>NZ_CP108676.1:7187500-10948847 GCF_045162825.1 Streptomyces prunicolor | reverse complement strand
GTAACACATCGCTGCGCGATGTGCAAGTGAACACCCCCGCTTCGCGGGTGTTGCGGTTCGCTTCGCTCACCGTGCCCGGCTTCGCTGGGCTTGCTCGTTTCCGCTTCGCTTCAACGGCCGAGGGTACGGCCCGCGTTGCGGGCCGTCAGTCCGTGCTTCGCACGGCCTGGTTGATCGTATGTCAGGTACTGCCAATTCCTCATGCAGTATGGAGAGTTGGGGCGTGCTGCGCACTTCCCAACTGGGGTGGGTCCCCCACCCCGGGTCCTTCCGGCTGCGCCTCTCAGGACCTGGACCCGCTGCGCGGGTCCAGCCGGCGACAGGGGTGACTGGTACTCGACTGAGGGGGCTTCAGTGTAGTGCGTGTATCAGTGAGATGCGGCATGTAGGATTGGCGGAACAACAGCACGCCCCCTCCCTTCGCGACCCCGGGATATCAGACGGAGCTTTCTCGATTCCTGCAATTCGGCTTCGTGAACATCAGGTGACGCGAATTCGCGTATCCGTAAGTCGGTTGGATTCCCTTCGAATATTCCTGTGCCGGAACACGAGAGCCGTGCCACGGTCGTGTCCGCGACCAGCTCCGGGAAGACCTACACGGCCGCCGTGGCCACGCTGGACTGCTTCCGGGACGGCCGGATCCTGGTCATGGTTCCCACCCTGGACCTGTTGGTGCAGACCGCTGAGGCGTGGCGGACCGTCTGCCACCGCTCCCCGATGGTCGCGGTGTGCTCCCTGGAGAGGACGCTGTCCTGGAGCACCACCAACCCCATTCGGCTCGCCCTGTGGGCCGGGCACGGGCCGGTCATCGTGTTCGCCACGTACGCCTCCCTGGTCGACCGGGACGACCCTGAGGACGTGACGGGACAGGCCAAGGTCCGCGGGCCACTGGAGGCGGCTCTGGCTGGCGGAGAGCATCTGTACGGGCAGCAGATGACCGGCTTCGACCTGGCGGGGAATCCTCTCGGGCTTCGAGATCGACGTACTCGAACTCCACAGCGGGCTAGGTGAGCGTGCTGACCACCAGGGCGAGCAGCGCGATGAGCAGGGTGATCGTGCCGCCAAAGGCCACTCCGGCGCGCAGCAGGGCGGCTGGCAGGGAGGCGCCGTCCCAGCGGGCCAGCAGTCCGGCGGTGACGGCGGCCAGCAGCGCCAGGAGGACCGCAGTGAGCAGCGTGAGGGCGAGCAGGGTCAGGGAGGTCGGCGAAGGAGACACGGTTTCTTCCGTTCCGTCGGGCGTGTGCCGGTCAGGAAGGAAAGATGGCTGGGTGGGCGTGCGGTGGCGTTCGGGTGGATGAAGATGAACGGGTCGGAACGCGACCGGGGCTGATCGGGGAGGGGTTTGGGTGCAGACGGACGGGGGTCGGTCGGCGGCGCTGGACGAGTTGAAGGAGCGGCTGCGGCGGCTGCGGGTGGAGCGGCGGTTGTCGATGGCGGGACTGGAGCAGCGGGCGGAACTGGGCCACACCACTGCCAGCCGGGCGCTGAACGGGGCGACCGTGCCCAGCGAGGCGACGGTGGTGGCCCTGGCTCGCGCCCTGCGCACAGATGCCGTCCCGCTGCTGGAGCTGCGCCGCCAGGCCTTACCGCCCGCCCCGCCCGAAGCCAGAGCACTGGGCGATGCGGGCGGGGGTGCGGATGCCCAGTTCGAGGTCCGGTACCGGCGGTATGTAGAGCAGCGGCACGGGCAGTTGTCGGTGATCGGGCTGGATCTGTCCCGGCCGGAGCGGGCGTGCTGGCCGCTGGACGCCGCCTACCTCAGCCTCGAACTCTCCACCCCAGCCCACAGCGCCGCCCTGCCCAACGGCCCGCGCGGGATCGGAGCCGGGCCTGATGGCGGCATGGAGGTGCGGGTGGAGCGGGCCGAGCAGGCCTTGGCCGGACGGCGACGGACCCTGGTGCGGGGGCTGGCCGGCAGCGGCAAGACCACCCTGCTGCAGTGGCTCGCCCTGGCCACAGCCCGCAGGAACCTGCCAGGCGAACTCGCCCACCTGGACAGCTGCCTGCCGTTCGTGCTGCCGCTGCGCACCCTGATCCGCCGCGGAGAACTGCCCGCCCCGCAGGAGTACCTGGCCGCAGTCGGCTGCCCACTCCACGCCGCGCAACCGCCCGGCTGGGCCGACCAGGTACTGGCCGACGGCCTCGCCCTGCTGCTCATCGACGGCATCGACGAAGTCCCCCAGACGCAGCGGACCCACACACGGCAGTGGCTCCGCGAACTGCTGGCCGCCTACCCGCAGGCCGCCTACCTGGTCACCACCCGGCCCTCCGCCGTCCCCGAGGGCTGGCTCGCCGACAGCGACTTCACCGAGCTGACAGTACGTCCGATGAGCACCCGGGATGTCGCGGTCTTCGTCACCCGCTGGCACACCGCAGCCGCCGCCGGCACCAACGACCCTCAAGAACGCGCGCACCTGGCTGCCCTGGACGAAGCGCTGAAGGACACGGTGCGCTCCCAGCGCGACCTAGCCCGGCTGACCACCACCCCGCTGTTGTGCGCCCTGGTGTGCGCCCTGCACCGTGACCGCCGCGGCCACCTGCCCCGCGGCCGCATGGAACTGTACGAAGCGGCTCTGTCGATGCTGCTCCACCGCCGCGACCGCGAACGCGACATCGACGCCCCCGAAGGCCTCACCCTCACCGAACACCAGAGCATCCAGCTCCTGCAACGCCTGGCCTACTGGCTCATCCGCAACGGCCAGACCGAACTCGACCACGACACCGCCCACACCCTCATCGACGACGCCCTGCCCGCCATGCCCCACCTCGCCAGTCAGGCCGACGGGGCCGGTGTCCTCGGCCACCTCGTCGCTCGCTCCGGTTTGCTACGCACCCCAACCGCCGAAACCATCGACTTCGTCCACCGCACCTTCCAGGACTACCTCGGCGCCAAAGCCTGCGTCGAAGCCCGCGACCTGCCCCTGCTCGTCCGGCACGCCCACGACGACCAATGGGAAGACGTCCTGCGCATGGCCGTCGCTCACGCCCGCCCTCATGAACGCGCCACCCTCCTACGCCGCCTCATCGCCCGCGGAGATCGCACCCCCAAGCACCGCACCCGCCTGCACCTGCTCGCCACTGCCTGTCTGGAACACGCCACAGAAATCGACCCCGTGGTGCGCCAGGAAGTCCAGGACCGCACCACAGCGCTGCTGCCCCCACGCAGCAGCGAGGAAGCCCGAGCCCTGGTCACGGTCGGTCCGGTGATCCTTGATTTGCTTCCGGGCCCCGACGGCCTCGAGGACGACGAAGCCGAAGCCGTTGTACACACCGCACGTCTCCTCGGCGGCGACGCCGCCCTCACCGTCATGAAGAAGTTCCGCGCCAGCACCCAGGAGAACATTCAGGGGGTACTGCAGAATGCCTGGGACCGCTTCGACACTCATGACTACATCCGCGAAGTCCTCGCTCATATTCCCGGTCTCTCCGACGTGACCGTGACGTCAACGGAACAGTTGGCTGCCCTCCACCAACTGCAAACTCCCCAGTGGACGGCCTTCGTCGGAGACTTCCCCAGCAGTGCCATGACCGCCGCGCTTGACCCGAAGAAAATCCGGTCGCTGAGCTTCAACCACAATTCCACCCTGCAGAACCTGGACTTCCTCCGCCCCTACACAGCTTTGAGGAACCTCTACCTCATCAGGTGCCCGAACATCACGGACCTCACATACCTGGCCGAGTCCCCCTCCATTGACCGCCTTCAACTCTCGGATTGCGACGCGGTGCGAATCGAAGACCTCGAGGCCGTGACCGGACTCCGGGCCCTGGGCCTCGACATGGCACTCCCGTGCCAGGATCTCGGGGCGCTTCCCGTGTGTGCAGAGTTGACCAGCCTGTTTCTAGGGTCCAAGACATCCGGACACCTCCGCACGCTGCAGGGCATCACCCGCTGGCCACACCTCACCAGCCTGAACCTGCACGGACCCATCAACGACTTCGTGCAAGTGGCGGCACTGCCCAATCTGCGCGAGCTCGTACTACCGGTCGGCCCCGGTCTATCCATGTTCGAGCAGTTCCCGCCCGCCCCACAGATAGAAGAGCTCCACCTGGGCACGTGGACAGAGGGAGACGATCTAGCCCTCATCCGCAGGACACTTCCCCGGCTCAAGAGACTGAGTATCCGCTGCTACGGGGGACACCGGCACGTCGGCCTGACGCCGCTGCGAGGCATGCCCGATCTGACCATCCACATCAGCGGAGCCACCGAAGTCCTCGGCACCGAACACTTCCCACCCGAGGCCATCACCCGCAGCCCCCGCCCGCGCACCTGAAGCCCCGACGAATGGATCGCCCGGCACGTACCGAAGCCACTCCGCTCTCACAGCTCCTTGCGCCCTGCGCCCTGCGCCCTGCGCGCGGCCGGGGCACGGGGGCACGATCGTGTCCGCAACCGACTCGGGCAAGACGATCACAGCGGCGCATGCGCGCTGGAGTCCCGTGTACAACCGGGCGGTCCGCCCGGTTGTGGGCGCGGGAACCGTCGGCAAGGCGTTCTTCTCCCCCGCCGTCGGTTACCTCCCCGGGGTCTCCGCCCCGCCCCGGCCGGGGCGGTCGCCTTCGACCTCGATTCGGCCCACGCGGAGTTCCGGTCCGCCCAGACCGACTGGCTCGTAGTCTCCGGCTCCCGGGCCGTCCTCCCAGGGCTCCGGCACGGTGAACGGCAAGAGCGGCTACAGCTTCCGGATCACGGCGACGGACGGCCCGGACACCTTCCGCATCAAGATCCGGAAGACGTCCGACGGACAGGTCGTCCACGACAACAGTGCCGCAACGCTGGTCCGCGGCATCGTCACGATCGGAGTCCGCCACCGGTGGGGCAGCAGTGAGCGGCTAGGGTCATGGGCCCCCTGTCCTGTGGCAAGGGGCCCATTCCGTGGTCTTTCCTTGGGGGTTCGAGGCGTGCCGACACCTGACGAGATCTGGCAGGACGCCGACCTGCCCACCCGGCGGCTCGCCGGGCTGGCGCTGAATCCCGCCGCTCCGCTGGAGGTCCTGCTGCACCTGCTGGACGAGGCCCCGCTCGCCGTACGGATGGTGCTGTGCCGGGACCGGGTCCTGCCGTCGGCGGTCGTCGACGCCGTGATCGCGCACCCCGACCATCGCACCCGCAGCTTCTTCGCCCGCAACCCCCATGTCGATCCGGCCCAGCGGGCACAGCTCCTGGACGATCCGCACTGGTTCGTCCGCGCCCACCTCGCCGAGGGACCCGGGCCGGGGTACGACGGGCCGCCGTTGCCCGACGACGCCGTCGTGCACATGATCAACAGCTACGAGCAGGAGCACCTCGGTTCCCTCTACCGGCAGTTCTCGCCCGGGCTGCGCCGGTCCATGCCCACGCACCCGGATCCGAAAGTCCGCGCCTGGGGCGTCGGCATGTGGACGTGGCTGCCCGCCGAGACACGGGCCGCGCTGCTGACGGACCCCGACGACGAGGTCCGGTCGAGGGCTCAGCAGCATCTGCGCGACGAGGACCCGGTGTGGGTCGAGAGCGTCCTGCCCGACAGACCGTGTCACGGCCGCACCGACATCCTGATGCACCGGGCACTCAGCAGGGCGGTCGTGGACGCGGTCCTCACCGCGCCGGCCGGCCCGCAGGACCGATCGATGATCGCCGGGAACCCGACGCTGCCGCCCGACGTAGTGAGGCTCCTGGCCGCCGATCCGGACCCGGAGATCCGTGCGGAGATCGCCGGCCGCACCGACCTCGGCCCCGTCGAGCGCCGCACCCTCGCCGCCGACCCCGTGCCGGACGTGCGCAGGGCGATCGCTCGCCACCCGGACCTCAATCCTGCGGAGCGGCAAGCCCTCGCTACGGATCCCGACCCAGGCGTGCGGCTGGCGGTTTCCGTGCACCCCGCGTGGAGCGAGGAGGAGCGGGCCGGAATCGACTACACAGTCCCCTTGGACGGGCTCTTCCTGTTCCGTCCCGAGCCGTTGACGCCCCCGGACCCCGAGGCCGTCCGCCGGGACGCGCTGTCCGGTCATCCGATGCTGCGCAGAAACGCTGCGCGGGTGCACACCCTGCCGGCCGACCTGGTGGCCCGGCTGGCCGTCGACGACGACCTGGGCGTGCGCGTCCTGCTGGCCCAGAACCACCCCGACGCCCCGGCGGCCCTGCTCCTGCGCAGCTTCCTGGAGTACACCGGCCATCAGCGCGACCGCCTCCTCACCCGCCCGCACTTCCCCAGTGACGGACTGGCCGTCCACGCCGACGACGAGGATCCCGCCGTCCGGGCGCTGGCCGCCCGCGACCCCAAGGTCCCCCAGGCCGCCGTGGAGCAGCTCACCCGGGACCCCGACCCCGGCGTCCGGGCCGCGTTCGCACGCCACCCGAACCTTCCGTCGTCCCGGCTGGCGGACCTCCTCGACGACGAGGAGCTGGTCCACCATGCGGCCGCCAACCCGGCGTTGCCCGCACCGGCGATCCGTGCTCTGGTGAGCACCTGCGCCGGGTCAGCCGTCGGCGAGTAGCACTTCCAGCGCCGTCGCGGTCTCCGGGTGGCGGGCGAGCAGGGCCGCTCCGGCGGGCGACGGTCTCCCACGTCCCTTCGCAGCCCAGCAGGTCCGCGAGTGTCGGCGTACACGTGATGGCCTTGGGGCTGGTTCGGGCTCGCTGACGTCGCCGCTCTGAGCGCAAGGCCAGACAAGCGTCCTTGGCGAGCAGCAGCGCGGTGGCGGTCATGCCGCAGTTGCTGCGCGGGCCGATCCGAAGACGTCGTCGAAGCGGTGTGCTTGCTCTGTGCGTACGAGGTGGAAGGCACCGCTGCGGTGGCGCAGGGCGTGGGCGGTGTAGTGGACCACCTCGGCCGGGGTGAGGACCTTCAGGTCGCCGAAGACGTAGTACAGCGGGGTCGGGGCGTGGGCCGCGGTGAAGAAGAGACCGGCGGTCACGGTGTCGGCGCTGACGGCGTAGCGGTCGGTGTCGGTGCTGGGCATGCGGTCTTTGGCGTCGATGGTGATCAGGTCGGCGCCGCGGGCGGCGATCAGGTCGGGGAAGTGCCGCAGGGCGGAGCGGGTCCGGCGCAGAGCCTCCTGTACAGCGGGCGGGTAGGTGCCCTGCCCGCAGGGCTGGACGGTCCAGCCGCGGGCTCGCAGCGCGGCTGCCACCCGACGTTCGTGCATGTCGCCTATCACCTGACGGTCCTGCCACTGCGTCAACTCCGGTTCCCCCTCGGGTACGTTCCGCGATCCCTGCGCGTGATACGAAGGACTCATAGTTCGTCCTACCCTCCTGGACGCTATGATGCTCCTCATGGCGGCATACGTTGACCCACGCTTTCGTCCTACGCTCTGGCCCGGGACGCCCGTGCCGACACCGGAGTTGATGCCTCTTCGCGGGGCGCGGGCCGACGGCGAGTGGATCGTCTGGACCCCGCAGCTCCCTTCCCGCGCGCACACCGTCCCCATGCTGGAGGACTTCTACCTGCGCGAGTTCATGGAGGTCAACCCCGAAGACCTCGACGCCGTGGCCGCCTTGATGCGCACTTACGGACACCTCGGCGGGAGCATCAACACCGGCAGCTGGGACGAGGACGAGGACGAGCGGCTCAAGGAGCTCACCGAGCGCGAACACCCCCGCGCGCCGTTCGCCCTGCACGGCGAACTAGCCACGCTCTACGTGACGCAGGCCCAGACGGCCATCACCACCTGGCTGGCCCTGCGCCGCGAGGGCGGACTCGACGCGCTCATCGCGCCGGAAGTCTCCGAGGAACAACTGGCGCAGTGGCAGTCCGAGAACACGCATCGGGACGAGGTGTGGCCACGCGACCTGGACCATATGCGCGAGCTCGTCCTGGGAATGAGGATCAGCGACCTGGTGGATGAGCTGAACGCCGCGCTGAAGCGGTTCAGTATCGGCATCGGCAGTCTGGGCGACCGTTACCCCACCGTCCTCGCTGTGGCGTTCCTCCAGCTCTACAACCACCTCGCCGAGGACGCCACGATCCGCGAGTGCGCGAATGAGACCTGCCGCCGCAGCTTCGTACGCCAGCGCGGCCGTGCCGCATACGGGCAGAACCGCACCAGCGGCATCAAGTACTGCACCCGCGAATGCGCCCGCGCCCAGGCACAGCGCGAACACCGCCGGCGCCGCAAACAGCAGAACCCGCTCCTCCATCAGCCACCGGCCGAGAACCCGACGCCGCAGGACCGCCCAAAGCCCGTCGGCCAGACGGGAGCTGAGTGATGATCAGCCTGCAGGAACACCAGGTGGAAGCGAACGCGCGCATCCGCGCGTGGGCGGGATTCCCCACAAGGTCATCGGTACCGGCGCAAGGGCTGCGCGGGACCGTCGTCTCCGCGACCGGCTCCGGGAAGACGATCACCGCCGCGTGGGCGGCGCGGGAGTGCTTCCGCGGCGGGCGGATCCTCGTCATGGTCCCCACCCTCGACCTGCTCGTGCAGACCGCCCAGGCCTGGCGGAGGGTCGGCCACCACGGGCCGATGGTCGCCGTGTGCTCGCTGGAGAAGGACTACGTCCTGGAGCAGCTCGGCGTGCGGACGACCACCCACCCGATCCAGCTCGCGCTGTGGGCGGGGCGCGGGCCGGTGGTCGTGTTCGCCACGTACGCCTCGCTCGTGGACCGTGAGGTTCCCGAGGACGTCACGGGCCGGGCGAAGGTGCGCGGGCCGCTGGAGGCCGCTCTGGCGGGCGGGGAGCGGCTGTACGGACAGGCGATGGGCGGCTTCGACCTCGCCGTTGTCGACGAAGCCCACTCAACCACTGGTGATCTCGGGCGGCCGTGGGCGGCGATCCACGACAACTCCCGGATCCCGGCGGACTTCCGGCTCTATCTGACCGCGACCCCGCGCATCCTCGCCTCCCCCCGGCCGCAGAAGGGCGCGGACGGCGGGGAGCTGGAGATCGCGACGATGGCCAGCGACCCCGACGGGCCGTACGGGGAGTGGCTGTTCGAGCTCGGGCTGTCGGAGGCGATCGAGCGGGGCATCCTCGCCGGGTTCGAGATCGACGTGCTGGAGATCCACGACCCCTCCCCCGTCCTCGGGCTGTCGGAGGAGGCGCTGCGCGGCCGGCGCCTGGCGCTGCTGCAGACCGCTCTCCTGGAGCACGCCGCCGCGCGCAACCTCCGCACGGTCATGACGTTCCACCAGCGGGTCGAGGAAGCCGCCGCGTTCGCGGAGAAGATGCCGCAGACGGCAGCCCGGCTGTATGCGGCCGAGGTCTCCGGCGAGGCCCTGGCCGGCGCGGACACCCTGCCGGAGTCGTCGATCGACGCGAAGTTCTACGAGCTGGAGGCCGACCGCCATGTCCCCCCGGAGCGGGTGTGGGCGGCATGGCTGTGCGGCGACCACCTCGTCGCCGAACGCCGCGAAGTCCTGCGCCAGTTCGCAAACGGCATCGACGCCGACAACAGGCGCGTGCACCGGGCCTTCCTCGCCAGCGTGCGGGTCCTGGGCGAGGGCGTCGACATCACCGGCGAACGCGGTGTCGAGGCGATCTGCTTCGCCGACACCCGCAGCTCCCAGATCGAGATCGTCCAGAACATCGGCCGGGCCCTCCGGCCGAACCCCGACGGCACGGCCAAGGTCGCGCGCATCATCGTGCCCGTCTTCCTGGAACCCGGCGAGGACCCCGGCGACATGATCGCCTCCGCCTCGTTCCGCCCCCTCACAGCCGTCCTCCAGGGCCTGCGCTCACACTCGGAACGCCTCGTCGAACAGCTCGCCTCCCACGCCCTGACCAGGCAGCCGCGGGCCAAGCCGCACCACCTCGTCCGCGACGGGGACGGGCGTATCGTCGGGGCCGGCGGCGAAGGCGACGGTGCCGAGAAGCGGGACGGCACGCAGGGGGCGGTGGAGTCCGTGCTGCTGAACTTCTCCAGCCCCCGCGACGCGGCCACGATCGCGGCATTCCTGCGCACGCGGGTCTACCGGCCGGAGTCGCTGGTGTGGTTGGAGGGCTATCAGGCCCTGCTGCGCTGGCGGAAAGAGAACGGGATCACAGGGCTGTACGCCGTCCCGTACGACACCGAAACGACGGTGGGCGTCACCGGACGTTTCCCCTTGGGGCGCTGGGTCCACCAGCAGCGGCGCACCTACCGCGCCGGTGAACTCGACGACCACCGCCAGGAACTCCTCGACGAGGCCGGAATGGTGTGGGAACCCGGCGAGGAAGCCTGGGAGACCAAACTCGCCGTCCTGCGCTCCTACCACCGCGCCCACGGCCACCTCGCCCCCCGACGCGACGCCCTCTGGGGCAACGCCGACAGCGAACTGGCCCCGGTCGGGGAACACATGGCCAACCTCCGCCGCACCCACGGCCTCGGCAAAAACCCCGAACGCGCCACGGCACGGGCAGCGCAGCTGACCGCCATCGATGAGGACTGGGACTGCCCGTGGCCGCTGGACTGGCAGCGCAACTACCGCGTCCTCGCCGACCTCGCCGACACCGAGGCCGGCGCTGTACTGCCAGCCATCCAGCCGGGCGTCCTGTTCGAGGGCGACGACCTCGGACGATGGCTGCAACGACAGTCCCACGACTGGTTCCAGCTCTCCGAGAAGCAGCAGCGCAGACTCGCAAGCCTGGGAGTGAAACCCGCCGAACAGCCCGCACCAGCAACCACAGACGGCTCGAAGGCATCCGGGAAAACATCAGCCTTCCAACGCGGTGTCCAGGCCCTCGCGCAGTACATCGCCCGCGAAGGCAGAACTGTCGTGGGAAGAACACACGTTGAAGAACTGCCGGACGGTTCGGTGGTGAAGCTAGGGGTGTTTTTGAGCAACCAGAAGACCAGGCGGGAGCGTCTGAACGCGGACCAGCGAGCCGTTTTCGCCGAGCTGGGCTACGCCTGGGCCGCAGAGCAGACCGAACACGGCTGACAGCCGTCTGCGGGGCACAGACGACCCGCAGGACCGGCGGGTCCGGGGTGCTCCAAGATGGGGCTCCAGTGTCGTCACGGAGGGGAATCAGGTGCCTGGCCTTGGGTGGGAAGACTGGACAGCGGCGAAAGTGGACCCGAACCGTCTGCCGGCCGACTGGGGCTGGAAAGTCACACGCCCTTCAGGCCGCGGCTTCGAAGACGACCCGATCGACTACGCCGCCTGTCTGCGCGACCGCCGCAGCATCCTCATCGAGGAAACACCCGGCGTGCCGCTGCGGCGCCGCAAGCAGCCATGGCATCGCGCAGCACCGCATGCATCAGGCGCGTCCTACCTGCCGTTCACGACCGAGATCCCGTTCGGGCTGTGGATCATGAGTCTCGCCCCGAACGACGACGAGGAGCGCTCCGGACGGACCTGGGGCCAAAGAATATGGTTCCGGGCACCGGCCTGGTGGGCGCTGGGACCCCAAGGGCGAACAGCAGCAGCACTCCTCGCCCGACTGGAGAAGCTGACCTGGGACGAAGTCCTCACCCTGCGCCGCTCCTACAACAAGGCATGGCCGACCGACCGCGAAGACCCCGCCTGGTACGAGGCACAGGACCACGCCGCGACCGCCGACCGGGCCACGCTGAAGAACGCCCTGATCAAGCACACCGAAACAGCACTGGACCGAACAGCCCGCTCCCACAGCAAACGCGTACGGGACTTCTCCGACGAACAAAAAGCCGTGTGCTTCGCCGCCACGGCCCTCGCAATCGAAGACCTCTCCCCCGGCCTCGCCCACCGCCTCCTCGGACCACTCCGCCTCGCACTCGGCGACGTCCACACCTACCCCGTCCCCTCATGGGCCCACAGCCCGTAACCCAAGGCGAACTGCGGACCAGCCGTGACCAGCCCACATCCGTAGCCGCGGCACAGAGGCGGCAGCATTGGCAGGGTGGCGCCCCCAGCGAACCCAGGGCCAAGTAGAGGTCAGCGTCTGGGCGTCGAGGTCCAGTTCAAACAGGACGGCGCGTCCAAACGCCGCCGCATACCAACGACCACTGAACCTGCACCCTGCCCATCGCAGGTGAGGCCCCGGGGACGTCGCCCGGGGCCTCCTGCTGTCGATCGGGGAGGGTAGCGAACTTGCTGTTCAGATCTGTCCATTCGCGCCATACGCGTTGGGAGGGTTTCCCCATGAACATCGTTGAGAACGTCGCGTCCGGCCTCTTCGTCGCACTGGCTGCCTGGGGCGCCCGGTGGGCCCGGCTCGAATGGCGCCGACGTCGAATCGCTCGCGCTGGATGACGTAACCCCGCTGCCCGCTGATACGACGAATCCGCATGAGAGAAGGGCAAGAGCCATATGGGAGTCATCGAACGGCCGGACCTGCCACCCGGTGCTCGTCGAGACCTCAACCAGGAGCTGCACACCCTGCATCGCCGGGCCGGGCTGCTCAGTGTCCGGGAGCTGGCCGAGGCGGTCGCCAAGAGCCCCACTAGCGTCCACAACGCGTTCCGCCTGGCCAAGGTGCCCGAACAGCGTCTGACGATGGCCATCGTCGGCCGGTTGACGTTGTGGGTCCGCGACTGGGGTGTGGGGATCAGCCAAGCGACCGGTATCGAGAAGACCCTCCGTCGGTTCGAACGGCTCTGGCACCAGGCCAAGTACGAAGAGGAGGCACTTGCCGACCAGGGTGCGCCGCCCCGCATGTCCGACGCCACCCGAAGGCTCCTGTTCGCGCTCAGCCCGGAGTGCTCAATGTCCCACCCGACCCGGCAGCTCCCGCAGCCCCACGACATCGTCGCCCTGGAAGACCCCGCCGCGACGAAGCCCCCGGCGTTCCTCCGTAAGACCGGCCTGCAGCCGGAAGCCCCCAACCCCTGGCATCTGATCCATCTATGCCGCGGTTGCCAGCGCCGCCGCGAAGCCGGTGAACTCACCGAACCAGAACTCCGTGCGGCCCGCTTCGCTCTGGACCGGCGCCCGGGCGCGGCCCGGCACTACGCCGCGTACCTCGACCAGATGCTTCTGGGCGCCGAGGGCGTCATCGACATGAACGTCGCTGGGTCCGCTCTCGCGATCATCAAGGCCGATCCGGAGATGGCAACAACCCCATACACCCTCAACCACGGGGAGATTGTGATCGACCGCACCCATGGTTCCCTGCAGTGGGGACACTACCCATGCGAAGACGATCACTAGCACAGGCGGTCTTCCGGGAGGCTCTTCCCGGAAGACCACTGCTCTGCGCCGGCTCCACACGGGTTGCTCAGGAGGATGCGCTGGGCTCGTGAAGAAGAGTCTCGAACCGGTCCAACGTCTCATCGTCGACCTGCCCGACTAGCGCTATCAGAGGCGTGCCAGGACTCGCTGCAAATCGTCTCGGTCGAATGCGTGGCCGGAGACCAGCAGAGTTCGGGTGTAGGAGTCCAGAGCAGAGATGAGATCTTCCGAAAATCCCGCTACTGCGGGTAGATCCCAGGCACCGGTGAGCAGGTCGTCGAGGCGGCTAGGGTCGGCTGGCAGGTGGATGTAGATCTCCCACGGCGGGACACCTTTGAGTCTGGCCCGCTCGGAGCGTGGGGACATCCGGTTTCCCGCTCGCTCCAGAGCCCGCAGCACTGCCAGTTCCGGTGCAGCTGTCATGCCTAATGTTGTCGCCATCGCAGTCGGGTCCATTCGTTCGAGTAACGGCTCAAGCAGCGCTCTCCCCAGAGCCCTGCCGACCTGGTTGATCCCGGCCTGACGCTAGGCAGTGAGCCGGGGCGGACGGGCGTTGCGGCGAATTTTGACTCGATTGAGTGGGGCGGGCCACGAGCACCCTCGCCATCGCGGAGAAGGTGCGGGAGCTGGTGCAGGCGAAGGCCGAAGGCCAGGAGGTCGCGTCAGCCGAGGAGGCGGCAGCTTTCGCGGAGAAGATGCCGGAGACGGCCGCAGAGCTGTACCTCAACGACGCCTGCGACGACGACCTGGCGGCCGCGGACCGGCTCCCCGCGTCGTCGATCGACGCGGAGTTCTACGAACTGGAGGCTGGCCGCCACGTCCGCCGGACCGGGGGTGGTCGGCGTGGCTGTGCGGCGACCACCTCGTGTCCGAACGGCGCGAGGTGCTGCGGCAGTCGCCAACGGCATCGACGCGGCCGGCCGCCGGGTCCACCGCGCGTTCCTCGCGAGCGTTCGCGTGCTCGGAGAAGGCGTCGACATCACCGCGAGCGGGGCGTGGAGGCCGTGAGGTCTGCTCATCTCCTCGGTCAGGCTGGCCCGCCACGCTGACGCGGCGTGAGTCAGTCCTCCTCGTCGTCCTAGATTCATCCGGCAGGGCGGGAGAGCCGCAGTTCTACCGGCGCAATGCTGCCGAGGCGGCATGCCCAGGCCGCGCCCTCCCAACGGCCCTCGTGGGGCGTGAAAATCACCGCGATGACGCTGCGGAAGCCCAGTTCCGGGTCGTCGAGAAGTTGCCTGTACGTGGCGGCGTCGCGAGCGCTGGGGGTGGGGCGGCTGGTGGGGTGGGTGTGCCACTCGCCGACCCAGATGCTGCCGTCGCTCGCGAACGCCTCGTCGGCCAGTGCCTGGGCGTGTGCCAGGTCGCGGAGGAAGTAGGTGGGGGTGCGCACGGCGGCGGGGCCGGGGGTTCCAGCGTGGTGGACAGTGACGGTGTCGTGAGTGTGGTGTCCCAGCAGGATGCCTCCGGTCTCTGTGGTGTGGTCAGCCGTGCGCAGTTCGGTGGTGATGACCCGGGCGGCCGGAGCGGTGAGGTGCACGGTGGTGACGGGCTGCTGGGTCATGGTGCTTCGCAGGTGGGGCAGCCGGATCTCGGTGGTGTGGCGGGGAGCCAGCGCAGTTCGGCGCTGTGGCCGAGGTCGAAGGGCGGGGCCCAGTCTGGCTGGCGGCGCAGGCCAAGCAGGGCGTGTTCTCCCGGCAGTCGCTGGTCGGGGTGTCCGGCACGTTCGAGGACGGTGGCGACGGCGGTTTTGGCGGCGAGCTGCGCGACCAGGTGAAGGTCGGAGCCGACGGCGCTCATCGGCCGGTGGCGGGTGCCGGTGCCGTACCCGGCGTCCAGGGCGGGCTCGGGGTCGAGGCCGCCTGCCTCGGCGAGGCTCTGGCGCCAGCAGGTGAGGCAGCCGTGCCGGGGCCAGGGGCGCAGTCGCAGGATCTCGCCGAGGGCACCGTCCTGCAGAACGCATGCGAGCACTGCGGTGAGGCCAGCACGACGGGCCAGGTGACCGGTGACACGGCGCGGGGCCACCCCGTCTGCCGTGCATACGACGAGGTGGGTGTCCGCGAGGAGGGCCCGGATGCGGTCGGCGTGCTCGATGACGTTCAGGGGCAGCGAGGTGACGGCGGTGTCGGGCCGCAGCGAGGCGAGTTCCTCGGCCAGGGTGGTGACCTTGAATCGGCCGATGTGCCGGCGGGCACTGGTGTGCCGGACGAGGTTGTGCCAGTCGAGCCGATCTGGGTCGATGAGGGTGAGATGGCCGACACCGTAGCCGGCGAGTGCGTGCGCGGTGGCCGAGCCGATGCTTCCCGCTCCGATCAGCATGATCCGCGTGCTCTGTAGCTCTTGGACGGGCCAATGGTCCTCAAGCTGGCGGATCCCGAGGACGTCGGGCTCGACCGACACGGAGATCGGCTGGGCGCCTTCACGGGTGACGTGCCAGGCGACGAGATCCGGCAGATCGTGTTCGGGATAGGCGTCCTTCAGGCCCGGGGCATGGGTGATGGCCCAGTAACCAGGATCTCCGGGCGCCTTGTAGCCGTTGGGCACGGCTGCCCTGAAGGCGTCGAGCTTCATGAGCATGCCGCGTCTGGCACGCAAGGCAAGCCAGACCAGGTGGAGGTCCGCATGGACGCGGCACCACCAGCCAGTGGAAACGGCCGGATAGCTGCCGAGCAGGCGCTGCTCGGGCGGCGGTTCCACCGGAAGAATGCCTTCGCCGCGTTCGGAGAGACCGCGCACGACAGCGAAGCGTTCGGGATGGTTGATGCGCAGGGACAGCCGACCCCACGGCCCGGAGCAACGCATGATGGTCGCGGCAGCCTGCGGGATGAGGATCAGCACGCTGGATCGTCCTGTCCGCCCGTGTCGTGATCGCTGTGCTCGGTGTTGTCGTGCGGGCTCGGAGGCCTCGTGAGGAAGTGGTCGAAGCGGTCGTCGTCGACGATGCCGTTGTCGGTCATCCGCTCGATCACGCTGCGCTTCATGAGGGCGTACTCGACTCGCCAGCCCGCTGCCTTGAGAAGCAGGTCAACGACCGAGTCGCGGCCCGTCCACAGGGTGTCCTCGCGCAGGAGGCACAGGGCGGCGTCGCCGTTGACGTGCCAGCGGGTCTGGGTCCACTCGTACGGTTCGGGCAGCGGGTCCACGGGGACGAGCCGGGGCGCCACCATGGGGTAGGCCTGGCTGTATTCCAGACGCAGCAGGAGTCCTTCGTCGCCGATCCAGGCGGTGAGATGCTCGGGCTCAGGCCGGTCGAAGGGCCAGCGGGGCAACCTGCCCTCCCAGCTTCCGGCCCCGTCGTCGTTCCAGACGAGGCCGGAGAACTGAGCGGTGATCTCCTCGTGGTCGCGGCGCAGCCTGCGCGGTTCGCATGCCCACCAGGTGGTGGGCATGCGGTCGTTGGGCGTGTGTGCGGTGGTCATCCCTGGGGTGCGTCCTTGATGGGCCGCCGGGTGATGAGCGCGGGGGTCCCGGTGATCAGCGAGGCAGGCTTGGCCGGTGCAGCGGATGCCGGGAAGTCGTCTCCGAAGATCTCCTGCCACAGTCGCAGCGCGTCGTCGGTGTCGCCCTCGGTCGCGGCCGCGCAGGCCCGCTCGGCGATGTCCGCCGCGTTGGTGAACGCGGCGGACAGGCCCGTACGGTCCAGGTCCGGCTGGATCTCCCCGCACAGGCCGGCCGGGTCCCAGACACCCTCGTTGACGCGGACCGCAGCCGCGGTGAAGAAGGTCCTGAGCGCCTGGGGCCGGTTGCCGGTCCTGGGCATGCAGTTGAGGGCGAGGACTTCCATGACGAGGGACTTGATGCCTCCCTCGACCGGGGCGTCGAGCCGCCATTGTTTGAGGACCCTCACCAGAGGGCGGAAGTGCGACCAGTCACGCTGGTGATCGGCGACCTGCTCGATGAGGTACTCCGGATTGGCGGGCACCCAACGAGTGCTGAGCTTCTCGGGAATGAGCAGCGTGTCGTCGGGCTGGCGCAGTGCGGGCATCACGTCGACCGTGAAGGCATCGGGATCCTCGGGATCGTCAAGGAAGCACTTGACCGCATGGTTACGCAGGAGGGTATGCCGGACCTCGTTGGCGTGAGTGCCGTCGCTCTGGCTCAGCAGTCGGTTTACTCGGGTGCGGACGTGCTTGAGAGCATCCTCTGCGCTTGAGCCCTCGCTCCCCCACTCGGGCTGTTCAGCCTGGTCGTAGACAGCGATGATGTCGACGTCGTGGATGGGCTTGAGCTGCGTGCTGCGGCTCAGGGAGCCCGAGCCGAAGGTGTCCAGGACATCGGGCTCGCTCAGCAGGGCGGTCTTGAAGAGGTCCCGGCGCTCGCGAGCCAGTCCGGTCTTGTCGATGTCCTCGTTGACGGCCTTCTGCAGTGCGTCGAATGCCTCGTCGATCCCCATGCGGTGTGCCTCCTCGGGCGCGTCGTTCAGCCCGGGTGCACGCCGTGGCCGCTGGCTCCCGGGTGGGGTGCGGCGGCCGCAAACAGGCATCGGTGGCTGCTCGTTTACCACAGTAAGACCCGCCACTGACAAACCCTCCTGCACCAGGACTAGCTGATCATTTGCGGCGATGTTCCTGCGCATCGGATCGGCGCGCTTTGTACAGGTGGGAGGCGCCTTCAGGGGCTGCTGCCTCACGCTGGGGAGCCGCCTGGTCCGGGCCAGTGTCTATAGGGCTCAAAGCGGGCTTCGGCCGACGGCAGAAGGACGTGGTGGACGGCCAGAGGAAAGATCGCTCCTGGCATCCTCGGCGTCTGCAGGCGTACAGCGGGACACTGCAGAGGAAACTTCGACCGGAGGGCGGAGGCACATGTGAGGTGGTATGGGCAGCTGAGGCGGCTGCTGCTCTCCCGGGAAGGCGGCGGCACGGTGCTGATGGCGGCCTCCACGGCCGTCGCGCTCGGTGTCGTACCGAGCATCCTGGAGCAGTGGACCAGGCGGCAGTGGGTGTTTGTCGCGGTCTTCGCCGGCGCCCTCGTCCTGGTACTGGCGGGATGGGTGCTGCAGCGTCCCCGTGGGCTCGGCGTGGTGGTCAGCCTGTACCCGGCGGACCGCACCCAGGCCTCGCGGGTAGTGGCGCTCAAGACCGCTTCCCGCACCGCGCACAGCACGACACTGGTCATCGATCGCGCGGTCCTGTGGCCCGGCGAGCGCTCTGTGCAAGGCCGTTCGGATGTCGCCGACTTCGTGGCCAGACTCATCGACGCGCAGATTGAGGAGCTGCGAACGGCCGACAGAGCGGAGCCCGAGGTCGCGCTGTACGTGCTCGCTCATCTGCAGGACGGCTTCCTTCTGGGCCGGCGCCTGGCCGACGATGCACAGCTGTCGCTGGCCGTGATGCATCTGTCTCAGCAGGCCGGGCGCTCCGTGGTCCCGGGAGTCGACCTCGGCAGCTCGCTGCGTACTGCGCTCACTGACCAGCAGCGGTCGCAGGTGACCGGGCTTCTGGCGGCCCCCACACGCGGCCGTCCGCAACTGGTGGAGATCCCTGCACAGCAGCCGGACAGCAGCGTCACCGGATCGCGCTGATCGTGCGTCTGGCGTCGGCCGGCTCCATGGTTGATGACGCACGCCATGTGGCGATGACCGGGCAGGATTCCTACGGGCCGGGGCACCACACCGGCTACCGCCTCCCGCCCGCGGGCCCGGGCAGCACGGACGGCCCGTGCGGCGCCTATCTCGTCATCGACACCGGCAACGCGTACGTGCCCGAAGATCCCGGTGTCTACGCCGCGGTGACCACGTACGTCTGGGAGTGCTGGCAGGCTGCGCGGCAGGAGTGGGCACAGCTGCTCGGCGGCACCACCGCGGTGGAGGGGCTGCTGTTCTTCCACGGCCCGCTGCCGATCGCTGTCGCGCTGGGCTGGCTGACGGCCCGCGACCGGATATCTCTGATCCACCACGACCTGCGGCTGGCACAGGGCACGGCCCCGCCTTCGGCAGCGGGATCGTAGTGGTCTACCGGGCCGTCATGCGTCGATGACGAACGCCTTCTCGTACACCTGATGCGCGTTGACGTCTTCGTACACGGTGGTCGGGCGCAGCCGGTTCCACCGGTTGCCCAGCAGCAGGGACAGGCCCATGGGGCCGGCCTGGAAGAGGTGGATCGCGGGGTGAGCGCGGCAGGCACGGCGGAGGTGTTCCCGGATGCCGACGGCGAGGGCATTGGCCGTTGCGGCATCCGGGATGGAGTTGTCCTTGGCCCCACCGGGCGGGCGCAGCACCAGCAGCCGGGAGACAGGGATCTGCTGCTCAGTCAGGAAATCCAGCACATCCTGCGCCGGGTCGGTGGCGACCGCGATGGCGACAGCGAGGTCGGGCCCGAGATCGAGGGTGTGCTCGTCGACGGCCGGCGGCAGCGGGGTCTCGTAGGGCTCGGCCGATGACCACAACTGGCCGCGCTGGACCACGGCCAGGTCGGCGCCGGTCACCATGCGGAAGGCCGCACCGACCACAAACGCGGGTGCCAGACGCAGGCTGCCGGTGACGGCAACCGCGGTGGTGCCGGGCGGCATCCGATACGGTGCGGCTTCGATGTCCTCCTGCAGCTGAGCCCAGGTTGCCGGGGCCAGCGGGCGCCTCTTCAGATAGGCCGAGGCGCCTTCAAAGCGCTCCGCCCAGTCCACCGCGTAGTCGGCGTCCTCGGCCATCGGGTCCGGCTTCAGGGTGGCGATGGACACCACCGCACGTGACGAACCCGCCGCAAGCCGCAGAGCCTGGATCGCCTCCCGGATGTCCGCCAGGGACAACCGGCGCTGCCCGTCGGCGACTTGGCGGGCGACCCAGTCGGCGCCGGCATGCATGGCCTCCTCATCGAACCGCAGGCCGGCTGCGAACATCAGCATCTGCAGGTGCTCATGAAGATGCATCACGTCCCGTGCCAGATCGAAGCGCAACACTCGAAGCAGGTCCAGCAGCATCTCCTCGCTCAGCCCGGCGCCGTCGGCCCACCGCGTCCGTGCCTGCCCCTTCTTCGACTTCGGGCCCTGCTGGGCCGCCTTCGGCACCAGCAGCTGGGTGCGGGAGTCCCTCAGCGAGACCAGCGGATCCTCCGCGTCCGGGGACCGGTTGCTCAGCAACGCGAGATCGACCGGTGCACCGTCCTTGGTGAGCTGCTGCCAGGCCTGCGCCATCTTCCGCAGGATCGACGGGCCACCGCGATCACTCGGCTTGAGCAGATAGTCCTCGTTGACCGGGGTGGAGCCGTCCGCCGCGTACTTGACCTGCATGTAGGTGTGCGGTGGTGCCTGCCGGTACAAGACGACGTCGTCCAAGTTGCCCGCATCGTCGACCTCGACGCCGACCGCCACCACCGGGTTGGGCGCGCGCAGCGCCGCATCGCGTACTGCGGCGACACACCCCTGCCAGGCGACCAGCCACTGGTAGCGGTCCCCTGCAATACGGACGCCCGTCGAGCTCGGGGCGGGTAGGTCAGGCACGGAAACAATCTCCCAGGCGTCGGGGCACCACACACGCGGCCATCGGCACGCTCAGCAGATCATCGCCGCAAACAGGGCCGAGCCGAAAGCTCTCACACCTACCGGTCGCAGGGCGGCGCATAGGCTCTCGCCCCCCACCGGCATAGCAAAGGCCCCCCGAAAACCCTCCCCGGCCGCTGCTTCATACCGCGTCCGAGAGCAGTTGATGTGTGTCCGGACTGAGTTGCTGCGTACCAGATCAGAGAGCCTTCAATCAGAGAAGTAGCAGGTCAGAGGTTCCAGAAAGTTTTCCGGCTCTAGTCGAGATGCCGCAGACCAAGGGCTCTCAAGTAGCTCACACAGGCCTCGCATACTGCTGGTCGTGACACACCAGCAACGGAAGGCGCTGCGCGCCGGGGAGCTGGAGGAACGGCGCAAGGAGCTCCTGGACCCCCCGAGGCCGGGATGGTGTGGGAGCCCGGTGAGGAGGCGTGGGAGAACAAGCTCGCCGCGCTCCGCTCCTACCGGCGGTCCACCGGACACCTCGCACCCCGGCAGGACGCGGTCTGGGGCGACGCGATGGTGCCGGTCGGGCAGCACATGGCCAACCTCCGTCGCAAGGGCCAGAAGAACGGCCTGGGCAAGGACCCGGAGCGGGCGGCGGAACGCGCGGCGCAGTTGAACGCGATCGACCCGGACTGGGACTGCCCGTGGCCGCTCGACTGGCAGCGGCACTGCCGGGTGCTCGCCGACCTGGTCGACGCCGACGGCCCCCTCCCCGACATCGCACCCGGCGTGCTGATGGACGGCGATGACATCGGCAAGTGGCTCAAACAGCAGAAGAATCCGGGCACCTGGGCGCAGCTGTCCACCGAGCAGCAGGAGCGGCTGTCCCAGCTGGGCATACAACCACTTCAGACACCCTTTCCCGCCCCAGCGGCGAAACGTACGGCGAAGGGTCCGCGCAAGGCGGAACAGGCGTTCCAGCGAGGCCTGGCGGCCCTCGCACAGTGGGTGGAACGAGAAGGCGCTCACCGGCCCGTACCCCGCGGACACAGCGAACAGATCACGGCCGACAGCGAGACCGAGCCCGTGACCGTGAAACTGGGCGTATGGATCTCCAACACGCGTGCCAGGCGAGACAAACTCATCGCAGAACAACACGCCACCCTCGCGGAGCTGGGAGTACCCTGGGCGAAGCCGGTTGTACCGGGCGTGGGTTCATGATGGTCACGTCCGAATCCGGCACGAGGTGCGCCACGACCGTTGTGCCGACGGCCGTGGCGGCCGTTTTCTAGACGGACTTAGTCCCGGGGGACCACGCGGAACGGCCAGCAGGGTCGGGGTAGAGCGTGGCCTCGATCCGGTCGGCGATGGGTGTATCGCACCCCTGCGCACTGAGTACGTATCCCGTCGCATAGGCGGTCGCATACAACGCGGTGCACCGCAGTTGGTCGGCCGCCGTCCCAAGGCTTGGGGCCGCCCTCACCCTGACGAACGAGTCGCTCGGTCGGGTGGGCACGTACTGGTCGAGAACGGTCATGGTGGCGTGAGTGCCGAGTCCGGACAGCAGGCGGTAGTAGAAGTAGAGGGTGCGAAAGCTCTCCGTGGCGAAGCCGTGTGTCGGCCCCCACTTGGTGAGAGTGTCCACCATCTCGGAAACCGTCAGCTCCTGGGCCATCAAAGATCCGAACTCCGCGATCGCCTCGCTGAGGTCGATGCCGATCGGCTTCAGTTGCGGCACATGCGGCAACTCGCGCAACGGCTTGGCCACTTCGGCGGGGTTGGCCGCGTTCCACCGAGCTATGCCGGTGTTCGCCTTCTCCACCTTCTTCCGCCGTCTCCGGGCCTCCTTGCGATCGGCCGCCAGCATGGCATCGATGGCGTCGGCCTCCTGCTGGAGTCCGTTCAGATGGCGCAGCTCGGCCTGGCCGAGCCGTTCCAGGGCCGGGTACTCGCCGAATTGGATGTACAGGCACACCACCCAGGCCTCCAGATGTGCCCGCCCCAGAAGTCGCACCGCCATCTCCTGATCAGCCCGGCCCGCCCTCTCCATCTCAGCCAGCAACCGGCAGCAGTGGCTCAGCGCTGCCCCGGCATACACCAGCCACTTGACCCGTTCGGTGCTGGAGTTGATCAGCGCCCAACGGGAGCTGGCGAAAGCCCGCTTCACCTCGGCAAGGAGAAGCGGGACAAGTTCGGAGACGTCGTCAGAGGTGAGTGGCGACGCGCCAGGAACAGCGTCCCCAGTGATCTGCGGCCCGTGCCTGTCGTTCATCTGGGGAACGGTAGACCGTCGAGGGACGGTCTACCGTGAATATCCGCCTCCACCTGCGTCCACAAGCGCGTAGGGTCCATCGGCATGGCCGCCGACAGCATGGTCCAACTCGTCTCCTATCTCGCCGCGCAACAGCCGGGCGAGATCAACGGCACGCCGGAGAGCGAATGGGTCGATTTCAAGAGCGTCTCGCCCAACGGGCCGTACGACCTGAGCACGGATAAGGGCAAGTTCGAGTTGGCGAAGGACGTCGCCGCCTTCGCGAACGCAGGCGGTGGCCTGCTCGTGTGCGGGTTCAAGGCGAAGAAACGTCCGAACGAGCTCTACGAGGTGGCGGAGAAGGCGACGCCCTTCGACAAGAAGCTGGTGAACACCGACTCCTACAAGGACATCCTCACGGAGTACGTGCGCCCGCTGATCAAGGTCAAATTCTTCTGGTACGACCACCCCGAGAACGCCCCGGAGACATCCGGACACTACTTCGTGATCGAGGTACCGCCGCTGCCCGAATCAGACCGGTGGGCGATGGTCACCCGAGGCATCACCGACAACGGGCAATTCATCAAGAACAGCTGGACCATCCCGATCCGCAACGGCGACACCACAGCCTTCCTCCCCCAAGACGAGGTCTACCGGCTCCTGAACGACGGCCTGCGTGCGCGGCGCGCGGCCGATACCACCGTGCCGGCGCCCGAACCGGCTGCCGACCGCGTGAAGGCTCGGGAGATCCTGCGCGCCGCCCTCGGGCTGGAGGAGTCGCCGGTGCTCTTCTTCCAGAGTGTCCCCGATCGCCCGCGCGGACTTGTCCCCGGCATGTACGCAGGCGGCGGCCTGCGAGACATCCTGAGCAACCAGGACACGCTTCGGAGCCCCCACGCCTTCAACTGGTCCTCGGAATACACGCATCCGGCACCCCGCGAAGGTGGTCTCCTACTGACCGACGCTCCCCGCCGTGGACTGCAGGTCGAGTCGGACGGCGGAGTCACCGGGGCCGTGTCGGCGACCGGGGAGATGCTCGGTTGGGCGATGGAGCGCTACAACGACGGCAGCGGTGTGCGCAGGATCAACGTGTTCGTGCTCACCGAGGTCACCTTGGAGTATTTCCGGCTGATCAACCGACACGTTCTGCCGCTGGTCGAAGGCGTGTGGACGCACCGGATCGTCGCCTCGGACTTCGCCCGACCGCCTGGGCGCGTGCTCGCGTCCGGTGAAGACCCGGTCTTCCCGTTCGTGGGCCATATCGAGATGGCCACGAGCGATGACTGGAACCACAGTTGGAGGGCTCTGGGCGACCCGGAACGCGACGCCTACGAAGCTCTGCGCTGCATCTACGCGCTCTTCGGCCTAGATGTCTCCGTCAACCCGTTTGTCGACGGAGACCGCGTGAGCGCGGCAAAGCTGCTGGAGAAGGGCAAGCGGTTGGAGACTGGGCAGTAGCCGCTCTCTTGCCGAGCAAGCGACCAAACAGCAGGAGGATGGCGGGCACATCCGCTGACCGACACGTCCCAGCCCGGGCAGCTTGCCTGCCCGCCGTCGCACGCGGCCCCACCGTCGCGCGCGAGCAACACCAGCGGCGCCCGGTCCCCTCGCCCGCCTCCCGGGACCTGTCCAACCCACCCACTTCTCTCTTCCTACTGTGGGGTGTGGACTCGGGGCGTAGAGGGGATGTCGGCCTCCCGACTCCTCGAACAGTACGGACCGCCCTCCGAGCGGGAGAACTCCTACTGAGACGGTCTCCGCCCGCCCCTCATCGGTCTCCGCGCCTCGAAAGGCGCGGAGACCGATGTTGCTTGTAGTGGGCTACCACTGGCAGCGGTGGGCAGTCGACGAACGGTATGACCTACATCTGTCCGCTCCACGCGGTCACTTCGAGAATCGACCATCCCGAGCGGTTCCATCGGAACACTGCCTGGTTGGCGTGGAACGAGGCGAGCCAGATGGTGTGCACCTCTGCCGGAACGTTCGGGCTGTCCGTGGGCACGAACCCTCGGGACAGCGACATGGTGATGTCCATATGGGCGGGATCGGCCCACAGGAAGAGATGCCCCTCCCGGTCGGGGTGCCGGGCCAACTTCTGCACCTTGTTCTTACCCTTCGAAGCGAGGAACGCGTCGACGTAGGGCGAGATGGTGTCGACGGTGCTGCTGGCCACGGAGAAGTTCAACTGGGTAGGAAAAATCCGGCCCGAAGCCTTGTCACTGCGGATCCGGACCGCCCGCACGACTTGAAGCTGTGCGAGCTCTTGAAGGTCGGCCGCGTGCTGTGAGGTGGGCAACCGATCGTCCGGGGTGCTGTCGTCCCAGCCGTCCAGGCCGATCGTGTCCAGGTTCGCCTGCTCCTGGCGCAGCAGGAGAGCCGCCAGAGGCGCAGAGATCTTCTTGAGGTGGGCCTGGGAGGTGAACTCAACGATCCAGTCGCCGTCCAGTCCGGGAACCGGCTGGTCGTACTGGCGATTCAAACCGGCCCACAGGTGCTGGCGGTCCGGGTCGATCGTGGAGGACACCTCCAGAGCGACCTTCGGTCCCTCTCCGTCGACGGCGGGTTCGAGCAGGAAGTCGACCATGCCGTTCTCGGTCTGATCGTCGTGGCCGTCCCGCCGCGTTCCCAGGATCTCGTTGACGGCCGCCTCTGCCCGGAGCTCATCCGGGGCCGGGGCAACCGGCTTCTTCTGCTTCACAAAACGACCGTACGCCGCAATCCTCGCCGCTACGAAGCGGATTTCCTGTGCGGCTGACGGTGAACGCCGTCTCCCGAGCACACCACATCCCGAGGGCCTACTGAGAGTTGACCGGGCGACGACATGCAGCGGCCCCAGGCGAGGAAGCCCGGAGCCTCTGCTGTCGTACGGACAGGACGCCTCGTCAGATAGACCGCACGAGGATGTTGTTGGCGCGGGCGGTGAACTCGCCTTCTCCTATGTGGAGTTACCGCCGCCTGCGCGGCAACCAGGACCTGCGTTGTCGCTTCGTGACCGCGGTCGAGCCTTCCTGGTCGGCGATCTGGTCGGGGCCAGCTGCTGCCGTGAGCCGTACGCGCGTCGCCGGGCAAGGCGGCGCACCGTACGGGAAGCGAGCGGATCCGTGCTCTTCCTGCATGGACGTGCGTGTTACGCACCGTCGTCGATGTGCAGCGTCCAGCGAGACGTGAAGCCGCTGTGAGATCCGAGCCGGGTGGCAAGTCCGCGCAGCGCCGCGTAGCCGTCGTCGCGTTCATCAGTGATGCTTGCGCAGAGCAGCTGTTCGCAGGGATCGACGAGGTGGGCTCGGACAAGGGCAGGTCCATCGTGGTCCACCATGCTTGCCCACCAGTCACAGCCAGTCCGGGTGAATGTGACGAGCTGAGCTGCGTCTTCTCCTGCATGCTGGCCGGTGTCGCGGGCGTGGTGGATGGCCAGGCCGGCGCGACACAGTTCCCGCGCGAGAATGCCGAAGCTGTGGGCCGGGGTGTCGGCGAGCCGGTCGCGTGCTGCGCGGGCCAGCTCGGAGAAGGCATAGGACTTGAAGTCAGGGAGGCTGGTGGCGAGGAGGCTTCGGACTTCGTCCGTGCCGAAGAGTTCCGCGACCCGATCAGTGCTCGATCTCATGGTGCTCTTTCTTGTCGGCCCCGCGCCGGTCACCACCGTCCTCCGCGACCAGCCCTCGCACAACACTGAGTGATGTGACCGTAGCCACAGCACGGGGAGGGATGGCGTTGAGCCGACCGTCAGGCTGCACATATCGAGTCCGCCGCCGATGAACGGCTGGACGGGCGGGCCCGGTTGGACCGCACCCACTCATTCGGCTCATCCGTACGGTTCTTCCACCTCGGTCGACGGGGTCCGCCGCAGCCCCCGAATGCATGCCAACTGGAAGTTGTGCCGGGCGATGGCGGCACGTCCCAATTCCGTCTCCCAGGTCTCCCACATCCTGCGACACGGCATCAGGGAGTCCAGGATCGCGGCGCAATGCGCTGAGCCGCCGCAGTCGGGCTGTGGGCGGTGCGGGCGGGAGTCGTGGTCGGCCTAGAGCGTTTTATCCTTCGAGCGCGCGAGCCATTGCTGCACCACTCTTCGACCACGCTGCCGCACCACCGGCGACCTGGTTGGCGTTCCGCGCGGCGCGAGCCGTGCGGAACGCTGGCCCGGCGCCCTGTAAATCCAGGTGTCCGACGCACTACGAACTGCCAGGCTTTTCCCATGGCGTCAACCTTGAGACAGCTCGCATGGTTCACCATGCGCGGCGTACTTCCCTACCCGGACCTACCTCGGCGGCGTCGGGTGCGGCGAGCCGCGAAGGCTCTGATCACGTGTCGATCGTGGCCGGAAGACGACAAGACGACGGGCCTCCATGTCGCACAACTCGCGATGCTCCGGACTCTCTGGCTTCAACGGGAGACTCGGCGGCTCACCCGCGGGCGCCACCGTGAAGCCGCCGTACTCATGTCACGCTCCGCTCTGGAGACGTGCATTCTCGGCGTCTACTGTCTCTACGCCGAAGATCCCGTGAGCCATCTGAGGGAAGACAGCCTCCGAACTGGCCTTGCAGCAGCCATGGCACTTTTTGACGGGATGATTCCGCCCGATGTCCTGAAGGACGCGGTCAGCAAGCTTGGTACCACCGGCCGGCCTGTCGGCGTACGCGACATGGCCAAGCACATCGATCGGACACTCGGAGAAGACGGGGCGTCCAAGCTGTACGACCTGGTCTATGCCCCGACATCGAACCACTTCACGCATGCCAACGCTGGATCGCTCATCCGGCACGTGGGGCTGGACGACAAGCTGACCAGCAAGCCCAGCGCCCCCTGGGTGCGCCGGTCTCCAGTCCGCCTGGCGGATGCGAGCGTGGGGGTCCTGGCGGTACACCTCGCCCGCCGCGAAGCGGTCCCGGACGGCCTCTTCGCTCGCTACGCAGAGGCCCATCTTGGTCGGATTCTCCCGCCACTGGCGAGCCTTGTCGGCAAGCGCATGGGCAAGACGACGGGCCTGCTGCCGCTTGTACGCATGATCATCCGCGCTCAACGGCTGCGACCGGTCGTGAGCCGTCCAGACCTCAGCGATCGAGACAGGGAGACACTGGCACGTCAGCTGTACCAGGACCTGTTGGCGCTGCTGGAAGGTGCACCGGGGGAAGCTGTCGCACCGGTGATCGAGCACTTCGTCCAAACGATCGTCAGGGAATATGCGGCCGAGACCCGGGCCACTGACACCGGTTCGCTGACATGAGACCAGCCGCGGAAGCCGATCAGCCCCTGGAACACCTGGACATGGCTACTGCCGGAATCCCCCATTCTCTGCGACCATCTGCCCATGGCTGGCAGCAGCGATCGTTCAGTGCTTCGCTCACTGCTCGGCACCGCCGTCGCGCCTCTCAGCGACCTGACGCACACCGTGCTGAGTCAGGCCTTCGAGCGACTGAGTATGCCGGTGATTCCCCAGAGCGCCGGCAGCAAGCCGACCCGGGTTGAACTGAGCCTCCAGCAGGTACCCGACACGGAACTGCCACGACTGGCCCAACGCTTCCTGCAGCAGCAGGACTTCCCCTTCCCTGTTCGCCCGCCGCTCCGCCATCAGCTCGAGGACCTGCTGTGGGAGGAGGGCGCACCACCCGCCATACCCAAGAAGGCCCGCCGGGAACTAGCGCGCTCTCTGTCTCTCTCGGAGCTCACCCAGAACCATGACCGCTTCCTGCATCTGCTCGATCGCCTCTGGGTGATCGAGGGACCGGACCTTTCCTTCGACGAGCTCAGCGCGCTGCTGCTGAACGGGACGCGGCCGGTGACGCTGAAGGACCTCATCGAAAAGCACGTCTTCCGCAATCGCGATAAGAAGGACTGGTCGGCCGAACGGCTTTTCGAGAGCCTCGGTGCGTTCGAGGCAGGGGACGCCAGGTTCGCCCGCTTCCTGGAAGGCCTGGTCTCAGCGGACGTTCTCCTGGACGAGCACCTGCAGGAGAAGACAGCCAGCACGATCAACGATCACATCCGCGCCCATGGGATCGAGTTACGGCCGACCGGCAACGATGGCGGCTATCCGCTGTTCACCCTGGTGCCGACGCGGCTGCACAGCAACCGGAAGCCGAAGAACATCATTTTCGCTTCCCTGGGAGGGAAACCGGACATTCGTTTCCATTCCTCGGTGGACAACGACATCGAGATCGTCGGTGGGCGACCAGGTGCCACCCTTGTCTATGACCGGGAGATCCCTGTCGAGGGTCTGCGGTGGCGTGACCTGCACCGCTGGTGGCAGGACACCCACGGGTTCAACAGCGAGAGCGACGCCGGTGAAGATCTTTACCAGCGTCTCCTCAAAAGCCTGCCGGGCAACTCACCTGGTCAGAGGAACCTCTTCACGGCCTACCGTACGGCTCGCCCGTTCTGCGCGGATGACCTTGCTCTTCTGCCCGAGGTATGGCTGCACTGGGATCCCAAGACCGTCAAGGAACGCGGCCCCGAAGCGTTGCTCCGGTCCCGCATGGACTTCCTTCTGCTGCTGCCCTTCGGGCAGCGTGTCGTCCTGGAGATCGACGGAGTGCAGCACTACACGCGCGATGAAGGGCGTACCCCCGACACGGCCAAATACGCGGACCTGGTCGCCGCCGACCGAGATCTCAAGCTCAGGGGATACGAGGTCTTCCGCTTCGGCCACGACGAACTGAAACGCCCCGAGGACGCCAAGGATCTTCTACTCCAGTTCATCCCGGACATGTTCAGCCGCTTCAGAGCCAGACTCTGACGCCACCGTAGGGACGCCGCAGGCCGGACGGACCCGGGTCTGGTTCCCGACCGCGTACGGCGTGCAACTCGCCTCGGAGTGGCCCGAGATGCGCGGGCACCGGCCCTCCAGAACCGTGTCCGATCCCACCACCGTACGGCTGAAGGCCGGCCACACGCTGACCGTGACCGAGACCGCGCTCGCCTTCCTCGAGGACGCCCGTCGCCGCGGCGACGTGTGCGAGCCGTTGGACTGGCTCCCCGAGGTCCACCATCCGATCGGGAGCGGCGAGGCGGTCATCCCCGACGCGCTCCTGTACTACCGGCGCGGCCCCGTCGACGGCGCAGGCGGGGCGATGCTGCGGGCGTTCGTGGAAGTCGACCGGGCCACCATGGGCCCCGAACGCCTCGCCGCCAAGCTGACCGCATACGAGCGCCTCTACCGCTACGTGCCCATGGTCCCGGGGCGCCGGCCGACCCTGCAGGAACCGGCGGTTGAGGAGTGGCGGCGGCGCTACCCGCTCTTCCCCCGCGTCCTGTTCGTCCTGGACGGCACCGGACCGGCCGGTGTCGAGAACCGGATTAGCGCCCTGCGCGCCGGGGCCGGGCTGCTGGCCCGCTTCCCGTACGAGGTCCAGGTGCTCGTGGCGCCGCTGGCCGACCTGCTCCAGCACGGCCCCTCCGCACCCGTGTGGCGCCCCGTCCATGAACCCGGTCGGCGAGTCCGCTGGACGGAGTCCGGGCATCGGCAGACCTGACGCACGGCCGCCGCAGACGACGGCACGGGTCTGCACTGCACCCGCAGACCCTGCGTAGCGAAGTAGTTGGCCACCGCATCGGCGCGTATCCGCCCCTTGTCGACCTGGTCAGCCATGCGTCCGAACGCCAACGGCCAACCGGTCGAAGCAACACGAGGGGCACCAAGAGGGGCCATACGAGAGGCAACCAGCCGCGACGCGGCCCTGGGGGCGTCAGCGGTGCGCTGACCAGCCGTGGTCGGGGCTGGACGCGGCACGACCGGAGGCGTGGTGGGGGTCATGGTCGGGGCGACCACGCTGCCGACCACGTGGCGGCTCCCGCGTTCCGCCGGACGCCCGGACGACGGATATCAGTAGTTGCGGAATAGCGCTCCGTGCCCTTGAACGTACCGGCGGCTCAGGTCTGCCAGGCCGCTAGGTGCCTTTCCCGCGCCACCCGCGCCAGCGCTTCCCGGAGCGCATCACGATCCATGCCCCGGGTCTTGAGGGCGTGGCAGTTGGGGCACAGGGCCACCATGTTCACCGGGTGGTCTGCGCCGTCCAGCTCGAGATCGTGCACGTGATCAACCTCCAGGATGGGCTCCCCGACATCGGTGACGGCCTGGAAGCCCGGCGAGGTGCACTCAGGGTTCTCGCACAAGCCTCCGCTGCGGGCCAGTACCGCAGCCCGTGCCCGCGCCGAGCGCTGGCGCCGGTTGATGGTCGATGACCGGCGGGCGTTGACGCTGCCCATGGAGTCCAGGGCGTTCACGAGCTCCCGGTAGTTACGGCTGGTGGCACTGGCCGTAGCCAGTGTCGCAATTCGCTTCGCAGAAAGCTCAGGTGCGGGTGCTGGGGGCGGCGTGGAGAGCGCAGTCGGTAAGGCAGATGCTGGCTCGGTATCACGTAGACGGCCGGGCAGTTCCGTGCGTGTGCGGGTCTCGCTTGCTTCCGGTGCCGGATGCGGGGCAGCCAGGTGCCTGGGCACGGGTTCAGGGTCTTCCCGGGGGCGATCCTGCTGTGGTGGCAGCGCGGGCTTGGGCTCCTTCTTCCGTGCGCGGGGCTCCTCCGGCGGCGGAATGTAGACGCGGACCGCTTGGGGCTGCTGCACAGCTTGGCGCGCTGCTTTCTCCCCCTGCCTTCTGCGATGCTCCTCCCTTCGCTGTTCGTCCTTCTGCGCCTGACGCCGTCGCTGTTCGCGCTGTCTGGCGGTGGCTTCCTCGACCATGCGCCGCACGGATGGCTCGGTGGCTGTTCGGCGGAGCCATGCAGCGTCGAACGCCTGTGGGGCGCGCTGCAAGAAGGACGGCATCGGCTGCGGTTGCTGCTGCTGATGCCGCTTGCGCAGGTAGGCGATCATCTCTGCCGTCCAACCAATGTCCGCTAGTTCCTGGGCGGTGATGCGCCCGCTGCGGGAAGGGATCTCGTTGGACGGCCGCACATGCTTCTTTTTCTTTGGCAATGCGCCCTGCCTTAGTTAAACGCCACACAGTTTATTGGTAACTACGACTAACGGAACCTGCGGAATGAGAGTGGCTGGCCTGAACGCCCTCAGATGTCTTCGTCCACTGGCGGTTCGTTGTCGATGTGGTCCTCAGGGCCAGCATCCAAGAAGATGCCGTAGGCGATGCCCACGTGCGAGAGAAGCTTCGTGCCCACATCGAGGTCGCACGCTGCGCAGTGAAACCTATGGGGGTGGAGGAAGACCTCCTCCTGTGAAATCATGAGGCCGCCGTCCTCGTCGTGGAGGTGGACGGCCTCCACCTCGCCAGCCACCCACCCCTGAGAACCGCAGGCCGGGCACTCCATCGGGGCTTCCCGGCTCATAGTGATCAGCGGCTTACTGGTGATCGCGGCCAGAACTACGTCGTGCTCCTTGCGTGACATGTGCCCGAAGCGCTGTTCGAACAATGAACGTGCCTTAATCAGGAGAGCTTCCGCCGCGACGCGTTCCTGTCGCACCTGCTCTTCGACCAGCTTGTCGTGCAGGAGCAGGTAGGGGCCCCAGTAGCTGTTCGGATCAACTTTCAGTTCTTCGAGAACTGGGTCAACCAAGCGCAGACAGAGTGTGAACACTGCTTCGGCTTGCGCCGAGTCGTGTATCGCACTGTGGGCAACTCCGTTGCGAGCGTCCGCGAGGGGTTCGAGATCCACTTTACTGATCGGAATCTTCTTGGGAAGGAGTTTGTCCACCCTCAGGTAGGCGTCGACAAGGCCGATGGTCTTGATCTTGGTCAATGGGCCTGCATGGGAGCCTAGGCCTGTGGCATGGAGCAACGAGTCGAAGTGCTTGCCGTCGACGATCAGAGCGGGATGCATCCCTGCGAGGTATGCCTTGAGTAGGTGCTCCGTAGCGACTCCAGCGTGGTGGACGGCGAAGTCGTAACTCTCGGGGCCCTCGACAAAGGCGGCCAGTGCGGCATTCATCCACCTGTGGGATGAACCTTTCAACTGCTCTGCATCCATGTCCGAAACGATAAGACCGCTGGACCGTCAAGCGCTGCGAGTTTCACCGGCGCCCGCTGTGCGACTCAGCGAAACAGGTGGGTCGTGCGTCGGTGCTGGTGGGACGTGGCCGGCCAATGCCACCGCGGAAGCCTCGGCATGGCGTGGGTCGCCTCGAAGTACAGGGTGATCTCGTGAGTCGCGCTGGCCAACACCGTTGCCCCTCTGCGACATGACGTCCCGGCAGCCTACGCGCCCCGGATTGTTCGGCCAGAGCTGGAATGCCAATCAAGCGGCAGGGGTCTGGGCCAGCTCAGGCCTCGTACTACACACTGTCCTGCACATGATCGAGGTCCGACAGGCGGGGGACGACATGCTAGACGTGACGCTCAAACTACTTGAGGGCGACACCGATCATGCCAGCATCAGCAGCGCTGACCTGGTCCGGCTGCGCCGCCAGCTAAATGCGGAACCCGATCTGCGTGGTCACGTGCGTCTGGTGTCCAAGCCCCCAGCGGAGGGACAAATGGGGGCGGGCATCGAGCTGCTGGCCATCGCCATCGGGAGCAGCGGCGCCGTCACTGCACTCATTCGCTCGCTTCCTGCGCTACTCAGGGCCCGACGGTCGGCGGCCTCGGTGGAGCTCTCGCTTCCCGACGGCCGCAGCGTGAAAGTCACCGCAGACTCCGCCGATGACGCCCGTTCCCTCCTGGACGCCGCGCTGCGTGATCAGCAACAGCTATGACTCTCCGACTACCGGACCCGCGAGGCTCCCGTGCGGTGCTCATTGGGACGTCCCGGTACATCGACGGCAAATTGCCGGACCTTCTCGCCGTGCGCAACAACTTGGAGGTCTTGCAGGAGCTGCTGACCGCCGACGCCTCCGGCAGTTTCTCGCCCCAGCGGTGCACGGTGGTACAGGATGCCACGGACCCGCGCTCGGTCTGCGGCACAATCCGCGAGGCCGCGATGACCGCCACCGACACCTTGCTCGTCTACTTTTCCGGGCATGGCGTCCTCAACGAGGACCTGACGGAACTGCACCTCGCACTCACTGACACGGACGAGAGTGATCTGCGGTGGACGTCCATACCGTTCCAGGCCGTGAGGGAAATCTTCGAGACGTCTCCCTGCCCCAACAAGGTGCTGATTCTGGATTGCTGCAACAGCGGCCAAGTGCTGGACTCGCTGATGGGCATCCGGGCCACGGCAGGTGAGGCGTGGCGCATCCGAGGAACCCACATTCTGACGTCTTCGGCACGTGACCTCCCTTCGTACGCTCCTCCCGGCGAGCGCTACACCGCCTTCAGTGGTGAGCTCATCCGTCTGCTCCGCGACGGTCTACCAGGCAGACCGGAGCTGTTGACGCTCAGCGAGTTGTACGGTCCCCTGTCGAAGGCTTTGGCACTCAACGGCTACCCAGAACCGCGCCAGCAGGGCTCTGACGGGTACGCCCGGTTGGGGCTGGTCCGCAACCGGGCGGCAGACAGGCGAGTCGGAACCGTGCCCGAGAGCCATACGGGGGAGGCCCAGACGGACACGGCCTCTCGCGACACCAGGGGCGAAGAGATACGTTTCGGGCCGAACCGTACCTTCGCTCGTGTGCGCAAGTGGGGCATCGGACTGCCGATCTATCTGACCCTGCTGGTGACTATCGCGCTGAATCTTCAAAAAGGCGATACCCAAGATAAAAGTAACGATCACCTCGATCTGACGAACCCTCACCATTGGGTTGCGGGCCTGTCATTCCTGAGCTTCATCGCGGTGGACTGGGCTCTTGGAAAAAGGAACCCGACTGACTATTCGCTGGTATTGAGACCGGGCGGTCTCGAGGTGCGGTACGGGGCCTCCGAGCACTTCTCCTATCCGTGGCACCGGGTCAGCCGATGCTGGCTACGCCGAAAGCCCGCAACCCGGCTGCACGGCCCCCGGTACGACCTAATGGTCCGCTCCCTGCCCGGCGTATTCCCGCATACCGCGCTCCCGAACACCCCGGGACCCCGCCAGGACGACACCGAGGACACACTCCGCTTCGCCGACCTACGCAGACTCGCGACGACACCGGAAGCCGTCGAAACTGCGCTCGCCACCTACGCTGGCGCGGCTTGGACCCCCAGCCCCAACATCGCTGTACACCAAACTTCGATCTCGGAGGCGGAGCGGGTCTTCACCGCTGACCGCCGCGTCCTTGCGACCGTGGGGGTGCTCGGCACGACGGTCCTGTGTTGGCAAGTTCCTCACTTGTTCGTCCGGCCCTTTGAGACCTCGGTGGCTCTTCTGCCACTGGTCATCTTTGCGCTCTCCCTTACTGCGGCCTGGTTCGCCACGTCACGGTTCATACGGCCGGCAAGGCTGGTGGTCGGAGCAGCTGGTTTGACCCTGACCCGCGGCGAGTTAGAGATCTCATACGCGTGGACGGAGATCGAGCGAATCGGCATCGTGAACTGGCCGCGCGGCGCCCGGCACCTTGGGCTGCTGGCGATCCGTCCTTCTGCCAGTGCGGAGGGGAGAGTCGACCGTACAAACATGCTGCTCCCGAAGCTGGCGCCTGGATGCCTGACGCTGTGCCTGCTTCCAGAAGTGACGCATCACCAACAGAGTTTGCAGGCCGCGCTGTCGCGGTTCGCGGATAAGGAACAGCTCGCCATGCCTGCCGAAGCATGGCTGCGGATATCAGCCAAAGCACCGAAAGCTCCCGGGGTTGGGGTAACACTCCGCGGTCGCCAGCCAGCGAAAGTCTCCGCTTTTATAGGCATGGTACTTTTCGTCGCCCCTCCGATGATCAGCACGCACCTGCCCTCGAAGGCCGACTGGGGCCAAGTCGTCGACGGACTGCTGCTGAGTCCGCTCTTCTTCTTGGGACTTCTCGCCTACTTCCTCACTGGCAGACACCATGTGTCTTTCCATGTCGGCCCAACAGGGATAACACTCAGTGCCTTCGGCAGGGCCCGACTGCACATTCCATGGGGCGACATGGATCGTGTCGGCGTCGTGACCCTCTCCAATCCAGAGGAAAACGCCCTTGTCCTGTGGCCGCGTCCAGGCGTTGTCATACCCCGATCGGCGTGGTTGCCCTTCCGCCGGCGTCACGGAGGACTACGCATCCTGACCCTGGAGAAATACCGAATCAAGACTTCGCCCGAGGACATGGATCAGGCACTTGCGCGCTACGCGGGTCGGCGGCACACGCAGATAGCGCTGCTGAGGTAGACGGGTACAGACAGGATGCCGAAACGACGGAGCCCGACCATGGAGAAGATGATCCGATGAAGCGCCGCAACCTGCTGCGCGGCGCACTGGCCGCCAACCTCACCGCTCCGGCCCTCGCCGCGCTCACCGCCGCCCGGACCGACGTCGACCAGACCCTCTCCCCCAACGTGCCCCAGGACCTGGCCGACCTGGAGGCCGCTGCCGAGAGCTACGGGTACGGCTACCACGACCAGCAGCCCACCCGCGTCCTGGCCGACACGGTCGTCGACTTCACCACTCTGCGCCCCCTGCTCGCCGTCCCGCAGCCCGCACCGGTCCGGGCCAGGCTGTGCCGGACGGCCGGGCAAATGGCCGGGATGACCGCGATCGTCCTGCACGACGTCGGCAACCGAGCGGAGTCCCGCGCCTGGTTCGCCACCGCCGCCCGGGCCGCCGCCGAATCCGGCGACAATCAGCTGTACGCCTGGGTCCGGGCACGCGAGGCGATGGTGCCGCTCAACTACGGCGCTCCGAAGGCGGCGGTCGAACTCGCCGAACAGGCCCGCCGCGCCGCCGGCACCCGGCCGACCGCCGCGGCAACGTTGGCGGCCGCGGTCGCCGCCCGCGCCTACGCCCTCAACCACCAGAGCGAGCAGGCCCGCACCGCGCTCGCGGCCGCCGACGCCCTGATGAACCGGCTCCCCGAAGGCGAGCGGTCGGACACGTGGCTGACGTACGGCGAACAGAAGCACCACGTGCACCTCAGCCACGCCTTCACCACGCTCGGAGACACCCGCCGCGCCTTCGAGAGCCAGCAGCGGGCGCTGGAACTGTCCGCGCCGACCAGCAGCACGCCCCGGACCCTGCTCAACATCGACACCGCCGCCTGCTCCCACCACGACGGCGACACCCAGCAGGCCTGCCGCCGCGCCGCCGCCGCGCTGACCGCGCTCCCGGACGGCTACCGCACCGGCCTGGTCCGCCGCCGCGCCCTGGACCTGCACGAAGCGATCCCCGCCCAACACCACCACGAACGCGCCGCAAAGGAGTTGCAGGACGCCCTCGCTGCTTGAGGTACAGACACCGGGGTTCTATTCAGCAGGGTTATCCGGCCACACGAGGCGCAGGACGACCGTCCGTCCTACTCCGGCATCCCGCATCGCCTGAACCCGGTGCTGGCCGTTAATGAAGCCGTTGCTGATGTAGTCGTCACCAGAAGGCTGGATGGCGACGGGCGGACAGTACAGGGAATAGAGCGCTGCTCGTTCCCACTTGCTCGCGCCGGCCACAGCAGCGTACGCATCGGCGTAGCGCCTCATGTCGTCCGCTTTCACATCCTCGTCTCGCGCACGCGAGAGCGCGGTGAGCGCCATGTCGTTGACGCGGTGCCAGTCGCCTGAGTGGTACCAGCAGCAGCGCCGCCGCAAGAGACGGTCCGTCCAGCTCCGCGCCCGGGATGTAGCGCCCGAACCACCGGACATGCATTCTTCGCGGAACGGGAGGGGCTGCGCCAAGCGCCGCAACTCGATCGCCTCGAACCGCAGCTCCGGCTCTGCTTCCGGCTCGGGCGGCAGGTATCCCTCGCCTCGGTCTTCAGCGACCGGTCCGCCGACCAGGTGCACGATCTGCTCGGTGCTGATCGTGCACCAGTGCGGCTGGTGCACCTGGTACTGCTCGCTCTCGCCGAAGGTGACCAGCTGGAAGGCGGGTTCTTGACCGAACGCGCCCGGGAACTGCCGCTCGATCCACACCGGCGGAAGTTCCTGGCCGGGGCAGTGCTGCTGCCATACCTCCGCTGCGCACAACTCGGCCTCGTTGGTCAGGCTAGGACTCTCATCCTCGGCCTGGGTTGCCACCGCCACTGCCCGCTGCCCGGGGGCGGTGAACAACTGCAGCCGAAACGAGGTCCGCCCCGCACGGAACATGTGGTCGTCCACAGTGCGCTCGCGCGAAGCAGCGAGGCGCAGTACACCCGCCACCGCCTCTCCGGACAGGCCGGGATCTGCTGTCTCAGGCCGGGCGGGCGGTGTGTCCCGGGGTGCGTCGTTCATGCCGCCATCATGACCGCCGATCGCCTCGGTCAAGCCGTACATGCACGACACAGTGGTCGTCTGGGAGCCCGCCGGGATCAAGGAGATCCCATCACCACCAGCGCCCCGTCGCCCTCGCCGGTGCTTGCAGGCTGCTCAGGATGCGCCTACAGGTCGAACTCCAGGTGCTCGATGTCGGTGAAGCGGACCTCCTCGAGGCTGCCGGCGCGGCGGCCGTTGTCCTGGAAGTACACCTCCTTGAGCGCGTCGGCCGCGATCTCCTTGAGTTCCTGGTCGGTGGCGCCGGCCTCCTGGGCGTCGAAGAGACGAGCCGCGTACTGCGGTGGCAGGGCGACGGTCAGGTGCCGGATGCGGTCCTGGTCCGTCGTCCCGATCGGTGCGGTGTAGCCGAGGCGGGCGCGGGTGTCGATGACGATGCCGCCGGTGCTCGCCGCCTTCGCGCGGGCCTTCGCCCGGATCTGCGGCTGCCACCGGGCCTTCACCTCACGCTCCAGCCGGGCGGCGAGGTCGGGGCGCGGCTTCTTGATCTGGTCCTTCACGTACCGCTCCACGGTGCGCTGGGAGACCCGCAGCATCTGGGCGACCGCCTTGGTGCCCCCCAACTGCTTGACCAGGTACCGCATCCGCGCGCCCGCGCTCTTGGGCGCGGGGCGGGTGAACGCCTTCTGCACCGCGGCGTCCAGGCCCTCCCCGAACATGGCCATCTCCTACTCTCCGTTGTCGACGCCGGTGACGGTGCCGTCCTTGATGTACCGGGCCAGGTTGAGTGCGGGGGCGTCGAACTGCTCGCGGACGCCTTCACCCCACAGCAGTTCCTGGGTGCCCTCCCACTTGACCAGGCCGGGGTTGATGCCGAGCTTGAAGCCGCCCGGCAGCGGCTTGCCGTCCCTGTACGGGAGGAAGTCCAGCGGGCTGGCGCCGTCGACCGCGTACACGACGCAGTCGGAGAGGATCGCGACGGGGTACTGCCTGGTGAACGCCGCATGCCTGATGATCTTCCGGTGGAAGTTGATGCGGGTGCGGGAGATGACCCCCGCGCGGATGTGCGGATTCCACGTCGGGCGGGACAGGGCCCGCCACGGCTCGCCCGGCTTCCAGCCCTCCCCGCGCGGGCGTTCACGCAGCTTACCCAGACCGCCCTTCACCGTCGCCTTGATCGCGGAGACGACGATCGCCAGGTCCGGGTCACGCTGCTGGTAGCCGTCCATCGCCGTCAGGAAATCGGCTGGCGCCAGGTCCGCGTCGACACCGAGATCGGCCATCGTGGCGAGGAAGGCGTCGCGCAGCCGGTTGTACCAGGAGTCCAGGTAACGCCCGCTCTCGTAGCGCACCCACGCCTCGACCGGCGTGACGTCGTAGCCGAGCTCCACCGCGTACGCCACCGTCGGCGTCGCGTACCAGGCCGGACCCGTCGGACGCTCACCCGACGGCGTGAACGGGCTCGGCAGCAGACCGCCGTCCAGGTCCACCCACGTGTCCTTGCCGACCTTCACCCTGGACAGGTCGACATGGGACAGGTCAACCAGCCACGAACCGGGCAGTTTCGCGTCGAAAACAGGGTTCGTGACGTGGGTCGGTGCACAGAGGCCGACGGTCAGGCCGTTGGCTCCGGCGGCGAAGGCCATGTTCACGTCGATGCCCACCAGGTGCCGCCGGGTGTATTCGGCGTCGGTGAACGGCCGCGCCCAGTCGTAGGCCTCCTCGAACAGCTTCTCCGCCGGACCGCGCACGTGGAACCGGGGCAGGTCCGCCAGCAGCGGGTGCCCGTCGGGAACCTCGCACGGCGCCGGGTCGACGGGGTCCTTGCCCAGCGAGCCGGGGTTGTGCTCGGAGTGCCGCTTGCCGTCGGCGTCCGGCGCGGAGGCACGGGTCGGCGGGTGCAGCGCGGTCATCAGCTCCAGCCCGGTGACGGCGGTGGAACCGCGCGGCGTCATCACCCGGGTCGCGTACACGCCCAGGAGCCGGGCGAGGTCCGCCGGCGCGAGCTGTGCGGCGTGGCCCCAACTGCGGGGATCGAGCGCGTTCCACGACGGGATACACAGCTGCACGCAGGCCCGCTCCGAACCCTGCGCTGGGCGGTAGATCCGCGCCCACGGCCCGAACCCCCGCTTGGTCAGCTTCCAGCCGGCGCGCACCAGTTGCTTGATGACCTTGTGGCCCTCAGGGAGCCGTCCGGCCAGCCGCTCCTCGTCGGTGAGGGCGGCGGGCAGACCGTAGCGCTCGCACGCGGCCTTCGTGAGCACGAGCAGCGGGTCGGCGTCCTTGCCCGGACCGCTGAGCTTGGGCTGCCCCAGCTTCGCCTCGGCCAGGGTCCAGTCGACCAGGGCCGGAACCGATTTGGCGGGTACGTCCAGGACCAGGCCGCCGACGCAGTACGCGAGGACCTCACCGTCGTCGTCGATGTCGACGACCGCGAGCGGCCCGTTGGCGAACCGCGGGTCGACGGCGGCCGCGGTGGTCGCCGGGGCGGTCTTCCTCACGGCCGGGCGCCTCGACGCAGACGACGGCCCGGCGGTGGTGGCCGGTCTCGATGCGGCGGCCGGGGCAAGGCTGGGGCGGGGCGGGGTGTTGTGTTCGGTGGCCGTGGCCGCAGCGTCGGATGTGGGGGCTGTGGAAGCAGCCCGGGACGGCGACGGCCCCGGCGCAGGAGTGGCAGGCTGCTGCGGTGTGGGCGGCCCCGGCAGGGAGCCGGGCTCGCTGCCGGAAGGCGCGGCGGGCGCAGGGTAGCGGTGTGCGAGGCCTTCAAGCAGCCTGCGGTAGCCCTCCAACCGCTCCCCTCTCGGCTCGGCCCGGCCCGCCTCCCACGCGGTGATGCTCGCCACGCGCACGCCGAGCACCTGAGCAACGGCGGCCGGCGTCAGGCCGGCCGCCTCCCGCAGCCGTACCCGCTCGGCCGGCACGGGCAGCACGGTGCCCTCGTCGACGGCAGCAAGCAGCGCATCGACCGCGGAGAACAACTCCGGCGGCTGGTTCGTCATCTGCAGCTCTTCCTCTGTCACCGCACGCCCTGCCGGATCTCTTCGAGCCGGGTCATCAGCCGCTGATAACGCTGCGAAGCGGCCTGGGAGGAGTTCAGCCCTTGATGCCCGGCAATCTGGCGCCAGTCCATGCCACACCGCCGCGCCTCGATGACGACCTGGGTCTCCAGCCGGTCCAGCTGCTCCCGCATCTCCTCGAACAAGCCCAGTGCGGCAGCCACATCATCCGCCGTCACCGCCAGCTCCCGCCCACCGCTTCCCCGACCGCCTGCAGCAGACGCCAGCAGCCGCCCCAGCAACAAGGCGTCTTCTTCCAGACGGCGTGCCGCAGTGGTGCCAGACGCAGGAGCATCCTCCAGCGCGGCCAGACGGTCACGGGCCTGCTGGCGGGAGTCTCGTGGCATACGGCCACCGTACCCCATACAGACAATTAAACAACGATTCGTTGTCTGATTGATGTCGTGGGCTGACGCGTAGCCCCGGGGAGCAGCGAAGGGCGCGCGCAACGGCTCTACCGCGGCCCGGCACAGGTCAGCACCCAGGAGCTGTCGGTCACCGGTGCCGTCTGTCCACGCAAGACTGGCCCGATGTCTCCGCCGGCGGGTGCAGCGCCCGCACGGTGGCGTAGGCGGTGAGGATGCGGTGGTCGCAGTGGCGCAGCAGATGCGCCAGGTCAACGGGCAGTTCGGCATGGTGTACCACGGTCACGTCCGTGCCGGTGCTGTGGTGCAGGGCCATCAGGTCCGCCCATACGCCCCATCCGATACGGTGCGCGCGCAGGACGGTCATCCGGTGCATGGCCGCGGCCTTCAGGGCGGCGCGCGCCGCCCGCTCCTGCGCGGATGTGTTGCCGCGGGCTGCGCACGACGGGGCTCTCAGGGGCCTGCCGTCGGCCACCGCGTGCAGGACGTCGTGCCACAGCAGCCGGTCGCCCCCGCCGACGGTGGGGTGGATGACGACCCGTCCCGCCGCCGGGTGGTGGGCGGCCAGCACAGTGCGGGTGAAGCGCACGTCGTCTGCGCGGTCCACGACCACGGTGAAGGGCGAACGGTTCGCCGTACGCAGCGCCTTGCCGGGCGGGCAACGCCTGGAGGCAGCCCGGCCGCACACCAGAACATCCACGGCGATCTCACCCAGCGGGTTGATCGGGTCCAGCAGCCCCACCGCAGTCCGCCTCCTCGCATTCCACTGCTACTCCCCCGTACCGGCGATGGGTCATGGGCCGCGTGCGGCCGGGTATCAGGTGGAGCCGCCCAGCCGGCCGAACGCCCACCGCAGCACCTCCCGGTCCACCCGTGGCCGGCCGGTGCGGGACAGCGCCAGACGCACGTGGGCCGTGAGGCGGGCCCAGTCACGGAAGTTACCGTGCGCGGCATGCTGGTCGGCGAAGGTGATGTCGTCCGGGTCAGCGTCGGCCCACACCGGGTGGAACAGCGGGATCGTCTCGCTGACCTCGCCGGGGGTGAGGCGGGTGAAGTGCTGCCAGATGAAGATCCGCGACGACAGCATCGGCTCGCGGCGCAGCACCGTGTGGCAGCCCTCGCCGCCCACGAAGATAACCGCGAGCCGGGTTGCGGGGTCGTCCCACAGATAGCGGAAGTACTCGAACGCCTCCCCGTTGAGCCACTGGGCCTCATCCACCAGGAAGGTGCGGGGGCGCTCGGCCAGGGCCGTCTTCAGCAGGCGGTCGAACTCACTGGGGTGGCGCGGCGGTGCCCCGGGCAGGTCGAGCGCGGTGAACAGCTCGTAGCGCACCGCGCGGGCGGTGGGACGGGCACGGAAAGCAAGCCGGCGGACATCCTCGCCAGGTTCGAGCTCACCCAGGCACATGTTGACGGCCAGGGTCTTGCCGAAGCCAGCCCCGCCGTGGATACACATCATCGCGCGGGCCGCGACCGTGTCGGCGATGTTCTCCCGCGCGGTGAGCAGAGCGCGGGTGGTGACCACGGACGCGTCCGGCAGATCGATGTACTGGTAGGAGGCCGCGCTCACAAGGCATCTCCGTCTTCATCGGTAGTGGGCTGTACGGTCCGCCCGTCCGGGCCGGGCTGAGCGGAATCGGAATCACGGCCGGATGGCACGGGGGCAGGCAGACCTGGTGTAGTCAGCACCGCCAGGGAAGCAGGGGTGCGCCACCCGGCCGGCGGCGCGGCGGGCGGGATGAGGTCCCGCAGCGCCAGATCGGACAGGTCGGTACCGGTGGCCTGGGCGAGTTCGGCCTCGGCCTGCGCGGTGGTCAGCGCGCCGAGCCGCCGGGGCGCCTCGGGCTGGGTGGCGGCGGCGTAGCGCTCGCGCTGGGAAGCCTGAAGGTCCTTCTTCAGACGGCGAACACGGGCGGACCGCGCTCGCCGTACGGCGCTGATCTGTTCGTCGGTGGCCTGGTCGGCCAGGTCCGCAGGACCGAGGTAGCGGCCGGTGGCCGCGTGGTAGACCTCGATGCGGTGGTCGTGGTGGGGCATGAAGCGGACCCGGACCTGGATCCCGGCCTGGCCGGTCATCCACGGCCCCACGTAGTCGCGCTTTTTGAAGCGGATGCCGCGGGTGGTCAGCGTGCGGGTGCCGGCGTCCTCCAGGGTGAACGTCCACAGGTCCGCGGCCGGCACGTCCCGCAGCGGGGTGGGATCGTCCTGCCACGCCTCAAGCGGCGTCTTGCCCCGCAACGGCGCCGGGCGGTGCTCGGTGTTCCACCAGAGCATCCAATCCAGCAGCCGGGTGGTGAAGTCCTCGAAGCCGAGCAGCACTTCGTCCTTCGGGCGGGAAGCCCGTTTGCCGGGACGCGGCTGGCGGGCATAGCCGGGCAGCGCGGCCAGGAACATGCTCTCCACCGCCCGGTTGAGGCCCTCCACCGTGCCCTTGAGGTGGGGGGTGTAGGCGGGCAGGTCCTCCACCGTCACGTCCAGGAGACCGAACGCGGCGGTCACCGTGCGGGACAGGAAGTCCCTGCCGCGGTCGACGCGTACCTTCTCCGGCAGACCCCCGAACGGACCGTAAGGCTCTTCGCGCAGGACCGCGGAACGCAGCGCGGACAACACCGACTCCCGCGACGGATCCCCCGGCGTGACGGCCACCCCTGTGATCGCGTTCGTCGCGCAGTCGGTGAACCACGTGATCCACGGCCGCCGCGCCACACCGTCGACTTCGACCAGCACCGGGGCCTGGACGTGGTCGGTCTCCCACACCTGGTTGCGCCAGCCCCGCGGCCGGGCCAGAAACACATCGTGCTTGCGCGCCGCCCGCTCCCCACCCGCAAGCCCCGCCCGCTCCCCCGGCGTCAGGTCCCGCTGGATCGCCCGGTGCAGCGTCGTCAGCGACGGCACATCCGACGGCAGACAAGTACCGGGTGGCGCCCCGGCCTGTGCACCGGCATCAGCTACGGGGCGCCCGGCCGCACGGGCAGCGAGCTCACGCTGCACCGCGGCGACATTGCCCTTCCACAACGCGAGCAGCGCACGGACCTCCGGCGTGATCGTGAACCTCGTCCTGGTCTGGGCCCGTGCGCCGGGCTCGTCCGCCGCCCGTTCGTCGAGGCCAGCTTCGGCCAGCCACCGCCACACCGTGCGCTCCGACACCCCCAGCGCATCCGCCGCCACCCGGACATGACCGGTCGTCAGCCCGCCCCGCACCCGCAGAGCCAGCAGCCGGCGCACCGCCACACCGCGCAGCGCGGTACGCGACGCCGCCGGAAGCCCGCCCCGTACAGCGCCGGCCGCACCGCTGTCTTCCCTCTCCCCCTCCTGTCCGCACATCCGCTCAGGCCGGGGGGCTCAGACGCCGGAACAGACCACGCAGCAGCGCCCGGTCCACCGTCGCATCCGGCACGGTCAGCAGCGCGTTCTGCAGGTGCGTCGTCAAGGCGGCCCAGGTGCGGAAGACGCCGTGCGTGCAGGACTCGTCGATCCACGCCACCTCCCCGCCACCGACGCCGGCCCACAGCGGATGAAAGGCGGACACCACCGCAGCCACCTCACCCGCGGCAAGACGCCCCACCTCCTGCCACGCGCAGACCCGCGACGCCAGCTGCGGCACACGCGCCACCGAGCGCTCGCTGCCCGCCCCGCACAGCACCAGCGCCATCCGGACATGCGGGTGGTCCCACAACGACTGCAGATACTCCAGACACGGCACCGGCAACCGCTGCGCCTCATCCACCACCAGCACCCGAGCCCCGTCCAGGACCCCGGCGATCCGCTCATCGGCCTCCGCCGAACGGTGCGGAAACCGGCCCGGCAACACCAGAGCCTCGAACACCGCCCGCCGCAGTTCCGACACCGACGCACGCACCGGCACCCGCACCCACGACACACCCCAGCCCACCGGCGGACCCGACAGCGCCATCCGCAGCGCCACCGTCTTTCCCCGCCCCGCATCCCCGAACACACACGCCGCGCCCCCGGCCGCCATCGCCTGCCCCACCGCCTCGGCCACCGCACGCACCGACGCCGTACGCACCGCCTGAGCCCCCACCGGCAGCACCACGCCCGGCGCCCCGCCACCAATCCCGCCTCCCGCGCTGCGGGCGTCAGCCCAGCCGGACCAGCCGCTGCAGAAGCAGACGGCGCGCCGGTACCGACACCCGCGACGGCGAGGTCTGCCAGAGCCTGCCGGGTCTCCCGCTCAGTCCGCGCCCGGGATACCGCGGCACGCTCCGGCAACACCCGCCCCGCAGCCAGCTCACGCTGCACCGCCCGGTACACCGAGGCCAGCGACACCACCGCAACCCCGTCCCCGCACTCCTCCAAATGCCGGTACAGCACAGACACATTGCCGCCCGCCTGCGCCAGCACCTCCCACGCCTGCTCCGACAACTCAAACCGCGAACGCCTGCGACGCTCCACACGACCCTCACTGCGCGCCGCCTCCACCCACCGCCACACCGTCCGCGGATGCACCCCCGCCAACCGCGCCCCCGCCCGCACATGCGCCGACGTCACGCCACCAGCCGCATCAAGCTCCAGCAACCGCCCCACCAACACCGGCCGCGACACCGACGCCAGACCCTCAAGCTCCCACTCCCCCACACGGCCCTCCCCGGCCACCCGCCCGACAGAAGACCACCGTGAACCCGCCCACCCCGCAAAAAGATCAAAAGCACCGTTCCCATGACAGCGACACGAGATGGGGTGTACCACCCCACGGCAGTGGCATCGGCAACAAATACCACCCCACGTCAGTGACCCCGCTCAGCCTCAGCGCCCACCAGCAAAAACACACCAGCCTGACACCCCGTCACTGACACCCACCCACTGACACCAAACCGGCACATCGCACCGAAGCTGGTCCCGCCCAGTGGCCCGTCCGTCCTCGCGGCACCCTGGGCCCGTGTGCCGAGGCCACTGTGAGGACCAGCAGAAACGGATCCGTGCACTGGGACTGAAACCGGCTGAGGTGACCTCAGGTGACCTCCGGCTTGGCGAAGGAGCCGAGAGGCAGCTTGCGAAAGAGATCAGCTCTTCAGCCGTTCTCGGGGAACCGGTTTGCTTGGATTCCGCTGGCATCCCTTGCGAAAGCGCCCGCCGGGACGGCGGACACGAGACCGGGGTGGAGTGACCCATCACCCCGGCCTGCTGCGGACGCTCCCCTGCGGGCGGAGACAACCTCGTCGCTGATCTGCCGCATCGCAAGCCGCTATGGGATGGAAGCGAAGGTGTTGCGGTCGTGCTGGCACTGGCGCAACTACCCACCCGGGCACGACGGCGGGGGCGCGCGGGCCACGTTCGTCTACGCGGGCATCGACGTCACCGACAGCGCCGTGTTCACCGGGGTGCGCGGCGCGCAGCTGGCCGGGCGCGCCTCCCTGATCGACTGCGGGGCACTGCCCGCACGCGCCGGCAAGCGAGAGCCGTTCCGGGAGCTGATCGCCTCCCTCGAGCAGGCCCTCGACCTGCACGCCCACCGGGCGGGCAGCCTGCCGAAGCTGGCCCCCTACCTGCACGAGCGGACCGCCGGCCGGATCGGCAGCCTCTCCCGCCTGATCCGCCAAGCCGCCATCGAAGCCATCCTCGACAGCAGCGAACGCATCACCAAGACACTCCTGGACGGCATCGCGCTCGACCACCTCGCCGAAGAGCACTACCGCCCCCGCAACCCCGCCCGCCGCCGCACCCGCGCCAGCGGCCGGTGACCTCCCCGGCCGCAACCAGGCCATCGCCCCCGGTGCGGGCCGCCACCATGTGGCCATCCGTGCCCGGCCCGCTGCGCGTACGGCCGCTGCCCGGCGAGGCCACCGCCTCCTACCTCACCCGCCTCGCCGCCACCTACCGCCTCAGCCCCGCCCAGCTCCTCGACGGTCTCTGCATCACCGTCACCGGCACCGAGCATGCCCCGCCCGCCGCCGAGATCCGCCTCAACGCCGAAGCCGCCCGCCGCCTGTCCGGCTTCACCCGCATCCCCATCACACACCTCACCCGCGCCCTGCCCCATCTGCGCCCGCCCGCGCCCTCGTCGGCCCACACCGGCGCGCACGGCACCGCCACCGCCCACTGGCATGTGGTCGAACCCGCCCTGCAGCCGCTGCCGGCGTGTATCGCCTGCACCATCCGCCGCAGCCCGCACACGGCAGCCCCCGCGTGGATCCACCCGTCGCCGGGCCTGCCCCGGATCATGATCTGCACCCGCCACCAGCAGGCATCGAGCGACCCCCGGCATCCCGCGCCCCTCGACATCCGAGCTGTCCCCGAACTCACCCAAGCCCACCTGAGCGCGCGCCGCCCGGCCACACCGGTCTCCCTGAGCTGGGCATCGACGATCACGACACGCTGGTACGACCACCAACAGCACCTACACGAACGCTGGCACACACGCCTGCACCGGCTCACCGCCACCAACCCCCGCATGTCCCCGGGCCCGGCCTCCCCCGCCCTGACCTGCCGCGAACTGATCACCTACCCCGAGACCCTCACCCTCGCCACGGCCCTCGACCGCCTGCCCCCCAACCCCCTGACACGCACACAGCAGACCGCCTTCCTCCACCAACTCGCCGGCCGCCTCCAACTCCCCGCCTCGCACCCGCCGACCACGACCTGCTCTGGAAACGCCTGACCACCCGCTGAACCACCCACGTGCCCCTGCTGCCCCGACCTCAGCAAATCGGCCGACAAGTCCCCCTACCTGTAGGCGCGCCAACCACCCTGCGCAAAAACCACTGCCCCACCCAGCACACTGCGCAACACCAAACAGCCAGCTCAGCCCACGCACCACGCGTCACCGACCCACCAGCCCCGCACCAGCCGTTCCGACAAGGCGAACACACCGCTCAGTACAGCTGAACAACAGCAGGCCACAACCAAGATCACTAAGCAGCAGCACCAGCTACGCCACAGGCAGGCAGGGGGGTTATCGGGCCGCGTCGATCGCGCACTCGGCGGCCGGTGCGGTGGTTTCGGGGTCGCCGGGCGCAGACCCGGCCGCTGTCCGGGCCCGGGGGGTCACGGTCGCGGTTGCGGGCGTCTCGCCGTCGCCGTTGTCCGCGTCCGGCGCCGGGGCCCTCTCCCCCCGCTCGATCAGCCCCAGTGCCACCCCGGTGACGATGATGACGCCGCCTGTTGCCTGGGCCAGCCGGATCGTCTCCCCGTTGATCACGACGGCGCCGATGACGCCGATGACCGGAACCAGGTTGAGGATGTTCACGGCGACGCTCGGCGGCATCCGGCGCAGGCCGTAGTTGTAGAGCAGGAAGCCGCCGACCGAGCACGCCACGGCCAGGTAGACGAGCAGTGACGAGGCGGTCGCGCCCGGCATCCGCCAGTCGCCGGCCTCCAGCAGGGAGGCGAGGAGGAATCCCGCCGCGCCCGCCAGGGTCTGGTAGTACGTGACGCTCACGGCGTTCTGGCCGGCGCTCACGCGCTTGGTGAGCACGTTGTACCCGGCCCAGGCCAGTCCGCCGAGCAGCAGGAGGATGTCTCCCGCCCACCGTGAGCTTCCGCCGACCTCGGCTCCGTTGCGTACGACGAGGAAGGCGCCGGCGGTGGCCAGCAGCACGCCCGTCACCCGCAGCAGCGGCATCCTGGTGCGCAGGAGGACCAGTTCCAGCAGCATCGTCATCATGGGGTAGGTGGCCACGATCAGGGACGCGTCGGAGGCCGTGGACAGATCGACGCCGACGTTCTCCAGGACGAAGTACACGGTGATGCCGAGGAATCCGCTCAGGTAGAGCTGCCGGCGCTGGCGGGCGTCCGGCCGGGCGGGGCGGTGCCGGTTCAGGCGTATGAGCAGGCCCAGCAGCAGGGCCGCCAGGGTGAACCGGATGGCGCCGATGCTGAGCGGGCCGACCTCGTCCAGCAGCTGTTTGGTCACCGCGTACGAACTGCTCCAGAACAGGGCGGCCGCCACCACCGCACAGACCGCCCTCGCGCTGGGCCCTCGCTCACGCATCCGAAGTCGCCTCCCTCTACCACCGCTACCACCGCCGGACACGCAGACATACAGCCAGCGTCCGAACAAAAATCAGCCGATCCATCAGGAGGCTAACAAGATTCGCAAATAAGCTGCGTACAATCCGAATTACCTTCGGATTTTGCAGAGTGAGGCACGTGTGGACGAACTAGATTCGGCGTTGGTACGGATGCTCCAGGAGGACGGACGGCGCACCAACCGGGACATGGCCCAGGCGCTCCGCATCGCCCCGTCCACCTGTCTGGAGCGGATCCGGTCGCTGCGCGAGCGCGGCATCCTGACGGGGTTTCACGCGGAGGCCGACCTCGCGGCGATCGGCCGGGGCCTGCAGGCCGTGATCGCCGTACGGGTCCGGCCGCCGACGCGTGCGGTGATCGAGGCCTTCCAGACCTTCCTGGAGCAGATGCCCGAGGTGATATCGCTCTTCGTCCTCACCGGGAACGACGACTTCCTGGTGCACGTCGCCGTCCGCGACACCGACCATCTGCACGCGGTGGTCCTGGACAAGCTGACGAAGCGTCCGGAACTCGCCGACGTACGGACCTCGGTGGTCTACGGGCACATGCGCAAGAAGGTCATCGGGCCGGCCTGACGCCCGCGGGGACCCCTCGCGGGCGGGTCAGCGGGCCGGTGGTGCGGTCTCCTTCGCCGCCGTGATCAGCAGGTCGTTGGCGTCGGGGCTGCCCAGGGTGACCCGCAGACCGCTGCCCGGGAAGGCCCGGACCAGCAGACCGCGCCGCTCCCACCGCGCCGCCACCGACTCCGCCTCGCCCGTCGCCAGCCACAGGAAGTTGGTCTCGCTGGGCAGCACCTCCCAGCCCAGCCCCAGGAGCGCCTCACGGGTCCGCTCCCGCTCCGCCACGATCCGTTCCACCCGTTCGAAGAGCTCCGTCTCCACGCTCAGCGCGGCCAGCGCGGCCTCCTCGGCGATGCGGCCGACCCCGCACGGCACGGCGCACTTGCGCAGCGCCTCGGCGATCACCGGCTGGGCGACGCCGTAGCCGACGCGCAGCCCGGCCAGCCCGTAGGCCTTCGAAAAGGTGCGCAGCACCAGCAGGTTGGGCCGCTCGTGGTGCAGCGCGACACCGTCGGCAGCGCCCGGCGAGCGGTAGAACTCGAAGTACGCCTCGTCCAGGACGACCAGGACATCACCGGGCACCCGGTCCAGGAACCGCTCGAGTTCGGCGGTGCCGACGGCGGTGCCGGTGGGGTTGTTGGGCTCGCACAGGAAGACGGCCCTGGTCCTGGGGGTGATGGCGGCGGCCATGGCGTCCAGGTCGTGCACGCCTTCGGCGAGCGGCACCTCCACCGGGACGGCCCCCGCCATCCGCGCCACGATCGGGTACGCCTCGAACGACGGCCAGGCGTAGACGACTTCGTCACCCGGCTCCAGCATGGCCTGGCCGACCTGCTGGTAGATGCCGACCGAGCCGGGGCCGGTGACCAGATGCCCGCGCGGGACGTCGAGCCGCCGGGCGAGGGCGTCCGTCAGCCGCTCGGGGTGGATGGTCGGGTAGTGGTTGCTCTGCGCCGCCGCCCGGGCGATGGCCTCCCGCACGGAGGGCAGCGGCGGGTAGGGGTTCTCGTTGAGGAACAGCCGGTGGGAGGGGCCCTCGGCGGGCGGGGCCGGCGGCTTGGGCACATAGGCCGGGATGCCGGCGAGCACCGTGCGGGGCGCGGGGGCGGCCGCACCCGGGGTACCCCGGGTGCGGGGTGCGCCCGGGGCATCTGCCGTACTGGCTGTGCCGGCTGTGCCGGTCGTGCCGGTCGTGCCGGCTGTGCTGGTTGTGCCGGCTGTGCTGGTTGTGCTCATGACGGATTCGGTGTCCTCTCGGTCGTGTCAGTCCTGGTCCCAGGCTTGGCCGAGCCCCTGGGCGGCAGCCGCCCGGGCGATCGCGAAGCCGGACATGATGTCCTGCACGCCGAGCCCGAGCGACTTGAAGACGGTGATCTCCCGCTCGTCGCGGCGGCCCGGATGCCGGCCGAGCAGCACCTCGCCCAGCTCGGCCAGGATGTGGTCGGGCCCGACCAGCCCGGCGTCCAGCGGCGCCTTCAGGTCGCCGGACTCGGCGAGCGCCGACCGGCGGCTGTCCACGAAGAACGCCGACCGCGCCACCGTCTGGGCCGACAGCTCGCGGTGGTCCACGAAGGAAGCCCCGGCCGCGTTGACATGGGCGCCCGGGGCGAGGTCGCCGGCCTCGACGAGGGGCTCCCTGGCGGCGGTCGTGGTGCACACGATGTCGGCCCCGGCCAGGGCGGCGGCCGGGCGGTCCATCACCTCGACCTCGATGCCGGGTTCCTTGGCGGCCCACTGGCGGTAGGCCTCGGCGTTGGCGGCAGTCCGGCTCCACACCCGTACCCGGCGCAGCTCGCGGACCACGGCCATGGCCTCCAGGTGGCTGCGGGCCTGCACCCCGGAGCCGAGGATCGCCAGGTCACCGGCGTCGGGCCGGGCCAGTGCGGCGGTCGCCACCGCCGAGACCGCGGCCGTCCGTACGGCCGTCACCGCGCCTGCGTCCATCAGGGCGAGCGGGGCACCGGTCTCCGGGTCGAAGACCATGACGATCCCGATGTGCAGGTCCAGGCCGCGCGCCAGGTTCTCCGGCTTGAGCACCATGGCCTTCAGTCCGTATCCGGCCAGGTCCGCACCGGCCACGAAGCCCGGCATGGTGCCGAGCAGCCCGCTGTCGCGCTCGGGGCGCAGGATGGTGCGCAGCGGCTGGTCGACGAGGCCGGAGCTGTAGCGGCGCATGGCCTCGGCCATGACCTCGGTGGCGCGCTCCAGGGGGTAGACCCGGCGGACCGTGGCACGGTCGATCAAGAGCATGTGCGGGCGTTTCCTTCCTCGGTGTTCCTCGGGGGCGGGGCAGGCGTGGTGCAGAGGTGGTACGGGGGTGATGCGGGGGTGATGCGGGGGCCGGGCAGAGGCGGTGCGGGGGTGGTGCGGGGGAAGCGGCCTGTACGGCGTCCCTGTCCCGGCCGGGGGTCAGGACGTCGGAGCGGCGAGGGTGAACACCGACCAGAGCATGCGGATCGGGCGGGTCCGGGAGATGAACTCCAGCTCGTTGGCCTTGGCCGCGGGCTGGGTCGTCAGGGCCAGGTCCGTCTCCCGGCGGCGGGCCTGGCCGGCGGCGGCGCTGGTGGAGGCCGCGTAGAGGATCTCCTCCACCGCGTACCCCTCGGGCAGGAGTTCCTCGACGAGGGCGACCGGCGCGGGGTGGGTGGCGATGCGGGCCCGCTGGGGGATGGCGTGGCCGGGGGCGACGGCGATGCCGTAGTGCGGGGTGTCGAAGAGGAAGGCGCCGGCGAAGCGGAGCCCGGGGTCCATGTAGAAACTGTGCACGCCCGCGTACGCGTTGGCGATCACCAGGTGGCTCACCGTGCGTTCGCGCAGGGCCTCGCCGACCTCCTCGTAGGAGTCGTACAGCCGGATCTCCGGTACGTCTTTGCCCCGGTCGGCCCACAGGTATAACGCGGCCTGTTCGCTGCTCGTGCCGGCGGGGCCGAGCGTGCCGATGGTGTCGATGGACGGTCCGTTGGTCAGTGCCGTGTCTATCCAGCCGGGTGCCTCGGTGGTCATGCTGTCCCCCTGGTAGCTGTGCTGCCGGTAGCTGTGCTGCTGGTGCGGAGCCTGTCTTCGGTCACACGTGAACGGGGTGGAGCCAGCCGTCGTAGCGCGGTTGTCGGCCGCGGACGACGTCCTGGTAGGCGCTCATGAGAGCGGTGGTGAGCGGGCCGGGGGTGCCCCCGGCGACGGGGCGGCCGGCGAGTTCGGTGACCGGGACGATCTCGGTGCCGGTGCCGGTGAGGAAGACCTCGTCCGCGCCCGCGAGTTCGTCACGGCCCAGGTCGCGGAAGTCGGTCGGCGTCCGCAGCAGGTCCGCGGCGAGCGTCACCGCGGTGTCGCGGGTGATGCCCTCCAGCAGATCGGCGGTGACCGGCGGGGTCACCAGCCGGCCGCCGATGACGGCGAACACGTTGGAGGTGCTGGCCTCGGCGACCTGTCCCCTGCTGTTGAGGAGAATCGCGTCGTCGCAGCCGGCCGCGCGGGCCTCGTCCACGGCGAGCGCGTTGTTGACGTACCCGCCGGTGACCTTGGCGCGCACCGGCAGCGCGTCGGAGGCGGGCCTGCGCCAGGAGCTGATGGCGCAGCGGATGCCGGCCGGGTCGGTGTAGGAGCCCATCCGGAAGGCGTTGACGGACAGGGCGTCGGAGACGCCCGACAGGCTGACGCCCGGTTTCTGGCCGGGCAGCAGGGCCCGCTTGTAGGCCAGCGGCCGGATGTAGGTGTCCTCGCTCGCGCCGATCCGGCGCAGCAGTTCGGCGGTGAGCTCGCACAGTTCCTCGACCGTGCCGCCGACGTCGATGCGCAGGGTGCGGGAGCTGCGCAGCAGCCGGCGGTAGTGGTCGTGGGCGCGGAAGACCGCGAGGCCGCCGCCGTCCTGGGCGTAGGCCCGGATGCCCTCGAAGACCCCGGTGCCGTACTGCAGGGCCTGCGTGGTGACGGGCAGGACGGCACGTTCCAGCGGCATGAACTCGCCGTCGTGGTAGGCGATCTGGGCGACGGCCGGGGAGACCTGCGCCGGGGGAACCTGTGCCGGGGGGACCTGTGCCGGTGCGCCGTTGTGTGCGACGGTCACTGGGCCCTCCCGCCGGCCACGGCGAGCGCGGCGGTCTGCTCCTCGTCGGGGACGGCCAGCCGGCGGTCCTCCACCCGGGCGGCCTTCCAGCTGACCATGGCGCCGGTGGTGGTGACGCTGCCGAGCGGGCCGTACTCGAAGCGGAGCGGCACCTCCAGCCGGCCGTCGACGGCGCGGCTGATCTCGTCCTCGTCGAGGCGTACGGCGCGGCGGTCGTCGGGGAGTTCCAGGCGCAGCGTCAGCTCGTCGCGGCCGTCCACGGCGTCGATGACGATCTGGTAGTCCAGGTAGCCGCGCGGGTGGGTCAGCAGCAGCTCTTCGAGGTCGTAGCCGCTGATCTCGCGGCCGCCGATGCGCAGGGCGTCGCGGGTGCGGCCGAGGACCTCGAGGGTGGGCGCCGGCAGGGCGCGGCCGGCGGCGGGCGGGCCGAGCCGGACGAGGTCGCCCGTGCGGTAGCGCACCAGGGGCTTGCTGCCCCGGTAGAGGGAGGTGACGACCAGCTCGCCGGTGCGCACCCCGTCGCCGCCCGGGGCGACAGCCTGTCCGGTGTCCGGGTCGATGACCTCGTAGACGTTGAGCAGCGGGGCCGTGTACAGAAGGCCGTCGGCGCCGGCCGCTCCCATCACGGAGGCCTCCTGGGAGGCGTACAGGGCGTTGTAGACGCGGGCGCCCCAGACCTCGCCGATGTTCTCCAGCAGGCTGGGCGAGGCGAGTTCGCCGGTGCACATGATGACGTCGAGGCGGAAGTCGCGCCGGGGGTCGAGGCCGGCCGCGCGGGCCTTCTTGGCGAGGGTCAGGGCCATGCCGGGCGTGCTGAACAGGCCGGTGACGGGCAGCGTCCGCAGGGTGTCCAGGGCACGGTCGAAGCCGACCATCGGGGAGTGCGGCCACATCTTCGCCACGGCGTGGCCCAGGTTGCGGCACACGTCGCCGAAGGTGTCGCCGAAGGCGTGCAGCTCGGTCGGGCCGGAGACGCCGATGATCTGCTCGTCGCCGTACTGCCGGAAGATCGTGTCGTAGTACACGGTCAGCGCGGTGTTGTTGTGCAGGGAGTCGGTGTTGTCGCGCGGGCACGGGGTGCTGCGGCCGGTGGTACCGGTGGTCTCGTAGAAGATCCACGCCTTGTGCAGCGGCAGCGACAGGACGTCGGCGAACTCCTGCCTCAGGTGGTCCTTGGTGGTGAACGGCACGGCGGCCAGCTGCTCGGGCGCGAGCGAGGTGATCGCCCCCGGGTCCACGTCCGCCAGGTGACGGCCGTAGAAGGGGGAGTGCGTTGTGACGTACTCGACGGTGGCGCGGAACGCGTCCGCCTGATGGGCGGCCAGTTCGTCCTCGGTCCACCGGCCCGCCGCGTAGGAGCGGTGCCGGTCGCGTATCTCACGGGCGGTGCGGGCGAGTTCGTCGTCGAAAACTGTGAACATGCCTTCCTCTCGCGTCTCGTTCGCGTGTCTCGTGTCTCGTTCGCTGTCTCGTTCACATGGGGCGTTGCGGGGCGGGGCGGGGCGGGGCGTTGCGGGGCGGGGCGGGGCGGGGCGGGGCGGTGATCCTGCGTGCGGTGCCCGCGCCGGCCGTGCCGGGCCGAGGCGGGCGCGGCGGCCGAGGCGGGCGGCGCGGCGCCGGTTCCGGTTCCGGGGCCCGGCCGGAGCGTGCGGGCATGCTCCGGCCGGGCCCGCCGGAGTGCCCGGTGGCCCGCCGTGCCGCACCGGCCGGGTGCCGCACGGGCCGGGGTGCCGGGCCGGCGGGCGCGCCGGTGCGGCTGCGGTCAGCGGTACAGCGGCAGGCTCCCGGTGAGCCGGTCCACCGCCTTCCTGCTGCCGCACAGGGCCACGCCGATGTAGGGGAGTTCACCGGTGGGGATCTCGGCGGTACGGCGCGTGTACTCGTCGTAGGAACGCGACGACTGGGCCACCGACGTGAAGTCGACGACGAAGACGTCGCTCGCGCCCAGCGCCCGGACCGCGACGTCGCGCAGTTCCCCGGCGTCGGCCCTCAGGACGGGCAGCGGGATCGAGGTGATACCCGTGTGCAGCCGGCCGTCGGCGTCCTTCACGTCGTCGCCGACGATGTCGTCGGTGAATTTCCCGACCGACAGGGCGAGTGCGGCGACGGTGTTCATCGCCAGTCCTGCGGGAAGCTCCTTGTCGACGACAATGGCGCACTTCTCGAACTGGTACCCCACGTTTTTCCCCATCTCATGTACTCGTACAGAATTCGGACGCCACTCACCGGAGAGGTGACAGAATTCTTCTCAGGTTTATCCGGAAATCATTCTTCGACATCCGCGATCACCCAGTCGCTGATCTCCCGCCAGGCCCTGATGGCTTCCTGATGGAACGGGTGCACCAAATAGCGCTCCACCGCGTCCATGTCGTCCAGCAGACCCACGACGATGAAGTCGTACGCGACCGGCCGGGTCGATATGTTACGGCCGATTTTCCACTCGCGGAGTTCCGGCACCTCGCCGCCCACCTTGGCCGCGGTCTGCTCGGCCTGCTGGGCCCTGGCGTCGTCCCACGAAACGCCGGGCTTGAACTTGAACAGCACATAGTGGCGGATCACGGACGGCCTCCTGGTACGGGCGAAAGGGAGCGGTTTTCGGGGACCTCGCCGCGGGCGGCGGCGCGCCGGGCGAACTCGCGCACGGCGGCGAGCTGCCGCTCGCCCAGGGAGTAGTCGAGCACCCGGTAGTAGTCCAGGAGCACCTGTTCGGACAGGCGCCCGCCCGGGCCGCGGGCCGCCTCGGCGGCCGCCGAGGCGGCCACCTCCTCCGGGTGCGCGCGGGCCCGCCCGGCCGCGTCCGTGAGCGCCGCGGCCACCGCCCGCACCCGCTCGGGGTCCTCGCGCGCGACCTCGCGCCGCACCACCCAGACGGCGAAGACCATGGGCAGGCCGGTCCACTCGCGCCAGAGCGCGCCGGTGTCCCGCACCCGCAGGCCCGCCGGGGGCCGGGCGTGCAGCCGCAGCGCGTCGTCCCCGATCAGGACGGCGGCGTCCGCGACGGCCAGCATGCCGTCCAGGTCCTGCGGGACCCAGCGGTACACCGGACGCACACCCACGGCGTCCTCCAGCAGCATCCTGGCCAGCAGGGCCGTGCTGCGGCTGGCCTCCGAGAGGGCGACCACAGCCCCGTCGAGACTGCCCAGCGGGGCGCGGGAGACGAGGTGGCAGGAGTGCACCGGCCCGTCGCTGCCCACCGCGACACCGCCGGGCAGCAGCTCCCAGGCATCCGCGTGCCGCAGATACCGGACCAGACTGACGGGGCCCGCGTCCAGCCGCCCCGCGAGCAGTTCCTCGGCCAGCCACTCCGGCGGCCCGGACACCATGCCGAACGCCTCACCGGCCCCGCTGTGCGCCAGGCCCCAGCGCAGCGGGGCACAGTTGAGGAAGGAGATGTCCCCCACCCGCAGCCGGGCGGACCGGGCCGCGGAGACGGCACGACGGGAAACGGAAGCCGAGGCGGAAGCGGAGGCTGAGGCGGAGGCTGAGGCGGTACGGGAAGCGGCCGGCGGCCGGGAGACGGCGTGGACCACGGTCACGTGAGCTGCCGGCCGCGGCCGGCCGCGGCCGGTGCGCCGGCCTCGGGGGCGGGGCCCCGGCACAGTCGCAGAATGTCCGTCACCAGTGTGGTGCCTTCGGGGCCGAGCGCCTGACGGTAGCGGTCGATGACGACCGTCTCACGCGCCAGCTCGGTCCGCGGGCCGCCGCCGCTCTGGCGGCGCCGCTGGATCCGGGAGGAGACCCGGTGGCGGCTCTGAATCAGCTCGATAATCTTCGAGTCGAGAGCGTCGATCTCTTGCCGGTCGTTTTCTATTGCGTTGCGTAAATCAATCTCAACGGCATCCGCCGCTAAGTCCCCCGTGCTTTGCTGTGTCATGTACGCAAACTCCTTCAGCCGCCCCGGAATGGGGCACGGGTGAGCAGTGACGTTCATCAGACACCTGAATCCTATTCATGCCCTCACTTGATTACACAAGGCCCCCGAGCCCCTGTCTCGGATCGTGAGACGGAAGCGGTATGAAGCAATCCGCCGGGAACGCCGGCCGGTCGCGGAAAGTTCCCGAATCTTCACGGCGTCCGGGCCTCCGCGTGAACTCCCGGAGAACACCGCGCCTTTAGCAGACTCAACCGCCGAAGGCACACCGGCGCCCCGTTCTTCCGGCTCCCGGACCAAAACCGCAGCCGGCCCGCCGACCGTCTCCCCGCAGGAGCCGCACGGCCATCGAATTAAGTTCATCCACGAACGCTTTCCACCACAGCTTTCCGAACTAAGTTTGGATCCCGGTAAACACGCCGCCGGTCCCCCTAACATATGGCCCGATACGCCGGCGGCTTTCCGGCCGGTGATCCACCGCTCGTGGACCGGGGGGAGGTGAGTGGACCGGGGGAGGTGACACCCAGACCGGGGGACGTGACACACCCGGTCCCGGCCGCGTCCTGCGGCCGCCCGCCGGCGCCGGGTCATCCGCCCGAACACATCACCGCGGCCACCCGTCCGCCCACGGCCCCGCCCCTACGGCTGCCGGTCCCCGGCACCCCCTCCCGCCCCGCGCCTTCACGAAGCGGGCCGTCCGACGGGGCGCCGGACAAGCAAAAAGGCGCCTCCGGCCGGCAGGAACGAGGAGTGCCGAGGCCCTTGTCCCCGCTGTCCCCGCTGTCCCCGCCACCGTCGGAGGCACTTCCCAGGTGAAGACACGCATCAGCCCCGCTCCACGCGTCCCCGCCGCGGGCGGCACCGGCCGCGCGGCGGCATACCCGGCCGGTGCCGTGCTCCCGGCCGGGACCGCCCGCGAAGCCGGACCGGACCGGGCAACATCGGCGGGATCGGCGGCGCCGGCATCCCGGCGGTGTCCCCGGGCGGTGCACGGTCCGGGCAGGGTTCCGCCGGACGCCGACCTCACGGCCGCGCCGGGCGGGTACCGCCTCACGGATGCCCGGACACGGCCGGCCCGGACACGGCCGTGTCCGGGCCGGCGGCCCGCCACCCGGCGCCCCCCTCTCATCGACACCCCCGCCGCGGCCGGGCCGGCGGCCCCGCACGGCCGCCCGCCCCCGGCACCCGGGATTCCCCCGCCGCCGGCAGCCGTGGAACCGGGCACAGCAGCCGCCACGGCAGCCGGCCCATCGGCATCCCCACCACCGGCCCGGACAACCGGAACGGACAACCGGAACGGACAACCGGAACGGACAACCGGAACGGCCCGCCGAAGAAGCCGGCGGACCGTCACGAAAAACCGAGGTCAGGACACGTCAGAGGTCAGGACGCGTCACTCGATGGGAAAGGCCGAGACCACCGCCGGGACGCTCCCGCCCGCCGAGCCGACGGCCGGATCGGACACGTACACCCGCGTCCCCGGAACCGCGAGCTCGACCGGCAGGCGGGCCAGAGCGACGTTCGTCTGGAGTTTCGGGGCGTACGAAGCCGACGTCACAAAACCCACCGGCTCCGAGTCCGGCGACGGCGCGACCAGCCAGAAGTCGGACAGATAGTCCGCGATCGGATCCCCCTCCATCCTCAACCCCACCATCGTGAGTCTGTACGGATGGTTTCCGGCAGCAATTTCGGTCCGCATCCGTTCGATGGCATCCCGGCCGATGTAGTCCGACGCCTTGTCACGCGGAATATGGGCCGCCAACCCGACCTGGAAAGGGACCATCTCACTGTCGACGTCCTGACCCCACGCGAGTATCCCTGACGTGATCCGGTGCGGCTGAATAGGACCGGTCACCGCCAGCCCATACTTATCCCCCGCCCGAACAATCGCATCCCACATTCGCTCCGCGTAAATACTCGAATTCTTCAGGTAGACTTCATATCCGGCTTCACCGGAGAACCCGGTTCGCGAAACAAGTACCGGAAGCCCGCCGATCTCCGCCTCCACCAGCCCGAAAACAGGCATCCCGGAAGCCACATCACCGATGAGATCGGCCATCAACCCGTCCGCCTCCGCCCCCTGGATCTGGACGGGCGACACATCGATCTCCTCGATCTCGACATCGAACCCCTTGCCGACATTCACCCCCTTCAGCCACAGCGACAGATCCGAGTCGGAAATACTGAACCAGTACTCACCGGCGGAAATCTTCAGCAGCAGCGGATCATTGATCATCCGGCCACCGGAATCACACAGCACCACATACGCCGCACGCATGGCCGCCAGCCGCGTAACGTCCCTGGTCACGACGTAGTTGACGAACTCGGTGGCCTCAGGTCCCCGCACCCGGATCTGCCGTGCGGCCGCGATGTCCCACAACGTCACCCGCTGCGTCAACGCCTCGTACTCGGCCGCGGACCCGCCGTCCCCCTCGGAGCCGTAACCCCTGGGCAGGTACATACGGTTGTACACCTCCGCACGCCAGCACCCCGCCTCGACCGCCAGATGCCAATACGGCGACTTCCGCGCGCGCGTCGATATCAGAAGCTTGATGTCCGGCCGGCCCGTCTGACGCAGATTGACAGGAACCGTCCGATCCGACTGATCGACCGACGAGAAATTCGGATCCGCCCATTTTCCGGAATCGTTCGTCACGCTATCCCCTCCCGCGGCCACCTGACTCGGTGCCGGTTCATCGACGTACGCGGCAGCAGCGATACCCGCTGCGAGCCGGCGAATCGAACATGACGTATTCCCGAATTTAACACGGCCCGATCCGGCGGCCAAGTACTCCCCCGGACCATCTCACCCCCCATACCGGCCAGACACCCGTACCGCGCGATTCCGCTCGCATCAGCGGCAATCTCCACAAACCCCGGCGCCACAGCCACAGCCCCCCGCGGCATTTTCCAAAACTCCGCGGCAACCACTGCGAACCGTCCAGACGATTCGCATGATCATTACCATCGCAAATATACCGACGGTAAACACGCCGCGTAAAACCCAGACAGCACCGGCACCGGCACCGGCACCGGCACGGCGCCGCGTCAACACCGTGCGGGCGACGCCTCGCGACAACCGGCCCCACGCCCCACCGGTACGCACTGAAGCCCCGACAGCGGCCCGGCAACAGCACGAGCCCCGCGCTCCACCAGCAGGAACATTCCCAGGCGAAGAGGCCTACCGGCTCTCCTCTCCCCCTCCCCCTCCCCCTCTCCACGTCCCGGGGGGGACGGCCGGGCCGTGGTCCCGCAGGCCGGTTCGGTCCCGCCGGACGGTTCGGTCCCGCCGGCCTGCGGGACCGTCCGCGGGCGGGGCCCCGGCCAGGCCCCAACCCCGGGGCCCCGGCCTGACGTCCGGCCTCGCAGGCCACCCGGCCCGCTGACCTCCGCCTCCTCCCGGGACAGCGGAGGCGGCCGTTCCCCCCGGCCTCGGGACACCGAGACACGAAGCAGACGAGAACGGCCGCCGCCCACGAGTTCCCCCCGCCGCCCCGCCCGCGAGTGAGGCACCGGACATGTCGTCCCGCTCTCGGGCCGCGCTCCACGAGAACCCGCAGCCCGCGCGGCAGGGTCCGCTGCGCCATCGCCTCCCGTCCTGGTTCATCCGGCGAGTCCTAAGGCCGTCACAGGCCCGGGAGGAACCCGGAACCCCGCCGGCCGGCGATCTGCCGCGCTGCCGGGGCGGCTGCCGGCGGCGGTGACCGGTGACCAGAACGGTGGCGGGCGGGCGCCGGGCGCGGCGCCGGCCGGTGTGGGTGCGGCCGTCGGTCTGTTCGAGTCCGGGCGGCACCGGCTGGACCTGCTGGGAACCCCAGGTCGTCGTCGGGACCCGGCGGTGCGGCCTGGAGGCGCGGCATCCTTCTCCGGACCACACGCCGCACCGGTGCCCGCCGCAGGAGCATCCGCCCCCGAACACGGACAGGCGGCCACATGCCCGCCGGACCTGCCGGACCTGCCGGACCCGCCGGACCCGCCGGACCCGCCGGACCCGCCGGACCCGCCGGACCCGCCGGACCCGCCGGACCCGCCGGACCTGCCGGACCCGCCGGACCTGCCGGCGGGGGCCGCGTGCCCTGCCGCCGCGGGGCGACGAAACACCGTTCCGTCGCCCCGTCGAGGAAGACAGCGTTCCGTTCTCTCGTCGAGGGTGCGAGGGGCGCCGCGAAAACCCGCCCCCGGTCCGCCGCCCCCGTCACCCACGGGCCGCTGCCGTACTCCCCCGCCACCCCCACCCCATCCGCAACACCCGAGGTCAGAGCATCGAGACGGGTTTCATCAGGGAGTTCACCGGAAGTGCTGCGCCGGGTGCGGCAGGCGCATAGCGTGCGATGACCGGGCCGTTCCCCGCGCCTCCACGGTCCGTGCCTCGTGGGGCCCACGACCCTCTAGGAGACCCTGGAATGTCCTCCGACAGCTCCGAGTTACGTCCGCTGCCGCACCGGGCCGCACGGCACGCTTCCGCTGTCACACCCGGATGGGCCACCGGCCGGACCCGCCCCTGGACCGGACCCCACCGGGACCTGCGCCTGCTGCGCCGGGCCTGCCGGTGGCAGCGGCGGATCGCCGCCCTCACCGCACTCGGCTACTTCGCCGTCTTCCTGACCCTGACCGTCCAGACACCCTCCCTCATGGCCCGCCCCGCCCCCGGCGGACTGCCCCTGGGACTGTTCCTGGCCCTGGCACAACTCCCGGTGACCTGGCTCGCGGTCATCTTCTACGAACTCACCGCACACCGCCTCGTCGACCCGCTCGCCCGCCGGGTACGGCGCCAGACCCGCGACGCACAGGCCCGGCCGTGACGGACTTCGCGGGCCCCGCACAGTCCTGGTCGCTCGTGGCGTTCTGCAGCGTCGTGACCCTCACCCTCCTGCTGTGCGTGATCACCGGCCCCGACCGCGAGGACCTCGACGAGTTCTACACCGGCTACCGCTCCCTCTCCCCCCTGCGCAACGGCCTGGCCATCGCCGGCGACTACATCTCCGCAGCCACCGTCCTCACCGTCGGCGGGATCATCGCCCTGTGCGGCTACGACGGCGTCGTCCTGGCCCTGAGCACCCTGCTCTCCCTGCTGCTCCTGATGTTCCTGCTGGCCGAACCCCTCCACCACACCGGCCGGTTCACCATGGGCGACGTCCTGGCACACCGCATGCCCGGACGCGCCGTACGCATCACCGCCTGCGCCGTCACCCTCGCAGCCCTGGCCCCCATGATGGTCGTCCAACTCGCCGGCGTGGGACAGCTGCTGGCCTTCGTCCTGGGCTTCTCCGCCGGCGCGATGCGCACCGGCTGCATCATCGGCGCCGGCACCCTGATGATCACCTACGCGGCCATCGGCGGCATGCGCGGCACCGCACTCATCCAGATCCTCAAGACAGTCATCCTCCTCGGCTCCGGACTGGTCGTGGCCGCACTCGTCCTGCACACCTTCGGCTGGAGCCCGCAGACCCTGTTCACCTCCGCCGCACACAACAGCGGCGCCGGACCGGCCTACCTGCGCTACGGCCTGCAGTTCACCGGCGGACAACACCCCGCCCTCGACATGATCAGCACCCAGTGCGCCATCGTCCTGGGCGGCGCCTGCCTGCCCCACGTCACCATGCGCATGTACACCGCCGGCAGCACCCGCCAGGTACGCCGCGCCATGTCCTGGGCGGTCTGCGCCGTCGCCCTGTTCATCGCCGTGATGACCGTCGTCACCGTCGGCGCCACCGCCCTCATCGGCGCCAGGACCATCGCCGCCGCCGACCCCCGCGGCAACACCGCCTACCTCCTCGGCGCACGCGCCGCCTTCGGCACCCACCTCTCCCGCGCCGAAGGCCTGCTGCTCACCACCGTCACCACAGCCATCTTCCTGACCCTGCTCGCCTCCGTCGCCAGCATGACACTCGCCTGCGCCAACTCCCTCGCCCACGACGTCCTCACCCGCCCCGGCACACCACCCCTGCGGGAAATGGCACACGCACGCCTGGCCGCACTCGCCGTCGGAACACCCGTGATCACACTCGCCGTGCTCGCCCAGCACCACAGCCTCCAGCCCCTGGCCATCATCTCCTTCTGCCTCGGCGCATCCGCCATCGCACCCGCCCTCCTCCTCACCCTCTTCTGGCGCCGCTACACCCACGCCGGCCTCCTCAGCACACTCATCGGCGGCACCCTCAGCGTCCTCATCCTCATCACCGGCACCAACCTCGTCTCCGGCTCCCCCCAATCAGCCTTCCCCGGCGCCGACTTCAACTGGTTCCCCTTCACCACCACCGCCCTGGTGTCGGTACCCGCCGGCTTCCTCTGCGGCGTGCTGGGGACGGTCCTGTCGGGCAGGAGGGCCGGCACCCGCGAACGCCACCACTACGAAGCCGTCGAAGCCACCGTCCTCACCGGACCACCACACCCCCACAACGGCTGACCCCAACCGCACGCCATCTCCGCACAGTGCCATCTCCGCACAGTGCACGGCGGGGGCCGGCCACTGCCGACGAGGAGCACGGCGACACAGACCCCCCCCCGCAGGCGGCACCACAGGCACAGCTGAACATGATCCGGAGCGGCAGGAGCGGATACCCAGGGCGAAGAATCCCCGACGGAGGCCCCGCCCCAGCCGTTGCGCGCGCAGGAGAAACCCAGCACCACGGCGAACATCCCGACCGAGGCGAGCAACACCCCCCATGCCCATCCGAGCGCCCGACTTCGGCCAGTCGCGACTTGGGCCGGCCGTGAAGCAGCGTCATGCCTCCGACGAACGCGACGGCGGCGAGCAGCAGGCTGACGTACACACCAGCGCCGGCCCGGTCCGGAGGCCGGCGCATCGCCGTTGGGACCAGCCCCACGCCCGAGCCGTCGGCCACGGCACCGCCTCAGACGCCAAAGGAACTGGTCCGTTCCTTCGGGACGGTGAACGTGGTGAAGAACGCCCCAACCAGCCGGACCGTCTCCTCTCCCCCGCCTTCAGGAACCCAGCACAGGGGCCGCGCGAAACCACTGGAGAACTCACTGACGCCGGGGCCGGGGAAGTCGTGAACAGACGGTGATCGGTCCGCCCCCTCAACCCGAGAGGACTGCGACCAAACCGGGAAGGAACACGACACCGCCACCAGCACGCGCCGCCTCACCCAGCGCATCCCACGTGCAGACGGCCGCACACACCAGCCACACACAAACCCACAACCGGAAGACGACCAGGGGGCGGACCGGTGGCGGCCGGCCGGACCAGTGAGCGGACTCCGGCGGTCCGGCGGGGGTATGGCCAGCGCTAGCGGGTCCGGTGGGCAGGGCAGACTGCGAGACGGCAGACACCCTGGGTGTGTCCAGCAGATCGGGTCACGGCAATGGGGCGGTGACTGATCGGTGTCACGGACGCGGGATGATACAGACACATAGTGCGGTGCGTGCGGCTGCAAGGCGAAGCCGCACCCCACGTCCGCGGCATGAGCAGCCGGACCGCCCCCCTATGCGGCCGTGCCAGCAGTTCCCGCCGAATGCCCGGTTCCGGGCGCGGTCGCGGTGGCCGTCGCGGGGGCGGGGTGGCCGGGCGGGCGGGGCAGGACGCCGTCCGTGGGGTGGCCGATGATCCAGCTCAGCAGCGGGCCCGCCATCGTGGTCGTGACCACTGCCATGACGACCATCAGCGAGTACAGGTCCCGGCCCAAGTAGCCCAGTTGCAGGCCCACGTTCAAGACGATGAGCTCGGTGAGGCCGCGGGTGTTCATCAGCGTCGCCAGCGCGGCGGACTGCCGCAGCGGCATCCGGTTGAGCCGGGCGGCGGCGAACGCGCCGGTGAACTTGCCGCCGACGGCCACCAGCAGGATCAGTCCCAGCGTGCCCAGCCCGCCGGCGTCCAGTACGACTGTGCCGAAGGCGAGGGCCGAGCGGTGGGTGCGGGTGCGCACGACGTCTTCTCCAAGGTAGGTGGCGGCCATGGTGCCGGGCAGGGCGACAGGCCCCGGCGGCCACGATCCGGTGGCGGCCGGGGCCCGTCGGTCGGAGATCAGGGGCAACCGTCGGTGCTGGTGTAGCTGAAGTAGACCGTGCTGCCGCCGCCGTCGGCGTACCACCGGCCGGAACTCGTCCGGTGCATGTTGTAAAGGTTCAGATCGCTTCCGTCGTACCGGATTTCGGACCCGACCCAGTAGAGGTTGTTGTCCGCCCTGCCGAACGTCAGCGGGCCGACGATCCCGTCAGCACCGAGGTTGCGGTCTTCCTGCCATCTGATCGTCGCCGCTTTCGTGTTGGCCCCGAAATAGCAGTCGGCGCCGCCTCCCGGCAGGTAACCGTCGGCTATCAGGACGGACTGCCAGAGGCCCACCACGATGTTGTGCGAGTTGCTCGTGGTGGAGAGCGGCCCTTCGTCCCCCCAGTCGTCCGTCACCACTCCGGAGCCGTATATGCCGCCCTGGGACACACTCGCCTGCGCCGACGGCGCCAGCACCACTCCCGCCAGCATGACCGCCGCGGCCGTGACCGCGCCCCGTCGTACCCAAGTACCGAACACGGATAAACCGCTCACTGGTTCCTCCCCTGTCGAAGTTGCTGAGGAGGACCTTGTCATGTCCCACGCGGCGTCGACATACTTTTGCGACCGAGCGCAAATGCCCAGCTCATCAAGGGGAGTTGCATGCTCCGTATCCATTTCACGGACGCCGATCTCGCGCGCGTCCGGGTGGCAGCCAGACCGGATCCGCTCTGGGAGATCTTCTTCAGCCTGCTCCGCTTCCAGAGCCGCCGAGGCCGGTGGTCGTACGCCGACTGGCACCGCACCGCTCGCGCGGCCGTGCACGGCAAAGGCTTCGCACCCGCTGTCCGCGACGTGCTGTTACCCCTCTATCCGCGCGGCGCCTACTTCCCGGATTTCCTCACGCCCGGCGAAGCATCCGAAGGCCTGGACGCCGGCCTGGACGCGATCCTCGCCATCCCCCGGCCGCGGATCCTGCGTGAACTCAACATCCTGGACCGGGTGAGCGGCGCTCCCGCCTGGTCGCAGGGTCTGGCCGACCAGAGAGGACGCAAGGAATTCGTCCGGACGGTCCGGACCTACTACGACGTCGCGATCCTTCCGCACAGCGATCACATACAGGCACACATCGACGCCGACCGCTCCGTCCGCGCCCGAGCCCTGCTCGACGGCGGCACCGACGGCCTACTGGCCGGGCTGAGGCCGTACATGCGCTGGCGGTATCCCGTGCTGGAGGTCGACTACACCGAGGACCGCGACCTGTATCTGCGGGGACGCGGCCTCACGCTCGTACCCTCGTACTTCTGCTGGGGCGGCCCGGTGTCGCTGGCCGACTCTGGTCTCCCACCCGTCCTCGCCTATCCGCTGCGCCACGAAGCCCCCCGCACCGACACCGACACCGCCGGTGCCCAGGAGCCACGGGCACCGCTCTCCGCGCTCCTCGGCACGACACGCGCCGTCATACTCCGGGCGGCCACGGCCGGCGCGACGACCGGTGAACTCGCCCGCGCCGCAGGTGTCTCCGCGGCAGCCGCCAGCCGCCACACCACCGTCCTGCGCGACGCGGGTCTGCTCATCAGCCACCGCCAGGGCCAGACCGTTCTGCACACCCTGACTCCCACGGGCGCAGCACTGCTGCGGTCAGCCGGTCACCCCCATGTAGTGCTTGAGGCTCCACGACCACAGCAGTCGTGAGAGGAGATACAGGCCGAGGCCGATTAGCGGCGACAGCTCGGCCAGCCATACCGGCCCACACAGTGTCGAACCATGCCCGGTGATCACCCCGGCCGGGAAGTACGCCACGAAGGCCAGCGGCAGCCCGAACGTCAGCAGCCAGGACAACCGCCTGCTTTGGGGCACCCCAAAGCAGAGGAGAGCCCCGTGGGCAAGGTGGTCATGTACAGCTCGGTGTCGGTGGACGGCTTCGTCGCGGACGAGAATGACCAGCCCGGACCGCTGTTCGACCGATTGTCCAGCGGTAACGTCCCGTTGGACGAGCCGAGAGCGGCGAGCTGAAGATGCCGCAGACGTCCTACTCGGTCGTCGTGCCGCTGGACGCAACGAGGTCGAAGCCGTCCATGCAACGGCCGCGGTAGAGGTAACTGTTGGGGTCGAAGTGGTGCACGAAACGCTGGGCCTGGAACCCCAGGTAGCCCTCGACGTCGAACTGGGGACCGAAGGGGTCCTGGTCGGTGCGGTGTTCCTCGGCGATGCGGTTGCGGCCGAAGCGGGTGTCCCCGCTCCTGGGCCGAGCGGTAGGTCATCATGCCCAGCTTGCGGGCAGTAATCATGCCGCGGCACGGATACGCTGTGTCGCCGTAACGCCCCTTGTTCCAGTGCGGGCCACAGCGGATCGCCTCGCGCTGCAGTGAGCGGACCGCGATGGCGAACGGCAGCGTGGCTTTGTAGGTGAGAGCCGAGAACGGAGCGCGATCGTTGATCGTGGCCAGCACCGCTTCGTGATCGAGCTGTCCAGGAATGTTGATGAGGACTGGCAGTACCCCGGAGGCGGTCCCGGCTGTCTCCTCGCCCTCACTGCGAGTTCACGGTCCTGGGCGGCGTGGAGCAGGACGGCCAGTTGTGCGCAGTGGCCGCATGCTCGTTCGGCTCCGTGGAAGGATGAGCGGATGTGGTTGCGACTGCCGTTCGGGGACGAGTTACGGGCCCAGCTGGGATCGCCCAGGCGCTCTCGCAGACTGGACAGCAGCCCTCGCTCGCGCGTGTGGCGCGTCGAGTTGCCGGAGGCAACGGCGGTGGTGAAGCAGATCGTCGACGGCCCTGATGCCGACGAGCGATACGCCCGCGAGGTGGCCGCCCTGCGGCTCGCCGCCCGGGCTGGCATTCCCGTAGTGCCCGTGTTGCTGGCCACCGATCCCGGTGAGCGGGTCTTGGTGCTGGAGCATCTGGAACACCGACGCCCGGCCGGCGACTGGATCGTCGACTATGCAGCCGCGCTGGCACGTCTGCATGCCACCGCGCGCCCGGAGGATGTTGGGGTACTTCCCCGGTGGCAGGGCCCGAACCAGGCAGATATCGAGTCTTTCCTTCGGCTGGCCGAGGCTTTGGAGGTTTCTGTCACCTCTGGCATGTCCGGCGAACTTGATGACCTCGTGAACCGGCTCGGCCAGGCATCCGGGCAAGCCCTTCTCCACGGGGACCCCTGTCCCGGTAACGATCTCCACACCGCCACGGGGATCCGATTCATCGACTTCGAGCAAGCGTCACTGGGCAGCGGCTTGATGGAGCTCGCCTACCTGCGCATCGGATTTCCGACCTGCTGGTGTGTCACTTCAGCGTCGGAGCCGCTACTGGAACGGGCGGAGAGCGCATACCGCACCGAGTGGCGCACCCTGACCGGCTCCGATGCCCAGGACGGACTCGCGGACGCATGCGCCGGCTGGCTGCTCCGCGGCGACGCGCTGGTTGAGCGGGCACGCCGCGAAAGCACTGATCACCTGGCCCGGATCCCGCACCGGGACTGGAAGTGGGGCACCGCGACCGCCCGGCAACGGCTCGTCCACCGGCTCGGTGTCGTTGGCCAGATGACGGCCGACCACACCTGTCTTGGCGGCGTGAGCAGCCTCAGCACCGCTATGCGCCAACGAATGCTCGCTCGCTGGCCCACGCTTCAGCCGGTCCCGACAAAGCGACCGTAGAGGCCGACTGACACCCCCGGAACCGTCGACGGAGACGAAGATCGCCTGTGCCGGCAAGGGCCGGTACCACTGGCGGAACAGCGCCTCGAACTCCTCCTCGGGCGGGGCCGTCATTGAGGTTCCTGCACGTCCAGGCGGACACTCCATGCGGTGCCGTCCTGGTCGCTCACCTCGGCCAGCCCTCCTCGGACGGACAGTTCACGCGCCATCAGGGCCATGACCCGAGCACGTGTGTATTCCCTCAGCAGGTGACCGCAAGTCCGTACGGCGGCACCAGCAGCAGCCGTCGCTCCGGTGCCCACTATCACCCAACTCCACTGCGGTGTCACGACGTTGGCCTCCCGAGGCTCGCTATGCGATTACCAAGAAGAGGAAAACGACACCGAAAACGTGTACACGCACCTGAGTTACTCGACTCCGGCGCACGAGGATCGAGGAATCGCCGGGAACAGGCACACCGAGCGATAGGCCCCGCGCCCGGCCTCGGCGAGCCCCACGAACTCGCCGGGGCTCAGCGCTGGTCACCCACCAGGTCGTCCCAGTCCTCCCGGCTCATCGGCTTCTCCCCCGCCCAGACCTGGCCGGGGGACGAGAGCAGCCAGGTCGCCGCCGGAGAAGCGAAGCTCCGAGGAGTACTTCATGGAGTCGTGACCGTGCCACCCTCCCCGCCAAGCGGCCTCCTGGCGTGCTCTCCCGGCCCAACGGGCCTGATCCTTCAAGAGGTTGCCCCCGAACTTCCGCATGGCGGGAGAACGAGCAATGCTCAGGACTTGTGGATCGGTTCCGGGAGGGCAAGCGAAAGGCGTACCTACCCGCATGATCCTGTGATGGTCAGCGAGTAGGCCCGCGTTCGCAGCGCGGGTCGGGAAGGCACGCCCCGTGCTCAGCGTAGTCACCGACGACGGTTCCACCCAGTCCGGCTCCCTGATCGACGAGATCGTCCGCGAGGGCGCCCGCCGTATGTTGGCCGCCGCGCTGGAGGCGGAAGTCAACCAGTACATAGCCGAGTTGGCGGCCGAGACCGACGAGGCTGGTCGCCGCTTGGCGGTCCGCAACGGGCACCACCGGCCCCGGACCGTGGTCATCGCAGCTGGACCGGTCGAGGTCAGGGCCCCGCGTGTGAACGACCGGCGCGTCGACGACACCAGTGGCGAGCGCAAGCGGTTCTCCTCGAAGATCTTGCCGCCGTGGTGCCGCAAGTCCCCGAAGGTCTCCGAGGTGCTGCCCCTGCTCTACTTGCACGGTCTGTCTTCCGGCGACTTCGTGCCCGCGCTGGAGCAATTCCTCGGCGGTACGGCCGGCCTGCCACCAGCCACCAGCCACCAGCCACCAGCCACCAGCCACCAGCCACCTGCCACGGTGACTCGGTTGACCAGACAGTGGCAGGACGACCACGCTGCCTTCCAGGACCGCGACCTGTCGCAGACCGACTACGTCTACGTGTGGGCTGACGGCGTCCACCCCAAGGTCCGGCTCGGCGAGGCCCACTCCTGTGTCCTGGTTCTGCTCGGCGTCCGCTTGGACGGCACCAAGGAGCTCGTCGCCCTGGCCGAGGGACTGCGCGAGTCCACCGAGTCGTGGGCTGACCTGCTGCGTGACTGCCGCCGCCGCGGCATGCGCGCCCCCGAGCTGGTTGTCGGCGACGGCGCCATGGGATTATGGAAAGCGCTCGCCGAGGTCTTTCCTGTCGCGCGTCACCAGCGCTGCTGGGTCCACAAGGCCCGCAACGTCACGAACGCCCTACCGAAGTCTACGCAGCCGGGGGCGACGAAGGCGATGCAGGAGATCTGCAACGCCGAGGACCGCGCCCACGCGGAGAAGGCGATTGAGGCGTTCGCGCGCACCTACGGTGGCAAGTGGCCCAAGGCCGTCGCGAAGATCACCGACAACGCCGAGGAACTGCTCGCGTTCTACGACTTCCCCGCCGAGCACTGGATCCACCTGAGAACCACCAACCCCGTTGAGTCCACGTTCTCCACGGTCAACGTGCGCACCGAGGTCACCCGTGGCGCAGGCAGCCCGGCCGCGGCCCTAGCGATGGTGTTCAAGCTGGTGGAGTCCGCGCAGGCCCGCTGGCGGGCGATCACCGGAGCACACCTGGTGCCCCTGGTCCGGGCTGGTGCCAGGTTTGAGAATGGGGTCCTGGTCGAGCGTCAGGAGCAGGCCGCCTGAGTGGGAGGACGAGGTCCAGAATCTGGCCTGTCTCCCCGCACTGCCAGTGAGCTGTCCAGTTGATAGGCCTTGACCATTCCTCCATCCCGTGACCGGAACAAGGTGATCAGACATGGTTCCTCGGATAGGCGACGAAGTGATCGTCTCCTGTGAGCTGACAACCGCTCGGGTGGTCGAGGTAGATCGCTACATCACGCTGGAATGGCCGTGGGGAACGATCGATAATTCCTCTAATTTCCGGTGGAACGGGCAAGTCGCTCTCCCGCACAGCGATTCCCATCAGGAATGGAGTCCATATCGTCTCGAACCGGTAGGTTCCACCCTCCATGCCGGAGGCTTTTGTACCGTGCACATCCCGCCGACCCGGCTCTACGTGGGGCACTACGAGGCATATGACCCTCCACGCAGCCTCGGCTGGGCTCCCGCACCCACCGCAGGAATCTACGTCGTCCCACCGGAGAGGATGAACGTGGACATGGAGGACGCGGGGTGCATGCTCTACCTGGGCGGAGCTGAGCCCATTCACGTGGAACCGGTCACGGACTGAGCCGGGAAACACTCGGTTCCAGCACCACCCGGACCACCATCACGCAGTCCGGTGAACGACCCAAGCCTTGCAGCTCATCCACAAGTCTTGACTATTGCTCGGGAGACACAGGGGGCAGCCGTTCACCACCGGGCTGTACGAGACCTTCCGGAAGCCGTCAGGCGTCTCCGGGGCGAGAATCACCACGCCATTCACGAGACGAACTCCGGCTGCGCGTGCTCGTATCCGTTCGCCCCAACGGCGCCGGTCCCACGACGGCGCCGATGCGGCGACGATCGGTCAGGAACTCACGGTCGTGTCGACCTTCGGAGCTGGATTGTTGGCTCCAACCCTGATAGTCACCTTGTCATGGCCATGAGTGCGATGGAACTGCACAGCATAAATCGTTGGGAGGCGTCCTTCCTCCGCGAGGAGGTGGGCGGCTACTTCGCCCACGGCATCGAGTGCACACCGGGCGCGACGGTACTCGACGTGGGCGCCAACATCGGTGTGTTCTCGGCCGCCGTGTATGAGCGGCTGGACGGGGACGTGCGGATCTACGCCTTCGAGCCGGTGCCGCCACTCCACGCGACACTCGAACGCAATGCTCGCGAGTTCTTCAACGGACGTCTGACCACGCTCCCCTACGGCTTGGCTTCCCATGACGACGAGCTCGACTTCAGCTACATTCCGGCCGCCACGATCTTCTCGTCCTCCTCGCGGGATCAGGGGAACATCGAGGACGAGCGGCGCCGGGTCACCGCCAGCGTTGTCGAAATGATCCGCCAGGGCGGCCTGGGACCGGTCCTGCGCCGTGTACCCGCCCCCGTCCTCACTCTTCTCATCAGCCGCAAGCTGCGGGTGCTGCGGCGGCTTGAGACGCACCGAGTGAAGGTCAGGCCCCTGTCATCGGTGCTCGACGAGCAGGGCATCAACCACATCGACCTGCTCAAGGTCGATGTGGAAGGCGCCGAACTCGAGGTACTCAGAGGCATCGAGGAACGGCATTGGCCGCTGGTCCGCCAGGCAGTCGTCGAGGTGGAGCGCTGGCAGCACAACCGCGACACGGTCCGCGAGGTCCTTCTCACACACGGCTTCACAGTCAGCACCGAGCAGGACTCGGTGCAGCGGGCCGGCGACATCGGCATGGTGTTCGCGGTCAGGCCCGGACCACGCGCAGCACCCGGCCCTCAAGGCGGTATCAACGACTGGCACAAAGAGGTGGATCGGTCCTGATGCCCTTGTCCGGGGCGGGAGTTGGACGTTCGGTCAGATGCGGGAACGTCGCCGTGGATCGTGTCGGACGAGCTGCGGGACCGCCCGGAGCCGTTGCTGGCGCAGCGCGAGCGCAGGTTCCGGTATCCGGGCCGCAAGGCATTGCCGGACCGCGAGGTACTGTGCGGGATCCGGTACGTGCTGTACACCGGGAACCAGTGGGAGTACCTGCCGCAGGAGTTGGGCTTCGGCTCAGACATGACGTGCTGGCGCGGGTTGCGGGACGGGAACCAGGCCGGTGTCTGGCAGCGGTTGCACGAGGTCCTGCTGGCCGAGCCGAACGCGGCCTCACTCCTTGAACTGGTCTCGCTGCGTGGTCGGCTCTTCCCACGTTCGGGCGTTGAAGAGGGGGCGGCACACGGGGCCGTCGCCGGTCGACCGGGGCCGACCCAGCTCGAATCACCACTGACCCCGGAGCCCTTTGATCAGACGGGTTCACCAGCCTCGTGTCGCGGCGGCGGCACGGGCGCGAACGAGCCTTCCCGCCTATCGCGGCCCCGACGGTTCGGCCGGTCGATTCGGCAGAGCCTCGGCATTCTTTACGGCGGCTGCCGCGACGGTCGCCAGGTCTTCGCCCGAGAAGCCGACGCGGCTCAGCACTGCCAGGGATTTGTTCGTCGCCAGCGTGCACAGCGCCAGCTCTGGTGCCTCCTGATCATCGGCCCCGGCGGCCAGCAAGGCTTGCTCCAGCCCCGCCCGCAGACCGTCGATCATGGCGCGGACCATCGCCTGGCCCTCCGCGTCAAGCGCCGGGAACTGCGTTGCCGACACCGTGAGCAGGCAGCCGTCCGGGACCGTCGGGTCGGCGATGCGGTTCAGGGCGACCTGCAGGTAGGCGGCCACAACGGCGCTCGGGCTCGGGTGGGGGCCGGACAGTGCCTGATCGTACAGCGGGTGGTAGGTCTGCGCGTAGCGTTGGAGGCTTTTGCGGAAGAGGGCGCCCTTGTCGCCGAAGGTGCCGTAGAGCGAGCCCCGGCCCAGGCCCGTGCCCTCGGTCAGGCGATCGATCGAGGCCTCCGAATAACCCCAGCGCCAGAAGACGTGCATCGCACGTCGGAGCGCTTCGTCCACGTCGAACTGCTTGCGGCCTGCCATGTCCACCAGCGTACACATCTTGTACCGATCGTTCAAAGATGGGTAGGGTCGCCGGCATGACAACCTTGCGTTCGCTGCGACTGCCTGACGGATTCCTCGACGTCTTCACCAGCCGGCTCGTGGAGGTGAACGGGCTGCGGCTGCACGCGGTCACCGGTGGGGACGGCCCGGCGCTGCTGCTGATCGGCGGGTGGCCCCAGACCTGGTACGCGTGGCGGGAGGTGATGCCCGCGCTCGCCCGTGAGCACACCGTCGTCGCCGTCGACTCGCGCGGGGCCGGGCTCTCCGACAAGCCCGACGACGGGTACGACGCCGGCACGCCGGCCGCCGATCTGGTCGCGTTGATGGCCGCGCTCGGACACGACCGGTTCGACGTGGTCGGCCACGACATCGGCACGTGGACCGGATACGCCCTCGCCGCCGATCACCCCGAGCGGGTGGGCCGGCTCGCCATCGTCGAAGCGGTGATCCCCGGCCTCACTCCGTCCCCGCCGCTCTTCGGCCCGGCCGCGGCCAACCTGAGGCTCTGGCAGTTCGGCTTCAACCGGCTCGACGACCTCAACGAGGAACTGGTCCGGGGACGCGAACGGCTCTTCTTCGGCTGGCAGTTCGCCACCAAGGCCGCCACGCCGACCGCGATCCCCGCGTACGCCGTCGACGTCTACGTAGACGCGATCACCGCGGATCCCCGCGCACTGCGGGCGAGCTTCGCGTACTACCGGGCGCTGGACGAGACGATCGCGCAGAACGAGCAGCGCGGCAAGACCCGGCTGACGCTGCCAGTGCTCGCCCTCGGCGGCGCGCTGTGGAGCGGCGCGAATGCCGCCCAGACGATGCGGCTGGCGGCCGACGACGTCACGGGGGTCGTCCTCGACGACTGCGGCCACTACCCGGCCGAGGAGCAGCCGACGCGGTTCGTCGAGATCCTGGTGGACTTTCTCGGGACCAACCGGTAGCAGGCACGCCACACGGCTGAACTTCGCGAACGACAGGCGGAGCTTCACACACTCCGCTCCATCGTCAAGCAGGCCATCTGCTGGCGGCGCCTCAAAAAGGCCCATCCATGGAACAAGGCGTCGCCCGCCGCGTGGACACCGCCGACGCCGGTCGGCCAGGCCGAACGCCTTGGCGAAAACCGGCTCGCCGCCCCGATGCACCGACACGACCCCGCTGAACCCGCTCTCGCGTGCCAGCGCATCGACACCCTCCTGGAGGGCAGTCACGGGGACCGTGATAAGTGGGCGAACCTGCCCGGACTCGTGCACTTTCAGCCCCCGGAACGGCGGAAGCCAGCCGGAATCACCTGGTGCGATCCACTGAGCGGAACAGGAAACCACATCGAACTCGCGGCGACCCAATCTTTGTACCGAGGACGGGGGGTCCCATCGGTGAGGCAGTTGGAGAGGTGGTCATATCGGCCGCCCGGGCCCAGCGGCGGTCTGTATCCCGGTCTGCGCCGTGCCCTCGGTGAGGGGAGGCGTGGGCGACGAGGTCATGGATCGAGCCGGTGCTGCCGAGTTCCAGGGCAACGGCGACAGTCTTGGTGCCGCCAGAGCCGGAAGCCGCCCACCGACGGCCGCCGGCAAGAACTGACAGCACGTCACAGTGGTCGACAACTGGACGCCGCCATCTCAAAGCCGCAGGGCCACAACGTCGCATGGATGTTCCGCACGCCCCGTCACCTGGGCACTCGCCGGGGTGTGGCACGGCGTCGAGCGGCGCCTCGCGCCTGACGAGACCCCCGTCCCCGACGCGTGCTCGCGTGTCACGAACCCGAGCGTCGGGCACCGGGAGTTACTCGCTGTGTGACGACGGCAGAACGCGCTAGTCCGAGGACCGAATAGGTCCCGGTCGGGACACCAGAAGTTGATCAAACACGATGCTTCGAGGCACCGGGGGAAGCATGACAACGCTGAACGGATCGGCATACAGCCGAGAGCAGGCAGACAAACACATCACGGCGATGCTCGGCGGTCCGGTGGCGGACGACACGCTGCGTCTATTGTGGACCGCCTCCCAGGGTGACAGCGCACTGGCATACGCGCTGGTCCGAGGCGGGCTGGAACTGGGCGAGCTGGCGCGTCACGGGGAACTGTGGCGCTGGGGCGAAGCACCGGATTCCGTGGCGGTGCGGTGGACCGAGCTGGTTGAGTCGCGGGCCACCGTACTGACCGACGCGCAGTTGGAAGCGCTGGAGAGGATGGTCCGGCCGCTGGTCGGACCGCACGAAGCGATCGAGCGGGCCCGGCTCACGCACGCCGACGCCGTCCGACTCACCCCGCGCGAGCACGATGTGCTCGGCCTACTCTGCGAGGGACTGAGCGCAGTGGCGATCTCCCGGCAGCTCGGGCTGTCGTCGCGTACGGTGACCAAGCACCAGGAGCGGCTGTACCGCAAACTGGGTACTTCCGACCGGTTCCGCGCCAGTTCGGGGTGGCTTCGCCGGTGAGTCTGCGGGCCATGAGGTCGATCATGGCGAGGTGGATCATCGCTTCGGAGCGGTACGAGTGGCGTTCGTAGTCGCGGGCGAGGCGTCGGTGGTGCATGAGCCGGCCGATGTCGCCCTCGATGGTCCACCGTTTCCGGATGATCGTGAATCCGCGGGCGCCGGGCGGGCGTTGGACGGGGTGGACGTCGATACCGAGGCGGGCTCCGTGGTCGATGGCGGTGGTGCGGTAGCCCGCGTCCACCCAGGCCTTCGTGATGTGCGGGTGGGCGGCGGAAATGCGGGACAGCAGGGTCACGCCGGCTGCGGTGTCGCAGACGCTGGCGGCATCCACCTGCTCTCCCGGATCGCCAACGCGAACCCGCACGTCACCAAGGCCTGGACCGACACCGGTTACCGCACCAAAGTCATCGAGCACGGCGCCCGCCTCGGCATCGACGTCCACGTCGTCCAGCGTGACCCCGCCGTAAAGGGATTCAAAGTGATCCCGCGACGCTGGGTCGTCGAGCGCGCCTTCGGCCGGCTCATGCACCACCGCCGCCTCGCCCGCGACCACGAATCCCACCCACACCGCTCAGAAGCCATGATCCGCATCGCGATGATCGGCCTCATCAGCAGACGGCTGACCCGCGAATCCACCCTGAACTGGCGCGACACCTGACTTCGAATCAAACACCATCACCAGGACAGAACACTCTTTCAAGCCCCTGCCGAACGGCGGCTCATGATGGGTTCGGCCAGCATTCTCGCCGCTCCGCAGAGGCTCTGGCCGTGCTGGGCGAAGAGTGCGTCACGTGAGTCGAAATGGCCCAGGTCTGTCAGGACGTGGGCCGAGAGGTCGCACGAGGGACCGGTGGCCGGGCAGACCGTCGTGCCGTCCCAGTCGATCGCCGTCCGGGACAGTGCCTCGAAGAGTGTCTCCGGGCCGGTGTTCGTGAAGCCGCCGCCGCCGGCTTCGTTCAACTCGCCGAGGCCTCCGAAGAGTTCCGAGACCGTCAGCCACGGTGCGGTGGGACGGCCGTTCCTCGGCGGACCTGCCAGGTGGAACTCCGGCCATGCGAGCACGACTTGGTGCGGGACCAGCCGATGGACCCGGGGGAAGCGCGGGTACCAGAAGCTGCCGTCGACCACCAGGCCGCGCACGCGCGTGGCGACTCCGGTTGCCCGCGCGACCGCCTCCAGCACCGCCAGCCGCTGACTGCACGAGCCCCGTCCGCGGCGCAGCACCTCCGAGACGGGTCGCTCGTCCTGCACCGAGTACACCGGCCGCACGGCCGTGGCGATCCATCGGTGGGCCTGCCGCAGGGCCGCCGTTCGGAAGGCGTCCGAGGCGTCCTCCGTGTCCGTCGGCAGGTCGAGACTGCGCAGCAGGGCCGAGACGTTCGGATGCCGCCAGTCGAGAATCCGCGTCGGAGCCGTGCTGCCCGCCGCTCCTCCCATGTCGGCGCCACGTGTGCGGACACGGCCTCGCGGCATGAGAAGTGAGCTCGTCATGACGGTGATCCTCTCCCCCAGCATCCTCTCCGGATGGCGAGACCCATCATGGCAGCATTTTTGAACGCGTTCAACTACGGGGTGAGGTGATCCGGGTATCGGGAGATGCCTGCCGTCCGGACGCACGAGCGCCCGGACAACCGGCCCTCACCGGACCGAAGAACCACAGGTCAGGCGCACAGCTCTGCCGCCGACCGAGCCGTCCCAGTGTGCGGCCGCCGCCAGGACGGCCGCGGCCGCGGTCGTTCCGAGAACGGCGCCGGCGACGACGTCGCCCGGGTAGTGAACCCCGGTGTGAACGCGCGAGTAGCCCACGGCACAGGCCAGCAGTCCGAGAGGGACCGTGACGGCCGGGAACGCGGGCCCGACCGCCGCGGCGAAGGCGACGGCGGACGCCGTGTGACCGGAGGGGAACGATGCGGACGCCGGCATGGGGACGTGCCGACCCGGGAACGGCGAGTCCTCGGCACGGTGCGGGCGCGGCCGCCGTACAAGTCGCTTGCCCAGGAGGTTGGCCGTGGTGGACGCGACGCCGATCGCTGCCACTCCGAGCACCGCGGCGCGGCGGGAGCGACCGGGGCGCAGGGCCAGGGCGGCGGCGATCAGAAGGGAGATCTTGGAGTGATCGGCCGCCGCGGACAGTCGGCGCAGCGCCGAGTCCAGTGCGGGTGTGCTGGTGACCGTCACGGTCTCGTAGAGGGCCTGGTCGAGGCTGGCGAGGTCGCGCAGCAGGCCCTGGGGTACTCGTTGCTGCCGAGTCCGACGGTCAATCATCGCTCTGCTCCTGGTTCTTGTCGCGTGAGGGGGCTGCTCGGTCGTGGCTCTCGCGTGCGTGGGGCGACAGGTCGAAGGCGAGGCGTATCACGCGATACCAGTCGACGGTCGGTGCGACGTACGGTGCCCCGGGACGTTCCCGTGGCACTCGGACCCGCAGCACGCCGGGCCGTATGGAGCACACGACGGGCGGCGGCAGGACGAGTGCCTCACCGTCCACGGCGACCGGGATCGCCTCCTCGTCGGACTCCACGACGACGCTGCGGGACGTCAGGACCGTCATGCCGCTCGCCCGCTCCCCCAACAGCGCCAGTTCGGCGGCCTGTACGGCGCCCCCGACGTGGACTGCGATCACGCCGAGCTCGCCCGTGTCGAGCCGTTCCCTGCGGCCACCGGTCAGGGGGTCGGCCCGTGCGTAGGGGTTGTTGCTGACCAACACCGCCTGCGGAGCCTCCAACCGCTCTTCGTCGGTCCGGGCACTGAGTGCGGCGCCCGCCTCGCCCGCCAGCAGGTCCGGCAACTGGTCGAGCGCGGTGACCGCTTTGGCGTCGCGGTAGTCGGGGTTCTGCACGATGTGCGCGTACGTACCGAACGAGGCGGTGTTGACGAAAGGCCGGCCGCCGATGTCTCCGAGGTCGACACGGAGTTCCACGCCGTCGGAAAGCGCGTCCAGGCTGCTCACCGGATCGTCCCGGTCCAGGCCGAGGTCCATGGCGAAGTGGTTGCGGGTGCCGGCCGTCACGACCATGAACGGCAGACCGTGTTCGGCGGCCACTCCCGCCACCAGGGCCTGGGTGCCGTCACCGCCGGCCACACCGAGCAGGTCGGCTCCTTCGGCCACGGCCTGCCGGGCCAGTGCCACCGGATCCGGATCCGTGTCCAGGTCGAGCAGGATCACTCGCGCGCCCAGTGCCTCGGCCCGCTCCACGAGTCCGTACTGCACGACCTTCCCGCCGCCCGACTTCGGATTCATGATCAGCACAGCCCGGCGGGGCGGGCGCACCGTGCGGGTGTGCATGCCGTGCGGCTTACGCAGACGGCGCAGGGCACTCCGCGCGCAGCCGAGCGCGGCCGTCCACGCCGCGAGGGCGACCACCGCGACCACCCACAGGCCCGACACGGCGTACAGCACCAGGACGCCGACGGGTGCGGTGATCGCCAGAAGAGCACCGAGGAGCCGGGCGAATCCGCGGTGCGCCAACGCCCACCACAAGCCCGCGCCGGCCAGTCCGAGACCCGCCAGGCCAAACAGCAGGATGAACCAATGGTTGGTGCCGGCCACCACTGCGGCCACCGCGCCCGCGATGCACAGCAGGGCGAGACGGGCCAGGGCTCGCGCCGAGCCGAGACCCTTGTCGGGTCCGTGGCGTTCCGTCTCACGCGTCGTTCTGGTCTCGTTCACTATCGATTCCCCGTCATGAATGAGGCGGACGGCCGCGATCGCGCGGCGGGTACTTCGCCTGTCCGTCACACCGCGATTCATGTCGGTGTCCATGAAACGTACGCGGTGTGCCCCGCCTCGTCCTCGACCGGGCGCGGTCGGCGGCTCGTGTGCAAGCCGCGAAGCGGATTTTGGGGGCGTGCTGGTCCGCGACGGTCGGACTGCCAGGCAAAGTGGATCAAGAATACAGGCCGGGTCGCGCCGACCGTGTCAGGCACCGGATCCGCCGAACCGCCTTGCCGGGTGGAGCGGATTCGGGTTCTCCGTGCCCGGCGACGCCATGAAGCCCGGGTTCAGCAACCGCACCCCTCGTCTACGGCTCCTGCACGTGCCGAACCGTGATCCGTCGGTTTCTGGCTCTCGACAAACGGTCCGCGTGTGGTCGGGCGAGGGAGAGAAGGATCTTGCCTCGGCCCGTGCCGGTCTCCAGCAGGTGGTGTGCCTTCGACGCCTCGGCCGGCGGGAGGGTCTGTGTCACACCGGGCTGGATCCGCCCCGCCGCGCCGACCGCTCTGCCACACGATGATCGGCGTGCTGTCCATCGCGGATCCTGCCGGCTCGGCTCCAGCAAGCGCTTCTCCCAGTACGGCCGGTGCCGTCTTCTAGTCCCTACGGGGCGCCAATGTGGCTTTTCGGCTTGGCCATCCCTGAACCCTCAGAGGCTGCTCGACAGGGCCACATCGGCGTGGGGCTACCGACGGAATTCGATGACTTGCGGAAACGCGACCTGTTCATCGTGAACCACGGTCGGCCGTCCGGGCCGGTGGCGATGGCTGCCGGGAGGGCTCCCGAGAGCAGGACAGGGAACTCGGTGACACCACCGTCGGGTGTGATGCGGCCCCGCCGGCCGGACCGGTGAACGCCCACACCCCGCAAAGGGAGACCTGCGCACGGTCGTCCACGAGGTGCTGCCGTTGCATCAGGCGGCCCTGGCCCACCGCAGGAGGATGGACGCGGGCACGGTGTTCGAGGCTTTTACGCGTCGCTGCCGGTCCGCGCTGGAGACGTCGTCGACAAGGGTTCTGACGGGGTCTGGGCCGGTGCGGAAGTGATCAGTGCGGAGCTGCCGGTGTCGCGGTCCGTGAGGCCCGCGAGGAGGGCGAGGCCGAGGCCTGCTGCGGCGAGCGCCGCGCCGACCAGGGCCGGTGAGGCCCAGCCCCAGCCGGCGGAGATGGCCAGACCGCCGAGCCAGGCGCCGCCCGCGTTGGCCAGGTTGAAGGCGGAGTGGTTGGAGGCCGCGGCCATCGTCGGGGCGTTCTTCGCCTTGGCCATGAGCAGCATCTGCACGGGGGTGGTGACCAGGGCGCCCATCGCGCCCATGCAGGCAAGGGTCACCAGGGCGGGGACGGTGCTGTGGACGGTGAAGTAGAACGCCACGAGCGTCGCACCGAGCAGGAAGAGGCCGCCGTACAGCGTCGGGCGCAGGGCCCGGTCGGTGAGCGGACCCGCGATCAGTGTGCCCAGCGTCATTCCGATGCCGTAGAGCGCGAGGACCCAGGTCGTGGAGGAGTCGGAGAGACCGGTCACGTGGGTCAGGATCGGCACCAGGTAGCTGTAGACGGCGAAGAAACCGCCGAATCCCACGACGGCGGTGGCCAGGCCCAGGGCGACCTGCCGGTTGCCCATCGCCCGTAGTTCCTGCCGGATGCCGGCCTGGCTGCCGCGGGGCTGGTGGGGGACGAAGGCGGCCAGTGCCGCCAGCGCGACAAGGCCGATGACGGCGACGGCGCAGTAGGCGTACCGCCAGCCGAGATGCTGCCCGAGGGCGGTGCCGGCCGGGACGCCGACGATGTTGGCGATGGTGAGTCCGAGGAACATCCTCGACACGGCTCGCCCGGCTCGTTCGGGGGCGACCAGCCGGGAGGCCACGACGGCGCCCACGCCGAACAGTGCTCCGTGGGGCAGGCCCGCCAGGAACCGTGCGGCGAACAGCAGGCCGAAGTTCGGGGCGAGAGCGGAGGCGACGTTGCCGACCACGAACAGCGCGGTCAGCAGGAGCAGGAGCCGTTTGTGGGCGATACGCGCGCCGATGCCGGTCAGGACGGGCGCCCCGACGACGACACCGAGCGCGTAGGCGGAGACGAGGTTGCCGGCGTGCGGCACGGACACGCCGACACCGTGGGCGATCTGGGGCAGCAGTCCCATCGTGGCGAACTCGGTCGTACCGATTCCGAACGCGACGAGGGCAAGGGCCAGCAGGGGCATGGAGCGCAAGTACCTTTCACGGGCGGCGGTTCGGGTGCTGATGCGGGAGAACGGGCACGACCGTGATGCGTGCCGTTCGCCCTGTTTCTGTAGCCTGTCGCGCCGACCACCGTTGCCCGATGCGCCCCTCAGGGCAGGAAAGGTCTACGAGCGCTACAGCCGCGGCGCGCGCTCACGCATTCCACGATCGGGCGACGAGAATCATGGCCTGCGTCACACGTCACGCGGCGGCGTTCCCGCTGTTCCGCTCGACCGGGATCCACAACTGGGAGTGGGTCTCTTCGCCGACCTCCACCAGGTGCGTCCGCAGGAGTTCCGGACCTGGCCGACTCGTGTACGGGTTCGAGGGAAACCACTGGGTGAACACGTCGCGCCACAGTTCCTGGAGCGCGCTCGGATAGGGCCCGTCGTTGTCGAAGACCGCCCAGGTACCGGCCGGCACTTCGAGGGCGTCGAGTTCCTCGACGGTCGTCTCCGGGCCGGTGGCCACGCCGATCCAGTAGTCCGCCTCGGCACCCTCCTCCCGGCTGTCGGTCAGGTACACCGCTGCCGACAGGATCCCCTCCGGTTCCCGGCCGGCCAGCTCCTTCATCCGTACGATCGCCCGCTCGTCCAGGTTTTCCACGTGCGCCGCGGCGCCCGGGTTGACCCCCTCGTGCACCAGCGGGACCCGGGCCCTCCTGCCGACGATCCGGAACGCCTCCTTCTCCACGATCCGGTACCGCATGGTCGTACTGCCTTCGACGACGACGCGGAAGGACATGCGGGGCTGTGCCGTGAGCAGCGCACCCGTGCGCCGGGCCTCGCCCGGGCCGATGCCGTGCACCGACCGGAACGCCCGGGCGAAGGCCTCGCCCGACCCGTAGCCGTAGCGCACCGCGACATCGAGCAGCGTGCGTTCCCCGGCCAGCACTTCGGCCGCGGCGAGCGTCATCCTCCGGCGCCGCACGTACACGGGGAGCGGCATCCCGGCGAGGGCGGAGAACAGCCGCCGGAAGTGGTACTCCGACACCGCGGCGATCCGGGCCGCCTCGGCCACATCGACCTCCTGGTCGAGGCGGCTCTCCAGGTGGTCCAGCGCCTGGTTCAGCCGGTCCAGCACGTGTATCCGTCCCTCTTTCTCGCGTCTCCCCGTAGGAATGCGCACCCCGATGCGGCAGCTCCTGCGGCCGGGCCGTCTTCAGGTGTAGGTGATTCCCTCGCGCCCTGCCCGACACAAGCCGTGCGGGAATTGTCGGGCGGGTGGCCTCGGCCCTGGCCGAGGCTTGCGCACATGACTGATGTTAAAGGGCTGTGCGAACCGCGGTTCGCGGCGGTCGAGGAGGCCCTCGCGGCTTCGCTCGGCAAGGACGACGTGGGTGCCTCGGTCGCCGTCCACCTCGACGGCGAACCGGTGGTCGACCTCTGGGGCGGGTACGCCGACGCGGACCGTACGGTCGCCTGGGAGCGCGACACCCTCACGGGCGTGAACTCGACGACCAAGAACATGACCGCCCTGTGCGCGCTCGTCCTGGCCGACCGGGGCCTGCTCGATCTGTCCGCGCCGGTCGCCGCCTACTGGCCCGAGTTCGCCGCGGCCGGCAAGGAGCGTCTGCTGGTACGCCATGCGCTGTCCCATACCGCGGGGCTGCCGGACCTGTCCGGGCCGACGACGGTGGAGGACCTCTACGACTGGCAGTGCGTGACGGCGGGGCTGGCCGCGCAGGCCCCCGAATGGGAACCGGGCACGGCCGCCGGGTACCACGCGCTCACCTTCGGGTTCCTGATCGGTGAGGTCGTCCGCCGCGTCACCGGCCGTGGCCTCGGCGACTTCTTCGCCGAGGAAGTCGCCGGACCGTTGGGCGCGGACTTCCACATCGGGCTCTCCGCCGCCGACGACCACCGCGTCGCCCCGCTCGTCCCGCCGCCGTCACAAACCGACGAGTTCACCGCCGGCGCACCGCTGGGACCCGACGGCACACGTCGGGAGCACACCGGTGCCACGGTCCGGGTCAGGGACGCCAACTCCGTGCCCTGGCGCCGTGCACAGATCCCGGCGGTGAACGGCTTCGGCAACGCCCGGTCCGTCGCCCTCGTCCAGTCGGTCCTGGCGAACCGGGGTTCGGCCGGTGGCGTGCGGCTGCTGTCTCCCCAGGGCTGCGAGCCCGCGTGGCAGGAGGTGTTCCGCGGCGAGGACCGGGTGCTGCGGACGCCGATGGCCTGGACCGTGGGCTTCGGGAAGTTCGGCAACACCTTCGGTTGGGGCGGGTGGGGCGGCTCGCTGGTCGTGAGCGACCCCGACGCACGGATGACGGTGGCCTACGTGATGAACCAGATGATCGACCGGGAGCGGCAGGAGGACAACCGCGGCATGGAGATCATCATGGCCGCCTACAGCGGACTGCGGTGACAGCCCATGGGCGGTGGCGTCCGTGCGCACGGGCTGAGAGAGCTACGGCCGCGAGACCCTCCCGCCCTTCAGCCGGGTGTGCCCGGGTGGTCGGTCAGGTCGAGGTGGGGTTCGAAGGCCCGTAGCAGGAGCGAGCGCATGCGGTCCGGCCTCATCTCGGTCGAGCCGGCGAGGATCTGCATCGCCAGGCCGTCGACCATGGCGGTGAACCGGTCGGCGAGGGCTTCGACGTCCGCCTCCGGTGCCAGGCCCTCGGACCGGCACTCGCGCAGCACGTCCACCACGACCCGGTACCAGCCCGAGTAGATCCGGCGCTGCGCGGGCCGCAGGCGGGGTTCGAGCATCGCCTGGTTCCAGAACTGGATCCACACCGACCATTCGTCGATGTCGTCGGCGGCGAGCGGGAGTTGGACCTCGATCAGGCGGCGCAGCTTGTCCCGTGCCGACGTCGCCCGGCCGAACTCCTCGTCGAGCCGGGTGCGGAACCGTTGGGCGTAGTACTCGAGCGCCGCGTGCAGCGTGGCTTCCTTGCTGGGGAAGTGGTAGTGCACCGTCGCCGTGCTGGTCCCGCAGTAGCGGGCGATGTCCGAGACCCGCACGTTGTGGTAGCCGCGGCGGGCGATGAGGACGGTCGCGGCCTCCAGGATCTGGTCCCGGCGTTCCTGTGCCGTCACCGGCTGCGCCCGGTCCCGTCCGGTCTCGGGCGGGAGCACGGGCTCGGGACCGGTTCCCTCGACCAGATAGGCCGTGGACACCCCGCAGGCCTTCGCGAGGGCGGCGATCTCCTCGTCGCGCAGCCGCCGGGTCCCGCGCAGTGCCTTGGACAGGGCGGTCGGGTCCATCCCGACCCGGTGGGCGACCTCGCGCTGGGAGACGGCGGCCGCGCGGATCGATGTCCGGACGCGTTCCGGCAGCGTGTCGGCGGTCTCGGCCGGTCGCTCTTCGATGCTGGTCATAACCCGATCAGTATGTCAGCCAAGGCGGTTCACCCCAGATGTCCGACGGCCGCCAGGGCGCTGATCACCTCGGCCGCGGCACGCTCGCCGGAAGAGATCGCCCCGTCGATGTAGCCGTTCCACACCGACGCGGTCTCGGTCCCCGCCCAGTGGACGAGCCCGGACGGCTCGCGCCAGCCGTCCCTGCCGTGCCGGGTCCAGCCGCCCGGGGTCAGGAAGCACTCGTAGCCTCCGACGGTCCAGCCGGTCCGCGGCCAGATCTTCTCGACGTAGTCGACGGGCTGTCCGGCCCGGGGGCCGGCGACCGCCGACAGTGCGGCCAGCACCCCATGGCGGCGCTCGGTGTCGGTGCCGGCGGACCAGCGGTCGAGGCGGTCGCCGTAGACGAACGCGACGAGTACGCCGCGCGAGGCGTCCTCGGGCGAGTTGTCGAAGACGACGCCGACCGAGCCGTCGCCGTAGAGCGTCGCGATCCCGGAGCGTCCCGCCGTGCGCCAGAAGGGTTCCTCGTACACGGCATGCACCTTGGCGACCCGTCCCATCGGGGAGTGGCGTACCCAGCCGCGCCGCGCGACGGGCAGCACGGGGTCGAACGCGATGCGCTCGGTCACCGCCGGGGGTACGGCGACCACGGCCCGCCGCGCGCGGACGGCAGTGCGGCCGGTGTGTGCCTCCACTCCGTGCGCGGTCTGCCGCAGGGAGAGCACCGGCTCGCCCAGCCGGACCTTGTCGCCCAGCGACTTGGCGAGCGCGTGGGCCACCGCGTCCGCGCCGTCGGTGAAACGGGCGTCCTGGGCGCAGCCGCGGGTTTCCATCAGTTGCTCGTAGCCGCCGCCCGAGGCCAGGTAGAACAGCACGTGGAAGAAGGAGATCTCGCGCGGTTCGGCGCACCAGACGCCCTGGATCGCGAGCGCCAGGCGCGCCAGAGCGTCCTCGTCGTCGGTCTGCGCGCGGAAGAAGTCCTCGGCCGACAGGGCGTCGAACTCGGCGAACCGCGGTGTGGACCACGGCAGTTCGAGGTCGACGGTGCGGGCGAGATCGTCCAGCAGGGCGGTGAAGCGTTCGTACTCCTCGATGCCCGGTCCGGCGTCCGGTGCGCCGCCCGCGTAGTCCACGCGCGTGCCGTCGGCACGGATCTCGGCGTGCCGGCCGGTCTCCCAGGTCGGGAACGTCCGGCAGCCGAACCGGGCCGCCAGCGCGTGGAACCGTCGCTGGCTCGGCCCGATCCACTGTCCTCCGTGGTCGACGCGCACCCCGGACGGGGTCACCTGGCTGAACACACGGCCGCCCACGCGGTCGGCGGCCTCCAGCACGACCACGTCGATCCCGGCGTCGGCCAGCCGCCACGCGGTGGTCAGTCCCGCGTATCCGGCGCCCACGACGACGACCTCGGTGTCGATGGCAGAAGTTTCGAGTGGTGTCACGCCGGCCACCGTGCCGCAACATTGACTCGCGAGTCAAGATGCTCCACAAAATTGCGATCGAGGTCTTGACAGCACCTCCCGCCACAGCCAGTCTGACTCGCCAATCAGTCATTGCGTTTTCTTGTCGTTACCCGTAGACCACTAGATCGGGAGTGGCAATGACCTCAGATTCGCAACTCCAAGTGCGCGAGGCCCAGACGGACAAGGGCCTGCGCTCCGGCGCGCTCTCCATGGCCACCAGCCTGATCCTCGCCGTGGCGTCCGCGGCGCCCGCCTACAGCCTCACCGCGACGCTGGCCTTCGTCGTCGGATACGTCGGCTTCCAGGCCCCAGCCGTGGTCGTGCTCGCCTTCGTCCCGATCCTGTTCGTCTCCTTCGGCTACGCCGCGCTCAACAAGCGCGATCCGGACTGCGGCACGATCTTCACCTGGGCCACGCGCTCACTGAACCCGAGCCTCGGCTTCCTCGGCGGCTGGGCGATCATCGCGTCCTTCGTCCTGGTGATCGGCAGCCTCGCGCAGGTCGCGGGACAGTACGTGTTCCTGCTGTTCGGCGCGGAGGACATCGGTTCCGCACCGGCGGACTGGCGCGTGCTGCTGGCCGGCCTCGGCTGGCTCGCGCTGATGACCCTGGTCTGCTACCGCGGTATCGAGATCGCGGCCGCGGTCCAACGCGCTCTGCTCTTCCTGGAGTTCGGCATGCTCGTGGCCCTCTCCGTCGTCGCGCTCGTCAAGGCCTACGGCGGCTCCGCGCCGACGGGAGCCCGGCGGCCGAGCCTGTCCTGGCTCAACCCGTTCGAGGGCGCGTCCCTGAGCGCGTTCGTCAGCGCGCTGGTGCTGATGCTGTTCATCTACTGGGGCTGGGAGACCGCACTCACCGTCAACGAGGAGACCACCGACCGCCACCGCGTCCCCGGCCGGGCCGCGACCTGGTCCACGGTGCTGCTGGTGGCGCTGTACCTCCTCGCCACGTTCGCCGCGCTCTCCTTCGCCGGCATCGGCGACTCCGGGATCGGACTGAACAACCCGGACAACTCCGGGGACGTCCTGTACGGCTTCGGCACCGCGGTGTTCGGGTCGAGCGGTTTCGGCTCGGTGCTGTGGCACCTGCTGATCCTCATGGTCCTCACCTCCGCCGCCGCCTCGACGGAGACGACCGTGCTGACCCTGAGCCGCACGATGCTGTCGATGGGCGACCAGGGCGCGCTCCCCCGCGCACTGGCCCGGGTGCACCCGCGCTTCCGCATCCCGCACGTGGGCACGATCGCGGTCGGCGTCGTCGGTGCGGTGGTGTACGTCGCGCTGAACTTCCTCGGCCACGGTCTCGTCCTCGGCGACGCGGTGTCCGCGTGCGGGGTGCTGATCGCCTTCTACTACGGGCTCACCGGACTCACTTCCGCCTGGGTGCACCGCGCCGGGCCGCATGACCGAGCCGCGGACATCTGGCTGACCGTGGTCCTGCCCGCGATCGGCGGGGTCGTCCTGCTCGGCGCGGGTGCCTGGAGCCTGGTGCAGGCGTGGGATCCGATCAACAGCGGGACGAGCTGGACCCTCCCGTTCTCCTCCGGATCGCGCATCGGCGGCACGTTCGTGATCGGCACCGGGACGGTCGTGCTGGGGCTGCTCGCCCTCCTGGTCTGTCGGCGCCTGTACCCCGCGTTCTTCGCCCGTCGGCCGGCCGTCGCGGCCCGCACCTGACTCCGGGCCCGCTGCCCGAACTTCCGCCGCCCGCCCAGGATTTCCTCACCCCGCGCCCCCGCATCCGGGAGATCGTCCGTGTCTTTTCCCCAGGCCTTCGTCGACCCCTCGTCCGTCGCCGTCGTCGGTGCCACCGAGGACCACGCCAAATGGGGCTACTGGCTCGCCACCGGCGCCCTCGCCGGAGCTGGCCGGCGACAGGTGTGGCTGGTCAACCGCCGTGCCGCACAGGTCCTCGGCCAGCCTTGCCGTCCAACGGTGGACGACCTGCCGCAGGCCCCCGACCTCGTCGCCCTGTGCGTGCCGCCACGACACGTCCTCCCCGTCGTCCGCGACGCACTCGCCAAGGGGTGCCGCGCCTTCCTCTCGATCACCGCGGGACTCGGCGCCGACGAGGCCGAACTCGCCGCGCTGCTGCGCGAGTCGGGCGCGCGGCTGATCGGACCGAACAGCCTCGGGTTGTTCAACGCCGCCGCGGAACTCCGGCTCGCCTGGGGGAACTTCACACCCGGCAGGCTGGCGATCGTCTCGCAGAGCGGTCAGCTCGGTTCCGAGATCGCCGGCCTCGGCGCCCGGGCCGGTCTGGGTGTGTCGCGCTTCTACTCGGTCGGCAACCAGCTCGACGTGGGAGCCGTCGACGTACTCGAATCGCTCGTCTCCGACGAACACACCCGCACCGTGGCGCTCTACCTGGAGAGCTTCGCCGACGGAGCACGGATCGTCACCGCCCTGGAAGCCCTCCACCGCGCCGGCAAACACGCGCTGGTGCTCACCACCGGTGCCAGCGAGGGCAGCCGTCTTCTCGCGCGGTCCCATACGGGTTCGATGACCTCCGCCCTCGACGTCGTCGACGCCGCGTGCCGCGCCGCCGGAGCCCTCCGGGTCGCGACCCCGCGTGAACTCGTCGACGCGGCAAGGGTGTTGGACGCGACCACTCCCCCGGGCGGACGCCGGGTCGCCATCGTCAGCGACAGCGGCGGGCAGGGCGGGATCGCCGCCGACCTCGCCGCCGACCGGGGCCTCCGGGCGCCGGTCTTCACCGAACCGCTCCAGGCGCGCCTGCGTGATCTGCTCCCCGCCGCAGCGACGGTGTCCAATCCGGTGGACCTCGCGGGAGCGGGAGAGGCGGACCTCCAGGTCTACGCGCGGGTCACCGAACTGGTGGCCGCCTCCGGCGAGGTCGACTCGATCGTCCTGTCGGGATATCTCGGCTGCTACGGCGAGGACTCGCCGAGCCTCGTGGACGCCGAGTCCGCAGTGATCGACCGCCTCGGCCGACGCCGGCGGACGGACGCGGCGCGCGTGCCCCTGATCGTGCACAGCATGAGCGCCGCCTCGCCCGCGGTCGCCCGGCTGCGGAAGCAACGCGTCCCGGTCTTCGACACCGTCGACGCGGCCCTGGGCGCGCTGGGCCACCTGACCCAGCTGGGCGGGCGGCCCCGCCCGGCGCCGATGACCGTACGGACCGAAGCAACCGTCCCGGCGCCGGGCTACTGGGCGGCTCGTACGTTCCTCACCGCACTCGGCATCACGATGCCCGAGGCGAGGCGGGTCACCGACGCGGCCGGGTTCGCGGCGGCCTGCGCGTCGCTGCGAGCGCCGCTGGTGCTCAAGGCCGGCTGGATCGAGCACAAGAGCGAACACCGGGCCGTCAGAACGGGGTTGGGCCCGGACACCGCCGACGCGGTGTTCCGCGAGATGTACGAGCGGCTCGGACCGGGCGAGTACGTCGTCGAGGAACAGGACACCCGGCCGGGCGTCGTCGAGCTGCTGATCGGCGCCCGCCGGGACCGCGACTTCGGTCCGACCGTGACCGTGGGGCACGGCGGGGTCCTCGCCGAACTCTGGCATGACGTGTCCGTGGAACTGGCACCGGTCGACCGGTGGACGGCTGCCGGGATGCTTGACCGTCTGCGCTCACGCCGACTGCTGGACGGCTGGCGGGGACAGCCCGCGGTCGACCTCGACGCGCTGATCGACGCGGTCGTCACCGTGTCCGAGGCGATCGCGGCCACCCCCGGCGTGGCGGATATCGAGATCAACCCCATCCGGGTCGGGCCCGAGGGCGCCCTGGCCGTGGACGCGCTCGTCGTCCCGCGCGCCGAGGACTTCGTAGCGAAGGCTGCACGTGAAGCAACCGGGGTGAACGGCCACCGGGAAACCACCGAGGAGCAGGAGACATCACGTGAGCACGTCCACTGAGCCCTGGCCGCTGACCGATGAGCAGCGGGCGATCGTCGAGCTGTGCCGGGAGTTCGCCGCGAACGAGATCCGGCCGCGCGGACGCGAGGTCGACGAGCGTGACATCGAGTCGCCGCTGGACATCTTCCGGGCCGCGGCCAAGGTCGGCATCACCGACTTCATGCTGCCCGAGGAGTACGGCGGGGGCGGGTTCACCGATGTCGTGACCCAGTGCCTGGTCCAGGAGCAGATGTGCTGGGGCGACCCGGGCATCGGCAACTTCGTCTGCTCCAACGGGTTCTTCGCCGACCCGCTGCTCGCGCTCGGCACCGACGAGCAGAAGGCCGAGTGGCTGCGTCCGCTCGCCGGTCCGAACCCCCTCTACACCGCGCTGGCGACGACCGAACCGGAGGCGGGTTCCGACGCCGCCTCCATCGCCACCACCGCCGTCCGGGTCGAGGGCGGCTATGCGATCAGCGGGCAGAAGGTGTGGATCTCCAACGCGGGCCTGGCCGACCAGTACGTGGTCTTCGCCAAGACCGATCCCACCCGGGGTTCCTCCGGGGTGACCGCCTTCCTGCTGCGCAAGGGCGCCGAGGGGATGAGGTTCGGCGAGCCCATGCGGAAGATGGGCCAGCGCGCCATCGTGTGCCGCGAGATCTTCTTCGACGAGGTCTTCGTGCCCGAGTCCGACCGGCTCGGGGACGAGGGGCAGGGCTTCCGCGGTCTGATGAGGACCTTCGGCATCTCCCGGATCGTGCTGGCCGCCGCGGCGACCGGAGCGGCCCGCGCGGCCTACGAGTACGCGCTCAAGTACGCCCGTGAGCGCAAGCAGTTCGGCAAGCCGATCATCGAGCACCAGGCCGTCGCGTTCCGGCTGGCCGACATGGCGACCCGGATCGAGTCGGCGTGGCTGCTGACCCTGCACGCGGCACGCCGGATGGACGCCGGGGCGGATGCCACCAAGCTCGCCGCCATGGCGAAGCTCCAGGCCTCGGAGACCGCGATGGCGGTGACCTGGGGCGCCGTCCAGACCCTCGGCGGCTGGGGTTATTCGCGCGAGTTCCCGGTCGAGCAGTGGATGCGCGACGCCAAGCTGGAGGAGATCGAGGAGGGCACCTCGGACATCATGCGGCTGATCATCTCGCGGCGCCTGTGACGGAGCCGCTTCCCCGTGACGTCTTCGACCGTGGCCCGGCAACAGGAGTGACATGACCTTTCGGAACGAGTTCACGGAGATGTTCGGAGTCGAACATCCCATCGTGTGCGGCGGAATGCTCGCGGTGGGCACCGCCGAGCTGATCTCGGCCGTCGCGAACGCCGGTGCGCTGGGGTTCCTCAGCGCGCTGACCCAACCCACCCCGGAGGCGCTCGCACGGGAGATCGCGCGCTGCCGCGAACTGACCGACAGGCCGTTCGGCGTCAACCTCACCATCCTGCCCACCATCGAGCCGGTGCCGTACGACGACTACCGGGCCGTCATCATCGACTCGGGCGTGAAGGTGGTGGAGACAGCGGGCAGCAACCCCGCACCGCACCTGCCCGCGTTCCGGCGGGCCGGGGTGAAGGTCGTGCACAAGGCCGTCGCAGTCCGGCACGCGCTCAAGGCGGAGGCACTGGGCGTCGACGCCGTCAGCATCGACGGGTTCGAGTGTGCCGGGCACCCCGGTCAGGACGACGTCCCCGGCCTCGTCCTGATTCCGGCCGCCGCCCGCAGGCTGCGTATCCCGATCATCGCGTCCGGCGGCTTCGCCACCGGCGCCGGGCTCGTCGCGGCCCTGGCGCTCGGGGCCTGCGCGATCAACATGGGGACCCGGTTCGAGGCGACCGCGGAGGCGCCGATCCACCCGAACGTGAAAGCCCGGATCGTCGCGAACGACGAGCGCGGTACCCAGATCGTCTTCCGGGAGTTCGGCAACACCGCCCGGGTGGCGCGCAACGCGGTCTCGCAGGACATCGCCCGGATCGGCGCGCGCCCGGGGGCCGCCTTCTCCGACGTCGCCGAACTCGCCTCCGGGAAGCGCGGGAGGCAACGGGTGCTGGGTGAGGGCGACGTCGAGGGCGGCATGTGGTGGGCCGGTCAGGCGCAGGGTCTCATCGACAGTGTGGAGAGCTGCGAGACGGTGGTCCGGACGATCGTGGCGGACGCCGAGGACATCGTCCGCGACCGTCTCCGGCGGCAGCTCGTACCGTCGGCCGACATGACCCCGACGGTGGCGGGCTGACCGGTTCATACGGCACTGACACCGTCCGATGCCGTCGCGGGCGGGCAACCCGGCGCACCTTCGGCGCACTGCCGGGAACGACCTGCCTCCTGGGGCTGATCCGAAGGGCCGAACGTTCCGATCCCCTCACGCGGACCCAGCCCACCAGAACACCCGACGACACCGTCACCATCCATCCCTCACCACCCCCCACCCAGGCCAACAGCCCGGTAGAGCAACGGCGTTGCCCGTGGGGGCATGCCGTCAGCCGGTGCTCCACTTCTGGTTGTCCCCGCCGGTGCAGCTCCACAGTTGCAGCTCCGCGCCGTTGCCGGTCCCCGCATCGGTGACGTCCACGCACTTGTCGGCCTGGAGGTTGACCAGATCGTGCGCGGCATTGAGCCGGAACCGCTGAGCCCCGGTTCCGTTGCAGGCGACAAGCTTGATCCACGCGCCGTCCGTCCGCGAACCGCCGTCGACGTCCATGCATTTACCCAGGGCGCGCACTGTTCCGTCCGACGCGAACTGCCATGTCTGCCGGGCGGCGCTCGTGCAGTCCCGGATCTGCAGGCGGGTGTTGTCCGCCGAGCTGCCCCCGGTGACGTCGATACAGCGGCCGGAGCCCTGACCCCGGATCAGTACGCCCTTGGCGGTGTCGCTGGAACCGGCGGCCGACGAGGAACTCCCGGACGGCGCACCGCTGTTCTTGGCACCGCCCTTCGCGGTGGCTGTGGCCCCACCAGATGTCGGTAGACCGGTCTTCGGGGTCGGCTGCCTGCTGGACCGCCGGGTGGAGTCGGCTTCGAGTGCGGAGGATTCACCCGACGGCGAGGCGGAATCGGACGAGTCGGTGACGTCCCCGGCCTGTCCGCTGCCCCGGACGGTGTCCGATCCGGCACCGGCTGCCGAACGTCCCTTGCCGTCATCGCCGTCCATGAGGAACAGAGTGCCGGTCAGCAGAACACCGACGCCGGCGGCAGCGGCGATCAGTATCCTGCGGCGCCGTACGGGTCGGGGCGCGGACCGGCTCGGAACGGCCGTGATGTCGGCGCGATGGTCGGTCACGTCCCCAGCGAGGGCATCGGTACGCCCGCCTGATGCCCGGGTGTCCGGCGCATGCTCGGTGAGTGCCGCGAACTCGGCCGCCACCGCGGACATGGGCGGCGGGAACACGGGCCCGGGGTCGGGTACAGCCTCGGACTCGGAGGCGGCAGCAGGCCCCAGCGAGGCGGCGGCCTCGGCGATCACCGAGGGCCCTTTCGACCGGCGTGGCAGGGGCAGCGACGCGGCGTCGGGCTGGTCGGTCCGGGCCGTGGCGGCCTCCGCCGTCGGATCCTCGGAGGAGGCCGTCATGTCGTCCTTCCGGTACTGGGGTGGTGGATTCCCGCGCGGCCGGTACGGCGTCGAAGTGCCGAAGACGTCGTGGTGGCCTGCGGTGGTCCGCGATGGCGTAGAGCGGGCGCCGACGATCACCGTCCTCGTGCCCGAGGGCGATTCTGTCGTGCCCACGACCGCCTAGGCAAAGGGCGACACGCGGTGGCCGTCCGGCGCCGGGAGCTCACGGCGTCGGCGTGCCGCACAGGACATCAACGAACCTGTGGGCCACGGCAGTTCCGACCGCCGACGCCTCCGGCCACGAACAGATCGGCGGGGCCGAGCAGGGCGCCGACACCCACCGGGTCAAGGTCACCTTCCGGAAGTTCGGCAACACCGCCCGGGTCGCACGCAATTCGGTCTCGCAGGACATCGCCCGCCTCTGCACGCGCCCCGGAGCCGCCTTCTCCGACGTCGCCCAACTCGCCTCCGGGAAGCACGGCAGGCAACGGGTGCCGGGTGAGGGCGACGTCGAGGGCGGCATGTGGTGGGCCGGTCGGGTGGAGAGCTGCGAGACGGTGGTCCCCACCATCGTGGCGATCGTCGCGGACGCCGAGGACATCGTCCGCGACCGCCTCAGGCGGCAACTCGCACCCCCGGGACCGGAATTGGTCTAGACGAATCTTTCCCGGATCTCTTGACGCCGGCCGACGCGGGCAGCCACGCTTCGCTACGCAGGCAGATGTAAGGAAAGTTTCCCATTAACTTCACGACTCGCCGTTCGACGGTTTCCCCCTGCTTCACCCCGCCCTGACCACGTCGCACGGCTCCTCCCCACCCGCACCCCTCCACCGTGCGACGGGCGTGCAGGGCACCGCAATCCGCGTACCGGCGCGACGCCGTGCGCGGCCTCGCCCCACGGAGGAGCATCCGCATGAGACGTGCGTCGCTGCGCGCCGCTTTGACCGCCGCCCTGATGGTCGGTGGCATGACCACGATCGCCGCCCCGGCCGCCCACGCGGCCGACAACACCGGTCTGATCGCCTCCTTCGGCATCACCTCCACCTGGGGTGCCGGCTTCGAGGGCGGCTACACGGTCACCAACAAGTCGACCCACACGGTCACTTCATGGACCATCACCTTCACCCTGCCCGCCACCGAGGCCGTCACCAGTTCATGGAACGGCACGCTCACCCACAGCGGGACGCAGTACACGATCACCTCCCCCACCTGGGAGGCCCCGCTCGCCCCCGGTGACTCCGCGCCCGTCGTCGGCATGGACTTCAGCTACACCGGCTCGGTCGTCCCGCCGAGCGCCTGCCTGATCAACAACGGCCCCTGCGACGGCGTCCCCGCCGACACCGTCGCACCCTCGACCCCCTCCGGCCTCGCCGTCCGGGCCAGTGGCCCCGGCAGCGTCACGCTGGGCTGGAACGCCTCGACCGACAACGTCGGCGTGGTCGGCTACCGGGTCTACGAGGGCGGCAACGTCATCGCCACCACCTCCGGCACCGGCACCACGTTCACGGTGATCGGCCTGCTCGCCGGCAGCGGTCACAGCTTCTCGGTGACCGCACTCGACGACTCCAACAACGAGTCGGCGCACTCCGCGACGCTCACCGCGACCGCGGGCAGCGGCACCGCGCCCGGCGTGGCCGCCCCCTTCATCGACCTCGGCGCCTACCCGACGCCGAACCTCACGCAGATCGCCACGAACACCGGGCTGCGCCAGTTCTCGCTCGGCTTCATCACCGCCGGGTCGACCGGCTGCAACGCGAGCTGGTTCAACTCCTTCGACCCGGGCGCGGCCTGGGACCGGGCGGACTTCGATTCGCTGCGCGCGATGGGCGGTGACGTCCGGCCGTCCTTCGGTGGCGCGTCCGGCACCGAACTGGCCCTCGCCTGCACCAGCACGACCGCGCTCCAGGCTCAGTACCAGAAGGTCGTGGACGCCTACGCCCTGGACCGCGTGGACTTCGACATCGAGGGCGCCGCGGCGGTCGACCACGCCTCGATCGACCGGCGCTCGACGGCCGTGGCCGCCGTCCAGGCCGCGCAGCGCGCCAAGGGCCGCGACCTCAAGGTCACGCTCACCCTCCCGGTCCTGCCCAGCGGCCTGACCGCCGACGGCGTCTACATCCTCAACTCCGCCAAGTCGCACAACCTGAACGTCGACACCGTCAACCTGATGGCCATGGACTACGGCGACAGCGCCGCGCCCAACCCGTCCGGGAAGATGGGCAGTTACGCCATCCAGGCCGCGACCTCGACCCGCGCCCAGATCGCCTCGGTGTGGCCGAACCTCACCACCGCCCAGACCTGGGCCATGGTCGGCCTCACCCCGATGCTCGGCCAGAACGACACCGCCAGCGAGGTGTTCACCGCCGCCGACGCACAGCAGGTGCTCACCTTCGCCCGCCAGAACCACCTGGGCGAACTGGGCTTCTGGGACGTCACCCGCGACGGGAACGCCTGCACCGGCGCCCTGAGCAAGTGCACGAACATCCCGCAGACCCCGTACCAGTTCTCCAAACTGTTCGCGACCTACGCGGGCTGAGTCCGCGGGGCCACCCGCGCCCACACAAAGCGGCTTGTGCGGGCCGAGACTCACCTCGGCCCGCACAAGCCGCGGACACGTTCAGTGGAAGCGCACGGTGTATGTGGGGGGGGGCGGGTCGGCGCGGCCGTGGACGCGCGACCGCGTTCGACCTGAGTGGTGACCGCCCTCGTCCTGACAGTCTTCGCGGCCTTCGCACCCCTCCCTGTCCGCCAAGGGCGTCCCCCTCGACGAGATCTTCGTGCGCGACGCACCCGCGACCGGCGCCCGACAAGGGATGTCACCGTGCCGTCCGCCCCTCTCCGCTCACCGCAGCGGTCAGCGCGGTCCGCGCAAGATCTCGTAGCCAGATGTGCGCGGGGTCGGTGTCGTAGCGCTGATGCCACGACAGGTACACCGGGGCCGGTGGAAGGTCGAGCGGGAGCGGGAGCAGGGCCATGCCGAGATCCGCGGCAGCCGAACGCGCCGTGGACCCGGGAGCGGTGACGACGAGATCGGAGCCCCGCGCGAACTCGAACGCGGCGCTTTCCGTGGGTGCGGTGGCCACCACACGTCGCGTGAGATCGAGGCGCGCGAGAGCGTCGTCGAGGATGTTTCCGAGCCTGCCGCGCCGCGAGACGCTGATGTGCTCCGCCTCGGCGTACCGCGCGGCGGTGACGGTCTTGACGCGGGTGAGCGGATGCCCCCGCCGTACGACGACGACCTGTTGGGACTCGGCCACCCGGTCGGCGTGGATCTCGGGTGCGGTCGGGCGGTCGGCGTTCGCGGCGAGGTCGACCTCGCCGCGACGCAACTCCGGTGTGTCGATGCTCGATTCCGCGATGAAGCGCAGCCGCACACCGGGTGCCTGCGCGCGCACGGCAGCCAGCAGCGCGGGCCCGCCGAGGGCGACCAGCGCGTCGTGCCAGCGGAGCGTGAAGGTGCGTTCCAGTGTCGCGAGGTCGAGCTCACGGCTCGGCGCCAGCACACCCCGGACCTGCTGGAGCAGGTCGTGCACCTGTTCCCGCACGGCGATCGCGTACGGCGTCGGGGTCATCGTGCGCCCTGTGCGCACCAGGATCTGATCCCCCGTCGTCCGCCGGATCCGGCCGAGGCTGCGGCTCATCGCGGGGGCGGTGACGTGCAGGCGGTCGGCGGCACCGGCGACGCTGCCTTCCTCCAGCAGGGCGTCGAGTGCGGCCAGCAGATTCAGATCCAGTTGCATGGGAGTCATGCTAGCCGTGCTTTACATGCACTTGATGTTAACGATGGCCTCTCCTACCTTCGAACTGCGGGCGCGGACGAACCAGGTTCTCGCCCGGTCGACCTCAATCCCCCTGCTCAGATGGGAGTACCGCCATGCCCGAATCGATGCGGAACACCGGCGATGCCACCACCACCGACCCCGCCGTCCCCTCCGACGCCGACCTGCTCGCGCGGACCGAGATCGTCGTACGCACGGCGGGTACGGCGCTGCGCGACCGCTTCGGGGACGTGGTCCCCTACCGGACCTTCGACGAGCTGATGCGCGCGCTCGCCGCCAACGACGACACGGCTCTCGACATCCTGCGCCCCCGCCTCACCGCCCTGCGCCCGGACGCCCGCTGGGTGGAGGAGGAGTTGGCGGGTGGCGCCCTCCCGGCCGGCGAATGGTGGGTGGTGGACCCGGCCGAAGGCAACGTCAACCATCTGCACGGCCTGCCGGAGTGGGCGGTGACCGCGACCCTCGTACGCGACAACCAGCCGGTGCTCACCGTGGTCCACCTGCCGATGACCGGCGAGACGTACACCGCGCTCGTGGGCGCCGGCGCTCACCTCGACGGCCGGCCGCTGCACGTGTCCCGGACCCCGGAACTCGGTCTGAGCATCGTGGCCACGAGCCAGGCCAGACCGGACGAGGACGAGAAGGTCGTGCGGCGCGTCGGCGCGTCGATCACCGAGATGCTCGTCGACGCTCTCGTGGTGCGGACCTCCGTGCCCGCCACCCTGCACCTGCTGAACGTGGCCGCCGGCCGGATCGAGGCCTTCTGGCAGTTCGCCGGAGCCCGCGCGGACCTGCTTCCCGGGGCCCTGCTCGTCACCGAGGCCGGCGGACGGATCTCCGACGTCGAGGGCCGCCCCTGGACTCCGGAGAGCGCGAGTTTCCTGGCCGCCGCACCCGACGTGCACGCCGATGCCGTCGCCACGCTCTCCCGCTGAGCCCACGTACCCCTAGCCCGCTTACCACTGAGCCCACGTACCACTGAGCACTGATCACTTTCGAGAAACTGAAGGACCGGATCGATATGAGTGACATCACCGTTCTTGGCGGCGGCCGCGTCGGCGGCGGCCTGGCCACCGCCCTCACCCGGGCCGGACACGAGGTGACCGTGGCGACCCGCACGCCGGACGCCACCGCGGACGCCGTACGAACAGCGCGCGTCGTCATCAACGCCACCCCCGGCGCAGGCTCGCTGGAGCGGCTCGCCGCGCTGCGCACGGAACTGCGGGGCAAGATCCTCGTGGATGTCTCCAACGCCACCGTCGACGGACCGGACGGACTGCCCGCCGACCTGCTCTACCCCGGTTCGAGTCTCGCGGAGCAGCTTCAGGAGGCGCTGCCCGAGACGCTCGTCGTCAAGACGCTCAACACGATGCTCCACTCGGTGATGACCGCGCCCTCCTCGCTCGCCCAGCCGCCCACCGCTTTCCTCTCCGGCGCGGACCCGAAGGCCAAGCAGGTCGTGCGTGGACTTCTCGTGGACCTCGGGTGGCGGCAGGAGTGGATCACGGACCTCGGCGGGATCGAGACGGCCCGGGCCGCCGAGAGCGCGATCCTGTTCGTACCGCATGTCATCCGGTCCAGCGGATTCGCGCCCTTCGCGATCTCGATCGCCCGCTGATCCACGTGCTCGGCGCGGTCGTCTCGAAGTCGATCAGCTTCACCCAGCGAGCAAACGGCGTTGGGAGACACGGCCCCGTCGCGAGGCGATATCCCGGCGAACCGGGGTAGCCGCCAGACACACGGCGGTTGGACGCCCCCTTTCAAGGAGAACCATGTTCGCACTCACGTCCCGTCGTCTGCGCGGCACCGCCCGTCGGGTCTTCGGCTGGCAGCAGTTGCGTCCGGCCCAACTGAGGGCGATGAAGGCCGTGATGAAGGGGCGTGACGTACTCGCCGTCATGCCCACCGGCGCGGGCAAGTCCGCCGTGTACCAGGTGCCCGCGGTCCTGCTCGGCGGTCCGGTCGTGGTTGTCTCGCCGCTGATCGCGCTGCAGCGGGACCAGATGCAGAGTCTGCTCGGATCCGGCGTGCTGCGCACCGCCGCCATCAACTCCGCGCAGCGCCGGAGCGACAACGAGACGGCATGGGCCCGCATCAGCGCCTCCTCGGTCGACGTGGTCTTCCTCGCTCCTGAGCAGCTCGCCAAGCCGGACGTCACGGACCGGCTCGCCGCCGTCCGTCCCCGGCTGCTGGTGGTGGACGAGGCGCACTGCGTGTCGTCCTGGGGGCACGACTTCCGGCCGGACTACCTGCGGCTGCGCCACGCGCGCGAGCGACTCGGCAACCCGCCGGTGCTCGCCCTGACCGCGAACGCGGCGGCCCCGGTACGGCGTGACATCGCCGAACGTCTCGGCATGACCGACCCGGTGGAGATAGTCGCCGGCTTCGACCGTCCCAACATCCACCTGGACGTGACGGCCTTTCAGGACGCGGCCGCCAAGGAGCGGTTCGTCCTGGAGCGGACGGCCGTCGAGGAGAAGCCGGGAATCCTGTACGCGGGGACGCGTAAGGCGGCGGACAGCTACGCCGAGCAGTTGAGCGACCTCGGACTGGCCGCCGCGAGCTATCACGCGGGCCTCTCCGCCGCCGAACGCCGCCAGGCCCAGGACCGGTTCAGCTCCGGTGAACTCGACGTGGTCGTGGCCACCTCGGCGTTCGGGATGGGCATCGACAAGGCGAACGTACGGTTCGTGCTGCACGCGTCCGTCCCCGGCTCGCTCGACGCCTACTACCAGGAGATCGGCCGGGCCGGCCGCGACGGGGCGCCGGCCAGGGCGATCCTCGCCTACCGCCCGCAGGATCTGGGCCTGCAACGCTTCTTCGCCACCGGCGCTCCCGACGCCGACGCACTGCGCCGCGTCGCCGAACTCCTGCGCGGCGAGGCGGCCGCCGTGAGCGCGACGCGGCTCCGGGCCGAGTGCGACCTCGGCGCGACGGCACTGTCCGCCGTGCTGAACCTGCTGGAGGAGACCGGGGCCGTCCGTACCGGACGGGACGGCAGTCGCTTCACCGGCGCGATCGGCGCCGACGGCACCTCCGCGGACGACGATGTCGACGCCGTTGTGCGGAGCGCCCTCGCCGTCCACGCCACACACCTCAAGCTCGAACAGTCCCGGGTCGACATGATGCGCGGGTACGCCGAGACGACCGACTGCCGGCGGCGGTTCCTCCTCGGCTACTTCGGCGACTCCGTCCCCGTCCCGTGCGGGGCGTGCGACAACTGCACGGGTCCGGTGACCAAGCCTGCGAGCGGACTGCGGCGCGAGCGGTCCGTGGACGCGGGACGGCCCGACAAGGCCACCGCACGGCAACGTTGGTGGCCCCGGGCCGGTGCCCGCTCGAACGCCACAGCGGGTGCCGTCCGGGCGGCGGAGACCGTTGCACGCCCCGCGACGGACGACCACGCCTACCTGCCGGGCGTCCGCGTCAACCACGACCAGTGGGGCCGGGGCGAGGTCATGAGCGAGGGCGACGGCAAGATCACCATCCTGTTCGAGTCGGTCGGCTATCGCACCCTGTCGCTGGCCGTGGTGACGGACAAGCAGTTGCTCGTCGCCTTGCCCGACGCACCGCGCTGACGCAGGCTCCGCGGGTCCCGGGTGTCCCGGTCCCGATGCAGCCCCGCCCTAGCGGGCCGCGCCCGTCACCTCACCGGCAGCCGGCGGCGTCGACGGCGGATGTAGGCGCTGAACGACTCGGCGAGTTCGTCGACGAGCTTGGTGGCCAGGACGCACCTGACCCGGAAGCCGGCCGTCGTGGCCTCGGTTGCCCGTGAGGTCGGAGTCCCGGGCCGGCGGAACTTTTTCCGTGCACGACCCTTGCCGTCGTTGGCGGCCCCTCCCTACAGTCTCGTCCCAGTCAGTCGATACGTATCGACACCGCGTATCGACACCGAGGGAACCGAGGGAGGTGCTCGCATGGTGACAAGCCGGGACGTGGCCCGGTTGGCGGGCGTCTCCCAGAGCACCGTCTCCTATGTCATGAGCGGGCGCCGCTCGATATCCCCCGAGACCCGGCGTCGGGTGGAGGAGGCGATCGAGACGTTGGGGTTCCAACCCAACGCGGGGGCACGGGCGTTGGCGAGTCAGCGGAGTCAAGTCATCGGTCTGGTCGTGCCGTTCGCGCCCGGGGCCGACATGACGGGGGTGCTGCCCTTCATCGAGACGATCACCAAGTGCGCCCGGGAAGAGGACCACAACGTCATCCTGGCCACCGAGGACGAGGGCGCCGAGGGACTCACCCGGCTCAGCGACCAGTCCCTCTGCGACGCGATCGTGCTGATGGAGGTCGGGTCCAAGGACCCGCGCATCCCCGTGGCCGCCGGGCTGAGTGTGCCCGTCATCCTGATCGGCGTGCCGGACGACCCCGAGGGCCTGTACTGCGTCGACCTGGACTACACCCTGGCCGGACGCATGGCGGTGGACGAACTGGCCGACTCCGCGCACGACCGTGTCGTTCTGCTCGGCTACCCGCGTGACGTGCTGGCCCGCGACGTCAACTTCGTCCGCCGTTTCCTGCGCGGAGCCGAGGACGCGGCCGCCGCGCACGGTATCGCCTACGCCGAGGTGAGCCCGCCGGACACCAGCCGCGCCGGGGCGGAGGCCGCCCTGGACGAGGCGCTTGCCGAACGAGGGCCCGGCGGCGGCAGGTTGGGTCTCGTGATCCCCGATCCCCAGTTGATCCAGCCGACGTTGCAGAGCCTGCTGGACCGCGGTCTGGTTCCGGGCCGCGACCTGTCCGTCATCGGACTGTGCACGGACCGCACCGCCGAGACCTCCACACCCCCCGTCACCAACCTCTCGCTGGAACCCAGGGACGTCTCGCGCCGCGCGATGAGGATCCTGTTCCGGCTGCTCAACCGCAAGAGCGTGCCCACCACTTCGACCGTCGAACTGGTCACCCCACGTCTGACCCTGCGTCAGACCAGCCTGCCCGCCCACTGATCCCCACTGTTTCGTGCCAAGGGGGATGACGCGTCACTGCTGTCGATACGCATCGACACTCCCGCGCGGTCCACCCGAGACGGCGCCGACCGAGGAGAGAACGAACATGGCTCAACGACGAGCGATCCTCAGCAGAACGACACTGCCGGTGGCCCTCGCACTCCTGGCGCCGCTCTCCCTGAGCGCCTGTGGTTCGAGCACCGGATCGTCCGGCGGCGCCGACACCCTGCGGGTGATGGACTACTACGCCGATCAGCCCGACAAGGGGATCTACGCGAAGGTCCTGGACGCGTGCGGGCAGCAGAACGGCGTGAAGATCAAGCGGGAGGCCGTGGCCGGACCGTCGCTGATACCCAAGGTGCTGCAACAGGCCTCGTCCCGGACCCTGCCCGACGTGCTGATGCTCGACAACCCCGACCTGCAACAGATCGCCGCCGGCGGCGCCCTCGCCCCGCTCAGCGACTTCGGCCTGAAGGCGGACGGATACGCCAAGGGTGTGGTGGACGCCTCGACCTACCAGGGCAAGCTCTACGGCCTGCAACCGGTGACCAACACGCTCGGCCTCTTCTACAACAAGGACATGCTCGACAAGGCGGGCATCAAGCCGCCCGCCACCTGGGCGGAGCTCAAGTCGGCCGCCAAGAAGCTCACTTCGGGCAAGCGGTACGGCATCGCCTTCGCCGCACCGGCCACCTACGAGGGCACCTGGCAGTTCCTGCCCTTCATGTGGTCCAACGGCGGCGACGAGAAGGACATAGCAACTCCCCGGACCGCACAGGCACTTCAGCTGTGGGTGGACCTGGTCAAGGACGGATCGGCCTCGAAGTCGGTGGTCAGCTGGGCCCAGGCCGACGCCAACGACCAGTTCGCGGCGGGCAACGCGGCCATGATGATCAACGGCCCCTGGCAGTTCCCGATCCTCGACAAAAAGACGAGCCTGCACTACGGCGTCGTACAGATCCCCGTACCCAAGGCCGGCGGAACTCCCGTCGTCCCGCTGGGCGGTGAGACCTGGACCGTCCCGCAGACCGGCAACGCGCAACGCCAGGCCAAGGCGGCCAAGGTCGTCGCGTGCCTCAACTCCGACAAGAACCAGCTGTCGTTGGCCCAGCAGCGCCAGACCGTGCCGACGAAGACAGCGCTGATGGACAAGTTCGCCGCCGAGCAGCCCCGGATGAAGGCGTTCACCGACCAGGTGCGCAACGCCCGTGCCCGCACAGGTGAGTTGGGCAAGGACTGGCCGAAGGCAGCCACCAAGATCTATACCGCGATACAGACCGCGCTCACCCAGGGGGCGACTCCGGCGAAGGCACTGAAGCAGGCCCAGGATGGCTGACGTACTGCGCCGCGCGGTGCGAGCCAAAGGGCGTACGGTGCCGATCACGGACAGCGCCCCCGTGGGCCGGACGCTCGGGCGGCTGGGGAAACGCGGCCGACGCCACCAGTCCCACCTGCTGTTCCTCCTGCCCGCTTTCGTCTACATGGTGGCCTTCTTCGGCTACCCGGTCGTCAAGAACGTCGTCATGGGGTTCCAGCACTACACGACGACCACCTTCTACACCGGCCAGGCGCCCTGGGTCGGCCTCGCCAACTACCGGGCCGTCATCTCGTCCTCCGTCTTCGACAAGGCACTCCTCAACACGGTGCTGTTCACGGTGGGTTCGATCGCGGGGCAGTTCCTCACCGGTCTGGCGATCGCCCTGTTCTTCCGCCGCCGGTTCCCGCTGAACGGCGTGATGCGCTCCCTACTACTGTTGCCGTGGCTGGTCCCGCTGATCGTCTCCAGTGCGGTGTGGCGCTGGATCCTCGACCAGGACAACGGCGTCCTCAACCGGTTCCTCGGCGCCCTGCACCTCGTACAGGACCGTCCCGGCTGGCTGACCAGCACCTCGCTGGCACTGTTCGCGGTGATCGTGGTCAACATCTGGATCGGAATCCCGTTCAACGTCGCGATCCTCTACGGCGGACTCCAGGACATCCCCGCGGAGTTGTACGAGGCGGCGGCGCTGGACGGCGCCACGGGCTGGCGGGCGTTCCGGCACGTGACCTGGCCCCTGCTGCGTCCCGTGGTCAGCGTGGTGCTCGTCCTCGGAGTCGTCTACACGGTCAAGGTGCTGGACGTCATCCTCGGGCTCACCAACGGCGGACCGGCCAACGCGACACAGACCATCGCCAGTCAGTCCTACCAACTCTCCTTCCAGCAGTTCGACTTCGGGCAGGGTGCCGCGCTCGGCAACATCCTCATCGTCATCTCGCTGGTCTTCGCCGTCCTCTACCTGCGCGCGAACCGCCGCGCCGTCGAGCAGTGAGGCCGTCATGGCAACCGTCACGCACACATCCGTCCGACCGACCACGCGCACACCCGTCCAACGGCGGCGCTCCCGGCGGCCATGGGGATACACCGTCATCGGCGCGCTGATCCTGGCCGTGATGCTGTTCCCGGTCTACTGGATGGTCAACGTCTCCCTCCAGCCGGCCAACACCGCCGTGAGCACGCCCTGGTTCCCGACCCACCTGAACTTCGACGGCTACGCCACCGCGCTGAGCCAGCAGGGGTCAAATCTCCTGACCAGCATGGTCGTTGCGGTGGGGAGCGTGGTGTTCAGCCTGATCATCGCGAGCCCGGCCGCGTACGCGCTCGCCCATGTCAACGCGCGCTGGGTCGGTCCGGTGCTCTTCGGGATCCTGATCAGCCAGATGGTCCCCGGCATCGTCGTGGCCAACGCCCTCTACAGCGCGTACAACGACGTCGGGCTGCTCAACTCGATCCCCGGCCTGATCCTCGCCGACTCCACCGCCGGCATCCCGTTCGCGATCCTGATCCTGCGGGCCTTCATGGGCAACATCCCCGCCTCGGTGATCGAGGCGGCCCGGGTGGACGGGGCGGGCAGGGTGCGGGCGTTCGTGTCGATCGTCCTGCCGATGAGCAGGAACGCCCTCATCACGGCAGGGCTGTTCACGTTCCTGTTCACCTGGAGCGACTTCCTCTTCGCGCTGACCCTGACGACGACCGAGGACGTCCGCCCCGTCACCCTCGGCCTCTACCAGTACCTCGGCTCCCACGTCAGCGACTGGAACGCGGTGATGGCCACCGCGACGCTCGCCTCGGTACCCGCTCTCGTGCTGCTGCTGGTGGCACAGCGCTACATCGCCACCGGCGTGACCGGCGGAGCCGTCAAATGACCCGCCCCCAGGGCGACTTCGGAGAAAGGCAGAACACCCCTGTGACCACGTCTTCCGCACCGCCCCCGGCCCCGATCCACGTGACCGTGTGGGGGGAGAACCGCCACGAGAAGATCGAGGAGCACGTGGCCAAGATCTACCCGCAGGGTATGCACAGCACGATCGCCGAGGGCATCAAGGAGAACCTCGGCGACGCGTGCACCGTACGCACCGCCACGCTGGACGACCCCGAACACGGCCTGACAGAAGAGGTGTTGGCCTCGACGGACGTCCTCACCTGGTGGGGACACGCCGCCCACGCCGAGGTGTCCGACGAGGTCGTGGAACGGGTGCACCGGCACGTGCTGTCGGGCATGGGCCTGGTGGTCCTGCACTCCGGCCACTGGTCGAAGATCTTCGTCAAGCTCATGGGGACCAGCTGCACCCTGCGCTGGCGCAACGAGCACGACCGCGAGCTGGTGTGGACGGTGAACCCAACGCACCCCATCGCCAAGGGAGTTCCGCATCCGCTCGTCGTCGAGGAGGACGAGATGTACGGGGAGTTCTTCGACATCCCCGTCCCGGACGAGCTGGTCTTCGTCAGCTCGTTCACCGGCGGTGAGGTGATCCGCAGCGGCTGCACGTTCCGTCGCGGCCACGGCCGGATCTTCTACTTCAGCCCCGGCGACCAGGACTATCCCGTCTACCACAACAAGGACATCCGCCGGGTGATCGCCAACGGCGTGCAGTGGGCGCGCACGGACCGGCCCGCGCGCAGCCACCCCGTGCTGCTGCGCTACGACACCGACGACTTCTTCAACGGCGTGGACTACTCGGGGCCGCTTCGATGACCCACCGGACCATCCCCTGCGGGCCCGACAACCCCCTGCGCGTGCTGGTGGTCGGGGCCGGCTCCATGGGACAGCAGTGGCTGACCACCGTAACCGCCGCGCCCGAGACCGAACTTGCCGGCATCGTCGACCTCGACCTGGACGCGGCCCGGCGGTCGGCGGCCGATCTGGGCCGGCCGGACCTTCCCGTCGGCTCCGACGCGGTCGCGCTCGCGGCCGACACCGGTGCTCAGGCGATCGTCAACGTGACCGTTCCGGTGGCCCACCATCCCGTCACCACCGCCGCGTTGTTCGCCGGGCTGCCCGTCCTCGGCGAGAAGCCGATCGCCGACACCCTGGCCCACGCCCTGTCCCTCGCCGCCGCGGCCGAGGTGAGCGGCGAGCTGTTCATGGTGAGCCAGTCACGGCGCTGGAACCCTCAACTCTTCGCCCTGCGCGGGATGTTGGGGGACCTCGGCGCGATCGGCACGCTGACGACCGAGTTCTTCAAGGCGCCGCACATGGGCGGTTTCCGCGAGGAGATGGCGTACCCGCTGCTGATCGACATGGCGATCCACGCCTTCGACTCGGCGCGCTTCCTGCTCGGCGCGGACCCGGTCTCCGCCTACTGCCAGGCGTACAACCCGCCGTGGAGCTGGTACGACGGCGACGCCGCCGCGAGTGCCGTCTTCGAGATGGCGGGCGGCACGCGCTATACGTACAACGGCAGTTGGTGCAGTCCGGGTGCCGAGACCTCGTGGAACGGAGTGTGGCGGGCGAGCGGCGAGAAGGGCTCGGCGCAGTGGGACGGCGACACCGAGCCCGTGCTCGTCGCGGACGTACAACCCGCCGAGCGGCCCCGCTCCCCGTACTCCGACATCGCCGGAGCGCTGCGGGTCTTCGTCGAGTCGCTGCGGACCGGCAGCGTGCCCATGGGCGAGGTGCACGAGAACACCATGAGCCTGGCGATGGTCGAGGCCGCGGTGGAGTCGGCCCGGACCGGACAACGCGTGCTCGTCGACGACGTCCTCGACCAGGCGTACGCGACGGCGCTGCGCGAGGAGGGCCGTGCCAACGTCCGTGCAGCCCTTGCCAGTTGGCCGTCGGTGCGCAGCGCCCTCGCCCCGCACCAGGCACCGCCCGCCGCCGCGTCCGCCTGACGCCCTACCGATACGGAGACCCTGTGCCCCGCCCTTCGCCCGACCCCGTGTCCGGCCGCCCCCGCCTCGGGGTGGCGATGATCGGCCACTCGTTCATGGGAGCCGTGCACTCCCAGGCCTGGCGCACCGCGCCCCGGGTGTTCGACCTGCCTTTCGACGTCGACATGACCGTTGTCTGCGGCCGTGACCCGAAGGGCGCGGCACGGGCTGCCGAACGGCTGGGGTGGGGCGACTGGGCGGCCGACTGGCAGGAGGTGGTCCGCCGCGACGACGTGGACGTCGTGGACATCTGCACGCCCGGCGACTCCCACGCCGACATCGCGATCGCCGCGCTGGCCGCCGGCAAGCACGTGCTGTGCGAGAAGCCGCTCGCCAACACGGTCGAGGAGGCCGAGCGGATGGCCGCCGCGGCGCAGGTCGCGGGCGAGGCCGGTGTCCGGTCGATGGTCGGCTTCAACAACCGGCGCGTGCCCGCACTGGCACACGCCGCCCGTCTCATCGCCGAGGGCCGGATCGGCGAGGTGCGGCACGTCAGGGCCCAGTACCTCCAGGACTGGATCGTCGACCCCGAGTTCCCGCTGGTGTGGCGGCTGCGAAAGGAACGGGCCGGCTCCGGCGCGCTCGGGGACCTCGGCTCGCACGTCATCGACCTGCTCCAGCACCTGACCGGCGAACGCCTCACCGGGGTGTCGGCGACGCAGGCCACGTTCGTCACCGAGCGCCCCCTGCCGACGGAATCCAGCGGGCTCTCGGCGCAGGCCGGGGACCAGCGCGGACGGGTGACCGTCGACGACGCGACCGCGTTCACCGGCCGGCTCGAAGGCGGCGCACTCGTCGTGGTCGAGGCGACGCGCTTCGCCACGGGGCGCAAGAACGCGCTGCGGATCGAGGTGAACGGCTCACGCGGGTCGGTCGCCTTCGACTTCGAGTCGATGAACGAACTCCTGCTGTACGACGCCGACGCCCCGGAGACGGAGGCCGGATTCCGGCGGATCCTGGTCACCGAGCCCGGGCACCCCTACCTGGGCGCCTGGTGGCCGCCCGGTCACGGTCTGGGCTACGAGCACGCGTTCGTCCACCAGGTCCACGACTTCGTGACATCGGTGGCGGAGGGCGGGAACGGGCCACGCCCGTCGTTCGCCGATGGTCTGCAGGTCCAGTACGTCATGCGGGCCGTCGAGCGCAGCGCCGCGGACTCCTCTCGCTGGACGAGCATCGGCTGATTGCATGTCACTGGCCACGGCGGGCGCGCCGTGCGGGTCAGTTCCGCGCCGCAGTGGTCGAGCGGGCGTAGTCGGTCGGCGTCCGGCCGTAGTGCTTCTTGAAGGCGCGGATGAAGTGGCTGCTGTCCGCGAACTGCCAGCGGGCGGCGAGTTCCGAGACGCTCAGCCGGCCGGAGGGTGTGGTGAGGGCGAGTCGGGGTTCTTCCAGGCGCCGTTGGCGGATGTAGGCGGTCACCGATTCTCCCGCCGCGGCGAATGCCCGTTGCAGGCTGCGCGCGGAGACGTTGAGTTCACGGGCCAGCATCGCGCCGGAGAGTTCGGGGTCGGTCAGGTGGTTGTCCGCGAGGTCCTTCGCCGCCTGGGCGAGGGCCGACGCCAGTTGGGGTTCCGTGTCGTCGACCCGGCGCCTGGCCACCGCCTTGGCCAACTCGATGAGTGTGCTGTGGGCGGCCTGCACTCCGGCCGGTCCGAGGTCGGCGGCCGTCTCGTAGATCATGTTCGAGTGGGCAACCAGCAGGCGCACCTCGGCGGAGTCCGCCGGCCCGCTGACACTCTGTCGCTCGCCGAGCAGTGGTCTGAGCGTGGCGGCGGGCAGGACGAGAACCTTCGCCCGCGTGTCGGGCACCGTCCCGAAGTGCACGGGCCGGCCGATGTGGCGGATGAGGAACTGCCCCGCCGGTACGGTCTGTTCGTCACGGGCGAGCGGGGCGCCCAGAGACCAGGAGCCGCTGCGTACGACGTACATCCGCACCTGGTCCTCGACCCCGTTGAGGGGACCCTCGGTCCTGATCGCCGACGCACCGTGGAGGTCGGTGACGGCCACGTCACCCACCTTGGTGGCGCGGCTCCTGACCCGGAAGTCACGCATCGTGGCCGGACTGAACGTCGGCAACGGGAAGCCGTCGCCGATCTCCGTCTCCCAACCGTCGCGGAAGGCGTCGAACGCTCCCGGCTCGGCACTCGAACCCGAGCCTGAACCTGAACCTGAAGGGCCGGAGTCCCTGGAGGGCGCCCGGACCGAACCGTCGGCCTCCACTCCCGTGCGGTCCATCTGCGGTCGTCCCCAGCCTTCGTCGCGCCGGCGTCATCTGGCGCAGATGTTCCGCCGGGATGACGCTCTGGTTCAAGCCTGTGCTGCAGCGATCTTCCTAGGCTTCGTCGGCAGGGACAACCCCCGCCCCGAGCCCGGCAGTTACGTAGGAGGAGTTCCTCGCGAGCGCACGGAATGCCGCTGCCGTAACCGCACGTCGTACGTATCGGTGTCCCACATTCCGGTCCATTGCCTTCAATACATGAGGAGTTGAAGTTCCCCGATGGCTGAGAACACATTCACCGGCAAGGTCGTCATCGTCACCGGTGGGCGGTCGGGCATCGGCGCGGCCACCGCTCACCGCTTCGCCGCGCAGGGCGCCACGGTGGTGATCATCGGCCGGACGCAGGCCAAGTTGGACGCAGTGGTGGCCGAGGCGCCGACGGGCTCGACGCTGATCGCCCGGGTCGGTGATGTCTCGGACGAGGAGGGGGTCACCAGGCTCGTGAACGCCGTGGCACACGACCACGGCCGGTTGGACACATTGGTCAACAATGCCGCGACCGTCGAGCCGTTGGGCACCGTGTCCGACATGGACGCGGCGGGCTGGCGACGCGTCACGTCCACCGATGTCGACGGGGTCTTCTACGCCTCCAGGGCCGCACTCCCCCATTCTGCGTGCCGTGGGCGGCAGCATCGTGAACGTCGGTTCGGCGTCCGGGCTCGGCGGCGACTGGGGCCTGGCCGCCTACGACGCCGCAAAGGGCGCGGCGACCAACCTGACCAACGCGATGGCGCTCGACCACGGCGCGGAAGGCGTGCGGGTCAACGCCGTTCATCCCAGCATGATCTCCACCGACATGACCGCGGGATTCCTGCGGAGCGAGGCGATCGTCGCCGCCACGCTCAACCGCCTACCGATGCGCCGCTTCGGCGAGCCCGCCGAGGCGGCCGACGTCATCACGTTTCTGGCGAGTCCGGCGGCGAGTTACGTGAACGGTGCCCATACCCGCGTCGACGGCGGTCTCGGCGCGTCGAACGGCAATCCCCACCTCGCGTAGCGCCACGACAGGCCGAACCACAACACGGCACGGCTCTGCACATCACTCCCGACAACATCCGAGCATCAACTCTCATCGTGAGAGTTGACTTGCACAAAGGAGTCGACTCGCCTACATTCATGAGAGTCAACCCCAACGAACACAGCCCACTCTCTTACGCGGAGGCTCAGATGAAAGACGTCTCAGTGGTCGGCCCGGACTCCGGTGAGGCGATCCAGCTCGGCCCGACCCGGATGCGGATCCTGGAGGACGGCACCACGACCGATCACCGCCTCGGCATCGGCGAGATCACGCTCGCCCCGCACACCGACGGTCCACCGCAGCACCGGCACGCCCGGCACGACGAGGGCTTCTACGTCGTGTCCGGCGCGGCCCGGTTCACCGTCGGCGAGACCGTGCACGACGCGCCCGCCGGAACGCTGGTCATGATCCCGCCCGGCGCCCCGCACACCTTCGCCAACCCGACCGACGGCACGACGGTCCTGCTCAACACGTTCACCCCGGACCTGTACGTCGACTACTTCCGGGAACTGCGCGACATGATCGCCGCCGGCCGCCCGCTGACCCCCGAGGCGACGATCGAGGCGATGAGCCGGTACGCCACCGAGCCCACCACCGACTTCGCCTGAACATCCGTATCTGCGCCCCTCACCCGTCACCCCTCCCCCCTTCCGACCCACTCACCAGAATCGTTCAAGGAGATAGACCGTGGGAACCACCACCCAACACACCGTCAGCCTCGAAGGAATCGGCCCGGTCGAGGTGTCCGTGACCGAATACGGCTCCGGACAGCCGTTCCTGCTCCTGCACGGCGGGGCCGGCCCGCAGTCGGTGACGGGGTTCGCCGAGAAGTTCGCCGCCGCTCACGACGTGCGCGTGCTGGTCCCGACCCACCCGGGCTTCGCCGGCACCGTACGCCCCGAGGCGTTGGCCTCCGTGTCCGGCCTGGCCATGCTCTACGGCGCGTTGCTGGACCAACTGGCGCTGACCGACGTCACCGTCATCGGCAACTCGATCGGCGGCTGGATCACCGCCGAGATCGCGCTGCTCAAGTCGCCGCGCGTCAGCGGCATCGTCCTGATCGACGCCGTCGGGATCGAGGTGCCCGGACATCCGGTGGCCGACTTCTTCTCCCTGACCATGGACGAGGTCTTCCGGCTCACCTTCCACGATCCCGAGCCGTTCCGGATCGACCCCACGACCCTGCCTCCCGCGGCGCAGGCGATCGCCGCGGGCAACCGGACCGCTATCGCTGTCTACGCGGGCTCCGCCATGGCCGACCCCACCCTCGCCGGGCGTCTCGGATCCCTGGAGGTCCCCGCCCTCGTGCTGTGGGGCGAGAGCGACGGGATCGTCGACGTCGACTACGGCCGCGTCTACGCCGCCGCGATCCCCATGGCCCAGTTCCAACTGCTCCCCGAAACCGGCCACTCCCCGCAGCTGGAAACCCCCGACCAGGTCATCCAGGCGATCTGGGACAGCGCCGACACGGACTTCTCCGCCTTCGCCCGCTGAGCGTCGCCCCCTCCCCTCCCTCTCGCGACCCACGGAGCCCCTCCCCATGCCCAAGACCGCGGTCACCCGCATCACGCACAGCTGCCACCTCATAGAGATCGGTGGTCGTACCTTCCTGACCGACCCCTGGTTCAGCACCAGGCCCGGCTACTACCAGGGCGAGCCGATCGCCATCGGCATCCCCGACCTGCCCCGGCTCGACGGCGTGCTGATCAGCCACGAGCACTACGACCACTGCGACTTGGACGCCTTCGCCGCCTACCGCGACCGTACGGTCCCGCTGTTCGTCGCCGGGACCGTGGTCGAGGCGGCGCGCAAGCACGGCTTCACGAACGTCACGGCGCTCGCGCCCTGGCAGGAGGCCGAGGTCGGCGGCGTGACCATCACCGCCGCCCCCGCCGAGCACGGCGTCTACGAGGTCACCTTCGTCCTGCGTGCCGGCGCCGACGCGGTGTACTTCGCCGGGGACACCATGCTCATCCCCGAACTCGCGGAGATTCCCCGGCGGTTGGGGCACATCTCGCTCGCCCTGCTGCCCACCAACGGCCTGCACATCCGGCCGGCCGGCAACAAACAGGTCGTCATGAACGCCGACGAGGCAGCCGAACTGACCGCGCTCCTCAAGCCCGACCTTGCTGTCCCGCACCACTACGCCTTCACCAAGGGCTTCCTGGGCGACCGGCTGATCACCCACAGCGACAAGGACCCGCTGCGCTACCGCAACGCCTCCCACGACCTGGCCCCCGAAACCAGCGTCCGCATCGTCGAACCCGGCATCAGGGTCGAACTCTGACCCACGCCCGACCCCAACTCCGGCTCCACCTCGGGCATCCCGGCCCACCGCCACGGCAACTCCCCGCCGAAGTACGAGCGCGCGCGCCGACCCATTTCCCCACGCCACGCCACGCCACGCCGAGCCATTCGCGCGCGTCCCGGCGGACACCCCGCACGTCACGCCAGGAATCCGGAACGCACCACCGCCCATCAAGGAGAACGACCATGACGACGCACACGCCCCCGCCGGACGACACCCGTCGTCGGCCCGGGCTCGTCCTCGCGGTGTGCTGCCTGAGCCTGTTGATCACCGCCCTGGACACCACCGCCGTGAACGTCGCCCTACCTGCCGTAGGGCACGATCTGCACGCCCCGGTGAGCGGGCTGCAGTGGACCGTCGACGGGTACACCCTGGCGGTCGCCGCCTTCATGATGCTCGCCGGATCCAGTGCCGACCGGATCGGACGGCGGCGGGTGTTCCAGGCCGGGCTGGTCCTCTTCACCGTCGGTTCGCTGGCCTGTTCGCTGGCTCCGAGCCTCGGCTGGCTGATCGCCTTCCGTGTCACCCAGGGACTGGGCGCCAGCATGCTCAACCCGGTCGCCCTGTCGATCATCACGCACGCCTTCCCCGATCCACGCGAGCGCGCCCGCGCGATCGGGCTGTGGGGCACCACGGTCGGCCTGTCTCTGGCCGCCGGCCCGGTGGTGGGCGGCCTGCTGGTCGCCTCGGCCGGCTGGCGCTCGATCTTCTGGATCAACATCCCGATCGGAGTGGCCGCCCTGGTGCTCACCGCGATGTTCGTCCCCGAGTCGAGGGCCGCGGCGCCGCGGCGCCCGGACCCGGTCGGTCAGGTACTCGTCGTCACGCTCCTGACCTCGCTGATCTTCGCGATCATCGAGGGCTCCCATCGGGGCTACGGAAGCACGCCCATCGTCGCCCTGTTCGCTCTGGCCGCGGGCGCGGCCGTAGCGCTGCCCGGGTACGAGCGGCGTCGCCAACAGCCGCTGGTGGACCCGGTGTTCTTCCGTTCGGTGCCGTTCGCCGGGTCCTTCGTCGCCGCCGTCACGGCGTTCCTCGTGCTCTCCGGGTTCCTGTTCCTCAACACCCTCTATCTGCAGGACGTACGCGGCTGCAGCGCACTCCAAGCCGGCCTGCTGACCATGCCGATGGCCGTCGGCACCGCGCTGGCCTCGCCGCTGTCCGGACGCCTCACCGCCGCGCGCGGCCCGCGCCCGCCCCTGATCGCCGCGGGTCTGCTGATCGCCGCCGCGGCACTGACGCTGACCACGCTCACCCCGACCACGCCATGGGCGATCCTGCTCGTCGCCTACGTCCTCCTCGGCATCGGATTCGGCCTGGTCAACGCCCCGATCACCAGCACCGCCGTAGCCGGTATGCCGCGCGCCCAGGCCGGGGTCTCCGCCGCGATCACCACCACCGGCCGCCAGGTCGGCAACAACCTCGGCGTCGCGGTCCTCGGCTCGATCGTCACCGCCCGCACCCGCGCCCCCGGCGGGGCCGGATTCGCCACCGCCAGCCACCCCGGCTGGTGGATCCTCGCTGTCGGCGGCCTCGTCATCACGGCGATAGGCCTGGCGACCACCACAGCCCGCGCCCTCGCCACCGCCGGCCGCGTCGCCGTACGCTTCCCGGCCGACCCGGTGCCAGCGGTGAGCAGCACGCCCGCAGTACGCGGAGGCACCCAGACCTGACACTCCGTCAACAGTCGTTGTGCACAACCCGGCCCGGCAGATCGGATGCGCACAGGAACCCTCAACCGCAAGGGTTGACAACGATGTCGGGCAGCGGCAGATTCCACCACGCGCGAACGGGAACCGGCACACCTCCACCACGGGCCCAGGTGGCCCCACACCAGGACGGAGCTGTCCGTGAGAAGACGATCGGCGTTGGGCACCACCCGCATCCCGCGAAGACGCGTCACGGTCCTCGCCCTCATCAGCACCCTGGCCGCCATGCTCGTGACCGGCGCCGGGGAGGCCTCGGCGCATGTGGTGTCGGGCCACCGCACCACGTCGGTGACGTCCGGCAACGCGCGTTTCCAGGTCCTGTCCCCCACCCTGATCCGCACCGAGTACGCGCAGGACGGGAAGTTCACCGACAGCGCGACGTTCAACGCGATCGGCCGCACCGCGTTCACGCCGCCCCCGTACACATCGAGCACCTCCAACGGCTGGCTGACCATCACCACGAGCGCGCTCACCCTCAAGTACCAAGTGGATTCAGGGCCGTTCGACGCGCAGAACCTCTCCGTGCACCTGTCGGCCGGCGGGTCGGCGGTCGACGCCGGCCCGTGGCACCGGCTGACCTGCGGCCTGGGCGCTTTGTGCGAGGCCGAGCAACTGCCCCACAGCGGGGCCGGTGTCGCCACGGACCACGACGGCTACACCGGGTCCGGGTTCCTCGCCGGATTCGAGGGGACGGGCGACTCCGTGTCGGCCGATGTCGACGTCAGCACGGCGGGGACGTACACGTTCGACGCGCGGTACGCCAACTCCGTCGGCGGGGACGGCCAGAACACGACCCGCACCCTCACCCTCTCGGTGGACGGCGGCGCGAGCCGCGCGCTCAGCCTGCCCACGACCGCCAACTGGGACACCTGGGGGCTGGCGAGCAGCGCGGTCCAACTCGGCGCCGGGCACCACACGTTGACGCTGACGAGGACCGCCGCCGACTCCGGGGACGTCAACCTCGACAGCGTCGCCCTGGTGAACCGGGGCAGCGGCTTCCCGCCCATCTCCACCACCGCGATCACCAGTTGCGGGTACGGCGTGAACTGCGAGGCCGAGGCCGACCGCGTCTCGGGTACGGCGATCACCGCAACCGATCACACCGGTTACTCCGGCAGCGGCTTCCTCGCCGAACTGAACCAGGGCGCGGGTGCGTTGACCCACGTGGTCGGCGTACCGGCCGATGGCACCTATGCGCTACAGGTCCGCTACGCCAACGCCACCGGCAGCGACGGGCTCTACCAGACCCGTACGGCGACGGTGTCCTCCGGCGGCACCACGCGGACGCTGTCGCTGCCCGTCACCGCCAACTGGGACACCTGGAGCACCGCCACCGTCCCCATCACTCTGAAGGCCGGAGCGAACGACATCGCCCTCGGCTGTCCGGACGCGGCGAGCTGCCATGTCAATCTCGACACGGCCTCCGTCACCGCCACCAACTCCCCAGCCCCGCAACCGCACTTGGCGCTCGGCGGCTACCGCCGCAGCCTAGACGGCGTCGACGGCGACAACGGGGCGCCGGCCACCACGCCCGGCCTGCTGTACAAGGACGGCTGGTACCTCCTCGACGACACCGCCTCCGCCCTGTACGACACCGGTACCCATCAGGTCACCCAGCGCCCCTCCCACGGCGGCGCGCCGTACCAGGACGGCTATGTCTTCGGCTACGGCCACGACTACCAGCGGGCGCTGACCGACCTGGCCACCCTCACCGGTCCGCCCGAACTGCTTCCCCAATGGGCCTACGGCGTCTGGTACTCGGAGTACATCGACCGCACCGCCGCCGACTACGAGAACCGGATCCTGCCCGCCTTCCGTGCCGAGGGTGTGCCGCTCGACGTTCTGGTGACCGACACGGACTTCAAGTCGCCCAATACATGGAGCGGTTGGGAGATCGACCAGTCCAAGTTCCCTGATCCGAAGGGGTTCTTCGACTGGGCCGCGTCTCAGGGGCTGCACAACACGCTCAACATCCACCCGAGCATCCTGAGCAGCGACCCGCAGTTCGCGCCGGCCCAGGCGACCGCCAAGGGCAAGCTGCACAAGGGGGGTTGCGCGCCCGCCGCGAGCAGCAGTGCCGGGGACTGCTACACCTTCGACTGGGGCGACCCCGACCAGTTCAAGGCGTACATGGACCTGCATCAGACGATGGACCAGCAGGGCAACGACTTCTGGTGGCTGGACTGGTGCTGCGACGCCTCCCAGTCCTCGCTGCCCGGTGTCACTCCCGACGCGTGGATCAACCAGCAGTACGCCACGGACGCCGACAAGACGATCGGCCGGGGCTTCGCCGTCTCCCGTGCCTACGGCTCGCTCCAGGCGGGCGGTTACAGCGGCCAGCAGGGGTTGCCCACCGGGCCGTGGGCCGACAAGCGCACCACCGTCCACTTCACCGGCGACACCTCCTCCACCTGGGGCACCCTGAAGGCCGAGGTCGGCTACACCCCCGGCGAGGCGGCCGCCACCGGCATGTCGGCGATCAGCCATGACATCGGCGGTCACAACGACACGACGAACCTGACCGGTTCGGAGACCTACACCGCCGACGGCACAACCCACACCACGCACAAACTCCCCGACGACATGTACGCCCGCTGGGTCCAGCTCGGCACCTTCCAGCCCATCGACCGCCTGCACAGCAATCACAGCGACCGCCTGCCCTGGCAGTACGGCACGGCGGCCCGCGCCTCCGCCGACAGGTTCCTCAACCTCCGCGAGAACCTGGTGCCTTACACCTACTCCCTCGCGCAGCAGGCCAACACGACCGGCGTCCCGGTCACCCGCCCGATGTACCTCCAGTACCCGAACGAGCCGCAGGCGTACGCCACTTCGGGCAGCGAGTACTTCTACGGCCCCGACATGCTCGTCGCGCCGGTCACCACACCCGGCACCACGGCGACGACCTCGGTGTGGTTCCCGCCGGGCAGTCAGTGGACCGACTACTTCACCGGGCAGACCTACGCCGGCGGCACCACCCAGAACATCACCAACGGCCTCGACACCATGCCGGTGTTCGTCCGCGCGGGCGCCGTCATCCCGACCCGCACGAACGACGTCACCAGCAACGACAAGAACCCGCTGACCAAGGTCACGCTCACCGTCGCGGCAGGTGCCTCCGGCTCCACCGCCCTCTACGAGGACGACGGGACCACCGGCACCGGGCGCGGCCACAGCGCCCTCACGAAGATCCGGTACCGGGAGAACGGCACCCGGCACACGGTGACGATCACCCCTCCGACCGGGACCTTCCACGGCCAGGTGAAGAGCCGGCAGTGGACCGTCTCCCTCATCGGTGTCGCCGCCCCGAGCACCGTCCGAGTGGGAGGGGCTCAACTCCCCGCCGATGCCAACCACTTCGACAGCACGACCCGCACCCTGACCGTCACGCTCCCGGTGCGGAGCGCGCGCACGCCGATCACCGTGACGTACGGCTGACCGGCCTCAGCCCTGCGACGGAGATTTCGTCAGGCGCTCCCGCGCCGTACTCCCCGGCCCTGAATCCGAGGCCGGGGAGCCCGGGACGGGAAGCGGGCGGGGCTGGTCCCGGTCTCTGCACTCGCCCGACGCGAGGCGCTTGAGCAGCATCGGGGTCAGCCGACGGTACGCGGCCGGATCCACCGGTCCGAGCCAATGGGCAGCGCGGATCAGCGGGTTGATGTTGAGGTCGAGGTCGCCGAGGACTTCGTCGGCGTTATGCATGGAGAACGGGATGATCTTGGTGCCGCGGCAGTGGTGGGTGTCGGTGGCGACGTCCATGAAGGCCAGTTGCTCGACGACCGCGTCTCGCATGGTCTCGGTGTCGGGTGTCTCCACCGCGTCGGCGAGGTCGGCGGCGATCCACAGGGCGGCGATCTCGGCGTTGAGCGGGCTGAAGAAGGAGGAGTTGTAGCCGTTGAAGTACAGGCCCGGAATGCCAAGGGGCAGGATCTGGCGGTAGAGCATGAAGTTGCCGCGCTCGTCGAACAGTTGCTCGCGCACCTTCTCGGGGAGGAACGGGACGTCCTGGGTGAAGCCGGTGGCACAGACGACCAGGTCCGCACGCAGTGTGGTGCCGTCGGACAGGCGGGCGGATGGCTTGCCGTCCACGACGAGGAGCTGCTCGATGGTGCGGTCCCGGCGGACGGTGATGGCGCCCGCCTCGACGGCCTCGAAGAAGCCCTCGGTCGCGAGGCCGATGGCGCCGCGCACGATGTCCTCCATCGTTCCCCGGGGCACGAGATCGAGGCGCTTCAGGCCGAGTTGACGTATCGACACCGTGCCGATGGAGTTGATCATCCGGCGGCGCAGGCCGTTGCCGGGGCCGTGCAGGAAGCGTTCGAAGCCGCGCGGGCGGATGTACCGGAACAGCGCCTCGCCGAGCCGGGTGAGCAGCAGCATCTTGAAGTTGAGTCTGCCGCCGATCTTGCGCGGGACCTTCCACAGCAGTTGGCGCGCGATCACGTCGGTGCGGGCCGCGACGGAGCTGATCGGCACGGCCACGTCGCAGGCCGACTTGCCGTAGCCGACGACGAGGACGTTGCGGTCCCGTGCCTGCTCGGCGTCGTGGAACTCGGTGCCCGCGCACACCTGGCCGCCGGCCTCGGTGAACTCCGCCAGGCCGTCGAACTTCGGTACCGCCGGTTCGCAGAACACTCCGTTGGCGACGACGAGTCGGTCGTAGGTCTCCGAGGCGTGGGTGCCCGCGGAGTCGCGGTACTCGACGCTCCAGGCGCCGTCGGCCGTCGGCCGCGCCGAGAGCACCTCGGTGCTCAGGCGCAGCGTGCGTTCGAGGTCGAAGTGGGCGGTGTAGTCGGCGAGGTAGGACTGGATCCGGGCGCCGTCGGGCCACTCCGGGAAGTCCGCGGGCATGGGGAAGTCGGAGAACGAGTACTGCGCCTTCGGGCTCTGCGTGGTGACGCCCGGGTAGCGGCGCGTGCGGCTCCATACGCCGCCCACGTCCGGGGTCTTGTCGAACACGTCCGTGCGGTGTCCGGCCTGGGTGAGTACCTTCGCGGTGACGAGGCCCGCGAGGCCGGCTCCGATGATGGCGATCCTCATGGTCACGCGACCTCGGGGGGCAGTTGGAGCTCGATGCCGAAGTCGGCCATGATCTTCTTCATCAGCCCGATGTCCTTCGGTCCCGGCGGCATCTCCGCGAGGGCCTGGTAGTAGCCCTCCAGGCCGGCGGGCGAGACGACGGAGATGACGCGCGACTCCTCCGGGTAGGGGTTGCGGAAGGCGTGGATCACATCGCGCGGCAGGTACAGGTAGTCGCCGTGTTCGAGGACGAAGTCCCTGCCGCCGAGGTGCACGTCGAGCCGTCCGGCGAGGCAGATGAAGGACTCGTCCTCACGGGTGTGCAGATGGGGCGGCGGTCCGTCGGTCTCCGGCGGGACCGTGTACTCGAACAGCGAGTACGCGTCGTGCGTCGCCTCGCCGTCCGCCTTGAGGGTGATGCCCAGTCCGAGCGCCGCGATCTTGTGTCCTTCGCGGGAGGGCAGCATGTAGCCACCGCCTAGAGTCACCGTCGTCTCCTTCCGGTCGCCACCGCGGCCCGTCCGACCGCGGCGCTGGTCCGCTGCGATCAGCGTCGGTTCGGCACGGCGGATACGCAATCAGCCGTCCCACCGGCTGGGACGATTTCAGCGGCGGGTGCTGTAGGCCCGCGAGGCGGCAGCGGCAGCGAGCCGCACCGCGGGCCCGGCCCGGTCGGCGCGGACCAGAGCGGTGGGACCGGTGGCGGACAGGGCCGCGGTGACCCCGCCCGGCGGGCCGAAGATCGGGGCCGCAACGCAGCGCCGTTGAACGCGGTCGACGCACAATCAACCGTCCCACCCACTGGGCTGACTTCAGCGGCGCGTGCTGTAGGCCCGAGAAGCCGCCGCCGCAGCGAGCCGCACCGCAGGCCCGGCCCGGTCGGCGCGCACCAGAGCGGTGGGACCGGTGACGGACAGCGCCGCGGCGACCCCGCCGGACGGGCCGAAGATCGGGGCGGCGACGCAGCTCACGCCGATGTTGCCCTCCTCGCGTTCCACCGCCCAGCCCCTGGCCGGGACGGCGGTCAGCTCGCGGATCACGGCCTCCTTGGTGGTCAGCGTGCGCGGATTGCGCGGCGGCATTCCGGCGTCGAGCACGGCGTCGATGGTCTCGGTCTCGCTGTAGGCGAGGATGGCCCGGCCCAGCGCCGAGCAGTACGCCGGGACGATCCCGCCGACCTGGGAGAGCATCGGCATGGGACGGTGGCCGGTGATCTTCTCGACGACCAGGATCTGCGCGCCGTCCAGGACGCCGAGCTGCACGGTGGTCCTGGTCGCGCTGTGCAGGTCCTGCAGGTAGGGCAGCACGGCCTCGCGCAGTTCGAGCCGGATCGGCGCCAGGCTCGCGATCTCGAAGAGCCGGTTGCCGATCCGGTAGTGGCCCTGGGGTTTGTCCAGCCAGCCGAGCCGGATCATCCGGTCCGCGGTGCGGTGGGTGGTCGACCGGGGCAGTCCGCAGCGGGCCACGAGCGCGGAGAGGGTCAGCTCGCGGTGCGCCGCGTCGAAGGCGCCGAGGATCGCCGCCGCGCGTTCAAGGCCCGAGGTCTCGGCCTTGCCGTCCCGCGCAGTGGGACTCGTCCCTTGTTCGCCGGGGGTCATGCCGGTCACGCTAAGGCTGTCCCCGCCCGCCGGACAAGGGGAAGGCTCGGCTGTCCCGGCCGGCGGACACGGGGCGGACTCGGGAGGATGCCAACATCATGCGGACAGCATTGGTCGGCGGCGGTGCGAGCGGTATCGGGCACGCGGTCGCGGAGCGGCTGGCGGGTTCGGGCGACCGGGTGGTGATCACCGGTCGGCGTGCCGACGCCCTCGAAGCCGCGGCCGCGCGGCTCAGCGGCGCCGTGGGCGACGGTCCGGCGCGCGAGGTGCACGCCCTGGTGAGCGACATGGCCGATCCGGCCGCGGCCGCAGCGGCGATGGACAAGGTCGACGACCGGTACGGCGGTCTCGACGTGCTGGTGCTCAACGCCGGTGGTCCGCCGCCCGGCGGGATCCTCGACCTCGACGACGCGCGGTGGCGGGAGGCGTCCGAGCTGTTGTTGCTCGGCCCGTTGCGGCTGGCGCGCCTTGCGATGCCGGGCATGGCGAAGCGGGGGTTCGGGCGGGTGGTGTTCGTGACGTCCACGGCGGTACGGCAGCCGCAGCCCGACCTGGCCGCGTCGGTGGTGCTGCGCTCGGCGGTCACGGCCGCGGCCAAGCTGCTTTCCCGCGAGTTCGCGGCCGCGGGAGTCACCGTCAACTGTGTTGCTCCCGGCGCCACTTCGACCGAGCGGCGCACGCAGATCCTGACCAACCGGGCGCGCGCCGCGAACCTCGGCTTCGACGAACTCGACGCGCAGGACCTCGCGCACATTCCGGCCGGTCGCGCCGCGCGCCCGGCGGAGATCGCGGCGGCCGTGGCGTTCCTGGCCTCCGACGACGCGGCGTACATCAACGGGACCGTACTCACGGTCGACGGCGGAAGGACGGAGACGATCTGATGGCGGAATCAGGATCCGGCTTCACCATGGGTGATTTCCTCGGCTCGATCCACGACACCGTGCAGCCCGGCGCCGCGCGGCCGGTCGTCGTGCACGCCGACGAACTCGCGCCCCTGCCGGCCGACCAGGTGCACAACCCCACCGTGCTGGCGATCGCCGGACTGCTGCCGACAGCCAGCTTCGAACTCTTCCGGCAGACCATCCCGGCAGGTCTCAGCTCGGACATGCAGCGCCACCACCACGAGACGGTGCACTTCGTCATCAGCGGGCGCGGCCACAGCGAGGTCGAGGACGACACCGAACCCTGGGCCACCGGCGACTTCATCTACACCCCGCCCTGGACCTGGCACCGCCACTACAACGACTCGGAGACCGAGCCGGTCGAGTTCCTCACCATCGAGAACTCCCGTCTGCTGAACCTGCTCGGCGTCGGCCGCCGGCAGAGCGCGGGCCTGGTCACGGTCGCGGAAGCCCGCGCACGATTCAAGGAGGAGCAGGCATGAGCCCGCTGCCCGCCCACATCGGCATCTGGGGCGAACTCTCCGACGTGGAGCACGAGTTGCGCTTCGTCGACGTCGCCGGCGTCCGCACCCGGGTGCTGCGCGCGGGCTCCGGCCCCGAGCTGATCCTGCTGCACGGTACCGGCGGCCATCTCGAGGCCTACGCCCGGGACATCGCCGGGCTCGCCGCCGACTTCCGTGTCACCGCCTACGACATGGTCGGCCACGGCTGGTCCGACCTGCCGGACCGGCCGTACACGATCGACGTGCTCTCCGCTCATCTCCTGGGCCTGATGGACGCGTTGGGGATCGACTCGGCGCATCTGTCCGGCGAGTCGCTCGGTGGCTGGGTGACCGCGTGGACCGCGGCGTACCACCCTGAGCGCGTCGAACGGCTCGTGCTCAACACCCCCGGAAACATCGCCAACAAGCCCGAGGTGATGGTCCGGATGCGCGAGAGCACCCTGGCCGCCGTCCGGGACCCGAGCGACGAAACCGTGCGCCGCCGCGTCGAGTTCCTCTTCCACGACACCTCGATGGTCACCGACGAACTGGTGAACCTGCGCCGCGCGGTCTACGGCCGCCCCGGCTTCCTGCGCGCGATCGAGAACACGTTGGTGCTCCAAGACCCCGTAGTGCGCAAGGACTTCGCGTGGGACCCGACGTGGGTCGGCCGGATCACCGCGCCCACGCTGCTGTTGTGGACCGACCACGACCCGACCGGCGGACTCGACGAGGCGGCGCTGCTCCAGAGCTGGCTCCCTGACGCCCGCCTGCACGTCATCGAGGATGCCGGCCACTGGCCGCAGTGGGAGAAGCCCGCCGAATTCCTGCGCGCCCACCGCGACTTCCTTCTCCTCGGCAAGGACCCGGTATGAGCGAGATCCTCGGCCTGGTCGCCATGTCCCACTCCCCGTTCGCCACCCTGCTGCCGCCCGACGGCCCCGAGCAGCCCGGCGGCCGTTTCCTCGCCGAGGCGGCCCGGCTCTCCCGGACAGTGGCGCAACTCGCGCCGGACGCGGTCGTGGTCATCGGTCCCGACCACTTCCACGCGAACTTCTACGACGCGATGCCGCCGTTCCTCATCGGTGTCGAACACGCCGTCGGATTCGGCGACTTCGGCAGTCGGCCCGGCCCGCTGCCGGTCGCCGGCGAACTGGCCTGGTCCGCGTACGACGGGCTCACCCGCGCGGGCTTCGACCTGTCGCTGTCCTACTCCCTGACCGTCGACCACGGACTCGTGCAGAGTTACGAGATGGTCTGCGGCGGCACCGACATTCCGATGGTGCCGCTCGTCGTCAACACCGCCGCTCCCCCGCTGCCGACCATGGAACGCTGCATCGGCTTCGGCCGGGCGCTCGGCGACGCCCTGCGCGGCAGCGGCGCCGGCCGCGTGCTGGTCGTCGCGAGCGGCGGACTCTCCCACTGGCTGCCCACCAACGACCCGCGCGATCCGGCAATGGCCGAGGACCGTCGGCACTCGGTGATCCACGGCCGCGAGGACGCCCGCGCCTTCGCGGCAGCGCGCGAACCCCGGGTGCGGGCGATGGGCGGCGACCCGCACGCCCACGTCAACAGCGCCTGGGACCGCTGGTTCCTCAAGCAGCTGGGTACCGGGGAGTCCGAGCCGATCGCGGCCCTCGGCGACGCGGGCCTTGAGGAGCAGGCGGGCAGCGGCGGCCACGAGGTCCGCACCTGGCTGATCGGACAGGCCGCGGCACGGACACCGCTGGTGTGGACCGCGTACGAACCGGTCCCGGAATGGATCACGGGTATGGGGATCGGGGCAACCTTCGAGGTGCGCTGACATGCCCGAAGCGGTGACGGGTGTACGGAAGACGAAGGAATCACGCTCCGAAAATCCGTGCCCGCGTCCACGCATCCCGGCGCCCGTCGAGCCGTCCCACCTCGCGCGGGCGGCCGTCGCCGCAGGCCGACGGGAGACCGGCGAATCGATACACCCGCAGCCGCACTTCACCCCGTCGGCCACAGCACCCGTCCGATCAAACAGTCGCCAATTCCGATCGCTTGTGACCGTTTTCAAGGAGAGGGTTTAGCCCGCCGTCCGGGCCGTGCAGGATGGGACCGTGTTAGGCAACCTCCCAGTGATGACGACCACCTTTGTCGGCCGCGAAAGCGAACTCGACACAGTCAAAACGGCGTTGACCCAGCGGCGCTGCGTCACGCTCACCGGTGGCGGCGGTGTCGGCAAGAGCCGGCTGGCGCTGCGTGTCGCGGAGCAGGTCCGGGGGCAGTACGCCGACGGGGTCTGGTGGATCGACCTGTCCAACCTCTACGACGACCGGTTGTTCACCGCCACGGTCTGCGACGCGGTCGATCTCCTGGACCACAATCCGCGCGCCCCGGTCGAGGCGCTGTGCGAGTGGCTCGCCGGTCGGCAGGTCCTCCTCGTCTTCGACTGCTGCGAGCGGGTGCTGGCCTCCTGTCTGCTGCTGGTGAGTGAACTCCTCGCCGCCGCACCGCAGTTGACGGTCTTCGCCACCAGCAGACAGGCCATCGGGGTCCGGATCGAGCACCGGATCGAGGTGGCTCCGCTCTCCACGGACGAGGACGGCGGCTCGGACGCCGTACGCCTGTTCCGCGAGCGCTGTGCCACGGCCGCGCCCGCGCTGTCCCTCGACGCCCCCGGCTCGGCCGAGGCCGTCTCCGCCATCTGCCGGCGTCTGGAGGGAATCCCCCTCGCGGTCGAACTCGCCTGCGCGCGCCTGCGGGAGAACAGCCTCACGGAGATCGCCGAACGTCTCGGCTCACGGCTCGACACGCTCGTGGACGAGACGGTGTGGCCGCGGCGCCACCGCGCCCTGCGTACGGCGATCGGCTGGAGCCATGAACTGTGCTCCCCGCTGGAGCGGTTGCTGTGGGCCAGGCTCTCCGTCTTCCGCGGCCCCCTCGAAGCGGACGACGCGATGTCCGTCTGCGCGGGCGGCCCGCTCGACGAGGACGACATCCCGTGGCTGCTGGAGCGGCTGGTGGACCAGTCGGTCCTCCAACAGGTGGGCACCCGCTACCGGATGCTCGACACACTGTGCGAGTACGGAGCCATGTGGCTCGCGGAGCTCGGTGAGGAGAACGCCCTCGCCCGGCGCCACGCAGCGCACTTCGCCGCCATGTTGGGCGAGGCCGAGGCCGGTTGGCTCAGTGACCGGCAGGTCGCCTGGTACGCGCGGATCGCGGCGACCCACGCCGACGTACGCGCCGCGCTCGACCACCTGATCGAGGCGGATCCCGAGGCCGCCGTCGAGATGGCCGGCCGTACGGGCCTGTTCTGGCCCTGTTGCGGGCACCTCCACGAGTCCCGTGACTATCTCGAACGCGTCCTCGCCCTCGACACCCCTCCGGGCCCCTCGCGCACCCGCGCGCTCTGGGCCCTGGGCATCACGCTCACCCTCCAGGGCGACCACGGGACCGCCCTGCGTATCGGGGAGGAGTGCACCGAGGCGGCGGGACAGGACGGCACACCGCAGTCCGTGCTCTTCGCCGCCCACACCCTCGGCCTCACCCACCTCATGGCCGGCCGCCCCGAGCTCGCGTACGACGTGTGCGACCACGCCCTGATCACCCACGGCACCTCAGCGCCGTCGGGCGCGCCGCAGCTGTGCTGCATGGTGATCCGGACCTTCGCGCACTCCGCGCTGGGCCGGCTGTCCGAGGCGTACGAGGCGGCCATCGCCCTGCGCCGGCTCAGCGTCCGCTACGGCGAGCACTGGGCGCGGTCGTACGCGTTCCACCAACTCGCCTTCATAGACCTTCTCCAGGGCCGCGCGCACGACGCCGAGCGCCATGCGCGGGACATGCTCGCCAGCAAGCACAACCTCAACGACAATCTCGGGATCGCCCTCGCGCTCGACCTCCTCACCGGAGCCAACGCGGTCCAGGGCAACGGCATCGCGGCCGCGCGCACGTCCGGCACCGGGAACACGTTCTGGCGCATGCTCGGCCATCCGAACCACGGCACACCCGAACTCTCCGAGGTCCGCGACCAATGGGAACTGCAGGCCCGCAAGGCAGTTGGTGACGACGCCTACGACAGGGCCTTCCGCACCGCGCTGAACGACGACGCCGAACAGGGCCTGGCCTCCGTGATGCACGGCCCGCTCCCCTCCTGACCCGGCAGCACAGACCCTGACCCGACACCACGGAAAGGCCGTCAGGACCGGCCGGGCTCAGCCGAGCGACGCGAGGTGCTCCCGCACGCGCCCGAGCGGCCAGACCTCGCCGATCTTGTGCTCGATGTCGAAGAGGTTCGCCGCGTGGACGTCCGGATCCCGGTCGCCCACGGCCTCCTCGACGACGATCGGCACGAATCCGTGCTGCAGGGCGTCCAGCGCGGTGGCCCGGACGCAGCCACTCGTCGAGAGTCCGCCGATGAACAGGGTGTCGATGCCGTCGACCGTGAGGCGGGCGGCAAGTGAGGTGCCGAAGAAGGCACTTGGGCACTGCTTCGTCACGCTCAGGTCGTGCGGTGCCGGGGCCAGGCCGTCGATGAATTCACCGAAGGGGCTGCCTTCGGCGAACACCCGCAGGACGGGCACCTTGCGGAGGAAGAGGCCGCCGTCGCTGCCGTCCGCCCGCAACAGCACCCGCGTGACGATCACCGGGATCCCGGCCAGGCGTGCGGCGGCCAGGAGGAGCCTCATCGCGTCCACCGCCGGTTCGACCCCGGCGTAGAGCGGGCAGTCCGGGTCGACGTAGGCGCGGGCGGGGTCCACCAGGATCAGTGCCGGGGAGGTGCCGGGGGTGAGGCGCCCGTCGAACCCGGCGCGCTCGTAGTCCTCCTGCGGGGAAGCGGTCATGGCGACGTCCTTCGTGAAGTGGCGGACTCCGGTGGGGTGTTGATGGCGACGTCCTCGGCGGTACGGGGTGCCCGCAGCGATGTGGGGAACGCCAGGCAGACGAGTCCCCCGAGCACCGCGATGCCCGTGAGGAGGAACCCGGTGGCGCGGAGGTTGGCGACGAAGCGGTGCAGCTCCCCCGACGCGAGCACGTTCAGTGTGTTCAGTGTCCCGTCGTAGGCGGCCTGCCGGGCCGGTTCGCTCAGCCCGGTCGTCGTGAACGCGAGCGCGAGGGCCGTACTGAGCAGATAGCCCACGTTCTGGGTGGTGGACCGCAGGCCGTTGGCCGTTCCGCGCCGGTCGGCCGGCACGGACAGCATCAGCACGCTCGTGCTCGGTGTCATGAACAGTCCGGTGCCGGCCCCGACGAGGAAGAGGAACGGGGCCACGGCCAGGAACGGCACGGTCGTCGTCGAGAGGGTCAGCGAGAACCCCAGCAGCCCGCACGCCGTGACCGCCATGCCTGTCGTCGTCAGCGTGCGCGGGGTGAAGCGGTCGAAGAGGGAACCCGCGGCGGCCGAGGTGATCAGCGTGCCGGCCGCGACCGGTGTCACCAGCACCCCCGCCTCCAGGGAGGTGGCACCGCCGACCGCCTGCTCGTGCAGGGACGCCAGGAGGACGACGGCGTAGCTGCCGACCGCGTTGGCGAGGACGGCCGCGAGCACCAGGGCGATCGCGCGGGTGCGCAGCAGCGTCACGTCGACCAGGGGGTGCTCGCGCCGCGTCTGGACGGCGACGAAGGCCGCGAACAGCGCGACGGTCGCAGCGCCGCAGGCCCATGGCAGCCAGCCGGCGACGGTGGCCGTGACGCCGGGTGTCAGGGTGAGGACGAGCGTGGTCAGCATCGCCGTGGAGAGCAGCGCGCCCGGCAGGTCGAACGGTTCACGGCCTCCGCCGACCCGCGCTCCGCTCGCCGGAACGGCCAGTACCGACGCGCCGATCGCGACGAGCCCGATCGGTACGCAGATCACGAACAGCCCACGCCAGCCGAGGAGTTCGGTCGCCGCGCCGCCGACGACCGGTCCGGCGACCTGGGCCGTGGCGGCCACGGTGACGTTCCAGCCGAGGGCCCGGCCCAGCGTGCGCGCGGGGAACACGTCGGTCAGCAGGGCGGTGTTGTTGGTGATCACGGCGGCGGCACCGACGGCCTGCACGAGCCGGGCCGCGATCAGGAATCCCGCCGACGGGGAGAGCGCCGCGAGCCCGGTCCCGGTGGTGAGGACGACGAGCCCGGCGAGATACAGGCCGCGGCGGCCGACGATGTCGGCGATCCGGCCGAAGACGAGGATCAGCGCGGTGGTGACCAGCATGTAGCCGAGCAGGATCCAGTCGGCCTGCCCGGGGTCCGCCCCCAGTTCCCGGGTGATCGTGGGCAGCGCGACGGCGAGTCCGCTCATGTTGAGGAACACGGCCACCACCCCCACGGCGGTGGCCGCGAACACCCGCCACGGACTTCGGCCGACGGTCACGACCGCACGCCCGGACCGTCCGGAGCGCCGGTCACCCGGCGAGCGACCGTGACTTCATCAGCGGCTGGATGCGGGTGCCGAAGTTCTCCAGGCCCGCCAGGAAGTCGTCGAAGACGAGCATGATCCCCTTGGTGCCCTCGACCTCGGCGACCTCGTCGAGCAGCTTCGCGACGGTCTCGTACGAGCCGACCAGCGTGCCCATGTTGAAGTTGACCGCGCCCTCGGGCAGCACGATGGTGCGGGCGGTGGAGGTGTCGTCGGCGGTGGTGTCGGTGGCCGATTCGCCGGCCATGTACGCCAGCGCGGCGTGGTCGGCGTTGTCGTGGTAGTCCTGCCACTTCGCCTGGGCGGCCTCGTCGGTCTCATCGGCGATGATCATGAAGAGGGAGAGCGCGCCGACGTCCCGGCCGGTCTCCGCGGCCGCGTCCACGAGCGAGGCCGTGGTGTCCGACAGGCCGAGCGGGGTGTTGACGCCGCTGCCCAGGATGAAGTTGTACTCGGCGTGCTCGGCGGCGAACCGGATGCCCGTGGGACTCTGCCCGGCCGCGACGATGTCGATGTGCCCGTCCGTCGGGCGCGGTGAGAGCACGCAGTCGTCCATCTCGTAGAACTCGCCCTTGAAGTTGCTGACGCCCTCGCTCCACAGCTCCTTCATCACATTGACGTACTCGGCGGCGCGGGCGTAGCGGTTGCCGAAGTGTTCGTCGCCGGGCCACAGGTCCATCTGGGAGTACTCGCCGGGTGCCCAGCCGGTGACGATGTTGATGCCGAAGCGGCCGGGGGCGATGGAGTCGATCGTGGTGGCCATGCGGGCGACGATCGCCGGGGGCAGGACGAGGATCGGGGTGGAGGCGTACAGCTTGATGCGCTCCGTCACCGCGGCCAGGCCCGCCATCAGCGTGAACGACTCCAGGTTGTGGTCCCAGAACTCGGTCTCGCCGCCGAACCCCTTGAGTTTGATCATCGACAGCGCGAAGTCGAGCCCGTGCTCCTCGGCCTTCTGCACGATGGCTTTGTTCAGCTCGAAGCTCGGCAGGTACTGGGGTGAACTCTTCGATATGAGCCAGCCGTTGTTGCCGATGGGGATGAATACGCCGATGTCCATGCCGCTCCTGTGTGACGGGTGGGCGGGGGTGAGCCTGACGGGGTGACAACGTGCGGGCATGATCAAGGGGTTCCATACCCGTTCACGACGACCCGTTCCCCCGGATGCCGAGTATTGTCACCCGAGCGCACACAGGTGGAACACCGACGCAACTCGGTCTGGAGCGCTGCCTGTTGACAGACATGTGCGAGAGCTGGAGTCCAAGGTGAGAGTCCTGCGCAGGACCGCGTTATGTGAGGCGGGAACGGTAAAATTTACGGTATGAACGCACGTCTGGCTCTGCTCGGCACCGTGGACCCCGGCGTCACCGAGAGCGAAGTGTTCCGGTTGGCGCTGCAGCACGCGGTGGGCGAGCTGGGCGCGCTCGGGGGAGCGATTCATCTGCGTGGCCCGATGTCGGCGCTGCGGCTGGTGTCGTCGACCGGTCTGCCGCCCGCTCTGACCCGCCCGTGGGAGATCATCGACCAGGAGGGCCCGACGGCCCCGGCCAGGGCCCTGCACCAGGGCAGTGGTGTGTGGGTGCCCGTGTCGGCCGCGCCCACGGACCAGGATCTGGCCTGGCCCGGCACCGGTCTGGCCGCCGTGCCGGTGTCCGGCGGGGACCGCAGCATCGGCGCGCTCACGGTCCTGATGGGCGAGCAGGGCGAGCCGACCCCTCGGCAGTGGGACTTCCTCCGCGACCTCGTCGCGTGGACGGAAGAGCGCATGAGCCAGGCGCCGCCGCCCACCGGTCCCTCCCAGTCGGAGCCGGGCGGCGACCGTGACCGGCTGCGGCAGGCGCTGAAGGAGGTCAGCGTCGGGTCGTGGGACTGGAACATCCGCACCGGCGACCTGATCTGGGACGAGGAGGCCCTGGAGCTGTACGGCACCAGGCCGGAGGACTACACCGGCAAGATCGAGAACTGGATGCGGATCGTCCACCCCGACGACCTGGCGCCCACGCTGGACGCGGCCGGACGGGCGATCCGCGACCACGGCGTCTACGAGGCCGAGTACCGGGTACGGCGCCTGGACGGCACGTACGGCTGGACGCAGGCCCGCGGCCGGGCGACCTACGACGAGCACGGCGAGCCCCACCGGATGATCGGCGTGGGCTGGGAGAGCAACGAGTCGCGGTCGGCCCGGGACGCGCTGAGCCGCGCCCTGCGCCACATGAGCGACGGGTTCCTCGCGGTGGACGAGGAGTGGCGGATCACCTTCGCCAACCTGGAGGCGGAGCGCACGCTGGGCCTCTCGGAGGAGGAGCTGTTCGGGCGCCTCCTGTGGGAGCTGCCCGCGGTGCTGAACGTCCCTGGTCTGGAGGACCGCTGCCGCAGGGCCGCGGCCGAGGAGACGCCCGTCGGCTTCGACGCCCAGTTGGGGGGCACCGGTCGGCGCCACCACCTGCGGCTGGTTCCGGGTCCCGACGGGGTCACCCTCTATCTCACCGACGTGACCGAGAAGCGGCAGCACGAGGAGGAGCGCCGGGCGTCCGAGCTGGCGGTGGCCCGACGCGCGGTCCGGATGGGCGAGTTGACGGCCGCGCTCGCCAAGGCGACCACCTCGCAGGACGTGGTGGCCGCGGTCGCCCGCCGGGTGCTGCCGCCGTTCGCCGCGGCCGGCCTCCTGGTGCAGGCCGTCGAGGGCGACCGGCTGCACACCGTGGGCGCGGACGGTTACCCGGACGAGTTCCTGGCCACCGTCGACGGCCGCGTCCGGACGCCCGGTGAGCCGGGTTGGGACGTGATCGCGTCCGGTGTGCCGATGTTCCTCTCCTCGACCGAGGAGTACGCGGCCCACTACCCGGAGCTGGCCGCCAGACCGGAACGGGCGGGGAAGGAGGCGTGGGCGTTCCTCCCGCTGACCGCGTCCGGCAAAACCTTCGGCGTCTGTGTCGTCGCCTTCGACCGCGCCCGCCGGCTCACCGACGAGGAACGCACCCTGCTGACCACGATCAGCGCCCTCGTCGCCCAGGCCCTGGAACGAGCCCGGCTCTACGACGCCGAGCACACCCGGTCCCGCGAACTCCAGCGCAGTCTGCTCCCCCGGGCCCTGCCCGACCTGCCGGCGTGCACCGCGGCCGCCCGTTACCTTCCCGCGGGCCAGGGCATGGACGTGGGCGGCGACTGGTACGACATCATCCCGCTCTCCGGCGGCCAGGTCGCCCTGGTGGTGGGCGATGTCATGGGCCACGGCCTCCCGGAGGCGGCGACGATGGGCCGGCTGCGCACCGCGCTGCACACCCTCGCCGACCTGGAACTGCCGCCCGACGAGATCATGAGCCACCTCAACGAACTCGTCGCCGGTATGGGCGAGGAGTCGTACGTGACCTGTCTGTACGCGCTCTACGACTCGACGACGCAGATCTGTTCCATCGCCGGGGCCGGTCATCCACCGCCGGCGGTGGTCCACCCGGACGGCACCGTGCACTTCCCGGAACTGTCGGCCGACCCGCCCCTCGGCGCGGCGGAACCGCCGTTCGAGACGGTCGAGTTGAAGGTGCCGGAGGGCAGCCTGCTGGTCCTCTACACCGACGGTCTGGTGGAGTCGTCGAAGCGCGAGATGGACGAGGGCATGGCTGACCTGGCCCGCCTCCTGAGTTCGGCGTACCGGACCGAGTCCGGCGCGGAGGCGGACCTGGGAGACCTCTGCGACACCATCACCGCGGGCCTGCTCCCCGCCGAGCACTCGACGGCCGACGACGCCGCCCTCCTCATCGCCCGGCTGCACGCCCTGACCAGTGACAACATCGCGTCCTGGCCGCTCCCGGAGGATCCGCGGGCGGCCGGCCAGGCCCGCCGCCACGTCCGGGAGCAGCTGCGCACCTGGGGCCTGGACGATCTGACCCCGACCACGGAACTCCTGGCCAGCGAGCTGGTCGGCAACGTCGTCCGCCACGCCAAGGGCCCGCTCAGCCTGCGTCTGCTGCACGGCGCCGAGCTGATCTGCGAGGTCTTCGACGGCAGCCTGACGATGCCCCGCATCCGCCGCGCCACGGACACGGACGAGGGCGGGCGCGGTCTGCAGCTGATCACCGCCCTGTCCCAGCGCTGGGGCACGCGCTACACACCGACCGGCAAGTGCATCTGGACGGAGCAGGCGCTGCACGCGTCAGGCGTGGGGCAGGAACTGCCGTCCGATGCCCTGGAGTTGGCGTTCCCGAACATGGAGGACTTCACCGGAGACCTCGACGCGCTGCCCTTCGGCGACGAGGACTGACAGACCCGTCGCGAGCGCTCAGGCCGTCGCTCGGCCGACCGCCCCTATGGCCACAGAACCGCCACCAGGCCGATCACCCCGACGAACAGACCGATGACCATGACCGTGCCCAGGAACATCTCCCCGACACCGACGGTCACTTCACTCTCGTAGTCGGCCAGGTTGCCGAGGTAGCACCACGTGTCGGGCCGGTCCCGCCGATAGAGCACGGGCAGCTCAACGCCCTCCTCCGGTGGAAAGCTCTTCGGTTTCCCCTTCGCCTTGGCGCGCACCAACCGGCCTGTCTCGATGGTGAAATCGAGTGTCGGCACGTAACCCTCGGGGTCGCTCTCGTCCCCACGGACCCACCGTTGCTCGACCACCACCCCGGTGGTGTCCTTCAGATGGGGCCGCACGAACGCGAGACGCATCCGCATCAGAACCGCGACCACCGTGACCAGGGCCACGCACGCAGCCCACGCCCCCACCAGAGGCAGGAACCAGCTCAATTCGAGTCTCCTTCCCGATGGCACTCGGACGGCATACCACCGCCGCTCCGGGCCGATGCCACAAGTCCGGGAGGCCATACCCGTGGGTGTCATCGGTGGAACCACGTACGAGTGCGGACTCGCGTCCCATCGGCAGGACACGCTCAGCGCAGCCGGTCCTTGGCCTTGTAGTAGGCGCCGCCGAAGGGCAGGAACCATGGGGTGCCGTTGTAGAAGGGCACGGGGACCTTCGGGAAGCCCAGGCCGCGCAGCGGGTTGGCCTCCGGGTGACCGTCCATGACCTCGGCGATCGCCCGGCCCATGTAGGTGGCCATCTGGACGCCGTGGCCGCAGTAGCCCATGGAGTAGTACAGGCCGTTCTCCTCGCCCGCGTGCGGCATGCGGTCCCAGGAGAAGCCGACGTTGCCGCCCCACACGTAGTCGATCCGGACGTCGGCCAACTGCGGGAAGATCTCCGTGAGTTCGCGCTTCAGGACGTCTCCGCTCCTGACGTCGGAGGCGGGGTTGGACGGCGCGAAGCGGGCCCGGCCGCCGAAGGCGAGACGGTGGTCCGGGGTGAGCCGGACGTAGTGGCCGATGTTCTTGGAGTCGACCACCAGGCGGGCGTTCGGGATGAGTTCGCGGGCGCGCACCTCACCGAGCGGCTCGGTGACGACGACAAAACTGCCGACGTTGATCAGCCGCTTGCGGAACCACGGCATCGCCTTGTCGGTGTAGGCGTCCGTGGCGGCCATGACCTGCCTGGCGCGGATGGTGCCGTGCAGGGTCTCCACCAGGAAGCCGCCGCCCGGCAGCCGCGTGAGGCCGGTGGCCGCGTTGCGTTCGTGGATCTGCGCCCCGGCGCGTTCGGCGGCCTCGGCGAGGCCATGGACGTACTTGCCGACGTGCAGTCCCGCACTGAGCGGGTCGAGCAGGGCACCGTGGTAGAAGTCCGAGCCGAGTTCGGTCCGCAGCTCGCTGCGGCTCAGCAACGTGGTCTCGTGGTCGAAGTTCTCGGCCAGGTCGCGCTGGGTGGCCTTCATCGCCTCGAAGTGCTGTGGTTTGTACGCCACTCCGAGCCGGCCGGAGCGGTTGAAGTCGCAGTCGATCCGCTCCTTCTGCGTCAACTCCTCGACCACGTCGACGGCTTCACGGAACGCGTCGTACAACTCGCGGGCCCGTTCCTGCCCGTAGCGCTTGCGGGCTTCCCCCACGCCGATGGTGATGCCCTGGGTGCACATGCTGCCGTTGCGGCCGGAGGCGCCGGAGCCGACCTTGTCCTTCTCGACGAGGACGACGCCGGCGCCCTTACCGGCGGCGTGGTAGGCGGTGGACAGGCCGGTCAGGCCGCCGCCGATGACGACCACGTCTGCCGACTCGGGAAGGTCCTTGCCCGAGCGGTCGGGCAGCGGCGGAGCGGTGTCCAGCCAGTACGGGATCTGCTTCATGGCGGGGCTCCTGTTCAGCAGCCGAGGAGGGCGGGCAGGCCGGAGAGGTCGGGCAGTTCGTCGTACGGCTGGTAGGCGGTGCTGCCCGGGCGGCCGTAGCGGTTGATCCACACCCGGCGCCTCAGGCCGAGGTCGCGGGTGGGGATCAGGTCGTACTCCCAGCCCTGCGCGGTGTGGATGACCTGGGACGGTTCGACCCCGATGGTCCGGTAGGCATGCTCGAAGGTCTGGCGGTCCGGCTTGTACGCCTTCGCCTGCTGGGCGGTGATGACGTGGTCGAACTCGACGCCGATGTTGGCGATGTTCCGTGCGATGAGTTCGTCGTCGGTGTTGGAGATGATGGCGATCTCGTAGCGGGACTTCAACGCCCGCAGCGCGTCCGGGACTTCGGGGAACGGGCCGAAGGTCGGGACGGCCTCGACGAGGGCGTCGCCGTCGGACGCGCGGTACTCCAGGCCGTGCAGGCGCATCGCCATCTCCAGGCTGGAGTGCAGGACTTGGTGGTACGGGCGGTAGGGCTCCAGGACGGCCTGGAAGCGGATGACGCGGAAGTCGTCGAGGAACTCGTCGACGTCAAGGCCGTCCAGGTCGAGCCGGTCGGCCAGGACCTTGAGGGTGGTCGGGCCGAGCTGGAAGTCGACCAGGGTGCCGTAGGCGTCGAAGGTGACGATCTCTCGCATGAAGTTCAGCCTCGTTTCTGGGCAGTTGGGGGACGCACATTGGGGGGAACGGGCTTTGGTGGTCGAACTCCCGGCGTCAGACGACCTGTTCGCCGGGGCGCACGATCTCGTCGAGTGCCGTGAGGTCGGTCGCGTCGGGGATCCAGTCGGCCGCCGCCGCGTTGGCGATGACCTGTTCAGGGGTCATCGCGCCGCAGATGACCGACCCGACGGCCGGCAGCGCGGCGAGTCCGCCGACGGCCACCTCCAGCAGGGTCAGTCCGCGCGCGGTGCCGTACGCGGTGAGTGCCTCGACGCGATCGAGGGCCGCGTCGGTGAGCCAGCCCTGACGCCAGGACAGGCGGCTGCCGGGCGGGGGCCGTTCGCCGCGCCGGTACTTGCCGCTGAGCAGGCCGTTGGCCAGCGGATAGTACGGCAGCAGGCCTACGCCGGTGCGCAGACAGGCGGGGATCAGGTCGGTCTCCGCGCTGCGGTCGAGGAGGTGGTAGCGGGCCTGGGTGCTGACGAAAGGGGCGGTGAGCTGGGCGGCGGGGAGGTTGGAGCAGCCGAGGTGGCGGATCTTCCCTTCGGCGACGAGTTCGCGCAGGGCTTCGATGGTGTCGTCGAGCGGGGTGACGCCGTCGGGCTCGTGGTACTGGTACAGGTCGATCCGGTCGGTGCCCAGGCGTCGCAGGGATGCTTCGACGGCGTGACGGATGTAGGGGCGGGAACCGCGCGGGCCGAGCCGGGCGGCTTCCGCGTCGGGGGTCATCTCCATGCCGAACTTGGTGGCGAGGACGATGTCGTCGCGGTGGCCCTTGAGGGCGGCGCCGAGGAGCCGTTCGCCGTCGCCGCGCACTCCCCCGCGCTCGCCGGAGCCGCCGTACATGTCGGCCGTGTCGAACAGGGTGATCCCGGCGTCAAGTGCCGCGTGGACGACGGCTGTTGTGGCCCCCTCGTCGAGCCGGGAGCCGAAGTTGTTGCCGCCGAGACCGACCACCGAGACGGTCGGCCCGCGCTCCCCCAGCGTGCGGTACCTCATGATCCGTTCCCGAATCCGATGCAGACGTTCTTGGTCTGGGTGTAGCTCGCCAGTGCCTCCAGGCCCTTCTCGCGGCCCCAACCGCTGTGCTTGTAGCCGCCGAAGGGCAGCTCGATGCCGGTGCCGACGCCGGTGGCGTTGACGTAGACCTGGCCCGCCCTGATGCCTTCGGCCATGCGCAGCGCCTTGTCGAGGTCGCGGGTCCAGACGTACGAACTGAGGCCGTACGGCGTGTCGTTGGCGATCGCGAGGGCCTCCTCGGGGTCGTCGAAGGCGATGACGGTGACGACGGGGCCGAATATCTCCTCGCGAGCGCAACGGGACTGGTTCGTCAAGCCGGTGAGGACAGTCGGCTCGATGTAGTAGCCGTCGGCGAGCGCGGGGTCGGTGGGGGCGCCGCCGCCGGTGCGCACGTCGGCGCCCTCCTGCCGGGCGAGGTCCACGTAGCCCTGCACGCGGTCGCGTTGGCGGGCGGCGACCAGGGGGCCGATGTCGGGGTCGGTCAGGCCGGGGCCCAGTTTCAGCGAGGCGGCATGGGCGATCAGCTTGTCCAGGAACTCCTCGGCGCCGCGTTGGAGCAGGATGCGGGTGCCGGCCGAGCAGGTCTGTCCGGCGTTGCCGAAGGCGGAGCCCGCGACGGCGCCCACGGCCAGGTCGAAGTCCGCGTCGGCGAAGACGATGACGGGTGACTTGCCGCCCAACTCCACCACCGAGGGCACCACGTTGGCCGCGGCGGCCTGTGCGACCTTGATGCCGGTCGGCACCGAGCCGGTGAACGTGACCTGGTCGATGTCCGGGTGTCCGGCGAGGGCGGCGCCGGTCTCGCCGTCGCCGGGGAGGACGTTCAACACCCCTGGCGGGAGGCCGCATTCGAGGGCGATGCGGCCGATCTCCAGTGGGGTGAGGGGTGCTTCGGGTGAGGGCTTGAGGACGACGGTGCAGCCTGCGGCCAGTGCCGGGGCCGAGCCCCTCGCGGTGTTCTGGAGCGGGTAGTTGAAGGGGATGATCTGCCCGGAGACGCCGATCGGTTCGCGGACGGTGTAGTCGAGGAGACCGGGGCCGAGCGGGATGGTGGAGCCGCCGAGCTTGTCGGCCACGCCCGCGTAGAACTCGAAGTAGCGGGCGGCTGCCTCGACATCGGCCTTCGCCTGGCCGAGCGGTTTGCCGACGTCGCGGCTCTCCAGGTGGGCCAGTTGCTCGGCCTCGGCTCGGATCGCCTGGGCGATGCGGTTGAGCAGGCGTCCCCGGTCGGCGGCGCGCATCCGGGCCCACTCGGGTGCCGTGAAGGCGGCGCGGGCCGCGGCCACCGCCTGGTCCACGTCGGCCGCACCGGCCAACGCCACCTGGGCCAGGGCCGTTCCGTTCGACGGGTCGAGGACGGTGAAGGTGCGGCCGTCGGCGGCGGGCACCTGCTTGCCGTCCAACAGCAGCTCGCGCAGGGGCAGTTCGCCACTCGCTTCCGATGTCATGGCCGGATCTCCCCCTCCACCGTGCCGAAGATGACGACCTCGTCGCCGGGGTGGACCGTGCGGATCCGGCGGACCCAGAGCACGATGCCGTCCTGCGGGGCGCGGACCTCCTCCAGCGTGTTGCCGTAGTGGTCCACGACATGGGCGATCAGGTCGCCTTCCTTGCAGCTCTCCCCCGGGTCGGCGTGTCCGACGAAGAAGCCGCCGGCCGCGGAGCGCGCGAAGGTTCCGGTGACCGCCGTGTAGGTGTCGCGCAGTTCGGGCTCGCCGTCGGTCATGCCGAGTTGGCGCATGATGTTGCGGACGGAGTTCATGTGCAGCTCGACGGTCGACTCTCGGTACGTCCCGCCGCCCGCCTCGATGGTGATGGCGGGCTTGCCCGCGGCGAGCGTGGGGTGGCGGACCGTGCCGCCCCACTTGCCGCCCTTCCAGACGAGTTGGTGTCCGGCGGCCAGACCGATACCGGTGGCCAGGTCCTCGTAGCCGCCCTGGACGATGACCAGCGGGGCGATCTCGCCGAAGGTGCCGCCGGTGTGCAGGTCGACGAGGGCGTCGATGGCCGGGACGACTTGCTCGACGAAGGTCGCGGCCAGCCGCAGGGAGTACGAGCCCTCGGCGTCGCCGGGGAAGATGCGGTTGAGGTTGAGGTGGTCGAGGCCGCTGCTGCGGGCGGCGGCCTCGAAGGCGGGGGTGTTCATGCAGGGGATGCCGACGAGCGTGCCGCGCAGACCTGCCGGGTCGGTCTCGGCGAGGACGCGGCGGATGGCCTCCTGGCCGTCGTACTCGTCGCCGTGGACGCCCGCGTCGACGCAGAGCACCGGGCCGGGCTCGGTGCCGTTGACGACGATCAGCGGGATGCCGAGTTCCACACCGTAGGTGCTGGTGCCGACCGGGATCAGGCCCTGGGCGCGCTCGCCGGGGGCGACGGTCAACGGACCGATGGAGTACATGAGTTGCTGCCTTTCGGATGCGGGGGTCACAGTCGGGCGGACGCTTCGCCGAGGGTGTCCGCGATGATGTCGGCGATACGGTCGAGGAGCCGGCGGTCGCTGATCAGCGGGGGCGCTATCTGGACCAGCGGGGCGGCGCGGTTGTAGACGCGGGCCAGGAGGCCGGCCTCGCGCAGCCTGCGCGGGATGAGGTCGGCGACGAGTGCGGCGCGGGCGGTGTCGCTGAAGCCGCCGTCGTCCAGGTCGCCGACGAGTTCGCAGGCGTAGAAGAAGCCGGCGCCTCGGATGTCGCCGACGATGGGCAGGGTCTTGAGGGAGGTCATGCGGGTGGCGAGGTGATCCTGGAGGGCACGGACGTTGTCCAGGATCCGATCGCGTTCCATGATGTCGAGGCTGCGCAGGGCGATGGCCGCGCTCAGCGGGTGTCCGCCGAAGGTGTAGCCGTGGTTGAGGATCGCGCCGGGACGGTTGAGGACCTCGGTGACCTTGGTGCCGACGAGGGTGGCGCCCATGGGGGCGTAGCCGGCGGTGATGCCCTTGGCGACGGTGACGATGTCGGGGCGGGCGCCGTAGCGGTCGCCGCCGAACCACTCGCCGAGGCGGCCGAACGCGGTGATCACCTCGTCGGCGACGAGCAGGAAGCCGTAGCGGTCGGCGAGCGTTCTGAGGCCGGGCCAGTAACCCTCGGGCGGGGTGATGCAGCCGCCGCGGTTCTGCACCGGCTCGGCGATCAGCATGGCGATCGTCTCCGGGCCCTCGGCGATGATCGCGTCCTCCAACTCCCGCAGCAGGTGGGCGGTGAAGGCGGCGTCGTCCGCCAACTCCCCCGGCAGCCCGAAGCGGTTGGTGTGGGACACGAACCGGGTCTCGATCGCGGGCGGGCCGTAGGGCTCCTTCAGGCCGGGGTCGTCGGTGAACGACAGGGTGCCGACGGTCAGGCCGTGGTAGGCGCCGCGGCGGGCGATCGCCTTCGTGCGGGCCGTGTCGCCGCGCAGGGCGTGGTACTTGCGGGCGATCTTCCAGGCGGCCTCGACGGCTTCGGCGCCGCCGCCGGAGAAGAAGGTGTGCTCGATGTCGACGGGCGCGATCCGGGACAGCCGTTCGGCGAGTTCGATGGCCGTGGGGTGGGCGGAGGCGGACCAGAGCGGGCTGAAGCAGAGTTCGCGGAGCTGTCGGTCGGCTGCCTCGGCGAATTCGGCCGCGTAGGAGTAGCCGAGCTGGCAGCAGTACAGGCCGGAGAGGCCGTCGATGTAGCGTCTGCCGTCCGCGTCGTCGACGTAGGGACCCTCACCTCGCTGTACGACGAAGAGGTTGTCGCCGTCGGTGCCGACCGAGCCGTTCGGGGTCATGTTCAGCAGCAGGTGCCGGGACGCGGAGGCCGACAGCTCGCCTGCCGAGGTGCGGGTGGTGCTGGTGGTCATCAGGTCTCGTTTCCGGCGGGTAGGCCCACGGTGGTCTCCGTCGGCAGCAGACCGTCCTGCCGGCCGGAGCCGCCGAGCCGACGGACCACGCCGACCAGTGCGAGGGCGACGACGGCGACCGCGATGAGCAGCGCGCTGACGGCCGTCACGGACGGATCGACGTCGTACTGAAGGACGTTGAACACCTGGACCGGCAGGGTCACGGTGTCCACGGAGGACAGGAACTGGGAGACGAAGAACTCGTCGAAGCTGGTGATGAAGGAGAAGACGGCGGCGGCGACCAGGCCGGGCATGGCCAGCGGGAAGGTGATGCGCCGGGCCACGGTGAGGCGGCCGGCGCCCATGCTGGCCGCGGCGTCCTCCAGCCGTTCGTCGATGCCCTTCAGCGTGGCCATGAGGATCATCACGGCGATGGGTGAGGCCAGCACGGTGTGGCCGAGCGCGATGGCGATCGGGCTGCCGAGCATCGAGGCGGGCTCGAAGAGCAGGAACAGGCCCAGCGCGATGACGACTTGGGGAATCACCAGGGGTGCGAGGACCAGGCCGTAGACCGCGGTGCGCAGGGGGAGTTCGCTGCGGACCAGCGCGGTCGCCGCGGTCACGCCGAGGATGAGTGAGAACACCGTGGTCATGGCGGCGACCAGGGCGCTCAGGGAGAGGGCGGCCGGCCATTTGCTGCCGTCGGCGAACAGGTGCCTGTACCAGCCGAGGGTCCAGGAGTGGGGTGGGAAGGAGCCGAAGGCGTCGTTGCCGAAGGAGGTGACGACGATGACGACGATCGGCAGGGCCAGGAAGAGCAGGATCAGCGTGGCGAAGGCGGCCAGGCTGACGCGTCCGGCGAGGGTGGGACGGAGGCCGATCATGATGCCGTACCCCGCTTCCGGTACGCCTCGCCCGCCGACTTGAGGAGGCGGAGGAGCAGGAGGCCCGCGAAAGTGAGCAGCAGCAGGATGATGCCGAGTGCGGAGGCGCCGTTCCACTGGTTCTGCTTCATGACCTGGTCGTCGATGAGCGAGGCCACCATGGTCTGCTTCGGGCCGCCCATCAGGGCCGGGGTGAGGTAGTAGCCGAGGCAGAGGATGAAGCACAGCACCCCGGCGTTGACCAGTCCGGGAGCGACCAGCGGCAGGTACACACGGCGGAAGATGGTGATCCGTCCGGCGCCCATGCTGGCCGCCGCGGCGAGCAGCCTGCGGTCGACTGCGCGCATCACGGCGTACAGGAGGAGGACGGTGTACGGGAGCATCACGGAGGTGGTGCCGATGACGACGCCGATCTCGTTGTAGAGCAACTGAAAGGGAGCGCCCGGGATGTGAAGGTCCGTCAGGACGTTGTTCACGACGCCGTGTTCGCCGAGCAGGATGATCCAGCCGTAGGTGCGCACCAGCGCGCTGATGAAGTGCGGAACGATCACGACCAGCATCACCAGGCCGGCCCACAGGGGCTTCAGCCGGGTCACCGCGTTGGCGAGCAGGAAGCCGATGACGAGGCTGAGCAGGGAGGTCTCGGCGGAGATGCGCAGGGTGGTGAGCAGGATCTCCAGGTTCGCGCCCTGGAACGCGTCGGCGTACCAGTGCAGGGTCCAGCCGCCTTCCTCGCCCTTGAGGCTCAGGAGGAGGGTGCTGAAGATCGGGTAGACGAAGAGGATCAGGAGGTAGACGACGACCGGCGCGGCGTTCAACAGGCCGTAGCGGGTGCGACGTTCGGCCAGCGCACGGCGCAGACGGTTCATGCGGCCGGGTGTCGCGGTGGGCGCGGGCTGCGGCTGCGTGGCGAGGACGGTTCCGGCCATGCTCATTCCCCGTGTTCCGCGTCGGGGAACACGGGGGTGTCATCCGTGTCGGGGAACACGCTGACGTCGGCGAACTCGGCGGTCAGGCCCACGCGTTCACCGGGAGCCGGTGCCCGTCCGGCCGGCAGCTCCAGGCGTACGACGTCGGTTTCGGCGCCGCCGACCGGGCGGACCGTGACGCGCACCAGGGTTCCGACGTAGGTGACCGTCTCCACGGTCCCGGTACAGAAGCCGGTGTCGGCGGGACAGAGTCCGATCCGGCCGGGCTGGACCGCGGCCCGGACCCGGCCGCCGTCACCGTGCGCGAGGGGGCGGGCCGTCAGCAGACCGCCGGTGTCGAGCCGTACGCGGGTGTGCTCCGCGGTGCGCTCCTCGACGCTGCCGGCAAGGAAGTTGGCGGCGCCGAGGAAGTCCGCGACGAACGGGGTGCGCGGGACCTCGAAGAGTTCCCGCGGGGTGTCGAACTGGTCGATCCGGCCGTCCCGCATGACCGCGATCCGGTCGGAGAGGACGAGGGCCTCTTCCTGATCGTGCGTCACATAGATGACGGTGAGGCCGAGTTCGCGCTGGATGCGCTTGATCTCGGTCTGGAGCTGGTCGCGGAGTTTCTTGTCGAGGGCGCCGAGCGGTTCGTCCATGAGGATCACCGGCGGGCGGTAGACCAGGGCCCGGCACAGGGCGACGCGCTGCTGCTGGCCGCCGGACAGTTCACGCGGGCGGCGGCGGGTCATGCCGCTGAGCCCGGCCATCTCCAGGGTCTCGCCGACCCGGCGGCGCAGCTCCGCCTTGGGTGTGCCGCGCAGTTGGAGCGGGAAGGCGACGTTGTCCCAGACCGTCATGTGCGGGAAGAGCAGGTACTGCTGGAAGACGAAGCCCAGGCCGCGTTTCTGCGGGGCCAGCCGGGTCACGTCACGGCCGCCGACGACGATGCTGCCGGAGTCGGGTTCGCAGAACCCGGCGATCATCATCAGGGTGGTGGTCTTGCCGGAGCCGGAGGACCCCAGGAAGGTGACGAACTCGCCCGCCGCGATCTCCATGGAGACCTCGTCGACGGCGGTGACACCGCCGTACGTCTTGCGAAGTCCCGTCACGGACAAGGGTTTTCCAGTGCCGGCGCCAGTGTCCGGTGGCTGGGTGATCGTCGGGGCCTTCACGTCCAGTTCAGGCATGCGACCACTCCTGCCAGCGCTTGGAGACGGCGTCCTGGTTCTTGATCCACCACTCGACGTCCAGGTCGAAGCCGGACTCCAAGTGGGCCGCCGAGCCCGCCAAGTTGGCGGCGGTGGTCGTGGAGAGCTTCTTGTAGGCGGCGGGCACGGTCGGGGCCATCGGGTACAACTCGGCGTAGGCGGCCTGCACTTCGGGGCGCAGCGAGAAGTCGATGAGCTGGTAGGCGGCATCGAGGTTGTCGGTGCCCTTGGGGATGGCGAGGCCGTTGCTCTGGCGGCGGGCGCCGTTCCACTGGTAGGCAAGCGGGGAGCCCTGTTTGATGAGGGCGTCGAGGCGGCCGTGCCAGACGCTGGAGGCGACGACCTCCTCACGGCCGAGGAGTACGCCGGGCAGGGCGCCGGTGTCCCAGAACTTCTTGACGTGTGACTTGATCGCGTCGAGGGACTTGAAGGCGCGGTCCACGTCGAGGGGGTACAGCTTGTCCGGGTCCACTCCGTCGGCGAGGAGGGCGAACTCCAGCTCGGGCAGGTCGGCGTCCAGGGCCTGGAGCGCGCGGCTGCCGGGGAACGTCCTGGTGTCCCAGAAGTCGGCCCACGAGGTCGGCTTCTTCCCGCCGAAGGCGTCCGTGCGGTACGCCATCACGCTGGCCCAGTAGTTCTTGCCGATCGCGTGGGTGGTGAGCAGGGACTTGGCGATGCCGGCGTTCTTGGAGTTCTTCAGATGGTCGTAGTCCAGGGCCTGGGTGGCGCCCTGCTGCTTGAAGAGCACGAAGTCGGCCATGGAGTCGTCGATGACGTCGAACTGGGGGCGGCCCTGCTTGATCTGGGCGAGCATCTGGGCGTACTCGATGTTCACCACCTTGACCTGGATGCCGGTCTCCTTGGTGAACGGCTCGTAGACCGCCTTCTGGTTGGCGTCGCCGTAGGTGCCGCCGCTGTCGCGGACGACGAGTGTCTTGGAGTTCTTGCCGCCGCTGTCGACGGACCGGCTGGTGCCGGTGCCGCAGGCGGTGAGGGAAGTGGCTGCGATGCCTGCGGCCACGCCGCCTACTCCGCGCAGGAACACTCTGCGGTCTATCCGGGCTTCTCTCACCGGGGGCCTCCTGGTGGTGCGGTGCGTGATGAGGGGCGGTCTGCGGGTGGGGCTCGCTTCGGTGCGGGTGGGGTGGCTGGGGTGGGTCTCTTGGGTGCGGGCCGGTGGGGGCTTGTCGCGTCGTTCCCCGCGCCCCCTGCGGAGTTGGGGTTTGGCGGGGACCGGGAGGGCCCGGTGTGCGGGTGGGAGCTGGGGCGTTCTCTTCCGTGCGGGCCGGTGGGGGCTTGTCGCGCCGTTCCCCGCGCCCCTTACGGGGTGGCGGTTGGCGGGGACTAGGAAGGAGCCCGGGTGTCAGCGCGCGGGCGGGGGATGGCGATGGCTGCCAGTTCTGTGCCGGGGGCTACCGTCAGGCCGTGCATGCCGTAGAAGACGCGTCCGCCGGACGGGGTGTGGACCTTGTGTTCCTGGCCGTCGGCGGGGGCTATGACGCGGCCGATGATCTGGCCCTCGGTCACGTCGTCGCCTGCGGTGAACTCCGGGTACCACAGGCCGGTTTGTTCGGAGGCGATGCCGGCGGCCCAGACCCATTCGCGTACGGGGGCGGCCGTTGTGGCGTCGGGGGTGAGGACCTTGAGCGCGCGGAGCAGGCCGTGCAGGCCGTCGACCAGGTGTCGGGCGGCGGCCGGGTCGCGTTCGCCGAGTTGGCCGGTCTCGACGAGGATCGCCGGGATGCCGGCGCGGGCTGCGGCCGCCTGGCTGTTGCCGCCCTTGGTGTCGAGGCCGATGACGATGTCCTCGATGCCGAGCGAGCGGGCCATGTCGGCGGTCTTGGCGTCGTGTGGGGCGTCGCCGGTGAGGCGGTAGCCGACGAAGTTCCGCAGGACCTCGTCGATGCCACCGGCGTGCAGGTCGGCGTAGGCGTCGGCGCCGTCCAGCAGGTGGGCGAAGAGCCAGGCGGCCAGGCGTTCGGTGGGGCCGCCGTCGGGGTCGCCGGGGAAGACGCGGTTGATGTTGACGCCGTCGAGCGGGGAGATGCCGAGGCGTCCCTGGTAGACGGCCGGGGGGTTGGCGACGGGGCAGATGATCACCTGGCCGTGGACCTGGGAGGGTTCGAGGAGTGACGCGAGCCGGGTGGCGGCCTCGATGCCGGTGAACTCGCCGCCGTGGACTCCCGCGGTGATCAGGACGCGCGGGCCGGGGCGGGCGCCGTTGACCAGGGTCAGCGGGATGTCCACGGTGAGGGCGCCCAGGTCGGCGGGGACGGTGCCGCGGGTCTTGGTGCCGGGTGCCGCGCTCAGCGTGCCCACGGTCAGCAGGTCGTCGGTCATGGCGCTCACGCCTCCGCTCGGTCGAGGGTGGAGATGAAGTCGATGGGCCGCGGCGAGGCGCCGTCGAGCGCGAGGTCCGCGGCGATGTCGCCCATGGCGGGCGAGAGTTTGAAGCCGTGGCCGGAGAACCCGGCGAGCAGCACCACGTTGTCGTGGCCCGGCAGCGGGCCGACGAGCGGGCGGCTGCTCTCGGTGTAGCCCTCCATGTAGACGGAGAGGCGGATCGGGTCGGGGTGCAGGCCGGGCATGTAGCGGCTCAGCAGTTCGGTGAAGATGTCCAACTCACCCGGTTCCACGGTCCGTTCGAGCCGGTTCGGGTCGCCGGCCGGGCGGTGCAGGGCGCGGGACAGGCCGAGCTTGACGGAGACGCCGTCCGGGGAGGGCAGGCCGTAGCAGTGGGTGGGTGCCGTACGGATGAAGGCCGGGCGCTCCTGGCCGGACCAGTCGTCGGCGGTGGGCACGTACCAGGCGTTGATGAGCCGCCTGATGTCCACCTCCCACGGCAGGTCCGGCAGCAGGTCGTTCACCCATGGGCCGACGGTGACCACGGCCGTGTCGAAGCGTTCGGCGCCGGTGTCGGTGCGGATCTCCACGCCGTTCGCGACCGGCACGATCTCGCGGACCGGGGTGTAGCGGTGGATGCGGGCGCCGAGTTCCTCCGCGCGGCGGGCGGCGCTCAGGACCGTCAACTCGGGCCGGATGAAGCCCGCGTGGCGGTCCAGTACGGCCGCGTCGCCGTCCTCGATGCGGAACTGCGGGAAGCGTTTGGCGAGCGTCTCGGTGTCGAGGACCTCGTGGTCGAGGCCGTGCTCGGCGATGGACTCCAGGACGGTCGCCATCTGCTGGTGTTCCGTGGGGCCCATCAGCAGGCAGCCGGTGAGGCGGCGCAGTTCGCGGCCGGTCTCCCGCTGGAGTGACTCCCACAGAGTGTCGGCGTGCTTGAGCAGCGGGACGTAGCGGGAGTCCTCGAAGTGGGCGCTGCGGAAGATCCGGGTGTCACCGCCGGCCGCGCTGCGGTCGTGGCCCGGGGCGAAGCGGTCGTACCCGACGACCTCGGCTCCGCGGGCCGCCAGGCGCCAGGCGGTCTGGCTGCCCATCGTTCCGACGCCGACGACGGCGACGCGCTTGCTGGCTGACACGAGGGCTTCCTCTCCCTGGAGACCGTGCCACAATGTGGCATGCTGTGCTAGAATCTGGCACGAGAATGGCAGTGTCGCTGACGGGGGTCAAGAGGTTGCCGTCAGACCATTCGCAGGATTAACAGGGGGAAACCAGATGGAAATGAAGAGCGTGACCAGGTCACTGCGCATCCTGGAGGCGGTGGCCCAGCACCAGCCGGTGACGGTGGGGGAACTGACCAAGCTCTTCGGACTGCCCAAGTCGACGGTGCAGCGCACGCTGGTCACGCTGAACGAGGCGGGGTGGCTGCGGGCCAACCGCAAGGACACCACGCGCTGGGAGATCGGCGCCCGGGTGCTGGCCGTACGGCCGGCGGCGCTCCAGGGATCGAGCCTGTTCGCGGCAGCAAGGGAACCCATGATCCGGCTGCGGGACGCGGTCAACGAGACCATTCACCTCTCGGTCCCGGACGCGCTGCAGTGCATGGTGGTCGTGGACCGGGTGGACTGCGATCACGCGGTACGGACGTTCCACACCATCGGCGACACCTCACCGCTGCACGCCACCGCCACGGGCCGTGCGATCCTCGCCCATCTGCCGAGGGCCGACGTGGACGAGCTGATCGACCGCGGGCTGGAGAGCTACAGCGAGTCCACTCCGGCCGAACCCGACCTGCTGCGGGCCGAGTTGGAGCGCGTGCGAGCCGACGGCTACGCGGTCAACCGCAACCAGTACCGGCCGGACGTGTGCGCGGTGGCCGCCGCGATCCTCGACGAGAACGGCACCCCCCTCGCCGCCGTGGCCGTGTCCATGCCGGACTCGCGCTACGACGCCGAACGGCTTCCCGAGTTGGGGCAGTTGGTGGCGGACACGGCCGCGGAGATCGCCGGGCGGCGCATGGGGACGTGAGCCCCCGCGGTGACCGCCGGCGCGCGAACTCAGCACGGTTCCATGGCAGTTCCGTCCCTCACGTAGCCCTTCGCCTTGTCGACCACGTTCCGCAATGGCCGGCCCTCCGCCCTGCGGGTGAGGTTCTCCAGGAACAGGTCCGCCAACTCGGCGCGCCAGCCGGTCACTTCGCCGGCCGTGTGCGGGGAGACGATCACCCCGGGCATGTCCCACAGCGGTGAGACGGCGGGCAGCGGCTCCTGCGCGAAGACGTCCAGAGCGGCTCCGGCCAGGCGCCCGTCCGCGAGGTGCTTGACGAGTGCCTCTTCGTCCACGAGGCCTCCCCGGCCGACGTTGACCAGCCGGGCTCCGGGTTTCATGGCGCCGAGGACGGACGCGTCGACCATGCAGCGGGTGGCCGGGGTGAGCGGGGCCGCGAGGATCACGTAGTCCGCCTCGGCCAGCGCGGTCCGCAGGCTCGCGCCCTCGTGCACCGTGCCGAAGTCCGGGTCGTCGGCGCGTGCGGTGCGCCCGGCGCCGCACACCCGCATGCCGACGGCGCACAGCATCCGGGCGACGGCACGGCCGATGGGCCCGGTCCCCCACACCAGTGCCGTACGGCCGCCGATGCGCTCGCTGTCTCGCGGCCGCCACTCGCGGCGACGCTGATGCTCCCAGCTGCCGGGGAAGTCCTTGGCCAGGGCGAGGATCAGGCCGAGGACGTACTCGGCGATGGCCCGGTCGTAGACGCCCCGTGAGTTGGTCAGCACCACGTCCGGGTGGTCGACCAGCGCCGGGAAGAGCAGCGAGTCCACTCCGGCGGCGGCCACATGGACCCAGGCGGGGGCCAGGGCCGGGTCCTTCGGCCAACTCGCCGCGACCGCAGGGGTGATGGAGTGCCAGCAGAGGAGCATGTCCGCGCCGGGCAGGAGGAGCGGGAGTTCCTCCTCGGTGGCGTACACCGTGTCCGCGAGCGCTTCGATGTGCTCGGCGTTCGGCGGCAGGGTGCCCTGGTGCAGGACGACGAGCCGGTCAGCCACGGCCGTCCGCCGCTACGGAAACCACGGGAATGGCGAGGTACTTGTACTCCAGGAACTCGTCGATGCCGACCCGTCCGCCCTCACGGCCCAGCCCCGACTGCTTGACGCCGCCGAAGGGCGCGGCCGGGTTGGAGACCAGGCCGGTGTTGATGCCGACCATGCCGGTTTCCAGCCGCTCCCCCACGCGCAGGGCACGGTCGAGGTCGCGGGTGAACAGGTAGCCGACCAGGCCCCATTCGGTGTCGTTGGCGGCGTGGACGACCTCCTCCTCGCTGTCGAAGGTGAGGATCGCGGCGACCGGGCCGAAGATCTCGGCCCGCATCAGTTCGGAGTCCGGGCGGACCTCGGTGATGACCGTCGGCGGGTAGAAGTGGCCCGGCCCGTCCGGGACTTCACCGCCGGTCAGCACCTTGGCGCCGCGTGTCACGGCGTCCTGGACGAGACCGTCGGCCTTGGCACGTCCGGCGGCGTCGATCAACGGGCCCACTTGGGAGGCGGGTTGGGTGCCGGGACCGACGGCGAGGGCGGACATGCGCTCGGCGAGCCGCGCGGCGAACGCGTCCGCGACCGCGCGGTGCACGAAGAAGCGGTTGGCGGCGGTGCAGGCTTCGCCCATGTTCCGCATCTTCGCGACCATGGCACCCTCGACGGCCCGGTCGAGGTCGGCGTCCTCGAAGACGATGAAGGGCGCGTTGCCGCCCAGCTCCATCGAGGTGCGGACGACGGTGTCGGCGCACTGGGCAAGGAGCAGCCGCCCGACCTGAGTCGACCCGGTGAAGGACAGCTTGCGCACGCCCCCGCCGCGCAGCAGCGGCTCGATCACTCCGGCGGCGTCCGTCGTGGTCACGACGTTGAGGACGCCCTCGGGCAGTCCCGCCTCGGTGAGGATTCCGGCGAGGGCCAGGCTGGAGAGCGGGGTCTGCGGGGCCGGTTTGAGAACCATCGTGCAGCCGGCCGCGATCGCGGGTCCGATCTTGCGGGTGCCCATGGCAAGGGGGAAGTTCCACGGGGTGATGAGGAGGCAGGGGCCCACTGGCTGCCGCATGACCAGGACGCGGTTGGCGCCGTCGGGGGTCCGGGTGAACCCGCCCTCGATCCGTACCGCCTCCTCGGAGAACCAGCGAAAGAACTCCGCCGCGTAACCGACCTCGCCGCGCGCCTCCGCGAGGGGCTTGCCCATCTCCAGGGTCATCAACAGGGCGAGTTCTTCCCGCCGTTCGAGGATGATCTCGTAGGCGCGGCGCAGGATCTCGCTCCGGGCACGGGGTGCGGTGGCGGCCCAGGCCACCTGTGCCGCCACCGCGGCATCCAGGGCTAGTTGACCGTCAGCCGGCGAGGCGTCGGCGACCTCGCACAGCCGCTCGCCGGTCGCCGGGTCGTCCACGGCGAAACGGCCACCGTCGCTCGCGTCCTGCCAACTCCCGTCGATGAAGAGCTGCTTGGGGACGGTCTCGACGACGGACACGGTGTCGACGACAGACGTGGACGCAGACGTGGTGGTGGTCATCAGCGGGTGCCTCCGGGCGGGTTCGGGTCGAGCAGTTGGGCCAGGTGCCGGGCCTGCGGGCCGTCGGGCCCGGTGAGATGGGCTGCCTGGGTACGGCAACTGAAGCCGTCGGCAAGGACTTTGGCGTCGGGGTCGAGTGCGGCGAGTTTCGGAGCGAGCGAGAGGGCACCGACAGCCATCGAGGTGTCGTAACGCTCGGCCTCGAAGCCGAAGTTGCCGGCCAGGCCGCAGCAGCCGTTCGCCTCGTCGACCTCTCCGACGCCGAGGCGGCGCAGCAGCGTGCTCTGGGTGGTCTCGCCGAAGACGGCGTACTCGTGGCAGTGGGTCTGGAGGGTGACGCGGTCGGGGACGGCCGCGGGTTTCCAGTCGGGGTCGGCGAGTTCGGTCAGCGCGCCGGAGAAGGTGTGGACGCGGGCGGCGACCCGGCGAGCGGAGTCCGTGCCGAGGAGGGCGGGTGCGTCGTGGCGGAGTGCGGCTGCGCAACTCGGTTCGGGGACCACGATGGGCAACTCCCCATCGCCCTCGGCGTCGAGTTGTTCGACGGTACGGGTCAACACGCGGCGTGCGATGCCCAGTTGGCCGGTGCTGATCCAGGTGAGCCCACAGCACAGCCCCTCGCGCGCGGTCGCGGGGACACCGGCGTCGGCCAGGACGCGGGCGGCGGCTCCGGCGACGTCGGGGCGGAAGGCGCGGGTGAAGGAGTCGACGAGTAGTACGGCGGCCGGAGTCGCCGGTTGCGGAGGCAGCTGTGCTTGCAGGTCACGGCGTCGGGCGAAGCGTGGCAGGGTGCGCTCGGTGGTCACTCCGCCGAGCCGTGCGACCAGTCGGCCCAACGGTCCACCGAGTACGGCGTTCACGGGGCGGGCGAACCAGCGGGCCAGCGCCGCCCACCAGGGCAGCCAGCCCAGGCTGTAGTGGCTGAGCGGGCGCAGTCGGCGCCGGTAATGCCGGTGCAGGAACTCCGACTTGTACGTCGCCATGTCGACGCCGACCGGGCAGTCGGCGGCGCAGGCCTTGCAGGACAGGCAGAGGTCGAGGGCGTCCCGTACCTCCGTCGAGCGGCTGCCGTCGGTGATGACGGTGCCGGGGCCGTCGCGCAGCATCTCCTGCAACAGCCGGGCGCGGCCTCGCGTGGAGTCGCGTTCGTCGTGGGTGGCGCGATAGCTGGGGCACATGGCCCCGCCGGTGTCGCTGCGGCAACGCCCCACACCGATGCACCGACTCGCGGCTTCGGCGAGGCCGCCCGGGTCGTCGGGGAAGGTGAAACCACCGTGCTGCACACGGGAGTTGACCGGCGCACGCGAGTTGATCGGATACAGCGCGAGGGCGGCGTCGACGGCCGCCGGATCGACGATCACCCCCGGGTTGAGGATGCCGTCGGGGTCGTACAACCGCTTGTAGGAGGCGAACGCGGCCCGCATGCGCGGGGTGTACATGGTGGCGAGGAGTTCGCTGCGGGCGCGGCCGTCGCCGTGTTCGCCGGACAGGGTGCCGCCGTGCGAGACGACGAGCGCGGCGGCTTCCTCCAGGAAGGCGCGCATAGCCGCAGCACCCTCCGGCGTCGCCGGGTCGAAGTCGATGCGGACGTGGACGCAGCCCGCGCCGAAGTGGCCGTAGAGCACGCCGGTGAAGTCGTGCTTGGCGAGGAGGGTGCGGAAGTCCCTTAGGTAGTCGGCTAGTTGGTGCGGGTCTACGGCCGCGTCCTCCCAGCCCGGCCAGGATGTGCCGCCGTCGACGAGGCGGGCGGCGAGTCCCGCGCCGTCCTCGCGTACGCGCCACAGGGAGCGGCGTTCGGCGGGGTCGTCGATGACGCGGCCCGCCATTATCCGTTCCCCGGCGCGGAGTTCGGCGAGGACCTCGGAGGCTCGCGTGTCGGCGTCGGTCTGGTCGGTGCCGTCGAGTTCGACGTAGAGCCAGGCGGCGCCCTCGGGCAGACCGGTGACGGCGTGCGGGCCGCGTCGGTGGCGGAGGGTCGCGACGATGGCCTCGTCCATGCCCTCGACGGCGGTGGGCCGGTGGCGCAGGATCGCCGGGACGTCCGCCGCCGCGTCCACGACGTCCTGGTAGCCGAGCGCAAGCAGTGTGGTGGCGGCGGGCACGGGGTGCAGTCGTACGGTCGCGCGGGTGACGATCGCGCAGGTGCCCTCGGTGCCGACCAGGGCGCGGGCGGTGTGCTTGCCGTGTTCCGGCAGGAGGTGGTGGAGCTGGTAGCCGGATACCTGGCGGGGGATGCGGCCGAGTTCGGTGCGCAGGGCGGCGAGGTTGGCATCGACGAGTCGGGTCAACTCGGAGTCCAGGGCCGTGATTTCGGCCGCGTTCTCGGGCTCGACCGCGCGTAGTCCGCCGGCTCCGGCCACCGCGCGTACGCCCGTGGCCGTGACGATCTCCAGCTCCTCGACGTGCTCGACCGTCCGGCCGTAGCGCACCGAGTGGTTGCCGCACGCGTCGTTCCCGATCATGCCGCCGAGGGTGCAGCGGCTGTGGGAGGACGGGTCGGGGCCGAAGAACAGGCCGTGCGGTGCGGCGGCGCGCTGGAGGTCGTCGAGGACGACGCCGGGTTCGACGACGGCGGTGCGGGTGTCGGGGTCGACGGCGATGACCTTGTTGAGGTGGCGGGAGAAGTCGAGGACCACGCCGGGTCCGATCGCGTTGCCGGCCATGCTGGTGCCCGCCCCGCGCGCGGTGAGCGGGATGCGCAGGTCGCGGCAGGCCCGTACGAGCGCGGCCACGTCCTCGGCGGAGCGCGGGAAGGCGACGGCGAGGGGCGGCACCCGGTAGTTGGACGCGTCGTACGCGTACGCGGCGCGCTGCCCCTCCCCCGTGTCGACCTCCAGGCCCGGAGCCGTCCGGGCCAGCAGGTCGACCAGGGAGCGGGCGTCGATCATCCGGCCGTGCCCACCGCGACGGCGGCCGACCAGGCGCGCAGCCCCTCGTCGATCGCGCCCGCGTCGACGATCAGCGGCGGGATCATACGAACGACGTTGCCCCACGGGCCGCAGGGCAGCAGGAGCAGCCCCTCGTCAACGGCCGCCCGCATCACGCGAGTTGCCGTCCCCGGGTCGGGCTCGCCCGTCTCCGTCACGAACTCGCTCGCCAGCATCAGGCCGAGACCGCGCACGTCACCGATCGCGGGATTCTTGGCGGCGACCTCGTCGAGCCCTGCCCGCAGCCGGGTGCCCATGGCGGCGGCGTTCGCGACCAGGTTCTCCTCCTCGACGACGTCGAGGGTGGCGACGGCCGCGGCGCAGGCGACCGCGTTCCCGCCGTACGTTCCGCCCTGCGAGCCGGGGCGTGCCTTCCGCATCAGCTCTTCGGAGGCGGCGATGGCCGACAGCGGGAAGCCGCTGGCCAGGCCCTTGGCGGTGATGAGGATGTCGGGGCGGACGTCGAAGTGGTCGTGACCCCAGAAGCGGCCGGTGCGGCCGACGCCGGTCTGGATCTCGTCGAGGACGAGCAGGATGCCGTGCCGGTCGGCGCGTTCCCGGAGTCCTTGCAGGAAGGCCGAGTTGGCGGGGACGTAGCCGCCCTCGCCGAGGACCGGCTCGACGAAGATCGCGGCGGTGTCGTCCGGGTCGGAGACGGTCTGGAGGAGCTGGTCGAACTCGCGCAGCGCGAACCGGGTCGCCGTCTCCTCGTCCCAGCCGTAGTAGAACGCGTGCGGGAACGGTGTGACGACGACCCCGCCCATGAGCGGCCCGAACCCGGTGCGCACCTTGGCGCCGGAGGTCGTCATCGACGCGGCGGCGACCGTACGGCCGTGGAAACCGCCCTGGCAGACGACGACGTTGGGGCGGCCGGTGGCCTGGCGGGCGAGGCGCAGCGCGGCCTCGACGGCCTCGCTGCCGGAGTTGGCGAAGAAGAGGCTGTCGAGGCCGTCCGGGAGGACCGTGCCGAGCCGCTCGACCAGGCGCTGCAAAGGCTGGTGCATGACCGTCGTGTACTGGCCGTGGATCAGCGTGGCGACCTGCTCCTGCGCGGCGGCGACCACTTTGGGGTGGCAGTGGCCGGTGCTGGTGACGCCGATGCCGGCGGTGAAGTCCAGATAGCGGCGGCCGTCCGTACCGAAGAGATGCACCCCCTCGCCGCGTTCGACGACGACCGGTGTGGCCTGGCGCAGGTGCTCTGACAGGTGTGTCATACGGCGGTTCTCCCACGACGTGAGGAGGTGCGGGGGACATCTCTCACCCTGTGGGCGGTGCGCCGGGAGGGGCAACGGACAACGTGTTCCCCCGGCCCGCCCGGTGTGGACGGTCTGTCAACCGGACCGCGTCCGCGGAACACACTGTCCACCCACCGGCGGCGAAGCGAACACGGTGTTCATTGACGGTGGCCGCGCACTGAACCAGGGTGTTGCCAACCCCGGACCGCCTCACCGTCCCCCTCCCCCCTCGGTGACCAGTCGGTCTCTCCGGCGTACAGCGGCGTACGCATTCGAATGCTTGACGCACGACCTCCTCCGCCCCTGCGTCCCCAGGAGCCTCAAGCATGTCCGTGACCTCGTCCTCGACCACCTCGGGGGGCTCGTCGCTCGACGACGCGCCCGTCAGTTCCTTCCACCGCCGGATCATGGCGGTCGCCATGGGCGGCCCGTTCTGCGACGGCTATCTGCTCGGCGTGATGGGTGTCGCGCTCGGCCTCATCACCCCGGCACTCGCCCTCGACACCCTGTGGACCGGCCTGGTCGCCGCGTCCGTCCTGATCGGCGTGTTCATCGGCGGTGTCGTCTTCGGCCCGATCACCGACCGGGTCGGCCGCCATCTGATGTACGTCCTCAACCTGGCCGCGTTCGTGGTCTTCTCGGCACTCCAGTTCTTCGTCGCGGAGGCCTGGCAGCTCGTGGTGCTGCGGCTGCTCATCGGCGTCGCGATCGGCGCCGACTACCCCATCGCCTCCGCCCTCACCACCGAACTGGTCCCCCGCCGACTGCGCGGCCCGGCCCTGTCCGGCCTGGTGCTCGCGTGGTGGGTCGGCTACGGCGTGAGCTACTGGGTGGGCTGGGCGCTGACCGGTCTCGGTGACGACGCCTGGCGCTGGATGCTGGCTTCCGGCACGGTCCCGGCGCTGGTCTTCCTCGTGTTCCGGGCCGGTATCCCCGAGTCACCGCGCTGGCTCGCCTCGCGCGGCCGGATCGACGAGGCGCGGGCCGTCGTACGCAAACACCTCGGCTCCGACATCGACGCCGACGAACTCCTCGCCGAGCCCCAGCGGGAACAGCGCGGCGGCTCGGGGCTCGGCAACCTCGTCGAGATCTTCAAACGCGGGTACACGGTCCCGGTCGTCTTCTGTTCCGTGTTCTGGATCTGTCAGGTCGCGCCCGCCTTCGCGGTCCGCTCCTTCCAGCCGCAGATGCTCTCGGCCTTCGGCGTGGAGAGCACGTACGGCGCGAGCGCGCTGATCACGACTCTCGCCGTCGCGGGCATCGCCCTCGGCCTGATCGTCGTCAACCGGATCGGTCGCCGCCCGCTGCTGATCAGCACGTTCGCGTGCATCACCGTGTCGTTGCTAGCGCTGGCGGTGCTGCCGCTGCACTGGGCGTTCCTGGTGGTGACCCTGTTCGCCGCGTTCCAGTTCTTCGAGGCGGCCGGCAGCGGGCTGCAGTTCGTCTACCCGAGCGAACTGTTCCCGACCGACCTGCGGGCCACGGGAGTCGGCATCGCGACCGCGATGAGCCGGGTCGGGTCGGCCACCTCCACGTTCCTTCTCCCCATCGCCGCCGACGACTTGGGCGTGCGCGGCACGCTGGGGATCGCGGTGGTGATCACACTGGCGGGACTCGTCGTGTCGTACTTCCTCGCCCCCGAGACCAAGGACCTGGCCCTGAAGGACGTGGGTCTGGCCAAGGCCGTCAGCCGTTCCTGAAGTCCCCGAAGTCTCTGAAGTCCCCGAAGTCTCTGAACACCCCTCCCCCGTCTAGGAGTTCACCCCATGCGCAAGGTCGTCAGCTTCGACTGCTACCGCACCCTCATCAACTTCGACACCCGCGCCGCCACGCACGAGATCGTCAAGGACCGGCTCGCCGAACTCGACGTCGACCCCGACCAGTTCCACCACGACGCGTACGTGATGCGCTTCCAGGGCGTCGTCGACGCGTACCGCCCCTACCGCGAGATCGTCCGCAGCACCTTGCGCAACGTCATGCTGCTGCACGGCCTGGAGTACCGGGACGAGGACGGCGAGGCGCTGATCGAGGCCATCAAGAAGTTCAAGCCGTTCCGTGAAGTCCCGGACGCGCTGCGCCGGTTGAAGAGCGAGTACGACATCGCCATCCTCTCCAACAGCGAGGACGACCTCATCTCGTACGCCGTCGACGAGTTGGGCGTCGAGTGGGACTACGTCCTGACCGCCGAACAGGCCGGAGCGTACAAGCCGTTGCCGCAGGCCTTCGAGTACCTGATGGAGGCGACCGGGCGCGGACCGGAGGACATCGTCCACACCGCCCAGGGCTGGGAGTACGACATCATGCCGACCAAGCGCTACCCGGGCATGCGACGGATCTGGGTGAACCGGTACGGCTTCCCGGGCTCGGCCGCGTTCCAGCCGTACGAGGAGATCAAGGACCTGTCCGAGCTGCCCGGCCTGCTCGGCGTCTGAACCCTCCGGCACCCGCACGCCCGCCGCTTCGAAAGGAACACCCCGTGAGCGCGACCACGCTCGGCCGGCCCGGACCGGTCAACGGCCGGATCTCCCACTGGTTCAGTGAACTCCCCACCCCCCGAGCGGCGTTGCCCGGCGACCGCGACGCCGATGTGTGCATCGTGGGCGCGGGTCTCACCGGCCTGTGGACCGCGTACTACCTGAAACGGGCCGACCCGACGCTCCGCATCACCGTCCTGGAGGCCGAGTTCGCCGGGTTCGGCGCGTCCGGGCGCAACGGCGGCTGGGCGTCGGGGCTGGTGCCCGGGGCGCGTGACCGGCTCGCCGAGCAGTACGGACGGGAGGCGGTGCTCGACTATCAGCGCGCGATGAACGAGGCCGTCGACGAGATCATCGCCGTCGCGAAACGGGAGGGCATCGACGCCGACATCGTCAAGGGCGGCACCCTGCGCGTGGCCCGGACCCCGGCGCAGGCGACCCGGCTGCGGCACAAGACCGAGGACGACCACGAGTGGGGTGTCACGGACTCGGTGATGCTGACGCCGGAGGAGGCCGCCGAACGTATCCGCATCGAGGGGATGACGGCGGCTGCCTGGACGCCGCACTGCGCCCGGTTGCAGCCGGCGGCACTGGTGCGCGGGCTCGCCGACGTGGTCGTACGACTTGGTGTGAGCCTGTACGAGAAGTCGCCGGTCAGCGTTGTGGAGCCGGGGCGGGCGGTCACTGCGCACGGTGTGGTGCGCGCGCCTGTCGTCCTGCGGGCGACTGAGGGGTTCACCGCGTCTCTGAAGGGGCTGCGGCGGGCCTGGTTGCCGATGAACAGCTCGATGATCGTGACCGAGCCGCTGGCGGCGGGTGTCTGGGACGAGATCGGGTGGGCCGGGCGCGAGACCTTGGGTGACACCGCGCACGGGCATCTGTACGCCCAGCGCACGCCGGACGACCGGATCGCGATCGGGGGGCGGGGGGTGCCGTATCGGTTCGGGTCGCGGACCGACTCCGACGGGCGGGTGGCCGACCGGACGATCGGTGAGCTGACCGAGACCTTGTACAAGGTGCTGCCGCAGACCGCCAACGCCCGGGTCGACCATGCGTGGTGCGGGGTGCTTGCGGTGCCGCGGGACTGGTCGGCGACGGTTGGGCTCGACCGGGTGACCGGGCTCGGCTGGGCCGGGGGGTATGTGGGGCATGGGGTGACCTCCACGAATCTGGCCGGCCGTACGTTGACCGATCTGGTGTTGGGGCGGGAGTCCCGGCTGACCCGGTTGCCGTGGACCGGACATCGGCCGGGCACGTGGGAGCCGGAGCCGTTGCGGTGGCTCGGGGTGCGGGGGCTTTACGTCGCCTATCGACTGGCGGATCGGCATGAGGCGGGTGGGCGTTCGCGTACGTCTCCGATCGCTACGGTCGCGGATCTGATCGCACGCCGGCCCTAACCCCCCAGGGGCGCGAGGAACTGCGCGAGCAACCACAACGAACCCGCACCCGCCAACGCGACAGCCGCCCTACGGCGAACAGGCGCACCCCTCTGAGCAGCTTGCACAAGCCTCGCCCCACCCCGCAGAGTGTTCCGGAACCACACCGCCACACCTCCGGAGGAACCCGCACCCATGCCGTTCCTCACGGTCGCCGACGTACTGCGACTCCCCGTCATCGCCGCCGGTCTGCCCCGGGTGGTGGCCGGCGAGGAGCAGTTGGGGCGCACGGTCCGTTGGGTCCACGTGACCGAGCTCCTCGACCCCGCCTCGTTCCTGGAGGGCGGGGAGCTGGTACTCACCACGGGCATGCCGCACCCATCGGACCCGACACAACTACGCGGCTACGTCGACCAGTTGGCGGATGTCGGGGTCGCGGGGCTGGTCGTGGAGCTGGGGCGTCGGTATCAGCAGGCGCCCCCGGATCTCGTCGCCGCGTGCGGTGAGCGGGACCTGCCGCTGATCATGTTGGCGCGCGGGGTGCGGTTCATCGAGGTCACCCAGACCGTGCACGCGCTGATCCTGGACGCGCAGGGCGAGTTGTTGCGCCGCGCCCAGCATGTGCACGAGCTGTTCACGTCGCTCACTCTGCGCGGCGCCGAACCGGAGGAGTTCGTGCAGACCGCCTCCGATCTCTCGGGGTGTCCGGTCGTGCTGGAGAACCTGATCCACCACGCGGTGAGCTGGGCCGTGGCCGGGCGGGCGGACGGGCAGGTCCTGGATGCCTGGCCGCGTCGGTCGCGCGCCGCCGAAACGCCGGACCGGGCGGCGGCCAGCGGGCCGGAGGGGTGGCTCGTGGCGCCGGTCGAGGAGCGGAGCAGCCGGTGGGGGCGGCTGGTCATGCTGCCCCTCACGGGCGGACCGCCCTTCGGTCCTGAACACACGATGATCCTCGAACAGGCCGCCACCGCACTGACGTTGGCGCGGCTCACCGGCTCACCGGAGTGGGATCGGCGGGCGCACAGTTCCGTTCTGCTCGATCTACTGCACTGGCGGTATCGCAGCCGTACCGAGGCGCGACTGCGGGCCGAGGCGCTGGGGCTGCCCACGACCGGGCACCGCCTCCTGCCGGTCGTCGTCGACCACTCGGGGGTACCGGCCGACGAGGGCTCGGTGAGCGCGCATCTCGCCGAAGGGCTCCTCACGTCCGGGGTCAAGGCCCTGGTGGGAGACCTGTCGGGGCGGCGCACCGGGCTGCTCATGGCGCTGGCCCGCGCGAGTGCGTGGCAGCCCGTCGTGGAACGCATCGCCCGCGATCTGCGGGCCACGTTCGGGGAGGACACCGTCGTCGCCGTCGGCCCGGGCGTCACCGAGCTCAGCCAGGTCACCCGTTCGTTCCGCGAGGCCGAGGAGGTCGCCGACGCCATCGGTCCCGCCTCCCGCGGTCGGCCCTTCCATGTCGCCTCCGACGTGGGCCTGCCGGAACTGCTCTACTCCCTGCGCGACGACGTCCGGGTCCAGAAGTATGTGGAACAACGGCTCGGGCGCCTGGTCCAGCATGACGCCCGGCACGGCAGCGACCTCCTCACCACCCTGCGCGAGTACCTCGACGCCGCCGGCAACAAGTCCATCGCGGCCAAGCGCGTGGGGCTCTCCCGGCAGGCCTTCTACCAGCGCCTGCACACCATCGAACGCCTCCTGGGCACCGACCTGGAGTCCGGCGCCGAACGCACCCAACTGCACGTGGCCGTCACCGCGTTGGAGGTTCTGCAGACGCCGACGCCGTGAACAGGCCCTCGGCCGGGCGCGTGACACCGGGTCAGGCCTCCAAGCGGCTGCCGTTGACGGCGACCCGGCGGCCCTCGCGGGTGTACGGGAAGTAGTCCCAGACGGCGTGGTGCTGGACGCTGCGGTTGTCCCAGAGGACGAGGGTGCGCTCCTGCCAGCGGACCCGGCAGTGCAGCAACTGGGTTCGGGCTATGTGCGCGTACAGCATCTCCAGCAGGGCGTCGCTCTCGACGCGGGACAGCTGGGTGATGTGCGAGGTGTAGGGGGCGTTGACGAAGAGGAGCTTGCGGTCGGTCTCCGGATGGCGGGCGACGACCGGCTGTTCGGTGCGGGGCACCTCGTACTCGGGCGGCGGGGTCTGTCCGGCGGCGGTCCAGGGCAGGGCTCCGTCGTGGACGGCGGTGAGGCTCTCGAGGAAGCTGCGCATCGCCGGTGAGAGGACTTCGTAGGCGAGGTGCATGTTGGCGAAGACGGTGTCGCCACCGCTGCCGCCCTCGGGGATGGTGGTGATGTACAGCAGCGAACCGAGGGAGGGTTCGGCGTCGGCGGTGCCGTCGGCGTGCCAGCCGTTGCCGGCCACGGCCTTGGACTCCTTGGTCGCCTTGATCTCCAGGATGTACGGGTCGGATCCCTCGGGCGCGAGGGCCACGGGGTGCAGTTCGCCGAAGACGCCCGCGAACCGCTTGTGTTCCTCGGGAGTGATGTCCTGGTCGCGGAAGACGAGGACGTGGTGGGTCTGGAACGCGTGCTTGAGTTCCTTCTCCTGCTGGGGTGTCAGCTCCTGGGACAGGTCGAGTCCGGTGACCTCGGCGCCCAGCAACGGGGTGATCGGGGCGACGGACAGGGTGTCGTACGGCTCAGCAGGTCGGGTGGTGAGCCGCTCGACGGCCTTGAGTGCGTAGTCCTCCATGAGGGACCTCCGTGGCATCGGTGGGGGCGGGGGTGAGGGGGAATAGGGGGCAGAGATGCCGCACGGTGACATCCTCAGGATCTTCCGGCGGGATGGGGCAGCGCGGCAACGGCGGCTTGCGTGGGGGGTGGCACCGCTGCGAGCGCGGCGGCGATCGCTTCCACGTGGGGTGGCGCGACGAGTTCGTAGTGGGTGGCGTCGACGTGGTGAAGGCGGAAGGGGCGGGGCAGATGGGCGTCCCACGCGTCGGGGGCGGTCGGTTCCGGGGCCAACACCCCTTCCTCTACGGGACGCTGGGCGAGCCATATCTCGGCTGGCGTCCGGTGCAGCCGCGGCAGCCGGTGCTCGGCCATGGCGGCGAGGTTGGTCCGGCAGCAGTCCGCGAGACGTTCGGCGTAGGCGCGGCCGGACGCCGACAGCCGTCCCCCACCGTCACCGCTGCCGCTCAACTCCCGGGCGAACACAGCGCCCACCTGCTGTTCGTCGTACGCGGCGAGCCGTTGTCCGGCGCCGGGTGGCGGTGGATCGAGGAGGTGGACGGCGTCGACGGATCGGCCGTCCGCCTCGGCAAGTGCCGCCATGGACAGGGCAGTCCAGGCACCGAACGACCAACCCGCAAGGCGCAGGCGGTAGTCGGGGTCCGGAAACGCGGCCCGGACGGCTTCCAGGTAGTGCGCGGCACGGTCGGCGATCGAGCGGGCGGGTTGCGCCGGGTCGCGTAGTTTCGGGTCGGCGATGAGGCAGATGGTCAACTCGTCGGGCAGGGCCGCCACAAGAGGCCGGTACGCCTGGATGTCGCCGCCGACCGGATGGACCAGGCACAGCACGTCCGGACCCGGTCCGCGCTGCCACACCTCGATGTCCACCGCGGCGGCGGACGCGCGGGTGCCGGTGTCGAGGTGACCGAGGATCTCGGTCAGGCTCACCCGGTGGCTCAGCCGGGACAGGTCGATGTCGGTGCCGTAGCGGCGTTTCACCTCGTCGATGAGTTCCAGCAGGGTGAGCGAGTCGGCGCCGAGGTCGTACAGCGCGGCCTCCGGGTCGACGGTGTCCACGCCGAGCAAGTCGACCAGGATCTCGGTGAGTTCGGCCGTGGGGTCGCCCTGCGCGGGTTGCGCGGAGGGCACCGGCGCGTGTCGCGAGCCGGGGTCCGGCTCGTAGAAGTAGCGAGCCTCGGTCAGGGGCGTGGTGTTGACCATCAGGTGCGGCAACTGCAGATGCAGGGCCTGTTCGAAGACGGCCGCGCCGTCCTCGGGGGTGAGCGCCGCCTTGAGGTGTTCCTGGTGGCGGGCGTCGCTGGTCAGGGCGTGTTGCGCCATGCCGACGTCCCGCCAGGCGTCCCAGCCGATGCTCATCCGGACGGTGGTGGCGTCGTCGCCGGGCGGTGCGTGGTGGGCGTAGGCGTCGAGGCAGGCGTTGGCCGCCGCGTAGTCGAACTGCCCAACTCCACCGAAACGGACCGCCATTGACGAGCAGTAGGCCGCGTAGTCGGGGTCGTGCTCGGCGATGAGCCGTTCGACGAGCAGGGCTCCGCGCAGTTTCGCGGCCGTGGCGCGATGGGCGATCGCGGGGTCACGGCGGGCGAGGAGTCCTCCGGCTGCTGTGCCCGCGGCGTGGACGATGCCGGCGAGGCCGTCGAGATGCGGGGCCAACCGGTCGGCGACCGTGGTCAGTTCGTCCGTCGCGAGGTCGGCCGGGACGAGTGTGACGCGGTCCTGGTACGGCCGTAGTGCGGGCGGTGTCGCGGTCCCCCGGGCGACGAGGACCACGTGGTTGCCGGGGTGCTCCAGGAGGCGGGCGGCCAGGGTGGTGCCGATGCCTCCGGTGCCGCCGAGCACCAGGTGGGTGCCGGGTGCTGCCGAACGGACGGCGGTCGGCGGGGAGTTGAGGACCGGGACCGGTTGGAGGGTGCGCTGCCACCAGAAGCCGTCGCGCAGGGCGGTCGCCGGTTCGGTGATCGTGTCGTCCAGGAGCAGGTCGGGCAGGTGGGCCGCCCAGTCGGCCGGGCGGGATCCGGGCAGGTCGGTCCAGCGCAGGGTCACACCCAGTTCCTGGCGGGGCACTTCGAGAGCGGCGGCGAGCAGGCCCGCCTCAGGAGTGCGGACGGGGCCGGTGACCGGCTGCGCCCCGTGGGAGAGCAGCCAGGCCCGTGGCCGTACGGCGTCCGGTACGTCGGCCAGGGCGCGGGCGAGCGCCGCGACGGTGTCGAGGCAGGCCAACTGGGCTGTCTCCAGGGCGTGTTCATCGAGGCTGCCGTCGAGAGCCAGCGGCAGTGCGTGCAGCCAGTCGACCCCGGGGCCGCCGGAACGGGTGACCCGCTCCAGCACAGCGGCGAGTTGCCCGGTGTCGGCTGGGTCAGCCTCGTAGCGGTCCTCGTCGAGACGGGCGAAGGTCTCTCCGGAGCACACGGTCACCACCCGGGCGTAGTGCCGCTCCAGGAACCGCCACGCCTCGCCGCCCGCGTCCGTGACCACCACGGCGGTGCGGCGCGGTTCGTGCGCGCCGGTGCGGGCTCGGCGCAACCGCGTCCACTGCGGCTGGTGCAGCCACTGGTCGGCGGGCAGCCGCTGCGGTCCGGCCGGTGGCGCCGACATGGGCGTACGCGGGAAGTCGTACTCCGCCGTGTCGAAGGCGGGCGGCGGGAAGTCCCAGGGGGCGGACGCGGGTCCCTCGGGCCATACGAGGGTGTGCCCGGCCGTCCATGCCTCGGCGAGGGCATGGGGGTCCCGGTCCTGGGTCGGGCTGCCGGTCTGCGGGTGCGGCGTCGTGATGTCGGAGAGGGCTTCGAGCCATGCGACGGCGGAGTCGGCGTCCAGGCAGACCGCCGCCGCCCTGTGGCCGAGCACGGGCCGTCCGGCCTGGAGGTGGCGCAGCACCTGCGGATAGGCGTCGGGCCGCGCCCTCAGGTAGGCGGCGATACGGCGTCCGTCCGCGCGTACGGCGGTCTCGGAGCTCCCGGACAGCACCAGGCACGGCACCAACTCGTGTGCGGCGTGCGCGACTTGCGCCACATCCGGGTTTTCGAGGAGCAGGTGGGCGTTGGTCCCGCCGATCCCGAAGCTGCTGACAGCGGCGACTCGCGGCCTGTCCTGGGGCCACGGTTCGGCCGCGACCGGTATGCGGAACGGACCGTCGTCGATCTCGGGGTTGAGCCGATCGAAGTCGGCTGTCGGCGGGACGATCCCGTGGTGCACGGCGAGGACGGCCCGCACCATGCCGACGACGCCCGCGGCGGCGCCCAGGTGTCCGATCTGGCTCTTCACCGACGACAGCGCCACGTGCGCGTCGTCCGCCAGTCCGTACGCCTGGCGCAGTGCGGCCGCTTCCACCGGGTCCCCGAGGCGGGTACCGGTGCCGTGTGCCTCCACATAGCCGAGGTCGGCGCCGCTACGGCCGCTGCGGTGCAGGGCGGTGCGGATCGCGGCGCGTTGCCCGGCCAGGGCCGGGGCGCTGTAACTGAGCTTGTCCGAGCCGTCGTTGTTGATGCCCGAGCCGGTGATGACGGCGTAGACGGTGTCCCCGTCACGGCGGGCGGCGGCGAGGGGCTTGAGAACGACGACGCCGGTTCCACTGGCCCCGACGGTGCCTGCGGCGTCCGCGCTGAAGGGGCGGCAGTGGCCGTCCGGGGAGAAGATGTGCTGCGGTCGGTAGGAGTAGCCGTCGGTCAGTTCGGTGTCGACGAGGACACCGCCGACGAGCATCACGTCCGCGTCGCCCTGCCGCAGCATCCCGGCGGCGACATGCACGCCGACGAGGGAACTGGAGCACGCCGACTGCACGGTGAAGGCGGGCCCGGTCAGGCCGAGGTGGTAGGCGGCCTTGGTGGCCAGGAAGTCCTTCTCGTGGTGCAGCGCGAGCCGGAAGGTGTCGGGGAGTTCGGCCGACTCCGCCTCGCGCAGCATGCGTTGGAAGTAGGTGTTCTCCCCACAGGCGGCGAGGAGTCCGACCCGCTGGGTCGTCGGGTCTCCGATGCCTCCGTGGGCGAGTGCCTCGACGCAGTTCATCAGGAGGTGCCGCTGCTGGGGGTCCATCAGCCGGGCCTCGTGCGGGCTGATCGTGAAGCGGCCGGGGTCGAAGTCGAGCATCCCCGCCAACTGGCTGCGGGCGCCGACCCGGCCGTCCGTCGTCTGGAAGTGCTCGATGCCCCGGCGACCGGAGACCACCAGGTCCCAGAAGGCGGCCAGGTCAGGGGCGCCGGGCAGTCGTACGGCCATCCCGATGACGGCGACGGGTTCATCGGCCCGCTCCCCCGGCAGCCGTGGGGCATCGGAGGTGACGGCGGTCACGACAGCGCCCTCCGTTGTGCGTCCCTCCACAAGGCGGGCCAGCGCGCGAAGGCTGACGTGCTCGAACAACTCCGGGACGGTGAAGGCTAGTTCGTCCTCGCCCGCACAGCGGAGCTGGAAGCGCATCAGGTCCAGGCTGGTGGCGCCCGCGTCGAAGAACCGCTGTTCCACGCCGATGGCCTTGCCGGTCACCGTCTCGAACAGCACGGCCAGCCGCCCCTCCAGCGCTGAGACGGCCGGGGCGGTCACGTCGACGGAGCGCAAGTCACGACCCGGGGCGGTGTACGCCGCCCGGCGATCCAGCTTCCCGCTGGGCGTGCGCGGCAGCTCCGTCAGGCGGCGGAAACGGCTGATGCGCACGTAGGACGGCAGCAGCCCGGCCAGATGGTCCGCGAGATCGGCCGGATCGGGGTCGCCGCCCCGGCATTGCAGGCAGGCCACCAGCTGCCCGCCCTCCACCACCGCGACCGCGTGGGTCACACCGGGATGTTGCAGCAAGGCGGCCTCGACCTGCCCCAACTCCAGCCGGAACCCGCCGAGTTTGACCTGGCTGTCGTCGCGGCCCGCGTAGTGCAGCAGACCCCGCTCGTCGAACCGGGCCAGGTCGCCGGTGCGGTAGAAGGTCCCGAGGTCCGGGTCGTCGGTGAAGCGGTCGCGGTTCGGTGCGTCGTCACCGTCGCCGTCGCCGACGTAGCAGCGGTTGGCCATGACACCACCGATCAGCAACTCGCCGGTGACGCCGGGCGGGACGGGGAGACCGCCCTCGTCGACGACCCGCAGGACGGCGTTCGCCACCGGACGCCCGATCGCGGGGCGCAGCGGCCAGGCGGCGGGGTCGCCGTCGAGGCGGAGGCCGCTGACGACATGGGTCTCGGTGGGGCCGTAGTGGTTGAACAGCCGGGCGTCCGGAAGGCCGCCGAACCAGCGGCGGATCGCGTCGGTGCACACCAACTGCTCACCGGCGGTGACGACTTCGCGCAGCCGGGACGGGAACTGCCCGGTGCGCACGCCGTGTTCGGCGAGGAGTTGCAGGGCGACGTACGGCAGGAAGATCCGCTCCGCTCCCCCGGTCTCCAACTCCCGCAGCAGGGACGGGACATCGTGCCGCCAGCCGGGTTCCACCAGGCGCAGCAGGCCACCGGAGCAAAGGGTCGTGAGGATCTCCTGGAAGGAGACGTCGAAGGACAGCATGGAGAACTGCTGGGTGACTGCGGACCCGCTGAGGCCGCCGTCGGTGCGCTGCCAGGTCAGCAGATTGCACAGGGTCCGGTCGGGGACCTGGACGCCTTTGGGAGTGCCGGTGGAGCCGGACGTGAACAAGGTGTAGAGCGGGCGCAGCCCCTGGTGCGTGGGCAGTTGGGGTACCGCGGTGGGGGTGTCGGCGAGGGTGAGAATGTGCCGGGGCAGGGACGGTGGCGCGATGGCGTCGAGGACGTGTTCGTCCACGGGTGTCACGAGTACGCACAACGGGTCGGCCTGGTCGAGCACATGCCTCAGCAGGGCCGGTGGATAGGCGGGGTCGAGCGGTACGACGGTGAGGTTGAGGCGGGCCGCCGCCAGGAGCGCCACGACATGCTCGACGGAGGGCTGGAGGTAGAGCGCCACGGCCGCCGGGGCTGCGGGATCGGCCGGGAGGCGGGTGCCGAGTGCGGTCGCCAACTCCGCTGCCTGTGCGTCGAGTTCAGTGTAGGTGAGGGTGGTCTCGCCGGTGGTGACGGCCGGGGCGTGCGGGGTGCGGGCCGCCTGTCGGGCGAAGCCGTCTGCGACGGTGGTGAAGTCCGTTGTGCGTGTGGGGCCTTGGCCGTGGTCGGGCAGGGTGCGACGGTAGTGGGCGACCAGTTCGTGCAGGGTGATGGTGGCGTCCGTGTCGCCGGTCAGGTGGTCGAGGGTCTGGCGGAAGAGGCGGGCCGCGGCCTGGGTGCGTTCGGCGCCGATGTCTTCGCGGTACTCCCACAGGCAGTCGAAGCCGGCCGCGTGCTCCACGACCGACAGCGTGAGGGCGCACTTGGCGCCCAGCGGCTCGGGCCACAGTGGCCGCACGTCGCAGCCATCCAGGCGCAGTGCCGAGAAGTCGGTGTTCTCCAGGACAAAGAGGTAGTCGAACAAAGGCGTTCGTTCGCGGAGGGCGGGGTCCGCGAGGACGTCGGCGAGGGCGACCTCCTGGTCCTGGAGCACGGCGCGCACGGCATCGGAGTGGGCCGAGAGCTGAGCGTCCAGTGAGCGGTGCGGCTCCAACGGCAGGTCCAGGAGCACGGTGTTGGCGAACATGCCGACCGTGTCCGCGAATTCGGGGCGGGGCCGGTTCACCACCGGCGTGGCGACCAGCGGACGCCCCTGCCCGGTCACGCCGTACAGGCTCGCGGCGAACGCGGACACCAGCAACTGGAAGCGTGTCAGACCGAGTTGTGCGGCACGGCGGTCCAGCGCGCTGCGGCGGACCAGGTCGAGCGAGGTGCGCAGCAGGCGGGCTCGTGGCGCGTCGGGCGTCGGCAGCGCGGGTGACGGTTCGCCGTCACGGCCGTAGTGGGAGCGCAGCCGGGCGCGGCGGTCCTCGTAGGCGGGGCTGGTGTGCCAACCGCGTTGCCAGCGGGCGAAGTCCAGGGGTGTGAGGGCGGAGTGCGGCTGAGTGCTCCGGGCGGCGCAGGCGTCGGTCAGGTCGCGGAGGAGGAGGTTGAGTGACCAGCCGTCCACGGCGACGTGGTGCAGGTGCAGCAGGAGCAGTCCGCCGTCGGCCTGTGTCACCCAGGCCGTGCGCAGCATCCGGGTGTCGCCGAGGTCGAAGCTGTGGTCGAAGAACCGGTCGGCGGTGGCCTGCCACTCCTCCCCGGGACGTGCTTCGAGGAGCTGCCAGGGGTCGTACGCATCACCGGCCTGTTGGAGCAGCCCGTCGGGGGTGGGGACCAGCCGGGTACGCAGGGCGACATGCCGTTCCACCATCGCGCGCACCGCGCGATGCAGGGCCTCCGTGTCTACGCGACCCCGGACGTGGAAGGCCAACGGCACGTCGTAGGAACGGTTTTCGGGCTCGCGCTGGTGCAGGAGCCAGAGGCGTTCCTGTTCGCTGGTGGCCGGTGCGGTCGGCTCCACGGAGGGGGCGGGCACGGGCGGGTGTTCTCCCGTGGTCGCGTCCGGGGCGTGTACGGCGTCGGCGAGAGCCGCGAAGTCGGACCGCAGGACGAGGTCGTGCGGCAGGTCGACGGCGAAACGGTTGAGGATCTCGAAGCGGAAGCGCAGCGCCTTCAGCGAGTCACCGCCGCTCGCGGCCCAACGGTCGCCGGGGCGGAGGCCGTTGACGGCGAGGATGTCCTCGGCGACCTCCAGCACCCGCCGTTGCGCGGCGCTGACCGGCACGTCACCCTCCTGTGCGGCCCGCCACGGGGCCCCGGCGTCGCGCCGAAGGACGGCCTGGTCGACTTTGCCGTTGGCGTTTCGCGGCAACTCGGCGACGAGGTAGGTGTGGTGGGGGCGCATGTACGAGGGCAGGGCGGCGGCGAGGTGACGGTCGAAGGCGTCGTAGGAGAGTTCGTCGCCCAGGACGAGGAATGCGAGCAGTTCGCTGCGGTCCGCCGCGTCGCGGCGGGTGCATATGTAGGCCTGGCGGACAGCGGGTTGGGCCAGGATCTGCCGCTCCACCTCGCCCGGTTCGATGCGGAAGCCGCGCACCTTGACCTGGCGGTCGGCCCGGCCGACGTAGGTGATCCGGCCTTCGGTGTCCTGGCGTACGAGGTCGCCGGTGCGGTACCAGCGGCGTTCGCCGCCGTTCTCGTGCGGCAGCCGTACGAAGCCGCGCTCCGTCTGTTCGGGAAGGTTGCGGTAGCCGAGGGCCAACGCAGTTCCGGACAGCAGTAGTTCGGCTACTTCGCCCGGCTCGGCGATGCGGTAGTCCTGGGTACGGAGCAGTACGGCGGTGCCGGGGAGCGGGGTGCCGATCGGGATGGTGTCGCCGGCGAAGTCGCGCGGGATGGGGCCGCAGAGGGCGAAGGTCGTCGCCTCCGTCGGCCCGTACACGTTGTGCAGGACGGTGCGGGACGCGGAGTTGGTGTCGTACCAGCGGCGGACGATGCGTGCATTGAGCTGTTCACCGCCGACGAGTACCTGTCCGATGCCGGCGAAGCAGTCCGGTACCTGCTCGACCACCGCGTTGAACAAGGCCGTTGTGATGAACAGGATGTCGACGCCGCGCTCGCTCAGCACCCTGGCGAACCGGGGCGCACTGCGCACCTGTTCGTCGTCGAGCACGACGCAGACGCCGCCGGTCAGGAGCGGGACCCACACCTCGAAACTCAGCGCGTCGAAGGCGGGGTTGGCCAGGCTGGCGAAGCGGGCGCCGGGCCGTAGGTCGAGGTAGCCGGGGCGGGCCAGGCGCAGTACTCCGTCGTCGGTGACCTCGACGCCCTTGGGGTTCCCCGTGCTGCCGGAGGTGTAGAAGACGAAGCCCGTGGCCGTGTCACCGGGCTTCCCCGGAGGCACGGCAGGCGAGACGGGGCCATCGCCGGTCAGGAGCAGGTGGGCATCCAACCCGGCGATGTGTTCCGGCAGTTGAGGCGTGTGCCCGCTGTCGTGGACTACGGCGACGGCGCCCGAGTCGTCCAGGATGTGCCGCCGGCGGTCGGGTGGGCTGAGTCGGTCGAGGGGGACGACGGTGGCTCCGGCGCGGCGGATGCCGAGCATGACGCAGACGAGTTGCCAGGAGCGGGGCAGGTGTACGGCGACCGCGTGGCCGGGGCGGACTCCGGCCGCGTGCAGTCGCGTTGCCACTCGGCCGCTGGCTCGTTCGAGTTCCGCGTAGTCGAGGACCCGGTTGCCGTCCTCGACGGCGATGGCGGTGGGGGTGCGGCGAGCCTGGCCCAGTACGGCCTCGGCGAGGGAGACCGACCTCGTAGGGACCGGGGTGGCTCTGTGGGCATGTCGGAGGTCCATCATGCCTCCCGTATCGGCAGTGCCAACTGGGCGCCGTGGTGGGCCAGTTCGGCGGCGAGCAGGGTGCCGACCTGGGCTGCTCCGACGCCCTCCAGGATCTCCCAGTGGTCGCACTCCATCGGCTCGACGCGGTAGTCGCCCTCGGCGCGGCGCCGCCAGAAGTCGCGGACCTCGGCGTGGAAGGGGGTGTCGTCGCCGTCCGGCACGGCCTGGGCGAGGACGGTGCGTGCCGGGGAGGCGACGGGGAGGTGTTCGCGGGCGGTGAGCCGGTTGTGGTTGTAGAGGTGGAAGTAGCGGTCGACCTGGGCGTCGTCGATGCCGGGGTACATCCCGTTGAACCTCACGAGTTTGTCGCGGAACTCGGCCGCGTCGACGGCGCCGATCTCCGCGCGTGCGGATGCGTCGTCGGTGGCCTGGGTGTCCAGGAGGACGACGCTGACGGCCCGGTGTCCGGCGTGGGCCAGGAGGCGTCCCATCTCGTGGGCGACGAGGCCGCCATAGGACAGGCCGGTCAGGACCAGGGGGGATGCACCGTCGGGTCGGATCAGTCGGAGGTACTCCTCGGCCATGGCCTCCACGCTCGGCAGGAGGTCCTCGTCGGGGTTCACTCCCGGGGACTGGATGCCGTACAGGCCGACGGTCTCGGGGAGGAGTGTGGCCAGGGGGAGGTAGCAGAAGGCGGTGCCACCGGCGGGGTGGACGCAGACGACGCGCGGGCCGGTGCCGGGGCGGAACTCGATGAGGCTGCCGGGGGCGTCGGCGGTGCCGTCCTCGCGCAGCAGGGCGGCGAGTGCCTCGATGGTGGGGCGGGTCATCACCTCGCCTACCGGCAGGCGGCGGCCGAACGTCTCGGTGACGGCGTGGGCCATCTTGATGGCGGAGAGCGAAGTGCCGCCGATCTCGAAGAAGTTGTCGCTGACGCCGATATCGGGGTGGAGCAGGATGCGCTGCCATATGCGGTACAGGCCGTGTTCGATGTGGTCGCGCGGGCTGGCCGTGTTGACCTGGGTGGAGGTCGACTCCTGGGCCAGGCGCAGGAGTTGGGGCCGGTCGAGTTTGCCGCTGCGGTTGAGCGGCAGGGTGTCGAGGTCGAGGAAGACAGCGGGGATCATGTAGTCGGGCAGTAGGCGGGCGAGGGCGGTGCGCCAGTCGTGGGTGGTGCGGGCCGGTGCGGTGCCCCGGCCGATGCCGGCGAGCAGGCGCGGCTGGCCGCTCGCGTCGTGGTCGACGAGGACCGCGGCTTCGCGGACGCCGGGCAGGGCCATGAGCGCGGCCTCGACCTCGGCGGGTTCGATCCGGAATCCGCGGAGTTTGACCTGGTCGTCGGCGCGGCCCATGTAGTGCGCCTGGCCGTCGGGCAGGCGTCGGGCGAGGTCTCCGGTGCGGTAGATCCGTTCGCCGGGCACGAACGGGTCGGGCAGGAAGCGTTCCTTGGTGAGGTCGGGGCGGCCGAGATAGCCGCGGGCCAGCGACGCTCCGCCGAGGTACACCTCCCCCACCACGCCGGGCGGGACGGGTTCCATGCGCCTGTCGAGGATGTACATACGGGTGCCGGGCAGCGGGCGGCCGATGGGGCAGGGCCGCTCCAGTGGGCGGGGGTCGTAGTACGCGGTGCTGTAGAGGGTCGCTTCGGTGGGGCCGTAGCCGAAGCAGATCCGCAGGCCGGGGAGGTGCTGTGTCATGCGGTGCAGGGCGGCTTCGGTGAGCGACTCGACTCCCGTGAGCAGCGTGCGCAGTTGGAGCCCGTGCAGTCGTACGGCCGGGTCCTCGTCGATCCACTTGACGTACGCGGGCGGCAAGAAGGCCTGGGTCACGGCGTGTTCGCGCATCCACGCCAGCAGGGCCTCGGGGTCGCCGCGCAACTCCTCGGGGACGATGTGCAGTTCACCGCCGGTGGTGAGGGGCAGCAGCAGTTCGTGGATCGAGGCGTCGAAGCCGATGCTGGACCAGGCCGAGCCGACCTCGCCGGGGGCGGTGCCCATGCGGGTGTGCCAGGTGGCGAAGAGGTTGAGGACGCTGCGGTGCTCGACCGCGACGCCCTTGGGCCGTCCCGTGGACCCGGAGGTGAAGATCACGTAGGCGAGTCGGTCGGGCGTGGGAGTGATGCCCGCGGGCGGTTCGTGGCGGGTTGCTCCCTCGGCTTCCACAGCTGCCAAGTCGAGCCACTCCGGGGCGCGTTCCGCGCTGTCGTGGTCACTCAGCACGAGGGGGCAGGCCGCGTCCTCGACCATGTTCGCGAGGCGTTCGGCGGGCTGGCCCGGGTCGAGCGGGAGGTAGGCAGCGCCCGCCTTGAGGATGCCCAGGATGCCGACGGCAAGGTCGCAGGACCGCTTCGCGTGGAGGCCGACGACGTCGCCGGGGCGGACGGAACGGGCGACGAGGGCGTGCGCGAGGTGGTTGGCGCGGCGGTCGAGGGCCGCGTAGTCCAGCAAGCCGTCGCGGCCGACGACGGCGGTGCGGGTCGGACGCTCGCGGACCTGGGTCTCGAAGAGTTCGACGAGCCCGGAGGCCGCGTACGGAGCGGCCCCGGAGGTCTCCGGCCGCGTGGCGTCGCCGTCGAGCAGCTCGCGCCGGCGTTCCTGAGGGGACATCAACTCCAGCGCGCGGAGCTCACGTTCGGGGTGGCGTGTCATGTCGGTGAGCAGGTTCCGCAGGTGGCCGGCCCAGCGCTCGGCGGTGATGTGGTCGAGGAGTGCCGTCGCGTAGTCCAGGTACCCGGTGATGCGTCCGTCGGACTCGGTCGCCGAGACGGCGAGGTCGAACTTGGCCGGGGCGTGGGCAATCGGCAGCGGCTGGGCGTCGACTCCGGGCAGGTGCAGCAGGTCCCGCCGTTCGGGCACCCAGGCCAGCATGGTCTGGAACAGCGGCGTGCGGGAGGCGCTGCGCGGCGGGTTGACCAGTTCGACGATCCGCTCGAACGGCAGGTCCTGGTGAGCGAGTGCCTCGCGTACGACGGCGCGGGTGCGGGCGAGGGCCTCGGACACGGTGAGGGAGCCGGACAGATCGATGCGCAACGGAAGGGAGTTGACGAGAAAGCCGATGAGACCGGCCGCGCCCGGGCCGCGCCGGTTGGCGAAGGGGCTGCCGACAACGATGTCCTCCTGCCCGGAGAGACGCGACAGGAGAATCGCCCAGCCGGCCAGCACAGCCACGAAGGGGGTGGCACCGTGCTGTCTCGCGAGGCTGCGGAGCCCGGCGGTGACCTCGGCGTCGAGGCTGAACTCGGCCCGGCCGCCCTCGTATTGCTGTTCCGTCGGCCGCGGACGGTCGGTGGGCAGGTCCAGGACGGGCGGCGCGCCGTGCAGCGCGCGGCGCCAGTGGTCCTCCTGGGCGGCGAGCCCACCGTCGAGGACGGCTTGTTCCCGGGTCTGCACGTGGTCGGCAAACTGCACCGCGAGCGGGGGCAGCGGGTTCGGGGCGCCTGCCGCGAACGCCTCGTAGATCCGGCCGAGTTCGTCCATCATGACGTTCATCGAGACGCCGTCGTAGATGCTGTGATGGAACGTCAGCAGGAGTACATGGCGGTCCGGTCCCAGCGCGAGGAGGCGTCCGCGCCCGAGGGGGCCGGTGTCGAGGTCGAACGACCTTTGTTCCTCGTCGAGTTGGCGGGCGGCGACGCGTGCCGCGGAGTCATCGGCCGCGGCGAGGTCCTCGAAGGTCAGGGCGAATCCCCCGCCGGGTGGGTCGATGTGCTGGTGCACGTCCCCTTCGGTGGCCAACAGCCTCGTCCGCAGCGTCTCATGACGGTCGGTCAGCTCGTCGAAGGCTCGGGACAGCAGGTCGACATCGAGCGGGCCGGTCAGGGAGAAGGCGATCGTCTCGTTGTACGCGGCGTTCGCGCCCGGGAGTTGGGCCAGGAACCACAGTCGCCGCTGGGCGAAGGAGGCCGGTCGGACGCGGGGCGCCGACTCGGCGTCGTCCGTGGCCGTTTCGGTTGACGCGCATGGAGTGGGGACAGGGTGGGGGGTGGTGTGCACCGGCGGTACCTGGCCTTCCCATCGGGGTGGGGCGGGGTGACATCGGGAGTGACGAGCCGGGATCACCGGACTGCCGTCGGTCCTGGCTCGGCGCGCTCGCCGTCGAGTGGGCGTCGTGGTGGGGGGCGGGGCCGACGGCCGGGATGCGCGGGGCGAGTCCACGCAGCGAAGAGTCCTATAGCGGCCGGGCGATTCGATAAATTCGATTCCCGAAATAACTGGCCAATTACCTGGTCACATTGTTTTCCTGCACACCCGGATTCCCTTCCGGAACTCCGTGACACAGCCGTAATCATCAATCACAGGATCAGGACATGTCAATACTCGACATTCCGCAACACTGCACAGAACACCCACACCGAAAAAGAGTCCCACGAAACTCGCATATCGGAAGAAAGGTTCCACAACGTCACGCGTTTTTCCCCGGAGTGCCGAGAAACGCCGTGCCGGGCAAAGAGGACCTCATATTCCGGCGGACCTCACGGACTCATCCGCTCTTCCTCCTGCGGTACGGCGTATCCAGGCACAGAAGGCCAGCGCACAGTGAGTACCACGGACTCGTCCTCCGCGACCCAGGAGTGATCCACCCCCTGGCCCCAGACGACATAGTCGCCCTGTTCTTCCAACAGCACGCTTCGACCGGGGAACTCCATACGGAAGCGACCTGAGATCAGGACCAGGACAGCTGCGCGCACTTCGCCCTTCACCCACTGCGCTCGCTGTTCGCCACGCGGGTGAACGCCCCATTTGACCTCCACAGCGTCGCTGTGGAGAGGACTGCCTTCCTCCTTGAAGTGCCCGAGCAGCCACCCCCGGTCCAGTGCCGCGTCCTTGCCCGCATTACCCACGTACACGCCGTCTTCCATGCGCCGGAACGCTAGCAGCCGACCTCCGCGGCAGTGACAGGGTGCCGAGCGCCTGTGCGCACGCCTGCCAGAGTTCCAGCGGGATTCCCGCCGACCGGGCCTGCCCCGCTCACCGGATGGCGTCGAGGAGCAGGTTCGCGGCCACCGCCGCTCCGTCGGTGCGGATCCTGCTGCCCACAGCCTTGGCCCGAGCCCGTGTCTCAGGTGCCAGGGCCGTCTTGAACGCGACGTTCAAGGACTCGGTCGTCGGGGTCGGAGTGTCGAGTGCCGCACCGAGATCCAGGTCTGCCACCTGACCGGCCCAGTAGGGGTTGTCCGCCAACTGGAGAGGTACCACCACTTGCGGCGCACCCGCCCGAGCGGCCGTCAGCGTCGTGCCCGCACCCCCGTGGTGGACCACCGCGGCCACCCTCCCGAAGAGACTCTGATGGCTGACCTCGCCGATGGCGAGGCAGTCGTCCCTGTCGTCGCCCAGGTCCAGGTCCGCCCAGCCGCGGGAGACGAGTACGCGGTGATCCTGTGCGCGGATCACCTCGACGGCCCTGCGGGCGATGTCCGGGGACGGACGTATGCTGCCGAAACCCACGTAGACCGGCGGCGCGCCCGCGTCCAGGAACGTCAACAGCTCGGCCGGCAGGGGGCGTTCGTCCGGCAGCGTCCACGCACCCGTCTGGATCACGTCGAGGCCCGGGGTCTTCCGCCACGGTCCCAGGACCGGGTCCGCCGCCAGCCACGGCCGATCGGTGAAGACGTGATCACGGACGTTGTCCACCGGCGGCAGACCGAGAGCTGCCCGGTGTCCGTTGAGCGGCTCGGCGAACTGCGCGTTCACACTGCGGGCGTCCAGCTCCCACAGCGTCAGATTGTCGTCCGCCTCCGGATCCGGCCAGCCCGGCCGCGGTGGCGGCGCATGGTAGGGCGAGGGCAGGTTGACCGCCGAATAGCTCGTGTACACGTAGCGGATGCCCGCGGCCTCGGCCACGGACCGCGCGGCGATCTGCGCCAGGCCCGCCGCCACCAGCGCGTCACATCCGTCGAGCGCCGCAGGGAAGATGTCGAACTGTGCCTCGAGCATCTCGGTCCGGTACCGGGACAGATCCGCCGCCGACGGCAGCGTCGTCCCGCTCATCAACGCCCGCACGGGTGGCCCGACCGGCACCAGTTGCACCCCGAGACCTGCCAGTCGCTGCGCGAACTCCTCGTCGGGCGGGGCGCACATCCGCACCTCCGCGCCGAGCTCCCGCAGCCGCACCGCGAGTGCCACCAGCGGTTCGACATCGCCCCGCGTCCCGTACGTGGACAACAGCACCCGCATTCCGCGACCTCTTTCGCTCGGTCTTCCCGTACGTCTCGGCCCGTGCCCGCCCGGGTCTCGAGCGGTCCTCGTCGACGGCGCGGGGTCGGCGGCAGCGGGTGCGCGGCAGCAGTGTACGTCGCGTGATCGTGAACGCGGCAGTAGTCCTCGAACACCGGGTTACCGGTATCCGCGCGCGCCTCGCCGTCGCCCGGGTGGACACGCAAGTCGGCGCCGTCGTAGCGGACTTGGAAGCGCTCGGCGCCTGCCGAGTGCCGGTTCCGGAGTGCCGTACGGTGACCGACGGCCGGTCTCGTCCCTCTCGTGGGCCAACTCGGCTGTTTCGACGCCGACTTCTTCCTTCACCGGCAGCGGCGAATACCCACCGGGCACCTTGGGGACAATCTCGTCGATCAACGCCCCCAGCCCGTACCCGGCGAAGTGCGCAAGGTTCCCGATCGTCGACACAATCTGAGAGCCACTCCATGCATAGTTCGTCCGTGCCCGTTCCTGACGTTTCGATCATCTTGCCCTGCGCCGGATTCGCGACGCGCTTCGGGGCGCCCTACTCGAAGGAGCTGCACTGTCTGGCTCCCGGGGTCACCGTGCTGGACCGCAGCCTGGAGGCCGTTGTCGAGCTGGCCAAGAGCGGACTCAATGTGCGCCTGGTCGTCGTGTTCGGGGCACACAAGCTGGACACAGTGAGCTATCTCGCGCGGTACGCCGACACCTTTCAAATGGTCTTCGTCTACCAGGACCATTCGCTCGAACCAGATCTCGACGGCGCCATCCGGTCCGCCCTGCCGATGACGCAGGGACCGGTGGCCCTCGTCCTGCCCGACATCGTTGTCTCCGGCGCGGGCAGTGCCGGCAGTCTCCTCGCCGCACTGCGACAGACAGAGGTCGCGGGCTGGAGCGTTGTGGCCGCCGAGGAGCGGGACCCCGACATCCTCCGGCAGATGGGCGCGCTGGCCGTGGTCGAGGGGGACGGCATCGTGGCGGTCCGGGCGGCCACCGACAAGCCATCGGATCCGTCGGGCTTCAACGCGTTCTGGGGCATGGTGGCAGTCGCCGAGGAGGAGGCACACCGGTTGCCCGACGTCGCGAGCAAAGGGGCGGACAGCCCGCTGGCCGGTGCGGTCGCGCTCATCGTGGAGCGAATCGTCAACTACAACACCACCATGGGCTGACTCCGGGGGCACGACGAACTCGTGCGCGGGAGGCGCTGCGCACGCTCGCCGGGATCATCGACCGTCTCGGTATGTCACGAGTCGATCACTGGATTCACCTGCCGAGCAGTTCGACCCGGTCGCAACGGCGGCGAACCACGCGGGAACTGCGACAACCGCCGTCGGCCGACCCGCACCAGATGGCGGACCAGCCGCACGGGGTCTACCGGGCCGCCGGTTCGGGCATCGGTGGCGCGGACGCGTGCCCGCCTCCGACCTCCGCGTCCTTGTCGGCCGCGTACGCAACTGCCCCGGCCCCCGAGTCCCGCGCACCAGCCAGGTCGACGGCCGCCGCAATCAGCACCGGGGGACGCCGGTGCCGCTCGACTCGATCGGCCGGGAGAACCCGCCGCCCTCGGTGTGAACGACATGGGTTCGTCGAGTCAGGCAGCAGGTCGTACCGCCACCCCGGTGTCTTCAGCGCCGACAGGCCCGCACGGAGTAATCGCACCCTCGGCCGGACCAGCCTGACCAACACCTCCACCGCGCTCGGCGATCACCAGGGCTCTTTGCCACGGCCACGGCGATCCATCACACCTTGGGGCCGTCCCGGCCTTCCGCCCGGATGAGCCGCTCGTCCGGAATCACCGCGACCCCGAGAATCTCGATCATCGCCTCAGGCTGCCACAGCGCGGTCGTGCCGATCCCCGCCATCGCCGGATAGACCGGCCCCGCAAGCTCGCGCCAGACCTTCCCGATCTCCTTGCCGTGCGCCTGGTAGTCGGGGATGTCGGTGAGGTAGATGGTCAGGCTCACCAGGTCCTCGGGGATACCGCCCGCCGCCCGCAACGTGGTGAGCACGTTGCCGAAGGCCTGTCGGAACTGCTCGACGATGCCGCCGGGGACGATCCGCATGTCCGCGTCCAGGGCCGTCTGTCCGCCCAGATACAGCGTGTTGCCGCTCAGGGTGCCGTGCGAGTAGCCGCTCGGTGCGGGGAGCGAGGGCGGGTTCACCGGGATCGGAGTCATTGCTGGTTGCTCCTCGGATGGATCGGACGGGCCGGACCGGACTGGACGGGCTGACTCAAGCAGCGTAGCTCATCTATTGACTGTTTTCGACGGTCGTGAAAATCTCGCTATAACGCAGCCCGGTCACCGACCACGGTCCGGACGCCGCCCCCACCCCGAGGGAGTACGCCCATGAAGCTCGCCACCGTGGCCCACGGAGGCCGCACCACGGCCGCCGTGCTCGACGGCGACCGCTGGCGGGCGCTGCCGGCCGACGACCTCTCCGCGCTGCTGACGACCACCGAACCCGACCGCATCGCCGGCCTCGCCGGGGCCGAACTACCCGACGCCACTCCCGTGTTGCCGCTGCCCTCACCGCGCAAGGTCGTCTGCTGCGGCCTCAATTACGGCGATCACATCACCGAGATGGGCCGCGAGCTTCCCGCCCACCCCACGCTCTTCGCCAAGTACGCCGACACGCTCATCGGCCCCGAGGACGACCTGATCCTCCCGCCCGGCGTCGACGTGGACTGGGAGGCCGAGCTCGCCGTCGTCGTGGGAGCGGAGCTCTACCACGCGGACCGGGGCACCGCCGAACGCGCGATCGCCGGATACACCGTCGCCAACGACATCAGCGTGCGGGACTGGCAGAAGCGCACGCTCCAGTGGTTCCAGGGCAAGGCGTGGGACCGCACCACCCCGCTCGGACCGGTGGTCGTCACGCCCGACGAGCTCGACCCGGTCGCGGGCGTCGAGGTGATCTGCCGGGTCAACGGCGTCGAGCGGCAGCGCGGAAACACGAGCACGCTGGTGTTCGACGCCGCCGATCTGCTCGCCTACATCTCCACCTTCACGGTCCTGCGCCCCGGCGACCTCGTCCTCACCGGCACCCCCGGTGGCGTGGGCTCGGGCATGAACCCGCCGGTCTTCCTCGCCGACGGCGACCTCATCGAGACCGGCATCCCCGGCATCGGCACCCTGCGCAACCGCTTCCGCCGCACCGCCCTCCGCCGCACCGACTCCAGGAGCTGATCATGGAACCCGACTTCTCCAAGTACGTCCTAGAGGGCGACAACTCGTCGTACGCGAACGAGTCCGGCCTGGTCGTACCGGTCGTGACCCGTGCCGGTCTGGAGTTCGGTGCCACCGGCCAGTCCGCCGGCGCGAGCCGGATCTCCGGTGTCTCCGTCCAGCACACACCCGCCACCAAGCTGTGGTTCGGGAAGGTGAGCAACGAGTCGGGCTACCGCTCGGTCCCGCACCACCACGGCGAGGCCGAGACCGGCGGCTACGTCCTCTCCGGTCGGGCCCGGATCTATTTCGGTGAACGGTTCGAGGACTACCTCGACCTCTCGGAGGGCGACTGGGTCTTCGTGCCGCCGTTCATGCCGCACGTCGAGTGCAACCTCGACCGCAACAACCCGCTGACCTGGATGACGACCCGCACCCCGGAGAACATCGTGGTCAACCTGGACGAGGTGGCCGACGCCGACCTCCGCGACTGGCTGGACCGGCCGTGAACGACACCCAGAGCACCAGCTCCGACTCCCGAAGCACCAGCTCGGACTCCCGAGCCACCAACACCGACGTCCGCGCGGACGCCCGCTCCGCCCCGACCTCGGCGATCTTCACCGCCGCGATCGCCCTCACCCCCACCGAGCCCGAGCACTTCGACCTCGCCTTCACGGCGACCACCCAGCCCTGCCCCTGGCCGAAGGCCTACGGCGGTGACATGGTCGCCCAGGCCACGGCCGCCGCGATGCGCTCGGTCGAGGGCAAGACGCTGCACTCGATGCACTCCTACTTCCTGCGGCCGGTCGACATCGGCGCCCAAGTCCGTTACGAAGTCGAGCTGTTGCGCGACGGCCGCGGATACGCCACCCGCCAGGTCCGCGGCTTCCAGAACGGCAAGCCCGTCTACACCTGCCTCGCCAACTTCGCCGCGGGTGAGCCCGGTGCCACCTACGCCGCCGAGCCCCCTGCCGGCGTACCGGATCCCACCGAACTGCCCAGCTCCGCCTCGTACTTGCGCGAGACCTCCGCTCCCCGGGGCACGATGACCGACACCTCCGAGGCGTACTGGAGCGGCGGCCGCAGCTTCGACATGCGGCACGTTCCCGGACCCGTCTACCTCACGGTCGAGGGTGAGCGCGTTCCCCAACAGGCCGTGTGGGTAAGGCCGTTCGACGCCCTGCGTCCCGTCGACGGTCTCACCGACGAGCAGCGCGACCTCGCCGCGCTCGCCTACGTCTGCGACTACACGATCCTCGAACCCGTCCTTCGCGTACTGGACTTGCCGTGGGCCCTGCCCGGACTCATCACCGCAAGCCTCGACCACGCCATGTGGTTCCACCGGCCCGCCCCCATGGACGGCTGGCTCCTCTACGCCCAGGAAGCCGTCGCCGCCGACGCCGGTCGCGGCCTCGCCGTCGGCCGCTTCTTCACCCCCTCCGGTACTCACCTGGCCACCGTTGTCCAGGAAGGCCTGATCCGCAGCTCTTGATTCCCACGCAGCTCCTGATCCCTGCACGGCCCGCCCCCGGCCTGCGGAAAGGACCCTCCCGATGGACCAGTTGGACCTCTCGCCCTCCGCCTATCCGGACACGTTCGCCCGCGACCACCTCCCGCCGCGCGCCCAGTGGCCGGTCCTGGAGTTCACCACCGACGAACTCCGCTACCCCGAGCGCCTCAACGCCGGCGTCGAGCTGATCGACGTCCCCACCGCCCGCTTCGGCCCCGACCGCCCGGCCCTGCGCACACCCGAGGGCGAGGTGTGGACCTACGGCGAACTCCTGCGCCGCGCCAACCAGATCGCCCACGTCCTCGCCGACGACCTCGGTCTGGTCCCCGGCAACCGGGTGCTCCTGCGCTCCCCCAACAACCCCTGGACCGTGGCCTGTTGGCTCGGCACCCTCAAGGCCGGCGGCATCGTCGTCACCACCATGGCGGCCCTGCGCGCCCGCGAACTCACCCCGGTCGTCGAGAAGACCCGCCCGACCGTCGCCCTCGTCGACCACCGCTTCACGGCCGACGTCGAAGCCGTACGCGACACCGTCCTGCCGGACCTCAGGATCGTGCCGTACGGCGGCGACGCGCCCAACGACCTGACGCGCCAAGTGTCCGCGAAACCGGCCGAGTTCACCGCGGTCGACACCGCCGCCGACGACGTCGCCCTCTTCGGACCCACCTCGGGCAGCACCGGCGTACCGAAGATCACCACCCACTTCCACCGCGACATCCTGTCGATCGACAACACCTTCGGCCGGCACACGCTCCGCCTGCGGTCCGACGATCTCGTGTCGTGCACCGCCCCGCTCGCCTTCACCTTCGGCCTCGGCATCCTGGTCGTCTGCGCCCTGCGGGCCGGTGCCTGCGCGCTGCTGACGGAGGCCGTGGCGCCGGAGCCGCTCGCCGAGTTGGTCGCCGAGGCGGGCGTCACCGTACTGGCGACCGCGCCCACGGCATACCGGCAGATCCTCAAGGCCGGCAAGGCGGACCGGCTGCACGGTCTGCGCGGTGCGGTCAGCGCCGGGGAGCACATACCGGAGGAAGTGTGGGAGCAACTCCACACGGAGACCGGGATCAAGGTCATCGACGGCATCGGCGCCACCGAGATGATCCACATCTTCATCTCCGCCGCCGGTGACGACATCCGGCCCGGATCGACCGGAAGGCCGGTGCCCGGTTATCGCGCCACCGTTCTCGACCTGGACGGTGAGGAGGTCGGTCCCGGTGTCGAGGGGCGGCTGGCCGTGATCGGCCCGGTCGGCTGTCGCTATCTCGACGACCAGCGCCAGGCGAACTACGTGGTGCACGGCTGGAACGTCACCGGCGACACCTTCGTGCGCGACGAGGACGGCTACTTCTACTACCGCACCCGCACGGACAACATGATCGTGTCCTCCGGCTACAACATCGGCGGTCCCGAGGTCGAGTCCGCGATCAACACCCACCCGGACGTCGTCGAGTCGGCGGTGGTCGCCAAGCCCGATCCCGAACGGGGCTCTGTGGTCTGCGCGTTCGTCGTCCTGGCCGAGGGAGCCGTCGGCGACGACGCCAAGGTCAAGGACATCCAGAACCACGTCAAGGCGCAGCTGGCGCCGTACAAGTACCCGCGGGCGGTGCGTTTTTGCGACGCGCTGCCCCGCAACACCAGCGGAAAACTTCAGCACTTCCTGCTGCGCCGGATCGTCGAGAAGGAGAACCAGGCATGAGGATCGCGATCGTGGGCGGCGGGCCTGGTGGGCTGTATCTCGCCGCGCTGATGAAGCAGCTCGACCCCGCGCATGAGATCACCGTGTGGGAACGGAACGCGCCCGACGACACCTTCGGCTTCGGTGTGGTCTTCTCCGACGAGACCCTCGGCGGCATCGAGAACGCGGACACCGTCGTGCACGACGCGATGGAGAGCCGGTTCGCGCGCTGGACCGACATCGACATCGAGTTCGACGGCCACCCCTTCACAGTCGGCGGCCAGGGCTTCGCGGCGATGGCCCGCAAGGACCTGCTGCACATCCTCCAGGAGCGGGCCGCCGAACTCGGCGTCACCGTCCACTACCGGACCCTCGCCCCGGAAGTGGACGAACTGCGCGTCTCCTACGACCTCGTGGTCGCGGCGGACGGCATCAACTCGGCCGTGCGCACCAAGTACGCCGACGCCTTCGTCCCCTCTCTCGACCAGCGGACCAACAAGTACATGTGGCTGGGCACCGACCGGGTCTTCGAGGCATTCCAATTCCTCGTCAAGCAGACCGAGTTCGGCACCATGCAGATCCACGGCTACCCCTTCTCCGACTCGGGCTCGACCTTCATCGTCGAGATGGCGGAGGACGTGTGGCGCAAGGCGGGCCTCGACGTGACGGAGGGCACGCAGTTCCCGCCCGGCATCAGTGACGAGGAGTCGGTGAACCGGATCCGCGAGATCTTCGCCGGGGAACTCGCCGGACACGCGCTCCTGACCAACAACTCCCGGTGGCTGAACTTCACGACGGTCCGGAACGAGCGCTGGCACCACCACAACGTGGTCCTGCTCGGCGACGCCGCCCACACCGCGCACTTCTCGATCGGCTCCGGCACCAAGCTGGCCATGGAGGATGCCCTCGCGCTCGCCGCGTGTCTGCACGAACACCCCACCGTGGACGAGGCGTTGACGGCGTACGAGACCGAGCGCCGCCCGGTGGTGGAGTCCACCCAGCGCGCCGCCCAGGCCTCCCTCGAGTGGTTCGAGAACATCGGCCGCTACGCCGATCAGGACCCCGCGCAGTTCTGCTTCAACCTGCTCACGCGGTCCCGCCGGATCACCTTCGACAACCTCAAGGACCGCGACCCCGGCTTCGCCGACCTGATCGAGCGCGGCTTCGCCGAAGCGCAGGGCCGCACCGAGTCGGTCCCGGCGATGTTCCAGCCGTTCTCCATCGGCGGCTTGGAACTGAAGAACCGGATCATCGTCTCGCCGATGGACATGTACTCCGCCGTCGACGGAGTACCGGACGACTTCCACGTCGTCCACCTCGGCTCCAAGGCACTCGGCGGCGCCGGCCTGGTCATGACCGAGATGGTCTGCGTGTCCCCCGAGGCCCGCATCACCCCGGGCTGCACGGGCCTGTGGAACGACACCCAGCGCGACGCGTGGACCCGGGTCACCGACTTCGTCCACGACCGCAGCACCGCGAAGATCGGTCTCCAGCTGGGCCATGCGGGCCGGAAGGGCTCAACTCGGCTGATGTGGGAGGGCATTGACGAGCCCCTCACCGGGGGGAACTGGGAGGTCGTAGGCCCGTCGCCACTGCCCTACGGCACGGGCTGCCACACACCGCGCGAGATGACCCGTGCCGACATGGACGCGGTCGTGGCCGATTTCGTGGCCGCCGCCCGGCGAGGCGCCGAGGCAGGCTTCGACCTCCTCGAAGTCCACGCGGCTCACGGCTACTTGCTCTCCTCCTTCCTCTCCCCCGTCGCCAACCACCGCACCGACGAGTACGGCGGCGACTTGACCAACCGGCTGCGCTTCCCGCTGGAGGCCTTCGACGCCGTACGGTCCGCCTTCCCCGCCGACCGCCCGGTGACGGTGCGGATCTCCGCCACCGACTGGACCCCCGACGGCAACACCGAGCACGACGCGGTCGAGATCGCGCGGGCGTTCGTCGCGCACGGCGCGGCGGCCGTCGATGTGTCCTCCGGCCAGGTCACCAAGGACGAGAGGCCGGCGTACGGCCGCTCGTACCAGACCCCGTTCGCCGACCGCATCCGGCACGAGGTCGCCGCTCCGGCGGGCGCGGCCGTGATCGCCGTAGGAGCGATCTCGTCGTACGACGACGTCAACTCGATCCTGCTCGCCGGGCGTGCCGACCTGTGCGCGCTCGGCCGTACGCACCTCTACAACCCGCAGTGGACGCTGCAGGCGGCGGCCGAGCAGGAGTACCGCGGTCCGGGCGCCGACTGGCCGGCGCAGTTCGCGGCCGGTCGCCGCAAGCCGCCCACCTCGCGCACCGACGCGGTCCGCCCGCGCCTCGCGCTGCTGCGGGAGACCCCGCGGGACGCCGTGCACCTGCGGTGGACCCCATGAGTGGCCCCTTCGGCGTTCACCGTGCTCGCGTGGAGTGGATCGACACCGACGCGGCCGGGATCTACCACAACACCACCGTCGTCCGGTTCGCGGAGGCGGCGGAGGCGGAGCTGATGCGCAGGTACGACGTTCCGGGGTACTTCCCGGTGGCGCCGAGGGTGCGGTACGAGGTGGAGTTCGAGGCGTCGATCCGGTTCGGTGAGGAGGTCGAGACGCGGGTCGAGCTGATCCGCCTCGGCCGGTCCTCGATGACCTTCGGCTTCGAGGTGTGGCGGAACACCGAGGACGGCAAGCCCAACTGCCGGGCCGCCCGGGGCAGTTATGTCACCGTGCACGTCCCCGACAAGGCGACCGGCGGCAGCGCGCCGTGGCCGGACGCCTGGCGTTCCGCGCTGGGCGGCCGACCAGAATCCGACGCCGTACGGGCGCACTGAAATACTACGATCGTGACGGCAAGCGATCTCGAAGACGACAGCCCGGGCCAGCCCGCACCGCCACGATCCCTGATCGTGACGGTGTACGGCCTCTACGCGCGCGAGGTCGGCGGCTGGATCAGTGTGAGCACCCTGATCCGTCTGCTCGCCGAACTCGATGTGGACGCCCAGGCGGTCCGCTCGTCGATCTCCCGGCTCAAGCGCCGCGAGATCCTGGTGGCCGAGCGCCGGGACGGGCGCGCGGGCTACGCGCTGTCGCCCTACGCCCGTTCCGTGCTGGAGACCGGTGACCGACGCATCTTCGAACGCCACGCCGTCACCGACGACGGCTGGGTCATCGCCGTCTTCTCGGTACCGGAGAGCGAGCGCCAGCACCGGCACCAACTCCGGTCGCGTCTGGCCTGGTTGGGCTTCGGCACGGTCTCGTCCGGGATCTGGATCGCCCCGGCCCACGCCCTCGACGACACCCGCGACCACCTGCTCCGACACGGGCTTGACCAGTACGTCGACCTCTTCCGGGGCGACTACGTGGCCTTCGGTGATCCCGCCGAACAGGTGGGCCGCTGGTGGGACTTGGACGCGCTCCAGAAGCTCTACGACGATTTCGTCGCCGAGTTCACGTCGATGGCCGAACGCTGGGCCGGGCCGGGCAAGGTGTCCGACCGGGCCGCGTTCATCGACTACGTCCAAGTCCTCACAGCCTGGCGGCGGTTGCCCTACCTCGACCCGGGCCTGCCCAGCACCCTCCTCCCCGCCACCTGGTCCGGCACGACAGCGGCGGATCTCTTCGCCACCCTCCGGCACGCTCTGGCCGACCCCGCGCACGAGTTCGCCCGGAGCCTGCTGGACGATCCCTCGTGATCCGGCGGGGTCACTTCCCGAACGCCTGGCGGAACTCGGCGATGTCCTTGGGCGAGGCCTCGATCGCCGCGCACATCGGGACGAAGCCGTCCTTTGCGCCCACGATGTAGTGCCCGCCCTCCGCGTACGTCAACGTCTCCGGGATCCTGGTGTCGCTGGTGAGCACGACCGTCTTCGCATCGCCGCCCTTGAACCACTGGTCCACACGGAAAGTGGCCGTCGAGCCCTCGACGGAAATGGCCGTCCCCAGGAAGAGGACCGGGTACTTGCTCAGAGTGTCGACGCCGGGCACCATGCACTTGCCGGAGCCGCCTTCGGCGGTGAGCCGCAGCGCGCCGGCCGTCGGCACGGTCCTGGCCGAGGCCGAATGACCGTTGCCGTTACCGCTGTTGGCCATGATTCCTCCCGCGACGCCGCCGCCAAGTACCAGTAGTCCGGCCGCCGCGAGTCCGAAGAGACGACGGCGCCCCCATCCCGCGGTCGCGATGCCGGCGGCGGTCGTCGCGGACTGAAGCGCAGTATCGGTGTTCAAGGTGTCCTCCACAAGACGGTCGATGTCGGGCGGCGGAGCTTGGGTGGTCAGTGCGGGGTCCGCAGACTTCAGCCGGGCCAGCAGCTCGTCGTCATTCACTGACTGCTCCTTCCTTCATCCCTCTTGTGTCCGGTCGGTTCGGCATCCTTTCGCCCCAACTGTGCGGCGATTTTCTTCTTCGCCCGGTGGAGCCGGATACTCACCGCGTTGGCGGTCAGTCCGGTCGCCTCCGCGATCTGCCGCGGCGCCAGCCCCTCCCACGCCCACAGCTGCAGCACCTCGCGGTCCTGCGCCGCGAGGGCATCCAGCGCGGCGTGCAGCTCGCCGTGATCGGCGGCCCGGTCCGGTGACTGCTCGTGGCTCCGGATCAGCCGCTCCACCAGCCGGATTCTGCGCCCATCGGCACGGCGGGCGTTCGCCAGACACCCCCGGGCCACTCCGTAGCACCACGGCAACACGTCACCCGGATCGGGCTCGGCCCCCTCTCCCAACCCGGGGACCTCGTCGATGCGACGCCACAGCACAACCATCGTCTCCGACAGGACGTCGTCGACCATGTCGGCGCTCGTCCTGCGCAGCAGGTACCGGTGCAGCGGTTCCACCACCACACGCGCCAGCCGTTCGAAGCGCGCCTGCTGCATCCGGCGCGCCTCCTGTTCCGTCATGGATTCCACAACCCGTACTGTCCGGCAGCCGCCGGTTCCTTTCACCCCGCATCAGCACGCGTCACCCCGCGCATCTTGTTTCAAGCTACACGTAAGTGCATAATGTCGTTATGCATAAGCGGGTTATGGATCCAGTGCCACCAGAGGCCCCCGAGGCCTCACCCGAGGACCTGATCGTCGCCGTCGAGCGGATGGTCCGCTACGTCCGTCAGAGCGCCGTCACCGGTGGTCTGAGCATGGCCGCCTCCGCAGTGCTCGGGCGCCTGGGCCGTGAGGGCCCGTGCCGGCTGACCGATCTGGCCCGGGCCGAGGGCGCCTCCCAGCCGAACATGACGCAGCTCGTCACCCGGCTGGAGCGCGCGGACCTGGTACGACGCACCGCGGACCGCAGCGACGGCCGGGGCGTCCTGGTGGAGGTGACCGACACGGGTCTGGAGGTCTCCCGACAGCGGCGCGCGGAACGCGCCCACGCCCTCGGCCTGCTCATCGCGGAGTTGAGCGAGCCGGAGCGACAGGCGGTGCAGGTCGCCCTCCCGGCCCTGGCCCGAGCGATCGAGGACCGTCAGCCCCACTCCTGACGGCACCCCCGCACCCTTCAACTCCCTGGAGGACAAGCACACATGAGCGCACCACACGGAACTGCCGCCAGCCCGTTCCGGCAGCCCAGGGCCGTCTGGGCCGTCGCGTTCGCCTGCGTCATCTCCTTCATGGGGATCGGCCTCGTCGACCCGATCCTGCCCGCCCTGGCCAAGAACCTGCACGCCACGCCGAGCCAGGTCTCCCTGCTGTTCAGCAGCTATCTGATCGTGACGGCGGCGGCGATGCTGTTCGTGGGCTGGTTCTCCAGCCGCTTCGGCGCGAAGCGCACCCTCGTCATAGGCCTGGCGGTCATCGTGGTCTTCGCCGCCCTGGCCGGCACCTCCGGTTCCATCAACGGCATCGTCGGCTTCCGCGCGGGCTGGGGGCTGGGCAACGCCCTGTTCATCGCCACTTCCCTGGCCGTCATCGTGGCCTCGGCCAGCGGCGGATTCGGCGGCGCGATCATCCTGTACGAGACGGCGCTGGGCCTCGGTATCGCCGTAGGGCCGCTGCTGGGCGGTGAGTTGGGCGGCATCAGCTGGCGCGGCCCGTTCTTCGGTGTCGCGGTCCTCATGGCCATCGCGCTCATCGCCACGGCCATATTCGTGCCCGACCTGCCCAAGCCGAAGCACGTCACCTCACCCCTGGCACCACTGAAGGCGCTGCGCCACCGCGGTCTGCTGACGATGGGCATCATGGCGCTGCTGTACAACTGGGGCTTCTTCACCATGCTGGGTTACGCCCCCTATCCCATGGAACTCGACGCCCATCAGCTCGGTCTCGTGTTCACCGGCTGGGGTCTGCTCGTGGCCGCGTTCAGCGTCTTCTTCGCCCCGCGCCTCCAGGCCCGGTACGGCACCGCGCCCGTCCTGTACGTCAATCTGGCCGGCCTCTCCGTCGTGATGGCCGTGATCGCCGCGGGCGTCGCCACGCCGACCGTGGTCATCGTGTCGGTCATCGTCAGCGGCGCGTTCATCGGCATCAACAACACCCTGACCACCCAGGCCGTCATGCTCGTCTCGCCGGTGGAGCGCCCCGTCGCCTCGTCCGCGTACGGCTTCCTGCGCTTCATCGGCGGCGGTCTGGCCCCGTACGCGGCAGGCAAGCTCGCCGACGCCACCGATCTGAGCGTCCCGTTCTACCTGGGCGCCGCCACCTTCCTGCTCGCCATCCCGGTCCTGGCCAGCGGCCACGGGCTGCTCCGCGAGGCCGAGCAGCACACCGACGAGGGCGGCGAGTCCGTCGCCCCGGCCCTCACCCCCGTCGGCAAGCCCGCGAGCGGGAGCACGCCTCGGATCATCGTCGCCGTCTCCGCCCAAGCCGAGGCCGCCGCCATCGTCGATGCCGCTGCCCGGCTCGCCCGCGACACGCACAGCCCGTTGGAGGTCGTACACGTCCAACTGACCGCCGTGGTCGAGGAACTGGCCGCCGACACGGAGACACCCGACCAGGCCCGGGCCGCCGTGACCGCCCACCTCGACCGCCTCGCCGAGCAGGGCGTCCCGGCGACCGGCCAGATCCTCACCACCGTCGGCGACCACTCCGCGGCCGGCCGCGTGCTGGCCCGGCACGCCGCCGACACGGGCGCCCGCGCCATCGCCGTCGGCCGCTCACCGCACGGCCCCCTCACCCAGTTCGCGGAAGGCAGCTTCACCACCGCCCTCACCCACGCGGCCACCTGCACCGTTGTCCTCGTCGCCCCCGACAGCGCACCACGGCAACTGACGTCGGCCACCCTGCCGGCCCTGCGCGACGGGGCGGCCTGACCGCCTCCGCACACCGACAACGAACACCGACACGTGGCGGGCCCGACGACCGACGGGCCCGCCACAGATGTATGCGGGTCCTCGTGAGAAGCACCCGGGAGCGCTCGGCACGCGAACCCGAGGTCAGGTCGCACGTTCGCGATTTCCCTGACGGCTCGTCATGAAATAACCGTGTTAACTCGGCGCGCGAACCCTTGCCAAGCAGAGATAGTACGTGCTCGGATTATCTCTGTCGGGCGGTACCCCACCGTCCCGAATCCGCTGCTCAACCATGCACCGCGGGGCCTGTTCGCCCTGCCTCCGCTCCCCATATCCCTCGCATCCCCCCTCTCACCTCCTCCCCTCTCCCTCTCTTCGCTCCCCCTTCCGTCACCGCGCCCGGAGCGTGTCTGCGCCATGCCCGCAGCCCGTCGAGGAGCGCGATCGGTACCCCCTCAGCGATACCTGGAGAAGCCCGTGTTCGATCTTTCGTCCGTCGATCTGCTCGACGCCTTCACCCGCGAGCTGAAGCTCTGCAAGCTGCGCAGCGGCGAGCACGTCGTGGTGCTGTCCGAGCCCGGGAGCCGTGGTGACTACGTCGCCGCCGCCTTCGGTGCCGCTAAGGCGTGCGGGGCGCATGTCATCTCCGCGACCGTGCCGGGCGGCAGCCCCGCGCCGATGCCCAGCACCCACACCGGTGCGGGTCCCGGCCTGGTCTCCGTCCTCAACGACAGCACCGCGCAGGACCTGTTGAAGTCGGCCGACCTGGTCGTCGACCTGACCCGCGAGGGCTTCATCCACGCGCCGGTCCAGCAGGAGATCCTGCGCGCCGGCACCCGCATCATTTTCGTCTGCGACGCCCCCGACGTACTGATCCGCAACCTCCCCAAGGAGGGCGACAAAGCAGAGGTGTTGGAAGGCGTCGACCTGCTCAAGCGGTCGTCCGTCATGCGGGTCACCTCCGACGCGGGAACCGATCTCACCGTCCAACTCGCGGGCGCCAAGCCGGAGTTCCAGTGCGGCTTCGCCGACGACCCGGGCCGCTGGGACCACTGGCCGAGCACGATGGTGCTGTGCTGGCCGGAGATCTCCGACGGGCAGATCGTGCTCGCCGAGGGCGACATCCTGCTGCCCTTCAAGGAGTACGTCCGCTCCCCCGTCACCCTCCAGATCGCGGGCGGGCACATCGAGAAGGTGTCCGGCGGCGCCGAGGCGGAGCTGTTGTCGACGTTCTTCGAGGACGCCCGGGACCAGTGGGCGCGCAGCCTCTCCCACATGGGCTGGGGCCTGATGCGCACCGCCGACTGGTTCGCCACCGCGATGTACGGCAAGGACGACCTGATGGGCATGGACGCCCGCGCCTTCGCCGGCAACTTCCTCTGGTCGACCGGCCCGCACCCGGTTCTCGGACGTGAGTCGTACGCCCACCTCGACATCGCGATGCGCGGCTGCACCGTCACGGTCGACGACGTCGAGGTCGTCACCGCCGGGAAGCTCACCGGCGACTGACCGCGCCGCTCCGTTCCCACGAACCACCCGTAACCGCAGGCGAGTTGGAGGAAGTGTGGCGCCCAGCCAGTCGTACGAAGTCACCGTCGTCGGAGGAGGTCTCGGCGGGCTGACCACCGCGTTGGCACTGCGGCAGCGCGGTCTGCGGGTCACCGTCCTGGAGCAGGCGTCCGAGCTCGGCGAGGCCGGCGCGGGCATCCAGACGGCGCCCAACGCCAGCCGGGTGTTGATGGGACTCGGGCTGCGCCCGCAGATGGAGGCCATCCACACCGAGCCGCTCGACCAGGTGCGACGGCGCTGGAAGGACGGCCGGATCGTCGGACTGACCTCGCTCGGGCAGCGCTGCAAGGACCAGTTCAACGCCCCCTACTGGCACTACCACCGGGCCGACCTCCACCGCGTCCTGCTGGACGCGTGCGTCGACCCCGCAGGACCCGGCCCTGTCGTGGAGGTGCACACCGGAAGCAAGGTCGTCGACCTGGACCGCACCGACCCCGAGCGTCCCGTCGCGGTCACCGAGGACGGGCGCCGGTACGCCGGTGACGTGCTCGTCGGCGCCGACGGCATCCGCTCGCGGACCCGTGACCTGATGGGCGCCCCCGACACTCTCCTCTTCTCCGGCGAGATGGCCTACCGGGCGCTGATCCCAGGGGAGTTGATCGCCGCCGACCCGGCGACGCGCTGGCTCGTGGACCGCTTCCAGAGCACCATCTGGTACGGCCCCGACCGGCACCTCGTGCACTACATGATCCGCGGCGGCGAGTACCTCAACGTGGTGGCGTGCGTGCCCTGCACGGACGAGGTCGCCGAGAAGTGGAGCGTGTCCGCGACCGCGCAGGACCTCGTGGACGCGTTCCCCGGCTGGGACGACCGCGTACCGGCCATGCTGTCCAAGGCGAAGGAGGACGTCTCCGCCTTCGCGCTGCACCACCGGCGCCGTGACCCGTTGTGGACGGACGGCCGGGTCGCCCTCCTCGGCGACGCCTGCCACGCGATGCTCCCCTATCAGGCACAGGGCGCCTCCCAGGCCATGGAGGACGCCGCCGTACTGGCCGAGGAACTCGGCGCGGTCACCTCCGCCGGCGTCGAGGGCGCGCTGCGCCGCTACGTCGACCGGCGCGCCAAGCACGCCGGCATGGTCCAGGACGCCTCGCTGCGCAACAAGACCTTCTACCACCTGCCCGATGGTCCCGAACAGCGGGCCAGGGACGAGAAGTTGAGGAACTTCGACGGCGAGTCGGACCTCTCCTACGACTGGCTGTGGTCGGGCACGCCGCTCAACGACCCGGATCTCGGCGCGTTCTCGTACCAGTTCGCGCGCTGAGCCCCCTCCCTTCTGACGAGTGCCCCATCCGGTCCGCACGCCGGAGCCCCGCGAAAAAGCGCGCCCGCAATCGTGCGGCACGTACCAGACACGCGACACCGTGGAGCGAACGTGAAAACAGGCGATCAGATAGTTCAGGAACTCCCCTGGAAATGGCCCGTCCAGGGAAAGATCTTCGTCATCGGCGGCCTCGGCTACCTCTTCGACGCCTACGACATCGCCCTCAACGGCTTCCTGATGCCGCTGGTGGGTGAGCACTTCGACCTCTCGCTGAGCGATCGCGGGTACGTCGCCACCGCCAACCTCATCGGCATGGCCGTGGGCGCCATCGCGTGGGGCTCGGTCGCGGACCGGATCGGCCGGAAGAAGGCGTTCAGCGTCACGCTGCTGATCTTCGCCGTCTTCTCCGTGCTCGGCGCGCTCTCGCCCACCTACCCGGTCTTCCTCGCGTTGCGCTTCCTCGCGGGCATCGGTCTCGGCGGCTGTATCCCCGTGGACTACGCGCTCGTCAGCGAGTTCTCGCCGCGCAAGTACCGGGGCCGGGTGCTGACCGGGCTCGATGTGTGGTGGCCGGTGGGCGTCACGCTGTGCGGGTTCGTGTCGACGGCGCTGCTCACCGTCGACGGGAACTGGCGGTGGATGCTGACGACGATGGTCGTGCCCGCGCTGCTGCTGTTCTGGGCCCGCCGCGGCATCCCGGAGTCGCCCGTCTACCTGGCGAAGAAGGGCCGCGAGGTGGAGGCAAGGCAGGTCATCGACGACCTGGTCGCCCGCACCGGCGCGCCCGCCGAGCTGTACACGATCCCGGAGCCCGTCGCCGAGACCGGCCCGCGAGGAGTGGCCGCCGCGGCCGAACAGCTGCGCCGCATATGGAAGTTCAGCCCGCGCATCACCTCCGCGGCCTGGCTGCTGTTCGCCACGATCATGCTGGTCTACTACGCGGCCCTGAGCTGGATGCCGACCATCCTGAAGGACGAGGGCCTCGGTGACACCGCGGCCTTCATGAAGACCACCCTGATGAGCGGGGTCGGCATCATCGGTGTGCTGGTGTCCACGGCCCTCGTCGACATCGTCGGCCGCAAGTGGCTCATCGGGGTCTCGGCACCGATCGCCTCCGTCGCGCTGGTCGTGTTCGCGCTGGTGATGGACATGCCGACCGGGTCCGTCGTGGCGATCGCCGTCTTCGGCTTCCTGATCCAGCTCACCATCCCCGCCCTGTACGCGTACGCCTCCGAGCTGTATCCCACCGAACTGCGGGCCAGCGGCTTCGGCTGGGCCTCGTCGGTCAGCCGGGCGCTCACCGGTTTCGCCCCGATGCTGTTCGGCTCGCTGATGTGGCCCGCGCTGGGGCTGGCAACGACCTTCGCCGTACTGGGAGTCGCGGTCCTGCTGGCCGTCGTGTGGATGGCGTTCGCGGCACCGGAGACGAAGGGCCGGGTCCTCGACGCCGACGAGGAGGAGCCGTCGGCCCTCCCCCGGCTGAGCGTCGCCGAGCAGCCGGCGCTCTGAGGCACAGCCCTCCCGGGCCGCCCGACCACTTACGGAGGACCATGAAGCCCGCCCCCTTCCAGTACCACCGGGCCCGCGACGTCGACGGCGCCGCGCGGCTGCTGGCAGAACTCGGCGACGACGCCAAGGTCATCGCCGGCGGACAGAGCCTCGTCGCGATGATGAACTACCGGCTGGCCCGGCCGCGCCACCTCGTCGACATAGGCGGCCTGCGCGAACTGGACCGGATGCACCGGAACGCCGACGGCGGACTGCGCATCGGGGCGCTCACCACCCACCACACGGTGGAGAGAGACCCGGCCGGGGTGCTGGGGGCGGGCTTCGAGGTCCTGCGGAGGGCCATGACCTGGATCGGGCACCTCCCGATCCGCACCCGTGGCACGGTCGGCGGCAGCATGGCACACGGCGACGCCACCGCCGAGTGGTGTCTGCTCGCGGTGACGCTCGGCGCGCAGTTCGTGGTGCGCGGGCCGCAGGGCGAACGGACCGTCCCGGCCGGGGACTTCTTCCACGGCTACTACACGACGGCCCTCGAACCGGACGAGATCCTCGTCGAGATCGCCTTCCCCCGTCCCGCACCACACGCAGCCCTCACCGAATTCGCCGAACGGCGTGGGGACTTCGCCCTCGTTGCCGCCGCCGTCGACCTCGATGTGGAGGACGGCGAGGTGCGCGGGGGCCGGGTGGCGCTCGGCGGGGTGGCATCCGCCGCCGTCCGAGTGCCGGAGGCGGAGGCCGTGTTGACCGACGGCGGCTCCTTCGAAGCGTGCGCGGCGGCTGCGGCGGAGGCCGTGGAGCCACCCACCGACGCGTCCGGCAGCACGCACTACCGCAAGGAACTCGTCCGGACCCTGGTCCGACGCGCCTGCGAGGAGGCGGTGTCCCGATGAGTGAAGTGCCCCTGAATGACAGCAAGTTGGTGGGCAAGGCGGTTCGTCGCCGCGAGGACCCGCGGCTCCTCTCCGGACGCGGCAGGTTCGTGGACGACATCGCCCTGCCCGGCATGCTGCACGCCCAGTTCGTACGCAGCACGGTCGCGCACGCCGAGCTGGCCAGCGTAGACGTGTCCGCGGTGCTGGAAGTCCCGGGCGTCGTCGCGGTGTTCACGGCCGAAGACCTGGGGCTGGGCGACATCGTGGCCCAACTGGGGCGCCCGCTCTCGGAGTTCGTCCCGACCGCGATGCCGGTCCTGGCCCGCGACAAGGTCCGCTACGTCGGTGAGCCGATCGCGATCGTCGTGGCCCGGGACGCGTACGCGGCGGAGGACGGCCTGGAGGCGGCGAAGGTCTCGTACGCCACGCTGCCGCCGGTCATGTCCGAGGAGGCGGCGTTCGCGGACGGCGCCCCGCTCGTCCACGCCGAAGCCGCGCGCAACACTCTCGTGGACGTCTCACTCTTCGCGACGGAGGGCATCGACCGGATCTTCGCGTCCGCGCCCTGCGTCGTCGAGGTCGACACCAGGACCGGACGGCAGAACGCGTTGCCGCTGGAGACCCGGGGCGCCGTGGCCCACTGGGACGACCGCGAGGAACAGCTCGTCGTGCACACGTGCACCCAAATCCCGCACCAGGTAAGGACGGTGGCGTCCCGCTGCCTGCGCCTCGACGAGCGCGCGGTGCGGGTAGTGGTGCCCGACATGGGCGGCGGCTTCGGCCAGAAGTGCGTCGTCGGCCGCGAGGAGATCGCCGCGGCTGCGGCAGCCCTACGCCTCCGGCGACCGGTGAAGTGGATCGAGGACCGCAAGGACGCCCTGTCGGCGTCGTTCCTCGCCCGCGAGCAGCACTACCGGGCGCGCGCGGCCTTCGACGCCGAGGGCAGGATCCTCGCGCTCGACGCGGACGTGGTCTGCGACATGGGCGCGTACTCCTGCTACCCCTTCACGGCGGGCATCGAGCCGCTGATGGCGTCCGCCGAGATGCCCGGCGTCTACAAGCTTCCCGCGTACCGGGTGCGGGGCCGGGCGGTCACCACCAACAAGGCGCCCACCGGGCCGTATCGCGGGGTGAGCCGGCCGCAGTACGTCATGGTCATGGAGCGGCTCTTCGAGCGCGCCGCCCGCGAACTGGCCCTGGATCCGGTCGAGATCCGCCGCCGCAACGTCATCACCGACTTCCCGTACACGGGCGTCAACTCCATCACCTACGACCCGGGTTCCTACCTGGAGTCGCTCGACCTGTGCGAGCGGTCCGTCCGGGCGGAGGGCTGGTACGAGAAGCAGGCCTCGGCGGCGGCCGAGGGCCGGCACATCGGCATCGGCTACTCGTGTTTCAGCGAGCGCACCGGCTACGGCTCGGCGGCCTTCGCGCAGCGCAAGATGAAGGTGGTGCCCGGCTTCGACATCTCCGAGGTGCGGATGGACACCAGCGGCGCGGTCACCTTCACCACCGGCACGATGAACCACGGGCAGAGCCACGAGACGACGATGGCGCAGATCGTCGCCGACGAACTCGGCCTGGACATCGCCAAGGTGAGGCTCCATCAGGGCGACACCGACCGCATCACCTACGGCTTCGGCACCTTCGCCAGCCGCTCCATCACCATCGGCGGCAGCGCGGTACGCCTGGGCGCGGCGAAGCTCGGCGACAAGCTGTGCGCGATCGCCGCCTCCCGCTGGGGAGTTGCTCCGGACGAGGTGGAGTTGGCGGACGGCGCGGCCCGGCGTCGTAACGCCTCCGACGTCCTGACCTACGAGGAGATCGCCGATATCGCCTATCTCCAGGCGCACTTGCTGCCGAAGGACATCGAGCCGGGCCTGTCGGTCACCGCCACGTTCGACGTCTTCAACGACGGCACCTTCTCCAACGCCACCCATGCCTGCGTCGTCGAACTCCACGCGGGCACCGGGCAGGTGGAGATCCTGCGGTACGTGTGCGTCGAGGACTGCGGGGTCGCCATCAACCCGCAGGTCGTGGAGGGGCAGTGCCGGGGCGGCATCGCACAGGGCATCGCGGGCGCGCTCTTCGAGCAGGTGACGTACGACGCCCAGGGCGAGCCGTCGGCGACCGGCTTCATGGACTACAAGGTGCCCACCGCGCACGAGATCCCCGACGTGCTGATCCATCACCTGGAGACGCCCTGCGCGTTCACCGAGACCGGTGCCAAGGGTGCCGGTGAGGGCGGCACGATCGGGGCGCCCGCCGCCGTACTCAATGCCGTGAACGACGCCCTGCGCCCCACCGGTGTCGAGCTCGACGACACACCGATCACCCCCGAGACCGTGCACCGCGCCCTGAACGGCGCCCCGAACCGGGAGTTGTCCGCATGAACACCGACCCCGTCGTGACGCATCCACGACTCCAGCTGATCACCCTCGACGTCAACGGCGAGCAGCACGACGTGGTCGCCGAGTCCCGCCGCACCCTCGTCGATGTACTACGGCACGATCTGCGGCTGACCGGTACGCACGTCGGCTGCGAGCACGGAATCTGCGGCGCCTGCACGGTCCTGGTCGACGAGCGGCCCGTCCGCGCCTGCCTGATGTTCGCGGCACAGGCGGAGGGGACCCGTATCCGCACGGTCGAGTCGTTGTCAGAGGACGGCGGCGGTGAACTGAACGATCTGCAACGGGCGTTCACGGATCACCACGCGCTGCAGTGCGGGTTCTGCACGCCCGGCTTCCTGATGCTCGCCGAAGGGTTCCTCGCCGAGCGACCCGGGGCGAGCAAGGAGGAGATCCGCGAGGTGGTCGCCGCCAACCTGTGCCGGTGCACCGGCTACCAGACCATCGTCGAGGCGATCGACGCCTGCGCGACGGCTCGGCGCGGAGCCTGCGTCACACCGTGCGGCGGTCCCGACAGCAAGGAGCACTGAGGCATGCAGCTCACCAACACCGTGCCGGTCAAGGCCTCCCCCGAGGACGTCTTCGCCTTGATGAACGACGTCGAGCGGGTGGCCTCCTGCATGCCGGGCGCCACGCTCGACGGGCAGGACGGCGACAGCTGGCGGGGCCGGGTGAAGATCCGGGTGGGTCCCATCAGCGCCTCCTACGCGGGCACCGTCCGCTTCCTGGAGATCGACGCCGAGAAACGGCGACTGCGAGTGCACGCACGCGGTACCGACACCCATGGCAGCGGGGACGCGGAGGCCGAGGTCACTCTCGACATCCTCGCGGCGCCCGAGGGAGCGCTGCTCCAGCTCTCCACGGACCTGGTGATCCGGGGCAAGATCGTCCAGTTCGGCAAGGGCGCGATCGTCACGGTGTCGGACCGGATCATCCAGCAGTTCGCGCGGAACCTGGGGAGCCTGCTCGACCAGGACCGGGTCAACGGTCCTGCCCTGCCCAGCACTTCGTCCACGACTACGACCACGACCACGTCCGCTCCCGCCATGGCCCGGCCGGCCCTCGCGCCGGACTCGGACCTCGACGGCCTGGCGCTGCTGCTCGGCCCGCGAGCCGCCAAGTACGGCCTGGTGGCAGGGGCGTTCGCCTTCGGTGTCCTGGAGGGCTGGCTGCTCGGTCGACTCGGCGCCCAGGCACGGGAGTTGCGCACCCTCAGGAGGACGTCATGAGCGGCGCCCAGTACGGCCAGGAGACGGAACAGACCTACCAGCGTGCCGGGTTCGGGGCGCCCGTGCACCGCGGCAGCCGCCCCGCGATCGTCGTGGTCGACCTGACGCGCGGCTTCACCGAAGCAGGCTTCCCGTCGGGCGCCGATCTCACCGAAGTCGTCGACGCCACGGGCGAGTTGATCGCCGCCGCGCGTCCGGCCGGCGTACCGGTGGTGTTCACGGCGATCGCCTACACACCGGCCGAGGCGGCGGGCGACGCCGTCACCTGGCTGCAGAAGGCGCAGGGCATGCGGAGCCTGGTCGAGGGCAGCGAGGAGGTCGCGCTCGACCCTCGATTGCCTCGGACACCGCAGGACCATCTGATCGTGAAGAAGGGCGCGTCCGCGTTCTTCGGTACGTCCCTGGCCGCCCTGTTGACCGGGCTCGGCCGCGACACAGTGCTGGTGTGCGGCGCGACGACGAGCGGTTGCGTACGGGCCACCGCCGTGGACGCCGTGCAGTCCGGTTTCTCGGTGCTGGTGCCGAGGGAGTGCGTCGGTGACCGCGCGTCGGGCCCGCACGAGGCGAGCCTCTTCGACATCCAGGCCAAGTACGGCGACGTGATCGACGTGAAGGACGCCGTCGGGTACCTCGACGGACTGCCGAGGACAGCCCCGTAACCCCAACTGCCGTTCTGCACCATTGGAGAACCGATGCCCCCACCCACCCGCCTCCTCGCGCAGTCCGCGCTCGCCGATCTCGCCGACATCCCCGCCACCAGCCGCTGGGTCCGCTCGGGCGGCACCCGCCTGCACGTCCTGGACTACGGCGGTGACGGCGTTCCGCTGGTCGTGCTGCCCGGCATCACCAGCCCGGCCGTCGCGATGGACTTCGTGGTCCGTGAACTGACGCCTGCGGTAAGGCCGTTGGTGGTCGACGTCCGCGGGCGTGGGCTGTCCGACGGCGGCGGATCGTACGGTCTGGAGGAGTACGCCGAGGACACCGAGGCGGTCGTCGCGGGCCTCGGTCTGCACCGGCCGGTCCTCTTCGGGCACTCGATGGGCGCGCGGATCGCGGCCGTGACCGCCGTCCGGGCCAAGGTGGCACTGCGGGGCACCGTCCTGGGCGATCCGCCGATGAGCGGCCCCGGACGCGGGCCCTACCCCACACCCCTGGACGCCTTCCTCGACCAACTGGCGCAGGCGCGGCGCGGCACCGACGCGGACGAGGTGGCCCGGTCCTGGCCGCGCTGGCCGCGCCGTGAGCAGGAGTTGCGGGCGCGCTGGCTGGCGAGTTGCGACACGGAGGCCGTCACGGCCACGCACCGCGGCTTCGAGAGCGAGGACTTCTTCGACTGGTGGCCCTCGGTTCCCGGCCCCACGGCACTTCTCCACGGCGCAGACAGCCCCGTCGTCACGGCGGAGGGCGCGGCGGAGGCGGCCCGGCTGTCGCCGTCGGCCGTGTTCGCCGAGATCCCGGACGCCGGGCACATGCTGTTCTGGGACAACCCGTCCGCCGCGCTCGCCGCCCTGCGCCAGGTACTGCGCCCGATGCTGGTGTGACGCCGCCGCGCGGGTGGTCGGAGATCGCCGGTCCGGCTGACGGTTCGATCAAGTGCCGTGATTGAGTGGGCTCCATGGGTGACGAAACCGCAACCCCGACGTCCACACCGCCCGGGTCTCCCCCGGCGCTCACCGCCGCGCCCGGCTACCAGGTCCGCCGTCTGTACCAGGCGTATCTCGCGGTCTGGATCCGTGCCGTCGACCCGACGCTCACGGGTCCGCAGTTCGCGGTGCTCCAGGCGGTGGAGGCGGCGCCGGGGAGCGACCAGCGTTCGATGGCGTCCGCGGTCTCCCTGGACACGTCGACGATGGCGGACGTCGCCCGGCGGCTGGAGAACCGGGGTCTGATCGTGCGCAGGACGGCGGCGGACGACGGCCGGCGCAAGCTGCTCCACCTGACGGAGGAGGGCGAGCGGACCCTGCGCGACGCGAACCTCCGCGCCCGTCGGCTCGACGAACGGCTCCTCGCGCCGTTCGGAGCGGAGCAACGCGAGGACATCATGCAGCTGTTCACGTCCCTCGCCGATCACTGGGAGGGACTGGCCGAGGACTCCTGACCGCGCCGGTGGCGGTCGGCGGATCCCCGGCCGCCCACGAGCGCGGGTATCTCGCCCGCGCCGGACACCCGGAGGATCCCGTGACCGATCACCGCATCGGCATGATCGTGCCCAGCTCGAACCTGACCATGGAGACGGAGCTGCCGCGCATGATGCGGCAGCGCGAGGCCCTGATTCCCGAGGACCGGTTCGTCTTCCACAGCAGCCGGATGCGGATGCGGCACGTGACGCCCGAGCAGCTGCGCGCCATGAACGCGCAGACCGGGCGCGCGGCACTGGAACTCGCCGACGCCCGGCCCGACGTGGTCGTCACCGCGTGCCTCGTGGCGATCATGGCGCAGGGGCCGGGGTACCACTGCACCGCCGAGGACGAGATCACCGGTGTGCTGCGTGCCGAGGGGTCCAAGGCCCCGGTGGCGTCCAGCGCGGGTGCTCTGCTCGACGGCATCAGGGCCCTGGGCGCCCGGCGGGTCGCGATCGTCACGCCGTACATGAAGCCCCTCACGCGACTGGTGGCGGACTACATCGAGGACGCGGGCGTCGAGGTGGTCGACGCGCTGAGCCTGGAGGTGGCGGACAATCTCGCCGTCGCGCATCTCGACCCCGTCGACCTGCGCGAGCACTGGCGGCGTCTGGACCTGTCCCGGGCCGACGCGCTCGTCCTGTCCGCCTGTGTCCAGATGCCGTCGCTGCCGTCGATCCAACCGGTGGAGGAGGCGTCCGGGCTGCCGGTGCTGTCGGCGGCGACCGCCACGGCGTACCGCATCCTCACCGAACTGGGCCTGCCGACGGTCGTTCCGGGCGCGGGGAGCCTGCTCAGCGGTCAGGTCCACACCCCGGCGGGCGGCTGAGGGAGGAAGCCGGCACGGCCCCTGCGCCTCGCTCAGGAGATCTCCGGGGCGGCGGATTCCAGCTCGGCGATGCTGCCCGACATGACCGTCCGTACGTGCTCGGAAATGTGCTGCGCAGGCCAGTCCCACCAGGCCACCGCCAGCAGGCGGGCGATCTCCTCCTCGCTGTACCGGAGCCGGATCAGGCGGGCCGGGTTGCCACCGACGATGCCGTAGTCGGGTACGTCCGCGGTGACCACGGCACCGGCGCCGATGATCGCGCCGTGTCCGATCCGCACACCGGGCAGCACGGTCGTGCCGTAGCCGAACCAGACGTCGTTGCCGACGACCGTGTCCCCTCGGTTGGGCAGGCCGGTGAGCAGGTCGAAGTGGTCCGACCAGGAGCCGCCCATGGTGGGGAAGGGGAAGGTCGAGGGGCCGTCCATGCGGTGGTTGGCGCCGTTCATGATGAACCGCACCCCCGTGCCCAGCGCGCAGAACCTGCCGATGATCAGCTTCTCCGGCCCGTAGTGGTAGAGCACGTTCCGTGTCTCGAACGCGGTCGCGTCGTCCGGATCGTCGTAGTAGGAGTACTCCCCGACCTCGATCAGCGGGGACTTCACCAGCGGTCTGAGCAGCACCACGCGCGGCTGCTCGGGCATCGGATGCAGGACCGCGGGATCTGCGGGCACGGGCATGACGAGTGGTTCCTTCCGGGGTGCGGTTTCGGACGGACGAGGTGGAGCGGCGGTCGCCTCCGCTCAAGCGGTCAACGTGCCCTGGTGGAAGTACATCCGCCAACCCGTCTCCGTCAGGCGCCACAGAGAGCTACGCCACGCCCGTCGGCCCTGGTTGTCTGCGAAGTACGTCAGGTGGACGACACCCGGTGCGAGAACGACTCCGGACATCTGGCTGACCTCGACCGGAGACTCCGCGGACACCGAGCCACCGCTCGTCACCGCGAGGACCGACTCCACGTCCCACCGGCGGCCGGAGGCACCGATCTCGGTGAACTCCGGGTCCAGCAGCTCCAGGACATGGTCCGGCGACGCGCGCACCTCGGGATCGAGAAGCCGCATCTCCCCGTCGACGGCCGCCTGTACGGCCCGCTCACTCTCATCCGTCATGGGGGAACCCTATGGACGCCGCTCGCGAAGGCCCAGCGAATTGATCACTCACCACGCCCCCGCGGTCGGCGACCGGAACGCGACCTCTGTCTGAGGGCAACATGAGAATTTGTGTGATCCCGGCAGGCGTGGGCAGACGCGGCCGTTATGAGCACCCTCCAGCGGAGCACGGCAGACGAGGCCACGGAGCAGCACCCTGATGTGCGGGCGGCGCCGCCGCTCGTGCCCGCGTCCGCGGACCGGGGCAGAGGTGGCGGGCGGGGCTTTTCGTCAGTGCTGCGTGGGGGTGGGCGGGTCGCGGGGCTGGACGGACTGCGGACGGTCGCGGTGGTGCTGGTGATCGTCTACCACGTGGAGCCGGACCTGGTGCCCGGCGGTTCGGTGGGCGTGGACGTGTTCTTCACGATCAGCGGTTTCGTCATCACCCGGCTGCTGGTCGGTGAGTACGCCCGTACCGGTGGCATCGGGCTGTGGTCGTTCTACCGGCGGCGGTGGGTGCGCCTGATGCCGGCCCTGCTGGTGATGTGCGCGGTCACCGCGCTCCTCTCCGTGGCGTTCGAACTGCCGCTGTTCCGCGGGGCGTGGGTGGCCGCCGCGCTGGCCGCGGGGTCCGTCGTCAATCTCGTACGGGCCGGGGACGCCGGGACGTACTCGGATCTCACCGCGCCGCTGAGCCACACCTGGTCCCTGGGTGTGGAGGAGCAGTTCTATCTCGCCTGGCCGCTCCTGCTGCTCGTCCTGCTGCGGCACGCGAGGGCGCGGGTGGTGCTGGGCTGGGTCGCGGTGCTGTGTGTGCTGCCGGTGCTCTGGCGGACGGTGCTCTGGGATCCCTCGGCCGCGCACCGCATCTACAACGGCCCCGACACCCGCGCCGACCAGCTCCTCATCGGCGCCCTGCTCGCCCTCGTCCTGGCCCGACTGCGCGCCGACGACCCCCGCCTGGAGTCGCTGCGCCGATGGGCCGGCCGCCTCTGCCTGCCCGCGCTCACGCTGCTGGGGCTGATCGCCTGGCAGATCCCGATCACCGAGGTCAGCGGGTGGAACCCCGCCTGGTACACGGTCGGATTCCTCGTCGCCGCCCTGCTGACGGCCTGCGTGGTGGCCGCGCTGGACCTGTGCCCCCGCTCGTGGCCAACTCGTCTGCTGTCGCTGTCAGTTCCGGTCTGGATCGGACGCAACCTCAGCTACGGGATGTACCTGTGGCACTACCCCGTCATCCGGCTGCTGCACGACCTCGGTGTGCAGGGTGACACCCTGCTCCAGACCGGCCTCGCGGCCACGCTCGCCGCCGCCCTCGCCTCGTACGCCCTCGTCGAACGGCCTCTGCTACGACGCGGTCGGCCCCGCGTGCGCCGACCGGAGCCGGTTGTCGCCACGGAACCACGGTCGCCGGTCCTGTGACGCACGGCCGGCTGCCCCCTGCCCGCGCCGCCGGAGCTACACCGGGTCCGCCGTCGCAGGGCTCGGTGCCTGCGTCCCTGTGCCGCCGAACCGGATGCCCTTGGCCTCCTTGCCGACGGCGCTCAGAACGATCACCAGGACCAGAGCGGGAGTTACGGTCCATGCCATCGCCACCGGATAGCCGTGGTGCTCGGCGATGGCCTCCTGGATCGGCAGGTTGAGGGCGGCGATGAGGTTGCCGAGCTGGTAGGTGACGCCGGGGTAGAAGCCCCGGATCGTGTCCGGGCTCATCTCGGTCAGGTGCGCGGGGATGACGCCCCAGGCTCCCTGTACGCACAGTTGCATCAGGAAGGAGGAGAGCATCAGCCAGCCCACCGTGCTGGACAGGACGAAGAAGGGCACCACGACCAGGCCCGCGGCCGCCGCGATCATGATCGTGCGCCGACGTCCCAGCCGCTCGGAGTACGCGCCGAGCACCATGCCGCCGATGATGGCGCCGATGTTGTAGACCACGGCGATGGCGATCGAGGTGTCCGGTGACAGACCCAGGCCCTTCTTCACGAAGGTGGGGTAGATGTCCTGGGTGCCGTGCGACATCCAGTTGAAGGCGGTCATCAGCGCGACCAGGTACACGAAGCGCCGTAGCACCGCGGGGTTCTTGAACACCTGGTAGGCGGGGGTGCGGTTGAGTTTGACGCTCTTCTCCCACACCTCGCTCTCCTCCACCCGGGCGCGCACCCACAGCGAGACCAGGGCGGGCACCAGGCTGAAGGCGAACAACCCCCGCCAGCCGAAGGCGGGTTCGATGACGAAGAACGCCACCGCGGCGAGCAGATAGCCCAGCGAGTAGCCGCTCTGCAGCAGACCCGACCAGAAGCCGCGTCGCTCGGCCGGGATCTTCTCCATGGCGAGCGCCGCGCCCAGGCCCCACTCGCCGCCCATGCCGATGCCGTACAGCAGGCGCAGGACCAGCAGCACGGTGTAGTTCGGGGCGAAGGCGCAGGCGAAGCCGATGACCGAGTAGAAGGCGACGTCGACCATGAGCGGGGTGCGACGGCCTTTGCGGTCCGCCCACAGGCCGAAGAGGAGGGCGCCGACCGGTCGCATCACCAGGGTGGCCGTGGTGAGGAAGGCCATGTCGGTGAGGGAGACGTGGAAGTCGTCGGCGATCTCGCTGTAGACGAGTACGACGAGGAAGTAGTCGAAGGCGTCCATCGCCCAGCCCAAGTAGGCGGCGACGAAGGCGTTGCGCTGATCCTTGGTGAGTCCCGCGGCCTGTTCCCGGACGGTCTGCAGCATCCCGGCCCTCCCTCGGTCCGCAGGTCAGGCTAGGTGGGCTCGGCGGCCCGGGGCAACGCAAGGTCCGGCAAAACACCCGCCACAATTAGCCAAAGCGAACGGCTGGTTCGGGCGGTGCACAGCGAACCGCCCCGAGCCAGACGCACGTTGGTCCGTCCCGGAGCGGTTCATCGCGACACCGCGCGCCAACGCGGCGCCCCATGGGGTCAGTTGCCGCGCAGCTCGCTCACGAAGCTGTGGTCGCCCGCACCGAGGCCCGCGACCGTGACCGTGCCGTCGGACACCGTCACGTCACGGCTCGATGCCCGCCGCCCGTCCCAGAGCATCCGTCGGCCGACGCTCACGCGTTGGCCGCGCGAGTCACCGGGGAAGGTGACCGAGCCCTGAGCGTGCTTGGGTACATGAACCGTGAGCCGGAAGACGCGCGCACTGTTCTCCCACTCGACACCCAAGGGGCCGTGCGGGGTGGGGAGTTGACCCGTCGCCCAGTCGACGCCGCCGGGCCGCGGGCGTACTTCCCAGGTGGCGTATCCGGGCGAGGTCGGCCGGGCGCCGAGCAGATGGTTGGTCAGCGCGGGCAGCACACCGGTGGACCAGCCGTGGGCCATGCTCGTGTAAGCGTCCTCGTACAACGACCCGCCTGGCCCGATGCCTTCCCAGTGGGTGATGCCGGGGTCGTTCTTGTCCATCCAGCCGTACATACGGCGGATCTGGTCGAGCGCGGACTCGGCCTGACCGGTCAGGAAGCGGGCCTCGATCTCCGGGTAGGAGGTGAAGGCGTACACCCGCTGGGAGGCCTGGTCGAAGATCGTGTCATTGTCCATGAAGGCGTTGCCGTACGGCCGTTTGGTCGTCGCGTCGAGATGCGCGAGCGCGGAGGTGGCACGGTCGGCACTCGCGATACCGGTGACGACGGCCAGGGAGTTGCCGTCCTGGGCATGGCGTACCGCGCCCGTGGAGGAGTCCAGGTAGGCGCCCGAACTCGCGTCCCACAGCAGGGCGTTGACGGCCTGGGCAACGTTGTCGGCCCGCGTGCTCCACCGCGTGGCGTCGGCCTGCTGCCCCAGCAGGCGGGCCAACTGGGCGGCGTTCTGGAGGGCTTGGACGTAGAGCGCGTTGTAGTAGGTGACGCGGCCCGTACGGCTGAGGAACGCGTAGTCGCCGTATCCGCCGGTGCCGTTGAGGCCCTTGCTCAGCAGGCCGGCGTCGTCCGTGACGCTCGGGTACCAGGTGTCCAGGACCTTCAGCAGGGTCGGGTAGTAGCGCGTCGCGTACTGGCGGTCGCCGGTGTAGAGGACGTAGTCCCAGCTGCAAGTGACCCAGTACAGCGGATAGTCGAAGAGGGGCAGCGTGTAGTTGCCGATGGAGGCGGGCGGGATCCAGCCGTCGGCGCGCTGGTGGTCGGCGAGGTCGGCCAGGACGTTGCGGGCCGCCGCGGCTGCGTCGTCGTGGGTGAGATAGAGGGTGCGGGCGGAGACGGCGAGGTCGCCGACGTACGGGTCGCGGTCGCGCTTGGCACCGTCCTGGAGGACCAACTTCCCCTCCAGCGTGGCGCTCCAGGCGTTGCGGGGGTCGACGTCGTCCTGGCGGAACGTGTCGGTGACCAGTTCATTGGTGTACGCGGCGCCGTACCAGTAACGATTCAACTCGTCGTCGGAGCACAGGAACCAGCCGCGGTAGGTGCTGGGTGTACCGACGTACGCGGTGAACTGCAGTGCCACGGAGTCGATTTCGACCGTGCCCCAGGGCTGTGCGGCGGGGCTGTCCGAGGCGAGCGCGTCGAGGCTGATCTTGAGGTAGCGGAATCCGTGGAGCCCGTCCGCGAACACCTTGTCACCGGCCTGGAAGCCTTTGTGGTCCGTCCAGTTGGCGCCCTTCGCGGGGACGGCGAACTGGTCCGTGCCTCCTCCGGCGCCGCCCGCCTGGTCGGCGCGGGTGAAGTCCGAGCGGTCGGTGAGGAATTGGCGGGTCTCGGAGAACGCGACGCGTACGCCCGGGGAGTTGGCGGAGGCGGAGGTGAACCTGATCTGCGGATATCCGACCACGACCTTGCCGAAGTCCACGGTGACACTCGGTATCGGGATCGGTTCGACCGGTGCGGGCCAGACCTCGTTGATCCGGGTGAAGTTGCCGTGCGAGGTGTCCTGCGCGTGGGTCACCGTGATGCGCACGCGGTCGGTGCTCACCTGCTCCGCGAACGGAACGGCCTTCTGCACCGCGTCGTTGCCCGTGACCGTCGCGGCCGTGTGCCAGTCGCCGTCGGTCCACACGTCGACGGTGTAGTCGGTCGGCACGCCGTCGCTGTTGGAGATCACCGTGATGCCCCGCAGGGGCGTGACCTGCGGTGCGGTGATGGTGAGGACGTCGGGGAACACCCCGAGCGTGTCGTCGTTCCAGAAGGTGTCCGGGTTTCCGTCGACCGCGTTTCCGGCGTCGTAGGTGCGCGGTTGTCCGTCGTTGCCGTTGTTGCCCGCGTGAGCGGAGGAGGCCTCGGCCGTGGTGCCGGTGGGCCAGGTGGGCGCCGCCGCGGGCTGCGGGCGCCGCAGGACGGATCTGGCGCCACCGGGCTTGAGCAGCCCGTTCGGGTTCTTCACGTCCCCGGTCGACGTGGTGATCCGCACCGGGCGGACGGTGCGGGAGGACGGCCCCTGGACGTAGCGGTGCCAACCGCCGGACCGGCGCGGCGAGTTGCCGGTGACGGAAGCGGAGGCTTCCTCGGCGGGGAGCGCTTCCGCCGAGGGGAGTCCGGTGGAGAGGGACACCGCGGTGAGTCCGACGGTGCTTGCTGCGGCCAGAGCTACGCGACGGGAAATGCCTTTGTCCGGTGTGCTGTTCGACGCCATACGGTCCCCTTGAGCGACATTGATTGAATCGTTTCACTCGGCAGCTGCGTGGTGACGCTATCTCGAACACCGGATGCCCGTACAGCGTTGGGACAGAAGTAATCGGCGGGCTGGGGGTGGGGTTGGGTCTGACTAATTGTCGTCGCGACACAAGCAGAACGGGTGCCCAGCAGGGTCGAAGAGCACGCGTACATTCTCCTGCGGCTGGAACTCCGCCACGACGGCGCCCAGGGCGACCGCCTCGGTGACCGCCGAGTCCAGGTCTCCGACCTGGAAGTCGAAGTGCATCATCGGGCGTTGGTCGCCGTCGGCCGGTGGCCATACCGGAGCCCGATAACCCTCCGCCTGCTGGAACACGAGGAACGGCCCCTGCGGGGAGGCGGCCACGACGGATGTTCCCGGCTCTTCATGTCCGATGTGCCAGTCGAGGAGCTCGGCGTAGAACCTCGCCAAGCCACTGGGATCCGGCGCTTCGACCGTGGTCCCCCACCACATACAGCCTGTTCGAGATCGCATGCTTGAGCCTATCCACCGTCCCGGAGACGCACAGGTACCGGCGGCAGGCGAAGGATCGTCATTGCGGAGGCCCCGTGCCCGAGGTGACAATGCGGGGACGTGCCGGGTGGTCATCCCGGCGAAGTGTTGGAGGCGCTGCTTGTGAACACCGCATCGCGGTGCGCCTCGCCCTGCGCGCCAGACGCTGAACACTTCGCCTCGCCCACCGGCTGACCCGCTTTCGTTCGCGGTGGGCGCTTCCCCGTACGGGAGACCACCGTAGTGCCCGAAGACTTCTCGACGCCCGATCGCCGTCCGCTGACGACGGTTCTTGCCGCCAACCTCGTTTCGATCACCGGGAGTTGCCTCACCTACATGGGCGTGCCCTGGTTCGTGCTGCAGAGCACGGGCAGTGCCGCCAAGGCCGGGATCGTCGCGTTCTGCACGATGCTGCCCGTGGTGCTCGCCGCGCTCGTCGGTGGTCCGGTCATCGACCGGATCGGGCGACGCCGGGTGACTGTCGCCTCGGATCTCGCCTGCGCAGTAGCCGTCGCGGCGATCCCGCTGCTGCAGTTCGCCGACGCCCTGCGTTTCTGGATGCTGTGCGTGCTGATGGCGGTGACAGGGCTGTGCCGTACGCCGGGGGAAACCGCCCGCGGCGTGCTGTTGCCCACGCTCGCCGAACGTGCCGGAATGCCGCTGACCCGGGCGGCCGGGCTGTACGACGGCGCGGCACGCTGTGCGGCGCTGACCGGGTCGGCTCTCGGAGGTGTGCTGATCGCCGAACTCGGTGCCGCGAACGTCCTGTTGGTGGACGCCGCGACCTTCGCCGTGGCCGCGCCGCTGTTCGCGTTCGGAGTGCGCGGCCTGCCCGAGGCGCAGGCCCAACAGCGGGCGGAGCCGGTGTCGTTGCATGCCTACGGTCGTGAACTCGCGGAAGGCTACCGTTTCGTGGCGGCCACGCCGTTGCTGCTGGGCGTATGTCTGATGACGCTGGTCACCAGGGGCCTCGACCAGGGATGGAGTGCCGTACTCCTCCCCGTCCACGCCCGTGAGGAGCTCGGCGGTTCGGTCGAACTCGGTCTGCTGAACGCGGCGTTCGGGGTCTGCGCGCTCACGGGGGCCCTCGTCTACGGCGTGGTGGGCAGTCGTTTTCGGCGGTGGCCGGTGTTCACGATCGCGTTTCTCATCGTGGGTCTGCCGCGCTTCGTGGTGGCCGCGTTCACCGACACCTTCACGCCACTGGCCGTGATCATGGCGATCGAGGGTCTCGCCTGCGGTGTGCTCAACCCCATCATGGCCACAGTGACCTATGAGACGGTGCCGGAGGAACTGCGCAGCCGCGTGCTGAGCGCGACAACAGCCTCGGTCCAACTCGTCACTCCGCTGGGCGGATTGGCCGCGGGCTTCCTCGTGGACGCGGTCGGCCCGCCCTCCACGTTGTTGATGGTCGGCGGTGCGTATCTGCTCGCCACGCTGTGCCCGGTGGTCTTCCCGGTCTGGAGAAGGATGGACCCTGCCGGTTCTCCCCTCGGCAGGGCGGCGGCGGGCTCACTGCCTCGCGGTTCGGGGACGAAACGCGGGTAGTCACGCTGACCTCCGGTGTCGCTCGGCGTGCTGCCGCCGCCGGTTGCCGGGCCACCGGACCCGGAATCTAGGTCATATTGCGGATGCCGCCGTAAAAGCGCTCCTCATAGGGTCCATGACATGCCGCGCCGACGGACCGGAAGCTCCACAAGGCCACCGCCCCTCGCCCAACAGCTCGGCGGCGGACTCTCCGTCAGACCCGTTCCCACCACGCCCGTCCCATGCCTGAGGAGTCCCATGAGTACCGAAGTTTCCCGCCGCCATGTCCTGGCCGCCGGCGCGGCGCTGGCCGGATCGGCTGCGCTGATCGCCGGTTCGGAAGGAACGGCCGGTGCGGCGACGGCCCCGGCCGGTACCGGTGCGGAGAAGACGAAGGTGAAGCCCACGATCGTGCTGGTGCACGGCGGCTACGCCGATTCGTCCTGCTGGAACGCCACCATCGCGGAGTTGCAGGACAAGGGCTACACCACGATCGCCGGGTCGAACCCGCTGCGCGGCATCCCGACCGACGCCCCGTACATCGCGAGCCTGCTGGACTCGATCAGCGGACCGGTCGTCCTGGTCGCGCACTCCATGGGCGGAACGGTCATCACGAACGCCGCCGCCGGAAAGGCCAACGTCAAGGCGCTGGTCTACATCGCGGCGTTCGTGCCCGACGTGGGCGAGACGCAGGGTGAGCTCATCACCAAGTTCCCCGGCAGCGAGGTCGAGCCGGTGAGCGTGCCGGTGCCGTACACGAAGGCCGACGGCACGACCGGCACCGACCTGTACCTCAGCAAGGACGGCCAGGCCGCCTTCGCCGCCGACCTCTCCACCGCCGACTTCAAGGTCCTGCAGGCCACGCAGCGGCCGTTCGACGCCGACTCCTTCATCTTCCCGACCACGGCCGCGGCCTGGAAGACGATCCCGGTGTGGGGCCTGGTCGCGGGCCAGGACAAGGCGATCCCGCCGGCCTGCGAGCGCTGGATGTACAGCCGCGCGAACGCACGCAAGATCGTCGAGGTGCCGCGCTCGTCCCACGTCGTGATGATCAGCCACCCCAAGGCCGTCGCCCGTCTCATCGAGGACGCCGCCAAGGCGACCAGCTGACGCTCACGACAGTGCCCCGGTCCACCACCACGGACCGGGGCACTGTCGATCCCGCAGGTGGACGTCGCCCGGACCGTACGACTTTCGTCGCGCGTGGATGCGACGAACGGATGCTGTGCGCGCGGACATTGCTGCATACCGTTGGCGCGTGAATCTCAAGACGATGGCCCTCGATGTCCGGCACCGACTGGGCACGGTACGCATGTGGTCCCGGCGGCGGATCGCCGGCGAGACGGTACTGGCCGTCGTCCTGGCCCTGGGCATGGCGGTGGGCCAGACGGGCGAAGGCGCGCTGCGGATGACCGCCGCGGCGGTGGCGGCGGCGCTGTTGTCTCCGCTACGGCGGATCTTCCCGGCGGGCGTCCTGGTCGCCACCGGCGCGGTCGGCGGTGTGCTCAGCAGCTTCGGGGTCATGCTGATCGTGGTGAGCTGGTCGGCGGGGGCGCGGATCGAGGCGCCGCGCCGGGCACTCGCGCTGTTCGCCACCACGTACGTCCTCTTCGTGGGGCTGTCGGTCAACGACCCGACGCAGCCGCTGTCGACCGTGCAGACCTTGGTGTTCACCACGCTCGCGTTCGTCGCCACGACGGTCGTGCCCGGCCTGGCCAGTCGCAACCGCGCCCAACGCCGCACTCTGCTGCACGCGTTGCACGAGCACAACGCCCAACTCCTGCGCGAGCGCGAGATGATCGCGTCCCACGCACGGCTGCGGGAGCGGCAGCGCATCGCGCAGGACATGCACGACAGCCTCGGCCACCAACTGGCGCTGATCGCCGTCCACACCGGCGCGTTGGAGGTGGACCGCGCCCTGACGGACGGACAGCGCGAGGTGGTGGGCGTGCTGCGGGACGCCTCCGTGTCCGCGATGCACGAACTGCGGGAGGCTGTCGGCATCCTGAGCGACGGCACACCCGATCAAGTCCGGGCGCGTGAGGGCGAGTTGGAGCCCCAGTCCCGGGGAGTGGCAGGGATCGAAGGCCTGGTAGAGGCGTCACGGGGCGCGGGGACGCTCGTAGCGCTACGGCGTACGGGCCAGCCACGTCCGCTGGCTCCCGCCGCCGACCACGCGGCGTTCCGGATCGTGCAGGAGGCGCTGACCAACGCCCTGAAGCACGCGCAGGATGCCTCGATCACCGTCGAACTGCGCTACGAGCCGGACTCGTTGGTCGTCGAGGTCGCCAACGGGCCGGTACCCGCACTGACTTCAGCCGTACGACGGCCCGTGGTGAGCGGTGGGCAGGGGCTGACGGGGCTCCAGGAGCGGGCCCGGCTGGTCGGCGGGATGGTGCACGCGGGGCCCGCGGCGGACGGCGGATTCCGCATCGCGGGCGTGCTGCCGTACGGTCCCCGGTCGCCGCGCGCGTCGGAGAGCGGCGGGTGGCCGGCGGAACCGGGGCCGGACGGAGCGACCTTCGTCGATGCGGCGAACGACTTCCGGGGGCAGAGCGAGGAGGCCATACCCGGCGACGGTGGTGCGGACATCGACTGGTCCGGTGCGCCGGACAGGCAGAAGGAGTTCGACATCGCCATGGGACGCAAGAAGAAGGGCCTCGTGATCGGATGCGGCGCCGCACTGGTGGCCTTCCTGGTTCTCGGAGTGCTCGCCGTCGTGTTGATCGTCAACCTGGTGGAGAAGGAGTCCGACCGGGTCATGCTCGACCCGTCGGTCTACAAGTCGGTGAAGGTCGGGGACTCCGAGACGGCCGTCCGGGCCAAACTGCCGCACGGGAAGTCGTTCCTGGCCCCGGCCCTGGACGACAACGCGCCCGCCGCACCGCGCGGGGCGACCTGCGCGTCCTACCTCTCGACCGGGGACTGGCCGGAGAAGGGAGACGACATACCCGCCTTCCGCTTCTGCTTCAAGGGCGGCAAACTGATCGAGAAGCGGTCCTTCATGTCCTCGTCATAGTCATGACCACGTCCTGGACGTGGGCCGTCCGTGGTAGTCATGAGCCCAGTCCGTCGTCGTCGTGAGCACCGTCCCTCGTAGTCCTGGGCCGTCCGTCGTCGTCCCCGTCGCATGTCGTGCAGGAGCGTTGTGATCAGAGTCCTCGTCGCGGATGACGAACCGCTCATCCGGGCGGGCATCAGGATGATCCTCACCTCCGCCGACGACATCGACGTGGTGGCGGAGGCGGCCAACGGCCGTGAGGCGGTCGACCTGGTCCGCGCCCATGCCGTCGACGTGGCCCTGCTCGACATACAGATGCCCGTGCTGGACGGCCTGTCCGCGCTGGCCGAACTGCGGCGCGCGGCACCGGCCGTACGTCCATTGATCCTGACGACGTTCGGCGAGCGGGAGAACGTGCTGCGGGCGCTGAGTCAGGGTGGCGCCGGTTTCCTGCTGAAGGACTCGGCGCCGGCCGAACTGATCCAGGCGGTACGGGCGGCGGCGGCCGGGGACGCGTATCTGTCACCGGCTGCCACCCGCCACGTGGTCGACCAGCTCGCCTCGGGACAGTCGGCGGCGCGCGGTGAGGAGGCGCGTCGGCGTCTGGAGTCGCTCAGCACCCGGGAACTGGAGGTGCTCGCGCTGCTCGGCGAAGGCCTGTCGAACGCCGACGCGGGCGAGCGGATCCATGTGAGCGAGGCGACGGTGAAGACGTACGTCAGCCGGATCCTGACGAAGCTGCGGTGCGAGAACCGGGTGCAGGCGGCGCTGTTGGCACGGGACGCGGGGTTGGGTCCGGGCTGACAGAGGTCCCCGGACTCATCGGCCGCCGGGCGTGGCTCCCAACTGCTCCATCAGGGAGAAGAGGTTGGCCACGCCCCAGTGCTCGGCGATCCTCCCGTCGACCACCCGCATCGCGTCGCCGGTCTCGAACTGGATCGCCCTGCCGGTGGGGGCGATTCCGAAGAACTCGCCCTCGTGCGTGCCGTGGTAGGTCTTGTAGGTGGTCACGAGGTTGCCCTCGGCCGGGCTGCGGGGTGTGGTCGACGAAGTCGTCGGCGAACAACTCGTCGTACAGCGCGTAGTCACCGCCTCCTTTGACCTCCTGGGTGTTGCGCCGGATCACTGCTTCAAAACTGCACACTTGTGCATTTATTCTCATCTGTATAACTTGACCGCATGCAGCTCGAACCGATCCAGGAACCCGGCACCCAGGACAGAAGGGTCCGGCGTTCCCGCGCGGCCCTGATGGCGGCCGCTGTGCGGCTCGTGTCCGAGCGCGGTACCTCGGACATCCCGGTCACCGATCTCGCCGAGGCGGCGGACGTGAGCCGTCGCCTCGTCTATCTGCAGTTCGGGGACCGCGACACCCTCCTGACGGAAGCCGCGATCGACCTGGTGAGACGGGAGCTGCTCCCCCGGGCCGGAGACGGTGGCGACACCGCCGAGGGGGTGGCGGCGCTGGCACAACACTGCGCGGAGCACCGCTCCTTCTACCGCCCGATGCTGACCGGATCGTGCGCCTTCGCCATGACCGGCACCCTCAACACACTCTTCGGCTCCCTCAACAGACCGGCTGTCCGCAAGCTGTTCGGCGACCTGGACCGGCAGACGGCGGACGACCTCTCGGCGTTCATCGCGGGCGGAGCCGCCACGCTCGTCAACAACTGGGTGATCGACGGCACCGACCCCCTCGACCCCGAGGAACTGACGAACCGCCTGCTCCGCCTCGCGTCCACCCTCAGCCACCGCCCGTCAGCCGGAGGCGACGCCCGATGAAGCTCAGCAGCCACCTCACCCAGCACCTCCTGCGCCTGCCCCCGCCCGCGACCAGAGATCTCACCGTCGAGCGCGATCTACGGGTGCCGATGCGCGACGGAGCCGTCCTGCTGGCCGACCGCTGGACCCCGAGTTCAGGTTCCGCCGGCCTGCCGACCGCACTCATCCGCATCCCGTACGGCAGGACGGGCCTGATCGCCGCGCAGTTGGCCAGGCCCCTGGCCGAGCGAGGATTCCAGGTGCTGATCCAGAGCACCCGCGGCACCTTCGGCTCCGGCGGCGACTTCGACCCCCTGCGCCGCGAACGCGAGGACGGTCTGGACACCCTGGACTGGCTCGTCGAGCAGCCCTGGTGCGGCGAGGCGGTCGTGCTGTACGGCGGCAGCTATCCGGGGTTCGCCCAGTGGGCGGTGTCCGGTCAACTGCCGCCGCAGGTCAAGGCGTTGATTCCCTCGGTCTCCGAGTCCGCCTTCACGCTGGAGTTCCTCCGCAAGGAGTCGTTCTCGCTGGAGGCGACCTTCGGCTGGGGCCTCCAGGTCGCGGGCCAGGAACGCCGGGGCGCGCTGCTCCGCCAGGCGCTACGCATCCGGAAGGAACGGCGCGCCTGGTACACGCTGCCGCTGAACGAGGCCGACACCGCCGCCATCGGCCGCCGCTCCGACTACTTCCAGCACACCCTCGACCACGACGCCGACTCGCCGTTCTGGTCCGTGCTCGACCACAGCTCGCGGGTCGCCGATCTCACCGTGCCGGTCAGCACGGTCGGCGGCTGGTTCGACATCTTTCTGCCCGGCCAACTCCGCGACTACCAGGCGCTACAGGGGGCGGGACGGGAGGCCCGGGTCACCGTCGGACCGTGGGCGCACATCTCCATGGGCGTCGGGGAGACGGCGACCGCCGAGGCCCTCGACTTCGGTCTGGCCCACGCCCGCGGCGAGAAGCCGTCCGACCGCGCCCCGCTGCGGCTGTTCGTGATGGGCGAGGAGACCTGGCGCGGCTTCCCGTCCTGGCCCCCGCCGGGATACGCCCCGCAGCGCCTCCACCTCCACCCCGCCGGCGCCCTGGCCGCCGACCCGCCGCCCGAGTCCGCCCCGGACACCTACCGCTACGACCCGGCCGACCCCACCCCGGCCGTCGGCGGCGTCCGCATGGCCGTCGGCGTCAAGTCGGGCCGCGTCGACAACACCGCTCTGGAGGCCCGCCCGGACGTCCTCACCTACACAACTCCCGCGCTGGACACGGACGTCGAGGTCGTCGGCGAGGTGAGCGCCGAGATCTTCTTCCGCTCCAGCCTGCCGTACGCCGACGTGTTCGTGCGCCTCTGCGATGTCGACGGGACGGGTCGCTCGACCAACGTGTGCGACGGCCTCGTCAGCCTCACCGGCGCCGACGAAGCAACGTGCGCGAGCGTCCAACTGTGGCCCACGGCATACCAGTTCAAGCGCGGTCACCGCATCCGCGTCCAGGTCTCCAGCGGCGCCTTCCCCCGCTACAACCGCAACCTCGGCACCGGCGAACCCCGGGCGACCGCGACCACGCTCCGCGCCGCCGACCAGGAAGTCCTCCACACCCCGGCGCACCCCTCCGCGGTGATCCTGCCGCTCCGGCGTCTGAACTGACGTCATCTGGTGGGCCGTTGGCGAACTGGGGGACATCCCCGTAGAACCACTCCGGGCATCCCTTACGACCTCAGGCCGATGTGGCTCAAGGGGCGGGCGGGCTTCAATGGCCCGCATGCCAAGCGAAGTCGAATGCCCGCAGTGTCATCACACCTTCGATTCCGGCGAGGTCCGCTCGGTAGATCCCGGCGTGGTGCGCTGGTTGACCGAGGAGCTGACCTGGTCGGGCCAGGAACCCACCGAGCGCATGTACGCGAGCTATCTCTACTCGGCCGGCGACATGCCCGTCTCCCGGAAACGCTTCGTCCAGGACCTCGTCTACCTGGGCGTGCCGGAGACACGGGACGCCGAAGGAGTCTGCTTCCTCGTCAGAAAGTGACCAACTCCCCGAACAGGCCAGGAACATGCCCGAACTGAAGCCACTCCAGGCCGACCACGCCTCGGCGGTCCTGGCCTTCGAGTTGGCCAATCGCGCCTACTTCGCCGCCTCGATCTCCGACCGCGGTGACGACTACTTCGCCGAATTCGCCGCCCGCCACGACGACTTGCTCGCCGAACAGGAGACAGGCGAGTGCGCCTTCTACGTCCTCGTGGCCGAGGACGGCTCGATCCTCGGCAGGTTCAACCTCTTCGACATCACCGAGGAACACACGGCGGTACTCGGCTACCGGGTCGCACAGCGTGTCTCCGGCCAGGGCGTGGCAACCGCGACGGTCGAGGAACTCTGCCGACTCGCCGCCTCACGACACGGCGTGCGCACGCTCAGAGCAGCCACCTCCCACGAGAACATCGCGTCCCAAAAGGTGCTGGCCAAGGCCGGCTTCACCCCGGTCGGCCCCGCCGACCCGTCCGCCCTCGGCGGCAAACAGGGCACCTGGTACCAGCGCGACCTGTCGTAGCCACCGCCGTGGGCGTGGCCGGCGCCGACCCGGGCCGGCACATGGACGGAGCGGCGGGCGCCCCGCAATCGATCAGCCGGCGGCGAGCAGTTCGAGCGTGTCGATCACACGGTTGGAGAAGCCCCACTCGTTGTCGTACCAGGCGACGACCTTCACATGCCGGCCGTCGACGCGGGTGAGGGCGGAGTCGAAGATCGACGAGGCCGGGTTGCCGACGATGTCGGCGGAGACGAGCGCGTCGTCGGAGTACTCCAGGACGCCTGCGAGGGGGCCCTCGGCCGCCGTGCGGTACGCGGCCAGCACGTCCTCGCGGGTCACGTCCCGGGAGACGGTGGTGTTGAGTTCGACGATCGAGCCCACCGGCACGGGCACGCGGATCGAGTCGCCCGACAACTTGCCCTCCAGGTTGGGCAGTACGTGGCCGATCGCCTTGGCGGCGCCCGTCGTGGTGGGCACGATATTGACCGCGGCGGCACGGGCACGGCGGGCGTCGCGGTGCGGGCCGTCCTGGAGGTTCTGCTCCTGCGTGTAGGCGTGCACGGTGGTCATGAAGCCGTGCTCGATACCGGCGAGTTCGTCGAGCACCGCGGCGAGGGGTGCCAGCGCGTTGGTCGTGCAGGAGGCGTTGGAGACGATCGTGTGCGTGGCCGGGTCGTAGGCGTCGGTGTTGACCCCGAACGCGAGGGTGACGTCGGCGCCGTCCGAGGGCGCGCTGACGAGGACCTTCCGGGCGCCGGCGTCGAGGTGGGCGCGGGCGGCCTTGGCGGAGGTGAAACGGCCCGTGGCCTCAAGGACGAGGTCGACCTCCAGCTCGGCCCAGGGCAGGTCGGCCGGTTCGCGCTCGGCGAGGACCTTGATGCGACGGCCGTCGACGACAAGAGTGTCCCCGTCGACGGTCACGGGACGACCGAGCCGGCCGGACGTCGTGTCGAAGGCGAGCAGCCGCGCCAAAGTGGCGGGCTCCGTAAGGTCGTTGACGGCGACGACCTCCAGCTCGCTGTCGCGTTCGAGCAGGGCGCGCAGCACGTTGCGTCCGATGCGGCCGAATCCGTTGATGGCAATGCGAGTCATGAGTGATGTCCCTTCGGTATGCCTCCAGGCTCGCTCGTGGCTTCCGGCGCGGACAGTGGCGCGATCGCCATGGTTCGAAAGTATCTCGCCACACTCGCCACACTCGCCACACCGCGGGACAGGGCGGGGCTACTCCCCCTGTGCGAAGGTGCGCCGGTACTCGCTCGGCGTCGTACCGAGGAGTCGGTGGAAGTGCAGCCGGAGGTTCGCGCCGGTGCCGAGACCGACGTCGGCGGCGATCTGCTCGACGCTGCGCTCGGAGCGTTCGAGCAGTTCGCGGGCCATGTCGATACGGGTACGCATGACCCACTGCATCGGCGTGTAGCCGGTCTCGTCGACGAAGCGCCGCGAGAACGTGCGCGGCGACACGGCGGCCTGCCGGGCCAGCGTCTCCAGGGTGAGGGGTTCGCCGAGCCGGTGCAGCGCCCACTCTCGGGTCGCGGCGAACCGTTCACCGAGCGGCTCGGGCACGCTGCGCGGCACGTACTGCGCCTGACCGCCGCTGCGGTAGGGGGCCGCGACCAGGCGCCGGGCGGCGTGGTTGGACGCGGCCACGCCGAGGTCGCCGCGCAGGATGTGCAGGCACAGGTCGATACCGGACGCGGCGCCCGCCGAGGTCAGCACGCTGCCCTCGTCGACGAACAGGACGTTCTCGTCAACGTTGACGAGCGGGTACTTCGCCGCGAGCGCCCGCGTGTAGTGCCAGTGCGTCGTGGCGCGCTTGCCGTCGAGCAGCCCGGTGGCGGCGAGCGCGAAGGCACCGGTCGAGATCGCGGCGAGCCGCGCGCCCCGGTCGTGCGCGGTGATCAGCGCGTCGAGGACACCCTGCGGCGGATCCTCCCGGTCCGGGAACCGATACCCGGGAAGAAAGACGATGTCGGCCCAGGCCAACGCGTCGAGACCATCGGCCACGTGGTACGACAGCCCGTCGCCCCCGGTCACCAGCCCGGGCGCCGCACCGCACAGCCGCACCTCGTACGGCATGCTCGCCCGCGTCGTGAACACCTGCGCGGGGATTCCGACATCGAGCGGCTTGGCGCCTTCGAGGACGAGGACGGCGACGCGACGCAGACGGGCGGTGGACACGGAGACAGCCTACGCAGGGCTACGGCCCCGCGGTCACGGAGCCGTACCAGGTCGCCGCAGGTCAGACCTTCCAGGTCCGCAACTGATCGGCGACGGCGAGGACCCCGACCCGCGTGTCCCGGATCTTGCGGACGAGGTCGGAGAGGGCGCCGTAGGGCGGGTCGATGCCTTCGCCGGACTGCCCCATGTACTGGGCGGCGACGAACGCGGCGTAGAGGCTGTTGCGGTGCGGCAGCGGCTCCAGCCGCACGATGGTGTGCATGAGCGCGGCGGCCCGCCAGGCGGCGTCCGGGTCGGCCGCGGCGAGGGTCGGCAGCTTGGTCTTGTGCCGGGATACGGCGGCCACGAGCGCGGAGTAGTCGGAGACCGACATGTCCTCGCGGCCGAGGGCGGCCTCCTGGACGTCGAGCAGCCAGGAGACGTCGATGTACAGGTGCATCAGGCGGCCGCGGCCCCGTCACGCTCGGCGGGCGGCACCTCGTCGGGGAAGGCGTCGTCGAACTCGCCGCGCAGCCGCTCGGCCCACGCGGAGGCGCCGGCGACGAACCGGCCCCGCTGCATCTCGCGGACGCCGAGGTCGTGCAGGTACTGCTTGAGGCTCTTCCCCTCGGCGGCTGCCGCCGCGCGCACTCCCGCGAGTTCCTCTTCGGTGAAGGACACATTCAACGATGGCATGCACCGATGGTACCTAGTTGGTGCCGCCGGTGCGAGGGGTGTGCCATCAGAGCCGATGCGGCAGGGGGTACGGGGCTGTCCGCCCACGTCCGATCCGACGGATCGGCACCCGTGCGCCGGGCGAGCATCACCGCCGCCCCACATCCACCGTCAGTCGCCCCGGTGTCGCGAAAGAGCCGGGTAGTCGGTGTATCCGTGCTCGTCTCCTCCGTAGAACGTGGTCAGGTCGGGTTCGTTCAGGGGCGCGCCTGCTTTGATCCGGGCCACCAGGTCGGGATTGGCCAGAGCCATCATGCCGACGGTGACGACATCCGCGAGGCTGCCCTCCAGGTCCCGGATCCGGGTGTTCAGGTCGGCGCCGACCCGGTTGAGGAGCAGGCGTCCGGGCCAGTCGTCGCGGATGCGCTTGAGCAGTTCCTCGTCGCCACGGTGGGCCACGTGCAGGTAGGCCAGACCCAGCGGCGCCAGAGCCGGGACGAGGTGGCCGTACAGGTCTTCCACGTCGTGCTCGACGATGTCGTTGAAGGGGTTTCCCGGTGAGATGCGGAAGCCGGTCCGCCGGGCCCCGATCTCCTCGGCGACCGCCGTCGCCACTTCCAGCGGGAAGCGGACACGGTTGCGGACAGAGCCGCCGTACCGGTCGGTGCGCCGGTTGGCGTTGCTGGAAAGGAACTGGTGCGGCAGGTAGCCGTTGGCGCCGTGGATCTCCACACCGTCCGCGCCGGCTGCGACCGCCGCGGCTGCCGCGCGGCGGTAGTCCGCGACCGTCTCCGCTATCTCCTGGGTCGACAGTGCTCGCGGTGCGGGTATCGGCTGGATGCCGCTCGCGGTGAAGACACTGCCCGCGGGCCGGACGGCGGAGGGCGCTACCGGCTGACGGCCGTGCGGGGTGTTGGACGGATGCGCGATGCGGCCGACGTGCATGAGTTGGATGACGATCCGCCCGCCCTTCGCGTGGACGGCGTCCACGACCGCGCGCCACCCGGCGATGTGCTCGTCGGTGTGGATGCCCGGTGTCAGGAGGTAGCCCTGCCCGTCCGGCGAAGGCTGGGCGCCCTCGGTGATGATCAGCGCCATCGACGCGCGCTGCGCGTAGTACTCGACGTTCGACGCCGTCGGCGCACCGGAGGGCGCCGCGCGGTTGCGCGTCATGGGTGCCATCGCGATGCGGTGCCGCAGCCGGATCCCGCCCAGTTCGACGGGCTTCCACAGGTCAGTCATCAACGCTCCGATCTCAAGGATGTGCCAACTGCTGGTATCGACGGCAACCTGGTATCAAGCACAACTCGGCTGCCGGCCATGAAAGTTGCTGCCCGGCCGGTGCGACACGGCCCGCGTCGCACCTCCCACGGCCGACCGGACCAGGCATTCCCGAACTACACCGTGCGCGACATCAGCCTGCGGATCGTCGTGTCAATGACGTCCAGGGCGTCCGATGCCGCGTAATCGGCCTGCAGGCGCGCCGCGTTCCGCCGATAGCCGGATTCACTCAGAACGGAGTCGACCGCCTTGCGGATGTCCATGGGGGAAGGGTTGTCGGTGCCGAGGTTGACCGCCGCACCGGTCGCCGCCACGCGGACATTGCTCTCCAGCTTGTCCTCGCTCTGCCCGGCCAGCACCATCGGCACGCCGTGCGCCAGCGCTTGCTGCACACCACCGAACCCACCATTGGTGATCAGCAGATCCGTGTGCGGCAGCAGCAGTTCGAACGGGATGAACCGGGCGACGCGCGCGTTCGCCGGCACGCCGCGCACCTCACGGTCCGTACCGGTCGCCGCCACCACCAGGACCTGCTCGTCCGCCAGCGCCTCCAGCGCGGGCTCGATCAACTGGCCCAGGTCCAGGTTGGCCAGCGTGCCCTGGGTGACCACCACGACCCGCTCCGCGTCCAGCACGTCGGCCCACCACTGCGGCAGCCGCGCTCCGGTACCCGGGTCCTCCGGGAGCCTGCCGATGAAGTGCGCGTGTTCGGGCAGGTCGGTGCGCCGGTAGCTCAGCTCCTCGACCGACAGTTGGAGGAACACGTCGGCCTCCGACAGCGGGGCGTCCATGAAGAACGGCGGCCGGCCCGGGCAGCCGAGATCGGCCAGGATGCCTGCGAACAAGCGCTGTGCGCCGCCCAGTACCTGGGTCTGCATCGCCGCGTTGAGCTCACGGTTGCGGGCCCTGCCCTCCTTCGAGTAGTCCGGCGGCAACCCCATTCCGAACGGTGCCGTGTCGACGCTGCTGATCGTCAGCGGCAACACTCCGATCCCCACGACGGCGTCCGGTCGGCGTCCGGGTGCGCCGAGCATGACCGGCAGAGCGCCCGCGAAGCCGGTCTCGGACAGCAGCACCACAGGCTCCTCAGCGGCGTCGGCGAGCACCCGCTGCAAGGCGCTGTGCTGGCCGGGCACCGACTGGAGGAAGATATTGCGCACGTCCCAGTCGAGCTGGGCCGGCCCGACCGGCAGGGCCAGCCGCTCCGGATCGGCGGCCTTCTCCTCGAAGACGAAGTCGGCGGCACCGTCCACCGCCGCGAACGTCGCGCCGGTCCCCCGAACCTCGTCCCGGTACACCGATCCGGTCAGTACGGTGACCTGATGGCCGCGCCCGACCAGATCCGCGGCGATGGATCTCATGGGCGCGAAGTGGCCGTACACGGCCGACGCGGCAACAACAACTCTGGTCATGTGGGCAACTCCGGGATGGCGATTCGCCGCAGTGGAGGACAGACATCGCCGCCTCCGTTTTCGCTGCGGTCCGAGGACGGAGCCCACGACACCACGGACACCCCCGTCGGTGGACTGCCGCGTCGGCATCGCAGCCATGCCCGGGAGGCACCGCGCCTATGAAACCGCTGCCCGGGAACCGTCCGCCGCCACCCACGTGGTCGCGGCGTCGGTGACATGCCCGACGAATGCGGCAACCCGCATCGAGGTGCTGTCCGCCCGCCAGGCGAGGTGGAGCTCACTGGGCGAGATGCCGTCGACGGGGCGGATCTCGATGCCCGGCAGGCCCGCGGCGAGCGGGAGGGAGGAGACGGGAACGAACGCGATGGCCTGCCCGAGTTGGACGACAGCGACAACGTCGGAGGCACTGGTGACTTCCGGGCCCCGCAGCCACGCGTGCCCGTCGTGGTCCGCCCCGGCCCAGTGCTCCTGCTCCTGCGGCGTCATCTGCGGCCACACCGCGACCGGGTCGCGGCCGAGTTCGTCCACGTGCACGCGTGCCCGCCCGGCGAGCGGGTGCGCCGCGCTCAGCAGGGCGACCCTCGGCTCCCTCCAGAGCAGTTCCCGGTCGAGCGACCGCGGAGCGTAGGGGCCCCGCAGGAAGGCCACGTCGACGCGCCCTTCGCGCAGAGCGCCGATCTGCAGGCCGGGACACTGCGCCACGACGGTGATCGGGACCTCGGGAGCGGCACGGCCCGAAGATCCGGGCGCGGCGAGCAACTCGGCGGCGAGCGGGGCGTCGTAGCTCTGTGCCGTCACCCGGAGCGAGGGCTCGGCCCGGCTGGCGGTGCGCACCCGCTCGACAGCGGCGAGCGCGCGCTCGTCGAGCTCGCGAGCCTCCTCGAGCAGCAACATGCCGGCCTCGGTGATTTCCACGGTCTGCGCCGTGCGCACGACCAGTTCGACGCCGACCGCCGCCTCCAGCGTCCGCACCGCCCGGGACAGCGCCGGCTGCGTCATCCCCAGACGCCGCGCGGCCCGGCTGAAGCCGCCCTCCTCGCAGACCGCGATGAAGTACCGCAAGAGCCTGAGATCAACGTCTGCCACTCCGTCACCGTCTCCCCACCCGAATGTCGCGGTGGCTCCCCACCGTGCAAAAGGCGGCGGTCACCGACTCGGCGTCCATTGCGTCGATCCCGTCGAACACAGCAAGTCCCAGAACGATACGTCGGTCCGCATGTCCAGTACCGCCACCGGCCACGGCCTGCAATGGGCGGAGACGGCCCCGGAGCCCCGGCTCGTCAGCCCGCGCCCGGCGCCTAAGCTGCGGGGATGATCTCTCGCGACTACCTCTCCGAACTGTTCTCGCTGGACGGCCGAGTCGCCGTCGTGACGGGCGGCAGCTCCGGCATCGGCCGGGCCGCCGCCGGGGCGCTCGCACGGGCGGGAGCCGAAGTGGTCGTAGTGGCGCGCAAGGAGCAGGAACTGGCCGCCACAGTCGACGAGTTGACGGCGGACGGCTGCCGGGCGGCCTGGGTGAGCGGCGATCTGGGCACCCGGGACGGGGTCCGGGCGGCGGCGGAAGCGGCGGCCGAGGTGTTCGGGGAGCCGGACATCCTGGTGAACAGCGCCGGCATCAACCTGCGCCCGCCGATGGATGAGTTGAGCGAGGAGGTGTGGGACACCACGATGGCCCTGAACCTGGAGGCGCCCTACCTCCTGGGCCGACGCTTCGGCCCCGGCATGGCCGAGCGGGGCTACGGCCGGATCATCCACATCACCTCCCAGCAGGCACACCGCGCTTTCGTGCAGAGCGGTGCCTACGGTGTGTCCAAGGGCGCGCTGGAGTCCCTGGCCCGCTCGCAGGCCGAGGCCTGGTCCCCGTACGGGGTCACCTGCAACACCCTGGTGCCGGGTTTCGTGATGACGCCGCTCAACGAGCGACTGTCGTCCGACCCGGAGAAGGTGGCGGCACTGGCCGCGCGAACGATGGTCGGGCGCAATGGACTTGCCGAGGACTTCGCGGGAGCGGTGGTGTTTCTGGCGAGTCGCGGCGCGGCCTATGTCACCGGGCAGTCGGTGTTCGTGGACGGCGGCTTCTCCGTGCACTAGCCCAACACCGGCTACACCTGGGCACGTTGGAGCCCGCCGCTACGGCGTCCCGCTCCCCCGCCGCAGAAAGCGGATCACGGGATGCCCAGGGTCATGGTGGACCTCGGCGTCGACGCCGTAGACCTCTTTGATGAGGGCCGGGGTGAGGACGTCGGCCGGGGTGCCCTCGGCGACCGTGCGGCCGGTGTCGAGGACGAGCAGGCGGTCGCAGTACATCGCGGCGAGGTTGAGGTCGTGCAGGGCGATCACGGTGGTGACCGGCAGGTCGGCGATCAGGTCGAGCAGGTCCAACTGGTGCTGGATGTCGAGGTGGTTGGTCGGCTCGTCGAGGAGGAGTTCGCGGGGTTCCTGGGCCAACGCCCGGGCGATCTGGGCGCGTTGGCGTTCACCGCCGGAGAGGGTGTGCCAGGACTGCGCGGCCCGGTCGGTCAGTCCGGCGCGTTCCAGAGCGTCGGTGACGGCGCGGGCGTCGGCGGCCGACGCCGGTGACCAGGCACGGCGGTGCGGGATACGCCCGAGGGCGACGACCTCGCGGACGGTCAACTCGGTCTGGGTGTGGGTGTGTTGCTCGACGGTGGCGATACGGCGGGCGGTCGCGCGCCGCCCGACTTCCGGCAACGGCCGCCCGTCCAGCGTCACCACGCCGGTGGAGGCGGGGAGGACACCGGCCAGCAGGCGCAACAGGGTTGATTTTCCGGACCCGTTGGGGCCGAGGAGGCCGACGGTCTCGCCGGGGCGCAGGACGAGGGTGACGCCGTCGACGATGAGTCGGCCGTCGGTGCGGCGGGCCACCCGGTCCGCGTGCAGGCCGGTGTCCGGTGCGGGATCGCTCATGTCTTCGGCCGCGGGGGTGCTCATGTCTTCCTCCGGCCCCGGTGCAGCACGATCACGAACGCGGGTACGCCGATCAGTGACGTCACGACCCCCACCGGTACCTCCTGGGGATCGACGACGGTACGGGCGAGGGTGTCCACCCACACCAGGAAGACGGCTCCGGTCAGCGCGGTGATCGGCAGCAGTCGTACATGCCCGGAACCGGTGAGCGCGCGGGTGACATGCGGCAGTACCAGGCCGACGAAGCCGATCGCCCCGGCGCAGCTGACCAGGACGGCGGTGAGCAGGGCCGTGGCGCACAGCAGGATCAGCCGGGCGCGGGCCACGTTCACGCCGAGCCCGGCCGCCGCCTCCTCGCCGAAGGCGAACGCGTCCAGGGTGGTGGCTTGGCCGAGGCAGACGACCAGGACGAGGGCCAACGCGCCCGCGCACAGCAGCACTTGGCCCCAGTCCGCGCCGGAGAGCGAGCCGAGCAGCCAGAACAGCACGCCCTTGGTGGTCTCGGCGTCCGCCGAGGTCAGCACGGTGAACGAGGTGAGTGCGGAGAAGAGTTGCATGGCGGCCACTCCGGACAGCACCACCCGGTCCATGCTCGCGCCGAGGCTGTGGCTGAGCAGCATCACCAGCCCGAAGGAGAGCAGGGCGCCGACGAAGGCACCCGCCGACAGCGACACGGCCCCGCCTCCCACGCCGAGGACCACGACCGCCACCGCGCCCGTGGACGCCCCGGAGGAGACGCCGAGCACGAACGGATCCGCCAGCGGATTGCGCAGCAGCGACTGCATGACCGCGCCGCACAGCGCGAGCCCGGCGCCGCAGACGGCGGCGAGCAGCGTGCGGGGCATGCGCAGGTCCCAGACGATGCCGTCCCGCAGCGGGGCGAGCGTGCTGTCCCCGCCGCCGAGGTGGGACGCGACCGACGCCCATACGTCGGCCGTGGAGATGTCGGCGGGTCCGATGGTCACCGCGACGGCCACGGAAACCAGCAACGCGACCAGTCCGCCGCCCGTCAACAGCAGGGTGCGGACGGTCACTTGGCGAGTCCGAAGTCGCGCAGGCCGGCGGCGACCTGCTCGATCCCTTCGACGATGCGGATGGAGGGGTTCATCGCCTGGCCGCTGAGCAGGATGTACCGCTTCTTCTTGACGGCGGTGAGGTTGCGGGTGGCCGCGTTGGTCTCCAGGAAGCGGATTTTCGCCTTGGCGGTCTCGGCGGTCTGCGACTTGCGGGTCAGGTCGCCGAGGACGATGACGTCGGGGTCGCGGTCGGCGACGGTCTCCCAGTTGATCTGGGGCCACTCGTCGTGGGTGTCGGAGAAGGCGTTCTTCGCGCCGACGGCACGGGTGATGGCGCCGGGGGCGCCGCAGCAGCCGGCCAGGTAGGGCGATTGGGCGTTGGCGAACCAGTACATGAGGGAGGTGTCGGAGGCGTCGAGCCCGGTGGTGGCCTTGGTCACCCGGGCCTTCAGCCGGGCCACGAGCCTGTCGCCGCGCTCCTTGACGCCCATCGCCCGGGACAGGTCGCGTATCTCGCCGTAGACGGTGTCGAGCGTGAGCGGTGTGCTGCGCGAGCCGTCGCCGCCGCTGTCGTTGTCCTTGCCCGCGCAGTCGGACGGCGAGACGTATGTCGGGACGCCCAGCTTCTCGAACTGTTCGCGGGTCGCGACACCGCCCTTGCCGAGCGTCGAGACGAAGGAGGCGGTGACGAAGTCGGGTTCGGCGTCGAGGACCTTCTCGAAGGAGGGGTTGTTGTCGGCGAGGCGCGGCACGGTCGCGTTCGCCTTCTCCAGCCCCTTGAGCACGGGGTCGGTCCAGGTCGCCGTACCGGCGATGCGGTCGGCGAGGCCGAGGGAGAGCAGGATCTCGGTGGTGCCCTGGTTGAGGGAGACGACCCGCTTCGGGGCCGACTTCAGCGTGACCTTCTGCCCGCAGTCGGTGAGGGTGAGCGGGAAGCCCGCGGCGGACTTCTCCGTCTCGCCGTCGGCACTGTCGCCGTCGGATCCGCCGCACGCGGTGAGCAGCAGGGCGGGCGCGATGAGGAGGGCCGCGGTACGGCGGCGCAGCGGGACGGGGGCGGTACGGAGCACGGGCATGCCTTGCCTGTCGGGGCTCGAACGCGGAGCCTGGCCTACGAACTCCCCCTCGCCGAGGGCGAGAAGGCGCCAGCAGGTCTTCGGACTCGGGTTCGTCCGGACGGGGCGCCTTCCCGGCGCGTCACACACCGGCTCCTTCGGCCGGCCCGTGTCGCCCCAGTGGCGTCTGCTGCCCCGCCCGTCCCCCTCACCGCTGCGCGTCAGTTCCGGATTTCCACCGGATTCCCTGGCCTCGGTTGTGGCACGACTGGCCCGCACAACCTATCAAGATCGACGGTCGGCTCCCGCTGCGGGGCGGCACGGAGGTGCCTGCGCTGTTGTGCCCGCTACACTCGTGGGCCTGAACTCACCTCGCGACAAAGGCCGTTGGGCAACGGGTGAACCGAAGTGACGGACGCAGGATTCAGCGCGGGCGACATAGACACCGGCGGCGCAGAGTTGGAAGGCTCCCGCTTCAAGCCGAGCATGATGGGCAGCGCCGTGTTCACCGGAAAGCTGCCGGCCGACACCGCCCTCGCGACGACCGATCCCGCGGGCACCACTGTCGAGGCCGCCCTCCGCGAGATCGGCACGATCGGCGACTACCCCGGACCGGACGTGGCGGCATACGCCGAGATCCACATCGAGCAGGGTCGCGACCTGGAGAACAAGGGGCTCACCATCGGCCTGGTGGACGCCACTTGGGCGGCACGCAAGTACCAGGTGGTGGTGCGCGGCGAGCAGTCGCACACCGGATCCACGATCATGGCGGACCGGCGCGACGCCCTGTTCGGTGCCTCGCTCCTCGTCGTGGCGGTACGTGAACTGGCCGAGCAGAGCACGGACTTGCCGCTGCACACCTCGGTGAGCGAGATGACCGTCGAGCCCAACTCCCCTGTCGTGGTGGCCCGCGAGGTGCGTATGCACGTCGACCTGCGCTCGCCCGACGAAGCCCTGCTCGACGCGGCGGCCAAGAAGCTGGCCGAGTCGATCCCGGGCATCGAGGAGCGCGCGTCGGTCTCCATCGAGCAGGTACAGACGCACGGTTGGGGCGTGGCGCCGTTCCCCGCGGCCGGTGTCGAACTCGCCGCCCGCGTCGCCGACGAGCTGGGGCTCAGCCACCAGACCATGATGACCATCGCCGGCCACGACTCGGTCAACATGAAGGACATCGCGCCGTCGATCATGCTGTTCGTGCCCAGCATCGAGGGAATCTCCCACAACGAGGGCGAGTTGACGGACGACCACGACATCAGCGCGGGCACCGATCTACTGACCGAGGTGGTCCACCGGCTCATGTCCGGCGCCCTCTGAACGGTATCGGGTTCATCAGTCCACACCCAGGTACTTGCCCTCCAACTCGGCGATGTTCGCGCGCAGTTCGTCCGTGGTGCCTTCGTCACTCACGCGACCGTTGACCAGCACATAGGCGCGGTCGGCGACGTCGAGTGCGAGCCGGGCGAACTGCTCGACCAGGATCACCGCCGTGCCCCGGTCGGCCGCTTGGCGTACGGCCGTCATGAGACGCTGGACGATCCGGGGGGCCAGCCCGAACGACAATTCGTCGATGAGCAGCAGCTTCGGTTCTCGCGCCAGCACGGAGGCGAGGCCGAGCATCTGCTGCTCACCGCCCGACAGGAGTCCCGCAGGCCGGTCGAGCAGCCGTTCCAGCTCGGGGAACAGTGACATCACGTCGTCGCTCCCGCGTGCCAGCCGCAAGTTCTCGCGGACGGTGAGGCCGAAGAAGATCGAACGGTCATCGGTCATCAGGCCCAAGCCCCGCCGGGCGCGGGCCGCGAGCGAGGATCTGTCCGGCGCACCGAGGAAGTCGAGGTCCCCGGAGAGCGGGCGCAACGCGCCGGCCAGGGTCAGCAGGGCCGTGGTCTTGCCCGCGCCGTTGCGGCCCAGCAGCGCGACGATCTCGCCCGAGGCGACGCTGAGATTGAGGTCACGAACGACTGTCACGTCGCCGTAGCCGGCATGGATGTTCCGGGTCTCCAGCACAAGGCTCATGTCGACACCGCCCTTCACGCCGTCTCGGTGACGTCACCGAGATACGCCGCCATGACGCTCGGGTCCGACAGCACGTCATCGGGTCGGCCTTGGGCGATCACTTTCCCGAAGTCGAGTGCCACGATGCGGTCGGACACGCGCCGCACCAAATGGACGTCGTGCTCTATCAACAGCACTCCCATCCCCCAGTTCTCGGCCAGCATCCTGACCACCTCGCCCACCTCTTCCCGTTCGTGCTGGTCCAGGCCCGAGCATGGTTCGTCGAGGAGGAGGACCGACGGCTCGCCCGCGATCGCACGAGCGAGCGCGACGAGTTTGCGGCGGCCGGTGCTCAGTTCCCCGGGCTTCGCGCCGAGCACGTCGTCGAGTCGGAGCGCCTGGATCGCGCGGAGCATGGCCGCGGTCGGCTTGTCCCTGCTGGGCCGTACGAGGTCGAGCAGGCCGGACCACCAACTGCCCGAGTCGGACGCGGTACGCAAGTTGTCCAGGACCGACAGGTCCTCGATCAGCTCCAGGCTCTGCCAGGAACGGGCGAGGCCGGCCCGCGCCCTCCCGTGCGCCGACACGGTGGCCAGCTCCTGCCCACCGAGGGCGACCGTGCCCCTGCTGGGTACGAACCCGGTGATGGCGTCGATCAAGGTGGTCTTCCCGGCGCCGTTGGCGCCCACGACGCCGACGACCTCACCCGGTTCGACGTGCAGGTCGACGCCGTCGACCGCGCGTACGGCGCCGAACGCCACCTCGATCGAGCCGACCGTCAGCGGCGCGGGCCGCACGCGCCGGGGCGCCTGGCTGCCGCGCCCGAGGTACGCCTGCGCCTGACGCCCGGCGCGCGGGCGCCTCGCCGGCAGGCGACGGCGTACGGAGTCGATCGCCTCGGCGGTCGCCGCAGCCATCCCGTCGGGTGAGGCGACGATGGTGATGAGCAGGAGGACGCCTCCTATGAGTGTCATCGTCACCGGCTCCACGCCGAAGATCGCGTTGAGCACCGACTGCCCGATCCCCGAGGGTTGCAGTGTGCTGCCGAACAGCGGGCCCAGAACGCTGCCCACTCCGCCGACGACGCTGTACGCCAGGGCGCTGATGTTGTCCAGCACCGAGAAGTTCGAGAAGAGCGCCGTCGGCGCGCTGTAGACGAGCAGGACTCCGCCCAGCCCCGAGATCGCGGAGGCGATCCCGAATGCCCACAGCTTGGTCGTCACCACGTTGATGCCCAGGGCGGTCGCGGCTCGCTCGTTGCCCCGGACCGCGATCATGCGCCGTCCCGAGGCGCTGCGCCGCAGATTTGCCACGAGCAGAGTCAGCACCAGTACGAAGCCCAGCACCAGGTAGGCGAACCGATCGGGGTACAGGAAGCTGTCGATGTCCACTCCGAAGATCCGGAACGACGCGCTGTCGGGGAGCGCGATCCCGGTTTCCCCGCCGGAGATCGAGCTGTTGCTGAAGATCAGTGCCTGGATCGCCACCGCGAGGCCCAGGGTCGCCACCGCGAGGCTGACTCCGCGGGTCCGGGCGGACGGCAGCCCCACGATGAGGCCGACCGGAACCGTGGCGAGCATGCCCAGCACCAGTACGACCGGGAACGGCAGGCCGACATCTGCCGCCAGCCGCGCGGCGACCAGTCCGCCCACCCCCGAGAGGGTGATCTGGGCCAGTGACATCTGGCCCGCGTAGCCGAGCAGCACGGTGAGCGACAGCAGCGGAATCACGGCGAGAAGCGATGCTGTCAGCGCCGAGATGCCGTTGTCGTTCAGGACCCAGCCGACCAGAAGGACGAGCACCGCGACGCCGGCCACGACCCGGCCGGGGCGGATCTCCCCGGAGCCGACGCGAGGCAGCCGCTCGCCGACGAAGCTCCGCAGCGGAAGCCGACGGCCCCGCAGGACGATCACGGCGATGATCGCCACGAACGGAACGGCGTCGGCGAGACCCTGGATCCCTAGGTCGTGGATGCCGAACAGGGACTGCAGCATGCCGATCACCATCCCGCCGACCAGCGTCAGCGAGAACGAACGCAGCCCGCCGATCAGCGCGGCGGCCAGCACCGTCACCATCAGCACGGCCGCGTTCCCGATCGTCACGCCGATGATCGGAGCCAGCAGGACGCCGGCCAGCCCGGCCAGCGCACCCCCCACGCCCCAGTTCATCGCCCCGATCCAGCCGATGCGCCAGCCGAGCGCCGCGAGCTTGCGCGGGCGCTCCGACAACGCGGTCGTCGCGATCCCGAACGTGGTGCGGGCGTAGACCACCGCGAGCGAGAGCGCCAGCACCACCGCGGTACCCAGCAGGATCGGACGGCTCACCGGGATCGTGATGCCGCCGCCGAGGCCGACCGAGCCGCTGGGCAGGAACTGGTGGACCGACAACGGGTTAGGCCCGTAACGCAGTTGGGCGGCGGACTCCAGGATGATCAGGACGGCGAGCGTCGCGATCAGGCGGGTGAGGTTGGAGCCGGCCCGCGGCAGCACCATGACCAGTACGTAGGTCAGCACACCCAGCGCCGCACCCACCAGTACGGCGGCCGTGCCGGCGGGCAGCGCCGACCAGCCCGCGTTGCGGGTCAGATCCCAGAACACGTACGAGCAGGCCATCCCGATGCCGCCCGTCGCGAAATTCACTACGCCGCTGCTGCGGTACATGAGCACCAGACCGAGCGCCGACAACGCGGTCATCGATCCCGCACCCAGCCCCAGCAACAGCAGCGTGACGTACTCAGCCACAGGACACCGCCGAACCTCTCATAGCCGGTCCCGGCCCTCTACTTCGCGCTCAACAGCTTGAGAGCGGGGGTCGTGTCAATGGGCTGCGGCTGCGCCAGGTTGTAGTCGCCGTCCTTGGCCACCCAGAGGATGATCTTGGGGTTGAACAACCGCGGGAACCCGGGGACCGAGCCCTCCTTGGAGAAGTCCGCCACGGGCCCGAGGCCGGTGTCGAATGCCGTCAGCTTCGTCAGAGCGCCTTTCAGGGAGGACCCTGTGACGTCCTTGAGACCCTTCGCGGCCTGCGCGACGGCCTTGACCGAGGCGTAGCCCGTCTCGGCGAACTGGTCGAGCGGCACCTTCGGGTACTTGGCCTGGATCTTCTGCTTCAGCTGCGGCACGACTCCGTCCGTGGACGTGAACGGCAGGTAGCCGGCGGGGGCGAGAACGCCGTCGGCGGCCTTTCCGAGCTGCTGGAGGACCACGTTCGGCAGTCCGCCCGAGGCGAACGCGAGCTTCAGCTTCGCCCCCGCGTTCACCGCCGTGATCAGCGGTCCGCTCTGGGCCGGGCCGGTCCCCGCGCCGATGCAGTCCGCGCCGGCTGACCGCGCGGCGGCGACCGTGGAAGCGAGGTCCACGGCGGACGCCGGGACGGTGAAGGTTCCCGCCACCTGGGCGCCTCCCGCGCGGACCCCGGCCGAGATCTGCGCGGCGCCGATCTTCTCGGCTCCTCCGGCGGTGGTGACGACGACCGCGATCTTCTTGCAGCCCTGCTGCGCCAGCGCCAGGCCGATCCCGGTGTAGGTCGGGGCTCCTTCGCCGCCGAGCAGGAAGAGGTTGCTGCTGGTGTAGTCGTCGGGGGTGGTGAGGCCGACCCAGGGGATGCCGGCCTTTTCCAGCAGCGGCATGATCTGCAGGTCGTAGGTCTCCAGACCGCCGACCAACCCCGCGACCTTCTCTTCGATCGCCTGGCGGGCGCATTGCGCCGCGGTGTTCGGGTTGTTCTGGTCGTTGCAGGTGATCAGCTTCAGCTTGCGGCCGTCTATCCCGCCGGCGGCGTTGATCTCGTCGACCGCGACCTGGGCGCCGACCGGGATGCTGGGGAGCGAGAACTGCGGCGTACTCACCGGCCCGATCGTCATGAGCTTGATCGGTGCGGTGCTGGTACTCGACGAAGCGTTACCGCTGTTCCCGCAGCCGGCGACACCGACGGTGCCGGCGATGGTGACAGCGAGCACGACAAATCGATTCCTCAAAGCCCCTCCTCCTTTGGAGAAACACGGTGGAAGATCGACCTCGCGCGGGCACTCCAGGAAAAAATAGGCCGCACTTATCATTAACGGTCGTCAGGTGAAGGGAAGGTAGCTCCCGGCGCAATCCAGCGTCAAGAGGTGTGCAAATCCGACCCGAACCAGGGATGCCGCCAACCTCCTACAGGGCACTCATCACAGCAGCTCATCGACACATTCACCTGCGCGATGCGAATGACAAGCACCCTGCTCCGTCCGCACCCGTACCCGGATTCACGCATGGGCGAGCCACTTCTCCGAGCCTGAGTCACGCGATATTGAACCGGCGAACGCCGACCATCATAAGAAACACCACGAAGAACGATCGATCAATAAAATGATATCGACTCGACCGCGAATCGATGCGCGACTGCGGCCGTTGTCGCCCACATGGGCCGCCGACGACAGACAGGATGGGATCCGTACTGGAAGGCGGTGACGCCCAGCCGGAACACCCGGGCGTCACCGCTGAACACGCGACCGTGGCAGCCGTAGACACCGTCCACGCGCCTGACCGACGAAGGCCCGCCAACCCTCGCTCGCGAGGATTCCGCAAGGTTGAGGCATGGCAGGCGTGACAGTGGCCGATCCGGTGGCGGAGGTCGGGGCTACTGGGGATACCGCACCAACTGCCGGGCCTGCGCGGCTCCGTGCCGAACTCGTTGTTCTGGCCGGAGGACAGGTCGAAGGGGGCGAAGGGCGGACTGCCGCTCTTCTGTGCGTCCACCTAGGTGTGAAAGTCGGCCTGGTAGAGGTCGCCCAGCCGTCGGACCACGTGATGAACGCTTCGCCACCGGGTGCGTGGAGATGCTCCGTTTCGCGGCAGCACCAGCGCCGGCGGTCCACCCCCGCATCGAGCGCGCAGGGCCGTACGTGCGGGCAGGGCATCGCGGCCGATGCGCTGCCCGCCCTCCCGTCTCAGCGATACGAGACCATCGACAGGGTGACCATCTCCGCGTTCGCCGGGGTCGTGATCTCGAATCCGTAGTACTTGCCGTACTTCGGTCGTAGCTGGTCCGTCGCCTTCGCGGTGACGGCCTTGAGCCAAAGGTCCATGAGCGCGGCGTGGTTGTTGAACTTCGTCAGGTCGTCCACGACGGTTCCGAACTGCGTCGAAGCCATCGCCCCTCCGACGGCTGCCTCCAGGTCGTCGAGGAACACGTTGTGGAACCGAATGTCGTCCTTGGAGCCGACGTTGCCGTGGCCGCCGACCAGATGAACCCAGTCCAGCTCACCGAGCTCGTTCACGTTGGAGCGGTAGTAGACGTAGTTCTCGGCACTGCCGAAGTTGCGGAACGGCGGCTGGTCGCCGTTGACGAGGTCAGGCAGGTGTACGACCTTCTCCTGCACCAGCAACCACGCCCCCGCGTCGTCGGAGTGCGCCGCCCGCGTGAAGCCGTTGAGCCGAACCGTGAGACCTTCGAAATCGAAAGCGCCGTTCGGCCACGTCACCGTCTCGGTGGGGGCCGGGAGGCTGCTCTTCAGGAGCCGCATCTTCGCATCCGTCTCCGTGGACGCGATGACACGCACGTCTTCCCCGCCCGCGGCGTTCGTGGCCGCGATGAGCACCGGGGCCTCGATGATGTGGTCGGCGTGGTTGTGCGAGTAGGCGATCGCTGTCACGAGCTTGTCCGTGACCTCGGCGATGGCCGCCAGAAGGTTCGCCCCCTGGCCCTCCGGCGGATCGAGCACCAGCACGCCTTCGTCGCCCACATAGAACGTGGTGGTGTAGAAGCCTCCTCCGAAGAAGTAGGTGCGCTCGGTCAGCCTCTGAAGGAAGTACGGAGTCGTCGCGTTGAGGGTGAACAGGTCACCGATCTTCGCGCCAGGGGCAAGCGCATCTGTTGCAGAAACTTCGACGTACGCGGCGCTCACTGGAGAGGGTGGCTGGTTGGACTGGATCGTCGATTGAGCGTCCTGCTGCATAGTGGGTTTCCTCTTCTCCCGCTTCGGCTGACTGCTCTGTACGCGTTTCCGGCGTACCCCGGCAGTCCAACCGCCGGCCTCGCGCGCCTCGAACGAGCGGACCCTCCTCGTTCGCAAGGAGCACGACGAGGCAGCCGATCCCTCCGGCTTCACGGTCCCGTCCCATCACGACACGGCTCGTCACGCAAGTGCGGGCCCCGGTGACCGTCAGACGATCACGCGCTCAGAGCTGCTGCTCTCATACCTTCCCTGCGGCTCGTTCGAACGCGGCGAGCGTAGCACCGTAAACGGCTATACACATCACTGTCGCGACTGATTGTGTTGCACATCGGGCGGGACGGCAGCATGCCACGATGCAACTCGGGGCAACACCCGTCACACACCACGCGCGGCCGGCCGCAGCAAAGTCAGTAGCGAGCGACCTTGATCGATCACTCAACCTCATTCAATACAAACCATAACAACTTACGGTCGCCATGCAGTATGCTCGCTAAATTCGAAGGACCTGGGAGTCGGCGCGAGCGGAACAACGCCGGGCCCGGGGCACCCGAAGGGAGAGTGGCGCCGATGACCGAGAGACCTCGACCAGAGAGCCGTATCCGCGACTGGTACCGCGACCCCGGGGATGACAGTCGCGCCACACCTCGATCCGGCAATCTCAATAGACAAGACGATCGACAGAGAAACGGTCACAAATGGAGGTTCGATGCGGTTGCAGCTGACCTCGGAACTTCAGTGGTTCCGGGAGGAGTTGCGGGCCTTCTTCACCACCCAGATCCCGCAGGAGATCCGCGACACGGTGGCGGCCCGTCGCGACCTGACCCGCGACCAGTACGTCGAGAGCCAGCGCATCCTCAACGCTGCGGGCCTGGCGGTGCCGCACTGGCCGGTCGAGTGGGGCGGCAGAGCATGGACGCCCCTACAGCGGCACATCTGGCACGCGGAGATGGAACTGGCCTGCGTGCAGCCGCCGTTGGCCTTCAACGTGTTCATGATCGGTCCAGTACTCGCCGAGTTCGGATCCCGCGAACTGAAGGAGCGGTTCCTGCCGCCCACGGCGAATCTGGACATCTGGTGGTGCCAGGGCTTCTCCGAGCCCGACGCCGGCTCCGACCTGGCCTCGTTGCGCACCACCGCCGTCCGTGAGGGCAACGAGTACATCGTCAACGGCCAGAAGGCGTGGACGACCCTCGGCCAGCACGCCGACTGGATCTTCTGCCTGGCCCGCACGGATCCGTCCGCGAAGAAGCAGCGCGGCATCTCGATGCTGGTCTTCCCCATGGACTCCCCCGGGGTGACCCTGCGGCCGGTCGAGCTGATCGACGGCGGGTACGAGGTCAACGAAGTCTTCTTCGAGGACGTACGGGTGCCTGCGGAGAACCTCGTGGGAGAAGAGAACAAGGGCTGGACGTACGCCAAGTTCCTGCTCGGCAACGAGCGGTCAGGGGTGGCGCCGGTAGGCATGATCAAGCGACTGCTCGCCGACGCCAAGACTCACGCCCGGGAGATCTCCGTCGGCGGCCGGCCGCTGACCGAGGACCCGTATCTGGCCGCGCGGATCGCCGAGTTGGAGAACGAGTTGCTGGCCCTGGAGCTGACCGCGCTGCGCGTGGTGGCGCACTCGGAGGGTGGCAAGCCGCACCCGGCGCCGTCCGTGCTCAAGCTCCGCGGCACGGAGTTGCAGCAGGCAGCCACCGAGCTTCTGGTCGACATCGCCGGCCCGCTCTCGCTCGCCTCGTTCGCCGACACGGACTCCGAGGTCCCCGAGTGGGCTCGGGTCGCCACACCGTCCTACCTGAACTTCCGCAAGGCCTCGATCTACGGAGGTTCCAACGAGGTACAGCGCGCCATCATCGCCGACACGATCCTGGGGCTGTGAGAAGACCGTGGACTTCAGCTACGACAGTGAACAGCAGGCACTCCGCAAGGCGTTGAACGCCCTACTGGCCCGAGCCTACGGTGCGGACCAGCGCCGGACCGTGGTCGCCGCCGACCCCGCCTTCGACGAGAGGACCTGGGCGCGGCTCGGCGAAATGGGCATCCTGGGTCTGCCCTTCCCCGAGGAGGACGGTGGCGCAGGCGCCGGCCCGGTCGAGGTAGCGATCGCCGCCGAGGAGCTGGGGCGGGTCCTCGCGCCCGAACCGTTCGTCGAGACCGTCGTCCTGGCCGGTGGCCTGGTGGCCGCGGTCGGCACCGCCGGGCAACGGGCCGAGATCCTCTCGGCCGTGTCCGAGGGCCGTTGTGTGCTCGCCTTCGCGCACGCCGAACCCGGCTCCCGGTGGAGCACCGCGGCCTCGGCCGTGCGGGCTGTGCGGAACGGCGCGTCATGGCGGCTGACCGGGGTCAAGGAGCCCGTCCCGCACGGCGCCAGGGCCGATCGTCTGGTGGTCAGCGCGGTGGCCGACGGGACGACCCGGCTGTTCCTCGTCGACGGCGACGCGGAGGGGCTCAGCCGCACCGGCTATCGCACCCATGACGGCAGCCGCGCGGCAAAGGTGGGCTTCGACCACGCCCCGGCGCAGTTGCTCGGTGATGGGAACACCGACCGGGCCGGAGACATCGAGCGGGCGCAGGCCGCGGCCCGTATCGCGTACGCGCATGAGGCCGTGGGCGCGATGGACACCGCACTGCGGATGACCACCGAGTACCTCAAGACCCGCACGCAGTTCGGGGTCACACTGAGCACCTTCCAGTCGCTGACCTTCCGTGCGGCCGACATGTACGTGGCTCTGGAGCTGGCCCGCAGCACCGCGCTGTGGGCCGTGCTGGTCCAGGACTCCGGCGGGGACGTCGTCCAGGCGGCCGACCGGGCCCTGTTGCAGACCAGCCGCGCCGGTCGGCACATCGGCACGGAGGCCATCCAACTGCACGGCGGGATCGGCATGACCGCCGAGTACAAGCTCGGCCACTACACGAGTCGGCTCACCGCGATCGAACACATTCTCGGCGACGGCGACTGGGCACTGGCCCGGCTCGCCACCGGCGTCGACACCTACCAGACCGTCGACCCGCTCGGTGCTCCGTCGGCGTGAGGGGACTGGTCCGTCGCCGATGGCGAGCCACGGCCCGACCGCACGGACCTCGCGTGCGCCGGGGGGCATCCGTGCCCGACAGCCACCGCTATCGAAGCCCGCTCCATCCGCTGATCAACCGAGGCGACAACAGGAGTGCGGGACAGCCCCCGCCAGGCCCGCGCGCGCCCATTGAGTCGACGGGACACAGAAGCCCGGCCGAAGTGTCAGGGCGATATGACCCACGGGAAGGTGAACCGGTTCAGCACCGCTTCGACCTCTGCGGCGGAATGTGCGGTGGCCACAGAGACGGTCAGTCGTCCGTCCGCCTCCTCGCACCAGACGGAGGCGGCGATGCCCGCCTCTCGCAGCGCCTCGCGAGCGGCGTCCTCCATGGCGTCCATCCGCAGCGCGACCTTGTACGGCTTTCCGACCGCGGTCACCGGCAGCGCGTCAAGAACCATCACGTACTTCGGTGCGGACGCCGCCTCGGGTACCGCCTCGGCGGCGAACGCGCGCAGATCCGCTGCCGAGACGCTCGCCCCGTCGCGCACCGTGACATAGACGGCGGGCACCTCGCCGGCATGCGCGTCCGGTCGCCCGACCGCGTTGGCGCCGGTGACGTCCGGATGGCCGAGCAGCGCGTTCTCGATGACGGCGGGGTCGATGTTGTGCCCGCCACGAATGATCAGGTCCTTGGCCCTGCCGGTCAGGTAGAGGTATCCCTCCTCGTCCACGTGGCCGAGGTCGCCGGTGTCGAGCCACCCGTCCTTGACCTTGCCGAGGTAGTCGAGGACCGGCCCGCGATGATCGCGCCCCACGACATAGCCCGCGAAGACCGCCGGCCCGTTCATGGCCACCACGCCCGGCCGTCCAGGAGGCAGGTCGTGCCACTCGCCTGTCGTCCCGTCGATCTCGACCGTCTTGATCTGTTGGTAGGGCACTCGCTGCCCGACGGCTCCGGGCCGCGGGAATCCGAGGAAGTTGCGAGCCGACGCGCACGTCGCCTCGCTCAGCCCGTAGCCCTCCAGCAACGGCACACCAGTGTGCGCGGTGAAGGCCGCCTCGATCGCGGGCGGCAGCGGCGACGCCCCGACGACACCGAACCGGAGGCTGCTGATATCGGCGTCGACCGGGATCCCGGACAGCACGGAGTACACCGTCGGCACCCCGGACAGGGTCGCGATCCGGTAGCGCTCGATGATCTTCCATATGCGGCAGAGCATGACCGGGTCCCGGTACCCGAGGGGTCCTGCCCAGACGACGCTCTGCCCCCGCAGCAGCGGGCCGAGCAAGGTGACGACGAGTGCGTTGACGTGAAACAGCGGCAGAGCGGCGAACAGTACGGACTCCTCGTCGAGCGGTCCGTTGACGGCTGCCATCCAGGCGTTGGCCACCTCGTTGGCGTGTGTGTGCGCCGCCAGCTTCGGCGTGCCCGTCGTTCCACCGGTGTGGAACATCGCGGCCAGATCGGTCGCCTCGGGCTCTGGAACCGCGACCGCCCCGCCTGCGTGGGCAGCGGCAGCATCGGCCAGATAGCGGACGTCGACTCCGTCCACGACACCGAGATCAGGAGCCGCGCCGCCGGGGACAGTCGGACGTAGGGCGTACAACGCGGACAGACCGAGTCCGACGGCGAGTGATCGTGCCGTCGACCACACCGTCGGGTCGATCTCCGGACCCGCGGCGATGAGCACGCGGACACCCGACCGCCTGAACAGGTCGATGAGGTGGGCTTCCGACAGTGCGGGGTTGGCCGGCGCGGCGATGCCGACCGCCTCGGCCGCCAGGATCGCCGTGATCAGCTCGGCCACGTTGGGCGACAGCAGTCCTACGGCAGACCCGCGGTCGACACCGGCCGTCACCAGCGCGGAGGCGATGCCGTTCGTGCGCTCGAAGATCTCGGCGAACGTCCAGGACGGAGCAGCGGCGAGATCCCTGGCGTCGTGGAGCACGGTGATCGCCCGGCGGTGGGGCCACTTGGCCGCCGCCCGCCGCACCGCCGCGTATGTGCTGGTCGGCAGTCCGCGCCGCTCAAGCGGCAGGGACTCGATGTCCTGGGTATCGCGAGGCTTCACACACTCGGGCCACAGCAGCGTCTCGTCGGACGGCGTGTATGTCACAGGCAGCCCCATGGTTGACTCCTTCGTCACGTCGGCTGTGTGCGGGTCACGGTTACCGAACCGCCCGGAACAACGGTTCGCGAAACGCGACATGCTCCGCGGAGCGTGTCGCTCAGTCGGCGGCAGATTCGTACACGAGGTGTGCGCGCAGGGCCGTTCCGCTCTCGTCGACCCAGCCCTTCGAGGCGGCGAAGCCGACCATCGCTTCGAACGTCTGGGACCACGCCGCGTCGTCGCCGCGCCCACAGGCGGCACGCAGCCGGTCGATGTACACCCATGCGTGGGTCCGCGACTCCAGCCGTGCCAGCGGTGTCAGGGCGCGTTCGAGTTCCTCCTCGGACGCCTCACCGACGACCGTGACACTGAAACGCTTGAGGTCGTCGACCTGCCGCACCTCGACGTGCTGCCGCGCGGGAATGACATGGATCAGCATGGGCCGGCGCCCCTTTCACTCGGATTCCTCTCGACCTCGGCTTCGGCATCCGTGCTCGCCTCCAAGGAGTCCGGCAGGCACCGGCGGATCCGGTCGGTGCCGGACGGATGAGCGGGCCGGCGACCGGTTGAAGGCCCGACCCCGCTCCTGTGTCCGGTCCCGGTTCAGTCGACGGGGCCACCGGCGGCGTAGATGACCTGGCCGGATACGAAGCCCGCGCCCTCGCTGGTGAGGAACGAGACCAGGTGCGCGATGTCCTCGGGCTGGCCGACCCTGGCCACCGGAATCTGCTTGGACGCGCCCTTGACGAAGTCCTCGAAGGTGATGCCCATGCGTTCGGCGGTCGCCCTGGTCATGTCGGTCTGGATGAAACCCGGCGCGATGGCATTGGCGGTGACGCCGAACTTGCCGAGTTCGATGGCGAGGGTCTTGGTGAAGCCCTGCAGTCCGGCCTTGGCGGTGGAGTAGTTCGCCTGGCCGCGGTTGCCCAGCGCAGCGGTACTGGAGATGTTGACGATCCGTCCCCAACCCGCCTCCGTCATGTACCGCTGGGTCGCGCGGCTCATCAGGAACGCTCCGCGCAGGTGCACGTTGAGCACCGCGTCCCAGTCGTCGGCGCCCATCTTGAACAGCAGGTTGTCCCGCGTGACGCCGGCGTTGTTCACCAGCACGGTCGGTGCGCCCAACTGCTCGGCCACCCGTTGGACACCGGCCTGTACCGCCTGCTCGTCGGAGACGTCGACCCCGACCGCGAGGGCCCGGCCGCCGGCCTGCTCGATCTCGGCGACGAGCGGTTTGCCGGCGTCCTCGTCCAGGTCCAGCACGGCGACGGCGAAGCCGTCGTCCGCCAGCCGACGGGCCACGCCGGCGCCGATGCCACGGGCCGCGCCGGTCACGACGGCGGTCCGCGTGTGAGTACTGCTGGTCATCAGGGATCTCCTCATCAGGTCGAAAAAACGGGTTCGATACAGGCCCGGTCGGCCGGCGCCGACCGTCAGCCGAGCCGCTCGATGATCATCGCCATCCCCTGGCCGCCGCCGACGCACATCGTCTCCAGGCCCACCTGCTTGTCGTGGTGCCGCAGCGAGTTGATCAGCGTGCTGGTGATCCGGGCACCGGTCATACCGAAGGGGTGGCCGACCGCGATGGCGCCGCCGTTGACGTTGAGCCGGTCCTCGTCGATGCCCAGTTCGCGGGCGGAGGGGATGACCTGGGCGGCGAAGGCCTCGTTGATCTCCAGCAGGTCGATGTCGTCCATGGTCATCCCGGCGTTGGCCAACGCCTGGCGCGAGGCCTCGACCGGGCCGAGCCCCATGATCTCGGGGGACAGCCCGGTCAGTCCGGTGCTGACGATGCGGGCCAGCGGGGTGATGCCCAACTGCCGGGCCTTCACGTCGGACATGATCACCAGCGCGGCGGCGCCGTCGTTGAGGGAACAGCAGTTCCCCGCGGTCACCGTGCCGTCCGGCCGGAAGACCGGTTTCAGGGCGGCGACCGCCTCCGTGGTGACTCCGGCCCGGGGGCCGTCGTCCTGGGTCACCACCGTGCCGTCGGGAAGGGTGACCGGGGTGATGTCCCCGGCCCAGAAGCCGTCGGCGATCGCCTTCTCGGCCAGATTCTGGCTGCGGACGGCGAACGCGTCCTGCTCCTCGCGACCGATCCTGTGGAGTTGGGCAACGTTCTCGGCGGTCTGCCCCATCGTGATGTAGATGTCCGGCAGCACACCCGCCGCGCGCGGATCGGCCCAGACCAGGCCGCCCTGAGCGAACGCATCGGTTCGCTCCTGAGCTGCGGCGAAGGCCGGATTCACCGTGTCGGGCCGGACATCGTCGTGCTCCCTGACGTACTGACTCACCGTCTCCACCCCGGCGGAGACGAAGACGTCACCCTCCCCGGACCTGATCGCGTGCAGCGCCATCCTGGTGGTCTGCAGACTCGACGAGCAGAAACGGTTCACCGTGGTGCCGGGAACGTTGTCCAGACCCGCCAGCACCGCGACGATCCGAGCCAGATTGAACCCCGAGACCCCGGACTGCTGACCGCATCCCAGCATCAGATCGTTGATGTCGCGTGTATCCAGCTGCGGCACCTGCGCGAGCGCCGCCCGCACCATCCGCACAGTCAGGTCGTCGGGGCGCATCCCCCGCAGAGACCCTTTGAAGGCTCGGCCGATCGGCGAGCGGGCGGTGGCGACGATTACGGCTTCAGGCATGGAGACTCCCACGAGGTCTGGACGCTCGTTTCCGGGAAGATCCCGCCATGGCCGGGACCGATGTGGCGCTCACGGCGTCTCCACCAGCATCGAGTGGGTGCCGAACGTACGGGCGTGGTAAGTGAGCGGCTCTCCGCCCGCCCTCTCGGCGGCCACGACATCGCCCAGGACGATGACGTGGTCTCCGCCCGTGACCAGATCGGCCACCTCACAGGTCAGCCAGCCCGTCGCTCCCGCCAGTCGCGGTACGCCGGAGGCGGCGTCCCAGGACACGCCGGCGAACTTGTCGGCACCGCCCTTGCGCGCGAAGGCCAGCGCGAGCGCAGCTTGGTCGCTGCCGAGCACGTTGACACCGAATCGGCGTGAGGACCGCACCAGCCCCAGCAGTTCCGAGCCCTTGTCGAGCGAGACGAGAACCATCGGCGGGTCCATCGACAGCGACACGAAGGCGCTGACCGTGGTGCCATGCGGCAGTCCGTCCCAGAACGTGGTGATCACCGTTACCGGTGACACGACACCCGCCATGACGTTGCGGAAGCTGGTCGTCAGCAGCTCATCCTCGAGTTCTGCCATTCCATGCCCCTTTGCGGTCACCCGCAGCGTATGCAACGGACCCATAGTTACACAACACTTCTTCTATCGTCGATTGATACATGTGCAGCTGGATGAGTCCAGCGGCCTCGCTCAGACCAGACCGAGCAGGCGCGCCGCGTTGTCCTTGAGGATCCGGGGATAGAGCTCCGGTTTGATCTCGGTCTTCTCCAGGTCCCGCAGCCACCGCTCCGGCGTGATCACGGGGAAGTCCGATCCGAACAGGACCTTGTCCCGGAGCACCGTGTTCACGTACTGCACGAGCACGGGCGGGAAGAGTCTCGGCGACCACCCGGACAGGTCGATGTACACCTGCTGCTTGTGCATCGCCACCGAGATCGCCTCCTCCTGCCAGGGGAAGGACGGGTGGGCGAGGATGATCGGCATGCCGGGGAAGTCGGCGGCGACATCGTCGACGTACATCGGGTTGGAGTACTTGAGCCGGATACCCCCACCGCCCGGCAGGGTGGAGCCGATACCCGAGTGCCCGGTATGGAAGAGCGCCGGCAGCCCGGCCTCCTCGATCACCGCGTAGAGCTCGTAGGCCATCCGATCGTTGGGGAAGAAGGCCTGCAGGTTGGGGTGGAACTTGAAGCCCCTGGCGCCCTTCTCGATGAGCCGCCTGGCCTCGCTCACGGCACGCTTGCCCCGGCGCGGGTCGATGGACACGAACGGGATGAGCACATCGCTGTTGGCCTGCGCGATCTCGACGATCTCGTCGCCGGAGATCGGGACCTCGCCGGTGTTGACCTCACTGTCGACGTTGAAGACGACGGCCGCCATCCTGCGTTCACGGTAGTAGGCGGCCACGTCCTCGACGGTGGGCCGCGGGAAGTCCGTACGGAAATGCTTCGCCGCGGCGTCGAGGTTCATCGCGGTGATGGGATCGATATGGCCGTCACAGGGAGCCTGGGCGTGCGTGTGCACGTCGATCGCTTCGATCGCGGCGAGATCGATGCTCATGAGTAGTGCCGGAACAGGCACTCGGCGACGAGTGCGGGCTTCGGGGCGTTCTCGACCTCGACGGTCGCGACGACCTTCATCTGGACGCCCCCCTTGACCTCGGTGACCTCGGCGAGTTCGGCGCCGCACCGGAAGCGCGCTCCGACCGGAACCGGAGCGGGGAACCGCAGTTTGTCGATCCCGTAGTTGACCGAGAGCGCGGCTCCCCGCACCGGCACCAGCTCCTGAAGGAACGGGGCCAGCATCGCGACGGTGAAGTAACCATGGACGATCGTCGTACCGAACGGCGTGGTCCTGGCATGGTCGGGGTCGACGTGGATCGGGTTGTGGTCCTCGGTCAGATCGGCGAACTGACCGACCTGTTCCTGGGTGAGAGTCCGCCATTGCGTGTAGCCGAAGTGTTCACCCACGTGCGCGGCGAGTCCCTCCAGGTCCAGGGTCAGTCCCGCTGGTGCGGATTCGGTCGCGCTCATGGATGTCTCCCTCGGTTGGGTGAATCGAGGCTGCCACACCGACAAGGAATAGGCAACACAGCATGTTGCGATCGTCGCCAGGACAGCCACATGTCTGTTATGTTTCCTCCGCCCAGCCTCCGTGAGCCTGGTCACTACAGAGTCGGCGCGTCCCTTGCCCCCATCGGCGGGCAACTCCTCGGGAGGAGAGAACGTGACAACAGCAAGAGCGGTACCCGAAGGCCTGTCGGAGGCCCAGCTCGATCGTGCGCTGGAGGCTATGCGCGGGGTGGTCGGTGCGGACCATGTGCTCACCGGTGACGAGACGCTCGAATTCCGCGATCCCTTCTGGCACAGCGAGTGGGCGCAGTACGACGCGTCGGCCGTCGTCCAGCCCTCCTCGGCCGAGGAGGTGCAGGCGATCGTGCGGCTCGCGGGCGAGCACGGCGTGCCGATCTGGACGACCTCCCAGGGCCGCAACAACGGCTACGGGGGAAGTTCGCCCCGCGTCCGGGGTTCGGTGGTGATGAACCTGCGCCGGATGAACCGGATCCTCGAAATCAACGCGGAGCTCGGCTACGCGGTCGTGGAGCCCGGCGTCCGGTGGACGGATCTCAACGACGCCATCCAGGCCGGCGGGCACCGGCTGATGCTCACCATCCCCGACCTCGGGTGGGGCAGCGTCATCGGGAACGCGCTCGAACACGGGATCACCTACATGCCGTACGGCGCCGACTTCATGGCCCCCTGCGGAATGGAGGTCGTACTCGCCGACGGAGAACTGCTCCGCACCGGCATGGGCGCCCTGCCCGGCAGCAAGACCTGGCACCTCTACCGGCGGGGCCTCGGACCGACGCTGGACCCGCTGTTCATGCAGTCCAACTTCGGGGTCGTGGTGAAGATGGGCGTCTGGCTCATGCCGTGGCCGGAGACCTTCGTGCCCATCTGGCTGAACGCCTCCAAGGAAACGGATCTCATCCCGATCATCGACACGACCCGCCGGCTGCGTCTCGACCGGACACTGGAGGGCGTTCCGCGCCTGTACAACACCCTCGTCTTCGCCTCGCTCATGGACCAGCGCTCACGCTGGTACAACGGCGACGGTCCGACCCCGGACCACATCATCGACCAGGTCGCGGGTGATCTCGGCTTCGGTCGATGGACCATGAGCATGGCCCTGTGGGACGACAACGTGATCGCCGACTACAAGATCGAAAAGATCACCGCGGCGTACGAGCAGATCCCCGGTGTGAAGGTCCGCTTCAACAAGTACGCGCCCGAGGAGATCCCGCAGCTGGAGAACCACAGCGACCGGGTGCTCGGCGGCGCACCGGCCCAGGAGTGGAACAACATCCTGCGCTGGTACGGGTCCGACGCCGGCGCTCACCTCGGGAACGGGCTGGTCGCACCCCTCGACGGCCAGGAGGCGTTCCGGCTGCACACCCTGATCCGCGGCGTCGTCGAGCGGGAGATGGAGCTGGACTACTTCGCCTCACCGATGGTGATCAATGCCCGCAGCCTCATCCACGCCTGCGGTGCGATCTGGGACATCTCCAGCGAAGAGGACACGCGGCGGGCCTACGCCGGCTGCAAGGCCATCGTGGCGGAGGCAGCGAAGGCCGGCTTCGGCGAGTACCGCGCCCACCTGGACTACATGGATCTGGCAGGCGACACGTACAGCTTCGGCGATCACGCCTACCGGCGGTTCCTGGAGAAGCTCAAGGACGCGGTGGATCCGCAGGGGATCCTCTCCCCCGGCAAGCAGTCGATCTGGCCCCAGTCCTACAGGACCACGAAGAACGAAACAGAGGAGGCAACAGGATGAGCAGGCGTCTGGACGGGAAGGTCGCGCTGATCACGGGCACCGGGGGTGGGCAGGGCAGGGCGGCCGCCATCCGGTTCGCGCAGGAAGGTGCGCTGGTCGTCGGCTGCGATCTGTTCGAGGAGGGCAATCAGGAGACGGTCGAGGCGGTGAAGGAAGCCGGCGGCGTCATGACCGGGATGGCGCCCGTCAACCTCAGCGACCCTCAGGTCGCGCAGGCCTGGGTCGAGGAGGCCGCAGCCGTCCACGGGCGGATCGACGTGCTCTACAACAACGCGTCCTCGCCCAAGTTCGTCCCCATGCCCGACCTCTCGGTCGAGGACTGGCAGTACACCATCCACAACGAACTCGACCTGGTCTTCTACGTCACCAAGTTCGCCTGGCCCTATCTGGCCCAGCGCGGCGGCGTCATCATCAACACCGCCTCCACCTCCGCGCACGTCGCCACAGCCGGGGTTGGTATGGCGGCCCACTGCGCCGCCAAGGGCGGCGTCCTCGCGCTGACCCGCGTCTTCGCCGCGGACGGCGGAGCCCACGGCATCCGCGCTGTCAGCATCAGCCCCGGCGCCATCAAGACCCCGGGCTCCATCAAGGAGTTCTTCCACATCCCAGGCGCCGAGGAGGCCGTCATCGGCCAACTCCTCACCAACCGGGTCGGCCTGCCCGAGGACATCGCCGCACTCGCCGCTTTCGTCGCCTCCGACGAAGCCTCCTTCATGACCGGCGTCGACGTCCTCATGGATGGCGGCCTCACCGCACTCTGACCCCGACACCCCACCCCAGCACGACCGCCACCGAAACGCGCACGGCGCCGTCGTACCAGTAGACCAGCGGAGGGGGTGACCCGCTGGTCTACTGGTACGACGGCGCCTGTCGCTCCGCCAGTCCACGGCGAGCACCCCGCGTCACATGTCACCACTCGGGAACCGTGTTCGCGGACGCGCTGTGCCGGATCAGACGGCCGACTCGACCGGGCCATGCTGTGTGACGAGTTCCGCGAGCTCCGGAGCGTGCCGGGCGATGATCTGCTGACACCGCGCCTTGGCCACTGGAGCCAGGCTGTCATGCAGTTCGAAGAAGAGCCGGCGCATCCGCGAGCGGGGCCAGTCCGCCGGCAACAGCTCCGTCGGCAGGTCCGGCTCGGCGCCCAGGAAGTTCCGCCAGCTGTCCAGCACGTTCGTCCGTGCCACGAGAGCCTGAGACGCGGTCAGCGCACCGCGTCGCGCGTTGTCGAGCACGGGGGAGAACTCCGCCTCGAACTCGACGTACTCCTGCTCCAGCTCCTTGAGGTCCCAGGCCGACATCGCCTGGACAGTGCTCCGCGCGTCGATCTCGGCTCGCATGATGGTGGCCGAGCGCACCCCGAGTTCGGCCAGAACCTCCAGCGCGGAGTCCCGCTTGTCCCAGGGAGAACACCAGAGCCCGTCGTACAGCGCCGCGAACCCGAGCCACCGCAGGTTCGTCCGGATCCCGTGACGCAACTGACGCTCCGCCTCGGGTACCGAGAAGGCGACGACCGTCCACATGCCGTCCCATGGCCCTGCCTCCTGCGCGCCGAAGGCGACGACCTGCTTCCGTCCGTCCTCCAGCAGCGGAATGGCACGGGAATGCAGACCGTAGTAAGTGTTCCTGCCGCGCTTCGACGACACCAGCAAGCCGCGCTTGGTGAGCCGGTTCAGCGCCGCTCTCGCACTCGGCTCACTGATGTCGAACTCGGCGAGCAGCTCGACGAGCGCGGCCGACGGCAGGTGCTCGGTGCGAGTGAACCAGTAGTCACTGAGCAGCGTCATCAGAAGGTGCTGAGGCGTCGTCCCCACCTGGGAGCGCGGCAGCCGGTGGTCTTCCAGCGGATCGGCGCCCTTGGATACCACGCCCGCCTGGCGCTGCGCGACCAGGTCGGCGGCACCGGAATCGGCGGTACCTATGCCCGTCGCTCGCGTCATGAGGCGCTCCGTGCGAACGCGGCCCGACGCTCGCGCGGACGCATATCGCGCCCGCTCGGCCGCTTGCCGGTCGTATGGATCGTTGAGATCGTTCCACTAAAGGTCACGGATGCACTCTATCGCCTCGTCGCCAGACGGGCGGAAAAGGCTGCAGATTTATTTACGCCAGTCTGGCATTGCGCGGTATGTGCTGTTAGGTTCCCGGCATGGCAATCCAGTTCGGTATCTTCGATCACATCGAGCTCCACCGGAACGCATCGGCGGAGCAGGTCTACGAAGAGCGCATCGCGCTCCTGAAGCGCGCCGAAGAGGGCGGCTTCTACGCGTTCCACCTCGCCGAGCACCATGGACACGAGCTGTCCGCCTCTCCCACGGCGACGGTATTCCTGAGTGCTCTCGCGCGCGAGACCACACGCCTCAAACTGATCCCGACGGTGGTCTGCCTCCCACTGCACCACCCGGTCCGGCTCTTCGAGGAACTGGCGATGCTGGACGTGCTGTCGCACGGCCGACTCGAACTCGGTGTCGGCAAGGGCATCACGCCGTTCGAGCACTTGATGTTCGGACATCCCCCGGAGGAAGGTGCGGCGCGCACCAAGGAGATCCTCGGCATGCTGCTCAAGGCGTGGGAGACCGGCATCATCTCCAGCGAGGGTTCGTCCTTCTACGACTTCGCGGAGATGAGACTCCCGTTCAGGCCCGTGCAGCACCCGTACCCTCCGCTGTGGACGGCCGGGAACGCGGAGACGGCCGGTCGCGGAGGACACAACTTCATCTTCCCCGTCCCGATCCCCGCCGAGCTACGGGCCCGCTACGACGAACTGCGCGCGGCGAGCCGGGCAGAACCCGGGCACCAGAACCCGCACGTGAAGGATCCCTGGATCGCGCAAAGCCAGGCGCTCGTCATCGCGGAGACCGACGCAAAGGCGGAGGCCATCGGCCGCCGGGCCTGGGGCGCGTACGGCGAGGTGATGGCCGGGGCGCACGGGACCGTCCCGCCCCACCTGCAGCAGGGGACGCCCGCGCTGGACAACCCGCTCGCCCAGAAGATGATGGCGCTCGATCCCATCGACGACCAACTGGTTGTCACCGGGACCGCCGAGCGGGTGCGCGACTACTACGTCGAGCAGGCCCGTCGAGGGGTTGCCAACTACTTCATGCTCATGATCCCGTTCGGCGACATGACGCACGAAGAGGCCACGTACACGCTGGAGGCGTTCATCACTGAGGTGATCCCGGCGGTTCGCGAGGTCGAGGCCGCCGCCTCGTCTGCCTGAGCCCGAGGCAAAGCACTACCTGCGCGATGCCGGAGACGTTCGTGGGACAGCGTTCCGGTAGCAGTCGTCTCCACTGGAGGCGGGACACAGAAGACCTCCCGGCGGAGCGCCGACCAGGAGGATCGACCGGAGGAGAGACCTGTGACCTTGTCGAGCCGCATGATCCAGGTGAAGGGGCGGTCGACGGAAGCACTGACCGCCGGGCAGCAGGAGCCGCTGGTATTCCTGCATGGCGGAGGCATCGTCGAGGGGTTCGACCCCTTCGCGCCGCTGGCCGAGCGTTTCACGGTGACCGCTCCACTCATGCCGGGCTACGGCGCGACGGAGCTCGACCCTCCGCTCGTCGGCCGCGAGCAGGTGGTCGAGAACATCCGCGACGTACTCGACGAACTCGGCATCCGGCAGACGGTGCTCGTCGGTCATTCGCTGGGCGGATGGCGTGCGGCGGCCTTCGCGGCCCGGTTCCCGGAGCGTGTGACCGAGCTCGTCCTGGCCGCGCCGTTCGGGATGGACGTCCCGGAGCATCCGCTTCCCGACATGATGGCGATGAGCCCGGCCGAACGCCTCGCCGCGTTGACCAACGACCCGAGCATCTGGGAGGGACGCCTGCCGACCGGGCCGGACCCGGAGTTCGAGGCCGCCCGCGGGCGCGAGGGACAGTCGATCATGCGCTTCCATCCGGGCCCGCACGACCCGGACCTGCCGGGCCTGCTGTCGTCGGTCAGCGCGCCGACGCTGCTGCTCTGGGGCGAGGACGACAAGACGATCCCCGCCGGCCATGCCGACGCCTGGCACAAGGCCCTCCCGCACTCGTCGGTGAAGACCTTTCCCGCGACGGGTCACCTGCTCTTCCACGAGCGGTCCGAGGCCATCGCCGCGATCACGGATTTCGTCCGAGCGAGCAGGGCGTGACCGGCCGCCCCGAGGAGCAGAGGGTATGAGCGGCACAACGACGGCCGGGCCGATGTTCAGCGAGGAGCGCTCGGGCGAGGTCGTGGCCGCCAGCTTCGAGAACACCCCCGACCCGCGGTTGAAGCAGGTTCTCACCTCGCTGGCGCACCACCTGCACGCGTTCGTCAAGGACGTGGAGCTCACCGAGGAGGAATGGGAGACGGCCGTCGCCTTCCTGACCCGGACCGGGCAGATGTGCGACGACGTCCGCCAGGAATTCATCCTGCTCTCCGACGTCCTCGGGGTCTCGATGCTGGTGGAGACGATCAACCACCGTACCGGCGGCGTCTCGACGGAGTCGACGGTGCTGGGGCCCTTCCACATGGTCGAGTCGCCGCCCCGGGCACCGGGGGCCGACATCGCCCTCGCCTCCAAGGGGCCGCCATGCCTGGTCACCGGCCGGGTGACCGGCCCGGACGGCGAACCGGTCCCGGCCGCGCTGGTCGACGTCTGGCAGGCCAACGAGGAGGGCTTCTACGACGTGCAGCAGCCCGGTGTCCAGCCCGAGACCAACCTGCGAGGCCTGTTCACGGCCGACGACGACGGGCGGTTCTGGTTCCGCTCGATCGTTCCCCGGTACTACCCCATCCCGGACGACGGCCCGGTCGGAGAACTGCTGGCCGCCACCGGCCGGCATCCCAACCGCCCGGCCCATGTGCACTTCATCGTCACCGCGGCCGGCTACGCGCCGGTGACCACACACCTGTTCGTCGAGGGCAGTCCGTACATCGACTCCGACGCCGTGTTCGGCGTCAAGGAGAGCCTGATCCGGGAGTTCCCGCTGGTCGACGACCCCGAGCGGGCCGCCCGGGCAGGGCTGGCCAACCCCTTTCACACGGTCCACTTCGACGTCACGCTCCAGCGGGAACCCCGGTCCGCACCATGAGGCCTGCCTTCACCTACCAGGCCCTTCCGATGCGGGTGGTCTTCGGCGCCGGTGTGCTGGCGAAACTGCCCGCCGAGATCGACCGGCTCGGCCTCCGTCGCGTCCTGGTGCTCTCTTCCCCGGAGCAGCGGGACACCGGCCGTCTGGTCGCCGACGTACTCGGTGACCAGACGGCCGGGGTACTGGCCGAGGCCCGGATGCACGTGCCGGTCGAGGTGGCCGACCGCGCTCGCGACCTCGCCGCGGAGCTGCGGGCCGACGGCTGCGTGGCCGTGGGCGGTGGATCAGCGGTCGGCCTCGGCAAGGCGATCGCGCTCAAACACGGACTGCCGCTCGTCGCAGTCCCGACGACATACGCCGGCTCGGAGATGACCCCGGTGTGGGGACTCACCGAGAACGGCGTCAAACGCACCGGCCGCGATGAGCGGGTACTGCCCCGCACCGTCGTCTACGACCCCGAACTGACGCTCACCCTCCCGGCCGAGTTGTCGGCGACCAGCGGGATGAACGCCATGGCACACGCCGTCGAAGGGCTCTACGCTCCCGACGCAACGCCTGTCGTGTCCCTGATGGCCGAGGAGGGTGTACGCGCGCTCGCCGCCGCCCTCCCCCGGATCGCCGCCGACGGCGGCCACATCGATGCCCGCGCCGAGGCCCAGTACGGCGCCTGGCTGTGCGGTGCCGTACTCGGCGCCACGACCATGTCGCTGCACCACAAGCTGTGCCACACCCTCGGCGGGACTCTGGACCTGCCACACGCACAGACGCACACCGTGATCCTTCCTCATTCACTGGCCTACAACGCCGGATCCGCTCCTCGGGCGATCGCCGCCCTGTTCCGCGCCCTCGACGCCTCACCCGATCCGTCGAGGGCCTTGTGGGAACTCGCCGGCCGACTGGGGGCGCCGCGGTCGTTGCGCGCACTGGGCATGGCTCGGGAGGACATCCCGCGCATCGTCGAACTGGCGATCACCAATGCGTACGCCAATCCTCGGCCGGTAACCGCGGTGGCCGTTGAGGCGCTGCTCCGCGCGGCATGGGCGGGCGAACCACCTCCGTCGCCACTCGGAGGCTGACCAAACAGAAAACACTCAATACATTCCACGATCGTCACGTATAGTGTTATGCGAATGGGCGGTGCGACCCGGCCCGTTCGCCCCAGGCGCACCAGGGAGACCCGAATGAAAGCCGGCCGGTTCATCGTCGACACGCATGTTCACGCACAGCGGCATGCGGCCGGTAAGGCCGTCCGCGATTCGCTGGCCGCGGCCAACGAGGGCAACTCCGGCGTCAAGGTCAATCCGTGGCGTCAGCTCAACAAGTCGATGTGGACCCTGACCCCCTACGACAACTCTCCACGTCTGCTGTGGGACATGGAGAACTACGACATCGACATGTGTGTGCTGTTGCCCGCGCTCGGCATGACCGACGAGATCAACACCCAGCTCGTCGAGCGGCACCCGGACCGGTTCGTGGCCGAGTGCGCCGCCACCGCCTACACACGTGCCTGCATCGACGGCGAGATCCAGTGGTCCATCAACGGGGCGTGCGACGCCCTCGACGAACTGCTGAGCACCGGCCGCTACCGCGGCATCGGAGAGGTCGCTCCCTATATGCCGGTCGTTCCCCCGGGTACGGACCCGCGCGAGGCGATGGTGAGCGTCGACCAGGCGGTGCGCAACATGATGGACATGTGCGAGATCGCCAAGAGACACGACGTCATCTTCCGCACGCACTCCGGCTGCCCCATGGGCTACGAAGTCGGTTATCACTTCGGGGAGTTGGGACCGGCCAACTACAACATCCTCCTGGTGCACGATCTGGCGACCGCCTATCCCGAGGTCCCGATCGTGATCAACCACGGTGGTGTCCAAGGGCATTGGTCGGAGATCTTCTACGACCAATGCCTCCAGGTGGCCGCGGCGCACGACAACGTGTACCTGGAGACCGGCCTGTGGTGGTCCGAGCTGTACGACAAGGCACTGGCCGACCCGAACATCGGCCCCGAGAAGCTGATCTTCGGCACGGACTGGGGCGCCAGCATCGGCTGTCACTCCCAGCCGGGCCGCCGTCCCGCCAGCTACCCCGTGCAGGACCGGCGATCGGGACCGGTGCGCCACCAGGTGGACTACTGGGGATGGGGGCTGCGCGAGCTCACCAACGTCCGTATGGCACAGGACGACATGAACCTCATCCTCGGCGGCAACGCGGTACGCCTGTACAAGCTGCCGACCCCCTTCTCCCGCCTCTTCCGCCCCACATACCTGGACTGACGGTGAACACAACAGCGAGCACTGCCATGCCCGGCGAACACGTGACCGGCGCTCTCCCCCACCGCGGCAAGGTCAAGTCGATGCGCGAGGCCATCGCAGAACTGCTGGGCGATGGCGACACCCTGTTCCTGTCGGGCATGCAACACGGAGAACCCGCAGCGGCCGTTCACGAGATCCTCCGCCAAGAACAACGAGACCTCACGCTGGTGGCCCAGCTCCCCGAGGTGGCCCAACTGCTCCTGACCGAAGGCCGGGTGTCGGTGCTCAAGCACGCGTACACCAGCGCGCTGTACCCCAGACGCGGTCACCTCGCGGCGCTGGTGGCCGCGCGCGACAAGGCGCTGCGCGTCGAGGAGTACTCCCACGGACTGCTCGACCTCGCCCTGGCCGCCGGCGCGCAGGGGCTGCCCTGCCTGCCCTCACTCAGCGGCCTCGGCACCGACTACGCCCGAGTGAACCCGGACAACATCACGACGGGGTCGTGCCCGTTCACCGGAGTACCCCTCCAATTCGTCTCCGCGATCGTTCCCGACCTGGCGATCGTCCACGTACAGCGCGCCGACGCACTGGGCAACGCCCAGAAGTCCGGCAGTCTGGGAATGGACATCAACGGCGCCCACGCCGCGCGGCGCGTGATCGTGGTGACGGAAGAGGTGGTCTCTTCCGACCGGATCCGCGCCACCCCCGACGCCACGGTGATCCCCGGCCTCGTCGTCGACGCCGTCGTCCACGAGCCGTGGGGGGCCTACCCCCAGCACCTCGCCGGCTGTTACGGCAACGACGTCCCGACGTTCCTCCGCCAGGTCGCGGACCCCGAGTCCTACGAACGCTATCTGCGCGAGGACGTGAGGGGTGTCACCGACCGGCGGGAGCTCATGGAGCTGGTCGCCCGTCGACACGGCGCCGACCACCTGAACCGCCTTCGCGCGGAGGCCGACCGCGACCCCGAACCTGTCGTGGCCGAGCCGCCGCACAGCTCCGGAAGGGGAGCATCGTGACGTCCGCCGTGCCGTCGTACAGCATGACCGAACAGATGGTGTGCGCGACCAGCCGTCTCATCCGGGACGGCGAAGTCGTCTACGTGGGTGTGGGCATGCCGGTGATCTCCGCGCTGCTCGCCAAGCGGACGCACGCCCCCGACTGCACCATCGTGCTGGAGACGGGGATCGTCCGGACGGCGGCGTTCCCCCTCCCCGCTCTCCTGGACACCCTGACCACCCAGGCCGGTGCCGATGTGCTCAGCAGCGCTGGTTATGTCAACGCGCTGGCGCAGCGCGGGCGCATCGACCTCGGCATCATCGGGGCCGGTCAGGTCGACCGCTTCGGCAACGTCAACAGCACCGTGGTGGGACCGTACGACGCGCCGACGCTCCGCTGGCCGGGAGCGGGCGGTGCGTGCGAGATAGCAAGCCTGTGCGGCCGTTTCATCGTGGCCGTCAACCAGAAGAGGCAGCGCTTCCCCGCACGGGTCGAGTTCTTGAGCGCTCCGGGGTACCTCGACGGCGGCCGGCCGGCGCGGGACGCCGCCGGTCTCCGGCCGGGCACGGGCCCGGCCAACGTCATCACCGACCTGGCGACCTACGCGTTCCCTGCCGGAGTCATGCAGTTGGCCTCGGCGCATGCCGGTGTTCCACTCGCCCGAATCTCGGAGGAAACCGCCTGGGCAGTCGTCGACCCAGCCCGGTCCTACCCGACCACAGCAGCGCCGACCGAGGAGGAGCTGCGGGTCCTGCGCAACGACGTCGACCCGAACGGCATAGTCCTGCGGCCGATCCGGCAGCGGGACCGCGGCCCGGTGGAGAAGGCCCCAACCATCTGACCAGGTCCTGTCTGTCGGCGAGCGCATCGTGCCGGAGTTCAGCGATGCCCCTGCTGATACCACCGCAGTTCGTACCCGCATCGTGGAGCTGGACGAATTCACTGCGGTCCACCTATCCACCGGTGTCACCGACGTCGTCCTTCCCGACAGCGAGAAGAACGGCGAGGCAGAGAGGCGGACGGCCTGGTCCGGTCCGCCGCGACGGACCGGACCGGACTGCGCCGCTGCTATCCGTTGATCACGCGGAGGGGTTCGCCGTCGATGAAGATGACGTGGGTGTTGAAGAAGGCGTCCAGTCCCTCGGGGCCGAGTTCGCGGCCGTAGCCGGACTGCTTGACGCCGCCGAACGGCACGCCGATGTCGACGGTGATGCCGTTGTTCAGGTTCACCGTGCCGGAGTTGATCCGCTGGGCCACGCGCAGGGCGTGCTCGGTGTCGGTGCTGTAGACGGCGCCGGACAGGCCGAACTCGGTGCCGTTGGCGATGCGGACGGCCTCTTCCTCGTCCCGGTAGGTCAGGACGGTCAGGACCGGCCCGAAGATCTCCTCCTGTGCGACCTTGGCGTCCGGTGACACGCCGGTGATGATCGTGGGGGCGACGTAGTAGCCGACGTCGTGGCCGGGGGCCCGGCCGCCGCCGACGGCGAAGATGCCGCCCTCCTTCTGTGCGGAGGCGAGGTAGTCCAGGACCCGCTCGTAGTGCTTGCGGGTGACCATCGCGCCGACGTCGGTGGCCGGGTCGCGGGGATCACCGACGGTCAGTGCGGCGAACGCCTCGGCGAGGGCGGAGACGATCTCGTCGTGCCGGTGCTCGGGCACGATGAGCCTGCTGGGGTTGGTGCAGCTCTCGCCGTTGTTCCCGGTGACGCCCGGCACCAGGGTCTCGACAATGCGGTCGAGGTCGGCGTCGTCGAGCACGAGGGCCGGTGACTTGCCGCCGAGTTCGAGAGTGAGCTGCTTGAGGGTGTCGGCGGCCGCGGCGGCGATGCGACGGCCGACCACGGTGCTGCCGGTGAAGGTGATCTTGTCGACGCCCGGGTGGCGCACCAGGTGATCGCCGCCCGCGGGCAGGGCGTTGACGATGTTCAGCACACCGGCGGGCAGCCCGGCCCGCAGCGCGGCGTCGGCGAAGTAGCCCGCGCTCAGGGGCGTGTCCTCGGATGGCTTCATGATGACGGTGCAGCCGGCCAGCAGGGCCTGCGGCAGCTTGAACGCGGCGAGTGCGAGCGGGGCGTTCCACGGGACGATGGCCGCTACGACGCCCACCGGCCGCTTCTCGATGCGTGCGCTGACCCCGGACAGACCGGTGCGCAGTTCGGTGAGTTCCGTCGTGTCCGCCAGGGAGACGTAGTAGCGCAGCAGGCCGGGCATGGTCAGCGCACCGCCGCGGCTCTGCCCGACCGTCAGGCCCGTCTCGGCGACGAGCACTTCGGTGACCGGGTCGGCGTCCTTCTCCAGTTCCTCGGCGAACCTCGTGAGAATCTCGGCCCGCTCGCGCAGGGTCAGTCGCGGCCAGGGGCCGGAGTCGAACGCGGCACGGGCCGCGTCGACCGCCGCGTCGACGTCCTCGAAGGCCGCCGCGGCAGCCGAGCCGATCTGCTTCTCGGTCGCGGGGTCGACGACCGGGATGCGCTCGCCGGTGGAGCCGGGACGCCAGGTGTTGTTGATGAACAGGTCCCGCTCGAACACGGGCGAGGTGGGTGAGGAAGTACTCATGACAGACCCTTCGCTACGGCCAGTAATGAAAATAACTGGATAGTTACCATCTAGCACGCAGGGTCCAAGGTTTGTCAGTAACTGGTTGGTTACCTTAAGCTGACCCCATGGCCTACGACTCCGCGGCAACCCGCGCGAAGATCCTCCGGGCGGCGATCGAGGAGTTCAGCGCCTCCGGTTTCGCCGGTGCCCGCATCGACCGCATCGCCGAGGTCTCGGGCGCCAACAAGCGGTCCATCTACGTGTACTACACGAACAAGGAACTCCTGTTCGCCGCCGCCCTGCACAAGGTCATCAGCGAACTGAACGACGCGGTGCCGCTCACCGAGGACGACCTGCCGGGATACGCGGGCCGCATGTTCGACTACCTGACCCGGCACCCCGCCGCACTGCGCATGCACCTGTGGCGCCAGCTGGAACGGCCCGAGCTGGGCCCCGACGCAGCGGACGTGTACAGCGACAAGATGGCCCGCATGACCGCGGACTCGACCGCCGGGCAACTTCCGTCGACCGACCTGCTCGTCCTCATCACCGGACTCACCCAGAGCTGGGTCCTCGCACCACGAGACCTCCTCACAGCCGCCGACGGCACCGACCCCTACCGGCCACAACGGCTCGCCGAACACCGCGCCGTCGTCGTCGAAGCCGCCCGCCGCCTCTGCGCACCCGACCCGACAGCAGCAGTCGGCCCGACGTAGAGACACGGCCGCCTCAGTGGGTGACCCCAGCTACTCCATGTGCCGCGACGCCGCTCCTAACGCGTGGCGTACGCGCGGATGAACGCGTGGACCCCGTCGATCATGGTCTGGCGGACCTTTTCAGGGTCGGGGTTGGCGGGGACCGGTTGATGGTTGTAGGCCAACAGGACGGTCAGGGCGAAGAAGTGGTCGGCGGCCAGGCGCGCATCGTCCGTGTCCAGCAGGCCGGCGTCGGCGAAGTGGGCGATGCGTTCCGCGAACACTTCCTCCACTGCCCCTGTCGCGATGTCGTCCCGAGTCGTCGGCGTCCGCAGGCGCTCCTGGGCGACGAGGGCGAACCCGGCGGCGTAGTCGGCGGAGCCGACGATCGAGGTGCCGAGGTCGATCGCCAACGCGGTGAGGGCCTGTTCCAGCTGCGGCACCGTCGCGATCCGAGCGCCCTTCGGGAGGTGCTCGTCGAGCGCCCGGCGCGCAGTGGCCACCAGCGACTGGGAGGCGTCCGAGAGGATGGCCAGGAAAAGGCGCCGCTTGTCGCCGAAGTAGTCGTACACGGTGCGCTTTGACACCTCGGCCCGGGCCGCGACGGCGTCCATGCTGACGCGGTCCACTCCTTGGCGTACGAACAGATCCTGAGCTGCGGCGAGGATCGCCTTCCGCTTCTCCAGGGACCCTTCGCGCACCGACTTCGCCGTGCCAACCGTGCTCATCCGTACCTCCAGAGGGCACCCTACACCGGCCGGTGCAGCTACTACACTGCACGGTGTAGTGTGCCCGCCATGACTTCGACAGTGACGGCCACGCAGGCCGCAACGCCGGTGAGTGATCGCCGGCTGAACCTCATCAGCCTCGTCCTGGCGCTCGGAGTGTTCACGACGCTCCTGGACACGACGATCGTCAACATCGCCCTGAACCACCTGCAGACGGTGTTCCACGCCTCGGTCGCTCAGACCCAATGGGTCGCCACGGGCTACCTGCTGGCGTTCGTATCGGTGATCCCGGTGAGCGGGTGGCTCTCCGAACGGTTCGGCGCGCGCAACGCGTGGATGCTCGCCATGGGCACCTTCCTCGTCGGCTCAGTCCTGTGCGGCCTCGCGGGTTCCCTGCCCGCACTCGTCGCCTTCCGGGTGGTCCAGGGAATCGGCGGCGGCATGGTGATGCCGATCACGCTCTCCATCATCACGCGGGCAGCCGGACCGGAACGCATCCACAAGGCCACAGCCGCCGTCGCGCTTCCCGGTCTCCTCGGTCCGATCCTCGGATCAGTGCTCGGCGGCGCCATCCTGCAGTCCCTGAGCTGGCACTGGCTGTTCTTCATCAACGTGCCGGTCTGCGTCGCCGCGCTCGCGCTCGGCCGGACCCTGCTGCCCTCGACCGCCGGACAGCGCGGCCACCGACTCGACATTCGCGGCTTCCTCCTGCTCACGCCCGGTGTCGTCGCCGTCGCCTACGGCATCGGTGAGATATCCGGAAAGGACGGCTTCGCCGCCGTCGGCGCCTGGCTCCCACTCGTCATCGGTGCCGTGCTGCTCGCCGCGTTCACGGTCCACTCGCTGCGCGCCCGTCGTCCCGCTCTCATCGACGTGCGCATGTTCACGCGGCGCAGCTTCGGTCTGGGCAGCGCCATCACGTTCGCGGGCGGGTTCTCGACCTACGCCCTGTCCTTCCTGATCCCCCTCTTCTACCAGCAGGTTCGCGGCGAGACGGTGCTCCACACGGGCCTACTGCTCATCACTCAAGGACTCGGCACGATGTTCTTCGTCGTGGCCGTGCGCCCCTTCGCGGCACGCGTCGACAGCCGCTTCGTCATCGCCGCCGGTGTGGTACTGACCATGCTCGGCACCGTGCCGTTCGCCCTCGCGGACACGCACGGCGGCACGAGCCTGTTGCTGGCCGCCCAGTTCGCCCAGGGAGCCGGCTTCGCCGCCACCACCTTCCCGGTGATGACACTCGCCCTTTCGAACCTGAGCCACGACGAGACTCCCCGAGGCAGTGCGGCGTTCAGCGTCGTGCAGCGCGTCGGTGCGCCCTTCGGCGTTGCGGTCATCGCCATGATCCTTCAGAAGCGGCTTGCGGGTGCGCCCACGCCGACGGACGGACTCTCGGCGTTCTCCGGAACGTTCTGGTGGATCTGCGGCCTCAGCGCCATCCCGCTTCTCCTCGCCTTCTTCGTTCCGGCGGAGAAGCGCACCGAGCCCGTGGAGCCCACCGTGCGTCAGGCCCGCCCCGCTCCCTGAGCAGCCGGTGCTCGACCAGCTCGTCCAGGTCCAACGGCGTACGGGCCACGATCATTCTTACCGGAGCGGCGGTACGAGACATGACAGAGCATCTCGCTCACCCTCGCAGCCCGTGGGTGAACAGACTCACCGCCTGCGCACGGTTGCGTACGCCGAGGCGCCGGTACACGTTGGTCAGCCGTCGTTCGGTGGTGGGCACGCTCAGGTGCATGATCTTCGCTATCTCCGCGTTGGTCCGCCCGGCTGCCGCGTGCCGAATGATGTCGATCTCTTCGGGCGTGAGCCCGGCGCTCTGGAAGTCCTGCGCGGCAGCATCCGCACCGATCTGACTGAAAGTCAATTCCTGCCCCCCGTAACGCTGTTCACCGACCGGATCGGCGGTGTGCGCGTCGATCCAGCGCGACAGGGCCACAATCTGCTCCATCTGTCCGGTCGCGCCGATCCGCTCCGCGACGTCATGCGCCTCGGTCAGCGCGGCCGTCGCGGCGGCCGGGTCGGCGCGGCGCAGCAGGCGTCCCCGCTGGATCAGGCAGTGCACGATCCAGCCCTGGCTGCCGAGGGCCCGACTGATGTGCTCGGCACGGGTGTTGGCGTCGAGAGCCTCCTCGATACGTCCGAGCAGCCACATCGGCTCGGCCAGGAACCATCCCACCGGCCCCACGGGCAGACACGACCCCAGTACGACGAACTGGTCGCAGAACGGGGCCAGTTGCTCGACGGCCGACCGGCATCGCCCCGCGTCGCTGATCAGAGCGCCGGCCCGGGCGGTGATCGCGTGCCAGGTCGACCAGGTGAAGTCCTGGGGCATACGGGCCGCGTCGGGCAGCCGTCCGACGAGAATGCTCACCCGCCGGTGCATGACCGGATCGCCGTACTCGGCCGAGATCACGCACTCCGCCGCCGGCACCAGGCAGACGATATGGGGTGGAGTCTCGGGTGGGAGGGCGGGCAGGTGCAGATTGTGCGGCAGCTCCGAGCCGGTGTGGGCCCGCCAGATCGTGGCGGCGGCCGGAACGACGAAAGCAGCCCGCGACGGTGACTCGACGGATATGAGCCGTAGCGCCTCGACAAGTTCCAGCGCATCGGTGTCCAGGATCGCCCGTCCTACGGTGAGTTCGGCGAGCCGGGCGCGGTCACGGCCGTTGGCAGCTGTGTCCCGCAGCGCGGCGAGCCTGTCCGCCGCGGCGTCCAGTGCTTCTCGCCGCCCGGTCGCCGTCGCCGCGTACACCATCGCCGACAACGCACCGACCGATGTCATGCCGGACAGTCGGCCCGCCTCGGCGCCGATACGCGCGTACGACTCGATCTCATGAGGTATCGGGTTCGCGATGCGCACCCCGAGTGCGGAACTCATCGCGACGGGATCTCCACTCTGCCGGGCGAGTTCCAGGGCGAGTCCCGCAGCCGCCCGATAGGCGGGGGCATCGTCGAGGCAGGTCATGCCCGCCCGTTGCGCCTCCAGACGGGCCCGCAGCGCGAGCGCGCTCGTCGGGCAGATCCGAAGCGCCTGGGCCAGCAGCGCGGCGCGACGCTCGTGGGGCCGCTGTTGCGGCGGGTCGGCTTCCAGGAGTTCGGCAACGACGCGGGCGAACAACCCCCCGTCCCCCAGGTCCCGGACGCGCACCAGCGCTTTCTCCAGGTGCGTCAATCCGACCGAGTGAGCGCCGGACTCGATCGCGCACCGGCCGGCGACCAGCAGAAGGCGGCATTCCCGCTCGGGGTCCGGCTCCGCGGCCAGGCCCCGAGTCGCGAAGACGACCGCGGCCTCGAACTCCTCCTCCGCGCTGAGCCATTCCGCAGCGTCGAGGCAGTGCCGCACGGTCTCCGCTCCGTCCGCACATGCGGCCAGGAGGTGTCGGGCGATTCTGACACTCGTCGCCGACGGCGCGGTGATCTGCCGGGCCGCCAAGGTGGCTGCGAGGCGTCGGTTGATCCGGTTGATCCGTTCCGCCCCCGCGAGCGCCCTCGCGACATGGCCGACGAGAGGGTGAGCAAGGCGGTATCGGGGATCCAACTCGTGATCGCGTACGACGAGGCCCTCACCGCAGAACGAGTCGAGCGCCTCCACGACGGCCGCGCGGGGCATGCCCAGCGACTCGCTGATAAGACAGGTGGTGGTCGGCTCCCCCACAGTGTCCAGCGCTGCCAGCACAGCTTCGCCGGTCGCGACGGCCGCGCTGAGCCAGGGCAGAGCCGACGACTTCACCTCGTCCACGGGATTCCCGGTCCAGTGACAGAACTCCCGTGCGACGCCCGGGTTTCCGCCACATGCGGTTCCGATCGACACGGCGGTCTCCCGGAGCACGCCCGGCAGCCACGCCTCGACCAGGTCCACCATGCTCGGCACCGGCAACGGCGGCAGATCCACATGGGTGGTACCGCCGTGCTCGCACCAGCGCAACCATGGTTGCCGCCCGGGGTCACCCTGCCCGGCGGCGGTGAGGACCAGGAGCAGAGGCACGGCGGCAAGGTCGGGCAACAACCCGTCCACCAAGGCCAGTTGCCCTGGTTCTACCGTGTGGACATCCTCCACGACGACGACCAGCGGCCGGCCGACGCGCCCCGTCGCGGAGAACGCGCCTTGCCAAAAGGTCAACGGATCGACGTCACCCTCGACTTCGGACGACTCGTGCCCGCCGGGATCCGGATGTCCAGACATCAGCTCGCCCAGCACGCGCCGCCACAGCCCGCCTGAACGAGCCGTGCCCCCTGCATCACTCGCATCGGCCGCGACACTCACGCAACTGGCCACCACCCGCGCCCGGTTGGCCAACTCGGCTGTCAGACGAGTCTTCCCCATCCCCGGCAGTCCGGTGATCAGAAGCAACCCGCCCCGGCCGCCCGCGAGTTCGGACAGGGCGTGGTCCACGAGCAGGAGCTCCCACGACCTGCCGACGAGGGAGCCCACCGCGTCGCCGTGCCAGGGCTCTCCGACCAACTGCTCGCCGCCGGGATTCTGGTCCTCGTCGGCTCTGTGAGCGCTCACGGTACCGCTGCCCTCCTTGGGCAAAGAGTCCTGGGAATTCAGAACAGTTGAACTGTGAACGTTCACAGAATCGTTGCACACCAGGCACCCAAGTGGATCTACCAGTGTTCGCACGCAATATAGCCACGATCAAGCCCCGCGAAAAGACCATGCCGAGGTGAGGGAAAGCCATCAACTCGCGCGAGCGGCCCGGTCTCCCCCTCATCAGATCTTGATTGTTTTCTCATCTTTCATGGACCTGATCGCGGTCCCACACTCATCACCAACGGCCGCCCGGCCCGTCGGCGGACCGTCAACTCCCTTGGCGGCGAACACGACCGAGGCGCGCCTCCCACCCCGGAAACCCGAAGGAGCACCCCCATGCCGCTCACCCCACCCCCACAGCGGTGGCACCAGAGATGGCACAACCGTCTGCTGGCGGTCCTCGGAACCCTCGTGGCGTCCGTCCTCATGTTCGCGACCCCGGCCTCGGCGGTCACCTACCAGTGCGTCTGGGTCGTCGGTACGAGCTGGGCCGACGAGCGCGGCTACTGGAGCGACTGGGCCAGCAACGGCGCCGACATCCGCCAGGACGGCAGGGACACCTACGCCACCAGCCCCACCTGGTACGGCACTTCGTACGACAAGGAACTCTGGAAGGGCACCGTCTACCGCTGCCCGGTCGGAAGCAACGGGTGTGACTACGCCTGGGGCCAGAGCAAGACGTCGACGAGCTCCTGGAACATCAGCGCCTGGATCCAGGGATCGTACGGCGCCCAGAAGGGCTACGGCGGGCTGCTGGCCCTGACTCCCAGCTACGGCCGGACCACCTCCTACACCACGACCTTCACGTACACGGTGCACATGTACGCGGGCCAGTACGCGCAGCCGTACCAGGCCACCCACTACACGCCCGAGGCCGGCCACCTGATGGGGTCATGGGTCTCCGCGGGGAAGAACGGCACGCAGTGCATCGGCGGCGACCTCATCGCCTACTACGGCTACACGGCCTACTGGGACCCGAACAAGTACTCCGCCGACTGGCACGCCGACGTCCGCCAGTACGAGTTCAACTCCTACTACCTCTGGTACTGAGCACGTGACGCGCGGTGGGCCCGGAGTCTCCCCACGGACGCCGGGCCCACCCCGCCTCGCCACTGCCTCGGCACAACCGCACCCGGTTGGGGAATCACTCATGCCCATACTCAGTACCAGACCCCACGCCCCCGAGCTGGCGGCGGACGCCCCGGCAGGGAAGCCGTGGTGGCGCCGTCGTTCGGTCCTCGCGGCTCTGGCGGTCACCGGTTCCGCCGCGGTCGTCGCGGGTCTGTTCGCCGTGCCCGGTTCGACGGACACCTCCACAACACCGTCCTCCCCGTCTCCCGCCAGGTCCACCGGACCGGTCGGCGCGGTGGTCGCGACCCCCAGCGTCGTACTGCCGACCCTGCTGAGCGCCGCCCCGGCCAACACCACACCGTCCGACGCGAAACCCTCGGAGGGCACCTACCCGAAAGCGGCGGCACCTGGCCGGACGCGGGTCACCTACCCCGACGGCACGGTGGCCACCTGGCCGGCCCCCGCCTCGGGCGGATCCTGGGTCGATCCGCAGGCGGAGTCGATGGACACCACGCCGGGCGGCCAGGACTTCGCCGCCGCTCTACGCCGCCTGGTTCCCGGCTCGGAACCGATCCCGCAATACGTCGCCCTTGAGGAAGGCCGTAACGGCAAGGTCGCCGCATACGGTGCGACCGTCATCGACGGATCGGCGAAGTTCGACGGAGGGGCCGTGGTCCACGGCTCGTTCGTCATCGCCCGGGCCACCAGGGGCGGAGTGTCGGCCCTCGGCGCCGACTACGACAGGTGCGGCACCTGGCCGGGCACCGGCGACAGCCTCGGCATGGAGGGGCTCGCCCCCACCGCCACCGCACAGCCACTGCCGTCACCCGCACCTGCGGGCACCACCCTGCGCTGCTCCCTGACCCGCGTGAACGGCACGACGGTCGTACACGCCGAACGCACGACCAAGCCCGACCCCGCAGACAAGACATCGGTCGGGGGTACCGAACGCGTCGCGTTCACGGTGCTGCCCGACGGCACCGCGATCACCGCGGCCAGCTCCGGCCTGACCCGCACCGGTACTCCTCCGGCACCGCGGGACTGGGCGTTCCTGGACCGGCTCCTGCTCTCCCTCACCTACCCGACCCGGTCCTGACGACCGATCGCCCCACCAGAACGCCGCCCGAAAGGACACCCCGTGGACTCCGTCTCCACCGCCCTCTCCCCTCGACAGGCCGACCCGTCTCCGCGGCGCCGGTCCGGTGCCCGGCTGACCACCATCGGGGTCGCCCTGGTCGCCCTGGTCGCCCTGGCCTTCGTCCCGCTCAGCACCGGGACGGCGAACGCCGCCCAGCCGTTCAAGAACGTGATGGTGAAGGTCGGACCGTCGGCCCAGTCGTTCGGCGTAAGCATCGGCAACCCGATCATCTACTGGAAGTGCTACTACACCGGCTACGCGCCCGGCTGGCACACCGCCAACGTGAACGCGGGCATCGGCCAGACCGTCACCGTCACGGAATGGAACGGCGGCGACTGCAACACGGGTTACATCAAGCAGACGACCGCGATCGTACCCGAGGGCGACCTGACCAACGTCTGGATCGACGTTTCCTGACGGACCGTCAACTTGCTTTGCCCGCGCGGGCCGTGAGCGAAAAGGCTCACGGCCCGCGCGCGTTGCCCCTCGGTCCGGCGCCCACGCCGACGGCCGCGCGGACAACTCCTGCCCCACCGGCTGAACAACTCCTGCTCCCACCGACTGATGGCCGTAGAATCACGACAAGATTCACAAAAGACCCAAAAAGCGTCTCCGCAAAGCTTTGCGCAATGACTATGCAGGCGCGTTTCGGCCAGCTAGGTTGTGCGACAGCCCGCAGGTCGACGGCGACCTGCACGGCCGAAAGGAGCAGATCATGGGACATCTGCGTTTCCCCTCCACAGTGCCTGTCATCGCCGTGACGGGAGCGGCCCTGCTGGTCGCCGGCTGCTCGTCGACCAAGAGCGGTGGGTCGGACGCCAGCGCCTCTTCCGGTGGCAAGGTCTCCATCGGGCTGGTGACCAAGACCAACAGCAACCCCTACTTCGTCAAGCTGCGCGAATCGGCGCAGGCCGAGGCGGACGCGAAGGGGGCCAAGCTCATCGCCCTGGCGGGCAAGTTCGACGGTGACAACCAGGGCCAGGTCGACGCGATCAACAACCTGGTCACCCAGGGCGTCAAGGGCATCCTCATCACGCCGAGCAGCTCGACCGGCGTACTCAACGCCATCAAGGCCGCCCGGGCCAAGGGCGTCCTCGTCATCGCGCTGGACACCGCGACCGATCCGGCCAGTGCCGTGGACGCCACGTTCGCCACGGACAACGAGGCCGCGGGCGTCAAGCAGGGCAAGTACGTCAAGGGCGCGCTCGGGAGCAAGACACCCGCCGTCGTGCTGCTCGACGGCACGCCCGGATCCAGCGTGGACGACCTGCGCCACAAGGGCTTCCTGGAGGGCTTCGGGATCACCGGCAGCTCTTCGGAGATCAAGGGCACCGCCGTCACCAACGGCGACCAGACCAAGGCGCAGACCGCGATGGAGAACCTGTACCAGCGCGATCACGGGATCAACGCCGTCTACACGATCAACGAGCCCGCCGCCGCCGGTGCGGCGCAGGCGCTGAGCGGCAAGACGGGTGTCGTCATCGGTTCGATCGACGGCTCGTGCACGGGCGTGGCCAACGTCAAGAGCGGCAAGTTCGCCGCGACCGTCATGCAGTTCCCGAAGAAGATGGCGCAGGACGGCGTCGACGCCGTCGTGGACTACGCCAAGACCAACAAGAAGCCCACCGGGTTCATCGACACCGGATCCCAGCTGATCACCGACAAGCCCGTGGCCGGACTGGACTCCAAGGACACCGCCTGGGGTCTGAAGAACTGCTGGGGCTGATCCGTGACCACCACGCACACCTCCCCCACGACGCCCGAGGCCGGTCCCGTCCGGCCCTCGGCCAAGTCCCTTCTCGCGCGGCTCCTCGGCAACACGGCGGCGGGCCCGCTGGCCGCGCTGGTCATCGCCGTGATCGTGTTCGCGCTGAGCACCGACACGTTCTTCAACCTCGACAACGCGTCGCTGATCGTGGAGCAGTTCCTGGTCGTCGGCACGCTCGCCCTCGGCCAGACCCTGATCATCCTGACCGCGGGCATCGACCTGGCCAACGCGGCCATCATGGTTCTGGGCACCCTCGTCATCGCCAGGCTCGGCGAGCACGCCCTCCCCGGTGGCCTGGCGCTCCTCGTCGGCGTCCTGTTGTGCACGGCCATCGGTGCCGTGTCGGGTGCGCTGGTGACCCGGCTGCGGCTGCCTCCCTTCATCGTCACCCTCGGCGTGCTCAGCGTGCTGACCGCGACCGGCCAGCTGTACGCCAACGGCGAGAGCTTCGCCGTACCGTCCGGCGTGCTGACCTTCCTGGGCAAGCAGTCCTACCTGTTCGGGCAGATCGAGGTCACCTACGGCATGGGCGTGGCGCTCATCCTGGCCGTGGGTCTGTGGTTCCTGCTCACCCAGACCTCCTGGGGCCGCAACGTCTACGCCGTGGGCGACGACGAGGAAGCGGCCCGGCTGACCGGCATCAACACCCGGCGCACCCTGCTGAGCGTGTACGTGCTGGCCGGGTTCGTCTACGCGATCGCCGCCTGGCAGGCACTGGGCCGTATCCCCAACGCCGACCCGAACGCCTTCCAGACCGGCAACCTGGACAGCATCACCGCCGTGGTGATCGGCGGTACCAGTCTCTTCGGCGGGCGCGGCGGCATCCCCGGCACCGTCCTGGGTGCCCTGGTAGTGACGGTCCTGGCCAACGGGTTGACCCAGGCCGGCATCGACAGCCTGTACCAGCAGGTCGCCACCGGCATCCTCGTCATCGTCGCCGTCGCGGTCGACCGTGTCGTCCGCAGGAGGGCAGCATGAACCAGCCCCGATCAGACACCGCGTCCCTGCCCGCGCCGCACACCGCCGACGTGGTGCTGCGCGCGAGCGGACTGGTCAAGCGCTACGGCAATGTCGTGGCCATCAACGAGTCCGACTTCGAGATCCGCGCCGGTGAGGTCCTCGCCGTCGTCGGGGACAACGGCGCGGGCAAGTCGAGCCTGATCAAGGCTCTCACCGGGGCCCTCGTCCCGGACGCGGGAACCGTCGAACTGGACGGCCGGCCGGTCCACTTCCACGGGCCGCGCGACGCACGCGCGGCAGGCATCGAGACCGTCTACCAGACCCTCGCCGTCGCCCCGCAGATGGACATCGCCACGAATCTCTTCCTGGGCCGGCCGCTGCGCCGTGAGGGCTTCCTGGGCTCGGGGCTGCGCATGCTCGACCACAAGAAGATGCGCACCCAGGCCGCCGAACAGCTCGACCGGCTCGGCATCGCCACCATCCAGGACATCACCCAGCTCGTCGGCACCCTGTCCGGCGGCCAGCGCCAGGCCGTGGCGGTGGCCAGGGCGGCCATGTTCGGCACCCGGCTGATCATCATGGACGAGCCGACCGCGGCCCTGGGCGTACGGGAGTCCCGTCAGGTCCTGGACCTCATCGCGCGGATCCGCGACCGAGGCGTCCCCGTCGTCCTCATCAGCCACGACATGCCGCAGGTCTTCGAGATCGCCGACCGCATCCACGTGCACCGCCTGGGCAGGCGCGTCGCCGTGGTCTCGCCCAAGACGTGCACGATGACCGAAGTCGTGGGTCTGATGACCGGCGCCCTGCGGATGGAAGCCGACGGCACACTCCTGGAGAGCACGACCCAGCACATGCCCGACGAGAAGCCCGCCTCCCCCCACCCGTCGGAGTCCCCCGAATGACGCTCACCGGCAGCAACCGCACCGACGGTGAAACCGGCCCGAACAGCAGCCCGCTCTACGGCAATCCCTCCCTGGACGCCCTCACCGAACGGGCCCTCCATCTGGCCCGGGACGGCCGGGCGTTGCTCGGCATCGTCGGAGAGCCCGGCGCCGGCAAGTCCACGTTCGCCGAACAGCTTCTGGCCCGGCTGGAGAAGGAACAGCCTGGGCTGGCGGTGGCGGTGTCCATGGACGGATTCCATCTCGCCCACAAGGTCATCGAGGCCCGGGGCCAGTCGGCCAGGAAGGGCACGATCGACACCTTCGACGCCGACGGCTTCCTGGCCCTCCTTCGCCGTACGCGCGAGGAGACCACGAACACCGTGTGGTGGCCGGAATTCGACCGCGACCTGGAGGACGCCGTGGCGGGCGCGATCGAGGTCGCGCCGCGCCACCGGCTGGTCGTCGTCGACGGCAACTTCCTGCTGGCCACGCAGGACCCCTGGCTTCGGATCAAGAACCTGCTGGACGAGAGCTGGTTCCTGGACGCCCTACCGGAGCCCCGGCGCGACCGGCTCATCCGCCGCTACATCAGCTACGGCTTCACCCCTGAGGCGGCACGCGAGAAGACCCTCGGAGTCGACGAGGAGACCAGTTCCCTCATCCGCGGCACCGTCCCGCGGGCCGATCTCGTGCTCGGCGAGCTTGGATAGGATCCGGGCATGGCAGGCAGAGCACCCCGGCAGACACCCACCATGTCCGATGTGGCCCGTCGGGCGGGCGTATCCGTATCGACGGTGTCGCACGTGCTCAACAAGACCCGGCCGGTCGCCCCGGCGACGGTACGCACGGTGCTGAACGCCGTCGCCGAGACCGGTTACGTTCCCGACCCGGTCGCCCGCGCCCTGGACAGCACGGGCTACGGGACCATTGGTCTGGCCATGTCCGCCCTGTCCAACCCCTACTTCAGCAACGTCGTCCACGGCATCGACCGGGACGCCTCGGCGGCCGGGTACTCGGTGCTGCTGGCGGACACCCACGACGAGGCCGACACGGAGATCAAGGCGGTCAGCGAGCTGCTGCGCCGCAGGGTCAGCGCGATCATCCTGGCCGCCTCCGGCGACGGGGCCCAGGCCATCCGGTACGCCGACAAGGTCGACGTCCCCGTCATCGCCATCGACCGCTTCGTTCCCGCCGCCATTGACCAGGTCGCCGTCGACAACACCGAACCCACCGCGGTCCTCGTGGACCATCTGGCATCCGTCGGACACACGCGCATCGCCATGATCACCGGACGCGGCGGCCTCACCACCACCCTTGAGCGCCGCGACGGCTACCGACTCGGCCTGCGCCGCAACGGCATCGAAGCCGAGCTCTCCTACGAAGCCGACGGCGACTCCAGCGAAGAGGGCGCGGAAGCGGCCATCGGACGACTCCTCTCGCTCCCGCAGCCGCCCACAGCCCTGGTCGTCGGAAACAACCGTATGACGATCGGCGCCATGCGCGCCCTGCGCGACGCCGGTCTGACGGTCCCCGGTGACATGGCCCTCGTGTCGTTCGACGACTTCGAATGGGCCGACCTCTTCCACCCCCGGCTGACCGCCATGGCTCAACCCGCCCTGTCCATCGGCGAACAGGCCGTCTCCATGGCCCTGACCCGCATCACAACCCCCACGCTGCCGCCACGCAAGGTCACCATCAACCCCGCCTTCATGCACCGCGAATCCTGCGGCTGCCCTCCTTTGCCGGTGGCCTAGATGAATGAGCCCAAGGAGTGTCGTTGCGGTCAGTGATCGTAGGCCGTGAGTGATCGCTTGACACCCCTGCGGGGCTCTTGCCGCCGTGTCGTTCCAGGTTGAGCTGCCCCTTGAAGGTCTGATTGATCGACTCGATGACCTGCCGCAGCGGTTTGAACAGGTGTGACCCGGCCGGCTCGGCTTCCCTCTTGCGGGCTGGCCGCAGCAACTTCAGGTGACGCTCGGCAAGTCCGACCTCACCCCTACTCCGGGGAAATGATCACGGCAGCCGCGTCATAAGGCCGCTGCACATCGAGCCCCGTGTACTTCTCGAACGCGTTGAGCCGGTTCAACACGGTGTTGCGGTGGCAGTTCAGAGCGCGACCGGTCTCCCCGAGGCTGCCCGTCTCAAGATACTCCGGACCGTTTCGAGGATCTTCGTCCTTTCCAGCTCCGTGCACTTCTCCAGGTACGGAAAGACGATCTGCCCGAGTTCGCAGCCGACGCCCGCCAGCAGATGCCGTGTCACCGATCTCCAGCGGTCGGACAGGGTCGCGACACCTGTGCCGTCCATCGGCAGGTCCGTCATGATCTCCCGAGCCGCCGCGGCCGCCTCCCGAACCCGGACGAGTCCTCGCGCCACCGGCGCGACGGCAACCGCCATGTCGGTGAACAACTCCTTGGCGGTGAACGGGAGTCCGGCCAGGGCGGTCTGCGCCACACGACGCCGCCGGCCGGGAGCTCGCCCGCGTCTTCGGCGACGCGATCACCATGACCTCGGCCTGGGACGAAGCCGGACGGCTCGCCACGCAACAGATCACCGCCGGGGACCGCGACGTCAACAGCCGCGCCTACTCCTACCGCGCCGACGGCCACTTGACCTCTGTCGTGGACCGGTTGTCGGGCGCCCGCACCTTCGATCTCGACCGCGTGGGCCGAGTCACCGCCGTCCACGCCCAGGGATGGACGGAGCGGTACGCCTACGACGACGCCGGCAACCAGACCTCGGCGTCCTGGCCCTCCGGCCACCCCGGCCGCGAGGCCACCGGATCGCGCGCCTACACCGGCACCACCCTCACCCGCGCCGGAGACGTCCGCTTCGAACACGACGCCCTCGGCCGGGTCGTCCTGCGGCAGAAGAGCCGCCTCTCCCGCAAGCCGGACACCTGGCGCTACACATGGGACACGGAGAACCGCCTCACCTCCGTGACCGCCCCCGACGGGACCCGGTGGAGATACCGCTACGACCCGCTCGGCCGCCGCACCGCGAAACAACGCCTGGCGGCCGACGGCGAGAGCGTGGTCGAGGAGGTCCGGTTCACCTGGGACGGCCTGCCCCTGTGCGAACAGACCAGCCACCAGCCGGACGTCCCGCACGCAGTCGCCCTGACCTGGGACCACCGTGACGTCGTCCCCCTGGCCCAGACCGAGCGCATCCTCACGGCCGACGACCGCCAGGAGGAGATCGACCGCAGGTTCTTCGCCATCGCCACGGACCTCGTCGGCACACCGACCGAACTCATCGACGACACGGGCGACATCGCCTGGCGCACCCGGAGCACGCTCTGGGGCACCACGGCCTGGCCCCGTGACGCCCACGCATACACCCCACTGCGTTTCCCCGGCCAGTACTACGACCCCGAGACCGGCCTCCACTACAACTGCTTCCGCCACTACGACCCCGAGACCGGCCGCTACACCTCCCCCGACCCCCTCACGTCCGTGGACAACCCGCACAGCGGGTGCGACCCGCTGGGGCTCATGCCCAAATACACGAGGGAGGAGCGGGCCCAGAAGCGGATCGACAAGATCCTGGACGGCATCATCGACAGGGCAAACAACGGGGAGTTCAAGAAGCGTTTCGACTACCACGGGGACACCCGACACGCCTTCACCGACGAACGGGTCATCGAGATCCTGAAGAACCCTGACGCCGTCTACCACTCGACGGGCATGGCCGGGACATTCACCTTCAGACAGGGCGACGACATCGTGGTGATCGACGGCCCCGGCAACACCCAGGGCCAGGCCATCACGGCGTACGGACCGTCGGGCATCAAGGGCCACTCCGGGGCCAACGCGCTCGGCGGCAAGCTCACGGACCCCGGTGCGCCGGTGACTGACGAGGCCATCGTGAAGGGCACGATTCCCGCCAAGGACGGCGGCTTCCAGCCTCCGGCAGTGCGGATCAGATGAGGCAGTGATGACGACGAAACTGAAGTTCAACGGCGGCTGGTGGGCGACCGTGACGGACGAACCACTCCACCTCGTTCCCCGGCTCCTGGGTACTTTCTTGATCGTTTCCCCTTATGCGGACAGGGTGGAACGAGAAAAGTTCCTCGCGGACACGTTCGGCAGCCAGGACTGGCTCTGGGACCTCCCTGACGTGTTCCGCTTCGACCCGAGCGGCCGACAACTGGTCGGGGCCGAACTCCGGATGCCGGAGGAGTCCGCCTCCGCCGAGGACGCCGCCCGCCTTCCCGTCATGCCCGCGGTACGCCCGGGCGGGCTCCGTGCGGACGAGGTCAAGAACTTCCGGCATGAAATGTGCACGGTTCTGTGCCGTGCCCCCGGCGATGCCGTGCTGACCTGTCTGCGCGACCTCGACGTCCTCGACGAGCCGCTGGAGGCCCGCATCGGCATCGCCCCAGACGTAGCGCTCCTTGTCCAGCAGGGCGCAGTCGTCGGCTGGAGCCTGACCGACCCCGCCCGGTACTTGACCCCCGGGCTAACCGACCCCGATCCCCACCTGCCGTCCGACACCACCCGTCGACTGCTCACCGAGTGTCTGGACCTGGTCACCACGCCGCTGGTCGATGACCTGGTGGACGGCGAACCGACAGCCCTTGCCCGCCTCCAGGCGGCCGATGAAGCCCTGCGCAACCAACAAGAGGACCGGCACCGGGCCGACGCCCTGCTCGACCTCATCGCCACCATGGTCGACGACTACGGAAACTGGTGACCGAGTTCGACACGCTGCGTTTCCGTGCCGTGAAGGCGCTGAGGATGAGGCGGCACACCCCATGAGACTCACCCTCGACGACGACTGGACCACGACGGTGACAGCCGATCCACTGCACATCACCCCGTGTTTGGACTTCCGGGACTTCCGTGTGCGCATCGCGATGTACGCAAACGTCGAGAAACGCGGGCGGTTCCTGCGCGACGCCTTCGGCAGTCAGCCTGACTGTGGACACCCCCGACGAGCTCAGGTTCGACCAGCACAGTCGTGAACTGAGCGGCGCCGAGCTCCAGTTGCCCCACCAGGCCGCCGATCGGGAGGATTCCGCCCGCGTTCTCACCACACCCGCCGTCCGGCCGGGCAGCCTTCGTACGGACGAGGCCCGGGACTTCGACTTGCAGATGACCAGGGAGCTCCGCCGCGCCCTGCCGGACCACGTGTCTTGGGACCCAGCGCGCGGAGAGCACCGAACCTGAAAGGCTGATCTCACTCTGAAACAGGACGCCGCTCCCGCATGCACCGGCGCAGTCAATGCCCTTGCTCCGATGGGCCAATACCTGCACTCACGGCCAATCATCGACAGACCTGACCCGGGCGGGACATCTGTCCGGACCGGACAGTCCCGACGACGCCCATCGCCCCATCGGAGACCAGCGGATTTCGCCCATCGCCCAGGGGCCGCAAGAGCCCCTGATGGAGGGTCACGCACGGCTGTCCACCGCTTGTCCACCCGGACCCTTTGCACCAGCATGACCCGTCCGCCGAAAGCAAGGAAATGGCCAGGTCAGAGCGTTGGATCGTCGATCTCGTCACAGAAACCAAATCTCCGACCTACGCATTACGATGCACAGACAGACAGTGCCCGATTTGCCGAGATTCCAAGGTCAACCGAAACAAGAAACCCCAGGTCAGAGTCCCGACCTGGGGTTCACCTCAGAGCCGCCTTCGGGATTCGAACCCGAGACCTGCGCATGACGAGAACACGGGGGTTCGTGACGGCTGATTCCGGCTCATGCCGCCCTGTGCTGTTCTGCCTGATCAGAGCACATGCGAACAGTTCCGCCGTGACACCCTGTGTTACCCGGCCCAAAGGCGTCCGGCCGCACTGTGGCCGCACATGGCCACACCCACGGGTGTTCCGGGCGGCCGGAACACCAATGTCACCCTCCGACAGGGCGGTCGCAATCGTGCTGCTCCGACACCGGAACCGTGCCCGACAGCCACGACACGCCTCTCAGAACAGGATGGCGCGGATCGAGGCGATTGCAGCGAAGTGGGCACCCGCTTCCCGAGCCGGGCCGGGCCGATCATGCGAAGCGGCTTCATCAGGAACATGGCCACCACCCGGGTCAATTGACACGCTCAACTCACCCGGCGGTCGCGGGCACCCTGGATCGGCCGCTCGGAGCCGGCGTGTTGCCTCGACCCCGACACGCCAGCTCCGCACCGACTCACCCGCCGCTCACCGAAGCCCCGCCTCACTACCGAACGTGTGCCGCATCAGTTCCCCGTCCCTCTTCGGCACAGCGAGGTCGTACGTCCCCGCGCCCGTGACGAGTTCGTACCGCTCGAACTTCGGCGCGAGCCGCACCTTCCCGCCCGCCGGCTTCAGCCAAAACGGCGCCTGAAGGGTCGCGCTCCGGCCGCCCCGCGTATCGCTCCAGACCGGCGCCTCACCGGCGGCGAGCCGGAGATACCCCTGCCTCAGTCTCGCCACCTGCTTGCCCTTGCCGACCGAGACCTTGACCATCCCACCGATGGTCTGCGTGAACCCGACGACCCGCAGCGGTTGCCCACCGTCGAAGTCGGCGATGTCCCGCGCAGGCGTACGACGCCGGATCCATGTCCAGCGCAGCAGCACGTCCAGCATGGTCTCGGTACCGGCGGAACGGCGTTCCGCACGTGAGCCTGTCACTTACTTGTCCCTTTCCTCAGAACCGCGCAGCCGAGTTCCAGCAGCGGCTGATGTCCCTGTGCCGACCCGTCATGTTGATGAAACACATCAGGCGACCTGCCAGGCGGTCTGCACAGCCAGACGCGCCAACGACCCATCTACGACATCCACGGGTGGCTTCCAGTCGAACAGTCGCATCCGCTCGACGAATTCCAACGGCAACGTCACGCCGTGGCGTCCTACGTAATGCCCGAGGTCACAGCGCCAGACCCACGATCCGTCGGTGAACAATGACGAGCAGCCTACGAGATTCTCGCCACAGCCCAGAAGGCACTGCTCGGTTTCGGTGAACTCAGCAACCACCGGCGAGTCGGCGAGGTACGTAACGGCGAAGGCCGCGATCCCCTGCCATTCCCCGGCGTCCGAGCGCGTGAGTTCATGGATCCCCGGAAGATCGACCGGGACCTCGAAGAACTCGCGGACAAACCCGACTCCCAGCATGACTAGTGCGCACCTCCCGCCATGGGAAGAAAAATCCGCCAGGTCCTCCAGGAGCGGTCCGTGCGACCCGGGATTCGCATGGCGCCGACCTTGGTGGTGGAAGCCCGGACCGGCATGCCCAGATCATTGTGGACATCCTCCGTTATGTTTTCCGCGGTTCCGCAATGGGGCCGCTGGCTTCCGGGCCCGGCATGACTGTGTCCCCCTGTCGAAGGCATGACCTGGGGGGGGGTGGTGTCACCGGGCCCGGGAGGTGCCGTCGGAGACGCTGATCAGAGGTCCGGCCACCACCCGGTCCGGCGCCATGCCGGACAGCTCGCGGGCGGCAGGTCTGCATAACGTGGATGCGCGCGTACGACAGGGGTCGGGCACGGAGCCGACCACCTCCAGGCTCGAGGGGAACTTCGCGGGCGTGCACAACGCCTCAGCCTCGACGCCGAGCTGATCGGCGAGTTGACGAGAGGTGGGCACGCTCGGACAGGATGGCACGAGGGCGCGGCCTTCACGATCTTGCGAGTGAAATCACATGATCATGACGGGCCGTGCCCTTCGGCGTTCCCCTGCCCCCGTCCAAGATCCGAGCACGCATCGCGCCTGCCCGAGGGAAGACGTGTAACGCCGACTCAAAGACGCACAAGCGACGCACCATCAAACCGGCGGAACCTCATGCAGAATTTGAGACCACGCCCTTCAGAAGAAGGTTTTGTCCCAGGTTTCAGAGATCAGGGCCTGCATGGATTGCAGAAATCCGTTCCCGACGTACTGCATTCCGGCATCACCAGCGAGAAATACGTCCCCATCGCCCGCGATCAGTACCGCCTCTTCGGTGGCGAACGCAGAGCCAACAGGGACCAGGGGGCGTCCTACCCTCTGAGAAAATACGCGAATGTTACCGGGGTAGATGGAAAGGGCTTCTTCTGCGCTAATTTGTACACCCACTTCCATCTCGCGATACATCCACGAAATGGACATCTCTCGATACTCTTCGAAGAATCCACGCAATTCCGCCCCTACGTCATAACCAGCCTCTTCATAGAGCCCGGACACATGATCGACAGAGGCCGGCCCTAGGTCAATTCGGGTTGCGTCAGAGAATGCATCACGCAATCTCTGATGCCGGGAAGCATTATCGAGTCCGCTCATCCGCTGAGCACACTCCTGACCGTGCCCGGCACCCACGTCTGACAATTAGGGCACATTTTGAACTTGTTTCCCTTCTGATTGAGGGTGATGATGTCGAGGTTCTCCAACGACGCTCCGTCATTCAGAGCGTTAGAGGGCATCTCATTTGGCGGCTACGTGTGGGGAATCCGCGACAAGTTGAGCCATCTCATGCAGGCGGTGCCAGTACTCAGGGTCGTCCGCTTCGCTGAGTACAGGTATGACCCGGTCTAGGCGGTCGATGCAGCGAAGCAGAATGCTTCGGTTCCGCGCTTCGAGCTCGCCGCCGTTCTTGATCCAGATGAAAATGCAGGCTGCGGTGTCCGAGTCCAGCATCACCAGGTCGAAGGCGGCACGGTCCGCGCCACCCAATCTGGGAGGAAAGGGCAACTCCATGAACTCTTGGTACAGGCGTGACACGGCCTCAAACGTAGCTTCTTCGCTCACACGGGCCATCATGGCGCAGCTTTCACAACGCCTGGAGCCGTCTTGAGTCTGCGGTAGCAGATGAGGATGCAGGCGATGCTGGTGAAGGCAAGGAAGTGGTCGGCTTTGCGTTCATAGCGCCGGTGGAGTCGTCGGCAGCCGGCGAGCCAGGACATGGTGCGTTCGATGGTCCACCGGTGTCGTCCGAGTCGCTGTGAGGACTCAATTCCTTTGCGGGCGATGCGGTGTCGGATGCCTCGGCTTGAGAGCCATTGCCGCAGGTGGCGGTAGTCGTAGCCCTTGTCGGCGTGGAGCTTGCCGGGCTTGCGTCGGCGTCGGCCGCGGCGGGAGCAGATCGGGGGCATGCCCTTCACCAGGGGGATCAGGGCCTGACTGTCGTGCAGGTTTGCCGCCGAGATGCCGACGGAGATGGGCAGACCGGTCCGGTCGGTGATCAGATGGATCTTCGACCCGTACTTGCCCCGGTCGACAGGATTCGGACCTGTCAGATCCCCCTTTTCAAGGCCCGCATGTTCACCGAGTCGATCGCACACCTCGACCAGTCCGGCTCTCCCCGGAAGCCGAGCTCGTCGAGGACCAGGCGGTGGAGCTTGGCCCACACCCTGGCCTTGGACCACTCGGCGAACCGGCGGTGGGCCGTGGCCCCGGACGGGCCGAATGACGCGGCGGGCAACTGCTGCCACGTGCACCCCGAGGTCGCTACGAACAAGATCGCCACCAGCACCTCACGGTCACCGTGCCGCCGCCGACCACCCCCCTGAGGCCACGAAGGAGCCTCCGGTACCACGCGCTGGAACAACTCCCACAACTCATCCGGCACCAGCCGTTCAACGATCCCCACCACGGCCCACACCCTACCGAGCCAATTGAGATGACTTCTAAGAGGTCGTTTTCGCCTTGAGTGCGGCGCTATAGGTTGGTTTGTTCTGCCTCTCGGTGTGGTGCTGGCGAGTCCACGGAGAGGGTTCTTCCTGGTGAGTCTGGTGGTGTGGCGGATGGGGTGGAGGTCTGTTTACGCCTGTCTCATTCCAGGACGCCCGGGTCTGTCCCGTGCTTCGATACGGCAGGATGCACACCTGGGCGCACGCCCCCGGGCGGCGGTATGCCCAGTTCATGACGGACCGCCGCGCGTATCCGAGTGACCTGTCCGACGCCCGCTGGGAATTGATCGAGCCGGTGCTGTCCGCCTGGCGCCTCGAGCGCCGCAGCCGGGCCCTGGACTTCGGCCGGCCGCCACGGCACGACCTGCGCGAGATCATGAACGCGATCCTGTACGTGGACCGCAGCGGCTGCCAATGGGCCTACCTCCCGCACGACTTCCCGCCGCACCAGAGTGTCTACGGCTACTTCGCCAGCTGGCAGAAGGACGGTGTCTTCGCCCAGCTCAACGGCCTGCTGCGGGAGTTGATACGACAGCAGGAAGGCCGCAGTGCCGCCCCGTCCGCCGGCGTGATCGACGCGCAGAGCGTCAAGACCTCCACCAGTGTCCCCGCGCGGAGTCAGGGCATCGACGCGGGCAAGAAGCTCGTAGGCCACAAGCGCAGCATCATCACCGACACCCTCGGCCTCCTGCTGGCAGTCCTGGTCACGGCAGCGGGCGTCCAGGACTCCACGGCCGGCCGCACCCTCCTGGAACAGGCCGCCGCCGACCACCCCGGCCTAGGCAAAGTCTGGGTCGACGGCGGCTACCGCAAGCACTTCGTCGAGCACGCCGCTACCCTCGGCATCGACCTTCAAATCGTCCAACGCACCCCCGGGACCAGGGGATTCACCCCGATCCCGAAACGCTGGGCGGTGGAACGGACCTACGGCTGGCTGATGATGCACCGACGCCTGGCCCGCGACTACGAAACCCACCCGCACCGCTCCGAAGCCATGATCCACCTCGCCATGACCGACCTGATGACCCGCCGCCTCACCGGAGAGAACACCATCTCCTGGCGAGACCCGACACCAGCACACCAAAGCCGCATCCAAGGATGAAACAACAGAATGAAACGACCTCTAAGGCAACCGTCGGTGGCCTACTCGTCGTCGATCACGTCCCAGAGAAACTGGGAAACACCACGAGGGCACCAACTATGCGTACCGGGTTGAGATCCCCAACGATGCCAAGCCTGTCGTGACCGAGTCCGGCCGCTTTGGTAAAGGACGGTGGGTCGAGCGCGCGGCCGTGGGTGAACTCGCCGTCGATCACAGTCTGCGCCGTATCGAGCAGTGCCTCATTGCCGACGACACCGGCCAGGTCCTGGAACTGCTCCGCGGCCTACCGCTGCGCGAGTTGGCCGCTTAGCCCCTGTCCGGTGGCCCGGTGCCGTACGGCCTTAGCCATCGACAGGTAGCGCACTCCGCCCGTACGACAACCGGCAGTTGGCGCGGGCGGAGCCGGCGCTGGGGTCTGTGCCCCCGTAGGCCCCAGCGCCGAGCCGCAGAAGATCCTCGCGGCGGCGAGAGAACAGCTGGACTTCGAGCAACCGATCGCCCTGTTCTTGGTGGCCCTCCTGCACCTGGTGGCGGATGAGGACGACCCCCGTCGCATCGTGGGCGAACTGCTCGACTCACTGCCGCCCGGAAGCCACGTGGCCCTTTCCCACGCGACCGGAGACTTCGATCCGGAGACCTGGGAACGCGTCGTCGAGGTCTACCGCAAGGGCGGTACCTCTGCCCAAGTACGCTCACGCGCCGAATTCACCAGCTTCTTCGAGGGACTTGAGCTGGTCGCCCCCGGCATAGCACTCGCCGCGCTCTGGCACCCCGAGCCCGAAGAACAGGACGGTCAGACCGACGAGATCCCGCTGTACGTCGGAGTCGCCCGCAAACCGTGAGAACGGACCGAGCGCGGTGATCGCATCGATCACCGCGCTCGTCGTAGCAGAACTCGTCGCTTACGCCGGGACGGGATCCGGCTCCTGCGAGGGGGCGTTGGCGTCCGGACGCGCGGGCTGCAGCAGACGTTCCGCCAAGGGGCCGAAGATCAGGCCGAGGGCCGTCCAGAGGATGAGCTGCGCGCCCACGGAGTAGAAGCGGAAGGTGAACAGCACGTCGGCCGGGAAGCCCGGGTAGACGATGGTGCCCTTGTCGTCCTTCAGCGGCAGCGGTGTCTCGGTGGCCTGGTTGCCGAAGTTGGCCTTGTTGTACGAGAGATGGCCCAGCTGCGGAAGAAGCAGCATGACGATCCCGATCGCGACGACGAACGCGGCGCCGGCCAGGAGAGAGGCGTTCCAGTTCCCGAAGCGGGCCTGCAGGTGCTTGCCGAGGTAGACGGCTCCCGCGAGGAAGGCGACGGAGCAGACGACCATGATCAAGTACAGGGCGCTGCGCTGCTGGATGGTCTCTTCGTGACCGATCGCGGGCGGGTTGGCCGGGTACTTCAGGAACGGCACCAGGTACATGCCGAGGAAGCCGCCACCGGCGACGAGGAGCGCCAGGTTGCGGGCCCGCAGCGCGCCGGTGCGGCCCAGGCAGACGGCGTAGGCGACGGCGAACAGGGCGCCCATCGCCATGCCGAAGAGGATCATGCCGGCGCCGATGCCGACGTTGGCCTGGATGGTGCGGCTGAACAGTTCATGTTCGTGGCCCTCGACGGGCAGGCCGGCCGCCTTGTCCAGGGCGTTCTGGGCGGCGTCACGGCCGCTCTCGTAGTCGATGGCCTTCGCGATCTGTGGCTCGGCGAAGATGCGCGCGAACACGAACGCGAGCAGGCCCGCGACTGCGCCGGCGAGTATGCCGCGCAGTATGAGCTTCTTTTCCATGTCGAGTTGTCCGTACTTCCAGGTGCCGGCGGAGGGTCAGTGGCAGGGGAAACCGAGGAAGTGGCGGGCGTCGTGGACGAACTCGTGGACGTGCGTGTCGTTGCCGAACACCGACACGGCGCCCTGGTCGACACCGACGAAGTAGTAGACGGCCAGCGCGATCAGCGCGGTGCCGACCAGCCAGACGATCGACTTCGAGACCGGCAGGACAACCGGCGTGGACACCGGACGGGGTGTGGAAATGCTGCTGCTCAAGGTGAGCCCTCCTTCGGGATCGTGCGTCCCTTGCGTGTACGGGCGAGTGAGGGTTCAGTGTCTGACTCGCCCTCCACCTCGCGGCGGCGGGCTCACAGTGGCGCGACCGTGCTGGAATTCCACCAGCTTCCTTATGCCATCACTACAGGGGGAGAGTACGGCGCGTCTCTCCGGGCCGTCAATCAGGCCCGTTCCACGTACAGCTCCTGACAACACCGTGTGTGTGCGAGGAGTTGACTGCCGGCGCCCCTCCCGTCACCGCTTCGTCGTGAGTCTCAGGTCGACCTCCTTCTCCTGGTCACCCGACGCCGTGCCCCGCTCGTCCACGGCGAACGTGACGTCCAGAGCCTCGCGAAGCTGGTCCACGGCGACGTAGCCACCCTGCAGCGTGGCGGACACCGAGCCCTCCAGAGGGATCGGGTCGGTCGGGATCCACTCCTGCGTGGGCTCGAACTCCGCTGTCCATACGGCGGTTCGGCCGCCCGGCTGTTCCTGGGGCACGTCGTCGGAGGGCCGGTCGGTGGGGAACGCCGTCCGCAGGACGCCGAAAACGGTGGCGGCGTCCTCCTTGGAGGCTCCGGTCAGGGACACGGTGGCCATCGGGGTCACTCTCCTTGGGTTCGAGTTGGGCGTCGGTCAGACGGATCAGCGGCCGAGGGCCTTCGCCAGTTGCTGCTTGTTCATCGACGAACGGCCGTCGATTCCACGCTTCTTGGCCTCCGCGTACAGCTGGTCCCTCGTCGGTCCCCGCGCTCCGCTGTGGGAGCGCTCACCGCCGCGCTGCGGGGCGGACTTCCGGTCCCGGGTGGATGTCCTGCTCGCGGTCGCGGACTCACCGGCGCGGGCCCGCTCCTTGTTCACGGTACGCGCGGCGATCTCCTTCGCCCTGCCCTCGGAGACCCCGCGCTCCTCGGCACCTTCCTTGATGTGCTCGTACTGCCGCTCACGCTTCGCGCTGGAACCTCGCGGCACGACGCTCTCCTCCATCCGTTTTCCGACGATTTCCCGCGTACCCGCCGCCCGCCGCTTCTCACGCGGCCCCCGGAACGCGCTGATCCCATCTGACGCACGGCCCGCGCGCCGTGCGAGCAGACGGCCACCGAACGGATGAGCGGGTGAGCCCCGCGAGGGCACGCGCGGCGGGGCGGCGGCGTCACACGGGTGGCGTATTCGCGTGGCGGGGGGCCTGGCGGCGGCCTAGTAATGGACGGGATCAGCTTGTTCATCGCGCTTCGGGGGGCGATAGCAGGTTCTCCCTCTTCATGGAGCCGAGCATGACCACCCGCTCTTTCTCGCCCAGCCCGGACCAACCCGAGATACCTCACGGCATCGCGGCCCATCCGCTCGCGCCCTCCGACGGAGGGCCCGCCGACGGATCGCCGCCGACGTCACGTCCGTCGCAAGAGGGTCCCGCCCAGACCGATCCCGAGGGCGAGAACGTCGACCCGATGCACCGCCTGGTGCACGCCGCCGTCGCCGACCGGCCGCTCGAGGAGGTCCTCCAGCTCATCACCTTGCTGGAGCAGTCACCGAAGTACGCGCAGGCCACCATCGACGCCCTACGAGCGGTCGGTGTCGATCGTTCCGTGGAGGACGTCACGCGTCTGGTGACCCTGCTGACCCGGCCGCCGCGCAACCCCGACTGTGCCGACGAGGCGATCCGCGCGGCCGCCGAACACCGGCCCGTCGAGGACGTCACCCGGCTCATGGCCCTGTTGCAGCGGGCTCCGCTGGAGCCGCACTGCGGCGAGGAGGCGGTGCGGGCCGCGGCCGGCCGGCCCGTCGAGGAACTCGTCCAGCTAATCGGCCGCCTGGCCGAGGAAGCGGAGGATACCGAGCAAGCCGAGCAGCAGGGCGCATCCACCCAGGCCTCGGGGCCGACGGCGGATCGATCCGCCGCTCCGTTGTCCGAACCGTCGCCCGGACGAACCCCGGCGGACCCGCGCGATCCAGACCGCGCGGGCGACCGTCCGGCTGTTCGTCGGCGCCGTCCACGCCGTCCGCGTACGACGGCACGGCGCACCGCTCTCCCGCTCTGGCCGAGGCTGATCGCGGCGGCGGCGCTCGTGCTGTGCGGGCTGTCGTACTTCCCGCTGCACCGTGACGGAGCCTCCGGCACCGCCTACGGGTTCGCACTCGGTGTCTCGATCCTGTGCGTTCTGCTGGCACCGGCGCTGATCCTGCACGGCGGCCTGTTCGTGCTCGCCGTGTCCGTGGTGGTGCCGGCCGCGCTGGCCGCCCTTCAGTTGTTCGACGGGCGGTTCCACTCCTCACGCCTCTCGCAGGCGCTGCGGATCACCGCCGCCCCGCCCTGGTTCGCGGGCCTGATGGCCGTACTCGCCGCGCTGGCGGCGCTCACGGCGCTGCTCGCGCTGCTGGCCTCGCGGCGGTTCGGGAGGCAGCTGGACCTTCCTCCCGGCGATCCCGATCACCGGGCGCTGGCCGACGCGAGCCGGACGCCTCAGTAGGGTCGGCCGAGCTCAAGGAGCGGTGGCGTCGGGGCTGTTCACGGCGTCACCGCTCGCGGACGGTACGGACGATGCCGATGCCGCGGGGCTGGAGGCGGCGCTGTGGCTCGGGCGGGCACCGGAGCTGGAACCGGTCTCCGGCTTTGCGCTCGCGGACGGCGAGGCGGTGCCACCCGAATACGACCCCGCGCTGCTGGACGTCAGCGGCGTGGGTGTCGGGCTCTGTGCCGGAGTGTTCTTGGCGGCCGAGCCACCCCCCAGCGAAGTGCCCTTGCCGGACTCGTTCCTGACCGCGGCCGCCAACGGCTTGCCCATGACGAACTCCGCCGCGGTCACCGTGACCATCGCCAGCGCGAACACCAGGCCTGTCGCCAGGGCGTACTTCTTCCAGCCGATGGACTTCCAGAAGGATCCGGTGCCGGCCGCACGATACGTGGTCACCGACTCCTCGTCGGAGAGGGCGTCGGACGGTGTCGCGGCATCGGCCGAGGTGTCGTCCGGTAACGCGAACGCCGCCCGGGCGTCCGCGCGTTGTACGGCCCGCTCCTCACTCGGCGTCAGCGCCATCGCCATCGCCACCGACGGCACTCTTCTGCGGATCCCTTCGCCCGTGCGCCGGAAGGCGTGCTGGAAGACCGCGGCGCCGGTGGTGGCGCTGGCGCTGACCACGGCGGCGCCGATGATCGTCCCGGCCACCCCCAACAGGGACGCGAGGACCGCGCCCACCACGGTGGCAAGCGCACTCGCCACCACCTGCACAGCGGTCAGATCGAGCACCTTGCGCTTCGGCTCCTGCTTCTTCTCATCCTTTTTGTGACTCTCCATCAATATCCTTCAACATCCCTTTGCCAGTTCCGGAGCACGACAACCGTCGAAGAGGCATGTGCAAGGAGTCGACTGCCCGGTTGTCGGTGTTTCACCTCAACTCGAACCAACAGGGCTGGACTTCACCGGTACCGTCACGTCGACGACTGCCCCGAGAGCGCCTCGGTGAACGGCGTGACCGGGCGCTCCAGTGCCTCGCCGTCCACGACGATGTCGACCGCCTCGTTGTAGAAGGCGAGCAGATCCTTTACGGCACCGACGGCGGGCAGCGGCTCCGGGTAGCTCCAGACGATGTTCGGCGGGACACCGGGAACGCCGGGAACACCGGGCTCGCCCTGCCACGACCAGTACGTGGCGGTGCCCTTGTACGGGCACCCGGTGCTGTGGTCGGTCGGTTCGAACAGGTCCAGGCGGACGTCCTCGCGCGGGATGTAGTACCGGGTCGGCAGGCCGGTCTCGAAGAGCAGCACCGGGCGGTGGGTGTCGGCGACGACCGTGCCGCCGATCTCGACCCGGACGTGCCGGCTGCCGGGGACGGCGTCCACTCGCTTGTGCGGGTCGCGGGGGTGGATGAAGATTTCTTCCTCCTCCTCGTACCAGTGGTCCAGCCCGCGCCCGACCCGCCGGAACCACTCGAAGGCGATGTATTCGGCCAGGTCGTCCGCCGGGTAGGTCCAGGCCGCGTTCTCCACCGACTCATCCGCGATCTGAAGGTCGTAGAAGATCCGTGACCCGGTGTGCGTGCCGGTCGGCGGGTTCTTCGCCGGGCTGAGCAGGTCCTCGCGGACCTCGTCGTGCGGGAAGGCGTACGTCGGTACGGGTACGGCGGGCTCCCACACGAGGACGGGGTGCCTGCTGTCCACGACGGTGGTGTCGCCCTTGCGGCCTCGCACCCAGCGTGGGCTCGGCTCCCACAGGAGTCCTTCGGGGGTGGTCCTGACATCTCGTGCGGTCGGGAAGGTGCTCATGATCGTCACTCCGCGAGGCTGATCGAAAAGGATCGAAGAGGTACTGGAGCTTCCCCTTCGCCACCAGAATGGCTCGAATCCCGATGAAATTCGACCCCTGCTGACCGCGATGTTATGGGCGCAAAAATGACTTTGCATGGATGGGCGGGACAGCTCAACCGCCCTGTTCCACGCGGTAGTTTCCTTTTGGGCCCACTTGGCGGACCGCCGGGGAAAGGTTCTCCATCACGTCCCCGGGATGAAGCAGATGCACAAGGAATAAACCAAATGAACGAACCGATTCACCGAGCGCCCCTCATTCTTCCGTGCCGCCGAGCCACTCCCCCTGCGGCCACTCCACGTCAGCGACGGTTAATCCGGTGATCGCGGACCTCGGGTTCGCGGCCTTCGCCGAACGGAACTCCCCCCGCTACACGCTCTACGCCGAGGCCCGTCTGTCCGCGGGCGTACGGTCCTCCGCTGTCGTGGAAGCCACGCTGACGGCCGCCCGCGCACGGTGGGAGTGGCTGATGTGCCAGCCCTGCCCCGCCGCCGAGGTCTGGGAAGAACTCCGCCATCAGGTCGAGCGGCAGAGCGAGCGTTCCGCGCCGCAGAAACCGGTCCTGGCCGTCCTCTACCAGCGGCTCCCCAACGCCGCGTGCGCGGACAGCTGGGTGCTGTGCCGCCTGCTGGGGTTCCGTGTCGCCGAGGCGGCCGAGCTGATGGGTACCGAACCGTCCGTGGTCGAAGCGGCTCTCGCCGCCGCGCGTCGAACCCTTCCGCAACTCGTCGACACGGAGGCGCCCTTGAGGCACCTGTGACCCCTCCGGCGTACGCGGTCGCCTGCCGGATGCCGAGATCCGCCACCTTTCGCCGGTCTGCGCCACGGTTCACCCGAACCAGCGGTGGTGCGGCCGGGTGCCGCCCTCCTAGGATGGGCGACTCCACTTCGGATGGGGCGGATTCGGCGAGGGGACGGGCCGTTGGTGGAGAAGAATCATGTCGATCTGTCGTTGCCCAGCGCGGCACGGATGTACGACTGGCTACTGGGCGGCAGCAACAACTTCGAAGCAGACCGGAATGCCTGCGAGTTACTGCTGGAGGTGGCACCCACCTCGCGCGAGATCGCGCTGAACAACCGGTGGTTCCTCCAGCGCGTGGTGCGGGTGCTGGCAGAACAGCACGGAATCAGGCAGTTCATCGACTTCGGCTCGGGCCTTCCGACGCAGCGCAATGTGCATCAGATCGCGCAGGAAGTCGACCCCGAATCCCATGTCGTCTATATCGACAACGATCCCGTCGTCCTGTCGCTGGGCCAGTCCCTGCTCGACGAGAACGACAACACCGCGATCCTGTCGGTCGACATGACGGACACCGAGACCATCTTCGGGCACCCGGACTTCACCCGGCTCATCGACTTCGCCGAGCCGGCGGCGGCCCTGTTCATCTCCGTACTGCACTGCCTGCCGGACAGCGCCGACCCAAAGGCCTTTGTGGAGCGGGTCGTTGACGAGCTCGCCCCGGGCAGCTTCGTCGTCGTGTGCCAGCTGGTGAGCGACGATCAGAAGGTCCGCGACGACGTCACCGAGCTCATGCGGGTCCAGACCGGGGGCAATTGGGGCAGGGTCCGGGAGGAAGCGGACGTGGCGGAGATCTTCGAGAAGCTCCTCGTGCAGGACCCGGGACTCGTCGATGTGACCGACTGGCGACCCGACTCCGAGCTCCAGCAACGCCAACGCAGCATCGAATGGACGGAGTTCGGCGGGCTGGGGAAGGTACCACCCCGGAATTAGCGGGGCCCGGCGGCCAGCAATCCCTGCGACTAGGAATACCTCGCGACGGCCTCGTCCAGCATGCGCCGGCTCTCCATGGGTGAGGCACACGCCTCGCCCTGGATGCGCAGCAGGAGCTGGAGATGCCGTTCGAAGTCGTTCTCCTTCGTCGGCCAGGGCTTCGCCCGCTCCTCGGCGCTCAGCGCGGGCTTGTTGTAGTAGTCGGCCTTGCGGTAGCCCTCGACGTAGACGAGGTCGGGAAGGCCGCCGCGGCCGAACTGGAGGTGGGCCATGCCGCCCGCCATCGACGCCTCGTTGCCCGCGATCATCCGGTCGAGGAGCACGAAGCGGATGGTGATGTGCGGGAGCCCGGCCAGCTCCGCGAGGTGGAGCATCTGGCCGCGCATCACCTCGTCCGAGCCGGCCCGCCGCAGCAGGACGGACTCGTCCATGAGGAACACACAGCGCGGCGGCTCGGCCTGGCCGAACACCCGCTCCTGCCGCTCCCGGCGCATGGCGACCCGTAACGCCATCTCGGGGCTGTCCCACTCGGTGAGGTGCAGGCCCGTGCGGAGGATGCAGCTCGCGTACGCCGGAGTCTGCAGCAAGCCCGACACCAGACGTACGTCATACGTGGTGAGGCCGATGGCGACGGACTCGAGACCGAGAAGCCGCCGCAGGTAGTCGGGGGTGCAGTCGTCGAATCTGTTCTGGAACCACTCCGGTTCCTGGGCGCGGGAGAACAGCATCGTCACATTGTCCCGGGCCGGTCCGTCGAGTTTCAGATACGCCATCACCGCTTCGACCGTGCGCCCCTCGGGCATCGAGTCGGCATTCTCCAGACGGCTGATGGTCGAGTTCGAAACGAGGATGGCCTTCGCCAGCTCTTTCTGCGTGAGTCCGGCGGCATCGCGTAAATCCTTGACGGCAAGACCGAGCATGATGATGGCGGCGGTCTTTGTCGTGTCCGGCCCGGCCGTATGCCGGGCCAGACGATTGATCGGAATCGGGTCCGGGAACACGCTTTCTCCTTCAATGGGCAGTCACCTTCACATGATGACACGCCCACCCCGGAGGAGTTGCCCGAACTTATGTACTCCGACGCCTAGTTGGGACTGCCGAAGGTGTCGAACTCCCCCCTCTTCGCGCCGTCGAGGAATGCGCCCAGCTCCTCGGCGGTGAAGATCAGCGCGGGTCCGCCCGGGTCGGTCGAGTTCCGTACGGCCACGCCGCCTCGGGGCAGCGCGGCCAGCTCGACGCACATGCCGTTCGCTTCGGACTTACGGCTCTTCACCCACGTTCCCGGGATGAGGTCGGCGGCCATTCCGTTCGTGAAGTCCTGCATCAGAGAAGAACCCTCTCCGTTCGACAAGCCCATTTTTCCGGCCTTCTTCGACGCGGCCCCGAAACCGCACAGGTGGAGGCCCCATGAAATCCCGTCATGCAATTTCATGGCTCGGCGTGCACAAAATGCTAGCGGCTCAAAATCGAACAATGCCGTCCCACGTACGGGTGGATGGTGGCCCGCCGGGTGGTGCGGGCGCGTCGCAGGAGCGCACGGCGGCCCGCCCCTCCTCCGGCCTGACACGAAGCTGTCACACACGAGCCGGAATCCCCCGCCGGGCGACCGGGGTTGCCACTGGTACGGCCCCGCTTCAGGACCGGGCCCAGCGCGACGAAGGAGCAGCGACCATGACCGTGGACCTGAATACGACGGGCCTCCAGACCTTCACCCAGGACTGGCTGGAGTGGTATCGCGGGCAGGAGGAACGGCTCGCCGCTCCGCACGGGTTCCTGGCGATCACCGGGCTGCACTGGCTCGACGACCGGCCGCAGCGGTTCCCGGACGCGCCGGGTGCCTGGTGGACCGACGACGACGGGGTAGCCGTAGCCCTCGACGACGGTGAGGAACTGGTCGTGGCGGGGACGCCGGTGCGCGGTGAGCACCGCTTCGGTGTGCTGCCCGAGCGGGGCGGGGTCGACGCGGTGTGGGGCGACGCCGTGATCGAGGTGGCCAGACGGGGCGGGAACGACATCGTGCGGCCCCGGCATCCGGACGCGCCGCTGCGCACCGCGTTCGCCGGTACGCCTGCCTACGCGCCGGATCCCCGCTGGGTGGTGCGGGGACGTTACACGGCCTTCGACTCGCCGCGTCCGACGACCGTGGGCGCGGCGGTCGAGGGGCTGGAGCACGTGTACGACGCGCCGGGCCGGGTCGAGTTCGAGTTGGACGGGCGACCGCTGGCCCTGACCGCGTTCCCCGGGCGGGGGCCCGGCGGACTGTTGTTGCTCTTCACCGACGCCACCTCCGGGGTGACCACCTACGCCGCGAACCGAGCCCTCGCGCTCGCCCAGCCGGCCGCCGACGGCACGGTCGTCCTCGACTTCAACCGCGCGACGAATCTGCCGTGCGCCTACACCGACCTGGCCACCTGCCCGCTGCCGCCGGCGGAGAACCGGCTGCCGGTGTCCGTCGAGGCCGGGCTGAAGACGCCCCGTGAGCGGGGAGGTTCGGCCTGATACGGCCCTCCGTCCCCCTTCGACAACCATGCGTGCCCCTGAGTCGTCCCCCTTAGAGACGCGCCGGTTCTCGCGCGGCTGCACGCCCACCGACACTGCGCACCGACGACGCGTAGGAAAGAGGCCGCATGCTCCGTATCCACTTCACGTCGCAGGATCTGCAGAACATCCGGGTCGCTCGTCAGCCGCATGCGCTCTGGGAACTCGTGTGCGGTGTCTGCCGGTTGGACGCGCGGCAGGGGGCGCTGGAGTACGGGCACTGGCGTCGGTCGGTGCGCGAGGCGTTGGCGAAGGATCCGCGGGCCCGGCGGGCCCTGGCGCCGTTACAGACGCTGATTCCGCCCGTGGGCTACATCCCCGACTTCCTCACGCCGTCGGTCACGGGCGGCGGTCTGGCCGTCGGTCTCGACGAGGTGCGGGCCACCTCCCGCACCCGGCTGACCCGTGAGCTGGGGCGACTCGCCGAGTCCCGTCCGCTGCCGTCCTGGGTGTCCACTCTCGACCGACCGGGCACCAAGGCCCTGGGGACGCTGACGCGGGCCCTCGAACTGTCCTGCAAGACACTGCTCGAACCGTACTGGCCCCACATCCGCACAGCCGTCGGCAACGACGTCGAGCTGCGCTCGCGCGCGCTCCTCGACGGAGGCACCTCCGCGCTGCTCAACACGCTGCGCCCGCACGCCCGTTGGCAGGCTCCCGTCCTGGAGGTGGACTATCCCGTCGACCGCGAACTCCATCTCGAAGGGCGCGGCCTGCTGCTCATCCCGTCGTACTTCTGCTGGCGCAGGCCCACCGCGCTCGCGGATCCCATGCTCGGGCCGGTGCTCGTCCACCCGGTCGCCAAGCAGCCCCTGGAGATCGTCCGCGCGAGCAAGGACGGGCTGGAGCGGCTGCTGGGCCGTACCCGGGCGGTCGTCCTGGTGGGTCTCGCCAGTCATGGAGCGCGTACGACGTCCGAGGTGGCGACGGCGGCCGACATCGCGCTGCCCAGCGCCAGTTACCAGCTCGGCGTACTGCGCGACGGAGGTCTGATCGCCAGTCGCCGGGAGGGCCAGTTCGTACGGCACTCGGCGACTCCGCTGGGCCTGCGCCTGCTTCACGAGCGGTGACCGTGCACCCATCAGCCGGGATCAATGGGAACGGCTTCGCATTCATTACCGGCACACCCGCAAGTGCCGGTGGGTCAGCCCGCTCGGCGCCGGTCCGTCGTGGTGCGGTGGGTGAGGGGTTCGCGCAGGTCCAGGTGTTCACGCAGGGTCGTACCGGTGTACTCGGTGCGGTAGACGCCGCGTTCCTGGAGTGCGGGGACGAGCAGGTCCACGATGTCGTCCAGGCCGTCGGGGATCAGATACGGGGTGACGTTGAAGCCGTCGACGGCGCCGTGCCGGACGAAGTGGGCGAACTTGTCGGCCAGTCCCGCCGGGGTGCCGACGTGGCCGCGCTGGGGGCCGAGCGCGATGACGGTCTCGCGCAGCGACCAGCGGTTCGCGTCGGCCTTCTCCCGCCATTCGGCGACGACTTGGCGCGGGTCGGCGATCCGTCGCGCACCGAAGGAACCGTCGTTCTCGGCGACGACCGGGTCCTCCTTGGGCAGCGGCCCGTCGGCGTCGCGGCCGGAGAGGTCGATGCCCCAGAGGAGCCCGGCGATCCCCAACGCGGTTGCGGGCGTAACCTGTTGGAGACGGATCCAGCGCTTCTTCTCCAGGGCCTCCTCCTCCGTGGCGCCGATGATGATCTCGGTGCCCGGGAGGATGCGCAGGTCGTCCTCGGGGCGGCCGACGGCCCGCAGTCGGCGCCGCAGGTCGTCGGCGAAGGCGAGCGCGTCGTCAAAGTCGTTGCCGTGCGCGGAGAAGATGACGTCGGCGTTGCGGGCGGCGAAGTCCCGGCCCTCGCCGGAGTCCCCGGCCTGGAAGATCACCGGGTGGCCCTGGGTGCTGCGCGGGAGGGTGGGGGCGAGGTCGACGTCGAACTGCGTTCCCTGGTGGCGGACTTGGCGTACGGCGCCGGGTGCCGCCCAGGCCGGGGCGTCGGCCGCGCCGGACCCGGCCGCGTCCTGCCAGCTGTCCCAGATCGCGCGGGCGACGGTGAGGAACTCCTCGGCGCGGCGGTAGCGGTCGGCGTGGTCGAGGTAGCCGCCGCGGCGGAAGTTGGCGCCGGTCCAGGCGTTGTCGGTGGTCACCACGTTCCAGCCGGCGCGGCCCTCGGAGAGCAGGTCGAGGCCGGACAGGCGGCGGGCGAGGTCGGCGGGTTCGTTGAAGGTGGTGTTGGACGTGCTGACCAGACCGATGCGCTCCGTCACGGCGGCCAGGGCGGCGAGTTGGGTGATGGCGTCGGGCCGCCCGGCGACGTCGAGGTCGTGGATCTGACCGTCGACCTCACGCAGCCGCAGCCCCTCCCCCAGGAAGAACGCGTCGAACAGGCCTCGTTCGGCGGTCTGGGCGACGCGCCGGAAGTTGGCGGGGTCGATCTGCGAACCGCTGGCCGGGTCGGACCAGACGGTCCAGTGGTTGACGCCCTGGAAGAAGACACCGAGGTGGAGTCGGGCATCCGGGCGGGGGACGTCGAGGGGGTCGGTGCGGGTCATCGTGCGTCCTCCTGGGCGGCCGCGGCGGCGTAGCGGTTGGCGGGCCGGTCCAGGCCCAGGTGGGTGCGCAAGGTCGCGGCGGGCAACGGCCGTACGGCGTACCGCCGTTCGAAGAGGTGGGGCAGGACCAGCCGGGACAGCTCCGGGAGGTCCTCGTCCAACACCAGCGGGTGCAGGCGCACTCCGTCCACCACTCCCCTCAACTCCCCCAGCAGAGCGGCCAGTCCGGCGGCGGAACCGATGTGGCGCAGCCGTCCCCGGTCGCTCCAACTTCCATGCCGCTCAAGGTCGGCGAGGCGTTCCTCGGCCGTGGCGCAGGCAGTGTCGAGGACGACTTCGACCTCAGCGAAAGTACGCGGCGTTCCGGCGGCGGACGCACTCGTGGTGACGGCTGCGAGGTCGCGGCCCGTGACGAGGGCGACGTCGAGTTGATCGCCGGGTACACGCTCCGGGCTGCCGAGTACGACGAGTTGGCCCTGTGGTGGACGCGGCACGATCGCCGGGCCCTTCACGGTGTAGGTGTCGGCGGTGAAGTCGACGTAGTGCAGCCGGTCGCGGTCGAGGTAGCGGCTGGTGGCGACGGAGCGGATGACCGCGTCGTCCTCCCAGGAGTCCCACAGGGCGCGGACGACCTCGACGCCGTCGCGGGACTCACGGGCCCGGGCCAGGGCCCCGTCGACGAGCGGGCGCCCCCAGACGGCGGCCGCCTCGGGCCGCGTCTCCTCGCTCACCACCCACCCGGCGCGCCCGACCGAGATGTGGTCCAGGGACGCCAACTGGCTTGAGACATGGAAGGGTTCGGCATAGGTGAGCGGCACGACCGGCGCGACGCCGACGACACTCGTCGACGCGGCGATGAACGCGGCCCGCTCCACCGCACCGATCCGGCCGACCACGTCGGATCCGGCACCGGGCGGAAGCGCGCTGTCGTCCAGGGTGAGCAGGGTGAACCCGGCGTTCTCCGCGGCGGCGGCGACACGGGCCACCCGGCGCGGGCTCAGGAGCTGGTCGGGCGAGTGGGCGGCGCGGCGCCAGGCCGCGGAATGGGCACCGTCGCCGTCGATTTCGAGGGCGAGCCGCAGGGCGGGGCCGGACATGGGGTTCCTTCCGAGAACACGTCGAGACGGCCGGCCCGAGGGAGCCGGCAGGGGTCAGGGGCGTGTGGAAGGACAGACGGCGGAGGCGGTACGGCAGTAGTCGACATGCCGCCGGATGATCAGCCACGCGCCCGGGACGGCACCGTGGGGTGCGGCGTCGCGTACACGCATCGGGGCCTCCACCTGTCCGGGAGCGATCGCCTCAACCTACGTCGTCGGCCCTGGAAGATGTCAAGAACATTAGATGTACGCGCATGCAGCAGCCCCGGGACGGAAAAATGTTGGCCGCGACGACAAGCGGGCTGCTAACTTGCCGTTGGCCGTGACACCGCACGAGGAGGTGAGACCCATGAACGCAGTATCCAGGTGGGTGCTCCCCCTCTTTTCCACGGTTGGGCCAGCGGCATAGGTGTCGCCGGGAGCGCTTCACACCAAGGCGATCCCGAAAGGCACCATCATGGAACTCTCCCAAAGATCCCTGTACTTCACCGCCGAGACATCGTCGAACGGTGTTCTCGTCCGCGACTTCGCCGTCGGCGAGGTCACCGGCGCGCTCTGGTCCCCCGCAGCCTCCGCCTCCGAACGCGCTCCCCTGGTCCTGATGGGCCACGGCGGCGGCAACCACAGGAAGTCGCCCGCCATGGCGGGCCGTGCGGAGCGCCTCGTGAACGGCGCAGGCTTCCACGTCGCCACCATCGACGCCCCCGGCCACGGCGACCGCCCGCGCACACCGCACGACGAGCGCGAAATCGCCTTGATGCAACGGAAGATGGCGGCGGGCGAACCGGTCGGCGAGATTGTCGTCCGCTACAACGCCCACCTCGCCGAGCGAGCCGTACTGGAGTGGCTCGCGACCCTGGACGCCCTCCAGGAACTCCCGGAGATCGGCGCCGAAGGACCCGTCGGCTACTACGGCCTGAACATGGGCACCGCGATCGGGGTACCGCTGACGGCGGGCGAACCCCGCATCACCGCCGCGGTGTTGGGCCTCTTCTGGTACGACGAGACCCTCGCCGAGTCGGCGCGGCGGATCATCGTCCCGATCGAGTTCGCGTTGCAGTGGGACGACGAACACATCCCCCGCTCATCCGGTCTCGCGTTGTTCGACGCCTTCGCCTCGAAGGAGAAGTCGCTGCACATCAACTCGGGCACGCACAAGGAACTGCCCAGGTTCGAGGCGGACAGCGCGGTCCGCTTCTTCGCCCGGCACCTGACCGTCGAGGGCTCAACAGCCTGACAGGTCAACGCGGTTGCGGCCCGGCGCCCTCTCCGAAGTCCATCCCCGTCATGAGTTCGGAGAAGGCGCCGGCCGCGCCGGGTGAGGTGAAGAGCCGGTCGAGCCGGGCGCGGGCCAAACTCCGGTGAAATGGACCGGAGTTGGTGGCGTCACCCGCGTCGTGGAGCATCCGGGTCATCCAGTGGGAGAACTCCTGGTCGCTCCAGACCCGGCGCAGACATCGCTGCGAGTAGCTGCGCAGGGCGGTGTCGTCACCGTCATGGACGGCGTCCCGTACGGCTCGGGCGAAGAGATCGGCGTCGTAGAGAGCGAGGTTCATCCCCTTGCCGCCCATCGGCGAGACGATGTGCGCGGCGTCGCCGACGAGGAAGAGGCGGCCGTACTGCATCGGGTCGTGGACCAGGCTGCGGAGCCGGAAGATCTCGCGGTCGGTGATCGGGCCGGAGACGAGGGCCGGGTCGCCGAGCCGGGTGCGCAGCGCGTCCCAGACGCGGGCGTCGGACCAGGCGTCGGGGCGATCGTCCGGCGGGCACTGGAGGTAGTAGCGGCTGGCGTACGGGCCGCGCGGGAAGTGGGCCGCGAAGCCCTGCGGGCTGACGGCCAGGAGCGGGTGGGCGGGCGGCGGGGCGTCGGCCATGACCGTCAGCCAGCCGATCCCGTGATCGAAGGCGTACGGCGTGAGGGCCCCGTCCGGGACGGCCGTGCGGCTGATGCCGTGGTCGCCGTCGCAGCCCGCGACGTAGGAGCAGGTGATCGTCCGGAGGCCGCCGTCCGCGGTGCGGTAGCGGACGGTGGGGCGGTCGTCGGTCAGGTCGTGCAGGGAGACGTCGGCGGCCTCGAAGCGCAGGTCGCCGCCGTCCTCCAGGTAGGCGGCGGTGAGCTTCTGGACCAGCATCTGCTGGGGGCAGAGGCGGGCCGTGGGGCCCTCGGAGCCGTCGTAGTCGTTCACCAGGTGTGTCTCGCCGTCGACCCGGAGCTCCAGGATGCCGTCGTGCGGGACACCGCCCAGCACGCGGTCGGCCAGCCCCCAGGAGTCGAACATCCGGACGGCGCGGGTCTCGACGATGCCTGCCCGCTGGCGCTGTGCCACGTACTCGCGGGTCTGCCGCTCCAGGACGACGCAGTCGATCCCGCTGCGCCGCAACAGGTTCGCGACGGTCAGGCCGGCCGGGCCCGCACCGATGACCACCACGGTCGTGGATTCCGGCGACTCGCTCAACTCCCGCACAGTGTCGGCCACTTGACCACCTCCGGAAGCACCCTACCGACACCGAGGTCCCGGCCGACCGGCCACCGGGTCACTTCACCTCGATCGTCACCTTCCAGGTCTCGACGAGCAGGGGGCAGAGGCTGCCGGGGTCGGGGACGCAGCGGCGTTGCGCGGTGACGGTGGCGGCGCCGGCGGATGCCGCGTGGAAGACGGCGGTGGCGTCTCCGGACGGGTACGTGGCGTCGGAAGCGTGCCCGAGCACCGCCGAGTCACCGGACTCCGGAGCGGTCCAGGTGTAGGTGAATCCGCGCTCGCGGGAGTGGGTGAGCCGGATCTCGACATCGCCACCCGAACTCGCGGGCACCGTCCGGCCGTTGTCCGTGTTGGTGAGGACGACACGTCCGGCCAGGTGTGCGTGCGGCGTCTGTCCCTGGGCGGTGGCCGATACCGTCACGGCCACGAGGACCAACCCCGCGGCTCCAAAAGCCGTGGACCACTTCGCTGCTCCCATGATTTCCTCTCCTGGCACCCGCCGGGCGGGCGGTCTCCACAGGCGGCGAGCGTGCCGCCCCGCGGCACAACGTGGTGGAGGAGGACGGGTCACAGACAACCACCCGTTCGTGCGGACCTGTGCCGCGACTATGCGTGTGTTATGAATCTTCACGCGTGACCGATAGGACAAGACGAAAGACAACCGTTCGACCGGCCCACGGGTGAGGACCGGTCGGGGTCGCCGATGCCGGGGTCCGCTCCCCGGGCTGCGGTGATCTTCCTTCCCAGGAGGACCTCCCGCATGTTTCGACGTATAGGCACTGGAGTCGTCAGACACCCCGTCTGGACGATCGTGGCCTGGCTGATCGCGGCGGTGGCGATTGTCGCCACCGCGCCCGGCCTGCCCTCCAACAGTGACGAGAGCAGTTTCCTGCCCAAGAGCTACGAGTCCATCAAAGCGGCGGATCTCCAGGCGAAGGCGTTCCCCAGCGCGTTCACCCCGTCCGCGATCGCGCTGTACCAGCGCACCGACGGCGGCAAGCTCACCGCCGCCGACCAGCAGGATGTCGCCCGGATCACGACCGAGCTGGGCAAGAAGCACATCGACCAGGTGCAGAAGGTGGTCCCCGGCCAGCCGTCCAAGGACGGCAGGTACACCATGACCCTGGTCCAGATGGACAGCAAGAAGGCCGGTCAGCCCGTGCAGGCGGATGCCGCGAAGGTGTTGCGCGACGACGTCAAACAGCTGGCCAAGGGCACGGACCTCGAAGTGAAGCTCGGCGGTTCCGCCGCGCAGGCCCTCGACCAGCAGGACTCCTCGAAGCGCGGGGAGGCACTGATCGGCATCGGCACCTTCCTCATCATTCTGGTGACCCTGCTGATCATCTTCCGGGCGCCGATCCTCGCCGTCCTGCCGCTGGTCCTGATCGGCGTGGTGGCGTCCATCGCCAACGGGCTGATCGCGTACGCCACCAAGCTGTTCGGCCTCCAGGCCAACAGTTCCGTCTCGTCGATCCTGATCGTCGTGCTGTTCGGCGTGGGCACGGACTACTTCCTGTTCCTGATGTTCCGGTACCGAGAACGTCTGCGGGCGGGTGACGAACCGAAGCAGGCCATGGTCAACGCGGTCGCCCGGGTCGGCGAGGCCATCGCCTCGGCGGCCGGCGCGGTCATCATCGCGTTCCTCGCGCTGGTGCTGTCCACGCTGGGCTTCCTCAAGCAGATGGGCCCGGCGCTGGCCATCTCGGTCACCGTCACCCTGATCGCGGGCCTGACCCTGATCCCGGCCGTGGTGTCGCTGATCGGGCCGAAGGTCTTCTGGCCCTCCAAGTCCTGGCAACGGGAGCCGGAGAACGCCCGGTTCGCGGCTCTCGGACGCGGTGTGCAGCGCCGGCCCGCGCTGGCGGCCGCGCTCTCCGGGCTCGTTCTCGTCGCGCTGTCGCTGGGCACCCTCGGCTACAAGGCCACCTTCGACCTGGCCTCGGGTTCCATGCCCAAGACCAAGGAGTCGATGGTCGTCCAGGACGAGATGCAGAAGGCGTACTCGGCGGGCGCCGCGGCCCCCACCGACGTCTATCTCTCCAGCACCGACGGCAAGCCGCTCGACAAGACCGCGTTCACCTCCTACGCGGAGAAGCTCGGGGCCGTGGACGGCGTCGCGAGCGCCCGCATGAGCCAGGTCAACCCGGGCGGCACCACGGCGGACTTCACCGTCACGTTGAAGTACGAGGCGTCCACGGAGAAGGCGATCGACACCGTGGGCCGGGTGCGCGACGTCGCGCACTCCGCCGCGCCCGACGGCACCGAGGCGGTGGTCGGCGGTATGTCCTCGATCTACAAGGACATCAACGCGGCGGTCAACCACGACTACCGGACCGTGTTCCCCGTCGCCGCCCTGCTGATCATGCTGATCCTGGGGCTGCTGCTGCGCAGCGTGGTCGCGCCGTGGTACCTGATCGCCTCGGTGGGTCTCGGCTTCGGCGCCACCCTCGGGGCGACCGTCTGGATCTTCCAGGACGCGCAGGGACACCCGGGGCTGATGTTCATGCTCCCGGTGATCATGTATCTCTTCGTGGTCGCCATCGGCACGGACTACAACATCCTCATGATCGCCCGGCTCCGCGAGGAGGCCCGCGAGGGCCGCGATCCGCGCGAGGCGGCGAGCATGGCGCTACGGCACGCGGGGCCCACCGTGGCCGCGGCCGGTTTCATCCTCGCGGCGACCTTCGCGACGATGATGCTGGCGGGCAACGCGCTGCTCACGGAGATGGGCTTCGCCGTCTCCTTCGGCATCGCCGTCGCCGCCTTCGTGATGGCGATGTTCTTCACGCCGAGCCTCACCGCCCTGATCGGCCACGCCGCCTGGTGGCCCGGCAACGCCGACCGCACCCAGGAACCCAAGTCCGGCACCGGCACCGGTTCCGACACCTCCGGGCCGGTCTCCGGCACAGGGGACCAGGACTCGGTCAGCCACGGCCCGGCGGGCCGTCGTAACTAGCAACTAGCAACTAGCAACTAGCAACAATGCGGGGCCTGTTCGCCGATCTGCACGACCGGCGAACAGGCCCCGCACCCACGTCAACGGTCATCGTGCCCGCGCAGGCAGTCGATCAGCGTGTCGAGGGACGCTTCGAGCGCAACCGTGTCGCGACGGACCACTACCGCGAGTTCACCCATCACGCCGGTCTGCTCAACACCTTTGTGTCCAAGTGGGATCCGGGGATCGAGGCTGATCTGTTTCGGACCGTACGGACGGGGCACAAGCGAGCGCAGTCCAGTGCTTCGGCAGGCAGGTCTGCCTTCTTCCTGTGCGAGGAGTCTCGTCGTGCCTGATGTGATCGCGCCGAACTCCTCTTCCTGGGAACGGGAGTTGCTGTCGTGAGGAAGTACTCGGGCGGCAATCCCCTGAGGGTCGGCATGACCGGGTTCGTGGTGCTGGCGGAAGACGAAGGGGCCGTCGTCGCCACGGAGTTGGTGTACCGGCCGGACGACTGCCTGGCGGTGCGGCTGGTGTTGGTCGGGCCCGACGGCATGGAGGTCACCTGGACCTTTGCCTGGGAGCTGCTCGCGCTGGGCCTGATGTACCCGGCCGGCGACGGAGACATCACCGTACGACCCGCGCCGGACCCGCTCGCGGGCATCGAGGTGGCCCTCGGCTCCCCGTCCGTCGCACGCGTGTGGCTGCCCGTCGCGGACACCGCGGACTTCGTACGGAGGGTACGGCGGCGCGTCGGCCGCGACGTCGGCGGTATCGCTCCGGCGCTCGATCAGGAACTCGCCGCGATCACGAGCGAGGCGAGCGGGGCGTAGGAGAGCAGCCCGGGCCAAGAGCTGGTCGACGATGCGCCGGTCGCCGTCCGCCTTCAAGTCCGCGGCGGGTGTGGGCAGTCGGGTGGTCTGCGGCCACCCCACAGTAAATTTCACGGGCACCGCAACAGTCAGCCCTCAAGGGCCTGTTGGACCGTCGGGTGGCATTCGATGAAGCCGTCGATACCGACGAGTTGGATGACGCGCAGCACGGGTGCGGCGGCCCCGGCCAAGCGCAGCCAGCCGCCCGCTTCGACGAGAGCGGTGTGTACGGCGATGAGAATGTTGATGCCGCTGGAGTCCATGAAGGTGACGTGGTGCAGGTCGATGACAATGCGCGGTGCGGCGCCCTCCGGTGGCTCCAGCGCCTCCCTCAGTGTGCCGCCTGTCTGCTGGTCGATCTCTCCGGCAACAGCCACGACCAAGGTTCCGTCGACGACGTCGGTCCTGACCGACAACCGCCCCGGCTGCCCCGCTTGTTCGGTGTGCGCCATCTGTCCTCATACACAGGTCGGTGAGCGTTACGGATCAGGATTTTCATCCGAAGTGCTGCCCCGCATCGTACGGTTGATGCTTGTGTCCGGTGGAGTCGACGGAGATTGACGGAGTGCGCATCGCTTCACGGGGTATGCGCGGGAACGCGGAAGGCGGTGAAACGATCCGGATGCAACCAGATTCATCGGAGGACGACGACCCAGCACCGCAGGCCCCGGCCCTTCGGTCCACCGTGGCGTTGGACGGCGACGGCTCCTGCATCGCCGAGGCCCGTCGGCTGGCCGCGACATTCCTGGCCCGGGCGCAGGTCGAGTATGGGCTGCCGGTGTCGGCCCGCGCCATGGATCTCACTCAGCTGGTGGTCAGCGAGTTGGTCACCAACGCCCGTAAGTACGCGCCCGGTCCGGTGTTGATGGATCTGCGGATCGTCGATTCCCAGGTCGAGGTGGAGGTGTGGGACTCCGACCCGGTGCTGCCGGTCGCCCGTGCCGCCGACGCCCAACGGGTCGGCCAGCACGGCCTGGAGATCGTACGGGCCGTGGCGCGAGGTTTCGAGGCTCAGCGCGAATCCGTCGGCAAACGCATCACCGCCCGGATCCCCTTGACGGACGCCCCGGAGGGCGCAGCGGGTGGTGGGACACAGGTGCCGTAAGTGCCGTATCGCACCGCCGAGTTGAGGCGGCTACGGCGTCGGCGGCACCCGGTAGACGGAGACATGTTGGCGCGATTCGGCGGTGAAGTCGGCGCCGGACCAGTCCCCGTGCCTGCTCTCCAGCTCGAACCCGGCCAGCTGCGCCATGAGGTCGAGTTCGGCCGGCCAGATGTACCGGTGAGGACTGCGGTACAGCCGCGCCTGCTCGGTCTCGTCGTACCGGAAGTGGTGCGACACGACGTGCTGGCGCAGGACGTCGTAGGTGTCCAGGCCGATGTAGTCGGAGTCGGTCCGCCAGACGGTCGCCTTCTGACCCGGCGGGAGTTTGCGCAGTTCCGGTACCCAGAGCTCGATCACGAACCGTCCGCCGGGCGTGAGATGACGGGCGGCGTTGCGGAAACACTCGACCTGCTCGGCCTGGGTGAGCAGGTTCGAGATCGTGTTGTAGACGAGATAGACGAGGCTGTACGTGCCGGGACGACGGTGGTCGCCATGTCGCCGATGATCACGGGGATCGTCGCTTCGTCGGTCTTGGTGCGCAGTTGCTCCACCATCGGCACCGACAACTCGATGCCGGTGACCGGGACTCCACGCTCGGCGAGCGGGACGGCGACCCGGCCGGTCCCGATGGCGAATTCAAGTGCCGCCCCGTCCCCCGCGAGATGTGCGAGGCGGTCCACGGTCGGCTCCAGCGTGCCGGGCGCGAACATGCCGGTGCCGGGGGTGTCGTACCGCTGGGCGGTATCGGCGTCCCAGATCTTCTCCTGTCGCATTCCGCCAACGGTCGCCGCCTGCCGGTGAGTTGTCCAACGCATTTCCCTGCTACGGGCCAACTCCGGTGCCTGGGTGGCACATCATTGCCGGCGCCGGAGTCCGACGCCCGGGGCAGCCGCAGCACGAAACTCGCGCCGGGGGCCCGGCCCATGAGGGTGAGCGTGCCGTGGTGACACCGGGCGAGGTCACAGGCGATGGCGAGCCTGGTTGCCGGGACACGGGCGTCCAGGTGTCCGCAACTACCGTGCCTGTCCCGCCACTTGAACAGAGGCCCGGCGGCGATCACAAGAGTGGTCCCTTGCATACTGACGCCCATGCAGACAACGGAGGACGCGCTCAGACGCGCGTGGCACACCATAGCGGCGGGCTCCGACCTGCTCGACGACGTGATGTTCCCGCCCGTCCGCACATCGCGGGACCAGCACAGGCACGGTGCGGTCGATACCAGCGGCCTCTTCCTCGTCCTGGACGAGGACGGCACCGTACGCGGTTACCGGGACACCCACCGGGAGGTCTTCGCCACCCAGGACCACGACCAGGTGCTGTACTTCGTCGCGGAGCAGGCGGTCCACGATCTCACCGAACACATCGTGACCCACTCCCCCGGCCGCGGTCCCGCCGTCAATCTGGTCAGCGGGCAGGCCGAGTTGCTGGACCGGATCAACCCCGTATGGGGAAGCAGATTCCGCGACGGCGGCATGAGCGACGTAGCCGACATGGACCGTACGCAGACGACGCGGCCGTGTGGACGTGACCCGCTGGAGCGCTTCGCCTGGATCGTCCGCGGATGGCGCGACCAGGACCCCTGCACCACCCTCGCCTTCTTCCGCGGCGAGGGCGTCAGCGCCGAGCGGATCGCCCTGCTCCACGGAGCCGACCCGGAACAAGTCACCGCAGGGACAAGGCTGTTGGATCTGCGCGACGGGGACGACCCCCGCCTCGAAGGCTGGGAGACCGACTGGCAGACCTTCTACTTCGGGGAGGCGGGCGGCTGGGCGTTTCTGATGTACCACGAGACACCGCCCGGCATCCGCGCCGACAGCTCCGCTCTCGCCCGACTCGGTGTCACGGAGACCGTGAGATTGACCGCTACCTCCGCGAAGGCCATCTACACCTTCGACTACGTACGCGACGGCCGTCGCATCGACGACGACTGGGGCATGCTGGAGCTGATCCGGTACAAGCGGGGCCGAGCCCCGTACTACCGGGGCGGCCAACTCGACTTCCTCAACCGGGCCGTGCGCCACGCCGAACTGGACCACCCCGAGCTGTTCCACGACTTCGAGCTGTACTTCCACGCTCTGGAGATCTCACTCGGCCTTCAACTCCCCCAGCGGGACATCAGGGAGGGGACGGTCCGAGCCGCGCGGTGGGCACGCGGCGACTCGGACCGGGGTTAGCGGTCAGGCGGTGACCGTCTCGGCGTGGTGGACGAACTCGCCGATGCGGTCGGCGAGTTCGGGCCACAGTTCGCGCGGGAGGCCGTGGCCCATTCCCTCCAGGATCAGCAGGTCGGCGCCCGGAACGGCGGCGGCCGTGGCGCGACCGCCGCTCACGTCGCACACGAGGTCGTCGGCGCCGTGCACCACCAGTGCGGGCACCCGCAGTGACCGCAGCCGTTCGGTACGGTCGCCCGTGGCCACCACCGCGAGGCCCTGCCTCTGGATGCCGAGAGCGTCGTAGCCCCGGTCGAAGACACGTCCGGCCCGCTCGGCCGCCGCGACCGCGTCGAACGCGAAGCCCGGGGACGCGGCGAGCCGCAGGGCGCGCACCTGCCACTCGACGAAGGCCTCCCGGTCCTGCGGGGGTGCTCCCAGTTCGGCGAACAGAGAGAAGTCGGCCTCCCCCACACCCCGCTCGCCGGTCGTGGACATCATCGAGGTGAGCGAGCGGACCCGCTCCGGGTACTCGATCGCGATCATCTGGGCGATCATCCCGCCCATCGACGAGCCGACGAGGTGTGCCCCGGTGATGCCGAGCGCGTCGAGCAGGCCCACGGCGTCGGCCGCCAGGTCGGAGAGTGTGTAGGACGCCGTGGAGAGGTCGCCGGCCAGGGCCGCCGCGAAGTCCGGTACGGGTGCGTCGGGGAAATGGGTCGAGCGGCCGGAGTCGCGCGCGTCGAACCGGATCACGTGCAGACCCCGGTCTACCAGCGCCTGGCAGAATTCCTCCGGCCAATTGATCATCTGGGCGCCCGCTCCCATGATCAGGAGGACCGGCGGCGACCCGGGGCCACCGAAACGTTCGTAGGCGATCTCGATTCCGGACGGGCCGACGTTCCTTGCTGTCAGTTCTGGCATGGCCGAAACGGTAGCCATCGCACGGGTGTGAAAGATCGAACTGCGGTCTGACGTTTTTCGCTCCACCCCCGGGTTACGGTGGAAACGGCCAGGAATTCGCTCGACACGCGGAAGTTCCTCGCCTCGCCTAGAGTGTTGTGGTCGACGTGCTCATTCCGGTCGCCGCTCGCCGCTGACCCCATTGCCGTCGTCGAATCTCCGTGTGACGTACTCAAACAGTTCGATCATTTCTGGAGGAACACACCATGCCCTTCGCCACCAGCTCCGACGGCACGCAGATCTTCTACAAGGACTGGGGCGCGGGGCAGCCCGTCGTCTTCTCCCACGGTTGGCCGCTGACCGCCGACGCGTGGGATCCCCAACTGAAGTTGATGGCCGACAACGGCTTCCGGGCCGTGGCCCACGACCGGCGTGGCGGCGGGCGTTCCGGTCAGCCCTGGGACGGCAACAACCTCGACACGTACGCCGACGACCTGGCGTCGGTCATCGAGGCCCTGGATCTCCATGACGTGATCCTGGTCGGGCACTCGACCGGCGGCGGTGAGGTCACCCGCTACATCGGCCGGCACGGCTCCGGCCGGGTCGCCAAGGCCGTTCTGCTCGGGGCGATCCCGCCGCTCATGCTCAAGACGGACGCGAATCCCGAAGGGCTGCCGATCAACGTCTTCGACGACATCCGCAACGGTGTGGCGGCGGATCGTTCGCAGTTCTACAAAGATCTCAGCGCCCCGTTCTACGGCGCCAACCGGGACGACTCGACCGTCACCCAGGGAACCCGGGACGAGTTCTGGCTCTGGAGCATGACCGTGGGGATCAAGGGCGCTTATGACTGCGTCAAGGCATTCTCCGAGACCGATCTCACCGAAGACCTCAAGAAGATCGACGTCCCGACATTGATCGTGCACGGCGACGACGATCAGATCGTTCCCATCGTGGCCTCCGGCGACAAATCGTCGAAGCTCGTCAAGGACGCGATCTACAAGGTGTATCCGGGCGCTCCGCACGGCCTGGCGATGGTGCCGAAATTCGCCGAGCGGTTCAACGCCGACCTTCTTGAGTTCGCCCGGAGTTGATCGCCACGGTCCGCGAGCCGAGTCCGCCCGGCGGCGTTTGATTCCGTGCCCGGAGGGGACCCGAACGGTTGGCTCAAGGGACCACACATTTCACACAGAGAGAGAAGTTGAAGCGCTGTGACCGCGCGCACCGTCAAGAAGGAAGAACGGCATCTGCCGCCCGAGACCGGTTGGGCGAAGGCCCGTCGCCGTAGCGGGAAGGCCGTACGCACCTGTATCCCACCCGTCGACGACAACAGCGTGACACCGCCTCCGCAGACGCTCACCGAGGGCAACATCGTCAGAGGTGACGACTGACGAGTCGGGGCAACAGGGGCCGCACAACGGGCCGGAGGCCGAGGGCTTCCGGCCCGCGGCATGTCGTCGGGGCGACTTCCGGGGTACCCGAAGGTCCGTACCGGACGGACACCCCCATCGGAAGGACCCCCGCCCATGGTCACCAAGGTCTCGGACCACCTCCTCCAGCGATTGCGCGAGTGGGACGTCACCCACGTCTTCGCCTACCCGGGCGACGGCATCAACGGCCTGCTCGCCGCCTGGGGCCGCGCGGACGACACCCCCCGTTTCGTCCAGGCCCGGCACGAGGAGATGGCCGCGTTCGAGGCCGTCGGGTACGCCAAGTTCTCCGGCAAGGTCGGTGTCTGCGTGGCTACTTCGGGACCCGGCGCCATCCATCTCCTCAACGGCCTCTACGACGCGAAGCTCGACCACGTTCCCGTCGTCGCGATCGTCGGGCAGACCAACCGCAGTGCCCTGGGCGGCAGTTACCAGCAGGAGGTCGATCTGCTGAGCCTCTACAAGGACGTCGCCTCCGACTACTGCGAGATGGTCACCGTCCCGGAGCAGTTGCCGAACGTCCTCGACCGGGCGCTGCGCACCGCCATGGCCCGCCGCACGGTAACCGCCGTGATCATCCCGGCCGACGTCCAGGATCTCCCCTACGCCCCGCCCGAGCACGCCTTCAAGATGGTGCCGTCCAGTCCCGGCATGCCGCACTACACGACGGTGCCGGACGACGACGATCTGCGGCGGGCCGCCGATGTCCTCAACTCCGGTGGAAAGACAGCCATCTTGATCGGGCAGGGCGCCCGGGGTGCCCGTGCGGAGGTGCAGGCGGTCGCCGACCGGCTCGGCGCCGGGGTCGCCAAAGCCCTGCTCGGTAAAGATGCGTTGGACGACGAACTGCCCTATGTCACGGGCGCGATCGGGCTGTTGGGTACCCGACCGTCGTACGAGATGATGCGTGAGTGCGACTCGCTGCTGGTGATCGGGTCGTCGTTCCCCTACTCGCAGTTCCTGCCGAAGTTCGGGAAGGCGCGGGCCGTGCAGATCGACATCGATCCGCACATGGTGGGGATGCGCTATCCCTTCGAGGTGAATCTCGTCGGTGACGCCGGCGCGACGCTGCGTCGACTGCTGCCGTTGCTGGAGCAGCTGGAGGATCCGGCGTGGCGGGTCAAGATCGAGGCCAATGTGGCCCGTTGGTGGGAGGTCATGGAGCGGCGGGCCGCCGTCGAGGCCGATCCGGTCAACCCCGAATACGTCGTGCACGCGCTCAGCGGTCTGCTCCCGGACGACGTGATCCTGTCCGCCGACTCCGGTTCGGCCGCCAACTGGTATGCCCGGCACCTGAAGTTGAGCGGTGCGATGCGCGGCTCGCTGTCGGGGACGCTCGCCTCGATGGGGGCGGGTGTGCCGTATGCCATCGGTGCGAAGTTCGCGCACGGTGACCGGCCGGCCATCGCGCTCGTCGGGGACGGGGCGATGCAGATGAACGGCATGGCCGAGCTGATCACCGTCGCCAAGTACTGGCAGGAATGGGCGGATCCGCGGCTCATCGTCGCCGTGCTCAACAACCGGGATCTGAATCAGGTGACTTGGGAGATGCGCGGCTTGGAGGGCGCCCCGCAGTTCCTGCCCTCGCAGTCGATCCCGGACGTCGCCTACGCCGACTTCGCCCGCTCCCTGGGCCTGACCGGCATCCGGGTGGAGAAGCCGGACGAGGTGACCGGCGCCTGGGAGAGCGCGCTCGCCGCCGACCGGCCGTGCGTGCTGGACTTCGTGACCGATCCCGCCGTACCACCGATCCCGCCGCACTCGTCCCTGGAGCAGATCGAGGCCGCCGCGTCCTCCGTCCTCAAGGGCGACAGTGATCGCGCCGCCGTGCTCAGGCAGGGATTCAAGGCGAAGATCCAGGATCTCCTGCCCGGCGGACGGCCCACATCCCGTTCGTGACGTATCACGCACAAACGGGATGTCTGACCTCGCCGGACAGGGGCACCCGTGACCAGGTAAGGAACCGCACGCCCTACCGAATGACCAGAGGTGAACCATGACCGAGGAGATCAAGGACCTGACCCCGAAGTACACCGTTCCCGGTGTCCAGCGCGAGGCCGCGGGCCGGCTGATCGGCGTGCTGCGGCTGCGGCTCCACTCGCTGAACGATCTCCACCTGACGTTGAAGCACGTGCACTGGAACGTCGTCGGGCCGCACTTCATCGCCGTGCACGAGATGATCGACCCGCAGGTCGACCAAGTACGCGAGATGGCCGACGACGTGGCCGAGCGCATCGCCGCGCTCGGCGGGGTCGCACCGGGCACCCCGGGCACGCTGGTCGCCGAGCGCACCTGGGACGACTACTCCATCGGCCGGGCCGACGCAATCGCCCACCTGGGCGCGCTCAACCTCGTCTACACGGGGTTGATCGAGGACGTCCGGGCCGCGGTCAAGGTGGCGGGCGACATCGACCCCGCGACCGAGGATCTGCTGATCGGGCAGCTGCGCGACCTGGAGCAGTTCCAGTGGTTCGTGCGGGCGCACCTGGAGAGCGCGGGCGGCACGCTCGCCACCGGTGACGCGCACTCCGAGTCCGAGGCCGCGGCCAAGGGCGCCGAGCTCGGCTGACCGGCCCACAACCTGCACCGAACTTCCCCTGCTCGACCACACGTCGGCACCGGCACCCGTGACACTTGCCGTTTGACAACTATGGCCATGAGGCAAGAAAGTAGCGGGTGTCGTCGCAGCAGGGGGAAGGATCTGGGATGTCCCGGTCGGCGGGGGCCACTCCGTGCACCGGCCACGAACAACGGACAGCCACCGAGCGGTCGGCTGTCGGGCGGCCCGGTCAGGCGGTACGGCTGCCGGAAGAGTCCTCTTGGTCGTGTATCTGCGCCGCCGCCACCGCGCAGAACGCCTCAAGGCCGGTGAGCAGCGCGCTGCGCCCGGCGGCCGGCATCTGCGCCAGCACCGCCCCGAGCGCCTCCTCACGCCGAGCCCGCAGGTCCGACAGGAAGGACCGCCCCAGGCTGCTGAGGTACAGGCGCACCTCGCGCCGGTCCGTGGGGCTCACCTCGCGGTCGACGAACCCGGCGGCCTGCAGACGGTCGCACAGCCGGCTGGTCGACGGCGGGGTCGAGGCGAGGTGGTCGGCGAGGGTCCGCAGGTTGATGCCCTCGTGGTGCTCCAGGATGAACAGGACGCGCAACTGGGAGGCGGACGCGGGCGCCGTCGAGGCGCGTCCCCAAAGGACTTCCAGTAGTTCCGCGGCCGTAGAGGTGACGCGCGCGACCTCGTCGGGTTCGGGGCGGGGGTGGAAGGACGTCACGGTCACACTCTCGCAGGCACAGGGACGAACCCCAGCCTACTAGGCACGCGCAACAGACACGGATGGACGAGACGACACGTGACGCCGGGGCCGTACGGCCCACCGCAGAGCGGGCGACGCGTGCCTCGGGTGAGAGATTGGCATACCTACGATCGTGAACAGATTCCTGGCTGTCGAGCGCGCCTTGCGCACGGCGGCCCCTCATGAGCTGCCCGACGTCGTCGGCCGCGAGCTGGGCAGGCTGTACGGGGCGGACTCCGTGGACCTGCTCATGGCCGACTACGGCCTGACCGTGCTCCAGCCCGTGACCGAACTGCCGCACACCCTGCCGCCGGTCTCCGTGCACAACACCCCGGCGGGCCGGGCCTTCGGTGCCCAAGAACCGTTCGTGGAGGGCAACTTGGGCGACGGCAGCGTGCGCGTCCACCTGCCGATCAGCGTGCGCGGGGACCGTCTCGGCGTGCTCTCGGTGACGCTGCCCGGCGGCGACCACGTACGCGCGTGCCTGCCCGAACTGGCCGAGCTGGCCGAGGTGTTGGGGCACGAGGTGCTGGTCGCCGAGCGCGACACGGACCTGTATCTGCGGGCCCGGCGCAAGGACCGGCTGACGCTGGCGGCGGAGATGCAGTGGCAGCTGCTGCCCGGCCGCTCGTGCTCCCGCTCCGAGTTCGACCTGGGCGCGCAGCTGGAGCCCGCGTACGCGATCCACGGGGACAACTTCGACTGGTCCGCCACCGCCGACCACCTCACGCTCTACGCCTCGAACGGCATGGGCGAGGGCATAGAGGCATCACTCCTGACGAACCTGACGGTCAACGCCCTGCGCAACGCGCGCCGGGCGGGCATCCCCCTCGCCGACCAGGCGGCCCTCGCGGACCAGGCCGTGTACGCCCACTACCAGGGCCGTAGCCATATGTCCGTGTTGATGTTCGACTTCGACCTCACCACCGGGCAGGCCCGGGTGGTGGACGCCGGATCGCCGCAGACGCTGCGGCTGCGGGACGGGGTGGTGGAGCGGATCGCCTTCGACGCGCAGCTGCCGCTGGGCATGTTCGAGGAGACCGACTACGTCGAGCAGGACTTCCGGATCGAGCCCGGGGACCGGCTCCTGTTCGTCAGCGACGGGGTGTACGCCGTGGCCTCGCCCAAGGGTGAGGCGTACGGGGACGCGGCGCTGGCGCGGGCGATCCAGCACACGCGGCTGCTGCCCGCCGCCGAGGTGCCGCCGGCCGTACTGCGCGAGCTGACCGGCCATCGCGGCACGCCCACTCCGGACGACGACGCCTTGGTGGTGTGCCTGGACTGGCGCGGGCGGTGACCGTCGCACCCCGCGCCCACCGGCGTGACGCTAGTGTGAAGACACTGAGCCGGAAGGGTGAACGCCGTGAGCACCTCTGAGCCGCTCCCCTCTGTGGAGAGCGAGTTGCGGTCGGCCCCGCCCAACGCACTCGTGGAGACGGCTCGACGCCTGCTCGGTGACCGAGCAGGAGCCCGGGATGTCACCCTCCTCCTCGCCGACTACGGCCTGCGCGTGCTGCGTCCGGTCGCCCCGCCACCGGGCACCAACGAACCGCTGTCCGCCTACGACGGTCCCGCGGGACGGGCGTTCACCGTGCAGACGCCCGTCGTCGAACCGTCTCAGGACGGGACGGCCGGCGTGCACGTCCCGGTCACCGTGCGCGGCGACCGCCTCGGTGTCCTCTCCGCCCGGCTGCCCGCCGCCGGTGCCGACACCGCCGGGGTGCGCGCGCTCGCCGAGTTCGCTACCGCGCTGGGCCACGAGATCGCCACGGCGGAACGCGACACCGACCTGTACCTCCTGGCCCGCCGTACGCGACGGCTCACGCTCGCCGCCGAGATGCAGTGGCAGCTCCTGCCGGGGCGCGGCTGCGGGCGCCCGGAGTTCGTGATCGGCGCCCATCTGGAGCCCGCGTACACCGTCGGCGGCGACAACTTCGACTGGAGCACCGACGGCAGCCGGCTCACCCTGACGGTCACCGACGGCATGGGCCGCGGCATCGACGCCTCCTTGCTCACCAGCGTGACGGTGGGCGCCCTGCGCAACGGCCGCCGGGCCGGCGTGAGCCTCTCCGACCAGGCGCGCCTTGCCGACCAGGCCGTGTACGCCCAGTTCGGCGGCAAGGTGTACGCCTCGACCCTGCTGCTCCGCTTCGACCTGGCGACGGGCACGGTCCAGGCCGTCGACGCGGGCTCGCCCCGCCTGTACCGCCGCCGCGGCGACACGGTGCAGCAGATCGAACTGGAGGCACAGCTCCCCCTCGGCATGTTCGAGGAGACCGCCTACGAGGAGCAGATCTTCACCGTACGGCCCGGGGACCGGCTCGTGGCGGTGAGCACCGGCGTGCACGGGGCCCGTTCACCGGAGGGCCTTCTGTTCGGCGAGGACGCACTGCGCCGGGCGCTCGACGCGGCGCCGACGCAGGCTCCGCAGGAGGTCGCGCGCTCGGTGGTGGCGAGCCTGGTCGAGCACTTCGGCAGCACCGACCTGACCGCCGACGCCGCCGTGGTCTGCCTGGACTGGAACGGACGCGACCCCGCGACGCCGTGATCAACCACTCTCGCCCGGCGCCCGAATCTGTTGCGCCTCGACGAACGCCCGCAGGCCGCGCTCCAGGGCCGCGCGGTCGTCCGGCTCCATACCGCGTACGACCTCGGTCAGCGCCCGGGACCTGAGGTCGGCCACCTCGGCGAGCACGTCGCGGCCGTGTGCGGTGAGGCTCAGTTGTATTTCCCGGCGGTTGTGCGGTGCCGCGTCCCTGAGCAGCAGGCCTGCCGCCTCCAGCCGGTCGCAGAGCCGGCTCACCGTGGGCAGACCCGCGTCGAGCCGTTCGGCGAGCATGGTCAGATTCGCGCCCGGTGTGGCCTGGAGGGCGTGCAGCGCGCGCAGTTGATGCGGCGAGAGCCGTACCGACGCCTCCGCCGCCGCCAGGCTCCACAGCTCGGCCAGTCCGTCCACGGCATCGGCGATCCGGCCCGCGGCGACGTCCGTGCTGTCCGCCTGCGCCGGTTTCCGGTCCGCCTCCCCGTGCGGTGCCACGCGTTCGAAACCTCAGGGAAGTCGGCAGTGTGGTGATTCGCCGCTCATGGGGTTGGCCTACCCGAGATTCCCACCCCCAAGCGACCCCGTCTCCGGGAGCTTGGACGCCCGCTCAGTCGCGGTCGGGGTAGAGCACGGACGAGATCCGCTGGTGCAGGTCGTGCTGGGGTCGGCCGGGTGCCGTGGGCGCGGCCTCGCGCACGGACTGGGCAAGCGTGCGGAGTTTGACGTTGGCGTACTGGGAGTGGCGGCGCAGGACGCGCATCGCGACGTCCGCGTCGATGCCGTAGAGGCCCATGAGCACACCGCGCGCGAGGTCGATGTCCTCCTGCGAGACGCGGGCCCGCTCGATGTCGGAGTCGGCGGCACGCCGTGCCTCCTCCCGTACCGACTTGGTCACGTCGACGGCGAACCCGCGCAGCACGACCACCTGGCCGTCGTCGCCGGTGCGGCCGTCGCCGACCAGGACGACGCCGCGTTCCTCGTGCGGCGTGCCGACCACGCGGAGATAGCAACTGAAGGGGAGACCGGTGGTCCTGCCGTGTTCCAGGGCGCTGTCGAGCCCGGCCTGGTCCTCGCCGTGGACGTGGCCGCGCAGCAGCTTGGCGCCGGGCGTGACGGCGTCGGGTTCGTAGCCGAGCAGGCGGAACATCTCGTCCGACCACCACCAGGTGTCCTCCGGCAGCCTGTGCAGGAACACCCCGGTGATCTCGTCGGCTCGGTCTTCCTCCGACATCATGGCCCTCACCAACTCGACACCGGATTCGTCACTCCTTACGAACGACCCTAGCGCCTCAGCCGAAGCGGTGGGGCAGCCGGACGACCTGCACGAAGAAGTCGTCGATCTGCCGGACCGCGGCGATGAACTGGTCGAGGTCGACCGGCTTGGTGACATAGGCGTTGGCGTGCAGTTTGTAGCTGCGCAGGATGTCCTCCTCGGCCGAGGAGGTGGTCAGGACGACGACGGGAATGTGCGCGAGATCCGGGTCGGACTTGATCTTCTCCAGGACCTGGCGGCCGTCGTACTTCGGGAGGTTGAGGTCGAGGAGGATCAGGTCGGGTCGCGGGGCGTCGATGTGCTCGCCGCGCTTGTAGAGGAAGTCGAGGGCCTCCTCGCCGTCCCGGACGACGTGCAGGGTGTTGCCGATCTTGTTGTCCTCGAAGGCTTCCCGGGTCATCAGTTCGTCGCCGGGATCGTCCTCCACCAGGAGGACGTCGATCGGGGTCGCGCCAGGGAGGGTCATGTGAGGGCCTTCTCGTCTGTGGAGGGGGAGGTGCCGGAGTCGTCGCCGGGTTCGGCGGTCTCCGTGGCTTCGATGGCGTCGGTCGCATCGGCGGACGGGAGCGTGAAGCAGAACCGGGTGCCCTCGCCGACACGGGAGTCGATCCAGATCCGGCCGCCGTGGTGTTCGACGATCTTCTTGCAGAGGGCGAGTCCGATGCCGGTGCCGCCATAGGCGTCGCGACTGTGCAGCCGCTGGAAGATGACGAAGACCTTGTCGGTGAACTCCTCGGGGATGCCGATGCCGTTGTCGGCGACGCACACGCGCCACATGCCGGGGTTCTCGGGGTCGGGGTCGCAGGTGACGGTCACATGCGGGGCACGGTCCGGGTGGCGGAACTTCAGGGCGTTGCCCACGAGGTTCTGCCAGAGCATCGTCAACAGTGTCGGGTCGCCGACGATCTCGGGCAGGGTCTCGGGCCGGTCGATCCGGGCCTCCGACTCCTCGACGGCCGCCGCGAGGTTCCGCAGCGCCTTGTCCAGTGCCGGGCCGAGACCGACCTTCTCCCGGGTGTCGTCGAGGCGTCCGACGCGGGAGAAGGTGAGCAGGTCGTTGATGAGCACCTGCATGCGTTTGGCGCCGTCGACGGCGAAGTCGATGTACTGGAGACCGCGGTCGTCGAGCTTGTCCCCGTACCGCTTCTCCAACAGCTGGCAGAACGAGGCGACCTTGCGCAGCGGCTCCTGCAGATCGTGCGAGGCGACGTAGGCGAACTGCTCCAACTCGGCGTTGGACCGGCGCAGTTCGACGGCCTGGGCGTCCAGCTCGGCGGCCTGTCGGCTCAGTATCACCTCCTGGTCGCGGGAGGCGTCGAGTTCGGCGACGATCCGTCTGCGCATGCCCTCGACGGCTCCGGCCACCGCGGTGAGGTCGACCGGGCCGTCCCCGGTGATGCGGTGCGCGAAGTCGCCGCCCGCGACCTGTTCCGTCGCCTTGCTCAGCGCCTCAAGGGGCCGGGTCACGAGCAGTCGTACGAGGAAAGCCAGGACGATGCCGGTCAGCAGGAAGGCGGCGACCATGGCGCTGAGGACGGTGTCGCGCACGGTCCGCTGGTGGGCGAGGTGGGCGCGGCCCTCCTTCACGGCTTTCGCGAGGTCGGCGTTCTGCTTCGCCCAGAGGGTGCGCAGCTGGTCGAACTCGTGCTTGCCGCTGTCCACGGTGGCCTGATCGACGGCGTGCGGCCGGCCGGGGGTGACGGCGGCGGTGAGGGGCGCGCCGTAGTCCGTGCGCCAGGCGGCCGCCCCGCGCTCCACCGCGCTCAGATCGGCGAGGAGTTCGGGTCGGTCGCGGAGTAGTCCGCGCAGCCGGGCGGCCGCGCGGGCCTCGTCCTGCTGACCACTGACGTAGGGCGCGAGGAACTGCTTGTCGGCGGCGATCGCGTAGCCGCGGATGCCGGTCTCCTGGTTGACCAGGGCGGCCTGGAGTCGGTACGCCTCGGTCTGGGAGGGCTGGACCCGCAGCAGCAGATCGTCGGTGACCCGGGCGGTCTGGCTCAGCAGGTTGGCGCCGATCGCGGTACCGATCACCACCAGGAGCACCATGAGCGACAGCGCCAGGAAGAACCATCCCTGCACCGTCAACCGGCGCCCGATCCCTGTTCCGCCCGCCATGTCCCTCACCGTTCGTCTCGTTTCGACATCCTCTCGTCCCACCTGCTCATTTCCGGCGCGGTGAATCATGTCCGGGGCAGCTGCCGCTTCATGTCCAGTGCAGATGCAGCACGGCCACGTCGTCCGCCAGGCCGCCCTGCGCCTCGGCCAGGCTCTCGGCGCGGGCGATCAGTTCATCGACGAACGGCTCCGGTGCCAGCGCGGCCCGTTCCCGTGCGAGCCGTAGCAGCCCGTCCTCCCCCAGTCGCTCCGAGCCTCGCCCGACATGCCCCTCGAAGAGGCCGTCGGTGAAGAGCACCACGGCGGCATCGGTCGGTACAGCCAGTTCCTCGACGGGCCAGTCCGCGTGGCCGGGGACCACGCCCAGTGCCGGGCCGCCGGGTACCTCGACCCACTCCACGCGGCCGCCGTCCCGCATCAGCAGCCCGTGGTGTCCGGCCCGCACGACTTTGGCCGTACGTTCGCCGGGTGCGACAACGAGGCTGACGAGGGTGGCGAAGACCTCGCTGCGGGCGCGCTCGGCGACCAGGAGTTCCTCCAGCCGGGCCACCTGTTCGGCGCCCGTGACACCGCTGAGGACCAGCGTGCGCCAGGCGATGCGCAGGGCCACACCGAGGGCGGCCTCGTCGGGACCGTGCCCGGAGACGTCGCCGACCACCGCGTGGACGGTGCCGTCGACGCTCTGCACGATGTCGTAGAAGTCGCCGCCGAGCAGTGCCTGCGCGCGGCCGGGGCGGTAGCGGGCCACCGCTTCGACGCCCTCGCCGCGCAGCAGGGGGCGGGGCAGCAGTCCTCGTTCCAGGCGGGCGTTCTCCTGGGCCTGCATGCGGCTGGCCTGGAGCGCCACGGCCGCCCGCTCGGCCTGCTTGCGCTGGATCGCGTAGCGCACGGCCCTGCCGAAGAGGCCCGGCTCGACCCGGCCCTTGACCAGGTAGTCCTGTGCGCCGGCGGCGACGGCGGCCAGCCCGGTCTCCTCCTCGGCGAGGCCGGTGAGGACCACGACAGCCGCCCGCTCGGCGCTCGCGCGTACCCGGGAGAGCGCTTCGAGGCCCTGGGCGTCCGGCAGGTGCAGGTCGAGCAGCACACAGTCCGGCACATCGACCGCGAGTGCCTCGGCGGCCTCGGCCATCGACCGCACCCACTGCAGCCGTATCTTCAGCGCGCTGTCGGCGACCAGTTCCTCCACCAACAGCGCGTCACCGGCGTCGTCCTCGACCAGCAGAACAGCGGGCTGCCAGGCCACCCAGGGTTCCGGGCCGGCCCCTTCGCCACCCACCGACAGCAGGTCGTCGGCCCGCGGCTGTGGCACCACCATGGCCCTGCCCTCCCCACCGCACGATTTCCCACGACCATAGTTGCCGTCAGACAACAGTCGAGAGCATACCGGTACGCCGGGACGTCCCGTACGTACTCTCCCCGACCGCAACCGGAACCACCCAACACGCCCTGCGTTCGGCGCTGTTGAGGGTACGGCGGCCCCCTGGGAGTCGACCGGGAACCCCCCACTTCACCGGCCTGTCACTGCGCGAGCACGCCGGGCGACGCGTCCGCCCGGTGGGCCGGTCGTTGTTTGAACCGCGCCCAGCCCGGTAGTCCGAAGAGGGCCGATCACTGCCCAACCGCTCCCGGGAGGGTTCGGCAGTGAGCCCGCCACCGGCCGCCCCGGGAACACTCCCGCGGGGCGGCCGGCCTCCCTCCCCGGCGCGGTCAGGCGGCGTCGGCCAGTACGCGTTCGCGCACGGCGGCGCAGGAGTGGGTGATCAGTCGGGAGACATGCATCTGGGAGACGCCGAGCTGCTCCGCTATACGACTCTGGGTCATGCCCTGGAAGAAACGGAGGTAGAGGATCATGCGCTCGCGTTCGGGCAGTGTAAGCAGGGCGGGCTTGACCGCCTCGCGGTCGACGACCAGGTCGAATCCGGCGTCCCACTCCCCCAGCAGCCCGACGAGCGTCATACCCGCGTCCTCACCCGGCGTCTCGGCGTCCAGCGAGAGCGCGGTGAAGCTGTCCAGCGCCTCCAGACCGGCCTGTACGTCCTCCTCGCTCAGCTGCGTGTGCTCGGCGAGCTCGGCGACGCTCGGACGCCGGTCCGAACCGGTGGCGGCGAGGTCCCGGAGGGCGACGCGCACCCTGTTGCGGAGTTCCTGGACGCGCCGGGGCACGTGCAGGGCCCACATGTGGTCGCGGAAGTGGCGTTTGATCTCGCCGGTGACGGTCGGGACGGCGTAGCTCTCGAAGGCGTGGCCGCGCTCGGGGTCGTAGCCGTCGACGGCCTTGACGAGACCGAGGGCCGCGACCTGGCGCAGGTCCTCGTAGGGCTCGCCCTTTCCCCGATAGCGGCCGGCGATGCGTTCGGACATGGGGAGCCAGACGCGGACGAGTTCGTCGCGCAGGGCGTCCCGTTCGGGGCCGCCGGGCAGGTGCGAGAGGCGGGCGAAGGCGGCGGCGGTACGGGGGGCGTCGTCGTGCGGATGGCGCTTCCGAGTGACGGTGACTGTGTCCATGGTGCTTGCAACTCCCTTTGGGGGTTGTCGACGGACGGTCCCCATGGGAGCGGGCACGCACGGATCAGGTGCAACACACCCGCGATCCGGCATACGCCGGCTCCCACGGACGTGCCTCCTGTCCGAAGCACTCACCCTGCGCCTGCCCGCACTCGGCACGCTGAAACAAATGCGCGAAAGCGATGACCCCTAGACGCCAGAACGTTATAAACAATGACGAATCGGACGGGCTGGATCCATTGCGCGGATACGTCGACACAGCCCTGGGGTCCCCCTGAGCGATCAGGACGGAGCGGAACCGCCATCGGTCGCCGCGCGCTGACGGCTGTAGTGGCGGGCCGCTCGGGCGCGGTTTCCGCATGACTCCCGACTCCCGCCAACTCCGCGGGTCACTCCGCGAGTTCGGAGTCCCGCTCACCCGTCGGCGTGCCCGAGTGCTCGCGCTGCGCGTCGTGCTGCGCGAGGGTGGACAGCAGCGCCTCGACGGTCATTCCGGCCTCGGCCGGGTGCCGGAGGATGGTCCCCGGCTGGATCCGGTACGCATTGGTCCGCCCCTCCCGCGTGTGGCTGAGATAGCCGTCCTGTTCCAGGTCGGAAATGATCTTCTGTACGGCTCTCTCGGTGAGCCTGCACCGCACGGCGATGTCACGGATACGGGTGCGGTGGTCCTCGGCGATCGCGGCCAGTACTCGGGCATGGCTGGTGAGGAACGTCCACCCTGCGTGTGTCTCGGATACTCCGTCCATGACCCCCAGCATAGGCCCCATCTTTCACGTATCTAGAGACACGAAAAAGATTTCATGTATATCTTGACGCGCTAAATGCAGCGGGTGAGACTTGACCGGGCAGAAAACAGGGCGGATGCCTCGGGAGCGGCTGCCATGCAAGAACACGAACGTAGCGCTCCTCTCAGGAGCGGGGTCCGGACGATCTGTGCCGTGTCACCCGTCCCTGCGGTGGATCCCTTGTCGGTTTCCGCCTCCTTGAAGATAGTGACGCGACCTGCCGGTAACCGGACGGTCGTCGTGGTCTCCGGGGAGATCGACATCGACACAGAAGAAGCGGTGCGGAGCGCCCTGCGACGGGCACTCGCCGGTTCACCCGGAGGGCTGGACCTCGATCTGGCCGGAGTCGGTTTCTGCGACTGCGCCGGGCTCAACGTCCTGCTGTCGGTGCGCCGACTCGCCCTGGCGGACGGCAAGACGCTCGGCGTCCGGGCCGTCAGCGCCGGGGTCGAGAGGCTGTTCGCGCTCACCGACACGTCGTCGCTGTTCAGCCACGCGCCAGGACCTACGGCCGCCGACGGGGTGGTCAACGCCTGGCGCGGACATTCCCCCACGGCGCACGACCTGATGGAGGAGAACGGCGTGTCCGACGAGGCCGAGGAGCTGCGCGTCGAGGTCGGGCAGCTCAAGCGCGCGATGCTGACCCGGCCGGTCATCGACCTGGCCCGCGGAGTGCTGATGGCCTCCTTCGGCCTCAGTCCCGAGGACGCGTGGAGCGTCCTGGTCGACGTCTCGCAGCACACGAACACCAAGCTCCATCAACTGGCCGTAGAACTCGTCGACTCGGTCAATGGAGCGCCGCTGCCCACGGACCTGCAACAGCGGATCTCCACGGCGGTCGCCGAGATCGCACGCCCGGCGTAGGTCGGCGCGGTACGGACGTCAACTACCCACCGGCGTGGGTCGGCTTCGGCACCGGCGCGATCCGCAGGGCGACCGCACCGGCGGCTTCCGCGTCGTCGCTGCGCCGCGTCATCTCCGTCCACCACGACCCGCCGTCCTCGATGTACCGCAGCAGCACTCCTTCACGGATGCCCCAGGGGCAGACGGTCACGGTCCTGATGCCCGCGAGCTTCATGACCGTGTGCCCGACCACGGCTCCGGCCAGGCTCTGCGCGGCGCGCGGTGCCGAGACGCCGGGGAGCAGGGCCCGCTCGGAGGCCGCGAGGGCGGCCAGCCGGTCGAGGCCCACACGCAGTTCCGCCCGCGCCAACCGCCGTTCCACAAAGGGACCTTGACGTCCGGGAGCGGCGCCGCAGAGGCGGGCCAGCTGCTGGAAGGTGCGGGACGTGACGACGGTGGTGCGGGGCCCTTCCCAGCGGATCCGTGCGGCCACGTCCCGCAGTTGGTGCCGTACCTCGCGACGCAGCGCCTTGACCGCACGCTCGGGCGGCGGGTCCTGGCCGTAGAGGAAATCACGGGTCAGGCGGCCCGCGCCGAGGGGTAGGGACGCCACGAAGTCGGGCAACCGGCCGCGTCCGAAGGCGACTTCGAAGGAGCCGCCGCCGATGTCGAACAGGGCGAGCGGGCCCGCGCGCCAGCCCATCCAGCGCCGGGCGCCGAGGAACGTCAGCTCGCCCTCCACCTCTCCCGGCAGTGTGCACAGCCGTACGCCGGTCTCGGTGCGCACGGAGCGGAGCACGTCGAGCCGGTTCGGTGCGCCGCGAACCACCGCTGTGGCGAAGGCGATTGGGCCCGCCGCGCCCCAGTGCCGGGCGGTCTCCGCGGCGGCCGCCACCGCCTGCACGAGGTGGCGTACAGAGTCCTCGGGGATCTCCCCGTACGGCTGCCCGACGCGCTCGGAGAGCCGTAACTTCCACTTGGCCGTGTGCACGGGCAGCGGTGCGCCGTCCTCCAGGTCCGCCACCACGAGCCGCACCGTGTTCGAGCCCACGTCCACCACGCTCATCCGCATGAACCGGTGAGTACCCGGGGCGGGAGCCGTCAGTCGTCGTGGTGGTTCAGCCGCGCAGGCCGTCGAGTCGTCGACCGGCCGGGGTGAGGGAACGCCCCCGACTCGCCAGTCCTGCCCAGGGGTTGGTGCGGGCCTGGTCCACGGCGTCGGTGATGGTCCAGCACCGGGCGTCGAGGTCCCGGTCGTCGAGTTGGTCCCAGCTGATGGGGACGGCGACCGGGGCGCCGGGCTCGGCGCGGACGGCGTAGGGGGCGACGGCGGTCTGGGCGTAGCCGTTGCGCTGTATGTCGAGGTAGAGGCGTTCCCCGCGGTCCTTCTTGCGTGCCGCCGTGGTGAGTCGGTCGGGGTGTGCCTCGGCGAGGTGGTCGGCGACGTCCTTGGCGAAGGCGCGTACCGTGTCGAAGTCCTCCCGCCCGTCGAGGGGCACCACCAGGTGCAGACCGCGCGAGCCGGTGGTCATCGGCGCGGACGGCAGCCGTACTTCGTCGAGCAACTCACGCAGCAGCAGGGCGGCTTGACGTACGGCGGCGAAGTCGCTCCCCTTTCCCGCGTCCGAGGGGTCGAGGTCGAACACCAGGCGGTCGGGCCGGTGGAGTCGGCCGGTCCGGGACAGCCAGCGGTGCGGGGTGAGGCAGGCCTGGTCGGCGAGATACACGAGGGTGGCGGTGTCGTCGCAGACCAGATGGGTGACCGTGCCGCCTTCCTTGGACACCTCGACGCGCTTGATCCATTCCGGGTAGTGCGCCGGGACGTTCTTCTGCATGAACCGGGGACCGTCGATGCCGTCCGGGTGCCGTTCCAGCATCAACGGGCGTCCGCGCAGCTGCGGCAGCATGAAGGGGGCGACGGCCCGGTAGTACGCGACGAGGTCGCCCTTCGTGTACTCCTTGCCGTTCTCGTCGGCGGGGAACAGCACCTTGTCGGGCCGGTGGACGGAGAGGCTGCGGCGGCCCGCCCGCACGGTCCGGGTGCCGGCCATCAGGAACCGCCGGTCCCCTCGTTCCAGCGCGGACGCTCCCGCTGTTGCCTGATTTCCCCGACGGGGCCGGATTCCGGCAGCCGGGGCTGCTCGTCCGGGCGCGGCGGGGCCGGTTCCCGCTGTCGCACCTTGATGCCCAGCCGGACAGCCCACACCAGCAACGCGACGATGACGAGACCACCGGCAAAGGCCACCACCAAGCCCATGGCGGCACCGGACATGGCGAGCTCCACGTGTTCGTTCTCGGCGATCAGCATGTCGGCCGAGTACCCGCGCACGGAGTGACCAAGCAGGAGGCCGACCGGAGTGCCCGATCCCGGTGCCACATCCGCGCGCCATCGGTGTCACATCCGCGAGCCCGCCGGTGTCTTCATGCCGAACCGCCGACCAGGCACACGTACAACACACGTACAAGGAGAACACCGTGACACCTCGCCTTCCGAAGGCCGAGCTTCCCGCCGAGCTCCGCGACCACATGATCAAGCAGCTCGGGGCCGTCCCCGAGCCCGTCGAAGTGCTGTGGAACCAGCCCCAACTCGCCGCGGCCAACCAGGAGTTCGCGGCCAAGGTGGGCACGTGGGACGCGGCCGACCCGAGCCTCAAGACGTTCGCGCACATGGCCGTCGCGGCGCAGGTCGGCTGCAGCTGGTGCCTCGACGTCAACTACTTCCACGCGCTGAACCAGAACCTGGACCTGGCCAAGGCGAGCCAGGTCCCGCGCTGGCGGCAGTCGGAGGTCTTCACACCGCTGGAGCGGGACGTGCTCGCGTACGCGGAGGCCATGACGAACACCCCGCCGACCGTCACCGACGAGCTGTCCCAGAGCCTGCTCGACCGTCTCGGCCCGGCCGCGCTCGTCGAACTCACCGTGTTCATCGGCTTCGCCAACATGGCGGCCAGGTGCAACACCGCGCACGGGATCACCTCGCAGGGCTACGCGGACTCGTGCGAGATTCCGCTGGCATCCCGGACGGCGCACGCCGGCGCCGACGTAGCGTCGACGGCATGACTGCCAATGGCGTGAGCGAGGACCCCTTCGTCGTCCATCGCGGCCTCCTGTTCACGGTCGCCTACGAGATGCTCGGGTCGGCGGCCGACGCGGAGGACGTGTTGCAGGAGTCCTGGCTGCGCTGGGCCGACGTCGACCGGTCACAGGTGCGGGACCCGAGGTCGTACCTCGTCCGGCTCGTCACCCGGCAGGCGCTCAACCGGCTGCGCACGGTGTCGCGGCGCCGTGAGGAGTACGTGGGCGAGTGGCTGCCGGAACCCTTGCTGACGAGTCCCGATGTCGCCGAGGACGTCGAACTCGCGGAGAACGTGTCGATCGCGATGCTGACCGTGCTGGAGACGCTCGGGCCCACCGAGCGTGCGGTGTTCGTGCTGCGCGAGGTCTTCGAGCTGTCGTACGGCGAGATCGCGGAGGTCGTCGGGAAGTCGGCCGCCACGGTGCGACAGGTCGCGCGGCGGGCCCGGGAGCATGTGGCGGCCCGGCGGCCTCGGGTGCGGGTGAGCCGGTCGGAGCAGCGGGCCGTGGTGGAGCGGTTCCTGCGCGCGCTGCGGACCGGGCAGTTGCAGGAGCTGCTGGAGGTGATGGCGCCGGACGTGGTCATGGTGACCGACGGCGGCGGGGTGGTCGCCGCCGCGCTCGCCCCGCTCCATGGAGCCGAGCTGGTGGCGCCGATCCTCGCCCGCGCGCACACGTTGGTGGCCGCGTTCGACACCACGCCCGTGTGGCTCAACGGTGAACCGGCGGGCCGGATCGAGATCGACGGCGAACCGTCCGCGATCAGTGTCGTGGTGGAGGACGGCCGGATCACTCGGATCTACGTGGTGCGCAATCCGCGGAAGCTGACGCAGTTGGACGAGCCGACCGAACTCGTCAGGTGAGTCCGCCGCCGCTGCGAACCCCCCTCTGTACAGGGTGAGTTGAGGCGCCCCGGCACTACGATCGACCCGACTGCGTAGAGGGGGCGGTGGCGGTGGCGGTTCCGCCTCGCCGTCGGCGACCTCGCCGGGGACGGCTCGGAGCAGTACGGCCGGCTTACAGCCCACGGCGTCGGCCACCCCCGGGACCGATCCGAGCAGGGAACCGAAGACCGCGGCGCAGGCCCGGGCGCTGGTCCAACAGGTCATCTCCGGGCCGGAGTTGTTCGGGACCGGGGTGTTGCGGGCGACGCCGTACGAGAGTGATCCCGAGCAGTGGGCGGTGTTGGGTGACGACTGTCTGCGGCGGCTGCGCCCGTTGCCCGAGGACGCGTTGGCCACGCTGACCCGGCACTTCCAGGTGCCCGCCTCCGGCGCGAAGGGAGCCGTGCGGCTGTCCGCCACGGTCACCGTGCACCGCACGGCGTTGGACGCGTCGTGGGAGCAGGCGCGGATGCTGGAGGAGGACCTCGACTGCACGGAGCAGACCCAGCGACCGGGTGAACGCCTCACGGGGTTGCAGTCGTTGTTGTTCGCCCGCGGCGAGGGCGGCAACAACAGCGGCGACGATCTGCTGCTGGAGACAGGACAGTGCGTCAGCGACACACATGGCGGCCCGTACCCGTACTGGTTGACTCTCAGGCCACTTGAGATCCCATAGTGACAGGCGTGAACGAACTGGAGCTCCACTCCATCGGGGACGTCGCCCGCCGCACCGGTCTGAGTGTGAGCGCGATCAGGTTCTACGCCGACGAGGGCCTCGTCGCGCCGACCGGTCTCACCGAGGGCGGCTTCCGGCGGTACGACGTGCACGCCATCGCCCGGCTCGAACTCGTGCGCACCCTGCGCGACTTGGGCGCCGGCCTGGACGACATCCGCCGGGTGCTGGCAAGGGAGACCAACCTTCACGATCTTGCCGTCACGCATCTGCGGCTGGTCGAGGACCAGTTACGGCAGTTCCGGGCGCGCCGTGCCGTGCTGCGGACCATCACGCGGCAGCACACCACGGCGGAACAGGTGAGCCTGATGCACAAGCTGGCGTCGATGTCCGACGACGACCGTGACCAACTCGTCGACCGGTTCTGGGACTTCGTGACCGACGGCCTGGACGTCCGTCCCGGTTATGTCGAACGGCTGCACAGCCTGCGGCCGCAGCTGCCGGAGGAACCGTCCACCGAGCAGTTGGAGGCCTGGATCGCACTCGCGGAGATCGTGCGGGACGAGGAGTTCCGCACAGCACTGCGGGACTTCTTCCACCGTACATTCGGCACCGCGCAGGGCAAGTTGATGACTTCCCCGGAGATGACGGCCCGCGTCGAGAGGCATCGCGAGCTCCTCCTTGCGGCACAGGCCGCCCAGCAGGCCGGCGTGCCCGCGGACGCACCGCAGGCCCGGGACCTCGCCGAGCAAGTGGCCGCCAGCTCGGCCGCGTTGGTCGCCGCCATGACCGGGGAGCACGACGTCGACAGGGCCCGGCGCACCCTCGTCGAGTTCGACCGGAACGGCAAGGACGTGTGGCGGCCGGCCAAGGCGCCTGGCCTGAAGCTGCTGGCCAAGTACCACTCGCTGGTGGCGACGATCAACGGCACGCCCGGGCCCGACCCGGACCCGGACCGGGCGGCGACCGTCCGGGAATGGATGGCCGACGGGTTGCGGGGGTCCTCGACGAGGTCGACGTAGCCCCTTCGTCCTCAACTCGGGCCGTCGGACCCCGACATGGCGTGGGCCAGGCCCGGCTCCGGACAGGTGGCGCGCAGTGCGTCCATCTTCTCCGCGTCGGTCGTCCCGGCCGCCGCCGTGTACGTGATGATCCTGAGGTCGGTGCCGGCGGCCATCACGACGTCGAGGTCCAGGTCGAGGTCGCCCACCCGGGGGTGCTCGACGGTCTTGCGGTCGCCGACGTGGGTGCGTGCGGTGCCGTTGGACCACAGGCGGGCGAAGCGCGGGCTGTCGCGCAGCATGCGGTCGACGAACGCGGCGAGCCGCGCGTCGTGGGGATGGGCGGCGGCCGTCACCCGCAGGTCGGCGACGAGGTCTTCTTCCTCGACCTCGTCGCCCACCCAGGACCGGACCGGCCAGGCCGCGATCGGCGCCCGCCCCTTTACGCCGTCCGACCGGAACATGCCTGCCACGAGGTTCCGCTCGCCCCAGCCGTACGTACGGGGATCACCGATCGCCTCGGACCACATCGGGTTCCAGCTGACGAGGGTCCAGTCGGCGGCGAACACCGCGGTGGGGTTACCCGCCAGCTGGCCCACCAGGCGGTGCACCCTCGCGGGGACGTGCCGGGACACGTTCCCGGCCGAGGGCGGTGCGAGGTGCGCGCAGCGGAACAGGTGGTCGCGCTCGGACGGTTCGAGGCGCAGCGCCCTGGCCAGCGCGGTGACCACCTGGGCGGAGGGGTTGCGAGCGCGGCCCTGTTCCAGCCGGACCACGTAGTCGACCGACAGTCCGGCCAGCCCGGCCAGTTCCTCCCGCCGCAGCCCGGGGATGCGCCGGTCCCCGCCCGCCTCCAGCCCGCTGTCCCGCGGTGACACGCGTTCGCGCCACCCCCGCAGGGCGATGCCGAAGTGGTTCGTCGTAGCCATGGAGAACAGTGTCGTTCAACTGCCGTGCGGTACACGGAGGTTCAGCCGCCGTACAGCGGAGTCTTTACTCGCCGGACGTGTCCGCGCCGTCGGCCCACCGGGCCCGGATGAAGGCTCCGGCGGCGTCGAGCGCGGCGGCGCCCTCGTCGAGCAGCGCGGCGAACGCCTGGAAGACGTGCGGGACTTCGGGCCAGACCTGGAGTTCTACGTGGACGTCGTGCTCGGCGGCGCGCGCGGCCAGCCGTACGGCGTCGTCCAGGAGGATCTCGTAGGAGCCGACCTGGATGAACAGGGGCGCGAGGCCGGTCAGATCGGCGTAGACGGGGCTGGCGTGCGGGGTGGTGGGGTCCGTGGTGCCGAGGTAGTCGCGGGCGCGGGTGCGCAGGCCCTCCGGGGTCAGTGAGGCGTCGACCGCCGCCTTGCTCGTCGCGCTGTCGCCGGACACGCTCAGGTCCGCCCACGGGGAGAACACCGTGGCGGAGGCGGGCTGAGGCAGGCCCGCGTCCTTGACGGCGACCAGGGTCGCGGCGACGAGGCCGCCGCCCGCGGACTCGCCGACGAAGGCGATGGCGGAACTGGGAGTTCCGTCGTCGAGCAGGGCCCGGTACACGGCGAGGGCGTCGTCGACCGCCGCGGGGAACGGGTGCTCGGGTGCCAGCCGGTAGTCGACACAGACGGCGCGTGCACCGGTGCGCCGGGAGACCTCGGCGGCCAGACCCGCGGCGTCGGCCGCGGAGCCGATGACGTACGCGCCACCGTGCAGGTACAAGAGGACGCTCGCCGGGTCGGTCGTCGGCGTCTCGACGGTGACGACCGGTACGCCGCCCAGTTCGCCCTCCGTCGTCTTGACGTCCGGCGGCAGCGGGATGGACGTCATCATGTCGTGGAAGAGGGCGCGCTGTTGAGCGACCTCCCCGCCGAGGTCGAGCGGGCCGTGCCGCAGCATCTCGTCGAGGGCCTGGCGCTGTTGCCGGGACATGGCTGTGCCTTTCGTGGTTCCGGTCGGTGCGGTGGAGTCGTGGGTCAGCGGGGTGGGCCGACGATGATCTGGCCGTACCTGTCGGCGGCCTCGGCCATGAGGTCCCGTGAGATCTCGAAGCCCTCGGGGCGCGGGGTCGTGAGGTCACGTCCCGCGTGCCGGAACATGCCCTCGATGCCGCCGGGCGTGCAGATCATCAGCAGGTCGGCGGTGTCGGAGGTGATCCGGTAGCCGTGCGGCACGTTCCGCGGCAGGAAGACGATGCCGCCCTCCGTCAGCTCCATCTCCTCGTCGTCGCACCACAGCAGCGCACTCCCCTTGATGAGCATGAAGACCTCGTCCTCACGGGTGTGCTTGTGGTACGGCGGCGCCTCGCCCTTGGCGACGGAGAACCGTCCCACCGTCAGCTGTCCGCCGGTCGCGGCGGCGTCGAGGAGTACGGCGAACTCGCCGCCGTCGAGCCATTCCAGTTTCTGCTGCTGCTCGGGCTGTGCGAGGTAGGCCATGGTCATGCGGCGGTCCGTTCTGCGCGATCAGCTGTCTGAGGTGTCTGCGGCCGGGGCCGTGCCCTGTCCGTCCGATGATCCTCTTCTTCGCGCGCCGGCCGCCAGCCGTACGGGTAGGACCAGCAGTACCACTCCCCCGGCCCGGACCTCGGTACCGGGCGCGTCCGAGGGGCCTCGCGGCTTGTGGCATTCTCTGCTGCCATGGATGTCTCGACTGATCAAGAACTGCCGTCCGAGGACCAGGACATGGAGGCCCGGGCGGTCTCCGGCGATCGGCTCACGTTCTTCGGGGACGCCGTGGTCGCCATCGCGCTCACCCTGCTGGCGCTGGAACTGCCGGTACCGGAGGGGTCGACCAACTCCGAGTTGTGGCACTCGGCCACGTCGCACCGTGAGAGCTATCTGGCGTTCACGATCAGCTTCGTGGTGATCGCCGCGCACTGGCGCTCCCACCACCGGGTGTTCCGCTACGTCACGGCGACCAACACCCGGTTGACGTCCCTGACGATGTACTGGCTGCTCACACTGGTGGTCACCCCGTTCGCGACCGACGTGATCGGCGGCCACGGAGCGTTCCAGGCGCGGTTCATCTTCTACGCCGTCGTGCAGTTCCTGTCCTGTCTCCTGTTCATCCTGATGGTCCGCGAGGTCCCCCGCGACGGCCTCCAGCGCCCCGGCACCCCGCCCGAGCTCTTCGCCCGGGCCATCCGCCGCCTCGGCATGGTGGCACTGGGTTTCCTGATCTCGATCCCGGTCTCGCTCGTGACGCACTGGGCATACCTGTGCTGGATCGTGGTTCCGGTCCTCGACTCGGTCGTCGACGCACGGCGCGGCCGCTCCGCGCAACAGGGCCTGGAGGACTGAACAGTCGAGGTCACGCTCGAAGCCGCGCCGTCAGGAACTGTCCGGCCCTCTCCAGGGCGGCGGTCGCCTCGTCGAGGAGCGGACCGTAGGCCTGGAAGACGTGCGGTACACCCGGGGTGACGTCCAGCGTGACCGACACGTCCGCGCCGGCGGCCTGTTGGGCGAGGCGTACGGCGTCGTCGAGGAGCACCTCGTGGCTGCCGACCTGGATGAGGAGCGGCGGCAGGCCCGAGAGGTCGGCGAAGACGGGGCTGATCAGGGCGAGCGAGGGGTCCTGTCCCGCCGTGTAGTCGGTGACCCGGGGTTCGAGGAGTTCCCGGGAGAGCAGCGGATCGGCGGCTCGCTTGGTGTCGATGGAAGCCCCGGCGAGGGTGAGGTCGGCGTACGGCGACATGACGTAGGCCGCGGCGGGCAGCGGCAGTCCGCGGTCCCGGGCGTTGACCAGGGTGGCGATGGCGAGCCCACCGCCCGCGGACTCTCCGGCGAGGACGATGTCCGTGGGGGCGATGCCGTCCTTCAGGAGGGCTTCGTAGGTCGCGAGTGCGTCGTCCACCGCCGCCGGGTACGGGTGCTCGGGGGCGAGCCGGTAGTCGACGGAGTAGACCTTGGCGCCGGTCCGCCGGCCGACCTGCGAGGCCAGACCGGCGGCACTGGCCGCGTCGCCCAGGACGTAGACGCCGCCGTGGAAGTACAGGACGACGTGCCGGGGTTCCACTCCGTCGATGGTGATCGCGGCGACGGGGACGCCGCCCAGCGTGGTCGACGTCAGGGTCACGTCGGAAGGCAGGGGCTGCGCCGACGTCAACTCCCGGAGCAGGCGCCGCTGTTCGCCGACCTCGCTGCCGACGGGGAGGGCCGACCGGCGCAGGATCGCGTCGAGGGTGTTCTGCTGTTCGGTACTCACGGAGTGTTCTCCCATCGGTGGCCTTACTCTGCGGACTTCGAGGAGGTCGAGGCCGAGGCCCTCGATCTCGTGGAGGACGCCGTAGAGCGCCGAGGCGTCCGGCAGCATGCCCGTGAGCACGGTTTCGGTGCCCTGCTGCTCGGGCGTGAACGCCGGGAACGCCGTCAGCAGGGTGGGGCCGAGATGCCCGCAGACCCGGATCTGGTAGCGGACGGGGTCATCACCCATGGGCTCATGGTCGTGGCCGGACAGGTGAACCCGCGTCGCCGGAATCCGGTGATCGTACAGTCCTCAGCCGCGGCCGTTCGACAGGAGCCGCAGCTCACGGCCCCGCTGCACGGCTGCCGACCGGTCGCCGGCACCGAGCTTGGCGTAGATCCGCCGGATGTGGGTGTTGACGGTGTTGAGCGAGACCGACAGTTCGCCGGCGATCTCGGGGCGGGTGAGGTTCGTCGGCAGATAGCGCAGGACGCGCAGCTCGCTCGGGCTGAGGTCCTCGGCCGGTACCCAGAGCGGCCGGTCCGGGCCGCCCGGGGCGGTGCCGCGGACGACGTCGAGGATGTCGGAGACCAGCGCGGCGTGCGAGGTCCGCTGCGGGAGGGTCTCCAGCAGTTCCCAGGCGCCGGTCATCGCGAAGGGCAGGATCATCCGGTCCGGCTCGGCGAGGTTCAGCGCCTGCTCCACGGCCGTTCCCGCCGCGTGCTGGTCGCCGAGGTCGCGGCAGGCGAGCGCGTCCAGGAGGTGGGCCTCGATCGAGGTGAGGGTGGAGTGGGCGGGGGCGGTGCCGTCGAGGACCGGCCGGAGTTCGCGGCGGGCGCCCGCCGGGTCCTGCTCGGCGAGGCGGATCACCGCGGCCGCGGTACGGATCTCGCCGGTGGCGGCGCGCCGCTCGTCCAGGGCGGCTAGGGTGGCCCGCGCCTGCTCGACCATGCCGAGGCGGGCCTGGGTGGCCACCGTCCAGGCGGTCACGCGGGACCAGAGCCCGTGCTCGCCCCTCATGTGTGACTGCACCTGCTCGGCGGCGGTCAACTCGGCCAAGGTCTCCTGGAGTTGACCCCGCGCCGCCGGAAGCATCGCGGAGACCAGATGCACCAGTAGCCGGATACCGGGCTCGCCCTCGGACTGCGTGGCGCGCCGGGCGCGCTCCAGCATCTGTGTCCCCTGGTCGAACTCGCCCGCACAGATCAGCGTCCCGGCGAAGGACACCTGCGCGGGGACGATGACCGGCTCGGCGCTCCAGCCGTACCGGTCGGCCAGCGCCAGGGCCTGCTCGCAGCGGCGTCTGACCAGGGTGAAGGAACGGTTGCCGGAGGCGAATCCGAGGTGGGCGAGGCAGGCCACCTCCAGATAGGGCCGGCCGATGTCGTGGGCGAGCGCGGCGCCCTCCAGCAGGTGTCGCTCGCTGTCGTCGAGCCGTAGCGACCAGGCCTCGGTGACGCCCAGGTTGAGGAGGGCGAGTGCTCGCAGGTCACCGGCGAGCGCGACCTCGGTGGTGGACCGTCCGGTGGTGGGGGACGGCAGTGCGTCGGCCTGCGCGAACACGGCGTCGAAGTTCCCGCGCAGCCGGGCCAGCAACAGGTCCAGGGACGCGATCGCCATGCGCAACCGCTGCCGGCGGTCGGGTGCCGTCGTGTCGGCGTACGCCCTGGCGATCTCCAGGTGTGCCTGGGCTTCGTCCAGGCGGTGCTGGTACAGGTCGGCGTTGGCGTGCACGAGGGCCAGCTCCGGATGTTCCTCGCCGGTGCGGGCCGGGAAGGCGTGCAGCAGCGCCACGACGGTTCCGGCCTGCCCGTCCAGGGTGAGGCTGACGGCGTGATCGGCGAGCAGACGGGCCGCCTCGGCCCAGTCGTCGGCGGCCTGCAAGTGCCGTACGGCATCGGCGACTTGAGCGCGTTCGGCGAGCCAGCGCGCGGCCTGCCGGTGCAGTTCCGGGATGTTCCCGGGGAGCGTGCGGCGCAGTTCGAGCCGGAGCAGGTCGGCGAACATGTGGTGGTAGCGGAACCAGGTTCGGCCGGGATCGAGCGCCACGACGAACGCGTTGGCGTCCTCCAGGTCCAGCAGGATGCGTTCCGATCCGGTCGCACCCGTGAGCAGATCGGCCAGCTCGCCGTTGACGCGATCGAGCAGCGAGGTGCGCAGCAACAGCCGCTGTACGTGCGGCGGTTGGCGCTCCAGCATCTCCGCCAGCAGATACTCGGCGACCGTACGGTGGCTGCCGGAGAACTCGGCGACGAACCGTTCCGGATCCGGGTGCCCGGTCAGGGAGAGCACGGCGAGCCGCAGCCCGGCCGCCCAGCCCTCGGTGCGCTGGTGCAGTGTGCCGGCCACGTCGTCGGGCAGCACGATCTTGGTGGTGGCCAGGAGTTCGCGGGTATCGGCCTCCGTGAAGCGCAGGTGCGCGGCGCGGATCTCGGCCAGTTCGCCGGCCAGCCGCAGCTTGTGCAGGCGCAGGGACGGGTCACGGCGGGTGGCCACGATCGCGTGGGCGCCCGGCGGGAGACCGGTCAGCAGCGTCCCCAACTGCTCGACGGCCGCGGCGGATTCGAGCTCGTGCAGGTCGTCGATGACCAGGAAGAGGGGCTTCGGGGACGCCGTGATCTCGGCCAGCACCTTGTCCATGGCAACGCCACCGTCGAATCCGGGAGTCACGGCCGACGGCTCCGCGGCCCCCTCGGCGCCGACCGCAGCACGGACCGCGTCCAGCAGCGCGAGCCAGAACAACTGCGCGTCCTGCTGGCTCGGCCGTACGGACATGAAGGCGATACGGCGGCGGTCCTGGTGCGGCCGGTCGGCCCAGGTGCGCAGCAGCGAGGTCTTTCCGCTGCCGGCGGGCGCCGCCACCAACGTCACCTGCTTCTCGGCCGCGCGGTCCAGGGCGGCGACGAGGTCACGGCGGTCGATGAGCCCGGGTCGCCCTCGGCCCGCCGCCTGACCTGAACCCGCTGCGGCCTGCGGGTCGGGGGTCGCGCGATGTCCGTCAGCCACACGGTCAGCCTAACCGAGCGCCCCGATCTCCGTTGCTGGAGACGGCAGTTACTGGCGCCGACGGCTGCCGGTGCAGCGGCCACAGCTGGCGGTGCACAAACGCGTTCGCATAGCCTCGCGGACATGACAGATGTGTTCACGGGCGTCCGGCTGCTCGGCCCGCCGGAGACCGACGGTGAGTACATCGCGCTGAGCGAGCACGAGACGGTGCACCTGCACGAGTACACGCGGATCTACGCCGTTCCCGGCCTCTACGAGCATGTCGTCCAGGACCGGCTGCGGTGCCGATCACCGCAGGTCGCGGCGGCGGGTTTCCTGCGCGCGGCCTCGCTCCTCGGGCTGGAGCCGGGCTCGCTGACGGTGCTCGACGTCGGCGCCGGCACGGGCTTGGTCGGCGAACTCGTCCGTGCCGGGGGCGTAGGTCAGGTTGTCGGGGTCGATGCGCTGTCGGCAGCGCGCGAGGCGAGTCTGCGCGACCGGCCGGGTGTCTACGCCGACTACGTGGTCGGCGACTTCCTGCGCCCCGACGCACTGCGCGAGGCTCTACGCCCGTACGCGCCAGGGGGGTTGGTGTCGGCCGGGGCGTTCGGCGGCACGCACGCCACACCACCGGCGCTTGAGAACGCACTGGCGCTCCTGCCACCCGGCGCCCCTGTGGCCTTCACGATCGACGAGCGGTGGATGGACGAGTCGGATCCGGACGGGTTCGGCGCGGCGGTCGAGCGGCTGGTGGCGGCCGGTCGTCTGGCGGTGCTGGAACGAACGCGGTTCCAGCACCGGGTGACGACGACCGGCGAGCCGATCTTCTACCAGCTCGTCGTGGGCCGGACAGGGTGATCCGGGTGACGTCAACGGCCTTTCCGAACGGGCGAGTTGTCGGTCACCAGACCTTCATGCCGCCGTCGACGACGAGGTCCACGCCAGTCACGTAGGCGCTCTCGGCCGACGCGAGGAACAGCGCCGCGTTCGCCACGTCCTCGGGGAGACCCACGCGGCCCAGGAGGGTCCGGCCGAGCATCTGGCGGGAGAAGTCGGCGTTCTCCAACTGCTCGCGGGTGGCGTGGCTTTCGATCAGGCCGGGTGAGATCGAGTTGACGCGGATCCCGAACTCGCCTCCCTCCATGGCCAGTTGGCGGGTCATACCGATGATCGCGGCCTTGTTCGTCGTATGGGACAGGGACGGGAAGCCCTTGAAGCTGAGGGATCCGTTCAGGGACGCCATGTTCACCACCACGCCCTGGCTGGCCTTCAGTTGGGGCCATGCGGCACGGGTGAGGTAGAAGACCAGGTCGACCTCGTCCCGGCGCGCGCCGTCCCAGTCCTCGTCGGTGACGTCTTCGAGCCAGTTGAAGTGGGCCCTGGCGGCGAGGTTGAACAGGACGTCGATCCGGCCGAACTCCCCCACCGCGAAGTCGACGAGCCTGGCGCTTTCGGCGGGATCATCGAGACGGCACGGCTGCAGCGACACCATCTCGCCGCCCTGGGCGCGCACCATCGCGACGGTCTCTTCCGCCGCCTCCACCGTCACGTCGCACCCGACGAGCCGGGCGCCTTCCCGGGCGAACGCCAGGGCCGTCGCGCGACCCGCGCTCCCGCCCGTGCCGGTGACGACACAGACCTTTCCGGCGAGTCGGCCCGGCATCTCAGCGCCCCTTCCGGTGTGTCGAGCCGTGATCAGGCATGGACCTGCGAGCCCTGGCCGAGGTCGAGGCGGAGTGATTCGAGGATGATGAACGTCGTGCTGGCCGTGTAGACGTCGGCGGCGGCGAGGACGCCGGTGTACTTCTTGACGACCGGGTCGGCGGCGTAGGCGACTTGGGCGGCCTGGTACTCCTTGACCGCGGCCCAGGAGTTGTCCCCGTACTTCGCGAAGTACGGCGTGGGGTCGACCGCCGTCAGCGCCTTCTTGACGTTGTCGATGATGTCGTTCACGTACTGCTGGTGGACGACCATGTCCTGCCGGGTGCCGAGCCGACCCATGTGGCCGCCGATGAAGTGCTTCCACGGATATGTCATGGCCTTGGCCGGGGCGGCTATGGAGCCGGGGACGTCCTCGTTCAGGTTGAAGCTGTCGAAGGGGACCCAGCCGGGCAGGTTGACGTCGACCAGCATGAGCGTGTCGTGGTCCGGCAGGTGGATGTAGATGTTGTCGGGCGAGTGGTTGGTGCCGTGCCACGCCAGGTCGACGCGCTCGCCGCCCACGCGCAGCGAGTAACGGTTCTCGAACGTCACGTCGGGCAGCGGCCGGGTCGGGTCGTTGTCCCGGGCGAGCAGCCGCCGGTTCTCGGCGTGGCCGATCCGTGTCACGTGCCGGCCGAACAGCGACGAGGCGCCGAGGTGGTCGGCGTGGTGATGGGAGTAGACGATGTGGGTCACTCTGTTCGAGACCCCGTTGGCGGCGGCGATCTCGTCGATGGCGCGCTGGAGGTTGTGCCCGATGGTGGGAGGCGCGTCGAACAGCACGACACCCTCACGGGTCGTCAGGAACGCCGCCTGGTAGGTGCCGTCGGTCACCCAGTACAGGTTCCGCCGGACCCGACCGACGTAGTAGCCCTGCGAGTTGACGGCGGGGCCGAGCGCGGACGGCGGGATCGGCGCGTAGTCGGGCAGCGTGCCGGTGGCGGCGGACGCCGGGCCGGCGAGTGCGCCGTCGGCCAGCGCGGCGACCGTGGGAACGGCCGCCAGCACCGCGCTCCGGGCGAGGAACGAGCGGCGGTTCGTCGATGACATGGTGGTGCCCTTCGGTCGGTGGTGACGTGCGTGGGGTGGGGATGTGCGTGGATCGGGAAGGGGCGGGGGAACCTGCCCGGGTTACGCGCCGTAGGCCGGCACGATCGCGCCGCTGATGTTCGTCGCGAGGTCGCCGGCGAGGAAGGCGATGATGTGCGCGATCGTCTCCGACGGCATGGCATGGGCCAGCGCCTCGGGAGGGAGCATCGCCCGGTTCTTGGCGGTGTCGAGGAGTTGCGGCGCCACCGCGTTCACGCGGATGCCGTGCGGGCGCAGCTCCAGGTCGAGGATGCGGACGAGGTGGTTGAGCGCCGCCTTGCCGAGGCTGTAGGCGGCCATGCCGGCGGTCGGTTCGCTCGCCGGCCGGGCGGACACGTGCACGATGGCGCCTCGGCCGCGTCCGCGCATGTACGGCGCCACAGCCTGGCTCAGCCACAGCGCGGCGCCGAGGTTGACGTCCAGCATGAGCCGCAGGTCCTCGGGGGTCGCGGTGACCGCCTCTCCCGGGCGGAACGCGCCGAGGGTGTTCACCAGTACCTCGGGCGGGCCGGACTCGGTGGCGATCCGGTCGATGACGTTCCTGGCCACGGCCGGGTCGGTCGCGTCGCCCACTTCCCGCCTTATGCCGTCGGGGAGTTGGTCCAGCGCCTTCTCCGTACGGTCGACCGCCGTCACGCTGAACCCGGCGTCCGCGAGGACCACCGCCGTGGCGAGACCCAGGTCTCCGCCCGCACCGACCACCACCGCCACACGCTCACTCATGGGACCGCCTCCTTGCCTGACGTTGCCGAGGTCCCCGCACCCCAGGTTTGTCGTGAGGCAGGTGAGCGAGCCTCACCGGATTCCGGTGATCTGTCGGCGACACGGAGTCAGGTCAGGCGTAAGGCGTACGCGCGCTCCTTCATTTCATACTCGGCGCGGGCCTCCCCCGGGTAGCCGCCAGCAACGTCCTCGCCCCCTCCAGGCACTTCGCCGCGTCCACCGGCGCCGCCTGCAAGCCCGGCAGGAGCAGCGTCCACAGATCGCTCACCGCGTCCTCGATGTTGCGGCGTTCGTTCAGCGCGTCGGAGACGGTGTGGGTGCCGTAGAAGCTGGAGACGAGGACCCGCGCGGTGCGCTCGGCGTCGACGCCGGGGGCGAGTTCCCCCGCGGCCTCGGCGGCGGCCAGCATGCGGGCAGTCACCTCGATCCACCCCACGAAAGGCCGGGGCAGGGAAACGGGGATGATTCTGCGCTCGCTCCAGAGTCTGTTGCCGGCGCGGACGATCACGTTGTCCCGGAATTCCCGGGCCACGGCGATACTCAGGCCCACCAGCCGGTCGAGAACGGGGGCGTCCTGGGATTCCCAACACTCCACATAGCGAGGCCATTCGGCGAAATGGGCTTCCAGAACACCCCGGGCCAGCCCTTCCTTACTGCCGAAATGGAAATAGATCGCCCCGCTGGTGTACCCGCTCGTACGTGCGACGTCGCTGATGCTCGTACCGACGTATCCGTGCTGTTCGAACAGCACGGCGGCCGTCGCCAGAACAGCCCGCCGAGTGACTTCCGCACGTTCCTGCATATTCTCGGTCGCCCCTGTTCCTGCGTGTCGGATCGTCTTTTCCGGTGAATCTAGCCGACAGGCCGACGTTTCCCGCACGTATGCCAAAGAACCATAGCTTGTATTATTTTATGACTGAATCACACTCTCTCGCACCCCCTGAAACCGCTCCGGAACACCTGACGCTGAGCTGGGACAGCTGCGTGTCCCGGACCCTCGTGCATCGGAAAGCCGTCGCCGAAGTCCTGCTCACCGACGCCCTGGCCCTGCCCGACGGCCGCTTCCTCCTCGCCGCGCAGTGGCCGCGCTCGTACGCCACGTCCATCACGTCAGGTTCCGGTTCCGGTTCGGGTTCGGATTCCGGTTCCGGTTCGGGTTCCGGCGAGCGGCACGATCCGATGCTCGCCGCCGAGACCATCCGCCAGGTCGGCCTGTACATCTGCCAGCGCTTCCTCGGCGCCCCGAGCACGAGCAAGCCCGTCATCAGGAGCGTGGGCTTCCAGCTCGACAACAGCACGGAGCCGGTGGTCGGTTACGGCGCCACCGACGTGCTGTGCCGGGCCGAGGTGTCCGACGTGCGCCACGTGGACGACGTGCCGTGGCCGGTCGCGCTGAGCGTACGGATCCAATTCTCCGCCTCCGGGCGCGAGTTCGGCTCGGCCTTCGGGCGCGTCCGCGTCCTGTCCGAGGAGGAGTACGACACGTTCCGCGGCCCGAATGCCGCCGCGGCCCCCGTCCCGGACGACGTGCACCGCCGCCCGTCGCCGGCCGAGGTGTCGGTGCCGTCCCCCGGCGATGTGATGCTGGTCCGGGATCGCTCCGGGTCTTTGCTGGTGGCACCGGCCGACCTGCGCCACCCACGGTTCTTCGACCACCCCAGTGACCACGTCCCCGGCATGGTCCTGCTGGAGGCGGCCCGCCAGGCGGCCTGCCTGGCCGGAGCCTCCCCCGGCCGACTGAGCGGCTGCCACCTGCGGGCCCTGCGCTTCACCGAGTGGAACTCCCCCGTCCACGTCGAATGCGCCCCGGCCGAGGACGGCTGGACCTTCCAGGTCACCCAGGCCGGCGATACGACGGCCTCCGGCACGCTGTCGTTCGCGACCGAGTGACAAGGGACAACTGGGCGGATTTTCCGCACCCGTTGTGGGCCCGCGATGGACGCCTGTTCGCGACAAGGACGGGCGCCCATCACAAAACAAAAGGCACTGGGTGATCAATTCTTCTGCCGTCGGCCCTCCTGTGCTCACCCCTGGACAGCCACCGCGCCCGTGTCCCTCGCGTCCAGCGCCCGCCGCGCCGCGGCCGCGCGGGCCGAGCGCACGAAAGCGGCCGCTTTTGACGTGCGGGTCCCCATGCGGGACGGCACGGAGTTGTCGACGAACGTCTGGCGACCGGAGACGGATGAGCCGCTGCCTGTACTGCTCGCGCGTACGCCTTACGACAAGGAGAAGGCGGGTCTGGAGAGCGGCCTCATGCCGACTCCGTACGGCATGCTGCGCGGGGGTTACGCGGTGGTCGTCCAGGACTGCCGGGGCACCGTCGGTTCGGACGGTGTCTTCGTACCGCACGTGGACGACGCCTCGGACGGCGCCGACACGGTGGCCTGGCTGGCCGAACAGGAGTGGTGCGACGGCAGCGTGGGCATGTTCGGGGCAGAAGGTACAGGCCGGAGAGATCGCCCATAGCGTGCCCCACCTGCCATTGCGGCAGGCCGTCGCCGCTGCCTCACCCGGCGCCGATCGGCCCGCACATCAGGTTGCCGGGTTCGGCGGGGTCGTCGCTGGTCCAGAACTGGGTCCACAGCGCGGCGAACTCGGGGCGGCTGAGGTAGCCGTCGGCGTCCTGGTCGAGGCGCTCGAAGGAGCCGCCGGTCTCGACGGGCCGCCCGTGCCAGGTGTCGACGAGCCGCTGGTGCTCGCCGCGCGAGATGCGCCCGTCGGCGTTCTCGTCGACCGCGTCGAAGATGGTGTCGGCGGTGGCGGTGACGGCCTCGGGGATGGTCGGCAGCAGGTCCACCATGGCGAGGAGGTCGTCCATGTCGATCCGGCCGTCCCGGTCCGTGTCCACGGTCGCCGACAGATGCTGCCACCAGCCCTTCAGTACGCCGTCCACGCGCGCCGCCAGTTCCGATCCCTCTCTCACTCGCGGCAGCCGACCCCAACGGTCCGCCAGGGCCACGAAGTCCGCCTCCTCCAGATAGCCGTTGCCGTCCGCGTCGAACGCCTCGAACATGGCCTGGAGCTTGGTCCGCTGGAACTCACTGGACATCACATGTCTCCTCACTCGCAGTGCTGAGGACATGCTGTCCGCGGCCGACCGTCCCGCAACGGCGCTCGCGCTCACTACGGCGGGTACCCGCGCGCCGACGAGCCCGCCCAATGCGCCGAGCGCCGGTTTACCCGCGGCGGATGGAGAACCGTTCCCCCGCAACCGTCCACGCCCGCCGCACTCACCGGGTGCCGCCGCCGATTCCGTACCCTGGCGGCATGCGCATGCGCCCCACCCTGAGCTGGACCCCCACGGCGGACCTGCTGCCGGGCACCACCGACCTGGAGCCGATCGTCGACGCGCTGAGCGCAGGCGGTGTGCTGGTGCTCAGCGGGGCGGGCATCTCCACGGAGTCGGGCATCCCCGACTACCGGGGTGAGGGCGGGAGCCTGAGCCGGCACACCCCGATGACCTACCAGGACTTCACCGGGAGCGCGCACGCGCGGCGCCGGTACTGGGCGCGCAGCCACCTCGGCTGGCGCACCTTCGGGCGGGCCCGCCCCAACGTGGGACACCTGGCGGTGGCCGCCCTCGCCCGGGACGCCCGCGTCTCGGGCGTGATCACCCAGAACGTCGACGGCCTGCACCAGGCCGCCGGCAGCGAGGGCGTCGTGGAGCTCCACGGCAGCCTGGACCGGGTCGTGTGCCTCTCCTGCCGCGCCATCGGCCCGCGCCGCGAACTCGCCCGGCGCCTGGCGGCCGAGAACCCGGGCTTCGACCCGGTCGCCGCCGGGATCAACCCGGACGGTGACGCGGACCTCACCGACGCGCAGGTCGGGGACTTCCGCGTCGTGCCGTGCGCCGACTGCGGGGGCGTCCTCAAACCGGACGTGGTGTTCTTCGGCGAGTCGGTTCCGCCGCAGCGCGTCGAGCACTGTCGGCGGCTGGTCCGCGAGTCGACCGCGCTGCTGGTCCTCGGCTCCTCGCTGACGGTGATGTCCGGGCTGCGGTTCGTCCGTCAGGCGTCGCAGGAGGGCAAGCCGGTACTGATCGTCAACCGGGACCCCACCCGGGGCGACCCGCACGCCCGCACCCGGGTCGCGCTGCCCCTGGGCACGGCCCTGACGACCGTCGCCGACCGACTCGGCATCCCGGTCGGCGGACTCGCGGACTGAGGAACAGGTACTGAGAAACAGGTAGCGACGAACAGGTCTGAATGACGGCCTTGAACGAAACCGGGCTCACCGGGATCGGCGCTGCCGATCGGGTTCACGTGTACGGTGCGCACCCGCGCCCATAGCCGGCCCGGCCGGCCCAGCCGCTCTCACACCGAGAACTCGCGTATCACCGTGTTACGGAACACCGCGCTGCCGCCGATCGTGAACAGCGCGAGCCGGGTGTCCAGCAGGTACGGGAACACCTGACTGGTGTGCACATAGCGGCCGTCGTCGACGAACATCTCCACCGACGTACGGTCCACCAGGATGCGCAGCTTCACCGTGCCGGCGGACGGGTCGAACGGGGTGTGGCTCTCCTGCCACTTGCCGGACGTGTCGGCGTTCACCGTGTTGCGCCGGTTGAGGAAGGCGAAGTCGGCGTAGATCCCGGCGTCGATGTGCCGACCGCCGTCGGGTGAGCGCCTCAACTGGAGGCCTGCGCCGGTGAGTTGGGACCAGGTGAGCTCGGTCGTGACCTCGTAGGAGATACCGGTGTAATCGAGCACCTTCGTGCCGTCCACGGTCACGTCGCCCAGGTTCACGGTGCGGGAGACATGCGAGTCGAGGCCGGCGACGGGCCGGGAGGCGAGGTAGTAGGTGTTGTCGGACGCCTTCAGCAGGGTGATCTCGCGGACGACGGAGTCGGTGCCGTTGAAGCCGTCGCAGTCGATGGTGGGAGTGGTGTTGGCGTAGTCCCAGTTGTTCACCCAGCCGATCGCGTACCGGGCGGCCACGTCCACCGCGCCGCTCGCGTCCCGCTTCTCGAAGGTGACGGCGGCGTACCAGTCCCAGCCGTGGTCGAGCCACTGCGGGTCACTCGTGTCAGCGGTGAACGTGCTGCCGTCGAAGGAACCCGTCCAGTAGGCGTACGTGTTGGGCAGCCCCGAGCTCTTCCCGTTGGCGCTCGCGCCGAGCACCCATTTCACGGTGCCGTCGGCGGCGGTGATGCGGAACAGGTCGGGGCACTCCAGGACGCCGATGCCGTCGTGGACGAAACCGTTCACGTACGTCCAGGACTTGAGGTCGTCGGAGTGGTAGAAGCCGATCTTGTCGTTCTCGGCGAGGGCCATCACCCAGCGGCCCCGGTCCTCGTCGCGGATCACCTTGGGGTCGCGGAAGTCGGCGACGCCGGGGTTGGGCAGGACAGGGCCGGTCCCGTGGTTGGTGAAGCTGAGACCGCCGTCGGTCGAGTAGTACAGGAACTGCGCCTGGGAGTCGGTGCCGCCGCCAGGAGACATGGTGACGATGACGACGACCGCGCCCGCGCCGAATCCGGCCGTGTTGCCGGTGTCGACCACCGCCGAACCCGACCAGAGATCGCCGTTGGACGTGGTGTTCTTGGGTGCGGCGACCCCGCGGTCGGTGAAGGAGACCAGGTCCTCGGTGGTGGCCAGGCGCCATGCGGTGCCGACGACGCCGGTGAAGTAGTCGGCGTTGTAGAGGTAGTAATAGTGGTACTCGCCGTCGATCCAGACGGGCCGCTGCGGGTCGTTCTTCCACTGGTCGGGGACCGTGAAGTGGTACGCGGCGCGGTAACTCGCCCCGCTCGCCGCAGAGTTGGTCGCGCTCTTGGCCGTGGCCCCGCGCTTGGGCCTCGGCGCGGCCGTGGCCGTTCCGGTGGGCAGCAGCGCGGCGGCGGTGCCCACCGCCGATCCCGCGAACAGTGATCTCCTGGATATCCCCGATGTTCCGGGCATGGCACATCGTTCCTCTCGTGGCGGCTCACGACGCAGAGGGCGTGAAAAATCGGCTCAGATGAACGAGGACTGTAGACCTAACTCGTTAAAGGTCAAGAGTCCTGACCCTTTGAAGGTCATGCGTTCCCGACCCTTGACAGGCTTGCCGCCCGGTTCCCATCATCTGGGCATCAACCCTGAACTAACACGAGTTAGGCCCGTTGGATGACTGACTCGCACCTCCCCCGCCGCACGCTGCTGCGGTACGGCGCGTACGGGGCCGGAGCAGCCGCCCTGGCCGGTACCGCCGCGAGCTGGGACCGGCTCACCGGAGCCGACATCCCCGGCCGGGACGACGGCTCCCTCGTCGTCGCCACCCTCGGCTCCGCCTTCGACCCGGCCACCGTCGACGCCCTCACCAAGGGCTTCCGCCGGCTCCACCCCGACATCCCGCTGCGGGTGAACGCGGTGCAGGCCGTCGACTGGTCGGACTTCTTCGCGAAGATCCTCACCCAGATCGCCGCGGGCACCGCTCCCGACCTGGTGTATGTGGCCACGGAGGGCGTGCAGTTGTTCGCCCAACGGCTCGGCGTGTCCCTGGACCGCTGGGTGCGGCGGGACGCGGCGGAGCTGCGGGAGTACTTCGCCGACGTCCACCCCTCGCTGGTGGAGTCGATGATGTACGAGGGCAACCTCTACCAACTGCCCATGGAGTTCAACGCCGCCGACATGTACCTCAACAAGCAGGTGCTGAAGCGGGCGGGCGCGGAGTTCCCGGCGGCCGACTGGAGCCGCGACGACTTCACCGCGCTGCTACGGCAGTTGAAGCGTGGCGGCGGCTCCCACTTCACGCCGTACTTCTGGACCAACCGGCTGTGGGGCGGTGTGGTGCCCTGGCTCTTCGCGAACGGCACGAACCTGTTGAAGGAGTCGAAGGCACCCGGCGGCTCCTGGCTGTGGGACACCTTCTACCCGGCCGCCGACCGGAAGGGGCGCGGCGGCGGCTTCCGCTGGACGACCCCGCAGGCCACCACCGACCGCGTCGAGGAGGCGTACGACTACATCGCCTCCCTCGTCCAGGACAACCTGTGCACTCGGCCCGAGGGCGGCAACGGCAACAACCTGGTCGGCGTGTTCTCCACCGGCCACGTCGGCGTCACACCGGCGGGCGGCTTCTGGGCGGGCGGCCTGCAACAGGCCGGCATGCGGGCCGCCGACTACGACGTGCAGTACTTCCCGCGCTGGCGTACCCAGCGCCACCAGTTCGGCGCGGCGGGCTACGCGCTGCTGCGCACCTCGAAGAAGCAGGAAGCCGCCTGGGAGTTCATCAAGTACGCGGCCCGCAAGGACACCATGACCCGGTTGTTCCGGACCAACCAGACCACCCCGGCCCGGCGTTCGATGCTGAACGCCGCCCGCTACGCCGCGAGCGGCCCGGCGCACTGGCAGGTCTTCTACGACACCCTCGACCGGTTTCCCGACACCGGCCCGATCCCCGCGCCGCCGCAGGTCGCCGAGGTGACCGACGTCCTGCTCAAGTACACCGGCACGGCGCTGGCCTCGCCGCGTGCGGTGGGTCCCGCGCTGCGCCGGATGCAGGGCGACCTGGAGCAGGCCATGGAGCGTGCGGTATGACGAACACCCAGGTCCCGAACTCCCAGGTTCCGCCCGTCAGTTCGCGGCCCGCCACACCACCCGCCGTCGCCGTACGACCATCGGTCCGCGTCCGCGGCTCCCGGCTGCTGGCCGCGCTGTTCCTGGCGCCCACGGTCGTCGGCATCGTCGTCTTCACGGTCGTGCCGATCATCGGGTCCGTGGTACTGAGCCTGTTCCACTGGAACGTGATCGACCCGCCCCGTTTCGCCGGCGGCGCCAACTACCGTACGACCTTCACGGATTCGACCGTCCTGGTCTCCTTCCGCAACACGCTCCTCTTCATGGTTCTCGCGGTCACGCTGCAACTGCTGATCGCGCTGTCACTGGCGCTCGCACTGAACGGGCGGATGCCGGTGTGGCTGCGCTCGGTGTTCCGTTCGGCGTTCTTCTTCCCGCTGGTGCTGTCCGCCGCGTCCATCTCGGTGGTGATGAAGTACCTGTTCAACCAGGACTTCGGGGTGGTGAACTGGCTGATCGGCCTGGTCGGCGTCGCGCCCGTGCCCTGGCTGACCTCGGAGCACGCGGCGATGGCCACGGTGATCCTGGTCTACGTCTGGCAGCAGTTCGGCTTCTCGTTCCTGCTGTTCATCGGCGGTCTGAACAACATCCCCAAGGAGATCCACGAGGCCGCCGCCCTCGACGGCGCGACCGGCCTGCGCAAGCACCTCGGCATCACGCTGCCGCTGCTGTCGCCGACGCTGCTCGTCGCGTCGGTGGTCGGCATCATCAACGCCCTCCAGGTCTTCGAACAGCCCTACGTCCTCACCGACGGCGGCCCCGGCGACGCCACCCGCACCGTGGTGATGGTGATCTACGAGAGGGCCTTCGAGCAGCTCGACTTCGGCGAGGCATCCGCGGTGGGCGTGCTGCTCTTCGCGATGATCATGGCGGTCACCGCCGTCCAGTTCCGGCTCAGCCGGCGTTTCGTCCACTACCAGTGAGCCGGTGAGCCGCATGAGCCAAGCAACCCCGACCCTGAGCCGTCTGCGCTATTCACTCACCCCCTGGGCCCGGATCGCCGCGCTGACCGTGTGCGCCCTGCTGACGCTGGGCCCGGTCATCTGGACCGTCGCCACCTCGCTGCGCACTCCGGCCCAGTCCTTCGACCTGCCCCCGCAGATCATCCCCACGCACCCGACGACCGCGGCCTACCACGGGGTCTTCCAGCAGATCGACGTGTGGCTGCTCGCCCTGAACTCCACGCTGGTGACGGCACTGGTCGCCGTCGGCCAGATGATCACGGCGGGCCTGGCCGGATACGCCTTCGCGCGCCTGGAGTTCCGTTTCAAGAAGCCGCTCTTCGGCCTGGTCCTGGCGACCATGATGGTGCCGTTGCAGGTCACCATCGTGCCGGTGTTCCTGGTGCTGAAGACGATGGGCCTCACCGACACACTCCTCGGCCTGATCATCCCGGCCTTCCCGACCGCCTTCGGCACCTTCCTGATGCGCCAGTACTTCCTCGGTATGCCGAAGGACCTGGGCGAGGCGGCCATGCTGGACGGCGCGGGAACCTGGCGGATCTTCCGCTCGGTGTACGCGCCGCTCGCCACACCCGGCCTGGCGATCGTCGGCGTGCTGGCCTTCAACTACCACTGGAACGAGTTCTTCCGCCCACTCATCCTGGAGACCTCCAGCCAGAACTACACGCTTCCGCTGGGTCTGGTCTCCCTTCAGGGGAACCTCGGCACCGGGTCCATCTCGGTGGTCCTGGCCGGGGTCGTGCTCTCGATGCTCCCCGCCGTCGCCGTGTTCGCCGTCGGCCAGCGCCCTCTCCGCGAGGGCATCACGTCCGCAGGAGTCAACCGTTGAACAATGACCCCAACGCGCCGCGTTTCAGGGTCCGTCCGCCCGCCGGCTGGATCAACGACCCCAATGGGCCGTTCCGTTGGCGGGACCGCTACCACCTCTTCTACCAGCACAACCCCGACGCACCGGTGCACGCGAACGTCCACTGGGGTCATGCCTCCAGCACCGACCTCGCGCACTGGGAGCACCACCCGATCGCGCTCACCCCGACGCCCGGCGGCCCCGACGAGGCCGGCTGCTGGTCGGGCTGCGTGACCGACGACGCGGGCACACCGACCGCCGTATACACGGGAGTTGACCGTACCCACACCGGACTCGGCACCATCTGCCTGGCGCGGGCGGCGGACCCGGACGACGAGCAACTGACCGAGTGGAAGCCGCTGCCGACACCGGTGGTGGCGGGGCCGCCGCCGGGACTGGACGTGGTGATGTTCCGCGACCCGTTCGTCTTCCGCCACACGGGCAGACGCTGGGCCCTCGTCGGCGCCGGGCACGCCGACGGCACGCCGTCGGTCCTGCTCTACGACTGCGACGACCTGACCGACTGGCGGTTCGCCGGTGTGCTGCTGGACGGCAAGGACCCGGTGGCGGCTGGCGTGTTCGGCGAAAAGTCGGTGGGCTGGGAGTGCCCACACCTGTACCGGACGGCAGGCGGCGAGCACGTACTCCTGGTGTCCCTGTGGGACGGGGATCCCTGCTCCACCGGATACCTGACGGGCCGTCTGGAGGCGGACAGCCGGGGCGGGTTGAGTTTCGCACCGCGCGCCGGCGGCAGGCTCGACCAGGGGCGGGACTTCTACGCCCCCGCCGTGCTCCAGGAGCCGGACCGTGCACTGCTCTGGGGCTGGTCGTGGGAGGCCCGCCCGCAAGAGGAGTTGGACAGGGCCGGATGGGCGGGCGTCCTCACCGCACCCCGGGTGGTCGACATCCACCCCGACGGTTCACTGCGGGTGAGTCCGGCCCCGGAACTCGACCAGCTCCACCGGGCCGAGCCGTTCGTCACCGCGCCGGGCCGGGTTCCGCTTCCGAACGCCTACGACCTGACGGTCACCGCATGCGGACCGACCACGGTGAGCCTGCTCCGGGACGCGGCGGACCGGGAGTTGACCGTCCGGGCGGACCCCGCCTCGGGGACCGTCGTCCTCGACCGCGTCGCCTGGCCCCGGACCGGCAGGGAAGGCTCCGCCCCGATCACCGTGCACGTGCCGAAGGCGCCGGAACTCACGCTCCGGCTGCTCGTCGACGGCTCACTCCTCGAACTCTTCGTCGCGGACCGAGCCATGGTCACCGAGCGCGTCTACCGGCGCCCCGACGACATCGCCGAGCTGGTCGTCGAGGGGCCGGAGGCCCGGGTCACCGGGTGGGCGCCGGACTCAGGGAGGCGGGGCTGACCACGGGCCAGGTCGCGCGCGGGTCGGGTGCCTGGGTCATCCGGGGGGGCCGGCCCCGGGGAGGCACGGCTGACCACAGGGCAGGGCAGGCGCGGGTCGGGTGCGTGGGTCACCGGGTGGGTGCCGGACTCACGGAGGCGCGGCTGACCAGAGTGCAGGCCACGCGCGGGTCGGGGCCCGGGGCACTGGATGGGCGCCGCACCCACGAAGGCACGACGGACCATGCGCGGGTCGGGTACCCGGGGCACCGGGTGTGCGCCGGCCCGCGGCTGACCACGGGCCAGGTCACGTGCGGGCCGGGTGCCCAGGTCACCGGGTCGGCGCCGGGCCCACGGAGGCGCGGCTGACCACAGGGCAGGCCAGGCGCCGGACAGTTGCGGGTGGTGCCTGGCCGGCTTCGATGGCGTCCAGGAGCAGCCGGGTCGCCGCCTCGCCCATCGCCCGGTGCGGAAGCGCGACCGAGGTGAGCGGCGGGGTGAGGAAGGCGGCCATGTGCTCCTGGTCGTCGTAGCCGACCACTGACAGATCGGCGGGCACGTCGATCCCGAGCCGGGTCGCGGCGTGCAGGACACCCGCCGCGACCCGGTCGTTGTAGCACAGAACGCCGGTGGGGCGACGGCCCGGCTCGATCCCGTCGAGCAGGCGCAGCGCCCCCGCGTATCCCGCGGAGATCTCCCCGCCGCCGCGCACGATCCACTCCTCGGGCACGGTGACGCCCTCGGCGCGCAGCGCCTCCCGGATGCCGCGGGTGCGTTCCACCGAGGCGATGTCGTCCAGACCGCCGATCACGGCGAGCCGGCGGTGGCCGGCGGCGAGCAGCAGCCGGGCCGCCGTACGGCCACCGGCGCGCTCGGCGGGGACCACGGCGGGCAGGGAGTCGTCCTCGGGAAGGCAGTTGGCCAGCACGGAGTGGGTGCGGTGCAGGCCCTCGGGGACGCGGACCCGGCGCAGTGACATGGCCGCGTAGATGATGCCGTCCACGCGCCGGTCGAGCAGTTCCGCGACGGCCGCGTCCTCCTTGACCGGGTCACCGCCGGAGTCGACGGTGAGGACGAGATGGTCGCTGTCCCAGGCGGTCTCCATGGCGCCGCGCAGCAGCCGACCGGCGAACGGCGAGGACGCGATCTCATCGGTGACCAGCCCGATCACGGCCGTACGGCGACGGCGCAGACCGCGGGCCACCGGGTCGGGACGGTAGCCCAGCTGGGCCGCGGCCTGCCGGATGCGTTCCTGGGTGGCGGCCGAGAGGTTGCCGTCGGCCCGGCCGTTGAACACGAAGGACACCGCGGTGTGGGACACACCGGCGAGCCGGGCGACGTCGCGTGACGTCGGGCGCCCGGTGCCCGTGTTCCTGCTCTCCTCGGCACCGCCCACGCCGTCCGCCGCCCTCGCCCAGCCCGACCCTGTCGATCACCGCCCACCCTATCCGCGGGGAGCGCCACGGCATACGGGAGATCCTCAGGGCGCCGCGGCGCGGGCGTTCGATGTGATCGCCTTTGATCACCGGACTCTCCGGAGGACGGGGACCGCTTCGGACCTGGCCGGACCTGGCCGGACCGCGCAAGCCGCTCACGACGACCGGTCTGTGGTGGCGGACCTGACTGGCGCCCTCGCTGAAGGGGACGTCCTCGGTCCGATGGACGGTGTTCTCATGCCCCGCGGGCATCACAGAGCGCGAAACAGGTCTTGGACAGGACCCGCGATCAGGCCGCACGGTGGAGTCGCACCTGATCATCGGCGAGGCACGGCATGAAGATTTTCCTGACGGGCCGAACTGCTACGACGAGGACTCATGATGGTTGACAGGCCTGCATCCCTTCCCGTGTCCGAGCCGGTCGACCACGGCGTCTTGATCCCTCTGGACGTTTACTTCGACGACCTCGACCCGTACGGGATGCTGCACAACAGTCGCTACACCGTGATGGTCGAACGCGCTTGGAACACGTACGCGTTCAGTCTTGGCTTCGGCGCATTCGAAGAGGCCAAGCCGACCCATTACGTCGTGAAGGCGGTCGGCATCGTGTTCGACCTCCCTGTGACCGGCAACGGGGAAATCGCCGTCCACCTCTGGACCGAGCGCGTAGGCCGCACATCGGCAACGACCGGCTTCCGCGTATGCACCCGTGATGGCAGCACCACGTATGCACACGGGACGCGGACCATCGTGAATCTGAGCGGGGAGACGATGCGCCCCACCGAGTGGTCCGAGGCCCATCGAGCGGGGTTCGGTCGAATCCAGGGCCCTGAAGCCTAGGACCTGGTCAGCGCCCCGCCGACAGGCAAGTCCAGCCCCGCAAAAAGTAATGCCCAGTATGTACAAGGGAAAATCCAGTTCATCAGTCCGCAAATCGATCACTGGATCGGTGTAATCGGCAAATACACCGCACCGCTTGGCGATCTAGCGTCGGAGTGCACGGGGCCGCACGGACCAGAAAGGCATCCAGACACTCATGCCCATCCCGCATACCGACGTCATGCCCGAAGCCGAGTTCGACACCCTGACCGTTTCCCGCACCGGCGGCCTCCCGCCGGCCGTCGACCTTCTCCAGCCCGTCGACGAGCTGCCCGAGTTCGCGTCGGAGCCCGACCTGGTCTGCCGCCGCGTACGCGACGAGCTGATGCTCGACGGCAACGCCCGCCTGAACCTCGCCACCTTCGTGACGACCTGGATGGAGCCGCAGGCAAGGGAGTTGATGGCGGAGACCGCCGAGAAGAACCTCGCCGACCGCGCCGAGTACCCGCAGATCACGGCGATGGAGGAGCGCTGCGTACGGATGCTCGCCCGGCTCTGGCACGCGCCGCATCCGGAGCAGGTCCGCGGCTGCTCGACCACCGGCTCCAGCGAGGCCGCGATGCTCGGCGGGCTCGCACTCAAGCGCCGCTGGCAGGAACGCCGCCGCGCCCAGGGCAAGGACACCGCGCGCCCGAACATCGTGATGGGTGCGAACGTCCAGGTGTGCTGGAAGAAGTTCGCCAACTACTTCGAGGTGGAGCCGCGTTACGTCCCGATGGAGCCGGGCCGCTACCACCTCACGGCCGACACGCTCACCGCGTACTGCGACGACAACACCATCGGCGTCGTGACCATCCTCGGCTCCACGTTCGACGGCTCCTACGAGCCCGTCGCGGACATCTGCATGGCGCTGGACGGCTACCAGGCCGCCACCGGCACCGACATCCCCGTGCATGTCGACGGCGCGTCCGGCGCGATGGTTGCCCCGTTCCTCGACCCGGGCCTCATGTGGGACTTCCAGCTCGAACGCGTCGCCTCCATCAACACCTCGGGGCACAAGTACGGGCATGTCTTCCCCGGCCTGGGCTGGGCCCTGTGGCGCGACGCCGAAGCCCTCCCCGACGACCTGGTGTTCGAGGTCGACTACCTCGGCGGCAGCTCCCCCAGCTTCACCCTCAACTTCTCCCGCCCGGGCGCACATGTCGTCGCGCAGTACTACAGCTTCCTCCGCTACGGCGTCGAAGGGCTGCGCAATCTGGCGGCGCAGAGCCGGAGCACGGCCCGCGCGCTCGCCGCACGTATCCGGACCGTCGCGCCCTACGAGTTGATCACGGACGGCTCCGAACTCCCGGCGTTCGCCTTCCGGTTGGCGCCCGGCACGCAAGGCTTCACGGTGTTCGACGTCTCCCACGCGATGCGCGCCCGCGGCTGGCATCTGCCCGCCTACAGCTTCCCCGCGCCCTGCCAGGACGTCTCCGTCCTACGGCTGGTGGTGCGCACGGGGTTCACCGCCGAGCTCGCGGGCATGTTCATCGCCGACCTGACCGAGGTCACCAGGAACCTGCACACCAGCCGCCCGACGCTCGCGCCACCGCACCAGCCGCTCGTCACCGCCTGACGCCACACCCCCATCCCTCCCCCTGCACCTCCGAAGCCGCCAACTCGCCTTCTCCGGAGAAGAGTTGAGCGTCGGCCGGTACGCGGTCCGCGGCAACTCCCGTCAGTGGGTGTGGCGGCGGACCGCGTCCAGCAGTTGGTCGATGTCGTCGGCGCTGTGCGAGAAGGCGGTGACGAAGCGGACGATTCCCGGCTCCCAGCGGTCGTGATAAAAGGCGTAGCCCTCCGCGAGGAGTCCTTCGGTAACCTGCTGAGGCAGGCGGCAGAAGAGGATGTTGGCCTGCGGGGTGGCCAACAGGCCTGCGCCGGCAATGGACTTGAGGCCGTCGCCGAGGCGGGTGGCCATCACGTTGGCCTGGCGGGCGTTGCGCACCCAGAGGTCGTCGGTGAGATACGCGTCGATCTGGGCCGTGTTGAAGCGCATCTTGGAGGCCAGCTGCCCGGCGCGCTTGGCGCGGAAGGCGAGTTCACCGGCGAGCGCGGGGTCGAAGGAGACGATGGCGTCGGCGGTCATCGCACCGTTCTTGGTGGCGCCGAAGGACAGCACGTCGACGCCTGCCTTCCAGGTCATCTCGGCCGGGGTGGCGCCGAGATGGACCAGGGCGTTGGCGAAGCGCGCCCCGTCCATGTGGACGCGCAGCCCAGCATCCTTGGCGATGGCGGACACCTGGCGGATCTCGTCCAGGGTGTAGACACTGCCGCTCTCGGTGGCCTGGCTGATGCTCACCGCGGACGGCTGCACACTGTGCACGTCACCGGCCCGGCGGCGCACCGCGACCCGCAGCGCGTCGGGGTCGATCTTGCTGTCGGCACCCGGGACACCGACGAGCTTGGCCCCGTTGGTGAAGAACTCCGGCGCCCCGCACTCGTCGGTGTTGATGTGGCTCTCGGGGTGGGACAGCACGCTCCCCCACGGCGGCGTGAGGGCGGCCAGACTCAGGCCGTTGGCCGCGGACCCGGTGGAGACCGGGAAGACCTCGACGTTCCGCTCGAAGATCTCCCCGAGCCTGCGGCGGGCGCTTTCGGTGAAGGGGTCGTTGCCGTACGGCAGGACCTGCCCGGCTGCCGCGTCGGCGACGGCGCGGGCTATCTGCGGGGACGCGCCGGCCATGTTGTCGCTGATGAAGGCGCGACTGGAGGGCGTGGTGGCGATGATGGCGGTGCTCATGAGCAGGGGTTCCTCGGTCTCAAGTCCTGCTGAGGTATTCATTGTTGACGGTGCCTCAGATGCCGGATGGAGTCTCAGGTGCTGATGGGCGAGGCGAAGACGACGGTGATGTCGACCTCCTCGGCGCCGGTCCGGTAGAAGTGCGGGGCGTCTCCGGCGAAGGCGAGCATGTCGCCCGGGCCCAGATCCTCCGGGGCGTCGACCGGACCGGCGGTGACGTGCCCGGTGGCGATGAGCAGGTGCTCGATGGTGCCGGTGGCGTGCGGTACACCGGCCAGCTCCGTCTCCGGCGGGATGCGCAGCCGCCAGATCTCCAGACTGTTGCCGCTGCTGATCCGGCGTAGCAACTCCCGTGACACTTCCCCGGGTTCGATGTCCGTGCCCGGTCGGAAGACCGGACCGGTGTCGGCGTCGCGCGCCAGCAGGTCGGCGATCGGGATGCGCAGGGCGATCGCGATCGCGTCCAGGGTGTCGATCGTGGGGTTGCCGTTTCCGGCCTCCAGCTGCGACAGCGTGGCCTTGCTCAGTCCGGCGCGGCGGGCCATCTCCGCGGCGCTCATGCCGCGCTGCTGACGGCGCAGCCGGATCTTCGCGCCGACCGCTGCCGCGGTACTGCTCACCGGCCGTCGGCCGGACGGCGGGGGCGTCATCGACGGCTCCGGTGGGTCGCGGTGTAGGACACGCGGATACGGCCTTTCTTGACCTTCAGCGTCGGCAGTTCCACGTCGGTCAGGTCGCCGAGGCTGCGCACATGGGTGCCGCCGCAGGGCGCGGAGTGCAGCGCGTCGAGATGCACCTCGCGGCGCCCGTCGGGGAGGTACCGCGCGAAGACCGGCAGATCGTCGGCGACCGCGGCCGCCACCGCGGCGCGCAGCACGGCGGTCACTTCCTCCCGTCCCTCCGGGTCGGCCAGTCGCGCGTCCGAGGGCGGTGCCTGGAACTCGATGCGGGCCTGACCGGGGAAGTGGATGCTCCCGACCATCTCCCATCCCTGTGTCCGTCCGACCGCCTCGACGAGATGTCCGGCCGTGTGCAGCGCGGCATGCAGCATCCGCGGCTCAAGATCGATCCGGGCCCGCACCCACTCCCCCACGGCGAGTTCCGGAAGACCGCCGCCCGCAGCCGCCGTAGCGACGACCAGCCCCGACTCGTGGTCCCGGACCGGAACGATCTCCGCGTCCTGGAGCCATCCCCGGTCGGCGGGCTGGCCGCCGCCCTGCGGATGGAACAGACAGTGTTCGACGGCCGCCCATGCCGTCCCGTCCTTCTCACCGACCGCGATCACTCGCGTGTCGACCTGCTCCAGGTAGGTGTCATCGAGGTAGGCGCTGATCTGCGCGCCCTCCCGAACAGCCGCGATTGAATGAACCATGCGTTCACTATACCGAACTCGAGCGAGATACTGAACGCAACGTTCATTTTAATCAACGCCTCCGCTCTCGTACGCGCCCGCGCCAGAAGTCGACGGATGCCCGAGAACAGGCGTACCGCACGAGGCAGCACGCCGTCCGGCGCCTCCGGTATCACGCCAATATCGGCATCCGCCGGGCCACCACCGACGGGCCCGCCTCCACCCCGTCAGCTCACTTCACACACTCGCCGCACTCCTGTCACACAAGAAACGCATCCAGCCGATCCCGGCCGGGGGGCTGCCCGCGGGGCAGACGGCGTGCACGCGGCCCGCCTAGCCTCCGGGCCCATGCGATCACCCCGTATGAGACGCCTCGGTCTCGCCACCGTCCTCGGTCTCGCCCTCGCCGTCTTCGGCCTGGCCCCGAGCGCGAGCGCGGCGGACGCCGACCTGACCTTTGCCACCGACACCGCCACCACGACGCCCGGCGGTGCGGTGAAACTCTCGATGACGCTGACCAACAACAAGACCTACGACGTCCTGTTCGTCTACCAGACGATCGAGCCCACCTGGCTGACCACCCAGCGGCCCGACCTCAAGTACAGCTTCACCGACTGCGCCCTGACCACGGACACCGGCAGCACCCCCTGCACCGGTGTGGGGCCCACCGACCTGGGCCCGGACTACGGCGCCACCATCCCGCCCGGGCAGAGCCGGACCGTGACGCTGACCCTGCAGGTCGCCGCCGATTCGGGCTGCAACGGGAACATCGGCTTCTACTCGTACTACTACTCCGAGTTCAGCGACTCGACGAACGTCAGCGGCGGCCCGGTCTACACGCCGGAGACACGCGTCCTCTGCGCCTGACACCGGCGACCCGCGTCAACCCCGCGGCTCCGAGAAGCGCTCGGCTGGACCGTTCCAGCCGAGCGCCTTCCGTTGCCTGTCGTTCAGACCGTCTGTCTGTCGTTCAGCCCGTCGGCACTGCCCACAGGAACCGGCCGTCACTCCGGTCGGCGCGGGGCCGCCGTCGAATCGCGTACCACCAGCCGCGACCCGACACGGATGAGCCGGCCGACGCTCTCCTCACCGGGGTCGCCGTTGTCGGGGCGACTGTCGATGCGGCGCAGCAGTTGCTCCGCCGCGAGTTCGCCGAGGTCGCGGGCCCCGTTGTCGACGACGGTGATCGGCGGATGCCAGTACGGGAACCAGGGCGCCTCCTCGTGGCACACCAGCGAGAGCTGTTCCGGCACCCGGACCCCGAGCTGCACCAGGGCGCCGAGCACTCCGAACGTCGCTTCGTGGTTGGCGCTGTACAGCGCGGTGGGCGGGTTGTCGGCGCCCATCAGCCGCATCGCCGCCTCCGCACCGAACGGCACGGTGAACGGACCCCGCGCGCACAGGGCGGGATCGGGTTCGAGTCCGACGGTGGCCAGCGCCGCGGCGAACCCCGCGTAACGGTCGCGCCCGGAGTCGACTCCCGCCGGGCCACCGATGAAGGCGACGCTCCGGTGCCCGAGGTCGAGCAGGTGCCGGACGGCCAGTTCGGCGCCGTCCCGGTCGGCGGCCATCACGGAGTCGCCGGGGGCGCTGTCGGGCGAGCGCATCAGGTTCACCACGGGGATTCCGGCCGCGCTCACCTGCCGTACCGTCGCGGTGTTGTCGCCCGTGCCCACGATGATCAGGCCGTCGACGCGGTGGTCCAACAGCATGTCCAGGTAACGGCGTTCGCGTGCCGGGTCCGAGTCGGTGACGCACAGCAGCACTTGGTAGCCGCGTTCGTCGAGCCGCTGCTGGAGCACCTCGGTGATGCGGTGGAACGAGGCGTTCACCAGGTTCGTTATGACCAGCCCGACGAGGTTGCTGCGCCGGGTGCGCAGTCCGCTGGCGATCCGGTTGGGGCGGTAGCCGAGGCGTTCCGCCGCGGACTGCACCGCGCGCTTCGTCTGCGCGCTGACCCGACTGGAACCGCTGAGCACCCGCGAGGCCGTGCTCTTGGAGACCCCTGCCGCCTCGGCCACCTGGTCCAAGGTGACGGCCACCGGCCCACCCCCCGATCATGAAATCGATCCCATACGACTCTTCTCGTACGCCGAGCCGTGATCGCCATCATGTCAGACGGGGTCGAGTCGGTGGCGTAAACAATGCGTTTCGTCAGCAGTTTCCAGCCAGAACGAGGTTGACCGGCCCCTCCGGGCGATGCCACGGTGCTGTGCAATCGATCCCACAGAGTGGTCCCACAAGGTGCTGTCCCGACGGGACGTCCTGACGGGACGGACACTCGATCGGAGCACACACGATGAACACTTCCGGCGCCGCCCCCTGGCGCGGCTACTGGCCGGCCGCACCCACCCCCTTCTCCACCGACGGCTCCCTCGACGAGGACGCCTGGCGCGCACTGCTCGCGCTGTACGCCGAGCACGGCGTGCACGGAGTGCTGGTGAACGGCACCACCGGCGAGTGGTTCTCCCAGACCCCCGAGGAGCGCCTCCGGGTCGCCGAGATCGCGGTCGCCGAACTCTCCGGACAGCTGCCGGTGGTGATCGGCTGCGGGGCCTACACCGCCGCCGAGTCCGCCCGCTACGGCGAGCACGCCCGCTCGATCGGCGCGGACGGCATCCTCACCACCCCGCCGCCGTACGTCCACCCGAGCCAGGACGAGATCCATGCCTTCTACGCCACTCTCGCCGGGGCGGTCGATCTGCCGCTCATGGTCTACAACTGGCCGCGCGGCACCGCCGTGGACATCACGGTCGACACCTTGGTCGGGCTGGCCGAACTCGACACCGTGGTGGCGGTCAAGGACAGCTCGGGCGACGAGTTGAAGGTCGCGGACACCTGCGCCGCCCTGGCCGGCAAGGTCCAGGTCTTCGGCCGCTTCATCCACCGCCGGGGCATGGCCGTCATGGCCGAGTTCGGTGGCGCCGGAAACATCGACGGCGGCGGCCTCGGCGCGCCCTTCGCCGTCCCCTTCTACGAGGCCTACTGGGCCGGTGATCTCGACCGGGCCCGGGAATGGTCGGCACGCTACGAACGGCTTGTGAACCTGCTCGTCAACGACGACTACAGCTCACGGTTCGCCTCACCCACCTCGCAGCTCAAAGCCGCCATGCGGCTGCTCGGGCAGCCCGGAGGGCATGTACGCCCCCCGCTGCTCCCCCTGGAGGACCCGTCAGCGCTGCTCGGCCTGTCCGAGGCGCTCGACGAGGCCGGGCTGCACCCCTGTTCCACCAGCACCGGAAAAAGGTGAACCGACCGTGCGCAGACTTCTCATCGCGGCCTCCTCAGCCGCCGCCCTCCTTCTGACCTTGACGGCCTGCGGCAGCAGTGACTCGTCCTCGTCGTCCGCCGCCGCGGCCCCGACCGGCTGTACACCCAAGGTCGGCAAGGCGGACCTGGTCAAGGCGGGCACGCTGACGATCTCGACCAACGCGACGCTGCCGCCCATGCAGTACCTGGACGCCTCGAACAAGATCGTCGGCATGCGGGTGGACCTCGGCAACGAGATAGCCAAACTCCTCTGTCTCACCCCGAAGTTCGTCAACATCCCCTTCGACGCGCAGATCCCCGGTGTGCAGTCCGGGCGCTGGGACATGATCGACACCGGCATGTTCTACACACCGGAGCGCGCCAAGACCGTCAAGCTCGTCCCCTACGAGGTCCAGGGCGTCTCGATCTCGGTCGCCAAGGGCAACCCGAAGAAGATCACCTCCGAGGCCGACCTGTCCGGCAAGACCATCGCCGTAGAGGCCCCGGGCTACGAGTTCGACACCCTCACCGCGCTCAACAAGGAGCTGAAGGCGGCCGGCAAGAAGCAGGTCACCGTCCGCACCTTCACCACCACTGCCGATGCCTACCAGGCGCTGTCCGCGGGCCAGGTGGAGGGCGTGGCCATCGTCGAGGCGGTCACCAGCTACTACCAGAAGGACGGGCGCTTCGAGACGGCGGTCAAGGGCATGAACCCGGCCCCGCTCGCCCTCGGTTTCGGCAAGCAGAAGCCCGCCGACGCGGTCGCGAACGCGCTCAACACCCTTCGTAGCAACGGGTACTTGGCCACGTTGTACAAGAAGTACGGCGTCACGGCCTACACCGGCGACCTCAAGGTGACCACCGGCGCGATCAGCGCGAAGTAACCCGTTCACCGCCAAGCAACCAGCGAAGGGCGAGAGCCATGTGGTCGTGGGATGCCTTCTTCGACTTCCTCACCAATCCCCAGCTCATCCAGGGAGCCTGGACGACGATCTGGCTGACCGCGGTCAGCATGGCGCTCGCCCTTCCGCTCGCCGTGCTCGTGGCGCTGGGCAGGGCGTCCCGCATCGCGCCGGTCCGTGCGGTCACCGGCTTCTACGTGTGGCTGATGCGGGGCACACCTCTCCTGGTCCAACTGGTCATCATCTACACGGGGTTGCCCCAGCTGGGCCTGCGCCTCGGCGTGATCAGCGCGGCCCTGACCGGCCTGGTCCTCAACGAGGCGGCGTATCTCTCGGAGATCGTCCGGGCCGGGGTCCTGTCGGTCCCGCGCGGCCAGTCCGAGGCCGCCCGCGCGCTGGGTATGCCGCCCTGGAAGGTGTTCCGGGTGGTGGTCATGCCGCAGGCGCTGCGGGTGATGGTTCCGCCGCTCGGCAACAGTTTCAACGGACTGCTCAAGACGACCACGCTCGTCTCGGTGATCTCGGTCGAAGAGCTGCTGCGCCGCACGCAGTTCGCCGTCCAGACCAACTTCCGGGTCCTGGAAGGCCTTACGGCAGCCGCCTTGTACTACCTGGCGATGACCACCCTGTGGGGACTGGTCCAGCGGTGGCTGGAGATCCGGGTCGGCCGCGGCCACCAGACCGGGCCGAGCAAAGGCCGTCGCGTCAAGACCGCCGCCGTACCGGCACTCGAAATGGAGATCCGATGACCATCGAGACGGTCGTGGAAGCGCGCCAAGTACGCAAGTCCTACGGCGGTGTTGAAGTCCTGAAGGGCATCGACCTGACCGTCCGGCAAGGGGAGGTCGTGCTCGTCCTGGGTCCTTCGGGCGGCGGCAAGAGCACCTTCCTGCGCACCCTCAACCACCTGGAGACCCCCGACTCGGGCACCGTCAGCATCTGCGGCGAACGGATCGGCTACGGCGAGCGGGGCGGGCGCCAACTAGCCCTGCGGGAGCGGCGGATCGCCGTCCAGCGGCGGCGCACCGGCATGGTGTTCCAGCAGTTCAACCTGTTCCCGAACATGACCGCGCTGGACAACGTGGCGTCCGGTCCGGTGCATGTGAACGGTGTCTCCAAGTCCGAAGCACGCGGCGCGGCCCGCGAGTTGCTGGCCATGGTGGGACTCGCCGACAAGACCGGCTCCTACCCGTCCCAGCTCTCCGGCGGCCAGCAGCAGCGGGTGGCCATTGCCCGTGCCCTGGCGATGCGCCCGGAGTTGCTGCTCTTCGACGAGCCGACCTCCGCGCTCGACCCGGAGATGGTCGGCGAGGTCCTCGACGTCATGGTCCGGCTCCGCGAGGAGGGCATGACCATGATCGTGGTCAGCCATGAGATGGGCTTCGCCCGGGCGGCGGCCGACCGGGTGGTGTTCATCGCCGACGGCACGGTGGTGGAGGACAAGTCCCCGGACCTCTTCTTCTCCGCGCCGGAGCACGAACGCACCCGCCAGTTCCTGGACCGGATCCTGTGAACCCCCCACTCCCCTTGAGCCCTGTGAGCACAGCCATGAGCACCGACTCCCCTCCGCAGACGGTCACCGTGACCATCGACGGCACCCCCGGCCAGGCCTGGGCGGGCCAGTCCGTGACCGCCGCCCTGGTCGCGGCCGGCATCTGGCCGCTGCGCCGCAACCCGGTCAACGGCCAACTGCGCGGCCCTTTTTGTGGGATGGGCGTCTGCCTGGAGTGCGAGGTGACCATCAACGGCCGCCCCGGATCCCGCAGTTGCACCGCGCACGTCACCGACGGCATGGACATCCGCACCCACACCGAACCCCTGTCGAAGGCCGCGCATGGCTGACGTCATGGCGGAGTCGGAGGCGGACGTCGCAGTCATCGGGGGCGGGCCGGCGGGACTGCACGCGGCGCTGGTCCTGGCCCGGGGCGGGCTGAGTGTCGTCCTGCTCGACGAGTCCGACACGCTGGGCGGTCAGTACTACAAGCGCCGGGCCGAGCAACTCACCGCCGCCTTCGGCGACTTCCGCCCACGCGGCACCGAACTCATCCGCCAGGTACGAGACTCCGGCGTCGACTGCCGCACCGGCACTCTGGTCTGGGGCGCGGAGGACGGAGGCCGCACCCTCTTCACCTCGGACGTCCGCACGGGCGCCCTCGGTCGCGTCAGCACCCGCGCCACCCTCGCCGCCACCGGGGCGTACGAACGCTCCCTGCCCTTCCCTGGTTGGACGTTGCCGGGTGTCGTCACCCCCGGGTTCGCCCTGCACCTGGCCACCATGGACCGGGTTCCCGTGGGCCAACGGGTGGTGCTGGCCGGGACCGGTCCATTCCTGCTGCCGGTCGCCTGCGCGCTGCTGGAGGTGGGCGCCCGCATCGAGGCACTGGTCGAGCTGAACCACCCGTACCGGCCCGGGATTTCCTCGATCGGCGGCGCGCTGCGGCAGCCCGCCCGGCTCGCCGAGGCGGCCCGCTATCTGCTCACCCTCGCCCGACACGGAGTCCGCGTCGAACAGGGCTCCCGCGTGCTGGCGGCGCACGGCGACACTCAGGTCACCGCCGTGGACATCGGCCAAGAGGACGGCAGCGTAAGGCAGTTGGAGACCGACGCGCTCTGCGTGGGCTTCGGCTTCCGCCCCAGCACCGAGCTCCCCCGGCTGCTGGGCTGCGCCACCGAGCCGGACCCGTCGGGCACAGAGCAGCTCCCGGTCGTGGACGCGGACGGCGCGACCTCGGTCGACGGCCTGTACGTCGCCGGGGACTGCGCCGGTATCGCGGGGGTGCACGCGGCGGGCGTACGGGGGCAACTCGCCGCCCACGCGATCCTGCGCCGCCTGGCACCCGAACGCCCGACCGTGCGACTGTCAGGCCTCCGCCGCCGAGCCCGCGCCCTGGACCGTTTCGCCGAACTGGCCGACCGCCTCTACCCGTTGCCGGCCACGGCCGACATTCCCGACGAGACTCAGGTCTGCCGCTGCGAGGGCGTCAGCGCGGGCGAGATCCGGCAGGCAGCCGCGACCGGCTGGAACGACCTGCACGGCACCAAGGCCGCCACCCGCGCCGGCATGGGCCCCTGCCAAGGACGCGAATGCGGCCACATCGTCGCGGCGTTGGCCGGACGGAACGAGGGCGCGGCAGAGTGCTTCGCGGCCCGGATGCCGATACGGCCGCTGCCCATGGCCGCGACGGTCGAAGGGCAGGAGGTCCCGTGAACCAGCCCGACGTTGTCATCATCGGTGCAGGCATCCTCGGCGCCAGTGCCGCCTTCCACCTCGCCGAACGCGGTTACCGGGTCGTGGTGTTGGAGCGCGGCGCGCCGAACAGGGAAGGCTCCGGCACCACCGCGGGCAACCTCCACATCCAGGCCATCCACACCCGCCGCCCGGGCCAGGAGGTCCCGGTCGACAGCGCCCGTCTGCTGCCGCTGCAACGCCGGGCGTCCGACCACTGGTCGCAGATCGAGGAACGGCTCGGCGCGGACGTGGAGTTGCGACGCGGCGGCGGCTTCATGGTCGCCGAAACAGCGGCCCAGGAAGCGGAGTTGCGGGAGAAGCACGAGTGGGAGCGGCAGGCGGGCATCCCCACCGAGGTACTCACCGGCGATGAGGCCCGCAAGGAACTGCCGCTGCTCTCCGACCGTGTACGCGCGGCCAGTTGGTGCCCGCTGGACGGCTACGCCAACCCGCTCCTGATCACCCCCGCCTATCTCGCCGCGGCCCGCCGACTCGGCGTCGAGGTGCACGCCTTCACTCCGGTGACCGGCATCCAGCGGGTCTGCGACGACTACAAGGTGCTGTCGGGCGACCGGAGTTGGACAGCTCCCGTGATCGTCAACGTGGCCGGGCCGTGGATCACCGAGATCTCCGCACTCGCCGGGGTGGGGATACAGATGTCCCCGGTCGCGATCCAGATGCATGTGACCGTGCGGGTCCCGCCGGTCATGCACCATCTGGTCCAGCACATCGGCGAGGGCATGTCGGTCAAGCAGGTCAGCGCGGGCAACCTGCTGATCGGCGGCGGCTGGCCCGCGGCGAGGCTCGACATGGAAGGGCGCAGCACCGTCAGCGTGCCCAGCATGGCCGGCAACCTCGCGCAGGCCGGGCGCGTCCTGCCGTTCCTCGGCGGTCTGCGGCTGCTGCGGATGTGGGCCGGACCGCTGGCCGCGACCCCGGACGAGATGCCGGTGGTCGGCGAAGTCCCCGGCCACCCGGGCTTCTTCGTCGCGGGCGGCACCTACGCCTTCACCCTCGCCCCGGTGTGGGGCGACACGCTGGCCCGCCAGATCGCCGGGGAGGCCCCGGCCGACCCGGTGGACGACCTCGGACCGGGCCGCCTGCTCCACGACGACGCCTCCACTCCCGTATCACCTTGAAAGGCACTCCCCCATGACCCTGAGAATGTTCGTCAACGGCCAGGCCATGTCCGGAGGCACCCTCAACCACGCGCTGAGCGAGGCCCACCTCCTCGGCCCCGCCCGCACGGCGCCCACGTACCGCTTCTTCTCCGTACGCGACGAGTTCCCCGGCCTGCACCCGGTCACGGAGGGCGGCGCGTCGATCAACGGCGAGGTGTACGAGGTCAGTTACGAGGTGCTGCGCGAGCAACTGCTCCCCAGGGAACCTGCGGAACTCGAACTGGGCGTCATTGCCCTGGCCGACGGCTCGGGCTCCTTCTCGATGCGGATGCGCGCCTCCGCGCTGACGGCCCCCGGGGTCGTCGACATCACCGCCCACGGCGGCTGGCACGCCTACCTCGCCTCTCTCTGACAGTTCGTCCTCGCTGGAGGTCAGCCATGTCCCACCACCCCTCATCGATCGAACCCGTCGCATCCGCCCAGCCCGTCGACCTCGTCGTCCGAGGCGGCACCGTGGTCAACGCCGACTGGCAGGGCGCCGCGGACGTCCTGATCGGCGGCGGCAAGGTGCTCGGGCTGGTGGAGCCGGGCGCGTACCGCGCCGTACAGGCCCCCGGCACCACCGAGTTGGACGCCTCGGGACGCCTCGTGCTGCCCGGCGGCGTGGACCCGCACTGCCATGTCGGCTTCACCTCGGGGGACTTCACCTCCCTCGACGACTACCGCCAGGCCACCACGGCGGCCGTCTTCGGCGGTACGACCACGATCGTGGACTTCGCCATCCCGCGCCCCGGCGAGAACCCGGCCGACGTAGCGGCGACCCAACGGGCCAAGGCGGCACAGGGGTTGTGCGACAGCGCGCTGCACGGGTGCGTGGTCGAGTGGGACGACACCGTGCCGGAACAGCTGCGGTCTCTGGCCTCCGACGGCATCGTCACGGTGAAGATGTTCACCACCTACCGCGGCGAGACCATGGCCGACGAGAAGACCATCCTCAACGTGATGACCACACTGCGGGACCTCGGCGGCATGGTGGTCATCCACTGCGAGGCCGACCACATCATCGCGGACACACAGGAGCGCGGCGAGGCGGCCGGGGCGATCAGCGCGGGCCATCACGCCGGTACCCGGCCGGAGTTGGCCGAGAACGCGTCCGTCGCCGAGATCCTCGCCATCGCGGAGTCGGTGTCGGCCCCGGTGTACTTCGTCCACCAGTCGACGCCCGAGGCGGTCGACCTGGTGGCCCGTGCCCGGGGTCGGGGAGTGCGCGCGTTCACGGAGACGGTGGCCCACCACTTGGTCCTCGACGACTCGGCGTACGCGGGCCCGCACCCCGAACGCTTCGTGTGCTGCCCGCCGTTGCGGGACGCCGGCACGGTCGCCGGGCTGCGCTCACGGCTGCTCATGGGCCAGGTGGCGACGATCGGCAGCGACCACTGCTGCTACGACACGGCCCAGAAGGAGTCGGTGAGCCACGACGTACGGGCCATGCCCAACGGCCTGCCGGGAGTTGAGACCCGGATGCCGGTGATCTTCAGCGAGCTGGTGGTCAAGGGCGGCCTGCCGATGGGCCGCTTCGTGGAGTTGATGTGCGCCAACCCGGCCAGGCTCAACGGCCTGTACCCCCGCAAGGGAGTCATCGCCCCGGGCTCGGACGCGGACCTGGCGATCTGGAACCCGACGGCCACCCGCACCGTCCGCAGCACCGCCCTGCACATGGCCACGGACTACACGCCGTACGAGGGCATGCAGGTCACCGGCTGGCCCGAGACCGTCGTGGTGGGCGGCCGTCCCGTCGTCGACACCGGCCGGCTGATGGACGCCGAACCCCGGGGCCGCCATCTGCGCTCGGGCCCGCTGAGCCGGTCGCTGGTCTGCTGATCGCGCGGCTCGCGCCTACCCTGTTTCCTGGCCCCAGACCGATTCGCCCGCCCGCAGAAGGGACCACGTCATGGACCCTGACATCCGGACCCGTGCCGCGATCGAGGAACACTGGCAGGCGTCGGAGCGAGGAGACAGCGACACCGAGCACGCGATCTACGCCCCGGACGCGCTCCTCGACTATCCCCAGTCGGGAGAACGCTTCCGGGGCCGCGCCACGATCGCGGCCCAACGCGGCGGCCACCCCGCCGACCGCCACTTCATCGTCCGCCGGATCACCGGCGGCGGGGAGCTGTGGGTGAGCGAGTGCGTGATCACCTACGACGGGGTGCCCAGTTACGTGGTGAGCATCATGGAATTCACCGACGGGCATGTGGTGCACGAGACGCAGTACTTCACGGACTCCTTCGGCGCGCCCGAGTGGCGGGCAGCGCTCGCGGAGCCGATGCCGGGCCGGGACATCACGAGGGCCTGACCACGTCCGACCCTTCGCTTTCCGTTTGCGAACTCGAACACACCCCGAACGTCGGAGATCGGGCGGGTTACGATCGATTCGAACGTAAGCCCCTCAGAGTGAGCGGCCCTCCTGACGGGAGACCCGGATGACCACCAACGCCAAGCCGACGCGCCGGATCGAGCCCGGCACGTACGAGGCGTACATGCAGGACTGCCCGGCGGTGGCCCTGCTCTCGACGATCAGCAACCGGTGGGTCAGCCTGACGATGTGCACCCTCGGGTCCCACGGCGACCCGATGCGCTACAGCCACGTCAGCCGGGAGATCCCGGGCGTCAGCCAGAAGATGCTCACCCAGACACTGCGCATGCTGGAACGCGACGGCATGGTGAAGCGGACGGTCACGCCGACCGTGCCGGTGCGCGTCGACTACGAGCTGACCCCGCTCGGGCAGGGGCTGTACGGCCTGCTGTCCCAGGTGCGCGACTGGGCCGCGGAGAAGACGGACGAGGTCGACGAGGCGCGGGCACACTACGACGCCCGGCAGTAACGCACTTTAAAGTGCCTACTTACTAATCGATCGTAACCCGCCTAGCGTTCGTGATGTTCGGATACGCAAACGCAAGGGCGGACATCATGCGCGCTGCAGTCGTCAGGAAGATCGGTGGACCCGAGGCCGTCGAGGTCGTGGAGGTCCCACTCCCGGAGCCGGGCCCCTTCGAGGTCCGTGTCAAAGTCGCGGCTGCCGCGCTCAATCCCGCGGACGCCGCTGTGTGGGGCGGTTTCTTCGGACCGATGGAGGGGGTCGAGCACACCGGGCTCGGCCTGGACGCCGCCGGGATCATCGACGCGGTCGGCCCGGGTGTCCTGCTCAAGACCGGTACACCGGTGATCGTGTTCGACGCCCCCGTGGTGCGCCCCACGAAGGCCCAGGCCGAGTACCTGGTGACCGATCTCAACTCCCTCGCGCCCGCCCCCGAGGGCATGGACCTCACGCTCGCGGCGACGATTCCCCTCAACGCGATGACCGCCTCGCTGGCCCTGGACCACTTCCCGCTACGGCCTCGCGACACCTTGCTCGTCACGGGTGCCGCCGGTGCCGTGGGCGGCTACGCCGTCGAGTTGGCACGGACCCGGGGCGTGCGGATCGTCGCGCAGGGGAAGCCCGAGGACGAGGAGTTCCTCCGCGACCGCGGCGCCACCTGGTTCGTGTCGCGCGACGAGGAACTGAGCGCGGCGGTACGGCAGTTGGTGCCGGGAGGCGTGGACGGCGCACTCGACGCCGCGGCGCTGGGCGCACCCGCGCTGGCGGCCGTCCGTGACGGCGGCATCTTCGTGAGCGTGCGGCTGGATGTGCTGCCCGACCCCGAACGGGGCGTGGTCGTACGCCACACCTTCGCCGGCCCGGAACCCACTCGTCTCGCATTCCTCTCCGCCCTCGCCGAGGTCGGCGTGCTGACGCCCCGCGTGGCGCGGACCTACCCCCTGTCGCAGGCCACCGAAGCCCACACCCAGCTGGCCCGGGGCGGCCTGCGCGGCCGGATCGTCCTGGTGCCGTGACCCCGAGTCCGCCGTAGGACACGACGGCGGAAGGAGCCGATCATGAGGGAAACCCCTGTCGTCACCGCGGTGACCAGGATCTCCGCTCCGGTGGAGGCCGTGTGGCGCGTGGTCGTGGCGCTGGACCAGTACGCGCAGTGGCACCCGGTTCTGGCACTCGACGCCAAGGCCGAGGAGGTCGCGATCGGGGCAGAGGTTCCGGGCCGGGTCTCGGGCGGCGACGCCACCACGCAGGAGGTCACGATGCGGATCACCGAGGTCGAGCCGCCCCACCGGCTGGTCTGGGAAGGCGGATCACTCGACGCGATCCTCGGCAGGCACTCGTTCGTGCTCACCCAACAACCGGACGGCACCACGGAGTTGGCCGACTCCGAGGAGTTCTTCGGCGCCAACGCCGCTGAACTTGTACCGGCGCTCGACCAGCTCAAGGAGACGTACGGCCGGTACGGCGCCGCCCTGCGGGCACGCGTGGAGGCCCTGTCCGGCTGACGGGGCGGGGACGGCTTCCTCCACCCCTGTCGCGGACGCGGGCTCAGGGCAGCCGCGACAGAAGCGGAGGAAGCTTCTCCGTGTGTATTGATGTTTTTTTACGACGGTGAAAGGATCGCTATACCGCACCTCGGCGCCACGACGGGGGCGCGCATCCTGCAACGATCGGAGAGAACATGGCAGAAACCCCGTCCGTTCCCAGGCTCCCCGTTCCGGTCGCCGCCACCATCGCCCCGCCCGACCTCGCCGACAGCACCTTGCTGGAGGTCAGCCCGAATCCGCAGATGTCTCTGGGGACCGTCGAACTCGAGAGCCACCTCGACGTCGTCTTCGGCACGGTGGATCTGCCCAACGGCGAGTCGCGTGAGCTGAAGGCGGACGTGCTGCGGCCCGCGACGGGAGAGCGGCTTCCGCTGGTCCTCTTCCTTCCCGGTGGTGCGTTCCTGCGCTGCAACAACGCGATGGCGCTCGACTTGCGCCGGCACGTCGCCGAGTCGGGTTTCGTCGTCGCCAGCGTCGAATACCGCGTCGCACCCGACGGCGGCACGTACATGGATTCCGTTCACGATGTGCGCGCCGCCCTCGTCCATCTGCGGCAGCACGCGGACGACTTCGGCATCGACCCGCGTACGGCTGCGCTCTGGGGCGAGTCGGCGGGCGGACATGTGGCGGCGCTGACGGGGGTCACCAATGAACTGCCCGAGTTCTCCGGGCATTCGGGCACTTCCTCAGGAACCGTGCAAGCCGTGGTCGACGCCTTCGGCACCTCGCTGCTCTCGGCGATCGCCGACGACTTCGACGAGGAGGCGCGCCTCCACTACGAGCGCACGGCGACACATTTCTCAGCCTATGCCGGCAAGGCCGGCGCACTGTTCTCGGAGATTCCCGAGGCGGTCGCCGCTGCGGATCCCGCGACCTACGTGACGACTTCCGCGCCGCCATTCCTTCTCCTGCACGGCAGCGCGGACATGTTCGTCTCCTCCTCCCAGACGCAGCACGTGCACCAGGCTCTGCGCACCGCCGGCGCGGACAGCACCCGCTATGTCGTGGCCGGGGCGAACCACGGGGATTTCGGAGTCCTCGCGGATTCGGACGCCGCGCTCGCCTGGACGTCCGCGACCGTCGTGAACGTCATCACCGAATTCCTGCACCGCCACCTCGACCGCGCGGGCCTGCCGCAGTGACGGCCCACCCCGCCCAAGTGTCGCCCTGCGGAAAGTCCACGTTCATCCACCCGTTCTGGTCTCCTGGGATGTGGACGCGATCATGAGCGACGACCTGGACGGGATGGTGAAGAGCTGTGCCGAACGAACATGACCTGGACGGTGCTCTGCGGGTGGCCGTGGAATTGGCCGAGTGGGCGGCGGAGGCGATTCGCGGCGGAAACCGAGGAGGTGCGGGCCCGGTCCGGCAGAAGGCGAGCCCGGCCGACATCGTCACGGACACGGACGAGGCGGTGGAACGGCACGTACGCGCGGTGCTACGGCGGGAGTTCCCCGACTGGGGCATCGACGGCGAGGAGTACGGCGCCGAGGAAGGCACGTCGGACGACGCACCGCACTGGGTGATCGACCCCGTGGACGGAACGACCAACTACGCCCACGGACTTGGCTGGTGCTCCTTCTCCCTGGGCCTGGCGGAGCCGGACGGCAGTCCGCTGCTGGGCCTGGTCGCGGACCCGTGGCGGGGCGAGGTCTTCACGGCGGTGCGGGGCAAGGGCGCGCACCTGAACGGAACCCCGATCCACGCGGCGGACCACACCACGCTCACGGGCCATGTGTTCCTGACGGAGTGGGCGGCGCACGCGCACTGGCCCGGCCTTGACACGCTCCTCGCGAAACTCGCCGAACGCCACTGCACGGCCCGCGTGTTGGGCTCGACCGCACTGTCCTTGGTGCAGGTCGCGGCGGGCCGGGCGACCGCCGCCGCGATCGGCGAGTTCCACCCGGTGGACGGCCTGCCCGCCCTGCTCATCGCGACCGAGGCGGGCGCGGTGGCGATGCCACAACTGCCGTCGTACGGCGAGCCGTTGCTGCTCGTGGCACCGGAAGCGGCGGCGGAGACCGGGGAGTTGTGGCGGTCGACGGTCGGGATCCAGTGACTCGGACGGCGGCCACTCGGCCGGTGACCGTACGCCGCCACCATGTCCCTACGACAGGGGCATCACCTTGCGATAGGTGACCACCGCGGTCGCCGCGACCGACACGTGCATCAGGAGCAGCGCCCCGACGCCGGTCGCGCCGCCGTCGCCGTAGAGCAGGAAGTCGGGGACGAAGGAGATCACGACGAGGGTCGGCACCAGCCATCGGACCAGCGCCTGGGGGTCCTTCGAGACCTTGCGAACCACGGCCCAGCCGATGGCTCCCGCGAGTATGCCGACCGCCGTCAGGAAGATGTACGACGGTGCCTTCAGCGGCTGGAAGTCGTCGGGTGCGCCGACGGCCAGGGCGAGGAGGGCGAGGACCGTGTCCGCCGCGGAGGCCACCACGATCGCGGCGAGCAGGCCTCCCGCCACGGCGAGCGGACCACGGCGGACGGCGACGGCATCAGAGGCAAGGGACATGACAGCTCCAGGGGGATGAATTCGGGCAGAGCCCAAAGGGCCCCGGAACGAGCCGTTTGAACTCTCAAACGAGAGTCTGACCGAATCCGCTTGAAACTTCAAGCGTGACTGAAGGGGAGGAGCGGGAGTCGGCCGCCGGCTACGGCGGACCACTCGTCGGCCGCCTGCGTGCCAGGCTCACAGCCCCGCACGACGAGGAGACGCCGCCGAGCGGGTCGCAGACGTGGGACCCGACCCGGTCACGCCGCGTGCGGTCGCCCGCGGTTCACGGGTACCGGATCGCGGTCGGCGGCCAGGGTGGGGCGGTGCAGGGGCGTCGGAAGGTGTGGCGTCCCGAGCCGACCTCGAACGGGGCGCTGCCGTCCGGGAGTTGGACCTCGGCCCGGGTGTTCGGGGGTATCGACGCCTCGACGACGAGGATGTCCCCCTTGCCGCCCTTCACGCTCTCGATGCGCCAGCCCGCCTCGGCCCTGCCGTACGGGGTGTCGTGGGCCGCCTTCGCCCAGGTCAGGTCGCCGCCCGGGAGCGGGGCGACGCGCAGCCGCCGCCAGCCGGGTCCGGCGGCGGCTAGGCCCGCGACCGTGCGGTGCAGCCAGTCGGCGACGGCGCCGAGCGCGTAGTGGTTGAAGGAGGTCATCTCGCCGGGGTTGACGGTGCCGTCGGGCAGCATCGAGTCCCAGCGCTCCCAGACGGTGGTGGCGCCCATGGTCACCGGGTAGAGCCAGGACGGGCAGTCCTTCTCCAGGAGCATGCGGTAGGCGAGTTGGGGCTCGCCCGCCGCACACAGGGCGTCGCAGATCAGGGGTGTGCCGGTGAAACCGGTGGCGATACGGAAGGACGCACGGCGCACGATCTGCGCCAACCGTTCGGCGGCGCCCCGCTGTTGACGCTCCGTCGGTAGGAGCGAGAAGGCGATGGCCAGGGCGTAGGCGGTCTGGGTGTCCGAGGACAGTCGGCCGTCCGGCGTGACGAACCGGTCGGCGAACCGCTCGCGTACGGCCTGCGCGTGCGCGCGGAGGCGGGCGGCGTCCGCCTTGCCGTCCAACGGCCCAGTACCGTCCAACTGCTGTGTGCCGTCTAGGAGTTCGGCGACCTCGGCCAGGACCTCGGCGGAGCGGATGACGTACGCGTTGGCGACGAGGTCGCCGTCGGTCCGCGCCTCCCCCGGGCTGTCCGGCGGGGCCTGCGGGTCGAGCCAGTCGCCGAGTTGGAAGTCCTGGCGCCACAGTCCGTCGCCCGCGGCGGTGAACCGGATCGTGGCCTCGCCCCAGGCCCGCATGCTCGGGTACTGGGTACGCAGCACCTCCAGGTCCCCGAATCGCTGATAGAGGGTCCATGGCAGGAGCACCGCGGCATCGGCCCACACCGCCTGGGCACCCGCGTCCTGGAACGCGGCCGGCAGTACGTCGGGGACGACGAGCGGCGGCACTCCGTCCGGTCGCGCCAACTGCTCGGCGGACAGGTCGCGCAGCCAGCCGCTCAGCATGCCGGAGCAGTCGTGCAGGAAGGACGCGGTGGGTGCGAAGACCTGTATGTCGCCGGTCCAGCCCATGCGTTCGTCGCGCTGTGGGCAGTCCGTCGGAACGTCGAGGAAGTTGCCGCGCATGCCCTGCACGACGTTCTCGTGGAGCCGGTTCAGGAGGCGGTCGGAGCACTCGAACCAGCCGGTGCGGGCCAGGTCCGTGTGGAGTACGACCGCCTCGACGGCGGCGGGGTCGAGCGGGCCGGGCCAGTCGCCGATCTCGGCGTATCGGAAGCCGTGGAAGGTGAAGTGGGGTTCGTACACCTCCACGCCTTCGCCTCTCAGGACGTACGTGTCCGTGGCGGCGGCGAACCGCAGCGGGCGAGTGCTCAGTGCGCCGTGCTCCAGCACCTCCGCGTGGCGCAGGGTGACCTCGTGGCCGGCGGGGCCCTCGACGTGGATGCGCAGCCGGCCGACCAGGTTCTGCCCGAAGTCCAGGATCGTCTTGCCGGACGGGGTGGTGATGACCGCGACCGGGGCGACGGTCTGGGTGCGTCGCACGGGCGGGCCCGTCGGTGCCACCAACTCGGCGTGCGGGGAAGGCAGTTCGTGGACGCGGGTCCAGTCGGACACGTCGTGCCCAGGCGCGGACCAGCCCGGCCGCTCACGCCGTGCGTCGTAGGCCTCGCCGTCGTAGATCTCCGAACGCAGCACGGGACCGGTCGTCGTACGCCAGTGGTCATCGGTGCGGACGGTGTGCGTCGTGCCGTCGGCGTACGCGATCTCCAACTGGGCAAGGAGCGCGCGGTGTTCACCGTAGATGTTGCGGCGACCGCCGTGGAAGCCTAGGCGCCCGGTGTACCAACCCTCGCCGAGCAGGGCTCCGATGGTGTTCGCGCCGGTCCGCAGCAGGGGTGTGACGTCGAACGTCTGGTAGCGCAGGCGGTGTTGGTAGGAGGTCCAGCCGGGAGCCATGACCTGGTCGCCCACGCGCTCGCCGTTGATCTCGGCCGTGTGGACGCCGTACGCGCTGATGTACAGCCGGGCGGAGGCGACGGGACCGGTGAGGGTGAAGTCGCGGCGGAGCAGCGCTGCGGGGAGCGGTTCCTCGGCGAGGGCGCCGCTGTCCGGGGTGATGGGGCGGGCCGTCCAGTCGGTCGGTTCCAGGAGGCCGGTCTCGGCGTACGAGGTCGTCGACCAGGGTGAGGGGTCGTGCTCACCCTCACCCCAGACTCGGGCCCGTACGCCGACGCGTTGCCGGGAGCCGAGGCGCGGCCCGGGCCAGGGGACGAGGACGGACTCGGCGGACTCGACGCGTCCGGTGTCGGTGACGACCGTGCCGTCGGCGGCGGTGATCTCCACCTGGTGGGCGGCCTGGTGCCAGTCCCCGGTGTCGGTGACCGTGCGCCAGCTGAGGCGGGGAGCGTGCTCGCCGATACCGAGGGGTTCGCGGTGGTGCTCGAAGGTGGGCGGCGTGACATGCACGGGTATCAACTCCGGCTCGGGTCATGGCAGATGTACACCCGTGGGGCTCCGCCTGCGTCGGGTACGGGATCCGCGGCCGTGGTGCGCACGCCCTCGCGGACGGTCTCGCCGGTGCGGGGATCGATCACCCGGTAAGGGAGCGGGACGTTCTCCGGGTCGGTGATGAACAGCGGGCCGCCCTCCTCTGCGTAGCAGAGATACAGCACGCCGGGGACGGACAGGCCCCGGGGTGCGAGGGCGGAGCGCCAGTCGGGGCGCATGTCCGTCAGGGGAAGGCCGGCGAGAATGCGGGAGATCAGGCCGACGTGGTGTGAGCCCTCGAAGTCCAGTGCCTCCCGCCAGCCGGCGTCCTTGGCGAGGAAGAACTCCTCGTGGCCGGGTTCGGCGGGGTGCAGCCGCCACTGCCACAGCCTCGCCGCGCCGTAGACCACACCCATCGTGCCGCCGGCGCAGAGGTTGCTCCAGGCCTCGTGCCCCTGCCACCAGCCCGCGGCGCGGCCGGGACGGCCGGTGTTCTCGTACGTCGGCTCGGCGTTGGCGACGGCCTTGGCGGGGGTGTTGCGCCACATGTCGGCGACCCGTTCCTGCACGTGTCCGCCCATGTGGCCGGTCTGGCACCACTGGAAGTGCAGCCAACTCTCGCTCTGGTGGGCGCAGTTGTCGGCGTGCGGGCGGTAGTGGATACCGCAGGGCTGGCCGTAGTCGTCCCAGCGGCCGACCTCCGCGCCGCCCGCCGCGATCTGTGGTTCGTGGCCCTCGCCGTCGGCGCCGACCAGGTAGACGGCGGGGGCGGCGCCGTAACGGGCCACGAGATAGCGGCAGTAGCACGCGTACTCCTGCGGTGGGACGACCGGGCCCGCCACGCGCAGGCCCTTCCAGCCGAACCCGTGGAAGAGCGGCTGGAGTACGGGGACGATCCCGTGGTCGCGGAGGATGCCGATCAGCCGGTCGAGGTACTGGAAGTACGCCGGGTTCAGGACGGTGATGTGCCCGGTGGGCAGGTCCTCGAAGCCGACATCGAAGCCCTTGTCGGCGGTGCGGTCGCGCGGTCCGCGCGCGTCCATGTCGGGCTGGACGCTCATCAGCAGGGCCGCGTTGAAGCCCTTGGCCCGCCGGTCCGCCGCGTACTCCGTGACCTGTTCCTCGGTGGCCCGCCAGGGCAGGGCCCAGGCGGTGTCGCCGACCAGCAGCGCGGGCGTCCCGTCGGCGTGCACCAGGCTGCGCCCGCCGGGCGACATGCGCCAGAACCCGTGCCGGTGAAAGGAGTTGGCGTCGTCAGCGCCGGGGCGTACGACGAGCGTTCCGCCCTGCCCGGACAGTCCTTCGTCCGCCACCGAACTGCCGCTGCGCCAGGTCCAGCGGCCGTCCGTGTGCGGTGAGGCGAACCGGACCTTCCAGACCCGGCCGCCGTCCCAGAAGGCGGGGCGGCGCAGGACGGTCCCGGAATCGTGCGTGAACTCGGCCCATACGTCGAGGTCGGTGTACGGGTTGGCGTGGTCGCGGGTCCCGGTCAGGGTGATCTCGGTCTGCCGCCAGGGGGCGACGACCAGGTCCGCTTCCGGCCGCGCATCACTCATGAGTTGCCGACGGCGATGTCGGCGGCCAGCGGCAGGGTCACCGAGGACGGGCCGGCTTCCAGGGTGAAGGTCCCCAACTCGACCGCCCAGCCGCCCACTTCGGCGTTCCAGTGCTCGAAGGCGCGCGCGGCCACGGTGACCGTCGCGACGACCTCCTCGCCGGGTGCCGCCTCGACCACAGCGAACCCGGCGAGCCAGCGGAGCGGGCGCTCGACAACGCTGCCGGGGCGACCGGCGTAGACCTGCACGACCTGCTTGCCGTGCCGGGTGCCGCTGTTGCGTATCCGCACGTCTACGGTGAGATCCGCGCCGGACGGCAGCTCGCCGGGGGCGTCGATCGACACGTAGTCCCAGGTGGTGTAGCCGAGTCCGTGGCCGAAGGCGTAGCGGGGCGGCTGCCATCCGGTGCGGCCGTCGCCCCGGTAGCCGATGAACAGCCCCTCGTCGTAGGCGAGTACGCCGTCGACCGGGTCGGTGGCGGGCAGCCCCTCCTCGGACACGGGCCACCCGGTGGGCAGTCGGCCGCCCGGCTCCACGACGCCCAGCAGGACGTCGGCGAGCGCGTTGCCGAACTCCTGGCCGGGGAACCAGGCGAGCAGTACCGCCGCGACCTCCCCGGACCACGGAAGCAGCACCGGGGCACCGGAGTTGACGACCACGACGGTACGGGGGTTGGCCGCGGCGACCCGGCGGACGAGTTCGTCCTGCCGGCCGGGCAGGGCGAGGCCCTCGCGGTCGAAGCCCTCACTCTCGACCTCTTCGGTGGTGCCGACCACGACCACGGCGACGTCGGCCTCGCGGGCGAGTGCCACGGCCCGCTCGATCTCCTCGTCGTCGCTGCCGTGCGGCGGCTGGAGGTTGAGCTGGAACATGGTGACCGCGTCGCCGAGGGCATCGTCCGTCGAGTCGGCGTCGTGGGTGACTGTGTCGTGGGTGAGTATGTCGTGGGTGAGGACGACCTCGGTCTCCTCGCCCGCCGCCAGATCGACGGTGTGGAGACTTTGCGGCGGGGTCATCAGACCCTCCACCAGGTCGGCCCCCGGCGGGAGTTGGAGGCATACGTCGAACACCTCGACGCCCGCGACGGACATCCGGAAGCGTCCGATGCCCGAGCCTCCGACGGCGTACCGGCCGGCGTCGGTCGCGCGGATCACGGTGCGCACTTCCACCCGGGCGACCTCACCGGTCGGGACTCCGGGGCCGTAGGACCCCATCCAGGTGTAGGCACCTCCGCTACGGCGCTCGGAGCCGAGCAGGGTTCCGTCCCCGGCCAGGAAGCTCACCTCCACGCCCTCACCGGAGCCGTCGGGGTGGCGGAGGTGGGCAAGTGCCGCCGCGGGTACGCGAGTTTGCGGGGTGACACCGACGCCGTGGGTGACCTCGACGCCGTCGCCCAGGGCGGCGCGGATGCCGTCGAGGGGTGAGACGGTGTAGGGCGGGAAGACGGTGGCGCTGCCTCCGCCGAGGGTCCGGGCCGCGGCGGCGTTGGGTCCCAGGACGGCGACCCGGCTCAACGCCGCGCGGTCCAGGGGTAGTTGGGTGTCCTCGTTGCGGGCCAGCACGAATCCGGCGGCGGCGGTCTCGCGCAGTCGGGTCGCCACGGAAGCGGCGTCGTGGTGGAGCGGCGTGGCTGTGGTGGGGATATCGCTCAGCGCGCCGACCCGGGCGGCGAGGCGCAGCAGTCGCAGCACCTTGTCGTCGACGAGGGCCTCTTCGACCTTGCCCTTGCGTACGGCGGCGACCAGCGCGTCGCCCCACGGGCCGATCGGGCCGGGCATCACCAGGTCGAGCGCGGCGCGGGCGGACGGCTCGGTGGTGCGGGCGGCGAACCAGTCCGACATCACCAGCCCGTCGAAGTCCCAGTCGTCGTGCAGCACTTGGCGCAGCAGCGGGCTCTCCGTCATCGGGTGCCCGTTGACCCCGTTGTACGCGGCCATCACGGCCCAGACCTGGCCCTCGCCGACGATCCGCTCGAACGGCGCCAAGTACAGCTCCCGCAGGGCGCGTTCACCGATCCGCGCGTCGAGCGTCATGCGCTGGGTCTCCGAGTCGTTGCCGACGAAGTGCTTGACGGTGGCCGCCACGCCGCCGCCCTGAACACCTTGCACATAGGCCACGCCGATGCGGGCGGTGAGCAGCGGGTCCTCGCTGAAGCACTCGAAGTGCCGTCCGCCGTAAGGGGTTCGGTGCAGGTTCACGGTGGGGGCGAGGAGGACGTCGACACCCTTGCCGCGCGCCTCATGGGCGAGCAGTCCGCCGAGCCGTTCGACCAGGGGCTCGTCCCAGGTGGCGGCGAGCGCGGTGGGCGAGGGCACGTTGGCGGAGGGGCTGCGCTCGTCCCACAGCTCACCGCGGACTCCGGCGGGTCCGTCCGAGACGACCAACCGGCGCAGACCTATGGCGGGTTCGGGGTGGAGGGACCAGAAGTCGGCGCCGGTCAGCAGCCGCACCTTCTGCTCCAGGGTGAGCGCGCCGAGGCGCCTGGCGAGCTCGGCTTCGTCGGTCGCGGAGGGAGCGGAGGGGATGGAGGGGGCGTCGGTGGTGGGCTGCCGGGTCACGGCGTCCTCCTCGGTGAAGGTGAAGGTGAAGTGGGGGCAGTGGGGGCGGTGGGCGTTCGCTCCACGGAGCTGTCGCCCTCGCGCTCGATGAGCAACCGGACGTCCCAGGGCCCGAGTTCGAGCGTGGTTCCGGCGGCGAAGGGCTCACCGGTGAACAGGTCGCGGACGTCTTCCGGCAGGTGGTAACCGACCGGATCCCAGGCCCAGTTGTGGACGAAGCGCAGGACAGCGCCGTCGGCGGTCGTGGCCGACGTACAGGTGACGGACGGCGGTCGGTCCTCGCGCCAGGCGTCGGAGGGGACCGAGACCGCGGCGATCCAGTCCGCGAGGCTGCGCGAGAGCTCGCGGTCCGGGACGGTACCGACGTAGGTCACGCGGCCGTCGCCGTACTCGTGCGTGGTGACGGCGGCGAACTGGCCCAGGTGGGGATGGTCGTACCCGGCGAGGACGGTGGCGCCCTCCGCGATCAGTCCATCGGCCCAGGCGGTGGCGTGCCCGTGCAGGGCGGGGCCGTACGACGTCCCGTCCCCCTGGGTGACCGTGACCGGCGTCAGCACATTGGTGAACTCCTGATAGCGCACTCCCGTGGCGGGGCGCAGCACTCCGGGCATCACCGTGTGCCGGGCAACGGCCTCCTCGTCGGCGTAACCGGTGCGCGGGGTGAGGACGAGGTGGCCGCCGGCTTCGGCGTACCGGCGCAGCAGGTCGAGGGTCGCGTCGTCCGCGATGTACAGCGCGGGGACGACCAGCACCGGCCGGCGTTCCACCAACTCCTCGGAACTGGACGGCAGTTGCTCCGGGGAAACGATGTCGACGGACAACCCGGCGTCGAACAGCCCCCGGTAGAAGGCGGCGACGATGCGGTCGTAGGACTGCGGATCGCCGAACCACGCAGGGGTGTTGCCCCGGAGCGGCGCCATGAACTCCATGGCCCAGCGGCTGTCGGCGGACAGCAGCATCGCGACATCGCTGCGGGGGCGCAGGCCCTCGATCGTACTGCCGGCCTGCTTGAACTCCCCTGCGATCGCCGAGAGTTCGTCGTAGGTCCGGCCGGGTTCCAGGCTGTGGCCGAGGATGCCGCCCCAGTAGGTCTCGGCGCCGTAGTGCAGGGAGTGCCAGTGCCAGTACTCGATCATCCTGGCGCCGCGCGCGACCATGCTCCACACGGCCTGGCGGGCCTGGCCGCGGTAGAGGGGGAAGTTGTCCGCGGAGCCGCCGATCGAGGTGGCGTTGGTCTCCATGACGAGGAAGGGTTCCTGGCGGATGCCGCGCGCCATGTCGTTCTGGAGGTAGAGCCAGGCGGGTCCTGACCAGGCGACGAAGAACGGATAGAGACCGCCCTCCGGCTCGTCGGGACCCGGCAGGGCCAGCCCGTCCTGGGTGGCGTAGTAGATGTTCGCCCCGGCGACGTCGAGGGGCTTGCCGATGGCCGAGATGTCCAGGCCCTGCTGGCCGAGGGCGACGCAGGTGGTGACGAAGTGCTGCTCCGGGACGAGGCCGCGCACCAACTCGGCGTGCCAGGTGATGTATTCCTGCGTCAGCCGGGACTGGTAGCGGCGCCAGGCCAGGTCGTACGACGGGGTGGAGTTGCCGTCGGGGGTCCACAGGTCCGCCCAGTCCTGCAACCGGTGGGACCAATAGGTCAGCCCCCAGCGGCGGTTGAGGGTCTCGACGTCGCCGTAGCGGTCGCGGAGGTGGTCGAGGAAGCCCTGGAACACCGAGTCGTTGTGGAAGATGCGTAGCCCGGGTTCGTTGTCGACCTGCCAGCCGATGACCGCCGGGTGGTCGGCGTAGCGCCCCACGATCTTGCGGACCAGCCGCTCGGCGAGATGCCGGAAGGCGGGGTGCGAGTAGTCCGCGTCCTGCCGCATGCCGTACGGGATGGGCTGCCCGGTGCCTGAACGGGCCGCCGTTTCCGGGTACTTGCGGCGCAACCAGGGCGGGACGGCGTAGGTCGGGGTGCCGATGATCGCCTGGATGCCGCGTTCTTGGGCGGCGTCGAGCACCGGTTGCAGCCAGCCGAGTTCGAAGGTGCCCTCGCGGGGTTCCCAGGTCGACCAGACCGACTCGCCGACCCGGATGACGCTGAACCCGGCCTCGGCCATGAGGTCGAGGTCCTGTGCGAGTCGTTCGTACGGCTGGTACTCGGTGTAGTACGCGGCTCCGAAGAGCATGCGTGGGGAGGAAGTGCCCATACGGTGCTGGTGACTTTCTCTCGGTGCCGGTCGGCTGTCTCGGACGGGAGGAAGGCTCAGTCCTCGCCCCGGTACCTGAACCGGTCGAAGGCGACGGTCCCTTCGGCGGCGTACATGCCGACGACTCGGCCGGTGAAGGACGCGGCGGTCTCGGCGGAGACGTAGCGGCCGTCGAGCGCCGCGAGTTCGACCGGTCCGGTGCCGGAGTCGACGGACAGGCGGACCACGTCCGGGCCGAGGGCGTCGAGCCCCATGCCGCTGACCGGCTCGGTCTCGATCCGTACGGTCACCGGCCCTGCGGGAAGCGGCTGCTCCCAGGTCTGGCAGAGCTGGCCCACCCGGGCACGGGCACGGGCGGTGCCGGCGCCCACCTCGATGTCGTAGTGATGGTGTTCGTCGATCCGCAGGCTCAGCCCGCCGACTCCACCAGCGCCGTCCACGCGGACCGAGAAGACGGACGCCTGGTGCTGCTGGCGGCGGCCGACGAAACGGGGGCGCGGGTCGTCCATGGTGGAGCCGTCGGCGTGTACGACGAGGTGGCCCGGGCGCTCGGTGAGTGAGGACCAGTCCGCGGCCGGGGTTCGTATCGAGAGCCATTCCAGGCCGAGTTGGGTGCCGGTGAAGTCGTCGTGGTGCTCAACCGGCGCGGTGGCCGGGGTCAGTTGGACCGGCTGCACCACCGGCCAGCCGTCGGCCCATTCCAGCGTGGTGCTGAACGTCTCCCGGCCCATGGGGGAGAAAGCCCTGGTCAGTCCGCCGGGGCGCATGCCCAGCAGGAACAGTGCCCAGCTGCCGTCGGGAGTGCGTACGAGGTCGGCGTGGCCGGTGTTCTGGACCGGGCGGTCGGTGCTGCGGGCGCTGAGCACCGGGTTGGCCGGGCAGCCCTCGAAGGGGCCGTCGGGGCGGTGGCCGCGGGCGATGCTGACGGAGTGCCCGCGTTCGGTGCCGCCCTCGGCGATCAGGAGGTACCAGGTGCCGTCGATCTCGTAGAGGTGCGGCGCCTCGGGGAACATCAGGCCCGTGCCCGACCACAACGACCGTGGTTCTTCGAGGGCTTGGCCCGTTTCCAGGTCCATGCGGACCTGCTGGACGCCGAGGTGCTCGCCGGCGCGGTCTCCGTCGAGCTGGAGGCCCGAGTAGGTGACGAAACAGGTGCCGTCGGCGTCCCACGCGAGGTCCGGGTCGATACCGGGCACGCCTTCCATGACGATGCCGTCGGACCAGGGGCCCTCGGCGCGGTCGGCGGTGAAGATGAGACTGCCGCGCCCCATCGCGTCGGTGACGACCAGCCAGAAGCGGCCGTCGTGGAACCGGATGGTGGGCGCCCAGGCGCCACCCAGCGTGGGGACCTTCTCCACCGCCAACTGCCCCGGCCGGGTCACCACGTTGCCGATCTGCTCCCAGTGCACGAGGTCGCGGCTGTGGAACAGCGGTATGCCGGGGAGGTACTCGAAGCTGGAACAGGCGAGGTAGTAGTCGTCGCCGACGCGGGTGATGCTGGGGTCCGGGTGGAAGCCGGGGACGGTGGGGTTGGGCAGCGTCATGCTCGGTCTCCCGACATCGAGGCGTTGGTGGGAACTTCCGTGGAGGTGTCGGCCGCCAGGGCCGCCGCCAGCCGTCGCCGTTCGGCCCGGCGTTCCGCCTGCCGTTGCGGGTCCGGCACCGGCGCGGCGAGCAACAGGCGCTGGGTGTACGGGTGTTGGGGTGCGGTGGTGACGGTCGCCGCGTCGCCGGTCTCGATGATCTCCCCGCCGCGCATGACCGCGACCCGGTGGCTGATGTGCCGGGACCACGGAGAGGTCGTGGGTGACGAAGAGGTAGGCGACGCCGGTGCGTTCCTGGATCTCGACGAACAGGTCCAGTACCCGGGCCTGGGTCGACAGGTCCAGTGCGCTGACCGGTTCGTCGCAGACGATGACCCTCGGGTCCCGGGACAACGCCCTTGCGATGGCGATGCGTTGGCGCTGTCCGCCGGAGAACTCCCGTGGCAGCCGCTCCCCCGCGTCGGCGGGCAGCCGTACGTGGTCGAGCAGGTCCCGCACCCGCTTCTCGGCCTCCGTCCGAGGGGTACCCGCGACGCGCAGCGGTTCGCTGAGGATGTCGTTCACGGTCATCGCCGGGTTGAGGGAGGTGTACGGGTCCTGGAACACCACCTGGATGTCGCTGCTGAGCGCCCTGCGTTCCTTCGCGCCCAGGCCGGAGATGACCTTGCCGTCGTAGCGGACGGTGCCGGAGGCGATCGGGGCCAGTCCGAGAACCGCTCGGCCCAGCGTGGTCTTGCCCGAGCCCGACTCACCGACCAGCCCGAGCGTCTCGCCGGCGCCGATGCTGATCGACACGCCCTTGAGCACCCGGAACGGCGGCTTGCGCCAGCCTTTCGACGGGTACTCCACGATCAAATCGTCGACTACCAACAGGGGTTCGGCCGGGCGTTCCTTGTTCGGTGTCCCGTTCATGGTCCCGTTCACTGTCCCGGTCATGCCGGACCCTCCTGACGTCCGGTGTGCGTGATGCCTGCGGCGCTCGCCGACACGGTGCGACTCAGGCTGAGCGCGGACCGCGGCTCGGCGTCCTCCAACGTGGACGCCAGGAGCATGCGGGTGTACGGGTGTTGCGGAGCGGCGAACAACTGGTCCACCGGTGCGGACTCCACGACCGCGCCGGTCTGCATCACCGTCACGCGGTCGCAGAGGTCGGCCACCACGCCGAAGTCGTGGGTCACCAGGATCACGCCCATGTTCCGCTCGCTCTGCAGGGACCGCATCAGGTCGAGCACCTCGGCCTGCACGGTCACGTCGAGGGCCGTGGTCGGCTCGTCGGCGATGAGCAGGTCCGGTTCGCAGGACACGGCGCCGGCGATGAGGACGCGCTGCGCCATACCGCCGGAGATCTGGTGCGGATAGGCGCGGAAGACCCGTTCCGGGTCGGAGATGCCGACGCGCTCCAGCAGGCCGAGGGTCTTGGTCCTCGCCTCGGCGGCCGACAGTCCGAGGTGTCGGCGTACCGGTTCCACCAGTTGGGCGCCGATGCGGAAGGAGGGGTCGAGGTTGGACATGGGTTCCTGCGGGACGTAGGCGATGCGGTGGCCGCGGTAGCGGTTCATGGCCGCGCGGCCGAGGCGGCCCAGCTCTGTGCCGTCGAACACCAGACGGGTGGTGGCGACTTGGGCTTCCCTGGGCAGCAACCCGAGGATGGCGAAGGCGGTTTGGCTCTTGCCCGAGCCCGACTCCCCCACGAGTCCGAGGACTTCGCCCCGGCGCACCGTCAAGGAGACGCCGTCGACGACGGTCTTCTCGCCCTGGGCCGTCGGATAGGAGACCGTCAGGCCGTCGAGGACGAGCAGGGCATCGTCCGTGTCCTGCGCCTCGGAGATGACGGGCGGCGCCTTCTTGTCCACGGCCGGCTTACGGGTCGTAGCGCCACGCGACGGCTTCCGCCCGGCTACGGCGGTCCCGTCCAGCGCGTCCCGCAGGGCGTTGCCCAACAGGCCGAACGCGGCGACGGTCACCGCGAGCGCGAGCCCGGGCCAGACCATCAACTCCGGCTTGGTGTAGATGTTGCCGAAGGCGTCGTTGAGCATGGAGCCCCAGCTCGCCTGGGTCGCCGAGCCCAGACCGAGGAACTCCAGCCCGGACTGGATGACGATGCCGAGGCCGAGCATCTGGGCGGCCTGGATGATGGTCGGCGCCTGTACGACGGGCAGGATGTGCCGGCGGATGATCCGGGCGTCGGTCAAGCCGGACACCCGTGCCGCGTCGACGTACAGCTCCTCGCGTACGGAGATCACCGAGGCGCGGATCAGCCGGAAGACGCCCGGCGACATCAGGACGCCGAAGACCGCCATGGCGAGGTACGTGTTCTGCCCGACCGCGGACATCACGACGAGCAGCACGATGATCGCCGGCACGGCCATCAGCAGGTTGGAGACCCAACTGCTCACGGCGTCGAACCACTTGCGGTAGTAGCCGGCCACCAGACCGGCGGGCACGCCGATCACCACGGCGACGGCCACCGCGAGCAGCGCGCCGAGCAGGCTGGTGCGGCCGCCGTAGAGGAGTCGGGCCAGGACGTCACGGCCGACGCCGTCGCCGCCCAAGGGGTGCTTGCCGCTCATCGGGGCGAGGCTGTCGGTCAGTGAGGAGCGGGCCGGGTCCTGGCTGGTCAGCAGGGGTGCGAAGAGGCTGGCCAGGGAGATGAGCGCGAGCAGGACCAGGCAGGTCACGGCCACCGGGTTGCGCAGCAGCCGGCGCATGATTCCCGCCCGTCCCTGCGCGGCCACGGCCGGGCCGACCGCGCCCGTCGTGTCGTCGGAGTCGGGAAGTTTCATCCCACACGCACCTTCGGGTTGAGCCAGCCGTATGCGAGGTCCATCAGGATGTTGACCACCACGACGAGGGCGACCATGACCACGACGACGCCCATGACCACCGGAGTGTCGCCCTGCGAGCCGGCGCTGGTCGCCTGGCTGCCGATCCCGTTGAGGCCGAAGACCTTCTCGACCACCACCGCGCCGCCGACCAGGCCGATGAACTGAAGCGCCAGCACGGTCAGCGCGGCCGGGGCGGCGTTGCGCAGCGCGTGCCGGAACAGCAGGCTGCGCTCGCTGATGCCACGGCTGCGGAGGGTGCGTACGTAGTCCGCGCGCAGGACGTCGACCATGGAGCCGCGCACCTGTTGGGCGGTGGCGGCGATCGCTCCGACGGAGAGCGACAGCGCGGGGAGAGTGATCGACCGCAGCCAGCCGCCCGCCGAGTCCGCCAGCGGGACATAGCCGGTCGCGGGCAGCCAGCCCAGGTCGACGCCGATCACGACGGCGAACACCAGGGCCACCAGGAAGCTGGGTACGGCGAACCCCAACACCGCGAGCAGTTGCACCACTTGATCCAGGGCGCCCCGGCGGACCGCGGCGGCGACGCCCAGCACCGTGCTCAGTACGGCCGACACCAGGAGCGCGGCGAGCACGATCGACAGGGTCACCGGCAGTTTGTTCTCGAGCGAACTCGTCACGGACTCACCGCTGAACCACGAGCTGCCGAGGTTGCCGTGCACCGCGTCCGCGAGCCAGTGGCCGTAGCGGACCACGAAGGGCTGGTCGAGCCCGAGTTCGGCGGACTTGGCGGTCACCTGCTGCTGGGCCGCGGTCTGTCCGACGATCTGGCGCACCGGGTCGGAACCGGTGAGGCCCATCAGCGCGAAGGTCGTGGTCGCGATCACCAGGACCAGGACCAACCCGGCAGCGATGCGCCGGACCAAGAAAACGATCATTAGTCTCTCCACCTTGCCTTTCCCTGACCGGTGTTGACCGGCGCCCGGGCGGGGGCGGCACCACCGAACCCGCCCGGCGCGCCGTCCGGGTCAGCCAGTGGGCTTGAAGTTGTAGATCGGCGGGACGGCGGCGAACGTCTGCGGGGTGAAGGTCACGCCCTTGGTCGTCGCGTAGGTGTTCTCCACGGAGTCCCAGGGCGCGTTCCACGCCTGGTCGACGAGGTAGGTGTTGAGCTGCTTGAACAGCGCGTCCTGGGCGGCACCGGTCGCGGACTGCGCCTTGGTGATGAGGTCGGTGACCTTCGGGTCCGAGCTGTGCAGCGGGTTCCACAGCGCGCTCTTTCCCACCTCGATCTGGATGGTGTCCCAGGGGCGGAAGGAGGCCAACGTCATGTACGACAGCGGGTACTTGCCCGCGAGGAGGGCGCTGATGAACTGAGTGACGGGGATCTTGTCGACCTTGACCTTGATCCCGATGTCCTCCAACTGCTGGACCATGGCGGCCTGTTGGTCGGGGAAGACGGACGACACGTCCGGGACGGTGACCGAGAAGCCGTTCGGATAGCCGGCCTCGGCCAGCAACTGCTTGGCCTTCGCCGGGTCGTAGGAGTACTTCGAGTCGAGCGAGCTGTCGAAGGCCGAACCGCCCGGGTTGAAGATCTGGGTCGTCGCCTTGCCGAGCCCCTGCTTCGCCGTCTTGACGATCGTGGAACGGTCGAAGGCGTAGTTCAGGGCCTGCCGGACCCGGACGTCGCCGAGCGCCTTGACGATCTTTCCTTCGCGGTCCCAGATGTAGACGCCCTCGACGTCACCGGAGGTGTACTTGGTGACGGTCAGCCCGCTGCTCTTGGCCGGCGCGACGTTCTTGGCACTGGCCAGCAGGGCGCCGTTGACCTGCCCCGAGCGCAGCGCGTTGAGCACGGCGGTCGGGTCGGTCAGCGGCTTGAGGACGATCTTGTCGAAGGGGAAGGCGGCCTTGTTCCAGTAGTCCTGGTTGCGCACGAAGGTGTACGTACTGCCGTCCGTGGTCGCGGACTTGTCCAGGGTGTACGGCCCCGAGCCCACCGGGGTGGTCTTGATCGTGCCCGCGGCGATGGCCTTCGGGCTGGCGATCATGCCGGCCACGTTGCCGAGGTTCGGCACGAGGGAGGGGTCGGGGGCGGAGAGCTTGATCGCGACCGTGGTGGCGTTGACGACGTCGACGCCGGTGATGCCCTTGAGCTGGCCCGCGGCCTCGCTGGTGCCCTTCTCGGTGTGCAGCAGGTTGGTCTTGACGGCCGTCGCGTTCAGGGCGGTGCCGTCGGTGAACTTGACGCCGGAGCGCAGGGTCATCGTGAGGACCGTACGGGCCGCGTTGTACGACCACTTGGTGGCCAGGTTGGGCTTGACGTCGGCCGTCGGGGACAGCCGGAGCAGCGAATCGTATACGGGCTGGTAGTACTGCGCGTTGTTGCCGAGACCGGCGTCGGCCAGATCCCACGGCTGGGCCGCGACCAGGGGGGCCAGGGTGAGGGTGCCGCCGGTGGCCGCCTTGCCCGAACCGGATCCCGATCCCGAGCCGCACGCGGCCGCGGACAACATCAGGACAGCCGATACGGCGGTCAGCGCGATTCTTCGCATGGGTGCTCCGCTGGTGAGTGGTTGACCGGACGGCATCGCGCGGGCGAGCCGCCCTCAAGGGCCTCGGAGGAAGTGGGAAACCAGGTCCTGACGCGGCCTGGACCGTTCTTGGCGGTCAGCCGTTCCTGGCGGAAGGGGGCTATATGTCCACCGTTTTTCGGTGGGTCCGAAATCAGCCACTGATACGTACAAGTGAAACGTATGCGTAACGTAGCCCCGCGGTGGGTGGACCACAAGGGCCGTGCATCAGCTTTTTGGGAAGCGGCTTTCCGGACGAAGGGCGGCGATCCGCAACAGGCGGCGGCGCCATGGCGCGCGGGGAGAAGGTCTTTCCCGGAAGCGGGCGAAGACGTCCTGGCCAGAGCGGCCTGGGTCGGATCGACTCGGGTCGACTGGGATCAACTCGGATCGCGTCAGACCGACTTGGCCTGCGTCAGGACCGGCTCGGTCTCCGTGGGACCGGTCCAACCCGGGCCGGGCCCGTCGGTGTCAGGCGGACTCGCGTACCACCAGCGTCAGCGGAGTCACCTGGGGCGTCTGTGGCTGGGATTGACCGGTCACGCCGCTGACGATCATGCGGGCGAGACGGCCCACGGCGACATCGAGGTTGTTGTCGATCGTCGTCAGCGGCGGCACCGCGAACGGCGCCAACTTGTCGTTGTCCACGCCGATCACGGCCAGGTCGCCGGGGGCGGCGAGGCCGACCCTGCGCATACCCGCGAGGAGGGCGAAGGCCGTCTCGTCGTTGTAGGCGCACACCCCCGTGACGGCGGGGACAGTCGAGTGCCACTGCTCGGCCGCCGCGGCGGCGGCCGAGATGTCGAGGGGCACCTCCAGCACGACCGGCGGCTCAAGACCGCGCTCCTTGCAGGCCGTACGGGCGCCGTCGAGCCGCAGGTCCAGGAAGTCCCTGAGTCGGGGGTCCCCGGGAGCGGCGTAGCCGATGCGGGTGTGTCCCGTCGCCGCGAGCCGGTCGACCTGCATCGTGCCGATCAGGGTCTGGGGAACGGTCAGGACACCCGGGGCGACCACGGGGCCCATCCCGGCGCTGACCACGTGGATGCCGGCCGCCCGCATGCCGGCCACGTCGTCGTCGGCGACGTCGAAGGCCGTCATCACGGCCGCCGGCATGAGCTCACGCCACAGCGCCTTGAGCGGGGCGTGCCGCTCGCGCCGCGTGACGAGGTTCAGGCCGTGCCGCTCCAGTTCGTCGCCGAGCAGTTCGACCAGGGCGGTCAGCGTGCCGCCCACGGGAACGTCGGGAAGGAAGAGCAGCACCAGGTCGCTGCGGCCCAGGCGCAGGGCGCGTGCGGCGGCCGAGGGTTCGTAACCCAGTTTCGCCACCGCGTCGAGCACTTTGCGCCGGGTCTGGTCGGAGATCTTCTGGTGCGACACGTCGTTCAGCACATAGCTGACCGTGGTCTGCGAGACCCCCGCCTCCTTGGCGACGTCGGTCGCCGTCACGCGGCCGGTCCTACGCGCCATGGGAGTCTCCTGGGGAAGGTCTTGGACAGCCTGCGTCGCAAGGTGTGCGACTGAGCAGCGAACTCTACTGAATCGTAACAGTGAGCATGCGGGATGTCCGATACTCCGGACGCCTCGACCCGTGAAAATCCGGTGCGCGCGACTCTCTGACCGGCGTCGGCCTCGGCGTCGGTGTCGGCAGCTGTCGGCCCCGGTCACCATTCGCCCCGGTCGCTGTCGCGGCCTCAGTCGCCGTTGGCATCAGTCGCTGTTGTCGATGCTCCAGGCCCAGAGTCTGCCCTTGGCGATGCGCTTGAGGAGGGTGGCGAAGTCGGCCTTGACGGCTTCCGGGGTCTTGTCCGGCGGGAACAGGGGTTTGACGGGCTGGCGCCCCAGTGGCAGGTCCTGGGAGAGGCGGGCCTTGTAGGCGTTGTACACCGCCGCGATGTCCTTGCGGACCGTCTCGCCCTCGCTGTTGCCCGGGATCGGCATGCCGCGCACACGGTTGTCGTTCGTCGCGGCGATCGACGCCACGTCCATGAGGAAGCAGTCGATCAGGTCGGTGACGTCCCGCTCGCGGGCGCCGTCCTCCTTGTTGTGCACGTCGCGCAGCAGCAGGTCCGCCATTTCCAGGGTGACGTCACGGTAGACGGTGTACCGCGGGCTTCCGGGGATGACGCCGAGCACATGATCGGGCTGCTTGGCGGTGTCGGAGTTCATCGACGCGAATCCGTCGGGAACGTCCTTCCCTTCGAGGCCCGGCACCGGGTAGGGCATGCCCCGGAAGTTCTCCTCCTCCCGGCCCATGTTGGGGGCGGCCTGCGCCATCGGATGCATGCCGAACTCATGGCACAGCATGCCCACGATGTAGCCGATGTCGTAGTTCTCGAGGTAGTAGGAGGCCAGCGTGACGAAGACGCCCTCGGCTCCCTTGTCGACCACGTTCGCCGGTGTCTCCGTCGTCCGCTTCTCCAGCGTGATCCGGCAAGTCCGGTCAGCGAGAAAGGACTTGATCTGCGTGTTGGAGACCAGCAGCTCCAGTACCCGGGTGGCCTTGCCCTGCGATTCCGGGTACTTGAGGGCCACGTTGGTGAACGAGATGTTCCCGTGCGACAACTTGCTCCGCTGAACCACCGCCCGCTGCACGGCCGGAGCGGGATCAGCTGCCCGTCCGGCCCAGGAGTGCCCTCCTTCGCTGAGCATCTGCACGACCCCGGCATTGCCCGCCCTGCCCTGGAGCGACAGCAACTCGTGCGAAGGCGTGACGGTATTGACTGCGGGGCCGCTCACCGGGGTACGCCGGACTCCGGCTTCCTGCGAGCGGAATTCGTCTCGGGCGTGCACGTACTCACTTCCTGGCCTGGAGTCGCGATCATCGTTGTTTAACCGCAGACGGGATGCCCCCGCCAGGTCCTCCGGGGCAAGGATCCCCGCTGAAGATCCACTCCAACTGCCCACAGGGGCACGACCGTGAGGCGTCAGGTCGTCGGAGTCCGGGCGACGACAAGGTGTGACCAGACCTCGGCGTGGTCCCGGATGTAGTCGATGTCCCTTACGTACAGAGCGAGATGACCCTCCTCGATGTGCCGCCGGAAGTTCTCGTCACCGGCGGCGGCCCCTTCCCGCATGAAGTCCGCGAGGGACTCCAGCCGTGGTGCGGCCATGTCCATCACCGACTGCCGTTCCTCACGGGTGCAGCCGTACGCGTCGAGGAACTCCCGGGCGCGGTGGGCCTGTTGCTCGGTCGCACCCCAGCCGTCGTGGTTGTCGGGGTGGGTGAGGGGGGCGTAGCGGTAGAGGGCGTAGGCGAGGTCCCAGGCGCGGGGGCCGGGGCGGGCGGCGTCGAAGTCGATGAGCCCTACGGCCCGCTCGCCGGTGAAGACGCAGTTGTACGGGGCGAAGTCGCCGTGGCAGATCACTTCGACGGGCGCGAGCGCGCAGAACTGCCAGTCTCCGCCGGGGTGTTGGGCGAGGCCGGTGGTCGCATCGTGGTAGCGGCGCAACAGACGGGCCGAGGTGGCGAGTGCCTGACTGCTGCGCACCGCGTCGGGCAGTGGGTAGTTGCCGACGTCGCCCGCCAGGTAGGTCAGGATCGTCCGGCCGTGTTCGTCGGTCCCGTGCGCGGCGGGAGCGCCTTCGAAGCCCTGGCGTTCGAGGTGGTCCAGCAGCCGGTGCACGGCGGGGGTCCAGGGCATGACCGGCTTGCGTACGGTCTCGCCGATACGGAAGACACGGGCGGTGCCGCCGCCGGTCAGCTCGTGCTCCTCCGCCTCCGCCTTGTCGGAGTACCGGCCGGGGTCGGCGGACATGGGGATCTCCTTGCGTGCCGGGGATGTTCTGGTCGCCGTGGTCCGGGACTTGCGACGCCGGGCAGCGACGGCGAAGGCTGCTTTCCGATCAAGTAGCTTATGCAGACGGCCTGTTGCCGTGCCACGCAAAAAACGGGGGACGCGATGTCGGCGATCGTCGAGGTGGAGAGGGTCTGGGCACCGCCTGCCATCGACCTCTGGGCAGGGCGACGCCCTCTGTGGTGGACCGCCGGCCCCACAGGAGAACTCGCCGTTCTGCTCGTTCACCGGAGGCACCTCCACCAGATCCGTTACATCAAGGGCTGGGTGGGGTGGGGCCCGAAGCTGCCGTTCGACGGGACGCTGGTGCTGCGCCAAGCCGACGGATCGGTTCGGCGGCGGCCGATCAAGGATGTGCAGGTCCGGCCCAGTCACATCGCCCTGCTCCCGGACTCCCGGCTCCTCGTCGCGGGCGGTCGTACGCAGAAGGACGACACTGGTGCGTGGAAGCCGAACGCCCGGGTGTTCTCCCTGGAGAGCGGCGCGCAGGAGAACGCCTTCTGCGTCGGCGACGATCTCCCCGCCCTGGTGACCGACCGCAGCGGATCGATCTGGACGGCCCACGGTGACGAAGGCATCTACGGCGGGCATCCGGAGTCGGGGGCCGGGCTCGCCGGATGGAGTGGCGCAGGGGAAGCGATCTGGGCGCCTGAAGGCCGGCTTCCCGACGTGCCTCTGGAGGGCTGCACCGCCGCCACCGACGGCGACCTGGTGTGGCTGATCTGGTACTCCGGCACTCGTCGCGGCGGCACGTTCCTCACGCGGATCACCCCCGCCACGGGCGAGGTGACGAGCTGGCCCAGTCCCCTGCCCAAACCGGACGGATTCGCCGTACGCGGCGACCGAGCGGTCCTGACCAGGCGCGATCACAACGAACGGACAACCGAAGTGGTCCGGGCCGAGCTGCTCGGCGACACTTGGACCGTGACAGAGCGGCACAAGGTCCATGTGCCCGGGAGGGTCGTCAAGCACTGCGGTCAAGGGCGTGACGGATCTCTGTGGCTTCGCGCCGGCGACACCTGGCTTCGCATCGAGGCCTGATGCACCGCGCCGAACGACGCGAGTGCCGAAACCCGCCCGCTCGACCAAGGCACCGAACAGACGCCTCCGCGCGCACAACACGCGCCACGGAAAAGGCAGTTGCCGAACCGGATCCGGTCATGAACGATCTCGGACCATGATGCCGCGCCCGGCCCGCCCAACTGCCCGCCCGCTCGCTCTGATCACCGGAGTGGGGCGGACCGTCGGCATCGGTGCGGGTATCGCCCGTCGGTTGGCGGCCTCCGGCTGGGACCTCGCCTTCACCTACTGGACCCCCTACGACGAACGCATGGCCTGGGGCTCCGAGCCCGGCGCGACCTCGGCCATCACCGACGCCCTCGCTCAACACGGCGCCGCCACCAAGGCAGTTGAGGCGAACCTGGCCGACCCGGAGGCCCCGGCGCGCGTCTTCGACGAGGTCGAACGCGATCTGGGCGGTGTCACGGCCCTGGTGATGTGCCACTTCGAGTCGGTGGACTCGGGTCTGCTGGACACCACCGTCGAGAGCTTCGACCGGCACTTCGCGGTCAACGCCCGCGCCACCTGGCTGCTGATCCGGGAGTACGGCCGACGGTTCGCCGCCGCTCCGGGCAGCGGTCGGATCATCGCCCTCACCAGCGACCACACCGTCGACAACCTTCCCTACGGCGCCAGCAAGGGCGCCCTGGACCGCATCACCCTGGCCGCCGCGCACGAACTCGCCCACCTCGGCATCACCGCCAATGTGGTCAACCCGGGCCCGGTGGACACTGGTTGGATGACCGAGGAAGGGCGCGCGCACGTGCTCCGCCGGACGCCGCTCGGCCGCCTCGGCACCCCGCAGGACACCGCCCACCTCGTCGACTTCCTCTGCTCACCGGAGGGCCAGTGGATCAACGGCCAACTCCTCATGAGCAACGGCGGGTTCGCGTAACACCGCCCGCCTGCCTCAGAACCCATCCTTGAACCTGTGCTTGAGGCATCCCTGGCATGACGCCGACCAAGCCCGGGGCCGGCATGTCCGCCCGGGTCATGCCCCCAGATCCTCCGTCACGGGCAGGCACTCGGCGAGCAGGTCGACGACGTCGCGCCAAGCTCGCTGCGCGTGCTGCGGGTGGTAGCCGACGCCGGGGACCGTGGAGTGGTCGACCGACGGATGGTGGAAGGCGTGCAGGGCGCCGCCGTAGACCACGAGGCGCCAGTCGACGCCCGCGGCCTGCATCTCAGCGGTGAACGCGTTCCGTTGCGCGGGCGGCATGATCGGGTCTTCCGACCCGACCCCGGCCCACACCGGGCAGCGAATGCGCGCCGCCTCGCCCGGTCGGCCCGTGGTCAGTGCGTTGACTGTGCCGATCGCGCGCAGGTTGACGCCGTCGCGTCCGAGTTCCAGCCCGACGGCGCCCCCGGTGCCGTAGCCGACAGCGGCGATCCGGTCGGGGTCGGTCCGCGGTTCGGTGCGCAACACGTCGAGTGCCGCATGGCCGATGCTCCGCATCCGGTCGGGATCGGCGAGCAATGGCAGGCAACGGGCCAGCATCTCCTCAGGGTCGCTCAAATAGCGCCCGCCGTGGAGGTCGAAGGCCAGCGCTATGTATCCCATTTCGGCGAGAGCATCGGCCCGGCGGCGTTCGACGTCGCCGAGCCCCGGTCCCTCTGGCCCGAGCAGCACCGCGGGTCGGCGGTCGACACCGGCCGGGAGCGCGAGGTGCCCGATCATCGTCAGACCGTCGGCCGGGTACTCGACCGTACGCGTCGTAATCGTCGTAATCGCCGTCATGAGACTGGACTGTAGTGATCGTCGAGCCCGGCCCGTCCGCTGTTCTGCCGCTGGCAGAGCAGCGCACACATCTCCCCGATACGCATATATCTTCCCTGAAACGTTGATATCCCATGAAATGCGGCGATGGCTCATAAGAACCGTCACAGACCTCGCCCCCACGGCAGCTGTCCATCCCGTTGCCCCTTCGACCCGGATCTTCGGGTCAGGCCTCTCACCGGTTTGAAGATGGGTTCTCAGGCGGCACGCGCGCAGTCCTCGGCCAGCCGCAGGCTCTGCCGAACGGCGTGCTGTATGTCGTCGACGGGGAACAGGGCATGCCGTACGGTCCGTTCGGCGTCGACGACCAGGATCAGGCGTTTGTGGCGCAGGCGGCCGGCGCTGCGGAAGGTCGGCAGTCGCAGGGCCGCGCCCAAGTGGTGGTGAGCGTCGGAGAGGAGGGGGTACGGGATCTCCTCCGCGCGGGCGAACTCGGCCTGCTCGTGCGGGAGTTGGGTGCTGATGCCGCGTACGTCCACGCCCGCCCGGCGGAAGTCGGGCCAGGCGTCGCGGAAGAGCCGGTTCTCCAGTGTGCAGCCGGCGACTCCGGGGATCCGCTCGTCCCGGTCGATGCCCGTTCCGGGGTAGGTGAACAGTACGGTCGCGGCGGCGTCCGGCGGGACGACGGGCAGGTCCGTGCCCTGGGTGCCGGGGAGTGCGAGGTCTTCGGGCAGGCGGGTGCCGGTGAGGGCGTGCACCCGGGTGTGCTCGGCACTGTCGGTGTCGGCCGTGGCGGTGAGGCCTCCGTCGCCGAGCATCCACCGGTCGCCCCAGTCCTGCATCGCGACGAGCAGCGGCAGCAGCGCGAGCCCGGCGTCGGTGAGGACGTACTCGTAGCGCACCGGGCGTCGTTGATAGAGGCTGCGACGCAGGACGCCGTGGGCGACGAGCCGGCCGAGGCGCTCGGTGAGGACGTTGCGGGACAGGCCGATCTCGGCGGCCAGCGCGTCGAAGCGGACGTGTCCGCGGGCGATCTCCCGCAGGATCAGCACGTTCCACCAGTCACCCAGAACCACGGCGGCAGCGGCGATGCCGCAGGTCTCATCTGCGTTGTGCTTCCTCATGCACCCATAGTAAGTTCTTTTTCAGGACCCACTTTGTATCTCAGTGGAACTTACTGCCCGCCGATGCCAGAGACGCGGGCCCTGCGTGAGGAGTCGCACCGTGACCGCCATCAGCCGGGTCGTCGCACGCGAGATCATCGACAGCCGGGGCAATCCCACCGTCGAGGTGGACGTCGAACTCAAGGACGGCTCGCTCGGCCGGGCCGCCGTACCGTCGGGCGCCTCCACCGGCGCCCGGGAGGCGGTGGAACTGCGCGACGGGGACCCGACTCGCTTCCATGGCAAGGGAGTTCGGCGCGCCGTGGACGCCGTGAACGAGAGCATCGCGGACGCCGTGATCGGGCTCGACGCCGAGAACCAGGCCACCGTGGACCGGTCCATGATCGAGCTGGACGGTACGGACAGCAAGTCACGGCTCGGCGCCAACGCCCTGCTCGGCGTCTCCCTGGCCACCGCGAAGGCGGCCGCCGCCGCCCACCGACTGCCCCTGTACCGCTACATCGGCGGCGTCGACGCCCGCCTGCTGCCGGTGCCGATGATGAACATCGTCAACGGCGGCGCGCACGCCGACAACCCGCTCGACTTCCAGGAGTTCATGATCGCGCCGATCGGCGCGGCCACCTTCGCCGAGGCCGTCCGGATGGGCTCGGAGGTCTTCCACACCCTGCGCCGCGACCTGATCGCCGCCGGCCACAGTGCGAACGTGGGCGACGAGGGCGGCTTCGCCCCCGCACTGCGCACCGCCGACGAGGCCCTCGACTTCGTCGTGCACGCCATCGAGAAGACCGGCTACAAGCCCGGCACCGACATCACCCTCGTCCTGGACCCGGCCACCTCGGAGTTCTTCCACGACGGCGTCTACGACTACACGGGCGAGGGCGTCCGCCGCACCCCGGCCGAACACGCCGACTACCTGGCCGAGTTGGTCGACCGCTACCCGATCGCGTCGATCGAGGACCCGATGGCCGAGGACGACCACGACGGCTGGCAGGCGCTCACCGCCCGGCTCGGCAAGCGCTGCCAGCTCACCGGCGACGACGTCTTCTGCACCAACGAGACGCTGTTGAGCGCGGGCATCCGGGACGGGATCGCCAACTCGATCCTGGTGAAGGTCAACCAGATCGGCACCCTCACCGAGACCCTGGCCACCGTGGCGACGGCCCACCGGGCCGGCTACAGCGTCGTCATGTCCCACCGCTCCGGCGAGACCGAGGACACCACCATCGCCGACCTCGCCGTCGCCACCGGCTGCGGCCAGATCAAGACCGGTTCGCTCTCCCGCTCCGACCGCACCGCCAAGTACAACCAACTCGTCCGCATCGAGGAGGACTTGGGCGACCAGGCACGCTACGCGGGACGTGCCGCGCTGGGGCTGCGCCGCTGACAGCGGGAACGACCGTCGTGCATCGCGCGGGGTCGTCTCCACGTCAGCGGCCGACCGGGGCCTCCCCGAAACCGGGTGGACCGGCGTCCGCTCGGATCAGGAGACCTTGGCCCCCAGCAGGTCCACCGGGGCGATCACCGGGGGCGCGCTGAGCTTCGTCTGTGCCGCCTCCCCCAGTGCCGCGGCGATCCGGCCCGTCAGGTGTGCCTGGCGACCCTGCTCGTCCTCGAAGGTGTCGAAGACCCCGAAGGTGGTGGCGTCCTCACGGAACGCGAACCAGGTCACCGTGCCCTCCTCCTGCTCGGCCAACTCCTGTGCGCCGCGCAGCATGGCCTCCACCTCGTCGGCGTACTCCGGCTTGGCCTCGATGCGTACCAACAGACCGACCTTCACTGTGACCACTCCTTGCTGCGTACGTACCGCCGGAATCCCGGCGCACCACGAACCTATGGTGGCGGCCGGTGATCACATCAGCGGCAGAAACGACACGGTTGATAGTGTTCCCGCCATGCGAGTAGCGGTCGTCGTCTACGACGGGGTGTTCGACTCGGGGCTCTCCGTGGTCCTCGACGTGCTGAGCAACGCCAACGCGCTGGGCGGGCAGATCCACGAGTCGGCGCCCACCTGGGACGTGACACTGGTCGGCCCCGCTCCGCAGGTGCGGACCCGCGCGGGGCTCGTCGTGGCGCCCGAGCCGCTGGACGCGGCCGAGACGGCGGACCTCCTGGTCGTACCGGCGCTCGGGGAGAGCGATGCTTCGGCGCTGCTCGACCATGTCGGCGGTGACGTGTCCCGTCCCGTACGCGACCTCATCACGCGAACTCGGGTGCGGGGCACGCCGATTGCCTCGGCATGCGCGGGTACCTTCCTGCTGGCCGAGGCGGGCGTGCTGGACGGCGTGCGCGCCACGACGACCTGGTGGCTGTCGCCGGTGTTCCGGAACAGGTATCCGAAAGTCGTGGTGGATCACAGCCAGATGGTCATCAGCTGCGAAGGCATCACCACCGCCGGAGCGGCCTTCGGCCATGTCGATCTCGCACTGTCGATCGTCCGGGCGGGCAGCCCCGCGCTCGCCGACCTGGTCGCCCGCTATCTCGTGGTCGACGAACGCCCCTCGCAGGCCGCGTACACCATTCCCAGCGCGCTGGCCCAGAGCGATCCCACCGTCGCGGCCTTCGAGGTCTGGACCCGCGAGCATCTCGCCGAGCCCATCACCATCCCCGAGGCGGCCAGAGCCATCGGCGTCAGCGAGCGGACCCTGCAACGCTCCGTCCAGCGCACGGTCGGGACATCTCCCATCCGCTTCGTCCAGGACCTGCGGATCGAACGCGCGTCACACCTCCTGCGCACCACCGGCCTGTCCCTGGAGACCATCGCCAGGAAGGTCGGATACGAGCACCCCAACACCCTGCGGGTGCTTCTGCGCGAACGCACCGGGAAGACCACGTCGGCCCTCCGCGGCAGCAAGTGACGCCAGGTCGCTTCAGGGAATGAGCACGATCTTTCCGCGCGTGTGCCGCTTCTCCAGTTCGGCGAACGCGTCGCGGACACCGTCGAGCGGGTAGGTCGCGGCGATGGGGATCTCGATACGGCCGGAGGCGACGAGGTCGGCCATCTCGGTGAGGACCTCGCGGGTGGAGGCATCCGCGCTGCCCGCGCTTTTGGTGCCGAGTTCCTGTGCCTTCTGGAACGAGATGATCGTCTCGATCCGGTCCCTGGAAATGCCCAGTTCTACGGCGAGTTGGACGTACTCGGGGCCGAAGAGGTCGATGAACGCGTCGATCCCGCCGGGCGCCGCCGCACCGAGCGCATCGGCGAGCTGGTCGCCGTACGGGACCGGGGTCGCGCCGTGGGCGGTGAGCCAGTCGGCGTTGGCGGGTGAAGCGATGCCGAGGACCTGCGCGCCACGTACGGCGAGGAGTTGGACGACGACCGTGCCCACCCCGCCCGCCGCGGCCGAGACGGCGACGGTCTCACCGGGCTTGGGGGCCACCGCTTCGACGGCGGCCCACGCGGTGCAGCCGACGACGTAGAGGGAGCCGGCCACCTCCCAACTCAGGGCGTCCGGCTTGGAGATGAGCTGCGACACCGGTACGACGACGTGGGTGGCCTGGCTGGAGCGCTGCCAGGAGAAGCCGAGCACCTCGTCGCCGAGGGCGAAGTCGGTGACGCCCGGGCCGAGTTCGGTGACGATGCCGGCGAGGTCGCTGCCCTGGCCGGACGGGAAGGTCGCGGGGAACCGCTCGTGCATCGCGCCCGAACGGATCGCCGCCTCACCGGGGTTGATGCCGGCCGCCCGTACCTCGACGAGGACTTCTCCTGCGGCGGGTCGGGGCATCGGTACCTCGGTGACGTGGAGGACGTCACGGTCGCCGTACTCGTCGAAGCGCACGGCTCGTGCTTGTGCGGGGCTCATCAGGTCTCCTTCGTCAGGGGTGTTGGGCTGAGTGGGGTGGCGGCTCGGAGCACGGCGAGCGCATGGGCCAGGTGCCCGAGCGCCGTGTCCGGGAGTGGGGCGGCCAGCCGTGTCGCGAGTTCGCCGTCGAGGACCGGACCGGCCACCGCCACCAACTCCCGCCCGGACGGCGTCAGTTCGACGATCGAGGAACGGCGGTCGGCGGGGTGGGGCCGCCGGGTGCAGTGGCCGAGCCGCTCCAGCCGGTCGACGGCCTGGCTGGCGCCGCCGACCGTGATCGAGAGGGCTGCGGCTATGTCGTTCACCCGGCAGGAACCCGCGCGCTCCACGACGAGCATCACGTTCAGGCCGCCCAGGGTCACGTCGCACTCCTGTCGGAGCCGGGCGTCGATCCCGTTCCACAGGTCGGTCTCGAAGCGCACCAGGTCGTCGAACACTTGCCGCAGGTCCACGAGCGGGCCCTCCCTGCTAGATGCATTAGCTCTAATCATATTAGGGCTAATGCACTGTGGACGCATCCCTCTCGACCAGTCCGGGCTCGGACGTGGGACCGCCTTCGCTCAGACCGAACCGCTGGTGGAACTTCCGGAGGAAGCCGGGCGCGTACCAGGCCGAGCGGCCGAGCACGCGCATCGCGGCGGGGACGAGGATGCCGCGTACGGCGACGGCGTCGATGAGGATGGCCAACCCGCTGCCCAGGCCGAAGAGCTGCATGAAGCTGAGCTTCGCCGTCCCGAAGGCGAAGAAGCTCACCGCGAGCAGGCAGGCGGCCGCGGTGACGATGCGTCCCGTGTGCCCGAGGCCGTTGGTCACGGCGGACTCGTTGTCCTCGCCCAGGTCGTGGAGTTCCTTGATCCGGCTGGTGACGAAGACCTCGTAGTCCATCGAGAGCCCGAAGGCGATGCAGAACATCAGCACCGTCATCGACACGTCCATCGGCTGTGCCGTGAAACCGAGCAGGGAGGAGAGGTGCCCGTCCTGGAAGATCCAGGTCATGACGCCGAGGGTCGCGCCCAGGCTGACCAGGTTGAGGAGCAGCGCGCGCAGCGGCTGCACGACGCTGCCGGTGAAGAGGAAGAGGAGGAGGAAGGTGGTGAGGGCGACCAGGGCCACGGCGAGCGGAAGCCGGCTGCCGACGGAGTGCTTGGAGTCGACGAGTACGGCGTCAACTCCGCCTACCAGAGGGTGTGTTCCGGTCGGCGGGGCGACCGCGCGCACGTCCCGGACCAGGCTCTGGGCCTCGTCCGACTTCGGTGTCAGGGTGCTCACCACGTTGATCTGTTGCGCGTCGGAGCGGCCGAGGGCGCTGCTGCCGGCGCCGGTCGCGGTCGGCTGTCCGGCGGCGTAGGTTCCCGTGCTGGTCTCGACGCGGACGACGCCCTTGAGCCCGGACAGTTCGGTCGCGTACGACTCCAGCGGGGTCCTGCTCACGGAGGTGCCGATGACGATGTGGAGGGCGGAGTCCTCGTTGCCGTCGAACTTCTCGCGCAGTACGGAGGAGACCTGGCGGCTGGTGGCGCCCTCGGGCAGGACACGCTCGTCCGGTGTGCCGAAGGTGATGCCGAGGAGCGGGCTCGCCGCGAGCAGCAGGACCGCGAGGACGGGCAGGGCGGTGAGCGCGGGGCGCCGCATGACGGTGCCGGCCAGCCGTCCCCACAGGGGTGCACGGGTGGCGGGGCGGCGACGGTTCGCCCACGGCAGCCGCCCGCCGTTGACCCGGTGGCCCAGGACGACGAACAGCGCCGGCATGACGAACAGCGTGCTGACGGCCGCGATGACGACGACACCGACACCGGCGTAGCCGAAGGAGCGCAGGAAGTACTGCGGGAACACCAGGAGTGCCGCGAGCGCCGCCGCCACGGTCGCGGCGGAGAACGCGACCGTACGGCCCGCGGTGCTCACCGTGCGCCGGACGGCGTCCTCCACGCTTGCTCCTGAAGCGAGTTGCTCGCGGAACCGGCTGACCATCAGCAGGGCGTAGTCGATGCCGAGACCGAGGCCCAGCGCGGTGGTCAGGTTGATCGCGAAGACGGAGACGTCGGTGACGCTGCCGAGGACGTACAGCTCCGCGAAGGTGCCCGCGATGGCGATGGTCCCGATGGCCAGCGGCAGCAGGGCCGCGACCATGCTGCCGAAGACGAGCAGCAGCAGTACGAGGGTGAGCGGCACAGCGATGGACTCGGCCAGGACGAGGTCCTTGGCCGACTGGGTGCCCATGTCGCTGGTCACGGCGGCACCGCCGCCCGCCCGGACCGTGAGCGTCTTCTCGTACGGTCCGGTGTAGGCGTCGATGACGCTCTTCGCGTTCTCGTCCCGCTCGGTGTCGTCGCCCTTCACATGGGCGAGCACCATGGCGTCGCGACCATCCTTGGAGCGGAGGTCCGAACTGCCCGTGTCCCAGTACGAGATGACGTTCTCGAGGTGCTGTTCCTCCTTGAGATGGGCCACCAGGTCCCGGCCGCTGCGCCGCGCGCCCGGGGTGTCGACGCGGCCCTCGTCGGCGCGGACCAGCAGGACCAGATTCGTCTCCCCGCCGAACTTCTCGTCGATGACCTTCGCGGCCCGGGAGGACTGGGAGGCCGGGTCGTCGTAGCCGCCTCCCAACAACTTGGCGAACGCGCCGGCGCCCAGGACGCCCATCAGGGCCACAGCCACGACGGCGACGACGAGTACCAGCCGGGAGCGGCGGATCGCCAGTTCGGCTATGCGTTCAAACACGCCTGTTCTCCTTAGATATCCGAACGTTTGATGTCCATACGTTCGATGCCCATATGGCGAAAAAGGCGCGAACCAGCCGGAGTTGAACAACTGGGCACTCTTCGTCGCCGCGCACGACGTTAGTGAGGAGCAAGAAGATTTGGCAGTGTTAGATTTTCCTCACATCTTGGAACTTCGCGACGCGCGGCGGGAGTTGCCGTCGTACGGTCGGTGCATGCCCGTCGACGAAGACACGACCGCCCCGCCCTCACTGCGCCAGCGGCGCCGGGCCGCCGCCACGCAGGAGATCGTGGACGCGGCCGAGCGCCATCTCACCGAACACGGGCCCGCCGCCCTGTCGTTGAGGGCGGTGGCCCGCAGCCTCGGCATGACCGTGCAGGCGCTCTACCACTACTTCCCGAGCCGGGACGCCCTGGTCACCGCGCTCGTCACCAAGGCGTACGACGACCTGGCCGATGCCGTGCAGGCCGCCGTCGACACCCCGCCGGACGACCCGGACCTGCCCCGCCTGGTGATCGCGACCGAGGGCTATCGCCACTGGGCCATCGCCCATCCCGAGCGCTTCCAACTCCTCTACGGCACACCCCTGCGGGACTACGTGGCCCCCACCGACGGCCCGACCACGCAGGCCTCGCGCCGGATGAGCGAGATCTTCGAGCGCGAGCTGTTCGAGGGGTACAGCGCGGAACAACTGGCCGCGGCCGAGGTCCCCGTGCTCTCGCCGTCGCTCCAGGCCTACTTGGAGCAACTGCCGCACTACGGCCAGGGGTACCTGCCCTCCCCCGCGACCGCTCTGCTGATGAGCGCGTGGGGACACCTGCACGGCCTTGTCGCGCTTGAGGTGTTCGGGCACACGTCCTTCCTCGGTGAGCATCAGGCCGAGCTCTTCCGCATGGCCATGCGGAACCTGCTGGCGGACATCCACCGCAGGATCCCGTGACACGGTCCACTTGAGAACACCGGTGCTTGCAGCCCGCGTTGGCGTCGCACTAGCTTGCCGACGTGGATCTCTTCTCACGCTCGTGGACGGCCCTGCTCGCGGCGGTGGCAGACCTCTCGGACGAAGGCTTCGCGCGGCCGTCGGGCTGTGCCGGGTGGCTGGTGCGGGACCTGGTCTGTCATCTGGTCATCGACGCCCAGGACGTGCTGATCACCCTCGTGACGCCCGCCGACACGGAACCGACCCGTGACGCGGTGACCTACTGGGCCGTCTCACAGACACCGCCCACCGGCGACGATCCGCTCGACGCGTTGATCGTCCGGCTGGCCGCCGCGTACGAGGAACCCTGGCTGCTCAAGTTCCATCTGGACGACGTCGGTTCGGCCGCGGGCCGCGCCGCCCGGCTCGCCGATCCCGCCCTGCGGGTGAGCACGCAGGGCGAGGTGCTCACCGCGGGCGACTACCTCTCCGCGTACGTCCTGGAGTCCACCCTGCACCACCTCGACCTGGTCGCGCACCTCCCGGACGCGGCGGGGCCGTCGACTGAAGTGCTCGCCGGTGCAAGGGAGTTGCTGGAGAGAATCGCCGGGGCAGCCTTCCCGTCGTCGTTCTCCGATACGAATGCGCTCCTCGTCGGCACCGGGCGGCGCGCCCCGACCGGCGAGGAGCAGTCTCAACTGGGCTCCCTGGACGCCAAGTTGCCCCTCGTCCTGGGATAGTCGCACCCCCTCGGCAACTCGGGCCGGAGCGAGCCGAGTTACCGAGGGGCGGACAGCTGCCGTGGCCGGTCAGAGCGCGGCAGCCGCCGCGCGGCCCGCCTGGCGGCCGGAGAACAGGCAGCCACCGAGGAAGGTGCCCTCCATCGAGCGGTAGCCGTGCACTCCCCCGCCACCGAAGCCGGAGACCTCACCGGCCGCGTACAGACCGGGAACTGGTTTACCGGTGGCATCCAGGACGCGGCCCGAGAGGTCGGTCTGGAGGCCGCCGAGGGTCTTGCGGGTGAGGATGTTGAGGCGGACGGCGATCAGCGGCCCGGCGCTCGGGTCGAGGATCTTGTGGATCGCGGCCGTACGGCTGAGTGAATCCCCTGGATAGGAAAGGGCGTTGCGGATGCCCATCACCTGGGCGTCCTTCGAGTACGCGTTGTCGATCTCCCGGTCCCTGGCCTCGATCTGCCGTTGCAGGTCGGCGAGTTTGATCAGGCCGTCGCCGGTGAGCTTGTTCATTCCGAGGACCAGTTCGGAGAGGGTGGTGGCGGTGATGAAGTCGACGCCGTTCTTCCTGAACTTCTCGATCGGCTCCGGCGTCTGCCAGATGCGCGAGAGCAGCATCAGGATGTCCTTGTTGGTGAGGTCCGGGTTCTGCTCCGAGCCGGAGAGCGCGAACTCCTTCGCGATGATCTTGCTCGTGGTGACGAACCACGAGTAGTCGTAGCCGCTCGCGGTGATCGAGCCCAGGGTGTGGAGGGTGTCGTAGCCCGGCATGTCAGGGGCGGAGAACCGCTTGCCGGTGGCGTCGAACCACATCGACGACGGTCCCGGGAGGATGCGGATGCCGTGGTTGGGCCAGATCGGGTCGTAGTTCCTGAGGCCCTCGGTGTAGTGCCACATCCGGTCGGGGTTGACGATACGGCCGCCCGCCGACGCGGTGATCCCCAGCATCCGGCCGTCCACATAGGCGGGCACACCGGTGATCATCGTCTTGGGCGGGGTGCCGAGCCGAGCCGGCCAGTTCTGGCGTACGAGATCGTGGTTGGCGCCTATGCCGCCCGAAGTCACGATCACCACAGGGGCGTTGAGCTCGAAGTCGCCCACCACCGTGCGGGAGGTGGCCTTGCCGCGCTGGGCGGTGCTGGGTTCGAGGATGGCGCCGCGCACGCCGGTCACGGTGCCGTTGGTGCGGACGATCTCGTCGACGCGGTGCCGGAACTTGAAAGTCACCTTGCCGCTGGCGACCCCGGCCCGCACCTGCTTCTCGAATGGCTCGACGACGGCCGGACCGGTGCCCCAGGTGACGTGGAAGCGGGGCACCGAGTTGCCGTGTCCGTCGGCGAGGCCGCCGCCGCGCTCGGCCCAGCCGACGATCGGGAACCAGCGGATGCCGAGGCCGTAGAGCCAGGACCGCTTCTCGTTGGCAGCGAAGTCCACATACGCCTCGGCCCACTTGCGGGCCCAGTAGTCCTGGCCGATCGGGTCGTCGACGCCGCGGTCGAAGCCGGCCGTGCCCAACCAGTCCTGCCACGCCAGCTCTTGGGTGTCCTTGATGCCCATGAGCCGCTGCTCGTCGGAGTCGACCAGGAACAGTCCGCCGAAGGACCAGAAGGCCTGGCCGCCCAGGTTGGACTCGGGTTCCTGGTCCAGGAGCAGCACTTTCTTTCCTGCGGCGACCAGTTCGGCGGTCGCGACGAGACCGGCGAGGCCGTGTCCGACGACGATGGCGTCGGCTGACGAGGCGTCGGCCGCGAACGCCGGTACCGCGTGCGCCGCGAGGGCGGCACCTGCGGCGACACCGCCGGCCACGGTCAGGGCTCTTCGTCGGCTGATCGTTGTGGGGGCCGAGTTCTCCATGGGGTGCCTTCCGGGTCAGGTACGGGAGGTGCGGGAGATGTGTCCGACACGTGGAACGTGCCGCGACACCACAGTTGTTACCGCCGGTAGCACCTAGGGAAACCAAGCTGTGTCGGCCGTGTTGCGTGAGTGAGGTTCAGGACAGGGCGAGCGGGCCGTCGCGGTCGATGAAACGGCCCGAGCCCGCACCAGGTTCTTCCGTCGCTAGGCGCACGATCGCGTCGGTTCCCTCGGTGACCGTCTGGGGGCCGCTGTGGCCGTTGAGGTCGGTCGCCGTGTAACCGGGGTCGGCGGCGTTGACGCGAACCTCCTTGAGTGCCTTGGCGTATTGGGTGGTCAGCATGGTGAGGGCGGCCTTGGACGCGGTGTAGAGCGGCGCGACGACGGACGATTCGATCCGCGAGGGGTCGTGGGTGATGGCGAGCGAACCCATGCCGCTGCTGACGTTGATGATCACCGGGTCCGGTGAGCGGCGCAGCAAGGGGAGGAACGCGGTGATCGTGCGGACCACGCCGAAGACGTTGACGTCGAACACGCCGAGCGCGTCGGCGCCGGTCAGGTCCGCGGGGTCGCCGTGCGGGCCGTGCACACCGGCGTTGTTGATCAGGACGTCGAGGACGCCTTCGTGCGCGGCGACATCGGCCGCGGCGGCGGTGACGGAGGCGTCGTCGGTGACGTCGATACGGACGAACCGCGCACCGAGTGCGGCGGCGGCCTCCTTGCCCCGTTCCTCGTCGCGGGCTCCGACGATCACGGTGTGGCCGAGGGCTAGGAGGCGGCGGGCGGTCTCGTGGCCGAGGCCCTTGTTGGCTCCGGTGATGAATGTGGTGGTCATGCGGCCATCGTCCCCACCGCGTGGGAGCACTGCCAGGGACGCTTCGACCGTAGGAACGGCAGTACCAGGACCGGAGGTTGGGGGTTGGGGGTGGAAGATGGAAGGCATGGCGACGCATGAAGGGACCGGAATGGGGCTGGGTGCGACGATCCGTGCCTGGCGGGAGCGGTTGTCCCCGGCGGACGTGGGGCTGCCGTCCGGTCGGTCCCGGCGTGCGGCCGGGCTGCGCCGTGAGGAACTCGCCGAGCGGGCCGGGGTGTCGGTGGACTACGTGGTGCGCCTGGAACAGGGGCGGTCCACGGCGCCCTCGGCCCAGGTCGTCGCCTCGCTCGCGCGAGCGCTCCAGCTGACCGCCGTGGAACGGGAGCACCTCTACCGCATGGCCGGGCTGGTCCCGCCGAACGACGAGCCGATCCCGGATCACCTGCCGTCAGGGGTGCATCGTGTGCTGAACCGGCTCGGGGACGTCGCCGTCGCCGTGTTCGCCGCCGACTGGCAGCTGATCTGGTGGAACCCCGGGTGGGCGGCGCTGCTGGGTGACCCGTCGGCCAAGCCGCCCGAGCAGCGGAACTTCGCCCGCGAGCGGTTCCCGGTCGGTTCCGGCGACGGCGTACGTGACGTCCGTATCGCCTCATGGCCGGTGCTGGTGCGGAACGGCGAGGCCTCGGATCTCGCGATCGTGTCCGATCTGCGCCGCGCCACCGGTCGCTTCCCGCACGACGTGCGCTTGACGGAGCTGGTCCGTCAACTCACCGCGGGCAACGCGACGTTCGCCCGGCTGTGGGCGAGCGGCACGGTCGCCGCGCATCGCGAGGACCGCAAGACGGTCGAGCATCCCGAGGTCGGACCGGTGGATGTGGACTGTGACGTCCTGACGGACGGCGATTCGGACCTGAAGATCGTCATCCTGACTGCGGCGCCCGGGAGTTCGGACGAGACGAAGTTGCGCCGGACGTTGGCCGGTGACAGCTTGCGCGCGCCCACCGGTTGAGGCGGGTCAGTGCTTGGCGAACTGGACCTGCGTGGGCTGCGTGACGTTCGCTCGTACCGCGAGTGCGGGGACGGTGAGTTGTTGGCCGTAGATGTCGGTGAGCCTGAGCGCGCCGCCGCAGCCGCTGCCGTCCTCGGAGAGGAAGTAGTTGTAGTCGGTGCGCTCCAACTGATGCCAGCCGCTGCCCGCGCGAACTTCGAGGCGGGCCAGGGGATTTCGGTGGCCGATCGCCTGGATGCCGCACCAGTAGCGGGTGGAACCGGTCTTGTAGCGGATCGAGATCGTGTCGGAGGTGCTGGGGCTCGCCAGGTTCCAGGTGATCGGGATCCGGCCGGCCGAAGGGGCGGCGAGTTTGGCGAAGGCCTGGGCGCTGAGGTCGATCTGGCCGGGGGCGCAGTCCCCCGGGCATTCGTTGGTGATGCGGACCGTGATGGTCGCGCCGTTGGCCGCGTGGACGAGCACGTACGCCCCGCATGCCTTCGACGACTCGTAGTCCGTGGAGTTCATCGCGCCGGTCATGACGTCGCCGCTCGGGTCGTACATGCAGGCGCCGCCGCCGTCCGCGTCGTAGAAGGTGGCGACCCCTCGGTAGGTGACGCCGGGGCGGATGCGTCCGGCCAACGAGGCGCTGCCGGAGGCCTGTTGGCCGGTCTTCGTGGCAGACGTAGCGGCCGGCTTGGTGGTCGCATGGGCGGACGGCGTCGCCGACGGCTTCTTCGATGCGGCGGTCGCCCGTGCGGAGGCGGTCGAAGTGCCGCTCGGGGACGGCAAGTTGGCCGGACTGGAGCTGGTCGCGGAGGGCTCGGTCACGGCGCGTCCCGCTTCGGCCTTCACGGTCTCGTCGTCCTTGTGGCCGGGCAGGAGCACCAGGGCCAGGGAGACGACGATGAGCACCGCGGCCGCCGACAGGAACAGCCACCGCTTGGACACCGGACCTCCTAGATGACCGCCACCCGTTGCTCGGGGTGAGGAAGGCAGCGATCGTGCCAGCCACCGAGTGACGGCGGCAAGCCCTTTCTCTGGAGGCGTAGTTGGGGACAGGTGTGGTGTCGTCGTGCTTACGGGGTTGATGATGCTTACCGGAGTCGGCTCCTCCGGCTTGAAGGCCGGTTACTTGCGTTCGAACCCGTCGGCCCTGCTCCAGCGGAGCGTAGTGCCCTTCCCGAAAACGACCTGCTGCCCGTCGGCGGAGACGGACGCCCGCTCCCAACCGTCGAAGTTCTTCGTGACGTTGATGCTCCACTCGGTGAGGCTGTTGACCCCCACGGCCGCGATGGACTCGGTCGGCGGTTCACCGTCGTAGCAGTAGGACCCGAAGTCGGCGATCGCCGCGACGGTTCCGTTCTTGGTGCGCAGTTCGATGCCCTGGCATGCGTCGGTCCTGGTCCGGTAGATGACCTTGGGTTCGGTCCAGGCCTTCGCCCGGGGGCTGTAGTGCTGCTCGACGAGCCCCTTGCCACGCAGGTAGTGCATGGCTACGCGGCGACCGTCGTCGAGTTTCACCACGGCGTTGTACGGGCTGGGGCTGCCGCTCCAGGAGAGGTCGCTCTTCTCCAACTCGGCGGTGTACACGGAGGAATCCGGGGAGGCGCTCACAGAAGGGGCTGTCGTCGCCGGGTCCTGATGACCACAGCATGCCGCCGCGGCGATCATCGAGGACACCGTCACCGCCGTCCTGACCAGCACTTGAATGCCGGGCCTGTGCATACACGCCTCCCGTCGCCTCATCTCAGCGCAGCATAGGCTCGCCGTGGCGGTGGAGGACGTCCAGCCGGTTCATGGCGTGTCCGGTGACATGGTCCAGATACGGCGTTCAGCGCTCAGCGGGTCGTCCAGGGCCTCCGGGACGGTGTCCCAAGTCATCGTCGTACGGCGCTTGTTGGTGTAGCGGGGCCAGTTCGGGCCCGGGTCCAGGTCGCGGATGAAGGCGACCCACGCGCCGTGCATCGCGTCCGCGAGGGACTGAGGCGGGTTCGGGCCCGTCGCCGCCGTGACGCGTTCGGCGTCCAGGAGGTCGAAGGCGAAGGGGATCTCCACGCAGTGGGCGGCGCTGCCCCAGGTGAAGTGGTAGAGCCAGGTGGGGAGTTCGTGGTGGGCGTGGTTCTCGGCGAGCGCGAGGGACGGGCCGCGGAAGATGGCGTCGGTCAGGGCCTGGCCCATGCGGAGTGACGGGTCCGCCCGGTCCTGGAGGGCTGTGTACAGGGTCACGGCGTCGGGGCCCAGGCCGTGACCGATCAGCATGGCGTCAACGGCTTCGGTCGGTACGGGTGTTGGCGTGCTCCCGGCCGGAGGGAAGAACTCGCGCTGGGTGAAGCCGAGCAGGAGCGGGACAGCGGCGGCGCTGCCCTCCGCGAAGGCGTCGGGCACGGTGACCGGGATCAACTCCCCGTCCGCGAAAGGCGCCAGAGTCAGGCCTGCCTCGGGTGTGGCCAAAGCGTCCTGGAGGGCGAGCAGTTCGTCGGCGGTGAGGTCGCGGAGGGCGGAGGCGAGGGCGGGGACGCCGGTGCGTTCGGTAAGGCGGGCCGAGTCGGCGAGGGCGTCGCTGCGATGCTGGGGGGACTTGACGGCGCCGGACTGGGAGATCACGGCGCGGAAGAGGCCATGCGCGGACGGAGTGGCCATCAGGGTCTGTACGGCACCGCCCCCCGCCGACTGGCCGGCGATGGTGACCTTTCCGGGGTCGCCGCCGAACGCGTCGATGTTGTCGCGTACCCAGGCCAGTGCGGCGATCCAGTCGAGCACGGCGCGGTTGTCGGGGGCGTCGTCGAGGTGGAGGAAGCCCTCGATACCGAGCCGGTAGCCGATGGACACGAGGACGATGCCGTCGCGGGCGAAGGCGGAGCCGTCGTACCAGGGGCTGGCGGCGGATCCGGCGACATAGCCGCCGCCGTGGATCCAGACGAGGACCGGCAGGTCGGCGCCCGGGGTCGGGTCCGGGGTGAAGACGTTGAGGTTCAGTACCCCGTCGCCCGGTATCGACGGTTCGGGGATGGTGGTGGGGCCGTCGAGGATGAAGGGGCGGCGTTGCGCGGTGGGCCCGTACTCGGTGGCGTCGAGGGGTTCGGTCCACGGCTTGGTCGGGACGGGGGCGGCGAAGCGGAGGTCGCCGACGGGGGCCTCGGCGTAGGGGATGCCGAGGAAGCGGGCGGTGGCGTGCTGCCACGTCCCGAGGACAGGACCCTGGGACGTGACAGCGAGTACGGACTGGGGCACGGATCAACTTCCTTGTGGAGGTGGGGGGTTCGGGAGATGGTGATCGATACCCGACCTGCTACTTGACGCCCTTGATCGGCCGGATGGCGAGCGCGCTGATCAGTACGACGGCGGCGGCGAAGGCGAACAGGACACGGTAGCCCGGCAGTTTGTCGGAGCCCGCGGCGAACGAGGTGATGAGCACGGAGGCGATGATCGGGCCCAGGGCCTGCGGGATGTTGGTAGCGATGTTGAGAATGCCCAGGTCCTTCCCCGCCGCCGCACCCTTGGGCAGGACCTCGGTCATCAAGGCCATGTCCAACGACATGTACGTACCGAATCCCATGCCGCTGACCAGCGCGTACGCGTACATCGCGGGCAGTGTGGGGCTGACCAGCGGGATGGCCATGGACAGGGCGAGCAGGACCGACGCGCCGATCACGAAGATCTTGCGGCGGCCGGTGCGGTCGGAGATCTTCGCCGCCGGGATGGCGCCGGCGAGGGTGCCTACGAAGGCGAGCACGGACATCAGTTGCTGGGCGCTGTCCACCGCGCCGCCGTCCAGGCCGACGTAGTCCTGGAGGGCGTAGCGCTGATAGGTGGCGACTCCCCAGTAGCCGAGGATGAAGGTCATGCGGGCCACGAACGCCCAGGCGAAATCGGGGTGTTGGCGAGGCGAGACCCAGAAGCCGGTGAGGAACTCCCGCCAGGAGAACGGCTCCGGCGGCTCGGGGCGGGTCCGGTCGCGGTTGAGCAGGACGAAGGCGAGCACGACGACCAGGACGATCGCGGCTATCACGCCGTAGCCCAGGCCGAGTTGACCGGCGTAGCGGGCGGCGAGGATCACGCCGAGTGTGGCGCCGAGGTTGGAGCCGAGACCGACGAAGGCGGAGACGATGCCGAACCGGCGCGGGGCGACGCGGTCGGCCATGACGGCGGTGAGCGGGGCCTGGATGACGTTCAACAGGACCTGGACGGCGACCCACATCAGCGTGAGCCAGAGCAGGGTGGTGGCGTGCGAGATGGCCAGCAGGGAGAGGGTCGAGCCGATGGCGCCGAACAGCATCCAGGGGGTGCGGCGGCCGAGGCGGCCTCGGGTGCGGTCGGAGATGGCGCCGATGATCGGCTGGGCGAAGAGCGTGACGATCGACGAGGTCATCGTCACCAGAGCGAGGTTCGATTCCTTCGCGGCGGCGTCGAGGTTCTGGATCTGAGCGGGGAGCAGAACCACGACGAGACCGGCGTAAGCGGTGTAGAGAGCGGCGAATCCCGCACCCATCGACCACATCAGGACGTTCACCTGGGAGCTGCCCAGGGTGTCGTCCGTACGGGAAGTGGCGGGGGCGGAAGAGGTCGAAGCGGACAAGGACGCCTCCACGGGGACGGACCGGCACCGTTGCCGGTGCCGGGAGTATGGCCACGCCGATTTATTTATTTCAAGAGTCGAAAAAAAATATCTTCGCCACCATGTCCGGATCCCGTCAGGCGGGGGCACAATCGTTGACGTGAACGCCCCCGCCGACTCCGCCGACGTACGACGCCGCAATCTGGGCCTCGTGCTGCGGTACCTCGACGCCCACGGGCCGTGCGCCCGTACCGAGGTCGCGGTCGGCACCGGACTGGTGCACGCCACCGTCACCGCGCTGGTGGCGGAGCTCATCGACCGCGGTCTGGTCGCCGAGGCGGGTTCCGTGCCGTCCGCCGGGCGGGGCCGCCCCAGGCGTCTGCTGCGCCTGGTCCCCGAGCGCGTGGTCGTACTCGCCGCGCAGGTGAGTCTTGAGTCCGTGCACGTGATGGCGGCGGACTTCCAGGGTCACGTCCTGCACCGCGAGTCGGCACCCCACCACGCGCCGTACGGCGATCCGCTCGCCCTGGCCGCGGTCATCGCCTGCGTGGTGCGGTCGGCCGAGGCCGCGGTACGGGACGCGACACCACACGCCCACCTCGCCCAACTCACCGTCGCCATGGCCGGACCGGTCGTCGGGCCTGCCCATCTCGTCGCCGCAGCCATCGACTTCGGCTGGCACAACACCGACCTGCGCGCCCTGGTCGCCGCCGAACTGCCCTTGCTCGACTGCCCAGTTGACGTGGTGAACGACGCGAACATGGCAGCGCTGGCCGAGTACCACGCCCTCGCGGCCCAGGGCGTGGAGCATCCCGACACCGTCGCCTACATCAAGGCCGACACCGGAGTCGGCGGCGGGCTGCTCGTCAACGGCCGTGTGCACAGCGGGAGTCACGGCATGGCGGGCGAGATCGGACATCTGCCGATCGCCCTCGACGGTCCCGACTGCCGTTGTGGCACACGGGGTTGCCTGGCAATGTACATAGGTCCCGAACCCCTCATCCACGCGGCCGGGTTGGACGCCGTGGCCGAGGAGGAGGGTGGCGAGGCGGCGCTGGCCGAGCTGGACCGCCGGCTGCGCGCGGGCGATCCGGCCGCGGTCGCCGCGCTCGACGCGGCCGGGCACGCGCTGGGCGCCGCCGTCCTCGGCGTGTCCGGTGTCACCGACGCCGGCGAGATCATCCTCGGCGGATACCTCGCCACCTGGGCCTCCTGGCTCCGGCCCGGCCTGGACGCACGCCTCGCCGGACGCCGCGCCCTGGCACCCGACATGCAACCCGCCATCACCTTCGGCGTCCTCGGCGGCGAGGCGACACTGCGCGGCGCGTTCCAGACCTGCCGCGACGCCCTCCTCGACGATCCCACCGGCGTTCCGGCGCTCCCCCGGACCCCGGTCACGGTGCCGTCCCAGTAGCCCGGCATCCTCGCCGGCGCCTTCCCGGCTTCCGGTCGTCGCTTCGTACGGCCGCCCTCGTACATGCATACTCGGGCTCTGCGCGCGCACCGGCGTTCGCGAGAAGCGGGAGGTGGGCGATGGTGGTGCCGTCGGCAACGGGGACGGAACCCCGGAAAATCACGATCAATGACGTCGCCAAGTCCGCCGGGGTGTCCCGGCAGACGGTGTCACGGGCGCTGAACGACAAGGACGAGATCGACAGCGTCACCAAACAGCGGGTGCTCGACGCCGCTCGCGCGCTCGGCTACCGCCCGAGCCGGTTCGCCCGGGGTCTGGTCCGGCAGGACACGATGACCATCGGGCTGGTGATCCCCGATCTGCTCAACCCGTTCTTCACCGAGGTCGCCGCCGCCGCGCTGGAGGCGGCCAGGACCCGGGGCTGGCAGGTCGTCGTGTACGACACCGGGGACCGGGCGGAGGAGGAGCTCGGCACGCTCCAGGTGATCAGTTCCCAAGTGGACGCGGTCATCGGCTACTTCAGCTGTCCCGAGAGCGAACTGGAGAAGTTCACGCGCGGCATGCCGGTGGTGCTCATCGGCCGGGAACAGCGCACGCGGTTCAGCGCGATCCAGATCGACGGCGCGGCCGGGGTCCATGCCGCGGTCGCCCACCTGGTCGCGCAAGGGCACACCCGGATCGGCATGCTCGACCACCACACCCGGGCCGAACCGAGCATCCGGCACGAGTGGTTCACCACGGCCGCCACGGCCCACGGGATCGAGGCCGGTCTGATGGTCCCCGCGGACCAGACGGCCGACGGCGGCGGATCGGCGCTCAGGGAACTGCTCACCGACCATCCCGACGTCACCGCGGTCTTCACGTTCAACGACATCATCGCGATCGGCGCCCTGCGCGAGGCCCGCCGCCTCGGCCGGAGCATCCCGCAGGAGCTGGCGGTCATCGGCTTCGACGGTCTGCAGCTCGGGGCACTCGTCGAGCCCCCGCTCACCAGCGTCGCCCTCGACACCCGCCGGCTCGGCGCACTCGCCATCGAGCAGGTCGCGCGGCTGCTCTCCGGAGGGGAAGCGCTTGCGGCCGACGACTTGGTCGTACGGGGTGAACTGCGGCTGAGCGGCTCCGCCTGACCGCCACCCGTGCGCATCCGGTCCGAATGTCTTGACACTCGCCCGGGCCGAAGCGCAGACTTCCGAACATTCCAAAATGCATGTCGAGGTCTATCTGCAAGCATTCCCGTGAGCGCTCACGGGAGCGCTCACGGGACGCTCTTAGACCTCGGGAAAATGGTGTGCCCACGTCCCTTCCACCCAGAAGGCATCCCGCCCTCGGGATCAGCATCGAGCCGCCTAGCACCGCCGCTAGTCGTTGTCTGGAACGGAAACCATGAGCAGCACAAGATCGCGCATCCGCCTCGGCGCCGTAGCCGTGGCCGCCAGTGTCGCCGTACTCGCCGGATGCTCGTCGTCCTCGCCGTCGACGAAGACATCCGCGGCCTCCTGCGCACCGGCGAAGGGCAAGGTCACCCTCCAGTACTGGAACACCGTTCCGGGCATGGACAAGGTCGTGGCCCTGTGGAACAAGAAGAACCCGAACATTCAGGTCGAGACGAAGAACATCTCCAACGACCAGTACGGCACCCTCAGCAACGCCCTCAAGGCCGGGAAGGCCCCCGACCTCTCGCAGGTCGGCTATGACGAACTGCCCAACCTCCGTACGCAGAACGCCTTCGTGGACGCCTCCGCCTGCTCGGCCGCCACCGCCGCCAAGTCGAAGTTCGTGCCGTGGACCTGGTCGCAGACCAGCTTCGGCAACACCGGCGTGTTCGCCCTGCCGCAGGACACCGGCCCGATGGCTCTCTATGTGCGCAGCGACATCTTCAAGAAGTACGACATCGCGATCCCCACGACCTGGGACGAGTACGCGGCCGCCGCGGCCAAGCTGCACAAGGCGGACTCCCAGCTCGACATCACGTTCTTCGACCCGAACAACGCCGAGTGGTTCAACGGGCTCCTCTGGCAGAACGACTCCCAGATGTACAGCTACTCCGGCGACAAGTGGCAGGTCACGGTCGCGTCGGCGCAGAGCAAGCAGGTCGCCGACTACTGGCAGAAGCTGATCTCCGGCAAGCTCGTGCGCACCGACCTCGCCAACGGTTCGACGCAGATGTACGCCGCGTACCAGAAGGACCAGATCGCCAGTTACGTCGGCGCCGCCTGGGGCTACAGCATGTTCCGCGACAACCTCCCCAAGCAGTCCGGGAAGTGGACGATCGTCCCGATGCCGACGTGGGGTTCGAACAGCGCGTCCGGTGACTGGGGCGGCTCGACCGTCGCGTTCATGAAGGGCAGCAAGCACCTCTACGAGTCGGTCAAGTTCAACACCTGGCTCAACACCGACCCCGAGGCCCTCGCCCTGGAGAACCAGCTGGGCGGCCTCTACCCGGCGGCCAACGCGGGGCTCCAACTGCCCGCGCTGTCCAAGGGAGTTCCGTACTACAACAACGAGAAGATCTTCGACGTCTTCGCCGACTCGTCCAAGAAGATCAACACCAGCTTCGCGTGGGGACCCACCCAGAAGACGGTGAACCTCGCGCTCCAGGACGCGATGGCCAAGGCGGCGGCCGGCGACGGCACGCTCTACGACGCGCTGACGACGGCGCAGGCAGCCGCGCTGAAGTCCATGAAGGACCAGGCGATCCCGGCCGCGGCGGGCAAGTGACCGCGCAATGACCGACATCGCCACTCGCCCGACGCGCGTGGTGCAGTCACCCGGGGGCCGTCGCCGACTCAACGGCGGCGGCCCCCGGGCGGGCACCATCTTCGCGTTCGTGATCCCGTTCTTCCTCCCGTTCGTGCTGTTCTACCTGGTGCCGGTCGGCTACGCGCTGTGGCAGAGCGTCCGCGTCGTCCGCCGCACCGGCGGCCAGTACGGCACCTCGTACACGACGTTCGGCGGCTTCGACCAGTACGAGAAGGTCTTCCAGAACAGCGAGTTCTGGTCCAGCATCGGCCGCATCGGCCTGTTCGGCATCGTGCAGGTGCCGGTCATGCTGTTCGTCGCGCTGGTCATCGCGCTGCTCCTCGACACTCCCCTGCTGCGGCTCAAGTCGGTCTTCCGCATCACCGCGTTCATGCCGTACGCCGTACCCGGTGTGATCGCCGCGATCATGTGGTCGTACCTCTACTCGCCCCAACTCAGCCCCGTCGTCGACCTGTTGAACGGCATCGGGCTCCACCCCGACTTCCTCGGCCCAGGTGCCGTGCTGTGGTCGGCGGCGAACATCTCCACCTGGCTGTGGACCGGCTACAACATGCTGATCATGTTCTCGGCGCTGCAGTCGATCCCGCAGGAGCTGTACGAGGCCGCCAAGCTCGACGGCGCGAGCAACTGGGCCATCGCCTGGCAGATCAAGGTCCCGATCATCGCCCCGTCGATCATCCTCACCACGGTGTTCTCGATCATCGGCACCCTCCAGCTCTACGCCGAACCGGCCGTGTTGCGGCAGATCTCCTCGAACATCTCCAGCACGTTCACGCCGAACATGCTCGCCTACGCGGTGGCCTCCGGGAACAACTACCAGCAGGCCGCGGCGATCTCCGTGGTCATCGCCGTCATCACCTTCGTCCTGAGCTTCGGGTTCATGCGACTGACGTCGAAGAGGGCCGGCCTGTGAGCAACCGAACCATCAACAGCCTCTCCACGAGCAGCCGTTCCGTGAACCGCGAAAGCCAGGTCAGCCGTACGGCCGCCATGGCCCTGATGCTCCTCCTGGCGCTCTACTTCCTGCTGCCGATCTACTTCCTGATCGTCGCCGCCACCAAGCCGCAGGGCGACCTCGCCGCCACCAACGGCCTGACGTTCTCGCACTTCAACCTGTTCGAGAACCTGCGGGTCCTGTTCACCCGCAGCGACGGCATCTTCGGCCGGTGGGCCGTCAACACCGTGATCTACGCGGTGCTGGGCGCGGCCGTCGGGACGCTGATCTCCGCACTGTGCGGCTACGCGCTCGCCAAGTTCCGGTTCCGGGGCCGGGAGTTCCTGTTCTCCGTCATCCTCGGCGGCGTCCTCGTCCCGACCACCGCGCTCGCCCTCCCGCTGTTCCTGCTGTTCTCCGCGACAGGCATCGTCAACACGTACTTCGCGGTGTTCCTGCCCAGCATCGTCAGCCCGTTCGGTGTCTATCTCGCGCGGATCTTCGCCAACGCGGCTGTCCCGCAGGAGCTGTTGGAGTCGGCGCGTCTTGACGGTGCCGGTGAGTTCCGCACGTTCTTCTCGGTGGCGTTCAAGCTGATGACGCCCTCGCTGGTGACGATCTTCCTGTTCCAGTTCGTCGCCATCTGGAACAACTTCTTCCTGCCGATGGTGATGCTCCAGAAGGAGTCCCTCTTCCCGATCACCCTCGGCCTCTACGAGTGGAACGGCCAGACGGCCCGCGCCCCACTCCTCCAGGAGTCCGTCATCACCGGCTCGTTGGTGTCGATCGTGCCCGTGATCATCCTGTTCGTCCTGCTCCAGCGGTTCTGGCGCACCGGACTCGCCGCCGGTTCCCTCAAGTGACCGTCCCCGCACAGAAGGTGCCACTCGCGATGACCGACTCCGCCGTGTTCGTGCCCCATTTCCACTGGGACCGGGAGTGGTACGAGCCCTTCCAGGTGTTCCGGCACCGGCTCGTCGCCGCTCTCGACACCGTGCTGGAGACGGCGGAGACGGACCCGGACTTCCGGTTCACCGTCGACGGTCAAATGGCCGCGATCGAGGACTACTTGGAGATGCGGCCGGAGAACCGCGCGCGGGTCGCGGCCCTGGTCGGCGAGGGCCGGCTCGCGGTCGGGCCGTGGCTGATCCTGCTCGACGAGTTCCTCTGCTCCGGCGAGACCATCGTGCGCAACCTCCAGATGGGCTGGGCGGCGGCGGCCGCATTGGGTGGCGCCATGCCGATCGGCTATCTGCCGGACATGTTCGGCCACGTCGCGCAGATGCCGCAGATCCTCGCCCGCGCCGGTATCGAACACGCGGCACTGTGGCGCGGAGTGCCCGGCTCGGTCGACGGCCACGCCTTCAACTGGCGTGCGCCGGACGGCTCCCAGGTCCGTACCGAGTTCCTCTTCGACGGCTACGACAACGGCCTCGACGTCCTGCTCGTACCCGACCGGATCGGCCGCGCGCTCGGCGACTACGCCGAGATGACGGCCGAACGCTGGGGCGGGGACCCGGTGTTGGCGATGGCCGGCACCGACCACAACGCACCCGACCCCCAACTGGCGTCCTGGCTGAGGCAAGCCGCGGAAGAGGGTCGCGCGATCACCATCGCCACCCTCGACGAGTACCTCCGCAAGCACGTCCGCGACGAGGTGTCCCCCGCCGTCACCGGTGAGCTGCGCAGCCATGTGCGCGGCAACATCCTCCCCGGCGTGCTCTCCGTGCGGCTCGGGCTCAAGCAGCGGATGGCCGTCGCGGAGCGCACCATCGACCACGCCGAGCGCATGAATGCCCTCTGGTCCCGGCGCGACGACGCGCCGTTCCTGAACCTCGCCTGGCACAAGATCATCGAGTCGACCGCGCACGACTCGGTCGTCGGCTCCGGCACCGACGAGACCTGCGACCAGGTCGCCGCCCGCCTCGCCGAAGCCGCACAGACAGCGCGTGCCGTACGGGACGCGGCGCTCACCGATCCCGCCGAACTGGTCCCGAGCGACGGCTATTTGGTTGCCAACCCGCTGCCGTTCGACCGCTCGGTACTGGTCGAGGTGGACGTCGTGGCCCCGCCGGAAGGAAGCGGGCTCATCGCGACCACCGCCGACGGCTCGACAGCTCCCGTCCAACTGATCTCCGAGGCGCCGACCGTCCTCAGCGACGAGCGCATGGACGCCTCGCAACTCGAACGCGTCCTGCGCCGCATCCACCGCCGCGAACTCTTCGGCCGCCAGATCGACCACTACGAACTCACCCCCGGCGCCCTCGTGTTCCACCTCGCCGAGGTGCCGACCAGCGGGCCTTTCGACCTGCTGATCCTGCGCCGCGAGGTCGCCACAGCAGCGGCCGAACATCCGGGTGAGTGGGGGGTGTTGACGCTGGAGGAGGCCCGGGCCACCGCACTCGTCCCTGTGAACGTCCCCGCCTCCGGGCTGGCATCCTTCCGGGTCGAGCCGAGCGACCGCGCCTCCGTCGCCGTACCCTCGCACGCGCCCGCCACGGCGACGGACCGCGCCCTCTCCAACGGCCTGGTCGAGGTCGCGGTAGCCGCCGACGGCACGCTGGATCTGACCGGACCGGACGGCGCCGTGCTGTACGGAGTCGGCCGCCTCGTCGACGGCGGTGACCGGGGCGACAGCTACAACTACGCTCCCCCGGCGCACGACGTCCTCGTGTCGGAGCCGACGGAGATCACCGTCGAGCTGGTCGAGAACGGCCCGTTGCGGGCACGGCTGCGGGTCACCCGTGTCTACGCGTGGCCGGTCGCGCTCTCCGCCGACCGTGATGTGCGCGACGAACGGAGCGTGCCGACGCCGGTGGAGACGCTCGTGGAAGTGCGGGCGGGCGAGCCCTTCGTACGAGTCTCCACGTCCTTCCTCAACCAGTCCGCCGATCACCGGCTGCGTTTCCACGTACCGCTGCCCGAGCCGGTGGCCACCTCCGCGTCGGCCGGTCAATTCGCCGTCACCGAGCGCGGGTTGACCGCCGAGGGCGGCTGGGGCGAGTATCCGCTGCCGACGTTCCCGGCCGGTTCGTTCGTGTCGGCCGGTGCCGCCAACGTCCTGCTCGACCACTCCAGCGAGTACGAACTCGTCGGCGACGGCTCCGAACTCGCGATCACGCTGCTGCGCGCGATCGGCTCCATCAGTGTCAACATCCACCCCCTGCGCGACGAACCGGCGGCGAGCGAGATCCCCGTACCCGGTGCGCAGGACCTCGGAATGCGGATCGAGAACCGGTTCGCCGTCGTCCCCTCGGCGACCGGCTGGCGTGACGCGCACGCGGTCGCCCTCGCCGAGGAGTTCCGCAACGACGTACTGGTCACCCGCGGGACGGCACCAGTAGGGGGTCAACTACCGCCCGACACCGTCGGGTTGCGGGTCGACGGCGAGGACGTTCTCGTCTCGGCCCTCCGCCGTGTCACCGACGACCAGCACGGGTCAGGTACCGAGGTACGGCTGACCGCGATGAGCGACAGAGCGGCGACGACGGTCCGTGTGACGGGGTCGTTCAGCGAGGCCGCCACGGTCGATCTGCTGGGCCGGACGATTTCCCGCACCCAGGTCCAGGACGCGCTCGAACTCGTCCTCGGCCCATGGGAGATCCACAGCCTCGTGCTCCGGTAGGCCGCCGTGATCGAATGCAATACGCCCGTTCTGCTCTCACGAAAGCGTTGTGACCTCGTGCTTCCCGAGTTCTCCCCTCATGTTTCCGACCTCGCCCCCGGGCGCGGCGCCCTGCGTCCGGCGCGCTCGTGGCTGCACTCCGACGCGAAGTCCCTTTCCCTGAACGGGTCCTGGCGTTTCCGCCTCTCCCCCACGGCGTCGGCGGCGGAGGACTTCGCGGCCGACGGCTTCGACGACCACGGCTGGGACAGCATCCCCGTGCCCGCCCACTGGGTGCTGGAGGGCGACGGAGCGTACGGCCGCCCGATCTACACGAACGTCCAGTTCCCGTTCCCGATCGACCCGCCGTACGTCCCGGACGAGAACCCCACCGGCGACTACCGCCGCACCTTCGACGTCCCCGCCGACTGGTCGGACGCCGAGCGGGTCGTCCTGCGCTTCGACGGTGTCGAGTCCCTCTTCCGCGTGTGGGTCAACGGGGTCGGGATCGGCGGCGCGAGCGGCAGCCGGCTGGCCCACGAGTTCGACGTGACGTCCGCCGTACGCCCTGGTGAGAACGTCGTCGCCGTGCGGGTGCACCAGTGGTCGGCGGCCAGTTATGTCGAGGACCAGGACCAGTGGTGGCTGCCGGGCATCTTCCGGGACGTCACCCTGACCGCCCGTCCCGCCGGGGGCATCGAGGACGTCTGGCTGCGGACCGGCTTCGACGACGGGCGCGGGCGGGTCGAGGCCGAGGTCGTCGCCGACGCCACGGCGTTCCCGGTCACCCTGCGCATTCCCGAACTCGGCGTCGAGCGGGTCTGGGCGACGCCGGACGAGGTGGCCGCCGTCGACATCGCCGAGGTGGAGCCCTGGTCGGCCGAGCTGCCACGCCTGTACGACGCCACGGTGTCGACTGCCGCGGAGACCATCACCCTGCGGGTGGGTTTCCGTACGGTCGAGATCCGCGGGGACCAGTTCCTGGTGAACGGGCGGCGGGTCGTGTTCCACGGCGTGAACCGGCACGAGACCCACCCCGAGCGCGGCCGTGTCTTCGACGAGGAGCACGCACGCGCGGACCTGGCGCTGATGAAGCGGTTCAACGTGAACGCGATCCGCACCAGCCACTACCCGCCGCATCCCCGGCTGCTCGACCTCGCCGACGAGCTCGGATTCTGGGTGATCCTGGAATGCGATCTGGAGACGCACGGCTTCGACAAGGTCGGCTGGGTCGGCAACCCCAGCGACGACCCGGCTTGGCGCGAGGCGTATCTGGACCGTGTCGAGCGCACGGTGGAACGGGACAAGAACCATCCCAGCATCGTGATCTGGTCCCTCGGCAACGAGGCGGGCACCGGCAGCAACCTCGCCGCCATGTCGGCGTGGGTCCACGCCCGTGACGCCGAACGACCCGTGCACTACGAGGGCGACTACACCGGCGAGTACACCGACGTCTACTCGCGCATGTACGCGTCCGTGCTGGAGACCGAGCAGATCGGCACCGACGGCTCACGCGCCCCGCTCCTCAACTGCACGCCCGCACAAGGCGCCAGGCAGCGCACCAGGCCGTTCCTGCTGTGCGAGTACGCCCACGCGATGGGCAACGGGCCGGGCGCGTTCGACCAGTACGAGGCGCTGGTGCACCAACATCCGCGCCTGCACGGCGGGTTCGTCTGGGAGTGGCGCGACCACGGCATCCTGGCCACGGCTGCGGACGGGACGCCGTACTACGCGTACGGCGGCGACTTCGGCGAGGTCGTCCACGACGGCAACTTCGTCATGGACGGCATGGTGTTGAGCAACGACGTGCCGACCCCGAGCCTCCACGAGTTCAAGGCCGTCGTGGCACCGGTGCGCTTCGCCTTCGACGGCGACAAGGTCGCGATCACCAACCTCCGGCATACGACCGACACGTCGGACCTGCGCTTCCGCTGGCGGGTCGAGCATGACGGAGTGCCCGTGGAATCACGGGAGTTGGCGGTCCCCCTCGTCGCGGCGGGCGACTCGGGCCGGGTGTCGCTGCCGGCGGTCCCGGTGTCGCCGGACGCCGAGACCTGGGTGACGGTGGACGCGGTGCTGGCGACAGCAACCCCTTGGGCGCCCGCGGGTCATGTCGTCGCAACTGCCCAGCTGGACCGGTCGGTTCGCCGTCCGGTACCCGGTGGCCGTGGCCGGTTCGACTGGCAACCCGGCGACGGGACGCTCGCGCTCGGCGTCGCGGAGTTCGTCGGAGGGTCTCTCGTCAGGCTGGGCGAACGGGCCGTAGCGGGGCCGAGATTGGAGCTGTTCCGCGCGCCGACCGACAACGACAAGGGCGCGTGGGGCGAGGTCGACGAGAGTGACGCGAGTGTCTCCGGAGTGTCCAACGCCGAGCTGTGGCTTCGTGACGGGCTCGACCGGCTGACCTCCCGCCGGGTGTCCGTGGAGCAGAGCGCGGACGCGCTGCGCACGGTCGACAAGGTGTCGGCAGCCGACTCTGCCCTGTCGGTGCTGGTGGAGTCCGTCTGGTCGCGCGAGAGCGACGACCAAGTAGAGCTGCGGGTGGAGATCCAGCCCTCGCGGGGCTGGCGGACGGTGTGGCCGCGGATCGGGGTGCGTTTCGACCTGCCCGACGGCGCGGCTGCGGTCGACGGCGCCGAGTGGTTCGGCCTCGGCCCGCTGGAGTCCTACCCGGACAGTGTCCGCGCGGCCCGCACCGGCCGTTTCTCCGCGACCATCGGCGACCTCTCGGTCGATTACGCGCGCCCCCAGGAGACCGGTCACCGCTCCGAACTGCGTCGACTGGCCCTGACCAGCGGCGACACCGAGGTGCTGCACATCGAGGCACTCCCCGACACACACGGTCGCCGTCCCGGCTTCACGCTCAGCCGGCACACCCCGCAGGAGATCGCCAAGGCCGGACACCCGTACGAGCTGCCGGAATCGACGACGAGCCGGCTGTTCGTCGACGCCGCCCAGCACGGGCTCGGCTCCCGGGCCTGCGGTCCGGACGTGTGGCCCGAGTTCGCGTTGCGCCCGGAAGCCCGGACGATCAGGCTCCGGATCACGGCACCGCGCTAGAACGGCGCGGCTGAGGGCGCGGTCTCGCACAGCGGGGACCGCGCCCTCAGTATGGGAGGGGACGGCCTGCCGTACCGGTCGTCCTGTGGGAAGAGTTCCCCGTGGGAAGGAGTTCCCCGTGCCCACCCTGCTGTCGGTGAATGTCGGTATGCCGAAGGACGTTCCCTGGCAGGGCAAGAACGTCTGTACAGGCGTGTGGAAGTACCCGGTGGTGGGCCCCGCGATGGTCCGTCGGCTCAACATCGACGGCGACGGCCAGGGCGACACCGCGGGCCACGGCGGCGAGCAGCGGGCCGTGCTCGTCTACCAGATCCAGTCGTACCGGCACTGGCAGCGGCACTTCGGCCGGGACGACCTCGGCTACGGCCAGTTCGGCGAGAACCTCACCGTGGACGGTCTGCTCGACGACGAGGTGTGCATCGGCGACCGGTATCGCATCGGCGAGGCCGAGTTCGAGGTCACCCAGCCGCGCGTCACCTGCTACCGCGTCGGTATGCGCTTCGGCGAACCCGAGCTGGCCGCCCTGCTGGTGAGCCATCACCGTCCCGGGTTCTACATGCGGGTCGTGCGGGAGGGCCGGGTGCAGGCCGGCGACCGGATCGTACGAACCTGGACCGGTCCAGGCGAGCTGAGCGTGGCCGACACCGACGCGCTGCTCTACCTCCCCGGCCGCGACCCCGCCAAGCTGCGCCTCGCGCTGGACGTGCCCGCGCTGAGCCCCGGCTGGCAGGGGTCGTTCCGTGAACTGCTCGCCGCAGCCGACGGTACGGCGACCACCGCCCGCCCGGCCTGGAACGGTTTCCGCGCGCTGCGCGTGACGGACGTGGTCCCGGAGAGCACGACGGTCACCTCGATCCGGCTGGCCGCCCCGGACGACTCCCCGCTCCCGGCCGCCCGCGCGGGCCAGTACCTGACCCTGCGCATCCCCGCCACGACCGGCCCCGCCCCCGTGCGCAGCTATTCGCTGTCTGCCGCACCCGACGCCGGCAGCTATCGGATCAGCGTCAAACACGAGCCCCACGGCACCGCCAGCGGCTACCTCACCACGCGGCTACGACCGGGCACGGTCCTCGAAGTCGCCGCGCCCCGTGGGGAGTTCGTGTACGCCGAGGACGTTGGACCGGTCCTCCTCGTCTCCGCCGGTATCGGTCTCACGCCGGTGCTGTCCATGCTGCACGAACTTGCCGCGCAGGGCAGCAAGCGCGAGGTCTGGTGGATCCACGGTGCCCGCGGCCCCCGGGAACACCCCCTCGCCGCCGAGGCCCACGACCTGCTCACCTCGCTGCCGGACGCGCACGAGCACGTCTTCTACAGCGCGGCCGCACCCGAGGAGCTTCGGCACGCCCATGCCACCCCGGGACGCCTCACGAAGGACAAGCTGCTCGCGCTGTCGGTCCCGGCCGACGCGACCGCGTACGTCTGTGGCCCCGCCCCCTTCATGACCGACATGCGGCAGGCCCTCACCGAGGCCGGCATCGACCCGGCGCACATCCACACCGAGCTGTTCGGAACCCTGGGCGCGATCAACCCCGGCCTCACCGACCACCCCGCCCGCGCACCTCACCAGCCCCCGGGCCCGCCCGGAACCGGCCCGCTGGTGACCTTCGCCCGCAGCGGCATCGCCGTCCCGTTCGACGCCGACAACAACCGCAGTGTGCTCGAACTCGCCGACGCCTGCGACGTACCCACCCGCTGGAGCTGCCGCACCGGCGTCTGCCACGCCTGCGTCACGCCCCTGCTGTCCGGCACGATCACCTACTCCCCCGACCCGCTGGAGCCACCGGCCGACGGCGAGATCCTGATCTGCTGCGCCCGTCCCGGCACGGACCTCGTCCTGGACATGTAAGGGCCGTCACGCACGTCCCGTAGAAAAGATTCGCCCCGTAGAAAAGATTCTTCCGACCTGCAACCTCGATGCCCTCGGAACGTCTGTCCGGGTGGAGGCGCCTCCGAGCCAGGGCCCTTGCCACGGGAAGCCAGCCGTGGCGGCGGCCCGCCAGTCCCGTCAGCATCGACGATTCGAGGAATCACATGTCTGCAGGTCAGACCGTCCGCCGCAGCCTCCGCGCGGGCCGGGTGCGGATCGCCCTGGGCGTCACCGGCGCCGCCGCCGCGCTCGCCATCGGCGGCTCGTTCACCGCCCACGCCGACAACTCCGCGTCCGAGCCCAAGCCGGTGCCCACCCAGGTGACGTACACCGAGCTGTGCCCGGCGCCGGTCGAGGCGGTGCCGAACGGGGTGGACAACAGTGTCAAGGACAACCAGGTGTCGTACACGACGCTCGGCGAGGACCCGGTCGACGCGGTGCCGGGCGGCGAGTGCGTGGACCCGGGCCCGAACGTCGGCGACCCGGTCGAGGCGACACCCGACGGGAAGGACACCGCCCCGGACCACTCCGCCAGGGACGCCAAGCCCGTTCCCGCCAAGCGGTGACGGAGCAGACGGACGCGGCCGAGCGCCGCTGATCGGCTACGGGCCATTCGGCGGCCCGTGCCGAGGTGGAGCCGCCGGGTACCTGCCCGGCGACTCCACCGCCCGTCCGGTGATTCCGGGCGGATGTACGAAGACCTTGCTGTCCTGGAGATGCATGAACGCGGCGACGACCCCGGCCTACGGTGTACCGCCGGGCGGCTACCGACCCCGACACTTCCCTGCTCGCACTTGGTCGGACGCGTTGCGACAGGCGCTACGGCACCTGGTGCGCGGGGTGTCTCGGCCACGCGAGGACCTCCCGGTGGCGCCCGACGCACCGGCCGTACCTGCCGACCTCGGCGAACCCGGTATCGACGAGCTCTACGCCCACCGCCGCCTGCCCCTCGTCCGCCTGGCCCTGCTCCTGGTGGACGACCTCCCCACGGCGGAGGACGTGGTGCAGGACGTATTCGCCGCGCTCTACCGCCGTCACGGCGAGCGGCTGACCGGCCTGGACAACCCCGACGCGTATCTGCGCACCAGCGTGGTCAACACATCACGCTCGGTCCTGCGTCGCCGCCGTACGGTACGGGCCCACGTGCCCGAGCGCGAAGGGCACGCGCCCTCGGCCGAAGAGCCTGTGCTGTTGCGCGAGGAGCACGGTGAAGTGATCGCCGCCCTGCACCGGTTGACCCGGCGGCAACGTGAAGTGCTGGTCCTGCGGTACTGGTCCCATCTCAGCGAGGCCCAGATCGCCGACACCCTGGGTCTGTCCCGCGGGGCGGTCAAATCCACCGCGAGCCGCGCGCTGGCCGCCCTGCGCCGAGAGTTGGAGGCGTCCTCATGACGACACGTATGACCCCGGAGGCGTCCCGATGATCGAACAGGACCTCGGTTCCGGCCTCCCGCCGGACCCCCTCGAAGAGCGGCTGCGCAACGCCCTGCGCGCCCGGGCCGACTCCGTCGATGTGCACGCGCTGCGTCCCCCGGCCCCGCCGACCGGGCAGGCCCGGCTGTTCCGGCTCCCGGCCCTCCACCCGGTCCGCCGTACCGCCGTCGCGTTGCTCGTCGTGGCCGCCGCGGTGATCGGCGTCCTGTTCGTGGCGATGCACGAGGTCCGGGAGCCACCGGTCAGGCCCGCGAACCGCCCCTCGGTGTCACCCACTCCCAACGCCACCGACGCCGTACCCGTTCCTCCTGGGTCGGGCGGGGTCACCGCGTCGCTCAATCCCTGACCGGGCGCGACGCACTTGGTCACCCACAGAAACTGGTCCCGGCCCCGGCCGCCCACTCGCTCGTCGGAAGCTCAAGAAGCCACTCGATCCGGGCGCTGTCCGGCAGGGGACCGTGATCGGCGGTCACCTTCAGGGCCGATGCCGCCGTGATGTGTCCCAGCCGCAGCGCACGCTCCATGCCCCCACCGCGCAGCAGCCCGGTCAGGACTCCGGCGGCGAACGCGTCGCCCGCGCCGACGGGCTCCACCACGTCCGTGTCCAGCGCGGGCACGGTCCGTACGCCTTCGTCGCTGAAGGCGATGGCGGAATGGCCGCCGTCCTTGACGACGAGAAGGCGCGGGTGCGGCAACAGCGCCCGTACGTCGGCCGGTTGGAGGTTCGCGTCCCACAACTCCCGCGCCTCGTCGAGGCCGACGAAGGTGATGTCGGCCCGGTCGGCGAGATCGCGCAGCACGGTGGCGGCCGTACCGGGCGGCCACAGCGCGGGGCGGTGGTTGACGTCGAAGCTGATGGCGTACGGCCGGTCGGCGGCCGGGACGGTGAGCGCGGTGGCCACCAGGCTCCGGCAGGACGGGGACAACGCCGGTGTCACGCCCGTGAGATGGAGGATGGAGGCCGATCCGAGCTTGTCGTCGTCGAGTACGTCGGGGCCCATCGCCGAGGCCGCCGAGTTGCCGCGGTAGTAGTGGACCCGGGTCCGCGCACCGGTCGGTTCCTTCACGAGCAGTCCCGTGGGCCGCTCCGGATCACACCGCACACCACTCACATCGACACCCGCCGCGCCGACCTCCGCGAGCACGCGCCGTCCCAACGGGTCGTCGCCCACGGCCGAGAGCCACGACACGGGGATCCCCAGGTCGGCCAGATACATGGCCACGTTCGACTCCGCCCCGGCCACCGACACCCGCAGATCGTCGGCACACTCCAGCGACGAGGACGGAGCGGGGGCAAGGGCCGCCATGGTCTCCCCGATACAGACGACCGCACCTTCCGTCGGCTGCCATCCGCTCGTCATGATGCCTCCCGCGCGAACGAGGCTTCCTCAACGACGTTGAGAAAGGCGCGAGTTCGGGCACGCAGCGCGGTCAGGCTGCCGCCGTCGGCCGCGTCGCCGATCAGGGGCGAGCCGACGCCGACAGCGGTCGCTCCGGCGTTCAGGTACTCCCTCGCGGCCAACTCGTCCACGCCGCCCACCGGTACGAACGCCTCATCCGGGAACGGGCCCCGCAACGCCTTGAGATAGGCGGGACCGCCGGCCTCCGCCGCCGGGAAGATCTTCAGCGCGGCGACACCGAGGGGGCGTGCGGCGAGGATCTCGGTGGGGGTCAACACCCCTGCGATCACCGGCAGTTCGAGTCGGTGTGCCTCGCGGATGCCGTCTCCGAGTGCTGGGGTGACGGCGAAGTTCGCGCCGGCCCGGTGAGCGGCGCGGGCGTCGTCGGCGGTCAGGACCGTACCGGCGCCGAGGGGGCGGTCGGGGCCGAGTTCCTTGCGTGCTCGCTCCATGACGGACAGGGCGTCCGTGCCGGTCAGGGACACCTCGATCAGTTCGACGCCCTCCTCGGCGAGGGTCAGTACGGTGCGTACGGCGGCTTCCGGGTCGGTGCCGCGAATGATCGCGACGAGACGGTGTGCGGCCAGGGCCGCTCGCAGATCCATGTGACGAATTCCCTTCCTGTACAGGTCGGTTCAGGCACAACGGCAGTTCGTGGTCAGCGTCAGCCGCCATCGCACCTCGCCCGAGGCGGGTACCCGAGCGGCGTCATCAGGGCCCGCCTCGGCGAGGTCGAAGACGCGGCCGAGCATCGGTTCGACGCCGGTGCTGCGGTAGGGGTGCGGGGCGGGAAAGCCGCCGAGGTTGCGCCACAGCGCGATGGACAAGGGCTGCCCGTCGGCTTCGAGGGCGAGTGCGAGTCGGTCGTCCTGGTCGTGGACGCAGCAGTGGGAAGCGTCCACGACCGCTCCTACGGCGGTCCCGTCGTCCGGACCGAAACGGTCCAGGCGCAGTCCGCACGGCGTGGGCCAGCCGCCTTCCACCCATGGGGCGCCGGTGGGCCACGCCGGCTCCAACAGCGGCGCCGCCTCGGGGAAGAGCCGGGTGCGCGCCCCGTCGCGGATGTGCAGATCCGCACCGTCGGAGAGGTCGAGCAGAGCATGGGCGGCCCATACGAAGCGGAAGCCCGCGTCGGCCGTCAGGACGTAGTCGGCCACAGCTCCGTCGGTGGTGGCACGCACCGTACGCGCCAGGGTGAACCGGTCGCAGTGGAGGACGTCGGCAACTCCCTCTCGCCGCCAGGGTCTTGACCAGGCGTCACCGTGGTCGGGCGCGCCCCGGACCGTCGGTATGCACTCCTCCAGTCCGCCCGCGTCCACGAAGGCGTCGCCGGGGGAAACGTTGTCGCGCTCAGGTGCCTCGCGCCGCCACAGCCACTCGCGCCCCGCCGTTGTGCGCAGCGAGGTCCAACGCCCGCCGTGGGCACGGTCGATAACGATGTCCAACGGCACGGTCACCACTCCGCGAAGGAGCCGTCGGGGTGCCGCCACACCGGGTTGCGCCAGGCGTGACCGGTGCGGTCGGCGGCGCGTACGGCGGCCTCGTCGATCGTGATGCCGAGGCCCGGGGCGTCACCGCGCAGGGCGTGGCCGTCGACGAACCGGAACGGCGCAGGATCGACGAGGTAGGAGAGCAGGTCGGCGTCCTTGTTGTAGTGGATGCCCCGACTCTGCTCCTGGATGAGGAAGTTGGGGGTGGCGAACGCGACCTGCAGACTGGCCGCCAGCGCGATCGGACCGAGCGGACAGTGCGGGGCGAGTTGGGCGCCGTAGGCCTCCGCGAGGGAGGCGATGCGGTGGACCTCCGAGATGCCGCCGGCGTGGGACAGGTCGGGCTGGGCGACGGCGATGCCCGCGGCCAGCACGGGCAGGAACTCGGCGCGTCCGTAAAGGCGTTCACCGGTGGCGAGCGGTACCGGGCTCGACTCGACCAGGCCGGCCAGCTGACGGCCGTGCTCGGGCAGGACGGGTTCCTCGACGAACAGCGGGTGCAGCGGGGCGAGTTCGGCGAGGACGCGGCGAGCGCCGGCGGCGGTGAAGCGGCCGTGGAAGTCGACGGCGACGTCACGGTCGGGGCCGAGTGCCTCGCGGGCGGCGGCCACCCGGGCGACGATCGCGGCGGTCTCGGCGGGCGTGGGGATCGGTGAGGTGGCTCCGGCGGCGTTCATCTTCACCGCGGTGAAACCGGCCTCGACCTGGGCGGCGATCTGCTCGCTGAGCTGGGCGGGTTCGTCGCCGCCGACCCAGGCGTAGACCCGGACGCGGTCGCGCACCGGGCCGCCGAGCAGCGCGTGCACGGGGGCGCCGTAGGTCTTCCCGGCGATGTCCCACAGCGCCTGGTCGAGGCCGGCGACGGCGCTGGAGAGGATCGGGCCGCCCCGGTAGAAGCCGCCCTTGGACATGACCTGCCAGTGGTCCTGGATGCGCAACGGGTCCTGGCCCACGAGGTGTTCGGCCAGCACGTCGACGGCGGCACGCACGACCTCGGCGCGTCCTTCGACGACCGGCTCGCCCCAGCCGATCACGCCCTCGTCGGTCTCGACACGGCAGAACAGCCAGCGGGGCGGGACCAGAAAGGTCTCGACACGGGTGATCTTCACTGAGACCGGGAGCCTTCCGTTTCTTCGGAGTCCTGAGCGGAGTCCGCTGGGGAACCCTCTTCCGCGTCGCCGAGCCGGTCCAGGTCGCGGCCGGCCTGGTCGAGCAGGGCACGCATCGCGGCCTCGGCGGCCTGCGGGTCCTGGTCGCGTACGGCGTCCAGGACGGCGCGGTGGGCGGGGACCGGGTCCTCGCTGTGCGGGGCGCTGTGCACGATGCGGTCGCGGTGCGCGAGGCCGGACTCGATCACCATCTCCATGCGTTCGAGGAGTTCGTTGTGGGTGGCGGCGAGCAGCGCGCGGTGGAAGGCGAGGTCGGCCTCGACGGCGTGGGCGGCGCCGTTGCCCTGCTCCCCCATGACGTCGAGGGCGCCGTCCAGGGCGGCCAGGTCCGCGTCGGTGCGGCGCTGGGCGGCGAGGCGTACGGCGGCGGGCTCGATGATGGAGCGGACTTCGGCGAGGTTGTGCAGCAGCGCCTGGTCGGACTCCGAAGTGGAGGCGCCCTCGAACTGCCAGCGCAGTACGTCGGCGTCGAGCAGGTTCCACTCGGCGCGGGGGCGCACGAACGTGCCGCGACGCTGCCGGGCGTCGACCATCCCCTTGGCGGCGAGCACCTTCAGCGACTCGCGCAGCGCGGTCAGGCTCACGTCCAACTCGCTCTGCAGCGCGACCAGATCGAGTGTGGCCCCTTCGGCGATCTCACCGCCCAGGATGCGGCGGGCGAGGAGTTCCACGGTCTGGCCGTGGACGCCTCGACGGGCATAGGGCGTCATGTCGTACAGCCTTTCTGCTGGTTGGGGAGCGTGGTCATGCGGAGGCCTTGACGACGCTCCAGCCGCCGTCCACCACGAGACTCGTCCCGGTGATGAAGGAGGCTTCGTCGGCGCTGAGGAACGCGATGGCCGCCGCCACTTCCTCGGGCGTGCCGAAGCGGCGTACGGCCGTCTCGGCGATGCTGCGTTCCCGTTCCTCCGGCGGCACTCTGTCCCAGGCCGCGGTCAGTATCGGTCCCGGCAGGACGGCGTTGACGCGAACAACAGGCCCGTATTCGACGGCTAGTTGACTGCACAGGGAGAGCAGGGCGCCCTTGGCGGCGGCGTAGGCGGGATGCCCGGGGATGCCCTTGTGGGCGTGCACGGACGAGGTCAGCACCACCGCGCCCCGCCGTTCCTCCAGATCGGGCAGCACCGCCCGGAACCCGAGGAAGCTGCCGGTCAGATTGACGTCGAGCTGCCGCTGCCAGGACGGCAGGGTCATCTCGTGGGCGGGTGTGACATCGACGGTGTAGGCATTGCTGACAAGCACGTCGACGGGCCCGAAAGTGTGGGCGACGCGAACGATCCGCGCCCAGTCGTCCTCGCCCGCGACATCTGCGGCCACGAACCGCGCCCGCCCACCGTCCTTGCCGATCCGCTCCGCCACCGCCTCGCCCCGCTCCTCGGCTACGTCGGCGAGCACCACGGCGGCTCCCTCCTCGGCGAGGCGTACGGCCGTGGCGGCTCCGATGCCGGAGGCCGCACCGGTGACCACGGCCGTGCGCCCGGTGAAACGGGCACCGATCCGTCGTACGGACTGCTCCATCGAGGTTCGACTCCTTCGCGACCTTCGGGTCCTTCGCGTCTTTCACGAGTAAGGGCTTGCTGGAAACATAAGGGGCTCACTCGCTCATTCGCGCACGAGCACGACCAGGTCGGCGTCATGATCGCGACTCCAGGCGAACGGCAGCCCGTAGTGCAACAGATGCGCTCCGCCGTACGACGTTCCCGTCGCCGTGTCCCGATAGCGCGCCGCCGGTTCGAGCCCCCGCAACCGGAGCCGGTCCGCCCGCCCCGGCATGAGCGGGGCCCCGTCGAGCCGCCCGGTGCTCAGCGCGGCGACGACGGTCCGGTCCCCGGCGTCGTACTGCACCCCGCAGCTCGGCTCCTCCGGCGTACCGAGGAGCCGTGCCTCACCATGGTGGATCACGTCCCGCACCTCCTTGTACCGGCCGATCCACCTGGCGGCCTCGGCCCGCTGCTCCGGCGTCCACGCGCGCAGGTCGGCGCCGATGCCCAGCACTCCGCACATGGCGTTGACGAACCGGAAGGCGAGACTGCGCGGGCGCGGATCGAAGATGCCGGGCGCGTCGGTGACCCAGGAACTCATGACGTGCGGGGCGTGCGCGTGCAGGAAGCCGTACTGGGTCGAAAGCCGGTCCAGCGGTGCGGTGTTGTCGCTGGGCCAGACCACGTCGGTGCGCGCGATCGTCGCATGCTCGATCCGTCCGCCACCGCCCGCGCAGCCCTCGACGGTGACATCGGGGTGGGCGGAACGGAGGTAGTCGAGGACGCGCAGGTATCCGGCGACATGCTCGGCGTCCAGGTCGACCCGGCCGGCACCGGGGCGTCCTCGTTCGGTGGGCGGGCGGTTCATGTCCCACTTGAGATAGCTGATGGCGTAGGTGCCGAGCAGCCGGTCGAGTGTCCCGATCACGAAGTCCTGGACGTCGGTCCGGCCCAGGTCGAGGAGCAGCTCGTTGCGGACGAGTCGGCCGGGACGGCCCTCGATCCGGTAGACCCACTCGGGGTGTTCGGCGTACAGACGACTCCCCGGACTCACGGCCTCGGGCTCTATCCACAGACCGAAGTCCAGGCCCAACGCCCTTACGTCCGCGATGAATTGGTCGACGCCCTGCGGGAAGGCGGCCGGGTCCGGCCACCAGTCCCCCAGTCCCCCGGTGTCGTCGCCGCGCCCGGTGAACCAGCCGTCGTCCACGACGAACAGCTCGGCCCCGATATCGGCGGCCGTCTTCGCCAGCTCCAACTGCCCGTCCGCGTCGACGTCGAAGCCGGTGGCTTCCCAGGAGTTGTAGAGGACCTTGCGCGGGCGGTGCAGGCGCTCGCCGGAGAGGTGTCGTTCGTAGCGGTGCCAGACGCGGGAGAGTCCGTCGAGTCCCTCCGGGCTGAAGGCACAGGCGAGTTGGGGGGTGGCGAGGGTCTCGCCGGGGGCGAGGATCACCGCGTCTTCGTGTGGGACGCGGCCCGCCCGCACCCGCACGGCACCGCCGGGTTCGGCCTCGGCGGTGATGTGCCAGTTGCCGGGCCAGGCGAGGGCGATGCCGTACGCGGCCGGCGCCTCGCCGTCCTGCACCGCGAGCCAGGGTGCGTAAGCGTGTCCCGGTGCGCCCTGGAGGCTGCCGATGCTGAACGTGCCCCGGGGCAGATCGAGTTGGGTGCGCTGGAACTCCTGCGACCACTGGCCCGTGAGGTACGTCAGGCGGGCGACTCCGGTGACGGGGATGTTCACGGCGGCCGAGTCGAGCCGCTCCAGACGGAGTTCCTGCGAGGCGGCGGTGAACTCTGTCCGGCGGAGGATCACGTCCGTGCCCGGCACGGTCTCGTAGTGGAGGACGGTCCGGAGGCCCAACAGCTCGTCGTGGAAGGCGAGTCGGAGCGTGCCCTCGTCCGTCTCCGCCCCGACGAACTCCCACCACATGCCCCGGTCCTCGCCGTCCGGACGCGACGCAATCAGCTCGGACCCGGTGAACGGCCTCAGCCCGTACGGGAGATACTCGGCCGGCGCCGCGTCGGCGGGTGTGATGAAGTGCGTGCGCCTGGACCAGTCCAGCGCGGACGGACCGTCCTCGACGCCGAGTGGTCCCCATGCGTCGAGTTCGGCCCAGGGGCCGTCCGGGGACAGGCGCACGGTGTAGCTGGTGTTCTCCGTGCGCAAGGTCCAGCGCTGGTAGGTCACTTGACCGCCCCGAGGTTGAGCCCGGCCACGAAGTGCCGCTGGAAGCGCAGGAACACGGCGACCGTGGGTGCGGCGGCGATGACGGAGCCGGCCGCGATGACGTTCCACATCGACACGAACTGGCCCTGAAGTCCGATGAGCGCGGCGGTGATCGGCATCTTGGTATCGCTGCGCAGCACGGTGATCGCCCACAGCAGGTCGTTGAAGATCCAGGTGAAGGAGAGGGCGCTGAGCGCGGCCAGGGCGGGGCGGGTCAGCGGGAGGATGATCCGCCAGAAGATCTGCCAGGGGCCGGCGCCGTCGACGACCGCCGCCTGCTGGATCTCAGTCGGGATCGAGCGCATGAATCCGTGCAGGACGAAGACGTAGAAGCCGACGCCGAAGCCGATCTGTACGCCGACGAGTGCGGGCAGGGTGTCGAAGATGCCCATCACTTCGCTGAGCTTGGAGACCGGGATGAGGAGGATCTGCGGTGGGAGGAGGTTGCCGCCGAGCATGAGGAGCAACAGGGAGCGGCGGAAGCGGAGATCGTAGCGGCTGAGGGCGAAGGCGGCCATGGCGGCGAGGGCCAGCGTGATCAGGACGCAGGGGATCGTGACGATCAGGCTGTTGATGAGGGCGCGCTGCTGACCGCCGTCGACCCAGGCCTGGTGGAAGTTGCCGAGGGTGAAGGAGTGCGGCCAACTGCCCAGGCCGTTCGCGGCGATGTCGTCGAAGGAGCGCAGGCTGGTCACCAGGACCAGGGCGATGGGCAGCAGCCACAGGATCGCCAACGCGCCTGCGCCCAGGTGGAATCCGGCGGTCGCGGCACGCCTTCGGCGCAGGGCCGTGGAGTTGGCGGACATCAGTCGGCCTCCCGGAACGCGCGGACGAGGTAGGAACAGATGACGCCGAAGGCCAGCACGAAGATGACGACGGCGAGTGCGGAACCGTAGCCGAGTCGTAGGGACTGGAAGGCGGTTGAGTACATGTAGGTGCTCAGCAGCTCGGAGGAGTGGTAAGGGCCGCCGCGGGTCAGCGACCAGACGACGTCGAAGGAGCGGAGCGAGTCGATGACAATGACCGACAGAACCACCGCGTTGACACTGCGCAGTTGGGGCAGGGTGACGTGCCGCAGGCGCTGCCAGGCACTGGCGCCGTCGACCTTGGCGGCCTCGTACAGGGCGGGGTCGATGCCCTTGAGGCCTGCCAGGTAGAGGACCATGACGTAGCCGATCTGCCGCCAGAGCGCGGGCACGATCACGGCGTAGAGGGCGGTGTCCTGATCGGCGAGCCAGGCGTGGCGGAGGCTGCCGAGGCCGACGGATTGCAGGAGTTGGTTGAGGACGCCGTCGGGTTGATAGATCGCCTGCCAGACCAGGGCCGTGGCTACCAAGGAGAAGACAACCGGCAGGAACAGGGCCGCGCGGTAGAAGCCGACGCCGCGGCGCTCCTGTTGGAGCAGCAGGGCTGCGGCGAGGCCGAGCACGGCGGACAGGCCGCCGAAGAGGACGAGCCAGAGGACGGTGTGGCCGGCCGCGCTGCGGAAGACGTCGTCGTGGGCCATCTCCCGGAAGTTGCCCAGGCCGACGAACTGCGGTGGGGAGACGCCGTCCCATTTGGTCAGGGCGAGGTAGAAGCCCTGCACGGCGGGCCAGAACACCCAGACCGCCTCGACGAGGAGCGGGACGAGGACGAAGGCGAGTACCAGCGGGGGTGTCCGCCGGGGTCCCCGAACCCGCTTGCCCTTGGCGGGCGTTGGGGTCGGGGACCTCCGTTCGGGCGCGGTCAGGACGGCCATGTCACGCGTTCCAGATCTTCTCGGCGTCGCGCTGCCAGTCGGTGAGGATGCTCCCGATCGACTTGGGCTTGGCCAGGAACTTGATCAACGCGTTGTCGGCGGTGGGCTGGAGGGCGTCGCTGGAGTCCCGGTTGAAGAACTGGGTGATCTCCAGGGCCGAATCGACGTGCTTGCGGCCCTTCTTGACGAGCGCGGTACCGGCGTCCTTGGCGTCGGGGTTGCAGGGCAGGACGGTGCCGGAGGAGCCCTTGATGTAGATCTCCTGGGCCTCGGCGGTGGCGAGGTACTTCATCAGGTCGATGACCTGGTCGTGGCGGCCGGTGCGGGCGCTGGCGAAGTAGCCGTCCACAGGCGCCTCTTCGGCGAGCGGGACCTTGGAGTCGATGACGGGGAAGCGGAAGAAGTCGATGTCGTCCAGGGCGTTCTTGGGTGCCGCGTCGGCGAAGAAGGTGCCGATGAGCATCATGGCGCTGCGGCCGTTGAGCATGGAGGTCGACGCGTCCTGGAAGGCGACGGCGGCGCCGTTCGGGTCGAAGTACGGCAGCACCTCCTGCCAGCGGTCGAAGACCTTGCGCACCTCGGGGTCGTCGAACCGGTGCTTCCCCGCGAGGAGTTGGCGGTGGTACTCGGCGCCGTTGATGCGGATGTCGAGGTAGTCGAACCAGGCCGAGGCCACCCAGGCCGTGCCGCCGCCGGCCCCCAGCCCGATCGGTGTGACGCCCTTGCTCTTGAGCTTGTCGCACAGGTCGAGGAACTCGTCCCAGCTCTTCGGCTCGCTCACGCCCCACTTGGCGAAGTTGGACTTCCGGTAGAACATGCCCCACCAGTAGTAGGTGTTGGGCACGAAGACCTTCTTGCCGGAGCTCGCGGTGCACAGCGAGTTGAGCGCCTTGGAGTAGCGCTTGAGGTCGGGCGAGGAGGTCCACGCCTCGTCGAGGTCGAGCAGCAGGTTCTTCTTGGCGTAGGCGTCCGCGACCGAGCCGGGGTACCAGGTGTACACGTCCGGCGGGTTGGCCGAGGTGAGGTACGTCGGCAGCTGGGTGCGGAAGGTCTCCGCCGCGACCGTGTTGAGGCTTGCGCGGTCGGAGCCCTTCTTGGCGTAGGCGGCGACGAGGTCCTGCATCGCGGCCTTGGCCTGCGGGGCGGAGAGGTTGGACTGGAGGCTCACCGCGCCCTTCGAGGAGCTCTTGGCGGTGGAGGTCGATGTGACACAGCCGCTGAGCAGCGCCGTCGCCCCCGCGGCACCGAGTCCGGCGAGGAACCGGCGGCGGTCTGGCTGATGGTTCGTCATGGATGGCTCCCTGTGGATCCCGCGCGGATCCGGATGCAAGCAGATCCGGATGCACGCGGTTCCAGATTCACGTGGCGTCCCCACCACGTCAAGAATAATTACTAATTTAGTTGCACTGGGTCAGGTGTGCACTTAGTTGAACTGGGCCAGGTGCACATAGCCGTCGACTCCGCGGAACACCGCGTCGACCGTCCCGTCCGGCCCGGCCACCGCCCCGAGCGCACCGTCGAACGCGGCGCTGGGGAACGCCTGTTGCTTGGTCCAGCCCTGCCACGCACCGCTCTCGTACCGCTGCTGCCAGAGCGTGTAGTCGGCGGCCCGCGCGTACAGCACCACGGCATCCCCTACGGCGACCAGCGTCGGACTCCCGCTGAGGGTCCCCCCGAGCGACGCCCACGGCGACCACTCCCCCGACGTGTCCCGGGTCCGCGTCCACACGTCGTCGGCCGCGGTGCGCACGGCCACATGCACCCGCCCCTGGGCGTCCACGGCGGCGGACGGCCGCCCGTACACCGCCCGGCCACCGGGTGCGCCGAGCGAGGTCCAGCCGGTCGAGGGGCCGCGCTGCACGACCTGCCCGTCCGAGCCGGTGGCGAACAGCGTCCAGTGCGCGGAGTCGGCGAAGGCCACCGACGGTGCGTCGGTCACCCGGCCGCCCAGGCTCTGCCACGCGCCCCAACGGCCGCCGACGTAGACCCGCCGGTACACGCGGGAGTCGGCGCCGCGAACGAAGACGTCGATCCGGCCGCCGGCCGAGGAGTAGGCGGCGGGCTGGCCGAGAATCGTGCCCTTCGCGGGGCCGCCGAGGTCCTTCGTCCCGCCGTCGGTCCGCTGGACGAGCGAGCCGTGCGGTCCGCGCAGGAAGGTGGTGAGCGTGTCGCCGTCGCGGACGACGGCCGGGCTCGCCGTGGCCTTCGCGCCCAGGTTCGTGCCGGGCAGGGCGTCAGCCCCGGTCAGCTTGAGGAGCGCGGTGCCGTGCGCGGGGACCTCGACGGTGTACGACCCCGTGTGCGTGCCCCGGTCGACGCGGGCCCGCAGGTCACGCACCTGGACCGGTCCACCGAGTGCGGTATCCGCGAACTGCACGGTACGCAGGGCCGGTTGGTCGGACCGGTTGAGCAGGACGACCGCGCGCTGCCCGTGTCCTTCCAGCACCTTGCTGTACACGTCCCCGACGGAGTCACTCGCCACCCGCACGCCCTGGACCGCGAGCGGGTCCTGGTCGACGGCGATGATCTCCGGGTTGCGCAGGGTGGCGAGCATCGAGTCGGACAGGGTGCGCGGGTCGGAACCCAGGACGAGCGGCGAGCCCATCTCGGCCCACATCACGTACTGCGTGGTGGACTCCTCCTGGGTCAACTCCAGGGTGCCGTCCGCCATTTGGCGCATCGGGATGAGGTAGTCCGGGTCGTTGTAGTGCCCGGGTCCCTGCGCCTCGGGGTGCCAGGCGTTCGCGTCCATGTTGCGCAGGATGTTGGGCCATTGACCCGGGCTCGGGGTGCCCCAGGCGATGTCCGTGCCGGTACGCCAGGAGTCGGCGATCGTCGGGGCGTAGACGTACGTGTTGTGCGCGTCCTGCTCGGGTGTGTGCGGCAGGCCCCAGTCGTCGGTGAGCGGGTTGCACAGGTTGAGCAGCATCTTGCGGCCGGACTTGGCCACCGCGTCGCTGAACTCCTTGAACGCCGGGCCCGGATCGAGCTTCGCGCCGATGCCGCACAGGAAGTCGACCTTGACCGCGTCGATCTTCCAGCCGGCGAACTGCCGCGCGTCCGCGTCGTAGTGGCCCCTGCTGCCGAGGCCACAGCTCTTGCCGCCGTCGTAGGTCCCGGCGTCGGTGTAGATGCCCGCCTTCAGGCCGCGCTGGTGCAGGTAGGAGACGAGGGCGGGGATGCCGGAGGGGAAGCGGGTGGGGTTGGCGACCAACTGCCCGTTGGCGTCACGCGGGTTGTCGGCCTGCCAGCCGCCGTCGAGCCACACGATGTCGTAACCGGCGTCCCGCAGACCGCTGTTGACCAGCTTGTCCGCGACGGAGCGCACTTGCTGCTCCGTGGGTGCGCCGAGACCGTAGTAGGTGTTCCAGCCCATGTAGGGCGTCGGCGCGAGGCCGCTGTCGTAGTAGTCGGGTGCGCCCTGGTCGACGCCGGTCTGCGCCGTGGCCACGGAGGCCGTGTTCTGCGCCGTGGCCACCGGAGCGGCGGTCGCCGCCAGTACGGTCCCGATGGCGACGACGGTGGCACGGCGGGTCCGTCTCGAAGCCGCGGGTGTGCGGACCTGCGGATGTGAAGTCACTTGCCTCTCCCGAGGGTTGGGAAGCAGGAGGACGTGACCCGGGCCGCACTGCGACAGGGGCTTCCGGCGTCACGGCGACGACTGTGGCGCGCGGCCGAAACCCTGTCAATATTAATTCCTAATTTATTAGAACGCTGCTTCAGGGGTTGACACAGCTTCCCTCGCGTCACAGCCTTTGGCAACGTTGTCAATGCCGCCGACGTTTGATGGGACATCACGCTCATGACAGCTCAATCGGGTTCGCCGCACGTGTCGCGCCGCTCCGTCGTCACCACGGGTTCCAGCCTCCTGGCGGGGTTCGGCCTCGGTCTCCGCCTGCCCGCGTCGGCCGCGCCCTCCTCCCCCGCCACGCCCGGCGAACTCGCCCTCCACCGCCCCGTGTCCGTCTCCTCGACGGCCTACGCACCCACCCCGGGTTCGTTCGTGGTGGACCGGCTCACCTCGCCGGGGGTGCGCGGCAGCGGATGGCGGGCGGCGGCGGGCGATCCGCAGTGGATCGCGATCGATCTGCAGGCCGTATGCACCGTCACGTCGATCCGCGTCACCTTCGAGGCCGACGCGAGCGACCCGGTGTTCACGCCTCCCACCACCGGCAACCCGGCCGACGGCACAACAGGCAAGGAGATCCAGTCCAGTTACTCGGTCGAGTACGTCGTCGAGACGTCGACCGATCACACGTCCTGGACCAGCGTGTACCGCACCACGGCGGGCACCGGCGGAGTGGTGAACATCCAGCCCCCACGCCCGGTCACCGCCCGCTGGATACGCCTGACCTCGCTCCGGCGCTCCAACCCCAACCCTCTTGGCCTCAACGGCTTCGAGGTCTACGGCACCGTCGCGGGCCACCGGCCGTCGGCAACGGGCTGGACGGACTGGGGCACCCACTCCGGTCCGGCGCCCAAGCTGACGGTGGCCGAGGACGGCACGGTCCCGGTGGAGTCGGGCTGGCGACTGACACTGGACGACTGGGCCGACGGCGACGGCGCGAAGTTGTCGAAGACGTCCGCGGACACCAGTAGTTGGCTGCCGGCCACCGTCCCCGGCACGGTACTCGGCTCACTCGTGGACCAGGGCAAGCTGCCCGACCCCGTGGTCGGACTGAACAACCTCCACATCCCCGAGGCCCTGTCACGTCATTCGTGGTGGTACAGGCGGGAGTTCGAGCTGCCGCGCGGTCTGCGCACCGGGACCGGGCGCCGGACCTGGCTGGAGTTCGACGGCATCAACCACACGGCCGATATCTGGCTCAACGGGCACCAAGTGGGCGGTCTGACCTACCCGTTCGCCCGCTCGGCCCATGACGTGACCGAGCTGCTCGCCACGGGCGGCGGCGGGGCAAATGCGCTCGCCGTGAAGATCACGCCTATGCCGGTACCCGGCAGCCCCGGCGACAAGGGCCCGGCGGGCGAGTCCTGGGTGGACGCGGGCGCCAACCAGATGAACCTCAACTCCCCCACCTACCTGGCCTCTTCGGGCTGGGACTGGATGCCGGCGGTACGCGACCGGGCTGCCGGCATCTGGAACCACGTCCGGCTGAGATCGACCGGCCATGTCGTGATCGGCGATCCGCGGGTCGACACCGTGCTGCCGGACCTGCCTCAGGTGTCGGTCGCCGAGCTGACGATCGTCGTCCCGGTGCGCAACGCCGACACCACCGACCACCGGACCACGATCTCCGCCGCCTTCGACGACGTCCGGGTCAGCAAGGTCGTCACCGTGCCGGCGGGCGAGAGCGTCGACGTCACGTTCACTCCTGACGCCTTCGGTCAACTGCGGGTACTCAACCCGACATTGTGGTGGCCCAACGGGTTGGGTGACCCCGCTCTCCACAAGCTCACCCTGGTCGCCACACTCGACGGTGCCGAGAGCGATCGCCGCACCACCCGCTTCGGCATCCGCCAGTTCGGTTACGAGTACGAGGTGCCGCTGCCGTTCGCCAACTCCGGTGACGCGTACACCCAGTCCGTGTCCTTCGCCCGGCAACAGGCCCGGTACGTGCGCATCAAGTGCCTGACCAGGGCGTCCGGTTGGGGCTACTCCCTGTGGACCCTGGCCGTACGCGACAGCGCTCGGCCCGCCACCGATCTCGCCCTGCACGCGTACGCCGACGCTTCGAGCACGGACGGGGACGACCACACCGCCGGCCACGTGACCGACGGCGATCCCGGCACCCGCTGGTCCTCGGCCTACGCGGACGACCAGTGGATCCGGGTCGACCTGGGCTCCGTGCAGTCCCTCGACGGGGTCGACCTGACCTGGGAACAGGCCTACGCGAAGAGCTACTTGGTGCAGGTCTCCGCCGACAACGCCACCTGGACCGATGCCGTGTCGGTGGACAACAGCGCGGTTCCGCTGCCGTTCAACAACGGCAACGCGAGCCTCCAGGTGGAGGACTTCGCTGCCCGGACCGCCCGTTACGTCCGTATCAACTGCGGGCTGCGCAACACCAGTTGGGGTAACTCACTGTGGTCCCTCGGCGTCATCGACAGCGCCGTACCCGGAACCGACCTGGCCCTGCGCCAGAAGACGACCGCGTCCACCGAGGATCCGGACCACCCGGCCGCGCACGCCACCGACGGTGACACGAGCACCCGTTGGTCCTCGGAGTACGAGGACCACCAGTGGATCCAGGTCGACCTCGGAGCCGCACAACGTTTCGACCGGGTCGCCGTCCTCTGGGAGTCGGCGTACCCGAAGACCTACGTGATCCAGGTGTCGGACGACGCGGACACGTGGACCGATGTGAAGTCGGTGTCCAACACCCCCGACCCGTTGAAGATCAGCGTGAACGGGGTGCGGGTCCTCGCCCGGGGCGGCAACTGGGGCTGGGACGAGTTGCTGCGCCGGATGCCGCCGGAGCGGATGGATGCGGCCGTCCGCATGCACCGCGACATGAACTTCACCATGATCCGCAACTGGGTGGGCACGTCCGACCGGGAGGAGTTCTTCGCGGCCTGCGACGAGCACGGCATCCTGGTGTGGAACGATTTCCCCAACGCGTGGGGCATGGACCCGCCGGACCACGACGCCTTCAACTCGATCGCCCGGGACACCGTGCTGCGCTACCGCATCCACCCCAGCGTGGTCATCTGGTGCGGGGCCAACGAGGGCAACCCACCCGCCGCCATCGACCAGGGCATGCGCGAGGCCGTGGAGGGACAGGCGCCCGGCATCCTCTACCAGAACAACTCGGCCGGCGGCATCATCACCGGCGGCGGACCGTACGGCTGGGTGGAACCGGAGAAGTACTTCGACCCAACTACCTACGGCAGCAAGGACTTCGGCTTCCACACGGAGATCGGTATGCCCGTCGTCTCGACCGCCGCCAGCATGCGCAACATGACGGGTGACGAGCCCGAGTGGCCGATCCGCGGCGCGTGGTACTACCACGACTGGAGCGAACGCGGGAACCAGGCACCGCAGACGTACAAGGCGGCCGTAGAAGCGCGCCTTGGAACGGCCACGGACCTGGACGACTTCGCCCGCAAGGCCCAGTTCGTCAACTACGAGAACACGCGCGCCATGTTCGAGGCGTGGAACGCGAACCTCTGGGACAACGCCAGCGGTCTGATGCTGTGGATGTCCCACCCCGCGTGGCACAGCACGGTCTGGCAGACCTACGACTACGACTTCGACGTCAACGGCACGTACTACGGCGCCCGTTCGGCCTGCGAACCCCTGCACGTCCAGGCCGATCCCGAAGGGCGGGTCATCGCGGTCAACCACACGCGTGAGGGCCTGAAGAACGCCGTGGTCTCAGCCCAGTTGATCGATCTGACGGGGCGTCGGCTCGGCGGGAGCAGGAGCGCCCGGCTGGATGTGGCACCGGCCGCGACCGTGAAGGCGTTCAGCGCGGCCTGGACCGACGACCTGCCGGACCTGCATCTCCTGCGCCTGACGCTGACCGGCGGCGACGGCCGGGTCCTGTCGCGCAACACCTACTGGCGCTATCGGACACCGGCAGCCATGCGAGCACTGGGCAAGGCGCCGCGGACGAAGGTCTCCGCGACGCTCGGGCGCGTGTCCCGTTCCGGAGCCCGTACCGAACTGACCGCCACCGTCCGCAATCACGGTCCGGTCGTCGCCGCGATGGTCCGCCTCTCGCTGAAGAACGGTGCGACCGGCCGGCGCGTACTGCCGACGCTGTACAGCCACAACTACCTGTGGCTGCTGCCCGACGAGTCCCAGACCGTCACCCTGTCCTGGCCGAGCCGCGCCCTGCCCTCAGGTCATCCGCTCCTGGAGGTGGAGGCGTACAACAGCCGCCCCTCGACGGCCTTCAGCGGAGGTCGATGACGAGACCGCTGTCCGCGACCGTGATGTCGCCGTCGTAGGCCCGGCGGGCGGCGTCCACGAAGTCGTGCGGGTCCGATCCGGGCCACAGATGGGTGAGTACGAGACGACCCACATGCGCTTGAGCGGCGTACTGGCCGGCCTGCCGCGCGCTGGAAAGGTACTCCGAGGAGTGCTCGGGCACTTCCTCGGCGTAGGTGGCCTCGGCAATGAGTACATCGGCGTCCCGCGCCAGGTCCGTGATGTCGGGGCACGGCCCGGTGTCGCCGGTGTACACCAGCCGCCGCCCGCCGGCTGTCAGCCGCATGCCCGCGTTGGGCACCCAGTGCGGCAACAACCGGGTGGCTACCGCGAACGGACCGATCTCGAACTCCGCGCCCGGTGTGAACTCGTGCAGCAGGTAGGAGGCGTCCAGCATTCCCGGCCGGTCCAGTGCGAGGACCGCGTCGAGAGCCCGGGGCGGGGCGAAGACCGGTAGCGCGGACGGCGGGTCGTCGTCCAGCGCCCTGGCCCGCAGCAGCGGGTTCAGGTCGGCGCAGTGGTCGGGGTGTCCATGACTGATCAGCACCGCGTCGACGCCGTGCGCGGGCGTGTGCTCCAGCAGTCGGGGAAGGGCGGCGTATCCGAGGTCGATGACGAGCCGAAATCCCTCGTGCTCCACCAGGAAACCACTGCACGCCAGACCGGCCGACGGCCACGCACCACAGCCCCCCAGTACGGTGATCCGCATACTCTCTCTCCCTGACCGCACCGGGGAGCAGCGTCTCAGGACGCCTCCACCGCCGCCTTGATCCGCTGCCCGAACGCGGGCGCGTCCTTGCGTGCCGCGCCCAGCGCGAAACCCACCAGCAGCTTTCCGATGCCGTGGCCTTCGAGGACGTTGAAGATCCTCACCTTGGTCGTGCCCAGGCCGGTGGCTTCGAGATCGTAGCCACCCTCGTCCGCCGTCACCACGTTCTTCGACGTCTCCGTCCAGCGGATTCGGTTGGGGGCCTCGAATTCGGTGATCCGGAACTTCCGGCCCGTCTTCATGCCGGCGTCCTTGACCGTGCTCGTGAAGATCGTGCCCACTGCCGTCGGCCCCTCCGGAGTCTTGGTGATCTCCTGGACCCTCGGGCTGAACTTGGGGTCGTTCGTGCCGTCGGAAAGGAAGGCGAAGACTTCCTCGACAGAGCGGTTGACCTCGGCTGTCGCCTCAAACTGACCGGCCACGATTCCTCCTGTGCTGCGGTTGGAGTTCCGGCTGGGTGCGCGCCGTTGTGCCGAGCGTCCTCAGCCTATCGGCGCGGGTCCACCCGTGCTCCTCATGCGCACTACAGCTCCGTCAAGGTCGGCAGACGCGGTGCACGAGGTCCTGCCAGCCCTGTCCGACCCGTTCCTCGATCCGACGGGCGGCTTCGGTGAGGTCGGTCGTCGACAGGTAGAGCAGGAGAGGGCCGTCCAGGGCGGCGGTGAGTTGGACGGCCAGGACGTCGAGATCGGCGGGGCCGAGGCTGTCGTCGGTCCTGCCCATGAGCCGGGGGAAGCGGTAGTCGGGATTGGGGATCGTGTGCCCGCCGCCGGTGACCGTGAACGCCACGACGGGGGGCTTGCCGGGCTCGGTGTAGCGGGTCTCGATCACCGACGGGGCGTCCGATCCGTCGAGGGGCGATCCGGTGGGTGGCCAGCTGGTCGGGGGCCGGGTGATGCCGTTGACCTCGGCGAAGGCACGGGCGGTCGCCTCGGCGGACAGTACGGTGCCGCGCTTCTGGAAACCGAAGATGCTCGCCTCGCCGCCCTCGTACGGCATGATCGGGTCGCGCGTGCCGGCGATGAGCAGCACGGGCAACGGGGACTTCGGCTCCGTGACGGCCCACTGGTCCGGTGTGGGCAGGCCCGCCCCGATCACCGCGATGCCCGCGAGCAGCTCCGGCGTCCGGGCGGCGAGCCGGAAGGCCAGCTGCCCGCCGTTGGAGAAGCCGGTGACGAACACCCGGGCGGGGTCGATGCCGTGCCTTTGCCGGAACCGTTCGACGAGCGCGGCGATCAGGCCCTCGTCGTCGACGTCCTCCTTGCGGGCGGGGGTGACGGCGGCGGTGCGGCCGTCGTTCCAGCCGCGCTTGTAGCCGTCCGGATAGATCACCACGAACTTGTGGCGTTCGGCCAGCTTGTCGAAGCCGTATCCGGTGACCGCACGAATGGTCTTCCCGTCCTGCTGTGAGCCGTGCAGGACGAACAACAGGGGCGCGCCGGGCGGCAGATCCGCGGGCACGAAGGCGCGGTACGAGCGTGTCCGGTCGGCCACGGTGATCGTGTCGACCGTCACCGGGGCGCTCAGCCGCGGCTCGGCGGGCTTGGCGCTGTGCAGGAAATACCCGTACGCGGCGGCACCTGCCGGCACCACCGCACCGATCGCGGCCAGTGCCGTCACCGAGGCACTCATCGGTGTGCCCCCTGGTCATTCGTGGTTGTCGTGCATACCCGCCGTACCCGCATGGCCTTGTCCTCACGTCGTTCCCCGTACGTCCGGTACTCCGGGACGTTCTGCCTGCGCTTTCACCCTGCGGTCGCGGCCCGGGCGGTATCCAGGGACCGAGAGTCCGTGGCTGGCCGGTGCGCCCCGCCGTACCGTGGTGACCATGGACAAGCAGGCGCTCGCGGAGTTCTTGCGCGGCAAGCGGGAACGCGTACGGCCCGAGGACGTCGGTCTGCCGCACGGGCCCAGGCGTCGTACCCCCGGGCTGCGCCGCGAGGAGGTCGCGCAGCTCGCGCACATCTCCGTGGACCACTACAGCCGCCTGGAGCAGGCCCGGGGACGGCATCCCTCGCGCGCCGTGCTGACCGGTATCGCCCGCGCGCTGCGCCTGTCCGACCAGGAACGCACCCACCTCTTCCGCCTCGCCGGAGAGACGGCGCCCGAGCATGCCCAGGGGCCCTCCCGTGACGTGGACCCCGGCACCCTGAACCTGCTGGCGCGCCTCACCGACGCCGGCGCCCTCGTGCTCGACAACACCTGCCGGGTACTGGCCTGGAATCCGCTGGCGGCAGCCCTGTTCGAGGACTTCTCCACCCTGACCGGCTCGGACCGCAACGTCATCCGGCGCTATTTCCTGCACCCCGGGCACCACGCCTACGGCATGACCGAGCCCCACCGGTTCGTGACCGCCGCCGTCAGCTATCTGCGTGTCGCCACCGCCCGCTACCCGGACAACGCCGAACTCCGCGCCCTCGTCGACGAGTTGCTCGCCGGGAGCGAGGACTTCGCCCGGCTGTGGAACTCGCACGAGCTGCGCATCGAGCACCACAACCACCAGGAGATCCAGCACCCCCAAGTCGGGCCGATCGACCTGGACTTCGACGTCCTGACCGTGCCCGGCCAGGACCAGCAGCTGATCATCTTCACCGCCGAACCCAACTCCCGTGCCTACCGGACCTTGCAGCTGCTCAAGGTCATCGGTACGCAACGCATGGACGTCGCGACCTGATCCACCTGCCGTGCGACCTGCGGCACCGCCCGGTTCCAGGGCACTGAAACCACCGTGAAACCGAGCTGAATGCGCCCTGCCGCAAGCTCTGCGGCATGACGACAACGACCCATGAACTCGCGATCTCAGCCAGCGGGCTGTGCAAGGCCTACGGGGACAAGACGGTCCTCGACGGCATCGACCTGGCCGTGCCGACCGGCACCGTCTTCTCCCTGCTCGGTCCGAACGGCGCCGGCAAGACCACCGCCGTCAAGATTCTCTCCACCCTCGTGACCTCCGACGCCGGCGAGCTGCGGGTCGGCGGTCACGACCTGGCCACCGACGCGCACGCCGTGCGGGCGGCGATCGGTGTCACCGGGCAGTTCTCCGCCGTCGACGGGCTGATCACCGGCGAGGAGAACATGCTCCTGATGGCGGACCTGCACCACCTGTCCAGGCAGGAGGGGCGCCGGGTCGCCGCCGAGCTGCTGGAGCGCTTCGACCTCACCGAGGCCGCGAAGAAGCCCGCCTCCACCTACTCCGGCGGTATGAAGCGCCGCCTCGACCTCGCCATGACCCTGGTCGGCGACCCGCGGATCATCTTCCTCGACGAACCGACGACCGGCCTCGACCCCCGCAGCCGTCACAACATGTGGGGAATCATCCGGGAGTTGGTCTCGGGCGGTACGACCGTCTTCCTCACCACCCAGTATCTCGACGAGGCCGATGAACTCGCCGACCACATCGCGGTGTTGAACGACGGCAAGCTCGTCGCCGAGGGCAGCGCCGAGGAGTTGAAGCGACTCGTCCCCGGCGGGCACGTACGGCTCCGCTTCACCGACCCGGACACCTACCGCTCCGCCGCCGCGGCCCTGCGCGAGGTCACCCGGTTCGACGAGACGCTCTCGCTGCAGATCCCCAGCGGGGGCAGCCAGCGCGAACTGCGGTCCATCCTCGACTGGTTGGACGCCGCCGACATCGAGGCGGACGAGCTGACCGTGCACACCCCCGACCTCGACGACGTGTTCTTCGCCCTGACCGGCGGCGCCAAGGTCGCCCACCAGCCCAGCCAGACCAGCCAGACCAGCGTGCCCAACCAGCCCAAGGAGAACGTCCGATGAGCACCCTCTCCCTCGCGGTCCGCGACTCGTCCACGATGCTCCGCCGCAACCTGCTGCACGTACGGCGCTATCCGTCCATGACCCTCAACCTGCTGCTCACGCCGATCATGCTGTTGCTGCTCTTCGTCTACGTCTTCGGAAACGTGATGAGCGCGGGCATCGGTGGCGGTGGCGCCGACCGCTCCGACTACATCGCCTATCTCGTCCCGGGCCTTCTGGTGATGACCATCGGCAGCACCGTGATCGGAGCCGCGATCTCCGTCTCCATGGACATGACCGAGGGCCTCATCGCCCGCTTCCGCACGATGGCGGTCTACCGCGGCTCCGTACTCATCGGGCACGTCGTCGGCAGTGTGCTGCAGGTGCTCGCCAGCCTGGTGCTCGTCGGTGCCGTCGCCGTGGCCATCGGTTTCCGGTCCACGGACGCCACGGTCCTGGAGTGGCTGGCGGCCATCGGACTGCTCGTGCTGTTCGCCCTGGCACTCACCTGGATCGCGGTCGGAATGGGCATGGCCAGCCCCAACCCGGAGGCCGCCAGCAACATGGCGACACCGCTGATCCTCCTCCCGCTCATCTCCAGCGCCTTCACCCCGGCCGACACGATGCCGGGCTGGTTCCGGCCGATCGCCGAGTACCAGCCCTTCACCCCGACCATCGAGACCCTGCGCGGCCTGCTGCTCGGCACCGAGATCGGCAACAACTGGTGGATCGCGCTCGCCTGGTGTGTCGGCCTGACCGTGCTCGGCTACCGCTGGTCGACGTCACAGTTCAACCGCGGCCTGAAGTAGCCGTCATGGCAGCGCGGGCCGCCTCCCGCAACTCGTCGCGCTCCAGGGCGGCGTACTCCGACACCGCGTCGGCGTACGCCGCCCCGGCAGCGTTCCCGGCGTCCCCGACCGCCCGCCGGGCACGGTCCGCCGACATGGTCGGCTGGAAATCGCGCAGCACCCGCAGCCGTTCGGCCAGCGCGATCAGCCGTGCGGCGGAGGCGTCGCCGGAGACCAGCCCCGCCATGCCGAGGGCGTGCAACCCCGTCCCGAACACGGGGAGTTCCATGGGCGATCGGACCGGTCCTGCGAGCAGGGTCCGCATCCGCTGCCGCAGCCGGTCGACCACGTCCGCGACGAGTTCGAGCCGGCCGGCGTGCGCGTGCGCCGTCACCGCAGCCGACTGGACCTGGAGCAGCCACCGGTCGAAGAAGGGGTCGTCGTTCTGCGTCGAGCCGGCCTCGGGGATCGCCTCCACGTTGCGCCGCCACAGGCCGAGCCCGACCTCCGTCAGCCCACGGGCGAGCGCGATCTCGGCACGGCCGCCGAAGTCGGGACTGTAGACGTCGTCCTTCTGCGCGGGGTTGTGGTCCTCCGCCTGCCGCAGCCAGTACTCGGCCTCGTCGGGTTGACCGCGCTGGAGGCAGGCGAGGACGAGGCCCCAGCGGACGCCGATGGAGTCGTGCTCGTCGCCGAGGCGCGGCAGTGCCGCGAGCGCCGCCCTGAGATGTGCGTACGCGGCCTCGCCCTGCTCCGTCTGCAGGCACAGCTCGCTCAGCCGGGCGTGCCCCAGGACCTGGAGGAAGGGGTGATCGACCGGCGCCAGTGCCTCGATGCTCCGACGGGCCGAGGCGAGCGAGCGGTCGATGTCGTGCTCGTACTCCCAGACATAGGTGGCGACGCACTCGGCGATGCCGGCCAGCAGCGGCTGCTCGCTGGCGCAGAGCTCCCGCAGCACTTCGTAGTCCGGGGGCAGCATCTCGGGGACCGCGCTCAGCACGGCCGAGATGGCGCGCAGCAGGGTGTCCGGCGGAGCCGCGGGCAGCCGTCGCAGGGTGACGAGCTGGCGTATGACCTGCGGACCGTAGCCCATGAACAGGCTCGCCGTGCACAACACCGCGGCGGCGCGGGCGACTTCGACGTACTCGGGCTCGGGGTAGTAGTGCGACAACGGCGGGCCGGTGTCCGCGGCGAGCGCGGTGAGGCGGGGGTAGCTGGAACCGGTGGACCACAGGGCGGCGAGCACGGCGGTGAGGGCGGCGATGGTGGGACAGTCCGTACGGGCCAGGGCATACCGCAGGGCCAGCACCAGATTGTCCTGCTCACCCCTGATCCGCTCCCAGGCGGACCGAGGCTCCGACCCGAAGAACCAGTCGTGATGCGCGACCCCGAAGTCCCGCGCCCAGACGAGGAATTGGTCTACGGCCGCCTCGTCCTCGCCCGCCTCGGTACGCCGGGCCGCGCTGAACTCCCGTACGGTCTCCAGCATCCGGAACCGCACACCGGCCGGGGTGTCGGCGACGGTGAGCAGCGACTGGTCGGCCAACTGCTCCAGCAGGACCAACGCGTCGTCGCCCAGCACCTGTTCGGCCGCCTCGCCGGAGAAGCCGCCGGGGAAGACGGACAGCGTGCGCAGCGCCGCTCTGGCGTCCTCGGCGAGCAGGTTCCAGCTCCACTCGACGACCGCGTGCAGGGTGCGGTGACGTTCCGGCACGTCCCGTGCCCCGCCGCGCAGCAGCGCGAAGCGGTCGCCGAGGCGGCGGGCGATGTCCGGGACCGACAGGACGCGTACCCGTGCCGCCGCCAACTCCACGGCGAGCGGCAGCCCGTCGAGGTGCCGGCACAGCTCGGCCACCGCGTCCGGCGGCAGCTCCACCCCGCTCCGGGCGGCCCGGGCCCGCTGCGTGAACAACTCGACCGAGACACCGAGGCCGAGTTCGGGCAGCGCGTACACCGCCTCGGAGGTGAGACCGAGCGGAGACCGGCTGGTGGCGAGCACCCGCAGGTCCTTGGACGACGAGACGAGTGCCTGTACGAGGTCGGCGGCGCCCCGGACGACCTGCTCACAGTTGTCGAGGACCAGCAGCGCGGGCCCGGAGCCGAGCACGCCGAGCATGACGGTGACCGGGTCGCCCGAGGCAGACCCGCTCAGGGCACCGGCGCCGAGTGCGGAGGAGACCTCCGCGGCGACGTCCGCGTCCTGGGTGACACCGGCGAGCGGCACGAAGTACACGACGCGCTGTTCGGCCCGGCGGCTGACGGCGTGCGCGAGCCTGGTCTTGCCGAGGCCGCCGGGTCCTACGACGGTGACGGCGCGCGAGGAGCGGAGCAGCCCTTCGACCGCCGCGATGTCCTCGTCGCGGCCGAGCAGCGGATTCGGCTCGTGCGGCACACCGTGCCTGGCCACCGGGGCCTCACCACGCAGCAACTCCTGCTGTACGGCCTTGAGTCCGGCGCCCGGGTCGGTGCCGAGTTCGTCGCGCAGCTCCCGGCGGTACGCCTCGTACCGGGTCAGCGCGGCGGACGGGCCGGCCGTCGCCGCCTCGCCGCGCAGCAACTCACCGAGCACCTCCTCGTCGCGCGGATGCGCCACGGCTGCCGCGGCGAGCGGTCCGGCGGCCTCCGCGTGCCGTCCGAGGCGGGCGAGCGCGAGCGCCTGTGCGCGGACGAGTGTGTCGTGGACGGGGGCACGTTCGGCGCGCAGTGCGGCCACGGGGTCGTCGGTGTCGCCGCCCTGGTCGGGGGTGCCTTCCCACAGCGCGAGTCCGGCCTTGGCCGCGGCCAGCGATCCCCCGTGGTCCCCGGCCCTGGCCCGGTCCGCGCTCGCGGCGGCGTGCAGCAGCAGGGCTGAGCTGTCGACCTGGTCCTCGGCGAGGGCGAGCCGGTATCCGGTCGGCGTGCTGACGATGAGGTCAGCGCCGAGCTGGGCCCGGGCCCTGGACACGAGGACCTGGAGCGCCTTCCCCGGCCGTTCCGGCAACTCGTCCGGCCACAGCCCTTCCACCAGCCGCTCGGTGCTGCAGCCGGTGCGCAGGTCGCCCGCGAGCAACGCGAGAAGACCGCGGAGACGGGGCGCGGTGACCTCCTGTCTTCGATGGGCGACACGCGGCAGCAGGGTCAGGTCGATGGTCACCCGTGCAGGTTAACCAAGGTCCCGCCCCAGGCGCGCGAGTGGGGACAGCGCCATCAGCGCCGGGGACAGCAACATGCCAACGGCCATGACCAGCAAGCCGGTCCGCAGCCCCCACTCCTGCCCGAGGAACCCGCCGAACAGCGAGCCCAGCGGCGCAAGCCCCATGCCGGCGAAGGTGATCGTCGCGGCCACCCGCCCCTGCAACCCGTGCGGAGTCACGGCCTGCCGGACGGCCATGACCGTGACGCTCACCAGCTGCCCGGCGATCCCGAACACGAAGTTGACCGCGAGGAGTACGGTCATCGTCGTCGCGGACGAACCGTGCAGCGCGGGCGCACACGCGAACACGCCGTCGCCGAGTGCCGCCGTCAGCACGATCACCCGGCCGTATCCGAACCGGCCCGGCAGCCGGGCGGCGAGCAGCGCGCCGACGAGCGCGCCCGGACCGGTCGCCGCGAGCGCCAGGCCCACGGCGGTGCCCGAGAGGTGCAGTTCCCGGGGGAGGAAGAGCAGATAGACGGTCATCGTGGCAGCGAAGAAGAACTGGAAGGCGGCCGCGGCGAAGCACACGGCCCGCAGCGAGGAATCGCCGGCGACGAAACGCAGACCCTCATGGACCTGCCGCCATACGCGAGGGGAACGTTCCGAGTGCTCCGGGACGGACTCGGTACGGCGGATCCGTCGGACCGACAGGAACGACAGGGCGAACAACAACGCGCTGGAGGCGACAGCGACCGGCGCCGACAGCAGGGTCACCAACGCGCCGCCGAGAGCGGGCCCACCGATCTGAGCGGCGGACCGGCTGCCCTCCAACACACTGTTGCCCCGCACCAACTGATCGGATGTCACCAGCCGTACGAGGGAGGACTGATAGGCCACGTCGAAGAACACGGACAGGACCCCGGCGACGAAGACCAGCACGAACAGTGCGGGCAGACCGAGCCAGTTGAGCGATCCGGCTACGGCGGCGGCGCCCAGCACCAGGGTTCGGCCGACGTCGGCCACCACCATCACCGTGCGCGTCCGCCACCTGTCCACCCAGGCGCCGACGAGGAGCGAGAGCAGCAGGATCGGCGCCTGCTCGACCGCACGCAGGACACCCAACTGTCCGGCACCGACGTCGAGCGTCAGCACAGCGAAGAGCGGTAGGACCACCAGGCTTGACTGTTCGCCGAGTTGGGAGACCGTCTGCCCCAGCCAGAGCCAGCGGAAGTCATTGTTCGAAGTGGACGGCACAGGAACCCTTTGAGTTGCCGACAACGAGACCCGTGACCCGGCGCACGAAAGGGGCGCCATCGATCCGGGTGGGGTAAGGCTCGCTGTGCCGCAGCAACATCAAGGGCGGCACGCGATGACGGGCCGATCTCGGCCTATGCCGTCAACGCGCGCCCGGACGACCGGGCATCTCTGGGCTCCAACTTCTGGGCGGTCAGTGGCGGTTGGGACAGTAGCTCTTGGGGGCCTCACGCGAAAGCCAATTACTGCCCTCCGCTGAGCACATCGTTCAGCCGGCGCTCAGGAACCGCAGTACCGCCAGCACGCGGCGGTGGTCGCTGTCGACCGACGGCAGGTCGAGCTTGGTGAAGATGCTGTTGATGTGCTTGGCCACCGCGCTGTCGCTGACGACCAGTTGTCGGGCGATGCCGGAGTTGGAGCGGCCCTCGGCCATCAGGGTCAGTACCTCGCGCTCGCGGGGAGTCAGCCGGTCCAGGGGGTCGCTGGCGCGGCGCAGCAGGAGTTGGGCCACGACCTCGGGGTCCAGGACGGTACCGCCCGCCTCTACGCGACGGACGGCGTCGATGAAGTCCTCGACGTCGGCGACGCGTTGCTTGAGCAGATAGCCGACGCCGCCGGAGTTCGTCGTCAACAGGTCGGCGGCGTACCGCTCTTCGACGTACTGGGAGAGCAACAGGACCGCGGTCGTCGGCCACTCGCGGCGGATGACCAGGGCCGCGCGCACTCCCTCGTCGGACTGGGCGGGCGGCATGCGGACGTCCACGACGGCGATGGCGGGGCGGTGTTGGGCGACTGCGGCCAGCAGGGCGTCGGCGTCACCGGCTTCGGCGGCGACGTCGTAGCCCGCCATCTCCACCACCTTGACCAGGCCGATCCTGAGCAGGACCGAGTCCTCGGCGATCACGGCGAGACGGCGCACGGCAACTCCACGGTGATGACGGTCGGGCCTCCGACGGGGCTGTTGATCGTGAACGCGCCGTCCACGGAGGCCGCCCGGCGGGCGAGTCCGGCCAGGCCGGAGCCGTGGGTGGGGTCGGCGCCGCCGGGACCGTCGTCCGCGACGGTGACCCGGAGCCTACCCTCGCGGATCTCCACGGTGACGTCCGCCCGGGAGGCCTCGGGGGCGTGCTTGGTGATGTTGGCCAGCGCCTCGGAGACGGTGAAGTAGGCGACCGCCTCGACGGTCGGGGCGAGCCGCCGGGGTACGTCGACGCGCAGCCGCACCGGCAACGGGCCGCGCGCGGCGATGCCGGACAGGGCCGCGTCCAGTCCCCGGTCGTCCAGCACGGCCGGATGCAGGCCTCGCACCAGGTTGTTCAGCTCGTCGATCGCTTCCTTGGCCTCCCGGTGGGCCTGGTCGATGACCTGTCTGGCCTCGTCGGGGAGGTCGGTGAGCGTGGCCCTGGCGATACCGAGGTTCACGGCGAGGGAGACCAGGCGTTGTTGTGCCCCGTCGTGCAAGTCCCGTTCTATGCGCCTGCGTTCGGCGTCGGCCGCGTCCACCGTTCCGGCCCGGCTCTCGGTGAGGTCCTCAACCCGTCGCGTGAGCTGTTCGGTCCGGCTGGGGCCCAGCAGCGCCAGGGCGGCACGGGTGTCGAGGCGGACGAGGACGAGAGTGAGCCACCCGGCGAGCAACAGGGCAGCGATACCGGACGTGTTGATCCAGACGGCCTCCGTGGAGGTCTCCAGGAACTTCAGCCGCTGTCCAAGGGGCACACCCCACATCCACACGAGGGCGGTTCCCGCGAACACGCCCCAGCTCCACAGCACGACGGTGACGACCGTCCCGCACGACACCACTGGCCCCAGCAGCAGGTGATAGGCGAGCTGTCGCCAAGTCCCGCCGGACCGGAGCCAGTTCATCGCTCCACGGAGTGTGGGCCTGCGCTGCGCGACGGGGAGCAGCGGTATGTCGACACCCGCGAGCGAGGCGAACCTGCGGCGCTGGACGGCGGTCAGTGCGCCGGTGGCGAAGATCAGCCACGGTTCCACGAGCAGCAGGAGCGGAAGCAACTGCAGCGGTACGCCGGCGAGGTTGAAGACCGTCGCGCGGCCCACGCGTGCGAACACGCCGCGCAGCGCGGTGAGAAGGGGCATACGCACACCGTAGAACGCGGGTGGATCGCCGGACCATGCAGATGGTGCCCGCTTCATGCTGTAGCCAGCACCACCCCCAGGTCGGAAATCCACGTTACTGACCTGGGAGTTCATTCCGAGAAGCCTTGTCCTCATGACGACGACAACGTGCTGGAACTGGTCCGCCCGGGTGCTCACCGCCGCCGGAGTGGCACTGATTCCGTGGATCTTCGTGCTGGCGCGAGTGGCCGGCGCCTGCCCCGTGGCGTGGGTCGGCCTGGACACGATGGAGGCGATGGGCCTTGTCGGTACGGGCCTGTTACTGGCCCGCCGCGACCGGCGGCGGGTCGCCGTGGCCCCGGCCACCGCCGTCCTCCTGACGGTCGACGCGTGGTTCGACGTACTGACCGCCGGCCCCGGAGCGGTCCTCGCGGCGCTGCTGATGGCCGTCTGCCTCGAACTGCCGCTCGCCGCGCTGTGCACGGCGGTGGCATGGCACGCCCTGCGCGCGCTGCCTCCGCGACTGCCGTAGCTCGGGAGGCTCCGATTCGCGGCCGGAAGCTCGGCCGCCATTTACTAAGGCAGCTTTATAAACTAGCCTTAGCATATGAACGACGATCTGGACCCGAACGCGGTCGCCTCGGCCCTGCTGGCGAGCATCGGCGTGCTGGTGCGACGGGCCCGCCAGCAGCCGGTCGAGGGCGGGCTCACGATGCCCGAGAGGACCGCCCTTGCTCAGTTGGACCGGACGGGCCCCACGACCTCCTCGGCGCTGGCCCGGGAGGCGCAGATCACCGCGCAGGCCATGGGGGCGACGCTCAACGCGCTGCGGACCCGTGGGCTGGTCGAACGTCGGCCGGATCCCGACGACGGCCGGCGCGCGGTGCTGACGGTGACGGACGCGGGCCGGCAGGCGCTGCGGAACAAGCGCAACGCGCGGGCCGAACTCCTCGCGCGGGCCCTGACCAGCGGCGCGTTCACCCCGACGGAGCTGGAGCAACTCGCCGCTGCCGCACCGCTGTTGGAGCGGCTGGCCCAGAACATCTGACGACGACGGAGCCACGAGGAAGCTGACCGATGACAGACCCTTCCAAGACGCGCGCCCCGCGCCACCCGACCGTCGACGACCGGTACAAGTGGACGGCGCTGACGAACACGACCGCCGCGGTCTTCATGTCCGCGCTGGACGGCTCCATCGTGCTGATCGCCCTGCCGACGATCTTCCGGGGCATCCACCTGGACCCGCTCGCACCGGGCAACATCGCGTATCTGCTGTGGATGATCATGGGATACCGGCTGGTCCAGGCCGTGTTGGTGGTCACGGTGGGGCGGCTCGGCGACATGTACGGCCGGGTCCGGATCTACAACTCCGGGTTCGCCGTCTTCACCTTCGCCTCGGTCCTGCTGTCCTTCGACCCCTTCGACGGCGGCCATGGAGCGATGTGGCTGATCGGCTGGCGGGTGTTGCAGGCCGTCGGCGGCTCGATGCTGACCGCGAACTCGGCGGCGATCCTGACCGACGCCTTCCCCGAGGAGCAGCGCGGCTTCGCCCTGGGCATCAACCAAGTCGCCGCCCTGGGCGGGATGTTCATCGGTCTGGTCGCCGGCGGACTGCTGTCGGCCTGGGACTGGCGGGCGGTGTTCTGGGTGAACGTGCCCATCGGTGTGTTCTTCACCGTGTGGGCGTACCGCACCCTGCGCGAGACCGCGAAGCACGACGGCGGCCGCATCGACTGGTGGGGCAACATCACCTTCGCCGTGGGCCTCAGCGCCACCCTGATCGCGATCACCTTCGGCCTCCAGCCCTACGGCGGCCACACCATGGGCTGGACCAACCCGCTCGTCGACGTGCTGATCGCCGGCGGCCTGCTCCTCCTGGCGGCCTTCGTCGTGATCGAGAACCGCACCTCGGCGCCGATGATCCAGCTGAGCCTCTTCCGTCAACGGGCCTTCACCTTCGGCAACTTGGCGGGCCTGGCCATCTCGATCGGCCGGGGCGGGATGCAGTTCGTGCTGATCATCTGGCTGCAGGGCATCTGGCTCCCGCTGCACGGCTACGACTACGGCGACACCCCGCTGTGGGCCGGCATCTTCATGCTGCCGCTGACCGCGGGCTTCCTCGCGGCGGGACCGGTCTCCGGGTATCTGTCGGACCGGCTCGGTTCCCGGGGGCTGGCCACCGGCGGCGCGGCACTGTTCGGCGCGACCTTCCTGGGCCTGATGTGCCTGCCGATCGACTTCAGTTACTGGATCTTCGCGGTGCTGATCGCGCTCAACGGGATCGCCAGCGGGATGTTCGCCTCCCCCAACTCCTCCTCGATCATGGGCAGTGTGCCCGCCCGGTTGCGCGGTGTCGCCTCCGGTATGCGCGCCACCTTCCAGAACTCCGGTACCGCCGTCTCCATCGGGGTGTTCTTCTCCCTGATGATCGCCGGGCTGGCCAGGAGCCTCCCGCACACGCTCACCGCCGGACTGCAACAGCAGGGAGTTCCGGCCCACTTGGCCGCCCAGGTCGGCGGCCTGCCGCCGGTCTCGTCCCTGTTCGCCGCGCAGTTGGGCGTCAACCCGATCCAGCATCTGCTCCAGCCCAGCGGCGTCCTGACCCATCTGACGGCGGCGCAGCAACACACCCTGACCGGCAGCGAGTTCTTCCCGAGCCTGATCTCCGGGCCCTTCCACTCCGGCCTGGTCATCGTGTTCGCCTTCGGCGCCACCCTCGCCTTCCTCGCCGCGATCGCCTCCCTGCTGCGCGGCGCGGGCACCGGTCCCACGGCCAGGACACCGGGACCGCACAAGGCCGCCACCGGCGACACGCTCGCCCGACCGGACAGGTAGCCCGGCGGCACCCCTTCCCCACCCTCAGCAAACCGGCCGACACCGGAGAAGCGAGCAACCCCCATGCCACTGACAACGATCGACCCCGCGTCCGCCCTCGTCGTGATCGACCTGCAGAAGGGCATCGTCTCGGCCCGCACCGACGATCCGACCACCGCCATCGCCGACGCCGTCAAGCGGTCGACCCACCTGGCCACCGAGTTCCGGCGACGCGGACTTCCCGTGATCCTGGTCAACGTCACCGGCCGCGCTCCGGGACGTACCGACACCGGACGGTCCGTCAACAGCGCGGCCCCGCCCGCCGGTTGGGCCGACCTCATCGACGAACTCGACGTACAGCCGACCGACCATCTGATCACCAAGCGTCGGCGCAGCGCGTTCCACGACACCGGACTCGACACGCTCCTGCGGGACTTGGGCGTCACGCAGGTCGTACTCTCGGGTGTCGCGACCAGTTCGGGCGTCGAGTCGACGGCGCGCTCGGCCTCCGACCACGGCTATCACGTCGTCCTGGTCACCGACGCCATGGGCGATCCGGACCCCGAGGCCCATCGCCACAGCGTCGAGCGCGTCTTCCCCAAGCTGGGCGAGACCGCGACCACCGCCGAGGTCATCGACATGGTGGAGGCGACCCGATGACCCTGCTGGGCCGACTCCTCCACAACCGCAGAGCAGGCGAGACCCACACGGCGTGGAACCTGCCCAACTTCCAGGGCCCCGAGCAACTGACGCTCACCAGCCGGGACTTCGGCGACGGCGACACCATGCCGCTGAAGCACTGCGCGAAACAGATCGGCGGCGACGACCTGTCCCCGCACCTGGCCTGGACCCCGCTCCCGCCCGGAACCGCGCAACTCCTCCTGGTCGTAGAAGACATTGACGTCCCCATACCCAGGCCCGCCGTGCACTGCCTCGCCCTGATCGACCCGGCGACCGGGCACCTGGAGCCCGGCGCCCTGTCCGCACGGCAGCCCGGTCCCGGGGTGCGGATACTCCGCTCCACGATCGGACGGGGCTACCACGGTCCCGCACCCATCAAGGGCCACGGCCCGCACCGCTACGTCTTCGAGCTGTTCGCCCTCTCGGCCGTCGTGGACGGCGCCTCCGGCACGACGCCGGTGGACCGGGCACGCCCCCGCGCCCTCCTGCCCACGGTCACCGCACCCGTCCTCGGCCGGGGCCGACTGACCGGGGTCTACGAACGCTGACCCCAACTCCCCTCGGTGTGCGACCGGTTCAGTCGACGACCGGTACGGACGGTGCCCCCGGCGGCATGTTGAACGGGGTGACCACCTGGATCACCGAGGGCAGTGTCGGGCCGTCGTCGGGGAGGGCCTTGTGGGCGCGCATGACGATCTGGCAGGCGCGGCGCATGTCCTGGCGCAGGTCGTGGTGGAGGACCGCGGACAGGCGGCGCTCGCGCAGCAGGCGGGTGTTGTCGTGGTCGAGGTCGTGGGCGATGAACACGGCGCACTCCCGGCCGAGCGCGTCGAAGGCGTCGAGGGTGGCGAGGTTGCCGCCGCCCGCGGAGTAGACGGCGATGAGGTCCTCGTCCCGTTTCAGCGCCTCCAGGACCAGTTCGTGCTGGGTGGCGTCCAGGCCGTCGCTGTCGGTGACCTCCACCAGGGACCGCCTGGGGTCGGCGAGGCGCATCGCGCTGCGGAAGCCCATCTCGCGTTCCTCCTCGCCCCGGAAGGAGCCCCGGCTGATGGTGGTGAGCACGTTGCCGGGCCGCTTGCCCAGCCACTGTCCGAGGAGGTAGGCGGCGGTGGCGCCGGCCGCGCGGTTGTCGATGCCGACGTAGGCAAGGCGTGCGCTGTGGGGCAGGTCGGTCACCAGGGTGACGACGGGGATACCGGCCCTGATCAGCCGCCCGACGGCGGCGGCGATCTCCGGCTCGTCGGGGGCCTTGAGGATCACACCCTGCGAACCGCGCCTCGCGATCCCGTCCAGTGTTCCGGTCAGTTCGGCGGGCGGGCAGGTCTCGCGGAAGTGGAAGCGTGAGCGCACGAGGGCGGGATGCAGGGAGGGCAGTTCGGCTTCGAGTGCGTCCCGTACGGCGGTGGAGAACCGCTCCGGCGTCTGCATCACGATGTCGATCATGAAGGTGCGGCCGCCGAGCCGGATCTGGCTCTGCTGGCGGTCCAGGTCGTTGATGGCTTCCTGGACCTCCCTGATGGTGCTCTCCGTGACATTGCCCCGCTGGTTGAGGACACGGTCGACAGTGGCCGTGGACAGCCCGGCCTGACGGGCGATTTCCCTGATCGGGTACCGGTGACGCATGAGTGATCCCCCAGACCGATGATGCACTTTTGATGTTGCGAGAGGCATTGAATGATGGGTTTATTTTATCAAGACTGGCAGAAACGCACTGACAGCGAAAGGGACCCGGATGTCTCCCATCACCGCAAGGACGCGGACTTGGCTGACCGAGGCGGACTGCGATCTCGACGCGTTCCGCTCACTCGTGGAGCAGCGCACCGACATCGCCGACCATCCCTCGGCCGAGCGGATCGAGCAGAACGTCCCGCTCTACGACAGCGCCCGGCTCCGTGCTCTCACGGCCACCGCCGAGGGCCGCCGGGACGTGCAGAGCGAGCTGGTGGGGGCGCTGCTCGACGGGCCCGGCATCGTGGTCCTCAAGGGTGCCTTCCCGGACGAGGCCGTCGTGGACCGGGCGTCCGAGGCCTTCCGCGCGCTGATCGAGGAGGAGCGCGCGAGCGGCGCGGCCCGCGGCGACCACTTCGCCAAGCCCGGCGCGAACGACCGCGTGTGGAACGCCCTGGACAAGATCGCCGTACGGGCGCCCGAGGCGTTCGCCGACTACTACGCCAACGACATCCTGGAGCTGATCTCGGAGGCCTGGCTCGGCCCCGCCTACCAGGTCACCTCGCAGCTCAACGTGGTCAACCCGGGCGGCGCGGCGCAGAGCGTGCACCGTGACTACCACCTCGGTTTCCTCTCCCAGGAGCAGGCGGCGGCCTATCCGGCGCACGTCCACCGGCTCTCGCCGGTGCTGACCCTGCAGGGCGCGGTGGCCCACGTCGACATGCCCGTCGAGTCCGGCCCGACGCTCTATCTGCCGCACTCTCAGAAGTTCGAGCCCGGCTATCTCGCGTGGCGGCTCCCGCAGTTCGTCGAGTACTTCGAGACGCACCACGTGCAGCTGCCGCTGGAGAAGGGCGACGCGGTCTTCTTCAACCCGGCGCTCTTCCACGCCGCCGGCCACAACCGCTCGGCCGACATCAAGCGCATGGCCAATCTGCTGCAGATCTCCTCCGCCTTCGGCCGGGCGATGGAAACGGTGGACCGCGAGGCGATGTCGAACGCCCTGTTCCCGGTACTGCTGAGCCGCAAGGCCGAGGGCGTCTCCGAGGACTGGCTGCGCCATGTGATCGCCGCCACCGCCGAGGGCTACCCCTTCCCCACCAACCTCGACCTCGACCCGCCGGTCGAGGGTCTCGCCCCGCCCTCGCAGGCGGACACCCTCCACCAGGCCGTAACGGAGGAGTGGGACACGGAGCGGCTGCGCCACGAACTGCAGGCCGCCGCCAAGCGCCGCCAGAGCTGAACCGAAGCCGAAAAGGACACATCACACTCATGGGACTGCTTGAGGACAGAGTTGTCCTCGTCAACGGAGGCAGCCAGGGCGTCGGCGCCGGTGTCGTACGGGCGGCCGTAGGTGAAGGCGCGACCGTCGTCTTCACCGGCCGTCGCCCGGAGGTGGGCGAGAAGCTCGCCGCGGACACGGGTGCGTGCTTCGTGCGGGCGGACCTCTCCGATCCGGCACAGGCAGGCGACAGCGTCGTACAGACCGTCGAGGCCCACGGGCGCGTCGACTGCCTCGTCAACGCGGCGGGGCTGACGTCACGCGGCTCGCTGCTGGACACCACACCGGAGCTGTTCGACCAGCACATGGCGATCAACCTGAAGGCGCCGTTCTTCGCCATGCAGGCGGCCGTGGCCGACATGACCTCCCGCTCAGCGCCCGGGACGATCGTCAACATCGGCTCCAACTGCGCCCACGGCGGGCCCTCTCACCTCGCCCCGTACTCTGCGGCCAAGGCGGGCCCAGCAGCGCGACGACCACACCGACCCACACCTTCATGGTCAGCTGATAGCTGACCATGCTCGCCGTCAGCGCCGAGGTGATCACCGCGACACCGGCGGAGAGGTCGAACTCCCCACCGATCATCAACAGCGCCACCGGCAACGCCATGATCCCGATCGTCGACGAACCGTAGAGAATGTTCGCCATCGAGGCGCCGTCCCGCACCGGCGGAGCAGCGACCAGGAAGAACACGTACACCGCAGCGGCACCGAGGAAGAAACCCACCTCGGGGCGGGCCAACAGCCGTAGCGCCAGGGGCCGTTCAGCGGTCCGCCCGTCGGTCTGCGGGACCGGCGGAGCCGGCGACGGGGAGTCCGTCGCCGGTGCCGTGAGCTGGGTCATGGGCGTCACCGCGTTCCCTTGGCGGCGAACTCGGCGACCTTGGCGACGTTCGTCTTGTCGACGAAGGCCGGGCCGGTCAGCACAGGTGCCTCACCGCCGCCGCTGTAGTTGCCGTTCGTCTTGTAGAGCCACAGCGAGTCGACGGCCAAGTAGCCCTGGAGGTAAGGCTGTTGGTCGATGGCCCACTGGATCTTGCCGGCCTTGATGGCGCCGACCGCGTCCTTGTTGAGGTCGAACGTGGCGAGTTTGGCCTTGCTGCCGGCGTCGGCGATGGACTGGATGGCGGTCATCGCGAACGGGGCGCCGAGCGTCGTCACGTAGTCGATGGTCTTGTCCTGCTGGAGCTTGGCCGTGATCGTCGACTTCACCGACGGCATGTCGGTACCGTTGACGTTGAGGATCTCGGTCTTGCCGGTGAAGGTCTTCTTCACGCCGGCGCAGCGGGCCTCCAGGGCCACCTGCCCCTGTTCCATGATCACGCAGATGGTGTGCTTGGCGCCGGCGGCGTTGAGTTTGCGGCCGAATGCCTCGCCGGCGATGCTCTCGTCCTGGCCGAAGTACTCGATCAGACCCTGCTTCTTCCAGTCCTGCACACCGGTGTTGAAGCCGACAACAGGGATGCCGGCCTTCTCGGCGACGCCCATCACGGACTTCATGGCGTCGGGTTTGGCGAGCGTGACCGCGATGCCGTCGACCTTCTGGTCGATCGCGTTCTGCACCAGGTTCGACTGGTTGGGGCCGTTGGGGTCGGACGAGTAGATCAGCTTGACGTTGTCCTTGGCCGCGGCGGCCTGGGCGCCCTTGCGGATCGTGTCCCAGAAGGTGTCACCGGGCGCCGCGTGCGTGATCATCGCGATCGTCATACGGGGAGTGGTGGCCTTGCCGGCCGAGACACCGGAGGTGTCCTCCGTGGACTGCTTGCCTCCGGAGCTGCTGGAGCAGCCGGCCACAAGGAGTGCGGCGGCTGCGGCCGCCGCGACGACGGGGACGATTCTGCGGGGGTGGGATGTACGGTCCATCTTCCGGCACCTCACTGTGCTGCGGGGGAAACGGAGAAGCGGCTGGCCGAGCGAAGGCTGCGGATCACATGCCGTTAACACGGCTGTTGCTTATGACGAGATAGAACCGTCATGCCACCCCGGGGTCAACGCTTGTAATGACATCATTTATCCATCACGACAAGATGTCTGAACAATTTCTTGACCGCCGCTAAAACATGCCCCGTACACCGAAATGGAAATGAAAACAGGGGCGGCGGGAACGACCGCGGTTTCGCTCCCGCCACCCCTGTGGCCCTTTTCAGTTCACGAGTGCCGCAGCACTCCGATAGGCCGCCGCGGCGGCCTCCCGCACCGGCAGCGCGCGGTGCGCGTCGGACAGGATCTCCACGCCCCAGGGGCCCCGGAAGCCGGCCGTACGGAGTGCGGAGATGATGCCCGGCAGGTCGAACGAGCCCTCTCCGCACAGGAGGCGGCGGTGGACGGTGTCCTCGAAGAGCGTGCCGACGACCTGGCTGTCGGCGTCGTTGAGCTCCACACCCACGATCCGCGCACCCGGCACGTCCGCCAGCTCGGCCGGCGGGGTGTGGGCGCGCTCGGTGTGCCAGACGTCGATGATGAGGCCGCCCGCCGGGTGGCCGGCGGCCTCCACTAGCCGTAGGCCGTCGTGCACGGTCCTGAGGTTGGACCAGGGCAGCGGTTCGACCCCGAGCCGGGCGCCCACCCCGTCGGCCTGCGCGGCCAGCACGGCGAACTCCTTGGCCCAGACGTCGAGTTCCCAGGGTTCGTCGGACACGTCGGGGCCGATCTTGAAGGTGCGGGCGCCGAGCGCCTCGATGGCTCTCAGCATGCCGACCCGGACGGTGTCCGACGCGGCCCGCCGGGGTCCGTCGGCCCACCAGTCGGTCAGCAGCTCCAACTCGACATGGCTGATCCCGTTGTCCTCGAAGAGGGACCGGATACCGGCGATGCCGAATTCACGCTCGGCCTCCACCAGGTCCGCGTAGAGCAGTCCGAAGGCGGTGAATCCGGCGTCGCGTGACGCCTCCACCCGGTCCCGCAGATTCAACGGACTGCGTTGATCCGCCTCGTCGGGAGCCGCGTCGCCCGCCGTGGTCCAGCACGTGGCCAGAAATTGGTCAGCGGTCATTTCTGTTTCCCGGATCCCTCATGGTCGGATTCCTTGAGTTCACAAAGACACGGCGCCCGATCGCTCCGGAATTCTGAGATGGGACCCGCACATCGGTCAATTCCTCGGAACACATCAAAGGCACATCAGGCCCGAATTCGGCTACGCGACACCGCGCAGCACCGAGCGCAGATGCTCGGCGCTGGCCCACACGTCCTCGACCGGGCCCTTCGCCTTGGGCTCCTCGGTGAGGATGGTGTCCTGTTCGAGGACGTACCAGCCGTCGTAGCCGCGTGCGCTGAGGTGGGTGACGATGGCCTGGACATCCACGTCCCCGGCGCCCAGCGGGCGGTACATGCCCTTGCGCACGGCGTCGGTGTAGCTGAGCTGCCCGTCCTGGACCTTGGCGGCGAGGGAGGCGTCCACGTCCTTCATGTGGGTGTGGGCGATGCGCTCGGGGGCCTGCCGGGTGAGCTCGGCGGGGTCGGTGCCGCCGATGAGGAGGTGGCCGGTGTCGAGGCAGAGGGAGATCGCCGAGTGCTCCAGGACGCGCCGGACCTCGTCGCCGTTCTCGATCATCGTGCCGACGTGCGGGTGCAGAACGGCGCGGACACCGCGTTCGGCGGCCAGCGAGGCGAGCCGGTCGAGGTTGGACAGCAGCAACTTCCAGCCGTCTGCGTCGAGTTCGGGGCGGGAGTCGTAGCCGTCCTGACCGGTGACGGCCGACAGCACGAGCACCTCCGCCTTCGAGGCGTCGTAGCCCGCCAGGAGCTGTTCGGCCTCGGGCAGCGGGTCGTGGCCGGGCACGTGCAGCAGCAGCGGGGTGAAGCCGCCGACGGCGTGCAGGTCGTGGTCGGCGAGGGTGCGGGCCATGGCGCCCGGTTCGGCGGGCAGGAATCCCTCGGGGCCGAACTCGGTGGCGGCCAGGCCGACCTCACGCATCTCGTTCAGCACCCGCTCGGGCGTCAACTGGTAGCCCCAGCCGGGGACTTCGCACACGCCCCAGGAGATGGGGGCACCGGCGATCCTGTTTTGGGGGGAGGTGGTCATGCTGTGGCCTTTCTGAGATTCCGGTCGGGGTGGGACGAGGGGTGGGAACCACGTCGGGACGAGCGGACGGCGGCTGATCGCAGGCTGAACGGGTCGTGGGCGCGCGTCGACACCCCGAAGGCGGTGACCCGCTCCCCCAGGACTGCGCCCACGCCGATGCCGACGGGCCCGAGGACCATTGCCGAGTCCGCCGCAGGCGCCATCGCCCTCTCCCTCCAGAAACCGTCACAGCCGACCACAAGCTCGCTGATCAGTCGGTCGCCGGGTTGTTCACATGGGCGTAACGGTAGGTGCGGCGCAGGGCATTGTTGAAGGGGTCAAACCCATCATTAATCCTTCATTGGGCACCTCTTTTTCCCTCATCCGTCTCAGTGAGGCGCGCGCTTCAGGAACAGTTCCAGTCCGGCCAGGAGCCGTTCGACGTCGTCGGTGCTGGTGTAGGGCGCCAGGCCGATGCGCAGGCCGCCGGAGTCGCCCAGGCCGAGTCGGCGGGAGGCCTCGACGGCGTAGAAGGAGCCGGAGGGCGCGTAGACGTCGCGTTCCGCCAGGAAGCGGGAGGCGTCCTGCGTGCCGTGTGCGCCGAAGACGTCGTCCAGGGTCAGGAGCACCGTGGGTGTCCGGTCGCCCGCCTTCGAGTGGACGGTGATCCCGTCGAGCGCGGCGAGCCCCTGATCGATACGCGTACGCAGACTCTCCTCATGCTGATGCAGCGCCCCGAGGCTCGTTGCCAGGCGCTCGCGGCGACTGCCGACGGCTGCCGTGTCGAGACCGGCGAGGACGTCGACCGCGGTGCTCGTCCCGGCGAGCAACTCGTAGGGCAGGGTGCCGAGTTCGAAGCGTTCCGGAACCGCGTCGGAGGACGGCAGAAGCTTGACCGGCCGCAGGGTTTCCAGCAGTTCGGGCCGGGCGGCGAGGACGCCGTGGTGCGGGCCGAGGAACTTGTACGGCGAGCACACGAAGAAGTCCGCACCGAGTGCGCCGATGTCGACCAGGGCGTGCGCGGTGTAGTGGACGCCGTCGACGTAGACCAGGGCGCCCGCCTCGTGAGCGAGCCGGGACATCTCGGCGATCGCGGGCCGGGTACCGATCAGGTTGGAGGCGGCGGTGACGGCGACCAGCCGGGTGCGGTCGGACAGGGCGGCGCGGAGGTGGTCGAGGGTCAGTTCGCCGGTCGCGGGGTCGAAGTCCGCCCACCGCACGGTGACACCCGCCCGCTCGGCGGCCTGGATCCAAGGACGGATGTTGGCGTCATGGTCGAGGCGGGTGACGACGACCTCGTCCCCGGCCGACCAGGTCGTGGCGAGCGTGCGGGAGAAGTCGTAGGTGAGTTGCGTGGCACTACGCCCGAACACGATCCCCGAGGCCTGCGCCCCGAGCAGGTCACCCATGGCCTCACGGGCCCGCGTGACGATGCCATCGGCGTTCCGCTCCCCCACGGTCACCTGCCCCCGGTTCGAGAGGGGGTTGGCCAGCGCCCCGGTGATGGCCTCGATGACCGGTCGCGGGGTCTGGGTGCCACCGGGCCCGTCGAAGTGGGCGGGCGCACCACTCAGGGCAGGGAACAGGGCGCGCAGGGCGGTGATGTCGTAGGCCACGGAATTGAACTCCTGTCGATGCCGAGTGCGGGCCTCGGGGCCCCGGGTGTCCACAACGATCATCGGACATGGAGGGGTTTCGGGGCAGAGGGCGAGGGCTCACCGTCCCGTTCAGCGCGAATATCGACGGACTGCACGCGTCGGGTCGGCGCTCCACGACGCGTCCCAACGCCCCACAGAGGCGGATGGCTGTGCCGATATGCGGCTCCACCGTGCCCCTCAGGGGCGCGGGGAACTGCGCAACCAGCCCCCACCGACCTGCACTCACCAGACGGCCCAAACCCCCGGCAAAGCGGTGGCCCGGTGCTGCGTCTGCATATGGCTCCGCCGCGCGGCCGCGCCCCTCGCAGACCGGCGAAGCCCGATCTTTCAGGGGCGCGGGGAACTGCGCGACCAGCCCCCACCGACCCGCACCCACCACACAACCCCAAGCCCCCCGATGCCGACAACTCCCTTCCCCAAAAACCTGGTTGAGCACCCGGCGACGCAACAGCCCAGGGCCTCAGCGTCCCCCTCGACGCGGAAGGAGACCCATCTCCTGCGCCCGCAACACCGTGCTCACGCGATCGCGCGTCCCCAGCTTCCGGTACAGGCTCTCGACGTGTTTGTGCACCGTAGCCACGGAGATCCCCAGGCGCCGGGCGATGGCCGAGGCCGTGAGCGCGTCGGCGAGCAGCAGCAGGACGGTGACCTGGCGCTAGGTGAGCCGGGAGTCCGCTGTCGCCTGCGACGCTTCGCGCACCGCCGTGCTCGCGCGCAGGCGCTCAAGGAGTTGCCGCTGCTGCTCCACACCGGCCAGCAGAGGTTGCAGCTGCTCGGCGGCCCGAACCTGGTCCTCGGTGAAGTGGGCGCCCGCGCGGTAGACGAGGCAGCCGGTCACCGGCGTGGTCGCGCCCGGCAGGGGTATCGCCTCGATCCGCCCGAGATGCGCCGCGGCGGCGGGCGAGAGCCCCATCGACCCGGCCCGGTCCGGTCCGTCCACTCGCCGAGTTTGCAGATCAGCGCCTCTCCGCCGCACAGGCCCGGCAGGACCGCGGCGACCATCGGCCACAGCCGCTCGGGTTCCCGTTCGTGCAGCGCCGCAACCGCGACCGCCAGCATGCGTTCGTACGCCCCGGCCGGCCCGCCATACGCCCTCACGATCCCGCGTGTGTGACTTCCCCGTACGCGCGTATGCACGTACCCACGTAGGCGCATACGTACTTCTCCCCATACCACCACGACCACGGCGTCCGGCAGACTGCTCAGCGTTCCGGCGACGCCTTCGACCGTATGGATCAAGGGAGTTGACGGTACGGATCCGCCTGCGCGGGAGACAGGCGGATTTCGGTCGTCACGGGTTCAGGAGCCCGGGACGGGAAACAGCAGACAGCTGCTGGTGGCGTGCGCGAGCAGCCGGTCCTTCTCGTCGAACAGCTCGGCCTGTGCGAGCGCGGTACGCCGTCCGCCGTTCAACACCGTCCCTACGGCACGGATCCGGCCGGTGTCGACGGTGACCGGGCGCAGGAACTTCACGCTCAGGTCGAGCGACGTGTACCCCATGCCCTCCGGCAACGTGGTCTGCACCGCACACCCGGCCGCCGAGTCGAGCAGGGTGGCGAAGACCCCGCCGTGCACGCTGCCGATGGGGTTGTAGTGCTCCTCCCCCGGTATCAGGGAGAACACCGCGCGCCCGTGCTCCACCTCGTCGAGCGTGAAGTTCAGGGTGGCCCCGATCGGCGGCGCGGGCAGGCGCCCGCCGATCAGTTCCCGCAGGAACTCCAGACCCGTGGACTGCCCTACGGCGGCTGCCGAGACCCCCGGGTCCTCCCACTCGTACGTGCGTGACCGACCCATACGGCGCTACCTCCCAGGCTGACTTCCTGAAAAGAAGCTAGATCCGCCCGCGGCTGACTGTCAATGACAGAGCCAGGTGGCTACGCTGGCCGCATGGAATGGCTCGACGTGAGCACGGAGAACTGCCCGGTCCAGAGCACACTCGATCTCGTCGGCGAGAAGTGGACCCTGCTGATCCTGCGGGACGCGTTCATCAGGGTCCGGCGCTTCGACGACTTCCGGCGCCATCTCGGGCTCTCGGACGCGGTGCTCGCCGACCGGCTCCGCAAGCTGGTGGCGGCCGACATCCTGACGGCCGTGCCTTACCAGCAGGCGGGAAGCCGGACCCGGCACGAGTACCGGCTGACGAGCAAGGGCCGCGATCTGTGGCCGATCCTCATGGCCCTGCGGCAGTGGGGCGAGACGTACGCCGCCGCCCCCGAAGGCCCGGTCCTCGACGTACGGCACACCGAGTGCGGCGCGCCGGTCCGTGTGGTGGTGGAGTGCGACGGGCCGCACGGCGCACTCGCACCGACCGAGGTCACGGCCGCGCCCGGACCCGCGGCGCGGCCCCTACGAAGCCTGCTAACGGAGTGAGTGCCTGCGCGACGCGGAGCCGACCGTGAGCTCGGTGCCGTCGCCCCGGTGGACGGTGGCCGTGGGGAACAGCGGTGCGGTGCGGGTGAGTTGGGCGGTGCCGGGGACCTCGGGGTACAGGCCGAGGCTCGCCCACACCGCCCAGGACGACATGGCGCCGAGGTCGTCGTTGCCGACGAGTCCGCCGGGGGCGTCGGTGAACAGCGTGGACAGGGCGCGCTGCACGACGGCTCCGGCTCGGTCGGTGTGGCCGACGTGGGTGTATGCCCAAGGAGTGCCGAACGAGGGCTCGTTGCCGAGGTAGGCGTAGGGCTGATCGGCGCCCGCGTTGAGGCTGCTGAAGAAGGTGTCGAGGCGGGTGGTCACGGCGGCGTCGCCGCCCATCGCCGCGAACAGTCCGGGCAGGTCCTGCGGAACCATCCATGTGTACTGGGCCGCGTTGCCCTCCACGTACTCCGTCTTCTGGGCCGGGGTGAAGGCGGGCCAGGTGCCGTCGGCGGCGCGGGGCTGGAGGTATCCGGTGGCGGGGTTGAAGAGGTTGCGCCAGTTCCCGGAGGCCCGCAGCAGGGTGCCGTACGCGGTCAAGTCGCCCAGCCGGTGCGCGAGTTGGGCGAGCGCGTAGTCGGCGACGGCGTACTCAAGGGTGGTGGAGACCGAGCCCCAGACACCCTTGGTGCCTGCGGGGACGTAGCCGAGGGTGTCGTACTGCTCGTGTCCGGGGCGCTGACGGTTGTCCTGGCGGTCCGCGAGAGCCGTGCGCAGCAGGGTGGCGGCGTCGAAGTCGGTGCCGCCGAAGGCGTGGATCGTGGACGCGATGGCGGGCAGCGGGTCGCCGACCATGACGCCGCTGCCGCCGTTCGCGAGAGTCCAACGGTCGAAGTAACCGGCTTGGAGGCCCTGGTTGAGGACGGACTGCGCGATGTCGGAGGCCTCACGCGGGGCGAGCAGCGCCAGCAGCTGGACCTGGCAGCGGTAGACGTCCCAGCCGGAGAAGTTCGCGTACTGGACGTGTCCGGCTTGGGTGCGGTGGACGGCCCCGTCCATGCCGGTGTAGCGGCCGTCGGTGTCGCTGAAGACGCTGGGGTGCAGGAGGGCGTGGTAGAGGGCGGTGTAGAGGACCCGGCGCTGGGCGTCCGTCCCGCCGCCGACGGTGATGCGGTTCAGCCACCCGTTCCAGTCGGCCCGCACGGCCTGCCGGATCGTGTCGTACGACTGCGCCTTCTGCTCGGTCAGTGCGTTTTGGCGGGCGCCCTCGACGTCGACGAAGGAGACCCCGACCCGGGCGGTCACCGTGCGCACGCCGGGCGCGAAGGAGACCATGGCCGCGCCCGCCTTGCCGCCGGGGTGGGAGGCCTGGGCGAAGGGCTGGTCGAAGCTGACGTGGAAGTAGAGCCGGTAACGGTTCTTGGCCTTGCAGAAGGCACCACTGTCGCTGTACCCGGAGAGCGTGTCGGTCCCGATGTCGACGGATCCGGTGGCCGCGGTGAACGCCTTCGCCGCGTCGATGCTCACGGCGGCGGGGCGGGTATCGGTCGCCGGGTAGGTGAAGCGGGCGATGCCCGAACGCTGGGTGGTGGTCAGGTCGGTGCCGATGCCGTTGTCGAAAGTGACGTGGTAACTGCCGGGCGCCGCCTGCTCGTTGGCGTGCGAGAAGGTGGCGTACGACGGCGGTACGGCGTCCTGCGTGGGCATGAAGGGGACGTTGCCGTAGGCGGCGCAGCCGGCCCCGGAGATGTGCGCGAGGCTGAAGCCGCGGATGCGGTTGTCGCCGTAGGAGTAGCCGCCGTGCTGGTACGTCACCGTGTCGGGGCTCCACTGCATTCCGCCGAGCGGTGCAGAGGCCCCCGGGAACGTGTTGCCCGCGCCGCCGCCGTGGCCGAAGTCGGGGCCGCCGGGGGCGGTGCCGACGAACGGGTTGACGTATCGCGCGAGATCGTCGACGGCCCGGGGCCGGGGCGTCCCGTCCGCCCGGACCGGGGCGGCGGCCGCTCCGGACGCCACGAGCACCGAGACCGCCAGGACGGCCCGAAACAGAGGAAGTCGCACCACGTTTCTCCAGCCAGACAGGGAACCCGCCGCCCGCGCGGCGCCGGACCGCGAGTGTCCCCAACCCGGCCGCGACCGCGGTGCCGCCACACCGTCCGGTCGCGAGGACCAACCGGTCGGGTTATCGCTGCTTCGCCTGCCGGCATCGCCGAGGGGGTGTGAAGGGGAGGCGGGACCTCTGGAGACCTGGGGGCTTCGCTCGGGGTGAGCGGCAACGTTCCAGGCGTCCGGAGACTGAACTGCTCCTGACGGCCGGTCCGCTCCTGTTCAGTCCTGATCGCGGCCCCGGACAATGCGGTTCACGATCTCCGCAGCCCGCTCCGGGTGTTCCGCGAACCAGTTGCCGAGGTGCTCCCGGACCGCTTCCGCGACGCAGATCCGCACCTCGGCGTTGCCCAGCAACGTGCATGTCGCGCCGAGGTATTCGGGTTGATCGAGCTTCACCGAGACGACTGCCGTGAGGCTCTCGACGATCAGGTCGGCGCGGGCATCGAGGACGGACGCGGTCGGCAGCCCCCGTTCCCGTGCGAACTCGGTGACCGCCGCCACCACTCCGTCGCGGAAGCCGTCCAGGTGCGTGCTGCCCTCGCGAGTGGCCAGGCTGTTGGCGAAGCCGCGTATCCGCGCGCCGCGAGCGTGTCCCCACAGGAGGGCCACCTCCATCGTCCCCGCCATTCTCGCGTCCTCCCCCTCGAAGCCGAAGACGTCCGAATGGAGGCTCGCTCCCGCTTCCGCATCGAGGGCGGCCACGAAGTCCCGTACTCCGTCCGGGAATTGGTACAGCACCCGCCGAACCCCGTCCGCCGGGCGTTCGTCGGTCAGCGAGATGGCCAGACCCCTGTTGAGGAAGGCCAGTTGCCGGAAGCGTTCCGCCAGTACGGGGAACGAGCACCATGTCGTCTCGAACATCTCGGTGTCGGGCCAGAAGGAGATGGTCGTCCCGCTTCCGGTCGCCGAACCCAGGTCTCCGGTCAACGGCCCCACAGTGCTGCGCTGTTCGGCCTCGACACCGCGCGCGTACTCCTTGGCCCATCGGGTCCCCTCGCCCCGGATATCGACCGTCAGCCGACTCGACAGAGCGTTGGCGACGAAGAGCCCCAAGCCGAAAGGGGCAATGACCGCAGTGCGCCGACCAATTAAGCCGGAACTCATCTGCAAGCTGGTCAACTGCGCTTCGAGGTCCGGATCGCAGGCCCCTCCGCTCCTTGCCCCGTCGTCGGCGACCCGCACACCGCCGTCGGACGCGAGCGTGACGTCGACGGAGCCGGCGCGGCCCGCCAAGACCTCGCCCACGGCCCGGTCGACGACGTCCAACACGAGGTGGTACAGGCCGCGTTCGCCGGTCGAGCCGACGTACATACCGGGCGACCTCCGAACGGCTGCCGGACCGTCCAGCACCTCGATATCAGTAGCGTCGTACTCCATGCCCTCCGCACTCACGAAGACCCCTCCCATGGCGTTCGGCAGATCACCCCAGCGTAGGCGGAATCAAGGAAAACACCAGGTCAAAGGTGTTCTGGGAAGGCCACAGACGAGCGGGTGAGGGCGTGCCAGGATGCGGGCGACTCCGCCGTCGCGCACCGTACCCGAAACGTGTCCGAGGGCCCGCCGAAGCCGCGTACGACCCCGTTCCGGACGCCTCCGAGGGCTTCAATTCCGGCCTGTGGCAAGCCAATCGGGGAGGCAGACGTTGCGATGAACGGTGATGACGTGGATACGACGGGCGATGTTCAGTCGCTCGGTTCCTGGACCCGTAGCTTCGCCATGTCCTTGAGAAGAGGTCGGCAGTGGGAGAAGTCTTCGCGGGCCACCGAGTGCCGACGCCCCGCGGCGGTGACGCTGTACATGGGGATGATCGGGTTCCTGACCAGTCGTCGGACCTCGGTGACGTCGCGCCAGGCGCAGACCGTTTCGCTGCCCGCACCGTACGTCTCGACCATGCCGCCCTCGAAATGGACGATGCCGCCCTCGGCGTTCCGCCACAGGACGCGGGCGGCGAACAACATACCGACAGTCACCACCAGGCAGAGGGCGATCCCCCCGATCGCTTTGGCGGACACGCCGTTGTCGTGGGCGTCGATCAGGACGGCGGGCAGCAGGAAGGCCGTGAACACGCAGCCCGACACCGCGAGGACCCACGCGTCGAGCCGGGAACAGTCGTAGACGCCTTTGAGCTCACCGAGCCCGGCCTCCCCGGCGGCCCGCACCGCGGCATCGCGCATCTCCTTGCTCATCCTCGACATCGCGCCCCCACCAACCGGAATGGACCTCACCATCGCATGGCCGAAATACCCCTCCGGCGCCCGGCCAACCGGAGACCCGGATGTGTACGGGACTGCCGGCGTCGGCACCTCGCTGCGGCTACGGCGCCGTCAGGTCGGCCAGTTCCGAGTCGAACAGCACCGCCGGGTCGAACCCCATGCCCGTGAAGTGGCCCGCGAGTTCCAGGGACAGGACTCCGTGCAGGCGGGTCCAGCAGGTCAGGGCGCGGCGGAGGGCCGCGGGTGGGGCGGGGTGGTCGCCCGCCCAGTGCCGGTGTGCTCCCAGGTCGACTTCGAACGGTGTCGTGGGACCGTCCGCCGGCAGCTCCGTGCTCGCGTCCAGCAGGACCGCCATGATCTCGGACGCGATCCCGGTGATGTCGGCGGGCGCGTGATAGCCGGGGACGGGTGTGCCGTAGACGAGGAAGTAGCGCTGGGGGTCGTCCAGGGCCCAGCCGCGCAGCGCGTGGGCCAGGCCGGGCAGGTCGGCGCCGGACTCGGCGGCCGCGCGGAAGGTGTCGGCGAGGCTTCGGTACGCGTCCCGGATGAGCTCGGTGATCAGGTCGTCGCGGCTGGCGAAGTACCGGTAGAGGGCGGGCCCGCTCATCCCCATCCGCTTGGCGATCGCGTTGAGGGAGAGCGCGGAGGCTCCCGCCGTGGCGATCTGTTCCCGCGCGTGCTCCTTGACCTCCGCGCGCACCTGGTCGCGATAGCGCTCGCGCGGCGTCCTCGTGCCCGTTTCCACCATGCCCGGCCGCCTTCCACTCCCACTCGACTACATGTTCACGCTCCAGTTAGAAGCTATCACGATCGCTATTGACGAACCCTTCTCGCGTGAGTTACAACTTATAACGAACACGAAAGCTACTAGCTCGCAGCGGATCGCAGTGGAGGTCACCATGAACAGCACGGACAACATGAACCACGTGGACAACACCACCGACGCACTCGTCGAGGTCGTCCTGCCGGGCAAGGTGGAGCCGGAAGGCCTGGAGGTCCGGCACGGGGCCGTGCCCGTCGCGGGCCCCGGCCAGGTCCTGGTCCGGATGGAGGCGACCGGGGTCTCCTTCGCCGAGCAGCAGATGCGGCGCGGCAAGTACTACGACCAGCCCCCGTTCCCCTTCGTCCCCGGCTACGACCTGGTCGGCACCGTCCAGAGCACCGGCGCGGGCGTCGAGCCCGGTCTGGCCGGCACCCGGGTCGCCGCGCTGCTCAAGGTCGGCGGCTGGGCCAGCCATGTCCTCGTCGACGCGGCCGACGTGGTGCCGGTGCCCGAGGGGATCGGCGCGGCCGAGGCCGAGACCGTGGTCGTCAACGGCATCACCGCCTGGCAGATGCTGCACCGCAAGGCCCACGTCCGCGCCGGCCAGACGATCCTGGTGCACGGTGCGAACGGCGGAGTCGGCACCGTCCTGGTCCAACTCGCCCACGCCGCAGGGGTGAACGTGATCGGCACCGCGTCCCCGCGCCACCACGACGCACTGCGCGAGCAGGGCGTCGAGCCCATCGACTACCGCACCCCCGACCTCACCGCCCGCGTCCGCGAGCTCGCCCCACGCGGCGTTGACGCCGTCTTCGACCACGTCGGCGGCCCCAGCGTCGCCCGGTCCTGGCACCTCCTCGCCCCCGGCGGCACGCTCGTCTCCTACGGCAGCGCCTCCACCCGCGACGACGAGGGCTCCAAGCAGCTGCCCGTGCTCAAGATCCTGGGCCGGGTCTGGGTGTGGAACGCGCTGCCGAACGGCCGCCACGCCTACTTCTTCAACGTCTGGGCCGGGCGGGCCCTGAGCAACAACAAGTTCCGGGCCCAGCTGAGCGCCGACCTCACCCAGGTATTCGCGGCCCTCCAGCGCGGCGAGGTCAACGCCCGCATCGCCGCCCAACTGCCGCTCGCCCGCGCCGCCGACGCCATGCGCCTGGCCGAGTCCGGCACGGTCGCCGGCAAGGTCGTCCTGACGCCGTGACGTGCCCCGCCCCTCCCCTCTCCCCCGCCCCGATCCAAAGGACCTGCCGTGACCACCGTCCCGCCCGCCCACACCGCCCGCCGTCCCCGCGCCCGGCTCCTCGTCCCGGCGGCGCTCGCCGCCCTGCTCTGCACGGCCATGACCGCCACCGCCTCGGACGCGTCGCCCAAGACCACCGCGACGACAGCGATCACGAGCGTCCAAAGCCCGCACGAGGGCGTGCAGAAGCCCAAGGCGATTCTCGCCGACTGGCTCCGACTCTGGAACGGCGACTACGACCGGGCGCCGGGCATCATCTCCCCCGCCTTCCGCGTCCACGCCGCGCTGCTCGACGGAGGTGACGGCAGCTCGATCCGCGGTGTCGACGGACTGGTCGCGTGGATCGCGCAGACCCGCGCCGCCTTCCCCGACCTCCGCTTCACCGAGCAGGTCACCCCGCTGGTCGACGGTCGTTACGCGTCCATACGCTGGACGGCCACCGGGACCTACGCCGGCGGCTTCCCCGGCGCCAGGGCCGAGCCCGGGACGGTGGTCACGTTCACCGGCACCGACACACTCCGGATGCGCGACGGCAGGTTCGTGGAGTACTGGGTCAACACGGACACCCTCCAGCTCCTCACCCAGCTCGAGGTGTTGTGACCACCGTGCGGGTGTCAGGCGCCCCAGGCCTCGACATGCGCGAGCACATGGTCGGCCAGTTCGGCGGGCTGGAGGTTGAGGGACACCACGGCCTGGCGGCTCAGGGTGACCCGGACCGGTTCGAAGACGCCCGTGTCGGGGTCGTCGAGTTCGGGACCGTGACGGCGGTCCGGGTCCATGTCCAGCAGGTCCGCGAGGAAGTAGTGCTGGACGACGGTGCACGTCCCGCGCGGTTCGGTCAGGGTCAGGAACTCGGTGGCGGGACCGATCGTGGCCCCGATCTCCTCCAACGCCTCGCGGCGCAGAGCCGCTTCGAGGTCCGCGTCCTCCGGCTCGACACTCCCGCCGACGGTCGTGCAGTACGGATCGCCACCCGGCCAGCCTCGCCTGAGGAACACCAGATGACCATGGTCGAGCAGAACGACACGCGCCTTGTGACGAACCCTCATGTCCTCAACGGTAGTGGGCCGACCGGCAGTTCACCCTCGAAGTCGGCCGGCCCGTCCACCCCCCTACCGCACGAGCCGCCACTCCTGCGAACCGTCCGCCGCCGTGTTCTGCAAGGTCAACGGCGCCCCGTCGGACGCACCGGTCAGATACAGACCGGTGTTCTTGACCGACTGCAACCGGTAGAACCCGTCACCGGTCTTCACCAGGTTCCAGCTGCCGGTGGCACTGTTGTCGACCCACTGACCGATCCGCTGACCGACCGTCGCGTTACCGGTCCAGATCGCCGCCGCACGACCGCCCGACTTGTTCAACAGCGTTACCCCACCGTTCGGTTCGGTCACCACGTGCCAGTACTGGGTGTCCGGGTTCGCGGCGGAGCCTCGGGCCTCCAGGACGACGTCGGGGACGTTCCCGTTGCCGATGTTCGCGTCGTTCGTCTTGTCACCGGTGCCGATCACCTGGCCGGTCTTCCGGTTCACCAGCCGGTAGTAGGCGCCCTTCGACCGTCCGAGGTCGACCTCGGCGTAGGCGATCGTCGAGGTGCCCTGGTTGTTGAGGATCGCGATGCGGCCGGTGCCGTCGACGTATTGGAGGTCGCGGCTGTATCCGGCCCGCGAGGTCGTCTGGTACTCCTTCCAGACCCCGTCGCTACGACCGCTCTTGTTGACCCAGACGTTGCCGCTGCCGGCCGCGTTGTAGACCAGGCCTCCCCCGGGCAGCCTGATGCCGACGGGACTGCCGCCCGTCGCGAGGGGACGGGAGCCGGTGTCGACCGGCAGTGAGGTGACGGCACCGCCGGTCGCCGAACTCCGGTAGAAATCAAGCGGGTTGTCGGCGAGCACGTATCTGGTGTTGGCTCCGCCGCCCCAGTACTCGTACGTGAGCAGCCACTTGCCGTCCGTGGTCCGCACGACGTTCGTCATGCCCGGCCGCCCGCCCCCGATCTCGGTCTTGCCGCCACCCATGCTCTGGGTCAGTCCGGCGACGTCGACGACGGGTCCGCTCCACTTGGCGCTGCGGCCGTTCCAGGTCCGGTGGGCGAGGATCTGCCCGTGTGAGTCCGCGGCGGTGTCGTTGGCGGGGTCGAGTGTCGGGACGCCGGTGGTCGCGTCGAAGCCGGTGTAGTCGTTCTCGTCGGAGTAGTAGCAGAGGAGTTGGCCCTTGTAGACCATCAGGTACGGCTCCCAGATGGGGTCGACCTGCTGGTTCGTGTTGGCCGTGGCGACGTTCTGCCCGATCGCGCCCGCGCTGCCACCTTGCCAGCCGCCGGTCGCGATGACGTTGACGACCTTCCAGGAGGCGCCGCCGTCGGTGCTGGAGTACAGCGCGATGGCGAGGTCGCTGCGGTCACCGTCGTTGGAGGGCGTCCAGTTGGGGTCGGCCGCCTTGTGTTCCTTGTAGTACGCGTCGTCGCCCGACACGACACTCGCCAGGAGCAGTGTCCCCCGCTTCAGATTTCCGACGCTCTGCGGAAGCGTGTAGAGGTAGGGGTTGGTCCAATTGCTCGTGTACTTCGCGTATTTGGGGTCCTTGGAGAGATACGCGGGCGCCTCGACCTCCGACAGCGGCTGCCAGCTCGTCCCGTGGTCGTCGCTCTTGTAGACCGGGAGCGTCTGCCCGTCGGCAGTACCCGTGGCCGACACGACGGTGGACTTCTCGAACGACGCGACCAGCCGCCCGCCGGGCAGTTGCGTCGACTTCGGGTAGACGGCGCAGTTGCCCCGCCCCTTCAAGCACGGTTCGTTGCCGAGCTGATAGAGGATTCCGCCCGTCGGGTTGTACGCCTGCGCACCGGTGGCCATGGGCACCGCCAGCATCGCCGCGGCCCCGACGAACGTACCCAGCGCCTTCACCGCTCTGCTTCTTCGCACAGCTACTCCTTCGCGTCGATCGGGGAAACCAGTACGCGTACGTCCCACGGGCCGAGCTCCAGCACCGCACCCGCGGGGAGGGACGTACCGTCCAGGGCGTCGGCGAGATCGACCGGAACCGCCGAACGAGCGGGCTCCCAGCTCCAGTTGTGGACGATGTGCACCCGCCGGCCGTCGGGCGAGGTACCGGTCGCCGCCGTGACGGACGCCGGCAGATCCCCCCACCCACTACGGGCGGCCGGCGCCAGCCACTCGGCCAGCGCACGGGCGAGATCACGGCCGGGTACGGTGCCGACGTACGTGACCCGCCCCTCCCCGTGACGGCGGGTGGTCACGGCGGGCCAGCGCCCGAAGTGCGGGTGCTCGTACACCGCGAGGACCTCGGCGTCGGCGACGGTCAGACCGTCCGCCCAGTGCGTCGCCGTCGCGCCCTCCGGCAGCACGAGCGCGCTGCCGGGCGCGGTACGCACGGGCACGGCCTGCGCGAGGTTGCTGAATTCGTCGTACGACACTCCCGCCGCGTCGGTGAGACGGGCGGGGGCCGGCTCGTGTCGGGCTCGTGCCTCTTGGTCGGCATAGCCGGTACGGGGGCCGAGGACCAAGTGGCCGCCGGCCTGCGCGTAGGCGGCGAGCCAGTCGAGCGTGGTGTCGTCGGCGAGATACAGGGCGGGGACGACGAGCACGGGGTGGCGGCGGGCGGCCTGCTCCGGGGCCATGCCTTCGCGTTCGCCACGCGGGTCGTGGAGTTGGCGGGAGTGGACGACGCGAACCTGGCGTCCGGCGTCGAAGGCACCGCGGTAGAAGGGGTCGAGGATGCGGTGGTAGGCGGCGGGGTCCGGTTCGCCGTCCGGGGTCGCGAGGGGCGGGTGCTTCTGCATCAGCCACTTGCTGGGGGTGGAGTAGACGATGGTGATGTCGGCGTCCGGTTCGAGACCCGCGACGAGCGGTCCAACGGCTTCGAACTCCTCGCCCAGCCGGGCGAGTTCGGCGTAGGTCCGGCCCGGTCGGCCGCTGTGCGGGAGGACTCCGCCCCAGTAGGTCTCGGCGCCGAAGCGCAGGGTCTGCCACTGCCAGTACTCGATCATGCGAGCGCCGCGGCCGACGAGGGCCCAGGCGGCCTGGCGCCACTGGCCGTCGTAGGCGGGCTTGTTGTCCCACGCCATGCCGATGGAGTTGGCGTTGGTCTCGGTGACCAGGAACGGCTCCTGACGGGAGGAGAACATCCAGTCGGCGGTCTGGTAGAGCGACCAGACGCCGGTGGTCTTCCACTTCTGCTCGTGGGTGTCCGGGGTCGGGTCGGGCAGGAGCAGGCCGTCCTGCATGTCGTAGTACGGGTTGCCGGTGGCGATGTCGAGGCGGTCGGTGAGCTCGTCGTCCTCGACTGCGGGGCGGGTGTAGGAGATACAGGTCGTGACGAAGTGCTCGGGGTGGGCGTACTCGCGGACGATGTCGGCCTGCCAGCCGATGAACTCGGTGCACTGGCGGGCCTGGAACTCCCGCCAGGCGACGTCGTATTGGGGCTGTACGTTGCCGTCGGGGGTCCACAGGTCGGCCCAGGTGGACAGGCGGTGGGACCAATAGACCAGGCCCCACTCACGGTTGAGGGTCTCGACGTCGCCGTACTTCTCGCGCAGGTGGTCGGTGAAGCGCTGGAAGACGCCGTGGTTGTGGAACAGTTCCAGGCCCGGTTCGTTGTCGACCTGGAAGCCGATGACGGCCGGGTGGTCGGCGTACCGGGCGACGACCTTCCGGATGATCCGCTCGGCGTGGAAGCGGAACGCCGGGTGGGTGAAGTCGACTTCCTGCCGAGCGCCCCAGCCGATGCGCTCGCCGGTGCGCCGCTCGCCGGTGATCTCCGGGTACTGGCGGGCCAGCCACGGCGGTACGGCGTAGGTGGGGGTGCCGAGGATGACGGAGATGCCGCGTTCATGGGCGCCGTCCAACACCGGTTGCAGCCAGTCGAGTTGGAAGCGGCCGTTCTCCGGCTCCCAGGTCGACCAGACCGACTCGCCGATCCGGATCACGGTGAAGTGCGCTTCGGCCATCAGGTCGAGGTCGGTCTTGAGCTGCTCGTCGGGCCGTACGTCCGGGCCGTAGGCGGGCTGGTACTCGTGGTAGTAGGCGGCACCGAACAGAACACGGGCGGGCAGATCCGCCATGGACAAACCTCCGGAGTGCAGGGGGTGTTGGGGGGGATGGTGCGGTGGGGGTTACTGCTTGACGCCGCCGGTGGCCAGGCCGCTCTGCCAGTACCGCTGGAGCAGCAGGAAGGCCAGGACGAGCGGGATGATCGAGATCAGGGAGCCGGTCACGACGAGGGCGAGCATGTCGCTGCTGGCTCCGGCGCCGCCGTTCTGCGCCTGGGCGGCCCAGGAGGAGAGCCCGACCGTGATGGGGTACAGATTCGGGTCGTTGAGCATGATCAGCGGCAGGAAGTAGTTGTTCCAGGTGGCGACGAGCGTGAAGAGGATGACCGTCACCAGGCCCGGCGCGAGCAGCCGCAGCCCGATCGTGCAGAAGATCCGGAACTCTCCGGCGCCGTCCATGCGGGCGGCCTCGATGAGGCTGTCGGGGACGGTGTCCTCGGCGTAGATCCGCATGAGGTAGAGGCCGAACGGGCTGATGAGGGACGGCAGGATGACGGCCCAAGGGGTGTTCACCAGGCCCGCTTTGGCGAAGAGCAGGTAGGTGGGGATCGCCAGCGCGGTGGTCGGGATCATGATGGCGCCGAGGACCAGGTTGAACGCCGCGCCGTGACCGCGGAAGCGGTACTTGGCGAAGCCGTAGCCGGCCGCCGCCGCGAGCAGCGCGGCGCCTAGCGCGCTCGCCCCGGCGTACAGAACGGTGTTGAGCAGCCAGCGGCCGAACACGCCGTCGTCCTGAGTGAAGGTGGCCTTGATGTTCGACAGGAGTTGCGGAGCGTGCGAGAACCACAGGCCGAAGCTGTTGAACAGGTCCTGGGTGCTCTTGGTCGAGGCGATCAGCAGCCAGAAGAGAGGCAGCAGGAAGTACGCCAGGACGGCCAGCATGGCGATGGTCAACGGGGTGCTGCGGCGACGGGTCGACGACCGGCGCGGCGCGCGGGTCCCGGCATCAACTCGCTTCACTGACACGTCTGTTGAGGCGGTGGACGTCACGGTGGTCATGCGGCCCTCCTGCGGTTCGCGGTGAGCAGGAAGGCGTACGACACGATCACGATGACCAGCCCGAGGATGAAGGACACCGTGGCCGCGTAGTTGGTCTGCTGGCTGATGAAGGCGACGGAGTAGGCGTAGAGGTTGGCGGTGTAGGAGCTGTCGATGACGTCCGGGGCGACGCTCATGAGCAGCTTCGGTTCGTTGAAGAGCTGGAAGCTGCCGATCACCGAGAACAGGACGGTGAGGGTCAACGCCGGTCGCAGCGCGGGGAGTTTGATGGACCAGGCGATCCGCCAGGCGCCGGCGCCGTCCATGGCCGCCGCCTCGTACAGCTCGGCGGGGATGGTGCGCAGCGCGGCGTACAGGATGATCATGTTGTAGCCGACGAACTCCCAGGTGACGATGTTCGCGAGGCTGCCGAGCATCCAGCCGTCGGTGAGGAAGTGCGGGGCCGGCAGGTGGAGGTCGTGGCTGATCTGGGCGAAGGGGCCGAAGTCGGGGCCGTAGAGGTAGCCCCACATCAGGGTGGCGATCACGCTGGGGACGGCGTACGGGACGAAGATGCCGAGGCGGATCACCCGGGCCAGCCGTAGCAGGCCGCTGTCCAGCGCGAGTGCGAAGCACAGGGCGAGCAGCAGCATCACGGGGACCTGGATGACGAAGAACAGGGCGACTCGGCCCAGTCCCTTGAGGAGTTGGGGGTCCTTGAGGGCGGTGACGTAGTTGTCGAGGCCGACGAACGTCGAGCCACCGATGAGCTTCTCCTGGAAGAGGCTCAGGTAGGCGGCGTAGCCGAGCGGGGCGAGGAAGAGCAGCAGGAACAGCACCATGAACGGGGCGATGAACAGGGCGCCCGCACTGCCGTGGCGCCGTCGGGGCGGTGACTTGACCGGGGTGTTCGCCGTGGTGGTGGCCATCGTCAGCCTCCCTTGACCGTGAAGCCCTGGCTCTTGGCGAAGGTCGTGATGCGTGACTGCCAGGAGCCGAGTGCGCGGACGGTGTCGGTCTTGTCGGCGAGGGACTTGCCGACGGTCTCGGTCCAGTCCGTGGCGACCCGGTCGAGGAACGGCGGCCACTGGAAGGCGGGGTCGACCTGGGCGCTGATGTCGGCGAAGACCTGGTTGACCTTCTGGCCGCCGTAGAAGGCGGGCGCGTCGGCGAGGAAACTCGCCTCGCCGAGCAGGGGCTTGGTCGCGGGGAAGAAGAACTGTTCGGTGGCGAACATCTTGGCGCTGGTGGGGTCGCTGTTGAGGAACTGGGCGAACACCGCTGCCTGGATGGGGTTCTTGGTGGAGCGGATGACGGCTGTGGTCGAGCCACCCCAGTTGCCCGAGCTGGGCTTGGCCGCGTCCCACTGCGGGAGCGGGGCCGCGCGCCACTTGCCGGAGGTGGCCTTCGCCGAACCGGAGAGGAAGGCCGGCCCCCAGGCGCCGGTCAGCCAGGTCGCGTACTTGCCCTTGTTGAGGGCCGCGTACCAGGCGTCGGTGAAGTCCGGCTCCACGCCGATCACGCCGTCCTTGGCGAGGGTGCCCCAGTATTCGCCGAGCTTTTTGGAGACCGCGTCGTCGACGCTGACGGTGATGTCGCTCTTGCCGGAGGTGACATACGGCTTGGCGCCCGCCTGCCACAACAGACCATGCCACGCGGCGACTTGGTTGGCCGCGAGGTTGGTGAGGTAGACGTCCGGGTCGGCCTTGTGCAGCTTGCGGGCGGCGGCTGCGAACTCGTCCCAGGTGGTGGGGACTTGGATGCCGTGCCGGTCGAAGATGTCCTTGCGGTACAACATGCCCATCGGGCCGGTGTCCTGCGGTATCGCCCAGATCTCGCCGCCACTGCCGCTGACCTGCCCCCAAGTCCAGTCCACGAACGTCGACTTGAGCGCGGAGGCGCCGTAGGGGCGGAGATCGAGCAGGCTGTCGGTGATGGTGAACGTCGGGATCGCCTGGAACTCGATCTGCACCATGTCCGGGGCACCGCTGTTCGCCTTGAGCGCGGTACGCAGCTTGGTGTACTGAGGCGTGCCCTGACCGGCGTTGACGACCTTGACCTTGACGGCCGGGTACTTCTTCTCGAAGAGCGCGACCTCCTTGTCGATGTTCGGAACCCAAGTCCAGAACGTCAGTTGGGTCGGCGTCTTCATCGCCTTGTCGATGTCGGCCTGGCTGACCGGCTTGCTCGACGAGCCACTCGTACCGCCACCACCCCCGCCACAGGCGGACAACGTGGCGGCCAGCGACAGCGCGCCGGTGGCGGCGAGAAAACCCCGACGGCTCAGAGAGGAGGGCGAGTTGGAGAAGGGTCCGGACATGATGAACTCCCGAGAGAGGGTATAGGTGACCGGCACACCGGCCGACGGCGTGCTGAAGGTGTATTTGGCGTGGTGTGGATGAGGCGGCCCCGAGAGTCACCGGTGCCGCGATCGCCCCGCTTTTCAGGGGCGCGGGGCTGTATCGATATGCGGCTCCGCCGCGTGGGCGCGACCAGCCCCCACCGGCCCGCAGACGAAAGAACCGCGGACCCAGCAAGGCAACTAGCGCGGCGCCGCCGTAGACGCCCGAACAACAAGCTCAACCGGCGGGTCGGTCATCGGCAACGGATCCGACCCAGGGTTCTCAATGGCATGCACCAGCAACTTCAGACCGTCCTGCGCCATCGCATCGAACGGCTGCCGCACCGTGGTCAACGGCGGAGTCACATACGCGGCGACCGGCGTGTCGTCGAACCCGACCACGCTGACATCGTCCGGAACACGCCGCCCCGCCTCCGTCAGCGCACGGATCAGCCCGATCGCCATGTCGTCATTGGCGGCGAACACCGCGGTAACGGTGGAGTCGACGCCAAGTGCACGCCCGGCCGCGTATCCGGACGCCGCCGACCAGTCCCCCTCGACAACCGGAGGCTCCGCCCGCCCGTGCGCGGCGAGCGCGGCCCGCCAGCCGTCGAGACGATCCCGCGCCGAGTACCAGCGCTGGGGACCCGCCAGGTGATGGACCGTGGTGTGGCCCAGCTCCAGCAGATGTTCGGTGGCCGCCCGCGCCATCTGACCGGAGACGATCCCGCCCGTCACGACGTGCGGGGCGGCGAAGGGCGGGGGTGCGCCCAGGACGAGGACCGGCACGTCGACCCGCGCGGACAACTCCGCGCCGCCCTCCTCGTCGATCGGCTCGGAGATGACGATGCCGTCCACGCCCTGGTCGAGGAGCGAGTCCACGGCTCCGGCGATGCCCGCCGACTCGCCCTCCATCGTGTTGACGACACGGAGCGCGTAGCCGGTGTCCCGTACGGCCCGTTCGACGCCCATGAGCAGTGAGGCGGGACCGTACAGGGCGGTGCCGAGCGTCACGACGCCGATGGACCGGGTGCGTCCGGAGGCGAGTGCGCGGGCGGCGTTGTTGGAGCGGTAGCCGAGTTCCCCGGCCGCCGCGAGGACACGACGGCGTACGTCCTCGGAGACGTACGGCTCGTCGTTCATGACCCGGGACACCGTCTTCTGCGACACGCCCGCGAGGCGTGCCACGTCCACGCTGCGCGGCGCGGCTCCCGCGCCACGTCCTGCCACTGGTGTCATGGTGTCTCCCGATCTCCGGCAGCCGCATCCTAGCCCGGCTCCGGACTATGACTGCGCTGTCATGACTGCGCAGTCATATCTACGCAACGGGACGGGGCGCGTCAAGACTTCGCGCAACATCCGCGAAATACGGGAGTACGGATACCCGGCGAGCGACACGGCGAGGGTGAAACCGCCCGCCGCCACCAGGACCATCCAGAGCCCGAAGTTCACACGTCGCCGAGATGGCCGACGCGACAAGCGTGGGCAAATCGTCAAGCATCACCCTCGCGCAGGCGTACGACTCTCGTTCATAGCTACGAACTTGGCTCCAGGTGGGTGCCCTCGGCGCCGATCCTCTGATAGTTAACTTTCCTATCAGTTCGGCGGTACGACCAACTCCCCACCCCCCACCACCCTTTGGAGTCCCCGTGGTCCACCCGTTCCACGATTCTGTGACCTCCGATCCGGCGAACCCCTCTCGCCGCACCCTCCTCGCGCTCCTCGGTGTGTCCCTCGCGGCGGCACCTCTGCTGCGCACCCCGCAGGCCTCGGCGGCCACGAGGGCCGCCGCGGCGATCGGCCTCGACGACCCGGCGAAGAAGGAGATCGCCATGAAGCTGGTGTCGAGCGCGGAGAATTCCTCGCTCGACTGGAAGGCGCAGTACAAGTACATCGAGGACATAGGCGACGGCCGCGGCTACACCGCCGGCATCATCGGCTTCTGTTCCGGCACCGGCGACATGCTCGACCTCGTCCAGCTCTACGCGACCCGCAAGCCCGGCAACGTCCTCGCGAAGTACCTGCCCGCGCTGCGCAACGTCAACGGCACCGACTCGCACTCCGGTCTCGACCCGAACTTCCCCAAGGACTGGCGCACCGCGGCGCAGGACGCGGTGTTCCAGCAGGCGCAGAACGACGAACGCGACCGCGTGTACTTCAACCCCGCCGTCAGCCAGGGCAAGACCGACGGGCTGCGCGTGCTGGGCCAGTTCACGTACTACGACGCCATCGTCATGCACGGCGACGGCGACGATCCCACCAGCTTCCGCAACATCCGCGCCCGTGCCCTGCGTTCGGCCAAGCCGCCGGCCCAGGGCGGCAACGAGACGACGTACCTCAACGCCTTCCTCGACGCGCGCGTGTGGGCCATGCAGCAGGAGGAGGCCCACAGCGACACCACCCGCGTCGACACTGAACAGCGCGTCTTCCTCCGCAACGGCAACTTCGACCTCAACACACCGCTGAACTGGAAGGTCTACGGGGACAGCTACACCATCAACTAACCTGTCCTGCAGCCTGGTTGGGAGGCAACTCGGCGGACGGTGCGGCGCCAGGACCTGAGGGTACGGGTTCTGGCGCCACTGTCGTTTCCCTCCGGATCAGCCACCGTCGCGCACCCACCTGAGGTCATGCCTGTCGCGTATCGCCCTATGCGACACAGGACTTGGACACTCCCGCGAGCCCTTCCTAGCGTGGTCCGTGAGCCCGTCGACTGCTGTCGCCGGGGCAACCAGAACCGACCTGGGGGATCTCCACTGTGCGTGTTTTCGTCGCGGGCGCGACCGGTTACATCGGATCCGCGGTCGTCCGCGAACTCCTCGACGCGGGCATCAGGTGCTCGGCCTCGCCCGCTCGGACTCTGCCGCCGACACGTTGACGCGATCCGGCGTCGCCGTGCACCGTGGCGACATCGACGACGCCGACAGCCTCCTCGCCGGAGCAGCGGCGGCGGACGGCGTCATCTACGCCGCGAACCAGCACATCTCCGAGACGACCGACCCGGCCGCACGCGCGAAGGCCGAACGGAACGCGGTGGAGGCGATCGGCACGGAGTTGGAAGGCACGGGCAGACCCTTCGTGGTCACATCGGGTGTCATCGGCCGCACACCGGGCCACCTGCTCACCGAAGAGACCCCCTCCATCGCCAACCCCGTCACGGCTCTACGGCTCCAGGTGGAGCTGTCCGTCCTCTCCATGGGCGAGCGTGGCGTGCGGTCGTCCTCGGTGCGGCTGGCCCCGACCGTGCACGGCCCGGGGGATGCCCGTGGATTCATCTCGACGCTCATCGGCGTCGCCCGTACGACAGGTGTGTCCGCCTTCGTCGGCGACGGGTCGAACCGGTGGCCGTCGGTGCACCGACGCGACGCGGCGACCCTGTACCGGCTGGCCCTGGAATCCGCCCCGGCCGGTACGCCCCTGCACGCGGTCGCCGAGGAAGGGGTGCCGTTCCGGGACATCGCGCGGGCCATCGGCCGCCAGTTGAAGGTCCCGGCCGTCAGCCTGACCCCCGAGGAGGCCAGCCGGCACTTCGCAGGCTTCCTCGCTCCCCTGGTCGCGCTCGACAACCCGGCGTCGAGCGCACTGACGCGGCAGCGCACGGGATGGCGACCGACGCACCCCGCGCTGGTCCCGGACATCGAAGAGGGCCACTACTTCGGGTAGTTCGGCTCTTTCGGGTAGCTCAGCCAGTTCGGGGAGTTCAGCGCAGGACGCTGATCCGATCCGGCGTGAGATCAGGGCTTGGTCGAGGGCCCTTCTGTGCCGCCGCGGCCAGCAGCTCACGCGCCTCCAACCGGCTTGCGCGGACCCGTTGTTCGGCGTCACCGTGCGGAGCGTCCGCCGTGGCCGCGAGAGCTGCCGCCAACTTGACCCGGCCCTGGCTCAGTCGGCTGCGTACCGTGCCGACCGGAATCCCACAGACCTCCGCGATCCGTTCGTACGAGGTGACCCCGGTGGCGAAGTGACGCAGCACCAACGGCATACGCAACGCCGGAGAGAGCTCTTCCAGCGCCGCCCAGACCCAGTCGCGCAGCGCGTTGCGTTCGAGCCACTGTTCCGGCCCCACATGCGTTGACCGCAGCGGCAGTTCATCGACCGGCTGGACCACCCCCGCCTCCCGCAGCACCAGCCGGGCGGCGTTGCGCACGATCATCCGCAGCCACGCGCCCACGGCCTCCGGATCACGTACGTCCCCGATCCGCAGCAGCGCCGTCAGCGCCGCGTCCTGCATCACGTCGTCGGCGTCCGCGCCCGGGCCGAGAATGCTCACCGCCACGGCGCGCATCCCCGCCCGGTGCCGCTCCAACAGCAGTACCAGCGCGGCGACTTCACCCGCCTGGGCCGCCCGCGTCAACGACGCGTCCTCCGTGCGTGCCGCCCCCGCGACATCGCCCATCATGAGTTCCCTTCGGCACCTGGTTCCGGTCGGCCGTCGAGGGCACCCTGGCGGGCGCCGTCCTCCGAACCCCAGCGTTCGGGCTCGGAGGACGGCTCACCGTTCACCGGTTCGACAGGGTGCGGTCCGTCAGGCGTCCGCCAGCCAACTGCCATGGAATCCGGCGGGTACCCGGCGGGGCAGGTGGATGGTGGCCACCGGCTCCCGGGTGAGGTTGTCGGCGTCGAGGACGACCAGGTCGCTGCGGTCGGTCGAGGCGTCGTAGACGTAGGTCATCAGCCAGCCGGGGCCACCGGGTTGATCGTCGGCGGGGGCGAACGCCGCCTCGCCCGGGAAGCGTCCGGGCGCGAAGTAGTGGCTGGCGACGCTCGACTTGCGCAGGTCGTACCGGTGGATCGCGGCACGCGACTCGTTCGGGTCGTACTGCGCGAGTTCCGGAACGGGTGCCGCGGTGGCGTGACCGAAGTCCGCGGGCAGGCCGGCGAGTCGGTCGTCGATGCGGGGGAACTCCCCCGGGTGGTCGTCGAGTTGCTCCTCGGCGATGGCCCCGGTGGTGAGGTCGATCGTCCACCGCCACAGGTGTGCCGCCGTCTCCACGGTGACACCGTCGCGCAGGGAGGGGTAGCGCATGCCCAGCAGAACCAGGCGCCGACCCTCGTTCTCCTCATAGGAGTTGAGGGTGTGGAAGACATAGCAGGGGTCGATGTCAAACCAGCGGATGTCGCCGTACGGGTCGTCCCTGCGCAGTACGCCGAGCCTGGCTCCGTAGGTGTCGGACCAGACGTAGGGCATACCTCCGTCCGGATCCATGGCCCGCTCGATGCTGAACACGGCGGGCAGGTCCATGAAGACGACATGGTTCCTGGTGAGGTAGAAGTCGTGCATCATCGTGTGCGCCGGCACGTCGATCGGCCGGCTGACGGTCAACTCGCCGTCGGCGTCGGCACGGTGATACGTGAGGTACGGCGCCGACAGCCCGCCGTACCCGTAGAAGTGCAACTCCCCTGTGACAGGGCAGGTCTTGGGGTGGGCGGTCATCGGGGTGCGCAGGCGGCCGTCGAAGTCGTAGGGCCCCACGGTGTCGAGTTCGCGGCCGGGCGCGCAGCTCAACTCCTGCGGGAAGGACGTCTCGACGAGGGCGAGGGTACGGCCCGCGTGCCGTATGACGTGGGTGTTGGCGACACCCGCGGCGAGGTTCATCTCGCCGTCGCGGCCGTAGACCTGGACGCCCGTTTCGAGGGTGGGGGTGCGGACCCAGCGGTTGCGGTACGAGGTGGCCTTGCCGGCGTCGAGGCGGACACCGTGCACCATCCCGTCGCCGGTGAACCAGTGGGCCGAGGCGGCCTCGTGCGGGTTGGGGCCGTTGCGCAGGTACCAGCCGGTGAGCTCCGGCGGAATGGCTCCGGTCACCTCGAGTTCGGTGACGGTGATCTCGTCGGGGACCGGGGCGAAGTTGCCGGCCAGGTGCGGAGGTGGTGGGGTCTTGTCCGTACTCATGGGGAAGTCCTTGGGTTGGCTGGTCAGGCTTGCGCTGCTTGCATGGCTTCGAGGCGCGCCTGGACACGCTTGGGGTAGATCGAGGTGAAGGCCGCGGGGGCGACCAGGCCGACGACGTGGGCGGTGATGCCGACCCAGGCGGGGGCGTCGGTCGCGTTGCTGATGGCCAGGACGACGGCGATGAACGTGAACCCGGATCCCCAGGCGGCCGTGATGTGGTTGTTGACGGCGAGGAAACCCGGGGTGTCCCAGTACTCCTCGGGCGCCTGCCGACGGGCGATCCCGAGCGTGAACGGGCTGCGCAGCGCCATGCTGCCCCAGGCCGTACCGGCGAGCCAGACGAACGAGATGACGTCGCTGTGGTGCTGGATGGACGAGTCGGGTGAACTGAAGGCGATCGCCCCGATGATGACGAAGTAGATGATGGTGCTGATCTCCAGCACCATCGCGTCCATCGCCACTCCCCTGCGCCGGTCCTGGAGAAGCAGCAGGACCCCGACGACGACGCCGGCCACCGCGCCCCAGCGCCAGTCGACGGCGGAGACGAAGCCTGCCGCGATCCATGGGTAGAAACCGCGCAAATAGCCCATGATTCCCACGTTGAACTTCCTCGCAACTCGATGTTCCAACTTTGACAGGTGGAAGCTAGATGCTCCGTAATCAACATGTCAAGAATGGAATATTGAACGAAAGTCCACCGCGGCGGCACCCTCAGGGACCCGGACAGCCCCTACCTGCGCAAACCCGCACGGCCGCGTCCGACCTCCACGCGACCCCCTTCCCGGACGCACAGAATCCGCATGGGTAGTTTTCGACCTGTCAATATTGGAGTGACAGGCGTTAGGCTTGCCCGCATGAGCCTTCGCAACGCCCTCCTGGGCCTCCTCGTCTTCCGCCCCGGCAGTGGCTACGACCTGCTGAAAATGTTCGACACCTCGCTCGGCTACGTCTGGCCCGCCAAGCAGAGCCAGATCTACGGCGAGCTGACCAAGCTGGACGCGACCGGCCTGATCAAGGTCACCGAGGAGGGCCCACGGGGACGCAAGCAGTACTCGCTCACCCCCGAAGGGCACGCGGAGACCCTGCGCTGGCTCTCCGAGACCCGGGAGAGCAGGCCGCTGCGCAACCCGATGCTTCTGCAGACCTTCTTCCTGGGTCTCCTCCCGCGCGAGGAAGCGGTACAGCGACTCCTCGACCACGCGGAGGCCTCGGCCAAGGAGCACGACACCCTGGTCTCCCTCCGGGACACGGAGGAGTGGGACAAGGACATGCTCACCGTGTGCGGCAGGCTCGTCCTGGAACACGGCATCCGCCAGCGGGTGCTGGAGCAGGAGTGGGCCCACTGGGCCGCCGAGCAGCTCCGCGCGGGAGACGTCAAGGGACCCGACTCCGCGGGGACCGACACCGCAGACGCCGACACCACGGGTCCCGGCGTCGTCGCGGACTCCAACGATCAGGCGCACTCCGGTCGTTGAGAGGCACCCGCCGACACCTGCCCTCACCCGGTGGACCACGACTCCCCGCACTCGCACACCCCAAGGATGATCTCGCTCCGTTGACACGGTAACGCCGTGAACGTTACCTTCGGCGATAACGCCGTTAACACGTGTGGGGCACCCTTCAGTGAAGCGAGGCCGGCCACGGGGCGACTCAAGGTATTGATCTCCGGGGCGAGTTCGGCCTCTCCTTCGTGGACGACCAAGGGCGTCCCAGGGGAGCGCTCCACGCCGACCAGTTCGGCGGTGCCGGACCGATCGCGGAGGTCGAGACGCCGTTCCGCCCGGAGACCGACCACCTGCACCACATAGTCACGGCGCCACGATCGCCATGGTCGGCGCGTACGTCCTCGCCGGCGAACTGGCGGGCACACGCGAGGACATCACGGGTGCGTTCACCCGGTACGAGCGGAAACGGCGCCCGTGGATCGGGCAGATCGAGCGGTCGGCTCCCGACTCCGGGAAGACGATGACACCCCGGACCGCGCACGGCATCGCGTTCCGCAACAACCTCGTCCGGCCGGCAAGTCGCGTTCCCTACAAGGACGTTCTGATCCCGAGCCAGATCAACAGGTCGAACGCGTTCACGCTCAGCGTGGAAGCGGCTCTCCGTGCCCCCCGAGCTGACCGCGATCACCGCCCTCCCCCCTACTGCCCACGACCGCCCGCACGGAGCGAGAAGCCATGCCTCTGACACCGCCCCCGTTCGACCCCGAACTCGCCACCGTCCTCGACTCGTTGAAGGAGGTGCTCACGCCCGGCCTGACGCTGGAGGAGATCGACGGCCTCCGCAATGGTCCGGCGGCGGCCGCGCTCGCCGACATCGACTTCACGATGGGCGGCACCTTCGCCATCGAGCACCGCACCGTGCCCGGACCCGAAGACGCCCCGAACATCCCGCTCCTCATCTGCCGCCCCACCAAGCCGGCCCCCGCGCACCCTCGCCCGGTCCTCTACTACGTGCACGGCGGCGGCATGGTGATCGGCGACAACAGGTCAGGCGTGACCGTGCCGTTGGGCTGGGCGCGGGAACTGGACGCGGTCGTCGTGTCCGTGGGCTACCGGCTGGCCCCGGAGCATCCGCATCCTGCGCCGATCGAGGACGTGTACGCCGGGCTCCTCTGGACGGCGGAACACGCGGCGGAGCTGGGCGCGGACACCGAGCGGATCGTGATCGCGGGCACCAGCGCGGGCGGTGGACTCGCCGCGGCGCTCGCCCTGCTCGCCCGGGACCGCCAAGGCCCGCTCATCATCGGCCAGTTGTTGATGTGCCCGATGCTGGACGACCGGAACGACACCCCGTCCGGCCACCAGATGACCGGCGTCGGCATCTGGGACCGTACGGCCAACGAGACCGGCTGGACCGCGCTGCTCGGCGCATCGCGCGGCGGCCCGGACGTGTCCCCGTATGCCGCGCCCGCCCGCGCCGAGGAGCTCGCGGGCCTGCCGCCGGCCTTCCTGGACGTCGGCAGTGCCGAGACCTTCCGCGACGAGGTCGTCGGCTATGCCGACCGGATCTGGCAGGCCGGCGGCACGGCCGAACTGCACGTCTGGCCCGGCGGCTTCCACAGTTTCGCCGGCTTCGCTCCGCAGGCGCGATTGTCCCGGTCGGCCCTCGTCGCCCAACTGGACTGGCTGCGCAGGCTGTTGGGAGAGAGCGAGGGCTGATCACCTCACACCGTTCGGGGCCGGTCGGCGCTCCACACCCGTCGGCGCGACACGACCGGCCCCGTTCCCCCACTCGTCATCAGCTGACGTCGAATCCGCCGTCGCGGCTCCCCTCTTCGCGACTCCCCAAAGGGGGCGATAACATCGTTACCATGCCCCTGGGTCATGACGCTCCCTCTCCCGCACCGGCGAGCCCCCCGCCGCCCGCGACCCGCGCCCGCGCGCTGGTGACCGCCGCGCTCCGGATCGTCGACGAGGGCGGACTGGAGGCGCTCACCATGCGCCGGCTGGCGGACGCCAACAAGCTCCAACTGCCCGCCATCTACCGCGTGTTCAGCAACAAGCAGGCCCTCCTGGACGAGATGGCCGAGGCGATCCTGGCCAAGGCCCTGCCGGACAGCCGCGAGAGCGCCTGGGAGGCCGAAGTCGCCCTCCTCGCAGGACAGTTGCGGCAGGCTCTGCTGGCACAGCGCGAGGGAGCCAGGATCGTCGGCGGCAGCTACGCCGCGAAACGACACAGCCTGACGCTCGCCGAGCGCCTCGTCGGCGTCATGCAACGCGCGGGATTCAACGGGGTCGCCGCGCTCTGGGCCACGTCCACCGTCTTCTGCTACGTCCTCGGGGAAGCCCTGGAGCAGCAGGGCCTCACCGACGACGCGCGCGACAGACTCCCGTTCCCGGACGCGAGCGAGACGTACCCGCAACTGTTCTCCACCCCCGTCGAGAAGATCCTCGACTTCGACGACCGCTTCGAGTTCGGACTCGGGCTCATCCTCGGCGGCCTCCGCGGGCAGCTCGCCCAGTAGCACCGCCCCGCGTTTCGAGGACTCCCCACCCTCGTTTCGGAGAATATATCTCCACTTTCTTCGACCCGGGAAGCCCCGCGACTCACCCCTCCCGAACGATCACTCACCACCCACCCGGCAACTCTGGTCGGCGTCTCAGGAACCCCTCCTCACCAGGGACGATGCCTGAGATCCGCGCACCGAGGGCGCACCCCTGAAGCCGCCCACGCGCCGCGTTCGACCCGCCGACAGTCGCCACCGAGGCGGCATCCAGGCCGTTTTCCACTTCGGTTCGATCCCTTGACAGCCCCAACCGGCCTTCCCAAACTACCGACCATTCGGTAGACGGCTCGGGCCGAGCGCCCCGCTGTCGACATTCCAGAAGGGTTGATCACCATGACCGAAGTGTCGCTTCATGCTGCCCAGAGCCCGCCGGTCCCGACCGTCACCACCACCTCCCACATCGGTCACGCGACAGCCGTGGGGGCGGCCGGATTCGCGTGGTGCTCGCTCATCCTCGGCCTGCACACCGCCGGGATCATCGACGCCGCCGACGGCACGATCATCCTGGCGGGGACCTTCTTCTACGGCGGCCTCGTCCAACTCATCGCGGGCTTCTTCGCGTTGGCGTCCGGCGCGACGTTCGCGGCCGCGTTCCTGACGGCGTACGGGGCGTTCTGGTTCGGCTACACCGTCATCGAGTTCTGGGCGGCACCCCACATCGCGGGCGCCGCGGCGGCAGCGGCGAAGGCAGGCGGGGCGTCGGCGGAGGCGTCGGCAGCGGCGGGCGGACACGCCGTGATGCAGTCGCTGGGACTGTTCCTCATCGGCTGGCTGGTCGTCACGCTGGTCTTCGGCATCGCGAGTCTGGGCACGAACGCGGTGATCGTGAGCGCGTTCTCCCTGCTGACGCTGACGATCGTGTTGCTGGTGACCGCCTACCTGGGCGCTTCGAGTGCGGGCGTCCCGAGCGATTCGGTACTGCACACCGCCGGTTACGTCGAGATCGTGCTGGCCGCCGTCGCCTTCTATCTGGTCCTGGCGGAGCTGACCAACGACATCCGCGGGCGTGCCGTGCTCCCGCTCTTCGCCCTGAACCGCGCCCCGCAGGCCGCCGCGCAGGCGGCGTGACGCGGAACCCCCACCCGTCTCAAGGAGCCGCATGAATACGCCCAAGGCAGCAGACCCCCGGATCAAGCTGCCGCACAGATTCTCCATACTGAGCAGCGCATCCGCGGTGCTCCTGCTCGTGGCCGCAGGCCAGACGACGGCTACCGCGCTCCCCGCACACGCGACCAACTGGCAGCCACCGGCGGCCAGTTACGCGGCGAGCGCGCCCGTCCACACCACCGTCACCATGGACGACGGCGTGAAGATCGCCGTCGAGGTCGTCTATCCGACCGACCCGAGCACCGGCACCCGCGCGTCGGGCCCGTTCCCCGTGCTCCTGACCCAGAATCCCTACGGCGCCCAGCGCTCCGACCCCACCGACAGCGGCACCTACTTCGTGCAGCGGGGCTACATCTACGTGGCCTCCGCGGTGCGCGGCACCGGTGAGTCCGGCGGGCAGGTCGACTGGTTCGGGGACCGGCAGGGCAAGGACGGAGCCGACCTCGTCGACTGGGCGGCCCACACCCTGTCGGGCTCCAACGGCAAGGTGGGGCTTGACGGTTGCTCCTATCTCGGGGTCGACCAGTGGTTCACGGCGGCGGCCGTGGGCAAGAGCTCCGCGCTGAAGGCCATCACACCGTTCTGCACCGACTCGGACTTCTACAACGACCTCACGGGCAACGGCGGCATCCCGACCCCTTTCGTGGCCGGCATCGCCCAGGCCGAGCCGCGCGGCCCCGAGGACGATCCCGCCACTGACCCTCAGTCGGTGACCATCGCCCAGCAGGCCTCGGGCGGTTCACGCTCGTACAACGATGCCTACTGGCAGTCCCTGAACGTCCAGAAGAAGCTCGTGCCGAAGATCGTGGGCAACAACATTCCGGCACTGACCGAGGCCGGCTGGAACGACCTCTTCCCCGGCGGCAACCTCGGTGCGTACGTGTCCGCCCAAAATGCCTACTACCACCGGCCGTTGACCGATCCGATCTCGTCGGACGACCCCGTCACCGGCCGCTATCAGGCGATCGTCGGACCCTGGACCCACGGCGAGCACGTCAACGAGGCGACGCTGCAGGGCATCCGCCTGGAGTGGTTCGACACCTGGCTCAAGAACGCGCCCACCGGCATGGCGAACACATCGACTCCCCTGCACCTGTTCGAGAACGGCGCGAACACCTGGGTCGACAGCGCCGCCTGGCCCCTGTCCTCCGACACCCGCACCTACTACCTCGGCGACGGTTCCCTCACCCCCAGCAAACCGACGGACGAGGGCAGCGACACGCTCTCCTGGAGCGCGGCGACCACGGCCAACACGCTGACCTACACGACCGCCCCGCTCACCAGGGCGGCCCTGCTCAACGGCCCGACCGACGTCACCCTCTACGCCAAGTCGACGACACCGGAGACCGAACTGTCGGCCAAGCTGAGCATCGTCGCGCCGGACGGGACGGTGACCAAGCAGGCCGACGGAATCCTCCTGGGCAGCCAACGCGCCCTGGACACCGAGGAGAGCTGGTACGGCGACAACGGCACCCTGCTCAAACCCGCTCACCCCTTCACCCAGGCGTCGCAACACCCCGTGACACCCGGGCAGACGACCCGCTACGACATCTCCCTGCTCTCCAACTTCACCAAGATCCCGGCGGGTTACCGGATCCAGATCAGCATCAACAGCCAACCGCCGGCCGACTTCCACTTCCCCGTCGCCCCGACCCCGCAGGAACTGGCGAACCTGGCCGGCGGCAGCTACACCGTCGAGCGCTCCCCGCAGGCGGCGTCCTTCGTCAACCTGCCTCTGACGACGCCGAGTTCGGCCACGCCCAGCGACACCGACTGGGGACCGTCCTCCTGAAACACGGGTGGCAGGTCTGTACGTACGGCAGACCTGCTACTCCTGTGCCGAGGCGGGCCGGACCAGACCCATCACCTGCTCCACCGTCTCGTTGCTCAAACTCGGTGTCGTCAGCGGAAGGTTGTCGGGCCGCTGCCGGATGCCGTTCAGGATGATCTCGAAGTAGCGGCGCCAGACATCGGGCCGCTTGCCCTGGGTGAACTGGCTTGCCGCACTGAGCATTTGGACGACGACGGGAATGTCGGAGGGAGTGATCTCCGTACGCAGATCCCCGCTCTCCTGCGCCCGCTTGATCAGGGCCTCCAGGAAGGGGAGCATCCCGCCCCGCACCGTCTCGATGGGCTCGGAACTGTGGCTGCCCAGCATGATCACTTCTTGCAGGCCACGGTTCTCGGCGAGGTCGGCGCCCATCTCCGCCAGGAAGTCCACGAACCCTTCCCAGGGATCGGGATGAGCGAGTGCCCGCTCCGCGGACGCCTGCCGGATCCCGAGATCCTGCTCGAACAGGGCCCGCACCAGGGTTTCTTTGTCGGGGAAGCGCCGGTACACGGTCCCGACCCCGACCCCCGCGTGCCGGGCCACATCGTCGAGCGTGACCCCCAGCCCGTGCCGGCCGAAGACCTCCCGCGCGGCAAGCAGAATCTTCTCCCGGTTGAGGGCGGCATCGCGCCTCAACGGGCGGGCACCCTCCATCGGAGCATCGACTCCGGAACCCTCAGCCATAACTCCATGTTAACCCTGATGATCACCGGCCGGTTCGGCCCAGGCACCCCCTCTCGAACCCACCGGCGCAAAAACGTTGCAACCACCATCGGGGTACACTGACGCCGCCCATGAGAACCGCGTCGTGCCTGGTCGCACGGCTGTCACAGCGAGGGGGGTGGGCGCCATCCAGGTTCGCCCCGCCCGTATCCAGGACGTCGCCGCCGCCGCGGGGGTCTCGGTGTCCACGGTGTCGAATGTCCTGAACCGGCCTGAGCGGGTCAACGCCCGCACCGCCGAGCGGGTCCGTGACGCGGTCGCCGCGCTCGACTACGTCCCGCATCCGGGAGCCGCAGGCCTGCGCACCGGCCACTCGTCCTCGATCGGCCTGGTCCTTCCCGACGTGGCCAACTCCTTCTACTCGCGCATCGCACGAGGTGCCGCCGACGCCGCCTACGACCACGGCTACTCCCTGGTGCTCTGCGACAGCGGCGACGCCCCCGAGCGGGAGCAGGGCTACTTCACGATGCTGGTCGAGCAGCGGGCCGTGGGCGCGGTGGTGGTGCCGCTCGGCGCCGACCCCACCCGGCTCACCCGGCTCCGCGAACGCGGCATCCCGCTGGTGCTCGCGGACCGCGCACTGCCGGCCCAGGACGGCTGTTCCGTCTCCGTCGACGACATCGCCGGCGGCCGGGTAGCCGTACAGCACCTCCTGGACTGCGGGGCGCGCGACATCCTCGTGGTGAACGGCGAGCGCGGCATCGTGCAGTGCGCCGACCGCTACCAGGGCGCCCGCCAGGCCGTACGCACCCGGCGCGAGGCACGGGTCCGCCAGATCGTCGCCGACGAGATGACGGTGGCGTACGGCCTGGAGATCGCCCGCGGACTCGACGAACTGCCCGACGGGGTCTTCTGCACCAACGACTTCCTCGCCGCGGGTCTGTGCCGCGGACTCGGCGAACGGGGCGTGCGCATACCCGAGGAGGTCCAGGTGGTCGGTTACGGCGACCTCGACATCGCGAGCTTCGTCGGTACGACCCTGACGACGGTCCGGCAACCCGTCGAGGAACTCGGCAGGGCGGCCGTGGGGATGCTGCTCGACGAGGTGGAGGCCCGCGCCGAACACGCCCATGAGACAAGGGTGTTCGCACCTGACCTCGTCCTCCGGGACTCCACCCGACCCCTCTCAGTCCCGAACCCGTAGCGTCACCGGCCCCAGCAACCCCGACGGAAGTTGCGACGGGAACGCCCAGGCGGTCGGGGTGGCCTCGGCGAGATAGGGCGCCAGGGTGTTGTTGACGGTCACGTGCAGCCGCACCAACCGCCCTGCGGCACCCGGGAGTTCGAAACGGTACGGCGGACAGAACGCCTCGCCGACAAACTCCCCGTCGAGCGCGACCGACACACTGCCCCGCACCCGCCCCAGATCCAGCACCGGATCCGGCCCGGAAGGCACCTCCACCTCCCGCGAGTAGGTCACCCCACCGCTCCAGCCGCCCAACCCCAGCAACTGCCAGTCCCCCAGCGGCAGTTGCGCCGCCACGGCACGGACGCGCACCGGCCCGCGCCAGGCGGAGCCGCCGCGCAGTACGGCCGTGGGTGCGGTGACGACCTCGATCTCCGTCGGCTCCGGGAGCGGCTGCTCCAGCGTCAGGATCTGGCCGTCGAGCCACGTCTCGGTACCGTCGCCGACCCTTACCCTCGCGGACAACTCCAGTGGCAGGTCCAGCGATTCGGTGCCCGGCGGCACGGTGAAGCGGAAACGCTGCGCGCGTTCGCGGACCGTATCCGTCGAACGCAGCGGCAGTACGGCAGCGCCGAGCACCGGCGCCCCGGTGAGCCACTCGGTGTCCGGCAACGGGTGCGGTCGTACGGCCGCGTAGCAGTGCTGCAACTCCCCCCACCGGCCCTCGTGTTCGACGGTACGGCCGCGCCACTCCCCCGTCTCGGCCTCCCAACCGACGCCGCTCACCAGGGAGTTCACCGCGCTCCCCGTGCCCGCCACGCAGTCGACGAACACGGCCTCACGCGGATGGACGGCGTCGGCCACCACCTCCAGCACGTGTTCGCCTTCGCCGAGGGCGAGTTGATGCCGGAAGAACATCGGCACCGCGCCCCAGTCGGACTCGTAGTACTCCGCCTTCTCCTGGCGCGCGACGACCTCCCCGTCGAGCAGCACGGTCACGCCGACAGCCGCACCCACGACGAGTACCGCCTGACCGGGGCCGTGCAGCCGCCCCCGATAGGTCACGCCGCCGTACGGTCGTACGTCCTCGGGCAGGCACATGAACTGCGGGCGCGCCCCGAACCCGTCCGGGCGGGTCAGACAGAAGTAGCTGCCCAACGGTGTGCCGGCCGTGCCGGAGATCAGCAGCGGCCTGTCCTGAGCATCCCCCAGCTCATATTCGAGGACGTTGCGAGTCCGGCCGATCCGCACGCGGGCGATGGCGAGATACCCGGTGCCGGTGTCCAGTCGCTCGCCGTTCCACCACACGCGCTTGGTGGCAGCGCCGCCGATGTGCAGATCGACGGGACCGCGATGGCCCGTCTCCACGATCGAACGGACCCGGGCGACCGTTCCCGGCCCGGGCACGGGGACACGTACGAACTCCTCTGTCACCAGGCCCTTGTTGCCGAGCAGACCGTCCGGGTCCGGGATGCCTCGGCTCGACGAGTACAGCGAACAGCGCCAGCCCGAGTCCGGGGAGACAAGGGGCAGTTCACCGGCCAGGACCCGTTCGATGGAGGTCACGCCCAGCGGATCGGGAGCCTGCGCGGACGGCACCGGAGGGAGGACACGGACCCGGTTGCCGTAGGTCGCCCGCGTCTGCTCCCAAGTCGCGTCGGGACTGTCCGTCTCGGTCCAACTCATCGTCCAGATCTGCGGTTCGGCGACGGATGAGCCGGCGGGCAGCGCCAAGTCGCCCCAGGTGTTGTCCATGGTGGGGACCAGGCGGCCCTCCCAACCGTCCGAGAGGTCAATTACCCGTGCCGGAGCGGGTGTTGGCGCCTCCGCCCGGTGTGCCTGTGGCGTGCCCTCGCGCCATACGACAAGGACGGCAGGGGCGCCTTCCAGTGGTACCTCGATGGTCGAACGGCCGTCGGCGACGGTGACTTGGGCCGGGTGGCGGGCGCCGGTCGCCGGGTTCCAGATCTCGGCCTCGGCGACCGGTGCGTGGACGGTGACGGTCGAGTGGTGGGCGTAACGCGCGGGGTCCGCTTCGTGGTTGGCGTCCCCCGGGAGCGTGCGAGCGTCGGGGAAGGCGCCCGTCACCAGGGCGACCGCCTCAACTCCCTTTCTCCTGACGAGCAGTGGCACCTCACCGGTGGCGTGACCGGCGAGACCGGCCACCGACACCGCTCCGGCCTCGGCATCGCCCACCCGCTCCAGTCGCGGGTGCTTCAGCAGCGCCGCCACGACATTGTCGTCACCGGCCTGCCCGGCCGCCGTGGCGGGCGGGCGGCCTACGACCACCACCCGGCCGCCCGCGTCGAGGAGTTGGGTCAGTCGGCGTGCCGTCTCCTCCTCCAGGACGCTCGCCGAAGGCAGCAGCACCGCGCGGTACGCCAGGTCCGTGACGCGCAGGGCTCCTTCGGTGGCCGTGGCGCGCTGCACGGAGGCGTCGTCGATGATGTCGAAGGCGACGCGGTGGCGGTCCAGTGAACCGACCTTCGGGTCAAGCCAGTTGTTCGTGCCGCACAGGTCCAGGTAGTGGCGCTGCGTCTCGTCGACGTCTGCGTGGTCGTCGCCCAGGCGGCTGTCGCCGAAGTGTTTGACAGGGGCGTCCAGCGGGATGAGCGCCTGCATGGTGGCGGTGGGGTGCAGGACCGCGACGTCGGCGCTGTAGGTGCCCCAGGACATGATCGAGCAGATCCGGGCGACGGCGCGGGAGAACGCCGGGTACTGCTGCCAGTAGGGCTGGCGCCAGTCGGTGGACGGCGGTGCCCACTCGAACCAGCCGCCTGCCGTGCCGAAGTAACTGGCGTGCGGGTTGTACAGGTTGGCGCCGCTGCGCAGGAACGGCAGGAGCCAGTCGTAGGTGTCCGCGAGGGTGCCGCCCCAGCCGGAGGAGTGGAACGCCTCGATCCAGACGCGCTCGTGGCCGTAGAGGTGGGCCATGGAGGAGTGGACCTTGGAGTCGCCGTGGTGGTCGCTGCCCGCGGCGCCGTACCAGCGGTGGGTGCGGAAGTAGTCGGTGTAGATCTGCGTCGACTGGGCCGGGAAGCCCGCCCGCGCGGGGTGACTCTGGTCGGCGCCGACGAGCATGCCGCGTTCGTCGTGCCAGGCGGCGAGGGGCTTGAAGAGGGCCTCTTCGGTGAGTTCGGCGCGGACCGCGTAGTAGTCGGCGCGGATCTTCGCCGCGCGGGCGGTCAACGGGCCGAACAGGGCGGGCAGATGGTCGAGGAGGTCGTAACCACGACGGGTGCGGAACTCGTCGGGGAAGCGGTGGCTCCAGGAGTTCGTGGCGGGCAACTCGTCCTGGAAGCTGCCCGCGATGACGTTGCCCAGGTACTCGGGGACGCGCCGGTCGTACTCGTGGTGGACGGCGTCCAGCAGCAGTCCTACGGCGTCCGGGTCCAGGTAGTCGAAGGCCGTCGGCACGGCGACGACGAGCCGTACGTCCGTCCCCTCGGCGGCTTGGATGCCGGGAGCCATGGGGAGGCGGCGGCCCGCCAAGTCGTAGGCGGCTACGAGTGTTTCAGCTCCGTGCAGGGCGACCGTGCCGCCGCTGACGGTGGCCGTCCGGGAGCGCAGGGCGCGGCCGGTGGCCTCCGGGTGGCGGCGAGTGACGGTGCCCTGGACGTTGGCGCCGGAGAAGCCGATCTGGTCGTAGAACCACAGGCGGGTGCCGAGGTCCCGGGCGATCCGGCAGGTGTCGGTGAAGCGGTCCCACCACTCCTCGCCGAACCACGGCGGGTCGTCGGTCCGGGCGCCGAAGGCCGGGCCGGCCGGGGCCAGGTTGATGACGACGAGGTTGTGGACGCCGCCGTCCGCGAACCGGCGCAGCTGCCACTCGATGCGCTCGCGGGTGACCTTGGCGCCCGACCACCACCACAGCGGGGTGGGGCCGAAGTCCCGGGGCGGGGCGTCGAAGAGCTGCTGGAGCGCGGGCGAGATCACGGCGTTGGTCCTTCCGAGTGCGGCTCGGTCACCCTCATGGATCAAAAAACGTTTTAGGTCGGCTCGGTTGTCCGCCACCTGCGATGTTGGCACCGGATCCGCAGCGCGGGAAGGAGGCCGACCGGTCTTGAGCCGGATGCGCGACGGATACGTGCAAGAGGGCTTGTTGGAACGTTTTTTGAACCCTATATTCACTGCGACCCCGGCCCAGAGCCGCGAGGAGCCGCATCATGATCCGATTCTCATCTGCACCGGAACACGCGGAACAACCGCCCATCCCGAAGCACCTGTGGAAGGTCGCGGCCCTCTCGGGCATGGCCTCCTATCTCGACGCCGCGCTCATCGTCAGCATCGCCGTCAACCTGGCGATCTACCGCGACCACTACGACATGGGCGTTTGGATGGCCGGGGCGATCAGCGCGATCGTCACCGGCTGCATCGCCGTCGGCTCCCTCGTCGGCGGACGCCTCGCGGACATGTTCGGGCGCCGCCGCGTCTACAACCTGGACATCCTCTGCTACGCGATCGGCGCGATCGTCATCACCCTCGCCCCGAACGACATCGTCCTCTTCGTCGGCGTGCTCATCGCGGGACTGGCCGCCGGCGCCGACCTGCCGACGTCCCTGGCCGTGGTCTCGGACGCCGCACCCCCCGACGGCCGGGCCCGTCTCGTGTCGTTTACCCAGGTCCTGTGGGTGGCGGGCATCGTCGTCGTGATCTTCCTCGGCTATGTCCTGTCGGACACCGGCATGGTAGGGGCGCGGATCATCACCGGCCATCTCATCGTCGCGGCGCTGGTCACCTTCCTGCTCCGGGCCCGGCTGGAACTGGCCGAGGAGCCGTCGGACGCGACGGTGCAGCAGGAGGCGGCCGCGCTGGCCGCCCCGCGCGGCATCGAGCTCAAGAACGTGTGGAACCGGGCCGCGCTGCTGCCGATGGCCGCGACCTTCGTCTACTACGTCACCTGGGGCATCGGCGCCAACACCTTCGGCCAGTTCGGCACGTACCTCCTGGTCACGGTCAGCGGCGCCTCGCAGAGCCTGGCCACCGGGATCAACCTGGCGTTCCTGCCGATCGCGTTGGTGCTGACCTTCGTCTTCGTCCGGATCGCCGACACCCCCTGGCGCGACCGGCTGTTCTACGTCTTCACGGTCGTGCAGGTCGTGGCCTTCTGCATCGCCTCCCTGACGGCCGGTGCCCTGGTCGGCATGCTCGTCTTCTTCGTGCTGTACCAGATCTCCAACCCCTTTGCGGGGGAGGCCAGTTACAAGGTGTGGTCGCAACTCACGCTGCCCCCGGACACCCGCGGCACCACCCAGGGCCTCACCTACGCCCTGTCGCGCGGGGTCTTCGCGGGCGTCGCGTTCGTCACGCCCGCGCTGATGGACTACAGCGCGTCGCTCCTGCTGTGGCTGATCACGCTCTGCATGGCGGCGTCCGGGGTCGCGGGTGTGTACGTCATCCATGTCCTCATCCGGCGTTCCCCGGAGACCGCGGTCGCCCCGGCGCCGGGGCTGGGCGTGGCCCGGACCTGATGCGGCACCGGACACCGGAAGGAAAAGCACACACCGCGCACCCGAAGGAACACCGCTCATGGCAACGACCGAACCCGCGACCGTGCCCACCGAACCCACGACCGTGACCGCGGAACGCGCCGCCGCGCTACGGGAGTTGCTTCCCCCGGTGCCCCGCCGCCGTACCCGGATCGGACTCGTGGCGGGTGGTCTCGGCGCCTACTGGCCCCAATTCCCGCACCTTCTCCCGCAGTTGAAGGAGTCGTCCGCGTACGTCGCCGAGCGCTTCCAGCGGATGGACGCGGAGGTGACCGACGTCGGCTTCATCTCCGACGCCCAGGAAGGAGCGGTCGCGGCGGAGCAACTCCGGCGCGCGGACTGCGACTTGATCGTGCTGTTCCTGACGACGTATCTGACCTCGTCGATGGTGCTGCCGATCGCCCAGCGTTCGCACACCCCGGTCCTGGTCATCGACCTCCAGCCGTCCGAGCGGATGGACCACGCCTCCTTCGACACGGGCGCCTGGCTCGCGTACTGCGGGCAGTGCCCGGTGCCCGAGGTCGGCAATGTCTTCCGGCGGGCCGGTATCCCCTTCCGGTCGGTGTCGGGCTGGCTGCGTCAGGAGTCGGCGTGGCGGCGGATCGAGCAGTGGATCCGGGCCGCGCATGTGCGCGCCTCGCTCCGCCATGCCCGGCACGGTCTGATGGGGCATCTGTATCCGGGCATGCTCGATGTGTCGACCGATCTGACGCTGCTCCCGGCGACGTTCGGCTCGCACGTCGAGGTGCTGGAGTTCGACGATCTGCGGCATCGGGTGGAGAAGGTGAGCGAGGCCGAGACCCGGGAGCGTACGGCGTTGGCCCGGCGGATCTTCGCCGTGGACGACAGTGTGGTGGACGAGGACTTCGCGTGGGGGGCGACGGTGTCGGTCGCCCTGGACCGGCTCGTCGAGGACTTCGGCCTCGACACGCTCGCGTACTACCACCGAGGACTCGACGGCGAGCTGCACGAACGGCTCGGCGCCGGCATGATCCTGGGCGCCTCCCTGCTGACAGCCCGGGGCGTGCCGGCCGCCGGTGAGTACGAACTCCGCACCAGCCTGGCCCAGTTGGCGACGCAGAGCATCGGGGCCGGGGGTTCGTTCACCGAGATCCAGGCCCTCGACTTCGAGGCCGGCGTGGTGGAGATGGGCCACGACGGACCCGCGCACCTCGCGGTCAGCTCCCGCGACCCGCTGCTGCGCGGCCTGGGCGTCTACCACGGCAAGCGCGGCTGGGGCGTCAGCGTGGAGTTCGACGTCCAGCACGGTCCCGTCACCCTCCTCGGGCTCGGCCAGGACCGTGACGGCACCCTGTCGTTCATCACCTCCGAGGGCACCGTCGTACCCGGACCGCATCTCGCGATCGGCAACACCACCAGCCGCGTCGACTTCGGACGCGACCCCGGCGAGTGGGTCGACGCGTGGAGTGCGACCGGTGTGGGCCACCACTGGTCCCTCGCCCTCGGTCACCACACGGCCGACTTCCGGGCCGCGGCGAGTCTGCTGGGCATCCAACACCGGGATGTATGAGCGCAGTTGTCCTCTGCCGGGGGGTGCCGGGCGCATGCCTACACACGCGCCCGACACCCGTGTCGTAGGTCAGAAGAGACTTCGGTCGTCGCTCCGCGGATCCCGGACGACGTGCGGTTCGTAGAGCCCCGCGCGAGCCGTGCGCCGCCAGGGCCGGGCCATGGACACGGCGACCTCCACGTCGCTCGACGCGGTGTCGAGGTCCACGACGGTCACCGAGGCCGTCCCGTCCCGGGGCCCCTGGGCAAGCCACTCTCCGTCGGGGCCGACCACCCCGGACGGCACGGACCCGCTGTGTTGTGCGGGTGAGGCGAAGCTGAGCCAGTAGCTGTTGGCGGACGCGTGGCCTTGTGCCTCGGTCGCGAACAGTCTGGAGTCGTGGGGCGACACCGCGCCGGTCGTGGAGAAGAGGACACAGTCGACGTCCAGCCGCTCGTACTCGATGAACACCTCGGGAAAGTGGACCTCCATACCGAGCGCGCACCCGAACCGCATGCCGTCGACCTCGAAGGTCACGGGCTTCGTGCCGGGGGCGTACATGTACGAGATCTTGGTGCGCGACAGCATGCGCTCGTCGTAGCGCGTCGCCACCTCGCCCCGGTCGGAGATCACATACAGGCTGTTGTGCGGACGGTGGGGCGCGGTGAGCCGGTGGACGGAGCCCAGCACGGTCCACAGCCGCAGTTCCCGTGCCAACTCCGCCGTCGCGTTCAGCTCCTGCCGCAGCACGTCCCATGCGAACCGGTCCCAGTCGGCCGGCCCGACCTCGGCGGGGCCGTTGACGCTCATGACGCGTTTGTGCGGAAAGCAGGTGGCGCCTTCCGGGAAGTGCACGAGCCTGGCGCCGGCGCGCTGCGCTTCGCGCATCAGGCTCCGCAGGTCGGCTCCACTCGCACGCAACTCGGCGGCGTCGCGCGGGTCTTCGCGGATGACGGTCTGGGCCACGGCCAGCCGCACCCGCTTGCCTCCCGCTACCGCCCCGCCGGTGGGAGCCGGGCGGAAGTGCCGCAGCGAGGCCGTGTAGGACTCGCCGGTCTTGGCGGCGCGCGCCCGCACCCTGCGTTTGAAGTTCCTGTTCGCTGTCATTCCTGGCCTTCCACGTCCCGCGCGCAATCCCCCAGCGACCACGCACAAGACGGCAGACCATGGAACGACCCGAGACAGTGAGCCCCTTTGCCTCCGACCAGGACCGTGCTGGGGACGGTCGGGGGAGGTTCGGCGTTGGGCCACGCCACAGCCGATGATGCCGTGGCCGCGTTGCACCGTCAACCAGGCCCGGAGGCCCCCGGAAAGCCGACTTCGCCAGGAACAGCCCGCGGGTGGAACCTCAGCTCGGACCTCAGTAGGGCCGCCGGATCTGATGGTTCTCCAACGCGACGGAGTAGCGGTTCAGCAGCGCGTCGAGGCCCGCCAGCAGCAGGCCCGCGGACTCCCCCGCGTCTGCCAGGTCACCGCGCTCGCAGGCCTCCACCACCTCGGCCACATCGCTGCGGAGGATGTGCAGGGAGTCGCCCTGGATCAGCACACCGGGGAACCGGCGACCGGGCAGCCGGACCACGGCATCGTTCCCACCGTCAGTGAACAGTTCTGCGTCTATGCGCTCCATGGGGCCATCCAACCCGACACCACCGGTCGGCATCAACGGCGTTACGCGGAAGCGGTTTCCACTCGACTCGCCCTGCCCTCCTGAGAGATCCTCGTCGCCGACCGCACCGAGGAGAAACCCCTTGCTCACCGAATACCAGCAGCGGCTGCGCGACCGCTGCCTCGCCGCCCCCGTCATGCCCGCTCCGGAGCCCTGGCACCCCGTGCTCGACAACAGCACCCCCATCGGCGGGCTGCTCGGCATCGGCTTCGCCACCGATCCCGGCACCGGGCACGATCTCGTGATGGTCGTCTCGACCGACGGTCACGGTCTCTTCGACGCGTCCACCGGCGAGAAGATCGCCCGCGACCGGGACCCCGATCCCGAGACCGGCACGCCCGACGGGCACCCGGATCTCGCCTGCCCCGGCCTCGGTCCGATCGCGGGCGTCCGGGTGCGGATTGCCGGTCTCTTCGGCGGCGGTCTGCACGCGACCGCTCCCGGCGGCTGGAGCACGGACGCCGTGAGCCCCGAGTGGCCCCACCACCGGGTGCTCCTCTCGACGGACGGCGGGCTCCACAAGGGACAGGCCGGAGAGACCTGGTGGCACATCTTCGACGCCGACTACTCGGAGCTGCGCGCAGCCGGCTTCTCACCCTCCGGGCGGACCCTCGCGGTCGCCACGAGCAGCGACCTCAGCCTGTGGACCCGCCGCGACGCGCACTGACGTACGGCCGCTTCTCCGGCTCCCGTTCGCGGCCGTTCACCCAGAAGAACAGCACCACCGACGACACCGCGGCGACCGCGCACCACGTCGATACGAACTCCAGCTCCCACAACGTCCAGCACACCAGCGCGCCGGCCGTGACCAGGATCCCCAGCACCACCAGCCCGCGCTCACCGGACAGCAGCAGCGAGCCGATCGTGGCCACGAGGTAGCCCGCGATGACCAGTTGGGCGTACGGAAGATCCACGACGTAGCCGAGGGTGTGGCCCCGGATCTCGGCCGTCACGGGGTGTACGGCCAGCGCGTGGGCGAGGGCCGCCGCGGTCACCGCGCCGACCGCGACCAGCACGCCGACCCGGGTCCGGGCCCGTCGTGGCGCCGCGCACCACACACCCACCGGGACCCACACCGCGAGCAGCGGCATGGCGATGGCGGCCCAGGCGAGGGTGGCGGGCCCGCTGCCCCCGTCGGCGGCCCACACCGCCGACTCGACGATCTGATGGGTGCCGAGCAGCAACGGCAGTGCGGCCATCGGGAGATCGGACCGCCTGCGCGCCCGCACCACACAAGCCACTCCTACGGCGGCGACCGCCGCGCCCGCCACGAGGTCGGCCCTCGCACTCCAGCACATGGCACCTCCACGGGATCCGTCCGCGTCCACCTCGGTCACCGGCCACGCTACGTCTCCGTCCCTCCCCGCCCCGGGTGACACGACGGCCGCGGCGTGCCGTCATGACCTGCCCGCGAGCACGTCCCTGACGCCCGGTCCGGACAACGCGCCGCTCCCCAGGCCCAGTTGGCAGCCGTGCCACGAAACCACCCCCGGCCTGCGCGGGAACGTCCCCCCGTGATTGGCTGACCCCGCCCAACCGCACACCGTGCGCACGCACAGGAGGACAACGCAGCCATGAGCAACGCCTACACGTTCGAGTACAAGGTCGTCAGTTTCCGGGAGTCGCTGATCGGCGACGCGCTGGACAGCGACAAGCTGGAGAAGGTCCTCAACAAGAACGCCGAGGACGGCTGGGGCCTCAAGGCCATCACCGCCGCCGACGTCAAGGGCCGCATAGGTCCCGGCGCGGTCGAGGGCCTGCTCCTCACCTTCGAGCGGCCTCGCGCGTAACCATCGATGCCGTGCGCGGGACGGGGGCGGCCGGGATTCGTCAGCGCCGAGGAGTTCGAGTCGGCGTACCGGGGCCCGGGATCTCCCCCGACCCGCGCGGGATCAGCTCGGTCGGCATGACGACCCTGCGGGGCGGTGACGTGTCCCCGTGGATGCGGGCGAACAGCAGATGCGCGGCGCTCGTCGCGAGAGCGACCGGGTCCTGCGCGATGACCGTGACCGGTGGCGTCAACTGCGCGGCCAGCGCGAAGTCGTCGAAGGCGATGAACGCGACGTCGGCGGGCAGCACGGCCCGCACGCCGAACGCGATGACTTCGTTGCCCGCGAGGACGGCCGTGGGCGGCTCCGGTGCGCAGAGGATCGCGGTGACGGCGCGGGCCGCGTCCGCGCCTGACCTCACCCCGTGCCGGACGAGCGCCGGATCGGCGTCGATGCCCGCGGCGTCCAGGGCCGCCAGATAGCCGCGGTGCCGTTCGCCGAAGGTCCAGATCTCCGGCTTGTCGCCGAGGTAGCCGATACGCCGGTGCCCGTGCGCGATCAGGTGGCTCACGGCCTGCCGCACCGCGCCGAAGTTGTCCACCACCACGGTGTCCACGTCCAGCCCGGGCGCCGCCCGGTCCACGCACACGATCTTCGTGCCCCGCGTCTGCGCCGAGCGCAGGAAGCGCTGGTCGCCCGCGACCGGGGTGAGGATCAGCCCGTCGACGCGCCGCGCGGTGAAGGCCGCGATGACCTCGCGTTCGCGGTGCGGGTCGGCGCGGCTGGAGCCGATGAGGACCATGTTGCCGCGCCGGTGGGCGATGTCCTCGGTGGCCGAGGCGACGGCGGCCATGAAGGGGTCGGCGACGTTGTCCACCATCAGTCCGATGGTCTGGCTCAGTCGGTCCGTACGGCGTAACTGCCGTGCCACGTCGTCGCGTTGATAGCCCAGCTTGCGGACGGCGGCCTCCACGCGGGCGGCGGTGGGCGGCGCCACGCCCGCCTCGCCGTTGACCACCCGGGACACCGTCATCACGCTGACGCCCGCTTCCGCGGCCACGTCCTTCATCCTGGGACGGCTGGGACGACCGGTCACGCCGCGTCCTCCCGAGGTCATCCAGCGCGACCGGACCAGAGCCTGTCCGACGGGCCGACGGTGTCCGCCCAATTCCCCGTTCGTTCACGACCCTTGACGCCCACCCACGGGCCTCCCAGAATCGACGAGCTGTTAACGATACCAACCAGAAGGCACAACATGGCCTCTGCAAGAGAACCCCTTCTCGCGGCACACGGTGTGGTCAAGCGTTTCGGCCATGTCCAGGCGCTCTCGGGCGCCGACTTCACGGCGTACGCCGGTGAGGTCGTCGCACTGATCGGTGACAACGGCGCCGGCAAGTCGACGTTGGTGAACGTACTTTCCGGCGTCCTCACCCCGGACGAGGGCGAGGTGCGCCTGGACGGGACGCCGGTCCGGTTCACGGGGCCGATGGACGCGCAACGGCACGGAGTCGAGACCGTCTACCAGGATCTCTCCCTGGCGCCGGATCTTGACGCTGCGTCAAATCTCTATCTCGGCAGGGAACTTGTGCGCGGAGGCCTGCTCGGTCGCCTGGGCGTGCTCGACCGACCCACCATGCGCCGGGAGGCGATCGCGGCGTTCGGTGAACTGGGCGTGGAGCTGAAAGATGTGACGGCTCCTGTGACAACGTTGTCAGGAGGGCAACGGCAGTCCGTGGCCGTAGCCCGGGCGGTCGCCTTCGCCAACAAGGTCATCTTCATGGACGAACCGACCGCCGCCCTGGGCGTCGTCCAGCGCGCCCGGGTCCTGGAGACCGTCCGCAGGGTCGCCGACCGGGGCATCTGCGTCGTCCTCATCAGCCACAACATGCCCGAGGTGCTGTCGGTCGCCGACCGGGTCGAAGTACTGCGGCTGGGACGCCGGGTGGCCTCGTTCACCGCGGCCGACGCCACGATCGAGAAACTCGTCGGCGCCATGACCGGATCGCTGGACGAGCCCGTGTCGAACGGGGACCACGGCCCGGTCGGCGCGACGGAAGCGGAGGACGGGCGATGAGCGCCAACAGCCAGGACATCAAGCCGGCCGCCCCGGCACAGGAGCCGCCCCCGGCCGATGCCGGACGCCTCGCGATACCCCCGTGGCTCCGACGGGCCGCCGGAATCAGCGAGTTGTGGACGTTCGTGATCCTCGTCGCGCTGGTCGCGTTCTTCACCATCGCGGCGCCGGGCAAGTTCTTCACCACGTACGACATCACGCAGATCGCGGTGAACGCGTCCATCTATCTGGTGCTCGGCGTCGGCATGACGTTCGTGATCATCACCGCGGGCATCGACCTGTCGATCGGCTCGGTGCTGGTGCTGGCGGCGGTGTCCGCGGGCGAGTGCAACGTCCACCACGGCGGGCCCGCCGCCGGCTGGTTCACGGTCGCGGTCTGCGTCGTCATCGCCCTTGCGGTGGGGGCGGGTTGGGGCGCGTTGCAGGGCGCGGTGGTGGCGACCGGGAAGGTGCCTCCGCTGATCGTGACCCTGGGCGGTCTGGGCGCGGCGCTCGGCATCGCCGAACTCGCCACCGGCGGCCAGGATCCGGCCGGCGCGTCCGCCGCGCACCTCCAGAACAGCCTGGGATTCGGCAAGTTGCTCGGCATCCCCTGGATGGTGATCCTCGCCGCGGTGGTCACCGCCCTGTTCGGCGCGTTGCTCAGCGCGACGAAGTTCGGCAGCAACACCCTGGCGATCGGCTCCAACCCGACCGCCGTCCGCCGCGCGGGCATCCCGGTGGGCCGCCACCTGATCAAGGTCTACGGCCTGATGGGTCTGTTGGCCGGTCTCGGCGCGGTGATGTGGCTGGCCTCGTACGGCACGACGTCGATCGCCGGGCACTCCACCGACAACCTGAAGGTGATCACCGCGGTGGTCCTGGGCGGCACCAGCCTCTTCGGCGGCCGGGGTTCGGTACTGGGCACGGTGATCGGCGTGTTCATCCCCGCGGTGCTCACCACCGGGCTGATCGTCATCGGCGTTCAGCAGTACTGGCAGGACGTCGCCGTCGGTGTCGTCCTGGTCGCCGCCGTCTACATCGACCAGATGCGCAGGAAGACCCGGGAGCGCGCATGACTCCCGGCACGAATCCCGCCCCGACATTCGCCCCAACCCTCGTACGACCCAGGAGGACAACCCCTATGTCGAGCATCCGCATCTCACGCAAAGTACTGGTCGCCGCGGGCACCGTGCTGGCCCTGACCGGCGCCGCCGCCTGCAGCTCGTCGAACGACAGCGGCAGTTCGGGGTCGAAGGGAGGCGCTTCCGGCAAGAAGGTCCGGCTGATCACCGGCGTGAAGAGCGACCCCTTCTACATCACCATGACCTGCGCGGCGCAGACCGAGGCCAAGGCCAAGGGCATGGACTTCTCCGCGGACGGCTCCGCACAGTGGGACGTCTCGGTGCAGCGGCCCCTCCTAGACTCGGTGGCGGCGTCCCGGCCGGACGGGCTGCTGATCTCGCCGGTCGACGTCAGCGCGCTCACCCCGTCGCTGAAGCAGATCCAGTCGGCCGGCACCAAGGTCGCGCTGGTGGACACCACGGTCACCGACAACTCGATCGGCATCACCCGGATCTCGTCCGACAACGAGAAGGGCGGCCGGGTGGCGGCCGACGCGCTCGCCAAGCTGATGAACGAGAAAGGCTCGGCCATTGTCATCAGCGTCAAGCCCGGTGTCTCCACCACGGACGCCCGCATCAAGGGCTTCACCGAGGAGATGAAGAAGTACCCGAACATCAAGATGCTGCCCACGCTCTACGACAACGACCTCCCGGCCACCGCGGCCTCCCAGATCCAGTCGACGCTGGCGGCCCACCCCGACCTGGGCGGTGTCTTCGCGGGGAACACCAACACCGGCACGGGCATAGCCACCGGTCTCAAGCAGGCCGGCAAGGAGGGCACGGTGAAGGTCGCCGCGTTCGACGCCGAACCGGACGAGGTCGCCTCGCTCAAGGCGGGCACCCTCCAGGTGCTGGTGGCGCAGGACCCGGCGGCGATCGGCCGGGAGGCCGTGGACCAGCTCGCCGCGGCCTTCGAGGGCAAGGCGGTCCAGAAGTCGGTCGGCACCAACATGGTCGCCATCACCAAGGCGAACATGAACCAGCCCGAGATCAGCAAGTACTTCTACAAGGCGGGGTGTTGAGCACAGTCCCCCTGTCACCGCCGCCGGGTGCCCTCCTGCGTCACGGGTGCCCGGCAGCGGCGTATCAAAAGGAGGATCGAGCCGTATCAAAAAGAGGGATCAAAAAGGGGACTTTGCATGACCATGCGCGAGGGTGCATAATCTTCCCATGTCTAAGGTCCTCACCTCCCTCCCCACCGGCGAGCGCGTCGGCATCGCCTTCTCGGGCGGACTCGACACCTCCGTCGCGGTCGCCTGGATGCGCGACAAGGGTGCCGTCCCCTGCACCTACACCGCCGACATCGGCCAGTACGACGAGCCCGACATCGCCTCGGTGCCCGGCCGCGCGCAGGCCTACGGCGCCGAGATCGCGCGTCTGGTCGACTGCCGTGCGGCGCTGGTCGAGGAGGGCCTGGCCGCGCTGACCTGCGGGGCGTTCCACATCCGCTCCGGCGGGCGCGCCTATTTCAACACCACCCCGCTGGGCCGTGCCGTCACCGGCACGCTGCTGGTCCGCGCGATGCTCGAGGACGACGTCCAGATCTGGGGCGACGGCTCGACCTTCAAGGGCAACGACATCGAGCGGTTCTACCGCTACGGCCTGCTCGCCAACCCGCACCTGCGGATCTACAAGCCCTGGCTGGACGCGGACTTCGTGACCGAGCTCGGCGGCCGCAAGGAAATGTCGGAGTGGCTGCTCGCCCACGAGCTGCCCTACCGCGACAGCACGGAGAAGGCGTACTCCACCGACGCCAACATCTGGGGCGCCACCCACGAGGCCAAGACCCTGGAGCACCTGGACACGGGTGTGGAGACCGTCGAGCCGATCATGGGCGTCCGCTTCTGGGACCCGTCGGTCGAGATCGTCACCGAGGACGTGACGATCGGCTTCGACCAGGGCCGCCCGGTGACGATCAACGGCAAGGAGTTCTCCTCCCCCGTGGACCTCGTCATGGAGGCCAACGCGATCGGCGGCCGGCACGGCCTGGGCATGTCCGACCAGATCGAGAACCGGATCATCGAGGCGAAGAGCCGCGGCATCTACGAGGCGCCCGGCATGGCCCTGCTGCACGCGGCCTACGAGCGTCTCGTGAACGCGATTCACAACGAGGACACCGTCGCGCAGTACCACAACGAGGGCCGACGCCTGGGTCGCCTGATGTACGAGGGCCGCTGGCTGGACCCGCAGGCCCTGATGGTCCGGGAGTCGCTCCAGCGCTGGGTCGGCTCGGCGATCACCGGTGAGGTCACCCTGCGGCTGCGGCGCGGCGAGGACTACTCGCTGCTCGACACCTCGGGCCCGGCGTTCAGCTACCACCCGGACAAGCTGTCCATGGAGCGCACCGAGGACTCGGCCTTCGGCCCGGTCGACCGCATCGGCCAGCTCACCATGCGCAACCTCGACATCGCCGACTCCCGCGCCAAGCTGGAGCAGTACGCCGGCCTCGGCCTCATCGGCACCGGCAACACCGCGATCGGCGCCGCCCAGGCCGCCGCGACCGGCCTCATCGGCAGCATGCCCGAGGGCGGCGCCGAGGCGATCGCCTCCCGCGGCGAGGTCTCCGAGGACGACGCACTGCTGGACCGCGCGGCGATGGAGTCGGGCACGGACTGATCAACTCCGGGGAGCGGAAACGCCGTTGGGCCGGTTCGACGCGTGGGGCGTCGGGCCGGCCTTTCGGCGCTCGTGGCCCTGAGAGGATGAGGATCCCGAGAGGCGAGAGGTGCCATGGCAGCGGGCGGACTGCGGGACGTGCTGACCGACTGGACCGACTACGACGCGGCGGGCTTCGAGCTCGGGAAGATCCTGGGGGTGTTTCCGGGGAACCAGTTGTTCGGCGGGGTCAAGCGAATGTTCTGGGTGGACGGCTACGCGCTCGGTGAGATGCTCGTCGACATCCTCGACCGGATGGCCGAAACGGGCGTGCTGCTGAAGAACGAGGACCATCAGTACATGTGGAACCCCGACGAGCCCGACCGGTCGCTCACGCGAGGCGACGTCGAGGGGAGCGAGCCCTCCCCCACACTCCCCGCGTAGCCTTCCCTGATGACCACGCCCAAGGCCGTCGACGTGAGCGTCGACGCGATGATCGAAGATCTCCGGACCCTCGTCGAGGTCGAGTCTCCCTCCCGTGACCTGGATGCCCTGCGGAAATCGGCCGGGACCGTCGCCGCTGTCATCGAGACCCGGCTCGGCGGGAAGGCGATGCTCGTCGAGAGCGAGGGCGGGCCGCATGTCCACTGGTCCGGCGGTGGCACGCCCCGCGTGCTGATCCTCGGCCACCACGACACGGTGTTCCCGCTCGGCACTCTCGCGCGCCGCCCCTTCCTGGTCGAGGACGGGCACGTGACCGGACCCGGTGTCTTCGACATGCTCGGCGGTCTGGTGCAGGCGATCCACGGGGTCGCGGGTCTCGGCGACCGGTCGGGCGTCGAGATTCTGGTGACCGCGGACGAGGAGGTCGGTTCCCGTTCCTCCCGGGCGCTCATCGAGGAACGCGCCCTCGCCTGCGGTGCCGTGCTCGTCGTCGAGGGTGCCGCCGACGGCGGGGGCGTGAAGACCGGCCGTAAGGGATGCGGCACGTTCGAGGTGTCCGTCGCGGGCCGCGCCTCGCACGCGGGGCTGGAGCCCGCCGCCGGGGTCAACGCGCTGGTCGAGGCGGCCCACCAGGTGCTGGACATCGCGGCCTTGGCGCGGCCCGAGGTGGGCACGACGGTCACGCCGACCGTCGCGTCCGCCGGGACGCTGGACAATGTCGTCCCCGCGCGGGCGACCGTCGTCGTGGACGTCCGGGTCGAGTCGGCCGACGAGAAGGAACGGATCGAGGCCGCGTTCGCCGCCCTCGCTCCACATCTCGACGAGGCCGTGATCACCGTAGAAGGATGTGTCGGTCGGCCGCCGATGCCCGAGTCGGCCGCGGCCGAACTGTTCGCTGTGGCACGGAAGTTGCTGCCCGGGCTCGAAGGCCGGGCGGTTGGCGGTGGGAGCGACGGGAACTTCACGGCCGCGCTGGGGGTACCGACGCTCGACGGACTGGGCGCGGTCGGGGGCGGGGCCCACGCCGACCACGAGTATCTGCTCGTCGCGTCGATGGCCGAGCGGGCGAGCCTCGTCGCCGGGCTGGTGGACGCGATCCGGAGCGCTTGACCCCGGACATGTCAGGTCCGTTCGGTCGGCATCAACAGGCTGCCGAAGAGCCATACTTGACCATACGGGGGATCGTCCCGTGATGGCCTGATACGGGAGCGGCAATCAGTGAGCAGTGTCAGCAAAGTTGCGGGGAAGGTCGAAGTTCGGCTCCGCTGGAATCCGAGCCCCTGGGGGCAGCAGCCGCGCCATCTGGACATCGTCGCGGCGACCTACTCCGCCGACGCCCCGCACGGACGCCCGGTGTACGTCGTCAACTCCGAGAGCCGCTCGCCGGACGGCACGATCAACATGAGCCGGCACAGCGAGAGCGGCCAGGGGTACGGCTACATGGAGGTGATGGTCCTCGAACTCGACCGGCTCGCCGCGTCCTTCGCGCGGGTGGTCGTGGGGGTGGCCATCCATCAGAACGGTGGGACGAGGACCTTCGGCGATCTGTCGCACGCCCGGGCACTGGTCGTGGAGGGGTACAAGGAGCTGCTGTCGGACGACTTCGCGGGAGTGGCCGGGTCCACCGCCGCGACGGTCGCGGAGTTCACCAAGGACGACTCCGGAGCCTGGGAGTTCCGCGCGATGGTGCGGGGCTTCGACAGCGAACCGGTGAGCTTCAGCGCGGAGATGGGCAGCGCGTCTCGGCCCTGACCGGCTGCTCCGCCTTGAACTCGGGAAGCAGCGCCGTGACGGTCGGCCGCTTGTGGCGCAGCTCGTGGACCACACCCAGGACGACGGCGGTGGCCACCGCGACCAGGTGCTCGCGGCCGGCCAGATTGGGTTTCACGATCGACTCCCACACCATCGACCCGCCGGTGAGGAAGAACACGACGGGCGCGCGCCGCACGACGGCGAGATACGTGAACAGTCCTACGACCGCGGCGGACGGCCCGGTGTCGAGGATCCGGCCGATCTCGGGCCGCAGCCCGATGCCGCCGCAGCCGGGCCCGATCAGGAGCATCACGCGCACCGTGAGGGTGCCGGCCAGCGTGGTCGCGTAGGCGACAGCCAGCGTGCGGGCCCGGCCGAGGGCCAGCTCGGCCAGCGCGAAGGCGAGGAACAGCTGGGTGATGCCGGCCCATACGGGCAGGTCGAGGGCGGGGACGTACAGCGATATGGGGGTGCGCAGCAGGGCGAGCCACAGCGGCAGGTCGCCCTGGACGCCGCCGATGTCCCGCACGATCACGGCTCCGGTCGGGTTCTGTGCGAGCGCGTGGAAGAAGATGACGCCGAAGGCGGCGACGAACGCCAGGGACACCCCCTTCAGTCCGCGCCGCAGCAGCTGTCGTACCGGATCGACGACGATGCCCTGCCATTCACCCCGCAGTGTGCGCCAGATGAACAACGCTCCCCCACTCCCCCCACCATCGGCCCAACATACGGATCGGAATCTAGCCCCCTGTGCACTTCCTGTGCGTCCCGGGCCGCCCTGAGCTGTTGTCGCAGTTCGCGGACGGTACGGGTGGGGCTGATATTGAAGAGTGGGAAGCTTTCCCGACGGTTGTTCGGGGACTGAAGGAAGCGGGAGGGCCGGTGCGCGCCTCAAGAGATCCGGCCGGTTCCACCGTGGTCGACGCCGGGCAACGGTCCACGCCTCCGCTCAGCTGGGCCGTGGTCGTGTTCTGGCTCGTCGTCGTCACGCTGATGGTGGCGGCGACCGGTATCGCGCTCGGCCGGGACACCCGGCCGGCCCCCTTTCTGGTGGTGCTGCCCGCGCTGATCGCCGGGCGCGGGACCGTACGGCAGACCACCGTCGCCTCCGTGTGGGTGACGATCGTCATCGCCGCCTCCCTCTTCGACAGCCCGCTGGACACGGCGGGCGCCGACGCGGCGGTCATCGCCTTCACCCTGGTGTTCAACGGCCTGAGCGTGGCGCGGGCGGCGCAGCGGATCCGCTGGGAGGGCGAGATCGCGCGGCTGCGTTCCGCGGCGGCGGCGCTGCAACGGCAGATCCTGCGCCCCTTCCCCCTGATGACCGACCAGTTGCTGGTCCACGGCCTCTACCGGCCGGTGGAGGAGGACAGCCGGGTGGGCGGCGATGTCTACGAGGTCGTCTCCTCGCCGTACGGCAGCCGTGTCTTCATCGCCGACGTCCAGGGCAAGGGCCTCCAGGCGATCAGCGCCGCGTTCGCCGTGCTCAGCGCCTTCCGCGAGGCGGCCGTGGCCGAGCCCACACTCACCGCCGTGGTCGACGCCCTGGAGGAGGCGGTGCTACGACACAACTCCTTCGCGGCACAGACCGGTGAACAGGAGCGGTTCGTGACGGCGCTCGTGCTGGGCGTGGACGGCGAGCGGGAGGTCCAGGCGATCAACTGCGGTCATGTGGCGCCGCTGCTGCTGCACAAGGAGCGGGCCGAGCCGGTGCTCCAACAGGAGCCCTGCGTTCCGCTGGGCCTCGACGCGCTGGCCCCTGAGCCTCGTACCGTCGAATGGTTCGCCTTCCCGCCGGACGGCACCCTGCTGCTCTGCACGGACGGCGTGACCGAGGCGCGCGATCCGTCCGGCGCGTTCTATCCCCTGGAGGAACGCGCGGCGGCCTGGGGCGACGTCCCCCCGACGGACGTTCCGGCCACCCTCTACGGCGACCTGCGCCGCCACACGGCGGGCACTCCCCGGGACGACACCGCGCTGCTGGTGCTGCGCAGGAGGGGCGACGCGGGGCTCGCCTGACCTCACGGACTTGTTGCCTGAAGCCGCGTGCCGATCAGGAGCGGCCACCCTGGCGCGGGTCGCCCGCTGTGAGGTGTTCGAGGACCTCGGCCAGCTCCTGGCAGGCCTTCTCCACCGACAGTCTGGTGTTGCGCTGCTCGGTGATGACCGATGACAGCAGCAGGGCGGTGAGGGCCATCGTTCCGTTGAAGGCCTGCAGCTTCATCATGACCTCGACATGGGTCAGGTCGGCGAACGGGCCCGTCTCCTGGGTCGCCGCGATGGTGGCCATGACGGACGCGAACAGGGCGCACAGCATGCTGCCCGCGAAACGGAACCGCAGGGCCGCCCAGATCAGCAGCGGATAGATCAGGAACAACAGGCTGACGTGGTTGTGGGTGACGAGGGGGACGATCACGCCGACGGTGGCCGCGAGCAGCAGGGCCTCCTTCCAGCGGTGCAGGTCAAGGGGCAGGCGTACGGTCCGCAGCACGAGCAGGAGCGGGGTCACGATCAGCACGCCCATCGCGTCGCCCACCCACCAGCCGAGCCAGACCGGCCAGAAGGAGTGGGCGGCCAGCTTGTCGGTGGCGACGAGCATGCCGACCCCGCAGGTCGCGCTGATCAGCATGGCGGTCAGGGCGCCGAGGAACACCAGGGCGAGCCCGTCGCGCAGCCGGCCGAGATCGGTGCGGAAGCGCACCCGGCGCAGCAGGAGGTAGGCGCAGGCGGGGGCCAGGGTGTTGCCGAGCAGCACGACGAGCGCGGTCGGCTGGAGCGAGGTGAGCGACATGATCACGAGGAGCACGCCGAGGGCGATGCCGGGCAGCACCCGCAGCCCGAAGATCAGCAGGCAGGCCACCGCGACGCCGGTGGGCGGCCAGATGGGGGTGAACACGGCGCCCTCGACGACCAGCTCCCGCAGCAGGCCGAGGCGTCCCGCCGCGAAGTAGCTGCCGGCGACGGCCAGCGTCAGGAGGGCGTACCCGGCCGGTCGCCGCAGATCCTCGAAACCCACCACAGCAGCCATCAGACACTGCCCCGGCCGTGTCGGCGAGGCGAGCCGCGCCCGGCCGCCGCGCCGCGCGAAGGGAACGGCACCGGGCCGACGCCCGCAGGCGGGGCACGGTGCGTACAGCCGTAACGGGGGCGCAGATGCAGGCACCGGCCTCCGCGACGGACGGGTCCTATGGCCCGATGTCGGGCTCATCGTGCCCCACGACCAGTACCGCCGCGTCGTCCTCGTGCCCCACACGCTCGGCTCCCTTGATCACGGCGGCCGCGAGCGAGCCCGCCTCCATGCCCGCCACGGCGGCGACTCCGGCGAGGCGCATCACCTGGTCGAGGCCCTCGTCGACGCTCATCGAGGGGCCCTCCACCACGCCGTCGGTCACCAGGACGAAGACTCCGCCGGTGGTGAGCCGGTGCTCGGTCACGGGGTACCGCTGCCCGGCGACGATGCCCAGCGGCGGGCCGCCCTCGTCGTCGGTGATGCCGGAGCGGCCGTCGGCGGTGGCCCAGACGGAGGGTATGTGTCCGGCCCGCGCGCTCTCCAGCACCCCGGTGATCGGGTCCAGGCGCATGAAGGTGCAGGTCGCGAAGAGTTCGCTACCGAGGGACAGGAGCAGGTCGTTCGTCAGCGAGAGGAGTTCACCGGGCTCGCTGGTGACGGAGGCGAGCGCCCGCAGGCCGACCCTCACCTGACCCATGAACGCGGCCGCCTCGATGTTGTGGCCCTGGACGTCGCCGATGGACAGGCCGATCCGCCCGTCGGGCATCGTGAACGCGTCGTACCAGTCGCCGCCCACGTTGAGGCCGTGGTTGGCGGGCGCGTACTGGACCGCGATATGGAACCGGGGGGTGACGGGCATGTCGCCGGGCAGCATGCCGCGCTGGAGGGCGACGGCCAGTTCGAGGAGGGAGCGCTGGAGCTCCGCGCGCTCGCGTGCCTGGGCGGTCAGCGTCCCGAGCCTGGCCAGCAGCTCGTCACCGTCGTCCATGGGGCGCTTCCGGGGCATCGACCACTCCAAAGGGGTTAGTACCGCTATAAGCATAAAGAACCGATTTTTCTGCCCCTGGAGTGTGCCGCCGAGAACGGCAACGGCCCGGCCACCGCGAGAAGCGGGGTCGGGCCGAGTCGTCGTACGTGCCGCGTCAGCCCTGGCGGGCCTTGAAGCGCGGGTCCTTCTTGTTGATCACGAACGTCACACCGCGGCGGCGTACCACCTGCGCGCCGGGCTTGGCCTTCAGTGAGCGAAGCGAATTGCGGACCTTCATGACGTCCTCCCGTAGCGGCGCTCGAAGCGCTCCACACGGCCCGCGGTGTCCACGACGCGCGTGTTGCCGGTGTAGAACGGGTGGCTGGCCGACGAGATCTCGACGTCGATCAGCGGGTAGGTGTTCCCGTCCGCCCACTCGATCGTGCGCGCCGACTGCGCGGTCGAGGTGGTCAGGAACGCGGTGTCCGCCGCGCGGTCGCGGAAGACGACCGGACGGGACACGGGGTGGATGCCAGACCTCATGGTGCTTCCTTCCTCAGGCCGTCCGGGTGGGACGGCCGCTCTGCTTCGTACGTGGGACTGCCGCCGCGCTCGGTTCAGCGCTGCTCGCGGAAATCGACGTGCTCTCCGGCGACCGGGTCGTACTTGCGCAGGACCAGCCGGTCGGGGTCGTTGCGACGGCTCTTGCGCGTCACGTAGGTGACGCCGGTACCGGCCGTCGACTTCAGGGTGACGACGGGACGGTTCGTGGTGCGTGCCATGAGGACCTCCTTCCGCCCACATCCCGGGATCTTGTCCCGAGCATGTCAGCTACATGCCTCTCAACACGGACACCCGGCGATCCATTCCCGCCCGCTAGGCGGCCACCGCGGCCCGCAAACGGGCGGCCCGTACGGCCTGGGAGAGGCCCTCGATGTCGTAGGCGCCGTGGTGCCGGCGGCCGTTCACGAAGAAGGTGGGCGTCCCCGCCACGCCGCTGAGGTCGGCCGACTCGACGTCCTCCGCGACATGGCCGGCGCCCTCGTGGGCCCGCATGTCACGGGTGAAGCGGGCGGTGTCCAGGCCGATCTGTTCGGCATAGCCCCGCAGGTCGATCAGGCGCAGGGCGCCCTGGTGGCTGAGGAGCAGGTCGTGCATCTCCCAGTAGCCGCCCTGCAACGCGGCGGCCTCCGCGGCCTCGGCGGCGAGCTGGGCGTGCGGGTGGACGTCGGTGAGCGGGAGGTGCCGCCACACGTACCGCACCTCGTCCCCGAAGGAGCCGAGCAGCTCGCGGACGACCGGCTCGGCCTGCCCGCAGAAGGGGCATTCGTAGTCGCCGTACTCCACGACGGTCACCGGAGCGTGCCGAGGTCCGCGCAGGTGGTCGCGGTCGGGGTCGACGGGGACGGACAGGTCGACGATGGTCTCCGCCCGGCCGAACAGGACCCTGGGCCGGATCTGCGGCGGCAGCAGTCCGATCACCCCGGTGACCAGTCGGCCGACCAGGAACGAGCAGATGACGGCGCTGAGGATGCCCGTCTTCGCGTCCTCCAGGGTGGTCCCGTCGAAGGCGAGGGTCGCGATCAGCAGGGAGACCGTGAAGCCGACGCCGGCCAGCGTGCCGCCCGCGGTCACCGCGCCCCAGCCGACCGGCGGCCGGATCCGGCCCCGGGACAGCACGCTGGTCAGCGCCGTCGAGGAGACGATGCCGAGCGGCTTGCCGACGACGTACCCGATGAGGATGCCGAGCGCGACGGGCGAGGTGAAGGCCCTGGCCAGCTGTTCCCCGCTGAGCTGGAGCCCGGCGTTGGCCAGCGCGAACAGCGGGACCACGGCGTAGCTCGCCCACGGGTGGTAGATGCGCTGGAGCCGGTCGTTCGGGGAGATCGACGCCGCGATTCCGGCGCGTACGTCGCGTTCCAGCTCGGGTGTGGGCTGCTCGCGGAAGAGCCGGAACAGGCCGGTCGCGCGCTCCAGGTCGTCGCGCCCCGCCGGATAGGCGTACGTGATCAGCCCCATGGCCAGCCCGATGACGACGGGGTCCACGCCCGATTTGAGCAGGGCGACCCAGGCGACGAGCCCGAGCAGCGCGTACAGCGGTCCCCGGCGCACCCGGAACCGGCGCAGCAGCATGACGACGGCGAACGTGCCGACGGCGACCAGGAGTGCCGGTACGGCGATGTGGTCGCTGTAGAAGACGGCGATCACGACGAGCGCGAGGAAGTCGTCGACGACGGTGATCGTGAGGAGGAACACGCGCAGCCCGGGCGGCATGTGGCGGCCCACGACGGCGAGCATGCCCAGCGCGAACGCCGTGTCGGTGGACATCACCGCGCCCCAGCCGTCCGCCGTCCCGTGCCCGCTGTTGATCACCAGGTAGATGGCGATCGGCACGAGCATCCCGCTGGCGCCCGCGACCATAGGCAGCGCCAGCCGTCTGCGCTCGCGCAGCTCGCCCATGTCGAACTCGCGGCGCGCCTCCAGCCCGACGACGAGGAAGAACAGCGTCATCAGCCCGCTGTTGACCCACTCGCGCAGATCGAGGGAGATCCCGTGCGAGCCGAGCCGGACGGAGAGGTGGGTCTCCCAGAACGTCTCGTACGCCGACGGCGTGACGTTGGCCCAGACGAGCGCGACGAGCGCCGCCGCCACCAGGACGGCGGCGCTGCCGGTCTCGGTCCGCAGGAAGTCACGCAGCGGGGTGCGCGCTTCGTCACCGCACGTGGTCTGCCCCGTGTAGTCGGTCGTTTCGAAGGACATACGGGGTTCACTTCCGTCGTGCGTCATGGCTCACCTGACGCCCCAACACCACCTGCCGCACCATTCATTCCTACGACAGCCGGTGCCACGGCCTCCGGGTCAGCCGCCCAGGGCCGCCCCGACCACAGCCTTCGCCTCCTCCTGCACCTGGCCGAGGTGGTCGGGACCGAGGAAGGACTCGGCGTAGATCTTGTAGACATCCTCGGTGCCGGAGGGCCGCGCCGCGAACCAGGCGTTGGCGGTCGTCACCTTGATGCCGCCGAGGGCCGCGCCGTTGCCGGGTGCCTCGGTGAGGACGCCGGTGACGGGCTCGCCGGCCAGGGTGTCGGCGGTGACCTGCGCGGGCGAGAGCTTGGCGAGCAGCGCCTTCTCCTCGCGGGAGGCCGGGGCGTCGATCCGGGCGTAGGCGGGCGAGCCGAAGCGGTCCGTGAGCGCCGCGTAGTGCTGGGACGGCGTCTTCCCGGTGACCGCCGTGATCTCGCCGGCGAGCAGCGCCAGGATGATGCCGTCCTTGTCGGTGGTCCACACGGACCCGTCCCGGCGCAGGAAGGACGCGCCGGCCGACTCCTCGCCGCCGAAGCCGAGCGAGCCGTCGACCAGTCCGTCCACGAACCACTTGAAGCCGACGGGCACCTCGACGAGCCGGCGCCCGAGGTCGGCGGCGACCCGGTCGATCATCGACGAGGACACCAGGGTCTTGCCCACGCCCGCGTCGGCGGGCCACTGCTCGCGGTGGGCGTAGAGGTAGGCGATGGCGGCGGCCAGGTAGTGGTTGGGGTTCATCAGGCCCGCGTCCGGGGTGACGATGCCGTGCCGGTCGGAGTCGGCGTCGTTGCCGGTGGCGATGTCGAACCGGTCGCGCTGGGCGATCAGCGAGGCCATCGCGTACGGCGACGAGCAGTCCATGCGGATCTTGCCGTCCCAGTCCAGCGTCATGAACCGCCAGGTCGGGTCCGTGAGCGGATTGACCACGGTCAGGTCGAGCCGGTGCTCCTCGGCGATCCGGCCCCAGTAGGCGACGGACGCCCCGCCCAGCGGGTCGGCGCCGATCCGCACACCGGCCGTACGGATCGCGTCCAGGTCGAGCACGCTCGGCAGGTCGGCGACGTAGGTGCCGAGGAAGTCGTAGCGGCCCGTGCCGGGAGCGGCGAGCGCGCGGGTGTACGGGATGCGGCGGACGTCCTTCATGCCGCTCGCGATGATCTCGTTGGCGCGGTCCTGGATCCAGGAGGTGATCTCGGAGCCCGCCGGGCCGCCGTTCGGCGGGTTGTACTTGAAGCCGCCGTCGCCGGGCGGGTTGTGGGACGGGGTGACCACGACGCCGTCCGCGAGGCCCGAGGTGCGGCCGCGGTTGTGGGCGAGGATCGCGTGGGACACCGCCGGGGTGGGTGTGTAGCCGTCGGCGGTGTCGATGAGGACCGTGACCTCGTTGGCGGCGAACACCTCCAGGGCGGTGACCTTCGCGGGCTCGGACAACGCGTGCGTGTCGGCCCCGATGAAGAGCGGGCCGTCGGTGCCCTGGTCCGCGCGGTACTCGCAGATGGCCTGGCTGGTGGCGGCGATGTGGTCCTCGTTGAACGCGGTCGCCAGGGAGGAGCCCCGGTGCCCGGAGGTGCCGAACGCGACGCGCTGCCCCGGCTCGGCGGGGTCCGGGTGCAGCGCGTAGTACGCGGTGACCAGTCGGGCTACGTCGACGAGATCCTCTGCGCGGGCCTGCTCGCCCGCTCGCTCGTGTGGCATGGTGGCCCGCTCCTCCGTATCGACCGACTTCGCGTACGGCCCCATCTTTCCTCGTCAGGGGCGCGTTTAGCGAGTACACCCCCTCCGCCTGTGGAAAACCCGGGCCGCTGCTGTCCGTCAGTACCGGTGGCGCCGGTCCAGTTGCTTCAGGACCGCGCCCGCCATGGCCGCCTCGCCCTTCGCGTTGGGGTGCGCCGGAGCAGCGGGGGACGCGGGTTGCAGCGGCTCTATCCAGCGGTCGGCGGGCGCCTTGCACATGTCGTGGCCGACGGTGGGGCCGTAAGTGTCCACGTACTCCGCGCCGTTGAGCGCGGCCACCACACGGAGCATCAGGTTGAGGCGCTTGCCGGTGTCCCGGAGATAGGGGAAGTCCTTGGCTGCGAACGGCGCCGAGGGGTAGCAGCCGCTGCCGTCGTCGGGCAGCAGGTCCGGGTAGCCGACGACGAGCACGCGCGCGTGGGGTGCCTGCTTGTGCACCGCACGGAGGACCTTGGTGACCTTCGGCGCGGTGTTGAGGACGGCCAGCGCCAACTGGTCGACGCCGGTGGAGTTGTAGTAGCGCTGGCAGGGGTTGCCGGTCAGGTCCGTGGCGCTGAGCTTGGCGCACGTCCCGATGATGGTGCTGAACCCGATGTCGTTGCCGCCGATCTGGACCGTCACCAGGTCCGTGTTCCGCTGTACGGCGTCGAGTTGGGGCGGGTTGGTGCCCTGCGCCTTCCACATCTCGGCGGTCGTCGCGCCGCTGCAGCTCACGTCCTTGAGGACGGTCCCTCTTTGGTCCGCCGTCACCACAGAGGGGTAGTTGTGGTCGGAGCGGGCACAGTTGGCGTCCACCTGGGTCGGTATGTACGGGCCCGAGGTGTAGGAGTCGCCGAGCGCCACGTACTGCGTGGAACGGCCGTGCCCATGGCCCGAGTTGTGCGCGGCCGCCGGCGCCGCGGAGGCGACGACGAGGGCGCAGCCGCTGACCGCTGCCGCGACCGCCACGGTCCTGCCCCGGTGGTGCGCCGTCGCGGCCGGATGCGTCTCACGCTTCATGAGATTCCTCCCCAGGTACGAGACGGTGCGACGGGGCGGGCCCGATGCGGTCGTCTCTCGTTCAACTGGCCTTGTATACCGGGCGGTAGGTACCTGGGGCCAGAGGTCTGGAGGGACGAGTTCGCTGCCCGAGGAGTCACGGCACCCGCCGAAACAGTTCGGCCGGTTTGGTGGCCGGTTCCCGTCCCCGCGCACGTGGACCACGTCCGGCGGGTATCCCTACCGCAGGCGTCAACGCGCTTGGGGGTGGGGGGAGTTGGCTCTGTTGCCGCAGAGGCTGCGGAGGCACGAGAAGCGCGCGTCGTGGCGCTCACGAAGGCGCGAGGCGATCCGTGCGCTGCGCGCCCAGGGACGCTACGGCCCCGGACTGCGCGAGGTGCTGCCCGCCCTCGTCGTGGTCGCCGTCGTCGTGTGCGGGATCGTGGCCGGGCTCGCCGTGGCGTACCGCGTCCTCGGCACCGGCGCGCTCGCCGCCGGCCTGGCGCTGCTCGCCGTCATCACGGCGGCCGTGGTCCGGCACAACCGGCCGCTGGCCCGTCGCCGGCTGGGCTACTACACGCCCGAGGAGATCGCCGACCTGGATGTGGACGGGCTCGCCCTGGCCGTGTCCCGGATGCTGCGCCGGGACGGCTGGCGGGCGCTGGCCCGGCCCGACGCGCAGGGCCAGCCGTGGGTCCGCGCGCGGGACCGGCTCGGTCGCCGTCTGGAGGTGGCCTTCCGGCCGGTGGCCGAACCGTTGCCCGACGAGGAGACACCGACCCGCGCCGCACGCTCGGCCGGCTCCGGACCGCATCTCCGTCTCGTGGTGCACCGGGGCACCTTCAGCCGACGTGACGTCCAGTGGGCGCGCAGGCAGGGCGGCGTCCAGCTCATCGACGGCTCACGCCTGCGGCGCTGGGCCCACGGCACTCCGCTGCACCGGCTGCCCGAGGTCCCCTGACACGCCTCCTGGCACGTCCCCCGACACGCGGAACGAGCCGCGGGCACGAGGCCCACGGCTCGTTCACGGTACGGCTCGTCAGTCCGTGGTCTCGCAGTGGTTGCCCAGCGCGGGGTTCAGCAGACCGATGACGTCGATCGAGTTGCCGCACAGGTTGAGGTCCAGGTCGATCGGCACCTGAACGACGTTTCCGGAGAGCACGCCCGGGCTGTCGCTGGCGGTCCCGACGGGGTCGGGGTCCGCGCTCGCCGTACCGGCGCACAGCAGCAACGCCGCACCCGCCAGACCCGCCGCGGCCGTCAGTCGCTTCCTCATGAAGAACTCCTGTCACTCGGAGGGGCATGTCCCTCCACGCTGGGGGTGCTTCGGGGGGTCACGACACTCTTCGGCGTCCGAACGGGTGGTGACGCCCCACTCAGGCAGCCCGCCCAGGCCGCCCGCTCAGGCCGTCAGACCGGCGGCGACCGTCGCCCCCAGCTCCCAGCACGCCTCGACACCGGCCCTGTCCGGCTCACCGGTCAGCGTCACCGGGTCGACGACCCGCCGCCAGCCCAGCCCCGTCGTGATCGACTCGATGCCGCGCACGGCTCCCGTCACGTCGTTGCCGCCGTGCACGTAGTAGCCGAAGGGCCGGCCCCGGGTCTCGTCCAGGCACGGGTAGTAGATCTGGTCGAAGAAATGCTTCAGCGCGCCGGACATGTAACCGAGGTTCGCGGGCGTGCCCAGCAGAACGCCGTCGGCGGCCAGCACGTCCGACACGGTCGCGGACAGGGCGGCACGCCGTACGACCCGCACGTCCTCGATCTCCGGTGTCGTGGCTCCCGAGACGACGGCCTCGAACATCGACTGGCAGTTGGGCGAGGGGGTGTGATGCACGATCAGCAAGGTGGGCACGGGGCGAACCTACTCGTCGGCCGGCTCCACCCTGGTCACAGCGCCCTGGGTGTCGGCCTCCAGAAAGCCGTCGGAGCCGTAGTCGTCGCTCAGATAGATCGCCATGCCGGCCGGGGTGTCACCGCCGTTGGTGCTCGGCAGCCGGAGCAGCAGGTAACGGCTCGTCGGGTCCTTGACCTTCAGGTCCTTGTTCGCGCGCTTCAGCAACGCGGGAACCGCGTCCCAGTTGAAGTCGTCGAGCTTCACCGGCGTGTCTCCGTCTGTCACCGTTCCCTTGTTGTCGGTCCCCTCGTCGAAACCGGTACCGGAGCGATAGGTATAGCTGACGTACCTGGTCTGGCTGCCCTTCACCATCACCTCCGCGATGACATACCCCGGGTAGACGGAGAAGTCGTTGAAGCGGTCGCTGCCCGTCTTCTCCTTGAAGGCCTTGATCGCGGTCCGGATGCCGGACGGGGTGAGCATGTCCTGGGTCTTCACAGCGGCGCTGCTCTGGCTCGCCGAGGCCGTGGGCGTGCTCTGCTGCTGCGTCTGACCGGTCGCGCCCGCGGACGCCGACGTGTCCTTCTTGTCGTTCCCGTCCGGCAGCACCTTCCAGGCGAGCGTGCCGATGAGCAGTACGCCTACGACGCTGGAGGCGACCGTGACGCCCCGGTTCCGCTTCGCCGGGCGGCGCCGCCGACTCGCCGTCTGCATACCGTCGGTGGGTGGCAGCGACGGAGGCACCGGCGGTGCGAGCCGGTACGAGGTGGTCTCGGGGCGCCGGTCCTCGGGCTGTACCGCGGCGACGTTCAGCATCCGGCCGACCGTTTCGGCGTCCGGCCGCGCCTCGGGATCTCGGATCAGGACGCAGGACAGCACCGGCGTGAGCGATCCGGCCCGCACCGGTGGCGGCACGTCCTCCTGGAGTACGGCGGCCAGGGTCGCCAGGGTGGTGCCGCGCTGGAGCGGGTGGTAGCCCTCGACCGCGACGTACAGCATCATCGCGAGCGACCACAGGTCGGCGGCGGGACCGCCGCTCTGGCCGGTGACCCGTTCCGGGGCCATGTAGTCGGGCGTGCCGATGATCGAGCCGGTGGCGGTGAGGGCGGTGGCGTCGCGGATCGCGGCGATGCCGAAGTCGGTGAGGACGGGGCGGCCGTCGGTGCGCAGCAGGACGTTGGCGGGTTTCACGTCGCGGTGCTGGACGCCCGCCGCGTGTGCCGCGTTGAGGGCGTCGAGCACGCCTCGGCCGAGTTGGGCGGCCTCGGCGGGAGCCATCGGCCCGCGGGCCAACCGGTCGGCGAGTGAGCCGCCTTGGACGAGTTCCATGACGAGCCAGGGGTAGGTGCCCACACCCTCGTCGACGATGTGGTGGATCGTCACCACGTTCGGGTGCTCGACCCGGGCCAGGGCGCGTGCCTCGCGCAGGACCCGCTGGCGCAGCAGCTCCGCCGCGGCAGGGTCGTACTCGGCGAGGTCGATGTCCGGCGGCCGGACCTCCTTGACCGCGACATAGCGGTGCAGCAGCAGGTCCTGGGCGCGCCACACCGTGCCCATGCCACCGCCGCCGAGCCGGGACTCCAGCTCGAAGCGGCCGTCTACGACCCGTCTGCCGGGCTCCCCCTCGTTCATGCGGAGGAGCTTATGTGACGAACGTGCACGCCTGTGCCGCGAGTTCAGAAGGTGAGAAACGTCCGGGCCGACCCGTGGGGGCCGACCCGGACGTCAGTGGTGCGTTGCCGTAGAACTACTCGGACCGAGACTCGGACTCAGTCTCAGACGAGGTCGAACCGGTCCAGGTCGGAGACCTTGACCCAGGCGTCGACGAAGTCCTTCACGAACTTCTCCTTCGCGTCGTCGCTCGCGTAGACCTCGGCGAGCGCGCGCAGCTCGGAGTTCGAGCCGAAGACCAGGTCGGCACGCGTGCCGGTCCACTTCACCGCGCCGGAGGCGTCGCGGGCCTCGAAGGTCTGCTGGTCCGCGGAGGTCGACGACCACGTGGTGCCCAGGTCGAGCAGGTTCACGAAGAAGTCGTTGGTCAGCGTGCCGACCTTGTCGGTCAGGACACCGTGGGTGGACTGGCCCTGGTTGGCGCCCAGGACGCGCAGGCCGCCGACGAGGACGGTCAGCTCGGGGGCGCTCAGCGTGAGCAGGTTCGCCCGGTCCAGCAGCAGGTACTCGGCGGGGAGGCGGTTGCCCTTGCCGAGGTAGTTGCGGAAACCGTCGACGGTCGGCTCCAGCGCGGCGAACGACTCGACGTCGGTGTGCTCCTCGGTCGCGTCGACACGGCCCGGCGTGAAGGGGACCTCCACGTCGACGCCGCCGTCCTTGGCGGCCTTCTCGACCGCGGCGGCACCACCGAGGACGATCAGGTCGGCCAGGGAGACCTTCTTGGCACCGGAGTTGAACTCCGCCTGGATGCCTTCCAGAACACGCAGCACCTGAGCGAGCTGGTCGGGGTCGTTGGCCTCCCAGCCGCGCTGCGGCTCCAGGCGGATACGGGCACCGTTGGCACCGCCGCGCTTGTCGCTGCCCCGGAAGGTGGAGGCGGACGCCCACGCGGTGGACACGAGCTGCGAGACGGTCAGGTCCGAGGCGAGGATCTTCGCCTTGAGGGCCGTGATGTCCGCGGCGTCGATGGCCTCGCCCTCGGCCTGCGGCAGCGGGTCCTGCCACAGCAGGGTCTCCGACGGGACCTCCGGGCCGAGGTACAGGGACTTCGGGCCCAGGTCACGGTGGGTCAGCTTGAACCAGGCACGGGAGAAGGCGTCCGCGAACTGAGCCGGGTTCTCGTGGAAGCGCTTCGAGATCTCGCCGTAGATCGGGTCGAAGCGCAGCGCGAGGTCGGTGGTGAGCATCGTCGGAAGCTTCTTGGCGTCGCTGTGGGCGTCCGGGATGATCGCCTCGGCGTCCTTGGCCACCCACTGGTTGGCGCCGGCGGGGCTCTGGGTCAGCTCCCACTCGTAGCCGAAGAGGATGTCGAAGAAGTCGTTGCTCCACTGGGTGGGCTTGGTGGTCCAGGTCACCTCGAGGCCGGAGGTGATCGCGTCGCCGCCCTTGCCGCTGCCGTAGGTGGACTTCCAGCCCAGGCCGAGCGCCTCCAGCGGAGCGGCCTCGGGGTCGTCGCCGACCGACTCGGCCGGGCCCGCGCCGTGGGTCTTGCCGAAGGTGTGGCCACCGGCGATGAGGGCGACGGTCTCCTCGTCGTTCATCGCCATGCGGCGGAAGGTCTCACGGATGTCGCGGGCCGACGCCAGCGGGTCCGGGTTGCCGTTGGGGCCCTCGGGGTTGACGTAGATGAGGCCCATCTGGACGGCGCCGAGCGGGTTCTCCAGCTCGCGGTCGCCGGTGTAGCGCTGGTCGTCGAGCCAGGTGGTCTCGGGACCCCAGTACACGTCCTCGTCGGCCTCCCAGACGTCGGCACGGCCGCCGGCGAAGCCGAAGGTCTCGAAGCCCATCGTCTCCAGCGCCACGTTGCCCGTGAGGATCAGGAGGTCGGCCCAGGAGATGGACTGGCCGTACTTCTTCTTGACCGGCCACAGCAGACGGCGGGCCTTGTCGAGGTTGCCGTTGTCCGGCCAGCTGTTCAGCGGCGCGAAGCGCTGCTGGCCGCGGCCGCCACCGCCGCGGCCGTCGCTGATGCGGTAGGTGCCGGCGCTGTGCCAGGCCATCCGGACCATCAGCGGGCCGTAGTTGCCGAAGTCCGCCGGCCACCAGTCCTGCGAGGTGGTCAGTACCTCGGCGATGTCCTGTTTGACGGCCGCGAGGTCGAGGGCACCGAACGCCTCGGCGTAGTCGAAGTCCGCGCCGAGCGGGTTCGCGACGACCGGGTCCTTGGCGAGGATCTTCAGGTTGAGCCGCTCCGGCCACCACTGACGGTTGCCACCGCCCTGGGTCGGGTGCGCGGCGCGCCCGTGCGCGACGGGGCAGCCCCCGGCATCCTCCGACTTCGCGTCCGTGACGATTGCGTCGTGGTTCTCAGACATGGGAATCCTTCCAAAACGGGGTGGAACACGTGGCTCAGGAACTGGGGACTGCGGTGCAGGCGGGGCACAGACCCCAGTAGATGACCTCGGCCTCGTCGATCGAGAAGCCTTGGTCGTCGGCGGCGGTCAGGCAGGGTGCCTCGCCGACCGCGCAGTCGACATCGGCGACGACACCGCACGACCTGCACATGAGGTGGTGGTGGTTGTCGCCGACGCGTCCTTCGAAGCGGGCGGGACTGCCTGCCGGTTCGATACGGCGTATGAGTCCGGCCGAGGTCAGCGCATGGAGCGCGTCGTAGACGGCCTGGAGAGATATGTGTCCTACGCGGTCACGGACCCCGGACGCGACCGCCTCGACATCGAGGTGGTCACCGTGCCGGACGGTCTCGAGCAGCGCGACGCGGGCTGCCGTCACCCGCAGGCCGGCACCGCGCAGCTCCTCGGCGGTGGTCGGTGGCTGGGATGCGGTCATGGCGCTCAACCTACAGCCATAAACACGAGTGATTCAAGAAAACAAACGGTTCAAGTTAGATGTCTTGCCGGGGTGGGCGGTGTGGACCGGTCCCAGGTGGTGGCGGTGACCCCGCGTTCGCGCAGTACGCCCTTGCGAACCTTGCCGGTCTCGGTGAGCGGAAGCTCACGGACGGTGTCGATGTAGCGGGGCACCGCGAACGGCGGCAGCTCGTCCGCGCAGTGCCGTAGGAGGTCACCGAGGTCCAGCACCTGCCCGGGCGCGGGGACGATCGCGACCATCACCTCGTCCTCGGCCAGCTCGGAGGGCACCGGGAAGGCCGCCGCGTCGGCGACCGCCGGGTACGAGCGGACCACGGACTCCACCTCCTGCGAGGACACGTTCTCGCCGCGCCGCCGGATCACGTCCTTGATCCGGTCGACGAACCGGAACCACCCGTCGGCTTCCCGCACCACCCGGTCCCCGGTGCGCCGCCACGCGGTGGGACCGGGCTCCGACTCCCCCAAGTACCCGGTACAGAAGACGAATTCGTGCGCGCTACGGACCACCAGCTCACCGGCGACACCGTCCGCGACGGGTTCGAGGAGGTCGTCGACCACACGCACGGAGAACCCGTCGCGCACGGTACCGAGGTAACCGGCCCGCTGATTGTCGGGCGTCGACCCGATGACGAGGTTCGTCTCCGTCGACCCGAACCCGTCGACGAGCGTGACCCCGAACCGCTCGCGGAAGGGCTCCCACGCGGACCCGGGAGTGGCCGGCGAGAGCCCGCGCCAGGCCCGGTGCGCACGGTCGCCGGAGCCCGGCGGCTGCGCCAGCAGCATGGGCACCATCGCGCCCAGCAGATAGACGACCGTCGCCCCGGCCTCCGCCACCCGTCCCCAGTACCGCGTCGCGGAGAACCGCTCACCGATCACACAGCTCGCCCCCACGGCCATGGCGTGCGCGAGGGTGTTCAGCGCGTTGGTGTGGAAGAGCGGCAGGCAGGTGTACAGCACGTCGTCGGCGGTGAGCCGGAGCGAGTCGGAGACGTTGCGGCCCCACCACACGGTCTGCGCGTGCGGGCAGCGCACACCGCGCGCCGCTCCCGTCGTGCCCGAGGTGAACAGCACGAACGCCGTGTTCTCCGGACGCAGTTGGGCCGACGGTACGGCGGGGACCCTACCCGGCTCCGGTACGCCGTCCCCGCCCACGACCCACAACTCCCCCTGAAATCCAGCCGCTACGACCCGTTCCGCCAACTCCTCCTCCACCAGCAGGAATTGCGGTTCCGCAGCACGCAGCACCTCCCGCAGCCCGCCACCCCGCAAGCCGGTGTTGAGCGGGATCAGTACCGCTCCCAGCCAGGCGCAGCCGAGGATGAGGTCGACGACCTCGATACGGTTGTCGGCCATGACGGCGACGCGGTCACCCGGTCGGCAGCCACGCTCGGCGAGCGCTCCGGCCATCGTGGCGGCGGCCGTTCGGGTCTCCGCGTACGTCCGCGTCACCGACCCCACCCGCAGGAAGGGCCGCTCCCCGAACTCCCCGGCCGCCGCGTCAAGGAGGCCGGGGATGGTGTCGGTCACCGCAGGACGCCGGTCTCCCGAAGCTGCTGGACGCGCTCCGTCGAGAACCCCGCCACCTCGCTCAGTACGGCGTCGGTGTCGGCGCCGAGTACGGGCGCGGCCTCGCGGATCCCGCCAGGCGTCCGGGTCAGGCGGATAGGAACGCCCTCGTGGAGGAAGGCGCCCGCGACCGGGTGTTCCTTGCGTACGTAGAAGCCGCGGGCCCTCAACTGTGGGTCGTGCTCGACGAGTTCACGCCCGTCCTGCACGGCTCCGGCCGGGACACCGTGCGCCTGGAGTGTCTCGGCGGCGACGTCGGCGGGGAGCGTGCGGGTCCACTCCCCCAGCGCGGAGTCGACGAGAGCTGTCGAGCGGCGCCGGGCCTCCGCCGTGAACGTCCGCTCATCCGCGGCGAGTTCGGGTCGCCCGATCACCTCGCACAGCGCCGCCCACTCGGTGTCGTCGCGGACGCTGACGGCCAGCCAGCGGTCGGTGCCGAGGCAGCGGTAGACGCCCTGGGGGCTCCAGCTCGGGTGAGTGTTGCCGCTCGGTGTCACCGCCGGACCGCCGAGGAGGCTGGTGCCCATGTGGGCTGCTATCGCCTCCAGTTGGGACAGGTCGATGTGCTGTCCGCGTCCGGTGACGGCGCGGTGCTCCAGTGCGGCGACCGTGGCGAGGGCGGCCTGGAGCCCCGCGACGATGTCGCCGTGGCCGTAGATCACCCCGACCACGGCGTCCGGTCCCCAGCCGGTCAGTCCGGTCAGGCCCGCGCTCGCCGAGACCGTGTCGGCGTACGACACCCAGCCGTTGCGTGGTCCTGTGTGCCCCATGCCCGACATGCTGACGTAGACGAGGTCCGGGTTGATGCGGCACAACTCCTCGTAGCCCAGGCCGAGTTTGCGCATGACCGAAGAGCTGAAGTTCTCCACGAGGACGTCGCAGTGGGCGATGAGCTCGCGCAGCACCGTGATGCCGTCCTCGGTGCGGGTGTCGAGGGCGATGCTGCGTTTGTTGCGGTTGACCTCGTTGAAGTAGCCGTTGGTGTTGGGGTCCGTGTGCGGGCCGCGGGAGAGGTGCATGAAGGGGGCGAAGCGGGTGGGGTCGGGACGGCCCATGGACTCGACCTTGATGACGTCGGCGCCGTGGTCGGCCAGGACCTTGGTGCAGTACGGGCCGGCAAGGACCCAGGTCAGGTCGAGGACACGGATGCCGTGCAGGGCGGGATACGCGGGTTGTGCGGGGGCCTGCTCGGCCGGGATCGCGGGCGTGGGGCGGGGTTCGGCCTCTTCGGTGCGTTCGGTGCCTTCGGCGTCGAGGAGGTACTGGTCCGCGCCCACGCCCCGGACCTCCAACTCCCGTACCCGGCGGCCTTCCGGGAACGCGAAGGGGAAGCCCAGGTCGGTCCGCTCGCCCTCCGGGGTGCGTACCCGGGTGAAGAAGTCGCGGGCGGCGAGCTGGGGGTTGTCGGGGGGTTCGTGGGGCAGGTCGACGGCGGCCCAGGGCAGTTTTCTGGCCTGGGCCCGTTCCGCGAACTCCGCCTTCGGCCAGGCACCCACGAAGTCCTGGACGACCTTGAACACGTGCTCCTGGTGCTTCTTGCGTTCGACCGGGTCCTGCCAGCGCGGTTCCGTGAGGTCTGCCGCCGCGCCCTCCTCGCGAAGCCAGTCGAGCAGCGCGTCCCACATGCGTGGGCTGCCGCCGAGCCCGCCGCCCAAGTAGCCGTCGGCGGCCCGGAACAGGCCGTGCGGGACGAGGGGATGGACGCTTCCGGGGCGCGGCGGAACCCGGTCCTCGTGCAGATAGGCGAGCGTTCCGGCCTCCAACGCGGCTGCCACGCACGCCTGCGCGGAGACATCGACGAGTTGCCCCGGGCCGGTGCGCCGGGCGCGCAGGCCGAGCAGGGCGGCGATGGCCGCGTTGACGCCGGCGAGCTGCTCGGCCTGGTGCTCCGGGAGCCGTAGCGGCGGGCCGTCGGGGTCGCCGACCTGGGCGAGCATCCCGCCCAGCGCGGCCACGACGAGGTCGGTGCCCTGCCAGTCGGTGCGGGGGCCGATCAGACCGAAGGGGGTGACGCGGACGTGCACGAGGTCGTCGAGCCCGTCCACTAGTGCCTCGGCGCCGCTCGGGCTCCCGTCGAGCAGCACGTCGGCGGTGGTGAGCAGCGCACGCAACTCTTCGGGCGAGGCGGGCACGACCGACCGCTTCCCCGCGTGCCAGTGGACGAACGCGTCGCCGCCGAGTTCGCGTCGGGTCTCGTCGCCCTCCGGCGGTTCGACGAGCACGACCTCGTACCCGAGCCCGACCAGCAGGCGGCCGGCGAACCGGGTGAAGGGGCTGGACAGTTCGACGACCTTCACGGCGGACTCGCTCATGTCTCCTCCCCGGAGAGTCAGTTGTGCTGCTGGTTCAGGAAGCCGGAGACCACGCTGTGGTAGTCGTACGGCCATTCCTCCTGCGGGTGATGGGAGGCCTCGCTCATCACGTGCAGGTTGCCCTTGGCGATCATGCGGGCCAGCATCAGCGGGTAGTCCGGGGTCAGGAACGCGTCCTGCATACCCCACAGGAACAGCGTCGGCGCGGCGATCCGGCCGAGTTCGGCGGTGAGGTCCTGCCAGTCGCCGCGCGGGTTGTCGGAGGCACCGGCGAGGGCGGTCTCCTCGGGGTCGAGGCTCTGCTCGTAGCGCAGGGTCACGGTGCCGTCGGGGATGGCGTCCGGGGCGAACCACTCCAGGCGGGCGATGAGTTCGCGCATCTTCTGCCACGAGGGGCCGGTGCCGCCGTAATACACGTCGCGGGCGTTACGGCCCCGGCGACCGCCTTCCGGCAGCGGCGCGAGCGGGCCGTAGAAGACGGGCATGCTGCCGGTGATGACCAACGACCGTACGCGCTCGGGGTACTTGGCGGCGAGGTTGAGGGCGATGGTGCCGCCCCAGGAGTTGCAGACGAAGTCGGCGCGGTCGATGCCGAGTTCGTCGAGCAGGGCGACTGTCTTGGCCGCGTGGTAGTCCCACATGGGGCCCTCGATGACGGGCTTGGCGGACTTGCCGTACTGGAGGATGTCGACGAGCAGACAGCGGCGTTCCGTCGCGAACAGCTGTGCCACCTGGCCGAAGTCCGACCAGCCGGTGCACCCGGGGCCGCCGCCGTGCAGAAAGACCGTGGGGCTGACCGAGGGGCCGCCCTCCCCCAGTTCGACGTAGTGGTACTTGACGCCGTCCGCTTCCGCGTAGGCGCCCTCCGGGGGCGCCTGGATGTCCATGAGGTCCATGTGCTGATGGTGGGGCGGCGGCGGACCCGGCCCAAGTGGAACGGTCCACTGAGCGGGCCGGTTCCGTGGCGGTCGAGGGCGGACCGTCCTTACCGTCCGGGCACCGGAGAGGAGGCAACTCATGATCAGAAGCGCCGTGTTGGAGCTGGTCGAGGAGCGGGCCCGGGCGTCGGTGGGGCGGTGGGAGCGGCGGTCGTTGGGCGTCGTACGGGCCGAGGACGCGGCGGAGTTCGCGCGGGCGGCCGGTGAGCACGCACCGCGTCTCGTCGATCCCGCGCGCGCCGACTTCGCCGTCCACCCGATGTACGTGGTGAGTCTGCTGCGCGGGGCGCCCGGGGCCGACACGGCGGAGTTCCGGTCGGACGGCATGTACCGCGACGAGGTCCCCGGCACCGACGGGCTCGACGTCCGGCTGATGGCGGGCGGCCAGGACGTGCGCTGGGTCGGAGAGGTGCGGGCGGGCGACCTGATCGAGCTGCGACGCGCGCTGACTGCCGTGGAACGCAAGGGAGTTGGGGAGGGATTCCTGCTCCTCACGATGGAGAAGGTGTACGGCGCGGCGCGGGGGGCGTTGGTGGAGGTCACGGAGAGGTTCATCGTCCGATGACGGGCCGCCGGGAACGCCAAGTCGTCGTGGGACAGGCCGTGTTGCCCGTCGAGCTGACGACCGACGCGATCACCCTGCTGCGCTTCGGTGCCGTCACCCGTAACGCCCATCTCATCCACTACGACACCGAGTTCGCCCGGTCGGAGGGGCTGGCCGGACCCGTCGTCATGGCCCAGTTGCACGGCTGTCTGTTTCATCGTGCGGCTGCGGAGTTCGCGGGCGTGGGCGGGCAGGTCCGGGAGGTCGGCTGGCGTAATCGGGCGCCGGCGCACGTCGGTGACCGGCTGCTGGTGACGGGCACCGTGCAGTCGGTGGATGCGAGCAGTGGTGCGGTGACGCTGGATCTGATCGAGCGGTGCGGTACCGGTGATGTGGTGTGCTGCCGGGGCCGGGCGGTGGTCATCCCGGGGTGAGCGGGGCCGAAGGCTTCGGCAGCAGCCAGGCGTCGATGACGGTTGCCAGGTCGGCGGGGTCGGTGAAGACGTGTCCGTTCATGCCCGTCGCTCGCGCGGCTCGTACGTTCTCCTCGCGGTCGTCGACGAAGAGGAAGTCGGCCGGGGCTGCCCGCATGGCGGTGACGCAGTGCTGGAAGGCTGCCGGGTCCGGCTTCGCCGCTTTGATCTTTCCGGAGAAGGCGACGTGGTCCAGACGGTGCAGCCAGGGCTGCGCGGCGAGGAAGGCGTCCGCGTGGTCCGAGGGGATGTTGGACAGCAGGGCGACCTCGGTGACCTCGCGGAGGGACTGGACGTAGGCGACCATCCGGTCGTCGACGCGCGACCAGCTGTCGATGTCGGTGAGGCGCAGTTCCTCGATCGTGTCGGCGTCGGCGGGCCGGGACAGCTGTCGTAGTACGGCGGTCCAGTACTCGGGCGCGGACTGCCGACCGGCGTCGTAGGGCGGGCGGCAGGCCCAGTAGGCCGCGGTGAAGGCTTCGGTCGGTGCGTGACAGTGGTCGGCCATCTTGCCCTGGGCGCCCGGGAGTTGCTGGCGGGCGATGACACCGAAGAGGTCGAAGAGCACGATGCGCCGGTCTGTAGGCATGGTGAGGGTTCCTCCGGGTTCTGGCGGCCGGGTGGGCGGAGAAGCCTGTGCGGCACGGAGTGAGCCGTGCCGCACAGGCGGTCAGTTGCCGCTTGCGGCCATCTCGGGCGAGCGGTCGGAGCCGGTGCGCAGGACTCCGGCGGCCACGGCGGTGATCGCGCACAGCAGGATCAGCAGGACGAAGGCGTGGTTCAGGGCGACGAGGTGGGTCAGCCAGCCGATCGCGGCGGGGCCGGCGAGCATGCCGACGTAGCCGAGTCCTGCCACCCGGGAGACGTTGGCCCCGGCGGCGGAGGGGTCTGCGTGTCCGGCCGCGCTGAACAGCTGCGGGACACAGCCGGACAGCCCCAGACCGAACAGTGCCCATCCCGCGAACGCGGCCCATATCCACGGCGAGACGGTCACGACCGTGATGCCGACGGCGGCCGTCGTCGAGCCGTACCGCAGTATCGCCATGGATCCGAAGCGGGCGACGAGGCGGTCGGCGAGCAGTCGGCCGATGGTCATGGTCGCCGCGAAGGTGCCGTACGCGAAGGCGGCGGTGCTCGCGGGGGCGCCGAGGACGTCCTTCAGGTGCAGCGCGCTCCAGTCGTTGGCGGCGCCCTCGCACAGCATGACCATCAGGGCCAGGGCGGCGAGGATCCAGATGCGCCTGCCGGTGCGGCGGGGCCCGGCGGCCGGCGTGTGCTCGACCTGTCCCGCGGGGGCCGTGGGCGTGGTCGGCAGCAGGGCGCGGGCCGACACCAGGGCGGTCACGATGCCGAGGGCTCCCATGGTGGCCATGCCCGCGGCCGGGCTCAGGCCGGCGCTCGCCGTGGCCGCTCCGACCAGCGCGGCGAGGACGCCGCCGACCGAGAACGTGGCGTGGAAGGCCGACATGACGGGCCTGCCGTACGCCTTCTCCACGTGTACGGCGTGGGCGTTCATGCTCACGTCCAGGCAACCGTTGCAGAACCCGAAGACGAGCAGGGCACCTGCCAGCGTCCACGGATCCCGGGGCAGGCCCGGCAGCACCAGGGCCGCGCTGCACAGCACGGCGGTGGCGGGGACGACGATGCGCGCCCCGAGCTTGTCGGTCAGGCTCCCGGCCACCTGCATGCCGATGAAGGCCCCCAGCCCCAGCAGCACCAGCAGTCCCCCGAGCGTCGCGTGGCTGACACCCACCCGCTCCTCGATGGCGGGGATGTTCACCACCCAGGTGCCCATCAGGGTGCCGCACAGGCTGAAGTAGACAAAGGTCGCCACTCGGGCGGATCGAAGCGAATGGCTCATGGCAGCAACCGTAACGAACATTCATGGTGATTGAATACTGTCGCTTCGCACACATTGCATGTTCGTTTCGAGAGGTGTTCAATCACGCTATGAGCAACGCAGACCGGCACGGGACGATCGCGCAGGCCGTCAGGGAGACCGGCAGGATCACGGTCCAGGAACTCGTCGAACTGACCGGCGCCTCCGAGATGACCATCCGGCGCGACCTCGACGCCCTGTCCGCGCAGGGCGTTCTGGAGCGCGTCCGTGGCGGGGCGCGGACCCTGCTGCTCCGGGGCGAGGAGCCACCCTTCGCGCTGCGTGCGCACGAGGCCGTGGATGCCAAGCGCCGTATCGCGGCCGAGGTGTGCTCACTCATCGCCGACGGCGAGACCGTCCTCCTGGACAGCGGCACCACCTGCCTGGAGGTCGCCCACCTGCTGCGTCGGCGGCGGGTCACGGTGATGCCCCTGTCCTTGCAGGCGATCCAGGTGTTCGGCGAGGGCCCGGGCCCGGTCACGCTGATGGTGCCCGGCGGGCAGCCCCGGGCCGCCGAGGGAGCCCTCACCGGCCCGCTCACCCTCGCGTCCCTGGCGGCGCTCCGCTTCGACACCGCCGTCATGGGCTGCTGCGGTCTGAGCGCGGCCGAGGGCCTGACCGCCTACGACCTCGACGACGCGGCCGTGAAGAAGGCCGCCATCGCCACCGCGCGCCGCATCGTCGTCGCCGCCGACGGCAGCAAGCTCGGCCACACCGCGTACGCCTACGTCGGCCCCACCACACTCCTGCACACCCTGGTCACCGACACCTCGGCACCCGCCGACGAGATCACCGCGCTCGAAGGCACCGGCACTGTCGTCAAGACCGTCTGAGGCCTGCAAACGAGACAGTGCCGGCACACGGCCTCCCATCAGCCCAGGTCCAGCACCACCTTGCCGATCGCCTCGCCCGTCCGCAGCCGCTCGGCCGCCTCGGCGAACGCGTCGATGCCGTGCCGCTCGATCTCCAGGGTCAGCGCCCCCGTCCGCAGTTCCGCCAGCAGCACCTGCGCGTCCGCCGCGACCTCCTTGCCGCGCGACATCAGGTTCACCGGCAGCAGAGACACATCGGCCAGCAGGAAGTCCGCGAGGTCTACGGTGAATTCGCGTCCTGCTGTGTAGCCGACGAGCGCGACCCGACCGCGCGGGCGGACGAGCGGGAGCGCGTCACGCAGGACCGGTCCACCGACCGTGTCGATGACCACGTCGACCGGGCCGCCCACGGACTCCGGGGACAGCTCGGAGGCGAGGACGGCCTTCGCGGGTGCCGGGACGTGAGCGAGCTTGGCCGGCCGCCCGACCGCTCCGACCACTTCGGCCCCGGCTCGCGCGGCAACCTGCACGGCCATCGCCCCGACCGCCCCCGCCGCGCCGGTCACGAGCACCCGCTCCCCCGGCTGGACGTCCGCCACCGTGTGCACCGCCGCCCACGCCGTACCCACCGGTGAGAACCAACTGCACGCCAGCGCAGGGTCCGTGCCCTCTTCCACGATCTCGACGGCGGCGTCCGGCACCAGTGCGTGTTCCGCCCAACAGCCGTCGCGGCGCAGGCCGATGGCCTTGCCTCCGAGGCGGACCAGAGTGCCCTCGGGGTGGATGTCCGAGGCGAGGACGACCCCGCAGCCCGTGGTGCCCGGTACGGCGGGCAGGTCGGGGAGGATGCCGAACCTGCCGTCCACGACGTTCAGATCGAGGTGTCCCACCTGGGCCGCCCGCATCCGTACGAGAGTGTGGCCGGGGCGGGGCTCCGGCACCGGGCGCTCCACCAGGCGGGGCAGTGAGCCGAAGCTCTCCAGGACCAGGGCGCGGGACTTGGCGGTCGTCACAACTTCACTCCGTATCGACGCAGAACGCGGGACGCGACGATCCGCAGGACGCGGTCGAAGACGAACCCGAGGATTCCCAGGGTGATGATCCCGACGAAGACCCAGTCGATCCGCCCGTAGTTGCGGGAGGTCCAGATCAACGAGCCGAGTCCGACCTGGGAGGCGACGATCTCGGCGGAGACGATGGTCAGGAAGCTGTTGCCCATGGCGAGGCGGGCGCCGGTGACGATGTGCGGCACGGTCGAGGGCAGCACGATGCTCCGCAGGATCTGGCGGCGGTTCGCGCCCAGGTTCCGGGCCGCGCGCAGCTTGGACTCGCTCACCGCCATGACACCGGCGCTGGTGTTGACCGTGACGATGAAGACGGCCGTGTAGAAGATCAGGACGACCTTCGACGACTCGCCGATGCCGAGCCACACCACAGCCAGGGTCACGAAGGCGACCGGTGGGATGAAGCGGAAGAACTCGATGTAGGGCTCCAGGAGTTGGCGGATCACCGGGACCTGTCCGACGAGCAGTCCGACCGGTGCGCCGACGAGTACGCCGAGTCCCCAGCCGATCAGGATGCGGCGGCTGGAGGCGATGATCGAGTTTGTCAGCGTGCCGTCCGACGCCAACTGCCGTGCCGCGCCGAGGGTTTCGCTCGGGGAGGCGACCAGCGAGGAGCCGTACGCCATCGCCAGCAGTTGCCAGACGGTGAGGCCGACGAGGACGGACAGGGTGTACATGCCGAGTGCGCGCAGGCGGCTTGCGGTCGCCCGGGCGGGGCGTTTCCGCGCTTCCGCGCTGCCGGTGGCCGCGGCCGTCGCGACGGTCATCGGTCGTCCTCCTCCGCATCGCGCGACGCGTCGTCGAGTCCCTGGTCGCGCAGCGCCTTGCGGACCTCTTCGCCGATGTCCGCCCGGAGTTGGCGGCGCAGTTCGACGGCGGACGGATCGTCCTCGTCGCGCGGCCTGGGGAGGTCGACGGGGTAGACGGACTTCACCGAGGCCGCCGGGCCCGCGGTCATGACGGCGATCCGGTCGGCCAGCAGGATCGCCTCGTCGATGTCGTGGGTGACGAAGACGACGGTGCAGCCGGAGGCGCGCCAGATGCGGTCGGTCTCCTCCTGCATCACCTGCCGGGTCTGCGCGTCGAGCGCGCCGAAGGGTTCGTCCATCAGGACGACGCCGGGTTCGTTGGCCAACACCCGGGCGATCTGGACGCGTTGGCGCATGCCGCCGCTGAGCCGGCCCGGGAAGCGGTCCGCGCAGTGCCGTAGCCCCACCAGGCCGAGGTATTCGTCGGCCAGCTTCGTCTGTTCGGCGCGGGAGGCGCCGCGCATGCGGGGGCCGAAGGCGACATTCTGACGGACCGTCATCCAGTCGAACAGTGCCTCGCTGCTCTGGAAGACCATGCCCAACTCCGGGTCGGGGCCGGTGATCCGGGCCCCGCCGACGCTGAGGCTGCCCTCGTCCACGGGCACGAAGCCGGCCATCGCGGACAGCAGCGTGGACTTGCCGCAGCCGCTCGGGCCGAGCAGACACAGGAACTCGCCTGCGGCTATGTCGAGGGAGATGTTCTGGACGGCCTGGAAGGAGTCGAAGCGGATGCCGACGCCGTCCGCGCACAGGGCGGCGCCACGGACCTTCGGCAGGGCGCTCTCCACGACCTCCGTCATCACGACGTTCCCTTCAAGTGCTGGTTGAACCAACCGCGTTGGACGGCCGTCGTGACATCCGGCGGTGCCTTGACCTTGCCGGTGTCGACGAAGAACTTGGCTGTGTCCGCGTACCCCTTGAGGTCCGTGTCGGTGAAGTCGCGGGTCCCGAAGTCGATCTCCTTGATGGCGGTCAGCGTCTGGGCGGCCGGGACCTTCACGGCCTTCTCGGTCGCCTGGGCCGCGGCCTTCGGGTCGCTCTCGGTCAGCCGGGCCGCCTCCTGAAGAGCCTGGGCGACCTTGGTGGCGGTGCCGGAGTTGGCCTTCAGCCAGGCCGCGCCGGTGAGCAGCCACTGGGAGTAACTCAGGCCGTAGGCACCGGTGTTCTCCAGGATCCGGCCGCCCTGCGCGACGCCCTTGGTGGGCCAGGGTTCCCACAGGACGTACGCGTCGACGTCGCCCTTCTGCATCAGGGCCGGGATCTCGGGCGGGTCCGCGGTGATGAACTTGACCGACTTCGGGTCGATGTTCTTCGACTCCAGGAACCGGGTCGCCGCAAGCTCGGACAGCCCAGGCGCCACGGCCATCCTGCGTATCTGCGAAGGGGACTTGACCTTCGGGCCGAGGACGACCTTGAGGTACTTGCCGGACTGCTCGTACACCAACAGGGAACGCAGGTCGGGGTCTTGGGGCAGCATGCTGATCGTGGTGGTGTCCGAGTTGCCGGACATCTGGACCTGACCCGCGACGAGGTTGTTGACGCCCTCGCTGCCCTGCCCGAACTGGACGAGCTGGACGTTCACCCCGTGCTTGGCCCAGAGGCCTTTCGCGTCGGCGAGGAAGAAGGGCGCGTACGAGGCGTCGATGCCGACGCCGATGCGGATCGTGGGGCCCGCGGCGTTCTTGCCGGAGCCGGAGCCCGCGGCCGAGTCGGTGGTGCCCGCGCCGCACGCGGTGAGGGTGAGGAGTGCGACGGCGAGGGCGGTGGGGCCTGCGAGGGGGTGGCGTGTCGTGGACCGTGTCTCCATGAGTACCTCAGAGGTCGATGGGAGACCGCCGGCTTCGGCTGGTCGGTGGGGGGCGGCACGGGATGTGGCGCACCGTAGAACGCCGGGTGGCCTCCACGCATCGACGAGGGTCCGCTGAACGGGACGCGCAGGTGAGCCCCGGTCTCCCAGGGTGTCCGTGCGGGGCGGTCCGCCCAGCGGGACGGGTCCCTTGGGCGGATCCGCCGGTCCGCCGCATGCTCGCCGGACAGGCATCCCGGCAGCAGGAGGACGCGCACGATGACGGTCGAGGACTCTCCCGACGCACAGCCCACGGTCCGGAGCCGGAGCCGCCGCAGACCAACAGGTGAGCCCGGCCGCCAGGACTGGAAGTCGTGGCCCCACTACGACGCGGCGGGCTCGGGTTTCCGCGGCTACTGGTACCCGGTCACCTGGTCCAGCCAGATCACCGCCGATCCGCTCCCGTTCACCATCTGCGGCGAGAAGATCACGCTGATCCGGGACGGCGACACAGCGTACGCGCTGCACAACCGCTGCCCGCACCGCGGCGTCCCGCTCTCCGAGGGCGACCAGCAGTTCCCCGGCACGATCAGCTGCCCGTACCACGGCTGGACCTTCGACCTGCCCACCGGCAAGCTCGCCGCGGTCATCACCGACGGCCCCGGCTGCCGGCTGACCGGCAAGGTCTCGGTGCGGACGTACCCGGTCGAGGAGCGCCTCGGCATGGTGTGGGTGTACATCCCGCTCGCCGACGAGGAACCGCACTCCATCGACTCGCAGTTGCCCGAGGAACTCGTCGAGAACGCCTTCGTGATGGGCGGCCGGATCGACCCGCGCAGCGGCAACTGGCGCTTCGCCTGCGAGAACGGCTTCGACGAGGGACACGCCAAGTACCTGCACCGCACGGCACTTTGGCGCCTGTTCAAGCCGATGCCCACCTGGAACATCACGCGCGTCGTCCCCAAGGGCCGCTGGATCTACCGCGTCCAGGACGAGGTGTACTGGGAGGCGGACTTCCCCGGCGTCGGCCGCTGGACCAACAAACGCTGGTGGAAGGCCCAGCCGCCGAAGGAGACCTTCAACATCGGCAACACGGGCAAGCCCGACAAGGTCAACCCGACGATCGAGGCCCAGGAGTTCCCCGGCTTCGCGTCCCTGTCGATGCCGGGCGTGCTGCGCATCGCGTACCCGAACTTCATCCACTACGAGTTCTACGTCCCCGTCGACGAGGACAACCACCGCTATGTCGGTGTGATGGTCAACTTCACCGAGGGCTGGGACACCCTGCGTTTCTACGCCAAGTACCTCGGTGCGATCCGGTGGTTGTTCCACGGCCAGTTCTCCGGCCAGGACGCGTGGATGGTCGACATCACCGACGCTCCCCCGGAGAAGCTCTACCGCCCCGACATCTCGCTGACCGCCTGGCGGAACCTCAGCGAGGAGGAGTACGGCAAGAAGCTCGCCGGCCCCGACGCAGTCACCAGTTCCGACGAGAAGAAGGCATGACCATGGGCCGCACCCTGCTCACCCTGCTGATCGGAGCCGGCATCGCCCTCGGGCTCCCGCTCGCAAAGAAGCGCTTCGAGCGCACGACCATGACCCAGGTCCACAGGATCAACCAGTGAGTGCCGCAGGCGAGTTGGCGGGGCTGGACGCGCAGCGGCGCGGCTGGGTCGAGGACGCCTGGCGGCAGGTCACCGGCGACCGGTTGCGCGAGCTGATCACCGGGCTGGTCGACATCCCGTCCCCTACCGGCGACGAGGGGCCCCTCGCCGGGCACATCGCCGACACCCTCACGGCCGCCGGCTGCCGTGCCCAGGTTCAGCCGTTGGACGACCGGCAGGCCAACGCCTGGGCCCGGCTGTCCGGCGACGGCACCGGCCCCGACCTCATGCTCTACGCGCCGATCGACACCCTGACGGTGGGCGAGGAGAGCGAGGATCTCCCGTGGATCGGGCCGGAGTTGAGGGACGACATGCGTCCGCGGGCCACCGTCCACGACGACCTCGTCGTCGGCCTCGGCGCCTCCAACCCGAAGGGCCACGCGGCCTGCGTGATGATGGCCGCCGAGGCGATCGCACTCGCGGGCATCCCCCTCACCGGCGATCTGGTCGCGGCGTTCGGCGCGGGCGGCATGCCCACCAACGCCCGCCCCGGCTCCACCCGCCTCAACACCGGCCAGGGCGCGGGCTGTTCGTTCCTCCTGGAACAGGGCGCCTGGACCGACTACGCCCTCATCGCCAAGCCCGGCTGGACGGTCTCCTGGGACGAGGTCGGCCTGGTCTGGTTCGAGGTGACGGTCCACGGCACCCACACCTACGTCGGCTCCCGCCACCGCCTCCCCTACGACAACCCCGTCGTCCGCGCCGGTGAGGTCGCCCGGCATCTGGAGGAGTGGTTCGTCGAGTACGCCGACCGGCACACCTCCGGCACGGTCGCGCCGCAGGGCATCGTCTCCTCGATACAGGGCGGTTGGCCCCGGATGGCTGCGGTGACACCGGCGTCCTGCACCCTCATGGTGGACCTGCGCATCGCCCCCGACACGGCCCCGATGCAGGCCAAGCGGGAGTTCCTCGCAGCCATCGACACGCTCCGCGAGAAGAACCCCGGCATCCATGTCGACGCCGAGATGGTCCTGGCCGTCCCCGGCACGCGCACCGACCCCGACAGCTGGATCTGCCGTAGCGCGACGGCGAGTTGGGCCGCGTTCGAGGGCCGCGAGCACGAGGTGATCCGGGGCAACAGCGGGGCCACCGACGCCAACATCCTGCGTGGGCGCGGCATCTCGACCGTCCGGGTCGGTATGCCGAAGGTCACGGACTCGCTGTTCGACATCGACTTCGCGCGGGGCATGAACACCGTCTCCGTGCAGGCGATGGAGAAGCTCACGCGCCATCTGATCCGTACGGCGATCGACACCGTGACCCGGTCCCGCGCCGAAGTGGCGTCCCTCTCGGAAGGAACGACGGCATGACCGAGATCGTCCTGGGCGTGGGCGCCTCGCACAGCACACTGATGAACACGCACTGGAAGGAGACCTTCCACAAGGACCGGGCCGAGCGGTTCCGCGACGCGCTCGCCGAGGCACGTGAGGCGCTCCTCGCGGCCCGCCCCGACACGGTGATCCTCATCGGCTCGAACCACTTCCGCGGCTTCTGGCTGGACCTGATCCCGAGCTTTACGATCGGCGTCGGCGAGTGCGTCGCCAGCGGCGAGTCCGGCACCCCGAAGGGCCCGCAGCCGGTGGACGTGCCACTGGCCCGACACATCGCCAACTCTCTTGTGGAGAGCGGGAGTTTCGACCCGGCGTTCTCGGCGAAGCTCCAGATCGACCACGGCCAGTCGCACGCCATCCAGTACCTCTTCGAGGGCCTGGACGTGGAGATCGTGCCGATCGTCGTGAACGTCTTCGCCCCTCCGCTGCCCACCCTCACCCGCTGCGAGGAACTCGGCCGCGCGATCCGGGACGCCGTCCTCGCCTTCCCCGGCGACCGACGCGTCGCGGTGGTCGGCTCGGGCGGGCTCTCGCACCGGCTCCCCTGGCCGGACTGGCGTGAACCGCACGGCGCCGACGAGGAGTTCATGGTCGGCGCCTGGCTGAACGGCCGGGAGAACTGGCAGGACTACGACGTCCGGCGCCGCGAGATCATCCGCGCCGCCGAGGCCGCGCTCAACCCCGAGTTTGACGCCGACTTCCTGTCCCTCGTGGAGCGCGGCGAGACGCGTCGCATCACCGAGTACACCACCGAGGAGCTGGAGAAGGTCGCGGGCAACGGCGCACAGGAGTTGCGCACTTGGCTGCTCATGTCGGCGGTGCTGGACCACATTCCGGGACGCCGGCTGGCGTACGAGCCGATGCCCGAGTGGCTCACCGGGATGGGCGTAGCCGTCCTCGACCCCCAACAGGCCCCCACCGAAAGGCAGTAAGGCAGTCATGAGCATCTGGACCGAACTCTCGGGCATCGACTACCGGCACGCGTACGTCGAGACCGGCGATGTCACCACCCGCGCGCTCCAGGCCGGCCCCGAGGACGGCGAGCACGTCGTGTTCCTGCACGGCACGACCGGTCACCTGGAGGCGTTCGTCCGCAACATCCCGGCGCACGCCGAGGCCGGCTACCGCTGCCACGCCATCGACATGCTCGGCCACGGCTACACCGGCAAGCCCGACCGACCGGGCGAAATCCCGGCGTACGTCGACCACTTGATGGCCTACCTCGACGCGGTCGGTGCCGAACGCGCCCACCTGGTCGGCGAGTCGCTGGGCGGCTGGGTCGGTTCCTGGGCCGCGAGCGAGTACCCGGACCGGGTCTCCTCCCTCCAACTCCTCTGCATGGGCGGCACGAAGATCAACCCGGCGGTGATGGAACGGCTCAAGACCTCGACGCGCGCCGCCGCCGTGGAACCGGAGATCTCGTACACCCGCGACCGGCTGGCGCTGCTGTGGGCCGAGTGGGACGAGGACCTGGGCGAGGAGCTGACCCAGGTGCGCTACGAGATCTACCACCACCCCGACTTCCAGGAGAACCTGCACAACCTGCTGGCGCTCCAGGAGGTCGAGGCGCGTGAGCGGAATCTGCTGCGCCCGGACCGCATGGCGCGGATCAAGGCGCCGACGCTGGTGGTGTGGGGCAACAAGAACCCGCTCGGGGACGTGCCTGAGGCCGAGGCGATCGCCGCCGCGATCCCAGGAGCACGGCTGGAGATCTTCACAGAATGCGGACATTGGCCGCAACATGAGAAGGCCAGCCTGTACAACCCCCTGAGTCTCGCCTTCCTCGCCGAGTCGTCGTCCGCCCACTGACAGTGAGATTCCCGCCGTAACCGTTGATCGTGAGGTGCCCGCCATGACCGTCGTCCCGATCGCCCGCGCCGCGGCCTACACTCCCCCGCCTCCCGTCACCGGTGCAGCCGCCGCGTCCGCGTCTCCCGACTCGATGAACTCCGTCCTCGGCAAGGTGCGCCCCATCCTGGAGGCGTTCACCGTCGACGACGAGTCGCTCTCCCTCGCGGATCTGGTGCGCCGTACGGGAGTTGCGAAGGCCACGGTGCACCGGCTGTGCCAAGAGCTGGTCGTCTGGGGCCTGTTGGAGCGCGCGGGATGCGACTACCGGCTCGGGCTCAGGCTGTTCGAGATCGGGCAGCGGGTGCACCGGCAGCGGATCCTGCGCGAGGTGGCGCAGCCGTACATGGAGGATCTGCTGCTCGCCACCCAGGAGACGATCCACTTCGCGATCCACGACGGCCTCGACGTCGTCTACTTGGAGAAGATCCTGCCGCACCGTGGCCTGAGCGAGGAGTCCCGCGTGGCAGGGCGGCTCCCCCTCTACTGCACCGCGACCGGCAAGGCGATCCTGGCCTTCTCCCCCGCCACGCTGTTCGGGGACGTGGTCAGAAACGGGCTGAAACCGTTCACCCGGCACACGATCACCTCTCCCGGGCGGCTGCGCGGCCAGGTGGAGCGCATCCGGGAGGAGGGCATCGCGACCGAGGCCGAGGAGGTCAGACTCGGTTACATGAGCATGGCCGTGCCGGTCTTCGGCCGACAGAACACCCTGGCCGGCGCTCTCTCGATCACCGCCCCGACCTACCGCGTGGACGCCGCCGCACACGCGAGCGCGCTGCGCACCGCGGGTCTGGGCATCGGCCGGGCACTGCGGTCGGCCCTGTGAACGTCCTGGACGAAGTGCTGACCCGGGCCCGAAGTCTCGTCGACCGGTGGGAGGACGAGGACTGCGGCACGGTCACCGTCAAGGACTTCTGCCGGTACGCCGCCGCGCTGAACGACGCCGAGTACATCGACCGGGCCCGGAAACGGGAGGCGACGGGCGAGCCGGTCGAGGCCCCGGCCCTCTTCCTCGCGGCCACCATGAGCTGGGAAGACGGGCCCCCCGAACGGGAGTTGAGGCCGGACGGGCTGGCCGCCCGTGAGTCGCCGTGCACCATGGGCCTGCCGGTCCGCCAGGTGCACGGCGGCCAGACCGTACGGCTGCTCCGGGCCCCGGTCGCGGGCAGCCGTGTCACCGCCTCCCGCGCGGTCACCTCCGCAGAACGCAAGCAGGGCCGCTCCGGCCCCTTCGTCCTGCTCGGCCTCACCACCCGCTTCACCTCGAAGGACGGCACCGAACTGACCGCCGTCGACGAGACGATCGTCGTGATGGAAGCACTCGACTCCCCCGGAGCCGCATGAACCCGCCCGTCGCCGGTGACACCTGCCCACCGCAGAGGTACACGCACAGCACAGTCCAGCTCTTCCGCTTCAGCGCCGTGTCGTGGAACTCCCATCGCATCCACTACGACGCCGAGTTCGCGGCCTCGGAGGGCTTCCCGGGCGCCGTCGTCCAGTCCACGCTGCACGGCGAGACCCTCACCCGGTACGCGTTGGCGTGGGCCGGGCCGAACTCCCGTCTGGAGACGGTGAGTTGGCGCAACCGTACGACCGCCGTGGCCGATGAACCCCTCACCTGGACCGGGACCGTGCAGGCGGTGGAGGGCGCCCGGGTGTCCCTGGAGGTCGCCGTCCTCAAGGCCGACGGCACTCCGTGCGTGACGGGAACGGTCCAACTCGCCCTCGTCTGACCCACCGTCCCGGCAGCCGGACCGGTTCCATTGGGCGCTGAGCAGTCCGTTCCTACGCTCCTGAACCATGAGCGTTCCTATTGATGCGCCGGTCCAGTCACCGGTGATCGAGACCGACATCCTGATCATCGGCGCCGGCCCGTCCGGCCTCTACGGCGCCTACTACGCCGGCTTCCGCGGACTGCGCGTCACCGTCATGGACGTACTGCCGCAGTGCGGCGGCCAGATCAGCGCGATGTACCCGGAGAAGCCCATCTTCGACATCGCCGGATTCCCGTCGGTGCGGGGCCGCGACCTCGTCGACAACCTGGTCGCGCAGGCCGCGCCGTACGGCGTCCGATACCTCCTCGGGGAGCGGGCGGTGGACCTGTCCCACGACCGCGAGGGCCGTCCTGTCGTCCGCGGCGACACCGGAACCGTCGTACGGGCGGGGGCAGTTGTCATCACGGGCGGGGTGGGGACGTTCACGCCCCGGGCGCTGCCGGCGGGCGAGGACTTCCTCGGGCGGGGGCAGGTGTACTTCGTGCCGGACCCGGCCGCCCACACCGATCACGACGTGGTCGTGGTCGGCGGCGGGGACAGCGCCTTCGACTGGGCGGCGCTGCTCGCGCCGATCGCCCGGTCCGTCACCCTCGTGCATCGCAACGCGCGGTTCCGGGCGCACGCGGCGAGCGTCGAGAAGGTGCGCGCGCTCGGCATCGAGATCATCACCGACTCCGAAGTGAGCGCGCTGCACGGCGAGTTGGGCGTGGAGAAGGTCGAGGTACGGCACCGGGTCGAGAAGACCGTCCGGCTGCTGCCCGCCCGTACCGTCGTCGCCGCGCTCGGCTTCATCGCCGATCTTGGACCGCTCCAGACCTGGGGGCTCGAACTCCAGGCGCGGCGGATCGCCGTAGACACGCGGATGGCGACCAATCTGCCCCGCGTGTTCGCCGCCGGGGACATCACCGACTACCCGGGCAAGGTGCGGCTGATCTCCGTCGGCTTCGGTGAGGCCGCCACCGCCGTGAACAACGCGGCCACCGTCATCGACCCCGAGGCCGCGCTGTTCCCCGGCCATTCCACCGAGAAGGAGAACTGACATGGCCTACGTCATCGGATCGGCCTGCGTCGACATCATGGACCGGTCCTGCATGGAGGAGTGCCCGGTCGACTGCATCTACGAGGGCGAGCGCAAGCTCTACATCAACCCCGTGGAGTGCATCGACTGCGGCGCCTGCGAGACGGCCTGCCCCGAGCAGGCGATCACCGTCGACCGGCTCGCCGACCCGGAGTTCCGCGCCGACAACCGCCGCTTCTTCGAGGAGCCCCTGTCCGGCCGTACGACACCGCTCGGCACACCGGGCGGCGCGACCGCCGTGGGGCCGGTGGGCGTCGACACAGCGTTCGTGAGCGCCCTGTGATCTCCGGCGAGTGGCTCAAATCTGCGTTTCCAGGGGTGGCGCAATCCTGCGCGCCCCGCGGGAATTCCAAGCGAAAGCTGCACCGCAACACAGGCAAATCCTCGCCCGCCCACACTCCTGCTTACCAGTTCCCACGGAGAGGAGTGAACACGGTCCTATGACGGAGCGAACAGTCCTGGCCGGAATGACGTTGATCGACGGCACCGGAGGTGCCGCACGGACGAACGCGACCGTGGTGATCGACGGCGCCGTGATCACCGAGGTCGGTGACGCGGACACCGTGGCGACGACCCCGTCGGACACGGTGTACGACCTGCGGGGGACGACCCTGCTGCCCGGTCTCATCGACTGCCATGTGCACCTGCGGTCCAACGCGGGCGCCCGCCCGCAGGACGTGCAGCTGTGGAACATGCTGACGTCGACCGAGGAGCAGACCCTGCATGCCGCGGCCAACGCCCGTGAGGCGCTGCGGTCCGGTTTCACCACGGTCCGGGACACGGCCGGTTCGCTGCCCGAGGTGGCGGTCAAGCACGTGATGGACGAGCACGTCCTCGACGGGGCGCGGGTCGTCGCGTCAGGACTTGTCGGTATGACGGCGGGGCACGGCGACATGTTCTGCCCGGCGACGCTGGACGAGAAGCGGATGTGGCCGCCGGCCGACGGCGCCGACGAGTGCCGCAAGCGGGTCCGGGAGTACGCCCGCATGGGCGTGGACCTGATCAAGATCTGCACGAGCGGCGGCACGCTCTCCGTCGGCGACAAGACCTCGTGGCGCAACTACACGGATGCCGAGATCGACGCGATCGTCGACGAGGCGCACGCCCTGGACCTGCGGGTCGCGGCCCACGCGCACACCCGGGCCGGGATCACGGCCGCGCTGGTCGCCGGGGTGGACACGCTGGAGCACGGCTCCGACCTCGACGAGGACCTCGTCGAGCTGATGCTGGAACAGGGCACGTTCCTCTGCCCGACCCTCTCGATCAGCGAGTACATGACGGAGCACGGGCGCCAACGCGGCCTGGTGACCGAGCAGTTGGACAAGGCGGAGCTGCTCCGCGAGCGCCGCCTCATGTCCGTACGTCGGGCCCATCGGGCCGGAGTGCGAATCATCACGGGCAGCGACTCCTCCAACACGATGCGTTTCGGCAATCACGCCCGCGAACTGGTGCTGCTGCACGAGCAGATCGGGATGACGCCGGCCGAGGTCCTGGTCGCGTCGACCTCCGCCGCCGCCGAGGCCCTCGGTCTCGGGTCCAGGACGGGGACGGTCGCCCCGGGCAGGTGGGCCGACCTGCTGCTGGTGGACGGCGACCCGCTCGCCGATCTGGGCGTGCTCACCGACCGGCGGCGGCTGCGTGCGGTGTTCCGCGAGGGCCGGGTCTTCGACCCGAACGCGGCCGATTCCGTCCCCGGCAAGCTGGCCGCGCGACTCCGTCCCTCCGAACCGACCCGTACGACGCCCCGGGCCTCGGCGCCGGCCGCCGCGATTTAAGGGGAGAGATCCAGTGCTGCGTTATCTGTCGATCCGTGTGGTCCGCTCGCTCGCGGTGGTCCTCTGCCTCAGCGCCATCGTGTTCGCCCTGGCGCATCTGGTCCCCGGTGATCCGGCGGCCCTGATCGCGGGCGAGAACTCGACGCCTCAGCTGCGCGCCCAGATCACCCAGCAGCTGGGTCTCGACCAGCCCGTGTGGTCGCAGTACCTCACGTGGATCGGGCACGCCGTGCGGGGCGATCTGGGCTCGTCCCTGCTGGACGGGCAGAGCGTCGGGACGCAGGTCGCCGCCCGCCTCCCGGTGAGCCTCGAACTCGCCGTCTACGCGGCGGTGATCGCGGTCCTGTGGGGCATCCCGGCGGGCATCTGGTCGGCGATGCACCAGGGGCGCGCGAAGGACCGGGTGGTCAACAGCGCGGCGTTCATGGGGCTGGCCGTCCCGCCGTTCGTGGTCGGCACGGTGATGGTTCTCCTGGTCAGCACCCTGGCACCGGCCTGGCCGCTGTTCTCGTTCGTGCCGTTCTCGCAGGACCCGCTGCTCAACCTCCAGGTGCTGCTGCTGCCCGCCGTCGCGCTGGGCATCCCGTTCGGTGCGACGCTCTGCCGCTACATGCGGGCCGCCATCCTCGACGTAGAGGGCCAGGACTTCATGCGGACGGCGGCGGCGAAGGGCGCGGGGCGACGACGGCTGATGCTGCGGCACGCGCTGCGCAACGCGCTCGTGCCGGTGGTCACCGCCGGCGGTCTCCAGCTCGGGGTGCTGGTCGGCGGCACCGTCATCGTCGAGCAGGTCTTCGCCCTCCCCGGGCTCGGCTCGCTGATCGTCAACTCCATCACCCAGCACGACTTCACGGTGATCCAGGGCGCGATCCTCGCGCTGGGCGCCTCCTATGTGCTGATCAACCTGGTGACCGACCTGGTCTACCCCCTCATCGACCCCCGCATCCGGACGACTGGAGCTCGCCGTGACGGTTGAATCCACCGCGCCCGCCGTCACCGTGGCCCCGGCGCGACGGCGACTGCGGCCCCGCCTCGGCTGGAACGCGACACTCACCACGGGGGTGTGCATCCTCGGCGCGATCGTGCTGCTGTCCCTGCTCATCGGCCTCTTCGGCCGCTACTCGACGACGGACGTCGGCGACTCGCTGCTCACCGGCCCCTCGGGGAGCCACTGGCTGGGCACCGACAACCTCGGCCGCGACCTGTTCACCCGGACCTTGGGGGCGGCCCGGCAGTCCCTCATGGTGGCCTTCGGGGCGACCACGCTCGCCGCGCTGATCGGCATCCCGATCGGTCTCGTCGCCGGCTACAACGCCCGGCGCCTGGACGCGGTGCTGATGGCCGCGATGGACACCGCGATGTCAATTCCCTCCGTGCTGCTGGCACTTGTGCTGGTGTCGGTCTTCAGCCCGGGCATGTGGGTCCTCATCGGGGGCATGGGCCTGATCTTCGTGCCGTACTTCGCGCGGATCGTGCGGGCTCCGGCGCTCACCGTGCGCGAGCGGGACTTCGTGTCGGCGGCACGCATCGCCGGCGTACGGACCCCGGTGATCATCGGCCGCCATGTGCTGCCGAACGTGCTGTCCTCCGCGCTCGTCCAGTACGCCAACACGGCCGCGACCTGCGTCCTGGTCGAGGCGTCCCTGAGCTATCTGGGCCTCGGTATCCAGCCGCCGACGCCCAGTTGGGGCCGGATGATCTTCGAGGGTCAGCGCTATATGAAGGACGACCCGCTGCTGGTGATCGTCCCCGGCATCACCCTGGCCATCGCCACGGCGGCCTTCGGCCTCATCTCCGACGGCCTGCAGGAACAGCTGAACCCGCGCGGCAAGCGCCGCACGCCCTGAACAGGCGCCGCACCACGTCACCTCACCCTCACGTTCTTGAGAAACAGGCGGTCATGATGACGAACCACACCCTCTCCCGCAGAAACGCGCTGGCCCTCGGCGGCAGCACACTCGCCGGCCTGATGCTGGCGGCCTGCGGCGGTACGGCCACGACGGCCACCAAGACCTCCGGGAAGCCGGTCAGCGGCGGCACCCTCACGATCGGGCTCGACGGGGAGCCCACGGTCGGCTTCGACCCGCAGGTGGCGCAGGCGTACTTCGACCAGCAGATCGTCGCCCAGTTCTACGAGGGCCTGCTGAGCCTGGACAGCAAGGGCCAGATCAAGCCCGGGCTCGCCAAGAGCTACCAGCAGGTGGACTCCACCACCTACCGCTTCACGCTCCGCGACGGGATCACCTTCCACGACGGCACCAAGCTCACCACCGACGACGTCATCTTCAGCCTGGAGCGGCTGATGGATCCCGCGATCAAGTCGCCGTACACCCAGCAGTACAAGATCAAGACGGTGACCGCGCCGGACGCGAGCACGATCGAGATCAAGCTCAGCACCCCGCAGCCGTCGCTCTACAACTTCCTGGCCCGCCCGTGGAGCGGCGCCATCATGAGCAAGAAGTGGACGACGTCCCGCACCGGGAACCAGCTCAAGCAGACGGAGAACGGCACCGGACCGTTCGCCCTGAAGAAGTGGTCGAAGGGCATCTCCATCGAGCTCTCCGGTTACAAGGGCTACTGGGACAAGCCGAAGCCGTATCTCGACACGGTGATCTACCGGCTCATCCCGGACGAGACCTCGCGCGTCGCGTCGCTGCGCTCCAACTCGGTGCAGCTGCTGTCCTTCCGCGACCTGCGCATGGTGAGCGACGTCAAGACCACCAGCGGTGTCACCGAGGCGAACGGGCCGATCGTCTCCAGCATCTGGCTCAACATGAACACCCTGAGCGGGCCGCTCGCCGACAAGCGGGTCCGGGAGGCGTTCAACCTCGCCATCGACCGCGAGACCCTGATCAAGACGCTGGGCAGCGGCTCCGCCACCTTCGGCTACGTCATCCCGCCGCAGGACCCGTACGGCATCACGCCCACCACCGCCGACCCGATGTACAAGCAGAACCAGAGCAAGGCCGTCGCGCTCCTCAAGGAAGCGGGCAAGAGCAAGGTCACCATCGAACTGCTCGCCCCCAGCGACCCGGCCTACGGCCCGGACATCTCCGCCATGGAGCTGATGAAGGCGCAGCTCTCCAAGGTGGGCATCACGCTCAACCTCAAGCTCGTGCCGTTCGCGAGTGTCGTGCCGAAGGTGCTGGCCGGCGAGTACACCGACATGGTGATGATGACGAGCGTGCTCAACGCCGACCCGAGCCAGTACCTGGACCTGTGGTTCGCCAAGGGCAGCCCGGCGACCAAGGTCAAGGACCAGCACCTGTGGGACCTGATGGCCGCCGCGAAGAGCGAGCAGAACAACGCCAAGCGGGTCACGCTCTACCACCAGCTCGCCCAGTACATCGCCGACGAGGCCTACCTCCTGGTGCCGTACGCCAAGGCCGTGCGGGGCGAGGCGTGGAGCGACAAGCTGCACGGCTACCAGCCGGACGCCACGGCGACCCGCCTCAACCTCAAAAACGCCTGGCTGTCCCAGTGAAGGCCGACACCTTGACGCCCGCCCGTGCCACCGCCGAGCCCGGTGGCACGGGCCCGGTCCTCGACGTCTCCGGACTGCACATCGGGTTCGGCGGCTCGGACGTCGTCTCCGGTGTGGATCTCCGCGTCGAACAGGGCGAAGTGGTGGGCCTGATCGGCGAGAGCGGCTGCGGCAAGTCCAGCGTCGCGCTCGCCGCCATGGGGCTGCTGGGCTCCGGCGCCGATGTCCGCGCCGACCGGCTGGAGGCGTGCGGTACGGATCTGCTGGGCAGCGCGCCCAAAGAATTGGAGAACCTGCGCGGCGACCGCGTGGCCATGGTCTTCCAGGAGCCCATGACCTCGCTCAACCCGTGCATGCGGGTCGGCGCGCAGGTCGCCGAGGTACTGCGGATCCACGGCAAGGCCGGCCGGAAGGAGGCGCAGGAGCGGGCGGTGGACCTGCTGCGCCTGGTGGAGATCCCCTCCCCCGAGCGCCGGGCCAAGCAATTCCCGCACGAACTGTCCGGCGGCATGCGCCAGCGCGTCGTCATCGCCATCGCGATGGCGGGCAACCCGCGCCTGCTGCTGGCCGACGAACCGACGACCGCCCTCGACGTCACCGTGCAGGCCGAGATCCTCCGACTGCTGCGCTCGCTCCAGAAGGAGCACGGCATGGGGATGCTGCTCATCTCGCACGACCTCGGTGTCATCACCGCCATGTGCAGCCGGGTGCAGGTGATGTACGCCGGTCAGGCGGTGGAGTCCGGCACGGTCGAGCAGGTGCTGAACGCGCCCCGGCACCCCTACACCCGGGCGCTGCTCGCGGCGGTGCCCCGGATGCGGGAGGGCGACGGCACCCCGCTGACCGCGATCCGCGGCCAACTCACCGACGACGCCCGCCGGTTGCCCGGGTGCCGCTTCGCGCCGCGCTGTCCGCTGGCCGCCGACGCCTGCGCCGAGCCCCAGCCGTTGCGGCCCGTCGGCGAAGGGCGGGTGTCGCGCTGCTGGCGTGACATCGAGGACGCCCCGACCGCAGCCGGAGGAAACGATGAGTGAATCGCGACTGGATCTGACAGTGGCCGAACCGACGGCTCCGCCCCCTGTGGCGGACACCGGGGTGCCGCTGCTCGAACTCGCCGGTATCGGCCACGAGTTCGGCCGCCGCCCGGGCCGTTCCGGTGTCCGGGCCGTGGACGACATCTCGCTGGTCCTGAACCCCGGTGAGACGGTCGGCCTGGTCGGCGAGTCCGGGTGCGGCAAGAGCACGCTGGGCCGGATCGCCACCAGGCTGTACCGGCCCACGCGGGGCGCCGTGCGCTTCGAGGGCAAGGACATGACGCACAAGCCGAAGAGCGCCGACCTGAAGGCGTTCCGGCGTGCGGTGCAGATGGTGTTCCAGGATCCCAACGGCTCGCTGAACCCCCGGCTGCCGGTGGGCGCCAGCATCGAGGAGCCACTGCGTGCTCGCGGGGTGCCGCGCACCGAGCGGCGCGAGCGGCTCGCGGAGGTACTGGAGGAGGTCGGCCTCGACGCTGCTGCCGCCGTCCGCTATCCGCACGAGTTCTCCGGCGGTCAGCGTCAACGCCTCGCGCTCGCCCGGGCGTTGGCCCCGCAGCCATCGGTGATCGTCCTCGACGAACCGACCTCGGCACTGGACGTCTCCATCCAGGCGCAGATCCTCAATCTGCTCCAGGAGATCCAACAGCGGGACCGCATCGCCTACTTGTTCATCTCGCACAACCTCGGCGTGGTCCGCCACCTGAGCCAACGGGTCGCCGTGATGTACCTCGGGTCGATCGTCGAGATCGCCCCGGCCCAGCAGCTGTTCGAGGCTCCGCAGCACCCGTACTCGATGGCACTGCTCTCGTCCGTCCTCGAACCCGGCGACGACACCGGTCCGGGCGAACAGATCGTCCTCAAGGGCGAGTTGCCTTCGCCGACCGACATTCCGACCGGCTGCCCCTTCTCCTCGCGCTGCTGGCTGGCCGACGACCACTGCCGCAGCGAACGCCCCGCTCTCACCGAACAGACACCCGGCCATCTGACCGCATGCCACAAACCAGGGGGTCACTCATGACGGACACACTGCACCGCGGCTATGTATCCAGCCCGTTCGGTCAGCTGCACTATGTCGAATGCGGCACGGGCGAACCGGTTCTGATGCTCCATCAGACACCGCGCTCCTGGACCGAGTACCTGGACGTGCTCCCCCTCGTCGGGGCCACACACCGGGCCATCGCCATGGACACCCTGGGTTTCGGGGCGTCGGCGAAACCTGACGAACCCCACACGATCGACCGGTGGGCCGACGCCGCCGACGCGTTGATCGAAGAACTCGGCCTGGAGCGCTTCCATCTCGTGGGCCACCACACCGGCGGGGTGATCGCGGTGGAACTCGCCGCCCGCCACCAGAAGCGGGTGGCGAGCCTGTTCCTCTCCGCGACCCCCTTCATCGACGAGGAGAAGCGCCGCTCGGCCGGCCGGCGCAAGGCCGTCGACCACGTCGTCCCGCAGCCCGACGGCTCGCACCTGATCGAACTGTGGAACCACAGGCGGGAGTTCTACGAGCTCGGCGAGGAGGCCGCCCTCAACCGCTTCATGATCGACGCGCTGACCGTGCTGGACCGGGTCGAGGAAGGGCACGTCGCCGTACGCGGCTCGATGATGGACCAGCGGCTGCCCCTGGTCACCGCCCGCACCCTCGCCGTCTGCGCGTCCGGCGACCACTTCTCGATGCCGGGCCTGGAGAGGTTCGCGGACGCCGGCTGCGAGACACGGGTCATCGCCGGTGGACACGTCCCCGTGCCCGAGCAACTCCCCGAGGAGTTCTCGCGGCACATCCTCGACTGGGTGGCGGCGGGATGACCACCGCCGGCGCGGTCCGGGAGTCCGGCGAGCGGCCCAACTCGGTGCTCGGCAAGGTGAGTCTGATCCTGTCGGCCTTCGGCGACGACGACTACTCCCTCGGCCTCGCCGAGCTGAGGTCGCGTACCGGCATCGCGAAGGCCACCGTGCACCGACTGTGCCAAGAACTCGTCGCCACCGACTTCCTGGAGCGGGACGGCTGCAACTACCGCCTGGGCGTACGGCTTTACACGATGGGCCTGCGCTCGCCCCAACAGCGCACCCTGCGCGAGGCGGCCAGGCCGGTGATCGAGGGCCTCGCCCAGACCCTGGACAACGCCGTCATCCTGGCGATCCCGCACGACTCCGAGCTGCTCTGCGTCGAGAACCTCGGCACGCACCGCAACAACGCCCGGTCCACGGCCGACGGCCGACGCCTGCAACTGCACAGCACCGCCGCGGGCAAGCTCACCCTGGCTCTGCTCCCCGAGCAGTACCCACTCGCGAGCGTCGTCCCCCAGATGGTCCGCTGCACCCCGCACACGCTCGGCCCCGCCCAACTGCCCGGCGAACTCAAGCGAGTTCGGGAGCAGGGCTACGCCGTCGAGGTGGAGGAGCGGCGCCTCGGCTATCTCGCCGTCGCGGTTCCCGTACGCGGCGCGGGCGGCGCCTACCTGGCCGCGCTGTCGGTCATCGCCCCCACGGCGGGCAGCAGGATCACCCGCCTGCTCACCGCCCTCACCCAGGCATCGAGCGTCATCACGACCCGACTCGCTCGCTACGACTCCCTCCGCGCTCCCCTCTAGCGACGGGCCCGGCACCGCTCTCGACCAAGGCAGCCACGAACGCCTCGGGGTTGTCGCGCATCATGTGGTGGCCCGCGTCGGGGACCTCGACGACCGGGATGCCGGCCTGCCGTACGGCGGGCTCGTCCGCGTAGGGGCGGCTGCGGGTGCCGATCAGCATCACCCGGGGCCGGGGAAGGCCGTAGAAGAGTTCCGCCGTGCCCGGAGTCGTCCCGCGTACCAGGCTCACGGCGCTGCGGTGGAGGATCGCGGGGTCTGACGTGCGGACGCGGGCCGCGTACTCGGGGTCCAGTGTCGACAGGACCGTACGGAACCCGTGGCTGACGAAGTCGTCCTCCGGGTAGGCGGCGATGGCTCCGCTGTAAAGTCCCCCGCCCGTGCGCAAGTTGGGCTCGGCCAGGACGAGTCGGGAGACCAGGTCCGGGCGGGCCGCGGCGAGGACGATCGCGATGGCCCCGCCCATCGAGTGTCCGACGAGGACGGCGTCCTTGATCCCTTCGTCGTCGAGGACGGCGGCGACCGTCTCGGCGTGCGCCTCCAGCGTGCCGGGGAAGTCCTTCGGGCGGTCGCTGTAGCCGTGGCCGAGGAGGTCGACGACGATCGCGCGTCCACCGTAGCGAGCTGCGATCCCCGTGAAGTCGGCCGAGCCCGCGCAACCCAGTCCGTGGAGGTACACGCGGGCGGGGCCGTCGCCCGGGAGGTCGAGCCAGCGCAGGTGGCCGTCGGCGCCGGGGAGGTACGTGGACCGCATCGGTGCTCCTCAACAATCTTCACAGCAAGGGCAGTTCGGGGTGTCAGCGCCAGAGTCGCTTGTCGTCCGGTACGGCGAGGAGGCTGTCGGTGGGGAGGTGGGATCCCTGGGGTTCGCGCAGCGGGACGACGCCGACGCAGCGGCCGTCGCGGTCCAGGATCCGGCCCATGTGCTTCACCGTGCGCAGGACCACCGAGCGGTCGTCGATCACCAGGCGCGGGAGCCGGCGCGACAGGTGCGCCTCGAAGGTGTGGACGTCGGCCAGGGCGCGCAGCCAGACGTCGATCACGAGGTTGTGCGGGCCCGCGGTGATCGCGCACGAGCGGACCTCCCGTATGCCCGACAGGACGCGGCTGGTCTCCTCCAGGTGCAGGGCGGGCACGGACGCGAAGTACACCGCCGCCAGCGGCCAGCCGGACAGGCGCCGGGCGAGGTCGCAGCGCAGGCTCACGCGGGAGGCCAGCAGCGACTGGAGTCTGCGGCGGACGGTGGTGACACCGACGCCGGTCGCGGTCGCCAGGGCGCGGATGGACATCCGGCCGTCGGAGCTGAGGAGTTCGAGGATCTGCGCGTCCAGGGAGTCCCAGGGCGCGGTGGACCCCGTGCCGGAGTCGGGCGGGACGTCCGAGGCGTGGCTCGCCTCGATGCGGGCGCACTGGGCCGCGTCCAGGCTGCGCAGCCGCCAGCGGCTGCCCTCGGTGGGGACGCCGGTGGAGACGTGGGTGCGGGTCGCGCGGACGCCCGGTGTCTGCTGGAAGAGCCGGGTGGTGAGGTGGGCGAGTTCGTCGAGGTCCCGGGTCTGGACGGCGGTGACGACATCGCGGCCGCCGGCCGTGATCTTGACGTTGGCCACGGCGTGCTCGGCGGCGAGGGCGCGGGCCACGTCCTCGGCGACACCGGGCTCGGTGTCGACCTCGACGATGCCGGTCACCACGATCCGGGAGTCCGACAGCCTCGGGTAGGCGGTCACCCACGCGAGCCCGGCCTCCTCAAGCCGCTGCCAGCGCCGGGCGACCGTCACCGGGTTCACGCCGAGCACATCGCCGACCAGGGTCCACGGGGCCCGGGGGTGGATCTGCAGCGCGTGCACGACTCCGCGGTCCAGTTCGTCGAGATCCGCGGCAGCGAAATCCTGCGCCTCCTGGGACGGCGTATTCCTGCGCGCCCGACTGAAATCGGGATCGGAAGCTGCACCGTAGCGCGGGGTTATCTCGTCCATTGCAGACTCCCTTTCGCCTGTTCCTGATAGCGAGGTTCCCCGACACCGAGGTTCCTGATACCGAGGAGTGATTCGGCCCCACCATGACGGATGCCATGACGCAAGAGACCTTTCGGACCATTTTGCGCGTCGAGAACGCCCGCCTCGTCGACGGTACCGGTGCGCTGCCAGTGCCCGACGCCGTCGTCGTCGCGGACGCGGAGGGAACGATCGCCTACGCCGGACCAGCGGCTACGGCCCCGCCCGTGCCCGGTGACGGCTCCCCGGTCCGGATCATCGACGCCGGCGGCCGGACCGTGCTCCCCGGGTTCTTCGACTGCCACACCCACCTCGCGTACGCGCAGGGCTCGCCGCCCGGGCGGCGCGGCGAGCTCGATCCGGTCCTGGTGACGTACGACACCGCGACGCGGCTGCGGCAGACCCTGGACGCGGGCATCACCACGGCCCGTGACCTGGGCGGACTGTCCACCGGGTTCCGTACCGCCGTGGAGACCGGCCGGATCGTGGGCCCCCGCCTGCACACCGCCGTACGGATCATCAGCCACACCGGCGGGCACGCCGACTTCCGCATGCTGGACGGCACCGACCTCAGTGGCGGCGAGATGGCCGAACTGGCCGACACCGTGGACGAGTCCCGGCTCGCCGTGCGCAAGGTGATCCGCGCGGGTGCCGACGTGGTCAAGATCTGCGCGTCCGGCGGTATGGCCAGCCCCTACGACCAGCCCGAGGACGAGGGGCTGATGGAGGAGGAGATCCGGGCCGTGGTGGACGAGTGCCGGCGGCACGGTGGCAAGCCGGTCGCCGCCCACGCACAGGGCACGGCGGGCATCCTCAACGCCATCCGTGGCGGGGTCACCAGCATCGAGCACGGGTACGGCCTGGACGAGCGGGCGCTGGACCTGGCGGGCGAGCGGGGCACGTTCGTCGTGCCGACCCTGTCCACGGTGTTCGCGGGCATCGACAAGAATCTGATGCCGGAGCACCACTACCAGAAGAAGGTCCGCTGGTCGGGCATCACCAAGGAGAACATCGCCCGCGCCATCGACCGGGGCGCCCGTATCGCGCTCGGCACCGACGCGGCGGTCTGCCCGCACGGCCAGAACCTGCTGGAGCTGCGCTTCCTCGTGGACCTCGGCATGGACCCGATGACCGCGATCGTCGCCGGTACCAGCGTCTCCGCCGAACTCCTGGGCCTGTCCGACCGGTTGGGCACCCTGACCGTGGGCAAGACCGCCGACCTGATCCTGTGCGACGGGGACCCGCTCGCGGACATCGGCGTGCTCGGCGATCCCGGCAACATCGTGTGTGTCGTCCAGGACGGCGTCGTACGCAAGGATCTGCTGCCCGCGGCGGGAACCCGCTGACGGTCTCATCCCCGGAGAGCACCTGAGCGGAGGGCCGGCAGGACCGAGGCGCCGACGGTCTCGATCAGGTCGGTGGGCAGGTCGTAGGAGCCGACGTGCTGGAGGAAGACGTCGGTCACGCCCAACTCGCGCAGGGTGCGCAGGCGTTGGGTGATCTGGGCGGCCGTGCCGATCAGGCAGAACTCCTCGGCGAACCGGACGGCCGCCTCGTCGCTGATCCAGGCCGAGCAGATCCTGACGGCCTCGTCCCAGTCCTCGGCGTGCACGAGGTCCGGGTAGACGCCCTCCACCGTGGCCGGGACGTCCACGTCGATGCCGGCGAGGGCGAGGAAGGACTGGCCGCCGTTCTGGGCGATCGAGGCGCAGATCGGTTTGATCCGGCGGGCCTCGGCCTCGATGTCGTCGGTCACCGCGCAGAACGCGGAGACGGTCACCGGGAGCGTCTCGGCGTTCCGGCCGGCCGATTCCGCGCCCTCCCGCACCCGGGCGGTGGCGGCGGCCAGGGTGCGCGGCGAGACTCCGCTGAGCAGGATGACGCCGTCGGCGATCTCACCGGCGAGGCGCAGGTTGCGCGGCCCGCTCGCCGCGAGATGCAGCGGCACGGACGGCTGGGGGTCGCGCAGCCGCGAGCGGACCTTGCCCTCGAAGTCCCACTCGTGCCCGTCCAGCAGGGCGCGCAGCATGCTCAGTCCCTCGCGCAGTTCCGCCGAGCCGGTCTGCCGCAGGCCGACGGGTGCGACGGAGCTGTTGCCGACGCCGAGGCCGAGGGTGAACCGGCCGGGCGCGAGTTCGGCGACGCTGCGCGCGGCCGACGCGACGACGGACGGGTGCCGGGTGGCGAGGTTGGTGACGGCGGTGCCGAGGCCGATCCGCTCGGTGGCGAAGGCGGCCGCGGTGAGCGTGGTGAACACGTCCCGCCACAGCAACTGCGAGTCGGGGAACCACACTTGGTCGAAGCCGAGCTCCTCGGCCCGGCGTACGGCCCGCGCCACCCGGTCCGCCCGGTCGCAGGGCGGGATACGCACGCCGATCCGCAGCGGGCCCTCCTCGCGGCTCACCGAAATGTCGCTGTTCATGGAGAGGACCCTAAGGACGAACGAGAGACCGTCGAACAGCGTCGGTCCGCTCAGCGAGCCGCTCCCGTATTCAGTGCCGGCACTGCTGAATCCGATGAAGGGGATCGGTTGGACGCGCACGGCGGGCGCGGGCACAGTGGGCGTCGTGAACCACATCGCAGATCCGGGGCGCTACGACAGCACGATGCGCTACCGCCGCACCGGCCGCTCGGGGCTCGACCTGCCCCTGCTCTCGCTGGGCTACTGGCACAACTTCGGTGACGACCGCCCCTTCGAGACCCAGCGCGAGATCGCGCTGCGCGCCTTCGACCTCGGCATCACCCACCACGACCTGGCGAACAACTACGGCCCGCCCTACGGCGCCGCCGAGTCCAACTTCGGCCGACTGCTGAAGCAGGACCTCGCGCCGTACCGGGACGAGCTGGTCGTCTCCACGAAGGCCGGCTGGGACATGTGGCCGGGGCCCTACGGCCAGGGCGGCGGCTCCCGCAAATACGTCCTCGCCTCGCTCGACCAGTCGCTGAAGCGCACCGGCCTCGACTACGTGGACATCTTCTACTCCCACCGCCTCGACGCCGGCACCCCCCTCGAAGAAACCATGGGCGCGCTGGACACCGCCGTCCGCCAGGGCAAGGCGCTCTACGTCGGCATCTCCTCCTACGACGCCGAGCGCTCCCGCGAGGCCGCCGCGATCCTGCGCGAGCTGGGCACACCGCTCCTCATCCACCAGCCGTCGTACAACATGCTCAACCGCTGGATCGAGGACGACGGGCTGCTCGATGCCGCGCAGGACGAGGGCTTCGGGGTCATCGGTTTCACAGCGCTGTCGCAGGGGCTGCTGACCGGGCGGTACCTGGACGGGATCCCGGAGGGGTCGCGGGCCGCGCAGGGCACGTCGTTCGACGCGGGCTGGCTGACCGAGGACATGGTGCGCCGGCTGCGCGCGCTGAACGACATCGCGGGGCGGCGCGGGCAGACCCTGGCGCAGATGGCGCTGGCGTGGGCGCTGCGCGATGAGCGGGTCACCTCGCTCGTCATCGGCGCGTCCCGCACGGAGCAGCTCGAACAGAACGTGGCCGCGCTGGACAACCTCGCCTTCAGCGCCGAGGAGCTGGCCGAGATCGACTCGTACGCCGTGGACGGTGGCGTCGACCTGTGGCAGGACGCGCGGACTGGGAAACTCGGCTGAGTCGCAGAGTGCCGGCCGTCATGGCCGGCGCTTCCCAGGACAGCGCGGAGGCATGACGTACATGACAGTCGACAGCTCGGTCGAGCACACGGACGGCAGCACCGGCGGCGAGAGCGTCCCGACCACACAGGCGGTGCTGGAGTCGCTGACCCCGAGCGCGACCTTCCTCGTCGTCACCGTGGAGCCGGGCGGCGAGGAGACGGTGCGTCAACTCCTCGAAGATCTGGGCGGGTTGATCCGGTCCATCGGGTTCCGCGCGCCGGACGGGCGGCTCAGCTGTGTGACCGGCATCGGGTCGCAGGTGTGGGACCGGCTGTTCGACGGCCCGCGCCCCGCCGAGCTGCATCCGTTCCGCGAACTCACCGGCGACCGTCACACGGCCGTCTCCACCCCGGGCGACCTGCTCTTCCACATCAAGGCCGTACGGGCCGACCTGTGCTTCGAGTTGGCCGCCGAGATCATGGGGCGGCTGAGCGGCGCGGTCGCCGTGGCCGACGAGGTGTCCGGGTTCCAGTACTTCGACGTGCGCGATCTGCTGGGCTTCGTCGACGGCACGGAGAACCCGGTCGGCCAAGCGGCCCGAGAGGCGGTGGTGATCGGCGGCGAGGACCCGGAGTTCGCGGGCGGCAGCTATGTGATCGTGCAGAAGTACGTCCACGACATGGCGGCCTGGAACGCGCTGCCGGTGGAGCAGCAGGAACGGGCCATCGGGCGCAGCAAGTTGACCAACATGGAGATGGACGACGCCGTCAAGCCGGCCGACTCGCACATCGCCCTCAACGTCATCACCGGCCCGGACGGCACGGAGCGGAAGATCCTGCGCGACAACATGCCGTTCGGCAGCGCGGGCCAGGGCGAGTTCGGCACCTACTTCATCGGGTACGCCCGCACGCCCTCGGTGACCGAGCAGATGCTGCGCAACATGTTTCTGGGCACCGACTCCGCGTCCCACGACCGCATCCTGGACTTCTCCACGGCCGTCACCGGAAACCTTTTCTACGTCCCCTCGGCGGACTTCCTGGACGACCTGCCGGCCTCCCCGGGCGAGTGACCTAAGTGAACGGTTAACCAGCCGTTGACACCCCTGTCCTCCGGGCGCCCAATTGGGCCCGGACGCGGCACCCGGCCGACCGGCCAACAGCCGTGCAGGACAGGGGGATTGCGGTATGCAGGTTCCCGCTCCGTTCGAGTACCAGCGGGTCGGCAGCGTCGGTGAGGCGGTCGCGCTGCTCGACCGCCTGGGCGACACGGCACGACTGGTGGCCGGCGGGCACAGTCTGATCCCGATGATGAAGTTGCGGCTGGCCAACTTCGAGTACCTGATCGACATCAACGACCTGCACGACGAGTTGGGTTACGTCCGCGTCGAACCCGGACTGATCCGCATCGGCGCGATGACCCGCCACCGCGAGCTGCTGGAGTCGGACGAACTCGCCGCCGCCTTCCCGGTGTTCCGTGACGCCGAACGCGTCATCGCCGACCCCGTGGTGCGCAACCGGGGCACGCTCGGCGGCTCCCTGTGCCAGGCCGACCCGTCCGAGGACCTCTCCGCCGTCTGCACGACGCTCGACGCCAGCTGCGTGATCCAGGGCAGGCACGGCGAACGGGTGGTGTCCATGGAGGACTTCCACCGCGGACCGTACGAGACCGCCGTGGGCGACGCGGAGATCCTCACCGAGGTCCGCTTCCCGGTCCGCCCGAACGGATCCAGCGCCTACGAGAAGGTCGAACGGCGGGCCGGTGACTGGGCGGTCGTGTCGGCCGGCGCCGCGGTGTGGCTGGACGGCGACGGACTCATCGCCGACGCCCGGGTGGGACTCGCCGCCGTAGGACCGAACACGGCGGGCATCCCCGGCATCGCCGACGCCCTGCGCGGCCGGCGGCCGACCGAGGAACTGTACGGACAGGCCGGGGACATCGCGGCCGAGGCCTGTTCGCCGGTGACCGACCGGCGCGGCAGCGCCGAGTACAAACGGCATCTCGCGCGGGAGTTGACCCTGCGCGTGCTGCGCCGGGCCGTGGCCCGCATCGACGGACAGGAGGTGTGATCGTGCAGGTCAGCATGGTCGTCAACGGCGAAGAGGTCACCCGGGAGATCGAGGGGCGGCTGCTGCTCGTCCACTTCCTGCGCGACCACCTGCGGCTGACCGGCACCCACTGGGGGTGCGACACCAGCAACTGCGGTACGTGCGTGGTGTGGTTGGACGGCGAGCCGGTCAAGTCCTGCACCGTCCTTGCCGCGATGGCGGGCGGACACGAGGTGCGCACGGTCGAGGGGCTCGAACAGAACGGTGAACTCGACCCGGTACAGCGCGGGTTCGTCGAGTGCCACGGTCTCCAGTGCGGCTTCTGCACCCCCGGCATGATGATGACCGCGCGTGCGCTGCTGGACCGCAACCCCGACCCCTCCGACACGGAGATCCGCGAGGCGATCTCCGGGCAGATCTGCCGCTGTACCGGTTACGCGACCATCGTCCGCTCCGTCCGGTGGGCGGCGGCCGAGGAGGCCGGGACCCGAACGTCCCTGGAAACACAGGCCACTTCGGCTTCGGCTTCGGCTTCGGCTTCGGCTTCGGGGAGCGCGTCATGACCGCCGTCTCCGAGAACGGCCACCGCACCGCGTTCGTCGACAACGACAAGAAGCCCTGCGGCCACGGCCGGATGCTCCGCAAGGAGGACCCGCGCTTCGTCCGCGGCAAGGGCCGCTACGTCGACGACCTCGACCTGCCCGGCATGCTCCATCTGGCCATCCTGCGCTCACCGTTCGCGCACGCCCGCGTCCTCTCGGTCGACACCACGCTCGCCGAGGCCCACCCGAAGGTCCGGCTGGTGGTCACCGGCGCGATGCTCGCCGAGAAGGGCCTGGCGTGGATGCCGACCCTCTCGAACGACGTGCAGGCGGTCCTGGCCACCGACAAGGTCCGCTTCCAGGGCCAGGAGGTCGCCTTCGTCGTAGCAGAAGATCGCTACGCGGCCCGGGACGCGCTGGAGTTGATCGACGTCGAGTACGAGCCCCTCGACCCGGTGATCGACGTCCGTACCGCCCTCTCCCCCGACGCGCCCGTCATCCGCGACGACCTGGAGGGCAAGGCCGACAACCACTGCTTCGACTGGGAGACCGGCGACGAGGCCGAGACCGAGGCCGTCTTCGCCCGCGCGGACGTCGTGGTCACCGAGGACATCGTCTACCCGCGCGTGCACCCGGCGCCGATGGAGACGTGCGGCGCGGTCGCGGACTACGACCAGGTCGACGGCCGCCTCACCCTCTGGTCCACCACCCAGGCCCCGCACGCCCACCGCACGCTCTACGCGATCGTCGCCGGGCTGCCGGAGCACAAGATCCGCGTCGTCTCCCCGGACATCGGCGGCGGATTCGGCAACAAGGTGCCGATCTACCCCGGTTACGTGTGCGCGATCGTCGGCTCAATCCTCATCGGCAAGCCGGTGAAGTGGATGGAGGACCGCGCCGAGAACCTCATCAGCACCGGCTTCGCCCGCGACTACGTGATGCGCGGCGAGATCGCGGCCACCCGCGACGGCAGGATCCTCGCCGTCCGCACCCAAGTCCTCGCCGACCACGGCGCGTTCAACGGCACGGCCGCACCGGTGAAGTACCCGGCCGGCTTCTTCGGTGTCTTCACCGGCAGTTACGACATCGAGGCCGCCCACTGCAAGATGACCGCCGTCTACACCAACAAGGCACCCGGCGGGGTCGCGTACGCCTGCTCGTTCCGCATCACCGAGGCCGTGTACCTGATCGAGCGGATCGTGGACTGCCTCGCGTACGAACTGGCCATGGATCCGGTCGAGTTGCGGATGAAGAACTTCATCCGGCCCGAACAGTTCCCCTTCCGCACCAAGACGGGCTGGGTCTACGACTCGGGGAACTACGCGCCCACCATGGAGCTGGCGAAGGAACTCGCCGGCTACGACGCGCTGCGCGTCGAGCAGGCCGAGAAGCGGGCCCGAGGTGAACTCATGGGCATCGGTGTCTCGTTCTTCACCGAGGCGGTCGGCGCGGGTCCCCGCAAGGACATGGACATCCTCGGCCTCGGCATGGCCGACGGCTGCGAACTGCGGGTGCATCCCACCGGTAAGGCGGTCGTACGGCTGTCGGTGCAGTCGCAGGGGCAGGGGCACGAGACGACGTTCGCGCAGATCGTCGCCGAGGAACTCGGCATCCCGCCGCAGGACATCGACGTGGTGCACGGCGACACCGACCAGACACCGTTCGGCCTGGGCACCTACGGCAGCCGGTCCACGCCCGTCTCGGGCGCCGCGGCGGCGCTGGTCGCCCGCAAGGTCCGGGACAAGGCACGGTTGATCGCCTCCGGGATGCTGGAGGTGTCGGTAGCCGACCTGGAGTGGGAGAAGGGCTCCTTCCATGTCGCGGGCGACCCCGAGGCCTCGGTCACCATCCAGGCCATCGCGATGCGGGCGCACGGCGCGGGCGATCTGCCCGAGGGTGTGGAGGGTGGTCTGGAGGCGCAGATCTGCTACAACCCGGAGAACCTCACCTATCCGCACGGCGCCTACATCTGCGTCGTCGACATCGACCCGGGTACGGCCAAGGTGACCGTCCGCCGCTTCGTCGCGGTCGACGACTGCGGCACCCGTATCAACCCGATGATCATCGAGGGGCAGGTGCACGGCGGGCTCACCGACGGCGTCGGCATGGCGCTGATGGAGATGATCTCCTTCGACGAGGACGGCAACTGCCTCAGCGGCTCGCTGATGGACTATCTGATCCCGACCGCGCTCGAAGTCCCCGACTGGGAGACCGGGTTCACCGTCACGCCCTCCCCGCATCACCCCATCGGTGCGAAGGGTGTCGGCGAGTCCGCGACGGTCGGCTCGCCGCCCGCGATCGTCAACGCGGTGGTCGACGCGCTGAAGCCGTACGGCATCCGGCACGCGGACATGCCGCTCACGCCCTCGCGGGTGTGGGAGGCGATGCAGGGCCGACCGACTCCGCCGATCTGAAGGTGGCTGTGATGACCGGCAAGTTGAGTGCCCGCGCGCTCGAACTCACCGAGCGGCGCGTGCCGTTCGTCCACGCGCGCGTGGTGCGGGCCCAGGCGCCCGCCTCGGCGCACCCGGGCGACGAGGCCATCGTGCACGGCGACGGCACCATCGACGGCTTCGTCGGCGGCCAGTGCGCCGAGGGTTCGGTGCGTACGGCCGCGCTCGGCGCCCTGCACGACGGCGGACCGTTGCTGCTGCGCGTCCTGCCGCAGGGGGACGCCGAGTTCCCCGAGACGCCGGGGGCGCGGGTCGTGGTCAACCCCTGCCTGTCCGGAGGTGCGTTGGAGATCTTCCTGGAGCCGGTGCTGCCGCCGCCGCTGATCGAGGTCGTCGGGACCACACCCGTCGCGGAGGCCTGCGTCGCGTTCGCCGCCCTGCTCGGTTACGCCACGGCCCGCTCCCTGCCCGAACTCCCGCCCACCGCCCACACGTCGGCGGTGATCGTGGCCGGGCAGGGTCGCGGAGACGCGGAGTCCCTGCGCGCCGCCCTCGACGCGGGCGTCGGTCACATCGCGCTGGTCGCCAGCCACCGCCGTGCCGCCGCCCTCCTCGACGAACTCGGCCTGAACGAGTCGGAACGGGCCCGCGTCCAGGCTCCGGCCGGGCTGGACATCGGCGCCCGTACGCCACCGGAGATCGCGCTGTCGATCCTGGCGGACGTGGTGCGAGTCGTCCACGCATCGAAGGCCCCCGTGTCCGAGCGCCCTGCCCAGGCCGTGGACCCGGTGTGCGGGATGACCGTGACCGTAGGCCCCGACACACCCCATCTCACCACCGGGGAGGGCGAGTTCTGGTTCTGCGGTCCGGGCTGCCGGGACCGCTGGTCCGCGGGTGGGCGGGCCACCGGGTGAGCGAACTCTTCACGGACGCCGACGACGTACGGCGGCGGCTCGACGAGGTCGGCCACCTCGTCGACGACGGCACGGCGACCGCCCTCCTCCTGGCCACGCTGCTCGACCGGCCGCTGCTGCTGGAGGGCGAGCCCGGCGTGGGCAAGACCAGTGCCGCGAAGGCGCTCGCCAAGGCGCTGGACACTCCGCTGATCCGGCTCCAGTGCTACGAGGGGCTGACGGCGGGCGAGGCGCTGTACGAGTGGAACTACCAGCGCCAACTGCTCGCCGTCCGGCTCACCGAGGCGCACGGACGGGAGCTGTCCGACGCCGACCTGTTCACCGAGGACTTTCTGCTCGACCGGCCCCTGCTGCGGGCGGTACGTCATCAAGGCCCGGTGCCGCCCGTGCTGTTGATCGACGAGATCGACCGGGCCGACGACGAGTTCGAGGCGCTGCTCTTCGAGTTCCTGGGCGAATCCGCCATCAGCATCCCGGAGTTGGGCACCTTCACCGCCGTACGCCCGCCCGTCGTGGTGCTGACCTCCAACCGCAGCCGGGAACTCCACGACGCGCTGCGCAGGCGCTGCCTCTACCACTGGATCGACTTCCCGACGCCCGAACGCGCGGCGGAGATCCTGCGCCGTACGGTACCGGCCGCGAACGAGCCGCTGATCGCGTCCACGACCGAATTCATCGGCCGGGTACGCGAGTTGGACCTCGACAAGGCGCCCGGCATGGCGGAGGCCATCGACTGGGTCTCCGCCCTGGCCGCGTTGCGGGTCGCGCGACTGGCCCGCGACGACATCGTCCGCACGCTCAGCACGGTCGTCAAGAGCCCCGACGACCGCACCGCCGTCGTCGGCGCCCTCGACGCACTCGGCTACCCCGAAGAAGCGAGGACACCATGAAGATCGAGAACGAGTTCAGCGTCGGTGTGCCGGTCGAGCGGGCGTGGCAGGCGCTCACTGATCTGGAGGCCCTCGCCCCGTGCATGCCCGGTGCCGAACTCACCGGCGTGGACGGCGACATCCACCGGGGCAAGGTCAGGGTCAAAGTCGGGCCGATGGTCAGCCAGTTCGCGGGTACGGCACGCTTTCTGGAACGGGACGAGAGCGCCCACCACGCCGTGATCAGCGCGGCCGGCAAGGACATGCGCGGCGGCGGCAACGCGTCGGCGACGGTCGACGCGCGGCTGCGCGGCGAGGGCGCGGGCACGGTCGTGACGGTCGTGACGGACCTCAACATCAGCGGCAGGCTGGCCCAGTTCGGCAGCGGCATGATCAAGGAGATCTCGGAGAAGCTGTTCGCGCAGTTCGTGGCGAACGTGGAGACGCAGTTGCTGGCAACGCAGGAACCCGAGGCCGAACCGGAGGCGGAACCGGAGGAAGTCCCTGCGGCAGTCCCGGTGATACCCGTGTCGCAGCCGGCGCCGAACGTGCCGTTGGACCTGATGCAAGTGGCCGGCGCGTCGGTGTACAAGCGACTGCTCCCCGCCGTCGGTGCGGCCGTCGTCATCGCCGTGGTGATCTATCTCCTGGTCCGATGACACCGAGCGGTCCGCTGCTGCCGGCCGTCGACCGGGCCGCGTTCGCCACCGCGCTGGCCGCGCGGCTCAGAGAGCACGGCGTACCGGTGGGTCTGACCGCCACCCGGGACTTCGTGAACGCGCTCGCGGCCGCCCCGCCCAGGACGCGAACCTCCCTGTACTGGACGGCCCGCGTCACCCTCGTACGCGACCATCCCGAACTCGCCCTCTTCGACCGGGTCTTCGACGCGGTCTTCGGTCAGTCCGTACTCGCCCTCGACCCGAACGCGCGCCGCAACGGGCACAGTGCGGGGGCCGACGGCCAGGACTCTGCGGGCGCCGATTCTCGCGCCGGTGACCCCGTCGGCGGTTCCGGGCTGCCGTGGGTCACCCTGCCGCCCGCCGTCGACGGCGCCGAACACCGTACGGACCGCGCCCTGACGATGCCGGAGCGCCTGCCCAGCGAGCTGGCGGCCGCGGTCGACACGCCGTTCGGTGAACTGGACGCGGGACAGGCCGAGTTGCTCGGCCACCTGCTGGAGGCACGGCTGCGGGAGTGGCCCGTGCGCCGCACCCGGCGCTACGCCGTGCGCGCGAGCGGCCACCGGGTGGCGATCCGGGAGACCATGGCCCGGGCCCGGCGGACCGGTTGGGAACCGGTCCGGCTGGTCAAGGCCGGTCCGGTGGACCGGCCGCGCCGGGTCGTCGTGCTGTGCGACGTGAGCCGGTCGATGCAGGCGCAGGCGATGGCCTGTCTGCATCTGATGCGGGCCCTCACGCTGACGACACACGCCGAGGTCTTCGCGTTCGCCACGTCCTTGACCCGGCTCACCACAGTCCTGGCGCACCACTCGGCCCAGGATGCCTACGACGAGGCGACGGAACGGGTTGCCGACCGGTTCGGCGGCACCCGCATCGCCCACTGCCTGAGCACACTCCTGGCCTCACACCACGGCGGCACCCTGCGCGGCGCGGTCGTACTGATCGCCTCGGACGGCTGGGACGGCGACCCACCCGACCGGCTCGCCACCGCCATGGCCCGACTACGCCGCCGCGCCCACACGGTGATCTGGCTCAACCCCCGTGCCGCCGCCCCCGGTTTCGCCCCCCGCACGACGACGATGGCGGCGGCCCTGCCGTACGTCGACCTACTACTGCCGGCGGACAGCTTCGGCGCGCTGCTACGGGTGCCGGGGGAGGTGGCGCGGCTCGGAAGGCGACGGGGACTTCAAATTCCGTTGCGGTAAGGCGCCCTAAAGGGGCGCGGGGAACTGCGCGACCAGCCCCCACCGGCCCGCAGAAAAACGACTACGCCCCCAGCGGAACCCTCAACTCCACAAGGTCACATGAATCGCCGGCCGGAACCGCCCTGCCGTAACCCCCGCACCACGAAGCATCGCCTGCGTGGCCCGCGGCGTGGTGACAAAGCGCCGCAACTCCGCGGCAGCGGCCGGCGCTTCACGGTCGGGCAGAGCGAGCAGGTTCCAGGAGCCGCGCGCGGGAAGTTGAGGACCGGCAAGCTGACGAAGGTCACCCTCGGCAAGATCCTTCGTCACGGCGAAGGCGACCGCGAGAGCGACTCCTTTGCCCCGCTTGGCCTCATCGACGGACGCGGCATGACTCTGGAAGATCCGCTGGTTGTGTTCGGGAATGCCCAGCCGCCGCAGCACCGACGGCACCATCCCCGTCCGCCCGACCGCCGAGGGACCCAACAACCAGGTCTGCCCGCGCAGTTCGGTCGCACCGGCACTCGCCGCGGCCGCGAGCGGATGGTCCGGTCCCACGACGGCGATCACCTGGTAGTTGAGAAAGTGCGTGCAGGTCGTGGAGTCGTCGAGGGTGGCGGGGCGGGGCCCGATGGCCACGTCCACGGCGCGGGTCAGCAGCAGGGAGGCGAACTCCTGCGGGCCGTGCACGCTCAGTTCGACGTCGAGGTCGTCGGCGCGCCCCGCGAACAGCTCGATCAGTCCGGGGGCGGCATGTTCGGCGAACAGGCTCGACGCGGCGACGCGCAGCAGCCGTCGGCCGGAGCCGGCCTGTTTCACTTCGAGGATCGTCCGATCCTGCAGCCCCAGCATCTCCGCGGCGCGGCTGGCCAGCCGCAGCCCGCCGGGGGTGAACGCGAGCCCGTTGGCCGTGCGGGCGAAGAGCTTGTCGCCGAGTTCCCTGCGCAGATGCGCGATGTGGATGGAGACGGCGGACTCGGTGACGGCGAGATCGGCCGCGGCGGCCTTCACGGAACCAAGGCGTACGGTCGCCGCGAAGGCCCGTAGTTGCGCCGGGGTCAACCAGAACCTCCCGCACTCGCCGTGGGTGCCCATTCACCTGTGCCCTGGACCTCAAATTAGCGCACTTGTTCGCCGAGAGCCATGGTCGCGCCGAGAGCCGCGGGAACACAGGAAAAGCACAGGCGGGAAAGTTCAGCGAGCTGCCAAAGCCCGTACACCGCAAGGGTGTTGACGTGCACACACCGGCCTGCGAAGGTCTGGACCTGGCGCAGCCAGTAGCGCCCCCACAGCCAAGAACCTGGAGTTGGCGTGCCTCATTCGACACCCCCCACCACAAACCCCGCAAGAGCCGCGAAGCCTCGCACCCGGCGCCTTCGCCGCTCCGCCGTCGTCACCGTCCTCGGTGCGCTGGCTCTCGTGGTCGGTCAGGCGACGGCCGCCCAGGCCTCCGTGCTGACGGCGCTCCCGCAGAACGCGGACGGCCTGGAGCAGACCTTCTCCCCGGCCTACGACTACGACGGCGACGGCTGCTATGCCACGGCCGCGATCGGCACCGACGGCACCCTCAACCCCGGGCTGAAGCTCGGCGGCGACGTCAACGGGCACTGCCACGACCTCGCCCAGCTGAACAACTCCAACACGTACTCCCGGACCAAGTGCAACAACGACTGGTGCGCGGTGATGTACGCCAGTTACTTCGAGAAGGACCAGGTCACCCTGGGCCCGGCGGCCATCGGTCACACCCACGACTGGGAGCACGTCGTGGTGTGGATCAAGGACAACACGGCCCAGTACGTGTCGGTGTCGCAGCACTCCGCGTACCAGGTGTCGGCGGCCTCGGGGGTGCGCTTCGACGGCACACACCCCAAGATCGTCTACCACAAGGACGGCATCGGCTCGCACGACTTCCGCTTCGCCAACACGAACGACGAGCCCGCGGAGAACGCCACCGGCAACTGGTTCTACCCGCGTCTGGTGGGCTGGAACGGCTACCCGGCCGGTCTCAAGGACAAGCTCCTGGGCGCCGACTTCGGCTCGGCCACGCTGAAGATCAGGGACAGCGACTTCAACTACGCGCTGTCCATCGCGGAGCCGTCCGGCATCTCGTTCGACCCGAACGCGTGATGCCGGCCCGGCCCCGGAGCTGGTCCTACGGGCGGGTCTCGTAGCGCGGTTTCGGGGCCGGGTGGATGTTCTGGTTGAGGCGGAAGACGTTGTCCGGGTCGCGGTCGGCCTTGATGCGGGCCAGGCGCTGGTAGTTGCCCCGGTAGCTGGCCCGGACACGTTCCTGTCCCTCGTCCATCATCATGTTCACGTAGGCGCCGCCCGCCGAGTACGGGTGCAGGGCCTCCTGGTAGTCGGTGGCCCACCTCTTGATGAGGCCGGCGTTGGCGGGGTCCCGGTCGACACCGGCGAAGACGGACGCCCAGCGCGCGTCGCGATATGCCCACGGGGTCTCGTCGTTGCCGACGTCGTGGGCGGCGCCGTCGATCGGGTAGAGGTGCATCGTGGACTGCGGGGTGGGCACCTCGGCGCCGAACTTGGCGTGGAGTTCGACGGCGTCGTCGGGGATGTCGTTGACGAAGTCGGCGCGCCAGTACCACTGGTCGCCGGGCGGGTAAAGGCCGTCGAACATGCCCTGCATGTCCGGGTGTTGCATCGGTCCGGCCGCGTGCAGGAGGGGTGCGGGCAGTGCGTCGAGCAGGGGGGCCATCTCGCGTGCGGCGGCCTCGGTGTCGCCGCCGGTGTAGCACCACACGACGCCGGCCGTCTTGCGCAGTTGGAGCTCGTCGGGGAACGGCGGGGCGGGCGGGACGCTGCCGTAGAGGAAGAAGGCGTTCAGCTCGCGGGGCGCGTTCGGGAGGAAGTCACGGTAGGCGGTGAGGACTTCGGCGCTGATCTCGACCGGCCAGAAGGTCGGGCCCGCGACGACCGTGCTCACCTCGTGCAGCCGGAACAGGAACGAGGTGACGACGCCGAAGTTGCCGCCACCGCCACGGACCGCCCAGAACAGGTCGGTGTTCTCGTCCGAACTCGCCCGCACCCGGCTGCCGTCGGCCAGTACGAGGTCGGCCTCCAGCAGGTTGTCGATGGTCAGCCCGCATTTGCGGGTGAGGTGGCCGAGCCCGCCGCCGGTGGCGATGCCGCCGACGCCGGTGGTGGAGATGATGCCGCTGGGGGTGGCGAGGCCGTGTGCGTTGGTGGCGCGGTCCACCTCGCCCCAGACACAGCCGCCACCGACCCGGACCGTGCGGGCCTCGGGGTCCACGTGGATGTCCTTCAGCGGTGACAGGTCGGCGACCACTCCCCCGTCGACGGTGCCGAGTCCGGCTCCGTGGTGGCCGCCGCCGCGTATCGCGAGGGGCAGTTCGTGGGCGCGGGCGAATCCGATCACACGGGCCACGGCGTCCGCGTCGGCGCAACGGGCAATCAGGGCAGGCCTTTTGTCGATCATCGCGTTGTAGACGGCGCGGGCCTCCGGGTAGGCGGCGTCGTCCGGGCCGATCAACTCCCCCGTGAAGTCGGTCAGTTCACGGCGAGCGGTCTGTGCGGGCGTGCTGGACATGCGGTCCCCCGTTTCGTGGTGCTCTGCATGACCTGCTCGTTCTATGTCGCCCGGAACTGTGCGGTCATCCGTGCGCGTCACCCAGCTCGGCGCCGTCGGGTACCTACGTTTCGCCGGACGGCAGCAGCCCGAGTTCCGTGGCACGGACGGCGGCCTGCCCTCTGGTGGGTGCGTCGAGCTTCTCCAGTACGGCCCGCACGTGGTTGTCGACGGTACGGACGGACACGACGAGCCGGTCGGCGATCTCCGGGTTCGTCAGGCCGTCCACCAGCAGGCGTACGACCTGGAGTTGGCGTTCCGTGAGGCCGCCCGGGTTGCCCCGGGTCGCGGCGTGCGGGCCGCGCGGGATGTGGCGGACGCCGAGGGCGCGCAGTTCGGTGCGGACGAGGCGGGCGAGGGGTTCGGCGCCGAGCGCGTCGAGTTCGGCGAGCGCGGTGAGTCTGTCGGCCGGGTCGGGGCTCTCGGCGAGCGCGGCGGCGTGTTCGTAGGGGCAGCCTGCCTGTTGCCACAGATCCGCGGCCCGCTTCCACTCCCCGGCGCCCTGCAACGCGTACGGGTGGTCGCTGTCGTCGGCGGCCACGGGGTGCCCGACTTTCCTGAGCCAGTAGCCGAGTTCGGCCCGGTACGGCCCGTGGTCGAGGTGGGCCGCCTGCGCATGGGCCGGCTCCGCCGCCTCGATCACTGCCGCATGGTCGCCCCGCAGCCAGGCCGCCTCCGCCCGTGCCGCCGCCACCGGGCCCATGCGCTGCAACTCCCCGGCCCGTACGGCGATCTCCTGGGCCTGGGTGAGGAGTTCGCCGGCGCCCGGCCTGCCGCACCGGACGCGCACCCGGGCCAGGACGGTCAGCGCCGGGCAGCGGGCCGGTACGAAGTCGCGCATCCCGTACTCGGCCTCTCGCTCGGCGTCGTCCCAGTCCGCCGCCGCGAGCCTGCGCATGGCCTGCTCGACGTGGAGGTAGTTGAGGAACCCCAAGTGCTCTGCGCGGTCGGCGAGTTCCAGGGCCGGGGGCAGGAAGCGGTCGGCCTCGGCGTAACGGAGGTCGTCGAGGAGGGACCAGATGATGTTGGCGTAGGACCGGCAGGCGTGTTCGACCTCGCCCGCGGCCAGCGCCACCGCGAGGCTCTCCTCGACCTGCCGTCGCCCGTCCGGATCCCCGCTGCGCCAGCGGGCGGTGCCCACGTTGTTGAGGGCGTGGGCGAGGATCGCGGGGTCGTCCGCGCGGCGGGCCAGGGCGATGGCGCGCTCGCCGTGCGCGATGGCCTCGGTGTACCGGTCGGAGAGCATGCGCAGTTGGGCGGTGTTGCTGAGCGCGAGGGCCAACAGCCGGTCGTCTCCGGCGTGTTCGAGGACGGCGATGGCCTCCCGGGCCGCGTCCTGGGCCTCCTCCGCGTGGCCCGCCCACCAGTGGATGCGGGACAGCCAGCGCAGATCGGCGCCGAGCGTGAGGGTGTCGCCCAGGGAGCGGCGCAATGCTACGGCGTCCCGCTGGGCGGCGACTGCCTCGACGGAGTCGGCGACGGTGTAGCACTCCACCGCGTAGCGTTCGAGCAGGTCGGCGAGTTCGGCGGGGGTGTAGCGGTGCCGTTGCCGCAGCACGAGCCGTAGCTGGGCGGCGGCCTCGCGGTGGGCGCCGGCCTCGGTGGCGTCCCGGGCCGCGCGGGGGCCGTAGCGGGCGATGGCGTCCTGGTCACCGGCCTGCGCGGCGTGGTGGACGACGCGGGCCGGGTCGGAGCCGGGCCGGAGCATGAGCGCGGTGAGCACATCGCGGTTGAGGTCGATGCGCCGGGCCGCGGGCAGGGAGTCGGCGACAGCGCGGCGGATCAACTCGTGCCGGAACGCGACCCGTTCGGGGGTCACCACGAGGAGCCCGCGCTGTTCGGCAGCGGCCAGTACGGCGACGCCGCCCGTCAACAGCGCGTCGACGAGGGGCCGTTCGACGGCCGAGGGCACGACGGCGAGTTGCTCCAGCGCGTCGACGGTACGGCCGTCGAGTCCGCGCAGCCTGGCGAGCACCGCGTCGACGACCGTCGGGGGCACTCCCCCGGTGCCGCCGGCCGCGAGGACCTCGGTGACGAAGAAGGGGTTGCCCGATGTCACCTCGTAGACCTGCGCCGGGTCGAGGCGGCTGGCCGAACTGAGCGCGCGTACCGCCGACTTGGAGAGGCGGGCCAGCGGCAGCCGGTGCACGCGGTCCGTGCGGGACACCTGGCCGAGGAGGTCGCGCAGCGGATGCTCGCGGCTCAACTCGTCGTCGCGGTAGGTCAGGACGAGTACGGCGGGCAGCCGATCCATCCGCCGGACCAGGAAGCGCAGGGCGTCCAGCGAGGCCTCGTCGGCCCAGTGGACGTCCTCCACGACAAGCACCGCCGGATGCGGTACACCGGCCAACTCACCTTGCAGGGCCTCGTACACGCGGTGGCGGTCGCCGCCCTCCGTGACGGCCCGGGCGAGTTCGGTGCCGACGCTGCCGACGAGGTCGCGGAACGGGCCGAGCGGGCGGCGGGTGGCGAGGTCGTCGCACTGGCCCAGGAGGATGCGTGCGCCGTGCGGCAGCCGGTCCGGCATGGCCTTCACCAGGCTCGACTTGCCGATGCCCGCCTCGCCGAAGACGAGCGCCACGGAACCGGCCCCGTCCGCCGCCTCACGTACGGCCGAAGCCAGTCGCGCCAGTTCGGGCTCACGCTCCAGGATCCCCTGATCCACGCCGCCGATTGTCCCACTCACCGCCGACTTCCGTGCGGGTGTCACACTTCGGTCCTTTGCCGCCCTCTTGAGTGCAGACACCCACGGGAGGCGTTCATGACCAGGACCGAACCGGCCGGGACCGCGGTCAGCCGCGCACGTGCAACCCGAAACCCGTGCGGCCCGCGGGTTCCAGTCCCTCCTTCAGGTGCAGCGAGGGGATCTCGTAGTCGCCGAAGTTCTGTCGGCGGAACGCGATCGGCTCGGTCGACTCCAGGGTGAGCAGGCGCTGCTCCCAGGCCTTGGCGACGTCCGGATAGTCCTCGGCGGTCATCCGGTCGGTGCCGTACAGCACGAACGGCGGCAGCACCGCGATGCCCGGGTAGTAGAGGACGCCGTGGTGGATCGGGAACAGCAGATCGTCGATGGGGCCGTTGATCCCGCGAGCGGCGTAGTGCGACTCCGGACCGCCGGCGGTCACCGACAGCAGAGCCTTCCTGCCCGCGAGGGTGCCTTCGCCGAAGCGCTCGCCGTACTTGGTGTCGCTGTGCTCGCCGACGCCGTACGCGAAGTGGAAGGTGAACACCCGGTCCACCCAGCCTTTGAGGATCGCGGGCATCGTGTACCACCACAGCGGGAACTGGAAGATGATCGTGTCGGCCCACAGCAGCTTCTCCTGCTCGGCGCGGACGTCGGGGGTGAGCGTGCCGGCGTCGAAGGCCCGGCCCGAGTTCAGGGCGACCTTCAGCGGATGTGAGGCCTCGGGGCCGTAGTCCGCCGCGTCCACGACCGCCTTCCAGTTCATCGCGTACAGATCGCTCACCCGGACCTCGTGCCCCGCGGTTTCCAAGGTGGACACCGCGAGGTCCTTCAGCGAGTTGTTGAGCGACTTCGGTTCCGGGTGGGCGTAGACGATCAGCGTCTTCATGGGGACTCCGGCTCCTTCGGATCGGGTGCCTCCGATACTGGGCGCCGTGGCGTGCGGCATTCAGGGGCGCCTCGTCCATCGGACGGGACTTCCTGGTATCGGCAGGACCACCTTCACGGTCAACCACCGAGGCGATACTGGGGACATGGACGATCTTGCGGGCTTCCTGCGGACCCGGCGTTCCCGGGTCGACCCCGCGTCCGTCGGCGTCTCCGCCGACAGCCGCCGCCGGGTCGAAGGGCTGCGCCGCGAAGAGGTCGCGCACCTGTCCGGAGTCAGCGTCGACTACTACGTACGCCTGGAGCAGGGCCGCGCGACCCAGCCCTCCGAGCAGATCCTCGACGCGCTCGCCCGTGTGCTCGGGCTCGACGAGACCGAACGCGAGCACCTCCACCGGCTCGCCCGGCAGCGCCGCCGCCGCGCGAAGGCGCCGGGCATGGGGGTCCCCCCGGCCGGAGGCTGGGGGAGGGTCCGGCCGGAACTGCTGCGCGTCCTCGACCTGGTCGCCGACGCACCCGCGCTGATCATGGACCATCGCCTGGACGTGCTCGCCGGGAACCGGCTCGCCGGGCTGCTCCACAGCCGGCCGATGGCGGGCCTGAACACCGCCCGGCACATCTTCCTCGAGGAGGCCGAGCGCGGTCTTTACGCGGACTGGGAGAAGTGCACCCTCGACGTGGTCGGACATCTGCGCCTGGCCGCCGGCAAGTACCCCCAGGACCCCCGACTGGCCTCGCTCATCGGCGAGTTGGCGATGGGCAGCGAGCGCTTCCGTCGTCTCTGGGCCCGCGCGGACGTCCGCGCCCGCACCCACGGACGCAAGGCGTACCTGCACCCGCTGGTCGGACTGCTGGAACTGCACCAGGAGAACTTCGCGCTGCCGGACGAACCGAGCATGGAGCTGCTGGTGCTCTCCGCGACCCCCGGCAGCCCCGCCGAGGACGGGCTCCGCCTCCTCGCGGGTCTGGGCGCGGACAGCGGTGGCGCGCGTCCCGCGGCGAACGCCCGGGTCCACGAGTAACGCGACGCCGACCGGCCGAACTCCCGCCGCAGGGACGGCCGGTGGAGGTGGCCGACGGCTGCACGCCGCTCCCGCTGGACCGGCTCGCCGAACTCGCCCGGCTCATCGGCGAGTTCGTACGCGCGACCGTCCCGCCCGCACGGGCCTGATCTGGTGCCTGCGGCGCGGCTTGGGGGCGTCCAGCATGCTGACGCCGTTGTAGTTGCGGCCGTTCACGTAGAACGTGGGCCCGGCGACGAAGGTGACGAAGACGGCGACGACGCTGATCGGGAACAGGGCCGGGAGCGACTGACCCTCGGGAAGGGTCTTGCCGCCTTCGTGGATCGCGTAGGCGAGGGCGGCGAAGAACACGACCGCGCACACGATCCCGATGACACGCATGACGGCCGCGAGCGTGCGGGTGGTGGCCTGGTCGCGGACCTCCGCCAGCAGGGATGCCGAGCACTCGGTGCAGGTCAGCTCCACGGTGTGCTTGCCCGACGGGGGCCGCTTGACGGTGTAGTGGGCGGAGGTCCAGGTGATCGTGCGCGTCTTCGGTTTGAGGATTCCGCCCGTGACCTTGTCACTGAGTACGTGCCGGACATCGACCTCCGCGGTCCCCGCTGTGCTCATGGTTCCTCCGACACGCCGCCCCGACGATCATCACGAATCCCGCACAGTGTGACCTGTGAGAACCGGCCACTCAATGGTCCTGGTGATTTCTTTTCCTTCGCCTACAACTTCTCAACTCAGCCATGACGTGCGGGACTTCTCCGGTCGCACCTCTTGACGGCTTTGGTGCAGACCTTTAGGTTCACCAGCCAACAGACCTCCCATGAATGCATTCCCCGCTCACATATGTGAACACGCGTGTTCACCTCTCACCGCCCTCCAGCCGGCGGCGTCCACCCCCCACCCCAGGACGAAAGGCCCCTCGTCATGCAACGCCTCGCCCTGCGCTGCGCCCTCGCCCTCTCCCTCGGCCTCACGGCCGTCGGCACCCTCGCAGCCCCCTCCGCCTCGGCCGCGACCGGGACCATCACCGGCCTCGGCGGCAAGTGTCTCGACGTCGCCGGCGCGAGTTCCGCCGACGGCACGGCCGTACAGATCTACGACTGCAACGGCACCGCCGCCCAGCAGTGGACGGTCGGCTCCGACGGAACCATCAGAGCCCTCGGCAAGTGCCTTGACATCACCGGCAATTCGACGGCCAACGGCGCCCAGCTCCAGCTGTGGACGTGCGGCGGCAGCGCCAACCAGCAGTGGACGGTCAGCGCAGCGCGCGACATCGTGAACCCGGCCGCCAACAAGTGCCTTGACGTCACCGGCAGTTCCACGGCCAACGGCACCCGCACCCAGATCTGGACCTGCTCCGGCGCCGCCAACCAGAAGTGGACCGCACCCGCGTCCGGGGGCACGACCCCGCCCACGACCGCCCCGATGGCCGTGGCCCCGTACCTGTACAACGGCTGGGGAAACCCGCCCAGCCCTACGACTGTCATGAACGCGACCGGCGTGAAGTGGTTCACGCTGGCCTTCGTCCTCAGCAACGGCTACTGCAACCCGCAGTGGGACGGCGGCCGGGCGCTGACCGGCGGGGTCGACCAGTCGACCATCAACACGGTGCGGGCCAACGGCGGTGACGTCGTCCCGTCCTTCGGCGGCTACAGCGGCAACAAACTGGAGAGCTCCTGCTCCAGCGCGAGCGAACTGGCGGCCGCCTACCAGAAGGTCATCAGCGCCTACTCGCTCAAGGCCATCGACATCGACATCGAGGCCGACGCGTACAGCAACGGGACCGTGCAGCAGCGGACCGTGGACGCGCTCAAGACCGTCAAGGCCAACAACCCGGGCATCAAGGTGTACGTCACCATCGGCACCGGGCAGAGCGGTCCCGACACGAGCCTGATCAACCGGGCCGCGTCCTCCGGGCTGACCGTGGACGCCTGGACGATCATGCCGTTCGACTTCGGCGGCGCCGGACAGAACATGGGCACGCTCACCCAGCGGGCGGCCGAGGGTCTCAAGACCGCGCTGAAGAACGCGTACGGCTACAGCGACGACGCGGCCTACCGGGACATGGGCATCTCCTCCATGAACGGCATCACCGACAACAGTGAGACCGTCACCACCGCCGACTTCCAGACCATCCTCGGCTACGCGCAGGCGCACCACCTCGCGCGGCTGACGTTCTGGTCGGCCAACCGTGACCGTCCCTGCCCGGGCGCCTACCCGAACGACGACACGTGCTCGGGCGTGAGCCAGAGCAACTGGCAGTTCACCAGCATCTTCGCCCAGTACACCGGCTGACCGCCGCCCCCTCCGACTTTTTCTCCCCAACCCCCCATCACCACAGGAGAATCCGTGCTCAGACGGAAAAGACTGACCGGCCGCCACCCCATACCGAGAGCGCTCACGGCGGTCGCTCTCGTGGCGACCACCGTGACCGGAATCGAGTTCGCCACGCAGGCCTCGGCGAGCGCGGCGAGCACGGCCGCCGCCGCGATCCCCACCGGGTACACCACGGTGGTCAACAAAGGCAGCGGCAAGTGCGTCGACGCCCGCTCGGCCGCGAGTGCCGACGGCACCGCCGTCCAGCAGTACACGTGCAACGGAAGCACCGCGCAGAACTGGCAGTTGGTCGCCACCGACGGCGGCTACTACCGGGTGAACAGCAACCTGAACGCGGCCGAGGCCTGGGACGTCACCGGCGTCTCGACCGCCGACTCCGCGCTCATCCAGACGTGGACCTACTCCGGCGGCAACAACCAGCAGTGGCTGCCGGTCGTCGAGGCCGACGGCGCCTACCACTTCGTCAACCGCAACAGCGGCAAGTGCCTGGACGTCCCGAGCGCATCCACCGCGGACAGCGTGCAGCTCGCGCAGTACACGTGCAACGGCACGGCCGCACAGTCCTTCACGCTCGGCGGCGGCTCGACGAACCCGCCGGGCACCCCGGACTTCGGCCCCAACGTGACGGTGTTCGACCCGTCGATGTCGGCGTCCAGCATCCAGTCCAAGCTGGACTCGGTCTTCACCCAGCAGCAGACCAACCAGTTCGGCTCGGCCCGCCAGGCCCTGCTGTTCAAGCCGGGCACGTACAGCGCCAACGCCAACGTGGGTTTCTACACGCAGGTCGCCGGTCTCGGCCTCTCGCCGGACGACGTGACGATCAACGGCGCGGTGCACGCGGAGGCCGACTGGTTCCAGGGCAACGCGACGCAGAACTTCTGGCGCGACGCCGAGAACCTGTCGGTCAACCCCACTGGCGGCACCGACCGTTGGGCCGTCTCGCAGGCCGCCCCGTACCGGCGCATGCATGTGCGCGGCAACTTGGCGCTGGACGACGGTGGTTGGTCCAGCGGCGGCTTCATCTCCGACACCAAGGTCGACGGCCAAATCCAGTCCGGCTCGCAGCAGCAGTTCCTCACCAGGAACTCCACGATGGGCAGTTGGTCCGGCTCCAACTGGAACATGGTCTTCGTCGGCGACCAGGGCGCACCCGCCCAGTCCTTCCCGACGTACACCAACGTCGCCAGCTCCCCGACGATCCGCGAGAAGCCCTTCCTGTACGTCGACAGCTCGGGCACCTACCAGGTGTTCGTGCCCGGACTCCAGTCCAACGCCGTCGGCACGACGTGGAGCGGGAAGACCCCGGCGGGCAAGTCCCTGCCGATCGACCAGTTCTACATCGTCAAGCCCGGCGCCACCGCGGCCGACATGAACACCGCCCTCGCGGCCGGCAAGAATCTCCTGGTCACCCCGGGCGTCTACCACCTCAACCAGACGCTCAACATCACGCGCCCCGACACGGTCGTGCTGGGCATGGGCCTGGCCACCTTCGTGCCGGACGGCGGGATCACCGCGATCTCCACCGCCGACGTGGACGGCATCGAACTGGCGGGCCTGCTGATCGACGCGGGCACCACCAACTCCGCGACGCTGGTCCAGATCGGCCCGTCCGGTTCGACCGCCTCGCACGCGTCCGACCCGACCCAGTTGTCCGATGTCTTCGTCCGCATCGGCGGCGCCACGGTCGGCAAGGCCACCAACTCCGTTGTCATCAACAGCGCCAACACGATCATCGACCACACCTGGATCTGGCGGGCCGACCACGGAAACAGCGGCACGGTCGGCTGGACCACCAACACGGCGGACACCGGACTGATCGTCAACGCCGCCAACGTCACGGCGTACGGCCTGTTCGTCGAGCACTTCCAGAAGACCCAGGTCGTCTGGAACGGCAACGGCGGCAGAACGTACTTCTTCCAGAACGAGATGCCCTACGACCCGCCGAACCAGGCCTCCTGGATGAACGGCACCGGGAAGGGCTACCCCGCCTACAAGGTCGCCGCCAACGTAACCACCCATGAGGCATGGGGACTTGGCAGCTACTGCTACTTCAGCTCCAACTCCAGCGTGGTCGCCGATCGCGCCTTCGAGGTGCCGAGCGTGTCCGGGGTCAAGTTCCACGACATGGTGACCGTCTCGCTGGGCGGGGTCGGCACGATCAGCCACATCATCAACAGCACCGGCGGACCCTCCAACTCCAGCACCAATGTCGCCTACTTGACCAACTACCCGTAGACCGCACGGAAAGGATCGATCAGAAGATGAACACCGTCAGATCCAGTCCCACTCGTGCGCTCCTGCGGGTCATCCTCCTGCTGGCGACTCTGCTGGGCCTCGCGGCCGTACCGCCGGCCGCCCAGGCGAGCACGGCGGCAACCCCGTTCAAGATTCTCGCGCTCTACAGCGGCACGTACGACGCGGCCCACATCGACTTCGACAAGGAGGCCAACGTCTGGTTCCCGCAGCAGGCCGCGGCGAACGGCTACACCTACACGGCCAGCACCAACTGGGACCTGCTCGCCAACGGCGGGGTCAACGCCTACCAAGTCGTCCTGTTCCTCGATGACTTGCCGCAGACGTCCGCCCAACGCACCGGTTTCGAGGCGTACATGAGGGGTGGCGGCGGCTTCATGGGCTTCCATGTCTCCGCCTTCACGACGGACGCGGCAAGCTGGTCCTGGTACCACAACACGTTCCTCGGTTCGGGGAACTTCGTGTCCAACACCTGGGGTCCGACCGCGGTGACCCTGAAAGTGGAGGACCACTCGATCCCGCCCACCGCCGCCCTGCCGGCCACGTTCACCTCGTCGGTCAGCGAGTGGTACAGCTGGTCCAACGATCTGCGGCAGAACCCGGACATCAAGATCCTGGCGTCGATCGACCCGAGCAGCTTCCCGGTCGGCACGGATCCCAACCAGTCCTGGTACAGCGGGTATTACCCGATCCTGTGGACCAACACGAAGTACAAGATGCTGTACGCGAACTTCGGCCACAACGCGATGAACTACACGACCAACACGCGCCTGTCGTCGACGTTCGCGAGCGCCACCCAGAACCAGTTCCTGCTGAACGGGCTCAAGTGGCTCGGCGGGGGCGACACTTCGACGCCGCCGACGGACACCCCGATCTCCGAGACGTCCTGGTACTCCGTGCAGAACGGCGGCAACGGCACCTGCGTTGACGCCCGTTCGGCGGCGACGGCCAACGGGACGGCGATCCAGCAGTACGCCTGCAACGGCACGACGGCCCAGCAGTACCAGTTCCGCTCCACCGACAGCGGGTACATGCAGATCACCGCGCGGGGCAACCCGGCGCAGGCCATCGACGTGGTCGACCGCTCGACGGCGGACAACGCGCCGTTGCAGCTGTGGGCCTACTCCGGCGGCACGAACCAGCAGTGGCAGCCCGTGAAGGAGACGAGCGGGCGCTACCACTTCATCGCCCGGCACAGCGGCAAGTGCCTGACGGCCGCCACGGCGGCGACGAACAGTGTCCAGCTAACCCAACGGACCTGCGACGGCTCCACCGCGCAGGCCTTCCAACTCGCCGTGCAGTCCTGAGCCTGTCCGGCGACCAGGGGCGCCTCCGTCGTATCGCGGGTCGATGCGGCGGGGGCGCCCCTTTGGTTTCGCCGATAACAGAAGACTGTTGTCGGTGATACAGATCCCTGTTATCGTCGATTACATGAACACGAGATCGCTGATAATCGAGGCGGCGGCCGAGCTGATCGCCCAGTCGCCGAGCGGCGACGTCTCGACGCGCGCGGTGTGCGAGGCGGCGGGGGTCCAACAGCCCGTGCTGTACCGGCTGTTCGGCGACAAGGAAGGACTCCTGGCGGCGACGGTCGACCACGTGTGGGACCAGTACCTGGAGACGAAGCGGGCCGCGGAGAAGTCCGATGACCCGCTGCGGGATCTCCGGGCCGGCTGGGACAGCCACACCGCGTTCGCACTGGCGCACCCCAACGCCTATAAGCTGATGTTCGCCCCGGCGCTGCGTTCCGTGCCCGCGGCGGCGGAGGAGGCGATGCGCATCCTCCGCGGGGACCTTGAGCGGCTCGCCGAGCAGGGCCGTCTCCGTGTCGCACCGGAGATCGCGGCGCGCATGGTCATGTCGGCCAACACCGGGGTGTCCCTGTCGCTGATCACCCGTCCCACGCTGTATCCGGACTCCGGCCTGTCGAGGCTGGTCCGGGACGCGATCCATCAGGCGATCCTGCTCGATCCCGTGGCGGACACCACGGCCGCCGACACCCGCGCCGCAGCCGCGACCACGCTGCTCTCGTCCCTCGGCGATCTCACCCCCGAACCGTTCACCCCCGCGGAGTCGGCCCTGCTCGGGCAGTGGCTCACGCAGATCCCCGTCTCCCCGCAGCACCCCACCTCACGGAAGGGCCCTCACCATGACTGACACCCCCACCCGCGTCGCCCTGATCACCGGCGGCTCCGGCGGCATCGGCCGCGCGGTCGCGGAACGCCTCGCCCAGGACGGCATCGCGGTCGGCGTGCACTACGCCGGCAACAAGTCCCGCGCCGACGAGACGGTCGCCGCGATCACCGCGGCCGGCGGTCGGGCGATCCCGGTCGGCGGGGATGTGGCCGACGAGCACGAGATGGCGGCGGCCTTCGACGCGGTCGAGGCGGAGTTCGGCGGGCTGGACGTAGTCGTCAACACCGCCGGGATCATGGCCCTTTCGCCCATCGCGACCATGAACCTCGACGACCTCGACCGGATGCACCGCACCAACATCCGCGGCACATTCGTCGTCTCCCAGCAGGCGGCCCGCCGGGTACGCGCGGGCGGCGCGATCATCAACTTCTCCACCACCGTCACCCGCACCAAGTTCCCGACGTACGGCGGCTACGTGGCGAGCAAGGCCGCGGTCGAGGCGATGACCCTGGTGCTGGCCCGCGAGCTGCGCGGCAAGGACATCACCGTCAACACGGTCGCCCCCGGCCCCACCGCCACGCCCCTCTTCCTCGACGGCAAGGACGAGGCCACGGTCCAGAACCTCGCGATGGCCTCCCCGCTGGAGCGCCTGGGCACCCCCGACGACATCGCCGAGTCGGTCGCGTTCCTCGCGGGCCCGGCACGCTGGATCAACGGCCAGGTGCTGTACGCCAACGGCGGGCTGGCCTGAGCGCTGCCCTGCCCCGCCTGGGACAGCGACTTCGAACGCCAACGCGCTGACCGGCCGGCGACGCGCTCAGCCGCCTCGTCGCGCGCGACAAACCCGGCGACGTCGGCGATCATCCCCGGAATACTGGTCGCCCATGGATGAGGTCGAAGTCGTCGTCGCCCATTCCGAGCGCGCGACCCTGCGCGTCGGCGACATGTTCTTGAAGGTGGACGCCGATCAGACGCGCATCGACGTCGAGATCGAGGCGATGTCCCGCGCGCCGGTGCCGACCCCGGAGGTCCTGTGGCGCAAACCGCACGTGCTGGCGATCTCCGCACTCCCGGGGACGACGCTCGGGCGCCTCGGCGGGCCGTCGACCGGGTCACCGGCGGCGTGGACCGCGGCGGGCGCCGCCATCCGGAAGCTGCACGACGCGCCATTGCCGCCCTGGCCCGGCCAGAGCGGCCGGGGCCTCCGGGAGTTGGCGGCGGAACTCGACGACGAGTGCGAGTTGCTCGTGACGAACGGCCTCCTGCCCGTCGACCTCGTCACCCGCAACCGCCAGATCGCCGAGGCCGCGCTCCGGCCATGGACTCCGGCGTTCACCCACGGCGACCTGCAGATCGCGCACGTCTTCGTCGACGGCGACGAGGTCACGGGCATCATCGACTGGTCCGAGGCGGGCCAGGGTGATGCCCTGTACGACCTCGCCACCTTCACGCTCGGACACGAGGAGCACCTCGCCGACGTCGTCGCCGGCTATGGCACCGACGTCGACCTCGACGTGATCCGCGCATGGTGGTCACTGCGCAGCCTGCTGGTCGTCCGCTGGCTGAGCGAGCACGGCTTCGACCCGTTCGCGCCGGGCTGCGAGGTCGACGTACTGAGATCCCGCATGTGAGATCCCGGACCGTCGGACGAACCTCAGAGCCAGCGGCGGAACGGCTCCTGGAACACCACAAGGTTCGGACGTTTTCGCCCCACGGCCTTCTCCGCGAGGGTCGTCACGGAGAAGCGCGAGGCCAGCAGCGGCCAGGCGATGACGACCGTCGAGAGGGCCACCATGATCGGATACTCCGTGATGAGCTGGTCCGCGCTCCAGTACGTCAGCAGGGTGAAAACGGACGCCAGGGACGCGGGCAGCGAGAAAACGCCCAGGACCAGGACGACACCCAGGGATGTCTCCAGAAGAGGCATCGCGAAGCCGAAGAAATGCGGCCATTCCGCGAGGACGGAATCCGAGAAGCTTTTGAAGAATCCCGGAACCCTGCTGTTCGACTTCGCGCTGTTCGCCACCAGCAGGATGTCCGCCGCACCGAAGTGCGCCCGGTATTTCAACGTCCCCTCATGGATCCACAGCACTCCGAGGGTGACTCTGACCGCGCCGGCGAGGGCCGCCGCGATCAGAGTCGGGCGCGAGAGGGGCGTCCTCATGACAGTTTCGCGGCGCCGAATACCGCCTTCGCCTTGTCGCAGTGGATGACCACGGTGCTGTAGGCGGACGTGTCGACGCCGTTGAGCGAGAACGTCTGTGACTTCTGGTCGTACTTGACGGCTCCGAGCTGCTTGCCCGCCGACACAGCCGCTTCGTCCGTACCGTTCGTGAGGTAGACATGCAGGTCCGGGCCCTCGTCGGAGGAGAAGCCCGACAGCATGACACCCGATCCGCTGACCTGCGCGGTACCGGACACCTTCTTGCCGTTGAGCCCCGCGAACATGCCCGCCTTGTCCGCCGCCTTCATCGCCGGCTGTGAGGCCGACATGGATGCCGCCGCCTTCGGGGTGGAGTCGCCGCTGTCGGACCCGCCGCACGCCGTGAGCGTGAAGGAAACCGCAATGAGAGCCACGCCGGCAAACCCGATTTTCCGCATGCCATTCTTCCTCTTCTTGATTCCACTGGAATCGGCGGCAACAGAAACGGGCCGCCGAGCAAGAACAACCTACCTACGGAAAACGGGAAGATCACCGGTTACCGGGGGGACGTAAGAAACGCTTCACATTTATTGCGGATTTCTGACGTCTTGGAAAAAGCGCGTGTTGCGCTACGCGCCCGGCCCGAAGCCGCGGAACTCGAACCCCGGGGGCAGCGGCTCCGTACCGTCCGGCTGGGTGCGCATGCCGTCCAGCAGCAGTCGCAGGTAGCGCCGCCACAGGTCGGGCTCGCCGGTCCGGTCGGTGACCGCGGACACCATCAGCTGGATCATCGGGAGATCCAGCTGCTCGACATCGGGACGCAGCGCCCCCTGCTCCTTGGCGCGCGCGATCAGCGGATCGACCAGGGGCTTGATCCGCCGGGCGACGAGGGCGTGTCGCTGGGCGGCCTTGCCGGTGCCGAGCATGACCTCGCGCAACCCCCGGTCGTGCGCCTGGAGTTCGCACACCTTCTCCAGGCTGGACGCCAGCCCGTGCCACGGGTCGGGATCGGCGGCGGCCTCCCGCGCGGACGCCTCGACCTGGTCGATCATGTCCTCGAAGACCGCGTCGACCAGCTCTTCCTTGTTGGCGAAGTGCCGGTAGGCCGTCCCCACACCGAGCCCCGCGTGCCGGGCGACGTTGTCGAGGGTCGCGGCGAGACCCCGGTCACGGAAGACCTCGCGGGCGGCGACCATCAGACGACGGCGGTTCAGCTCGGCGTCGCGCCGCAGCGGCGGCCTACCGGGTCCAGCGGGCTCCGCCATGCCAGTCGTCACGCCTTCCGGATGCCGTCGAATCGTCCGACTCATCGTACCGGCGCGAGCTGGGCGCCCCTTGATCAGCTTCGGTGCCGGTGCGCTGCCCATGAAACCTAAACGGAGATAGCTTCTCCGTTTGATGTTACGGTGGCAGGACGAAACGGAGATTCAATCTCCGTTTGCTGCTTCGCGTCAGCGGGAGAAGAAGACATGGACATGCACGGAGAGAACGCAACGCCCCAGACGAAGGCGCGGACAGGTTGGCGGCGGGGCGGCGCCGTCATCACGGTCACCCTCACCGCGGGGCTGGCCCTGGTCGCCTGCTCCTCGGGCGGCACCAGCTCGGCCGGCGGCTCATCCAGCCCCAGCGCCAAGACGGCCGCCTGTCCTACGGGCACGACCGCCGCCGGTGCCGGAACACCCACCGGCGCACCCACCGCGATGCCGTCGGGCAACGCGGGCGGCATCGCCGTGGCCAAGACCATCAAGAAGTCGGACACCAGCACCAGCACCGTGATCGACCCCACCGGTGCGCAGATCCGGTGCGCCACCTCGGGGATCACCACCACGCACGACATCACGTACTCCTCGCCGACCACCGACGGCCGGAAGAGCGACCTGAAGCTGGACATCCAGGTGCCCACGTCCACGTCGGGCAAGAAGCCACTGGTCATCTATCTGACCGGCGGCGGCTTCGTCATGGCGGACCGCACCGCCAACCTGAGTCAGCGCACCTACGTGGCCGACCAGGGCTATGTCGTGGCCGGCGTCCAGTACCGCACCACCAAGGACGGCGCCACGTACAAGGACGCCGTCGCCGATGTGAAGTCCGCGATCCGCTACCTCCGCGCCAACGCCGACAAGTACTCCATCGACGCCGACCAGGTCGCCGTGTGGGGGCAGTCCGCGGGCGGTTACCTGGCCGCGATGACCGGCGCCACCAACGGGGAGAAGTCCTTCGACGTCGGTGACAACCTCACCCAGAGCAGTGAAGTGCAGGGCGTCGTCGACGAGTTCGGCCCGGCCGACCTGTCCGAGCTGGCGGCCGACTACGACACGGCGGCACAGAAGGCCAACTACGCGGCGGGCAACAGCGCCGCCCAATGGGTCTACGGCCCCGGCACCAAGAAGTCGGTCGCGGACCGCACCAGCGAGGTCGCGGCCGCCGATCCCAGCACGCACATCAGCTCCAGGACGGCACCCTTCGTCCTGTTCCACGGCAGCGCCGACAACCTGGTCTCCCCCAGCGAGACCCTCACCCTGCACACCGCGCTGCGCGCCAAGGGAATCGACAGCACCCGCTACGTACTGACCGGCGCCGGCCACGGCGACCTGTCCTTCACCGGCGACACCTCGGCCGCCCTGCCCTGGTCCACGCAGGAGACGATGGGGCACATCGTCGACTTCCTGGGACAGCACCTCAAGTAGCCAGGAATCAGGCGGCGTTGCCGACGACACCACGAGCCGCGATCCGGCTGGCCTTGACTTCCCGGTAAAGGATCCGCGCAGCACGTCGAGTACGGCGTCCATCCGCCCGGTCTGCCGTTGAACACCGCCCCGAAACCTGTCACGGTTCGTCACTCAGTGTGCGGCCGGGTCTCCGTGTCTGACACAGTGGCCCTTCATCCACACATCAGGGGCGTACCGTGTCCAACTCCGTATTTACGCCACCAGGTCAGCCGTCATGGGCCGCCGGACCACCGCCGAGGAAGAAGCGCGACTGGAGGCTCATCGGAACAGTCACCGCAGGCGTTCTCGTCATCGGCGGCCTCGCCTCCGCCTGCAACCCCAACACCACTGGCGGAAACGGAAGTTCGACCGCCACGGCCACCGACGCGAGCGGCAACGCCAAGACCGGGGGCTCCACCAAGACCGTTCCCGAATTCGTCGGCATGGGTCTTCAGTCCGCGCAGGACGCCGCCCAGAAGCAGGGCTTCTACAGTCTCAAGTCCCACGACGCACTCGGCCGGGACCGCCACCAGATCCTCGACCGGGACTGGAAGGTCTGCTCCCAGAACGTGAAGGCAGGCACGTCCACGTCCACGGACACCCAACTCGACTTCGGCGCGGCGAAGCTCGACGAGACCTGCCCGGCGAAGGACCAGTCCGCACCCGCACAGGCCGGCAGAACGATGCCGGACTTCAAGGGAAAGTCGGCGAACACCGCTCGCGACGCTCTCGACTCCGGTACGTCGATCACGGTCAAGGACGCATCCGGTAAGGGGCGTTACGTCCTGGTGGAGTCGAACTGGCAGGTGTGCTCACAGAAGCCGTCGGCCGGGACGAAGCTGACCGGGCAGCCGGTGGAGTTCTCGGCGGTGAAGTTCGGGGAGTCCTGCCCGTAGCATCGACCGACGCTACGGTCAACTCGGCGGCTGTACACCATAGTTGGCGACGCCCTGCGCGAGCAGAGCGAAGGCCTCCGCCCCGTACACACGGACGTCGGCGGCGAGCCGGTCGGGCGACTCGTGGGCCAGGACTCGTCGTCGTACGAGGTCGATGAGCGCGCGGTGGACACCCATCTGGGCCGACGAGCGTCCGCCGCTGATCGCCGCCTATCTCGAACAGTTCGGCCGCTTCCCCACCGTCGCCGAGACCTTCCGCCAGCTCCCGGACCCCGCCGACCATCCCACGTTCCGCGTCGTCGGCTCCCGTGGTCTCCGCTAGCGGCCCACCACGCGCATCGCCATACCGGCCACCGCGCCCAGCCGCCGCTTACGCAGGTCCAGAACCGGCGACGTGATCGAAATGCCCTGGGACGCCAGCAGGTTCATCAGCGCCCAGATGAGGTCGGGGCGTCCCGTCACCGGGATCTCCTCACCGTCCGGGGCGATGACCGTGGCCGCGGTGACACCCGCGAGGAGGCTGCTGCGGGCCCAGTCGACGTCGTACGAGACACCGCTCGGGCTGACCACGAGGACGATCTCCTTGGTGCGGTGGAGGACCGTCAGGTAGTCCATCGGCACCGTCAGTCGTCGGGCGGCGTCGAACGGGGGTGTGCCGTCCGCCGGTTGGATGCGCAGGACCGTGTCGAGGACGGGACCGTGGTCCTGGAAGGTGGTCCTGCCGCGCATCTCCAGGAAGCGGCCACGCGCCAGTACCCCACCGCGGCGCGACCACCGTCGGCCGACCGAGCCGAACGCGGGCCTCTCGCCCGGGAGTTGGTCCGCGAACCGGCGGGCTTCCTCGCCCGGCTCGCTCACCGGTGCCCGCTCCTCAGGGAAGGAGCGGTCCTGTTCGGCCAGGGCCGCATATCGTGCGGCCGTGTGCGGGTCCAGGCGTCGGAGGTCGATCGTGTCGCCGTTCATCACGACGCCTCCGACCTCCCGTGAGATCCGCATCTGCTGGAGCTGGCGGCCAACTCGCCTTGTCACATCGGTCGTTCGGCCTTCGAGGTCGATCACCCGGCAGGTTCGCGTGCCCGCGAGCAGAGCGCTGCGCGGCCAGTCGGGAGTGACCGTTCGCCGATCCCCTGGAGCGGCCGGCTCGTCGACAAGGACGACCAGGCGTCCCGCCGTGATCGCCGAGAGGCACAGGGACGGCACCCGCCACTCCCCCGTCACCTCGAACTCCCCGATCCCGTCGGTCTCTTCGGCGTCGTGCACCCGCAGCCTCAGCCGGACCAGCGGTGTGAACTCGTCGGGGGTGTAGTTGCCGTAGTGGGTGGTGAAGGTCGACTCGCCGTCGGGGTGGTAGCGGGTCAATGACGCCTCCAGTACGTCAGCACGTACCAACTGCGCCTGTGCCGCGCGGTGTTCGGACCGGGGTGCCCACATCACAAAGGTGTCGTCCGGGTATCGGAGGTTCACGTCCTTCACCCCCTTCATGTTCACGCGGTTCCTGCGCGCGATCCGGGGAAATTCCTGGCGTGTGGTGGTGAGCGCCAGGACGGGGATCATGACCGTGCCGACCAGCCCGAAGGCGAACAGCATCGCCGGCCAGTCCCAGCCGGGATACTCGCTCCGGGCGGAGTACCCCACGAGGAGGAAGAACGGGGCCGCCGAAAGGCAGACCCCGATGAACAGCAGATTGCCCACGAAGACGCTCGTACGACTGCGCATCGCCCCTCCTCCGCCCTCGGGACCGTTCCAACCGTGTCCGTGTCACGGGGTCACGCCGTCGCCCGCGTAGAGGTAACCGCCGGGCTGCGCGGGGTCGGCCACCAGCAGGACCTGGTCGCCGGCGCGGGGTATCCGCAGCTTGGAGACGATGGTGTGGAGGGTGATCCGGTCGGTGCTCCCGGTCGGCTGCACGACCAGGTCGACTACCGGGTCGTGGTTGACCAGTTGGCCGGTGTCGGCGATCGACACGACGACGGCGGTCGTGGTCGGCGCTCCCGCCGCGAGCAACTGCTGTACTCCAAGGCCCGAGTTGTAGGCGCCGATCGACTGCTGGACCCTGGCGAAGTCCTCGTTGCCGAGGAACGCGCGGGTGGTTCGGCCGTAGAAGCCCTTCCCGCTCGCCACCTGGCCCGCGATCTCGGCGGCCCGCTCCTCGCGACTCTTGCGACGCCCGAAGATTCCCATGACGGCTGCTCCTTCTGGTCGGGGTGGATTCCCGTGGTTCCCGCTGTCCCTGTGGACGCTAGGCGGCTCGGGTCGCCTACCGATCCCAGGTTCGCCCGCCCGATCTCGGACGACGTACGCTCCTGACATGCCGCTTCCCAGCCAGCCGACCGACGCGCGCCGACCGCGCGCCTTGGTCATCGACGGCGCGTGGCGTGCCCTCGGGCCGGGCCTGGAATCGCTGAGCGGCCCCGGTGGCGCCCCGCTGACCCGGACGGTCAAGCTGATCGTCCTGCCGTTGATTCTCAGGCCGGCCCTGCACCCCGAACTCGCGGCGGACTTCCTCTCACCGGAGGCAGCCGCACGCCTCGACGCGCTGATACGGGAGTCCGGTACGCGGCTCGTCGCCACGGCACAGTGGTTCACCCTGCTCAAACGGACCCGCCGGGCGCTGGGCGTCGTGGCGGGCCATCCCCAGGATCTGTACTTCCAGCGGTGCTTCGAGTTGGCCGCCGAACATGGCGAACCCGCTTCCGGTGCGGGCGCGTTGGCCAGGGCGGTCGTCGAGGAGGTCGCGGACGCGGACGGCGGCCGTACGGTCGACGCGCTGAAGCGATATCTGGCCGATGCCGCCCAACAGGCGCGGCTGGAGGGCGAGTTGGCCGTCGCGTGGGAAGGGCGGCTGTCGGTTCCGGCCGCCGATACGGATACTGCGGTCGCGCTGGCGGGTGAGGTTCTGGAGGCTTGCGGTGGGGCGGAGGGGCCGCGGAACTCACCGTCGTACATGTCCATGGTCGAGGCGGGACACGGCGGGCTGCTCGGCCGAGCCCTGTGGGCACACGCCAGCGGGGTCTGGGGGCGGGGCGATCTGCCCGCCCATCTCGGGCTGACGGAGCGGCAGTTGCCGCCGCGCCCGGAGGTCGGCCGGGGTGCCTCGACGGCCACACTGCCCGCGCCGCTGGACCGCACGCTCTTCGAGCGGCTCTTCGTCGTGCTCCAGTCCTCGGCGCGGCGCGAGGAGCTGCCCACGGTGCCGGAACTCGTCGGGCGGGAGGTCGGCCGGAGTTGCGCTCCGCTCGGGATGTACGACGAGACGCTGCGCGTCGCCGTCCTGCTCGGCGGTCAACTCGCTGTCGGGCTCGACCCGTTGGGCATCGAGGAGCCCGCGCCGGGGCACACCGCGGCACACCGGGCCGTCAACAGCCGTTGGCGCAGGGAGGCTTCGGTCCTCCGTGCCCGCCGGATGACCGTCTCGCCCCGCCCTGATCCGGACGGCGGGGTGCTGGACGCCCTCGCCCAGGATCTCCGTACGCCCTGGACCGCCTACATGCGGCGGCTCTGGGTGCGGTTGCACGGACGGGACGTGCGGGACGCGCCGCTCGCGGATGCCGCGTCGGCCTGGGCGGTGCTCGACGGCGTCGCCCGCTCCGTGATGATGGACCATCGGGCCCGGGTCCGGTCGGCGCTGCGGACGTTGACGGCATCGGCGGCACCGACTGCCGTACCCGAAGTCGTAGCCGAAGCAGCCGAAGTGGCCGAGTCGAGGAGCGCGTGATGGCGCGGGCTTCCATGGATGTCCAGGTCGTGCGCGGCGACGACGGCACAGTCCGAGTCGCCGGTCCTGGTGTCGGTCTCGACTTCACCCGTGCGGTTCTCGACGTCGCGGGCGCCGTTCTGACCTGGCCCGTCCTCGGGGACCCGGTGCAGCCGTCGGCGGAGATACATGACGTGGCGCGGGCGCAGCAGTGGCTGTGGGCGGTCTACGGCGAGCGCGTCGCCGCCGCCGTCCAGGCCTGTGCGGCAGGCGAGTTGAGCGATGTACGGGTGCCCGCGGACATGACCCCGCTCGCGGGCGGCGCCGCCCGGCTCGGCTTCGGGCACTGGGCGGCGCGGTGGTGGCCGGCGTCGTACCTGGACGGGATCCCCGCGCTCCAACCGGACGTGCTCGGGCTGGAGTTGGCCGCGCTCACGCACGAGTGCCAGCAGCTGTTCGACGACGAAGAGGATCAACCCGACGACTGCGTGGGCGAGTTGATCGGGGATCACCAAGCCGCCCTCGACCTACTGCTCCAGTGGTGGCACGCCACACCGCCGTCGACGGACACGGCACGCCGTCTGGAGAGCGTGCTGCGGACGGTCGACGACGCGGCGGACAGCACCGGGTCGGACGGCGAGGCGCTGCGCCGCCTTCGGTCGTCCCTGGCCCAGCCCCGTCCGGACAGCGCTCCGATCGCGATCGATCCCGTCGCGCTGTTCGTACGACACGACGACTACGCCCTCGCCGCGGGCGAACCGCTCGTCGCGGGCGGCCGGGTGATCGCGCGGGGCGCGGGGACCAACGACTGGCGCCGATACCCGCCCGGCTTCGTCGACTCCGCCGAGACCGCCGTGTCCTGGACCGCCCGCGCGCTCGGCGCCCGACGGCAGATCGAGGTCGAGGTCGTCGCGCACATCGCGGCGCCCGGCACCAGCGGGCCGCTGCTGGTCGCGGAGGTCGGGGTCGACGGCGTCCGTGCGAGTCGCGTGCCTCTCGCCCGGCGGGACGACGTGTGGAGTGGCCGGGCGGACCTGGATCTGTCGGCCGGGGAGACGCGGCCGCGTATCGAGATCGGTGTGCTGCTGCCCGGGTTCGACCCGGGTCCGGGGCCCGAGGGTGGCGCCGACCGCGACGCGATCCGCGCGTTGGCCCGACGACGGCTCGCGACGGCGGCACAGCCGTCCGCGTCCAACACAGCGGCGCTCGAAGGGTCTTCGGGACCGTTCCTCGCCGAGATCGCCGCCGCTACGACCGATGAGGACTACTGACGGATGCCGGATGAGGGACGGATACCGGATGAGAGCGGCGTGGTGACACCGCTGTACGGAGAGCCCTTCGACAGCGGTCTCGCCCTGGCCGAGGAACATCAACTGGCCGCCGATCTCGCCTCCTCGGTCGCCGTCCACGAGGAGCTGCTCACCCTGGCCGAGTCCCTCGACGACTCGCCCGACGTCCGGTTCCTGCGGGCGCATCTGCTCCAGAACATCGCGAGTGTCCGGCTCAGCGCCACGGACCTGGCCGGGGCGGAGGACGCCAACAAGCGGTCCCGTGCGCTGCTCGACGACATCGCGTCGGCACCGATGGGGCCGCGCGGCCGTCAACTGTGGCTGGAGATGCTGCTGCGGACACTGATCTCCGGAGTCGACCTCCTGCGCAGGACCGGGCGGCTGGACGAGGCGCTGGCCTGTCTCGACGAGGCGGCGGTCAGGCTGCCCGAGTTCGACGACCCCGACGGACTGCGCGCCTCCGAACTCGGCCTGAACCGCGTGCACTTGCTGATGGACCGAAGCGAGTGGGGAGCCGCCGAGGACCAGGCGACGGCGCTGCTGTCGACCACGCCCACGACCGCGGTGGAGACGATCCCGCGGCTCCTGGTCGCCCTCGGACTGATCTGCTCCTCGACCGGGCGGTTCGACCCGGCCGAGGACCACTTCGCCCGCGCGGAAGAGCGCTTCCGGGCGATCGGGGACACCGGCGGGCAGCACACCCTGCTCGCGCACCGGGCGTACGCGGCGATGCATCGGGGTGAACTCGGCCTCGCGGAGCGGCTGTTCGCGGAGGCGTCCGCGTTCTTCGAGCAGCAGCGGTGGTTCGGTGACCTGGCGGTCTGCGAGCAGGCCCGCGCCTTTCTCGCCGGTCGGCGTGGCGACGCCATCGGCGCGGAGGAGCTGCTGGCGGCGAGCCTGGCCCGGTTCGAGCGGCTCGGTGCCTCGCTCGCCGCCGCCGACACCATGCTGCTGGGTGCCCAACACGCCTACGACCAGGGCGACATCGACGAGATGAAGCGGCTGGCCCAGACGGCGCGGGACGTGTACCAGGAGCGGGATGTGTACGAGCGGTGCGCGCAGGTCGATCTCATGCTCGCCCGCACTCTTGAGGACAACCTCAACCGAACCGATCACGGCGATCACGCGCGGGAGTCGATCGACACCGCGCTCTCCCTCGCCCTGCCCGCCGCACTGGCCCTGGAGGCGGCACGCTACGACTTCGCGACCGCCCACGCACGCAGCCAGTGGCTCCAACTCGCCGACGAGGCAATGCAGTTGGTGTTCCACCTAGCGATCCGCAGACAAGACCAGGGCCTGCTCTTCGAACTGGCCGAACACCGTTGCGCGGGTGCCTCGTTGGCCCTGGACCGCACACCGCCCGCCGCCGAGCCGGTCGAAGACCCCGCGTCGGTCTTCCCGAGTGCGGCCATGAAGTCGTACGCGCACCCCGAGCACGCCGAGGGCACGATGGCGCTCGGCAGTGTCGCGGCGGAGGCCGCCGCCTCGGTCGGCCTGCGGGTCGCGCCGCCGCCGAAGGTGCGGATGTCGGCGCAGTCGGGGCCGGGCCGCGTCGCGCTGCAGGAGTACATCGCGGCGGCCGAGTTCCGCTATCACCGGCGGATCGCGCACGAGGAAGCGGTGCCGTTCTGGATCACCGACGACCTGACGAGCCGCCCGGTCGTCCAGGTCCGACTGGCCGACGCCGGCGACCTGTTCATGACCTGGACGTGGGCGGGCGGGGCCCGGGGCTTCGGTACCGGACACGGCCCCGCTGCCGAAGTCGACCAGGCGGTAAGGGAGTTGGCCGACGCGCTGCCGGGAGCGGGCGACGGTGCGGAGGGCATGCGGCGAGCGTTCGACGAAGGCGCGCTGGCCGAGCCCGGACGCGAGCGCCGACTCGCGCGAACCCTTGCCGAGTCCCTGTGGCCGGAGCAACTGACAGCGCAGATACGCCAGGTGACGGAACAGGCGGGCCGTCCCCTCGTACGGATCCAGCCTTCACCCCGGGTCGCCCAAGTCCCCTGGGAACTGCTCGCCGTCGACGACGGGACCGACGTACGGCTCATCGACCTGGCGGACGTCGTGACCACGGCACCGGCATCACTGCGGCCACGCAAGCCGGCGCCCGCGACAGCACAGGCCACCGCCACCGGCCCGGTCGTTCTCGTCCTCGACCCCCGTGTCCCCGGCTTCCGCGCCGATTCCCCGCTCGGCTCGGTCCTGGGACCGCCCGGCTCCGACCCGGAGCTGTCCTCCCTGGTCCGGCGCCGCCTCGACGCGGGCGCCGTCGTACCGTCCGTCACCACCCCCGCGGAAGCCTTCCGCCGCACGGACCTGGACCGGGACTGGCTGAGCGAGGTACTCCGCAAGGGCGCCCGCAGGCTGCTGTACGTCGGGCATGTGAGCGGTGCGCCGGTCGAGGGCGGACAGAGCGAGGACAGCACCCTGCATCTGTGCTGCGACGCGGGGGCTTCCGGCCTCGCCGAGCCGCTCCGCACCCACCGCCCGCTCTCCGCCAAGGACTTGCTCCTGGGCTCGCTCCCCCTGCGCGCGGACGGCGAACCGGGGGCGCGGATCTGGCCGGCGCCGCCCCGGGTCGCCCTCATCGGCTGCGAGAGCGGCGGCGATCTGCGGTTCGCCGAGTCCTTCGGCCTGGCGGCGGCGATGCTGTGCAACGGCGCCGAACTGGTCACCGCCACTCGCTGGGTGCTGCCGACCAGCCTCGCCTTCCACCGACTGGCCCAACTGCCGGATTCCGTACGACCGTTGTCGGAGGCGATCGTCGCCGTCGACACGGCTCACGAGGACGAGGACCCCGTGCGGAGCCTCGGCGGCTGGCAGCGCGAGCAGCTCGACCGCTGGCGCGCGGACGGCCGTATCGAGCACTCACCACTGCTGTGGGCGGCGCTGACCTGCATCGTCGTATGACCCAAAGCGGCCTACGACCGGTCAGAGCCGCACGATGATCAGGGCCGTGTCGTCGGTGGCGCCGCCGTGCGGGAGCAGTTCGAGGAGTACGGCGTCGGCGAGCGCTTCGGGGTCGATGTCCCGGTGGCGGACCAGGGAGTCGGCGAGGCGGGCCAGGCCCTTGTCGATGTCCTCGTGGCGGCGTTCGATCAGGCCGTCGGTGTAGAGGACCAGGGTGGAGCCGCGGACGAAGGCGGTGCTGGCCTGCGGTCGGGGTATCGGGTCGGGACGGGCGTCGAGCGGCGGGTCGGTGGCCCGGTCCAGGAACTCCACGCGGCCGTCGGGATGGACCAGCGCGGGTGGCGGGTGCCCGGCCCTGCTGTAGGTGATGGTGTGCCGGTCGAAGTCGACGAAGGTCGTGACCACGGTGGCGGACTCGGCGCCGTCGACCACGTTGGCGTAGCGCCCCAGGACGTCCAGGGCCTCGGCGGGGCCGTCCGCGACGCGGGAGGTGGCGCTCAGGGCGCTGCGCAGCTGGCCCATGACACCGGCGGCGGCCAGGCCGTGGCCGACGATGTCCCCGACGGAGACGCCGATACGGTCGCCGCCGACCAGGTCGACCACGTCGTACCAGTCGCCGCAGACGTTCAGGGAGCCGACCGCGGGCCGATAGCGCACGGCGATCTGATGACCGGCGCCCTGGCGGCGGGTGGGCAGCATCGCCTCTTGCAGCGCCAGGGCGACCTCGCGTTCACGGGCGTGGGCGCTGCGCAGGCGTTCGTTGACCTCCTGGAGTTCGCGGGCGCGGGTGTACAGCTCGGCCTCCAGGACGCGGGTACGGCTGCCGCCGGAGCTGCCGCGGGCCCGGATCAACTCGGTGACCTCCTCCACCCGGTGGACGAGGAGGACGACCTTGCCGTCCGGGTCGAGCACGGGGGCGTTGACCGGGCTCCAGTAGCGCTGCTCCCACTTTCCGGGGCACGTCGTCGACTCGACGTCGTAGCGCTGGAGGGCCATGGTGTCGCGTTCGCCGGTGGCTGTGACGCGGCGCAGCGAGGTCTCCAGGTTGCGCATGCCGGTGGCAGCCGGGTCGTTCGGGTTGTCGGGGAAGACGTCGAAGAGGAAGCGGCCGACGACCTGCTCGCGGGTGCGGCCGGACATACGCAGGAACTCTTCATTGGCGTCCGCGTACACCAGGTCGGGTGTCAGCAGGGCCACCATGCCGGGCAGCCCCTTGAACACCGCCGCGTAGTCGATCTCCGCGTCCGTCATGGCCCTGCCACCAATCGCCGCTATCACACCATTTTCCCACGATATAAGCAGACTGGGCGGGCCCCCGGGGGCACTTTGCGCACAGCCGATCACTCAGTGCCACCTGATGGATAGGGTGCCCCGGTGACAACGCCCTCCTCCCCCACCCACCTGATCGTGCTGCGCGGCAACAGCGCCTCCGGCAAGAGCTCGGTGGCCACCGGTCTGCGCGAGCGGTACGGCCGCGGTATCGCCCTGGTCCGCCAGGACACTCTCCGACGCGAGGTACTGCGCGAGCGCGACATCCCCGGCGGCGCGAACATCGGCCTGATCGACCTCACCGTCCGGCACGCTCTGGCACACGGCTTCCACACGGTGCTGGAAGGCATCCTCTACTTCCCCCATTACGGCGAGATGCTGGCCGGCCTGCTCGCAGACTTCCCCGACCGCACGCACTGCTACTACCTCGACGTGCCGTTCGAGGAGACCCTGGCCCGGCACGCTACGAAGCCCATCGCCGACGAGGTCACCGAGCACCAACTCCGGGAGTGGTACCAGCCGTTGGATCTACTGCCGGGCGGCGTCGAGACGGTGATCCCGGCGACGAGCTCGCTGGAGGAGACGGCCGACCGGGTGCTGCGCGAGTCCGGCCTGTCGGCCGGGGACCCGTTGGACGCCCGCCGTACGCCGACCCCGTGATCGATCGCGAGACTCCAGGTACGGCGGCGGCCCGGCTCACCGGGGTCGCGGTGACCGGTGAGCGTCCACTGTCCGGGACTGTCGCCGAAGTCGCGCTCGACGGTGGGCAGTTGGTGATCGTCAAGGGCGATACGGCTCCCGGCGCGGTGCGGGCCGAGGCGGCGGGGCTGCGCTGGCTGGCGGACGCCGGTACGGTTCGCGTGCCCGCCGTGCACGGAGTGGACGAGCACTGGTTGGTCACCGACCACGTCCGCACCGGCCCGCCGAGCGCGCGAGCCGCCGTCCGGTTCGGCCGTGACCTGGCCGCCCTGCACGCCTCCGGCGCACCCGCGTTCGGCGCGCCACCGCCCGGCGGCCCCGCGGACGCGTACATCGGGCTCGCCCCGATGCGCAACGTCCCGGCCGCCGAGTGGCCCAACTGGTATGCCGAGCAACGGGTGTTGCCCTATCTGCGGCGCGCGGTGGACGCGGGCACCCTACGGCACACCGAGGCGACGGTCGTGGAGCGCGTCTGCGAGCGGCTGCCCCGACTCGCCGGTCCCGCCGAGCCGCCCGCGCGACTCCACGGCGACCTCTGGAACGGGAACGTGCTGTGGGGCGCCGACGGACACGTCCGGCTGATCGACCCGGCCGCACACGGCGGCCACCGGGAGACCGACCTGGCGATGCTGCACCTCTTCGGCTGCCCGCACCTGCCCGAGGTGCTCGACGGCTACCAGGAAACAGCACCCCTCGCCCCCGGCTGGACCGACCGCATCGGCCTGCACCAGCTGTTCCCGCTGCTCGTCCACGTGGTCCTGTTCGGCCGCGGCTACGCCGAGCAGGCGCTGTCGGCGGCGCGCGCGGCCCTGGCGGGATGACACCGGCCGGGGCCGTCCGTCACGGGGTCCGGGTCGGACACTGCTGGTGCACGTCGTACTGTTCGCCGCAGCCAGGCCGAGCGCACCACCTCAGCCACGCGAGCGGCCCTGACCGAATGACACTGGCCAGGGCCGCTCACCGCGTGAGGCTGGTCAGACGTGCGGGCGGCGGCCCCGTTCCTGGTGGGGGAACTTCTGGTCCGCGCCCGGGAGCGTGGGCTTCGGCAGTGTCGCCACTTCCTCCTTCGCCTTCTCCAGCTGTTCCGCCGTGTCGTCGGGCAGCCGGGGTGAGCGCGGGCGGGCGTCGCGGAAGCGGAAGGCGGAGGTGAAGTCGCCGAAGGTGTCACGGCGCCAGTCGGTGACGTTCGGTTCCTCGACGCCGGTGAACCGCTCCAGGAACTGCAGCGCCGAGGTGTGGTCGAAGGCCTCCGAGGCGACCCAACCTCCCACGGTCCAGGGCGAGATGATGATGGCGGGGACGCGGAAGCCACCGCCTATGGGCAGGCCTTGGATGAACTCGTTCGCCGTACCCGCGGGCGGGGTCGGCGGGACGACGTGGTCGAACAGGCCGTCGTTCTCGTCGTAGTTGAGGATGAACGCGGTCTTGCGCCACACCTTCGGGTTCGACGCGATCGCCTCGATCTTCGACGCGACGTAGTCGGCACCGGCGGCCGGGAGGTAGTCCGGGTGCTCCGACTGGTAGCTCGTGGGGCAGATCCACGACACCGTCGGCAGCCGGTCGTTGCGGGCGTCGTCCTCGAACGTGCCGTGGGGCTGCGGGCGTACGCCCCGCTCGTACAGGTCGGAGCCGGGCTGGGCGTTCTTGAACGAGGCGAACTGCTCCAGCATGTTGGTGCCGTAGTCGTCCTCCTCCTGGTACACCTTCCAGCTGACACCGGCGTTCTGGAGGCGCTCCGCGTACGTCGTCCAACGGTACGGCGTCGGCGCGACGTTGCTGATGATCGGGCCACCCTGCGTACCGCCCGGGTCGATCGAACCGGTCATCCACATCAGCCGGTTGGGCCAGGTCGGCCCGAACACCGAACAGAAGTAGTTGTCGCAGATGGTGAAGGTCTCGGCGAGCGCGAACTGGAACGGGATGTCCTCGCGCGTGTAATAGCCCATCACATAGGGGCCGTTGACGCCGTCGGCCGCGCGGTGGGCCGGCAGCCACTGGTCCATCTTGCCGTTGTTCCAGGCCTGGTGCTGCACCGACCAGGCGTGACTGGTGGACGGGATGGCCTGCGCGCTGGAGGTGTGGGTGTCGAGGTGGAACGGGAGGAGGTAGCCCTTCGGGTTCACCGCGTCCGGCTGGTAGAAGACGCTGCGCCCGGTGTCGAGTTTGCTGGCGTGCGGATCGGCGAATCCGCGAACGCCGGACAGCGTGCCGAAGTAGTGGTCGAACGACCGGTTCTCCTGCATCAGCATGACGACGTGTTCGATGTCGCGCAGCGAGCCGTTCTTCGGCGGTTCGGCGGCGACGGCTTTCTGGACGCTCGGCGGGAGGAGGGAGAGTGCCGCGGCGCCGCCCACCGCGCCCGCGGCGGAACCCAGAAGTCTGCGACGTGTCAACTCGGCCATGATTGCCCCTTCTTGAGGACCTTCGAAGGATCTCGTGGACCAGACCTCGGACCACTCTCCGCCCGTCTCGGTATGGGGTGTCAGGGGCGTGCGATGAATTTGCGGCCAACGTGCGGAAAGGGGTTGGCCAAGCCGTGACCGTCACCAGCCGGGCGTTGCCGAGGTGTTGCCAAACCTTGGGGGACGGCTGGCGGACACATGAGCCGGCCCGGCCGGGGACACCGGTGCCGTAGCTGTTTCCCGTTCGCGAAGTTCCTAGGCGGGGTTTCTCGGGCGCAGCCGGGCGGCGATCGCGGCCACGTCGTCCTCCGCCTCCTGGACGTGCAGGCGCAGCACGATGTCGTCGAGGAGGCGGGAGACGCCCTGGCCGGGGTGGAGGCGGAGTCGGGCCAGGCGGGCGAGGGAGACGTCGATGTCCTCGCCGCGACGCTCGACCAACCCGTCGGTGAACATGACCAGGGTGTCCTCGGGGGTGAGGGCGAGCGTGGTCATCTCGTAGTCGGCGAGGCCCGTGCCGAGGGGTGGGCCGACGGGGACGGGGATCAGTTCGCCGACGCCGTCGCGGTGGAAGACGGCGGGTGGCAGATGGCCCGCGCCGGCGAAGGCGGCCGTGCCGCGGTCCGGGTCGAGGAGGGCGAGCAGGCAGGTGGCGGGGCGGCGGTTGTGCTCCTCGGACATGGCCGTGTCCATCTGGCGCAGGATGCGGTGGGGCGGGAGGTCGGTGGAGGCGACGTAGCGCAGCATCGAGCGGTAGGCGTTCATGTCGACGGCCGCGTCCAGGCCGTGGCCCATGACGTCGCCGATGACGAGGAGGGTGCGGCCGTAGTGCAGTCGTACGGCCTCGAACCAGTCGCCGCCGACGAGGGTGCCGGTGCCCGCGGGGAGGTAGCGGGTGGCCATCTCGACGTTGGGGTGGGGGCGGCTGGGTTCGGTGAGCAGGACCTGTTGCAGGTTCAGGGCGGTGGTGCGCAGCCGGTGGTGTTCGACGGCGTGGTGCAGATGGGCGGCGGTGAGCCGGGCGGCGTAGTGGACGGCGGCGGCCTCTTCGTCGCCGAACGACCGTCCCTCGCGGATCGCGAGGAGCGCGCCGTAGGCCTTGCCCCAGGCCGTCAGCGGCACGGAGAGAGCCGCGAGTACACCGTGGTCGCTCGTGGTGAAGGACGTGGTGATCGGGTGGCCGGCGTCCAGGGCACGGACCATGACGTCCTCACGTGGCGCGGTGCGCAGGCTGTCCAGCAGTTCCTTGCGGCCCTCGGCCGCCATCGGGTGCAGCATGCCGTGCGGTGCCGGGCGCGCCTCGTCCTGTGCGAACAGGTCCACGGCCGCCGCGTCGCACAGCCCGTCGACGAGGAACCCCGCGCACTCCGCCGCCGTCCTGCGCTCGTCGAGCGTCGACCCGATCGCGGACACGGCCCGCTCCGCGAGCGCGAACCGATCCGTCGCGCCCGCCTCCGACCCGCCAACCCCGTCGCCGTCCACCGCGGCCCCTTTCTGCCGCCCCCATCCCAACACCCGCGCGGGCGTTCGGACGGTAGCGACCCGTTGTGCGGTGGGATCGGGTCGTGGGAAGAGGCTCCGGTCGCCGGGGCGAAACTCCCTGGCCGTGCCGTCCGAGCCGCCGATATCGTCGCCTCCCACCCCTTGATCACCGACGCAGAGAGCGCCTCCGATGACGAACCAGCGACCAACCACGACCCTCTGGCGCCCCACCGGCCCCATGGAGCTGGAGCTGGTCAGGGCGCTCGACTGGCGCGCCTGGCCGCCCCGACTGCCCGAGCAGCCGATCTTCTACCCGGTCCTCAACGAGGACTACGCGATCCGGATCGCGCGGGACTGGAACGTCAAGCACGACGGCGCCGGCTTCGTGACGCGCTTCGACGTGGACTCGGAGTTCCTGACCCGGTACCCCGTCCAGCAGGCGGGCGGGGAGACGATTCTGGAGCTGTGGGTGCCGGCCGAGGAGCTGGACGAGTTCAACGCCCACATCGTCGGCGAGATCCGGGTGGTGCACGAGTTCCACTGAGCCTCGAAGGCAATGGTGTGCCCGGCGCTGGCCTTCACCGGTCCGGGCGGCAGACGCATCGTCGAGCCCGGCGAGATCCTGCTGGAGGCGAGTTCCTCCAGCCTGGACACACCGGTGCGGGACGCGACAGTGCTGCGGCAGCGCGCGGTGCCGGTGAGCGTCGAACGGGAGCAAAAGCAGAGGCACTTACACGAAGCGGCGCCACCGTCGGACACGGTGGCGCCGCTTCCGTCATGTGCCTAGGCGCGGGTCCACTGCTGGGTCGCGTTGCCCAGCCCGGTCCACAGCTCGACCTTCGAGCCGTTGGCCGTACCCCAGTTGGTCACGTCGATGACGAGACCGTTGGAGCGGTTGACGATGGTGCCGTCCACGCGGAAGGCCCACTTCTGGCTGTTCTTTCCGTTGCAGGCCCAGAGGATGAGCGTGGTGCCCGCGGTGGTGCCGTCACCGTTCGCGGCCAAGCAGCTGCCGTTGACGCGGAGTTCACCGGCCGCGGTCTGCGTGATGGTCTGGTAGGCGTTGCCCGAGCAATCGTAGATCTGGACCTGGACGCCCGTCGCGCCGTTCGGGACGTCGAGGCAGCGGCTGGAGTACGTGCCCTTCAGGGTGAAGGTGGAGACGGTGGGGAGCGGGTCCTGGACCAGTTGCCAGTCCTGGGAGCCGTCGGTGGTGGCCGCCGCCACGGTGACGGAGCCGCCCGCGGTCGAACCGGTCATGTAGAGGCTGGTGTTGAGGACCGAGCGGAGCTTGTAGTACCCGCTGGTCGAGGAAGCGACCTGGGTCCACTGCTTGTCGGTGGCTCCGTCGTCGACCCACTGGGCCAGCTTCTGCCCGGCCGTCGCCGTGCCGGTCCAGATGGCGGCCGAACGGCCCCCGGCCTTGTTGAGCAGCGTGACGTTGCCGCCCTTCACGGTGAGGTGCCAACGCTGGGTGGCGTCAGTGGAGTTGGCGGCGCTCAGGACAAGGTCGGGGGTGTTCCCGGTGAGGTTCGCGTCCTGGGTCTTGCCGGACGCGGTGCTGAGCACCTGGCCGGTGAGCCGGTTGACGAGGCTGTAGTAGGCGCCGTCGGAGCGGCCGAGGTCGACCTCGGCGTACTTCACGGGGCCGACGCTGGTGCCGCTCCAGGACGCCTGGAGGACGAGGACGCGTCCTGTGCCGTCGACGTACTGGAGCATGCGGCTGTACCCGGCCGCGATCGACGTCTTGTACTCCTTCCAGGTGCCGGTGGACAGCCCGGACTCGTTCACCCAGACGTCTCCGCTGCCCGCGGCGTTGTAGACGATCCGGCCGTCCGGCATGGGGAGCAGGACCGGGCTGCCGCCGGTGGAGAGGGCGGCGCCACCCGAGGGCACGGGCAGTGCGGTGATCGCGGCGTCCGTGGCCGAGAAGAACTTCGTCGGGTCGTCGGATATCCGGTAACGGACGTTGGTTCCGCCGCCCCAATACTCGTACGTGAGAAGCCACTTGCCGTCGGTCGTCGGGGCGATGGTCGTCATGCCGGGCCGACCGCCGCCGATCTCGGTCTTGCCGTTGCCCATGCTCACCGTGGAGCCCGGGACGTCAACTACCGGAGAACTCCAGGACGTTGTGCTGCCGCCGTCCCAGGTGCGGTGCAGGAGGACCTGGCCTCCGGAGTCCGTCGCCGTGGCGTTGTCCGGGTCGAGGGTCGGGGCGCCGGTGGTGGTGTTGTAGCCGGTGTAGTCGTCCTCGTCGGAGTAGTAGGCGATCAACGTGCCGTTGTGGGCGAGGAGATGGGGTTCCCAGACGGGGTCGACCTGCGCGTAGGTGTTGGCCGTGGAGACCCGGCCGACGCTGCCCGCACTGCCGCCCTGCCAGCCGCCGGCGGCGATGATGTTCTGGATGGTCCAGGTCGCGCCGTCGTCGGTGCTGGAGTACAGGGCGAGTGCCACGTCCTTACGGTCGCCGTCACTGGTGGGCGTCCAGCTGGAGTTGGCGGCTTTCTGCTCCTGGTAGTAGTAGTCGTCGCCGGAGACGATGCTCGCGAGCAGCAGGGTGCCGGCGCTCAGGCTGCCGACGTTCTGCGGGAGGACGTAGAGATACGGGTTGGTCCAATTGCTCGTGTATTTGGCGTACTTGGAGTCGCTGGAGAGATAGGCGGGGGCTTTGACGTCGGACAGTTTCGCCCAGGTCGTGCCGTCGTCGTCGCTCTTGTACACGGGCAGGGTCTGACCGACCGGAGCGGTCTGATCGTTCTCGAAGGTGGCCACGATCCGGCCGTCCGCCAGCTGGGCCGACTTCGGGTAGAGAACACACGGACTCTTGCTGCACGCGGCGGTGTTGGTCGCCGTATACAGATTCGCGGGACTCGGCTGATAGGCCGAGGCAGTCGTCGTGGAGGCGATGGCGAATGCCACGCCCATGCCGAAGGCGGTCGCCGCAGCGAAAGCCTTTCGCGCCCAAGATCTGGTCAACGGCGTTCCTTTCACCGGGGGAAGGCGCGCACCACGTTCCAGGGGTGCCGGAGTTCCGGAGGTCCCAGGGGGATGGAATGGGGGTGCGGAGCAGGAAGCCAGTATTCGGATGCGACACCGCGATGTCACCGGCACATGTCGAAAGTGTTTCGCAGGATGGGGAGTTACGCGGTATTGACGTGCTCGACGGGACGGCGCACGGAGGTCGAGGTCCGCAGGACGAGTTCCGTGGCCAGCTCGATGCGCGGCGACACCGGCGGCCGCCCCTGGGCGAGTTCGAGGAGCACCCGGGTCGCCTCGCGCCCCAACTCCTCGAAGGGCTGGCGCACCGCGCTCAGCGGCGGGCAGGCCATCGCCGCGACGAGTGTGTCGTCGAAGGACATGACCGCCAGGTCGTCCGGCACCGCGAGCCCCTGCTGCCGCGCCGCCTCCAGCACGCCGAGCGCCTGTGCGTCACTGGCCGCGAAGACGGCCGTCGGCGGGTCGTCGGCGCGCAGGATCTGACCGGCGGTGGCGAGGGCCTCGGCGTAGTCGAAGTCGGTCGAGCGGACGATCGCCGGATCGTAGGCGATCCCGGCCTCCTCCAGCGCGGCCCGGTAACCGTGCACGCGCGCCGCCCCGGCCAGGGAGTGGGAGCGGCCCGCGACCATGCCGATCCGGGTGTGCCCGAGCCCCAGCAGATGCTGTACGGCGTCGCGGGCGCCGCTCCAGTTCGTGACGCCGATGCTGGGGATGTCCTCGGAGGGCGCGCTGAGCGGGTCGATCAGCACCACCGGGAGCCGCTGTTCGACGATACGGCGCTGGTCCTCCTCGGAGAGCATCGAGATCACGATGACGATCCCGGCCGCGCCGAGCGCCACGCACTGCTCCAGCCACCCGGAGATCGACCGCTGGCTCGTCGTCCCGGTGACCACGTCGATGCCGAGCGCGCCGGCCGCGTCCACGATGCCGCGGACCACCTCCAGCGTGTACGGCCCGGACAGGTCCCGGAACACCGCGATGATCTGCCGGGGTGTCGCGGGATCGCGCTCCCAGGGCCGTACGAAGCCGTGCCGGGCGAGGAGTTCCTCGACCCGCTCGCGCGTCCGCGCGCCGACGTCGCGGCGCCGGTGCACCACCTTGGACACCGTGCTGAGCGAGACACCCGCCTCCGTGGCGATGCTCGTCAAGAGGCCGTACTGCGCCTCCAGTTGTCCCTTGCCGCGACCTGTCACCCGATGCCCGTTCCGCTCGCCGAACACCGATGCGCCGGACCGCACCGCGTACCTGGCCAGTAACTTTGCCGCAACGTAACGGGACGCGGGGTGTGGGGGCAAGACCGGTGCACGCCCCTCTCACACGGTTCGGCCTGCGGGGAACGCGCGGCCCTCATTCCACGCCGGCCGCATCGGCAGAGCGCTGCACGGTCTCGGCGATCCGCACGAAGGACCGGATCAGCTCAGTGGTGCCGTCGGCCCGCCAGGCGATGACGAACCTGCTGGGCGCCAGGTCGGTCAGCGGCACCACGGCCAGCCCCTCCGGCAGGGCGTGCCCGAGCGGCATCAGACCCACGGTGCCGTTCCACAGGACAGATTGCAGGCACTCATGAGCCGTCCGTACGACGGTCCCGTCACGGCGTCGGCCGTCGCCCGCCGCCCCCGTCCAGTAGGCCTGCCACACCGGGTCCGTGCCGTCCGGGAACCGGAACCAGCGGCGCTCGTCGAGGTCGGCCAGGCGCAGGCTCTCACGGCGGGCGAGCGGGTCGTCCCTACGCAGGACCACGCCGACCTGTTCCGAGCGCAGGGTGCGGGTGGCGATGCCGGTGTCGTCGAAGGGTGCCCTGGTCAGCGCCACGTCGACGAGCCCGGCCCGTAGTCCCGCGGTCGGATCGGTGAGGTCCGACTCACGGATGAGGATGCGGGCGGCGGGATGGTGCTCCCGATAGGCGGCGGCGAGCCGCGTCCCGAACCGTTCCGCGCTGTCCGCGAGCGTGCCCACCGTCAGGGTGACCGGTCCGCCCAGCTCGGTCACCCGGGCCCGCACCCGCTCGGCCTGCGCCAGCAGCGCGCACGCCTCTTCGTGGAGCAGGACACCGGCCGGGGTGAGCGCCACCCCGGTCGGCGAGCGGAGCAGCAGGACACAGCCGAGCTCGGTCTCCAGCTGTTTGATCGCCCGGCTCAGCGGCGGCTGGGTCATCCGCAGCCGCGCGGCGGCCCGGCCGAAGTGGAGTTCCTCGGCGACCGCCACGAAGTAGCGCAGCGTGCGTACCTCCATGACCGGCGATGATACCGAGGCGGTATCGGCCGTACAGGATCGGTCTTGGACACCGTCGAGGGTCCGGCGGTGGAGTGGTGGGCGAACGAGACCGCCGTACTGCTGAGGAGTCACCATGGCCGACCGTGTGTTGCCGGACCCCGTCGTACACATCGCCGAAGTCCGGGAACTGGACCGCGACTTGGTGGTCGTACCCGACGGGCGGGTGCCGTTGGTGCCCAACATCGGTGTCATCGGGGGCCGGGACGCGGTGCTCGTCGTGGAGACGGGCCTGGGACCGCGCAACGCCGAGAAGGTGCTGGAGTTCGCGACCGAGTACGCCAGGGGCCGCAGGCTGTACCTCACGACGACCCACTTCCACCCTGAACACGCCTTCGGGGCGCAGATGTTCGCGGGCGAGGCGACGTTCCTCGTGAACCGTGCGCAGGCCGAGGACCTGAAGGTGAAGGGCGCGGGCTGCCTCGACATGTTCCGCGGGCTCGGCGAGCCGGTCGCCCGGCAGCTCGAAGGGTTCGTACTGCCGGAGCCCGATCTCGTCTACGACGAGGCGTACGACCTCGAACTCGGCGGCCGGACCGTGCAGTTGAGAGCCACAGGGCGGGCACACAGCAGGGGCGACCAGGTGGTGCGAGTGCCGGACGCGGGCGTGCTGTTCACGGGAGACCTGGTGGAGGCGGGGCAGTTCGCCATCTTCCCGTGGTTCCCGCCGTACGACACGGATGTCTCCGGCACTCGTTGGCTCGCGGTGATGGAGCGGCTCGCGGGTGAAGGGGCGCGGGTCGTCGTACCGGGCCACGGGGCTGTCGGTGGGCCCGAGTTGCTCGCGGACGTCCGTGACTATCTGCGGCTGCTGCGGGACGAGACGTGGGTCCGCCGCGACTCCGCGATGAGTGAGGAGACGATCGTCGAGGAGGTCCGGGCGCTCATGATCGAGCGGCATCCGGAGTGGGCCGAACGGGACTGGATCGAGAAGGGAGTCGGCTGTCTGTGCGCCGAACACCCGGCGTGAGCAGACGAGTTACGACGCGCTCGTCACGAAGCCGTCCCTGGCCGTGTCGAAGACGGGACGGTAGGTGTCCCACTTCGCGTCCGGGGCCGAGAGGTAGATGTCGTACTCGCGGTCGCCCTCCCGGCCGAAGCCGAGGTCGATGGCGCGGAACACCCGGGCCCGGCCCTGGAAGGTGAACTCCCAGATCGCGGCGGGCTGTTGCCGGAAGGTGGTCTGCTGCATGCGGAGCCTGCGGTACGTGGGGTAGTTGAGCTTGGTGTTGGCCTCGATGTCCGCGAAGTGTGTGCTCGGGTCGGGGCCCGCCGGGTCGACGATCCCGATGGTGAGCCCGGCCAGGCCCGTCTCGTCGGTGTAGGTGACCCCTTCCGCCGTCCGCTCGCCGGCCTTCCAGCCGTCCGGTACCGGGAAGGAGACGCCGAGTTGGGGGTCCCGTACGAGGTGATAGCCCTCCGGCACGGGTGATGCGGAAGCCGTGGTCGTGGGCCGCGAAGTCGCTTGCCCGGGCGCGGAATTGGACGTGGTGTGCAGCACGAACGCCGTAGCCGCGACAGCCGCGGCCACGGCGACGGCGATCCCTCCGAGGAGGAGCCCCTTACGGTTCCGCCGCCGTCCGCGGCCGGAGTCTCCCACCGGTTTCGGCTCCGGTCGCGGGACGGCCAACTCGGCGGCGGGCGGGGGTAGTTCGGCCGTCGAGTCTCCCCACCAAGCGGCCTGAAGGGCCCGCTCCGCCTGTGCCGCCGTCGGCCGCTCGTCGGGCTCCTTGATCAGGAGCGCCTCGATGAGCGGCTCCAGCGGGCCGGCCTGCTTCATGGGTTCCATCGGGTCCGTGGCGATGGCGTACGCGGTCTCCATCGCGGTGACCCGGCGGAACGGCGGGCGTCCCTCGACGGCCTGGTAGAGCGTGGCGCCCAGGGCCCACAGGTCGGAGGCGGTTCCGGGGGTGAGCCCGCGGATCCGCTCCGGCGCCATGTAGTGGATGGAGCCGACCATCTCGCCGGTCTTGGTCAGCGTCGACGTCCCGTCCGTCACGGCGATGCCGAAGTCGGTGAGGACGATCCGGTCGCCGGCGCCGAGCAGGACGTTGCCCGGCTTGACGTCGCGGTGCAGCACACCGGCGGCGTGGGCCGCGCGCAGGGCGGCGACCATGTCCAGGCCGATCCGGGCCGCCTCCTGGTACGGGAGGGTCCGGCCGTCCTGGAGGAGATCGGCGAGCGTGGAGCCTGGGACGTACTCCATGACGATGCAGGGGCGGCCGTCGTCGTCCACGACGTCATGGACGACGATCACGTTCGGGTGCGCGATGCGGGCGGCGCTGCGGGCCTCGCGGCGGGTGCGCTCGAAGAGGGTGGCGAGTTCGTCGGCGGAGAGTTCCGGGCGGGCGTGCAGCCGTTTGATCGCGACCTGGCGGCCGAGCACCTCGTCGTCGGCCCGCCAGACGGTGCCCATGCCGCCCCGGCCGATCTGCTCGGTCAGCGTGTAGCGCCCGGCGATGCGACGCCCTTCGTCCGACACGGTGTCCTCCGCCGGTTCTGTCCACGTTCGATTCGCCTGATCACCATAACCGGCTCTTGTCGCGGGCCCTGTGGGGCGGATCACGGCGCCCGCCGTCGAAGGGAGAGTCGCGCGCCTCGACTGGAGGGTGGAGAAGGCCTAGTACCCCGGTACTAGTCACCCCGGCCGTTTTCACTTCCCCGGTGCTGCGCGTGGGAGGAAAGCAGCTCATAGCGTGAAGCCGTGGGTCGCGCAGGCCCTCCACTTTCTATCGAACCTGGTGGGAGTACCCCATGGCCACCTTCCTCTACCGGCTGGGCCGGTTCTCGTTCCGGCGCCGACGGCTCGTCCTGATGCTGTGGATCGCCGTCCTGGCGGTCGTCGGCATCGGTGCCATGAACGCCACGACGAGTACGTCCGACAGTTTCAGCCTCCCCGGCACCCAGTCGCAGAAGGCGATCGACCTGCTGGAGAAGGAGTTCCCGCAGGCATCCGCCTCCGGCGCCACCGCCCGCGTGGTGTTCGAAGCGCCCAAGGGGCACACGCTGGCCTCCGGCGCCGACCGGACCGAGGTCCGGTCGCTGATCGCCGACCTCAAGAAGGCGCCCCAGGTCGCGAACGTCTCCGACCCGTACCAGAGCGGCCTGATCAGCAAGTCCGGCACCATCACCTACGCCCAGGTCACCTACAAGGTGACCCAGCCCGACATCACCGACGCCGCGCGCGACGCGCTGCACTCCGTGGCCGACAAGGGCGAGAAGGCCGGCCTCGCGGTCAGCCTGGGCGGCAACGCCGTACAGGAGAAGGCGGGCAGCAGCGGCACCGAGCTGATCGGTCTGCTGATCGCGGCCGTGGCACTCGTCATCACGTTCGGGTCGATGCTCGCGGCCGGGCTGCCGCTGCTGACGGCGATCTTCGGGGTCGGGACGGCGGTCGCCGCCATCACGCTCGCGAGCTCGGTCTTCAACCTCAGCTCGTCCGCCACGACGCTGGCGCTGATGCTGGGCCTGGCGGTGGCCATCGACTACGCCCTGTTCATCGTCTCCCGGTACCGCAGCGAGCTCCGCGACGGCCACGAACCGGAGGAGGCCGCGGGCCGCGCCCTGGGCACCGCCGGTTCCGCGGTGGTGTTCGCCGGTCTCACCGTCGTCATCGCCCTGGCCGGCCTGAGCATCATCGGCATCAGCATGCTGACTACTATGGGCCTGGGCGCCGCCTTCGCGGTCGTCGTCGCCGTACTGATCGCATTGACCCTGCTGCCCGCGGTGCTGGGCTTCGCCGGGATGCGGATCATGGGCGACCGGTTCACCAGCCGCCGCATGCGCGCCCTGCAAGCGGGCGGCAAGGGGGAGACGACGGGCGTGCGCTGGGCCCGGTTCGTGACCCGCAACCCGGTGAAGATGCTGGTCGTCTCCGTCGTCGGGCTCGGCATCCTCGCCATCCCCGCACTGTCGATGCGCCTGGCCCTGCCCGACGACAGCACATCCGCACCCGGCACCAGCGAGCGCATCGCCTACGACACGATCACCAAGGGCTTCGGCGACGGTTACAACGGCCCGCTGACCGTGGTCGTCGACGGCCAGAGCGGCGGCGCCGCCAAGACCGCCGCACAGGACGCGGTCGCCCAGCTCGGCAAGCTGTCCGACGTCGCCGCCGTACGCCCCGCGGTGTTCAACCAGAGCGGCAAGGTGGCGCTGATCTCCGTCGTGCCGAAGAGCTCGCCCACCAGTGCGGACACCGTCGACCTGGTCTCCCAGATCCGCGACCGCGGCCCCGCGCTGAAGGCCGACACCGGCGCAGAACTGCTGGTCACCGGCACCACCGCGCTGAACATCGACGCGTCCAACAAGCTCAGCGGCGCCCTGATCCCCTATCTGGGTGTGGTCGTCGGCCTGGCCCTGGTCCTGCTGCTCCTCGTCTTCCGCTCGATCCTGGTCCCGCTCAAGGCGGCCCTCGGCTTCCTGCTCAGCGTGCTCGCCACGCTCGGTGTGGTGGTCGCGGTGTTCCAGTGGGGCTGGCTGGCGGACCTGTTCGGCGTCAACCAGACCTCGCCGATCGTGAGCGTCCTGCCGATCTTCATGATCGGCGTGGTGTTCGGGCTCGCCATGGACTACGAGGTGTTCCTGGTGACCCGGATGCGGGAGGCGTACGTCCACGGGGCCGACCCCACGGAGGCCGTGATCGCGGGCTTCCGGCACAGCGCCCGGGTGGTCACGGCCGCCGCGGTCATCATGATCTCCGTGTTCGCCGGCTTCCTGCTCGACGATGTCGCGCTGATCAAGTCGATCGGCCTGGGCCTCGCCGCCGCCGTCCTCTTCGACGCCTTCGTGGTCCGCATGACGCTCGTGCCCGCGATCATGACCCTGCTCGGCCGCCGCGCCTGGACGCTGCCCGGCTGGCTCGACCGGAAGCTGCCCAACGTGGACGTCGAGGGCGAACAGCTGCGCCACCTGCTGGCCGAGACCCCGGACCACGGCTCCACCGGCCCGGACCGGGCGCCCGTGTCGCCCGTCGGCACCGGCAAGAGCTGAGGCGGCGGCCGTACGATCCACACCAGGACGCCTGTTACGGCCGTACGGCTGCCGCCCCTGTCGACCACACCGTCCCCGCCCGCCGGTCCCCTTCCCCCCGGGACCGGTGGGCGGCCCGCCTGCACCATGGAGGGTGTATCCCGTGACCGCACCGCCGACGACGGACCGGCCGCTCAAGCCCGAGAACCTGATCGGACGGACCAGGCTGGGCGACTCCGAGTACCGGTCGGTCGTCCGGCTGCTCAACTGGCTGGGGCGGGTGCGGGCTGCCGATGTGGCGCATCCGCGGGTCAGGCTGTGGGGGGTGCCCGCCTTTTACGCCCTCGGCGGCGTTCCGGCCCTGGTGCGGGCGGCCCAGGACTCCGGCCCCGCCTTCGTGCTGATGCTGGCGGTCACGGCGGGGTACACGGTGCCGTTGCTGTGGCGGAGGCAGCGGCCCGCGCTGGTCTTCACCCTCCTGGTCGTCCTCTCCGAGGCGTGCCTGTTCCTGAGGGTGGACTCGGGTTCGAGCGCCACCCAGCTGGTGGCGCTGCTCAACCTGGGGCGCTTCGGGCCTCCCGGCCAGCTGGCCGTCGGCGTCGTGTACAACCTCCTGCAGACTTTCGTGTCGATCGCCTTCTTCAACGGCCTCAAGGGGTCGGACCAAGGGACCACCACCCCGGTGCTGGCGTTCCTGGCCGTGGTCGCCATCCTGTCGATGGCCGCGCTGGGGCTGGCCGGAAAACTGGTGAACGCCTACATCGAGGCCCTCCAGGAGCACGCCGTGCGGCTGGAGAAGGAGCGCGACCAACGCGCCCAGTTGGCCGCGGCCACCGAACGCGCCCGTGTGGCACGGGAGATGCACGACATCCTCGGCCACACCCTCGCCGTGATCGTCGGCCTCGCGGGCGGTGCCGCCGGGCTTGCCGAGACCAAGCCGAAGCGGGGTGCGGACACCCTGCGGATCATCGCCGAGAGCGGGCGCGGCGCGCTGGCCGAACTGCGCAGGCTGCTCGCCGTCATCCACGACGACGGCCCCGACGACACCCCGCTCGCACCCCAGCCCGGACTGGCCGACCTGAACGCCCTGATGGAGCGGGTGAGGGCCGCGGGCCCCGCCGCCACCCTGCACCTCAAGGGCGAACTCACCAATCTCCCCCAGGGACTTCAGCTCGCCGTCTACCGCATCGTGCAGGAAGCCCTCACCAACACCCTCAAGCACGCGGCACCGAACACGACGGTCGAGGTCACGGTGACGGCCACTCCGGAGGCGGTGATCCTCACCGCCGAGGACACCGGCCCGCACAAGGCATCCGGCAGCGACGAACACGGCAAGGGCCTGGTCGGCATGCGCGAACGGGCCGCGCTCTACGGCGGTCAGGTCGCCGCGGGCCCCAACTCCCGTGGCGGCTGGACCGTCCGCGCCCTCCTGGTCCCCACCCCAACCGCCCCCGACCTCACGGAGAAGCACCCGGCATGACCACCGTCCTCATCGTCGACGACCAGGCCCTGCAACGGCTCGGCTTCAGCATGCTCATCGAGCAGTACCCCGACCTGAGCACCGTCGGCGAGGCCACGCACGGCGTCGAGGCGGTCCGGCTGGTGGCCGAACTGCGCCCCGACGTCGTCCTGATGGACGTCCGCATGCCCGGCATGGACGGCATCGAGGCCACCCGCCGGATCGTGCAGTCGGGCGGCCGCTCCCGCGTCCTGGTGCTGACCACCTTCGACCTCGACGAGTACGCGTACGCCGCGTTGCGCGCCGGGGCCAGCGGCTTCCTCCTCAAGGACGCACTGCCCGAGGAACTCGTCGCGGGCATCCGGGCGGTGGCCGCCGGGGACGCCGTCATCTCCCCCGGTCTGACCCGCAAGCTCATCGACGCCTTCGCCGACCGGATGCCGGGCCGCACCCCCGAACAGGACCGCCGCCTCGACGCCCTCACCGACCGCGAACGCGAGGTGCTCACCGTCATGGCGGCCGGCTGGAGCAACACCGAGATCGCCGAACGCCTGTGCCTGGCCGAGTCCACGGTCAAGTCCCACGTCAGCCGCATCCTCGCGAAGGTCGGCGCCCGGGATCGCGTCCAGGCGGTCATCTTCGCGTACGACGCGGGCCTGGTACGGCCGGCTTGAGTTCTTCCTTCAGAGGCTCGGCACGGTCACGAACTGTCCGATCACCGTGGTGAGTTCGGCCGGTTTCTCCACAGGCAGTTCGTGCCCGGCGTCGATGATCCGCACGATCGCGTCCGGGTAGGCGTTGGCCATCCGCAGCATCTGCGAGAGGGGCAACTGGATGTCGTGGTACCCGTGCGCGATGAGCGTGGGCGCGCTGATCCCGCCGACGCGGTCCAGCACATCGAAGGCCCGCATCGCGCCGTAGCAGGTCATGACGACCTCGCGCGGTGTGGCGGCGGAGGCGTCGATGTACTCGCGGATCTTCTCCTTGGGGTAGCCGGGGGCGAAGGCGCGCTGGATGTTGACGGCGACGAACAGCTTGAACGGCAGCAGCGTGGACACCGCAAGCAGCAGCCCGCGTGCCCAGCTGTACGTCATGCGGCTGATCGAGTCGACCAGCACGACGCGTTCGACCCGCTCGGGATGGTCAAGGACAAGGGTCTGGGCGATCATCCCGCCCATGGAGTGCCCGACCGGCACGCACCGGTCGACCTCCAGATGGTCGAGCAACGCGACGACATCCGCGGCGAGTTCGTCAAGGGTCCGCGCTCCCGCGCCGGTGCTCTCCCCGTGCCCGCGCAGGTCGAGCCGTATCACCCTCCGGCCACCCGCGAAGTGCGCGAACTGGTCGTCCCACCGGTGCCGGTTGGCCGTCCACCCGTGAATGAACACGAGCGGCGCACCGCCGTCTCCGTCACGGGGGCCCTCGTCGTCGTACACGAGCACTGCGCCGTCGACTTCGAGGTTCGGCATGGGGGGACTCCTGTGCTGCGGCAGCGACCGATGTGATCCCGATCTTGCCCTGGACGCGGGCGAGTTGGTCTTGTGCAGGGCTATCCGCAACGGGATCGAGATCGACCGGAGTCGGGTGCGCTCGCCCCTGTGGGCTGTCAGCTCGTCGGTGTGGGTGGTGGGGTCGAGGCGGACAACGGCGACCGCCTTGTCGTAGGGGTTGCCCTGGTTGTCGAGGCAGTCGCAACAGCGTTGAACCGGTTCGTCAACGAACGTGACCTACGCGTCCGGCGGGCCGCCTACTCGATCTCGACCCCCTCGCCACGCACGCCGACCTGCCGTGCGGGTCAGCCGCCCTGGCCGGCGCTTCCGACCGGGCCGACCTTCACCGGGGAGCCGGAGCCGTCCGTGACGGGCAGCGTGGCGGCACCGGGCCAGGTGAGGGTGACCGACTTCGTCTCGTTCGGCGGGGTCACCACCAGACCGGTGATGCGGACGCCGGAGCCGCCCGACTTGTTGAACGGGTAGTTGATGGGGAAGTCGATGGACTTGCCGTTCTTGAGGATGGTCGACGTGGCCTGCTGGCCGGTGCGCTTTGCGGACACCGTTCCCGCGTTGGTCTTCAGGTCGACACCCGCGTACCCGGCGATCGCGCAGTCCCGGCCGCCGCCGTTCGTCAGCTCGACCACGACGGTGCCGTCCGGGTCGCCGTCGATGGTGTTGTCCTTCGCCGTGAACTCCAGCTCGTCGGTACGGCACTTGCCGACCTTGGCGTTCGCGTCGGAGCCGGCACCGGCAGCGGTACCCGTGCCGCCGGAGCTCGACCCACCGGAATTCGAAGCGCCGGAGTTCGTTCCCGCGGATGCCTTCGTGCCACTCTGGTCCGAACTGCCGCCCGTGGACGAGGTGTTGGACCCGGACAACGCCGTGGACGCGGACGACGAGTCGCTCTTGCCCGCGTCGGCATCGCCGTTCTGGCAGGCCGTCAGGGAGAGACCGGCGGCAACGGCCAGGGCGGCGAAGGTGAGCTGGTGAACGCGCATCGTTTCATCCTCGGTATCGGTGGAGTCAGTGCCGGGCGCTCGGTACGGGTCGGTACGAGCGGGCGTTTCTGATCATCAAGAGCGGCCCGGCCGGGTCGACCGTTCCGCACAACCACCGCATAGGACATTCCTGTTACACGCACCGCGAGACACACCGCGCACCACCGCCGGGAGCACCACGCCCGGACCCGCCACCGGCCAGCCGCGACAGCGCTTTCCGCGTTTTCCGCCACCGCCGCGCGCCCGTTCTCGGCCACCGTCCGTTGGGACAGACCCGTGACCCGACGGACCCAACCGATCACACCCCCTCCCCCTCCACGACCCGCTACGACTCCGTCGGTTCCCCTCGCCCCTCCCAAGGCCTGGCCAGCACCACCAGCGCAACTCCCGCCGCCGCCACGGCGATCAGCATGATCACCGCCATCGGCAGGGAACTGTCCTCCCCGAACACCCCCACCAGCGGCGCCGCGAGCGCGCCGAACAGGAACTGCAAGCCGCCGAGAAGGGCGGAGGCCGCGCCCGGGGCGTTGCGGCCGAGGGCCTGGCCGATGCTCAGGGTGGTCGGGAAGACCATGCCGATGCCACCGGCCGTGACGAACAGGGTGATCCAGGTGCCGGCGAGGGTCTCCCCCACGGTCAGCACCAGCAGCACCTGGCCCAGCGCGCCCACCCCGGCGACGGCGACCGCGCCCACGAGGAGGTTGTTCAGCCGTACCCGTCCGGCGAGTTGGGAGAAGGCCGCACCTGCGATGAGCATCGCTACGGCGTTGCTCGCGAAGATCAGGGAGTACGTCGTGGCCGACACCCCGTGCAGGTTCTCGAAGACGAAGCTGGACCCGCTGATGTAGGCGAACAGCGCCGCCGAGATGAACGCGAGGACGAGGACGTATCCCATGAACGTGCGCCGGCCGAGCAACTCCCCCATCGCGTGGAAGGTGTTCGTGATCCCGCCGGGGTGCCGGCGCTCCGGCGGCAGCGTCTCCGGGACCTTGCGGACCACACCGAACAGCAACAGGCCGCCCATCACGGTCAGTACGACGAACACCGCGCGCCAGGTCGACACGGCGAGGACCGCCCCACCGAGCACCGGCGCGGCGACCGGCGCGACTCCCATGATCTGCGAGAGGACCGCGAAGTAGCGCGGGAGTTCGGCCCCTTGGAAGCGGTCGGTCAGGACGGCGCGGGCCAGCACCATGCCCGCCGCGCCCGACACGCCCTGGAGGAACCGGGCTCCGGTGAGGACCTCGACGTTGGGTGCGAGGGCGCAGGCGACGGAGAAGACCGTGAACGCGGCGGTTCCGTACAGCAGCAGTCCGCGGCGGCCGAGACTGTCGCTCAGCGGGCCGATCAGCAGCTGGCCGACGACGAGTCCGGCCAGGAACGCGGTCATGGTCAGCTGTACGGCCGAGCTGCTCGCCCCGAGCGTGTCCCCCATCGCGGGGAAACCGGGGACGTACATGTCGGTCGCGAGCGGGGCGACCGCGGTCAGCGCGGCGAGGACGGCGACCAAGGCGACGGCGGTGCGCCGCGAGGGATCGGTGGGGTCGGCCGGCGCGGTGGTGCGCGCGGCGGCGGAACTGGAGGGGGACGGCGATACCATGACCATAACAGTAACCGATGGTTCACCGGTTAACAATGATGGATCGGTGAAGGTCCTCACGGGTTCTCGAAAGCCATCGAAGGTCATGGAAGGCTGCCGAAGGCCCTCGACCGCCTTCGACGGCCCGATCCAGGAAGTGAGAAGACGAGCCGCATGTCACCCTCCCCCCTCGCCGTCCGCACCCAGTGGACCGAGCACAACCCGGGCCTCGACACCTCCCCCATGGAGCTGATCGGCCTGCTCAAGCACGCCACCGGGCTCCTGAACCGAGCAGTGGAACCCCTCTACGCGGGCGCCGCGCTCACCGCTCCCGAGGTCGACATGCTGATCCCCCTGCGGCACGCCACCGACCCGGTGATCGCCCGTCGCCTCGCCGAATGGCTCGGCCTGTCCCGCGCGGGCGTCAGCAAGGCCCTGGGCAAGCTGGAGAAGCGCGGCTTCATCGCCCGCACCCCGAACCCGGCCGACCGGCGAGCCGCCCTGGTGACCATCACACCGGCGGGCGCCAAGGCCGTGGACGACCTCTTCCCCCGCCAACTCGCCACCGAGGTGGACCTGTTGGCGGGCTTGGGCGAGGACCGGGACCAGGTACTGAAGGCGCTGGGGCGCCTGGTGGAGGTAATGGAGCGTCGAGTAGGCAGCGGATGAAGGAGTCCTGACGGACCGCCATACACCGGTGCCTGACGGACCGTCACGCGCCGGTGTGTCAGGTCGTGGCGTCGACCCACAGCACATGCAGCGTCGGCGGCTTGCGGAAGACCAGGCCGTGCGGGGCGGTCGGGTGGTCCGGGTCGAGACGCAGAGCGGGGAGGCGTTCGAGGAGGTGCTGGAGGGCGATACGGGTCTCCAGGCGGGCGAGGTGTGCGGCGAGGCAGTAGTGCGGGCCGTGGGCGAAGGCGAGTTGGAGGCGGGCGTTCTCCCGGCGGACGTCGAAGCGGTCGGGGTCGGGGAAGACGGCCGGGTCGCGGTTGGCGCCGGTGAGGGAGACGGTGACCAGGTCGCCCTCGCGGATCGTGGCCGGGCCGAGGACGGTGTCCCGGGTGGCGTAGCGGTCCACGACGGCGGCGCCGGGTTCGAGGCGCAGCGATTCCTCGATCGCACCGTCAAGGAGGCCCATGTCGGCCTGGACCAGGGCGAGTTGGTCGGGGTGGCGCAGGAGATGCAGCAGCGCGTTGGTGATCATCGCCTCGGTGGTCTCGATGCCGCCGAACATCAACACGGCGGCGTTGGAGGCCACTTCGGGCAGTGTCAGTTGTCCGGCGGCGGCGCCGAGGAGTGAGGCTCCGCCCTGGTCGGCGAGGGTGGCTTCGACGGAGGCGCGCAGCTCCGCGTACGCCTTGGTGCCCGCGGCTCCCGCCTCGTGGCCTGCCGTGATGTCCGAGACCGACCGCACGATCGCGTCGTACCAGGAGAGAACCGTGTCCGGGGTGGTGCCGGTCAGGCCGAGTGCCTCGGTGACGACGGCGACCGCGAGCGGACCCGCGAAGGCGCGTCGCAGTTCGCCGGCACCGGCCGGTCGCAGTGCCGTGACGAGCCGGTCGGTCTCGCGCTCGATGAACGAGGCGAAGCCGTCCCGTACTTCGCGCGGGCGGAAGGGCGCGGTGAAGGGTTCGCGGTGACGGGCGTGCCGTTCCCCGTCGAGGGACAGCATGCTCGGGCCGACTACCTGGGCGGTGGAGAAGCGCGGGTCGTCCACGGTGAAGGTCGCCGCGTCCCGCATCACGCTCAGCGCGAGGTCCCGCCGGGTCACCAGCCAACCGTCCAACTCGGGGAGCCAGGACACGGGTTCGCTCTCGCGGAGCCGCGCCAGCCGTGAGTGCGGGTCATGGGTGAGTTCGGCGAGCGTGGTCCCGGCACCGAGCGGGAAGGAGGCGGCGGCGACCGTACTCATCGCGATCCTTGACGGGGCAGGGGGAATCTGGCCATGGCCGAGGCTAACAATCGCGCGGCGGGCTGGGCGGGGGCGGGGTCGGCGCGGTATCCGTGCGGGGGCTGTGGCGCACGGCTGATCACGCCGAGACGGCGGGCGGAGTCACCGTAGTTCCCTCGCCGGGGACGCGGCCGGGCGAGGTGGTCGCCCTACGGCGAGCACCCGCCGCCTGCCGCCGGTGGCCGACGCACGCGTGCCGACGCTCGCTACGCGCCGACGGGCCGCAGCGAGGTGAGGCGCGCCAGCTCCTCTTCCGAGAGCCGTAGCGCGCCTGCCGCCACGTTCTGCTCGAGGTGGTCCGGATCTCCTGTCCCCGGGATCGCGAGCACGTGCGGCCCTTGCTGCAAGGTCCAGGCCAGCCGGATCTGCGCGACGGACACACCGTGCGCCTGGGCGACGGCGCACACCGCCTCGCGGTCGCGGGCAGCCGGGCCTGCCTCGCGCCCGGGACCGGCGATCGCGAAGAACGGGACGAAGGCGAGGCCGAGTTCGCCGCAGAGCCGTAGGAGTGCCCGGTCCTCGCTCGACGCGCCGATCCCGTAGGGGTTCTGCACGCAGACGACCGGGGCGATGGCCCGGGCCTCGGCCAGTTGCTCGGAGGTGACGTTGGAGACGCCGAGGTGGCGGATCAGCCCGGCGTCGCGCAGCTCGGCCAGCGCTCCGAAGTGCTCGCCGATCGAGCCGGTCCGGCAGCTCGGTGGCACGCGGAGGTTCACCACGTCCAGGTGATCGCGGCCGAGTTGGCGGAGGTTCTCCTCGACCTGGCCGCGCAACTGCTCCGGCGCGGCCCACCACCACGCGCCCGCGGGATCGCGGCCCGGCCAGACCTTGGTGGTGATGACCAGTTCCTCCGGGTACGGCGCCAGCGCCCGGTTGATCAGCTCGTTGGCGGAGCGCGTCGCCGAGAAGTAGAACGCGGCGGTGTCGATGTGGTTCACGCCGAGCTCGATCGCCCGCCGGAGCACGGCGATCGACCGATCACGGTCACGCGGCAGGCCGTTGTCGAAGGGCGCGGCACCCGTCAGGCGCATCGCGCCGAACCCGACGCGGTTGACGGTCAGGTCGCCCAGTCGCCAAGTTCCCGCGGCTGTCGCGGTGTTCGTCCGTGGACTCATGGTGGGATCTCCTCTTGCGGTGGGGAACGGAAGCCGACGGGGCGAGCACATCGAAGTGGGCCCACCAGTGCCGGGGCAGGCGGCTCCCGGGCATGAAAAAAGCCTCCCCGGCGGATCGAAATCCGCACCGAGAAGGCTCGCGTGACGAGCACCATTTTAGCAGGGCAGGGCAGGCCAACGAAGAGCGTCCACGCAGGGGGGTGCGGGACGGCGGTCCTCGCCGGACAACATCAGACAGCGGACGGTGGGAGTTCCTGCGCGGTCAACAGCCCTCGAACGGTGCCGGGGGCGCTCTTCGACGCACCGGTGAGCTGGTCAACGATGACGCTGCATCCCACCCAGGTGGAGCCGCACTCCTCGACCATGCTTCTGACGGCCGCAGCCTGGCTTCCGGTCTCGATCCAGTCGTCAACCAGCAGAACACGGTCACCCGGCCCCAGCGAGGACCGCTGGAGCCGCAGCGTGTGACGAAGGCGTCGGTAGTCCGCAGACGACTGACGCACGACCTTGTCGCCCGGGAAGAGACCATCGCCCTTGCGGACGGGAACGAAACCGACCCCGAGCTCGACGGCCCCGGCACCGCCCAGAAGGAATCCCCGCGACTCGATCCCGCAGACTGCCGTGATCTGCTCGTCCCGGAACGGTTCAACCAGAGCGGCGACCACCGCGGCCAGTGCCTTGGCATCCCGAAAGATCGCCCATACATCCGCGTGACCACCGATCCACCGGAAGTGTTCAAGCGTCAGGTCACGTGCGTTCGAGGGCATGAGCGGAAGTCTTCCCATCGCCGAACGACGCGGCAAACCATTAACACCGCGCACAACGCTGTTCGGTGCTCCGATGGTGGCCGGGCTGCTGGTGTGGGCGCTGATCCGCAGTGCGTGACTGGCGAGTCGGAGGCCTACCGGTCACTACCTGCTAGGGCAACAGATCGAATTCGCCCCGCGCGAGGCGTAGTTTGCGCCATCCTGAACGCCATGGGTCGAGGACCGATCGCTGACGCGGGTCGGGCCTCAACTCCCTTGCCCTGCCTGCTTACTTCTCTGTCCCGCCTGCTTATTTGGCGCATCGATCCAAGTCGATCCGCGTCGATCCGAAAGGGCTCAGCCCCATGGCCACACCCCAGTCCGCAGGGCTCCCGACGACCGACCCCGGGCGCCGCCCCGACTCCGTGGGGGCCGCCGACCTCGACGTACTCCACGTACCGCAGGTAACTCACAGCCCTCAGGCACCCCACACGCAAAGACCCGGCAACCACACCACCGGTCCTCGCACCCACGCCGCCTGACCCACCCGACGCCCCTCGGCACCCGCGCCGAGGGGCCTTCGTCATAGGCCGACGGCACCGCCGCCACCCCCGACGACACCGCACCCCGTCCACCACCGCACCCAGCGGCCCACACCCGACACCGACACTTGAGTCACTCTTGATCACTTCATCAGAAGACACCGACGGACCGGCGATACCCGTGCCTCTCCAGCCCATCCCGTCCGCCCAGGTGACCCCGGCCGCGTCCTGGCGCATTCTTGCTGTGTCACCCACCCGGCGCCACAAGGACGAGGTAGAGCCCCGATGACTGGCAGTGCCGAGCGCGAGAAGGGGACGCCCGGACGGCTCGCCGAGCTGCTCATCGACGCCTCGACGGAGGCGGTCGACGCGGCCGGCGGCCACTCCGGGGGCGTCTACCTGCGGTCGAGTACGCCCGGGCTGCTGCGGCTGGCCGTACTGGCGGGGCTGCCCGGGCCACTGTTCCGGCCCTGGGGGCGGCTGCACGCCGACAGCAAGTTCCCCGTCGCCGACGCCTACCGGCTCGGCGTCCACGTGGTCCTGCCGAACGCCACCGAGACCATGCGCCGCTATCCCCAGTTCGCCGCGAGTCTGCCGTTCCAGTTCGGGTCCCTGTACGTCCCCGTCATCGGCAGGTCGACGACGTACGGCGTGCTGACCGTGCTGCGGCCCTCCGCCTCGGACGCCACCGAGGTGCTGTGCGGGCTGGACCGGATGACCCGGCTGGCCGAGGAGCTGGGCGGGGCGCTGGCGGACCTGGAGGACGAGCACAAGGACGAGGACGGTCCGTACGTCGCCTGGGACGGCGAGGCCGTGTGCGTCCAGGCGGCGGCCACATACCGCCCCGAGCGCCGTATGGCGCGGTTCGCCTGGGATCCGGCGACAGCTCTCGTGACCGGGGACAAGTCCCTGCACGCGCTGCTCGGGGTGGAACCCGCGGAGTTCCCCGGCACCGCGCAGGCGCTCGCAGACGTCGTGGCGCCGGGCGACGCCTACCAGGTCATGGCCGCGCTGCGGGCCACGGCCGCCGGCAAGCCCCCGCCGCTCCCCCTGCGGGTGCGGACGCCGGACGGCTCGGTCCGGCTGCTGGACCTGTGGACGCCCGCCACAGGGCCGCTCCCGCCGGACGGCGGATACCCGGTCAGCGGTGTCGTCATCGAGCCGGGCCCCGCGTCGGAGGGCGACAGCGCGGCCGATCTGCTCCCGGACGGCGTGTTCTGCCTGGACCGGCTGGGCCTGGTCACCTACGCCAATCCGCGCGCCGCCCAGCTGCTGGGCCGACCGCGCGAGGAGCTGCTGGGCCGCCCGCTGTGGGAGGGCGTGCCCTGGCTGAACCAGATCGGCTGCGAGGACCAGCTGCGCGGCGCCCTGCTGTCGCTGGGGCCGGTGCACTTCCACGTCCGGCGCCCGGACGAGCCGGAGCAGGAGCAGCGCGAAGCGCGGAGCGAGGGGCAGGCGCAGGAGTCGTACGCGAGCGACTGGCTGGCGATGGCCGTCCATCCGGGCCGGGACGGCCTGACGTGCACGGTCGCCCCGTCGACCCGGGTGGCGGGGCCGCCGCTGCCGCTCGTGCCGGTGCACGCCGACGGGGACGGCGGCCCGGCGAACGGTGTCACCTCGCTCGCTCCGCTGTACCGGCCGATCGTGCTCGCCATCGCGCTGACGGAGGCGGTCACCGCCCGCCAGGTGTCCGCGGTGGTCATGAAGGAGCTGCTGCCCGCGTTCGGCGGTCGGCGGCTCGCGATCTATCTGCTGCAGGAACGGCATCTGTACCTGGCCTGGGAGACCGGCTTCCCGCAGGGTTTCCTCGCCCCGTTCGACGGCGTCGGTCTGGACGCCCGGCTGCCCGGGGTCGAGACCCTCACCACGGGACGCCCGCTCTTCTTCGACTCCATGCAACAGCTGGCGGACGCCTATCCGGGCATCCCGCTGGACGCGGAGGTGGGCGCCCGCGCCTTCCTGCCGCTGATCGCGTCCGGGCGCCCGGTCGGCTCGGCCATCCTGGGCTTCGACCGGTCCCGCGACTTCAGCTCCGAGGAGCGCGCGGTGCTCACCGCCCTCGCCGGCCTGATCGCCCACGCGATGGAGAAGGCCCAGCGCTACGACTCGGAGGCCGCCCTCGCCCGCGGCCTCCAGCAGGCTCTCCTCCCCCGTCGGCTCTCCGCCCACCCGCAGGTGGAGACCGCGGGGCGCTATCTGCCCGGCACCCAGGGCATGGAGGTGGGCGGCGACTGGTACGACGTCGTCGAGGCCGGCGACGGTCTGGCCCTGGTGATCGGCGACGTCCAGGGGCACGGTGTCCAGGCGGCTGCCACCATGGGTCAACTCCGCAGTGCGGTAAGGGCGTTCGCGCTCGGTGACCGGCCGCCCGACGAGGTGATGAGCGGCACGAATCATCTCCTCATCGACCTCGACCCGGGCCAGTTCGCGAGCTGCTGCTATCTCCGGCTGGACCCGGCGAGCGGGCTGGTCCGGGTCGCCCGGGCGGGGCATCCGCCGCCGCTGATCCGAACCCCGGACGGGCGCACCCGCGTCTGGGACATACCCGGAGGCGTAGTACTCGGGGTGGACCCGCACGCCCAGTACCCGGTCGCGGAGCTGCAACTGGAGCCCGACTCCATCCTCGCGCTCTACACGGACGGCCTGGTCGAGCGGCCCGGTGTCGACATCGACGACGGCATCGCCGCCCTGCGTGTCGCCCTCGCGAAGGCGGGCGGGCCCGCCGCGCGGCCGGGCGGGGGTGGCCTGGGCGGTGTCGCCGACCGGCTCACCGCGACGGCCCGGCACGCGGCCGACCGCCCCGACGACATCGCGCTGCTGCTCGCCGCCCGGCGCGCCAAGCCAGGACGGCACCCGTGACCCCCGGCAGGCCACGGCCTGTCACCGCCTGTGACGCCCCTCGCCTCCTGAGGTCGGGCAGTGTAGACATGGGCACATGGTCCGCCTGACGGGTCGGCCCGGGGCCCGGTCGACCCACCGCCCCGACGGTCTGCGCGCGCAGCGCTCGTACGACCGTGCCCGAAGGGCGCGCGCACACCGGCGGACCCCCCTCGGCGGGAACCGCAGCGTCGCCTGGCAGGTGTTCGTGCTGCAGGTGGTGATCGTGCTGCTGCTGGTCGTGTCGGCCGTGGTGGCACAGGTCCTCCAGGTGCGGCACGACAGCACGCAGGAGGCCCGCAACCGGTCGGTGGCCGTCGCCGAGACCTTCGCCAACGCGCCGGGCACGGTCGCGGCCCTGAAGAGCGCCGATCCCACGGCGATCCTCCAGCCGAGCGCCGAGGCCGCCCGCAAGACGTCCAAGGTCGACTTCATCGTCGTGATGAACACCGACGGGATCCGCTACACCCACCCCAAGCCGGACCGCATCGGCAAGAAGTTCGTCGGGGACATCGCCCCCGCGCTCGCCGGGCACGTCGTCACCGAGGAGCTCACCGGCACCATCGGACCGCTGGTGCAGGCCGTGGTCCCGATCCGGGGCCCCGGCGGCACCGTCGTGGGCCTGGTGTCGGCCGGGGTGACGAAGGCGAACGTCGGCGGCGCCGCCGACCAGCAGCTGCCGCTCCTGATGATCGCCGCGGGCGTGGCACTCGTCCTCGCCCTCGGGGGCACCGGCCTGGTCAGCAGACGCCTCCAGCACCAGACCCATGGGCTGGGCCCGCACGAGATGACCCGGATGTACGAGCACCACGACGCGGTGCTGCACGCCGTACGGGAGGGCGTGATCATCGTCGGCGGCGAGGGCCGGCTGCTGCTCGCCAACGACGAGGCACGCCACCTGCTCGACCTGCCTGAGAACGCCGAGGGGCGCCTGGTCCTCGACCTCGGGCTCGATGCCGACATGACCGCGCTGCTGGCCTCCGGACGGGTCGCGACGGACGAGGTGCACCGGGTCGGCGGCCGGCTCCTCGCCGTCAACCAACGCCCCACCGACCTGGAGGGCGGCCCGCCCGGCAGCGTCACCACGCTCCGCGACTCCACGGAACTGCGCGCTCTCTCCGGCCGCGCCGAGGTCGCCCGCGAACGCCTCAACATGCTCTACGACGCCGGAGTGGGCATCGGCACCAGCCTGGACGTGACCCGCACCGCCGAGGAACTCGCCGAACTGGCCGTCCCGCGCTTCGCGGACTTCGTCACCGTCGACCTCTACGACGCCGTCCTGAGCGGCGAGGAACCGCAGCCCGGCACCGAGCTGCGCCGCACGGCGTACAGCGGGGTCCGGGACGACGCCCCGCTCTACCCGGTCGGCAAGCAGATCCAGTTCATCGCCTCCTCCCCGCAGGCACGCAGTCTCGACACCGGTGAGGCCGTCGTCGAACCGCGGCTGGGCGACGCGCCCGGCTGGCTCACCCAGGATCCCGAACGCACCGCGCAGGTCGTCGAGTACGGCATCCACTCGCTGATCACGGTGCCGCTGCGGGCCGGGGCCCTCATCCTCGGCGTGGTCAACTTCTGGCGCTCCGACAAGCCCGAGCCCTTCGACGAGGAGGAGCTGGCCCTCGCCGAGGAACTGGTCGCCCGCGCCGCCGTGTCCATAGACAACTCCCGCCGCTACACCCGCGAGCACGGCATGGCGGTGACCCTCCAGCGCAGCCTGCTGCCCCGCCGGCTGCCCGAGCAGACCGCGCTCGACGTCGCCTACCGCTATCTGCCGGCGAAGGCCGGGGTCGGCGGCGACTGGTTCGACGTCCTGCCGTTGTCCGGCGCCCGGGTCGCACTGGTCGTGGGCGATGTCGTAGGACACGGCCTGCACGCGGCGGCCACCATGGGACGACTGCGCACCGCCGTGCACAACTTCTCCGCGCTGGACCTCCCGCCCGACGAACTCCTCGGCCTGCTCGACGAGTTGGTGGGCCGGATCGACCAGGACGAGACGACCGAGGACAGCAACGCCCCGGTCACCGGCGCCACCTGCCTGTACGCGATCTACGACCCGGTGACCCTGCGCTGCACCGTCGCCCGCGCCGGCCACCCGCCACCGGCCCTGATCCTCCCGGACGGCACCGTCGAGTTCCCCGAGGTCCCCGCAGGGCCCCCGCTCGGCCTCGGCGGACTCCCGTTCGAGACAGCCGAGTTGGAGCTGGCCGAAGGCAGCCGACTGGTCCTGTACACCGACGGCCTGGTCGAGGACAGGGAACGGGACATCGACGTCGGCCTGGAGATGCTGCGCACCGCGCTCACCGACTCCGGCGACTCCCCCGAGGACACCTGCCGGGCCGTCCTCGACTCGGAGTTGTCGGTACGCCCGAGCGACGACATCGCCCTGATCGTCGCCCGCACCCGAGCCCTCGGCGCCGACCGGATCGCCGAGTGGCGCGTCCCGTCCGACCCGGCGGCCGTCTCCGACATGCGCGCCTCGGTCACCCGTCAGCTCACCCACTGGGGCCTGGACGAGCTGACGTTCACCACCGAACTCATCCTCAGCGAACTGGTCACCAACGCGATCCGCTACGGCAACGACCCCGTCCGCGTACGCCTGTTGCGCGACCGCACCCTGATCTGCGAGGTCTACGACGGCAGCACCACGTCACCACACCTGCGGTACGCGGCGATGACGGACGAGGGCGGACGGGGCCTGTTCCTGGTGGCCCAGCTCTCCGAACGCTGGGGCACCCGGTACACCCCGGCGGGCAAGGTCATCTGGGCCGAACAGGCCCTGTGATCAACCCTGTTCACGGGCAACGCCCGCACCGGCCACCGAGCCGGTACGGGCGCTGTCACGCTGCTTCCCCTCAGTCGCCGAAGGCTTACTCGTCGATCGCCGACCCGAAGCCCGCCCCCTTCGCAGCGCCGCCGAGGTCCGCCGCGCTGTACAGCGAAGAGCCCTCGGCGAGCAGGCCGTTGGGGCCGGCCGGGAGCAACCACACATAGCCGTCACCGGAGTTCTCGCCGGGCGCGGAGGCGACCAGTTCGCTGCGGCCGTCCGCGTCCGTGTCGGCGAGCCGGACCTGGGAGCCCCAGGCGTCGTCGGCCTCGGCGGTGCCGGGGATGTTCGCGGTGTTTTGGTCGAAGGACTGGGCGCCGGTCGCGGTCACACCGTTGCTCGAACCGCGCAACAGCCATACGGCGCCCGCGTCCTGGACCGTGCCGATGTCCTCACCGGGCGCGCCGATCGCCACGTCCGCGTAGCCGTCGCCGTTCACGTCGCCGACGGAGAGGTCGTTGCCCCAGGCGTCGCCGTGCTCCGAAGTGCCGGGCACGCCCGGGGAGTTCTGCGACCACCACTGCGCGGGGATGCCGGGCCCCTCCTCGCCGCCGACGCCCTCCGAACTGCCGAGGTAGACAGCGATCTTGCCGCCGTCGTCCCCCTCGGCCTTGTCGTCGGCGCTGCTGAGCTGGCCGACCACCAGGTCGTCGTAGCCGTCGTTGTTGATGTCGCCGGAGGCCGTGCCCAGGCCGCCGTTCAGGTCCTGACGGTACGTCAACTCGGTGTCGCCGCCCGCGTAGAGGGCCGACCAGCCCTGCTGGTAGTCGTCGTCGGGGCTGTAGCCGGAGACGACCAGGTCGGCGAAGCCGTTGTTGTCGTAGTCGCCGGTGGTGAGGTAGGCGGGCTGGATACGGTGGCCGCCGGGGGCGGTGGTCGTGTTCAGGGTGCCCATCAGGTGCAGGATGTCGGTGTGGTAGGCGAAGATCTGGGCGCCGTTGTCGTCGAGGACGGCCATCTCGTCGGCGTCGGTGGCCCCGGTGAAGCGGGCTGCCGTCACGGACTGCCCGAACCGGGCACCCGCTGCGGGCTTGGTGGAGGTGAAGGAGGTGTTCGCCTCGGCGCCCAGGCCGGCCTTGGAGCCGTAGAGGACGGTGACCCGGCCGGCGTTCTCCAGGCTGCCCTCGTCCTCGCCGGGCGCGCCGATCAGCGCGTCGTCGTAGCCGTCGCCGTTCACGTCACCGGTGGCGATCGCCCGGCCGAAGGAGTCGTAGGTCTCCGAGGTGCCGGGGACACCGGGCGTGGACTGGCTGATGACGGCCGTGTGGCCCTTGGGGACCGTGTTGTTGGTGGCGATGCCGTTCGGGGCGCCGTACTGGACAGTGACGTAGCCGGCGCCCTGCTTGCCGTCGACGGTGCCGTCCGGGGCGCCGATCAGGACGTCGTCGTAGCCGTCCCCGTTGAAGTCGCTGTTGCGGTCGACGGCGCTGGTGCCGCCGGGGACGCCCGCGTAGCTGGCCGGGGCGGCGACGATGCCGGCGCCGGCCAGGAGCAGGAAGGCCGCGGACGCGACGGCGGCGGAGACCTTCTTGCGTGACACGTTCGTCATGATGTGTTCCCCCGTGGATCAATTGTGTTGCGGTCAACGGGTTCGACACGAGACATGCCACGGTAGTTGTGGTGCCCCGGAGTGCTGTGACACCTCGGTGACACTTGTTGCGCGACACAGACGAACTCAGCCGAGCGCCTTGTCCAGGTTGAACGCGGCGCTGATCAGGGCGAGATGGGTGAACGCCTGGGGGAAGTTGCCCTGTTGCTCGCCGGTGCGGCCGATCTCCTCGGCGTACAGGCCGAGATGGTTGGCGTAGGTGAGCATCTTCTCGAAGGCGAGGCGGGCCTCGTCGACGCGGCCCGCGCGGACCATGGCCTCGACGTACCAGAAGGAGCAGATGGAGAACGTGCCCTCGTCGCCGCGCAGGCCGTCCGGGCTGGCCTGCGGGTTGTAGCGGTAGACGAGGGAGTCGGAGACCAGCTCCTCGGTCAACGCGTCCAGTGTGGACAGCCACTTGGGGTCGGTGGGCGCGATGAACTTCGCCAGCGGCATCATCAACAGGGCCGCGTCGAGCACGTCGCTGCCCTCGTACTGGACGAAGGCCTGGCGCTTGGCCGACCAGCCGCGGTCCATGATGCGGCGATAGATGGTGTCACGGCACTGGAGCCAGTGCGGGAGGTCGGCGGGCAGTCCGCGGCGGTTGGCGAGGCGGATCGCGCGCTCGATCGCGACCCAGCACATCAGCCGTGAGTAGAGGAAGTTCTTGCGGCCGCCGCGGGTCTCCCAGACGCCTTCGTCGGGCTGGTCCCAGTTCTCGCAGACCCAGTCGACGAGGGCGCACACGTCGTCCCACTGGGCGCTGGAGATGGGCTCGGCCCACTTGTCGTAGAGGTAGATGGAGTCGATCAGGGCGCCGTAGATGTCGAGTTGGAGCTGGTCGGACGCCGCGTTGCCGATGCGGACCGGGGCGGATTTCTGGTGGCCTTCGAGGTGCGGGAGTTCGCGCTCGGTGAGTTCGGTGCGGCCGTCGATGCCGTACATGATCTGGAGCGGGCCCGACGGGTTGCCGTCGCCGGGGCTGATGTACCGGGTCACGAACTGCATGAAGGCCTTGGCCTCGCCGGTGAAGCCGAGGCGCAGCAGCGCGTAGACGCAGAAGGCGGCGTCACGGATCCAGACGTAGCGGTAGTCCCAGTTGCGCTCGCCGCCGATCTGTTCGGGGAGGCTGGTGGTGGGGGCGGCGACGATGGCGCCGGTGGGGGCGTAGGTCAGCAGCTTGAGGGTGAGGGCGGAGCGGTGGACCATCTCGCGCCAGCGGCCGCGGTAGCGCGACTGGGAGAGCCAGCGCCGCCAGTAGGCGACCGTCGAGGCGAACTCGTCCTCGGCCTCCTGTCGTGCGCAGGGTCGGGAGGTCACCTCGCCGTCGACCTGGTCGAGCGCGAACACCTCGGATTCGCCCTCGTCGAGCTTGAAGTCGGCCCACACGTCGACGCCGTCGCACTCCAGCGGCACGGTCGCGGTCAGCGCGAGGGACTTGTCGACGGACTCGAAGAGAGCCACGTCGCCGACCATCCGCGCGGTGTGCGGGGAGGCGCCGTAGTCAAACCTCGGGGCGACGCGCGTCCGGAACGGGACCGAGCCGCGCACGCACAGCACGCGGCGGATCAGGCGGTGCCGGGCGGACTCGTCCGTTTCACTGGTCACCGGCATGAAGTCCTGGACCTCGCCGACGCCGTCCTCGGTGAAGAACCGGGTGATCAGGACGTTGGTGTCGGGGAAGTAGAACTGCTTCGTGCGCGCGGGGACGGAGGCCGCGAGTTCGAAGGAGCCGCCGCGCTCCGCGTCCAGGATCGCGGCGAAGACGCTGGGGGCGTCGAAGGACGGGCAGCAGTACCAGTCGATCGTGCCGTTGGTGCCCACCAGGGCCACGCTCCGCAGATCGCCGATCAGTCCGTGCTCGGCGATGGGCAGATATCCGGGTCCGGTGGGGGTGTCCTGGTGGGGCGGGGTCTCGACCATCGCGGCAGCCTCCCTGGTTCGGGCCCGCGGGGGCCGGTTCCCAGCTTAGGTTCAGGTTCTCGTTCGGCCACTCTTCCGGATGCACACTGGAGTCGGGCGGGGAATCGTGGGAGTGGGACCCACGGCACGTGCCCGGTCCCAGGGAGGAAGCACCATGTCGACAGCGCAACCCGATGAAGGCACCGCCCGCGCCACACCGGACGCCCTCCTGCACGCCCGCACCGGTACGGAGGTGGCCCCGGAGGATGTCGTACTCGCGGCCGGCCGGGACGTGACTCCGGAGAATCTGGAGTGGGCCCGGCGGAAGATCGAGGCGGAGGGGGCGGCGGCGCTGGACAAACTGCTCCCTTAGGACAGGCCCCAGGCGTCTTGTCGGCACCTGGTTACCCGTTCACCCTTTCGGAGAAGGCGCTCCGGCTGACAGACTCCGGAGGTGCCCGACTTCGACATGCTTGTCATCGGTTCAGGACCGGGTGGCCAGAAGGCCGCCATCGCCGCGGCCAAGCTCGGCCGCCGGGTCGCCGTCGTAGACCGCCCCGACATGGTCGGTGGGGTCTCCATCCACACCGGGACCATCCCCTCCAAGACGCTGCGCGAGGCGGTGCTGTATCTCACCGGTCTCACCCAGCGCGATCTGTACGGGCAGAGCTATCGCCTGAAGGACGACATCACCGTCGGCGACCTCACCGCGCGCACGCAGCACGTGGTCAGTCGTGAAGTGGACGTCATCCGCAACCAGTTGTCCCGCAACCAGGTCTCCCTGTTCGCCGGCACGGGCCGCTTCGTCGACCCGCACACCGTCGCGCTGACCGAAATCACCGGCCACGAACGGCTGTTGACCGCGGAGCACATCGTCATCGCCACCGGGACCCGCCCCGCGCGGCCGGACACCGTCGAGTTCGACGGGCGGACCATCATGGACTCGGACAACGTCCTCGACCTGCCCAAGGTCCCGCGGTCCATGGTCATTGTGGGTGCCGGTGTCATCGGCATGGAGTACGCCTCGATGTTCGCCGCGCTCGGCAGCAAGATCACCGTGGTGGAGAAGCGCGCCGGGATGCTCGACTTCTGTGACCTGGAGGTCATCGAGTCGCTCAAGTACCACCTGCGGGACCTCGCCGTGACCTTCCGCTTCGGGGAGACCGTCGCCGCCGTCGAGCGGCACACCAACGGCACGCTGACCGTCCTGGAGAGCGGCAAGAAGATCCCGGCCGACGCCGTGATGTACTCCGCCGGCCGGCAGGGCCTGACCGACGAACTCGACCTGGACAAGGCCGGGTTGTCCGCCGACCGGCGCGGCCGGATCGACGTCGACGAGAACTTCCGCACCGCCGTGCCGCACATCTACGCCGTGGGCGACGTCATCGGCTTCCCGGCCCTCGCGGCGACCTCGATGGAACAGGGCCGTACGGCGGCGTACCACGCCTGCGGTGAGCCGGTGCACCGGATCGACGACCGGCAGCCGATCGGCATCTACACCATCCCGGAGATCAGTTTCATCGGGAAGACCGAGGACCAACTCACCGAGGAGTGCGTGCCGTTCGAGGTCGGGATCTCCCGTTACCGCGAACTCGCGCGCGGCCAGATCATCGGCGACTCGCACGGCATGCTCAAGCTGCTGGTCTCCCCCACGGACCGCACCCTGCTCGGCGTGCACTGCTTCGGTACCGGCGCGACGGAACTCATTCACATCGGCCAGTCGGTGATGGGCTGCGGCGGCACGGTCGACTATCTCGTGGACGCGGTCTTCAACTACCCGACCCTCGCCGAGTCCTACAAGGTCGCCGCCCTCGACGCAACCAACAAACTGCGGCAGATCGACCGACTCGGCGACTGACCGTTCACAGGAGATTACTCGCTGGTCAATCTTGAAAGGTCAAGAGGTACGGCTATCATCACACCCACACACGGTGTGACCGTCCGCCGACGCAGCGGTTCAACGGGTATCCACCATCCCCTATTTGTTGTTCCGACCGGCCACTGACCCGAGGCCACCCCATCTCCGGGTCCGGGGCCGGTCCGCGCAACCCCCCACGTCGTGCAAGACGGAAAGCAGCGCATCCATGAGCAACAACAGGGGCAGAGGGCTACAGGCCAATGCCCTCGGTACGTTCGACACGGTGGTGATGGCCGTGGCGGGCAGCGCCCCGGCCTACTCGCTGGCCGCGACCACGGCGGTCCTGGTCGGCGCGGTGGGGCTGGCCAGTCCGGCGGCCCTTCTCTACTGCGCGATACCGATGCTGGGCATCGCGCTGGCGTTCAGCTACCTCGGCCGTATCGACGTGAACGCGGGGGCCAGTTACTCCTGGGTGGGCCGCACCCTCCACCCCTTTCTCGGCTTCATCAGCGGCTGGGCCCTGGTGGTCTCCGCGACCATCTTCATGGTCGCCGGGTCACTGCCCGCCGGGTCGATGACGCTGTCCCTCTTCGATCAAGACCTCGCGGACAACACGGCGTTGTCGACGGTGGTGGGCGCGGCCTGGTTCGTGATCATGCTGCTCGTGGTGCTCGGCGGGGCCCGGCTCACGGTCCGAGCCCAACTCCTCATGTCCGGTATCGAGTTGGGCATCCTGGCACTGTTCGCGGTGTTCGCCCTCGTCCACACCGACAACGCCCGTGCCTTCGACTGGTCCTGGCTGGGCTTCAGCCACTTCGACGGGGTGTCCGGCTTCGCGTCGGGCGCGCTCATCGCCGCGTTCTACTACTGGGGCTGGGACGTCACCAGCAACCTCAGCGAGGAGACCCGCAACAGCCGTCGTACGACCGGACTCGCGGGCCTGATCGGCGTCGGCATCGTCTTCCTGCTCTTCGAGGTGTTCACCATCGCGGTGAACATCATCCTGACCTCGCGGCAGATCGAGAGCAACGACGCCAACGTGCTGGCGGTGCTCGGCGACGAGCTGTGGCCGGGCTGGGGCGGCAAGTTGCTGATCGTGTCGGTGATGCTGTCGACCATCGCCACCCTGGAGACCACCCTCATCCAGGTCACGCGCTCGCTGTTCGCGATGGGCCGCGACCGTACGATGCCGGCCGCGCTGGGCAAGGTGCACCGCACCTGGAACACCCCGTGGGTCGCCATCACCGTGGTCGGCGGGGTGGCACTGGTGATGTTCATCGCCTCGAACGCGCTCGGTTCGGTGGGCGAGATCCTCTCCGACGCGATCTCGGCGATCGGTCTGCAGATCGCCGTGTACTACGGCCTGGCGGGCCTCGCGGTGGTCGTCGCGTACCGCAAGATGCTGTTCAAGTCGGCGGCGAACTTCCTCTTCGGCGGGCTCTGGCCGCTGTTCGGCGCGCTGTTCATGTTCTGGATCTTCGTCGAGTCGCTGAGCAGCCTGAGCAACGCGGCGATCACCATCGGCGTGGGCGGCCTGGCCGTGGGGCTGGTCCCGATGTTCTGGTACTGGAAGCAGGGCAGCGACTACTACCGCCCCTCGCGCCTCGACGCGACGCACACCGTCGAGACGGACTACGTCCCGGACGACTTCGTGCCCGAACAGTCCCGGGTCCATCAGGGTCTCCCGACCGACTTCTGAGGGGCACCCCGATGGCGCGAGACCGCTACACCCCCGACTTCGACCCCGACTGCGGGGACGCTCCCCTCAGTTCGGCCCGCCAGGACATCGTCATCGGCCGCTGGCAGGGCCTGCGCGACCTGCTGCGGAACACCGGCGCGCACTGGCTCGGCCGGGGCCACCGGATCCGGACGCTCGCACAGGCCTGCGCGAGCAGTTCGACGGTCGAGTCATGGCTGGCCGCCGAGCCGCACAGCGGCGACGCGCTCACGCTGCGCGCAGCGACGGAGACGGCCAGGGCGTTCAACATCGCCATCGCGGCGGGCCGGGGCGTGCCGATCGACCGGAACCGTATCGACGCCGCGGTCATGGCCTGCCTCCAGGCCGCGGAGGCGTACCCGGACGATCCCACCCCCTGGATCTCCCTGATCTCCGTGGCCCGCCTCTATCCCTCAGGCGTACGACGCCAGGAACTCGCCCGCTGGTGGGACGAATTGCACCGCCGCGACCCCTACAGCGTCGAGGGCCACCTCCAGGTCCTCCACTACTACTCCTCCCGCTGGCACGGCAGCCACGGCCTGATGTACGACTTCGCCCGCGACGCGGCGGGCGTCGCACCGCCCGGCTGCACCCTGCCGGTCCTGGTGCAGTACGCCCGCGTCGAGGAGTACCGCTACGCCCTCGACGCCGCGCAGGGTCAGCAGGCGGCGGTGGGCCTGGGCCAGCACTGGACCCACGACGGCGCCGTCAGCGATGTCCGCCGCACCTGGCAGCGCTGGATCACCGCCCGCGAGGACGGCCCCTTCCCACCCGGCGAACTCCGCGACCTCAACTACCTCGCCCACGCGGCCTGTTACGCCGGCACGAAGGACATCTCGACGCCGATCCTGGCCATGATGGGCCGCCGGGCGACGACGACTCCGTGGTCGTACACCGGGGATGCGGAGAAGCAGATCGTCAAGTGGCGGAAGGAGTTGGGGGTGCGGCCGTGAGTGGTCCGGTTCGTCACTCTGCCCAATAGCGGCTATTCGGCAGGCTGTTGGGCCGGTTGAGCCAGACTCGCTGTCCACTTTTCCTCGATGCGGCCGAACTTCCACACCAGCAGGGCCACCACCCACGTCGCGAAGAACAGGCCGACGATGAGGAAGCCGACGATGTTGAGATCGAGGCCCGCTACCCAGTCCCAGAAGAAGCCGTGGAGGTCCAGCTTCTCGGCGAACAGGCCCAGGAGTTCGACCGTGCCGATGATGAGGGCGACGGCGACGGACAGGCCGGTGATCGTGAGGTTGTAGTAGACCTTGCGGACCGGCTTGGAGAACGCCCAGCCGTAGGCGAAGTTCATGAACGTGCCGTCGATCGTGTCGAGCAGCGACATGCCCGCCGCGAAGAGGATCGGCAGGCACAGGATCGCGTACCAGGGCAGGCCGGACGCGGCGCCCGAACCGGCGAGCACCAGCAGCGCGATCTCCGTCGCCGTGTCGAAGCCGAGGCCGAACAGCAGGCCCAGCGGGTACATCTGCCAGGACTTGGTGATCGACTTCATGAAGCGGCCGAGGATGCGGTTCATGAAGCCGCGGTTGTTCAGCTGCTCCTCCAGCGCGGCCTCGTCGTAGTGGCCCGAGCGCATCTGGCGGAACACCTTCCAGATGCCGGCCATGATGACGAGGTTGATGCCGGCGATGACGTAGAGGAACGTGCCCGAGACCGTCGTACCGATCAGACCGGTGACGTCGTGGAGTTGGGAGTTGTCGTCGCGGACCGGGTTGGCCAGGGCCTTGACGCCGAGGGAGAGCAGGAGGGTCAGGCCGAAGACGATGCTGGAGTGGCCGAGCGAGAACCAGAAGCCCACCGACAGCGGTCGCTGTCCCTCGCTCATCAGCTTGCGGGTCGTGTTGTCGATCGCCGCGATGTGGTCCGCGTCGAACGCGTGCCGCATACCGAGCGTGTACGCGGTCACGCCCATGCCGATACCGAAGGACTTCTCGCCGACGCTGTAGTGCCCCGGCGCGACGATCCACACGAGCGTGAACCAGCCGATCACGTGCAGCCCCAGCACGAACGCGGCCATCCCGCCGACCCGGGTCCACTCCTGCCGCGTCATCGACGTACGGACGCGGTACCAGAGCGTCGGCCGCGAAGCCGCGGCCGTGACGGGGAGGGTCGGAGTGGACTCGGGGGCGGCCGTCATCGAGGAGGGTCTTTCTGCCGGGTACAGGTACGGGTGCGGGTGCGAGCATGGCTGTGCGGTTGCCGTGAGCAACCTCGTGCCATCCTCCCGTACCTGCAACCCATTCGCAGTAACGGTCGGCAAAGACCACGGCAGGTCTTGCCCAATGGGAGGGAAAATCCCTGGTCAGGCCGCCATCAAACCCCTGCCCAGCCAGTCCTTGGCGTCCTTCGCACCAGGCAGAGCGTAGAAGTAACCGCCGCCGGTCGGAGAAATGTAGTCGACGAGGGGTTCGTCGATCAGCCGGGTCTGGGTCGCCTCGAACTGGCGCTTCACGTCCTGTTGGTAGCAGCAGAAGACCAGGCCCATGTCGAGGTTGCCGACGGCGTCGATGCCCCGGTCGTAGTTGTAGCCGCGGCGCAGGATGCGCGAGGTGTCGGTGGCGGCGGTGCGCGGGTTGGCGAGGCGGATGTGGGCGTCGAGCGGGATCGCCGCGCCCTTGGGGTCCTTGGCGTAGTGCGGGATGTCCGTCTCCTTGGCGCCGTCCAGCGGGGCGCCGGTGTCCTTGCGGCGGCCGAACATCAGCTCCTGCTCGCTGAGCGAGACCCGGTCCCAGAACTCGACGAGCATGCGGATGATCCGGATCACCTGGTAGCTGCCGCCGCTCGCCCACGCCGGTTCGCCCTGTCCGTCACCGACCCAGATCAGCCGGTCGGTCTCGCGGGTGGACTTCACGTCCGGGTTGGCTATGCCGTCCTTGAAGCCGAGCAGGTTGCGCTGGGTACCGGTGGGGCGCGGAGTGTTCTGGAAGCCGTCGATGCGCCACTTGATCTGCATGCCACCCCGGGTGTGCCGGGCGATGTCGCGCAGCGCGTGCAGCACGGCGTCCTGGCGGGCGCCGCACACCTGGAGCGACAGGTCGCCGTGACACTCGGCGGCGCGCAGGTTGTCGTTCGGGAACGTCTTCATCGGGGTCAGTCGGCGTGGCTTGGCCTTGGCCAGTCCGTAACGGTCGTCGAAGAGGGACGCGCCCACACCGACGGTGACTGTGAGGGCGTCGGCGGGGACCTCCGGTCCGAGGATGCCGTTGTCGGCGGGCGGCGCGCCGACGCCCAGGTCGGCGGGGGTGCCGCCGGAGGTGAGGAAGCGGGCCCGTTCGGTGATCGTGCGCAACAGGTCGGTCAGTTCGGCGCGGTTGTCGGCGATCACGTCGAGGGACACGAAAGTCGCGGCGGCCGGGGTGGGGGTGAGGATGCCGGCCTGGTGGGTGCCGTGGAAGGGCACCTTGGCGCCGTTCGTGGTGTCGGCGGCCTGCGCCTGAGTCGTACCGCCCGTCTCGGCGAGCGCGAACGCCCCGCCGGCCAGCACCGCTCCGGCGGCCCCGGCACCGAGCGCCGTCCGCACGAAGGAACGGCGACCGGCTCCGGCCGGGCAGCCCTGGGTTTCAGCAGACGGCATCGGACGGGTCCCCTCGTTACGGCTGTTCTGGGTGCTGCGGCTGTTCTGAGTACTGCCGGTGTTCTCGGCACCGCTCGCGTTCCCGGTGCTCATCAGGCGGACTTCCTGATCTCCAGCAGGTCCGGCACCGGTGCCAGGTCCTCCAGCAACTGACCGGTGGCGCCGTCGAGTCGGGCCTTCGCCGTCTCGTCCAGCTGCTCGACGGGGGTCCAACTGGCGCCCTGGTGCGCCGAGTCGAGCAGCTTCTGCAGCCGGGCGATGTCGGCGTCGACGCCGGGAAGCAACTTCGGGGACTCCTTGGTCAGCAGCGGTTTGAGTACGGTGAGCAGCTCACGCGTCCCGGCGAGGTTGCTGTCGACGGTGGCGAGGTTGGTGCCGCTGCCCTCGTCGGTGTCGCCGGTCAGCTCGAACTGCAGGGCGTTCTCCAGGATTTCGTGGGCCCGCAGCGGCAGGTCACCGGGGTCGAAGTCCTGGGTCGGGAACGCCTTCCGCAACCCCACGACCGCGGCGGCGAGTTGCTGTGCCGGGACCTTCAACTCGCTCGCCGACTGCCCGTGCCAGAGCCCGTACTCGATGCGGTGGAAGCCCGCGAAGTCCTTGTTGTCGACTCCCCCGGCCAGTCCGTCGGCCCGGCCGTTGATCTTCTGGTCGAAGTCCTCGAAGGTTCCGTAGGCGGCGCCGAGGGAGGAGTAAGTGCGGTGCGCGGTCAGCCAGTCGACGCGTGCCTCGGCGAGGTGGTTGCCCGCGATGTCGGTGCTGAGCTGCCGGGTCTGGGTTTCGAGGGTGGCCAGGCCCTGGTCGACGTACACCTTGTAGGCCTTCAGGGGCGCGGCGAGGTCGTTCTCGGAGACGGGGACGACCGCCTTCACCGAGCCTCCCCCGCCGTTGACATGGACCGTGGCGGAGGTGACGGCCTTCGCGCCGGTGGGTACGCAGCGCCAGGCGTACGAGCCGCCCGCGACGGTGGCGACCAGGTCCCGGGTGGTGCCGGGAGCGAGGCCCTCGACCTCGCCGTAGACCGCGTTGCTCGCCGGGTCGATCAGGTACACCTCGGCGGTCTTGTCGCCGGTGTTGTGCATCTGGAAGGTCTGCCGTCCGGTGTCGGGCGCGGTGAAGCCCTTGCCGCACTCCGTCTCGGAGACGGCCACGGTCTCCGAACTCGCGGGCTTGGGGCCGGAGAAGGCGACGACGAGACCGGCGACGACCGCGGGTACGGCGACCACCGCGACCGGGACGACCCAGACGGGGCGGCGACGCGGTGACGGGGGCGACTCGCTCAACTGGCCTGTCGTGGGCGCGGGTTCGGGCGTCCTCGTCTTCACCCCACGCACGAACAGGGGCATCACCACCGCCAAATAGCCGACGTAGCCCACCACTTGAAGCCAGGTCATCGTGGGCATCAGGTTGAACACGCCCTGGATGAGGGTGCTGTACCAGGACCCGGCGTCGACGCTGCCGCCGAGGTCGAAGGCATAGGTGGTCAGGCCGGGGAGGACACCGCCCTCCTGGAGGTCGCGCAGACCGTAGCCGAGGACACCGGCCGCGATGACGATGAGGACGACACCGGTGGCGGTGAAGAACTTCGTCAGGTTGATCCTGAGGACCCGGCGGTACAGGCCCCAGCACAGGGCCGCCGCGAGGACCAGTCCGATACCGGCGCCGGTCAGAGGGCCGGCCGACTCGCCGGCCGCGCGGGCGGTGGTCCACAGGAACAGGGCCGTCTCCAGGCCCTCGCGGCCCACCGCGAGGAACGAGGTGAGCATCAGCACGCCCGCGCCCATGCCGAGCGCGCCGGTCACCTTCTCCCTGATCTCGCCGGAGAAGGTACGGGCCGAGCGGCGCATCCAGAACACCATCGCGGTGACGAACGCGACGGCGACCACGCTGAGGACGCCGCCGAACGCTTCCTGGGCCGTGGCGGAGAGGTTCGCCGCGGTGAAGGTGAGTACCGCGCCGAAGCTCATCGCCAGGGCGATCGCCGCCAGGACGCCCGTCCACACCTGGGGCAGCCGGGACCTGGCGTCGGCGCGGACGAGGGTGGCGACCAGGATCGAGACGATGAGCCCGGCCTCCAGTCCCTCCCTCAGCCCGATCAGAAAGCTCGGAAACGCGTCGTCCCACATTGGGTGCGACCCCTCCTGGGTTAGTGAAGGCATGCCTTACTTCGCGGACCATCATGACTACATACGTGTAGTCAGTCAGTCATGAAGCGGCAATGACCGGGCAAAAGGGCGGAACTTCCCGTGCGCCACGATCGTCTACAGTTGAGTAGACCGTCTACAGATTTGTAGTCAGCGATGGAGGTCGGTGTGGTGATGTTCGCCCGGGAGGTGCACGGATGATCCTCGTCGCGTTCCAGGGGGCGTCCATCGATGGCGAGGCCTACACGGATGTCGTCGACTCCGCGCAGCACGCGCCCACGTGGCTGGACAGTGCGGTCTCCGTGTGGTCGACGTACGGGCTTGTGGTGTTCGCCGTGCTGATGGTCGTGGGCTGGTGGCGGGCCCGCCGGGTCGGTGCCGAGGCGGCGGTGACGGCCCTGGCCGTGCCGGTGGTCGTGGTCGCCGCGTACGGCATCGACTCGCTGCTCAAGGCGGTGGTGCGGGAGAACCGGCCGTGTCGGACCCTGCGGGTGGTCACGCTGGAGGCGTGTCCGGCGCAGGGCGACTGGTCCTTCCCGAGCAACCACGCGACCGTCGCCGCGGCGGCAGCGGTCGCCCTGTTCTTCGTCTCGCGCCGACTCGGTGCGGTCGCCGCCGTGGCCGCGCTCGCTATGGCGGCCTCCCGGGTCTGGGTCGGAGTCCACTATCCGCACGACGTCGTGGCGGGCGTGGCCGTCGGCTCGCTCCTGGCGCTCGGCGCGATGACCCTGCTGAAGCGGCGGCCGGACTCCCTGACCCGGCGGATCACGGCCACCCGGCTGCGACCCCTGCTGGTGTCATGAACCGCGAGGACGTCGCCGAACTGGCGGGCAGCGTGAGCCTCGGCGCCTGGACCGCGTTCGGCGTGCTGAGCGTGGTCGTGATCGGGCACGAGGGCGCTCCGCTGTTCACGGACGAGGACGCGCTGTCCTGGTCGGTCGCGCACCGCCCGGACATGGCGCTGGCGGTGGCCCGTGGCCTGACCGCGACCGGCACGGGCGTCATCCCGTACGCCCTCGTCGTCCTCGCCGGACTCCTCACCGGCCGCACCGCACGCGGACGCCTGCTCGCCGCGACCCTGGCCACAGCCTGCCTCGCCGCCGGCCAGGGCCTGCGCTACGGCGTGCTGGAACTGGTCTCGCGACCCCGCCCGGCGATGGGCAACTGGGCCGGAAACGCCTCGGGTTGGTCCTTCCCCTCCGGCCACACCACCACGGCGGCGCTCACCGCCGGGCTGGTGATCCTCGCGATATCCGTGCGCGCCCCGCACGGGAGAACCCCGCTGTGCCTGGCCGTCGGCTGCTGGGGCGCGCTGGTCGGACTGACCCGGGTGTATCTGGGCGTGCACTGGTTCACGGATGTCGTCGGTGGCTGGCTGTTCGCCGTCGGCTGGCTCGGGGTGTGCGTGTGCGCGGCGGCTTGGTGGTTGCCGACGCGGCTGATGGCCGACGGGGTGGATCCGGCTGCGCCCGGCACGGGACCACCGCGTGAGCGGACCCGCCCATAGACGTGCTCACCGGTGGACGTGCTCAAGCGGAGACGGCGGCCGACACCGAACCGTGGGACGCCCGCGACACCGTTCCCGGCACCGGACGCCGTGAGCGGTACTGGCCGAGCAGCCCGAGATCCTCGGCGTGGTCGCCGTCAGGGCTGTAGTGGTGATCCGCCCGCTCGTGATCCAACTCGGCGCAGCCGTGCGGCTCTTGAGCCCGTGGCCGGGCCGGTGCCGGGAGGTGTACGTCCGTCTCCGCCGCGCCGTCGCCCGTGCTGTCCGCTGCCTCGGTCTCCAGCTCGAACCAGACCTCCTTGCCCTCCTCGACGAGGCGGCTGCCCCAGCGGTGGGCGAGTGCGTCGACCAGGAACAGCCCGCGGCCGTTCTCGCTGTCGGGGTCGACGTCGAGGTGGTCGTCGCGTTCGGCGTGCCGGTGCGGCGGTCGGGGAAGGTGGCGCCGCTCGTCCGCCACCTCGCAGCGCAGTGTGCCGACGCCCAGGGTCAGAGTGAGCCGGTAGCGGCCGCCCGCGTGCACGACGGCGTTGGTGGCGAGTTCGCTGACCAGCAGTTCGGCGATGTCCACCAGGTCCTGGAGGCCGTATTCGGCGAGCCGTTTGCGGACGAGTTCCCTGGCCTGGCGGACCGAGGACTTTCCCGGGCCCAGGATCGTGGTGCAGCCATCGCCCACGGTCGGGAGGCCGCGTCGACGGTCGTTCGGCATGGTCGTTTCCCTTCGGCCCCTGGGGCGTTCGGTCCGTACGGCGAGGCCGGGTCCGCCAACAGACCCGGCCTCGTATCCACCATGCGTCCGCCGTGCCCTTCGAGGCACGGGGGGAACTACCCGGATCCGCGGGCCGGTTCGTCAACCTGCCGTGACGAGGGCCGTCTCCATCCGGATGGTCCAGCCTTCCCACGTCTCGTCGCCGGACCGCATGTCCACGAACTCGCAGACCTGGCGGGTGTGCCAGAGCCCGTCCTCCGGCCGCGCTTCGGCACCCGGCGGCCGGAAGCCGAGGAACGGGTCGGTGATACGGCCGCGCGGGGTGCGCAGCTCGCAGATGATGCGCTGCCGGGTCGACCACAGCCGCAGGTGCGCGCGGTCGCAGCCCTGGGCCGCGGCGTAGCGCGTGGCGCCGGACACGGCCTGCCCGAAACGGGCCGCCGCCTCGGGGGCCATGCCGCGGGCCCGTGCCTGGTCCGCCGCGAACCGGTGACCGGCGGTCAGGTCCCCGTCGAGACCGACGCCGACCGCGTCCTGCGGCGGCGCGGGCAGCGGGCCGAGGCCCTGGGTCGCGTAGACGGCGGGCTCCGTGAAGAGCGAACTGGGCCGAACGCCTTGCCGGTTGAGCTCCGTCGGGTGGGTGTGCCGGGCCGCGTCGACGACGTCGGGCGGGGCGGTCCGGGTGTCGTACAGGCACATCAGGTCGGGCGGGGCGCCGGTGAAGAGTTCGGTGGCCAGTGCCTCGTAGCGTTTCCACTCGGGGATCTGGCGTGCTGTGCGGCCGTCCCAGACCGGCTCGCCCGTCATGTGGAGCAGGCCCTCGGGGCTCGCGTGCGTGACGTAGTAGTCGAGGGCGGTGGCCATGCTGTTCGCGGGGCTGCCGCGGTACCAGCGGGCGGAGTCGCGGAAGTCGACCTGGCGGGCGTCGGGGCCGAGCGCGTCCCGCAGCAGGTCCAGTTTGCGCGGGGTGGTGATGACCACCGGGTCCGGTTCGTCCTCGGCGACGATGCCGTCCCTGAGGAACGGCACCACCACCGCCAGGAACTCCTCGTCGGACGAGTGGATACCGGCGTGGTGCTTCACGAGGGGGACAGGCGGGGCGGGTTCTCCGTGTTCCATCGGTCTGCCTTCCTTGTCGGTCGGTTCACGGCCGTACGTCTTCGTTCCGTTCGCGGCCGTACGGCGTCACGGGCGGGTGGCCCGACGTCCCTCGGCCCAGACGGCCACCTGGCTGCGCGAGGTGAAGCCCAACTTGCTGAGGATGCGCTCCACATGGCCCTCCGCCGTGCGCAGCGCGACGACCAGCCGGTCGGCGATCTGCTGGTTGGTCAGCCCCTCCGCGATCAGCTCGGCGACCTCCGCCTCCCGGCGGGTGAGCGGGCTGTCGAGCACCGGCCGGGCCGCGGACTCCCGCTCGCCCAGCGCGTAGGCCACCGCGTGGTCCGAGGTGAGTTCGAGGCCCTCGCGGTAGGCGCTCTTGAATCCGTCGCCCAGCAGCGCGCGGGCGCCTTCCTCGGCCTCGGTGCGCACCGGACCGTGGGACGGGGTGCGGTCCAGTGCGACGTGGGCGTCCTGCCAGATCCGTTTGGCGGCGCCCAGCAGGACGGCGGCGGAGCGGCCCTCGCCGTCACGCACGTGGACCGCGGCGAGCAGTTCCAGCGTCATGCCGGTGCCGAACACATCGCCGACCGCCCGCTTGAGCCGTAGGCACTCCCGGGCGTGGATCCTGGCCGCCGCCCGGTCGCCCTTGGCCCACTCGGCGAAGGCGAGGATGCGCAGGAGGTAGGAGTGGATCCACTGTTCGCCGTAGGTCAGGCAGACCTGGCGGAACTCCTCGCACAGGGCCATCGCGCGGTCGTACTCGCCCTGGATGGCGAGGACATGGGCCAGTTCCACGTACTTGAAGCCGACCAGGCTCATCGACTCGCCCTCGCGCGGCGGGAGGGCGAGCGCCTCCTCGTAGACGGCCCGCGCCCGGTCGTAGTCGCCGCTGATCAGGTAGGCGCCGCCGCGGCCGAAGAAGGTGTGTGCGACCTCGGCCTCGTCGCCCAGCCGCAGGGCCAGTTCGCGGGCCTCCTCGACGAGGGGTGCGGCCCGGACCGCGTTGCCCTGGCTCAGCAGCATCAGGGCCAGGACCCACAGGCACCGGGCCCGTGCGACGGACGGCTCGGGGGCGGCGGCGAGCAGCCGCTCCAGCCAGTACCTGCCCTCGACCAGGGCGCCGGTCGCGAACCAGAAGAACCAGAGGTGCCCGGCCAGCTTGAGCCCGGCCCGCAGTTCCCCCGGTGTGTTCAGGCAGAACTCGAACGCCGAGCGGATGAGGTCCGACTCCGCGTGCAGCCGGCGGACCAAATCCGGCTGGTCGGGGCCGAACCAGCGCCGCTCGCACTCCTCGACGAAGTCCAGGCACCAGTCCCGCACCCGGCGCCGGGCCGCCTCCTCCGCGTGGGCGCCGTCCTCACGGAGCCGGTCGAGGCCGTACTGCCGGATCGACTCCAGCATCCGGTACCGGGCGTGGACGGCGTCGCCGTCCCGGACCAGCAGCGACTTGTCGACCAGACCGGCCACGGCATCCACCATCTCGTCGCGGTCGAGGCCGGGCCCGGCGCAGACCTCCTCGGCCGCGCCCAGGTCGAAGCTCCCGGCGAAGACGGAGGCCCGCGCCCACACCGTCTGTTCCTCGGGCGTGCACAGGTCGTGGCTCCAGTCGACGGCCGCGCGCAGGGTGCGGTGCCGGGGCAGCGCGTCCTCACGGCCCCCGGTGTCCCCGCTGTCGGCCAGCAACCGGTAGCGGCGGTCGAGGCGTTCGAGCAGCTGCTGCACGCCGAGGGCGCGCATCCGTACCGCCGCCAGTTCGATGGCGAGCGGCAGCCCGTCCAGCCGACGGCACAGGGCGGCGACCGCGTCCTGGTTGGCCGCGGTGAGGGCGAACCCCGGCAGTACGGTGGCGGCGCGATCGGCGAACAGGGCCAGCGCCGGGTACTCCAGCGCGGGCCTGGGCGGCAACGGCTCGCCCGATGTCGGAGTCGCCAACGGCTGTACTTCCAGGACGTGTTGGGCGGCCACGTCCAGCGGATGTCTGCTGGTGGCCAGCACCCGCACCGCCGCGGTCTCCGCGAGCAGCGTCTCGACGAGCCGCGCGCACGCGTCCGCCAGGTGTTCGCAGTTGTCGAGGACGAGCAGCAACTCCCGTTCCTGGAGCTGGTCGATGAGAACCCGCACCGGCGAACGGCCCGACACATCACGGATGTTGAGCGCCTCGATCAGCGCGAGGGGCACCAGCGACGCGTCCCGCACACCGGCCAGCTGGACGATGTGCACCCCGTCGGCGAAGGCCCGCGCCAGCCGGGGCACGGCGTGCAGCGCCAGCCTGGTCTTGCCGACACCGCCCGTCCCGGTCAGACTCACCAGCCGGTGGGCGGCCACCAGACGCTTGACCTCGGCGGTCTCCTGACGCCGGCCGACGAAGCTCGACGTCCTGACGGGTTGGCCGGTGTACTGCCTTGTCACGGATACCTGCACAATCGGTCCCGCCTCCGAAAGTGGACTTCAAGAACTCTAGGGGCGGGAAGCGGACGAAGCATCCACAGCCCGGCATTGCCACTTGAAGGCGCTTTCCTGACGGAACCTGCGCGAAATCCGTCGCATGACGATCACCGGTGGATCAGCCGTGCAACGACAGCGGTGGAGTCCTCCGGCCCGGCGGACGGGAGGACTCCACGGGGCGGAAGGACTCCAGCGACCGTACGGCTCAGCCGGCGCTCAATCGCACGAGAACAGCGGTGTCGGTGCGAGGCAGCGACACCGTCAACCGCCCCTCGGCCGCGTCCCATTCCACACCCGCGTCCGAGGTCCCCGGATACAGCACGGTCGCGCGCACCGAGGCACCGCGCAGATGCGGGACCGTGAGAGCGCGGCCGGTGTCGTCCGACTTCCGTCTCCACACCATCACGTACGTCGACTCCGCCCCCCGCAGCCCGTGCGCGATCCACCCGTCCTCCCAACCGGGAAGGCCCAGCGGCCAGAACGGATGCGCCGTGCCGATCTCGCCCCGGACCTCCTTGTAGACGGAGACCGCCGAGCGGACGAGGTCGAACTGCTCGTCGTCCATGAGGTTGATGAAGCCGGAGAGATGGATACGACTGAGCAGCGGGCCGGTGAGGGTGAAGGCGATCTCGTCGAAGGTCTGGTCCGGCTGGGGGTACGCCCACACCGCGGCCTGCTCCGGCGTCGCGGCGGTGGCGGAGGCCGCGGTGATGGGCGGGTAGCGCAGCGGGTCCTGCTGGTCGCTGGTGGACTGGAGCTGGGCGACGGCCAGTTGGGCGTAGTCCATGCGCAGGCCGCCCGATCCGCAGTTCTCCAGGACGAGGTGAGGATGCCGGTCGAGAAGTCCGGCCATCCAGTCGAGGTGGGCGCGGTGGTGCCCGAGCAGTCCGGCGCCCGCGCTCTCGGTCCCGTTCTCCGTGCCCGGGCCGATGTTGATGTTGTAGTCCAGCTTCAGATAGCCGACGCCCCACTCCCCCACCAGCCGGTCCACGACCTCGTCGAGGTGGGCGCGGGCGGCCGGGTGGCGCAGGTCCAGGTGGTGCCGGCCGTGTTCCGTGACGCGCACACCGCCGCGCCGGAAGAACGCCTCGGGCGGCAGGGTCTGGGCCAACGGGCTGCGTACGCCCACGACTTCGGGTTCCAGCCAGAGGCCCGAGGTCATGCCGCGCTTCGTGATGGCGTCGAGGACTTCCTGTATGCCGCCCGGGAAACGGTTGGGCGCGGGCTCCCACGCGCCGACGGAGTCCCACCAGCCCTGGGCGTCGTCGTCGTACCAGCCCGCGTCGATGACGAAGACCTCGGCACCCGCTTCCGCCGCCGACTCGATGAGCGGCAGGAGCCGTTCGGTGGTGGGGTCCCCGTTCAGGGTGTTCATGTAGTCGTTGTAGATCACCGGAAGGGTGTGATGGTCGGGGTGGTCGCGGCGGATGCCCCGGCGGTAGTCCGTGAGGGTGCCGAAGGCGGCGTCCAGGCCGCCGGTCTCCGCGCGGACGAGGACGGCGGGAACGGTGCGGAAGTCCTCGCCGGGGGCGAGGAGTTGATGCCACTGGTGATGGGCGTCGTCGGGGCCGAACAGGGCGACGTAGGCCGCGCCCTCGCGCTCGCCGGTCTCGAAGCGCCAGCCCGCGCTCGACTCGATCTGCCACAGCCAGGCGTTGCCCTCCCCGTCGGTGAGGGCGGCGACCGGGAGATGCCGGCCGGTGGACCAACTCCCCTGCGAGTAGCGCTCGAAGCAGCCGCGCCCCTCGCGCCCGTGGGCGAACCGGCTCAACGGCACGACCTCGTCCCGGAGTTCGGTCCGGTGCCAACGGCATTCGGCGAGCCAGTCGTTGTCCGCCCAGTGCAACGTCAGTCCGTCGAGGCCGTCCTCGGCAACAGAGGATTCGGCAACAGAGGAAGTGATCCCGCCGAGGGTCAGGGTCGTCACGCTCTCCAACCGGAGGGGATCGACGCCCTCGTTGACCAGCCGCACCCGTGAGCGCAGGAAGGTCGCACCGGGGCTCGCCTCCAGAGTGACCTCGGCGGCCAGTCCGGTCACCGGGTCCGCGAGCCGGATCGTCGTACGCTCCAGGCCGCCGTCCCGCAGGGTCTGCGTGTCATGGCTGCGGTAGGCCAGGCGCTCGCCGATGGCCGTCTCGATGAAGCGCTCCCCCGACCACAGGCGCCCGTGACCGGTCGCGGTGACCTCGACGAGGGGGACCAGGCGGTCCCAGTCCTGGCCGGGACTCCCCAGTCTCACCGACCCGTTGGCGTCCAGGACGGCGTGCAACCCGAGCTCCGGGTGCGACCAGATACGGGACCTCTCGGCTGTTTCGACGACACCGGTCAACACAATTTCCCCTTCTGGGACAGTTCGGTCCTGCGGCTCTCGTACAGGCGCTGAACTGGGGCTTCTTACTCGCCGGGCGGGATCTCCCCGCTCCGGTCGGCGTGTTCGGAAGGTAAATCCCCAGTTACGGTCTCTTGACGCCCACGTTGTGACCGCTCACAATCCTCGCATGGATGTGACCGGTCACACAAGCTTCGGCGGCCACGGCGACCCCCCTCAGGGGCCGCAGAAAGCCGCCAGTATCCGCGACGTCGCGGCTGCGGCAGGCGTCTCCTACCAGACCGTCTCGCGGGTCATCAACGGCCACCCGAACGTCAAGGAGGAGACCCGAAAGCGCGTCGACGCCGCCATCCAGACCCTCGGCTTCCGGCGCAACGCCACCGCGTTCGCCCTGGCCAGCGGAGTGACCCGATCGGTCACGGTCATCACGTCGAACACCGTCCTCTACGGCTATGCGGCCACCCTGCAAGGCCTGGAGGAGGCGTCCCGCGCCGCCGGATACGCGCTCGGCGTACGGGTCGTCACCCCGGAGGACGACCTGGACCGCACGATCGCCGCGGCCGCCGACACCGGTGGCGGCCTGGTGGTCATCGGCTACGACCGCATCGGTGCCGCCGCCCTGGACCGCGTACCCGCCCATGTACCGTGCGCGGCGCTGGTGGAAGCACCACCGCCGGGCCGGACACCCGGCCGTCCCGCGGTGTGGGCCGACGACCGTGAGGCGGCCCGGGCCGCCACCGAGCACCTGCTGTCACTCGGGCACGAGACCGTCCACTACGTCGCCATCCCCGCCTCGACCGGAACCCGGCGGCTGGCGGGCCCCCGCGCCGAGGGCTGGCGCCAGGCCCTGGAAGCGGCCGGAGTCACCCCTCCCCCGACGTCGGGCAAGGGCTGGGACGCCCAGGCCGGCTACGAGGCGGGGAAGAAGCTCGCCCGGAACAAGGACGTCACCGCGATCCTGTGCGGCAACGACGACCTGGCGCTGGGTGTGCTGCGGGCCCTGCATCACGCGGGCCGGCGGGTACCGGAGGACGTCAGCGTCATCGGCTTCGACGACGCCCCGCACTCCGGTTTCGTCACCCCGTCCCTCACCACCGTCCGCATGGACTTCCACGGTCTTGGCCGCGCCGCGTTCGGGCTGCTGCGCGCCCAACTCGACACCGATCAGCAGGAATCGGCGCCGGTACCGGCCGAACCCACCCTCATTCTCCGGGAGAGCTCGGGGCCACGGGACGCGTGAGCCGGACCGGACGTCCGCCATCGCCCCATCCGTTACGTCCGCCGCGCTCGCCGTATCCGTCAGCCGCCCTCCCCTCAGCCGTCGCACATCTCCGCAGCGCCGCCCTGCCTTCTTCCCTTCCGCGTACGAACAAGGATCCGCCATGAGAAGAGCCGTCTCCGTCCTTGCCACCGCCTGTGTCCTCGGGCTGACCGCCACCGCGTGCAGTGACAGCACGGGTGCCACCACGGCCGCCGCGCCCGAGGGTTCGGTCAACCCGACCGCTTCCCTCAAGGGCGTCAAGCTCACCATGTGGGTCGCCCAGAACAGCGTCTCGGAGCCCAAGCAGGCCATCGAGGCGTTCGAGAAGGCCACCGGCGCCAAGATCAGCACCGAGGTCATACCGGACCCGTACGAGTCGAACGTCCCGACCAAGCTCGCCTCGGGCGTCAAGCCGGACCTGATGTTCTGGCAGCCCACGGGCAGCACCCTGCCGTTCGTCCAGCCGGCGAAGAACCTGCTGACCCTCGACAACGAGGACTGGGTCTCCAAGCTCGGCACCACGGAGAAGACCCTCGGCCAGGTCGACGGTCACCGCTACGCGGCCATCGTCACCAGCCCCGCGGTCCTCGGCGTCTACTACAACAAGGACGTCTTCGCGAAGGCCGGCATCACCACCATGCCGACCAGCTACGACGAGCTGCTCGCCGACGCCGCGAAGATCAAGTCGAAGGTCTCGGGCGTCGCCCCGTTCTTCGAGGTCGGCGGCGACAAGTGGCCGTTGCAGTGGCAGGTGCAGGCCCAGATGACGGATCTGCCGCAGTCCTTCTGGGACAACCTCAACAAGAACAAGGACAGTTGGACCAACAAGACCATCGTCGACGCGATCACCAAGTACAAGACGAAGGTCCTCGACGGCGGCCTGGCGCAGAAGAACTACAAGACGGCCACGTTCGTCGACCAGGGCAAGGCGATCATGGACGGCAGCGCCGCCATGGCCGTCAACGTCACCGCGCTCCAGTCCGAGATCCAGGCCACCTCCAGCACGGCGGAGATGGACAAGAAGCTCGGCTGGTTCCCCATCGCCAACAGCTCCGCGAAGGCCGAGTACTCGCCGGACCAGACGAACGGCGTCGTCGCCTTCAACACCGGTGACACCAAGCGGCAGAACGCGGCCCGGCAGTTCATGTCCTTCTGGCTCGGCCCGGACTACCCGGCCTACATCAAGGCCAACAAGCTGGTGTCGGTGGAGCCTTCGGTGGCCAACCCCGACGGCCTGCCGCAGACCGCGATCGCCCAGGCCAAGGCCCTGTCCAGCGCCCAGGGCGTCTTCCAGGTCAAGGCGCTCACCGCCCCGGACATGCACCTCGCGCTCGCCGACATGATCTACGGCAAGAAGACCCCGCTCCAGGTCGCCCAGGCTGCCGAGGACCAGTTCAAGCAGGTCCTCAAGGCGCGCGGCGTCACCGGTTTCTGACCCACTGACCGGCGCCTCTTCGCCAGCCCGACCCCCCGGGCCGCCCGTCGGCGGTGTGCCCGGGGCCCGTACCGGAGGTAAGAAAGTGGTGGACACCGCCACGATGGACGCTCTCGACGCCACGCGCGCGAAGAGCCGGGAACAGGACGAAGCTCAGGTCCGGCCGTCCCGGCGCGACCGGCTCCGCGGCAAGGCCAACCAGCCGTGGTGGTTCGCTCTGCCCGCGCTCGCCGTGTTCGGCGTGTTCTTCCTGCTGCCGAATCTGCTGAACTTCGTCTACCCGTTCACCGACTGGTCGGCGTTCCACTCGCAGATCGGCTTCGTGGGACTGTCGAACTTCAGCACCATCCTGCACGACGGGTCGATGGCCCGTGACATCCGCATCACCCTGGAGTACGCGGTCCTCGTGGCCGTCTTCCAGAACGGCTTCGGTCTCGCCCTCGCCCTGCTGCTGGAGCGCGACACCCGCTTCAACCGCTTCTTCCGCGCGGTGTTCTTCCTCCCGGTACTGATCTCCGCGCTCGCCGTCGGCTACATCTTCCGCGCCCTGCTCGCCCAGGACGGCGCGCTCAACAGCGTGCTGTCCTCGCTCGCCGGACACCATGTCGACACCCCCTGGCTCGGCTCGACCACCTGGACCCTGGTCGTGGTGACCCTCATCCACGGCTGGAAGTGGATGGGCCTGGCCATGCTGATCTATCTGGCGGGCCTGAAGAGCATGCCCGGTGACGTCCTTGAGGCCGCCCGGATCGACGGGGCCGGCTGGTGGCGCACCTTCTGGTCGGTCAGGTTCCCGCTGCTCGCACCCGCCGTCACCTTCAATGTGACGACCGCGCTGATCGGCTCCATGAACACCTTCGACATCGTGCAGGCGACCACCGGAGGCGGTCCCGGCGGCGAGACCGAGGTCTTCAACATCTACATGTTCCGCATCTTCGGCCAGGGCCTGTACGCACAGGCGTCCGCGATGAGCCTGGTGCTCTTCCTCATCGTCGTCGTCCTCGCCGTGCCCGTCATCGTCGGCCTGCGCCGCAGGGAGAACAACCAGTGACCACCGTTACCGCGTTCGCCCCCGCACACCGGCGCCCGCTGCGCTGGATCCAGCCGCTCGTCGTCCTGATCGTCGCCGGCGTCACCATCGGCATCCCGCTCTGGCTGGTCGCGGTCACCTCGTTCAAACCACAGGCCGAGGCGATCAAGCCCAACCTGTCCCTGCCCCACCACGTCCAGGCCGCCGCGAACTACAAGCAGAGCTTCGACGAGGGCAAGATCGTCCAGGGCTTCGTCAACAGCCTCCTGGTCGTCGCCCCGTCCGTCGTGCTCGTGCTGCTCCTCGGAGCGGGCGCCGCCTGGGTGTTCGCCCGCCGCAAGGGCCGCCTGGTCAACACCCTGTACGCGCTGAGCATCAGCGGGCTCCTGCTCCCTCCCGCGGTAATCACCATCGTCATGGAACTGCGCCAACTCGGCCTGGCCGGCACCCGACCCGGCATGATCGGCGTCTACGCCGGGATGTACCTGTCCACGTCGATCTTCTTCATGACCGGGTTCATCCGCGCCCTCCCCGAGGAGCTGGAAGAGGCCGCCCGCATGGACGGCGCGGGCCCGATCCGGGTCTTCTTCCGCATCATCCTGCCGCTCCTGCGCCCGGTCATCGCCACCGCGACGATCATGGTGATGCTCTACGCCTGGAGCGACATCTTCTACGCCTTCTTCGTCCTCGGCGGCGGCGACAAGGCCACCCTCCCGCTCAACCTCTACCAGGTCGCCAACGCCCAGCTGTACCTCAACAACTGGCACCTGATCTTCGCCTACGTCGTGATGATGAGCCTCCCCATGGTCCTCGTCTTCGTCATAGCGCAGCGCCGCATCGTCTCCGGCATCACGAGCGGCGCCGTCAAGTAGGCCAAGCAGCCCCGGGGCCAGGCCAGTTGAGCCGCCCCGGTCACCCCTGAAGTACCGACAGCCTCCCGCAACGCCGCGGGAGGAGGAGGACAGCCATGCCTCGAACACCCCGTAGATCCCGTTCCGTTCGCGCCCTCATGGGCGTGACCGTAGTGACCGCCGCCCTCCTGGGCACGGCGCTGACCGTCCCCGCCGCGCAGGCGGCCACCCCGACGCTGAGCGTCGACCTCGGCACCACCACCGGCGCGGTCATGCACGGAGCCAACGGCGCCCTGTACGGCCTCAGCGACGACGGAGTTCCGGGCGACAACCTCGTAACTCCCCTGCACATGACGTCAATTGCGCAGAAGGCACCCGACGGCACCCAGCACCCGAACGGTGACGCGCTGGTCGTCCAGCCGGAGTTCGCCCGCGGTGGCGGCGGCGACAACCTCATCTACATGCAGGACATCTACGCCTCGTGGCCGTACGAGAACCTCGGGCTGAGCGACTACCTCACCAAGGTCACCACGATGGTCACCAAGGTCGCGGCCCGCTCCGACGCGAGCACGTTCGTATGGGTGCCGTTCAACGAGCCGGACGGCAACTGGTATACGGGGCTTGGCAGTTCGACCACGTCCACGTACAACAGCGCGCTCGCCAGCTTCGAGAGCGACTGGACGACGGTCTACAACAAGATCCGCTCGATCATCCCGAACGCGCGCATCGCCGGCCCCAACGAGACGCACTACGACGCCCGCCTCATGGGCGACTTCTACCCGTGGGCCAAGGCCAACAACGTCCTTCCGGACATGACCACTTGGCACGAGCTGGACCCGACCTCCCTCTCCAACTTCGAGGGCAACCTCGCCGCGTACCGCACCATCGAGACCAACGCGGGCATCAGCCCCCGCCCGGTCAACATCAACGAGTACGGCGACCGCCGCGACCTCTCCGTGCCGGGCCAGATGGTCCAGTGGATGTCCATGTTCGAGCGGAACAAGGTCTACGCCGACCAGGCGTACTGGGACATCGCGGGGAACCTGGACGGCAACGTCAGCCAGACCAACATCCCCAACGGCGACTGGTGGCTGCTGCGTTGGTACGCGGGCCTGACCGGCCAGACCACCAAGGTGACGCCGCCGCAGGCCAACGTGATCGACACGTTGCAGGGCATCGCGTCCCTCGACACCGGCCGCAAGCAGGCCCAGGTCCTCCTCGGCGGCGGTACCTCCGGCTCGGCGAACACGGTCATCAAGAACATACCGTCGTCGTTCGGCAGCACCGTCAACGTCTCGGTGGAGCGCACCGCTTGGAGCGGCTACGAGGGTGCGGGCCCGGCGCCCGCAGTGCTCGCCCGTAGCACCTACACGGTCGCCTCCGACGGCAGCATCACCGTCCCGCTGACCAGCCTCGACCCGATGTCGGCCTACCGCATCGTCGTCAACCCGGCCGGCACCGGCACGCCCACCGCCGCGAGCACCCCGGCGACGGCGTCGTACGAGGCCGAGAACGCGACCATCACCGACGGCACCGTCTACACCCAGGGCAGCGTCACCAACGCCTACGGGTACGCCACTTCGGGCACCAAGGACGTCGGCGCCCTGAACCAGACGGACAGCAAGGTCGCCTTCACCGTCACTGCCCCGACCACGGGCACGTACAACCTGAACGTCTTCTACGGCAACCAGTCCGGCGGCCCGGCGACCCAGACCCTCACGGTCGACGGCGGCTCGTCCCAGACGGTCACCTACTCGCCGACTCTGAACTGGCTCTACCGCTCCACGGCGAGCGCCTCCGTCTCCCTGACGGCGGGCACGCACACGATCACCCTGGCCAAGGGCACGAACGAGGTCACCCTCGACAAGATCGACCTCACCGCGGCCTCCACGGCGGACACTTCCTACCCGGCCACGTACGCGGACATCACCGGCTCGCCGACCTACAACTACACCGCGTCCGGTACGACGGGTGCCGGTGCGCTCGCCCTGACCTCGGGCACCTCGGCCGCCTTCGACGTCTACGCGCCGACCGACGGCTACTACACCGTGCACACCGACTACTCCTCCAACGGGTCCGGCACCCTCACCCTGGACGGCGCGACCGCCGTCACCCTGGCCTCCACGAGCGGCACGCTCACGGACAAGAGTTCGCGGCTGTACCTGTCGGCGGGCAACAACCGCATCACGGCGGCCACTTCGGGCTCCACCACGCTGACCGTGCGCGATCTGCGCGTGTCCGCGAGCGCCGACACCACGGGCGTCTCCGCGTACGAGGCGGAGAGCGCGACCCTCGCGGGAACCGCCGTCGCCACCTCGGACAGCTGGGCCTCGGGCGGCAAGTACGTCGGCTATGTCGGCAACGGCTCGGCCAACACGCTCACCTTCCAGGTGACCGCGGCCAGTGCCGGGCGGTACGTCATGAACGTCCGCTACGCCAACGACCAGGTCTCCGGCTCCGGGAACTACAACACCAACGTCGTCTCCCGGGCGGCCCAGATCTCCGTCAACGGCGGCACCGCGCAGACCGTCATGTTCCGCAACAACTACAGCTGGTCCAGCTACTGGGACCTGCCCGTCCCGGTGACGCTCACCGCCGGCACCAACACCATCAGCTTCGCCAACGCGAGCGCCTACGCACCCAACATCGACCGCATCACGGTCGCGCCGGTCTCCGGCTGACCGTCGACTCCGGTCGGGGCCCGGGCACTTGTGCCGGGCCCCGACCGGGGGTTCCATCCCAGAGATTCACTCTCCACTACATTCGACATGCCGAACAATGCCTGAGATATCGAACAGAAGGGCGGCCCGGTGGTGAACGCCGAGAACAGCGAACACATCCATCCCGACACCTACGTCATCGGAGTCGACTACGGGACGCTCTCCGGACGGGCCGTGGTGGTCCGTGTCGCCGACGGCGCCGAACTGGCCGCCGCCGAGCACCCGTACACCCACGCCGTCCTCGACCGCGCCCTCCCCGACGGCACCCCGCTGCCACCCGACTGGGCGCTCCAGGTCCCCTCCGACTACATCGACGTCCTGCGCGTCGCCGTACCCGAGGCGCTGGCCCGCTCCGGCGTCCGACCGGACCAAGTCGTCGGTATCGGCACCGACTTCACCGCCTGCACGGTCCTCCCGGTCCTCGCCGACGGCACGCCCCTGTGTGAACTCCCGGACCTCGCCGGCCGCCCGCACGCCTACGTCAAGCTCTGGCGCCACCACGCCGCACAGGCCCAGGCCGACCGCATCACCGCACTCGCCGCCGCACGCAAGGAGCCCTGGCTCCAGCGGTACGGCGGGAAGATCTCCTCGGAGTGGGAGTTCGCCAAGGCCCTGCAACTCCTCGAAGAGGACCCCGAGCTCTACGAGTTGACCGAGCGCTGGATCGAGGCCGCCGACTGGATCGTCTGGCGGCTCAGCGGCACCTACGTCCGCAATGCCTGCACCGCCGGTTACAAGGGCCAGCTCCAGGACGGCAGTTACCCCTCCCCCGACTACCTGGCCGCGCTCAACCCCGACTTCGCCGGCTTCGTGAGCGACAAGCTCGACCAGCCGATCGGCCAACTCGGCGACCGCGCCGGTGGGTTGACGGCGGAGGCGGCGGCCTGGACGGGCCTGCCCGAGGGCATCGCCGTGTGTGTCGGGAACATCGACGCACACGTAACAGCGCCTGCGGCCACCGCCGTCGAACCGGGCCGGATGGTCGCCATCATGGGCACCTCCACCTGCCATGTGATGAGCAGCGACCAGTGGGCCGAAGTACCGGGCATGTGCGGGGTGGTCGAGGGCGGCATCCTGCCAGGACTGTGGGGATACGAAGCCGGACAGAGCGGCGTCGGCGACATCTTCGGCTGGTTCGTGCGCACCGGGTTCCCCGCGTCGTACGCCGAGGAGGCCGCCGCGCTCGGCCGCGACCCGCACGAACACCTCACCGCCCTCGCCGCCGAACAGCGGGTGGGCCAGCACGGGTTGATCGCCCTGGACTGGCAGAGCGGCAACCGCAGCGTCCTCGTCGACCACGACCTCAGCGGTGCCGTGGTGGGTCTGACGCTGTCCACCCGCCCCGAGGAGATCTACCGGGCGTTGCTGGAGGCCACCGCCTTCGGCACCCGCACCATCATCGAGGCGTTCGAGACGTCCGGCGTTCCCGTGCGCGAACTGATCGTCGCGGGCGGCCTGATGAAGAACCCGCTGCTGATGCAGATCTACGCCGACGTGACCCGGCTCCCCCTCGGTGTCATCGACTCGACGCAGGGTCCCGCGCTGGGCTCGGCGATGCACGCGGCGGTCGCGGCCGGTGTGTACCCGGACATCCGGGCCGCCGCCCACGCCATGGCCAAGGCCCGCCCGGCCGTGTACGAACCGGACCCCGAGCGGGCCGCCGCGTACGACCGCCTCTACGCCGAATACCGGCTCCTGCACGACTACTTCGGCCGCGGCGCCAACGAGGTCATGCACCGTCTGCGTCACCTCCGCGCCGAGGCCTCCGCCTGAGCGGCACCCCTCCCCCGTTCAGCGGTCAACTCCCTTTGAAAGGAACCTTCATGGACACCAACGCCACGCCCTACCCCGACCAGGAGATCTGGTTTCTCACCGGCAGCCAGGGTCTGTACGGCGACGACATCCTGCACCAGGTCGCCGAACAGTCCCGGAGCATCTCCGAGATCCTCGGCGGCCCGGGGAAGATCCCGGTCAGGATCGTGTGGAAGCCGGTCCTCACCGACGCCGACGCGATCCGCCGGCTGTGCCAGGAGGCGAGCGCCTCCGACACCTGTGTGGGCGTGATCGTGTGGATGCACACGTTCTCGCCGGCCAAGATGTGGATCGCCGGACTCAGCGCCCTGGACCGGCCGTTGCTGCATCTGCACACCCAGTACAACCTGTCGCTGCCCTGGCCCAGCATCGACATGGACTTCATGAACCTCAACCAAGCGGCCCACGGCGACCGGGAGTTCGGGCACATCGAGTCCCGACTCGGCATCGACCGCAAGGTCGTCGCCGGTCACGCCACCGACCCCAGGGTCGTCCGACGGGTGGCTGCATGGGCCCGGGCCGCCGTCGGCCGCCACGCCTCACGCACCCTGAAGCTGGCCCGCTTCGGCGACAACATGCGCGACGTCGCCGTGACCGAGGGCGACAAGGTGGAGGCCCAACTGCGGTTCGGTTACTCGGTGAACACGTACGCGGTCAACGACCTGGTGGCCGTGGTCGACGAGGTCGAGGACAAGGAGGCCGCCCAACTCGCCGCCGAGTACGTCGAGTTGTACGACGTCGTCCCGGCGCTGCGCCCCGGCGGCATCCGCCACGACTCGCTGCTGTACGCGGCCCGCCAGGAGATCGGCCTGCGCACCTTCCTCGCCGAGGGCGGATTCACCGCGTTCACCACCAACTTCGAAGACCTGGGCGGGCTGCGCCAGTTGCCCGGTCTCGCCGTCCAGCGCCTGATGGCCGACGGCTACGGCTTCGGCGGTGAGGGCGACTGGAAGACCTCGGCGCTGCTGCGCACGCTGAAGGTCATGGGCGCGGGACGGCCCGGTGGCACCAGCTTCATGGAGGACTACACCTACCACCTCGGCCCGGGCACCCCGCGCGTCCTCGGCGCCCACATGCTGGAGGTCTGCCCCTCGATCGCCGACGGCCGCCCCAGCTGCGAGATCCACCCCCTGTCCATCGGCGGCCGTGAGGACCCGGTCCGCCTCGTCTTCAACGCGGCCCCCGGCCCCGCCGTGGTCGTCGGCCTGTCCGACCTCGGCGACCGCTTCCGACTGACCGCGAACACGGTCGACGTGGTCACCCCGAGCGAGCCCCTGCGCCGCCTCCCGGTGGCCCGGGCCGTGTGGAAGCCGCGCCCCTCGCTCGCGGAGTCCGCGGAGAGCTGGCTGCTGGCCGGCGCCCCGCACCACACCGTGCTCAGCTCGGCCGTCGACACCGAGACCCTGACCGACTACGCGGCCATGGCCGGCGTGGAGCTGCTGACCATCGACGAGACCACCAGCACCGGGCAGTTCACCAAGGAGATCCGCTGGAACGCCGCCTACCACCGGCTCGCCCAGGCCCTGTGACACCCGTGATCCTGATCGATCTGCAAGGAGAACACCGATGACCGCGCGAGTCCGTGACGGCCTGCGGCAAGAGGTACTGGACGCCAACCTGACCATCCCCCGGGTCGGTCTGGCGACGCTGACCTGGGGCAATGTGAGCGGTGTCGACCGTGCGGCGGGGGTGTTCGTCATCAAGCCCTCGGGGGTGCCCTACGAGGATCTCGCCCTCGACCACCTGGTGACGGTCCGGCTGTCCGACGGCAAGGTGGTCGACGGCGACCTGCGCCCCTCCACCGACACCGAGACCCACCGCTGTCTCTACCTGGCGTTCCCGTCCATCGGCGGTGTCACCCACACCCACTCCACCCACGCGGTGGCCTTCGCGCAGGCCCGCCGTGACATACCGGTGCTGGGCACCACTCACGCCGACACCTTCAACGGGCCCGTCCCGTGCACCCCGGACCTCACGGCCGACCAGTGCGCGAAGGACTACGAGTACAACACCGGCCGCGTCATCGTCGACATGCTGAAAGGCGACGACCTACGGGCGACCGAGGTCCCGGCCGCCCTCGTCGCCAACCACGGCCCCTTCACCTGGGGCGCCACCGCCCGCAAGTCCCTGGAACACGCGATCATCTGCGAGGCCGTAGCGCAAATGGCGACCCACACGCTGGCCCTGTCCCCGACGGCCCCACCACCCCCGCATCTACTGGCCCGCCACTACACCCGCAAGCACGGCCCCGACGCCTACTACGGCAACCCGGCCGCCGCCCTCTGACGGATGCCACAGCCGCCCGTGTCGCTCAGGGCGCGACTCTCGGACCGTCCGGGTGGCTGTGGCGTTGTTCGACCATCTCGCGGGTCAGGGCCTCGGTCTCCGGCTCCGGGAGCCGTTCGAAACCGTCCTCGGTGATCACCGAAACGATGGGGAAGATACGGCGGTTGAGGTCGGGGCCGCCGGTGGCCGAGTCGTCGTCGGCCGCGTCGTACAGGGCCTGAAGTGCGGTGAGGGCCGCGTCACGCCGGGACATGCCCTTGTGGAACAGCTTCTTGAGAGAGCCTCTGGCGTACGGGGAGCCGGAGCCCTCGGCGTGGAAGTCCGGCTTCTCGTAGGTGCCGCCGACGACGTCGAAGGTGAAGATACGGCCCTTGGCGCCTTCGGCGGCGGCGGGGTCGTAGCCGACGAGGAGCGGGACGACGGCGAGGCCCTGCATGGCCTGGCCGAGGTTCTGCCGGATCAGTCCGGCGAGGCGGGTGGCCTTGGCATTGAGGGTCATCGGGGTGCCCTCGATCTTCTCGAAGTGGGTCAGCTCGACCTGGTACAACTTCACCATGTCGACGGCGAGCCCGACCGTACCGGCGAAGGCGACCGCGGTGTAGTCGTCCGCGGGGTGCACCTTCTCCAGGTCGCGCTGCGCGATCACGTTGCCCATGGTGGCCCTGCGGTCGCCGGCGATCAGCACGCCGTCGCGGTAGGAGAGGGCCAACACCGTGGTGCCGTGAGGGAATTGGTCGGCGCCGGCGCGTACGCCCGCCGGGAAGGGACGGCGGGTGGGCAGCAGTGCGGGCCGGTGTGCCGCGAGGAACTCGGTGAAGGACGAGGTCCCGGGAGTGAAGAACTCGTCCGCCAACCGGCCACTCGTCTCATGCTCCGCCATACAACTCCCCCTCGCCCACGGACAGATATCGGAGTCCTACCTGAACCGGCCGGGCTGGAAACGCGGTTGGGGTCAGAGTGCCTTGCGCCGGACCAGCACCCCGAGCACCAACAGGCCCGGGATCAGGGGCAGCCACACCGTGAGCAGCCGGTAGCCGAGGACGACGGAGGCGGCGGCCGACGCCGTGGTTCCGGAGGCGGTGAGCGCGAAGACCAGGGCGGCGTCGAGGGAACCGATGCCGCCCGGGGTCGGCAGCAGGGCGGCGGCGCTGCTGGCGGCGAGGTACAGCAGTGCGACCCGGGCCGGGGACAAGGGCAGTTCGACGGCCTGGGTGACACAGATCAGGACCAGGCAGTTCAGCGCGGCGAAGGCCAGCGAGCCGCCCCACAGGGCAGCCGCCCGGTGCGGCCGGACATGCACGGCCCGGATGTCGGTCAGCACCGTGCCGAGAGCCCGCCGACACCGGGGCCACAGTGGGCAGTTGAGAAGTACGGTCACGAGCACGACGACCGCGAGGACGACACCCACCGCGCCCAGGGAGATGTCCGGGACGCGCAGCACCCCCGGACAGACCGTGGCGAGGACGCCGATGAGCACGACCCGGACGACCACGCCTGCGGTCGCCTTCACGGCGAGAGCGCTGGCCGAGCGGCCGACCGGCAGCCCGCAGCGCATCAGGAACCGCAGATTGACGGCACCGGCGCCGAGCCCGGCGGGCAGCACATGGTTGGCGGCGGACGCGGCGAGCTGTGAGGCCACCAGCCTTTTCCCGGGCAGCCGTTGGGGTACGGCACCCTGCTGGGCGAGCGCCGAGGACACCCACGTCCCGAGCGCGGCCGTCCCCGCCACCGCCAACCACCCCTGATCAGCGACGGCAAGCCGCCCGGCCCCGCTCTCCAGCACGGGCCAGTGCCGCCGCACCATACAAACCACGGCGACCAGGACAGCGAGGGTCAACCCGGCCTGCCAGTAGGCGTGTCGGCGGCGGGTGGTGGGGGTGCGGGTCGTCGTCGGGGTGGGAGCGGGCGGTGCCGTCATCCGCCGCCGCCCTTCTCCGCGCTCGGCGCGACACGTAGTTCCAGCGTGCCGTAGCGGTGGGCGGGCCAGTCGCGGGCGTACGCGGGTGGGCGGCCGCCGGTCGGCCTGATGTCGGCGACGGGCATACGGCGGGCCGTCCGATCGAGGGTCGTCAGGGACGTGTTGGCGTTGTGGCCGCCGATCGCGGCGGACGCACAGCCCGCGTAGAAGGCGATCGGGATGGCGTCCTGGCCGGTGAGCAGGCAGGGTTCGCGTACGCCGAGGCGGTGGAGTTCGGCGGCGATGCGGGACCAGTCGCGGTGCTGGGTGTTCGTACGGTCCACCGTCCGTTCCAGGACAGCGAGTTGGATCGCGAGATGGCCGGCGAGACCGATCGCGAGCAGGGTCACGGCCGCCCGCCGCCAGGCTCCGGTCGGTCTGGTGACCAGGTGGATCAGTCCGTCGGCGACCGGGATCGCCACCAGCGCGTAGGCGGGCAGCAGGAAGCGCGGGGCCGCGTATCCGATCATGAACAGGTACGGGAAGGCGGCCGTCGCGGCGCAGGCGAGCGGAACGAGGGTGGTCGCGGTGCGGCGCGCGCGGACCGCGACGACCAGGCCGACGACGGCGAACAGGGGCAGCAGGAGCCACCACACGTCGACCACCGGGTTGGGCATCTCCGCCGTGCACGGGCGGCACAGCGCGCGTCCGCCCAGGCTGCGCAACTGGTCGAGGACCGCGACATTCCAGCCCAGTCCGCCCTCGATCGCCGAGGCCTCGTGCAGCCGCTGCGTCAGGCCGCCGTAACTGACGTACGCCTCGATCACCCACTCCGCGGCGCCGGACGCGAGCCCGGCGAGGAGGGCGACGAGCAGGCGCCGGCGGCGGACGGCCACCACGAGGACAAGCAGGGGCAGCGTCACCCAGACCGCGTCGGTCGGGCGCATCCACGCCAACAGGGACGCGCTCGCCGCCAGGCCCCACAGCGCGGCCCGGTCCGAGCGGTCGGTCCAGGCGCGCAGGCAGCAGCCCGCCGCGGCGAGGGCGCCCACGGCGACCCAGTAGTTGGGCATGGCCTGCAGGCCGTAGAGGAGGGTCACCCAGAGGGAGGCGAACAGGGCGCCCGCCAGGGCGAGGACGCGGGTGGGGAACAGGCCGCGCCAGGCGCGGAGGGCGAGGAAGAGGGCCAGGCCGGAGAGTGCGGCGAGGTAGACGCGGAGCAGGACGGTGGACGAGGACCAGGAGGTGACGGGGGCGACCAAGAGAGAGATGCCGCGGGCCCGGGGCGCGCTGAAGAAGGCGGCGGGGGCGTGCGCGCTGAGCTGGCTGACGTACACGGTCTCGTCCCAGCCGAGGCCCAACCCGGGGCGTACGAAGACCAGTTGGGCCAGGGTGAAGGCCCCCGCCACGGCCGCGAGCGGGTACTCCGCGCGGCGGGACGCGGTCGGCGTTCCGAGCCGTCGGGTCCCGGCGAGTGTGGCGTACGCGCTGCCGGACATTGCCCACCCCTCCCCCTACAGTTTGTAGGGTCTCCTGCACCCTACAGCCAGTGGTCCTGTAAGGCCGGAGCGAGGGAAAACATGGACAAACTACCGCGCGACAGACGGGACTGCGGCCTGTGATTCAGCCAAGCGGCGGACGACAGCCGAACGGCGACGGTCAGTACGCGGTACGAGGGCTGCGGCCTGCGCGGCCCGTCTTTCCGGCCGTTCTCGAATTGGCGCTATTGGCGTAGGTGCGGGGACCTCCATGGACGGGGGCGGTCGGGGGGCGTATCACAAGGGAGAGGCCGACGTCCGAACGGGCGGCCCGGTGGATCTGCGTGGGGGGAAGAGTCCGATGGCCTTTATACGTACGGTGCCCGTCGAATCCGCGGACGCCGCGGTTGCCGAGATCTATGAGGGGGACGAGAAGTCCTGGGGGTACGTTCCCAACTTCACGAAGACGTTCGCGCATCGCCCTGACGTCTATCGCGCCTGGCAGCGGCTCAACGCGGCGATCAAGTCGTCCATGGACCTGCGCCGGTACGAGCTGGCGACCGTGGCGGCGGCCGGCGCTCTGCGGTCGAGCTACTGCACGCTGGCGCATGGACGGATGCTCGCGGAGCAGGTCATGGGTTCCGAGGGCGTGATCCAGTTTCTGACGGACCGCGAGAGCGCGCCGCTGGATGCCGCCGAGCGTGCCGTGGTGGCCTTCGCCGAGAAAGTGGCGTTGGCGGCCGACCAGGTGACACAGGGGGACGTCGACGAGCTGCGGGCGCACGGTCTGAGCGATGAGGAGATCTTCGACGTGACACTCGCCGCCGGGGCACGGTGCTTCTTCTCCAAGGTGCTCGATGCCACGGGTACGGAACCCGACGCCGCGTTTCAGGACCTGGAGCCGGGACTGCGCGAAGCCCTCACGGTGGGGCGAGCCATCGAGGCCAAGCCGCAGGAGAAGCCGTCGTAGGCGGGAGCGCGGGCCCCTCGGCACTCAGTAGGCCGGAACTCCACGCCCCCTGAAGCGTTCGCGGACGCTCTCGACCAGGTCGGGGTCGGGCACCGGATCGTCGAGCAGCGGGAAGGGGATGCCCAGGGCTTCGTACTTCGCGGCGCCGAGTTTGTGGAAGGGCAGCACGTCGACCCGCTGGACCGCGTCGAGTCCCGCGACGAAACCGGCCAGGGCGTCCACGGACTCCGGGTCGTCGGTCCAGCCGGGGACCAGGACGTACCGGATCCACATCGGGATGCCGAGCCGGTCGAGGCGGGTCGAGAAGTTCAGGGTGGGGGCGAGCTCGCCGCCGGTCAGTTTCCGGTAGGTGTTGACGTCGAAGGACTTGATGTCCAGGAGCACCAGGTCGGTGTCGGCGAGGAGTTCGTCGGAGGCGCGGGCGCCGAGGAAGCCGGAGGTGTCGAGCGCGGTGTGCAGGCCCGCCTCCTTGCATCGGCGCAGGACTTCCGCGGTGAACGCGGGCTGGAGCAGTGGCTCGCCGCCGGTGAGGGTGACCCCGCCGCCGGCCGTGGTGACGAAGCCCTGGAACTTCCCGATCTCCGCCATCACCGCGTCGACGCTCATCTCCTGGCCGTCCCGCATGTGCCAGGTGTCGGGGTTGGCGCAGTACAGGCAGCGCAGCGGGCAGCCGGAGACGAAGAGGACGAACCGGGTCCCGGGACCGTCCACGCCGGTGGACAGGTCCCAGGAGTGGATCCGGCCGGTGGTAGCGGTGCGCACCGTACTCACAGCGATCCGTGGAAGGTACGGCTGATCACGTCGAGCTGCTGCTCGCGGGTCAGCCGGACGAAGTTGACCGCGTAGCCGGACACCCGGATGGTCAAGTCGGGGTAGTTCTCCGGGTGTTGCATCGCGTCCTCCAGCGTCGTGCGGTCGAGGACGTTGACGTTCATGTGGAAGCCGCCTGCGGACGTGTAGGCGTCGAGGATGCCCACCAGGTGTCCGGCACGCTCGTCGGGCGCGTGGCCCAGCCCCTCGGGCGTGATCGTCGTCGTCAGCGAGATCCCGTCCCGGGCCTGTTCGTAGGGCAGCTTGGCGACCGAGAGGGCGGAGGCGGCGACTCCGTGCCGGTCGCGGCCGTTCATCGGGTTGGCGCCGGGGGCGAAGGGCTGCCCGGCGAGGCGGCCGTCGGGGGTGGTGCCGGTGTGTTTGCCGTAGACGACGTTCGAGGTGATCGTCAGCACCGACTGGGTGTGCTCGGCGCCCCGGTGGGTGGGGTACTGGCGCACCTTCTCCATGAAGGACTCGACGAGTCCTACGGCGATGCTGTCGGCGCGGTCGTCGTTGTTGCCGTAGGCCGGGAAGTCACCCTCGGTGCGGAAGTCGACGGCGAGGCCGGTGGCGTCGCGGAACACCTTCACCCGGGCGTACTTGACGGCGGAGAGGCTGTCGGCGGCGACGGAGAGGCCGGCGATGCCGCAGGCCATGAAGCGGTGCACGGGGTAGTCGTGCAGGGCCATCTCGATGCGTTCGTAGGCGTACTTGTCGTGCATGTAGTGGATGACGTTGAGAGCGTTGACGTACGTCCGCGCCAGCCAGTCCAGGACGTGGTCATAGGCCGCCGACAGCTCGTCGTAGTCGAGGTACTCGCCGGTCAGCGGAGGTGCTTCGGGTGAGATCTGGTCGCCGGTCATCTCGTCGCGGCCGCCGTTGACCGCGTACAGGAGTGCCTTGGCGAGGTTGACGCGGGCGCCGAAGAACTGCATCTGGCGGCCGACCTGCATCGCCGACACGCAGCAGGCGATCGCGGTGTCGTCGCCGGTGCACGGGCGCAGCAGTTCGTCGGACTCGTACTGGACGGCGCTGGTGTCGATGGAGACCTGGGCGCAGAACTCCCGGAACGCGAAGGGGAGTTGAGGTGACCACAGGACGGTCAGGTTGGGTTCGGGTGCGGGGCCGAGGTTGTAGAGGGTCTGGAGGAAGCGGTAGGAGGTGCGGGTGACGAGGGTGCGTCCGTCCTCGCCCATGCCGCCGATGGACTCGGTCACCCAGGTCGGGTCGCCGGAGAACAGGGCGTCGTACTCGGGGGTGCGCAGGAACCGTACGATCCGCAGCTTGATCACGAAGTCGTCGATCAGCTCCTGGGCACCGGACTCGTCCAACACGCCCTCGTCCAGGTCGCGTTGGAGGTAGACGTCGAGGAAGGTGGAGGTGCGGCCCAGCGACATCGCGGCGCCGTTCTGCTCCTTCACGGCGGCGAGGTAGCCGAGGTAGAGCCACTGCACCGCCTCGCGGGCGGTCGCGGCGGGGCGGGAGACGTCACAGCCGTAGGTGGCCGCCATCCGCGTCAGCTCGCCCAACGCCCGTGTTTGTTCGGCGAGTTCCTCCCGGTCCCGGATGACCTCGGTACTGGACGCACAGGCGTCGAGCAGGGCCCGCTCGACCTTCTTGGCCTCGATCAGGCGGTCCGTGCCGTACAGGGCCACGCGCCGGTAGTCGCCGATGATCCGGCCGCGGCCGTAGGCGTCGGGCAGTCCGGTGATGATGCCCGCCTTGCGGGCGGCGCGCATGTCGGGCGTGTAGGCGTCGAAGACACCGTCGTTGTGGGTCTTGCGGTAGGTGCCGAAGACGCGTGTGACGAAGGGGTCGGGCTCGTAGCCGTAGGCCTTCAGGCTGTTCTCGACCATGCGCAGGCCGCCGTTGGGCATGATCGCGCGCTTCAGCGGAGCGTCGGTCTGCAGGCCGACGATCAACTCCCGTGCGCGGTCGATGTATCCGGGGGCGTGCGAGGTGATCGTGGAGGGGGTCGTCGCGTCGACGTCGAGGATGCCTTTGCGCCGCTCCTCCGGGAACAGGGCGCTGACCTTGTCCCAGACGGCTCGCGTGCGGTCGGTGGGGCCGGTCAGGAAGCCGGCGTCGCCTTCGTACGGGGTGTAGTTGGCCTGGATGAAGTCGCGCACGTCAACGTGCTCGCGCCAGCCGGTTCCCGCGAACTCCCGCCAGGCCTCGGTTGCGCGTGTTCCGACTACCGCTGTCGTTGTCATCGCCGGTTCTCTCCCTTGCTCCGCACGGGAATGTCTCCCTGACTCCATGCTGGTCCGATGCTCCGGTCGCCGGGAGGGCCGGTCAGGGCCCTGACCTTGGCCGTCCGACCCACAGGGAGGGCCGAACGGCCCTCCCCGCTGCGGACGCTCACACGACGGGCAGGTCGGGGCGGACGAGGGTGCCCGACCGGCCGTGGACGATCTCGTACGCCGCGTCCAGGGCACCGATCGCGGCCAGCCCCCCGGTGCGTTCGACGAACCGGGCGGCGGCCTCGACCTTGGGGCCCATCGAGCCCTCGGGGAAGCCGCCCCGGCGCAGATCGGCGGGGGTTGCACCGAGGACGGGCTGCTGGTCGGGGGTGCCGTAGCCGGAGTAGACGCAGGGCACGTCCGTGAGGATGAGCAGGAAGTCGGCCTTCAGGTGCTCGGCGAGCAGGGCTGCCGTGAAGTCCTTGTCCACGACGGCCTCCGCCCCGGAGAGCGCGCCGGTGTCGTCGTCCGCGGTGACGGGGATGCCTCCGCCGCCGGCGCAGATGACGAGCGTGCCGCTGCCCAGCAGGTCGTGGATGGTGTCGGTCTCCAGGATCCGCTCGGGTGCCGGGGAGGGAACCACGCGACGCCAGCCGGTGGTGTCAGCGGCGATGTGCCAGCCGCGTTCGCGGGCGAGCGCGGACGCCACGTCGTGGGAGTACACCTGGCCGACGAACTTCGTGGGGTGCTCGAAGGCCGGATCGTCGGCCCGGACGAGGGTGTGGGTCACGATCGCGGCGATACGGCGGCCGGGCAGCGCATCGTGCAGGGTGCGCGCCAGCAAGGAACCGATCATGCCCTGGGTCTGGGCACCGAGCAGGTCGAGGGGGTAGGGGGCGCTGAGGGCGGGGTCGGCGGCGCTCTCCATGGCGAGCAGGCCGATCTGGGGGCCGTTGCCGTGGGTGATGACGATCTCGTGGTCGTGGGCGAGGGCGGCGATCGCGGTGGTCACCCGGTCGATGTTCGCCTCCTGGACGACCGCGTCGGGGCGTTCGCCGCGGTGCAGCAGGGCGTTGCCGCCGAGCGCGATGACGATGCGCATGACTCAGACCTCCAGGGTGGCGACGAGTACGGCCTTGATGGTGTGCAGTCGGTTCTCCGCCTGGTCGAAGACGATCGAGGCGGGGGACGAGAACACGTCGTCGGTGACCTCCAGGCCGTCCAGGCCGTAGGTGTCGAAGAGGTCCTGGCCGAGGTGGGTGCGGCGATCGTGCAGGGCCGGCAGGCAGTGCATGAACTTGACGTCCGGGTTGCCGGTGGCGGCCAGCGTCTTGTCGTTCACCTGGTACGGGAGGAGCAGTTCGATCCGCTTCCGCCAGGAGTCGGCCGACTCGCCCATGGAGACCCATACGTCGGTGTGGAGGAAGTCGGCCCCCTGTACGGCGGTGTCGACGTCCTCGGTGAGAGTGATGCGGGCTCCGCTGTTCTCGCCCAACACCCGGCAGGCGGCGACGAGTTCGGCCGTCGGCCACAGCGCCTTCGGGGCGCCGATCCGTACGTCCATGCCGAGCAGGGCGCCCATGGACAGCAGCGAGTTGCCCATGTTGTTGCGGGCGTCGCCGAGGTAGCAGTAGCTGATGTCCGGCAGGGGTTTCGGGCTGTGCTCGTGCATGGTGAGGACGTCGCACAGGCTCTGGGTGGGGTGGGCGGTGTCGGTCAGGCCGTTGTAGACGGGAACCCCGGAGCGGGCGGCGAGTTCGGTGACGATCGACTGGGCGGAGCCGCGGTACTCGATGCCGTCGAACATCCGGCCCAGCACCCGGGCGGTGTCGGCGATGGACTCCTTGCTGCCGACGTGGGTGTCGCCGGGGCCGAGGTAGGTGGTGTGGGCGCCCTGGTCGGCGGCGGCGACCTCGAAGGCGCAACGGGTGCGCGTGGAGGTCTTCTCGAAGATCAGCGCGAGGTTGCGGCCGGTCAGTCGGGGCTGTTCGGTGCCGTTGCGCTTGGCGGTCTTGAGGTCGGCGGCGAGGTCGAGGAGGTGGTGGATCTCGGGGGCGGTGAAGTCGAGTTCGCTCAGGTAGGAGCGGCCTCGTAGGTCGACGGTCATGGTGAAGTCCCTCGTTCTCGGGTCAGGCGGCCGGGTCGCGTTCGATGGGGCAGCTCATGCAGCGCGGTCCGCCCCGGCCGCGGCCGAGTTCGGCGCCGGCGATGGTGACGATCTCGATGCCCTGCTTGCGGAGGTAGGTGTTGGTGGTGACGTTGCGCTCGTAGCCGACGACGACACCGGGGGCTACGGCGAGGAAGTTGCTGCCGTCGTCCCACTGTTCGCGCTCGGCGCTGCGGATGTCCTGCGGCGCGGACAGCATCCGGACCTTGTCCCGGTCGAGGGCCTCGGCCAGGGCGCCGGCCAGGTCGGAGTTCGGGGTGACCTCGAAGCCGGTCTCGCGGGCGTCGCTGGGCGTGAGGGTCCACGAGCGCAGGGAGTCCGCGAGGCCCGGGTAGATGGTGAAGGCGTCCCGGTCGACCATGGTGAGCACGGTGTCGAGGTGCATGTAGGCCCGGGCGGCGGGGAGTTGGACGGCGAGCAGGCGGTTCGCCGTGCCGGTGGCGAAGAGCCGGGCGGCCAGGTTCTCCACGGCCTGGGCGGTGGTGCGCTCCCCCATGCCGACCATGACGGCACCGTTGCCGAGGACGTGGACGTCGCCGCCCTCCAGGGTGCCGACCTCGCCGTCGAGGAGTGGAGTCGTGACGGTGCCGGCGAACATCGGGTGGAAGCGGTAGATGGCCTCGGCGTGCAGGCTCTCGCGGCGCCGGGCGAGCTTGGCCATCGGGTTGACCGACAGACGGTCGTACGTCCAGCAGGAGTTGTCGCGCGGGAAGAGGTGGTTGGGGAGCGGCGTGAGCGCGAAGTCCTCGGCGTCGAGGGTGTTCCAGACCAGGCTGTGCGGGGTGGGGAGCGTCAGGTCGCTCTTGAGGATGCCGCCGATGAGGTGGCCGGTGAGCGTCTCCCCGTCGAGGTCGATGCACAGCTCGCGCAGGGGGTCGATCAGTGCCGGGCCGACAGCGGCCGGGGTGACGACCCGCTCCAGCAGCCAGTCCCGGGCCTCGGGATCTGCGAGGGTCTCGGCCAGCAGGTCGGCGAAGTAGTGGACACGGGCGCCGTGGTCACGCAGGACCTGGGCGAAGGCGTCGTGCTCCTCGCGGGCGCGCTTGGCCCACAGGATGTCGTCGAAGAGCAGGGCGTCGACGTTGCGCGGGGTCAGCCGGGAGAGTTCCAGGCCGGGGCGGTGCAGGATCACCTGGCGGAGGCGGCCGACCTCGGAGTCGACGTGGAAGGCGGTGGCGTTCATGGCGGGGCTGCTCCTCTGGTCGTACGGGTGCGAGGGCTGAGGCGGGGCACGGTCAGCGGTGGTTGCGGCGGCGGTTCCGTAGGAAGGCCCCGGCGCGGCTGGTGGGAAGTGCGCGGGAGATCCGCTTGACCGGTGGGGCGGCGATCTCGGGGGTCCTCTCCCTGCCGACGGGCTCGGGGGTCGGCTCCTCGCCGTAGACGCCCTGGCCCCGCTTCAGCCACACGTACACCGGGATGCCGAGCAGCAGGACGAACAGGCCGTAGTAGACGGTCTGGTAGCCGCTGCCCTGGATCGCCCAGTACGAGAAGACCATCGCCAGGACGGAGACGGTGATGTCGCGGGCCAGCCGTCGGCCGGCGATGCTCTCGCGTCCGCGCACCAGCAGCCAGTACAGCTGGGCGGCGGCGGAGAACAGGTACGGGATCACGGCCGTGAACACGCTCAGCAGCACGATCTTGGTGAAGACGTCGTCGAAGCGGGTGTAGCTGAAGATCGTGATCAGGGAGGCCAGGACGGTCGAGGCGATGATCCCGAAGACGGGGACGCCGTTCTCGCCGCGCAGCTTGGCGAAGGCGCCGGGGAAGAGTCCGTCGCGGGCGGCGGCGTACGGCATCTCGGCGCAGAGCATGGTCCAGCCGTTCAGCGCGCCGATGCCGGAGACGATCGCGGCGACGGCGACCGTGTCGCCGGCCCAGGTGCCGCCGAGGATGTTGTTGGCGGCGTCGGTGAACGGGGCGGTGGACACGCCGAGTTGACCGTGCGAGACGGTGCCGAAGACGGCGAGGGTGCCCAGGATGTAGATGACGGCGCAGGCGAGGGTGCCGTAGATGGTGGCGCGCGGCACGTTGCGGCCCGGCTCGCGGACGCGTCCGGCGACCACCGAGGCGGCCTCCAGGCCGATGTAGCTGAACAGGGCGATCGGCGCGGCGGCCGAGATCGCGCCCATCGCCGACTGGCCACTGGCGTTGAACGGACCGAAGTTGTGCGGGTCGATGAACAGCAGCCCGATGGTGGCCATGAAGAGCAGCGGGACGAACTTCAGCACGGTGGTGAACACCTGGAACGCGCCCATGTTCCGTACGCCGGTGAGGTTGATCGCGGCGGGTGTCCAGAGCCCGATCAGCGCGATACCTATCGAAATCGCCGTCTTGTGGCCGGTGTTGACGAACACCTCGACATAGCCGACCCAGGCCACCACGATCGCGGCGTTCCCCGCCCAGGCGGTGATCCAGTACGACCAGGCGTTGAGGAATCCGGCGAACTCACCGAAGGCCTCACGGGCGTAGACGTACGGTCCGCCGCTCCCCGGAACGCGCTTCGACAGCGCCCCGAAGGTCACCGCCAGCGCGAGGGCGCCCAGGGTGACGACCCCGAACGCCACCAGCGCGATCGGCCCGTACGGCGCCAGAGCCGAGGGGAGTGCGAACACCCCGGTCCCGATGATGGTGCCGACCACGAGCGCGGTCGCACCGGAGAGGCCGAGTGCCGCCTTGGGAACCGCCCCTTCACTGTTTCCTGGGGTCCTGGGCATCGTGGTGCTCCTTGTGCGCGTGGCTGCGGGGAATCCGATCTGTGCACGATCCTTCTCGGCGGCGGTGATCGTGGTCAGTGGCCGAATATCCCCGCCCGGGACCATTGGTCCCGGCCGTCAGGTCCCGAACGGCCCACCGACGTGCCTCGTGGACGGGCCCCGGAATGTTGGACCGGTGTGCCGCTCGCACCGGACCAGGCGTCAACTTCCGTACCGGTCGGACCAGTTGTGGACCATCAACAGGTCCCGTCGTGGCGTTGTCCGGTCGTCATGGATCAGTCCCGAAGAGACTCCCCGGAAGCGCGAGCCACTTGCGTACGGTCCCGGCACCGAGGCGGATCGGCACCGGTCCGCCGTAGCCGACAGAACACAAGGGGAGGCCCAGTGGCGAATGTGGAAGTGTCGCTGAAGGAAATGACGGCCGGGATCGAGGGGGCGTTGGGGGCCGCGGTCGTCGACTACACCAGCGGGATGGCGCTGGGCACGCTGGGTGGCAGCAAGAGCCTGGACCTGACGGTCGCCGCCGCCGGGAACACGGATGTGATCCGGTCCAAGGTGCGCACCATGGAGCAACTGGGCCTCAAGGGTCAGATCGAGGACATCCTGATCACGCTGGACAGCCAGTACCACCTGATCCGCCTGGTCACCGGCCGCAACGGCAACGGCCTGTTCCTGTATCTCGTGCTCGACAAGGGTCGCTCGAACCTGGCGATGGCCCGCCACCAACTCAAGCGCGTGGAGGAGGCGATCGAGATCTAGCCCGACCCGACGTGCAGGGATCACGCCTGCCCTTGATGTGAAGACTTCTTCAACTCATCACATCAGCATGGTCACAAGGTGCGCCCGTGCAGGGCCAGGGGCGTGAAGGATCGGCTTCCGAGGGCGGCCTGTGGTGTGACGCCGCCCTCGGAAGCCGCCACACCCCGCGAGCCGCATTCCCACCCACCCGGCAAGGAGCGAGCATCCATGCAGGTCCCCCTCTACCAGGTCAAGGCGGACTTCTTCCGCATGCTCGGGCACCCTGTGCGCATCAGGGTGCTGGAACTCCTCCAGCACGGGCCGGTGTCCGTGCGGGACCTGCTCGCCGACATCGAGATCGAGCCGTCCAGCCTGTCGCAGCAACTGGCCGTCCTGCGCCGCTCCGGCATCGTCGTGTCCATCCGGGAGGGTTCCACGGTCCGCTACGCGCTCGCCGGCGGAGACGTCGCCGAACTCCTGCGCGCCGCGCGCCGCATCCTCACCGAACTCCTCACCGGACAGAACCAGATCCTCGCCGAACTCCAGCAGGCGGACACCCCGGAGCAACCGCTGCCCACACCTCGGTGACGTCCGCGGCACCGGCGGGCGCAAGGCCGAGGGGGACAGGTTCCGCGCGTCCTTCAGCCGGGGTGCCGAACGCCGATCGGCTTTACGAACCCGTTGCGAGCCCGAAAGGTTCCACGGGACCCCCGCATCCGTACTTCTGTACGTGCGGTTTCCGAACCGGACAGGAGACATGGTGCGCGTTTCACGCAAAGCGGCGGGAACTCTCTTCGTGGGTGGTGCGCTCAGCCTCACTCTCGGGTCGCTCCTCTACCCCGCCGTGCTCGGAGTCCAGAAGGTCGGCAGCGCGCCCGAGCGGGTCATCGCCACCCCGGCCACCGGACCGCTGACGGAAGCCGACCGGGATTTCGTGGTCGAGGTGCGCTCCGCCGGACTGTGGGAGTACCCCGTCGGTCAGACGGCGTCGAGGAAGGGCACGACGAAAGCCGTCAGGATCGCAGGGGAGCATCTGGTCGACGGGCGTGCCTCGCTGGACGCCGCCTGCCGCAGAGTCGCCGAACGGTTGAACATCACCCTGCCCAATCGGCCGTCGCCACAACAGCAGGGCTTCGTGGCCACATTGAAGGCGGACAGCGGCAAGCGGTTCGACACCGCCATGGCCACCCTCCTGCGCGCGACAGACGGCCAGGCCCTCTCCACGATCGCGAGCGTCCGCACCACCACGAGGAACTCGCTGGTCCGCGCCCTGGCCGACCAGGCCAACGACACGGACCTGGACCACCTCACGGTCCTGGAGAAGACCGGCCTGGTCGACTTCGACCAGGTCCTCGTCCAGGAGACCACCGCGCCCACGCTCCCGGCCCAGGACATGACCCCGCCGCCCCCGGTCGCGACACAGCCGCAGGTCGTTCTCACTGCGTCGGCGAACAGCACGCTCTCGCCGAGTCCGTCGGTCGGCTGACTCCGTCCATTGACTCCGTCCATCAGGAGTGATCCACAGGTACCGAGACTATGCGGACCGGTGCACGCGTGGGCGAGGCGGTCGCAGCCGGGGCCGGAGGGCTCACCGCCCGGCCAGGGGCGATCGGCAGGTGAGCGGGGACCTTCGGCCCCTGCCTCCGCGATCAGCCCGCGAGTTGGCTTGGTGGCATGGGCCCTGAACACTGTCGGCCGCCCGTACAACCCGGGCGGCAGAACGCGAAATCCTACGGCGGCTGTTCCGCGCGGGAGTTGACCTCGGTGGTGCCGTCTGGGGCGAGCACGGCATCGGTACGGCGAAGAAGCGCTACTTCCTGGAGCTGGAAGACCCCACGAAGGTGGAGCTGACGCGCGGTATCAAGCGAGCCTTCGATCCGGACGGAATCCTCAACCCCGGCGTCCTCTTCGACTGAACCGGAACACATGCAACTGCCGGAGCACTGTTCTGAGACGCCGAGGCGGCGGGTGCACGGCCTTCAAGGATCCCGCATCCGCCGCCCACGGCGCTCTTCCTACCTGCTGTCGCTACCCCCAGTGATGTCCATGAGAGCCGCCCGCCCCGCCTCCAGCCGTGCCGCCGGTATGCGGAAGGGCGAGCAGGAGACGTAGTCGAGTCCCACCCGGTGGAAGAAGTGGATGGACTCGGGGTCGCCGCCATGTTCGCCGCAGACCCCGGTCTCCAGGCGGGAGTTGACGGCTCGGCCCGCCTCGACGGCGATCTCCACGAGCCGGCCCACGCCCTCCTGGTCGATCGTCTCGAACGGCGACACGGTGAAGACGCCCTTCTCCAGGTACAGCGGGAAGAAGGAGGCCTCGGCGTCGTCGCGGGACAGGCCCCAGGTGGTCTGGGTCAGGTCGTTGGTGCCGAAGGAGAAGAAGTCGGCGGACTCGGCGATACGTCCCGCGGTGAGCGCGGCGCGCGGCAGCTCGATCATCGTGCCGATCGGGCAGTCGAGGGTCGTGCCGGTCTCTGCCTCGACCTCGGCGAGGACGGCCTCCGCCTCGGTGCGCGCCAGGCGCAGTTCCTCGACCGTGTCGACGAGCGGGATCATGATCTCGGCGCGCGGTCGGCCACCGGCCCGCAATCGCGCGACCACGGCCTCGGCTATCGCCCGCACCTGCATGGCCATCAGACCGGGCACGGCCAGGCCGAGTCGGACACCGCGCAGTCCGAGCATGGGGTTCTGCTCGTGCATGCGCTCCACGGCGGCGAGGAGTTCGCGGTCGTGCGGGTCCGGGTGCTCGGTGCGGGCCAGGCGTACGGCCAACTCCGTGCGGTCCGGCAGGAATTCGTGCAGCGGCGGGTCGATGAGCCGGATGGTCACCGGCAGTCCGTCCATCGCGGTCAGGATTCCGGTGAAGTCCTCGCGTTGCAGGGGCAGCAGGGCGGCGAGGGCCTTCTGGCGGGCGCTGTCGTCACGGGCCAGGATCATCGCCTCGACCAGTGCCCTGCGTTCGCCGAGGAACATGTGCTCGGTGCGGCACAGGCCGATGCCCTGCGCGCCCAGGCTGCGGGCTCGTACGGCGTCCTCGGGGGTGTCGGCGTTGGCCCGGACTTCGAGGCGTCGTACGGAATCGGCGTGGGTGAGGGCACCCAGGACCGCCTCGGTGAGCGGGCCGCTCGCGGTGCCGGTCTCCAGTGCGCGGCCGACGTCGGACGCGGTCAGTGGGAGTGCGCCGAGGTGGACGGTGCCGGCGGTGCCGTCGACGGAGACGGTGTCGCCCTCGTGCACCAACACGCCTGATTCCGTGGTGAATTGGCGAGCCACCGGGTCGACGATGAGGGCTTCGGCGCCGCAGACGCAGACCTTGCCCATGCCGCGGGCGACGACGGCGGCGTGGCTGGTCTTGCCGCCGCGGCTGGTCAGGACGGCCTGTGCGGCGATCATTCCGGGTAGGTCGTCGGGGGTGGTCTCCCGACGGACGAGGACCGTGGCCTCGCCGGCCGCGGCGCGTCGTACCGCCTCGGCGGAGTCGAAGACCACGACACCGACGGCCGCGCCCGGGGAGGCGGGGACGCCCTGGGCGAGGGGCACGTCGGCCGGGGTGGTGTCGAAGCGGGGGAACATCAGGCGGGTCAGTTCGGCGCCGTCGACGCGGACCAGGGCCTCGTCCGAGTCGATCGTGCCCTCCTCGCGCAGGTCGTGGGCGATACGGAAGGCGGCCTCGGCGGTGCGCTTGCCGACGCGGGTCTGGAGGATCCACAGCCTGCCGCGCTCGACGGTGAACTCGACGTCGCACAGGTCGCGGTAGTGGTGCTCCAACGTGCGCAGGTGATCGGCGAGTTGGATGTAGACGCGCGGGTTGAGCCGCTTCAGTTCGCTCAGGGGCAGTGCGTCGCGGACGCCCGCGACGACGTCCTCGCCCTGGGCGTCGGGCAGGTAGTCGCCGTACATGCCGCGTTCGCCGGTGGCGGGATCGCGGGTGAAGGTGACGCCGGTACCGCTGCCTTCGAATGTCACAGGGGAGCGGAGGTTGCCGAAGACCATCGCCTGGACGTTGACGGCGGTGCCGAGATCCTCGGAGATGTGTTCGCGGTGACGGTAGATGTGGGCGCGTTCGCCGTTCCAGGAGTCGAAGACCGCGCGGATGGCACTGGTCAGCTGCTCGGCCGGGTCCTGCGGGAAGTCCTCACCGGTCTCCTTGCGGATGATGGCCTTGAACTCCTCGGTGATCAGGGCGAGTTCGGCCGTGTCGAGGTCGTGGTCACCGCTCACCTCACGCTGTGCCTTGTGCGTGGCGATGGCCTGCTCGAACAGGTCGCCCTCCACGCCCATCACGGTGTGCCCGAACATCTGGATGAGCCGCCGGTAGGAGTCCCACGCGAAGCGCTCCTGTCCGGACGCCTCGGCAAGCCCCGTGACAGAACGGTCGTTGAGGCCGATGTCGAGGATGGTGTCCATCATCCCGGGCATGGAGAAGCGGGCGCCCGAGCGGACGGACACGAGCAGTGGATCGTCGGGGGCGCCGAGGGTGCGGCCCATGGTCCGTTCCAGTCCGGCGAGCGCGCGGGCCGCCTCGACGGCCAGCTCGGGCGGCTCCTCCCCCGTCTTCAGGTAGGCCTTGCAGGCCTCGGTGGTGACGGTGAATCCGGGCGGCACGGGCAGCCCGAGCCGCGTCATCTCGGCCAGGCCGGCGCCCTTGCCGCCCAGCAGGGCGGCCATCTCCCGGCTGCCTTCGGCGAATTCGTACACGTACTTGGTCGGTGCGGTCATGAGGACTCGGGCCTCTCACTCGTGGGGTACGACGGCCACGGGACAGCCGACGTGATGGATGGCGGCGTGGGTGACGGGGCCGATGCGCGGGCCCGCCGGACGGTCGGTGAGGTGGCGGCCGACCACGAGGAGGCCCGCGCCGGAGGCGGACCGGAGCAGCGCGGACCGGGCCCGGCCCTCCGCGACGGTCTCGGCGACCTCGACGCCGGGGTACTTGTCGCGCCACACCTGGAGTACGGCGGACAGGAAGCCGAGCCATTCCTCGGCCCGCCGCACTCCGCTCACCAGGCCGATCTCGCCGGGGCCGAGCCCCAGCGGGGACGGAGACTGCCAGGCGTGGACCACGCGGAGCCGCGCGTCACGCAGCCGGGCCGCCTCGAAGGCGAACTCGATCACCGCGTCGCAGGGGTCGCCCAGGTCGACGCCCAGGACCACGTCCCGGTAGCCGGTCAGGATGGAGGGGCGGCCGGCGGGCGCCGGAAAGTGTTCGTCGGTGGCTTCCTCGCCGGCCCGGACGAGGACCACGGGGCGGGTGGCTCGGGCCACCACGCCCTGCGCGACCGAGCCCACCAGGAACCCGGTGACCCCGCTCAGACCTCGTGAGCCGAGTACCACCAGCTCTGACTCCTCGGCCGCCGCCAGCAGGGCGGCGGTCGCGGGACCCTCCACCTGCTCTTCGTACGGGCGGACGTTCGGGGCAACGGCACGGACCCGCTCCTTGGCCTGTCGCAGGACGTGGCGCGCCTGATGCCGCTGGGCGGCCGTGACAGGCTCGCCGTCCTCCTGGCGGGGGTGCCAGTTCCAGACGTGCACGAGCCGCAACGGCCGGTCGCGGCGTGCCGCCTCGCGGGCGGCCCAGTCGGCGGCGGCGAGACTCTCGGCGGAACCGTCGACTCCGGCGATGACGGGCGGCAGCATGATCCGCACCTCCTGCGCTCGGTCTGCTCCTTCCTTCCAGCGTCGTCCTGCGGCCTACGGGCAGGTATGGGCCGCCAGGTCTCCAACCGGGGTCCGTTCGGCCCCAGCGCGAGCCCGCCCCGCAGGGTCAGGGTGGTAAGGCAACGGACCTGGAGGGCGGCACGCCATGGAACGAGTGATCATCACCGGCGTCGACCGGTCGGCGCGCAGTCGCGTCGCCGCGGACTGGGCGGCGCGCGAGGCGCTGCGGCGCGGGCTGCCCCTGCGGGTGGCGCACGTGGCACCGCCCGAGAACCTGGACCCCGTGGAGCAGTGGCCCTACCGCCCGGACACCGTGGCGGATCACGTGGTCGCCGAACTCACTGCACGGCACCCGTCGTTGACGGTCCGGGCGGTGAGCCGAACCGGTGCGCCCGTCCCCGAGCTGCGGGCGGCGAGCGCGCAGGCGGAACTGGTCGTGCTCGGCCTGCGCGGCGAGGGTCAGCACGCCCGGATGCCCCTGGGCTCGACCGCGGCGGCCCTCGCCACTGGGTGCGCCGGGCCCCTGGTGCTCGTGCCCGGGACCCTCGCGGGGCTCGATGTGCCGGGTCACACGGACGCCGTGACCGTGGGTGTCGACGCCCGTGACCCGGCGGGCGGGGCGCTCGGCTTCGCCTTCGAGGCCGCCCGGCTGCACCGCGTCCGGCTGCACGCGGTGCACGCCTGGGCGCTGCCGACGCGCGCCGCCGCGTCGCCCGTCCCGGTCTCGGAGACGGACCGGGCCACCTGGGAGGACCACGAAGAGGATCTGCTGTCCGACGCGCTGCGTCCGTGGCGGAGTAAGTACCCGGACGTCGAAGTCCGGGAGGACGTGCTGCTGTTCCCCCCGGCCGAGGCACTGGCCCATACCTCCGAGACGTCCGGGCTGGTGGTGGTCGGACGGCACACCGCCCCGGGCTCCACCGCCCTGGCCCTCCTGGAGCACGCCCGCTGCCCGGTCGCCGTCGTTCCGTCGTAGGCGGAAGCGGGGAGGGTCGACCCCGGCCGATGGGTCCTTCGGCACCTGTGGGACGGGGCCGTCGTGGCGCACGGTGCAGGTACGAGGCCGCGTACGTGCGGCACCGCCTCCGGTACGACGACCGCCCGCCGGCCGCCGTACCGGAGGCCGAACAGGGAACGGAGACAGACTGATGCCCCCTTCGATGGCACTCCGTGTGAACCATGCACTGCCCCAGGTGCATCGCGAACGGCTGCTCCACTTCGGCCGCGAGGTGCGCTTCGCGCCGGACACCTGGCTGTTCGAGGAAGGCGGGCACGCCGACCGGTTCTGGATCATCCAGCACGGCACCGTCGCCCTCGACATGCAGGTACCCGACCGTCGACCACCGGTCGTCGAGACCCTCGGAGTCGGTGATCTCGTCGGCTGGTCCTGGCTGTACGAGCCGTACGCCTGGCAGCTGAGCGCAGCGACGGTGACCCAGGTGCAGGCCTATGAGTTCGACGCGGTCGCCGTCCGTCTGCTGTGCCTGGACGACGCCGAGTTCGGCCGGACCGTCGAGCACTGGGTCGGCCGGGTGCTGGCCCACCGGTTGAACGCCGCCCGCGCCCTGCTGGTCGGCCTGCGCACGACGCGTGAGAGGGAGGAACGTGATGCCTGAACCTCCCTACACCGTGAGCGATGTGATGACCCGCACCCCGTCGCCGTAGGAAGCGAGGCGGCCTTCAAACAGATCGTCGAGCTGCTCGGCCAGTGGAAGGTCAGTGCCGTGCCCGTGCTGGCCGGCGAGGGCCGGGGCGTCGGGGCTGACACCGGTCCAGGGCGTGGAGCAGCCCCGGCGCTTCGGTTTCGCGCCGGGGCTGCTCCACGCCCTGGAGAGATGCGGCAACTTCAGTCCTCCTCCCGCTCCTTCAGCAACTCGTCCGCGATCCGTGTCGCCCATCCCTCGATCGCGCCGAAGTCGCGGAAGTCTCCGCCCTTCCCGTTGCGCACGATCGACTGGGCGATACGTCCCTTGGCTCCTTCCTCCAGGCAGCCGCCGAAGGTGACGTGGCCCCTCGCGTCGAGCCGGGCCATGGCCCGCCGTACGCCGTGCACGGGCGGGATGTCCCGCTCCGAGACGGAGGCGTCGAGCGGTCCGCTGCTGAAGAACCACAGCGGGCGCTCGGCCAGTTGACGCCCGTGCCGGTTCACGAACCGGCGGGCGTCACGGTGCCAGCGGCCGGCGTACAGCCCGCCGCCGACCACCACGGCGCTGTACGGCGTGACGTCCACGACGGACCGAGCGGGCAGCAGGTCGGGGACGAGCCCCGCCTTGCGCAGGACCTCGGCGACGGCCTCGGCGATCTGCGCGGTGGATCCGTTGGTCGTCCCGTAGGCGACCAGCACACTGGTGGGCATGGCGCTCCACACTCCTCTCACTTCACAGGTGGCGCAGCCAGGTCTCGGAGACGCCGTGGTACTGCTGGTCCTCCGGCTGGATGCGGGAGTCGTCCGTTCGGTAGGAGAGCTTGTCGACGACCGCGACGACGCCGTCGATCTGACGGGTCATGGAGAGGGCGATCTCCGTCTCGCTCCTGCGTTCCATGTGGCCGGAGAGCGTGACGACACCGTCCGCCACGGAGACGTCGACGCTGCTCGGCGCCAGCCACAGGGCACGGACCAGCACCTCGGCGACGACCTCCTCGCGGATGTCCGCGTCGGACCGCAGGAAGACCTGGAGCACGTCGCGGCGGGTGACGATGCCGACGAGCCGGTTCTCCTCGTCGAGGACGGGCAGCCGCTCCACGCGGTGCTGGGCCATGGTCCGGGCGGCCTCGACGATGGTGTCCTCGGCGTGCACGGTGACGGGCGGCGCGGTCATCAGCCGGCCGGCGGTGCGGGCCGTGGCCTTCGCGGCCCGCCGCTTGCCGCTGCGTGTCAGATCGGCGAACCGGAACCGCTTCTTCGGCTCGTACCGGTCGGGTGCCTCGGCCTGGTGGGCCATCAGATCCGTCTCGGAGACGACTCCGACGACCTGGTCGTTCTCGTCGACCACGGGCAGGCCGCTGATGCGGTGCTCTCCGAGCAGGCGTGCCACCTCTTTGAACGGCGTTCCGTACGTGGCCCGGACGACCTCCGTGGTCATCACGGAGCCGACCTTGTTGTGCTTCATGGTGTTCCCTCCTCAGCGAAGTCGGCGCAGATACGGGTCCTGCGGCCGGTTGGGCAGCAGGCGGACGCGCGCATCGAGGACGGAGACGCCGCCCGGCGCCGCGAGTACGGGGTTGAAGTCGGCCTCGGCCAGCTGCGGCAGGTCGCTCGCCATCCGGGAGAGCCGCAACAGGAGTTGTTCGAGACCTTCGAGGTCGACAGGCCGGCTGCCGTGCGCGCCGAACAGGAGCGGGGCGCAGCGCGGGGCCGTGATCAGGTCGTGCACGTCGTGGTCGGTGAGCGGGGCGAGCCGGGCCGTGTGGTCGGCGAGGAGCTCGGTCGCGGCACCGCCGAGGCCGAAGAGGACGAGCGGTCCGAAGACCTGGTCCTGGACGACGCCGGCGAACAGCTCGGTACCGCGCTCGGCGAGCGGCTGCACGACCACGCCCGTCAGCAGTCCGGCGAACCGGGTCTCCAAGTCCCGGAAGGCTGCGCGTACTTGGGCGTCGCCGCGCAGGTCGAGGTGGACGGCGTGCTGTTCGCTCTTGTGCAGCAGGCCCGGCCAGTGAGCCTTCATGACCACCCGTCCGTCGGCGCCGCGCATCCGGTCGGCGGCGAGGACTGCCTGGTCCTCGGTCTCCGCCCAGGCCCAGGCCTGCTGGGGAATGCCGTAGCAGCCGAGGAGTTCGGCGCACTCGCGCGGGCCGAGCCAGCCGCCGTCCGGGTGCGCGTCGAGGTAGGTCTCGACGACGGTGTGGGCGCGCGCCGTCTCGACTCCGTCGAGGTCGGGGACGGTGCCGGCGGGCCGGGCGAGCCAGGCCGCGCGGTGGGCGGCGTGGGCCAACGCCCGTGCCGCCGCCTGGGGTTCGGCGTAGGCGGGGACGGTACGCAGGTCGGTGGTGGGCAACAGCTCGACGGGCAGGGCCTGTTCGAGCCGTACCACAGCAATCGGCTTGGACCTGCGGCCCGTTGCCCGGGTCAACGCCCGGACGAGGTCGTCGCCGGTCGCCTCGGCGACCGCCGTGGGAACCAGGGCCACGAGGACGGCGTCGACGCCGGCGTGCCGCATGACACGGTCCACGCAGTCCTTGAGCTGCTCCTCCGAGACGGCCGCAGTGGCGTCGACCGGGTTGCCGATCGCGGCACCCTCGGGCAGTACGGCGAGCAGGTCGTCGACGAGTTCGGGGGTGGGCGTCGGCAGGCTGAGCCCGGCCTCGGCGCAGGCGTCGGCCGCGAGGACCCCGGTTCCCCCGGCGTTGGTGACGATCAGGACGCGGGATCCGGTCGGCAGCGGTTGGGAGTGCAACAGGGCGGCGGCTTCGAGGAGTTCGCCGACGGAGCGGGTGGCGGTGATGCCGGCCTGGGTGAACAGCGCTCCGCGCGTCATGGTGCGGGTGGCGGCCGCCGCGGTGTGCGAGGCGGCGGCACGGCGGCCGGCGTCGGTGCGGCCCGCGTCGACGGTCAGGACGGGCATCCGGCGGGTCACGCGGCGCGCGGTGCGGGAGAACGCCCGCGGGTTGCCGAAGGACTCCAGGTGCAGCAGAGCGAGGTCGGTGTGGCTGTCGCTCTCCCACCACTGGAGCATGTCGTTTCCGCTGACGTCGAACTTGTCGCCCAGGGAGACGAAGGTCGAGACTCCGATGCCGAGTCGGGACAGCCCGTCGAGCAGGGCGATGCCGACGCCGCCGGACTGCACGGCGACACCTGCGACGCCGGGGCGGGGGTGGTCGGCGGCGAAGGTCGCGTCGAGCCTCAGTGCCGGTTCGGTGTTGGAGACACCGAGGCAGTTGGGGCCCACCAGCCGCATGCCGTACGTCCGGCAGGTCGCCGTGAGCGCCTTGGCCTGCGCCGGGTCGAGTCCCGCGGTGATGACGAGGAGCGCGCGTACGCCCGCCTTGCCGCACTCCTGGGCGACGGCCGGGACGGATGCAGCCGGTACGGCCACGACGACGAGGTCGGGCGTCCTGGGCAGGGCGCTCACGGACGGGTAGCTCGGCACGCCGAGGATCGAGGTGGCCGCGGGGTTCACCGCGAAGAGGCGGCGGGTGAAGCCGCCGGCCTTCAGGTGGTGCAGGATCGCCCGACCCACGGAACCGGCGGTGCGCCCCGCACCGACGACGGCGACCGCGTCGGGGCGCAGCAGCGGTACGAGACTGGCGACGTCGGCGGCACGGCCGCGTGCGTCCGTGGCCGACAAGTAGTGCTCGTCCTCGTCGAGTTCGATGGTGCAGCGCATCTCGGGGCCCTCGAAGCGGCGGGCGGTGCGCAGGCCTAGGTCGGCGAAGAGCCGCAGGATCTCGTGGTTCTCGCTGAGCGCGTCGGCCGTGAACGTGGTGATGCCCTCGGCGCGAGCGGCGGAGACCAGGTGCTCGACGAGGAGGGTGCCGACGCCCCGGTGGTGCAGTCCGTCGGCGACCGCGATGGAGATGTCGGCCGCTGTACCGGTGCCGCCGTTGTCGTACTCGGCGAGCCCGATCACCTGGCCCTTGGCCTCAGCCAGCAGCGCACGGTACCCGGGGTGCGGGCGGCAGGCCCGGTCGGCCGCCGGCTCGGCGGACCGGCGGCTCAATCCGAAGAACCGCAGCCGCAGGTTCTCCGGGGACATCTCCTCGTAGAGTCCCTCCAGTTGGTCATGGTCGCCCGCCACGACCGGACGGATGCACACAGTGGTGCCGTCCGCGAGCAGGGCATGGACGGTGGGTCGGCTGAGCACGTCGTCCGTCATCACGGGTCTCCTCGGAGTTTCTTCGACACTTCGAGCGTCCCGCAGAACGGAGAGAGGCCCCATGGGCTGCCCGGGGGCGGACCATGGGGCCGATCGGCCCTCAGGAACCCGCCGCACGGGCCCACCACACGGGGCCTCTCGCAGTCGTGCTCAGTCGTCGGCGACCAGTGCCGTCAGGTCGAGGAGGCGGTTGCTGTAGCCCCACTCGTTGTCGTACCAGCCGAAGACCTTGACCAGGGTGCCGTGCGCCTGGGTGAGGGCGGGGTCGAAGATGCAGGAGGAGGGGTCGCCGATGACGTCGCGGGAGACGATCGGGGCCTTCGTCACGCGGAGGATGCCGTTGAGCGGGCCCTCGGCGGCCTCGTCGAAGACGGCGTTGACCTCCTCGGCCGTCACCTCACGGCGCAGCACCACCGCGAGGTCGGTGAGCGAGCCGTCCTCGACGGGCACGCGTACGGCGATGCCGTCCAGGGCTCCCGCCAGCTCGGGCAGTACCAGGCCGACGGCACGCGCGGCGCCGGTGCTGGTCGGGATGATGCTCAGGGCGGCCGAGCGGGCCCGGCGCAGGTCCTTGTGCGGGGCATCGAGGAGGGACTGGTCGTTGGTGTAGCCGTGGATGGTGGTCATCATGCCGCGCTCGATGCCGAAGGCGTCGTGCAGCACCTTGACCATCGGGGCGACGCAGTTGGTGGTGCAGGAGGCGGCCGAGACGATCCGGTCGCGGTGCCGGTCGTACGTCGTGTCGTTGACGCCCATGACGATGGTGGCGTCCGCGTTCTTGCCGGGCGCGGACAGCAGCACGGTGTGGGCGCCGGCCTTCAGGTGCAGGGCGGCGGAGTCGCGGTCGCGGAAGCGGCCGGTGGACTCGATGACGACGCTCGCGCCGTAGTCGGACCAGTGCAGGGCCGCCGGGTCGCGTTCGGCGCTGACGGCGATCCGCGTGCCGTCGACGGTGATCGAGCTGTCGTCGTGGCTGACCTCGCGTCCGATGCGGCCGAACGTCGAGTCGTACTCCAGGAGATGGGCGAGGGTGGCGGGCGAGGTGATGTCGTTGATCGCGACCACCTCGACGTCCTGGGTGCCCGCCTCGGCGCGGTCGAGTGCCGCGCGCAGATAGGTGCGGCCTATCCGGCCGAAGCCGTTGATGCCGACGCGTACGGTCATGGCGGTGAACTCCTTTACGGCGCAGGGATGTTGCGGGGTCGGGGATATCAGGCGTTCCAGGTCCAGTCGGCGACCTCGGGGAGGTCGGTGCCGTGTTCGCGGATCCAGGCGTGGTGGCGGGTGCGGGCGTCGGCCATGGTCTGGCGTACGGCGGCGGCGCGTACCGCGAGGCCGGGGACGCGGTCGATGACGTCCATGACGAGGCGGTAGCGGTCGAGGTCGTTGCGGACGACCATGTCGAACGGGGTGGTCGTGGTGCCGGACTCCTTGTAGCCGCGTACGTGCAGGTTGGCGTGGCCGGTGCGGCGGTAGGCGAGGCGGTGGATGAGCCACGGGTAACCGTGGTAGGCGAAGATGACCGGCTTGTCCGTGGTGAACAGGCCGTCGTACTCGAAGTCGGCCATGCCGTGCGGGTGTTCGTCGCGGGGCATGAGCCGCGTCATGTCGACGACGTTGACGACGCGGACGGCGAGGTCGGGCAGGTGGCGGCGCAGCAGCTGGGCGGCGGCCAGGACCTCCAGGGTGGGGACGTCACCGGCGCAGGCGAGGACGACATCGGGTTCGCCGCCGTTCTCGGTGCCCGCCCACTCCCAGATCCCGGCGCCGCGCGCGCAGTGGGCACGGGCCTGGTCGATGGAGAGCCAGTCGAAGCAGGGCTGCTTGCCGGCGACGACCACGTTGACGTAGTCGCGGCTGCGCAGGACGTGATCGGCCACGGAGAGAAGGGTGTTGGCGTCCGGCGGGAGGTAGACCCGCACGACTTCGGGGCTCTTGTTGAGGACGTGGTCGACGAAGCCGGGGTCCTGGTGGGAGAAGCCGTTGTGGTCCTGGCGCCAAACATGTGACGTCAGAAGGTAGTTGAGGGAGGCGATCGGCGCCCGCCACGCCAACTCCCTCGATGTCTTCAGCCACTTGATGTGCTGGTTGACCATCGAGTCGACGATGTGGACGAAGGCCTCGTAGCAGGAGAACAGTCCGTGCCGCCCGGTCAGCAGATAGCCCTCCAGCCAGCCCTGGCAGGTGTGTTCGGAGAGGATCTCCATCACCCGGCCATGCCGGTCCAGGTGCTCGTCGACCGGCAGGAACCCCGCCTGCCAGGCCTTGCCACTGGCGTTGAAGACGGCCTGGAGACGGTTCGAGGCGGTCTCGTCCGGGCCTACTAGGCGGAAGTCGCGGCTCGCCGCGGTGTCGTGCATGACCTGTTCCAGGAGATCGCCCAGGATCCGGGTCGGCTCGTGCAGGGTGCTGCCCGGCTTCTCGACCGGGACGGCGAAACGGTCCAGGGAGGGGATCGGCAGGTCGCGGACGAGGAGGCCGCCGTTGGCGTACGGGCTGGAGCCGAGACGCTTGGTGCCTTCGGGGACGCAGGCGAGGACGTCCGCGACGGGCCGGCCGCCGGCGTCGAAGAGCTGCTCCGGGTGGTAGGAGCGCAGCCACGCCTCCAACTGCCGCAGGTGCTCCGGGTTTTCGCGCACCTCGGACAGCGGGACCTGGTGCGCGCGCCAGGTGCCCTCGACCGGGACACCGTCCACCTCGGCCGGACCGGTCCAGCCCTTCGGGGTGCGCAGCACGATCATCGGCCAGTGCACCCGCTCGGCCACGCCGTCCTCACGGGCGGACTGCTGCATCACGGCGATGCGGTCCAGCGCGTCGTCGAACGCGGCGGCCATCGCACGGTGCACCTTCAGCGGGTCATCGCCCGTCACATGGATCGGGTCGTGGCCGTAGCCGCGCAGCAGTTCGTCGAGTTCCGACTCGGGCAGGCGGGAGAGGACGGTCGGGTTGGCGATCTTGTAGCCGTTGAGATGCAGGATCGGCAGGACCGCGCCGTCGTGGACCGGGTCGAGGAACTTGTTGGAGTGCCAGGCCGCGGCCAGCGGGCCGGTCTCCGCCTCGCCGTCACCGATCACGCACGCGACCAGGAGGTCCGGGTGGTCGAAGGCGGCGCCGTAGGCATGCGCGAGGGAGTAGCCGAGCTCACCGCCCTCGTGGATCGAGCCGGGGGTCTCCGGCGCCACATGGCTGGGCACCCCGCCCGGGAAGGAGAACTGCTTGAACAGCCGCTCCATGCCGGCCCCGTCGCGCGAGATGTCCGGGTAGGTGTCGCTGTAGCTGCCCTCCAGCCAGGAGTTGGCGAGCACGGACGGGCCGCCGTGGCCGGGACCCCACACGCACAACGCGTCCAGGTCACGTGCCTTGATCACCCGGTTGAGGTGGGTGTACACGAGGTTGAGACCGGGCGAGGTCCCCCAGTGCCCGAGCAGCCGCGGCTTGATGTGCTCCGGCTTCAGGGGCTCGGTGAGCCGCGCGTTCTCCATCAGGTAGATCTGGCCCGCGGCAAGGTAGTTGGCGGCCCGCCAATGGGCGTCCAGGGTGCGCAGTTCCTCGTCGGAAAGTGCGGAGAGTTCGGACAGGGCGGTCGCGTCCAGGTTTGCGGTCTTGGGCATCGGAAGCTCCGGAAGTCATCGATATCGGTCAACGGGCGGCAGCGGCGGAACTACCGCGTCAGCGGCTGGAGTTGGGGACGATCGCGCTCATCCCTTTTCGGGCACGATGGCCACCGGGCAGGCGGAGTGGTGCAGCACTCCGTGGGCCACGCGGCCCAGTTGGAGTCCGTAGTGCCCGGGGCGGCGCTTGGCTCCGACGATCAGGAGGTCGGCGTCGCGCGAGGCGTCCACGAGCACCGTCCGGGTGGGGCCCTCGACGACACGGCGGTGCGATACGACGTCGGCGGGTATGTCCTGGAGGGCCGTTTCCAGCGCCTCGACCGCCTGCTGTTCGTGCAGTCGGGCGGGTTCGCCGGACATCAGGGGATGGTCGGTGGTCTCGTGCGCGGGCCAGCGCCAGGCCCGTACGACGTCCACCGTCGTTCCGCGTCGCCGTGCCTCCTCGAAGGCGAAGCGCACCGCCGCCGAGCCCGCCGGCTTCGCTCCGACACCCACGACGATGCGGCCGTGCGTGCCGGTGGCGGCCTGGTTGTCGTGGTTGCCGCGGACGACGATCATCGGGCACTGCGCGTGCCCGGCCACGATCAGGCTCACGGAACCCAGCAGCGCCTCGGCGAGACCGCTGCGGCCACGGGTGCCCGTCACCAGCACCGAGGCGTGGCGGCTCTCCCGTACCAACGCGTACTCGGGTTCCTCCGCCAACACCTCGACGCGCACGTCGAGTTCGGGCTGGCGGCGGCGTGCCCGGCGTGCGGCGTTGTCGACGATGTCCTCGGCCCGCACCTGCTCGTCGGGCTTGGCGAGGTCCTCGGCGAGCGAGGTGCCCTCGTACCGCTCCCACAGCGACGCATACACCAGCCGCAGCGGAACCCCGCGCAACGCGGCCTCGTCGGCCGCCCAGTCGACGGCCCGCAGGCTGGGCTCGGAACCGTCGACACCGACCACGATCGGCAGGGCCTTCGTCATCACCGTCACCGCCCCGAACCGAGGAGGTCGAACACGATCCGGGCCTTGACGCTGCCGCGCAGCACCTCGTCGATGGACTCGTTGACGGAGGCCAGCGGGCGGGTCTCGCAGATGACCTTGGTCCGTCCGGCGGCGTGCAGCTGGAACACCTCGGTGAGGTCCTGCCGGGTGCCGACGATCGAGCCGATCACCGAGGTCCCGTTCAGCACGGTGTCGAAGATCGGGACCTGGATGCTGCCGTGCGCGGGCAGCGCGACCATGACGAGCCTTCCGCCGCGCCGCAGACCGGAGTTGACCGCGGCGAACGCGCCCTCGTTCACCGCGAGCGCGATCGCCGCGTGTGCTCCGCCGTGCTGCTTGAGGACCTGGCCGACGTCGTCCTTGCGGGCGTCGATGACAATGTCGGCGCCGAGTTCGGTGGCGAGTTCGAGCTTCTCGTCGGTGACGTCGATCGCGGCCACAGTCGCCCCGGCGATCTTCGCGTACTGCACCGCCAGGTGACCCAGCCCGCCGACACCGGAGATCGCGACAAGCTGGGAGGGCCGCACGCCGGCGACCTTGAGCGCCTTGTACGTCGTGACGCCCGCGCAGGTCAGCGGGGCGGCGTCGATCGCGCTCACGCCGTCGGGCACCGGCTGGGCGAAGTCGGCCCAGGCCAGCATCTTCTCGGCGTATCCGCCGTCGCAGCCGTAGCCGGTGTTGATCTGCTGCTCGCAGAGCGTCTCCCAGCCGGACAGGCAGTGCTCGCACCGCCCGCAGGCCCGGCCGAGCCACGGCACCGCGACCCGCTGGCCGACGGCCAGGTGGGTGACGCCGTCGCCGAGCTTCTCGACCAGGCCGACGCCCTCGTGCCCGGGCACGAACGGCGGGCTGGGCTTGACCGGCCAGTCGCCGTGGGCGGCGTGGATGTCGGTGTGGCACAGCCCGGACGCCTCGACACGGACCCGGACCTGGCCGGGGCCGGGCTCGGGATCGGGGCGGTCCTCGATGACCAGGGGTTCACCGAACGCTCGTACAACTGCTGCCTTCATGACTGCTACTCCTCAAGCGGATCGGTGTGGGTCAGTCGTGCGAGACGACGGCCACGGGGGCGATGGAGTGGTGCAGGACACCGTGCGCGACCGGGCCGATATGGGCGCCGAGCGCGCCGCGGCGGATCCGGCGGCCGATGACGACCAGACAGGCCTCACGGGAGGCGTCCACCAGGTGATCGGCGGCGCTGCCCACGCGGGACTCCAGGGCGACCTCGACGGCGGGGTGCTTCAGCTGCCAGGGGCGCAGCGCCTCGGTGAGAGCCGCGGCCTCCTCGCGGAACAGCTCGTCGTTCAGGCCCGCGTCCATCCCGAGGCCGTAGGCGTAGTACGGCGGCAGGCTCCAGCCGTGGACGACCCGCAGTATGGTGTCGCGCCGGGCGGCCTCGGCGAACGCGAACTCGATCACCGCGTCGGCGGGGGCGCCGGCGTCGATGCCCAGGACCACGGGCCGGGACGGCGTGGCGGACGGCGGGTTCGTCCCGTCCTCGTCGGTGACCTGTTCGCCGGCCCGGACCAGGACCACGGGCAGTTCCGCGCGCGCCACGACGGAGAGGCCGACGGAACCGACGAGGAACCCACCGACACCACTCAGTCCACGCGAGCCGAGAACCAGCAGCTCGGCGTCCTTCGCCGCGTCCACCAGCGCGTCCGCGGTCGGACCGGTCAGCTGGTCCTCGGTCACGTCCAGGTCGGGGTGGCGCAGGCGCAGGCCCTCGCCCGCCTCACGCGGAATCCGCTCGCTCCACTGCTGCTGCGTCTCCGCGCCCATCAGCGGCGCCTGGGCCAAGGGGTCCGGGGCGGGCACCCAGACATGGATGATCTTCAGCGGCAGGCCGCGCAACTCCGCCTCGCGGGCCGCCCATTCGGCGGCGGCGCGGCTCTCGGGGGAACCGTCGAGACCTGCGACAACAGTGCGGACCATGGTTCTTCCTCCTGAACGGATGTCTGATTCCAGCTTCGTGGCGTAGGGGTTCCCGCGGCAGGGGCCGCAGGTCCCCGGCAGGGGCCGATCGGCCCAATGGGCAGACACAGGGTGGGCCCCTCGCGAGGGGCCCACCGTTTCTCCTGCGGTCAGCGCAGCCAGTTGTGGTCGCGGACGATGGGCAGCTTGGCCCAGGCCCTGCCGAGACCCCACGTGGCGCCGGCGCCCGCCGCCGCGAGGGCGATCAGAACGACCGCGTAAATGAGGTGGTAGTCGACGAAGGGGTTGGACGACATGCTCACCGTGCCGTCGGACAGGTGCTTCGCCGGCGGCCACTCAGCGATCCACATCAGCGCCATCATCGCCGTACCGGCAACAGCGGCCAGCCGCAGCGCGACACCGGAGACCAGTGCGACACCGACACCGAGCAGACCGAGCATGAACAACCAGTTCGCCCAGCCCGCACCCGCCCAGTCATGGAACGTCGACTCCATCGGACCCGCCGCCACACTGCTCAGGAAACCCTTCGTCGGCGAACCACCGTCGATCCAGCCCTTGCCGGAGGGGGTCGCGTAGCCAAGGCCGAAGGTCTTGTCCAGGAACGCCCACAAGAACACGAACCCGGTCAGCAGACGCAGAGACGCGAACGCATAGGCACGGGTCCCGGTGGTCGTCGTGGCGGTTGCCGTCACGGCGCCGTCCGACGCCGAGCCGTTCCTGCGGGACATGGGCAGGTGGAAGCCGGAAGTGCGGTGCGGGTGCTCGTGCACGGCCATGATCGTGGTCCTTTCGAGGTGTCAGGTCGTTCGTTGCACCTCTGACTCTGGTGCGCCGGGCCGTCCGCCACCTGATGCCGTTGGTCCGTCGGCGCCGGGCTGAACGGCCCCTTCGGCAGGGCCGGTTGGGCCTCGCACCGGAGCGGTCTCCACGGCGAAAGAGCAGGGTGCTGAAGATCAGTGAGGAGACCGACCTCGGGCTCCGGTCGGTACGTCCCAGCCCTGAACGGCCGGTCGGCGCAGGGTGGTTCAGCCGGTATGCGGAGATGGGCGAGCACCTGGAACGGCCGGGCAGGCATTCGGACCCTGAGCCACGCTGCCGGTTCCCGCTGGGCGGGGCTCCATGTGCGGCATCACCCTTCGGCTGTTGACCGGCTCCGCCGAGTTCGCGGCATCGAGCTCGTGTCGGCGCACGGCGACTCCGGCGGCCGTCGGCTCAAGGGCAGGTCGCGCGGCGCCCGAGGGCGGGAGGGCGTTGCCGCCGAGGCGCGACGACGCGCGCGTGCGGGTGGACGACCGACGAATCAGGGCTCCCCGGCAGCGGAGTACGTCGCTCTGGACGTCGCCCCGCGCAATGAGCCCTGCGCCGGGAACGCGGCACCGTACACGCCGAGTTCTACGCCGAGACCCCCGCGGGCAACCGCCCGGAGTTCCTCCAGCGGCGGTAAGCGGCCACCGGCACCTTGGCGAACAGCACGGCGAAGGCGAGCGGGATCAGCGGGGAGAGAGCGCGGCCCAGCCGGTTCCAGTCGCCCTGATCCACCGGCACCCAGGATCCCCACGGCTCCTTTGCCACCTTCACGGGCGCGCCGAAGACGGGCTCCGAGGAGAAGCCGGTCGCCGTGATCCGGCGTGTCCCGCGGCCGGGGGCCTGCGCCGGATCCACGAACCCCTTGCAGTCGAGGTCGGGATGACCGCCGCCCCGGGACGTCGTCGCCGGCGCGGACGCCTCGCAGTCCGTGACCCGCATGGTCAGCTGCTGCCCGACCAGCCCCAGGCGTCCGACGGCCGCGACGGCCATGTAGACGGCGCCGCCGAAGAGGGAAAGGGCGATCACTCCGCAGAGGATGGTCCCGAAGACCTGTTTCCGCCCCGTGCGCACCGTGGTCTGCTTGATCACTGTCCGATCGTACGAACCCATCTCCGGGACGCCGACGGCACCCCTGCTTCCCGGAGGCGGCAGACCCACAGGGCACCGCATTCCGTCGGTGCCCTGTGGGCCGGCTCTTCATACACGGTGTGTCAGTGATGGACGGGAGTCCCCCGGGTCGGCCGATGCGTGCGGACGATCTGTGTGGCCGGCGGCCGTTGCGGTGTCCGGCGGACGCGCATCCGCAGCACCAGCGCGTCGAGTGCGGCGCTGACCACGGCGGTGACCACGGTCGCGATCACCAGCAGGACGGCGAACTGCCTCCAGAACTCCGGTGTCAAGGTCGTACCCACGGTGTCCACCCCCTCGTGTTCATGCCGGTCGAGTACCTCTCTCGGTCTCATCGAACCGCCGGCACCTCGGTGGCACAGGGTGCCGTAAGGCTCTTCCGGGGCACCGGTCGGCCCGGTCCTCGGGCCGGGTGGCCCATGGCCTGTCGGGACGCACGGGCGGACCCTGGAAGTGGTAGATACATGCGCTCTGCGGAGGTACGTCATGAACGCTTCCCCGACCATGAGCATGCCGCGGGCCCTGCCCCCGGAGCACCGCGAACAGCTGATGAAGCTCGCCCGCGAGGTGTCGGTCCCGCAGGGCGCCCGGCTCTTCCAGGAGGGCGCCCGCGCCGACCGGTTCTGGATCATCCGCACCGGGACGATCGCCCTCGACATGCACGTGCCGGGCCGTCAGGCCGCCGTCATCGAGTCGCTGGGTCACAACGAACTCGTCGGCTGGTCCTGGCTGTTCGGCCCGCACACCTGGCACCTGGGCGCCGAGGCGACGACACCGGTGCGGGCCTGGGAGTTCGAGGCCACGGCAGTACGCGCGCTGTGCGAGGACGATCCCGCGTTCGGCGTGCACGTCTTCCAGTGGGTGGGCGACATCGTGGCCCACCGGCTCCGCTCGGCCCGCACCCGGCTGCTGGACCTGTACGCCCCGTACGGCAGCGGCGGCATGAGGTGACCGCGCCGACGGACCGTGACGAGGGAGGAGTGACCATGCGTGGATCACCGCACATCGTGAGCGACGTGATGACCCGTACCGTCGCCACCGTCGTCCGAGGGACCGCCTTCAAGGACATCGTGCGCACGATGCAGGAGCGGAAGGTCAGTGCCCTGCCCGTGCTCGACGCGGCGGAGCGGGTGATCGGGATCGTCTCGGAGGCGGATCTGCTGCCCAAGGAGGAGTTCCGCGACGACGACCCCGACCGGCACACCCAGTTGCGCCGACTGTCCGACCTCGCGAAGGCCGGTTCGGTGACGGCGGGCGAGCTGATGACCGCGCCGGCCCTGACCGTGGGCCCGGGCGCGACCCTCGCGCAGGCCGCGCGGACCATGGCCCGGGCCAAGGTCAAGCGGCTGCCCGTCGTCGACCACGCGGGCCGGCTGGAGGGCGTCGTCAGCCGGGCCGACCTGCTGAAGGTGTTCCTCCGGGAGGACGAGGAGATCGCGGAGGAGATACGGCGCGAGGTGGTCGCCCACCTGTTCCCCGGCCCGGCGTCCGTGGTGCGGGTCGAGGTCCGGGACGGTGTCGTACGGCTCGGCGGCCGGGTACGGGATACGTCCCTGGTCCCGGTGGCCGCACGGTTGGTGCGAGCCGTCGAAGGGGTCGTGGACGTGGAGTTCGGACTCGACGGGCCCGACGACCGCTCGGCGTAGCGAGAGCGCCAAAAGGGCCGTGAGCCCACAAGCCGTTGCCCCGCCGGCCACCGACGACCGGCGGAGCAACGGCGTCTCAGCCGGTCCTGCGCCCCCAGCGCGCCCCGGTCAGCTCCCACTCCTCGCCCCACCGCTCGGTGGCCCGTCGCTCCACCCGCAGCCGGATCAGCCGTCCGCCCGCGAGCACGAACAGCCCACCGGCCAATCCGACCCCGCTACCAGCCAGCCCTACGCGGGCCGTGGCTACGGCCGGGCTCGCGGGCTCGTCCACCAGGTGGCCGCGCCCGTCCGTCCACACCGGTACCGAACTGCCGACAGCCGTTGCGACCCGCACGTCCGCCGTGGCGGTGCGGACGGTGCCCTGCGCGTCGGTCCAGCGCACGTTCGCCCGCACCCGGTTATAGGTGGCCGGGGCGTGTGCACCGCGCGGCACGGTGCCGAGCAGCACGGCCGTGGCCGGCCGATGTTCCGCTCCGCTCCTCGCCTGCGCGGCCTCGACGGCCTGGGCGCCCGCAACCCCTGCGACGGCTCCCCCGGCTGTCGCGAACGCCCAGGCGGCCAGGACGATCCACGCCTCGACCGCGTCGCTGGGCCGGCGCAGTTCGTTGCGCCGCCAGCGCCACCCCAGGACCTTCACGCGCTTGGTCTTCCGCATCGGTCACACCCCCTCACGGGCATCATGGAGACGAGAACAAACAGGAAGGTCTCACCGGGTGACCGACGCCGGGAGGGGCCGCCGGACCAGCGTGTGGGGGCCGGTCGGGACACGTCTCGAGGGGCCGGTTGGGCCGGTCGGCCCTAGTGCTGCCGGGCCGGGCGCGTGATGATCGAGGTCACGGACGGCCCGCAGTCCGTTCACACTCCGGGGAACGAGGCGTCGAGATGGCCGAGGCACACACCTTCACCGCACAGGACCCGATCCGCGTCTTCCTGCTGGACGACCACGAAGTCGTCCGGCGCGGTCTGTCCGACCTGCTGGACGCCGAGGAGGACATCTCGGTGGTCGGCGACGCGGAGAACGTGGAGCACGCCCTCGTACGAGCCCCCGCGGTGCGCCCGCACGTCGCCGTGCTGGACGTACGCCTCCCCGACGGCGACGGCATCACCGTCTGCCGCGAACTCCGCGACCAGATGCCGGAGTTGGCGGTACTGATGCTCACCTCGTTCGACGACGAGGACGCCCTGCTCGACGCCATCATGGCCGGAGCCTCGGGCTATGTACTCAAGCAGATCAAGGGCTCCGACCTGGTCTCGGCGGTACGGACGGTCGCCTCCGGCCAGTCGATGCTCGACCCCGCGACGACGGCCCGTCTGATGCGCTCGCTGCGCGCCGAACCGGCCCAAGTCCCCGAGATGGCACCGGAGTTGGCAAGTCTGTCGCCGCGCGAACGGGAGATCCTCGCGCTGATCGGGGACGGGCTCACCAACCGCGAGATCGGCAAGCGGCTGTACCTGTCGGAGAAGACCGTGAAGAACCACATCTCCCGGCTCCTCGCCAAGCTCGGCGTCCAGCGCCGGGTACAGGCCGCCGTCCTCGCCTCGCACCTGGAGCAGTCCGAGTCCGGGGACCGTTCGGGCGGCTGAGCGGTCGCGCCGGGCCGTCCGGCGCGACCTGAGGCCGTACGGCCCCTCCCTCCGGCCCTTCCCGCGCCACCACGCTGGACAGGAACAGCGAACAGCCCTGCCGCTCTTCGGGCGCGGGGCGGGGAGGAGACCCCATGTCCAGCACGGTTCTCGACGTCCCGACCCTGGAAACGCTGATCGCGGCGTCCGTCGCCGCGCCCTCGATCCACAACACCCAGCCCTGGCGCTTCCGGCTCGACCCGGACACCGTCACGCTGGAGATCCGGGCCGTCGCGGAACGCGGCCTGCGGCACACCGACCCGACGGGGCGTGCCCTGCACATCTCGGTCGGCTGCGCGCTGTTCAACCTGCGCGTCGCGGTCGCCCACTGCGGCTGGGAGCCCGTGACCCGACGTCTCCCCCGGCCCGACGAACCCGACCTGCTGGCCACCGTACGGCTCGCCGGAACCACCCGCCCGCCCATGGCGCCGCATCTCTACGACGCCCTGTGGCGCCGGCACAGCAGCCGTTTCCCGTTCTCCGACCGGCCGGTGCCGGTATCTGTACTGACCGAACTGACCGAGGCCGCCCACGCGGAAGGCGCTGTGCTGGACCTGCCGGGACCCACGCAGACCGACCGTCTGCTACGGCTGACGTGGGAGGCGGAGCAGCGCAACACCGCCGACGCAAGCCGGGCCGTGGAGAGCCGCCGCTGGGTCCACCCGCCCCATGGCGAATCCCTCGGCATACCTCCGGAGGCGATCGGTCCGCAGGACTCCCGGGAGCGGATACCCGTCCGGGATTTCGGCGCCCACCGGCACCCGACGGCGCTCGCCGCCCGCCCCTTCGAGAAACGGCCCTCCATCGCCGTACTGTCCACCCTCCACGACCGCCGCACGGACTGGCTGCGCGCCGGCGAGGCACTCGAACGCGTCCTGCTGGTGGCCACCATCCACGGCGTGCGCGCCTCCCTCCTGCACCAGGCACTGGAGTGGCCCGACCTGCGCGAGCAACTCACGGACAGCCGACGGGAGTTCACCCAGATGGTGCTCCGCCTCGGCTACGGCCCGCAGGGGCCCGCCTCACCACGCCGTACGGCACGTCAGTCATGGGAGCAGGGCGCACCGCCGGCCGCCACGCCGGGTGTGACCCCTCGTTGAACGACCGTCGCCCGAGACCATGCCGTGGATCCGGTCGTCCGCCGCACGTGCGAGTGGCCGGTGGAACACCAGACGGTGTTCCACCGGCCACCCTCTGGTGCGGCCGTCCCTCGGGGGACTAGCAGGCAACCACGACGACGGGGCAGTCGGCCTCGCGCAAGGCGGTCCGCCCGACCGGATCCAGCAGGCCGCCTCCGAACCGGGACCGGCCACGTACCCCAACCACGAGGAGCTGGCTGTCACCGCTGGCCTCGACGAGGACCCGGCGGGATCGGCCCTGCGGCCGACGGCAGCGCAGGGTGACGTCCGGGTACCGCTTGCGCAGCTCGGACAAGGTCTCGGCGAGTGCGAAGTCCTCGTCCTCCTCCGGCCCAGCGGTACCGGACCCTCCGTACGGCCTCGTGGCGACGGCGTGCCGCAGATGCAGAGCCACCAGGTCGGCAGCCCGCAACGAGGCCTCGGCGAAGGCGAATTCGGCGGCTTCACGGAGTGTCGACGTGCCGTGGACGGCGAGCAGCACAGGGCCGGCCGGGTCCGGCCTGCCACGCACCACCAGCAGCGGACCCGACGCGCGTGCGGTCAGGCACCCGGCGAGCGAGTTGTCGCGCAGGGTGCTGTGCCCTCGTGTGCCGTTGCTTCCGACGACGGTCAGGGACGCGCGGTGCGACTCCGCCGCCAGCAGGTTCCCGGGTTCTCCGACAAGGACTTCGCGCAAGATCCGCACGCCCGGTGCGGCGCTGAGCGCACGTCGCTCGGCCTCGGCCAGAGCACCGGTCCTGACCGCGTCCCACGAGGCAACTCCCGACCGTACGCCTCCGGACGGCCAACCGATGACCTCCATCAGCTCCAGGCCGACCCCGAGCCGCTCGGCCTGCTGTGCGGCGACTTCCACCACCGCCAGACTCGACCGCGAACCATCCACTCCCACGACCACCGGGCCACTCATCACAGTCCACCCCTCTCCAGGCACCCTCCCCGGACGGAAGAGGCGCTCCACTGGACTCCAGCCTCGTGCGACCCCCGGCACTCCCACAGGGGCCGGACGGACCCATCGACACACCAACCGGTCCCCGCCCGCAGACCCGTTGGGCCCGCCGAGTCCCGGGTGATCGGGGCCTCGGCACCCTCGAAGACACACGGGGGTGGGGCGACGGACGGGCCGCTGCCGTCGCTCGTCGCCCCACCCTTCGGCTTCAGTGTTCGGTGAGCCCGGAACCGTCCGTACGCAGGACGGCCAGGCGGTTGCGGTACTCCTCCTCGTCGATCTCCCCACGGGCGAACCGGTCGGCGAGCACCTGCTCGGGCGAGGGCGCGGCGAGGGTGTTCGGACGCTGGGAGGTGCGGGTCAGGTTGCGGATGAGCAGGACGGCGACGGTCAGGAGCACGGCCCACAGCAGGACCGAGCCGCTCGACATCGCGAACCAGTCCCAGCCGCTCATGTCGTGGTAGTTCCCATACATCATCACGGGGGTCACTCCTCAGACGTGCGAGACCACGGCGACCGGGCAGTCGACGTGCTGGACGACGGCGTGGGTCACGGGGCCGGTCCTTGGTCACCGCCGCGACGACCTCGACGTCGGGGTACTTGTCGCGCCGTTCAGGAGGTTCTGCCATTCCTCGGCCCGGTGCGGGTCGTTGAGCAGGTCGACCTCGCCGGGACCGAGCCCCAGGACCGGCGTCTTCCAGGCGGGTGGCACAGGCCACCACGCCCTCCCCGACCGAACCCACCAGGAATCCGGCGAACCCGCTCACGCCGCGCGAGCCCGGCACCAGCAGCTCGGCGTCCTCGGCCGCCTTCAGCAGCTCCGCGATCGCGGGACCCTCCACCAGCTCGTCGACCGGGCGCACGTCCGGGCACACCGCCCGGACCCGGTCCTGCGCCTGTCGCAGAGAACTCCGCGCCGGATGCCGTTGAACCGCGCTCTCGGACTCTTCCTCCGCCGGGCGCGGATGCCGGTCCCAGGCGTGCACGAGCCGCAACAGCAGGCCGCGGCGCAGCTCTTCCCTGGCCGCCCTCCCCCACTGCCCGAAAGGCGTGGGCGGTACCCCATGGCGGCGGCCAGGCGCTCCGCAGATCTGTCCACTCCGGCCATGCCGGACGCAAGCATGATCCGCACCTCCCCTTTCTCGGTGTGTTCCTCGATGCCAGCGTCGTTCCTCCATCGCCGGGGGTGAAAGAGGCCGCCAGGCCCCCACGGAGGACCAACCGGCCCCCATCTCCCCTTCATCGACGGTCAGTTCACGAGCCTGGGCCGGTACGGCTTCCCTTCCCTGCTCATGGGTCAGCCGCGGCCGCACGCCCCGATGTCCGGGCAGGACGAGTGCCACTCGGCCCGGCCGCCTGCCCACTCAGCCCCTGGGGCGCCGGAGATCGGAGCGAGACGCTGGCGCTGATGCCGGATGAAGGATGCCGCCGGCTCCCTGTCGAGGCGACATCCCGAGCGCCGCGCGTCCAAGTGAAGGAGCGACCGTACTGGGCGGCTGCCTGGTGTTCGGCTACAGCTCGCTCGTCGTCGGCTTCCTGCTGATGGCGGCGGGAGTCATCGGGCTCATCACGTTCATGAGCACCCGGGGTGTCGTCCTGCGGCCGGGTGAACGCGAGGCCGTCATCGAGGAACGGCACTACATCGGCAACCACGACGACCACCGGAACTACCGGAGTTGACCGCACCAGCCCCCGAAAGGATCGTTCACCATGAATGAAGCGATGCCCACGGTCCACCCCGCCCGGTTGACCGCGGGCCTCGATCCGTCCCTGTCGCGCTGGCTGTGGCTGGTGAAGTGGCTGCTCGCCCTCCCCCACTACGTCGTCCTGTTCTTCCTGTGGGTGGCGTTCGTGGGAACGAGCGTGGTGGCCTTCTTCTCGATCCTGTTCACCGGCCGCTACCCGCGCCCGCTGTTCGACTTCAACACCGGTGTACTGCGCTGGAGTTGGCGTGTGGCGTACTACGCGTACGGCGCCCTGGGCACCGATCGCTACCCGCCCTTCACCCTCGCCGACGTGCCCGACTACCCCACGCACTGGGATGTGGCGTACCCGGAGCAGCTGTCCCGCGGTCTCGTCCTGGTGAAGTGGTGGCTCCTGGCCGTTCCGCACTATCTGATCCTGGCGTTCCTGCTCGGCGGGCTGAAGGTGCCCTGGGCCTCGGGCGGCCTCATCGCCCTGCTCGCCGTGTTCGCCGGGGTCTCGCTGGCCGCCACCGGACGCTACCCGCGCGGCCTGTTCGACCTGGTGATCGGGCTCAACCGGTGGGTGCTGCGCGTGGTCGCCTACGCGGCGCTCCTCACCGACACCTACCCGCCGTTCCGGCTCGACCAGGGAGGCGACGAACCCGGAGCCGCGTCCTGAGCACGGCACCCGACCTGGGCCAGGCCCTCAAGGCCCGGACGGCAAGGGCCTGTTGGGCCCGGACACGGCCCCGTCGGCCCACGCCACGGCCGCTGTGTCCGGGCCACTGTGATGACAGGAGACCGACCAGGGAGGCTGCCATGACCGAACACACCGACGGCACCGGCATCGTGGTGGGCGTCGACGGATCCGAGCCCTCGATGGCGGCGCTGCGCTGGGCAGCCGAGCAGGCAACCGTCCTGCACACGGACCTCGTCGCCGTGCACGCCTGGGAACCGGCCGCGAACGGATACGCGCCCTACGCTCCGGTGCCCACCGGCCCGACGCCCGCCCAGGAGCGCGAACGGGCCGCGCAGGTCCTCGCCGCCACCGTGCGCGAGGCCTTGGGACCCCGGACCGGCGATGCCGTTCTTCGCATCGTGGTGGAGGGACCACCCGCACGTGTACTGCTCCAACAGGCCCGCGGCGCAATGCTGTTGGCCCTGGGACGGAAGGCGCACGGGAACTTCGGACTCCCCTCGGTCGGCCCGGTGGGCCGCGAGTGCCTGCGGCACGCGACGGTTCCCGTGGTGACCGTGCCGGTCGCAGACCGGTCCCTGAAGCCGCCGGAAGCTGTCAGTTCCTCTTCACTGGCCGGGAGTCGCGCCTCCTAGCGCGGGGTAAGGGGCGTGCCATCCGGGGAACGAGGAGGTGGGGCCGGTCGGCTCCGGCGCGTGGTCGCTGTGGCTCACGGACCGGGGTCCAAGGCCCCATCGTCGTACGCGCGGTCACGGACAAGGCTGACTGCATACGCGGTCGCCGGGTGAGAAGCACCCGGTCCACGGAAGTCCAGGATGCGGCGGTCATGAAGCGCGTACAGGAGACCAAGCGCCCCTCGATTCCGCGTCGGCCCGCGCCGCTCGACCCGCGCACCCCGTCCGGGCGGCACCTCCCGTACTGACACATGGGCGGGCGCGTCCTGTCACCGGACGAGGACCCGCTCCCCCGAGCACGGCACGACGGCCGTCCAGCCCAGGGACTGGTCGATACGGTTCCGCAGGGCCTCCGCCGCGATGGTGCCGCCGCCGGAGAGGTCGATCACGCCGAGCACGCATCCGGTGGACGGGTCGCGTACCGGGGCTGCGGCGCAGGACCAGGCGTGGGCCGCAGAGTTGCAGTGCTCGCCGGTCACGATCTGGACGGGGTGCCCCAACTCCAGTGCGGTACCTGGGGCGTTGGTTCCCGCCCGGGCCTCGGACCAGACAGCTCCCTCAGCGAAGTGCATCCGCTCACCGCGTTCGATCGTCGCGGTGTCGCCCTCGACCCACAGCAGGGTCCCGTCGGTGTCGGCGACCGCGAAGACGTGTCCGTCGTCGGCGGCACCGTCCCCCAGTAGTTCTCGGAAAAGGGGTAGGGCCGCGGCCGGCGGATGCGTGCGTCGGCACGAGTCGGCGATCAGGTCTCGTACCTGCGGCAACGCTCCGGGCGTGGTCACGAACTGCTCGTGTGCCGTGCGCAGAACATGAACCGAGGTGGTGACGGGGGCTTCCATCGCGCCTCCCACGTGCCTTCTCCGGATCCGTCACACCGACCTCAGCCGTATGTCGGGCCGGGGTGCGGAGGCCGAACGGCCCCGGCGGCCGGGCCCCTCGGGCCTACGCGAGGGCGGACCGGCGGAAAACCGCACCGGGCGGTCGCCGGTACGCCGAACACGGGGAAGCAGCAGCTGGATGACGTCCGCTGCGCGTGATCCGGCCAGGACTTGGGCGGGGAGATCCACGGTGGCGGAGCGGCGCCTACTTACCGGCCACCGGTACCTTCCACACGAGCGTGGTGCCGCCGCCCTGGGGAGTGGTCCACTCCAGGTCTCCGCCCAGTTGCCGGGCCCGCTCCTCCATGTTCCACAGCCCGCTGCGCCGGCCCTCGGCCGGGATGCCGACCCCGTTGTCGGTGACCGTCAGGCACACCTCCCGGCCGTCGGTCACCAGGGCGACATCGGCGCGGCCGGCCTGAGCGTGCCGGGCGATGTTGGTCAGCGCCTCGGAGAGCACGGCGATCACGTGGTCGGCGGTCTCCCGCGGCACGTCGGTGTCGACCAGGCCCTCCATCCGGACGCTGGGTGCGAAGCCGAGCACGGGAGCGGCCTCGCCGGCCGCGCGCACGACACGGGCCCGCAGTCCCGTCCCGGCGCCGCCGTCACGCGCCCGCAGGCCGAAGATCGTCGACCTGATGATCTTGATCGTCTCGTCCAGGTCGTCCACCGCCCGCACCACGCGTTCGGCGGCCTCCTCGTGCTCGATGAAACGGCCGGCGCTCTGCAACGTCATGCCCGTGGCGAACAGCCGTTGGATGGCCAGGTCGTGCAGGTCGCGGGCGATGCGGTCGCGGTCCTGAAGAACAGCGATCTCCGCCGCGTCCCGACGGTGGTCGGCCAGTTCCATCGCTACGGCCGCCTGGGCGGCGAAGGCCTGAAGGGTCTCGGTCTCCGTCGCCGAGAAGGGCGGCCGCCCGGCCTCCCGCGCCAGCAGGACCACGCCGCGTACACCCGCCGCGCCCGTGCCGATGGGCACGGCCACGGCGGGGCCGAGTCCCCCGAACCGCGGTGGATCCAGCGAGATGCGACCGTCGTTGCCCACGTCCGCGCTGGTGACGGGGGCGGCTCGAGCGAAAGCCAGCCCCATCAGGCTGCGGTCCAGGGACAGGACGAGCCCCTGGTGCACCTCGGAGTCCATCCCGACGGCGATCTCCACGGCGAGCGATCCGGTGCCCTCCATCGGCAAAGCCACCGCCGCGAGGGCCGATCCCGTGATCTCGCCGGCCCGCTCGGCGATCAAGGCGAGGACGTCGGTACGCGCACCAGCGGACATCAGCCCATGGGTGACCTCGGCGTTCGCCTGAAGCCAGCGCTCGCGCAGCCGCGACTCCTCGTAGAGGCGGGCGTTGTCGATCGCGACACCGGCCGCGACGGCCAGCGTCGACAGCACCGACTCGTCGTCCTCGTCGAACTGCACACCACCGCGCTTCTCGGTCAGGTACAGGTTGCCGAAGACCTGGTCGCGCACCCGGATCGGGACCCCGAGGAAGCTGTTCATCGGCGGGTGATTGGCCGGGAAGCCGTACGAGGCGGAGTGCTGGGAGATCTTCGTCAGTCGCAGCGGCTCCGGGTGGCGGATCAGCTCGCCCAGAATGCCGTGGCCCTGTGGATAGGGGCCGATCTCGGCGATCTGCTCCTCGGTGACACCGACCGTGTGGAAGGCCGACAGCGCCTTCCCGTCCGGGGTGATCACACCGAGCGCGGCGTACTCGGCGTCGACCAGGACCGCCGCCGCCTCCACGATGCTGTACAGAGCCTGCTCCAGGTTCAGCTCGCGGCCGACCGAGAGCACTGCCTCCAGCAGACTGTGCACGCGGTCACGCGTACCCCGAGCCGTGTCCAGACGGGCCTGCAGCTCCTCCAGCAGCTCGTCCATCTTCAGCTGCGGCAGCCGGACCCTGGCCACCCGGGACTCCTCAGGGCTTCCCACCGGTGATCCTCCAGATCCCCTCATCACACCGCCGGCCGACCGCTCCGGTCATGTGCCACGGTATCCGCCCCGAGCCGGTGAGGATACGGGGATCAAGCGCCTGGAGAGATGTTCCGGAACCCGAGGGCTCGATCAGTGGCCCTCCTCTCCGGGCGGCACAGTCCTGAGCGGCGACGCCCGCCTGACCGCGCCGCTCGATGCCGTCCTTGACCAGTTGGTTCGACGACACGGAAAGGGGACCCACTGGCCCGCGTACAGGGCCGGGCGGCCCTGTATGCGCCCGCGGCACAAGGGCCAGTCTGGAACTGCTGACGAACGATCGAAGGAGTGGAGCAGATGACGCTCAAGGACACCGGCAGCCAGACCCCGTCGCCCGCCGCCGTACAGGTACGGACCGAGGGGGACGTGGACAAGGAAGCACTCGCCTACCTGCGGGCCAAGTTGAGCGCGGTCCTCGACCGCCCGGGGCTCGCTCCCGTCGGCGGCGAGGTGCGGATCGCCCGGGCCGCGGCGCATCACGCCGAGCAGCCGTGGTCGGCCGGGGCCGAGATCCGGGTGGGGAGCGAACTCCTCGTCGTCCATGCGCGGGAAGCGAGCGCGCACGAGCTCGCGGACCGGTTGCAGGACCGGCTGCGCACCCGCCTGGACCGGGTCGTGCACCGCGAGGACACGGCCCGCAGGTCGGCCACCCCGCCCCCGTGGCGCGGCGGCCCGGCGGACGGCCGGCAGGATCCGTGAGGCATGTTCCGGGCGACGGCCCGTCGCCCGGCACGAGGGGAACGGCCGCTCCCGGCAAGGCAGTTGGACGGCCGTTCCCCTCCGGCGCAGGCGAGGAGGAACGTGCCGTGAAGACCCACACCGTCGGTGAAGTGATGACCAGCGACGTCGTCCGGGCGCATCCGACGACACCGTTCAGGGAAGTGGTCCGGCTGCTGGAGCGGCACCGGATCAGTGGAGTGCCCGTCGTCGACCACGACGACAAGGTGCTGGGGGTGATCTCCGGGACCGATCTGGTGCGCGAGCAGGCACGCCGGGCCCGTGCCGAGGCGGGGTGCATCGCCACGGCGGGGCAGCTGATGTCGACGCCCGCGGTCACCGTGCACCCGGAGCAGCCCGTCCCGGACGCGGCGCGGGTGATGGAACGCCGTGGCATCGAGCGGCTGCCCGTGGTGGACGAGGAGGACCGCCTGATCGGCATCGCCACCCGCCGCGACCTGCTGCGGGTTTTCCTCCGCACGGACGGCGACATCCGCCGTGAGGTGATCGACGACGTCCTGGTCGGCGCCCTCGGCCTGGCCCCCGACACCGTCACCGTGGTGGTCCGCGAGGGTCTGGTCACCCTGACCGGCCCGTTGGAACGCCGTAGCGACGTCCCGAAGGCGATTCGGGCGGTGTGGCGGTTGGAGGGCGTCGCCGGAATGGTCAACGGCCTCACCCACCGCGTCGACGACGGGCCGCCACCGGCACGGCAGGCTCCGGGGCAAAGGGCCGGTCGGACACGTCCCGGGGCCGAACGGCCCTAGCCCGACCAGCACCGGAGCGGCTCGAATGGCCTGATCAACCTCAGACGCCCCACCCATCGGCCGCCACCCGGGTGCTCCGGTGGGCCGCAGGCCGGAGACATCGAGCCGTGAGCGAAGAACCTGTCACGAGACCTCCCGAGGCCCCGGCCCGAGAGCAGCCGGTCGCCGCGGAGCCGCCGCGCCGGACCGTCGAGATCGACGACGCGGAGGCCCTGCGGCTGCTGGGCAGCGTGCCGATGGGGAGGATCGCCTTCACCCGGCGAGCGCTGCCGACCATCCGCCCCGTGAACCACATCGTGGACGACGGGAACATCGTCATCCGCACGCACGAGGGCGCGGCCCTGACCTCACGCACCCTCCAGGCCGACGGCCCGGGAGTCGTCGTGGCCTACGAAGCCGACGCCATCGACCCCGCCACGCACCTCGGCTGGAGCGTGGTGGTCACGGGATACGCCCACCTGGTCACCGACACCCGCGAACTCGCCCGCTATCAGGCGCTGTTGCGCCCCTGGGTGCGGCAGCCGATGGACTACGCGGTCCGCATCCACCCGGACCTGGTCACCGGGCTCCTGCTCGTCCCGGTCGACCAGCCGGCCGAAGCCTGACACTCGACCTTCCCGTGCCCGTCCGTCTCTCACACGGACGGGTGCGAGGTCATGTGCGCCGACCGTCTGCCGCCACGACGACGTACGTGTCGGCCGTGGAGAACCACCGCTCCGCGCGCTACGGCGTCACGCAGCACCGCGTGAGTCGCCGGACCGATGAGCGCGCCGAGCGGGCCGACCGGTGCTTCGTGGCCGATGGCGAGCAGCGAGGCGTCCGCCAATGCGAACCGGCCTGGCCGACCACGACCTCCCCGATCACCTCGACACCGGGGAACGTGTCCCGCCGCGCTCGGCCCGCCTCGAAGGCGAACTCGGTTGCGGCGTCGTGGAGTTCGCCCCGGCCGAGTGCGACGTCACGGCACGAGGCCGTCTCGCGGGCGGCGTCGGAGATGTCTCCGTGTCACGCGGGTCCCCGGTATTCGCGCCGGCCTGCACGAGGGCGACGGGACGGTCGGCCCTGCCCGGTACAGCCGGCGCCACGGAGCCGAGCACACGTCCGGCGGCCCGGCCCAGTCCCTGTGCCTCTGCACCCCTGGCTCCGGCAGCTCCGACTCCCGTGCGGCGCGGGGCGAGTTGGTCTGCCGTGATCCGCAGACCGGGGTAACGACGAGACAGGGCCACCTCGATCTCACGCGTCGTCTGCGTGGACCGGTCCACAGCGGCAAGGCTTCCGGTCGAGTTGTCCACGCCGACGGTGACGGCACACGAACGACCGGGGCGCCACCGCCAATTGACGGTGGCGCCCCGGTCGCGACGGGTAACCGGCTGTCTACTTAAGCCAGTTGTGGTCGCGGACGATCGGGAGCGTGGCCCAGACCTTGCCGAGACCCCACGTGACACCGGCACCCGCCACCGCGAGGGCGATCAGGACCACGGCGTAGATCAGGTGGTAGTCGACGAACGGGTTGGACGACATACTCAGCGTGCCGTCCGACAGGTGCTTCGCGGGCGGCCACTCGGCGATCCACATCAACGCCATCATCGCCGTACCCGCCACAGCGGCCAGCCGCAGCGCCACACCGGAGATCAGCGCGACACCGACGCCCAGCAGACCGAGCATGAACAGCCAGTTCGCCCAGCCCGCACCCGCCCAGTCATGGAACGTCGACTCCATCGGACCCGCCGCCACACTGCTCAGAAAACCCTTCGTCGGCGAACCACCGTCGATCCAGCCCTTGCCGGACGGCGTCGCATAACCGAACCCGAACGTCTTGTCCAGGAACGCCCACAGGAACACAAACCCCGTCAGCAGACGCAGAGACGCGAACGCATAGGCACGCGTCGCAGTGGTCGCCGTCGTCGTGGCGGTGGCGGCCTGTGCCGTTCCGGTCCGGTGGAAGGACGGGAAGCGGAATCGCGGGTGGTGCTGGGGGTGGTTTTGGACTGCCATGATGCTCATCCCTTTCGAGGGAACGATGCTTGGGATTCGACGACTCTCGTTGCGCCCTCAATGTCTCGCGGCGGGCGCCGGCGGAAGAGGGGCTGCAGGTCCCCGGTCGAGGGCCCGAACGGCCCTGTCTGCCGGGTCACTTGGCGGTCGGCACCACCACGACGGGGCAGTGGGAGCGGTGCAGCAGGGTGTGCGCCACCGGACCGAGTCGCGGGCCGAACCGCTGGGTGCGGTGGTGGGCACCGACGACCACGACGGCACAGTCGCGCGTGGCCTCCAGCAGCGCGTGCGCCGGCCCGGTGCGGACCGTGCGGCTCTCGACCTGGATGCCGGGGTGCCGTTCGCTCAGCCGGGACAGGCTGAAGCGCGGTACGGAGTCCTCCGCCCTTGCCTGCCGGGCGAGTTGCTCCTGGCCCGGGCTCGTGGCCGGGACCGGTGAGGGCAGTTCGGGGGTGACGTGCCGGTGGGTCCAGGAGTGCAGGACGTGCAGCGGGACACCGCGGCGCTCGGCCTCCTGGAAGGCGTAGAGCGCCGTGTCCTCGTCGCTGTCGCCCTCCAGGCCGAGCAGCACGGGCCGGCCGTCGTCACAGCGATGGTCGCCGCGGACGACGAGAAACGGGCTGTGCACCTGCACGGCCAGCCGCAGGCTCACCGAGCCGAACAGCAGGCCGGCGATGCCGCCCATCCCCCGGGTCCCCACGACAGTGAGGTCCGCGCCCTCGCTCTCCCGCACGAGCGTGCGCACCGGACCGCCGACCGCACCCCTGGTCACCACTGACAGTTCCGGGTGACGTGCGGTGAGGCGTGTCACCGCCGACGCCAGGACCGGCCCGGACTCGTCGCTGTCGGGCACGGCGTACACGACCCTCAGTTCGGCGCCACGGCGCGCGGATTCGTCCGCGGCCCAGTCCAGCGCCCGGACGGAGACCAGCGAACCGTCCACTCCGACGACCACATGATGGAGAGTCATGTCCCGTTTCCCTTCTGACTGTTGCGTGCTCACGGTGTTCGGCGGGAAGGAGCCGCCATGACGCACAACGGCTCCGGTGACGAGGCTCGTCCTGCGCGGACGGGTCGGGTCAGGGGCCGCGAGAACCTGCTGACACGCCGGACGGCCCCTTCTTGTGGGGCCGAACGGTCCAGGTGTGTTCAGCGGTTGAGATCCACCCCGTACATCGAGCGCCCGCCGACGAGTTCACGTCCCGTCACCAGCTCGGGCTCGACGCGCACGAAGACCTCCTGGGGCGAGGGCACCCAGGAGGACGGGCCGGTTCGGGTCAGGCGTTCGTGTTCGGCCGGGTCGGTCACCACGGTGGCCGATCCGGTGACGACGACGCTCCAGCCGGAGTGCGTGACGGCGTCGACCTCGTCGGCCTCGAAGGCGACCACCGAGCCGTCGATCGCGCGCACCAGCTCCGAGGCCGCGGAGGCACACAGCAGCACCGCCCCGTCGTGGTCCAGGGAGAAGTTCACGGGCAGTACGGCGGGCAGGGCCTGGCGGGTGTGGACGATGCGGCCGACGGGTGCCTGCCCCAGTCGGCGCAGGCATTCGTGTCGTTCCAGTTCGCGGAATCCGTCGTTGGAGTACATCAGCCGGTCCGTCTCTCGCCCTGTGCGCGGGTCTGCAAGCTCTATGGGTGGGTGTCACTCCATGTTTCGCCCCGCGGGGTCGGCGGGTGAGGGGCCATCAGTCCCGCTCACATCGGAGAGCGTCCCTTGACGCGTGGTGATCCGACGTCCGGTGAGGCTCAGCGTGTCGATACGGATCCACTCCTCGCGTGGGCCGCCGGCCCACGGCGTGCTGAACGCGTGTTCCGTCAGCCGCCGTACGTCGTCCGGGTCGGTCACGGTCCGCGCCCGGCCGAGCGCCAGCACACTCCAGCCTTCAGCGAACGCCTCGTCGATACGGTCGATCTCGAAGGTCACCTGGCAGCCCGCCGCCCGGGACGGCATCGCACCGGGAGCGGTCCGGTACACGATCGCGCCGTCGACCACGCTGTAGTTGACGGGGACGATGACGGGTCCCGAAACGGTGGGTATCGCGATCCTGCCCACCCCGTGCGTCGACAGCAGCTCGCGGCACTCCTGGACGGTCAGCTCGGTGAACGCGGGGTCGGAGCCGGCCCGCCCGGCGCCGGGCGTCAGGTCGCTGTCGCCTCCGGCGAGGTCGGTCACGGTGGTGTGCAGGACCTCGGCGAGCCTGAGCAGGACGCCCCGGCCCGGCGCGGAACCGGGAAACTCCTCCAGGTACTGGAGGTAGCTCGCCGCTACGCCCGCCTGGGCCGCCGTCTCCTCCCGGGAGAGGTCAAGTGCCGTGCGGCGTACGGCGATCCGGCGTCCGAGGTCACCCGTGGGTGAGCCCTCTGCCACGTTCAGCGGGAACGAGTCAGGCATGGCTCGTCACGTCCTTTCGTCCTGCCGCCTGGACGGCGGCTTCCTCGTGCCGGGTCCCGCCGAGCACGACCTTGAGGGCGCCGGTGTCGGCCGCCTTGGCGAAGACGTCGTACGCCTCCTCCATCTGGTCCAGCGGGAAGGTGTGGGTGACCAGCGCGCCGGTGGGCAGCCGGCCGGCCGCCGCCATGCGCAGCAGGGTGGGGGTGGAGTGGGTGTCGACCAGGCCGGTGGTGATGGTGATGTTCTTGATCCACAGGTCTTCGAGGTGCAGGGTCGCGGGCTTGCCGTGCACGCCGACGTTGGCGACGTGGCCGCCGGGGCGCACCATGCGGGTGCACAGTTCGAAGGTCTCGGGCACGCCGACCGCCTCGATGACGACGTCGGCGCCGAGCCCGTCGGTGAGGTCGGCGATCAGTTGCTCGGGGGTTTCGCGGGCGTCCACGACGGCATCGGCACCGAACCGCTTCGCCGCGTCGAGTCGGGCGGGGGCCAGGTCCACGGCGACGACGCGCTCGGGCGAGAACAGCCGGGCGGTGGCGATCGCCGCCAGTCCGACCGGACCGGCGCCGACGACGGCGACGGTGTCTCCGGGGCGCACCTGTCCGTTGAGCACGCCCACCTCGTATCCGGTGGGGAAGATGTCGGCCAGCAGGACGGCGTCCTTGGCGTCCAGCGTGCTGGGCAGCGGGTGGACGGAGAGGTCGGCGTGCGGGACGCGCACGTACTCGGCCTGGGTGCCGTCGATGAGGTGACCGAGGATCCAGCCTCCGCCACCGCGGCACTGGCCGTACATGGCCTTGCGGCAGTAGGCGCAGCGCCCGCAGGCGGTGATGCAGGAGACCAGGACCCGGTCCCCGGGCCGTACGGTCCGCACGTCGGAGCCCGCTTCCACGACCTCGCCGACGGCCTCGTGGCCGAGGACGGTGCCGGGGCGCACCTCGGGCACGTCGCCTTTGAGGATGTGCAGATCGGTTCCGCAGATGGTGACGGCGTCGACGCGCACGATCACGTCGGTGGCGTCCTTGATGCCGGGATCCGGGACGGTGTCCCAGGAGGAATCTCCCGGGCCGTGGAAGACGAAGCCCTTCATGACGTTCCTTCCCCATTCGGTCGGCTGCCCCCGCGAGTCCAGCGTGTCCGGGTCCGGGGGGCCTGGCTTGGGCCGGTCGGCCCTCATCGGCCGGCCGGACGGGCTCGTTGCGAACGGGCGGCCGCGCGCTGGGCCGAACGGCCCAGGTCGAACAGGTGCACGGGGCTGGTCGGCCCTACCGTGCGGGACCACCCGGCCGGTTGGCTGGCACCATGACCGAGATCCACACCATCGCCGCCCTGCGCTCCTCGGCTCGCGTGATCGCCGGGACGACCGTCGTGGCGCTGTCCGGCGAGATGGACCTCCTGACGGCGCAGCCGCTTTCGGCCCGCCTGGACATGCTGACCGCCGGTCCCCGCCCCGATCTCGTCCTGGACCTGCGCTCCGTGACGTTCATCGACTGTGCCGGGCTGAGTGTGCTGTGCCGGGCACGGAACCGGACGGCGGTCCGGGGCGGACGGCTCCGGTTCGTCACCGGGGACACCGGCTTCCTGCGGATCCTGCGCCACGCCCAGCTCGGTGGTGTCTTCGAGATCCACGCACGGCTGTCGAACGCCCTGGCCGCCAGGCCGGAGTCCGGCGGCGCCACCGCCACAGCGGGCTGAACGGCCCATCAGGGCCCGGGACACGGTGCCGATGGGGCACCCCGCAGCCCCTGTTCGGCCCAAGCGCCGCCGCGTTCCCGACTGAGACCTTCGACATGGCGACCCCGACGACGAGGTGCGGACTCATGGGCAGGAACAGGCATATGAAGAAGCGGCTGTGGCGGTTGCGGAGCAACCCGTTGCGCCGACACGACGACATCGTCGAGGCCTGGATCGTCCTGGTCGTGTGGGCGATCGTCGCGGTGGGCGGCGCACTCGCCGGCCTGGTGACGTTCCACGCCGCCGCCGAGGTGTTCGCCGCGCAGCGCACGGAGCGCCACTCCGTGCGGGCGGTGCTCCTCACGGACACCCCGCCCGCGAGTTCGACGCCCGGCGGGGCGCGCGATCTGATCAAGGCGAAGGTTCGCTGGACGACCCCTGACGGCATCCTCCGTACGGGCAGCACGCTGGTCGACACGGGGCAGAAGGCCGGATCCAAGGTCGTGGTCTGGGTGGACTCCGCAGGCGACTTCACCATCGAGCCGCCGAGTTCGAAGGAGGCGACTCTCGAATCCGCCGTCCTGGGCCTGACCGCCGCGCTCGCCTTCGCCGGTGTGGCGTTCGGCACCGGGGCCGTCGCCCGCTACCGGCTGGACCGGCGCCGTATCGACTCCTGGGGCACGGAGTGGAACCTGGTGGGGCCGAGTTGGGGTCGCAAGACCAGCTGACGCCCGGCACGCGGCGCAGTACGACCATGCCTCTCCGGCGGCAGCCCGCTCCTCCTCGGCTACCGTGCGCCGAGTACGCACGAGGAGGAGCGGGCGATGAACGCGGAGAGAGCCCCGGCGGGCACGGGTGGGATGAAACGGCGTCTGGACGTGTCCGATGCCGTGGTGATCGGTCTGGGGTCGATGATCGGAGCCGGCATCTTCGCGGCTCTCGGCCCGGCGGCCGACGCCGCCGGTTCCGGACTGCTGCTCGCGCTGGCCCTGGCCGCCGTCGTGGCCTACTGCAATGCGACGTCCTCGGCTCGGCTGGCCGCCCACTATCCCCGGTCCGGTGGCACCTACGTCTACGGCCGCGAACGCCTGGGCGACTTCTGGGGCTACCTGGCCGGCTGGGCGTTCGTCGTCGGCAAGACGGCCTCCTGCGCGGCCATGGCCCTCACGGTCGGCGCCTATCTCTGGCCCGGCCAGACCCACGCGGTGGCCGTGGCCGCCGTAGTGGCGCTGACCGCGGTGAACTACACCGGGGTGCAGAAGTCCGTCCTCCTCACCCGCGCCGTCGTCGCGGTCGTCCTGGCCGTGCTCGCCGCCGTGGTCGTCACCGCCCTGACCTCCGCCCACGCGGAGGCCGCACGGCTGCACATCGGCCAGGACACCACCGTCGCGGGGCTGCTCCAGGCCGCGGGCCTGCTCTTCTTCGCCTTCGCCGGCTACGCCCGTATCGCCACCCTCGGCGAGGAGGTCCGCGACCCCGCCCGCACCATCCCGCGCGCGATTCCGATCGCGCTCGGGATCACCCTCGCCGTCTACGCCCTCGTCGCCGTCGCCACCCTGACGCTGCTGGGCCCGCGCGGGCTGGCGGACGCCACCGCCCCGCTGTCGGACGCCGCGCGCGCCGCGGGCGCCGACTGGCTGGTGGCGGCCGTCCGCATCGGCGGCGCCGTCGCCGCGCTCGGCTCCCTGCTCGCGCTGATCCTCGGGGTCTCCCGCACCGCCCTCGCCATGGCCCGGGACCGGCACCTGCCGCACGCCCTGGCCGCCGTTCACCCCCGCTTCGGTGTTCCCCACCGCGCCGAACTCGCGGTCGGCGCGGTGGTCACCGTCCTCGCCGCGACCACGGACGTGCGCGGCGCGATCGGCTTCTCCTCCTTCGGCGTCCTGGCCTACTACGCCATCGCCAACGCCTCCGCCCGGACCCTCACCGAGGAAGAGGGCCGCCCGAACCGCCTCGTCCCCGTCGTCGGCCTGGTCGGTTGCGCGGCCCTCGCCTTCGCCCTGCCCGCGAGCACCGTCGTCTCCGGCACCGCAGTCCTCGTCCTCGGGGCCGCCCTCTACGGCCTGCGGAAGGTCACGACCGGCAACGACAACACCAGCCACTGACGCTTCGTGTGCCGCACGAACCTGGCAGGGTTGGTACCCCGGCTCCGGTCCACGGCACCTGCCCCGCCGGACCTCACGCCGCCGCGTCGTACACGACCCGCAACCGGACGTCGCCGTCGGTTCGAAGCCCCGGAGCGCGCTCCGCGAACACAGCCAGCCGCAGCACGAGATAGCGGCCGATGCCGACGAGCGCGGTGGCCGACAGGTACACCGTCTGTTGCACGACGAGCCCTGCACCGGGACGCAGCGCGGCCAGCGCGCCAACGGCGGCTGACGTCACGAGCCAACCGAGGGCCATGGTGGCCGCGCTCTTCAGATGACCGGCCAGACCGGGCCGTCCGTGGCCGAACGAGACGCGGGCATGCAGCTCAGTGGCAACCACGGTGGAAACGACGGTGGTCAGGGCGTTCGCCGCCATCCACGGGATCCACCGCGACAGCAGGACCATGGCTCCCGAGGCCGCCAGGGTGACCCCACAGCCCAGCCCGGCGAAACGCCCGAAGCCCACCGCGTGCCGACGGATCAGTCGCAGGCCGTTCATGGTGATCCCCTCCCCGTCCGCTGCCCCTGGCGGGGCCGTCGTCGTCATGCCGCAGAGCGTGACCGACGGCGCATTCAGCGCGGTTGCAGGGCGTTTTCAGGAATGCGGGGGGTGGTGAAACCAGGGCGGCGAGCGGCACCCGCTGCTACTCCGAAGCCGGTGCCGCCGACAGCGGCCACTCCCGCCACGAGCCGCGCACACAGAGGACGGATCCAGACTTCAGGGGCAAAGCCACCGCGCAAAAGAGCCTGGTCAGAGCGCCAACGGTAGGCAAGTCGCGCCCTACACGCTGTAAGGTGACCGCCATGGCTGGCAGAGACCCGCAGGTCCGGGCGGAGCGGCGCAGCGCCGGTGAGCTGGAGAGCGAGGTCCTCGCCGCATTGTGGGCGACCGACCGCCCCCGGACACCGGCCGAGATCCAGGCCGATATCGCGGGCCCGCTCGCCTACAACACCGTGCACACCATCCTCAAGCGGCTCTACGACAAGGGGCTCGTCCTGCGTGACGCGGACGGGCGGCGCGGCGCCTACCGGCCGGCGAAGAACGCGGCCGAGTCGACCGCCGAGGCGATGCGCGCAGCGCTGGACCGGGGGCCGGATCCGATCGGCGCGCTGCAGCGGTTCGTGACCGGTCTGCGCCCCGAGGAGGAGAGGGCGCTGCGCGATCTGTTGGCCGGGGGCGCGGGATGAGGTTCGAGGCCGACCCGCTCCTGCCACCCGTACGTTCCACGGTCGCGTTCCTGGTCGAACGGTAGACGGACGAGTAGGCGGCGGGCGCGGTCGGCAGTCCGGTTTCGCAGGCGTGTCAAGGGTGTTGCAGCAGGAGAATCCGACCGGAGGATCAGTGGCCGATGCAGGTTCCCGCCCCCGCCTTGAGGACGTGGCGGCGCGGGTCGGACTGTCCACGGCGTCGGTGTCCCTGGTCCTGCGCGGTGCTCCCGGCCCCAGCGAGCGCACCCGGCAGCGCGTCCTCAAGGCCGCCGCCGACCTCGGCTACCAGGCCGACCGCAACGCGAGCCTGCTGGCCAGCAGACGCAGCCGGCTGCTGGGCGTGATGGTCGACGTGCACAGCCCCTTCCACGCCGACCTGGTGGAGCACCTCCACACGGCCGCCGAGGAGGTGGGCTACGACCTGGTGCTCAGCACCCAGACCCGCAGCCGCGACGAGCACACCGCCGTGGAGACCCTGCTCGCCTTCCGCAGCGAGGCCCTGATCCTGCTCGGCCCGCTCGCCCCCGCCGACACCCTCATGGCCCTGCACCGCAAGGCGCCCGTGGTCGTGGTCGGCCGCCGGATGACCGGCACCGAACTGGATGTCGTACGCACCGCGGACGACGACGGAGTGGGCCAGATCGTCGACCATCTGGTGGGCCTCGGCCATCGGTCGATCGCCTACGTCGACGGCGGCAAGGGCGTGATCGCCACCGACCGCCGCCGCGGCTACCGCACGGCCATGCGCCGCCACGGCCTCGACGAGCAGATCAGGGTGCTGCACGGCGACCACACCGAGGCGGCCGGCGAGCGGGCCGCCCGCCAGCTCCTCGACGGGGGTCGACTCCCCACCGCCGTCGTGGCGTTCAACGACCAGTCGGCGATCGGTGTCCTCGCCGCCCTCACCCGGGCCGGGGTCGCCGTACCCGGCGCGGTGTCCGTCGCCGGCTACGACGACGACGCGCTCTCCCGGCTGAGCTGCTTCAGCCTGACCACCGTCAGTCAGACCGCCGAGGCACAGGCGCGGCACGCGGTGACCGCGGCGGTGGAACGGCTCGACGAGGGGCGGACGACGGCCCGCGAGGTCGTGCTGCCGCCGCGTCTCGTGGTGCGGGGTTCTACGACAGTGAAGTCAGCCTGAGCGGATCGCGTCGGTTCTCAGCGACCGCAGGGGGAGCGACCTCGTCGGCTGTCAGCGGCCTCGGGGCTTGCCGCGCTTGGTTCCCTTGGCGCCGCCGGAAGCGCCGCGAGGGTTCTTGCCGGTGTTCCCGGACCTGCCGGCCTTGCCCGTCGTCTTTCCGGCGGCGGGCTTGCGGCGCGCGGGAGCCTCGGCGCGCTTCGCCTTCGTCTTCGGCTCGGCGGGCGTCGGCGTACGGCCCCGGGTGCTGTTGACCGTGCGGCCGCGGACGATGCCGATGAAGTCCTCGACCAGTTCGGTGGTCTTGTCCTCGGGCCAGGACAGGGCGACGTCCGACTGGGGGGCGTCGAGGACGGTCCGGTAGGTGAGGTCCCTGCGGTGGTGCAGCCGGGCCAGGGACTGGGGGACGTAGAGGATGCCGATGCCGGACGCCACGTGCTCGATGGCGTCCTCGGTGGTGGCGGGACGCTCGAACGCGGGCTCCCCCGGCGGCTGTTGCCAGTCGAGGACGTCGTCGAGGGGGTGGAGGACCACCTCGTCGGCGAGTTCGTCGAGGGACACCTCCTCGGCCGCCGTCACGACATGGTCCTTCGGGGCTACGACCACGGTCGCCTCGGTGTAGAGGGCGATCGCGCTGAAGACCTCACGGTCGACCGGCAGCCGTACGAGTCCGGCGTCGGCCTCACCGCGCCGCAGCACATCGGACACCTCGGCGGCCGGGACCGGTACGAGGACGAGGGGGACGTCGGGCAGGCGCTCGTTCCAGATCCGCACCCACTTGGCGGGCGTCACCCCGGGGACGTACGCGAGCCGGAACGTGGGGGATGCTTCCGAGCCTGTCACCCCGCAAGGTTACCCGCCGTGGTCGGAGGTCTCGAACGCGGTCGATACTCTTGACGGTATGAAGTCGCACCAGACCACCCAGACCATGAAGCCCGCCACGGCGGCGAAGAAGCTGGGTGTGTACCTAGAGGCCACCCCCGCCGAGTTCCAGAAGGGCGAGGTCTCCCGCGCCGAGCTGAACGAGTTGCAGGCCAGTCCGCCCGAGTGGCTGCGCGAGCTGCGCGCCAACGGCCCGCACCCGCGCCCGGTCGTCGCGGCCAGGCTCGGCGTCTCCATCGCCGGTCTCGCGCGCGGCGGGGTCACCGAAGCCCTCACCACCGAGCAGATCGAGGCGCTGAAGAAGGACGGCCCGGAGTGGCTGGAGAAGGAGCGCGCCACCCAGGCCGAGGTCCGCAAGGAAGCCGAGCGGATCAAGAACAAGAAGAGCGCCGAGAGCGCCGACAACGACTGACGGCCTCGGTACCCAGGGAGAGGCGCACGGTGACGGACGGCCCGGCCAGCACGGGAAAACCCCCGGCGATGTACCGCAAGGTCGCGGCCGACCTCGGCCGCGAGATCGGCGAGGGCCGCTACGGCTCCGGCGGGCGGCTGCCCGCCGAGGGCGAACTCGCCGAGCGGTACGGCGTCTCCCGGGGCACGGTCCGCCAGGCGATGGCCCTCCTGCGCACCGAGGGACTGATCGCCTCCCGGCGCGGCACCCGCCGGGTCGTGATCGGCTCGCCCCGCCCGCAGAGCTTCGGCGAACTCCTCAGCTTCACCCGCTGGGCCCGCTCGACCGGCGAGGAACCCGGCGGCCGGACCGTCACCGTGGAGACCCGCCCCGCCGACCCGACCGAGCGGGACCAACTGCGCCTGCCCGCAGGGGCGGAGATCTACGAGGTACGGCGGCTGCGCACTCTCGCGGGACGACCCGTGATGATCGAGCGGACCGTATACCCGTCCGCCGTGGGCGAGTTGATCGCCGAGCTGCCGCCCGACACCGTGTCGCACACCGTGGCCCTGGAGGATGCGGGCGTGCTGATCGCAGACGCCCAGCACACCATCGACCTGTGCCGGGCCGACGAGGAGGACGCCCGGCTGCTCGGCTGCCGACCCGGCGATCCGCTGTTGCGCGAACGCCGGTGCAGTACGGATCCGGCAGGCACACCGGTCGAATGGTCCGAGGACCGGTACCTTCCGGAGACCGTGGCCTTCACCGTGCACAGCTCGGCCGCATCCGGCTCGCTGGCCCGCCGCCCGGCCGACGACGCCTGAGTCAGTCCCTCTGCGGCTTCCGCGGCAAGAGGGTCAGTCCTTCCGCAGCAAGGCCATGAGCAGCGGCCGGAAGTGCGCGAAGTCCGGGGTCGGCGCCTCGGGATCCTTGCCCTCGTCGTCCCAGCGGCGCACCGCGACCCCGTCCGCCGCATAGGGATTCGCCTCGTACGCGGCGACCTCGGCCGGAGACATCGGACCACCCTGCACCTCCAGCGTGTACACCGACGCCTGTGAGAGCCGGCCGAAGTAGCCCGGCTCGACCGCGCACAGATACCGCTTCGCCGCCACGTGCAGCCGGATCGGCTCGGTGACCTCGGGACCGAACCACTCGGCCAGCCGGTCCGCCCCGGTGTGGCTGTGCCGGTTGTCGGTGCCCTCCATCAACTCCGCACCGCTGACCGGCCCGTGAAAGTGCCCGAGGTCGTGCAGCAGCGCGGCGGCGACCAGTGGCTCGGGCGCCCCCGCCTCTTCGGCCCGGGCCGCCGCCTGCAACATGTGCTGCGCCATCGTGACCTCCTCCCCCAGGTAGGCGCTCGCGCCCTCGCCCACGAAGAGTTCGGCCAGCTCGTCCACGAACTCCGCACCCGCTACGGCTCGTTCGCGACGCAGTACGGCCAACGTGCCGGCCAGTGCGTCGAGGTCGGCGTAGGTGCCCTGGAGGTGACGGGCGCCGCTCTCCTCGAAGGCCGTGCGCGCGTGCAGCAGCCGTACGTTGTCGAAGATCAGGCAGTCGCCGGGCAACAGCCGGAACTCCAGCTGGAGTTCGGGGCGCAGGGTGATCTCGGCGAAGGTGCGGTAGGCCCGGTAGAAGGCCTCCAGTTCGTCGGCGGGCAGCAACAGGGTGCCGATGGAACGGTTGTTGAAGCGCACCTCGCGGATCCGGCCCCGGCCGTCCACGTCGATCAGCGGGCGGTCGGCGGCCAGTTCGGTGCGCGCGTCGCTGAAGCGGAACGGCACGGGGGTGCGGGTCAGTACGGCGAACGCCTCCGGGTCCTCGGCACGAAGCAGCGCGGCGGCCTTGAACCCGTCCACCAGTCCGGAGTCACCACCGACCGCCGCGTTGGACAGGCAGTGCAGGAGTTGGAGCGTGGGCACCGGGTCGCGATACGGGTTGTCGGTGTGGGGGGTGATCCGGGCGCCGGTGAAGGCGAGGTTGTTGGGGTCGGGTTCGACCCGAACGTCGAAGAGCCGCCCGTAGTTGGTCTCACGGACGTACCCGAAGGTCTCCGCCACCTCCAGCACCTGCCCCTCGCGGCACGGCACGTCACGCAACAGGGCGAAGCCGAGCCCGAGGACTGCCTCCAGCACCCGCGCCTTGACCGCGGGGTCGCCCAGGTACTCCGTCCAACTCGCATCGGGGAGACGGCCGTTCAGGTCGGCGGCGGTCCACAGGGTCTTGCCGTTCTCGCCGCGCCGGTCCCCGGAACCGTCCCCGGCGGCGGGCCGGTTGGCGGTCAGCCACTGCGCGGAGTACGCGGACCGGTGTCCGTCCGGCGCCCAGTCGACCTCGACGCCGTCGGCGGTCCGCCGCACGGCGTCCAGCGCGAGGCCGGTGGGCAACTCGGTGATCTGGAACAGCTTCTGCCCGTTGCGCGGGTCGCGGCACCGGGGGCAGGGACAGTTGTCCCGCAGCCAGGTGAGCGACAGGTCCTCCATACGGTTCCCTGCGAGATCTTCTACGGACGGTGACATGACCATCACTCCCTCTCAAAGTTGTATAGCCAACTTTTCCGACAGAGGGAACGTCTCAGCACGGGATGAGCAACAAGTGACGCGCTGGCTACCTACGCATGAACGAGACGGCGGCAACCCGGTCAGCGGGACAAACGCATGCCCGCGACGAAGACATCGACAAGCCGGAGCGCGTCGTAGCGGTCGTCGCCCTCCGCGCCGACGCAGAGGTTGCCGACGCCGCGCATGATCTCGTAGGACGTCAGGTCCGACCGGACCTCACCGGCGGCGACGGCCGCGTCGAACAACTCGGCACACACGGGCAACAAGCGGTTCAGGAAATAGCCGTGCAGCGCCTCGAAACCGGCGGTGTCCGACCGCAGCACCGCGGCGAGTCCGTGCTTGGTGACCAGGAAGTCGACAAACAGATTGATCCACTCTCGCAGCGCGGCGTACGGCGTGGCACTGCCGGCGAGCAGCGCCGGACCTGCTTCGGCGCAGGCCTCGACCTGGTGCCGGTAGACGGCGATGACGAGATCCGCGCGCGTCGGGAAGTGCCGGTAGATCGTGCCGAGTCCGACACCGGCCTCGCGCGCGATGTCGCGTACCGGAGCATCGACACCCGACGCGACGAAGACCTTGGCGGCGGCATCGAGGAGGGTCTCCTTGTTGCGCCGCGCGTCGGCCCTCTTGGACGGGACCGCGCCGCCCGCTTCCGCCTCGTTGTCGCCCACCGCGCAGTTCCTCCACCGCTAGAACTTGATATACGGAACACTGTTCCGTATCGTTTTCCGGAACACTGTTCCGATTGCCCATGATGCCAGAGCGGCAGCCGGACGGCCAAGCCATGCCTGCCACCACGCGCTACCGAAGGACGGAAGGCGCCATGCCCCGCACATCCCGAACCAGCTTCGGAATCATGACCGCCCCCATGCAGGTCGAGTACCCCGACCTCCTCCGTGTCTGGCAGGAAGCCGACACCGTCCCGGAGATCGAGCACGCCTGGCTGTTCGACCACCTCATGCCGATCGGCGGCGACCCGGACGGACCGGCCTTCGAGGGCTGGACCCTGCTCTCCGCCCTCGCCGCGCAGACCGGCCGACTGCGGCTCGGCGTGATGGTGACCAGCAACCGCTTCCGGCCGCCCGCACTGCTGGCCAAGATCGCCACGACCGTCGACCTCGTCTCCGGTGGACGGCTCGACTTCGGCATCGGCGTCGGCTCACGCCCGGACCATCCGCTGGCCCGGCGCGAGTACGAGGCGCACGGCCTCCCCTTCCACGACTCCGCGCACGCCGTGGCGAGCCTCGCCGAGGCCTGCACGGTGATCCGGCGGCTGTGGACCGAGGAGAAGCCCTTCGACTTCCACTGCACCCACCACCACCTCACCGGGGCGTTCGGCAACCCCAAGCCCGTCCAGCGCCCCCACCCGCCGATCCTCATCGGCGGACGCTCGGCGGCGACCCTGCGCGTGGTCGCCGAGCACGCCGACCTGTGGAACATCCCCGGTGGCGACATCGAGGACGCCACCCACCGCAGCGCGCTCCTCGACCGCTACTGCGCCGAGATCGGCCGCGACCCCGCCACGATCACCCGCTCCATCCACCTCTCCGCCTCCTACGACAGTCCCGAGGCCACCCGGGCCGCGATCCGCGAGGCGATCGACGCGGGCTTCCACCACATCGTGCTCGGACTCTCCTCGCCCTACCCCGCCGACGTCGCGCACTGGGTCGCCGACGAGCTGATCAACAAGGCGGGTTGAGCGCCCTCTCCACGTCAGTCGTGCGGAAACGAGTGGTGCTCATGCGCGACCAGCCACCGGCCCTTCTCCTTGCGCAGGCCGAAGGTGAGCCGTAGCCGCAGGCTCGGGCAGGCGGCGAACTCCTCGGGGGTGCCGCACCGGAGCAGCGCGTGGGCGTACGCGACGTCGGTGCCCGCCGTGATGTCGAGTGAGTCGATGTCGAAGCCGGCGCCCTGGGCCTGCCACTCGAAGAACGGCGGCCAGCTGGCGCGGTAGGCGGCGAGGCCGTGGATGCCCGCGTGGGGCGGCGGGACGTCGTACATGACGAGGTCCTCGGTGTGGTCGGCCATGACGCCGTCGAGGTCACCGCGGTGGACGGCCGCGGCCCAGTCGGTGATCAAGGTGCGGATCTGTGTCGCGTCGTCGGTCATGGACGGCTCCTGTTCCTGTCCCCCACTCCATGGTCTCTCTGTCGGCTCGACTCCCCGATCTTCCGCACATCATCTGCCCGGCCGGGCAACCGAGACGGATGGCACACTCTCCGTGTGCCGCTGACTTTCGACGACCTCCTCACCCGTGCCACCGCCCTCGCCACCCCCGGCCGCCGCGCCGTCCTCGGTGTCACCGGCAGCCCGGGCGCGGGCAAGACGACCCTCGCCGAGCACCTGGTGCGCGCGTTGAACGGCACCGGCGAACCATGGGTCGCCCACGTCCCCATGGACGGCTTCCACCTCGCCGACGTCGAACTGGACCGCCTCGGCCGCCGCGCTCGCAAGGGCGCGCCCGACACCTTCGACGCGGCCGGTTACGCGGCGCTGCTGCGGCGCGTGCGCGAGAAGACCGACGACGTCGTGTACGCACCGGGCTTCGAGCGCGTCCTGGAGCAGCCGATCGCCGGTGCGATCCCGGTACTGCCGACGGCCCGCCTGGTGGTGACGGAGGGCAACTACCTGCTGCTGGAGGCGGGTTCATGGGCGCGGGTACGACCGTGCCTGGACGAGGTGTGGTTCTGCGAGACCGACGAGGACGAACGCGTACGGCGACTCGTCACCCGGCACGAGGAGTTCGGCAAGGACCACGAGACCGCCCTGGCCTGGGTGTTGGGCACGGACCAGCGCAACGCCGACCTGGTGGCGACGACCCGGGACCGGGCGGACCTGGTCGTGCCGGGCGGCGCACTGCCCGCGCCGGAGCAGAACTCGGCGGCGCAGGCAGGCAGTTGAGTGACCCTCAGGCCCGCAGGGTGAGCTCCGGCTCGCCGTCGGCATTGCCCGCCGGGTCGCCGATCACCGCGGTGAACGCCTCCGTGCGGACAGTGAGAGTCAGACCGTCCTCGCCGGTCTCGAAGGCGGGCGCGAACTCCCCGGCGCCGGGCCCGTACCGGACGGCGAACACGTGCAGGTCCTCCGGCGCGCCCGGTGCCGGTTCGGCCTCCAGTGCCGTGGAGGTGACCAGGTGACCCCAGCCCTCGTCGGGGTTGCCGTAACCGCGCGGGTCGGCCGCGAGGGCGAACGCCGCCTCCTGCTGGGAGAGTTCGGAGCGGGCGTCGAAGTGGTCGGCGCCCTCGCCGGTCGGGTGGGTGAGACGCAGGGTGCCCGCGGAGGTGACGTCACCCTCGGCCGTCCTGCGCACGCGGTCACCGTCGTCGGCCGCGTACGGCAGCCCGGCCAGCAAGTACGGTGCTCCGTCGAGCCGTTGGACGGCCACCGTCGTCCACAGGCGCGTGCCGTCGGTGACGTACAGGGACCGGATGTGCCGCAGGACGTGGTCGCGGCCGACGACCGGCTTGGTGACCAGCTTGGCGGTCAGGCCCTCTGCGCGGACGTCCCGGACGCGCACCTCGCCCATCGGGCGGCAGAACAGGAAGCCGTCGAGCACCGGGCCGAACCCGTGCTGGCGGTTCACGGCGGCGGGCAGGTAGTACGTGCCGTCCGCCTCGACAAGTGACGGGGTCATCCTGTCGTCGAAGGCCACCGACACTGTCCCGGCCCGGAGTTGATGGCGGGCCGCCTCCGGCGACGGTGTGCGGTGCCAGGGCGTGGTGTCCTGGATCTGCCAGACCAGCATCCACGCGAAGTGCCCGTCCACTCCCCCGTCGGGCTTGACCGCGTGCCGGGCCCAGCGGCTGTCGCCCCGGTAGCGGCCGATGTCCGAGCCGATACGGCTGCCGAAGTAGCGCAGGCCGAGGACCGATTCGAAGGCGGAGTGCTGCTCGCTGTAGCGCGGGCCGCCGTTGTCGAAGCCGCCGTTGGTGAGGCGTGCGTCGATGTAGCGGGCCAGCGCCTCGCCGTCCTCGGCGAAGACGTCCTCGCCGCTGACGATGTGGGCCTGTGCGAGGAAGGAGAGGGAGATCGGCCCGTAGTTGTTGTCGTACGCTCCGCCGTGCTCGGGCGGGAGGAGGGCGCCGCGGTCGCTCACGCTGTGGGCACGGATCTCGTCGCCGTAGACACGGAGTGCGCGCGTGCGGACCAACTCCCCTTCCCCTGAAGGGAGATGGCGGGCCAGCATCAGGCCGCCGACGACACAGCCGATGGCCTGGTTGCCCGCTTCCTGCGGGTTGAAGAAGGTCGCCTCGGTGAGCCAGCGCCAGTAGCCGTGCGCCAACTCGACGAGCGTGGTGCGCTGTTCGTCGTCGACGAGTCCGTCCGCCGCGTCCAGGACGTTGACCGCCTGGAGCAGCGCCCACGCCGTGCTCGGCCAGTCACCGATGGGGTGCGCGCCCGCCTCCAGGACGTAACGCGCGTACGGGAGGCCGGAGTTGCGCACCTGAAGGTTGGGGTAGCCGGGGTTGTCCGCCGTGTAGACGCGCTCGCGGAGATGGAAGGCGAGGCTGCGCCGTACCGCCTCCGGCAACCGTGGGTCCTTGCCGCGCTGCCAGGCGAAGGCCAGCAGGGACGTGATCCCGAGCGAAGTGTCCCCGATGTCGTCGTGGCAGTCGGGGTGTTCGAGGTTGCCGTCCGGCGTGATGCGGCGCAGGGCCTGCTCGACGACGTCGGCAAGGACCGCGTCGTAGGCCTCCTGGGTGTCCGGGAGGTCGTGCAGCGGGCCGCGCTGGTGGAGGAGGTGCACGGGTGGTTCAGCCCTTCATGCCTGAGGTGGCCATGGTGTGGGTCGTCGGGGTCAGCGGGCGGGTGTGGTGCGGCGGGCGCGCAGGGCGACGGTCAGTGTCTGCGGGCCGAATCCACCGAGGTAGACGCGGTCGCCGGTCGTCGCGTCGGTGCCGCCGGCCACGGTGTAGTCCTGGCCCGGGTCGTACCGTAGTACGTCGCTCCGGTCCGGTCCGGCGAGGGGTTCGCCCGCCTCGACGGCGGCCTCGACGCGGATCTCGTCGTCACCGACGCGGTAGGTCAGCGGGCCGGTGGTCAGGCACCAGCGTCCGTCGCCGATCGGGACCGCGCCCTCTGCGACTCCCCCTGCCCGGAAGGTCAGTTCGAGGGCCCAGGGCACCGATGGGCCACTGATGTCGATCCGCAGGTCGGCTCCGTCGTCGCGCAGGTCGACCTCGACCCGGGTCGTGTGGGAGACCTCGTCCTGAGGGCGGTCGGGGAAGGCCATCGCCGCGGAGAAGCGGCCCTCGTCCACCAGGCGGTAGGCGCCGTCGTCGCGCCGCCGGTCCTTCGGGAGCGGCTGGTAGTAGGCGGTGGTGAGGGTTTGGGTGAGCCGGTACCGGTTGTCGGCGAGCTGTTCCATGTCGACGGCGCGGAACGGGCCCAGGTCGAAGAACACCCGCGAGAGGCGGACCGCGTCGAGGACGGCGGCACCGGCGAACAGGCGCAGGAAGGTGGGGTTGCAGGCGAGGCCCGAGCGGATGCGCCGGTGCTCGGGCACGTCGGAGCCGCCGTACACCACGGTGTGCGCGGTGGCCGAGACGTGTGCGGCGAGGCGTGCGGTGGGGAGGTACCGGTCGCGTGGGAGCTTCTCCGCGTCCGGGGCCGGCAGGGCGCGGCACAGATCCGGGGTGAGGAGGGTCTGGGCGAGCAGGTCGGGGTCGTCGATGCCGTCGGCGGCCGCCAGGCGGGCCGCGCGGGCGAAGTCGCCCCGGCCGGTGCGGATCGCGAGCAGCCGGTAGTGCGGCAGGTAGGGCCACAGCGCGAACGAGAGCTTCTGGTCCTGGCGGCGCGAGTGGACGGTCTCCACCGTGCCGTCCGGTCTGATCAGGTCCAGGGTCGCGGCGAGGTTGCGTTCGACGGCGTCCAGCAGGTCGGTACGCGCGAGCACCTCGGCCAGCAACAGCAGCGCCGGGTTGGTCACGATGGACGCGTAGACGGCGCTGCGTTCCGAGTACAGGCCCTCCGTGTCGATGTCGACGCTCTCGGCGAGCCACTGCTCGGCGCGGTCGAGCAGCCGGTCGTCGGGGAACGAGCGGTGCAGACGGGCGAGCGCCGCGGACAGCTCCCAGCGGTGGTTCGGGGTGTGCACCCCGCCGGTCAGGAGACCGGCGGTGGCGGCGCGGGCGATCTCGGCGAGCCCGGCCGTCACCTCGCACAGTTCCGGTCCCGCGTCGGCGGCGAGGACGTACGCGTCGCACACGTCGTTGACGGTGAACGCGGAGTCGGGCGGTGACTGGACGTTGTCTCCGCCCGCGAAGAGACCGGAGGGCGTCTGCACGGCCCGCAGGGCGCGGAGGTGGGTCGTCGCGGCGGCGACCGCCTGCCCGCTGCCGTGCAGTGCCGAGTCCGGGGACCGGTAGGCCGCGATCAGGGTCTTCACCCGGCGCGCCAGACCACGGTGCGGCACACCGGCGGGTTGCTCGTCGGGGCCGGCCGCCAGCGGGGCGGCCGCCCGGTCGGCGGCGCCGGCCGCCGCGCGGACGAAATCGTGGTCGAGCGGGGCGGGCACGGTCAGTCCTTCAGTCCGGCGTTGATGTCGGCGCTCATGACGTAGCGCTGGAAGACCAGGAAGATGAGGATCAGCGGGATCATCGAGATGACCGAACCGCCGAGCAGCACCGACCAGTTGATGTTCTGCGCCCCGACGAGGCTCTGGATGCCGATCTGCACGGTGAACTTGTTGGGGTCGTTCAGCATCAGCAGCGGCCAGATGTAGTCGTTCCACCGCCACTGGAAGGACAGGATGGCGAGGGTCAGCATGATGGGCCGGGAGATCGGCACCATGATCCGCAGGAAGATCGACAGCTCACGCGCGCCGTCGATGCGGGCGGCCTCGACGAGCTCGTCGGGGACCGTCAGGAAGAACTGGCGGAACATGAAGCAGCCGGTCGCGGTGAGCACGGCCGGGAGGATGATGCCGGCGAACGAGTTGTAGAGGCCCAGGTTGCGGACCACCAGGAACTCCGGGGCGAGCATGACCTCGGACGGCAGCATCGTGGTGGCCAGGATGCAGAGGAAGAAGAACTTCAGCCACTTGTTGTTGTACTTGGCCAGCGCGTACCCGGTGCAGCAACTGACGCCCACCGTGAGGATCGTCGTGATCACGCACACGAGGGCCGTGTTGATGAAGTACTGGGAGAAGTTGGCGCTGTCCCACGCCGCCTTGTAGCCCGACACAGTGGGGTTGTGCGGAAGCACCGTCAGCGGAAGGGAGAACAGGTCTCCCGCCGGCTTGAAGGAGCTGAGGACGAACCACACGACCGGCAGCCCGTAGAGGGCCGCCAGGATCCACAGCAGTGTCGTCGCGGGTACCGCGCGCCGGAGCCCACCGTCGCGCACGTTGCGTCGCTGCCTCTTGGAAAGGGTCCGGCCGGAATTGCCCTCGACCGGACGCGGCGTGTCTGTGGTTGTCATCGGTTCTCCACCCGCCGGTTGACGATCAGCTGGATGATCGCGACGGCCATCAGGATGAGCATGAGCACGAACGACGCGGCGCTCGCGTAGCCGATCTGGCCCCGGTTGAAGCCGGTTTGGTAGATGTACTGGACAAGCAGGTTGTTCGAGGTACCCGGTCCGCCGTTGTTGAGGGAGACGAACAGCGGGTATTCCTTCATCGCGTTGATCGTGTTGAGCAGGATGACGATGAAGGAGGTGGGCGCGATGCTCGGCAGCGTGATGCTCCTGAACTGGCGCCAGGGGCCGGCACCGTCGAGCGAGGCCGCCTCGTAGTACGACACCGGCACGTTCTTGATCGCCGCGATGAACAGCAGCATCGAGAAGGCCGTGCCCCACCAGGCACCGGCCATCACCACGACGCCCAGCGACAGGTCCGCGTTCGACTGCCACGCGATCGCGTGCCCGCCGAGCTTCTCGATGACGTAGTTGATCAGTCCGAAGTTCTCACCGAACAGCCACCGCCACAGGACACCCACGACGATGGGCGAGATGAGCCACGGGATGAAGAAGACGACTCGGGCGACCGACGCGCCCTTGGCCTGCTTGCTCACCACCAGGTTGGCGATGAACAGCGAGAGCACGAAGTTCAGCGGGACGACGAGCACGGCGTACAGCAGCGTCCGGAACAGCGCGTCGTAGAACGTGGAGTCCCCGAACAGGTTCTGGTAGTTGTCCAGTCCGATGAACTGGAACGCCCCCACACCGGTGTAGTTCGTGAACGAGTAGACGAGCCCGATCACCGCCGGCCACACGAAGAACAACGCGAAGAGCACGACGTTGGCCGCGATGAGGACGAGCGGCGCGAGGGTGTAGGTGCTTCGTCGTTTCCTGGGCGGCCTCACGGACACGTCCGCGGCGCTTTTTGTCATCTTCCTGACTTCCGTGCTGGTGGAATGGATCGCTGTCGGCTCACGTCATGAGCCCGGCATCACGGGGGTGACCAGGGCGGGCGGCGGCGTCTCGACCCCGCCGCCCGGCCCTCTGGCCCACGATCAGCCGCCGACCGCCGTGTTGTAGCCGTCCACGATGTTCTGCAGGGCCTTGTCAGCGGACTGCTGGCCGTTGATCGCCTTGCCGAGCTCCGTCTTGGTCGGGTCCTCGGTGAGGCTCTTGCCCTTCAGCACCCAGTTCGTCTGCGCGCCGTTGAAGTAGCCCGAGATGGGGGCGTAGAGCGGGATCTCCTCGTTGTACAGCTTGAACGCCGCCTGCGCCGCCGCCGACTTGAAGGGGTACTTCGGGCTCAGACCGCTCTCGACGGGGAGGAACCCGGAGGTCTCGACCAGCTCGGTGTAGTTCTTGGGCTCGTACACCCAGGACATGAACTTCTGCGCGGCGGTGGCCGCGGCCCCGTTGTTGTTGAAGCCGACCATCATGCCGCCGCTGTTGACGTCACTGGCCTGCACCGGCTGGGCGGGGGTCGGGACGCTCGCCCACTCGAACTTCTTGATGCTGTCCGCGAAGGCCGGCACCTGCCACACGCCGGACCAGTAGGCGACCACGTCACCGCTCTGGAACATGGCGGACGGGTCGGCGCCGCTGGTCCACACCGACTTCGGCATGACCTTGTCGTCGTTCAGTCCGACGAAGTAGTTCACGGCCTTCTTGGTCGCGGCGTCCACCGAGAACTTGCCGGAGGAGTCCGCGTGGACGTACTTCCCGCCCATCTCGTACACCATGGCGCGCAGCCGGGACGGAGACTGGTCGAACGTCAGGGAGTACTTGGCGCCGGTCTTCTCGCGCACCTTGTTGGCCGCCGCGATGAACTCGGTCCAGGTCCAGGTCTTCGCCGGCGAGGCGGGGACGGCGACGCCGGCCTTCTCGAACAGCGACTTGTTGATGAACAGGCCGGACGCGGTGACGTCCGAGGGGATGGCCAGCACCTTCCCGGACGAGTCCTTCGCGAGGAAGTTCGAGTTGATGTTGTAGCTCTTGTTGTTCGCGATGGACTTGAGGTCGATCAGCTTGCTCGACCAGATCGGGTCCAGCGCGGGCACGTCCGCCACGTCGGGCAGCGAGTTCGCCTGCGCGGCGTTGTGCAGCTTCGTCGTGTACCCGTCGTAGGGGATGTTGACGAGCTTGACGTTGACGCCGGTTTCCTTCTTGTACTGCGTGATCAGCTTCTTCCAGCCCGCGTCCTGGCCCGGAACCGTGGAGATCCAGAACGTCAGCGACTTGGCGTTGCCGCCGGAGCCGGAGCCCGACCCACAGGCGGAGAGCAACAGGGCTCCTGCCGCGGTCGCGGCAGCGAGGGGAACAAGGCGGCGCATGCCGCCGCGGCCGAGTCGGCTGGAGCGCCGCACACCCACAGTGGTCATCTTCGATCCCTTTTTCGTCGTAGGAGACGGAGCACGGCGCCGACCGATGCGGCACGGGTGCATTTTGCAGGAAAGGTCGCTTTCCGGGGGCACGGCCTCGCCCGGCCGCGTCGTCCACGCGGGGCGAGATCCCCGGCCGTCATGGCCGTCACCGCACAAGCACACCCTCGTGCGGTTGCCGTACGTCACGTACGGGCTGGGAAGACTCACCCCAAGTCGGCGTCCCGGCCGACTTAGAAAGCGCTTGTCCGGACATTGGCAGACCAAGTCGGAGGCCGTCAATCCTTCGCCCCCGCACCATCGGTCACGGTTTGGACTCCTCTGGCGACCGCGAGCCGGGCGGCGCCCACCACGGTGCCGAGATCACCCACCGTGCTGCTGACCACCTCGGTGGGCCAGCTCAGCCGCCCCAGCTCGGCCCGCACACCGGGCAGGAGCTGCGGGTCCGTGCCCGTGCTGCCCCCGAGGACGATCAGTCCCGGGTCCAGTACGGCGGCCACGGCGGCGGCGAGTCTGCCTACGTCGGCGGCGTGCCGGCCGACCAGGGCGCTCGCCGTGTCGTGTCCCTGCCGGGCGAGGGCGAAGAGCCGGTCCGCGCTGCCGGGGCACGGTTCGCCGGTGTCGGGCCAGACGGCCGCCGCCCGGCGCAGCAGCGAGCGGGCGCCCACGTACTCCTCCAGGGCCTCACGGCGCGGCACCACGGCGTCGTCCCAGGGGTAGGGCAGCCGGGCGAGCTCACCGGCCGCGCCGTTCGCACCGCGCAGCACATGGCCGCCGACGACGATGCCGAGGCCGATACCGACACCGATCCGCAGATAGCCGAAGGTGTGACGGCCCCGGGCGGCACCCTCGTGCAGTTCGGCGAGGGCGGCGCAGTTGACGTTGTTCTCCAGGTGGACCGGCACACCCGGCGGCAGGGCGACCGTCATGGCGTCGAACACCGGGCCCGCCTTGGCGGTCGCGGGGCGCATCCCGGCGCCCGCCTGGTTCCGCGCCAGGACGTCACCGACGGCGACGACGACCGAGCGCAGTGGGATACCGACGGGCAGCGCGGCAAGGGCCTCGCGCACGGCGCCGGCGGCGTCCTCCCGGGATCTGCTGGCCTCGGCCAGCAGGGTGCCGTCCAGGGCGCAGCCGCGCACCCGGGTGAGGGCGGGGCCGAGGTCGACGGCGAGTACGGCACCGGCGGCCGGGCCGAGACGGTATACGGCGGCGTTGCGTCCCGTGCCGCCGGAGGCGGTGCCGGAGTGGGCGGCCAGCCGGACGTTCTCCAGCTCCACCACGGCGGAGGAGACCGTCGGCTTGGACAGGCCCGCAAGGGTCGCGAGCTGCGGCCGGGTCGCGCTGCCGGCTCTCGCCAGCACCGCGAACACCGCACTCGCGCTCTCGGTCAGCCGAGACGCCTGCGCCACGACGTGTTCCACACTTCCCCCAGTTCACAGGCCGCGTTCCCGGAAGGGTTCCGTGGGATGCGGCGACGGGATGTCCTGACGTCACGCGGGCCCGGACAGTGGTCTCTGTGGCCGAGTGCGCGATGACTCTTGACGCACTGTACTTCGTTAGTTAACTTCCTAACGAACGTCACGGTACTCGCCTGCCGTGGTCCGTCAGAAGCCCGTCCCGGGGCTTCCCTAGTGCTTCAACCACCGTTCCCCCGGACACGGTTCGCCCAACCGTCGCAGCACAGCGCAACGACGAAAGAGGTTCCGTGCAGGACTTCACGCCCCTCGTGGTCGGCATCGACGTGGGTGGCACCAAGACACATCTGCGCGCGTGCGCGGGCCCGGATGTAGTCGCCGACCACATCCGTGCGAGCAGCGGCTGGCGGCCGCACGACACCGTGGCCGCCGCCGACTGGCTCACCGCGCTGATCCACGACGCCCTGCCCGCCCGCACGTGCCCGTCCGCGGTCGCCGTGGGCGGGCACGCCTGTGAGACCCCCCGCCAGTGCGCCGAGATCCGTGCCGCGCTGGAGGAACGTCTCAAGGTGCCCGCACTGGTCGTCGGGGACGCCGAACTGCTCGTCCCCGCCGCCGGGTTGGACAAGGGGGTCGGCCTGGTCGCCGGCACCGGTTCGGTCGCGGTGGGCCTGCTCGCCGACGGCGGCCGACTCCAAGTGGGCGGCTGGGGCGCGGTGTTGGGTGACGAGGGCGGAGCCGCCGGACTCGTCCGCGAGGCGGCCCGCGCCGCCTGGGCCGCGCACGACCGGGGCGAGGCTCCGGACCAACTGGCCCTGGGACTCGTCGAGGCGTTCGGGGTGGCCGAAGTTCCCGCGCTGGGCGCCGCGTTGGAAAGCGCTTCCGACGTCTCCGCCGACTGGGGCCGTCACGCCCGGGTCGTCTTCACCGCGGCCGACGCGGGCTCGCTCCTCGCGCGCGAGGTGATAGCCGAGGCCGGCCGGTCCCTCGCCGCACTCGTCGTACGGCTCGCCGAACGCGGCGTCCCCGTCGACGACGTCGTGGTCTCGGGCGGCACCGTCCTCAACCAGCCCCTCCTGTACGACGCGCTCACCAGCGCGCTCGCCGAACAGGTACCCGGGGCACGGCCGTGGCCCATCCAAGTGCCGCCCGTCGAGGGCGCGGTGGCACTGGCCCGATCGATCCTGTGAACCGCACGGCCCCCGTTCACCCGGGGGTCATGTCGTGGCCGCCGAACCCTCTCCACCGGGACACGGCTCACCGTAAATCTTCGCACGTACGCACCAGTTGACGTATGCGCTTTCCCACGTCGTACGGTGCACCCCGAACCACAGCCGATCGCACCACCCTCCTCCCTGGTCGCACGACCTCGTCGGCCTCATCGGCCGTAGAACTCAAGAGAGGCTCACCCATGCCGTCACCCGCCGGGCAGCGCACGAACGCCGTTCGACCCGCCGTGAACAGACGTGGTTTCCTCAAGACCTCGCTCGGCGCCTCGGCCGCCGTGGTCGCCGCGCCCACGCTGGTCAGCTGGCTGGCCGCCGCGGACGCCAAGGCCACCACGGTCCCGCTCGCGTTCGTCGACGACTACAAGACGAACGTCATCGCGAACCTGACGCCCGAGACCAACGCCGTGGTCCGGGTCCTCGGCGGCATGGCGCAGATATGGAAGACCGGCGCCGCCTGGAACACCGGCACGCCGCTGCGACCCGAGATCCTGCGCGCCAACGTGCGGTACTGCGTCGACCTCACCACGCACCGCACCGAGGCCCAGGCCAAGGAGGCGTTCCTCTACGACCGCCAGCACCAGAGCTACGCGATGATCGCGGGCCTGGGTCCGCTGGCCGACCTGTACAAGTCCGGTGCCCTGGCGGTCACTTCGATCACCAGCGCCCCGGACGGCACGCCCGCCACCAAGATCGACGACGCCGTCCCCGCCGACGCGCCCGCCGGTTCCGCGCTCGGCGCCGGCTCGCACGACTCCGCGCTCGGCAAGGTCGCCGAACTGGTCGACACCCTGCGCGGCAACTACGCGTCGGGCAACCCGGGCAAGTACGCCTACCAGTACCCGCGTCCGTACCGCATGAACGAGAAGAGCGAGGTCGTCGACACCGGCACGGTCGACGTGCTCGGCTTCCCGGTCTACGACTCGAAGGTGGTCGTCGCGCCCCAACTCCTGCGCCAGCGCAGCACTTCACCGGTGGACGACGGCGGCTTCCCCAGCGGCCACACCAACGCCTTCCATCTGGCGGGCCTCGCCTACGCGTACGCCGTACCGGAGCGCTTCCAGGAACTGGTCACCCGCACCTTCCAGTTGAGCCACACCCGGATCATGGCCGGCATGCACTCGACGGTGGACGTCATGGGCGGTCGCATCATGGCCACCGCGCTGGCCGCCGCCACGCTCGCCGACCCCGCCAACGCCACGCTCAAGGCCGCGGCACGCGCCCAGGCCCTCGCCTACTTCGAGGCGAAGACCGGCACGACGGCGGACACCCTGTACGCCTACGCCCACTCGGCGACCACCGCGACCGACCCGTACGCGGACCGGAGCGCCAACTCCCGTCTGGTGAAGCCCAAGTTCACCTATGTGCTGACCCGCAGCGGCCGTGACAAGCCGCTGACCGTGCCGAAGGGCGCGGAGGTGCTGCTGGAGACCCGGCTGCCGTACCTCGACGCGGCCCAGCGGCGTGAGGTGCTGCGCACGACCGCGCTGCCGTCCGGATACGTCCTGCTCGACGGTTTCGAGCAGTGGGGCCGCCTCAACCTCTTCGCGGCGGCGGACGGTTACGGCTCCTTCGAGTCCGACGTCGTCGTCTCCCTCGACGCGGCGGCCGGCGGCTTCGGCGCGGCCGACGCCTGGCGCAACGACATCGACGGCTGCGGCGGTCTGACCAAGCAGGGCACCGGCACGCTCACCCTGACCGGGCACAACGCGTACACCGGCGGGACCGTGCTCAAGTCCGGTGCGCTGGTGGCCGGTTCGGCGCACGCGCTGGGCCACGGTGACGTGAGTGTGCTCGGCGGTGCGCTGCGGGTCTCGGAGTCCGTGCAGATCCACGGCGCGTACGCCCAGCAGTCCGCCACCCTTGAGGTCACGCTCCGCTCGGGTCACCAGCCCGCAGTCGAGGTCACCCGGCGCGCGACGCTCGGCAAGGGCAGCACGCTGTCCCTGCGGTTCGACGCCGAGCACTCGCCGGTCGCGGGCTCCACGGTGCGGGTCCTGAGCGCGACCTCGCTGCGCGGCCAGTTCGACAGCATCACGCTGAACTCGGACAAGCTGCGGGCCGTACCGGTGTATACGGCGGAAGGTCTGTCGGTACGACTCCTGAAGCGGTGACGCCCCTGGTGGCGGGAGCGATGCGACAGTAGGGCCATGACCCGGCTCCGCCTCGCTCCCGCCACCCCGTGGCCGGCCTCACCGCAGGGCGGATGATGGCGCGCGAACAGCACTCGGTCCTCGACCCCGACACGCTCGACGACGGCGGTGGGCAGCCGCTGCCGCGCGCCACGGTCGGCCGGTCGGCACGCCTCTACGCCGGGCTGCGGCGCCGTAAGCGGTGGCTGTTGCCGCTCCTCGTGGTGGCGCTGCTCGCGCAGATGGCCGCCGTGATGATCACTACGGCGGTACAGCAGACACCGACCATCGACGAGCCGGTGTACGTGGCCACGGCCACCGTCTATCTCCGCGAGCACAGCCTCGACTACAACCCCGAGCACCCGCCGCTCGGGAAGCTGGTGATCGCCGCCGGGATCGCGATCGCCGACCCGCACTTCGACACCAACTACAAGGGCGACCAAGGCGAGTTGGGCCGCCATCTGCTGTACGAGTCGGGCAACGACCCCTGGCGGCTGATGTTCTGGGCCCGGTTGCCGGTGATCGTACTGACCTTGTTGTTCGGGCTGGTCGTGTTCGCGTTCGCCCGTGAACTCGTGGGCCCGGCACGGGGGTTGGTGGCGCTCGCCCTGTACGCGTTCTCGCCCGATGTCGTCGCACACGGCTCGCTGGCGACGCTCGACGTACCGCAGGCCGGCTTCCTTCTGACGGCGGTGTGGCTGCTGTGGCGGGCCAGGCGGCGACCGCGGCTGTACGTCCCGCTCGCGGGGGCGGCGCTGGGTGCCGCCGTGGCGACGAAGATGAGCGCGCTGCCCGCCGTACCGGTGCTGATGCTCCTGGCCGTCGTGTCGGTGTGGTCCGCCCGCCGCCCTGGCGATCGCGACTCCAGGCGACGGGCGTTGGCCCTCGGGGTCGCGGGCGCGGCCGTGGTCGCGGTGGTGACGGTCGCCGTCGTATGGGCGTCGTATCTCGTGGTCGATCCGCAGCTGCGGTTCACGTCCACGGAACCGGTCCCCGTGATCCATGGGCTGCGCGGGCAGTTGGTCCCGCTGATGCCGTTCCCGCGCGCGTTCCGGGACGGGATGCTCATCCAGTTCGGCATGGAGGACTACCCGTGGCAGGGCTTCCTGTTCGGGCACCTCTACACGGGGTCGCACTGGTACTACCTGCCGGTGGCGCTGCTGGTGAAGACCCCGCTCGGCATGATCGCGCTGTGGGCGGCGGGTGCCGTCGCGGTCGTGGCGGTACGGCGACTGCGGCCCGCGGCGCCGTATCTCCTGGTGCCCACGGCCGTGTTGCTGGCCACGGCGATGGACGGCTCGCGGGACTTCGGCACGCGGTACGCGATCTTCGTGCCGATGTTCCTGGCGGTCGCGGCGGCCTGTGTGCCGGCGCTGCGGTCGTGGTGGCGGTGGGCTCCGCTGTCGACGGGACTGCTGGTGGCGTTCGTCGCGGTCAGTTCGCTGCGGACGTTCCCCTACTATCTGCCGTACTCCAACGAGGCGTTCGGCGGTCCGTCGAAGACCTATCTGCGGCTGCACGACTCCAACGTGGACTGGGGGCAGGACCTCGGCCGCCTCGCCGACCGGCTGCGCGAGCGGTACGCGGGCGAGCGGGTCTGGCTCGTCTACAAGGGCAGTGGTGTGCCGTCGTACTACGGCATCGACTCGTCCGATCCACGCAAGGTAGGGGTGCGCGAGGTGCACGGGCTGTTGGTCGTCTCGGACACTTCGATCGACAAGGCGCGGGGAAAACTGGCCGAGTTGATCGACAGCAGTCGTCCGATCGATCAAGTCGGTCATTCGATCACGATCTACCGGCGCTGATCACCCTCTGGTCACAACGCTCCGTGAGCTATGTTCAGTGGCTGTGGGAGACAAAGGAAGCGCACCGGTGCCATCGCCGCAGCAGGCACGCGCCCAGGCATCCGTGATCACCTCGGGAAAAACCGACCCGGAAGTCGGCGCGGCGCCGACGTCCCAACTCCGAGAACTCTTCGACGGGCCACGCCTGTCGCCGGGCCAGCGGCGCATCGCCCAGTACCTGATCGAGCACATCACCGAAGCGGCGTTCCTCTCCATCACCGACCTCGCCGAGCGCGTCGGCGTCAGCCAGCCCTCGGTGACCCGGTTCGCCGCGGCGGTGGGTTTCAGCGGTTACCCGGCGCTACGGGAACGGCTGCAGGCGATCGCCCTGCGCACCCTCGCGGGCGGCCCGGCGGCCGAGGAGAACCGGAGCAATGAACTGCAGGCCGCGGTCGACGCCGAGATCGCGAACCTGGAGAACCTGCGCCGGGACTTCGCCGACCCCGACCGGCTGATCGAGGTCGGCCGCGAGCTGTCCGCGTCCACCCCGCTGACCGTCCTCGGCCTGCGCATCTCCGTCTCGCTGGCCGAGTACTTCGCGTACGCGGCCCGCCGGATCCACCCCGATGTACGGCTGGTGACGCGCGGCGGCAGCGTCGCCTACGACGCGATCCTCCAGTCCCGCGAGGCGGGCGGCACCTGGCTGCTCGCCTTCGACATGCCCCGGCACGCGCACGAGACGCTCACCACGCTCCGGGTGGCGCGCAGCGCCGGGCTCAAGGTAGCCCTCGTGACCGATCTGGCGCTCGGCGCGCTGGCCGACGAGGCCGACGTCACCTTCGCCACCGGCACCGGCTCCCGCCTGGTCTTCGACTCGTACGCCGCGCCCGGCGTGATGGCCTCCGCCCTGCTCCAGGCCATGACGGACGCCGATCCCGAACGCACCCAGGCCCGCCTGGAGGACTACGAGCAGATCGCCGAGCAGCACCAGTTCTTCATGCGGGACTGACCCGCCACTCCCCCCTCATACGAACTTGAACTGGGATGATTCCGCCCATTTCGCGTATGAATGTTTTCATACGCCTTGCAAAGCAGACGGCATATATAAATACTGCTCACGGATCGCACCCGCCCCGAGAAAGCCCGGTCCGCCCATGCGCACCTCCGCTCGACCCGCCGCGCCGGCGACACCTGCTCCCCGGGGCCCTCTCACGGGCACGCCCAGCCGCCGTCTCCTACCCGCGTCGGCGCCGGACGTGTTCGGTCGGGCATCGCCTCCGCGAGCGCCCAGGGCGGCCCCGGTCATCCCCTGGGCCGGGGCCGCCACCCACCGTCGACCCACCCCCGCGACGCCGCACACCGGGAAGCGATGACATGCAACTCACCACCACGCGCATCAGCCAGGACTGGCCCTGTCAGGTCAAGACACCCGGCAGCTACGACTGGGAGCGCTCGGCCGCCAAATGGCTGCGCGAGCTGGTGCCGGCCCGCTACGCCAGCTATCCCGCGTTCATCCGCCACCCCGTGCTGCTCGCCCGCCATGCGCAGATCCAGGTCCAGCACGAGATCCGGGTGGCCCGGACCGCCCTGCAGACCGCGCGGGCCGATCTGCCCGGCATCGGACTGCCCGAGTCGGTCATCGAGCACACCATCAAGCTGTACGCCGCCGAGGTCCTCCAGCTCCAGCACATCGCGCGCAGCGTCCGCGCGGTGACGGAGGCGCTGGTCGGGCACAGCACGGGACGCTGACCTCGCCGCCGGTGGAGTTCAGTCGTCGTCGCGGTGCCGCCAGTACCAGAACGCGCCCACGACGAGGGCCAGCAGAAGGACTCCGGGCAGGATCAGACCAGGAACGCGGGAGCCGCTCATCGGCGTGGCCTTCGGTTCGCAGCGGGCACGACACCGCCGACCTGCGGCGCCGCGCTGTCCATGATGAGGCTCTACGGCCCCACCACCACCGACTTTCCGCAGGTCTTGCCACGTGTTCGAAACTCCGGTCGCCTACTGGCCGTCGTCGAGCGTCGTGCGTGACTCCAGGTCCTTGCGGGTGTCGTCGCCGTACACGCCGTTCTCGTCGCCCCGGATGCCGTACCAGAGCTGGAAGCGGGCGACCGCGGCCGTGAGGGTCGCGTCGTACTGGCCGCTGGTGGAGCCGTTCTCGTAGACGTTGGGGATGCGCAGGAGTCGCTGCTCCAGCTCCTTCACCTCGGCACCGCTGTCGCCCTCGCGGAGGGTGCCGGCGCCGTCCGGGTCGGCGGTCGCGCTGACCGTGGCGGACGCCACCGGGGTGGGTGTGGCGATCGGCTGGGCCGTGCTGGCCTCTCCCCTGCCCGGCAGCAGCAGGGCGCAGGCGAAGCCGACCAGCGCGGCGGCGCTCACCCCGACCACGATCGCGGCCCGGCGCAGACCGGGCCCGAAGAAACCTGTGGTGGTCGGCAGCGGGCGCAACTCGCCCGGTACGGGCGGCAGTTCCTGTGTCTCGGCCTCGGAGCCGAAGATCGGCCTGGGCACCGGCACGGACTCGAAGACGGAGGAGTCCCGGCGGGGCTCCCGCATCAGCGCCGCGAGATTGTCGGAGCGGCGGCGGCGCAGGACTCGGGCAGGCTCAAGGACCGGGCCGCCTGGCGACGATCCCGGTTCGGACGGTGTAGACACACTGCTCTCCTTCCGTTCCGCGCGCACGGATGTCCGCCATCCCCTGGAGTGATACGCGCGCACGGCCACCGGAGTTCAGCTCAAGCTCACGCTCGCACGAACCGGTGCAGGGACGCCTTCAGCGCGGCGACGAAAGCGTCCCCCCGCGTGTCGTCGAGGGCCTCCAAGGAGAGGTACGGGTTCAGGTCCTCCAGCTCGACCAGGAGCAGCCGGCCGTCCGGGGCGCGGCAGGCGTCGACGCGCTGGATGCCGTGGTCGATGCCGTTCCAGTCGATGAACCGCTGCGCGAACTCCAGGTCTGCGGGCGCGGGTTCGTACGGTTCCAGCTGCCAGCGCTTCTCGGTGTCCGGGGCGTAGAGGGCGTACTGGAAGTCGTGGTCGACGAAGTAGAAGGACACCTCGTACGAGAAGTCGACGCACGGCTGGACCAGGACGCTCCCGTCGGCCAGAGCGGGCAGCCGGTCGGCCGCGACGATCTCCAGGCCGATGGAGTCGGCGCCGAGTTTGGGCTTGACCACATAGCGGTCCGTGCGGGGCAGCCGGTCCAGGTTCTCGACGCGGTCGACGGTCGGGATGACCGGGAACCCGGCGGCGCTCAGGTCGAGGAGGTACTGCTTGCCCGCCATGTCCGCCCGGCCCGACAGCTGGTTGTAGACCCGGGCCCCGGTGCGGAGCGCGCGCTCGCGGAACGCGTCGTACTCGGCCTGGTATCCGAGGACGGGACCGCTGTTGCGGACCACGACCGCGTCGAAGCCGTCCATCAGCGCGGCCGCGTCCAGCGGATGGCACAGCGCCAGGTCGAAGTCCTCGCGCAGCCGGGAGGTCAGGTCGATGTCCTCGTCGCAGTAGCGGCGCCCGCGTGCGGGGTACGTCAGGTCGGTGACGTAGAGGATGCGGGGGCGGGCGAGGGGTATGGAGGGCATGCCGGTTCTCCTTGGGCGAGGGCGTTCACCGATGGCGTCCGCCGAGAGCGTTCGCGCGGAATGATCAAAACGGTCGGCCCGTGGTCACCGGGCGAGCGTTTTGGCTCCGCAGGACGAGCGGATCCTCAACTCGGGGAGGAGTTCGACGTGTTGACGCGGAGCGGGTCGGCGTCCGCTGCCGCGCTCGGCGAGCCGTTGCAGGAGGAGTTTCGCGGCCGACTCCCCCACCGCTCGATTCGGCGGGGCCACGGCGGTGAGCGGGACGTCGGCGAGCGGGGCGACCTCGTCGTCGTAGGCGATGAGCGCCAGGTCGTCCGGGACGCGGATGCCGCGGGCCTGGAGTCGGGGCACCAGCACGATCGCGTCCTCGTCGCTGTGCACGAGGGCGGCGGTGACTCCGCGCTCGCGGACGGCGTCGACCAGGTAGTCCACGCTTGAGTCGTAGTCGCCGTGTTCGCGGACGGACGGGGCACCTCGGGCGTCGTCGAGGCCGAGGGAGCGTACGGCCGAGTCGTAGCCCGCGCTGATCTGCGCGGCGTGCGGGCCTTCCTGGAGTACCGCGGTGATCCGGTGGTGGCCGAGGGCGGCGAAGTGGCCGACGGCGACCGCTGCTCCGTGAGCGCGGTCGGTGCGCACCCGGTCCAGGGCCGCGGCGGGGTTGCCGGGCGGGGCTGAGCGTTCGACCAGGACGGTGGGTACTCCTCGGTCGAGGAGCCACTGTTCCTGGCCGCCGACGGGAACACCGCCCGACCAACTGGGCGCCACGAGCAGCCCTTGCGCGCCGCCCGCGAGGAGGTGCCCGGCCTGGACGGCGTCCTCCGTGTCGACGTATCCGGACACCCCGAGCACCAGTCGGCCGCCCTGCGCTCCCACGGCCTCGCGGGCGCCGCGCACTATGTCGGCGAAGAGCGAGGCTGTGGTCGGCACGATCATTCCGATCACGACGCCCTCGGCGGACGCGGCGGACGCGGCGGATCCGGTGGATGCGGTGGATGCGGTGAGCTCGGCCGGCTCCTGTCGCGTCCGCAGTCCTACGGTGCTCACGCCGCCCGGCCACACCACCGCGCCGTGCAGCCGGTGCACCCGGCCCTGGCCGGCCAGCGCCTCCACGTCACGCCTCAAGGTGACGGCGGAGACGCCGAGTTCGGCCGCGAGGTCGGCGACCCGCAGGCTGCCGCGCTCGCGGACGAGTTCGAGCACCCGCTCATGGCGCTGGTCGACGTGCGGTCGCATGGGTCCCCCTGAAGGTGAAACTGGTCGCGGTCACTCTATGCGGCGGATCGTATCGATCGTTTTGATCATATCGATCACTCCAGATCCGCGAGGGGACTCAGTTCCCTCCTTGGAGCGCACTGAGTGCCATCCGGGCAGGCCTGGTGCTACGTTCCCGTCCATGAGCTCCAAGCCGCCCATGCGGGACGCCCTGGTGGCGGCCGCGTTCCAGTTGTTCCTGGAGCGGGGCTACGAACAGACCACCATCGACGACATCGTGGCACTGGCCGGGGTCGGGCGGCGGTCGTTCTTCCGCTACTTCCCGTCCAAGGAGGACGTGGTCTTCCCCGACCACGAACGCTGTCTGGCCGACATGACGGCCTTCCTCTCCTCCGGCGGCGACGAACACGAGCCCGTGCGGCGGGTCTGCGACGCGGCCCGGCTCGTCCTGCGCATGTACAACGAGAACCCGACCTTCTCCGTGCAGCGTTACCGCCTCACCAAGAAGGTGCCGGGGCTGCGCGCGTACGAACTGTCGGTGGTGTGGCGCTACGAGCGCGCCCTCGCCGACTATCTGCGCGGGCGCTTCGCGGGCCGGCCGGACGGCACCCTCCAGGCGGACGTGATCGCGGCCGCCGTGGTCGCGGCGCACAACAACGCCCTGCGTTCCTGGCTGCGTTCGGACGGGCAGCGCGACGCGGGCGCCGAGGTCGACCACGCCCTGGGGTATGTGCAGTCCGCCTTCGGACACCCTCCGGTGCGGCCCGTCGGCGAACTCCAGGAGCAGCGCCCCGAGGACGTCGTGGTGGTCGTCTCCCGACGCGGGGCCCCGATGTGGCGCGTCGTCCAGGAGATCGAAGCCGCGTTCGGCCGCGACTGAACCGGAAAGACAGAAAAGTCGAGGGTACGCAGTATCTTTACGGCTGGCACTGAGTGCCATACGCTGTGGCCGTGCACGGTGGCACGGCGAGCCGCGCACATGCGTGCCCGACCTGGCCGGGCGCGCGGGATTCCGGCCGAGCGCAGGGAGTTGACAGCGTGTACCACCACTCAGGATTCGCGACCCGTCCGGTAGTCGGCTCCCTCGCGGGTGTGCTCGATCCGCCCGCCGCGGACGGCGCCACCATCCTCTTCCAGCGCTGCACCTGGTGCGGCACCGCCATGTACCACCGGCTGCTGTGTCCGGTCTGCCAGGGGGGCGACCTGCGCACGGAGCGCAGCGAGGGCACCGGCACGGTCCGGCACTCCACGGTCGTGCACCGCAACACCCCCGCCGCGCGCAATGTGTCGCTGATCGAGATGGCCGAGGGCTTCGTGGTGCGCGGCCGGGTCATCGGCCCGCCCATCGGCATCCACAGCGGCGACCGCGTCCGGCTCTCCACGGCCAAGGACCCGGTGCGCGGCGAGCCCGTCTTCCAACTCCTCGACGAGCCGTACCGCGCCTGGCACTGACTGCCCCGAACCGGCCGCAGCGGCTGACCAGTTGGGCACCGACCGGCCTCGATCGGCGGGCGGTTCCCGAACGGCCGTAGCGCGCCCGGGTTCGAGCCCGCCCGACGAAGATCGGCCGAATCCTCCTCCACAGGCAACCCACAGGCTCTGCTTCTCATCCTCCGGGGCGCGAGAGGCTCCCGTGACCAACGGGGCGCCTGAGCCTGGGGTTCGAGGAGGAGAACACATTGTTCCGTGCCCGGCGAATATGGGTCACGGCCGCGACGGTGCTCGCGGTGGCGGGAGGGATGTCCGGGTCGGCGCAGGCCGCGCCACCGTCGGACACCGGACCGTTCACGGCGACGGCGGCGGCCAACGACGGTACTCTCCCGCCGGGTTGGCGGATCACGGGGAAGGGTTCCGCACAGCAGTTGGTCTGGCGCTCGGGTACGCGGGTGCCCATGGGGGACGCGCGCGTCGAGTTCCACGCCGGGGGCCAACTCCTCGGTGTGCCGAGACCGGCGAAGGACGGGCGGACGTTCCGGCTCGGCCTCGGTGCCGTCGCACCCCAGAAGCTGACGGACCTTCAAGTACTGGCCGCAGGGCGGCGGTTGGACACCACCGGTGACAACAGCGGTTCCACCGAAGGACGTTCAGGAGCCGCCGCGCAGCCCACCGCCCCGCTCCCGGCCGGTGCGATCGACCCCGGCAAGCCGGGCACGTACCGTACGACGACCGGCGAGTACAAGCTCAACTCGGTGCGTCTGCCCGGGTATCCGCAGCCGATCGAGATGCAGGCCGTCGTGGTCACGCCGAAGGGCGCCACCGGCAAGCGCCCGCTCGCGCTCTTCCTGCACGGCCGTCACTACACCTGCTACAAGCCCGGCACCGAGGACATCACCGGCGACTGGCCCTGCCCCACCGGCCTGAAGTCGGTTCCGAGCTACCGGGGTTACCTGCGCGACCAGCAACTCCTCGCCTCCCAGGGCTATGTCACGGTGTCGATCTCCGCGAACGGCATCAACGCCCAGGACGCCGATGCCGAGGACGCCGGTGCGCAGGCCCGTTCCTCGCTGGTCCGGCTCCACCTGGCCCACTGGGCCGACTGGTCCGCCCACCCGCAGACGGCACCGCCGGTCGTGCGGAACGCGCCCCGGGCCGACCTCTCCCGCGTCCTGCTGATCGGCCACTCGCGCGGTGGCGAGGGCGTCAACCGCGCGGCGATGGACAGCCTCTACCCGCCGCCGGCCGCCCAGGACGGCTACCGCGGCCCGGTCCGCTGGAAGATCCGCGGCACCGTCCTCATCGGCCCGACGATCTTCGGCCAGAACCCGGTGGCCGACGTGCCGTCGGTGACGCTCCTCCCCGGCTGCGACGGTGACGTCTCCGACCTCCAGGGCGAGGTCTACGTCGACGGCACCCGCGGGGTCAGCAAGGGAATCGCCCTGCACAGCGCGGTCTACGTCGAGGGCGCCGACCACAACTTCTTCAACACCGAGTGGACTCCGGGCCAGGCCGAGGCGCCCGCGTCCGACGACTTCTACGACGACCCCGACCAGCGGGACGCGGCGTGTTCACCGGGCGCCGCGACCCGGCTGACCGCCGACCAGCAGCACAAGGCCGGTTCCACCTACATCGCCACGGCGGCACGGCTGTTCATCGCCGGTGACGACCGGGCCCGCGAGCTGCTCGACGGTTCCGGCCGCCGGGCGCCCTCCGCCGACCCCGCACGCGTCCTCACCCACGCGGTGGGCGCGAACCGTGGTGCCGGGTTCCTGCCCGACGGTCAAGTCACCGTCTCCGGCGGCAAGTTGTGTGCCGCGGTGGACCCCGACCCGGCCGTAGCCTGCCTGAGCGACGACTCCAAGGGCATCTCGCCGCACTTCGCGCAGTGGGAGGCCACGAAGGAGGTCGGCCGCCGCGCCGTCGCGCTGCGCTGGTCCGCGGCCGGTTCGACGGTGGCGGTCCGCCCGAACAAGCCGGTCTCCGTCAGTGGCGCCAAGAGCCTCGCCCTGCGGGTGATCGTGCCGCCCAACACCACCGGCACCCAGCTCGACGTGTCCCTGACGGACACCGCCGGCCACCGCGCGACCCTCGGCCGGGTCCGCGTCGACGGCCTCCCCGGCACCCAGCGCACCGCCTCCTACTGGGCCCGCGAGGTCCGCGTGCCGTTGGCCGCCGCGTCGCACGCCGGACTCGACCTGCACCGCATCAAGTCCCTTGACCTGACCCCGCGTTCACGCTCCGGCCAGGCCTGGCTGATGGACGCCTGGGCATGGCGCCCGGGCACTCCGGCTGCCACATCGGCCCCGCTCCCCCGCGTCGACATCGGCCGCCTCGCCGTCAAGGAAGGCAACTCGGGTGTCAGGACGTACCGCGTCCCCGTCCAGGTCTCCGGCCGGGGCAGCGGCCAGGTGCGGCTCTACGTCGACAACCCGGCCACCGGCCACGACACCTCACGGCTGGTGACGGTACGGCCCGGCGCCAACTCCATCGACGTACCGGTGAAGGTGGAGGGCAACACCCGCTTCGACTACGGCGTCCGGCACGACATCTTCGTGAAGGCGGTGCACGGTGCGGTGGTCGGCGCCCATCGCGGTGGGGTGACCACCGAGAACGACGACCCGATGCCGACGTTCACCGTGACGCCGATCGCCGACCGGGTCACCGAGGGACAGCCCCTCAAGTGGAAGGTGACGCTGTCCGCGGCCGCCGACGTGGAGCTGAACCCGTCGTTCCTCGTCCAACCGCTCGCCACGGGCCCGGAGTTGTCGACCCTGGACGTCAACCCGCAGTGGCTCAGTGAGAACTCCGGTGAGGAAGCCGCGCCGGAGCGCCCGCTGTCCAAGGTGCTGAGCCTGTTCCTCTGGACGTCCGTCCCGGCGGGGCAGCTCAGCGGGGAGATCAGCGTGCCGACGATCACCGACCAGGTGACGGAACAGCCCGAGTCCGTACGGTTCCTGGGCGTGGACGAGAACGGCGACCCGCAGAGCGGCGGACCGGAACTGACCGGCACGGTGCTCGACGCGTCGTAGCGGAAAGCCGTAGCCGAATGTCGTAAGGGAACGTCGCACGAAGCGAAGGGGCCGCAGCGCGAAAGCTGCGGCCCCTTCCTCATGCGTCTGCTTCGTGCGACTGACGACATCGCGCGGGTGCTCAACTCGGCTTCTGTGTCCCGCTGTTCATCTTGGCGCGGTTCTCGGTGAGGAGTTCCTGGACGCGTTGTTCGACCTCACGGGGGTCGAGGCCGAGCGCGGCGCCGATGTGGGCCGACCAGACCTCGGAGCGGAGGTTGGTCTCGAAGTCGAGGTCGGCGCGGACGTTCTCGCGGGCCGCCTGGCGGTTCTGGCTCACCATGACGAAGGTCGACAGGAAGATGGCCTCCAGGCTGACGATCATCGTGAGCAGCCCGTACGGGTACGGGTCGAAGATCCCGGCCCGCCCGAGGAGCCCTTCGTTGAGGGCGATCCAGACGGCGAACCACAGCGCGTGGAGGTAGACGAAGAGCATGGTGCCGGCGAACGCGGTGATCGCGTCGGCGACCCGGTCCTGGGTACCGCGCATCCGCGCGAAGACGACCCGCTCCTGCCGCAGCGGCAGCTCGGCCGGGTTCAGCGGGTCCACGGAGGCTCCCTGGGTTCGGTGGTCGAGGGGAAGGTCGTCAGGGTACGAGGGTCACGCGGATGCCGATGGTGCCGTCGAGCCCACGGCGCAGCCGGCTGCCGAGGAGCGTGATGCGCCCGGTGAGACCGTACTTGCGGGTGATCAGCTTGCGGTAGCGTGCGGTGGTCTCGGCATCGCAGATCTCGGCGGTGCCGGGGACCTGGTTGCCGGTCGGGTTGCCGCGCAGGTCGCAGGGGCCGACGAGGACATCGGCGCGGGCCCGGATGCGCTTGACCTTCCAGGAGTCGGCGACCGTCCACACTCCGAGTGTCTCGCCGTCGCGCACCACCCACACCGGGGTGGCGACCGGGGAGCCGTTCTTGCGGTAACTGGTGATCAGCAGGTACTGGCCTGCGCCGAGCCGGTCCAGCGGGGTCTCGTCCATGGTCGGCAGTCTAAGCACCCGACGCTTCTCGAAGGAGATCGAGATACCGGCGGGCGAACAGGTACGCATCGCCGGGCCAGCGCGCCGACAGATAGGTGCCGTCCCGTACGACGAACGCGTGGGCGTCGTCGCTCGCGGTGCCGCGCCGGGTGAGCTCCTTGGGCCCGCGCTCGAACTGTGCGCCCGGGTCGCCGAGGGCGGCCCGCACCTCGTCCTCCACGTAGGCGGGGTAGGTGCGGTAGTAGCGGCCGAGGCGCCAGGCGGTGGTCAAGTAGGCAGTACGTTCCATGTACTTGGGGAGACAGGTCGTACGGCGTCCGGCGATGACGCTGCGGTCGGTGTCCGCGTCGCGGGTACGGGCCAGCACGAGAACGCCGTGACAGATGGCGCCGACAGGCCGACCCGACTTCCAGAACTCCCCGACTGCGGACTGTAGTGCAGGCGACCCCAGGTACTGGCGCATACCGGGCGCGTGTCCACCCGGCAGCAGCAGTCCGTCGAAGCGGGTCACGTCCAGGTCCGCCCACGCGACAGTGGCGCTGAACTCCGGTGCGGCGGTGAGCTGTTGGTAGAACCGCTTGGGTTCGTCCTCGGCACCGAGCTGCCCGAAGAGAACGCCGGTCAACAGCCGGGGATCCGCGGCGGGCAGGGTCCCGGCCCGCTCGGTGGCGAACACGACCTCGTGCCCGGCATCGGTGAGCAGCCGCCAGGGCACGGCGACCTCGGTGACGTCGAAGTCCCGGTCGGGGACCGGCATCAGCACGCGCATGGGGTCATCATGGCAGCCGGGGTGGGTGTCCATGACAGCACGGCCACCCGGCACACCTCCTGCGCTGACATGTGACAGTCAGGGACCCAAGTGTCACATGTCCTCGGAACCCATCCCCATCCGCCGCACCGCCTCCGCAATCACCTCCGGCGACGTCGCCAAATTCAGCCGTACATGCCCAACTCCCCCCGTCCCGAAGTCGATCCCCGGGCTCACCGCCACCCGCCCCCGCTCCAGAAAGACCCCCGCCGGATCATCACCGAGGCCGAGCGCACGGCAGTCCAACCAAGCGAGGTACGTAGCCTCGGCAGGGCGGTAGCCGATCGTCGGCAGATGTTCCGCGAGCAGGTCCGCGAGGAGCCGTCGATTGTCGTCGAGGCCGGCCAGCAGTGCGTCCAGCCACCCCGTACCGTCGCGCAGCGCAGCCGTATGGGCGATCACCCCGACGTGACTCGGGCCATGGCCGACCTCCTCCGGAAGGCGGGCCAGGTCGGCGGCCGACTCGGGGCCCGCGACCGCGAGGGCCGCCTTGAGTCCGGCCAGGTTCCACGCCTTGGACGCCGACATCAGCGACAGACCGCTCTCCGCGCCCGGCACGCTCAGATACGGCACGAAGTTCGCGCCCGCGGCGACGACCGGCGCGTGGATCTCGTCGGCCACCACCCGCACGCCGTACCGCTCGGCGAGGGCGGCGACGGCGGCCAACTCGTCGGCGGTGTGCACCGTACCGGTCGGGTTGTGCGGGCTGCACAGCAGATACGCGGCCCGTCGCCCGCCCGCGACCGCCCGCCGGAACGCGTCCTCCAGCGCGCCGAGGTCGATCCGCAGATCCGCCCCCAGCGGCGCCTCCACCACCCGCCGGTCCATGTGCTCCACAAACTGGAAGAACGGCGGATACACGGGCGGGTTCACCACCACTGCGTCACCGGCACCGGTCACCAGCCGGAGCATCTCGACGACCCCCAGCATGACGTCCGGCACGATCCGCGTGCGTTCCACGGCGAGCCCGTCCCAGCCCCACCGCTTCTCCGCGAACCCGGCCAGCGCCTCCGCGTACGCCGTACCGGCGGGATAGCCCGTGTCGCCGAGCGCCAGCGCGTCCGTGACCGCGCGGACCACCGGTTCCGCGAGCGGTACGTCCATCTCGGCCACCCACACGGGCAGCACGTCCTCCGGATACGTGCGCCACTTCATGCTCGTACGACGGCGCAGGCGATCGAGCGTGAGGGCGCGCAGGGGATTCGGTTCACCGGACGTGTCCTGCGGGATGCTGGTCATGAGGCTCAAGATAGGGGGATGTGCGATGACCGGGAATCCTGAGAACGGCGCCCTGATGGAGATCGCCTGCGACGAGTCCGGCTCGGACGGCGAGAACCTCACGGGCGGGAACACCGACGTCTTCGCCCACGCGAGCGTGCGGCTCCCCGTGGAGACTGCCGCCGCGTACGTGCAGGAGATACGGCACCGGATCCGCTCGCCGGCAACGGAGTACAAGGCGAACCATCTGCTGCGGGACAAGCACCGGGCGGTGCTGGAGTCATTCCTCGACCCCGCCGGACCACTGCGCGACGGTAACGCCCATGTGCATCTGATCGAGAAGACGTTCTTCGTCGTGAACCGCGCCGTCGACCTGCTGCTCGGCGAAGGCGGGGACGGGGACAGGGACAGGGACAGGGACGGCCCCGAGGCGATCACCCTGTTCCGGGAAGGACCCCGGACCTTCGGCGAGCGCGACTGGCGGGACTTCCTCACCGCCTCCAACCAACTCCTCCGCGTCAGGAACGACGCCGCGGCGACCGTCCCCACCGACGTCTTCTTCCGTACGGTCGACGCCCTGCGCGACGAGTACTCCGGTACGACCGCGGGCGTGATCGTCGGGCGGCTCGCGGCGGCCCGGTCCCGGTCGCGCGCGGAGTCCTACCGGGAGCGGATGCGGGACTCCCCCGTGCTCTTCCCCGTCCTCAATCCCCTGCTCCCCGCGATCGTCAGCACGGCCCGGTACTGGCTCGCCGAAGGCCGGCCCGTCCGTCTGGTGCACGACCGGCAGAACATGCTCACCCCTGAGCGGATCGCCTGGATCATGGAGGCGGCCCCACTGAGCAACGTACAACTCGTCGCCGCCCGGTCCGACGCACGGGTGCAACTGGCCGACTTCCTCGCCGGTATCACCCGCAAGCTCGCCTCGGACGAGCTGAACGGTCGCGGCGACCCGGCCCTCACCGCGCTGCTCCGCCCGTACGTCGGCACGGATTCCGTCTGGGGCGACGAGGGCAGCGGGCTCCGGCTGGGCACGGCCGAGGCCAACTCGGCGGTGTAGACCGCCCGTTGGACACGGGACCCGAAACCGATCCGCCACCTGATTCCCCATCCGATCCTCTGCCCGATCCCCTATCCGATCCGCCCTCCGGTGAACGCGACAGCGCCGGGCCACGTATGGAGGAAGGGCACTCAACGACCGGAGCGCCCCGCGGTGTTCGGCACCGCACGATCGGGGTTCGGGAGCCAGGCATGAGGCACGCACGACGACGGGTCATCCGGCGAGTTACACGGTTGGCGGCCGTCGGCGGACTCCTGCTGGGAGGTGCCATGGTCACCCAGGCGGCCATGGCCAGCGACTCTTCCGGCACGTCCGCCGCCACGCTCAGCGCGCCACAGACACCCGCGGACAAGGGTTCCGCTCTGGCGGCGAAGCTCGGTTCGGCCCGTACGGCGGGCAGTTGGGTCGACACCGGCGGCCGTACGGTCGTCGCGGTGACCGATGCGAAAACCGCGGCCGAGGTGACGAAGACGGGCGCCGAGGCGAAGGTCGTGCGGTACAGCATGAACGAGCTGAACTCGGCCGCCGGCACGCTGAGTTCGGCGCCCAAGGTGCCGGGCACCGCGTGGGCGATGGACTACCGGAACAACCGGGTGCTGGTCGAGGCCGACAGCAGCGTCTCCACCACCGCCTGGACGGCGATGACGAAGGTCGCCAAAGCCATCGGCGCCTCGGTCCAGATGCAGCGCACGCAGGGCAAGTTCACGACCCGGATCAACGGCGCGCAGCCGATCCTGTCGACCGGCGGGCGCTGCTCGGCGGGCTTCAACGTGACCGACGGGACGAACGACTTCATCCTCACGGCCGGGCACTGCGGGCCGGTCGGGTCCATCTGGTTCGCCAACAACCAGGGCGATCAGCAGTTGGGCAAGACGGTCTCCGACAACTTCCCCGGCAGTGACTTCTCCCTGGTGCAGTACGCGAGCGGTTCGGCGGGCGACGGCGCGGACGTCGTCGCGATCGGCAACGGCAGCGGGGTGACGATCACGGGCCTGGCCGACGCGGCCGTGGGCGAGAAGGTGTTCCGCAGCGGCAGCACCAGCGGGCTGCACGACGGCGAGGTGACCGCGCTCAACGCGACGGTGAACTACCCGGAGGGCACGGTCACCGGTCTCATCCAGACCACGGTGTGTGCCGAACCGGGCGACAGCGGCGGCCCGTTGTTCGCCAACGGCATCGCGCTGGGCGTGACGTCGGGCGGCAGCGGCGACTGCACGGCGGGCGGTACGACGTTCTTCCAGCCGCTGACCAAGGCGCTGGCCGCGCTGAACGTGAAGCTGCTGGTGGCGCCGAAGACGGCTGCCTCCCCGGCGCCGTCCGCCTCGGCCGCTGCCGGCGCGGCCGCCGCCGGCTCGGTCACGCCCGGGACCTCCGCGCCGGCGACGAACACCACGGCGGGGGAGTCGACGACACTGGCGGCCCGGCTCACGGACCCGAAGAACGTGGGTCCCGGTCTGCTGGTGATCGCGGGAAGCCTGATCGCGCTGGTGGCGACGCGCTGGATCCGCGCGGAGCAGGACCGCAAGGCGTTCCAGCGGCACTACTCGGCGATGTGGGGCTGATCACTCAAGGAAGTTCGTCGGGGTGATCGGGGGTCGGTTCGGTCGGGTCGACAGGGGCTCGACCGGCTGGACCGGGGTCACGAGGAAGGCCGGGCGGCGGGATACCGACAACGACACCTGCGTCGGTCGACAGCGGTGACGCTCAGGCCGCCTCGGCCGACTGGGGAGCCGCGGCGGCCCACTCCATCACAAGCCGTCGGTACTCCTCGCGCTGTTCGACGCTCAGTGTCCCGCCCGATCGGTGCCACAGGGCCCTGATCTCCTCGTTGACCTCGGCTGCCGATCGCTCGGTGGCTGATTCAACGCTGGTGGACATGGTGTGAAGCATACGTCGCCCAAGGTGAAGGCGATGTGAGTAATCGCGAGCGAACCGGACATATCGGACCGTGTTGCTGATCACGTCATCTGTCAAGCCCCGTAACGCAATTCACACTTCGGCCACACCCAGCACCAGCACCTGGATCGCCAACACCGCTGCGCCACGCGCCCAGTCGTGGAAGTCGGACACCTTCGTCTCCACGTCGAGCGGGGCGGCCAGTGGATGCCGGTGGGCGCGGAGCGTGTCGTCCACCGTCTTGCCGGCCACGTCGATCAGACCGACGCCCTCACCGGCGAGCAGGATCTTCTGCGGGAGCACGAAGTTGGCGATCTGGGCGACCAACGTGCCCAGCGCGCGGGCCGCTTCGTCGATGACACGGGCGGGCATGGACTCACCGGCGGCGGCGCGGGCGAGGATCTCCTCGTAGGTGAGGTCGAGTCCGGTGGCGGCCCGGATCTGGTAGCGGATGCTGGGAATGGTCAACAGCGAGACGGCGCTGCCGCGTTGACCGGCCGGGGTGATCGGGCCGTTGGGGTTCAGGATCCAGTGGCGGCCGAACCCGCGGTCCTCCTCCGCGTACGGCACGCGCTTGCCGCCGAGGACGAGGCCGTAGCCGATGCCCGCGCCGATGGTGAGGACGACGAAGCGGTCGAGGCCGCGCCCGGCGCCGAACCAGGTCTCGGCCTCGACGAGGGCGGCCACGTCGTTCTCGACGACGACCGGCAACCCGGTGCGCTCCTCGACGAGTTGGGCCAGCGGGACGTCGCTCCACTGCAGGAAGGGCGACTCCCCCACCACGGCACGGTCCTGGACGAGTCCGCCGACGCCGATACCGATACCGGTGAGCGTGCGGAACCGGGCGGTGATCTCACCGGTCATCTCGCCCAGCAGATCGGCCACTTGAGCGGGGTCGTGAGTGGTGAGCGGCCGGTCGAGGCGGGCGACGATCTCGCTGCGGAGGGTGGTGACGACGCCGTAGACCATGTCCTCGGTGACCTTGAAGCCGAGGAAGGTGCGGGACTCGGCGACCACGTCGAGGGGTTGGGAGGGGCGGCCCTGGCGGACCTCGGCTGGGCCGCCGCCGTCGGGGACCTCGACCAGCAGGCCTGATTCGATCAGCGGCTTGGTGAGGCGGGTGAGGCTGCCCGCCGAGAGATCGAGCCGGCGCGTGAGGTCGGTGCGCGACAGCGGGCCATGGACGAGCACCTCGATCGCCACCGAGCGTTCACCGGGGCTCAGCGGCTGCCAGCTGGCGGCACGTGTGGTCATGAGGGTCACACTCCCACAGGTCTCTTTCTTCCATCATGGAAGTAACACGACCACTCTACGGCCGAGATCCGGCACAGAAAAGACCTGTGCATAGCTATTGACGCCTGGATTCTTTCGTGACGAAAGTAAGTGGCCCGAGGACGAGCCGTCGTAGACAAGGGAGTCTCCAGATGACCATCGCCTCAAGCAGTCCCCCGACCCGCAGGCCGCGGGCCCGTGAAGACGGCGGCGACGGACGGCTCGCGGCGGTCTTCATCGCCCCGGCCCTGCTGGGCTTCCTGGTCTTCCTGCTCTGGCCGACCCTGCGCGGCATCTATCTGAGCTTCACCCGCTTCAACCTGCTGACGCCGGCGAAGTGGGTGGGCCTCGACAACTACGACCGGATGGTCCACGACCCCATCTTCTGGTCGTCGTTGAAGGTCACCGTCGAGTACGTGCTCATCAACATCGGCATCCAGACGGTCACGGCCCTCGCCGTCGCCGTTCTGCTCCAACGGCTCACCCAGTCCGCCCTGTTGCGCGGGATCGTGCTGACGCCGTACCTGATGTCGAACGTCGTCGCGGGCATCGTCTGGCTGTGGATCCTCGACACCCAGCTCGGCATCGGCAACGAGATCATCGGCGGGCTCGGCTTCGACCACATCCCCTTCCTCGCCGACAAGACCTGGGCGATCCCGACGATCGCCCTGATCAACGTGTGGCGGCATGTCGGCTACACCGCGCTGCTGCTGTTCGCGGGGCTGCAGGCCATCCCGGGCGACATGTACGAGGCGGCGAAGGTGGACGGCGCGAGCGAGTGGCGCATGTTCTGGCGGATCACGATGCCGCTGCTGCGCCCGGTGCTCGCGGTCGTGCTGATCATGACGGTGATCGGTTCGTTCCAGGTGTTCGACACCGTCGCGGTGACCACCGCGGGCGGCCCGGCGAACGCGACGAACGTCCTCCAGTACTACATCTACGGCTCCGCCTTCGGGCGCTTCCAGTTCGGCTACGCGTCCGCGATGTCCGTGGCCCTGCTGATCGTGCTGAGCGCGATCACGTTCCTCCAGTACCGGCTCACCCGCGCCGGCCAGACCGACCTCGGCTGACCGGAAGGAGTCGACATGGCCACCCTGACCACCACGCCCAATGTCCCCAACACCCCTGCGCCTACGGCAAAGCAGGAGATCGTACGGCCGCCCCGGCCCCGGCCCTCCGTCGGCAAGGTCGCCGCTTGGGTCGCGATGGCCGCGATCATGCTGATCACGCTGCTGCCCTTCTACTGGATCCTGCGCACCGCGCTCTCCACCAACGCCGGGCTCGCCGCCCACCCCTCGGACCCGCTGCCGGTCGACTTCACCACCGGCGGTTTCGAGCGGGCACTCGGTCTCCAGTCGACCAAGGAGGCGATCGCACAGGGCGGTTCGGGCGGCGGGCTGAAGTTCTGGCGCTATCTGCTCAACTCGGTGGTCGTCTCGACCCTGGTCACCGTCTGCCAGGTGTTCTTCTCCGCGATGGCCGCCTATGCCTTCGCCCGGCTCCGCTGGCGCGGCCGGGACCGGATGTTCGGTCTTTTCCTGGCCGGGCTGATGGTGCCGGCGATCTTCACCCTGCTGCCGAACTTCGTCCTCATCAAGCAACTCGGTCTCGTGGACACCCTGTTGGGGATCGCGCTGCCGACGATGTTCATGACGCCGTTCGCGGTGTTCTTCCTCAAGCAGTTCTTCATGAACATCCCGCGCGAGGTCGAGGAGGCCGCCCTGCTCGACGGCGCGGGCAAGATCCGCGTCTTCTTCCGGGTCCTGCTGCCGATGGCGTCCACGCCGGTCCTCACCCTGGGTGTGCTGACGTACATCACGTCCTGGAACGACTACTTCTGGCCGCTGATGGTGTCCTACAGCGACAGCTCCCGCGTGCTGTCGGTGGCGCTGGCGATCTTCCGCTCGCAGACCCCGCAGAGCGGCTACGACTGGTCGGGCCTGATGGCCGCGACCCTGATCGCCGCGCTCCCGATGCTCGTTCTCTTCGGGGTGTTCGCGCGCCGCATCGTGAGTTCCATCAGCTTCACCGGAATCAAGTAAGGGGCAGGGCATGCGATTTCGTACGGTCATGGCATTGACCGGGGCGCTCGCGCTGTCCCTGACGGCGGGCTGCGCGAAGGGCGACTCCGTGGGCTCGGCCTCCAACACGGTGACGTACTGGCTGTGGGACGCCAACCAGCTCCCCGCCTACCAGGCCTGCGCGAAGGGCTTCGAGCAGCAGAACCCCGGACTCAAGGTGAAAATCACCCAGTTGGGCTGGGGCGACTACTGGACCAAGCTCACCGCGAGCTTCATCGCCGGCACCCAGCCGGACGTGTTCACCGACCACATCCAGAAGTTCGGCCAGTTCGCCGACCTGAAGGTGCTCCAGCCGCTGGACGACCTCAATATCGACGCGTCCGCCTATCAGCCCGGGCTCGCCGCCAACTGGCAGGGCCAGGACGGACATCAGTACGGCACGCCCAAGGACTGGGACACGGTCGCCCTCTTCTACAACCAGAAGATGGCCAAGTCGGCCGGCCTGAGCGCCGCTCAGCTCAACAGCCTCTCCTGGAACCCGACGGACGGCGGCACCTTCGAGAAGGCCATCGCCCACCTCACCATCGACAAGAACGGCAAGCGCGGCGACGAACCGGGCTTCGACAAGCACCACGTCAAGGTGTACGGCATGGCCACCGGCGGCGCCGGTGACTCCGACGGCCAGACGACGTGGAGTCCCTTCACCGCCTCGGCCGGCTGGAACTACACGGACAAGACCCGCTGGGGCACCAAGTACCAGTACGACAGCAAGACCTACCAGGCGACGGTCAAGTGGTACTTCGGCCTGGCGAAGAAGGGCTATCTCGCGCCGTTCACGGACTACAGCGACGGCGCCAACCCGCCCAACGTACAGATCGCGGGGGGCAAGGCGGCAACCGCCTTCGACGGCGCCTGGATGATCTCCACGTACGCCGCGGCCAAGGGCATCAAGATCGGCACCGCGTACACCCCTACCGGTCCGACCGGGAAACGGGCGACCATGATGAACGGACTGGCCGACTCGATCACCAAGAACGCCCCCAACAAGGCGGGCGCGCGAAAGTGGGTGACCTACCTGTCATCGGACAACTGCCAGAAGACGGTGGGGAGTTACGGCATCGTCTTCCCCGCGACCCCGGACGGCACGAAGGCAGCCGTCGCCGCCTACAAGAAGAAGGGCATCGACGTCACGGCCTTCACGCGGCCGGTCGCCGACAAGAAGGACTTCTCCACCTTCTCCTTCCCGATCACCAACTACTCGGCGGACGTGTACGCGTTGATGCGCCCCGCCATGCAGGACGTCTACGCCAATGACGCACCGGTCAGCGCCCTGGGCAAGACCAACAAGCAGATCAACTTCATCCTCGGTCAGTGACGCGTCGGTCGACGACTCACGCGTCAGTGAAATCCTCGTCAGAGAAGGACACGCACCTATGACGTTCTCCCTCGGCATCGTCGGAGCAGGCCAGTTCTCGGGCCAGTTCGCCAGACTGTTCCAGGCCCACCCGGGCGTGAGCGAGGTCTATGTGACCGACCTCCTGCCGGAGCGGGCGGAGCAACTGGCCGCCGAACAAGGGCTGGCGGGCACTTTCCCCTCCTACGAAGCGATGCTGGACTCGAAGGCCGTCGACGCCGTCGCGATCTTCACCCAGCGCTGGACGCACGGCCCCCTGGTCCTCCAGGCGCTGGGCGCCGGCAAGCACGTGTACTCCGCGGTCCCCATGGCGATCAGCACCGAGGAGATCGCGGCGATCATCGACGCGGTCAAGGCGACCGGACTGACGTACATGATGGGCGAGACCAGTCAGTACAACCCGGCGACCGTGCACGCCCGCAACCAGATCGCGGAGGGCGCCTTCGGGCGGATCTTCTATGCCGAGGGCGACTACGTCCACGACATGGATCTGGGGTTCTACGAGGCGTACCAGTACAGCGGCGGCGAGGGCTGGAAGGCCACCGCCAGCTATCCGCCGCTGCTGTACCCGACGCACTCGGTGGGCGGAGTGCTCGGCGCGTGGCAGACGCACGCGGTGAGCGTGTCGGCGATCGGTGTCGTCGACGAGCGCGGGGACGGTGTCTTCGACAAGGAGGTCAGCCAGTTCGGCAACGACTTCTCCAACGCCACCGCGCTGTTCGAGGTGGCGGGCGGCGGTTCGTTCCGTACGAACGAGTTCCGGCGGGTGGGCTATCCCTCGCAGATCCGGGAGTCGCGTTTCCGGTTCTTCGGTACGGAGGCGAGCATGGAGCAGCTCGCGACGGTGGCCTTCTGGCAGGACAAGAAGGGGGTGCAGGACATCAGCGAGCTGCTGGAGCCCAAGCCCACCATGTCTCCTGACGATCCGTCACTTCAGCACATCGCGCCGGACCTCCGTGCCGCCTTCACCTCGGGTTCGGCGCCGGTGCACGACCGGTCGCGGCTGCCGCGGGAGTTCGACAACCTGCACAACGGCCACGAGGGCAGCCACCACTTCCTGGCGGACGACTTCGTGACCGCGGTCAACTCCCGTACCCTGCCCACCGTGAACGCGTGGGTCGCGGCCCGCTACACCCTGCCGGGCGTCATCGCGCACGACTCGGCACGGCAGGGCGGGGCGAGGCTGGAGATCCCGGACTTCGGGGACGCGCCAGAGTAGACGCGCCCCGGTAACGGCGTTGGTGCGCAAGCCGGGTGACTGACTGTCAGGTCCCCGGCTTGCGGCCGTAGACGAAGACGTCGTCGCCGTTCTTCAGCAGCGACCAGTACTTCTTGGCGGTGGTCTTGGTCATGTTGACGCAGCCGTGCGAGCCCGGCGGGTTCCACATGCTGAGGCTGACCGAGTGGAAGGCCTGGCCACCGTCGAAGAACTGGCTGTACGGCATGGGCACGTTGTAGATGTTCGAGACGTGGTCGATGTCCCGCCAGTAGATCTTCTTCAGACCGGTGCGGGTCTCGTAGCCGTTGCGGCCGGTGCGCACCGGGACCGGGCCGTAGACGAGTCGGCTGCCGTCCTGGATCCAGCTGATCTGGAGCGTGAGGTTGACGCAGGCGATACGGCCCTTGTTGGTCGGGCACTTGCCGGCGCTGTTGGGCTTGTTGCCCACGGCCTTCTGCTTGTTCATGAGGTCCATCACGCCCCAGGTGACGGACCCGGCGTAGCCGATGTTCGGCGTGATGCCGTGCTTGGTCTGGAAGGCCTTGATGGCCTTGCAGTCGGCGGCGGACTGCTTCCCGTCGACCGGCCGGCCGAGGAACTTCTCCACCTGCTTCTGGTACGGCCCCTTCTGCGTCGTACAGCTCGTCGCCGCCTGCGCCGGAGCGCTGCCCAGCGCGAGCGTGAGCGGTGCCACCAGCCCGGTGATACCGAGCACCACGGCACCTCGTCTGCGTATGTCCCCCATGTCGAACCCTCCCCCTCAGCAAGAACTGCGATCTCTGCCACCTAGACCGGAGTATGGCGGTCGAGGTTGTAGCCCGGGTCACGCTGCGACGAAACGGTGACATTCCTCGCTCGACGGTCAGCGTGCGCACCGGTGGCCGCTGCCCACTCACCAGTCCAGTTCCCCGAAAGTGGCCCGATACCCCACCTGCCACCTCCGCCTACGCTGCCGCTCATGCACCGCACTCTCGCCGACGATCTCTCCCGGCTCCCCGCGCTCCTCCAGTCCGCCCGCGATATCGCCGCCCGTGAGCTGGGCGGGGTGGCGGAGCGGCCGGTCGTCCGGCTCGGCAAGGCGCCCGACCGGGAGCCGCTGCCGGTCGAGGGGGCCGGTGGCGAGGCGGCTCTCACCCGGTTCGCGGAGCGGTGGGCGCCCGGTTTCTCCGGGTCGGCGGGCCCGCGCTACCTCGGCTTCGTGACCGGTGGTGCGACGCCCGCGTCGGTCGCCGGGGACTGGCTGACCAGTACGTACGACCAGAACGTGTCCGGGGCGGCCGGTTCCTGGGCGGCGGCGCTCGAGCGGGAGACGGTCGGCTGGCTGCGCGAGCTGTTCGGGCTGGGCGGGGCGCACTCCGGGGCCTTCGTCACCGGCGCGACCATGTCCAACACGGTCGGCCTTGCGATCGCCCGCGAGTGGCTCGGCGAGCGCCTGGGCGTGGACGTGTCCCGGGACGGGCTCGCCGCGCTCGGCCCGGTCGACGTGCTCTCCGGCAGCCCGCACTCCAGCGTCACCAAGGCACTGTCCGTGCTGGGCATCGGCCGCAACCGGCTGCGCCACGTGCCCGTACTCGCCGGCAGCCGCGAGGCCGTCGACGTGGCCCAACTGGACACCGCCCTGGCCGAGTTGGACGGCCGCCCGGCGATCGTCGTCGCGAACGCCGGCACGGTGAACACGGTCGACTTCGACGACCTGCGGGCGATCGTGGCCCTCAAGGAACGGCACGACTTCTGGCTGCACGTGGACGCCGCGTTCGGCGGCTTCGCCGCGCTCTCCCCCACGTACGCCCACCTCGTCGACGGCCTGGACGCGGCCGACTCGGTCTGCGTCGACCTCCACAAGTGGCTCAACGTGCCCTACGACGCGGCCGTCCAGTTCACCCGCCGCCGTGACCTCCAGACCAGGGTGTTCCACAACGCGTCCCCGTACCTGGGCCTGCCCACCGGCGACCCGGACTTCCTGCACCTCACCCCCGAGAACTCCCGCCGACTGCGCGCCCTCCCCGCCTGGTTCTCCCTCCTGGCCTACGGCCGCGCCGGGCACCGCGAGATCGTCGAGCGCAACGTCGCCCTCGCCCACCGTCTCGGCGAGGGCATCGCCGCGCTCCCGGGCCTGCGGCTGTCGGCGCCGGTCCGACTGAACGTCGTCTGCTTCACCCTCGCCGAGAACCCCACGCAGGAGCGGGTGGCGGCGATCGCCGAGGCCGTGTCCACCACCGGCGAGGCGTTCCTGACCCCGACGGTCTACGACGGGACACCCGCACTGCGCGCCGCGTTCAGCAACTGGCGTACGTCCGAGGCCGATACGGACCGGGTGCTGGCGACGCTTGCCTCACCGCCCCTCGCCCGCCTGCTCTGACAGAGCCCTGCGGAACCCGGTTGCCACCGCGGTGACCCCTCCGTCGACGGTGAGGGTGGTGCCGGTGATCCAGGAGGCGTCGCGCGAGGCGAGAAACGCGACAGCCGCGGCGATGTCCTCGGGCTCACCGACCCGGCCGAGCGGATACAGCCCGCTCAACAGGTCCAGTTCGGTGTCCCGCCCCTCCCACGCGGAGGTGCGGACCGTGCCCGGCACCACCAGGTTGACCCGCACACCCCGCCGGGCGGCGTGTCCGGCGAGCGTGCGGGTCAGCGAGGTGAGCCCGGCCTTGGCCGCGCTGTAGGCGTGGTTGCCGAAGTCCTGGGCGCCGTTGACGGAACCGATGCTGACGATCGCCCCGCGTCCCGAGGCGACCAGGTGCGGGAGTGCGGCGCGGCAGCAGCGGAACGTTCCCGACAGCGTGATGTCGAGGTCACGCGCCCACTCGTCGTCCGGTTCGTCCTCGAAGAGCGGGACGTCGGGCGTGCAGTGCGCGGCGCAGTTGACCAGGACGTCGAGCGACCCGACGGACTCGACGGCCCGGGCGACGGCCCGCTCCACCGCCTCCCGGTCCCCCACATCACAGCCCAACGCCTCTGCCGCCGGACCGAGTTCGCGCAGTGCCGCCGCCGTCTTCTCCGCCTCGGGCAGATCGACGTCGGCCACCAGCACCCGCGCCCCCTCCTCCGCGAGCCGCCGGGAGATGGCAGCGCCGATACCGCGGGCCGCACCGGTGACGAGAACTCCGTACCCCTGGAAGCGCGTTGTGTCAGTCATGACCCCGAACGTACTGCCGCAACGATCAACTCGGCCGATAGCGTGCGGACATGCACGCGTTCTTACAGCAACTGCCCGCGCTCATCGGTGTCGTGATCGGCGCCCTCGGCTCGTACGTGGCGATCGTGCGGGGTGATCGGGCGAGGTTCCGCCGTGAGCGGACGGCCCGTTGGGAGGAGCGGCGGCTGGAGGTGTACGCCGAGTACGCCCGGACGCTGAAGAAGTCCGTGACCCTGACCTACCGGGTCGCGTCCCATCTCGGCAACGACCCGCACCCGCACCCGCTGAACCTGACAGAGGCGGAACCACTGCTGGCCGAGGCGACCGTGGGCCGCGATCCCTCCGGTGAGGCGCTGATCCTGCTGGGGAGTCCGCAGGTGGTGGAGCAGGCTCGGGTGTGGGTCACCGCGGTGATGGAGATGGAGCGGTTCATGCGCACGGAGACCCACGACCCGGACGCCTGGCGGGAGTTGATGGACCGTCAGCGTGCCGGCCGCGAGGGCTACTACGCGGCCGTACGGGACGACCTGGCACTGCCGCCCGGCCACTCGGGCCGCTGGTTGACGGTCCCGGAATGATCTCTCAGCTCACCGGTACCCGGTCACATCCGCCGGTTTCCCCACGTCCTGCACTTCCACCAGGTACCGCCACGCGTCCGGCCGACTCCCGTCCACGTCCGTAAAGCCGTACACCGGGGCGAGTCCTCCGCTGGACAGTGACTGCCCGTTCCAGCGGGCCACTTCCGGGTCGGCGGCGAGGGCGGCGACGGCGCGGCCGACGTAGCGCGGGGTCTCCGAGATGGCGAAGTGGGGGACGCGTTCCAGGGCGTCGCGCCAGTTGTCCTCGCCCACGCCGAACTGTTCGAGCATGATCTCCGAGCGCAGCCAGCCCGGGGTCAGCGCGAGGGCGGTGGCGCCGCGCGGGCCGAGTTCGTGGCCGAGGGCGAAGGCCATGCGCAGGACGGACGACTTGGCGAGGTCGTAGAAGAAGGAGACGCGGTAGGTGTCGCGGTTGTAGTCGGCGGTCCCGTCGGTCATCTCGACGACCAGGCCGCCGGGCCTGCGCAGCAGCAGGGGCAGCGCGTGGTGGCTGGTGATCGCGTGCGTCTCGACCGCCAGCCGGAGGAGGTGGAGCCCCTTGTCGAGGTCGTGTTCCCAGACGGGGGTGTCCCAGGCGAAGAGGTGCTCGCCGCCCCAGATGTCGTTGACGAGGAGGTCGAGGCGGCCCTGTTCGTCGTCGATCCGGTCGACGAGGGCCCGTACGGCCGAGGGCTCCAGGTGGTCGGTGGGTACGGCGATGCCCTGACCGCCGGCCGCGGTGACGAGGTCGGCGGTGTCCTCGACGGTCTCCGGCCGGTCGTACTCGGAACGCTTGGCGCGGGTGCTACGGCCGCTCACATAGACGGTGGCGCCGGCCGCGCCCAACTCCACGGCGATCCCGCGCCCCGCTCCGCGCGTCGCCCCCGCGACCAGCGCGACCTTGCCTTCCAGTGGACCCAGCATGTCCGACCTCCCGTGCTCGTTCGACCTGTGTTCATGCCGATCGTGCAGGAGAAGCCGGACACCTTCTGTCGGGTATTCGGCGGTGTCTCAGTGGCCCCGCGCGATCCACTCCTCCAGGTGCGTGGCCTCCGCCCCGACGGTCGTCGAGTCGCCGTGCCCGGTGAGCACCTTCGTCTCGGGCGGGAGGGTCAGCAGCCGGTCGCGGATGGAGTCGACGATCGTCGGGAAGTGGGAGTACGACCGTCCCGTGGCCCCGGGCCCACCGTGGAAGAGGGTGTCGCCGGTGAAGACCGTGCCGAGCCCGGGGTCGTACAGGCACACCGCGCCGGGCGCGTGCCCAGGCGTGTGCAGGACCTTCAGGTCGGCGCCAGCGGCCTCGATCACCTGGCCGTCGGCGAGATGCGCGTCGGGGTCGCGGTCGGGGTGGGTCTGCTTCCACAGCGGCAGGTCGTCGGGGTGCAGCCAGATCGTCGCGCCGGTGCGGTCGGCGAGTTCGGGCGCCGCGTCGATGTGGTCGTTGTGGGCGTGGGTGCAGATGATCGCGGTCAGCCGGCGGTCGCCGATCGCCGCGAGGATCGCGTCGGCGTCATGGGCGGCGTCGATGACGACGACCTCGTGGTCGTCGCCGACGATCCACACGTTGTTGTCGACGTCCCAGGTACCGCCGTCGAGGCTGAACTGCCCCGAGGTGACGAGGTGTTCGATGCGAGTGCCCATCAGAGCTCCACCACCGAACGCAGCACATCGCCGCCGTGCATCCGCTCGAACGCCTTCTCCACCTCGTCGAGTTGGATGGTCTCCGTCACGAACGCGGCCAGGTCCAGGCGTCCTTGCTGATGCAGATCGATCAGCATGGGGAAGTCCCGGGAGGGCAGGCAGTCTCCGTACCAGGACGACTTGAGCGAGCCACCGCGCCCGAAGACGTCCAGCAGCGGGAGTTCGAGCTTCATCTCCGGGGTCGGGACACCGACGAGGACGACCGTGCCCGCCAAGTCGCGGGCGTAGAAGGCCTGTTTGTACGTCTCCGGGCGGCCGACCGCCTCGATGACGACATCGGCGCCGAAGCCGCCGGTCAGTTCGCGGATCGTCTCGACGGGGTCGCTCGCCTTGGAGTTGACGGTGTGCGTGGCCCCCATGGAGCGGGCCTTCTCCAGCTTGCGGTCATCAATGTCCACGGCGATGATCTTCGCCGCACCGGCGAGCCGGGACCCGGCGATCGCCGCGTCACCGACGCCACCGCACCCAATGACCGCGACGGTGTCACCGCGCCCGACGTTGCCGGTGTTGATGGCCGCACCGATCCCGGCCATGACCCCGCAGCCCAACAGTCCGGCGACCGCCGGAGAGACGGCGGGATCAACCTTGGTGCACTGTCCGGCGGCCACGAGCGTCTTGTCGGCGAAGGCGCCGATGCCCAGGGCAGGGGACAGCTCCTGGCCGGTCGAGGCGAGGGTCATCTTCTGCTTGGCGTTGTGGGTGTTGAAGCAGTACCAGGGGCGGCCACGCAGACAGGCGCGGCAATTCCCGCACACGGCACGCCAGTTGAGGATCACGAAGTCGCCGGGGGCGACATCGGTGACGCCCTCCCCCACCGACTCCACGACGCCCGCGGCCTCGTGCCCGAGCAGGAAGGGATAGTCGTCGCTGATGCCGCCCTGTTTGTAGTGCAGGTCGGTATGACAGACCCCGCAGGCCTGTACCTTCACCACGGCCTCTCCGGGTCCGGGGTCGGGCACGACGATCGTCTCGACCCGGACCGGTTCGTTCTTGCCCGGTGCGATCACGCCGCGTACTTCCTGCGCCATGGTCCTGAACCCTTTCGTCGGCCGTTGTCCCTGCCTACGACCCTACGCGTGACTGATCGGTAAGGCCCACGCGTGCCGCCACGGCCGTCACCGCCACCGTCCCGCCCATCCCGGTCGGCGACCGACGTAGCCTGAATGCTCCGACCGATTCCCGAGGAGCAGCGTGAGCATCGCAGGGACTCAGAGCGCCCCGCCGGCCTGGCGGCTGCTCCTCGACTACGTACGGCCGCACCGCTGGGCCCTGTTGGCGGGCGCGTTGCTCTCGCTGGTCACCGGGGGCACCGGGCTGCTGCTGCCGCTGGTGGCGCGGGGACTCATCGACGACCTGTCGCACGATCGGACGATCACCGGGGCGCTGCTCGCGATGTCGGCGCTGGTGGTCGCCAACGCGGCGCTGGGCGCGCTGGGTTCATACGTTCTGCGGCGTACCGCGGAGTCGGTGGTGCTCGGTGCCCGACGCAAGCTGTCGTCGTATCTGCTGCGGCTGCGGATCTCCGCCGTGGACCGCAGTGAGCCCGGCGACCTGATGGCCCGCATCACCTCGGACACGACTCTGCTGCGCGAGGTGACCACCGACTCGCTGGTCGGGCTCGGCACCGGAGGGCTCACGCTCGTCGCAACTGTCGTGATGATGGGCATCGTTGACCCGGTGCTGTTGGGCGTCACCCTGGCCGTGATCGCGGGCGCGGGCACCGTGCTCACCCTGATCCTGCCGCGCATCAACCGGGCCAGCCGGCAGGCGCAGGACGCGGTCGGCGTGATGGGCGCCTCGCTGGAGCGGATCCTGGGCGCGCTGCGCACGGTGAAGGCGTCCGGCGCCGAGGAGCGCGAGGAACGCACCCTGCACGCGGCGGCCGAGGAGTCGTGGCGGCAGAGTGTGCGGGCCGCCAAGTGGAGCGCCGCCGCGGGCAATACGGCGGCACTGTCGATGCAGGTCGCCTTCATCACCGTCCTCGCGGTGGGCGGCGCACGGGTGGCGACGGGCGCGATCGACGTCGGCACACTGGTCGCGTTCCTCCTCTACGTCTTCTATCTGATGCAGCCGATCCAGCAGGTCGTCGGCGCGATCACGCAGTACCAGACGGGCACCGCGGCCCTCTCCCGCATCCAGGAGGCGCTGCGCCTCCCGGCCGAACCCCCGTCCCTGCCGGCCCAGTTGCCCTCCCCCGGCGCGGAACCCGCGGCCCTCGCCTTCGACGACGTCCGCTTCCGCTACGCCGACGACCTCCCCTATGTCCACCACGGCGTGACCTTCGAGGTACCGGCCCAGGGCATGACGGCGTTCGTCGGCCCGTCCGGCGCGGGCAAGACCACGGTGTTCTCCCTCATCGAGCGTTTCTACGACCCCGAGTCCGGCGCCATCACCCTCGACGGCCGGGACCTCGCGGAGTGGGAGCTGTCCGGGCTCCGGTCCGCCATCGGCTATGTGGAGCAGGACGCCCCGGTCCTGTCGGGCTCCCTGCGCGACAACCTGCTGCTCGGCAACCCGGACGCGGACGACGACGCCGTCACCCGCGTCCTGAAGACGACCCGCCTCGACGGCCTCATCGCCCGCCTCCCGAAGGGCATCGACACCCTGGTCGGCCACCGCGGCACCCGCCTCTCGGGCGGCGAACGCCAGCGCGTGGCCATCGCCCGCGCGCTCCTGCGCCACCCCCGGCTGCTCCTCCTCGACGAGGCGACCTCGCAGCTCGACGCGGTGAACGAGGCGGCCCTGCGCGATACCGTCGCCGATGTGGCCCGTACGACGACGGTCCTGGTCGTCGCGCACCGGCTGTCCACGGTGACGATGGCGGACCGGATCGTGGTCATGGACGCGGGCCGCGTCCGCGCGGTGGGCACGCACCGGGAGCTGGTGACCGCCGACCCGCTCTACGCGGAGCTGGCGGCGACGCAGTTCCTGGCGACGACGGGCTGACCTCGCACAACGGCTGAGGGCCGCCCGTTTCCGGACGGCCCTCAAGGTCTGTGTGCTCAGCGGGATCAGTGCTGCGGGCTCACGGCTCGATGCTGGGGAGGAGTCCCGTGACCGGCGCGGCCATGTCGGTGACCTGGTGCAGCTGCTGGAGGTCGTTCAGGTGGTTCATGCCCTGGAGCTGACTGGCCACCTTCGGGATCTCCGCCTGGTGCTCGGCGGGGATCTCACTCACCGCGAGCGAGTCCAGCAGGGCGACGGGGCTGACCTTGCCGTCCTTGAAGGCGGGCGCGTCGGCGGCGTTCGCCATCGGCGCGACGAGGCCGGTGACCCCGACGGCGAGACCAACGGCGGCGGCAATACGTCGTGTTGAGATCATGCCCTCAGCAACGCGGCCGGTCCCCGCGCGGTCACGGGTACCGGCCGCCGCTCACCCGTGAGGCGGAGCGCGCCGCTGCGTTTGCCGACCCCGGCGCGACGGAGGAGTCTCGTAGGAGAGGCCCGTCGCGGCTCGCTCCTGTGTGGGCCGCGGCCCTCCGAGGAGGTCACCATGGGCACCGCGGCACGCCCCGGCTTCGACTCCGAAGCCCTGCGCCGGGGCATCGAAGACCACACAGCGGCGACACTGCTGTCGCTCTACGCGGACGACGCCGAGATCCACGTCGTCGACCACCAGACCCAGCCCAGTCACCCCAAGGTCCTGCACGGCCGGGACGAGATCGGCGCGATGCTCGCCGACGTCTACAGCCGCGACATGACACACAAGCTGGAGGAATGCGTCGTAGAAGGAGACCGGGTCGCCTACAGCGAATCGTGTCAGTACCCGGACGGGGCGCGGGTCCTCGCCGAGTCGATGCTCCTGCTGCACGATGGCAAGATCACCCGGCAGACCATGATCCAGGCATGGGACGGATAGCGAGGTTGGTGCCGAAGGTCCGGATCAGCACCCGTCTGACCTGGACCTTCTCGGCGAGCACGGTACCTGCGCGCTCGGCTACGACTCGGCGGCGAGCACCAGTTTCCGCAGCAGGTCTGCGAGCGTCCGCCGCTCTGCTGGGGTCAGTGCTGCGAGCAGCGCGATCTCACCCGCTTCCTCCGCCGCCGCATGCTGCTCGAACACGGCGTATCCGGCGTCGGTGAGCCGCACCCGCACCCGCCGCCGGTCCCCCCTCTCATGGGTGCGGACGATCAGCCCCGCCTCCTCGATGGTCACCAGCCGCGCGGACAGCGCACCCCGGGTCAGTCCGAGCAGCTCGGCGAGATGCGAGGGGCTCGTCTCGTACGGCGGCCCGAGCCTGCGCAGCATGAGCAGCACCTTGTACTGCCACTGCTTGAGTCCGTCGGAGTCGAGCATGTCCCGTCGCGTCCGGCCGGCATGACGCGCGAGGATCGCCAGCCGGAAGAAGATCGCCTCCTTCACCGGGTCCATCCAGGCGAGTTCCTTCACCCAGACCGCCACGTGCCGGTCGACCGAGTCCTCCACCGCTTCTCCCACCGTCTGCCTCCCGCAGTAGTTTTCTTGTGGATAGTTTTTCGCCTAACTACCTTCCCCGGCATGACATCCACAGCGAACGCGGTCATACCCGTCGAAGAACTCGTCGCCGCCGCGCACGAGTTGAGCGTGACGAGCCGGTGGAGGAGCGCCTCCCGTCTCCTGGACACCTGCACGACCGATGATCCCGAGTCCCGGGCGCAGATCGCCCGTGCCGCCGCTCAAGTGGCCCTGGAACAGGACTGGTTCGCCGGTACGGACACCGCGACGGCACGCATCGAGGCGGCCGGGAAGGAGTTCCCGGGCGGCGACTGGGACCTGGACTTCGCACGGCTGCGCAACACCTACCGCCGCCTGCTCGTCGTAGACGGCGGACTGCGGTTGGGCCCCGACGGAAAGGATCCGGAGACCCTCACGTCCCTGCGCCGCGAGGCGGAGTCACTGCGGGACAGCGCGCCGGACGAGGGACGCCGGGGCTGGGCAGAGATGTACCTCGGCCTGATCACCGACAACCACTTCGCCGACCTGGCGGGCGCGCCGCCCCACTACGCGTCCGCACTGAGCGCCGCCGAGTCGGTCGACGACCCACTCTTGGCCCGCGAGGCCCTGCGCCACCTCGGCGACCACGACCACGACGCCGGTGACCACGCCCGCGCCCTGGACCGCTGGCGCCGGGCGACCACACTGGGCGCCGCCGCGGGCACGGTCCCCGGCACCCTCTCCCAGCAACTGCTGCTCGCCGTCCTGGCCAGGGACTCCGGCGACGAGGCCGGGGCCAGAGCGCTCGCGACGGAGGTCGCCCGCTGGGCGGAGGCCATCGGGGCCGTACGCCTCGCGGCACAGGCCCGGGGATTCCTCGCCGGCGTCGACCCGACGGCAGCGCCCGCGGACAGCGGGGCCTGAGGGCCGTACGACAGGCCGTAGGGCCGGCCGTAGGACCCTCGGTTAGGCTGTTCGTGGGTCGTGACTGGCGCTGAGGTGGAGCACCACCGTGGAGCGGCCCACGCGGAGTCGACGCCGTGCGCCTGGGCGATTGGTCAACCAGCTCAGGAGTGGATCATGTCTCAGGCACGGCTCATGGACGGCACCGCGCTCGCCCGGCGCATCGTCGAGGACACCGCGAAGAAGGCCGCCGACCTCACGGAACGCACCGGTACGGCGCCCTGTCTGGCGACGGTTCTGGTCGGCGCGGACCCGGCCTCCGTCACGTACGTCCGGATGAAGCAGAACCGCAGCCGCAAGGCCGGCATCGAGTCCCGGCACGTGGAACTGCCCGCCGCCACGACCACCGCCGAACTGGTCGGCACCCTCGACGAACTCTCCGCCGACCCGACCGTGCACGGCATCCTGCTCCAGCACCCGATGGGTGAACACATCGACGAGCGGGCCGCGTTCGAGGCGATCGCGGCGGAGAAGGACGTGGACGGCGTCACCTTCGCGTCGTTCGCGACGATGAGCTTCGGCCTGCCGGGCTTCGTGTCCTGCACGCCCGGCGGCATCATCCGGCTGCTCGACGAGTACGACGTCGACCCGTCCGGGAAGCGTGCCGTCGTCGTGGGCCGCAGCGCGATCCTCGGCAAGCCGGCCGGCATGCTCCTCCTGGCCCGCGACGCGACGGTGACGTACTGCCACTCGCGCACCCGGGACCTGTCGGCGGTGGTGCGCGAGGCGGACATCGTGGTCGCCGCCGTGGGACGCCCCCGGCTGATCCGCGGCGAGGACATCAAGCCCGGCGCGGTCGTGATCGACGCCGGCTACAACGCGGGCAACATCGGTGACGTCGACTTCGAATCCGCCGCCGAACGCGCCTCGTTGATCACGCCGGTGCCGGGCGGCGTCGGCCCGATGACGATCGCCACGCTCCTGGAACAGACGGTGACCGCCGCGGCCCGGCAGCTCGGGGTGTGATCAGCGCGTCCACGCGCTGTACTCCATGACGTCCCCCGCCTTGACCCCGTACTCGGGCTGGTCCTTCGTGAAGGTGCTCTCCAGTCCGAGTACGGCGCCGGTGGCCGGGTCCATGATCAGCATCAGCCGACTGGCGGACCGCTGATACACATACGCCTCCCCGTGCCGCCCGAGCCGGTCGGTCACCTCCCCCACCGGCCGCAATCCGTCCGCCCCCGCGAGCAGCCGCGCCAACGCCGCCGACTCACGCGCCCCGAGCGTCCAGTGGTCCAGCAACTCCCCCACGGCCGACAGGAGTTCGGGGGTGGTCAACGGCGTCTTGCTGTACGCCGTCTCCTGGAGGTACGCCCGCAGTCCTGCCACGTCGTGCGGGGGCCGGGCATCGGGCGGGACGTCGCTCCAACTCGGCGGATACGTCGTGTCCTTGAGGACATGCCCGTCCTCGACGACACGTTCCGTGTGACTGTCGTCCGCGTTCCAGCGCACGATGCGTTCCTCGGGGACGGTGACCGGCGGCTTGTCGTCGGACATGCCGAGACTCCATGACTGCACGTGAGTTCCCCTGCGCAGAACGGGAGTTCCGTCGGCGGCAGTCGCCACGGCGAGGGCGGCGAGCTGCTTCAGGGATACGGGCGTGGAACCCGCCTGCACCGTCAGCGCACGGGGAGCAGCCACCGCCGGGGTACTGCTCGGCCCGCCCAGCACGAGGGTGAGTACGGTCGCGGCAACGGCGGCGGTGGCCGCAAGGCTCCACAGCAACCGACGCCGCCGCGAACGCCGGTCATGCAGCAGCCCGTTGAGCCGACGCTCGGCGTGATGGTCCAGCGGCCCGTCGCCGTAGAGGGACCCGTCGCCAGTGAACGGGTTGGCACTACGCAGGAGTTCAAGCTCATCAGCCATGGCGATGTTCCTTCAGGGTGACTGTGGCGCCCCAAAGGGGCGCGGGCGGTGTCGATTTGCGGCTCCGCCGCGTGGGCGCGACCAGCCACAACGGAGCCGCAGACGACTGACAACACCTCGCGGCACTTCCAACCTTCATCGCCCCGCACCGCCAAGCACCGCGAGCCGATCAATCTCCGCTCTCAACCTCCGCCGCGCCCGATGCAACCGCATCGCCGCCGCCCGCGACCCGCACCCGAGGACGACGGCAACCTCGTCCACCCCCAGCTCCTCCCACGCTGTCAACCGCAGTACCTCTTGGTCGGCCGACGACAACCGCGTGAGCGCCTCGTGCACCCAGCCCCCGGGCGCATCCACATCGGGCCCGGCCACAACCTGCCGCCCATGCGCGCGATCGTCATTACCCAGCCGATCGACAAGCCGACGCCGACGCCCGTACCCCCGCACCGCATTGGCCAGGCAGTTACGGGCCACGCCATACAGCCAGGGCAACGGAGCGGCCGGCAGATCCGCACGGCGGCGCCAGGCGACGGTGAAGACCTCCGCCACCACTTCCTCGACCTCGCTGCTCCGCCCGTCCAGTCGCCGCGCAACATAGCGGCTGACCGCCCAGTAGTGCTCGCGATAGGCAGCGGCGAAGTTCTCGTCGTTGCTCATGTCCCGTTCGTGTCCGGCACCGGGGCGATCGTCACACCCGATTTCGTGATTCTCCTCGCGTCCGTCGAGTGTGACGTGCGGGCGGCGCGCGGACACAGGCGGGGCGTGAGAGACCTCAAGAGCATCAAGTGGCTGACGACCACCGACCACAAGACGATCGGCACGCTGTATCTGGTCACGTCGTTCGCGTTTTTCCTGATCGGCGGCGTCATGGCGCTCCTCATGCGCGCCGAACTTGCCAGACCCGGCCTGCAGATCATGTCCAACGAGCAGTTCAACCAGGCGTTCACGATGCACGGCACGATCATGCTGCTGATGTTCGCGACGCCGCTGTTCGCGGGCTTCACCAACTGGATCATGCCCCTGCAGATCGGCGCCCCGGACGTCGCCTTCCCCCGCCTGAACATGTTCGCCTACTGGCTCTACCTGTTCGGCTCGACGATCGCGGTCGGTGGCTTCCTCACCCCGCAGGGCGCGGCCGACTTCGGCTGGTTCGCCTACAGCCCGCTGTCGGACGCGGTCCGCTCGCCGGGTATCGGCGCCGACATGTGGATCATGGGTCTGGCCTTCTCCGGCTTCGGCACGATCCTCGGCGCGGTCAACTTCATCACCACGATCATCTGCATGCGCGCACCGGGCATGACGATGTTCCGCATGCCGATCTTCGTGTGGAACGTGCTGCTGACCGCCGTCCTCGTTCTGCTGGCCTTCCCGGTCCTCGCCGCCGCGCTCTTCGCGCTGGAGGCGGATCGGAAATTCGGGGCACATGTCTTCGACGCCGCAAACGGCGGTGCGCTGCTGTGGCAACACCTCTTCTGGTTCTTCGGCCATCCAGAGGTGTACATCATCGCGCTGCCGTTCTTCGGCATCATCTCCGAGGTCATCCCGGTCTTCTCCCGCAAGCCGATGTTCGGCTACATGGGACTGGTCGCGGCCACCATCTCCATCGCCGGCCTCTCCGTGACCGTGTGGGCCCACCACATGTACGTCACCGGCGGAGTCCTCCTCCCGTTCTTCTCCTTCATGACGTTCCTCATCGCCGTACCGACAGGCGTGAAGTTCTTCAACTGGATCGGAACGATGTGGAAGGGGTCCTTGAGTTTCGAGACCCCGATGCTCTGGGCCACCGGCTTCCTCATCACCTTCGTGTTCGGCGGCCTGACCGGCGTGATGCTCGCGTCCCCGCCCCTCGACTTCTCGACCTCGGACTCGTACTTCGTCGTCGCCCACTTCCACTACGTGGTCTTCGGCACGGTCGTGTTCGCGATGTTCTCCGGCTTCCACTTCTGGTGGCCGAAGATGACCGGCAAGATGCTCGACGAGCGCCTCGGCAAGATCACCTTCTGGACGCTGTTCATCGGCTTCCACGGCACCTTCCTCGTCCAGCACTGGCTGGGCGTGAACGGGATGCAGCGCCGGATCCCCGACTACCTGGCCGTGGAGGGCCTGACGACACTCAACACGGTGTCGACGATCAGCTCCTTCCTGCTCGGCCTGTCGATCCTGCCGTTCCTCTACAACGTGTGGAAGACGGCGAAGTACGGCAAGAAGGTCGAGGTCGACGACCCGTGGGGCTACGGCCGTTCACTGGAGTGGGCGACCTCGTGCCCGCCCCCACGGCACAACTTCCTCACTCTGCCCCGCATCCGCAGCGAATCCCCGGCGTTCGACCTCCACCACTCCGAGATCCCGGCCCTGGAACGGGAGTTGACGCCCCGGTGACCGCCATGGACGAACTCCCCCTGGACCGGCGGACGTTCCTCAACGAGATCGAGGGGCACCTGCTGATCGCGGCCGCCCGCACGGAGGGTCGTACGGCCGCCGTCCGCTTCACCGCCCGGCTCGACTGGCTCACCGACGGTCAACAAGCCGAAGTGGAACGGCACTTCGAGGCGGAGTACCTCACCCTCACCCGTGCCTCCTGGGAGCGCACGGCTGAGCGGGGCAGGCAGTTGCGGGACGAGTACGAGGAGACGTACCGGCGCCTGCGCCAACGCCTCCTCGCCGCCTGCCTGTTGGGGTGTGCGCTGCTCGCGGCGACGGGGCTGGTCGCCCTCGCGCTCGCCTAGGGACGCGTGTCCCGCCGGCCCTGACGACCGGCGGGACGATGTGCTGCGCAGCGGCCGGTACGGCTACGTCAGCGTCCACTTCTGGTTGTTCGCCGTGCCGCAGGTGTACAGGATCAGCAGGGTCCCGTTGGCCGTGGCGGCGCCGGACGCGTCCAGGCACAGGCCCGCGTTGACGTTGGTGAGGGTGCCGTTGGAGTTGGCGGTCCACTTCTGGTTGTTCTGGCCGTTGCAGTCCCAGATGACGACCTTCGTGCCGTTGGTGGTGCCGTTGTTGTAGGCGTCCAGGCACTTGTTGCCGTAGACCACGAGTTCCTTGCGTGAGGTGTACGTCCAGGCCTGGTTCTGGCCGCCGTTGCAGTCCCAGATCTCGGCCTGTGTGCCGTTGGTGATGGTGTTGTTGTAGACGTCGGCGCAGCGGCCGGACCCGGTGCCGACGACCAGGGAACCGTTCGTGCCCGGGATCGGCTGGACGTTGATCGTGCCCAGGGTCGGCAGTGAACTGCCGGTCAGCGTGAGGGAGTTGGCTGACCCCTTGGACAGGTTGGCCTGCACCGAGATCGTCCCCGCGCTGGAGCCCGTCGGCGGGAAGGACACCGTCGTCGCGGTCTGGCCGTTGACCGAGAGGATGCCGGTGACGGCGCTGGAGCCGGTGTTGGTGTAGGTGACGTCGACGACGTTCAGGCCGGTGCCGGCCGCGCTGACGGCGGTGTACTTGCCGGTGGAGGTGGCCGTGTAGTTGGTGCTCGCCGCCTCGGTACCGCCGCTGATCTTCAGGAACACCGAGCCGCCGGCCGGGACGCTGGCCGTGTAACTCGTGCCGTAGGAACCGATGTTGGCGCGGGACCACAGGTCGCGGACGGTCGCGGACGCGGTGGTCAGGCCGAGGTCCGACCAGCGGACGGTGATGTTCTGCGCGGCGGAGGTGCGGTTGAGGAGGGTGACCGCGCGGTTGCCGAGGCCCGAGAGGACCTTGCCGTAGACCTGGAGTCCGGTCGTGTCCTCGGCCACCTTCACGCCCTGGAGGCCGCGTGCGTCCTGGTCGACCGCGACGACCTCGGGGTTGGTGAGGATGCCGGTGGTCTCGGTGGTGAGGGTCGTCAGGTCGTTCCCGGCGAGGAGGGGTGCGCCGGAGATCGCCCAGAGGGCCATGTGGGTGCGGTTCTGGGCGGCGGTGAGGCCGGTCATGCCGACCATCAGCATGTCGGGGTCGTTGTAGTAGCCCGTGTGCTGGGCGGCCGGGTGCAGGCCCTGGTCGAAGTTGGACAGCATGTTCGTCGTCGACGGCGAGTTGCCGTAGTAGATGATGTCCGTGCTCGTGCGGTACATGGGGGCCAGGCCCGGCGCCCAGTTCCAGGGGTTCTGGTAGCCCCAGTTGCAGATCGAGAGAGCCAGCGCGCGTCCCGTACTGGCGGTGGCCTTGGTGACCGAGGCGCTGAGCGCCTTGTACGCCGTCGCCGCGTCGAGGCCCTCGGCGTCACCACCGCACCAGTCGACCTTCACGAAGTCGAAGCCCCACTGGGAGAACTGCAGCATGTCCTGGTCGTAGTGGCCCTCGCTGCCGGTGTTCGCGGCGGCGGGGCGGCCCGTCGGGTAGTAGTAGCCGCAGCCGTTCGCACCGGCGTCCGTGTAGATGCCGGCCTTGAGGCCCTTGCTGTGGATGTAGTCGGCGATGGCGCTCATCCCGCCGGGCCACTCGCTGGTGTCGACGGTGATGTTGCCCGCGCTGTCGCGGGTGCCCTGCCACCAGCCCTCGTCGATGTTGATGTACTTGTAGCCGGCCGCCGGGAGGCCCGCGGCGACGAACGCGTCGACCTGCGCCTTGATGACGCTGTAGTCGATCTTCGCGGCGAAGCTGTTCCAGGAGGCCCAGCCCATCGGGGCGGTGGGCACGGCCATCTGACGGGTCGTCGAGGCGACCGGGGCCGACTGAAGTGGGTCCGCGGGCGCTGGTCTGGTGAAGAGAAGCAGGGTGACTGCCGCTGCGGCCATCGCGAGGGCGCGCAGGAAGGGGGTGCGGAACATGCGGCTCCTTTGCCGATATTTCGAACCAGGATCGATTAGCCGAACGAAACGGCGCGCTGAAAGTAGAGCCACTGGAGGACGAAGTCAACGGCTGTGACACGAGGGGCAGTTGGAATCCACGCATCAGTGGTCCTGCCGTCGCACAGCCTCAGGAGTGACCGGCGTGAAGAAGTTGATCAGGTTGCCGTCGGGGTCCCGGAAGAGGAGGGAGCGGTTGCCCCAGGGCATCGTCGTCGGCTTCTGGACGATCTCGCAGTCGAGGGGTGCCAGGCGCTCGAACTCGGCATCGACGTCGGCGACACGGAACTCGGTGATCACCGATCGGTTGGCGGCAGGTCGCGCCGAGTCGGTACCGAACAGGGCCACCGTACGAGTGCTCGCGATCGCCAACGTGCAAGCAGGCGTGGCGAGTTCGGCGAAGTCGGGGGTCGACCAGGTGGCCGTCACGCCGGTGACCTGTTCGTAGAAGCCGACGAGACGGGCGACGTCGTCGGTGATGACTCGGATCGAGACGAAGTTCATGGCGGCTTCCTGTCAGAGGTCGTAAGGGGTGCCGGATGCAGAGGCGTCTCCCACGCTAGGACCGATACCGGACAGCTTCCGCCCGGTATCCGAGGCAGACTTTCGGCGTGACCACATCGACCGCCCGCGTGCTCGCCCTGCTGGAGATCCTCCAGGGCGGCGGCCTCCGTACCGTCCCCGACCTGGCCGCCCGACTGGACGTCGACGAACGCACGGTCCGCCGTTACGTCGGCCACCTGCTGGAACTGGGCGTACCGGTCGACTCGGTCCGTGGTCGCTACGGCGGCTACCGGCTCGCCCCCGGCTATCGGATGCCCCCGCTGATGCTCACGGACGAGGAGGCCCTGGCCGTGCTGCTCGGGTTGCTGGCCGGGCGAAGGGCCGGGCTGGTCACCACGTCCGCCGCGGCCGGTGAGAGCGCCACGGCGAAACTGCTGCGGGTCCTGCCCGCCGCCCTGCGCCGACGCCTGGACGCCCTGTTGGACACGGCCGACTTCACCGCGCGACCCCATACCGCCGCCTCCACCGCCCCGGAGACGGGGGTGCTGCTCGAACTCGCCGAGGCCGCGCTGCACCGACGGCCCGTGGCGATCGGCTACACCGACCGGAAGGGCCGCGTCAGCGACCGCACCGTCCTGCCGTACGGCCTCGTGGCGCATGCCGGACGCTGGTATCTGACCGGCGCGGACCCCGCCGACGGCGAGGTGCGCACCTTCCGACTCGACCGGATCACCACCATGGACGTGCGGCCGGGCTCGTTCGCCGTCCCGGCCGAGTTCGACCCGGCGGCCACGGTGCTGGACAGCCTCGCGCGCACACCCTGGACCCACGATGTGTCGCTGCGCGTCCAGGGCAGTGTGCGGCACATCCGCACGCAGCTCCCGGCCGAGATCGCGACGCTGTCCACGGTCCCGACCGACGATTCAGGAACTGACGGCGAAGGCGCCGGATGGGTCCGCGTCCGGATCCGGGCCGAGCGGCTGGAGTGGCTCCCGCCGGTGCTCGCCGCCCTCGACCGCCCGTTCGTCATCGAACGCCCCGCCGCCCTGCGCGATCTCGTACGTGCGCTCGCTCGCCGCCTGGACGAGCATGCCACGGACGACTCGCTCTAGCGCTTCCAGCCAGGCGGCTGCATGATCCCGAGGAGCTGTCGGACCAGTTCCTCCACGACCTCGTCCAGCGTCGCGTCCACCCAGCCCGCGCTCCAGTCGTGGAGCAGACCGTTGACGCTGCCTATGAAGGCCGCCGCGGCGATCCGGTAGTCGCGGCGCGCCGCCTCCCCGCGCTGGGCGGCGGCCCTGGCCTCGGCGCAGATGAGGTTGATCCAGCGGGCGCGGCGGGCCAGCCGCTGTTCCTCCAGCCGGGCGCTGACGCCGATGATCTCGACGAAGGTGATGCGGATGCGGCGCGGATCGACGGTGACGTTCGCGGCGTAGGCCTGGAAGATCGCGGTGGACCGGTCTGCGAGCGACAGGCCCTCCGCCGATTTCAGCGCCACCAGCACGGCTTCCTCGGCCCAGTCGTTGACCTGGAGGTGGAGGGCGGCCAGGACGTCCTCCAGGCTGCGGAACTCCTCGTAGAACTGCCGGGTGGACAGTCCCGCGGCCTCGCTGAGCGCGGCGACGGTGGTGGCGCGGTAGCCGGGGGTGTCGCCGAACAACTGGAGCGCGGCGTCCAGGAAGCGTCCGCGCCGCTCGGCCTGTCGCTGTTCGGCGGACTTGCCGCCGTAACGACCGGTCGGCGTCTTGAGCCTGCCCACCACTGTCACACCTCTGTCTCGTTGACCACCTGGCAATCTTGTCGTGTCCGTGGTCTTCCGGAAAAGGGCACTCCTCCCACACTTTCCTTCAAGTTCACTCCGAATTTGCATGTGTACGAATGTCTTCACATAAACACGAAGGGCGCCGGTCTTCAGGAAGACCGGCGCCCCTGTGATGCTCAGCTGTGCGCTGCCGCCCACGTGGCCAGTTCGGACTTGGCCGCGCTCAGCAGCGTCGAGGAGGGGCTCGACGCGCCGTTGGTGATCAGGGCGTAGTGCAGGGTTCCCGAGCCGGTGGCCGAGAGCAGGAGGCGGTGGCTGCCGGTGCCGCCGGGCTCGTTGGCGTAGCCGATCGCGGTCGACGACGTGTAGGCCGGTACGCCCGAGATCGCTCCCAGGTCGGAGACCACGGTCGTGGACGCGGCCGGGAAGGACGCCGGGAGGTGGAGTTCGGTCGGTGCGGTGGAGCTGTTGGAGCGCCACATCAGCAGGCCGTACTGGCCGGAGCCGACGAGCGAGGACACGTTCGGGAGGGTGCTGGGGACCGGGTTCCAGGTCAGGGTCGTGGAGCCGTCGCGGGAGCGGTCCTCGTAGGTGAAGGCGACCGTGGTGCCGGCGGTCGCGCTCGGGTAGATCCGGTCGAGCAGCCGGGCGTCCTGACGGAGTGTCACCGTGCCGGAGTCGGTCATGTTGACGGCCGAGAGGTCCTCGTCGTTCCAGGCGTCGCCGGAGGTGAGCACCTTGTCGGGGTTGTCGTTCATCAGCTCGCTGTGGCGGCCGTTGTAGATGTCCCACTGCCACTGCGTACCGGACAGGACCGGGCCGGAGCCGGCCGGGTTGGACCACCAACTCGCCCCCGGCAGGCGGGAGTCGAGGGCCTGGTACATCGCCTTGAGCACGGTCGGCGCCTTGCCGGAGACCGATCCGGACAGCGGATGCCCGAACTCGCTGACGATGGCGGCGGTGCCGGCCGCGGTGGCCCGGTCCCGGACCGTGCCGAAGTCGGTCGAGTACTGACCGTCGGCCGCGTTGCCCCACATCAGGATGCCGGAGATCGCCTTCTGGTCGTAGAAGTGGGTGTTGAAGACATAGCGCGACCCGAGTGTGCCCGCGTCGAGGAGTCCGCCCACCTGCACCTGGCTGGAGATGTTGGAGTTCCAGAAGAGGTTCGGCTCGACGAGGGCGGGCTTGGCGCTCCAACCGGCCGCGTCCATCCGGGCCCGGAACTTCACGTAGAACGGCCAGAGCAGGTTCTGCTCCCAAGTGCGGCTGGTCTGGCCCGAGTCGTAGGTCCCCGCGAAGGGCTCGTTGTACGGGTCGAAGCCGACGACGCCCGCGAACTCCTCGGTGGTGAGGTGCTGTTGGATGTACGTCATCGTCGACTGCGCGGTGACGAGGAACGAATCCTGGACGCCGTAGTTGTTGTGCCAGAAGTCGTACTGCGCCTTGGTCACGGCCGAGTTCTGGGTGATGTTCTGACCCCAGAAGAGGCAGATGCCGCAGGACTCCTGCGGGTAACTCCCCAGCGCCACCGCCCACTTGGGGGCGCCGTCGCCGGTGTACCAACTGCCGCTGTTGAAGAGGTACTTGGAGTAGAGGTCCTGGTGGAAGTCGGGGTAGACGCGGATGCCGGCGTCGAGGAACGCCTGCATCTGCGCGGTGGCGGCGGCCAGGTACGTGGTGTCGACCTGACCTCGGACGGGCTCGGCGTAGGCCCAGGAGAGCAGGAAGCGGACCGCGTTGCCGCCGCCGAGGGCGCGCAGCGCGGTGGCGGACTTCTTCGCGTCGGCGACCGAGGCGAAGGGAAGACCGTCGTTCTCCGCCAGTTTGGTCTCACCGGAGACGTTGTAGCCGCGCAGCACGACCTGGCGGCCGTAGCTGTCCACGAAGCTGCCGTTCTGGACAGTCAGCGCCGAGCCGTCGAACCAGAGGGAGTCGGTTGGGGTGGCGGCGGTTGCTGGCCCAGCGCCCAGCACCGACAGGAATCCGCAGAGGACAACCAGGACAACGATCAAACGCGCCCGGATATTCGTCATGTCCACTACAGTCCGGTGATTTCCGGACACTGTCAACACTTCTGACTCACGAGTAAGTCTGCGTGCCACAAGCCCTGTTGACACATTTCAGGCCACCCGACGGGTCACGTTCAACAGATACTCCTTCCTGGTCAACGGGTTGTGGTCGGTGCGTGCCCGTTCCGGAACGATCCCGTGCGCGACGGGCGCGTAGTGGTCGAAGGCGCTCTCCCACTCCCCCTCCCCACGCGTCAGCCCCGGCAACTGCCGCTCCAACCCGTGTACTTGAGCCGCCGGCACCGCCCCTTCCAACACACAGAGCGACCCCTGCGTCTCAGTGGTCCGCGGTACGGCACGCAGCGCGGCCAGCACCGGCAGCAGGGCGCCGAGCGTGTCGGTCGGCGCCTCGACACGGAACCGGTGCATCGGCTCGTACACCTGGCTCCCCGCCCGCCGCAGCGCCTCGACGAGGACGAGCGGGGTCAGCCCGCGGAAGTCGGCGCCGGTGCTCGACATGCTCTTGTCGAAGCCCTGGTGGGCGTGGCTCTGCCGGGGTGAGTAGCCGGAGTGCGTCATCGTGACCACGCAGTCGGTGAGCCGCCAGCCGTGCAGCCCTTGGCCGAGCGTCTCGCGCACCGTGTCCTCGACGGCCTTGAAGAAGGCGTACGGCATCGCGCCCAGCTCCACCTCCAGACCGAAACTCACTCCCGACCCGACCGGGCCCGGTTCGACGCGCAGGCCGACCGTGGCGAGGAACGGGTTCGCGTCCTTCTTGTTGAACTCGGCCGCCGCACCCGTGCCGACCGGTCGCTCGATGCAGAGCGGGGTCGTCTCACGGAAGGTGACACGCACCCCGAACTCGTCGGCGAGCGTGGCCTGGATGACCTCCTTCTGGACCTCCCCGTAGAGGGAGACGGCCGTTTCCTGGCGCACCTCGTCGTGGCGCAGGCCGATCAACGGGTCCTGTTCGGCGAGTTGGGTGAGTGCGAGGTGCAGCGCGCGCCGGTCGGCGTCCGGGCCAGGGACGACGACGGTTTCGAGGGTCGGCGGCGCGAAGAAGTGTTCAACCGCCTTCCTGGGTACGCCAATTGAGTCTCCGATCCTGATCTCGCCGAGTCCCCACAGCCTGCCGATCCGGCCCGCCGGCACGGAGTCGGAGCCGATGTCCGTGCCGTGGTCGAAGACGCTGACCGAGGTGACCTTGCCCTCCTCCCCCGCGTCGCCGAAGGTGATCCGGTCGCGGGTGCGGAGGGTGCCGGAGAACATCCGCGCGTAGGCGACCTTCTCCCCCGCGAGGCCGCGCTCGACCTTGAACACCGTGCCGGAGAGCGGGCCTTGGGCGTCGCCCTCGGCGGCGGGGAGCAGTTCCTTGATGCCGGTGATCAGCGCATCGACACCGGCGCCCGTGATGGCGGAGCCGAAGTAGACCGGGTGCACGAGGGCTTGCCGGGTCTGGTCGGCGAGGGCGGTGCGCAGGAGGTCGTAGGACACGGTGTTCTCGACGTACGCGGTGAGGAGTTCGTCGTCGTGTTCGGCGAGGACGGCGGGTGTGCCCGGGCCGAGTCCCGGCCGGAAACCGGCCGCGCGGGTCCCGATTCCTTCGACCGAGCCCATGGGCACTACGGCCGCTCTGAGCCGTTCGGAGAGCGCCGTCAGGAGGTCGTCGTAGCGGGCTCCGCGGCGGTCGATCTTGTTGACGAAGAGGAGCGTCGGGATGCGCAGCCGCTGGAGTGTGCGCATCAGGATGCGGGTCTGCGGCTGGACACCCTCGACGGCGGAGACGACAAGTACCGCGCCGTCTAGCACGCCGAGCACGCGCTCCACCTCGGCGATGAAGTCCGGGTGGCCGGGGGTGTCGATGAGGTTGACGATGACGTCGTCGACCGGGAACGAGACGACGGCGGACTTGATGGTGATGCCGCGCTGCCGCTCCAGCGCGAGGGTGTCGGTGCGGGTGTTCCCGTCGTCGACGCTGCCGATCTCGTCGATCACGCCGGCCGAGTGCAGGAGGCGCTCGGTCAGGCTGGTCTTACCTGCGTCTACGTGCGCGAGAATCCCGAGGTTGAGCAAGTGCACCTGGTGTCATGTCCTTTGGTGAGGGGGGCGTTCCTTCCTGGGTGGACATGAACGGTGCGCGCATCTCAGTACTCCTCGGTCGTCGTTGACTCGTCTCCGGTAGTGCAGCAGGCTCGGCGGGGCTGCGGCAACGGATTTACGCCCCGGCCGCGGGTTCGGGAGATGGGCGCGTGGCGCTCCGATGCAGGCCAGGGCCTGGATGCAAGGCTTGCGGCGTCCGGCGGTGGGCGGTGGTGACAGGAGCCGATCATGCGTGACCTTCTCCCGGTGCTGAGCGGTTGGTACGCCGCGCGCGCCCCGTTCGGCCTGGCCACGGTGGTCGCGGTCAGCCGCAGCGCGCCGCGCGATCCCGGCGCGGCGATGGCCGTGGGCCCAGGCGACGAGGTCGTGGGCAGTGTGTCCGGCGGCTGTGTGGAGGGGGCGGTCTTCGAGCTGGCGCGGGAGGTTGTGGCGGGCGGTGAGGCGCGTCTTGCGACCTTCGGGTACAGCGACGAGGACGCCTTCGCGGTCGGCCTCACCTGCGGCGGCGAGATCACCGTGCTGGTACGACCCGTCACACCCGAGGCCGATCCCACGTTCGGGGCGGTCGCGCGATCGGTCGCCACGGGTGAGCCGGTGACGGTGGCGACGGTGATCGACGGTCCGGCACCGCGCGGATCCACGCTCGCCGTGTGGCCCGACAGGGTGGACGGCACCCTCGGCTCGACCGGCCTCGACGTCGCGGTCACCGCCGACGCCCGCGGTGAACTCGCCCTCGGGGCAACGGGGTTGCGGCACTACGGCCCGCGCGGTGAGCGGCGCGAGGACTCCGTCAGCGTGTTCCTGCACTCCTTCGCACCGCCGCCCCGGATGCTGGTCTTCGGCGCGATCGACTACGCGGCAGCGGTCGCCCGCATCGGCGACTTCCTCGGCTACCGGGTCACCGTGTGCGACGCCCGCCCGGTGTTCGCGACGCCGAAGCGCTTTCCGGCGGGCGTGGAGGTGGTCGTGGACTGGCCGCACCGCTATCTGCACGGCACGCACACCGACGAGCGCACGGTGATCTGCGTCCTGACCCACGACCCGAAGTTCGACGTACCGCTCCTGGAGGAGGCGCTGCGCCGCCCGGCCGCGTACATCGGGGCGATGGGCAGCCGCCGTACGCACGACGAGCGTACGCGGCACCTGCTCGAATCAGGCCTGGAGGAGGGCGAGTTGGCCCGCCTGCGTTCGCCGGTCGGCCTCGACCTCGGGGCGCGTACGCCGGAGGAGGTGGCCGTGTCCGTGGCAGCCGAGATCGTGGCGCTGCGGTGGGGCGGCACGGGGGCTCCGCTCACGGGGGCGGCGGGGGCGATCCATCGGGCGCCGTCGGGATGATCGGCGCGTCACCGTGGCGACAGCGCGTCCGGCTCGAAATCCGTCACCTCGGCGGCAGCCGGTGCGGCACAAGTTCCGTCACCTCGGCGGCAGTTGGTGCAGTACGAGGTCCGTCAGCGTGCCGTCCATGACCGTCGCCGTCATGTACGTGCAGTGCGGCTGGCGGCGCCGGTCGGTCGGGGAGCCCGGGTTCAGCAGGCGCAGGCCGCCGGCAGCCGTCGTATCCCAGGGGATGTGGCTGTGCCCGAAGACCAGCACGTCCAGGTCCGGGTAACGGGCCGCGCAGCGCGCCTCGCGGCCCTGGGCGGGGCCCGTCTCGTGGACGGCACCGAAGCGCAGGCCGCCCAGTTCGGCGTACGCCGACTCGGGGAGCCTGGCGCGCAGTTCGGGCCCGTCGTTGTTGCCGTGGACGCCGACGAGCCGACGGCTGCGGCTCTCCAACAGGTCGAGGGTGGCGGCGTCGACCCAGTCGCCGGCGTGGAACACGACGTCGGCGCGCGGGAGTTCGGCGAGGAGCGGCGCGGGGAGTTCCTTGGCGCGCTTGGGGAGGTGGGTGTCGGACATCAGCAGCAGTCGCACGGCCTCAGCCTAGGGGGCGCAGATCTTCAGGTTCACCTGTTCAGTTTCAACTGGACAGGTGAACCTGAGAGTCCTACGGTGGCGGTATGGATCACCAGCTCACCGGCGCGCCCGCGGGCATCTCCGACTCGGCGGCCCGTTCCGCGCGCGACCTGCGGGTGGTGTTCAGCCGGCTGCGGCGCAGACTGCGTGAGGTCGCGGCGGACGAGGACCTGACCCCGTCGCAGGAGTCGGCGCTCACGCTAGTCGGCAAGCACGGCGCGGCCACGGCCAGCGCCCTGGCGTCCGCCGAAGGGGTCAGGCCGCAGTCGATGGCCGCCACCCTCGCCGCCCTCGACCAGCACGGGCTGATCCGGCGCAGCCCCGATCCCGAGGACGGCCGTAGACAACTCGTCACGCTCACCGAGGCCGGACGCGCGCGGATCGAGGACAACCGGCAGGTCCGCGAGGAGTGGCTCGCGCGCGCCTTCGAGGACCGGTACACCGAGACGGAACGGCGGACGATCCTCGACGCGCTGACGTTGCTGGAACGGCTGTCCGAGCAGTGATAGCGAAGCCCACCCAGGCGCTACGGGCCACGCGCCCCGCCCCCACGGGCTTCGACCGGCGCCTGATCGCGCCGATGGTCCTCGGCTCCGTTCTCAACCCGATCAACTCCTCGATGATCGCCGTGGCCCTGGTGCCGATCGGCATCGCTTTCGGGGCCCCGCCCTCGGAGACGGTCTGGCTGGTCTCGGCGCTGTATCTCGCCACGGCCGTGGGGCAGCCGGTCATCGGACGGCTCGTCGACATGTACGGGCCCCGGCGTCTCTATCTCATCGGTACGGCCCTGGTCGGCATCGCCGGAGTCATGGGCGCCCTCGCGCCGTCGCTCGGCGTGCTGATCGCCGCCCGGGTCCTGCTCGGGTTCGGCACCTCGGCCGCGTATCCGGCCGCCATGCAGCTGACCCGCAGCGAGGCCGAACGCACCGGCGAGGACAGCCCGGCCGGTGTCCTCACCGCACTGGCCGTCTCCGCCCAGACGGTGTCGGTGATCGGTCCCACGCTCGGCGGCTTCCTCATCGGCGTCGGCGGCTGGCGCGCGATCTTCACCGTCAACGTGCCGCTGTCCGTGGCCTGTCTCGTCCTCGGCGCACTGCGACTGCCGAGGACGAGCAAGGACAAGGACACGGCCGGCACCCGGCGCGATGTCGACCCGGCCGGCATGCTGCTGTTCGCCGTCATGCTGGTCTCGCTGATGATGTTCCTGACCGCCCCCAAGCTCTCCGAGTGGTACCTCCCGCTCCTCAGCGCCGCAGCGGCCGTCGCCTTCGCGAAACGCGAACTCCGCGTCCCGGAACCCTTCGTGGACCTGCGCGTCCTCGGCGGCAATGTGCCTCTGGTGACCACGTACATACGCCAGTTCCTCGGCTACACCACTTCGTACGCCTTCCTCTACGGCTTTACGCAGTGGCTGGAGGAGGGGCGCGGGCTGCACGCCTCCGCCGCCGGGCTCGTGCTGCTGCCCCTGTCGGTCACCGCCCTCGGTGTCTCCACCCTCACCGGGCGCCGTGAGGCGGTCCGCGCCAAGCTGCTCGTCGGCAGTGTCGTCCAGATCGCGGGCTGTGCGGGGTTGTTCCTCGTCAACTCCGACAGTCCGGTCTGGGCGCTGCTCGCCGTCGGTGCCGTGCTGGGCATCCCGCAGGGCCTACTCGGTCTCGCCGGGCAGAACGCCCTGTACCGGCAGGCCGAGCCCGCGCGCATCGCGTCGGCCGCCGGACTGCTGCGCACCTTCATGTACCTCGGCGCGCTGGCCGCGTCGGCGGCCACCGCGGCCTTCTTCCCGCACCGCGCCGACACCCCGGGACTGCACGGCCTCGCCCTGTTCATGGGCATCGGGTCGGCGCTGCTCCTGGCGATCACCCTGCCCGACCGTTCCCTGCGCACCCTCACCCCCAAGACCGTCTGACCCCCGTATCTCCTGTCTCCTGATCGCCTGAAAGGCCTTCTCCCATGGCACTCACCACCCTCGACCCCCGCACCGCTCTCGTCGTGATCGACCTCCAGGGCGGCATCGTCGGCGCCCCGACCCAGCCGTACAGCGGGCCCGAGGTCGTCGCCCGTACCGTCGAACTCGCCGACGCCTTCCGGGCCGCCGACCTTCCCGTGGTGCTGGTCCGGGTCAGCTTCGCCGCCGACGGCGCGGACGCGGTGCCCGGCCGCAACGAGCAGCAGCGGCCCGGTGTCGGGGCCCGCCCCGAGGGCTGGGACGTCATCGTCGACGAGCTGGCCGGGCACCCCGGAGACATCCAGGTGACCAAGCGGAACTGGGGTGCCTTCCACGGCACCGACCTCGACGTACAGCTGCGCCGTCGCGGGATCACGCAGATCGTGCTGACCGGCATCGCCACCAGCATCGGCGTCGAGTCCACCGCGCGCGCCGCCCACGAGCACGGCTATCACGTGACCCTGGCCACGGACGCGATGAGCGACCTGGACGCCGTCTCGCACACCCACAGCATCGAGCGGATCTTCCCGCGGCTGGGCGAAACGGGCACCACCGCCGACATCCTGGAACTTTTGGCCAAGACCCGCGACGCGAGGTGACCTCCGACCACGTCAGGTAAACCATTGCCCAACACCAGCCCAATGGGCGGCATCGAGACGGACCGGGTTAGCATCAGCCCACCGCGCCGTTCCACAACAGGGGACGGGCGGCGCAAACAAGGGGGCTAGAAGCCGGATGTCGGTCAAGGTCAGTGTCGTCGTCCCTGTGTACAACCCAGGGCCTTATATCGAGGATTGCATCTCCTCTCTCCTCAGGCAGTCGCTGCCTAACGACGAGTACGAGACGATCTTCGTCGACGACGGCTCGACGGACGGCACCCCCGCGCGGCTCGACGAGATCGCCGCCGAGCACCCCCACATGCACGTGATCCACCAGGAGGCGTCGGGCTGGTCGGGCAAGCCCCGCAATGTCGGAATCGCCGCCGCCAAGGGCGAGTTCGTCATGTTCGTCGACAACGACGACTACCTCGGTGACGAGGCCCTGGAGCGGATGTACGAGTACGGCGTGGCCAACGGCGCCGACGTCATCGTCGGCAAGATGGCCGGCAAGGGCCGCGCCGTACCCGTGGAGCTGTTCCGCAAGAACTATCCGCACGCGTCGGTCGAGACCGCGCCGCTGATGGACAGCCTCACCCCGCACAAGATGCTCCGCCGCGCGTTCCTCGACCGCATCAACCTGCGGTTCCCGGAAGGGCGTCGGCGCCTGGAGGACCACGTCTTCGTGACGGAGGCCTACCTCGCCGCGGACAACGTCGCCGTGCTCAGCGACTACGTCTGCTACTACCACATCAAGCGCGAGGACGCCGCGAACGCCGGCTTCCAACGCTTCGACCCCGTCGGCTACTTCAAGAACCTGCGCGAGGCCCTCGACGTCGTCGAGAAGTACACCGAGCCGGGTGCCGCCCGCGACAAGATCTTCCGCCGCTGGCTGCGCGTGGAGATGATGGAGCGCCTCGGCGGCGGCCGGCTGCTCAAGGTCCCGGACGACTACCGCCGTGAACTCCTCAAGGAGATCCGCGGTGTCATGATCGAGCGCTTCGGCCCCGGCGTCGCGGCCGGTCTCGGCCCGCGGCTGCGGGTCGTCGCCGCCCTCGCCGCCGCCGACCGCTACGACGACCTCGTCGAGCTCGCCGAGTGGGAGGCCTCCCTCAAGCCGACCGCGGTCCCCGGCGAGATCGAGTGGCGCGACGGCAAGCTGCTCGTCCACTACCAGGCCGAGTTCGTCATCGACGGCAACCCGGCCGTCTTCGAGGCCAAGGGCGCCCCCGCTCCCAAGCACCCGGAGCCGAAGACCCTCGCCGAGGCGACGGCCATGCTCACGGCCGACGCCACCGCCAACTTCAAGAAGGCGACGGCCGACCTCGTCGTCCGCGAACGCACCAGCGCCGCCTCGCACTTCCAGCCCGTGGAGATCTCGCACGAGACGATCGCCGACGGCGCCGGCGTCCGCCTGGTGCTGCACGCCACGGCCACCATCGACCCGGCCACCGCCGCGGTCGGCGCCCCGCTGGGCAGCGGCCTCTGGGACACCTACGTCCGCGTCGTGATCGGCTCCTGGAACAAGGAGTGCCGCCTCGGCCCGGTCCCGCAGCACGGCGAGAACGCCGGGCACGCCGGTGTCGTCTCCGGCCAGGTCATGCTCCCGTACTACACGGAGCCGCACGGCAACTTCTCGCTGGACATCGACAAGGCGAGCAAGCGCCTCGGCCTCGCCGACCTCAAGCCCGACGACTTCACGGTCACCGGCGCCCGCGTCGGCGTCCTGCTCCCCTTCTACGTCCCGGCCACCACCGACGTACTGCTGCGACTGACGCACAAGTCGTCCGGTACGACGCTGGACGTGCCCGGTGTGGTCTCCCCCGAGTCCTCCGGCGCACGGCTCGCCGCCGAGGTGCCGGCCGCGGAGCTGAAGGACGCGGCGTGGAACGCCTCGGTGTGCCTGACCCCGGCCGCGACCGGACAGCGTTTCCTGGCGCTGCCGGTCCAGCTGACCGGTGACGCCGGGGGCATCCGGGTCGAGGCGGTCCCGAAGGCCGCCCCCAAGCCCGCCCAGCCGAAGCCGGCGCCGAAGCCGGTGGCCGCCAAGCCCAAGCCCGGGCTGGCCCGCCGGGTGGCGCGCAAGCTGAAGCGCGCGCTGAGCAAGTAGCGGTACCCGAGCGCGAGTTGCGGTACCCGAGCAAGCAGTAGTACCCGAGCAAGTCGGAGGACGGAAGAACGTGCGATCACTGGGGATTGAAGGCGCCTGGGTCCTGGAACCCAAGGTCTTCCCTGACGACCGGGGCAGTTTCCACGAGTGGTACCGGGGCGAGGAGTTCCGCGAGGCCACCGGGTACGACCTGGCTCTGTCCCAGGCCAACTGCTCGGTCTCGCGGCGCGGTGTGCTGCGCGGAGTGCACTTCTCCGACGTGCCGCCGAGCCAGGCCAAGTACGTCAAGTGCGTGCGCGGCGCGGTCCTCGACGTGATCGTGGACATCCGCGTCGGCTCTCCCACGTTCGGTCAGTGGGAGGCGGTCCGGCTGGACGACGAGACCAAGCACGCCGTGTTCCTCGCGGAGGGTCTCGGTCACGCGTTCATGGCTCTGACCGACGACGCGACGGTGGTGTACCTGTGCTCGACGGGGTACTCCCCCGGCCGTGAGCACGGGATCAACCCGCTCGACCCGGCGCTGGGCATCGCCTGGCCCGAGGGCTTCGAGCCGGTGCTGTCGGAGAAGGACGCGGAGGCTCCGACACTGGCAGAGGCGGAGCAGTCAGGACTTCTTCCGTCCTACGCGGACTGCTCCGCCTACTACGAGCGACTGCGGAGTGGCCGGCTCAGCGACTGACGCTGAGCTGCTCCACCGAGCGGCGCAGGGGCTCCCAACCGCGGGACCGCTTGGTCCCGCGGTCCCGCGCTTTGGCGAGGGGGCCCCAGAAACCGGCGCCGAGCAGCGCCTCGGGCTTGACCGCGGTGGTGCGCTCCAGGATCGCCTCGGGCACCTTCTGCGGGTCCGGGACCTCGAACTCGGCGACGATCTCGTCGTACTTGTCCTGGAGGACCGTGCTGCTCGGGTCCGCGCCGAAGACGACGAGCTGCCCGGTGGGCTGCGTGTCGACCAGGACCGTCACCAGGTCGGGACGGTAGCGGGCGAGGATCTCGACCAGCTTGTAGACGTCACCGGTCCAGGCGTCGGTGTGCCGGTCCCGGGCCGCCTCGTCGATGCTGCGCGGCAGCATGTCGTCGAAGACGATGACGCTGGCCCAGTCCGAGTGCTTCTCCACGTTGATGAAGTCGCGCAGCGCGTACTCGAACAGGTGCATGCCGTCGATGAACGACAGGTCCAGCGTGGTGGTCTTCCACCAGCCCAACGGGCTCCGGTTGCGGGCCAGTTGACGCAGCGGGTGACGACCGCCGCGCAGGTGCACCAGCGGGTTGTCCCGGGCGAAGAAGTCGTCACTGGTCGCCTTGGCCAGGTGGACGTCACAGCGGATCTCCGTGACCACCTTGAACGCGGGATCGATCGCAACGCTGGGCACCCGGGAGAGCGTCAGGCTGCGGCCGTCGTTGACGCCGATCTCCAGGTAGTTGCGGTTCGCGGTTGACTTGTGGAGCCCCCGCAGGAACTCATGGCGTTTCACGAAGAAATCTCCTTGCGGATGTGAGGAAGTGCTTCGTGCAGGGCGGACCGCCAGTCCCTCGGCGGTTCCAGACCGATCTCCCGCCACCGCTCGTGCCCGAGGGCGCTGTAGGCGGGGCGGGGCGCGGGACGGACGAAGGCCGCGCTCGTGGTGGGGCGGACACGCTCCGGGTCTGCGTCGATGAGCCGGAACACCTCCTGTGCGAGACCGTGCCAGCTGGTCTCGCCGGAGCTGGTCGCGTGGAACACCCCGTGCGCGCCTTCGACTTGGCCGATGCGCTCGCCGAGATCGGCGATCCGCACGGCGACGTCGGCGGTCCAGGTCGGTTGACCGTGCTGGTCGTCGACGACGTCGAGAGTGTCGCGACGTGCCTCCAGCTCGATCATTGTGCGGACGAAGTTACCCCCACAGGCTCCGTACAGCCAAGCCGTGCGTACGACCGCGCTCGCACCGGGCAGTTCGGCCAACACGGCCTGCTCCCCGGCGAGTTTGGTCCGGCCGTACGCGGTGCGCGGGGCGGTGGAGTGATTCTCCGGGTACGGCGTGCTGCGGGCCTCGCCGTCGAAGACGTAGTCGGTGGAGACGTGCACCAGGCGCGCGCCCGAGGCGGCGCAGGCGCGGGCGAGGAGCCGGGGCCCCTCGCCGTTGATGCGAAGGGCCCGCTCCTCGTCGGTCTCGGCGTCGTCGACGGCGGTGTACGCCGCGCAGTTCACCACCACGTCGGGGTGGTGTTCCGCGAACGCCCGGTCCACCGACGCGGGGTCGGTGATGTCCAGGGCGGCGCGGTCGAGACCGACGAACTGCTCACCGCGGCGGGCGAGTTCCTCCAGCACATCGTGGCCGAGCATCCCGCCGGCACCGGTGACCAGCCACTTCATCAGCCGCGCTCCACCCGTGCCTTGAGGGGCTCCCACCAAGCGCGGTTGTCGCGGTACCAGGCGACGGTGTCGGCGAGGCCGCTCGCGAAGTCGTGCTGCGGCTGGTAGCCGAGCTCGTCGTGGATCTTGGACCAGTCGACGGAGTAGCGCAGGTCGTGGCCCTTGCGGTCCTCGACGCGCTCGACCCGGTCCCAGTCGGCGCCACAGGCTTCGAGCAGCAGGCCGGTGAGCTCCTTGTTGCTGAGCTCGGTGCCGCCGCCGATGTTGTAGACCTCGCCGGCGCGGCCCTTGGTGCGCACGAGCTCGATGCCCTGGCAGTGGTCCTCGACGTGCAGCCAGTCGCGGACGTTGAGGCCCTCGCCGTAGAGCGGGACGTTCTTGCCGTCGAGGAGGTTGCTGACGAACAGCGGGATGACCTTCTCGGGGAACTGGTGCGGCCCGTAGTTGTTCGAGCAGCGGGTGACGCGCACGTCCAGGCCGTGGGTGCGGTGGTAGGCCAGGGCGAGCAGGTCCGAGGACGCCTTCGACGCGGAGTACGGCGAGTTGGGCGCCAGCGGGTGGGTCTCGGGCCAGGAGCCGGTCTCGATGGAGCCGTAGACCTCGTCGGTGGAGATGTGCACGAACGGGGTGCGGTAGCGCAGGGCCGCGTCCAGCAGCACCTGGGTGCCCACCACGTTGGTGCGGACGAAGTCGGCGGCGCCGTTGATCGAGCGGTCCACGTGGGACTCGGCCGCGAAGTGGACGACCTGGTCCGCCTCGGCCATCAGCTTGTCGACCAGTTCGGCGTCGCAGATGTCGCCCTGGACGAACTCGAGGCGCGGGTGGCCTATTTCGAGGTTGTCGAGCGTGCCGGCGTACGTGAGCTTGTCCAGCACCGTGATGCGGGGCGCGTCAGGCGCGTCCGAGGCGAGGAGCGTGCGGACGTACGTGGAACCGATGAAGCCGGCGGCGCCGGTGACGAGGAGATTCATGAACGGATCTGCACCTTGCTGTGGTCTCCGAGAACGAGGCGGTGGGCGCTGGGTACCCCCGGAGCGGGGGTCACTTCGACGTGCTTGCCGATGAGCGAGGACTCGATCCGGCCCACCCCGGCGATGGACGAGTCCTGCAGCACTATGGAGAACTCCAGCTCACTGTCCGTGATCCGGCAGTTCTCCGCGACCGAGGTGAAGGGACCGACGTAGGAGTCGCTCACCACGGTTCCGGCCCCGATGATGACGGGTCCGACGATGCGCGAGCGCTCGATGCGCGCGCCCTCTTCGATCACCACGCGGCCGATGGTCTCGGACACGTCGTCCACCTCGCCGTCGATGCGGCGGTCCATGCTCTCCAGGACGGTCCGGTTGACCTCGAGCATGTCGACGACGTTGCCCGTGTCCTTCCAGTAGCCGTGGATGACCGAGGAGCGCACATCGGCGCCGTCGTCGATCAGCTGCTGGATGGCGTGGGTGATCTCCAACTCGCCGCGCCAGGACGGCTTGATGGCGCGTACGGCGTCGTGGATCGCGGGCGTGAAGAGGTAGACACCGACCAGAGCCAGGTCGCTTTTGGGGTGCTCGGGCTTCTCCTCCAGGCCGATGACCTGGCCGGATTCGCTGAGTTCGGCGACGCCGAAGGAGCGCGGGTCGGGCACGTGGGTGAGGAGGATCTGCGCGTCGGGCTTGTTGGCCTGGAAGCCCTCGACGAGACCGGTGATACCGCCGACGATGAAGTTGTCACCGAGGTACATCACGAAGTCGTCGTCGCCGAGGTACTCGCGCGCGATCAGTACGGCGTGGGCCAGTCCGAGGGGACGGTCCTGCGGGATGTAGGTGATCTTGAGGCCGAACTTCGACCCGTCACCCACCGCCTCCTCGATCTCCGCCGCGGTGTCACCGACGATGATGCCGACCTCGGTGATTCCCGCGTCGGCGAGCGATTCGATCCCGTAGAAAAGGACGGCCTTGTTGGCCACCGGGACGAGCTGTTTTGCCGATGTGTGTGTGATCGGCCTCAGGCGGGATCCAGTGCCGCCGGAGAGAACGAGAGCCTTCATCGCTTCACCTTAGCGTCATCTTCGGACGTGCATCGTTCCTCCCTATGTTCGTTTATTACGACCGGCCAACAATGAAGAGGCTATGAGGTGTCTAGCCTGCCGACGGACCGGACAAATCAGCCGCGGCCCGTGCCACGTCCGCCTCGACCTCGGCCCGGTCGAGGCCCTCGTCCCTCGCGTACTCGTCGGCGGCGGCCTGCATGTCACGGGCGAGGTCGCGCCAGGCCCGCCAGGCGGTCTCGTAGATGTCGGTCTCGGTCTCGGTCCAGGATTCGTGGGCGGGGGCTCCCAGCGAGTCCCGCATCTCCTGGACCCGGGCGCGTGCCGCTTGGGCCGCGCGGTGCTTCTCGACCAGTTCTTCAAAGGTGTGTGCCACAAGCAGGCACCCCATCACGGCAAAAGCGCGCGACCATACCGACCTGCCGATATACATCCGCATACGTCCGCGCAGGCACCCGTGCGGCGGTTGATCAGGTCGCCTACCGGTCGAGTGCGACCTCGGCCCACACCTGTTTGCCGCCGCTCACCGGCACCGTGCCCCAGGCCGCCGACATGGCCTCGACGAGGAGGATGCCGCGGCCGCCGGTGGCCTCCCAGCCGATGCTGGTCGGTTTGACGGGCGTGCGCGGCGAGGAGTCCGCGACGGCGACGCGGAACCGCCGGTTGACGAGGGTGAGGTCGAGACGGACCGGTCCGTCGGTGTGCACCAGGGCGTTGGTGACCAGCTCGGAGACGACGAGCAGGATGGTGTCGGTCTCCTCGGTGACGCCCCAGGTGCGCAGGGTGCGCTTGGTGAAGCGGCGGGCGTGCCGGGCCGCCTCGGGGACGCGCCACACCGTCCAGTTCTCCCGGCGAGGACGGGTGGCCAGGCCGTCGTAGCGCATGAGGAGCAGGGCTACGTCGTCCTCGCGGCGGGCGTTGCCCAGCAGGGCGTCGGCGACGAGGCCGAGGTGGGCGGGGTCGGAGACGGCGAGGCCGTGGGCGAGCCGGTCGAGGCCCTCGTCGATGTCGGCCTCCTTGGACTCCACGAGGCCGTCGGTGGTGAGGGCGATGACCGTGCCGGGCTGGAGCCGCAGCGGGCTCATCGGGAAGTCGGCCTGCGTGACGACACCGAGCGGTGGTCCGCCGTCCGCGGACGGGATCTCGGTACTGCCGTCCGGGTGCCGCAGGACAGGCGGGAGGTGACCGGCCCGCACGTACCAGGCGAAGCCCTCCTCCAGGTCGACGTCGACGTAGCAGCAGGTGGCGAAGAGGTCGGTCTCCAGGTCGATGAGGAGGCGGTTGGCGTGCGAGACGACCACGTCGGGCGGGTGTCCCTCGACGGCGTAGGCGCGCAGCGCGGTGCGCATCTGGCTCATGAGGGTGGCGGCGCCCGCGTTGTGGCCCTGGACGTCGCCGATGACGAGGGCGACGTGGTTGTCGGGCAGCGGGATCACGTCGTACCAGTCGCCGCCGACCTCAAGCCCGGCGGTGGTCGGCAGATAGCGGGCGACGGCGATCGCGCCGGGCAGGTCGGGCAGGCGGCGCGGCAGCAGCTGGCGCTGGAGCATGCCGACGAGTTCGTGCTCGGCGTCGAAGGCGTGGGCGCGCATCAGGGCCTGTCCCGCGAGACCGGCGGAGGCGGTGAGCAGGGCGCGTTCGTCGGGGCCGAAGACGTGCGGGGCGTCCCAGCCGATGAGGCAGGCACCGGACACCCGGCCACCGGCGGACAGCGGCAGGACGGCGAGGCCGCCCGGTCCGACCTCGGCGAGGGCCGGTTCCAGGTCGGTGCCCGCGGGCCAGATCGCGGCGCGGCCCTCGCGCAGGGCGGCGGCGAGGGTGGGCATCGTGCGGACGGGTGCGTCGGGCCATTCGCTGCGCCACTCCAGGCGCCACAGCTCGGGCCAGGCCTCCGGTTCGGGCGGGTCGAGGACGGTGACGACGAGCCGGTCGCCCTCCAGTTCGGCGAGGGCGATCCGGTCGGCGCGCAGCGGTTTGCGCAGGGCGGCGACCACGGCCTGGCTGACGTCACGGACCGTGCCGGCCATGGCGAGCGCGGCGGCGAGGCGCTGGACGCGGGCCACGTCGTTGACGCCGGAGCGCAGCTGGGAGGCGGCACCGACAGTGCCGACGAGGCGGGCGGGGCGGCCGTCGCCCCCGGGCAGGAGTCGGCCGCGCAGCCGCAGCCACTTCGGTGTCCCCGAGGGCTGCAACACCCGGAACTCCAACTCCCGGTCGCCGATGGCCATGTGGTCGGCCTCGACGACGGACATCAGTGAGGGCAGGTCCTCCGGCACGGTCAGCCCCAGCAGGGTCTCCACCTTGCCGTCGAAGTCGCCGGGGCCGAGCCCGAACAGATCCAGGACATCGCCGCCGACCTCGACCCGCCCGGTGTCCATGGCCAGGTCGAACGCGCCCGCGGCCACATCCTCGCCCGCCACCGACTCGGCCGGTACCGGGATCGCGACCGCCTCGGCGATCAGCACGAGGCACGCGCGGTCCTCGGCGCCGAAGCCGTCCGGGCGTTCGCTCACCGCGAGCAGACAGCCGCCGCCCCGGTCGCCGCGCACGGGCAGCGCCGCCAGATGGAACTCCCCCGACGGAAGCCGACGCGCGTCGCAGCCCGCGGCCAGTTCCGCGGGGCCGAACCACACCGCGTGCCCGGTCCTGCGTACCTCGGCGACCGGTGATCCGCCGGACGCCGGATAGCCGTCCCGCAGCCCGTACAGCGTGCGCGGCACCCCGACCGACTCGACCAGGCACAGGAAGTCGGTGTCGTCGCCGGGTGTGTACACCCCGGCGAAGCTCGTACCGGCGAAGACGAGGGCCTGTTCGAGGACGCGGCGCAGCCGTTCGCGGGAGCCGAGATCGATCGTGAGCGTCTTGAGGGCAAGTTCGGCACGCAGCGTTCGCGCTCCGCGTCCCTCAGTGCCCTCACTGACCACGTCCGCAATTACAGCGCTTATGCGCCGGCTGCGCAGCCCCTGTGACCGTTCCGTGGAGATGAGGGGTCCGGATGGTCCCCTCCGCCGGGGCCGTCGCTCGCCGTGCGCGTCGGGCTCCCAGGGTGGAGCCTGATCACTGGGACCAGGACCGTACGGCCGGGCGAGGAGGTGGTCGGCGTGTCCGAAGCGCAGGCGTCCCGGCGGACACCGGTCGGGCGGCCGACGCTGTCTCTCGCGCTGGCCGCGATGATGGACGGCGTCCACGCGCACTCGGGTGCGGTGTATCTGCTGACGCCCGACGAACCGGTGCTGGAGATGGCGGTCATGGCCGGGCTGCCCCGCGCCTTCGCGGCGCCCTGGGAGCGGGTCGGGCTGAGCGCGCCGATCCCGGTGGCCGAGGCGGTGCGCGAGCGGCGGCTGATCTGGGTCGGCGGCGAGGAGGACATGGCGCGCCGCTATCCGCGCATCGCGGTCGTGCTGCCGTACCCCTTCGCGCTGGCGGCCGTGCCCGTGGCCACGGCTTCCACGGTGTACGGCTCGGTCTTCGTGACCTGGCCCGGTTCGCATCCGCCGGTCCTCTCGGACCGGGACCGCGAGCAGCTGACCACCGCCTGCGACCGGCTCGCCCTGCGGCTGGAACGGGCCGTCGAGGAGCGGCAGCCGTTGCGCGCGGAGCACGATCTGCTCGCCACCGGGCCCGCGTCGAGCGTGGCCGGGACGCTGGGCACGGTGGAGGCGGCGCGGATGGTGGCCCGGCTGCCGTACGGGCTGTGTTCGCTGGATCTGCACGGGCGGGTCGGCTTCGCGAACGCGGCGGCCGGGGAGCTGCTCGGCAGGTCGGTGAGCAGCCTGCTGGGCACCCAGTTGTGGGCGGCGGTGCCCTGGCTCAACGACCCGGTGTACGAGGACCGTTACCGGGCCGCGCTGCTCAGTCAGCAGGTCACGTCGTTCGTGGCGCTGCGGCCGCCGGGCGAGTGGCTGTCGTTCCGGCTGTATCCGAACACGACCGGGCTGAGCGTACGGATCAGCCGCGCGCGGGCGGTGACGGAGCTGAGCCGGGCGGCACCGGAGCCGGGCGAGGGGCCGTCGCGCCTGGTGACCATCTCGCAGGTGCTGAGTCTGGCCGGGGCGCTCACCGAGGCGGTCGGGGTGGAGGACGTGGTGCAGCTGATCGCGGACGAGGTCGCCCCGGCGGTGGGCAGTCAGGCGCTGGTGCTCCTCGGTTCGCAGGGCGGGCGGCTGCATGTGCTGGGACACCGCGGCTATCCGGACCCGCGGGTCGTGGAGCGCTTCGACGGGATGGCGCTGGACGGGTCGACGCCGGGGACGGCCGCCCTGAACAGCGGTGTGCCCGCGTTCTTCGACTCCCGGCGGGACCTGGAACGGCTGTATCCGAGCCGGCACGCGACGCCCGACGGCTTCGCGGCCTGGGCGTATCTCCCGCTGATCGCGTCCGGACGCCCGGTCGGCACCTGTGTGCTGGCCTACGGCGAGCCGCATGTCTTCCCCGCGGACGAGCGGGCCGTGCTGACGAGCCTGGGCGGGCTGATCGCGCAGGCCCTGGAGCGTGCGCTGCTCTACGACGCGAAGAACCAGCTCGCGCACGGCTTGCAGGAGGCGCTGCTGCCGCACTCGCTGCCGCCGCTGCCGGGCATCGAGGCCGCCGCCCGCTATCTGCCCGCCACCCAGGGCATGGAGATCGGCGGCGACTTCTACGACCTGGTGACGTCCGAGGGCCTGGCGGCGGTGATCGGTGACGTACAGGGGCACAACGTGACCGCGGCCGGGCTGATGGGGCAGATCCGGACCGCCGTCCGCGCGTACACGACCGTCGGTCAGGCGCCGGAGGAGGTCATGCGCAGCACCAACCGGCTGCTGATCGACCTCGGTTCCGAACTCTTCGCGAGCTGTCTGTATCTACGGCTCGATCCCGCGCGCGGTACGGCCGTGATGGCGCGGGCCGGGCATCCGCCGCCGTTGCTGCGCCGGCCGGACGGGCGGGTACGGGTGCTGGACCTGGCGGGCGGACCGCTGCTGGGCATCGACGCCGACGCCGTGTACCCGACGACCGAGGTCGATCTCGCGCCCGGTTCCGTCCTCGCCCTCTATACCGACGGGCTCATCGAATCACCCGGCGTGGACATCGAGGACGCCCTGGCGGAACTGGGCCAACGCCTCGCAGCGGCAGGGGACTTGCCGCTGGAGGAGATCGCCGACGAACTGGTGCGGCACAGTGCCGCGGCCCAGGAGCGGATCGACGACGTGGCGCTGCTTCTGCTGCGGGCCCGGGAGCCGGGACCGGATCAACTGCCGTGAAAGCAGGGCGGTCCGGCCCTCCCGCCGGAGGGCCGGACCGATCCACCGCCGACCTTGTGGAAGGGGTCGGATCAGTGGTTCGAGGTCAGCGAGGAGCCGTCGTCGGCCCCGTTGCCGCTCTGGTCCTCACCGGTACCGGTGCCGGTGCCGTCGGTCGCGGACGGGTCGACAGCGCCGGACTGGTCACCGGTGCCGTCGGTCGCGTTCGGGTCCACGACGCCGGACTCGTCGCCCGTGCCATCGGTGGCCGACGGGTCGGCGGCGGTCGCCGACGGGTCCGCCGTGGCGGTGTCGTCGCCCGCACCCGCGCCTGCGCCGGCGTCACCGAGGGTGGCCCCGGTCGCCGTCAGCGCGGCGGTGACCGGCTGGAAGAAGGTCTCGCCGCCGGCGGTGCAGTCGCCGCTGCCGCCGGAGGTGAGGCCGACCGCGCCACCGTCCTGGGTGAAGAGCGAACCGCCGCTGTCACCCGCCTCGGCGCAGACGTCCGTCTGGATGAGGCCGTTGACGGTGTCGACACCGTTGGGGTCGGTCTCGCTCTGGAAGTTGACCGTCGCGTCGAGGCCGGTGACCGTGCCGTCGTGCAGGCCGGTGGTGGAGCCCATCCGGAAGACCTGGGTGCCGACCGTGGCGTCCTCGGCCTGGGTGATCTGGACGGTCTGGCCGTTGCCGACGTTGACGTCGCTCGTGGTCTGCGTCGCCGGGTCGTCGTACTTCACGAGGGAGAAGTCGCTGACGGGGAACGTGGCCTGGTCGACCGTGGCGATCGGAGCGCCGTCCTGCGAGTCGGACCACTGCTTCGCCGCGACGCCGCAGTGTCCGGCGGTCAGGAAGGCGGGGGTGCCGTCGCTCGCGGTGACGTTGAAGCCCAGCGAGCAGCGCACGCCGCCCTGGTCGGTCTGGGCGAAGATGGCGTCGCCGCCCGAGACCAGCGTCTTGAAGGAGCCGCCGGTCTTCTTGACGGTGGCCATGTCGGTGCCGAGGCTCTTGACCGTCGAGAGCACGGTGTCCCACTTGGTGCCCGTGACGGTGCTGTCGGCGAGGACCTGGATCTTGTTGGTCTTCGGGTCGACCGACCAGGCGGTACCGGGGACGGTCGCCTTGGTCTTCAACACCTGGGCGGCGGCGGTGAGTTCGGCGGTGCTGTTCTGCACCTCGCGCACCTTGGCGCCGGCCTTCTCCGCCTGCACGACCACGTTGTTGTTGTCGCCCGAGATCACGTTGACGACGAGCTGCTGGGTGGCGCTGTCGTAGTAGGACCCGGCGAAGGCGTCACCCAGCAGTCCGGCGAGCTGCGAGGAGAGGTCGGAGGCGCCCGTCGCCTTGAGGGTCTTGGGGGTGGCGGCGCCTGCCGAATTGTCCTGGGACGCGTTGGCGTTCGGGAGCAGGATCGCCGCCGCTCCGAGGGCCGCGACACCGCCAACCGCTATCGCTGCCTTGCGCTTCGGAATTCGCTTGTGACTCAAACTGCTCGACCTCCTGGGGACCGGGGTCTGTGCCGCCGGGGCGGCGGCTTATGGGGGGCGCCTGGATGCCCGTTGATACGCACGTGTCACGTGGGGCGTTCAATTCCGTTTCCCAACTTCCTTTGCGAAACCGGGAATCGGCCATGTGCAAGCCCTGACCTGGCAGGGGTACGAAGGGGCTGCGGGCCAGTGCCGACGGCGTTCTGGCCCGGGTCCGTCCGGCGCGCGGCGAAGGGGCGGATGTCTTGATCGAATCGGTGCCGCTCAAACCTGCCCGTGCGGATGGGCAGTTCACACACTCCCGGTCCCCTCTCGATCCACACCCGGATCGACACGGACCGCGACCGGTCGACAACGGTCCGTCGAGAACAGTCGACGGAATCCTCGCTTCAGGGAATCTGCACAGCGCGCACCCAACGAAGTCACCGGTCTCCACGGATCTGCACATGCACACGCCCCCGGGAACGTCTTTGGTGGGGAGTGCCCGATTCCGCTTCGGCGCCGCAAGCCCTCCCGCGGAGTGATGCCGCGCGGTGTGTGAAGAAGTCGCCGACACCTCGTGCCCACGCCTGCACGGTTCGTGGCTCCTGGGGCTCAAGTGCCCTGGTGGGACCGGAGTTTGATTGGCTGCGTCCGCCCGCAGCGTGCTTTGATCCATCGCACCGCAGGAGCCGAACGGGCTCCGGAAACGGCGCCCGGCGCCTGCGGTCGCGGCCGTCGTCTGTCCCCAGAGGGGGCCGCTCCCCCCTTGTGAATATCCATATGAAGGGAAGTTCCCCCATGAACTCCACCCCCCAGGTTGAGACCGTCGAGATCTCCGACGCCGAGCTCGACAACGTCTCCGGTGGTCTGTCCGTGAACGCCCTTGGCACCGTCACCAACCTGGTCGACGGCGTTGTCCCGGTCTCCGGCCTGGTCGACTCGGTCATCGGCACGGTCGAGGGCACCACCGGCCTGAACGTGGCCCCGGTCACGGGCCTGGTCGCCGGTCTCTGACCGCACCTTGCTTAACCGAATCCCGGAGCCGTTTCCCGGCTCCGGGATTTCGGGTGCCGTAAAAGATCTCTCCCACAGGTGAGGGAAGTCCCGTGCAGTTCCGCCAACAGGCCCTCGCCAAGCTCCAGTCGCCCGAAGAGCTCGATCTTCCGGTGCGCTTCGCGCGTCCGCAGGGCTGGCTCGTGCTCTCCGTGACGGTGCTCGTCGTGGCCGCCGCGTCCGTGTGGGCGGTGACCGGATCGGTGGCGTCGACCGTCAGCGCGTCCGCCATCCTCACGCACGGGGAGGGCAGTTACATCCTGCAGAGCCCTGTGGCCGGGCAGGTCACCGCCGTCCTCGCGGAGGAAGGCGAACGGCTCCCCGCCAACTCGCCCGTCCTCAAGGTCCGTTCGAGCTCCGGCGACTCCGTCGTGCGTACGGTCGCCGCGGGCCGCATCACCGCGCTCGCCGCCACCATCGGCCAGATCATCCAGACCGGCGCGAACGTCGCCGCCGTGGAGAAGGTCGCGCACGCCACCGACCCGCTGTACGCGACGGTGTACGTGCCCGCCGAGAACGCGGCTTCCATTCCCGCGAACGCCGCCGTCGACCTGACCGTCTCCTCGGTACCGACGCAGACGTACGGCGTGCTGCGCGGCCATGTGAAGGCGGTGGACCGGTCCGCCGAGTCGGCGCAGCAGATCTCCGCGTTCCTCGGGGACAGCCAACTGGGCGAGCAGTTCACCAAGAAGGGCAGGCCGGTGGCCGTGCTGGTGAAGCTCGACAAGTCGAAGGGGACGAAGAGCGGCCTCAAGTGGTCGTCCCAGGACGGACCCCCCTTCGCCCTCACCTCCATGACCATGGCCTCGGCCTCGATCCGGCTGGCCGATCAGCGCCCCCTCGATTGGCTGCTGCCATGAGCCCCGCACAGGACACCCGTTCACGACGCCGCTCCGCGCCACCGAAACGCCCGGTCCCCAAAGGCCGCGTGAAGACGGTCCGTTCACCCACCGTCCTCCAGATGGAGGCCGTCGAGTGCGGCGCCGCCTCCCTCGCGATGGTCCTCGGCTTCTACGGCCGCCACATCCCGCTGGAGGAACTGCGCATCGCCTGCGGTGTCTCCCGCGACGGCTCCCGCGCCAGCAACCTCCTCAAAGCGGCGCGCAGTTACGGCCTGACAGCCAAGGGCATGCAGATGGACACGGCCGCCCTCGCCGAAGTGCGGTCCCCCGCGGTCCTGTTCTGGGAGTTCAACCACTACGTCGTCTACGACGGCATGGGGCGCCGCTTCGGCCGGCGCGGGGTGTTCATCAACGACCCCGGTAAAGGCCGCCGGTTCGTGCCCATGGAGGACTTCGACGCCAGTTTCACCGGTGTCGTCCTGGTCATGGAGCCGGGCGACGGGTTCGAGAAGGGCGGGCGCAAGCCGGGCGTCCTCGGCGCGATGCCGGCCCGGTTGCGCGGCACCGCGGGCACGATGCCCGCCGCCGTGCTCGCGAGTCTGCTGTTGGTGCTCGTCGGTGCGGCGATGCCCGCGCTCAGCCGGACCTACATCGACATGTTCCTGATAGGCGGTCAGACGTCCCTGCTGGGCGTCCTGTTCACGTCGATGGGCGCCTGCGTGCTGCTCACCCTGGCGCTGACCTGGCTGCAACAGGCGAACCTGCTGCACGGCCGCATCATCTCCTCCACACTCTCCAGCGCCCGCTTCCTGCGCCATCTGCTGCGGCTGCCGGTGACGTTCTTCTCCCAGCGCAGCCCGGCCGACCTGGTGCAGCGCCTCCAGTCGAACGACGCCGTCGCCGAGACCCTGGCCCGCGACCTCTCGGCGGCGGGCGTGGACGCGGTGGTCGTGGTGCTCTACGCGTTCCTCCTCTATACGTACGACCCCCAACTCACCTACCTGGGCATAGGCGTTGCCCTGCTGAACGTGGTGGCGATGCGGGTCGTCATCCGGCTGCGGGCGACCCGTACCGCGAAGCTGCGCGCCGACAGCGCCCGGCTCACCAACACGGCATACACCGGGCTCCAGTTGATCGAGACGATGAAGGCGACCGGCGGTGAGGACGGCTACTTCCGCAAGTGGGCCGGACAGCACGCCACCACCCTGGAGGAACAGCAGCGGCTCGGTGTGCCGAGCGCCTGGCTGGGTGTGGTCGCGCCGACGCTCGCCTCGCTCAACAGCGCGCTGATCCTGTGGATCGGCGGCATGCGAGCCGTGGAGGGCGGCATCTCGGTCGGTCTGCTGGTCGCCTTCCAGGCACTCGTCACCCGCTTCACCGCGCCGATCACCCGGCTCAACGGTGTCGCGGGCCGCATCCAGGACTTCGCGGCCGACGTGGCCCGCCTCAAGGACGTCGAGAACTTCCAGGCCGATCCCCTCTACTCCCGTGCGGGCGGTGCCGATTCGACCCGCCGACTGCAAGGACATGTCGAGCTGGAGAACATCACCTTCGGCTACAGCCCGCTCGACAAGCCGCTGCTCACCGGTTTCGACCTGACGGTCGGCCCGGGTCAGCAGGTGGCGCTGGTCGGGGGCTCCGGCAGCGGCAAGTCCACGGTCTCCAGGCTGATTTCGGGTCTCTACACGCCCTGGGAGGGCGTGATCCGCATCGACAACCACCGGCTGGAGGACATCCCGCGCGGCGCGCTCGCCGCCTCCGTCTCCTTCGTCGACCAGGACGTGTTCCTCTTCGAGGGCTCGGTCCGCGACAACGTGGCGCTGTGGGACCCGTCGATCCCGGACGAGGCCGTGACGGACGCGCTGCGCGACGCGGCCCTGTACGACGTGGTCATGCGGCGGCCCGGCGGCATCCACAGCCGGGTCGAGCAGGACGGCCGTAACTTCTCCGGTGGTCAGCGTCAACGTCTGGAGATCGCAAGGGCGTTGGTGCGCCGCCCCAGCATCCTGGTGCTGGACGAGGTGACGAGCGCCCTGGACGCGGAGACCGAGCTGGTCGTGATGGACAACCTGCGCAAGCGCGGCTGCGCCTGCGTGGTGATCGCGCACCGGCTCAGCACGGTGCGGGACAGCGACGAGATCGTCGTCCTCGAACACGGCACGATCGTGGAACGCGGGCGGCACGACGCCCTGGTGGCGGCCGGCGGCGCGTACGCCACGCTGGTCAAGGAGCGGTGAGATGACGTCCGTCCACGAGGGCGACCTGGTGCTCGGCGCGCTGGGAAACCTGGGCACGCCGATCGACTGCGCCGGATCCAACCGCCTCGACCTCGAAGGCCCGCAGGTGCTGTGGCTGGTCGCGTCGGGCGCCATCGACCTGTTCGCGGTGGACGCCGTGCAGCAGGGCCACTGGCACCACCTCGGCCGGCTGGAGGCGGGCTCGCTGCTGCTCGGCCCGGTCACCGGGCCCCAACACACGCTGGTGGCACGTCCGTTGCGGGACTGCGTGGTGCACCGCATCAACCTGCGCGAGCTGTACCAGGCCGCGGACACCCAGACCTGGTCGTACGACGAGTACGGCAACCCCCAGTACGTGCCGCCGACTTCGAGTCCGCTCGAATACGCCCTCGCCCTCGGCGTCGGCCGCGGACTCTCCATCCTCTTCCAGGCGCCGATGGCCTCCGAACGGGCCGCCGTGCTCACCGACGACGACGTCTTCTGGATGCAAGTCCCGCCGGGCAGCGTGCAGTACGGCTCGATGTACGGCGCGGAGGCGGCGGCCGATCTGCTGATGGACCCGGGTGTCTGGCAGGGCATGGTCGACCAGCAGTACCGGCTGCTGTCCACGCTGGACAAGTGGATCGAGCAGCTGGAGCGCACCCACGAGACCCGAACAGCCGCCGGGATCAAGGCCGGTGAGGCCGTGCGCGCGCAGGCCGACCGGACGCTGCTGGCGTCGATCGGCAAGTCCTCGGCCCGGCGGTCGACGGCCGCCGACGCCGACGCGTCGTACGCGGCCTGCAAGGTGGTCGCCGAGGCGGCGGGGATCACCCTCGCCGAACCCTCCCAGAGCGGCAGCGAGAGCGACCGCCTCGACCCGGTCGAGCGAATAGCCCTCGCTTCACGGGTCCGGGTGCGTGCCGTACGGCTCTACGGGCGCTGGTGGCGTGACAATGTCGGCCCGTTGGTGGGCCATCGGGCGCTGTCCGGGGCGCCGGTCGCACTGCTCTGGCGGCGCGGCGGCTACGTCGCCGTCCATCCGGCGACCGGCCGCGAGACACCGATCGAGAAGGCGAACGCGGAGGAGTTCGAGCCGCGCGCGGTGATGTTCTACCGCCCGCTGCCCGAGCGACGTCTGAGTCCGTTCAGGCTGTTGCGCTTCAGCATGCAGGGCACGGGCAGCGACCTGACGAACCTCCTCATCAGCGGGCTGGTGACGGTCGCCATCGGGGCGTTGGTGCCGATCGCGACGGGCAAGGTGCTGGGCGAGTTCGTGCCGAAGGCGCAGACGAACCTGATCGTCCAGGTCTGTCTGGCCGTGATGATCACCAGCGTGGTGGCCGCGGCCTTCATGCTGCTGGAGAACCTCACCATCCTCCGCCTGGAGGGCCGGATCGAGGCCACCCTCCAACCAGCGGTCTGGGACCGGCTGTTGAGGCTGCCGACGAAGTTCTTCACCGAACGCTCGACGGGCGAGTTGGCGAGCGCGGCGATGGGCATCAGCTCGATCCGCCGTCTGCTGGCGGGAGTTGGCCCGGTCGTCGCCCAGTCGGTGACGGTCGGCGCGATGAACCTGGGGCTGCTGTTCTGGTACAGCCCCTCGATGGCGCTCGCGGCGATCGGCATGCTCGTGGTGATCGCGGCCGTGTTCCTGAGCCTCGGCCTGTGGCAGGTGCGCTGGCAGCGCAAGCTGGTCGTGCTCAGCAACAAGCTGAACAACCAGGCGTTCCAAACTCTGCGCGGGCTACCGAAGTTGAGAGTGGCGGCGGCCGAGAACTACGCCTACGCGGCCTGGGCGGCCGAGTTCGCGCACAGCCGTGAGTTGCAGCAGAAGGTCGGCCGGATCAAGAACCTCACCACGGTGATGGGCGCGGTGTATCTGCCGGTCTGCACCCTGTTGATGTTCATGATCCTCGCGGGCCCGGCGCGCGGCTCGATGTCGGCGGCCTCCTTCCTCAGCTTCAACACCTCGGTGACGATGCTGCTGACCTCCGTGACCAGCCTGACCGGCGCCTTCGTCTCCGCCGTGTCCGCACTCCCCCTCTTCGAGGAGATCAGGCCGGTCCTGGACGCGGCCCCGGAGGTCCGCACCGCGAGCACCCGCCCCGGCCGGCTGTCCGGCGCGATCGAGGCCCGCCGGGTCTCCTTCCGCTACGCCGACGACGGCCCCCTCGTCCTCGACGACGTGTCGTTCGGTGTCCGCGCGGGCGAGTTCGTGGCGATCGTCGGCCCCAGCGGCTGCGGCAAGTCCACCCTGCTGCGCCTCCTCATCGGCTTCGACAAACCGGTCTCCGGCAGCGTCCTCTACGACGGCCAGGACCTCGGCGCCCTCGACCAGTCGGCGGTACGACGGCAGTGCGGGGTGGTGCTCCAGCACGCGCAGCCGTTCACCGGTTCCATCCTGGACGTCATCTGCGGCACCGAGCCGTTCACGCCGGAGGAGGCGATGGCGGCGGCCGAGATGGCTGGGCTCGCCGAGGACATCAAGCGGATGCCGATGGGCCTGCACACCATTGTCTCCGGCAGCGGCGCGGTGTCCGGCGGCCAGCGTCAACGCCTCATGATCGCGCAGGCGTTGATCCGCCGACCGCGCATCCTCTTCTTCGACGAGGCGACCAGCGCCCTGGACAACGAGACCCAGCGCACGGTGATCGAGAGCACCAAGGCGCTCAACGCCACCCGGATCGTCATCGCGCACCGCTTGTCGACCGTGCTCGATGCGGACCGTGTCATCGTCATGGAGGACGGCAAGGTCGCCCAACAGGGGCCGCCCGCACAGCTGTTGGCGGACACGGGCGGGCGGCTGCACGAACTGGTACGGCGACAGATGGCGTGACGGGTCGACTGGGCCGGGTACGTCAGTCCAGGCCCGGCACGACCGCGCCGGAGGGCACCCCGGCCGCCAAGTAGCCGTCGTAGAACGCCTTCCAGGGCACACCCGCACCGGTGTGCGGTCCCTCGACGGCCTCACCGCGAGCCTTCGCGTCCAGCGCGGCCAGGCAGACCTCCCAGCCGGCGCCGTTGCGGGACGCGGTGTTCTCTGCGCCGAGAACGTTCGTGAGCGTGAAGCGGGTGCGCTTCTCCTCGATCTCCTCCAGGTCGAAGTGCAGTTCGTCGCCGCCCCATGCGAAGGACAGGTGCCGGGGCGCGTCGACGGCAATGACCCGGCCGGTCGACTCGGGCATGTTGGGATCGCCGCTGAAGGTGACCGTGCCGCCGGGGCGCAGGTCGAACTCGGCGCGTGACGGGAACCATCGGGCGAGTTCGTCGGGGTCGGTCACGAACTGCCATACGCGGTCGAGGGGTTGGTCGTAGGTGCGGCTGAAACGGACGGCGGGGCGGCCGTCGTCCAGCGTCAGATACGTGCCGGTGAGATCGACGGACATGGCGGACCAGTCCTTCGGGGTGGGGTGCGGGGTGTCGTCCTCCGACGTCTCGTCGAGGCGGCGGCCCAGCGCATCGAGACTGCGATTCCACAGCTCGCGGTAGGGGGCGAGCCAGGCGTCGAGCTCGGCGAGCGGGGCCGGGTCGAGGGCGTAGACACGGCGCTGCGCGTCCTGCCGTACCCGGACCAGGCCCGCGTCCCGCAGCACCCGTAGATGCTTCGACGTGCTGGGCTGGCTCAGACCGCATGCCTCCACGATCTCGCCGACGGGCCGGGGCCGCTCCAGGAGCAGGCCGACGATGGCCCGCCGGTGGGGATCGGCGAGGGCGGTCCAGAGCGAGGCGTCGGGCATGACCTCAATATGCCGCGCCAGTTATATTCCCGTCAAGGAATGCAGCACCCGGGACCCGGAGCGCACGCTCCCTCAGGCGACCGGGCGGCCGTACCCCGCGACATCCCCGTGATCCACCCCGTGCGCCGCCCAGCTGTACAGATGCAGATCGAGGCCGTCCGGGTCGTTGAACACCAGCAGCCAGCCGATCGAGGCCTCGATCACCGGCGAGTGCGGGATGCCGAGGGTGTCGAGGTGGGCGGCCCACGCCTCCACGTCGGTCCGGTCCCGGACCGCGAAGCTGACCGGGTCGAAGCCCTGACAGCCTTGCGCGGCCTGGGAGTTGACGCGCAGGCAGAGCATCGAGTCGCCGAGCCCCGGGACCTCTCCCGCCACCCCGCGCACGACTCCGTCCGCGTCCTGGAACTCGTACGTGACCTTGAAGCCGAGCACGCGGCCGTACCAGTCGCGCGAGCGGTCGAGGTCGGTGACGGGCATCTTCACGTGGTGGATTCCGGCGAGCTCCGGCATGGCTCTCACGCTCCTCGCTCATTTCGCCGCAGTACGACTGCGCCGATTTTCTTCTAGACTCCTCCCCATGCCCGAACCCGTCAACCAGAAGAGGTCCTATCGCTCGGCCAAGCGCGCCGAGGCGGCGGCGACGACCCGCGCCCGCATCCGGGAAGCAGCCGCCCGCCTCTTCACGGAGAACGGATACACGGGCACGCGGATGAAGGAGGTGGCGGCGCTGGCCGGTGTCGGCGAGCGCACGCTGTACGACGCGTTCCCCACCAAGGCCGCGCTGTTCGGGCACACCCTGGGCGTCACGATCGCCGGCGACGAGGAGCCGGTCGCCGTCCCGGAGCGCCCCGAGACCCTGGCGATCCGGGACGAGCCCGACCCCGAGCGCGCGATCGGCCGTGCCGTCGACCAGATGACCGACCTGCTGGAGCGCGCCGGTGACCTGATCATGGTGACCGTCGAGGCGGCGGGCGCCGACCCGGACATGCGGGCGTCGGCGGACGCCGGTGCCGAGGCGACGTACGGCGTGCATCTGGCCCTGACCACGGCACTTGAGGAGCGCGGAGCCCTTCGCCCGGGTCTCGACGCGCGCACCGCCGCCGACATGCTCTTCGCCCTCGCCTCACCGCACATGCATCAACTCCTGCGCAGGCACCGGGGCTGGACGCGGGACGCCTATCGGGTGTGGCTGCGGCGCGTGTTGGTCGCGGAGCTGCTCGGTTCTCACTGAGCGGTGCCCTGCCAGAGCGCTGGGACGTCACCGTCGCGGCTGTGCATCTGGGTCGCCAACACCCGTACCGCAGCCGCGAATCGGTCCGGGTCGCGCAGGAACTCCATGTGGATGCCGGGGAATTCGAGCCACGGTACGCCGATCCGCCGGGCGATCTCGATCGACGGCCGGGCGTAGTACGTGCCGCGGTCCTCCGCGCCCGCGCCCAACACCACGGGAAACGGGGCCGACTTGAGCGCGGTCTCGTCGGGCCGGAAGCCGGCGAAGCCGGGCCACTCCGTGCCGAAGAGGTGGTCCTGGTTGCCGAGGAACCGCTTCCAGAGGTCGGCGGGCCAGCGGTACGTCCCCTCGCCGCGGGTCGTCTCCGCGAACCGGCGGCCGGCCGCGGGTGCCCCTCCCTGCTCGTAGAGTGCGGCCAGTTCGGCGAAGAAGCCGCGCCCGGGGTCACCGTCGGGCAGGACATGCACGGCGGGCGGCTCATGGGCGATGAGGCCCGCCATCGCCTCCGGGTGCAGTGCGACCAGCGTGAGGCCGATGATCGCTCCGCCACTGTTGCCGAAGACCAGCGCCCGGCCGCCCGCCAGGCCGTCGATGAGCGCGCGGGCGTCGGCGGCCTGCACGGCGAGTTCCATCGGCGCCCGTGACCTGCCGGAACTCCGCGAGTTGCCGCGTCGGTCGTACGAGATCACCATGAATGCGTAGGAAAGGGTCTCGGCGACGCCGTCGTAGTAGCCGGCGTCTCCCCCGGCCCCGCTGATCATCAACAGTGCCGGGCCGGTGCCGCGCACCTCGTAGTACAGCCCGGCTCCATCGACCTCGAAGACGCCACTGCGCATACCTGCTCCCCGCCCTCAGCGAAACGTTGCCGTTTCGCTGAAAGTGCTCTAGTCTCCATGTGTACGAAACCGTTTCGTTTACGTTTTGGTAAACCCCGAACGACTTCCCTGGAGTGGTTCCCGATGTCCCAGAAGACATTGACCGAAGACACCCGGTCGGGTGCCGGGGAGGCGCAGTCCGCGGCCTCCTCCAAGCGGTGGTGGATCCTCGCGATCGTCGCCGTCGCGCAGTTGATGGTGGTCCTCGACGCCACCATCGTGAACATCGCCCTGCCGTCGGCCCAGAAGGACCTCGGCTTCTCCGACGGCAACCGGCAGTGGATCGTCACCGCGTACGCCCTGGCGTTCGCCTCCCTGCTGCTGCTCGGCGGCCGCATCGCCGACCTGTTCGGCCGTAAGACCGCCTTCCTCGCCGGTGTCGTCGGATTCGCCGCCGCTTCCGCACTCGGCGGCGCCGCCACCAGCTTCGACATGCTGGTCACCGCACGCGCCCTCCAGGGTGTCGCGGGCGCGCTGCTCGCGCCGGCCGCGCTCTCCCTGCTCAACACGACGTTCACCGACGCCCGCGAGCGCGCCCGGGCCTTCAGTGTCTACGGGGCCATCGCCGGTGCCGGTGGCGCGGTGGGCCTGTTGCTCGGCGGTGTGCTGACCGACGCCTTCGACTGGCGCTGGACGCTCTACGTGAACGTGGCCATCGCCTTCGTCGCCTTCGCGGGCGGCTGGGTCCTGCTCAGCAACCACCGCGACGCCGCCGGCTCCAAGCTGGACGTGCCGGGCACGGTGCTGGTCGCCGGTGGTCTGTTCTCCGTCGTCTACGGCTTCTCCAACGCCGAGACGCACGACTGGAGTTCACCGCAGACCTGGGGCTTCCTGATCGCGGGCGGCCTGCTGCTCGCCGCCTTCGCCTGGTGGCAGAACCGCGCCGCGCACCCGCTGCTGCCGCTGCGCATCCTGCTCGACCGCAACCGGGGCGCCTCGTTCCTCGCCGTGCTCATCACCGGTGCGGGCATGTTCGGTGTGTTCCTCTTCCTCACCTACTACCTCCAGCTGAACCTCGGCTTCAGCCCCACCAAGACCGGTGTCGCGTTCCTGCCGATGATCGGCGCCCTGATGGTCATGGCGCAGATCGGCACCACGATGCTCGTGCCGCGGCTCGGCCCGAAGGTCGTCATTCCGCTGGGCTTCGCCATCGCCATGGTCGGCATGGCCTGGCTGACCGACATCGGGACCAGCTCGTCCTACGCGACCCATGTCCTGCCGCAGCTGATCGTGATCGGCGCCGGCCTCGGCATGGTGATGCCGCCCGCGATGCAGCTCGCCACGGGTGGAGTGGCCGCCGAGGACGCGGGTGTCGCCTCGGCGACGGTCAACGCCATGCAGCAGGTGGGCGGTTCGATCGGTACGGCGCTGCTCAACACGCTGGCCGCGAGCGCCGCGACCGACTACCTGGCCGGGAAGGACGCGTCCAGCAAGCTGGTCCAGGCGCAGGCGACGATCGAGAGCTACACCACCGCGTTCTGGTGGTCGGCGGGCTTCTTCGCCGCGGGCACGCTGATCGCGCTGGCGCTCTACCGTCGCGGGGTTCCGCAGCAGGAGGCGGACGCCGCACCGGTCGTCCACATGTGATCGGCTCCGCCCGAGCCTGAGCCGCACAGACCGAGGGGCCGCCGTCCGCAGGGAGACGGCGGCCCCTCTTCGCTGCCCTACTGACAGAAAGTCAACCTTTCCGACCGAAGTTCACCATGTCGAGTGAACCAGATCTTGCGGACGGCGTGTCGGGGATGCTCGGGGCTCCTCCGGGGTAACTACCGAGACCGAATGCGCCCCGTGCCGAGGTGGAGCGGCCATGACAGCGGAAGCGGACGAACGCGACAGTCCCGCGGCGAACTCCTGTGCCCGTACGCGGTCCAGGGGCCCCTTCACGGTGGTCGAGGTCTCGGGCGAGATCGACATGGCGACGGCCGGCCTCGTCGTAGAACACCTGGACGCCGCGACGGCGGTCGCGGAGCCGGACGTGCTGGTGGATCTGCGGCCCGTCGAGTTCTTCGACTGCTCGGGGCTGCGGGTGCTGTGCCGGGCCGAGCGGCGGGCCAGGGAACGCGGCGGGCGGCTGCGGATCGTCTCCGACGGGCCGCGCATCGACCGGCTGTTGCGCGCCTCGGGGTTGCTCGGCCGTTTTCCGCCGCTGCGTGTGCTGCCTTCGCAGAACGAGCAGCCGGAACGATGACAGGGGCCGGCACGGGCGACCCCACATCGCCCGGCCGGCCCCTGGATGCGGGACCGCAGTACTCCGCGACAGGGGCACGCACTCCCCAGCTACGGACCCTCCCTGGTGCTCACGGAGACCGTGCGGTCCCGGTCTCTCAGAACGTGAAGACGCCTCCGTATCCGTAGGAGTCCTTCACGCACTCGTTGGAGAAGACGCGCTCGTAGGAGACGCGTCTGCCCTGCCAGACACCGTCGATGGTGACGACGACGGGGCGGTAGAGCTTGTTGCAGAGCACGTCGTCCCGCGCCGTGAGGGCGTCGAAGTCGCCCCCGACGCCGCGCAGTTCGGCGCAGGCCTCGGCGGCGGCCGGGTGGGTGCCGGAGGAGGTGGGCGCGCAGGTGAGGGTCACCGCGCGTTCCGGTGTGGCGAGGGCGGCGTCGTCGCCGTGGCCCATGGTGAGCACCAGGGCCGAGGGGGCGTAGAGCGCGGCCGGGCCGGCTCCGTGGGCGGCGAGGGCCGACCCGGTCAGGGGTCCGCAGACGGCGGTGGCCGTCAGACCCAGGGTCGCTGCCCAGCGCGCGGTGTTCCGCATTGTGTGCATCCTTCCGCTCGGTACGAACCGATCACGAGACGATCGGTTCGAGGAGGTGCCGGCCCCGCTCGGTCGGTGCTGGACCGGCGGGCGCCACTCTGCCGAGTCCGTCACGGAAACTCACATCCCACCCACAGGTTTCAGTAACCTTGCGTATTGAATCAGTGGCGTGAAGTCACAGAATTCGAACGCGCGAACCCCGTAACCATGGGGTTCTTGATCGTCGAATCGGGCCGGATGGCCGGTTTACCCGTGCTCGCCGATCGTCCTGAAACAGTCCCGAAACATTCCGCTTCAGCTCTCGGCGCACTCCGCCGCAGCCCCTTGCGTTCGCCCTGCTCGCGAGTAATCGTCATTACATGATTACGACAGAGCAGCAGGAGAAGCTTCGCGGCTGGTTCACCGGCCGCCTGCCCGACGACCTGTTCGAGGAGCTGGTCGAGGTCACTGTCGACCGCGAGGAGGTCACCGTGATCGGCCGCATCCCCGCGCCCAAGCTCGCCGAGGGCGTCTCGGACGCCGAGCGGGAGGCGGCCGTCCAGGGCCGGGTCCAGGAGTTCCGCGAGCGCACCCGGGAGACCCGGATCGCCCTCGCCCGCGAGGCCGAGCACCGGTTCCGCAGGAAGGTCTCGTGGGGTGTGGAGTGCGCCGGGGAGCGGTCCCTGTTCACACACATCTCCGCACCCGTCATGACCCGGCTGCGCCAGCCCGAGCGCCAGGTCCTCGACACCCTGATCGCCGCCGGCGTGGCCCGCAGCCGCAGCGACGCGCTCGCCTGGTGCGTCCGCCTCGTCCAGCGCCACACCGACGACTGGCTCAGCGAACTGCGCGACTCCCTGGAACACGTCCAGCGGGTCCGCGCCCAGGGCCCCGACGCCGAACCGGAGGACGCCCCGGGCGACAGCGCATAGGAACAGCGGTGGATGATTCCTCCACCCACGGCACGGAAGATGGATGAACCGTCCTCTGGTGCGGGTGTCGCGGCCGGCCATAACGTCGGCAGACCCCCTGAGGACGGCATCCGCTCACCCCGCCCACCCCGCGCGCGTGAACGGCCGTCCACTCCGCCACCGCGCCACAACGCGCTCCACCGCCGTCCCCCGCTGGAGCCCCCTTGTCCTCGCAGCCCGCTGCCGCCCCCTCCCCCGCCACGCCGAGCCAGTCCCTGACCGAGGTCGAGGCCTACGGCGTCGAGCGCATCCCCGACGCGGACCGCACCGCCACGCCGCTCGACCTGTTCCGGGTCGCGTTCGGCGGCGCCAACACCTTCTCCACCTGCGTGCTGGGCGCCTTCCCGATCCTGTTCGGCCTCTCCTTCTGGCAGGGCCTCGCGGCCACGCTCCTGGGCGTCGTCGTCGGCGCGCTGATCCTGTGCCCGATGGCGGTGTTCGGCCCGGTCAACGGCACGAACAACGCGGTCGCCTCCTCCGCGCACCTGGGCGTGCACGGCCGGGTCGTCGGCTCGTTCCTGTCCCTCCTCACGGCGGTCGCGTTCTTCTCCATCTCGGTGTGGAGCTCCGGCGACGCCCTGGTCGGCGGCGCGCACCGCCTGTTCGGCCTGGAGCAGAGCACGCTCTCCTACGTCGTCGCGTACGCGCTGTTCGCGGTCCTGGTCCTCGCGGTCTGCGTCTACGGCTTCCGGTTCATGCTGTTCGTCAACAAGATCGCCGTGCTGTCCGCGACGGTCCTGTTCCTGCTCGGCGCGATCGCCTTCGCCGGTGACTTCGACCCGTCGTACGCCGGTGTCTTCACGTCCTCGGCGGACGCGGCGACCCAGTCGCTGTTCTGGCCGTCGTTCATCGGCGCGGCCCTGATCGTGCTCTCGAACCCGGTCTCCTTCGGCGCGTTCCTCGGCGACTGGTCCCGCTACATCCCGGCGAACACCCCGCGACGCAAGGTGATCGGCGCCGCGTTCCTCTCCCAGATCGCGACCCTCCTGCCGTTCGTCTTCGGCCTGGCGACCGCGAGCATCATCGCCACGAAGGCCCCCAAGTACGTCGACCCGGCCGCCCCGAACTTCGTGGGCGGACTCCTCGCGATCTCACCGAGCTGGTTCTTCCTGCCGGTCTGTCTGCTGGCCCTGATCGGCGGCATGTCGACAGGCACGACCTCGCTCTACGGCACCGGGCTCGACTTCTCGTCGGTGTTCCCGCGGCTGTCGCGGGTGCAGGCGACGTTCCTGGTCGGTGTGCTGTCGATCTCGTTCATCTTCATCGGTCGGTTCGGCTTCGACCTCGTCCAGTCGATCTCCACCTTCGCCACGATGATCATCACCTGTACGACACCGTGGATGGTCGTGATGATGCTGGGCTTCTACACCCGGCGCGGCTGGTACGACCCGGACGCGCTCCAGGTCTTCAACCGCCGTCAGCGCGGCGGGCGTTACTGGTTCGCGCACGGCTGGAACTGGCGCGGCATGACCGCCTGGTGGGTGGCCGCCGTGGTCGGTGTGCTGTTCACGAACATCCCGGGGCAGTTCGTCGGCCCGCTCGGCGACCTGGCCAACGGCGTCGACATCAGCCTGCCGCTGTCGCTGGCCGTGGCCGCCGTGCTCTTCCTGAGCCTGCTCCGGCTGTTCCCCGAACCCCGGGACGCGTACGGGCCGGAGGGCGCGCGGCTGGCCCGTACGGTCGAGGTCCCGGTGCCGCCGATCACCGGCCCCGGAGCGGAGGCCGCGGCACCCGCGCCGGCCGTCGCGAGCAGCTGATGCCGACCTGGATCGACCTGTCGGTGCCCATCGTCACCGGGATGCCCGTGTATCCCGGTGACCCGGCCGTCGAGGTCTCCCCCGCGTTGCGCGCACCCCGGGACGGTGTCAACGTCCTTCAGCTGCACATGGGTTCACAGTCGGGCACGCATGTCGACGCGCCGTACCACGTGGACGACGCGTGGCCCCGCCTCGACGAACTGCCCCTGGAGCGCTTCGCCGGGCACGCGGTGGTGGCGGACGTACGGGGGCTGCCGGACCGGGCGCCGATCACGCCGGACCTACTGGCGCCCGCGCTGCGGCAGTTGAGGCCGGGCTCCCTCGTTCTGCTCGCCACGGGCTGGTCGGCGTACTGGGGCACCCACCACTACCTCGCCCACCCATGGCTCACCCCGGAGGCTGCGGAGGCCCTCGTCGCGGCGGGCGTCCGTACGGTCGCGGTCGACGCGCTGAGTGTCGATCCGACGCCCGAACCCGGCGATGTGACAGCCGACTTGGGGCTGCCCGCGCACCGGGTGCTGTGCGGCGCGGGCGGGGTGATCGCCGAGAACCTCACGGGGCTCGATCAGGTGGTGGGGCTCCCGAACGTGGAGTTGTTCCTGTTCCCACTGCGGCTGCCAGGGGCGGACGGGGCGCCGGTACGAGCCGTGGCGCGGGCGTTCTGATCGTTCCGGGAAGGTCGTTGTCAGACCCGGCGGTTAAGTTGGGATCATGACTCGATACGTGATGGTGGCAGGGGCGCGGCTCGGTGCGTGGGCGTGGGACGAAGTGGTGGCCGAGCTGCGCCAGGGTGGGCACGAGGCGTATGCACTTTCCCTGTCGGGGCTCGCGGAGAAGCAGGGGATTCCGGCCGGGCAGCAGACTCATGTGCGGGACATCGTCGACGAGGTCGAGCGCCTCGATCTGCGGGAGGTCGTCCTCGTCGGGCACAGCTACTCCGGTATCCCCATCGGTCAGGCGGCTCAGCGGATAGGTGACCGGCTGTCCCGGGTGGTTTTCGTCGACTCGAACGTGCCGGTCGACGGGGAGTCGTTCCTCGACAGCTTCCCGAGCGACCACATCAGGAAGGCGCTCGCCGAGAACGGCGGCTACTGGCCGATGTCAGGACCGGCCGACTACGCCGACCAGGACCTCACGGACGAGCAGATCGCCCGCATGGTCACCGAAGGGACCCCGCACCCGGGTGCAACGCTCACCGAACCGGCAGTCCTGGAGCATCCGTTGGCCGACCTCCCGGCCACCTACGTCAAGTGCCTGCTCGACGGTGACGAGTTGCCGACCCCGGCGGACGAACTGGTCGCGAGCGGGCACTGGGAGCTGGTCCGGATGGACACGGGCCACTGGCCGATGTTCTCCCAGCCCCGCGAACTGGCCCGGATACTCGCCGAGTCGATCACCCGGTCCTGACGCACGCGCGGACCCCCGCCTGCCTCCCCCTCTCCGACTACGTCACCCTGCACGCGCCGCTCACCGCCGAGACCCGGCATCTCCTGGACGCGGAGCGGTTCGCGCTGCTCAAGCCGACCGCGTTCGTGATCAACACCGCGCAGGGCGCCCTGATCGACCAGGACGCCCTCGCGGACGCGCTCGAAGCCGGAGCCCTCGCGGGTGCCGGACTGGACGTCTTCGACCCCGAACCGCCCACCCCGGCACTGCGGTTGCTCAAGGCCCCGAACGTGGTGCTCTCGCCGCATGTCGGCGGCGTGACCCGGGAGACGGTGCTCCGGATCGCGCTGGCCGCCGTACAGAACGCCGCCGGTTACCTGACCGGCAAGTCGCCCGGCGATGTGTTCAGTTGAGCCGGTCCGCGATCTTCGCGGGGCGCGGTGACGGGGCTCCCGTGCCGGTGATCGACAGCGAACCGGGGCTGGCCGTCACCGAGTCGGTCAGCCAGCGCTGCGCGGTGGAGCCGTCGCGGACCTTGAGGACGATGTCGGCGCCCGGGTCCTCGCTGGTGGAGGTGAGCGCGAGCTGCGAGTTCCAGCGGGGCAGTAACTCGCCCTGCACGGTGAGGTCGTAGCGAACATCGTTGCCGCGCTTGGCCTTCGCGTCGGCACACGTGCCGAGGACGACGACACCGGCGTCCGCGTGCGAGTCGAGGCACAGCCCGGGGCTCGCCACACTGCGCAGCAGCCCGTCGGTGTCGTACGACCACTCCTGGGTCTGTGCCGAGGAGCAGGCGGCCAGGCTGGTGCCGGCGCCGGCCTTCGCGGTGCCCTGGATGTCGAGGCACAGGTCGGCTGCGGCGTTGCGCAGTCTCGTGCGCTGGGGTGCGGCGGGGAGCCGGGCCGTGCCGGGTGCCGATGATGACACGGGTCCGGAGCCGGTGCGGGCGGTGCTGGAGGCGACCGGACCGGCGCTGCCGTCGTGGTCCGGCCACAGGCCGACGGCGAGCGCGATCGCGACGACGCCCGCGCCGACCAGTCCGACGCCGACGAACAGCGACCTGGGCGACCGGGCCGCGTCGACGACACGGCGGCCGGGTGCGGGGATCCGGGACAGCAGCCGGTGCCGCCCCGTGCCGCCACCGGTGTGTCCGCCGTGCCGGGAGGCGGCCCTGGTCCGGGTGTCGGGTCGGCCGCGGCCGGGTCGTGACGCGAGGTAGGGGCGGGCTCCCCAGCCGAGTACCGCCTCGGCGAGAAGGACTCCCAACCCGCCTTCGAAATAGCTGAGTTGTTCGGCGGCGAAACGGCAGTAGCGGCACTGGTCGAGATGCTGCTGGACATCCGGCAGCAGTGCGCCGCCGCGCCGAATCGGGACGTCGAGGAGACGGTTGTAGAAGCGGCAGTCCGGGGTCGGCGCGAGTTCCCGGTGGGCGCGTACACAGCCTTCGCGGAATTTTTCGTGCGCCTGTTGGAGAGCGGCCGACGCGTTGTCGGTATCCATGCCGAGCAGTGCCGCGGGGACGGTTATCGACTCGGCCTCGACCTCGGTGTGCCACAGCAGACACTGGGCGAACGGCGGAAGGGTCTGGAAAGACCGCTCGGCGAGCTTGCGATTTTCGGAGGTCATGGACTTCGCGGCCCGCATGGCGCGGCCCCCGGAGGGTTTCTCCAGGTCCGGCAGAACACTGGATATTCGCTCTTCCACGGTCCACTCGCGGAGGGTGTCGCGCACGGTCAGCAGCAGCCGGGGCCGCAGTGCCACACCGTCTTCGCCGAACGTCAGACGGTCGAACACCCGATGGAAGGCGGCCGCGGCGGCCATGGCGGGCACGGTTCCCTCCGCGGCGAGACAGATCCCCGCGTAATCCTGGACCGGCCGCCAGTGCCGCGCCATGAGCAGCGCGACGGAATGAGCGGCCTCGCCCTCCGGACGGCCCCGCAGCCGGGCGGCCAGGGTCTCGTCGGATTCCTCGGGGGCTCCGCCGTCCGGCGGCGGGTAAGGAGGACGAGGAGGAGGCGGGATGGACACGGAGTGGATTCCTCGGATTCGGTTCATCAACAGGTCAATGAGCCCCGGGCATTACCCCCGCGCGGGTGTTTCACCCTTGCACAACCCACCCAACCCAACAAGGCACTTGGGTAACTTCCATCTCATTGAAAGAAAGTCAGATGCGGTGACAACTCGGTTCACTTGCACCGGCTTTCGATTTGCCATGCGCCCCGTGTGAACCATGCGCACACGCCGGTGCCTCACGCACGCTCCCGGCGCACGGCTCACCGCGGTCCACTGGGTTCGGCCCTTCTCGGAGGCCACGCGCTGGACGGCGGCTCTCCCGCGCCAAACGGCCGCCGACCTTGCTCCTCCCGCCCTCGGTCGGCGGCCCCGAGGGCGGGGGCGGCCCACCCCCGCCCTCCCCGCATCAAGCCACGGCTGATCAGGCCGCGGCCCCACCGATGGTGTCGAGTTCGGCGATCGCGTCGGCGGGCAGCACCAGGTCCGCGGCGGCGATGTTGTCCCGCAGATGCGCGCGGGACGAGGTGCCGGGGATCAGAGCGATGGTGGCCGAGCGCTGCAACAGCCAGGCCAGGGCGACCTGTTGGGCCGAGGCGTCCAGTCGGGCGGCGACATCGGTGAGGGTCCGCGACTGCAGCGGGGTGAAGCCGCCGAGCGGGAAGTACGGGGCGAACGCGATGTGCTCCGCCGCGCACCGCTCGACGAGGGCGTCGTCCTCCCGGTTGGCCAGGTTGTACAGGTTCTGCACGGTGACGACCGGCGCGATGGCCTGGGCCTCGGTCAGCTGGTCGGCGGAGACCGTGCTCACCCCGAGGTGCCGGATCAGCCCGGCCTTCTGCAGTTCGGCGAGGGCACCGAACTCCTCCCCGATCGGCTCCTCGTCGGCGCCGTGATCGGAGCCGACCCGCAGGTTCACCACGTCCAGCGCGTCGAGCCCGAGGTTGCGGAGGTTGTCGTAGACCTGGGCCTTGAGGTCCTCGGGGTGCCGGGACATGATCCAGCTGCCGTCGGGGCCGCGCCGGGCGCCGACCTTGGTCACGAGGTGCAGGTCGTCCGGGTAGGGGTGGAGTGCCTCCCGGATGATCTCGTTGACGACGACGGGGCCGTAGAAATCACTGGTGTCGATGTGGGTGATGCCCCGCTCGACGGCCTCCCGGAGGACGGCCACCGCTTCGGTGCGGTCCTTCGGCGGGCCGAAGACACCGGGGCCGGCCAGCTGCATGGCGCCGTATCCCATGCGGGTGAGGGTGAGGCCCTCGGCGGGGGTGAGGGTGCCGCCGGAGACGGTGTCTGCCATGGTGGCGCGCCTTTCGGTGGGTGATGCGGGGTGCGTCCTGCCATCGACTCTGCGCCTGTACCGGCCGGGCAGGCAGTACCCGGATGTTCCTGGTAGTGGCAGGGACACTCACCTGCCGGGATTCGGACCTACGGTGGTGGGTGTGGACAGCAAGAACGCGCTCGGTGAGTTTCTGCGGGCCCGCCGGGAGCGGGTCCGGCCCGAGGACGTGGGCCTGAGCGGTGGCGGGCTGCGCCGGGTGCCGGGGTTGCGCCGGGAGGAGGTCGCCCTACTGGCCGGTATCAGCTCCGACTACTACCTGCGGCTGGAGCAGGGCCGCGATCGCAACCCGTCCGTGCAGGTGCTGGAGGCGCTGGCCCGGGTGCTGCGCCTGGACGCTTCCGCGACCGCCCATCTGCTGAGCCTCGCGCAGCCGGAGCGGCCGGCCGTGTCCCGCAGACGAGCCAGGCGGCCTGAGGCGGTACCGACGAGCGTCCGCGAGCTGCTCGACACGTGGTCCGGTCACCCGGCATACGTCCAGAACCGGTTCACGGACTGCCTCGCCGCCAACGCGCTGTGCCGGGCGCTGTCCCCGAACTACACGCCGGGTGTGAACCTGCTGCGGGCCGTCTTCCTCGACCCCGCCGAGCGCGAACTCCGCCGCGACTGGGAGGAGTTGACCGCCGAGGGCGTGGCGACCCTGCGCGGTCACATCGGGCCCGACGTCGACGATCCCCGGCTGGTGGAGCTGGTGGGTGAGCTGTCGGTGCGCAGTGACCGCTTCCGGTTGCTGTGGAGCCGCCACGAGGTACGGCCCATGCTCGGCCGGACCAGTCTCCTCACCCATCCGCTGGTCGGCGACTTCGAGCTGCGGTCGAACAAGTTCGAGATCCCCGGTACGAACGGTCTGAGCGTGGTCGTCTTCCACGCCGAGCCGGGCAGCCGCAGCGCGGAACTGCTGGGGCTGCTGGGCAGCTTGACGGCGTCCGGCGCGACACCCTGGCGGGAGGATTCACGGGCCGCGTCCGACGAGACGCCCTCGGCGGAAAGCCTGCGGGCGGCTGGCGCCGAGCCCTCCCATCGGGGCGACGGGCGAACCTCGTCCGACGAAACCTCCCACCAGGACGACCTGCGCACCGCGTCCAACGAGGCGCCCACAGCGGAAAGCCTGCGGGCGGCAGCCGCCGAGCCCTCCCACCGAAGCGACGGGCGAACCTCGTCCGACGAAACCTCCCACCAGGACGACGCCCGGGCCACGGCCGGTGAAGCGCCGTCGCGGGGAACCCCGCTGGAGCGCGACGAGATCGCCCGCCTCGACGAGGACCGCTAGACAGACAGACCTGCCTGTCCGACCTGCCCATCAGGCTGACCCATCAGACTTGCCCGTCAGATCTGCCAGGACCGCAGCCGATCCGCCGCCCCGTACACATCCGTCTTGCCGGAGATCAGATCGCGGGCGAGGTCGACGAGGGCGCCGTAGGGCGGATCGATGCCGACGCCGCTGACGAACATGTAGGCGACGGCCGTGGCGCAGGCGAAACGGGCGTTGGCCGAGGGCAGCGGCTTGAGCAGGGCGAGGGTGTGCAGCAGGGCGGTGGCCCGCCAGGCCGGGTCGGAGTCGATGCCGAGGCGGGGCGGATCCACGCGGTGCCGGGCGACGGCCGCGACCAGCGCCGAGAAGTCGTTGATGGTGGGCTGGTCCGGCAGGACTTCCTCATGACGCTGGAGCAGCCAGGGCACGTCGATATGGATGACCGGAGTGACGGGCATGCCTCAGGCGACCCGCCCCTCGCCCTTGGCCGAGGGTTCGTCGTCGGGGAACGCGGCGGCGAACTCGTCGGCGTGCGTGGCGAAGAACCGGCGGAAGGCCTCGGCGCCCTCCTGCAGCGCCCGGTGGCGAGCTATGTCGGCCGCGGCCGCCTCACGCACCAGCGCCTTCATCGACGTACCGCGCTCCTTGGCGATCTGCCGCAGGTCCTCTAGCTCGCGGTCGCTGAACTCCACGTTGAGAGCTGGCATGCCGACACGGTACCGCTCGGGTACTTACCCGTAAATACCCCCAGGTCAAGAGCTACGTCCGACGGTACCGAGCAGGCCTCAGCTCCATGTCCGAATCCCGCCGGTCCCGACCACGATTCCGGAGCAGACTCATCCCCATGACCACGATCTACACCCTCACCGAGAGCCCCGTGGGCGAGCTGCTCCTGACCGGCGAGAAGTCGCCCACCGGCACCACCCTCACCTCCCTGACCATGCCGGACCAGCCGACCGTCCCCGCCGACTGGGAACGCGACGACCAGGCCTTCACCGAAGCCACCCGCCAACTGTCCGCGTACTTCGCCGGGCACCTCACCCGCTTCGAACTCCCCCTGGCCGCCGAGGGAACGGAGTTCCAGCAGCGGGTATGGCGAGCCCTGGACGAGATCCCCTACGGCACGACGACGACCTACGGCGCCCTCGCGGAACGCCTGGGCGTACCGCGCGCCGAGGTCCGAGCCCTGGGCGCGGCACTCGGCGCCAACCCACTCCTGCTGGTGCGCGCGTGCCACCGGGTGATCGGCGCGGACGGCTCGATGCGCGGTTACGCCGCCGGCGTCGACCGCAAAGTGCGCCTGCTGACCCACGAGGGCGCACTGCAACCGATGCTCGGCTGACCCGGAGGAAGTTCGTCATGGATGGCACCAACTGGTCAGCTCTGGCCGAGGAGTTGGACCTGTACGGCAGCGCCCCGACCGCACAACTGCTGACACCCGCTGAGTGCCGCGACCTGGCCGCGCTGTACGAGAAGCCGGAGCTGTTCCGCACCACCGTCGACATGTCCCGGCACCGCTTCGGCTCCGGCGAGTACCGCTACTTCACCCACGACCTGCCCGCACCGGTCACCGCCCTGCGCGCCGCGCTCTACCCGCACCTGCTGCCGATCGCCCGGGACTGGGCGGCCCGCCTCAACCGCCCGTCCCCCTGGCCGGACGACCTGGACGAGTGGCTGGCTCGCTGCCATGACGCCGGCCAGGACCGTTCGGCACAGATCCTGCTGCGCTACGGCGAGGGCGACTGGAACGCCCTGCACCGGGACGTGTTCGGCGAGTTGGTCTTCCCGCTCCAGGTGGTGGTCGGCCTCGACGAGTACGGCACCGACTACACGGGCGGCGAGTTCCTGATGGTCGAACAGCGCCCCCGCGCCCAGTCCCGGGCCACGGCGACCCCGCTACGGCAGGGCCACGGCCTGGTCTTCACGACCCGCGACCGCCCGGTGCGCACCAAGCGCGGCTGGTCGACCGGGGCGATGCGACACGGGGTGAGCACCGTACGCTCCGGCAGGCGTCACGCGTTGGGGCTGGTGTTCCACGACGCGACTTGAGGGCGACTGATGAACTCCGTTGCAGGACCGCGCCCCTGAAGGCGGACCGGCGAAGCCGGGTCCGCCTTCAGGGGCGCGGGGAACTGCGCGACCAGCCCCCACCGGCCGTGGCCTGTCGAACGACCCAAAGACTCCGCCGCGACAACTCCCCTACCAAACCACCCGGTTGAGCACCCGCACCGGCGGCGGCAAGCCGATGTTCATCGCGCCGCTTCCTCCAACTCCGGCTCGGACATGGGCAAGACATGCGGATTCGCGGACGGCCCACCGTGTCGCCGTACGGCCAGACACGCGACCGCACCGGCCAGCAGAACAGCGACGGCGACATACACGGCGGACCCCATCGCATGGACAAACCCGTGCCCGAACACCTCACCCCCAAGCACCCGCATCCGCTCCGCAACCCCACGCGGAACCCCACCCGGCGCGCCCCCCTGCTGCCCCGCACCGACATCGGACTCCGCCTTCGAGAACGCGGCGACGAACGACTCCCGGTAGGCGGCGGGGAGTTGACCGGCCCGAGCCCGCGCCTGCTCGGTCAGGGAAGAGGCGAGCTGCCCCTGGAGCACCGCCCCGATCACCGCACCGGCAAGCACCGAACCGACCTGCCGAAGCGCGTTGGTGACACCGGACGCGGCACCCGCGAGCCGGGGCGGGACGTTGCGCATGACCTCCGTGGCCATGGGCGCGAAGGTGCAGCCGACCCCCAGCCCCGTGAGGAACAGCGGGAACGCAACGGTCGACCACCCCGTGCCGACGCCCGCCACACCCACGACCCACACAAGCCCGCCCGCCCAGGCGAGCAACCCGCCCATCAGAATGAACTTGCCGCCGATCTTGTCCGCGAGCGCACCCGCGGGCCCGGCCATGACGAACGAACCGAGCGCGACGGGCAGCAGCACGAGCCCCGCCTTCTGCGCGCTGAAGCCGAGCACGGACTGCAGATAGATCGTCAGCGTCAGGAACATCCCGACGACACCGAACGACACGGTGACGCCCACGAAGTTGATGAGGCTGAAGTCGCGGTCCTTGAACAACGAGAAGGGGACCAGGGGTTCACCGCTCTGCTGCCCGCGCTCGTGCAGCAGGAAGCCGGCGAAGAGCACGACGGCCGCACCGAACAGGCTCCAGATCCCGGCGTTCCAGTCGTACCGCTGCCCCTCGGTCAGCCCAAACGCCAGACAGAACAGGGCAGTTGAGGCAAGGGTGACGCCCAGGGTGTCGAAGCGGCGCCGTACCGTCCGCCGGGCGCCCGGGATGATCGCCATGGTGAGCACGAGCACCAGTGCACCGATCGGCAGGTTGACGAAGAAGATCCAGCGCCAGGACAGATGGGTGATCAGCACGCCGCCGAGGATCGGCCCGAGCGCGCCGGACACCCCCGCCACCGCACCCCAGATGCCCATCGCGACCCCGCGCCGGTCGGCCGGGAACACCTCGGCGATGATCGACAGGGTCTGCGGCATGAGCAGCGCCGCGCCCAGCCCCTGCACCGCGCGGAACCCGATGAGCTGGGCGGGATCCTGGGCGAGCCCGCAGGCGAGGCTGGCCAGGGTGAACAGGGCGACTCCGGCGGCGAACAGATTGCGTTTGCCGCGCAGGTCGCCGAGGCGCCCGCCGGTGATCAACAGGACGGCCAGCGCCAGGGTGTAGGCGTTGACGATCCACAGGATCTCGTCCAGGGACGCGCCGAGATCCTCGCCGAGTTGGGGGATCGCGATGTTCACGATCGTCAGGTCGAGGAGGGTCATGAAGAACCCGAGCGAGAGCGTGATGAGGATCGCCCAGGGGTTGCCGTGCCACTTCTTGAACACGATGTCGACTCCTTGCAGAGGGCTTGCGTCGGACTCGCGTTCAAGAGGGCCGCACGGCCGACGGATGTGACACGGCGCGAATTTCCCGAGACGTACGTCACATTCAGGCCGTCGGCTGTCACATTCCGACCCCCGCCACCCCTCGCAGTGGTGAACACGCCACTGGGGAGGCGCATACATGTCCGAGTTCTCCGAGTCCGCCGTCACCGATGAGGCGACCACTGAGGCGACCACTGTCTTCATGGACCATCGGGAGCTGCTGTTCGGTCTCGTCTACAACATGCTGGGCAGCGTCGCGGACACCGACGACGTCCTCCAGGAGACCTGGTTGTCCTGGACGGCGCGCTCCCGGCGCTCCCCGCTCGACACCATCACCAACCAGCGCGCCTATCTCGTCCGCATCGCCGTCAACCACGCGCTCCAGCGCCGTGCCACGATCACCCGCCGCCGCGAGACGTACGTAGGCCCGTGGCTGCCGGAGCCGTTGGTCGACCAGCCCGCAGACGACGACCCCGTGGACCCCGCCCTGCGCGCCGAGTCCGTGTCGCTGGCCATGCTGGTCGTCCTGGAGTCGCTGACCCCGCTGGAGCGCGCGGTCTTCGTCCTCAACGAGGTGTTCGGGTACGCCCACACCGAGATCGCCGACATCATCGACCGCACCCCGGCCGCCGTACGACAGCTCGCGCACCGGGCGCGGGCCCATGTGCACGCGCGGCGGCCGCTGTACGAAGCGCATCCCCGGGTGCGGCGGGAGGCGACCGAGCGGTTCGTGCGGGCCGCGATCGGCGGGGACATCGCCGCGCTGATGGAGATCCTCGCGCCGGACGTCACGGTGTGGACCGACAGCGGGGGCAACCGGAAACCGGCCGGACTGCGCCCGGTGCACGGGCGGGACAAGGCCGTCCGTCTCATCAACTCGTTCGCGACCCGGCACCGCGGCCCCCAGGACCTGGAGCTGCGCTACCGGCGCGTCAACGGCGACGACGCGGCCGTGCTGTTCGAGGGCGACTCGCCGTACGCGGTGATGGTCATGGACCTCACGCCCGAGGGCGACCAGGTGTCCGGCGTCTACATCGTGACCAACCCCGAGAAGCTCACGCACGTGCACAAGGACGACGAGGAGGACGACCGGTGACCGGCACCCCCGACCCCTCGCGGGGCGAACGCGTCGCCGACTGGTTCGACGGCCGCCTCGGCATCTACTCGCTCGGCAGGCAGTATCTGCGGAAGGTGTTCCCGGACCACTGGTCGTTCCTGCTCGGCGAGATCTGCCTGTACAGCTTCGTCGTGCTGATCCTGACGGGCGTCTACCTCACCCTCTTCTTCCACCCGTCGATGAACGAGGTGACGTACCACGGCAGTTACGTCCCCCTGAACGGCATCCGCATGTCCGACGCCTACGCCTCGACGCTGCACCTCAGCTTCGACGTGCGGGGCGGGCTGCTGGTGCGGCAGTTGCACCACTGGGCGGCGCTGGTGTTCATCGCCGCGATGCTGACGCACATGATGCGGCACTTCTTCACGGGTTCGTTCCGCAAGCCCCGCGAGCTCAACTGGCTGTTCGGCTGGACCCTGTTGTTCCTCGGCCTGTTCGAGGGCCTCTTCGGCTACTCGCTCCCGGACGACCTGCTGTCGGGCACGGGCATGCGCTTCGTGGACGGCGCGCTGCTGTCGGTCCCGATCGTCGGGACGTACCTCTCGATGTTCCTGTTCGGCGGCGAGTACCCCGGCCACGACATCGTGTCCCGCTTCTACTCACTCCACGTGCTGCTGATCCCCGGCATCATGGCGGCACTTGTGGTCGTGCACCTCATCCTGGTCGTCCACCACAAGCACACCCAGTTCGCGGGCCCCGGCCGCACCGAACGCAACGTGGTGGGCACCCCGTTCATGCCGGTCTACCTGGCGAAGGCGGGCGGCTTCTTCTTCCTGGTCTTCGGCGCCCTCACCCTCCTCGCGGCGGTGGCGTCGATCAACCCGGTCTGGTCCTACGGCCCTTACCGCGCCGACCAGGTCTCGACGGGCGCCCAGCCGGACTGGTACCTGGGCTTCGCGGAGGGCCTGGTCCGGGTCATGCCGGGTTGGGAAGTCACGTTGTGGGGCCACACGTTGGTGCTGGGCGTACTGATCCCGATCGTGGTCTTCCCGCTCCTGCTGGTGTTCATCGGCGTATACCCGTTCCTGGAGGCCCGGTTGACGGGCGGCGACAGACGCGAACACCACCTCCTGGACCGCCCCCGCAACCGCCCCACCCGCACAGCCATCGGCGTGGCCTGGATCAGCCTCTACCTGGCCCTCCTGGCCGGTGGCGGCAACGACATCGTGGCGACCCGCCTCCACCTGTCGATCAACACGGTGACGTGGGCGGTACGGGTGGCGGTGTTCGCCGTACCGGCACTCGCCTTCGTCGTGACCCGGCGCATCTGCCTGGGCCTCCAACTCCGGGACGCGGAACTGGTGTTGCACGGCCGCGAGACGGGTGTCATCAAGCGGCTGCCGCACGGCGAGTACGTGGAGGTGCACCGGCCACTCGACCAGGCCGAACTCCACACCCTGACCGCGCACAGGCGCCCGAGGGAACTCGTGGAGCGTGAGCCCTAGCACCCGCTACCAGGCCGGCCGTGGATCCCGGAGGTGCTCCGGGGTCTGCTCGGGCAGTTCGCGCTCCTGGTCCGTCCGCATGAGGTAGCCCGGATCGGGCGGAAACTCCTCGGTCGGCGGGGCCGGTTGGTGGAAGCGGCGGGTGCGCGGGAGCGGTATCTCCACGAGCTTTCCGTCATGCAGCATCCACAATCCGAAGCACTCGTCGTCCTCGTCGTGGATCAGCACCTGGACGCTCTCCGGCCAGGGCCACGGGAGCGACTCCAGATGTTTCAGGAGCCCCTCCCGTGGGCGCATGCGCTCGAACTCGGTGGCCCATCCCGCGCCGAACGACGTTCCCCATTGGCTCTCGATCGGAACGAACCGGCCACGCCAGGTGCGCTCCGGATCATCCCGGGTCAGCGGCTCCATCACTTCGTGCGCGTGAAGGGCCAGCACGACGACTTCGGCGAATCTGCTCATCCGGAGATCATCCCTGATCCGCCGCGAACGAAGCCATCCACGCCAACGCCGCGTTCCAGTTCACCGCCGTCTCGTTCGTCGACCACGACTGAATGTCGTCGATGTAGCAGAACTGACCGACGCAGCCCGTGAGTTTGCTCTGTGCGTAAGGGTCCTGGATGGACGAGTTGGGGCCACCCGCCAGGGTTCCCCGCGGCGGGCTCGGCAGGTTCGGGTCGAGTTCGTGGGCGTACCAACGGCTGTGCTCGTTGTGGGAGTTGGCCTCGCCGTAGCCGGTGACGTACGACATGTTGAGGGCGTTGCGGCCGAGGATGTAGTCCATGCTCTGGAGTGCGCCGTCGCGGTATTTCGAGGCGCCGGTGAGGTCGTACGCCGTGGCGATCACATGGGCGTTGTTGAGGATCTGGCTGTTGGAGCCCCAGTCGTAGAGGTTGCCGGGCGGCGCGTACGGCATGCCGTAGGGCTGGGTGCGCAGCGTGGTCAGGTAGGTGTTCGCGCCCTCGATGACCGAGCGGCGGATCCCGTCCCGGCCGGGCAGCCGGCTGGGGACGGTCGCGAGGTCGAGTCGGCCCAGGGCGGCCGTCCGCGCCCAGTCGAAGCCGAGGCTGCCGAAGATGTCGGCCGTGTTGAGCGGTGAGTTGACGACGTGGTCGGCGAACTGCCGCTCCCCCGTGGTCAGATACAGCTCGGCCGCCGCCCAGTAGAACTCGTCGGTCGCGTTGTCGTCGGGGTACGCCCCGCCGCCGGTGCCGTCGTTCGGGTCCGGGTAGACCGTGGGGTGGGCGAGCGCCGCCGCCCATGCCTTCCGCGCCGCTTTCAGCGCCTTCGCCGCGAACTCCCGGTCGTAGGGCCGGTACAGGCGCGCCGCCTGGGCCGCCGTCGCCGCGAGGTTGAGCGTCGCCTGGGTGGTCGGGGCGTGCAGTTCACGCTTCTGGGGGTCCTGGCTCGGCAGCAGGGGCAGCCCGGTCCACTGTTCGTCGTGGACCTTGTCGTGCGCCATACCGGCCAGTGGTTGTCCGTCCGGTACCTGCATCTTCAGCAGGAACTCCAGTTCCCAGCGGGCCTCGTCGAGCACGTCCGGCACCTTGTTGCCGCTCTCCGGGATGGCGAGCGTCCCGTCACGCAGCTTGGCCGGTTCCCCGGTACGGGCCAGCAGTGAGCGCTCGTAGGTGCTGAGCAACTCCCATGTGGAGATACCGCCGTTGATGACGTACTTGCCGTGGTCCCCCGCGTCGTACCAACCGCCGGTCACGTCAAGTGTGTAGTCGCACAGGCCGGGTTGGCACGGCACGTTCGCGTCGCCCTGGTTGGGGGCGACGTTCAGGTGACCGGCCGGGCGGGCGTACCCGGGGCGCAGTTCGTCGCGTATCTCGATGCCGCTGCGCTGCGTGTAGTAGTACTTCAGCGAGTCGAGCCGCAACTGCTCATAGGCGGCCGTCCCGATGTCGAACGGGCGGCTCGTCTCCCCGTCCGCCACCAGCGTGAAGCCCTCACCGCGCCCCCGGTACGAGCCGAAGTCGATCGACTGGACGTTCTGCCCGGAGGCCACGTCGGTGCCGCGCGGCACGGTCCGCCCGTGCGCGACCACCGCACCCGCCGCGTTCCTCAACTGCCAGGGCAGCACGGACGTGGACGCGGTCACCAGGGTCGCGTTCTTCGGCCCACCGGGCAGATAGGCGACCTGGTTCACCCGCACGCGCGGCCCGGTGTCCGGCTGGTACACCTCCGGCGGCACGCCACCCAGCAATGACACGTCGTCCATGCAGAAGTGCCAGGCATCGGCACCGCCGCCGAGCTGGAAGGCGACCTGCCCCTGCGTGGTGTCGACGGGCGAAGTGAACGTGTACGCATAGGAGTTGCCCGACCCGCTCAGCTCGGGACTGACCTCGTAGTAGGTGTCGTACGGCGCCACCGACAACCCGACGATCGCCCGCGCCACCTGTCCCTCGGGCGAACCGGACGCCGTGAAGGCGAACTTGTACGACTCGCCCTTCACCAGCGTGATGTCGTTCTGGCCGACGGCGGCGTCCCAGCGGTTCGTCGTGCCGCCCGGCACGTCCGCGCAGAGCTGTCCGTCGGACAGGCCGGCGGTGACGTTGCTCGTCGTCCACCAGGGTTCGGTGGTGGTGTCGAAGGTGCCGTTCCTGACCTGCTCGACCTCGTCGGCCCCGGCCGGGCCGGCCGGGAGCGTGGTGAGCGCCGCCGCGAGGAGGGCCGTGGCGGCGAGCAGGGTCGTTCTGCGTCGTTTCACGTCTGAGCCCCTCACGGACGCGGGAGCGCTCCCATTCACTGCGGACGCAGGCCATGCTGTTCTAGACATGACACTCCGTCAACGGTCCGGACAGGCCAGATTCCCGTCCGGACCGCAGCGGACGCCGTACTACCCGGCCGCTGCCTCCAACTTGCTGATGCGCACCGCTCCTTGGGCCACGCCGGGATGAGCGCTCGTCAGCGCGAGCCGCAGCCGGGAGCCGCGCACGGCATGGAAGGTGACGACGGTCGGGCTGTCGGAGCCCATGGCCCAGTCGACGGCAGCGCCCTCCACCGGCACCCACGCCCGACCGTCCCACACGGCGACCGTCACCGCAGCGGGCAGACTGTGCGTCCCGTCCACCGTGAACGACACCTCCACCCGGTCGAAGGACCGCGTCCTCCCCCAGTCCACCGACACCCAGTCCTTCTCACGTGCTCCGCTGAAGGACGGCAGCAGGGCCGTGGCCGACTTGGCGAAGGCGTTGGACCAGCCGGTCGCCGGGTCACCGTCGAGCATGGCGGCGGGGAGTGTGTCAGGTCGACCCGAGTAACTCGCGTCGGCGTACGGGTAGTTGAGCGGCGCAGGGTAATCGGTCTCGAAGCGCGGCGCCGGAGTCAGGGCACCGTCCCGGACGGGCGTCGTCCGTACGGTCACCGTGCCGGTCCGCAGCCCCTCCGCCCGCGCCGTCACCTTCAGCGAGCCCACCGCCGTACCGGACCGCACGATGGCAAGTGCCTTGCCGTGGAAGGCGGTTCGGGTGCTCGCCTGGTAGCGCTCGGCGCTCTCCTCGCGTCCATTGTCGAGACCGGCAAGGGACCCACCCCTCACCTCGAAGGCGATCAGATCCTCCGCGTCGGGCAGGACAACACCGCGGGCGTCGATGATCTCCGCGGTCACGAAGACCAGCGAACGACCGTCGGCGGCAAGGGACTTGCGGTCGGCCGTGAGGCGGACGGCGTGTGCGGACCCGGCTGTACGCAGCACGTCCGATGCGACCACCTTTCCGCCGTTGCTCGCCACTGCCTTCAACTCACCTGGCTCGTACGGGACTTTCCAGGTGAGGTGGAGTTTTCCCGCGCTGCCGTTCGGGCTGGTGTAACTGCCCGGGTAGGGGCCGGTGGTGAAGGTCTTGTCGTCTCCGGTGGGCTCGGTGGTCTCCAGGTAGGTGCGGCCGTCGGTGGTCTTCTTGGTGTCGAACTCCCTTGCCCCCAGGGACTTTCCGTTGAGGAACAGCTCGACGGTGTCGACGTTGGCGTACGCCCACACCTCGACCGTGTCGCCCGGTTCGTGGTTCCAGCTCATCGGCACCAGATGGACCATGGGCTCACCGACCCACTGGCTGCGGAAGAGGTAGTACATGTCCTTCGGGAAGCCGGCCGTGTCGACCGCTCCGAAGAAGGACGCCTTGACCGGGAAGACGTCGTACGGCGTCGGCTCCCCGATGTAGTCGATGCCCGACCACAGGAACTGGCCCGCGAACCACTTCCGGTCCCGGTCCTTCTTGTGGCCGTACTCGCCGCTCATCGTCCAGGAGGCGAGGTTGTTGTCGTACGAGGAGGTGTCGCGCCTGCCGGGGGCGTAGTTCTCGCCGGTGTTCAGGTACTCCGGCTCCTGGTAGGCACCGCGTGTCGAGGTCTCCGAGGAGGACTCGGACTCGAAGAGGAACAGGCCAGGATAGGCGGCGTGCAGGGCGTCGACCGACTTGGCGGTGTTGTAGTTGAGGCCGAGTCCGTCGAGCTTGGCGAGCATGAGGTCGGCGGCGGAGCCCTTGGCGGGCACCCCGTGGTACTTGTTCGAGCCGATGACCACCGGCCGGGTGTCGTCCGCCGCCTTGATCGCGCCGATGATGCGGTCGGCCATCGCGAGACCTGCGGTGGCGGTGGAGTCGGGGATCTCGTTGCCGATGGACCACAGCACCACGGCGGGCGAGTTGCGGGCGGCGAGGACCATCTCGGTGGCGTCCCGCTCGCACCAGTCGTCGAAGAAGCGGTGGTAGTCGTAGGTCGTCTTGCCGGTGTGCCAGCAGTCGAAGGCCTCGACCATCATCACGATGCCCAACTCCTCGCAGGCCTGGATGATTTGGGGCGAGGGCGGGTTGTGCGAGGTGCGGAAGGCGTTGACGCCCATCGACTTCATGATGCTCAACTGCCTGCGTACCGCGTCGATGCTGATCGCGGAGCCGAGAGCGCCCTGGTCGTGGTGGAGGTCGACGCCCTTGATCTTGGTGTGGACGCCGTTCAGGGAGAAGCCCTCGTCCGGGTCGAAACGGTACGTGCGGATGCCGAAGGGGGTGCTGTACGTGTCGACCGTCTTGCCGGCCACCCGAAGTTCGGTCTCCAGGGTGTAGCGGTGGTCCGGGGTCTCGATGTCCCACAACTTGGGCTTGGGGACGGCGAGTTCATGGGGTTCGGTCGCCCGGTCGGCGACAGCGACCGTGGAGCCGGCGCGGGCCACCGTCCGACCACCGGGGTCGACGACCCTCGATCTGACCTCGACCTCGCTCGCGGCACCCGACACGTTCACCACGGACGTCTGAACCCGTACGACGGCCCGCTCGGCGGTGATGTCCGGGGTCGTGACATACGTGCCCCGGCGTTCGACGTGCACCGGTTCGGTGACGACGAGGCGGGCCTCGCGGTAGATGCCGCTGCCCGAGTACCAGCGGCTGCTGGGGAGTTGGTTCTGTACCTTCACGGCGACGACGTTCTCCGTGCTGCCGTCGGTGTGCGCCAGGTCGGTAAGGTCGAGGGCGAACCCCGTGTATCCGTAGGGGTGTTGGCCGACCTGTGTGCCGTTGCAATAGACGTACGAGTCCATGTAGACGCCGTCGAACTCGACCGAGATCCGCTTGCCCGCGAAGGCCGGCGGCAGGGTGAAGGCGATGCGGTACCAGCCGAGGCCGCCGGGGAAGAACCCGGTGCCGCTGGTCGTGCCGTATGCCGTGGTGGGGGTCTGTTCGATGCTCCAGTCGTGCGGGACCGCGACCTGACGCCAGGCCGAGTCGTCGTAGTCGGGTGCGGCGGCGTCGGCGTAGGCGCCGGTCGGGTCGGTGGTCCCGCCCGGGTTGACCAGCGCGAAGCGCCAGCCGTCCCGGAGGGGGACCGTGTGGCGGCCGGACGCGCCCGATCCGGCGGCTCGTGCGGCCGGGGCGGCCAGGAGTGATGCGGCCGTCGGCGCGGCCGTAGAAGCGATCAAAACCGATCTGCGAGTGACCGTCATGGCGGCTCTCCCTCATCAGGGCCCAGAAGTACTCACAACTGATCGTGACCGAACAGATTCTGACGGGGTGCCACTCCGGGGCGTCAAGGGTGCGGAGGCAGACAGCTGTCCTGTGTGCCGATTCGACCGGTTTTCCCCCTTGACCACGGGTACCCCCCGGCCCTGGGGGTTCTCGTCCGCGCGAGACTGTGACGCACTAGGCTGGAACGCAAGTGGCGTGACTGTTCACTGTGAGTGCGCGCAATGGAGTGGCGACGATGAGACCGGTCTACCCGTTCGACGATGCCGCGACGGCGCGGGTTGTCATCGACGACGCGGGCACTCTGGTGGAGTGGAACGACGGGGCCAGGCGGCTCCTCGGCCACACCGCGGACGAGGTCGTGGGCCGCCCGGCCGTGGGGCTGCTGGCCGACGGTGCCGAGGCGCTGCCCGGGATCACGGGTGCCCGCTGGGACGGCACGGTCGCGCTGTGCCATCGCGACGGGCGCGTCGTCTCCGTGTGGCTGCTGGCCCACCACCGGCGGCCCCGGGACGGCGGGCCCGGCGACTGGCTCGTCGTGACGCCGTTGGAGGGGGGCGGTCCGCCCGCCGCCGAGGACCCCCTCGCGACCGCCGCGCTGACCCAGTCGCCGTGTGCCATCGCGGTCTACGACGAGCGGCTGCGGCTGAGCCGGGTGAACGACGCGATGGCCGATGTGATCGGGCTGCCCGAGGAGCGCATCCAGGGGCTGCGGGTCACCGAGATCGGCGGGAAGACGCAGAGCGCGGAGCTGGAGCAGTACATGCTGCGCGTGCTCACCTCGGGCACCGCCGAGGACTTCCAGATCTACATGCGCACCGGCGGCGAGGACGCCGCGCACGCGTGGCTGGCCCGGATGGCGCCGATCACGGACGCCGAGGGGCGGGTGCGGGGCGTGTGTCTGGCCGCGCACGACTTCACCGAGAACTACCTGTCCCGGGAGCGGCTGCAACTCGTCAACGAGGCGAGCGTCCGCATCGGCACCACCCTCGACGTCACCCGTACGGCCCAGGAGCTCGCGGACGTCTGTGTGCCGGCCCTCGCCGACTTCGTCAGCATCGACCTGCTGGACCCGCAGGAGCACGGCGGCGAGCTCCCGACGGCGATCACCGCGCCGATCAGGCTGCGCCGGGCCGCGCACCAGTCGGTGCAGCAGGGCAGCCCCGAGGCGGTCGCCAAGCCCGGCCAGCTGAACCTGTACCCGGAGCAGTCCCCGCAGGCCGACGCGCTGGTCGCGGGCCGCACGCTCGTCGCCTCGGGCCGGGACCTGGAACTCTGGCTCGCCTGGGACCGCACCCGCACCAGGCGCGTCGAGGAGTACGGCATCCACTCCTCGATGGCCGTACCGATCCAGGCCCGCGGCGTCACCCTCGGGGTGGCGGTCCTCACCCGGTACCGGCGCATCGACCCGTTCACCGACGACGACGTCCTGCTGGCCGAGGAGGTCACCGCCCGCGCCGCCGTCTGCATCGACAACGCCCGCCGCTTCTCCCGCGAACGCGAGACTGCACTGGCCCTCCAGCGCAGCCTGCTCCCCCGCAAACTCCCGCGCACGGCCGCCCTGGAGGCCTCCTCGCGCTATCTGCCGGCGGCGCGCGCCGGGGTCGGCGGCGACTGGTTCGACGTGATCCCGCTGTCCGGGATGCGGGTCGCCATGGTCGTCGGGGACGTCGTGGGCCACGGCATCCAGGCCTCCGCCACGATGGGCCGGCTGCGCACGGCCGTCCGCACCCTCGCCGACATCGACCTGGCCCCGGACGAGCTGCTGACCCACCTCGACGACCTCGTCGTACGGCTGTCCGCGGAGGCCGGCGGCGAGGGCAGCCCGGGCGAGGTCGGCGCGACCTGTCTGTACGCGGTGTACGACCCGGTGTCCCGGCGCTGCACGCTGGCGCGCGCCGGGCATCCGCCGCCGGTCATGATCCGGCCGGGCGGCCCGCCCGAGCCCGTCGACCTGCCCGCGGGGCCGCCGCTGGGTCTGGGCGGGCTGCCTTTCGAGTCGGCCGAGTTCGAGCTGCCCGAGGGCACCGTGCTCGCGCTGTACACCGACGGGCTGATCGAGAACCGGGACCGGGACCTCGACGTCAGTCAACGGCTGCTGTTCGACGCCCTGTACGCCCCGTCGGACTCGCTGGACGAGACCTGCGACCGGATCCTGCACGCCGTGCTCCCGCCGGGCGGCGCGGCCGACGACGTGGCGCTGCTGCTGGCCCGCACCCAGGGGCTGCCCGCCGAGCAGGTCTCGACCTGGGACATCCCGGCCGATCCCTCGCTCGTCGCCCCCATCCGCAAGCAGGTCGTGGAGCAGCTCGACAGCTGGAACATGAGCGAGGCCGGGTTCACGGCCGAGCTGGTGGTGAGCGAGCTGGTCACCAACGCGATCCGCTACGGCGCGCACCCCATCCGGCTCCGGCTGATCCATGACGCGACCACGCTGATCTGCGAGGTCTCCGACACCAACCACACGGCCCCACACCTGCGCCGCGCCAAGACCTGGGACGAGGGCGGGCGCGGCCTGCTGCTGGTCGCGCAGCTCACCCAGCGCTGGGGCAGTCGGCACACGGCGGACGGCAAGACGATCTGGGCGGAGCTTTCGCTCTTCGACGAGGTCTGAGCCGTATCGGGAGAGGTCGGTCGGCTCAGGAGAGCTCGGTCAGCCAGGGCCTGACCTGGCGGCGGGCCTCGTGCAGCCGGGACTTGAGGGTGCCGAGCGGGATGCCGATCCGCTCGGCGATGTCGGCGTACTCCAGGTTGCAGATGTCCCGGTAGACCAGCGGCTCGACGAGGTGCGGCTGCTCCCGCTCCAGGCGTTCCAGCGCCTCCAGGAGGTCGATCTTCGACCCGGCGATCACGCTCGTGGTGCGCGGATCGACGTGCTGTGACACGTCGATCTCGGCGGGCTGCTCGGCGGCCCGCCGCTTCAACTCGCGGTACTTCTGCCGGGCGCCGTTGGCGACCACCGTGTACAGCCAGGTACTGAAGAGGCTGCGGCCCTCGAACGTGCCGATCTTCCGGGCGACCTGCATCAGTACGTCCTGGGCCGCTTCCTCGGCGTCCTCACGGCACGGCAGGAAGCGTCCGCACCGCCGCAGGACCTCGGGTCCGATCGTCCGCAGCAGTTCGTCCAGGGCACCCGGGTCACCGGCCGCGGCCCGCCGCGCCAGTTCCTCGGTCCGCGCCTTGTCCTGCACTGGATCCACTCCTCCGCCTCGGTCTACGAGCAGGCATGATAGTCGCATGCACTTCGTCGAACAGATCGGCCGCTACAGACTCGAACGCCGCCTGGGCACCGGCGCGTTCGGCACGGTCTGGCTCGCGCACGACGACGTGCTCGAAGCCCCGGTGGCCGTGAAGGTCCTCGCCGACAACTGGGCGCACCGCCTCGACATCGTCGACCGCTTCCTCTCCGAGGCCCGGCTGCTGCGCCGGGCCGACTCGAACCGGGTGGTGCAGGTCTACGACATCGGTGAGCTGCCCGACGGGCGGCCGTACTTCGTCATGGAGTACGCCGACGCCGGCACCCTCGCCGATCTGCTCACGTCGGGTCCGCTGCCCGTCTCCGAGGCGCTGCGGCTGACCGCGCTGGCCGCCCGGGGCGCCGCCGCGCTGCACAAGGCGGGGATCGTGCACCGGGACATCAAGCCGACGAACGTGCTGCTGCGCAGCGCCCCGGACGGCAGCTACCGCGTCCTGCTCGCCGACCTGGGTCTGGCCAAGAGCCTGGCGCAGGGGTCGGGCCTCACCCTGGCCGCCGGTTCCGCGGGCTATCAGCCGCCGGAGCAGGCGCAGCCCGGGTACGGCATCGACGAGCGCGCCGACGTGTACAGCCTGGGAGCGGTCGGCTACGAGCTGATCACCGGCACGGTCCCGGGGGCGCCCGGACAGGTCGTACGGCCGGACCGGCTGCGGCCGGACGTGTCGCCCGAGGTGCAGCGGGCCCTGTTCCGCGCGCTGGAGCCGGACCGGGAGAAGCGCTGGCCCACGGCGCGGGACTTCGCGGAGGAGCTGGAGCGGCTGGCCGCCGAGGCGGCCACCACGCGAAGACAGCGCAAGCAGCGCAGACCGCACAGCCGGCACCGGAGTGTGGCGCTGATGGCAGGTCTGTTCGTCGTGGTGGCGGCCGGCACGGGCGCCGTGGTGCTGAACCTGCCGTCGTCGTCCAAGAGTTCCGACCTGCGGGTCAAGGACAGCACCGGCCGGGTCGTGGTCGAGGTGCCCGCCGCGTGGGGCCGTCAGTTGCGCGACTCGGGCTGGAATCCGCAGACCCTCGGTCTCCAGTCCGGGCAGGAGCCGGGGCTGGCCGTCGCCGACGACCTGGCGAAGTGGCCGGACCTCTCGGCGGACGTGAACGGCGTGTTCATCGGCCTCAGCGAACACGGCAGCGTGACGACCGAGGTCGACGGCATCGCCCACTCCGGCTGCCACTACGACGGCAGCCACGCCTACGCGAACGCGACCTGGCGCGGCACGATCCGCACCTGGAGCGACTGCTCGGGCGGCACGGGCACCCTCTCGGAGACCGCGCTGCGCATGGTCGGCGGCGCCGCGCAGCCCCAGGTGTACGTGCAGATCCGGCAGCACAGCGGTGACGCGACCTCCCGCATACTCCGATCGCTCCGGGTCACCTGATTACTGTCGAACCCCAAGTCCAGGAAAAGATCCCGTCGGACTCGCGAACTTTTCGGCGCCCGTCCGTATCGGATCAGTGTGACGGCGCATGAGGCGCGGTCAGCACGCCGAAGTGCGTGTGGTGAACCACCAGGAGTGTTGAAGATGGCGAACTCGTCCCAGTCCCTGCGCCGGGCGGCCCTGCTCGTGAGCGCGATCGCCGTCCTGGGTCTGACGACGACGGCCTGCGACAACGGCAGCGGCACGGTGAGCAGCCCGCAGACCCAGTCGGGTACGGCCGCGCCCGCGGGCGGCGACGCCTCGGCCGACGGGTCCGGCACGCCGGCCTCCACGCCTGGCGGCACCGACACCGCCACGGGCTCGAACTCGGCCTCGTCGGGTTCCTCCACCTCCTCGGGCTCCGGCGGCACGAGCACCAACACCGGCACCGCCAGCAGCACCCGGTGCCACACCTCCGAGCTGAAGGCGAAGGTGGGCGCCAACGACCCAGGCGCCGGCCAGGAGAACTTCCCGATCGTCCTCACCAACTCGTCCGGCCGTACCTGCACGGTCCGCGGCTATCCCGGCGCCGCGTTCCTGAACGCGTCCGGCACGCAGCTGGGCGACGACCCGCAGCGCGAGTCCGGCAGCGCCACCACGGTCACGCTGAAGCCGGGGCAGAGCGCCTGGGCGGGCCTGTCCTTCTCCAACCCGGAGGTCAGCGGCGCGAAGACGGCGACCGCGAGCTGGCTCGCGGTGACCCCGCCCGACGAGCAGGACACGCTGCACGTGAAGTGGACGGCCGGCGCGGTGCCCCTGTCGGGCAACTCGTCCACGGTGCGTCTGACGGTGCTCAGCGCGGGTACGGGTTCCTGATCACGGGTTGCGCGCCGCGGCCTGGTTACATGGGGCGGGCACCACGTCCCGCGTCCCGGAGGACCGTCCCCTGAACACCCCGCTCGCCGAAACCCTGTCCGTCGTCCTGCTCGTCGCCGTCCTCGTGTGGGCCGTGGTCCGTCCCTTCGGGTGGCCGGAGGCGGTGCTGGCCGTCCCGGCCGCCGGGATCGCCGTGGCCACCGGGGCGATCTCGCTCGACCACGCGCGGGCGGAGGCCGAGCAGCTCGGGCCGGTGGTCGGGTTCCTCGCCGCGGTGCTCGTGCTGGCCCACTTCTGCGATGTGGAGGGGTTGTTCCGGGCCTGCGGGGCGTGGATGGCGGAGTGGGCGAAGGGCAGCCCGAGCCGGCTGCTGACCGCGGTGTTCGCGCTGGCCTCGCTGATCACGGCCGTGCTGAGTCTCGACGCCACCATCGTGCTGCTGACGCCGGTCGTGTTCGCGACGGCGTCCCGGATGGGCGTGCGTCCCAAGCCGCACGTCTACGCGTGCACGCATCTCTCGAACACCGCCTCGCTGCTCCTGCCCGTCTCGAATCTCACGAACCTCCTCGCCTTCGCTGCAAGCGGCCTGAGCTTCACCCGCTTCGCCGGGCTGATGGTGCTGCCCTGGCTGGTCGCGATCGGCGCCGAGTATCTGGTGTTCCGGAAGTTCTTCGCCCGCGACCTAGCGGCGGCGGCCCCCTCCCCGACCTCCGGCGACAAACCCGAGCTGCCGGTGTTCGCGCTGGCGACCGTCGCCTGCACCCTCGCCGGGTTCGTGTTGACCTCCGCGATCGGCGTCGATCCGGCGTGGGCCGCGCTGGCGGGCGCGCTCGTCCTCGCCGGCCGGGCACTGCTCCGGCGGCAGGCGACCCCGCTCACGGTCGTGCGGGCCGCCGCGCCGTCCTTCCTGGCGTTCGTGCTGGCGCTCGGGATCGTGGTGCGGGCGGTGGTGGACAACGGGCTCTCGGACGCGCTCGGGCACCTGCTGCCCGGCGGCACCGGCATCGCGGCGCTGCTCGGGATCGCCGCCCTGGCCGCCGTACTGGCGAATCTCATCAACAACCTGCCGGCGGTACTGGTCCTGCTGCCGCTGACCGCGCAGTCCGGGCCGGGGGCCGTGCTCGCCGTGTTGCTCGGGGTGAACATCGGACCGAACCTGACCTACGCCGGGTCGCTCGCGACGCTGCTGTGGCGGCGGATCGTGCATCAGCACGAACACGGCGTGGATCTCAAGGAGTTCACGAAGCTGGGGCTGCTCGTCGTGCCGTCCGCGCTCGTCCCGGCGGTGCTGGCACTGTGGGTGTCGCTCCAGGTTCTCTGACACCGAGGGAGACCGAATGCGTGTGATCGCCTGGCTGGTCGAGGGCACCTGGCCCGCCTGCGTGGACGCCGTACGGACGCATGCGCCGGAGGCGGACGAGGTGGTGCTGCTGCATGTGAGCGGGCCGGATGTGCCCGAGGTCGCGCACGGGGCGTTCGCCGGGCTGCTCGGCCGGGGTGGGCCGAAGCGCGATCCCGGGACCCGGCTGGAGGATCTCGGCAGTACGTCCGCGGTGGAGCTGCTGGAGGCGGCGGCCGAGCGGCTGGGGCGGCCGTGCGTCCGGACGGAGCGGGCCGGGCGGGTCGAGCGCGAGGTGGTGGCCGCCGCCGGGGACGCGGATCTGCTGGTGTTGGCCCGCGACGGCGACCGGGCCCGGCTCGGCCCGCACAGTCTCGGGCCCGCCGTACGGTTCGCCGTCGATCACGCGCCCTGTCCGGTGCTGCTGGTGTGGCCGGAGGCGGCGCCGGGCATCTCGACCCTGCCGCCGCCACCGCCGCACCACCACTGAGGGTCAGTGGCCGCGGTGCCCGCCACCGCCGCCGTATCCGCCGCCGGACCAGCCTCCGCCGCTCTGGCCGTTCCCCTCGCAGTACGACGGGTAGGCGTCGCAGTAGTCCGTGATCGGGGACGACGTCGTCGGTGTGGACTGCGGGGTCGACGCGGTCGGCGTCGGGGTGGGCGTGGCCGTCGGGGTCTTCGAGGGCGTCGGGGCGGCCTTCTTCGTCGTGGGGGCAGGCGAGTCGGTGCTGTCGGTGTCCCAGTTGACGACCTGCATCTGCGGGTCGGCCTTCGAGGTGTCGAAGACCCAGCGCTGGGTCGAGCCGTCCGCCCGCGTCTTCAGGACGAGCGCGCCGCCGCCGTCGGTGGAGGCGGGGGTCAGGGCCAGGTCCTGGTTCCAGCGCGGGACGAGGATGCCCTGGAGCGTGAAGTCGTAGCGGATGTTCTTCGCGGTCGCCGAGGACGTACCCGTGCAGGGAGCGAGCTGTACCTCGTAGGCGAGGTGCGAGTCGAGGCAAAGGCCGGGGTCGGCGGTGCTGCGCAGCTTGCCGTCCGTCTCGTACGACCACTGCTGGCCGGCCGCCGAGGAGCAGGTCTGCAGTTCGGCCTCGGTGCCCTTGAGGGGCTTGTTGCCGGCGACGCCGATGCACAGGCCGGACTCGACGTTGTGCAGCCGGCCGCTGAGCGTGCCCTGGGTGGTGTCGTTCTTGCTGGCCCAGGACGGGTTGGCGGATTCCTTGTCCGTGCCGGAGGCGCCGGCGGCCTGGTTCTCGGTCGTGGTCTTGTCGCCGCCGGAGCCGCTGATCGACCACAGGACGAGTGGGAGGACGACCAGTCCGCTCACAGTCAGCACGGCGACGGCGAGGTTGCGGCGGCGGACCCGGCGGGCCGCCTTGTGGGCCGATCTCAGTTCGCCGCGCCGCGGGCCGGGGTGCACCGCGAGTTCGGTCGAGGCGGACGGCACCTCGGCGGGCAGCGCGCGGCTGCCGGCCCTGACCTCCAGGTAGGCCCGCGCGCCCCAGCCGAGCACCGCTTCGGCCAGCGCGATGCCGAGCCCGGCGTTGAACTGGTTCAACTGGTCGGCGGTGTACCGGCAGTGCTTGCAGACGCTGAGGTGCATGGCGAGGTCCGGGTCGACCTCCGCGCCGCCGCGCCGGAAGGTGACGTCCAGGAGCCGGATGTAGCGCATGCACTCGTCGTCCTGGGCCAGTTCGCGGTGGACCTGGAGGCACTCCTCGCGCAACCGGCCGCGGGCACGCCCGAGTTCGATGTCGGCGCCCCCTTCGTCCAGGCCCAGCAGTCCGGCGGGTATCGCATAGGGCTCGGACTCGACCTCGATGTGCCAGAGCAGTGTGCGGGCCGCCTGGGGCAGCCGCTGGAACGACCGGGAGAGCAGGCGTCGTTCGGGCACGGGCAGCATCCGGGCTGCGACGCGGTCGATCTCGCCGTTCTCCCAGCGCAGATCGGGGTGGAGCATTTCCTGCCGGTGGTCGGCCACCCATTCGGTGGCGATACGGCGGACGGTGACCAGCACCTGGGGACGCCAGGCCGCGGTCGGTCCGGACTGCCGCAGGGATTCCCCGAAGAGCCGGGTGAAAGCGGCCGTGGTGAGCATTCCGGCGTGGTGCGATCCGTCGGTGCACAGCCGCGCATAGGCGAAGGCCGCCTCCCAGTGCCGGTCCAGCAGTTCGCCGACGGGTTGCAGCGCGGGCGTCGTCCCCGTCCACTTCTTCAGCTCGGCGCTGAGCTGCTCGTCGGTCACTTCGAAGTGGTGAGCGGAAGTCGGGGAATTCGAGGGACCTGCGTCCTTCACGGCTGCATTCCTCCAGGTGAAACGCGGAATTCGGCCCATACCGGCGGGTATGCGACCCTGCCGACAGACTGACAGGGTCAGCCCGTCCGATTGATGGCATCCCGAACGTCCGCCTGGGGCAGCTCTTTTGAAGCAAGGGGGGTGACGTACGGGAGCGGCCTCGAGCGCACGGAGGGGAATCATCTATGTGCCCGCGCGCCGACAGGCACACCTTTGCACAGGTCAGCGAGGCGGAACAAGGTCTGCCTCCGTTTTGTGCATTGCGGTCGGGTCCCCGCATTTTGACGATTCGTCAATCGGGTCCGTTAGGGGATTGCCACGGTATCCACACCGGAAATCCAGAAACCATTGGCCGGGAGCGCTCGCCACACCTCACGTGTCACCTCTGGGGACGGCCCTTCTTCCGGTTTTCCCAGGTCATGTTCCGGCCGCCCGGCCCATTGCCGGGCAGGACCCTGACGTCACAGGAGTTGACACCTTCCCCACCAGCACCGATCAAGGAGTTCACGCGGAACCAATAGGCGGGCGTCCGACCGCCTGGCACTGTGGTGGTGACACCACACCGAGGAGGTCCCGTATGACGGCCACGGACTTCGGCGCGTTCACGGAGGACGGGTACACGGTCGCGCGCGGATTGTTCGGGTACGACGAAATCGACCGGCTCTGCGCGGAGTTCACGGCGCTGCACGCGGCCGGTCCGGTACCCGGGCACTTCGAACCGCGCGTCTCCGACGATCCCCTCCGGACCCACCCGAGGGTGATGCACCCGCACGAGATCAGCCGGCTCGCCCTGCGTTTCCTGCTGGACCCGCGCCTGCGGAGCGTCCTGGAGACCCTGTTCGGCGAGGAAGTACTGGCCGCGCAGAGCATGTTCTACTTCAAGCCGCCGGGGGCGCGGGGCCAGGCCCTGCACCAGGACAACTTCTATCTGCGGGCGGAGCCGGGCACCTGTGTGGCCGCGTGGATCGCCTGCGACGAGATCGACCGGGACAACGGCGGCCTGGAGGTCGTGGCCGGCACCCATCGCATGGACGTGTTCTGCCCGGAGGAAGCGGATCCCGGGGTGTCCTTCGCGCGCGAGTACGTGCCGCCGCCGCCGGGACTCACGCCCGTACCGGTCGACATGGCGCCCGGCGACGTCCTGTTCTTCAACGGCAGCCTGGTGCACGGCTCGCAGCCCAATCGCAGCACGGACCGCTTTCGCCGTTCGTTCATCGGGCACTACGTGGGCCGCTCGGCGGATCACATCGGGAGCTTCTACCGGACGATCTCCATGAGCGGCGAGCGGGTGTCGCTGGCGCAGAGCGCCGGGGCGGGACCGTGCGGCACGGAGTTCGCACCGCAGGGCCCGCACTGACGGCTCGTCAAAAGGGCCTGGATCAAGCTTTGTTGAGCTGCGTCAGGAGACCTGGAGCAAGCCCCGTTGGCGGCATGTCAGGAGTGGCCGCTGATCGCGTGCGGAGTGTAGGGCTGCTCCAGCTCCTCCAACTCCTTGTCGCTCAGCTCCAGTTCGACGGCGGCCACGGCGTCCTCGATGTGCTGCGGCTTGCCCGCGCCGACGATCGGTGCGGCCACCGTGCTCTGGTGCAGCAGCCAGGCCAGGGCGACCTGGGCACGCGGGACGCCCCGGTCACCGGCGATCCTGGTGACCGCCTCGACGATGGCGCGGTCGCCGTCCTGGTAGAGACGGTTGCCGAAGTTGTCGGTGCTGCTGCGCTCGGTGGTGGTGCCCCAGTCCCGGGTGAGACGGCCGCGCGCCAGCGGGCTCCAGGGCAGTACACCCACGCCCTGGTCCGCGCAGAGCGGCAGCATCTCGCGCTCCTCCTCGCGGTAGAGGAGGTTGTAGTGGTTCTGCATGGAGACGAACTTGGTCCAGCCGTGCCGCTCGGCGATGTGCTGGTGCTTGGCGAACTGCCAGGCGTACATCGAACTCGCCCCGATGTAGCGGACCTTGCCCGCCTTCACCAGGTCGTGCAGCGCCTCCATCGTCTCCTCGACGGGGGTGTGCGGGTCGGCGCGGTGGATCTGGTAGAGGTCGACGTAGTCGGTGCCGAGGCGTTCGAGGCTGTGGTCGATCTCGGACATGATCGCCTTGCGGGAGAGTCCCGCGCCGTTGGGTCCGGGGCGGGTCCTGCCGTGCACCTTGGTGGCGAGCACGACCTCGTCACGGCGGGCGAAGTCACGCAGCGCCCGGCCGGTGATCTCCTCGCTGGTGCCGTCGGAGTAGACGTTCGCCGTGTCGAGGAAGTTGATCCCGGCCTCCAGCGCCTGCCGGACCAGCGGGCGCGACGCCTCCTCGTCGAGGGTCCACTCGTGGGTGCCGCGGTCCGGGAGGCCGTAGGTCATGCAGCCCAGAGAGATCCGCGAGACGTCCAGGCCCGTCGAACCGAGCTTCACGTACTGCATCGTTGCTGCTCCTGCCTTCGAGTTCGGTACCGCTTTGGAGCGTACGACTTCGTGAGTACTCGAAGCCGTGCATCTGCGCGCACCCTTGACGAGTGGCGCGGCCGGGCGCTTTGATCCTGGACGTGCCCGCGCGTGCGGCGCGGTACGCAGAGGTGCGCCCAGCCGGTAGCGGACAGGTTCCAAGCCCGGCCACAGTCGCCAGGACCGCGGCTCCATCCGGTCCGAGGCGGGGTCGTACCCGCGATTGATGGAGCGGACATGCCCGTCAAGGGTGTCTCCCGCGTCGGAGGTCTCGGGACGGCGGCGGTCCTGAGCGGCGCCGTCGCGACCGCGGCGGTACTGACCTCCTGCGGAACCTCGAACAGCTCGGCGCCGGAGCAGCAGTCGCGCGCGGCGCCTTCGGAGAGCCCGTCCCGCGCGGCGCCGTCGAGAAGCTCCCCACCGTCGAAGAGCCCCAGGCCGCCGAAACGCCCCACCCCGTCGGCGAGTGCCTCGCGTTCGACGCCCGGCACGGTCCAACTCCCGCCCCTCCACGCCGACTTCGACTACCAGATCGGCGGCGCCTATCCCCCGCCGACCGGCGTCCGGATCGTCAGCCGCGACCGTACGGCGTCGCCCGCGCCCGGCCTGTACAACATCTGTTACGTCAACGCCTTCCAGGCCCAGCCGGACGAGCGCGCCTCCTGGCCGGTCGACCTGCTGCTGCGGGACGCGGACGGTGAGGTGGTCGTCGACGAGGACTGGGGCGAGGCGCTGCTCGACATCCGTACGGCGGCGAAGCGGGCGCGGGTGGCGGCACGGGTGAACCGGTGGATCGACAGCTGCGCGGCCAAGGGCTTCGACGCGGTCGAGCCGGACAACTACGACAGCTACACCCGCTCCGACGACCTCCTGACGGCGAACGACGCGACCGCCTTCATCACCCTGCTCTCCCGGCACGCGCACGCCCGCCGTCTCGCCATCGCCCAGAAGAACACGGTGGAGTTGGCCGGGTTGAGGAAGCGGACCGGGCTCGACTTCGCGATCGCGGAGGAGTGCGCGGAGTACGACGAGTGCGGGGCGTACGCCAAGGCCTTCGACGACCGGGTCATCGTCATCGAGTACTCCGACTCCGGTCTGCGCAAGGCCCGTTCGGGATTCGCCGGGAGGCTCAGCATCGTGCGCCGGGACGTGGACGTGTCGACGCCGGGCGGCTCCGACTACGTCCGCAAGGTGCGGTGAGGCGGCCGTGCTGAGGAACGGGATGTCACGCCGTGGGCTGCTGCTCGGGGCCGCCGCGATCGGTGCCGCGAGCGGTTGTGCGGGCGGCGCCTCGGACGGGGTCGGTGCGGACGGCCGGGTGACCGTGGAGCTGTGGCACGGGCAGGTCGACACGGGCCGCAAGGCGGTGGAGACGCTGGTCGCCGAGTTCAACCGGACCCACCCCACGATCCGCGTGGACCCGGGCGGCGGTGGGGTGTTGGCCGACGCGATGCTCCAGAAGGTGACCGCAGCGCTGGCCGCCGGCTCGTACCCGGACATCGCCTATATCTTCGGCTCGGACCTGGCGAGCGTGGCGCGCAGCCCGCGGGTCGTCGACCTGACCTCCGCGATGCGCGACGGGCCGACGCCGTGGAACACGTTCTGGAAGCCGGTACGGGACGCGGTCACCGTCAACGGCCGGGTGCGCGCCGCGCCAGCGGTGCTCGACTCGCTGGCCGTCGTCTACAACAGGAAGCTGTTCCGGCAGGCCGGGCTCGACTACCCGAAGCCTGGCTGGAGTTGGGACCAATTCACCGACACCGCAAGGAAGTTGACCGACCATGACCGGGGGGTCTTCGGCACCGGCTGGCCGGCCGTCGGTGACGAGGACACGGTGTGGCGGCTGTGGCCGATGCTGTGGGATCTCGGCGGCGAGGTCGTCGCCCCGGACGGCAAGCACATCGGCTTCGCCGACCAGGGTGTACGGGCCCTGCGCACACTCGCCCAACTCGGCCACGACAAAAGCGCGTACCTGGACACCAAGCCCGGCAGCGAGCAGCTCTACCAGGTGTTCCTCAACAGCCGGATGGCCATGGTCGCCACCGGTCCCTGGCAGTTGCCCGACATCATCACCGCGAAGATCGACTACGGGGTCGTGCCGCTGCCGACGTACAGCGGGCACGCGGTCACCATCTCCGGGCCCGACACGTGGACGGTCTTCGACAACGGTTCGGCCCGTTCCCGGGCGGCCGTGGAGTTCGTGCAGTGGATGAACTCGCCTGTCCACGACGTCCGTTGGGACATCTCGGCGGGCGGGCTGCCGCTGAGCACGGGCACCGCCGCCCGGCCGCAGTGGCGGGAGCACAGTGCCCGTACGGTCGGGCTCGACGTCTTCACCGACAGCCTGCGCTCGGCCCGCGTCCGGCCCGTCCATGCCGCGTATCCGCAGATCTCGCAGGCGTTGGGCGAGGCGATCGTCTCCGTGCTGCTCGGCCGGGACTCCCCCGAGAAGGCGCTCCGTTCCTGCGCCGACAAGGCCGACGCGGCCCTGCTCATCCCCAGGTGACTTCCCCCTTCCGGGAGACCCCGATGTCCACACTGCCCCGCGCCCTCACCCTTCCCGCACAGCCCGCGGCCACCACTCAGGCCGCGCGCCGCGCCGCTCGCCGTCGCGCCCGCCAAGAGCGGTCCACCGCCTGGGCGTTCATCGGTCCGTCGGTGGTGGTGATCCTCGGGCTGAGTGTCGTGCCCGTCGTCTGGTCGCTGCTGCTGTCGTTCCGCGCCGACGACCTGGTCACGCCCGGCCGCTGGGTCGGCCTCGACAACTACCGCGCCCTCGCCCAGGACCCCAACTTCCGTACAGCGGTGGGCAATACGCTGCTGTACGCGGCTCTGTACGTGCCGCTCAGCCTGGTCGGCGGGCTGGCGCTGGCGTTGGCGCTCAACCGCCGGATCCGGCTCATCGGCCTGTACCGCACGCTGGTGTTCATCCCGTTCGTGGTGTCGGCGACGGCCCAGGGCGTGCTGTTCTCGTTCATCCTCGACCCGGAGTTCGGCGTCGCGAACGCGCTGCTGCACCAACTCGGCATCTCCGCCCAGGGTTTCCTCGCCGACCCGGACCAGGCGCTGTACCTGCTGGTGCTGATCTCGCTGTGGAGCGGCGTCGGCTTCTGCGTCGTGGTGTACCTGGCCGCGCTCCAGGACGTGCCGCCCGAACTCGTCGAGGCGGCCCGCATCGACGGCGCCGGCCGGGTACAGGTGCTGCGCCATGTGACGCTGCCCGCGCTCACGCCGGTCACGGTGTTCCTGCTGCTGTGGCAGTTCATCACCTCGCTCCAGGTGTTCGACCTGATCTATGTGACGACGAAGGGCGGCCCGTTGGGCTCGACCACGGTGATCGTGTACTTCGTCTGGCAGCAGGCCTTCCAGATGTTCACGGCGGGCTACGGCGCCGCGTCGGCGTACGTCCTCGCGGTGGCCCTGCTGGTGGCGGGCGGCGCGCTGCGGGTCGTACGGCGGCGGCAGGGTCGTACGGAAGGAGGGGTCCGATGAGTGCGCGGCGGGTGAGTCCGTGGCATCTGGTGCTGGCGCCGCTGGCGTTGTGCTTCGCGCTGCCGTTCGTGTGGCTGCTGCTCAGCTCGGTGATGACGAACGCGGAGATCAACCGCTTCCCACCCGCCTTGTGGCCCAAGGGAGTTGACCTGGGCGGCTACCGGTATGTGCTGGGCAACGCGATGTTCCCGCGCTGGTTCGCCAACTCGCTGATCGTGGCTTCGGTGGCGGTGGTGTCGAATCTGCTGCTGGGGTCGCTCGGCGGGTACGCGTTCGCGCGGATGCGGTTCACCGGGTCGCGGGTGCTGCTCGGGCTGATGCTGGCGACGATGGTCGTGCCGTTCCAGCTGACGATGATCCCGACGTTCCTGGTGATGAAGTGGTTCGGGTTGATCGACTCGTTGGGCGCGTTGATCCTGCCGTCGCTGGTGACGCCGTTCGCGGTGTTCCTGTTCCGGCAGTTCTTCCTCGCGCTGCCGAGGGAGATGGAGGAAGCGGCCTGGATCGACGGGTGTTCGCGGCTGCGGGTGCTGTTCTCGATCGTGATGCCGCTGGCCCGGCCCGCGCTCGCAACGGTCGCCGTCCTCACCTTCCTGTCCACCTGGAACGACCTGTCGTGGCCACTGATCGCGATCAACCACGACACCCAGTACACCCTCCAGCTGGGCCTGACGACCTTTCAGGGACAGCACCACACCAAGTGGTCGGCGGTGATGGCGGGCAACGTCATCACGGTCGTGCCGGTGCTGGTGGCGTTCCTGCTGGCACAGAAGACGTTCATCCAGTCGCTGACGTCCAGCGGGCTCAAAGGATGAGCAGCACACCCCAACACCGCTTCCCTGAAAGGAACTTGATGACAGACGGCAGCGCTGTGAAGGTGGCCTTCATCGGCGCCGGCAGTGTGGTGTTCACACAGGGCCTGCTCGCCGACCTGTTCGCCTTCCCCGAACTCGCCCGCGCCCGGATCGCGTTGCACGACGTCGACCCGGAACGGCTCGCGACGGCGGAGGGCGCGGCCCGGCACATCGCCCAAGTACGCGGCGCCGAGCCGGAGATCACCGCGCACCTCGACCGCCGACCGGCCCTCGCGGACGCCGACTTCGTCGTCAACATCGTCCAGGTCGGCATGAACGAGGCCACCCGCGCCGACTTCGCGATCCCGGCCCGCTACGGCCTGCGCCAGACGATCGCCGACACCCTCGGCATCGGCGGCATCTTCCGCGCGCTGCGCACCTTCCCGGTACTCAAGTCACTCTCCGAGGACATGGCCGAACTCTGCCCGGACGCCCACCTGTTGAACTACACCAACCCGATGGCGATGAACCTCCTCTACCTGAGCCGCATCGCCCCCTCCCTCAAGGCGACGGGCCTGTGCCACTCGGTGTACTGGACGATGCACGACCTGTCCCAGCTGATCGGCGTCCCCTTCGAAGAGGTCTCCTACCTGGCCGCGGGCGTCAACCACCAGGCGTGGGTGCTGCGTTTCGAGCAGGCCGGGCAGAGCCTCTACCCCCTCCTCGACGAGACGATCGCGAAGGACCCCGAACTCCTGCGCCGGGTCCGCGTCGACATGTACCGCAGACTCGGCCACTATCCCACCGAGACCAGCGAGCACTCCGCCGAGTACGTGCCCTGGTATCTCCACCACAACAGTGAGATCGAGCGGCTACGGCTGCCGGTCGGCGCGTATCTGGAGATCATCGAGGAGAACACCGCGAGCTACGAACGCACCCGCGACGCCCTCGCCTCCGGCATCCCGCTCCCGGTCGAGGGCACGCTGGAGTACGCCCCGCAGATCATCCACAGCATCGTCACCGGCACACCCCGCACGATCTACGGCAACGTCCCCAACCGCGGCCTCATCGACAACCTCCCCGCCGACTCGGTCGTCGAAGTCCCTTGTCTGGTCGACGCGTTGGGCGTCCAGCCGACCCGGATCGGCGCCCTGCCCCCGCAGTGCGCGGCCCTCAACAGCGCCTACGTCTCCGTCACCGACCTGGTGGTCCGCGCGGCCACGGACGGCGACCCGCGCCACATCCGGCACGCGGCGATGGCCGACCCGGCGACGGCTGCGGCCCTGCCGGTCGAGCGGATCTGGGACCTGTGCGACGACCTGGTAGCGGCGCACGGAGAGCTGTTGCAGCCGGAGCTGCGGGTCCCGCTGGGGCACTGAAGGCCGTCCGGCGTTGGTGTGACCGCCCCCGTCCGCCCGGCGTGGGAGCGGCCGGGCGGCGACCGGGGTCCCGCATCCTCGGCGCAGGCGACCGGCACCCGGCCGGTCGCGGCCGTACGGGAGGAACGCGGTGCCGAGACGTTCGACCAGCCTGAGGATTCTGATGGGGGCGGTCCTGCTGCCGCTCGCCCTGGTGTCGCCCGCGTGGGGCGGCACGGACCCGGCGCCGTCCCCGCCCGAGCCGCCGTCGACCCTGTGTACGCCCGCGGGCACCCTGCACGGCGCACGCGGCCAGCATGCCGTGGTCAGCCTGTGCGCGGGCAGCGGCACCCCGACCATGGCGGTCTCGGCTCCCGCGGCCTGCGGACAGCTCCGGTCGACCGTCCGGTACACGTGCCGCACCTCGGGCACCTGGACCGCCGAGCGGGACGGCGCGACGGCCGCGTCCGGCACGTTGCCCGGGTCGGGCCAGTATCCGGGCCCGGGGACGTACGCCTTCACGGCCACCGTGCGCGTCCAATCCGCACCCGAGGGCGTGGACCTGCGGGGCACCCTCCACGCCACGCTGACCCTGACCGCGCCCAGGCCGAAGGCCACGCACAGCATCGAGGTCGACCGGAGCACGCTGCGGCCCGACTCGGTGACCACGCTGACGTACACGGTCCACCGGCACAGCGACGAGGGCGACGGCAGCGCGCGGTTCGGCCTCATCGCGGAGGAAGGGACGGGCGCGGAACTGACCACGTCCGACCCGCGCTGCGTCAACCCGCTGGTCGGCCGCCACCCGTCGCAGGCCCGGCTCCCGCACGCCCTGGACTGCGCGCTCACCGATCTCCAGCCGGGGCACCCGGACACGGTGGTGGTCCAGGTCGCCGTCAAGTCCCGTTGTTCCACGGTGGTTTCGAAGCTGGGCTACTGGATGCCGCAGGGCCAGGCGCTGTACACCGGGGGCATGCTGGCGGGACCGACGGTGACCTGCGGCTAGAGCAGGTCCAGCGCCCGCTCCCAGCCGAACTCCGGCCGCCCGCCGTCGGGTTGGACCTCGCCGGAGTACGGCTCCCCGAACCGCACGCCCATCTCGCGCAGCCGTGCGAGGCTCGCCCGGTACGCGGGATGGGCGGCCAACGCCTCGCCCACACAAGGGAGTACGACGGTAGGGACACCGAGACCGTACGCCTCGCAGAGGGTGCCGAGCGCGAGGGTGTCCGCCGTACCGGCCGCCCATTTGTTGATGGTGTTGAAGGTGGCGGGCGCGACGAGCACGGCGTCCGGGGGCGGGAAGGGGCGCGGGTCACCGGGGGTGCGCCACGCCGAACGTATTGGGCGCCCGGTCTGCGCCTCGACGGCGGCCGTGTCGAAGAAGCCGCCCATCGCCACCGGGGTCGCGATGACCCCGACCTCCCAGTCCCGCTCCTGCGCGGCGGTGATCAGTTTGCTGACGTCCACGGCGATCCCGGCGGCGCAGACGACGACGTAGAGGAAGGGTTTCGGGTCCTGTTCGGTCACCCGGCGAGCCTACTGAAGCGGAGGGGAGCCTATTGAAGGGGAAAGGATCGCCCGCGCTCCTCGTCCGGCCGGGTCCCGAAGACGCGCCGGTCCTTCTCCTCGATGGCAAGGTCGTTGATGCTCGCCTCGCGTCGGGTCATGAGGCCGTGCTCGTCGAACTCCCACAGCTCGTTGCCGTACGACCGCCACCACTGCCCGTCGGCGTCCCGGCACTCGTACTGGAAACGGACGGCGATGCGGTTGCCGTCGAAGGCCCACAGGTCCTTGCGCAGCGCGTAATCCTGCTCGCGGGCCCACTTCGCGGTGAGGAACTCGACGATCTCGGCGCGGCCGGTGACGAAGGTGTCGCGATTGCGCCAGACGGAGTCCTCCGAGTAGGCGAGCGCCACCCGCTGCGGGTCGCGGGTGTTCCAGGCGTCCTCGGCGGCCTGGACCTTCTGGGCCGCGGTCTCTCGGGTGAAGGGCGGGAGGGGAGGGCGGTCGGCCATGGTCGTCTCCAGAGCGGAACGGGGTGGGATGAGGTGAGGTGAGACAGGATGGAGAACGTGCGTTCTCCAGGTGGCTGCTAACGTAGAGAACGCACGTTCTCACGTCAAGGAGGGGCCTGGTCCATGGACAGCGAAGTCGCCCGGGAGCAGGCGCTGGACGCCGCCGAGAAGCTGTTCTACGGGCGGGGCGTCCAGGCCGTCGGCATGGACGCCGTCCGCACCGCCTCCGGACTCTCCCTCAAGCGGCTCTACCAACTCTTCCCCGCGAAGGAGGAGTTGGTGGTCGCGTATCTCGAACGGCGCGACCTGCGCTGGCGCGGACGCATCGCCGAACACGTCGAGCGGCACGATGATCCACAGGAGCGGATTCCGGCCGTCTTCGACTGGCTGGAGGAGTGGTTCGGCGAGGCCGATTTCCGCGGCTGCGCCTGGATCAACTCGTACGGCGAGCTCGGCGCGACCTCGGAGCGCGTGGTGGCCCAAGTGCGGGCGCACAAGCGGGCGTTCCGCGATTATCTCGCCGGTCTCGTGACGGACGCGGGGCTGGCCGACGTACTCGCCGGGCAGTTGTTCCTGCTGGCCGAGGGGGCCATGGTCACGGCGGGCATCACCGGCAGCGCGGAGCCGGCGGCGGAGGCCCGGGAGGCGGCCCGTTCGCTGTCGCGGGCCAACTGACGTCAGGCTGCGGCGAGTTCCGTGAGCGTGGCACGGGCCCTGGTGAGCGAATCCGCCGCCAGGGCCTCCAGGCCGGACAACTGAGGCAGGACATCGACCCGGGTCAGTTCGGCGGCGACGAGGTGGAGGTTCTCCGGCGGTACGCCCAGGTTGCCGAAGTAGGCCTTCAGGTACGGCATTTGGAAGTCGAAGTGTTCGCGCGGGGTGCCGGGTCCGTATCCGCCCCCGCGTGCCATCACTGCGACCACGCGGGTGTGCCGCAGGAGGCTCTCGCCGGTGTCCGGGTCGGTCAGCGCCCCGGGAAAGGTGACGCGGTCGATCCATGCCTTCAGGGTCGCGGGCACCGAGAAGTTGTACATCGGGACACCGAGCAACACCGTGTCGGCGCCCAGCAGTTCGGTGACCAGCGGCAGGGTCAGCTCCCACTCGTGCCGCTCGGCGGCGCTCTCGATCAGCGCGGGGACCTTGGCGGGCGGGACGAATCCCTCGCGTTCCACCCGGCGGCCGAGGGTGGTGTAGGCGGGGGTGATCGGCGGCACCGGCGCGGCGGAGAGGTCGCGGTGGCAGTAGTCCCCCGTGCTGCCGTGCGGGGTGTGCCAGGTGCGCGCGAAGGTCTCGGTGAGTTGCCTGGTCACGGAGTCGGCGGCGGTGTCGGCGCTGGAGTCGATGTGCAGCAGCATGGTGTGGTCACCTCGGTCGGTTCGTCTACGTCTTCGTGTACGTCGGACAGGTGACGGAGCGCGGCGAGGAAAGGTGACCCATGCGGGGGCACGAGGAGTTGGCGGAGCGGTTCGAGGAGCGGCGCGGGCAGTTGCGGGCGGTCGCGTACCGGATGCTGGGTTCGCTCGGCGAGGCGGACGACGCGGTGCAGGAGGCCTGGCTGCGGCTCGGCCGTACGGGCGGCGACGGCATCGACAACCTCACCGCCTGGCTGACGACGGTCGTCTCGCGCGTCTGCCTGGACCTGCTCCGCTCACGCGCGTCCCGACGCGAGGATCCCTACGGCGACGAGCTGCCGGAGCCGAGCGCCGACGAGCTGCCCGAGGACGAGGCCGTACTCGCCGAATCGGTGGGGCACGCGCTGCTGGTGGTGCTGGACACGCTGGGTCCTGCGGAGCGGGTCGCGTTCGTGCTGCACGACTTGTTCGCGGTGCCGTTCGACAGCGTCGCGGCGGTCCTGGACCGGTCCCTGCCCGCCGCGAAGAAGCTCGCCAGCCGGGCCCGGCACAAGGTGCGGGGCACGCCGGTGGTGCCGGGCGCCGCACTCGACCGGCACCGGGAGGTCGTCGAGGCGTTCCTGTCCGCCGCGCGGGGCGGTGACCTCGGCGCGCTCCTCGACGTACTCGCCCCCGATGTCGTCCGGTACGCCGACCCCGCCGTGTTGCCGCCGGGCGTGGGGGCCGAGTTGCGGGGTGCGCGGGCGGTCGCGGAGGGGACGGTGTTGCTGCGGCACCAAACGCGGTTCGCGGCCGTGGCCCTTGTCGACGGGGACGTGGGTCTCGTGGTCGCGCCGGGGGGACGGTTGTTGTTGGCTCTCCGGGTGAGGGTCGAGGGTGGGCGGGTTGCCGCGTACGAGGTGGTCGCGGGGCGGGAGGGGCTGCGGAGAGTTGAGGTGGGGGTGCTTGGGGTGGTGGGGTGAGGTGGGCGGGCTGGAGGGGTGGCTCGGCGGGCCGGCCACCGCCTCCTCAGGAACCGCTCAGCCCAGCGAGTCCTTCGCCGCGCTCGGGAACCGGTCGCCCGGCAGCCCGCCCTCCCCTTACGGAGTACCCCGCTCAGCCCACCGCCCTGTCCGACACCGTGATCGCGCTCACTGGGCAGGCCCGTGCCGCCTCCCTGAGCATCGGGTCGTCGGTGTCCTCCTTGCCCGGCAGCACCGTGCTGTAGCCGTCGTCGTCCTGGGTGAAGACGCTCGGGGCGGCGAGGGCGCACTGGCCCGCCCCGATGCAGATGTCTTTGTCGATGTGGATTTCCGTGTGCATGGAGCGCAGCCTCTTACCAGGTCACGGGGAGTTCCAGCATCCCCTGGATCGTGTCGCCGGGTTTGAAGGGGATCTCCTCCGCCGGCACAGCCAGGCTCAGCGTGGGCAGCCGGTCGAAGAGGCTGCGCAGGGCGATCTCCAGTTCGGCGCGGGCGAGGTTCTGGCCGAGGCACTGGTGGATGCCGAAGCCGAACGAGACGTGATGACGGGTGGGCCGGTGCCAGTCCAGGGTGTCCGGATCGGTGTAGACGTCCTCGTCGCGGTTGATGACCGCGGCCGAGAAGATCACGCCCTCGCCGGCCCGGATCGTCGTGCCGTCCACCTCGATGTCCTCAAGGGCCTGCCGCATCAGCCCGTCCACGATGGACAGCGACCGCATCAGTTCCTCGACCGCGTCGGGCAACAGCCCTGGATCGTCCCGGAGTTCGGCGAGCCGCTCGGGGTGGAGCAGCAGCGTGTAGGTGCCCAGGGAGATCATGTTGGCGGTCGTCTCATGGCCCGCGACGAGGAGGATGATCGCGAGGGAGATCAACTCCTCGCGGTCCAGCGCCCCTTCGTTCAGCTGGTCCCGGACGAGGTCGTCCAGCACCCCCTCGCCCGGACTGTGCTGCTTGCGGTCGATCAACTCGCCCAGATACGCCTCCAGTTGATCCCGGGCGTCCTGGCTGTCCTCGGCCTTCGGACCGCGCAGCAGGCGCCGGGACTGGGCCTCGAAGAACTCGTGGTCGGCGTACGGGACGCCTAGCAGCGCACAGATCACCATCGAGGGAACGGGCAGCGCGAACGCGGACACCAGGTCGGCGGTCGGACCCTGGGCGATCATCGCGTCGAGCAGTTCGTCGACGATCCGCTGAATGTCGGGCCGCATCGCCGTGGCGCGTTTGACGGTGAAGGCGGGGATCATCATCCGCCGCTTGGTGCGGTGCTGGGGGTCGTTCTCGCCGAGCAGGGCGACCTTGCGGTTCCGGACCGCCGCGAACCGTTCGTTGGTCACGGGGAAATCGGGCCGGCTGCGGTCGGTGGACAGCCGCTGGTCGGCCAGCAACGCTCGGGCGGCGGCGTGCCCGGTGACGAGCCAGGCCGTGCGGCCGTCGTAGAGCGTGACGCGGGTCAGCGGGCGTGCGGCGCGGAGGGGGTCGTAGCCGGCGGGCGGGTGGTAGGGGCAGGTGCGGTCCTGTGGGAAGGAGACGGGTTCGGGCAGGTCGGTCGGAGCCGTCAGTTCCGTCAGATCCGTCATGGAAGACCTCGCAGACGAAGAGTGCGTCTTGCCGATCTTCATTAGATGCCCGAGGCACCTATGAGGCCACCTTAAGTTCGGCCAGATCGGTGGTACCTACAATCTGGCCGAACCTGATGGCCCCGGCCGGCTCGACGATCACGGTCGCGGGACGGGTCCGACGTCACCCGCCCGCGACCGGAGTCCCGCCGTCCGCCGGGGCGAAGGCCAGGGACACGGCGAGGCTGTCCTCGTACACGTGATGACGGACGATCACCCCGTCCCGGACGGTGAGATGAAGGGCGAACCTGGCGCGATACGGCCGTCCGGTGGACCTGGCGACCAGCCGGATCTCGCCGAGCACCGCCGCGTCCTCGCCGTCGACCAGGATGCGCTCGACCTCCGTGCCCACCTGTCCCGGCACATGATGCGCGGCAAGCTCACGGAAGTGCTCGGCGACGTCGGCGCGGGTGGCACGGTGCCGAATCCACGGGGTGGCCGGACGGCCGTGCTCGTCCTCGGGCCAGTCGAGCCTCCAGTCGACGTGCTCGGCGTACAACTCCGCGACACGCTCGGGCTCGGCGTGGCCGATCCGGTGCAGCAGGTCTTCTACGACGGTGCGGGTGGTCGGGGTCGTGGACATGGGCGTGCTCTCTCTCGGCCGCGGTCGTTCGGGGTGCCGACTGTGCCCGAGAGGCCGTTCCGGTGCGATTACCTCCGAGGTAGTCACCCGGTGGAGGGGGCGTGGCCGAAGAGAGTCGCGGTGTGGATGAATCCGGCACCGGCTGGTGTTGAATCTCGGTGCTGGACAGCCGTAGAACGCGAGATGGGACGAATGACATGCCTCTTCAGGGCGAGTACGAACCCAGCCCGTCGCAGTGGGTGCGCGACCAGGTCGAGCTGTACGAGAGCTCTGGCGGCACCAAGGGGACGACGCTGGCGGACACCGGTCTGCCCGTCATCCTGCTGACGACCGTGGGTGCCAAGAGCGGGAAGATCCGCAAGACCCCGCTGATGCGTGTCGAGCACGACGGGATCTATGCCGTGGTCGCCTCTCAGGGTGGCGCTCCCAAGCACCCGGTCTGGTACTTCAACATCGAGGCCGATCCGCACGTCGAGCTTCAGGACGGACCGCAGAAGTGGGACCTCACGGCCCGCGAGGTCACCGGCGACGAGAAGGCCGAGTGGTGGGAGCGAGCGGTCGCCGCGTATCCCCCGTACGCCGAGTACCAGACGAAGACGGACCGGCAGATCCCCGTGTTCGTCCTCGAACCGGCCGCCGGAAGCTGAGTACCGGAGACTGACCGGCCCGGAGAAATTTTCTTGTTTCCGGGGCGCATGAACCGGTGACCGTCGGGCATCCGACGTTCAGGCCCCGCCGCGCTCCCCCGTCGCGGCGGGGCTTTCCGCTGCCTCTTCCGCGACGAGGGCTTCCTCCGCCGCCGGCCGGTCGGTGATGTCCAGGAAGATCTCGCCGGTCTCGGACACCGCACGGGCGAGGGACTCCTTGATGCGCATGGAGACCTCCTCGACCCGTTCACTGTCCATGCCGGGAACGAGGTCGATGCGGGCGGCGACCATCGTCGAGTCGAGCCCCATCCGCATCGTGAACAGCGCCTCCACGCTGTCGATCTCGGGCTCGGCCGCCAGCAACGAGCGGATCCTGTCGCCGAGTTCGGGGTCGACGGCCTCGCCGATGAGCTGGTCGCGGGCGTCGCGGCCGAGGCGGTAGGCGACGTAGCCGAGGAGCGCGCCGATCGCGATCGAGGCGGACGCCTCCCACACCACCTGCCCGGTGATCATGTGCAGCGCCATGCCGATGATGGCGAGGGTCACGCCGAGCACGGCCGTGCCGTCCTCGGCGACCACGGTCCGCAGCGCCGGGTCGCGCAACGCGTCCTTCCCGCCGCCCTGGGCGCGCACCTGGTGCAGGGCCCGCAGCAGGGAGACGCCCTCCACGATCAGGGACACGGCGAGCACGACCAGGCCGACGACATAGCCGGTGGACGTCTCCTCCGCGTCGTCGCGCAGGGCCTCGACGCCCTGGAACACGGAGAAGCAGGCGCCCATCACGAAGATCCCCACGGCCGCGAGCAGCGACCAGAAGAACCGTTCCTTGCCGTAGCCGAAGGGATGCCGCTGGTCGGCGGGGCGGCGGCTGCGGCGCAGGGCCGCGAGGAGGAAGACCTCGTTGAGGCTGTCGGCCACCGAGTGCGCGGCCTCCGAGAGGAGTGCGGGCGACCCCGCGACCAGACCGCCGACGGCCTTGGCGGCCGCGATCACCAGGTTGGCGGCGAGGGCGACAAGGATGGTGACCCGGGTCTTACGGTCCGTCGCGCCATCGGATTTCTGGTCCGTCGGTCGGTCGGATGCGTGGTCGGCAGCTGTGTCGCTCATCCACGCCGACTGCCCCTGAAAGCACTGCTCACACCCTCTACCGAAGCCCCGGTTTCGGTGACACCGTCGGGGATCCGACCCATCGGTGCCGAGCCGCCCGTCCACAGAAGGAGATCCGCGTGGCCAAGATCAAGAAGAAGAAACTCCCCCTCGTCTACCAGCCCGTCGGCCTCGTCCTGGGCCTGGTGAGCGGCGCCCTCGCCGGCCGTGCCTTCCGCGCTGCTTGGAAAGCGGTACGGCACGAGGACCACGCCCCCGACCCGCTGGACCGCGACCGCGGCTGGGCCGAGATCCTGCTCGCCGCCGCGCTCCAGGGCGCCCTCTTCGCGGTGGCGCGCAGCGCGGCGGACCGCACCGGCGCGAAGGCCATCGAACGCTCCACCGGGATCTGGCCGGCGAAGGACAAGAACGGCCGGGAGTAGGTCAGTTGGGACCAGGGCGGCCGGGGGTGGGGCACTGGCGACCGGGGCGGCCTGGAACGAAGTCGCTCAGCCCTGGTCGGCGGCCGTCGGCGGCACCGGGCGCAGCGTGAAGGAGTGACCGGCCGGGTCCGCGTACACGCGCTCCGCGAACGGGCCCGGCATGTCCTTGGTCTCCAGCGGGCGCCCGCCGAGTCCGACGATCCTGCGCTCGGCCTCGTCCATGTCCTCCACCAGGAAGTCCAGGTGCACCTGTTGGTTGTTCTCGGCGCGCGGCCAGCTCGGCGGGGTGGCGCCGAGGTCGCGGCGGAACGCCAGCCGGGTCCCGTCGGCACCCCTGATCTCCACCTGGTCGAGCGTGATGTCGGTCTGCTCGCCGTCGAGCAACTCCGTGTAGAACACGGCGAGTTTCTCCGGCTCCAGCGCGTCGAGCACCACGAAGCTAGCGTTCACGAGTGCCATGGGTCCTCCGAGGATTCAGGCGCGCAAGGGGCGGTTCCGGTTGCCACGCACCCAACGGATATCCCGGTTCGGCCAGTTGATGCCGACGACCGGCGTCGGTCAACGAACGCGCAACAACCGCACGGCTTTCCTGGTTCGGGTGGGACGCGGGATGTAAGAGTGAGACGGGTGAAGCCTCGTATCGCCGTAGTGACCGTCGCCGTCTGCACCGCGCTCGCTCCGCTCAGCGGATGCGGCAGCGGCACCACCGCCCGCGAGTCGTCGCCCTCCTCGGGGGAGCCGACGACGGCCGCCGCGAGCCGAACTCCCGCTCCGGGCAAGGGTTCCAAGGACCCCGACGACATCAACGGCGACGGGCACCGCGACCTCGTGGTGCCGATCGTCGTCGGCGGCGATGACGGCGCCGTCGACGAACGGGTGGGTGTGGTCTACGGATCGGTCAAGGGCCTCGACCCGTCGACACGCACGGTCTACGGCCGCACCGACCTGGGCCTGCCCGAACCCGGCAGACAACTCCTCGCCCCGAAGGGCTCGTTGTCCGCAGCCGACCTCACCACGGCCGATCTGGACGGCGACGGCTTCCCGGACTTCGTCACCACCGTCCAGGGCGCGATGACGTCGGACAACAACGTCGTCGCCCCGCGCACCGTCCCGTACATCGCGTGGGGTGGCCCCGGCGGTCCGAAGGGAAAGACCTCCGCCACCCCGATCCAACTGCCGCAGAGCGCAACGAAGTTGGGCGTCCAGTCCCTGGTGCGCGGCGACTTCGACGGCGACGGGCACCACGACCTCGCCGGGTTCGCGTACAACCGTTCGTCCCTGGTGGTGATGTACGGCCCCTTCACACGCTCGGGCGCCCCCGCCCGCACCGACACGAGTCTCCCCTGGGCGGACGGCGATCTCACCGCCGACGCCGTCGCCCCGTCCGGCACACCGCGCGCGACCTCGCTCCTGATGCACGCGGTGAGCGACGGCGAACAGTCCGGCAACACGCTCTACACGGCCCGCCGAGGTTCGCAACTCTCATCCACCGGGCGACAGTTGAGGACCGGCAACGCCCACGCGTTCGGTGACTTCGACGGCGACGGGCAGCGCGATGTGGCGGTCGGCGACGACGGCAGCCGTAGCGACGAACCCGGTTTCGAGACCGAGCCGGCCGATGTCGACGGCTCGCTCGCCGTGTATCCCGGCGACGGCGGCGCACCGGTGACCTACCGGCTCCCCCAGGCGCCGAAGTCCGCGCGCACCCAGTACGGGCCCGGTGGCTACGTGTGCGCCGACCCGGACGGCGACGGCCGTGACGGCATCCTCGTCGCCACGTACGAGGGCGCCACCCTCATCGACGGGGCCCGGCGGACCAGCGTCCTGCGCGAAGGCCCCGCCACGGCGGACGGAAAGACGATCCCGGCGAAGTGGCGACACGCCCGCCCCGCGGGGGCCGCCGACTTCAACGGCGACGGCAAGGACGAACTGATCCTCAACTGGGGCGCGGACACGAAGTTCGGCACCTACGGCAAGCTCCCCACCCGTTGGTGGATCACCGACGGCACGACGAACGCGAACAGGGCGACCTTCACGACGACGGCCTTCGCCCCGCACTCGTAGTACTCCAGCCGTAGATCGTGATCTTCGTAGCCGGGCTGCTGTCGTGGCTCTGAGGCGCCGGGGCCAAGCCGACGCCGTAGTCGGTTGACCGGCTATCTTGCCGGGCATGCAGGCAGTGAACTGGGATGAGGTGCGGGATCGGACCGTCGCTCTGTACGCGCGGCCCGGCATGGGCCTCGGCAGACGAAGTCTCCCGGAAGTCCTGAGCGAGACGCAGGTGCGCCAGGCAGAGGAACAGTTCGGCGTGGAGTTCCCCGAGGACTACCGCCAGTACCTGCTGCGTGTCAGCGCGGGCGGCCGGGTGCGGAAGCTGCAGTTCAACGGCTCGCGCTGGGATTGGGACGGTGCCCGGCATGAGGACCACAACGAGCTTCATGTCCCCTTTCCGGACCATGACAGCGCACTGGCGGAGAGCGAGGACGCGTGGGACAGCCAGCCTAAGCGGGAGGACTACATCTCCGATGCGGCCTACCAAACTGCTCACGACGCTTGGCGGGAGACCGCGGACGCGATCGAAGCCGCTCGGGTCACCGGGGCCGTCTTTCTCAAAGACGACGGCTGCGGCTTCTACACGCTTCTCGTGGTCAGCGGGCCCATGCGAGGAACCATGTGGTTCGACGGGCGTGCGACGTGCGATCGCTTGAACCCGCTGCTCAACGATGACCGGCAAGCCGCGACATTCGCGGAGTGGTACCTGGACTGGCTCGCCCACGAGGAGTCGTTGACGACGCCCGAACAGCGTCGTACCGCTTTCCAGAGCTGGCACGCGGGCGTAGGCAGGCCCATCTGGTTTCGCTGGTTCGACTCGTAGAGTCCAAGACTCATGGTGGCAGGCACGGAACGGCCACCCCTGATCATCGGTGTGTGAAGACTAACGATCTCGCGGTGGCCGCGGGTGACAGCCTAGATCCTGCCCGCTGGCAGGAGGCATTCGAGGGCCTGATGAGCCGGATCGCGGATCGGTTCGCCCGTGTTGAACCCCGCCGTCGCGTCCGGCAGTTGGTGCTCGGTCTGCTGTCGGACCTCCCGCAAAAGAACTGCTGGACGATCACGAAGTGGGCCGGGGACACCACCCCGGACGGCATGCAGCACCTGCTGGGCCGGGCCAAGTGGGACGCCGACGCCGTCCGTGGTGACGTGCGCGGCTACGTGGTGGAGCACCTGCACGACGACCGGGCCGTGCTGGTGGTCGACGAGACCGGCGACGTGAAAAAGGGCACGCACACGGTCGGCGTCCGGCGCCAGTACACCGGCACCACCGGCAGGATTGAGAGCGCCCAGGTCGCCGTCCACCTGGTCTACGCAGGAGAGCGGGGACATACGGCGGTGGACCGGGAACTCTACGTTCCCCGTTCGTGGACCACCGACTCCGACGGCTCCCGGGCCGCGGGCCTGCCCGAGGAGACCTCCTTCGCCACCAAGCCGGAACTGGCCGCCCGGATGGTCACCCGGTTCCTGGACGCCGGCCACCGGGCCGCACGGGTCGCGGGCGACGAGGTCTACGGAGGCAACACCAGGCTGCGGACCGCGCTGGAGGAACGTGGCATCGGTTACGTCCTCGCGGTGGCTTGCTCGCACGAAGTCACCACCAGAGCAGGGAAGTTCCGCGTGGGATCCGCCGCAACCGCGGCACCGGAGAACTTGCCTACCACCGCTGCTACTCGCCCGGGCCGGTCCCGCTGACCGAGCTGGTGCGGGTGGCTGGATCAAGATGGCGAGTGGAGGAGTTCTTCCAGTCCGGAAAGGGCCTGGCCGCACTGGACGAGCACCAGGTCCGCCGCCACAAGTCCTGGCGACGCTGCCACCAGGCCCGATCCCGCGCCAGCCACTACCGACGGCAAGCAGCGCAGACATGAAGATCACGAACTACGGCTGGAGTACTAGTAGGAAGCCGCGCGCCGCGTAGAAAGCCACGCACCGCTTACAGGGAGCCTTGCGCCGCTCGCGGAGAGAGGTCTCAGCCCTCCCCCGCCGCACGAATCTCGGCGAGCCGCGCCGCCGCCGCGCTGAGCAGCAGATCCAGGGCGGCCGGGTAGGAGCTGTGCCGCATGGTGGCCACGAGGTGGCGGGCCGTGGCCGCGATGTGCGGATGCGTGTCGGCGGGCAACCGCGCGTACGTCGCCTGCCATACGGCCGTCTCCGCCTCGCGGGCCGGCTGCGGCAGCGCCGTGTTCGCGGAGTCGAGGGCACCGAACGCGAGGGCCTGGTCGACGTAGGCGTGGTAGATCCGCACCGCCTCGACATCGGGGAACCCGGCCCCGCGCAGCACCCCGAGGATCGCCTCCACGGCCTGGATCTCGTACACCCGCCCGGTCACCCGGTACGAGCTGAGCACCGCCGCCCGTGGATGCGCGAGCGCCCCGGCGTGCACGCGCAGGCCGAGGTCCCGCAGGTCGGCGAGCCAGTCGCCGCTGGGCCGCCAGGTGCGCAGCGTCCGGCCGATCAGTTCGTCGGCGACGGCCAGCATCAGGTCGTCGGTGTGCCGGAAGTAGCGGTACAGGGAGCTGGGGTCGGCGCCCAGGGCGCGGCCGAGGCGGCGCACGGACAGGGCCTCGGTGCCGTGCTCCTCGATCAGTCGCAGCGCGGTCTCGACGATCAGTTCCTCGGACAGCACGACGCCCTGCTTGGTGGGGCGCCTGCGCCGCCGGTCGGCGGCCGGGACGACACGCTCACTCATACGACGACCTCCTCGCTGCTCCTGTGCCCGCACCTTATGACAACACCGTTGACCTGTTAAGTGCGCGGGCAGTTTCATGTGCGTTCACCGGGGCCGTTCGGGCCCCCCGGTGCGAGCGGAGAGCACGCCATGAACGAGACGCCACCCCCGTCGGGGCCCGCACTGCGCAAATCCCTCGGTCTGCTGGACGGCGTCGCCATCGCCGCGTCCAGCACGGCCGCGACCACCAGCATCGGCATCGGTCTGGGCGTGACCGCCGGGGTGGTCGGGCTGCATCTGCCGGCCATCATGCTGCTCGCGTTCCTGCCGATCCTGGGCATCGCGGGCGCCTACTCCCGACTGAACAAGGTCGAGCCGAACGCGGGCAACGGCTATGTGTGGGTGGGCCGTTCACTCACTCCGTGGCTCGGTTTCCTGGTCGGCTGGGTGAACATCGTCGCGACGATCGCGTTCCTCGCGTACACCACGGCGGTCACCGGCTCGGCCATGATCCAGCTCGCCGGGGAGGCCGGAGTCCACGAGGCGGGCGGCCTCACCCTCGACCCGGGCTCGACGGCCCAGACAACCGCCGTGGGCATCGTGATCCTGATCGCCGTCACGCTCACCGCGGTCACCGGCGTCCGCACCGCCGCCCGCCTCCAGACCGGACTGCTGATCTTCGAGTACGTCGTCCTGCTCGGCTTCTGCGGCTACGGCATCGTCACCGGCCCGCACGCCTTCAGCCTGAGCTGGTTCGACCCGTTCGCGATCCCCTCGGCGTCGGCGCTGGCGCAGGGCCTGCTGCTCTCGGTGTTCTGCTACTGGGGATTCGAGGCCGCGTTCACCGTGAACGAGGAGGTACGCGACCCACGCGACGCGTCCCGGGCCGGGCTCATCACCCTGGTGACCATGCTGGGCCTGTTCCTGCTCGGCTCGATCGCCTTCCAACGGGTGCTGTCCGAGGGCGAGTTGGCGGGCCACGGCGCCCAGGGCCTGGCGTACTTCGGCGACCGCCTGGCCTCCCAGCCCCTGGCCGCGCTCCCCCTGGTCGCCCTGATGTTCTCGGCGGTCGCCTCACTCCAGGCCGGCGTCATCCCCACCGCCCGAGGCATGTTCGCGATGAGCCGCGACCGCACGCTGGGCCCGATCTGGGGCAAGGTCAGCGCCCGCTACGGCACTCCGGCCCTCGGCACCCTGCTGATCGGCGCGCTGGCAACGGCGGTTGCGGCACTCGCGCTGGTGATACCCCGCCTCGCCGACATGATCATGGCCACGGTGAACGCAGTGGGGATCGTCGTGGCGCTCTCCTACGCCCTGACCGCCCTGGCCGCCGCCGTCCGCTTCCGCGCTCTCCTCCGGGAGGACTGGCGGCAGGGCGTACGCGCGGTCGTACTGCCCACACTGAGCGCCATCTCCCTTCTGGCACTGGGCGGTTACCTCTGCTGGTCCTTCTACACGTCCACCGATCACCTCGAAGTCAGCGCGGACAACGGCTGGTTCCTGCTGCTCACCCCGCTGGCCATGATCGCGTCCGGCTTCCTGGCCGCCGCGTGGGCGAAGTGGGTGCGCAGGTCGCCGTACTTCCACTCGGGCGAAGGCACGGACGCCGACGCCCCGCAGCTGCTCGCCACCTCCTGACAACCCCGCAAGGATACGAACCATGCACGCAGACCTCCTCTTCACCAACGGCCCTGTCCTCACCCCGGAGGGCCGTACCGCGACCGCCGTGGCCGTCACCGGCGACCGGATCACCGCCGTGGGCCATGCCGAGGTGCACGAGCTCGCCGGCCCGCGTACCCAAGTCGTCGATCTGGCGGGGCGGTTGCTCTTGCCCGGGTTCCAGGACGCGCATGTGCATCCGGTGCCGGCGGGGCTTGAGCTGACCCAGTGCGATCTGACGCGGGCCAAGACGGCTGAGGACACCATCGCCGCTGTACGGGCCTACGCCGACGCGCATCCGGAGCGGGAGTGGATCACCGGGGGCGGGTGGTCGATGGAGGCGTTCGAGGGGGGTACGCCGACGAAGGAGCTGCTGGACTCGGTCGTACCGGACCGGCCGGTGTATCTGCCCAACCGGGATCATCACGGGGCCTGGGTGAACAGTCGGGCCCTCCAACTCGCGGGCATCACAAGGGACATGCCCGATCCGGTCGACGGGCGGATCGAGCGGGACGCGTCGGGTGAACCTGCCGGGACGCTCCAGGAAGGGGCGATGCAACTGGTCGGCCGACTCACGCCACCGGCCACCCAGGCCGACCGCCTCGCCGCACTGCTGCACGCCCAGCGGCATCTGCACGCGCTCGGCATCACGGCCTGGCAGGACGCGCTGGTCGGGGAGTTCCTCGGGATGGACAACCCGTCGGACGCCTATCTCGCCGCCGCCCGGGACGGCTCGCTCACCGCACGCGTGGTCGGCGCACTGTGGTGGGACCGGGAGCGAGGGGCCGAGCAGATCCCCGAACTCGTCGAACGGCGGGCTGAGTTGAGCCACGGCCGCTTCCGCGCGAGCAGCGTGAAACTGATGCTGGACGGAGTCGCAGAGACCGGCACGGCCGCCCTACTCGACCCCTACCTCGACAAGTGCGGCTGTGCCACGGCCAATCGGGGCACCAGCTTCATCGACCCGAAGCAACTCCCCGCCTACGTGACCGAGTTGGACGCGCTCGGCTTCCAGTGCCACTTCCACGCGCTGGGCGACCGGGCGGTGCGGGATGCGCTGGACGCCGTAGAAGCGGCACGAGCCGCGAACGGGACGAGCGACACCCGACCACACCTGGCACACCTTCAGGTGGTGCACCCGGACGACGTGGCGCGCTTCGCACGCCTCGGCGCGGTGGCGAACATCCAACCACTCTGGGCCGCGCACGAACCGCAGATGGACGAGCTGACGATTCCGTTCCTCGGGCCCCAACGGGCCTTGTGGCAGTACCCGTTCGGGGCGCTGCTGCGGTCCGGGGCCACGCTGGCGGCGGGCAGCGACTGGCCGGTGAGCAGTCCGGATCCGCTCCAGGGCATCCATGTCGCGGTCAACCGGGTCGAACCCGGGGGCATGGGACCGGTGTTCCTGCCGGGCGAGCGCCTCGATCTCGCGGCGGCGATCACGGCGTACACCGCGGGTTCGGCATACGCGAACCACCTCGACGACACGGGCCGCATCGCGGCGGGGGCGTTGGCGGATCTGGTGGTCCTGGACCGCGATCCGTTCGCCGCTCCGCCGGAGGAGATCGCGGAGACGCAGGTAGCGCTTACTTATGTGGGCGGGACGGGAGTGTACGCAGCTCAGGAGGCGTGAACAGGAACGGGGATCACGATCGGGGCGCGCTGTAGATCATCTAGGCTCTGGGCAGCCTCGTAAGCGCTTGTGGGACCAACTTTCGCACCACGAAGCGCAGTTCGAGGGTGTGGGCGGTCGAACGGACCGCCCGCTCGCAGTGGGGAGACTCAGTGTTCCGTCTCCCGAAAGGAAGCGCATGCCTCAGGACGTCACCTTCGACCTCCCCTTCGACACCCCCGTCAGCGACCATCTGGAGTACGCACGGGCCCGCCATCTGCGCTGGATCTGGGACATGGGCCTGGTGCGCAGCCAGGCCGGGTTCGAGAAGTACCGGTCGCGGGATCTGCCGCAGGCCGCGGCCCGCACCTATCCGCACGCGTCGGCCGCGGACATGGTCGTCCTGATGAACTGGTTCTCGCTGGCGTTCCTCTTCGACGACCAGTTCGACGCGAGCCAACCCGACCGCGCCGACCGAATACTGGACGTGGCAAGGGAGTTGATCGTCACACCCTTGCGTCCGGCGGGCAGCAGGCCCCGGGTGGTCTGCCCGATCACCGTGGCCTGGGCGCAGGTGTGGAACCACCTTTCGGATGGCATGTCCCTGACCTGGCGAACCCGGTTCGCGGCGTCCTGGGGCCGGTTCCTGGTGGCGCACTGCGAGGAGCTCGACCTGGCGGCCCGGGGCATCGCGGGCACGCTGGACCTCGACGAGTACACGGAGTTCCGGCGCCGTACGGTCGGCATCCATCACAGCATCGACGCCGGCGAACGCAGCCGGGGCTTCGGGGTTCCGGCTCAGGTGCAGGCACACCCGCTGATGGAACGCATGCGTGACCTCGCCGCCGACACCATCGGTTTCATGAACGACATCCACTCCTTCGAACGCGAACGCCGCCGAGGCGACGGCCACAACCTCATAGCCGCACTCCACCGGGACCGCGCCCTGTCCTGGGAAGCAGCAGCCGAAGAGGCCTACCGCATGACGAACGCCTGCCTCACCGAGTACCTCGCCCTGGAGGCCCAAGTCCCCCAGATATGCGACGAGTTGACCCTCAACGAGGACGAACGCCGCCGGGTGCAGCAGGGCGTGGAGGCCATCCAGCACTGGATCAACGGCAACTACGAGTGGGCGCCGGTGTCGGGCAGATACGCGGAGAAGAAGACGGAGTTGGCGAGCAAGGGTTCGGTGGACGACTTGTTGGCGGTCTGAAAGCGGGGGCAAGCTGCCCGGCCAGGGGTCGGGCAGCTTCTTTAGGGGCGCGGGGAACTGCGCGACCAGCCCCCACCGGCCCGCACACGAAGTACTACCGACTCACAGGGCAAACTCAACTGGCAGCCGATCCAATCGAGACTCCCACGTAGATGCCGTAGAAGTCAGTTCCTCAGCTCCCACTCCCAACCGCAACCCCGGCAGGCGATGCAGCAACACATCCACCCCGACCTCAAGAATCGCCTGCCCAATACTCTGCCCAGGACACTCGTGCGGCCCCGAACTGAACGCCAGATGCGACTGATTGCCCTGCACGGACACCCCCGCACCAGGCCGAACCTCCGGATCGACATTCCCCGCGGTGAGCCCAAGAACGAGCAGATCCCCCTCCGCGATCCGGTGCCCCCCGAGCTCAAGATCCGCCGTAGCGAACCGCCCCGGCATGACGGCCAACGGCGGGCTGTCCCACATGACTTCCTCGACAACGGCCGAGACAGTCAACTGCCCACTGACCAGCCCGGAAAGCCGAGAGGTATCGGTAAGGATCCGCTGCAACACCCGAGCCAACAAGTTGCTGGTAGTCGTGTGCGCGGTGATCAGCACAAGCCGCACATGCATGACGACCTCTTCCGCATCGAGCCCAGCCGGATGTTCGATCAACGCGGTGGTGAAGTCAGACCCCGGCTCGGCCCGCTTGCGCTCGGCGAGTTCACCGAGGATCTCGATGATGCGGTCGTTGTGCAGCAGGGCGTCCTCTCCACCCTTGAGAACCTGCGCACTGGATTCCACCAGCCGGCTCCCGTCCGCCGCAGGAAGCCCCAGAATGCGAGTCAGCACAAGCATCGGCAGATACTCGGCATAGTCAGCCACCAGATCGGCGCGCCCGGCACCCGCGAACGCGTCAATCTGCTTGTTGGCGAAGTAAGTTGCGTGCCGCCGGACCCCCCGCCCGGCCGCCGCCAACAGCCCGTCGGTCACCGCGCCCCGCAGCCGACGGTGCGGTTCGCCGTCCTGGGAGACACAGTCCGGCCGCCACCCGACCATCGGCATGATCGGCGAGGTGTCCGGCACCCGCCCCTCGCGCCAGTCCCGCCAGATCCGCGCGTCCCGGGTGAACTGCCGGGGACTGTCCAGCACCCGCCGGTTGTCGCGGTACCCGAGGACCAGCCAGGCGGGCACGTCCCCTTCGAGCAACACCGGTGCCACAGAGCCGTGTTGCTCGCGCAGCCGCTCGTAGATGCCGCGCGGGTCGGTCGCCGCATCCGGCCCGTACAGTCGCGTGAGGTCGTCAGTCGACCCGTGGGCGACGGGGCAGCCGCGCGGGGCAGCGGGACCGTTCAAGGTCTGGTCGGTCATCGGGACTCCAGTGCGACGACGGCCGAGCGTTCCTTCAAGTGCCGTATCAGCGCGACCAGTACGTCACGGCTGGAGGAGCGGTCGCGGGCGTCGAAGGCCACGACCGGGATGTCCGGGGAGAGGTCCAGGGCGTCCCGGATCTCGTCGACCGGATGCTCCGGTGAGTCGGGGAAGACGTTCAGCGCGATGACGAACGGGACGTCCTGCCGTTCCATCTCCTCGATCGCGCGGAAACTGGAGGAGAGGCGGCGGGTGTCGACGAGGACCACCGCGCCGAGCGCGCCCTTGAACAGGCCGTTCCACAGGAACCAGAACCGCTCCTGGCCGGGCGTCCCGAACAGGTAGAGGACCAGCTCGTCGTTGAGGCGGATCTTGCCGAAGTCGAGGCTGACGGTGGTCTCCGTCTTGTCGGTGACCCCGATGAGGTGGTCGACTCCGGCGCTCGCCTGGGTGAGGGTCTCCTCGGTGGTGAGCGGCTTGATGTCACTGACCGAGCGGACCATCGTGGTCTTCCCGGTGCCGAAACCGCCGGCGATCATCACCTTCACCGAGCGGGTGCCCCCCTTGTCGACGCTTGCCTCCAGGGTGCCGAAGCCGGGCTGGTCAAAGCCTTTCAAGTCCACTGAGTACCTCCTCAAGGAGCGCGAGGTCGGGCCCGCGACCGGCGTCGTGCGCCGGGATGGGGTCACGGGCTTCGACGCGGTCCGCCTCCAGCAGGTCCGCCAGCAGCACCGCGAGAATGTTGAAGGGCAGTCCGAGGTAGGCGCCGAGTTCGGCCACCGACAGCGGCTCGCGGCACAGCCGGAGGATCTCCTCGTGCTCGTGCTGCATGCCCGGTACGGGCGCGGCGCGGGAGACGATGAGAGTCGCCACGTCGAGGCTCGACGCCGAACCGCCCGGTCCGCTGCGCCCTCCGGTGAGGACGTAGTAACGCTCCAGACCGGAGGGGTCGACTGGCCGGCGGGGAGCACTCATCCAGAGTGCTCCTCCAGGCGCGCGGTGGTGCCGAGGAGTTCACCCATCCTGCGGGCCAGGTCCCGCATCTGGTGTCCGAGGAGGCCCTGGTCGAGGCCCTCCCGGGCCAGCACGCCGAGATACGTCTCCACACCCGCGCGGACGACGAAGAGATGGCCGCCGTCGACCTCTATCATCGCCAGCCGCAACTGCCCCGCGTACTTGGGGAATTGCTCGGCCACCGGCTGGGCCAGCGCCTGCAGGCCGGCCACCACGGCCGCGAAGCGGTCCACGTCGTCGGGGTCCTCCGCACCGAAGGAGGTGATCGCCTTGCCGTCGCTGGAGGCCACGAGGGCGAAGCGGATCTCCGGGATGCTCTCCACCAGATCGCGGAGCGCCCAGCTCACGTCGGTTCCCTGTTGCGTCATGTGGACTCGTCGCTCTCTTCCGTGCTGTGCTCGGTGAACTCGCGGCCTGCGAACGCCGGTTCCTCCCCCGGGGTCTCCCGTCCGGCGTTGGCGAAGGCCGCCAGGCCGGTGAAGGAGGCGTCGGGCGGAACCACGGAGACGGCCATCTCCCCGGTCCGCTCGGCACGTTCGGCGCGCTCGGCACGTTCGGCCGCTTGGGGCCGCACCGTCTCGCCGCGTTTGCTACGGCGCCTGGGCAGCCCGCCGGGTGTGGTGTCCGCCGCCCCGGCGGTCTCGGCCGGGCTCTGCGCGACGGCGGTGCCAGGGCTCGTTTCCTCGGTCGCGGCCGTCGCAGCGGCCTGGAACGAGGGGGTGCCGGTCACGGCCGCCGCGGGCAGCCGGCTGAAGTACTTGTGCGGGACCACGACGACCACTGAGGTGCCGAGCCAGGGTGAGTCCGCGAAGGTGACGCGGATGCCGTAGCGGCGGGCGAGGGTGCCGACGACCCGCAGGCCGATGCTGGCGTCCTCGGAGACACCGCCGAGTCCGGGACCCGCGCCGGTGCCGGCGAGGGCGTGTTCGGCCTCGCGCTTGGACTCCTCGCTCAGGCCCTTGCCGGAGTCCTGGATCTCGATGCCGACGCCGTTCGGTACCTCCTTGCCGGAGACGATGACCGGCTCGGTGGGCGGCGAGTAGCGGGCCGCGTTGTCCAGGAGGTGGGCGAAGATCAGCGTGAGGTGGTCCACCAGGCCGCCGTCGACGCCGAGTTCGGGCAGCTGGCGTACGTCGACGCGGTGGAAGTCCTTGATCCGGCCGATGCCGCCGCGTACCACGCTGAGCAGTCGCTGCGGTTCCTGCCACTGCCGGCCGGGGCGGTCCGAGCCGCCGAGCACACCGACGCTCGCGGCGAGACAGTCGGCGGGGCCGATCTCCTGGTCCAGCTCCATCAGACCACTGGCGACGGCGGGCAACCGCCCGTGCTCGCCCTGGAGTTCGTGCAGTCGGCCGCGGAGCTTGCTGGTCAGTACGTGGATGCGGTTGCCGATGCTGATGACGGCCTGCTCGGCGGCGGTGGAGCGGTCGAACTCCTCCTCGACACCGATGAGCGAGATCCGCAGCACCTTGCGTAGTTCGGCCTGGAGCTCGGCGCTGACCTTCGCGCACTGGTTGGCGGCCGGCAGCAGGTCGTCGATGGAGTCACCCGCGCGCAACTGCTTAAGCGCGTTCGGGAGTTGTTCGTCGGCGAGCCTGGCCACGGCGCCGAGCTGGTGGGCGAGCTGTTCCTGCCACACCTCGGCCTGGTCGGCGAGCTGCGCCTCGTAGGACGCGGCCTGCTGGGTCAGCCGCTCCTCGAACGCCCGCGCCTGCTCGGCGAGTTGACCTTCATAGGCATGGGACCGATCGGCGAGCCGGGTCTCGTAGGCGCCGGAGTGCTCGGTCAGCTGCGCCTCCAGTGTGGCGCGTTCGGCGCTGAACTTCCGCTCCAGGCCCGCCACATGCTGCTGCCACTGCTGGGAGTGCTCGGCCTGCGAGGTGCGGAAACCGCTTTCGGAACGGCGCAGTTGGGCCCGGGTGCGGACGAGCAGTCGTACGCACACGGCACTGGCCGCCGTGGCCACCGCTCCGGCCACGGTCGCGGTTATTCGCTCCGGGCTCATGAACGTGGCGGCGACCGTCCCACCCCCCAAGGCCAGCGGCATCAGCCACCAGCTGTACCAGGCGACAGGGGCCCGCGCCGCCGGTGGCGGAGTGGCGAGTTCCATCTGCATCCCTCGAAGCGACACGAACGAACATGGGGGTGTGCGAGGACAGACCGCACTCGGGAGGACGCACCAGGAGCCGACCCGTTTCGACCACGTCAACTCGCTGCGCCGCACGGGAGCTTATCGGGTTTGAACCGTAAAAGATCAACCTCAAGGCGGTGCGGAAGTGAGGGTTCCGTCACGCTCCGGAAAGTCTGAACATGGACAGGTGTCCAGTTATAGTAGACACCTGTCCAAGTTGACGAGGAGTCGATCGATCATGGAAACGCTCGCGAACGTGCTGGTGGGGCTGGTGGCCGCGCTGCACCTGTACATCCTGGTGCTCGAAATGTTCCTGTGGGAGAAGAAGCCCGGGCGCGGGCTGCACGGCTTCGACCCCGGCATGGCAAGAGCCACCGCGCCGTTGGCCGCGAACCAGGGCCTGTACAACGGCTTCCTCGCGGCGGGTCTCATCTGGGGCCTGATCGCCGCCGACCCGACCGGCTTCCGCGCCCAGGTGTTCTTCCTGAGCTGCGTCGTGATCGCGGGCGTCTACGGCACGGTGACGGCGAACCGGCGCATCCTGTTCGCCCAGGCGCTGCCCGGCGCGGTGGCCCTGGCCGCCGTCCTGATCGCCCGGTGAGCCGCGCCGAGCCCGAGGACCGGCGGGCCGCCCGCACCCGGGCACGGCTGCGCCAGGCCCTCCTCGACGAGTGCGCCGAACACTCCCTGGAGGAGGTCGGCGTCACCGCCCTGGCGCGCCGGGCGGGGGTCGGCCGGGCCACCTTCTACGTCCACTACGACGGGCTGGAAGCGCTTGCCGTCGACGCCTGCGCGGACGTCGTACGGGAGGCCGTGGAGGCACTGCACGCGTGGCGCGGGCGGCCCGACCCGGTGCACGCGCCGCCCGCGCTGCCGGAGTTCTTCGCCGGGCTGCTCCCCCACGCGGCCCTGTACCGCGCCCTGTTGAGCCCGGGCGGCGGCGGCCCGCTCGGCCGGGTGCTGCACCGGGACCTGCGCGCCTACAGCCTCCGCGAGCGCGAACTCGCGGGCGCGGCGGACGCCCCGCTGATCGCCTCGGCCGTCGCCGGGACCTTCGGCGGGGTCCTCGCCGACTGGCTGCACGGGCTGTTGGAGGGCACGGCGGAGGAAATCGCCGACCAGGTATGGCAGTTGCTGGTCGCCCTGCACATGAGCCGGTGACGGACGCTCAAAGGCAGCCCTCGCCCGTCTTGACCGCGGGCCAGGCCTCCACGCCGTCCGGTGTGCGCACGTACGCCTTCGACGCGTCGGCGGTGAGCCACAACTGCCAGTCGCGGTACCGGTATCCGGTGTCGTGGGCACCCGCCGGCATGCGGACGTCACCGTCGTAGGGGGCGGTGAGCATCTGGGAAGGGAGCACCTTGTCAGGATCGCGGGCGTACAGCCTCCCCTTCACGCCTTCGCCGATCTGCAGGAAGTGCGCCTTCTGCCAGTCGCAGTGCGCGGCACCGACCGAACTGCTCACCACCGTGGTCGCCACCCGCTTCCCGTCCTTGCCGGTCCAGATCTCGTATCCGTGCGCCTTGGTGAAACTCTCCGGGAGTTCGGCCGGGTCGCAGGAAGCGCTGGTCTCCGGGCCCCAACCCGGCCTGTTCTTACGGTCCTTGGCGACGACGACGGCCACCTTCGTGCGGCCGTCGACGTCGTAGGAGAACAGGACGCGGCCGTCCGCCTTGCGCTCGACGCGGTAGCCCGTGCGTGGCACGTCCGGCTGCTCGATGTCGAAGTACGCCCGCAGGCCGCCCTCGGGGGTCTTGCCGCCGTCGCCCTTGCTCCATGCGTCGGCGCCACCGCCCTCGTACATCGCGCCGTCGCACTCCAGCGCCCGGCCCGCGGCACCCGACTTGTCGGAGCCGGTGGCCGACACGTACAGGGGTCCGACGTAGGGCGTGGCCGGCGGTGTGCCCGCGACCACGACGTCCTTCCCGTCGTCCGTGCCGCATCCCACTGCCGTCACGGCCACCAGTACGGCGACCCCTGCCAGACCTCTGCGCATGTGCTGCCCCTTCGCGTCTTGTTCCTACGACGCACGGGCGGGCCGAAACGTTGGGGTTCAGCGGGCTTCTTGGAACGTCCGCCGGTACGCCTGTGGGGAGACCCCGATCGCCGCGTGCAGATGCTGCCGCAGGGACGCGCCCGTGGCGAAGCCGACGCGGCCTGCGATCTGGTCGACCGACAGGTCGCTGGCCTCCAGGAGGTCGCGGGCGCGGGCGACGCGTTGCTGGATCAGCCAGCGGCCGGGGCTGAGGCCCACCTCGTCGTTGAAGCGGCGGGCGAAGGTGCGCAGGCTCATTCCGGCGTGCCGGGCGAGGTCGGTCAGGGCGAGGGGCTCGTCGAGGCGGGTGAGGGCCCAGTCGCGGGTGGCGGCCGTGCTGGTGACCCCGCAGTCCGGCACCGGCTGCTGGATGTACTGGGCCTGGCCGCCGTCGCGGAACGGCGGGACGACGCAGCTGCGGGCGACCGCGTTGGCGAGTTCGCTGCCGTGGTCCGTGCGCACGATGTGCAGGCAGATGTCGACTCCGGAGGCCGCGCCCGCGGAGGTGAGGATCCGGCCGTCGTGGACGAAGAGCACGTCCGGGTCCAGGTCGACCTGCGGATACAGGGCCCGGAAACGGTCGACGACCTGCCAGTGGGTGGTGGCCCGGCGGCCGTCGAGGAGACCGGCGGCGGCGAGCACGAAGGCGGCCGTGCAGATCGAGACGATCCGCGCGTCCGGGCGGATCCGGGCGAGGGCGGCGGCGATCTCGGCGGGCAGCCCCTCAGGGATGCGCGGGGTCGCCATGGAGGCGACCACGACCGTGTCCGCCGTTTCGAGGATCTCGGGGCCGTGCTCCACCGCGACCGAGAAGTCGGCGTTGGTGCGCACCGGGCGGCCGTCGACCGTGCAGGTCAGCACCTCGTAGCGGCCGTCGGCCGCGCCGAGGATACGGCTGGGGATGCCCAGCTCGAAGGGGTAGACGCCGTCGAGCGCCAGGACCACGACCCGTTCCACATGCTGCATGGCACGATTCTATCGAAGGTTGGCCATCGTGCCATTTCCTTGTCGTGCGGGACCCGGCAGGCTGACTGACCATGAGCACTGTGAACACCATGCGAGTCATCACGCAGAACGCCCTCGGTGGTCCCGAGGTCCTCGAAGTCGCCGAGGTCGAGCGGCCCGCGCCGCGCGCCAACGAGATCCTGATCCGGGTCCACGCCGCCGGGCTCAACCCCACCGACTGGAAGCACCGGGCCACCGGCGGCTTCCTCGGCGAACCGCCGTTCACCCTCGGCTGGGACGTCTCCGGCGTCGTCGAGGCCGTCGGCGTCGGTGTCGCCCGTCTCGCACCCGGCGACGAGGTCTTCGGGATGCTGTCCTACCCGTGGGGCCACGGCTCGCACGCCGAGTACGTCGCCGCCCCCGCCCGCGCCTTCGTCCACAAGCCCGCCGGTATCGACCACATCCAGGCGGGTGCGCTCCCCCTGGTCTCGCTGACCGCGTGGCAGGCGCTGGTCGAGAACGCCCAAGTCCAGCCCGGTCAGCGGGTGTTGATCCACGCGGCGGCCGGCGGGGTCGGTCATGTGGCCGTGCAGATCGCCAAGGCGCGCGGCGCGTATGTGATCGGCACGGCGAGCGCGGCCAAGCACGACTTCCTCCGGGAACTCGGTGTCGACGAGGCGATCGACTACCGGGAGACCGACTTCAGCGAGGCCGTGAAGGACGTGGACGTCGTCCTGGACATGCTCGGCGGCGAGACCGCGCTCAAGTCGCTGCGGGTGCTGCGGCCGGGCGGGATCGTGGTCTCCATCGTGCCGATGGGCAAGCCGGACTTCTACGAGGAGGCCGAGCGGCTCGGTGTGCGGGCGGTCCGGATGCTCGTCGACGCCGACCGCGCCGACATGGAGTCGATCGCGGAACTCGTCGAGGCGGGCAAGCTGCGCGCGACGATCGCCAAGACGTTCCCGCTGGCCGATGCCGCCGAGGCACACGCGCTCGGCGGCACCGGCCGCACCGCGGGCAAGCTGGTGCTGACGGTCGACTGACCGACCGAACGGGTCAGAAGGTGAGCACGGGCTTGATCGCCTTGCCCGCGCTCATGTCCCGCACCGCCTGGTCGATGTCCGCGAACGGATATGTGGTGATCAGGCGGTGCAGCGGCAGCCGCCCCTCCTTGACCAGCCGCACCAGCGCCGGGATGAAGCTCTGCGTCTCGCTGTCGCCGAGGGTGAGACCCACGATCCGCTTCCCGGGGAGCAACCCGTTGACGTCCAGGGCGACTTCACTGCCGAACGGCGGTGCCCCTACGACGACCAGCGTGCCCCGGGCGGCGAGCGCGTCGGCGCCCTGGCGGAGGACTCCGACATTGCCGGTCGTCTCGACGATGCCGTCGGCTCCCTGGCCGTCGGTCAGCACCGCGAGGGTCTCGCCGAGGTCGGCCTCGCCCGCGTTCACGGTGTGAGTAGCCCCCAACTCCTTTGCCAGGGCCAGCCGTTCACCGACGCGGTCGACGGCGATGATCCGGGTGGCCGGGGTGAGCGCGGCGGCCATGACCGCGGACAGACCCACCGCCCCGGCACCGAGCACCACGATCGTGTCGCCGAGCCGGGGCTTGAGGACGTTCCACACGGCACCGACGCCGGTCTGAACTCCGCAGCCCAGCGGGGCGATCGACTCCAGCGGCACATCCGGGTCGACCTTCACCAGGCTGCGCTCGTCGACCAACGCCCGCTCGGCGAAAGAGGATTGACCGAAGAAGTGCCCGCCGAGCGGTTCGCCGTCGCGGCTGATGGTGCTGCTGCCGTCGGCGCGGCGACCGCCGATGAGGTTCAGCGGCAGCCAGGTCGCGCAGTAGGCGGGGTGTCCGCCCTGGCAGTTGCGGCAGTCGCCGCAGGACGTGAAGGACAGCACGACATGGTCGCCGGGCACGACACCGGTGACGGCCGAGCCGACCTCCTCGACGACACCGGCGCCCTCGTGACCGAGAACTCCCGGGAGCGGGAAAGGCAGTCCGCCGCTCGCCGCACCAAGGTCCGTGTGACACAGGCCGGTTGCGACGACTCGGACCAGCGCCTCGTGCGGGCCCGGCTCGGCCAGTTCGACGGCGGTGAGGGTGAAGGGTGCGCCGCCCGACTCGACGACTGCCGCGCGCGTGGTGGTGGACATCGTACGAACTCCTCAGTGGGCGTGGTCAGTTGAGTTGACCGGCGGGGTCGGTCGCGTTGCTGGGCGTGGTCAGTCGAGGGAGACGACGACGGACTTGGTCCGGGTATAGGCGGCGAGGCCCTCGGGGCCGTACTCGCGGCCGAAGCCGGAGTCCTTGACGCCGCCGAAGGGGACGTTGGGGTCGAGCATCGCCCAGTCGTTGACCCAGACGATGCCCGCCTGGAGCCGGTCGGCGATGCGGTGGGCGCGAGTGAGGTTGCCGGTCTGGATGCCCGAAGCCAGACCGTAGGGCGTGGAGTTGGCGAGTTCGACGGCCTCGTCCTCGGTGTCGAAGGGCTGCACGGTGAGGACCGGGCCGAAGATCTCCTCCTGGATCACCCGGGAGTCGTTGGCGAGGTCGGCGATGACGGTGGGCTTGTAGTAGTAGCCGCCGTCCAGGTCGAGGCGTTCGCCGCCGCAGACGATGCGGGCGCCCTCCTTGCGGGCGAGGTCGACGTACTCCTCGACCTTGCGCAGGTGCTTCTCCCCCGCCATCGGGCCCACGACGGTCTCGGGCAGCCGGGGGTCGCCGAGCGGTACGCCGGGGACGGCGTCGGCGAGGATGTTGAGGAGGGTGCTGTAGACGGGGCGGGCCACCAGCAGACGGGGGCCGCCCATGCAGAACTGGCCTGTGTTGAAGACGAATCCCTTGATGACCGCGCCGACTGCCTTCTCCAGGTCGGCGTCCTCGAAGACGAGATGGGCCGCGTTGCCGCCGAGTTCCATGGTCACGGACTTGAGGTTCTCGCCGGCGATACTCGCGGCGTGCCGGCCGACGGCGGTGGAGCCGGTGAAGGCGATCTTGTCGATGCCGGTGTGCCGGAGCAGGGCCTCGCCGACGACCGGGCCCGCGCCGGTGACGACGTTGACGACGCCGTCCGGGACGCCGGCCCGCTGGAGCAGTCCGGCCATGTAGAGGGCGCTGAGCGGGGTCTCGTCGGCGGGCTTGTGGACCACGGTGTTGCCGGCCGCGAGGGCGGGGGCGAGTTTCGAACCGGCCAGAATCAGCGGGAAGTTGAAGGGGGTGATCGCGGCGACCACGCCGAGCGGTTCGCGCTTGGTGTAGGCGAGGGCGTTGAGCGGGGTGTCGCGGACGGCACCGTCCAGTGAGTGGGCGAGGGCCGCGTAGTGCTCGTAGTCGTTGGCCGCGTTGGTGACGTCGACGGCGTGGCAGAGGGTGATGGGTTTGCCGACGTCGAGGCTCTCCAACTGGGCGAGTTCGTCGGCGTTCTCGCGGATCAGCTCGGCGACGCGGTGCAGGATCCGGCCGCGTTCACGTCCGCTGAGCCCGGACCAGTGACCGCTGTCGAAGGCCTCGCGGGCGGCGCGGACGGCCGCGTCCACATCGGCGGGGCCCGCCTCCGCGACCGTGGTGACGACCCGGCCCCGGGACGGGTCGACCACCTCGGTGCGCGCTCCGTCGGCGGCCTCGCACCAGCGGCCTCCGACGAACAGGCGGCCGGGTTCGATCTCGAAGGCGGTCATCGCCACTCCTCAGCATCGTTGCCAGGACTATCGTTGCCAAGATTTCAACCAACAGGATTCCTGTTGGTTTCTCGTCTGGTCCGCAGTCTCGTTACGGACAGGTTTCCTGTCAATGCTCTAGGGTGAATCCATGGCTGAACCCTTGGCTGAACCCCTGACCGGACCCCTTGTCGGCACCCACGCGACGAAGGCACCCCCCTCCCTGCTGTACATGGTCAAGCAGGTGGAGCTGGTCGTCCGCTCCCACCTGGACGAGCTGGTCAGGCCGTACGGGATCACCGCACTCCAGTACACCGCGCTCACGGTTCTGCAGCGACACGACGGCCTGTCGGCGGCGCAGCTCGCCCGGGACTCCTTCGTCACCGCGCAGTCCATCGCCGATCTCGTGCGCTCCCTGGAGGGGCGCGGGCTGATCCGCCGGGAGCGCAATCCACGCAACCGACGCGAGCTGCTGATCCTCCTGACCGAGGAGGCGCGCGAGCTGCTGGCGGGCTGCGCCGGGCCGGTGCGGGAGCTGGAGGAACGGATGGTCGCCCAGCTCACGGCACATCAGAGCGAGCAGTTCCGGCAGGCACTTTCCAAGGCCTGGCACGCACTGTCGTAGGCCCGGGCGTACGCCGGCGCGCGACTGCGCCGAACATCTCAGAAAGCTCTGGCTAGATTCGAAGACATATGTCAATCGAACATGCTCAAATTCACTCCATCGAGGGTAACTTGCAGGGCGGGGAGCGCTTCTACGCTCAACCCCGCTTCACCGAGGGCCGGTTGGAGGCGAAGTGGACGTGCAGCAGGAACCCGCGCCGCTGACCCGGTATCTGCGTGTCCACCGGGACCGCGGGTTCACGGTCCTGGAGTTCCGCGGCGAGATCGACATCGCCGCGGCGACGGAGATCCTGCCGTATCTGGACCGGGTGACGGCGCGGCCCCGCGCGCGGGTCGTGATCGACCTCAGCCAGGTCGAGTTCTTCGACTGCTCGGGGCTGCGCCTGCTGTACCGGGCACGGCAGCGGATGTTGGAGCGCGACGGCAGGCTGCACCTCGTCTGCGCCCATCCGCTGACGCTGCGCATCCTGCGGGTCACCGGACTCAGTCGGCTGCTGCCGCCGCAGCCGACGCTGGACGCGGCCCTGGGGCAGCCCGAGGCCACGTCCGGCACGTTATGAGCCTTACAGGGAGCGCTACTTGAGGATTTTGGTGACCTGACCGGCCCCGACCGTCCGGCCGCCCTCGCGGATCGCGAACTTCAACCCCTCCTCCATGGCGATGGGTTGGATCAGTTCGACGTGCATGGTCGTGTTGTCGCCAGGCATGACCATCTCGGTGCCCTTCGGTAGGGTCACCACGCCGGTCACGTCCGTCGTGCGGAAGTAGAACTGCGGGCGGTAGTTGTGGAAGAAGGGCGTGTGCCGGCCGCCCTCGTCCTTGGACAGGATGTAGGCGCGGGCCTCGAACTCCGTGTGCGGGGTGACCGATCCGGGCTTGATGACGACCTGGCCGCGCTCCACGTCCTCGCGCTTGACCCCACGCAGGAGCAGTCCGACGTTCTCGCCGGCCCGGCCCTCGTCGAGGAGTTTGCGGAACATCTCGATGCCGGTGACGGTGGTCCGGGTCTTCTGCGGGTGGATGCCGATGATCTCCACCTCGTGGTTGACCTTCAGGATCCCGCGCTCGATCCGGCCGGTGACGACGGTGCCGCGCCCGGTGATGGTGAAGACGTCCTCGATCGGCAGCAGGAACGGCCGGTCCACGTCCCGTACCGGCTGGGGCACGAACTCGTCGACGGCGGCGAGGAGTTCGAGCACCGAGGCGGTCCACTCGGGGTCCCCTTCGAGGGCCTTGAGCGCGGACACCTTGACCACCGGGAGGTCGTCGCCGGGGAACTCGTACTCGGTGAGCAGCTCGCGCACCTCCAGCTCGACCAGTTCCAGGATCTCCTCGTCGTCGACCATGTCCGTCTTGTTGAGGGCGACGACGATGTACGGCACGCCGACCTGCCGGGCCAGCAGGACGTGTTCCTTGGTCTGCGGCATGGGCCCGTCGGTGGCCGCGACGACGAGGATCGCGCCGTCCATCTGAGCGGCGCCGGTGATCATGTTCTTGATGTAGTCGGCGTGCCCGGGGCAGTCGACGTGGGCGTAGTGCCGGTGTTCGGTCTGGTACTCGACGTGCGCGATCGAGATGGTGATGCCGCGCTGCCGTTCCTCGGGCGCCTTGTCGATCTGGTCGAACGGCGTGAAGGGGTTGAGGTCGGGGAACCGGTCGTGCAGCACCTTCGTGATGGCCGCTGTGAGGGTGGTCTTGCCGTGGTCGATGTGACCGATGGTGCCGACGTTCACATGGGGTTTGGTCCGCTCGAACTTCGCCTTCGCCACGGCGAGTCCTCCTGATCACCTCGGTTGATGCCGAGCGTTGCTCCGTCCCCTCATGTCTATTCGTTCGGCGGCGCGTCGAACAGGGCGCTGACGGACTCGCCGTTGTGAATGCGGCGTACGGCCTCGGCGAGCGCGGGGGCGATGGACAGGATGCGCAGCTTCTCGGTGCGCTCCTCCTCGGGCACCGGCACCGTGTTGGTGCAGACGATCTCCAGCACGTCGGGCTGCTCGCCGATCCGCTTGAGCGCGCCTGCCGCGAACAGGCCGTGCGTACAGGCCACTCGGATCGAGCGCGGGCCCAACTCCCGCAGCCGGTCCAGGAGTTCGAGCACGGTGCTGCCCTTGGCGATCTCGTCGTCCAGGACGATGACGTCCCGGTCGGCGATGTCACCGATGACGGAACTGATGACGACCCGGTCGTCCGCGTACCGCTGCTTGGCACCGGCGGCCACTTGCGCGCCGATCAGCCGGGCGAACGCGGCGGCCTCCTTGGCGTTGCCGAGGTCAGGGGAGACGACGGTGGTGCGGGAGAGGTCGTACTGCCGGAAGTGCGCGGCCAGTTCACGCAGCGCGTGCAGATGGTCGACCGGCACCGAGAAGAAGCCGTGCACCTGGGGCGAGTGCAGGGTCATGGCCAGCACGCGGCTCGCGCCCGCCGCCACCATCAGGTCGGCGACCAGCCGCCCGCCGAGCGAGATGCGCGGGGCGTCCTTCTTGTCGGAGCGGGCGTACGAGTAGTGCGGCATGACGACGGTGATCCGCCCGGCGGAGGCGCCGCGCGCCGCGTCGCACATCAGCAGCAGCTCCACCAGGTTCTCCTGAACCGGCTTGACGAGCGGCTGGATCAGAAAGACGTCCCGTTCCCGGCAGTTGGCCTGGAGCTGTACCTCCAGGCAGTCGTTGGCGAACCGGCTGACCCGGGTCGGGCTGAGCGGGACATCGAGATGCGCGCAGACCTCCCTGGCCAACTCGGGATGGGCGTTCCCGCTGAACACGGCGATGTCTCGCACGATCTGCTGCTCCTCGCATGATCATTCCCGGCCGTGGTTCATGCTACTGACCCGCGAAAACGGGTTGCGAGCCGCCCACTCCCGCAGGCCATGATGGCCGCGCCCGTACTCCCCCGCATGTCAGGAGCCCCAGATGCGCCGACTCCTCGGAATCCACCAGCTTCCCCACTGGACGACGGTTCTCGAGGACTCGATCACGCATGAACACCCTGAACATCGGAATTCTGGCCCACGTCGACGCCGGTAAGACCAGCCTCACCGAGCGGCTGCTGTTCGACCACGGCGCGACCGACCGCCTCGGCAGCGTCGACGCGGGTGACACCCGTACGGACGACGGTGCGATCGAGCGGCAGCGCGGCATCACCATCCGCTCGGCCGTCGCCGCGTTCACGTCCGGCGACACCCAGATCAACCTCATCGACACCCCCGGCCACTCGGACTTCATCGCGGAGGTCGAGCGCGCCCTGGAGGTCCTCGACGGCGCGGTCCTGCTGCTCTCCGCCGTGGAGGGCGTCCAGGCACAGACCCGCGTCCTGCTGCGGACCCTGCGCCGCCTACGGCTGCCGACGCTCGTCTTCGTCAACAAGATCGACCGGGCGGGCGCCCGCGCCGAGGACCTCCTCACGGACATCCGCCGCCGGCTGACCCCGCACGTCGTACCCCTCACGGATGTGACGGCCCTCGGCACACCCGCGGCACGCGTACGACCACGCCCGCTCACCGACCCGGACCTGGCCGAGGCACTGGCCGAGGTCGACCCGGCGATCCTCGCGGCCGTCGTCGACGGCCCACCCCCCACCCCGGACGACCTGCGCGAGTCCCTGGCCATCCACACCGCCGACGGCTCGATCCACCCCCTCCTCCACGGCTCGGCTCTCGGCGGCCAGGGCGTCACCGACCTGGTCGACCACCTGGTCCGCCTGATCCCGCCCTCGGCCACCGGCTCAGGCACCCCGAGGGGCACGGTCTTCGCGGTACGCCCCGGCCCGGGCCGCGAACGGACGGCGTATCTGCGGCTCTACGACGGTGAGGTGGCCCCGCAGCAGCGGCTCACGTTCCGCCGCCACGGGGCGGACGGCCGGACGGTCGAGGTCTCCGGACGCGTCACGCGGCTCGATGTCATCGGCCGCCCCGGCCCGCTCACCGCCGGGAACATCGGGGCGCTGACCGGTCCGAAGGGCATCCGGGTCGGCGACCGGCTCGGTGAACTCACCGCGCGGGCACCGCAGTTCGCGCCGCCGACCCTGGAGACGGTCGTACGGGCCCGGCAGCCCGAGCAGGCGGCGGCACTGCGCTCGGCACTCCTGTCGCTGGCCGACCAGGACCCGTTGCTGCACGCGCGGCCGACCGTCTCCGGGGCGACCGTGCTGCTCCTGTACGGGGAGGTCCAGAAGGAGGTCCTCACGGCAACTCTCGTGCAGGACTTCGGAATTGAGGCCGCCTTCGAGCCGATCCGGGTGCGGTTCCTGGAACGACCGGCCGGGGCCGGTGAGGCCTGCGAAGAACGGCCGTGGCACGACGGGACCCGTTACTGGGCCACGATCGGGCTCCGCGTCGAACCGGCGGAGCGCGGCTCAGGCGGGATCTTCGGCTACGAGACCGAACTCGGCGCGCTCCCAAGGGCGTTCCACCAGGCCATCGAGGACACCGTCCACGTGACCCTGCTCAGGGGGCTGGAGGGCGCGCCCGTGACGGACTACCGGGTCACCCTGACCCGCTCCGGGTACTCGGCCCCGCTCAGCACGGCGGCGCACTTCCGCGGTCTCACCCCGATCGTGCTGCGCCGGGCGCTACGGCTGGCGCGGACGCGACTGTACGAGCCGTACGTCACGTTCGAGACGGAGGTCCCGTTGGACGCGCTCGCGCCGGTGACCGCGCAACTCGCCTCCTGTTGCGCCGAGTTCGCAGGGACGACGGGCGGTGTAGGCGGTTGGCTGATCACCGGTGAGCTGCCGGCCCGCCGGGTGCGTGAGGTGGAGCTGAGCCTGCCCGGGCTCACGCACGGGGAGGGGGTGTGGTGGTCGCGTCCGTCCGGTGACCGTGAACTGCGCCCGCACTAGGAGGTGTTCACCAGGACACCGGCAACCGTAGCGGGCCGCGGGTCAGCTGTCCCTCCCGCCACTCGATGGTGTCCGGGGTGAACTCGGCGCGCAGCAGCGGGAAGCGGACCATCAGGCGGTGCAGGCCCAGTTCGAGTTCGAGGCGGGCCAGCCAGGCGCCCAGACAGTGGTGGGGTCCCGCCCCGAAGATCACGCCGGGTACCGGCAGCGGGGCTCTCACGTCGGGTGGGCCCACCGGATAGACGTCGGGGTCCCGGCTGGCGGAGTTGGTCTGGACGGCGACCACGCTGCCCGCCGGGATCGTCACCCCGCCGATCTCGGCGTCCTCGACGGCTCGGCGGAGCAGCCCGGGCAGCACGCGCCCCTCGCTGAGCGGTACATGGCGCAGCAGTTGCTCGGCGGCGTTCGCGGCCGACTCCTCGCTCTCGGCGAGGGCGGTCCGGGCCGCGTTTCCGTCGGTGAGGAGGTAGACGACGATGTTGCCGAGCGCGGTCATGGTGGTCTCGTGTCCGGCGACGACCAGCCCGCAGACCAGCGCCACCAGGTGCCGGTCCTCGATGCCGAGGCTGTCGCCGGCCGTCACCAGTGCGCTCACCAGGTCGTCGCCGGGCTCGCGGCGCCGTTCGCCGATCAGTCGGCCGGCGAAGGCGCCGAACTCGGTCATGGCGGCGATGACTTGGTCCGCCGTGTGCGCGCCGCCGGACAGGGCGTGGTCGGCCCAGCCACGGATGCGGGCCAGTTCCAGGTGGTCGAGTCCCATGAGCCGGCAGATCACCGTGACGGGCAGCGGACAGGTGAACTCCCCGACGAGGTCGGCGGGTTGGGGCTGCCGGGCGAGGTCGTCGAGGAGCGTGTCGACCACCGCTGCCACCCAGGGCCGCCAGCGGGCGATCGCGCGGGGGGTGAACGCCCGTTGCACCGTGCCGCGCAGCTGTTGGTGCCCGGCACCGTCCTGGTTCAGCAGTCCGTCCGGGTTGTCGAGGATGTTCGGTACGACGAGCAGCGGCGGCGCGTCCTTCGCGTGCAGCGAACTCCGGTCGAAGCGCGGGTCCATGAGCACCCGGCGTACATCGGCGTACCGGGTGACCAGCCATACCGGGGTACCGGTGGCCAGTGTCACAAGACGGGGCGGAGCGGGCTCCGGGTAGGTCACGAGATGCATGGGGCGAAGCTGCGGGGAAATGCTGTCTGCGGTCATCCGGGACTCCTGGCGGGCCGGAAAAGTGACTTTTCACGTTAGTGCGCCCTCCACGCTCCCGTCAGGGTGTCCGTTCGGCCAACAGGTCGGTCTGACAAGCGATTTGAGGGGCATGCGGATACAGAGGAAGGGAGGGCCGTCCCCATGACGACTTCCATCAGCCGTACTACCCGGCGCATGCCGGGCTGGGCGAAGGTGCTCACCGCCGTCGTCGTTGTGATCGCCGTGCTGTTCGCGGGGCTCCGACTGGCCGTGCTCCCGGGACTGCGGGACATCTTCGGCACCGAGACCCATGACCGTTCGGGTCCCGCTCTGCTCAAGTCCATTCAGGACATGAGCCGTTACGACGCGGCCTCCGGCAACTTCCAGGTCGTCGTGGACCTGGAGAAGGACGCCAAGTTCCTGCCCCAGGCGATCCGTGGCACCCGCACGCTGTACGTCGGCGCGGGCACCGTGGAGGGGTATGTCGACCTGGGCAAGCTCGGCAAGCAGGACGTGACGGTCAACAGCGACCGCACGTCGGCCAGTATCAAGCTGCCGAAGGCGACGCTCGGCAAGCCGGCGCTCGACCCGGACCACTCCTATACGGTCTCCAAGCAGCGGGGCCTGCTGGACCGACTGGGCGACATCTTCTCCGACAACCCCAACAGCGAGCAGGCGGTGCAGAAGCTCGCCTCCAAGCACATAGCCGAGGCGGCCAAGACCAGCGGCCTGACCACCCGGGCCGAGACGAACACCACCAACATGCTCAAGGGGCTGCTCGGCTCGCTCGGCTTCAAGAACGTGAACATCTCGTACAGCGCCTGACCGGACGCCGGCCGGCGAGGGCATCGCCGGCCGGTTCACGGGTATCCGCCTCACGACGCAGGAACGTTGACATCTGGAGGACCACCGCATGGCCCGTACCACCGCACGCCTGCGCACCAGGAAGACGGATCCCGAACCGAAGCCCGCCCGCCCCGAGCGGCATCAACTCCCGCTCGTCCTACGGGTGTTCTCGATGCTGCTCGCCTTCGTCTTCATGGTGGCGTTCGCCGTCGTGCTGGCCAAGCTCACCCTGGAGCCGTCCCCCGCGTCCAAGGCGCTGGTGCACACCAATCTGCACCCGGGCCGCTCCCTGAAGGCCTATCTCGACCAGCCGGCCATGCGGGACGCCATCAAGCAGATCGGCGGGAACGTGGTGCTCGGCATCCCGTTCGGTGTGCTGGTACCGGTGTTCGCACCCCGGGCGCGCGGCATCCTGCGGGTGCTGCTGCTGACGGCGACCGTGATGCTGCTGGTGGAGTTCGCGCAGGGCGCGTTGATCACCGGCCGGGCCTTCGACATCGACGACGTCATCCTCAACACCACGGGCGCGCTGATCGGTTGGGTCCTGATGGGGCGGCGGCTGGGCAAGGCCGTACACGCGCGGAAGCCCGCGGCGAAGACCCCGAAGCCCGAGAAGCCGGCGAAGACCGAGCAGTCGGCGAAGCCCGTGAAGGCAGCAAGGACAACAAAGGCATCGAAGGCGTCCAAAGCGCCGAAGGCCACTTCATGACCTTCGACTACCGGTCCGTAACATTCAACTACTGGTCCGTACCAAGGTATTGACGCTCCCCTTATCTCATCCCTTAAATCAAGAGGCGACGCTTTCACCCCCCACCTCAGTCGGCGTGTCGGTCCCCACGTCCGCCGTACAGAAGGGAATGCCGTGGCCTCCCCACGCGTACTCCGCAGATGCCTCTTCGCCGCCCTGTCCGCCGCACTGGTCGCGTCCGCCGCGATCGGTCCGGCGCAGGCGGCTTCCACGTCGGATGCCCAGGCCGACGCCGTCACGTTCTCCGACACCTTCGACGGGGCCGCCGGCAGCGCGGTCAACTCCTCGAAGTGGACGCAGGAGACCGGCGACAACGTCAACAACCACGAGCGCGAGTACTACACCTCCGGCACCAACAACGCGTCCCTGGACGGCCAGGGCCATCTCGTGATCACCGCCAAGAAGGAGAACCCGGCCAACTACCAGTGTTGGTACGGCACTTGTCAGTACACCTCGGCGCGGCTGAACACCTCCGGGAAGTTCAGCGCGCAGTACGGGCACGTCGAGGCCCGGATGAAGATCCCGCGCGGGCAGGGCATGTGGCCCGCGTTCTGGATGCTCGGCACCGACATCGGGTCGGTCGGCTGGCCCAACTCCGGTGAGATCGACGTCATGGAGAACGTCGGCTTCGAGCCCTCCACGATCCACGGCACCATCCACGGCCCCGGCTACTCCGGTGCCAACGGGATAGGCGCCGGCTACACGCTGGCGAACGGCGCGGCCTTCGCCGACGCCTACCACACCTTCGCCGTCGACTGGGCGCCCAACTCGATCAAGTGGTCGGTCGACGGGGTCGTCTACCAGACCCGCACGCCCTCCGACGTCGGCGGCAACACCTGGGCGTTCAACAAGCCGTTCTTCCTCATCCTCAACCTCGCGGTCGGCGGTGACTGGCCCGGCGACCCGAACAGTGCCACGGCCTTCCCGGCCCAACTGCTGGTGGACTCGGTGTCGGTGACCACGAGTGACACGGCCACCGGCGTGGCCATCAAGGGACTCGCCGGCAAGTGCGTCGACGTCAACGGGGCGAGCTCCGCCAACGGGACCGCCGTCCAGCTCTACGACTGCAACGGCTCGGCCGCTCAGCAGTGGACGGTGGGTTCCGACGGCACGATCCGCGCGCTCGGCAAGTGCCTGGACGTGAACGCAGGCGGCACCGCGGACGGCACCAAGGTGCAGCTCTACGACTGCAACGGTTCCGCGGCCCAGCAGTGGGCCGTCAGCTCGGCGAACGACATCGTCAACCCACAGGCCAACAAGTGCCTGGACGTCACCGGCAACACCTCCGCCAACGGCACCCCGCTGCAGATCTGGACCTGCTCGGGCGGCGCCAACCAGAAGTGGACCGTCGGCTGAATCCGTAAGGCCTAGTGCGGCAACCAGGTGAGCTTGTCCCCACCGACCCAGCGGACCACGTCCGGGTCGTCCAGGTCGCGGACCGTGATGCCGCACACGGCCGCGACCTGGAGCACGTCTGTGATCCCCGTGGCCTCGGCGACCATCTCCCCGTCGATCTCCACGATGCGGAACGGCGGGGTACCGGGCTGCACCTTGAGCACCATGATCCGCGGGCTGGAGATGTGCGGGCTGGACATTTCGGTCATGCAATAGAGCCTAGAACGCATCACGCGGACGCGAGTGGTCCACGGTTCCCGGCCGGGGACCGCTCGCGGGAGGAGGCTCTATGGATCCCGTGCAGGCACTGGACCGGATCGCCTTCCTGCTGGAACGCTCCCTGGCCCCGACCTACCGCGTACGCGCCTTCCGTACGGCGGCCGGGGTGCTGGCGGCACTCCCCGAGGGCGAGATCGCCGAACGCGCGGCGGCCGGGACGCTGGAATCCCTCAAGGGCATCGGCCCGAAGACCGCGCAGGTGGCCCGCGAGGCCCTGTCCGGGCAGGTTCCCGCCTATCTGGAGCAGCTGGAGGGCGAGGCTCCCGCTCCGGCCGGCCCCGGCGGCGAAAAACTGCGCGCCCTGCTGCGCGGCGACTGCCACCTCCACTCCGACTGGTCGGACGGCGGCAGCCCGATCGAGGAGATGGGCCGTACGGCGGCCCGGCTGGGCCATGAGTGGGCCGTGCTGACCGACCACTCGCCCCGGCTGACCGTGGCCCGCGGACTGTCCCCGGAGCGGCTGCGCGAGCAGCTGGACGTGGTGGCCGCGCTGAACGAGACCTGGGCACCCTTCCGACTGCTGACCGGCATCGAGTGCGACATCCTCGACGACGGCTCACTGGACCAGGAACCGGAGCTGCTGGAACGGCTCGACGTGGTCGTGGTCTCCGTGCACTCCAAGCTGCGCATGGACGCCCGCGCCATGACCCGGCGCATGGTGGCCGCCGTACGGAATCCGCACGCGGACATCCTCGGGCACTGCACCGGGCGGCTGCTGATCGGGCGGGACGGGGGTGCCGCGCGGCCGGAGTCGGAGTTCGACGCGGACGAGGTGTTCGCCGCGTGTGCCGAGTCGGGCACGGCCGTGGAGATCAACAGCCGTCCGGAACGTCTCGACCCGCCGAGGCGGCTGCTGCGGAAGGCCGTCGACGCCGGGGTGCTGTTCTCGATCGACACCGACGCGCACGCGCCAGGGCAGCTCGACTGGCAGATCAACGGCTGTGCGCGGGCGGAGGAGTGCGGGGTGGCCGCCGAACGGGTGATCACGACCTGGTCGGCGGACGCGCTACTGGACTGGACCAATGGCGCGTGATGCACATCACCGGTCGCGGCGGCGTACGCAGGAACACTCACCGGTAGTTCCCCGTTGAACAGACTGTGGGTGCGGAGGGAACAGTGTCCCCGGGCCTCAACCTCCGCCCACAGGGAAGATCGTTCGGCTGAAGCCCTGTGGAGCCTTTCGCCGCGAGGCGACCGCCTTCCGTGCCCACCCCTTTGGCCGCCCCGGCCGTGATTCCCCCGTCGCGGTCGGGGCTTCCCCATGTCCGGGTTCGCGCGCCCACTGCCTTCGCTTGACTTCGAGCGCACTTCAATTCGTAGCGTTCCTTTCATGACCACTGCACAGCACAAGATCGGCTCGGGATTCGACGCGAAGAGCACCGCCGACGACGTCCTGGCGGGCCTCGACCTCGGCGGACAGCTCGCGATCGTCACCGGTGGCTACTCCGGCCTCGGCCTGGAGGCCACCCGCGCGCTCACCGAGGCGGGCGCCCAGGTGATCGTCCCGGCCCGCCGCCCCGACGTCGCCCGGGAGGCCGTGGCCGGACTGCCCGGTGTCGAGGTGGACGAGCTGGACCTCGGCGACCTGGAGAGCGTGCGCGGCTTCGCCGAGCGGTTCCTCGCCTCCGGCCGCACCGTCGACCACATGATCGACAACGCCGGGATCATGGCCTGCCCGGAGACCCGGGTCGGGCCCGGCTGGGAGGCGCAGTTCGCCACCAACCACCTCGGCCACTTCGCCCTCGTCAACCGGCTCTGGCCCGCGATCGAGTCGGGCGGCGCCCGTGTGGTCTCGGTGTCGTCGAGCGCCCACCACAACTCCGGGATGCGCTGGGACGACGTCCAGTGGAGCCGGGGCTACGACAAGTGGGAGGCGTACGGCCAGGCCAAGACCGCGAACGTCCTGTTCGCCGTTCACCTCGACAAGCTCGCCGCCGATCGGGGCGTCCGCGCCTTCGCGCTCCACCCGGGCGGGATCCTGACGCCGCTGCAACGCCACCTCCCCCGGGCGGAGATGGTCGAGCGCGGCTGGGTGGACGAGCAGGGCAACACGCTCAACCCCGAGGGCTTCAAGACTCCGGAGCAGGGCGCGGCCACCGAGGTATGGGCGGCGACCTCGCCCCAGCTGGACGGCATGGGCGGTGTCTACCTGGTGGACTGCGACATCGCCGAGCCCGCCACCGACGGCGACGAAGACCGCACTCACGTCAAGTCCTGGGCGACCGACCCCGAGCAGGCGGCCCGTCTGTGGAAGCTGTCCGCCGATCTAACCGGTGTGGACGCGTTTGCCGGATAGTTCCGGGCACAGCTTCACGAAGGGTCGAGGTCCTTCGGCCCATAAAGGGCGGCGGGCGCGCCGGTCGCGAGGGCCCAGTAGCGGTCACCGTACGACCAATGCCACCACTCCGTCGGGTAGTTGGCCAGGCCTGCCGCGTCGAGCGCCCTGCCGAGCACGGCGCGGTGGGCCGCGGCCTCGGCGGTGATGTTGTCGGCGCCGGTGTAGCAAGCCCCGTCGCTCTGCTCCGGGTTGGCGTTCATCGGGGTGCCCATGTCGAGTTCGCGGCCGTCGGCGTCGGCGAGGGTCAGGTCGACGGCCGCGCCGGCGGAGTGCGGGGCGATCTCGGGCGGCGACACATAGCGGCTGGCGGCGGTCCGGATGCGATCGGCTGGCCAGTCCGGGTGGGCGGCGCGCAACTCGTCGCCGTAGCGCTCGAAGTATCGGCGCTGGAGGGGCGGCGGCCGGTAGCCCTCGACGAACAGCAGGCGCAGGCCGTCGGGCAGCAGGGCCTGCGCTTCGAGGAGTCGGTCCAACACGCCCCGGCGCAGCAGGAGTTCCGCGCCGCTGTCAGACTCCTTGTTCTTGCGGTCGTCGACCAGCAGGAAGTCGCTCACGTCGACGAGGGGCTCCCCGCACTCGACTACGGGGATGGCGGCGACCCGGGCGTCGGACATCAGGATGATCTCGGTCATGGAGTGATCATCCCCCAGCCGCCGTTCCGCTCAGTGCGGGGCGCGTTCCTCAAGTGCCGTGCGCCAGGCGGGCGGCGGGCCCTCGGGTTCGGGTTCGGCTCGGCGGCCGCCGCGGGCGAAGAAGTCGGCGAGGGGGAGGATCGCGGCGCCGACGGTGACCGCGTCGGGGCCGAGGCGACCCAGCTCGATGGTCACGCGTCCGGCGGGGTGACGCAGCGCGTAGGCGGTGGCGTGGTGGCGTACGGCGGGCAGGAAGCGGGTGCCGAGCTGGAGCCCGGCCCAGCCGCCGATGAGGATGCGCTCGGGCTGGAAGAGGTTGATCAGGTCGGAGAGGCCGGCGCCGAGGTACTCGGCGGTCTCCTCCAGGACGGCGAGCGCGACGGGGTCGGCCTCGACGCCCTCGGGCGGGTAGGCGGCGACCAGCAGCGCGGTCATCGCGGTCTCCTCGTCGGTGCCCTCGGGCGGGCGTCCGCCCTGCTCGCGCCAGCGGTCGAGCAGCGACTCGGCGCCCGCGTACGCCTCCAGACAGCCGAGGGCGCCGCAGCGGCAACGGCGGCCGCGGACCCGTACGGTCAGATGCCCCCACTCGACCGCCCGCCCGTTCTCCACTTCCGGGGTGACCAGGCAGGCGCCGACGCCGGAGCCGAAGAGGACGACGATCGCGTTGCGCGCGCCGCGCCCTCCACCGAACCACATCTCCGCCTGACCGAGCGTCTTGGCGCCGTTGTCGATGAAGTACGGGACGGCGTCGGGGAGTTGCGAGGTGGAGCGGAGCAGTTCTTCGAGCGGGACCGCGTCCCAGCCGATCGTCTGGCCGTGCACGACGGCGCCGTGGTCCGGGGTGTGCTCGACTATGCCGGGGACGCCGATGCCGACGCCGAGGAGCTGTTCCGGTGCGATGTCGGCGGTGGCGAGAACCTCGGCTATGCCGTCGCGGATGTGGCCGACGATGACTTCGACCTCGTAGCGCTGCTGCTCCAACGGGCGTTCGGCGCGGGCGAGTTCGGTGAGGGTGAGGTCGAACAGCTCGACGCGGACGCGGGTCTCGCCGACGTCGACGCCGATCATGTGGCCGCTGTGCGGGGCGACTTGGAGCAGCGTGCGGGGGCGGCCGCCGTCGGAGTCGACGCTGCCGGCCTCCTCGACCAAGCCGTCGGCGACGAGGTCCGCGACGACGTTGCTCACCGAGCCGGAGCTGAGTCCGGTCGCCGGGCCCAGTTCGAAGCGGCTGAGGGGTCCGTCGAAGTACAGCCGTTGCAGTACGGCCGTGCGGTTGGCCCGCCTGAGGTCGCGTACCGTGCGCCCGTTCCGCCCCGCCATGTGGCTCCCTCCGAACCCTGCCCGACCTGCAAGATACTCCTGCGGTCCCGCCGGACGCGACTTTCCCCGCCCTCTTAATTCACGCCCTGAACTAAGGGGCGGCGGAATGCACACTACGGGGTGGAAGCCGTCTCGTCGATCTCTCGCAGGGCGGCGAGCAGCTCGGGGCCGACCTTCTCCCGGCGCCAGCGGTTCTCTTCCGCGCCGAACTCCCTGGGGACCGCCTCGGCGAGCATGATCAGGTAGAGATAGCTGCGGTAGAGGGCGTAACGGAGGTCGGCCGACCGGTCGAACTCGGCCCGCCCGCCCGCCTCCCGGTAGCCCGCGAGGAACGCCTCGTCCTTCCGGATGTCGTCGAGCAACGCCAGGGAGACGAAGTCGGCCAGGGGGTCGCCCCAGAACATCCGCTCGCCGTCGATGAGGCCGCCGATCCGGGGCGTTCCGGTCGTGCGGTCGACCAGGATGTTGCCCTGCCACAGGTCGAAGTGGACGGCACTCGGGACAGTGACCTCGTCCAGGGCGACGTACGCCGACCGGGCCGTGCGGGCGATCTCGTCGGCGGGGAGCGGCAGCCAGGCCTCGTAGCGGCGGGTGTCGTCGAGGACGGCGTCGTAGAGCGTGGTGAACGCGGTCCGCCAGTCGGGGGCGAGCGGACCGAGGGCGCCGGAAGGGTAGCCGAAGCCGGGGCCGGTGATCTCGTGCAGGCGGGCGAGTTGGCAGCCCAACTCCGTGCGCAGGTCGGTGATTTCGGGGTCCGTGAGCGAGTCGTCCCAGGGTTCGCCCGGACAGAGCATCATCAGGAGGGTGTCGCCCTCCAGGACCACGACGCGCGGCGCCGCCACCCCGGCCTTGGCGGCGGCGCCGTAGAAGTCTGCCTCGGAGATGAGGAGTTGGCGCTCGTGGGCCAGGCCGGGGGCTGTGGGCGCGGTCTTCAGGACGTAGCGGGTGCCGTCGGTGAGGGTGAGTTCCTCGACGGTGTTGTAGGTGCCGCCGCCGAGGGGGCGGAGGTGGGCGAGGTCGCCGGGCGGGATGCCCGCCGCGCGGAGTACCTGTCGGGCTCGCTCCGAGGAGTCCGTCACCGTGCGCCCACCTCTCCCTCTCGGTCAGCCGGCGGCGTACACGTCCTCGACGTAACGTCCGTCCGCCATCAGTGTGTTGAGCCACCGCTCGGCCGTCGCGTCGTCGGCGCCGGGCGTGCGGTCCCGGTACAGGGTACGGAACGCCTCCCGCACGCCCGGTGCCATGCGCGAGCCGTCGCCGCAGACGAACACCCGGGCGCCCGCGTCGAGCAGGGCCCACACCTCGTCGGCCTCGGCGGCGACGCGGTGCTGGACGAAGGTCACCTGGCCCTCCGGGGCCGCGCTGAACGCCGGGCGGAGCGAGACGGCTCCGGCGCGCTCGGCGGCGTGGAGTTCGTCGGCGTGGAGGTAGTCGGCGTCCGGGGCGTCGCAGCCGAAGTAGCAGAGCGCCGGGGCGAGTTCGGTGCCCGAGGCGAGGGCGGCCGTACGGTCGGCGATGGTTCCGCGGAAGGGGGCGAGGCCGGTGCCCGCCGCGATCATCACGACCGGGGTGGAGTCGTCGATCCGGAAGGCCTCGCGGCAGGGCTGGACGCGGGCGTACACCGTGTCGCCGGGCGCGACGGTGTTGAGGTGGCCGGAGCCCGTGCCCCGATAGACGCCCTTGCCGGAGCGGGCCGGGGCCTCCAGCAGGGAGACCATGAGGTCCGCGTGGCCGGGGTCGACGGCGGGCGAGGACGAGATCGAGTAGTGCCGGGGGCGCAGCGGGGTGAGGAGTTCGAGGAGCGTGGGCCAGTCCAGGGCGCCGCGCAACGCCGGGTGATCCTCGACGAGTTCGACGAAGGTGCGCGGGTCGTCGGTGAGGGCGGCGAGGGCGATGCGCTCGGGCGGGCAGGGGTTGGCGGCGGCCAGCGCGACCAGCTGGTCGGCGGTCGGGCGGTCCTGCAACTCGACGTGATGGGTGAGTAGTTGGCGTACGGTCACGGGTCGGTCGACCGCGAGGCCGTCGCGGCGCGGGCGGGCCGGGCGGATGTCGAGGACGGTGTCGAGGTCGACGCCGAGGGCCGCGGCCGCGCGTTCGACGAGCGCCGGGGCGTTGGCGGGCAGGACGGTGAGGTGGTCGGCGGTGCGGTAGGCGGAACCGTCCGGTAGGGCGACGCGGACGAAGCGCTTGCGGCGCGGGTGGCCGGGTGCGGCGAGGTCGCGGGCCTCGGTGACGGTCATCGGGACGAGGTCGTGCCGTTCGGCGAGGGCGTCCAGGTGGCCGCCGGTGAGGGTGCGGACCTCGTAGCCGGTGGCCGGTTCGACGGATTCGGCGGTGTCCATGGCGTCCGGATCGCCGTACGTCTCCAGGAGTGCCGTGCGCAGTCGGGCCGTGAACTCCCGTACGGCGCCGGTGAGATCGCCGGAGGCGTCGGCGGCGGTGCGGTCGGTCAGGCGGGTGGCGCCGAGTTCGGCAAGGCGGGCGTCGATGCGGGTCGGCATGTGCTGGTAGGTGGCGGCCCAGTTGCGGTCGCCGACGCCGAGGACGGCATAGGTCACGCCGGTGAGGTCGTGGGTCTCCTCCAGCCAGGCGGCGAAGGCGAGGGCGTCGTCGGTGGGGCGGCCGTTGTAGGAGGCGGAGGTGATGACGACGGGCCGGTCGGTGGGCAGCCCGTCGGCGTACGCGTCCAGTGGTGCCACTTCCACCGCGCATCCCAACACCGCTGCATCGTCGGCGAGTTGGGCGGCGAACTCGCGGCAGATGCCGTAGTTGCTGCCATGCAGGAAGAGGGCCGCAGTGCCGGGGCGGACGCGGGCGGGCAGGGTGGCCGTGTCGGCCGTAGGAGTCGCGGGGGCCTCGACCGCACCCGGCAGCGGCGTGTGCACACGGTCGGCGGGGGTGCGCGGGGTGAGGGTGAGCGTGAAGCCGTCGGGCTTGAGGGTGAGGGTCTCCTTCACCCTGAGGTCGTAGTCCGCGTGGTCGTGCAGCCGGTAGCGGTGGACGAGCATCGCGAGCAGCATGGTCGCCTCGTGCAGCGCGAACTGCCGCCCGATACAGGCCCGTTCACCAGTGCCGAAGGGCTTGAAGGCGTGCACGGAACGCTCCGCCTCCGCCTCGGGTGTGAAGCGCGAGGGGTCGAACAGCTCGGGGTTGTCGCCCCAGCCGGGCTGCCGGTGCAGCATCGGCGCGATCACGGTGACGGCCTGCCCGGCGCTGAGCGGGATGCGTCCGCCGAGCACGGTGTCCTCCAGCGCGTGCCGGCTGAACGCGGCGGCCGTGGGCCACAGCCGGAGTGCCTCGTTGAGGACTTGGCGCGTGTAGGTGAGCCGGCCGACCTCGTCGTACGTCGGTTCCGGGTCCGCCGTGTCGCCCCACAGCGCGTCCACCTCGCGCTGCACGAGCTGGAGCACGGCCGGGTGCTTGGCCAGGTAGTACAGCGCGAACGACATCGCGCCGGACGTCGTCTCGTGGCCCGCGATCAGGAAAGTGATCACCTGGTTGCGGATGTTGGCGGTGTCGAGCGTCGTACCGTCGACCGGGTGCTCGGCACTGAGCATGAGCCCGAGGAGGTCCCCGGCGTCGCCCTGGTCGGTGCCGGTGCGGGCGGCGATGACCTCGTCGACGACCTGGGCGAGGTAGTCGGCGTCGGCCCGGAACGCCGCGTCGGCCGCCGAGTGGTCCTCGCCCGGGACGCGCGCCAGCCGGGTCATGCTCCACTCCAGGCAGCGGACCATCGATTCGACGAAGGGGTGCGGCTCGGCCCGCTCGAACGACCCGAAGTCGTAGTCGAATCCGGCGAGTCCGATGGTGTCGAGGGTCATCCGGGTCATGTCGTCGGGCACGTTGACGGGCTGCCCGTCCCGGGAGCCCCGGTCCCACGCTTCGACGAGCCTGCGGGCCACCTTCAGCATCACCGGGTGATAAGTCCGCATCGAGCCGAGCGCGAAGGCGGGCATCAGAATGTCGTGCGCCTTGGCCCAGTTGGGCTCGTCGTTGTACGCCGTGAAGAGTCCGTCGGCGGCGAAGGCCCGGACGTTCTCCAGGGCGGGCCCGATGTGCTTGGCGAACCGCCGCTCGTCGGCGAGCTCGGTCACCAGGTCCAGATCACTGACGAACAGTGTGTCCCGCCCGTGCAACCGCCGTACGAACACAGGTCCGTGACAGCGCATCAGCTCCATGATCTGCTGCATCGGGGTGCGACCGGGGCCGGTCGCGGTGATGTCGACGACGGGCACGCCGGGGAGCGTGTCGACGGGCTGGGGGTGCGGCGCGGTGGGGGGCATGGCGCGACAACTGCCTTTCGCGGTACGGAAGTACTGCGCTCCAGCGTGCTCGCCCCGCCCCGGCGGCCCGTGCCGCGTGACTACATGATCGTGTAGCGAAAACCACGGATGGCGTCTTGCTTCGACGGTCCGGTCCGGCTAGTCGGGCGCGCGAACTGAGTGCGCGTACTCATGCGCACCCCGTGACCGGCCCGGCAGGGTGGGCCCATGACGCAGGTACTGCCCTTGCATCCGCCGCTGCGCAGCAGACGGCCGTGGTCCAGCAGGACGTCCACAACTTCGGACGTCATCGCCGCCGTTGTCCTGTTCATCAGCGAAGGCGTCGTCCTGGCGTGGATCGTTTTCAGCTACGGCATGGAGAGCTGGGCCGCGCAGGGGGATCCCGACGAGATCGACGCGGCAGCGCTCGGGGAAATCGCCTGGATGAAGATATTCCTCTACGTCGTGCTCGCCCTGGCAGTGGTCGCGGCGCTGTCCCGCGCACCGTGGACCCTGGTGTCGCACCTCCTCTTCGCTCTGCTCCTGGGCGCCCTGCTCACGGGTTCACAGCAGGACTACGACCGCGCTCATCCGGACCCCACGCCCACTCCGACCGTGCACTACACGCCCTGCCTCAGCGGCAGTGGGAAATGCCACTGAGCCGCATGATGATGTAGTGCGCAAGGACGTGGCAGGAGGTACGGGTGGACTGGACCCGCAGGGAGGGCGTGGTGTGGCGCAACCGTGCCCTGATGCTCTTCGACCGGGTGGCGGTGCCGGTCGCGGTGTGTGACGTGTACGGCTCGGTGCAGGTCGCCAATCCCGCGATGGCGGCGGAGTGCGGTACGACACCGGGTCGGCTGCGCGGCCGGGACGTGCTCGACCTGTTCCAGCCGCAGGAGTCGGGACAGGTCGAGCGGATCGCGCAGGCGCTGCGGCTGCGACACCGGTCGCGCTACCAGGTGTCGGTACGGTGGCGGGCTCCCAACGGCACCGAACGCTATGGGGAGTTGACGGCCGACCCGGTCAGCGACACGGTCGAGGAGACACCGGCGCTGCTGGTCATGCTCTGCGTGCGGGGCGAGGGCGAACCCGGTGACGGCAGGCCTGGCGAGGACTCCCCCGCGCAGGTCACCCCGATCGAGGCCCGCATCCTGGCCCTGCTCGCCAGCGGCGCCACCACCGCCCGCACGGCCCGCGAGACCGGCCTCACGACGGACGGCGTGACCTATCACCTACGGCGGCTGTCGGCCCGGTGGGACGCGGCGAACCGTACCGAACTGGTCGCCCGCGCCTATGCACTTGGGGTGCTGACGCCGGGAGTGTGGCCGCCGGTCCCTGTCACGGACGCCGACGAGCGGTAGGCCGTACCCGCCCCCTCCGGCGCCCCGAAGCGGGCGAGGGTGTGCCACACCATCTTCAGGTCCTGGAGTTCGTAACGGCCGGTGCGGGCCGCGTCGCCGATGACGCGCGGGTCGACGACACCGTGCTCGGCGATACGGGCGCCGAGGTCGGTGTATTCCTGACCTCTGTAGTCAGCGTGGCGGCGCAACTCCCGCACGGTGAGCCGGTAGCCGGGGTGCCATTCGACGGGGCAGGGCAGGCGGCGGGCGGCGGTCTCGACGGGGGTGCCTCGGTAGCTCGCGTCCAGGACGAGGGCCTCCATGTCCCGGTCGAGGACGACACCGCCGTGCACCTGCGTCTCGATGTAGTCGTTGAGGGCGTCCTGTTCGTCTTCGTCGGCCTCGGCGAGCGCGATCAGGTTCATGGCGGAAGCGACGCCGAAGTCGGTCGGTTCGGCCGCGCTGTCCGGGTAGCAGAAGGTCGCCCGGGCGAGCGCCGCGCCGGTCAGCCGGAAGTGCGAGGAGCCGAACCTCGGTGCCGCGCCCACCACTTGGCGCCGGAAGTCCAACGCGCCGTACACCGGTCGCTCGGCTGCGGGCGCGTCGTCGTAGGCACCCGCGAAGATCCGGCTCTCCCAGCGCCAACGGTCGCCGCCGGGGCGGGCGGTGAGGCCGCCGTTGCTGGTGCCGGTGACGAACTGCGAGTGGTACGTGCCGTCTTGGGCCAGCGCGTCGAGGATCGGCCGGCCGGTCGCCGTCGCCGTACGGTCGGGGTGCAAGTTGAGGGTGATGCGCAGGCGCGGGTCGACAGCCGGGCCCGAAGAGCTCTCGGCCACGTGCCGCAGCGCCCGCGCCTGGCGTGCCCAGACGCCACCAACGCCCTCGACGCCCTCGACGCCCCCGAAATCCATTGGCTCCTCCACCGCTCGCTTACTACTCTGACCCGAAACCTAGACCCCCTAGGTTTCGGAAACAGGCATCACCCAACAGACATCGCCCCCCACGGACACCGCCCCAGGAGACTCCCCCATGAGATCACTCACCGAGCATGACATCCGCAACTCGTTCGTCAACTGCTTTAAGGGCGAGGCCAAGCGGCTGGCCGTCCCCCGCGATCTCGACACCCGCCCCTGGGGCGACCTGGACTTCCTGGGCTGGCGAGATCCCGGGGCGCCGGACCGCAGCTACCTCGTCGCCGAGCGGGCGGACGGTCTGATCGGCGTCACGCTCCGCTTCCCGTCCTCGCAGCGCGGCTTTCTGCACCGGAGCATGTGTTCGCTGTGCGTGACGACCCACCCGGGCGGCGGGGTCTCCCTGATGACCGCACGCAAGGCGGGCCCGGCGGGCCGCGAGGGCAACTCGGTCGGCCTGTACATGTGCACCGACCTCGCCTGCTCCCTCTATGCACGCGGCAAGAAAATCCCCGAGTCGGGCATCCGCATCGAGGAGAGCCTGACGGTGGAGCAGCAGATCGACCGGACGGTGGGCAATCTGACCTCCTTCCTCGACAAGCTGTACGTCTGAGGTCAGTCTCCCGGCACCGCGATCACGATCTTGCCCCGGTTGTCGCGTCGCTCCAGCCGCTCGTGGGCGGCACGGGCATCAGCGAGCGGTACGACGGTCTCGATCGGTACACGGTATGCGCCCGCGGCGACCCGCTCGGCGAGTTCGCGCAGGTCCGGGCGGGGGTCGTAGCCGCCGTGGATCTGGAGGTTGGTGAGCTGGAAGCCGAGGATCGACGCGTTCTTCGGATAGAAGTCGCGGGTGTCGACGGCGCTGGGCTCCAGGGCGACATTGGCGAGGGCGACAACCCGGCCGCCGTGTCCGATCTCGCGCAGGCTGCGCCCGAAGGCCTGGCCGCCGACGGTGTCGAGGACGACGTCCGCGCCCCGCCCCTCGGTGAGTCGTAGCACCTCGTCGACCTCGGCGTCTTCCGGGTGTGCCGAGGTGTCGAGGGTGGCGTGAGCGCCGAACTCCCCTGCCCAGGCGGCCTTTTCGGGGGACCCGGCGAGGGCGATGACCCGGGCGCCGGTCTCGGCGGCGATCTGTACGGCCGCGCTGCCGACCCCGCTCGCGGCGGCCTTCACGAGGACGGTGTCCTCCTTGGTGACCCGGGCGAGGTGCCGCAGGCAGTACCAGGCCGACAGCCAGGCGACGGGCAGTGCGGCGGCGTGCGTGAGGTCGATGCCGTCAGGCAGGGCGGTGACCTGGGTGGCGGGTACGACCGTCAACTCGGCGTAGAAACCGGGTGAGTTCACGCCGTCGAGGGCCACCACCCGCTGCCCGACCGTGAAACCGGTGACGCCCTCCCCCAGCGCGGCGACGGTACCGGCGCCCTCCACTCCCGGGATCAGCGGCGGCTTCCCGGCCCGGTGGTAGTTCCCGGACCTGATCAGGGCGTCCGCGCGGTTCACGCCCGCCGCCGCGACCCGCACCAGGACCTGCCCGGGACCCGCGACCGGGTCGGGCACCTCGACCGACACCAGCACCTCGGGCCCGCCGAACTCGTCGATCCGTACCGCACGCATACCGCCACCCACTCCCTGTCAGGGCCACACCATCTGGTCGACACCTGTTGAACTAGTGTCACCATGCGACACCGGACGAACCGGTGTCAAGGGTCGCCGTTCACCCCTTCGCTCACCGTCGGCCGCCATGCCGTACACCGCATGAACCGGTGTACGCGAGGTAAGCTCGCTGCCATGACCATCCCGCCCGTCTTCCCGTTCATCGGCGGACGCCCGTGCCTGAACTTCGTGGCGACCCTCGGCAAACGCCACGGCACCCCCGTCGAGCGGCTCCCCGATCCGGCGGCCCTGGCCGGCTGGATCACGGAGGCGGAGCTGGCGGCGAGCACCGAGCCGGTGCGGGTCACGGCCCGGGAGCTGACGGACGCGCGCACCCTGCGCGAGGCGCTCTACCGTGTCGTACGGGACGCGATGGCCGGTCGGGAACCGGCGGCGGCCGATGTCGAGCGGGTCAACGAGGCCGCCGCGCGACCGGATCTCGCGCCCCAACTGGGCGAACAGCGCTGGAAGTCAGCGCATCCGGCACGCGCGGCGCTGGCGACGGTGGCCCGGGACGGCGTTCTGCTGGTGGGCAGTCCGCTGCTGGAGCGGGTCAAGGAGTGCGAGAACCCGGAGTGTTCGCTGCTGTTCCTCGACGACTCCCAGGCCCGCCGCCGCCGTTGGTGCTCGATGGACCGCTGCGGCAACCTCGCGAAGATCGCGGGCTATCGGTCGCGCAGTCGGGCCGCCGTGACCGAGTGAAGGTGGATCAGCACGTCGTAGCTGCGGGCCAGTGCGATGGTCCGCAGGTCCTCCGGGTAGTCGGTGCCGATGCTTCGGGTCGGTCGCCCTTCCGCCAGCCATGCGCGGGCCGGTGATCCGACCGAGCGGAGATCGACCAGGTAGTCGGTGAACCGCACCTGGTCCAGGGTCTGTTCGTTGCTGCCCGCCCCGGCCGGTCCCAGCGTCCAGCGGTGGATCGCGTCGTCGGGGCCGGTGGCGTTGAACGAGCCTTGGTCGAAGGTCAGGCCCACGCTGCGATACCGGGAGCCGAGGGTGTCACGCAGGAACGCCCCTTGCATCTTGGGGTAGTTGGCCGGGTCGGACGGCACATAGCCGATGTGGGCGTCGTGCGCGGACAGCAACACCTTGGTGCCGGTGTGCCGTTGCCACCAGACGACGTTGGCCGCCATCGTCTCGTCCCGGTAGCGCATCGCCGCGGGAACCTGCGCGGGGTCGGCGAATTCGAAGTCGTACTGCCGGGCCACCTGGTCGAGGACGGTCGCGTTCTGCACGGCCCGGTCGTACGCATCGCGGTCCTTCCCCGGTGACTGCTTCTTCAGCAACTCCAGTGCGCGGCCGGTGCGTTCGGCCATCTCCTGCCGTTCGGCGTACGGCTTGTCCAGGTACTGCTCGATGTACGTCCCGGCCGGCACGGTGGGCCGCAGCCCTCGGTACAGCTCGGCGAGCCGGGAGCTCAACTCGGGGTAGTGGTCGGCCGCATAGGCCGTGACCGAGTCGTACAGCTCCGGTCCGGCCCAGCCGATGTCGTCGCCCATGAAGCGCACGGGGTCGCCGGGATGCCGGACGTTGTACGCGCGCATCCACTCGACGAGCCTCAGGTAGTCGGTGTTGTTCCACCACAGGTAGTCGCGCTGGAACTCCTCGCGGAAGATGCGCCGCGGGTCCCCTTTGCCGTACAGGACATAGTCGTTGAGGCGCAGCCCGGTGCTCCAGGCGCCCTCCAGGGCGAAGGTGCGGAAGCCCTTCTTCTCGACGAGGTGGCGGAAGACGCGGTCCTTGAGGGCGAGGAAGTCGTGGGAGCTGTGGGTGGCCTCGCCGAGGCCGACGACCTGGGCGCCGCCGATCATGCGGTCGAGGGGGTGTAAGTCGTCGGTGGGGCCGCCCGGTTCGACGGTCCGCAGGGGGTGGGCGGAGCGGTCGAGGGCCGCAACCACGGCCGAGGGCGCGGGAGTTGGTGCCGCCGTCGCGGCCGGGGTGCCGGTCGCGACGGTGCCGAGGCTGATGAGCAGGGTCAGGATCAGTCCGGTCCGATGCCGTTTCATGGTGCGAGGGTCGCGTGACCCCGGGGGCGGGGACCATGCGGTGGTCCTCCGTATCGGGGTGGGGTTTCCCTCAGGAGCCGGCGGGTGTCCAGTGCGGGTCGCGGCCGAGGAAGGCGAGGAGCGCCTCGGCCCGGTCGTTCTCGTCCGTCACCTCCAGCGCGGGCGCGAACACCTGGTAGGAATCCCGGAGTTGATCGACGAGTCGGTCCGCGGCCGGCCAGATCCCCTCGGCCAGGTCCGCCTTCAACGGCCGGTTCTGGCCGGTGGCCGCCGCGATGTCCCAGGCGTGCACGGCCGCGTCCATGGCGGCCGTCGCCGCGGCGAACGAAAAGGGCATCGGGCCCAGCGGTGTCGGCACCTGGTCGGCGTCGGCGTGCAGCTGGGCATAGCCGTCCGCCACCGCGCGGAGCACCTTGTCGAGCTCGGCGACCGGGTCCCCGTCCAGGGTGTCCGCGGGGTGGAAGGGGTCGGAGCCGGGCCGGTCGCCGGTGAGGACGAGGCCGTATGCCTGCTGGTCGATGCGCGCGTGGTTGAGGACCTGCCGTACCGTCCACTCGGTGCACGGCGTCGGCGCCGCCCAGGCCGTCTCGGGCACGGCGGCGACCACCTCACGCAGATAGTCGTGCGAGCGGGTCAGTACCTCGATGCCCTGGATGTTCGTCATGAACGTTCCCCTTCGCTCAGTGCGGTGATGCCAATCTAGGAGGCCTTGCGGACAGCTACGGTCCTCAACGACAACGTTCAGCGCACCCGTGAGAGGGAATAGGCCAGGGATGCGAGATGTCCGTGAGTGGACCGCGCCACTGGTGCGGTTCGTGGGACGGCACCGGGACCCGGTGGTCGTCCAGACGCTGCGGTCGGCGACCGCGGCGACGGTCGCGTACGTCGTCGCCCTGCGGCTGAGCCCCGAGCCCGCGCCGCTGACCGCTCCCCTGACCGCGCTCCTCGTCGTCCAGGTCACCCTCTACGCCACCCTCACGAACGGCATCCGCCGGGTGAACGCCGTGGTCGCCGGCGTCCTCGTCGCCATCGCCTTCAGTCTGCTGGTGGGTCTGACCTGGTGGAGCCTGGCCCTGCTGATCGTGGCCGCGCTGGTCGTCGGGCGGCTGGTCAAAGTTGATGAGTACGTGCCCGAGGTGGCGATCAGCGCGATGCTGGTCCTCGGGGTCACCACGGTCGGGAACACCGCCTGGGCGCGGGTGGTGGAGACACTGATCGGCGCGGTCGTCGGACTCGGCTGCAATCTGCTGCTCGCTCCCCCGGTGTGGGTGGACGAGGCCGGCGAGTCGATCGAGGGCCTGGCCCGTCGGCTACGGCGGCTGATGCGGCGCATGGGCGAGGAGGCGGCGGGCCGCACACCCGTCGACCACGCCACCGCGCGGCTGCACGAGGCACGGCGGCTCGACCACGACATCATCGAGGTGGACGCGGCCCTCCGGCAGGCCGAGGACAGCCTGCGGCTCAATCCACGCGTGCGCGAGGGGCTGCTGCACCGGATCGTGCTGCGGACCGGCCTGGACACGCTGGAGATCTGCACGGTCGTGCTCCGCGTTCTCGCCCGCACCTTCACCGACCTGGCGAAACAGCGCGACCCCGAGCCGTTGTTCGCGCCGCCCACCGGCGCGGCCGTAGAACAACTGCTGTCCGAGATCGGGGACGCCGTGGTCAGTTTCGCGGTGCTGGTGACCACCGACGTGACGGTGAGCGCCGAGTCCGCGGAGTCGCGGCTCACCGCCGAGCTGCACACGGCCGCCGCGACCCGCGACAAGCTGGCCCAGCTGCTCCTGGAGGAGGTCCAGCGTGACGCGGCCCAGTGGCAGCTGCTGGGGGCCATGCTGACCGAGGTCAACCGCATGCTGGACGAGCTGGACACCGAGCACCGCTCGCGCCGGCTGCTGGAGGAACTGGACCGGTGTTCCAGTGAGCAGCGCAAACGCCTGCCGTGGCTGGCCTGGCTGCGGGAGCGGGTGGGGGTACCGGAGCGGCTGCGCAGGAACCGGGGCGGGGGCGCCGATCGTTCTAGGTGACGGAGTCACCTGGGGGCGGGGCGCCTTCGGCAGCACGGCAATGGGGGGCGGGCGCATGACCGACAGCACCGTACGGATCGACGGGAACACCTTGCGGCTGCCCGGTGGGGTGGCGGTGCGGTTCGTCCGCACCCTGCGGCTGCCCGAGACGGGTACGCATCCGTTGCCGCCGGGGCTGGGCGAGTTCCCGGTCCGGCGGGTCGCGGACTTCCCGGACACGGTGCCGGAGGCGTGGCGGGCGCGGGGCGGGGTGATGCTGCCGGTGTATCTGCGCGAGGCGATGTGGCTGAGCTTCGCGGGCACGCGGGAACCGGCCGCCCTCCAGGTCGGGGTGGGCAAGGTCTGCGCGGTCTCGGGGAAGCCGTGGAGCGACCGGCTGTCCCGGAGCCCGCAGAACTACGTGGTGCTGCCCCGCCAGCCGTGGCTCGACGGCATCAACTCCGGCAAGGGGACGGTCCGGCAGTTCGTGGCGGTCCCGCTCGGCCTCGGTGCGACGGTCGAGGGGCAGGTCACGGGCGAGGAGGTATGGGGCGGTGTCCAGCTCCAGTCCTTCCCGCTCGGCGAACGGGAGTTGACCAAGTGGCGCGAGGCGGAGCGACGCCGGTCGCAGCAGTCACGCGCGCGTACGACGGCCCTGCCGACCGGCGGCTACGGTATGCCCGCCATGCCGATGATGTCCGCGCCCGGCGCCCCACCGGCACCGAGCCCCCGGGCCGCCACCGCGATGGGGCTCGGTGTCGGCGGTTCGATGCACCAGGAGGTCTACGAGGACGACCGCCCGCTGAAGGACTGGGCCGAGGCGCCCGCCGGGCGGGTCTTCGTGCACCTGGTGACGCCTCCGGAGTGGCGCCGCATCACCGGCGAGGCCCCGCCGCCGTCGCCGGTGGACCGTGCCGCGTACACCCGGGCGGGGCTCCCCTGGTTCGACTACTACGACCAGGACGCCGAGGATCTCGCCCCCACCGACACCCTGGGCGCGGTGCAGCCGGTCGGCGACTGGCTCGGCGACGACCACGAACCCTGGCAGGAGCCCACGGCCGACCAGGTGCAACCCCTCAAGGACGCGAAGGGCAAGCCGGTGGAGGACGGCGACTGGTAGACCGCTCACCGGACAGTCGACCGGATAGGTCATTCGCCCGCCACCCATTGCACCCTCCGCAACGCTCGTTGCCGGTCTTGCGCTCAACAGGCCCCGCACGCCAAGGTTGCCGTGACGACCGTGGCGAGCGACGACCTGAGGGTGTGGGCATGACCAGTGGTGCGGAGGCGTCACGCGAGGGCTGGAGCAGGCGCCGTTTCATCGGCGCCCTGGGCGGAACCGCGGCGGTGATCGCGGTCCCGGCACCGGCTTCAGCACCGGCCGACCCCGAATCCACTCCTACGGCGGCCTCGGCGCCCGCGAAGGCACCGGCACCCGGCGCACACCGGAAGGGCAAGGCCTCCGGCCCCCGCCCCCTCTACCTCGGCACCTACACCTCGGTCGACGGCGGCGGCACGGGCATCGGCCTGGCCACCTACGACGCGTCGACCGGGCAGATCACCGGCGCGGGCACCCTCACCGGGGTCGCCGACCCGTCGTACCTCGCCGTGCACCCCGACGGCCGCACGCTGTACGCGGTCGACGAGCAGACGGCCGGGGCGGTGACCGCCGTACGCCTGGCGGACCGCAAGATCCTCGGTTCGCGGAGCACCGGCGGCGCGGGCCCCTGCCATCTGTCCGTGCACCCCACCGGACGCTGGCTGCTCAGCGCGAACTACACGTCCGGCAGCGTGGCCGTGCACCCGATCGACACCTCGGGCGCGCTCGGCGAGCGCACGGCGCTGGCCAAGCACTCCAGTCCGCAGCCGGGCCCCGGCCAGGACGGCCCGCACGCGCACCAGTTCGTGACCAGTCCCGACGGCGGCCATGTCCTCGCCGTCGACCTGGGCACCGACACGGTCTACACCTACCACCTGGACACCACGAAGGGCACGCTCACCGAGGTCTCCCAGGCGCACACCCGCGCGGGTGCGGGCCCGCGCAGCCTCACGTTCCACCCCGGCGGCCGGTACGCCTACCTGGCCGACGAGGTCGACGACACCATCGCGGTCTGCGCCTACGATCCGGCCACGGGTGCCCTCTCGATCGGCGCTCCGCAGTCCAGCGGCAGCACGGGCAACGCCACCAACTACCCGGCGCAGATCCTGGTGACGCCGAACGGCGCGTACGCCTATCTCGCCAACCGCGGCGACAACTCCCTTGCCCGGTACGCCGTCGAGGCGGACGGCGCCCGGCTCAGGCTGCTCGGCACGGTGCCGGTGTCCGGTGACTTCCCGCGGCAGATCGCGCTCTCGCCGGACGGGACGCTGCTGTTCACCGCGAACCAGAGGTCGAGCACGGTCAGCGTGTTCCACGTGGACGACAACACGGGTCAACTCACGCTCGCGGGCGAGCCGTTCGCGTCACCGGTCGCCGTCTGTGCGCTGCCGCTGTAGGGGGCGCGGGCAGGACGCGGCGCTGGCCTGGGTGAGCAGCACATGCATGCGCTCGGTGAGGTGGGTGACCGAGTCGGCGGGTGCGTGGAACGGCAGTCGTACGTCGCCGTGGGCGCGGGCGCGCTCGATGCGCAGGGTCAGTCCATGCCGGTCGACCGCGAGGGGCTGGACGCGGACCGCGCCGTGCAGGCTGTCGGGTTCGACGAGCCGGGTGAGCCGCTCGACCGCGTCGGAGTGGCAGTCGGCGAGGTGGGTGAGCAGTTGGGCCTCGGCCAGGGCCAGCGGGTCGGGTTCGGCGGCGGCGAACTCGTCGAGGTCGACGACGACCGCGCCGGTCGCCGGGCGCAGCACCACGCGCGTTGCCCGGAAGGCGAGTTGGTCGTCCTCGGGGACGAACCAGCCGGCCATCCACAGCCGGGACCGGATACGGTTGCGCACGGGGACGGGCGCGACGTCCGCGAACTCCAGGACGGCGGACGGCTCTCCGCGGGGCGCGCAGATCGCGGCCGCCAACAGGGCGCTGTCCTCGGGCACTTGAAGAAGCACCCGACCGTCGTCGTCCACGCTGTGCGCACCGACGAACTCCTCGCGACCGCCCTCCGCGGTCACCGCGCAGGACCATGCGGCGGCGAGCACCGAGCGGGCTCGCTCGGCCGCGGCAGGCACGGCCGTCCACGTCTGGCTGTCACCCATCCCTGAACCTCCTTAGGTAAGCCTTGCCTAACCTACCGAAGATCGGGGCGCACGCCAACCACGCCACGCAATCTCTACAGAAGTCGTTCGGGGCGAGCGCTACAGGAGTCGTTCAGGGCGAGAGAACACCCAACAGCGCCCGCGCGCACAGATCGCGCACCTGTTCCCGGCTCAACTCCGGCCCCCGCAGCCACTCCAGGCAGACGGCGGTGGTGAAGGCCAGCCAGCCGCGCACCGCGAGCTTCGTGTCGGGCCGCTCCCCCACAGCCGGCCCGAACTCGGGATCCGCCGCGAGCGCGGCCAGGATCTGCCGCTCCTGTGCCGCCAACGCCCGCTGATAGACCCGCCGTACGGTCTGGTCGCCCGCCGCGTCGGCACGGTGGAAGGCGCGGTAGCCGTGCGCGTGGGTGTGCACGTACTCCAGATACGTGTCGAGGGCGACGGCGAGTTGCTCACGGGCCGGTACGCCCGGTACGGCCGCCGTCATCTGCAGCATCCGCTCGCTCTCGCGCTCGACGACGGCCGCGAAGAAGTCCCGTTTGGTCGGGAAGTAGTGGTACAGCAGCCCGCGGGAGACTCCGGCGATCTCGGCGACCTGCTCGATCCACACGTCGTCGTAGGCATCCTCCGAGAACAACCGCGCGCCCACCGTGAGCAGTTGCTCCCGGCGCTCCTCGGTGCTGAGCCGGCGGCGCGTGCGCTCACCCTGGTTCGCGGCCATTCCCGCACTTTACTTGACGTCGGTTCAACAGCGGGATCACACTGAAACCCACTATTGAACCCACGTACAACAGGCTCAACCTGCCGCAGACTCAAGGGAGATCGCGTCATGGCGGAGACGACGACGGCGACGCCGACCGCGCTGCCGAAGGGATTCCGGGGCGCCGAGCAGGGCTGGCCCCGCCTCGACCGCATCCCGCATCCCCCGCGCCGGGTCCCGCTGCTCGGTGACGTCCTGGGCGCCGACCGCCGCACTCCCCTCCAGGACACACTCCGCTACGCCCGCCAACTGGGCCCGATCTTCCGGCGGAGGGCCTTCGGCAAGGAGTTCGTGTTCGTCTGGGGCGCCGATCTGGTCGCGGACATGGCGGACGAGTCACGGTTCGCCAAGCATGTCGGCCTCGGGGTCGCGAACCTGCGGCCGGTCGCCGGGGACGGGCTGTTCACGGCGTACAACCACGAGCCCAACTGGCAGTTGGCGCACGACGTCCTGGCCCCCGGCTTCAGCCGCGAGGCGATGGCGGGCTACCACCCGATGATGCTGTCCGTGGCCGAGCGGCTCACGGACCGCTGGGACCGCGAGCTGGCGGCCGGACGCTCGGTGGACGTGCCCGGCGACATGACCAAGCTGACCCTGGAGACGATCTCGCGGACCGGCTTCGGCCATGACTTCGGCTCCTTCGAACGCGACCGCCCGCACCCCTTCGTGACGGCGATGGTGGGCACGCTCAGCTACGCGCAGCGCCTCAACTCCGTACCGTCGCCGCTGGCCCCGCTCCTGCTGCGCACCGCAACTCGCCGCAACGAGGCGGACATCGCCTACCTCAACCGCACGGTCGACGAGATGGTGCGGACCCGCCGCGAGGCGAGCGGGAGCGGCGCCGGCGACCTGCTCGACCGGATGCTCGACACCACCCACGCGGAGACCGGCGAGCGCCTCTCCCCCGAGAACGTCCGCCGCCAGGTCATCACCTTCCTGGTCGCCGGCCACGAGACGACCTCGGGCTCCCTCTCCTTCGCCCTGCACTACCTCGCCCGTCACCCGGAGATCGCAGCCCGCGCCCGCGCCGAGGTGGACCAGGTCTGGGGCGACACCGAGACCCCCGGCTACGACCAGGTCGCCAAGCTGCGCTACGTCCGCCGGGTGCTCGACGAGTCGCTACGGCTGTGGCCGACGGCCCCGGCGTACGCCCGCGAGGCCACCCGGGACACCGAGTTGGCCGGGGTCCACCCGATGCGAAGGGGCGCCTGGGCGCTGATCCTCACGCCGATGCTGCACCGCGACCCCGAGGTGTGGGGCGCGGACGCCGAGGAGTTCGACCCGGACCGCTTCGACGCCAAGGCCGTACGCGCCCGCGCCCCGCACACCTTCAAGCCGTTCGGGACAGGGGCGCGGGCCTGCATCGGCCGCCAATTCGCCCTGCACGAGGCGACGTTGGTCCTGGGCCTGCTGCTGCGCCGCTACGAGCTGCGCCCCGACCCGGCGTACCAGTTGCGCGTGACCGAACGCCTGACGCTGATGCCGGACGGCCTGCGCCTGCACCTCGACCGCCGCACGGCGACAGCGGCGCCCGCGCCGGTCACGGTCCCCGACGAGGCGCGGTCAGAGCCCCGCTGTCCAGTGCACGGGACGGACGACTGACCCCGGCAACCTGGCCCCGACGCTCCCCCGGGCCGCGTTGACCTGCGGCTGAGTGAGGAAGAACGCGCCGGTGAGGTCCGCGTCCGTGAGATCGGCGTCCCGCAGGTCGGCACCGATCAGATCCGCACCGCGCAGGTCGGCCCGGCTCAGATCGGCGCCCTTGAGCCGGGCACCCATGAGGTCGGCACCGCGTCGCTCCTTCTTCTTGCCGCGCACTCCCGCCCGCACCAACTCGCTGCTCCGCAACAGGAGTTCGTCGACCCCCTGCTGGTGCACACCCACGTCGAGCGCGCCGAGTTCCTCGGGCGTCCCGTGCGTGAGGTCCTCGGTACGGGCGAGGGCCCGGCGCAGGTCGGGGTGAATCGGCCCGGCGGCGGCCAGGGTGAGCGCCGCGGTCGGATAGCGGAGCAGTTCGCGGAGCTGTCGTACGACGGGGAAGACCTCGAACATCCGGCGCGCCCGCTCCCGGGGAGCCGTACGCCAGCGGGTCGCCATGTGATCTTCCATGGCGTTCAGCGCACTGACCTGACCGCACCACCATGGACTCACATCGAACCGATCGGTACCATCTTCTCCATGCCTGTACCCAAAGGAACGGCCCTGGATCCCGAGCGCACCCGCGCCACCCTCCTCGCCTCCGCGACCGGCATCCTCTACGAACGGGGACTGGACGGCGTCGGCGTGGCCGAGCTGTGCCGGGCGGTCGGCGCCTCCAAGGAGACGCTGTACCGCCACTTCGGTTCGAAGGACGGCCTGGTCGAGGCGGTCCTGGAGGCCAGGAGCGACCGGGTGGTGCACTGGCTGACGGAGGCGGTGGCGGCGGCCGGCCCTGATCCGCGCGCCCAACTCACCGCACTCTTCGACGTGTTGGGTGACTGGTACCGACAACCCGGTTTCCGGGGCTGCGCGATCGTCAACGCGGCGACGCAGCGGCACGCACCGCCCGCCCGCACACTGGCGGACCGTCACCTGGCCCGCTACGGCGAGCTGCTCACCGGCATCGCCGAACGCGCCGGCGCCCGCGAACCGGCCCTCCTGGGAAGGCAGTTGCTGATCCTGTTGGAGGGCGCCACCGTCGTGGCCGACCACCACGACCCACACGGCCGGGCCGCCGAGGACGCCAAGCAGGCGGCCCTCGCCCTGCTGTCGGCGCAGGGGGCGTGATGGACGTCCAGGGCCGCACGGCGCCCGGCTTCGAGAAGGTCGCGGAGGTCTTCGCCGCGAACTTCGCGCGGTACGGGGAGGTGGGTGCCGCCTTCGCCGCGTACCGGGACGGCGAACCCCTCGTGGACCTGTGGGCCGGGGTGACCGACCCCGGAACAGGGCAACCGTGGCAGGCGGACACGCTCCAACTCGTCTTCTCCGGAGCCAAGGGCCTGACGAGCGCGTGCGTGTTGCTGCTGGTCGAGCGTGGCCTGCTGGAACTGGATGCCCCGGCCGCCCGCTACTGGCCGGAATTCGCCGCGGCCGGCAAGGAGCGGATCACGGTCGCCGAGATCCTGTCCCACCAGGCGCGGCTGCCGGGCGTGCAACAGCCCGTCGACACAGAGGAGTTGCTGAACCCGGAGCACATGGCGACACTCCTCGCGGCACAGGCCCCGACGACCGATCCGCGGGCCGCGTTCGTGTACCACGCGCTGACGTGGGGCTGGCTGACCGGGGAACTGGTACGGCGGGTGGACGGACGAACCGTGGGCGCCCTGTTCGCCGACGAGTTCGCGGGCCCGCTCGGCCTGGACATCTGGCTGGGGCTGCCGGACACGGAGCATCACCGGGTCGCGACGACGATCGCGGGGCCGGGTGTCCTGCGGCCGAAGGATGAGGACGAGGACGAGGAGAGGGACGCCTTGCAGGTCCTGACCCGCAATCCCCTGCTGACTGCCGACGCACCCGCCCTGTGGAACTCCGCCGGCTTCCGCCGCGCCCAACTGCCCGCCGTGGGCGCACATGTGACGGCCCGTTCGATGGCCCGCTTCTACACCTGCCTCGCCCGGGGCGGCGAGTTGGACGGTGTCCGGGTGCTCGACGAGGCGACCGTACGGCTCGGGCGGCGGGAACTGCGACGGGGTGTCTCGCCGTTGTGGGGCACCCCGATGGCGTACGGCGCCGGTTTCGAACTCCGCACGGAGCTGGGCCTGTTCGGCCCGCCGCCCGACGCCTTCGGCCATGCCGGCGCGGGAGGATCACGGCACGGTGCCTGGCCCGGCGAGCGGGTCGGAATCTCGTACACGATGAACCTGACCCGTGCGGAGTTCCCGGACCGACGGCCGTTGGACCTGCTGGCCTCGTTGCACGAAGCCGCCCTCGCTTTCCCGAGGTGATCCGCCGGTCACTGTGACGTCCCTGATGGCGTGAACACCACCACGCCGCTTCCGTGGCCCGTGTCCGTTTGCGGGGCGGGTGGGGCGGGACGACGATGGTGAGTCATGGACCCGGTCGGCATCCCGTCCCGCAGGCTGCCGCGTGTCGCGGCCCTGGTGCTGGTCGTCCTCGCCACGGCCGTGCTCACCCTCGCGGCCACGGCCCGCTCGACCGTGGTCTCACCGGGTTTCTACCGGTCCGTGCTGGACGAGCAGAAGGCCTACGACCGGCTGTACAACCAGGTGCTGGTAGATCCGAAGGCGGCGCCGGTCACCCGGGGGCTGCTGACCCGGCTGCCCGTGCCGGAGGCGCAGGTCACCTCCAACCTCAAGCTGGTGCTGCCGCCGGAGACGGTCCGGGATCTCACCCAGCAGCAGATCGACGCCGTGGTGGGTTACCTGGGCGGCAAGCGCGACTCGTTGGACCTCACGGTCGATCTGCGGCCGGTGCTGGCCAACCTCAACGACCTCGCCCAGATCTATTTCGGCGATCTCGTCGCCTCCGTCCAGGACCGGCCCGAGCCCGACTTCACGCGCTTCTCGGCCGACCTGTCCGCCGCCCTGGGTGCCGTCGTCGCGGGGCATGTGCCGAGCGGGCTACCCGCTCTTCCGCTGACCGAGGCACAGGCGGGCCGCGCGGCCGGGACACTGGTGAGCGGTCTGCCCGTGGCGGAGCGGGGCGCCCTGCGTCCGGCGGTCGAGACGGCGCTGCGGGACGGGGACGTCGCGACCGCGCTCGCGACCGTCGCCCCCGCACTCGCGTCGGACCGGACCCGTACGGCCGCCGCTCAGCTGCGGGCTACCGTCGATGGCGGCACCTGGAACCTCACGGACACCCTCGCCGCGTCCGGCAACGACCTGGCGCCCCTCCACCGTGCCCGCACCTACACCGCCGTCGGGCTCGGGCTCGCGGAGGCCCTCGCCTCGGCGCTTCTCGTGGTCGCGCTGGTGGTCCTGTGGGTCGGCGGAGGCTCGACTCCTCCAGGCCGTCGGCTTCTCCCCCTGGGCTGGTCGCTCGCGGCCGGTGGGGTACTGGCCGCGCTCGTCGCCCTCCTGTTCCGGCTGGTCAGCGGCGGACGGGTGATCGATCCGCCGGGTTCCTGGCCGCCGAGCCTGACCCGGCTGGTCGACGATGTGCAGCGCACCGCCCTGGACCGGCTCACGGCCACCGCCCTGACGACGGCCCTGGTGCCCGTGCTGGCCGGCGCCCTCCTGACCGGCGTGGGCTGGGCCCTCCAAGCTCGACCGCGCGTCCCCGCGCTCCCGCGCCTCCGGTGGCTGGCCCTGGCCACGGGCGGCGCCGCCGTCACCGGCATCCTGCTGGTGCCGTACGCCGTCACGCCCGCCGCGTCCCGCACCTGCGAGGGCAGTACGGAACTGTGCGACCGGCCCTACGACGAGGTCGCCTACCTCACCTCGCACAACGCGATGTCGACGACCGTCGACCGGTTCATCGGTCCGCTCCAAGACCCGGGTATCTCCGCCCAGTTGGACGACGGGGTGCGCGCCCTGCAGATCGACACCTACCGGTGGGAGCGCCCGGACGAGATCACCCAGCGGCTCGCCGAGTCCGACTTCACCTCGGAACAGCGGAAGTTCATCGCCGCGGCCGTGGACAGGTTCAACCCGCCGCGTGCGGGGCTGTGGTTGTGCCACTCCGTGTGCCGGGCGGGTGCGATCGCGCTGGTGCCCGCGCTGCGCGAGATCGGTGACTGGATGCGTGCCCATCCGACCGAGGTCGTCACCCTGATCGTGCAGGACGCGATCAGCGGCGAGGACACCGAACAGGCCTTCGCGCAGGCCGGGTTGACCGACCTGATCCACACCCCCGACCCCGATCCCGCGAAGCCGTGGCCGACCCTGGGGGACATGGTCGACAGCGGGCGTCGACTCGTCGTCTTCGCCGAGCGGGCCGACGGCCCGGCACCCTGGTACCGGAACTTCTACGACTACGGGATGGAGACCCCGTTCGCGTTCCGCACCCCGGACGCGATGAGCTGCGCACCGCATCGCGGGGGCAGCGACAAACGCCTGTTCCTGCTCAACCACTTCATCACCATCGACGGCGGCAGCCGCCTGGACGCGGGGAAGGTCAACGCCCGCCAGTACGTGCTCGACCGCGTCCACCGCTGCGAGCGGGAACGCGGTCGGCCGGTGAACTTCCTCGCCGTCGACTACACGACGATCGGGGACGCGGGAGCAGCCGTGGACGAGCTCAACTCCCAGCGCTAGACGCTCCGCTGGAAGCTCAGTCGTGAATCCGCGGGCCGGTGGGGGCTGGTCGCGCTCACGCGGCGGAGCCGCACAGTGTCACAGCCCCGCGCCCCTAAAGGGCACAACGCTCAGGTCGGCAGTTTCTCAATAGCGTTGCGCCTTCGCCAGTTTCGGGGTCAGTACCGGCTCCGGCGGCTTGGTGCTGATGGCGACCGGCTGGGCCTTCGCGCCGGGGGCGAGGTTCTCGGCGCCGACGTAGCGGGTCTCCACCACTTTCCCCGAGGAGTCGAGGAAGTCGACCTGGACGGCGTAGGACGCCTTCTTGTCGGTCTTGTTGGTGATGGTGACGAGGACGGCGAGCAGGCCGCTGGTCTGGGCGCGTGGTTTGCCGGTCATGGCGACGTCGGACATCGCGTTGCCCTGGCCCTTGACGTCCTTGAGCTCGTTCTGGGCGTCCTTGCTCGCGCGGGCCACCTCGGCCGACACCGATGCCTCGAAGGAGGAGGCCGCGGCCGATGCGGAGGACGCGGCGGCCGAGGCTGCGGCGCGGGCCGACTCGACCGCCGAGGACGCCGCCGACTTCAGGGCCGACGGTGTCATGCCCGAGAAGGAGGCGGTGGGCGGCGTCGCAGCCTGCGAGCTGCTGCTGCCGTTGCTGTCGTTGTCGTCGTTGTCGTCGCCGCAGGACACCAGCGCGACCGTGCTCGCCGCGACGACGGCGAGGACCAGGGCGGCCGGGCGCCCCCGGCGGAGCGACGTGCTGTTCAGTGGCTTGGTATTCATCGAAATGAACCTTATGCCGGACATTTCGACAGTGCATGTCCTCGGCGGCCACCCGGTGGGGCCCGCGCCCAGCCGCAAAGCCCCTGCCTTACGCCTCGTCCCGCGTCAGAGCGAGCAGCCGGTCCAGGACGCGTGGGCCGCCGGCCCGTACCCCGTCGTGCTCGAACTCGTCGGTGACCCAGGTGCGCAGGCCGCGGATGGCGCGGGCGGTCTGGAGGGAGTGGGTCGCGTCGACGTACATGTCGTCGTGGTAGACGGCCGCGGCGACCGGGACCTCGTTGGCGGCCAGGCGCGCGGGGTCGTAGAGGGGTTGCCAGTCGGTGTGGGCGGCGAGGAGTTCGGCAGTGTCGCGGAGCGGGCGCAGGGCGGGGTCGCAGTCGAACATCCAGGGGTGGATGGTCTCGCCGGTGAAGAGGAGGGGGTTGTCGCCCGCGAGGGTCTTGGCGGCGTCGAACTGCGGGAACTCGCCGCGGACGCGCTCCGCCGACCAGGCGGTGGGGCGGGTGTCCTGGGCGTAGCACGCCTCGTGGACGAGGGCGTAGAGGGGGTGCCCGGCGTAGGACAGGGAGTTCTGGACCTCTTCCTGGAACGCGTCGGAGAGTTCGTGGCCGCTCGGGGTGCGGACGAAGGCGTTCTCCAGGAGGAAGTGGAGGCGGTGGCTGCCGTCGCTGCCGCCGAGCATGATGCCGAGGGACTGGAAGGCCTCGGCGGTGAGCCGGTAGCCGTTGGGCAGGACCGGCTCGTGCCGCATCAGGTGCTCGGCGATGCGGCGGGCGCGGTCCACGTCCTGCGGGTAGCGGTCGTAGTGGGCGGCGACCTTGCGTTCGATGCGCGGGTAGGCGGCGCGGTAGACGTCGTCGGCGTGCGCGTCGAGGGACGGGAGGCCGCCGGTGAGGACGGCGGCGCGCAGGCCCTCGGGGGCGGTGGACAGGTAGTTCACCGTGCAGAAGCCGCCGAAGCTCTGGCCCAGGACGGTCCAGGGGGCGCCGCCAGTGAGGGCCGGGCGGATCGTCTCGCAGTCCCGGACGATCGAGTCGGAGCGGAAGTGCGCGAGGTGCTCGGCCTGCGCGGCGGGCCCGCCGCGCAGCGGGAGTGTCTGCCGATTGAGCGGGGTGGAGTGGCCGGTGCCGCGCTGGTCCAGGAGGAGCACGCGGTACTCGTCGAGCGCGCGGTCGAGCCAGGCCTGCCTACCGACGAAACGATTCGCCCCGAAACCGGGCCCACCCTGGAGATAGAGCAGCCACGGCAGGTCCTCGCGGTGCGCCTTGTCGCTCGCGACGACCTCACGGGCGTAGAGCTCGATGGTCTCGCCCGTGGGGTCCTCGTGGTCGAGGGGCACGGTGAAGTGGCGGTCGGTGAGGACGACGCCGGGCTGGCGGTAGCTGACGGACAACGGGGCTCCTGGGACGGACGATTTACGGGCCGCGTCACATCTCAGCACATGCGCGTCCGATATCCGACCCCCTGGATCATGAAATCCTGCCGATCGCTACTGACCGACGGGTCAGCGGGCGGCCAGGCTGGAGCGGCGCACCACCAGTTCCGGCTGGAGCACGACCCGCCGGTGCTCGTGCGGACGCGCGGCGGTCTCCGCCTCCGTCTCCTCCAGGAGCAGCTCGGCGGCCAACGCGCCCATGGTGACGGCGGGTTGGCGGACCGAGGTGAGCGGTACGGCCGCCGCCGCGGCGAACTCGATGTCGTCGTAGCCGACGATCGCGAGGTCGTCGGGGACACCGACCCCGGCCGCGTACATGGCCTGGAGGACGCCGAGGGCGAGGAGGTCGTTCGCGCAGAAGACCGCCGTGGGACGGTCGGCGAGGCCGAGCAGCCGGGCACCGGCATCGCGCCCCGACGCCACGTCGAGCCGGTCGGTGGGCAGCTCGCGCAGCGCGTCGGGGTCGAGACCGGCCTCGGCGAGCGCGTTCTTCGCGCCCGTACGACGGTCCCGCACCTGGTTGAAGCCGGGCGGGCCGCTGACGTACGCGATCGAGCGGTGCCCGGCGTCGATCAGGTGCCGCACGGCGAGCGCGCCGCCGGCGACGTCGTCGACGGAGACCGAGCACTCGGTGGTGCCCTCGGCGACCCGGTCGACGAGTACGAACGGGATGCCGTGCCGCCGGAACGACTCGATGTTGCGTCCGGTCGCGTCCGCCGGGGTCAACAGCACGCCCCGCACCCGCTGTTCGGCGAAGAGCGACAGGTAGTCGGCCTCCTCGACGGGGCTCTGCGCGCTGTTGCAGACCATCACGCCGAGCCCGGATTCCCGCGCGGCCCGCTCGGCGCCGCGGGCCACGTCCACGAAGAACGGGTTGCCCATGTCGAGGACCAGCAGCCCCATGATCCGGCTGCGGCCCGCGCGCAGCTGACGCGCCGACTCGCTGCGGACATAGCCGAGCCGGTCGATCGCGGACTGCACCCGGGCCCGGGTCTCCGTGGCGACGGTGTCCGGGCGGTTGATGACGTTCGAGACCGTGCCGACGGAGACTCCGGCGGCGCGGGCGACGTCCTTGATACCCACCGGCTGGGCCATCAGGCGGAGACCTCCAGGGTGACGTGGGACGGCGGGCAGGTCTTCACATTACCGCCATGACCTGTGCCGACTCCTTCGGCGGTGCCGCTCACGCGGGCAGGGCGAAGTCGACGACGTGGAGTGCCGAGGGGGTCGTACCGCTCGACTTCTCCTGGTACATGACCGACAGCACGTTGTCCGCCTTGACCCGCAGCTCGTCGATGACGACCTCGCCGAACGCGTTCAGGCCGCTCCCGTCGTACAGCAGCGCCCAGTCGGTGTACCCGGAGGCCTTCGACGCGCCCGCGATACGGCCGTAGGGCAGCACCGCGTAGGCGTTGTCGTACTTGTCCAGGACCAGCTTGGTGCGCTGGCTGGAGTTGAGGGCGATCGGGATCTCGGTCTTCTGCCAGGTCCCGGCAGCGTTCTTGCGGACGTGGAAGGCGCGGCCGTTGGCGGTGCGGTCGGTGACGTAGTTGGTGGTGCACTGGCCGAAGCGGCCGGGGACGTAGCTGATGATCGCGTGCGGGAGGCCGGTGGAGTCGGTGGACTGGCTCTCCTGGTTCATCAGGGAGTGGTCGGGGTCGAGCGGGTCGACGACCAGTCCGGCGTCCGTGACGGCCACGGTGTTCGAACTACCCGTTGTTCCTACGACAGTTCCCGCGTCGTTGCGCCAACTGCGGCCCCGGTCGGTCGAGTAGACGTAGCCGGTGTCGTGGTTGGTGATGCCGCCGCTGTTGCACATCACGGCAGCGGACTGCTCGCGCCAGGTGAAGAAGGCATGCAGTCGGCCGTTGACGTCGTAGTCGATGCCGTGGAGGTACATGTTGCGGGCGGTGCTGGAGCCGTGGGTGCTGGTGTAGGTGCCGGTCGAGGCGCTCCACTCCCCCAGCGCGGTCCAGCTCGAACCGTCGTACTCCGCAAGGGCGTTGCGGCCGTTGCCGGAGATTCCGACGCGGTAGCTGAGCTGGAGCTTGCCTTCGGGGGTGGCGATGAACTGGGGGTAGGTGAACTGGGTGGTGAGGGCGACGCCGTCCAGCGATGTCTGTACGGCTCCGAGGACGGCCGAGGTCCAGGCGGTGGACGCCGGGTTGTCGAGAAGGCCGGCGACGGACTTGACGTAGAAGAAGCCGTCACTGTGGGAGTCCATGTGCAGGTGCAGACGGCCGTCGACCTTGGAGACGCCCATGGAGATGACGTTGTGGGAGTCGTCGCTCTTGAGGGTGTGGGAGAGGGTGATCGTGGACCAGGTGGAGCCACCGAGGACGCGGCGGGCGACGACGGCGTGCTTGCTGGCGGTGTACCAGGCCGCGTACTGGTAGCCCTTGTAGGTGAACAGGCCGTTCTTCTGGAACGAGTTGTTGTTGACCAGGCCGTCGTACGAGACGAAGTAGACGGCCTGGGCGTCGAGTTGGGTGGTGCTCTTCTTGGTGACGGACGGGCCGGGGTCGGCCGCCCGTGCGATGCCCGGCGTTGCCACGGCCGCAAGTATGGCGGTCGCAAGCACGGCGCGTCTTTTCATGAGCGGCTCCTGTGGGGGATCACGCGAGGTGGAAGACCTCGGTGAGGGGCTTCATCGCTTCGTCGGGACGGGCGCCGTCCAGGGACTCGAAGAACGGCGCCATCTCCGCCTGCCAGCGGGAGTTGATGTCGGTGGCTTCCATGCCGGCCTGGGCGGCGGCGAAGTCCTCGGTCTCCAAGTAGCCGACCAGCAGGCCGTCTTCACGCAGGAAGAGCGAGTAGTTGTGCCAGCCGGTGGCCGAGAGTGCGTCGAGCATCTCGGGCCACACGGCGGCGTGCCGCTCGCGGTACTCGTCGAGGCGGTCCGCCCGGACCTTCAGTAGAAAGCACACGCGTTGCATCAACACCCCCGTATCTACTAGAAGTTGAACTGGTCGATGTTCTTCAGGTTGAACACGGTCGGCTTGCCCAGGCTGATCACGCCGTCCTTGCCGATGGTGTACGACGTCCCGCCGGCCTTGAAGGTCTCGCCCTCCTTGCCGGTGATCTGCCCCGACACCAGCGCCACCGCAGTCTGCGCGGCGAGGGCGCCGAGCTTCGCCGGGTCCCACAGCTCGAAGCCGTCGACGGTGCCGTTCTTGACGTACTTGCGCATGTCGTTCGGGGTGCCGAGGCCGGTGAGCTTGACCTTGCCCTTGTACTTGGAGCCGGAGAGGTATTGGGCGGCGGCCTTGATGCCGACGGTGGTCGGGGAGATGATCCCCTTCAGGTTCGGGTGTTCCTGGAGGAGGCCCTGGGTCTGCTGGAAGGACTGCTGGGCGTCGTCGTTGCCGTAGGCGACCTTGACCAGCTTGATGTTCTTGTACTTGGGATCCTTCAGCTCGTCCTTCATGAAGCCGATCCAGGTGTTCTGGTTCGTCGCGGTCTGCGCGGCGGACAGGATCGCGATCTCGCCCTTGTAGCCGATCTGTTGGGCGAGCAGCTGCACCTGGGTACGGGCGAGGTCCTCGGCGCTGGCCTGCGAGACGAAGGCGTTGCGGCAGTCGGGGTTGGTGTCGGAGTCGTAGGTGACGACCTTGATCTTGTTGCTCATCGCCTGCTTGAGCGCGGTGCACAGGGCGCCCGGGTCCTGCGCCGAGACGGCGATCGCGTTCACCTGCTGCTGGGTGAGCGTGTTGACGTAACTCACCTGACCAGAGGTGTCGGTGGCGTTGGTCGTCCCCACCTCTTTGTACTTCTCGCCCAGTTCGGTGAGCGCCTTCTCGCCGCCCTTGTCGGACGTGGTGAAGTACGGGTTGTTGACCGCCTTCGGCAGGAAGGCGACGGTGAGCCCCTTCTTGAGGGCCGCATTCGGGTCCGCCTTGCCACCGGTGACGGCCGACCCGGTGTTCTCGTCCTTCACGTCCTTCTTGGTGGTACCACCGCAAGCGGTGGCGACGAGGGTGAGAGAGGTGACGGCGACGAGAGCCGCAAGGGCACGGCGAAGGGATGTTTTGCGCATGGCAGGGGTTCCTTTTGATACGAGGGGTGAGTGAGGCGCCCTCAAGGGGCGCGGGGAACGGCGCGACCAGCCACATCAGGCCCGCAGCCGCCAACCGACCTACTAACTGGATCGTGCCGCGGCCCGAGAGACAGCGACTTGCCGAGCAACCCGAGGCCCAAGTACCGAGACCACGAGCAGAACACCGGTGACAACGATCTGCGACTGCGCGGAAACATTCACCAGGCTCATCACGTTCTGCAACGCCCCGAGCAGAAACACCCCGGCGACCGCACCTCCCAACGTCCCCTTTCCACCGTCGAAGTCGATACCGCCGAGCAACACCGCTGCCACGACGGAGAGTTCGAGCCCCGTGGCATTGTCATAGCGCGCACTGGCGTAGTGCAGCGCCCAGAAGACCCCGGTCAGCGAGGCCATCAACCCGGTCACCGTGAACAGGATCAGCTTCTGCCGCCGAACCCGAATACCGGCGAACCGAGCAGCCTCCACATTCGCCCCGATCGCGAACAACGACCGCCCGAACGGCGTCGCATGCAGCAGGACGACAGCGATCGCGAGCAACACGAGGAAGGGCAGGAAAGCCTGCGGCAGGAACGTCCCCCCGAGCCGCCCGGACGCGAAGTCCAGGTACTGCGTGGGGAAATCGGTCACGGCATCGGAACCGAGCACGATCTGCGCGATCCCCCGATACGCGGCGAGCGTGCCGATGGTGACGGCGAGGGACGGCAGCCCCAGCCGGGTCACCAACAGCCCATTGATCAACCCGCAGACCACGCCCAGCAGCAGGCAGATCGGGATGATCGTCTCGATGGTCATGCCGTCGTTCCACAGCTTGCCCATCACCGCGCCCGACAGCCCGGCCGTGGACGCGACCGACAGATCGATCTCGCCGGCGACGACAAGGAGGGTCATCGGGAGGGCGATCAGCGCGATGGGAAGGGTGTTGCCGATCAGGAACGACAGGTTCAGCGCGTTGCCGAAGCCGTCCACGAAGGAGAAGGAGAACAGCAGCAGGACGATGAGCAGGGCGCCGACGACCGTGTCCCAGCGGATCGCACGCGTCAACGACTCAGGCATGGCGGGCGTTCCTCTTCTTCAGTGCGGTGGCCACACGCAGGGCGACGATCCGGTCGACGGCGATGGCGAGGATGAGCAGGATGCCGTTGATGGCCAGCACCCAGACGGAGCTGACGCCGAGGGCGGGCAGCACACTGTTGATGGAGGTCAGCAGGAGTGCGCCGAGGGCCGCGCCGTACACGCTGCCGGAGCCGCCGGTGAAGACCACACCACCGACAACTACCGCGCTGACCACGGTGAGTTCATAGCCGGTGCCGGTCCCGGAGTCGACGTTGCCGAAGCGGGCGAGGTACATCGCGCCGGCGAGTCCGGCGAGGCCGCCGCAGAACGTGTACGCGGCGAGGATCCGCTTGCGGACGGGGATACCGGCGAGCCGGGCGGCCTCGGGGTTGGAGCCGAGCGCGTACAACTCCCGTCCGCTGCCGAAGTGTTTGAGGTAGTAGGCGGTGGCGATCAGTACGGCGAGCGCGATCATCGCCAGCCAGGGCACCGCGGACAGGCCGCCGGAGCCGAAGTCCACGAATCCGCCCGGGAGATCGGCGGCGGTGATCTGCCGTGAGCCGACCCAGATGGAGTCGACGCCCCGGATGATGTAGAGCGTGCCGAGGGTGACGACCAGCGCGGGGACCTGCCCGAGACTGACCAACAGCCCGTTGACGAGGCCGAGTCCGATGCCGAGCAGGACCGCCAGCAGGATCGCGATGACAGCGTTGCCACCGCCCTGAAGATAAGTGCCGGTGGCGAACGCGGTGATGCCGAGCGTGGAGCCGACGGACAGGTCGACGTTACGGGTGATGACGACCAGCGACTGACCGGTGGCGACCAGCACCAGGATGGTCGCGTTGAGAAGCAGGTCCTTGATGCCCTGCTCGGACAGGAACTCGCTGTTGCCCGCCTGGGTGATGCCGATCATCACCAAGAAGACGACCAGGATGGCGAGTTCGCGCATCTTGAAGACACGGTCGACGAGCCGGGTGCTGCTCGACTCGGGCACTTCGGCGGCGGGCGCGGGGTTGGGAGCGGTGACCGTCATACGGCGGCCCTCCCGGAAGCTGCGGTCGTCATGAAGGCGCTGCTCATGCGGCGGCCCTCCCGGTGGCTGCGGCCATCACGGTTTCCTCGGTGGCTTCGGAGCGGGGGATCTCGGCGGTGAGCCGGCCCTCGTGCATCACCAGCACGCGGTCGGCCATGCCGAGGATCTCGGGCAGATCGGAGGAGATCATCAGGACGGCGACCCCGTCGGCGGCCAACTCGCTGAGCAGCCGGTGCACTTCGGCCTTGGTGCCGACATCGATGCCACGGGTCGGCTCGTCGACGATCAGCACCTTCGGGCCGGTGGCCAGCCACTTGGCGAGAACGACCTTCTGCTGGTTGCCGCCGGAGAGGGTGTTGACGGTGTCGGCGATCCGCGCGTACTTGACGTGCAGTTTCACCGCCCAGTCGAGGGAACGGCTGCGCTCGGCGCCCCGGTCGACGAGGCCGGCCCTGACGGTCGTCCGCAGGCCGGTCAGGCCGATGTTCCGCTCGATGGACATGTCCATCACCAGGCCTTGGGCGCGTCGGTCCTCGGGGACGAGGGCGAGGCCCGCGGCCATCGCGGCAGAAGGGGCCCCGTTCGTCAGCGACTTGCCGTCGACCTCGACCCCGCCGGCGTCCCACCGGTCGATGCCGAAGACGGCCCGCGCGACTTCGGTACGGCCGGCGCCGACGAGCCCGGCGAGACCGACGATCTCTCCGCGCCGTACGTCGAAGGACACGTCGGTGAAGACGCCCTCGCGGGTCAACCTCTTGACGCTCAGGGCGACTTCGCCGGGTTCGACGTCCTGCTTGGGGTACAGCTCGTCGAGGTCTCGGCCGACCATGCGCCGCACGAGATCGTCCTCGGTCATCCCCTCGATCGGCTCGCTGGAGATCAGGGCGCCGTCGCGCAGGGTGGTGACGCGCCGGCAGATCTGGAAGATCTCCTCCAGGCGGTGCGAGATGAACAGGACGGCGGCGCCCTGTTCGCGCAGGGTGCGCACGACGCCGAAGAGGCGAGCCACCTCGCTGCCGGTGAGGGCGGCCGTCGGCTCGTCCATGATGAGGACGCGGGCGTCGAAGGAGAGCGCCTTGGCGATCTCCACGATCTGCTGATCGGCGATGGACAGTCCGCGCGCCGGGCGGTCGGGGTCGAGCTCGACGCCGAGCCGCTTCATCAGTTCGGCGGTCGCCGTGTACGTGGCCTTGTGGTCGATACGGCCGAGAGCGCGGCGGGGCTGGCGGCCCATGAAGATGTTCTCGGCGATCGACAGGTCGGGGAAGAGGGTCGGTTCCTGGTAGATCACGGCGATACCCGCGTCGCGGGCGTCACCGGGGCCGTGGAAGAGGACGGGCGCGCCGTCGAGCAGCACCTGGCCGGCGTCGGGCCGGTGCACACCGGCGAGGGTCTTGATGAGAGTGGACTTGCCCGCGCCGTTCTCACCGGCGAGTGCGTGCACCTCACCGGGGAAGAGATCGAGGGACACGTCCCGCAGGGCGCGCACCGCGCCGAAGGACTTGGAGATGCCCTTGAGCGCGAGCACCGGGGCCGGACCCGCTTCTGACGGGTGGGTCATGAGGGGCTCCTCGACAACGCCGGCGGGTAGGCCCTCACAGCGTCGTGAAAGGTTTCAACTTGGTTGCCGGGACGTTAGGCGCGCCAGCCTTGTCACGTCAATGGGTCCGCGTCGAAAAACTTTCGATAGCCAAAGGTCACATTGGAGTCACGGCACACAGGGTTCACCGTAGGGCTTGACACCCCTTCGGGAGGCTCATAACTTCGCTCTCTGAATCGTTTCATACATACGCCGTTCCGTCGCACGTCACAGGAGCCCTCAAGTGACCGATCTCGCCGCGGTGAAGGCCGCTCTCAGGACCCAGGCAGTCGAGACGCCGTCGTGGGCGTACGGGAACTCGGGGACCCGGTTCAAGGTCTTCGCCCAGGAGGGCGTTCCGCGCACTCCGCAGGAGAAGCTGGAGGACGCGGCCAAGGTCCACGAGTTCACCGGCGTGGCGCCGACCGTGGCTCTGCACATCCCGTGGGACCGGGTCGACGACTTCGGGGCGCTGGGGAAGTTCGCGGAGGACCACGGGCTGAAGCTCGGGGCGATCAACTCGAACACGTTCCAGGACGACGACTATCGGCTCGGGAGTGTGTGTCATCCCGATGCGGCGGTGCGGCGCAAGGCCCTTGATCATCTGCTGGAGTGTGTCGACATCATGGATGCGACGGGCTCTGCCGATCTGAAACTCTGGTTCGCCGACGGGACGAATTATCCGGGGCAGGATGATCTTTCCGCGCGGCAGGATCGGTTGGGTGAGGCGCTCGCCGCGGTGTACGAGCGGCTTGGGGACGGGCAGCGGATGTTGCTGGAGTACAAGTTCTTTGAGCCGGCGTTCTATGCGACCGACGTGCCGGACTGGGGTACTGCGTACGCGCATTGTCTGAAGCTCGGGCCCAAGGCTCAGGTCGTGGTCGATACCGGGCATCATGCGCCCGGCACCAATATCGAGTTCATCGTCGCCACGCTGCTGCGGGAGGGGAAGCTCGGGGCGTTCGACTTCAACTCTCGGTTCTATGCGGACGATGACCTGATGGTGGGGGCGGCCGATCCGTTTCAGTTGTTCCGGATCATGTACGAGGTGATTCGGGGTGGGGGGTTCACTGCCGATGTCGCCTTCATGCTGGATCAGTGTCACAACATCGAGGCGAAGATTCCGGCGATCATTCGGTCGGTGATGAACGTGCAGGAGGCTACGGCCAAGGCGTTGCTGGTGGACCCCGTGGCGTTGGCTGCGGCGCAGCGTGCCGGGGATGTGCTGGAGGCCAATGCCGTGCTCATGGACGCCTACAACACGGATGTACGGCCGCTCCTGCGGGAGGTGCGGGAGGAGCAGGGGCTTGCCCCTGACCCGATTGCTGCGTATCGCTCCAGCGGGTGGCAGGAGCGGATTGTTGCTGAGCGGGTTGGGGGGCAGCAGGCCGGTTGGGGGGCGTGAGCGTCTGCCTGGATCTGTTGTTTGCGGGGTGCGGGCCGTGTGTGGCTGGTCGCGCAGTTCCCCGCGCCCCTAAGGAATGCACTCGCCCTCTCTCAAAAAGGACTGACGTTCATGGCACCGCACCCCGAAGCCGCCTCTCTCCTCGCCCGGTCGCATCGACTCGGCGCTGATCCCCGAAACACCAACTACGCCGGGGGCAACGCATCCGCCAAAGGCACCGACACCGATCCCGTCACCGGTAGTGGGATCGAGTTGATGTGGGTGAAGGGGTCCGGAGGGGATCTCGGGACGCTCACCGAGGGCGGGCTGGCCGTGTTGCGGTTGGATCGGATGCGGGCGTTGGTCGACGTGTACCCCGGTGTCGAGCGCGAGGACGAGATGGTTGCCGCGTTCGACTACTGCCTGCATGGGAAGGGGGGTGCGGCGCCATCTATCGATACCGCTATGCATGGGCTCGTCGACGCCGCTCATGTCGATCATCTGCACCCCGATTCCGGGATCGCGCTCGCCTGTGCCGCCGATGGGGAGAAGCTGACCGGCGAGTGTTTCGGGGACAGCGTGGTGTGGGTGCCCTGGCGGCGGCCCGGGTTTCAGTTGGGGCTGGACATCGCTGCCGTGAAGGCGGCCAATCCGCAGGCCGTCGGGTGTGTGCTCGGGGGGCATGGGATCACCGCGTGGGGTGATACGTCCGAGGAGTGCGAGCGGAATTCGCTGCACATCATTCGTACCGCCGAGGCGTTCCTCGTCGAGCGGGGGAGGTCTGAGCCCTTCGGGCCCGTCGTCGAGGGGTACGGTGCGCTGCCCGAGGATGAGCGACGGGAGCGGGCCGCCGCGCTCGCGCCGTACGTTCGTGCTGTCGCCTCTCAAGACCGGCCGCAGGTGGGGCACTTCACCGACTCCGATGTCGTGCTCGACTTTCTCGCGCGGGCCGAGCATCCCCGGCTTGCCGCGCTCGGTACCTCCTGCCCCGACCACTTCCTACGGACCAAGGTCAGGCCGCTCGTTCTCGATCTGCCGCCCACCGCTCCGCTGGACGAGGCGATCTCGCGGCTGAAGGAGCTGCACTCCGCCTACCGCGAGGAGTACGCCGCCTATTACCAGCGGCACGCGCTGCCCGACTCCCCCGCGATGCGTGGCGCCGACCCGGCGATCGTGTTGATTCCGGGCGTGGGCATGTTTTCCTTCGGCAAGGACAAGCAGACGGCGCGCGTGGCCGGTGAGTTCTACGTCAACGCCATCAATGTGATGCGCGGGGCCGAGGCCGTTTCCACGTACGCGCCGATCGAGGAGTCGGAGAAGTTCCGGATCGAGTACTGGGCGTTGGAGGAGGCCAAGCTTCAGCGGATGCCCAAGCCCAAGCCGCTTGCCACTCGGGTCGCGCTCGTCACCGGTGCGGGGAGTGGGATCGGGAAAGCCATTGCCCGGCGGCTGGTTGACGAGGGGGCTTGTGTTGTTGTTGCGGATCTCAACTCCGAAAGCGCGCAGGCCGTTTCGGAGGAACTGGGTGGGCCCGACAAGGCCGTTGCCGTCACCGTTGACGTGACGGACGAGGGGCAGATCGGCGCTGCCTTCAAGGCTGCCCTGCTTGCCTTCGGTGGGATCGATCTTGTCGTCAACAACGCGGGGATCTCCATCTCCAAGCCCCTGTTGGAGACTTCGGCCCGGGACTGGGATCTGCAGCACGACATCATGGCCCGAGGGTCGTTCCTCGTCTCGCGTGAGGCTGCGCGGGCGATGATCGCGCAGGGACTCGGGGGGGACATTCTGTACATCGCGTCCAAGAACGCCGTGTTCGCCGGACCCAACAACATCGCGTACTCGGCCACCAAAGCCGACCAGGCCCATCAAGTACGGCTGCTCGCCGCCGAGTTGGGTGAGCACGGCATCCGGGTCAACGGGATCAACCCGGACGGTGTCGTGCGTGGCTCGGGCATCTTCGCGGGGGGCTGGGGTGCGCAGCGGGCGGCGACCTACGGGATCGAGGAGGAGAAGCTCGGCGAGTTCTACGCCCAGCGGACCATCCTCAAGCGTGAGGTGCTGCCGGAGCATGTCGCCAATGCCGTCTTCGCCCTCACCGGTGGGGACTTGACGCACACCACCGGGCTGCACGTCCCGGTCGACGCCGGCGTTGCGGCCGCCTTCCTTCGGTGAGCGACGACGTGAAGGCGTATGCCGCGGTCGACCTGGGCGCGTCCAGTGGACGGGTCATGGTCGGCCGTGTCGGGCCCGACTCCCTGGAGTTGGCGGAGGCCCATCGGTTTCCGAACCGGCCTGTTCGTACCTCTGAAGGGCTGCGCTGGGACATCCTCGCGCTGTACGCCGGTGTCCTCGACGGGATCCGGGCGGCGGGTGGGGTCACCGGTGGGCGGCTCGACTCGGTCGGTATCGACAGCTGGGCCGTGGACTACGGTCTGTTGGACGCTGACGGGGCCTTGCTGGGCAATCCCGTGCACTATCGGGACGCCCGCACGGAGGGGGTCGCCGAGAAGGTCTGGGCGACCGTGCCCGCGAGTGAGCTGTATGCGTCGACCGGGTTGCAGTACGCGCCGTTCAACACGTTGTATCAGCTGACCGCCGCTCGCGAATCCGCCCAACTGGCGCACGCCGAGCGGCTGTTGCTCATCCCCGATCTGCTGTCGTACTGGCTCACCGGCGAGCAGGGCACCGAGCTGACCAACGCCTCCACCACTCAGCTCATCGACCCCCGGACGCGTGACTGGGCATACGACATCGCCTCGCGCCTCGGTATCGACCTCGGGCTGTTCGCGCCCTTGCGGCAACCGGGCGATCCTGCGGGGGTGTTGCGCGCCGAGGTGGTGGAGGAGACGGGGCTGGGCGGGCCCGTGCCGGTGACGGTGGTCGGGTCGCATGACACCGCGTCAGCCGTCGCCGCCGTTCCGGCAGTTGAGGAGCGGTTCGCCTATATCTGCACCGGTACCTGGTCGTTGGCCGGGCTGGAGCTCGATGCGCCGGTGCTCAGCGAGGCCAGCCGTGCCGCCAACTTCACCAACGAGTTGGGGCTCGACGGCACGGTCCGCTATCTGCGCAACATCATGGGGCTGTGGCTGCTTCAGGAGTGTGTACGGGCCTGGGGCGAGCCGGAGTTGGGCGAGTTGCTGCGCGGGGCGGCCCGGGTTCCGGCGCTGCGGTCGGTGGTGGACGCGGGGGACGCGGCGTTTCTGGCGCCGGGGCGGATGCCCGAGCGGATCGCCGACGCCTGTCGCGGTTCCGGGCAACCGGTGCCGGAGTCCCGGGCGGAGATCACCCGGTGCATTCTCGACTCCCTCGCGCTCGCCCATCGGCGGGCGGTCTGCGATGCCCAGGAACTCGCCGGCCACGGAGTCGATGTGGTGCACATCGTCGGGGGCGGTACCCGTAACGCGCTGTTGTGCCAACTGACCGCCGACGCCTGTGGGTTGCCGGTGGTCGCGGGTCCCACGGAGGCCGCCGCCCTCGGTAACGTGCTCGTCCAGGCCCGGGCCCACGGGCTCGTCGGTGACCTGGCCGGGATGCGGGCGCTCCTCGCCCGAACCCAGCCGTCGACCCGCTATGAGCCTCAGGGCGACACCGCCCGGTGGCGGGCGGCGGAGGCCCGGCTCGCCGCACGATGAACCAGGGGCTCCCCGAGACGGTGACCTCCGACTACGCTGCACTCATCCGATGATCGACCACTAAGGAGCCGCGATGCGTGTCGCCCTGTTCCTGACTTGCGTCAACGACACGCTCTATCCGGACACCGGGCGCGCCGTGGTGAAACTGCTGACCAGGCTGGGCGTCGAGGTCGACTTCCCGATGGCCCAGACATGCTGCGGGCAGGCGCACTACAACACCGGCTACCGTCATGAGGCCGAGCCGCTCGCCCGGCATTTCTCCGATGTATTCGGGGAGTACGAGGCGATCGTCACGCCGTCCGGGTCGTGCGGGGCGATGGTGCGGGAGCTGTATCCGCGGATGGGCGAAAGGGCGCGGGCCGAGGGGCGTGGGGACACTCTCGCGGCCACGTTGGCGCCGGTGGTGCCGAAGACGTACGAGCTGACCGAGTTCCTCGTGGATGTGCTCGGGGTGACGGACGTCGGGGCCTACTACCCGCACAAGGTGACCTATCACCCCACCTGCCACGGGCTGCGCAGCCTCGGGCTCGGTGACCGGCCGCTGAAGCTCCTCCGGGCCGTCAAGGGGCTGGAGTTGGTCGAGCTGCCCGGTGCGGACGAGTGCTGTGGGTTCGGCGGGACGTTCGCCGTGAAGAACGCCGATGTCTCGGCGGCGATGGGCGCCGACAAGGTGCGCAACGCCGAGTCGACGGGCGCCGGGGTGCTGTGCGCGGCGGACAACTCCTGTCTCATGCACATCGGGGGCACGATGGCGCGGCTCCACACCGAGATGCGGCCGGTGCACATCGCCGAGATTCTGGCCGCGACGGAGACAGAAGAGGAGGCGGGCGCATGAGCGAGACGTTCGTCGGAATGCCCGCATTTCCCCCGCCCGTCTATCCGGCTTTCCCTGTCGCCGCCCACGAGGCCGTCAACAACCAGACCCTGCGCGGGAATCTGCGCCATGCCACCCACACGATCCGCGCCAAACGGGCCAAGGCCGTGGCGGAGCTGTCCGACTGGACCGCGTTGCGCGAGGCCGGCAAGCAGATCAAGGACCACACCCTCCGTCATCTCGACCGGTATCTGCTCCAGTTGGAGGAGTCGGTGACGGCGGCGGGCGGCATCGTCCACTGGGCCGCCGACGCGGACGAGGCCAACCGGATCGTCACCCGACTCGTCCAGGAGACGGGTGAGTCGGAGGTCGTCAAGGTCAAGTCGATGGCCACGCAGGAGATCGGGCTCAACGAAGCCCTGGAGGCGGCGGGCATCCGCGCCTACGAGACCGATCTCGCCGAACTCATCGTGCAGTTGGGCAAGGATCGCCCCTCGCACATCCTGGTCCCCGCGATCCACCGCAACCGCGGCGAGATCCGGGAGATCTTCGTCCGCGAGATGAGCGAGTGGGGCCGCCCGGCACCGGAAGGACTGACCGACACACCCGCCGAACTCGCCGAGGCCGCACGTCTCCACCTCCGCGAGAAGTTCCTGCGGGCCAAAGTCGGCATCTCCGGCGCCAACTTCATGGTCGCGGACACCGGCACGCTCGTCGTCGTCGAGTCGGAGGGCAACGGCCGGATGTGCCTCACCCTCCCCGAGACGCTGATCTCGGTCGTCGGCATCGAGAAGATCGTGCCCACCTGGCAGGACCTGGAGGTGTTCCTGCAGACCCTCCCCCGCTCCTCGACGGCCGAACGCATGAACCCGTACACCAGCACGTGGACGGGTACGACGGACGGGGACGGGCCGCGCACCTTCCACCTGGTCCTGCTCGACAACGGCCGCACCGACACCCTCGCCGACGAGGTCGGCCGCCAGGCCCTGCGCTGCATCCGCTGCTCGGCCTGTCTGAACGTCTGCCCGGTGTACGAGCGGGCCGGTGGTCACGCCTACGGCTCGGTCTACCCGGGCCCGATCGGCGCCATCCTCAGCCCCCAACTCCGGGGCACGGCAAGCGAGATCGACGCCTCGCTGCCGTACGCCTCGTCGCTGTGCGGTGCCTGCTACGAGGTGTGCCCGGTCGCCATCGACATCCCCGAGGTGCTGGTGCATCTGCGGGAGCGGGTCGTGGAGGGCGGGCCGGTGACCCGCGAGGGCAACAAGGTCGTCCTGCAACCCGCCAAGGGCCATGCCGCCGAGCGCGCGGCGATGCGAGCGGCTCGCTGGACGTTCACCCACCCGGGCGCCCTGCGCACCGGGCAACGGCTCGCGTCCCGCACTCGCCGCTTCCATCCACGGACCCTCCCCGGCCCCGGCAAGGCGTGGAGCGGCACCCGGGACCTGCCGGCCGTGCCCCCGGAGCCGTTCCGCGACTGGTGGCAGCGCACGAACGGTGGAAAGGACGGCTCCAAGTGAGCAGCAGGGAACGGATTCTGGGCCGCGTGGAGCGCGCGCTCGCGGACGTGCCGCAGGACGACACGCCCTACGACCAGGCCTTCGCACGCGGTTATCTGCGCGAGCACGGGGACCGGAGTGTCGAGCAGACGGTGGAGTTGCTCGCCGAGAACCTGGCGGACTACCGGGCGATCGTGCACCGTACGGACCCAGAGGAACTGCCCTACCTCATCATGCGGTTGCTCGCCCAACGGGGACCGCAGTATGTCCTCGTGCCCCCGGGGCTGCCGCCGGAGTGGATGTCGGCCGCCGATCCCACCCGCGTCCACGACCGCGGTGTGAGCACGCCGCACGAACTCGACAAGGTCGAGAGCGTGGTCACGGGCTGCGCCATCGCCATCGCCGAGACCGGCACCATCGTCCTGGACGGCGGCCCGGACCAGGGCCGCCGCCGTATCACGCTCGTCCCCGACCACCACATCTGTGTCGTACGGGTGCCGGACCAGGTCGTCTCCTCGGTCCCCCAGGCGCTCCAACGCCTTGATCCTGCACGCCCGTTGACCTGGATCTCCGGCCCCTCCGCAACCAGTGACATCGAGCTGGACCGGGTCGAGGGGGTGCACGGTCCGCGCACCCTGGAGGTGGTGCTGGTGAGCGGTCAGGCTGGCGCGGAGGTCAACTCATAAGTTCCGGACGGCAGTTGGTAGGAGGCGGTGCCGTCCGTGAAGCCGAGGAACTCCACGCCCAGTGACTCGGCCAGGGGCCCGTTGTCCTCGTGGACGGTCGACGGGTCGGTGGTGGGGATGCGCAGGGTCGCCGTGCTGTTCGCGGGGACGACCGCGCGGTACGTCAACTTCCCTTCCCGTACGGTCCATTCGCTGACGATCTCGCCGTAGGGAGAGACGTGTGAGCCGCTCACCCGGGTGATCCTGCCGGTCGGGTCGGGGTGTGGCCGGAGGAAGAAGTGCTTGAAGCCGGGGTGTTCGGGGTCCTTGGCGATGCCGGCCATGCTCTCGTACATCCACTCCATGATCGCGCCGTAGGCGTAGTGGTTGAAGGAGTTCATGTCGACCGGCCCGAAACCGTCCCGCTTCGAGTACGAGTTCCAGCGCTCCCAGACGGTGGTGGCGCCGTTGGCCACCGAGTAGAGCCAGGACGGCATCGCGTTCTGGTGGAGGAGGCTGTACGCGAGATCGACGCGGCCCTCGGCGGTGAGGACGGGGGCGATGACGTTCACGCCGAGGAAGCCCACGGCGAGGGTGTTCTCCGGGTACTCAACGCGAGTGCTGTCGGGGTGGGCGGCCTTGTAGGCCGGGCTGTTGCCGATGTTGTCGGTGAGCAGGGTGACCAGTTGGCGGTGCTGCGACTCGGTGTCGTAGAAGCCGAGTTTGAGGATCCAGAGCAGGGCGGTCTGGGTGTCGTCCTCGGTCTTGCCGGCGCTGTTGCCGGGGGTGTGGGGCGGTGGGTCGCCGAGGCTCGACCGGACGGTGAGCTGTCCCGTGAGGGCGTCGGTGGCGAAGTACTTGGTGATGAAGGCCCGTTTGATGTGGGTGAACAGCCGCTCATAGGTGGCCGTTTCGGCGGTGCGGCCGGTGGCTCGGGCCATGTCCGCCATGAGGCGGGCGCTGTAGCCGTAGTAGACGTCGCTGATGAGCTGGGTGCTGGTGATCTGGAAGGCGAGCCAGTCGCCGAAGACCGCGCCCTGGCCGGCGTGGGTGTCGCCGGTGCGGTGGCGGATCCAGTCGAGGTACTTGGTCATCGCCGTCCAGCTGCGGTCGATGATCGTGGTGTCGCCGGACATCTGCCACACCGTCCACGGCACGACCACCCCGCAGTCCGCCCAACCGCTCGCCGGGAGCGGCTGGCCGTAGCGGTGGCCGGGGGCGACCCAGGGGAACTGGGCTTTTCCCGCACCGTAGTTGTGCTGTGAGTCGATCAGTGTGTCCTGGAAGTGGCTGAGGAAGGTGACGGCGTCGGTGTTGAACAGGCCCGTGTTGGCGAAGAGTTGGGTGTCGCCGGTCCAGCCGAGACGCTCGTCTCGTTGCGGGCAGTCGGTGGGGACCCAGAGGTAGTTGCCGCGCTGGCCCCAACGGACGTTGCTGATCAGCTGGTTGACGTCCGTGTCGTCGGTGGTGACGGTGCCGATGTCGCGGAGGGCGGAGGTGGCGACCTTGCCGGTGAGCTCGACGAGCGTCACGGTCTCGGTCGTGGTGACGGAGACGTACCGGAAGCCGTAGAAGGTGAGCGAGTCCTGGTGGGTCTCTCCGGCCGGGTCGCCCTTGAGGATGTAGGTGCTGGTGGCCTCGGCGGTGCGCAGGTTCGCGCGGTAGACCGAGCCGGCCGGTCCGTCGGCGCCCGCGCTGTCGTCGTTGAGCATCTCCCCCGGTTTGAAGGCGACTTGGGCGCCTGCCGCGCCGCGCAGGGTGTAGCGGGGCACGCCGACGAGGTTCTGGCCGAGGTCGATGACGGCGGTGTCGCCGGGGTGCAGGGTGACCGAGACGGTCGATGCCCGTACGGGGTCGGTGACCGTGCGGGCGGGGTCGACGACGATGCGACCCTTGCCGTTCGCGCTGCCGTCCTGACCCTCGACCCCCGTGACTCCCGTGTAGACGGTGACGGAGTGCGGCTTGCGGTCCCACTCGGGCATCAGGCGGGCGCTCTCGCCGGGATAGGCGACCAACTGGGCGTCGGGGAAAGGGTCTTGGGCCTCGACAGCGGACCAGGCCGAGGTGTCGAAGCCGTTCGCCGCCCAGCCGGGGAGCTCCTCGCGGGCGTCGTACAGCTGGCCGTCGTAGAGGTCGTCGGTGCGGTAGGGGCCGGTGTCGGTGGCTCGCCAGTCGTCGCCGGGGGCGGTGACGATCGTCTGGGTGGAGCCGTCGGCGTACCGGACGAGGAGTTTCGCCTTGAGGGCGAGAGAGTTGCCGTCGGCCGACCAGTAGACGCTGTTCTCGGAGATGCGGCCGTTGTACCAACCGTTGCCGAGCACGGCCGCGAGGGTGACCTGTGACGGGTCCGCGAGCAGGTCCGTGACGTCGTAGGTGAAGTAGTTGACGGTGGTGTCGTAGTTGGTCCAGCCGGGGGTCAGCAACTCGTAGGTCGTGCCGTCGCCCTGCGGCACCGGGACGCGTCGGCCGTTGACGTAGGCGTCGTACACGCCGAGCGCGGACACGTACAGCCGGGCCTCGCTCACCCGCCCGCCGGTCAGTTCCGCCTGGCGGCGCAGGAGAGGTGCGCCGGAGGTGTTCGGGCATTTACTCGCCATGCCGATCCACTGCGCGCCGTCCCAGCCGGTGACTCCGTCGGTGCTCAGCAGGCCGGTCTCGAAGGAGGCGGTCGGGGCGGCGCGGACGGCGCGGCCGTGTTCGTCCCACACCGTCACCGTCCAGTGGTAGCGGGTCGAGGCGCGCAGTTCGGGGCCCGAGTAGCGGACGGCGACCGAGTCCGACGCGTCGACGCGACCGCTGTCCCAGACGTCGGGGCTGCCGTGGGTCAGCTGCCGGGGCGAGGTGGCGACCTTGATCCGGTACGCCGTCTGGTGCCGGCCCCGCGCGGTGGACGCCATGCGCCAGCCGAACCTCGGGTGTGCCGCGTCCATGCCGAGCGGGTCGGTGCGGTGTTCCACGGTCAGACCCGACACCGTGGTGGTGGCCGATGCGCCGCCCCCGACGCCGCTCCCTCCCGCCATCGCCGCGGGGACGACGCTCAGGGCCGCCGTGGTGAGCAACGTACGGCGGCGCAGCCTTCCGTTGCGGGCCGTCGCGTCGGCTCCGTCGACTCCGTCGTTCATGCCGCTGTCCCTTCGGCCCGCCGGGAGATGGAGGTCGTTCGGATCATGCCAGGGTCCGCATGCCCGCGTCACCAGCCGGTGGGACGCTGTTGAAGGGCGGCGGCGGACCGGCGCCGTTAGCGTGAGGACATGATCCGGTTCGAGCAGGTCAGCAAGCGGTACCCGGACGGTACGACGGCCGTGGACGGGCTGTCCTTCGAGGTGAACGAGGGCGAACTCGTCACGCTGGTGGGCCCGTCCGGCTGCGGCAAGACGACGACCATGATGATGGTCAACCGGCTCATCGAGCCCACCTCCGGCCGGATCCTCGTGAACGGCGAGGACATCGCAGGCGTCGACCCGGTACGGCTGCGCCGCCGTATCGGATACGTCATCCAGCAGGTGGGCCTCTTCCCGCACCGCACGATCCTCGACAACACGGCGACCGTGCCGTCCCTGGTCGGCTGGAAGCGGGCGAAGGCACGGGAGCGGGCCGCCGAGCTGCTCGATCTGGTGGGCCTCGACCCGAAGACGTACGGAGCGCGCTACCCGGAGCAGCTCTCGGGCGGGCAGCGCCAACGCGTCGGTGTGGCGCGGGCGCTGGCCGCCGATCCGCCGGTGCTGCTGATGGACGAACCGTTCGGCGCGGTCGACCCGGTGGTGCGGGAGCAGTTGCAGGACGAGTTCCTGCGGATGCAGGCCGCCGTGCGCAAGACGGTGCTGCTGGTCACGCACGACATCGAGGAGGCGGTACGGCTGGGCGACCGGATCGCCGTGTACGGGCAGGGGCGGATCGAGCAGTACGACACACCCGGCGCGGTGCTCGGCACGCCGGCGACGCCGTATGTCGCCGAGTTCGTGGGCGCGGACCGGGGGCTGAAGCGCTTGTCGGTGACGGAGATCGAGCCCGACGACCTGGAACAGCCGCCGGTCGCCCGCGTGGACGAGCCTGCGCAGCGGGCCGCCGAACGGCTGCGGGTCGAGGGCGCGAGGTGGGCGGTGGTCCTCGACGAACAGGGCGAACTGCAGGGCTGGGTCAAGGCCGACGAACTCACCGCGGGCGGCACGGTCGGCGAACTCGCCCACCGGATGAACGCGTGGGTACCGGTGGGCGCCCCCTTGAAGCAGGCGTTCGGCGTGATGCTCCAGCACGACGCCGGGTGGGTCGCCGTGCTGGACGGGGCACGCTTCCTCGGCGTGCTCACCCCGGCGAAGCTGCATGAGGCGCTACGGCGGTCCGTGGACGCGGACGCGCTCGGGGTGCCCCGGGGGCAGGTGGACTTCGACTCGGTGGCGGACGCGTGAGGGTCGCTCGGCGGCTCAGGAGTAGGTGACGGGGCAGCCCTGTCGGAGCGCGTGCTGGGCGGCGCGCAGGTACAGAGCCACGTAGAAGGCCGTGTCCAGGTCCTCGCTCCAGCGGCCGGGCACGGCAGCGGCCAGCTCCTCCGCCTCGCCCTCCAGGAACCAGAACGTCAGGGCGAGGTTCCCGGACACCTCCGGTATCCCGGCGGGCAGTTCGAGTGCCGCGGCCAGCCGCTCGGCCACGGCGAGCACCTGGGGTGCACCCGCGATCACCGTCTCGTCCGTGTAGGCGGAGCCGATGGGCAGCCGTATCTCCTCGTCGAGCGAGATCGGCACCAGCACCGTCCAGTCGCCGATCAACTCCCGCTCGGCAGGCGTCAGTTCGGCACGGCACAGCGCGTCGAACCCCTGCATGGACGGGCTCAGCTTCTCCTCGAACGCCGACCCGAAGTCCCGCTCGGGCACGGACGCGTACGACGGCAGTCCGCGCCGGGCCAGCTCCGCGTCGAGGCCCTTGGCGATCGCGCCCATCCCCCCTTCCCCCGTGTCCTCACTCAGCCACTCCCCCGCACCGACATCGACCAGATAGACACCCATGCCCGAACGGTACAAGCCGCCACTGACAATCCCCGTGGCCTCACTTCAACAGCCCCTTGTCCTTGAGATACGTCCGCGCCACGTCTTGCGCCAACCTCCGCCAGCTGTCGACCTGTTGGTTCATGGAGGCAAGGTCGGCCGTGGTGAGCACGCCATTGAGTTCCCCCAGCGCCTTGGTCACGCCCGTGCTCCCCGCCCGGGAGCGGTTGACGACCGGGACGACGTAGTCGGCGTTCTGGAGGTGCTTGTCGTCGGCGAGGAGGACCAGGCCGAACTGGTCGAGCGTGGCGTCGGTCGTCGTGGTCAGCACCATCTGGTCCTGGCCGTTCTGCACCGCGCTCTTCGCCTGGGTCGTGCCGACGCCCTTCGGGTCGACGGCGGTGATGTCGATGCCGTAGGTCTTCTTCAACCCCGGTTCGCAGTACGGCCGTTGCACACACTCGTCGCCCGCCGCGAGCCGTACCTTCAGTCCCGAGGCGCCCAGGTCACTGAGGGTCTTCAGGTGGTGCTCGTTGGCGTACGAGCGGGCCACGGCGAAGGCGTTCTGGTCGACGGCCTTGCCGGGGTCGAGGACCGTGAGGCCGCGGGGCGTGGCCAGTTTGCGCAGTGCCTTCATCGTGGTGGTGAGGTCGGGTGAGCCGACGGCCGGGGCATTCGGGCCGTTGGTCTTGGCGTTGAGCCAGTCGGAGAAGGTGGCCGCGTACTCGGGTACGACGTCGATCTGCCCTGATTCCAGGGCGGGTTCGTAGAGTTCGCGGTTGGCGACGGTGAGCAGGGACGTCTTGTAGCCGGCCTGGTTCAGCAGGAGCGCGTACATCTGGGCGAGCAGGTCGCTCTCGGTGAAACCGGCCGAGCCGATGGTCAGGTGGTGGCTGTCGCCGGGCGGTGCGGTGACGGCTTCCTGATTCTCCAGGGACGGCCCGGTCGAGCAGCCGGTGACCAGGAGGAGGAGGCCAGCGGCAGCCATGCGTCGCATTCGCTTCATCGTGCTCTCCCCGCCCACCGGGGCGCCAGCCGTTCGGCGACCTCGAAGACGCCCTCGACGAGCAGCGCGAACACGGCGACAAGCACCGCCCCGGCCACCACCTGTGCGGTGTTGGCGAGGTTGAACCCGGCGGTGATGATGCGGCCGAGTCCGCCGCCGCCCGCGAGCGCGGCGATCGTGGCGGTGGCGACGAGTTGGACGGCCGCGATCCGGACGCCGTTCATCAACAGCGGGAGGGAAAGCGGCAGTTCGACACGGAACAGCATCTGACGGCCCGTCATTCCCATGCCGCGCGCGGCCCGCACCACATCGCGGTCGACCTCGCGCATGCCGACGTAGGCGTTGGTGAGCAGCGGCGGTACGGCGAACAGGACCAAGGCGACGACCGTGGGCCCCTCGCCCCACTTGCCGATCGGGGTCAGGAGCAGCAGCACCAGCACGGCGAAGGTGGGCACCGCGCGGCCGATGTTGGAGATGTTGACGGCGAGCGCGCCGCCCTTGCCGAGGTGGCCGAGAACGAGGGCGATCGGCAGCGCGATCAGGCAGCTGATGACGAGGCAGACGACTGTGAGCACGAGGTGCTGCGCGAGCCGGTGCCAGATGCCGTCGTCGCCGGACCAGTGGGCGGAGTTCGTGAGCCAATGCCAGGCGTCGGTAAGGGTGTTCATCCGCGGATCGCCCTTGTCCAGGGGGTGATGAGCCGTTGCACGAGCAGGAGAAGCAGGTCGGCGACGATCGCGATCACCACGCAGAGCACGGACGCGGTGAGCACCTGTGCCTTGAAGTAGGTGTTCATGCCCGCGTAGATGAGGTTGCCGAGTCCCCCGAAGCCGACGATCGCACCGACCGTGACCAGCGAGACCGCCGAGACGGTGGCGATGCGCAGGCCGGCCATCGCGGCGGGCAGGGCGAGGGGCAGTTCCACGGTGAGAAGGAGGCGGATCGGGCCGTAGCCCATGCCGCGTGCCGCCTGTCGGGTCTCCTCGGGGACGGCGCGCAGGCCCGCGAGGATGTTGCGGACGAGCAGGGTGAGTGAGTAGAGGACGAGTCCGGCGACGACGAGGGTGGCCGAGAGGCCGTAGACGGGGAGGAGCAGCGAGAACATCGCGAGGGACGGGATCGTGTAGAGGATCGTCGTGACCGCGAGCACCGGTCCCGCCGCCCAGCCCCAGCGGCGGGCCACCACCGCGAGCGGGAGGGCGATGGCCAGGCCGATCAGTACCGAGATCGCGGTGAGCTGGAGGTGCTGGACGGCCGCGTCGAGGAGGATGTGGCGGCGGGTGCTCAGGTACTCGCCGCAGATCCACTCGTTGCGGGCGAGGCAGTCGTCCGGGGGCGCGGTCACAGGTCCATTGCATCGGGCGGGGCCGGGGGCGGCGCGTTCTGGTGACCCGTACGGGCGGTCGGTCAGGGGTTCCAGTAGGTGGAGAGGGAGGCGATGAAGACCGCGGCGGACGTCAGGACCACGAGTTGCGTGACGGCCGTGGTCCAGAGGCGGCAGGCGATCGCCAGGGCGACGGTCACGGCCTCGACCCGGCAGAGGAAGACGACACAGTCGTGCTGGTAGGAGGCGGCCGTGGCGTCCATCATTCCGCTGTCGCCCATCCAGTCCGCGGTGAAGACGCCTTCGCTGCCGAGCACGAGGATCAGCGCGACGAGGAGGACGTCCACGCCGACGAGCAGCCCGCGCGCGACGGCGTCGACCCGCCGGTGTGCGCGCGAGCGGTGCAGGACGCGCTGCGGGAAGCCGGCTGCGGGGGTGCCCTGGTCGGTCATCGGGTGCCTCCGCCGGGGCCCGTGGTGTTGGTACTGGTACTGCTGGTGCTGGTTCGCCACGGTCCGACGCCGAGTCGTCCCGTCGTCCCGAGGTCGAGGCCGCCGTCCGGTGACAGGAGGACGGGCAGCGCCCCGGTCCGGACCGCGACCGTCAGATACGGCACGTAGTCCGCGGCGCCGAAGCCGGTGGCGGTGTTGCGCCACAGCAGGCCGGCGAAGGCCCGCTCGCCGGGGGCCAGCGTCACCGCGTCCGGCGCGTCGTCGAATCCGGTCACCGTGGCGATACCGCCGCTGCCGTGGATCACCGACACGCTGGTCACGTGCTGCTGGTCGCGGTCGAGCAGCCTGATCTCGGGGTAGCCCTCTACGCGGTAAGTGCGGGTACCGCAGTTCTCCAGGGTGAGGGCCATGGCGCGCAGGCCCAGCGCGGGGTTCACCGGTCCGGCCGTGACGCGGATGCCCTCGCGCGGACAGACCGGGCCCGGCTTCGACAGTCCGGCGGCGGGATCGTCGTACGCCACGTCCGCGACCGTCCAGATGGCGGCGCCGACGAGGAGCCCCACCACCATGACCAGCACGGTGTCGTACACGCCTCTCGGCATCCTTCTCGGCATCCACAGAGTCGATCAAGAACGGGCCGGGACCGCTGTGGCGGAAGCCATACCTCCGGTCACAGCCCTGTCACAGCGTCCCCCTGAGAGCCCGGCCTCGGGGGTGTCGCTGAGTACACCCCGGGATACGGGTTCTGCGCCCAATGTGCGCAACCGGCGTTCTCCGTAGCGTCGTTGGCGAGGCACAGGGCGTGCCGCACGGAGGGTGAGAGCGATGTTTCGCACCGTACGACGGACGCACGACAAGGGACCCGCCGCCGAAGCGCTGCGGCTGGTCAAGGTGAGCAGGACCTACGGCCGTGACGACAGCGCCGTGACCGCGCTGGACGGGGTCACGCTGAGCCTGGAGCGCGGGACGTTCACCGCGGTGATGGGGCCTTCGGGGTCCGGCAAGTCGACGCTGTTGCAGTGCGCGGCGGGGCTCGACCGGCCGGACAGCGGGATCGTGATGGTCGACGGCGTGGAGATGACGGGCGGGAGCGAGGCGGAGCTGACGCGGTTCCGGCGCGGTCGGATCGGGTTCGTGTTCCAGCAGTACAACCTCCTGGACACGCTCACCGTCGCGCAGAACACCGTGCTGCCGCTGAAGCTCGCGGGGCGGCGCGTCGACCGGCGGCGGGCCCAGGAGGTGCTGACCTCGGTCGGGCTCGGGGACCGGCTCGGCCACCGTCCCGACCAGCTCTCCGGCGGTCAGCGACAGCGGGTCGCGATCGCCCGCGCGCTGGTCACCGAACCCCGGGTGATCTTCGCGGACGAGCCGACGGGCGCCCTCGACACGCGCAGCGCGCGGGGTGTGCTGCTGCTGTTGCGGGAGGCGGTGCGGGTGCACGGCCGGACCGTGGTGATGGTGACGCACGACCCGGTCGCGGCCTCGTACGCCGACTCGGTGGTGTTCCTCGCGGACGGCAGGCTCGCCGGCCGGATGCACGCGCCGACCGTCGACGCGGTCGCCGAGCGGCTGGCGCACCTGGGTGACGACGTGACGGTGGGGGTGTGAGCGATGTTCATCCTGGCGATGCGTTCGATCCGGCAACGGCCGGGCCGCTTCCTGGCGACGCTGCTGGCCGCGTTCCTGGGCGCGGCGATCATCATGACGTTCAACTCCCTTCAGGACACGGCGAGTCGGCACGGCATCGACTCGGTCAGCGCCGACACGCTCTCCACGTCGGCGAGTGTCGTCGGAGGCTACGGAACCCTGCTGGTGTTCTTCGCTGTAGCGTCGACACTGACCGTCAACGTCCGTCAACGGTCGAGGGAGTTGGAGACCCTGCGCTGCTCGGGCGCGACTCCGGCGCAGCTCAAGCGGATGGTCGTGGGTGAGGCGGTGGCCGTCGCGCTGCTGGGCGCGATCCTCGCCGTCGGTCCCGCGATGCTCGGCGGACGCGCCTTGCTCGGGGCGTTCAAGGACAGCGGCCAAGTCGCCCGTTCCGTCGACTACTCCTTCGGCCCCTTCACCCTCCAATCGGGCCTGGGCATCACGCTGTTGGCGTCGGCGGGCGCCGCGTTCCTGGCCGTACGACGGGCGACACGCGGGCGCCGTCAGCAGGGCCGGGCGCGGACGTTCTTCACGTACGCCGCGCTGGTCGCCGGTGTGGTGTCGGTGACGGCGACCTTCGCCTTCTCCGCCACGGACGCGGCGCTGATGGCGGCACCGGCGTACGGTGCGATCCTGCTCTCGGTCGGCCTCGCCCTGCTGGCACCCCGCCTGCTGAAGGGCCTGCTCGACCGGCTCCAACTGACCGGCGCGAGCGGCTGGTTGGCGATCCGCAACCTCCGCGAGCGGGCCGACCAGCTCGCCGGGATCCTGATGTCGCTGATCCTCTTCACGGCGGTGTCCACGGCGACCCTGTACATGCAGGCGGTGGAGAGCGACGCGGTGAAGGCCTCGGGCCTCACGAAGTCGGTGGACGCGAAGAACCTGGAGACCCTCAACTTCACGGTTGTCGGCATCATCGTGGTCTTCGTCTGCGTGATGCTGGTCAACTCCCTGTACGCGGCGACGACTTACCGCGCCCGCGAGTTCGGCGGCCAGCGCCTGGCGGGCGCGACTCCGGGGCAGGTGCTGCGCACGGTCGGCACGGAGACGGCGATCCTCACCATCACCGGCGTCCTGTCCGGCACGGCGGCCGCGCTGGCGGGGATCATCCCGTTCACCATGGTCCGCACGGACTCGGTCCTCCCGCACCAGGGCCTCGGAATCTGGCTGACGGTCGTAGCGGTGGCGGCGACGGTGACCCTGGGCACGAGCCTGCTGACGGCACGGCGCGTGCTGCGCACACCGGCGGTGGAGGCGGTGGCATTGACCGCGTGAGCACAATCGGCCAGGAGAGGGGCAGCCGCTACACCGGCTGCCCCTCGACCCACGGTCCGGCAGCGCCCCAAAGGTGCGCGGGGCTGTATCGATTTACGGCTCCGCCGCGTGGGCGCGACCAGCCCCCACGGCGCCGCAGCCGAACAACGACATGACCCAACGTTCAGGCAACCCCGGCCGCATCCAACAACGTCCGCACAGTCTCGACAGTCAACCCGTCCAACGACTCCAGCTTCGCCCCGGCACGAGCACTGGCCCCATCGAAGACCAGCATCAACTGCCGTGCCAGCAAACCCGGATCACGCGCGCCCCCCAACTCGGCCTGCTCCCGAAACGCGTCCTTCAGTTTCTCCTTGGCAGCCCGGGCCACCACGCTCGCCGGATGCTCGGGATCCTTCAGCTCGACCATCGTGGCAAGGAAGGGACAGCCCAGATAGCCGTCCTCGGTCGACGACTTCTCCGCCTGCTCGAAGACGTACAGGATCCGCTCGCGCGGCGTACCGGCATCATCCGGACCGGGCGTGAGCCGCGCCGCGTACCCGGGCGCACGCCGCTCCAGGCTCGCGGCGAGCACCTCGTCCTTGCTGTCGAAGAGCTGGTACATCGACCGCTTCGAGACCCCGGCCGACTTGCACAGCGCCTCGACGCCGATGGAGACACCGTCGCGGTAGAACAGCTCGGCCGCCGCATCGAGCAGCCGGTCCCGGGGTGACGCCTTGTCTGTCGTGGCCATACACCGAGGTTACCGCGCCGAGAGCCAAGAGGAAACCGATCGGTGTACGAGCTTGCGCAGGCACCCGATCCCGGGTGACAGTGAAGGTGAACAAGCGCTTAGATATGTTGCCGCGCACCGACGTACCACCCGCGATCCGCCGGAGGCCCCGTGTTCCGTTCCGTCGACGAAGTCGCCGCTCGCCTCGCCGAGACCGGCTATCTGGCCTCGCCCGCGGTCGCCACGACCGTCTTCCTCGCCGACCGCCTCGGCAAGCCGCTCCTCGTCGAGGGCCCGGCCGGCGTCGGCAAGACGGAGCTGGCCAAGGCCGTCGCCGAGGTCGCCGGGGCACGGCTGGTCCGGCTCCAGTGCTACGAGGGCGTCGACGAGTCCCGGGCGCTGTACGAGTGGAACCACGCCAAGCAACTGCTGCGCATCAGCGCGGGCCGCGACGAGAGCTGGGACGAGACCCGCACCGACATCTTCAGCGAGGAGTTCCTGCTCCCCCGCCCGCTGCTCACGGCGATCCGCGGCGACGACCCGAAGGTCCTGCTGATCGACGAGACCGACAAGGCGGACGTCGAGGTGGAGGGTCTGCTGCTGGAGATACTCAGCGACTTCCAGGTCACCGTCCCGGAGTTGGGCACGATCACCGCGACCCGCCGCCCCTTCGTGGTCCTCACCTCGAACGCGAGCCGCGAGCTCTCCGAGGCCCTGCGCCGCCGCTGCCTGTTCCTCCATATCGGCTTCCCCGACGAGGAGTTGGAGCGTCGGATCGTACGGCTGAAGGTGCCGGGGCTCGGCGAGGCGCTGGCCGAGTCCGTGGTCCGGGTGGTCGGGGCGCTGCGCGAGATGGAACTGCGGAAGGTCCCGTCGGTGGCCGAGACCATCGACTGGGCCCGCACTCTCCTCGCCCTGGGCGCCGACACCCTCGACGAGACCGTCGTACGGGACACCCTCGGCGTCCTCCTCAAGCACCAGGACGACATCCTGCGGGCAGCGGCCAAGCTCGACCTGGACGCCGTGTGACCGCCACCGGTGTCACCGAGCGGCTGACCGGCCTCGTCGGGGCACTGCGCGCGCACGGTCTGCGGATCGGTACCGGCGAGACCGTGGACGCGGCGCAGGCCATGGAGGCGCTCGGGTTCGCGGACCGTGAGCTGCTGCGCGAGGGACTGGCCGCGACGCTGCTGCACGGCACGGGTCAACGCCCGGTGTTCGACCCGGTCTTCGACCTCTACTTCCCGCGCGGTGTCGGAGCACCGCAGGGCGAGCCCACCAACCGCGAGGACCTCCGTGACCGGCTCGCGGCGGCGCTCGCCGCCAACGACCGAGCGTTGATGGGGCAGTTGGCGGCGGAGGCCGTCGACGGTTTCGGCGGCTACGGCAACTCCCCGGCGTCGGACGGCTGGTCGTCGCACCAGACCCTGGAGTGGCTACGTCCGCAGACGCTGCTGGCCCGGGTGCGGACGAGCATCCGGGCGGAGGGCGGGGGCCGGTCCGGGTTCACCGACCGGCTGCTCGACGACGAGATCCGGCAGCGTATCGAGGGGTTCCGGCGGCAGGTCGCCCTGGAGGCGCGGCGCCGGGTCGCCGAGCGGCGCGGCCGGGACGAGCTCGCCCGGCGGGCCATCGCGCCGACGGCCGACCGCGTCGACTTCCTGTTCGCCGGCCGGGCCCAACTGGCCGAACTGCGCAGGGCTGTTCAGCCGCTGGCCCGGAAGCTGGCCACCCGCCTCGCCGCCCGCCGGCGTCGCGCCTCCCGGGGCACGATCGACCTCCGCCGCACCCTGCGCGGCTCACTCTCGACGGGCGGGGTGCCGATGCGGCCGGTACTGCGCCGGCGTCGGCCCGTCCGGCCCGAACTGGTGCTGCTGTGCGATGTGTCGGGCTCGGTGTCGGGCTTCTCCGACTTCACGATGCTGCTGGTGCAGGCGCTGCACGACCAGTTCAGCAAGGTGCGCGTGTTCGCCTTCGTCAACCGCCTCGACGAGGTGACACCGCTGCTCGTCCACGGCACGGCCGACCCCGAGGGCCTCGGCACCCGCATCCGCGACGAGGCCACCCTCACCGGCTGGCACGGAAGCAGCGACTACGGCGTCGCCCTGGGCGAGTTCGCGGAGCGGTACGGCGACGCGGTCGGCCCGCGTACGACCGTGTTCGTGCTCGGCGACGCCCGCACCAACATGAGCGACCCGAATCTCCCGGCCGTCCGGCAGATCGCCCAACGGGCCCGCCGCGTCTACTGGTTGAACCCCGAGCAGCGCTCCCAGTGGGGCACCGGCGACTCGGCCGCGCCCGACTACGCGGAGCTGGTCGAGATGCACGAGTGCCGGAACGCGCAGCAACTCAGCACACTGGTCGGCCGGTTGCTGCCGATCTGATCGCTGCCGGTCCGGTCAGGCGGCCAACTGCGGGTACAGGGCGCCACCTTCGGCGGACAGCCCGGCCTTCACCTGACGGGTCAGGTCGTCGGCCAGTACCTCGAAGGCGCCGGACTCGATGCCGTCGAGTGCCTGCGCCGCGACGCTCTCGGGAGTGGACTTGGGCCCGTCGACATGCGCGGCCATGTCCGTGTCGACGTAGCCGACATGCAGTCCGGTGACGTCGATCCCGCGCGGCTTCAGGTCCAGGCGCAGGGAGTTGGTCTGCGACCAGAACGCGGCCTTGGAGGCGCTGTAGGAGCCGGCGAGACCGATCCAGGACAGCACCGAGTGGAAGTTCAGGATGTGGCCACCACCGTTGCGCTCGATGATCGGCACGAAGGCGCGCGTGACGAGCAGCGGGCCGTAGAAGTTGGTCTCGAACTCGCGCCGGATGTCCTCGACGGGCGAGTCCAGGAAGTTCGCGTTCACGGCCGCGCCCGCGTTGTTGATCACGATCGTGACGTCCTGCGCCTGCTCGGCCGCCGCCGCGACGGACGCGGGGTCGCCGACCTCCAGCGCCAGCGGCACGGCGTCCGGGTGCGTGACGGTCTTCGGGTCACGGGCGGTGGCGTACACCTTCTTGGCGCCGCGCTCGTACAGCGCCTCGACCAGCGCCCGGCCGATGCCACGGCTGCCGCCGGTGACGAGGACGACGGAGCCTTCGATGTTCGTCATGGGGGATCTCCTGAGCTGGGACGAAGAGAGAGGGAAACCGATCGGTTTCCTTACGAGAGCTACAGTAAACCGATCGGTTTCCATGGGCAAGCCCAGCAGCGGATCGACCGCCGAGACGCGCGATGATGTACGCCATGAGCGACGACCCGCACAGCGCCCCGCACGTGGAACTGGCCACCTTCCCCACCCCCGTCGAACCGGCCCCGAGACTGGCCACCGCGATCGGGCTCGGCCCGGACGACCTGTGGATCAAGCGCGACGATCTGACCGGTCTCGGAGGCGGCGGCAACAAGATCCGCAAGCTGGAGTGGACCGTGGGCGCGGCGCTCGCCGAGGGCGCGGACACCCTGGTCACCACCGGCGCCCCGCAGAGCAACCACGCCCGCCTGACGGCCGCCGCCGGAGCGCGGTCGGGCCTGGACGTGGTGCTGGTGCTGCGCGGATCGCCGGGTGTGTCGCGCTCCGGGAACCTCGCCCTCGACGGGCTGTTCGGCGCCCGGATCGCCTGGGCGGGCGACGTGGACCAGGCCGGACTGGACCGGGCGGCGGCCGAGGTGTGCGCACAGCTGCGCAAGGCCGACGCCAGGCCCGCGCTGATCCCGTTCGGCGGTTCCAGCGCGCTCGGCGCACGCGGCTATGTGCGCTGCGGTGAGGAGTTGCGCGAACAGCTTCCCGATCTGCGTACCGCCGTCGTCGCGCTCGGCTCGGGCGGCACGATGGCGGGGCTGGTGCTCTCGCTCGGGGCGGACGCGGTGCTCGGCGTCGACGTGGGCGCACTGCCCGAACCGACCGCAGCCGTAAGCGAGTTCGCGGGGCTGCCCGCACCGGAGGGACTACGGGTTCGGCGCGACCAGATCGGCGGCGGCTACGCCACGCTCACCGCATCCACCGCCGACGCCCTCACCCTGGCCGCGCGCACCGCCGGGCTCGTCCTCGACCCGACGTACACGGGACGTGCGATGGCCGGCCTGATCGCGGCCGTCCGGGACGGTGACATCAGGCCGGGCGAGCGGACCGTGTTCGTGCACACGGGTGGGCTGCCGGGCCTGTTCGGGCACGCGGAGGCCGTGGCGTACGCCGAGGGGCAGGTCGTCGAGTACCGGGCATGACATACGCGCCCGGCGGGTGCGGTGCCGCGGAGCGCGTACGTCCGGAGGGGCTACGGAGCCTTCGCGTAGTCCGTGGCCATGGCGCCCGCGAAGTCGTGCACGATCACCTGTTCGTCGCCGACGACCCACGCGTCGTGTCCGGGCGAGCACACGAAGACGTCACCGGGGCCCACTTCGCTCTCACCGCCGTCGTCCATACGGAGATGCATCCGCCCCTGGACCACGTAACCGTTGTGGTGGATCTGGCAACTCTCGGTTCCCGCGATCGGTGCCACGGACTCCGACCAGCGCCAACCCGGCTCGAAGGTGCCGATGGCGAAGTCGAGTCCGCTGAGGTGGACGGCTTCGAGGTGGCCACGGGGGAAGTCACGTCGCTCGTCCGGCTTGTCGACCGTCTTCACTTCCAGCATGACGGCTGCCTCCATTCCGGCCGCGCACAGCACGGCCGGGGCCGGTCTCCGTCTCCCGGCATCCTTGAACGGCACCGGCGCTCCGGCGGGGGCCGCGCCCCACCACTCCATCGTCTTCCTGTCCACCCGGGAGCGCCATTCGGGGGAACCCCTACTGGGGCACCGTCATGATGAACCGCTCGCGCACAACAACGCGAACCGCTCGCTGTCGATGTTGCCGCCCGACACGATCATCCCCACCCGCCCCGAGAGCCGGCCCACGCGCCCGGCGAGGAGCGCGGCCAGCGGGGTGGCACCGCTCGGCTCGACGACGATCTTCAGCCGCTCGAAGGCGAACCGCATCGCGTCCTTGATCTCCTCGTCACTGACCAGCGCGATCTCGTCGACCAGTCGCCGGTTCACCGAGAAGGTCAACTCACCGGGAATGTCGGCTGCTTGGCCGTCGGCGATGGTGCGCGGTACCGGGATGGACACGCGCCGGCCCGCCTCCAGGGACCGCTTGGTGTCGTCGCCGGCCTCCGGTTCGACGCCGATCACCCGGGTGCGTGGGTGCAGCCCCTTGACGGCGGTGGCCGTCCCGGCGATCAGCCCGCCACCGCCCACGGGCGTCAGCACGGCGTCCAACTCCCCCACTTCCTCCACGAGTTCGAGTGCCGCCGTGCCCTGCCCCGCCATGATGTGCGGATGCTCGTAGGGCGGGATGAGGGAGAGTCCGCGCTCGGCGGCCAGGGCCTCGCCGATGGCCACCCGGTCGCCGCTGTAGCGGTCGTAGGTGACGACCTCGGCGCCGTATCCCTCGGTGGCGGCGCGCTTCGAGGCCGGGACGTCCTCGGGCATGAGGATCACCGCGGTGGTGCCGAGTTCGCGGGCGGCGAGGGCGACCGCCTGGGCGTGGTTGCCGGACGAGTAGGCGGCGATGCCCCGCGCGAGTTCCTCCGGTGTCAGCCGGGAGGCCGCGTTGTAGGCGCCGCGGAACTTGAAGGCGCCGATCCGCTGGAAGTTCTCGCACTTCAAGTACACCTCGGCGCCGACGAGTTGATCGAGGGTGCGCGAACGCAGTACCGGGGTGCGGTGCGCGACGCCCTTGATCTGTGCGGCGGCGCTGAGGACGTCGTCGAGGCTGATGGGCGGGGTGGTGGTCACGCGGCTCCTCCATCGGAAGCGGGATCGGAAGTGGCGGGGGTGCCGGTCGCGGCCCGCGCCTGCGAGAGGTAGCTGTAGGCCGAGGCGCGGGAGATGCCCAGCCGGACGGCGACCTGCTCGATGGCCCGGCGCACGGCGAACACCCCGTGCTCGTCGAGGCCGCGGAACAGCTCCAGCCGCTGCGCGCGGTCGAGTTGGACCCAGGTCCGGCCCCGCCGCAGCTGATGGGCGTCAACGATGGCCTCGACGACGGAGTCGATGTCGTTGCCGAAGGTGGTGGTCGGTGTCTCAACCGCGCCCGCGCCGCCGATCCCGGCCAGCAGGGCCTGCGCCTGCTGTACGGCGGTGACGTCGACGTTGACGCAGAGCGCGCCGAACACCGCGCCCGTGGAGTCCCGGAGGACCATCGTGGACGACTTGAGCTGTTGGCCGCCCTTGGTGCGGGTGAGGTAGTTCAGCTCGTCGGCGGCCTCGTCCCCGCGCGCGAGCATCCGTAGCCCGATCTCGCTCATCGCCCCGCCCGCCGACCGCCCGGTCAGGGCTCCGGCGACGGCGACCACCGACTTCTCCGGGTCCCGATAGTCGTGCAGCACCACCTCGCACACCGGCCCGAACGTCGCCGCGATCCCGTCGACGAGGGGCACCAACGCGCCGACGATCGCGTCCCGTTCGGCGTCCAGGGCCGGACTGCCGTTCGCCATTCCCGCCCCCCGCTTCAGACTGTACGTCCAGTGACTATACCAACAGTCCAACACACTCCGAAGCTCTTGGGAATCGAGGGCGCTCTAGACGTCGAGCCAGACCGCGTGATCCGTCGCCAGCACACCGTCCTCGACAGGGGCGCCGGCAAGGAGGACGGAGGAGTGGTCGGGGAGCGTGTACGGGGTGGCGGAGAGGTTGACCACGCAGACGAAGCCGGGGTCCCGGCGGAAGGCGAGGACGCCGGGGGGCGTGTCCAGCCAGGTCAGGGTGCCGTCGCCGAGGGCGGGGTGGGCGCGGCGCAGCCGCAGGGCGGTGCGGTACAGCTCCAGCATGGAGGCCGGGTCGCCGGTCTGCGCCTCTGCGGTGAGCGCGTTCCAGCCGGCGGGTTGGGGCAGCCACGGCGGGGCGGGGGCTTGGTCGGGGCTGAAGCCGAACGGGGGGTGCTGACCGGACCACGGGAGGGGCACCCGGCAGCCGTCGCGGCCGGGGTCGGTGTGTCCGGAGCGCTCCCAGATGGGGTCCTGTCGGACCTCGTCGGGCAGGTCCTCGACTTCGGGGAGGCCGAGTTCCTCGCCCTGGTAGATGTAGGTGCCGCCGGGCAGGGCGAGGGTGAGGAGGGCGGCGGCGCGGGCGCGGCGGAGGCCCAGGGTCAGGTCGAGGGGGCCGCCGGGTGCATAGCGTTCGCCGGCGACCCAGCGCTTGGCGGCGCTTCGGCCGTAGCGGCTGGGGTGGCGCGTGACGTCGTGGTTGGAGAGCACCCAGGTGGCGGGTGCGCCGACGGCGCCGAGCATCGTGAGGGAGTCGTCGATGACTCCGCGCAGGTCCTCCGGGTTCCAGTCGGCCATGAGGAAGTCGAAGTTGAAGGCGGTGTGCAGGGTGTCCTCGCGGACGTAGGCGGCGAGGCGTTCGGGGGTGTCCGCCCAGGCTTCGGCGACGAAGCAGCGGTCGCCGTCGAACTCGTCGGCGACCTTGCGCCAGGCGCGGTAGATGTCGTGCACCTCGTCGCGGTCCCAGTGCGGGTGGTCGACGTGCTGCCGGGGTTCCTGGTCCGCCGCGTCCAACCGGGCCGGTACATCGGGCAGTTCGGGGTGCTTGACGAGGCCGTGGGCGACGTCGATGCGGAAGCCGTCCACACCCCGGGCGAACCAGAACCGCAGGATGTCCTCGAACTCGGCGTGGACATCGGGGTGTTGCCAGTTGAGGTCGGGTTGCCCGGGGGCGAAGAGATGCAGATACCAGTCGCCGTCGGGCAGCCGGGTCCAGGCCGGGCCGCCGAATTGGGAGATCCAGTTGTTGGGCGGCTGCGTGCCGTCGGGGCCGCGGCCGGGCCGGAAGACGTATCGCTCCCGTTCCGGGCTGCCGGGGCCGGCCGCCAAAGCCGCCTGGAACCAGGCGTGTTGGTCCGAGGTGTGGTTCGGGACGAGGTCGGGGACGACACGGATGCCGTGCTCGTGTGCCTCCGCGATGAGCTGCTCGGCATCGGCCACCGCGCCGAACAGCCCGTCGATCGCGCGGAAGTCGGCGACGTCGTAACCGCCGTCCGCCATCGGGGACTTGTACCAGGGGTTGATCCAGATGGCGTCCACCCCGAGCGCCTTCAGATACGGCAGCCGGGAGCGGAGGCCGGTGATGTCGCCGACGCCGTCGCCGTCACCGTCGGCGAAACTGCGGATGTAGACCTGGTAGATGACGGCGCTGCGCCACCACGGCGAGGTACCGGGAACGGACATGCGGCTGATTGCTCCTTCGACGCGGGAGTTGCGGGAGTTCGGGAGAAGGGGGGGGCACGGGGTGGCTCGGCGGACTGTCAGCAGCAGCCCGCCAGCGTGTCGCCATCCGGCCCGGCCACCGGGGTCAGGCCGTAGAAGACGCGCGGGGCACCGTCGAGCGTGAGGGTCACCTTGCCCTGGGCCGTGGGGAGTTGGCGGCTGCGGCCGATGGCGTCCAGCTCGCGCACGGCGTTGCCGGCGGTGACCGTGAGGTGGGTCTTGGTCGGCCAGGGGTCGGCCCAGACCTCGGGGGCGGGGAAGTGCCAGTCGGCGCGCTCGCCGACGGTGTTCAGCAAGTAGCCGTCGGCCCTGTTCCACAGGACGACCGCCGCGCCGTCGGGGGTGTCAAACCACAGGCCGAAGGTCTGCGGGTCGGGGAAGGTCAAGTGGCCCTGGAACGTGGCCTGGTCGAGTGCGCGGGCCGCGGTCGCGTACGCCAGGAGCGAGGGCTTCGGGCTGAGGTCGCGGTTCATCAGGCCGTAGTGGTACTCGACGTTGTCCGGGTCGGCGACCTGCGACATGCCCAGCACGCTGTCGTGGAACTGGTACCAGCACACGCAGGTGACGCCTTCGGCCTTCGCCAGTGCCAGGGTGAGCAGGACGTTCTCGGCGGCGTGCCGGTAGGTGTCGTGCCACCAGCTGTTCGGCTTCGTCGGCGCATAGGCCTCGGTCAGCCAGATCTCCTTCGCGCCGTGCTGCGCCATCAGCGCCTTGAGCTGCTTCAGTCCGCCGTAGAAGTTCCAGTACGTGCCCGCGGAGCCGGTGCTCCAGTCGTCGCCGGGCGGTATGTAGTCCGGGGTGAAGTTGCCGCGGCCGGGGTGGTAGGCGAACGCGTCGATCAGGTCCCAGCCGCCCGCGGCGATGAAGTTCTCCACCCAGGGCTTGTCCATCCCGGCGAGTCCGTTGTTCATCAGCTTGACGGTGTCGCCGGTCACGGCCCGCCGGTCGAAGACCGGGCGCAGCGCCTTGTTCAGGTAGGCCACGGCGGCCGTTCCCTCGTTGAACGGCCGGTTCAGTTCGTTGCCGACCTCGAAGTAACCCGCTCCGGCCCCTTGCGCCACGGCCAGTTTGTCGGCCGCCCAGGCCTCCGCCGCGGTGTCGCTCACGTCGAGCTCCGGCTGCAGCTCGATGTTGTGGCGCATGCCCCGTGCGTCGAATACCGAGGGCGGCAGTCCCGGGCCGCCTTCGTAGGCGATACGGACCAGCGAGATGCCGGCCCGCCGCCAGAGGTCGAGTACGGCGTCGGCGCTGGGCCGTTGCAGCCAGGGGTAGTTGGCGATCCCGAACATGCTGTCCGCGCCCGCCTGGTAGGTGAACGGCGGCAGGGTCGCGAGGTTGGTCCGGGCGAACGCCTCGTCGGTCCCGGACCGTACGACGACCTCGGCGAACACGACGCCGGCGGCCGGCGCGGGCACGGTGAAGGTGTGCTGCCAGGTGCCCGCCGCCGCGATCGTGCCGGTCACCGTGGTGGTGGCGAGCTGCGTGCCGTCGAAGTCCCTTACGGACAGCTCCAGTTCGGCTGTGCGGGCGGCGCCGCCGTTGGCCACCAGGGCGGTGAGCAGCATCGGCTCGCCGGGGGTGTCGTAGAGGTTGAAGTCGCTGTCGGTGGTCAGCTCCAGGCCGAGTTCGACGCCCCGGCCGATGGTGGCCGTGGCCGACGGTCTGGTCTCGGAGAAGAAGAAGTCGGCCTCGCTGGTCCAGCCGCCGGCCGGGTCGGCCGTTCCCGGGGCGTGGATCCAGGTCGCGTTCGTCCAGGCCTGGCGTGAGCGGTCCAGCAGGAACAGCCCGTGCAGGCTGCCCCAGGTCGAGGTGTGGGCGACGCCGGCCGTCTCCTCGTAGGGGATGCCGCCGCCGGTGTCGCGGACCCATTCGGTGATCGCGATGTAGTCGTCGGGCGCGGTCGGCACCTGGATCGCCCGGCTGAACAGGAAGCCGTCCGGCAGCAGGGTGTCCGCGCCGGTGATCCGCCACTCCAGCCGGGCGTGACCGGTGCTGACGCTGAACCAGCCGGTGACGGTGGCCGCCCCGGCGGCGGCGTCGAAGGTGTAGTCCATCCGGATCGCCGGTGTCCCGTCCGGCAGCGCGGCCAGTACGGGGGTGCCGCCGGTCGACAGGTGGATGCCGGTGGCCTGGTCCTTGATCTGGAACTTCGACCCGGCGCTGCGGGTGACACCGGCGGCGTCGCGGATGGCGAGCCGGCCGCCGATGCTCGCCAGCAGGCTGATCCCACCCGCGGTCAGGGTGACATCGCCGGTCGCGGCATGGGCGGTCACGGCGGTGGGCTCGGCGATCAGTACGACGCCGGCCGCGAGCGCCGCGCCGAGAAGACGGCGACGGCTGAGGTGGGCGCCTTCGGCATGGGGAGTGGTCATCGTCTGCTCCTGTCTGGCCACGCGCTGTTGTGATAATGCCTATCTTCAACGGCGTGACACGGACGGTCTCAACCAGACACGCCCTCGGTCAAGGGGTATTGCGCTTTTGTTTCGGGCGGTTTAACGTCACCGACGTCCGCTGAAGTTACGCATTATCAACGGAGGATCGATGCCAACGAAGCCGCGCCGGGTCACTCAGCGCGAGATCGCCGAGATCGCGGGGGTCAGTCAGACCACCGTCTCGGTGGTGCTGAACGACCGTGACGGCACGAACGTGCGCATCCCGGAGGAGACCCGGGCGCGCGTCAAGGCGGCGATCGAGCAGGCGACGTACGTCGCCGATCCGGCGGCCCGCCGACTGGCCGGTCTGGACAACCAGATCATCGGCGTCTTCACCTACGAGGAGGCCCTGTCGCCGGAGAGCCTCGACTTCTACGGCCCGCTGCTGAACGGGATCGAGCGTGCGGCCGAGGAGATCGGCTGGGACCTGCTGCTCTTCACCTCCTCGCCGGTCGAGAACGGCACCCGCAGTCTGTTCCACCGCAAGACCCGGCTGCGGCTCACCGACGGCTGTGTCCTGCTCGGCCAGCAGATGGTCGGCTCCGAGCTGGAACGTCTGGTCGCCGAGCAGTTCCCGTTCGTCGCGGTCGGCCGCCGGGACGAGACGGCCGCGGCCGTGCCGTACGTCGGCGTCGACTACGTCACTCCGGCGAACGCCGTGATCGACCTGGCGGCGGACAGTGGACACCGCCAGGCCCTGTATGTGCACCGCGGCCGGGACACCGCCACCGCGCGGGACCGGCGCGGCGCGGTCGAGGCCGCTTCGGCGGCGGGCCGGATGGCGTTCATGCTGGTGGGTGAGGAGCGCGTCGCCGAACTGCCCCGGCTGGCACGGGCCACGGACGCCACGCTGATCATCGCCGAGGACGCCTTCCTCACCGAGGACGTCATCCTCTCGCTGGTCGGCGCGGGGGTGGACGTGCCCGGCGAGATCTCGGTCGCCGCCTTCGGTGAGGTCCGCGGTCATCGCACCGACGGACGGGCACTGACGGGCTTTCGCGTGCCGCGCAAACAGGTCGCCGCCGAGGCGCTCGCCCTGCTCCAGCAGCTGATCACCACCGACCCGCCGGAGTGGGCGGAGCTGGACATCCAGCGGCTCCTGGTGGCCGAGGTCGAAGCCGGCGACACCATTGCCGCCCGGCCGGCGGGGCAGTCGTGAACAGGATCGCCACAGAGGTGGCGGTCATAGGCGGCGGACTGGGGTCGGTGGCAGCCGCTCTCGCGCTGCTCCAGCGTGGACACCGGGTCGTGCTGACCGAGGAACACCCTTGGCTGGGCGGCCAGTTGACCTCGCAGGCGGTGCCGCCGGACGAGCACATCTGGGTGGAGCAGTTCGGCGTGACCGCCCGCTACCGGGCGCTGCGGGAGAACATCCGCCGCTACTACCGGGACCACTACCCGCTCTCGGACGAGGCCCGCGCGGACCGTGAACTCAACCCGGGGCGCGGCCGGGTGAGCCGGCTGTGCCACGAGCCGCGGGTGGCGCTCGCGGTGATCGAGGCCCTCCTCGCGCCGTACCGGTCGAGCGGCCGGCTGACCGTCCTGCAACCCGCGGTCCCGGTCGCGGCCGACACCGTGGACGGCGTGGTCCGCACGGTCACGGTCGCCGACCCGCGGACCGGGCAACACAGCGTGATCAGCGCGGAGTTCGTGCTGGACGGCACCGAGACCGGTGACCTGCTGCCGCTGACCGGCACCGAGTACGTCGTCGGCGCCGAGGCGCGGTCCGACACCGGCGAGCCGAGCGCTCCGGACGTCGCCGACCCGGCCAACGTGCAGTCGATCGCCTGGTGCTTCGTCTTCGACCACGCCCCCGGGGACCACACGATCGCCCGGCCCGACGACTACGACGAGTGGCGTTCCTTCGAACTGCCCTACTGGGGCGCGCCGATGCTGTCGTTCACCGCGCCCAACCCGCGCACCCTGGCGCCGGAGCAGCGCACCATGATCGTCAACCCGGAGCAGGACGTCTCCGGCGATCCGCGGTTCGACGCCGGAGATCGGGACCTGTGGCAGTTCCGGCGGATCGCCGCCCGCCAGACCTTCACCGACGGCCTGTACGACAGCGACATCGTGCTGGCCAACTGGCCCCAACTGGACTACGTCGGCGGCTCGATCATCGACACCGACGATCGGGAGCGGCACCTGGCCGAGGCCAAGGCGCAGTCCCGGGCCTACGTCCACTGGCTCCAGACCGAGGCGCCCCGCCCCGACGGCGGCCGGGGCTGGCCGGGGCTCAGGCTGCGCGGGGACCTGGTGGGCACCGACGACGGCTTCGCGCAGGCCCCGTACATCCGGGAGTCCCGCCGGATCAAGGCGCTGACCACCGTCCGCGAACAGGACATCTCCGTCAAGGCCCGCGGGTCCGACGGGCCGGCCCGGTTCGACGCGTCCGTCGGGGTCGGGATGTACCGGATCGACCTGCACCCCTCGACGGGCGGCGACAACTACATCGACGTCGAGTGCGCGCCGTTCGAGATCCCGCTGGGCGCCCTGGTCCCGGTCCGGACCCGGAACCTGATCCCCGCCGCCAAGAACATCGGCACCACCCACATCACCAACGGCGCCTACCGGCTCCACCCGGTCGAATGGAACGTCGGCGAGTCCGCGGGGGAACTCACCGCCTTCTGCCTCGACCGCGGACTGAGCCCCCAGCAGGTCGCCGCCGAACCCGCACTCGTCGAGCAGTTCCAGCACCGCCTGGTAGAGGCCGGCGTCGAACTCCACTGGCCCGAGGTCGTCGGCTACTGAGTCGGACCGGCACCCGCACGCGAAAGGAACCCACCCATGATCAGAACCAGAAAGGTGCTGAGCACTGTCGCCCTGACGACGGTCCTCGCGCTGACCGCGGCCTGTGGCGGTTCGTCAACCGGCACCTCCGACAAGGCAGTTGAGCTGCGGATGACGGTCTGGACCTCGGACAAGGACCAGCTGAAGCTGTTCGACAGCATCGCCGCCGCCTACCGGGCCGCCCATCCCGACGTCGCGAAGATCACCTTCGAGAGCCTCCCGTTCGCCGACTACAACACGACGCTCACCACCCAGATCGCCGGCGGCAACGCCCCCGACCTCGCGTGGATGGGCGACCTGTCGCGGGACCTGATCGCCTCCGACGCGCTGCTCGGGCTGACGGACACGCTCAAGGCGACCCCCGGCTGGAAGTACGACGACCTGCTCGGCAGCGTGACGGCGGAGTTCAGCCGCGACGGCACGCTGTACGCGTACCCGTTCTCGAACTCGCCGTACGCCCTCTACGTGAACACCGACCTGTTGGCCAAGGCCGGCCAGAAGATCGACCCGGCCTCCCTGACCTGGGACCAGGTCGCGGCGGCCGGAGCGGCCGTGCACGCCAAGACCGGCAAGGCCGGCTTCGTCGTCCGCGACTTCGACTACACGGCGTGGAACACGCTGGCCACCGTGTGGACCGGCTGGGGCGCGTCGGCGTGGAGCGCGGACGGCAGGACCTGCACCTTCGACAGCCCCGAGATGCAGCAGGCGTTCACCTTCCTGCACGACGCGGCGTTCAAGACCAAGGCGATGCCCGGCCCCGGTACCACCGCCGACTTCTTCGCCGGTGACGCGGCCTTCACCGTCGCGCAGGTCTCCCGCGCCTCGCTGCTGACCGGCAAGTTCAAGTTCGGGCTGTACCCGCTGCCCGCGGGTCCCAAGGGCACGTACTCCGTGCTGGGCCAGGCCGGGATGGGCGTACTGGCCTCCAGCAAGCACCCGAAGCAGGCGGCGGACTTCCTCGCCTACCTGACCGATCCGGAGAACGCCGCCAAGCTCGCCCAGTACTTCCCGCCGCCCCGGAAGTCGCTGCTGACCGGGGCCAAGCTCGCCGCGAACAACAAGGTGCTGAGCGCTTCCCAGCTCCAGGACGCGGTGGTCGACCAGCTCCCTGACGCCGTCACGCTGCCCAACCACACCAGTCCGGCGGAGATCGCCCAGAAGGGCAAGACGGCGCTCGACGCGATGTGGCGCGCCGACGCCGACGTCCCGGCAGTCCTGAAGTCGGTCTGCACCGCGATCAAGCCCCTTCTCTCCAAGTGAGCGGGACACGGGCCGCCGAACCGGCCGTCGAGCGGGCGCCGGCCCGGTCCGCCGCCAGGACCGGGCGCGCATCGGGGCCGGCCGGTCCGGCCTTCTGGACCTCCCGCCGCCGGGACGTACTGACCGGCTACCTGTTCGTCCTGCCGCAGCTCGTCGGGGTGGCGGTGTTCGTCCTGCTGCCGGTCGGCATGGCGATCTGGTACAGCCTCCACGACTGGAACGTCTTCACCGGCAAGCAGACCTTCGTCGGCGGCGAGCACTACGCGGCCCTGGCCGACGATCCGCAGCTGCCCAAGGTGCTGCTGGCGACTCTGCTGTTCTCCGGCGGAGTGGTGATCGTCAACATCTCCCTCGGACTGCTGATCGCCGTCCTGCTCAACCGGAAGTTCCGCGGTGTCACGGTGTTCCGGACGCTGTTCTTCTCTCCCGTGGTGGTCTCCGTGGTCGCCTGGACCCTGGTCTGGGGCTTCCTGCTCCAGGACAACGGCGGCGTCAACGGCCTGCTGGCCACCGTCGGCATCGACGGACCGAACTGGCTCAAGCAGGGCGACACCGCGATGGTGTCGGTGATCCTCACCCAGGTGGTGCGCAGCGTCGGGATCAACATGGTGCTGTTCCTGGCGGCCCTCCAGGGCGTGCCCCGGGAGCTGTACGAGGCCGCCCGCATCGACGGCGCGAACAGCCGCACGGTCTTCACCCGGATCACCTTGCCGATGATCTCCCCGACAGTGCTGCTGACCGCCATCGTCACGGTCGCCGGGGCACTGCAGTCCTTCGCCCAGATCGCCGTCCTGACCGGCGGCGGACCAGGCCTGTCCACCACGGTCCTCGTCTACTACGTGTTCCAACAGGCCTTCAAGTTCAACGACATCGGCTACGGCTCGACGCTGGCCCTGATGCTGCTGTCCTTCGTCATGCTGCTCACCTTGCTGCAATGGCAGCTGCGCCGTAAGTGGGTGTTCTATGAGGACTGACCGAGACACGATGGGCGGAATGCGGACCGGCAGACTCCGGCCGGCGCTGCTGCTGATCGCGCTCGGCGTGCTGGCGATCCCCTTCGTGGTGCCGACGGTCTGGATGGTCGCCGCGTCGGTCAAACCGCTGGCGGAGATCTTCGAGGCCCCGCCGTCGCTGTGGACCGACTCGCCGACGCTGTCCGCGTACCGCGAGGCGTTCACCTTCCAGCCCTTCGCCCGGCAGTACTTCAACAGTGTCTACATCGCCGTACTGGTCACCCTGATCACGCTGCTGGTGTCCAGCCTGGCCGGGTACGCCTTCGCCCGGATCCGGTTCCCCGGCGCGAACGCGCTGTTCCTGGTGGTGCTGACCGGGATGCTGGTACCGAGCGAGGTGACGATCGTGCCGCTGTTCCAGCTGTTCAAATCGGCCGGTCTGATCAACACGCACTGGCCGCTGATCCTGGTGACCGCCCTGGCCGGACCGTGCGCGCTGGCCACGTTCATCATGCGGCAGTTCTTCATCGCCCTCCCCGTCGAACTGGAGGAGGCCGGCCGCCTCGACGGCCTCGGCCGCCCCGCGATCTGGTGGCGGATCTGCCTCCCGCTGGCCCGACCGGCCCTCTCCGCGGTGGCGATCCTGACGTTCCTCGCCTCCTGGAACCTCTACCTGGAACCCACCGTGTACCTCACGTCACCGGACCTGTTCACCCTGCCCCAGGCCCTGACCCGCTTCGCCGACTCCTACGGCGGCCCGATGTGGAACACCCAGCTCGCCGCCGCCACGATGACCGTCCTGCCGATGCTGATCGTCTTCGTCCTGGCCCAGCGCCACTTCATCGAAGGACTCTCCCACTCCGGCCTCAAATGAACAGCGGGACACCGACGGCCTACCGCCCGGAAACCCGGACCGCCACCGGCCTCTCCCTGGGATTCCTGACGGGCGCCGTGATCGGGGCATCACTGACCGCCTTCATCGGTGGCTGCGTGGCCGAGAGAACACCGCTGATCGTCACGGGCCTGGCCCTGCCCGCCGCCTACGGCCTTCTCCTCTCCCTCGCCACGCTGCCGCACCGTGCCCGGGAGGCGGCCGTCGTACCGCGCACGGCGCTCGCGGCGATCGAGAGTCGGGAGGCCTTCACGGGCGAGGCCAGCGATGTGCCGGTGTGCTTCGAACTGTCCGTCGCGCCGGACGACACACCCGCGTTCCGTGTCGAGGTACGGCAGGACGTCAACCTCGTCGAGCTTCCCGACTACCGGCCGCGCGGCATCGTGGTGGTCGAGTACCCGCCGGACCGGCCGTGGAAGACGCGGATCGTGAAGCGGCCCACCCCGGAGTGGGAGGATCGGGCGGCCCTGGCCCAGGTCGACTCGGTGCCCGGTCCGGCCATGAAGGATGAGACCCCAGGGGGCTGTCTCAGCGGGCTCCTCACTCTCCTCGGGCTACTGCTCGGCGCGGCGGCCGTGCTCCTGCTGTTCCGCGCCGACCTGTTCGACTCCCACGACGCCGAGGCCGACGCCCCCAGGCCGTCCATCTCCTCCTCGCCGTCCTCCTCCTCTTCATCGATCACCGTGACGTCGGCGACGGGTACGGTCGCCCTCGGTCCCGGCCAGTCGATGCTCGACAAGGGTGAACTGCGCGAGGCCGTCGAGGAGTTGACGCAGGGCGCGGACAGGCGCCGGGCGCTCACCGTCGTCGTACAGAACCGCCTGCTGACGGTCGTCTTCTCCCCGACCGGCGTGCGGACCGCCGGGTTCGACCCACGATCCCTGCCCTACGATCGCGTCCCCGAACTGGTCGAGGAGGCCGGCACCACCCTCGGCGTCGGATCCCCACGCAGCTGGCAACTCACGGCCGACGGAGTCTCCGGCTCGCTCAGGCTCACGATCGTGGTCACCGGCGGCGGGGGCACGGGCACGCTTCAGACGGACGGCCACGGCAACGTGCTGCGCCGTAGCGGCAGTTGACCGGACGGAACAGGAGGAGGGGCGCATGGGGTGGGACCGGTTTCTGGTGCTGTGGTGCGCGGGGTGGAGCGTGGTGGCGCTGACCGGGTACGGCATGTCGCTGGCCGGGGTGACCAAGGCGCAGCGGACGGTCCGGCTCACCGGACGGATCGAGCGGGTACGCCCGCCCCGGCACGGCGGGTCCCGGACGGGCGGCATATCGGTGGTCGCCACCCACCGCGACCCGGCCTCGGGTCAACAGGTCACCGTGACGAACGACGGCGAACGGGGCGAGATGATCACCGTGGCCTGGGAGGGCCGCGAGGTCGGACTCAGCCACCCGCCGGGCAGACCGCACGCCTACCGGTTCTCCGACACCCCGCAGGAGCCCGGCCGCGGCCTGGGCCGGCCGAGTCTCGCCCTCTTCCTGGTCTACGTCGGCCTGGTGGTGCTCGCCGCGTTGGACTGGGGCTGGCCGTGCGCACTGATCGGGTTCGGCGGACCGTGGGCGCTGGTGGGGGCCGTTCATCTGCCCGGGGCGGTGCGCGACAAGAACCGCCGCGTCGAGCGACTGGCCGCGATGGACACCGTGCCGGGACGTGTCGTCGCGGTCCTGAAGGACGTCGGCGTCGACGAGGACGGCGACACCTGGACCACCATCACTCCGGTCGTGTCGTTCACCACCCGCGAGGGCACGGCCGTCACGGCCCACTGCACGTCGAACCTCCCTGACCCCGCCGGCGCGTACGGCCGCGACGTCACGGTCCACTACACGCCCGCCGACCCGGCCGATTTCACACTGGACCGCACAGCCGAACACCGCTCACGGGAACGGGACGTGACGTTCCACGTCCTGATGTGCGTCGTACTCGTGGCTACGGCGGTGACGGGAGCGGCACTGCTGTGAGGCCCGGGAGAGGTGCTGGTGACCGTGCCGTCCGGGAGCGCGGGTCGTCGTCACGACACCGGTACCTCGGCCTACTTGAGGCCACCGGTCACCAGGTCGATGCGCCAGTACCGCTGCAGGGACAGGAAGAGCGCGATGACAGGGATGACGGACAGCAGGGTGCCGGTGATCACCAGTGAGTACAGGGAGGCCTGGTTGGCGCCGTGGCGCAGCAGGCTGTACAGGCCGACCGTCAGCGGGAACTTGTCGTCGCTCGTCACCATGACGAAGGGCAGCAGGAAGTTGTTCCAGATGACGATGAACTGGAGCAGGAAGACGGTGATCAGTCCGGGTGCCATCAGCCGCAGCCCGATCGCCGAGAACATCCGCCACTCGCTCGCGCCGTCCATCCGCCCGGCGTCGAGCAGCGAGTCGGGGACGGAGGCGGCCGCGTAGATCCGGCACAGGTAGATGCCGTAGGGGTTGAACAGCTGGGGCAGGATCACCGCCGCGTAGCTGTCGGTGATGCCGACCCGGGCCAGCAGCAGGTACTGCGGCACGGCCAGCACGACCTGTGGCAAGAGGACGCCCGCCAGGATGGTGTTGAAGAGCAGACTCCGGCCCCGGAAGCGGTACTTGGCGATGGCGTAGCCGGTCGCGGCGGAGACGGCGGTGGCCACGAAACCGCCGACTCCCGCGTACAGGAAGCTGTTGAGCATCCAGTGCCAGAAGACGCCCGAGTCGTACGAGGAGAGGTCGGCGATGTTGTCCACCAGCCCCGAGCCGAACGACGGCAGATAGGTCGCGGTGGAGAACAACTCGCTGCGCGATTTCGTGGACGCGATCAGGATCCACAGCGTCGGCACCAGGCAGTAGACGGCTCCGAGCAGCAGCACCACGGTGGGCAGCAGGGCGATCCGGCCGCGGCGGGGGCGTCCGGTCCGGGCGACGGTCACCGGGGATGCCATGGGACGGGCGGGCGTGTCGATGGTCATCGTCCCTCCTTGCCGGCGGCTCCGGCGGCGCCCCACCAGGTCTGCGCGAGGCGTCCCACGACCACCGAGACGGCGAGGATGCCGGCCGCGAAGACGACGGAGGTGGCAGCCGCGAGGTGGATGTCGGAGTCGACGAAAGCGTCGGTGTAGATCTTCATCAGGGGAACCCAGGTCAGGGAGATGGCGTTCGACAGCGGCTGCAGCGTGTTGGGCTCGTTGAACAGTTGCAGAGCGGCGAGCACGGTGAACAGGGTGCACATGGCGATGGCGGGACGGATCAGGGCCACCTTCACCCGCAGCGCTATCTGGAGTTCCGAGGCTCCGTCGATCCTGGCCGCCTCGTAGATCTCCGGCGGCAGCGCGCGCAGGGACGTGTACATCACCACCATGTTGAAGCCCACCGCGCCCCACACCGCGATGTTGGCGACCGAGACGTAGACCATCGAGCTGCCGAAGTAGTCGAGGTGCTGTCCGCCGATGGGGCTGGTCGCGGGCAGGTAGAGGAAGCCCCACAGGAGGGTGGCGATGACGCCGGGCACCGCGTACGGCAGGAAGATGGCCAGCCGGGCGAACCGGGTGAGCCGGGCTCGCGCCGTGTCCAGGAGGAGCGCGAACAGCAGGGCGAGGAGCACGGTCGCCGGTACGGTGATCGCGCCGACCAGGAGCATGCGGAGCAGGCTGTGCCACAGCTCGGTGTCGTGGATCACGGTGGAGTAGTTGTCCAGACCCGCGAAGACCGTCCTGCTGCCCGATCCCAGCAGGCCCCCGCCGACCTTGCGCTGCTGGAAGCTGAGGAACAGCGCGTAGCCCCCGGGGGCGACCACGAACAGCAGGAGGAGCAGGATCGCGGGCAGGACCAGCAGATAGGGCAGCCGGCTGTGGCCCGCCCGGCGGCCCCGCCGCGAAATGCTTGTCGCCATCGACATCGTCCTCATCGGATGAATGGCTGGTGCCAGTCACTGGTCTCGGTGATTGGTTGATGCCGGCCGGGCTAGTTCAGGGTGAACCCGAGCTTCTTCATGCCGGCCGTAGTGTTGCTCTGCATGGTGTCCAGCGCCCCGGTGAACGAGCTCCCGGACTGCAGCGCCGCGCCGAAACTGTCCCGGTACGCGGAGAAGGTCACTGTGACATTCGGGCCCCACATCGAGAAGCTGCGGGCGCCGGGTGCGACCTTCTTCACCTCGGCGTAGAAGTCCGGCTGGTTCGGGAAGAAGGCCGGCGGCTGGTCGAGGATCTGCAGGGCGCGCCCCGAGGTCGAGGCCGGGTAGATGTTGATGTTCTTGACCTGGGCCGTGACCGCCTTGTCGTCGGTGTTGAGCCAGCTCGCGAACTCCGCCGCCTCGGCGGGGTGCTTGGAGTCGGTGGTGACCGTGATGGCCGAGCCGCCCCAGATGCCGGTGGTGGTGTCGCCCGCCGTCCAGGCCGGGAGCGGCGCGGCGGTCCACTTCCCCTTGGTCGACGGGGCGATGCCGCCGATCTGCGCCGGGGCCCAGGCTCCGGAGATCCAGGTGAGGAGGGTGCCGTTGTTCATCTCCTTGTTCCACTGCGGGGAGAAGGAGGGGTTCTTCTTCACCAGCCCCTTGTCGACCAGGCCCTGCCAGTAGTCGGCGACCTTGTCACTGGCCGTGCCGTTGATGTCCACGTGCCAGGAGTCGCCCTGCGTGGTCCACCAGTCCGCTCCCGCCTGCTGGGCGAGGCCGGTGAACCAGCCCGGGTCGGCGGCGTCGAAGTTGGTCATCGAGGCGCTGGGAGCCTTGGCATGGAGCTGCGTGGCCACCTGCTCGTACTCCTGCCAGGTGGTGGGCACCTTCAGGCCGTACTTCTTGAACAGGTCGGCCCGGTAGAACATCATCAACGGGGCGAAGTCCTGCGGGATGCCGTAGACCTTGCCCTGGAAGCGGGTCTGGGCCAGCGTCGCCTCGTCGAAGTCCGTGACCGCCTTCTTCGTCTCGGCGGTGATGTCGCGGACCACGCCGTTCGCCACCAGGCCGGGCAGCGACTGGTACTCGACCTTCGCGATGTCGGGGGCGGTCTTCGCCTGGTGCGCGGTGATCATCTTGCTGACGAGCTGGTCACCGCCGGCCGGGTTGCTGAGGGCGACCTGGATGTTCGGGTGCGTCGAGTTCCACAGGGCGACGACCTTGTCCATGCCCGGGTCCCAGGCCCACATGGTCAGGCGGACCTTGCCGCCGGACGGCGCCGATCCGCTGTCGGAGCCCCCGCCGCCTCCCCCGCAGGCGGCGAGAACCAGTGTTGCGGCCAGGGTGGCGCCTGCGACTGCGGCGAATCTGGTCTTCATTGGCCAGTGCTCACTTTCGTGTCAGAAGAGGGCCTGCCGCGGTCGTCCCGCCTGTGAGGCCGTCGCCCGGTGGTCCCTCTGGGGACCTGAACCCATGGCCGACCGGCAGTCGACCTGCTCCGACTTTGACTTCGACTTAAGCTAAGTCGCGGCTGAGGTGGGGTCAATATGGCCGACGTACCGATTTACGACGTGTCGATTTCTTTATGAGAAGAAGTCCGCGTGGGGCGGCGGACGCAGGGGCCGGCTCGCACAGCAGGGTCGCCTGATCACCTGCACCGTACGCGCCGGGGCGCGTGGCCGGGAGCCCCCGCAGATCGCGGCTCAGGCCGATACGAACAGCGCGTCGCACTCCATCGGGTGGGCGACGAGCAGCCCGGCGGCCACCCGCAGGACCTCGTCCACGGCAGCGGATCCCAGCCGCGCGAGGTGCGGGATCAGCACCATGTTGGGGCCGGTGCGCGGCTCCACGGCCGGTGTGTCCCGGTCCGGGCGCGCGCACCTCGCCCGACGGGCGTACGGCGGGACCAAGTCGCCGACGGTGAACGGCTCCGCGAGACCGGCCGGCCGGCCGGGCGCCGTCGTTTTGTCGGCGGTGACGAACGGATCGCCGAGCAGCACCTCCAGGTCGAACGGCCGTGGCGGTTCCTGCACCCGGCGCCCGATCCTCGACGCGCCGACCACACCGACCGTACGGCGCTGGTCGCCGATGGCCGGGTGCGGCGGGCCGGGTCCGGATCGGCGCGGCGCCACTGGTCCTCGCGGGCCGCCGTAGGCACGCCCTCGGTGGCTGGCAGGATCATCGCCGCCGTGCGCTCCGCGACCGGGATCGCGACGGCTCAGGCCGCCGAACCGACCTGGATGCCCCACTCGAAGGCGGCACCGTCCAACTGCTCTTCGACCGGGCCCATTGCATGCACCAGGGCACGCGGTCACGGCGCCCGGGCCAGTACGTTGTCGGCGTCCCCCATGGACAACTCCAGCTGGTCAGTGGGATGCCGACCCCGGCGAGCGCGGCACGCGCGCGTGCCGCGGCGGAACTCCCTCAGCGGCGGCCCCGGCTCGCCCTCGCAACGCGCCTCCAGGCGGGCGCGGACGGAGCGAGGGAAGAACCGGTCGGGCAGGGGCCCACCACGGCGGGTCCCACGACCGGTCGCTCGTCCCCCGCCGGCTCGTTCACCGTGCCGCCCAGAGCAGTCCGCGCGTGGTGAGCGCTCTTACGGTGGGTTCGCGCAGGTCGTCCGGCCGGTGTCCCAGGGCGGAGAAGAAGATGCGCCCCCGCCCCCACTGTCTGGTCCATACGACGGGCATGTCGACCGGCCGCTCGCCCTGCCCGGCGGCGCCCGGAGCGACGGTGGTGGACGCCAGTACAGTGCTGAACGCGTCGGTCAGCATCCAGTACTGCTCGGTGACCACCGTCGTGTCGGGCAGCCCGGCGACGACCGGGTGCTCCCGGTGTTCCGGCTCGATCCGGACCCGGTACTCCAGGAACTCCGCCGGGTGGTGCAGGAACAGGCCGCCGACCATGCGCAGGTACGCGGGAGAGTCCTGGAACGTCGCTACGACGCCGCCGTGCCAGCCCGCGAAACCGGTGCCCGCCTCCACGGCCGAGACGAGCCCCGCGCACTGTTCCTCGGTCAGCCGGCCCTCGGTCCAGCACTGCACGACGAGATCGGTCCGCGCCATCAGGTCCGCGTCGGCGTAGGCCTCCAGGTCCTCCCGGACCGTGACCGCGAACCCGGCGTCGACCAGCGCGGGCAGGAACAGCTCGGTGCACTCCCGTGGGGAGTGGCCCTCCCAGCCACCGCGGACCACCAGCGCCGTACGCTCTGCGGCCATCAACGGGTCGCGGGGTCGGCGGTCCACGACGGCAGGGCGAGCGGTGTGCGTTGGAGACCGATCCACTGCCGTTTCGTGAAGCCCGCCATCTGGTCGTCCGCGCCGTGCCGCGCGTGGGCGTCGTTGACGTGCACCTCGCCGGCGTCGAGCCGCTCGGCCACCGACAGGCCCCGTATGAGGTCGGCGGAGAACACCGAGTTCATCAGCATGGGGAGCCCGTTGGTCACGGCCACCGCCTCCTCCTCGTCGTCCACCACGGTGACCGGGAGGACCGGGCCGAAGATCTCCTCGGTGAAGGCGGGCATGTCGGGCGTCACCTTGGCCAGCACGGTGGGCCGGTAGAACAGCCCCTCGGAGCCGTCGAACGTGCCGCCGGTGAGCACCTCCGCGCCCATCTCCACCGATGCCGTCACGAGGGCGTGCACCCGGTCGCGCTGGCGGGTGCTGATCAGGGGGCCCAGATCCGCCGTGCCGCTCATCGGGTCGCCGACGCGCAGAGCGGCGGCGCGGCGGGTGAGGGCGTCGAGATACTGGTCCGCCACCGCGCGGGTGACGATGTGGCGGCCGGCGCTGATGCAGGTCTGCCCCTGGAACTCCAGGGAGGCGACCATCGCGCACGAGGCCGCGAGGTCGATGTCGGCGTCGTCGAGAACCACGAAGGCGTTGCTGCCCCCGAGTTCGAGCCGGACCGGCCGCAGCGTGGCGGCCGCGGAGGCCGCGATGGCGAGGCCGACCTCACGGGAGCCGGTGAAGTCCAGCAGGTTCAGGCCGGTGTGCTCGGCGAGCGCGTGCCCCGCGTCGAGGCCGTCGCCGGTCACCACGTTGAACACCCCCGGCGGCAGTCCGGCGGCCCGGGCCGCCTCGGCGAGTACCTGGCCGCCGATGATCGGGGTCAGCTCGGCGGGCTTGAGCACGACGGTGTTACCGAAGGCCAGCGCCGGCGCCACCGCGCGCATGGCCAGGTTGACCGGGTAGTTCCAGGGTGTGATCACACCGATCACCCCGAGCGGTACCGCCCGGGACATCGAGAGCTTGCCCGCCTTGTACGGCGGGAGCAGGTCGCCGGCGTTCTCGCTCGCCTGGATCATGGAGATCTGCAGCTGACGGATGCCGGTGGACACCTCGTCCTCGGCCTTGGCCCGCACCCCGCCGGTCTCGCGCATGCTCTGCTCGACCAGCTCCGCGTGGTGTGCCTGGAAGAACTCGGCCATCCGCCGCAGGCCCGCCGCGCGCTCGGGAGCGCCGAGTGCCGCCCAGCCCGGCTGGGCGGCCCGGGCCGCGGCCACCGCCCGCCCGACATCCACGGCCCCGCCGAGGGCGTACGTACCGATCACGGCACCCGTGGCCTTCTCCACGACGTCGGCGGTACGCCCTGACGATGCCGGGCGAAACGTTCCGTCGATGTAGAGCTGTGCCACGGGGAACTGAGACGTCATGAAGACTCCACGGAGGTCAGGGAGACTTTGGCTTTGACTTAAACTAAGAGGCGAACGTCACGGACGTCAACAGTCCCACCGCACCACCGCACAGCAGTTTTACGGGCGGGTCTACGGGCGGACAGGTCTACGGGCGGGCGGGTCTAGGCCCAAGCCCCGGCGCCGGACCCCGACCCGGGCACGGTCCCGGAGACGGACCCCACCCCGGACCCGGATCCGATCTCCGGACGTCGACCGCCCGAGGACAGCAGGTGCCCCACCGGCAGGGTGGCCGCTCCCATCGCCACCGCCTCCTGACCCAGCCGCCCGACCTCGATCCGGGTGCGCCCACGCAGATACGACAGGGCGTGCCGCTCGGCCGTCTCACGCACGGTGGGCAGCACCACCCCGCCCATCACCGAGCCCGCCCATCCGGAGAGCACCACGAGGTCCGGGTGGAGCAGGTTGATCAGGTTGCCGATCCCGATGCCGATGTACTCCCCGATCTTCTCCAGGGTCTCCATGGCCACCGGGTCGGTGGCCGCCCGCGCCGTCAGTTCCGCGAGCCGGCCCTCGGTCCCGGAGGCGTGGAACGGCTGGCTGCCCAGGGTGGCCTGGTACCGGTGGAGGATGGCATCGGCTCCGACGTACGCCTCCAGGCAGCCCCGCGAACCGCAGCGACAGGGCAGCCCGCCGGCGTAGATCACCGTGTGCCCCCACTCGATCGTGGCCGGGGCCAGGCCCGTGGTGCCGCCCTCCGTGCCCGACCCGAGGGCCGCGCCCACCCCGACCCCGATGAGCGCGGTGACCACCCGGTCGGCGCCCTGGCCCACGCCACGCCACATCTCCGCCTGGCCCAGGGTCCGCGCGCAGTTGTCCAGCATGAGCGGTGCGGCGACCCCGGGGGCGAGCATCTCGCCGAGCGCGACACCGGACCAGCCGAGCGTCGGCGCGTGCACCAGCATGCGCCCGGGAATCCGCGGGTCGGGCTGGACCGCGCCGGGCACACCGACGCCGACGCCGAGCAGGTCCGCGGGGTCGACGCCCGCGGCGCGGGTCACGTCGGAGATGCCCTGGAGCACCAGTGCGGCCACTGATTCGGCGTCGAGCCGGGTACTGGCGATCGGGTAGACCTCGGAGGTGATCACCGACAGGGTCCAGTCGAACAGCCCGATCCGGACGTGCGTCTCACCGATGTCCACGCCGATCACGGAGCCGTAGTCCGGACGGATCTCCAGCACCGAGCGCGGCCTGCCTCCGTCTGAGTCCTCCGAACCGCCCTCCGCGATCAGGCCCTCGGCGAGGAGTTGGGAGACGACATTGCTCACCGTCGCGGAGCTGAGGCCGGAGACCCGGGTCAGCTTGTTCCGGCTGGTGGGTCCCTGCACATACAGAGCGGAGAGGAGGATGGACCGGTTGTGCCGCCGCAAGTCGCTCGTCGTTCGCTTCACCACGGATTTCACAGAACGAAGTCTGCCAGCCCACGGCTCCTCGGATCCCGCCACGTCCACCTGGCCGCCCCCGCCCATACGTCCAGCCCCCTCGCGGCCGTCCCGCCGTGCGCGCGATCCCCGCCCGGCGGGCGTATCGGACCGGGGTCACCGCGCCTGACGGCACGCGGCGAGCCATGGGCCAGACGCGTCGAGAGCAACATCGTTGCAGCTCAGCGCCGTTGGGTAGACATCCATGTGACCTGCTGGGGTGTCTCAGCCCCCAACGTGTCTCAGGCGGCACAGCTCCCATGGACGAGATGTGACGGGCGTCGCGGCCTCGTGCCGCAGCGGCCGCTCAGAGGTGGCCGTCCAGGAAGTCCCGCACCTCGGCGGTGGTCATCGGCCCCGTGCCGTGCGCCACCGCCTCTCCCTCCTTCAGCAGGACGTAGGACGGGGCTCCGGTGATCCCGTATCGCTCGGTTACGGCCGGACAACGGGTGATGTCGGCGCGGACGACCGTCAGGCGGCCCGTGTAGTCGTCGGCGATGCCACCCACGACGAGGTCCATCACCCGGCAGGGCTCGATCGCCTTGGGCCATGTCCCGGTGAAGTACGCGAGGACCGGGACTCCGCTCATCCCGAGGATGAAATTGAACTCCGCGTCCTCACGGGGTCGGTGAACCCGCTTCGCCATGCAAGCTCCTGACCTCACGTTCCGTCATTTCATCCCCATCATCCCTCGCGCGGTGTGCCGCGCCGGCCCGGTCGGTCGTCCCGTTGGCCTGTGGGAAGGGCGATGCGGGGCCGTCGTAGAACCACGCCCACGGTGGTCCTCGGTGCCAGCGGCCCGGCCCCCGTTCCTGGTGACCTGACCCGGCTGCCCCTCCGGGCTTCCCGAGGCCTTGTCCGGTCTGCACATCGCCCCCGGTATCAGCTATCAGCTAACGGCTATCAGCGGCTGATACCGCTCGCCCCGGGCCGCACGAGCCGGCTGACGGCATCGGGAACGAGGCATGATTCCCGGACCGCTCGCGGACGCGGTCGTGGACGGGTCGACGTACGCGTCAGCCGGCCCGAAGACCGACCGCCAGCGTCAGTTCAAGGACCCGCTGCGGCGATGCGAGATCCGGAAACAGCTCCCGCAGCTGCGACATCCGGTACCGGACCGTCTGCGGATGGACGAACAACGCCGCCGCCACCTCGTCCCGCCTGCCCTGGTGCAGCAGCCACTCCCGCAACGTCTCCTCCAGCCGCCGCGCGGTCGCGACAGGCAAGGTCCGCAACGGCGCGAGGGCGCGGGCACGCAGGTCCGCGAACGCGTCCACGTCGGCGCTCAGCACCAGCTCGGGCAGGTGGTCCTCGGTGTCGCGGATGTCAGGGGAGAGGGAGCGGGCGCGTACGGCTCGTGCGTACGAGGCGGACGCACGGGTCCATGGCCGGGCCGGGCCGGCCACGGCGGTGCGGTCGGTCAGCTGCCGCAGGAGATGTGACCGGTCGGCATCGGGGACGAGCAGCATACCGGCGGCGTCCGGCAGATCGTCGAGGACGAGGGTGCTCGGGTCGAGCGCGCGGTAGGCGGGCCGGGCCTGGGCGGCGGGCAACAGGACCGCGGTCAGCGAAACCGGAGGCTGCCACCCGGCCCGTTGAGCGGAGGCCAGCAGCACGTCCGGGCTCGCGCCGGCGAGGAGGTCGCGGGCCAGGTGTTCCAGATGGCGCTCGTGGTCCCTGCCCCGGGCGGTCAGTTCGTCGGCATGGCCCGCGGCGCTCGCGGCGGAGAGCTCGTCGATGTAGGCGAAGGTCAGCTCGGCGAACTTGGCGACCTCGGCGGCGGGCAGACCCGCGGGTACGGCACCCGCTGCCAGGCATCGCCAGGCCACGCGGGCACCGACGCGGTAGGCGCTGAGCAGGGCGTCCATCGAACGGCCGTCACGCACCTCGCCGCGGCCCAGCTCGTAGGCCGCGTCACCGGCGTCGCCGCCCGTGGCGTTCCCGCTCGCGAGGTCCAGGTAGTGCCCCAGGGCGGTGCGGACGGCTCGGCGCATGGTGGCACCCATGCGGCCCGAAAGGGCGTTGGCGTAGGGAGGGACCTCGTCGATGATCGCCTCGACGACCTCGTCCGCGGTGGTCTTCAGCGCGGCCCGAAGTGCCGTGACCGTCGTCTCATCCAGGGCCAGTTCGCTGGCCCTCCGAACTGCATGCCCCATGTTTTGTTCCCTGCGAACAATTCAGCCGACCAGATTTACGTCCTGCGGTCAGGACTTTACGCCTTGAGGCGCAGCAGGCTGGAGTCATGACGAGTACAGCCCTCCGCACCAGGGCGTGGAAACTGCTGGAGATGGTCACGACGCCGCTGCTGCCGTCGGACTACCTCGACCTGGTCAGCCCGCTGCGCGCGGGCGCTGACCTGCGTGGGCGCATCGAGGCCGTGCACCCCGAGACGGGTGACGCCGCGACCATCGTAATCAGACCGGGACGGGGCTGGCGCGGCCACACGGCCGGTCAGTACGTGCGGATCGGGGTCGACGTCGACGGAGTGCGCCTGTGGCGTGCCTACTCGGTCACCTCGCCGACGAACCGCCAGGACGGCCGCGTCACGATCACCGTGAAAGCGATCCCGGACGGCAAGGTCAGCAACCATCTGGTCCGCAGAACGAAACCGGGCACGCTGATCCAGCTCGACCAGGCGACCGGTGACTTCGTGCTGCCGCAGGCCAAGCCCGCCAAGGTGCTCTACCTGACGGCCGGCAGCGGCATCACGCCGGTGATGGGCATGCTGCGCGACACCGAGTTCGACGACGTCGTCATGGTCCACTGCGCGCCACAGCCGCAGGACGTGATCTTCCGCGACGAACTGCACGGCCTGGTCGCGGACAAGAAGCTGCGGCTCACCGAGGTGCACACCGACACGGACGGCCAGCTCGACATCGCCCGTCTCGACGAACTCGTGCCCGACTGGGCCGAGCGCGAGACCTGGGCCTGCGGGCCCGCGGGCCTGCTCGACGCCGCCGAGGAGCACTGGACCGAGCACGGCGTACAAGAGCTCCTGCACATCGAACGCTTCCGCCCCAGCATCGTCGTCACCGGCGACGGCGGTGAGGTCACGTTCAGCACCACCGGCAAGACCGTCGACGCGGACGGCGCCACGCCGTTGCTGGACGTCGGCGAGGAGGCCGGCGTGCTCATGCCCTCCGGGTGCCGCATGGGCATCTGCTTCGGCTGCGTCACGCCGCTCAAGGCGGGCGCCGTCCGCGACCTGCGCACCGGCGAGATCACCGAGGCCGAGCCGGGCGTCCTCATCCAGACCTGCGTGTCCGCCGCGGCGGGCCCCTGCGACATCGAACGGTAGGAGCACCTTGACCGCCACCGACCCCACCGCCCACCTGACCGCGGAGCAGATCGAGGAGCTCGGCCGCGAGCTGGACGCGATCCGCGACGAGGTGATCGCCGGCCGCGGCGAGAAGGACGCCGCCTACATCCGCAAGGTCATCTCGGCGCAGCGCAAGCTCGAACTGGCCAGCAGGGGCGTGCTGCTGTTCTCGCTCTTCCCGCCCGCGTGGCTGATCGGCACCGCCGGTCTGTCCGTGGCGAAGATCATGGACAACATGGAGATCGGCCACAACATCCTGCACGGCCAGTGGGACTGGATGCGGGACCCGAAGATCCACTCCACCACCTGGGAGTGGGACCACGTCTCGCCGTCCGAGCAGTGGAAGCACTCGCACAACGAGCTGCACCACACGTACACCAACGTGATCGGCAAGGACAACGACCTCGGCTACGGCATCATGCGCGTCGACGAGGACCAGCGGTGGCACCCGTTCCACCTCGGCCAGCCGCTGTGGAACTTCATCAACGCCTGCTTCTTCGAGTACGGCATCGCGGCCTACGACCTGGAACTCGGCAAGAACCTGAACAAGCGCCGCCGCAAGAACCCGGAGTTCCGCGCGCGGGCCAAGGCCGTGGGCCGCAAGATCCGCAAGCAGGTGCTCAAGGACTACGTGATCCACCCGCTGCTGTCGGGCCCGTCGTTCCTCCCCACGCTCGCCGCCACGTTCACCGCGAACCTGGTCCGCAACATCTGGACCCACTCGGTGATCATGTGCGGGCACTTCCCCGAGGGCGTGCAGGTCTTCGAGCGCCGGTCGATCAAGGGCGAGACCCGCGGCCAGTGGTACCTGCGCCAGATGATGGGCTCGGCGAACATCAGCGGCAGCAAGGCCATGCACTTCATGACCGGCAACCTGTCGCACCAGATCGAGCACCACCTGTTCCCGGACCTGCCGAGCAACCGGTACGCCGAGGTCGCGGTGAAAGTGCGCGCCCTGTTCGAGAAGTACGAGCTGGAGTACGTCACCGGCCCGCTGCCCAAGCAGGTGCTCTCCGCGTGGCACAAGGTCTTCCGGCTCTCGCTGCCGAACAAGAAGCCCAAGGTCAAGACGCCGGACCGCGAGCAGGAGCTCGTCGCGGCCTGATTCCCGGTACGGGTTCAGATCTCACGGCCGAACCCGGCGGCACCGCCGGGTTCGATGAGATCCGTTGCGGACGGTGGGCGGAAGTCCACGCCCGCCCTCGCCGGGCAACCCTGTGGCACGCGCCAGCAGGTCAGCGCACTCTCCCTCGCGGCTTCAACCCCACCGGTGGCAGCTCCGGCGCCGGCAGCGGATCGCCGTCGTATCCCTTGACCTCGCCGAAGCGGGTGCCGGTCATCCAGTCCGTGCGGGCCTGCTGGATCTCCTCCTGGGACCGTCCGATCCAATTCCAGAACATGATCAGCTCCTCGTCGAACGGCTCGCCCCCCAGCAGCATCAGCCCCGCGTCCGACGCGGCGCGCAGCGGGAGTTCGGTGCGGCCGCAGCCGAGGTAGAGCATCGAGCCCGGGAGGACCGGGACGCCGTCGACGTGGGCCTCGCCGGACATGGCGAGGACGGCGTACTCGAAGTCCGGTTCCAGCGGCAGGCGTACGTCCGCGCCGGCCGCGAGGGCCAGGTCCGCGCCGACGATCGGGGTGTACGTCGTGCCGGGCGAGGCCGCGCCGTCGACGTCGCCGAGGACGATCGTGGCGCGCAGGCCCGGCGCCGTGACGACCGGCAGTTCGGCATGGTGCTCGAAGTGCGGCTCGACGTGCCGGTCGCTGTCGGGGAGGGCGACCCAGAGCTGTGCGCCGTGCAGGAAGCGGGCGTGTGTCTTGGGACTCTGTTCGGCGTGGCTGATCGCGCGGCCTGAGGTCATGAGGCCGAGTTCGCGTGGGCGGATCGTCGCGACGCTGCCGGTCGAGTCGCGGTGCAGCACCTCGCCCTCGTGCAGCCAGCTCACCGTCTGCAGGCCCATGTGGGGGTGCGGGGGCACCTGCATGCCGGGCTCGTCGGCGATGTCGTCGGGGCCGTAGTGATCTACGAAGCACCAGGCGCCGACCATACGGCGGCCCAGGTTGGGCAGCAGGCGGCGGACTTCGGTGGACTCGCCGAGTTGGACCCGGCGCGGGCTGAGGAGTTCACGGACGGGCTCCGCCACCACGAAACCGCGGCCGCCGCACAGGGCCGGAACCGCTTCGCGATCAAGATTGCTCATGGCGACAACCTAGTCCCGCCGAGGCGGTTCCGTCAGTCCGTCACCCGCCGCCCCGCACCCCTCAGCCTCGCGCCGGTACCGCCTCTCCCCCGCCGTCCCCTTGCCGCCGTCCTGCCGGTCTCCCGTTCAAAAATAGTAGCCATGGACATAGTAGCCATGTACTGTATCGGCCATGAGCACGGCATCCACGGGCGCGACGCCCGGTTTCCTGGTCTGGCGACTGTCGATGAAGTGGCGCGTGGCGGTCGACCGCGCGGTGGCACCCCTGGGACTGACCCATGCGCAGTACTCCCTGGTGGCGTCGCTGCACGGCATGCAGCGTTCCGGGCTGCGCCCCAGCCAGCGGCACCTCGCCGACCACACCGGCCTCGAAGCCCTCTACGTCTCGAAGCTGGCCCGCGCCCTGGAAACCGCCGGCCTCGTCGAGCGCACCCGGGACCCCCGCGACCCGCGCGCCGTCCAACTGGCCCTCACGGACGAGGGTCGTGACGTGACCCGGCGGGCGATCAAGGTCGTCCACGGACTTCTGGAGCAGTTGCTGGAGCCGCTCGGCGGTCTCGACAGCGCACGGGCCCGGGAGTTCAGCCGAGACCTGGCGACCCTGCTCGACACACCCCTTGCACCTGTCCCTGCGAGTGAGCACGAGAAGGAGCAGACATGACCACCACCACATCCCCCGCGGACGCCCGCACGCTCGGCCTGGCCCACTACGCCGCCCGCGCCGTCCTGGAGAGCGTCCTCACCCGCCACGGCCTCGGCTTCCAGCAGCAGATCACCCTGCGGCCGGTCGCTCTCGCCGCCGGGCCCGTCGACCGCGGGCAGCTCGCCGCGGACACCGTCGCGGCCCTGAAGACCGACGAGGACTCCGTACAGGGCAGCATCGACGAACTGATCGTGGCCGGACTCGTCGCGCCGGACGCCTCCGACGTGCGGATCACGGACGCGGGCCGCGCCCTGTACGAACGGATCGTGAAGGAGACGAGCGCGGCGAGCGCCCGGATCTGGGGCGGCATCCCCGAGGAGGACCTGCTGGCCACCGGCCGCGTGCTGACCCTGGTCGCCGAGCGGGCGAACGCGGAGCTGGCCACCACCGGAAGGTAGTGGAATATTCAACCAACACCGGCCGTTGTGGCATGTCGAAGGAGGTCAAGTGGACATGACGTACTACGACCACGGAACACCGGCGGAGCGCTGGGAGCGCGCGCAGATGTTCTTCGACGCCAAGGACTACGCCGCGGCGGCGCGGGTGTTGGGCGGGCTGGTCGAGGAGGTGCCCGAGCAGACCGGACCGCGCCTGTTGCTGGCGCGCGCCTACTACCACTCGGCCCAACTGCGGCGCGCCGAGAGCGAGTTGCGTGTCCTCGTGGAGCGTGACCCGGTGGAGCACTACGCGCGGCTGATGCTGGGCCGCACGCTGGAGCGCCAGGGTCGGCACGAGGAGGCCGGTTCGCATCTGCGGATCGCCTCGGCGCTCGCGGGTGACTTCGAGCGGGTCTGAGACGCGGCACAGAGCACGACGCGGAGAACATGACACGGAGAAGGGGCCCGGTTCCGGCGCGGAACCGGGCCCCTTCGTGTGCGTCGCTACTTCGCGTACGTCCGACGGCCCTGGCGGTGGGCCATCTCCCCCAGCACGACGTCCATGGCGATGAACCCGGCCAGCGGAATCCCCAACAGCGGTACGAAATAACCGAGCACGGCGATCACCGCCAGGCACGGGACGAGGAGCAGCGGGGGTACCTGGGCCCACGCGCCGCGCGGTATCGGGCGGCCGAAGGAGGAACCCCGGCCGCGCTGCCACCACATGCGGTAGCCCCACACGATCAGCAGGATCAGGGAGAGGGCCAGCAGCATCAGGGCTATCTGGTTGACCAGACCGAAGAGGACACCGGTGTGCAGGTCGATGCCCCAGCGGGTCAGTTTGGCGAGCAACGGGTAGTCCGCGAACCGGAGTTCGTCGGTCACCTTGCCGGTGGCGGGGTCGACGGCGACGGCGTCCTGTTTCTCGGGCCAGCTGCGTTGGACCTGTTTGACGACGTACGCCGAGTTCGCGTCGGCGGGCGGCACGATCTCGACGGGGTTGCCGAGCCCTTCGGCGCGCGCGGCGGCGAGGATCTTGTCGAGTCCTACGCCGTGTTGGGCGTCGCCGGTCGCGGTGGCGCCGCCGTGGCCCGCATGCTCACCGCTCGCCGCGGCCGACACCGAGGGGGTGGACTGGCCGAGGGAGGTGCGGAGTTCGTCGATGTTGGCGCCGGCGTAGGTCGACCAGGTCAGTCCCGTCGCCGAGAGGAAGATGAAGCCCACGGCGGTCCAGACACCCACCGTGCCGTGCAGGCCGAGGGTGCGGCGCCGGCCGCTCGTGCCGCGCACCTTGCGCAGGGCGCGGCGCCGGGAGAACCACAGCACCAGGCCACCGCCCGAGATGACCCACAGCCAGCTCGCCGCGAACTCGCTGTACAGGCGGCCGGTTTCGCCGAGTTGGAGATCGCGGTGGAGCTCGTCGATCCAGGTGCGCAGCGGGAGCGCGCCGGTCGAGCCGTACTGTTCGAGCGCGCCGCGAACCTTCCCGGTGTACGGGTCGACGAACACCGCGAGGGTGTGGTCCGCGGCTATGCCCCTGACGCCGGAGAGCATGACGCGGGTGGTGGCACCGGCCTCCGGGGAGGGGCGGACCGCCGAGACCGTGCCCTCGGGGTGTGCCTTGCGGGCGGCGGTCACCTGCTGCGATATCGGCAGTTCACGGTCGCCGACGGAGACGGTCAACTCATGGGCGTACACGATCCGTTCGGCCTGGAAGGCACCGGCGTACAGGAAGCCGGTGGTCGCGGCGACGAGCAGGAACGGGGCGACGAACACTCCGGCGTAGAAGTGCAGACGCAGGACCAGGGGGCGGAGCGGGGCCCAGCGGCTGGGGGACGGTGCCGGGGCGGGCTCTTGCGGGGCCTCGGCCGTGGTGGTCGAGGGAGCGGTGGACATGGGCGGGCTTCTCCGGGGGCGAGGAGGAGGGGGACGAGGGCGTGGAATCGGGTGGGTCATGGTGTGTCGTTGCCGTAGTGGTCCAGTAGTCGGGGCGTGAAGGCCACGAGTTCCCGCGGATGTATATGGCGTGGGTCACATCGGGTGTCGCCGGAGGCCATGGCATCCTGGCGCGATGGTTCTTCCCAGTGATCACGCACCCCTGGCCGAGCGGGTCGAGGAACTCCTCGCCGCCGGCGGCCCGTTGCCCATCGTCGCGGCCGGCGACCCGGTGCTCAGGCGCGAAACCGAGCCGTTCGACGGCCAGTTGGAACCCGCGCTGCTGGCCCGGTTCGTCGAGGCGCTGCGCGAGACCATGCACGCGGCGCCTGGGGTGGGTGTCGCGGCCCCGCAGGTCGGGGTGGGGCTGCGGATCGCGGTGATCGAGGATCCGGCGCCGGTGCCGGACGAGGTACGGGTGGTGCGCGGGCGGGTGCCGCAGCCGTTCCGGGTACTGGTCAATCCGTCGTACGAGCCCGTCGGCGACGCTCGGGCCGCGTTCTTCGAGGGGTGCCTGAGCGTGCCGGGCTGGCAGGCCGTGGTCGCACGGCACACCTCGGTGCGGCTGACCGGGCAGGACGAGCACGGGCGGGCGGTGGACGAGGTGTTCACCGGGTGGCCCGCGCGGATCGTTCAGCACGAGACGGACCACCTCGACGGGCTGCTGTATCTCGACCGCGCGGAACTGCGCTCCCTGTCCTCGAACGAGGCGATGGCGGAGCGCTGGGCGCAGCCGACACCGGACCAGGCGTCGGCTGCGCTCGGCTTCGAGCTGCCGTAGGGAATCGGCGGTCAACTACCCAAGGATGTCAGGCGTGTTCAGCCCCGGTACGCCTCCAGCAACCGCAGCCACACCTCGCTGATCGTCGGGTACGACGGCACCGCGTGCCACAAGCGGCTGATCGGGACCTGGCCGGCGACCGCGATCGTCGCCGAGTGGATCAGTTCGCCTACGCCGGGGCCTACGAATGTCACGCCGCGCAGGATCTCCTCGTCGAGGTCGACGATCATGCGGGCGCGGCCTCGGTAGCCGTCGGCGTAGAGGCCGGCGCCGGCGACCGAGGAGAACTCGACGTCGACCGCGCGGACGCGGTGGCCGGCCGCTTCCGCCTCGGCCAGGGAGAGGCCGACGGACGCGGCCTCCGGGTCGGTGAAGACGACCTGGGGTACGGCGTCGTGGTCGGCGGTGGCCGCGTGGGCGCCCCACGGGTCGGTCTCCAGCAGCGGCACGCCCGACGCGCGGGCGGCGATCGCGGCGCCCGCGATGCGGGCCTGGTACTTGCCCTGGTGAGTGAGGAGGGCGCGGTGGTTGACGTCGCCGACCGCGTACAGCCACTCGCTGTCCGGGACGCGCAGGGTGTCGTCCACCGTGAGCCAGGAGCCCGGTGCCAGGCCGATCGTGTCGAGGCCGATGTCGTCGGTCTGCGGGGCGCGTCCGGTGGCGAAGAGGATCTCGTCGGCCTCGATGCGGTCGCCGCCTTCGAGGAGGGCCGCGACGGTGCCGTTCTCGCGGGTCACCGCCGCGACGGACGTGCCGGTGCGCAGGTCGACGCCGGCCTCGGTGAGCGCGTCGGCGACCAGTTCGCCGGCGAAGGGCTCCATGCGGGGCAGCAGGCCCTTGCCGCGGACGAGGAGGGTGACGCGGGAGCCGAGGGCCTGCCAGGCGGTCGCCATCTCGACGGCGACGACCCCGCCGCCGACCACGATGAGCCGGCCGGGCGCGGCCTTGGCGCTGGTGGCCTCGCGGCTGGTCCACGGCTTGATCTCGTCGAGTCCGGGCATGTCCGGCAGAAGGGCGCGGGTGCCGGTGCAGACCGCGACGGCGTGCCGGGCGGTGAGGACGTGCCGTACGCCGTCGGGGCCCGTCACCGTCACCTTGCGGGGGCCGTCGAGGCGGCCCTGGCCGCGGTAGAGGTCGGCGGCGATGCCGTCGAGCCATCGGACCTGGCCGTCGTCCTTCCAGCCCGAGGCCTCGTAGTCGCGGTGGGCGAGCACCGCGGCGGTGTCGAGGGGGCCTTGGACGAGGTGGCCGAGGCCGGGCACGCGGCGGGCGTCGGCGCGGGCTATGACCGGGCGCAGCAGGGCTTTGCTGGGCATGCACGCCCAGTACGAGCACTCGCCGCCGACCAGTTCGCTCTCCACGATCGCGGTGGAGAGACCGGCCGCACGGGTGCGGTCGGCGACGTTCTCCCCCACGGGCCCGGCCCCGAGCACCACGACGTCGTACGCGATGGATTCCGTTTCCGTCATGGGGCCAGTCTGCTGGGTGGTGTGCGCTGAAGCCACACGGGTAGGGGCGCGGAATACGACACCGGACGACCGTGTTGTCCGGGACGGCTTCGCCCCCACATCGAGGAAGAGGGATTTACGTCATGACCACCACCGTGGAGCTCACCAAGGAGAACTTCGACCAGACGGTCACGGACAACGATTTCGTCCTGATCGACTTCTGGGCGTCCTGGTGCGGGCCGTGCCGTCAGTTCGCCCCGGTCTACGAGAAGGCGGCCGACGAGAACCCGGACCTCGTCTTCGGCAAGATCGACACCGAGGCCCAGCCCGAGCTGGCCCAGGCCTTCGGCATCCAGTCGATCCCCACGCTGATGATCGTCCGCGACCGCGTCGCCGTCTTCGCCCAGCCCGGCGCCCTGCCGGAGACCGCCCTGACGGACGTCATCGGCCAGGCCCGCAAGCTGGACATGGACGAGGTCCGCAAGTCGGTCGCCGAGCAGCAGGCACAGGCCGAGCAGAACGGTCAGTAAGCCCAGGGATTTCCCTCGGGTTTCCGGACCCTCGTTTTTCAGAACGGGTACGACGCCACGTCCCCGCGCACCGTCGTCCAGCGCACGTCGGTGAAGGCCTCCAGGTTGGCCTCGCCGCCGAAGCGGGCGCCGGTGCCGGACGCGGCGACCCCGCCGAAGGGGGCCACGGCCTCGTCGTTCACGGTCTGGTCGTTGATGTGGACGATCCCCGTGGGGATGCGTTCCGCCAGGTCCAGGCCGCGGGCGCTGTCGCGCGTGACGATCCCGAGCGACAGGCCGTACGGTCCCGCCGAGGCCAGCGCCGCCGCCTCGTCGGCGGTGGCGAAGGACCGTACCGGCGCGACCGGGCCGAAGACCTCCTCCGCGTAGGCGGGGGTGTCGTCGTCGACGCCGGCGAGGACGGTCGGCCGGTAGAAGAGGTCCTCGTGGGTCCCACCGGCCGCCAGCCTGGCGCCAGTTGCCGTGCTGGCCTCCACCAGGCCGTGAATCTTGGCGAGTTGGGCCGCGTCGATGATCGGGCCGAGGTGCACCTGCGCGCGGTGCGGATCGCCGACCGCGAGCAAGTCGGCCTTGGCGGCGAGGCGTTCGACGTACTCCTCGTAGAGCGACTCGTGGACGAGATGACGGCCGGTCGTCATGCAGATCTGGCCCTGGTGGAAGAACGAACCCCAGGCCGCCGTCGAGATCACCGCGTCCAGGTCCGCGTCCGCCAGCACGATCAGGGCCGAGTTCCCGCCCAACTCCAGGTGCGCGCGCTTGAGATGACGCCCCGCAGCCTCACCGACCGCGCGCCCGGCGGCAGTTGAGCCGGTGAAGGAGATGACGGGCACCTGCGGATCGGCGACGAGCGCGGCCCCCACGTCGGCGCCACCCGGCAGGATCTGGAGCAACTCCTCGGGCAGGCCCGCCTCCGCGAAGACCGCCGCGAGCGACAGTCCCCCGCAGACCGCCGTGCGCGGGTCCGGCTTCAGGACGACCCCGTTGCCGAGCGCGAGGGCCGGGGCGACCGAGCGGATGGAGAGGATCAGCGGGGCGTTGAAGGGCGCGATCACGCCGACGACGCCGACCGGGATGCGGCGGGTGTACGACAGCCGGGGCGCCTCGCTGGGGAGGACCTGTCCGGCGGGGCGGGAGGCGAGGGCGGCGGCCTCGTAGCACTCCTGGGCGGCGACGTGCAGTTCGAAGTCCGCCTTGCCGGGGATCGAGCCGGACTCCCGCACGAGCCACTCGCGCAGTTCCTCGGCGTGCGCGGCGAACAGGTCACCGGCCTTGCGCAGCACACCGGCGCGGACGAAGTGCGGGACGCGCGCCCACGCGGTCTGCGCGGCGAGGGCAGCCGAGACGGCCGGCCGGATGTCCTCGGCGGCGGCGAGCGTGACGGTGCCGAGCGTGTCGCCGGTGGCGGGCTCGGTGACCGGGTACTCGGGGCCCGACAAGGGGCGGGACTGCCAGTTCTTCGGGTCGAGCAGCGGCATGGTGGTTCTCCGATCCGTCACCGGCGGGACCCACCCGGGCGGCGCAAGTCCCCTGTCTTCGCGGCCTGTTGGGCGGTCGCGTGACGGGATGCGGTGATCCGACGCAGCCGCGCGAGCCACGTCCGGTGTCCGAACGCATCCCCGTCTGGTTGAGCAAGCAACATCCTAGTCGCGTACGGCCGATTCGCCCCGGCGCGGTCGCCGGGCCCGGGGTAGAGAGGGGACGCGGTCGGCGACTCCCCCACTCTCGGCTTCGCCCGACCCGGTCGACGGGCGGATCGAGCGGGACGCCTCGGGCTAACCGGCCAGGACGCTCCAGGAAGGCGCGATGCAGTCGGTCGGACGGCTCACGCCACCGGCCGCGCCGGCCGATCGCCTCGCCGTACTGCCGCACGCCCAGCGGCATCTGAACGCGCTCACCGTCACCGCCCGGCAGGACGCGCACCGCACCCCGCTCACCGGCACCGATTCAGGCGCCGCCGCTCCCTCCGACCTACCCCGCCGGGCAGACCCAGGTCGCTCACGGCCGGATCACTCCAGCCCCGGGTCAGCTGGAGTCGCGGTGTACCACCGACGCGCCGAGCAGTTCGTGCGTGCCCGGTACCCCGCCCGGTTCGCGTACCGCGCTGTCGACCAGTTCGGCCAGCTCGTGGCCGGAGGGCAGTTGGATGTGGACGGTGCTCAGGCGCGGGCGCAGCAGTCGGCCGATCATCAGGTCGTCGGCGCCGATCACGGCCGTGTCCTCGGGGATGCGGATACCTTCGTCCTGGAGGGCGCGCATCAGCAGCATCGCGTACTCGTCGTTGTACGTGAACACCGCGTCGAGACCGAGAGCGCGCCAGCGGGCGGCGATCCGGGCGGCGCTCTCCTCGCAGTAGGCGAGCGGGAGTTCGGTCACCGTGGCGTCCGTGCCGAGCAGGGCGCGGCGCACACCGTCGAGGCGGGGCCGGGAGAAGACCCCCATGCCGGGTTCCTCGGGCATGACCACACCGATCCGGCGCCGGCCGCGGCCGTACAGATGCGCACCGGCGCAGTGGCCGACGCCTTCCTGGTCCAGGAGCACGGCGTGAGCGCCCTCGACCTTCTCGGGGCCGAGCGTGAGGACGGCCCGCGCACCGGAGCGCTTGAGGACCTCGACGCCCTCCGGGCCGAGCCCGGCGCCGGGCACCAGGACGGCGACCGGGCGCAGTTCTGCCCAGGCGCGGGCGGCCTCGTCACCGCGCAGACCGACGGATCCGTGCTGCACGACCGTGTAGTCGAGGCGGCTGAGCGCCCACTGGAGTTCGTTGATGAACTGGCTGTAGAGGAGTCCCACCGGCATGGTCGGCGCCGGCATCAGCACCATGCGGCTGTGTCCGGCGCGCAGACTGCGGGCCGCCGCGTGCGGGACGTACCCGAGTTCCTTCGCGGCCTCGTGGACGCGTCGGCGGGTGGGTTCACTGATCCGTACGGCACTGGTGTTGTTGAGGACGTAGGAGACGGTCGCGCGTGAGACGCCGGCCAGGCGGGCCACATCGGCACTCGTGGGCACGGAGCGCGGTGCGGGCGACGGGGCTGCGGGCGTTTTCGGTATCTGCACCATGACGTACGGCATCTTGGCAGAAGCCGGGGCCGGAGAGTGCGGCGGGGGAACGGCCGTCACGAGAGCAGCATGGTCCGGTATTTTACGAACATGTTCGCCACGAACTTGTTCGGAGCGAACATGTTCGTTACCGTAGAAGCATGACAGCTCGCCCCGACACCCCGCGCAGCCGCCGTGACCGGCCGGCGAAACCCGCCCTGAGCAGGGAGGGCATCGTCGCCGCCGCCGTGACGGTGCTTCGCGCCGAGGGTCTGAAGAAGGTCACCATGCGGCGCCTGGCCCAGGATCTCGACACCGGTCCGGCCTCGTTGTACGTATACGTCCGCAACACCGCGGAACTGCACGCGGCGGTGCTCGACGAGCTGCTCGGCACGATCGAGACGGCACCCACCGAGGGTTCCTGGCGCGAGCGGGTCGAGCAGGTACTCACGGCGTACACCGCGATGCTCTTCGAGCACCCGAGCCTCGCCCGTTCGGCGCTCACGGCCTGGCCCAGCGGCCCGCACTACCTGAACCTGATCGAGACCCTGCTGGCCCTGCTCGACGAGGGCGGCGTCCCACCGGCGCAGGCCGCGTGGGGCGTGGACCTGCTGCTCCAGCAGGCCACCGCGACGGCCGCCGAGCACTCGGGCGACGACACCGCCCAGGACGACTGGGACACCCTGACCGACGCCGTGCGCACCGTGTCCGACCGGACCCACCCGCACATCGCGGCCCGCTCCGGCGATCTGCTCGCCGGGGCGCCCGAGGCCCGCCTGTCCTGGCGGTTCCAGGCCCTGATCAACGGGATCGAGCGGACGGCCGTACCCAACTGACGCCGTTTCCCGCCCACTTCACCTAAAGGAGGCCCATCATGACCACCACCCATCACCCCCTCGCGATCATCGGCGGCGGACTCGGCGGACTCACGCTCGCCCGGGTCCTGCACGTCAACGGCGTCGAGGCGGCCGTCTTCGACCTGGACGCCTCCCCCGCCGCCCGCACCCAGGGCGGCATGCTCGACATCCACGAGGACTCGGGCCAGCCGGCGCTGCGTGCGGCGGGCCTGTACGAGGAGTTCCGCGCGCTGGTCAACCCGGGCGGCGAGAGCACACGCGTCCTCGACAAGGCCGGCACGGTCCTCCTGGACGACCCCGACGACGGCACCGGCGGACGCCCGGAGGTCGACCGCGGCCAGCTGCGCGATCTGCTGCTCGACTCACTCCCGGAGGGCACCGTTCGCTGGGGCGCGAAGGTCACCGGCGCCCGCCAACTCGACGGCGGGCGACACGAGGTGACGCTCACGGACGGCACCTCCTTCACCACCGATCTGCTGATCGGCGCGGACGGCGCCTGGTCCAGGGTGCGGCCCCTGCTCTCGGACGCGAAGCCCGCGTACACCGGCATCTCGTTCGTCGAGGTGGACCTTCCGGAGGCCGACCTACGGCATCCCGTGAGCGCCGAGGTCGTCGGCGGCGGCATGATGATGGCGCTCGGTGCGGGCAAGGGCTTTCTGGCCCACCGCGAGACCGACGGCAGCCTGCACATCTACGCGGCGCTCGCCGTGCCCGAGGACGCGTTCGACGGGGTCGACTTCACGGACACCGAGGCAGCGAAGGCGTACACCCTGGGGCACTTCGCGGACTGGGACAAGAGCCTGCGGGCGCTGCTCGCCGACGCCGACGGGCCACTCGCCCCGCGGCGCATCCACGCCCTGCCGATCGGACACCGCTGGGAGCGGGTGCCCGGGGTCACGCTGCTGGGCGACGCGGCCCATCTGATGTCGCCGTTCGCGGGCGTGGGCGCCAACCTGGCCATGCTCGACGGCGCCGAACTGGGCGAGGCGCTGGCCGCGCACCCGGGCGACACCGAGGCCGCGCTGGCCGCGTACGAGACGAAGCTGTTCCCGCGCGGCGAGGAGTCGGCGGCGGAGTCCGCGGCCAACGGGGTCCTGATGTTCGGCCAGGACGCGCCGCAGGGGATGCTCGACTTCTTCGCCGGCATGGGTGGCTGAGCCGGGCACGGCCTGCGCAGGCGGTACCGGCGGCCGGGCCGGAGGACGTGCTCGGCCTCTTCACCTCCCGCGGCGGCCGAGTCGAGCACCGCGGCCGAGCCGGGCGCAGCCCAACGGACCGACTCAGCGAGGCAGTTGAGTCCCGGTCACGCGGTCGACGAGGTCGATCCAGCCGGCCTCAAGCCGTTCCATGGGCATCCCGCACTGCCGGGTCAGATGGTGGATCAGGGCCGGGTCGAGGTACGCCATGAGCGTCTGGGACAGCAGCTCGTAGTCGGCGTCCGGGATGATCTGCCGGAGCAGCATCGTGACGTGGGTGCGCAGCGCCCGGAGCGCGGAGTGGGCGAACCGGCGGGTGGGCTCGGGCTGCGCGGCCAGTTGCAGGTCCAGCTGCTCGGCGTGGCGGTACAGCACCGCGACACCGAACGCCCGCAGCCGCTCGACCGGCGGGGCTCCGGGGCCCAGCGGGGGCGGGCCGCCGAGGAAGTCCGCCTGGAGCGTCTGCGCGGAGTGGTCCAGCAGCGCCATCAACAGGCCGGTGCGGTCGCCGAAGCGGCGGAAGACCGTGCCCTTGCCGACCTGGGCGGCGGCGGCCACCGCCTCCATGGTGACGCCGGCCACTCCGTGCTCGGCGATCAGCCGGGCGGCGGCCTCCAGCAGCTTGGCGCGGTTGCGGGCCGCGTCGGCGCGCAGGCAGGGCTCGTCGGCGAAGGAGCGGACCTCCAGCAACTGGGGTTCGCTTATTGACTCCTCGGGCTTCGGAAAGGGTGGCAGGGCGCTGGACATGAAGACAGCGTAAAGCACCGGGAACAAAACTGGACCGCGGTCCGCTTAGCCTGGTACAACATTTAAACGGACCTCGGTCCGGATCGTAACGGCAGTGTTTCAGCCCCCCTCTTGGAGTCCCCCATGTCTGTTCGTATCCTCGCGCTCGTCGGCAGCCTGCGTGCCGGCTCGCACAACCGCCAGCTCGCCGAGGCCGCCGTGAAGTTCGCGCCCGAGGGCTCCGACATCGAGATCTTCGAGGGTCTCGCCGAGATCCCGTTCTACAACGAGGACATCGACGTCGAGGGCAACGTCCCGGCCGCCGCCGCCAAGCTCCGCGAGGCCGCCGGCAGCGCCGACGCGTTCCTCTTCTTCTCCCCCGAGTACAACGGCACCATCCCGGCCGTCCTGAAGAACGCCATCGACTGGCTGTCCCGCCCCTACGGCGCCAGCGGCTTCGGCGGAAAGCCGGTCGTCGTGGTCGGCACCGCGTACGGCCAGTTCGGCGGCGTGTGGGCGCAGGACGAGGCCCGCAAGGCCGTGGGCATCGCCGGTGGCAAGGTGATCGAGGAGATCAAGCTCTCGATCCCCAGCTCCGTGGTCCGCTTCGCCGAGACCCACCCGTCGGAGGACGCCGAGGTCGTCGCCCAGCTGACCGAGGTCCTCTCCCAGCTGAAGGGTCACGCGGGCGAGGCCGTCGCCGCCTGATCGAGGCACCCTGCTCGACCATCGAAAGGGGCCGGAGCCCGTAGGAACTCCGGCCCCTTTCATGTCAGTTCATCCCAGGTCAGGTCAGGTCAGCTCGGCCAGGCGTGGCACCGCCGGCGCCACGAACCGCTCGATCCACTCGGCCGGTTCGCCCGTGCGCGGGCCCAGGATCACCGTGTCGACACCGAGCTTCGTGAAGCCGGCGATCTCCCGCAGAAACGCGTCGCCGTCGCCCGCGGTGACCGACTCGCCGCTGTACACGATCGTCTTGCGGATACGGTCGTAGTCGCGCTCCAGCCTGTCGCAGTGACCGCGCAGCACGTCGAGCTTGTGCCGCAGCTCGTCCGGGGTCGCCACGATCAGGTTGCAGGCGTCGGCGTACTGGGCGACCAGCCGGAGGGTCTTCTTCTCGCCACCGCCGCCGATCATGATCTCGGGGTGCGGGCTGCTGACCGGCGCGGGCACGCACAGGGTCTCGGCGAGTCGGTAGTGCTTGCCCTCGAAGGGGCCGTTCGTCTCCGGGTCCCACATCTGCAGACAGATCCGCAGGGTCTCCTCCAGCCGTTCGAAACGCTCCGCGACCGGCGGGTACGGCACACCGAGGCCGTGGTGCTCGCGGTCGTACCAGGCCGCCCCGATGCCGAGCGTGGCCCGGCCGCCGGACAGGACGTCGAGCGTGGTGGCGATCTTCGCGAGGAGTCCGGGCTGACGGTACGTCACCCCCGTGACCAGCGCGCCCAGTTGGACCGTCGATGTGCGGCCTGCGAGATATCCCAGGGTCGTGTAGGCCTCCAGCATGGCGTCCTCGGCGCCGCCGTTGAACTCCATCTGGAAGTAGTGGTCCATCACCGAGAGCCAGCTGACGCCCGCCGCCTCGGCCGCGGCGCCGACAGCCGCCAGCTCGGGCCCGACCGCCGTCGGGCCTCCGGAATGGTTGAACCGGTTGATGTGTACGCCGACGCGCATGCCCGACTCCCTTTCACGGTCCACTTCACGGCCCACCCGGACCTTCAGACCTTCACCGTCCTTCGTGACCGTAGGCCTTCGAGCGCTCTCGAAGTCAAGCTCCACGCCTACGACTTGACGGCGGGATCCTCGTCGGCAGCCCGCGTGGCCCACAGGCTGGTGAACGTCGTCACCGCCAGGACCAGCACGATGAAGCCGAGGGAGAAGGGGATGGAGATCTCCGGGACGTGCACGCCGGATTCGTGCAGGGCATGCAGCACGAGCTTGACGCCGATGAAGCCGAGGATGATCGACAGGCCGTAGCTGAGGTGGACGAGTTTCTTCAGCAGGCCGCCGATGAGGAAGTACAGCTGGCGCAGGCCCATCAAGGCGAAGGCGTTGGCGGTGAAGACGATGTACGGGTCCTGGGTGAGGCCGTAGATCGCGGGGATGGAGTCGAGGGCGAAGAGCACGTCGGTGGAGCCGATCGCGAGCATCACGACCAGCATCGGGGTCATGATGCGCTTGCCGTTCTCGGTGATGAACAGCTTGGTGCCGTGGTAGCGGTCGGCCACGCCGAAGCGGCGTTCGGCGATCTTGAGGAGCTTGTTCTCCTCGTACTCCTCGTTCTCGTGGCCCTTGCGGGCGTCCTGGACGAGCTTCCAGGCGGTCCAGATCAGGAACGCGCCGAAGAGGTAGAACACCCAGGAGAACGTGGAGATGATCGCCGCGCCGGCCGCGATGAAGCCGGCGCGCAGGACGAGGGCGACGAGGACGCCGACCATGAGCACCCGTTGCTGGTACTGGGACGGCACCGCGAACTTGCCCATGATCAGCACGAAGACGAAGAGGTTGTCGACGCTGAGCGACTTCTCGGTGATGTACCCGGCGAAGAACTCCCCGGTCGGCCCGCTCCCGCCGTAGAAGAACAGCCCGAGCCCGAACAGGCAGGCCAGCACGACCCAGACCACGGTCCAGACGCCGGCTTCCTTGAGCGAGACGTCGTGGGGTTTGCGGCCGATGAGGAAGTCGGCGCCGACGAGGGCGCAGAGGGCGGCGATCGTCAGCAGCCAGACGGTCAGGGAGATGTTCACGGGTGGTGCTCCTGGTGCATTTGGGATCTTGACATCGTTGTTGACACGGATGATCCCTTCCACGTCCCGAAGGTGAACAACAGGTCACGTCCTGACAAGGCACCCGCCGGACGGCGGAGAGGTTCCGCCGGACGGCGGTGGGCGGATCGGGGGTACACGCGCGGATCATGGCCGTACGAGCCGCCGCGCCCAGCGTCAGGAGAAGCGCATGACTTCCGTCCCGCCCCCGCCCCCGTTCGACCCCGAACTCGCCGCTGCGCTGGAGTTGATCAAGGAGTTCATCTCGCCCGGGATGACGATGGAGGACATCGACGAGATCCGTCGGGGCCCGGCGATCACGCAGTCGATGCAGATGGATCTCACGCTCGACGGAGCCTTCGCCATCGAGGACAGGGAGGTGGCGGGCCCGGTAGGCGAACCCGACATCACGCTGCTGATCTGCCGTCCGACCGCACCGGCGACGGCGGGCGCGCTGCCCGTCATCTATCACGTGCACGGCGGCGGGATGGTGCTCGGCGACCGGCGGGTCGGGGTGACCGGGGCGCTGGAGTACGCGCGGGAGCTGGACGCGGTGGTGGTCTCGGTGGAGTACCGGCTGGCGCCCGAACACCCGCACCCCGCGCCGATCGAGGACGTGTACGCCGGTCTGCTGTGGACGGCGGAGCACGCGAAGGAGATCGGCGGCGATCCCGAGCGGATCGTCATCATGGGCGCGAGCGCCGGCGGCGGCCTGTCGGCCGCGCTGGCCCTCCTTACCCGCGACCGCGGCGGCCCGCGCCCCATCGGCCAGCTCCTGCTCTGCCCGATGCTCGACGACCGCAACGACACCCCGTCCGCCCACCAGATGGTCGGCGTCGGCGTCTGGGACCGCACCGCCAACGAGACCGGCTGGACCGCCCTCCTCGGCGACCGCCGCGGCGGTCCCGACGTCTCGCCGTACGCCGCACCGGCCCGCGCGGAGGACTTGACCGGCCTGCCCCCGGCCTTCCTCGACGTCGGCTCGGCGGAGACCTTCCGCGACGAGGTCGTCGCCTACGCGTCCCGCCTCTGGCAGTCGGGCGGCATCGCCGAACTCCACGTCTGGCCCGGCGGCTTCCACGGCTTCGACGGCTTCGCTCCCCAGGCGACGGTCTCACAGGCGGCGCGGGCCGCGCATGTGAGTTGGCTGCGGCGGTTGTTGGGGGCAGGTTGAGGGGGTGAGGGCAGGGCCGCGATGGCACCGGTGCGCCGCGGCGTCCCCAACGTGGCCGGGCGGCGCACGTGAGCCGGCTTCGCCATGAGCGCGGTGAGAGCGCGGCCACGGTGACACCGGCATGCCGTCCGCGCGCGGCATACCAGGGAAGCCCCTCGGCCGCTCCGGAGACAGCCCGAGCGCACTGCCCGCGTCCCGGCCTCTCCCCCGCCGCCGGCAAGGCACACCGAATACGGAGACCGCCGGCGGCGCGTACCCACGACCGCGGCGACACCGACGCACCGTGCACGAGCGGCACACCGAGGAAGCCCCTCGGCCGCTCCGGAGACAGCCCGAGCGCACTGCCCGCGTCCCGGCGTCACCCCCGCCGCCGACATGGCACACCGAATGCGGAGACCGCCGCCGGCGGCGCGTACCCACGACCGCGGCGACACCGACGCACCGTGCACGAGCGGCACACCGAGGAAGCCCCTCGGCCGCTCCGGAGACAGCCCGAGCGCACTGCCCGCGTCCCGGCCTCTCCCCCGCCGCCGGCAAGGCACACCGAATACGGAGACCGCCGGCGGCGCGTACCCACGACCGCGGCGACACCGACGCACCGTGCACGAGCGGCACACCGAGGAAGCCCCTCAGTCTGTCCAGGGACGCTCCGGGCGAGATACCCACGTCCCGTCCCTCCTCTCCGCCGGTGGCATGCCGCACCATGGGGTTATGAAAGAGCTGGCCGGGCGCCTGACCGCGCTGGATCCGGACGCCGGTGCCGCCGTGCGGGTCATCGGGTACTTCGATCGGCTCGCCGAGTCGCGGGCCGGGCTCGAGGCGCTGGTGCGTGGGGCGGCGGTGCTGGCCGGGTGTGCCGCGCGGCTGGTCGACGCTGAGCGGCGGGTTCGGGTGCGGGTCGAGGCGGACGGTACGCGCAGGGACAGCGAGGAATCGCCGGATCCCGCGTGGCCCTCCGCCGCGCTGACGCCGGGCGGGGCTTCCGCACTGTGGCTGGAGCGTACGGCGCAGGCGCCGCCCAGTGTCGTCGACGCGGTGATCCTGGAGCGGGCGGCCGGTGCCGTGCGGCTCGTGCTCGATCGGACCCGGGGCCGGGTGCCCGCCGAGGACCCGGAGTTGATCGAGACCCTTCTCGACGCCACGGCTCCCGAGGCAGCCCGGCTGCACGCGGCCCGCCGCCTCGGCCTCGACGCGACCGACCCCGCGACCCGGGCCCGGGTTCTCGCCCCGCTCGACGGACGGCCCCGCGTCCTCGCCGCGCCCCGGGACACCGGTACGTCCGGCGCGCGAGTTGTGTCGGACAGTGATCCGCAGGCGGCCCATGACGGCTCCGGTCCTCAACCACCGCACACGGACGGCGAGTTGCCCGCAGGCCGACTGGGTATCGGCCCCGCCGTCCCGGTACTGGACCTGCCCCGCTCCTGGGCCGCCGCCCGCACCGCCCTCCGCTTCACCGCCGACGGCACCGCACAGGACCCCGGCCCGCGCGTCGTGCACGCCGACGAGCTCGGCGGTATCGCCCTCCTCGCCGAACTGGTCGTACCGGGTGCCGAACCGCCGGCCGACGTCCATGACGTGGAAGCGGCGGCGGCCAACGCGCCCTGGCTGCTGGCCACTTTGAGCGCCGTGGCCGGCACCACGAGCCTGCGCGCGGCGGCCACCGAGATCAACGTCCACCACTCCACGCTCCAGGACCGGTTGACCCACGCGGAGTCCCTGCTGGGCTGGCCGGTACGCACTCCGCAGGGGCGACTGCGGCTGCAACTGGCGCTGACGATGCGGCACTTGGCTCGGTCGTAGCGGTCAGGGACGGCGGTTGGAAGAGACCGGGTTCCTGGCGCTGATCCCGCGCTCGCTCCAGCGCAACGCCGTCCCGAAGCGGCTCTCGTCAGGGCGCGTGTTCAGCAACGCGGACCACCGTGCGGGTCCGGTCCGGTTCAACGGTGCCGGGATCATGGACAGTTCGGCGTCGGCCGTCAGGACCGCCGCCCGCTCTTCGGCCGTTGTCGGCGGTCCGCGCTCGCCCCGACATTCCTCCCCGCAGTCTTCCCCGCATTCCTCGTGCCGGGTGATGTGCATGTCGTATGCCATACCTGTGGACCGTATCCCCCCGCACCGACAACAAACGGTCAGGCGACGGGACTTGGCCATCTCCGCGCCACCCGGAATTCCAGATTCGGTGTGGCCGAAGGGGAGTCATAGCAAGCGCTTGTCGCTACATTTTGACATGACCGCCGCAACACCCTCCCCCTCTGTCACTCCGCAGGAGGCACTTCCCCATGCGCAGACTTCTCGCCTGTCTGGCGGCCGCAGCCGCGGCCCTGGGCGGGATCACGGTGGCCGCCGCGACACCGGCCGCCGCCGCAACGTCGGGCAGCTTCAACGTGCTCACGTACAACGTCGCCGGGCTGCCGGAGTGGTTGTCCAGCGCCTCGACGCCGCGCGACACGAGCACCACGGCGATTGGCACGCGCATCGCCCCGTACGACATCGTGAACGTGCAGGAGGACTTCAACTACCACGCCTACCTGTACTCCACCGACACCCACCCCTACCGCACCGCGACCAGCGGCGGCGCGGGCATCGGCAGCGGGCTCAACACCGTCTCCAACTACGCCTGGGACGGCGACGACTTCGAGCGGGTCGGCTGGAACTCCTGCCAGGTCGACTCGGGCGACTGCCTGACCCCCAAGGGCTTCACCTTCATGCGGGAGCGGCTGTCCGAGGGGGTGTACGTCGACTTCTACAACCTGCACACCAACGCGGGGACGAACGACGGTGACGAGGCCTCCCGCGCGGACAACCTCAACCAGCTGACCTCGTTCATCGGCACGCACTCGGCCGGCAACGCCGTCGTGGTGATGGGTGACACGAACACCCGCTACACCCGCACCGCCGACACCATCGCCGAGTTCGGCGCCGCCAACGGGCTCACCGACGCCTGGGTCAAGGTGATCCGCGGCGGCGTGGCACCGGCCAAGGGCAGCGACACCCTCCTGTGCGACCAGACCGGGGCCACCGTGCCCAACACCTGCGAGGTCGTGGACAAGGTCCTCTACCGCAGCAGCAAGCTGGTCACGCTGAACGCGACCTCGTACAACAACGAGCACGCCAAGTTCCTCACCTCGGACGGCCTGATGCTCTCCGACCACGACCCGATCACGGTCGGTTTCACCTGGTCGCAGAACGCGGACTTCCAGCTCAGCGACCAGTTCGGCGGACCGCACGGCGACTACTACCAGGACATCGACAGCGTCCCGGCCGCCGCCCGCGCCACCAAGATCTCGCTGCGTGCCGGCTCCCGCGTCGACCAGGTCGGCGTCACCCTCGCCAACGGCACCACCCTCACCCACGGCGGGACCGGCGGCACCGCGTCCTCGCTGACGCTGGGCAGCGGCGAGTACGTGACGTCGGCGTACCTGTGCGAGGGCAAGTACAGCGACACCACGCGGATCTTCTACGCCAAGTTCACCACCAACCTGGGCAACACCCTGGCCGGTGGCACCACCACCTCGGACTGCGTGACCCGCACCGCCCCGTCCGGATGGCAGATCGCCGGCTTCCACGGGCGCTCCGGCGACGAGCTGGACAAGGTCGGCTTCATCTACACGAAGCGCTGACCCGAAGCGCCGACCCGAAGCACTGCTCCGCCGCCGTAGCGACGAAGTACCAAGCACGGCACGGCAGTTGAGAGCCGGATCATCCGCCACCGCGGGTGGTCCGGCTCCCTGCGTTCCGGCCGCGTCACGCGAACGCCGGGGGCACCAGTCGCCCGCGTGAGATGAGCGAGGTCGCCTGCTTCAGGCGGTGGACGTGGATGCTCAGGCCGTAGCCGTCGATGCCCGGGACGGTGGCGACCTTGGTGGTCAGGTACCGGTACAGGTGTTCCGTGTCGCGGCAGATGACGACGGCCATCACATTGGAGTCGCCGCTGATGGCGGCGGCGAAGGCGACCTCGTCGTGGACCGCGAGTTCCTCGCCGACGCGCTCCAGGTGGGCCGGGGCGACGCGCAGCCACAGGGTGGCGTTGAGGGCGAACCCCAGGCGTGCGGGGAGCAGTTCGACGTCGTAGGCGAGCGCCCCCGAACTCTCCAGGGCGTCCAGTCGGCGGGCCACGCGGGCCGTGGACCAGCCGGTGGCGTCGGCGAGTTGGGTGTGGGTGGCGCGGCCGTCCTCCGCGAGGGCGTCGAGCAGCGGGGTGTCCTCGGCGGTGAGCGGCACGGGTGGCCCGGCGGGCGCCAACTGCCGGTCGCCGACCAGGTGTTGTACCTGCTCGGGCGTGAGCCGGCCGCCGTAGCCCGTCCAGTCGCTCACTCCGGACGCGCCGAACGGATGGATGAGCAGGTCGATGCTCACGTCCAGCACCGATGCGGACTTGGGAAGTTGGCGCAGCAGGACGTCGTCGCTCGCCACGTGCACCGGCGCGGTGATGACGCAGATGATCTCCGAACCGCCGGACGCGAGGCCCGCGTAGGCGATGTCGGGCCGTCGGGCGAGCGCGTCGGCGAGCGGGCCGACCCGGTCGGGGCGGCAGCGGATCCGGGCCAGCCAGCGGGCGTCGCCGTGGACGGCGGGGTCGACCAGGCCGACCACCCGCATCACCCCGGAGCGGCGCAGGGCGTGGAAGCGGCGGGCGGCGGTCTGCTCCGAGACCCCGGCCACCTCGCCGATCAGCCGGAACGAGGCGCGCGCCGCACACTGCAGCGCGCGGAGGATTTTCCCGTCGACTTCGTCCATCATGAAGGAAGTGTGACATCGAAACGGCGCCGGGTAGAGGTTTCTCGTCGCTTCTCGGTCTCACGTTGGTGATTGTCCATGGCGGAGCTGATCCTGAGACGCGTGCCCGTTCGAGTTCGAGGGCACCGCATTCGAGAAGGAGAGTTCCCCGTGAACGTCACGATCCCGGCGAGCGGGCGGCCCGAGCGGCGGGCGGCCACCCTCGTCATGGCCTGTCTCGGCGTCTTCGTCGCCTACTTGCCGGTGACCACGGTCGCCGTGAGCCTGCCCGCCATCCAGTCGGCGCTGCACGCGTCGACCGCCCAACTGTCCTGGGTCCAGGACGCGTTCGTGCTGCCCATGGCCGCGTTCATCCTCACCGCCGGTGTCTTCGGCGATGTGCACGGACGCAAGAAGGTGTTCCAGGCGGGCCTGTTGTTCTCCGCCGCCGGCGCCGCCGTGGCCCTGTCCGCGCACTCGGTGCAGGTGCTGTGGATCGGCCAGGCCCTCGCCGGTCTCGGCGCGGCGACCCTGTTGCCGACGACCCTGGCGCTGATCAGCCACGCGGTGCCGGACCACCGGGAGCGCGGCAAGTTCATCGGCCTGTGGGCGACCGCGTTGATGGCGGCACTGGCCGTCGGCCCGCTGATCGCCGGAGTTATCCTCGACCACGCCGCCTGGCGCTGGATCTACCTCATCTCCGTCCCCGTCCCGCTGATCGCGCTGGGCGTCGCCGCCCGCCTGCTGCCCGACTCCCGGGCCCCGCACGGCCGCAAGCTTGACTGGCCCGGCCAGCTCACCGCCGCCCTCTCCATCACCGCGCTGGTCTACGGCGTGATCGAGGGCGGCGCCGGTTCCTTCACGGACGTCAAGGTCATGGTGGCGCTGTTCACCGCGGTGGTCGGCGGGGTCGCGTTCGTGCTCGCCGAGCTGCGCAGCGAGAGCCCGATGCTGGATCTGACGCTGTTCCGCAGCCCGGCGTTCACCGCCACCACACTGGTCGCGATGATCACCTTCCTGGCGCTGATCGGCTTCTTCTTCCTGCTCAGCCTCTACTTCGGCCTGGTGCAGCAACTCGACACGCTCCAGGCGGCGTTGCGGCTGCTCATGGTCACCGCGGCGGCCATCGTGATCGGTATACCGGTCGGGCGACTGATGCACCGGGTCGCTCCGCGCGTCCTGATCACCGGTGGTCTGCTGGTCATCTCCGCCGCCCTGTTCTCGCTGACCGGCGTCGACGCCGACACTTCCTTCGCGTCCATCGCCTGGCGGCTGGCGCTGCTGGGCCTGGGCATCGGGACCGTCATGACGCCGATGACCGCGACCGCCGTGGCCTCCGTGCCGTATCAGCAGGCCGGGATGGCGGCGGCCGGCAACAACGCGTTCCGGCAGGTCGGCGGCGCGCTCGGCCCGGCGGTCCTGGGCGCCCTGCTCACCACCAAGGCACTCGACACGCTGCCCGGCCACCTCACCGACGCCGGGGTGACGGGCGCGACCCAGCGCAGCATCGTCTCCACCGCCGACGCGGGCGGCCTGGGCGCCGTCGCCCGCATGAACCTCGGCGCGGACACCGGCCGCGCCCTGGGCGCACTGGGCGACTCCTTCCTCGACGGCATGCGGCTGTGCCTGGTGGTGGCCGGGGCGCTGACTCTCCTCGCCGCGCTGGTGTGCGTGCTGTTGCTGCGCCGCCCGCGACAGAAGTCCGGGGATACGTCGGCTCCGGTGGCCGGTGCGAACACCGCTGCCGCCGCCGCTGGGTCGCCAACGGCACGTGTCGTAGCGGCGGTTGACTCGGCGCCGAACCGCTGAGGCACGAACGACCCACGGGCGGGGCCCCGTTGCGCGTCTTCGGGGCCCCGCCCGCTGCACCTCAGATCGATACGGCGACAGCGGTGAACGTCGTGTCCGGCGTCTGCGGGCTGGTGAAGCGGGCGTTGACGAGATAGAGCCGGTTGCCGAAGCGGGCGGCGGTCGTCGGGACGTCGAAGCGCGGGTCGGTGATCGTACGGCGCAGGGTCGCGGTGGTGGCCCTGACGTCGAGGTCGAACACGCTGATCCGGTTCAGCCGGTTCTGGACGACGTACAGGGTCCGGCCGATCCGGAACAACCCGTCCCCGTTGACCACGTCCGACGCGCCGCTCAGGGCGATCTCCGTAGCGTGGCCGGTCTTCAGGGACACCTGGTAGAGCTTGCCGGGTGTGCTGCTGACGACGATCAGGCCGTGCCCGTCCGGGGTGCCGACGATCCCGTTCGCGTTGTTCACGCCGGGCGTCTGCACCCAGTCACCGGTGAGCGGGAGGGCGGTGACCTCGCCCGTACGGCCGCGCGGTACGCCGTAGAGCACCGCGTCGAGCGAGTCGGTGAACCAGGCGCGGTCGCCGAGGAGCGTGACGTCGTTGATGAAGTGGCCGGTGGAGGCGGTGAGTTGATAGGTCGTCAGCACGTCACCGGTACGGGAGTCGACGACTCTCGCGACCCCGGTGCTGCCGGCGACGTACAACAGGCCGTCGTGGTCCAGCTTCAGCCCGACCGACACCAGGCCGGTGGCGCCCTCGGTCAGGATCTCGCCCTCGCCGGTGCGCAGGTCGGTGCGGTGGATGGCGCCGTTGGCACGGGAGCCCAGGTAGGCGTAAGGCCTGCTGCCGATGGCTATGCCCTCGGGGAGGAAGCCGTTGGGCAGGGAGAACTCCGTGGGCCAACCGGCCGGGGTGGTCGATGAGTTGGCGCTCGCCGTGCCGGTGCCGGTCGTCATGGCGAGGGCGGTCAGGGCGGCTCCGCCGAGGAGGGCGCGCCGGGTGGGGTGGGGGTGTGCGTGGGGGTGGATCCGGGTCATCGTTCGGGCCTCCGGGGACGAGTGGGGGTGAACGGGGGCTGTTGGAAGGGTGGTTGGGCGGACCCGGTGACTCGGGCGAGCCCTGGGGATCGGACCCCGGGGCTCGGGTGAAATCTTCTTCAACTCCGCCCCAAGGCCCGGTATTTGGGTAACGGCCCATCACTCCCCGGAGTTCCCACGCACCCCACCCGCACCTACGGGTTCGGGTTCGTCGCTGTCCGCCGGTACGACCTTCTGGAGGCTGCTCCCCTCGACGTCCAGGTCGGGCAGCAGCCGGTCCAGCCAGGCCGGCAACCACCAGGCACCCCGCCCCGCGAGAGCAAGTACCGCCGGTACGAGCGTCATGCGGACGGCGAAGGCGTCGATGGCCACGCCGACCGCCAGGGCGAACGCGATGGGCTTGATGAGGGAGTCGTCCAGCGGGAAGAACCCGGCGAAGACGGTGAACATGATGAGCGCGGCGGCGGTGACGACCCGCACGCTGTGCCGCGCGCCGTCGACGACCGACTGGCGGGCCCGGCCGGTGTGGGCCCACTCCTCACGCATCCCGGACACCAGGAACACCTCGTAGTCCATGGCCAGTCCGAACAGCACGCCGATCAGGATGATCGGCAGGAAGCTGACGACGGGCCCGCTGTGCGGCACCCCGAGGACGTCGGCCAGCCAGCCCCACTGGAAGACGGCCACGACCAGGCCGAGCGAGGCGCCCACCGAGAGCAGGAAGCCGACGGCGGCCTTGACGGGGATGACCAGCGACCGGAAGACCATCATCAGCAGGAGCAGGCTCAGGCCCACGACGATGGCGACGAAGGGCAGCAGGGAGTCGCTGAGCCGGTTGGACACGTCGATGTTGACGGCGGTGGTGCCGGTGACCGCGATCGAGGCACCGGTGGTGGCCCGGAGGTCGGACGCGGCCGAGCGGATGTCACGGACGAGCCGGTCGGTACGGACGCTGTCGGGACCGGAGTTGGGCAGCACCGTGACGACGCTCTGTGCCGGGTCGCTGGTGGGCTCGGGCGGCAGGACGGCCTTGACGTTCTTCAAGGTCCGCAGTTTCGCGGCCACTTGGGCGCCGACCTGTGAACTCGCGGCGGCCGTACGGTCGTTGGTCTCGGCCAGGACGAGCAGCGGGCCGTTGAAGCCGGGGCCGAACTTCGCGCTGATCGTGTCGTAGGCGGTGCGCTGGGTGGAGGCGTGCGGGGCGGAGCCGTTGTCCGGGAGGGCCAGGCGCAGGTCGGCGGCGGGCAGCATGAGGGTGACCAGGATGCCGGTGACGGCCAGCACGGTCAGCAGCGGCTTTGCGATGACCCACTTCGTCCAGCGGGTGCCGAGGGTGGCGCGGCCGGTGGTTCCCTCGACGTCGGTGGCTCCTTCCGCCTCGGCGGCCCGCCGGGCGGCGCGGCTGCCGGGCTTGGGGGCGAGTCGCGTACCGGCGAATCCCGCGACGGCGGGGACGAGGGTGATCGCGGCCAGCACCGCGATGAGGACGGCTCCGGCCGCTCCGAGACCCATCGTGGTCAGGAACGGGATGCCGATGACGCTCAGCGCGGCGAGCGCGATGATCACGGTCGCACCGGCGAAGACCACGGCACTGCCGGCCGTGCCGACGGCCAGCGCGACGGATTCCTTCGGGTCGGTGCCGCGGGCGAGTTGCTGTCGGTGGCGGGAGAGGATGAACAGGACGTAGTCGATGCCGACGGCCAGCCCCAGCATCAGGGCGAGCGTGACGGCCGTTGAGGAGATGCTGACCGCGGGCGCGAGGGCGAGCAGTCCGCTGAGCCCGGCCGCGACACCGATCAGCGCGGGCAACAGTGCCATGCCGGCGGCGAGCAGCGAACCGAACGTGACGACGAGCACGAGCAGCGCCACGGCCACGCCGATGATCTCCGACGGCCCGATGTGAACTCCCTTGCTGTTGAAGACGGAACCGCCCACCGAGGTCCGCAGCCCGTCCCGCTCCGCCGCGTGGGCCGCGCTCTTGATCGCGTCCACGGACGAGGTCCCGACCTCCGCGGTCTGCACGCGGTACTGGACCTGGACGATCGCCGTCGTCCGGTCGGCGGAGACGGCACCGGAGGCGCTCGGGGCGACGACCGCGCTGACCTGGGGTGCCCGCTCGGTCTCCGCCACGGTCCGAGCGATGACGGCCGCATACGGGGATTCGGTGATCCGGTGCCCCTCGGGCGCCGTGAAGACGATCTGGGCGCTCGCGCCCGCCGCCTCCGGAAGGGTCTTGCTCAGGCTGTCCAACGCCCGCTGCGACTCGGTGCCCGGCACCGAAAAGCGGTCGTCGAGCTTGCCGCCGAAAACGCCGACGCACGTGATGAACGCGGCCAGCACGAAGAGCCATATACCCAGGACGAGTTTGCGGTGCCGGTAGGCGCTGTGGCCCAGCCGGTGAAGGAGGACAGCCATGACTAACTCCCTGGAAGGGGGCGGAGGAAGGGGGGATGTCGATCGACGAGCCGGACTTTATCACCTGCTCAAGTCGGTCGACAGAGTCATTCAATCGTGACGCACGCCTCATCCGACATAAGCCCAGCTCAGGTCGCAGGTTCAAGTGACAAAAACATTCGACCTTGTCGACCGACAATGTCGCATGTAAGTTGTTCGGCATCCCCTTCACCTTCACCGCCGTGAGCCAAGGAGTGACCATGCCCCGTACGCACAGCACACGGACCGACGTCGTCGTGATCGGCGCCGGACTGGCCGGACTCACCGCAGCCCGCGAACTCGTCGCCGCGGGCAGGTCCGTGGCCGTCCTGGAGGCCCGCGACCGGGTCGGCGGGCGGCTGCTCAACCACGACCTCGGCGACGGTCAAGTCACCGAGATCGGCGGGCAGTTCGTGGGCCCCACCCAGGACCACATCCTGGCGCTGGCCAAGGAGGTCGGCGTGGCCACGTACGAGACCGCCGTGTCCGGAGAGCGGGTCTACGTCCGCGACGGCAGGGCCAGGCGGTTCGCGGGGCACACTCCCCCGGACCTCCTCGCCCTCCCCGACATGGGCATCGCCCTGGCCCGCATCGGCCAGGCCGCGGGCAAGGTGCCCCCGGCGGCTCCGTGGCGGGCGCCCAACGCCCGCGACCTGGACGGAATGACGTACGAGACCTGGTTGCGCAAGGCCGAACTCACCGGTGACGCCGTCGACTTGATCAACATCTTCCTCAACTCCGCGTACGGCGGGGAGGCGCGCGACGCGTCGGCGCTGTTCAGCCTCTGGTACGTCTCGACGTTCGGCGACGAGCTCCACCCGGGCACCATGGAGCGCGGCACCGGCACTTCCGGCGGTGCGCAGGACAGCCGGTTCGTCGGCGGCTCGCAGCTGGTCGCGACCCGGCTGGCCGAGGAACTCGACGGCCGCGTCCACCTGTTGGCCCCGGTGCGGCGGATCAGCCAGGACGCCGACGGAGTCACGGTGGTCTCCGACGCCGGTGACTGGCGGGCCGACCGGGTGATCGTCGCCGTACCGCCGCTTCTCGCCTCGCGCATCGTCTGGGACCCGCTGCTGCCACCGCAGCAGGACCAGCTGTTCCAGCGGCTGCCGTTCGGCACGCTCATGAAGTGCGTGGCCGTCTACGACACCCCGTTCTGGCGGGCCGAGGGCCTGTCCGGCATGGGGCTGCTGCGGGGCGGTTCACCGATCCGCGAGATGTTCGACAACTCCCCGCCCGACGGCGGACCGGGCGTGCTCATGGGATTCCTCGGCGGCAAGGAGTGGCGCAAGTGGGCCCACCGCCCGGCGGGCGAGCGGCGCGGCGCGGTGCTGCGCTCCTTCGCCCAGGTCGTCGGGGAACGGGCCTACGACACCGCCGACTACGTCGAGCAGGACTGGACCGCCGAGCAGTGGACGCAGGGCGGCCCCACGTCCGTCGCCGCCCCCGGAGTGCTCACCGAGTACGGGGAGTGGCTGGGCCGGGCGTTCGGGCGCGTGCACTGGGCGGGGTCCGAGTTCTCCCCGTACTGGAACGGCTTCATGGACGGCGCGGTCCGCTCCGGCCGGCACACCGCCGCCGAACTCCTGCACCAGAGCTGAACGAGACCACAGGTACGAGACCAGAAGTACCGGCCCAGAAGCCCTCGAAGTACGAACCCGGAAGAAGGAGAACCCCTCATGACCAAGTTCCACGTCACCGAACAGGCCGTCGTCAACGCTCCCGTAGAGCGCGTCTGGGAGGTCGTCTCCCGCACCGACCGGTACGCCGAGTGGGTCGCCGGTGCCATCGAGGTCACCGACCACCACGGCCTCGCCACCCTGGGCAGGACGTACGCCGAACGCAACCGCACCCTCGGCCCGCTGCGCACGAATTCGGTGTGGACGGTGATGGAGATCGATCCCCTGAGGCGCCGCGTCGACACCGGGGTCGGGTTCGCCCCGCTCAAGGACGTGACCAGCATCTTCGAGTTCGAGCCGACTCGAAGCGCCGACGGGAAGGAGGCCACGCGGATGACCTACCGGGTGGAGTACGTGATCGGGCTCGGCCCCCTCGGGCTGCTGCTCGACCGGATACAGCGACCGGGCATGCGCGCCAACATGCGCACCTCGATGGCCGGCCTGAACACCCTGATCCGCTCCGAGACCGTCGGCGCGCACCGCTGACCGACCACACGCGAAGGGCGCCCTCGTACCGTACGAGGGCGCCCTTCGCCGCGTCAGCCCAGCGGCACGGGCAGCAGCTCCAGCCGCCCGCCCGCCATCGCCACCACGGCGGCCACGAAGGCCTGGAGGCAGATGCGCTCGGCCGCCTCGTCGGGCAGCGCGAGGTGTTGCAGCATGAGCCCGTCGAACCCCGCGAGGAAGAACCGCGCGATCGCGTCGACGGGCTGCGCGAGGGGTTGGCCGGTGCGTTCGGCCGCCTCGGTGATCAGCTTCGCGGTCACCTCGGTCACCCCCCGGTAGTGGGCTTCGAGAGCCTCGCTCAGCGCGGGCGAGCGGAGCGCGAACATGGTCAGTTCCGTGAGGAGTTGATGGCTTTCGGGCTGCTCACGCACCGTCCGCCACAGCGCGGCCACCAACGCGCTCGCCGTCTCCTCGAACCCTCCGTCGGCCGGCGCCGCCCGCTCGACCTGGGCCACCAGATCCTCCGTGAGCTGCTCCATGACCGCGAAGTACAGCCCTTCCTTCGTACCGAAGGTGTAGTGCACCGTGGCCTGGGCGACCCCCAGCTCGGCGGCGATGGCACGCGTGCTGCCGGCGGCGACCCCCTCCCTCGTCATGAAGTCGATGGCCGCTTTGATGAGCTGGGGGCGGCGCTCGGCCGCGGAGACGTGAGCCATGACCCCATCATACCGACTTAGTCTCACGAACAAGTCGTCCGAACAAGTCGGGATTCGCTCCGATACAGGTCGGGATTCGCCCAGCTTGCCGGCCGTGACCGCGGCACGGCCGCTGAGGTCCGGTCCCTGGCCGCGCGGGTCAGTTCGCGCGGCTCAGCGAGTGCATACGTTTCCTCCACCACCCGTCGAACGGGACGACCGAGGAGGCAGGCTCGTGAAGGAAGACAGCCAGTTGGACACGTGTGTGATCGGGGCAGGGCCTGCCGGGCTGGCCGTCGCCAGGGCCCTCGCCGAGCGGAAGCTGCCGTACACACATCTGGAACGGCACACCGGGCTCGGCGGTATCTGGGACATCGAGAACCCGGGCGGGCCGATGTACGAGTCGGCCCACTTCATCTCCAGCCGGACCCTGTCGGGCTTCGGCGGTTTCCCGATGCCGGACCACTTCGCTGACTATCCGCCGCACCGGCAGATCCTGTCGTATCTGCGGTCCTTCGCCGACGCCTACGGACTGACGGACCGGATCGAGTTCGGCGTCGGGGTGGAGAGCGTCGAGAAGAACGCGGACGGCACCTGGACGGTCGTCCGGACCGACGGGCGGGAGAGCCTGCACGGGCAGGTCGTGGTGTGCACGGGCTCGCAGTGGCACCCCAACAGCCCTGAGATTCCGGGGCAGTTCAGCGGTGAGGTCCGGCACACCGCCGGTTATCGCAGCGCGGAGGAACTCCGGGGCAAGCGGGTGCTGGTCGTGGGTGCGGGGAACTCCGGCTGCGACATCGCGTGCGACGCGGCCCGGACGGCGGACCACGCGGTGATCAGCATGCGGCGCGGGTACTGGTTCATCCCCAAGCATCTGTTCGGGCACCCGGTGGACACCATCGCCAACAGCGGTCCGCATCTGCCGATGTGGCTGGCACAGCGCGTCTTCGGCGGCCTGCTGCGGATCGTCAACGGCGATCCGACCCGCCTGGGCCTCCAGAAGCCGGACCACAAGCTCTTCGAGACCCACCCGGCCATCAACTCGATGCTGATCCACCACCTCCGGCACGGCGACATCACCGCCAGGCCCGGGATAGCCCGCGCCGAGGGCAGCACCGTGCACTTCACGGACGGCACGCGCGACGACTTCGATCTCATCCTGTTGGCGACGGGCTACGTCCACAAAGTCCCGGTCGCCCAGCGGTACTTCGGCCACGAGCAGCATCCCGACCTGTATCTGTCGTCGTTCTCGCGCGAGCACCAGGGCCTGTTCGGGATCGGGTTCGTGGAGACCAACTCCGGCGCCTACCAACTCTTCGACAGCCAGGCGCAGTTGATCGCCGGGTATCTGAACGACACGCGTCACGGTCTGACCAACGCCGAGCGGTTCACCCAGATGATCCGTGCCGACCGACCCGACCTGTCCGGCGGGCTGAAGTTCGTCGCCTCGCCGCGTCACACCGGTTACGTCGACAGCGGGGCGTTCGTGAAGTACCTCGGCAAGGTCGCCCGCCAGATGGGCTGGCGCACCGAGGGCCAGGCTCCGCCGGTGCGGTCCGCCACTCACCGTGTGGAGGCGACGGCGTGAGCAGGAGGTTCGACTTCACCGACAAGGTCATGCTGGTCACCGGTGGCGCGGGCGGCATCGGCAGCGCCCTGTGCCACCGCTTCGCCGCTCGTGGCGCACGCTGTGTCGTCGTCGACATCGACGAGGTCCGCGCGGAGAAGGTGGCCGCCGGGCTACCCGGCCTCGGCCACACCGGCATCGGCTGCGATCTGCTGCAACGCGCCGACGTGGAGCGGCTGTTCGAGCAGATCGCCGATGACTACGGCCGTATCGACGTGCTGGTGAACAACGTCGGCATGACCAGCGCGGAGCGCTTCGACATGCGCAGCGTCGAGAGCATCGAGCGGGAGATCTCCCTCAACCTGACCTCCCCGCTGGTCGCGACGCGGATCGCGATCCCCCTGCTGAAGGCATCCCGGGACGCCCGGGTGGTCACCACGGTCTCCCTCGGCGGGATCTTCCCGCTGGGCGAGACCCCGATCTACACGGCGTCCAAGTTCGGGCTGCGCGGCGCGATGCTCGCCATCGGCCTCGACCTGCGCAGCAAGGGCATCCTGGCCGGGTCGGTGCTGCCCTCTGCGACCGACACCCGGATGCTGCGCCAGGAGGCGGTGGACGGCGGCAACTCCATGCAGTTCCAGGAGCCACCGCAACAGCCCGCGAACGTCGTCACGGCCGTGGTGAGCCTGCTGGACCGGCCACGCCTGGAGGCCTACCCCCGGTCCGGCGAGTCCCGACTCGTGCGTTTCGCGATGCTCGCACCGAACCTCCTGCCCAGGGTCTTCCCCCTGTTCCGCAAGCGCGGAGACCGCGGCATGGCCCGCTATCTGGAGGAGCTCCGCCGCCGCGGACTGGCCCGACAGACCGACGGGCGCTGGGAGTTGGTGGAGGAAGCATGACCAGGAACGACACGCTGCGCATCACCAACCCCGCCACCGGCGAACCGATCACCACCCTCCCCGCAGCGAGCGCCGACGACGTCACCAAGGCCGCCGAACAGGCCCAACTCGCTTACGACACCGGGACTTGGTCACGCCGACCCGTCCGTGAACGTGCCGCCGTCCTGCTGCGCCTGGCCGACCTGATGCAACGCGACGCCGAGACCCTCGCCCGACTGGACAGCGAGGACGCGGGCAAGCCGATCACGGAGTGCCGTACGGGGGACGTGCCGGGCGCGATCGAGTCGATCCGCTGGTTCGCCGAGGCGGCGGACAAGATCTTCGGCCGGGTCGCACCGGGCGGACCCGACGGCCTGGGCCTCATCACCCGCGAACCGGTCGGCGTCGGCGCGGCGATCCTCCCCTGGAACTACCCCCTGGCGATGGCCAGTTGGAAGGTCGGCCCCGCTCTCGCCGCAGGCAACTCCCTCCTGCTCAAACCGGCTGAGGCGACCCCGCGTTCGGCCCTGCACCTGGCCGCACTCGCCATCGAGGCCGGCCTGCCCGACAACGTGCTCACGGTCGTCCCCGGCTACGGCGACGAGGCCGGCGCGGCCCTCGCCCGCGATCCCCTTGTCCAGGCCCTCTCCTTCACCGGCTCCACCACCACCGGCCGCCACATCCTCAAGGCCGCCGCCGACACCAACTTCAAGCGCGTCTCCCTGGAGATGGGCGGCAAGAGCCCCCAGGTACTGATGCCCGACGCGCTCTCCTACGGCGACGAGCTCATCGGCGACATGATCGAGGCCGCGTTCCTGACGATGGGGCAGAACTGCACCGCCGGTTCAAGGGTGTTGGTGCACCGCGACATCGCCGAGGAGGTCGTGGAGCGGTTCGTGGCCGCCGCGAGGGAACTCGTCATCGGTGATCCGGCAGACCCGCGCACCCAGCAGGGGCCGCTCATCAATCGCGCCGCCTTCGACCGGGTCGCCGATGCCGTGGACGCCGCCCGGGCGGCCGGCGCCCAGATCCACACCGCGGGACTCCCCCACGGGCTGCCCGCGCGCGGTGCCTACTACCCGCCCACCGTGATCACCCGAGTCCCCGCCGAAAGCGCCGTACTCACAAGGGAGTTGTTCGGTCCCGTGGTCACCGTCGAGACCTTCGGCTCGGCGGACGAGGCGGTACGGATGGCCAACGCCACCGAGTACGGGCTCGCCGCCTCCGTCTGGACCCGCGATCTCGACACCGCGCTGCGGCTGGCCCGGGGCATCGAGGCGGGCGTGGTCTCCGTGAACGCGTACAGCGAGGGGGACATCACCACCCCCTTCGGCGGCTGGAAGCAGTCCGGGTTCGGCGGCGCGGAGAAGTCGACGAACGCCTTCGACCAGTGGACCCGGGAGAAGACGGTCTGGATCCGCACCCGTTGACCACCGCCTGACGGGGTCACTCGCGGTGTGCCGCCGCCCGGAGCAACTGCTCCCGCAACTGCACCGGGGAGGTGCCGTGCCAGCGGCGTACCGCGCGGCGCAGGACCCGTTCGTCGGAGAATCCCGCGCGGCGGGCGATCTCACGCAGCGTCAACTCCGGGCGCAGCAGCAGCTGTTCGACGCGTTCTCGGCGTACGCCCTCGGCCAGTGCCTCGTACGTCGTGCCGCAGTCGGCGAGTCTGCGGCGCAGCGTCCGTTCGCTCGTCGCGTGCCGTCGGGCCTGCTCGCCGAAGGACGGGATCACCGGGAGGCTCTGCGCGACGGACACCTCCAGCACTTCGAGGAGGTCCTGTTGGTCGGTGCGGGAGGCGAGTTGGGCGTCGAGGGTCTCCAGGGTCGAGGCGTACGTCACCGGGTCGCGCCCTGGCATCCGGGCGCGGGCCCACGCGGGGTCGATGACGATGCGGTCGGCCGGGGCACGGAAGCGGACGGGGCAGCCGAACAGGGCGCCGTAGAGCTCGCGTTGGCGGGGTGGTGGCGAGGAGAACTCGACCACGCGCGGGGTGAAGTCCGGGCCGACGGCGAGCCGGGAGAGGGTGATCACGGAGGCGAAGCCCTCCTCGATCAGGAAGGACGCCACGCTCGGGTCGACGGCGGGGTCGGGGAGGTCGGCGCGCAGGACGAAGGCGCCGTGCTCGTCCACGAGGGTCGACCACACGGTCATCGCGCCGGACAGGTTCTGGTACTTCACGCCGGTCTCGATGGCGTGCCGGAGTGTGTCGTCGGCGAGTAGCGCGAAGCCGAGCAGGCCCCACGCGGTGAGGTGCTGGGCCGCGCCGACCCTGAGGCCGAGCCGCTCGTCCCCGGTGAGTTCCACCGCGCGCCGGATCACCGCGCTGCCCTGCCGGTACGACACCCGCAGCGCGGCCGAGCGCATGAGCGTCTCGTCCAGGCCGACCTCGCTCAGCAGCGGCCGTAGATCGACACCGCGTGCTTCGGCGACGACGACGAGATAGCGCAGGATGTTCGGCTGGATCGTCGCCGACGTGCTGCGGCTGGTCCCGGGCGGGTCCGCCGGGGCGGGGGCAGGGAACATCGCACTCACCTCCTCGTGGGCCACCACCGTAAGCATCCGGACGGCAGCGGTCGTACGGGCTGGCCGCCGAAGTCCCCTCAACGGCCCCCGGCGTCCTGCGTTCGCCCCGCCACGGCTGATTACGGTCTGTGCATGTCAGTCAGTACTCCGGGCCGGGCCCGTGTCGGGCGCCCCGCCGACCGGGCCGGTGCCCGAAGGGCGACGACCCTCGCGTTCGCCGCGCAGGGCATGTCCGTCGCCGCCGTGTACACGACCGTCCCCGCCGTCACCGAACACCTGCGGCTGTCCCCGCTCCTGACCACCGCCACGCTGGTCGGGGTGGCCCTGACGGCGGGGGCCGGCAGCTTCCTGGGACTGGCCGCGGTCCGCGTCGCCGGTCCCGTCGCCACGATGCGCGGGGCGCTGGTCACCATCGCCGTCGCCCTGACACTGGTCGGCTGGGCGCCCGGCACGGCGACCGTCATCTGCGCGTACGTCCTCTTCGGCCTCGCGGCCGGCGCCCTCGACGTCGGGATCAACACCCGGGGCGCCGCGATCGAACGCGCCTACGGCCGTAGCGTCTTCGGGTCGTTCTACACGGCGTGGAGCGTGGGCGGCGTGCTCGCGGCGCTGCTCACCGCGGGGGCGGCCCGTTTGGACCGGCCGGTGGGCGAGAGCCTGGCCGTGCAGGCGGGCGTGCTGCTGGTGGTCGCCGTCTGCCTGCGCACGCACACCCTTCCCACCACCCAAGTGCCGTACGGTCAGCCGCCGTTGGAGCGCGGTCTGTGGCTGCGGATCCTTCCCTTCGGGCTGGTCCTTCTCATCGTCTACGTCGTGGACTCGACCGTGTCCGCGTGGTCGTCGGTGTATCTGCGGCAGACCCTCGACGCGTCGCTCACGGTGGCGCCGTTCGCGTACGCGGCGTACCAGGCCGGCACGGTCGTCGGGCGGGCGACCGTGGACCGGCTGGTGCAGCGGGTCGGTACCGTCGCCGTCGTACGCACGGCCGCCCTGGTGGTGGCGGGCGGCCTGGCGGGGGTGGCTACGGCTCCGAGCTGGCCGATCGCCGTGTTGGCGGCGGGAGTTGTGGGCCTGGGGGCGTCGGTGCTGGCGCCGCTGTGTCTGGCCTCCGCCGCGCGGCTGCGGCCCGGCGCCGCGGAGACGGTGCTGGCCCGGCTGAACCTCTTCAACTACGCGGGCGTCGTCACCGGCGGTGCGGTGAGCGGACTCCTCGGTTCCACCGGCGAGTTCCGGCTCGCGTACGCGCTGCCGGCCGCGCTGGCGGTGCTCGTACTGGCCGGTGCCCGCCATTTCACGCAGCCGCCCGGGACATCCGAGACATAGGAAACGAGCCAGGCAATGGGCGGGATATGGCCATCTCATGGGCAGGCCGCAATCGGTCGTTCAACCGGCGCTGCCAGCGTCGCGCCCATGAACACTCCTCGCATGGGCCTTCCCGACCGGCTCGCGGACACCCTGAGCATGCCCGAGCAACACGAATACCTCCGCCGCGCCTTCTCCCGCCGCGGTCTGCTGCGCGGTGGCGCGGTCGCCGCGACCGGGGTCGCCCTCGCGGGCGGCACCGCCGGTGCCGCGGCGGCTGCGACACCCACGCTGGTGACGGGCTCCGTCACGTCCACCGTGCACGGTTCGCTGGTCGCGCCGTTCGGCCGGCACCTCGCCTACGGCGCCGATCCGCGGACGCAGATGCGCGTGTCGTGGCAGGTGCCGCTCCCGGTGAAGAAACCCTTCCTCCGGATCGGCCGCAGCCCCCTCGACCTGAGCCACCGCATACCGGCGGAGGTACGCGACCTGTTCACGCCGACCGGGATCGGCAAGAGCGCGGACATCGACCAGTACTACGTGCACGCGGCGCTGGACAACCTGAGCCCGGACACCACCTACTACTACGGTGTCGGCCACGACGGCTTCGACCCCGCCGACGCGGGCGCCGCGCACACCATTTACTCCTTCAGGACCGCGCCCCGCACGCACAGCACCCGGCCGTTCAGGTTCACCGCCTTCGGTGACCAGAACCCGAGTTACACCTCGATCGGCCTCAACGCCCTTGTCCAGGCGCAGAATCCGGCGTTCCATCTGCACGCGGGCGACATCTGCTACGCGGAGGAGACCGGGCACGGGCTGCCCGGCGACGCGAGCAACTACGACGCCCGCCAATGGGATTCGTTCCTCGCGCAGATCGAACCGCTCTCCAGCCGGGTGCCCTGGATGGTCGCGTTCGGCAACCACGACATGGAGTCCTGGTACTCCCCCAACGGCTACGGCGGCAACGAGGCCCGGTTCACCCTGCCCACCAACGGTTTTGACGCCGCGTCAGCTCCGGGCGTCTACTCCTTCGTCCACGGCAACGTGGGCGTGGTGTCGGTCGACGCGAACGACGTGTCGTACGAGATCCCCGCCAACAAGGGCTACACCGGCGGCAAGCAGACCGCCTGGCTCGACAAGCGGCTCACCGAACTCCGGGCCCGTACCGACATCGACTTCATCGTCGTCTTCCACCACCACTGCGCCTTCTCGACCACCAGCTCGCACGCCTCCGAGGGCGGGGTGCGCGAGCAGTGGGTGCCGCTGTACGAGAAGCACCAGGTGGACCTGGTGGTCAACGGCCACAACCACGTCTACGAGCGCACCGACCCGGTCGTCCAGGACAAGGCCGTACGCACCCTGCCCATCGGCGGCACCCATGAGCCGACCCGTGGTGGCGTCGTCTACGTGACGGCGGGCGCGGGTGGCGAGAGCGTTTACAGCTTCCCGGTCGCCGACAGCTACGAGTGGCACGAGGACGCGATCGATTCGGTGCCGACGTACTGGACGGGCAAGGACGGCCAGGTCACCGAGAACGTCGACTGGTCCCGGGTCCGCTACACCGGCTACTCGTTCATCCGCGTCGACGTGGCGCCTGCCGCACCGGGCCGTACGACGACCCTCACCGTGCGGGCGCTGGCCGCGACCGGTGCCGAGGTCGACCGGTTCACGGTGTCCCGCAAGGTGAAGAAGGCCGGGCACGGCCACTAGTACGACGTGGAGCGGCGGCCATCGACGTCGTGTCGGTGGCCGCCGCTCCAGCACTCGGGTCTGCGCGTCAACTCGCCCTGGCGAGCAGGGCCTTGGCGTGGCGGCGGGGTTCCAGGGCGGCCGCGACGAGGTAGCTGCCGCCGCCCGCGAGGGCGAGCACCCAGTACAGGGGTGCGCCATGGAGGAAGAGCGCGGCGGAGGAGGTGAGGGCGAGCCAGGTGCCGAGCAGGTACTGGAGGCGGTCGCGGTAGACGGTGCCCCCGGCGAGGTAGAGGAGGCCCACGACGAGTCCGGACGCGGTGGGCCACATGAGCGTGTGGACCTTCTGCTCGTCGAGTGACGCGCTGAGCGCGGTGATGATCAGGAACAGTGCGCCGACGCCGATCGGCCAGGACGCGGCCGGCAGGTTTCCGACCATCGCGTCGGGGCCGCGAACTCCGCGCAGCGCCTTGGCGGTTACGACGCTGGTGACGACGACTCCCGCCAACAGGCCTACGACGACCAGGCCACTGATCGGCCACCCTTGCGCGCATCTGTACCCCCAACTGTCGGGCCACAGGACGAAAGCGTGATCCTCAAGGCCACGACCGGTCGGCGGAGCGGTGACTTCCTTGCCAGGGATGCGCCCACCCCGGCTACAGTGCACAGCGTGTGGGCGGACAACGCGGATGACCAGGAGCGCGAGCCGCGTGCCGGCCAGGCCCCGCGCGCCGACGGGATCCGGCGGCGGGCCACGATCCACGACGTCGCCCAACTGGCCGGGGTGTCCCGGCAGACGGTGTCCCGGGCGGTGAACGACAAGGGTGAGATCGATCCCGCCACCAAGGAGCGCGTTCTGGAAGTGGCGCGCCTGCTGGACTACCGGCCGAGCCGGTTCGCGCGGGGGCTCGTCCGCAAGGGCGCGGTGACGGCGGGGCTGGTGCTGCCGGATCTGATGAACCCGTTCTTTCCCGAGGTGGCCGCCGGTGTGCTGGAGGCGGCCGAGGAGCGCGGCTGGCAGGTCGTGGTGTGGGACTCGCGCACCGACGAGAACCGTGAGCTCCAGGCCCTCGACAAGTTCTCCCACCAGGCGGACGCGGTGGTCGGCTACTTCAAGAACCCGGACGACGTGCTTGCCCAACACCTCGGCGGCGTACCGACCGTGGTGCTCGAACGCGGGCCGAGCCAGACCCGGTTCGGAGCCGTCGGCATCGACGCCGCCGCCGGTGTCGCACAGGGCATCGCCCATCTGGTGCGGGCGGGGCACCGCAGGATCGGCATGCTCGACGGCGACCGGATCGACGCGCCCGGGCCTCGCAGAGAGGCCTTTCTGGCCGCCGTACGGCAGCACGGGCTGCCCGTCGATGGGAGCTGGGTCGTGCCCAGTCCCGAGCACAGCGTGGCGGGCGGCGAGGCGGCCATGACCCAACTGCTCGACGCGCGACCGGAGTTGACCGCCGTCTTCGGGTTCAACGACCTGATCGCCGTCGGTGCGATGCGTGCGGCGCGGCGCCGCGGACTGCGGGTGCCCGACGACCTGGCCGTACTGGGCTTCGACGGGCTGTCCCTGGGCGAGTTGGTGGAGCCGGCGCTCACCACCCTGCACATCGACAAACGGCGGCTGGGCCGGCTGGCCGTCGAGCAGGTCGCCCGACTCAGCGCGGGGCAGGAGGCGTTGACCGGCGCCGAGGCGTGGGTGATTCCCCAACTGGTGGTGCGGGCCTCGGCGTAGCCCCGGCCCGCCGCACTCCCATCCGCTCCGGCCGCCCTCTCCGGCGATCCGTAGAAAGCGCCAACACAACTACCGTGCACGTCCCTTGACACTGGTTTTCGGCCGCCTCGATACTCGACGGCAACGTTCACGTGAACGTTCACGACCCCCACGTAACCGCCCGGTTTCGCGCCGCCCGATGTCGGACCATCCCCACCTCATCGACCGTCGTCGACGTCCTCGCCTCTCCCCCTCCTCCCCGGCCGTGGCATGTCCGGAAAGTGAGTGCGCGCCCATGGAATTCCGAACGATGTCCCGCAGACGACTACTGGGGGCCTCCCTGGGCGGCGCGGGTGCCGCCCTGCTGGGCCTGTCGGGGTGCGGTAGCGACCACGGCTCCGTCTCCGCCGGCACCGACCACCTGAGCATCTGGTACTGGAACGGCGCCCTGAGCGACAAGCTCCTCGCCGTCTCCGCCCGCGGTGTGCCCGGCGTACCGGGGCTGAAGGTGAAGGGCTCGCCGATCGCCGGCGACTACAAGTCGAAGCTGCGCACCAGCATGGCGGCGCGGGCGTACGTGCCGGACCTGGCCTGCGCGAACTCCGACGTCTCGCTGTTCTTCCCCGACGAGGAGGAGTTCCTCGATCTGCGGAAGCTCGGCGCCGACGCCCTGGAGGACCAGTACCTGGACTGGAAGTGGAAGAGCGGGATCAGTCCGTCCGGGCGGATGATCGGCTTCCCGCTCGATGCCGGTCCGACCGCGCTCTACTACCGCCGGGACCTCTTCGAGAAGGCGGGCCTGCCGACCGAACCGGCGGACGTCGCGGAGGCGACCGCCACCTGGGACAAGTACCTCGCGCTCGGCCGGACGCTCCAGGCGAAGGCGCCCGGCAAGCCGTTCCTGGTCTCCCAGATCAGCTACGTCTTCCGGATGGCCCTGTACCAGAGCCCGAAGCAGTTCGTGGACGCCGACAACCACTTCATCGGCGACCAGCAACACGTCAAGCGGGCCTGGGACTTGGCGGTGGAGACATATCAACAGGGGCTCAGCGCCCGGGTGTTGGACAGCACGCCCGACTACAACGCGGCGATGGGCCGCGGCAGGGTCGCTTCGATGATCACGGCGGTGTGGGCCATCGGCGGGCTCAAGGACGTGGCGCCGAAGACCTCCGGTGCCTGGCGGCTGACGGCACTGCCCGGCGGTCCGACGAACTACGGCGGCTCGTACCTGACCATCACCCGCTACTGCCGTGACCCCGAGGGCGCCTTCGCCTACCTGAAGTGGCTGCTCGGGCCGGAGAACCAGCTGAAGAGCTATCAGGAGATGGCGCTGTTCCCCACGACCCCGGCCGCGTACAGCAAGCCGACGATGCGCAAGCCGGACCCCTTCTTCGGCGGTCAGATACCCGTCGACGTCTTCGGCCCGGCCGCGGAGAAGGCCCCGGTCATCTTCTTCAGCCCCTACGAGGACATCTGCAACACCCCCGTCTTCCAGGAGCTGACCAACGTGGAAACCCTCGGCAAGAACCCCGAGAAGGCCTGGCGCGACGCCATGAACGCCTGCGAGCGGACGCTGTCCCAGCAGGGGGTGAGCTGAGATGGCAACCGTCGCCGGAGCGGCACAGGCACCTACGGCCGGAAGCGGAGCCGAGACCGCGCGCGGCGCCAACACCGGCGCCCCGCACGGGCGTTGGCGACGCCATGTGCCGCCGTATCTCGCCATCTCGCCGTACTACGTGCTCTTCGCCGTCTTCGGCGCGTTCCCGGTGGGGTTCTCGCTGTATCTGTCCTTCCAGGACTGGGACGGCATCGGGGACATGCGGTTCGTGGGGCTCCAGCAGTACCGCTGGCTGCTGCACGACGCGGTGTTCTGGCACTCGATCCTCAACACCTTCGAGATCTGGTTCATGTCGACGGTGCCGATGCTGTTCCTGGCGCTGGTCATCGCGTTCCTGCTGAACGCGCAGGTGCGTCACGCCACCGCCTACCGGGTCGCGTACTTCATCCCGAACGTGACCTCGATGGTCGCCATGACCATCGTCTTCGGCTCGGTCTTCGCACAGGCGGGCCTGGCCAACTCGCTGTTGAAGGCGATCGGGGTGGACGGCGTCGACTGGCTGACGTCCTCCCTCGGCATCAAGTCGGCGATCTCCCTCATGATCATCTGGCGTTGGGTCGGCTACAACGCGCTGATCTTCCTGGCGGGTCTGCAGGCCATCCCCACCGAGCTGTTCGAGGCGGCGCGGGTGGACGGGGCGAGCAGCCGGCAGACCCTCTTCCGGGTCCTGGTACCGCAGTTGAGGCCGGTGATCCTCTTCGCGGTCATCACCTCCACCATCAACGGCCTGCAGATCTTCACCGAGTCGCAGGTGCTCTTCTACTCGGACGACCCCGGCACCACCGGCGGACCCGGCCAGGAAGGCCTGACCATCGTGCTCTACCTCTGGCAGAAGGCCTTCAACGACCACCAGTTCGGCTACGGCGCGGCGATCGGCTGGTCCCTGTTCGCGATCATCGCGCTGTTCGCGATCATCAACTGGCGGCTGGTGTCCGGCTCCGAGCGCGAGAACCGTCCCCCTATCTCCTGGCGCAAGGGAGCCCGCAATGGCCGCTGACCGGACGACCGCCGTCGGCGCGGGACTCGCCATCGGCTCCGGCAGCAGGCGCTCCCGTGTCGGGGTGCGGGTGTTGCTGCTGTTGGGTGTGCTGGTGTCGCTGTTCCCCTTCTACTGGCTCGTGGTGATGGCCTCGATCACCACCCAGGAGATCCTGCAGTTCCCGCCCCGGCTGGTGCCGGGCACCCATCTCCTGGAGAACATGCGGCAAGTGATCCACCGGATCGATTTCTTCGGATCGCTTCTCAACACCGTCGTCGTCTCGGTGGCGGGCACGGTACTGGTGCTGTTCTTCGACTCCCTCGCCGCGTTCGCCTTCGCCAAGTACGAGTTCCCGGCCCGGAAGTTGTTGTTCGGCATCCTCTTGGCGACCTATATGATTCCGGCCCAACTGTCGCTCGTGCCGCAGTTCGTCACGATGGCCGACTTCGGCTGGGCCGGTTCCCTCAAGGCGCTCGTGATACCCGGCGCGGCCAACGCGTTCGGCATCTTCTGGATGCGGCAGTACGCCCAGAACTCACTGCCCGACGAACTCCTGGACGCCGGCCGGATCGACGGGGCCGGCTTCTTCCGCCTGTACTGGCAGGTGGCGCTGCCGCTGTTCCGGCCGGCGCTGGCCTTCCTCGGCATCTTCACGTTCATCCAGCTCTGGAACGACTACATCTGGCCGCTGGTCGTCCTGGTCAACCCGGACCGGCTGACCCTCCAGGTCGCCCTGGCCAACCTCAACGTCGCCTACAACACCGACTACGCCGTGGTGATGGCCGGCGCCCTGATGAGCGTGATCCCGCTGATCGTGGTGTTCCTCATCGGCGCCCGGCACTTCCTGCGGGACCTCGCGGCGGGGGCGACGAAGATGTGAGCGGAGATGCCGTGAATGCCTCGCCTCCCCGTGCCCTAATTGCGACAAAGGGTCTTTCTTATCGCCTTCTGCCTTCCCGGCGCGGGGAGGTGCTGCGTACACCGTGCGGAGTTGTCCGCTCTGGATATGCCGAATCTCATTTGACTGCGCTATATTTCACGCCTCAACTCCACGCCTCAACTCCCCTTGCCTATAGGCGTTTCCCCTCTCCCCGCCTCCCGTGAATTCATTTCGCCCAGGCCGGTACCACCCGTTTCCCTCTCCGTGATACGCCTCACCGAAAGCCCCCCAACTCCGTGGCAATCACCCTGCACGAGGACCGGCCGCCCGCCGGTCGCCATGCAGCCGTTCCGTCCGGCAGCCTGTTCCGACGGATCTACGCACCGCGCACCAGCGACGCCCTCGCGTTCTCCATGTCGACGTACGCCATGCCGCTGCTGGTCCTGGCGATCACCCGGTCCTCGTCGCTGACGGGCCTGGCGTTCGCCCTGGAATGGACACCGCGGATCGCCGCTTTCGTGCTCGCCGGCAAGGTGGTGGACCGGCGCGGCGCGGCGATCGTGTGCTTCCTCGCCTCGCTCCTGCGGGCCATCGTGCTGGCGGGGGCGGCCGTGGCGCTGGCCATGCTGCCGCGCGGCACCGAGGAGACGGTGACCGTGCTGGTGCTGGCCGCGGTGACCGGCACCCTCACCCAGTTCAGCTTCGTCGCGAACGAGGCCGTGGGCGCGATCGTCACCCGGCGGGCGGAGAACCGGCCGCACGGAGTGCAGTCGGTCCTCATCGGCATCGACCAGACCGCGATGCTCGTCGGCCCCCTGCTCGCGGGCTTCCTGCTGCTGGTCGGCCCGGGCTGGATGCTCGGCTGTCTGACCGGGCTGTCCCTGCTCGCGGCCGTGCTCGGACTCCAGACTCCGCCGACCCCGCTGCGTTCCGCCCGCCCGGACGGCGAACGCACACCCGGCGGCATGAGCACCGGGCTGCGCACGCTGCGCAAACTGCCCGCCCTGCGCTGGCTGGTGGCGGGCCTGGCCTGTTCCAACCTCGCCCTCGGCCTGCTCCAGTCCGCCAGCCCGATCATCGTCGTCGAGAACTTCGGCCGCTCCTCCGCCGACGTCGGCACCCTGTGGTCCGCCGCGGCGGCGGCGACCCTGCTCGCGATCACCCTGTGCCGGCTCGCCCTGAGCCGCGTCGACCTCTGGGGCGTAGGAGTCGTCTGCGCGACCTTCGCCTCCGCGGCCTGCCTGGCCCTGCCCCAAGCCCCGTCCTACGCCGCCTACATGGTCCTCATCGCACTGTTCATGGCGGGCGACGGCGGCCTCACCGTCGTCCTGCGCACGCTCCGCTCACTGGTCATCCCCGCCACGGCTTTCGGCACCACGCTCTCCCTGACCATGCTGCTTCTGCTGCTGCCCTTCCCGGTGGCCGGCGTCCTCGTCGCCGTCACCCCGCCGACCCACCTCGACACGGTCGTCCTGGGCTGCGCCCTCGTCCAGGCGGTCGCCCTGGCCATCACCTTCGTAAGGCTGCGCAACGAGCCGACGCTACGCGCGTCCGCCGCCCCCTCACCACCTGCCGTGCTCCCCAACGAGCCCTCGACCAGGCCGCGTTGACGGGCGACGTTGCCTATCAAATGCCGTGTGCGGCGAAGGCGACAACCTGGGTGATCTGGCGGGCGGCGAAGTTGTTGTCGGAGACCAGGACGACGGTACGGCGGCCGTCGGGGAGGCGCGGGCCGAGGGTGATGCCCTCGACGTTGTCGACCCGGGACAGCCCGGGGACGTCGGACAGGTCGGTCACGAGCGTCTTGCGGACCGGCTCGACCGGGCGGCCCGACGCGGCGGTGAGGGAGTCCCGGCCGAGCACGTCGGTCGCGCCGTGGAGGTCGACCAGGTAGATGCGGGCCTTCCAGTTGTTGTCGCTGTAGATCGAGGCGCGCTCCAGAACCAGGAAGCGGTCGTGGCCGAGGGACACGATGTCGCTGACGCCGTTGGTGTCGGTGCTGCCCGCCGGCGGTGTGGCGAACAGCGGTTCCAGACAGTAGGCGTACTGCGCCAGGGGCAGCCCGGTGTTCGCGTCGTGGACGGTGATGCGGGTGAGGGCGCCGTGCTCCGGGGTGGGGTCGGCGCCGTCCTGGTAGAGGGGGTCCTCCATGGCGGTGACGATCCGCCGTCCGTCCGGGGTGAAGGTGACTCCTTCCAGGGTCTGGTTCTGGCGGGGGCCGAACTCCTGGGAGTTCATGTGCAGTTGCGGGGGCAGGGGAAGCTGTCCGGTGTAGGCACCCGTGGTGGTGGCGCGGCGGATCCACGGATCGCCGAGGAGTGCCGGCCCGTCGGACGGGACGATCCGCTCGCCCTCGCTCGTCCAGACCAGGCCGCCCCTGCGCGGGTCGACGGCGATGCCCTCCGGGTCGGGCGCCACGGTGGAGGTGGCGGTCGAGGTGGGCGGGAAGGTGGTGCCGTCCGCGCGCAACCACGGGTGGGTGCCGGTGAGTTCGACGCCCTTGAGGGCGCCGTGGGCGAAGTCGACGCGTGCGGTGTAGAAGCGGGCGGGGCCGGTCTGCGACCGGTCGTCACTGATCAGGTAGTACGTGCCTGTCTTCGCGTCGTAGCTGATGGCGGACAGCCCGCCGACGGTCGTGCCCTGGAAGGACATCCCGTACGGCAGCTCCCGCTCGCCGAGGAAGTCCAGCCGTACGCGGCTGTCGTCGGCGGCGGCCGGGATGCCGACGAGGGCAGGGAGGGAGGCGAGGGCAACGGCGGTGGCGATGATCCGGGCACGGGCGGTGCGGGCGGTCATGGAGGCTCCGTGAGGTGTCGGGTGGTCCGGGAGGGCCTGGTGCGCGTTGGGTGGTCCGGGTGGGCCGGCTCTGTGTTGTGCGGTTCCGCGGGCAACTCGGGTGCGACGCGCGGGTGTTGCCCACGCGTCGCCCATCTCGGTCACGCTCGGGCGGGCAGCCGCGCATCGGCATGGGGGCTGCGTGAGGTGCCAGTGGCTCGGGAGGCGGGTGTGGGATCAGGGGGTTCCGTGAGTAACTCCGGGGCGGCGCACGGGTGTTACGTCTCGCGCCGACCACCTTGGTCACGTCCGCGCGTGCGGCCGCATCTCGTCATGGGGACTCCATGGCGGGTGGGCCGGTGAAGGGCACGGGAGCGGCGTCGGTACGTGACGCGCGGCGGCGGCGCCAGGCGAAGAACGCGAGGGCCAGCAGCGTGAAGACGTAGGGGATCGCGGAGACCAACTGGCCCGGGACGGCGAGGTTGCCGAGTTGAACGGCGAGGGCCTCGGCGGTGCCGAAGCCGAGGGCGGCCAGGAGGACGCCCCAGGGGCGGAGCGCGCCGAGGAACACGGCAGCCAGGGCGATGTAACCGCGGCCCGCTGTCATGCCGGTGACGAAGAAGGAGACAGCGCCCATGCTCAGGAACACTCCGGCCGCCCCGGCCAGCGCACCGCTCAGCGCGAGGGCGCGGAACTGGACCCGGTGGACGTGGATGCCGACCGAGCGTGCCGCCTCCGGGTACTCCCCTACCGCGCGCAGGTGGAAGCCGAACCGGGTCCGGTACAGCAGCCAGGCGACCACCGGAGTAGTGGCGAGGGCGGCCCAGGTGAGCACGTTCTGCCCGCTGAGTACCGCGCCGAGGCCGGGGATGTCCTCGATCAGCGGCAGGCGGACGGAGGGCAGCGCTCCGCTGTGCAGCCGGCTGGTGCCGCCCTTGTCGCCGAGCAGCGCGTACACGGTGTACGAAGTCGCCCCCGCCGCAAGGAGGTTGAGGCCGATGCCCGCGATGATGGCGTCCGCGCCGAGGTACAGGTGCAGCACACCGAGCAGCAGCGCGAGCAGCGAACCGGCCGCGATCCCGCAGACGGCTCCGGCCCACACCGAGCCGCTGTACCCGGCGACCAGCGCGCCCGTGCAGGCGGCGCTCAGCATCGAGCCCTCCAGCGCGATGTTGGGCACCCCGGCCCGCTCGGCCAACAGTCCACCGAGGGCGGCGAGGACGTACGGCGTGGACACCCCGAGGATCGCCGCGAAGAAAGCCGTGCTGAGCACGACATCGAGGACGGAGCCCATCAGCGGGCCTCCCTTCGGGCGAGGTACCGCTTGACGAGTTCGGGCAGCGCCCGGGCGGTCACGAGCAGCACGATGACCGCCTGGATGATGGTCACGGCGTCGGAGCCGACATCGGTCTGCTGCTCCATCACGTCGCCGCCGACCCGCAGATACGAGTAGAGGAGCGCGGCGGCGACCACGCCGACCGGGTTGTTGCGGCCCAGCAGGGCGACGACGATGCCCTCGAAGGCCAGGCCGCCCGCCATGTCGGGCTGGAGTCCGCCGTAGATCCCGAGCGCGAGGTGCGCCCCGGCGAGGCCGGCCAGCGCGCCGCCGATGACGAAGCTCCACTCGATGGTGCGGGGCACGTCGAGGCCGCCGTAGCGGGCGAAGTCCGGGTTGGAGCCGGTGATCCGGATGCGGTAGCCGAGCGGGGTCCTGGCGAGCAGGAACCAGACGGCGGCTGCCACCGCGAGCATGCCGAAGAGGCCGATGTTCGCCTGGTCCAGGGGGACGCCGAAGTACTTCGAGAGGAGCGGGAGCGCCGAGTCGGGGCGGACCGGGGCGGACTGTACGGCGCTGCTGCCGGGGGCTTTGAGGTGGTCGGTGAGGAGGTAGTCGAAGACCCGCACGACGACGGCGTTCAGCATCAGCGTGGCGACGATCTCGTTGGCGCCGAGGCGGGCCTTCATCACTCCGGGTACGGCGCCCAGCGCTCCCCCGGCGAGGGCGGCGGCGCCGAGCGGCACCAACACGGCGGCGACGGGCGGCAGATGGAGGTTGATCGCCACCAGGGCGCTCGCCAGGGCACCGGCGTACACCTGGCCCTCCGCGCCGAGGCTGATCTGCCGGGCCCGAAAGGGGATCGCGACGGACAGGCCGAGCAGCGAGAGGGTGGTGGCGTCGGCGAGCCAGCGGCCGATGCGCGGCGTGCGCTCCAACGGGCCGGTGAGCAGGGCGTCCAGTGCGCCGCCGGCGTCCTTGCCGGTGGCCAGGACCACCAGGAAGGCGATGAGGACGGCGACGACTACGGTCAGTACCGTCATCGTCAACTCGACGGCCACCGTGCGGCGTCGGGTGGCCAGGAATTCCCGGCGCTCCCGCGTCTCGGGCAACTCCTGCTGTTCCGCCGCCGGTTCGAGAGTCGAGGTCATCGGACACCTGCCGTGATCCGCTCGTCCGGATGCCGTTCCACTCCGAGCATGTACAACCCGGTTGCCTCCTCGGTGAGTTCGGCCGGGTCGTCGAAGCGGGCGACGAGACGACCGTCCTTGATGACGAGCAACCGGTCGGAGAGCGCGAGGAGTTCACCGAGGTCGGCAGAGACCAGCAGCACCGCCGCGCCCGCGTCGCGGGCCTCGACGAGCCGCTCGTACATGAAGTGCATGGCGCCGATGTCGACGCCGCGGGTCAGCTGTGCGGCGAGCAACAGGCTTGGCTCGGCGGAGAGTTCGCGGGCGACGACGACTTTCTGCAGGTTGCCGCCGGACAGTGCTCCGGCGGCCGCGTCGGGGTGCGGGGCGCGGATCGCGTAGCGGCTGATGAGGTCCTCGGCGAGTTCTCGTATGCGGCGGGTGCGCAGGATGCCTCGGCGGGCGACGGGGGGCCGGTCGTGGCGGTCGACGATCAGGTTGTCGGCGATGGAGCGGTCCAGGGCGGCCCCGTTGGTCAGCCGGTCCTCGGGTACGTGGGCGATGCCGGCCCGGCGGTGGCCCGCCGCGTCGAGGTGGGTGACGTCGGTGTCGTCCACGGTGACCGTTCCGGCGGTGGGGCGACGCAGTCCGGCGAGGAGTTCGACGAGTTCGGTCTGGCCGTTGCCCTCGACGCCCGCGAGGCCGACGATCTCCCCGGCCGCGATGTCGAGGGAGACGCCGTGCACCGCCGGGCCCGAGAGTCCGCGCACCCGTAGGACGTTCGCCCCGGGGCGGGCCGGGGGCTTCGGCACGTCGAGAGACATCTCCCGGCCGACCATCATGGACGCCAGTTGGGCGGGCGTCGCCTCCTCGGTGCGTACGGTGTCGATCACCGAACCGGCGCGCATGACGGTGACCCGGTCGCTGATCTCCCGTACCTCCTTGAGCTTGTGCGAGATGAACAGCACCGTCATGCCCGAGTCGCGCAGTCCGCGAACCGCCGTGAAGAGGTCGGTGGTCTCCTGCGGGGTGAGCACGGCGGTCGGCTCGTCGAGGATCAGGATGCGGGCGCCGCGGTGCAGGGCCTTGAGGATCTCGGCGCGCTGGCGCATTCCGACGGACACCGCGTCGACCCTGGCTTCCGGGTCGACGGCGAGTCCCGACTGCTCGGCCAGCGCCGCGGTGCGTTCGACGGCTGCCGCGCGGTCGACTCGGCCCGCCCGGCCCGGCTCGACGCCGAGGACGACGTTCTCGGCGACGGTGAACGACGGGACCAGCATGAGGTTCTGGTGGACCATGCCCACACCGAGGGCGATGGCATCCTGCGGCCCGGAGAACCTGACCCGCCGCCCGTACACGCTCAGTTGGCCGGCCGAGGGCTGTTCGAGTCCGTACAGCAACTTCATCAGCGTGGACTTGCCGGCGCCGTTCTGGCCGACGATCGCCCTGATCTCGCCGCGGGGCACCGACAGGTCGACGCCACTGACGGCGCGGGTGCCGTTCGGGTAGGTCTTGCCCAGGCCCACGGCCTCCAGGGCGGGCGGGGCTCCAGCGAGGGTTTCGTCCATGATCTCCACCAGGTTCCTCGGAGGTCAGAAGGCCGAAGGGACCTTGACGGCACCGGACTTGACCTTCGCGGCCTGTGCTTCGAGCTCGGTGCGCACGGCGGCGGGGACGAGCTGGTCGAAGTTGGCGTTGTCGACGTATCCGACGCCGTTCTCGGCCAGACCCACGGCGGCCGGCTTGCCGTAGCCGAGCGTGCCGGCCTTGTTCGCCTCAGCCGCCAGGTAGAGGGCGTTGCCTGCGTTCTTGAGGATGGAGGTGACGACGGTCTGTCGCTGGGACGCGTCGGTGAGCGTCTTGAACTGGTCGGAGTCGACGCCGAAGGTGTACCGCTTGGCGGCGACGGCCGACTCGAAGGCGCCGAGGCCGGAGGATCCGGCGACGGGCCACACCAGTTCGGCGCCCTGCCCGTACATCGCCGAGGCGATCTGCTTGCCCTTGGCCGGGTCGCCGAACGGGTTGTCGCCGCCGACGTACTGCACGAGAACCCCGGAGGACGGATTTCCGCCCGCCGCTTTGAAGCCTGCCTTGAAGCCGACGACGAAGTCCTCGATGACCGGTATCTGAACTCCGCCGATCACTCCCACCTTCCCGTTTCCGCTACTTCCGGGAAGGGCCTTGGCGGCGACGAGTTTGTCGGCGAGGAATCCCGCCAGATAGGCGGCCTCATTCTGCTTGAAGGTGACGGAGTAGACGTTGGCACACTTGTTGGAACAGCCGCTCTTGCCCGTGTAGTCGACGGATCCGTCGAAGAGCCAGAACTTCTTGTCCGGGTACTCCGGTGCCAGCTTGGAGATGAAACCGACGGTGTCGACCGTGCCCGCGGCGAGCACGTCGTAGTCGTCGCCGGAGGCCGCGTCCTCGAAGCCGGAGGACCACTTGGTGCGGTCGCTGCCCAGCTCGACGACCTTCAGGCTGTAGCCGAGGTCCTTCTCCGTCTTCTTCAGGCCCGCGTACGCCGAGTCGAAGAAGGAACGGTCGCCGAGGTTTCCGTTGATGACGAACTTGATGCGCAGCTTTCCGGATTTCCCGGACTCCGCGGAGTCCGAGTCCGTCGAGGCACCGCATGCGGCGACGGTGAGCGAGAGCGCCGCGACGGCCCCCAGAATTCTGATCTTGTTCATCGACTGGATTCTCTTTCTCTAGCGGGTTCTGAAGCGGGTTCTCCAGCGGGGGCAGTTCTTCGCCATTGGCCGAAAGCTATTCAATGCAAAACGTTTTGGCTATGGGTCTTCGTGTTCTCTCGTGTTAGGAGATTGTTTCCGTGATCAGTGCGTCGGCCGCGATGGTGACGGCACGGTCGAAGTCGCTCTCGCGCTCGGCCGGGGTGAGCGCCGCCGCGTGGCGCACGTGATCGCTGACCGTCAGGACGGCGAGCGCGTGGCCGCCCTCGGCGGCGGCGGTCGCGTACAGGCCCGCTGCCTCCATCTCCACGGCGAGGGTGCCGTGCGCCTCCAACTGCTCGAAGAGCAACGTCCGTTCGAGATAGAAGTGGTCGGTGGTGAACACCGGCCCGATGTGGGTGTGCCGTCCGGTCCCCGCCGCTTGTACGGCAGCCGCGGCCAGGCCGAAGGAAGCGGCATGGCTCAGTTGGACTCCGTCGATACGACGGCTGCTCATCGCCGAGTCGGTGTGGGCGGCGGTGGCCACGACGACGTCCCGCAGTCCCACCGAGGCGGGGATGCCGCCCGCGGTGCCCACCCGCACGATGCGGCGCACGCCGTAGAAGCGGAAGAGTTCGGTGGCGTAGATCGTGACCGACGGCATCCCCATGCCGGAGGCCAGTACGGACAGGGGTACGCCTCGGTACGTTCCGGTGTATCCCTCGATGCCGCGCACGTCGGTGACCAGCCGGGCGTCCTGAAGGACCGTTTCGGCGATCCGGCGGGCCCGGCGTGGGTCGCCGGGCATCAGCACGTCCGGCGCGAAGTCGCCGGGGGCGGCTGCGATGTGGGGAGTGACCATCAGGCTTCCTCCCCCACCGGGGTCCGGGCCAGCCAGCGGACCAGCCGGTCCCACAGTTCGGGGTAGCCCTTCCAGTCGAGAAACGCGGGCGGGGCCCAGTGCGGCGCAAGGTCGGAGGTGAAGGCCGCCGACCTTCCCGCGCCGTAGCCGCCCACGGCCAGGAGTGGATGGCCCGCGCACTCGACGAGCAGCTCCGCGCCGTCTTTTACCGTCACCTCGTTGAGGCCGAGCAGATCCGGCCAGGTCGCGTCCAGCCCATCGACCACCGGGTGGCGTGCGACGACCCGCGGTGCGGCCCCGGCGGGCAACTCCACCCGGTCGTCCCGATCGTGCATGCCGACGGGCAGCGCGGCGGCCAGCGGGGTGCGGCCCCAGCGGGCCTTGGCGTCGATGCCGGTGAAGGTGAGGTAGCCGCCCACCATCAGCAGACCACCGCCGAACTCAACGTAGGCACGCAGCAGTTCGGTGCGGTCCGGTGAGGGCACGGAGCGGGCGAAGGTCTCCGGTGTGAGCTGGAAACTGTTGGCCCCGACGTCGCTGATCACGACGACGTCGTAGGACTTCAGGCCCTCGGCCGTCGTGGGGAGTCTGCTCGGTATCTCGTGGGCCGGGACGTATGTCACCGTGTGGCCGCGTTCGCGGAGCGCGTCGAGGAAGACGTGTGCGCCCTCGACGTACTCGGAGGTGAAGAAGGAGTCGAACCCCTTCTGGTGGACGGAGTGGGTGAACCAGGACTCACCCACGACGAGGACATGGGGCATCGCGGCACGGCCTTCCTGTGATGTGTGCGGTGGTCTGTGTGCGAGGTGGTCAGCGGGCCGGGCGCACGGGAGCCGTGCTGGCGCGCACTCTCAGCCGGACCGGCAGGATGTGCCGGGAGGCGGGGGGCACCTCGTCCCGGTGGACGTAGCTGAGGAGTTGGGCGCCGGCCGTGCGGCCGACGTCGTAGGCGGGCTGGCGGACGGTGGTGAGGCGGGGGTGGACGCGGGAGGCGAGCATGATGTCGTCGAAGCCCGCCACCGAGACGTCGTCGGGGACGCGCAGTCCGGCGTCCTCCAGGGCGGCGATCGCGCCGAGTGCCATCAGGTCGTTGGCGGCGAACACCGCGGTGAAGCGGCGTCGGCCGCCGTTCTCCAGGACTGTGGCGACCAGGTCGTAGCCGGACCGTTCGACGAAGGCGCCCTCGACCTCGGTGACCCCCGCGTCGCCGAACGCCTCCCGGAAACCGGCGATCCGTTCCAGGCTGCTGACCAGGTCCACCGGGCCACTGATCGCGAGGACCCGGCGGTGGCCCAGCTCCCGCAGGTGCTGCCCGATCAGGCGGCCGCCCGCGCGGTGGTCGGCGGTGACCAGGATGGTCTGCTCCAGCAGCCCGGGAACGACCTCGTCGGCCAGCGCGATGGGGAACCGGCCGAGCAGCGACGCCAGCCGGCCGCGGGAGGGCGGGGAACCGGAGGCGTACACCATGCCGTCGATGAACCGGCCGCGCAGCATCTCCAGATAGCGGTCCTCGCGGTCGGGGTCGAACTCGGTGTTGCACAGGATGACCCCGTAGCCCAGGTCGTGGGCGGCGTCGTCGACGCCCTTGGCGAGTTCGGCGAAGAACTGGTTGGTGATGTCGGGCACGAGCAGACCGATGACGTTGGTGGAACCGGCCTGGAGATTGCGGGCCGTGGAGGCCGGAACGTAGCCGAGCCGGCTGACGACGGCGCGAACCCGTTCGGCGGTCTCCTCGGCGACCGGCCGGTTGCCGCTCAGCACATGAGACACCGTGGTCGGGCTGACCCGGGCGGCGGCCGCCACGTCCTTGATCGACGCGGGCCGCCGCGCCCGGCGGCTGCGCTCGTCCGGCTCACGGGTCATAGTGCTGCACCGCCCTGCCGTGCGAGGTGTCCAGCAACGCGGGCACCCGTGCCTCGATCTCGGCCAGCAGTTCCGGCAGGTCCAGGGTCAGTAGTCGGCCGTCCCGGACCACGACCCTGCCGTCCACCACGACCGTGCGCACATCGCTCGCCCGGGCGCTGTAGACCAGCGCGGCCACCGGGTCGTGCAGCGGCCGGCAGTGCGCCCCGCCCAGGTCGACCAGCACGATGTCACCGGCCCGGCCCGGTTCGAGCGCGCCGATCCGGTCGCCGAGTCCGAGGGCCGCGGCCCCGCCACGTGTGGCCAGCCGGACCGTGTCGGAGACCGTCATCCAGGTGGCGTCCCGCTCCGCCTGCTTCTGGGTCAGCGCGACCAGCCGCATCGCCTCCCACACGTCCAGCGTGTTGTGCCCGGCCGCCCCGTCCGTCCCGGCCCCGACGGCAACTCCCGCGCCCAGCAAGCTCCTTACCGGAGTGAGCGGGGACAGGGCGTGCTTCAGATAGACCTTCGGACAGCAGGCCACTCCGGTACGGTCCCGGTGCGCCGCCAGCGTCGGCAGGTCTTCGGGGACGATGCCGCAGCCGTGCGCGATCAGCGCGCCCGCGGCCAGCACACCGGTCCGCTCCAGCACCGTGATGGGGGTGATGCCGCGCCGGGCGAGGCTCGACTCGGTCTGCTCCAGGTGCTCGGCGGCGTGGATGTGGATCCGCAGACCCGTCTCCTTGGCCAGTTCCGCGAGCCGGACCAGGTCCGCGTCCGCGACTGTGTACGGCGCGTGCGGGCCCAGCGACGCGGTAATCCGTCCGTCGCCGGTGCCGTGCAATGCCGCCGCGACCTCGGCGCTCTCCTCCAGCGCGGCGCGGCCTCGGCTGCTGAAGTACGTCGGCGCGATGTCGGCCCGGATTCCGGTGCGTACGACGGCGTCGGCGATCCGCTCGGCGTGGAAGTAGTGGTCGGCGAAGGTGGTCACCCCGCTGAGCAGCATCTCCGCGCAGGCCAGCGCCGCGCCGAGGCCGATGTCGGCGGGGGTGAGGTTGACCTCCATGGGCCACACCCGCTCGTTGAACCAGGCCTCGACGCTCACGTCCTCGGCGGCCCCGCGCATCAGGGTCATCGGGCCGTGCGTGTGGGCGTTGACCAGCCCCGGTACGGCGACCAGTCCCGTACCGTCCACGGTCTCCGCGCCGGCGTGGTCCGGCCCGGAGCCCGCAGGGCCGAGCCGAACGATGATGCCGTCCTCGACCAGGATGTCCTGGTCGGTCTCCACTCGGCAGGGGCCCCGCTCGGGCACGACCAGCACCGAGCAGGAGGTCACTATCAGTCGGCGCATGATGCGGATCCTTCCGTTCGAACCGGACGTTAAGGATCCAAAACGTTTTGCACAACCCTTGTCGGAACGCACTACCCGGGTCGTGACCCGGGGAGCCCGGCCCTCACCAGCGCGGGAGTCTCAGTTCGTAGTCGGATTGGACCCGCCGCATGTACGCGGTGTCGTCCCGGCCGCGCACACCCGAGTCGAGGTAGAGCCGGTGCAGCCGGTCGAGGGCGTCGTGGTCGAGCTCCACGCCGAGGCCGGGACCGGTGGGGACCTCGACCGCGCCGTCACGCAGTTCCAGCACCCCAGGGAGGACGATGTCGTCGGCCGAGTTCCACGGGTAGTGCGTGTCGCAGGAGTGGTCGAGGTTGGGGATGGCCGCTGCGACATGGGTCATGGCGGCGAGGCTGATGCCCAGGTGCGAGTTGGAGTGCATGGACAGGCCGAGCCCGAACACCTCGCAGACGACGGCCAGTTCACGGGTCCGGCGCAGCCCGCCCCAGTAGTGGTGGTCGGTGAGCAGCACCTGGATCGCGCGCTGCTCGATCGCGGGCCGCAGGTGCTCCCAGGCGACCACGCACATGTTGGTGGCAAGTGGGAGCGGTGACTCCTTCGCGACCTGGGCCATGCCGGGGATGGTGGCGGTCGGGTCCTCCAAGTACTCCAGGACGCCGTCCAGTTGACGGGCCACGTACGCCGATGTCTCGGGCGTCCAGGCCGTGTTGGGGTCGAGCCGCAGCGGTCGCCCGGGGAAGGCCTCGGCCAGTGCCCTGATCGCGGCGATCTCCTCCTCGGGCGGGAAGACACCGCCCTTGAGCTTGAACGACCGGAAGCCGTAGCGCTGTTGCATCAGCCGGGCCTGCTCGACGATCCCGGCCGGGTCCAGCGCCTCGCCCCAGTCGTCGCCGACCGCGGGTCTGCCGTCGAGGGCGGGGTGTTCGGCCCACTTGTAGAAGAGGTACGCGGCGAAGGGCACGGCGTCGCGGACCTTGCCGCCGAGCAGGTCGCTGACCGGGCGTCCGAGCAGCTTGCCCTGTGCGTCGAGGCAGGCCACCTCGACCGCCGAGCTGGTCCAGCCGCGTTCGTGGGAGCTGGGGACGGTCGGCAGCAGGGCCGCGTCGATCGCGGCGACGAGGGCCGTCGTGTCGAAGACGTCCATGCCTACGACGACCTTCGCCGCCGCCTCAAGTCGCTCCAGCCGCACCGTTCCGCCCGTGGACTCGCCGAGCCCCACGGTGCCGTCCTCCAGGACGAGTTGGAGGACGGACCGCAGAGCAAGGGGCTCGTGGACGCCGTTCGAGTTGAGGAGGGGCGGGTCGCGGAAGGCGATCGGGGTGACGATCAGTTCGCGGATCCGGGTTCCTGCCGTACCACTCATGCGCCCAGCGCCTCCAGGCCATGGCCGATCGTTCTCACCAGCATCTTGCCCCGCTTCAGCACGCCGCAGTCACACCTCAGGCCCAGGCCGTCACGGGCACGAACGAACTGTCGGTCCGGAAGAGGTCCGTGCCGTCCGTCGGGTCCACGCGCAGTTGGTAGTTGTAGTGGCGCAGGTAGTAGCCGGGGTAGTTGTACGACTCGAAGCGCAGCGCGCCGGTGGTGGCGCCGGTCCGGGCGTAGAACGTGGCGTCCCCGGCGAAGGTCGACGTGCCGTCGTTCGCGTCGAAGCGGCCCCGGAAGTCGTAGTGGCGCAGGTAGTTGCCGGCTGCGTCCCGGAAGGAGAAGCCCGTCGAGTCGGCGAGGCCCGCGACGACGGTGAACGTGGACGCCTGCTTCAGGGCGGTGGTGCTGGCGCTGGTCACCACCGGCAGGTTGAGCAGCGAGGACACCTCCTGCCAGTAGCGGGTGGTGTAGTTGGCGGACCGGAAGGAGCGGGTGACGCCGGTCGCCAGGCTCGGGCCGCCGGACACCGTCTCCTTGATGACCGTGAAGTGGCGTGCCGTACCGGAGAGGGTGGTCAGCGCGGTCGGCGCGGACCAGGTGGCGAAGGTGTCGTAGCTGTCGCTGTAGTAGTAGGTGCCGTCGCCGTAGCCGTCGAAGAAGATCCGCCAGCCGCCGTTGTCAAGCTGCACCACCGAGGGACCCTCGCGGTAGCTGCCCCAGCCGGCCCAGTCGCCGGTCTTCGAGAGCGTGTAGGGGCCGGTGAGGCTGCCGGCGGTGCCGTACTCGATGTACTTCGCCGTCTCGTTCTTCGTGAAGGCGTGGTAGGTCGAGCCGATCCGCACGATGTACGTGTCGATGTGGTTGGAGCCGATGCCGGACAGCGCGACCGGTGAACTCCAGGCCGTCAGCGCGGAGTTGGACGCCTTCAGCCGGTACGGCGTGAAGATCCACTCGTCGTCGGTGGTCGAGCACGACACGATGACGTTGACACTGCCGTCGCTGTCCACGAACCACTCGGGCGCCCACGCACGGGACAGGTTCGTGATCGGGACCGTGTAGTCGTACAGGAACGTCCAGTCGACCCGGTCCGAGCTGCGCGCGAAGCCGATGGTGGTGCTGACGTCCTCCCAGGTGTGGGTGGTGTACGTCAGGTAGTAGTAGCCGTCGGTGTGCTTGAACACGCTCGCGTCGCGGATGCGGTTGCTCGGCGGGGTGTAGGCCGAGGCCTGGACGAGGCGGAAGTCGGTGGCGTCGTCGGACTGGTACACGTTGACCGTGCCGTCGTCGCTGTTGAGGAACGGGACGATCGTGTAGCGGGTGGCGTAGCCGCTCGCCGGGGCGGCGGCCAGGGCCGTGCCGAGCAGTCCGGGGGCCTCGCCCAGGACGAGTGCCGAGGCGGGCAGCACGGCCAGCGCGCGCAGCAGGGTACGGCGGGACGGCGGGGGGGGACGTGTGGTCACGGGCGGCTCTCCCGGAGACTCGATGTTCGTGATATCGAACCCAGTTCGTGAATTCGGTCAGAAGGTAGGGGTGGGTCAGGAGCACGTCAATGGTTTGCGCAATGCTGGATGATCTCTGTGGGACGCCTGTGGCGTACGGCCGGTGTGCGGCCAATCGTCCACGCCACGCGGGGAGTTGCCGCAACCGCAGCACACCGCCCGCCCGGACGTTACCGTTCGGTAGACCACGCGCTTCCGGAGGTGCCGCATGACGCCCGACCGTTCCGCAGGCCTGGCCGAGTCCGCCCGCGCACTGGCCGCCGGGGAGGTGACCGCGCGTGCCCTGACCGAGGAGACCCTGGCCCGGATCGAGTCGACCCAGCCCTCCCTGAACGCCTTTCGGATCGTACGGCGGGAGGCGGCGCTCGCCGAGGCCGAAGCCGCGGACAAGGAACTGGCCGCCGGAGTCCGCAAACCGCTGCTCGGCGTGCCGGTCGCCGTCAAGGACGACATGGACGTGGCGGGCGAGCCGACCGCGTTCGGCTGCCGGGGCGAGTTCGCGCCGGTGGCGGAGGACGGCGAGGCCGTACGCCGGCTGCGCGCGGCCGGTGCCGTGATCGTCGGGAAGACCAACACCTGCGAACTCGGGCAGTGGCCCTTCACCGAGGGGCCCGCGTTCGGCGCGACCCGCAATCCGTGGAACTCCCGTCATACGCCCGGGGGTTCGTCCGGTGGGTCGGCGGCGGCGGTCGCCGCGGGACTGGTCCCGGCCGCGCTCGGCTCGGACGGCGCCGGTTCGGTGCGCATCCCGGCCGCCTGGACCCATCTCATCGGCGTCAAGCCGCAGCGCGGGCGCATCTCGACCTGGCCGCGCGGCGAGTCCTTCCAGGGCATCACGGTCAACGGCACCCTCGCCCGTACGGTCGCGGACGCCGCCCTGCTCCTGGACGCGGCGAGCGGCAACCACGCACGGGACCCGCACCAACCGCCCCCGCTCACCCTGTCGGAGGCGGTGGGCCGCGACCCCGGCCGACTGCGCATCGCCCTCTCCCTGAAGCCGCCGTTCACCGCGCTGCCGGCCCGACTGCGACCGGACGTACGGGCTCGGGTCCTCGAACTCGCCGAGAGACTGGCCCAGTTGGGCCACACGGTCGTTGAGGACGATCCGCCGTACGGGCAGATCGGCTTGACCTTCCTCCCCCGCGCCACGGCCGGTCTCGCCGAGCGGGTCCGCGAGGCGCCGTACCCCGAACTCCTCGACCCCCGCACCCTGGAGGCCGCGCGCCTGGGCCGACGGCTCGGCGGGGCCCCGCTGCGGGCGGCGCGGCGCGCGGAGGCGACCCTGCACGACCGGTTCGGCGTGTTCTTCGGGAGGTACGACGTGGTTCTCGCGCCGACGACTGCCGCTCCCCCGCCTCTCGTTGGCGCGATGCTCGACCTGGGCAGCCTGGCCACCGACCGCGCGATGGTCGCCGCCTGCCCCTACGCCTGGCCGTGGAACATCCTCGGCTGGCCCGGCGTCAACGTCCCCGCGGGCTTCGTGGCGGGCGGACTCCCGGTCGGCGCCCAGCTGTTGGGACCGTCGAACAGCGAGCCTCTTCTGCTGTCGCTCGCCGCGCAGTTGGAGGCGGACCTGCGCTGGCACGAGAGGTGGCCGGAGCCGATCGCCGCCGAAACCCCGGCGGCATAGGCGGGTTGGGCCCGTACCCTGTGACCATGCAGGATGCGTCGATGGTCGGGCTGATGGGGCGGGTCACCGGGACGGTCGGGCCCGGGCTCGTCGGCGAGGTGATCGTCCGGGTGCGCGGGGGCGCCGAGCACTTCCTCGCGTACGCGGCCACGGGCACGGACCGGATCGAGCGGGGCACCGTGGTGATGGTGGTGGAGTACCTGCCGCCGAGGACGGTCTACGTCACGCAGGCATACGACAGTTGAGCCCCCTCCTTCGCAGGTGAGAGCGTTTCGGGGGCGTATGCGTCAAGATTGCAACAAGGATCCGTCAGCGTCTGTACCCCGGTGTCGCGCAGGCGCACACTCCCTTCGTTCGGTGCCGAAAGGGCACCATCAAAAGGGGGCGTATGCCGATGGTCATCGGCGTCGTAGCGGGGGTGGCGGTTCTCGCCGTTCTCGTACTGATAGGCCTGTTCAAGTCGATGTGGCGGGTCGCGGAGCCCAACGAGGCACTCATCATCTCGGGCTCCAAGCACCGTACCGAAGGCCTTGAGGAAGGCATGGGGTTCCGCATCGTCACGGGGCGCGGCACGCTGGTGCTGCCGGGTGTGCAGGCGGTGCGCAAGATCTCGTTGGACCTCAACGAGACCGAGCTGCACGTGGATTGTGTGACCACCCAGGGCATTCCGCTCAAGGTGCGGGGTGTGGTCATCTTCAAGGTGGGCGACGACTTCGTGTCGATCGCCAACGCGGGACGGCGTTTCCTCGACCAGCAGAAGATGATGTCGGAGCGGGTGCACAACGTGTTCGCCGGTCATCTCCGGTCCATCGTGGGCGGGTTGACGGTCGAGGACATGATCCGCGACCGGGAGAAGCTGACGGGGCAGACCCGTGCCGCGTGCGGTACGGAGATGGAGAAACTGGGTCTGATCGTGGACTCGCTGCAGATCCACGAGATCGAGGACCCGACCGGGTACATCAAGAACCTCGCGATGCCGCACGCCGCCGCCGTGCAGCGGGACGCGCGCATCGCGCAGGCCGAGGCCAACCGTCTTGCCACCGAGGCCGAACAGAAGGCCGCGGCACGGATGTCGGAGGCCACCCGGGACAGCGAGATCCTCCAGGCCGGCTACCAGGCCGAGCGCGACAAGGCGGCGGCGAAGGCCCGACAGGCCGGACCCCTCGCGGACGCCGCGGCCCGGCAGGACGTCGTCGTACAGGAGACCCGGATCGCCGAACTCGACGCCCTGCGCCGGGAACAGCAGCTCCAGGCGGACGTCCGCAAGCCCGCGGACGCCCAGGCGTACGAGACCCGGGCGCGTGCCGAGGCCGAGCGTGACGCACGGATCTCCGCGGCTCAAGCCAAGGCGAAGGAGACCGAGTTGGCGGCCCTGGCGGAGGCGAGCCGGATCAAGACGGCCGCGATCGCCGAGGCCGAGGCGACCCAGGCACGCGGTGCCGCCGCAGCGACGGCGACCAGGGCGACCGGTGAGGCCGAGGCCGCCGCCGCCCAGGCGAAGGGTCTCGCCGCCGCCGAGGCGACCCGGGCCCAGGGTCTCGCCGAGGCGGAGGCCATCAAGGCGCGGGCGGCCGCTCTCGCCGAGAACCAGGAGGCGGTGGTCGCGCAGCAACTGGCCGAGAACTGGCCGGAGATCGTGAAGGCGGGCGCGTCCGCGTTCGGCAGCATCGACAACATGGTGGTCCTCAACGGGGCGGACGGCATGGCGGAGATGCTCGCCAAGGCGCTCACGATGGGCGGCACGGGCCTCGGTCTGGCCCGCCAGCTGCTCTCCTCCATGAACCAGAACGGGCAGACCCCGAACGGGACTTCGGCCCTGAACGGGAGCACGGCACCACCGTCGCAGAAGGTACCGGTGGAGAAGGACGAGAAGTGATCGTCTGACGGGCGCCCGGCGTCCGCGGTCACGGAGGCACGTTCTAAGGTGCCTCCGTGACCGCCTTTACCGATGAGAACGTTCCGGGCCGCTTCGGCCCCTCCGCCACGACCGAGGCCGACCCCCGTGAGGTCGGCAAGGTTCGTACCGAGTACTCCCCCGCGCACGACGGCGACCCCGACCCCGGTGAGATCGTCTGGACCTGGGTGCCGTTCGAGGAGAACGACGGCCGGGGCAAGGACCGCCCGGTGCTCGTCGTGGCCCGTGAGCCCGGCGGGACCCTGCTCGCCGTCCAGCTGTCCAGCAAGCGCCACGACGGTGACCGCGAGTGGGTGGCGATCGGCAGCGGCCCGTGGGACAAGTCCGGCCGCGACTCGTGGGTCGACGTGGACCGCGTCCTGCGCCTGCACGAGGACGGCATGCGCCGCGAGGCCTGCGCGATCGACCAGATGCGCTTCAACCTCGTCCGGCACCGGCTGCACGAGCGCTACGGCTGGACCTGAGCGGCCGGCACTGCTTGACCTACGGGGCTAGCTCTGGAGCTGACGCTCCGGAAAGGCCCGTACGAACGCGTCCCGGACCGTGGCACCCGGTGTGCGGTCCAGGACGCCGAACACCACGTGCTCGAAGGCCGAGGCGAACCGTCCGCCCGGCCCGAGCAACGTGTGGAACGCGCCCACGACCTGCGCCGGGTCGTTCTGGAACACCCCGCAGCCCCACGCCCCCAGGACCAGCCGCCGATAGCCGTGCGCCACGGCCGTCTCCAGCACCCGCTCCGCCCGTACGGCGACGGCGTGCGGCAGCTCGGCCGCGCGCTCCGGTGCCGTACGCAGCACGACCCCCGCGTTCGGAGCGGCGGCCGTCAGGAAACCGGCGGTGAACGGCTCGCCCAGGAGCCGGCCCTTGTCGTCGCGGAAGACGGGGACGGCCGGTGAGTGGATGACGCGGTCCGTGTAGAACGGGTCACGGTGGGCGCGGTGATGGTCGTAGAAACCGCGGGCTTCGAGCAGGCACGTGTACAGCGCGGAGGCTCGGCACAGGGCCTCTTCCTGGGCCTGTGCGCCGTTGAGGTAGCCGCCGCCGGGGTTGCGGGCGGAGGAGAAGTTCAGGACGGCGACCGGGCCGGTGAGCCGGCGGGCGGCCTGCAGACTGCTCTCGCCGGTGACCTCGAAGACTGTCTTCGCGGGCGAGAACGGCGATATCCGCACCGGTTCCGGGCCGTACACGCGCGTGCCCGCACGGGCCGCCTCGACCTCCGCGGCGATGGACACCTCGTGCCCGTCCGCCGCCGCGCGGTAGCTCCCGGCCGCGACGATCTGCTCGGTCTGCTGCGCGATGCCGCGCAGGCGCGCGCTCATGGCATAACCCCCGTGTACGCCATGAGCGCGCGCCCCGCGAACTCCCCCGTGATCTCCCCCGTCGTGCTCATACAGTCATCGTGAGCGATGCTGGTCGTGCGGTGCAACAGAGTTTCCGGGTCCGGCGAACGGCCGGAGAACCGGATATTACCGATCCCGAACGTGCCGATACGCACCCTTGTGCGACTCGGCGCGAGGGTCTTGGGTGGTACGAGTGTGCCGACCCGGGCCCAACCGAAACCGGGCCGGTGACATGGTGGAATCTCAGGAGGATCCCGACATGTCCGATACGGCAAGTGACTGTAGCGACTGTACGGAGCCCCGTACCGCGGTCACCGAACCCGAGGTGGAAGCCCTGGTCAGGGGCATCTGCTTCAAGACCGGTCCACCCCGAACGCTCGGGGTCGAAGTGGAATGGCTCGTCCACGAGCTGCGCCTGCCGCAGCTCCCCGTGACACCCGAACGACTCGAAGCGGCCTACACCGCCTTGAAGACCGTGCCTCTGAGGTCGGCGCTCACCGTAGAGCCCGGCGGCCAGCTGGAACTCAGCTCGTCGCCCGCCGCCTCCCTGATGGAGTGCATCGGTTCCGTCTCCGAAGACCTGGACGCCGTCCGCGCGGTGCTGCGCCGCGACGGCCTGGGGCTGGTCGGCGTCGGCCATGATCCCTGGCACCCGCCGCGCCGGTTCCTGCAAGAGCCGCGCTACGAGGCGATGGAGCGCTGCCTCGACCGCACCGGCCCTGCCGGCCGCCGCATGATGTGCACCTCGGCGTCCGTGCAGGTGTGCCTGGACGCCGGTTACGAGGAGCCGGGTCCGCTCGGCCTCGGGCGGCGCTGGTGGCTGGCGCACCAGCTGGGCGCGGTCCTGGTGGCCGCGTTCGCCAACTCCCCGTTGGTCGGCCGCAGTCCGACCGGCTGGCGCTCCACCCGGCAGCTGATCTGGATGGAGATCGGCCCCGGTCGCGCGGGCGGTCCGACCCTGGACGCGCAGCCGCGCGACGCCTGGACCGATCACGTCCTGGACTCACCGGTGATGTGCATACGGCAGGACAGCGGCCCGTGGGAGGTCCCGGAGGAGCTGACGTTCCGGGAGTGGATCAGGTCGGGGGCGCCCAGGCCGCCGACCCGTGAGGACCTCGACTACCACGTCTCGACGCTGTTCCCACCGGTCAGACCGCGTGGCCACCTGGAACTGCGCATGATCGACGCGCAGCCCGGCGACGACGGCTGGATCGTGCCGCTGGCCGTGACGACGGCGCTGTTCGACGACCCCGAGGCCGCCGAGACCGCCTACCGGGCCGTGAAGCCGCTGGCCGAGCGGACCCAGGGGCTGCCCGCGCCGCACAACCCGCTGTGGATCGACGCAGCCCGCTACGGGCTGTCCGACCCGGAGCTGCACGAGGTCGCCCTCGTCTGCTTCGCGGCGGCCCTGGAGGCCCTGCCCCGGCTGGGCGCGACCTCCGAGGTCACGGATGCCGTCCGCGCGTACTTCGACCGCTATGTAGTCCGGGGCCGCTGCCCCGCCGACGATCTGCTCGACCGCGTGCGCGGCACGGACAGCCGCCCGCACGGGAAGGACATCCGCACATGACCGACGCCTACATCGCCGCCGACACCGGCGCCGACACCTCCGCTGACATCGATATCGAGGCGCTCAGGCAACGGGCGTTGACCACCCTCACCACGGCCCGGGACCGCACGACGCTCCTGACGAGCTGTGTGGACGAGCCCGAACTCACCGCCCAGGTCTCGCCGTTGATGTCCCCACTGGTCTGGGACCTCGCACACATCGGCAACCAGGAAGAACTGTGGCTACTGCGCGCCGTCGGCGGCCGGGACGCGATGCGGCCCGACATCGACGGCCTCTACGACGCGTTCGAGCACCCGCGCTCCGAACGCCCCTCGCTGCCGCTGCTGCCGCCCGCGGAGGCCCGGCAGTACGCGGCCGAGGTACGCGGCCGGGTGACAGACATCCTGGGGAGCCACGCCTTCCGCGGCACCCGGCTCACCGACATGGGCTTCGCCTTCGGGATGGTCGCCCAGCACGAACAGCAGCACGACGAAACGATGTTGATCACCCATCAACTCCGCACGGGCCCACAGGCGTTGACGGCTCCGGACCCGGACCCGGTACCCCTGTTCACCGGTCCGTCCGAAGTCCTGGTCCCCGGCGGCACGTTCACCATGGGCACCTCCACCGAGCCATGGGCGCTGGACAATGAACGGCCCGCGCACCGGCGGGATGTGGCCCCGTTCCACATCGACACGACTCCGGTGACGAACGGCGCGTATCTGGCGTTCATCGAGGACGGCGGCTACGACGACCCGCGCTGGTGGACGAAGGAGGGCTGGGCGCACGTCCGCCGCAACTCCCTCACGGCACCGGAGTTCTGGCGTCGGGAGGCGGGCCAGTGGCTGCGGCGCCGGTTCGGCGTCACGGAGGCCGTACCGCTCAACGAGCCGGTGGTGCACGTCTGTTGGTACGAGGCCGATGCCTACGCCCGCTGGGCCGGACGCCGGCTGCCCACCGAGGCCGAGTGGGAGAAGGCGGCCCGCCACGACCCGACGGCCGACCGCTCGATGCGCTACCCGTGGGGCGACGCCGACCCGGCCCCCGAGCACGCCAACCTCGGCCAACGCCACCTGCGCCCGGCCCCCGCCGGAAGCTATCCGGCGGGCGAATCACCGCTCGGCGTACGCCAGTTGATAGGTGACGTGTGGGAGTGGACGTCGAGCGACTTCCTTCCCTACCCGGGGTTCAAGGCGTTCCCGTACAAGGAGTACTCGGAGGTGTTCTTCGGCCCCGAGTACAAGGTGCTGCGGGGCGGTTCGTTCGCGGTGGACGAGGTGGCCTGCCGGGGCACGTTCCGCAACTGGGACTATCCGATCCGGCGGCAGATCTTCTCCGGTTTCCGTACCGCCCGCTCGGGGGCCGTCTGATGTGCCGTCAGCTGGCGTACCTGGGACCCGAGGAGCCGCTCGGCCGACTCCTCGTGGACCCCGAGCACAGCCTGTACCGCCAGTCCTGGGAACCGCGTCGGCAGAAGCACGGGACGGTCAACGCCGATGGTTTCGGGGTGGGTTGGTACGCCGAGGGCGACCCGGTGCCGGGGCGCTACCGGCGGGCCGTGCCCATCTGGGGCGACCAGTCCTTCGCCGACCTGGCCCGCGTGGTCCGCTCGGGCGCGCTGCTGGCCGCCGTACGGGACGCGACGTTCGCCGGCGCGGACGGCGAGGCCGCGGCGGCACCGTTCGCCGCGGGCCCCTGGCTGTTCAGCCACAACGGCGCCGTCACCGGCTGGCCGCAGACGCTCGCGGCCCTGGCCCAACGCCTGCCGCCGGTCGACCTGTTGTCGCTTGATGCCCGCTGCGACTCGGCGTTCGTCTGGGCCCTGATCCTCAACCGGCTCCGGGCGGGCGACGAGGAGGGCCAGGCACTGGCCGACACGGTGACGGAGGTCGCTCATGCGGCCCCCGGCTCCCGCCTCAACCTCCTTCTCACCGACGGCGAGACGATCGCCGCGACGGCCTGGGGCGACACCCTCTGGTACCTCTCGGAGCCCGGCCGCCGCACGGTCGTCGCCTCCGAGCCCTACGACGACGACCCGCACTGGCAGGAGGCCCCCGACCGCACACTGCTCACCGCAACCCGCACCGAGGTCCTCCTGACCCCCCTGAAAGACCCGCTGAAAGATCCGGCACCCGCACCGTCGAAGGAGCCCCGTACGTGAGCCCGTTCCTTCTCACCCGCACCCTCCCCGAGGACGCCACCGACGCGGCCCTGCGCGCCGACGTCCTGGAGGGCCTCACCCGCACCCCGAAGACCCTCCCGCCGAAGTGGTTCTACGACGCCCACGGCAGCGAACTCTTCGAGCAGATCACCGAGTTGCCCGAGTACTACCCCACGCGCGCCGAGCGCGAGATCCTCGTCGACCGCGCGGCCGAGATCGCCGCCGCGACCGGCGCCCGCACGCTCGTCGAGCTGGGCTCCGGCTCCTCGGACAAGACACGGCACCTGCTGGACGCGCTCACCGGCCTGGCCGTGTACGTCCCGGTCGACGTCAGCGAGAGCGCGCTCACGCAGGCCGGGCACGCCCTCATCGACGAGCGCCCGGGTCTCGACGTGCACGCCCTGATCGCCGACTTCACCGGCGACCTCACCCTGCCGGAGACACCGGGACCCCGGCTCCTGGCGTTCCTCGGCGGCACGATCGGCAACCTGCTCCCGGCGGAGCGCGCCACGTTCTTCGCCGGCCTCCGCTCGCTCCTCTCCCCCGGCGACGCGCTGCTGCTCGGCACGGACCTGGTGAAGGACGAGCAGGTCCTGGTCAGGGCGTACGACGACGCGGCCGGGGTGACGGCCGCGTTCAACAAGAACGTCCTGACCGTGGTCGACCGCGAACTCGGTGCCGATTTCGACGCCGACGCCTTCGACCACGTAGCCCTCTGGGACAGCGCCAACGAGTGGATCGAGATGCGGCTGCGCTCCCGCACGGACCAGACCGTGAAGATCCCGGCGCTCGATCTCGCCGTCGACTTCACGGCCGGCGAGGAACTCCGCACCGAGATCTCGGCGAAGTTCCGCAAGGAGGGCGTGCGCAGCGAACTGGCGGCGACCGGGCTGGAGTTGGCCCACTGGTGGACCGACCGGGAGGGACGCTTCGCGCTGTCACTGAGCGTGGTGCGCTGACATCGGGTGACGGGCCGTCTCGCGCACTGCCGCGCCTTGGGGCACGGTGGAGTAACGCGTGACGCGCCCGTCACGGCCGAGAGGAGTACCCGCATGTCCGAGCACACGTACCGGGTCACCGAGATCGTCGGCACCTCTCACGAGGGCATCGACCAGGCCATCCGCAACGGCGTCGCCCGCGCCGCGCAGACCCTGCGCAGCCTCGACTGGTTCGAGGTGACGCAGGTCAGGGGCCAGATCGAGAACGGGCAGATCGAGCACTTCCAGGTCGGCCTGAAGGTCGGCTTCCGCATCGAGGACGAGGACTGACGGCCGTAGGCGAGGACCGACAGCCGTAGCGAACAGGCCTCTCAGATCCCCCTACGCCCTCTCAGGTCCGACCCTCCCCCTCCTGCGCCGCCTCCAGCGCGGCGGAGGGGGAGGTCCAGCGGGCCCGGACGACCCTGAACCCGGCCCGTTCGGCGTCGTCGCAGACCAGTTCGTCGTCGTCCACGAGAGCCCGGATCTCGCGGTCGCGGGCGAGCCGCTTGAGGATCTCCAGTTTGGTGCGCCGGGCGGGCCTGCGGTCGTCGTTGCGCCGCATGAAGACCCGCCCCTCGGGCAGCCCCTGCGCGGCGAGCCAGGCGAGCGTGTCGCGCCGGCAGCGCTCGGGCCGCCCGGTCAGATAGACGACCTCGCACTCCTCGGCGCTCTCCAGCACGAGCGCGACACCCTCCGCGAGCGGCGGGTCCTGCGCGGCGGCACCGAAGAAGCCGTCCCAGTCGCGCGGCTTGTTCTCCAGGAACCGCTGCCGGTGCGCCGTATCGGCGAGGGTGTTGTCGAGGTCGAACACGGCGAGCGGCGGGCGCTTGTTGTCGGCGATCACACGCCCACCCTAGACAGAGCCCGCACCCCGGCAACGACCGCCCGAGGCCCTGGCCTCATGCTTCTCGTATGTCTGCCGCTTCCCCCGCCCCTCGTACGTTCCTGATAGGCGCCGCCCGTGAGCGGCCCTGCACCCTGGTCGTCTGCCGGGGCTGCTGCTGCGGCGACCCGCGCAAACACCCCGGCACCGACCACGTCTGGCAGTTGGAACGGCTGCGCGCGGGTGCCGCCGAGCACGGTTTCGCCGTCCGTACGACGGACTGTCTGGGCCCTTGCGACCAGGCCAACGTGATCGTCGTCCAGCCGTCGGCGGCAGGACGGCGGGCCGGCGGGCGCCCGACCTGGGTCGGGTTCGCGATGGACGACGACTGCACGGAGGAAGTGCTGGAGTGGGCGGCCGCGGGCGGGCCCGGGATCGTCGCGCCGCCCGTCACGCTGGAGCTGCAGTTCATCGACCCGCCCCGGGACGCACGCGTCCGGTCCCGGCGGTGAGAACGGTGCACACGATCCTCAATTGCTAATGGGATCCATTTTCATATAGCGTCCTCGGTGCCTGCCAGCCCACCGAGGAGGAATCCCCATGGCCGTCCCCAAGCGGAAGATGTCCCGCAGCAACACCCGCCACCGCCGCGCTCAGTGGAAGGCCACGACGCCCACGCTCGTGCCGGTCACCGTCGACGGCGTACGCCACCTCGTCCCGCAACGGCTGGCGAAGGCGTACGAACGCGGTCTGCTGCGCCCCGAGGACTGACCCGCACGGGAATGCCGGAGCCTCCCGGGCGTTGAACTGAACGTGAGTTCCGTGATCGCCTCGACCCCCTTCTCCGTCCTCGACCGGTCCCGCACCCGCGAGGGGCACCCGCCCGCCGAGGCGCTGCGCGACACCGTGCGGCTGGCGCGGGAGGTCGAGGAGCTGGGCTATCACCGGTTCTGGGTGTCGGAGCACCACGGCGTGCCCGGGGTGGCCGGTTCCGCGCCGACCGTGCTGGCCGCCGCCGTCGCCTCGGCCACCCGGAGCATCCGGGTCGGGACGGGCGGGGTGATGCTGCCCAATCACCAACCCCTCGTCGTGGCCGAGCAGTTCGGGGTGCTGGAGTCGCTGTTCCCGGGCCGGATCGACATGGGCCTCGGCCGCTCGGTCGGCTTCACCGGCGGCGTGCGCAAGGCGTTGGGCCGCGACAAGGACGACGCCGACGACTTCGCCGGGCAACTCGACGAACTCCTCGACTGGTTCCGCGGCACGTCACCCACCGGCGCGCACGCGCGGCCCTCCGAGGGCCTGAGCGTGCCACCCTTCGTGCTCGCGATGGGCGAGGGCGCCGACATCGCGGCCCGGGCCGGTCTGCCGATGGTCATCGGCGACCTCCGCAACCGCGACAAGATGCGGCACGGCATCGACCACTATCGCGCCCGCTTCCGCCCCTCCCCGTGGGCCGCGCAGCCGTACGTCGTCATCTCGGGCACCATCGCCGTGGCCGCCACCCCCGAGGCGGCCCGACGACTCCTCGTCCCGGAGACCTGGTCGATGGCGTACTCGCGCACCCACGGCACCTTCCCACCACTCCCGCCCGCCGAGCACGTGGAGCAACTGCCCATGACCGACAAGGAGTTCGGGTTCTACGAGGCCGGGCTCAGCGGACAGCTCGCGGGCACCGAGGAACAGGTGGCCCACGAGCTGGAGACGGTACTGAAGGAGACGGCGGCCGACGAGGTCCTCGTCACCACCAGCACCTACGACCGCGAGGCCCTGCTGGACTCCTACCGGCGGCTCGCCTCCCTCATGGCGTGAGCACCATCCGGAAGCGCGCGGCGCCGGACAGCATCCGCTCGTAGGCCTCGCCCGCCTGGTCCAGGGGTACGGTCTCCACCATCGGGCGGATGTTGTGCAGGGCGCTGAAGGCCAGGGTGTCCTGCACGTCCTGCGCGGTGCCGGACGGGTGGCCCCGAACGACCTTGGCGCTCATGAGCAGTTGGAGCGGGCTGATCCCCAACGGCGCGGTGTCCGCCCCGATGACGACCAGTTCGCCGCGGGGTCGCAGCCCCTCCACCGTCGCGGTGGCGGCGTCGGCGTTGCCCGCCGTGGCCAGCACGACCTTGGCGCCGCCGAGGGCCTTCAGCGCGTCCGCGACATCGGTGTCCGCCGTGCTGTCGACGTAGTGGTGCGCGCCCAACTGCTTGGCGAAGTCGGCCTTTTCGGGTCCTCGTGCGATCGCCACGGTCTCGAATCCCATGGCGGCCGCGTACTGCACGCCCAGGTGACCGAGGCCGCCCAGTCCGAGTACGGCCACCAGGTCGCCCGGCCCCGCGGAACTGCGCCGCAGCCCGTTGAACGTGGTCACGCCCGCGCATCCCATGGGCGCGGCGGCGCTCGCCGAGAGGCTGTCGGGGATCCGGGCGAGCGCGTCGACCGGCGCCACGGTCATCTCCGCGAAGCCTCCGTCGTACGCCCAGCCGGGCACCTTCATGTTCTCGCAGACGATGAAGTCGCCCTGCCTGCACGGGGTGCAGTGGCCGCAGCTGCCGCCGAACCAGCCGACGGACACCCGGTCGCCGACCCGCCAGCCGCTGTCCGAGGCGCCCTCGCCGAGCGCGTCGATGTGCCCGGCGATCTCGTGCCCGGTGACGAGCGGGAACCGTACGCCCGGTACTCCGGCGTTCACGAAGAAGGTATCGCTGTGGCAGATCCCGCACGCTTCCACGGCGATCCGCACATGGCCCGGTCCCGGCTCCGGTACGTCGCGCTCGGCGATCGTGAACTCGCCGCCGGCCGCGCTGACTTGCGCGACTCGATAACTGCTCATGCCTGTCTCCCTGAGGGGTGCGAATGCGGTCGGGCTAGTGCTCGGCCGCCTGTCGTGCCCTGATCTCGATCGTGCCGTCGGTCGCGTCGACCTGCGCCTGGTCGCCCGCGTTCAGTCCGCCGGCGAGGAGCATGTCGGCAAGCCGGTCGTCGACCTCGCGCTGGATGGTGCGGCGCAACGGGCGGGCGCCGAAGTCGGGTTGATAGCCCAGGTTCGCGAGCAGGTCGGCCGCCGCGTCCGTGACTTCCAGGGTGACGTCCTGGGCGTGCAGCCTGCGCCGGGTGTGTTCCAGCAACAGGTCGACGATGTCGCGGAGTTGGGCGCGTTCCAGGCCGCGGAAGACGATGATCTCGTCGATGCGGTTGAGGAACTCGGGCCGGAAGTGCTGGTTCAGGACCGGCATCACCGTCTCGCGGACCTTGGCGTAGTCGTCGACGCCCGCCGCGAGGATGCGGTCGGCGCCGATGTTCGACGTCATGATCACGACGGTGTTCTTGAAGTCGACGGTGCGCCCCTGCGAGTCGGTGAGCCGTCCGTCGTCGAGGAGTTGCAGCAGGGTGTTGAAGACATCGGGGTGCGCCTTCTCGACCTCGTCGAGCAGCAGCACGGCGTACGGCTGCCTGCGGACGGCCTCGGTGAGTTGACCGGCCTCCTCGTGGCCGACGTATCCGGGAGGGGCGCCGACCAGGCGGGAGACGGTGTGCCGCTCCTGGAACTCGCTCATGTCGAGGCGGATCATGCGGCTCTCGTCGCCGAAGAGGGCGGCGGCGAGCGCGCGGGCCAGTTCGGTCTTGCCGACGCCGGTCGGGCCGAGGAAGAGGAAGCTGCCGATGGGCCGGTTCGGATCGCTCATGCCGGCCCGGGCGCGGCGTACGGCGCGGGCGACGGCGGTGATGGCCTCGTCCTGGCCGACGACCCGTTCGTGGAGGTGCTCCTCCAGCTTCATCAGCCGGGCGCGTTCCTCCTCGGTGAGCTGGGCGACGGGGATGCCGGTGGTGCGCGAGACGACCTCGGCGATGTCCTCGGCGGTGACCTTGGGCACCTGCTCCTCGGCGGAGCCGCCCGCCTTCAACTCGGCCTCGGTGTCCTTGATCCGGTCGCGGATCTCCTTGGCCCGCTCGTACTCCTCGTCGGCGACGGCCTGGTCCTTCTCCCGGTTCAGGGCGGCTAGCCGGTCCTCGACCTCGCGGGTGTCGGAGAGCGGGGTCTTGGCGCGCAGCCGTACCCGTGCCGCGGCCTGGTCCATCAGGTCGATGGCCTTGTCGGGCAGGAAGCGGGCGGTGATGTACCGGTCGGAGAGTTCGGCCGCGGCGACAACGGCCTCGTCGGTGATACGGACCTGGTGGTGGGCCTCGTAGCGGTCGCGCAGGCCGCGCAGGATCTCGATGGTGTCGTCGACGGTCGGTTCGCCGATCAGGATGGGCGCGAAGCGGCGCTCCAGCGCGGAGTCCTTCTCGATGTACTTGCGGTACTCGTCGACGGTGGTGGCACCGATGAGGTGCAACTGCCCGCGGGCCAGGGCGGGTTTGAGCATGTTCCCCGCGTCGAGAGCACCGTCGCCACCTCCCCCCGCGCCGACGACGGTGTGCAACTCGTCGAGGAACAGCACCAGTTCGTCGCTGTGCTCGCTCACCTCGTCGAGGAGTTTCTTCAGCCGCTCCTCGAACTCGCCCCGGTAGTTGGTGCCGGCGACCATCCCGGCCAGGTCCAGCGAGACGAGCCGCTTGCCCGCCAGGGTCTTCGGCACGTCACCGGCGATGATCCGCTGGGCGATGCCCTCGACGACGGCGGTCTTGCCGACGCCGGGGTCGCCGATGAGGACGGGGTTGTTCTTGCTGCGCCGGGACAGCACCTCGATGGTCTGCTCGACCTCCTCGTCCCGCCCGATCACCGGGTCGAGCCGACCGGCCCGGGCGTCCTCGGTGAGGTCGCGCCCGTACTCGTCGACGGTGGGCGTGCTGCTGGGCTTCTTCCGCTCGGGCTCGGAGCCGGTGGGCACCCGGTCGCCCTCCCAGCCGCCGCCCGCGAGGGCCTGTCCGGCGGCCGACTCTGGGTTGGCGGCCAGGGCCCGCAGCAGGTGTTCGGGGCCGATATAGGAGGAGTCCTCAGCGCGGGAGATCTGGTACGCGTCGAGCAGGGCCCGCTTGGCGGCCGGGGTGAGTGTGGTGGGTTCGGTCTTCAGGCCGCCCTCGGCCCCGGCGGCGAGCCGCTCGCGGATCCGGTCGGGGTCCGCGCCCGCCTCGGCGAGCAGCCGCCGGGCCGACTCCTGCTCGGTGGCGGCGGCCAGCAGATGCCGGGCGTCGAGTTCCTCGCTGCCCTCGACGGCGGCGATGTCCCGCGCCTGGGCCACCAGCTCACGGGCCCGTTCGGAGAGAAGACTCCCGATGTCGACGCGCTGTGCCCGGCGCGATGGTGCCGCCGGACCCGAACCGCCGAAATACCGGGACATCAGCTCGTCGAATTCCTCGAAGGGGCTGCGTCCGAAACCGAATCCGGGAGTGCTCATGACCACGGGCCTTCTTCCGTGCGGCGACTGTGCGGCAACTGGCATCCGTGTCTTCCAACGTGTCACAGCACCGACGCCCCCGCACCCCCGCAGGTCACCGGGCACCACACGGCGTGCTCGCATAGACTCGCCCGGTCATGCACAGCCCCGACACCCCCCGCACCCCCCACGTCCCGGACTCCTACGTCCGCGTCCGCGACGCCCGCGAGCACAATCTCCAAGGCGTCGACGTCGACATCCCGCGGGACGTGTTGACCGTGTTCACAGGCGTCTCCGGCTCCGGAAAGTCGTCCCTCGCCTTCGGCACGATCTACGCGGAGGCCCAGCGCCGCTACTTCGAGTCGGTGGCGCCGTACGCCCGCCGCCTGATCCACCAGGTAGGAGCCCCGAAGGTCGGCGAGATCACCGGCCTCCCGCCCGCGGTCTCCCTCCAACAACGCCGCTCGACCCCGACCTCCCGCTCCTCGGTGGGCACGGTCACCAACCTCTCGAACTCCCTCCGGATGCTGTTCTCCCGAGCAGGCGACTACCCGCCCGGCGCGGAACACCTCGACTCCGACGCCTTCTCCCCCAACACGGCGGCGGGCGCGTGCCCGGAGTGCCACGGCCTGGGACGGGTCCACCGCACAACCGAGGCATCCCTCGTCCCCGACCCCTCCCTGTCGATCCGCGAGGGCGCGATCGCCGCGTGGCCGGGCGCCTGGCAGGGCAAGAACCTGCGCGACATCCTCGACACCCTCGGCCACGACGTGGACGTGCCGTGGCGCGAACTCCCCGCCGAACAGCGGGAGTGGATCCTGTTCACGGACGAACAACCGGTGGTCACGGTCCACCCGATCCGGGACGCGGACCGCATCCAACGCCCGTACCAGGGCACGTACATGAGCGCCCACCGCTACGTCATGAAGACGTTCTCGGACACGAAGAGCCCGACCCTACGGGCCAAGGCGGAACGCTTCCTGACCAGCGCCCCCTGCCCGCTGTGCGGAGGCAGCAGACTGCGTGCCGAGTCCTTGGCGGTGACCATCGCGGGCCGCACGATCGCCGACCTGGCCGCGCTGCCGCTGGCGGAGTTGGCAGGCACCCTCAACGGCACGTCGGAGGCGGCACGCGTCCTCACCGAGGACCTCACCTCCCGCATCGCCCCGATCCTCGAACTGGGCCTCGGCTACCTCAGCCTGGACCGCGCGACCCCCACCCTCTCGGCAGGCGAACTCCAACGCCTGCGCCTGGCAACCCAGTTGAGGTCCGGCCTCTTCGGTGTCGTCTACGTCCTCGACGAACCGTCCGCCGGCCTGCACCCGGCGGACACCAAGGCCCTGCTCACGGTGTTGGACCGACTCAAGGCGGCGGGCAACTCGGTGTTCGTGGTGGAGCACCACCTCGACGTCATGCGCGCCGCCGACTGGCTGGTGGACGTGGGCCCACTGGCAGGCGAGCACGGCGGCCGGGTACTGCACAGCGGACCGGTGGCGGAGCTTGCGGCGGTGACGGAATCGGCGACGGCGCGCTTCCTCTTCGACGACTCCCCCGCTCCGGCCCGCGAAGTCCGTTCACCGCGAGGCGAGTTGAAGGTGGGCCCGGTGACGCGGCACAACCTTCGGGACGTGACGGCGGAGTTCCCCCTGGGCGCGTTCACAGCGGTCACCGGCGTCTCAGGCTCGGGCAAGTCCACACTCATCGGCGAGATCACCGAGGAACTCCCGGGCGTGGGACGCCTGGTGTCGGTGGACCAGAAGCCGATCGGCCGCACCCCCCGCTCGAACCTGGCCACCTACACCGGCCTCTTCGACGTCGTCCGCAAGGTGTTCGCGTCGACGGACGAGGCACGCCAACGGGGTTACGGCGTAGGCCGGTTCTCCTTCAACGTGGCGGGCGGCCGCTGCGAGACCTGCCAGGGCGAAGGCTTCGTCAGCGTGGAGCTGCTCTTCCTGCCGAGCACCTACGCGCCGTGCCCGGACTGCGGCGGGGCGCGCTACAACCCCGAGACGCTCCAAGTGACGTACCGGGGACGGAACATCGCGCAGGTCCTCGACCTGACGGTGGAGAGCGCGGCGGACTTCTTCGCGGACACGGACACCCCGGCCGTGACCCGCAGCCTGACCACACTGCTGAACGTAGGCCTCGGCTACCTGCACCTGGGCCAACCCGCCACCGAGTTGTCCGGCGGCGAGGCCCAACGCATCAAACTGGCCACCGAGTTGCAACGCGCCCGACGCGACCACACCCTCTACCTCCTCGACGAGCCGACAACCGGCCTCCACCCGGCCGACGTAGAGGTCCTCCTCCGCCAACTCCACGGCCTGGTAGACGCCGGCCACACCGTGGTGGTGGTCGAACACGACATGGCGGTGGTGGCGGGCGCGGACTGGGTGATCGACTTGGGGCCAGGTGGAGGGGATGAGGGCGGCAGGATCGTGGCAGCAGGCCCGCCGGGTGAGGTAGCAAGGGCGACCGGAAGCACCACGGCACCTTTTCTGGCAAGGGTAATGGCAACTTCTTAGGGGCGCGGGGCTGTGTCAGTTTGCGGCTCCGCCGCGCGGGCGCGACCAGCCCCCACGCACCCGCATCCGACCAACTACCCCTGAAGCCCGGCAACCCACTCCCGGGGCAACCCATAAGTGTCATGAAGGTAGCGGAAGTCCTCCTCACTCAACGACCCCCGAAACTCCGGCCGAGACAACACCCGCCGCCCCCGCTCAAGGAGTTGACCGAACCGCTGTTCCTCCTCCAGCAACACCCCCCGCACGGTGCCGGTACCGAGAAGCTCCCCCGGCAGATCGCACAACGTACGCGAGTCGTCGTCCCGCCACAGAACCGTGAGCAGCCGCCGAATCAACCGCCGCACCACATATCCACGCCCGGTGTTGGAAGGCCGTACCCCCTCCTCCAGGACGACGACACTCGACCGAAGATGATCACAGACCACCCGCACCGAGCGCTCGTCCAGCTCCCACAACAGCGGAACCGTCCTCATCCACGGCTCGAAAAGATCCGTCTCATAGACCGACCGCTGCCCCTGAAGGACAGACACCAGCCGCTCCAGCCCCATGCCCGTGTCGACGTTGGCCTGCCGCAGCGGAACCAGCCCACCGTCCTCGCCACGTTCGTACCGCATGTGCACGTGATTCCAGATCTCCACCCAGCGCGAATCAGTGGTCGGGCTCCCCTCCGGCGGGCCGTCCCCGATCCAGTAGAAGATCTCAGAGTCAGGACCACAGGGACCCACTGGCCCGTTGGACCACCAGTTCTCGTCCCCAGTCGACTCGACCGGCAGCCCCAACTCCCGCCAGGTGTCCAGCGATTCAAGGTCGGGGCCAACCTGTTCATCACCGCCGAAGACAGTGACGTACAACTTCTCGCGCGGGATGCCGAAGCCGTCCCGCAGCAGCTCGTACCCCCAACGCAGGCTCTGCGGATGGCCGTAGTCGCCCAGTGACCATGAGCCGAGCATCTCGAACACGGTCAGGTGGGTGAGGTCGCCGATCTCGTCGAGATCCGTAGTGCGCAGGCAGCGTTGGACGTTGACGAGGCGCCGTCCCTGTGGATGCGGGCGGCCCTGGAGATACGGCGTGAGCGGGTGCATGCCGGACGTGGTGAAGAGGACCGGGTCCGAGGGCGGCGGCAGCAGCGAGCTGCCGGTGATCAGCTCGTGCCCGCGTTCGCGGTAGAAGTCGAGGAACGTACGGACGATGTCGTCGGTGTTCATGGCGGTGAGTCCTTCGCGGGTCGGTGGGAGACCGGAAGGGACCGCGGGGCAGCGTGCAAGGGGGCTGGAAACGACACACCCGGCGGTCCGTTTCCGGCCGCCGGGAGAGGTCAGTGAGGTTCAGACATCGGCAGCCGGCGAGCTGGTCGCTCGCGCGGTCGCGGTGCCGGTGTGCCTGATGATCCTCATGGAGGCAACGCTAACAGGACGCCTCCGCGCCGTCCTGCGGATTTTCACCGGGGCCTGCGCCACCGACGTGCAGTGGTCCTGGTGCTGGGGCTGAGCCGTCACCCCGGCCTGTGCCGCATGGGCAAGGGAGCGGCGGTCGGGGTGGCTGCCGGGCGCGATGGTCTCGCCCACCTCGACCTCGGCGACGAGCCCGCGCGTCGACACGACCCGCCACACCGAGGTGAGCAGGGAGTCGCTGCCGACGAAGGCGGGGGCGGTGCTGGGGGTGCCGTCGGTCGTGTAGTGCAGGCCGACCGGCTGGACGGGGACTCCGGCGTCCAACGCGGCCTGGAAGACGGCCCGCCGGAAGTGGCCCTGGGCCCGGCCGCACCAGGTGCTGCCCTCGGGGAAGACGGCGACCGCGCCGCCCGCGCGCAGGGCGCCCGCGATGGAGGCGACGGTCTCGGGGAGGGCACGCAGTCGGTCGCGGTCGATGAACAGGGCGCCGCTGCCCGCGGTAAGCGTGCCCGCGACGGGCCAGTGCCGGATCTCGGCCTTGGCCAGCATGCGGGCGGGGCGTATGGCGGCCAGCAGCGGGATGTCCAGCCAGGAAATGTGGTTGGCGACCAGGAGCAACCCGCCGGTGGGCGTGGTGGTGCCGGTGATGCGGAGCCGGATACCGGCGGACCGGACGATGGTCCGGCACCACCAGCGCACCGCGCGGGCGGGGATCCGCCCGCCGATCGGGGTGAGTGCGGCCCCGGCGGCCACCACGACCAAGACGGTCACCAAGCGCAGCACGGCGCGCGGTACGGCCGTGACGGACCCCTTCGACTCGATGCACGCCCTGGGGGTGCAGGGCGCGCTGGGCAGCCAGCCGCTCATCACGCCGGGACGAGCGAGAGGAAGTGCCGCAGATAGCGCGGGTTGACCCGGCGCATCGACAGCAGCACGTACAGGTCGGCGACCCCGAAGTCCGGGTCGTGGGCGGGCTCGCCGCACACCCAGGCGCCGAGGCGGACGTATCCGCGCAGCAGCGGCGGGAGTTCGACGCGCTCGGCGGGGCGGGTCACGCCGTCGGCGTTCCAGGGCCGCAGCGGTCGTACCCGGAACTCCTCCGGGGCGAGGTGCTTGGCGCCGACCCGGTCCCAGGTGCCGGCGGCGAGGGCGCCGCCGTCGGCCAGCGGGATGGAGCAGCAGCCGGCGAGCCAGTCGTGGCCGCGGTCGACCATGTAGCGGGCTATGCCGGCCCAGATGAGGCCGATGACGGCGCCGTCGCGGTGGTCGGGGTGGACGCAGGAGCGGCCGACCTCGACGAGGCGCGGGCGGATCGAGTCGAGGGGGGCGAGGTCGAACTCGCTCTCCGAGTAGAGCCGTCCGGCGACCGCGGCGCGCTCGGGCGGCAGCAGCCGGTAGGTGCCGACCACCTGCCCGCTGACCGTGTCGCGGACGAGGAGGTGGTCGCAGTAGGCGTCGAAGGCGTCGACGTCCAGGCCAGGCTGCGGGCTGGAGAGGTGGGCGCCCATCTCCCCGGCGAAGACGTCGTGCCGCAGCCGCTGCGCGGCCCGCACCTCGTCCTCGTCGCGGGCGAGCGTGACGGTGTAGCGGGTCGGCGCGGCGGGCTGCGAGGGACGGTCGAGGGTGGATACGCCGGTCATGGCTCTCTCCTGGTCACGGGCCGGGGGCGGCTCAGCGGCGAGCGGTGCCGCCATACCTGTTGTGCCGACGCCGGCTGTCCGTGGTGTGACCCGCGAAGAGAGAGACGATGTGGGGTTGTTGAATGCCAGGGGTGCTTGGCGGAGCCGGGGTTGAGCACCACTCCGGCTCCGCCCGTCCGCACCCTGCCGGCGAACGTTCGGTGAGCTGGGACGTCTAGCGCTTGGCCACCTTGCGCGTCGCCCGCAGCCATTCCTTGTTCATCCCGGTGATGGAGACCAGCGGGATGCCCTTCGGGCAGGCGGTCGCGCACTCACCGGCCAGCGTGCAGCCGCCGAAGCCCTCCTCATCCATCTGCGCGACCATGTCGAGGACGCGGGTCTCGCGCTCGGGGGCACCCTGCGGGAGGACGTTGAGGTGGTTGACCTTGGCCGAAGTGAAGAGCATCGCCGCGCCGTTGGGGCACGCGGCGACGCACGCTCCGCAGCCGATGCACTCGGCGTGCTCGAAGGCGAAGTCGGCGTCCGGTTTGGGGACGGCGGAGGCGTGGGCCTCGGGGGCGGCGCCGGTCGGGGCCGTGATGTAGCCGCCGGCCTGGATGATCCGGTCGAAGGCCGAGCGGTCGACCACGAGGTCCTTGACGACCGGGAAGGCGGAGGCGCGCCACGGCTCGATGTCGATCGTGTCGCCGTCCTCGAAGGACCGCATGTGGAGTTGGCAGGTCGTCGTGCGCTCCGGGCCGTGCGCGTCGCCGTTGATCACGAGGCTGCACGCGCCGCAGATGCCCTCGCGGCAGTCGTGGTCGAAGGCGACCGGGTCCTCGCCCTTGAGGATGAGTTCCTCGTTGAGGGTGTCGAGCATTTCCAGGAACGACATGTCCGTGGAGATTCCGTCCACTTGGTAGGTGGACATGGCGCCTTCGGCGTCGGCGTTCTGCTGCCGCCAGACGCGCAGGGTGAGCTTCATGCGTAGCTCCGCTGGGTGGGGTGGACGTACTCGAAGACCAGGTCTTCCTTGTGCAGTACGGGAGATGAGCCGGTACCGGTGAACTCCCAGGCGGCCGCGTAGCTGAACTCCTCGTCCCTGCGCTCCGCTTCGCCGTCCGGGGTCTGCGACTCCTCGCGGAAATGGCCGCCGCAGGACTCGGCGCGGTTGAGTGCGTCGAGGCACATCAGCTCGGCGAGTTCGAGGTAGTCGACGATCCGGTTCGCCTTCTCCAGCGACTGGTTGAACTCCTCGCCGGTGCCCGGGACCTTGATCCGCCGCCAGAACTCCTCACGGATCTGCGGGATGCGTTCCAGCGCCTTGCGCAGTCCGCTGTCGGTGCGGGCCATGCCGCAGAACTCCCACATGAGTTCGCCGAGTTCACGGTGGAAGGAGTCGGGGGTGCGGTCGCCGTCCACCGCGAGGAGGAGGTTGAGTCGGTCCTCGGTCTCCGCCAACACCTCTTGTACGGCGGGGTGTTGGACGCCGATCTCCTCGTGTCCGGGGTTCCGCGCGAGGTAGTCGTTGATGGTCGCCGGGAGGACGAAGTAGCCGTCGGCGAGGCCCTGCATCAGCGCGGAGGCGCCGAGGCGGTTGGCGCCGTGGTCGGAGAAGTTGGCCTCGCCGATCGCGAACAGGCCCGGGACCGTGGTCTGGAGGTCGTAGTCGACCCAGAGACCGCCCATCGTGTAGTGCACGGCGGGGTAGATCCGCATGGGGACCGTGTACGGGTCCTCGGCGGTGATCCGGGCGTACATGTCGAAGAGGTTGCCGTACTTCTCCTCGACGGCCTTCCGCCCCAACCGCCCGATGGCGTCGGCGAAGTCGAGGTAGACACCCTGCCCGCCGGGGCCGACTCCCCTGCCCTCGTCGCACACGTTCTTCGCGGCGCGGGAGGCGATGTCGCGGGGCACGAGGTTGCCGAAGGCCGGGTAGATGCGCTCCAGGTAGTAGTCGCGCTCAGCCTCGGGGATCTCGTTCGGCGGGCGCTGGTCGCCCTGCGCCTTCGGCACCCAGATCCGGCCGTCGTTGCGCAACGACTCGCTCATCAGCGTGAGTTTGGACTGGTGGTCGCCGGTGCGCGGGATGCAGGTGGGGTGGATCTGGGTGAAGCACGGGTTGGCGAAGAGCGCGCCGCGCCGGTGGGCCCGCCAGACGGCGGTGGCGTTGGAGTTCATGGCGTTCGTCGACAGGTAGAAGACGTTGCCGTAGCCGCCGCTGGCGAGGACGACGGCGTCCGCGAAGTACGTGTCGATACGGCCGCTGATGAGATCGCGCGCCACGATCCCGCGCGCCTTCCCGTCGATGACGATCAGGTCGAGCATCTCGGTGCGCGGGTGCATCTCGATGTTGCCGGCGGCGATCTGCCGGGACAGCGCCTGGTAGGCGCCGAGCAGGAGTTGCTGGCCCGTCTGGCCGCGGGCGTAGAAGGTCCGCGAGACCTGCACACCGCCGAAGGAGCGGGTGTCGAGGAGGCCGCCGTACTCCCGCGCGAAGGGCACGCCCTGCGCCACGCACTGGTCGATGATTTCCACCGAGATCTGCGCCAGGCGGTGGACGTTGGACTCGCGGGCCCTGAAGTCGCCGCCCTTGACGGTGTCGTAGAAGAGGCGGTGAACGGAGTCGCCGTCGTTGCGGTAGTTCTTCGCCGCGTTGATGCCGCCCTGGGCGGCGATCGAGTGGGCGCGGCGCGGGGAGTCCTGGAAGCAGAACTGGACGACGTGGTAGCCCTGTTCGGCGAGTGTGGCTCCGGCGGAGCCGCCCGCGAGGCCGGTGCCGACGACGATCACCGTGTGTTTGCGCCGGTTGGCGGGGTTGACGAGTTTGGCCTCGAAACGGCGGGTGTCCCAGCGTTCGTTGATGGGGCCGGTGGGCGACTTGGTGTCGGTGACGGGTTCCCCGGTCGTGAAGTCGGCGTATTCAAGGGTCATTTCAGCTCACCACTCCGGTCATGACGCCCACGGGTACGGCGATGAAGCCGGCGGTGAGCAGCAGCGCGAGGACATTGGCGATGGTCTTCAGGGCGCGGTCGCGGCTGCGGCTGCCCGCGCCGAGGGTCTGGGCGGCACTCCAGAAGCCGTGCCGGACGTGCAGGCCGAGGGCGAGCATCGCGACGATGTAGATGGTGTCGCCGTACCAAGTGGAGAAGGTGTCCACCACGTTCTGGTACGGGTGGCCCTCCTGGAAGCCGCCGGAGTGCACGGTGCCGGTCGTCAGGTCGAGGATGTGCCAGACGATGAACAGGCCGAGGATGATCCCGCCCCAGCGCATGGTGCGCGTGGCGTAGCTCGCCCGGCGTTTCTTGTGCACGTACTTGCTGGGGCGCGCCCTGATGTCGCGGCGGCTGAGCTGGTACGCGGAGACGGCGTGGGCGATCACGGCGACGACGAGGACGATCCGGATCAGCCAGAGCGTCCACTCGTAGTGCATGAAGGGTTCGCCGACGGTGCGCAGCCAGTGGGCGTAGTGGTTGAACTCGCCCGCGCCGAAGAAGATCTTCAGGTTCCCGATCATGTGGACGACCAGGTACAGCAGCATGATCAGACCGCTGACGGCCATCACTGTCTTCTTGCCGACGGAGCTGTCCCACACCGTGCGCGCCATCGACGGCCGTCGGTCCGTCCGCGTTGCCAGAGCCATGGCAAGCACGCTAAATGTCAAGAGGCCGATCGGTCCAAGACATGGTCTGCCTGGTTTCCATAGCCTACGACTATCGTGGGTGCATGCAGTTCCAGCAGCTCCAGTACTTCGTGGCCGTGGCCGAGACCCGGCACTTCACCCGGGCCGCCGATCTGGTCCATGTCGCGCAGCCCTCGCTGTCCCAGCAGATCAAGGCGCTGGAGCGGGAGCTGGGCGCGGATCTGTTCCTGCGGGCCCGGGGCAACATCACGCTCACGGACGCGGGCGAGGCGCTGCTGCCGCTGGCCCGGCGCATCCTGGCGGACGCGGACACGGCCCGGCACGAGGTCCTCGAACTGGTCCAACTCCGCAGCGGCCGGATCAGGTTGGGCGCGACCCCGAGCCTGTGCACGGGTCTGTTGCCGGATGTGCTGCGCGCTTTCCACGACCGCTATCCGGGCATCCGGCTGCTGATCGAGGAGGGCGGTTCGCACGATCTCGTACGTGAACTCGCGCGCGGCGCCTTGGACTTGGCCCTGGTGGTGCTGCCGCTGCCCACGCCGTCACCGGCGTTGACGACCGTGGAGTTGCTGCGCGAGGACCTGGTGGTCGTGTCCTCACCGGAGGCACCGGCGCCGGGCCGGGGGCCGACGGTGCGGATCTCGGACCTGGAGGGCGAGCGTCTGGTGATGTTCCGGCACGGCTACGACCTGCGTGAACTGACCGTCGCCGCGTGCCGTGCCGAGGGCTTCGAACCCGACTTCGCGGTGGAGGGCGGCGAGATGGACGCGGTCCTCGGCTTCGTGCGGGCGGGGCTCGGCGTGGCCGTAGTACCGCGCATGGTGGCGACGAAGTCCGGGCGCGGGCTGCGGGTGACGCCGCTGGCGCGGCCCGGGCTGCATCGGACGATCGCACTCGCGCATCGCAGCGATGTGGCGCCGCCGCGGGCGGCCAGGGAGTTGCAGCGGATGCTCCTGGAGCGTTGATCGCCGCTTAGCATGGGGCTTCTTTCGCGGGGGTGACGAGAATGCGACGAATACGGTGGGTGGGCGCGGCACTGCTCGGGCTGGTACTCGTGGGCTGCGCGGGCTCAGGGGGCACGCCTTCCGGCGAGTCGAGTCGTACGACGGTTTCGGCGCCTGCGGGTTCCAGCGCCTCGCGGGCCTCCGTCGCCTCCTCGGACTGGCGTGCGTGGACCGCTTCCTACCCCGCGACGGACGGCCGCTGCGAGGCGACAGCTCATCAGGTCGTGTGCCGCACCGGCTCCGGCGGTTTCGTCGGGCGGTCCCGCAGCACGGGCAAGGTCACGTGGTCCGTCCCGCCGGCCGGCCGCGGCAAGGACGCCGAGCTGGTCGTCGACTCGGCCACCGAACGGGCCGTGACCACCTCCGGCGCGACACTGAGCGCGGCGAATCTGCGCACGGGCAAGGCGGCCTGGACGCATCGGCTGGCCTACGGCTCCACCGTCCCGGTGGTTCTCAAGGTGGCGGACGGGACCGTCTTCGTTCTCGAGACCCCGACAGCGGGCGCGAAGATCATCACCCTCGCCGCCTTCCGGATGTCCGACGGCAAGGCCCTGTGGCACCGCAGCGTCGCGGCGGGTCCTTACGGGGACATGGCCGCTTTCGGGGGCCGCGTCTACACCACCGACTACACGAAGGTCACCGCCCGCGACGCCCGCGCCGGCGCCACCGTGGCGACCACTCCCCAGGGCGTCGAGTGCTCGTACCTCATCTCCGGCGGCGAGTACCTCGTGTGCACCGGCAGTCCGATCTCCGCCGAGGACACCTTCCCGCCGCTCCAGCGCCTGGACCCGGACACGCTCCGGCCGCTGCGGACCGCCAAGGACACGGGCCAGAAGCCCGAGCGCGGGGTGATCTCGTCCGACGGTGTGCTCGTGCTGTACGAGGACAGCGCGGAGGACCCGGGCGGCGGCGCCTGGAACGCGTACGACCTCGTCCACTACAAAAGGCTGTGGAGTTACGACACCACCACCGAGGAGGCGGAGCTGGCCGGCGACCGGTTCGTCACCTTCACGCCGGTCAACGACGCCCCCACCCGAGGACGCGTGATCACGATCGACCTGCGCGCCGGCCCGAAAGCGACCGGAGCAGCCGCGCCGCGCATGTCCGCGCCGTACTCGCAGGCGAGGTACGGGGAATACCCCCGGCTCGCCGTGCCGGGCGGCGACCCGGACCATCTCGTCGTCCAGGCGGCCACCCATCGCAGCCTGCGGTCGATCGCGCTGCCCTGAGGCAGCGGTCGTTCAGCCCGTCGCGTCCACCAGCGCCAGGTCGTGCAGGCGGTCCGGCGGGCCGGGGCGGGCGTAGTACCAGCCCTGGGCCGTGTCGCAGCCCAGTATGCGGAGTTGTTCGGCCTGTGCTCCGGTCTCGACGCCCTCGACCGTCACCGTGAGGTTCAGGCTGTGGGCGAGGGAGACGATGCCCTCGACGATCTTGAGGTCGACGGGGTCGGCCGGGAACTGCTGCATGCTCTGGGTGAAGGAGCGGTCCAGCTTGAGGATGCTCACCGGCAGGCGGCGGAGGTTGGCGAGGTTCGAGTAGCCGGTGCCGAAGTCGTCCAGGGCGATGTCGACGCCCATCTCGGCGAGTTGCCGCAGCGGCTTCAGCAGGTCGTCGTCGGCGCCGATCAGCGCCGACTCGGTGACCTCCAGGCAGAGCGCGTCGGGGGCGACGCCGGTGCGCTCCAGGATGTCGACGGTGTCCTGGACCAGGCCGGGGTGGGTGAGCTGGCAGGGCGAGAGGTTGACGTTGATGCGCAGCGGGACGCCGTCGCCGTAGGACTCGCGCCAGGCGCGGGCCTGTCGTACGGACTGTTCCAGGACCCAGCGGCCCAACGGGACGATCAGGCCCGTGTGTTCGGCGAGCGGGATGAAGCGGTCGGGGCCCAGCACTCCGTGCTGCGGGTGCAGCCAGCGGACCAGGGCCTCGGCGCCGCGCACGCTGCCGTCGCCGAGGTGGACCAGCGGCTGGTACTCGATGAAGAACTCTTTGCGGTCCAGGGCGGCGGGTAGGGCCGTGGTCAGGCCGTGGCGGGTGATCGCGCGGGCGTCGGCCTCGGGGTCGGCGAGTTCGAAGCGGTTGCCGCCCGCGGACTTGGCGCGGTACATGGTGATGTCGGCGCTGCGCAGCACTTCCGCGGGGCCTCGCTCGCCTGCCGGGCCCTCGACGATGCCGATGGAGCCGCGCACGGTGAGGTCGCGGCCGTCGATGCTGACCGGGGTGATCAGGGCGTTCATGATGCGGCCCGCGAGTTCGTCGACCTCGCGCTCGGTGTCGGGTCCGGTGGTCAGCGCCACGAACTCGTCGCCGCCGAGCCGGGCGACCATCTCGCCGGGCGCGGTCGCGCACGACTGCAAGCGGTCGGCGACCTCGACGAGCAGTCGGTCGCCGGCCGCGTGGCCGAGGCTGTCGTTGATGGTCTTGAAGCCGTCGAGGTCGAGGTAGCAGAGCCCGAACCGCTGGTTGTCGCCCGCGCCGAGCGCCTTCTCCAGGCGTTCGAAGAACAGGGTGCGGTTCGGGAGGCCGGTGAGGGCGTCGTGGGTCGCCTCGTAGCGCAGCCGCAGGTTGAGCAGCCGCCGCTCGGTGGTGTCCTCCATGAGGGCGAGCTGGTACTGCGGGTTGCCGTCGGCGTCGCGCAGCAGGGAGACCGTGAGGTTGGTCCACAGGACCGTTCCGTCAGGTCGGTAGAACGCCTTCTCGACGTGGTAGTGCTCGCGCTCGCCGCGGACGAGTTCGTCGTAGAGGGTCCAGGTCTGGGGGGCGTCGTCCGGGTGGGTCCACTCGCGGACGTTGCGGCCGCCCATGGTCTGCTCGGTGATGCCGAACATGCGCAGCAGCGCGCCGTTGACCTGGAGGATGTTGCCGTCGAGGTCGGCCATGCCGATACCTATGGCCGCGCCCTCGAAGACCGCGCGGAAGCGGGCCTCCGTCGCGTGCAGGGCCTGGGCGACGACGCCCTGGGCCTGGAGGGCGGCCACGGAGATGGCCTCCTGCTCGGCCAGCGTGCGCTCGCGGAGTTCCTGGGCGAAGCCGGCGGCCATGGCGTGCTGGAGGCGGGCCGAGCGGATCCGCAGGTCCTCCTGGGAGCCGTCGCCGCCGCAGTAGAGCACCAGGTAGGCGTCGACGCACTCCAGGGTGTGGGTGAGGGCGTCGGGGTCGGTGCAGTGTGCGGCGACGAGGGCGGCGCCGACCGCCTTGCCCTCCGCGGCCTCGAAGTTCCTGGCGCGCAGCGCCTCGCTCAACCGCCGTGCCAGCGGCAGGAGCAGCTCCTCGAACTCGGGCCGGGTCAGCGACGTGGAGGTCGCCGGGAACACCGCCCGGCTCCAGATGGTCGCGAACCGGCGCAGTCTGCCCTCCGGCCCGTCCGGCTCCGCGATCACGCCGTGCGTCCTACGCCGGCGAATCCGGAGAAGGAGTACGGATCCTCGTCCTCCAGCACCGTGTCCGGCCGCCACTCCGGCATCGGCACCAGTCCGGGTTCCACCATGTCGTACCCCTCGAAGAACCGCGCGATCTCGTCGCGCGAGCGCATGATCAGCGGATTGCGAATGTCCTTGTACACGTCGACCGCGCCCTCCGCCCGCTCCGGTGGCAACGGAATTCCCTCGTACGAGGCATGGGTGAGGATGAGCAGGCTGCCGGGGGCGAGTGCCTCGCGCAGCTGTGCCACCGCTCCGTACGGGTCGTCCGTGTCTTCCACGAAGTGCAGTATGGCAACGAGAAGTAAGGCCACTGGCCGATTCACGTCGATCAGGCGCTGCACCTCGGCGCTCGCCAGGATCTCCTGGGGCTTGCGGAGGTCGGCCGCGACGACGTCCGCGGTCTCGTTGCCGGCCAGGACGGCCTGGCTGTGCGCTACTGCCACCGGGTCGTGGTCGACGTACATGACATGGGCGCCGGGGCTGGCCGCCTGGGCCACCTCGTGGACGTTTCCGAAGGTGGGAATTCCGGAGCCGATGTCGAGGAACTGGGTGATGCCCTCCGCGGCCGCGAATCGTACGGCGCGGCGCATGAACGCCCGGTTCGCCTGCATGATCTTGGGAAGTCCCGGGAGGAACTCCATGGCCTTGCGGGCCGCTTCCCGGTCGACCTCGAAGTTGTGCGAACCGCCCAGGTAGTAGTCGTAGATACGCGAAACGCTCGGCACCGAGATGTCGATGCTTCGTGGTGCCCAGGCGGGACGCTCCATGTATCTCTCCAAGGCGTAGGCGATCCGGTGTTCGAGCTGAGGCTACTGATCGCCCGCCAAAGGGTCGAGCGGAAACGGAAATTGACCATCCGTTCCCGCTGATTGCCGGTGGCACGTGCCGAATTGATGTGCGGGGACACGCGGAGAAGCGCGGCGAATGCCGGAATTGACGTACGGAGGACGCCAAAGCGGCCCGCCCCCTCCGTGCGGTGCGGAGGGGGCGGACCTGGGGTCGCGCGCGCTGTGTTGTTCGGCATTTCTGTCGCTTGCCCGCGACCCTCCCTTCCGCGTTTCGAGTGCCGAGTGGGCGGGGGGCGATCAACCCTGGGGAGGTTCTCGCTACGCCGCGGGCGCGCCGACCGCTTTACCTTCAGGGGAGACGGCGTACCAAGTGCCGCCCACGCCCTGACCGTTGGTCTGTCCGGCGGCCGTGTCACCGGAGAAGGTGTAGATCGGCCAGCAGTCGACGGTCATCTGCTTGGCACCGTCGGACCGGGTGAAGCCCATGAGGCCCTTCTTCTCGACGCCCTTGGTGTCGTTCGCCGAGACGATGCCGACGGCCGGCCACTTCTCCGCGCAGGCACCCACGCAGTTCGAGACCGACTTCGGCCACGCCTTGTCCTTGAGGAAGCGGTAGACCGTGTGGCCGTTCTTGTCGACGACGATGTCGCCGAGCTTGGCGTCCTTCTTGACGGACAGACCGGGCAGGCTGGCAAGGGTCGCCTTCTTGCCGTCGGGGGCGAGCGCGTACCACTTGCCGCCCACGCCCTGGCCGTTGACGTCACCGGCGTTGACGTCCTTGGCGTAGCGGTAGGCGGGCCAGCCGCCGATGGTCAGCTGCTTGGTGCCGTCGGTGCGGGTCACCTCGCCGAGCAGGGACTTGTCGATACCGGCGCCGGCCGTGGCGTCGTTCGCGGGAACCGGCGGCCAGGCGGTGGCGCAGTCGCCGTCGCAGTTGGACTTGGGAGGATTGGCCGTGTCGGCGTCGAAGCGGTAGAGGGTGAGACCCGCTCCGTCGCTCAACACCTTGCCGAGGTCGGGGTTGTTGGCAACGTTCAGCTGGCCCGCGGGCTCAGCGGCAGCGGCCTGCTGGCCGTCGGCGCCGTAGCCGTTGCCGGCACCGGTGCTGGCACTGGCCGTGGCACCGACGCTTCCGTAACCTCCGGCCGCCGCCGTGGCACCGACATTCTGGGCCGCAGAGGAAGGCGTGGTCACATTTTCCGAACCGCACGCCGCCGTCAACGCCATGACGGACACGGCCGTCGCCGCGAGTGAGGCGCTCCGCCAGGAGGTCTTCATCGTCAACTCCCCATAATCACCTGGATGTTGCAGCGCCCGTCTGTGCCGCCGCACGGTCCTAGGTACGGGTGGGGACCACGGAAGTGTTCAACCGCCGCACAAATTTCTTTACGACACCTGTGACACGGCACCCCCTCTCGCATGCGCGTACGCATCCGGCCACCCCCGAAAGCCGGTTCGTCAAACCGTCGCACCCCGTCTTCCACTCCTTCGGGGCATTCCTCTCGCGCCCCGGCGCGCCCCCGCCCGCGAGGCCTCATGATCTCCGTCGTGCATGCACCCGAACCGACCCGAACCGCCCTCGCCGCAAGGGTCTTGACCCTGGTGACGCTGACCTGGCTGCTGGCGGGCGCACCGGCGGGCCTGGCAGCGGCCGACGCCTGTGCGTACGCCTCGACCGGGCCGGACGGCACGGAGGCGGTGGCGGTGGCCGGCGGCGACTGGCCGACTCCCCCGGCCTGCCCGAAGCCGACCCCGCCGCCGCCCTGCCCCTCCCCGACGCCCACGCCCACTCCGCCACCGCCGAAGCCCACCCCGCCTCCCCCGCCGAAGCCCACCCCGACTCCGAAGCCGACGCCGAAGCCGCGGCCCACGCCGAAGCCCGTGCCGCCGACGCACGCTCCGGCGCCGCGCCCGGCACCGGCGGCTCCGGCGCCCCGGGTGATCCCGACCCCCACGCCCACTCCGACACCCACCCCGACGCCGACGCCGACTCCGACACCAACTCCCAAGCCCAGCCCGCATCCCTCGGCGTCCCCGGTGAGTTATCCGAAGTACCACGCCCAGCCTCGTCCGCGGCCGGCCACCAACCGGACGCCGCCGGTCGTCTACGTCCTGCTCATCACCCTGCCCGCGGTGGTCGCCATCGTCGCGCTGCGTCCACGCTGATCCCCGGAGGAACCTCTTGTCGGAATGGCTTGTTCTCGCCCTCGCGATGGCGGCGGCCTGTGTCGTCGTCATCATCATCACGTTCCTCCGCGAACGCTCGGCGTCCGAGGACGAGGACCCCAGTGAGACCCCGGACGTCATCGAGTACATGACGATGTGGATCGGCGTGGTGTACGCCATCGTCCTGGGCCTCGCGATCGCCGGCGTCTGGGAGGCCCGCAGCGCCGCCCAGGACCACGTCCAGGCGGAGGCGCAGGCGCTGCACGAGGTCTCGGAGCGGGTCCAGGCCTATCCGCCGGACGCCCGCGACCGTATCCGCGCCGACGTCAACGCCTACGTCTCGCAGGTCGTCGACGTCGAGTGGAAGACGATGGCCGACCACGAGAAGCTCACCCAGCGCGGAACCGACCTCCTCGACCGCATCCGTCAGGACGTCACCTCCTACCAGCCGAAGACGGACTTCCAGGCACAGGCCTACCAGCCACTCGTCGACCAGGTGGCCGCCGCGGATCAGGCACGCAACGCCCGCGCGGACTCCACCGGGGCGACCATGCCCTCGGTGGTGTGGTTCGGGCTGCTCGCCGGGGCCGTGATCACCATCGGCATGGTCTTCGCGCTGCAGATCCGGCGTACGACCCGGGAGCTGATCCTCGCCGGGCTGTTCTCGGCGCTGATCGCCTTCCTGCTGTTCCTGATCTGGGACTTCGACGCGCCGTACAGCCGCGGTATCACGGCGTCGGCGCAGCCGTTCCTGAACCTCTTCCCGCACATCAAGGACTGACGGCCCCTCACCGGAGCCCCCGCCAGGGGGAGGTTCAAGAAGGGTCCGGGGGACGTCCGCCACACCGCGGGCGTCCCCCGGTCGCAGGAACGGTGTCCCCTGTGCGGCCCACACGGTTGCCCCATTCGCGCGACTGCGATCGCGGGAGCGCACACATGTTCCTAGCGTTTCGGTCATCGAGGTGCATTTACGGCGCAAGCGGAAAAGGTCCGCTGCTGCTCCTCGGGGACCCGGAGGAACCACCATGCGCGCGATACGCGTCGCTTCGGCCGCACTGCTGGGCATCAGCGCCCTCGCCCTGTCCGCGCCGGTCGCCGTCGCGAAGGGCGACGGCAACCACAACATCACGCCGTTCGGCTTCACCGTCCAGCCCTCGACCATCGCGGCGGGCGGCCAGGTGACTCTCCAGCTCGACCGGGACCAGGGCGGCTGCAAGGGCTCCGCCACGGTCTCCTCCGGAGTCTTCGACACGGTCAGGATCTCGCCGGGGCAGTCCTCGGCCACGGCGATGGTCGACTGGGACGCCAGGCCGGGCGCGGTGTACCAGGTGACGTTCACGTGTGACGGCGTGAGCGGCTCCACGGGTCTGACCATCGCCTCGGGCCGCACGAACAACAACATCCAGCCGCTCCAGCCGGCCCAGCAGATTCCGCGAGGGGTCCACGCCGGTGAGGGCGGCAGCATCGCCGGCTTCGACCTCAAGGAGCTCGGCATCGGCGCGGCCCTCATCGCGGGCTCGGTGGGAGCGGCGTACCACTTCTCCCGCCGCCGTACCGGAGAGGACGGCGCCTGACCGCGGTACCCACCCGCACAGGCCTTCGCCCCGGAACCCGCAAGGGTCCGGGGCGAAGGCCTGTCATGTGCGCCTGAACTCCGAAGGGGCGGAGGTCAGATCCCGCGCTCGGTGCGGCGGCGCATCCAGAACACCCCGCCGCCCACGACGGCCGCGGCGACCAGGCCGCCGCCGATCGCCATGTCGGTCGGGGTCGCCCCGGCGCTGCTGCTGCCGCCGAGCCCGCCGCGGACGCCGCCGATGACGGTGTAGGCGTCGTCACGGGTCAGCGAGGAACCGTTGGAGCAGCGGACCGTGATGCTGTACGCCCCGGGGGTGGCCGACCTGCTGATCCTGGCCGTTCCGCTGGACGTCGTACCGGAGCCGTTCAGGAGGGACAGGTTGGCGGGGCGTTCGAACCCCGGTGAGGTGGCGATGGCGTTGCCGCCGCTGAAGCAGCCGTCGACCGTGACGGTGAGCTGTCCACCGCGGGCGATCACGCTTGGCAGGGCGAGAATGTTGCTGGGGCTGGCGCCCATGCCGTCCGCGACGGCCACCGGGGCGGCGAGCCCCAGGACGGCCACCGCGGCACCGGCGGCAGCCAGGGCACGAGTTGTACGCATGTCATCCTCCGCGGAAGGCGCCCCGGGACCCGTCCCCGGTCGATCGGCGAGAAAACGCCTCCCAGACGCACCCTCAGATGCCTTGCGCGCGCCCGCATTTCGAGAATGGTCCGTCCTGGTGAGAGGACACGCCGGGGGAAAAGCGCACAATCGGATATTGCCGCAGGTCACGGACCGTCAGAAAATTCCTGTGGGCGTCAACTCGTATGGCGCACATAAGGATGTCCGGGCCACCCGTTCGCGCTTTCCCCGTCGCCGGTTTCGCCTTCCGGACTTAGCGTTCTCGTATGCGCGATTGACGGGGCGACGGCCGCGTCGAGAGGGGATGGCGAATGTCTGCGTCGGAGCTGTCCGAGCTTGCCGAAGAGGAGGAGCGGCAGAAGAAGCGCGCCCCGTGGGGAGTGATAGCGCTTGTTCTGCTGACCGGTCTCGCGCTCATTCGGAATGGTTCGGGGGAGTTCGACATCGGACCGCCCCAACCGGCCTCCGCCGCGGCCGCGGACGCCCGGACCGGCCACACCACGTTCGGCAAGGTCCCGGCCCCGCTGCCGTACTCCGTCGCCGACCGGGTGCGGATCCCGGCGATCCGCGTCGACGCCCCGGTCATGCCGGTGGGCCTGGACGCGGACGGCTGGGTCGGCGCCCCGCCGCCGGAGGACCCGAATCTGGCGGGCTGGTTCACCGGCGCCGTCTCCCCCGGCGAAAAGGGCACGGCGGTCGTCGTCGGCCATGTCGACAACAAAATGGGCCCCGCCGTGTTCTACGGACTCGGGGCCCTCAAGAAGGGAAATCGCGTCGAGGTCGCGCGCAAGGACGGAAAGACGGCCGTGTTCGAGATCTACGGCATCGAGGTCTTCGAGAAGAAGGACTTCCCCGGCGACCGCGTCTACGCGTCCAAGGGAACTCCGGAACTCCGCGTCATCACCTGCGGCGGCGGTTTCTCCAAGCAGAACGGCTACGACGGGAACGTCGTCGTCTTCGCCCGCCTGGTCGAGGTCCGCTGAGCGTTCCCCGGCCGGGCGGGCGAAAGCCCGTCAGGTGGTGGTGCGTCAGGTGGTGGTCCGGCGGCGCGGCAGCGTCATGTGGTAGCCGGAGTCGAGCAGGTGCGGCAGGTATTCGCGCAGCGCCTTCACGCTCTGGGTCCGGTCGCCCCCGGCGTCGTGCGAGAGCACCACGATGCCGGGGGCGGCGCCGTCCTCGACCGCGTCGACGATGTGGCGGACGCCGGGGGTGTCCCAGTCGAGGGTGTCGACGGTCCACGCGAGGGGTTCCATGCCCAGCTCGGAACCGAGTTGGAAGGCGGCCCGGTTCCAGGCGCCGTAGGGCGCGCGGAACCACTGGGGGCGTTCACCGTAGGCGTCCTCGATGACGTCGCTGGTGCGTTCCATCTCCGAGCGGATCTGACCGCGGGTCATCTTGGTCAGCAGCGGGTGGGACCAGGTGTGGTTGCCGACGACGTGGCCCTCGTCGGACATGCGGGCGAGCAGGTCGCGGTTCCAGTCGGCCATCTCGCCGCACACGAAGAACGTGGCGCGGACGTCGTACTCGGCGAGGGTGTCGAGGATGTGCGGGGTGTAGCGGGGGTCGGGTCCGTCGTCGAAGGTGAGCACCATGGTGTTGCCGCGTCCGGACATGCGCAGGAAGGGTTCGCGCCGCACCGGGACATGGGCGGGGGCGGCGTGGGGTGCGCCGTAACCGGCCACGGGCTGGAGGCGGTAGGAGGAGGGTTTGCGGGCGAGGCGCGGTGGGGGTCCGGCGGCGGGGGCGGCGGCCCGGACGGGGGCGTCGTCCGAGAGTCCGGAGTACAGCAGACCGGCGGTGCCGGCCGCCCCGACGGCGGCGGCGCCGGCGAGCAGGGCCCGTCGGCGCGTGAGCAACTGATCCTTCTTCATGACTCATCAGTCGCCCGCACGAGCCCCGACGGCCCACGGCAGCACCGGTGCGGCGGCAGGAAAACACCCGCCCGGCCCAGCGTTCGCGGGCTCAGCGGCGCCGGACGAGGGGGAACGGCAGCGTCTCACGGATCGTCAGACCGGTGAGGAACATGACGAGTCGGTCGACGCCGATGCCGAGTCCGCCGGTGGGTGGCATCGCGTATTCGAGGGCGTCGAGGAAGTCCTCGTCGAGCTCCATCGCCTCGGGGTCTCCCCCGGCGGCGAGCAGCGACTGGGCGGTGAGCCGGCGGCGCTGCTCGACGGGGTCGGTCAGCTCCGAGTAGGCGGTGCCGAGTTCGGTGCCGAAGGCGACCAGGTCCCAGCGTTCGGCGAGCCGCGGGTCGGTGCGGTGCTGGCGGGTGAGCGGGGAGACATCGGTCGGGAAGTCCTTGTAGAAGGTGGGCAGCCGGGTCGGTTCCTCCACGAGCCGTTCGTACATCTCCAGTACGACGTCCCCGCGCCCGTCGTCGGCGCCGTACGGCACGCCCGCGCGGTCGCAGAGCCGGTGCAGGCGGGCCAGTTCGGTGTCGGCGTCGATCTCCTCGCCGAGCGCCTCGGAGATGGCGCCGTGGACGGTCTTGACGGGCCAGGTACCTGAGATGTCGTACTCCTCGCCGTCCTTGCGGGCGACGGGTGTGCCGAAGGCCGCTGTGGCCGCGCCCTGGATGAGTTCGCGGACGAGGTCGAGCATCACGTCGTAGTCGGCGTACGCCTGGTAGGCCTCCAGCATCGTGAACTCGGGGTTGTGCTTGTAGGAGACGCCCTCGTTGCGGAAGGTGCGGCCCATCTCGAAGACCTTCTCCATGCCGCCCACGCAGAGGCGCTTCAGGTACAGCTCGGGCGCGATGCGCAGATACAGGTCGAGGTCGTAGGCGTTGATGTGGGTGGTGAAGGGGCGGGCGTTGGCGCCGCCGTGGATCTGTTGCAGCATCGGGGTCTCCACCTCCAGGTACCCGCGCTCCAACAGGCCCTGGCGCAGGGCCTGTACGGCGGCGGAGCGGGCGCGGACGACGTCACGGGCGGCGGGGCTCGCGACGAGGTCGAGGTAGCGCATGCGGACCTTGGCCTCGGGGTCGGTGAGGCCGCGGTGTTTGTCGGGCAGCGGGCGCAGGCACTTGCCGGTGAGCTGCCAGGAGGTGACGAAGACGGTGGGCTCGCCCTTGTCGCTGGTGCCCGCGCGGCCGGTCGCGGTGATGTGGTCGCCGATGTCGGTGTCCGTCACGAAGCGGTCGAGGCCGGGGCCCGACTCGGCGCGGGTGAGGGCGAGTTGGTGGTCGCCGGACCAGTCGCGCAGGGTGAGGAAGACGATGCCGCCGAGGTCGCGGACGAGCATCACCCGCCCGGCGACGGTGACTTGGTCTCCCGTGCGGACCTCGGCGAGGGTGTGGGTGCGCTGCGGGACGCCGACCGGGTAGGGGTCGATTCCGGCGGCGCGGAGCCGGTCGAGCTTGTGGTGCCGGACGCGGACCTGTTCGGGCAGGCCGCTCTCCGGACCGTCGGCGTCGTCCTCGCCGTCGAGGCCGAGCGCCGACAGGGGCGGCAGGTCCGCGGTGGTCGCGGGGCGCGGGCCGCTCTTCTGGTGCCCCTTTCCCCAGAGTTGGCGCAGCGACGGTACGGAGACGAAGCCCTCGGCGATGCCGGAGGCGAGGCTGATGCGGGCCAGGGAGGCGGTCTCGCCGTAGCAGATGAAGCGGGGGTACCACTCGGGGTGGTACTTGGCGTTGGAGCGGTAAAGGGCCTCCAGTTGCCACCACTTGGAGAAGAACAGCAGGAGGCGGCGCCACAGGCGGAGCACCGGGCCCGCGCCGATGCGGGCGCCCTCCTCGAAGGCCGAGCGGAACACGGCGAAGTTGAGGGAGATCCGGTGGACGCCCAACTTCGGTGCGGCGGCGCAGAGTTCGGCGACCATGAACTCCATGACCCCGTTGGGGGCGGTGCGGTCGCGGCGCATCAGGTCGAGGGAGACGCCGTCGCCGCCCCAGGGGACGAGGGAGAGCAGGGCGAGCAACTTGCCGTCCTCGCCCAGCGCTTCGACGAGGAGGCAGTCGCCGTCGGCCGGGTCGCCGAGGCGGTCCAGGGCCATGGAGAAGCCGCGTTCGGTCTCGGTGTCGCGCCAGGCGTCGGCGCGGTCGACGACCTCCTCCATCTCCGTGTCGGTGAGGGTGGCGTGGCGGCGGATGCGGCAGGTGGCACCGGCGCGGCGGACCCGGCTCACGGCCTGGCGGGTGACGCGCATGTCGCGGCCCGAGAGGTCGAAGTCGGCGACGTGCAGGATGGCCTCGTCGCCGAGTTGCAGGGCGCCAAGTCCCGCGCGGGCGAAGGCTTTCGCCCCGTCCTCGGAGGCGCCCATCACCGCGGGGGCCCAGCCGTGGCGGCGGGCCAGGTCCAGCCAGGCGGCGATAGCGTGCGGCCAGGCCTCGCGGTCGCCGACCGGGTCGCCGCTGGCGAGGCAGACGCCGGCCTCGACGCGGTAGGTGACGGCGGCCTTGCCGCTGGGCGAGAAGACGACGGCCTTGTCGCGCCGGGTGGCGAAGTAGCCGAGCGAGTCGTGACCGCCGTAGGTCTTCAGGAGGGCGCGGATGCGGTCCTCCTCGTCGCCGTGCAGGGCCGCTTCGAGGCGTTGGGAGCGGAAGAGGACGGTGGCCGCGTTGAGGAGGGCGAGCGCGCCGAAGAGGCCGAGGAGGAAGAACAGGGCGCGGGGCGGGCGGCCGTCGAAGGAGCGGCCGGAGACCAGGCCGCCGCAGACCCGGTCGGCGGCCCAGCCGAGATGCTGGCTCGTGGGGAGGGTGCCGGGGAACAGGGCGACCAGCCCCCAGCCGGCCAGGATCCCGACGGCGAGCCCGACGAGGAGGACGGCTAGTGCTCGTCGTACGGCGGCGCGGCGGGAGGCGGCGTAGAACTGCCTGCGGGCGACGATCAGCAGAACCAGCAGCAGGGCGCACACGATGAGCGACGGGAGGGACTCGGCGTACAGGCCCAGGGCCACGCCGAGGGCGTCGGTCAGGACCAGCAGGCCTAGGTAGACGACGACCAGCCACCAGGCGATCTTCTTGCGGGCGGCGGTCGCGGCGGCGAGCAGGAAGAGGAAGACGGCGTAGGCGAGGTTGGCGCTGACGGGGACGATCAGCAGGTCGAGGAAGCGGACCACGGGGCGCAGTACGCGGCGCAGCGGGGCGATGAAGGCGAGCAGGACGCAGAGCAGGCCGAGGGCACCGAAGAAGGTCGCGAAACCCTCGGGCACCCGGCTGAGGAACCCGTTGCCGGGTGGCCGTATCGGACCCTTGGCTTCCTTGGGTCTGGCGACCTCCACCGTGGCAGTCATGGTTCCGACTGTAGGAACAGGGCGGGCGGCTCGCCCGTCGAGCGCTCCCGGGCGGGTTCAGGACCTGCGGGTTCCGATAGCCTCACGGCCGTGACGGAACAGCACTCAACTCAGTTCGAGCGGGGCACGGACGGGCCCAAGGTGATCGTGGCCGGAGTGGACGGCTCCGACTCCTCCCTCCGGGCCGCGGCATATGCCGCGGGCCTGGCCAGGCGCCAGGGCGCGCTGCTCGCCCTCGTGTACGTGCAGCCGGTGCTGGCGGCGGGTGCGGCCATGGGGGCACCGGTCGCCGACACGACCGACGAGATCGCCGAGAACCTCGTCGCCCAGATCCGCCACGAGACGGAGCGCGTGAAGGGGATATTCGACATCCGCTGGGAATTCCACACGTTCCGCGGCGACCCCTACGGCGGCCTGGTCAAGGCGGCCGACGAACTCAAGGCCGACGCGGTCATCGTGGGCGCCTCGGAGCAGGCGGGGCACCGGATCATCGGGTCGGTGGCGGTGCGGTTGGTGAAGGCGGGGCGGTGGCCGGTGACGGTGGTGCCGTAGCCTCCGGCGGTTGGGCGGGGGGGGGCGGTGACGGTGGTGGCGTCACCGGTGGGGGTGGGGCGGTGGCCGGTGACCGTGTAGCCAGTGACGGTGGTGCCGTGGCCCGGCGGTGATGCCGTAACCGCCGGGCGGTCGTGCGGTAGCCGGTGGGGGCGGAGCGATGGCTAGGCGGTGACGACGCCCAAGCTGCCGACGGCCGTGCCGTAGATGGTGAAGGTGGAGCGCTCGCCGGGCGATGACGCCCTAGCCGCCAGCGGCCGCGCCGCAGCCCGGCGGGGGCACCGTAACCGCCGGCGGTAGTGCCATAGCCGGTGGTGATGGGGCCGGAGCCGGGCGGTAACGCCGTAGCCACCGGCGGCCGTGCGTAGCCCGGCGGTGATGCCGTAGCTGCGGGCGGTTGCGCCCTGGTCGGCCTGTCGCCTCGCTCAGTCAGAGCGTGCCGAGAAAGTCCGTCAGGATCTCGTTGAAGCGTTCCGGGTTCTCCATGTTCGGGTAGTGACCGGCGCCCTCGATGGTCGTGGAGCGGCCGTTCGGGACCGTGTCGGCGAAGCGTTGGGCCATGGCGATGCCGTCCGGCCAGTCGGCTGCGCCGTGGATGGCCAGGACCGGGACGTCCAGCTTCGGGACGCCGGACCACGGGTCGGTCAGCGGAACGTACCAGTCCTTCTCGCCCGGGGTGTGCTTGGAGATCGTGTGGGCGGTCAGTTCGCGCAGGCGTCGCAGGATCGCCGGGTCGACCTCGTCGGGCGTGCGGCGCGGGCCCGCCACGCCTTCGGGGAAGTGGTCCAGCCAGCCCTCGATGTCGCCCGCGCCGAGCAGTTGACCGGCGCGGGCCGTGTGTTCCAGCAGCTGTGGGTCCTTGTACTCGAACGCGCTGGTCCCGCCGCCACAGACGACGATCGCGCGGACCAGTTCGGGGTGCTCGATCGCGGTGTCGGTCGCGACGGCCGCGCCCATGGACAGGCCGACCAGAACCGCCGGTCCCAGGTCGAGGTGGCGCAGGAGACCCGCCAGGTCATCGGCCCAGCGGAACGGTTCGCTCGCGTTGGCCGAGAAGCCGTGGCCCCGGATGTCGGGGGCGATGACGCGGAAGTCGGCGGCCAGGGACGGTAGTTGGGCGTCGAAGACGCGGTGGTCGGCGAAGCCGGAGTGGAGGAGTACCACGGGGTCGCCGGTGCCCATGTCGCGGTAGGCGAGGTCCCCGTCGGCAGATGCGAAGAAGCTCAGTTCCGAAGCAGCTGTCATGACAACCAAGGTGTCATCCTGGCGGGAGTTTGGCAACCCAGGTGTCATGATGTGGCCGTGAACGACTCCACTCCCCCGGCTCCCGCTCCCCTCTCCCCCGACGAACTCGGCCACCGCCTCACCGAGGTGTTCGACCTCGTCGGCCCGCTCTACCGGCGCGCCCTGCGCAAGGTCGAGCAGGGCGAACCGGTCGAGGGCGTCTCCGTCGGCGTACGTGCCGTACTGGACCTCCTGCGACAGCACGGGCCCATGACCGTGCCCCAGATGGGCCGGACCCAGGCCCTGAGCAGGCAGTTCGTGCAGCGTATGGTCAACGAGGCGTCGGTCCAGGGCTGGGTGGAGGCCACACCCAACCCCGCCCACCAGAGGTCCTCCCTGATCCGGCTCACGGAGGAGGGCCGCGCCGTCATCACGTCCGTCCTCGGCCGCGAGCACCACCTGAACCGCCAGGTCGGCGGCGATCTGACCGACGCCGAGGTCAGCGCGTGCGTGCGGGTGCTCACCGAGATCCTCAGGACCTTCGACCACGTGGACGTGGACGTGGACTGACCGTCCGCTACTTCCCCATCACCAGCCCGTCCTTCGCCGCGCCCCGACTCAGCACCGCCTCACGGATGCGGTCGCGGTCACCGGTCAGGTCGGCGCCCTGGCCGATCGCCTGGTTGACGTCGATGACCCGGCCCGCGTCGATGTCGAACGACTGCGGGACGAACTCCGCCTTCGTCACCTCCCAGCGGCCGCCGGGCCGGGCGGGCGGCACGAAGGTGAAGCGGCCGACGGTGCTCAGGTTGCCGCCGGGGTCCTGGGTGCCCGCGTTGTCGTACATCGCGCCGGTGATCTGGTCGCCGAGCCCGTAGACCACCCAGGTGCCGTTGACCTTCTCGTACGGCTGCGGGGTGTGGGCGTCGGTGCCGAGGATCAGGTCGATGTCCGGGCGGCCGTCGGTGCGGGCGGCGGTGAGTTCACCGGCCAGCGCCGCCTGTTGCGGGTCGGGCGCGGCCTGGCCCGTGGTGCCCCAGCGCAGGGAGACGACGACCACGTCGGCGCCCGCGCGCCGGGCGGCCCGGGCGTCGGCGAGGACGCGCGCGGGGTCGAGGAGGTTGACGGCCCAGGGCTCGGCCGGCGGGAGCGGGACGCCGTTCGTGTCGGCGGTGTAGGCGAGGTGGGCGACCTTCGCGGGCCCGGCGCGCAGCAGGGCGACCGTGCGCGCCTCGGCGTCGGCGCGCGCCGTTCCCGTGTGCCGTACGCCGGCGCGGTCGAGGGTGTCGAGGGTGCGCTGGATGCCGACGGTGCCCTCGTCGAGGCTGTGGCCGGACGCGGTGGAGCAGCTGTCGTAGCCGGTCGCGGCGAGGCCCTGGGCCTCCTCGGGCGGGGCGGCGAGGGGCGCGGCGCCGGTGGAGTCGCCGTAAACGGTCTCGACATGACACAGCGCCAGATCGGCGTGGGAGACGAGGGGTTGGACCGCGGCGAGCATCGGCCGGAAGTCGTAGCCGGTGCCGCCGGCGTCGAAGCGGGCGCGGTCGAGGACGGAGCTGTGCGGGAGGATGCCACCGGCGGCGACGAGGGTGAAGCCGTGGGCGGCGGGGGGTGCCGGGCGGCCGGACGCCTTCGAGGTGTGGTGCTGGGCCTGGCAGGCGGCGGCCGCGGTGAGAATGCCGGCCACGGCGACGGCCACCTGTTGTCTGCGTGCGATCATCAATTCACCCCACTGTGGTCATATTTACCCACCAATAGGTATGAACTTCACCGCCCCCGCAAACGACTTCCGGCCTCTGATGACCCGTCCGGTGTGCGCGTGCGGCGGATCGCCGGGCGGCGCGAACCGTTCGTCGCACCGTTCGTCGACGCGATCGACCGTCCGCCGCAAGCCCCTCGTGCGCCCCCTGTCCCCGGGCCGCCCCCTGCGATGCCATACGGCCATGACGGCCGGACCCACGCTCAGAGACGGAACGACCGCCGAGCACGAGCTCGCCGCACTGCAGCGCGAGCACGGCAGGCCGCTCTTCGCGCTGCTGCTCCGGCTCTGCGACGGCGACCGCCAGCGCGCCGAGGATCTCATCCAGGAGACCCTCGTACGGGCCTGGCAGCACCCCGAGGCGCTGCGCGCCGACGCCTTCGAGTCCGTACGGCCCTGGCTGCTGACGGTGGGCCGGCGGCTCGCCATCGACGCGCGCCGGGCCCGGCAGGCGCGACCGCCCGAGGTCGGGGACGCGGTGCTGGAGAACGCACGCGTATGCGCCGATCACGCGGAACGGTCGGCGGCGACGCTCGATGTGCGGGAGGCTGTGAAGACACTCACTCCGGAGCACCGTGAAGTCCTGGTGCTCGTGTACTTCCAAGGGGCGAGTGTGGCGGAAGCCGCGGCGACCCTCGGAATTCCGCCCGGTACGGTGAAGTCCCGCGCGTACTACGCGCTGCGCGCCCTGCGCCGGGTGCTTCCGGGTTATGCGGCCGACCTGCGATGAAACCAATCCATTGGTCAAACCTCCGTAAAGCGCCTTGCTCAGAAGCCGGTTGAGTAATCGGCTGTCCTCATCCGTGTTCCGGACTGGGGGGCTCGGGGTTCCTGACGGAACCCCGGGCCGGGCGACGCGCACGCACCGGAGGAAGGCAGGAAGGGATGCTGCACAGAGGGCAAGAGAGCACGGACGGCACCGGTGGCGGTGAGCTCACCGTCCCCATGGCGTGGCTGTACGCCGAGTACATCGCCGACGAGTTGCTGCGGACCGGCGACCTGATGCCGCCGACGTCCTTCGAGTTCCGCGCGGGACGGGACGCGCTGGCGCTGACCATCTTTCTCTCCGACACGGACGGTGAATTGTCCGGTATCCGAGTGGTGACCCAGTTGGAGACCTGGCTTTCGCTCACGGCGTACGACCAGCCGTGGCAGGACTGGGTCGCGGAACGTATGTCCAAGTTGACGGTCGAGGCCGCCGAATCCGGCGCGGACGCCCCGGACCTGGCGCTCGCGGAGGCCGCCTGGCGCTGGCTGGAGGAGACCGAACTGCTCGCGCCGGACCTGGACGCGGTACCGGGTCCGGGAGGCGGTTCGGTGACCGGCGAGGACGACGGACCCAAGGTCTGGACGCCCGCCTGGCAGCTGGGACTGCCGCTCGGCCATCTCGCCATCCATCTTTTTTGAAACGGGACCAATCCATGCGCCCACCCGCTCCGAACTGTTGGTTGCGATTCTGTGTGTGCCTTGAGTGATTCGGCTTGCTGGTGCGTACCGATGGGAGCAACGAGTAACCCCACCCGCACCTAACGGCACGAGGATTCGGCATGAGGTCCCTGGAAAGGCATCGCGACGTCGGCGCGTACGCGCTCGGCGTGCTGGACGAGGCGGACGCCTTCCGCTTCGAGGATCACCTCATGGAGTGCACCAGTTGCGCGGCTCATGTGACCGAATTCGGTCCCGCCTCACGGCAGATGATGCTGTACCGGCGTGCGACGCCGCGCTCTGTGCACCCCATGGCACAACCCGGCCCGCGGATGCTGGACCGGTTGCTCGGCGAGGTGGCCTCGCGGCACCGGGCCGGACGGCGGCGGTTTCTGTACGCCGTGGCCGCGTCGGTGGTGTTCGCCGTGGGCGGGCCCGCGGTGGCGACCCTCGCCGCGCACGGCGACAGTGCCGTACAACTCACCGCGACCGACGCGAAGTCGGGCGTGTGGGCGCAGGTCACGGCCGCGAACGAGAACTACGGCAGTGATGTGTCCCTGAAGATCAAGGACGGTGCGGGCCCCCGGTCCTGTCGCCTCGTGGTCGTCGGCCGCGACGGTTCCGAGCAGACCGTGACCAGTTGGATGGTGCCCGAGCACGACGCGACGATGATCACGATGGAGGGCGGCGCGGCGATGCACCCCACCGAGATCGACCACTACGACGTGCGGACGGCCGACGGACAGCAGTTGGTACGGCTCACCTCGCACTGAGGTCATCTCGCGCTGAAGTCCCGTCCTGCGGCGGCCAGTTGCCGCATGGCCCGTGCGGAGGGGGTCCCCGGGTCCGCGGTGACGAAGACGACCTGCTGGTCGTCGTGCGGGACGGTGAGCACGTCGCAGTTCACCCGCAACCGGCCCGCCTCCGGGTGAGTGAGGGTCTTGGTGCGATGCCCGGGGGCGTGCACCGGGTCCGTCTCCCAGATCTGCCCGAACTCCTCGCTGCCTGAGCGCAGTTCGGCCAGCAGGCGGGCGAGTCCCGGGTCGTGCGGGTAGCGGTCGGCGGCTCGGCGCAGCCGGGCGACGAGGACGTACCCGAACTCCTCGGCGCTCGAACTCTCCGTCGGGCGCCCCAGGAAGCGGCGACGGGCAAGGTTCGGCCGCGCGTCGAGATCGCCGCCGCCGAACAAGGCACCCGCCAGCGGGTTCCAGGCGATGACGTCGTAGGTGGCGTCGGTGACGATGGCCGCCGTGTCGGGGATGCGATCCAACAAGGCCGCCACATGCGGCCGGACGGTCCGCACCGGCGCGGCGAGAGGCGTCACCTGCGTCCCCGCCAGCCGGAACAGATGGGTCCGCTCGGCCGGGGTCAGGCGGAACACTCCGGTGAGGGCGTCCAGGATGCGGGGCGAGGGACGCGGACCCCGGGCCTGTTCCAACCGGGCGTAGTAGTCGACGGACATGTGGGCCAGCTCGGCGACCTCCTCCCGGCGCAGCCCGAGGGTCCGCCGGGACGGTTCGCCGGGCAGCCCCACATCGGCGGGCACCAGCAACTCCCGCCGCCCGCGCAGAAATCGGGCCAGTTCGTGCCTGTCGGTCACGGTGCCTCCCTCCGGCTGCCAGGGATCGGTTGTCCCTGGTTCGGCGGCGGCGACTGCGGAATCGTCGTCCCCATGAACGATTCCACAGCACTGGTCACCGGCGCGAACAAGGGCATCGGCAAGGAGATCGCCCGCCTGCTCGTCGCCGAGGGATTCACGGTCCACGTCGGCTCGCGCGACGCGGCCCGGGGCGAGCGGGCCGTCAAGGAACTGGGCGGCGGCGCAAGGCTGTTGGTCCTCGACGTCACCGACGCCGACAGCATCGCGGCGGCCGCACAACAGGTGGACACCCTGGACGTCCTGGTCAACAACGCCGGCGTCATGGTCGGCGGGGAGTCCCCGCCGAAGGCGGACCTCGACGACTTCCGCCGCACCTACGAGACGAACGTCTTCGGAGTCCTGGCGGTCACCAACGCCTTCCTCCCGGCCCTGCGCCGCTCCCCGCGTCCCCGCATCGTGAACATCTCCAGCGGCACCGGCTCCCTGACCTGGAGCGCCGACCCGGACCGGGAGTTCGCCGCCCACACCGGGGCGGGCGCCGCGTACCGCTCGTCGAAGTCGGCGCTCAACGCCCTGACCCTCTTCTACGCCCAGTCCCTCGCGGCCGAGGGCTTCAAGGTGAACGCCCTCGCCCCCGGCCTACGGGCGACGGACCTCAACGAACGGGCCGCCGCGAGCGACGGGGATCCAGCGGAGGCGGCGCGGGGTGCCGTGGATCTGGCGTTGCTGCCGGACGACGGGCCCACGGGGCGGTTCGTGTCGTGGGACGGGACGGGGGTGCCCTGGTAGTCGGCGGGACGCAACGGGCGCGCCCTGGTGGCTACTTGAGGAGCCGCGACAGTCTGCGGTCCGCCAGTGGCTTGCCGCCCGTCTGGCAGGTCGGGCAGTACTGGAGGGAGGAGTCGCTGAAGGAGACCTCGCGGATGGTGTCGCCGCAGACCGGGCAGGGCCGGCCCGTGCGGCCGTGGACGCGCAGGCCGCTCTTCTTCTCCGCCTTCAGGCGGCCTGCCGCCACACCCCGCGAGCGCTCGATGGCCTCCGTGAGGGTGGTGCGCAGGGCTGTGTAGAGCGTGTGGGTCTCAGCCGGGGTCAGGGACGACGCGAGCTTGAACGGGGACATCTTCGCCGCGTGCAGGATCTCGTCGCTGTACGCGTTGCCCACCCCCGCGATCAGGGTCTGGTCGCGCAGGGCGCCCTTGAGCTGACGGCGTTCGTCCTTCAGGAGGGCGGTGAAGGCCGGCTCGTCGAAGGCGTCGGCGAGCGGGTCGGGGCCGAGGCGGGCGACGCCCGGGACCTCCTGCGGGTCGGCGACCACGTACACCGCCAGGCGCTTCTGCGTGCCCGCTTCCGTGAGGTCGAAGCCCTCGCCGGTCTCCAGGGCCACGCGGAGCGCGAGGGGGCCCTTGCCGGGGCGGGGCGGGCCGTCCGGGAGGCGATCCTTCCAGTGCAGCCAGCCCGCACGGGCCAGGTGGGTGACGAAGTGCGGGCCGCCGTCCGTCTCGACGTCCAGGAACTTGCCGTGCCGATGCACGGCCACCACCTCGTGTCCCTCCAGCGCCGTGAGGGGAGGGGCGTACGTCTTCAGGACGCTGATGGCGACGGGCAGCACCCGTACGATCTCGTGGCCGACGAGGTGTTCGGTCAGGAAGTCCTTCAGCGCTTCGACCTCGGGAAGTTCCGGCATACGTCCAGGGTGCCATCAGAGGTCCATGGGGTCAGCTCAAGTCGGCTCAGGTGCGGTCCGGGACCAGGAACTCGCACCACACGCACTTGCCGCTGCCGCGCGCCTCCACGCCCCACACGTCCGTGAGCAGGTCGACGAGGAGCAGGCCGCGCCCCGAGACACCGTCCTCGCCCGCCTCGCGGCGGCGCGGGAGGGCACTGGAGGAGTCCTCGACCTCCACGCGCAGGCGACGGTCAGGGCCGTTGAGGACCCTGAGGGTGACGATCGCGGAGCCCTCGGTGTGCATCAGCGCGTTGGTGATCAGCTCGTCGGCGACCAGTTCCACCTCGTCGGAGCGTTCACCGGCGCCCCAGGCGCGGGTCGCGGCCCGGATCATGTGCCGCGCCTCGGTGAGGGCCTCGGAGTCACCGGGAGCCACATGCTGCTGGAGCCGCCCGCCGGACTGCGGGGCGTCCAGGCCGCGCCGGCGCAGCAGGAGCAGCGCCACGTCGTCCTCGCCGCCGCGCTCCTCGGCCACGTCGATCAGCAGGTCGGCGAGGTCGCGTACATCGTCGGGGCCGGAGGCGATGAGCGCGGCGAGGGTCTGCATGCCTTCGTCGAGGTCGGCCCCGGGCTGTTCGACGAGGCCGTCGGTGCACAGCAACAGGGTCTGGCCGGGGTCGAGTTCGACGGTGGAGACGGGGTATTCGAGCCGCCCGAACTCCGCGGAGAGACCCAGCGGCAGCCCGCCCGCGACGGTCATCCGGCGGCAGGTCCCGTCCAACTGCCGCACCAGCGGGTCGATATGGCCGGCCCGGACCACCTGGATCACTCCGGTCGACAGGTCGGCCTCGGCGTAGAGGCAGGTGGCGAAGCGGTCGGTGTCGAGTTCGTGGAGGAAGACGGAGGCGCGGGCCATCACCGTGGCCGGGGTGTGTCCCTCGGCGGCGTACGCCTTGAGGACGATGCGCAGTTGACCCATGACGGCGGCGGCGTGCGTGTCGTGGCCCTGGACGTCGCCGATCACCGCGCCGACCCGCCCGCCCGGCAGCGGGATCAGGTCGTACCAGTCGCCGCCGATGTCCCGCCCGAGCTTCGCGGACCGGTAGCGGACGGCGACGTCGGCGCCCGGGACGCTGGGGATCGCGCGCGGCAGCATGGCCTGCTGGAGGCCCTGCGCGAGGTCCTTCTCCTGCTCGTAGAACATCGCGCGCTGCAGGCTCTGCGCGATGCTGCTGCCCAGCGCGACGAGCACGTTGCGCTCGTCCGCCGTGAAACCGCTCCGGTCGTTGTAGAGCAGCCCCATCGCGCCGATCGGCCGTGCCTGGGCGATCAGCGGGAGATAGGCGGCCGCGGTGATGTTCAGCTCGGTGATGTGCGGCCACAGGAGCGGGTACCGCTCGGCGAACTCCTCCGGGGACTCGATGAACGCCGGCGCGAGGGTCCGTACGACCTCCCCCATCGGGTACTGCTCGTCGATCCGGGTGACCTCCGTACCGGGCACGAAGCTGCCCTCCGGCCCTTCGGCGACCAGGCGGATACGGCCGGCCTCGACCAGGCCCATGACCAGGCTGGTCGCGCCGAGGTGGACGAGACCGTGGGTGTCCTTGAGGACGTCGATGACGTCCTGGACGGTACGGGCGTGCGCGAGGGCGGCGGTGGTGAGCTGGACGACGTTGGTCTGCCGGCGCCGGGCCGCGTCCTGGGCGGCCTGTTCACGGCGGGCCGCGCTCTCGGCTAGTTCCTGGGTGGCGTCCCGGATGATGCCGATGATCCGGCGCGGGCGGCCGGTGTCGTCGCGCCGGATGTAGCCCTGGGTGTGGGTCCAGCGCAGGGTGCCGTCGCGCAGCCGCATCCGGAAGTAGGCGCCGTAGTTCTCGCTGCCGTCCTTCATGGCCTGGGAGACGATGCCGTCGAGCCGGTAGCCCTCCGGCGGCGGTACCCGGACCGCGAGGCTCTCGGGGTGTCCGTCGTATTCGTCGGGGCGCAGGTCCAAGACCTCGTGGGCCTGGGCGTCCATGTGGAACAGGCCGTTGTCCAGGTCCCAGTCGAAGCTGCCCATGCGGTTGAGCGCCAGGATCGGGTCCGGGTGGGCGGGCCAGTCGTCCGGGACTGACAGGGCGCTCGCTCCCCGATCAACCATGCGGCCCACCTTGCCAGGATTTGCCCGATTATTCGACTTCTCCGAGCGCTACGACGGCTCCGGATGCGGCCGGCTGTCGCTACCGGTACGGCTGGCTCTCACTGCGGGTACGGCCGGCTGCCACTGCGGGTACGGCCGGCTGTCGCCGCGTGCGCTATCAGCCGTCGAACACGCTCGTGGGGCTGTCGAAGATGCTGCCGGTGGTGGTGTCGTCGGGGATCAGCCCGCCGCCGTCGGGCAGGTCAGGGGTCTCGGGGACGGTCGGCGGACCGATCTCGTCCGGGGAGCCCTGATCCCGGGACGGATCCGGTACGTGCGACTCGGCGCTCGGGGTGGTGCCGCGCGGCGACGGTGTGAGCGTGGTGCCGGGCGGGCTGGTCGTCGGGGTGGCCGTGACGGTGGCGGCGGGGCAGTCCGTGGCACCTGGGGACGGGACCTGGGCCGCCGGGTCGCCGGTCGCGCCCGGGGTCACGGTGACGGTCGGGGTGACGCAGTCGGTGGCCGACTTCTCCGGGGCGGCACTCTGGCCGTCGCTCGGGGAGGGGCTTGTACCGCTACCGGTCGAGGGGCTCGTGTCGCCGGGTGAGGCGCTGGACCCGCTGTCGTGCGGTCGCGGCGACGGACCCGTACGGGACGGGGTCGGGGTCGGCGTCAGGTGCGGCGGCCGGGGTACGACGTGGTCGTGGTGGGGCCCGCGATGACCGAGGGGCCGTTCGATCCACGTGTTGTCGACGATGTTGATGATCGTGATGTTGGTGATCACCTGGGGCGCCGGGGTCACGACGACCACCTCGGCGGGCCGGAACCCGGACCAGGGCCTGCCGCTGTTGCCCGCAGCACTCCCGCTCGCCGCGCCCGCCTTGAGCGGGTTGCCGCAGGCGCAGCGGACCCGGGGCACGCCCCGGTTGTCGACGAGGACGGCGGTACCGGCCTGGAGGACCGACTGGAACCCGGTCACCTGCGCGTCCCGGAACCCGTGGTTGGTGACCTGGGTGTCGGCGCGCAGCACGACCGAGGTGAGCCCGCGCAGATATCCGGGGATCCCGCCCGGGGAGATCCCCTCGGCCTGCGCGAAAGCGCGCGCTTTGGCCTGGTCGCCGGTGAGATAGGCGACCTGTCGCTCGACGTCGCAACTGCCGCTCCGCGCGGTCCCGCCGTACAGGCCGGGTGTGGCGCCGGAGACGGTGCGCATACGGCCGGAGGGGGCGGATACGGTCCCCATGGGCGTCGGCCGCATCGGCGTCGACCCCGTAGGTGTGGACTGCGGCGTTCGGGTGACCCGTGATGGGGTGCTCGGCGCGGTGGCCGTGGAGTCCGTGAACGGGTCGGGGCCCTGCGCCGCGACGGGCTGCAGGAAGACCTCGCCGCTCGACTTCGTGTCCTTGCCGCCGTCGCCGCCGCACCCGGCGACGAGGAGCGTCGCCGAGAGCGCGCAGGCCGTGGCGATGGTTCCGGTGGATATGCGCACCGTGTGCTCCCGCCTCAAGCCGGGTGATTCGCCACTATTGTCTGCTTCACCCACTTGGGTTACGCAACCGGAGGCGCGGAACACGGAGAGCGACGGTTCGCTGAGCGCGACGATGGGCGGTCCGCTGAAGCACGACGGACGATGGAGGGAGGAGCGCACGGCCGTGGAATGGTTCACCGCACCCGACTACTGGCTGAGCCGACTGGTCTTCCAGCGGGCCCTGGCCGGTGTCTACCTGGTCGCGTTCCTCACGGCGGCCCGGCAGTTCCGCCCGCTGATCGGCGAACGCGGCATGCTGCCGATCCCCCGCCTCCTCGCCCTGACGCCCTTCCGCCGGGCCCCGAGCATCTTCCACCTCCACTACACGGACCGCTTCTTCGCGACCTGCGCATGGACGGGCTGCGCGGTGTCGGCGGCACTGGCGGCCGGGCTCGACTCCCAACTCCCCCTCTGGGCCGGAATGTTGCTGTGGCTGGCCCCCTGGGTGCTGTACCTGTCGATCGTCAACGTCGGCCAGACCTGGTACGCGTTCGGCTGGGAGTCACTGTTGCTGGAGGTCGGCTTCCTGGCCGTCTTCCTGGGCAATGACAAGGTGGCCCCGCCGGTCGTGGTGCTCTTCCTGCTCCGCTGGATCCTCTTCCGCGTGGAGTTCGGCGCGGGCCTGATCAAGCTGCGCGGCGACGCGTGCTGGCGGAAGCTGACCTGCCTGGACTTCCACCACGAGACACAGCCGATGCCGGGCCCGCTGAGCTGGTTCTTCCACCACCTCCCACGCCCACTGCACCGCGTCGAAGTGGCCGCCAACCACTTCACTCAACTCGTCGTACCCGTCCTCCTGTTCACCCCTCAGCCGATCGCGACGGCAGCCGCGTGCCTGATGATCGCCACCCAGCTCTGGCTGGTCCTGTCCGGCAACTTCTCCTGGCTGAACTGGATCACCATCACGCTGGCCCTGTCCGCGATCCGTTTCCCGCACACACCGCCGCCCGCACCCGGCCCGCCCGTCTGGTACGAGGCCGTGGTCCTCACCGTGGCCGCCCTCCTCCTCTGGCTCAGCCACCGCCCGGTCCGCAACATGGTCTCCCGCCGCCAGATCATGAACCGCTCCTTCGACCCGCTCCATCTGGTCAATTCCTACGGCGCGTTCGGCACGGTCAGTCGTATCCGCCACGAGGTGGTGATCGAGGGCACGACGGACGCCGTACCCCGCGAGGACTCCGACTGGCGGGAGTACGAGTTCAGGGGCAAGCCCGGCGATCCACGGCGCTGGCCACGCCAGTTCGCGCCGTACCACCTGCGGCTGGACTGGATGATGTGGTTCGCGGCTCTCTCCCCCGGCTATGCGGAGCCGTGGTTCGGCGCCCTGGTGGAACGCCTCCTGGAGAACGACCGCGACACGCTACGGCTCCTACACAGCTCCCCGTTCCCGCCGGACACGCCCCCGCGCTACGTCCGTGCCCGTCTCTTCCGCTACCGGTACACGAGCTGGCGGGAGTTGCGGGAGACGGGCGCGTGCTGGGAGCGGACGTTCGTGCGCGAGTATCTGCCGCCGACGCGGTTGGCTGCGGTGGCTCAGAGGCCGTAGACGCGGTTGGCGACGGGAGATCAGAGGCCGTAGACGCGGGTGGCGGTGCCCTCGAAGACGTCGGCGCGTTCGGCCGCACTGAGATCGTCCGTCAACTCGCCCGCCGAGTCCGCGACTTGGCTGTACGTCGCCGCCAGGGTGCACACCGGCCAGTCGGAGCCGAACATCAGGCGGCTCGCGCCGAAGGCGTCGAGTGCGGTGTCCGCGTAGGGGTGCAGGTCCTCCGTGCGCCAGGTCTTCCAGTCGGCCTCGGTGACCAGGCCGGACAGTTTGCAGTACGTGTTGGGGAGCGCGGCGAGGGAGCGCAGGGCTGTCTCCCACGGCTCCAGCCGACCCGACGCTATGGGCGGCTTACCCAAGTGATCGAGCACGAAGGCGAGTTGCGGCAGCGATGCGGCCACCTGGACGCTGGCCGGGAACTGGTGGGGCAGGACCAGCAGGTCGTACACGAGTCCCGCGTCGGCGACGGCGGTGAGGCCTCGGCGTACGTCGGGGCGCAGCAGCCAGTTCGGGTCGGGCTCACCCTGTACCTGGTGGCGGATGCCCTTGAGGTAACGGCCGCCGGGGAGTTCGCGCAGGCGGGCCAGTTCGTCGGCGATGTCGGGGCGGGTGAGGTCGGTCCAGCCGACGACTCCGGCGATCAGGTCGTGCGCGTCGGCGAGGGCCAGGAACTCGGGGGTCTCCTCGGCGACGGTGATCGTCTGGACGAGGACGGTCCGGTCGACGCCGGCCGCGCGCGCCTCGGGTGCGAGGTCGGTGACGGTGAAGTCGCGGCGCAGCGGCTGGAGTTCGGGGCCGGTGATCCAGTCCTGGTCGCGGACGGACAGGTCCCAGACGTGGTGGTGGGCGTCGACCGTCATGGCAGCTCCCATACGACCGGCAGGCTCGCGTCGGCGCCCTGGCCGGAGTAGTCGTGCACCACGCTGAGGAGCTGGGCCATGCGCGCCTGCCAGGCGACGTTCACCGGGAGCTGGTCCAACTCGGCGAGCAGGCGGGCGTAGTCGTCGCATTCCAGGACGTGGAAGAGGTCGGTGCCGCTGCGCCAGATCGTCCAGGAGGTGGCACCGGCGGCGCGGATCGCGGCGGTGAGTTCCTTGGGGACGTCGTGATGGGCGCTTTCGTACTCGGCGATGCGGTCGGGGCGGACTTGTGTGTGCAGGGCGACTCTCATGACGGCTCCTGGGTAGGGACGGGGGCATCCGTCGACAGGAGACCTGTGTCCCGCAGCTCCTGCCAGAACGCGGCGGGCACGACGGTGGTGAACTGCTCGGCGCAGTCCCGTACTTCGGCCGCCGACCGGGCGCCGACCAGGACGCTCGCCACGGCCGGATGAGCTGCGCAGAAGGCGAGGGCGGCGGCGCGCAGCGTGATGCCGTGGTGCTCGGCCACGGTCTTCATGCGCAGGGCGCGGTCCAGCAACACCGCTGGTGCCTGGGCGTAGTTGTACGTCGCGTCCGGCTTCGGGTCGGCCAGCAGACCGGAGTTGAAGGCCCCGCCGATGACCACCGACTTGCCGCGAGCGACGGCGGATGGGAGCAGTTCAGTGAGCGCGCTCTGGTCGAGCAGGGTGTAGCGGCCCGCGCACAACACCACGTCCACGTCCGTGTCCTGGACGAAGCGGGTGAGCATCTCTGCTTGGTTCATGCCCGCGCCGATCGCGCCGACGACGCCCTCCGCGCGGAGCTTCTCCAGGGCCGGATAGCCCTCGCGGAAGGCCTGTTCGGCGTGGTCGTCGGGGTCGTGGAGGTAGACGACATCGACGTGATCGAGGCCGAGCCGTTCCAGGCTGGCGTCCAGGGTGCGGCGGATCCCGTCGGCGCTGAAGTCCCAGACCCGGCGCAGCGTGGCGGGCACGGCGAAGCCGTTGGCGAGGTCGTCGCCGGTCACCGTCTCCACGGGTTCCAGGCGTCGGCCGACCTTGGTGGAGATCGCGTACTCCGCGCGCGGGCGGTCGCGCAGCGCGGCTCCGAGGCGGCGCTCGGAAAGGCCGATGCCGTAGTGGGGCGCGGTGTCGAAGTACCGGATGCCCTGCTGCCAGGCGGTGTCGACGGCCAAGTGCGCCTGCTCGTCGGTGACTTCGGTGAACAGGTTGGCAAGGGGAGCGGTACCGAGGCCGAGCCCGCCGACCTCGACGCCGCTGCTGCCGAGGGCGCTCACTGGCCCACCGGCCTCAGCCGCAGCCCCTGCATACCGCCGTCCACGGCGAGCGAGGTGCCGGTGGTGGCGCCGGACAGCGGGCTCGCCAAGTAGGCGACGGCGCCCGCGACTTCGGCCGCCGAGACGAGGCGGCCGGAGGGCTGGCGGGCAGCCAGCGCGGCGCGTTCGGCGGCCGGGTCGGGGGCCGAGTCGAGGAGGCGGCCGACCCAAGGAGTGTCCGCCGTACCGGGGTTGACGCAGTTGACGCGGACGCCCTCACGCAGGTGGTCGGCGGCCATGGCGAGGGTGAGGGAGTACACGGCGCCCTTCGTGGCGCTGTACAGGGCGCGTTGGGGCAGTCCCGCCGTGGCCGCGATGGAGCAGGTGTTGACGATCGCCGCGTGCGACGACTCGCGCAGGTGCGGGAGGGCGGCGCGGGCGACGCGAACCATGCCGAGGACGTTCACGTCGAAGACGCGGTGCCATTCCTCGTCGTCGTTGTCCTCGACGGTGCCCTGGGCACCGATGCCCGCGTTGTTGACCACCACGTCGAGTCCGCCGAGGTCGGCGACCGCGGCGGCGACGGCCTGTCGTACGGAGGCGTCGTCGGTGACGTCGGCGCGGTAGCCGAGCAGCGGCTTGTCGACGCTGCTGGGGTCGAGGTCGAGGACGGCGACCAACGCGCCGCGTTCGGCGAGGAGTTCGGCGGTGGCCCGGCCGATGCCGGAGGCGCCGCCGGTGACCAGGGCCTTGAGGCCCTCGAAGTCGGTCATGCCGCGTGTCCCTTCTGGCGGTCGAGGTCGGCGGCCCAGAAGGTGCCGCCGGGGAAGGTGTAGCGCGCGATGGACTCGGGCCGCATGGTGGCCGAGAACCCGGGTGTGGTGGGTGCCATGTAGTGACCTTCGCGGATCACCACCGGATCGAGGAAGTGGTCGTGCAGATGATCGACGTACTCGATGACGCGGTCGTCGGTGGTGCCGGAGACGGCGAGGTAGTCGAACATCGAGAGATGCTGGACGAGTTCGCACAGTCCGACCCCGCCCGCGTGCGGGCAGACGGGGATACCGAACTTCGCGGCGAGCAGCAGGATCGCGAGGTTCTCGTTGACTCCGCCGACGCGTGCCGCGTCTATCTGGAGGACGTCGAGGGCGCCGGCCTGGAGCAACTGCTTGAACACGATGCGGTTCTGGACATGCTCACCGGTGGCGACCTTGACCGGGGCGACGGCGGCGCGGATGGTGGCGTGGCCCAACACGTCGTCGGGGCTGGTGGGTTCCTCGATCCAGTACGGGTCGAACTCGGCGAGGGCCTTGGTCCAGCGGATCGCCTCGGCCACGTCCCAGCGCTGGTTGGCGTCGATCGCCATCCGGATGTCGGGCCCGACCACCGAACGGGCCACCCGGCAACGCCGGATGTCGTCGTCGAGGTCCGCGCCGACCTTCAGCTTGATCTGCCGGAAACCGTCGGCGACGGCCTGCGCCGCGAGCCGGGTGAGCTTCTCGTCGTCGTAGCCGAGCCACCCGGCGGAGGTGGTGTACGCGGGGAAGCCGCGCTCCGACAGGATGTTCCTCCGGCCCTCCGCGCCCGCCCTGCCGCGGCGCAGGATGTCGAGGGCCTCGTCCGGGGTGAGCGCGTCGGTGATGTACCTGAAGTCGATCTGGCTGACGAGCCATTCGGGGTCGGCGTCGGCGAGGAGCTGCCACAGCGGCTTGCCGGCGCGCTTGGCGGTGAGGTCCCAGGCCGCGTTGATCACGGCGCCGATCGCCATGTGCATCACGCCCTTCTCGGGCCCCAGCCAGCGGAGTTGACTGTCGCCGATCAGCTCGCGGTTCAACGACCCTGGATCCGCGCAGAGTTCGTCGACCGAGCGTCCGATCACATGGTCCCGTAGCGCGTCGATCGCGGCGACCTGGACCTCGTTGCCCCGCCCGATGGTGAAGGAGAACCCGTGCCCCTCGTGCCCGTCCGCCGCGTCGGTGCGCAGCACGACGTACGCGGCCGAGTAGTCGGGGTCCGGGTTCATCGCGTCGGAGCCGTCCAACTCACGCGAGGTGGGGAAACGGATGTCGTAGGTGTCGACCGCGATGACGCGGGCGGGGATCGGGGACACGGAGGGCCTTTCGGTCGGGTACAGGGATCCGGTGCCGTGCGGGTGCCGGAGGCCGGTGGGTCAGTCCTGGGCGCGGCCGGTCGTCACGCGGGCGATCATGAGGGCGACCAGGATGATCCCGCCGTAGATGGCCTGGATCCAGAAGGACGGGACCTGGGCGAGGGTGAGGAGGTTCTGGACAACTCCCAGGAGGAGTACGCCCGTCAGGGCGCCGAACATGGTGCCCTTGCCGCCGTCGAGGCTGATGCCGCCGATGACGGCCGCCGCCATCACGGTGAAGATCATGTTGTTGCCCTGGTTGGCGCTGATCGCGCCGACGTAACCGGTCTGCATGATGCCGCCCACCGAGGCGAGGACGCCGGCGACGACGGAGACCCCGAGGAGCATCCGGTCGACGCGGATGCCGGCCGCGCGGGCCGCCTCCTGGTTGCCGCCGATCGCGTAGAGGGCGCGGCCGACGCGGTGGTACTTGAGCACGAACCCGGCGATCGCGAAGCAGACCGCGGCCAGCCACACCGACATCGGGACGTTCAGGAAGGTGCTGGTGGCCAGGGTGAAGAAGGAGTCGGGCATGCCGAACAGCGTCTTGCCCTTGGTGGCGCCGACCAGCAGACCGCGCAGCACGATCAGCATGGCGAGGGTGACGATGAAGGCGTTGAGCTTGAACTTCACCACGAGGATGCCGTTGAAGGCGCCGATGATCCCGCCGACCACGAGGATCGCGACGAGGGCGAGCGGGGCCGACCACTCCGTGCCCCAGCCGGACTCGGCGGCCGGCAGGACCAGCAGGGCGCCGATGGCGGGCGCGATGCCGACCACCGACTCCAGCGACAGGTCGATCTTGCCGGTGATGAGGATCAGCGACTCGGCCAGGACCACCATCGCGAGGGCGGCGGAGGCGCCCAGGATGGAGATCAGGTTCCGTTCGGTGAGGAACGAGTCGTTGACGATCGCGCCGAGCACAAGAAGCACAAACAGGGCTGGTACGAGGGCGAGTTCACGGGCCCGGCGGAGCAGGACCGTCCGGGCCGAGCGCGCCCCGGCGGTGCGGGGTGCGGCGAGCGCCGGGGCCGCCTTGGTGTCAGCCATGGTCCACTCCTTCGATGGAGGCGATCAGCTCGTGGTCGCGCCAGCCCGCCGGATGCTCGGCGACGACGCGGCCGTGGAAGAGGACGAGGACGCGGTCGCAGCGCCGCAGGTCGTCGAGTTCGTCGGAGACGACGAGCACGGCGGTGCCGTCGTCGCGGGCGCTGTCCATGCGGGCGAGCAGTGACTCCTTGGACTTCACGTCGACGCCCGCGGTGGGGTTGATGAGGACCAGCAGCCTGGGGTCGGAGGCCAGCGCGCGGGCCATGACGACCTTCTGCGCGTTGCCGCCGGACAGGTCGGCGACGGGCTGTTCGGGGCCCTCGGTGTGGATGTCGAGCCGGTCGATCAGCTCGGTGGCGAACGCGCGCTTGCGCTCGGTGCCGACGAACCCGAACCGGCCGAGCCGGTCCAGGACCGTCATCGTGGCGTTGTCCCCGATGGACATGCCGAAGACCAGCCCCTGCCCGTGCCGGTCACGCGGCACACAGCCGACCCCGGCCTTCAGAGCCGCCTGCACATCCCCGAACGGCAGCTTCTCGCCGTCGAGATGAGCGGTGCCGCCCGTGGGCGTGTACAACCCGGTGAAGGACTCGGCCAGTTCGACCTTGCCGCTGCCACTGGACCCGGCGAGTCCGACGACCTCGCCGCGACGAACGGTGAGGTCGACGTTCTCGTACGACTCGGAGGTGAGCCCTCGTGCGTCGAGGAGGACGGGTGCCGCTTCGTCCAACTCCCGCAGCTGGACCTCCAGTTCGGCGATCGACTCCCCCGCCATGGCCTCCACCAGGGCCCGGCGCGGGAGGTCGGCGACCGGTGCGGTGGTGATCCAGCGGGCGTCGCGCAGCACGGTGACGGTCTGGCACACCTCGTACACCTCTTGGAGGTGGTGCGAGATGAACAGGAAGGTAACACCGGACTCCTGGAGCGCCCGCATCCGTGTGAAGAGGCGCTCTATCTCCCGGTTGTCGAGCTGCGCGGTCGGTTCGTCGAGGACGATGAACCGCGCACCGAAGCTCAACGCCCTGGCGATCTCCACCATTTGGCGGTCCTCGACCTTGAGGTCGGCGGTGCGCACCTCGGGGTCGACGTGCACGTCCCAGGTGTCGAGGAGTTCGGCGGCCTCGGTGCGGAGCCGGCGCCAGCTGATGATGCCGCCCCGGGACTGCGGCTGACGGTTGATGAAGAGGTTCTCGGCGACCGTCAACTCCGGGACGACCGTGGGCTTTTGGTAGACGCAGGCGACCTTGCCGCGCCAGGCGTCGCGGTCCGTGAGCGGGGGCGCGGGCTCGCCGTCGAAGCGGACCGTGCCCTCGTCGGGGGCCTGGAGTCCGGTGAGGACGGTGACGAGGGTGGACTTGCCGGCGCCGTTGCGTCCGACGAGGGCGTGGGACTCGCCCGGCAGTACGGTGAGCCGGCCGTCGGCGAGGGCGACGGTGGGGCCGTAGCGCTTGACGATTCCCGTCGCCTCCACCAGCGGAGTGGTCAGTGGGCTGCTCATTTGACCGTGTTGCCCCAGAGCTTGGGATCGTCGACGTTGTCCTTGGTGACCAGCGGCGCGGGGAGCTGGTCCTCAAGGATGCCGCTGGGCAGCTTGACGATCGTGGAGTCGTGGTCGGTGGGGCCGGGCTTGAAGGTCTTCCCCGCCATCGCGGCCTTGATGTAGTACATGCCGTACTTGGCGTAGGCGTCGGCCGGTTGGGACACGGTGGCGTCGATCTCGCCCTTGCGGATCGCGTCGAACTCCTGCGGGATGCCGTCGTTCGAGACGATCGCGATGTGTCCGGCCTGGCCCGCCTTCTTCAACAGGCCCTTGGACTTGAGGGTTTGGAGGGTGGGCGCGAGGTAGACGCCGCCCGCCTGCATGTAGATGCCCTTGATGTCCGGGTTGGCGTTGAGCAGCGTGTCGAGCTTGGAGGCGGCCGTGTCGGACTCCCACTTGGCGGGGATCTCCAGGACCTTGAGCTTCGGGTACTTCTTCTTCACGCAGGCCCTGAACGCCTCCGACCGGTCACGGCCGTTGACGGACGCCAGATCGCCCATGATCTGCACGACCTTGCCGCTGGTGATGTGCGCCCCGAGGTACTCGCAGGCCTTCTCGCCGTACGCGACGTTGTCGGCGCGCACGACCATCGCGACCTTGCCCTTGTCGGGCGCCACGTCGACCGCGACGACCGGCACGCCCTTGCGCTCGGCCTGGTCGAGGCCGGCTTCGATGGCGGCGCTGTCCAGCGGGGCGACGACCAGGCCCTTGACGCCCTGGTTCAGCTCGTTGTTGATGTCGGTGATCTGCTGCGAGGGGTCGCTGTTGGAGTTGACCGTCTTCAGCGCCTGGACACCTTCGGACTTCGCCATCTTCGGCACGTAGTCGTTGTACGACTGCCAGAACGGCGAGGTCAGCAGCGGCAGGATCACCCCCACCTTGCCGGTACCACCGCTGCCGCCGGCGCTGCTCGCCCCGGTGTCCTTGGTGCTGCCGCACGCCGTGAGCGCGAGGGTGCCGCACGCGGCCGCCGCCGTCGCACGCACCGCCCACGCGGTCAGTCGTCTGCCTTGCCGTCCGTTCCGCACTGTGCTGCCGGCCATCTGTCGGGCTCCTCATCGAGCGGGTTCGAGCAGTTGCCGGAATATTTATCAGACCACTTCGGGGCTGCAACACCCTCAGGAGCCAAATTTTCGCAGTTTCGGGCCGTAGTGGTCGGACCACATCCGTGGCTAGACTGCGCGGACCGGCGACAGGAGGAGTGGCGTGGACGAGACCCTGCCGAGCGAGACGGACCCGGTGGCCGCTCCGCCGAAGGGCACGGTGACGCAGCGCGCCATCGACTCGATCAAGGCGTTGATCGGCGAGGGCCGCCTGGAGCCGGGCCAGCGGCTGCCCACCGAGCGCGATCTCGCGGCCCAACTGGGCATCTCCCGCAGCTCGATGCGCGAGGCGATCCGCGCGCTCACGGTGCTGGGCGTGCTGGAGGCGCGGCACGGATCGGGCATCTACGTCACGCAGTTGGAGGCCGGCGACCTGCTGGAGACGTTCGGTGTCGTCGCCGACCTGTCACGCGGCCCGGGTCTGGTGGAGTTGCTGGAAGTCCGCCGCATCCTGGAGTCGACGGCGACAGCTCTGGCCGCCGCCCGCATCACCCCGGACCAGCTGGCCGAGGTCGAGAAACACCTCACGGCGATGAACGCCACCGACGACCCCGAGGAGATCCTCGCCCACGACCTCGCCTTCCACCGCGAGATCGCCGCCGCCGCCGGCAACGACACCATGGCCGCGATCCTGGAGGGCCTGTCGTCCCGAACGTTCCGGGCCCGCGTCTGGCGCGGCTACCAGGAGGAGGGCGCCTTCGCCCGCACCCGCCGCGAACACGCCGCGATCCACCGGGCGTTGGTGGCCCACGACCCGGAGGCGGCACGGGCGGCGGCGGCCTCGCATGTGGGCGAGGTGGAGGAGTGGCTGCGGGCCCAACTCGCCCCCTAGGAGCAGGGGGTCAGGCACCCTGGCATCCGGACCGTGCTGGTCGTCACAGGCCCACGGCGAACAGCGGACAGGGGTAGCCACCTCCAGGGGCGCGGGGAACTGCGCGGCCAGCCCCCTCGCACCCGCAGCAAACAACCGAGAGCCTCCGCCCCGTCCCGGCATTCACGCACCCCCGGTGGGCAGCGGTGGTTCGCCCCGTTGACCCTGGACCTCCGCCCATCCGCGCAGTTCGCTGGTGCCCACCTCGTCGATCGCGCGGTGCAGGGCGGCCCGCGCGTCCGTGTCACGGTCGGCCTGCGGGAGCAGCAGGTAGCGGTCGATCGCCCGCCGCAGGCTCTCCCGCGCCTGTGCGGCCAGGACCCAGCGTGAGCCAGGGCTGAAGAGTTGGCGCATGCCGGTGAAGAAGACGGCGCTGCCCGCGATCAGGGCGGTGAGCCAGGCGGGTGCGTGCAGGCCCGCCGCCACGACCGTCGCGGACGTGGCGGCGAGCGCGCCGAGCTCCGTCGTGTAGTGCAGCCACCTAGCCCGGTCGCACGCCCCCGCGTAGAACTCCAACTCCTGCCGGGCGAGCGCCAGTAGCGGATCCGGTTGGGAGGCCCAGGCCTGACCGACGGCCGTTCTTCGTCTCATCGCCACATCATCGGGCGATCACGGCCGTCGGCGAAAGGCGTACCGGGTCAGGAGCGTCCGAGCCGCAGTGTCACCAGCTCGAACGGGCGCAGCCGCAAGGCGAGTTGATCGCCCTCACGGGTCACTTCCTTGGCGTCGACCGACGGCCGCTCCAGCAGGTCTACGACCTCGACCGCGTCGAACTCGAAGCCGACCGTGAGTGTCGCCCTGGCCCGCCCCCCGTGCGCCTCGTGGAAGCGGACCACGACGTCGCCGCTCCCGTCGTCGGCCAGTTTCACCGCCGTGACGACGACCGCGTCCCGGTCGACGCTCACCAGTGGCGCGACCTCCTGGCCACCCTCAACTCGCCGCTCCGGCAGGTTGATCCGCCAGCCCTCGCGCACCGCGTCGCCGATGCCCGCGCCCGGCACCAGTGCGTGCCGGAAACGGTGGACGCCCTGGTCGGTCTCAGGGTCCGGGAAGCGCGGGGCGCGGAGGAGAGAGACGCGGACCGTGGTGGTCGTACCGTTGTCGCCGTCACCGCGGACCGTGCGGGTCACATCGTGGCCGTACGTCGAGTCGTTGACGACGGCGACGCCCCAGCCGGGTTCCTCCATGTGCACGAAGCGGTGGTTGCAGGCCTCGAACTTGGCTGCCTCCCATGAGGTGTTGGTGTGCGTGGGGCGGTGGAAGTGCCCGAACTGGGTCTCGGACGCGTACCGTTCGGCGTGCACGTCGAGCGGGAAGGCGAGCTTGAGGAACTTCTCGGTCTCGTGCCAGTCGACCTCGGTGTCGATGAGCAACCGCCGCTCCCCGGGTGCCAGGGACAGGAGTTGGGTGACCTTGGACTCGCCGAAGGACCGTACGATCCGCACGGCGTTCCCGTCGGCCACGACCTCGTCCGCGTCCGTGAGATCGGTGACCGTGTTGCGGTAGAACTCGTCGACGTCCCAGGCGTCCCACATGTTCGGGAAGTCCGGGTGGAGTTGGAGCAGGTTCGCGGCCCGGCCGGGGGCGATGGTCTCGCGGTCGGCCTCGATGTCGTAGGCGGAGACGACGAGGCCCCGGCCGTCGATCTCGACGCGGAGGAGGCCGTTCTCCAGTACGTGTCCGCCGCCGACCCGGGTCGCGAGCGCCGTCTCGCCCTGGAGCGCCGGGGTCTGCGCGCCGCCCGCTGGGACGCCTTCGCGGGTGTGGGGCGCCGAGTTGAAGAGGAGCGAGGTCGTGCCCTCGCCCGCCAGCGCGCGTTGGGCCGCGTCGATGATGGCGTTCAGTTCCCCGGCGATCCGCTCGTACGTCCGGCGGGCCTCGCGGTGCACCCAGGCGATGGACGAGCCGGGCAGGATGTCGTGGAACTGGTGCAGCAGCACCGTCTTCCAGATCCGGTCCAAGTCCTCGTACGGGTACGGGACTCCGGCCCGGACCGCCGCTGTCGCCGCCCACAACTCGGCCTCGCGCAGGAGGTGTTCGCTGCGGCGGTTGCCCTGCTTGGTCTTGGCCTGGCTGGTGAGGGTGGCGCGGTGGAGTTCGAGGTACAACTCGCCCACCCAGACCGGTGGTTCGGGGTATTCGGCCTCGGCCTTCTCGAAGAACTCCTTCGGGGTCTCCCAGGCCACGGTCGCCGAGCCTTCGAGGTCGTGCAGGCGGGCCGCCTTGGCGACCATCTCTCGCGTCGTGCCGCCGCCTCCGTCACCCCAGCCGGTGGGCGCGAGGGAGTGCCGGGCGACGCCCTTGTCCTTGAAGTTGCGTGCCGCGTGGGCGATCTCGCGGCCCTGCATGGAGCAGTTGTAGGTGTCGACGGGCGGGAAGTGGGTGAAGATCCGGGTGCCGTCGATGCCCTCCCAACGGAAGGTGTGGTGCGGGAACTTGTTCGTCTGGGACCACGAGATCTTCTGGGTCAGCAGCCACTTGGAGCCCGCCGCCTTGATGATCTGCGGGAGTCCGGCCGCGAAGCCGAAGGTGTCGGGCAGCCAGGCCTCCTCGTTCTCGATGCCGAACTCGTCGAGGAAGAACCGCTTACCGTGCACGAACTGACGGGCCATCGCCTCCGAGCCCGGCATGTTGGTGTCCGACTCCACCCACATGCCACCGGCCGGCACGAACCGCCCGTCCGCCACCGCCTTCTTGACCCGCGCCCACACCTCGGGCCGGTGCTCCTTCACCCAGGCCCACTGCTGGGCCTGGGACATGGCGAAGATGAAGTCGGGCTCGTCCTCAAGCAGGGCCGTCATATTGGACGTTGTGCGCGCCACCTTGCGGACCGTCTCGCGCAGCGGCCACAGCCACGCGGAGTCGATGTGCGCGTGCCCGATCGCGCTGATGCGGTGCGCGGACGGCACGGCGGGCGTCGACAGGACCGCCGCCAGCTGTGAACGGGCGCGCTCCGCCGTGCCGTTGACGTCCTGGAGGTCGACGGCGTCCAGCGCCTTCTCGATCGCCCGCAGCAGGTCCCAGCGCCGGGCCGAGTCCACCGGCAGCTCGGCCATCAGCTCGCCGACCACCTCCAGATCGAGGACGAGGTGCCAGACGTTCTCGTCGAGGACGGCAAGGTCCATCCGGGTGAGCTTGTACTGGGGCTCGCTGCCGGCTGTCTCCTTGTCGCCCAACTGCGTGGGCAGGAAGGGGTGGTAGTCGAGGACGACGGGGTTCGAGGCGGCCTCGATGTGCAGCCGCACCTCCTCGCCGCCGGCGACGGGCGCCCCGATCCTCACCCACTGGTTGCGCGGGTTGAGGCCCTTCACCGGGGTGCCGTCGGGCCGGTACACGAGGCCCTCGCACTGGAAGCCGGGCATGTTCTCGTCGAAGCCGAGGTCGAGCAGCGCCTCGACGGTCTTCCCGGCCCACTCCTGGGGGACGGTCCCGGTGACCCGGAACCAACTCGTGCCCCAGGGAGCACCCCACCGGGCACCCACCTCGATCGGTTCGGGTGTGCCCGCGAGCCCCTCGGCCACGGGCACCGGCTCGTCGGGCGCGTGCCAGACGGCCACCTCCAGCGGCACGGACTCGGGATACACGGCGGGACGGATGCGCTCTTCGAGGACGCGCTTGAGGCGGGCTTCGACCAGGCTGCGGTCGTCATGCATGTGGGGTGCTCCGTAGCTCGGTTGCGGGTTGGGTCACGGGTGTTGACAGATGGGTGTCACCGGGCGGGTGTCACCAGGTGTGCGCGACGGTCACGGGGGCCGACGCTGTGTAGAGCTCCCCTGTCGCGCGCAGTTCGAACCACGCCTGCTGCTCGCCCTGTTCGGCCTGCAGCCCACCGACGAAGAAGGCACTCTGGCAGGTGCCGCCGAGGAAACGCCGGGTGCCGTCGGGGAGGAGGCGGTGGAGGGTGTACTGGCGTACGGCATCGGGCGCGGCGTCCCAGGCGAAGCGCAGGTCGCCGCCGGTGGCGGCGGTGATCCGCAGGCTGGAGGGGGCGGCGGGCGACTGAGTGTCGTTGACCTCGCGAACAGCTATACCGCCGAGCCGCCAGTTCACAGTGCTCCCGCTCGCATCGGCCGCGATCAGCCGTACGCCGATCGCGTGCAGCGTGCCGGAAAGCCCTGTGAGCGGCACGGTCACCGTCTGCCAGCCGTTGACATCCGCCACAGCCCGCACGCCGTTAACCGAGTTCACAGGCAGATAGGTGTACGGCGGTGTCGACCCCGCAGTGCTCGGCTCGGCCGTGGCGACGGCCAGCTCCACGTTCACACTGCCGCTGCCACTGTCGGTGCGGAACGTCAGGTCGACCACCGTGTCATCACCGATCGGCAGCTGTGAACCGTACACATCCACAGTCGTCGGTTGATTCAGTACACCGGAGACCAGCACACTGCTGCCGCCTCGCCACGCGTCCGCGAAGTCGAAGGTCACCGTGGGCCGTTGCCCCACCGTCCGCACCACCCACCGCCGCGACGGCAGCCGGTCCTGAAGCCCCAGGTGGTTCCATGCCGCGTCCGAGGTGACCGCCCCGTCCTCGTACCAGCGCAGCCCGTGCCCGGTGTTGAAAACACTCGCGAACGGCAGCGCGCCACCCACCGTCGACCGGTCCGCGACCGACACCGCCGGTGCCCGCCAGGTGTCCGTGCTGTCCGGCACCGAAGGGTCGAGCGAACGCCCGGTCCAGAAGCGGTCGTCGGCCGCGTGGAAGTCGCCCGGGGTACGGCGCGCGGGCAGATGGTTCCGCGTCCACTCGGGCCGGTAGAAGCCGATCGACGTGATGTGCGCCTTGGTCGTCGGCACCATCGCGTCCCAACTCACCGACGTACTGGACCCGTTGGACTCGACATCGACGCCAGCCCACAACTCGTACCGGCTGCGCCCGAGCCCGTCCGCCTTGGTCCCGGAGGCCGCCAGCGTGCTGGTACTCCACCGGAAGTCGATGAACATGTCGTTCGCGGCCTCGAAGAACGCCTGGTTCGACGTGTTCAGCGCGCCCTGCCAGCTGACCGTCCCGTTCACGGTCATCGCGTCGTACCACGTGACCCGCTGCCCCTGCGCGGCGGCGAGGGACTTCAACTCGCTGACGAATCCCTGCATGTCGGTGCCGAGGGCGGTGTTACCGCCGCTGGTCTCGGCGTTGACGAACCAACCGTCGAAGCCGTAAGCGGTGGCGACCGCGACGAGTTGGGCGGCCAGCGGGTAGTGCCCGGCGGAGTCCTTCTGGACCAGGTCGCGGGTCCACTGGAGCTGTCCGCCGTAGGCGACGGGCGGCAGGAAGATGTTGCCGAGGACGGGGACGCCGTGCCGGTGGGCGGCGTCGACGACGGGCGCGTTCGGGGCGAGGATGATGCCCTCGCCGGAGGAGCCGCCCCAGAAGACGAGTTCGTCGAGGTAGGACCAGTGGGTGAGGGCGTAGTAGTCGGCGGTGGCCGCGCCCTGCGAGGGGTTGCTCGACGTCGGTCCGAAGGAGACCAGGGACTGGATGCGGGCCTGGCCGGAGCGCGCGGTGCCGTTCGCGACGGTCGGGGTGAAGCGTGCGGCCAGGGGGACGGCGGCGGCGTTGAAGGCGAGGTCCGCGTCCGAGGCGGCGGTCCAGGTCTTCAAGCTGTTCCAGGTGATGCCGGTGCCCGGGGTGCCGGCGGGCAGGGAGTCCGGGTACCAGTAACTGGCGTACGGCTGACCGGTGTTGACAGCGGCGGCCTGCGGGGCGGCGAAGGCGGGCGTGGGCAGTTGGGGCAGCAGGGTGGCCGCCGCGCCGGCGATCAGGACGGTGCGTCTGGTGGGGCCTTGGGGGTTCACGAGCTGGTGCCTCCGTGTGGGGTGGGGAGTACCTGGTCGGGAGTGACGACTTCGGTGATGCCCCGCGCGGCGAGGTGTTCCTTGTCGTCCGCGCGCACGTCGAGGACGGTCGCCGGTCGGGCTCCGTCGGCGACGAGTCGGAAGTAGGCGTCGAACACCGGCCCGCCGGGACCGCAGACCGAGCGGACCGACGGATCGGCGGGCACGACGAGCGCCGTAGTGCGGACGGCGGGTTCGTACGCGGGCTCGCGGGCCGCCTCGGCCAACACCAGCGCGATGTCCTTGGGTTGCCGGTCGTTGGTCAACAGGCCCAGCCCGTACTCGAGTTCGGGGAAGTCCGCGAGGTCACGGGACACGTCGTGCGAGCACCACCAGGTGATGCCCCAAAGGTCAGGGCAGTCCAGGGCGTTGGCGATGGTCGCGGAGGCGAAGTCGGCCGCGTGCTCGGCGGGGACGAGCGGCTGGGGCGCGCCGACCTCCTGGAGCCAGACGGGCCGGTGCGGTTCCTCGGCCCACGCCTTGCTCAGCTCGATCAGGTACGCGGCGTGGTGTTCGCTCGGCACGGAAGTACGGCCGTGCCGTTGGGCGGTGCCGTTGAAGACCCAGGAGTGGACGGCCGTCATCGCGCCGTGCCGGGCGGCCTGGGCCGGGGTGAACGGCATGTCGTCCTGGTACCAGGTCGCGTCGTACTCGGCGTGCAGATGCGGCTTGCCGGGCGCACCCTCCCCACAGGCCGCGAGCATCCGCGCCAGCCAGGAGTCGATCTGGTCCTCCGTCGCCCGGTCGGGATCCGGATGCGGGCCGGCCGAGAACTGGTTGACCTCGTTGCCGAGGGTCATGCCGATGAAGTTGGGGCGGTCGGCGAGGGCGGCGGCGAGCGTACGCAGATAGGCGGCCTGGCCGTCGAGGACGTCCGGGTCGGTGAAGAGGTTGCGCCGGTGCCAGGTCCGGGTCCACGCGGGCAGGTAGTCGAAGCTGCTCAAGTGCCCTTGCAGACCATCGACGTTGACATCGAGCCCGCGTTCGCCGGCCGCGTCGACAAGCTCAACCAGCTGCTTCACGGCCTTCGTTCGGATCAGGGTCCGGTTGGGCTGGAAGTACGGCCACAGCGGGAAGACGCGGATGTGGTCGAGGCCCAGCTCGGCGATCGAGTCGAGGTCGGCGCGTACGGAGTCGAGGTCGAAGTCGAGCCAGTGGTGGAACCACCCTTGGCTGGGTGTGTAGTTGACGCCGAAGCGCACGGCAGAAGACATCGTGATCCTGGTTCTGTAGTGCGTACGGGAGGAGTCTGTAGCGCGTTCGGGAGGGGGTCGACCGGCGATCAGCCCTTGACGGCGCCTTCGCCGACGCCCCGGAAGAAGTACCGCTGGAGGCAGGCGAAGAGGGCGATCAGTGGTGCGACGGCGATGACCGTGCCGGCGGCCACCAGGCGTTCGTCGTTGGCGAAGGTGCCGTGCAGATAGTTGAGGCCGATGGTGAGCGTGAACTTGGACGGGTCGCTGAGCACGATGAGCGGCCACAGGAAGTCGTCCCAGGCGCCCATGAAGGCAAAGATCGCGACGACCGCGATGGTGCCCTTCACGGACGGCAGCGCGATCCGCAGGAACCGCTGCCACACGTTGGCGCCGTCGACGAAGGCCGCTTCCTCGATCTCGTACGGCAGGTTGAGGAAGGCGTTGCGCATCAGGAGGACGTTCATCGCGCCGATGCAGCCAGGTAGGACCACCCCGATCAGGGTGTTGTTGAGGCCCAACTCCCGCATGGTGGTGAACTGGGCGATGATGATGCCCTCCACCGGCACGAGCATCGCGAGGATGAAGACGAGGGTGGCGACGCGGCGACCCCGGTAGCGCAGCCGGGCCAGCGCGTACCCGGCGAGGGCTGAACCGACGCAGTTCGTCACGACGTTGGCGGCGGCGACTTTCAGCGAGTTGAAGGCGTAGTCCCAGACGGGGATGGTGTCGGCGACCCGCTTGTAGTTGTGCAGGGTGGGGTGTTCGGGCAGGAAGGTCGGCGGCGAGCTGTAGATGTCCTCGGTCGGACCCTTGAGCGAGGTGGACAGCTGCCACACGAAGGGGCCGACGGTGATGGCGAGGACGATGAGCAACAGCGCGTAGCGCAGGACGAGTTCCCAGACGCGGATACGGCGGCCGTGCTCGTCGGTGATGCGGGGTTCGCGAACTGCCGTCTCCTGGACGGGCCTTGTGCGCTCGATGACGCTCAAGAGTCCTCCTTCCGGTCGGCCCGCAGCACGAGCAGCATCAGCGCGACGGTGACGACGAAGACCACCACGGAGAGGGCGGAGGCGTAACCGACCCGCCCCGTCAGGCCGGTACCGGTGCGCTGGACGAGCATCACGAGGGTGGTGTCCTCACCGGCCGGTCCGCCGCTCGGGCCCGCCATCAGGTACACCTCGGAGAACACCTTGAAGGCAGCGACCGAGGACAGCGCGCCGACGAGGACCATCGTGGAGCGGACGGCGGGCACGGTCACCGTGAAGAAGCGCCGTACCGCGCCCGCGCCGTCGACCGAGGCGGCCTCGTGCAACTCACGCGGCACGCCGGCGAGTGCGGCCAGATAAATGATCATGTAGTAGCCGAGGCCCTTCCAGACCGTGACGGCCATGGCACTGAACAACAACAGCCACTGGTCGCTGAGGAAGCCGATCCGGCCGACGCCGATCGTCTCCAACAGCGAGTTGACCAGGCCGCGTTCGTCCAGCAGCCACACCCAGATCAGCCCGACGACGACGATCGACGCGACGACCGGGGTGTAGAAGGCGGACCGGAAGAAGGTGATGCCGGGGATGTTCTTCTGGACCAACAGGGCGAGCAGCAACGGGAGTACGACGAGGGCGGGGACCACTCCGACGATGTACAGGGTGCTGTTGCGCAGGCCGGTCCAGAACATGTCGTCGTGCCACAGCTCGCGGAAGTTGGCGAAGCCGACGAAGTGGCCCGGGATCAGGGTGCGCCGGTCAGTGAAGGCGTTGACCAGTGTGGAGCCGAACGGGTAGAGGATGAACACGCCGGTGATCAGCAGCCCGGGGGCGGCGAACAGCCAGGGACTGGTGGGCAGTTGGCGCCGCACCCGGGAGACGGTGGAGAGGGCCATCTCGGACTATCCCTGCTGCTGGAGGAGCGTGTCGCACTGCTTGACAGCGTTGTCGAGAGCCGACTTGGGGCTCTCCTTGCCCTGGAGCGCCTTGGCGACCTCGTTGCGCAGCGCGGTCTTCATCTGCTCGCTGAACAGCACCGGCGTGTAATTCACCGCGTTCTTCAGGGACTTGGCGGCGGCGATCCGCACGCGTGTCTCGTCGGTGCCGTCCTCCTTGGTGAAGTACGGGTCGTCGAGGGAGCCGGCGGTGCTCGGGAAGATGGCGACCTTCTTCGCGAACGACATCTGCTGCTGGGCGTCGGTGACGTAGTGCGCGAAGGCCACGGAGGCGGCCGTGTGCTTGGTCTTGGAGTTGACCATCACGCCCATCACGTACATGTTGACGTGCCCGGTGCTGGTGATCTGGTCGGTGATGCCGATGTTCTTGTACAGGGTGGGCGCCTGCTTCTTGAAGTTGTCGAGGTCCAGCGCGCTGCCGGGGTTCATGGCGACGGCCCCGGTGAGGAACTTCTTGCCTGACGACTCGGGGGTGGCGGTGAGCGCCTGCGGGTCGAGGGCCTTCGCGTCGTACAACTCCTTGTACTTGGTGAGGAGTTCGATGCCCTTCGCGTCGTTGAAGGCGAAGGCGGTGCCCGCCTTGTTCATGAGCTGGACGCCGTAGCGGCCGAAGTCCTCGACGGTGGGGACGTTGGCGAGGGTGGCGACCTTGCCGTCGGTCTTCTTCGCCAACTGGAGGGCCTGGGCGAAGAGTTCGTCGTACGTCTTCGGCGGCTGGTCGGGGTCGAGCCCGGCCTGCTTGAAGAGGGACTTGTTGTAGAACATCGGGCCGGTGTTCAGGTACCAGGGGAAGGCGTAGGTCCCGGACATGCCCGGTATCTGGTGGCTGGCCCAAGCCCCCGCCAGGTACTCGCTCTTGTACTTGGCTGCTGCCTTGTCGAGGTCGAGCGCGAGGCCCGCCTTGGCGAGCGGGGCCACCAGGTCCGGGGAGACGTTGACGACGTCGGGCAGGGTGCCGCCGGCGGCGTCCGCGCTGATCTTGTCGGCGTAGCCCTCGGCGGGCTGGTCGATCCACTTCACATGGGTACCGGGGTACTTCTTCTCGAAGCCGGAGACCACGCCCTCGAAGTACGACTTGAAGTTGGCGCGGAGGTTCCAGGTCTGGAAGGTGATGTCGCCCTCGACCTTGCCCGAGGCGTCGGTCGATCCGCCGTCGTCTCCCCCGGAGCCGCAGGCGCTCAGCGGCATGAGGACGACGGCGGCGGCAGCTGCGGCGAAGACTCTGCGGGAGATGCGCACGGAGGGTGGCTCCTTTGCAGTGGGGGTTGGCCAATCGTGCCGGGGCAGACCTTGCACGCTGTTCACAGGGCCCGTCAATGGATTCCGCTCAGCTAAATTCATTAGTTGGCCGGTTCTGGCCAACTGCACTGGTCAGCGAGGTGTGTTCGCATTCTTGCGGTGGATCACTAATGCGCTTTAGGGTGTGCGGACTCAAGCGCATTAGTGCGCGGCACCGGTGGAATGGAGTGCAGGCTTGTCAGGCAAGCGGTCGCCCGCGCGTCGGCCGACGATGAAGGACATCGCGCAGCGCGCCGGCGTGTCCGAGAGCGCGGTCTCCTTCGCGCTCAACGGCCGGCCCGGCGTCTCCGAGATCACCCGCGACCGGGTGCGCCGGGTCGCGGAACAGCTGGGCTGGCGGCCCAGTACGGCGGCGCGGGCACTGTCCGGGGAGGGTGCGGCGACGGTCGGCTTCGTCCTCGCCCGCCCCGCGGACACCCTCGGCGTCGACTCGTTCTTCCTCCAACTCGTCTCGGGCATCCAGGAGGTGCTGGCCGAGCGTCATCTCGGCCTGCTCTTCCAGATGGCCGAGGACGTCGACGACGAGTGCGCGGTGTATCGGCGCTGGTGGGCCGAACACCGCGTGGACGGCGTCCTGGTGGCCGACCCGCGCACCGCCGACCCACGGCCCGACCTCCTCGACGAACTGGGCCTGCCCGCCGTGGTGATCGGTGGCGCACCCGACGAACGCCACCCCGGCCTGTCGACGGTGTGGGCCGACGACGCGGGCGCGATGGCCTCTGTCGTCGACGAGTTGTGCGCGCGCGGCCACCGTCGCATCGTGCACATCGCCGGCCTGCCGGGCCTCGCGCACACCGAGCGCCGTATCCGCGCCCTGCGCGCCGAGGCCGCCCGCCGCGGGCTGACCGAGGTGCACTCGGTGACCACCGACTACTCGGACGCCGCGGGTGCCGCCGTCACCCGCCGGGTCCTCGAAGTCCCCGCTCCTCCAACGGCGTTGATCTACGACAACGACGTGATGGCCGTCGCCGGGGTGGCCGCCGCGACCGAACTCGGCTTCTCCGTACCGGCGGACGTGTCGGTGGTCGCCTGGGAGGACTCCGCGCTGTGCCGCATGGTCCGGCCGTGGCTGTCGGCGCTGTCCCGGGACAGCGTGGAGTTCGGCCGTACGGCGGCGCGGGAGTTGACCGCGCTGCTGGACGGCGGCCCGGCGCGCACGGTACGGGTGCCGGTGCCGCGACTCATCGAGCGGGACAGCACGGGACCGGCGCGGGCATGAAAGGGGGCGTGTCCCCCGTTTCGAGTCCGAATCGCCGGACACCGCCGGGTACTTCGTGTGAGGCTTTGCCCATGACCTCCGAAGACCCGCTGGCCGACCGGCTTCAGCTCGACCGGCCGCACTCCGCCCGTGTGTGGAACTTCCTCCTGGGCGGCAAGGACAACTACGCCGCCGACCGCGAGGCCGGCGAGATGATCGTCCAGATGTTCCCGGACATCGCCCTGCTCGCCCGCCTCCAACGCCGCTTCCTGGTAAGGGCGGTGCGCTATCTCGCCGAAGAGGCGGGCATCCGCCAGTTCCTCGACATCGGGACCGGCCTGCCCACCGTCGACAACACGCACGAGGTCGCGCAGCGCATCGCGCCGGAGAGCCGCATCGTGTACGTCGACAACGACCCGCTGGTGCTGGTGCACGCGCAGGCGCTGCTCACCAGCACTCCGGAAGGCGCCTGCGCCTACCTTGACGCCGATGTGCGCGACCCCGAGGGCATTCTCGAAGTCGCCGCGCAGACACTGGACTTCAGCAAGCCGATCGCGCTGACGATGCTGGGCATCCTGGGCCAGATCCCGGACTCGGACGAGCCCGAGTCCGTCGTGGGCCGCTTCCTGGACGCCCTGCCCCCGGGCAGCTACCTCGCGCTGAGCGACGGCACCGACACCAACGCGGCGCTGAACCAGGCGATTTCGGTGTACAACGCCAACTCCGCCAGCTCGTACCACCTGCGCGGCCCGGAGCGGATCGCGGCCTACTTCAAGGGCCTGGAGGTCATCGAACCCGGCATCGTGCCCACCTCGCAGTGGCACCCGGAGCCGGTCGACGTGGGCCGCGACCCGTCCGACGTGGACGCGATCTGCGGTATCGGCCGCAAGATCTGAGCACCAACACGGAAGAGGGGCACCGGAGTTACCGGTGCCCCTCTCTCATTTTCTGCGCCTCTCGTCTCTTCCCTGCGTCTCTCACCGAAGGCGCTCACGTGACTCGTGTCAGAGCCGGAACAGCGCCCAGACCGTCTTCCCGCCGGCCGCCCGAAGATTCCAGCCCCACGACTCGCTCAGCGCGGAGACCACCTGCAGACCGCGCCCGGACTCCGCGAACTCGTCGGGGTGCCCCTCCACGGGTATGCGCTCGCTGTCGTCGGTGACCGCGCACACCGCGTACGGCAGCCGGTCCCACACCGCGACCCACAGTGAAGGCTGCGCCTCCGTAAGGGAGTTGGGCGCCCTGCCGTAGCGCAGCGCGTTGCTCACCAGTTCCGACACCGTGACCGCCATGTCGTCGACGAGTTCGTCACCGGCCCGGTCGGCCAGCGCCGCCCGGGTGAAGTCCCGTGCCACATGGGCCGATTGAGGCATCGGTGGCACGACCAGGACGGAACAGAGAGCGGGGTCACGCCCGTCCCCGGCGGCGGGGAACAGGGTGACGGTCTGGCCGCGTTCGGGCCGGCCCACCTCGTCGACGGCCCGGCACAGCCACTGCCAAGTCCCCTCGACGCGCAGGGTGTCGACCGGCCGTACGTCTTGCTCTGCGGACATCGCGACCCCTGAGACCCCTGGGAAGAGAGAACAACTGCGCGCACTACCCCCGTCCGGAGTATCGTCCTCCGCCTGCCCCTGCGAACGCAAGTGCATCGGCAATTACCGCTGCAATTGCAGACGATCTTGCGAGCGGTCCCCCCGAGGGCTATCGTCCTCCACATCACCAATGGGTGCAATTGAAGCTGCAATTGCATTCGATCTTCCGGGGGAGCGATGAGGCCTCACATAGTGCACGCGAACGGCATGTCGGCGACCCTGCTGAGCGACGCGCAGTGGCGCAAGAGCCACCACAGCAACCCTGAGGGAAACTGCGTCGAGTTGGCCGCGCTCTCCGACGGCCAGGTCGCCGTACGCAACTCGCGCCACCCCGAAGGTCCGGCGCTCGTCTACACCAGCGCCGAGATCTCCGCGTTCGTCCGCGGTGTGAAGGACGGCGACTTCGACGGCCTACTCCCCGGCCGCTGAGGTCAGGCAAACCCGCGGATCGGCCGGAAGGCGCCGGAACACAGGCCGGCACCTTCCGGCTCCTTCACTCCCTGCAGTTATCCGGAACCTCGGTGCTACGATCCTCTTTTGAGTCCCGAAAACTTGCGGACGGTATCGGCGCGACCGCCGAGGGGATGAACATGACTGCAGCTCAACCGGAATACGCTCCCTCGGGTTCGGACGTGCTGAGCCTTCAGCGCGGCGGTCCGACGGTCCAGCGCATCATGCTGGGCACGCGCCTGCGCCGCCTGCGCGAGTCCCTCAACATCACCCGGGACACGGCCGCTTCGGCGATACGCGCCTCGGACGCCAAGCTCTGCCGCATGGAGCTGGGCCGCGTCGGCTTCAAGGAGCGCGACGTAGCCGACCTGTTGACTCTTTACGGCCTCCAAGAGCCGGACGCACGCCAGGAGTTCCTGGAGTCGGCCCGCCGTGCCAACGAACCCGGCTGGTGGCGCGCGTACGGTGACGCCTTCCCGACCTGGTTCGAGCAGCACCTGGGTCTGGAAGAGGCCACCTCCCTCATCCGCACCTACGAAGTCCAGTTCATCCCGGGCCTGTTGCAGACCGCCGCGTACGCCGAGTCCGTCATCCGGCTCGGCCGTCCCGTCGACACCCCGGACGCGATCCGGCGTCGCGTCGAACTCCGTATGACCCGCCAGGAGTTGCTCACCAGACCCGGCGCTCCGAAGCTGTGGGTCGTGGTGGACGAGGCGGCGCTGCGCCGACCGCTGGGCGGGGCGGACGTGATGCGCGGGCAGCTGCGGCACCTCATCGAGACGGCCGCCCTGCCGAACGTCACGCTCCAGGTGCTGCCGTTCCACGTGGGCGGCCATGCCGCCGCCGGCGGTCCGATCACCGTGCTGCGCTTCCCGGTGCCGGACCTGCCGGACATCGTCTATCTCGAACAGCTCACCAGCGCCCTGTACTTGGACAAACCCGAAGAGGTCGACCGCTATCTCGCCGTCATGGACCGGCTGAGCATGGTGGCCTCACCGGCCCCCGAGTCGGTGGCCTTCCTGGAGAAGCTGCTCAACGAGATGTGAGGCCGGGCGGCCCCGGCCGCTCAGACCCGCGACCGGTACAGCCCGAACTCCGCGATCTTTACGGCGTCGCGGGCTGCCGTCACGCGAACTCGCCACCGCCGGGCGCGTACAGGCGTGGCCAGCAGCAGGATGCGGCTCGCGCCGATCGTTCCGGCGCGGGTGACCTCCGTCCAGGCCCTGTCGACGTACGCCTCGACCACAAAAGCCTCGACCTGCTGGCCGTAGCGCCCTATGTCCTCCGCCAACCGGACGCGGTCCACGGCCTGTTCGGTGCCGAGGTCGACGGTGACCCCGCCCGGCGATACGGCGGTCCGGACCCCGCGTGCCAGGTCCTCGGGCAGCTCCCGGTCCACACGCTCGCGGAACTCCCGCAGGCGTGCCACGTCCGGGGCTGCCAGCAGGCCGTCCGTGTCCGGCGGCACGTTGAGCAGCAGGACCGCGTTGCGGCCGACCGAGCCGAAGTAGATGTCGATCAACTCCTCGACGCTCTTGGGCGCTTGGTCCGGATGGTAGAACCAGCCGTCGTGGATCGACACATCGCACTCGGCGGGCCACCACTGGAGGTAGTCGGTGCCGGGCTGCGCCGAGACGAGCGCGCTGCGGCTGCCCTGGTCGGGGGTGTCGTACGACAACGCCCAGTCCGTACGCCCGTATTGCTCCTCCTTGACCGGGAGGACGCTCCATTCGTCCTCCCGTGCGGTGCCGCCCTCGTTGCCGACCCACCGCACGTCCGGTCCGGTCACGGCGATCGCCGCGTCCGGGGCCAGCGACCTCACCAGCGTGTACCAGCTGTCCCAGTCGTAGTCCTCGACGTGGCCCGGCGGGATACGGCCCTGGGCTCCGTCGAACCAGACCTCGTCGATCGGGCCGTACTCGGTCAGCACTTCGTAGAGGGTGTTGAGCATGTGGGCGCCGTAGTCGGTGGCATCCAGCGTGTAGAGGGCGTCCGGGGTGCGGTCGTCGCCGTCGACGAGTGTCGGGATGGTCCGCGTGGTGCGGGCGCTGCCGTTGGCGTAGACGCCGTGGAGGTACTGGTTCTCGTCGGCGGGCGAGAGGTAGACGCCGACCTTGAGGCCGTACCGCCGCATGGAGTCGGCGAAGGAGCGCAGGACGTCGCCCTCCCCCGCACGCCAACTGCTGTACGCCACCGTGTGGTTGGTGTAGCGGGAGGGGTAGAGGACGAAGCCGTCGTGGTGCTTGACGGTGAGGATGGCGAGCTTGAAGCCGCCGTCGCGCAGGGCGCGGGCCCACTGGTCGGTGTCGAGACCGGTCGGCTGGAAGACGTTCGGGTCCTCGTCACCGGTCCCCCACTCCAGGCCGGTGAAGGTGTTCACGCCGAAGTGCAGGAAAGCCGTCCGCTCCAGCTTCTGCCAGGCCACCTGCCGTGCGGTGGGCCGGACTTGGGAGGCCTTGCGGACCAGCTCGGCCTCGGTGTCGTCGGGGCTGACGGGGATACGGGAGCGGGAGTCGGACGGGGGTGGAGGCGCTGCGAGGGCGGATGCCGTGGCGGTGGTGCCGCTCACGGCGAGTGCGGTGGCCGAGAGGACGAAGAGACGTCTGGAGAGGGCCATGGGGTGGGACTCCTCTGGTTGCTCAGTGGGCGGTCAAATGCCAGGTGGCGGGCTGGTGTTGGTCCGGCGGGTACTGCACGAGCCGGCCGTCGTCCGCGACGCTCAGCGCCATCTGCGTGATCGCGTTCACGAGCCGGTAGCCGCCCGCCACGGGCGCCAACTCCCAGCGCTGCATGGTGTTCGCGGCATCGCAGGGCTCCGGGGTCGCCGAAACCCCGGGCTGGAGCGGCACGTTGAGGGTGAGCCTGCCGCCCTGGATCTCCAGGCAGCCGTCGGCGGTCCGTACCGTCGCATAGCCGTCCGGTGTGCGCTGGACCGTGGCGTCGAAGGAGACGGGAGTGGCCGTGGAAGCGGTGGTCGCGCCCGCCGTCCGGAAGGTGTAGGTCCCGTCGGCCACCGGCACCCGTGTCAGGTCCCGCCACCCGGGTGCATGCCCAATTGCCGTGCCCCGGGCGGTGAATTGGGCGTATGTGGCGTCGGGATGCGGGTCGCCCCAGGTCGCCTGGGCGAGGTGTCGTAGCGCGGGCTCGGTGTCGGCGGTGACCTCGTTCTCGGTCTCGCCGCGGCCGTTGTCGGGCCAGAGGCTGATCTTCGCGCCGGTGATGCCGTCACTGGAGGTCAGCTTCTCGCCCTCGAAGCTGCGCGGGTCCCAACTCTGGTCGTACAGCGCCTCGGTGTCGCTATGGAAGCCGCCCCGGACGAGATAGAGGGAGTAGGCCGCGTTCATCAACGGGTAGCCCTGGGCGATGAGTTGACTCGGTTTCTCGGTGACGTTCAGCCAGTGCTCGACCGTCGTGCCCGCCGCGACCGGCACGGTGTTGGCGCCGGTGAGTCCGTCGTTCCAGATGCGCAGCTTCTTGCCCTTGCTCGCGGCGTAGGCCTGGACGCGGTTGATGAAGTCGATGTAGGCGTCCTGCGGGGTGGCGTTCGCGCCGTACTTCTCCTGGGCGTAGCGCAGCATCTGCGGGTACTTGGAGTAGTCGGAGCCGAGCATGTACTCGTCGGCGCCCATGTGCCAGGACGTCGCGGTGAAGACCTGCGCGTACTCGTCCATGAGGCTGGTGTAGTAGTCGAACGCGGCCTGCTGGGTGACGTCGAGGCGGGCGGGTTGCTTGTTGCCGTCGCTGTCGGTGAGCTGGAGGTCGGGGCGGTTCTCTATCCACGGGTCCATGTGGCCCGGGGAGTTGATCTCGGGGATGATCTCGACGTGGTACTTGTCGCCGAGGGCGACGAGACGCCGCATCTCGTCCTGGGTGTAGTACCCCCAGGTGTTCGCCTCGGGGTGCGCGGCGCTCTTCACCTTGAGTTCGAGGAGCAGTTGGTTGAGCTTGTGGTACGCCATCTCGCGCACCAGGTTCTCCAGCCAGGGCAGGGAGATATGGACGTAGCAGGCGCAGACGCCGACCCCGCGTTCCTTGTAGCGCGGTACGTCGACCGTGCGTCCGGCGGGGATGTGGTCGCCCTGGGCGAGGAGTTGGAGGAGGGTCCGGGTGCCGTAGAAGGCGCCGGTCTCGGTCGCGCCGGTCACCGACAGCCGTTTGCCCACCTGGAGTTCGTAGCCTTCCGCACCCAACGAGCCCTTGCCCGGCCGGACTTCGATCACGATGTCGCCGGACCGGGCGGCGCCGCCCCGTACGACAGGCACTGTTCCGTGACCGGCCGCCTTGAGGTCGTCGGCAAGGGTCTCGGCGACCTCGCGTTCGCTCCTGCTGTCGGCCACGAGTCGGGTCCCGGCCTCGAAGTCGTAACTCCCGCGTTCGGGCGTCCAGTTGGAGAGCGCGGGCACGGTCACCGGCACCGCCCGCTCCTGCTGGACCGCGACCGCCGGCACTGCGGGGACCACGAGCAGCGCGAACACCGCCGCGAAGCCGATGAACCGGAACCGTCTCTTCCTGCGCTCAGCCATGCCACTCCACCGGTCGCGATTGATCGGACGACTGATGATTGGACTGCACCCAGGGGCTGTCAATGGGCCCCGGGAGCGGTCAAGTTGGGCCATTGATCGGATGACCAGCAGGTCAGGCGACCCCGGCCCGGTACCGCCCCGCGAAAAAGTCCAAGAAGACGGGCCCGAATGTCCAAGACCGGCCGCGCGTGACTGTCCAGGACTCGCCGCCCCTCGACGCGCCGCCCCGGCCGAGGCACAGTTCTCCCTACATACTCGCGAGTAGTGAGAAGGAGCGCGCCCGTGACCAGCTGGATCGGCCGTACCGCCGCCGAGATCGCCGCCGCCGTACGCGAGAAGCGGGTCACGCCCCGCGAGGTGGTGGCCGAGCATCTCGCCCGGATCGAGCGGCTCGACGGGCGGATCGGGGCGTTCCGGGTGGTACGGGCGGAGGCCGCCCTCGCGGAGGCCGACGAGGTGGCCGCGCGGGCCGATCTGGCCGAACTCCCCCTGGCGGGCGTGCCGGTGGCCGTGAAGGACAACCTCCCGGTGACCGGCGAGTCCAACCGGGTCGGCTCCGCCGCGACCCCGGACACGCCCGCCGACCACGACCATGTCACCGTGGCCCGGTTGCGGGCGGCGGGCGCGGTGGTCGTCGGGCTGACGAACGTGCCCGAGTTGTGCATCTTCGGTACGACCGAGGGCGTCCACGGCACCTCCCGCAACCCCTGGGACACCACCCGCACGGCGGGCGGTTCATCGGGCGGGAGTGCGGCTGCCGTAGCCGCCGGCATGGTCCCGATCGCCCTCGGCAACGACGGCATGGGCTCGCTGCGCATCCCGGCGGCCAACTGCGGTCTGGTCACCATCAAGCCGGGGTTCGGGGTGGTCCCGGCCGGCATCGGCGACGGCGACTGGTTCGGAATGTCCGAGAACGGCCCCCTCGCGACGACCGTCGAGGACGCCCGGCTGCTGTTTTCGGTCATCGCGGACATCGAGGTCGTACGCCCCGACGGACCCACCACCCGGAAGATCGCCGCCTCCGTGCGCAGCCCGCTCGCCGGAGTGGCCATCAGCAAGCCGTATACGACCGCCGTCCGGGAGGCGGCCGGATTGCTGAACAGTGCGGGGCACACCGTGCAGCGCGCCGATCCGCCGTATCCGCTGTCCCTGAGCAACACCTCACTGGCCCACTGGACGGCGGGCACATCGGTGGACGCGGCGGGGCTCGACCCGCGGAAGCTGACGCGGCGGACCCGGGTGCACGCGGCGATCGGGCGCCGGTTCGTGAAGAGCGTCCGCACCGGAAAGGGCCGGGAGCGGCTGCGGGAGCGGCTCACGCCGTTCTTCGCCGAGTACGACATCCTGCTGACGGCGGCGCTGGCCCGCCGCTCCCCCAAGGCCGGGCCGTGGCACGAGCGGGGCTGGCTGCGGAATGTGCTGGCGAACACCAACTACTCGCCGATGACGCCCCCTTGGAACCTCACCGGCTGGCCCGCCATGTCGGTCCCGTTCGGCACCCTGCCCTCGGGCGCGCCCTGCGCCGTACAGCTGGTGGGGCGGCCGGGTTCGGAGGCGGCGCTGCTGGAGCTCGCCGAGGAGCTGGAGACGCTGCGCCCGTGGGTGCGGACGGCACCGCTCGACTAAAGAGCGCGGTGCATGACGTGCAGGCCCACGCGTCCGTCCCGGGGATGGTCGAAGGCGTCCGGCACCGTGCCCAGGATGGTGAACCCGAGGGAGAGCCAGAGCTTGACGGCGGGGTTGGTCTCGACGACGGCGTTGAAGACCATGCCCCGGAAGCCCTGTTCGCGGGCGGCGGTGAGGATGTGCTCGGCGAGGGCACGGCCGATGCCGCGGCCGCCGTGGTCGGGGTCGACCATGAAGCCGGCGTTGGCGATGCGGTCGGCGGGGCCGCCGTAGTTCGGGGTGACGAAGGCCGAGCCGACGACGGTCCCGGTCTCGTCCTCGGCGACGTACACGCGCTTCGGCGGGTTCGTCCACAAGGCCCGGGCCGCCTCTTCGGAGGTGTCCCGGGCCCAGGTGTAGGTGTCGCCCGCGGCGACGATCCGGTGCCAGAAAGGCCAGATCCGCGGCCAGTCGTCGGCCGCGGCTTCTCTGATCAGCATGGGCGTGATTTTCGCACGCCCATGCTGTCGGCGATCGCGATGGGTCCCGTGGGGGTCAGTCCACGCTGGGCAGGATGTGGGGCTCGGCGAGGTCGTCCTCGTAGCCCGCGAGACGGATGGGGGCGGACCGTGCCCACACGGCCAGGCTGCCGAGCTCGTCGGACCTGCGGCCCGCACGCTCCGTGTGATCCTTGGGGCGTTGCTCGCGATTCGTCTTCTCCGGTGTCACCGCGCACTCCTTATGTGTCGGGTCACCCTCGGGGCACACCGGCCGTCTCCGGTCCGGTACCTGAGCCCCCTCGGGCGTGGGTTATAGGCAGTTCGGACGCGGTGGCGCCAGTTACTCGTGTGAGAGCAGGCCGTTGTGACCGGCTTGTCCCGGGACGGACCATGGGTGTGGGTGGGACCCCTTGTCGCTGTCCGTCTGCCTCAGGTTAACCAAATGAGCGGCCCGCCGCTCGATGGGGCTGAAAACATGGGGTAAAGAATAGGGACATGCGGCCAGCAGGTGTGGCCTGCCCCGGCCCGGTGGGTTAACGGCCACCGTGGTCGCCCCCGTCCACCACCCGGCCAACGCACGCGAGCGACCGGCAGCGAACATGCCGAGATCGAGCACCTCGAACTCACCGACCGTGCCGGAGCACTTGCCTTCGACTCCTGAAGCCGCCGTGCGAGGTCTGAGAGCGACATCAAGGGCCGTCGACTCGACGACAGAACCTCCCTTCCGGCGCCGTCATCACAGAACCGCAGCTCAACGGGACAAAGCCGTGCTCGACCCAGCACCGAAGAACGCTCTGCAGCTCGGCAGAACTTGGTTCGGACCTTCACCAGGGCTCCATAGGGCGTCGCCAGCAGACCTGCTCCTCAACCGATCACGTTGAAGCCATTGACGCATGGAGAGCCGCGCCGGACACTCCTGCATTGAAACGGCGATTCCGCCCGGTGAGCAGCCAACTCAGGCCCGTCCCACAGGACATGGCGGATCGTCCGTGTTCAGCCGCGCGCACCAGGCTCCACAGTGCGGCGGCGCCGACGCAGAGGAGGACAACGGGAAAACGCGGACCCATGATCACTCTGAGAGCGCTCTCAAAAACGTCAGCAGACCATGTCGCCAGACGACGGAGACGACCTGCTCCCCAGCCCCGCCAGGAGGCAGGCCCCTGCAGCACTCCCAACCCGCACGCCTGACAGGGAGAACCACCACGATGACAACCTCCCCACCGCCCGCCGGTGCGCCGGCCGGCCGACAGAGAACCGTCCCCCTCGTCCTGGGCAGCGCTCTGGTGCTGCTCATCGGCGCGCTCGCAGGCCTGATCGGTAGCGGCGGCAGCGCCTCGGCGGCCGTACCGGGCGCTCCGACCGGCTGGACCACCCTCTTCTCGGACGACTTCAACGGCGCCTCCGGCAGCGCGCTGAACCGGACCGACTGGCTGTACGACCTGGGCACCAGCTACGCCGGGGGTGCCGCCAACTGGGGAACGGGCGAGATCGAATCGGCCACCGACTCCACCAACAACGTCTACCAGGACGGCCAGGGACACCTGGTCATCAAGGCTCTCCGCGACGGGTCCGGCCACTGGACCTCGGGACGCATCGAGACCCAGCGCACCGACTTCGCCGCCCCGGCCGGCGGACAGCTCCAGATGAGCGCGTCCATCCTCCAGCCCAACCCGGCCAGTGGACTGGGCTATTGGCCCGCGTTCTGGGCGATGGGCGGCGCGGCCCGCCCGGTCGGCGCGACGAACTGGCCGAGCATCGGCGAGTTCGACATCATGGAGGACGTCAACGCGCTGAGCCAGCACTCCACCACCTTCCACTGCGGCGTGTGGGCGGGCGAATGCCACGACCCCGACGGCATCACCAGCAACCTTCAGCCGTGCGCGGGCTGCCAGACCGGGTACCACACGTACTCCGCGATCATCGACCGCACGAACACCGCCGCGGAGCAGCTCCGCTTCTACCTCGACGGCAATCTGACCTTCACCGTCAATGAGAACCAGGTGTCGGTCGCGACGTGGCAGGCGGCCGTCGACCACGGATTCATGGCCATCTTCGACCTGGCGATCGCCGGTTCCTACCCCGACAAGGTCTGCGGTTGCAGTTCGGCCGCACAGGCGGGCAGCATCACATCGGGTGCCGCCATGAGCGTCGACTGGTTCGCGGTCTACCAGCAGAGCCCGAGCGGGAGCACCACCGGCGGCACGACGACCGGTGGAACCACAGGCAGTACGACGGGCGGAACCACCGGCGGGAGCACGACGACGCCGGACTACACCGCCGGGGTGACCCACGTGAGCGCCAGTCAGGCGCAGATCACGTTCGTTCCGACCACACCCGCGGCGTACGTCGATGTGCACTACCTGATCAACGGCGCCGGCCAGCAGAACTTCCGGATGACCAACAGCGGCGGCACCTGGACACAGAACGTCACGCTCGCCACCGGTTCCACCCTGACCTACTGGTTCACCTACGAGAAGAACGGGCCTCAGTACGACAGCCCGCACTACACCTACGTCCAGTGAGCCCTCCCGGGCCGGGCCGACAGGACCGGCCCGGGGACAGGCCAGCGAAATCCGCTACGGAGCGATGCCCACGCCGTCGATGCGGCTCCATGCCCGTTCCTGCGCGGCGGTCATGGCCGGCCAGGCGAGCCCGCCCGGTCGGGGCCGGATCCGTGAGGCGTACGGCGCGGGGTGGAACGCCGGGTCGTAGAAGCACCCGCTGCCGTACTTCCGGTCGAAGGCCGCGCACGACGCCGCAATCGAGCGCGCGGTCGGCTTGTGTCCATGACGGACCCAAGTGTCCAGCGCCGCAATGGAGTTGGCGTACTCGGAGTCGCTCAGTGCGCTGTGCTCGGTCTCCTTCGTGAAGGTCTGGACGAGGTTGCCGCCCCTGCCCGCACCCTGGAGAGTGGCGCGGTAGGCCGCCTCGTGCACGACGAAGGCCGTCGGGTCGTCGATCGCGTGCATCGTGAGGACCGGGATGGAGACCTTGCCGGTCAGGTCGCTGTCGTAGGAGAGGTCACGGCGTGCGCCGGGGTCGGCCGAGAAGCGTTCGACGCCCGCGTTGAGCGCCTTGTCGTCGTGTGAGCCCGAGTACCGGACACCCCTGTTGCTGAAGGGATTGCGGCCGCCGAGGCGGGTCGACACGATGTCCCGGAACGTGAAGGTCGCGAACCGCAGGTGTGATTCGAGCGAGCGCTCCGGGATGCGGGTGACCGCGAGGATGTCGTCGAGGTTGCGCTGCTGGAGCGCGGTCCGGTCCGCGGGGGCGGAGGCGAGTCCGGTGCACTCCTGCAGACGGGCTCGGAGCCCGGCGCTCGTCATGGTGGAGTCCGTGCGCAGGCCCTGCCACAGCGGGTACTGCGGCTCGGTCGGGCGGGGGTGGTTGTGGCAGTAGTACTGGTAGACCACGCGCAGGTCGACCCGGTAGTCGTAGCCACGCGAACCGCCGCCGAGGACGCCGCTCGTGAGCAGTGCGCCGTCGTAGGTGCCGGGGTGTCTGCCGTAGGTCTCCGCGACCTTGGCGGCCACGTCGCCGCCCCAGGACTGGCCGTGCACATAGGTCCGCTTCGGCTTGCCGAACTCCGAGACGAACAGCTTGCGTACGTTCTCGGTGTCGGCGGCGGCCATCCGGGTGCCGTAGCCACCGCGTCGGTAGGACGAGCCGGCCCAGGCGTAGCCCTCGTCGACCATCACCGCCCACCGGTTCAGGTCGTCGGTGCTGCGTGCCGGGTCCGAGGAGTCGCCGAGGTCGGGTCCGCCGTGTGCGTGCACGACGAGGGATCCGTTCCAGCGGGTCGGCACAGCCATCGCGTAGTACGCCCCGTTGGCGTCCTGACCGGTGTAACACGTCGCCTTACCAAGCAAGTCGGGCGGGCAGGCGGAAACCGCGGGCCGCTCGGCCTGTGCCCGGGGCGCGGGGGCGTTGCCGAGCGTGCCGAGGAGTGCGGCGGCCACGCCGGCGGCCAGTACGGCCCGTCGGTAGCGAGGGGCCGGGAGTCTCCGGCGTACCGGTTCGGGCGCGTCAAGTGTCGTCACGGGAGCGGCTCCTATGAATTCGCTGTGCAAAGTTGCCCTGCGAACCGTGATGTTAGGAACCGCCGCTGGTGGGGACTACCCGTCGACCATTGCGTTCATAGTGTTCGCCCGTCCTGTGACGGGGTGACGGTGACGAGTTGGTGTTTCATCAGGGGCTGGTCGCTCTGCCTGCTGTAGTCGTCGAGCCCGCAGAGGATGTTGAGTTCGGGCATGTAGCCCGCGACGCTGCTGGGCGGAATGTCGTAGGCGATGACGCGGTAGCCGTAGACCGACCGGGTGCTGCCGTCGCGTGCGTGGCTCGTGATGTCGATCAGGTCGAACTCGGCCAGGCCCCGGTCGGCCATGTCCTTGGGGTTCATGAAGAGCAGGGTGCGCAGGTTCTTGACCCCGCGGTAGCGGTCGTCGTCGGAGTACACGGTGGTGTTCCACTGGTCGTGCGAGCGCACCGTGGAGAGGACGAGCATGCCCTGGGGCGGGGTCACGTCGGGGAGTTCGCCCGGGTGGAACTCGGCGCGGCCGGACGCGGTGTGGAACACGCGCTCGCGGGCGGGCTGGGTGATGCGGAAGCCGAGCGGTTCACGCACCCGACGGTTGAAGTCCTCGAAGCCCGGGAGGACTTGGGCCATGGTGTCGCGGATCCGGTCGTAGTCCTCGACGTACCACTCCCACGGTGTTGTCGAGTCGGGCAGTGTCGCCCGTGCCATCCCGGCCACGATCGCGCACTCGGACCTGAGGGTCTCGGCGGGCGGCTTGCGCATGCCGAAGGAGAGGTGCACCTCGCTCATCGCGTCCTCGACGCTCACGCCCTGCTCCCCCGTCGCCCGGGTGTCCTTCTCGGTGCGGCCGAGGCACGGGAGGATGAGCGCCTGGCGGCCGTGGACGAGATGGCTGCGGTTGAGTTTGGTGCTCACCTGCACGGTCAGTTCGGTGGTGCGCAGCGCGGCCGTGGTCGCGTCGGTGTCGGGGGCGGCGAGGACGAAGTTGCCGCCCATCGCGACGAACACCTTCACCCGGCCGTCGCGCATCGCCTTGATGGTGCCGACGGTGTCCAGACCGTGCTCGCGGGGCGCGGAGATGCCGCAGACCTCGTCGAGCGCGTCGAGGAACTCGGGCGCGGGGCGGTGGTCGATGCCGCAGGTGCGGTTGCCCTGGACGTTGCTGTGGCCGCGCACCGGCGAGGGTCCGGCTCCCTCGCGGCCGAGGTTGCCCCGCAGCATCAGCAGGTTCACGATCTCGCGGACGGTGTCCACCCCGTGGTCCTGCTGGGTGACGCCGAGGCACCAGGAGATTACGGTGCGGTCGGCGGCCATGTAGCGGTCGGCGACCTCGCGGATCTGCCTCTCGCTCACCCCGGACTGCCGCACCAGCTCGGCCCAGTCCGTGGCGCGCACCAGGTCGCGGTACGACGCGAAGCCCGAGGTGTGCCGTTCGACGAAGGCGACGTCGAGCACCGCCGGGTTCTCCTCGGCCCGCTCGAACACCGCCTTGGCGACCCCGCGCAGCAGGGCGAGGTCGCCGCCGATGCGGACCTGTACGTTCTGGTCGCCGGTCGCGGTGGAGTGGAAGGCGGCCATCGCGGCGAACTCGTGCGGCACGATGGTCCGTCGGGCGCCCGCCTCGACGAGCGGGTTGACGTGGACGATCTGAGCGCCGCGCCGGTGTGCCTTGGCGAGCGTGGTGAGCATGCGCGGGGCGTTGGACGCCGCGTTCACGCCCATGACGAACAGCAGGTCGGCCGCGTCCCAGTCGGCGATGTCGCACGTGCCCTTGCCGGTGCCCAGCGCGGCCTGGAGGGCACGGCCGGAGGCCTCGTGGCACATGTTGGAGCAGTCCGGCAGGTTGTTGGTGCCGAACTCGCGCACCCACAGCTGGTAGAGGAAGGTCGCCTCGTTGTTGAGCCGGCCGGAGGTGTAGAAGGCGGCCTGGTCGGGGTGGTCCAGGCCGCACAGTGTCCGCCCGACCAGCGCGAACGCGTCCGGCCAGGAGATCGGGACGTACTTGTCGGTGGCCTCGTCGTACGCCATCGGCTCGGTCAGCCGGCCCTGGTCCTCCAGCGCGTAGTCCGGCCAGTCGGCCAGCTCGGTGACCGTGTGCGCGGCGAAGAACTCCCGGCCGGCCTTCTTGCGGGTCATCTCCCAGGTGACGTGCTTGATCCCGTTCTCGCAGATGTCCAGGTGCAGGCCCTTGCGGTCGTCCGGCCACGCGCATCCCGGGCAGTCGAATCCGCCGTTCTCGTGGTTCATTCTCACGATCGCCAGCGGCCCGCTGACCGGCTCACGAGTTCTGGCGAGGACCCGTGTCACACTGCGCGCCGCGCCCCACCCCGCCGAGGGTGCCGTGTCGTCCTCCTGGGAGATGTCACCGGGGCGATTGGGTCCACGGCCCCGCGCCGCGACCCCCGGCGCTCCACGCCCCAAGTCGTCGCCGGGACGGCCTTCGGAATCCGAGCGGTCCATGGTGGTGTCCTTCGCTGTCGCGACGTCGGTCATCGAATAACGCGCGCTGACGTTGCCCACACCTGTCCGATATGACCGGATTTTACAGCCCGGTGCGATCGACGCACACGGCGAAGCCCGGGGAACCGGCGCCGGGCGGACGACGAGACCCGACCCGCAGCAACACGGGCCGGGATCGACGGGCGGCAGGTCAGTCGATGGCCTTGGTGGCCTTGGCGGCCCTGGTATCCCCGGTATCCCTGGTATTCCTGGTATTCCTGGTATCCCTGGTATCCCTGGTATCCCTGGTGGCCGTCGCGATGAGGCGGGCGGTGACGCCGGGGTAGCTGGTCATGGCGGCACCTAGCTGATCTCGACCACCTCGGGAGCCCCTGGCAGGACCACGCTCAGGTCAGCCGGCGGTTGGCGCGGGTCAGCAGGAACCGGAGTTCTTCCGTGTCCTGGCCGAGGAGAGTGAAGAGCCCGGACTCCTCCTGCTCCATCGCCGCTTTCAGGGTCCCGACCCGTCTCCTCCCTGACGATTTGCCGCAGGGTTGGCCACCCCGCTCGCGGCCCACGCGGTGCGCCAGGTTAAGCGGCCGGGACGGTGAGCAGCAGTTGGATCCCGACCGGGGCGTCGAGCGGAAGGCCGGGTACGCCGACCGCCGTGCGGGGGATTGCTTCGTCGGGTCCGAACGCGGCCGTCAAGGCGTCGCTGGCCCCGTTGGCGACGACGTGCAGCTCAGCGAAGGACGGGCGCATGCGACGAAGACGTTGGTGCTCGCGACAGATACGCCTTCGAGCGTTCCCCGTATCCGGCGGGCGGCGCCGAGGGCGTTGAGCGCGGCGAGAGCGGCGAGAGCGGCCAGTTTCTGGCGCTCCGCCGCCGTCACGTCCTCACCGAGCTTGCCGGTCACCGTCAGAACCTCGTCGACGAAGGGGATCTGACCGGAGAGATACAGCTTGTCGCCGATCACTTTGCCGGGCGTGCAGTTGGCACGCGGCGTCGGTGGGACCGGGAGGGTGTACCCCAGCGCGTGGAGTCGCGAGTCGACGGTGGCCGCGTTGCGGGTGTCTTCCACGGACACGCAACGCGCCTTTCGGCAGAAGAGATGATCCGACCTGGGCGAGTCGGTGGGACGTGCGGCGCGGGCGTCATTCGGGGATCAGTACGAGCTTCCCTCGGGTCCCCTGCGCCAGGACGCGGCGGTGGACCGCGGCGGCCTCGCGCAGCGGCAGCGTGTCGCCGACGATCGGTGCCAGGGCACCGTCACGCAGATGTGCCACCACCCCGGCGAGGGCGTCGGCCTTTCCGGCCGGAGTGGCGTCCCACAGTGCGAGGCCGAGGACCGTGGCTTCCTTCACCATGGCGAGTCGTGGGGTGAAGGCCAGACTGCCGCGGCTGCCGACGATCACCACGCGGCCCGCGGTGGCCAGGACGGTCAGATCCTTCTCCAGGTTCAGGTGCGCTGCCATTTCAATGATCACCGAGGGGCCCCGGCCGTCCGTGATCCGGGTCAGTTCGCCCAGGTGTCCGGCCGATCCGTGGCCGAGGACGTGTGCGGCTCCGGCCGCGCGAACCAGGTCGGCGCCTGCCGGGGTGCTCACGCTGCCGATGACGACGGCTCCGGCGGCATGGGGGCCGCCGGCAACAAGTACAACTACACCTTCGACTAGTAAGGTCCGGGACTGGCGCGGTGGCTTCCGCTCCGTTTCCCGTCCCCGCTGCTTCAGGTGAAGCGGGCAGGCGAGGGTCGGAAGAGTCCTGGGACGTCACACGCGAGGAGAACGATGGTGGATTCCGGTGCGGGCGTTGCCACGCTGATACAGCGACTGGCAGCGGACCTGGATGCCGAACGTCTGCAACGGGACGTTGAGACTCTAGCCTCGACGCCGCGCAGCAGTCTGCATGCGCCGAAGGCCATGCGGCGAGCCCAGGAGTACGTGGTGGGCGAGTTGCGGCGCGCCGGATGGGAGGCCGACAGCTCGCCCTTCGACGTACGGTGGCAGGTCGGCTCCACCGACCGGCACGGCAGCCGGGCGCTACCGCTGAAGCTGCGGCTGCACAGGCGGTTGCGGGGGACCAACATCGTCGCCGATCTTCCCGGTGCCGGGGCGTCCGACCGCCCGACCGTGGTGATCGGTGCCCATCTCGACACCGTCGACGGCAGTCCGGGCGCCGACGACAACGCGTCCGGGGTCGCCGTGGTGCTGGAGACGGCACGGTTGTTGGGGCGGCTGCCCGACCCGCCGGCGGTCACCTTGGCGTTGTTCGACATGGAAGAACTGGGCCTGATCGGCTCCAGAGTCGCGGCTCGGGAACTGAGCCGCACCCGTCGGGTCGCGGGCATGATCTGCCTGGAGTCGGTGGGCGTCTTCTCCGACCAGCCCGGCAGCCAGCACCTCCCGCCCGGCTTCGCCACCGTCTTTCGCGACGCGACCGACACCGTCCGCAGGGCGGAACACCGGGGCGACTTCACTCTCGTGGTGCACCGCCGTTCCTCGGCCACGGCGGCCGAGTTGTGGCAGCGCGCCGCCACGCAGGCATCACCCGCTCTCGCCAGTATCACGCTGCGCGATCCACGCCCGGACGGACCACTGGGCATGCTCATCGGCGTGGCGGTACCTCCGGCCAACCACTTGGGGCGCAGCGACCACGCCTCCTTCTGGAACCAGCGGATCCCCGCGCTGATGCTCACGAGTACCGCGAACTTCCGCAACCCCCACTATCACCGGTCCACCGACACCCCCGAAACGCTGGACTACCAACGGCTGGCCGCGGTCACTCTGGCGACGGCGGCCACCGCGGTGCAGTGGCCCACCAGGTAAGCGCGGATCCGCCCGCAGACCGGCGAGTTCAGCAGAGGTGACTGTTTTGGCCAGCCTACGAAAGTCGGCGAAGGCTCAGGACTACGAGCGCATGACGGAAATGGTCACGGGTTTCCGGGTCACCCACCGGCGCGTCCCTGGGCCTGATGACCTCCGAGGACGGGCGTCACTTCACCGGCACATCCCTGCTGAGCACACTGCGACAGGACGACCCCCACTCGCTGCGGCACTTCGCCATCTCCCAGTCCGCACCGGGCCATTGGCTGCCGTGGGGCAGGTTTCCCGAGGCCGTCCGGACGGGCCTGCACCAGGACACGACGGCACACGGCCAGGCGAACATCTTCGACTACTTCGGCGAGCACCCGGACGAAGCGTCCTCCTTCACCGAGTCGATGAGCAACGTGTCGCAGGCCGCCGCCCGCGACATCGCCCCCGCCGCCACCGAGGCCGAGGGGCTCGACCATAGTTTCACCGCCATTGGCGGAGACTTCTTCGACCTCACGTGCCGCGACGCCCTGCATGACTCGAACCGGTCTGGTTCATCATGCGTGGTCTGCCGACCCCCCACACGCCCTAGAAATACGCACGCACGATCAAGAACATGACCCACGTCGCTCAAGGCGTCACGCAGTTCAGGTCCCGTTGGCCGATCCGCAAGCTCGCCATGATCTCCTGGCGTTCCGCACGGGCTGTCTCGCGGGAGGACTGACGCATGGAGTTGCGCAGCGTCGAGGAGCTGATGGATCTGCTGTACGCGTGTCGGGGCGCCTGGGACACCCCGGACAGGAGCGGTGATCCGGTCGATCTGCACGACCACGCGCTACAGACGGCCGCGCTGCTGCGCCGAAGTCGCCCCGCCGACAAGGAACTTCAGGTCGCCGGCCTGGTCCACGACCTGGGCCATCTCCTTCAGCCGGGCGACGACGCCGGGCACGCCGACCACGCGGCGGACGCCGTCCGCGCCCTGCTCGGCGAGCGGGTCGCCCACCTCGTCCGCCTGCACGTACCCGCGAAGCGCTATCTGGCGACCTCCTCCCCCGGCCGCGACCTGTCCGCACAGAGCGCGCTGACCCTCCGCACACAAGGCGGCCCCATGTCCCCCGCCGAGGCCGCCGCCTTCGAGCGCGACCCCCTCGCCGACGACGCGATCACCCTGCGCCAGGCCGACGACGCGGCCAAGGTCGTCGGCCTCGACGCCGGTGTCCTGGAGGACTGGCGCACGGTCCTGGGCATCGTGGCCGCCCGGAACTCCCGACTTCCCAACTCCCCTCTGGGGGCTGTCGACTGACGGTCCGTCATGAGACGGTACGGCGATGACGTCGTCGTACAACCTGCGAGGCCGGGCCGCTCTGATCACCGGCGGCACGCGCGGGATCGGGCGCGCGGTCGCCGAGGCGTTTACCGGGGCCGGGGCGCTGGTGTGCGTGAGCGCGCGGAACGTTGACGAAGTGGCGCGCACGGCCGAGGAGTTGGGCGGTGTCGGCCTCGCCGGGAATGTCGCCGACCCTGAACACCTGCGCGAGCTGACCGAGTTGGCGCTGCGCACCTTCGGCCGGATCGACGTGGTCGTCAACAACGCGGCGACGAACCAGCCGTACGGCCCGCTCATGGAAGCCGATCCGGACGCCTGGCGGACGGCGTTCACCGTGAACGTCGAGGCGCCACTGCGGCTGGTGCGGTGCGCCTGGCGGGCGTGGATGCGGGAGCACGGCGGTGCGGTGGTCAACGTGTGCACCGAGGGCGCCGGGCATGTCGGGCCGAACGTGGGGGCGTACGGCACCAGCAAGGCGGCGCTGCTGCATCTGACCGCACAGCTCGCGGGCGAACTCGCGCCGAAGGTGCGGGTCAACTCCGTCTCCCCCGGGCTCATCCGCACCGAGATGGCGCGGTTCGTGTGGGAGCCCGGCGAGGCGGAGGTAGCCGCCGGACTGCCGCTCGGCCGCATCGGGGAACCGGCCGACATCGCCCGGGCCGTCCTGTGGCTGGCCTCCGACCAGGCCGAGTGGATCACCGGGGCGGATCTGCTGGTGGACGGCGGGACCCGGGTGCGGGCGGCGTACGGGTCGGGCGGGTACGCCGTCCACGACCGGCTGAGGTCTGCCGCGCCGCGCCGCCCAGGAACCGCGACCGGCTGAGCGGATGTCCTGGTGGGTTTGGTGGCCGGGCCGTACCTGTGCGAGCCTGCGGGCACTCCTCCGAAAAGGCTGGCCCTGATGCTCGGCATGGTTGTCTGGGACGTCCGCACTCGCGCTTCGACGCGAGGGCGGTAACGGCCGACTCCCCCACCCCACACGTCTGTCCGATGGACGGGCGTGGGTCCAGCCTGCTCCCCGTCGAAGTGCTCTTCGTGACCCCTGCACGTTCGACCACGAGGAGTACATGGTGTCCACCATCCACTGGACCACCGGCGACACTCACCGGTCCGCCCGCTGGCATTCCGAGAACGCCACCCCCCTTCCGCGACGGACCGCCGTCGCCGACGACCGGACGAAGGCCGCCGACGCCTACCGTCAGGCCTGCGAGGGAACGGCCCTGCTCTGGCAGGGCGACTTCCACAACGCCGGCCAACTGCTGCACGCGATGGGCCGCCGCATCGACCGCAAGACGCCCGGCTCCGGCACTTCCCCGAGCGAGTCCTTCCGCCTGCACCGGCGCGGCAGCGCGCACCGCGCCCGGGTGCTCGGAAAGCTCCTGGTCCTCCTGGACGACGACTACACCCTGGCGTTGCGCCGCGCTCCCGAGGTCCACCAGGCGTGCCTGGACGCCTACGGCCCGCCGAAGGGACCCACGGCGGTCTCGCTCAGGGAACTGCTGGGCGTGATCGGCGCCCACCAGTGGCGCTCGAAAGGCGTCGACGTACCGGCGCTCGGCACCCGCGTCCACCCCCACTACGGCGTGTTCGCGCCGGTCAGGGGCGAGTACGTCGACCTGGTCGCCCAGGCCCCGCTGCCACCGGCGGTCCTGCGCGCACCCGCCACCAGTACGGCGTTCGATCTCGGCACCGGAACCGGTGTCCTCGCCGCGGTCCTGACCCGCCGCGGTGTCGACCGGGTCGTGGCCACCGACATCAGCCCACGTGCCTTGGTCTGTGCCCGGGAGAACGTCCAACGGCTCGGGCTGACCGACCGTATCGAGGTGTCGGGCCCCGGCCTGTTCCCGGAGGGCCGGGCCGATCTCGTCGTGTGCAACCCGCCCTGGCTCCCCGCCCGTCCGACCAGCCCCATCGAGCAGGGCGTCTACGACCCGGACAGCGCCATGCTCAACGGTTTCCTCACCGGGCTGTCCGCCCATCTCCGGCCGGGCGGCGAGGGCTGGCTCGTCCTGTCCGACCTGGCGGAGCACCTCGGACTCCGGACCCGTCGGCAGCTCCTCGACGCCATCGAGGCAGCGCACCTCCGCGTGGTGGACAGGATCGACACCAGGCCACGGCACCCGCGCTCCGAGGACGCCGGCGACCCGCTGCACGCGGCACGGAGCGCCGAGGTCACGTCCCTCTGGCGCCTGACGCCATGACCGACGCCGCGTGAGGACAGCGCCCGGTCACCACTTGCCGGGCGCGTAGTCCTTCAGGAAGACGCCGTACAGGTCCTCGCCCTGTTCGCCCAGGACGATCGGGTCGTAGACGCGGGCGGCTCCGTCGACCAGGTCGAGGGGGGCGTGGAAGCCCTCCTCGGCGAGGCGGAGCTTGTCGTAGTGGGGGCGTTCGTCGGTGATCCAGCCGGTGTCGACCGAGGTCATGAGGATGCCGTCGGTCTGGAACATCTCCTGGCCGCTGGTGCGGGTCACCATGTTCATCGCGGCCTTGGCGGCGTTGGTGTTGGGGTGCCCGGCGCCCTTGTAGCCGCGGCCGAAGACACCTTCCATCGCCGAGACGTTGACGATGTACGCACGTCCGCTCCTCGCGGCCTTGGCGGCGGCGGCCATGGCCGGGCGGAGCTTGCTGATCAGGATGAACGGGGCTGTGTAGTTGCAGAGTTGGGTTTCGAGGAGCTCCACCGGGGAGATCTGCTCGATGGTCTGCACCCACGTGTTGGTGTCGACCACATCGGGCACCAGACCACCGGCGTCGATGGCCGTGCCGTCGAGGTGGCGGGCGACGCTGGCGTTGCCCGCCACCAGGGCGAGGTCGGCGACCTGCTGGGCGTCGAGGCCGCTGATGCCGACGGGCAGCGCGGCGAGGCCGTCGACCGCGCCGGAGCCGAAGGCGCCGATGACGTGGTGGGCGGGGAGTTCACCGGCGGGCAGCGGGGCGCTCTCGCCGTCGACGAGGGCGGCGTAGGCGGAGGGCAGGCGGCGTACGGTCTGGGTCGCGTTGTTGATGAGGATGTCGAGGGGGCCCGCCTCGGCGAGCTGGTCGGCGAGGGCGACGACCTGGGCCGGGTCGCGCAGGTCGGTGCCGACGACCTCCAGGCGGTGCAGCCAGTCCGCCGAGTCGTCCATGGCCTTGAAGCGGCGGATCGCGTCCTTCGGGAAGCGCGTGGTGATCGTCGTGTGGGCGCCGTCACGCAGCAGCCGCAGCGCGATGTACATGCCGATCTTGGCGCGGCCGCCGGTGAGCAGGGCGCGCTTGCCGGTGAGGTCGGCGTGGTCGTCGCGCTTCTCGCGGTTCAGGCGGGCGCAGTCGGGACAGAGCTGGTGGTAGAAGTAGTCGACTTCCACGTACCGGGTCTTGCAGGTGTAGCAGGAGCGGGGGCGCTGCAGTATCCCGGCGATCCGGCCCTCCTCCGTCACCGACGACGGGAGCAGACCCTCGGTCTCGTCGTCGATGCGCTGGGCGGAGCCGGTCGCGGTGGACTCGGTGACGGCCTTGTCGTGCGCGGTCTTCGCGGCCCGGCGCTCCTGGCGGCGGCGCTGCTTGACGCTGCGGTAGATGCCCGCGGTGGCGCGACGGACGGTGATCGCGTCGGGGTGGTCGACGTCGATCTTCTCCAGTTCGTCGAGCACGCTGAGGCAGACGGCCAGCCGCTCGGGGTCGATGCCGGGCCCGTACACGACCTCGTCCGGGGTCGTGGAGCCGTTCTCTGTCACCGTCATCGCGCTGCCGTTTCCTTGGGTCATCCGCGGCGGCGCTCGATCGCGCACACCGTCGAACCCGGAATTTTACGGAGCGCCGGGCCGCAGCACCAAACCCGCGCCAGGTCACGACCCGCAGGCGGTGATGAGTGTCTCCACCTCCTCGGTCAGCGCGCGGGCGAACACGTCGAGATCCGGTACGGCCTCGGCGTCCGCGACGAGCCCGTAGTGGACATGTCCGCGGAACGTGGAGACGGCGACCGCGAGGGACTGGCCGCCCGCCAGCGGGGCGAACGGGAAGACCGCGGTGACCGGGTTGCCGCCGAGCTTCAGGCCGACGCCGGGGAGCGGGACGCTGGTGACGAGGATGTCGAACCAGAGCCGGGCGGCCTGGGCTGCGAGTGGTCCGCCGAGGCGGTGGCCGAGCGCGGGGACGTGGTCGGCGAGCAGGGCGACCGCGCCGGCGCCCCGGTTGGGTCCGGCGTCCTTGTTGCGGTCCATGGCGGCACGCACCGATTCGAGCCGGGCGAGGGGGTCCGGGTCGTCGACGGGCAGCCGTATCAGGTACCCGGAGAGCCGGTTGCCCTGTGGCTGGGCGCTGCGCGGGCGGCGTTTGGAGACGGGGATCAGGGCGCGGGGCGCGACGCCCTCGCTGCCGTCGCCGCGTTCGTCGAGCCAGCTGCGCAGGGCGCCCGCGACGACCGCGATGAGCACGTCGTTGACGGTGCCGCCGACGGTCTTGCGGATGCGGTGCACGTCGTCGAGGTCGACGACGACTCCGGCGGTACGACGGGTGCCCGAGGGTTCGGAGGTCAGCGCCGACGACGAGCGCACGTCCAGGGTCGAGCGGGCGACGGACGCCCCGATGTCGAGGGCCCGGCCCACGTCGGACAGGGCTCCGCGGACCAGTCCGGGCAGCTTGCGCACGTCAGGGATGAGACCGCGCGCGGGTTCGGCGGGGCGCGGGCGGCGCTCGGGCATGTCCATCGGGTCGAGGATGGCGGCGGCGAGGGTCAGCGCCCGCAGTCCGTCGGCGAGAGCGTGGTGGAACTTGAACAGCACCGCGAACGAGACACCGTCCTCGCCGGGCAGCACATGCGCTTCCCACGGGGGTCGGCCGCGCTCCAGCGGGCGTTCCATGAGCCGGCCGGCGTCCGCCTGGAAGTCGGCGGTCGGGGCGTGCAGCCGCACGTGGTGGAGCGGGTCGAAGTCGGGATCGGCCTCGCGGGTGGCGCTTCCGAAGGACAGGGACAGCGGCTGCCACACGTCCCGGATGCGCATCCGCAGCCCGGGGACGGCGGCCGCACGGGCGGCGAGGAGGTCGGCGGCGTGGGCTCCCGCGGTCGGCGAGTGAGCCGAGAAGACGCCGAGTGCGCCCAGGTGCATCGGGTTCCGGTCGGACTCGATGTTCCAGAACGCAAGGTCGAGAGGAGCGAGCAGGTCAGAAGTCAATTGCTTGCCTCGCGTCGACTAGGGGTGAGCCAGCAGTCAAGCGGTGACAAGCGATTACGGTCAAGCACGATCAAGCTACGCACAGTTAACAGCAGATTACATCCGACCCCGATCCCGCCCCTCTGGGAGGGGCGGGACTCAAGAGGCGCCTGAGATCACTTCAGCGCAGGTGGCGCCGCCTGGGGTGATGTACCCCACTCCGACGGGTGCGGGCCGACCGTGAAGTCGAGCGACCGTACGGAGCGGAGATCGCCGGTCGTCAGGTACGTCCGGTCGTACGACGTCCCGTCCGTCCGGGCCCCCTGGATGTAGCGGTCGGTCGCCGAGGTGCCGGGCGCCTTGATGGTCAGGGCGCCGTGCGGGTAGTAGCGGCGGTCCAGGGTCAGGTCGACCCGGTCGAAGACGGGCGTGGACAGGCCCCAGGTGTCGTAGCCGGGCTGGACCGGGAAGATCCCGATCGACGACAGCACGTTCCAGGCGGACATCGTGCCGAGGTCGTCGTTGCCGGTCATGCCGGTCGGCCCGTCCGTGAACAGGGTCAGCGCGGCATGGACGACGTCGGTCGTCTTCCACGGCTGGCCGGTGGACAGGTAGGTGTACGGGGCGATCAGGTCGGGCTCGTTCTGCGGGTTGTACTTGTCCGCGTTGTAGTAGTCGTACGGCCCGTTGACCCACACCTCGCGCGCGGTCTTCGCCGGGTCGGCCAGCAGCTGGTCGTAGGCGAAGAAGGAGTCGAGCCGGTCGTTGGCCGACTGCCGGCCGCCGATGAGGTCGACCATGCCGGGCAGGTCCTGCGGCACCAGCCACTGGTACTGCCACGACGTGCCCTCGTGGAAGCCCTCGCTCTGTGCCGGATCGGCCGGTCCGACGAAGGCGCCGGAGGCGTCACGGGCGCGGAAGAAGCCGGTCGAGGGGTCGAAGATGTTCCGGTAGTTCTGGGCGCGGGCGGCATAGCGCGCGGCGTCGGCACCATGGCCCAGGTCGCGGGCCATCTGCGCGAGCATCGCGTCCGAGAGGGCGTACTCCAGGGTGGCCGAGGCCCCGTGGTCGTAGTCGGAGTCACCGGGCTTCGCGTGCGGGCGGTCCTTGATGTACGGCGCGAACCCGTTCGCGAGGTACTCCGCGTTGGCCTCCCGGCCCACCGCCGCCGAGTCTGCGGGCGGCACCCCGTCGGCGTTCTGCTTCAACGCCCGGTAGGCACGCTCCTCGTAGCCCTTGAGCAAGCCCTGCTGATAGGCGTTGGTGAGGAACGGTGTGACCGGGTCGCCGGTCATGATGTTCGTCTCGACCGTGCCGTAGCCCCACTTGGGCAGCCAGCCGCTCTCCTCGTCGATCTTGATCACCGAGATCGCCATGTCGCGGGCCTCGCGGGGTGCGAGCAGGGCGAGGAGTTGGGACTGGGTGCGGTAGGTGTCCCACAGGGACCAGTTCTGGTAGTACGTGAAGTCCCTGGCGCGGTGGACCTGTTGGTCCCAGCCGGTGTAGCGGCCGTCGGCGTCGCTGCCGATGTTGGGCGCGAGGAAGGACCGGTACAGGGACGAGTAGAAGGTCCGGCGCAGACTGTCGGAACCGCCCTGTGCGCGGACGTCGTCGAGCCGGTCCTCCCAGGCCCGTTGGGCCCGGTGGCGCACGGTGTCGAAGGAACGGCCGCCCTCCGCACGGAGGTTGACGGCCGCGCCGTGTGCGTCGACGTACGACAGGGCCGTGGTCGCCTCGACCGTGTGGTCCCTGCTCGTGTCGAAGCGGACGTACGCACCGCCGCTACCGGTCCTCGAACCGGCGGTCACCGTTGGACCGTTCCACGTGCCGTAGGTGATGAAGGGCCGGTCGAAGTGCGTGACCGTGTAGACGGTGTACGGCTTGGTGTCCTGGCAGAAGCCACGGCCGGTGATGGAGGTGCGCACGGTCCGGTTGTCGAGGACCTCGACCTTCGAGGTGACCCCGGAGTGGAGCGACTGGGCCGCGTTCAGCAGGACGTTGGCCTTGTCGGTGGCCGGGAAGGTGTAGCGCTGGACGCCGGTGCGCGCGGTCGCCGTCAGTTCGGCCTCGATGCCGGATTTCAGGCCGACTTGGTAGTAGCCGGGGCTCGCGTGCTCGTCGTCGTGGCTGAACTCGGCCGCGTACTGGGCATAGTCCGTCTGCGTCACGTCCCCGGTCGTGGGCAGTACGGGCAGATCGCCGCCCAGCCCGCAGCCGACGCCGGAGAGGTGCACGAGGGAGAAGCCGCGGATGTGGTTCTGGGAGTAGTCGTACCCGGTGTTGTGGCCGGTGTCCGGCGAGAACTGCACCATGCCGAAGGGCACGGCGGCGCCGGGATAGGTGTTGCCGTCGTTCTCGGTACCGATGAACGGGTTGACCAGGTCGGTGAGTTGACCATGGGCAGATGCTTCGGCTGCGGCGGGGACGGCGAACAGCGCGGACGCTGCCACCGCCCCCGCCATGCCCAGGCGCAGGCGCCGGGTCCATCTCATGCGGGTGGGCCTCCAGTTGGCGAAAGGGGTCAGGCGGTGGGGCAGTTCGCGGGCGTCGCCTGCGAGGCGTCGCGGATCAGGGCCTGTTGAGCGGCCTTCACCCGCTGCGCGTCGGGCTTGAGCACCCGCCGGTCGTACGTCATCAGGCCGTTCAACTCGCCCTCGACGTCGGATATTTGGGTGTAGACCGCGCCGTTGCTCCCCTGGCAGGTCAGGGCGTGCACCTCGGCGATCTTGGCGAGGTAGTCGTCGGTGTAGGCCGCCGGGTCGACGTCGACGTACGACTGCTGGACCGACCACGCGTGTCCCGGCACCGCGAGCCCGAGTCCGCCGTACTCGCCGCTGACCAGGGCGCGTTGACCGTCCGGATGCGGTGGCAGGGCGGGGCTCGGATAGCCGTGTTCGTCGATGATGTCGCCGGTGCCGCCGTCGACGCCGAGGTTGATGCCGGACATGCTGTTGACGAGCCGGGTCGGGTCCCAGGCCTTCGCCTGGTCGGCGATGCGGGCCTCGTCGTACTGGCCCCAACCCTCGTTGAACGTCACCCACATGACGACCGACGGGCTGCTGATGTGCTCGTCGATCATCTGCTTCATCTCGCGCTCGTACTCGGCCCGGGCGGCGGCGGACGGGTTCACCCCGGCGGTCATCGCGGGCATGTCCTGCCAGACCATGAGGCCGAGCCTGTCGGCCCAGTAGAACCAGCGGTCGGGCTCGACCTTGATGTGCTTGCGCACGGCGTTGAAGCCCAACTCCTTGTGAACCTTGAGGTCATGGGCGAGCGCCTCGTCGGTCGGGGCGGTGTAGAGACCGTCCGGCCAGAAGCCCTGATCGAGCGTGGCCATCATGAAGATGGGCTTGCCGTTGAGGACCGTGCGCGGGACGCCGTTGACCTTCTCGACGGCGATCGAGCGCATCCCGAAGTAGCTGCCGACACGGTCCTTGCCGACGGTGACCTTCAGGTCGTAGAGGAACGGGTCGTCGGGTGACCAGAGATGCGGCTTCGCGAGAGTCAGGGTGAGCGGTCCGCCGGTGCGGCCGTGCACGGTGGCCACCTCGCGCTTTCCGTCGTACGCCGTCGCCGTGATCGGTACGCCGTCCCGAACTCCCTGTGCCTCGACGGTGAGTTGGCTCTTGGCGACGTCGGGGGTGAGTTTGAGGGAGTCGACGTGGTCGGGGGCGACCGGCTCCATCCAGACCGTCTGCCAGATGCCCGAGGTCGGGGTGTACCAGATGCCGCTCGGGTCGAGGCGCTGCTTGCCGATCGGGGGGTTCTCGCCGTTGGCCGCGTCGGTGGGGTCGTAGACGCCTACGATCAGCTCCTGGGTGCGGCCGGGCTTCAGGGCATCGGTGACGTCGGCGCTGAACTTGTCGTAGCCGCCCTGGTGTTCGGTGACCTTCGTGCCGTTGACGTAGACCTCGGCCCGCCAGTCGACGGCGCCGAAGTTGAGCAGCAGCCGCTTGCCCGAACCGATCCTCCAGTCGGCAGGGACGGTGAAGGTGCGGCGGTACCACATGCGGTCCTCGTGCCGTTCCAGGCCGGAGAGCTGGGACTCGACGGGGTACGGGACGAGGATGCGCTCGGCGAGGTTCTTTCCGACCGGCGGCTGTTCGCCCGCTGTCGCCGCGGCGAACTGCCAACTCCCGTTCAGGTTCTGCCAGTCGGTGCGGGTGAGCTGGGGGCGCGGGTACTCGGGGAGGGCGTTGTGCGGGCCGACCTGGTCGGCCCACTGGGTGCGGAGTTCATAGGTGGAGCGGTTCGGGCCGGTGCTCCAGAAGCCGTTGATAACGTTGCCATCCGCTGACGCGAGGCCGGCTTCGCCGTCGTAGCGGATGTCCGCGGTGCCGGATGCGGTGCCCGTCTTGTTGCCTACGACGGGTTCGGTGAGCGGGATGAGGAGCGTCCGCGGGTCGGACGGGTCCAACTCGGCTGCTCCCAGCGGCCACTTGGCGCCGCCGATCACCGCTTCGAGGTGGTCGGTCAGGTCGGCCGGGGGTGCGGCGAGGGGCTGGGCGAAGTCGAGTTTCAGGGTGCGGCCGGTGCTCGTGACCGTGGCGGCGATGGCGCCGTCGTAGTCGTAGCCGTCGGGGAGCCGGAAGGCCGACTGCGGGATGGCCACCTTGGTGCCGCCGGGCTCGGTCCAGCGGACGTGGAGGTTGGAGCCGCCGTAGTGCTCGAAGTACTCGACCTTGATGTCGTAGGCCGTGCCGGCGGTCAACTCGACGGGGGCGGAGGTCTGTTCGGTGTCCCAGTCGTCGACCCAGTGGTCGATGGTGAGTCGTCCGTCGATCCAGAGGCGGAAGCCGTTGTCGCCGATGATCGAGAAGGCGTGGGGGCCGGACTTCGCCGGGACGAGCTTGCCGGTCCAGCGGATGCTCACGTCGTCCGACTGGCCGGTGGTGAAGGCGAGTCGGGGTTCGAGGTTGTCGAAGTCGAGGTTCGGGTCGACGCCGGTGGCCTTGAGGTCGGCGAAGTCGAAGGCGCCGGGGGCGGACTGGGTGTAGTACTCGCCCTTCAGGCCGTGGATCTCCACGGGGTCGTCGGCGGCGGTGGCGCTCGCGGTGGGGACGGCGGCCAGCCCGGCGATGCCGAGGGCCAGGGCGAGCAGTAAGGCGAGTCGGTCTCTGAGTCGTCTGATGCGCACGGAACCTCCATAACAACGTTGTCATAGGCGGCAGTTGGCATGACAACACGGATTCCGCATTCCGTCCAGGGACATGACAAGCACGGGCGGGACGGCGGCGGGGCCCGGGCTGGACGGGGGCGCGACCGGCGCCCGGACAGCGCGAAGCCCCGGTGCGGCCGAAAAGCACCGGGGCCCCGGATCGCCAAGACGTGGTGTTACGTGACCAGTTGGCCCTTCCCGAGTGCGATGACCCCGCCCTTGGAGACCGTGTACAGGTCGGCGTCCCGCTCCGGGTTGACGCCGATCGTCGCGCCCGGTGGTACCTCGACGTTCTTGTCCAGGACCGCGCCCCGGACCACCGCGCCCCGCCCGATGTGGACGTTGTCGTGCAGGATCGAACCCTGGACGACGGCTCCGGGGTCGACCACCACGCCCGGGGAGAGCACCGAGCGCGTGACCTGGCCGCGGATGAGGCACCCGGAGCTGATGATCGACTCGCTGGCCATGCCACCGGCGTTGAAGCGGGCCGGGGAGAGCTGGCCGGAGTGGGTGTAGATGGGCCAGTTGCGGTTGTAGAGGTTGAAGGCGGGGCGCTCGGCGATCAGGTCCATGTGGGCGTCGTAGTACGCGTCCATCGTGCCCACGTCCCGCCAGTAGCCCTGGTCGCGGGTGGTCTCGCCGGGGACGTGGTTGGCGCTGAAGTCGTAGAGCGCGGCCTCGCCCCGGTCGGTGAGCGCGGGCAGGATCGAACCGCCCATGTCGTGCACGGAGCCGATGTCCTCCGCGTCGCGCTGGAGGGCCTCTATCAGCGCCTTGGTGGTGAAGATGTAGTTGCCCATCGAGGCGTAGACGCACTCCGGGTCGTCCACCAGACCGGGTGGGTCGGCGGGCTTCTCCAGGAAGTTCTCCACGGTCTGGCCGTCCGAGCCCGGGGTGATCACCCCGAACTGCGAGGACTCCGCGCGCGGGACACGGATTCCGGCCACGGTGACGCCCGCGCCGCTCTCGATGTGCTGGGCGAGCATCTGGCGCGGGTCCATGCGGTACACGTGGTCGGCGCCGAACACCGCGACGTACTCGGGGCGCTCGTCGTAGATCAGGTTCAGCGACTGGAGGATCGCGTCCGCGCTGCCGAGGTACCAGCGCGGGCCGAGGCGCTGCTGCGCCGGTACGGGTGTGACGTAGTTGCCGAGCAGGCTGGACATGCGCCAGGTGGTGGTGATGTGGCGGTCCAGCGAGTGCGATTTGTACTGCGTGAGCACGCAGATGCGGAGGATGTCCGCGTTGACGAGATTGGACAGCACGAAGTCCACTAGGCGGTACGTTCCGCCGAAGGTGACCGCGGGTTTGGCCCGGTCGGCGGTCAAGGGCATCAGCCGCTTGCCCTCACCGCCCGCCAGTACGATCCCGAGCACCGAAGGTCCGCCACGACGCATGGCCGCTCCCCTCACCCTGGTTGACCCCAGCCTGCCCCTGAGCAGCGCACACTAAGCCTGTTTGGCGATCTCCCCGTAGAGCCGCGCGGTGCGCAGCGCCACGGCGTCCCAGCCGAACTCGCCCACCGCGCGCTCCCGCCCGGCCTCGCCCATCCGTTTCGCAGTCTCCGGGTCGGCGAGTACGGAGTCGAGAGCCAGCGCCAGGTTGGCCTCGAAGTCGTCGTCGACGGACACCAGCAGCCCCGTCTCCCCATGTGCCACCACCTCCGGGATGCCCCCGACCCGCGAGGCGACCACGGCGGTGCCGCAGGCCATCGCCTCCAGGTTCACGATCCCGAGGGGCTCGTACACCGAGGGGCAGGCGAACACGGTGGCGTGCGTGAGGAGCTGGATCACTTCCGGGCGCGGCAGCATCTGCGGGATCCAGTGCACGCCCGCGCGGACGCTGCTCAGCTCCTGGAAGAGCTCGCGGAACTCCCGGTCGATCTCGGGGGTGTCCGGGGCGCCCGCGCACAGCACGACCTGTGCGGCCGGGTCGATGTCCCGCACGGCGCGCAGCAGATGGGGCACGCCCTTCTGGCGGGTGATCCGGCCGACGAACAGGACGTAGGGGCGGTCGGGGTCGATGCCGAGCCGGGTGAGGACCTCGGTGCCGTGGTCGGGCTGGTAGAGCGTGGTGTCGATGCCGTTGTGGACGACCTGGACCTTGGCCGGGTCCAGCGTCGGGTAGCAGGTGAGGATGTCCTCGCGCATGGCTCCCGATACGGCGATCACGCCGTCGGCGGCCTCGATCGCGGTGCGCTCGGCCCAGCTGGAGAGGGCGTATCCGCCGCCGAGCTGCTCGGCCTTCCAGGGGCGCAGCGGCTCCAGGGAGTGGGCGGTCATCACGTGCGGGATGCCGTGGAGGAGCTTGGCGAAGTGGCCGGCGAGGTTGGCGTACCAGGTGTGCGAGTGCACGAGTTCGCGGCCCTCGAGGGCCGCGGCCATGGAGAGGTCCACGGAGAAGGTGCGCAGCGCGTCGTTGGCGCCGTCGAGGGTGGGCCAGGAGCGGTGGCGTACGACGCCCTCTGTGCGGCCCTCACCCCAGCAGTGCACGTCGAGATCGACCAGGGGCCTCAACTCCCGGGCGAGGAACTCCACATGGACGCCCGCGCCGCCGTACACATCCGGCGGGTACTCCCGGGTCAGCAGTCCCACTCGCACCCGAAACCCCTTGTTCTCGGTGGCTGATTGCCCTCATGGTCACCCAGAAGCGGCGTTTCGGGAAGAGCCAGGCGGCTGTGTGAAGCAGCAGTCCCCGCACACCCCGCCACCGGGGATCCGATAGTAAAGGCAGCAGCTGCGGCGCCGGAAGGATGTGCCGGTAAACGTTCCGGTTCCGGCGAGGAGCGGGTGGGCGAAGAGTTCCGCGGTGAGCGCACGCGCGCGCGTGGCGACGTCTCGGCGGCCACGCGCGCGTGCCCAGCGGTCCAGTTCCCGTGCGGCGCCCGCGAGCGCGGAGGCCGCGTTGCCCCACAGGAGGCCGGTGGCGATGCGGTGACGGGCGACCAGGGCCGCGTTCAGGGGTTCGAGGTGGGCGTGGAGGACGGCGTCGGCGAGGGCGCGGGCGTCGCCGGGCAGCGGGCGGACCTCGGCCAGCCACAGGTCGTCCGGGGCGCTGCGGTCGGCGTCCCAGTGCAGCAGGCGTGGGTCGAGGTCGGGGATGCGGCCGTACAGGGCGGCGCAGCCGAGCGCGACGGACCACAGCCGGGCGGCGAGCGCCTGCTGGGCGATCGAGGCGGCGATGCGCAGCTCAGGGGCCCGGAGACGCTCCGCGACGACCTGGACACGAAAAGTCAGGGAATTTCCGTAAACCTCCGACACCGGGTTTTCGTAGGTCCGCGCGAGCGTCGGCAGCGGGCCGGGCGGAACTCCGCCCGTGCGTAGTACGAAGAAGCCGCCGAGGGGGCGGAGCGCGGCGAGTTCGGGGTCGAGGTCCACGAAGAGCAGTAGTACCAAGGCTCCTAGGGGTTTCACCCAGGGGGTGTCGTCCGGTGTCACCCACCTTGGGGAGGACAAGGGTCCTTTCGTACTCCATCGGCAGTACTACCCAATCGGTGCTCAGGTACGACGACGGGAAGAACATCAAGCGGCATCGTGTTCTGTATGAAAGCCGACCGTTCGCCGCGTGGTGCCAGAGGCGCCCGCCTGACGCAGAGGAGCTGCCGATGAGCGCCCTCGCGTTGTCCATCGTGCTGTCGCTCGTCTCCGCAGTGGCCTACGCCGGCGGAGCGATCGTGCAGGAGCGCGTCGCGGTGTCCTCTCCCGACCAGGAGTACGCACCGCTGCGCCGCCCGAGCTGGTGGGCGGCGGTCGCGTTGAACGGTACGGGCGGTCTGCTGCACGTGGTGGCGCTGGCCTACGGCCCGCTGAGCCTGGTGCAGCCCCTCGGCGCGCTGACGATCGTGTTCGCGCTGCCGATGGCGGCCCTGTTCGTCGGCCGCAAGGCCGGTTCCACCGCCTGGCGCGGCGCCATCATGGCGACGATCGGTCTCGCGGGTCTGCTGTCCCTGGTGGGTACGTCCGACGGCCAGTCGCTGAGCACCGCCCAGCGGGTGTCCGTGGCCGTGTTCACCGGCGCGGTGGTCGTGACCCTGATGATCGCGGGCCGCGCGGCACACCGGCACCCGGCGGTGCGCAGCGTGCTGCTGGCGACCGCGTCCGGCATAGCGTTCGGTATGTCCTCGGTGTTCACGAAGACGGTGACGGTCGACTGGGACAACGGCGCGGTCTCGGCGACCGACATCCCGTTCCTGGGCGTGATCGCGGTGTTCGCGGTCGCCGGTCTGATGCTGTCGCAGGCGTCCTACCGGGGCGCGGGCCTGGCGGCTCCGCTGGCGGTGCTGACGGTCGTGAACCCGGTGGTGGCGGCCGCGGTCGGCATCACGATGTTCGGTGAGACCTTCCGCTACGGCACGACGGGCACCCTGCTCGCCCTGAGCGCCGGCGTGGTCGCGGCGGGCGGCCTGATCCTGCTGACCACCGAGCGGCTGGGCAGCGAGAGCGCACCGGCCGACACCACCACACCTCCTGTGGTGCCCTCGCCCGTCGAGGAGTTGCTGGACGCCCTCCCTGGACAGCCCGTCGGCGTGAGCGTGAACGTCGGCGCGGAACTCGGCGTCAACGCCGGGGACATCCTCCTCCCGGCGCCGACGGCGGTACCGGCCGGCGAGAGTTACGAGACCCTGGAGCCGGCCGGCTCCGCTGAACCGGTCGGCTACTTCGGTCCGTTCCACGCCGGGCTGTACGTGATGATGCCGGTCCACGACCGGCACCGCACCCGAGTCAAATCCTGACGCCGCCGGCCCGCAGATAAGCGAGCGGGTCGATGTCGGAACCGAATCCGGGCCCCGTCCGCACCTCGAAGTGCAGATGCGGGCCCGTGGTGTTTCCAGTGGACCCGGAGCGCCCGATGCGCTGCCCCTCGCCGACCGACTGACCGTCCCGCACGGAGATCGCGGACAGGTGCGCGTACTGCGAGTACCGCCCGTCGGCGTGCCGGATCACCACCTGGTAGCCGTACGAACCGGCCCAACCGGCGCTGACGACCGTCCCCTTCTCGATGGCCTTCACCGAAGTGCCGGTGGGGACAAGGAAGTCGACGCCTGTGTGGTAGCCCTTCGACCAGGAGGAACCGGACGCGTGGTAAGCGGTGCCGATGGGGGCGTTCACGGGGGCGACGAGGGAGTGACTCGTCGTCTTCTTGTGGGTGACCTTTTCCGTGGTCTCCGAAGAAGCCTTCTTCTTCGGAGCCTTGGTGGTCGACGACTTCGTAGTCGACGACTTGGTGGCCGGTTTCGTCGTCGTGTGGGCCGTCGAGGCCGCCTTGCCGTGCAGGCTGAGCCGCTGGCCCGGCAGGATCAGGTCGGGATCGTCCCCTACGGTGGTGCGGTTCGCGGCGTAGAGCCCGTGCCAGCCGCCGTCCACGCGCTCGGTGTCGGCGATCCCGGAGAGGGTGTCGCCGCGCACGACCGTGTACATCTCGGCGGTGCCCGCGCGGGACTGCGGTGTGGTCTGCGGCTGGACGTCCTTCACGGACCGCTTGACGACGGTCTGCGTCTTGGCGTCCTCGGCCTTGGTCTTCTTGTCGGTGACCTTGGTGCCGCCCACGTGGATGTCGGGGGTGCCGCCGCCCCGGGTGAGCCCGGCGCGTACCGAGCAGACCGGCCAGGCGCCGGGTCCCTGCCCCTTGAGCACCTTCTCCGCTATGGCGATCTGCTGGTCCCGGGTGGCGAGGTCGGCGCGGTGCGCGTACGCCGTGCCGCCGTAGGCCTCCCAGGTGGACTGGGTGAACTGCAGCCCGCCGTAGTACCCGTTGCCGGTGTTGATGCTCCAGTCGCCGCTGGACTCACAGGCGGCGACCTTGTTCCAGGTGCTCACATCGGCCGCCTGGGCGCTGCCCGCGCCGACGGTGGCGAGCGGGATCGCGATGCCCGCGCCGCCCGCCGTGACCGTGAGCAGCGAGGCCCGGTTGATCCTGCTCGGCTGATACCGGCGGTGCCGGCCGCGTACGGCCATGGGGAATCCCCCTCCAGATGCGTCAGGAGGGCCAAAAATAAGCGCCCCGAACAGGCCATGACAAGACGGGTACCGGCCTCCCTGGGGCTCAAGTGACCGGTATTCCCTGCCCGTTGGGAAACGGGTGGGGCCAGTGGGGTTGGGGTTGCGTATCCGCGGAAGGAGCGCTGGTGGAACACCGACCGAAGGTGGACAACTTCGCACGGCCAGCACGTGCGGTCGGGGTACCTGCGGGCCAGGATGGTCAGTGGGGCAATACTGGCGAGCACGACCGGTACCACCGATGTCAGGACCTTCCTGATCTTTAGGAGCCAACCGAATGAGCACTTCAGCGCAGATCGGCGTCACGGGTCTCGCGGTCATGGGCCGCAACCTCGCCCGCAACTTCGCGCGCAACGGCTATACGGTCGCCGTGCACAACCGGACCGCGTCCCGCACGCGTGACCTGGTGGCGGAGTTCGGCGGCGAGGGCGACTTCATCGCGGCCGAGACCGCCAAGGACTTCGTGGCGGCGCTGGAGCGGCCCCGCCGCCTGGTCGTCATGGTGAAGGCCGGTGACCCGACGGACGCGGTGATCCAGGAGTTCGCCCCGCTCCTCGAACCGGGCGACATGATCATCGACGGTGGCAACGCGCACTTCGCGGACACCCGGCGCCGGGAGCACGACCTGCGCGAACAGGGCATCCACTTCGTCGGCATGGGCGTCTCCGGCGGCGAGGAGGGCGCGCTGCACGGGCCGAGCATCATGCCGGGTGGCCCGAAGGAGTCGTACGACTCGCTCGGTCCGATGCTGGAGAAGATCTCCGCGAAGGCCAAGGACGGGGCGCCCTGTGTGACCCACGTGGGTCCCGACGGCGCCGGGCACTTCGTGAAGATGGTCCACAACGGCATCGAGTACGCCGACATGCAGCTGATCGGCGAGGCGTACCAGCTGCTGCGCGATGTCGCCGGGTACTCCCCCGCGCAGATCGCGGACATCTTCCGCACCTGGAACACGGGCCGGCTGGACTCCTACCTGATCGAGATCACCGCCGAGGTGCTGTCCCACGTGGACGCGGCCACCGGCAAGCCGTTCGTGGACGTGGTCGTCGACCAGGCGGAACAGAAGGGCACCGGCCGCTGGACGGTCCAGATCGCCCTCGATCTCGGCGTCCCGGTCTCGGGCATCGCCGAGGCGGTCTTCGCCCGCTCCGTCTCCGGCCACGCGGCACTGCGCGAGGCCTCACGGGGTCTCGCCGGACCCACGGCCTCACCGCTGAGCGAGTCCGAGGCGGGAGCCTTCGCGGACCGGGTCGAGCAGGCGCTGTACGCGTCGAAGATCGTGTCGTACACGCAGGGCTTCCACGAGATCGCGGCGGGCAGCGAGGAGTACGACTGGAACGTCGACCTCGGCGCCATCTCCTCGATCTGGCGCGGCGGTTGCATCATCCGCGCGGCCTTCCTCGACCGCATCCGCGCCGCGTACGACGCCCGCGCGGACCTGCCGAGCCTGCTGTCCGACGAGACGTTCGCGCAGGAGATCGCGGGGGCGCAGGACGACTGGCGCGAGGTCGTCGTCGCGGCCACCCGCCAGGGCGTCCCGACGCCCGGTTTCTCGGCGGCCCTCGCGTACTACGACGCGTTGCGCGCCGAGCGGTTGCCCGCGGCGCTCACGCAGGGGCAGCGGGACTTCTTCGGGGCGCACACGTACCGCCGGGTGGACCGGGACGGCTCCTTCCACACCCTCTGGGGCGGTGACCGCTCGGAGGTCTCCGGCTGACCTCTCCTGCTGTGCCGAGTGCTGTGGCAGCCCGCCTGCCGATGAGACGGTCAGGCGGGCTGCCACAGTTCGACGCGGTTGCCCTCGGGGTCGGTGACCCAGCCGAAGCGGCCGATGCCCTCCATGTCCTGGGTCTCCCCGTCCACGTCCGCGCCCTTGGCGCGCAGTTGCGCGAGCATCGCGTCGAGGTCGCGGACGCGGAAGTTGAGCATGGTCTGCTGGGTGCGGGACCCGAAGTAGTCGGTCCCGGACTCGAACGCCGCGAACACCGTCGGCCCGGCTTCCTGACCCCACAGCCCGTGCTCGTCGGCGTCCAGGCCGAGGCAGTCCCGGTACCACGCGCTCAGGGTCTCCGGGTCGGTGGCCCGCAGGAAGTATCCGCCGATTCCAAGCACACGTTCCATGGGGGCATCCTGCCAGGACAGCGGGGCCGGTGCCGGGTGGCCCGTCTCGGGCGAGCTTTCAGGTGAGCGGCGGTCCCGGCTCCGGGGCCGGTACGGGTTCCGGGCCCGGGGGGATCGGGGACGGCGACGGCTCCGGAGTGGGGCGAGGGCCCGGTGGTGGGGTGGGGAACGGTACCGGGGGCTGCGGGTCCGGCACCGGTACGGGACCGGGGCCGGGCACCGGGTCCGGCGTGGGACCGGGTCCCGGAGTGGGTGCCGGGGGTACGGGGTCGGGGTACGGATGGGTCATCGTGTCCTCCAGTCAGTGGTGAATGTCGGCTACGTCGGCCCTGGACTACTCCCCCGCGTACCCGTGACCGGCGCGGACACTCACCCGGCCGGGCTCAACCGACGCGCGCCGCCCGCGCACCGGCGGCAGACCGAGTCAGAGCTCCACAGCACCGGGAGCGGGCGGAGGCCACGGGCACTGCACCGCCCGCGCCACTCGTCACCCGCGCCGCCACTCACCCGGCCGGGCTCAACCGACCCGCGCGGCCCGGGCACCGGCGGCCGGCCGAGTCAGAGCTCCACAGCACCGGGAGCAGGCGGAGGCCACGGGCACTGCACCGCCCGCGCCGCTCGTCACCCGCGCCGCCACTCACCCGGCCGGGCTCAACCGACCCGCGCCGCCCGGGCACCGGCGGCCAGCCCCGGCCGGGGACTCGACAGCACCGGGATCGCCGTGGTCGTCAGGTGCTGGGCCGGTGCCATGGAGCCCTGCGCGAGGACGATCGTGTCGGCGCCGGTGACCGCGTCCACGGCGTCCGCGACCAGCCGGGCGCAGCCCTCGGTGTCGCCGGTCTCGAAGCGGGTCCAGGCGTCCTCGACGAGCAGTGTGCGGACTTCGAGAAGTCCCCCAGGGTGGCCGAAACGCCGCCCCTCCTCCTCGACCAGCGCCACGGTCGGCCCCAGGGTGCTCTCCAGCGTCGCGGCCACGACGACACGCGGACCGGCGGCCACCGCGGCCGCCGCCATCGGGCGGTCACCGCGCAGCACCGGCACGCCGACCCGCGCACCGGCCGTCTCCGCGACCCCGCCGATGGTCGAGCAGGTGCACAGCACCGCCCGAGCCCCTTCGGCGACGGCCGCGTCCAGCACCTCGCGTACCGCCCCGGCCACCGCTTCCGGCCCCTCGCGGCGGGCCCGTGCCAACAGGTCCTCGTCGACGAAGTGCCGTAGTTCCAGGCCCTGATGGTCCTCGTCGCGCAGGGCGTCGAAGACCGGGACGTGAGCGGGAGAGGTGTGCAGGAGGGCGAGCACGCGGGCTTGCCTTTCTTCAGGCGCTCACAGAGACGGCATTCACCGGGAGACGGGCGTCGGTTCTAGAACCGACCCGGATGCGCCCTGAGCCACTCCATCGCCGCCCGCAGCAACTCCGGGTCCGCGGCCGGTGCCTCGTCAGGATGCCGTTCCGCCCACTTGACGACGTACGGGCACAGCGGGGCGACGACGATGCCCTCGCGGGCCGCGATGCCGTACAGCTCGCGGGCCAGGGAACCCGCGATGCCCTTTCCTTCATGCGCCGGTTCCACGAGCGTGTGGACCGGGACGAGGGCGCGCGCGGGGGATTCGAGGACGAAGTACTCGATGTGGCCCACGACTTCACCGCCGGCGATCGCCTCCAGGCGGCCCGCCGCCCGGTCGTCGCGGATCTCGATCTCGCTCATGGGCTTCCTCCAGGTGCGATGGTCAGGCCGTGAGGTCGGCGGAGTCCACACCCGAGCGTAACGGATGGTGATCACCAGGTCTCCGGGATGTACCGGGCAGGCGGCCGGACGCGCTTCTCGTAAGGACCAGGTAAAGACCGTGGTTCACAGTTTCGGTTGCGGTTGCCGGTTCCCGTGCGGGGGATGAATGTGGCCACACAGGCCGGATCAGCACCCTGGAGACGCCGTGACCACCACATCAGAGCCCCGGGTGTCCGGGCTGGAGATACGTTCCATCGACTATGTGCCCCTGAACGAGCGCCACGGCAAGCTGTGGCACCTGGGGCCCCTGTGGTTCATGTCGAACGCGCAGATCGCCACCCTCGCCGTCGGCCTGATCAGCATCACCGAGGGCGGCAACCTCATCTGGTCGCTCATCGCGATCGTCGCGGGCACCCTGCTCGGCACCTTCTTCATGGCGTTCCACTCGGCCCAGGGTCCGCAGCTGGGGCTGCCGCAGATGATCCAGTCGCGGCCCCAATTCGGTTACGTGGGCGCCCTGTTGGTGTGGCTGTTCGCGTATGTGCAGTACGCGGGCTTCAACGTCTTCAACACGATCCTCGCCGGTGAGGCCCTGCACACCACGGTGCACGGCGGCACCAAGATGTGGGTGGCCGTGGTCACCGTGGTCGGCTTCGTGATCGCACTCGTCGGCTACGACGTCATCCACAAGGCAGAGCAGTTCCTGACGTACACCTTCCTGGTCGTCTTCGGGATCTTCACCGTGGGGGTGCTGGCGACCCTGCACTACCCGGCCGGCTCCTTCGACCTCGGCGGCTTCTCCTGGACGCCGTTCCTCGCGCAGTTCGGCGTGGTCGCGGGCTACCAGATCAGCTGGGCGATCTACGTCTCGGACTACTCGCGCTACCTCCCACCGGACGTGACCGTCCGCAAGACCTTCTACTGGACCTACTTCGGCTCGGCGCTCGGCGGGGTCTGGCTGATGACGCTCGGCGCGCTGCTCGCCGCCTGGGCGGGCAAGGACTTCGACACGATCCGCTCGATCAACGCGGCGGGCGACAAGGTCTTCAGCGGCTTCGGCGCGATCGTGCTGCTCTTCGCCACCCTGGGCCTGGTCTCGGTGACCGCGCTGAACATGTACGGCGGTTCGCTGACCCTGATCAGCGCGATCGACTCGTTCAAGAAGGTCCAACCGACCGTGTCCGTAAGGGCGTTGACGATCGGGCTGACCGCCGCGCTCTCCCTGGTCGGCGCGATGGCCGCGACCGCCGACTTCCTCACCAACTTCAACAACTTCCTGCTGCTGGTGCTCTATCTGTTCATCCCGTGGACCGCGGTCAACCTGATGGACTACTACGTGGTGCGCCGCGGCCACTACGCGATCGCCGAGATCTTCAACCCCCACGGCATGTACGGCCGTTGGGGCTGGCACGGGATCATCTCCTACCTGGTGGGCTTCGGCGTCATGGTGCCGTTCTTCTCCGTCGGCACGCTCTACGTCGGCCCGATCGCGCACGCCATGGACGGCGCCGACCTCTCCCTGTTCGTCGGGCTGCCGGTCGCCGGGTTGCTGTACTGGTGGCTGAGCCGCTCGATCGACGTGGCGGCCGAGATCCGGGTGGCCGAGGCGGAGGCCGAGGGGTTGGAGCAGGCGGCGCACGAGCACCGCGAGCCCTGACACCCGTTACACCGCTCCGCCGTCACACCACCGCTTCCTGGACCGGTCCAATCTCCGGCTGCTTCTCGAACTGGGTGCGGTACAGCTCGGCGTATCGCCCGTCGGTGGCGAGGAGTTGGTCATGCGTGCCGCGTTCCACGATGTGGCCCGCCTCGACGACGAGGATCTGGTCGGCGGAGCGCACGGTGGACAGCCGGTGGGCGATCACCACGGCCGTGCGGCCCTGCAACGCCTCGGTGAGGGCCTCCTGGACGGCCGCTTCCGAGGTGTTGTCCAGGTGCGCGGTGGCCTCGTCGAGGATGACGACCCGCTGGCCGGCCAGCAACAGCCGGGCGATGGTGAGGCGTTGACGCTCACCTCCGGAGAGGCGGTAGCCGCGTTCGCCGACGACCGTGTCCAGGCCGTCGGGCAGCGACCGTACGAGATCGTCGAGGCGGGAGCGGCGCAGCGCGTCCCACAACTCGGCCTCGGTGGCGGCGGGTTGGGCCAGCAGGAGGTTGGCGCGGACCGAGTCGTGGAAGAGGTGGCCGTCCTGGGTGACCATGCCGAGGGTGGCCCGCAGGGAGGCGGCGGTGAGGTCGCGGACGTCGACGCCTGCGACGCGTACGGCGCCTTCGTCGACGTCGTAGAGGCGGGGCAGGAGTTGGGCGATCGTCGACTTTCCGGCGCCGGAGGAGCCGACGAGGGCGATGGTCTGGCCGGGTTCGGCGCGGAAGGAGATGCTGTGCAGGACCTCGGCGCCGCCGCGGGTGTCGAGGGAGGCGACCTCCTCCAGTGAGGCGAGGGAGACCTTGTCGGCGGACGGGTAGGCGAAGCGGACCTCGTCGAACTCGACCGCGACCGGGCCCTCGGGGACCTCGCGGGCGTCGGGTTTGTCCTCGATCAGCGGTTTCAGATCCAGCACCTCGAAGACGCGCTCGAAGCTGACGAGGGCGCTCATCACCTCGACGCGGGCCCCGGCGAGGGCGGTGAGCGGGGCGTAGAGGCGGGTCAGGAGCAGGGCGAGGGACACGACGGCGCCCGGCTCCAGGGTGCCGTGCAGGGCGAACCAGCCGCCGAGGCCGTAGACGAGGGCGAGGGCCAGGGCGGAGACCAGGGTCAGGGAAGTGATGAAGACGGATTGGGCGGTGGCCGTGCGGACGCCGATGTCGCGGACCCGGCTCGCTCGCTCCGCGAACTCCACGGACTCCTCGTCGGGGCGGCCGAAGAGTTTGACCAGGGTCGCGCCGGGCGCGGAGAAGCGTTCGGTCATGCGGGTGCTCATCGCGGCGTTGAGCGTGGCCGCCTCGCGCTGCATCCCGGCCATCCGGCTGCCCATCCGGCGGGCCGGGATCACGAACACCGGCAGCAGCACGAGCGCGAGCAGGGTGATCTGCCAGGACAGGGTGAGCATCACGGCCAGCGTGAGCAGCAACGTCACGAAGTTGCTGACCACTCCGGACAGGGTGTTGCTGAACGCCCGTTGGGCTCCGATGACGTCGTTGTTGAGTCGGGAGACGAGCGCGCCCGTACGGGTACGTGTGAAGAACGCGACAGGCATGCGCTGCACATGATCGAACACAGCCGTCCGCAGATCGAGGATGAGCCCCTCCCCGAGCGCCGCGGAAAGCCGCCGACCAAGAATCCCGAGGGCCGCCTCGGCGACCGCGATCAGGGCGATCAGCAGGGCCAGGCGTACGACGGTCCCGTCGTCGCCGCCCGACACGATCGCGTCGACGACGTGCCCGGCAAGTACGGGGGTCGCGACGGCGAGCAGCGCGGTCACCACCCCGAGCAGGACGAACCGCGCGATCGGGCGGCGGTGCGGCCGCGCGAACTCCGCGATGCGGCGCAGCGTGGCGCGGGCGAAGGGGCGGCGTTCCTGTTCTGCGGTCATGACACTGTGCAATTGGGTCCAGGCCGTGCTCTCCATGCTCATGGGAGAGACCGTAGGACCTCAAGCGGCGTTGAGGTCAACGTGTTCGCCGCAGCCTCGTGTAACGACGCGCGTAAGGAGCTGTCCCCGCGGCCGCAACCCGCAGTTGTCGTGGCGCGGAAACCCTCCAGGGATGTGAGACACGTCCGCGTCCGGCAGATCCTGTGCCTGCTCCCGCTGCTCCTGGTCACCGTCGTCGCCGTCCAGCACCGGTCCGTTCTCGTCGAGGGCTTCGGCCAGCTGCGTGCGGCGGAGTGGCCCTGGCTGGTGGCGGCGGCCGGTGCCACCTGTCTGACCTGGGTCGCCGCCGCGTTCACCCGGCAGGGTGCCGTGGTCGAACGGCTGCCCGCGCGGCGGCTGTTGGCCACGCAGTTCGCGGCGGGCGCGGCAAACCACCTGCTGCCCACGGGACTTGGCGCGGGCGCGGTCAACCTGCGCTTCCTGACGGTGTGCGGGCTGCCGCTGGCCCGTTCATCGGCGGCGCTGGCCCTGTACCTCCTCGCGGAGTCGATAGCCCGGCTGACCCTCCTCACCGGTCTGCTGATCGCCTTCCCGGACGCCCTGCGCCTGGGAACTCTCCTTCCGGCAGGGGCACTTGGCCCGCTGCTCGTCATCATCGGCGCCGTACTGGGCGCGGCGGTCCTGGCCCTCGTTCTGGTACGGCGGCTGCGAACGGCGATCCTGTCGTTCCTCCGTACGGCGTTCAGCGAGGCCCGTTCCGTGCACACGCGTCCGGCCCGGGCGCTCGCGCTGTGGGGCGGTTCGCTGGCGTTCCCCGCGCTCCAGGCGGCCGGACTCGTGGCGGTGGGGCAGGCGTTGAATCTGCCGGTGCCGCCCGCGCAGATGGCGCTCGCCTATCTGGCGGCGACGGTCGCGGTCGCGCTGGTACCGACGCCGGGCGGGATCGGCTCGGTGGAGGCCGCGTTGATCGTGGCGCTGGTGGCGGCGGGCGGGCCGGTCGCGGTGGCCACGGCGGTGGTGCTGGCGTACCGGATCATCACCGTCTGGATCCCCATCATTCCGGGCGCGTTGACACTCGGCGCGCTGGTCCGACTGAGAGTCATCTGATTCTCGGGTCCGCTCGAACATTCCTGTAAAGCAGGATCAGCCCTGGTCGGGACACCGGCCGGGGCTTCTTCGCGTTCACCCCAACTCCTTTGTTTTACTTTTTACTTGACTCCACATGACAGCGCGAGTTGACTGAAGAGCGTTGATTTGTCAGCCGAGGAGGCAGGACTGTCATGGGGGACGAGACGTTAGGAATCATCCTGGCGGGAGGCCGGGGCGAACGCGCCAAGCCGCTCACCCTCGCCTCGGCCGACTACATCCGCAGCAAGGCCCTCATCCCGTTCGTCGGCCGCTCGGTCGTCGAATGGCTCGTCGAGTCCTGCCGCGACCAGGGCATCCGCCGCTTCTACGTGATCGCCCAGGGCGCCGAGAATCACAGCCAGATCAAGCTCGTGCTCGGCCACGGCGAACGGTTCGGCGTGGAGATCCACTACTCCCGTGCCCGCTTGGACCGGTACAACGTCGGCTCGGGCGCCGCCACCCTGCACAACCTCGAACAGTGGGACCTGACCGGCCGTGCCCTGGTGCTGCCGGTGGACTCCGTCTTCGAGTTCGACCTGCGCAGACTGAAGGACGCGCACGACGCCGCCGACGCCGTCGTGACCGTCGCCTCGGTCGGCCGTACCCCCGAGGAGATCGCCGGCAAGTACGGCGTGATGCAGACCTCCCCGGACGGACTGGTCTCGGGGTTCGTGGAGAAACCCAGCCTCGACCGCGTCCACCGGATCTTCCCCGAGACATCGTTGCCTTCGTCCGTCCGCACCCTGCCGACCAACGCCGGGATGTACCTGGTCGACTGCGGCCGGCTGCGGCTGGCCGCGCGCAACCCCGAGATGATCCGGCTCGCCCAGCAACGCCTCGACTGGGGCGGCGACCTGCTGCCCTGGCTGGTCGGACGCGGACTGCCGGTCGCCGCCGCGCCGATCGACCGGCTCGGTGACCTCGGCAGCATCGCCGACTACCTGGCCACCCTCGGCGACGTACTCGGCGGCCGCTACGCCTGGATGCGCAAGGCCATGGGCGAACCGACGAGCACCGACCCGCCGTACTGGATCCACGAGTCCAGCCTGCGCACCAAGGACAGCGTCACCGGTACCACCCTGGCCCAGAAGATCTCCGAGGGCAGTGTCGTGATCGGCCCCGCCGTGCGCATCGGGCGCAACGCCGAGATCGGGCCCGGCGTGAAGCTGCGGTTCAGCGACATCGGCGACGGCGTCGACGTGGACGAGGGCGCCCGGCTCAGCCGGACGGCGATCGGCGACAGCGCCGTCGTCGGGCCGTACGCCCGCATCACCGACTCGTACGTCGGGCCGATGGCGCGGGTGCACTCCGAGCGGGACAACCCGGTCCGGCTCGTCCACTCCGCGATCGGCGAGGCCGCCGACCTGCGGCCCGGCACCCGGCTGTCCGGGGTGAGCGTCTATCCGCGGCTGCGGGTGCCCGCCGTCACCGGGCTGCCCACCGGCACCCATCTGACCAGCTCCGACGACATCCTGCACTGGATCTGAGCGCGCCCCGCCAACTCCCCCGCCCTTTCCGGCTCTTCCGCAGCCCCCGTGGAGACCTCGATGGACAGCCCGATCGCCGTCATAGGAGGAACCGGCCGCACAGGCCGGCTCGTCGCCCGTCAACTGCTCGCCCGGAGCGAGAGCGTCCGCGTCATCGGCCGCAGCACCCAGCGCGCCCGCCGTCACACCCCGCCGCAGGCCCAGTTCTTCGCGGCCGACGTGCGCTCCCCCGACTCCGTCCGCACCCCGCTGTACGGCTGCTCGGCGGTCGTCTACATCGTGGAGCCGGGCACCGACGACGCCGGTCCCGACAGCCCGGAGACCACCCTGCACACCGGGGTCCGCCATGTCCTCGACGCCCTGCGCTCCACCGCCGCGGCCCCGCACGTCGTGCTGGTCAGCCAGCGCCATGTGACCCGCCGCGACCACCCCATGAACGCCTACGGCCGGATGCTGGACTGGCGCCTCGCCGGCGAGAACGCGGTCCGCTCCTCCGGGCTGCCGTACACCGTCATCCGCCCGGGCTGGCTGACCGACGACCTCGGTCACGGTCATCTACACCTGGAACAGGGCGACTTGGGCGACGGCCGGGTGGCCCGCCCGCTGGTCGCCGACGCCTGTGTGCAGGCGCTGTACTCGCCCGAAGCCCGCGGTGTGACCTTCGAGATGCGCAGCGAGACGGGGCCGGGCGCCACTCCCGTGCCCTGGCAGGAGCTCTTCGCCGGCCTCCGCGCCGACGCCCCGACCGCGGCCCGGGCCGCACTCACCTGAGGTGGCCACCGATGTGTACGACACCCCGACGGACTCTGCGACCGATGCCATGACAGAACAGATGACCTTACGCCCCGACCGGGCCACCGGCTCCTCCCCCGGCGGCCGTCCCTCCGACGTCACCCCCGGGCGGCCACAGCCGCTGGGCCCCACCGTCGACGCCGACGGTGTCAACTTCTCGCTCTTCTCCGAACACGCCACGCGGGTCGACCTGTTGCTCTTCGAGCACTGCGACAGTCCGCAGCCGTACCGCACCATCACGCTGCTGCCCGACCGGCACCGCAGCTTCCACTTCTGGCACTGCCACGTCAGCGGGATCGGCGCGGGCCAGGTCTACGCGTTCCGCATCGACGGACCGCGCGACAGCGGCGAGTTGGGCACCCGCTTCGACCACCGCAAGGTGCTGATCGACCCGTACGCGCGCGCCAACATCAACGGCCGCTGGGAGCGGACCCACGCGATCGGCCCCGGCGACAACGTCGAGAGCTGCATGCGCAGTCTGGTGGTCGACCTCGACGACTACGACTGGGAGGGCGACACCCCGCTGCGCACCCCGATGGCGGAGACCGTCGTCTACGAGATGCACGTGCGCGGTCTGACCGCGTCGCCGACCTCGGACACCGAGCGTCCCGGTACCTTCTCCGCCGTCATCGACAAGATCCCGCACCTGCGCGAACTCGGCGTCACCGCCGTGGAGTTGCTGCCGGTCTTCGACTTCGACGAGACCCAGGTCCTGCGCACGGGACCCGACGGCACCCCGCGCCGCAACTACTGGGGCTACGATCCCTACGGCTTCTTCGCCCCGCACACCGGCTACTGCTCCAGCCCCCATCTCGCCACGCACATCACCGAGTTCCGCGACATGGTGAAGGCGTTCCACCAGGCGGGCATCGAGGTCATCCTCGACGTGGTCTTCAACCACACCAGTGAGGGCAACGAGTTCGGGCCGACGATCAGTTTCCGGGGCGCGGCCAACGAGGCCTACTACCACCTGTGGCCTCAGGACCGCTCGCACTACATGGACTTCACCGGGTGCGGCAACGCGGTCAACGCCAACCATCCGATGGTCACCAAGTTCATCGTGGAGAGCCTCGAGTACTGGGTGACCGAGCACCACATCGACGGCTTCCGCTTCGACCTCGCCTCCGAACTCTCCCGCGGCCCGCTCGGCTACGAGATGGCGGTGCCGCCGGCCCTGTGGGCGATCGAGCTGTCCCAGGTGCTGGCCGAGACGAAGATCATCGCGGAGCCGTGGGACGGCGGCGGCCTCTATCAGGTCGGCCGGTTCCCGGGGAAGCGCTGGGCGCAGTGGAACGGTCCATTCAGGGACGACGTACGGCGGTTCGTACGCGGTGACGCGGGGATGGTCGGCGAGGTCGCCTCACGGCTCGGCGGCTCGGCCGACCTGTTCGCGGCCCAGGACGAACTCCCCACCAACAGCATCAACTTCATCACCTGCCACGACGGCTTCACCCTGAACGACCTGGTCAGCTACAACTCCAAGCACAACCACTCCAACGGCGAGGCCAACGCCGACGGCGCCGACGAGAACTACAGCTGGAACTGCGGTGTCGAGGGCCCCACCGACGACGTCGACGTCGAGTGCCTGCGGGTGCGGCAGATCAAGAACCTGCTGTCCCTGCTGATGCTCAGCCGCGGGGTGCCGATGCTGCTGGCCGGCGACGAGTTCCGCAACAGCCAGGGCGGCAACAACAACGGCTACTGCCAGGACAGTCCGGTCTCCTGGCTCGACTGGAACCAGGCCAGGAAGGAGCAGGAGACCACCGGCTTCACCCAACGCGTCATCCAGCTCCGCAAGCGCTACCGCGCCCTGCGCGAACCGCAGTTCTTCTCCGAACGCCTCAACTCCCGCTCCCAGCCCGACATCACCTGGCACGGCACCCGGCTCCACCAACCCGGCTGGGACGACCCCAACGCCCGGGTGCTGGCCTGCACTTACGGCGGCTTCGACGGTGACCCCGACCTGCATCTGATCCTCAACATGTACCACCTGGGCCTCGACTTCGAGCTGCCCGAGATCCCCGGTCACCGCTGGCACCGCGTGCTCGACACGGCCCGCCCCGGCCCCGACGACGTCCTGCCGCCCGGAAAAGAGGAGCTGGTCGACAGTCCGACCCACCACGCCCAGGGCCGCAGCGTCGTCCTGCTGGCGGCCCTGCCCGACGAGAAGGGCATCTGAGATGACTACCCCTGCCCAACGCCGCATCCAATCCGACACCCTCGCGGGCTACGTCACGTACTACAGCCCGACCGGCCGCCGCTTCGGCCTGCGCACCTCCGACGAACGGGAGTTCACGGTCCACCTGGCGTCCAACGCCGTCTCGCGCATCGTCCGCAACCTCGGCGACGACTACCGCGACACCACCGCCGACACCGCCGACATGCTGGCCGAGGGCCGGTTCGTCTTCGCCTACGGCATCCTCTACGAGTGGGAGGGCGGCTCCCGCTTCGACGCGAAGGAGATCACCTTCCCGGAGGAGACGCGCGGCCAGTACGTCTTCGAGCACCCGAACTGGTGGGTCCAACAGGCCACCGCCATCGCCGACTTCTATCTGCGCGGCCAGTTCCCCGACGGGGTGTACGACTGGCGCAACTTCCGCACCCACATCACGCTCAGCGGCACCCATCTGCCGGACTTCGCCGGCGGGGACGTGCGCCAGGAGACGGACACCATCTCCCGGCTCATCTACGGCCTCTCCACGGCGTACCTGCTGACCGGCAAGGACCGCTTCCTGGAGGCGGCCGAGGCCGGCACCCTCTACCTGCGCGAGCACATGCGGGTGGACGACGTGGCCGACGGCATCACCTACTGGTACCACGGCATCGACATCACCCCGTCGGGTCATCGCCCGGTCTTCGCCTCGGAGTTCGGCGACGACTTCGACGCGATCCCGATGTACGAGCAGATCTACGCGCTCGCCGGCCCCACCCAGGCGTTCCGCATCACCGGCGACCCGCGGATCCTGGAGGACATCGACCGGACGTCCGCCCTGTTCCAGAAGTACTTCCGCGACCCCGTGCGCGGCGGGTTCTTCTCGCACATCGACCCGATCACCCTGGACCCGAACGCCGACTCGCTCGGCCGCAACCGGGCCCGCAAGAACTGGAACTCGGTCGGCGACCACGCCCCGGCGTATCTGATCAACGCCTATCTGGCGACGGGCCGTTCGGACTTCGCGGCGCTCCTGGAGGAGACCGCGGACACCATCGTGGAGCGCTTCCCCGACGAGCCGAACAGCCTGTTCGTGCAGGAGCGGTTCCACGCGGACTGGAGTCCGGACCGGACCTGGGGCTGGCAGCAGGACCGGGCGGTCGTCGGCCACAACCTGAAGATCGCCTGGAACCTGACCCGCATCAAGGCCCTGTTCGACAAGCCCGAGTACGCGACGACCGCCGAGCGCATCGCCGAGATCATGCCGGCGGTGGGCAGCGACGGGCTGCGCGGCGGCTGGCTGGACGTGGTCGAGCGGCAGCCCGACCCGGACAGCGGCATCCACCGCATGGTGTGGCACGACCGCAAGGCCTGGTGGCAGCAGGAGCAGGCGATCCTCGCCTATCTGATCCTGGCCGGTACCACCGGCGACCCGGAGCAACTGCGGCTGGGGCGCGAGGCGGCGGCGTTCTACAACGCCTTCTTCCTCGACTACCAGGACGGCGGCGTCTACTTCAACGTCCTCGCCAGCGGCATCCCGTACCTGCTGGGCACCGAGCGACTCAAGGGCAGCCACGCCATGGCCGGCTACCACGCCCTGGAGCTGTGCTACCTCGCGGCCACCTACACCGGGCTGCTGCTCAGCAACGACCCGATCACCCTGCACTTCAAGCCCCGCCCGGAGGACCTCCCGGACCGGGTGCTGCGGGTGGCGCCCGATCTGCTGCCGGCCGGCACGGTGGAGCTGACCCGGGTGTGGGTCGACGACCAGCCGTACCAGGACTTCGACGGCAAGGCCCTCACCGTCCGGCTGCCGCGCGGCGACGAACCCGTCCGGGTCCGCGTCGAGTTGGAGCCGGCCGCAATGCGGCTGCGGATGCGTACCACGTTCGACGGCGGCACCGCGCACGTCGTCTGCCACGGGGTGATCGACGCGGCCGAACTGGGCAAGTTCCGGCGGATATTGGCCGAGGTCATGGCCGCGACCCCGCGCCGCGTGGAGTTCCACCTGTGCGAGGTCGGGGGCATGTGCCGGCCCGCCATCAACGAGCTGCTGTTCCAGCGCACCAAGGCGGGCCTGGACGTCGACTTCGTCATCGTGGGCTGTGCGCTGCCGGACGTGGCGGACGCGTTGCTCGCGACGGACGCCTTCCTGCTGGCTGGGGGTGACGAGTGCAACCATGACTGAACTCGCGACCTTCACCCTCCCATTACCCCCGATGCGCGCCCCGGGGGCACCGCCGGGCGCCTCCGCCGGCCTCCCCGCCTACTGCCGTGATCTGTTCGGCGACTTCACCCGTGCCGACCAGCGGCGCTGGGGCGAGGTGTATGTGCGCGGGCTGCTGGACGTGCCCGGGCGCAAGACGCCCGCCCGGATCTCCGAGCAGGTGCTCGGCCGGCGGGCCGTGCAGCAGATCCAGCAGTTCGTGAACCAGAGTCCGTGGGCGTCCGCTCCCGTGCGGGGGCGGCTCGCCCGGCAGGTGGTGCGGGCCTCGCGCGCCGAGGCCTGGTCCATCGACGAGGTCGTCTTCGCCAAGAACGGCGACCGGTCGGTGGGCGTGGCCCGCCAGTACGCGGCCTCGCAGGAGCGGACGGTGAACTGCCAACTGGCCCTGGCCGCCTCGCTGGTGGGGCAGGCCGGCGGGGTCCCGGTGAACTGGCGGCTGATGCTGCCGGCCCGCTGGGACCGCGACGAACGGCTGCGCGGCCAGGCCCATGTACCGGTCCAGGAACGCTGCCGCCCACGCTGGAGCTACGTCCTGGAGGCACTCGACGAGATGCTCGACGAGTGGTCCCTGGAACCGCTGCCGGTACTGGCCGACTGGCGCTGCGAGAGCGACCCCGACCCGCTGCTGCGCGGCCTTGAGGCGCGGGGCCTCGGCTATCTCGTGCAGGCCGCGCCGCACACCCCGGTGCTGCTGCCCAGGCGGCAGGCCACCACCCCCGGGATGCGTGGCACGCTCGCCGAACTCGCCGGGCACACGGCCCGGCACGGTGAGCGCACCTCGGTCACCTGGCACGACCCGGTGACCGAACGCATGCGGCACTCGGAGTTCGTGACGGGCCCGGTCCTGCTCCGCACGGACCCGGCCGCCGGCGCGGTCCCCCGACCGCGACTGCTCCTCGCGGACTGGCCCTACGGCCGCCCCCGGCCGCGCGCCTACTGGCTGACGAACCTCCCGGCCCGCCGCCTCGCGGAGATCGTGCCGCTGGCGCAGCTGCGCAGGTTCGCCGATCAGGCGCTGGGCCGGATGCACGAGGAGTTCGGGCTCGGCGACTTCGAGGGCCGGTCCTTCCGCGGCTGGCACCATCATGTGACGCTGGCCTCGGCCGCGTTCGGCTACGACATGGTGCGCCAGCAGGCCGACGAGAGAGCGCTGACCCGGACGCGTGCCTGAACACCCCCGCCGCGTGGGCCCCGTACGGATCCGTCCGTACGGGGCCTTCGCACGCTCACTTCTGCCAGCCGACCCGGCTGAAGTCGATGTCGCCGAGTCCCGGCACCCCGTAGTTCGCCAACCCCTGGCGCACGGCGAGGATTTGAGGCCGCTGATACAGCTCGATGTCGTGGCCGAGCTTCCAGATCTCGGCGTCCGCCCGGTCGTAGAGCTGCTCGGCGGCCCGTTCGTCGAGGGTGCCGACGGCCTGGGCGAGGAGCTTGTCCACCTCGGCCGAGCCGACCCCACCGTAGTTCTGGAAGGCCTGCCCCTTCTGGGGGCGGCGGTAGACGGCGTAGGCGGAACTGGGGTAAGTCAGGCCGGTGAAGCGGAAGATGGCGAGGTCGAAGTTGCCCTTCTCCAGGTACTGCGGCGCGTACGCGGAGGCGGGCACCTGCTGGATGACGACCTGGACGCCGACCTGGGCGAGCATGTGCTGGACGAGCTGGGCGAGGTCCTCGCCGAGCCGGTTGGTGCCCTCGCTGAGCACGAAGCGGAGGGTGAGGCTGTGGCCGTCCTTGACACGTGTCCTGCCGTCGCCGGGGCTCTTCCAGCCCGCGGCGTCCAGGGCGCGTTCGGCGGCCTCGGGGTCGTAGCTCCCGTACGGGCGGGAGTTGTCGGTGTATCCGGGCTGGTTGGTCATGAAGAAGTGGTTGCCGAGCAGCGGCACCTTCACCGGGAGGCCCTCGGCGGCGACGTCGGCCAACGCCGTTCGGTCGACGGCCTGTTGGACCGCGTTGCGCACGGCGCGGTCGGTGAGCGGGCCGCCCGCGCCGTTGAGGGTGATGTGCACCTCGTCCCACGCGGAGCCGATACGGAGGTCGCTGTCGCGCGCCTTCTCCAACTGGGCGTAGGCCTCGCTGGTGGCCGCGTTGACCGCGTCGACCTCGCCGTTCAGGAAGGCCTGGAGGGCGGCGTCGGCGTCGAGGACGCGGAAGACGATCCGGTCGAGCCGGGGCCGGGTGCCCCACCACCGGGGGTCGGGCACGAAGGCGAGCGTCTGCGCCGTCTTGTCGACCGCTTCCAGCTTGAACGGGCCTGCCGTGATGGGCAGTTGGCCCTGCCAGCCGGAGTTGAAGCGCTGCGGGGTGTCATAGCCGGCGGCCGGGAAGAGCGGGGTGAACAGCCTGCGCCAGTCGGCGTACGGCTGCTTGAAGGTGACGCGGACCTCGTGCGGGCCGGCGCCCTGGCGGACGCTCGCGATGCGATCGTAGCCGCTGGTGTCGGCGACCAGGTAGCGCGGGTCGGAACCGTCGAGCGCGTGCCACTGGGCGGCGAAGTCCCGCCGGCCCAGGGCCGTTCCGTCGGACCAGCGGGCCTTCGGGTTGAGCCGGTAGGTGACGACCTGGGGCGAGGTGCCGGTGACGGACGCGGAGAGAAGGTACTCGGGGACGGCGTGCGGGACGCCCTTGACGTCACGCGTGAAGAGCCGGGGCTCGGTCATGCTGTCGACGGTCCACACGTCGTCCAACGCGCCGTCGACGTGGTCGAAGTTGAACTGCGTGACCATCTGCGCGATCGGCAGGGTCAGCGTCCCGCCCGCGCGAAGGGCGCCGGTGGGTTGGGAGTTGATGTCGGAGGTGCCGTACGTCGGCAGCGCCGGGTCCCGGTCGGGGTCCGGGGAACCGGAGCAGGCGGCCACGAGGAGAGTGAGTACGCAGGCCACCGCCCAGGCCGACCAGACCCGTAATCGCTGCACCTAACGGCCCTCCCAGTGCGGACGAACCGTCAACTGCCCGAACTGTCCCGCGAATTGCGGAGCCGGAGCTTAACATCACGATGTGTCACCCACATGAAGCGGAACGAGTTCCATGCTCTCCCTGATCCTCAGGCGCCTGGTCCACTGCACGATCCTCTTCCTCTCCTCCGTCGTCCTCACTTACGCGCTCGCCTCGACGGCGCTCGATCCGCGCGCCTACTTCGAGGGCCGGCAGCCGCCTCCGCCCAGCCGGGTCGTCGACGCCGAGCTGGCCCGGCTGGGCATGGACGACCGCGCCCCGCTGCCGGAACGCTTCGCGCACTGGGCGGACCGGGCGGTCCACGGCGACCTGGGCCGGACCATCGACGGCGAGTCCGTGGACGCCGAGTTCGGGCGCCGGGTCGGAGTCTCGGTGCGGCTGCTCCTTGTGGGCACGGTGGCCGGTACGGCGGTCGGGGTGCTGGCCGGGGTGTGGGCGGCGGTACGGCGTGGTCGGCTGGGCGACCGGGCGCTGACGGTGTTCTCGTTCGCGGTGCTGTGCGTGCCCACGTTCGTGCTGGCGCTACTGCTGAAGACCGGGGCGCTGGCGGTCAACCGGGCCGCCGGCAGCACGGTCGTCCTCTACACGGGCGAGCACACACCGGGACTTCAGGGTGGCTGGCCCGTCCAACTCCGCGACACGGCCGCCCACTTGCTCCTCCCGGCGATCTGTGTGGCGCTCCCGGCGATCGCCGCGTACAGCCGCTACCAGCGGGCCGCGACCCTCGACGTGCTGGGCGCCGACCATCTGCGCACCGCGCAGGCCAAGGGGCTCACCCCGGGGCGGGCGCTGCTGCGGCACGGGCTGCGGATCTCGCTCGTCCCGGTGTCGGTGTTCTTCTCTTTCGGGGTGCTGACCCTGTTCACCGGGGCGGTGTTCACCGAGGAGATCTTCGGCTGGCCCGGGATGGGCAGTTGGCTCGTGGACTCGGTGCAGAAGGGCGACGTCAACTCGGTGGTGGCGATCGACCTGTTCGCCGCGGCCGTCGTCCTGCTCGCAGGGCTGCTGGCCGATGTCGTGCACGCGCTCCTCGATCCCCGGGTACGGCAGCCGTGACGGGCGTCGGCGGTCGGGGAGGACGGGGGCGTGCGGTGCTGCGACGGATGGTGCGGCGGCCTGGGGCGGTGTGCGGGCTCGCGGTCCTGCTGGCGCTGTTCGCGCTGGCCTTCGTGGGGCCGTTCGTCAGCCCGTGGACGCATACGGACGTCGACTACACGGCGCTGCGGCAACCGCCGGACGTGCGGCACTGGATGGGCACGAACCGGATCGGGCAGGACGTGTTCGCGCAGGTGGTGCGGGGGCTGCAGAAGTCGCTGCTGATCGGGTTGCTGGTGGCCCTGTTCTCGACCGTGCTGGCGGCGGTGGTGGGTGCCTGTGCGGGCTACTTCGGCGGCTGGACGGACCGGGTGCTGATGTTCGTCGTGGACCTGATGCTCGTCCTCCCGAGTCTCCTCGTGCTGGTGGTGGTCGCGCCGAAGCTGCGGGAGTGGGGCTGGATCGCGCTGGTCGGGTTGCTGGCGCTGCTGGGCTGGATGGTCACGGCGCGGGCGGTGCGCGGCATGACGTTGTCCCTGAAAGAGCGTCAGTTCGTGGTGGTGGCAAGGCTGATGGGTGTTTCCCCGCCGCGGATCATCTGGCGGCATGTGCTGCCGCACACCGCGTCGTTCCTCATCACGGACGCGACGATCGCAGTGGGCGGGGCGGTGATCAGCGAGACCGGTCTTTCGTACTTCGGGCTGGGCGTCCAGCCGCCGGACGTCTCCCTCGGCACGCTGATCGCGGACGCGACGGACGTGGCGCTGGTGTATCCGTGGATGTTCTTCTTCCCCACGGGCTTGTTGATCGCGTTCGTGCTGGCGGTCAACGTGGTCGGCGGCGCCCTGCGGGACGCGCTGGATCCGACGACGGCGGACTCGACCACGCCGAGTCGCACCGCCCTGTCGGGGACGTCCCGGTGAACGCCGTCCTGGAGGTCCGCGATCTGACCGTCACGCTCGGCACCTCGCCCGTGGTGCGCGGTGTCGACCTCACCCTCCGACGCGGTGAAGTCCTGGGCCTGGTGGGCGAGTCGGGCACCGGCAAGACACTCACGGTGCTGGCCCTGATGGGACTCGCACCGGCGGGTGCCCGGGTGGGCGGTTCGGTACGCCTGCTGGGCGAGGAGCTACTCGGTCTCCCGGTAAGGGAGTTGGCGCGGATCCGCGGTCGCCGCATCGCGATGGTCTTCCAGGACCCGCTGCACGCGTTCACCCCGGTGCTGCGGGTCGGCGACCAGATCGCGGAGGCGCTGCGCATCCACCAACAGCCGCGCCCACGGCGCAAGTCGGCGCAGCGCCGGGCGGTGGAGCTGCTGGACTTCGTCGGGGTGCCGAGGCCGGGGTGGGCGGCGCGCGCGTACCCCCACCAGTTGTCCGGCGGGATGCGCCAACGCGCGATGATCGCGATGGCGATGGCCAACAACCCCGATGTCCTGATCGCGGACGAGCCCACCAGCGCGCTCGATGTCACCGTCCAGGCCCAGGTGTTGGAGGCCCTGGCCGACGTGCGGAGGGAGACCGGCGCGGCCCTGCTCCTGGTCACCCACGACCTGGGGGTGGTCGCGCGCACGGCGGACCGGGTGGCCGTCCTGTACGCGGGCCGCATCGTGGAGACGGGCCCGGTCGAGGCGGTCCTGACCCGCCCTCGCATGCCGTACACCCTCGGCCTGGTCGGCTCGGTTCCCCGCCCCGACGCCCACTCTCCCCTCACCCCGATCCCGGGCACGGCTCCCGCTCCGGGCACCGCGGGCCCGGGCTGCGCCTTCGCTCCGCGTTGCCCCCTCGTCGAGCCGGACTGCGTCACGTCGGACATCCAACTCCTGGGCGTGGACAGCCCGTCGAGGGCCGGCCTCGCGGGTTTCGCCGCCCACGAGGCGGCTTGCCGGCGGGTTCGGTTGGTGTCGCAGCGGACGGCGGTGGAACTGTTTCCGCCGGGCGGGGAGGTGGGAGGGGAAGCGAAGGGGCACGTGCCGAGCGAGAAACTGTCGGGGGGCCTCATCGCACCGCCCACACCTCGCCACGGAACCCCGGGGTCATGGGCACGCCCCGCTCCAGCCGTCCCTGGTCCCCCGCGCGCCACTCCCTCCCTTCCCCCGTCGGCCTCGCCCGCTCCTCCCACCTCGCCCTCCCCCGCACCCGAACTCGTCCTACGGGTCACCGGTTTGGCCAAGTCCTACATCCCGCCCAGCGGCCGTCGCCGTCGCGAGCGTGCAGTCGTCGCCGTGGAAGAGGTCGACCTGGAAGTCCGCCGCGGTGAGACTCTCGCGCTCGTCGGTGAGTCCGGCGCCGGGAAGTCCACCGCGCTCATGGAGATCCTGTCGCTCACCGCTCCCGAGGCGGGCGCCGTGGAGATCCTCGGGCAGGATGTCGCGCGGCTGACGCGGCGTACCGCGCGGTTGCTGCGCGGGGCCGTGCAGATCGTGCCGCAGGATCCCATGTCGAGTCTCGATCCGCGGATGCCCGTCGGTGACATCGTTGCCGAGCCGCTGTACGCGCGGCGGGTGCCACGGGACGTCGTAGCGGCGCGGGTGCCGCGGTTGCTCGGGCAGGTGGGGCTGGAGGCGGGGGACGCGGAGCGGTATCCGCATCAGTTCTCCGGGGGGCAGCGGCAGCGGGTCGCGATCGCGCGGGCGCTGGCCGTCGAGCCCGCGTTGCTGCTGCTCGACGAACCCGTGTCCGCGTTGGACGTGTCCGTGCAGGCGCAGATTCTGGATCTGTTGCTGCGGCTCAAGCGGGAGTTGGGGCCGGCCTATCTGCTGGTGTCGCACGATCTCGCCGTGGTGCGGCAGATCGCCGACCGGGTGTCGGTGATGTACGCGGGGCGGACCGTGGAGACGGGGCCCGTGGACGAGGTGTTCGACGCGCCCCGGCACCCGTACGCGCGGGCCCTCCTGTCGGCCGTCCCGCTGCCGGACCCGGTCGCCGAGCGCGCCCGGCATCGGATCGTGCTGCCGGGCGAGCCCCCGTCCGGGGTGCCGGTCACGGCGGGGTGCCGGTTCCTGGCCCGTTGCCCGGTCGCCGCGCTGCTCGCGCCGGGGCGGCGTACGCGGTGTGAGACCGAGATTCCGCGGGCCACTCAGGTCACCGTCGCCGGCACGCACACCGTGGCCTGCCACTTCCCGCACGGCGGAATGCCCTGGCAGCACATACGGACGGACCGGGGGACGTCCGGCCGGCCGTGGAACCAGCCGCCGGACCGTCCACCGGTCCACTGAGCCTGAAGTGCCGTTCGTCCGTACGGGCGTCGCCTCAGCAGCAGGCACCGCTCGCACCGCTGGACTGTGCGATGCCTTCGCGCAGGGGATGGGTGGTGGCACCCGATCCGTTCAACCAGAGTCCGCTCGTCACAAGCCCACCGACGAAGACGACGATTGCTATGAGCGTGAATACTTTGATGCTCATGAAAATCTCCTCTCCGAGCATTTACGGATGACGCGTTGACAAGCTGAGTCAACAAGAACTTACTCAATCAGTCAAGTATTAATCTAGCAAAAGACGATCTCGAAAAGCGGAACGCCCTTACCCATATGAAATCTGAATTGGTGTCAATTCAAAAAATGCCAGCCCAGACCACTTCGCGCCAGCGAATCGATCATGCCAACTCCATTGGATCGTCGGTGACTTACTGGTAACGTTGATCTGTCATCCCGGTGGTCATAGCCACCTCCAAGGAGCCCACATGGACCCCCTCGAAAACACGACGACGACAGGGCTGGGCGAGCGCATCCGGCTGCTGCGCGGCAAACGTGGCCTCAAGCAGCAGGATCTGGCGTCCAGCGAGATATCGGCGAGCTACATCTCCTTGATCGAATCCGGCAAGCGCGCCCCCTCGGAATCCGTACTGACCGCGCTCGCGGAACGCCTCGGCTGCTCCGCGGAGTACCTGCGCAGCGGCCGGGACGACCACGAGCTGGAAGAGGCACGGCTGCGGCTGGCCTTCGGCGAGATGGCTTTGCGCAACGGCAGCAACGGCGAGGCACTGCAAACCCTCAGCGAACTGCTGACCAGGCCCAGCCTCCTGGATGTCTCCATGACCCGGCGCGCCCGCATGGGCCAGGCCTCCGCGCTGGAGAAGCTCGACCGCACCGAGGCCGCCATCGCGGTCCTGGAGGAGCTCTACCGCGACCCGGACCTGGCCCCGGGATCCACCGAGTGGTGCCAGACGGCGGTCGCCCTGTGCCGCTGCTACCGCGACGCCGGCGACATCACACTCAGCATCGAGATCGGCGAGCGCGCCATGTCCCGGCTGGACGCCCTCGGCCTGGACGTGACGGTCGACCACGTCCAGCTCGGCGCCACGCTCATGGCGTCGTACCACATGCGCGGTGACCTGACCCGGGCCCAGCTGATGGGCGGCAAGCTGCTCGACGCCGCCGAGAAGCAGGGCGCGCGGGCCGCGCGGGGCGCCGTGTACTGGAACGCGGGGCTGGTGGCCCGCTCCCGGGGCCAGCTGAACGAGGCCATGGCGCTGGTGGAGCGGGCGCTCGCGCTCATGTCCGAGGACGACAACCTGCGCCACCTCGCGATGCTCAAGATGAACTACGGCTCACTGCTCCTCCAGGTCGACGAGCCCGAACCGGCGCGCGGCAAGCAGCTGTTGGAGGAGGCGCAGCAGCTCCTGGCCGAGGTGGGCAACGCGCCGGAGCTCGCCCAGTGCGAGATCGGTCTCGCCGACGCGGACGCGATGCTCGGGCAGTGGGACGAGGCCGCGGCACACGCCGAGCGCGCTCTCGGCCTGACCGGCACCGAGTCCCGCATCCAGGCGGTCGGTGCCCGGGGCACGCTCGCGGAGATCCAGCTGATGCGCGGCAACTTCGACCAGGCCGCGCAGTATCTCCAGGCCGCCACCCGGCAGTTGCGCCAGTTCCGGCCCTCCCACCAGGTGGCCCTCAACTGGCGTTACCTGGGCGACCTGTGGAAGCGGCAGGGCAACACGGCGGAGGCCCTCAAGGCGTACGACCGGGCCCTGTCCGCGGCCGGCATGGCACCGCACCGCGACCCCAGCCAGATCTTCACCGAGCACCACCGTTCCTGAGCTCCCGGCCGTATTCCCGAATCCGCCCGAGTTCCCCACCGGCCAGGTGGAGTTCGGCTCGCGGGCGGCATCGCGTAATGGCATGGACCATTGGCCGTCGTGCCTGGTAAAGGCATGGACCATTCGACGTCGAACGGCCCGCTGGGACAGGCGGTCCGGTTCCGTTTCCGGCTGGATCCGAGCCCTGCGAACCCCCCGCCTGGACGGGTGTCCGGGCCGGGGGGTTCGTCATGTCTCCGTTCGACGGGTGCCGACGACGGAACCGGTCGTCACCCGGGGGCCACCCGAATTCCGTTCCCTTTCCGCCGCCGGAATTCTCGCCGAGCGCTCCGACGGAATTCCCCTCTTCGGCCCGCGTGTTCAATTCCCGGTGGGTGACGGGGAATTCGGCACACGGTCAGCGGGAGGTGTTCGCCAAGCGGTGCACGGCCGCGAGCGGGATCGGCAGCCGGTCGGGGCGGAGCCGGGACTCGTACACCGCCTCGTATACGGCCTTGTCCGCCTCGAAGGCGCGCAGCACCACGGGTCGGCAGTTCGGGTCCTCCCGCCCGGCCGCCGCGTAACCCTCGATGAACGCGCGCCGGTTGCGCACCGCCCACGCGGACGCCCGCCGTCGCCGGCGCAGCCGCCGCGCGGGCGAGCCGCCCTCGGGATCGGCGGACTCCAGGGTGGCGAGGCCGGTGCGGGCCGCGTAGTCGAAGGAGCGCAGCATGCCGGCGACATCCCGCAACACCGGCTGCGGCAGGGCGCGTTCGGCGGCGGTACGGGCCGGTTCGCCCTCGAAGTCGACGATGCGCCAGCCGTCGGCCGCGCGCAGCGCCTGGCCCAGGTGCAGGTCGCCGTGGGTGCGCTGGGCGAAGACGGGGTTGCCGCGCCCGGCGACCCGGGCGTAGTCGTCGAAGAGTGCGCCGATCCGGGTGGTGTAGCGGGCCAGCGCCGGGACCTCCTCAGCGGCCTCCTTGAGCCGCATGTTCATACCCGCCGCCTCCTCGGCCACGTCCTGCGCGGTGAGCCGGTTGCGGCCGAACGCCTTGTCCAGCGCGCCGTGCACCTCGGCGACGGCCCGGCCCAGGCTGCGGGCGTGCGGGGTGAATCCGCCGCTCGTCGGTACGCCGCGGCGCGCGTCGTCCATGCAGTCACTCGCGTGCCGTACCGCCTCCTCCCAGCCGTCCCGGGCGTCGGGCAGGAACTCCTCGACAAGGCCGAGCACCAGGCCCTCCGCGCCGGGGGCGTCGCTGTGCAGGGCGCCGTAGAGGCGGGGGGTGCGGGCGCAGTGTTCCCGAGTGAGGGCGTGCAGGGCCTCGACCTCGGTGTGCGGGCCGGGTTCGGGGCGGCGGAAGATCTTGAGGAGGATCTGGCCGCCGTACGCCACCGCCGTATTGCTCATCTCGCCGTCGAGGGGGTGGGGCACGAGGCCGACGGGGAGCGGATAACGGCCGGTGCGTTCGAGGCGGGGGCCGGGACCCGCGCCGCCGCCCGCCAGTGTGCGCAGCAGCAGTCCGAGGAGGGCGCCGTCGGCGAGCGCGTCGTAGACCCGCCAGCCCTGCCAGGGGCCGGTGGGGACGGTGGTGATCGCGGCGGGTTCGAGGCGGGCGGGGAGCTCGGGCCGTAGGCCGAGGAGGAGTTGGTAGTGCAGGACCTGGCCGTCGGGGCGGTGGGCCGCGACCACGGCGTGCAGCAGCAGGGGCGGTTCGTCGCCGAGGACGGAGGCCGCGCGGGTTTCCAGGCGGGCTCCGGTGAAGCGGGAGTCGAACCAGCGGCGCCCTTCCAGCCAGGGTCCGAGGGCCGGGAGCAGGGGTTCGAGGATGCCGTCGCTCATGATCCCTCCGCGGGTGTGAGCACGTGCGCGACCTGGTGGGCCGGATCGAGGCGTACGTAGGTGGACTCGCCCCAGGCGTAGGTCTCACCGGTGAGTTCGTCGCGCAGCTTGAGCGTGCCGTCGGCGGGCAGGCCGAGGACGGCCGGGTCGCAGGTGACGGTGGCCTCGTGGGCGTGGTGCGGGTCGAGGTTGACGATCACGAGCACCAAGTCGGTCTCGCCGTCCGGCAGTTCGACGTGTTTGGTGTAGGCGAGGATCTGGTCGTTGTCCGTGCTCTGGAGGCGCAGGTTGCGCAACTCCTGGAGGGCCGGGTGCAGTCGGCGGAGCCGGTTGAGCAGGGTGATCAGCGGGGTGATGGTGCGGCCCTCGGCCTCCGCAAGTACCCAGTCCCGGGGCCTGAGTTGGTACTTCTCCGAGGCGAGGTAGTCCTCGGTGCCCTCCGCCGGCGGGGTGTTCTCGCACAGCTCGTAGCCGGCGTAGACGCCCCAGCTCGGGGCGGCGGTCGCGGCGAGCACGGCGCGGACCTCGAAGGCGGGTCTGCCGCCGTGCTGGAGGTAGGCGTGCAGGATGTCGGGGGTGTTCACGAACAGGTTGGGGCGCAGGAAGTCCGCGCTGTCCTGAGCGAGTTCGGGCAGGTAGGCGGTCAGCTCCTCCTTGGTGTTCTTCCAGGTGAAGTAGGTGTACGACTGCTGGAAACCGGCCTGCGCCAGCGCGTGCACCATCGCGCGCCGGGTGAACGCCTCGGCCAGGAACAGCACATCGGGGTCGGTGGCGTTGACCTCGGCGATCAACCACTCCCAGAACTGCACCGGTTTGGTGTGCGGGTTGTCCACCCGGAAGATCCGCACGCCCAGGTCCATCCAGTGCCGCACGATCCGCAGTGCCTCGGCGTACAGGCCCTCGGGGTCTCCGTCGAAGTCGAGTTGGTGGATGTCCTCGTACGTCTTGGGCGGGTTCTCGGCGTAGGCGATGGAGCCGTCGGCGCGGTGGTGGAACCACTCGGGGTGCTCGGTGAGCCAGGGGTGGTCCGGGGAGCACTGGAGGGCGAGGTCCAGGGCGACTTCGAGGCCCAACTCCCTTGCTGTGGAGACGAAGTAGCGGAAGTCGTCCTCGGTGCCGAGGTCGGGGTGGATCGCGTCGTGACCGCCGTGCCGGGAGCCGATGGCCCAGGGCGAGCCGACGTCGTCGGGGCCCGCGTGGAGGGTGTTGTTCGCGCCCTTGCGGTGGGTGGTGCCGATCGGGTGGACGGGTGGGAGGTAGACGACGTCAAAGCCCATCGCGGCGACGGCGGGCAGCCGCTCGGCGGCACTCCGCAGTGTGCCGCCGACCGGGCGGCCGCCCGCCTGGACCACCGCTCCCTCCGAGCGCGGGAACAGCTCGTACCAGGAGCCGACGAGGGCGCGTCGCCGCTCCACTCGCAGGGGCAGGGGCCGGGAGGCGGTGACGAGGTCACGCAGCGCGTAGCGCCCCAGGGCGGCCGTCACCCGGGGGGTGGTGACGGCGGACAGCCGGGCCGGAGGGGAGCCCAGGGTGTCGCGGAGCGCGGCCACGGCCGCGGAGACCGCCTCCCGGCGGTCCGATGAGGTGATACCGAGCGCCGCCCGTTGGTGCAGCAACGCGCCCTCGGCGAGGGTGAGTTCGGTGTCGACGTCCGCCTCTGTCTTCAGCGTGGCGTCGTGCCGCCAGCTCTCCAACGGGTCGGCCCAGGCCTCGACGCGGAAGGTCCAAAGACCCTCCGTGTCGGGGACCACGGTCGCCTGCCAGCGGTCGGCGTCCTCGTCGACGAGGACCATCGGGACCCGGTGGGCGGGCCGCCCCGCGGGGTCGTGCAGGACGACGTCCGCGGCGACGGCGCCGTGGCCCTCGCGGAAGACGACGGCCGTGATGTCGAGGTGTTCCCCCGTCACGGCCTTGGCGGGCAACTCCCCGTTCCGCACACGTGGTTGGACGTCGAGGACGGGGATGCGCCCGGTCACCGGTGTCATGGTCGACTCCTCCCCGCTCGGATCCCGTCAGCGCAGCCCGGTCGGGGCCGGCGTCCGGGCTGCGAGCAGGTCGATGATGGTCCGTGCGAAGAGGTGGCAGTGGTTGCCGGTGCGGCCGGTGACCAGGTCGTCGTGGATGACGACGTCCTGGTCGACGTACTCACCGCCCATGTTCCGCAGATCGCCCAGCAGGTTGTTGTGCACCACCGCGCGCCTGCCCTGCATCAGGCCCTGCACCGGCGCGGCGAGCCACATGCCGTGGCAGATGATGCCCTTGAGGATCGCCGGGTCGGCGAACGCGCGGCGCAGGAACTGGCTGGCGGGCGGCAGCAGTTGGGGGTCCTCGGTGAAGCGCAGCCGGTCGGCGACCATCCCGGAGGGGACGATCACCGCCGAGTACTCCTTCAGCGCGAACTCGTCGAGGTCCTCGAAGGACTCGGTGACCTCGAAGGGCATGCGGTGCTCATGGCCCTGGAAGGTCATCTGCTCGTTGCCCCACAGCCGGGACAGGAAGTGGACCTCGGCTCCCTCCTCGGGGAAGCGGTAGCGGTAGTAGAGGATCTCGGGCTCGTAGAAGTCGCTCTCCATCAGGACAGCGATCTTGTGACCGGAGAGTCGCACGGCGGCTACCCCTTCCCCTTCGCGGTGACCAGGTCGATGAGGAACGGCCCGCGGTGCGCGAGCGCCTGCGCGACCGCCTCCTCCGCCTGCCTGGGCTTCTCGACCCGGACGGCGGCCACGCCGAGCGAGCCGGCGAGGGAGACGAAGTCGACGGCCGGGCTGCTCAGGTCGAAGATCTCGGGCTGTTCGTGGGCGGGGATGCGCTGCTCCCGCCAGTACTCCTCGATGTTGTCCTCAAGGAGCTTGTAGCTGCCGTTGTTGCAGATGACGAACTTGGTGGGGAGGCCGTAGCGGGCCGCCGTCCACAGTGCCTGGAAGGTGTACATGCTGCCGCCGTCGCCGGTGAAACCGACCACCGTGCGGTCGGGGTGGGCGAGTTGGGCGCCCAGCGCGCCGGGGATACCAACGCCGAGGGAGCCGCCGCGGGTCTGCATCCACTGGCCCGGCACGGTCGCCGGGAGCCGGCGGAAGAGCGCCGGGGACGCCGTCAGCGCCTCGTCGAAGAGGATCGCGTCCGACGGCAGCCGGCGGGCGAACTCCTTGGCGAGGGCGATGGTGGGCAAATCCGCGGCCTCGGCGGCGGCCTCGGCCCGTTCGTCGGCCTTGGCGAGCGCGGCCGAGCGCTGCGCGGCGTGCCGGCGCAGCCGCTCGGCCGCCGCGGTCCGCCGCCCGAGGCCCATCTCCCGGCCCAGCGCGTCCGCGAGGAGACGCAGGGTGGCCTTGGGGTCGGCGACAATGCCGAGGTCGACGGGGTGGTTCTTGGCGATCGCGCCGGAGTCCAGGTCGATGTGCACGACCGGGACGCCCGCCCCGAAGACGCCGTCGAGCGCCGGGTACACCTCGGGCAGCGCGTAGGTGCCCACGATGAGGACACCGTCGGCGGCACCGGTGATCTTCCGGCTCTGCTCGCCGAACATGTGGCCCAACTGGCCCGCGTAGGCGGGGTGTTCGACGGACAGGTTGACCTCGGCCCAGTCCGCGCCGTACACGTCGGCGCCCCACACCTCGGCCAGTCGCCCCAACTCGGCCTGGGCGCCCGCGAAGTGGACCCCGTCACCGGCGATGACGAGCGGTTTGCGGGCGTCGGCGAGCAGGGCCGCGGCCTTCGCCACAGTGTCCGGGGTCGGCAGGCTGCGCGTCTCCGGGTAGGACACGGGCGCCACCGGTTCGGCGGTCTCGTGGTCCATCACGTCGGCGGGCAGCACGACCAGTACCGGACCGTACGGCGGGGTCGCGGCGACCTTGAAGGCGCGGCGCAGCACCCGGAGCGTGGAGTCGGGATCGACCACGCGGGTGGCCCACTTGGTCACCGGCTTCGCCATGCCGACCAGGTCGGCGGCCATCTGCGCGTCCATGCTGTCGTAGCGCAGCCCGGACTCGCCGACCAGGGTGACGATCGGGGCGTGGCCGCGCATCGCCTGGTAGAGCATGCCGATGCCGTTGCCGAGCCCGACTCCGGAGTGGAGTTGCAGGACCGCCGGGGTGCGGGTGGCGCGTGCGTAGCCGTCCGCCATGCCGACGGCCGTGCACTCCTGGAGGGCCAGGATGTACTGGATCGAGGGGAAGGAGCGCAGTTCGTCGAGGAACCCCTGCTCGACCGTGCCGGGGTTGCCGAACATGAACCGGACCCCTTCGGCCTGCAGTTGTTCGAGCAGCGCGATCCGCGCGGGCCTGCTGTCCATCGTGCTCACCTCTCGTCGGAGCAAAGGGCGTCGGGCGGCCTCAGGCGGTCGCCGTGAACCCCCACTGCCGCAGGCCCTCTTCGAGGACCTCGACGGTCTTCTGTCCGGTCAGGTAGGAGTCGGGCGTCGAACGGCCCGTGATGAACGGGTAGTCGACGATGACGGAGGTCGTCTTGCCGAAGTTCCCGTGGTACGCGCCACCGGGTGCGGTGGCGTCGCGCAGGATGTACTCCAGCGGGTACGGAGGCGGCCCCATCACGAAGTCGGTGCCGAGGAATCCGGTGCCGTCCTTGTAGTCGTACTCGATGCAGTGGCCGGTGACGTGCTTGCCGCGGATCAGGGAGACGCGGGTCTCCTGGTCGCGGGCGAAGGCGAGGCAGGCGACGCCGTAGCACTCGGCGGCGATCGGCCGGTCCAGTGCGTGGAAGGCGAGGATCAGGTCGTGGACGCGCCAGTTGTTGGCGAGGTCGACGATCGGTCCGCTGCCGCCGACGATCAGCAGCGCGTCGTAGCGGTCGGCGATCTGTGAACGCACCTGCTCCAGGCGGGTGTTGTAGGCCTCCCAGTCGCGCAGGAAGTACGGCTTTGACCGGTAGGGCCGGTCGGGCAGCCAGGAGGACAGGCCAAGGGGGTTGTCGAGCCGGTCCGAGGCCTCGACCTTCCGCACCTTGTCCGCGATCTCGGGCGTGGTGACGGACCGGCCGAGCGGCGGGTCGACGTACTCGGGGTCCATGCTCGGCGGCAGCGCGTGCGGGCGCTTGCCGGTCGCGGTGGCGAAGGTGAGATGGTAGCCGGCCTGGTCGAAGGTCTCCAGGGGGCCGATCAACTCCTCACCCCAGTAACCGTATTCGGACAGGACGACCAGAATGCGCTTGCTCATGGGGTTCCTCCCGTTCTGCGGGACGGTGCCGACTGGCGGATTCCTGTGTACGTCGGCGGAGTTCGCGCCGGTCGGCGCCGGGGCCCGGGTCGCGGCACATCCTCAAGTGGCCGAACGCACTACGGCATGTCCTGGCCATCGATCTTCGACCGGTGAACTCGGGCGCTTTCAGCGGGAGTTGCCGCAGCTCTCGCGGCGACTTCGCACAGTGCGACCGGTCCCCGTGCGCGAGCGGCCGGGGCGGGCGCGGTTGTGGGGTCATCGGACGTGTGTCGCTTCCGGCCCCCGGGAGCGGAACCCCGATGAGCGGAGACTTTCATGCCGAGCGAACAGACCGGCTCCGACCGGGAGATCGCCGCGTTCGTGCAGCGCTGGTACGACCTGCTGAGCGAGCACGCGCCGGTCGAGGAGCTGCTGCCCTTCGTCACCGACAAGGGCCTGGTGATGGCCTTCCCGGAGCGGACCCTGCACAGCCACGCGGACTTCCTCGACTGGTACACGGCCGTCGGCGAGGCCTACACCGACCAGAGCCACACCGTCGAGAAGGTCACCCAGCAGGAGGACGGCACCCGTATCGACCTCGACGTCACGGTGGTGTGGACCGCCAAGTCGACCGCGGACGGCACCGTCTCGTCCTTCCGGATCAACCAGAAATGGCAGTTGGAACGTTCCACGCCGGGTGCCCGTCCGCTGATCGTCGACTACCGGGTCGGCGAGCCGGCCGCCATCTGATCCCCGACACCTTTTGGAGGCTGTCATGCCGTCGAAGTCGGTGCCCCTCGGGGCCGATTACATCGTCGTCGGCGCCGGCTCGGCCGGCTGTGCGGTCGCGGCCCGGCTGAGCGAGGACCCGTCCGTGAGCGTGGTCCTGCTGGAAGCGGGCGGCTGGGACGAGCGCCCCGAGATACACCGGGCCGACGCGGCCTCGGTCCTCTCGCTGCTCACCGCCGAGTGGCGGAGCGAGATCGACTGGGGCTACGTCACCGAGTCCGAGGCGGGCATGGAGGGCCGCCGTGTCCCCGTGGCCCGTGGCAAGGTCGTCGGCGGCTGCAGTTCCGTCAACGCCCTGATGTGGGTGCGCGGCAGCCGTCACGACTACACCCGCTGGGTCGCCGAGGGCGCCACCGGCTGGTCCTACGACGACGTCCTGCCGTTCTTCCGTAAGGCCGAGGACTACTCGGGCGGCGCCGACGCGTTCCGCGGCGCGGGCGGTCCCGTCCGGGTCCGGCAGCTCGACCGACCCGCCCCGATCGCCCGGGCGTTCGTGGAAGGCGCCGGTGAACTCGGCTACGCCACGGACACCGACGGCGACTACAACGGCGCCCGGCAGGAGGGCTTCGGCTTCCTGTACCAGACGTTCCGCGACGACGCGGGCCACCGGTGCAGCACCGCCGACGCCTATCTCCGGCCGGCCTTGGACCGCTCCAACCTGACCGTACTCACCGACACCCTGGTCACCCGGCTGCTGCTGGACGGGACACGGGTCACGGGCATCGAGTACGTCCAGGACGGCGAACGGCGGCAGTTGCGCGCCGAGGGCGAAGTCATCGTGTCCGCCGGGGCGTTCGAGACGCCGAAGCTGCTCATGCTGTCCGGGATCGGCCCGGCCGCGCACCTGCGGGAGCACGGCATCCGCTGCGTCCAGGATCTGCCGGGCGTCGGCGTCGGACTCCAGGACCACCTGTTCGTGCCGATCTGCTACCAGTCACTCCAGGAGCACCCGGACGGGGCACTGCTGTCCGAGGCGGGGCTGTTCACCCACACCCGCGAGGCGGGCCCGGAGGACTCCCCCGACCTGCAGTTCACCTTCGGCCCCATCAAGTTCCTGCCGACCGACGCCCCCGCCGACCAGTGGGAGGGACCCGGCTTCACCTTCGCGCCGATCGCGCTGCGCCCGCAGAGCCGGGGCCGGATACGGCTGCGCGACGCCAGCCCGGAGTCCAACGCCGTCGTCAGCGCCGGTTACCTCACCTCCACGGCCGACCTCGACGTTCTCGTGCACGGGGTGCAACTGGCCCGCGAGTTGGCGGCCACCCGGGCCTTCGACCCGTTCCGCGGCGACGAGTTGGGCCCGGGCAAGGACATCACCGGTCCCGAGGAGCTGCGCGGGTACGTCGCCGCGAACGCGACCACCCTGTGGCACCCGGCCGGCACCTGCCGGATGGGCACGGGCGCGGACGCCGTCACGGACCCGGAGCTGCGCGTGCACGGCATCGCGGGGCTGCGGATCGCGGACGCGTCGGTGATGCCGTCGATCACCGCGGGCAACACGCACGCGCCGGCCGTGATGATCGGCGAGCGTGCGGCGGCGTTCGTCCGCGAGGCCGCCGTCCCGTCCCGGTCCGCTCCTTCGGAGTCCGTGCCGTCTCTCTCCCAACCGTCCCTGTCCGACGTCCACTTGAGCTAGGGGATGCACCATGTCCGACCTTGACCAGACCCAGCAGGAGAACCTGGCGCTGTACCGGCGCTTCCTCGACGCGTTCAACTCCGGTGACCTGGCGGAGATCCCCCGGGTCATCGCCGCCGATTTCACCGACCACCACCCCGGGTTCGACATCACCGGTATCGACTCCTACCTGGAGGCACTCCGCGGGGCGTACAACTCCCTTGACCTGAAAGGCGAGTTGGACGAGCTGTCGGCGCTAGGCGAGGACCGGGTCCTGACCCGGGTCAAGCTGACCGGCACGCATCTCGCGCCACTGCTCGGCCTCCCGGCCACGGGCCGCAAGGTGGAGTGGTCCACCACCGAGATCTGGCGGGTCCAGGGCGGCCTGTTCGTGGAGCGCTGGGCGCAGGACGACATGCTCGGCCTGCGCGAGCAGATCTCCTCGGACGCCCTGAACCTGGCCGTCGTCCAGCAGGTCAGCGACGCCGTCAACCAGCGCCGCCTGGACGACCTCGACGACCTGTTCGGGCCGACCTTCCACGACAACAACCCGGCGTGGAGCTGCGAGAGCCTGGAGGAGCTGAAGGGGATCATCCAGGGCGCGTACGACGGGCTCGACTTCTCCGTGGGCCTCGACGCCCTGTACCCGGCCTCGCCCGACAAGGTGATCATGCACATCACCTTCCACGGCAAGCACATCGCCCCGTTCTTCGGCCAGGAGCCGACCGGCAGGGAGGTCTCCTGGACCAGCCTTGAGGTCTACCGGCTGGAGGACGGCAAGGTCGTCGAGCGCTGGGTGCAGGCCGACACCGCCGGTCTGATGCGCCAGGTAGGCGTCCCGCTCCCCTGATCATCACTCCCGCACCTCAGACAGCCACAGAAAGGACGGGCGCATGGACACCCGAGAAGTGGTCGACGCGTACTACCGGCTGGCCAACTCCGGCGAGTGGGACGCCTGGTGCGACCTGTTCGCGGCCGACCAGACCATGGACGAGCAGCTGGCCGGACATGTCGAGGGCCGCGAGACGCTCCGGGAGATGATGAAGGGCTTCCCGGAGATGTACGCCTCCTTCGCCAACGTCCCCCGGCACGTGGTCGTGGACGGCGAACAGGCCGCGGTGGTCTCCGACATCACCGGCCGCACTCACGACGGCATCACCGTCGAGGCCAAGGTGTGCAACTACTTCCGCGTCACCGGCGGCCTCATCACCTACTTCGCGAACTTCCACGACAGCGTGCCGTTCGCCGCGGTCACCGGGACGTGAGCGCGATGACGACCGCTGCCCCGGCCGGCCTGCGCTGGTCGCACGTCGGCCTCAACTGCCGTGACCAGAAGGCCACAGAGGACTTCTACACCCGGCACTTCGGGTTCGCCCGGGCCCGGGTGGTGGAGGCCGACGGGGTCCGCGTGGTGTTCCTGCGCAATGGCCCGGTCTATCTGGAGCTGTTCGCGACCGACGCGGACGCCCTGTTCACCACGGCGAAGGACGGCCCGGCCAACCCCGGCACGGCACGCCATCTCGCCTTCCAGGTCGACGACGTGGACGCGTTCCTCGCCGCCGCCGGAGGCGAACTGGAGCCGCTGCTCGGCCCGTTGACCTTCGACGAGTTCATCCCCGGCTGGAAGACGGTGTGGGTGTCCGACCCGGACGGCATCGTGCTGGAGGTCAGCCAGGGATACACCGATCAGCCCACCGACGAACTGGCCACGTACGCCTGACAGGAGAGTCCCCCACCATGAGGCCCGTCCCCGACCAGACCATCCTCCTCACCGGCGCCACCGACGGCATGGGCCGTGAGCTGGCCCGTGAACTCGCCGCGCAGGGGGCGTCGTTGATCCTGCACGGCCGCAGTGCGACCAAGGGCGAGGAGCAGCTGTCCGAACTGCGCGCGTCCACCGGCAACGACAGGCTCAGCTACGAGCTGGCCGACTTCTCCTCGCTGGAGGACATCCGCAAGCTCGGCGACCGGATCCTCTCCACGCACGACCGGCTCGACGCGCTGGTGAACAACGCCGGCATCGGCGTCGAACTGGCCCGCCAGGAGAGCCAGGACGGCCTGGAACTCACCTTCCAGGTCGACTACTTGGCGGCCTACATGCTCAGCTGCCGGCTCGCGCCACTCCTGGTGCGCTCGGCCCCGGCCCGCATCATCAACGTCAGCTCCGCGGGCCAGGCGCCGATCGACTTCCGTGACGTGATGCTGGAGCGGAACTGGGACGGGGTGCAGGCGTACTGCCAGGCCAAGCTCGCCCAGATCAGCCTCACCTTCGACCTGGCCGAGCGGCTGCGCGGCACCGGCGTGACGGCCAACGCCCTGCACCCGGCGTCGTACATGCCGACCAAGATGGTCGTGAACCTCTTCACCCCGCAGTCCACGGTCGAGGAGGGCGTGCACAGCACCCTGCGCATGATCACCGACCCGGCCCTCGACACCGTCACGGGCGCCTACTTCAACCGCACCCAGCGGTCCCGCGCGGGTGCCCAGGCCTACGACGAGCGCGACCGCGCCCGGCTGCGCGCACTGAGCGAGTCGCTGACCGGGGTGAGCTTCCCGGCCGACCTGGTCTGACCCCGCGCTGGGCAACACCGAGCCCCCGCCTCGTGCACGCGAGGCGGGGGCTTCGTGGTGTGCGGGTGCTAGCTCGCGGTGACGGACAGCTTGTGGTGGAACACGTTGCCCGGGTCCCAAATGGCCTTCACCCGCTGCAACTTGGTGAGGTTCCCCTTGAAGTACAGGGTCTGCCAGGGCACGTCGGAGGTGTTCCAGGCCGGGTCGGTGAGGTCGGTGTCGGGGTAGTTGATGTACGACCCGTCGTTGGTGTCGTTCGGCACCGGCACCCCGCCGGTGTCCGCGTACAGGTCGCGGTACAGGGCGCGCATCCAGGCGACGTGCCGGTCGTCCTGTGCCGGATCCGGCCAGTACGTCGTGAAGTTGGCCTTGAGGACCGAGTCCCGCTGGGCGAGCGCGGTGGCTGTGGGCGACACGGTGTTGACCTTGCCGCCGTAGGAGTAGAGCAGGATGCCTGCGTGCCCGTCGTAGGTGGCGTCGGAGAGGTAGCCGTAGAGCGTCTTGGCCTGGGTGGCGGACCAACCCTGGCGCAGATAGGCGCCCTTGGACTTCGTGCGGTTGTAAAGGCCGGTGTCGTAGGGGTCCTTGAGGGTCGTCTTCAGCCAGGGCCAGGAGGAGCGGGCGTCGGTGTACGGCACGCCGATGCCGCCGGTGACCGCGGCGACGTAGGCGTCGAGGAGGGCCGAGGCGTCCGAACGGGTGCCGTCTATCTGGGTGTTGAGGACGAGGCTGCCCTGGACGCGGTTGTAGAGGATGAGGACGCTGTGGAGGCTGTCGTAGGAGGAGCCGGCGACGCTGTTGCGGGCGTGCCAGGCGCCGTGGTTCGCGATCAGCGCGGTGAAGGCGGCTTCCGTGAGGTCGGTCCACTTGATGGCGACCGTCGACTTCAGCAGGGTCTTGGGCGGCCGGGGCAGCAGGGTGGAGGGGTCGGTGCCGGTGGCGTCGGGGGCGCGGAACCAGTAGCGGGTGACGATGCCGAAGGTGCCTCCGCCGCCGCCTGTATGGGCCCACCACAGGTCGCGGTGCGGGTCGTCGGCCTCGCGGGTGGCGACCACGGCACGGGCGGTGCCGGAGGCGTCGACCACGACGACCTCGACGGCGTAGAGATGGTCGACGACGGCGCCGTACTGGCGGCACATCGCGCCGTAACCGCCGCCGGTGACGTGTCCGCCGACCCCGACGGTCGGGCAGGTCCCACCGGGCAGGGACACGCCCCACTCCAGGTACAGGGTGCGGTAGACGTGGCCGAGGGTGGCGCCGCCCTCGACGAGGAAGGCGCGGCGGGCGGGGTCGTGGCGGACCGCGTCCATCTCTGACATGTCGACGAGTATCCGTACGTCGGGGTCGTCGACCAGTGAGTCCAGGCAGTGGCCGCCGCCGCGTACGCCGATGCGCTTGCCGGCGTCGACCGCCTCCTGGACGACGGACACCACCTGCGCGGTGGTGTGGACGAGGCGTATCGAGTCGGGGGCGGCGACGAATCTCGCGTTGTAGCCGCGGGATGTGAGGTCGAGATAGCGGGCGTCCGAGGCGCCGACGGTGACCGCGGCGGGGGTGGTGGTGTCCGTGACCGTGCTGTCTGCGGCCAGGGCTCGGGTGGGGACTACGGCCGCGGCGATCCCTGCGGCGGTGGCGGTACCGAGGAGTCCGCGCCGGGTGAGTCCGGCGGCCGGGCGTCGGTCGGGGGGCTGTCTTGTCACTGCTGTCTCCTTTGTCTCGCGAAGAACTCGTCTCGTGAAAAAACTGCCGCCCAGGAGGCCAGGAGCCTTCTGGGCGGCAGGAGTTGAGGTGGGCCGGCGTCAGACGACGTCGTGTCCGCTGACCGTGGTCTCCGGGATCTCGTCGCGGACGTCCCAGTGCTCGGCGATCAGGTCGTTCTCGAGCCGGAAGATCTCCACGACGGCCGAGCCCCGGTCCGTCGAGGTGGCGCGGAAGTGGGTGTGCACGAAGACCAGGTCCCCCGAGCCCGCCGCGCGCTTGATCTCGAACCGTGCCTCGGGGAGCTGCTTGCGGAAGCCCTCGATGAACTCGACCAGCGGCTTGCGCCCGTCGGGCAGGTTCGGGTTGTGCTGGATGAGGTCCGCGGCCAGGTACTTGTCGGCCAGGTCGGTCTGCCCCTGGTTCCAGACGGTCTCCAGGTAGTCGCGCACGAAGTGCACCTGGTGGCTGCTCATGAGTTCTCCTTGGCTAACTGATGTGTACAGGTGTGGCGGACTGCTCGGCGACCTTGGCCGCCGACGCCTGCCGGACGGACAGCAGATGGGCCAGCGCGGCGAGGACGAGGACGCCCAGGGCCGCGGCCGGGATGGGGCCCGCGCCCACGCCCGGCAGCAGCGAGCTGCCGATGAAGCTGCCGAGGCTCATCCCGAGGTAGAGCGCGGCGGCGTTCAGGGCGAGGATCAACCCCGGTTGCAGCGGCACCAGTTCGACCAGTCGGGCCTGCTGCGGGGCCTGGTAGAGCTGGCTGAAGAAGGCCCAGAACGCGAAGAACACGAGCCCGGCGGTGGAGTGCGGGGCGACCAGCAACAGGGCGAAGCCCAGGGCGAGTCCGATGACGGCGAGGCCCACCGTCCGTTCGCCGCCCAGCCGTTCGGCGATCCTCGGCGCGGACGCGTTGCCCGCGACACCGATCACACCGAAGGCGAGCAGGGTCACCGAGATCAGCCCGGACGACGCGTCGAAGCGGTCCTTGAGATAGGCGCCCGCGATGCCGTAGACGGTGAACTGGGCGGCCATGAACAGGAGGGTCGTCGAGACGGTGGCCACGGTGGCGGGGGTGCGCAGCGCGCCCCGGTAGGCCTGCACGGTGGGCGGTTCGCCGGCCGGGATCTCGGGGACGAACACGAACACCGTCACGAAGGCGATCGCGGAGAGCACGGCCACACCGAGGAGGGCCGGACGCCAGCCGAGGCTGCCGCCGAGGAAGGACGCCAGCGGCACACCGAGCACGGCGGCGGCCGTCATCCCGCCGAAGACGGTGGCCAGGGCCCGCTGTCGGCGCTCCGTCGGGACGATGAGCGCACCGGCCGCCGAGGCGCCGGGGCCGAAGACGGCGGCGCCCATCGCGGCGAGGACCCGAGTGGCCGTCAGGAAGCCGTAGTTGGGCGCCACGGCCCCGAGCGCGGCACCGACGGTGAGCAGCCCGATGCCGACGAGGAGGACACGCTTGCGGTTCCAGCGGCGCAGCAGGATGGGGGCCGAGGGCGCGAAGACCGCGAAGGTCAGCGCGAAGACGGTGACGAGTATGCCCACCGAGGCGGGTTCGACGTGCAGATCGTCCCCGATCGGACCGTTCAGGCCGACGACCGCCAGCGAGATCGTCCCCAGGCTGAAGTAGCCCAGTGAGAGTGACAGCAAGGCCGGTAAGGCGCTGTTGCGGGAGGGCATCACGCCACCTCCTCTTCCGAGCGGGAAAGGTGCATGCGGTGACCGTAGGAGCGGTCCAAGGACCGTCGCGCGCGCGGCGAGGAGGACCCCGGCACTGCCCGAGGTCCGTCCCCGCACTACGTCAGGTCGCGCCGAAAGCGCGTGCGCGCAGCACCAGCGGCACGCTGCGGCCGGAGCTGATCAGCCAGTGCTCCACGGCGTTGACCAGCAGGAGCAGCAGGGCGGTGGAGGCCAGTACCGCGAGGGCCGGCAGGAGGGGTGCGACCGCGGCGGCGGCCAGCAGCACGAGGCCGCAGTAGAAGCGGGTGGCGGACGCGGCGCCGAACATCCGGCGGCGCGTGTAGCAGAACGTCAGCAGGATCAGGGCGGCGCCGACCGGCAGCAGTCCGGCAGTGCCGGAGTGCGGGACGCGCAGCGGGTCGTGGACGGTGCGTACGGCGCCGACGGAGACCAGCAACAGCCCGGCGACCAGGACGAGATGGCCGTAGCTGAGCACGTCCCGGACGACGATCGCGGGGGTGGGGTGGGTGCGCAGGGCGTGGGCGACGGCCGAGGCGACGAGGTGGAAGTAGAGCCACCACAGGGCGCAACCGATGAGGAAGGCGAGGACAAGCGCGGTCAGGCTGACCGGGTCGAGCGGTCCTTTGGCGACTCCGGCGCCGACGGAGAAGATGTTCTCGCCGAGCGCGATGATGATGAACAGGCCGAATCTTTCCGGGAGATGGTTGACACCGAAGGCCAGTCGCCGCAGATGGCCGCTGAGGAGCACAGGCGCCGCCAGTTCGGCGACCACGGCGACCGCCCAGCACACCTCGCGCCAGGGGGCGGGGAGGGTCGCGGCGCCGAACAGCACGAGGGCGAAGGCGAGTCCGGCGCGGTAGGGGTGGATGGTGTAGAGCGCGCACTCTCTGCGGATGGCCTCGCCGATGAGCAGACGCAGGGCAAGGTAGCTGCCCGCGTACAGCAGGGCCTGCTCCCGGTTGTCGAGCGCCTGTGGCGCGGCAACCGCCATGCCGTAGACGGCGAGTGCGGTCAGCATCAGGAACACGCGCTGGAGACTGGTCTCGTGCACGGCGTTCATCGCCATGACGACGTCCACCCAGGCCCACCACAGCGGGACGAGCACGAGCAGGCACTGTCCCAGCACGGGCCAGGTGGCGTGTCCGGCGAGCAGGTGCGCGATCTGGCCCACGCCGAACGCGAGGACCAGATCGAAGAAGAGCTCCGCCCAGGTGGCCCGGTCGCGCACCTGAACGGCCGGGACGGTCGTTGTCGCGGTTGCGTCGGTCATCGTCGTATCGGGACACGGCGGGCCCCGACAAACAGGGAATGCGCGAAGTAGCCACCCATTGCGGCAAGTTCACCGCCCGGCTGTCCGAACTTCAGCGCTCGGTGAGCGTCACCCGCACCGGCCCGCCCGTCACGTCGACGAGCCGGGTCCAGTCCGCCGTCAGGGTCAGCGTGCGGTTCGGTACGACTGTCCCCAGCCACTCCTTGTGCAACAGCCGCCCGTCCTGGACGACTTGCAGGACCGGCCGGTTCACCAGGGCCGAGGTGCGCAGGACGTACGGGTGGTCGTCGCCCGGGAAGACCCGGTTCGGGGCGATCCAGCGCAGGGGCGGCTCGACGAGCAACGGCACGGTGTGGCGGGGCCATTCGGCACCGGCGAGGCTCTCCAGAACGGCGGCGGCGACCCGGATCCCCTCGCGGGTGGCGGTGGCCGCGCTCTCGACGGGGTGCAGGAGACTACCCGCCGCGAACACACCGGGCCGTGAGGTGTGCAGGGCCCCGTCGACGGCGGGGCCCCGGGTGCCGGGGTCCAGGTCGAGGCGCCCCCGCCGGGCGAGTTCATGGTCGGGCACGAAGTCACCGGTGAACACGACGGTGTCGCAGGCCAATTGGACGGTACGGCCGTCCCGGTGCCGGACGCGGACGCCGGACAGCCGCCCGTGGCCGATGAGTTCGGTGACCGTGGTGTCGGTGAGGAGGGGGATGCGGTGGCGGAGGCGGGAGTTGTGGGTGCGGGCGATGGTCGTCTGGGAACGGTCCAACTCGGTGACCATGGCGACGACCTGGGCTCCGGCCGCCCGCACGGTGTCGGCGGCGGCGTAGGAGACGCCCTCGGCACCGACCACGACGGCACGGGTGCCGATCCGCTGCCCGTGGAGATGCACCGCCTGCTGCAACTCCCCTGTGGTGTACACCCCATCGGGGCGGCTCCCCGGCACCAGCCGGGCCGCGCGCGGCCGTTCGCGGGCACCCGTGGCGAGGACGACGGCTGCCGCGTGGATGGTCTCCGGGCCTTGCGGTCCCACGGTGTCCAGGGCCAACGGCCCCGCCCAGTCGAGGGCGGTGATCCCGGTACGGACGACGGCACCGGCCCGCATGGCGGCGGCGAGCACCAGGCGGGCGTACGCGGGCCCGGTGAGCGGATGCGTCCAGGTGCCGAAGCCGCCGTGGTGGCAGTGCCGGGGCACTCCCCCGGCCTGCAGCTCCCGGTCCAGGACTTCGACGCGGGCGACTCCGGCAGCGGCGAGGCGCGCGGCGGCGGCGAGTCCTGCGGGTCCGGCGCCGACCACCAGGACGTCCACTTCGCGTTCCGGGCGAGTCATGGCCGGGCTCCTTCGGGCGTCGCGTGGATCATGCGTCAGCCCCATCGGGCGTCGCGTGGATCATGCCTCGGCCCCTTTGGGCGTCGCATGGATCATGCCTCAGCCCTTTCGAACAACTCCCGTACAGTCGCCCCGCAGTAGAACCCCTGACAGCGCCCCGCCCGCGCCCGCGTCCGGCGACGCAGTCCGTCGAGGTTGCGCGGTGGCACCGTACTGGCGAGCGCGTCCCGGATCTCGCCGCGTGAGACACGCTCGCAGTGGCAGACGAGGGTGCCGTACTCCGGGTCGGCGGCGACGAGTTGGGCGCTCTGATGGGGGCGCGGGTGGGCCTCGCCGAGATTCGGCATGTGGACCGGTCCAAAGTCCCGCACCGGGCCCAGGTCGAGGCCCGTATCGGCCAGCAACCCGGTGACATGCGCGGCGATGGCCATGGACGCCGTCAGACCGGTGGAACGGATGCCGCCCACCGTGACGTACGCCTGCTCGGGGTGGGCGGCGATGCGGTAGTCGCCCTGTTCGGTGGCGGCGCGCAGTCCGGCATAAACGGCGGTGGTCTCCTCGTCGAGCAGCGCGGGGAGGATGCGGGCGCCCTTCTCCCGCAGCAGCGCGAGCCCCTCGGCCGTGGAACCGGTCGCGCGCTTGTCGTCCAGGTCCTCGGCGGTGGGGCCTAGGAGCAGGTTGCCGTAGACGGTCGGGGTGACCAGAACCCCCTTGCCGAGTGTCGTGGGGACGGGCAGGAGGATGTGGTGGAGCAGGTCGCGGGCGAGTTTGTCGAAGACGATCAGCTGGCCCCGGCGCGGGGTGACGGTGAAGTCGTGGTGGCCGAGGTGCCGGTCGAGGGTGTCGGCGTGCAGACCGGCCGCGTTGACGAGACAGCGGGCGCGGAGGGCGCCCCGGGCGGTGGTGAGGAGGTGAGCACCCTCTCGCCAACTGACTTCACTCACCGGCGAGTTGAGGTGCAGGTCGACTCCGTGGTGGACCGCCTGTGTCGCGTACGCCAGTGTCGTCGTCCAGGGGCAGATGATGCTCTCGCCGGGCACGTGCAGGGCGCCGAGCGCACCCGGGCCGAGATGCGGTTCACGTTCGTACAGTTCGGGACGGTCGATGAGACGAGCGTCACCGTACTCATTCCGTACGGCCTTCTCCGCCAAGTGCGGTAGCGCGGCGAGCTGTTCCTCGTCCCAGGCCACGAGCAGCGCGCCCACCGGCTCGACGGCGATGCCCGACTCGGCGGCGTACGCGGTGAGTTGGCGTGAACCCTCGCGGACGAGGCGGGCTTCCAGCGAACCCGGTACCGCGTCGAAGCCGGTGTGCAGGATCGCGGTGTTCGCCTTCGAGGTGCCCTGGCCGACGTCGTCCTGTGCCTCGACGAGGGCCACGCGCAGACGCGGGTGGCGGGCGAGTTCGCGGGCGATGGCGCAGCCGACGACTCCCGCCCCGACCACCGCCACATCGTAACTCCCGGGTGGCAGCGGTCCGTTGACCGTGACTGTCATACGGGGGTCCGGTCGAGCAGTGCCGTCACTTCGGTGCGGAAGGCGGCGAGGCGTTCGGCCGCGTGGTCGGGGGTGATGCGCGGTTCGTAGACGGCGGCGGGTTTCCAGTCGGGCAGGGCGTCGGCGAGCGTCAGCCCGGGCTCCGCGCCGAGTTGGGCCAGGGCGCCCACGCCGAGGGCGGTCGCATCCGGCAACGCGGAGACCTCGACGGGGCGTTGGAGGAGATCGGCCTGCGTCTGCATGAGCAGCGCAGAGCGGGTCAGGCCGCCATCCACGCGGAGCACGTCCAGGGGGGTGCCGAGGTCGGTCGCGGCGGCTTCGGCGAGTTCCACGACCTGCGCGGCCAGGCCCTCGCAGAGGGCGCGCACCAGGTGTCCGGAGGTGGTGTCGAGGCCGAGGCCGGTGAGCGAGCCGCGCACGTCGCCGCGCCACCAGGGGGCGGCGAGCCCGGCGAGGGCGGGAACGAAGGTGACCCCACCGGTGTCCGGTACCGCGCCGCCCACCCGGTCCAGGTCGGCGGCGCCGGTGATGACGCCGAGGTCGGTGAGCCACCGTACGGCGGACGCGGCGGTGTACACCTGCCCGTCGAGGCAGTAGCTGGTCCGCCCGCCAAGCCGCCACGCCACACAGCTGACCAGACCCGAGTCACCGCGCCGGGGTGTGTCGCCGGTGTGCGCGAGGAGGAACGCCCCTGTGCCGTAGGTGCACTTGGCGCCGCCGGGTGCGGTGATGCGCTGGGCCAGGAGGGCCGCCTGCTGGTCCACGACGAGGCCGGTGAGGGGTATCTCCGCTCCGAACGCCGTTGTCGTACCGATGAGTTCGGCGCAGTCGACGACACCCGGCAGGCGTTCGCCGGACAGGCCGTACAGGTCGAGGGCTCGGGGTGACCAGGTGGCCTTGTCGAGGTCGAGGAGTTGGGTGCGGCCCGCGGTCGCGGCGTCGGTGACGTGGGTGCCGGTGAGGCGGTGGACCAGCCAGGAGTCGCTGGTGGTGACCATGCCGTCGCGGGTTAGGTGGCGGCGGATCCAGGCCATCTTGGGTGCGGCGAAGTACGGGTCGAGCGGCAGGCCGGTCAGCCGGCGCAACTCATCGGCGTGCTCGGCGAGTTCGGCGCAGACGCTCTCCGCTCGCCGGTCCTGCCAGACGAGTGCGTCGGTGAGCGGCATTCCGGTGTCGGGGTCCCAGGCGAGCACGGTCTCGCCCTGGTTGGCGAGGCCGAGTGCCGTCACGGGTTCGTCGGCCTCGGCAAGTGCGCGGCGGCCGGCGGTGATCACCGATTCATACAGTTCCTCGGGGTCGGCCTCTACCAGGCCGCCCGGTCCCCGGCGGGTTCCCACCGAGACGAACCCGGTGCCGATCACGCCGCGTTCGGGACAGATCACCAGGGCCTTCGTGCCGGATGTTCCCTGGTCGACGGCGAGTACCGGACCCGTCATACCACCCCTCCCGTAGATCACTTCGCGACAGCCTGCCGTCGGTCCGCACCGCACGTCAAGCGTTTCTGATCATCGGTCAAATCGCAGATATATCTGTCGAGTTGGGGATGGTCCAACCTTGCCGGGGGCACCTCGACAGAGGACTGCCGCCGCCGCACCCGATGCCAACTGGGTGGTGACGTCGAGGAGTGCGGCTTTGGGCCGAACGACCCTACGAGGTCAACCCCAGCAGTTCGCGAAGCAACATGATCGTCGCCCTGTGACCCGCCATCCGGTCGGGGGGAAAATGGTCTTGGTAATATGGGACCTGGCTGAGTCTCCGGTGCTTCGCCATGCTCTCTTCGGCAGCCTTCAGGTGCCACGGGGAGTACACGGCCCCCTTTGCCCGCAGAAGCCGGACGATGTCGGGCCGGCCCGCTGCCGCGGACGCATGGACCGCGTCCCAGTGCACCCCCTGGCGCCGGTTCATGTCGGCGCCGCCGTCGACCAGCATCTCGACGATCTCAGTGTGCCCTTGGGCGACGGCCATCATCAGCGGGGTGGCTTCTTTCGGATCGCACCACCTTCAGGAGCGGCCCCGTTCTCCAGAAGCAGCCGGACCAGGCGCGTTCTGCCGTGGACTGCGGCAAACAGCAGGGGAACCATTTCCTGATGCTCGCCAATGCGCTGGTCGGGGTCCGCTCCAGCGTCCAGCAGTTGCCGCACCACGTCGTCGTGGCCAGTCCACACGGCTGGATCCAGAGCTGTACGCCGTCCCGTTCCCGTTCCCTCCACGGGGACAGCCTGGCAGACGGTAGCGATCATGCGGACTGAAGACTCAGTCCGTGGCCGGATACACCACGGCCGCCTACGGCTCCGACCGCGACCCCGCCGAACTCGCCGAGGGAATCGTCTGAAAGCCGTGCTCACGGCCCCGGGCGAGGTACGAACTCCCCGTCCGGATACGGCAGGATGAGCGGTCGCGCCGGTGCGGGGAATCGTTCCGGCCGGCGCGACGGCAGTTCCGGCAATGCCCGTACTTCGAGCAGGTGGAGCAACGTGACGACTCTTCACATCCGGCCCTCGGCGGCCCCTTTCGCCGTGGTTTCCCCCTCCGGCGGTGACCGATGACCCGCGCGCTGACCCTGGACGACCTCACACTCGCCGGAATAGCGCTGATCTCCGGCCTGTTGGCGGGCTTCCTGCTGCGTCTGCTGCTGCGCTGGCTGGGCAAGCACGCCAGCCGCACCCGGTGGAGCGGCGACGACATGATCGTGGACGCCGTACGGACCGTGATCCCCTGGTCGGCGATCATCGCCGGCGCCGCGTCCGCCGCGGCGGTGCTGCCGCTCACCGGGAGCGTCCAGCACCACGTCAACCAGTCCCTCCAGGTGCTGCTCATCTTCGTCGTCACGGTGACGGCGGCCCGGGTGATCGCCGGACTGGTGCGGGCGGTCACCAACTCCCGCTCCGGGGTCGCCGGTTCGGCCACGATCTTCGTCAACATCACCCGGATACTGGTCCTGGCCATCGGCTTCCTGGTGATGCTGCAGACGCTGGGCATCTCGATAGCGCCGATGCTGACCGCCCTGGGCGTCGGCGGTCTCGCCGTCGCACTCGCTCTTCAGGACACCCTCGCGAACCTGTTCGCGGGCATCCACATCCTCGCCTCGAAGACCGTACAGCCCGGCGACTACATCAAGTTGAGCAGCGGCGAGGAGGGTTACGTCGAGGACATCAACTGGCGCCAGACGACGGTACGGGCGCTCTCCAACAACCTTGTCGTGATACCGAACGGCCAGCTCGCCAAGACGAACATGACCAACTTCATGCGTCCCGAGCAGGAGTTGACGATCCTGGTCCAGGTGGGCGTCGGCTACGACAGCGACCTGGAGCATGTCGAGGAGGTGACCATGGAGGTCATCGCCGAGGTCATGAACGACATCACCGGCGCGCTCCCGGAGCACGAACCGGCGATCCGCTTCCACACCTTCGGCGACTCCCGGATCGGCTTCACGGTGATCCTGGGCGTCGGGGAGTTCAGCGACCAGTTCCGCATCAAGCACGAGTTCATCAAGCGCCTGCACAAGCGGTACCGGCAGGAGGGCATCCGGATTCCGGCGCCCACGCGGACGGTGGCGTTGCAGCAGGGGTCGCTCCCACAAGGGGCGGTCCCTCAGGGGGCGGTCGCCATACCGCAACAGCGCACCCCGGAGGACGAACCGGGCGAAGTCCCCTCCACCCGGCTCGACTGACGGATCAAGTCCGGCTCGACCGACCCTGACCGGTCAACTCCCTCAGAGCGTCGCCGAGTTGTCGTGGTGGTGCCCGCCAGTCCGGCGGTGCGGGACGGTGAGTGCCGGGTTCACCGGCGTCACCGTCCAGTCCGGATGGCCGGGCATGCGCGGTGTCGCCGTACCGTAGAGCCAGTCCCGCAGGAAGCCGGACAGGTCTTGGCGGGAGACCTTCGAGGCGACGGCGATGTAGTCCTCCGTCGTCGCGGCGGAGTCGCGGTATCGGGCGAGGAAGGCGCGTTCCACGGCGTTGAAGGTGTCCTCGCCGATGAGTTGACGGAGCGCGTAGAGGACGAGGACGCCGCCCACGTAGCGCTGGCTGTCGAAGAGGTTGACGGCGTTCGGGGCGGCGACCGGGCCGGAGTCGTGGCGCCACTGGTCGCCGCGCGCGTAGGTGTCCTTCATGCGGGCTTCCATCGTCGTCAGGCCGAGGGAGTCGGTCCAGCCGCGCTCGTAACGGTAGAGCAGTCCGTAGAAGTCGGCGTGACCTTCGTTCAGCCAGAGATCGGCCCAGGTGGCGGGGCTGACGCTGTTGCCGAACCAGGAGTGGACCAGCTCGTGCATCATGTGCGAGCCGATCTTGCTCTCCTCCTGGAGCAGGAAGTTCGGCTTGTAGAGGGTGAGGGTCTGGGTCTCAAGTCCCGTGAAATCAAAGGCGTCCGGGGCGTCCGAGTTGCACGGCAGCAGTCCGTACGTCTCGAACGGGTAGGCGCCCAGGCGCTGTTCGAGCCAGTCGACGAGGCCGGGGGTCAGCGCGAGCGCCGGTTCGAGGGCGGCGGCGCGCGCGGTGGGCACGATGTCGCGCAGCGGCAGTCCGTGCGGGCCCGGCCGTTCCTTGACCACGTAGTCGCCGACCGCTATCTGCACCAGCTCGGTCGCCATCGGCGAACGCGAGCGGTAGCTGAACGCGGTCCGGTCGCCGTCCAGCCGCTCGGTGCGCACCAGTTGACCGTTCGCAACCCCGCGCAGCCCGTTCGGGACGGTGATCCGGAACGTGAAGTCGGCCTTGTCGGTGGGGTGGTCGTTGCAGGGGAAGACGGTGTGCGCCAGGTTCGGCTGGCCACACACCGCGAAACCGTCGGGGGTGAGGACCCAGCCGCCGGTGGGCGCGGCGGCGCGGCCCGGGTCGGCGGAGTACTCCACGCAGACGGTGACGCGGGCCTTCGCCGGGAGCGGCCTGGCGGGCGTGATCCGCAGCTTCTCGTCGGCCTGCTCGAATTCGGCCCGGCGGCCCTGGACGCGGACCGTGCGAATGTCGAGGCCCCGGGCGTCCAGGGAGAAGCGGGTCAGGGCTTCGGTCGTGCGGATTTCTGTCGTCACCGTGCCGTCGACGAGCTTGGTCGTCGGGTCGTAGGTGAGGTCGAGGTCGTAGGCGAGGACGCGGTAGCCGCCGTTGCCGAGGGTGGGGTAGACCGGGTCGCCGAGGGTCTCGGCGCCCTCCGTGCCCCGCCCGCGCGGGGCCGCGAGGGCGGGGGAACCCACGGTCAGGGCCGCGGCCGTGCCGATGAGGGCCGCCGCCGGGGCTGTCACTCGGGTGCGATATCTCATGATCCGCTTTCGCTCGGGCGGCCGGACGATCGGACCGGCCATCGGGTGTGAGAGGTCTTCTGACCTCCTGGACCGCGCGAGCACGGGGTTCGTATGACTCTGAGCGAGGAATGGCGTGAATCCGGGGTGGGGGCGGACCGCTGTCGAGCCGGACCCGATCAGGAGATATCTTGATGTCGAGCAATGTTGCAGACGTGGAGCGGAGCACCGGTGACTGACTCGACCATCATCTATACGCACACTGACGAGGCCCCGGCCCTGGCGACGTATTCCTTCCTGCCGGTGGTCCAGGCGTACGCCTCGCAGGCGGGTGTCGCCGTGACCACGCGGGACATCTCGCTGGCCGGGCGCATCATCGCCGTGTTCCCGGAGTACCTCACCGAGGACCAGCGGATCCCGGACGCCCTGCACGAGCTGGGCGAACTGGCGAAGACGCCCGAGGCCAACATCATCAAGCTGCCGAACATCTCGGCGTCCATCCCGCAGCTCAAGGCCGCCGTGGCCGAGCTGCAGGGGCAGGGTTACGCGCTGCCGAACTACCCGGACGACCCGAAGACCGACGAGGAGCGGGACATCCAGTCCCGCTACGACAAGATCAAGGGCTCCGCGGTCAACCCGGTCCTGCGCGAGGGCAACTCCGACCGCCGTGCCCCCGCCTCGGTCAAGAAGTACGCGAAGACCCACCCGCACCGCATGGGCGCCTGGTCGGCGGACTCCAAGACCAATGTCGCCACCATGGGCGAGAACGACTTCCGCTCCACCGAGAAGTCCGTGACGATCGCCGAGCCCGGTGCGCTGAAGATCGAGCTGGTCGCCGAGGACGGCACCACAACCGTACTGCGGGACTCCGTACCCGTCCTGAAGGACGAGGTCGTCGACGCCTCCGTGCTGCACGTCGCCGAGCTGCGTGAGTTCCTCACCGCGCAGATCGCCCGTGCCAAGGCCGAGGACATCCTGTTCTCCGTGCACCTCAAGGCCACGATGATGAAGGTCTCCGACCCGATCATCTTCGGTCACGTGGTCCGCGCCTTCTTCCCGAAGACCTTCGAGCAGTACGGCGCCACGCTCGCCGCTGCCGGTCTCTCCCCGAACGACGGTCTCGGCGGCATCCTCAAGGGCCTGGCCGCGCTGCCCGAGGGCGACGCGATCAAGGCGTCCTTCGACGCGGAGATCGCCGAGGGCCCCGCGCTCGCGATGGTCGACTCCGACAAGGGCATCACCAACCTGCACGTGCCGTCCGACGTCATCGTCGACGCGTCGATGCCGGCCATGATCCGCACCTCCGGCCACATGTGGGGCCCGGACGGCGCCGAGGCGGACACCCTCGCGGTGCTCCCGGACTCCTCCTACTCCGGCGTCTACCAGGCCGTCCTCGACGACTGCCGCGCCCACGGCGCCTACGACCCCTCGACCATGGGCTCGGTGCCGAACGTCGGTCTGATGGCGCAGAAGGCCGAGGAGTACGGCTCGCACGACAAGACCTTCGAGGTCCCGGCGGCCGGTGCGGTCCGCCTAGTCGACCAGGCCGGCAATGTCGTCCTGGAGCAGTCGGTCGCCAAGGGCGACATCTTCCGCGCCTGCCAGACCAAGGACGCCCCGATCCGGGACTGGGTGAAGCTGGCCGTCACGCGCGCCCGCGCCACCGGCAACCCGGCGGTGTTCTGGCTGGACGAGACCCGCGCGCACGACGCCCAGCTGATCGCCAAGGTCAACGCGTACCTGCCGGAGTACGACACCGAGGGCCTGGACATCCGGATCCTCGCCCCGGTCGAGGCGACCCAGCTGTCGGTGGAGCGCATCCGCCGCGGCGAGGACACGATCTCGGTGACCGGCAACGTGCTGCGTGACTACCTGACCGACCTCTTCCCCATCCTGGAGCTGGGCACCAGCGCCAAGATGCTGTCGGTCGTCCCGCTGATGGCGGGCGGCGGCCTCTTCGAGACGGGCGCCGGCGGCAGCGCGCCGAAGCACGTGCAGCAGCTGGTCAAGGAGAACTACCTGCGCTGGGACTCCCTCGGTGAGTTCTTCGCGCTGGTCCCCTCCCTGGAGCAGTACGCGACGTTCACCGGCAACGCCCGCGCGCAGGTCCTCGCGGACACCCTCGACCGCGCGACGGCGACCTTCCTCAACGAGGACAAGTCCCCGACCCGTCGCGTCGGCGGCATCGACAACCGCGGCAGCCACTTCTTCCTGTCCCTGTACTGGGCCCAGGAGCTGGCCGCGCAGACCGACGACGCGGACCTGGCGAAGGCCTTCGCCCCGCTCGCCGAGACCCTCGCGGGCGCCGAGCAGCAGATCATCGAGGAGCTCGGCGCGGTGCAGGGCAGCCCGGCCGAGATCGGCGGCTACTACCAGCCCGACCCGGCCAAGGCCGCGAAGGTCATGCGCCCGTCGACGACGTGGAACGAGGCGCTGGCTTCCCTGAGCTGACGCAGGCTCTCCGAGTCACTCCGCCCCGGCCGGGATCTCCGGCCGGGGCGGCTGCGTTCGCCCACGACAGCCGGCCGCTCACCAGTCCCGCGCGGCGATCAGCTCCTCCACGTCCGCGTCCGCGAACCCGTACGCGTTGGCCACGAACCAGAAGTCCTCGGCTATCTCCTCGCGCGCCACGGTCTCGATGTCGCTGTCGGCCGCCTCGAAGTCGTCCTGGAGCGCGTTGAACTCCTCGGTGGCGACCTCGGTGAGCGCGTACAGCGCGGGCAGGTCGGCGGGACGCTCGGTCTCGATACGCTCGCACAGGCGCAGCAGGATCGCCTTGCCGAGATCCAGGACGTGGTCGGGGAAGTAGTCGTCCCGGTACAGCGCGGGCAGGAAGGCGTGCTCGGTGATCTGCTGGTTGCTGACGGGCATGGTGGTGCTCCCCCGGTCCGTGATCGTCGTTGCGGATACCTTGATCCTGCACCACGCCACTGACAACGCCTCCGGGAGCCGCCTGTGTCCCCCACCGCGCCGACCTCCGGGCCGTCCTCCTCGCCGTCCTTCGAGCTGCTGCCCGGCGCCGCCGACTCGCCCGTGATCCTCCATGTGCCGCACTCCGCGCGGGAGATACCGGCCGACGTCCGCGCGGACATCCTGCTGGACGACCCGGCGTTGGAGCGCGAGCTGGACCACATCACCGACAGCCACACCGCGCGGATCGCCGCCGAGGCGGCACGCGCGTGTGCGGTCACCCCGTGGCTGTTCGTGAACCGGCTCTCCCGCCTGGTCGTCGATCCGGAACGCTTCCCGGACGAGCGCGAGGAGATGCTCGCCGTCGGCATGGGCGCGGTCTACACCCGCACCACCCACCACGCCGACCTACGGCCCGCCGACCACGACCCCGAGCCGCTGATCGACCGCTACTTCCGCCCGTACGCCCGCGCCATGACGGAGGCAGTCGCCGACCGGCTGGCCGCGACGGGCCGGGCCGTCGTCATCGACCTGCACTCCTATCCCACCGCCCCGCTCCCCTACGAACTCCACGGCACCGACCCCCGCCCCGCCGTCTGCCTGGGCACCGACACCCTCCACACCCCGCCCGCTCTGCTGTCGGCGGCGCGGGAGGCGTTCGCGGAGTGCGGGGAGATCGGGCTCGACAGCCCGTTCATCGGTACCTACGTGCCGCTGGAGTTCTACGGCAAGGAGCCGGCGGTCGGCGCGCTGATGGTGGAGATCCGCCGGGACACCTACATGACGGAGCCCGGCGGTCCGCCCGACGGCCCGGGGGTCGCCCGGCTCGCCTCCGCGCTGACGACGCTCGTGGACGCCGTATCCGCATAGCGCCCGACCCTCCGGCCCTCCGGCTGGAGCACTCCCGCAGGACAGGCGGTCGGGGGCGTACGAGGGTGGACGCATGACCGAGGAGACCACCACGCTGACCGGCCAGGCCCCGCCCCCCGTCCGGGACTGGCCCCCGCTCGACCTGACCGGGACGGAGTTCGACCCGGTCCTCGCGGAGCTGATGCGCGAGGGGCCGCTGACCCGGATCCGGTTGCCGCACGGCGAGGGGTGGGCGTGGCTGGCCACCCGCTACGACGACGTGAAGATGATCACCAATGATCCGCGGTTCGGCCGCGCGGAGGTGACGACACGTCAAGTGACGCGCATGGCACCGCACTTCAAGCCCCGCCCGGGGTCACTGGCGTTCGCCGACCAGCCGGACCACAACCGGCTGCGCAAGGCGATCGCGGGCGCGTTCACGGTCGGGGCGATGAAGCGGCTGCGGCCCCGGGCGCAGTCGCTGCTCGACACCCTGGTCGACGGGGTCGTGGCGGACGGGCCGCCGGCCGACCTGATCGAGCGGGTTCTGGAGCCTTTCCCGATCGCCGTGGTCAGCGAGGTCATGGGGGTGCCCGACGAGGACCGGGAGCAGGTGCACGCCTGGACGCGGCAGATCATCTCCATGTCCGGCGGCGCCGAGGCCGCCGACCGCGCCAAGCAGGGCATGTACGCGTGGATCACCGACACCATCCGCGCCCGCGCCGAGAGCGACGGCACCGATGTGTACTCGCTGCTGGGCGGCGCTGTGGCCCGGGGTGAGATCAGCGAGGCGGAGGCGTCCGGTGTGGCGGGCCCGCTGCAGATCGGCGGCGAGGCGGTCACCCACAACTGCGGGCAGATGCTGTACCTGATGCTCACCCGCCCCGAACTGCTGGAGCGCCTGCGTGCCCAACCCGAGTGCAGGGAGGCCGCGTTGGACGAACTCCTGCGGTTCATCCCGCACCGTTCCTCGGTCGGCCTGGCCCGGATCGCCCTGGAGGAGGTCGAGTTGCACGGGCTGCGCATCAGCGCGGGCGACCCGGTCTACGTCTCCTATCTCGCCGCCAACCGCGACCCGGCCGTGTTCCCGGACCCGGACCGTATCGACGTCGATCGCGATCCGAACCCGCACCTGGCGCTGGGGAACGGCTCGCACTACTGCACCGGCGCCGTGCTGGCCCGCCTCCAGACCGAACTCCTCGTCGACACCCTGCTGGACCGCCTCCCGAGGCTCCAACTCGCCGTCCCCGCCGAGGAGATCGTCTGGCGCCGGAAGACCATGATCCGGGGACCGCTGACGCTGCCGGTGACCTGGTAGACCGCAACACGTGCGGCATCGTGCGCGAGGACGGGCGCCCTGGCCTCAACACCCGCAGCCCCAACACCCGCCTCGTGCACCGGCGTTCACGCCCGCAGCCACTCCGTGACGACTACCTCGCCGCCGGCCCGCAACCGTAGCGCGAAGGGGCCGGTCGGGGATTCGTCGCTGGTGAAGCGGCCCATGGCGTCGGCCGTGAGGGTGGTGGGGTGCAGGACCTGAGGCCCGCCCAGGACCTCGATGCCGGCCGGCTGGGGTGGCATCACCTGGCCCATCAGGCCCTCGCTCGTCACCTCCACGTCGATGCTGAGCTCGCCCGCGGTGAAGGTGAGCATGCGCGGTGCGTCCGTGACCCCTCTGATCGGGATCGCGTCGACCAGGGAGTCGAAGGTCAGCTCCGCGAGCCGGGCGTCGAGGTCGTACAACGCGTAGGCGTCCATGGCGAATTGGCGCAGCTCGGCGGGGACCGGGTCCAGGATGGCGGCGGCCTGGCGCAACTCCTCCTCCAGGAGTCCGTCCTCGAACTCCCCGGCGCCGTCGTCCAGTTCGCCCTCCTGCCCGGCGAACTCCTCGTCATTCAAAGGGTCCTGGCCGAAGGCGTCGAACGCGTCGAGGCCGTCGTCGTGCATGCCGTTCACAGCGCCCCCAGAGCGTCGAGTCGGGCCCGCAGCCGGCGCAGACAGCGCTGGCGCATCGGGCCGATGCTGCCGACGGCGATCCCCAGACCGGCGGACACGTCTTGATAACTGGGCGGCGGCGAGGCCATCAGCACCCGCAGCAACTGCCTGCACCGGTCGCCCAGTTCCTCGAACTCCTGCCACAGCCGCCGGATGCGCTCGGCGTCGGAGGCGGCCTCCTCCGCGTCGATCAACGACTGCTCGGGGGTGCGCTCCTCACTGACACGGTCGAGGAGTTGGGGATCGTCCGTCGGCATGAGCCGCCGTAGCGACTTGATCACCTTCAGGCATTCGTTGCGCGCGGTGCTCGCCAGCCAGGAGCCGGCCTTCTCGGGTTCGCGGATGCGCCGCAGATGCTGGGAGAAGCGCAACCACACGGTCTGGTAGACCTCGTGGCCGTCCGCGTCGGAGAGCCGGTGGGAGCGCACCACTGACCAGACCAGCGGGCTCAAACCCTCCACGAGCGCCTTCCAGGCCGCTGCGTCGCCGTCGACGGCGGACTGGACGAGCGCGCCGACTTCTGCACGGTCCACAGTGCCACCCCTCGTGTACGGCATGTCATCGTACGCCGTGGAGGGGAGGGTTCCGGCCCTCATGCCGGACTGGCGAGCGGTACGACGGGCACCGGGCGCCAGGTGGGTGGGCGCAGCGCCGGTACGTGCGCCCCGCGCACTTCGGCGTACTCGGTGTTGCCCGCGAGGAGTTGGGTGCGGGCGGCGCGCGCGTCGGTCTCCTTGTTGGCCGTCATGAAGGCGGCGACCATACCGACGGCGACGGGCGCGGCGAACGAGGTTCCGCTCCAGCGCGCGAGCCCGTCGAACGTCACCTGGTCCGGGCTTCCCGGCTCGGTGTCCCCGGCCTGGCTCAACACACCCTTGTGGGTGGGCGATTGGCAGGTGCAGGAGTAGGTGAAGCCGAACCGGCAGGCGTCGTAGGTGGTGTGCTGGTAGGCGTACGGCGTGGGTGCGCCGAAGCCGGTGAGGGGGCCGGTGAGGCGCTCGCCGGGGGCGTAGGCCTTGACCCAGGCGCCGTGGTTGCTGAAGCAGGCGCCGAACTCGCCGTCGCTGCGCAGCGCGCCGACCGAGAGGACGACGTCCTGGTAGTCGGGCAGGTCGGCGTAGGCGGCGGGCCAGAAGGGGGTGGCGCTGGCGTTGTTGCCGGCCGCGGCCACCAACAGGGTGCGCTGACCCCGGAGTTCCTGCATGAAGCCCTCGACGCCGAGGAGTCCGTCGGTGCGGCCGTTCGAGGTGCCGGCGGAGAGGCTGATGACGTCGGGCCAGCCGTTCTGGTCGACGGCCGCGAACAGGGCCTCGCCGAAGTCCGATTCGAGGATGGCTCCCGCGTCGTTGAGGGTGTTGCGGACCGTGATCTCGGTGTTGGGCGAGACGGCCGCGACGAGCCCGGCGATGAACGTGCCGTGTCCTACGTACTGTTGGAGCACTCCCGCGTCGTCCGTCTCCCGGATCTGGGCGTCGCCCTGGACGTGGGCGAGCAGCGGGTAGGACCGGTAGTCGTGCATGAGGCCGGTGTCGATGACGAGGACGCCCACGGCGGTGTCGGCGTCGTAACCGGCCTCCGCGGGCGCCGGGTTGGAGCCTTCGGTGAGCGGGGCGGGCACGGGCTCGTCGCCCGGACACGCGTTCACCGCGATGGACACCACGTGGTTGCGGCTGACCAGTCGGCGTCCGGCGCGGCCCTCCGGCTCACGCAGGGCGCGCAGCGCGTTCGCCACGGCGTGGTCGCCGCGCCGGTCGCCCACGCCCGGGTCGCCGACCTGGATACGGGTGATGCCGGACCGGTTGGTCTCGGGGCCCGCGCGGCGCACGGAGTCTCCGGTGAGGCCGGTGACCGCGGTGAAGTGCGTGCGGACGGTGTCCTCGACGACGCGGGCCTCCTCGCCGTCGCGGGCGAGCACGACGCCCTTCTCGTAGAAGAACTCGGCGGAGTCGTCCGGGCCCATCGCCAGCGGGACGTCGGGCATCGAGCGTTGGATCTGGTCGAACTGCTCGTGGAATCGCTGAGGTGCCATGGCGTGTCCTCCCACTGCGGCGGCGGTCGTCAATCAGAGCCGCGGGACCGCTCCTTGATACAGCCCCAAACCTGTGTGGTCTGCACCTGGGACCACTAGCATGGGAGAAGTGACAGCGGGAAGCGACTCGATTCTCGAACTGCTGCCGATGGTGTTCGCGGCTCCGAGCGAGGCGCTGGCCGGTGCGCGGGAGGTTCTCGACGGCGATCCGACGCCGTTCCGGGCCTCCGTGGCGCACCACGCGATCGGCATGTGGCAGCGGGACTTCGGCGATCTCCGGCTCGCCCTGCACCATCTGCGGCTCGCCCGCGACCTGGCGGCCCGCGCGGATTCGGCGGACCGTGAGGCGGACGTACTCGGCACGCTGGGCGTGGCGTTGGTGCACGCGGGCCGCACCCGGCAGGGCCTGGAGGCCTTCGAGCGGGGTATCGCCCGCGGCACGGGCCAGACCCGGGCACGGGTGCTGTACCGACGGGCGTACGTCTGGTGGGTGTTGGGTCGGCACCGCGAGGCGCTCGAGGACGTACGGCGGGCAATTCCCGTACTGCGTCAGGTGGATGACGTGATCTGGACCGCGCGGGCGATCACCCTGCGTGCGACTGTGCATCTCGCGCTGGGTGCGGTGGACCGGGCCGATGCCGACTTCGCGGCGGCCGAGTTGCTGTGGGAGACCACCGGCCAGGAGCACGACAAGGCGGACGCGGTGGAGAGCCGGGGGCTCGCCGCGTTCCGGTCGGGAGACATCCCGGTGGCGCTCCAACTCCTCGACGAGGCGGCGGAGATGTACGCCAAGCTCACCACCCCGACGTTCATGCTCACCATCCGCCGCTGCGAGGTGTTGATGAGCGCGGGGCTGGCCGGGGAGGCGCTGGCGCAGGCGGACACGGCGGTCGGGCTGCTCGACGGCATCGGCGGACAGTCCACCCGCAAGGCGGAGTTGCTGCTCGTCGCGGCCCGGGCGGCGCGGCTCGCGGACGATCCGCACACGGCGATCGCACGGGCGGCCGTGGCGGTACGGCTGTTCGCCGCGCAGCGGCGCACCTGGTGGCAGACGCACGCCCAACTGGTCCTGATCGAGGCCAGGTTGGCGGCCGGGCGGGCGTCGGGACGGCTGGTGGCGGACGCCGCCGCGGTGGCCGACCGACTGGCCGCGTTCGGCTCCCCGTCCGCGCCGGAGGCCTCGTTGTTGGCGGGCCGCATCGCACTGGCCCTCGGCTGGACGGCGGACGCGGAACGGCACTTGGCGGTGGCCGCCCGCAGCAGACGCGGCGGCCCGCCGCTGGCCCGGATGACCGGCTGGGCGGCACAGGCCCTGCGCGCACAGGCCGCGGGTTCCGGTCGCGGGGTTCTGGAGGCGTGCCGACGCGGCCTCGACGTCCTCGACGATCACCGTACGACCCTGGGCGCCTCGGAGTTGCGGGCGCGGGCCACCGCGCAGGGCGCCGAACTGGCCGCACTGGCCCAGCGGGCGAGCCTCGCCTCCGGTGGCCCCCGACGCCTCCTGGTGTGGAGCGAACGCTGGCGGGCGACCGCCCTCTCCACCCCGCCGACCAGGCCACCCGCCGACCCGATCTTGCTCAGCGACCTGACGGCGTTCCGCGAGATCGCCGCCCGCGCGGAGGAGGCCCGCATGGAGGGCCACCCGGTACCGGCCCTGGAACGCGAACAGCGGCGCCTGGAACGGGAGATCCGCTCCCGCACCCTCCACATGCGCGGCGACGCCCCCGGCGAGGGCGACCGCTTCGACCCGACTCGCCTGCTGGCGCGCCTCGGTGCGGGACGGCTCGTCGAACTCGCCGTAGTGGACGGCCGGGTGCACGCCCTGCTGTGCGGGGAGGGCCGGGTACGCCGCTTTGAGGCAGGCCTGCTCGCGGAGGCGATGTCCGAGGCGGAACATATACAGGCGGGTCTACGGCGCCTGGCGCATCCCGGGGCCGACGCGAGGCTTCCGGTGGTGGAGGCGGCGGGCCGACGCCTGGAGGAACTCCTCCTCGGCGAGGCGGCTCACCACCTGGGCTCAGGCCCGGTGGTGGTGGTCCCGCCGGGCCGACTCCACCGCGTTCCCTGGGCGTTGCTGCCCTCGCTGCGCGATCGGGTGCTCAGCGTGTCGCCGTCGGCGGGCGGTTGGCTGCGCGCCCTGGACACCGAACCGCCGCCCGACGGACGGCACGTCCTGGTGCGCGGGCCCGGTCTCGCGACCAACGGCGCCGAGGTCCCGAACCTGGCCGACCGGTACGGCAGGCCCACGGTCCTGGAGCACGACGACGCCGAAGTCCCGCGTGTGCTGGCCGAGTTGGACGGCGCGACCCTGGCCCACATCGCGGCCCACGGTACGTTCCGCGCGGACAGTCCCCTGTTCTCGTCCCTGCGCATGGCCGACGGTCCGCTCATCGTTCACGACTTCGAACGCCTCTCCCGCAGCCCGTACCGGATCATCCTCTCCAGCTGCGACACCGCCCGCCTCGCGTCGGTGGGAGCCGATGAACTCCTTGGCCTGGTCACGGCGTTGCTCCCCCTCGGCACAGCGGGCGTGATCGCGAGCAGCGCCCCCGTCAACGACGCGGCGGTTGTCCCGCTGATGCTCGCCCTGCACAAGGGACTCAGCACGGGCCTGTCCCTGGCGGAGGCCCTGCGCGACGCACGGGCGGCGTTGCCGGGGGACGCTATGCATCGCGCGACGGGGTGGGCGTTCACGGCGTTCGGGGCGGCCTGAGCGGGCCTGAACACGGTGGCCAAGGACCCGAGTTGGAGGTTCAGGACGGTCTGACCCGCCGGACGGGCGGATCGGACCGTTGCACCCTCACGCCGACTGCGCCGCCGGCAGTTCCACCAGCCACGGCAGGGCGCCGCGGTCGCTCGCGCCGAGGCGGGCGTAGGCGCTGTAGAGGTGGTTGCCGACGGTGCGGACGGAGAGGGTGAGGCGGTCGGCGATCTGGCGGTTGCTGAGGCCCGCGGCGGCGAGGGTGACGATCTGGCGCTGGCGGGCGGTGAGTTCACCCAGGACGAGGCCGGACAGGGCCGGAGTCCGGGCGCCCTGGCAGCGGCGGGCCAGGGCGACCGCGCGGGTGCGGGACATGCGGGCGGCGCGGGGGTCGCGGTGCGCGCGTACGGCCTGGGCGTGCGCCTCGGCCGCGAACAGCAGGAAGCCGCGCTGTTCCAACTCCCCTGCCACCTTGTCCAGCGCGGGGCCGTCGCCCTCGACCAACGCCTCCGCGTGCCTCGCGAGGACGGCCGGTCCGTCGCCGGGGAGTTTGGCGAGCCGGCCGGCGACGCGTTCGGGAGCGCCGAGGCGTACGGCGTCGTAGAGGACGTAGGCGGCGGGCCTGCCGTCCTCGGCGGGGAGGCCGCGGCTCTCCTCGCTCTCGCTCCACCTGCCGTCGACGATCTCGCGGGCCGCTTCCACATCGCCCCGGGCCGCCGCGAGCCAACTGCCCGCGTCGGCGGACGGGGGGCGGTGGGCGAGGGCCTCGTCGGTGGCCGGTACGTCGCCCGACTGGGCGGCGGCCAGGGCGAGTTCGACCCCGCAGGCCCGGTTGCCCGCGGTCTGCCGCAGCCCTTCGCGCGCCCATGCGGCCGCCTCGCGCAGCTCGCCCCGCAGTCGCGCGAACCGGGCGCGGACGGCGGCGTACCCGGCCGGTACCGGTGCGCCCTCCGCCACCAGCCACTCCCCCACGGGCGTCGGCAGCGGGCGTACATCGGTACGGTCGATGCGGTCGGTCAGCGTGGCGCGTTCGGCCGCGAGGGCCGAGGTGCACTGGTCCGGGGTGCGGGCCAGGCGGCGGGCCCGGAGCCGGCCGGCCGCGGCGCGCAGTGCGGGGCCGTGCAGGGGGTGGGCGAGGCGGACGGCGCCCTGGTCGTCGACGCGGATCAGGGCCTCGGTCTCCAGGCGTTCGAGGAGGGCGAGGTCGAAGTCGTCCAGGGGCGCCGCCAACGGCTCGGCGAACGCGAGGCGTTCGAGGCTCTCGCGCTCCTCGGGGCCGGTGTGGGCGAGGACTTGGGCGGTGCGTTCGCGGACCGTCGCGGTGACCGGCACCGGGCCGCGCCACGTCCACTCGTCGGAGTCGGTCGCCCGGGTCAGCAGTCCACCCTCGCGCACCGCGCCGAACAGGTCGCGCAGCAGGCGCAGATCACCTTGGCAGAGGGCGTAGAGGCGGTTCACGGTGAGGGGTTCCAGCGGGCCGCCGGCGCCCAGAGCGAGCAACTGCGCCGTCTCCTCCCGGGGCAGCGGTTCCAGCGCGAGGCGCGGCAGCAGTTCCCCCGTCCACAGGCGCGACACCGCACCCGGTACCGGGTGGCCGTCGGCCACCACGACCACCAGGCGGGTCCGGCCGTGGACGGCGAGCTGGTGGACGAGCGCGGCCGAGGAGTCGTCGAGCAGATGGGCGTCGTCGACCAGCAACAGCCGTACACCGGACAGGAGTTGTACCGCGCGGTGCAGGGTGACGCTTTCGGGGAGCAGGTGTGCGAACGCGGCGAAGGGCAGTGAGCGGGTCTCGGGTGTCCCGGTGACCCTGGCGCAGTCGCTGCCCCGGACGGCCTCGGTCATCAGGCGGGTCTTGCCGCGGCCGGCCGGACCGGTCACCACGATGCCGGGCCGGCCGGCCGACAACGAACCGCGGATCAGCTCCAGTTCGTCCTCCCGGCCGGTGAACGGCCAGGGCAGTTCCAGGGTCTTCGCGTCCTGTTCGCAAGTCATCACACAGATATGAGTGCGGCTACTCACGCCTGATACAGGGTGACTTGAGTAGCCCTCGACTCAGGCGCCCGGCTACGGTCACCGGCAATCTGGTCGCATGACCGCTCGCTACTGCTCCCTCGCGCAGCAGTCGGCCCCGGAGTTCGGACCGGGACTGACTGCCGAGCGGCGCGGTGCGCTCGTCGGCGGAAGCCGGATGTGGGTCAACGGCACGGTCCTGCACTACTACTTCTTCGACGCCGAGCACCCCGAGAGCGCCGAGAACACCGCGGTCACCGACGCCTCCGTCATCCCGGTTCCCGGGACCGGCGAGATGCGGCGGGTGCCGTGGGGCGGCGCCAAGGAGCAGCAGGACGTCGTACGCGAGTGCTTCGGTGAGTGGCAGGGCCTCGGTATCGGTGTCGACTTCGCCGAGGTGGGGGACCGTTCGGAGGCGGAGTTGCGTATCGGGTTCCAGCCCGGTGACGGCTCCTGGTCGTCGGTGGGCCGCGACGCGCTCACGGTCGGCCTGTCCGACCGCACCATGAACTTCGGCTGGGACCTCACCGCGCCCGGACAGCGCGGCACGGCCCTGCACGAGATCGGGCATGCCCTGGGGCTGCTGCACGAGCACCAGAGCCCGTTCGCCGGTATCCACTGGGACGACGAGGCCGTCTACGCCGAGTTGGCGGGCCCACCGAACTTCTGGAGCCGGGACAGGACGCGCTTCAACATCCTGCGCAAGCTAGACCCGGACGAGGTCAATGGCTCCGTCTGGGATCCGCAGTCGGTCATGGAGTTCCCGTTCGCGTCAGGACTGATCCTGGAGCCGGAGGAGTACCGCACGGGTCTGCACCCGAACGGCAGCCTCTCCCCCTCCGACAAGGAGTTCGTCCTGCGCTGGTACCCGCCCGTCGGCCCTCCCCGGCCGGGCGAGCTGGTGCCGTTCCGGTCGGCGCCACTGCGCCTGGGACCGGGCGAGCAGGCCGACTTCGCGATCGAGCCGACCCAGACGCGCGAGTACGCCGTCGGCACCTTCGGGGACAGCGACACGGTCGTCGTGGTCTTCGAGGAACGGGACGGCGAACCGCGCTTCCTCGCCGGGCAGGACGACGGGGGCACGCCGCGCAACGCCACACTCAAGGTCAGGCTCGTCAAGGGCCGCCGCTACTTCGTCCGTGTGCGCCTGTACTCCACGTGGAGGTCGGGGGACACCGCGGTGATGTGCTGGTAACAGCATGGGTACAGCCGCACGCGGACGGACGGACCACTGTCCGGCGCCGGGGGAAGCGGCCGGAGTTCGTAGCCTTCGGGGGAGGGATACGAGCTCCGGCCACAGCGTTGCGTTCAACGCTTCCAACTCCCCTGGCCTCACAAGGTCTTGGGCTCTAGTTCCCCAACTCCAGTGGCCGCGCGGGGTCCTTGGACCACTCCTCCAGCGAGCCGTCGTAGACCGACACATCCGTACGGCCGAGCAGCGTGAGCGCGAGTGCGGCGCCCGCGGCCGAGATGCCGCCGCCGCAGTACAGGACGACCGGTGAGTCGTCGGCGTCGAGGACCGCGCCGACCTTGGCCGCGAGTTCCTCTGGAGGCAGGACGTGTCCGGCCTCGTCGAGGAGACCCCGGCCCGGGAGACTGCGGCTGGCGGGGATGTGCCCGCGACGGCTGTAGCGCGTGGGGGCCGAGCCGTCGTAACCGCCGGAGGGCAGCGCGCACACGAGGGTGCCGGGGCGTTCGCCGCGGCTGATGGCGGCCACGTCCTCGATGCCGGCCCACAGGTCCGGCCGTACGACGGGGGTCACGGGACGGACGGACGGGACCGGGGCGGTGTCATCGCCGGAGGCGAGCGGACGGCCGGCCGTCTCCCACGTTTCGAGACCGCCGTCCAGCACCGCAGCCGGTACCCCGATCGCCCGGAGCATCCACCACAGCCGCGCGGCCCAGATGCCGCCTCCGCTGTCGTAGGAGACGACCTCACTGCCCTCCCCCACGCCCAGCCGGGCCAGTGCGGCGGCGAGGGCCTCGGGGGACGGCACGGCGAAGTGGTACGGCGCGTCGTGGTCGGAGAGCTCGCCGGTCAGGTCGGCGTGTCGCGATCCGGGGAGATGCCGTTCGGCCCATGCCGCGCGCCCGCTCGCGGAGCGGTAGTCGCCGTCCTCGCGGGGTGAGGGCAGCAGCGCGGTGGCGTCGAGGACGACCAGCCGGGGATCGTCGAGATGCGCGGCGAGCCAGGTGTCGTCGACCAGCGGGCCGGGCAGCAGGGAGGTGGTCATGGCGGCCGATCGTACGCCCGCGAGCTGGGCGTCTCATGCCTCGGTCATGACCGTCTCGGATATCGGACCCTGCTTGCACAGAATCCGGGTAGTGCGGTTATCGTTCGGCCATCTACGCGGGAGCCCCTACCCGGTTGGGCTGAGAGGGCGTCTGGGACCGGCTCGTCGAGAGTCCGGCCCCCATGGGGACGCCGACCGCACCACTCGCGCCTCAGCGCCCGCGTAGGAGTTCACGTGTCTGCAGCAGTCGAGCCCCAGCATCCGGTGGTCAACACCCCGGCGCGCAGCTCCTGTTGTTGTCGCACGCACTGATCCACCGCCTCCGCGCGCCCCCTCCCTCACCTCCCTTCAGGCGCCGTCACGCCTGCGCACATTCCGGAGTACCCCCATGCCGCACATACGGGTCATGCTCGACTATTTCCACCCCTGGCCGAATTCAGCCGGTCTGTACGTCGCGCGTGCCCGCCGCTGGTACGCCGAGGCCGGTCTGGATGTCGAGCTGGTGGTCCAGGATCCGGGACGCGGGGACACGCTGGAGTACCTGGCCCGGGGTGAGGTGGACTTCGGGATCTTCCCGCCGAACCGGCTGCTGGCCCGGCGCGCGGAGCACGGCCAGCCGCTGATCGCGGTGTCCGCGATCAATCACCGGGGCCTGGAAGCGATCCAGACCACCACGTCGACCGGGATCACCCGCCCCCGCGAGCTGTCCGGCCGCCGTATCGCCTTCAACCCGACCCCGCGCGGCCGGGCCATGGTGCGTCACCTGGTGGCGGCCGACGGCGGTGACCCGGACACCGTGATCAGCGTGGACGCGGGCAGCCGCGAGCTGACCGTGGACGACATCGCGGCGGGCGAGGCGGACGCGACCTTCGGCAACTACTGGTCGTGGGACGCCTTGCGCGGCGACCTGCCCGAGGAGCAGCGGGTGACCTGGCCGGTCGACGAGATCGGCGCCCCGCGCTACCACAGCTACCTGCTCGGCACGAACGAGACGCTGCTCGACCAACACCCTTCTCTCGTACGGGACTTCCTCGCCGTGACGGCTCGCGGCTACGCGGCCGCCGCCCAAGAGCCAGACGCCACCCTGGAGTTGCTGGAGCAGGTCATCCCGTACTTCCCGCGTCCGCTGATCGCCCGTTCCCTGGCGCTGATCGCGCCCACCTGGACGGACGTGGACGGCCGTTGGGGTGTGATCGACGAGGGCCGGATGGGTCCGTACGCGCACTGGCTCGCCGAGAACGGCGCGATCCCGGACGACCGCGACTGGGCGAAGTCCTTCACCAACGGCCTGCTGGACGTGGCCACATGAGAGCCCTGGCCTGCCAGGCGCGAACGTTGACCCGGCGGCTCGCCGTCGATTTCATGCGGGTGGGCAGCGCGCTGTGTCGGCCCTGACCGGACCGACCCGCCAGCCCTCCCACCCCTCGAAGGACCCGACATGCATCGCCGTACCGCCCTGTCCGCCATAGCCGCAGCCGCCCTCCTCGCTGTGTCCGGCTGCTCCGCCGACTCCACGGCCGCCACGAAGAACGGCACCACGACCGTCACCCTCGCCCTGGACTGGACGCCCAACACCAACCACACCGGGATCTACGTCGCCCAGGCCAAGGGCTGGTTCAAGGCCGCCGGGATCAACGTCAAGATCGTGCCGTACGGTTCGACCGCGCCCGAGACGCTGATCGCCAACCACAAGGCGGACTTCGGGATTTCGTACCAGGAGGGCATCACCACCGCGCGTGCGGCGGGCCAGGACATCACCTCCGTCTACGCGGTGACGCAGAAGACGGACGTGACGATCGCGGTGCGCGCCGACCGGTCCGACATCACCTCGCCGAAGGACCTGGACGGCAAGACGTACGCCGGATTCGGCGCCCCGTACGAGAAGCCGCTGCTGCAGAAGGTGATCCAGAACACGGGCGGCAAGGGCGAGTTCAAGCAGGTCACCCTCAACACCTCGGCGTACGCCGCGCTTTACGCGGGCAAGGCGGACTTCGCGATGCCGATGCCGACCTGGGAAGGGCTGGAGGCGAAGCTGAGCGGCAAGCCGCTGAAGAACTTCCAGCTCTCCGACTACGGCTTCCCGGCGATCTACTCGACCCTCGTCGCGTCCTCGGACCAGTTCCTGAAGAAGAACCCGGAGGTCGCGAAGAAGTTCCTGGCCGCGGTCGACAAGGGCTACCGCTACGCCGCCGAACACCCTTCCCAGGCAGCCGACTTGCTCATCTCGCAGAACAAGAGCGTCCTCACCAACACCAAGCTGGTGAAGGAGAGCGAGGCGCTGCTGGCCAAGGAGTACTACAAGGGCGCGGACGGTTCGATCGGCACGCAGAGCGCGGACCGCTGGCAGGCCTTCGCGGACTTCGAGTACAAGGCGGGCCTCCTGGTCGACGCCAACGGCAAGAAGCTGACGTCCGCCCCGAAGGCGTCGACGTTCTTCACCAACGCGTACCTCCCGGACGCCAAGTGAGGCCGCTTCTGCGGTCGTTGTGGCCGCCGCTCCTCGTCCTGACCGTGGTCCTCGGCGGCTGGCAGCTCTACGCCACCGCCGCCGGAGTCGACCCCACGACACTCCCTTCCCCCGCCCGGGTCGTGGAACAGGGCTGGCTGAACCGCCAGGACCTGTGGGACCAGACGCTCCCGACCCTCCAGGAGACACTGCTCGGCTTCGCGCTGTCGTTCGCGGCGGCCTGGCTGGTCGCCGTGCTCCTCGACTTCTCCTCGGCGGCCCGCCGGGGCCTGTACCCGCTGCTCGTCGCCTCGCAGACCATCCCGATCGTGGCCGTGGCACCGCTTTTGATCATCTGGTTCGGCTTCGGGCTGCTGCCGAAGATGCTGGTGGTGACCCTGACGACGTTCTTCCCGCTCGCCGCGAACCTCGCGGCGGGCTTCGCGGCGACCGACCGGGAGGCAATGCGGCTGCTCCGCTCCCTGGGCGCGGGCCGCTGGCGGACCTTCCGGCTGGTCCGGGTGCCGAGCGCAATGCCGTACTTCTTCGCCGGGCTGCGCGTGAGCATCACCTACGCCGTCGTCGGCGCCGTCTTCGCCGAGTACGCGGGCGCGGAAGCGGGCCTTGGGATCTATATGCAGGCACAGAAGAGCGCGTTCCGCACGGACTTGGTGTTCGCGGCGGTCGCGGTGACGGCCGCGCTGAGCATCGCCTTGTTCGGGGCGACCTATCTGCTGCAACGGCTGGTACTCCCGTGGGAGCGGGCGTTGAAGGAGGACAGGTCGTCATGAGCAGTCTGCGTATCGAGGGTGTCGGCAAGTCCTTCCGGGAGTTGGAGGTTCTACAGGATCTCGAACTCGCCGTGGAGCCAGGAGAGTTCGCGGCGGTGATCGGCCCGAGCGGCAGCGGCAAGAGCACCCTGTTCAACCTGGTCTCCGGGCTGGACCGCCCCACGACCGGCCGGGTCCTTGTGGAGGGCGAGCCGGCCGGGGTGGAGTCCGGCAAGGTGGCGTACATGCCCCAGAAGGACCTCCTCTTCCCGTGGCGGACGGTGCTCGACAACACAGCACTGGGCCTTGAGGCACAGGGAGTTGGGAAGAAGGAGGCACGGCGACGGGCCGACGCACTGTTCGCGGACTTCGGCCTCGACGGCTTCCAGAAGGCCTACCCGTCCCAACTCAGCGGCGGCATGCGACAGCGAGCGGCCCTGCTCCGTACGGTGGTTCTGGAGCGACCCGTCCTGCTCCTCGACGAACCCTTCGGCGCGCTCGACAGCCTCACCCGCACCGAGATGCAGCTGTGGCTGGCCGGCATGTGGCAGCGCCACCGCTGGACGGTGGTCCTGGTCACCCACGACATCCGCGAGGCGGTTCTGCTCGCGGACACCGTGCACGTCCTGTCCCCCCGCCCGGCCACGATCGTCGACCGCGTCGAGGTCCCGCTGGCCCGCCCGCGCGGCGCCGACGACTTCACCGACCCGGACTTCGCGTCGACGGAACGCCGCGTCCTGGACGCCCTGCGCGGCACAACGGCGGTGCGCACAGCATGAGTTCACTCCTCGCCCACGGCCTGGGCACCGACCCGGTCGCACCTGACTGGCCACCCCTGACGGACACCGAGGTCACGGACATCGTGGGCCCGGCCCGGGTGGTGTGGCGCAGCCCGCGCCCGCTGTCAGCGGCGGCCGTCGTGGAACGGTCCAACCGCCGCCTCTTCGTGAAACGCCACCACACCTCCGTCCGCACGACAGAGGGCCTGGCCGAGGAACACACCTTCCTACGACACCTGCGGCTGCGCGGCGCCCCGGTCGTCGAGGTGCTGGACGCGGCGACGCGCGGCGAGTGGACGTACGAGGTGCACTCGGCCGGAGCCGGTACCGACCTCTACCGCGACGCCCTGTCCTGGTCCCCGTTCCGCTCCCCCGCCCACGCGAGAGCGGCCGGCGAGGCGCTGGCCCGCCTGCACCTGGCAGCGGAGGGCTTCGACGCGCCGCGCCGCCAAGTGCAGCCGCTGGTCGCGTCGTTCACGGTGTTCGCCTCGGACGACCCGGAAGCGGAGCTGGAGCGCTACGTCGAGGAGCGCCCCCAACTGGCAAAGGGGCTCGCGGACTTCCCCTGGCGGGAGGACACGCGCCGCGCCCTGCTTCCCCTGTACGAGGAACTGGCCCCGCACCTCCCGGGCCTCACCCCTCTCTGGACCCACAACGACTGGCACGCCTCCAACCTCCTCTGGAACGGGGACGGTTCGGTCGCGACGGCCCTCGACTTCGGCATGAGCGACCGCACGACAGCCCTGCACGACCTGGCCACGGCCATCGAACGCAACACCGTCCAGTGGCTCCAGCCGGGCTTCCCGGTGCGCGAGGAGGATGCGCTCGCTCTTCTGAACGGCTATCAATCGGTACGCCCGCTGAGCCCCGCCGAGTCGGCGGCGCTCCCCGCGCTACTCCCCCTGGTCCACGCAGAGTTCGCGCTCTCGGAGCTGGGCTACTTCCACGGTGTGACGCGGTCGGTGGAGAACACGCGGCTGGCGTACGAGTATTACGTGGGACACGCGGAGTGGTTCGCCGGGGAGAGCGGGCGGCGCCTGCTGGATCTGCTGCGGCGCTAGTGGGGCAGTAGCTCCCGGGTGAAGACAACACGTGGCCTGCCCGGGCCGTCGTAGTCCTCCACGGTGCGCGCGTCGAAACCGAGGGCGCGGTGGAAGGCGATCGAACCCTCGTTGGTGACCGAGGTGATGGCCTTGAGGCGGACCGCGCCCTGCCGTCCGGCGGCCTCGACGAAGGCCGCGTAGAGGCGGCGGCCTAGCCCGGTGCCGCGTGCGTCGTCCCGGGTCGCCACCAGGTGCACGTAACCGGTGTGGTCAGGCGTGACGAACCCGAGGAGGTATCCCCGGATGCCTTCGTCGGCGCGGGCGACCAGACAGGTGGACCTGAACTCCTGCACCAGCGCGGTGAGATGAAGGGCGCGAAGGTCACGCTCTCCCCAGTAGCGTGCGTGGTCCTCCAAGACCTGGTGGAGGTCGGTGACATCGGCGGGTTCGATACGGACGTCCATGGCGTCGATCATGACAGAGAGCCGTACCGAGTCGAGGAAGCAGAAGCCGGCCGCGCCGAAGCGGTCGCGTACGGGCGGTCGGTGGGGACTCCGGAGCATCAGCTCGACTGGGAGGAGTGACCCCGGCGGCGCCATTCCTGTGCGAGCAGCTCGTACGACCGCACCCGGTCCGCGTGGTCGTGGGTGATGGTGGTGATGAGCAACTCGTCGGCACCCGTGGCCTCTTGGAGTTGTTCCAGTTGGTCGGCGACCCGGCCGGGCGAGCCGACGAACTGGGTGTCGATGCGGTCCTGGACCAGTTCGCGGTCCTCGTCCGTCCAGACGTGGGCGCGGGCTTCCTGCGGCGTCGGGAACTGGATGGCGCCCTCCGCCGTACGGATGGAGCGCACCCACAGGCCGTAGCCGGTGGCGAGTTCGCGGGCCGTCTCGTCGTCCTCGGCGACGACGACGTCGGCGGAGACGGTGACGTACGGCTTGTCGAGGGCGTCGGAGGGCTGGAACGCGGCACGGTAACCGTCCGCCGCCTCAAGGACGGTGGCCGGGCTGACGTGGTAATTCGCCGCGAAGCGCAGCCCGTTGCGGCCCGCGACCTCGGCGCTCGTGCCACCGCTGCTGCCCAGGATCCACACCTCGACATCGGCGCCCTCGCCCGGTACTACGTGCGCCTCGATGCCGTCCGGGGAGCGGTAGGTACCGGCCAGCAGGGCGAGGACGTCGTCGATCTGCTCGCCGTAGTCCTGGGACTTGGCTTCGGGCAGCAGGAGCAGCTTGCGTTGGAGGGCGATCCTGGGTGAGCCGAGGAGGCGTTCGAAGGAGAAACGGGGTGGGATGCGCAGGCCGTTGGGGGCCCGGCCGTCGATGACCGGGGTCGCCGTCGGCAGCGGGGGCGACGGTCGGCCGCCGGAACGGCCCAGGCCCAGGTCGAAGCGGCCGGGGTGCAGCGCGTCGATCAGGCCGAATTCCTCGACCGTGGACAGGGCGGTGCGGTGGCCGAGTTGTACGGCGCCGGAGCCGAGCCGGATCGTGGAGGTGGCGGAAGCCGTCAGCGCCAGGACAACCGCGGGGGACGTGCCCGCGACGCCCGGGTTGAGGTGATGCTCGGCGAACCAGTAGCGGGTGTAGCCGAACTCCTCGGCCCTGCGCGCGAGTTCGATGGAGTTGCGAAGGGCCTCGGGCGCGGTGGAGCCGGAGGAGATCGGGACCAGGTCGAGGACGCCGAGGGGGGTGCCGGGAGACATGTGCTCACTCATTCCTCAGTGGTCGGCGACGGAGGCGTGCTCGGGCAGGACCGGCCCCCAGTCGAACGGCGGGTCCGGGATGTCCTTGCGCAGTACTGGAGTCACCGCCGACTGGAACAGCTCAAGCGAGTCCCGGTGCTGACGGTCCGTCAAGCCACCTGCGTCCGCGTGGAGATGGAGCACGGTGTGGCCGAACTGCTCGTGGTAGCGGTGCACCTTGTCGATGACCTGCTGCGGGCTGCCGATCAGTGCGGAGCTGCGCTCGACGTAGTCCTCCAGGGTCTCGAAGACAATGGGCAGGCCCACCTGTTTCTGGAAGGCGAGGTTGCTCTCGAAGACCGGCCGGTAGACGGCCAGCGCCTCCTGGGTCGTCGGAGCGACGTAGAGGCCGGCCGTGCCCGCGCCCACCGCGATGTCCGCCGGGTTGTGGCCGTAGTGCTCCCAGCGTTCGCGGTAGTAGCGGATCAACTCGGCATAGGGCTCTATGGGGTTGGTGACGTTCGCGGAGAAGAGCGGGTCGCCGTAGCGGGCCGCGAGGTCGACACTCTCCTTGCTCGTCGCGCTGCCGTGCCAGACCCGGATGGGGTGTTGGTAAGGCCGCGGCCACACCTCCGCGTCCTTCAGTTCCGGGCGGAAGCGGGTCCTCGCCGTCACCTTGTCCTGACGCCAGAGCTGCCGGAACACCTCGTAGCTCTCGGCGTTGCGCTCCCACTGGTCCTCGGGCGTGACGTGGAACAGCTCGCGCTGGGCGGTGCCGTTGCCCTTGCCGATGATCAAGTCGAGGCGTCCGCCGGAGAGATGGTCGAGGGTCGCGTAGTCCTCGTAGGCCCGGACCGGGTCGAGGAGGCTCAACGTGGTGACCGCAGTGAAGAGGCGGATGCGGCGAGTCAGCGCGGCGATGTGGCTGAGGACCACCGTCGGCGAGGAGGAGATGAAGGGGCGCTCGTGCCGCTCCCCCACGCCGAAGCCGTCGAAGCCCAACTCCTCGGCCAGCAGGGCGTTGTCGAGGACTTCGCGGAAGCGTTCGTGCGTCGACTTCTGGACGCCGGTCGTCGGGTCCGGGCGGTGGACGATGAGGGTGATCGCGAGGAACTTCACGATGCCGCCCGTTCCTCGCGCACGTCGTCCGGGTGGGCGAGGCCGAGGTGGTCGCGCAGGGTCGGGCCCTCGTACTCGGTGCGGAAGACGCCCTGTTCCTGGAGGAGCGGGACCACCTTGTCGGCGAAGGGGTCGAGGCCGGTCGGGGTGATGTGCGGGACGAGGATGAAACCGTCGCTGGCGTCGGCCTGCACGAAGTCGTTGATGGTCTTCGCGACCGTGGACGGGGAGCCGATGAAGGCCTGCCGGTTGCCGGTCTCGATGACCAGGTCACGGATGGACCAGCCGTTCGCCTCCGCACGCTCACGCCATTCACGGGCGGTCGCCAACGGATCGCGGTACATGCGGACTTGGGCGCGCCCCTTGGAAATGTGGTTCTCGCTGACGTCCGGGTCCACCTCGGGCAGCGGGCCGTCCGGGTCGTAGGACGACAGGTCCCGGTTCCAGACGAACTCCAGGTGCTTGATGGCCGTGGCGCCGCTGACCTGCTGGCGGCGTACCTCCTTGGCCAGGTCCTCGGCCTCGGCGTCGGTGTCGCCGAGCACGAAGGTCGCGGCCGGGAGGATGAGCAACTGGTCCGACCTGCGGCCGTACTTGGCGAGGCGGGACTTGACGTCGGTGTAGAAGGCCTGGCCGTCGCCGAGGGTGCTGTACCGGCTGAAGATGGCGTCCGCGCCGGCCGCGGCGAACTCGCGCCCCTCGTCGGAGTCGCCGGCCTGGAAGATCACCGGGCGGCCCTGCGGGGAGCGCGGGACGTTGAACTGGCCCTGGATGTCGAAGTGTTGGCCCTGGTGGACGAAGGCTCCGGCCTTGGCATCGCTCAGGAACGTGCCGCTCGCCTGGTCGGCGACGATCTCGTCACCGTGCCAGGAGTCGAAGAGCTCCTGGGTGGTGGCGAGGAACTCCTTGGCGCGGGAGTAGCGCTCGTCCTGCGGCAGGAAGCCGCCGCGCCGGAAGTTCTCGCCGGTGAACGCGTCCCAGGAGGTGACGACGTTCCAGGCCGCGCGACCGTCGGAGAGGTGGTCGAGGCTGGCGAACTGGCGGGCCACCTCGTAGGGCTCGTTGAAGGTGGAGTTGATGGTGCCGGTCAGGCCGAGGTGTTCGGTGACGGCGGCGAGCGCGGCGAGGATCGTGAAGGTGTCGGGGCGGCCGACCACGTCCAAGTCGTAGATCTTGCCTCCCTGTTCGCGCAGCCGCAGCCCCTCGGCGAGAAAAAGGAAGTCGAACTTGGCGCGCTCGGCGGTCCGGGCGAAGTGCGCGAAGGAGCTGAACTCGATGTGGCTGCCGGCCGCGGGGTCGCTCCACACGGTGGTGTTGTTGACGCCGGGGAAGTGGGCGGCCAGGTGGATCTGCTTCAGGGGCTTGCTCATGTCGTACGGTCCCTCCGGCTCAGGCGGTGGCTGCGGCAGCGGCGTAGCGGTTGGCGGGGCGGGCGAGCCCCAGTAGTCCGCGCAGGGTGTCGGCCTCGTAGGCCTGGCGGAAGGCGCCCCGGCGCTGGAGTTCGGGGACCAGGCCCTGCGTGATCGCCGGGAGGTCGTGTCCTGCGACGGCGGGCCGCAGCCGGAAGCCGGTCAGCCCTGCCGACTGCAACTCCTGGAGCAGGTCGGCGAGTTGGGCGGGTGTACCGGCGAAGATGCGGGCGTCGCTGGTGTACGGCTCCCCCGCGAGGGCGTCGAGGCGTTCGCGGCGGGCGACCGCCGTGGCCTCGTCGTCGTCGAGGAAGACCACCAAGTCGCCGAAGATGTGCAGGAGTTCGTCGGCGCGTCCGGCGGTCTTCTGCTCGGCGCGGATCTCCGCGACGATCGCCCGCGCGTCGTCGGTGTCGTGCGGGGTGACGTAGCCGACGTCGGTGGCGCGGGCCACCAGCCGGTACGGGATCGTCTGGTGGGCCAGGGAGCTGACGATCGGCTGGCCCTGCGGCGGGCGGGGTGTGATGGAGGGGCCCTTGACGCTGAAGTGGCGGCCTTCGAAGTCGATGTAGTGCAGCTTGTCGCGGTCGACGAAACGGCCGGTGGCGATGTCCCGGATCTCGGCGCCGTCCTCCCAGCTGTCCCAGAGGCGGCGAACGACCTCGATGTAGTCGGCGGCCTCGTCGAAGTGCTCGGCGAGTCGTTCCTGTCCGGACTCGGTCCGCAGGCTCTCCAGGCTGATCGGCGGGAAGGTGCGGCGGCCGAAGTGGTCGGCCTCGTGCGGGCGGGCGGAGAGCTGCACGCGCAGGCCCGCGCGGCCGGTGCTGACGTAGTCGAGGGTCGCGATCGCCTTGGATATATGGAACGGCTCTGTGTGCGTGGACACCACCGTCGGGACCAGACCTATGTGGCTGGTGAGCGGTGCGATACGGGCCGCGATGAGTACCGCGTCGAGACGACCGCGGACCTGGTCGGTACGGCCGTCCAGCTCACCGTAGTGCGAGGACTGGAGGCCGAGGCCGTCCTCGAAGGTCACGAAGTCGAGCAGTCCGCGCTCCGCCTCGGCGACCAGGTCGGCCCAGTATGCGGCGGTGAACAGGTCCCGGGGCCTGGCCGCCGGCTCGCGCCAGGAGGCCGGGTGCCAGCCGGTGCCGTCTAGGGCGACGGCGAGATGCAAGGGAGAAGGGGAGGTCGATGACACGAGTGGGTGCCTTCCTGGAAGTCCGTACGAGATCGCCGGCCCATGGACCTGGGCACACGGCGGCTGAGGAGCGCAGCGAATGGGGGTCCCCCCGGCCGAAGGTTGGGGGAGGGTCAGGGGCGACAGAGCGCGCCGGCCACGCGCAGCAGGTCTATGTGCTGCCGCGTGGTGAGTCGCACGTGGAGGACGGATGCGCCACACATGTGCTCCACCTCCACGGATTCCGGCTTCATAAGGGGCAACGGCACAGCTATGCCGTTTCTTCCGGATCGGCGGCGGCAGTCGGACCTGTGTGCCGGACGAGCGAGAAGACGGTGCGGGCGCGCAGGGTGAAGCCGATCGACTCGTACAGCCGGATCGCGTTCGTGTTGGTGGCCGCCGCGTGGAGGAAGGGGTGCTCGCCGCGTTCCTTGATGCCGGCGGCGACCGCGCGGACCAGGCGGGTGGCCAGGCCCCGGCCGCGGTGGTCGGGGGCGGTGCACACGGCGCTGATCTCGGTCCAGCCGGGCGGGTGGAGGCGTTCGCCGGCCAGGGCGATCAGCCGGCCCTCCTCGCGGATGCCGAGGTAGGTGCCCAGCTCGACGGTGCGGGGCAGGTAGGGGCCGGGTTCGGTGCGGGCGACCAGGTCGAGGATCTCGGGTACGTCGTCCGGGCCCAGGCGTACGGCCTCGGGGTCGGGCTCGGCCCGCAGTGCGGTGTCCACGAGCTGGACGCCCTGGCCCGAGCGGACGATCTCCCAGCCGTCGGGGACCTCGCTCACCCCGCGCACGGCGGCGGTGCCGCCGGGGCCGACGAGGGTGGCCAGGTCCGCCCAGGCGCGTGGGTCGTCGTTGTCGGTGATGGCGTTGAAGCCGGCCACGTCGACGGGGTAGCGGGCGGCGCGGCCGACGCGTTCGGCGAAGTGGGCGTGCGGGCCGGTGAGCGCGGCCCAGGCGGGGTTGTCCAGCACGTGGGACGTGGACATGGACTTGGACGTGGTGGTTTCGATGCTGGCGGTGGAAGACATCGGGTGACGGCTCCAGTGCTGGTCGCGCGGGTGGGGACCCCGCCGTGACGTGGTGGGGTCCCCTTGCCGAGAGGGTGGGTCAGGAGTCGGTCACCGGCAGTCCGGGCGGGTTGACCTCGGACTTGGCGACGGCCTCGTTGGAGAGGTTCCAGGCGGCCAGCCACTTGGCGTACTGCCCGTTCTTGATCAGGTAGTTGATGGCGTCCGCGAGGGGCTTGGCGAGGCCGCTGTTCTTCTTCGCGGTGGCCGCGATCAGACCTTGGAGGGAGGATCCGGCGCCGGAGTACGTGCCCGCGTTCCGGACCGCCTTCGCGGAGCCCTTGGTCGAGGAGACCTGGTAGGCGACCGAGGGGTTCGGGGCGAGGTAGGCGTCGATCTTTCCGGCGGCCAGCGCGAGGTAGGTGCTGTTGTTGTCCTGGAAGTACTTGACGGTGAGCGCCTTCTTGCCTTCGGCGGCCAGCTTCTTCTTCCACTCCAGGAGGATCCGCTCCTGGTTGGTGCCCGCGCCCACGGCGACGGTCTTGTCGGCGAGGTTCTCGTAATTGCCTTCGAAGTTCCAGGAGTTGCTCGCCTTCACCGCGAAGCCGAGGTTGTCCTCGCGGTAGGAGGCGAACTCGTACTTCGCCTTGCGCTCCTCGGTGTCGGTGACGTTGGAGAAGGCGACGTCGACCTTGCCGCTGTCCAGTCCGATGAAGAGGTTCTCCCAAGTGGAGTTCTTCAGCTCCGGCTTGAGACCGAGGACGGCGGCGACCAGGCGCGCTATGTCGGTCTCCGAGCCGGTGAGGGTCTTCTGGTCCGAGCCGACGTAGCCGAGCGGCGGGGAACCGGCGGGCAGGAAGCCGACGCCGATCTCCAACGTGCCGCTCTTCGCTATGGACTTGGGCAACTCGGCGCTGATCGACTTCACTTCGGCGACCTTGAGCGTGGCCTCCTTGGCGGCGCCGTTGGACAGGGCGCCCACGGTGACCGTACCGGCGGCGCTGTCGGTGGTGGTGGCCGCGTCACTGTCGCCGCCGCAGGCCGCGAGCCCGCCGGCGAGGGAAGCGAGGACGGTTCCCGCGGTGAGTCCGCGAGTGAGTCTGCTGCGAAGGCTGGGCGTAGACATGGCTGTTCCTAGGCTCGGTGTTCGGGGCTGGTGAAAGGGGCTGGTGAAAGTGGAGGCGGGGCTCAGAGGACCTTGCTGAGGAAGTCCCTGGTCCGCTCGTGCTGTGGCTTGTCGAGGACCTCGTGCGGCGGGCCCTGCTCGACGATCTTTCCGCCGTCGATGAAGACGACCCGGTCGGCGACCTCGCGGGCGAAGCCGATCTCGTGGGTGACGATGACGAGGGTGGTGCCGCTGGTCGCCAAGTCCTTGATGACGGCGAGGACTTCGCCGACGAGTTCGGGGTCGAGGGCCGAGGTCGGTTCGTCGAAGAGGATGACGCCGGGACGCAGGGCGAGGGCCCGCGCGATGGCGACGCGCTGCTGCTGGCCGCCGGACAGCTGCCTCGGGTAGGCGCCGGTCTTCTCGGCGAGACCGACGCGGCCGAGCAACTCCCTTGCCAGTTGCAGGGCTTCGGGCTTGCCGAGCCTGCCGGTGGCGACCGGGGCGGCGGCCACGTTCTCCAGGACGGTCAGGTGCGGGAAGAGGTTGAAGTTCTGGAAGACGAACCCGATCCGGCCACGCTGGGCGAGGATGGCCCGCTCGCTCAACTCCTTGAGCCTGCCGCCCTGTTGCTTCACCCCGATCAGCTCGCCGTTGACGCTGACATAGCCGATCTCGGGCTTCTCCAGGTGGTTGATGACCCGCAGCAGCGTGGACTTGCCGGAGCCGGACGGGCCGAGGATCACGGTGACCTCGCCGGGCCGCACCGTCAAGTCGACGCCGTCCAGGACCCGGTGGGCGCCGTACCACTTGTGCACGTCGTGCACTTCTACGGCGGCGGGCGTGATGTCCGCGAGCGGTTCGGCTGTCTTCACGGTCATATCGAGGCCTCCCTGCGGATGCGGGCCCGCAGTTCGGTGACACCGGCGCGGAGTTTCTGGATCGGGGTCGGCGGCAGGGAGCGGGTGGCGCCCCGGGCGTAGTGCCGCTCGACGTAGAACTGGACGACGGACACGACGCTGGTCAGGATCAGGTACCAGACGGTGACGACCAGGAGCAGCGGCACGATGTCGCCGGGGTAGGTGGAGCCCATCGTCTGCGCGGATCCGAACAGGTCGAGCAGCGAGACGTAGAAGACCAGGGAGGTGCTCTTGATCAGGCCGATCAGCTGGTTGACGTAGTTCGGGGTGATGGAGCGCAGCGCCTGCGGGAAGACGATTCTGCGGAACTGGTAGCCCTTCGGCAGGCCGAGGGCGGCGGCCGCCTCGTGCTGGCCCTGGTCGACGGAGAGGATGCCGCCGCGGACCACTTCGGCCGCGTACGCCGCCTCGTTGAGGCTGAGGCCGACGACGGCTACGGCCATGTCGGTGGCGAGCTTCGACTCGTCGAAGGAGAAGAAGGCGGGGCCGAAGGGGACGCCGATGCTGAGCGTTTGATACAGAGCGCTGAAGTTGTAGAGGAAGATCAATACCACGATGAGCGGGATCGAGCGCAGTGCCCATACGTAGGTCCAGCTCGCCGCGCGCAGTACCGGGCTCTTGGAGAGCCGGGCCAGGGCGAGCAGGATGCCGCCGAGGAGGCCCAACACCGCGCTCAGCGCGGCCACTTCGAGGGTGACGACGAGTCCGTCGAGGATCGTCGGGCGCAGGAACCAGTAGCCGAAGCGGCTCCACTGGTAGAAGGGGTTGGTGGCCAGTCCGTGGATGAACTGGGCGACCAGCACCAGCACGACCAGGGTGACGATCCACCGGCCGGGTCGGCGCAGCGGCTGAACTCGCTGTGCGGTGAGGGGTTTTGACGGGGCATCAGTCGACGGGGCATCGGCCAGGGACACGGTGGTGCCTGGGGGTTCACTCATGGTGGGCTCCGGCAGGTTCACAGACCCCGGTCCGTGGCGGTGGACGCGCGACGGCGGACGGCACACGCGGGTGCACGGGACCGGGGGCGGGGAGGGGGCAGGCACACCGACGGGATCGGGTGTGCGTCAGAAGTGCGTCGGCCGACTGGTCGTCAGACCCGACAGCGGGCGCGGCCCGACGCGGTACACAGTGCGCTGCTGACCCGGAGCAGATCGACAGCGCGGTCGGCGACGAACAGGTTGGCGTACGACCGCACGCAGCCCTGCGGGCGGCATGTGGCCGTCCTGGGAGCTGCGTACATGGCGTCACCTGTCACTGTTCCGGCCCCGCAGGGCTTCGCGCTTACCGAACGTCATCCGGTCCGGTCGTCACCTGGGGCACCCCACCGCGTGCGAGGGTTGCCGGTCAGCAAGCCAGGGCTTGTCGCTGACACTCATGACCGTTCTGGGTCGCAAGTTAAGACAATTGTCCGAACGTATGTCAATGGCCGTCCAGCAACTGGACGCCACAGAACGCGCTCAGCTGCGGCAAGCTCCACTTTCGTCCGCCGCGTGGGCCGCCCAGTCCAGGATCTGGACAGCCGCGCCGGCGGCCTCCAGGCCCCGGCAATGGGCGTGGTGGCGGCGGGCGATGCCGTCGAGGTCGAGGTGGGCACCGAAGGCCGGGTGGGCGGCCAGCCGGCGGGCGTAGGCCCACAGGTGGGGGTGGTCGGCGATGCGCTGCACGGCGGCGGCGTCCAGGTGGTTGCGGTGCACGGTGTCGAGTTGGACCAGTGACACCCACAACTCGATGTCGGCGGCGGTGAGTTCGTCGCGGATCATGTGCTCGCGGCCGTCCAGCCAGCGGTCGAGCGAACCGAGCGTCTCCAGCAGCCGGCCCAACGCCTCGTCGCGCTCGTCCTGTTCGACACCGGCCGCGCCGGCGCGCTGCGCGGCGTCCTCGATGCCTTCGGCGCACAGCCGCTCGACGGCCTCGATCTCCGACTCGGCGCCGCACGGGTACAGCTGGGGTCCGCCCTCACCGAAGTGCCGGGCGAGGTCGCGCGTGATGTCGGGGGCGTGGGTGCTGACGATCCGGCCGGACCAGTCGTCGCTGAGCACCGGCGCGGCGGCCGGTCCTGAGTAGCGGTGCGCGCTCGCCTCGTAGAGCGGGCGCAGCGCGGAGTGTCCACCACTCGGACAGTCGGGTACGGCGGAGAGGAACACGGCCGGACAGCTCTCGTCGAGGCCTAGCAGGCTGTGGGTGACGGCGATGCGCAGGCCGTCGGCGCAGGCGGTGGAGAGATGGAGGCGGTAGCGGCGCGGCACGGCGTAGTGCCCGCTGCGCGCGTCGCGGCCGATCCGGCCCCGGAACGTGGGGGCGGACCTGGGTGAGGGGATGGCGGCGAGAGGCGTGCTGGACATGGGACTCCCCGGGTACGGGCGCGTGGACGTACGCGCGGCGGAAGCGTCGTCGAGCGGAGGACGGGGGCTCAGCGCAGGGGGCTGATCGCGCTGCAGACCCGCAGCAGGTCGATGTGACGGCGGGAGGTCAGAAGAGGCGAACGGTCCACGCGGCTGGTGATGACCGACTCAAGGCGCCCCATTGTTTCCCTACCTGTTCACTAGGATTCCCTACTGGAGTGTCGATCCGCTGTCGCCCGGGGTCAAGAGGGCGTCCACGGGTCGGGCACCGATGCCCGGCCCGTGGACATAACCGGCCGCTGCTTCTCCTACGTCGGCGCCGCTACTTCGCGTACATCAGGGTGCCGAAGCCGAGCTGGTCGTAGCCGCCGCTGTCGGAGCCGTAGTCACCTCCCCCGCCCTCGGGCGCGACGAGGTTGTAGTACATGGCCGAGATGTACTTGTCGTCGAGGCTGATCCGCCGGTTGTAGTGGAAGTGGAGCATCGCCCACACGGGCCGGATCTGGCCGCGCGAGGCGGCGGACACGACCGTCTGGGACGACTGGGCGCAGCTCTGCCCGGTGCCCCAGGTGTAGGTGGTGTAGGGCACGTCGCTGCCGCTGTTGTACTTCGCGACGTACTGGGCGGCCTTCATGAAGCGACGGCTGTCGTACGAGTAGAGGTCGTCGCCCTGGTTCCAGGCCATCTCGCAGACCGCGCCCATCTGGCCCATGCCCAGGACGGTGTGGCCCTGGTCGCGGCCGGACTCCTGCCACTGGCCCAGCGCGTACCCGTCCGAGTCGGTGTACAGATACGGCACGGCATGCGCGATGGATCCGTTGCCCGCACCGGACTTGAAGTAGGAGACGGCCTGGTCGTACTTGGCGCTGTCCTCGTTGAGGATCCCGATGGCCAGGATCGAGGCCATGTTGCAGAGGTCCCAGTTGGCCCAGTAGTTGGTGATGCAGGCGTCGTTGTGGTTGGTCAGGAAGCTGTTGTTGAGCGGGTAGAAGACGTTGGCCAGCATCTGCTGCGCGGCGGCGAGATGGAACCCGCTGTAGTCCCGCATCAGCTCGCAGGCGTTGGCGAACTGCCAGCCGTAGAGGCCGGCCGCGAGGAACCTGTCGGCGTTGCCGGTGACCGAAGTCAGCGTCGACGACCAGGCGTTGAGGATGTTCGCGGCACACACGGCGTTCGCCTCGGTGCCGCCGACCTTCCAGCGCAGGGCGTTCTGGTAGGCGGCGGCGATGTCGTTGTAGAGCAGGCTGTAGTTCTGGCCGTCGCCGCCGCGGATGATGGTGGCGGTGGCCCGGTTCGTCCAGGTCGACTGGGAGTGGGAGTTGGCGGTCAGCCTGTTCCAGCCGGACAGCCAGGGGTCGGTTCCCGCCGCGACCCTGACCTTGGCCCGGTTGATGTCTCCGGCGTTGTGCAGCATGCCGGGGTGGGTGAACGTGGCCGGGGCCGCGTGCGCGGTGGTGGCCACGGTGGCGCCGCCGAGGGCGACGGCCGCGGTGAGTCCGCCGGCGGTCTTCAACAGACCGCGGCGGCTCAACTCTGTTCTGCGGAGGTGCTCGTGGGGGGACGTGCGGCTCATTGCGGTGCATCTCCAATCCATGAAGGATCAGGTGGGCGTGATGCTCACCTCGTCGAACTCGGTGGTGCAGCGGACCAGTTGACTGCGCGAGCAGACCACCAGCCCGACGTAGTAGGGGGCGTCACCGAAGCCGGGGATCTCTCCGTCGGCGAGGGGGGTCCAGGTGACACCGTCATCGGTGGACAGCGCCGCGCTGAAGGCGGTCCCGACGCGCTTCAGCCGCAGCAGGGTGGGGAGGGTGACAGCGGCTCCGCCGGCGAAGGCGGAGGCACCGGCCACGGTCTTGCGGAGCATGAGCTGGGCACTCGTCCCGCCGGTGACGATCGCTCCGGCGGCCTGGTCGAACGGCGACAGCGACTTCGCCATGAGCAGCCCCACCCGGTCGGTGGTCACGCCAGTGCGGGAGACGATCCGGGCGACGACCTCACAGTCACCGCTGACGGGCCGTCGTCCGAACTGCCCCGTCATTCCTTGGCCGTTGGCGTTGAGATCGACACCGGCGCCCCGCACGGTGAAGATGCCGCCGTCGTACGACGTGCTGCCCGGCGTGGTGATCGCCACCACGCCCAGCGTCCCGAAGGTACGGTCGTCGAGCACTGTGTCGCCGAGATCGCCGTACGTCCACGGTGCGGGCGGCGCGGTGCCGACCGTGAGGGCGAGGGTGCCGGTCGCGGTACCGGAGGCATTGGCGGCGGTTGTCGCGACCGTGAACTCGCCTGTCTCCGTTGGGGTTCCGGAGATCAGGCCGGTGCGCCGGTCGATGCGGAGGCCGCCGGGCAGTCCGTCCGCCGTGAACCGTCCGGGCTCGTGCGAGGCGCGCAACAGATACCGGAAGGCGGTGCTCTGGTTGGTGAACGCGCCGGTGGTAGAGGTGAGTTGGGGCTGCGCCGGAGTCGGCATCACGGCCTGCACCATTGTCGAACGCGGCCCACGTCCACCGGCGTTGGTCTTCGCGACCATGTAGTGGTACGTCGTCCCCGGCGTCCCCGTCGCGTCGGTGTACCGGATGCGGGTGCCGAAGCCGACCGAGCTGACGCGCGTGGCAAGGGCCTTGTACGGTCCCCCGTTCCGCGTGGCGCGCAGCACCGTGTACTCGGCGGACAGGTCCGGGTCGGTCCAGGTCAACTCGACTGCGTCGGCGCCGGTTTCGGCCCGTAGGTCCGTGGCGGTGCGGGCAGGGCGGGGTACACACCAGGCCGTGCCGGACGAGGAGGTCACGCTGACGTTGTCGAAGGCGCCGGTGCCGGTCTCGGCGTAGTCCTCGTCGACGCCGAGGCAGGAGGTGAGGGCGAGGCCCGCGTACGCGGTGCGGCCCAACTCGACATCGGTGAAGCCGACTTCGGTCCAGTGGATGCCGTCCGGCGAGATGGCGCCGGTGCAGCGCGCGCCCTTCCGGGTCACGCGTACCCAGTAAGGCTTCCGCAGCCGGTAGCCGTCGCCCGCGCCTTCGACGTACGGCGCCTCCAGCGGTGTTGCCGACTCCGGCAGCGTGCCGAGGTTGGAGATCGGGAAGGCGGCGTTCACCGTGATCGCCTGCTGTTGAGAAGGCGGAACCGACGTACTGCCCGTCGCGGAGATCTGCGCGCCGGTCGACGGGCGTGCCGTCCACACCCCGCTCCAAGTGTGCAGCGGCAGGCCCTGGATGAGCATCGAGGCATGCGCCGCGTTCGCGTCGAGGGAGGCCCGGACGGTCACCCCGATCTTGGAGTACTGCGAGCTGAGCGGCCACACGATCCGTGCGGTGACCGTGCCGTCGCCGCGCAGTGGGAGGTGGACGAGGCGGTGGGTGTCGGAGGTGCCGCTCGCTTCCAGGACGAAGCGCTCACCGTCGAAGGCTGCCGAGCCGGGGATCTTCACTGCCCCGACGTCCTGGGTCGACCAGGGGCCGGGGAGACCCGCGGACGCTGCCGTCCAGACGGAACTACCGCTCACTCCAAGGCTGTTGGAGGCAGCGACCGTGTAGTAGTACGTCCGGCCCGCGTGCACCTTCCGGTCGGTGTACGTCGGCCGGTCGACCCCGGACGCGATCTTCTCGTAACGGCCGTCCACGTCGGTCGCCCGCAGGACCGTGTACGAGTCGGCCCAGGTCGACGGCAGCCAAGTCACCGTCACGGAACGGTCGTTGCCCACCGCTGTGACACCGGCCGGTGGTGTCGGCACGGTCGGTGAGGGGGCCGTGGCACCGGCGTAGGCGAAGGTGCCCCAGCTCGGCAGGTCGTCGTTGCTGCCCTCGACGATCCGGGTGCCGCCGGCGCCTCGGAAGACGGCGTTCTTTGTGTACGGGGTGTCGAGACCGCGCACACCGGCGTAATGCGCGTACGCCATCTCGTAGATGGGTGGAAGGCTGCCGCGCGAAGTGGCCGAGACAGCCAGCTTGATGTACTTGCCGGTGCGGTCCAGGTCGGGGACGAAGGGGACGTCGCCGCCGAGGTTGTAGCGGGCGGCGTACTCGACGTTGGCGAGGATGCGGTTGTCGTCGAAGCCCCAGAGGTCGACGCCCTGGCTCCAGGCGACCTGCGCGGCATCCACCAACAGGCCGACCGCGAGCTGTTCGTGACCCTGATCCCGGCCGCTCTCCTGGCCCTGGCCCGCGTCGGTGACGATGCGGTGGCGGACGCTGCCGTTGCCGGCGCCGGCCGCGGCGAAGCGGAGCGCGTCGTAGAAGAGGGTGGGTTCCTCGCAGAACACGCCTATGGCCAGCAGGGATTGAAGGGCCGTCAGGTCCCAGTTGCCGTTGGCGTAGAGGGTGTAACAGGACAGGGCCGGGTACCAGACGCGGAGGAAGGAGTCCTCGCAGCGGGCGATGTCGGCGGCAGTCCAGCCGTCGTAGCCGGTGTGGCGGAGGAGTTCGGCGGCGTTGACGAACTTGAAGGCCTGGAGGCCGGCGCCGAGGGGGCCGTCCGCTCCGGTGATGGCGGTGAGCGAGGCGGACCACGCGTTGAGGATGTCGCGGGCCTTGTCGGCGTGCGCGGTGTCTCCGGTGACGGACCAGATGAGGGCGTTCTGGTAGGCGGCGGCCGAGTCGGCGACGGCCTGGTTCTGAAAGTTGGCGGGGCCGCGGCCCCAGGTGGCGATCTGGCCGGTGTTCTGTACGGCGTACGACGCGGAGGAGCGGGCGTGTGCCGCGAGCGCCAAGTAGCCGTCGTAGACCGGGGATTGCTTGGCGGCGACCGCCGCCTTCATACGGGCGAGGTCATCGGCGGTGTGCAGCAGCCCGGGGTGGGAGAAGGTCACCTCGGAGTCGTTGCCGGACGCCGCCGCCCGGCCGGGCACGAGCAGCCCGCTCGCACCCGTGGCCATCAGCACGGCCGCGGTGCCGCCGAGAAAGCCGCGGCGGCTGAGCGGACCCGGTGCTGTCGACTCCGGTTCGGCAACACCCTTAAGGGGCGCGGGGAACGGCGCGACCAGCCACGACGGCGCCGCAGCCAGCAGACGACCCCTCCCCGCCCCTCCAGCGGAGCGCGATGCAGGTGTCGTCATGACGCGGCGGCCGCCTCGGCCTCGGCAGTCGTGAGGAACTTCAGGTTCGTCACGTGCTCGTTGTAGAACCACTGGATCTCGTCAGTGGTGTAGTACCAGGTCGGCTTCTTCATCGAGTCCGCGACGACTACCCCGTTGATCACCAGGTTCTCGAACGTGACGTTGTTGATGGCGTGTTCGGCGTCGTAGCCGAGGAAGAGGGAGGGGTTGGCGCGGGTGCCCGTGTAGCTGAGGTTCTTGACGTACACGTCCTCGATGCCGCGGCCGACCGAGGTGTTGTACTTCGTGTTGTACATGACCTTCATGTAGATGACCTGGCCCCAGCGGAAGTCCTCGATCCGTACGTCCTCGATGCGGACGTTCTTGATCAGGTTGGAGTCGCCGGGGTTGAGGGCGATGCAGCCCTGGTAGTTCATCTGGGGTTCGCGGTGGTCGAGGATGTCGATGTTCTTGATGACGAGGTTCTCGATCGTCTCGGGCGCGTCCGTGTTGCCGTGCGTGCCGACGTTGATCGGGTGGGCGACGTCGGCCCACAGGGTGCAGTTCTTGACGGTGATGTCGCGGGTGTCGCCGTAGTAGTCCCAGCGGTGGCAGTAAATGGCGATGCAGTCATCGGAGTTGCGCATGAAGCAGCCGTCGAAGGTGATCCCGGTCGAGGAGAAGACGTCGAAGCCGTCGCCGTTGCCCTTCGAGCTGAACGCGCGCGCCTTGGTGATGTGGACGTTCTTGCTCTCGCCGAACGTGCCCGCGTATCCGGCCGGGTTGAGGATGATGACGTCCTCGACCCGGATGTTCTTGCTGCCCTCGCAGAGGATGGCGCCACCGGGGTTGTTGTAGAGCACCCCGCGCCCGATGAGGCGGGACTTTTCCACGTCCTTGAAGTAGACCTGTGCGGTCAGCACGGCGCCGCCCGCGAGGTAGACGGTCTTGCCGCTGGGGACGGTGAGGATGTTGCCGGTGACGGTGTGGACGCCGGGGCCGAAGTAGAGGACGTTCGGGTCGTCGGCGGACGGGGCGTGGTGCTCGACGCGGTTGGTGATGAGGTGCAGGGCGTCGAAGGTCTCGTCGTTGATCTGTACGACGACGTCCTTCGGCTCGGCCAGGGTGAACCGCAGGGTGTCGCCGAGGAGTTCGGGCGTGATGCCGTACGAGTCCGGTCTCACCCGGGCCTTGGTGGTGCCGCCCTTGAGGTAGGTCACCTCGATCTCGACCGAGCCGTTGAAGTCGAAGTACACCATCGACGAGTTGTAGACCTTGCCCGACCCGGTGGTGGCGTTGATCTCCTCGAACTGCGGCCGGTAGATGTCGAGGGTCTGCCAGGTGCCGTCGGGAGTGCTGCGGACCCGCACCTGGAAGCTGGTGTTGGTCGGCATGGTCGTCGGGCGCGGGTAAGTGACCAGCTTGGGGCGGGAGTTGTGGCCGCCGGAGGCGTGGGCCGCCGTCGCGGTCAGGCCGGTCAGCCCGACGGCGAGCGCGGTGGCACCGGCGGATTGCAGGGCCGTACGACGGGACAGGGGCGTGTTCATACCTACCACTCCTTGCAACAGGGGAAAAAGGACTACTTGAGGCCGCTCGTCGACATCCCGGCGACGAACCCGCGCTGGGCGACGAGGAAGATCAGGAGGATGGGGACGACGTACATCACGGAGGCCGCGGCCTGGAGGTTGGTGTTGGGGGTGCCGGCCGCCGAGACGTAGGTGGTCATCACCGCGACCGCGAGGGTGGAGTGGTCGGTGGACAGCAGGAGTTGGGGCGCGATGTAGTCGCCCCAGGTCCAGGTGAAGGCGATGACGAAGCTCGCCGAGAGCACCGGCCAGGACTGCGGCAGGAAGATCCGCCAGAAGATCGCGCCGTATCCGCAGCCGTCGACGATGGCCGCCTCCTCCAGCTCGCGGGGCAGGCCCGCGAAGAACTGCCGGAAGAGGAAGACGAGATAGGGGGCGGAGGACAGGCCCCACAGCACCCACGGCCAGTAGGTGTCGACCATGCCGAACTTGGCGAAGATCAGGTAGGTCGGCAGCAGGGTGATCATCTGGGGCAGCATCATCGAGCCGATGAGAATGCCGAACAGGACCTTCTTGCCGGGCGCGGTCAGCCGGGCGAAGCCGAAGCCGACCCAGGCGGAGCTGAGGGTGACGAGGGTCGCGTAAATGGTCGCGATGATCAGGGAGTTGCGGGCGTAGCCGAGGAAGTCGATGGCCTTGTAGGCGTCGACGAAGTTGTGCCACTCGAAGTGCGTCGGCACCCAGTGCACCGGCGCTGCCGCCAGCTCGGCCGGGGCCTTGAGGCCGGTGAGGATCAGCCAGCCGAACGGGCCGAGGAACAGGCCGGTGAGGACGACGAGCGCCGTGTAGAGGACGAGCCGGTTGACGCGTATCCGCACGCGGGCCGGAGACACGCGGGCCGGGGACTTGGGGTGCACGCTGGTGGCGGTCACTTCTGCGCCTCCGGGTCGACGTTGTAGAACACCACGCCCGACGTGAACTTGAAGATGAGCCCGGTCGCGATGAGGATCAGGAGGAAGAGCACCCACAGCAGCGCGGAGGCGTATCCGTAGCGGCCGAGCGCGAAGTACTCCGCGAACACGTGGATCATGTAGGTGTAGTTGGACTGCGGGATCGACGTGAGCCCGCCCGTGCCGGCCGTGGGGGCGAGCAGCATCGGCATGATGGTCTGCACCGAGGCGATCACCCCGGTCACGGTCTGGAAGAGCAGCACCGGCGACAGCAGAGGCACGGTGATGCTGCGGAAGGTGCGCCAGGCACTCGCCCCGTCGATGCGGGCCGCCTCGTGGAGTTCGCGGGGGACGTCCTGGAGCCCCGCCAGCGAGATGATCATGATGTTGCCGGCGGCCCAGAGCACCGTCATGACGAGGACGTAGCGGGCGTAGGGGTCGGCCAGCCAGCCGATCGCGTCGAAGCCGAAGAAGGTCAGGGCGCCGTTGGCGGCACCGGAGTTCTGGTCGAAGAGGTTCTTGAAGGCGATGCCCGCGCCCACCGGCGGTACCACGGCGGGCAGATAGAGCAGGGTGCGGAAGAGTCCGCGTGCCTTGAGGGGCCGGTTGACGAGGACGGCGAGCGCGAGTCCGGCGATGATCGACAGCGGCACGGAGGTCAGCGCGAACAGGCCGGCCCGGCCCAGGGCGTCCCAGGTTACCGAATCACCCATCAGCTCGCGGTAGTTGCCGAGGCCGACGTAGTGCCAGTGCGGGGAGATGCCGTCGTAGGTGGTGAAGCTCAGCCACAGCGCGTACGCCATGGGCGCGATGGTCAGCAGCGAGAAGCCGATGATCCACGGCGACGCGAACATGTAGAACGCGCGGTGCTTGCGGGTCGTCATGGACGGCCCGGTGCGCGCGGTGGACCGGGTCCGGCCGGTCTTCGCGGTCGGGTACGGCCGTCCGACGGCCGGCGAGGATGCCTGATCGACCGTCATCCCACCTGCTCCTTCCCGCGTTTGATCTGTTGGTTGATGACCGAGTTGAGGCGTCCGGCGAGGCGGTCGACGGACATCTCGCCCTTCATCGCGGGCGTGGCGGCCTGGTTGAAGAGGGCCTCGAAGCCGTCGCCCGAGATGTACGGGGAGAGGGCGACCACCGAGAAGTGCTTCAGCTCGTTCTGCTGGGCGCCCAACGTCCTTTTCTGGAAGTCCTCCTGATGGGGCATCAGGGATCGCAGGGACTTCACGCTGGGGATGCCCCAGCCGCTGGAGGCGCGGGCCTTGGCCGGTGCCTCGCCGAAGAACCACTCGAAGATCCGCCAGGCGGCGTCCTTGTTCCTCGCCTTGCGGGGCATCCACATGCCGGTGCCGCCCTGGCAGGCGCTGATCCGGGGGCCGCCCGCGAAGACGGGAGCGGGGGCGAGCCGGGAGACCTCGGCCAGTTTCCTGTCGGCGCCGATCATCCCGCCCATCCAGTAGCCGTTGTTGGACATGGCCATGCGGCCGGCCTGATAGGTGGGGCCGTCCCAGCCGTTGGGGTCGGGCAGGACGGGGCTGGGTCCGACCTTGAGCCGGCAGTAGTCCAGGTACCAGGCCAGCACCTTGCGGGCCTCGGGGGTGGTGAAGTCGACCCTGGTGAAGTCGTCGGCGAACAGGCTGCCGCCGGCGGAGGCGGTCATGGTCGCCATGAGCGTGAGTTTGACCAGGCCGTTGTAGCTGCCGCCGAAGACGGTCGTCTGGCCCTTCGAACGCTGTACGAGGTGCTGGGCATGGTCCAGCCACTCCTCGAAGGTGATGGGCTCGGTCTCCGACGGGTAGGCGACGTGCTTCTTGTCGAAGGCCGCGGTGTTGTACCAGTACATGGAGTCCTGGGAGAAGTCCTTGGCCATTCCGTAGCGGGGGCCCCTGCCCTGGACCTTGCCGTCGTAGCGCCACAGGTCGTTGACGGGGTCGAGGTCGTCGGGCCGCAGGACGCTGCTGGTGGCGAAGTAGGAGTCCAGTTCCTGCATCACGTCCCGCGCGGCGTAGAACGCGGCGTCCACGGCGCCGACCCCGCGCACCAGGTCCGGCGGGCTGCCGCTGGTGAGCATCGCGATCAGCTTGGTGATGTCGTAGTCCACCCGCTCGATCGAGATGCCGGTGTCCTTCTTGGCCTGCTTGACCAGGTCGGGGCCCAGGTCGTCGGCCTTCGCCATCACCGTGATGGTCTCGCCCGCTCCGCTGACGCCGGTCGACACCTGGAGGGCGCAGCCGTTCAGCGCCGCCGCGCCGACTCCCGCACCGGTTGCCGCGAGGGCGAGAAATCGTCGGCGGCCCAGGGGCGCACCAGCACGTGGGTGCATGACCGCACCACCTCCAATAGAAACCGGTTGTCACGCGTTGGGGCAGAGCTTCTTCCGGCTTGGAAACGGCGTCAAGACCTTGGGCGAACTTTCGAAAAGACTGGGTAACCTCGGCGAGACGGCGCTGGAATGTGGTCGATTAGAAACCGGTTGTCCATCAGGCATCGCCGAAGTCCCGGGAATCCGATGGCTGAAGTCCCGGGAATCCGGCCGGTGTTCGGGCCGTCAGTGCAGGTCGGCGGGCTGCTCGGGGCTCTCGTCGAGGAAGCCGCCCGACTGGTGCTGCCACAGCTTCGCGTAGGCGCCCTCGGCGGCCAACAGCTCCTGGTGCGTGCCCTGTTCGACGATCCGGCCGCGGTCGAGGACGACCAGCCGGTCCATGCCGGCGACGGTGCTCAGCCGGTGCGCGACGACGAGTGCGGTCCGGCCCTCCATGAGCCGCCACAGCGCTTCCTGGACGAGGATCTCGCTCTCCGAGTCGAGGGCGCTGGTGGCCTCGTCGAGCAGCAGGATCGGGGCGTCGCGCAGGATCGCCCGGGCGAGCGCGACGCGTTGGCGCTGGCCGCCGGAGAGCTTGATCCCGCGCTCCCCCACCATCGTCTCGAAGCCGTCCGGCAGCGCGTCGGCGAACTCGGTGACGTGCGCCGCCTCGGCGGCCCGGCGGACCTCGGCGTCGGTGGCGTCGGGCCGGGCGAAGGTGAGGTTCTCGCGCAGGGTGCGGTGGAACATCGCCGGGTCCTGCGGTACGTAGGCGATCAGGCTGCGCAGGTCGGCCTGGCGGAGCCTGCTGATGTCCTGGCCGCCGATCAGGATGCGGCCGGCGTCGATGTCCGTCATCCGCAGCAGCAGTCGGCTGAGGGTGGTCTTGCCGCCGCCGGACCGGCCGACGAGGCCGATCTTCGTGCCGCTGGGCACGGTCAGGTCGAGTCCGTCGAAGAGGGTGTCGGCGCCCGCGTGGGCGAAGGTGACGTTCTCGAAGCGGACGGACGCGGGCCGGGGCAGCAAGGGCTCCGGCGAGGCCGGGTCGACCACTCTGGGCGGAGCCATCAACAGCTCGGTGAACTGGGCGGCTTCGGTCATCGAGCTTTCCAGCCGCCGGTAGATCTGGTTGAACTCGAACATGATCCGGGTCGCGTTGCTGTAGTACGTGAAGGCGACAACCACCGCCTCCACACCGTGTGTTCCTCCGCCGAGCGCGACGGCGAGCAGCAGGCCCAGCGCGTTGGTGAACACGGACAGCGGTGCGACCAGGGTGTCGATGCGCAGGTTGCCGTAGTCCCAGGAGCGCAGGGTGAGGCGCCTGGACAGTGCGACGCGGGAGCGGTGTTCGGCGGCCTCGCGTTCCTCGGCGGCGAACGCGCGGACCGTGTCCATGTTCATCAGGCTGTCGGCGACATGGCCGGACACCCGGGCGATGGCCTCCTCGCGCTCGTCGACGAGTGCCTGGCGGCGCCGGATGAGAGGCGCGACGACCAGGGCGGTGAGCGTGATCATCGCCAACAGGCCTACGACGAGCAGCGGTTCGTAGCGCCACAGCACGACCGAGCCGAACAGCAGCGGCACCAGGCTGCCCACCACCTGGAACGTCATCGTGTCGACGAACTCCTCGAAGCGGGAGGCGAAGCTCAACACCCGCTTGGTGAGCGACCCGGCGAAGTTGTCGTGGAAGAACGCGGCGTCCTTGGCGAAGAGTTCGTCCATGCCGATCACATACAGGTGCTCGATACCGAGCGCGTCCAGCCGGTTCAGACAGTGCAGTCCGAGGCGCCACAACACCTCGGCCAGCAGCAGGACACCGGCGAACCCGAGGACGTACGGCAGTGTCGAGCGAACGCTGATGCCCGCGTCGCCGGCGATACGGCCGACGAGCTTGGCGACGATCAGCGGCGCGATGTAGTTGATGCCGATGTTGCCCACCGCGGGCAACAGTGTGGCGGGCGCGGTCCAGCGGCGGAGCCGGGCCAACTCCCGTCCGTAGTAACGAAGAGCGAGTAACACCGAGCCTTTGCGCGGTCCGGTGTCGCGCGATTCAGGCGATCCCATTCCCACCCCGTGGTGTCGACGGCAGCCCGGTGAAAGGGCAGGCCGGAAGTGGCAGTGTCCCGCGTCCACGCCCGCGTGGTCCAAGCGTTTTTCCCTCAACAGCTGTGATGCGCAGGGGGTTTGCGGGCCCTACGGTGACACCATGGCGACCGATCCAGTGAGCGAGCCGATGCGGCTTGCCGACATGCCGTTGCACGATCCGTTCGTCGTGGCCGACGACGTGACCCGCACCTATCACCTCTACACGTCCAACGACCCGTCCGTGTCCGGTGTGCAGGGTGTCGGCACGATGGTCTACCGCAGCCGTGACCTGCGCGACTGGGCGCGTCCCGTGGTGGTGTTCCTGGCCGCGGAGCAGGCCGAGCTCTGGGCAGGGGACGGCGGTTGGGCGCCGGAGGTGCACGCCTGGGACGGCAGGTACTACCTGTTCACCACTCTGCACGACGAGAGGAGCACGCTCCCGGTGCCTCCAACTGGCCGCTGGGGCACGCCGTTCCAGCTCGCGAACCACCGGCGCGGCACGATCACGGCCGTGTCCGAATCCCTGCTGGGCCCCTTCACTTCGGTCGACCCCGCGCGCCCCACCCCGCCCGAGCACCTCATGACCCTGGACGGCACGGTGTACGTCGACCCGTCCGGGCAGCCGTGGATGGTGTACGCGCACGAGTGGGTGCAGACCGTCGACGGCACGATGGAGGCGATCCGGCTGGCCCCGGACCTGACCGGGACGATCGGCGACCCGGTCTTCCTCTTCAAGGCCTCGGACGCGCCGTGGATCGGCGAGGAGATCCCCGCCGGTGTACCGCACCAACTCCCGCCCTACGTCACGGACGGCCCGCAGTTGTACCGCACCCCCGACGGGTCGCTGCTCATGCTGTGGTCGACGTACGAGAAGAACGTGGTCGGCGCGGACGGCAGCCTCACCGGTGGCTACGTGCAGACCTACGCGGTCTCCAAGTCCGGTGAGGTAAAGGGGCCTTGGCAGCAACAGCGACCGCTGGTCCGGAACGACAGCGGTCACGGCATGCTGTTCCACACGTTCGAAGGCCGGTTGATGATGATCCTGCACCGGCCGTTCGAGAACGCGCGGGGGAAGTTGTACGACATGGAGATCGTCGGTCACGAACTGCGGGTGCTGCGACAGCGGAAGGACCTCGACGGCGGCGGATGATCCGTCGACCGCTGCCCTCAACTCCCCGACACCCGATCCTCGTTACTGCTTGACCGCGCCGGCCAGCCCGTTGATGAAGAACCGCTGGAGCACGATGAAGATCAGGACGATGGGCAGCAGCGTGATGACCGACCCCGCGCACACCAGCGTCCAGGCGGTGGAGTTCTGGCCGATGAAGTTGAACATGCCGACGGACAGGGTGTGCAGTTCGGGGCGGGAGAGGGTGAAGACCAGCGGGATGAAGAAGCTGTTCCAGGCGTTGATGCAGGCGAACAGGCCGACGGTCGCCAGCATCGGTCCGGACAGCGGGAGCATGATCCGCCAGAAGATCTGGTGGAAGTTTGCGCCGTCCACGCGGGCCGCGTCCTCCAACCCCCGGTCGATCGTCGTGAAGTAGCCCATGAAGAGGAAGGTGCCGAAGACCATCCCGCCCGCCGACTGGACGATGACCACCGACCAGAGGGTGTTGAGGAGATGGAGCCGCTGGATCAGGTCGAAGACCGGGATGATCGTGTAGCCGTGCGGCAGGAAGAGCGTCACCCCGACCAGGCCCAGCCAGATCTTCTTGCCGGGGAACTCGGTGCGGGCCAGGACGTAGCCCGCCATGGAGGTGGCGAGCAGGGTGACGATGACCGTGCCGGTCGCGAACAGGACCGTGTTGACGAAGAACCGGCTGAAGTCCGCCTGGGTCCAGGCCTCGCTGTAGTTGGACCAGTGGAACTCGGACGGGATCGGGTTCAGCCCGCCGGAGAAGAAGCCGTCGGTGCTCTTCAGTGAGCTGCCGAGCGCCCACAGGAACGGGTAGAGCCAGATGAGGCCGCCGCCGAGCAGCGCGAGATAGAGCAGTCCGCGCCGGCCCTGGCGCAGGCTCAACCGCGGTCGCGGGCGCGGACGTTGGGACAGTGTGGACATCGACGTGACCCTTTGCTGGTTGGCGGCCGTTGATCGGTCGGCCTATTGGTCGTCTTATTGGTCTGCGGCCGCGCGCCGACGGCTGATCCCGCGCAGGGCGAGAACCTGGAGCGCGGAGAAGACGATGAGCAGCAGCCCGTAGAGGAACGAGGCGGCGGAGGCCAGGCCGATGTCGGGCTCGGCGGCGGCGCCCGCGGAGCCGCCGAAGGCCAGGTGGTAGATGTACGTGTTGACGACCTCGGTGGCGAAGTACGGGCCGCCGCCGGTGAGGACCTGCACCAGGTCGAAGACCTGGAAACTGCCGATGAACGCCAACACCACGATGACGACGCCGACTTGGCGCAGCATCGGGATGGTGATGCGGAAGAAGGACTGCACGGGGCCGCAGCCGTCGAGCTTCGCCGCCTCGTACAACTCGGCCGGGATGGTCTGGAGTCCGGCGAGGAAGTAGACGAGGTTGTAGCCGAGGGTGTGCCAGATGCCGATCGCGATGATCACGGCCAGCGCGGTGTGCGGGTCGCCGAGCCAGTCGATGTGGCCGTTGGTCATCCCGGTCTTGGCGAGCAGACTGCCCGCCGAATCACCGAAGTTGGCGAGCATGAGCTGGATGACGACGCCGACGACCGCGGCCGAGGTGACGACCGGGATGAAGTAGACGGTCCGGAAGAACAGCGCGAACTTGAGCTTCGGGTTGTTCAGCACCAGCGCGAGCGCCAACGCCAGGAGCAGCTGCACCGGGACGAGCACGAAGGCGTAGACGAAGGTGTGCCCGACCGCGCCCCAGAAGATGCTGTCGTGCAGGATCTGCCGGAAGTTGGCCAGGCCCACGTAGTCACCGGGTGCGCCGATGCCGTTCCAGCGGTAGAAGGTGTAGCCGAAGGACGCGAAGATCGGGTAGACCACAAAGGCCAGCAGGAGTACGGCCATGGGGGCGAGATAGAGGTACGACCACTTGGCGGCGCGGATGCGGCGGCCGAGGCCGGGGTGGGCGGCGGCGGGTGGTGGGGTCGGGGACGCTCGCTTGCGCTCGCGGGTGTCGAGGAGTGACATGGTGACGGCTCACGCCTTCTTCTTCGTGGTGTACGGCTTGGTGGGGTCCCAGTCCGCGAAGACGTAGTCGGACATGCTGACCTTCTTGCCCTGCTTGGCCACGGCGGCGACCGCGTCGGACAGGAGCTGGTACTTCTTGTCGGCCAGGCTGCTCAACGCGCCCTGGACGTCCTTGATTTGACCCGTGTAGACGCCGGTGACCACATCGCTGATGTCCGGCTTGGGGACGCTGGGCGCGACGCCGGCCAGCTCCGGGTTGCGTACGAGGGGCACCGGGCCGCGCAGTACCTGCTCGGTCATGCCGATGAAGGCGGCGAAGGGCTTGGAGTCGATGCCGTCCGGGTTGTTGTTCGCGGGGTGGGCCGAGACGCCGTTGAGGTCCTCGACCCAGCGGCGCCCGGCGGCGGGGGACGTCAGCGCGTCGAGCCACTGGAACGCCTCGTGCGCCTTCTTGCTCTTGGCGGAGACCGCGGCGAAGGTGCCGTTGCCGACCGGGTCGGCGTAGTAGTAGCCCTTCGGGGTCGCGGTCGGCGAGGGCAGGGTGACCAGGCTGTAGTCGGTGAACTTGTGCTGGGTCCACTCGGGTTGGTTCCACACACCGCCGACGGTCATGCCGAACTTGCCGCGCTCGAAGAAGGCGCGGGCCGCTTCGTCGGACAGGCTCACGGAGTTGGGGTGGAAGAAGCCGCGCTTCTTCCACTCGACGAACAGCTCCAGGAAGTCGGCGTACGCCCGGTCGGTGCCGAACGTCCACTTGCCGACGCGGTAGTCCATGCCGGTGCCGGGCACGGTGGGGGCGCCGCCGGGTGCGCCGGCACCGCGGACGAACAGGTCCAGCCACCAGGCGAGGACGCCGATGCCGTCGGCGTTGCCGAAGCCGAAGCCGTACGCCTTGCCGCCGCTCTTCTTCGTGATCGTCTGGGCGGCGCTGGTGACTTCGTCCCAAGTGCGGGGCAGCTTCACGCTTCCGTCCGGGTTCGTCAGGCCGGCGGACTTGAAGACGCCGTGGTGGACGTAGAGCTGGAGTTGCGGGCCCGAGCCCTTGAGCGGAGCCGAATAGACCTTGCCGCCGAAGACGTTGGCGCCTTCCAGGAAGGTGCCCTCCGGGAAACGCGCCTGCCATGCCGGGGTCGCCCACTCGTCGAGCGGGTGCAGCCAGCCCTTGGCGACCTGCTCGGCGACGCTGGGGACCTGCGGGATCATGAAGACGTCCGGCGGGTTGCCGCTGCGGTTGGCGAGCGCGACCAAGTCCGGGTACTTGGCGTTCTGTTGGGTGGTCTTCTTGACGCTGACGTCGCTGTGGCCCTTTTCGAAGAGCTCGATCTCCTTGTCCACCCAAGGGGCTTGGGTGACGTACCAGTCCCAGTAGGTGAGCGCGTCGGCCGCCGAGGAGGGGGAGCCGGAGCCGCACGCGCTCAGGCCGCCGCCCAGGGCGAGGGTGCCGGCGCCGAGTGCGGCGGTGTGCAGGAGGCCGCGTCTGGAGACGTTCGACGAAGTCATCTGGTGTTCCTCCGAGGCGGAGAAGAAGGGGGCAGTGGGATGCGAAGGGAATGCCGACGGCTGCCGAGCGGCATGTAACGTTCACTGAACCGTTTACAGTAACCGGGACGTTAAGGGCAGGTCTCGCAGCCGTCAAGAGGTTCGGCGATCCTGGACAAGTCCCAACAGGTACCTGCGCCTTGGGCGTAGAGAAACCCTCGCCAGTTGTGTAACTTTTTCATCGGTGTTACTTACATCGGCTGTTCACCGGGGCGAGGAGAAGCAGAGCATGGCTCAAGGTCGGGGTTCCGCAGGTCGGGCGACGATCCGTGACGTGGCGTCGCGCGCGGGCGTTTCCGTCGCCACCGTGTCGCGGATTCTCAGCGGGGCGTACACCGCACCTCCGGCGACGCACGAGCGGGTCATGCAGGCCGTGCAGGACCTCGACTACGTGGTCAACGCCAACGCCCGCTCCCTGAACACGACTTCGGGGCTGATCGCGATGGTGGTCAACGACATCACCTCGCCGTTCTTCATGAACGTCGCCTCCGGGGTGGAGGAACAGGCCGTCGCCGACGGTCGCGTCTGCCTGGTCTGTTCCACCCAGGGTGTCCCTGAGCGCGAGTTGTCGGTGATCGAGCTGATGCGTCAGCGAGGTGCGGAGGCGATCATCCTGGTCGGCGGCATGGCCGAGACCGAGGAGCATCTCACCCAACTCACCGCCGCCGCCGAGGGGTTGGAGCGGGCAGGTTCCCGTCTGGTGCTCTGCGCCCGGCCGTGGAAGGGCGGCGCGAAGGCGCCGGTGGACGTGGTGGAGTGCGACATGGAGAGCGGCGCCTTCGCCGCCACCAGCCATCTGCTCTCCGCCGGGCACACCCGGGTGGCCCACCTGGCGGGCCCGCACGAGTTCAGCGTGGCGGGCCAGCGCCTCGAAGGATACGAACGGGCGCTGCGCGCCCACGGCGTCAAGCCCGACCCGGCACTCGTCGCCGAGAGCGACATGACGCGGGAGTCCGGCTACGAGGCGGCCTGCCGTCTCCTCACCGACACCGACGCGACCGCGATCTTCTGCGCCAGCGACATGAGCGCCGCCGGTGCCATCGCCGCCGCCCGCGACCTGGGCCGCTCGGTCCCCGACGACCTCTCCGTGGTCGGCTTCGACGACATCCCGCTCGCCGAGGACCTCTACCCCCGGCTGACCACCGTGCACGTCCCGCAGCAGGAGCTCGGCCGCTCCGCGACCCGTCTCGCCCTGCACCGCCGCCCCATGGATCCGCCGAGCCGCCGGGTGGTGCTCGGCTCGCACGTCGTCGTACGGCAGTCGGTGGCGCCCCCGGCCCGCCTCAACACCCTTGGAAAGGTGGACAGTTGATACCGGAGGACCGGCTCCTCTCCCCGTACACCGGCTGGACGCGCACACACTGGGAGGCGCTGGCCGACGCGCAGTTGACCGCCGTCCGCCCGTACGCCACCAACCGGCACGCCCTGCTCCACCTGCCCGGTCCCGCCAGCCGCAACGGCCGGCACAGCGACGGCCTCGAAGGTTTCGCGCGCACCTTCCTTCTCGCGGGCTTCCGCCTGGCCCATTCCGGCGACAACGACCCGTACGGACACGCCAGTTGGTACGCCGAGGGCCTGACCGCCGGCACCGACCCGCACTCGCCGGACCACTGGCCGAGCATGCGCGAGTGCGGGCAGGCCAAGGTGGAGTGCGCGTCGGTGGCGATCGCACTGCACGAGACCCGGCCCTGGATCTGGGACCGGCTGGACGACGCCGTAAAGCAACGGATCGTCGCCTGGATGACGGACCTGCTCGGCAGCGAGGTCCCCGACAACAACTGGGTCTGGTTCAGGGCGATCGTGTCGGCGTTCCTGCGCTCGGTCGGCGCCCCGTGGAGCGCGCCCGACATCGACCACGCGATCGCGCGCACCGAGACCTGGTACGCGGGCGAGGGCTGGTACTCCGACGGGAGCGGCACCGGCGGCCCGCTCCGCCACTTCGACCACTACTCGGGCTGGGCCATGCACTACTACCCGCTCTGGTACTGCCGCATCTCCGGCGCCGACGCGGACCCTGCTCTCCTCCCCCGCTACCGGGCCCGGCTGCGCCGCTACTTGGACGATGCCCAGCACCTGGTGGCGGCCGACGGCGCCCCGCTGTTCCAGGGCCGCTCCCTCACGTACCGCTACGCGACGCTCTGCCCGCTGTGGGCGGGCGCCGTCTTCGACGCCACTCCCCTGCCGGCAGGCCGTACCCGCCGCCTCGCGAGCGGAGTCCTACGGCACTTCACCGACGTCGGCTGCTTCGACGAGCGCGGGCTCCAACCACTGGGCTGGCACGGGAAGTTCACCGCCATCCGGCAGCCGTACTCGGGGCCCGGTTCGCCGTACTGGTCGAGCAAGGGCTTCGCCGGGCTGGTGCTGTCGGCCGAGCATCCGGTCTGGTCGGAGAAGGAGGAGGCGTCGCCCATCGAAACCCGGGACGTACGGCGGACATTGACCGCCCCGGGGTGGCTCGTCTCCGGCACGGCGGCGGACGGTGTCGTACGCGTCGTCAACCACGGCAGCGACCACGCCTTCGGTGACGGCACCGCCCCCGAGGCGGATGATCCGGTGTACAGCCGCCTCGCCTACGCCACCCACGCCGCGCCCGACAGCACCGAGGCGAGCCTGAACGACCCGATCGACTCGCACATCGCACTGCTCGACACCGAGGAACGGCCGTCCCACCGGCGCCCGTTGACCCGCCTGCACCTCGGCGTGCGCACCGCCGTCTCCCGCCATCGCGCGCACTGGCCGGTCGGCCCGGTGCCCGCCCCGTACGCCCACGATCCCGCGCCCGAGTTCCGTACAGGTCCATGGATCACGACGGCGTCCGTGCTGAACGGCCCGCTGGAGGTACGGCTCACGCGCGTCGACGGCCCGGTCCAGGAACCGCTGCGGCTGCGCCTCGGCGGCTACTGCCTGGCCGCCGCCGAACCGCCGGCCATGCACCTGGAGCCACAGCCCGCGGCATGGGCGCGCAGCCCAACCGGCCTGTCCAGCACGGTGGTCGGCCTGCGCGGTTTCGACGAGGCGGGCGTCGCCACCGCGCGCGACGCCAACGCCTTCGGGTCACACTCGGCGACACCCTGGCTCGCCACCACGACAGAGGTCCAACTGGGCACGGTCTACGCCGCGTTGGTCTGTCTCTCCGGAGTGGTCGAGGGGCCGGGTGCCGCCGAAGCCGTACGACTTGAGGTCTGTTACGACGGCGACGGCACCGCCCTCGCGTCTGTCACCTGGCCCGACGGCACCCAGGACAATGTCCGCCTGGAGCCGCCGAGTTGATGAACTGGACGGTGTGGGACGCGGGCTGTCAGGGGCCCGCGCCCCACACCGGGATCACGTGCCGTCGATGAGCCTGACGGCGAGATCGGGACTGAACTGTCCGGCGGGCACCGTCGGTGCGATGCCGCACTGCCCGTCGGAGTTGCCCGGTGTCTTGACCCACAGCAGCAGGTCCTCGGCGCCGCCCACACGCGGGGTGACACCGAGTTTCCGCCCGGCCGGGTTGCACCATTCGCCGTTGGAGCCGTTGCCGTTGCGGCTGGTGTCGACGGCGAAGTGGGAGGTGCCGCCGAGCGCCGAGTTGATCGAGTTGCCGTAGGTCTCCGAGGACGGGGTGGTGTAGAAGTTCGAGACGTTCAGGGAGAAGCCGCGGATGTTGGCCACGCCCGCGGAGTTGAGTCGGCTCGCCATGGTCGCCGGGGCGACCCAGTTGGTGTGGCCCGCGTCCAGGTAGGCCCAGGTGTTGGGGGCCTTCTGCTGGAACATCTGGGTGGCGTAGGAGAGCATCGCGAGGCGGTCGGTGATCTGTGCGCTGGTCAGGCAGCTGAAGTCCGACAGGGCGTCCGGCTCGATGACGACCACGGCGGGGTGGGTGCCGACGGCTGCCGCGAAGGTGGAGATCCAGGTGCGGTAGGCGGCCACGCTGCCCGCGCCGCCGGACGACTCGCCACCGCACGCGTCCCGGCCCGGGATGTTGTACGCGACCAGGACCGGCAGTTTGTCGTGGCTGTCGGCCGCGCCGACGTAGCCGGACACGGCCGGTCCGATGCCCGCGCTCTCGTTGGCGAACCAACGGGCGATCGGCTGGGAGGAGATGGCCGACTGGATGCGTGCGGCACGGGAGTCGGAGGGGTTGTTGCGGACCCAGACGGCCGGGCCGGAGTCGGGGTTCGAGTAGAAACCGCTCGTCAGGGAGACCGGGCTGGCCGCTGCCGCCGAAACGGTCGCCACGAGCGACAGCGGCGCGACGAGCAGACAGATCAGGGCAGTTCGGAGCGAGACCGTTTTGAGCGAGGCGGTCTTGTGCGGGCCGGTTGTGAGCGAGGCGGTACCCCGGGGGCTGGTTTTGAGCAGGGCTTTCCAACGCATGGTGCGTCCCTATCTCTTGGGTCGGGGCTGCCGTGGGCCCCTCGGCTCGGTTCCGGCCGCGCTCGTCCAAGCGCGGCCGGAGCCACGGCGGTTCGTGCGTTCAGGCAGTGGCGCTCAGCGCGCGGAGTCGGCGGCGAAGGTGGCCACCCAGGCGAGCGCGGAGTTCCAGTTGATGGCGATCTCGTTGGTCGAGTACGAGTAGATGTCGTCGATGTAGCAGGTGGCGGGGGCGCAGCCGACCAGGTTCTGTTGCGCGACCGGGTCCTGGAGGGCGGAGTCGGGGCCGCCGGCGAGTGAACCCGCAGGCGGACTGGGCAAGTTGGGGTCTATCTGGTGGGCCCAGATGCGGTTGTGCTGGTTGTGGCTGGCCTGGGTGCCGTAGCCGGTGACGAAGGACTGGTTCAGGGCGTTGCGGCCGAGGAGGTAGTCCATCGACTCCAGGACGGCGCTGCGGTAGCTGTCCCGGTGGGTGAGGTCGTAGGCGGTCGCGATGACCATGGCGTTGTTCGCGGTGACGCTGTTGGAGCCCCAGACGTAGGCGCCGTCGGTGGGGAGGTTGGGGTTCGGGTAACCCTGCGAGCGTTCATCGCGTACGAAGCCGTCGGCGACGGCGAGGACCCGCTTGCGGGCGGCGGCGACCATGCGGGCGGGGAAGCGGTTCGGCAGCCGGACGACGGTGAGGTCGGCCAGTGCGCCGGTGTCCCGCCAGGAGAACCCGGCCGGGGTGATCTCCGTGTCGATGCGGGACAGGTAGGCGCGGTCGTGCGTGGTGGCGTACAACTCCGTTGCGGCCCAGGAGAATTCGTCGCTCACGTCCGTGTCGGCGTAGGCTCCGCCGCCGACGCTGTCGCTGCTCGGGGCGTAGATGTCGGGGTGGGCGAGCGCGGCCTTCCAGGCGGTCTCGGCGGCGGTCAGGCAGGTGCGGGCGAAGTCCGCGTCGTAGCGGGCCCAGACCCGGGCGCACTGGGCGCCCGCGGCGGCCAGGTTGAGGGTCGCGGCCGTGGACGGCGCGTGCAGGTAACGGGGTTGGGAGTCCTTGTCGGGCTGGGTGGGCAGGGCGCTCCAGGCCAGGTCGTGCACCTTGTGGTGGACCATGCCGGCCAGCGGTTCGCCCGCCGGGACCTGCATGCTCAGCAGGAACTCCGTCTCCCAGCGGGACTCGTCGAGGACGTCCGGGACGGCGTTGTGGTTCTCCGGGATGCTCAGCAGTCCGTCGCGCAGCCCGGCGGTGTCGCCCTCGGCGCGGGAGCGTTCGTAGGAGTCCATCAACTGCCAGGCCGCGAGGGCCCCGTTGACGACGTACTTGCCCTGGTCGCCCGCGTCGTACCAACCACCTTGGACGTCAAGGGAGTAGTCGCAGGTGCCGGGCAGGCAGGGCACGTCGGTGTCGCCCTTGTTGGGGGCCACGCCGATGTGTCCGGCGGGCCGGGCGTAGGCGTCGCCGGCGTACTGCGCCTCGATGGGCGTACCGCTGCGGACGTCGTAGAAGTACCCCAACGAGTCTTTGCGCAGGGTGGTGTAGGGGTTCTCCGCGATGGCGAACGGATAGCTGGTCGCGTCGCCGACGACGAGCGTGTAGCCCGTACCGGCCTTGCGTACCGAGCTGAAGTCGGCGATGTGTACGTGGTCGCCGGAGGCGGCGTCCGTGCCCTGGACGTCGGTGCGGCCCGACTTCACGACCTCACCCGAGTCGTCGAGCAGACGCCAACGCACGGGCTTCGTCGAGGAGTTGACGATGGACGCCTTCTTGGGGCCGTGCACCGCGTAGCCGTACTGGTTCGTCCGCACCGGAGAACCGAAGTCGCGTCCGCCGCCCGGGGGTATCGCGCCGCCGGTGACGGAGACGTCGTCGAGGCAGAGGGTGAACGGCTGGGTGGCGCCGCCCTGTTGGAAGGAGAGCTGGGCGTGCAGGTTGGCGGTGGTGGAGTTGCCGGTGAACTGGAAGGTCTTCGGTGTGGTGGTGAGCGCGGCGGTCCTGTTGAAGGTCGTCGTGACCGGGGCGGCGGGCACCTGAAGCACCGCGTGGATCGACACGTCCCGGGTGGCGGAGGCGGTGAAGCGCAGGGTGTAGGGCTGACCCGCCTCCAGCGGGATGTCGTTCTGGCCGATCATCGAGTCCCAGACGTTGACGGTCCCGGCGGGGACGTCGGCGCACAGGCGGCCCAGGTTGACCGCGGACGGTGTGTTGCCGCTGCTCCACCACGAGGTCTTGCCGTTGTCGAACGTGCCGTTGAGCACCCGTTCGTAGGGCGCGTCGGCGGCCTGCGCGGAGGTCACGGGAAGCACGGGGGTCGCGGCCAGGGTGACGACGGTCAGGGCGGGCGCGAGGACGACCGCGCCCCATCTGGTCCTGCGGAATCTGGTGCTGCGGAACATACCGGGCCCTCTCGGTGACAGGGTCCCGGCTCGGTGCGGCGTCAGTGCCAGATGGTGGGCGGGGGCGGCGAGGCTGTCAAGACTTCACACACAGGAGTCTCTTCCGCAGCCACTTCCACAGCCACATCCACAGTCTTTCCACGTCCGGACCCTTCACAGACCGAACGTTCCACTCTTAGTCTGCGACTGTTAGCGCTTCCAGTTTCTTACGGAGGCATCGCACAGGAACCGGCCGGGCTGTGGCGTCAACCCAGTTCCATCCCAGGTCAGCAGCGACATTCGGATCGAGGACGCGGACACTCCGATTGTCACCGCTCTCGGAATATCCCGTAGACGGAGGTTCAAGTCAGTGAGGTCGAGTCAGTGAGCACGTTCGATCCCGGCTTCCTGTGGGGCGCCGCCACATCGAGCTACCAGATCGAGGGCGCGGTCACGGAGGACGGCCGGGGCCCCTCCATCTGGGACACCTTCGCGACCACTCCGGGCGCGGTCCGGGGCCGTGACACCGGGGCCATCGCGGCCGACCACTACCACCGCTTCCCCGGAGACATCGCGTTGATGGCCCAACTCGGCCTGCGCGCCTACCGGTTCTCGCTCGCCTGGCCCCGGATCCAGCCCACCGGCTCCGGCCCGGTCAACCAGCGCGGCCTCGACTTCTACCGCCGGCTCACGGACACCCTCCTCGACCACGGCATCCAGCCCTGGCCCACCCTCTACCACTGGGACCTGCCCCAGCCGTTGGAGGATGCCGGCGGCTGGCCGGTGCGGGACACGGCCGAGCGGTTCGCCGAGTACGCCGCCTTCGCGCACGAGGCGCTGGGTGACCGCATCGCCCGCTGGACCACCCTCAACGAGCCGTGGTGCTCGGCCTTCCTCGGCTACGGCACGGGCCGGCACGCCCCCGGCCGCCGCGAACCCGCCGCCGCCGTACGCGCCGCGCACCATCTGCTGCTCGGCCACGGCCTGGCCTCGGAGGCGATACGGGACTCCGCACGCGTCGGCATCACGCTCAACCTCACCCATGTCACCCCGCTCAGCGCCGAGCCCGCCGACCTGGACGCGGCCCGCCGTATCGACGGGATGCAGAACCGCCTCTTCCTCGACCCGCTGCTGCGCGGCGCGTATCCCGAGGACGTGCTCGACGACCTCAGTGAGGTGACCGGCACGGGCCACATCCGCGACGGCGACCTGAAGCGGATCGGGGCTCCGCTGGACTACCTGGGCGTCAACTACTACGCGCCGATGCTGGTCGCGGGCAGCACGACACCGACCCAATCCGCCTACGTGGGCTCGCCGTTGACCCGTGTCGCCGACGGCGGTCGGCCGAAGACGGCGATGGGCTGGGAGATCGACGAGCGCGGACTCCTGAACCTCCTCCTGCGACTCAAGGACGACTACCCGGCCGTACCCCTGTACATCACGGAGAACGGAGCCGCCTTCGACGACGTGGTCGAGCAGGACGGGGAGCACGAGGTGGTGCACGACGCGGACCGGATCGCCTACCTGGACGGTCATCTCCGTGCCTGCGCGGAGGCGATCGGCCACGGTGTGCCGCTCAAGGGCTACTTCGTCTGGTCGCTGCTCGACAACTTCGAGTGGTCCTTCGGCTACGGCCCCCGCTTCGGCATCGTGCACGTCGACTACGCGACCCAGCGCCGTACGCCGAAGGACAGCGCCCGCTGGTACGCGGAGGTCATCCGACGCGGCGGCCTGTGACGCCGTCAGCGCTTACAGTGCTGCTACCGCCCACCCCCGGCTACCCCGCCCCTCCGCACGAACTGGAGTCGCCCCCCATGACCTCACGGCCGCCGACGCTCGACGAGGTGGCGCTGCGCGCCGGGGTGTCCGTCGGAACCGTCTCGCGGGTGATCAACAACCGCCGGCACGTCAGCCAGAAGGCGCGGCAGGCGGTGGAGAGCGCCGTGGCGGAGCTGGGCTACGTGCCCAATGTGGCGGCCCGCTCGCTCGCCTCGCAGCGGCGCGGCGCGGTGGTGCTGGCGATCTCCAGCGACGATCCGGCGCTCTTCGCCAACCTCTTCTTCGCGGAGGTCATCACCGGGGTGAACGCGGTGATGGAGGAGACCGACCTCGAACTGCTGCTGATCCTGGCCGCGAGCGAGCGGGGCCGGGACCGGCTCACCCGCATCCTTCAGTCCCGGGGTGCGGACGGCGTCATGCTGCTGGCCCTGCGCGAGAACGACCCGCTGGCGAAGGTCGCCGAGGCGGGGAACGTCCCCGTCGTCCACGGAGGCCGCTCCCTCGAACGGCCCCCGCGCTGGTACGTGGACGCCGACAACCGGGGTGGCGCCCGGGAGGCCGTGGAGTATCTGATCGCGACGGGCCGCCGTGCCATCGGCACCGTCACCGGTCCGCTCGACATGCACGCGGGTGTCTCCCGCTATCTGGGCTTCCGCGAGGCGGTCGCCCTGGCCGGCCTGGAGGACCATCGCGTGGCGCACGCCGACTTCAGCGAGCTGGGCGGGGCCACGGCGACCGCCCGTCTCCTCGACGAACACCCGGATCTGGACGCGGTGTTCGTCGCCTCGGACGCGATGGCGGCGGGCGCTCTGCACGTCCTGCGCGAGCGCGGCCGGTCCGTGCCCGGGGACGTCGCGGTCGTCGGGTTCAACGACATCCTCACCGCCCGGCACACCCAGCCCGCCCTGACGACGATCCGCCAGCCCATCGTGGCCCTCGGCAGCGAGATGACCCGGATGCTGGTGCGCGTGCTGGCCGGCGAGGAGCCGACGCCGCTCATCCTGCCGACGGAACTGGTGATCAGGGAATCCGCGTAGCGCGGCGGTCCCGGTCGTCCGGGCCTTCGCACATTCAGTAAGGCTCACCCCAAGAGCCGTACAACTAATCCCCAACAACAAGTGTCTCGTAGGGCAACAACACTTGTCCCGGGGGGGATATTTTGATCAAGGTAAGCGTTGTCGTGCCTGTCTACAACGCCGGTTCCTACATCGACCGTTGTGCGCCGTCACTCGTCAACCAGAGCCTGGGGGCCGCCGCGTACGAGGTCGTGTACGTCGACGACGGCTCGACGGACGACTCCGCCGAACGCCTCGAACGGCTGGCCGAGGCGCATGAACACGTCCGGGTGTACCGGCAGGAGAACTCCGGCTGGCCGGGCAAGCCGCGGAACGTGGGGGTCGACCGGGCCAAGGGGAAGTACGTCCAATTCGTGGACCAGGACGACGAGTTGTCGTACGAGGCGCTGGAGCGGCTGTACGCGCTGGCCGAGCGCAACGGGTCGGACATCGTGCTGGGCAAGGTGCACGGGACGATGCAGGGGCCCAGCAATGTGTTCAAGCGGACGGTCGAGCGGTGCACCGCCGCCGACGCGCCGCTCTTCGAGAGCCTGACGCCGCACAAGATGTTCCGCCGGGACTTCCTGCGGGAACACGGGATCCGCTTCCCGGAGGGGCGGGTCAGGCTGGAGGACCAGCTGTTCATGGCGCGCACCTACGTGCGGGCCAGGACGGTGTCGATACTCGGCAACTACCCCTGCTACCAATGGAATCGGCGCGAGGACGGCGGCAACAACAGCAGCCGCCGGATCACCGCCGACGACTACTACGGCCACCTGGACAAGGTGGTGGAGGCGATCAAGGAGGGCACACCGCCGGGCGACCTCCAGGACCGACTGCTGCGCCGCTCGTACCGCGTGGAGTTGCTACGGCCGGTGAGCGAACCGCGTGTACTGCGGCGCACCGGCAAGGACTTGGAGGAGTACTTCACCACCGTCCGCCGGATGGCGATGACGAGCTATCCGCCGGGGGTGAGCGAAGGGCTCCCGGCGATCAGCCGGCTGCGGGCGGAGCTGCTCGTGCGGGACCGGCTGGACTCCCTGGTCGAACTCGCCCGCCGTACCGAGCAGATCAAGGCGTACGTCGAGGTGGACGACATGCGCTGGCGCAACGACGAGCTGGTGCTGCGGACCCGGATCGGCATGGTCCGGGGCGACGGTGAGCCGCTGACCGTCGTGGAGCGCGGCGGACGGATGCTGCTCGACCCCGAACTCCTGGACGGCATAAGGGGAGCGGAGGACTGGGAGGTTCCCGACCCCTTCTCGTACGCGTACGGGGAACTCATCGTGCACGACACCGCCGACAACCACTGGTGGTACCCGGACGGGGAGTTGACACCGACGCTGGAACCGCTCGGCGGCGGCCGTCACCGGGTCGTGGTCGCCGGTGAGTCGGTCATCGACCCGCTGACCCTCAGCGGTGACGCGCCCATGAGCACCGGCGCCTATCAAGTCTGGGGCAGCGCCCAGCTGTTGGGTGTCGGTCGGCGCCCCCGGCTGGCTCCCGCACCGGGCAGTACCCGTATCGCCCTCGGCACCGTCGCGGTCGGTACACCTCCGCGTCTCGTCTCCCCCACCTGGGCCGGCCCGGGCGGACAGCTCCGGCTCACCGTCGGCGACCCCGGCCGGATCGGCACCACCCGCCGCGTCCTGCTCCGGACCACCGCCGACCACCGCCTCCGCCACGGCGTCCGCGAGGTGCTGCGGCGCCTGCCACCGGGCGCACGCAAGAACATCCGTGCCACCGCGCGGCGGGCGGAGGGCTGGATGCTCGGATAGCGGGGGCACGGGGGCCGTAGGGGCGAGGCCCCATGTCCGTCAGGCGCCGAAGACCTGGAACTCCGAGACCTGCCCGGCCGGCCAGCCGGTGTTCGCGGTGAAGGTGAGCCGTAGGTAGCGGGTGGTGACGGTGGACTGGAGCGTGAGGGTCGCCGCGTTGCCGGTCGCCGGGTCGAAGGTGTAGCCCGCCGGCGCGAGGAGTTGGGTGGTGGTGCCGGCGTCCGTGCCGCCCTGCACGGTGATCGTCTGGGTGCGGGTCGCCCAGGCGGTCGCCGGCGGAAGGCGGAGGACGATCCGCTTGACGCCGGTCGCTGCGCCCAGATCGACCTGGAGCCACTGGGGGAAGGAATTGTTGGCGGACTCCCAGTACGTGCTCGTGTCGCCGTCGGTCGCATTGCCGGAGCCGTAGATCTGGGTGTGGCTGCTCTCCGAAGTGGGTTGGTGGAGGGCCAAGTTGGTGGTGCTGGACGGGGGGTCGGTGGTGACGGTGGCCTGGTTGGAGGGCTGCGAGACGTTGCCCGCCGCGTCGTAGGCGACGACGTCGAAGGTGTACGCGGTGGAGGCGCCAAGTCCCGTGACGGTGAAGGAGGTTGAGCCGGTCGTGCCCACCTGGGTGCTGGTGGAGCCGGACATCTGGAGGATCCGGTAGCCGGTGACACCGACGTTGTCGGTCGCCGTGTTCCAGCTCAGCGAGACGGAGTTGCTGGTGTGCCCGGTGATGGTCAACGCTCCTGGCGCGGCGGGCGGTGTGGTGTCGCCGCCGGTCGGAACCACCGGCTGGGTGGGGCGAGTCGGGGTCAGCGCGAGTTGGCCCTTGAGCATGCGGCCTCCGTCGCCGGTCAGGCGCAGGTAGTAGTCGGCGGAGCAGGCGGTGCCGTCCTCGTCGAGGGCGAGGAAACCGGAGTTGGTGGGCACCCAGGCCTGGGTCTCGGCGGTCTTGGCGATCTGGTTGCCCTCGTTGTACTCGTCGAACATGGAGATGTAGATGCCCTGCACCCCGGCCCGCACCATGTTGTAGAACTGCCGCCACATGAAGTCGCCGTGCGCGCGCTGCCGCCCGGAGACGTCGCCGGGCAGGACGCAGGGCTGGAAGTCGATGCCGTTGGCGTTGCAGTCGGCCTGGTCGGGGACGGTGTAGGTGGCGTAGGCGTTGTCGGCCTCGGTGACGTTGCCGATGGCGCCGACCATCCACGGCGAGATCATGTTGAAGGCGTGATAGACGCCCAGGAAGCCGGACTTCGAGCCCCCGGTGCCCGTCCGCCATTCGCGCGGGACGCCGCCGATGACGTAACAGCCCTGATTCTTGAACCAGTTGACGACGTCAAGGCAGGCGTCGGCGATAAAGGGGTGGTTGGGGTCGTCGAAGCCGAAGCCCCAGATGCAGACGACCGGCTTGCCGTTCTGCTTCGCGTAGGCCGAACTCGCGGTGTGCGCGGACATCTTGTTCGTCCAGTCCGCCTTGATCTCGGACTGCATGTTCGTCCAGTTGGAGACGTCGTACATGATGTAGAACTTCCGCCCGTACGACTCGGCGGCGCTGCGCACCTTGGTCGCCATGGCGTCGCGGGTGGGGCCCTCGCCGCCGGTGGGGTTGAAGCGTTGGAGCGCGGCGGTGTCGATGCTGTTCTGCTGCATCCACAGGAAGTGGGTGTTCACCGTCTGCTGGTCGTAGGAGGAGAACAGCTTGGCGGGCTGGCCGTTGCCGAGGGCGGCGTACGACGTCTGGTACGTGCTGGTGTAGTCGCGCACATCGGGCCAGCATTTGATGTTGGTGTTGGTCGGGGACGGCGTCTGGCCCCAGTCCTGACTCCAGTGCCACCAGCCGTTGATGGGCGCGCCATCGCCGCTGCAGGCGAACCAGCCCTGGTAGCCGACGGTGATCTTGCCGACGACGTCGCCGGGCGCGCTGGCCGCCGACGCGGTCGGGGCGAATACGGTCTCGGTCGCTCCCACCGTTCCCACGGCCGTGGCCGCGATCGCGGCTCTCAGGAAGACTCTGCGTGTGACACCCATCTGGACTCCTCCGCACTCCTGTTGACGCTTGTTGACGCCTGTTGACTCCGCTTGGTGGGCGGTGCCGCCGAGCGCGCTCACGCTCGCGCTCGGCGGCACCATAGGGTCTGATCAGGTGTTCCAGACCTGGAACTCCGAGATCTGACCCGCCGGCCAGCCGTTGTTCGCCGTGATGTTGACCCGCAGGTATCGCTGGGTGGTCGCGGTGAACGTGAGGGTGACCGTGTTGTTGGTGGTGGGGTCGAAGGTGTACGTCGCCGACGACTTGAGGGTGCTGAAGGTGGCGCCGTCGGTGCTGCCGGACAGGGTCAGCGTCTGGTTGCGGGCGCCCCAGGTCGCGGGGAGCTGCAGAACTACCCGACTCGCGCTCTGCGCTGAACCGAGGTCCACCTGGACCCACTGCGGGAAGGCGTTGTTGGCGCTCTCCCAGTAGGTGCCCTGGTTGCCGTCCGTGACGTTCGACGACGCGTACACGTCCGTGTGGCTGGACTCGGTGGTGGCCGCGCCGGCCGCCAGGTTCCGGCTTACGGTTCCCGCGCCAACTCCGGTCAGCGCGACCGTGGTTGTGCCGTTGGACGCGTTGCTGGCGATGCTGAGATCACCGGCGCGGGTGCCGGACGCGGTGGGCGTGAACGTGACACTCACCGTGCAGGAGGCGCCCGCCGCGATCGACGTCCCGCAGGTGTTGGTCTGCGCGAAGTCGCCCGTGACGGTGATGCCGGAGACGGTCGCGGCGGCGGTACCGGTGTTGGTCACCGTGACCGTCTTCGCGCTGCTCGCGGTGTTGAGCGCCTGAGTGGCGTACGACAACGACGTCGGGTCGGCCGACAGGGTCGCCGGTGACGAGCCGCCGCCGCTGGGGAACACCTCGAAGTCCGACAACTGGGCAGCGTTCCAGCCCGAGTTGGCGGTGATGTTGACCCGCACATAGCGCGCCGTGGCCGAACTGAACGTGATGGTCACGGTGTTGGCGTTGGCGCTCGGGTCGAAGGTGTACCCGGCCGAGGCCTTCAGCGTGGAGAAGCTGGAGCCGTCCGTCGATCCCTGCACCGACAGGGTCTGCGTGCGGGCCGACCACGCCGTCGCCGGCGGGAGTTTGAGCACGACCTTGCCGACGCCGTAGTTCTGGCCGAGGTCGACCTGGGCCCACTGCGGGAACGAACCGAGCGTGCCCTCCCAGTACGTGGACGCGTCCGTGTCGGTGAGGTTCGAGGCGACGTACGGACTGCTGCCCGAACTCGCCGACGCGGGACGCCCGGCGGCGATGTTGGTGGTGCTGTCGATGCCGGTGCCGGTCAGGGAGACCGTGGTCGGGCTGTTGTTGGCGTTGCTGGTGACGGTCAGGGTGCCCGCGCGCGCTCCGCCCGTGGTGGGCTTGAAGCCGACGTTCACCGTGCAGGAGGCGCCGACCGCCAGGGTGGAGCAGTTGTTGGTCTGGCTGAAGTCACCGGTCGCCGCGACGGCGGAGATGCTCGCCGACGCCGTACCCGAGTTGGTCACCGTCACCGTCTGCGCGGTCGCCGAGGAGCCGACCACCGTACCGGCGAAGGACAGGCTCCCCGGGTCGGTGTTCAGCACCGGGCCGGGCGCGGTGCCGGTACCGGAGAGGCTGACCGTGTTGGTGGTCCCGCCCGCGTTGACGGTCAGGGATCCGTTACGGCTGCCGGTCGCCGTCGGCGCAAACTTCACGCTGACGGTGCACGAGCCGTTCGCCGCGATCGACGAACCGCAGGTGTTGGTCTGGGAGTAGTCGCCGCTGGTGGCGATCGAGGAGACGGACGCGGCGCTGTTGGTCGGGTTGGAGACCGTCACGGTCTGCGCGGCGCTCGTCGAACCGGTCGCCACGGAACCGAAGTTGAGCGCGCCTGGGGTGGCCGTCACGCCCTCCGACGGGTAGGGCGGGTAGACCGGAGCGGGCCAACCGCCGCAGTACGGCGTGCCGCTGATGCCGGAGTTACCGCCGCCGTCGGTGATGACGAAGTTGCCGCCCGAGCAGTTGTACACCGGGTTCGAGTAACCGACGCCGGTGGCCGTGACGTTGGTGAACTTGGCGGCGCCGCCGGTCTGTTCCTGGAGGGCGAAGGTGCCGGTGCCGGCGATGGTGACGTTGTTGAGGTTGACGCCACTGATGGTGCCCTCGACCCACTGGACCGCTTCGTAAGGGCTCTGCTGGATCAGCGCGTTGGTCACGTTGATGGGGCCGGTGATCGCGCCCTGGCTGCCGTCGAACCACAACGCGCCCACGCCGAACTGCCAGTTGGGGTCGAGGCTGCCGGCGCGGACCATGGTGTTGTCGGAGATCGTGGTGGTGCCGACCGGCGTCGAGGTGAAGCGCTGCCCGACGTGGATACCGCCGCCCTGGGCAATGCCGGTGTCGACGACGCGGTTGCCGCTGACGGTGTTGTCGTGGCCGCCGTAGATCGCGATGGCGTTGGCGAGGATCTGTAGGGACACGGTGTTGTTGGAGATCGTGTCGTTGGCGTCGGCGCCGAGGGCGGAGTCCGCCCAGGTGGCGATGCCGTCGTCGCCAGTGTTGCGGATCTCGCTGTTGGTCACCTTCGAATTGGTGACGCCGCCATGGAAGTTGATGCCGTCGGCGGTGGTGTCACGGATGCGCATGCCGGTGAACGTCAGCCCGTCCATCGGTCCGTCCATCCAGGCGCCGACCTTCATGTGGTCGATCCACAGGTTGGTGACGGTCGAGTCGCTCATCGCGCCGCCGATGCCGTTGACCTGGGCGCTGTCGTCGCGTTCCTGCACATTGCCGAAGATGGCGAAGTTCTGCAGGCGTACGTCGGTGCTCGCGTTGGGCGCGGAGTTGCCGTAGAAGCCGGGGGCCGTGCCGATGACGGTCGAGTACCACATGCCGGCGCCGGCGATCGTGACGTTGTTGACGCTGATGTGGCCGGGGATGTTGAAGGTGCCCGGCGGGATCCACACGGTGCCGCCGGGGCCCGCCGAGCTGATCGCGGCGTTGAACGCGCTGGTCGCGTCGGCCACTCCGGTGGCGTCGGCACCCCTACTGGTCACCGACACCGCGCCCGAGGGGGCGGCCAGGGCGGCGCCGACCTGCTCGAAGTCGGCGAAGTCGATCGTGTACGAGGAGGCCGTGTCGCCCGCGTCGACCTGGAACTTGAAGGTCGTTCCGGCCGGATACGTGGTGGAGAACAGGCGGTGGGCCTCGTCGTAGAAGTGGTGCGGGTTGCTGCCCGGCGTGTTGGTGAAGGGGTAGCTGCCGTAGTACCAGCTGTAGGCGTTGGTCAGCGTGAAGTCGGGCTGCTTGACCCCGTTGACGTACAGCGACAGTGCTGCGGTGTAGACCGAGCCGCCCGAGGTGTCGGGGATGCTGTAGCGGAAGTTGATCGAGTTGGTCGCCACCGGCGTGGTGAACGTGACGTACTGGCCGGTGCCCTGAAGCGTCGTCGCCTTGCGGTACGACGCCTCGTCGGCGAGCTGGCCCGCGGTGTAACTCGGGCCGATGTTCGTGCCGTTGGTGGCGGAGTTCTCCGCCTGCACCTCGACGTACGGGAGGCTCGCGCCGCTGCCGCCGGTGGCGGTGGACGCCGCCGCGGCGGGTGGGACGGCGAGAGCGAAGACGCCTACGGCGGTCAACATCGCGGTGCTGACCGACCAGACGAGGGCTCGTCTCAGATCTCGGATGGAATGGAACACGTGCCACTCCTTACGTAATGAAATGCCGGAACTGTCGCGCTGGCGCCGCCAGAGAGGGAGGGGAGACGGGGGGCTGGTGACGATGCATGGAGGACCGTAATGACGTTGACATGATCACGCAATAACTAGACAGAACTCTGCAACAAACAAATTTAGAGTTTGCAAGATCTCATGTGCCCCGCGCACATGACGGTGCCGCCGGACGGAATGTCCGGCGGCACCGTGTGGAAGGGGCGGAGCGGTCAGGCGGCCCAGACCTGGAATTCGGAGAGCTGGCCCGCGGGCCAGCCGGTGTTGGCGGCGATGGTGACGCGGTAGTAGCGCCGGAGCGCGGCCGGGAAGGTGAGCGTGACGGTGTTCTTGGCGCCCGGGTCGAAGGTCTGGGCGGCCGAGGACTTCAGGGTGGTGAAGGTGGTGCCATCAGCGCTGCCCGACAGCGACAGCGTCTGGCTGCGGGCGCCCCAGGTGACGGGCAGTTGCAGGACCGCGCGGGAGGCGCTCCGGGCCGAGCCGAGATCGACCTGGACCCACTGCGGGAAAGCGTTGTTGGCGCTCTCCCAGTAGGAACCCTGGTTGCCGTCCGTCACGTTCGACGACGTGTAGACGTCGGTGTGGCTGGACTCGGTGGTGGGCTTGCCCGCGGCGAGGTTGGTCGCGGGGGTGTCGGAACTCGCGGTGAAACCAAGGGAGTTGATGTTCCAGCCGCCGCTGTCCTGGTTGAGGGTCAGGATCTGCCGGCCGGCGGGCAGGGTCACGTGGGCGGTCGCCGTGCCCCAGGTCTGCCAGTCGCCGGTGGCGGGCAGGTCGACGGCGCCGGTGAGGTTCGTGCCGGAGGCGTCCGACAGGTGCAGCGCGCCGGGCACCGCGGACGGGGCCGCGATGCGCAGGTCGAGGGTGTAGGTGCCGGCCGCGGCGACATCGACCGTGTAGCGGAACCACTGTCCTGGACCGGTCCAACCCAGGTTGTAACCGCCGCCGGTGTCCGAGGTGTTGTCCAGGTCGACGCCGTCGGCGCGGTAGGAGTTGGCGTTGCCGTTGACGGAGGTGACGTTGTACCCGACCCCCTGCCCACCGGTGTCGTAGTTCTCCGCCTGGACCGTTCCAGGCACGGCGGCCGGGGTGCCGCCGAAGGGGCCCTCGGGAGCGGGCGGCGGCCAGTGGTTGTCGCTCAACGTCGCGACGAAACCGGTGGAGTTGTTGACGAAGGCCGAGGTACCGGAGCCAAGTCCCGTGACCGTGTTGCCGGTTATCGTCGCGGAGCCGGTGGGCGCGGGGTAGAACGGCGGCGAGATCGCGATGCCGTTGCGGCCGGGGGCGTTGACGGTGTTGTCCTGGAGCAGGGTGTTGGTCGAGGTGGAGAAGGCGATGCCGTCGTAGAGGGAGTCGGTGACGGTATTGCCGGTCACCGTGACCTTGTCGACGGTCCCGGTGTTCTGTCCGTCGCCGCCGTTGCCGATGTGCAGCGCGGGCTGGCCCTGGCTGTAGGCGTTGCCGCCGGAGCGGACCACGGTGTTGCCGGTCACGGTCGCGGACAGCAGATCGCTGCCGTTGACCCCGAAGCGCCCGGCGCCCAGGCCGATGTAACGGGCGGTGTCGCTGATGTAGTTGTTCCTGACCTGGTGGCCGCTGCCGCCGTAGATCCCGATGCCCTTGCCGCCCCACGGCGCGATCGAGGTGTTGTTGCTGACGGTGACGTCGGTCATCGGGTTGTAGTGGGTCTGGGAACCGTCGCTGTTGGGGTTGTAGGCAACCGAGTTGATGGCGATCGCGTCGTCCCCGGTGCCGCGCACGAAGTTGTTCGTGACCGTCAGATCGTTCCCGGTGTCCGCGTTCAGCGACACGTTGTTGACGTTGATCCCGTCCGCCCAGATCGACGTCAGCCTGCTGTTCTCGACCGTCCCGCCGGTGCCGGAGGCCCAGAAGCCGGACATGGTGTGCTGGGTCCAGATGCCGTCGGCCGACCAGTCGGTGCCGGTGGTGTCCATCGCGCCGCCGTCCCCGCCGATGGTGCTCCGGCTGACGGCGTTGGCGTCGATGTGGAAGTCACGCACTGTGCACGAGGTCAGGTCGAACAGGGCTGCCAGAGGGGTGGAGTTGGGGACGGGTACGTCACGGTAGACCGTGCTGTATCAGAGGCCCGCGCCCGCGATGGTGATGCCCTGTGCGTCCAGTCCCGCGGTGCCCTTCACATAGAAGGTGCCCTGCGGAATCCAAAGGGTCTTTCCCTGTTGCTCGGCCTGGTCGATGCAGTTCTGGATGGCGGCCCGACTGTCCACCGACCGGCTGTCGGCCGCGCCGTTGGTCGGGGTGTCGTCCGACACCGCGCCGCAGCTCGTGATCGAGATCGAGTCCGCGGGCTGTGTCCGCGGCGCGGGCGGGTTCTCCACGTCGACGGAGTCCACGTCGTAGAACGACGCGCTGTTGTCGGAGTCCTTGCGCAGCGAGAACGTGGCGCCCGCCGGGATCGGAGCCCCGGTGACGAAGGTGTGCGACTCGTCCCAGAAGACCCTCGGGTCGCCGTCGGCCGGGTTCTGGTCGTCGCTCGTGTTGTAGTTGCCGTTGCCCTCGTACACCCAGCTCTGCTTCGAGTTGAGGTTGAGCGCCTGCCGGAACACCCCGTCGACGTACAGGTCCAGGGTCCCGGTGATGCCGCCGCCGGACGCCGAATCCGGGATGCTGGCGCGGACGTTGAGGAAGGAGATCGGCTGCCCGGTGGTGTTCGTCCACTGCACGGACTGGCCCGTGCCGTCCAGGTGGACGTAGGAGTGGCCCGAGGCCTCCAGGACTGCGCTCGAGTACTGCGTCGTCGGCGCCGAGGTCAACGCCCGAACGGCCGCGCCGCCGCCGGGAGTTCCTCCCTCGGCTTCATAGACGGAGAACGGCGTGATCGCACCCAGCGCCGCACTCGCCGTACTCGCCGTACTCGCCACGCTCGCTGCCGCCTTGGCAGACGGCGCCTGCTGTGGGGTGGCGGCGGCCGGTAAAACGGACACGCAGAGCGCGCCGACCGCGGCGACGGCGGCCGCCGCCAGTCGCCGGGGTCTGGGGATCGTCAGCATCTGATGCTCCTTCACGGGGTGGGGGGAACCGGCGCCCCGACCGTACAGAGACCCCATCCAGCCCGCTAGATTCCGACGAAGTAAAGAATTAATTGCGCAAGCCACTGCAAGTTTCTTGCTCAGATCCGCAAATCACCGATAACGGCACAGGCGGCGGGCACGCTGAAGGGGCGGTCCCGGATTTCTCCGGGACCGCCCCTTCAGCTGCGACTCTCGGCGCTCGCCCGGTCAGTCCTCGATGAGCGGCCGTACCGGCGACAGGAAGGGATCGAGGCGTACGGTCACCTCGCCACGTGCCAGCACCCGCACCCGGAAGGCGCCCGGCCCCGGCGGTGTCGGAAGGTCGTCCGAGCGCTCGTACAGGAGGCCCCACGCGCCGGGGAAGCGCCCCGCGATGAAGGCGATCAGGGCGTCGAGCTCGTCGGCCTCGTCGCGCCGCCGGTTGACCAGCCCGTCGGCGCGTACGAACCACTCGCCGTTGTGAGCGCGCAGTACGGCCTCGCCCGTCGACCAGTCGAGCGCCTCGACGCGTTCGCGCAGCTCGGCGATGCCCTGGTCCAGGGTGCCGGTGTCGGCCTCCTCCGGCGACTCCGCGATGCCGAACCAGCCGTGGAACTCGTACATGGTCCTCTTTCGGTGTGTCACAGAGGGCTGATGTCGATGACGGGTTCGATCCCGTATCGCCTGCCGTAGTCCTTGAGCTTGTTGATGACCTCGGGGGTCGGCTCGCCCTCGAAGTGGAAGTAGGGGGTGCGGCCGGATTCTATCGATCGCTCGAAGGTCGCCTTGGCCTGGTTGCGGAAGGCGCTGCCCATCTGCATGCCCTCGGGCTTCGTCTGGGCCACGTAGTCGTCGCTGATCGCGTCGAACTCCCGGCCCGACGGATCGTTCTCGAACTTCAGCCGCGACTCGCCGCCCAGCTTCTCGGCGAGTTTGTCGGCGGCCGGGTCCGGCTTGTTGACCTTCTGGAGTTCGCCGAGACCGCCGTTGTTCTCGTACGGGGCGAGCCCGAGCGGATCGCTGGTCGTGCACGGGTTGTGCACATAACCGGCCGGGTCGGGCGCCGGGGCGAGGCCCAGCGGGTCCGGTGTCGTGTACCGGGCGGTCAGCGGGTCGTAGTAGCGGTGGTGGTTGTAGTGGAGGCCGCTCTCCGGGTCGAAGTACTGGCCGGGGAACCGCAGCGGTGTGTACGCGTCGGCGTCCGCGTTCCACGCCGTGACGCCCCACAGCGTGGCGCGTGACTGCCAGGCGATCCGGCCCTGTTCGTCGACGAGTTCGGTCGGGGTACCGATGAGGTCGGTGGTGATCGCGAAGAACCGGGCGTCGATCTCGGCCTGCGTGACCTCGTCGGTCAGCCGCTCGGTCTGTGCGATCGGGGTGAGGCCGTCGTAGTCCCAGGTGAGCGTGGTGCGATACGGCAGTTGGCCGTTCGGCGCGGTGCTCTGCTCGGCGAGCACCGGGCCGTCCCACACGAACTCGGTGCGCTCCACGACGCTTTCGCCGTCGGGGCCGAGCCGCTCCTTGGCGACGCGGCGGCCGAGCGGATCGTAGTGGTAGCGCCACAGCGTGCCGTCGGGGGTGCGCACTTGTTGGAGGCGGTCCTCGGCGTCGTAGGCGTACGTCCAGGTGTCGGGCTTGCGCGAGAGGCGCTTTCGGGTACGGCGGACCAGGCGGCCGGCGTCGTCGTAGGCGTAGTGGTTGGCGCCCGCCGTCATGACCCGGGTGCCCTGGTAGTCGCGGGCGCCCGCGGCATCCGCGCCCGGGTGCCGTTCGGGCCAGTCCGCGTCGGCCGTCGCGCTGCCCGCGCCCTGGTAGGCGTACGTCTCCTGCCAGTGTTCGGCGGTGACGGCGGTGATGCGGCCCGTGTCGTCGAGGGTGTAGCGGCGCGGGCCGCGCAGGCTGTCCTCCTCGGCCGCCACCTGCCCGTCGGGCGTGTAGGCGTAGCCGCGGCGGTGCACGGCGCGGCCCGCGTGCGCGAGGTCCCGCCCGGTGATCCGGCCCGCCGCGTCCCGCTGGGTGGTCAGCGTGAGCGCCTCGCCGAAACTCCGGGTCAGCTCGTCGCCGGCCGGGTCGTAGGTGAAGTCGATCTCACGTCCCGCGACGCCGAGCCGCTCGGTGCGCCCCGCTTCGTCGTGGTCGTACGTCGTCGTCCGCCCGCTCGGCGTCATCCGGCGGGTCCGGCGGCCCGCCGCGTCGTAGGTGAAGGCGAGCGCGCGGCCGTCCGTCAGCTCGGTCTTGACCCGGCCGCAGCGGTCGTACTGGTAGGTGAGTGTTCCGCCGGGCGCCGCCGCGTGGGCGAGTCGTCCCGCCTGGTCGTACTCGTACGTGGTGACCGCGCCCGCCGCGTCCTTGCGCACGACGCGGCCCATCGTGTCGCGCGTGTAGCGGACGGTCTCGCCGAGCGGGGTGCGCCGGGCGGCGACGCGGCCGAGGGGGTCGTTGTCGTAGCGGGTGGTACGGCCGTCGAAGTCGGTCTCGCCGACCAGTCGTCCGGCCGGGTCGTAGGTGTAACTCCAGTGCAGTCCTTGCGGGTTGGCCACCTCGACGAGTCGCAGTTCGGTGTCGTGGACGAACGTGTGGCGCGTGCCGTCCGGGTCGGTGCGGGCGGCGATCAGATCGAAGTGGGTGTATTCGAAGCGGGTGGTGCGGCCTGCCGGGTCGGTGTGCGTCAGGCAGTTGCCCTCGCCGTCGTACGTCCAGGACTCGGTGCCGCCGTCGGGGCCGGTGCGGCTCGCCAGGCGTCCCTCGGGCGTCCAGGCGAATGTCGTCAAGTCACCGCGTGGGCCCGTGAGTTCGACGATCCGGCCGAAGGTGTCGCGGTGTCGACGGCTCACGCCGCCCGCCGGGTCGACGCGCTCGACGAGCAGTCCCGCCCCGTCGTGGCACAGCCGGGTCACCGCGCCCAGCGGATCGGTGACCGACGTCTGATGGCCGTGCTCGTCGTGGGTGTAGCGCGTCGTGCGGCCCGCCGGATCGGTGACACTGCGGCGCAGCCCCCGCTCGTCGAACTCCTGCCGCCAGCGCGCGCCGCCGGGCAGCGTCAGTTCGACGAGCTGCCCCTGTGTGTCGTAGGCGGCACGCTGCACGCTGCCGTCGGGCCGGGTGACCGAGACGAGCCGGTCCGCACCGTCGTAGGCGAAGAGGGTCTGTCCGCCCAGCGCGTCGGTGCGGGAGAGCAGCCGGTTGCGGCGGTCGCGGGTGGTGCGCACGGTGGCGCCGGTGGGGTCCTGCTCGGCGACGACCTGGAGGCGCTCGTTGACGAGGTAGCGCCAGGTGTGGCCGAGGGAGTCGGTGACGGTCGTCGTGGTCAGGCCGGTGGCGGGGTCCGGGTCCGAGTAGTGGAAGTCGGAGTACAGATGGCCCTCGACGCCTGTCTGGGTGACGCAGCGGTCCCGCTCGTCGTAGCCGAACGTGAAGCGGGAGCCGTTGGTGTCGGTCCAGGAGGTGACGCGCCCCTCGTCGTCGTACGTGAACCGGGTGGTGTGTCCCGCCGAGTCGGTGAGGGACGTGAGGTGACCGTCGGTGTAGCCGTAGCGGACGAGCGGTCCGGGGCCCGCGCCGGCCAGGCTCAGCGCGGTGATCCGACCCTCGTGGACCGTGAACTCCAGTCGCCGGCCGCCGTGTTGGACCAGCGCGAGGGGCGCCCCGTCGGCGTCGTACTCGGCGGTGACGGTACGCCCGGCGCGATCGCTGACGGACGCGAGCAGGGCGGTGCCGTCGCCGCCGGGCTCGGCGCCTTCGGGGGCGTGGAAGGTGTACGTCAGACCGGATGCGGGGTCGGCGAGGGTGTAGCTGCCGTCAGGGTGGCGTTCGAGGAGGCGGCTGGGCCCGGCCTCGGGCAGTACCGGAGTGCCCGGCGCGGGATGCGGATAGGGCAGCAGCAGGTTGTCCTCACCGTGGAGGACGACGCCGATCGCGTCGACTTCGAGTCGCTGGTCGATCGTCGAGGACCAGGTGGGCCCGAACCAGCGGCCCGCCCGGTAGGAGGACTCGTAGTCGCGCCGCAGGACCAGGGGCAGCGATCCGGGGAGGTCCACGTCCACCTGCGGCAGGAACATCCGCCCGGTGGCGAAGTCGACCGGCTCGCGCCCGGAGCACTTGCAGTTCGGCGGCCGGGCCGGGTCGCGCATGTCGTCGGCGCGTCGTCCCGCCCCTTCCGCGTCGTCGGCCAGGCCCTCCGCGCGCCGGGCCGCGTTCGCCGCGTCGGCCGCCTCCTCGGCGAGCCTGGCGCCCTTCACCCCGGCGCCCGCGCCGCCGGTGGCGGCGGCCAGCACAGCGTCGGGAACGAGCGTGCCCAGCCCTTCGGCCGGGTCCTTCATGAAGTCGGTGACCATCTGCTTGCCCGCGCCCCAGGGGTCGTTGGCGACGGTGACGAGCCCGGCCACGGTGCTGTCGAGGTTGGTCAGGTACTCGGCGGGGTGCGTGATGTTGTACGGATCGGTCGGGTTGAGCCCGCGCGCGAAGTTGACGAGACCCGCGGTGCCCTTGAGGATGCCCGCGCCGAAGTGGGTCTTCATCAGCTCGTACTCGTCGAGCCCGTCCTGGGCCTGCTCGGCGTAGGAGGGTTTGGGCGGGGCGGCGTCGCGGGCGTGGGTGACAGCACCGCGCGCGGTCTCGGCCGCGGCGTTGCGCTGTCTGCGCGCCTCGGCGAGGATGTCCTGCGCCTCCTGCATCGACTGCTTGCCGGGATCGGTGAACTCCCCCGGCTTGGGCGGAAGTTGGGACGGGTCACGCTGGTCGGCGGGCTTGGCGTTGTACTGGTCGACGGCCTTGTTGTAGCTGTCGACCTTGCTCTTGTGCTCGTCGGCGGCCTTCTCGGACGCCTCCGTCCCGGCCTTCCACTTGTCGATCGCGGTCTGCGCCTGGCCCTGCGCCCAGGTGACCGTGTCGGCGAACGCCTCCAGGGCCTTCGCCGCCTCCTCGAAGGCGTCGGCGCCCTTGTACCACTTGGGCGGTTCGATCTTCACGGTCGCGCGGAAGGCGTCCGCCGCCTGACCTTTGAGGGTGTCGGAGTCGAGCCCTTCGAGTCCGAGGCCCACGTTGTCGAACGCCCGCTGGAAATCGCGCAGATGCGCCGCCGTGGACCGCAGCTTGCCGGGGCTGCCGTAGATCAGCTTGGTCTTGTCCTCGGTCTGTCCGAGGTCCATCTCGTCGACTTCCGCGCCCATCCGGTTGGCCACCGAGCGGGACTTCTCGCGCACCCAGTCGGCACCCGACTCCCAGCCGACGTCGTCGAGCCGGTCCGCCGTCCAGTTGCCGACGTCCTCGACCCGGTTGCCGGCCCACTCGACACCGTCCTCGACCGCGTCCTCCACCGAGTCGGGCGTGAGGTCCTTGATGAAGTCGCCGATGCCCACAGCCAGTTGCCCCCGTCATCGCTCAATTGCCCGCGTCATCGCTTAGTTGCCCCCGTCGGCACTGCCCTGCTGCGCCTGCTGTGCCCGCTCCTCGGGCGAGGGCCCGAAGGTGTCGTCCACCGCCTGGTCGAACTGCTGCTGGTCGACGCCGAACGCGTCGTTGAGCAGGTCGGACTGCATCCCGCCCCTGCCCTCGGTCAGCAGCGAGCGGCCGGTGTCCTTCCACGTCTGCGCCGCCTCGTCGCCGGCCTGCTCGAAGGACTTGGCGCTGTAGTCGGGGTCGAGCCAGTCGGGCTTGGCCACATCTCCCCAGCTCTGCTTGCCGATCTCGTCCTCGGAGGCGTACGGGTTGCCGCCCGCGACCGCGTTCAGGCCGTACTTGAGCGTGGTCTCGACGTACCTGTCCTCCTCCCAGACCAGGCCCGCCGCGAGGCCCAGTCTCGCCGCGATCGTGTTGGCGTCCTGGACCAGGGCGCGCACGCCCCACTCCCAGCGCTCGCAGTAGTCCTCGAAGTCGACGGACAGACCGTGGTGACCGGCCTCCATGCCCGTCATGGCCAGCTGCGAGAACCCCTTGCCGAGCACGGAGCCGGTGGCATCACCCACCTCGCCCAGCTCCCCGATCGCCTCGTTCAGACCTGTAGTGATGCGTCGCACACTGTCCGGATCGATGTGCAGATCCGCCGCCTCGTCACCCATCAGCCCACCTCCCCAAGGGCGTCGGGATCCCGGTCCACCGCGGCCGACTCCGGCACGATCCCGAGCACCGGGGGAAAGAGCATGGCCCCGTCCCCGTCGGCCACGTCGACGGCGATCCCGGCGGGCTCCCCCATACCGGGCACGACCTCGTCGAGCAGCCGCGCCCCGAGCAACTCGGCGTACTCCCAAGCCCGTTGACTGTCCTCGCGACTGCGCGCGAATCGGGCGAGGGACTCCTCACCGGTGAACGCGAAGATCCACCGCACACCGCCCAGGTGCCCCGTCCACATCCCACCGCCGTCGTCGAGCGGTACCAACAGCGCCGCCCGCCGCAACTCCCCGACCATCGCCCGAGGATCCCCCACCCCGCCTCTGTACCTGGCGATGCGCTCCGCAAGCGTCGCCCCCGCACCGTCGCCCACCACGACCTCCCCCACGCCCGCTCGACAACACGACACCCTCCAGCACCGTAGGCGAACACGCCGTGCCGGCACAGCCGGTTGCGTGCGGTACGGCCTTCGGTGCATCTCCCCCACATTTCGGACGCATCTCCCCCGCATGAACCGGCATACTCACCAGGCTCGCACTTACGACGGCTGAGGCAACGAGGCGGATCGGTCCCGACGGCTGCGTGTGGGGCGGGAGTTGAGCGTTGGGGCCGGTTTTGCGGACTGCCCATGGCACTGGGCAGGCCGCCGCTGGAGGAACACGTCCTGGGCAACGTCTACAACGTCCACTTCGACACCTGCGTCTACCACCAGCCCGGCATCGACCTCCTCCTCGACGTCTTCCCGGGCCGTATACCCGCGCCTGGACGCCCTGTTGAAGCGCCAGGGCCGCCGACCCGCGGAGCGGCAGAGCCGCTGTGGGCTGTCACGTCGGCGCCGGGGACAGGGTCGTGCTCGGTGCGGGGCTGCCGCCGTACGACTCTCCCTGACCTCACGGGCGTCGAGCTCGGCTTCCCCGGACGCGGCACCGGCTGAACCTCCGGAGCGAGCGCTGCGTATCAACTCCGCAGGGACAGCTCGGGTTTCTGCCACGGGACGGAAGGAAAGCACCGTGCCCACACCCCCCACGTCCGACGCACCGGACGACCGCACCGCGCTGGAGCCCATCCGCGTGCTGCGCCCGCGCAACACCGACGCGCTGGCCCAGCTGCTCGACGACATACGCCAGGACAAGAACTACCGCACCCACGCGGCCGTGACCGTCCCCGTCCCACCCCCTCCGACCGACGCCGAGACAGCGGAACTCCCGCCCGTCCCCGGCGACAGGAAGGAGAAACTCCCCGCATCCGACGGCAACGCCCGTCCGCCGCGCCCCGTGGGCCGCCCGCGCCTACGGCCCGGACAACGCCGCGCGGCCCTGGTGATCGCGGTCACCGCGGCAGCCGTCGCCGGCTTCGGCTGTTCCCTCCTGATCCCCGGCCCCACCGAGGCCACCCCCGCCGCCCCGTCGGCGCGCGCGTCGGCCGCCCCATCGTCAGCGGCCCCGTCGTCGGCTGCCCCGAGCGCGGTCGGGGCAGCCGACCAACTGACCAACCCCGGCTTCGAGTCGGGCAGCGTCGCGCCGTGGAACTGCGCCGGCAACCCGGGCTCCATCGTCACCTCCCCCGTCCACGCGGGCTCCAAAGCCCTCCAGGGGGCGGTGAGTTCGAGCGACACCGCGCAGTGCGACCAGACCGTCGCGGTACGGCCGAACACCGCCTACTCACTCAGCGGCTGGGTCCGCGGCTCCTACGTCTACCTGGGCGTGAACGGCTCCACCTCCACCTGGGCCACTTCCCCCTCCGCCTACACCCGGCTGACCGTCTCCTTCACCACAGGCCCGACCCAGACCAAAGCGACCATCTACGTGCACGGTTGGTACGCACAGGGCAGCTACTACGCCGACGACATCACCCTCAAGTGATCCCACACCCGCACGTCGAACCACGGACAGCAGAGACACCGAAGGGGCAGAACTGAGGTGCTGAACGCACGTCCCCGCGTGTGCTGTTCAGGGTCACGAGCATCGCGCGGTCCCCAACTGGTCCCCACGGGAGTGGGGTTGAGGACGGGCGTTGGCCTCTCGCGAGGGAATCCCGCTCGGTCCGTCGGACCGTCAGGCAGTGAAAGCGGTCCACTGCCGCATCGATTTCACATATGCCCTGGCCATGGAACTGGACGCTCCCGGCTCACGTCGCAGCACGGTGGCCGGTTCCCGCGAGCGCCTCGCCCGGGATGATCACGCCGACCGTCTTTTCGATCTGGCCTGCCGCTTACCGAGATCTCCCGCCGGATCGACCTGCCCAGCCCCGGCCGCTCCGCGCGAGTGGCGCGTACGCCTCGCCTTCACCGGGACGCAGGAGACTGGAGCGTCGCGTCGGGCCATCACCTCTGCTGCTCCTCGCCCAGCAGGAGCCCCGAGTCCCGGCACCAGACTTCGCCCTCGGGCGTCCAGGCGACGCGGGAGCCGAGGGCGATCCAGACACCGAACTCGCCGGGGGACGGCTCGGCGGCCTGATCCAGCCAGACGCTGTTCAGACAGATTTTCACGCCGCAGTCTTTGAACTCGGGCACTCCGCGCCAGCCGCAGTGCCACGAGGCGGTCAGCATGAGCGGGCCGAGCACGGCCACCATCCGGTCCAGTTCCTCCTCGGTGCAGTCGTCTTCGGGCTCGCTGTCGGGCCCGCCAAAGGGCGGGGTCCGGTTCAGACTGAGGGTCACACTCTCGGGCAGCGGCCAGACATCGGCCAGGTCAGGGCCTAGCCGCAGGTCCGCCATGAACAACCGGGAATACGGCTGCTCCGCGTCGAACGTGACGACACCGCGGCGCCGCAGCTCGTCCAGGAACGGTACGGCGCCGGGTTCCCTGTCCCCGACGATGCGGGCGGTGTCGAAGGAACCGAGGGCGTGTGCGTATTGCTCGGCTGTGCTGACCGGCTCCAGTTGGGGCCAGGGAATGCTGTTCCAGTCGGCCAGATCACGCATGATCGCGCGTGCCCGCGTCAGCGCGCTCGGAGCATCGGGAAAGGATTCGCACACTCGGAAAAGCGGCAAGGAACGTGCCCTTCAGCCAGGGACAGAGGCGGACGCGCCCTCACGGTACGAAGCCGTGCTCAGCGAACGAGTTGTACAGCCCGTCTTGACTGAGTCAAGGTGCGCTTCGGCCGCGTCCAAGTGGCACTGGTCCCCACCCGGTCCCCGGAAATGATCAAAAGGCCACTCCAGAACCTGTCTGAAATGGCCTCTGACCTACGACTTCGAAAAGTCGGGACGACAGGATTTGAACCTGCGACCCCTTGACCCCCAGTCAAGTGCGCTACCAAGCTGCGCCACGTCCCGCTCGCGCCGCACCCGACAGTTCGGGTGAACGCGCAGGTAAACCCTACCGCATCCGCCGGGTCACTTCGGTGGCGTCGGGGTGTCGTGGGTGCGGTACATCGCCTGGATGTCCAACTCCAGCTGGACGGTGGGGCCCACGACGGCGATGCCCCGGGCCAGCATGCTGCGCCAGTTGAGGGTGTAGTCCTCGCGGTGCAGTTCGGCCGTGGCGAGGGCGGCGCAGCGGAGTTCCTCGGCGTAGCCGCCGTTGACCGTGCCCAGGTAGGTGGTGTCGAGGTTCACCGAGCGGCTCACGCCGTGCATCGTCAGCGAACCCTGCAACGTCCACTTGCTGCCGCCCCGGTAGGCGAACCGGGTGCTGACGAAGTCGATGTACGGGTAGCGCTCCACGTCGAGGAAGTCACCGGAGCGCAGGTGGTTGTCCCGCGTGGTGTTGCCGGTGGTGATGCTGGACGCGTCGATACGGACGTGGACCCGGGAGTCGGTCATCTCCTGGGCGATCTGGATACCGCCCTGGAACCGCTCGAACCGGCCGTGCACATGGGCCATGCCGACGTGTTTGGCGATGAAGCGGATCGCGGTGTGCGGCGGGTCGAAGAGCCAGGTGCCGGGCGGCGGGAGTTCCTGGGCGCGACCGGGCTGGAGCCAGATCCGTTCCGTGGGTTCGGCTATTCCGGCGACGATCTCCAGCGTCTCCTGGTGCGGCTGGAGTCCCTGGGCCGAGACGAGGAGGCTGTAGCGGCCGGGCGGCAGCGCCGCGAGGAAGAAGCCGTACGGGTCGGTCGTACCGGAGGCGGCGACGCGATGCGAGTCGAGGGCCGTCACCGTCACCTCGGCGGAGGCCATGGGCGAGCCCATCGGGTCGACGATCTCACGGCCGAGGCCGCCCGCGCCGGGCGGGAGGGGGAGCGAGAGGCCCGCCGCCGCGGCGGAGCCGCCTTGGGGCAGCCAGCGCCTGAGCAGTGCGAGGGCCATGGTGATCACCTTTCTTCACAGCAGTCGTACGCTGCCGATCATGAAGGTTTCGGCGCCCCTGCGGGTGTCTCAAATCGAGACACCCGTTCCGCCGCCTCCCGACTTCTCGTAGCGGGTGACGATCGGCTCCAGGTAGTCCGCGTGCGGGCCCACCAGGAGCCGGAGTTGGGCCGCCGAGTGGATCAGGGCGATGGTGTCCAGCTCCGGTTCGCGTCCCTGGGCCTTCTCCGCCGCCGCCATGGCCTCGTACCGCTCGCGCAGCCCGGCCTCCGGGAGGGACGGGGCGCGGAACAGGACGCCGATGCTGCCGTTCCCGGCGCGGGTGACGTTCCAGAAGGTGAGGTCCTCGGGCGAGGTGTCGATGCCGGTCTCCTCGATCAACTCCCGTGCGGCGTGGCGGCGCAGGGCCCTCATGTCGAGCGGCTCGTCGCCCTCGGGCGGTTCGAGCGAACCGCCGGGCAACTGCCAACGCCCGGGTGCAGCCGTCGAGTTCGACATTCGACCGACCAACAGGCGCCCGTCGTCGGCCGGTTGGAGAACGGCGACGAAGAACGACGGCAGCCACGAGGTGGAACCCGGGACGCGGCGGAGGGCGAAGTGCCGGTACGTCGTCCTGACCCAGGAGACGGTCAGGTCGTCCGGCCCCTCCCGCTCCGTGCCCGCGCACACCAGGACGGGCCCGTCGAAGAAGCTCGGGTTGACCCGTACCAACCCGTCCCACACCTCGTTCATGGCCTGCCGCTCCTCGGGCGTGAGCCGAGGAGCAGCGGTCTCGACGAGCCGGAGCCGCTGCACGTCAAGGAGTTCCCCGCCAGAACCCCGTGCGCTCTGTTCGATCATCACCTCATGCTGGCATACCGACCACGTCAGTTGAGGGCACCGGGAGCCATCACCGACGCTTCCTCCTCCGCCTTCAGGAGCGCCGACCCGGACCCGCCGACGGTCGTTCCTCCGCTACGGCCGGACCGTCGCGGCACCAGGAGCGCGGCCAGCGCGGCGCCGAGGAGCAGCACCGCCAGCAGCGTGAACCCGTGGGTGTACCCGGAGTCGTAGGGCAGGCCGGACGGCTGGAGGTGGCCGGTGACCAGGACGCTGGTGACCGCGGCGCCGATCGAGCCGCCGATGGTGCGGATGTTGGCGTTCATGCCGGTGGCGGCGCCGGTCTGCTCGGGCGGGACGCTGCCGACGATGAGGTTGGCCATGGAGGCGAAGGCGAGTCCGATGCCGAGGCCGAAGATGCCTGCGACGAGGGCTATTTGCCACTGCTGGTCGTGCCAGAGGGCGAGGATCGCGCAGGCGAGCGCACCGAGGGCGGCACCGGTGGTGAGCAGGGCCTTGGCGCCGAAGATCGGTTCCAGGCGGCCGCTGAGCACGCCGGAGACGAACATCGCGAGCAGCATCGGGAGCATGAGGAGTCCGGACGCGGTCACGCTGGCGCCGAAGCCGTAGCCGGCGGACGAGGGGGTCTGGACGAAGCCGGGCAGGAAGGACCAGATCGCGTACATGCCGGCGCCGAACAGCAGCGCGGCGGTGTTGGTGGTCCACACGGACGGCAGGCGCATCACCTTCAGGTCGATGAGCGGGCTGCTGGAGCGGGCCTCCGAGAGCAGCCAGGCCGCGAAGAGTACGACGGCCGCGGCGAAGAGGCCGACGACCCGCACGGAGCCCCAGCCCCAGATGCTTGCCTGGCTGAGCGGGAGCAGCAGGGCGACCAGCCAGCCCGAGAGGAGTACGGCGCCGAGCCAATTGACGTGTCCCTGGGCGCGGTTGGGCGACTCGGGGACGTAGCGCACGGCGATGAGGGTGGTGGCGGCGACGATGCCGACGGGGAACCAGAACAGCCAGCGGTAGTCGAGCGCGGTCACGATGGGCCCTGCGGCCACCATGCCGACGCCACCGCCCGCGGCGATCACGGCGGACAAGTTGCTGATGCTGCCGGGGACTTGGGACGCGTCGAACTCGTCCCGGATGATGCCGAAGGACAGCGGGAACAGCGCGCCGCCGACGCCCTGGACGACCCGGGCGATGATCAGCACGCCGATGTTGGGCGCGAGTGCGGCGACCAGACAGCCGGCCAGCACCGCGACGAGGACGGCGACGAGGGTGCGCTTCTTGCCGACCAGGTCGCCGACGCGGCCGAGTATCGGGGTGAAGACCGAGGCGGACAACAGATAGGCCGTCATCACCCAGGTCGCGGTGGATTGCGAGGTGTGCAGCGCGTGCTGGACGGTCGGCAGGGCCGGCGCGATCAGCGACTGCAGCATGGAGAACACGCCGGCACCGGTCGCGAGGACCGCGAAGGTGAGGCGGGAGGACTTGCGGGGCATCGAGAGCCTCTCCGGAACAAGCGAACGGGGGTGCGCCCGCGCATGGCTCTACGGCGGAACGCGCCCACACTGCTAAAGTGGAGGTACCCCTCCACCATAACGGAGGCACACCTCCGGTTCAACCGGGCCCCACCCCAGGGAGGCACCCGTGACGGCCCAGCCGTTCCCCGTCAGCGAGATCGTCGCGGCCCAGAGACCACACCGCAAGGACGCCGCCCGCAACTACGACGCCCTGCTGACCGCGGCCCGCGAGGCCTTCGCGGAACACGGCTCGGAGGCCTCTCTGGAGGACATCGCGCGGCGCGCGGGCGTCGGCATCGGCACCCTGTACCGCAACTTCCCGACCCGCCGGATCCTCTTCGAGAGCGTCTACGCGAACGAGGTGAACGCGCTGTGCCAGTTCGCCCTGGACGTCGCCGACCGGGAGCCGTGGGAGGCGCTGACCGCGTGGCTGAACCGCTTCGCGGGCTATGTGCTGACCAAGCAGGCGGTGCGCCAGGCGCTGGAGAACGAGTCGGAGATCTTCGAGACCTGCCGTGAGTCGATGTTCTCGGCGGGCGGCCCGCTGTTCGAGCGCGCGCAGAAGGCGGGCGTGGCCCGCACGGACATGGACTTCGGTGATCTGCTGCGGATGGCCGCCGGCATCACCGGGACGAAGTTCGTGGACGACGCCCAGCGCGACCGCGTCCTGGCGATCGCGCTGGACGGCGTCCGCACGAACCACTGACCGCACGAACCACTGACCGCACGAACGACTGACCGCGCGAACGACTGACCGCGCGGACCGCTGAACAGCCGTTTACGCGGGGGGCGTTCCCGCGTACGCCGCGCGCAGCAGCGCGAGTACGCCCTCCTCGGTGACCGGCCGGGGGTTGGCGTAAGCCTGGCTCACCGCCTGCGCGGCCGCCGTCGCCAAGTCGCCCTCCTTCAGGCCGAGTTCGGCGAGCGAGCGCGGTGCGCCGAGCCGCCGAGCCAGATCCCACAGGGCGCGCGGCGCGTCCTCGGCGTCCAGCGCGCGGGCCACGACGGAGCCCGCCAGCGGTGCGGCGGGCGCGTTGTACGCCAGCGCGTACGGCAGCACCACCGTGTGCGTCTCCGCGTGCGGCAGGCCGAAGGTGCCGCCGAGGACATGGCACAGCTTGTGGTGCAGGCCCATGGTCGTGGCGCCGAGGCAGGAACCGCACAGCCACGCCCCGTACAGCGCACGGCTCCGGGCCTCCAACGACCGTGGCTCGGCGGCCAGTTCGGGCAGTGCGCCCGCCAGCGCGCCTACGCCCTCCTCCGCCATGAGGGCGATCACAGGCGAGGTGTCCGGGGCGTACAGGGCCTCCACGGCGTGCGCGATCGCGTTGATGCCGCTGGTCACCGTGAGCGGTACGGGGAGTTCCAGGGTGAGTTCGGGGTCGTAGACGACACTGCGGGGCAGGACGGCGGGGTCGCGGCCGGTGCGTTTGGCGCCGTTCTCGGTGAGGCCCCAGACCGGGGTCATCTCGGAGCCGGCGTAGGTGGAGGGGACGGCGATCAGCGGAAGGCCGGTGCGCAGGGCGATCGCCTTGCCGAGGCCGACCGCCGAGCCGCCGCCGACCGCGACACAGCCGTCGGCCCCCAGCGTGCGCGCCAACTCGACCGCGCGGTCGGCGACTTCGACCGGGACGTGCATCTTCGCCTCCGCGTGCAGTCCGACGCACGCCTCCCCCAGCGAGTCGGCGACCACCTGCGCTGTGTCGGCACCCCGCGCGCCGGAGAGCACCAACACCCGCCGCAGACCGAGCCGTTCGGCCTCTCCGGCGGTCGCGGTGAGCGCGGCGCCGGGGCGGAACACGACGCGCATGGGCTGGGCGTCGTAGGCGAAGTCCAGGAAGTTCTTCACGCGCGGTCCAGGACGAGGTCGAAGCGGGCGTGGCGGAAGGGGTTCTCGATGCCGAACTCCCTTGCCAGGGAAGAGTCGTCAGTCGGGGTGAAGTCCTCGACGAGGCTCTGTTTGACGGCGAAGACGGCGTCGGAGTCGAGGTAGTCGCTGCCCGCTACGAAGATGTGGGTGGTGACCGGGGCATGACCCTCGGCCGAGGCGATGAAGTGGATATGGGCGGGGCGGTAGGGGTGGCGGGCGGTCGCCTTGAGGAGTTCGCCGACCGGGCCGTCCGTGGGGATGGGGTACGGGCTCGGGACGCAGGTGCGGAACCAGAAGCGGCCCTCGGCGTCCGCGGTGAACAACCCCCGTCCGTTGCCCGGAGGTTGGACGTCCGGCTGCTGCACGTCGTAGAAGCCGTTGCCGTCGGCCTGCCACACGTCGAGGACCGCGCCCGGCAGCGGGGTGCCGTCCCCGGAGACGATCCGGCCGCTGACCACGCAGGGCTCGCCGCCGCCCACCAGGTCGATGTTCGCGCCGAGTTCGCGGACCGGGGACTCGGTCATGTGGAAGGGGCCCAGCACCGTCGACTCGGTGGAACCGGCCGCTCGGTCCCCGTTGATCGTCTCCACCAGCATCGACAGGCCGAGCACGTCCGACAGGAGGATGAACTCCTGCCGGGTGTCCGTGCACATCTTCCCGGTCTCCGTCAGGAAGCCGATCGCCCGCTCCCACTCCGCCTGGGTCAGGCCGGTCTCCCGCGCGAACGCGTGGAGATGCCGGATCAGGCCGGTCAGCAGTTCACGCAGGCGGGGATCGGCCGTCCCCTCCAGACTGGCGACGGCCTCGTCCGTGACGGTGACGTCAGTGGTCATTACGGCTCCCTATCCTGCGCGAACTGCCCCTGTGTGAAATGTCAGCCGTGCCCGAGGATGCGTCGCAACGCGTCCGTGAGCAACTGTTCGGCGTTCTCGGCCGCGTCGGCGTGGCGGAAAGCGACATAGCCGTCGGGGCGGACGAGGAGGGCGCCCGCCTCGGACACCTCACTCAGGCGGGCCCAGTCGCCGTACGGGTCGTCGTACTCCTGGCCGGGGCCGATCACGACCGTCGCGATGTCCAGGGACTGCGCCTGCGCCGCGCGCACCCAGGCCTCGCCGCCGATGCCGGTGAGGAGGGTGAAACGGCCCTTGCCGACCGTGTCCAGGGTCGAGACGGTGCGCGTGCCGGACGTGATCCAGGCGTGCGGGAGCTTGGCGCCGGGGCGGGAGCTTGGCTGGTGGTACAGCTCGCGGTCGCGTTCGAAACCGGGGTCGGGCGTGCCGTCGGGCACGACCGCGGTCGAACTCTCCGCGGAATAGCGCTGGTTGAGGTCGACGCCGTGCGCGTTGAACTCGTACACCTTGAAGGCGATCGCCTCGCGCAACGCGGCCCGCTGCTTGGCCGCGGCGGCGGTTGAGTCCTTGCGGGCCTCGATGTTGGCCCACAACTGCTCGGGCGTCTGCGGGGAAAGGCCGTCCAGCGCCTCGAAGATGGGGGCGGTCTCGCCGATGGACTTGTTGGCGCGGGTGACGATCTGCTTGCCGACGGGCGCGCGTTCGGCGTCGTAGGTGTCGAGGAGTTTCGGCGTGGCGGTGCCGTCGAGGACCAGCTTCAGCTTCCACGCCAGGTTGTAGGCGTCCTGGATCGACGTGTTGGAGCCGAGCCCGTTCGACGGTGGGTGGCGGTGCACGGCGTCACCGGCGCACAGGACCCGGCCGTTGGCATACGTCTCGGCGTACATCTCGTTGACCGTCCACGCCGAGGACGACTTGATGGTCACCGGGATCTCGTCGTCACCGACCAACTGCCGTACGACGGACAGCGCGTACTCCTCGGTGAGGTCGGGGGCGCCGGCGCTCACGTCGTAGCCCCACACGATCAGCCACTCGTTCCACGGCTTGACGCAGCGCACCAGGCCCGCGCCGATGCCGCCGACGGTGGCGCCGGGGGCGAGCACCCAGTAGAGGGTGGAGGGCCGGTGAGCGGTGTATTTCGACAGGTCCGCGTCGAAGACGATGTTGATGCTGCCCGCGACCCCCATCTGACCGCCCATCGGCAGGCCGGCGTCCTCTGCGACCTGGGAACGGCCGCCGTCCGCGCCGATGACGTACTTGGCGCGGATCTGGTACTCGTCGCCGCGCAGCCGGTCCTCGACGGTGACCGTGACGCCGTCCTCGTCCTGGACGAAGGACTTGTAGACCGTGCTGAAGCGGACGTTGGAGCCGCGCGCTAGCGCCGCGTCGATCAGTACCGGCTCCATCAGGTGCTGCGGCATGTCGCACATCCGGGTCGGGCTGGCCAGGTCGTGGGCGGCCTGCACGAGCGGGTCGTTGCCCCAGGAGCGGATCCGGCCCAGCTCCTCGCCGGCGAGGCTGGTGCAGAACGTGGTGTTGCCCATCAGATGCTGCGGCGTCGCCTGGGCCAGCACCTCGTCCTCGACGCCGAGGTCGCGCAGGATCTCCATCGTGCGCTGATTGGTGATGTGCGCGCGGGGCGTCCTGGTGAGGCGCGAGTAGCGCGTGACGACGATGTGGGGCACGCCGTAGGTGCTCAGCGCCAGCGCGGCACAGGCGCCGGCCGGGCCGCTGCCCACGATCAGTACGTCGGTCTCGACAACGTGCACGGCGGGACGCTCCAGGGGTGAGGCGGGGGTACGACGGAGGTGGGGCAGGTGGAGACAGGCTGAGACAGAGGTGAGGCAGAGGTGAGAAAGGCACCGACTCTTCACGATCATGATGCGGGCCGGACCTGCGCGGGTGTCTCATTACGAGACAGTTACAGCCCCGCGGCGGTCGCCGCCACGGGCCCGATACGGTGAGAGGCGTCATGACCACCGTGGAGCACTCCCCCGCCCTCGCCCCGCTGCGCCAGGCGCGCGAGCGGTTCCTGAGCGACCGCCCGCTGCCCGACGACGTCCCGGACGAGGTCCTCGCGGCCTGGCGCCGCGCCCGCTTCTTCGGCGTACGGCACGACCTCGATGGACCGGTCCACGATCCCGAACTCCCGGCCGATTCAGCCCTGTTGGAGGCCGCACGGCCCGTACTGGAGCGCATCGCGCCGGCGCTCGGCCACTCGGCGATGCTCCTCACCGACGAGCGGCTGCGAGTGCTGTGGACCACGGGCGAGGTCCCCGGCGACGACCGCTGCCGCGACCTGTCCGAGCGGGAGGTGGGCCACAACAGCGCGGCCCTCGCCCTGCGCACCCGGCACCGGGCCGAGGTGCACGGCCCCGAGCACTTCCTCGACGTGTGGCAGGACGTGTCCGCGGTCAGCGTGCCGCTGCTCGCCCCGGATTCCGGGCAGGTACTGGGCACGGTGACCGTCGCGTCCGCCCTGTGCGCTGGCTGCGGCCCGCACCCCGGGGCCGCCCTCGCCGAGGCGGCGGCCACGGCGGTGGAGGCGGAACTGCTCGCCCGCTCCCACACCGCCGAACGGGTGCTCCTCGACGCCTACACCCGGGCAGCCGCCCATGGCCCGGACCGCGCCGTCGTCGCCCTCGACGGCCGCAACCGCCTCGTCAGCGAGGCCGCGGTGCGCCTTGCGACACCTCAGGTACTGGCCGCGCTGGAACGGTCCAGCACGAGCGAGCGAGCTTCCGGCGCACGGGCGCCCCACGACTCACGGCTGCCCCACGACTCACGGCCGCCTCAGGACACCGGGTGCGGTGCGGTTGTGGAACGGTCCCACGACGCCGGGTGCGGTCCGGTGGTGGAGCGGTCCAACGGCGCCGGGGGCGGTCCGAGCCGGAAGCGGTCGCCCGACGCCGGGGACGGTCCCGTGGTGGAACGGTCCCACGGCACCGGGTGCGGTCCGTCGTTGGAACGGTCCCACGACGCCGGTTGCAGTCCGGTGCAGGAGCAGCCCTACGACCTGACGCTCCCCGACGGTGCCGGGTGCACCGCCGAGATCACTCCCGTACGGCATGAGGGCCGCGTCCTCGGGATCGTCGCCGTACTGGAAGCGCGCGCCGCCGAGGTGCCGGTGCCGCGTCTCGTGCCGCGCCCCGCGCTGGCGCTCGCGGGTGGTTCGGTGCCGTGGCGACACGCGGTCGCCCGGGCGGTGGAGCTGGCTCGGGTCCCTGAGCCGCTGCTGCTGACCGGTGAGCGCGGGAGCGGCAAGACCGCGCTGGCCCGTGAACTGCTCGGCGAGCGGGAGCCGTTGGTCGCCGATGCCGCCGAGTCACCCGAACTCGGCGTGAAGTACAGCGAGTTGGCCGACGGCCGCCCGCTGCTCCTGCGGCACGCCGAACGGCTGGCCCAGCCGGACGTCGCCGCGCTCAACTCCCTGCTGGACGAACACCCCGACGTGTACTTGCTGGTCACCTACACGCCCGGTACTCCCCCGGGCCCGTGCTTCCAGCGCCTGCTGGACACCCTGGCGGCCCGGTCGGTGACCCTGCCCGCGCTGCGTGAACGACCGGAGGACGTGCGGGAGTTGCTGCCGGTCCTCGCGCCCCGCCCGGCCCCGGGACAGCCGCCGCTCACCTGGACGCTGGACGCGTTGCGCGCCCTGGAGGAACACCCCTGGCCCGGGAACGTCACCGAACTCGCGCATGTCGTCAGGGCGTTGGCGGAGCATCGGCGGGTCACCGGGCCCGTGCGGCGGGCCGAGCTTCCCGACCCCGTCCGGGAGCGGCCCGCGGCCCGGCGGCTCAGCCCGATGGAACACGCCGAACGCACCGCGATCCTGGCGGCGTTGCGCCGGCACGGGGGCAACAAGGCGCGGGCGGCTGCCGCGTTGGGGATCGGCCGGGCGACGCTGTACCGCAAGCTGCGCGGTTACCAAGGCATCTCGTAGGCGATCGCGGTTTGCCGAACGGGCAAAGGGGCCGAACGAGCCGAACGAGCCGAACGAGCCGAACGAGCCGAACGAGCCGAACGAGCTTATTTGATCAGGGCGTTGGCCACGACGACCACCACCCCGAGCAGCGCGTCCACCGCCCCGATGGCAACGGCCGCCGCCCAACTCCGCGCCGACCAGCGGGCGGTGACCAGCCCCAGGCAGAACAGCAGCGCGATGTTGAGGACGAAGGCCGCGTACTCGACGCCGTTCGCGGGCCACCAGCCCCAGCCGGCCCCGGCGAGCAGCAGCACGGTGGGCAGCGCGGCGGCGACCAGGGGCCACTCGTCGCGCAGGGTGCGCAGGGCGTCCCAGCGGCGGTGCGGGGCGCGCTCGGCGATGTAGTGGGCGTATCCGTGGGCGAGTGCCGAGGCGGCGGCGGTCACCAGCAGCCACAGGGCGTCGTAGCGGCGGCTGGACCTGTCGGTGTGGCCGTACTGGGTGAGCGCGGCGACCATCGAGCAGGCGAGGACGGCGCCGTAGACGCCGCCGAAGAGGATGTTCTCCCGGGTTGCGTGGGGGTGCGGCTGCGAGTGTGGGTGCGGCTCGGGGACGGCTGCCGTGGTCTGCGCCATGCCCTCCACGATCACCCGGCCCCGCCCGGGCCGCCACTCCGCGACGAAGTGTCCTCCGACCTGGGCCGATACCCCACACAGTGTCCACGCCTGGACCGGTCCACCCCGGCTAGGGTCTCGGCATGACGCACAGTTTCGTAGTCCGCATCCCCGACGCCGAGCTCGAACCCGAGCCGCTCGATCCGGCGCAGATCGTCTCCGGTACGCCCGAGGTCACCGGGAAGGTGGTGTGGGAGTCCGAGGACGGCAAGCAGGTCCGCGGGATCTGGCAGATCACCCCGGGTGTGGTCACCGACACGGAGGCGGACGAGCTGTTCGTCGTGATCAGCGGTTCGGCCACGATCGAGGTCGAGGGCGGCGAGACGCTGACCGTCGGCCCCGGGGACATGGCCGTGCTGCGCGAGGGCGACCGTACGACGTGGACGGTGCACGAGACACTGCGCAAGGCGTACGCGATCAATCTGTGAGCGGGCTCAGTCTTTGAACGGGGTCAACGCGGCTGCGCCGTAGGCAAGTTGTAGGGCGTGACGACCTGGATCGCGGACGGCAGGGTCGGCCCCGCGGGCGGCAGCGCGTCATGGGCGCGCATCACTATGCGGCAGGCCTCGCGGACGTCCTGGCGCAGGTCGTGGTGGAGGACCGCGGACAGGCGCTGCTCGTGCAGCAGCCGGGTGTTGTCGTGATCGAGGTCGTGCGCGACGAACACGGCGCACTCGCGGCCCAGGTCGGCGAAGGCGCGCAGGGTCGCGATGTTGCCGCCGCCGATCGAGTAGACCGCGCGGATGTCCGGGTCGCGCTTGAGGGCGGCCCGGACCAGCTCGTACTGGGTGGCGTCCAGGCCGTGGCCCTCGGTGATCTCCACCAGGGCGCGTTCCGGGTAGCGAGCGCGCATGGTGCTGCGGAAACCCATCTCGCGCTCCTCCTCGTTGCGGAAGAAACCGCTGCTCAGGCTGGTGAGGACGTTGCCGGGGCGGTCCCCGAGCCACTGGCCCATCAGATAGGCGGCCGTCGCGCCCGCCGCCCGGTTGTCTATGCCGACGTAGGCCAGCCGGGCGCTCGCGGGCAGGTCGGTGACCAGGGTGACGACCGGGATACCGGCGGCGACGAGCCGGCCGACCGCGGCGGTGACCTCGGGGACGTCCGGCGCCTTGAGGATGACGCCCTGCGAGCCGCGCCGGACGATCCGGTCCAGGGTTCCGACCAGTTCCTTCACCGGCGCGGTCTCCCGGAAGTGGAAGCGTGAGCGCACGACGGCCGGGTGCAGGTCGGGCAGCTCGGCCTCCAGCGCGTTCCGTACGGCGGTGGAGAAGCGCTCCGGCGTCTGCATCACGATGTCGATCATGAACGTACGGCCGACGAGCCTGACCTGGGTGCGCTGCCGGTCGAGATCGGCGATGGCCTGCCGTACCTCACGCTCGGTGCTCTCGCGCACACCACCCCTGCCGTTCAGCACCCGGTCCACGGTGGCCTCGCTGAGACCCGCCTGACGTGCGATTTCGCGGATGGGGAAGGGGTGGCCCACCGGTCGTCTCCTTGAGGGGTTTTTGATGGCTTGCTGCTGGTTGTTCGAAGGGTTTGTACTGACAAGAATGACAGGACCGCACCGCTCCGTGACCCGAGGGGACGACGATGTCCTTCACATCAGCAGAAACCCGCGCCTGGCTCACCGAGCAGGACTGCGACCTCGACGCCTTCCGCACCCTCGTCGAGCAGCCGACCGACCTGGCCGACTTCCCGTACGCGTCCTCGGTCGACCGGAACGTCCTCGTCTACGACAGCGACCGGCTCCGCAAGTCCGTGGCGGCCGGTGAGCACCGCGAGGTGCAGGCCGAGCTGGTGCGGGCGTTCGCCGAGGGGCCCGGCATCGTGGTCCTGCAGGGTGCCTTCCCCGACCTGTCGGTCGTGGACCGTTCCACAGAGGTGTTCGAGGCACTGATCGCCGAGCAGCGCGCCTCGGGCGCGGGCGCCGGGGACCACTTCGCGAAGCCCGGGGCCAACGACCGGGTGTGGAACGCGCTGGAGAAGGCCGCGCTCTACGACCCTGAGGCGTTCGCCGACTACTACGCGAACGACATCCTGGCCCTGGTCTCCACCGCCTGGCTCGGCCCCGGCTACCAGGTCACCTCGCAGATCAACGTGGTCCACCCGGGCGGCGCCGCGCAGACCGTGCACCGCGACTACCATCTCGGGTTCCTCACGAACGAGGTCGCCGCCGAGTATCCGGCGCACGTGCACCGGCTCTCCCCCGTGCTCACGCTCCAAGGGGCGGTCGCGCACTGTGACATGCCGGTGGAGTCGGGGCCGACGATGTATCTGCCGCACTCCCAGAAGTTCGAGTCGGGCTATCTGGCGTGGCGACTCCCGGAATTCCAGGCCTACTTCGAAGCGAACTACATCCAACTCCCGCTCGCCAAGGGCGATGCCGCGTTCTTCAACCCGGCGCTCTTCCACGCGGCCGGCACCAACCGCACGGCGGACGTGCGGCGCATGGCCAACCTGCTCCAGGTGTCCTCCGCGTTCGGGCGGGCGATGGAGACGGTGGACCGCGAGGCCGTCACCAACGCCGTCTTCCCGGTGCTGCTCAAGCGCAAGGCCGAGGGCGTGGGCGAGGAGTGGCTGGACACGGTCGTCGCGGCGAGCGCCGAGGGCTACCCGTTCCCCACCAACCTCGACAACGACCCGCCGGTCGAGAGGCTGGCCCCGCCCTCGCAGGCCGACCTTGTGCGGCGCGCGGTGCGTGAGGGGTGGGACCCGCAGGCCCTGCGCGGGGAACTGCGGGCCGGTGCCGAGCGGCGCGAGAGCTGAGAACCACCATGGGATCCACGGAACGTACAGGGCTCACGGGGCTCCTCGACGGCAAGGTCGTCCTCGTCAACGGCGGCAGCCAGGGTGTGGGCGCCGCGATCGTCCGAGCGGCGGTGCGCGAAGGCGCGGTGGTGTCGTTCACCGGCCGCCGCGCCGAAGTGGGCGAGAAGCTCGCCGCGGACACGGATGCGCGCTTCCTGCGGGCGGACCTCTCCGATCCGGCGCAGGCACGCGACAGCGTCGTACAGACCGTAGAGGCTTATGGGCGCGTCGACTGCCTCGTCAACGCGGCGGGGCTGACGTCACGCGGCTCGCTGCTGGACACCACTCCGGAACTGTTCGACCAGCACATGGCGATCAACCTGAAGGCGCCGTTCTTCGCGATGCAGGCCGCGGTGGCCGACATGACCGCACGCAAGGCACCGGGCACGATCGTCAACATCGGCTCCAACTGCGCCCACGGCGGGCCCCCTTACCTCGCCCCGTACTCCACGGCCAAGGCCGGACTGGCAGGGCTCACCCGCAACGCCGCGCACGCACATCGCTTCGACCGGATCCGCATCAACACCGTCAACATCGGCTGGACCGACACCGAGGGCGAGGACGCCACCCAACGCGCCTTCCACGGCGCGGGCGACGACTGGCGCGAGCAGGCCGCCGCCCGTCAGCCGATGGGCAAGCTCGGCCAACCGGACGAGATCGCCGACTTCGTGGTGTTCCTGCTGTCCGACCGGTCCGGGGTGGTCACCGGTTCGGTGATCGACTGGGACCAGAACGTCCTGGGCGCCCTCGACTGACCGTCACCGCCCGGCAATTGACCCGCCGCAAGAAAACTGCCGCACGAAACCCGCATCCCTCAAGAAAGCAAGAGCCCTCATGCGCATCGGAATCCTCGGCCTCGGCCGCATCGGCGCCTTCCACGCCGAGACCCTGTCCGGACTCGACGTCGTCGAGTCCCTCGTTTTCGCCGACCCGTTCGCGGAGGCCGCGAAGAAGGCCGGCGAGCGGTTCGGCGCGGAGGTCGCGGACTCCCCCGAGGCCGTGCTGGCGGCCGGGATCGACGGTGTCGTGATCGCCGCGGCGACCGACGCCCACCCTGGCCTGATCCTGGCCGCCGTCGAGGCGGGCATCCCGGTCTTCTGCGAGAAGCCCGTCGCCAAGACGATGGCCGAGGGTGTCCAGGTCCTCAAGGCCGTCGAGGGCAGCGGCGTGCCGATCCAGATCGGCTACAACCGCCGCTTCGACGCCGGCTTCGTCGCCGCGCGTGCCGCCGTGCAGTCCGGCGAGCTGGGCAAGCTGCACACCGTGCGCTCGACGACGCTGGACCCGGCGCCGCCGCCGGCCGCGTACATCGCCGCGTCCGGGGGCATCTTCCGGGACTGTTCGGTCCACGACTTCGACATCATCCGCTGGGTGACGGGCCGCGAGGTCACCGAGGTGTACGCGGTCGGCGGCAACCGGGGTGCCGAGTACATCAAGGAGGCGGGCGACGCCGACACCACCGGCGCGATCCTCACCCTCGACGACGGCACCATCGCGGTGGTGTCCAACTCCCGCCACAACGCCCGGGGTTACGACGTCCGCATGGAGATCCACGGCTTCACGGACTCCATCGCGGTGGGCCTGGAGGACAAGCTGCCGCTGCGCTCGGTCGAGCCCGGCGTGACGTTCCCGGCGGGCGTCCCGCACGACTTCTTCATGGACCGGTTCACGGCCGCCTACCGCACCGAACTCACCGCGTTCACCGAGGTCGTGGCCGGCACCCGCACCTCGCCGTGCACGGTCGCGGACGCCCTGGAGGCCGGCTGGATCGCCGACGCCTGCACCCTGTCCCTGCACGAGCACCGCCCGGTCACCATCCAGGAGGTACGGGAGGCATGAGCGGTCCGGGCCGGGAACCACTGCGCATCGGAGTACTGGGAGCGGCTCGGATCACCGAGCAGTCCCTGATCGGTCCGGCCCGGACGACCGGCCACCGCATTGTCGCGGTGGCCGCGCGGGACCGGTCCAGGGCGGAGGCGTACGCCGCCGCGCACCGCGTCGAGCGGGTCGCGGACTCCTACGCCGACCTGATCGCCGACCCTGAGGTGCAGGTCGTCTACAACCCGCTCGCCAACGGCCTGCACGGACCGTGGAACCTCGCCGCGCTCGCGGCGGGCAAGCACGTCCTGTCGGAGAAGCCGTCGGCGAGCAACGCGGAGGAGGCCGCCGAAGTAAGGAGGGCCGCCGCGAAGTCCGGCACGGTCTTCATGGAGGCCTTCCACTACCTCTTCCACCCGGTCACCCGGCGCCTGCACGAGCTGCTGGCCTCGGGTGAACTCGGCGAGCTGCGGCACATCGAGACGCTCGTCGCGATCCCGGCCCCGCCGGACACCGACCCGCGTTGGTCCCTGGACCTCGCGGGCGGCGCCGTGATGGACCTGGGCTGCTACAGCCTGCACGCCCAGCGGATGCTGGCCCCGTGGGCGGGCGGCGCCCCGCAGTTGGTGAAGGCCCGCGCCGGCGAACGCGCGGGCGCCCCGGGCGTCGACGAGTGGCTGGACGCCGACCTCGCCTTCCCCAGCGGCGCCACGGGCTCCGCCCGCTGTCATATGGCGTACGACAAACTGGAGATGAGCTGCCGGATCATCGGCAGCCGGGGTGAGGCGCTCGCGCCGAACTTCGTGCTCCCCCAGCTGGACGACCGGATCGTCATCCGCACGACGGACGGCGAGCGCACGGAACGGCTGGGCCGACGGTCGTCGTACACCTATCAACTGGAGGCGTTCGCCGCCAGGTTGAGGGAGGGCGCACCCTTGCCTCTCGGCCCGGACGACGCGGTGGCGACGATGACACTCATCGACGAGGCCTACCGCGCGGCGGGGTTCGAGGCACGGCCGCGCGTGCCGATTCTGTCGTAGACGCACGTCGGGGGCGGCACGTGGTCGCACGTGCCGCCCCCGACGAAGTCGGTCACGGGTAGAACGCGGGCCGTTCCACCAGCTCGACCTCCACCCGCACCCCGTCCTCCAACGCCCGTACCCCCGCCTCGCACACGGCCGCCGCCGCGTACCCGTCCCACACGCTCGGGCCGGTCACCTCGCCGCGGCGGGTGGCGTCGACCCAGGTCTGGATCTCGCGGTCGTAGGCGTCGGCGAAGCGTTCGACGAAGTCCTGGGCGATGGTGCCGCCCCAGCGGCCGGCCATGTTGGTGACCATGGCGTGGCCGTCGCCGATGCGGGCGGTGCCGCGTTCGCAGACGACCTCGGCCTGGACCTGGTAGCCGAAGCCGCAGTTGACGAACATCTCGACGTCGACGATCGCGCCGCCGTCGGTCTCGAAGACGACGAACTGCGGGTCCTGGAGGTCGTCCGGGGCGCTCGCCGAGGGGCGCGGGCGCAGCACCTGGACGGCGGTGATCTCGTGGCCCAGCAGCCAGCGCGTCACGTCCGTCTCATGGGCCACCGAGTCGCTGATCAGCATGGAACTGGTGAAGAAGGGCGGGCTGGCGGCGTTGCGGTGCCGGTTGTGGAGCATGAGCGGTCTGCCCAACTGGCCTGTTCCCAGGAGGGACTTGAGCTTCATGTACTCGGCGTCGTAGCGCCGCATGAAGCCGACCTGCACCCGGCGGTGACCGAGGCGTACCTCCGCCTCCATCACCCGTAGCGCCGAGGCCGCGTCCGGCGTGAGCGGCTTCTCGCACAGGACCGGGAGGTCGTGCTCGAAGGCCGTCAGCAGGGCCGCCTCGTGGGCCGGGCCCGGTGAGGCGATCAGGACCGCGTCGACGTCCGCCGCCGCCATCGCCGCGGCCGGGTCGGTGTACGCCGTGCAGCCGTCGACACCGGACGCGATCCGTTTGGCGCGTTCGGCGTCGACGTCCACGACGGCACTCACCCGGGCGCCGTTGACCACGTCCTGGATCCTGCGGACGTGGTCGGCTCCCATCTTTCCGGTTCCGACGACTGCCACTCCGAGCGGGTCGCGCGGGTTCATGGCCATCGGCCGTCCTTTCGGGTCGTCAGGCACCGCGGGAAGGGTCAGGCACCGCAGGAACGGAGGAACTTGCGGGTGCGCTCCGCGATGGGGAGCGGCTTGTCCGGCTCGCACGGGTACATGTCCTGCTCGACGATCGCGAACAACTCCACACCCAGGCGCTGCGCCGCGATCAGCACCGGCTCCAACTCCGGTACGCCGGACGGCGGTTCACACATCACTCCGCGTGCCACGGCCGGTCCGAACGGCACCTCGTTCTTGACGACGTCGGCGAGGATCTCCGGGTCGACCTGCTTGAGGTGCAGATAGCCGATGCGTTCGCCGTACGTCTCGATCAGCTTGACGCTGTCGCCGCCGCAGTAGGCGTAATGCCCGGTGTCCAGGCAGAGGTTGACCAGTTCGGAGTCGGTCGAGTCCAGGAAGTGCTCGACGTGGTCCTCGGTGTCGAGGTGGGTGTCGGCGTGCGGGTGGACGACGAGGTCGAGTCCGTACGCCTCCTTGACCTCGTGCCCGAGCCGCTCCATGCCCTTGGTCAAGTGGGCCCACTGTTCGCCGGTCAGCTCCGGCGGCTCCAGGATCTCGGCGGTCTTGTCGTCCCGCCAGAAGGAGGGGATGACGACCAGGTGCCGCGCACCCATCTCCTGGGTGAGCGCGGCGACTTGGCTGACGTGCTCCCATGTCGCGTCCCAGACGGAGGGGCCGCGGTGCAGGCCGGTGAAGACCGTGCCCGCGGACACCTTCAGCTCGCGTCGGGCGAGCTCGTCCGTGAGCCGGGCCGGGTCGGTCGGCAGATAGCCGTACGGGCCCAGCTCGATCCAGGAGTAGCCGGCCTGCGCGACCTCGTCCAAGAACCGTTCCCACGGCACCTGTTGGGGGTCGTCCGGGAACCACACGCCCCACGAGTCCGGGGCGGAACCGACCCGGATGCGGTCCAGGAAGGGGCGGTCCGACATGTCAGGCGGTCCCTTCAGGAGACGCGCTCACCGGCGCCTTCAGGGCCTTCTCGTCCGGGAGTTCGTCGACGTCGAGGCCGCGGACCTGGGACAACTCGTGCTTGAGCGCGGCGAGTTCGGTACCGCCCGCCATGTGGTTGGTGAGCTCTTCGAGGGTGATCTCGCTGCGCTCGGCGGAGAGCTCCATGGTGCCCAGGCGCAGCACACTGAAGTGGTCGCCGACCATGTAGGCGTGGTGCGGGTTGTGGGTGATGAAGATGACCCCGAGCCCGCGCTCCCGCGCCGCGGCCACGTACTTCAGCACCACACCGGACTGCTTGACACCCAGCGCTGCGGTCGGCTCGTCCAGGATCAGGACCCGGGCGCCGAAGTAGACGGCACGGGCGATCGCCACACACTGGCGCTGGCCGCCCGACAGGGTGCCGATGGGCTGGTCCAGGTTGTCCAGGACGATGCCCATGTTGCGCAGTTCCTCGTCCGCGGTCTTCTTCATCCGCTCGATGTCGAGACGGCGGAACGGCCAGGGGCCCTTCGTCATCTCCGAGCCGAGGAAGAAGTTGCGCCACACCGGCATCAGCGGCACGACCGCCAGATCCTGGTAGACCGTCGCGATGCCACGGTCCAACGCCTGACGCGGGGTGGTGAGATGCACCGCCCCGCCGTCGACGAGGAACTCGCCCTCCGTGTGCTGATGCAGCCCTGAGATGATTTTGATCAGCGTGGACTTGCCCGCGCCGTTGTCACCCAGCACGCAGGTCACCTGGCCCGGACGGACCGCGAGGTCCACACCGTGCAGGGCACGGACATTGCCGTAGGACTTGCCCGCGTTGCGCAGTTGGACGATCGGCGCGTCCGCGTCGCTCGGCGCCGTGTCTTCGAGAATGGCGCCGTGGGTGCCGGATTCGTTGCTTGCCATGAAGGTCACCTCCGGGTCGCGGTGCGCTGGACCCACAGATTGATGAGGACGGCGCCGAGCAGCATCACGCCGAGGAACGCCTTGAACCAGTCGGGGTTCCAGCCGGCATAGACGATGCCCTGCTGCACCATGCCGAACATGAACGCCCCGAAGACCGGACCGATCGCCGAACCGGCACCACCGGTCAGCAGACAACCACCGATCACCGCCGCGGAGATGTAGATCAGCTCCTGGCCCACACCCTCACCGGACTGCACCGTGTTGAACGTGAACAACTGGTGCATACCGATGAACCAGGCACCGAAACCGACCAGCATGAACAGCGAGATCTTCGTGAACGCCACCGGCACACCGACCGCCCGCGCCGAGTCCTTGTTCCCACCGACCGCGAAGATCCAGTTGCCGTACTTCGTCCGCAGCAGCACCCAGGTCGCGATCGCCGCGAACACCAGCCAGTAGAAGATCGTGATCTTCACATCGACGCCGCCGATGTCGAAGGACGCCGCGAAAACCTTCTTGGCCTGGCCGAAACCATCCATGTTGCTGATGTCGTCGGTCGCGACGTTCCCGGTGACCAGCTTCGTCACCGCGAGGTTGACACCCTGCAGGATCAGGAAGCTGCCCAGGGTGACCAGGAAGCTCGGCAGCCCGGTCTTGACGACCATCCACCCGTTGAGGAACCCGATCCCCAGCGACACCAGCAGCGCGACGACCACACCGACCCACACGTTCATGGTCAGCTGATAGCTGAGCATGCTCGCGGTCAGCGCCGAGGTGATCACCGCGACACCGGCGGAGAGGTCGAACTCCCCACCGATCATCAACAGCGCCACCGGCAACGCCATGATCCCGATCGTCGACGAACTGTAGAGAATGTTCGCCATCGAGGCGCCGTCCCGCACCGGCGGAGCAGCGATCAGGAAGAACACGTACACCGCAGCGGCACCGAGGAAGACACCCACCTCGGGGCGGGCCAACAGCCGTAGCGCCAGGGGCCGTTCGACGGTCCGCCCGTCGGATTCCTTGGGGCCGGGGGCCGGCGGTGAGGTCACCGCCGGCTCGGCGTGCTGGGTCATACTGATCACCGGGTTCCGTTGGCGGCGTACTTGGCGACGGCGTCGACGTTGGTCTTGTCGACGAAGGCCGGGCCGGTCAGTACGGGCTGCTCACCGCCGCCGCTGTAGTTGCCGTTGTTCTTGTAGAGCCACAGGGAGTCGACCGCCAAGTAGCCCTGGAGGTACGGCTGCTGGTCGACCGCGAACTGGACGGTGCCGGCCTTGATGGCGCCCGTCAGGGTGCTGTTGAGGTCGAAGGTCGCGACCTTCGCCTTGCTGCCCGCGTCGGACAGCGACTGCACGGCCGTCATGGCGAACGGAGCGCCCAGGGTGACGACGTAGTCGATGGCCTTGTCCTGCGTGAGCTTGGCCGTGATCGTCGACTTCACCGACGGCATGTCCGTGCCGTTGACGTTGAGGACCTCGGTGGTGCCGGTGAAGGTCTTCTTCACACCGGCGCAGCGCTGGGTCAGACCGATGTTGCCCTGCTCCTGGATGACACAGACGGCCTTCTTGGCGCCTTCCGAGTTCAGCCGCTTGCCGAGCGCCTCGCCGGCCACCGTCTCGTCCTGGCCGAAGAACTCCAGCAGTCCGAGCTTCTTCCAGTCGCTGAGACCGGAGTTGAGGCCCACGACGGGTATGTTCGCGGTCTTCGCCTTGGCGATGACGTCCTTCAGGGCGTCGGGCTTGGCGAGGGTGACCGCGATGCCGTCGACCTTCTGGTCGATCGCGTTCTGCACCAGGTTCGACTGGTTGCCCGCGTTCGGGTCGGCCGAGTAGACGAGCTTGATGTTGTCCTTGGCGGCGGCGGCCTGGGCGCCCTTGCGGACGATGTCCCAGAACGTGTCGCCGGGCGCCTGGTGCGTGACCAGGGCGACCGTCATACGAGGGGTGCTCGCCTTGCCCGCGGAGGCGCCGGAGGAGTCCTCGGTGGACTTCTTGCCGCCCGAGCTGCTGGAGCAGCCGGCGAGGGTCAGGGCCGCTGCCGCGGCCACCGCCACGATGGGGGCCATTCTGCGCGAGCGGGAGTAAGTGGAACGGTCCATCTTTCCTGCACCTCACTGTGCTTCAGGGGAAAGGGAGTCATGATCGCAGAAATCCGGGCTCGGGGCCTGTCGGCCCCGGGTCGTTTGCCGCGAAACACGGCTGTTGCGCTGGGACGGAATCAAATCCCCGGTCGCGTCCGCTGTCAATACTTTGTTAAGACATCATTTCACGAGCAGGTCCGAATGTAAGTACAAACTATTGACAGGGAGCCCCTCCGAGACCTACACCTGGGAGGCGGCAGGCCTCTGGACCCGCCCACCCCCAGCAGCTCAGAGGAGTGTCGCGCATGGCCGAGTCAGCCCAGTCCTTCGATCTGATCACCATGGGCCGCATCGGGGTCGATCTCTACCCGTTGCAGTCTGGCGTACCGCTGGCCCGTGTGGAGACGTTCGGCAAGTTCCTCGGAGGTTCGGCGAGCAATGTGGCGGTCGCCGCCGCCCGGCTCGGCCGCAGCACCGCGGTGATCACCCGCACCGGCGACGACCCCTTCGGGACGTATCTGCACGAGGCCCTCAAGGACTTCGGGGTCGACGACCGCTGGGTCACGCCCGTCGCGGACTACCCGACGCCGGTCACGTTCTGCGAGATCTTCCCGCCGGACGACTTCCCGCTGTACTTCTACCGGCAGCCCAAGGCGCCCGACCTGGAGATCCGCACCGAGGAGCTGGACTACTTCGCGATCCGCCAGGCCCGCGTCTTCTGGATCACCGGCACCGGTCTGAGCGAGGAGCCGAGCCGCTCCGCCACGCTCGCCGCCCTCAAGGCGCGCGACAAGGCGGGCACCACGGTCTTCGACCTCGACTGGCGCCCCATGTTCTGGAAGAACCCGGAAGAGGCCCGCCCGTACTACGCGGAGGCCCTGCGGCACGCGACGGTCGCGGTCGGCAACCTCGACGAGTGCGAGGTCGCCACCGGCGTCCGCGAGCCCCGCGCCTGCGCCCAGGCACTGCTCGACGCGGGCGTGGAGCTCGCCGTCGTCAAGCAGGGCCCCAAGGGTGTCCTGGCCCTCCACCGCGACGGCACCACCGCCGAGGTACCGCCGGTCCCCGTGGAGGTCCTCAACGGCCTCGGCGCGGGCGACGCGTTCGGCGGCTCGCTGTGCCACGGGCTGCTGGCCGGCTGGGACTTGGAACGGTCCATGCGGTTCGCCAACGCGGCCGGCGCCCTCGTCGCCTCCCGTCTCGCCTGCTCCACCGCGATGCCCACCGAGTCCGAGGTCGAGGACCTCCTCGCCGGCGCGCGCGTGGGCGGCTGACCCCATGGCCGCCCGAGCCTTCCCTGAACGGAGCTTCTCTTGAGCATCAGCATCCCCGACCTCGTCACGGTCAGAGCCCGGCACCCGGAGGCGATCGCCGAGGCGGCCGCCCGCCGGGTACGCCGCCCGCTGCTGGGCGACAGCGGCCGCCTGATGATCGTGGCCGCCGACCACCCGGCCCGCGGCGCCCTCGGCGTCGGCGACCACCGCACGGCCATGGCGAACCGCGCCGACCTGCTGGAACGCCTCTGCATCGCGCTCTCCCGGCCCGGTGTCGACGGGGTACTCGCCACCGCCGACATCCTGGAGGACCTGCTCCTCCTCGGTGTCCTGGACGGCAAGGTCGTCATGGGCTCGATGAACCGCGGCGGCCTGTCCGGCGCCGCCTTCGAGATGGACGACCGGTTCACCGGCCACCGCGCCGAGGACATCGAGCGCCTCCGCTTCGACGCGGGCAAACTGCTGCTCCGCATCGACTACGGCGACCCGGGCTCGCTCACCACCCTGGAGTCGACGGCACGCGCCATCGACGACATGGCGGCGCGCCAACTCCCCCTGTTCGTAGAGCCGTTCATATCCCGCCGGGTCGACGGCAAGGTCCGCAACGACCTGTCCGCCGAGGCCGTGACCCGCTCGATCGCGATCTCCTCGGGCCTGGGCGGCACCTCCGCCTACACCTGGCTGAAACTGCCCGTCACCGACGACCCGGACGACATGGCCGAGGTCCTGGAGACCTCGACCCTGCCCGTCGTCCTGCTCGGCGGCGAGGTCGGCGACGACCAGGAGGGCGCGTACGAGAAGTGGCGCAAGACGCTGCGCCTGCCCACCGTCCAGGGCCTGGTCGTGGGCCGCTCCCTGCTGTATCCCGCCGATGGTGGCGTGGAGACGGCGGTGGACACCGCTGTAGGCCTGTTGTGAACCGGAGGCACACCATGACGAGCGCGTATCACCTTCCCGCCGGAAAGGCCCTCGGCGGCCCCTACGTCGTGGACGTCACCCCTGAGTCGGCGGCCTGGGGCTACTCCAGCCTGCGGGTCCTGGAGCTGCCGCCGGGCGGCACCCACACCTTCGACACCGACGACAGCGAGTGGATCGTCGTCCCGCTCGCCGGCGCCTGCACGGTCTCCGCGGCCGACGACTTCGGCCACGACACCTTCGAACTCCACGGCCGCGAGAGCGTGTTCACCGCCGTGAGCGACTTCGCGTACGTCCCGCGCGATTCCCGTACGACGGTCTCGTCGCCCGGCGGTGGCCGCTTCGCGCTGACCGGCGCCCGCTGCACCCGCCGACTGCCCGCCCGCTACGGCCCTGCCTCGTCGGTGCCGGTGGAGCTGCGCGGCACCGGCAACAGCAGCCGCCAGGTCAACAACTTCGGCGCGGCCGGCGTCTTCGAGTGCGACAAGCTCATCGCCGTAGAGGTGATCACGCCCGGCGGGAACTGGTCCTCCTTCCCGCCGCACAAGCACGACGAGCACCGGCCCGGCGAGGAGTCCGTCCTCGAAGAGGTCTACTACTTCGAGTTCGCCGACCACGAGGGCACCCCCGGTCTCGGCTACCAGCGCGTCTCCCCGTCCGGGCAGGGCCGTAACACGGACGTCCTGGCCGAAGTCCGGGGCGGGGACGTCGTGTTGATCCCGGACGGCTGGCACGGGCCCTCGATGGCGGTGCCCGGTCACCACATGTACTACCTCAACGTCATGGCGGGTCCCGAGGACGACCGCTCCTGGCTGATCTGCGACCACCCCGATCATGCCTGGGTCCGCGGCACCTGGCCCGAGCAGCCCGTCGACCCACGCCTCCCCCTCTACACGGCACCGGAGAAGTCCTGATGAGCACCCCCACCCGCCGCCTGACCGTCGCCCAGGCCCTGGTGCAGTTCCTGTCGGTCCAGTACACCGAGCGCGACGGCGTACGGCACCGGCTGATCGCCGGCACCTGGGGCATCTTCGGCCATGGCAACGTTGCCGGACTCGGCCAGGCGCTGCTCGAAGCCGGCGAGGACACGATGCCGTTCCACCAGGGCCGCAACGAACAGGCCATGGTGCACGCGGCAGTTGGGTACGCCCGTCAACTGGACCGGCTCTCCGCGCAGGCGGTCACGACGTCCATCGGACCGGGCGCCACCAACCTGGTCACGGGTGCCGCGCTGGCCACGATCAACCGGCTGCCGGTCCTGCTCCTGCCCGGCGACTACTTCGCGACCCGCGCCGCCGACCCACTGCTCCAACAGCTGGAGCACCCGGTCGAGGCGGACCTCTCGGTCAACGACACGCTGCGCCCGGTCTCCCGCTACTTCGACCGCGTCATGCGCCCCGAGGCCCTGATCCCGGCCGCGCTCAACGCGATGCGCGTGCTCGCCGACCCGGTCGAGACGGGAGCGGTAACTCTCGCACTGCCGCAGGACGTTCAGGCCGAGGCGTACGACTGGCCGGAGGAGTTCTTCGCCGACCGCGTGTGGCACGTACGGCGTCCCGCGCCGGACGTCTTCGAGCTGGCAGAGGCCGTCGAGGCCATCCGTTCCGCCGAGCGTCCGGTGATCGTCGCGGGCGGCGGCATCCACCACAGCCAGGCCGAGGACGCGCTCAAGGCGCTCGTCGACGCCACCGGCATCCCGGTCGCCTCCACCCAGGCGGGCAAGGGATCGCTGCGCTACGACCACCCGGCCGACCTGGGCGGTATCGGCCACACCGGCACGGCCGTCAGCGACGACATCGCGCGCACGGCGGACCTGGTGATCGGCGTCGGCACCCGGTACACGGACTTCACGACGGCCTCCCACACGCTCTTCCAGAACCCGGACGTGCGGTTCGTCAACCTCAACATCACCGCGTTCGACGCGCACAAGCTCGCCGCGCGCACCCTGGTGTGCGACGCGAGGGCGGGCCTCACCGCGTTGACCGAGGCACTCGCCGATCACCGTGTGAACTCGGTTTACGAGGCCGAGTACCGCGAGGGCAAGGAGCGCTGGGAGCGGGTTGTTGACACCGCGTTCACCGCCCCCGACGAGAACGCCGTACCCACCCAGACCCAACTCCTCGGCGCCCTCGACGCGGTAGTCGGCGACGACGACGTGGTCATCAACGCGGCCGGTTCACTCCCCGGCGACCTGCACAAGCTGTGGCGGGCCCGCAGCCCGCGCCAGTACCACCTCGAATACGGCTTCTCCTGCATGGGCTACGAGATCCCGGCCGGCATCGGCGTCCAGCAGGCAGCACCAGACACCCCCGTCTGGTCGCTGGTCGGCGACGGCACCTACCTGATGATGCCGACCGAGATCGTCACGGCGGTCCAGGAGGGCCTCCCGGTCAACCTGGTCCTGATCCAGAACCACGGCTACGCCTCCATCGGCGGCCTCTCCGAGTCCGTCGGCGGCGAGCGCTTCGGCACGGCGTACCGCCACCGTTCGCCTACCGACGGTTCATTCACCGGAGCCCCGCTCCCGGTCGACCTCGCCGCCAACGCGGCCAGCCTCGGCATGGACGTCCTGCGCGCCAAGACGGTGCGCGAACTGCGCGAGGCGCTCGCCACGGCCCGCGCCTCCGACCGGCCGACGTGCGTCTACGTCGAGACCGACACCGCCACCCCGACCGCTCCCCCGGCCGAGGCCTGGTGGGACGTGCCGGTCGCCGAGACCGCCTCGCGCGCATCGGCCGTACAGGCCCGCGAGGAGTACGACCGCCAGGTCGCCGACCGTCGCCGTCACCTCTGAACTCCCCTCCCCCGAAAGGCCTTTGCACCATGAAGACGATCACTCACTGGATCGACGGCAAGCCCGTCGAGAGCACCTCGGGCCGTTTCGGTCCCGTGTACAACCCGGCGACCGGCGCGCAGGAGAAGCAGGTCGGCTTCGCGACCGTCGACGAGGTGGACGCCGCCGTCGCCTCCGCGAAGGCCGCGTTCGAGAGCTGGGGCGTCGCCTCGCTCGCCAAGCGCACCGCGATCCTGTTCAAGTACCGCGAGCTGCTGGACGCGCACCGCGACGAGATCGCCGAGCTGATCACCGCCGAGCACGGCAAGGTCCACTCGGACGCGCTCGGCGAGGTCGCGCGCGGCATGGAGATCGTCGAACTCGCCTGCGGCATCAGCGTGCAGCTGAAGGGCGAACTGTCGACGCAGGTCTCGACCCGCGTGGACGTGGCCTCAATTCGCCAGCCGCTGGGGGTGGTTGCGGGCATCACGCCGTTCAACTTCCCGGCCATGGTGCCGATGTGGATGTTCCCCCTCGCGATCGCGACGGGCAACACCTTCATCCTCAAGCCGTCCGAGAAGGACCCGTCGGCGTCGTACCGTCTCGCCGAACTCGCCTCCGAGGCGGGCCTGCCGCAGGGTGTGCTGAACGTCGTGCAGGGCGACAAGGTGGCCGTCGACCGCATCCTGGAGCACCCGGACATCGAGGCCGTCTCCTTCGTCGGCTCGACGCCGATCGCGAAGTACATCCAGCTCAAGGCAGTTGAGCACGGCAAGCGCGTCCAGGCCCTCGGTGGCGCCAAGAACCACATGCTCGTCCTCCCGGACGCGGACCTGGACTTCGCGGCCGACCAGGCGATCAACGCGGCCTACGGTTCGGCCGGTGAGCGCTGCATGGCCGTCTCCGTCGTGGTCGCGGTCGGCGACACCGGCGACGAGCTGGTCGCCAAGATCGCCGAGCGCGCCGGCAACCTGCGCATCGGCCCCGGCAACGACCCGGCGTCGGAGATGGGCCCGCTCATCACCCGCGAGCACCGCGACAAGGTCGCGTCGTACGTCGCCTCGGCCGCGGCGCAGGGCGCCGAGGTCGTCGTCGACGGCACCGGCTTCTCGGTCGAGGGCCACGAGGACGGCTTCTTCCTCGGCGTCTCCCTCCTCGACAAGGTGCCGCTGACGGCGGACGCGTACAAGGACGAGATCTTTGGACCGGTCCTGGTCGTCGTCCGCGCCGAGTCCTACGACGAGGCCATCACCCTGATCAACAGCTCCCGTTGGGGCAACGGCACCGCGATCTTCACCCGCGACGGCGGCGCCGCCCGCCGCTTCCAGATGGAGGTCAAGGCGGGCATGGTCGGCGTGAACGTGCCGATCCCGGTGCCCGTCGGCTACCACTCCTTCGGCGGCTGGAAGGACTCCCTCTTCGGGGACCTCCACGTCTACGGCAACGACGGCGTCGCCTTCTACACGCAGGGCAAGGTCATCACCACCCGCTGGCCGGACCCCGCCGACGGTGGCATCAACCTCGGTTTCCCCAGCAACTCCTGACTGCCCGTCACAATCCGTGAGGAGGTGCCCCTGTGGCGAAGACCGGTGACTTCGCGCGTGCCGCGAACGGGTCCCCGCTCGATGCCCTGCATTTCGCCCTGGACCGCAACAGTCCGGTGCCGCTGTACTACCAGCTCGCACAACAGCTGGAGTCGGCGATCGAGCACGGGACCTTGGCGCCGGGCAACCTCCTGGGCAACGAGATCGACCTGTCCGTACGCCTCGGCCTGTCCCGCCCCACCGTCCGCCAGGCCATCCAATCCCTCGTCGACAAGGGGCTGTTGGTCCGGCGGCGCGGGGTCGGCACGCAGGTGGTGCACAGCCAGGTCAAGAGACCGCTGGAACTCAGCAGCCTCTACGACGACCTGGAGTCGGCCGGACAAGGCCCGACCACGGAGGTGCTGCGCAACGAGGGCGTGCCCGCGACCGCGGATGTCGCGGCCGCCCTCGGTGTCCAGGAGGGCAGCGAGGTCACCCTCCTGGAACGGCTGCGCTCCACCCACGGCCAGCCGGTCGCGTTCCTCTGCAACTACCTCCCGTCGAACCTGCTCCCGCTCGACACCGCCCGGCTGGAGTCGACGGGCCTGTACCGGATGCTGCGCACCGCCGGCATCACCCTGCACAGCGCCCGCCAGACGATAGGCGCCCGCTCCGCCACCCCGGCGGAGGCCACCCGCCTGGACGAGAAGGAGGGCGCCGCCCTGCTCACGATGCAGCGCACGGCGTACGACGACACCGGGCGAGCAGTCGAGTACGGGACGCACATCTACCGGGCGTCCCGGTACGCGTTCGACTTCCAGTTGCTGGTCAGGCCCTGAACTACACGGCGGAGTCGAGGAGTTGCCGCTGCTCCGCCGTCAACTCCAGGTCCACGGCAGCGAGGTTCTCCTCCAGCTGGGCCACCGACGACGCCCCCGCGAGCGGGACGATCGGCAGCGGTCCGCCCAACTGCCAGGCCAGTACTACCTGGTTGACACTCGCCCCGGTCTCCTTCGCCACCTCCCGCAGCGCGGCGAGACGGGCGGGGGTGCCGGGGTGGTCGTAGTCGGCGGGCAGGGGCTTGTCCTCGCGCGTGTAGGCGCCGGCCAGCAGGGGTGAGTAGGCGACCAGGGTGAGGGCGGGCTCGGCGCGCAGATAGCCGAGCAGGTCCGGGCCGGCGCTGCCGATACTGCCGTCGGGGAAGAACTCCGAGGGCAGGTCCGTCCGAGGGCGCAGATAGCTGTGCTGGTACTGGAGGACCTCGTAGCCGGGCAGCCCGGCCGCGGCGGCGAGCGCGCGGGACCGTTCCACCCGCCAGACTGCGTGGTTGCTGACGCCGAGGAGACCGACGGTGCCCTCGGCGACCAACTCGGCGAATCCTTCGACGGTTTCCTGCAGTGGAACGCTCTGATCCTCGATGTGCGCGTACAGCAGGTCGAGTTTCTCGACACCGAGGCGTTCGCGGCTGCGCTCGGCCGACTCGCGGATGACCTTCGCCGACAGACCCTCCGGGTTGTCGACGAACCCCGTGCCGGGTGCCAGCGGACGGGCGCCGAGCTTGGTGGCGATCACGATCTCGTCGCCGATGCCGCGGCTGCGCCGCCACCGTCCGAGCAGCTTCTCGCTCTGGCCGCCCTGGCTTCCGTCGACCCAGAACGCGTAGTTGTCGGACGTGTCGATGAAGTTCCCGCCGGCCTCGACATAGCGGTCGAGCACGGCGAAGGAGGTCTCCTCGTCGGTGCGGGAGCCGAACAGCATCGCGCCGAGCGCGAGCACGCTCACCTCGCGGCGATGCGCCGGATCGGCGCCTATGGTGCGGTACTTCATGGTGGTCCCTCCCGTTCGCACCCGGTCCTCCGGGCACGAACGGGAGTCTTCCTCTTGAAGCGCACTTCAAGTCAAGGCCCCGCGCGGCTACTTGGCGAACGGCCCGTCCAGCGCGGCCCATTGGAGCAGCATGATGGTCTTGGCGTCGGCGATCTCGCCGTTCCGAATCATCTCCAGGGCTCTACGGAAGGGCAGTTCGAGGATCTCGATGTCCTCGCCCTCCTCCTGAAGACCGCCGCCCTCGTGGGTGCGGGTCGAGGGGCCGTAGGAGGCGGCGTAGAAACCGATGCGTTCGGTGACCGAGCCGGGGCTCATGTAGACGTCGAAGACGTGCTCGACCTCGCCGACGGTGTGGCCGGTCTCCTCCACCACCTCGCGTCGTACGGCCTCCTCCGGGTGCTCGTCCTCGTCGTCGAGGAGGCCTCCCGGGGTCTCGACGAGCATGCCGTCGGGGTGGCCGTTGACGTACACGGGGAAGCGGAACTGGCGGGTGAGCAGGACCGTTTCGCGCTCGGCGTCGTAGAGGAGCAGGGTGGCGCCGTTGCCGCGGTCGTGGGTCTCGCGCTCCTGGGTGGTCCAAGTGCCGTCGCCGTGGCGAAAGTCGAAGGTCGTGGTGCGCTCGACGTACCAGTGGCTGGACAGCAGGGTCACATCGCGGACCTTGACGCGGGGGTTGCCGGTCAGGTCGAGGCCGGTGCGGTCCAGGCCGGTGCGGCCCCGGCGGTCGGGGGTGTCGGCGCCGGCGGTCATCGGGCACCGGCCGGGCGGGAGGGGACGGGGACGGGGACGGCGGGAGAGTCGGGGACGATCACGTTGTTCATGTCCGACGTCTATCATCTCGGAGCGCGGGACGCCTGGCCGAAACCTGCGCCTCGCGAGCCCAACTGGTGTGCCGGTTGCGTTGATTCGTCGCGTACCGTCCCCGGGTCCGGGCATGCTGGAAGCATGTCTGAGCACGGTGATCAGGTTCCCGGGTACCGGATGATCAGGATGGAGGCCCTGCCGGACGCACCGGCGGCGGCCCTCGCGGACGTCGAGGCGTGGCAGGCCCGCAAGGCCTATCCGAACGTCCTCGGCGGTGGCGGCCCGGTGTTCGGTGTGGCCGAGGAACTGGAGACCGGCGGCTGGCGGATCATCTCCAGCTGCTCCACCTCCTTCCCGCAGGGCGCCCGCGACACCATGGCCATGCTCTTCCGCGGCTGGGCGCGGGACGCCCTTGACGCGGGCGACACGGAGTCGCAGCAGGAGTGGCTGCGCGGCGCGGAGCGGCTGGACTGGGAGACCGTGGACGAACTCACCGTGCACGGCCGCCGGTTCCGGGTCGTGCGGGGCGATCAGTTCATCCGGATGGGACCGACGGGACCGGAGCCGCCCCGGCCGTCCGACCCCGACCCGGCGAAGGTGGGGCACGGGAACGAATACCGCGGCCGTACCAAGGGATTCGTGATCGATCCGTACACCCCGACGGGGATGTCCGAGGGCATCCTGCGGATGGAGTTGCTGTCGCTGGTCCAGGCGCGGGGCACGGCTCCCGCCGCCGTACGGAAGGACTCGTTGCGTGCTCTGAAGACGCATCCCGGGGGTGTGCTGCTGCCGGCCGAGTTCACCGCGGCCGAGTTCTCGGACGGCCACTGGGCGCCGACGCAGATGACGAACCCGAGTCCGCAGGGGTCGCGGGACACGCTCACCTCCTATCTGCGGGTGATGGCGCCGGTCATGGAGCAGCTCGACGAGGAGACACGGGCGGAGTACGGGCGGCTGGCCGACCGGATCGACGCCGAGCGCTGCGACGAGATCGTGATCGACGGGTGCCGGACACGGATCGTGCGCGTAGAACGCCTCGTGCGGGTCGGTCCCGACGGTCCCGAGGGCCCGCGCCCGTCCGACCCCGACCCCGAACTGCCCACCGCCGTCCAGACGCAACAGCTCCGCGAGGAAGGCGTGTTCGACGAGGACCGGGTGCTCAGCGAGGAGGAGGCCGAGCAGCAGCGCATCGCCGAGGAGCAGGCGAAGGAGTTCCTCCGGCTCTTCGAGGAGCAGCGGAAACGGCGCGAGGCGGCGGAGGGATCCTGAGTCGGGGGCCCGACCGCGTGGTGCGCGGTCGGGCCCCGTCCGGCGACTGTGTCAGCCCTTGCCGAGCATCTTGTTCATCTGCTCGATCTCGGCGCTCTGAGCCGTGATGACGCCGGCCGCGAGCTTGGTGGCCGGCTCGTACTTGCCGCCCGTCTTCTCGGCCTTGGCCATGGAGACGGCGCCCTTGTGGTGTTCGATCATCATGGTGAGGAACATGGCGTCGAAGTCGGCGCCGGAGGCCTTCTCCAGCTTGCCCATGTCGGCGTCGCTCATCATGCCGGGCGTCGAGGACGACATGCCGTGGTCCATACCGGAGTCCATGCCGGACATGTCCTGGGGAACCTGCTCGCCCCACGAGGTGAGCCAGCCGGACATGGTCTTGATCTCCGGGGCCTGTGCGCCCTCGATCTTCGTGGCGAGGCTCTTGACCTGCGCCGAGGAGGCGTGGCCCGCGGCCAGTCCGGCCATCTCCACGGCCTGGCGGTGGTGCTGGATCATCTCTTTCGAGAAGGAGACGTCGGCGGCGTTGTGGCCACCGGTCGCGGTGGCGGACGCGGTCCCGCTGCCTGCCTTGCCGTCGCCGTCGTTGCCGCACGCGGCGAGCGTGAGGGCGGCCACCGAGGCGGTGACGGCGAGAACGGTACGACGGACGAACCTGCGCTGTGCGGTCATGGTGGAACTCCTGGTGTGTGGATCCGTTCAGGGCATGCCGGTGCGCGCACGGTGACGTGTCGCGCGGGCCGCTCTAGATCCGCAGGAGTTGGAGTTCCGAGAGGGAGGGTGGGGCCCGGCCCCCGTCGGGACCACTGCCCGCCCCGGACGTACGCCCGTCGGGCACCTCGGCGCAGGCCGCCACATCGGGTTGCAGCACCGGAACCACGGCCGGTGGTCCGCCGACGGACGCGGAGGCACAGGTCGCGTCGGCGTGCGCCATGTGGTTGCCACCGCAGTCGCCCGCGTCGTGATCGCAGGCGTCCGGCGTCGACGCCCTCTCGCCCGTCGCTACGGTCGTGGCCGCCATGGTGTGCCCGTGAGCGAGGTCGGCCATGGGAACGGGTCCGAGCCCGTGCATCCCGAGCAGACCGAACAGCAGGACGGCCACGAGCAGCCCGTAGGACCGCACGCGAGGGTGCGGTCCTACGGGCTGCTCGGGACGGGCCATGGAGCCACCATACCCACCCTGGGTATCCGGCCCGCACCGGACACCTAGGTGAGTGCCCCCGCTGCGGGCGCTTTCGCGCTGCGGTAGGTGGAGATGCCCAGGGCCAGCAGCCAGTAGCTGAGGATCGCGCCCATCAGGGCGGTGGTGCCCCAGCCGTTCGCCGCGTAGAAGTGCGCGGGCGTGTTCCCGAAGAACAGCGACGGCACGAAGGCCAGGTTGATCCCGGCCAGGACGTAGGCCGACCTGCTGGTCCAGCGCGGCAGCAGTTCCGTACGGGAGACGGCGAAGCCCAGCGCGGTCAGGAAGAACGCCAGCATCAGGCGGGAGATCGACCCGTAGAGGATGTACGTGCCGCTGACGTCGATCGTCGGGTCGATGGGATGGTCGGCGGCGATGACCGCGCCGGCCTCCAGACCGCTGGAGACGAGTGTGATCGTCGTGTAGACGACCCCCGCCGTGAAGGCCATCGAACCGGCCCACTCGTACTCGGGATTCACCCGCTTCACCAGCTCGCGGAACGCGGTCACGAACACGAGCAGGAACGCCAGCGCGACGATCCCGATCAGCAGCCTGGCGAGCACGTTGGCGTCCGGCGGCGGGCCCGAGTAGACGAAGTACAGGGGCACTTCGACGATGAGAGCGACGGCGGCGGCGATGCCCGCGCCGCCCGCCAGACGCCTGGCCGACATTTCGTTCATGGGGTCCCCCGGAGGTTCCGTGTGGTGGATTCGGTACGCCTTGAATCCTGCCGCCGACAGCCTTCACGGTCCCTGGGCCTGAACACCGGATCGGGGGTGGTCCTGACGACACCCCCCGGACCCGACAACCGCAGTACGACCGGCGTCCGGAACTGCTCACACGGTCCCAACTCCCCCGACAACTCAGGTGGATTCGCGAACCACCAGTCGGCAGGGAACGCTGTGCAGTCCGGGCGCCGGCTCGGAGTTGATGGCGTCCAGCAGCAGGAGGGCGGCCCGTCGGCCGACCTCGGAGAGGTCGGTGTCGATCGTGGTGAGGGGCGGACGGGAGGCCAGGGCCATGACGTCCCAGTTGTCGTAGCCCACGATCGACACCTTGCCGGGGACGTCCAGGCCGTTCTCGCGCAGCGCGTCGGCGACGCCTCTGGCGATCTGGTCGTTGCCGCAGAAGAAGGCGTCCGTGTCCGGTGCGGTGCGCAGCACCGCTTCGGCGGCGCGCCGGCCCCATGCCTCGCTCCACTCCCCGAAGTGGACCCGGCCGGTGGCGAGTTCGCGGGAGGACCGCTGAAGGTGCTCAAGCGTGTGGCGGGCGCGGTCGCGGGCGGCCGCGTGGTGGGCCGGGCCGGTGATGTGCGCGATCCGGCTGCGGCCGGTCCCGAGCAGGTGCTCGATGGCCAGCTGGGCTCCGCTCCGGTCGTCGGACACGACGGAGATGTCGTCGGGGTCGGTGGACGGCGAGAGCGCGTAGACCGTCGGGATCGGCTCGATGCCGTTCAGCGGCGGGCGCGGGTCGGTCCTTCGGCCGGTCACGATGATGCCGTCCACCCGGCGGTCCATGAGATTGCGCAGGTGGTGCTGCTCGCGGATGGCGTCGCCGCGGGTGTCGCACAGCAGCACGGAGATCTTTCCGGCGCCGAGCGCGTCCTCGGCCCCGAGGAGGACGGGCGTGCTGAAGCGGCCGATCCCGTCCGTCGTCATCAGCCCGACGGTCCAGCTGCGGCCGGTGTGCAGGCTCTGCGCCTGCTGATTGGGCCGGAAGTCGAGCTCTTCGACGGCGTCCAGGACCCGCTGCCGGGTCTCCGGGCGCATGTTCCCACTGCCGTTCAGCGCCTTTGAGGCCGTCCCGACACTGACACCGGCCAGCTTGGCCACGTCGGCCAGCTTCGCCCGCCCGGTGGGCGGAAGACTTGGAACGGCGGTCACGCGCAACCCTTTTCCTGGACGAAGTCGGCACCTGCATCCTGGCACCGTTCGCGGCAACTGGCCAGCCCCGGCCAGGCGAAGAGAATGTTTGCGCGACCCCTTGACGCGCACTCGGTCCCGTTCCTACCTTTCCCGGCAGAAAAACGTTTTCCTAAACGGGTTCGAAAGACGGAGCAACGCCCGTCCGGCCTCAGGCACGCCCTGACGCACTTCGCGCGTCGGTCCCCCCGTCTTGCTTCCCACCTACCTTTCCGGAGAGCCATGCCCCGCCCACGTTCCACCGCGCTTTCCTCCTCGGCCCCGGCCCCGTCCGAACCGGCACGCACCGCCACTGGACCGGTCCAACCAGGACCGGGCGCCAAGGCCGCACTCGCGCCCGCCGCGGTCGAGGTGCGCGCCGGCTTCTGGAGCACTCGCCGCGAGGTGAACGCGCGGATCTCGCTCCCGCAGGGCCCCGAACTGCTGGAGTCGGCGGGGAATCTGCACAACCTGCGGCTGGCGGCGGGCGCGGTCGCGGGCGAGTTCCGGGGCGCGTACCCGTTCGTGGACACCGACGTCTACAAGTGGTTGGAGGCCGCCGCCTGGCAACTGGCCCAACAGCCCGACGCCGACCTGGAGTTGGAGGTCGACCGGATCATCGGCCTGGTCGCCGCCGCGCAGCAGCCCGACGGCTACCTGAACACGTGGTTCCAGCTGGTCAAGGGGGGCGAGCGGTACAAGGACCTGCGTTGGGGCCACGAGTTGTACTGCGCCGGTCATCTCATCCAGGCGGCCGTCGCCCACCACCGGGCCACCGGCAGGCCCCAACTCCTGGACGTGGCCCGCAAGTTCGCCGATCACATCGACTCCGTGTTCGGCCTGCCAGGCAGCGGCAAGGAGATCGACGGCATCGACGGCCACCCCGAGGTGGAAACAGCCCTGGTGGAGCTGTACCGGGAGACAGGCGAGCGCCGCTACCTCGATCTGGCCGGCTACTTCGTCGACCGTTTCGGCCACGGCCTGCTGGGCGGCGAGGCGTACTGCCAGGACCGGGTGCCGTTGCGCGAGGCGGACACCGTGGAGGGCCACGCCGTACGGCAGTTGTACCTGCTGGCCGCCGCCACCGATCTGGCGACCGAGACCGGGGACGCCGAACTCCGGGCCGCGGGCGAGCGGTTGTGGCGGGCGATGACCACGACCAAGACCCACCTCACCGGCGGCCTCGGCGCGCACCACGACGAGGAGGACTTCGGCGACCCGTACGAACTCCCCAACGAGCGCGCGTATTGCGAGACCTGCGCCGCCATCGCCTCGGTCCAGTGGAGCTGGCGCATGGCACTGCTCACCGGCGAGGCCCGCTACTCCGATCTGATCGAACGCACCCTGTACAACGGCTTCCTGGCCGGGGTCTCGCTGGACGGAGAGCGCTGGCTGTACGTCAACCCGCTCCAGGTCCGCGACGGCCACACCGACCCCGGCGGCGACCAGTCGGCCCGCCGCACCCGCTGGTTCCGCTGCGCCTGCTGCCCGCCGAACGTGATGCGGCTGCTGGCCTCACTGGAGCACTACCTCGCGTCCGGTGACGAACAGGGCCTGCAGATCCACCAGTTCACCACCGGCCGCTACTCCTACGGCGAGCTGTCCGTCCGCGCCGAGACCGACTACCCCTGGCACGGCACGATCGCCCTCACCGTCGAGGACACCCCCGACCGGCCGTGGACCCTGTCCCTGCGCGTCCCGCAGTGGTGCCGCGAATTCCGGGTGCGCGTCGGGGAGTTGACGTACGACCAGACGGACGCGCCGGTCGAGGACGGGTGGCTGCGCCTCGAACGGACCTGGGCGCGGGGCGACTCGGTCGTCCTGGAGCTGGTGCTCGAACCCCGGCTGACCGCCGCCGACCCTCGGGTGGACGCCGTGCGCGGCTGTGCGGCGATCGAGCGCGGGCCGCTCGTGTACTGCCTGGAGCAGGTGGACGTCCCCGGCGGCGGTCTGGACGACATCGTCCTCGACCCCACCCGCCCGCTCGCCGTGAAGCACCGCCCGGATCTGCTCGGCGGGGTCACCACCGTCGTCGCGGCCGGGTACCGCAGGCGCCTTGCGGACGAGGGGAGTTGGTGGCCGTACCGGGCCCCCTCACCCGACGCCGCCCACACCGGCGACCTGGTCGAGCTCACCGCGATCCCCTACTACGCGTGGGCCAACCGCCGGGACGGCGCCATGCGCGTCTGGCTGCCCACCTCCTGAGCCCGCCGCACCCACCCCCTGTCTTCCTCCTACGAGCCGCACCAAGACAACGAGGTCACCGTGAGAAACACCCGCCGCACCCTCCTCACCGCCATAGCCGCCGTCGGCGCGCTCACCTCCGTCGCCGCCTGCGGGGGCGGTTCCGACTCCTCCGCGTCCGGTTCCGGGAAGGCCGGCGGGACGTACAACTTCTGGGACCCGTACCCGCAGTTCGACGCCTCCTCGGCGTGGGGCAAGCTCGTCACCAAGTGCGGCACGGACGCCGGGGTCAAGGTCAAGCGCACCAGCATGGACACCACGGACCTGGGCAACAAGGCGCTGCTCGCCGCCCAGCAGGGCAACGCCCCCGACGTGATGCTGGTGGACAACCCGGTCGTCTCCACGCTCGTGGAGGCGGGCATCCTCAACAAGACGAGCGACCTCGGCCTCGACACGTCGTCGATCCAGAAGAACATCCTCGGCGCGGGTGTCATCGACAACGCCTCCTACGGGGTGCCGATCGGCGCCAACACCCTTGCGCTCTACTACAACAAGAAGATCCTGACCGCGGCCCACATCGACCCGGCGTCCATCAAGGACTGGGCCTCGCTCACGGCGGCCCTGAAGAAGGTCAAGGAGGCCGGAAAGAAGGGCATCACCTTCTCCGCGATCAACACGGAGGAGGGCAGCTTCCAGTTCCTGCCGTGGTTCTGGGGCGCGGGCGGCGACCTGACCAAGCTCGACTCGGACAAGGGCGTCGCCGCGCTGTCGCTGTGGAAGCAGTGGGTCGACGGCGGATACGCGCCGAAGGACGTGCTGCAGAACACCCAGACCACCAGCTGGCAGGAGTTCGCCACCGGCGACTACGCGTTCAGCGAGAACGGCACCTGGCAGCTCGGCAACGCGGACAAGGCCGGTTTCCCGTACGGCGTCCTCAACATCCCCGGGCAGAACGGCGGTTCGGCGCCGGTGCCGACCGGCGGCGAGTTCGTCACCGTCCCGGTGCAGAAGGACACCTCCCGCTACGACGTCAGCAAGAAGATCGTCACCTGTCTGACGAACTCCACGAACCTGCTGACCACCGACACGACCCTGACGTACGTGGCGCCCACCGCCCAGGTGCAGGCCCAACAGGTGAAGCAGAACCCCGAGTTGAAGCCGTGGGTCAGTGCGGTGGCCGCGGCGCGCGGCCGCACCAGCGGCGGTCTGGGCACCAAGTACCCGACGATCTCCCAGCCGTTGTGGACCGCCGTGCAGAACGCCCTGTCGGGCGGCAAGAGCCCGCAGGCGGCCCTCGACGCCGCTCAGACGGCCGCGAGCAAGGGCTGACACCCCCGACTTCCGAACCTCTCCGGAAACCGCATCGCCATCGCGTCCGTCCGAACACGCCACCCGCATCCAGGAGTACCCATGACCATCGCCCGCGTCGACCGCCGCGCGCAGCGGTCCCCGGCCGGGTCCGGGGCGACCGGCACCGGACAACGGACGGACGCGTCGAACCTACGGCGCCGACAGCGCCGTAGGAGTCGGCTGATCGCGCTGGCCTTCATCGCCCCGCTGCTCGTCTACCTCGCCGCCTTCTACCTCTATCCGCTCTACCGCAACCTCGACCTGAGCCTGCGCGACTACACCGTCCGGTCGTTCGTGCAGGGGGACGCGCCCTTCTCCGGCCTCGCCAACTTCAGGACCGTCCTGGACGACCCCACGTTCGGCCCGGCGATGCGCCACACCTTGATCTTCACCTTCGCGTCGATCGCGTTCCAGTACGTGGCCGGGCTCGCCCTCGCGGTCTTCTTCAACCGGCACTTCCGGCTGGCCGGGACCCTGCGCGCCCTGTTCCTGATCCCCTGGCTGCTGCCGCTGATCGTGTCGGCGTCGACCTGGTCGTGGATGTTCAACAGCGAGTCCGGTGTCATCAACTACGCCCTGCACTTCGTGGGCGTTTCCCCGGTGGACTGGCTCAACTCGCCGGACTGGGCGCTGACTTCGGTCGTCATCGCGAACATCTGGATCGGCATCCCGTTCAACCTCGTCATCCTCTACAGCGGGCTCCAGAACATCCCCGCGGAGCTGTACGAGGCGGCGTCCCTGGACGGGGCCGGCGCCTGGCAGCAGTTCCGCCGCATCACCTTCCCCCTGCTGCGCCCGGTCTCGGCGATCACCCTGCTCCTCGGGCTGGTCTACACGCTCAAGGTGTTCGACCTGATCTGGATCATGACCAAAGGCGGTCCGGGCGACGCCTCGTCCACCCTCGCGACCTGGTCGTACCAGCTCGGCTTCGGCACGCTGCTGCCGAAGTTCGGCCCCGGCGCGGCCGTCGGCAACATCCTCATCCTCATCGCGCTCGTCTTCGGCCTGCTGTACATCCGTGTCCAGAGGAGGCAGGAAGCATGAAGTCCCGTACGGGAAAGCGCCGTTACACCGTCATCGGCGTCCTGCTGACCGCCCTGATGCTGTTCCCGGTGTACTGGATGATCAACGTGTCCCTCACCCCGCAACAGGACATGCGCAAGACCCCGCCCGACCTGCTGCCCCTGCACCCCACCTTCGAGGGCTACCGGGCCGTCCTGAACGACCAGTTGCCCTACCTCGGCACCAGCCTCCTCATCGGCCTGGGCACGGTCGCCCTCACCCTGCTCCTCGCCGCCCCGGCCGGCTTCGCCCTGGCCAAACTCCGCCCGCTGGGCGGCGGAACCCTCGGACTCGCCCTGCTGGTCGCCCAGATGATCCCCGGCATCGTCATGGCGATGGGCTTCTACGGCATCTTCCTCGACCTCGGCCTGCTCAACTCGTGGTGGGGACTGATCGTCGCGGACTCCACCATCGCCGTGCCGTTCGGCGTGATGATCTTCACGGCCTTCATGTCGGGCATCCCCGGCGAACTCATCTCCGCGGCCCGTATCGACGGCGCCGGCACCTGGCGCACCTTCGTGTCCGTGGTGCTCCCGGTGAGCCGCAACGCGATCGTCACGGTCTCACTGTTCAGCTTCCTGTGGGCCTGGTCCGACTTCGTCTTCGCCAACACCCTTGACGGCGGCGGTACTTGGCGTCCGATCACCCTCGGCATCTACAAGTACATCGGCAACAACAACCAGGAGTGGAACGCGATCATGGCCACCGCCGTCGTCGCGTCGATCCCGGCAGCCGCCCTCCTGGTCCTCGCCCAGCGCTATGTGGCCGCGGGCGTGACCGCCGGCGCGGTCAAGGACTGATCCACGGTGCCGGCCGCCCCGGGCTCACCAGTCGGGCGGGCCCGCGCTCCGCCCTGGCCCCGTTCGCCCGTCACGCAGAACCGTCACCCGTCACCCAGCACTCGGCAAGTCCCCCTCCCCCACTCAGGAGAGCCGCTGATGTCATACCTGAGCCGCCATCACCGTTCCAGAGCGCCCCTCGGCCGCGTAGGCGCCGCCGTGACGGCCGCCACCCTGGCCGCCACCGCCATCGCCCTGACGGGCGCACCCGCCCAGGCCGCCCCCACGTCGGCCACCACCTTGGTCGTCAACGCCGCGCAGAACCTGCGCTCCGTCACCCACGTCGGCACGGGCAGCCTCTACGGCCTCGCCACCGCGAGCACCCCCGGCGACAGCGTCGTACAGGCTCTGAAGCCCAACACGTTCGTCCAGATGGCGCCCGGCGGCAGCCAACTCCCCAACGGAGAGCCAGCGCCCGCGGGTGACGCCTTGGTCGTCGCCCCGAAGGCCGCGGCCGCGGGGGCCAAGGTCGTCGTACGGATGCCGGACTGGTATCCGAACTTCCCGTACCAGTGGGTGAGTTGGAGCAACTGGCTCGCGGCGGTCGACCAGCAGGTCGCCTCGGTGAAGTCCTCCGGTGCCACCAACATCAGCGCGTACGAACTGTGGAACGAGCCGGACTGGACCTGGGACACCACCAACGCCGGTGCTTTCGACGCCGGTTGGGCTCGTACGTTCAAGGAGGTCCGCGCCAAAGACACCACCACCCCGATCCAGGGCCCGAGTTACTCGGCGTGGAACCAGTCCTGGATGACCACCTTCCTCACCGACGCCAAGGCCGGCGGTACGGTCCCCGACGTCATCGCCTGGCACGAGCTCCAGGGCAGCTCGGGCATCGCCGCCCATGTCGCGGCCTACCGCTCGCTGGAGAGCAGCCTCGGCATCAGCCCGCGTCCGATCGACATCGAGGAGTACGGCACGCCCACCGAGATGGGCAACTCCGGTGCCCTCATCGGCTACGCCGCCAAGTTCGAGCGCGCGGGCGTCCGCGACGCCGAGTTGGCCTTCTGGAACCACTACGGCACCCTCGGCGACACCCTGACCGACACCGGCGGCTCGCCCAACGGCTCCTACTGGACGTACAAGTGGTACGGCGACATGTCCGGGAACATGCTCACCACCACACCGCCCGCGCAGACCGGCATCGACGGTCTCGCCTCCCTCAACGGCGCGGGCAACCAGATCAGCGTCATCGCCGGCGGCTGCACCGGTTCGTGCGCCGTCACGGTCAACGGGCTCTCGTCCCTGTCGGCCTACGGCAGCAACGTCCACGTCAAGCTGGAGTACAGCCCCGACACGGGCCGCACCACCGCCTCCCCGGGCCCGATCACCGTCTCCGACACGGACTACACCGTCTCGAACGGCTCGATCACCGTGCCGGTCACGATGAACGCCGCCGACGGCTACCACCTGACGATCACCCCCAGCGGCACCTCGACGTCCCTGGCCGGCCGCTACCAGATCACCAACAAGAACAGCGGCCTCGCCCTGGACACCCTCAACGCGGCCACCGCACAAGGCACTTCGGTCGTCCAGGCCACGTCCACCACCGGCACCGACCAGAACTGGACCCTCGTGGCCGCCGGCCGGGGCCTCTACAAGATCGTCAACCAGAAGAGCGGCCTGCTGCTCGGCATCACCAACGCGGGCACCAGTAACGGCGGCACGGCCCTGATCTGGGGCGACAACGGCACCGCCGATCACCTCTGGCAGATCATCCCGGCCCGCGACGGCTACGCCAAGATCGCCAACTACAACAGTGGTCTCCTGCTCGGCGTCGACCAGATGAGCACCACCTCCGGCGCCCAGGTCCTGCAGTGGTCCGACAACGGCACCGCCGACCACCTGTGGAAACTCACCTCACGCTGAGGCAAAGGAACACCGGTCCCCAACCGGTCCCCAAAAAGGATCAAGGGGCGGTTTCGGATTCCTCCGAAACCGCCCCTCACCTACGACTCTGTCGAGTCGGGACGACAGGATTTGAACCTGCGACCCCTTGACCCCCAGTCAAGTGCGCTACCAAGCTGCGCCACGTCCCGATGCGGTTCCCACGGAAAACCGTGTGATCGCGCGAACAGCACTTTACCCCACGCCCGGGGGTGCCCCGAAGCCGGTGCCGGGCGCGGGACAATCGTCGTATGGGCGACACAACCTCAGATGCGACCTCGGGTACCACCTCAGCCGATACGGCCGGAGCGCGCGACCGGGACGGCGAGGGGCGGGCGCGCAACGCCCGGCCTCGGGACGGGCTCGGGCGGCCGTTGCCGTACGACGCGGACGGTGTGGCGCGGCAGCCCGAGGGGGTCGTGCGGGCGCCGGAGGACACCGTCGTCGAGGCGCAGGCGCTGCTCGACGAGGGGAAACCGTTCCACGCGCACGAGGTCTTCGAGGACGCCTGGAAGTCGGGGCCGGACGAGGAGCGCGCCCTGTGGCGCGGGCTCGCCCAACTCGCGGTGGGCCTCACGCACGCGGCCCGGGGGAACGTCACCGGCGGTGCCCGGCTGCTGCGGCGCGGCGCCGGGGGCGTCGAGGAGTGGGCGGCCCTGACGGGGCGGGAGCAGCCGTACGGGATGGATCTCGCGGGGGTCGCCGCCTGGGCGCGGGGGCTCGGGGACGACGTGGAGCGGGGCGGCGGAAGTGTCGACGCGGGGGCGCGGGCGCCTCGGCTGCGCGGGACGACGTAGCCGGAATCATCCCGGTCTGTACAAGTATGTGCCGGTACGTGCTGGTGCGGTGTACGGAGTGTCAGTGGCGTGGGGCAGACTCGGGGGCGTGCGAAAGATTCATGTCATCGGTATCGGCGCGGGCGACCCCGAGCAGCTGACCCTGCAGGCGGTCAGGGTGCTGCGGAGCACCGACGTGTTCTTCCTTCTCGACAAGGGCGAGGTGAAGTCCGACCTCACTCAGCTCCGCCGGGACATGCTCGACGCTCACCTGCCGGAGGGGACGTACCGCCTGGTCGAGGCGCGGGACCCGGAGCGGGACCGGAAGGCGGGGGGTGCCGCGTACTCCCCGGCGGTCGGGGACTGGCGCAGCGCCCGTGCGGAGATCTACGAGCGGCTGATCGCCGAGGAGTTGGGCGAGGACGAGAGCGGCGCGTTCCTGGTGTGGGGCGATCCTTCGTTGTACGACAGCACGCTCGGCATCCTGGAGGAGATCCTGGAGCGGGGCGCGGTCGCGTTCGAGTACGACGTCGTGCCCGGCATCAGCAGTGTCTCGGCGCTCGTCGCCCGGCACCGCACGGGACTGAACCGGGTGGCCAGGCCGGTGCAGATCACCACGGGCCGGCGACTGTCCGAGGGGTTCCCGGACGGGGTGGACGACGTAGTCGTGATGCTGGACGCGCACCAGGCGTTCCGGCGGTACGCCGACCAGGACATCGACATCTACTGGGGCGCCTATCTGGGCACCCCGGACGAGATCCTCGCCTCCGGTCCGATAGCCGAGGCCGCCCCGCGCATCGAGCTGCTGCGCGCGGAGGCCCGGGAGCGCAAGGGCTGGATCATGGACACGTATCTGCTGCGACGGCACCCGAAGGGCGAGTAGCGGGCAGGGACCGGGGCTGGAGGTTGGGGCAGCGGCTGGGGTTTGGGCTGGAGCTTGGGCTGGGGCACCCGAGTGGACCGCCCCGTATGCATCAGGGGGCCGACGGTGTGACAGTGGCCTCGTGACAGTCGCCGAGGAAACCTCGCTGCCTTCCGCGCAGCAGCCCCCCGTGCTGGATTCCCGCCGCCGCAACGTCGTCTTCGTGACGATCATGCTGGGCATGCTGCTGGCGGCCCTCGACCAGACCATCGTCGGTACGGCACTGCCGACGATCGTGTCGGACCTGGGCGGCGCCGAACACATGTCGTGGGTGGTCACCGCCTATCTGCTGGCGGAGACCGTGGCGACCGTGCTGGTCGGCAAGTTCGGCGACCTGTTCGGCCGCAAGGTGGTCTTCCAGGTCTCGGCGATCGTGTTCATCACGGGCTCGTTCCTGTGCGGGTTCTCCACCAACATGACGCTGCTGATCGCCTGGCGGGCCGTGCAGGGCATCGGCGCGGGCGGTCTGATGGTGACGGCGATGGCGCTGATCGCCGACGTCATCCCGCTGCGGGAACGCGGCAAGTACCAGGGCGCGATCGGCGCGGTGTTCGGCGTGGCCACGGTCATCGGACCGCTGCTGGGCGGCCTGTTCACCGACCACCTCACCTGGCGCTGGGCGTTCTACGTCAACGTCCCGATCGCGATCGTCGTCGTCATCGCGGCGGCCCGCACCATCCCCGTGGTCAAGTCGGCGATGCGGCCCGTGATCGACTATCTGGGCATCGCGCTGGTCGCGGTCGGTGCGAGCTCGCTGATCCTGGCGACGAGTTGGGGCGGCAACGAGTACGCGTGGGGTTCGGCGACGATCATCGGCCTGTTCGTGGGCGGTGTGATCGCGCTCGGCCTGTTCTGCTGGGTGGAGACCCGGGCCGAGCAACCCATGCTGCCCATGCGGCTGTTCACCAACCCGGTGTTCGCGGTCTGCTCGATCCTCAGCTTCATCGTCGGTTTCGCGATGCTCGGCGCGCTGACGTATCTGCCGACCTATCTGCAGTACGTCGACGGTGACTCGGCGACCATCTCCGGTGTGCGGACGCTGCCCATGGTGATGGGGCTGCTGATCGCTTCCGTCTTCAGTGGCAACGTGGTCAGCAAGACCGGCCAGTACCGCATCTTCCCGATCATCGGCTCCGCGGTGATGGGCGTCGGCCTGTATCTGATGTCCCTCATGGGCCCGGGCACCGGCGCATTCCTGGAGTCGGTGTACATGTTCGTGCTCGGCACCGGCATCGGGCTGTGCATGCAGGTGCTGACGATCGCCGTGCAGAACACCGTCGAGTACACCGACCTCGGCACCGCGACCTCCGGCGTCACCTTCTTCCGTACGCTGGGCAGTTCGTTCGGCACCGCGGTCTTCGGCACGATCTACGCCAACAGCCTGGCCCCGAACCTCAAGGACGGGATCGCCGAGGCCGCGAGGACCAGCGCGTTGAACCCGGCCGTGATCACCAAGGCGGCGACCAGCCCCGAGGGTCTGCACAAGCTGCCGCACGCCGCCGCCGCGCCGATCATCAACGCGTACGCCGACACCATCCACACGGTGTTCCGGTGGACGGTCCCGGTCGCCGTGATCGGTTTTGTCGTCGCCCTGTTCCTCAAGCAGGTGCAGTTGCGCGACAGTGCGCGGATGGGCTCCACCGACATGGGCGAGGGCTTCGCGTCACCGCGCGGCGGGGACTCGCAACGGCTCCTCGAAGCGGCCGTCGGCAAGGTCATCGGCAGCACGGACCTGGACACCGCCCGGCGGATCATCACGAACTCCGACACCCGGCTGGACGTCGCCGGCGCCTGGGCCGTGATGCAGGTCGAACTGTTCGGCAGGATGGTCGGCCATGCCAGCCTCGGCCTGATCGCCGCGCGCCGCCATATGCCCCCGGAGGTGCTCCTCCCGGTCTTCGACCGCATGGTCGAGGAGGGCTATCTGACCCGCGACGGCTACCTCCTCTCCCACACCGCGGCCGGCGAACGCGAGGCCGAGGTCATCGGCAAGGCGTGGGGCACCTGGCTGGAGGAGAGGGTGCAGCAGGACATCGGCCGCCCGTCGGACACGGACCTGCGCGCCGCGGTCGACTCCATCGCCAAGCGCCTCCTGGTGGAGGACCTGACCTCCGGACTGCCGCAGCGCGCCGCGGAGTTGGAGTCGAGCTCGGCGCCGTGAAAACCGGGTGACGCGCGGGGCGGACGGGGACGACACTCACGGTATGTCCTCCGCACCCGTCCGCTTCCGTGATCCGCGCAGCACCGAGTACGACTTCCTCGACTCGATGCTGGTGCGGTGCCCGCGCTGCGAGCGGATCGCCCACTTCGAGCGGCGCCCGTGCACCCCGCCAAGCACCGACTGCGGGACACATCCGCACTCCCGCCTGGTCTGCCGGTCCTGCGGCCTGTGCCGGGACGGCAGCCGCGCGTACCGCTCCTCGCGGTATCCCAACGACTGCTCCTACCCGCCCCTGTGGCTGCGGACCGACACCAGGCACGGGGAGTTGTGGGCGTACAACCTCCAACACCTGGACCTGATCAGGCGGTTCGTCGCCGCCGACCTGCGTGAACGGGCGCCCTGGTACGACCACGGGCAAAAGATGACGCTGGTCGCCCGGCTCCCGGCCTGGATCAAGAGCGCCAAGAACCGCGACGAGGTCCTGCGCGCGGTGGATCGTCTCCGCGCCACGGTCATCGCCCCGGGCTGAGCCCCAACCGCTCCAGCACCCCGGCGACATCGGGCACCGCGCTCACCCCGTCCGGCAACGACGGTCGTCGTACGACCACGACCGGGACGCCCGCCTCCCGCGCGGCCGTGAGTTTCGCCGCCGTCGCCGTTCCCCCGCTGTCCTTCGTCACGACCACGTCGATCCGGTGCTCGCGGAGCAGTGCCGTCTCTTCGGCCAGGGTGAAGGGCCCGCGTGCCGGCAGCACATCGATGTCCGGCGGCATCGGAGGCTCGGGCGGCTCCACCGACCGTACGACGAAGTGCAGTTGGGCGAGGTGGGCGAAGGCGGCGAGGCCGAGGCGGCCGGTGGTGAGGAGGATGCGGTGCCCGAGTCCGGGGAGCGCCTCGGCGGCCTCGCCCAGGGAGGCGACCGGGTGCCAGCGGTCTCCGGGAACCGGCCGCCAGCCGGGCCTGCGCAGCACGACGACGGGCAGTCCGGTGTCCGTCGCGGCCCGCACCGCGTTCGCGGTGATCGACTCCGCGAAGGGGTGGGTGGCGTCGACGACGGCGTCCACGCGGTGCTCCCGCAGCCACTCGGCCAGCCCCTCGGCTCCGCCGAACCCGCCGATCCGTACCTCTCCCGACAGCGCCCCCGGCTTCGCCACCCGCCCGGCGAGGGACGTGGTGACCCGGGCCTCGGGCCGCTGTACCGCCAGTTCGGCGGCGAGTTCACGTGCCTCGGTGGTGCCGCCGAGGATCAGGATGTGCGGGGACATACGGCGAGCGTACGAGGTCACGGGCGCGAGGGGTCAGCGGAGGAGCAGTTGCAGGCCGCCGATGATCGTCGCCGCGATCACGAGTTGCTCGAACAATCGCTGGTTGATTCGGTTCACAGCCCATTTGCCGATCAACGCACCGGGCACGACGAACGCCGCGAGCGCCGCGTCAAGGAGGAGCGAGTGGCCGTCGATCAGACCGAGGCCCACGCTGAAGGGCACCTTGGTCACGTTGACGATCAGGAAGAAGAACGCCGACGTGCCGAGAAAGCCCAGTTTCCGGAAGCCTGCCGAGAGCAGATACATCGACATCACCGGGCCGCCGGCGTTGGCGACCATCGTGGTGAAGCCGCCGAGCACACCGTAGGAGCGCGCCTTCGCCCGGCCGGACCGGGTGGCGACGGCATCGGGCTCGCCCTCGGCACCCGCCTCCGCCTTGCGCCGGCGCCACACCGTGACCCCGGCCATCAGCAGCAGGATCGCCCCGATCGACGTCCGTACGACCGCGTCGTCGGCCCACACCAGGAACAACGTCCCGATCACGACGCCCGCCGCGACCGCCGGGAACAGCCGCCACAGGGTGGGCCAGTGGGCGTGCCGCCGGTAGGTGAGGACGGCGAGGACGTCGCCGACGATCAGGATCGGGAGCAGGACGCCGGTGGAGGCGCGGGCGGGCAGGACGGCCGCGAAGATCGCGAGGCTGACCGTGTTGGCCCCGCTCACGGCGGTCTTCGAGAAGCCGACGAGCAGGGCCGCGGCGGCCAGCGCGGCGAATTCCCAGCCGGATATGTGCCAGAGAGTCATCGTGTTCATGCGAGGACCGATGGTATGTCCTTACATCCGTCCGCGTAAGGAGTGTCTCGGCAGATGGCCCCTGCCGCACCGCAGCGGACCGGGGTCGCCCGATGAGCGATGCTAGTTTTCGGGGGTGGACGACACCCGCGAGCATGTCCTCTCCGGCACCCGGAACCCGATCACCGCACACGAGTGGCCGCACGAGCACCCGCGGTACATCGCCCTCGTCGCGCACGGATACGGCGAACACATGGGCCGGTACGCCGAGTTGGCGACCGTACTCGTGGCGCACGGCGCGGCCGTCCTCGGCCCCGACCACCAGGGCCACGGCACCTCGGCCGGTGAGCGGGTGCTGATCGAGGACTTCGAGGACGTGGTCACGGACCTGCACGCCGTCGCCGACCTGGCCCGCGCCACCTACCCGGGCGTCCCCCTCGTCCTGATCGGCCACTCCATGGGCGGCCTGATCGCGTCCCGCTTCGCGCAGCGCCACGGCGACGAGCCGGCCGCGCTCGTGCTGTCCGGGCCGGTGATCGGCACCTGGGAACTGCCGGGCCGACTGCTCGCCCTGCCCGAGATCCCCGACATCCCGATCAGCCCGGCCTCGCTCTCCCGCGACCCCGGCGTCGGTACGGCGTACGCGGCGGATCCGCTGGTCTGGCACGGTCCAATGAAGCGGCCGACACTGGAGGCCTTCGCCCAAACCCTGGAGACCGTGGGCGAGTTGGGCGACATCGGCGGACTCCCCCTGCTCTGGCTCCACGGCAGCGAGGACCGGCTCGTCCCGCTCGTCGGCAGCCGGGTCGGCGTGGAACGGTTGAGCGGCGGGGAGTTGACCGAGCACGTGTATCCGGGCGCCCGGCACGAGGTGTTCAACGAGACGAACCGGGCGGAGGTCTTCGCGGACCTGATCCGTTTCCTGGACGGGGTGTTGAACAGCGCCACCCAGAACGGCGCCACCCGGTCGACATGACCGTGCCAAACTTCTCGCACGGCCCACAGGGGTCGCCGCACAACCACCCGCGAGGGACGTCGTGCACAGTCGAGCAGAGGAGCATCGCGTGACCGGGACAGAGCCGGCCGTCCAGCGGATCGACACGTCGAAGCCGCATCCGGCGCGGGTGTACGACTGGTTCCTCGGCGGCAAGGACAACTACCCGGTCGACGAGCAACTCGGCAGGCAGATCAGGTCACTTGACCCCGGCGCCCCGCGCACCGCGCGCGCCAACCGCTGGTTCATGCAGCGGGCGACGCGGATGCTCGTCCGGGAGTCGGGCATCCGCCAGTTCCTGGACGTCGGCACCGGCATACCGACCGAGCCCAACCTCCATCAGATCGCCCAGTCCACCGCGCCGGACGCGCGGGTCGTGTACGTCGACAACGACCCGATCGTCCTCGCTCACGCGGCGGCGCTGCTGCGCGGCACGCCCGAGGGTGCGACGGAGTACCTCCAGGCCGACGCCCGCGAACCGCTCACCATCCTCCAACAGGCGGCGCGCGTCCTCGACTTCGACCGCCCGATCGCCCTGTCCCTGATCGCCCTGCTGCACTTCATCCCGGACGAGGACGGCGCCCGCGAGCTGGTGGACACCCTCATCGACGCGCTGGCGCCGGGGAGTTGTCTCGTCCTGTCCGCGATGACGGCCGACCTCGAACCGGAGAAGGTGGCGCGCGGCATCGCCGCCTACGCGGCGGGCGGGGTGAGGCTGGTGGCCCGCTCGCACGCCGAAGTGAGCAGCATCTTCAAGGGACTTGAGCCGATGGACCCCGGCATCGTGTCCGTGTCCGAGTGGCACCCCGAACTCGCGGAGGGCGAGACACCGCTCGGCGAGGGGCCGGTCTCGCTGTACGGCGGAGTCGGCTTCAAGGTCTGAGGAAGCCGGAAGGGCCACGAGTGCCCCCGAGCGATCACTCTCTACCCACTCCGCGCGAACCCTCACCAGCCGCGAGGCCGAGGGGCGCCCGCCTGACAGCCCTCGGCCCGGCACCGTCGGCGCCCCCGGCACGGTCGGCCGCGGCCCGGGTCCCGAGCCGTCACGCGGAGGTGTTCCGTGCCCTCAGGCGGACGTCTCGACGTCCACGGCCGCCTCGGCATGGGTGACGAAGTCGTCGACCAGCCGGTGGAAGAGGCCGGCGAGGTGGCGTAGATCCTCGGCGGACCAGTGGATCAGGGCCATCTCGATGCCGCGGCGGCTCGCGTCCCGGATGCGGTTGACGGCGGCCAGGCCGCTGTCGGTGAGCTGGACGCGCTGGGCGCGGCCGTCGTCGGGGTCCGGGATGCGCACCACATGGCCGAGCTGCTCCAACTGCCGTAGCTGGCGCGTGACATGAGAGGCCTCCACCGACATCCGGACCGCCAGCACACCAGGGCGCAGCGGCTCGCTCTCGGCGATGTACCGGAGGATCGACACGGCGGCCCGGTCCAGCGGCAGCCCGGCCAGCGCCATCAGACGCTCGTGCTGCCGGGCCCGCCCCGCCAGGTAGGCGATACGGGTGAGGACCCGCTCGATCTCGGCTACGTCCTCCGGAACGGGTGCTGTTTCGGGCGACGGTGTGGGCATGCGTCCACCGTAACAGCTACTTGCCTGAGTTAAGCAAGGCAGAAATCAATTGCTTGACTCAAGTAACGCATTTATGGTTGCCTAACTCAAGTAAGCCCAGAGCTGGGGCCGCCTAAGCGGAGGCGTCCCCCCTTCGTGCCGTACACCGTGGGGACGGAGTACGGCACAGTCACCGGTCCCGGCGACCGGAGCACTCCCCCCGTCCGCCGTCGGGGCCGGTGACACCCCTCACGTACATGGAAAGCGAGCCCCTCATGGCCACGATGAAGTCCGTGCGGACCGGCGCCGACAACAAGATCGACGTGGTGGACGTCGAGCGTCCGGTGCCCGGGCCGAAGGACGCCCTCATGAAGATCCGTGCCTGCGGGATCTGCGGCACCGACACCTTCTTCCTGCACATCGGAGGCGGCCCCTTCGGGCCCGGCGGCGCCATGGTCCCGGTCCCCCTCGGCCACGAGCCGGCCGGCGAGATCGTCGAGGTCGGCGCGGAGGTCGAGGGCCTGAAGGCCGGTGACCGGGTGGTCGTCAACCCGCAGGGTTCGCCCTCCGGGATCATCGGCTGCGGCGGCAGGCATGGCGCCATGAGCGACTACCTCCTGCTGGAGGACTGCGAGATCGGCAAGAGCGTCACCGTCTTCCCCGACACCGTGCCGTTCGACGTCGCCGCGCTCAACGAGCCGATGGCGGTGGCCCGGCACGCCGTCAACCGTTCGGAGGCCAAGGCGGGCGACAAGGTCGTCATCTTCGGCGCCGGGCCGATCGGTCTGGGCGCGGCGATCTGGCTGAAGCTGCGCGGGGTCGAGCACGTCGTGGTCGCGGACGTCATCGCCTCGCGCCTGGAGACCGCGCTCGCCGTCGGCGCGGACGCCGTGATCAACTCCGCCGAGGAGGACGTCACCGCCCGGCTGACCGAGCTGCACGGCCAGGCCGCCAACGCGCTGGGACAACCCCGCCCCGGTACGGACATCTACATCGACGCCGCCGGTGTCGCCGCGGTCGTCAACACCACGGTGGACTCCGCGAAGTGGGGCGCCAAGCTGGTCATGGTCGCCGTACAGAAGAAGGGCGCCGACATCGACCTCGGCGGGATGCTGCGCAGCGAGCTGACGCTGATCGCCTCGCAGGGCTATCCCTCCGAGATCTTCGAGGTCACGCGGGAGATCGTCGAGCACCACGAGCGGTTCGCCAAGCTGATCAGCCACCGTGTGCCCTTCGCCGAGGTCGGGGACGCCTTCGAGCTCGCGCTGACACCGGGCGCGGCGGAGAAGATCGTCGTCACCTTCGACGAGTAGTCGCGGGCGCGCGGGTTCCCGCCGTCGGCCGCGGCCGACGGCGGGAACCCGCGGCCGGCCGGCCATCTCGGACAGGAACACCCCCACCTCATGATCCCCACCCCATGATCCACAGCCTGCAGCGGCTGCTGCGCTGCCATCCCCGTACCGTCGATCTGGTCGTCGCCGCCGCGCTCTTCGTCTGTTCCTTCCCGGGCAGCGTGCTGACGCTGCCCGGCCGCGACCTCGAAGTCCCTTGGTGGCCCGGCGTGTTGGTAGCAGGCGTCGCCTCGCTCGCCCTGCTGTGGCGGCGCACCCTGCCCCGCAGCACGGTGGTGGTCACCCTCGGCTGTGCCGTGGCGGTGACCGCGCTCGGCTACATCCTCACGGTCCTCGTGATCGGACCGCTGATGGTCGCGCTCCACACGCTGGCCCTGCGCACCGACCGCACCACCGCGAACCTCTTCACCGTCTCCGGCATCACCCTGCTGGTGGGCACGGCCCTGGCCGTGGGACCCGGCAGCGAACCGCTGGTCATGAAGCTGCTCGGCCCGGCCTTCTGGCTGCTGCTGCCGACCTCGCTCGGCACCACGACCCGACTCCGCGCGGCCTACCTGGAGGCGGTACAGGCACGTGCCGAGCACGCGGAACGGACCCGGGAACAGGAGGCACGGCACCGTGTCACCGAGGAGCGCATGCGGATCGCCCGCGACCTCCACGACGTCGTCGCCCATCACCTCGTCCTGGCCAACCTCCAGGCCGGCACGGTCGTACGGCTGATGCGCAGCCGCCCCGACGAGGCCGAGCGCATCGCCGGTGAACTCGCGGGCACCACCTTGTCCGCCGTACGTGAACTCAAGGCCACCGTCGGCCTGTTGCGCCACGCCGACGACTCCGAGACTCCGTCAGTACCCGCACCCGGACTTGCCCAACTCGCCGAGCTGGCCGCCTCGTTCGAGCCCGCCGGGCTGTCCGTCACCGTCAACACCACAGGCAGGCCACGGCCGTTGTCCGCCGGCGCGGATCTCACGGCGTACCGGATCGTGCAGGAGGCGCTCACCAACGTGACCAAGCACGCGGGCACCGGCTCGGCGGAGGTGCGGCTCAGCTACGCACCCGACCGGCTGGGCATCACCGTCACCGACCACGGCGGTACGGCGCCGCCTTCCTCCCCCGCGTCCGGCAGCGGGTACGGCGTGATCGGCATGCGTGAGCGTGCACTCTCCGCCGGTGGTCGATTTCGCGCAGGTCACCGCCCCGAGGGCGGCTTCGAGGTCGTCACCGAACTGCCACTGCTCTCCTCCGACCGGCCCCCCACCCAGAATGCACTTGCTTAACTCAATCAATCTCATTATGGTTGAGTAAGTCAAGCAAGTCCGTACATCCAGCTCATCGCAGCTCGTTCCCGATGGAGGCACTGCCATGTCCGACGCCCTTGCCCGACCCGCCGAAGCGGGTTCTTCCGCTCCGCCGAGGTCGAACGCCGTCGTCGCGGTGCTGGCCCTCGCCGGGATCGTCGTCTCGCTCATGCAGACCCTGGTGATCCCGATCATCCCGGAGCTGCCGAAGTACCTGAACGCCTCCGCGTCGAACACGGCGTGGGCGGTCACCGCCACCCTGCTGGCCGCGGCCGTGGCCACCCCGGTCGTGGGCCGCCTCGGTGACATGTTCGGCAAGCGCCGCATGTTGCTGAGCAGCATCATCCTGTTGGTGACCGGCTCGATCGTCTGCGCGCTGGCCGACTCGCTGGTCCCGATGGTCATCGGCCGCGCGCTCCAGGGTCTGGCCGCCGCGGTCGTCCCGCTCGGCATCAGCATCATGCGCGACGTGCTGCCCAGCGACCGGCTGGCCGGCTCCACCGCCCTGATGAGCGCCTCGCTCGGTGTCGGCGGCGCCCTGGGTCTGCCCTCGGCCGCCTTCATCGCCGACCACTACGACTGGCACCTCCTCTTCTGGGTCTCCGCCGTCCTCGGCGCCCTCTCCTTCTTGCTGGTCCTGCTGATCGTGCCCGAGTCCAAGGTCCGCACCGGCGGCCGCTTCGACCTGGTCGGCGCCCTCGGGCTCTCCGCCGGACTGGTCTCCCTGCTCCTCGCGATCTCCAAGGGCTCCGACTGGGGCTGGACGAGCGCGACCACCCTGATCCTCGGCATCGCCGCCGTGTCGATCCTGCTCTCCTGGGGCTGGTACGAGCTGCGCAGCCCGCAGCCGCTGGTCGACCTCCGTACGACCGCGAAGCCGCAGGTGCTGTTCACCAACCTGGCCTCGATCGCCCTCGGCTTCTCGATGTTCGCGATGTCCCTGGTCCTCCCCCAGCTCCTCCAACTGCCCACGCAGACCGGCTACGGCCTGGGCAAGTCGATGCTGATGGTCGGCCTGGTGCTCGCCCCGCAGGGCCTGGTCATGATGGCCATGTCCGCCGTGTCGGCCCGCGTCACCAAGGCCAAGGGCCCGAAGGTCACCCTGATGATCGGCGCGCTGATCGTGGCCTCCGGGTACGCCCTCAACATCCTGCTGATGTCCGAGGTCTGGCACCTCATCCTGGTGTCCTGCATCATCGGTGCCGGTGTCGGCTTCACCTACGGCGCCCTGCCCGCCCTGATCATGGGCGCGGTCGACCCGTCCCAGACCGGCGCGGCGAACAGCCTCAACACCCTGATGCGGTCCCTGGGCACCTCCTTCGCCAGCGCCATCGCCGGTGTGATCCTGGCCCAGATGACCACCGACTTCGGCGGCTACGCCCTTCCGTCGGAGAACGGCTTCAAGGTGGTCATGGCGATCGGTGCCGGAGCCGCGCTCCTGGCCTTCTTCCTCGCGACCCTGATCCCCAAGGCACGTAAGGCAGTTGAGGCACCGGCCGACAAGGAGCCGGCCCCGGCTCCCGAGGTCGCCGAGGCCAAGGCGTAAGGCATTCTGGCCATCGAGCACACGACGGTCGCCGTCCCGCGAGGTGCGGGACGGCGACCGTCCCCCGCTTGCCGCACACCCCGTCCTTCCCCCGGCACACGACGAGGAATCCACGATGACGACACCCAACTCCCGTGACACCACGGCCGGTTCGGCCGCCGCACCCGTGGTGCGATACGGCGCCGGTGCGGTGCGCGGGCGGCTGGAGGACCGGCTGGCGGTCTTCCGCGGTATCCCGTTCGCCGAACCGCCGGTCGGGGAGGCCCGGTTCCAGGCACCGCGGCCCGTGCGCGGCTGGGACGGCGTGCGGGACTCCTTCGACTTCGGGCCGCCGCCCCCGCAGGAGTCCGGATTCCAGGGCCGTAGGGGCGTGTTGGAGGGACCGACGGGCGACGACTGGCTGACCGTCAACGTGTGGACGCCCGCACCCGATCCGGCGGCCCGCCGCCCGGTCATGGTGTGGATCTACGGCGGCGCCTACAAGTTGGGACACGCGGGCAGCCCCGGCTACGACGCCCAACACATCGCCCGCGACGGCGACTTGGTGGTCGCGACCTTCAACTACCGTGTCGGCATCGAGGGGTTCGCCCGGATCGACGGTGCCCCGGCCAACCGCGGGCTGCTCGACCAGGTCGCCGCGCTGGAGTGGGTGCGGGAGAACATCACCGCGTTCGGCGGCGACCCCGAACAGGTCACCATCTTCGGCGAGTCGGCCGGTGCCGGATCGGTGGCCTCGCTGCTGGTCATGCCGAGCGCCGCCGGACTGTTCCGCCGGGCCATCGCGCAGAGCGTGCCGAGCCCGATCTTCTCCGACCCGCTGGCCAAGGACATCGCGGCCGCCATCGCCGCCGAGGCGGGGCTGCGCCCGACGGCCGCCGACCTGGCGACCCTGGACCCACGTCAACTGCCCACGGCGGGCGAGACGTTGACCGCCAAGATGCACCAGTACGAGGACCGGTGGGGCGGCCTCGCCCACACGCTGAGCCCCTTCGCGCCCGTCGTCGACGGCGAGGTACTGCCCACCACACCCTGGAAGGGTCTCGCGGCGGGCGCGGCCCGGGAGGTGGAGCTGATCCTCGGTCACAACCGGGACGAGTTCCGCCTGTTCACCGTGCTCGACGGGCAGTTCGGGAAAATCACCGACGAGGACGCGGCGACCGCACTGCGCCGGTTCGGGCCCGGCCCCGATGCCGCACAGGCCTACCGCACCGCCTTCCCGGACGCCGCACCGGGCGAGTTGCACGAGCTCGTCAACTCCGACCGGGTGTTCCGCATGCCCTGCGTCCACCTCGCGGATGCGCAGGTCGCCGCGGGCGGTCGCGTGCACGTCTACGAACTCACGTGGCCCGCACCGGGGTTGGGCGGAGTACTGGGCGCCTGCCACGGTCTCGACATCCCGCTGCTGTTCGGCACGTTCACCGCCGACCTGGGCAATCTGCTGTTCGCCGACGTCGAACCCTCCCCCGAGGCCCTGGCACTCTCGTCCCGATTCCGTGCGTCCTGGACGGCGTTCGCGAGGACGGGCGACCCGGGCTGGCCCGCGTACGACACCGAGCGCCGGTCGGTGCAGGTGCTCGACGCGAAGCCCGTGGTCACGGCGTACCCGGAGGAGGCCTCGCGGCGGCTGTGGGAGGGGCACGCCTTCACTGCGCTGACGTTGGCCGATTAGGCGGACGGGAGCCGGGAACAGCCGGCTTCCTCACCGCGCACACTCCCGCACAGGCCTCGTCCGCCACCCCTACCGTCGTCCTGGGCCCTCGCCCTTCCCCGCCACCATCCGCTCCAGCCGGTCGAACCGCTCGTGCAGCGCCCGCACCGCCTCCTCGCCCAACTCCTCGGCCCCGTGCGCGAGATGATGCCGGCGGCGCTGCTCCCGGCCGACGAACCACGTGGCCAGGGCCGCGGTGACCAGGCCGTAGGTGGTGATACCGACGACCATCACCACCGAGCCGACGACGCGGCCCCACAGCGTCACCGGGTAGAAGTCGCCGTACCCGACGGTCGTCGCCGTCTCGATCGACCACCACAGGGCCTTCGGGTACGTCGTCAGATTGGCGCCGCGGGCTCCGTGCTCGGCGGCGACCACCGCCCAGGAGCCGACCAGCATCATCACGCCGAGGACCGCCGTCGCCCCGCCCGCCGCCTTCAGGTGGAGCGAGCGGCCCTCCTTGCCGAGCAGCAACTCGACCGCCCTGGTGAGGAATCCGGGCAGCATGGTCACTCCTTCGCGTCACGGTGGCGGGGCCTGGGGCCAGTGTCGGGGCGGGCGGGGGCGCGGGCATGCCGGGCGGGGCGTTCGAGTTGCCGTACGACCTGGGGCGTTGTGCGCTGGGGGCACTGTCGGCCACCCGGCCTGCTGCCCTACTCGACGGAGGACCCTGCCATGACCGCGGAACCCCGAGCCGTGCCGGAGACCTTCGCGTTCACCTGTGGTGACTGCGGCCACTGCTGGGAGGCCACCTTCCAGCTGATGTTCTTCACCGATCCGACCGACACCACAGGCCTGACCACGCAGGAGTACGTCGACGAGGAGGGCAAGGCCCTCAGGTCACCGCTCGCGGACGCGATCTGCCCCAAGTGCGGCGGGCGCACGGTGCATGTCCTGGAGGCCGGGCTCGCGGCGCGGGCACGCCGCGCGGAACACGAACCCCGCCCGCCGCACGAGCACCACGAGCACCGTCTGCATCTGCCGCACCGGCACTCCGGGCCGCCGGAGGACGACACGCGCTGACGTGCCGGTCGGCCGAGCGGACGCGCGCCCCTGACCGTCCGTAACTCACCCGTACGGCCCCCTGCGCTGGAGGGTCGGACGGCCCGGTGGTGCGCTGAGGACACACCTGCCACTCCCCCGGAGGCCCCGCCATGCACCGTCGCCCGCCCTCCCGACCGTCTCGTCCCGCCCGTGTCCTCGCCTCGGCCCTGGCGGTGGGCGCCCTGCTGACCTGCGCGGCCTGCTCCGGCGAAGGCGACGGAGGAGGTGGCAGCCGTGATGTGGACCGTTCCAATGCCTCGGACGTCGCCGCCTCCCCACTCGCCGCCGAGTCCAAGCTCGCCTCGCCCCGTACGGAGAGGTCCGCCTCGTCGTCCCCGGCCCTCACCCCGGCCGGCGCGAAGGCCGCGCTGATCACCGAGGCCGACCTGGAGGACAACTGGACGCAGGTCAGAGACGCCGCCGGCTGGGGCGACAAGCTGGTCGTCGACAAGGTCGACGTCGCCGATTTCCTCACCGCGAAGACGAACGCCGCAGACTGCCAGAAACTGCTCGACGCGCTCTACGACGACACCCTCCTCGGCAAGCCGTCCGGCGCGTCCGCGCTGACCGGGTTCGAGCAGAGCGAATCCCGGCTGCTCTACCAGGTCGCCGCCTACGACCGGGCCAAGCTCGGCGCCTCCCTGAACTGGCTGAAGACGCTGCCGGTGAAGTGCGACCAGTTCACCGCGACCGACTCCAAGGGCGGCCATCGGACGGTCCAGGTCGTCGAGGACTCGGTGCCCTCGGTGGGCGACGCCCAGCAGGGTCTCCAGGTCACCGTCACCGGCACGAGCGGCAGCGAACCCACCATACTCACCGCGCAGTTGGCGGTCGTCCGGGTCGGCACCGACGCGATCACCGTCACGTCCGGCGGTCTCGACGGCACGGAGTCCGACACGACGAAGGCCGCCGTCCAGAACGGCACCACGCGACTGAAGGACGTCCAGGCCGGACGCACGCCGCCCGCCCAACCCGGCAACCTGGACTGAACAGTTCACCGCCCCCGAAGAACGTGCGCCCCGATCGTCGCAACCCCTTGGGCCGGGTGATCACCTGGCGGCACAATGGAGTTGACCAGTCAGACGGGCGACAAGGAGCCAAGACGTGAGTGACAGCGACACCCCGGCAGAGGGACCGACCCGGCTCAACACCGGTGTGGCGCACAACGCGCGCGTGTGGAACTACTGGATCGGCGGCAAGGACAACTACGAGATCGACCAGCGGGTCGGCGAGCACGTCGCCGGCATGTTCCCGGTGATCCGTGAAGTGGCGCGCGCGGACCGGGACTTCCTCGGCCGCGCGGTCCGTTTCCTCGCCACCGAGCGCGGGGTACGGCAGTTCCTCGACATCGGTACCGGGCTGCCGACGGTCGACAACACGCACGAGATCGCGCAGCGCGTCGCACCGGACGCGCGCATCGTGTACGTCGACAACGATCCCCTGGTGCTGATCCACGCCCGCACTCTGCTGACGAGCACCCCCGAGGGCGTCACCGACTACATCGACGCGGACGTGCACGATCCGGCGGCGATCGTCCAACGGGCCGCCGACACCCTGGACTTCGACCGGCCCGTCGCGGTGATGATGCTGGGCATCCTGAACTTCATCCTCGACACCGAGGAGGCCCGCCAAGCCGTGCGCCAGGTCATGGCCTCGGTCCCGTCGGGCAGTTTCCTGGTCCTCACGCACCCCACCTTCGACGCCGACCTCGGTGGCGAGGGCAACATCCCGGCCATGGAGTTCTGGAACGAGAACGCCACTCCCCCGATCACCGCCCGCAGCCGCGAGGACGTCGCCGCGTTCTTCGAGGGCCTCGACCTCCTCGACCCGGGCCTGGTGCCGTGCTCACGATGGCGCCCGGACTCCGACTCCCCCGCCGTGGTACCGCAGTTCGGCGCGGTGGCCGTGAAACCCTGACACGGAGACGCCGACCGTCCAGGACGCGACCGTGGAGGACGTATGACCACCCTTGCCGACCCCCTGCCCGGCGGCCGTCCCGGCGAGGTCGAGCGCGCCACCGCGCTGGCCGCGGAGTTGACCGGGCGGGGTGTGCACGGGATCGTCCTGGCCTACGTCGACACCGCGGGCGTGGGCCGGGTGAAGACGGTCCCGACCGCGAAACTCGCCTCGGCGGCGGCCTGGGGCGTCGGCATGTCCCCGGTCTTCGACACGTTCCTCGCGAACGACTCCATCGTCACCACCGACGTCCTCGGCTCCCCGGACGGCGATCTGCGCCTCTTCCCCGACCTCGACCACCTGGCCATCCTGTCCGGACAGCCCGGCTGGGCCTGGGCCCCGGTCGACCGCATCACCCAGGAGGGCGAGCGCCACCCCGGCTGCAGCCGAACCTTCCTGCGCCGTACGGTCGTTGACGCGCAGCGGCTGCACGGGCTCACCTTCCGGGCGGGCATCGAGATCGAGTGGGCGCTCGGCCTGGCCACGGCACCGGACGACGCGTTCGTCCCCGCTACCTCGGGTCCGGCCTACAGCGCGACCCGCCAGATCGAACTGGGCGACTACGGCGCCGAGTTGCTCTCCGCCCTGGCGGCTCAGGGCGTGGACGTGGACCAGTTCCATCCCGAGTACGCGGCCGGGCAGTTCGAGCTGTCGATCGGCGCGCTCGACCCGGTCGCGGCGGCCGACCGCAGTGTCCTGGTACGGCAGACGATCCGCGCGGTGTCCGGGCGGCACGGCCTGCGCGCCTCGTTCGCACCGGCCGTCTTCGCCCAGGGCGTCGGCAACGGCGGCCACATCCACCTCTCCGCCTGGCGCGAGAGCGCGAACCTGCATGCCGGGGGCGACCGCCGCTACGGCATGACGGCCGACGCCGAGTCGTTCGCGGCCGGCGTCCTCGCCCACCTCCCGGCCCTCACCGCCGTCACGGCACCCAGCCCGGCCAGCTACTTCCGCCTCCAACCCTCCCAGTGGGCCGGGGTGTTCACCGCCTGGGGCCGCGAGACCCGCGAGGCGGCGGTACGCGTCGTCACCGGCACGGCGGGCCAACGCGCCCAGGCCGCGAACCTGGAGGTCAAGCCGGTCGACCTGGCCGCCAACCCGTACCTCGCCCTCGGCAGCCTGATCGCCGCGGGCCTCGACGGCCTGACGTCATCCGCCGCCCTGCCCGAGGAGACCACCGGAGACCCCGCGCATCTGGGCGCCGCGGAGGCCGAGACCCGGGGTGTACGACGACTGCCGACCTCCCTCGCCGAGTCCGTCGCGGAGTTCCGCAAGGACGCGCAGCTGCGGGCCGCGCTTGGACCGGTCCTCGCCGACGCGGTGATCGCCGTACGAGAGGGCGAGATCGCGGCCGTGGCGGAGCTGGACGACGAGCAAGTGGCTGCCGTGTACCGCTGGAAGTACTGACGATGGCCAGTGGACCGGTCCACGAGGCGCTCGCCGCGCTGGAGCTGGTGGATCACCACTGCCATGGAGTCGTCACCGAAGACCTCGACCGGGCGGCCTTCGCGTCGCTGCTCACCGAGGGGGACGTCTGGCCCGGCAGCGGGATCTCCCCGTTCGACAGTCCGGTCGGGATCGCCGTACGCCGTTACTGCGCACCGGTGTTGGACCTGGAGCGGCACGCGCCCGCCGACGAATACCTCGCCCGGCGCGCGGAGTTGGGGCCACACGAGGTGAACCGGCGTTTCCTGGCCGCCGCGGGCACCGGCGTCTTCTGCGTCGACACGGGGTTCGCGCCCCACGACATCACCTCACCCGCTGAACTCGCCGAGGCTGCGGGCGCCGTAGCGCATGAGGTCGTACGGCTCGAAGCCGTAGCGGAGTCCGTGGCCGGGCGGGGTGTCGAGCCGGACGGGTATACCGACGCTTTTCGGGCCGCCGCCCTTGACGCGGTGGGGCGGCCGGGGGTGGTGGGGGTGAAGTCGGTGGCCGCGTATCGGACCGGGTTCGATCTCGATCCGGTGAGGCCGTCGGCGGCGGAGGTCACCCGGGCTGCGCGCGACTGGCTGGCGCGTGGTGGGCGGCTCGAAGACCCGGTGCTGGTGCGGGAGTTGCTGTGGACCGCGGTCGACCTGGGGCTGCCGCTCCAGCTCCACACGGGGTTCGGCGACAACGACATCCGGCTGCACCGCACGGATCCCGCCCTGCTCACGGACTGGCTGCATCTGACCGCCGGGACGATCCCGGTGCTGCTTCTGCACTGCTGGCCGTATCAGCGTCAGGCCGGATACCTGGCGACCGTCTTCGAACAGGTGTACCTGGACGTGGGGCTCACCCTGCACCATGTTGGACCGGTCCGGGCGCGTGCGGTGCTGGCGGAGGCGATGGAGATCACACCGTTCCGCAAACTGCTGTACAGCTCTGACGCCTATGGTCTTTCGGAGTTCTATGGGCTCGGAGCACTGGCGTTCCGCCGGGGACTGGGGGATCTGCTCCAGGAGCGGGTGGACGCCGACGAACTGGGCCTGCCCGACGCGCTGCGGCTGGCACGCTGGGCGGGGGCCGACAATGCCCGCCGGGTCTACCGGCTATCCGACGGACACTGAAAGTATGATCAAGCAATGTCTGACATGACCGATACCACGCCCGGTTGGCTGTCCGCCGACGACCTCGAACAGGCACGCGCCCGCATGCCGATCCTCTACGTCGAAGCGGTGCCCGTCCGCGTCGACGACAACGGGGAGGTGACCAGCATCGGACTGCTGCTGCGCATCGGCCCCGACGGCACCGTCAACCGCACCCTCGTCTCCGGCCGCGTACTGCACCACGAACGGGTCCGCGACGCCCTCCTGCGCAATCTGGAGAAGGACCTCGGCCCGGTCGCGCTGCCCCGGATCCCGACCTCGCTGCAGCCGTTCACCGTCGCCGAGTACTTCCCGACGCACGGCGTCACGCCGTACCACGACCCCCGCCAGCACGCGGTGTCCCTCGCCTACGTCGTGCCGGTCACCGGCGACTGCCGGCCCAGGCAGGACGCTCTCGACCTGGTCTGGTTCAGCCCCGAGGAGGCTGCCTCGGAGGCGCTGCGCAGCGAAATGCCGGGCGGGCACGGGGTGTTGCTCAAGCAGGCGCTGGCGCACGTGGGTTGTGTGTCCTGACCGGGGCACTCAGCCCGTGACACCTCCCTCCGTGAGGCCCGCGAGGACGCGGCGCTGCAGGACGAGGTGGACGAGGACGAGCGGCAGGCTGGTCAGCACCACATGGGCGAACACCAGGTTCCGGCTGACACCGTGCGTGGACGAGGAGGCGAAGGAGTACAACGTCAGCGGCAGCGTGGCCGCTTGGGAGCCGCGCAGCAGGAACAGGGCGAAGTAGAAATCGTTCCAGACCGAGATGATCAGCATGACCGCGCCGGTGAAGAGCACCGGGGTGAGCACGGGCAGCACGATCCGCCAGTAGATCTGCCATCTGTTCGCCCCGTCCAACTGCGCGGCCTCCTCGAAGTCGTGCGGAAGGGTGCGGACGAACCCGGTCGCGAGGAAGATCACCACACCGAGCCGGGTGCCGGCGATCACCAGCAGATAACCGAGACGCGATCCGTTGAGGCCGAGCTGGGTGAGGACGTAGATCGTCGGGATGATCGCCGGGGGAAGCACGATCGACAGCGCGGACGTGTAGTACGCGAACCGCAGCGTCCGCGAGTCGGAACGGGCGTACGCCCAGGCCGCCATGGAGCCGAGCAGCAGCACGGCGAGGATCGTCGGTACGGCCAGCAGCGCGCTGTTGCGCAGACCGGTGAGGTACGAACCCTTGTCGATCACCGTGTGGTAATTCGCCCCGGCGCTCCAGTGCTTGGGCCAGCTCATCGACAGGACGCTCGCATCGCCCTCCGTATTGAGGGAGTTGACGATCAGCAGCCAGAACGGGACGAGGATCCAGGGGATCGCGAAGAGGGTGAGCCCGACGTACCGGGCAACTCCCCGTGTTCGTACGGCGATCGCGCTCACATCGGCACCTCCCGCCGGCGCAGCCAGCTCATCAGCGGGACCGCCGTGACGATCACCATCAGCGTGACGACGAAGCCCAGCGCGCTCGCCGTACCGAAGAAGCTCTGCCCGTACTGGGTGTAGACGGCGACGTTGAGCAGGGTCGTCGCGTCGCCGGGACCGCCCGCGGTCCTGCACCGGCACTTCACCGACTTCGACGCCTTCCTCGCCGAACTCGTCCTGGACCGTATCGGGCGGCTCGACGCCCAGTCCGCCGCGCTGCGCGACGCCGCCGGGACGGGCACCGTCGCCGGCAACCTCACCGGTGCGTTGGCGGACCTGTTCGGTCCGGTCGCGGTGGCGATCGTCGGCCTGGTCATCTCCCGGGACGCCCTGCGCGCCCGGCTGCGCCCCACCACGCCTGCCGGGATCCCCCTGCTGACGGAAGCCACCGCCATGTTCGTCTCGTACCTCACGACGGAACGCGAGCTCGGCCGCATCACCCCGGACGCGGACATCGACACGCTCGCCCGCACCCTGATCGGCGCCGGACACCTGCTGGCCGCCGGACAGCCGGGCACCGCACCCGAGACCGAGGCCTATCACCGCGTGGCGAACACCGTCATCACCGGCGTTCTGCGCGACGGTACGGCGTAGACGACATCGCGGCCCCCGGCGTGATCCAGGAGCCGCGACACCTCAACTAGCTTCCATTTACGGTCAGTTCTCGCCCTTGGTGACGACCCACTTGCCGCCCACCCAGTTGCCGACCGTCTCGTAGCCGGAGCGGAAGGAGCCGAGCCAGTCGAGCTTGAGGGAGGCTTCGGCGGTGGACTTGACGGGGGTGTAGCTGCTCGCGTCGGTGGCCGGGCCGCCCGTGGTGTTCTTGGCGTAGTACGGGAAGGGGTAGACCGGGCGGGAGGCGGTGGTGTTGCCACTGCTGTCGACCGACTTGGTCGTCAGGCTCGCCGGGGCATCGCCCTTGGTGACCCAGTCGGTGATCGCGGTCAGCGCGTCGAAGGTGTTCGGGCCCTGGCCGCCGCCGCAGTGCGCGACGCCGGGGAGCAGGAAGAGGCGGGCGAACGTCTTGGTGGCCGCCTCGCCGCCCACGACCTTCTCAACTGCCTTGTAGTAGGCCATCGTTCCTACGGCGGGAATGTGCTGGTCGCCCAGGCCGTGCCAGAGGATCAGCTTGCCGCCGGCCTTCTTGAACGCGGTGAGGTCGGGGTCGGTGGCGTCATACATGCCCTCGCCCAGCCGCATGACCTTCTTGTAGTAGGCGGCCGTGAACTTGATGTCCTTGTACGTGAGCGTCGGCTGCGGGCTGTCGAAGATCTGGTAGCGCAGGGTTTCCCGCACGAAGCTGATGTCGCCGCTGGCGCCGGTGGCGGTGGCCGGGGTGATGATTCCGGCCCAGTTCAGCTCGGAGCCGCGCAACTGGTAGCCGGGGTAGAGGAGTTGGCCGTGTTCGTCGGTCGGTCCGGCGTAGATGCGGCGCAGGGTGGTGACCTGGTCGGCGGTCAGGCAGTACGCGTCGGACGCCGAGGTCTGGCCCGTCTTGCACTGGATGGTGCCGGGGTCCCAGGTGCAGCTCAGCGGGTCGGCGATGATGCCGTCGGCAGGGGCGTCGCAGCCCTTCAGCACAGCCTTGTGGAGGTCCGCGAGGTCCGCGTTGGTGATGGTCGCCGGGCCGCCGTTCAGGTACACGGACTGGGCGGTCCAGGCGTGCGAGAAGGTGTTCAGCGCGGTGAAGTTGTTGGCCGGGGCGCCGGCGATGATGCCGTCGAAGTCGGTCGGGTAGCGCTGGGCCTCGGTGAGTGCCTGGTGGCCGCCCTGGGAGCAGCCGTCGAAGTAGGAGTGGGTGGCCGGCTGGCCGTAGTACTGCTTGATGACGGCCTTGGCCGCCTGGACCAGTTCGTGGTCGGACTTGTAGCCGAAGTCGGCGCGCAGGGTCGGGTCGGTGGAGAAGAGGCCGCCGCCCTGGTAGTGGCCCTCGTCGCTGGAGGCGACGGCGAACGCGCCGGTGGTCAGCGGGACGCAGCCGGTCGAGGCAGGGGCGCTGGTCACGTTGACGTTGCCGCAGAGGCCGCCGCAGCCGACCTGGAGGTAGTTGGCCTGCCAGCCGGTCTCGGGGAGCTTGATCTCGAAGTGGAGTTGGGGGGCGATCACGCCCTTGACGTCACAAGCCGCCCAGTTTCCAAGGGTGTTGGCGCTCGCGGCGAGTTCGGTGGCCGAGGTGATCTCGAAGGGGACGCCGGGAACGGCGCTCGCCAGGTCCAGTTGCGCGACGGCGGAACACGAGATGGCCGGTGCGATGCCCGAGGTCGTGGTGCTCGCCGAAACACCGTTCGCCGAGGCCGAGTTGGCGGCCTGCGCGCTGCCGGTCGCACTGTTGGCCAGTGCCACGCCCGCACCGGTGACCAGCGCGACGGCTGCGGCGAGGGTGGCCATGAAGGTGGCCGAATTCCACCGACACCATCTGAACAGCTTGGGCATGCTGGGTACTCCGTTCGATCGCCGGATCGGGGTCGTGCAGGCACGGCGAGGAACGTAGCTGTCCGTTAATCCGCAGGCAATAGCGTCGACTCTATTGTTGACAATTTCGTCGAAGACTCGGCTTGATATCGCTGACCAGGCCCGCAGCCGACGCAGGCCGCAACGTTAGCTTTCGCCCGCTGCCGCCCAAGCCACTGCGGGTCTGTTCAGGACTCCTGCACGTACTCCGCCGCCGCGTCCAGCAGCCAGTCCGTCAGATACCCGGCGAAGGAAGAACGGACCAACACCCAGAATCCGGCGCCGGGTTCGTCCCGGGCGACCAGGACTACCTGGGCGCGGGCCAGGGTGGTCTGGGCGCAGCGTCCGGGGCCGAAGGCGCGCGGGTGCAGGTCCAACGGGCAGCCGTGGGCCAGCAGTTCGGGGGCGCGGGCGCCGGAGACGAGGAGGGTGGTGCGCTGGGCGGAGACATCGGTGACGGCGATGTGTTCGTCCCCGGCTGCCGCCCGGATCCGGTGCTCCACGTCCCGCTGGGTGTCCGGCGGCCCCACCACGAGCCACTCGTCCGGACCGAGCCACAGCACGGTCAACTCCTCTGCCCGTACAACCGTGTTGGGCTCCAGGGGCAGGGAAAGGCCGAGCGCGAGTCCTACGGCGTCCGCCGCCGCTCCCTTCGCGTCGAGCCGGAGGTTCACCTGGGCCAGGAAGGGGAGTTCGGCCAGCCTGACCGTGCCGCCGGAGGTACGGGTCACGGCGGCCAGCCGGTCGGCGGCACCCGCGAGGGGGCTGCGGCGCGGGACGGAAACGGCGGTGTCAGCCATCGCGGCGGGCTCCCTCGGGGTCGTAGAGGACAGGGCTTGCGACCGTCACCGGGATCAACCGGTCGCCCACGGGGGCGTACAGGCGCTCGCCGATGCGGTCGCGGCCGCCCTTGATGAGGGCGAGGGCGAAGGTGCGGCCGAGGGCGGCGCTGCGGTAGCTGGAGGTGACGTGGCCGAGCATCGGGACGGGCGGGGCCGGGAGCACGCTGTCCGCGATGAGCTGGGTGCCCTCGGGGAGAAAGGCTGCGGGGTCCTCGGGGAGCAGGCCGACGAGGTGTTTGCGGTCGGGGCGGACGGCGTCGGCGCGGGCGTAGGAGCGCTTGCCGATGAAGTCGGGTTTCTTCTTCGAGACCACCCAACTCATGCCGAGATCCTGGGGAGTTACGGTGCCGTCGGTGTCCTGGCCGATGATCGGGTAGCCCTTCTCTGCGCGCAGGACGTGCATGGTCTCGGTGCCGTACGGGGTGATGCCGAAGGGGGCACCGGCCTCGTACAGCGCCTCCCACAGGGCGAGGGCCTCCCACGGTGACACGTTGATCTCGTAGGCGAGTTCGCCGGAGAAGCTGATCCGGCACACCCTCGCCTCGATGCCGGCGACGGTCGTGTCGCGCCAGGCCATGAACGGGAAGTCGTCGTTGCCGACGGCGAGTTGGGGTGCGAGTGAGCCGAGCACCTCGCGGGAGCGGGGGCCGACCAGGGCGACGGTGGCCCACTGTTCGGTCACCGAGGCGCAGTGGACGCGGAGTTCGGGCCACTCGGTCTGGTGCCACTCCTCCATCCAGTCCAGTACGGCGGCGGCGTTGCCCGTGGTCGTGGTGACCAGGTAGCGGTCCGGGGCGAGGCGGATGGCCGTGCCGTCGTCGAAGACCATGCCGTCCGGGCGGCACATGACGCCGTAACGGATCATGCCGACCTTCAAGTTGCTCATCATGTTGGTGTAGAGCCGGTCGAGGAAGACCGGCGCGTCCGGGCCCTGTACGTCGATCTTGCCGAGGGTGGAACCGTCCATGAAGGCCACGCCCTCGCGGGCCGCCGCGCACTCGCGCAGCACGGCGGTCTCCATGTCCTCGCCGTCCTGCGGGTAGTACCAAGGCCGCTTCCACTGGCCGACGTTCTCGAACAACGCGCCCTGCATGACGTGCCAGTCGTGCAGCGCGGTCGTACGGATCGGGTCGTGCAGCGCGCCCCGGTCGCGGCCGGCGAGGGTGGCGAAGGAGACGGGCGTGTAGGGCGGGCGGAATGTTGTTGTGCCTAGCAACGACACGTCCACGCCCAGGAGTTCGGCGACCACGCCACTGGCCAGGATGCCCGAGGTCTTGCCCTGGTCGTTGGCCGTACCGGCCGTCGTGTAGCGCTTGGTGTGTTCGACCGAGTTGAGGCCGGCGGTGGTGGCTCGGGTCAAGTCGGCGACGGTGACGTCTCGTTGGAGGTCCACGAAGCGGGGGGCGTCGGTGTGACCGGGGACGAGGAAGACCTGCATGGCGGGGGTGTGGGGTTCGGTGGGCACGTAGGGCAGGTGAGGGGTCTCGGCCGTGTAGCCCTCGGCCTCGATCGCTCGGGCGCCTGCGGCCGCGCCCTGCGCGAGGACTCCGGCCAGGTCGAGGACGCCGTTCGCGCTGCCCGCGACCTCGACCAGCTGGCGGCAGGTGTCCGGGACGAAGGAGCCGAGGGTCTCGTCGTAGCGGAGTTTGCCGCCTGCCTGGCTGAAGAGGTGGGCGACGGGGTTCCAGCCGCCGGAGACCAGGAGGAGGTCGGCGGTGAACTGCCTTGGCTTGTTTGTGGTTTCGCCATATGGAGCGACCGTTACGGCGGTCAGGCGTGGGGTGCCCTCGGTGCCTACGACCGCGTGTCCGGTCAGTACCTCGATGCCTGCCTCTCGGGCTCGGCTCGCCCACTCCTCCGGCCCGGACGGGCGGGTGTCCACGATCGCCTCGACCTTCACGCCTGCCGCCGCCAGGTCCAACGCGGCTGCGTACGCACTGTCGTTGGTGGTGAAGACGACGGCTCGGCGGCCGGGGAGGACGCCGTGGCGGTTGACGTACGCGCGGGCCGAGGCGGCGAGCATCACGCCCGGGCGGTCGTTGTCCGCGAAGGCAAGTGAGCGTTCGTGGGCGCCGGTTGCCAGGACTACTCGGCGGGCTCGGATGCGCCAGACGCGTTCTCGGGAGACATGGGTGGGGGCTGCTGCGCCGAGGTGGTTGGTGCGGCGCTCCACGGCTAGGAGGTGGTTGTCGTCGTAGTGGCCGAAGACGGTGGTGCGGGTCAGTACGCGGACGTCGGGTGCGGTGGCCAGCCCCTCCTTCAACTCCGCTACCCAGTCGAGGAGTTGGGCTGTGTCCAGGAGGGTGCCGCCCAGTTCGGGGCGGTCGTCGGCGAGGATTACTCGGGCTCCGGTGCGGGCTGCGGCTGCGGCGGCTGCGAGGCCGGCTGGGCCTGCGCCGACCACGAGTAGGTCGCAGTGGGCGTGGACCGCGTCGTAGCGGGCGGGGTCCGGTTCCGTGGCGAGGCGGCCCTGGCCGGGGAGGCTGGTCGCGACCAGGCCGTCGTACAGCTCGATCGTTGTCGCGGGGAGCATCGGCTCGGGGAAAGGGGCCTCGATCTGGATGACCGCGTTCGGTTCTTCGACGCCTGCCGTGAAGATGCCTCGGGGGCGGCCGAGTTTGATGCTGGTGCCGGTTTGGATGATGCCGTTGGCGAGGAGGGCGGAGGCGAGGGTGTCGCCTTTGTAGCCCTGGTATGCGGTGCCGTCGAAGGTGAAGGTGAGGGGGGTGTCTCGGTGGATTCGGCCGTGGGTGGGGTGGCGGAACGGATGGGTTTCTTCGCCCCCGCCGCCCCTACCCGTCCCATCCTCCAGGGGCGCTGCCCCTTCGACCCCGTTCCCAGGGGGCTCCGCCCCCTGGACCCCCGTCGGCCCCGAAAGAGCCTCGTCCTCAGACGCCGGACGGGCTGAGATTGCGGGCCCGCGCCGAATAGTGACCGGAAGGACAGAGGCGACCGGACGGGGCTGAGAAGGCACCGTCGAGTCGGCAACCGCCCCCAGCCCACTCACCGTTGGCCGCTCCTCCCCCGCCCGATACACCCCCAGAATCTCGTTCGTCGCCGTGTCTCGCACCGCGTTGAACCACCGGCGGCACCCCGCCCCATGGTTCCACCGTTCCGCGAACGGGCCCTTGGGGTTGTCGCGGAAGAACAGGTAGCGGGCCCACTCCTCGTCGGTCAGGTCGGCCGGGGTCTCCGGGTAGACGACGTGGGCCTGGCCGCCGTAGTGGAACTCGGCTTCGTCGCGGGGCCCGCACCAGGGGCAGGGGATCAGCAGCATCGTTGGGCTCCCTAGTGGGCCACCGCGGCGGCGCCGTGCTCGTCGACGAGCGCGCCGGTGGTGAAACGGTCGAGCGAGAAGGGGGCGTTGAGGTGGTGAGGGGTGTCGTGGGCGATCGTGTGGGCGTAGACCCAGCCGACACCCGGGGTGGCCTTGAAACCGCCTGTTCCCCAGCCGCAGTTGAGGTACAGGTTGTCCACCGGAGTGAGGCCTACGATCGGTGACGCGTCCGGGGTTACGTCCACGATTCCGCCCCACGTGCGCAGGACGTGCGCGCGGGCGAAGACCGGGAACAGTTCCAGCGCCGCCGCCATCTGTTCCTCGATGATGTGGAACGCGCCGCGCTGGGTGTAGGAGTTGTACGAGTCGATGCCCGCGCCCATCACCAACTCGCCCTTGTGCGCCTGGCTCACGTACACGTGGACCGCGTTCGACATGACCACCGTGGGGTGGACCGGTTCCAGGAGTTCCGAGACCAGTGCTTGCAACGGGTGGCTCTGGAGAGGGAGTTGGATGCCCGCCATGGCTGCCAGGACTGACGTGTGACCCGCCGAGCACAGGGCTACCTTGCCCGCCGATATCGGGCCCTGCGTGGTCTGTACGCCCACCACCCTGCCGTCGACTATGTCGAGGCCTGTCACCTCGCAGTTCTGGATGAGGTCGATGCCTGCCGCGTCGGCGGAACGGGCCAGGCCCCAGGCCACGTGGTCGTGTTTGGCGATGCCCGCGCGGGGTTGATAGGTGGCTCCCATCACCGGATACCGCACGTCCGGTGAGGTGTTGACGATCGGGCAGACCTCCTTGACCTGCCGTTCGTCGAGCCATTCGGCGTCCACCCCGTTGAGGCGGTTCGCCTCTACTCGGCGCACGCTGTCCCGGACGTCCTGGAGGCTGTGGGCGAGGTTGAGGACTCCGCGCTGGGAGAAGAGGATCGGGTAGTCGAGTTCCTCCTCCAGTCCCTCCCAGAGTTTGAGGGCGTGTTCGTAGATGCCCGTGCTCTCGTCCCACAGGTAGTTGGAGCGGATGATCGTGGTGTTGCGGGCCATGTTGCCGCCCGCCAGCCAACCCTTCTCCAACACCGCAACGTTGGTGATGCCGTGGTTCTTCGCCAAGTAGTGGGCAGTGGCGAGGCCGTGGCCGCCGCCGCCCACGATGACGACGTCGTACGAGCGTTTCGGCTCGGGTGTGCGCCAGAGCCAGTCGGGGTGTTCGGGGAGGTCGGCGCCGGGGGTGCGCGGGGTCATCGGGGGTCGCCCTCCTCGGACAGGTACGGGTAGAGCGGGTGCTTCGCGGCCAGCGCCTCCGTGCGGGCGCGCAAGTCCTCTGTGTCCGGGGCCGGTTGGAGGGCCAGCGCGATCACGTCGGAGACCTCGGCGAAGTCCTCCTCCGTGAAGCCTCGCGTGGCCAGCGCCGGGGTGCCGATGCGCAGGCCCGATGTGACCATGGGCGGGCGCGGGTCGAACGGCACGGCGTTGCGGTTGACCGTGATGCCGATCTCGTGGAGGAGGTCTTCCGCCTGCCTGCCGTCGAGTTCGGAGTCGCGCAGGTCTACCAGGACCAGGTGCACGTCCGTGCCGCCGGTCAGGACCCTCACGCCGGTCGCGGCCACGTCGGCTCGGGTGAGGCGCTCCGCGAGGATGCGGGAGCCGGCGAGTGTGCGGGCCTGGCGTTCGGCGAACTCCGGAGACGCCGCGACCTTGAACGACACCGCCTTCGCGGCGATGACGTGCTCCAGCGGGCCGCCCTGCATGCCGGGAAACACCGCCGAGTTGATCTTCTTGGCGAGGTCCGCCTCGTTGGTGAGGATGACTCCGCCGCGTGGGCCGCCGAGGGTTTTGTGGGTTGTCGTCGTGGTCACGTGTGCGTGCGGGACGGGGTTGGGGTGCAGGCCTGCGGCAACCAGGCCCGCGAAGTGCGCCATGTCGACCATCAGCAGCGCGCCCACCTCGTCGGCGATCCGCCGGAACGCCGCGAAGTCCAACTGCCGTGGATACGCCGACCATCCCGCGATGATCATCTTGGGGCCGTGCTCCTTCGCGAGACGTTCCACCTCGTCCATGTCGACCAGGTTGTCCGTCTCGCCCACGTGGTACGGCACCACGTTCAGCATCTTGCCGCTGTAGTTGAGGCGCATGCCGTGGGTGAGGTGTCCGCCGTGGGCGAGGTCCAGGCCGAGGATCGTGTCGCCGGGCTTCAACAGGGCGAAGAACACCGCCGTGTTGGCCTGCGCGCCCGAGTGCGGCTGGACGTTCGCGAAGCCCGCGCCGAACAGGGACTTGACCCGCTCGATCGCCAACCTCTCGGTGACATCGACGTGTTCGCAGCCGCCGTAGTAGCGACGGCCCGGGTAGCCCTCCGCGTACTTGTTGGTGAGGACCGAGCCCTGCGCCTCCAGTACGGCAGAGGGTGCGAAGTTCTCGGAGGCGATCATCTCCAACGTGGACTGCTGGCGGTGCAGTTCGGCGCGGAGCGCGGCGTGGACCTCGGGATCCAGTTCGGCCAAGGGGGTGTTGAGCGCGTTCATACGGCGTTCGTGTCCTTCCGGTCAGCCACGGAGACGGGACATCGTCGGGTCGAACAGTGGCTCCGCCGCCACGACCGCCTCGACGCGCTGGTCGAAGTAGCCGATGTGCAACTGGGTGCCGGGGGTGGCGAGTTCGGCCGGGAGCCAGGCGTAGGCGATGCCCTTGCCGATCGTGTAGCCGTAGGCGGCGCTGGTGACGTAGCCGACGGCGCGCTCGCCGTCGTAGACCGGTTCCTTGCCCATGACGACCGCGTGCGGGTCGTCGATGGTGAGGCAGGTCAACTGCCGTTGTACGTCGGTCTTTCGGCGTTCCAGTGCCGCCTTGCCGATGAAGTCGCCCTTGTCGAGTTTGACGGCGAAGCCGACGCCGGCCTCGTACGGGTCGTGCTCGTAGGTCATGTCGGTGCCGAAGGAGCGGTAACCCTTCTCCAGGCGGAGGCTGTTGAAGGCGCCCCGGCCCGCGATGACACCGCCCAGCGGTTGCGCTGCCTGCCAGAGGGTGTCCCAGAGTTTCTGGCCCTGGTCGGCCGTGGTGTACAGCTCCCAGCCGAGTTCGCCGACGTACGACAGGCGCATGGCCGTTACCGGGACCGTGCCGATGTAGGCCTTTTTGGCGCGGAAGTATTTGAGACCTTCGTTCGTGAAGTCCTCGTCGGTCAGGGGCTGGAGGACCTTGCGGGCCAGTGGGCCCCACAGGCCTATGCAGCAGGTGCCGGGGGTGATGTCTCGGACCTGGACCGTGCCGTCGGCCGGGAGGTGGCGGGTGAACCAGTCGAGGTCGAGGTTGCCGTTGGCGCCGACCTGGAAGCGGTCGCGGGCCAGGCGGGCGACGGTGATGTCGCTGCGGATGCCGCCGTCCTCGTCCAGCAGGAGGGTGTACGTCACCGAGCCGACCGACTTGGCGACCTTGCCGGTGACCAGGCCCTCCAGGAAGTCGGCGGCGCCGGGGCCGGTGACCTCCAGGCGTTTGAGGGCCGTCATGTCGTACATCGCGACCGTCTCGCGGGTGGCCTGCGCCTCGGCGCCGACGATGGGCGACCAGTACTGCGCCGCCCAGTCGTTGGGGGTGGGGATCGAACGGCCTTCCAGCAGGGCCGAGTTGGCCTCGTACCACTGGGGGCGTTCCCAGCCGTTGGCCTCCAGGAAGACCGCGCCGTGTTCCTGCTGGCGGGTGTGGAAGGGGCTGGTGCGGATCGGGCGCGGCTTCCCGGACGGTTGCAGGGGGTGAAGGATGTCGTAGACCTCTACGAAGTTCTGGCAGTCGCGGGCCAGGACGTATTCGGGGGCGAGTTGGTGCTGTTCGAAGCGGTTGACGTCGCACTCGTGGAGGTCGAAGGACGAGCAGTGGCCGTCGACCAGCCACTCGGCCATCGCTCGGCCGACGCCCGCCGAGTGCGTGACCCAGACCGCCTCGGCGACCCAGAAGCCCTTGACGTCCGAACTCTCCCCGAGGAGGGGGAAGTTGTCGGTGGTGAAGGAGAACAGGCCGTTGATGCCCTCCTCGACCTTCGCGTCCTTCGTCGCGGGGAGCAGGGACTGCGTTTCCGTCCAGGCGGGCGCGAAGTCGTCCTCCGTGAACTTGAGGACGGAGGGCATGTCGTCGGCCTCGCCGACCGCGAGGATGTCGTCGGCCGAGATCGGCATGGGGCGGTGGCCGTAGTAGCCGATGCCGATGGCGTCGAAGCGGTCGCGGTAGTAGAGGTCGGCGTCCTGGTGGCGCAGGATCGGGCGGACGGCCTCCTCGGTCTGGCCGGCGAGGGCGGGTACCGGTCCGGTCCAGGCGAGTTGGTGGCCGAGCGGGGTCAGCGGGAGGTTCATGCCGACCATGCGGGCGATCTTCGGGCCCCAGATGCCGGCGCAGCACACGACGATGTCGGCGGGGATCTCGCCCTGGTCGGTGAGGACGCCGGTGACGCGGCCGTCGGTCTGCTGGACGTCCAGGACTTCGTGGCGGGCGAGGAAGGTCACGCCGCGCTCCGTGGCCCGGCGGATCTGCGCCTCGACGGCGAGGACGGCTTTCGCGAGGCCGTCGGTGGGGACCAGGAGGCCGCCGAGGACCCGGTCGGGGTTCACCAGCGGGTGGTGCTCGACGCACTCCTCGGCGCTCAGCAGGCGGGCCTCGATGCCCCAGGCGGTGATCCAGCCGTGGCGGCGGTGGAGTTCGGCGACGCGTTCGGGGGTGGTGGCGACTTCGAGACCGCCGACCTGGAGGAAGCAGGGCTTGCCGTCGACGTCGAGGGAGCAGAACTTCTCGACCGTGTAGCGGGCCAACTCGGTCATCGTCTTCGAGGAGTTGGTCTGGAAGACCAGCCCTGGTGCGTGCGAGGACGAGCCGCCGGTGGCGGGCAGCGGGCCCTGGTCGACCACGGTCACTTCGGTCCAGCCTCGCGCGGAGATCTCGTCCGCGAGCGCCGCCCCCACGACGCCCGCTCCGATGATGACCACTCGGGGTCCCGCCATCGCCGCACCTCCGAAATTCAAAACCGTTGAGTTGCTTTCTGCGCAACGTGCTGCAGGTTGCGCAACTCAATGTGCCCGCCTCGGGGAGGGGTGTCAAGAACTCAGCACGCAGGGACGTTTAGCTCGATCGTGTGATGGTCGGCTTACGGGCTTGCGGCACTGGGCGGCGAACGAGTTAGCGTGGCAGCGCGATCTGGGACCCGCTGGTAATGGCGGGGTGCGAAGCTCGGGGGAGAAGCCCAAGGGCTCCCGTTCCATCCGGGGGTCACAGGCAAGGGGAAGACCGGACGGGTGAAGCCCACTGAACCCTCAACGATGCTCCGTGATGGCAAGCCTCGCAGATGGGAAGCATGAGCGGGGTGCAGGGCTGGCCGCTGAGAAGCGGCGGGTGCCGGTCGAAGACTCCGAGTCGGCCGGGAGGACACCACCGCCCCGGGGTAATGAGGGCGCCCACCCCGGTCGCATCTCACGCGTGCGGAACGCGACAACCCCGTTGGGGTCCAGACCTGCTGGTCTGGTCAGCCGACCGTAAGGAAGGCCCAACTCCCCAGCGGGTGCAGGACGGTCCAAGAAGCCAACGCCGGCCGCCGAAAGGCAGCAGGAAACCGGGACAGCACCGGCACCTCCGCCGAGTCCCGCATAACTGGCCGGATACGGGCGGATGCCCGACCCGAAAGGGTGCTGACGTGGGCCGGGTGAGCCTGTGAGGAACGCTGTTGAACAGGAACCAGAACCGAAGGGCAAGTTGGACACCGTGACGGTCATACCCGCTGCCGCCTCGGCCGCGACCAGCACCGGCCCGGTGAACGGACCGGAGGACACTCCGCTCGACTGGGATGCCATCGACTGGCAGGTCCAGGAGGAGTCAGTACGGCGACTGCGGCAGAGAATCTTCACGGCATCGCAGGCAGGGGACCTCAAAAGGGTCCGCAACTTGCAGAAACTGATGCTCCGCTCTCTGTCCAGCACGCTGGTCAGCGTGCGACGGGTGACGGAGATCAACACAGGACGCAAGACGGCCGGGATCGACGGTCAGGTCGTCCTGACCGCCTCGGGCAAAGCGGAACTGGCCCTTCGGGTTCAGCACCGGATCAGCCCGGACAGAGCCCGGCCCGTCAAGCGGGTGTATATCCCCAAGCCAGGCGGCAGGAGACGCCCGCTCGGCATTCCCGTGATCCTGGACCGGGTCGAGCCAGCCCGCGTCTCCCAGGCACTGGAACCGGAGTGGGAAGCGCGGTTCGAGCCGAAGTCGTACTGCTTCCGGCCCGGCCGCAGCTGTCAGGACGCCATCGCGGCGATCTACTGGACGGCCAAGGGCAGCAAGACCCGCCGCCGGTGGGTACTGGACGCGGATCTGGCAGCGGCGTTCGACCGAATCGACCACGACCACCTGCTTCAGCAGCTCGGCACATTCCCCGCGCGGGAACGGATCGGGCAGTGGCTGCGAGCAGGTGTGGTCGAGGAAGGCCGGTTCACGCCAACCGAGGAGGGAACTCCTCAAGGCGGCGTGATCAGCCCTGTGCTCCTGAACATCGCCCTGCATGGGATGGAGACGGCTGCGGGAGTCCAGTACCGGCCGACCGGACGCCGTGCCGGTGACACCATGCCGGGCTCCCCGCTGCTGGTGAGATACGCCGACGATCTCGTCGCCCTGTGCCATTCACGGGAACAGGCCGAACAGGTCAAGGCCCGGCTTGCCGAGTGGCTGAGGCCGAGGGGACTGGTCTTCAACGAGGACAAAACGCGCGTCGTCGACCTCGAAGAAGGCTGCGACTTTCTCGGCTTCACCATCCGCCCCTATCACGGCAAGCTGCTGATCAAGCCCAGCCGTGAGGCCATCAGACGGATCCGGAACAGGCTGCGCGCCGAGGTGCGGTCCCCGCACGGGGCCAACGCTGCCGCGGTGCTGCAACGACTCAACCCGATCATCCGGGGCAGGTCGGCCTACTACCGGAGCGTGGTCGCCAGCGAGGTCTTCACCGCGCTGGACGACTACATGTGGAAGCTCACCTACAAGTGGGCGACCCGCGCGCACCCGAACAAGCCCCGGCACTGGGTCACCACCCGGTACTACGGCACATTCAACAAGTCCCGGCAGGACCAGTGGGTGTTCGGTGACCGCGACAGCGGCGCCTACCTGCTGAAATACGCCTGGACGAAGATCGTCCGACACCAGACGGTCCACGGCTCGGCGTTCCCGGACGACCCTGCCCTGGCGACCTACTGGGCCGAACGGCGCCGCACCAGCCCACCACCGCCGATCAACCGTGCCACCCTGCGCCTGCTCCAGGCGCAGAACGGGCAGTTTCTGATCTGCCGGGGACCGCTGCTGCACGCCGACGCTCCGCCGTCCAGCCCCACCGAGTGGGAACAATGGCTGCGAGGCACCCGACAGGCGGTCACCACCAGGAAGATCACCTATCGCGGGATCGAAACGTCGGACGGGGTGCAACTCCGTCTCATCCACTCGTCCTGCACTGCACGCCTGTGAGCCACTCGGGCTTGCTTGAGCCGAGCTGCGGGGAAAGCCCGCACGGCCGGTTCTGAGGGGGACCGCCGCAGCAATGCGGCGGTCCTACCCGACTGGCCGGGTACAACTAGCCGACGCAGTGTTCACCCTTCCAGGGCCAGTTGAAGCTTCCAGGCTTCACCAGGGCGACGTTCCAGTAGGGAAGAGCCGCGCAGGAGTCGATCCACAGCTGGGTCGCCGGGAATCTCCCGGCGGTCTTGCTGTTGAACAGAAGTGGCCCACCGGAGTACTTATAAATCTTGACGTTGTGGTCGGACGCGAGCGTGATGTAGGCGCTGGGCTGAGCCGACGTCACGTGATTCGGTCCGAACTCATCCTTTAGAACACCTTTGTAGTAGATGAGCGCGTTGGCATACTTGCCCATGCAAAGCTTTGCGACAGCCCCGCGCTGCCCCTTAGTGGACACGATGCACTTCCCGACGGTCAGCTTCTGACCGAGGTTCAAGTGGTACTGCCCAGCTGCAGCGTCAGCCTGAGTGGCTGGAGTGAAGATGGATGTCCCAAGCAGAATCCCGGCAATCAGAACGCTCCGCGTATATCTGCGAATCCCCATGTCTCCCCGTTTCCGAATGAATTTGGGTTTGGTCGTAACCGTGTGTCATTCCGGACGAGATCTTACCGGGGAGATGCCTTCACCCCGGACCTCGGAAATCATTTTTGCCGCAGCTTGACTATTTTGCCGGCGGCCACGCTCCAGGTGAGGATTTCATGTTGGAATTCGGGAGGAATCGCGGGCGAAATAGGCTGTCCTCCGGCAGTTCACGCAATACACCCACGGAGCCTTGGCCGGAGAACAACCACATCAGCGGCGGACGCCGGCGCTACTTGATCCAGGCGTCGACCTTGTCCTTGTTGGCCTCGACCCACTTCTTGGCCGCGGCGTCGTCGGTCATCTTGTCCTGGGCGATGTACTTGGCGACCTCGTTCTGGTCGTCGTTCGTCCAGTTGAAGTTCTTCACCAGGTTGTAGGCGGGGCTGCCCGACTTGGCGAACTTCGCGCTGACGACCTTGTTGAGGTTGTAGACGGGATAGTCGCAGGCGACCTTCGCCGCATCGGCGTCACAGCCCGTCTTGTACGCGGGCAGGCTGACCTTCTTGAGCGGCACCTCGGACAGGAACCACTGCGGCTCGTAGAAGTAGCCGATCACCCACTGCTTGTTCTTCTCGGCGGTGCGGAAGGCCTGGATGAGCGCCGTCTCGCTGCCCGCGTACACCACCTTGAAGTCCAGCTTCAGGTTCGTCACCAGCGCCTCGTCGTGGGTGACGTACGACGGGTCGCCGTCGAGGAGCTGGCCCTTGCCGCCCGACTCGGACGTCTTGAACTTCGACGCGTACTTGTTGAGGTTCTTGTAGTCGAGGATGTCGGGGTGCGCCTTGGCCAGCCACGGCGGCACGTACCAGCCGATGAGGCCCTTGTTGCCGGTCTGGCCGGCGTCCACGGCGGTCTTCTGCTGGGTGATGTACTTCTTCACCAGGTCGGGGTGGCCCCAGTTCTCCAGGACGGCGTCGACCTCGCCGGTGCCGAAGCCCTGCCAGGCGATCTCCTCTTTCAGGTCCTTCTTCTCGACCGTACAGCCGAGTTGGTGCTGCGCGACGTACGCGACGACCGCCGCGTCCGCCTCGTAGCCCACCCACGGGTTGACGGCCAGATTGAAGGTGCCGCACTTGCCCGAGCTTCCCGAGCCCGCGGAGGAGCTGTCTTCGACCTTCGCCCCGCCGCACGCGGTGAGGGTGAGGCCGAGGACGGCCAGGCCGGCCGCGCCGGCTCGCCAGTGTCTTGCCATGGTGTCGTGCTCCTTAAGCGGTGGCGCGGCGCGCCGCGGCCTGAGTGATCCGGTCGAACATGACTCCGAGAAGGACGATGGCCAGACCCGCGGCAAGCCCCTTCCCGTACAGCTCCCCGCGTGAGAATCCGGCCACGACGTCGTAGCCGAGGGCGCCCGCACCTACCAGGCCGCCCACAACAACCATCGACAGCACGTAGATCAGGCCCTGGTTGGTCGCGAGCGTCAGGGCACTGCGTGACATCGGCAGTTGGACCTTGGTGATGATCTGCCAGGTGTTGCACCCGGCGGAGGTGGCCGCTTCCACGGTGGTCTCGGGCACCGCCCGGATCCCGTCCGCGATGATCTTCATGGCGACCGGGGCCCCGTAGACGATCGCGGCGACGATGGCCGTGAAGCGGGTGGGGCCGAACAGCGCGAGGAACGGCACGAGATAGACGAACGGCGGCATGACCTGCGCCGCGTCCAGAGTGGGCCGCAGCAGCCGGTCGACCAGCATGCTGCGACCCATCCACACGCCGAAGGCGATGCCGAACACCATCACCAGCACGGTCGCCACGATCGTCGAGGCCAGGGTCGTCATGGCATCCGACCACACGCCCGTTCCGACAAGAAGGCCTACGCAGACGGCAGTTGTGACGCCGGAGCGCCAGCCGCCCACGACCACGCCGATCCCGATCAGCACCGCGCCGACGAGCCACCACGGGGAGTCGGTGAGCAGCGACTGGAACGGGTTGAGCAGTCCGTTGGTGATCGCGTTGCGGAAGGCGTTGGTGAGGCCCGAGAGGTTGTCCTGCACCCAAGTCGTCACGCTGTCCGCCGCGTTGGCGATATGACTGCCGGTGGTGCCGTCGCCGGGGAACTGCGCCGCCCAGAGGTAGGTGTGCGACAGGTAGATCAGCACTACGACGCCCACCGCGCCCGAACCCAGCAGCGGGCGGCGCCACTTGAGGAAGCGGCCGTCGGAGTTGCGGGCCTTTTCCGCACGGGTGCTGGACGCGGTCGTGACCCGGTCGAGGACGATCGCCATGACGACGATGGCGAGGCCCGCGTTGAAGGCCGTACCGACGTCAAGGGATTGCAGCGCCTGCATGACGGTCTTGCCGAGGCCGGGCGCGTCGATCAGGGCCGCGATGGTGACCATGGCGAGGGCGGCCATGATGGTCTGGTTGACGCCCATGACCACGGTCCGCTTGGCCATCGGCAGCAGCACCTTGATCAGCGACTGCCAGCGCGTCGACCCCATGGAATCCGCCGCTTCCACGGTGGTCTCCGGTACGGAGCGGATGCCGTGCGCAGTGATGCGGATCGCGGGCGGGGCCGCGTAGATCACGGTGGCGATGACGGCGGAGGCCGGACCGATGAGGAAGAACAGGGTCAGCGGTGCCAGGTAGACGAAGGTCGGCATCGTCTGCATGAAGTCCAGGAAGGGCGTCATGATCCGGTTGAACCGGTCGGACAGCCCCGCCCACACCCCCAGCGGGATCGCGAACACCAGCGCCACGAGGACCGCGGAGAGGGTCAGCGCCAGGGTGTCCATGCTCTCCTGCCACAGCCCCTGCAGCCCGAAGAAGGCGAAGCCGGCCATGGCGAGGAGCGCGACCCGCCAGTTGCCCACGGCCCAGGAGAGGAAGCCGACGATGCCGACGACACCGAGCCAGCCGATCTGCGGCAGCGGGCGGTCGCCGCTCGGCTGCGAGATCAGGTCCTGGACGAAGGTCACCAGGTTGTCGATGACCAGGCGGATCTCGTTGAAGAAGTACAGGAAGAGCGGGTTGGAGTTGCGGTCGGCGCCGATCGAGTCGTTGAGGTCGTTGAACCACCGGTGCAGACCGGTGAGATCGGCCGCGGCGAGTGTCAGCGTCTGCTTGCCGCGCAGCACGGCGAACAGCACCAGCCACACGACGAGGATCGCGCCCACCATCATGGGCCGGGTCACCTTGCGTCGCGGGTTCTTCAACTCCGGTGCGGCGTCCGCGACTTGCTGTGCGGGCTCCGGTTTCTCCACGGCGACGGTCATCACGCGTCGCCTTCCCGCCCGGCGACGACCGCGAGGATCTCCTCGTCGCCGACGATGCCGAGCAGCTTGCCGTTCTCGACGACCTTGACGGGCTTGTCGGCCGCGAGTACGGCGCGCGTCGCCTCGCGTACGACGACGTCCGGGCCCAACTCGGGTCCGTCCAGGGGGTCTTCGTCCACGGCGGGCCGCATGATCCAGCGCAGAGTGAGGACGTCGCCGCGCGGCACATCCTTCACGAACTCGCGAACGTAGTCGTCGGCGGGGGCGCCGACCAGCTCGTCCCCCGTCCCGCACTGCACCATCTTGCCGTCGCGCATGATGAGGATGCGGTCGCCCAACTTGAGAGCCTCGGACAGGTCGTGGGTGATGAACACCATGGTCTTGCCGACCTCGTGGTGCAGCCGGATGACCTCGTTCTGCATGTCACGGCGGATCAGCGGGTCGAGCGCGGAGAACGGTTCGTCGAAGAGGAGGACGTCCGGGTCACCGGCCAACGCCCTTGCCAGGCCGACGCGTTGCTGCATTCCGCCGGAGAGCTGGTCGGGGTAGGAGTTCTCGTACCCGGAGAGCCCGACCAACTCGACGACTTCCAGGGCTCGTTTGGTGCGCTCGGCCTTGCTCATGCCGCGGATCTCCAGGCCGAACGACACGTTGTCGACGACCCGGCGGTGCGGCAGCAGCCCGAAGTGCTGGAAGACCATGGAGAACTTACGGCGCCGCAGCTCGCGCAGCCGCTTGGCGTCCGCGTCCCGGATGTCCTCGCCCTCGAAGACGATCTCGCCGGCGGTGGGTTCGATCAGCCGGGTCAGACATCGCACCAGGGTGGACTTCCCGGAGCCGGACAGCCCCATGACTACGAAGACCTCGCCGGGCGAGACCTCGAAGTTCACATCGCGTACGGCGGCGGTGCAGCCGGTGCGGTCCATCAGCTCACGGCGCGTGAGCCCGCACAGTTCCTCGGATTCGGGTACTTGCTCTGCCTTCGGCCCGAACACCTTCCACAGCTTGCGCACGGATATGACCGGGGTGGGGGCCGAGTCCTGGGGAGTGCCGCGCCGCTGCGGCACCTCGGTCTGTGCTGGGGTCACGATCGACCTCTTTTCGGCGTTCAGCCGCGGAACCAGTGCTGCGGCCGGGGTTGGATGTTCTGCCAGATGTGCTTGGGCTCTCGGTACTCGTCCAGGCCGGTCGGTCCCAACTCCCGGCCCACGCCCGAGTGTCCGAAGCCACCCCATTCCGCTTGCGGCACATAGGGGTGGTAGTCATTGATCCACACCGTGCCGTGCCGCAGCCGCCGGGCGACCCGCTGGGCCTTCCCCGCGTCCTGGGTCCAGACGGCTCCGGCGAGTCCGTACTCGGTGTCGTTGGCGATGCGTACGGCGTCGTCCTCGTCGGTGAACCGCTCCACGGTCAGGACCGGTCCGAAGGACTCCTCGTGCACCACCCGCATGTCCTGCGTGCACGCGTCGAGGACGGTCGGCGGGTAGAAGTGCCCGTCGGCGAGGGCGAGTTCGGACGGCCGCTCACCACCGCACCGCAGCACGGCGCCCTCGGCGATGCCCGCCGCGACGTACGCCTCGACCTTCTCCAGGTGCTGCGCGGAGATCAGTGCCCCGGTCTCGGCCTCGGGATCGAAGGGCCCGCCGAGCCTGATCTGCCGCGCACGCCGCACGACTTCGTCCACGAACCGGTCGTGCAGCGAGTCCTCGACGATCAACCGGGCGCCGGCGGAGCAGACTTGGCCCGAGTGCAGGAAGACGGCCGTGAGCGCGAAGTCCACGGCCGTCTCGAAGTCGGCGTCGGCGAAGATGACGTTGGGGTTCTTGCCGCCCAGCTCCAGCGCGACCTTCTTCACGGTCACGGCGGCGGTGGCCATGATGTGTTTGCCGGTCTCCAGTCCCCCGGTGAAGGAGACCATGTCGACGGCGGGGTCCTCGGAGAGCGGCGCGCCCGCCTCGGGCCCGGCACCGAGAACGAGGTTGGCGGCACCGGCGGGCAGTCCGGCCTCCTCCAGCGCCTTCATCAGCAGGATGGAGGTGGAGGGCGTGAGTTCACTCGGCTTGAGGACGATCGTGTTTCCCGCGAGGAGCGCCGGAGCCACCTTCCAACTGGCTTGCAGCAGCGGGTAGTTCCAGGGCGTGATCAGCCCGCACACGCCAACGGGCTCGTAGACGACCCGGCTTACGGCATCGTCGCGTCCGGTGTCGATGACCCGCCCGGCGTCGGTGCCGCCGATCCCGCCGTAGTAACGGAAACAGGAGACGACATCGGCGATGTCGTACTCGCTCTCCACCAGCCGCTTGCCGGTGTCCAACGACTCGGCGCGGGCGAACTCCTTGGCATCGCGCTCGATGAGGTCGGCGGTCCGTAGCAACAGCGCCCCGCGCTCCCGCTCGGGGGTGCGCGGCCAGGGCCCTTCGTCGAAGGCGCGGCGGGCCGCGGCGATCGCGGCCTCGGTGTCGGGACGCGTTGCCTCGGACACGGTCGCGGTGAGCGTGCCGTCGGCGGGACAGCGGATGTCACGGTGACCGCCGGCCACCGCGTCGCGCCATTCTCCGTCCACATACAGGTCTGCCACGTGTGGAGCCCTTCGAGCGAATTTCGTTGCGCATTGTGCACCGTATTGCTTGTGGTGGAACACCCTGGCGAATGTGCAGACATACGTCAAGGGGTTGGCGGATGACGATTTCGCCATGCGGCCCATCGCCCGGCCGCCTCTTGACCGCGAGTGGCGCCCGGCCCAACCATGTTGCGTATCGCTCACCTTGTTGCGCAACACGCACCGACGGAGGCCGCCCATGTCCCCTCGACCGCACCCTGGCCGCGAATTCGTCCTCACCCTCTCCTGTCCGGACAGCGCCGGACTGGTCCATGCCGTGAGCGGCTTTCTCGTCCGGAACTCCGGCAACATCCTGGAGAGCCAGCAATTCGATGATCGGCTGGGGGCCCGCTTCTTCATGAGGGTCCACTTCGACGTTTCCGATCCAAACGCCGACCTGAAAACTCTGCGTTACCGATTCGGCCCGGTCGCCGAGGCGTACCGCATCTCCTGGACCCTCCGGGACGCCTCCACCCCCACCAGGACCCTTCTCATGGTGTCCAAGTTCGGCCACTGCCTGAACGACCTGCTGTTCCGCCAACGCACCGGCGCCCTCAACATCGAGATCCCGGCGATCGTCTCCAACCACCGCGACTTCGAGGGACTGGCGGACACCTACGGCATCCCCTTCCACCACATCCCGGTAACCAGGGACACGAAGGCCGAAGCGGAGGCCCAACTCCTGAACCTGGTAAGGGATTTGAACATCGACCTGGTGGTCCTGGCCCGCTACATGCAGATCCTCTCCGACGACCTCTGCAAGCAGTTGGAGGGCCACGCCATCAACATCCACCACTCCTTCCTCCCCAGCTTCAAGGGCGCCCGCCCCTACCAGCAGGCATACGACCGCGGGGTCAAGCTCGTGGGCGCCACGGCGCACTACGTGACACCGGAACTGGACGAGGGCCAGATCATCGACCAGGACGTGGTCCGGGTGGACCACTCACTCGACCCGGATGAGCTGGTGACGGTGGGGCGGGACGTGGAGGCGCAGGTGCTGGCGCACGCGGTGAAGTGGCACAGCGAGAACAGGGTGATGGTGTATGGGAATCGGACGGTGGTGTTTCGGTGAGGGTGGGGGTGGGGTGAATCCGGGCGCGGGGGGGGGCGGGTGAGTCCGGGCGCGGGTTCGGGTGTGGGTTCGGGTACGGGTGTGGGCCGTATACGGCTTCCGGCGGCGGCACTCGGGGCGCGGGCGCGCTGAAGGCGGTCTGCCGGCGGCGACTTGGAACGCGGACGCGCGCCAATCAGCATGCCCACCGGCGGATTGGAACGCAGGCGCACACACAACAGTCAGTCCGCGGCAGCTGGGTGCTCGGCACCCACGAGCCTGTCTGCGGCGGCTTGCCACGCTGGCGCACACACCAGTGTGTCCCACGACGACGTGGAACGCCGGCGCACACATCAGTCACTCCGCGGCGACTCGAAACGCGGGCGCACGCACCAGCCTGTCGGCGGCAACTCGCGACACAGGCACGCGCCGATCAGCGTGTCCCTCGGCGGCTTGGACCGCGGGCACACACCAGCCGGTCCGCGGCGGCTTGGAACGCTGGCGCACACACCAGCCTGTCGGCGGCAACTTGCGACACAGGCACGCGCGGATCAGCGTGTCCCCCGGCGACTTGGAGCGCGGGCGCACACCAGCCGGTCCGCGGCGGCTTGGAACGCTGGCGCACACACCAATCAGCCCGTCCAAGACGACTTGGAACGCGGGTACGCCCACATCAGCCCGTCCTCGGCACCCTGCAACGCGGACACGCATACGCCGGCCCGTCCTCGGCGCCCTCCAACGCGGGCACACATCAGCCCGCCCTCGGCGCATTGGAGCGCAGCCCGGCGATTCAGCCGTCTCCGGCCTCTCGACACGCAGGCCGGCCGTATCCAGCCGTCGCCGCCAACTCGAAACGCAGGCCGACACCATCCAGCCCGTCCCCGGCAGCCTGAAACACGGGCCAACAACACCCAGCCGTCACCGGCACGTCGAAACACAGGCCGGCCATGTCCAGCCCGTCCGGCGTTTGAGGACGAGGCCGTTCAGGCCGAAGCGGGGGCCTGGGGGCGGCAGCCCCCAGAACCCCCGACGCCCTCAGCCTCTCAACGCCCCGCGCTTACCCCGCCTGCTTCTGCTGTGCACCCCCGTGCCTGTAATACACAGCCGAGGAAGGATCAAGCGGCTCCTTGCCCAGGATCAGGTCCGCCGCCTTCTCCGCGATCATCATCACCGGCGCGTAGATGTTGCCGTTGGTCACGTACGGCATCACCGACGCGTCCACGACCCGCAGCCCCTCCACACCGTGCACCCGCATGCTGTCAGGGTCGACGACGGACATCTCATCCGTGCCCATCTTGCAGGTGCAGGACGGATGCAGAGCGGTCTCGCCCTCCTTGGCCACCCACGCGAGGATCTCCTCGTCGCTCTCCACAGACGGCCCGGGCGAGATCTCCCCGTCGTTGTAGGGGGCGAGCGCGGGCTGGTTGAGGAGCTTGCGGGCGACCCGGATCGATTCGACCCACTCACGCCGGTCCTGCTCCGTGGACAGGTAGTTGAAGCGCAACGCCGGGTGCTCCAGCGGATCCTTGCTCTTGATCTTCACCGAGCCGATCGCGTCGGAGTACATCGGTCCGACATGCACCTGGTACCCGTGACCGCCGGCCGGCGACGAGCCGTCGTAGCGGACCGCGATGGGCAGGAAGTGGAACATCAGGTTGGGGTAGTCGACGTCCTCGTTGCTGCGGGCGAAGCCGCCGGCCTCGAAGTGGTTGGTGGCGGCGGGACCCTTGCGGAAGAGCCATTGCAGGCCGATGAAGGGGGCGCGCCACTTCGCCATGTACGGCTGCATGGAGACGGGTTGCTTGCAGGCGTACTGGATGTACACCTCCAAGTGGTCCTGCATGTTCTCGCCGACGCCCGGCAGATCGTGGACGACATCGATGCCGAGCGCGGTCAGCTCCTCCGCGTTGCCGACACCCGAAAGCTGAAGCAGCTGGGGCGAGTTGATCGCGCCGCCGCACAGGATGACCTCGCGGGCGCGCACCTCGCGGACCTTGCCGCGGTGCCGGTACTCGACGCCGACGGCCTTCTTGCCCTCGAAGAGGACTCGGGTGACCATCGCGCGGGTGGTGACGGTGAGGTTGGGCCGCTTCCGCACGGGCTTCAGATACGCCTTCGAAGCCGACAGCCGTCGCCCCCGGCTGACGTTCCGGTCGAAGGGCGCGAACCCCTCCTGCTGATAGCCGTTGACGTCGTCGGTGCGCGGATACCCCGCTTCCTGAACGGCGTTGAGGAACGCGCCGAACAACGGGTTGGAGGCAGGCCCGCGTTCGAGGACGAGCGGACCGTCGTGGCCGCGGAACTCGTCGTCGGGATCGGCCGCGAGACAGTTCTCCATCCGCTTGAAGTACGGCAGACAGTGCGCGTAGTCCCAGCTCGCCATGCCCGCGTCGGCGGCCCAGCGCTCGTAGTCCATGGGGTTGCCGCGCTGGAAGATCATGCCGTTGATGCTGCTGGAGCCGCCCAGCACCTTGCCGCGGGCGTGGTAGACGCGCCGGTCGCCCATGTGCGGCTCGGGTTCCGACTCGTACTTCCAGTCGTAGAACCGGCTGCCGATCGGATAGGTCAGCGCGGCCGGCATGTGAATGAAGACGTCCCAGGGGTAGTCGGGCCGGCCGGCCTCCAGGACCAGCACCTGGTTGGCCGGGTCCGCGGAGAGCCGGTTCGCCAGCGCGCTGCCGGCGGATCCACCGCCGACGATGACGAAGTCGTATTGCAGGGGAGCCATGATCTCTCGTCTCGCTCGCGCCGTAGATACGCGAGGCATGCTAATACGAGTACCGCTATACGCACCAGGTTGCGCGCCACGCAACCTGATGGCGCAGGTTTCCGCACTGTTTCCCAGCCTGAGTCCCGATTTCCCGACCCGAGTCCCGACCCGCGTTCCGACCCCAGTCCCGACCCGATCGGATCCCCGCGCGTTTCTCAGATGCTGAAGCGCTCCTTGCCGAGGAGAGGCCGGACCCGGGAGCGGAAGCCGCCTGTGCGGAAGGGGTGCTGGAGCAGACCGGGGCGCAGGTGCTGGGCGAGTGCGGCGGCGATCATGCCCTGGTCGAGGGCGAGGACGTAGTCGCTGACGCGGCCGTTCGCGGTGTCGACGGAGTCGCGGAAGCCGTAGCGGTCGTCGTAGGCGCCGAGGTCCCGTGCGAGAGCCGTGAGGTTGGCGAGGGCCTCGGGCGCGGCGTACGGCAGGGCGAGGAAGGAGGCGTGCGGGGTGACGACGCCGAGGGAGTTGTAGCCGTCCTCCTGCATGCCGATCGGGTCCACGCCGTACTCGCGGTAGCCGCCCTCGGGGATGTTGGCGGGTGAGAAGCCCCAGTAGCCGTACTTCGCCTCGTCCAGGCCGTGTTCGATCTGGCTGCGTACGTAGCGCTGGTGGGTGGTGCCCCAGGAGTACGGCGACCAGGCGGCCTCGGGCACGAACAGCGGGACCATCAGCGCCTCGAACATCGAACCGCCCCAGGTGGGGACGAGTTTGCGGCCACGGTAGGTGTAGTGCCCCTCCCACACCCGTACGCCGTCGATCGTGACATAGGAGCCCTCGGGTTCCTGTTCCTGTCCCATACCGGGGAGCAGGGTGCGGAACAGGTGCCAATAGTGCTCGGTCGGCAGGGAGTTGTCGGCTATGCCGAGGTAACTCGCCATCCGGGGTTCGGTGTTGAGGGCGCCGTAGTGGTGGCCGGTGGGTTCGCCCTTGCCGGGCTTGTCCGGCCAGAAGCCGCCGCGCAGTTGGCCGGGGCCGGCCACCGGGTCGGCCGGGTCGTAGGGGGTGTAGTAGTACGACCAGTCGGCGTCGGCGAGGAGTCGGGCGATGCGCGGACGCAGTTCCGGGTCGGCGTCGGCGGCGATCTTCAGCCCTGTGACAAGCCACGCGTTGTCGACGGTGGAGAGGAAGGGGCGCACCGGGTCGCCCGTCCCGGGCCAGCTCGTGAGGACCGAACCGTCGTACGCGTCATACCAGTTGAACCAGAAGCCGTGCGCGCGCTCCAGTTTCTCGACCGCTGAGAGGGTACAGGCCAGGCGTCGGTGCATGACGGACCCGGAGATCACGCCGAGGCCTGCCGCGGCGACGGTCGACCACAGGCCGCAGCCGATGTTGGTCGGCGAGGTCTGGGGCGAGGGCACGGGGGTGCCGGTGCCGGAGACGTCCATCGTGTCGGCGGTCAGGCCGAGTTCGGTGGTCATCGCGGTCATCGAGCGGTAGGTGGCCTCGAACCAGGTCCGCAGTGGCGGGCCGTCGGGGGCGGGGCGGCCACGGGTCGACGCGGACGCGGAGGCGAGGGGCAGCGCGGCGGTGAGGGCGGCGGCTCCCGCCGTGGCGGTGGTGAGGAACGTACGACGGTTCATGCGGGTCCAACTCCCAGGGGAATGCGGGCGGGACGGGCAAGGGAAGGGGTGTGCGCGTCGTCGTGTCCCGGGCGGGACAGCGGTGGGGCGGGAGCCGACGGGTTGTCAGGGGCCCGTCGGCTCCCGGGACTTGGGGCGTGGCTACGCGTTCCCGCCTGCCGCGCGCGGCAGTTCGCGGGTGCGGCCGAGGGCGCCGAGCCAGGCGGCGGACGGCTTGGCGGTGCGGGCGAAGCTGACCGGGTCCACGGCGATCAGGCCGAACGTCGGCCGGTAGGAGCCCCATTCGTAGTTGTCGAGGGCGCTCCAGGCCAGGTAGCCGCCGATGTTCAGGCCGTCGTCGAGGGCGGCGGCGACCGCGTCCAGGGCACCGGCGTAGTAGTCGATACGGCGGGTGTCGTCGGCGGTGGCGATGCCGTTCTCGGTGACGATCAGCGGGACGTCGGGGCCGATGACGTCGACGGTGTGGCGCAGGGCGTGGCCGACGGCCTCCGGGTAGAACTCCCATTGGGTGAGGGTGCGTTCGGCGTCCTGGGGCGCGGGGATCGGGCCGTCGGGGCCGATCTTGGTGCGGGTGTAGGACTGGACGCCGATCCAGTCGTCGTCGCGCGCGGCCTCGATGAAGATGTCCTCGCGGGGGTGGCGGTAGGCGGCGGTGACGTCCTCGGCGCCGGGCAGCGCCTGGTAGACCTGGTTGGCGATGGTCCAGCCGACCTGGATGGCGGGGTCGATCGCGCGCACCGCCTTGACGGCGGCCAGGTGGGCGGCGATCACCGCGTGGGTGGTCTCCTCGTCCGGGGTGGGCAGCCCGGCGGGCGGGAAGCCCTGGTCGCCGGCCTTGGCGGCGCCCGCCATCACGGCGATCATGTTGGGTTCGTTGATGGTGCACACATGGCGGACGCCGTCCGCGATGATCGGCGCGCAGTGCTCGACGTAGCGGGCGAAGAGGTCGGCGGCGCCGTCGGCGGTCCAGCCGCCGAGGTCCTCGAACCACCGCGGCACCGTGAAGTGGTGCAGGGTCACCATGGGGCGCAGGCCGCGGGCGAGGGCGCCTTCGACCATGCGGCGGTAGTGGGCGATCTCGGCGCGGGAGAAGGTGCCGGGAACCGGTTCTATGCGAGCCCATTCGACGCTGAACCGGTAGTCGGTGAAGCCGAGTTGGGCGAGCAGGTCCAAGTCCTGATCCCAGCGGTGGTAGCTGTCGCAGGCGTCCAGGCTGGGCTCCTCGATCCCGGCGGCCGGGTCGTGTTCCTTGCGCCACCAGTCACTGTTGACGTTGTTCCCCTCGATCTGGTGGGCGGCCGTGGAGGCGCCCCACAGGAAGCCGTCGGGGAACGGGGTGGGAGTGCGACTCATGGTTCGACGTGTCCTTCTGCTGGGTGGGGCCAACGGGCGTGTGGGGCCGACGGCGGATCGGATGGGTCCAACTGGCGTGCGGGGCGCGCTACTTGAGCCCGGCGGTCGCGATGCCCTGGGTGAAGTGGCGTTGCAGCACGGCGAAGACGAGCAGCACCGGCAGCACGACGAGCAGGGAGCCGGCCATCAACATGCCGTTGCCGCCGCCGACCGTGCGGTTGGGATCGTTGGCGAACGTCGCCAACGCCACGGGGAGCGTGTACTTGCCGGGGTCGTTGGTCGCGATCAGCGGCCAGACGAAGTTGTTCCAGGAACCGAGGAAGGTGAAGATCGTCAGGGTCGCCAGGGCGGGCTTGACCAGGGGCAGCACGATGCGCCAGAAGATGTACCACTCGCCGGCGCCGTCGATGCGGGCCGCTTCGAGGAGTTCGTCGGGGATCGACTGCATGAACTGCCGCATGAGGAAGACCCCGAAGGCCCCGGCGGCGAACGGCAGGACCAGTCCGGCATAGCTGTCGATGAGGTTCAGCTTGGTCATCAGCACGTACAGCGGCAGCACGAGCAGGTTGCCCGGCACCATCAGGGCCGCGAGGACGATGCCGAACACCTTGGAGCGGCCGGTGAATTGGAGCTTGGCCAGCGCATAGCCGAGCATCGAGCAGAACAGCAGATTGCAGACGGTCACGAGCACCGCCACGATCAGCGAGTTCATGAAGTACCGCGCCATGTCCAACTGGTCCAGCAGCGCACGGAAGTTGGCGAGCGTCCAGTGGCTGGGGATCCACACCGGCGGGCTGGCGGTGAGGTCCTTCTTCGTCTTGAAGGCCGACAGCGCCATCCACAGGAACGGTGCGGACATGACCAGCAGCCCCAGCGACGCGACCGTGTACAGCAGGGGTCCTCGGACCCGGCCCGGGCGACGGCGGGTCGGTGCGTTCACCGTCGGCGCGGTCATGACGTGTTGTCCTTCAGCAGTCGGAGCTGGAGCACCGTGATGCCCATGATCACCACGAACAGGACGTACGCCATGGCGCTCGCGTAGCCCATGTGGAAGAAGTTGAAGCCCTCCTGGTACATGTCCAGGGAGACGGTCATGGTGGCGTTGGAGGGGCCGCCCTGGGTCATCACGAAGGGTTCCTCGAACACGTTGAGGTAGCCGATGGAGGTGATGACGCTGGCGTAGAGCATCGTCGGCCGCAGCAACGGCACGGTGACGCGCCGCAGTTCCTGCCAGGCGCCGGCGCCGTCCAGCCGCGCGGCCTCCCGGACCTCGGTGGGGACGGCCTGGAGTCCGGCGATGAACAGGACCATCACGGTGCCGAGGTTGCGCCACACCGCCATCGCGATCAGCGAGGGCATGGCCCAGGTCTCGGAGCCGAGGAAGTCCGGTGCGGTCAGGCCGAGTTCGGAGGCGAGACCGGCGACGAGACCGTCCGAGGGGTCGAGCACGAACCGCCAGACCACGGCGACCGCGACGATGGTGGTGACGACCGGGGCGTAGAAGCCGACGCGGAAGAAGGTGCGGGCGCGGTCGATGCCGTTGTTGAGCAGGACGGCGATCAGCAGTCCCAGCACGACGGTCAGCGGGACGCCGACGACCACGAAGTAGCCGGTGTTGAAGAGCGCCGTACGGAACACGTCGTCGTCGAAGAGCCGTGTGTAGTTGTCGAAGCCGACGAACTCCGCCTCGAAGGGGCGGGTCACGTCGCGGGCCCCGAAGTCGGTGAAGCTCATCAGGAGTGTCGCGACGATCGGGAGGAGCATGAAGACGCCGAACAGCACGAGGAAGGGCGCCGAGAACAGCCAGCCGTGCAGGTTGTGCCGGCCCAGTCGGCGTTCGCGACCCGCCCCTCGCTTCGGCCCAACAGGGCTCTTGGAAAGCTTGGTTGGGCCCGTGGCCGCGCTGTCGGCGGTCGATCCGGTCACCAGGGACATCGCTGTTACCTCACGAGCCCTTCGATCTGGGACTGCGCCTTGCCCAGCGCGCCCTTCGCGGACGAACGGCCCTGTGTGACCTGCTCGATGGCGGTGTCGACCTTGGAGGTGATCTCGGTGAGCTTCGGGTCGGACGGCGGAGTCTTGGCCGTTTCGAGTTGCTGCCGCCAGATCTTCAGGTTTGCGTCGGTGGCGAGTTCACCGGTCTCCCAGGCCGCCTTGTTGGCGGGCAGGTCGCGGGTGCGCTCGTACCAGTCGGCCTGGCCCTGGGCGTTGGTGAGGGAGGCGATGAACTGCTCGGCGGCGGCCTTGTGTTCGCTGTCCGCCGAGATCGCGAGACTGGACCCGCCTGCCATCGACACCGAGGACACGTCGGTCGGTACGGGCGCGATCGCCCACTTGCCCTTCAGGTCCGGGTAGTTGTCGTCGAGCAGGGACATGATCCACGGGCCGCCGAAGAACATGGGCACGGAACCGGTGTTGAAGTCCTTGGTCACGTCGTAGCCGGGCCGCACCGACTTCGCGCTGAGCCCCTTGGGGAAGTAACTCCCGTAGTTCTCCAGCGCCTTGACGGCCGCCGCGCTGTCGATGACGGGCTTGTCGTCCTTCGTCAGCAGCTCACCGCCCGCCGAGTACAGGAACGGGTAGAAGCTCTGGACGGTGTCCAGACCACCCGGCTGGATGGACAGCCCCCACTTGGTGCCGGCCTTCTTCTGGTACGCCTCGGCCGCCGTCCGCAGGTCGGCCATGGTCGCCGGGGCGGTCTTGAGGCCGGCCTTGGCCGCGAGGTCGGTGCGGTAGTAGAGGACGCGGGTGTCGACGTACCACGGGACGCCGTAGGCCTTGCCGTCGTAAGACACCTGGTCCCAGGCGGCGGGGAAGAAGTCGCCCTCCTTGATCGTCTTGGTGTCGACCGGTTCGAGGACGCCCATGTCCGCGAACTCGCCGAGGTAGGTCCCGCCCATCTGGACGACGTCGGGGAGTTTGTCGGCGGCAGCGGCGGCGACCAGCTTCTGGTGTGCCACGTCCCAGCCGACGGGTGTCACCTTCACGGTGATGTTGGGGTGCGTCTTCTGGTACGCCTTGGCGACGTCGGCGAGCTTCTCGCCCTCGGCGCCCATCGCCCAGACCGTCAGGGTCTGCTTGGCGTCGGCCGCCACCTCCGCGCCACCGGAACCACCGCAGGCGGTGAGGGTGAGCGCGGAGGCCACGGTGAGGGCGATCGAAGCGGTGGTAGCAGGACGGCGCATGGACTGCTCCTCCTTGAGCGTTCCGGATGTATGCGCTTCCTGTAAGCGCATACATCACTCTCGTGCAAGAATTCCGGGGCAGGCAAGGGGCTCTCGGTCACGCTCCCGTAACGACTGGGACATCGGGCGATGACGTGGGATCGGGGTCGGTTGATTTGGTATTTAGGGCGCTTTAGGACTCTTTAGGTGCCATCGCGCGGGCATAGTTCAGAGGTTTCCCCGATGCCTTCGCGGCCGGTGATCCGCGACGATGGTTGCTCCTGGCGCTCCGCTCCTTCCCGGGGGACTTGAGCCGGCGTTCACGGGAGGGATGCGGGCATGTCGAAGAGGTTGGCCCTGTGGGGGGAAGAGCTTTTCCGGAGTCGGGAACGGGAACGGCGTCGCGGTCCCACGCCTGAGAACCATGCCGAAATCGGCTTCGTGCCAAGGGGGTTCGAGCCCTGCCTGCTGGCCGTACTCCGGCTGTCGCTGGGAACGGACCCGGACACCCGTGTCTCCACCGGGTGGTTCCGGGAGTCGCTCGCCCGCACGAGCCACCTCGCCCGCGCGGCCGAACTGGCGTACACGACCGATGACGAGACCACGCGAAGCGAGGAACTCCTGGCCCTGGTGAAGGCCGCGGCCGGCGCCGAAGACCTGTGCGGCGCCCAGGAGTTGGCCGAGTCGATCCCCGTACGCCAGCTACGGGACCAGGCGCTGGTCGCCCTCGTACCGGCGTGGGCCCGGGCCGGTGAGCGTGAGAGGGCTGTCGCCGTGGCGGAGAGCATCCGCTATCCGCACAACTGGGGTAAGGCTTGGGCTCTGTTGGCGAAGGCGGCGGCGGACAACGGCGACACCCTCGACGCGCTCAAGTTCGCCGATCGTGCCGACGCGGAGGCGAGTTCCGCCGGTTTCGACGGGGCGGGAGGGGTGCTCGCCCTCCTCGTGGACGTGGCCGACGCCACCGGCGACGAGGTCCGGGCAGCCTTGCTCGCCGACCGCGTCGAGGACTTCGCGCGGTCCCACAGTCCGAGCCCGTGGGGCCAACCCGGGCCGCTGGCCGTGGTGTTGATCCGGGAGGTGCTGAGGGGAGAGCTGGACCGGGTCGATGCGCTTCTGGCCCGCTCGCTTGACGCCGGGGCCGGGGCCTACGCCGGGGCCGGGGCCTACGCCGGGGCCGGGGTCTACGCCGGGGCCGGGGCCGAAGCCAGAGCCGGGGCCGGGGCCGGAGCTGAGGCCGGGGCCGGAGCTGAGGCCGAGGCCGGAGCTAGGGCCGGAGCCGGGGCCGGAACCGGAGCGGACGCCAAGGCCGGAGCCGGATCCGGAGCCGAGGCCGGAGCCAGGGCCGGAGCCGGAGCCGGGGCCGGAACCGGAGCCGGGGCCGGAACCGGAGCGGACGCCAAGGCCGGAGCCGGATCCGGAGCCGAGGCCGGAGCTAGGGCCGGAGCCGGGGCCAGGGCCGAAACCGGGGCTGAACCTGAGGCCGGAGCGGACGCCAAGGCCGGAGCCGAAACCGGGGCCGAAGCCGGGGCCGAAGCCGAGGCCGGAGCCGGAGCCGGAGCCGGAGCCGAGGCCGGAGCCGAACCTGAGGCCGGAGCCGGAGCCGGAGCCGACGCCGACGCCTGCGCCTGCGCCTGCGCCTGCGCCTGCGCCTGCGCCGGTCAGTCTCCATTGGACGGCGCCGAACCCGTCGACCAGGACACAGCCAGGCAAGGAGACCCGGACACGTTTGTCACCTACCTGCCGCCGCCCAGCTCCCCGCTCGGCGCCTCGGACATGGCCTGCGTGCTGGACGCGGTCGCCGAGACCGCCGCCCAGGACGTGGCCCTTGCCCTGGCGGACCGGGCGGAGGCGCTGCTCGACACCGTCGTCGGCCTTGATCGCCATGATCTGCTGCACTCCCTGATCCTTCTGCTGGCCCGGCGCGGGGAGGTCGAGCGGGCCGTGGTGCTCGCCGACCGGATCGACTCTCCCGCAGCGCGCGCGGGGCAACAGGCGGAGATCGTCGGCCAGTTGGCGCGCTTCGGCGACGTGGACCGGGCCGAGGCTCTCGCGCGCGGGATCACCGACCACCGGGTACAGGCCAGGGCATTGATCGACGTGGTCCGGGAGTTGGCCCGACGCGGTGATCCGGACCGCGCCGAGACCGTGGCCCACTCCATCACCGACCGCTGGGCGCAAGGCGAGGCGCTGATCGCGGTCGTCCAGGAACTCGCCCGGCGCGGCGATCCGGACCGCGCCGAGGTCCTCGCCCACTCGATCGCCTACCGCGCGACCCGGGCCCGCGCACTGGCCGTACTCGCGGAGCTGTCCGATCCGCCCCGCGCCCGCAGACTGGCCGGACAGGTCATCATCCTCGACGACTGGGCAACTGCCCTGCCCCTGCTGGAGCGGCTCGCGCCCCGCGCGCCGGCGACGATCGCCGACCTCGCCGAGCAGCAGCTGCCGCAGCCGGTGCTGGGCGACAGGTCGTGATGGGCTGCCCTACCGCACACCACCCCGCCCTCCGACCCTCTTCCTCGCCGTCCTCATCTCCCTCCTCCTCGCCGTTCTCATCTCCCTCCTCCTCGCCGTTCTCATCTCCCTCTTCATCTCTCTCTTCATCTCCCTCCTCTTCGCCTTTGCTGTTTCCTTCCTCTCCTTGTCAGTGCTGATTGCGAGACTCGCTCCATGATTCCGAAACTGCCTCTGCAGAGCCCTCGTTGGCGTGACCTGGCCGGTGTGACAGCCGAGGAGGTGCAAGCGCTGCTGGACCTCATGACCTCAACGGCCGTTACCGGTGCCGACGATGAGTGGAGGCAGGCCTGGACGTACATGACCGACGACCTGCTGGACGACGGGACCGTCTACGACAGCGCCTACGCGGTTCTGCCCCATCTCGTCGAGGTCGCAGCGGAGTTGCCGCCGGGACGGTCCGTGGATTTCTGGGTGGACCTGGGGGTCATCGTGACCGCCGAGGACAGGCCCCCTGTTCCGGCCGATCTGGAGCCGGGGTTCAGCGCCGCGCTCCGGCTGGCCGAGCAGGCGGCCATACGGAGCTTCCTCACCGCCGGCGCTCCCGCGAAGGTCAGCGTCCAACTCGCCCTGAGCTGCGTCGCCTTCGCCGGTCACCACATCGGCGCGGCGCTGTGGGATCTCCAACTCGGGGAGAGTTACCTTGCGTTGCTGTGCCCCGGATGCGACAGCGACACCGAGATCCTCAAGTTCTTCGTGGACCCGGTGCGACCACCGTTCGCGGCTCCCCAACTGCCTGATCCGGACCGTGCCCCCGCCCGTGCGGGGCAGCACCCCTGGGGCGAGGTCGCCGACGCGTTGGAGGGGGAAGTGCTGGGCCAGGAATGGGAGCCCTTCCTGCGGGTGGCTCGTGAGGTCGCGGCGGCGGGAGTGCCTCCCGAGACACCGGGGCAGGCCGCCCTGTGTCTGGTCGCCGGCATGGTCGCGGCCAAGGGCACCCCGCAGTGGGCCGGCGACGAGTGGGCCCGCCAACTGGCCCTGCTCACCGGGCACTTCCGCTGCTGGAACTGCGAACAGACATGGACGATCGCGGACGGCCTGGTGGAGGGTCCGGACGGCGCCCGCCCGCAGAGTCCTCCCCCACAGTCATCGACGCCCACCGACAGCTCCGCGACGAATGCGACACCAGCAACACTGGCAACACCGGCGACGGCGACGGTCGAACCGACAGGGGAACCAACGCCCCGTCTCCGGCAGGACGGAGACGCACTGCTCACCGCCGACGGCACGCCCTGGGGCCGTATCACCGTGTTCTCCGACTCCGCGCCGGGCTCGTCCGGCGGCGTCGACTCACTGACGGTGGCGTCCATCCCCGGTGGGGCGACTCTCGTGGCCGGAGCCGGAGCCGGAAACGGAACCGGAACCGGAACCGGCGGCAGGGGCGAGCTGCGCCTCTGGGATGTGACCGACGGGCGACTCGTCCATGGGCCGTTGCCGGGGCATCCCGATCGCGTCCTCTCGATGGCGGCCCTGCCCCTTCCCGACGGCCGTGTGCTTCTGGCGAGCGGAGGCGATACCGGAACAATCGCCCTGTGGGATGCCGTCACCGGGCGGCCGGTTCTCGAACCCGCCGCCAACTGGCTCGGTGAGGTGACCGGGATGTGTGGCGCGCCCCTCCCAGACGGGCGGACTCTCCTCGTCACCGCCACCTCCCGAGGCGCGGTCCGGTTGCGGGACCCGGCCACGGGCGAGTCCCTCGGGCGCCTCAACCCCTCCGGCCGTCCGATCCGTTCGGTCACCGCCGTCCCGGTCTCCGGCGGCCACACGCTGATCGCGGCCGTGGACACCCAGGGCGGCGTCCACATGTGGGATCCGGCCGTCGACGACCCCTGGGAGCCGGGCGCGGCAGTGCAGTTGAAGGATCGTGCGCTCAGCGATGCCGGACACCGGGTGGCAGCCGTAGCGGCTGTGCCCACGGCCGACGGAGCCCTCCTCGCCACCGGCGACGATCGCGGCGCGGTCATGGTCTGGGACCCCGCTACCGGCGCGCCGGTCGGCGAGGGGCTGCCGCCCGCGACGGGCACCGCCGGCCTTCAGGTCATGGCCGCCACCACGCTGCACGACGGCCGCACCGTCCTGGTCACCGGCACCCGACACGGGCACAGCCTGCGCGTGTGGGAACCGGCGACCGGTGCCGTACGGCAGATACTCCTGGACGTGACCATCACCTGCTTGGCCGCCGCAGGTCCCGAGGTGATCGTCGGACACGACCACGGAGTTCTCGGAGTCCCACTGGCGAGGCGGTGAACCTCCCGTCCCGGCCCGCCGATCGCGCCCGCGACCTGAGGGTCCGTCAGGAGATCTCGCCAACCCGCCGGGAATCTACGCCAGTTGAGTTCCGCTCTCCTCGCTCTCACCCTCGCCACATCCACAGCTGGCGCGGCGCACGACGGTGACCGGGAGCATCAGCGACACCGGCTCCCTGTCGGGCCCTCCGCCGAGTCGCTGTACGAGCAACTCGGCGGCCCGCTCCCCCAGTTTCAGCATGGGCTGACGCACCGTCGTCAGCGCCGGCCGCACCAGCCGGCCGAGCGGGATCCCGTCGAAGCCGGTCACCACCACATCCTCGGGAACCCGAAGTCCCCGGCGCTGCAAGGCGTGCAGGGCGCCGACGGCCATCTGGTCGTTGGCGAGGACGAGGGCCTCGGGCAGTGGGCCGTTCCGGTCGGCCAGGACGTCCACCGCGCTGGCCCCGTCGGCCTGCGTCATCATCGGCATCCGCAGGACCGGTTCATGATCCGTCGCCACGTCCGCCGCGGCGCAGGCTTCCCGGAAGCCCCGGAAGCGGGCCGCCACGTCCGGCGACTCCTCGGCGGAGCCGATGTACGCCAGGCGCCGCAGCCCGTGGTCCTCGATGAGGTGTCGGGTCAACTCCCGCTGCCCGTCGGCGTTGGCGACCTCCACATGATCCAAGTGGTCGAGCTGGTCGCCCCCTTCGCGCGGTCCGGCGAGCATCACCACGGGCTGCCGCCTGGAGATCACCTCCAGCTCCTCGGTCGGCACGGTGCGCGCCATCACGGCGAACCCGTCGACGCGCCCCGCCACCTTGGCCACCAGGCTCTCCGGCCCGCCCTTCAGCGACGCGGCGATCAACAGCGCGTATCCGTGCCGACGGGCGGTGCGTTCCATACCGCGGATGATCTGGTCGGAGTAGAGCATCGCCGCGTCGTCGTCCTCGGCGTCGATGTCCTCCGCGTCCGGATCGGAGTAGTCGGGGAAGCACAGGCCCAGGACACCGGTGGAACGGCTGGCGAGCCCTCGCGCGTTGCCGCTGGGTACGTAGCCGAGTTCCCGGGCGGCCTCAAGAACCCGCTCCCGGGTCTGGGCCCGCACCGAGTCGGGGTTGCGGTAGACGCGGGACACCGTGGCGATGGAGACGCCGGACCGGTTGGCCACGTCGTACACCGTGGGGACGGTACTCATGGGACGGAACCCTCATGTGGTCGGTGCGCGTAGCGGCGTAGGCGCGTGATGTCTGCACGGGATGCGAGCACGTTGTGCAAGCAGGTGATGCGAGCACGTGATGCAAGCACCTGATGTAAGCGCATTCACCCTAGGGGTTCACCAGGTCAGGAGCAAGGCGCCTGGTCGGGGGCGACGGACTGCCGGTGTGGTGAGTACGCGTACTCATGCCCCCTGCCACCCGGCCGCGTGACGATACAGATCGTCCGCACTCCGCGCATCACCGGCAGATCAGAGAGTCAGCAGCACGTGCTCAGCGCCTTCGCCCGTACCGTCGTCCCCCTCCTCGGCCGCCTGACGGTGACCACCGGGGCGGCCGGCACCATCGCGCCCGGCAGCATCGTCGCGCCGAACCACACCGCCCTGGCGGATCCCGGACTCGTCCTGGCCGCGCTGCACCGGCTGGGCGTCGAGCCGGTCGTCCTCGCCACCGCCGGGCTGTGGAAGGTCCCCTTCCTCGGTCGTTCTCTCACCCGCGAGGGCCACATACCGGTGCACCGGGGCAGCCGTAGCGCGGCGGCGGCGCTGGAGCTGGCGGCCGACGCACTCGCCGCCGGCCGGGTCGTGGTGATCTACCCCGAGGGCGGACTCCCCCGCCGCCGGGACTCCACGGACCGCGAACCCGGCGCCTTCCGCACCGGTCTGGCCCGCCTCGCGCTCACCACTGGCGCACCCGTTGTCCCGCTCGGACATGCCGGTGCCCGCCGGATCGTCTCCGGTGGCCGGGTCAAGCAGATCGCCGGTGTCATCACCGCGCCGCTGCGCCGCCCGGACCTCCACGTCCACGTCGGCGACCCCGTCCAGCTCACCGGAGACATCCCCGAGGCCACCGCCCACGCCCGCACAGCCGTGGAGGCGGCCTGGCAGCGGGCGGTCGGTCAACTGCCGTCCAGCCGAACCGAGTTGCCCCGACAGCCATAAGGGCTCCCGGTGAGCAGAGGCAGTGCGCATCGCGTCCGCATCGGCATGGCCGCGGGCTGTCAGCACTCGACTCCGAGGCCTTGGCGGAGTCAACCAAGACCCCGAGGCCTTGGCGGAGTCGACCAAGACTCCGAGGCCTTGGTCGCGTCAACACGGTCTCCTCCTGCGCGAGTTGGCCGACCGCATCCAGGGGTGAGCCCGCCGCGGCCGCGCAGCAATGGCAGGAGTCGCAGGAGTGGGCGACCGCGCGCAGGCGGGTCGATACGGTGTCGGCCTCGGACGGCGGCAGCACCGCCGACGCGCCGTCGGCGTAGAAGGTGTACGTGGCCCGGCCGGTCTCGTCGAGGTCGGCGACGACGAAGGTGCTGGGCTCGGGGGCGGTCACGCTGCCGGTCGGGTCGACGCCGGAGGCGCTGAGGCGGGCACGGAAGAGGGTGCCGAAGACATCCGTGGAGAGGCGCCCGAGGAAGCGGGTGCGGGTGCCGAGCCTGGCGAGGGCGACGGCAGTGTTGGCTGGGCCGCCACCCGGGCAGGGCCCGTAGCGCGAGCTCGTCGGAGCTGGACCGGGCGGGGTCGGTGAAGGCGTCGGCGACGCGCTCCCCGAGGACGGTGACACGGACGGGGGCCCGGGGTCGGGCCATGGTGACTGTCTGCCTCCCCCAGGAAGAGCGCGGGTGGGGAGGGCACCGGAATGGGTGGCCTGATGCAGCCCCTGCGCAGGTATTGACATGCCGCTCAAGACGGACGTAACTTCCCTGCCACAAGGAAGTAACGCGCGTTATTAAAGCGCGTAACCGGAGACGGTGTCTCGCCTCCGGCTGGTCGAAGGGGACTGGAAGTGGCCACGAACAGGACGCATCGCGTGACCATGAGCGATGTGGCGCTCCACGCGGGTGTCTCGCGGACCACCGTCTCCTTCGTCCTCAACGACAAGCCCGGCGCCGCCATCCCCGAGGAGACCCGTCGGCGGATCCTGGCGGCGATCGACGAGCTCGGCTACCGGCCCAACGCCGGGGCGCGGGCGCTGGCCGCGAACCGCAGCGGGTGGTTCGGGCTGATCACCGAGATCGTGACCGGCCCGTTCGCGGGTGAGGTGATCACGGGCGCGCAGAGCCGCGCCTGGGGTGACCGGAGGTTCCTGCTGATCGCCGCGAGCGAGGGCGACCCCGCCCAGGAGGCCGCCGCGCTCGACCAGATGCTGGAGCACCGGGTGGAGGGGCTGCTGTACGCCACGACCTGGCACCGCGCCGTCACGCTCCCCGAGGCCGCCCGGGAGGTGCCGACGGTGCTCGTCAACTGCTACGACGCGGCAGGGGAGTTGCCGTGCATCCTGCCCGACGAGGTGTCGGGCGGATACAAGGCGACCCGCCGGCTCCTGGACGCCGGTCACACCCGCATCGGGTTCATCAACCTCGACCCGGCGATCCCGGCCGCCATCGGCAGGCGCGAAGGATACGAACGTGCCCTGCGCGAGGCCGGGATCACCCCCGACCCCTCCCTCGTCGTCCCCGGCTGGGCGACCGCCGACAGCGCCTACACCGCCGCCTGCGAACTCCTTGACCGCCCGGCCGGCGACCGGCCGACCGCGCTGTTCTGCGGAAACGACCGGATGGCGATGGGCGCGTACGACGCGATCAAGGAACGTGGGCTGCGCATCCCGCACGACGTGGCCGTGGTGGGGTTCGACAACCAGGAACTCATCGCCGCCTATCTGCGGCCGAAGCTGACGACGCTCGCCCTGCCCTTCGAGGCCATGGGCACCAAGGGCATCGACATGCTCGCCGCTCTCGCAGCGGGGCAGCCGCTCGACACCCATCGGGTGACGATCGACTGCCCGCTGCTCGAACGCTCGTCGGTCTGACTGCGAATCAGTCCGCCGAGTAATCCCGTCCCGTCTTCGCCCTGTGTGTTGAAGAGAGGAAAAGAGTCTCCATTATGGCACCCTCCCGCATACCTTCACGGCGGCCCCGAGCCGTCCTGAGAGCGGTCACCGCGACCGCCGCCGCGGCCCTGGTCCTGTCCGCCTGTACGGGTGGCTCGGGCGCCGCCGGCGCCGGTGACACCTCCGGCAACCAGCTGCTCACCATCCCGCGCGAGGATCTGGCGACGTTCACGCGCAACTTCAACCCGCTCTCCCCGCAGGCCGCCCCCATGACTCTGCAGGCGGTCTACGAGCCGCTGGTCGTGCACAGCATGGCGGACGCCAAGGACACGCCGTGGCTGGCCACCAAGTGGGAGCGGGCCAAGGACGGCAAGTCCCTCACCTTCACGCTGCGCGACGGCGTGAAGTGGTCGGACGGCCAGGCGCTCACCGCCGCCGACGTCGTCTACACCTTCGAGCTCCAGAAGAAGGTGCTGGGCGGCTTCGACTACCTGGACAAGGTCACCGCGGTCGACGCCCACACGGTGAAGTTCTCCTTCGACAAGGCGTTCTCGACCGCCTTCTACGAGATCAGCAACCACTACATCCTGCCGAAGCACATCTGGTCCAAGGTGAAGGACCCGGCGAAGTTCACCAACCCGAACCCGGTCGGCACCGGCCCGTACACCAAGATCGAGAAGTTCCAGAGCCAGTCGTACGAGCTGCGCAAGAACCCCGACTACTGGCAGCCCGCGAAGCAGCGGATCGCCGGCATCCAGATGCTGGCCTTCTCCGGCAACGACAGCGCCAACCTCGCCTTCACCAGCGGCGAGGTGGACTGGACCCAGTCGTTCATTCCGGACATCGAGAAGTCCTTCGTCGCCAAGGACAAGAAGCACAACCACTACTGGTTCCCGGCCACCGGCGCCATGATCAACTGGCAGTTGAACACCACCACGGCGCCGTTCAACGACCCGGCCGTCCGCAAGGCGCTCAGCATGGCCGTCGACCGCGACCAGATCACCGAGGTCGCGATGAACGGCTACGCCGAACCCGCCGACTGCACGGGCCTGGCCCGCACGTACGACACGTGGCGCGACACGTCGCTGGCCGCCTCCTGCACCTGGACGAAGTACGACAGCGCCGCGGCGGCCAAGGCCCTCGACGCGGCCGGCTACAAGGAGAGCGGCGGCAAGCGGAAGCTGAAGAACGGCAAGAACTTCACGCTCGACATCTCCGTCGGCTCCGCCTCCTCCGACTGGATCTCGGTCGCCAACATCATCAAGCAGGACCTGGCGAAGGTCGGCATCACCGCCACCGTGAAGACGCCCGACTGGTCGGCGGTGCAGTCGTCGTACAACACCGGCACCTTCGACACCGGCGTCGTGTGGAGCAACAACGGCGCGACCCCGTACGAGTACTTCCGCGGCGTGATGTCGACCAAGATGGTGCAGCCGGTCGGCAAGCAGGCCACGGAGAACTACCACCGCTTCGGCGACAAGAAGGCCGACAAGCTCATCGACGCCTTCGCCGCCGCCACGGACGAGAAGACGCAGGCCGAGCAGATGAACGGTCTTCAAGAGCTGTACAACGAGGACGCGCCCGTCGTCCCGCTGTTCACCGGCCCCGAGTGGGGCGCGTACACGGACGCCCGCTTCACCGGCTGGCCCACCGCGAAGAACCCGTACGCCACCCTCGGCAACCGCAACGGCAGCACGATCCTCGTACTCACCTCGCTGAAGCCCGTCACGAGCTGACGCCGCCCGCGGACCGGCGGCCGCCCTCCTCCCCGGACGGCCGCCCCCGCGCACCGAGCCACACGTTCACCCCCCATCGACAGGGAGCACGACCCGTGCGTCTGATCCTGCGCAACCTGGGGTTCTATCTGCTCGCCTTCTGGGCCTCCATCACCCTGAACTTCGTTCTCCCGCGCTTCATGCCGGGCGACCCGGTCTCCCGGATGTTCGCGCAGGCCCAGGGCACCATGCAGCCCGACCAGATAGCCCAGTTGCGGAAACTCTTCGGCCTCGACGACCGCCCTCTCTGGGAGCAGTACGTCTCCTACGTCAAGAGCGTCTTCACCGGCGACCTCGGCATCTCCATCTCCCGCTTCCCGACCCCGGTCTCCGACGTGATCGGCTCGCAGATCGGCTGGACCCTGCTGCTCGGTGGCGTCGCGCTCGTCATCGCGGCCGTGCTCGGCAACCTGCTCGGCATCGTCGCCGCCTGGCGGCGCGGCGGTGTCCTCGACTCCGCCTTCCCGCCCCTGCTGATCTTCGTCGGCTCGTTCCCGTACTTCTGGCTGGCGATGGGCGCGCTGTACCTGTTCGGGGTGAGCCTGGGCTGGTTCCCCATGCGGCACGCCTACGACGTCGGACTGACCCCCGGCTTCAACGGCGAGTTCCTCTCCAACGTCGCCACCCACCTGGTGCTGCCCGCGCTGACCATCGTGCTGGTCTCCGTCGGCGGCTGGATGCTCGGCATGCGCAACACCATGATCGCCACGGCGGCCGAGGACTACATCACCATGGCCGAGGCCAAGGGGCTCAGCCCCTCGCGGATCATGTTCCGCTACGCCGCCCGCAACGCGCTGCTGCCCTCCGTCACCAACTTCGGCATGGCCCTCGGTTTCGTCGTCGGCGGCGCCCTGCTCACCGAGGTCGTGTTCGCCTACCCGGGCATCGGCTACCAGCTGTTGATCGCCGTCCAGGGGCTGGACTACCCGCTGATGCAGGGCATCTTCCTGACGATCACGGCGGCGGTGCTGATCGCGAACTTCCTCGTCGACCTCGTCTACGTCCGCCTCGACCCGCGCGTCCGCGTCCGCTGAGGAGGCTGCCGACATGACCGCCATCGACATCGCCACGGCCACCGCGCCGACGGCCCCCGTGAGCCCTTCCCGCCGGCGCGGACTGCTGCGCCAGCTCATCGACAGCAAGAAGGCGTTGACCGGGCTGATCCTGCTCGCTCTCTTCGCGCTGCTCGCCCTGTTCGCACCCGTCCTGGCACCCGGCGACCCATCGTTCATCAACTCCACGGGCAGCCAGGCCCCTTCGGCCGCGCACTGGCTCGGTACGACCGCCAAGGGACAGGACGTGCTCGCCCTCACCCTCTGGGGTGCGCGCAGTTCCCTCTTCGTCGGGTTCACCGTGGGGATCGTGGCGACCGCGGTCGCCATCGTCGTCGGACTCGCGGCCGCGTACTTCGGCCGCGTCGTCGACGACGCGCTGACCCTGGTCACCAACATCTTCCTGCTGCTGCCCGGCCTGCCGCTGCTCATCATCCTGGCCGCGTTCCTGCCGCCCGGGACCTCCACCGTGATCCTGGTCCTCGTCGTCACCGGCTGGGCGGGCTCGGCCCGGGTCCTGCGCGCGCAGGCCAAGTCGATCCGCGGCAAGGACTTCGTGGCCGCGGCCGTCGTCACGGGGGAACGCCCCCTGTGGATCATGTTCCGCGAGATCCTGCCCAACATGGCGTCCGTGGTGATGACCACGCTGCTCGGCTGCGTGATCTTCGGCATCGGCGCCCAGGCCGGCCTGGAGTTCCTCGGCCTCGGCGACAGCAGCGTCGTCAGCTGGGGCACCAACCTGTACTGGGCCAGCAATGACGGCGCGCTGATGACCGGCGCGTGGTGGGCCTTCGTTCCCTCCGGACTGTGCATCGCGCTGGTCGCCTTCGCGCTCGCGCTGGTCAACTACGCGGTCGACGAGATCACCAACCCCAGGCTGCGCAACCGCCGTGCCCGCCGTGAGAGGAGGGGCTGAGCCATGGAACCCGTACTTGAGGTGAACGGCCTGCGCGTCGAATACCGCGGCGACGGACGCACCGTCGTGGGCGCCGACGACGTCTCCTTCTCCATCGGCGCCGGAGAGATCTTCGGCCTCGCCGGAGAGTCCGGCTGCGGCAAGTCGACCATCGCCAACGCGGTGATGCGCCTGCTGAAGCCCCCGGCGGGGATCACCGCGGGCAGCATCCGTTTCCAGGGCCGTGACGTTCTCGCCCTGGACGCACGGGAGTTGCGCGCCTTCCGATGGCGGGAGATCGCCATGGTCTTCCAGTCGGCGATGAACTCGCTCAACCCCGTCCTGACCATCGGCGAGCAGATCGTCGACATCTTCACCACCCACGAGCGGATGCGGAAGCGGGCCGCACGGGAGCGGGCCGGCGAGCTGCTCCAGCTGGTCGGCATCGACCCGGGACGGCTGAAGGCGTACCCGCACCAGCTCTCCGGCGGTATGCGCCAGCGCGTGGTCATCGCCATGGCCGTGGCCCTGAAGCCACGGCTGCTGATCATGGACGAGCCGACCACCGCGCTCGACGTGGTCGTGCAGCAGGAGATCATGGCGCAGATCCGCGACCTCCAGCGGGAGCTGGGCTTCTCCATCCTCTTCATCACCCACGACATGTCCCTGATGATCGAGCTGTCGGACCGCATGGGCGTGATGTACGGCGGACGGATCGTCGAACTCGCCGACGCCAAGGACCTGTTCGCGGGACCGCTGCACCCCTACACCGAGGCGCTGATGAACGCCTTCCCGCCGCTGACCGGCCCGCGCCAGGAGCTCACCGGCCTCTTCGACGCCCCGCGCACCGCCGACAGCTGCGGCTTCCACGTCCGCTGTCCCGAGGACCGCTCGGACTGCTCCACGAACATCCCCGACCTGCGCGAGATCACCCCCGGCCGCTGGGTGGCCCGCAGCAAGGCCCGCAGCTCGGAAGGAGCCTCCCGATGACCGAACCCCTGCTGTCCGTACGCGGTCTGACCAAGGACTTCCAGGTCGGCACCGTCTTCTCCCGACGCCGCGTCCGTGCTGTCAACGACGTCTCCTTCGATCTCCCCGCCGGCCGGATCACCGCCCTGGTCGGCGAGTCCGGGAGCGGCAAGTCCACCATCGCCCGCTGCCTCGCCCGCCTCGAACAGCCCTCCGCCGGACAGGTGCTGCTCGACGGCGAGGACATCCTGCGCACCGAGCGGCGCCGGGTGTCACGGGCGTACCGCCGCAAGGTCCAGATGGTCTTCCAGGACCCCTTCGGCTCGCTCAACCCCGTCCACCGTATCGAGCACTTCCTCACCCGGGCCCTCGTCCTGCACGGCCACTCCGCCGCACCGGAGGCGCTGCGCGAGCTGATGAAAACGGTCGGCCTGACCGAGGACATGCTCCAGTCCTACCCGCACGAACTCTCCGGCGGCCAGCGTCAACGCGTCTCCATCGCCCGCGCGCTGGCGGTGGAACCGCGCCTCATCCTGGCCGACGAACCGACGTCGATGCTGGACGTCTCCGTACGCGTCGGCGTGCTCAACCTGATGCGGCGCCTGCGCGACGAGCGGAACATCGCCATGCTCTACATCACGCACGACCTGGGCTCCGCCCGCTACCTCGCGGACACCACGATGGTCATGTTCGCCGGTGAACTCGTCGAGGGCGGCGACGCGTTGGCGGTGATGGACGCCCCCGCCCACCCCTACACCCGCCTGCTGCTGTCCGCCGTACCCGACCCCGAACGGGCCGGCGGCTACGACCCCGTCGAGCGCGCCGAGCACCGCGAGGCGATCCTCAACCCCACGTCCTGCCCCTACGGCGACGACGGCACGTGCAGCCGCACCGAACCGGTCCGCCACATCGTCGGCGAAGACGACGGCCAGCCCCACTGGGTGCGCTGCCTGCTGCGCGCACCCGCCTCCGACATCGCCCGCCGCGTCCTCAAGGCCACGGACCGGCCGGACGACGAGGCCCCGGACACCCCCGACGCCACTGAGAAAGCGGAGACCACCGCCGCATGACCCACGACCTCACCCTCCCCTCCGGCAGCCACACCGCCGAGGGGCTGGCCGAACGCGCCCTGCGCGACCCCCACCGCCCGCGCTTCCACTTCACCTCGCCCGGCGGCTGGCTCAACGACCCCAACGGCCTGACCCAGTGGAACGGCGTCTACCACCTCTTCTACCAGTACAACCCGCTCGCCGCCGCCCACGACCGCATCCACTGGGGCCACGCCACCAGCACCGACCTCGTGCACTGGGCCGATGAGCCGGTCGCCCTTGTCCCCGGCATCGACGGCCCCGACCGCGACGGCTGCTGGTCCGGCGTCCTCGTCGACGACGGCGGAGTACCCACGCTCGTCTACTCGGGCAGGCACGGCGAGCATGAACTCCCGTGCGTGGCAAGGGGATCGGCCGACCTGCGGTACTGGACCAAGGACCCCACCAACCCGGTCATCACCGCCCCGCCCGAGGGCATCGACATCACGGCCTTCCGCGACCACTGCGTGTGGCGGGAGGGCCAGGTGTGGCGGCAGCTGGTGGGCTCGGGCATCCGGAGCGCCGGCGGAACAGCCTTCCTGTACGAATCCGACGACCTGCGCAGCTGGCGCTACGTCGGCCCCCTGCTGACCGGCGACGCGTCGCGGAACCAGGGTGAGCTCGACTGGACCGGCACGATGTGGGAGTGCGTCGACCTCTTCAGGCTCGGCAAGGACGAGGAGGCCGACAACGAGGCCGACAGCACCGACATACTGGTCTTCTCCGCCTGGGACGAGGGCACCACCCACCACCCCCTGTACTGGACCGGCCACTACAAGGGCGACACGTTCACCCCGACCGCCCTCCACCGCCTCGACTACGGCGGCCGCTACTTCTACGCCCCCCAGTCCACCCGCGACGAGCACGGCCGCCGCATCATGTTCGGCTGGCTCCAGGAGAGCCGCACCGACGAGGCGGCCGCGGAGGCCGGCTGGAGCGGAGTGATGTCCCTGCCGCGGGTCGTCACGCTCGGTGCGGACGGCCGCCTGGACCAGGCGCCGGTGCCGGAGCTGACCGCGTTGCGGAGGGAGCACGAGGAGGTGGCGCCGGGCGCGCTGACCGAGCCGTACACCCGACTCGGCGCCGTGCGCGGGGACCAGCTGGACATCGAGACCACGCTGCGTCTCGCCCCCGGATCTTCCGCCCGGCTCGTGGTCCGCGAGACACCGGACGGCGCGGAGCGCACGGTCGTGGAGGTGAGCCGGACGCACGACGGAGGCGGCACTCTCCTGCTGCACCGTGAGACGAGCAGCCTCGATCCGACGGTCGACTTCGAACCCCGGTACGGCGAGCTCCCGTTGGGCGAGGACGGACGGGTGGACCTGCGCGTCCTCGTCGACCACTCCGCGCTGGAGATCTTCGCCAACGGGCGTGCCCTGACCGCCCGCGTCTACCCCACCCGCCCGGACGAGGCGATGGGCGTCGGTATCGGTGCCGACGGCGACGTGGCCCTGGAGCGGTTCGACGCCTGGCAGCTGGCGTCGGCCTGCACCGACGGACCCCGGCCGCTGTGGCCGTGACGGCCTCACGCACTGCCACGGCCCGGTCCCCTGGCGCATGAATCAGCAGCTACCAGGCGAAAAGACCTGATGAGAGTCCGCATCGTAAACAGGTTGTACCGCACTACGCGTATGGTTTCGCTGTGAGCAACTACAGTCCCGATACTGAAACGACAGGTTCGCAGTCCGGCGGAGTGCAGTCCGTGGACCGTGCCATCAGCGTGCTGGAGATCCTGGCCCAGCGTGGCGAGGCCGGTGTCAGCGAGGTGGCCGGCGAGATCGAGGTTCACAAGTCGACCGCGTTCCGGCTGCTCGGCGCCCTGGAGGCGCGCGGGTTGGTGGAGCAGGCGGGCGAACGCGGCAAGTACCGGCTCGGGTTCGGGATCGTGCGGCTGGCCGGCGCGGTCACCGGGCGCATCGACATCACCCAGCAGGGCCGCCCGGTCTGCGAGCGTCTCGCCGAGGAGATCGGCGAGACCGTCAACATCGCCGTCATGCAGGAGCAGTACGCGATCAACCTGTACGAGGTGCGCGGCCCCGGCGCCGTCACCGCGCACAACTGGGTCGGCGAACTCACCCCGTTGCACGCCACCTCCAGCGGCAAGGCCCTGCTGGCCCACCTGCCCGCCAAGGAGCGCGCCACGCTGCTGGCGGAGGCCGGCCTGAAGAAGGTGACCCCGCACACCATCACCTCGAAGTCGAAGCTGGAGAAGAACCTCGCCGAGGCCCGGGAGCGCGGATACGCCTGGACGCTGGAGGAGTTGGAGGTCGGCCTGCACGCCATGGCCGCGCCGGTGCGCGACCGGGACGGCGAGGTCATCGCGGCGGTGAGCGCCTCGGGACCGGCGTACCGGTTCACCGAGGAGCGTCTGCACGAACTCGCCCCGGTCCTGGTCAAGGGCGCCGAGGAGATCAGTCACCGCATGGGCTACCTGGGCTGAACCCCCCTTGGCTCACGCCTGGTTGATCCCCAGGCGCTCGTTGACCCAGTCGTGGAACGCTCCAATGTGGTGCTCGCTCGGCACCAGCACCCCGCCCTTGGCGTACATCCGGGAGCTCATCCCGGGCTGTGTGCGCTCGCACGCCTCGAAGTCCTGGCGGTTGACCCGGTCGAAGAGTTCCACGGACCGGCTGACGTCCTTGCCGCTCTCGACGACGTGCGGGAGGTAGAGCCAGTCGCACTCGACGATCGTGCGGTCGACGGCTACCGGGTACATCCGGTGGAAGATCACATGGTCGGGGACGAGGTTGATGAACACCTGCGGCTTGATGGTGATCGCGTAGTAGCGGCGGTCCTGGTCGTCGCTGACCCCGGGGATGCGGTCGAGGCCCTCCGAGCCGTCGACGGTGAATCCCTGTACCTCCTCGCCGAACTCGGCGCCGTGGCCGACGTAGTACTGGGCGGCGTAGCCGTCGGCGAACTCCGGTAGCACCTCGGTGAGTTCGGGGTGGATCGTGGCGCAGTGGTAGCACTCCATGAAGTTCTCGATGATGAGCTTCCAGTTGGCCTTGACGTCGTAGACGATGCGCCTGCCCACCGAGAGGTGGTCGACGTCGTAGTGCTCCAGCAACTCCACGTCGCCGAGCCGGGTGACGACCTCGCTGATGACGTCCTCGTCGAACGACGGTGGATTCTCCGCCAGGTTGACCCACACATAGCCGAGCCATTCACGGACGGCCACGCTCACCAGGCCGAACTCGGTACGGCCGACGTCGGGCATCTTGGTGAGGTTGGGCGCCGCGACGAGCTTGCCGTTCAGGTCGTACGTCCAGGCGTGGTACGGGCATTGGAAGGCCCGTTTCACCTCGCCGGTCTCCTCGGTGCACAGCTTGGCGCCACGGTGCCGGCAGACGTTGAAGTAGGCGCGTATCGAGTTGTCGCGGGCGCGGGTGATCAGGATGCTCTCGCGCCCCACGTCGACGGTCCGGAAGGCGCCGGGCTTGGCCAACTCGGAGGAGCGCACGGCGCAGAACCACATCGTCTCGAAGATGCGTTCCTGTTCCTGGGCGAAGAGGTCCGGGTCCGTGTAGGAGGAGCCGGGCAGGGTGGCGATCAGGCTGTCCGGCAGGCTGGTCGAGGTCACAGTGCGCTCCTCCGGGAACGTCGTGGGTCGGTCATGCACGCGCCGGGCAGAGCGACTCCGGACGGTGTGGTCGGACGGTGTTGTACGGGTCAACTCGCCGTGGCGGCAAGCTGCTTGCGCCACCGCATGAACAGCCGCGGCTGGTTCATCGCGAGCACGGCGACCGGCTGCCCGGCACACCGGTAGACGGCGAGGAAACTACGGTCGCCCGGATCGCCCTCCTCGACGGTCACACTGTCGGCACCGGCCGCGTGACCGGCGAACTGGATCTTCACGCCGTACTGGTCCGACCAGAAGTACGGCGGCCGCGGCGCCCCCGCCTCCACCGCACCCCACGACAACAGCGCGGCCACGGCAGCATCGGGCCGCTCCCGCGCCCCGGTCCAGTGCTCGACCCGCCGGTGCGAACCCGCCTGCGGGTCATACCAGTTGGCACAATCTCCTACGGCGACCACGCCGGCGAGGCTGGTGCGGCCGTCGGCACCGCACTTGACGCCGTTGTCGAGCTCGACCCCCGAACCCTCCAGCCACTCGACGCACGGCCGGGCGCCGACACCGACAACGACCATGTCCGCGGGGACAGTTCGCCCGTCCTCCAGCAGCACGGCGTCGACGCGGGCCTCCCCGCTCAGCCCTTTGACCCCGACACCGCACAACAGCCGTACGCCGTGGGCCTCGTGGAGGGCGGAGACGACGCCGCCCATGGTCTCGCCGAGCGGTCCCGCGAGGGGGGTCGGCGCGGCCTCGATCACCGTCACGTCGAGTCCGAGGGCGTACGCCGTGGAGGCGACCTCGGCGCCGATGAAGCCGCCGCCGATCACCACCAGCCGTCCGCCCAGGGCGAGTTCGTCGCGCAGGGCGCGGGCGTCGTCCAGAGTGCGCAGGGTGTGCACCCCGGCCAGTCCGTCCGTGCCGGGCAGGTTCCGCGCCGCCGCGCCGGTCGCGACGACCACGCCGTCGGCCCGCACCTCCCGCCCGTCGTCGAGGAGCAACACCCGCTCCACGCCGTCGACTTGGAGCCCGACGGCACGGACACCGAGCAGCCACTCCGCGTGCAGGTCCTCGTCGTCCATCTCCAGCAGGAGATCGGCTTCGGTGAGCGTCCCGGCGAGGAACTCCTTGGACAACGGCGGCCTGTCGTACGGGCGATGGGGTTCGTCGCCGATGACGACGAGCCGTCCGTCGTAGCCCTGTTTCCGCAGTGAGCGAGCCGCCGACAGCCCGGCCAGCGAAGCGCCCACCACGGCCACGGTCCTCACGCGGGGCCCGAGGCGAGCCGGGCCGCGACGCAGGGCGGCAGGTTCGGGGCGTCCGTGGACGGCACGACGTAGATCATGCCGTCCTGGACGAGCACCTCGTGCGTACGCACCGGGCGCTTGGCCGGCGGGGCGTCGACGGCTCCCGTCCGCAGGTCGAACTTCGAAGCGTGCAGCGGGCATTCCACCTCGCAGCCCTCCAGCCAGCCGTCCGCGAGTGAGGCGTCCTGGTGGGTGCACGTGTCGTCGATGGCGAAGACCTCGCCGTCGTCGGTGTGGAACACCGAAACCGGCGGATCGATGTCGAGCCGGTAGGCCTCGCCTCGCGGCAGATCCACGAGAAGGCACGCGGGAATCATCATGACACCTCGGTGCGTATAGCGAAACGGATTGCGGTAAGCGCAACGTCAGTTTGAGGGCGGCCCCAAACCGTTGTCAAGGTATTCAGGGGCCGGGCGAAGCCCTTACCCAGTGTTGCTTTTCACGCAACATCGCGCGCCATCAGCAACACCGTGCAGGGCTCAGAACCCGCGGTCGATCCACTCCTGAAGATGCGGAGCCTCGGCGCCGACGGTCGTCGTATCCCCATGCCCGGTGTATACGACGGTGTCCCCCGGCAGACCGAGCAGCCGGTCCCGGATGGAGTCGACGATGGTCGGGAAGTGGGAGTACGACCGCCCCGTGGCCCCCGGCCCGCCCGCGAAGAGGGTGTCGCCGCTGAAGAGGGCGTTCAGCGCGGGCACGTACAGGCAGACGGCTCCGGGTGCGTGGCCGGGCGCGTGCAGCACGGTCAGCTCGACCCCGGCGACCACCACGACCTGCCCGTCTGCCAGCTCACCGCCGGGCGCCCGATCCGGGTGGGTCTGTTTCCACAGCGGCAGGTCGTCGGGGTGCAGCCAGATCGTCGCGCCGGTGCGGTCGGCGAGTTCGGGCGCGGCGTCGATGTGGTCGTTGTGGGCGTGGGTGCAGATGACGGCGAGGAGTCGGCGGTCGCCGACCGCATCCGCGATGGCGTCGGCGTCGTGGGCGGCGTCGATGACGACGGCCTCGGTGTCGTCTCCGATGATCCAGACGTTGTTGTCGACGTCCCAGGTACCCCCGTCGAGCGTGAACTGCCCTGCGGTGACGAGGTGTTCGATACGCGCGGCCATCAGAACACCACCACCGAACGCAGCACATCGCCGCCGTGCATCCGCTCGAAGGCCTTCTCGACGTCCTCCAGCGCGATGGTCTCCGTGACGAAGGCGTCCAGATCCAGCCGCCCCTGGAGATAGAGGTCGATCAGCATGGGGAAGTCGCGGGAGGGCAGGCAGTCGCCGTACCAGGACGACTTGAGCGAGCCGCCGCGCCCGAACACGTCGAGAAGCGGGAGTTCGAGCTTCATCTCGGGGGTGGGAACGCCGACGAGGACGACCGTCCCGGCGAGATCACGGCCGTAGAACGCCTGCTTGTACGTCTCCGGGCGGCCGACCGCCTCGATGACGACATCGGCGCCGAAGCCGCCGGTCAGTTCACGGATGGCCTCGACGGCGTCGGACTCCTTGGAGTTCACGGTGTGCGTGGCGCCCAGCGAGCGGGCCTTCTCCAGTTTCCGGTCGTCGATGTCGACGGCGATGATCCGCGCCGCACCCGCGAGCCGGGACCCGGCGATCGCCGCGTCACCGACGCCACCGCACCCAATGACCGCGACCGTGTCACCACGCCCGACGTTGCCCGTATTGATGGCCGCGCCGATGCCGGCCATCACGCCGCAGCCGAGCAGCCCGGCGGCGGCAGCCGACGCGGCCCGGTCCACCTTGGTGCACTGGCCGGCCGCGACCAGGGTCTTCTCGGCGAAGGCACCGATGCCGAGGGCGGGCGAGAGTTCGGTGCCGTCGAGCAGGGTCATCTTCTGCTTCGCGTTGTGGGTGTTGAAGCAGTACTGCGGCCGTCCGCGCCGACAGGCCCGGCAATTCCCGCACACGGCACGCCAGTTGAGGATCACGAAGTCGCCGGGGGCGACATCGGTGACGCCCTCCCCCACCGACTCCACTACGCCTGCGGCCTCATGCCCGAGCAGGAACGGGAAGTCGTCGTTGATACCGCCCTCGCGATAGTGCAGATCGGTGTGGCAGACCCCGCACGCCTCGACCTTCACCAGCGCCTCGCCCGGGCCGGGGTCAGGGACGACGATCGTCTCCAGGCTGACGGGGGCACCCTTCCCCCGCGCGACGACAGCACGGACCTGATGCGTCATGGCCACTCCTCCGCTGGTAAGAGAGCTGAGCGGAACGTCACTCGAAACATCGCTCAGATCGTTGCTCATTGCGGCACGCTTCGCGCGTGCCGCAACACAGCATCACGGAGGGTCGTACGGGGGTCAAGGATTCGGAGAGGCGGGCACCGCTGACATCACCGGCCGCCGAGCCCCCGCAGAAAGGTGTCCACGACCATGTCGGCCGCCTGGGCCACGCCGAGATCGGGTAGTTGCTGCGAGGCCAGGTGCATGAGCTGCGGCAGCAGTGAACTCGCCCACGCCGCCGGGATGTCGGCGCGCAGGAGGCCCTCGCCGGTGGAACGTTCCAAGAAGGCGTCAACCTCCCGGATCAAGGCGTCACGCCGATCGCGGATCGCCTCGTCGGCCTTCATCCGGGTGAGTTCCACGGGCCACTTGCGATTGACGCCGATGATGCCCTCGACGTACCGGTGCAGCGCGACGGCGACGGGCGCCTCGCGCAGCCTGGCGTCCTCGACGGCCCGCTCGATGGCCTCGACGCGGGCCTCATAGATGGCCGCCAGCAGTTCCTCGCGGGAGGCGAACCGCCGGTAGACGGTGCGCCGGTCGACTCCCGCCTCGGCGGCGATGGCGGCGATGCTCGCGCCCGGATCGGCGGCGAGCATGCGCGCTCCGGTCGTCAGGACGGCTTCGAGGTTGCGTACCGCGTCGGCTCTCACACAGCGAAGTATAGCCCGCTACCACCACACATCTGGGGCGGTGTCACGGATAAGTGCTACATTGAAGTGACAGTTAATGGAAATAGTCACCCTTGGACTCCACGGGAGAGAGCACATGATCACCTACGACCGACTCTTCATCGCGGGTTCGTGGACCGTTCCAAGCAGCCCCGAACTGCTCGACATCCGGTCGCCGCACGACCGCACGGTGATCGGCCGCGCCGCGCAGGCCCGCCCCTCCGACATCGACCGGGCCGTGGCCGCAGCCCGCGCCGCCTTCGACGAGGGGCCCTGGCCGCGCACCGCACCCGCGGAACGCATCGCCGTCATCCGGAGGCTCAACGCCCTGCGCGAGGCCGACGCCGAGAAGATCGCGGCGCTGATCTCGGCGGAAAACGGTTCGGCCAACTGGTTCACGCTGGCCGGACAACCGGGACTCGGGCGGCAGGCGGGCGCCTACCTCAAGGCGGCCGAGGAGCTGGGCTGGGAAGAGACCCTGACCCCGTCCGACCCCGACTCCCCCACCCGAAGCGTGCTGCGCCGCGAACCCATCGGTGTCGTGGCCGCCGTCATCCCGTGGAACTCCCCGTTCTCCGCGGCCCTGGCCAAGGTCATCCCAGCGTTGCTGGCCGGGAACACGGTCGTCCTCAAGGTGTCCCCCGAGAACTCGCTCAGCATGGGCTTCCTCGCCGAACTCCTGGAACGGTCCAACCTGCCGGAGGGCGTGATCAGCGTCCTGCCCGCCGACCGCGAGACCAGCGAGTACCTGGTGTCGCACCCCGGCGTGGACAAGATCGCGTTCACCGGCTCGACCGGGGCCGGCCGCAGGATCGCGTCCATCGCGGGTGAGCAGCTGAAGCGGGTCAGCCTGGAGCTGGGCGGCAAGTCGGCCGCCGTCATCCTCGACGACGCGGACGTCCAACAGGCCGTACAGGGACTGAAGTTCGCGTCCTTGCTCAACAACGGCGAGGCGTGCATCGCACAGACCCGCGTCCTCGCACCGCGCAGCCGCTACGACGAGATCGTCTCCGCCTTGAAGAACCTTGTCGAGTCGCTCAAGGTCGGCGACCCGAGCGACCCCGACACCTTCATCGGCCCGATGGTCCGCCCCGACCAGCAGCAGCGCGTGCGCGACTACATCGAGCTCGGCATCAAGGAAGGCGCCCGCCTCGTCACCGGCGGCCCCCAGGTCCCGCCCGGCCTCGAAGGCGGCAACTACGTCACCCCGACCGTCTTCGCCGACGTGGACAACTCGATGCGGATCGCCCAGGAGGAGATCTTTGGACCGGTCCTCGTCGTCATCCCCTACGACGGCGAGGACGACGCCGTACGGATCGCCAACGACTCGGAGTACGGCCTCTCCGGCGGGGTGTGGTCAGCCGACCAGGCCCGCGCGCTCGCCGTAGCCCGCCGCCTGCGCACCGGCACGGTCACCGTGAACGGGGCGCCCATCGCCTTCGACGGCCCCTTCGGCGGTTACAAGGCCAGCGGAATCGGCCGTGAATACGGGGCAGTTGGGCTCGCGCAGTATGTGGAGTACAAGACCGTCACCCTGTGACCCGGGGTCGGACTGCGACCCGGCTTCGGCTTCGGCTTCGGCTTCGGCTTCGGCTTCGGCTTCGGCTTCGGCTTCGGCTTCGGCTTCGGCTTCGGCTTCGGCTTCGGCTTCGGCTTCGGCGACATCGTTGCTGTTTCAGCCGCTGCTACGAGGGCGGGACGTTCGCGGCCTGTGCGGCTGCCGTGTCGAGGTCCCGCCATGCTTCCTCGGCCAGATCCGTGGCCGCCCAACTGGCGGCGGACACAACCTCCTCAGGGGTACGGAAACCCGCGACCACGCAGGCCACGCCGGGGTCGCGCAGCGGGAACCGCAGGGCGGCGTGCGGGAGTTCGGCGCCGTGCCGACCAGACACCTCGGCGAGAAGCCGAGCACGACGCAGTGCCGAATCCGACGCGGGGCCGTAGTCGAAGGTGGCGTCAGCCGAGGGGGAAGGACGGCTCAGCAGACCGGAGTTGAACGGCGCGGCGGCCACCACCGAGACCCCGCGTTCGGCACACGCGTCCAGCAACGGGCGAGCGGTGCGGTCGAGGAGGGTCCACCGCCCGGCCACCATCACGGCGTCGACGTCCGCCTCCGCGACGACACGCAGCAGCGGGGCGACCGTGTTCGCACCGACGCCGACGGCACCGATGACACCTTGGTCGCGCAGCGCGATCAGCGTGGGCAGGGCCTGGCCTAGGGCAGCGTCCAAGTGGTCGTCGGGATCATGGACGTAGACGATGTCCACCTGGTCCAACCGCAGGCGTTTCAGGCTGCCTTCGAGACTTCGCAGGACGCCGTCCCGTGAGTAGTCGGGGCGGCGGATCAGTGTGTCGGGTACGGCGAAGCCTCCTGCCGGCAGATCGGATCCGGTGGGTGCCGGGTTGGGTTCCAGCAGTCGGCCGACCTTCGTGGAGAGGGTGAACTCCGTTCGTGGGCGGTGGGCGAGGGCGTCGCCGAGCCGCCGTTCGGACAGGCCGAGGCCGTAGTGCGGGGCGGTGTCGTAGTAGCGCACCCCTATGTCCCAGGCGGCGTCGAGGGTGGCCTGTGCCTGGCGGTCGTCGATCGGGCCGTAGAGGTTGCCGATGGGGGCGGCGCCGAATCCCAGCGTGCCGACCTGGACGCTGGTACGGCCGAGTGGGTCTGCTCTCACGAGGTTCCCGCTTCCACGGCTCTCACCGCACAGAGAAGGATCTGCTTCATCCAGCAGGCAGGACCCTAAGGATGGGATCCATTTCGTGCAACACCCCGACAGACATGCGTAGTTCATTCGTCTTTGTCAGCATCCTCGCAGGGCTGCACACCGAGATCTGTCCGACCTCTTCCCAACTCACCACGGCAGTGCCATATTGGCCGCGGAAAATGAACCTGATTCATTCGTGACGCAAGAGGGGTTCGCCTTGGGTGACTCAACACCGGCCTACCGTCCGGGGTACGAACTGGTCGCGGAGCAGCTGCTGGAGTACATCGCCCAGCAGAACCTGCGGCCCGGCGACCGCCTCCCCACCGAACAGGGCCTGGCCGAGATCCTGGGAGCATCCCGCAACGTGACCCGGGAGGCCGTGAAGGTGCTGGCCGCCATCGGCCGGCTCCAAGTGCGGCGCGGCGCAGGTATCTTCGTCGCCGCCTCGGTCGGCGGGCTGCTGGACGACGAGCTCTCGCACTTCCGGCCGACCGGCATGGAAGACGTCCGGATGCTTCTGGACTACCGCAAGGTGATCGAGTCGGAGACAGCACGCCGTGCCGCCTCCCACGCGACCCCGATCGAGGTCCGGGCCATCCGGGAGAGCGCGGAGAGTTCCCTGACGGCGGCCACGATGAACGACGTGGACACCTTCGCCAAGGCGGACGCGGCCTTCCACGACTCGGTGGGGGCCGCCTCGCACAACGTGTTCCTCAGGGCGAGCGTCGCCGGTGTGCGGCGCCTGGCGTCCCAGTCCGACGTGCTGCTCTTCCACGGTGACGTGCCCGGATCGCTGGAAGTCGCCGCGCACCAGCATGTGGCCATAGCGGAGGCGGTCGCCGCGGGGGCGGCCGATCTCGCCGAGCGGCTGATGGTGGAACACATCGGCACCACGCAGAGCCAGTTCGAGCGGAAGATCCGCGACCGACTGTTCAGCACCGACGCTCAGGAGGCCCCCGAAGGACCTCCGGGGCGCTCTCGATAGGTGGCAGTGCCGGGGCTCCACCGCCGTCCACGGCGGCTCGGCAGCCCCGTAGACCGGCCGACCCCGCATGTGCCGCCGCACGGCGATCGGGCCGCCCGACGCCCTGCAAGTCCCGGTGGACGACCGGGACTTGCAGGTATCAACCTCCCTCAGGCGATTGGATACGTGTGTCTCATCCGTCTGCGCGCAGGGGCGCCCTCGTGCCGCTGCGAAGAAGTTTCACGGCCGCCTGCTCGGTGGCCGTTGTGGCCGCCCTGCTGAATGCCGGGCCGGCCCAGGCGGCTCCCCGGTCGTCGGACCTGAATGTCTATGTCTCCCCGACCGGCCGGGACGTGGGATCAGGTACCGCCGCCCACCCCTTCAAGACCCTCGACCACGCGCGGGACTACGTGCGCGACGTCAAGCAGAAGGCCGAGGGCGACATCCATGTCCGGCTCCTGTCCGGCACCTACCAACTCAGCCGTACGTTCGCCCTGACCGCCCGGGACTCCGGCCGCGACGGACACCGGATCTTCTACGAGGCCGCCCCCGGCGCGCACCCGGTGATCAGCGGGGGCAAGCAGATCACCGGCTGGACCCCGGCCGACTCGGCGGGGAAGGTCTACAAGGCCAAGGTGGGCGACTTCGACACCCGACAGCTGTATGTGGACGGCGAGTTGGAGACCCGGGCGCGCAGCGGCAAGAACCCCGCCGGCTTCAGCCAGACGTCCACCGGCTACGCCTTCACGGACTCCAGCCTCAACACCTACAAGCGTCCGTCGGACCTGGAGGTCGTCAACTCCTGGGGCTGGAAGCTGATGCGCTGCCCCGTGCAGTCGATCGCCGACTACAAGATGACGATGCAGCAGCCCTGTTGGCACAACGCGCATCTTCAGCAGGGCCAGGAGATCCAGAACCCGACCTGGCTGGAGAACGCCCGCGAGCTGCTGGACACCCCCGGTGAGTGGTACCTGGACAAGGGCGCGGGCGAGATCTACTACATGCCCAAGGCCGGCCAGAACCTGTCCACCGCGAACGTCACCGTGCCGCTGGTGCAGGACCTGGTGAATCTCAACGGCACCAGGACCGCCCCGGTCAGCGACGTGTCCTTCGAGGGCATCACCTTCTCCAACTCCACCTGGCTCGCGCCCAGTTCGTCCGAGGGCCTCATCGAGGGCCAGGCCGGTTTCCGGATGGTCGGCAACGACCCGGACTTCGACGCGACCCGCCTGAAGTGGCAGAAGACGCCGGGTGCCGTCAACGTCGACTACGGCCACGGGATCGACTTCGAGGACAACACCTTCACCCAACTCGGCGCAGTCGGGCTGAACTTGAACACCGGCACCCAGGGCACCGACATCACGGGCAACGTCTTCCGCCAGATCGCCGCCACCGGCATCCAGATAGGCGGGGTCGAGGTGATCGACGCCCACCCCGACGACCCCCGGGACATCACCAAGGACACCAGGGTCGCCAACAACGTGGTCACCAAGGTCGCCGACCAGTACAACGGCTCCATCGGCATCCTGGCCGGCTACACCGACCACACCACGATCACCCACAACAAGGTCTACGACCTGCCCTACACCGGCATCTCCGTCGGCTGGGGCTGGGGCCTCACCGACCAGGGCGGCGACACCAACTACCCGGGAAATCTGGGCGTTCCGATCTGGGACACCCCGACAACCAGCCGGGACACCGAGGTCACGGACAACGAGATCTACGACATCATGAAGTCGCAGGCCGACGGCGGTGCCATCTACACGCTGAGCTCCAACCCCGGCGGTGTGGTGTCCGGCAACTACATCCACGGCACACCGCCGCCCGCCTACGGCGCGATCTACCACGACGAAGGCAGCCGGTACTGGACGAACACCGGCAACGCCCTGTGCGACATCGCCTACCAGTGGCTGTTCCTCAACCACGGCATGGACATCGACGCCACGGGCAACTACACCACCCAGCCCGCCTACTCCGCCCAGGCCAACAGCACGGGCAGCACCATCACCGGCAACACCACCGTGGACTCCTGCGCCCAACTGCCCGCTTCCATCGTCAACAACGCGGGCCTGCAGCCGAGTTACCGCCACCTCGACCCGAACCCCGCCGTCCCCGACCACCAGGCACCCAGCACCCCCGGTGCTCCGAGCGCGGTCACCGACTTCCCGACCATCGCGGACCTCACCTGGCCCGCGTCCACCGACGACACCGCCGTCACCGGCTACTCCGTCTACCGCGACGGCAAGCTGATCAGCGCGACCGGCAAGACCTCGGTGCGCCTGCCGGGCCTGACCGCCGGGAAGTCCTACACCTTCCAGATCACCGCCCGTGACGCCGCCGGCAACGAGTCCGCTCCCAGCCCGACCCTGCGCGTCACCATGCCCTCGGGCACCGACCTCGCCCTCAAGAAGCCGATCACCGCGTCGTCGTACTCGGAGGACAACACCCCGGCGAAGGCGGTGGACGGAGACCTCTCCACCCGCTGGGCCCAGGGCCTCGGCCTCCCCGACCCGTCCTGGATCCAGGTCGACCTCGGTGCGTCGTACGACGTGAACGGCGCGATCACGACCTTCGAGAAGGCAAGCGGCTACAAGTACCGCATCGAGGTCTCCCCCGACGAGGTCCACTGGAAGACCCTCGCGGACCGCACCGCCACGAACACCACGGCGGCGACCGACTACGCCCACACGGACACCCCGGTCGCGGGCCGCTTCGTACGACTGACCGTCACCGGCTCCAGCTGGAACGGCGGCAGCATCTACGACGTCCAGGTCTACGGCACGCCCGGAACCGGCACGGACCACACGGCCCCGACCGCTCCCGGACAGCCCACGGTCAAGCCGCTGCTGCCCGGTCTGCTGGACGTCAGCTGGCCCGCGGCCACCGACGACACCGGCGTGACCAGCTACGTCGTCTACCAGGACGGCAAGCGGATCGCTGTCACCGACGCCACGACCCTGCGTGTCTCCGGCCTCACCGCCGACACCTCGTACTCCTTCACCGTCGTGGCACGCGACGAGGCGCTCAACGCCTCCGACCCCAGCAAGGCGGCTGTCGTCACGACACCGGCCGACCACGACCTGGCCCTGAACAAGCCGGTCACCGCCTCGTCGTCGTACTCCAACGACTACGCACCCGAGAAGGCGGTGGACGGGAGTCTCTCCACCCGCTGGGCACAGGGCGCGGGCCTGCCCGACCCGTCCTGGATCCAGGTCGACCTGGGCAAGGACACCAGCGTCTCCAGCGTGGTGACCACCTTCGAGTTGTCCGGCGGTTACAAGTACCGACTGGAGTACTCCACCGACGGCACGACCTGGTCCGTGTTCGAGGACCACACCGCCGACGCCACCTCGTCGTCGACCGTCTACTCCTTCGCCGACACCCCCGTCACCGCACGCTTCCTGCGCCTGACCGTCACCGGTTCCGGCGGGAACGGCGGCAGCGTCTACGCGCTCCAGGCGTACGGCGGCTTCTGAGCACTCCGCGCCCGAGTACCGCGCTGCCGAGTGCTCCGCTTCGTACTGCGCTGCCGAGTGCTCCGCCGCCGAGCCGAAACCTTTCTCCCTACAGAAGACGAAAGCCAGGATGAAGATCACCCATGTCGAAGTGCACCGGATCGATGTTCCGGCAGCCAGTCCGCCCTTCCGCTGGCGCGACGGGCTGAGCGGAAGCGCTCCGGTGGGCGACGGCGCCGTCCTGCACATCGGGACGGACGAGGGTGCCGAGGGCGTGGCGGTGTTCGCCCGCCCCGGCGCCTACTCCACCCTGCGGGACCTGGTGGACCGGGTCTTCCGTGCGGAACTGCTCGGAGCCGACCCGTTCCAGCGGGAGTGGCTGTGGCACCGGGTGTGGGAGCTGGACCGTATCCACGAACTCCCGCTCCCCACCCTGGGGTTGATCGACATCGCCCTGTGGGACCTGGCCGGCCGCTACCACGGCGAACCGGTCTGGCGCCTGCTCGGCGGTTACCGGGACGCCATCCCCGCCTACGCCTCCACCTCGACGTTCGCCGGCATCGCGGAGTTCCTCGACGTGGCGGACCAGTGCCTGGAGTTGGGCTACCGAGGCATCAAGCTGCACGCCTGGGGCGACGCCCGCCGCGACGCCGAGCTGTGCCTGGCCCTGCGTGACCACGTCGGTCCCAACGTCCCTCTCATGTACGACGGTTCGGCGGGTTTCGACCTGCCCGACGCGATCCGGCTGGGGCGGGCGCTCTCCGAGGCCGACTACCTCTGGTACGAGGAGCCGATGCGCGAGTTCAGCATCTCGGCCTATCAGCGGCTCGCCGAAACCGTCGACGTACCGCTTCTGGTGGCCGAGACCTCCGACGGAGCGCACATGAACGCGGCGGACTTCATCCGGGCCGGTGCCGCCACCTTCGGTGTCCGGACCGGCACCACCCTCCGGGGCGGCGTCACCGGCGCCATGCGCACCGCGCATCTCGCCGACGCCTACCGGCTGCGGGCCGAGGTGCACGGTTCGGACATTCCCAACCACCACCTGTGCATGGCCATCTCCAACACCACCTACTACGAGTCCCTGGTGACCTCGGTGAACGTCGTCCGAGAACGCCACGTGGACGACCAGGGCCTGGTGCACGCCCCCACGGGGCCCGGCATAGCCCTCCCCCTCGATTTCGGCTACGGCAGCCAACTCCTGCCGTTCGTCGAGCAACCGCGCTGAGCGGCGCGAGAACAGAAAGGCAAGGCAAGACGATGGAGTCTTCCCGATCTCGGAGAACCGGCCGACGTCACTCGCTGCTCCGCGCGGCCGCCGTCACGCTGTCCCTGGCCACCGCGGCCGCCCTGGCCGGCTGCGCCAGCGCCGACACCACCACCCCTTCCTCCGCCAAGCAGTCGGCGTTCAAGCCGGTTGCGCAGAAGGCGAGTTCACAGATCACGGTGTGGGCCGACTCGACCCGGCTGCCGTCGGTGCAGGCGTACCAGAAGGCGCACCCGGACGTGAAGATGAAGGTCGTCACGTACGACGGCGGGGCCGACGGATCGACGTATCTGCAGTCGAAGGTGCAGCTGTTCGACCGGACCGGCAGCGGCTGGCCGGACGTGGTGTTCGGCAATCCGACCGACGTGACCTGGGCGTCGGAGCCCACCAAGCCCGGTGCGCAGCCGTTCGCCGCGCCCCTGGACGAGAAACTCGTCCCGCAGAGCACCCTCGACGGCTTCGCCAAGGGCTCCCTGACGCCCTGTCAGTTCAACGGCCACACCTACTGCATGCGCAACGACATCGCGCAGGTCGTCCTCTGGTACAACAAGTCCCTTATGGACAAGTGGGGTTACCAGGTCCCCACCACATGGGAGGACTACGAGGCCCTCGGCACGAAGGTCGCCAAGGAACACCCGGGCTACCTCGTCGGCTCGGTCGGCGACACCAACTCCCATGAGTCGTACTTCTGGTCGGGCCAGTGCCCGGCGTTCAGCCTGACGAAGCCGGACACCCTGCGCACTGATCTGCAAGACCCGAAGTGCACCCGGATGGCGAAGCTGCTGGACAACCTGATCAGCGCCAAGGCCATCGCCACGCAGGGCTTCTTCAGCCAGGGCTTCGCCAAGAACAGCGGCAGCAAGGTGCTGATGGCGTACGGCCCGTCCTGGTACGGCCAGTACCTCTTCAAGGCCGGTTTCAAGACCCCCGCCAAGCAGATCGCCGCGGCGGCGCCGCTGACCTGGAAGGGCGAGAGCACGGCCGCCACGGGCAACGTCGGCGGCGGTGCGTGGATGGTGTCCTCGCACAGTGCCAACCTCAAGTCGTCCTCGGATCTGGTCACTTGGCTGACCACCTCCGACGCGAACCAGGCCACCGCGCCCACCTACCCGGCCTACGCCCAGGCCGCGAAGGCCTGGCTCGCGAACCCGGCCAACAAGGACTACTTCGCCAATGATGTGAGCGGGGCGTTCGAGCAGGCCGCGAACGAGGTGTGGACGGGCTGGTCGAACACCAGGTTCTCGGACTCCACCGCCTGGTCCAGCGTCGTCCTCCCGGCTCTGACCGCCGGAAAGAGCCTCACCGAGACGCTACCGGCCTGGCAGCAGGAGATCGCCAACGAGGCCAAGAGCCAGGGCTACAAGGTGGTCGATCAGTGACCTTGCTGGAGACCGAGCGCGTCGCCGTCTCCCCCGTGCGCCGCGGCACCACGCCGCGGCGCACGGGCGGCGGTCGCGCGGGCTACTTCTTCGTCGCGGGCTACGCGCTGCTGCTGCTCGCGTTCGGCGTCTTCCCCACCGGGTACGCGTTCTACCTGTCGCTCACCAACGACCGGGGCCAGTTCACCGGGCTCAACCAGTTCACGAAGGTCATCCAGGACTACCGCTTCGCCCCGGCCTTCACCCACATGCTGCTCTATCTGGTCCTGTGGCTGGTGACGCTCGTCGTCCTGGTCGTGCTGACCGCCGTGGTCCTGCGCAGCCGTGTCCGTCCGGGCACCTCGGCGCTCTTCCGCTTCCTCTACTACATCCCGGGCGCCCTCGCCGGAGTGGCGAGCGTGCTGGTCTGGCTGTTCATGCTGGATCCCGACGTCAGCCCGGTGTCCTGGCTGCTCACGGCCCTGGGGTTCAAGACGTTCGCCGCCGTCCTGGCGCCCGGCAACCTGCCGCTGATCCTCATGCTGATCGCCTTCTGGACCGGCGCCGGCGGCTGGATGGTCGTGATGTACGGGGCGTTGAACAACATCCCCGACGAGGTGCTGGAAGCGGCCCGCGTGGACGGCGCGGGCCCGTGGCGCACCGCCTGGCACATCCAGATCCCGATGATCCGGCAGTGGATCGTCTACATGGCGATCATGGCCTTCGCGACGGGCACCCAGTTGTTCGTGGAGCCCCAACTTCTCCAGACCGCCAGCCTCGGCAGGGTGAGCCCCACCTGGTCACCCAACCAACTGGCCTACGTCTACGCCTTTCAGCAGGGCGACTTCAACGGCGCCGCGGCCATCTCCGTCGTCCTCCTCGCCGTGGGCCTCCTCGCCGCCGGCCTCCTGGTCGCTCGCTCGAACCTGTTCAAGTTGGACGAGAAATGACACAGACGACTCCCTTCCTGACGGCCGTGAGGCGACGCGCCCGCCCGTCAAGGAGCCTTCCCTTCCTGGTCGTTGGACTCCTCCTGGCCTTCCTCCTGGTGTTCTTCGTGCTGCCGGTGATCTGGCTGCTGCTGGCCCCGTCGAAGACCGCCGGCGAGGTGGTGCGGGACAACCCGCTCTCCTTCGGCTCGTTCCACCAAATAGGCACCGCCTGGCGGCACTTGTTCGCCTTCCAGGACGGCGCCATGACGAGGTGGCTGCTCAACTCGGCCATCTACTCGGGCGGTTCACTCGTCCTGACGCTGGCCGTCAGTGTTCCGGCCGGCTACGCGCTGGCGCTGACGAAGTTCCGGGGGCGCAAGACACTCCTCGTGATCACCCTGGTCACCATGATCATGCCGCAGGCCACCCTGGTGCTGCCGATCTTCCTGGAACTCAACCGCTTCCATCTCATCGGCACCATCTGGTCGGTGATACTCCCCTTCTCCTTCTATCCGTTCGGCGTGTACCTGGTCTACATCTACTTCGGGAGCAGCCTCCCCAGGGACCTGCTGTCCGCCGCGCGCATCGACGGCTGCACGGAGTGGCAGCTCTTCGCGCGCATCGCGCTCCCGCTCGCCAAACCGGTGGTCGGACTGGTCGCGTTCTTCAGCTTCGTGGGCAACTGGAACAACTTCTTCCTGCCCTACCTGGTCCTGCCGAACAGCGAGCAGTTCCCCGTCCAGGTGGGCCTGAACCAACTCCTCACCTCCACACCGTCGTTCAACCCCGTCGCCGGCGCCGGACTGAACGTCACCATCCCCGAACTCGCCCTCGCCATCATCGTCGCCATCCTTCCGGTGCTGGTGCTCTTCGTCTTCTCGCAGCGCACCCTGGTGTCCGGGATGCTCGCCGGATCGAGCAAGGAATGAGCACTGCCGCCCTGTCCGCAGAGGAGACCGTGTGTACCGGCTAGATCCGCGCTACGCCCCCGCCCCGCAAGCCGTCCTCCACACGGGATGGCAGGCAGTGACCTCCCAACTCCCGGACAGTCCAGCAGTGTTGGCCATCGACGGCCCCCCGTCCGTCGACTGGCCCCTCCTCGCCGACCGCCTCGAACGCGAGCTGACCGACCGCGGCACCCCGGTCACCCTGCTCGACATACGGAGCCACTACGCACCCCCGGCACACGTCAGGAGCCGTACCGAGCACCCGGCGGACGCGGACGACCCCTACTTCCGCAAACTCGCCGACAACCCCCTCGACGACCTCTTCGAGACCCTCCCTGCACCCGCACCCCCAGAGGCAGGACTGCTCCTCGTCTACGGCCCCGGCGCCGCCCTCGTGGAGCACGACCTGCTCTGGTACGCCGATGTGCCCAAGCGCTACGCGGAAGCCGCCGTCGGCGCGGGTGAGCAGGGCGCCAACCTCGGACTGCCGGACGAGAAGCCCGACTTCAGAAGGCTGTTCTACATCGACTGGCCGATGCTCGACCGGCACCGCGACGCGCTCGCCCACCGCCTCGACGCCTGGCTCGACCTGCAACACTCCGACCACCCGGCATGGATCGACGGAGCGGGCCTGCGCGCCACGTACGGCGCCCTGGCCCGCAAGCCCGTCCGCACCCGCCCGTACTTCAACTCCACTCCCTGGGGCGGCCATTGGGCCCAACGCGAGCTCGGCTTCAACCCCGACTCACGCAACACCGCGCTCGGTTACGAACTGATCGCACCCGAGGCCGGCATCCTCATCGGCACCGGACCGGAGGCGCAGGCCGAAGTGCCGTTCCAACTCCTGTGCGTGCTGGAGCCGTTGAGCGTGCTGGGGGCACAGGAGCACGCCCGCTTCGGCACATCCTTCCCGATCCGCTTCGACTACCTGGACACCGTCGGCGGCGGCAGCCTCTCCGTGCACTGCCACCCGAAGGAGTCGTACATGCGCGAGCGTTTCGGCTGGGCGTACACCCAGCACGAGACGTACTACCTCACCCTCGGCAGCACCGACACCAAGGTGTTCCTCGGTCTGCGCGAGGACGCCGACGTGGACGTCTTCCGCAAGGAGGTGGAACGGTCCATCACCGACGGAGTACCGATGAACCCCGCGGATCACGTCCTCGCCTTCCCCGCCGAACAGGGCCAGTTGTTCATGATCCCGGCGGGCACCCCGCACGCGAGCGGCGCGGGCAACCTCGTGCTGGAGATCAGCGCCACCCCCTATCTGTACAGCCTGAGGTTCTATGACTGGCTGCGTCCCGGCACCGACGGCACCCCGCGCCCCCTCCCCTACGAGCACGGGTTCGCCAACCTGGAGACCGGACGACGCGGCGCGGCCGTCGCCCGTGACCTGGTGCAGAGGCCGCGCACCCTGCGCGAGGGCACGGGTTGGCGGGAGGAGGTCATCGGCGACCTGGCCGAGATGTTCTACGAGGTCAGGAGGTTCGTGCTCGACGCCGGGGCCGAGGCGACCGACGACACGGAGGGACAGTTCCACATCCTGAACGTGGTGGAGGGGGACGGCGTGACGGTGCACACGGCGGCCGGAGACCGCCACGAACTCTCCTACGCGGAGACGCTCACCGTGCCGGCCGCGGTCGGCGGGTACACCCTGCGAGCGGCGACCGGTGGCGGCCCGGTGCGGGTCGTGAAGGCGCTGGTCCGTTGATCCCTGTCCTGGAGATCGGCGGCACGCACGTCACCGCGGCGCTCGTCGACCCGCGCGACGGCCGCGTCTCCAGCCGTACGCGCGAGCCGCTCGACGCGGACGGCGCTGCCGACGCCATCCTCGCCGCCGTACGACACTGCGCCGACGGGCTGTCGGTGCCTGTTGGTGCACGGTGGGGCGTGGCGGTGCCCGGACCCTTCGACTATGCGAGGGGGATCGCCCTCTTCAGGGGCGTGGGCAAGTTCGAGGCCCTGTACGGGATGGACGTGCGGCGAGCACTCCTCCATGGACTGCGGCAGCGTCCCGGCGACGTCGTGTTCCTCAACGACGCCCACGCCTTCCTGACCGGCGAGTGGTCCGCGGGCAGTGTCCGCGGGCACCGCCGCGCCGTGGGCATCACGCTCGGCACCGGCGTCGGCTCCGCGTTTCTCGCCGACGGCCTCATCCACGACACCGGTCCCGGCATACCGCCCGAGGGCCGGATGGACCTCACCGAGATCGACGGCCGGCCACTGGAGGCCACCGTCTCCCGCCGGGCGATCCTCTCCCGCTACGGTGACCCCGCCGCCGATGTCCGCGACATCGCCGGGCGAGCCAGAGCGGGCGAAGAGCGGGCCCGGCGGGTACTGGACGACGCCTTCACCGGACTGGGCATCGCGCTGGCCCCACGCATGGCGGACTTCGACGCGACCGCCCTGGTGGTCGGGGGCTCCATGGCCCGCTCCTGGGACCTCGTCGCCCCCGCCCTGTCCGTTGGTCTCGCGGCCGGGGGTTGGACACCGGACGCCCCTCTTGTTGCTGGCGCGCGGCGTACTCGTACGGTGAAACCCGCCGCCTCAGCAGGGGACGCCGCACTGGTGGGCGCGGCCCGCGCGACGGCGACGTAGGACCGATTGGCCCACGTTGCAAGACCCCGCTCTCATCTGTGTAAACGCCCCTCGGGTCGTCGTATCCAGACAAGGGTCCCCCCGGGTTGCCGGACGTACCGGCCACGTCGACCGACCAACGCGAAGATAATGTTATCTCTCCTCATTTTCTCATTCAAACGAAGGAAGGGTGTGATGGGCGGGTTAACCACCTCCCCCCAGGGCAGAAAGCCGTTGCTTCCAACAAAGAATGAAAAGGAAGGGCGAGGGGGTGGAAAGAGTGGAGGGGATTTTCGTCGCACGCGGGCATGCGTGAACCCAATCGCCGGGAGCATTCTTTCGTTCGATCATTGGTGATACGCATGCACTTATGCCGCGATTCTTTCTGGACTGAAGTCCTTCAGCATCGCGAGCGCCTCCTGCGTCTGGTGCGCCGCCGGCTGCCCAATCTGCATGACGCCGAGGACTGCGTCCAGGAGGCCATGCTGCGGGCGGCGACCCACCGCGACCTGGACCGCGACCGGCTCGGGGCGTTCCTGACCACGGTCGCCATGCGGCTGTGCATCGACAGCTACCGGGAACGGGAGCGCTGGCAGCGGCTGCTGCTGCGCATCACCGACGGGGAGCCGGAGATGCTGGAGGAAGCCGTCTGCGACCGGGAATTCGGTCGCTGGCTGCTCCGGCAGGCCGACCAGCTCCGCGGCAGGGAGCGGCAGGTGATGCTCGCGCGAGCCAATGGGATCTCCATCGCCGAGTTCGCCCGCATCAACCAGATCTCCGTAAAGGCCGCCGAGGGTGCTTTCACACGTGGCAGAGCGAGGCTCCGGCACATGTGCACCCAATCCCTGGGCGAATCCTGCGGATGACCGAAAAATGGTTGGGCATCCTGGTGAATTCCATGATGCCCCTAGGGAAGGACACCCGAAAAAGTGGCTGACAAACCGAGCACGCAGGACACCATCAAGAACTTACTCGGCGACATCGCCGACAGTTCCAACAAGGCCTTCAACGATTTCCTCGACCCGCCGAACAAGTCCAGGAAGTCCGACTACCCGGACTGGTTCGGCTCCGGCAATCCGATGGCGGCCCTGGCCGGGACGCCCCTCGGGGCACTGCAGGCGATGGTGGCGTTCGGCGGCGGCATGAACCCCGCGGCCGCACTCGCCGGCGCCAACCCGCTCGCCCTCCTGGCGGGCGCCTCCTCCGACCGGGGCTCCGGTCCGGTGAACCCCCTGGCCGCACTCGCGAACGTCAACCCGCTCGCCGCACTGGCGGGCGCGACCCATCCGGCGGCGGCCCTCGCCGGGCTGTCCGGCCAGTCCAACTCCTCCAACAATCCGCTCGCGGCCTTCGGGCAACTCGCCGGTGCGGCAGCGGGTCTGCCCGGTGCCGTGGGCGGTCTCGGCGGGCTGGCCGAATCCCTGGCGACCCTGCCCCAGCAGATCGCCCGGCTGACCGACCTGCTCTCCACGCTGGTCAGCTCCCTCGACGCGATCAGTGATGTCGCGGCGAGTGCCGGAGTCCGTCCGCCGGCCAAGAAGGGATGACCGACGCCGTCCTGACACAAGGCCGTTGACCCGCGGTCCGTGCCCGGTGCGCCGGGCCGGCTTCCGCAGAACCCTGAGGAGGGAACCCGCGTCGTGAGGACCTTGATCGGCGACCGGCTCCGGCTGGTCGTGAAGGTGCTGGGCAGTCTGATCGCCGACGAGGTCGGTCACACGGCGCGGGAACGCGGCAGATCCAAGGGGAACGGCCGGTCCCCGGCGGAGGATGAGGAATCCGCCGCCGGGGACGCCCAACGGCGTGCCCGGGCCGTACGGAAGGCCCTGGAGAGCCTGGGCCCGTTCTATGTGAAGCTCGGCCAGATCCTCTCCACCCGGCCGGACATGGTGCCGCCCTCGATGATCGCCGAGTTCCAGAACCTGCACGACCAGGTCGACGTGCAGCCGTTCTCCCTGTTCGAACCGGTCCTGGAGAAGGATCTCGGCCCCGACTGGAAGCTCAGGTTCGACGACATCGACACCACCAAGCCCCTGGGCGCGGCCTCGCTGGCCCAGGTCTACCGGGTGACCCTGCCCGGGGGCCGGGAGGCCGTGGTGAAGATCCAGCGCCCGGAGATCCGCGAGGCGGTAAGGGCGGACATGGCCCTGCTGCGCCGGGCGTCCCGCATCGTGGCCCGGGCGGCACCGCGGTTCAACGAGGTCATCGACGTCGAGGCGATGCTGGGCTCGATCTTCGACGCCATGGAACCCGAACTGGACTTCACCGGCGAGGCCCGCAACATGGAGGAGGGCCGGGAGGCGGCCCGCGACTTCCGCACCCTGGCCGTCCCCGAGGTCCTCTCGGCCACACCCCGGGTGCTGGTGCAGTCGATGGCTCCCGGCATGTCCGTACGGCATCTGGACCCCAGGTCGTTCAGCGACAGCGAGCGCACCGACATCGGCAAGGACCTGCTGCGGTTCATGTACCGCGGTTACTTCGTGCAGCGGACGTTCCACGCGGATCCGCACGCGGGCAACGTCTTCGCGCTGCCCGGGGGCCCCGCGACCCTGATCGACTGGGGCATGGTCGGACGCCTGGACAAGCGGACCAGCCTCCAACTGCTGCCGCTGCTCATGGCGTTGGCGCAAAACGACGGACACGGCCTGGCCCGCGCCTGGGCCGACATGGGGAAACTCACCGCCTGGGCGAACCTGCCGGCGTTCGCCGCCGACATGGCGGCGCTGGTCCCCAAGATCTCCAGCGCCTCGCTGGGCGAGCTCAACTTCGGCGTCTCGCTCACCACGGTGCTGGAGAAGGCCACGAAGCGGGGCATCGGCTCCGCGCCCTCGATCTCGCTGCTGGGGAAGTCCTTCGCCAACCTCGAAGGCTCGGTGCGCTGCCTGGCGCCCGAGCTGTCGCTGGCGGAGATCTTCAAGGGCGAGGTCCGGGGCATCGTGATGTCCCTGCTGGGCGAGTTCATCTCGCTGGAGCAGCTGGGCCGTACGGCGATGGACCTGATGGTCACGGCCACCACCAGCCCCGAGCAGCTGCGCGGACTGCTGGCCGACGCGTCCAACCGGCGGTTCGCGCTCCAGGTCCACCACCCGAGGACACCGGCCGCCCTGGGAGGCGAACGCGGCTCCTCCTACGCGGGGTTGATCGCCCTGGGAGCCATGGCACTGCTGCTGGACCACCGCCGTAGGTCCCGCTGACGCGTCCGCCCACGCACCCTGCCCCAGCCGCCCTCCAGGCTCCCCCCTCAGCCGCCCTCCAGAGCTGTCCGGAGGGCGGCCAGTGTCGCCCGCATCGTCGCGCGGTTGCGCTCGCGGCGCCGGACCACACCGGTGACCGCCGGGCTGACGGCGGTGAGCAGTCGTCCGGCGACCGCCGACCGCAGGTCGAGCCACTCCTCCGTGACCTCGCATCCCCCGGGCACCTCCGTGAAGCGGTACGTCCATTGGGACAGGGCGACGCCCAGAAAGCTGACCTTGAAGGAGAAGCAGCTTCCCGGCCGGGCGGAGACCACGGTGCACAGAGTGGCCCAGGGCAGCCACGCGGCGCGGTTGAGTCCCACGAAGCGGGTGCCCACGCGCACGGGCCCGCGGGCGCCCAGCACACGGGCGCCGCGGACCTCCGGACTCCACTGCCCCATGCGCGTGACGTCGCTGACGGCGGCGTACGCCGTGTCCGGCGGCACCCGGACCGTGACGCGCTCGCTGAGCGGGACCGGGCCGCTCACGCGCGGACGGCCGTTCATGCGCGGATGGTGATGCCGTGCTCACGGTCGTCCGTGAGGATCTCCATCAGGGCACGGCTGTCGGTCTTGAGCGCGGTGCGCTTGCCGGTGACCCGGTTGGCGATCTCGACCGTGCAGGAGCCGATCTTCGTGTTGAGGCAGTGTTTGATCCCGCCGGGCGGGTTGTAGTAGTTGAGGCCCACGAACCGTTCCTTGGGGGCGGTCATCCGGCCGCGGATGTCGACGGTGCCGTCGGACGTGGCGAAGTCCCAGTAGAAGTAGCCGAAGTCCGCCTTCGCGGTGAGCGCCTGACGCAGGGACACCAGCGAGTACTCGCGGTCGTCGTGGCGCAGGACGAGGAAGGTGACCTGCGGGATGTGCACGGGGCCGAGCTTGGCGCGGGCCGTGACGACCTCCAGGAAGCTGTCGGGTTCCCCGTCGAAGCCGGCGACCTGCCCGAAGGCGTAGTGGTCGGTGTGCCGGCTGCCCCAGTTGTGGTTCTGGCTGCCCGTCCAGCCGTCGATGTCGATGCTCTCGCCGTTGACGTCCAGGCTGCCGCTGTACCGGGCGAGCGGTGTGCCGACCAGGCTCTTCGCCTTGGGGAACCCGCCCGTGTACATCCTCGGCGGCAGCAGGAACAGCGGCGGCCGGTCCCCGGTGTACGTCAGGTCCCAGCCGATCCGGCCGTCCGGTCCCCTCGCCTCGCCCTTGAGGCTGCCGGGTTCCAGCACGCGGTCGCCGACTCGGGCGCCGAACGAGTCGGTGCTGAAGTGGCAGTCGGCGATGGGGTGTTCCTCCTTGGCCACCACATGCCGACCGGTCACCCCGTCGAACCAGATCGCCCACAGCTCGCCGATGGCCGCCTCCGGCATGTCCGCGGGGCTGAACACGGTGTAGCGGATCCAGAACGCGCGGGGTTCCGTGGGGTGGTTGCCCCGCTGGTAGAAGCTCTCGTAGTGACCGGCCCGCTGGCCCGGCCGGTAGCGGGTCCGGTTGATGTGCTCGGGGTCGAGGAGCGAGGCGTCGGCGTTCATGAGGTCCGTTCTCCGGCGACATGGGCGGTGCGTGCGGCCGAGGGCGTCCGCTGATGCATCGTCATCAGCATTCCGTACCGCGGCCGCAGCGTGATGGTGGCGTGGTTCACCACCCGGTGAGAGGGAACATGGCGGAACTCCCAGCGGCGCACCAGGGCGCACAGCAGCAGATGGGCCTCCATGAGCGCGAAGTGCTTCCCGATGCACAGGTGCGGCCCCGCGCCGAACGGCAGATAGGCGAAGCGGTGCCGCCCCTTGCCGGCCTCCGGGAGGAAGCGGTCCGGGTCGAAGCGCTCGGGGTCGGGCCAGTGCCGCGGGTGCCGGTGGATGTCGTAGAGATTCACCAGGACGCGTGACCCGGCCGGCACCCGGTAGCCGCCCAGTTCGGTGTCCCGCCGCACCAGCCGGGGCAGGATCGGCGCCGACGGGTAGAGCCGCAGGGCCTCCTCGAAGACCCGCAGGGTGTACGGCATCGCCGCGAGGTCGTCGGGGGTGGGGAGGTCGTCGCCCAGGACGCCGTCCACCTCGCGCTGGACCCGCTCCAGCACCTCGCGGTGCCGGGAGAGCAGGTAGAAGGCCCAGGTGAGGGTGATCGCGGTGGTCTCGTGGCCGGCGGCGAAGGTGGTGATCACCTCGTCGCGCAGCTCCCGGTCGGTCATCCCCTGGCCGGTGTCGGCGTCGCGGGCGGCCAGCAGCATGTCCAGCAGGTCTCCGCCGCCGGTGGGGGCGTCGGGCCGTCGGCGTTCCGCGATGATCCGGTAGATGAGGTCGTCGAGTCCCCGCATGACCTCATGGAAGCGCCGGTTGCGCGGGGTCGGCCAGGACGTCGGCGGGCTCAGCGGGTTCTGCAGCCGGTCGAAGGCGTAGTTGATCGCGACGTCCACCGCGTCCGGTCCGAGCCCGGCCAGGGTGCGGCTCACGTCGGTGCTGAACATGCATCGGCTGACGATGTCGAGGGTGACCCGCATCATCTCCGTGTGCAGGTCCACGACCGCGCCCGTCCGGTAGCGGTCCCCCATGTGCGCGATCTGCTCGGCCGCCGAGACACCCATCGTCGCGAACATGCCCGCGAGCGCCTGCTTGGTGTAGATCGGCTGCATCATCCGCCGGTTGCGCAGCCAGCTCTTGTGGTCGTCGCTGGTCAGCAGGCCCTCACCGAGGACGAGCCGCAACGGGTTGTCCGGCCCGAGCTTGCCGAACCGGTCGCTGTCGGTCAGTACCTCGGCGGCCAGCTCCGGGCTGGTCACGCCGTGCACCGTCACCGGCCCGAGCCGGTACTGGACCAGGTCGCCGTGAGCGGTGCGCCCCCGGTGCATGGCCTGGAGGATGTCCCGCCGGAAGTCCAGCACACTGCCCAGCAACGGCAGCCCGGCCGCCCTAGGGGCACCTGCCGCCACACCATCGCGTGCGTCGGTCATCGCCATCGCGATCGCCCTCACTTCCGCGCCAGCGCGCAGACCCAGCCGAGCGAGCGGCGCGGCTCCGACACGAACCGGGCGTCCTGGAACCCGGCCTTGGTGAGCCGTTCCACCAGGTCGTCCCCGGAGAGGATGTGCAGCCCCGCCCGCTGCGAGCGCTCCGTGAAGCGCCGGCCGAAGAACCGCTGCGTCAGTGACGGGTCGTCGGCGGCCTCCCGGCTCATCTCCAGCGTGACGGCCACCTGACCGCCCGGTTTGAGCACCCGGTACGCCTCAGCGAGGCCGCCCAGCGGATCCGGCCAGAAGTAGAAGGTCTCGATCGCGCAGACCTGGTCGAACGACGAGTCCTCGTACGGCAGTTGGGAGCAGTCCCCGTGCCGGATCTCGACCCGGCCGCGCGCGACGGCCGGCAGATTGCGCCGTACGGCCTGCTCGACCATCTCCATCGAGTAGTCCACCCCGGCGACGAATCCCTGAGCGGCCCGCCGCGACAACAGCTTCACCGCCATGCCCCCGCCGCACCCCACGTCCAGCACCCGCTGACGGCCGCGCACGTCCATGTGCTCGATCGTCCACGCGGTGAGGCTCCGGTGCTGCACCGCCATCAGGTTCCCGAAGAACCGCCCGGCTCGCCCGGTCGGCCTGCGGAAGTTCTCCTCCATGAGCTCCAACGGCCTTGCCAGCAGTGTGCCGATCATTGGTGTTCCTTTCCGGTCAGCCCTGCGTCCGTGTGGTGGTGAGGCGGTCGGGGTGAATCGGTCGAGTGGTCCACGGCTCCTCACCCCCGGGGGCCGAGTTCGGGCCAGGCCGCGCGGCGGACGGTGCGGTCCATCGAGGCCAGCCGGGCCCGCAGGAGCGGCCGGGCCGGTCCCGACACCGGCAGTCGCGGCGCCCGGGAGCGGTGCCAGGGCAGCGGTTCACCCGTGTCCGCTTCGCCCAGCAGGGCCGCGGCGAGGTAGGAGCCGTGCGCCACGGACATCGCGAGACCGTGCCCGTTGCAGCCGCCCGCGTACCAGACACCGGGCCGCCCCCGGACCGGCCCCACCACGGGCAGGCCGTCGGCCGTCACCCCGATCCCGCCCGCCCAGCGGTGCGTGACCTCCACCCCGGCCAGCGCCGGGTGCAGCGCCCGCAGCCACTGCTCCAGCCGGTGGAACGCGAACACCCGCAGCACGGCCCTACGGCGGGGCCCGGTCCCGTCCGGACACAGGGCGGTACCGCCCCCGACCACCAACCGTCCGTCCGCGGTGAGACAGAAGTACGGGGCCAGCGGCACCGCGTCGATCACCGCGAGCCCACCGTGCCCGAGGAGCGCCCGCGCCTCGCGACCCAGCGGCTCGGTCGCCACCGCGTGCACCTCGAGCCCGAGCACCGTGCCCACCGGCAGCCCGAGCCCGGCCACCCCGGCGTTCACCGCCAGCACCGACTTCGGCGCCCGCACGGTGCCGTGCGGGAACAGCAGTTGGGGCTGCTGTCCGTCCCCGCCACGCACCTCCCGCAGCGGGCTGCCGCCGTAGAGCCGTACGCCCTTGGCCACACAAGCCCTCGCCAGGGCCGCCGTCAGCGCGGCCGGATCGAGGGTGGCCGTATGCCGATGGAGCAGACCCGCGTGGTACGGCACGTCGACCCGGCGCCGGATGTCGGCGGCGCAGAGGACGGGCACCTCCAGGTCCAGAGCGCGATAGGCGGCGGCCTGCCGTGCCAGGGACGCAAGCCCGGCACGGGAACGCGCCGCGACGATCTGCTCCCCGTCCGCACAGGGCACACCGAGCCGGTCGCACAGCTCCACGACCTGTCGTACGGCCTCGACGCTGGCCCGGTGCATCCGGCGGGCGACGGCGGGACCGTGCCGCCGCACCGCCCGGTCGACCGGCGGCCCCACCCGCGGACCCAGCAGCCCGGTACCCCGCCCACTGGCACCTGCCGCCGGCCGCCACGCGTCCACCACCACGATGTCCAGGGAGGGTTGACGTTCCGCCAGGTGATAGGCGGTGGACAGTCCTACGAGTCCCGCGCCCACCACCGCGACATCGGCACCGATCCGGCCGCACACGGTGGCCGGCGGGTCGGCGCCGTCCGGGTCCCCGGACTCCCAGCAGGGCGTGCCCGGCGCGAACAGGGTCACCGGGGCACCCCTTCTCCGGCCCCGGACAGCGACCCGAACCTCCGGTCGTGCCAGAGCAGCGGCCGACCCGACACCACCTGTACCACGGCCACCCTTCCCACCACCGCGCTGTGGTCGCCGTAGCGGCGGATGTCCTCGACCAGGCAGACCGACCAGCCGAGCGCGTCGCCGAAGACGGGTGCGCCCAGGACGCGGCGGAGCGGGATCTCGCGGAACCGCTCGCTCGGTGAGACGGCCGGATCCGCGAAGCGTGCGGCTCGCGAACGCTGGTTGTCCCGGAGCAGGTTCACCGCGAAGACGCCCTGGCCGCCGATCGCCGACAGCGTGTGCGAGCCGTTGCGCAGACAGGCGAGCAGGAGGGGCGGCCGGGCCGACAGGGAGGTGAGGGAGGAGACGGTCATCCCGGTGGGCCCGGTCCCGCCCTGGGTGGTGACCACGGTGACGCCGGAGGCGAGTTTCGCGTACAGGCGCAGGCAGTGCTCGGTGTCCGGGCCGGGCTCGTCCCGCAACTGTTCGCCCGGATCCGGCGGCCGGGCCAGGGCGAGGTTCAGGGCGAGGTCAGCCATGCGCGGCGTCCGCGAGACCGGCCGGTGACACCGTGCCGAGCAGACCCTGGAGGATCTTCTCGATGTTGGTGCGTAACGTCGACTCGGCCACCGGGTCGAGGATCTCGGCCAGCGTGGGGATCCCGAGGTCGAACGCGGCCCGGAAGGTGACGGTGGTGCCGTCCGGGTGTGCCGCGCAGGCCCAACTGCCTTCAAAGGTCTCGAAGTCGCCGCTGAGCTGTTCGAACGCGATGGAGAGGGTGGCCGGCGCGAAGGTGTCGCGTTCCGTCCAGCGCATGAGTCCGTTGCGGAAGGCGACCGTCCACTCGGAGACCACGGAACCGTCGGGTCGCGGCGGCTGCACCTCCACCGCGCGGACCGTAGTGGTGAGTTGGGGGTACCGGCTGAAGTCGCTGATCCTCCGGTAGGCGTGCTCGGGGTCGATGCCCTGGGCTGTCATCCGGACTGTCACATGGCGCATGGGGTTCGTCCTCACTGACGTGGGTGCTGTCGTGACCGACGGGGTGGTGGTGTTGTCGTGCTGATGTGTCGTGACCGGTCAGCCGAGGCGGGTGTGCACGGCCCGCAGGGCTTCGGCGAGGGCGTCCAGGAAGAGCTGGGTCTCGTCGGTGTCGGCGATCGCCGGGGGCGTCAGCCGGAGCACGCGCGTGGAGTTGAGCGAGTGGTTGACCAGGACGCCGCGGCTCACCAGCTCCAGCAGCGTCTCGCCGACGGCCTGTGCCCGGGTGAACTCGACACCGATCAGCAGTCCCCTGCCGCGGACCTCGTGCACCAGGCGTTCCCGGTAGGGGGCGCAGGCCTCCTCGACTCCCGCGAGCAGTCGCCGGCCGAGCGCGGCGGCCCGGCCCACGATGTCCTCGCGGTCGATCGTCTCCACCGCCGCCAGCGCCGCGGCACAGGCGATCGGCGAGGCGCCGAAGGTGGAGGTGTGGAGGTAGGGGTCACGGGAGAACGGACGGTAGGCGTCCTTGGTGGCGACCATCGCGGCCACCGGTACGACACCGCCGCTCAGCCCCTTCCCGACGAGAAGGACATCGGGCACGACACCCTCGGCGTCCACACCCCACCAACTGCCGAGCCGGCCAAGCCCGGTCTGCACCTCGTCCACGATCAGGAAGGCGCCGTACGTACGGCACAGCCCGGCCGCCTCGGCGAGATACCCGGGCGGCGGGATACGCACCCCGCCCTCGCCCTGCACCGGTTCGAGGATCACGCAGGCCCGGTCGCGGCGCGCACGGAGTGCCGTGTCCAGCTCGTCCAGGTCCCCGTACGCGACCTGCGCGGTGTCCGGCAACAACGGCTCGAAGGGCTGCTGGTAAAGGGAGTTGGCGGTGACGCTCAGCGCCCCCAGGGTCTTCCCGTGGTACCCGGACACGGTGGTCACCAGCGCGTTGCGCCCATGGGCACGGGCCAGCTTCAGACCCGCTTCGGTGGCCTCGGCACCGGAGTTGACGAAGTGCACGTGGTCGAGCCCCGCCGGGGTCCGCGCGGCCAGCGCGGCAGCGGCCTGCGCGGCGACGGGTTCCAGGAACACCCGGGTGGCCAACGGATGCGCGTCCAACTGCCGACGCACCGCGTCGAGTACGGCCGGATGCCGATGCCCCAGGATGAAGACGCCGTAGCCCCCGAAGTCCAGATAGCGGCGCCCGTCGTCGGTGTGCACCCAGGCACCCTCGGAATGGACCTCGGCCATGCCCCCGAGCACGGTGCCCATGACCGCGCGGCCGGTGCCGAGGTGGCGGCGGTAGAGCTCGGCGGTGTCGGGGGGTGGTGGGGCGGTGGTCGCTGCGGGGGTGGGAGCGGTGGCGGGAGCGACCGTCTCTGCACCGGCCGGAGAGGCCACCCCTACGGGCGCGGGAGCCGCCACCTCCACGGCGGTCATGACGCCAGCTCCGTCGGCGTCTGAGCCGTCGGTTTCTGCGCCGTCCGTGACCGGAGCAGGCCGCCTCGCCCGGTGGCCCAGCACTCCACGTTGCGTGCCAGCGCCGAGCGGATCGCGGCGCGTGTGGGGGCCGTACCGCAGTGCGGTGTTCCCAGGTCGGATGCGAAGGGCAGCTCCCGCTGGAAGACCAGCAGCAGCTCCGCGTAGTCCTGGAGCCGGCGCCGCACCAGCGCGGGGAAGGACGGTCCCTCCAGCAGCGGCAGCAGCAGCCGGTGCACCGCTTCGACGGGGATCAGCCGCGGCGGGTGCGGGCGTTCACCGTGGTGCTCGGCGAACTCCAGACAGATGTCGACGACCTCCCGCTGCAGGATGGCCTCGCGCCCGGCGGTCAGCCAGTACTCGCCCTGGGCGACGCCGGACCTGACCAGGTCGCCCACCGCGCGGGCCACCACGTCCTGCGGCACCATGTCGATCCGTGTCCCGGGCGAGCCCGGAAGCACCGGGACCTGGCCCTTGACGATCCCTCCCAGCGCCCGGGTCAGCCCCTGCACCCGGGCGATCCGGCCGGTGGACGAGTCACCCATGACCAGGGACGGACGCAGGATGACCCCGGGGACCTCGGCCGACCGTACGGCCTCCTCGGCCGCCGTCTTGGAGGCGAGGTAGGCCGCCGCCCCGGGAAAGCGCTCCTGTTCCTCGGGCGCGAGCGGGTTCGCCACGAACGCGGTGCTCATGTAGAAGAAGGGCGCGTCGGCGCGGGCCGCCAGGTCGAGCATCGACCGGGTGCCGTCCAGGTTGGTGCGCCAGATGTCGGCCGGGGCCAGCCGCCAGTTGGTGGCCGCGGCGGAGTGCACCACCACGTCCACCTCGGCGGCGAGGTCCAGCCGCTGAGCGGGCGAGAGCCCCAGACCGGGGGCTCTCAGATCCGCCGTCACCTCCCGTACCCGGGGGTCGTCCAGCGGTGCCCGGTGGCGCAGGCAGATCAGGTCGTAGTCGTCGCAGAGCTCGTCGATCAGGGCCTGGCCGAGTACTCCGGCGGCGCCGGTGAGCAGCAGGGTGGGGCGTTGACTTCGAGGGCGGGACGGGTGGGACGGGTGGGATGGACCGGTGGGTTCTGGCGGCATGGTTCGGGAACTCCCATCGGGTGGAGGGGTGTTGGAGTGGGGTGGGAGGCGGTCGTGGAGACGTGAGGAGTCGTGCCCCGGGACCGGGATCGGGATCGGGATCGGGATCGGGATCGGGATCAGAATGGGGACGGGGATGGGGACCGGATCAGGCGACGGTGAGCGGGCCGTCCGCCAGGTGGGCCGCCAGCGGGCCGGTCATCCTGGACCGTGCGGGCGGGTGCAGGGACAGCCCGTTGGCGCAGGCCGCGAGGTGTCCGACCTCGTCCGAGCTCATGAAGTTGAGGCCGCCGAGCAGCTCCACCGCCCGCGGGACGATGCGGGCGAGGGCGTCCTGCACGCAGTACCGCACGTACAGCGAGTCGGCGAGCGTCGACTCGTCCGGGCGGCCCTCGTCGAGCCGGCGGGCGACGCCCTCCGCGGCGGCCATCGCGCCCTCGGTCTCCACCAACAGCCGGACCCGCTCGGACTCGGGCACCCGCTCGTTGCGCAGGACCCGCTCCACCAGCGCACTGGCGACCCCGAGATAGCTCCCCGCCATCAGCAGCTCGAACCAGACCAGGCCCGCGGTCTGCAGTTCGTCCAGGTGCCCCTCCGTGGCCGAGGTACGCAGCAGCAGCTCCGGCGGTACCAGCACGTCCGTGAGGGTGACCTGGTCGCTCTCCGCTCCCGAAAGGAAGGAGCTGGACCAGAAACCGCTGACGCTCACGCCCTCGCTCTCGGCGGGCACCAACGCCACCGCCAGCTCGTCGCGGGCCCCCCGCTCACCGGGTACCAGGACGCTGGCGGTGAGCAGATCCATGGACCGGGCGAGGCTGCACGGGCGCTTCACCCCGCTGATGCGCACCCCGTCGGGTCCCACCGTGGCGGTCATCGACGGGGAGAGGATGCCGGCGCCCGGCCGCCCCTCGGCGAAGCCGGAGGCCACCAGGCGGTTGCCGGAGGCCACTCCTTCGACGAGCATCCACTCCAGGCCCTCGCCGTCGGTGACCAGGCCGACCAGGGTGGCCATGGAGAAGTGGTGCATCGTGGTGGCCACCGCCAGGGACGGCGACCTGCTGCCCAGGGCACGCTGCACCCGCAGGGCGTCCAGGGCGCCGGCGCCCTTCCCCTTGCAGGAGACCGGCACCACGAGCCCCGGACCGCCGCTGTCGCGGAAGAGTCCGATACCGGGGCTGCGCTGGCTCTCCAACTCCATGAGCGGCACCGCCCGCAGACTCTCGTCGAGCCCCGGCAGCAACTTCGTCAGTACGGCGCGTTCGCGCTCCAGAAACCTCATGTGCTCCCCTGCTCCGGGACGACCCGGTCGCGCTGGACCCCGTCCGGCGGACGGGAATGACGGCAATGGCGTGACTGGCGGGACTGGCGGGACCAGCAGCAATGGCGGGACTGGTCGGCCAGGCCCTACAGCGCCCGGGTGGCGCGCAGCAGCTGCCACACAGCCGAAGGGCCGGGGCGCCCCTGGAAGGCGATGTACTCGGGCAGCACCACATGGGGCGCCCATTTCCGCTTGTACTCGAGCTGCGCGGCGGCCGGATAGATCCGTTCGCCGTGCTGGGCGAGCAGCCGCACGCAGCGCGTGAAGGTACGGCTCGCACACGGCAGTTCGTGCTCGTCGGAGAGACCGGTGAAGGGCGTGAAGCCGAAGTGCAGCCAGCCCGCGCCGTCGGCCGACATCCGCTCCATCGCGGTCGCGTTCAGCGCCTCCATCACCCCGGGCGGGGCGTCGGGGGAACGCCGGCTGAGGTCGTGGAGCCAGCCCGGCCGGCTGCCGAAGACCGGTGAGTAACTGATGTACCCGAGGGCCACCCCGCCGATCCGCCCCACGAACAACCGCCGGTGCCGCTGGGCCAGCCCGGTCCGCTCCCCCACCAGGAACTGCAGCTCCTTGGCACCGCCCTTGCCCTGGAGCCAGGCCCGGTCGATCAGATCCAGCTCGCTCTGCACCCCGTCGTCGGCGACGGAGGGGGCCTCGACCACCTCGAGGCCGGCACGCCGGGCCCTGGATATCTTGTTCCGCAGCCGTACGAAGGCCGATCCGCGCAGGGTGAACCGAGCCAGGTCGACCGCGTACGACGCCCCCAGCTGGTTCACCGTGAACCCGTGCGCCCCGTACAACTCCGCGTCGGCCCGCTGCAGTTGTACGGCCACCAGCCGCCGCGGCCGGGCCTGCGCCGCGAAGGCGTCCAGCAGACCGGCGCGCTGCTCCTCGGCCGCGAAGGGCCCCGCGAACTGCAGCAGGTGCCGCCCCGACCGGCGATAGACACAGGTGCCGTCGAAGCGCGGATCTCGGAAGTATTCATTGCCCTGATTGAGGGCGAGGAATGAGCTCGGATTGTCACTGTGCCTAACCAGGGTCTCAAAGACGGACGGCATCCGCACCCCTTCGGGATTCACCGGAATTCTCTCCGGTCGAATTCGAGTACGCCCGCTCGAAATCGACATACGCCGGATGCGGATGCGGTTCAAAAAGCACCCCGAACGGCTTGAGTGAATTCCCGAACAGGGCGCGGTCCCCCAGTAGGTGCAGAGGGAGAGCGAGCAGTGCCCATTCCGGCTTCACCAGCAGCGCCCACAGACCGGCGACGACGCCTGCGGTCACCAGGCTGTGCATGGTGTTGTACGCCACGAAGTACCAGCGCGAGATACGCCCGTCCCGGCTTCTCCGGAATGCCAGGGCGCCGGGGAGATAGCCGATGGCGTCGATGACGAAGAAGAGCGCGATGAACACTGCCCACCGGATCTCCGAAAAATTCCGCACGCCGAGCGCGGAACATACGGCCAGGCCGCCCAGCCATTCCAAGCGCAGCAGCAGGAAGGTGGTTCTCGTCTCGAATCTGTTTTCCGCGTCCATGTGCCCTCCACCCTTCACCCTTGTTTACGGGGGAGGCGAAGGAAACCCTCACAGGAAAACAAATACAGAATTAATCACTTTTACGATAACCCCACGATGCCGGAGTCGGCTGCGAGGGGTTGGTGGCCTCATGTCCGGGTCACCCCTGCTGCTTCTCACCCAGCAGGAGCCCCGAGTCGCGGCGCCAGGCTTCCCCCTCGGGGGTCCAGGTGACGCGGGTGCCGAGGGTGATCCAGACGCCGAACTGTCCGGGAGACAGCTCAGCGTGCTGCTGCACCCAGACGCTGTTCAGGCAGAGTCGCAGGCCGCAGTTCTTGGAATCGGACAGGCCACGCCAGCCGCAGTTCCAGCTGACGTCCAGGCTCAGTGGCCCGAGCACGGAGACCATCCGGTCCAGTTCCTCCTCGGTGACGTCGTCCTCGGGCTCGCTGTCGGCGGTACCGAAGGGCAGGGTCGTGTCCAGCGAGAGCATCACGCCCTCGGGCAGCGGCCAGAGGTCGGCCAGGTCGGGGCCAAGACGTAGGTCCGCCGTGAGCCAGGACTTCGGCTGCTCCGCGTCGAACGCGATGGCATCACGGCGCACGAGTTCGTCCAGGAAGGGGAAGACGACCGGATCCCGGTCCGCAACCATGCGGGCGGTGCCGAAGGAACGAAGAGCGTACGCGGTCGGCCAGGTCGCGCATGATCGCCCGCGCCCGCGCCAGCGCACTCGCGGCGTCGAGAAAGGATTCGAGCACTGGATAGAGCATCGAGGCCAAGAAACGTGCCTTTCGGGGGCAGGGACAGGAGGCGGACGCGCCATCGCCGTACGCGGCCGCCCGCGTCCCGGGGATCACAGCTCGAGGTCGGACAGCGGTGGGCGGTTCAGTAGGAGCGCCCGTTCGGTGAAGAGTAGGCAGGTCCCTCGACGCGGCCTTCGTCGGCGTCGCGGATCCGGACCCGCCACGGCGAGGTCGTCTTCCACGAGCACCCGTGGAGGCAGACCGTCAGGTGCGGTGATCGTGCTGATCTCAACCCCCGGATCAGGTCGGACTGTCCAACGGCGGTTTGCCGCGGCCGGATTGCGGCTAGGGTGCTGACGGCTCACGCCGAGGCGCACGGGCCGGGAGCGGGGATCCGCGGGGCGGTCATGGGGTCACGGTCGCTGGAGAGTGCATCGGACACGACGGGGGCTCGGGTTGGATCACGGCGGGCGGCAGCGGACACAAGGGCACCACCCCAGGTCGACCGGACGCGGTGAACGGATGACCGGCCGGCCGACGCCGCCGGTGCTGCCCCCGTCGCTGCGCCCGCGGCTCGGGCTGATCGCGGTCCTCGCCGCGCTGGTGGTCGGCGCGCTCGGGGTCCTGTACTCCGGCCACAGCGAGCCGGGCGCGGTGGACAGGTGGATCATCCAGCCGACGGCGGACAGTCTGGGGCCGCCGTGGCGGCGCGTCGCCCTGGCCCTGGACTTCCTGGGGGAGCCCGTGGGAGCGGCGGCGCTGATCGTGGCCGCCGCGGTGGGCTGCCTGCTGCTGCGGCGTCCTCGCGCAGCGGTGTTCGTCGTCGCCGGCGTCGGCACGACCGTGGGGACGGCGACCCTGCTCAAACACCTGGTGGGACGCACCATCCACGGCCCCGGCAACCTGTCCTACCCGAGTGGGCACACCGCCTTCGCCACCGCGCTCGCCCTCATGGCGGCACTGCTCGCGACCCGCCGACTCGGCCTCGGCCGGACGGCCGGCACATCCTTCGTGCTCGGCTCGGCGCTGGTCGCCGGCGCCGCCATGGGCTGGGCGCAGGTCGGACTGGGCGCGCACTATCCGACCGACGTCCTCGGCGGCTGGTGCACCGCGCTGGCGGTGATTCCGGCGACCGCGTGGCTGCTCGACCGGATCGCCGACCGGATGACCGACTCCGGTCGGCAAGAGCGCCGCTGACGTCACGTCACCTCACGACAAGCGGCGGAACACCGGCTTCACGGGTCGCCCCGCCAGCCAGGGGGTGGGGTCAGCGGCGTCCAGCGCCTTCCGGTACACCGCACAGGCCTCGGCCACCACGTCGACGGTACGGTCGATGTCCTCGTCGTCGAGTGCGTTGCTCACGACGAAGGAGGGGGCCAGCACTCCGCCCGCGAGGAGCCGGCGCAGGAACAGGGTGCGGTACTGCTGCGACGGTTGCCCGTTCTCGTCGAGGGTGGCGAAGACCAGGTTGCTGGCCCGGCCCCGGACGACGAGGTGGTCGCCGACGCCCATGCCGTCCGCGGCCTCGCGGACACCGGCGGCCAACCGCTCGCCCAGGGCGTGCAGCCGCGCGGTGACCCCCTCTTCGACGTACGTGGTCTGCACGGCCATCGCCGCTGCCAGGGAGTGCGTCTCCGCACCGTGCGTGGTGGACAGCAGGAACACCCGGTCGCCGGAGTGACGCAGTCCGCCCCGCTCCATCAGGTCGCGGCGCCCGGCCAGCGCGGAGACGGCGAATCCGTTGCCCAGCGCCTTGCCGAACGTGGAGAGGTCGGGGACGACGCCGTACAGGCCCTGAGCGCCCGCCTCGGACCAGCGGAAGCCGGTGATCATCTCGTCGAAGATCAGTACGCAGCCGTACCGGTCGGCCAGCTCGCGCAGGCCGGCGAGGTACCCGGGCGGCGGTTCGGTGTGGGTGGCGGGTTCGAGGATCAGGCAGGCGATCTCGTCCGGGTACCGGGTGAGCATCTCCTCCGTGGCGGCCAGGTCGCCGTAGGGGAAGGACGCTATGAGGTCGGTGGTCGTCGACGGGATGCCGGCGGACATCGGTGTGGTGCCGATGAACCAGTCGTCGACGGAGAAGAACGGATGGTCGGAGCAGAGGGCCACTCGCGTGCGGCCGGTGGCGGCGCGGGCCAGGCGTACCGCGGCGGAGGTGGCGTCGGAGCCGTTCTTCGCGAACTTCACCATCTCGGCGGTCGGGACCGTGGCCAGGAAGCGCTCCGCGGCCTGGACCTCCACGATGGACGGCCGGACGAAGTTGCTGCCGCGGTCGAGTTCCCGCCGCACGGCCTCGAGGACGCGGGGGTGGGCGTGACCGAGGCTGACCGACCGCAGGCCGGAGCCGTACTCGATGTAGCGGTTGCCGTCGACGTCCCATACGTGGGCACCGCTGCCGTGGCTGATGACCGGGGCCAGGTTCTCGGGGTACTGGTCGTCGCCCTTGGCGTAGGTGTGAGCGCCCCCGGGGATCATGGCGTGCAGCCGCTCGTTGGCTGTCCGCGACAGGGGCAGGTCAAGCACTTCGGTGTCCACGAGGACCTCATCTTTCTCTGTGCTTCAGGACCTCGGCGAGGCTCGGCGCCTCTCGGTCCCGTTGGGACATCAGTGCAACCGGCAGCGGCCAGGGAATGGCGAGCTCCGGGTCGTCGAAGGCGATGGTGACGTCCTCGGTCGGATCGTGCGGGCGGTCGATCCGGTACGAGGTGTCTGCGGTGTCGGTCAATGCCTGAAAACCGTGCGCGCATCCCGCGGGAATGTAAAGAGTTGGCTGTGATTCTCCTGTGAGTTCAAAGGAAACCCAATGGCGGTAGGTCGGGGAATCCGGCCGCAGGTCCACGACGACGTCGAAGACCCGCCCGTACGAGCACCGCACCAACTTGGCCTCGCCCGCGCCGGATCGCAGGTGCAGGCCGCGCACCACGCCCCGGACCGAGCGGGACAGGCTGTCCTGGACGAAGGCGTCCGGGTCGAGGCCCACCGAGCGGACCACGTCGGCGTCGAAGGTGCGGCAGAAGAAGCCGCGTTCGTCGGCGTACGGCGTCGGCTCGAAGAGGAACGCACCGGCGATCTCCGGGACTTCGGTCGCTTTCATGGAGACTCCTGGCGGGCGTGAGCATGGGTGTGGTCGGTCGCGGGGAACACGGCCGCGGTCAACGAGTCGAACTGGTCCCGCAGTTGGCGGGCGGCGGCCAGGTTCCGCTCGGCGAGGGTCCCCCGCAGCTCGGCCGATCGCTTCTCCAGCGCCCGGAATTGCTCCAGCAACCGGTCGGCGTCGACCTCGCGCGCCGGGTGGCAGTACGCGCCGAGGCCCATCCGGTCCATGAGCGCGTCGCTCTTCGCCGCGTAGCTGAGGGCGAGCACCGGCGTTCCGGTCTTCAGCGCGCAGATCAGGTTGTGGTAGCGGACCGCGACCACGGTGTCGGCGGCGACCATCTCGTTCATCAGGTCGTCCAGGGAGGTCGGTTCGGCCGCGGTGACCAGGGGTGAGCCGACCGCGTCGAGGATCGCGGCGACCACGGTGGCGTCGCACCGGTCGCCGGTGAGCAGCCGGACCGGCCTCCCCTCCTCGACCAGCGTGCGGACGAACCGGATCGTCCCGTCGAGGTAGCGCCGGTATATCTCGTCGGCCCGGGCGCGGTCGTCGTTGCCGCCGTGGAAGTCCATGACGCCGACGCAGACCGTGCCCGGCACGTCCGAGGGTGTGCTCGCGGGCGGTGCCGGCAGGGAGAACGCGAGGTCCGGGTAGACCTCGTCGCGCGCGGTGTCCACGCCCATCGCCCGCATCGCGTCCCTGGATTGGGCGTCCCGGTAGGACCGGTAGGCGGCCAGCCGCCCCGACCAGCGGACCAGGGCGCGGGTGGGCCGGTTGCGGATCTCGGCGGCGCCGACGCTGACCAGCGCGATCCGGGTGCGCATCAGCCGGCCGCTCGCGCAGAGCAGGAACAGGGAGTACGGGAAGCCCCACGGCCGTAGCGGCAGGGTGGCCTCCAGGACGCCCATGCCCGGCACGATCACCACGTCGTGCTTCCGCACCCAGGCGGCGGTGCGGAAGATGTCGACGAACTTGCCCAGGCCCTTGGACGCGATCGAGCCCAGGCGGGACGCGGTCCGGTACTCGGCGCGGTTCCAGTGCATCCGGGTGGCGGGGATGCCGAACCGGGCCGTCACGGCCTCGGGTCCGCCGCACAGGGCGTCCACGACCGCGTCCGGGTGGTCGGCGCGGAGGTATCCGAGGACGGCTTCGAGCGACCCGTCGTTGCCGAGGTTGCCGGAGCCGAGCAGGCCGAACACCCCGACGCGCACCGGCCGTTCGGGCGCTGACGTCATGCGCGCCTCCCCTCGCGGCCGGCGACGAGGGCGTCGACGGAGACCGTGAGCTGGGCCGGGTCGACCGGGGCGCGGTCCTCGACGCGCTCGCCGGCGCCCGGCCGGACCCGGCTGGTCATCCAGGAAGCCAGGTGGCGGTAGCAGGCGCGCCGGTCGGCCGGGGAGAGCGGCGCCCGCCGGATCGACGAGGCGAAGCCCCAGACGTACTCGGCGAGCAGTCGGGGCGTCGGGTGGAGCAGGCCTGCCCGGCGCGGGTCCAGGTTGACGCAGCGGGCGCGCTTGGAGGGGTTCGCGCGTTCGGCGCGGGTGGGGTGGTCGCGGCGGAAGTACAGCAGTTCCGGGACCTGGTGGAAGCGTCCGTGCAGGGTGATCTCAGCGACGAAGGTGCGGTCCGCGTGGTGGTAGCTGTCCATCGGCTTCACCCGGCGCAGTACGTCGGCCCGGATGACTCCGTAGAAGTCGTCGCCGCCCGGCTCGAACAGCAGACTGCGGAAGCGGTCCGGTGCGTGCGGGGAGTCGGTGGCGAGCGTGTAGTCGTAGGGCACCGTCACCTGGCCGTCGCCGTCGATGACCGCCTGGTCGGTGTGGGCGAGGATGACGTCCGGCCGCTCGTCCAGTGCTTCTATGCAGCGCGTCAGCAGGTCGCGGCCGTAGAGGTCGTCGTGCGAGGCCCACTTGAAGAGTTCGCCGCGGGACTCGGCGAAGACATGGTTGTGGTTCGGGGTGGCCCCGATGTTGCGGGGCAGCCGGAGGTAGCGGATGCGGGAGTCCTGCGCCGCGTACTTGCGGCAGATGTCCTCGGTGCCGTCGGTCGAGGCGTTGTCGGAGACGACCAGTTCGAAGTCCTCGTAGGTCTGGCCGAGCAGGGCGTCGAACGACTCGGCCAGGTACTCCTCGCCGTTGTACACGGGCAGGCCGATGCTCAGCCTCGGTCGGTCGGTCATGAGGTCCTCACTTCGGGGATGGGATCGCGGTGGCGCTCGCGCAGGGCGGAGCGCAGTTGCAGCCACCACACGGCCGAACCGCTGATGGTCGCGGCGGCGACGCCCCAGGCCGAGCCGGCCGTGCCGCCGAGGGCCGCGCCGCCGAGCCCGCCGCCGACGTAGCAGGCGGAGGCGAACAGCTGGCATTTCAGGCTGCGCCGGGCCGCGCCGAGTGCGCGCAGTCCGGCCGCCGCGCCGGTGCCGAGGCCGGCGCCCGCGACGCTGAGGGTGATCTGCACGATGAGGTGCGAGGAGGAGTGCCAGACGTCGCCGAGCGCCAACTCGCCGAGCCTGCCCGGCATCAGCAGCAGCGCCGAGCCCCAGAGCAACGCTCCGGTGGCCTGTCCCCCGCCGAGGAGGAGGCAGAACCTGCCCAGTCGTTGCGGGGCCTGCCGCAGCACGCGTGCCGCCTCGGGGACGGTGACCAGGGACAGCCCCATCAGTACGGCGAGGAAGGGGCCGAGGAGGAGTTCGGCACCGCGCACCGCGCCCACCGCGCTCACTCCGACGATCGCGCCGAGGCCGTACGCCCGGAGCTGGCTCGCGCCGCTGAGGCTGACGTTCTCGACCAGGTACCGGTAGCCGAGATCACGCTGTTCGCGCAGCCATGCGCGGGCCTGTGCCGTCCGGGGCCGGATGCCGGACTGGACGCAGCCGTAGCCCGCCGCCACCGTGGCGGACGCGCCCCAGGCGAGTACGAAGGCGGCCACGGTGCCGACATGGGCCGCCACCACCATGGCGGGGATGAGCGCGATGCCCCACACGATGTCGTTGACGAAGGCCTTCCGCCCGTCGCCGGCGGCGAAGAACGAGAACCGCCAGGCGTCCTGGAGCAGCAGCCCCGGCATCATCAGACCGAGGGCGGCGAACGCGGGCCCGACCCGGCCGCCGAGGCCGAGCCCGGCCGCCAGACACAGCACGCCGAGGGCCGTGCCGACGCAGAGCGCGGTACCCGTCGAGCGGGCCACCGCCCCGCGCCAGGACGGCTCCGGCACCCCGCTGAAGCGCACCACGAGCGGGTCGGTGGCCAGGCCGCGGGAGACGTTGAGCACCACGCCGTAGGTCACCCAGGCGAGGCTGAACACGCCGAACGCGGTCACGCCCAGCGAGCGGGCGACGTAGATGCCCACCGCGAAGTTGCTGATGCTGGAGGCCGCCTGGTCGGCCAGTCCCCAGGAGAGCCGGCCGACGAGGGCCCGCTTGGCGGACCGGGCCGGTCTCGCCGTCGTCCGAGGACTCTCCCCGTCGGTGGTCATCGGCGTCATGTCTTGATCAGTCCGGCCTCGTGCAGCGCGCCGGCCGCGTCGGCGACGGTGTCGAAGGGCAGCCCGGACCGCTCGGCGACGTCGAGCAGACTGTGGTCGCCGTCGGAGAGGTTGAGCACCCAGAGCATGGCCATCTGGGCCTGCTTGGTGTCGCTGCGGCCACCGAGCGCGTCGTACAACCCGCGTCGGCCCAGCTGTGGTTCGCCGTAGGGGCTGAGGTTGAGGTACCGCCGGTTGCGGTCGAGAACGGCGAACGCCTCGCGGCAGACGGCGAGGGTGTCCGCCATCGCCGTCGGGGAGACGTAGTCCAGGTTGTCCGCCGAGGTGTGGTACTCGGGGTAGCCCGCGTACGGGGTCCGGGTGAGCGAGCCCACGCCCAGGTTGAAGCCGGGCGAGCAGTACTGCCGCTCGTCGTAGCCGTACGGGGTGAACTCGTTGACCTGGTGCGGGCGTTCGGACGCGGCCAGCACGTGCCGCAGCACCCGGTCGATCTCCGCGTCACCGCGTCGGCTTTGTTTGTACGTCAGTTGACCCGAGTCGCCTGCGCAGGCCAGCACCAGCCCGTGCTTGACCCGGTCCACCCGCTCCGCGTTGCGCGCAAGCCAGGTGATCGCCCCGATGGTGCCGGGCGCATAGATGAACCGGTAGGTGTAGTACGGCGTTTGCTCCGCCAGCGCGCGGGCCAGGAACGTCGCCACCGCGATGCCGGCCAGGTTGTCGTTGGCCAGCGACGGGTGGCAGGTGTGGCAGGAGACGATCACCTCGTCGGCGACCTGTCCGGGGACCACGTGCTCGGCGTAGGTGAGGTGGCCGTCGGCGAGTGTGGAGTCGATCCGCACCTCGTAGTCGCCGTCCGGCAGCGCGTCCAGGGTCTCCTGGGCCAGGCAGAATCCCCACTCCGGCTTGTAGTAACTGGTGCGGTACGGAACCCAGTTCGGGTGGTCCGGCAGGGTGTGCAGGTGCGCGCGCAGCTCGGACAGGGGCATGGTCCGCGCCACCGGCACGCTGTAGCCGAGCACGTGCAGGCTGGAGGCGGCGAAGTCGACGACCCGCCGGCCGGTGCTGTCGGCGATGTACGCGTCCCGGATGTTCCACTCCTGTGGAACGGTCCAGTCGAGGACCTGCGTCCCGGTCGGCACCTCGTGCACCTGGAGCGGGAGGTACTCGCCGACGATGTCCAGGGTTGCGCGCACACCGTCGCCGGTGATGCTCCGGCAGAGCGGGTACATCCGCTCCACCAGCCCGTACATCTCCTCGCCCGTGTCGGTCATCGGCGCCACCGCAGGGTGTCGTCGACGGTGCCGGCCTCGGTCGCCGCGCGCAGCACGGCGAGGCGGGTGAAGCGCTGCTCGAAAGCCTCCCGGGTCAGGTCGAACTTCCGGTAGGCGTCGGCGAGTTCGAGCGCGCCCTGCTTCACCGTCCACTCGCAGTCGAAGCCGGGGATCGCATTGCGGAAGCGGGAGAAGTCCACCCGGTACGAGCGCGGGTCGGCGCCGTTCTCGCCGGTGATCACCACCTTCGCGCCGGACACCGCCTCGGCGACCTGGTCGGCGATCTCGGCGACCGTGACGTTGTTGATCTCGCTGCCGATGTTGAACGCCCGGTCGTGCACCGCCTCGCGCGGCGCGGTGAGCGCGGCCGTGAAGGCGCGGGCGATGTCGGCGGCGTGCACCAGCGGGCGCCAGGGGGTGCCGTCGGAGAGCACCAACACCTCGCCGGACAGCAGCGCGTGGCCGACCAGGTTGTTCAGCACGATGTCGGCGCGCAGCCGGGGCGAGTAACCGAAGGCGGTGGCGTTGCGCATGAACACCGGGGTGAAGTCGCCGTCGGCCAGCGCGTGCACGTCGTCCTCGACCCGCACCTTCGACTCCGCGTACGGCGTCACGGGGCGCAGCGGGGCGTCCTCGGTCACCAGGCCGTCGCCGCCGGAGGCGCCGTAGACGGAGCAGGTCGACGCGTACAGGAAGCGCCGCACTCCGGCGTCGCGGGCCAGTCGGGCCAGCCGTACGGACGCGTGGTGGTTGATGTCGTAGGTGAGTTCCGGCGCCAGCGATCCCAGCGGGTCGTTGGAGAGGGCGGCCAGGTGGATCACGGCGTCGACTCCGGCCACGTGCTCGGCGGTGATGTCGCGCAGGTCCACCCTTACCCCGGGCGGGTCGGCGGGCTGCGGGCCGAGGACGGAGTCGGCGAACAGGCCGGAGTCGAGGCCGACGACCTCGTGTCCGGCGGCGGTGAGGATCGGGGCCATGACGGTGCCCAGATAGCCCTGGTGTCCGGTCAGTAGTACGCGCAAGGTTGTTCAACCCCCCAGGTTGAGCGTGAGTTTGGTGACGGCGAACGCCTCGGCGTATCGCTCGTGGCATTCGATACCGCGGATCCGGGCCAGGCCCAGGAAGGCCTCCCGGTCGTACCAGGGCCGGTGTCGCTGCGAGGGGTAGTGCTCCTGCAGCAGCCGCACCTTCTGTTCGGCGGTCTCCGGCGACAGCGGCTGGTACGCCGCCATGCGGCCGAGATCGCCGTCCCACTTGACGATCTCGTAGCCGAGCACGAGGTGGTCGCGGAACGCGGTGGGTATCAGCTGGGCCAGGCCGCGGTGGTCCTGGTGCGCGTCATCGGTGCGCGGGGCCAGGATCAGATCCGGGTCGGTCCGCCCGCGCAGTTCCTCGACCGCGGCCTTGGCCTCGTCCCAGTGCGTGGGCAGCCGGCCGTCCGGCAGCTTGTGCACGGTCAGTCGCAGGTCGGCGCCCGGGCAGAAGGCGGCGAGCGCGGCCTGCTCCTCCTGCTCGCGCTCGCTCCCGCCGCCGGAGAGCACCAGCGCATCGACCCGGATGCCCGGTCGGGCCTGGCACAGCGTCAGCAGGGTGCCACCGGCGCCGATGGCGATGTCGTCGCAGTGGGCGCCCACGACGACGATCCGGTCGAGCCGGCCGGCTCCGAGCCTGATCACGCACGCACCCCCGCGCTGTCCCGCTCCCACACGGCCCACGGACGGTCGCCCCGCGTATAGGCCTCGTCGAGCGCGGCCCGCTCCTTCACGGTGTCGGTCGGCTTCCAGAAACCGCGGTGCTGGTGCGCCACCAGCCGTCCGCGCTTGGCCAGTTGGGCACATCCGTCGGCGACCAGGTCCCCGTTCTCCGGTATGTGGTCGAAGACCTCCTGGCGGAGCACGAAGTAGCCGCCGTTCTCCCACAGCGGCATGTCGCTCACCGCGGTGATGCCGCCCACGAGACCGTCCTCGCCCAACTCCACGCAGTGGAACGAGGATTGCGGCGGTACGACCATCATCGACGCCCCGGCGTCACGCTGGGCGAACCGGTCGATCATCTCGGGCAGCGGGGCGTCGGTGAGCACGTCGGCGTAGTTGGCGAGGAACATCTCGTCGCCGTCCAGGTGGTGCCGCACCCTGCGCAGCCGCTCCCCGATCGGTGACTCGATGCCGGTCTGCGCGAACGTGATCGTCCAGTCGGCGATGTCGGTGGACAGCAACTCGGTGCGCCCGCCCCGCAGGACGAAGTCGTTGGACGCCGTCTCCTCGTAGTTGAGGAAGAAGTCCTTGATGTGGTGCGCCCCGTAGCCGAGGCACAGGATGAACTCCTTGTGCCCGAAGTGCGCGTAGTAGCGCATGACATGCCAGATCAGCGGGCGCGGCCCGACCATCGCCATCGGCTTGGGCACGTCGTCGGAGGTTCCGTTGCGCATGCGCATCCCGTAACCGCCGCAGAACAGGACGACCTTCATGCTGTTACCTCCTTCAAGACGCCCTCGACAATGCTCAGTTCCGGGATCGGGAAGACCAGTCGGCCGCCCCACTCGTGCACGAACGACAACTGCTCGACCAGCTCGGCCCGCAGGTTCCACGGGAGGACGAGGACGTAGTCCGGTTTGTCGGCGGCTATCTGCTCGGGCGGCAGGATCGGGATACGGGTGCCCGGAGTGAACCTGCCGTGCTTGTACGGATTGCGGTCCACCGTGTACGCGAGCAGGTCGGGCCGGATGCCGCAGTGGTTGAGCAGGGTGTTGCCCTTGCCCGGGGCGCCGTAGCCGACGACCGTCTCGCCGCGCTCGGCCGCCTCGATGAGGAACCGCAGCAGATCCCGGCGCACCTTGGCCACCCGGGCGGAGAACTCGGTGTACCCCGACAGCTCCTGCAACCCGGCGGCCTTCTCCCGGGCCAGCACGTCGGCCACCCGCTGCGACGGCTCCCCCGCCACCTCGGCCGGCCGGGCCCACAGCCGGATGGAGCCGCCGTGCGTGGGCAGCAACTCGACGTCCACGAGGGCGAGTCCGCCGCTCGCGAGGGCCCGGATCGCGGAGGCGACCGTGTAGTACTGGAAGTGCTCGTGGTAGATCGTGTCGTACTGGTTCTCCTCGATCAGGGTCAGCAGGTGCTGCACCTCGATGGAGACCCAGCCGTCGTCGGCGACCAGCGCGCGCAGCCCCTGGGTGAACCCGACGACGTCGGGGATGTGCGCGTACACGTTGTTGGCCACGACCAGGTCCGCCGGGCCGTGCTCGGCGCGGACGGCCGAGCCGGTGTCGGGGCTCAGGAACGCCGTGTGCGTGGGCACCCCCGCCTCCCGCGCCGCGGCACCGACGTTCACCGACGGTTCGACGCCGAGGCAGCGGATCCCCCGGTCCACCACATGTCTCAGCAGGTACCCGTCGTTGCTCGCGACCTCGACCACGAAGGCGTCGGGACCGAGCGCGAGGCGCTGTACGGCATCGGCGACGTACGTGCGCGCGTGCTCCACCCAGGAGGTCGAGAACGAGGAGAAGTACGCGTACTCCTTGAACGTCTCCTCCGGCGTGATCAGCGGCGGGATCTGCGCGAGCCAGCAGTCGGTGCAGACCCGCAGGTTCAGCGGGTACGTCTGCTCCGGCCGGTCCAGTTGGTCCGCGGCGAGAAAGCTCTCACATGGTGGTGTCGCCCCTAGATCGACGACGCTCGTCGTCGCTTCCGAGCCGCAGAGTCGGCATCGTGTCATCTGCTGTCCCCATCCCCCCTGCTCGCGTGGGTGTCCCCACCGCGAGCCAGTGCTGACCGACCCGCGATCGCGGTGCGGTACTCCTCCAGCAGGCGCTCCAGGCCGACGGCCGGGCTGAATCCCTGCTCGTAGCGGCGCCGGGCCGCCTGCCCCATCTCCCGGTTGCGGGCCGGGTCGGCCGCGATCCGGCGTATGCGGGACGCGAGCGAGGCGGGCTCGCCCGGCCGGTGCAGCAGCCCGGTGACGCCGTCCTCGACGAGTTCGACGAAGGCGCCGTGGCCCGCGGCGACGGTCGGCACCCCGGCCGCCATCGCCTCCACGACCACCAGGCCGAACGCCTCCAGCCACGTCGAGGGCGCCACCACGGCGACCGACCGCGCGATGGCCTTCCGGCACTCCGCCGTGTCCAGCAGGCCGACGTAGCGCACGTCGTCGCGGCCCGCGGCCCAGGCGGTCACCTCCGGCTCCAGCGGCCCGGTGCCGGCGATCACGAGCGGTACGCCCAGACCACCGCCCGCCGCGATCTCGTCCCACGCGGTCATGAGCAGCCGCACACCCTTGGCCTCCGCGAGCCGGCCGAGATACAGCACGTGCTCGCCGTCACCCGTGCGGCGACTGCCCGGCTCCGGCACGAAGTTGTGCTTCACCGCCAGCCGTTCGGCCGGCATGCCGGACCGCACCAGGACGTCACGCTGCGCCGCGGAGATGCAGAGGAACCGCTCCACGCCGGACCACCAGCGCCGCCGGTTGACCGACAGGCTGACCGCGAGCGGCACGGTCGCCAGGCGGGAGTCGCGGTAGCAGCCGTGCCGGACGGCGGGCAGCGGCGTCGAGCCGACGCACTCGGTGCACGGCCGGCCGTCCCGCTGGAGCGTGCCGGGCGGGCAGACCTGGGTGTAGTTGTGCAGCGTGGCGACGGCGGGCACATCGGCGTCGGCGCAGGCGGCGAGCACGGCGGGAGACAGGAGCGGGAAGACGTTGTGGACGTGCACCACGTCAGGCCGCTCGGCGCGCAGCTTGGCGGCGAGTTCCGTACGTACGGCCGGGTTCCACGGCACCAGGAGCGGTATCGCGACCTTGCCGAGGAGAGAGCGGGCGCCGATGTCGTCGCTGCGCCGCTCGAACATCTCGACCCGGTGGCCGGCCGCGCGCAGCAGCTCCACCTCCTGGTCGACGACCTTGTTCTCCCCGCTCGGCTGCGCCGAGTTGTAGCGGTTGTGCACCACGAGAACGTGCATGCTCACTTCGCCTCCGATCTACGGGCCCAGCGCGGGACGTGCCGTCGAGGAGCTTCGGGCAGCGCGAGCGGAACGGCCCGGGCGGGGACCGCCAACAGCGAGGCGGCCAGGGCCAGATGGAGCAGATACGGCGAGGCGTCGCCCAGACCGGCCTCGGTGTAGGAGGCGATCGCGCAGTAGCTGATCAGGAAGATCGCGCAGGCCCGCTGCAATGACGGCGGGCGCAGCAGCGCGACGCCGCCCAGCACGGCGATGATCAACGCGACGAGGGTCACGCCGATCAGACCCTGCTCGTTGTAGACGGCCAGCCAGCTGTTGTCGATCGGCAGCCCGCCGAAGGACTTGTCGCCCAGGCCCACGCCGAACGCCTGCTGCGCGGCGGACCGGGGCTCGGCCAGCAGGGCGTTCCAGACCTTGGCCCGGCCGGTGAGACTGGAGAAGTTCTCCTGGCTCTGTCCGCGCAGGAACCAGGTCTGGAGCGCGGAGGCGAAGCCGACCGCGGCCACCGTGGAGATCAGCACCGCCCAGGTGAAGAAGCGGCGGGCCGCGGCACTGGTCAGGATGAGCGAGCCGATCGCCAGCGCCAGCCCGAGAAGCAGGCCGAGCGTGGCCGTCCGGGTGTGGGTCAGCGCGAGCAGCACCAACGACGGCACGATGACCAGCACGGCGCTGGTCCGGTCGGTCCGCCTGCCGATGACGAGCAGCGCGGTGAGCCCGATGATCACCGCCGCGTACTGCCCGATCTGCGGCGGGGTGAGCGGCCACAGCGCGCCGACGAGGCGTCCGCCGTAGAGGCCGGGCAGGGCCTTGCCCGGGGAGACGAGCAGGCCGAGGGCCACCGAGCCGAGGACCGCGAAGTAGGCCCGGATGTGGTAGCGGACGAACGTGAGGCTGCCGTCCCACCAGCGGCTGAGCAGCCACAGGGTGCCGACGAAGAGGGTCAGCCGGAAGCAGCGGAACAGCGCGCCCATCCCGGACTCCAGGCTCGCGCTGGAGATCACGCTGGACACCAGCAGCAGGGAGAGCAGCAGTACATAGGCGCTGGCCCTGATGCGCACCCGCTGGTTGACCACGAGCGCCAGCGCGAACGCGGCGACCAGCGAGCCCATCGTGACCATCTGGATGAGGGAGCGGGGCAGCGGGACGATGGTCTTCGCCCCGGCGGAGCCGAGCGTGTTGAGGACCAGCAGTCCCCACACGATGCCGACGGTCTTCGGTGTGCCGGCCGGGCGCGGTGCGGCGCCCGGCTCCGTTCCGACCGTGTCCGGTCCGCGCGTCAGGTTCTCCCCCATCTCAACCACCGGCCTGAAGGTCGAGGGTGCTGCCCTTGTCCTGCTGGTACGGCGCCGCCTGCCACTGCCCGAAGTCGAGCACCCGGCTCTGGTCCTCGGCGTCGAACTTCCACGGTCCGACGTAGACGTTGTCGTGCCAGCGGTTGTGCTGCTTCTCGGTGATGGCGTCGGCCACCTGCTCGCCCTTGTACGGCGACCAGTCCGGATAGGTGCCGTAGTTGGACAGCACGGCCATGCGGTCGCACATCTCCGTGCACTTGACGACGGACTCGTCGAGCACGAAGCGGTTGTCGTGGATGTCCACCCGCTGGGTCTTCCACCGGCAGTCGGAGTAGAGGGGTGCCTTGGCGATCGCCGGTCGCACGCAACTGCTCGTCTTCTTCACCAGCAGCGTGCAGTCACCGGACGAGGTGTTGGCCGGGCTGTTGCAGAACCGGTCGGCGTTCTCCCACAGGGTGATCCCGGACCAGTTGTCCTCCAGCACGTTCCGGTAGATCTCGATCTTGTCGGTGCGGGCCTTGACCCTTGGTTCGCCGCCGGACTCGGACAGGTAGACGGTCGCGTACGGGAAGTTGTCGCCGCCGTCGGCCGCCTTGCGGCCCTCGACCCAGTTGTTCCGCCGGATCGTGTTGTCCCGGATGACCGCGTTGTAGCTGGTCTCGTAGATCAGCGCGGCACCGTCGTTGGCCTCGATCACGTTGTTCTCGATGCGGAAGTCGTTGTTGTTGGTGTCCGCCCACAACCCGGCGCCGCGGTTGTCGTGCACCCAGTTCCCGCTGATGTCGGCGCCGTCGACCTCCCAGAACTTGATGCCTCCGGTGCAGCCGCACCCCTCCTTGCGCCGCTCCCAGTCACCGGTGTTGTTGCCCGTGATCTCGTTGCCCTCGACCACCAGGCCGGTGATACGGCCGTTGCCCTTGTAGGCGTTCATGCCGTACTGGCCGTTGTCGCGCAGGCAGTCGGCACGGACCTGCTGGCGGGCACCGGCCATCAGTCCGGCGCCGGAGTTCTTCTGGATCGTCGCGTCCTCGATCACCCATCCGTCGGCCGAGTCGTGGTTGACCACGCCCTCGTCCTGCGGCGCGACGAATCCCTGCACGGTCAGATAGCGGATGGTGACATCGGCGGCGTTGCCGGTGAAGGCGTACTGGTTGACCTTCCGGCCGTCGAGCACCGCGCCCGGCGCGCCGATGTAGTGGTCCCCCTTCTTCGGGATGACCTGGGCGTAGCGGTCCTTCTCGAGTCGGTGCGTGCCCGGCTTGAGCCAGAACGTGGTGTTCGGGGGGCTCTTCTTGGTCTTCGCCGCCAGGTCGCCGACCACCTTGGGGTCCACGGTCACCGCGCCCGCCGGTGCCTTCGCCGGTCCGGCGGCGGGGTTGGCGCACACCCGGGCCACGGACCGGGCGGCGGACGTGGATGTGGACGGCGCGGCGGTCGGCTTCGTCGTGGCCGGGGCGCTCGACGTGCTGTCGCAGCCGGTCGCCGTCAGCAGGGCCAGCGCCAGCGGTGCCACCGCCAGCGCCCAGGGCCGCCTGTTGATCCTCACGCGCCCCCCTGGCCGCGGAACCCGAGCACGGTGGTGAACGCGCCCGCGCCGTCGGCGAAGCCGCTGCCGATCAGCGTGGTGGTGGGTTCCTTGCGCCCGAATCCGGCGGAGTACCAGCCCAGCGGCGGGTCCGTCTCGCCGCGATGCGCCTGCCAGGACAGCTGCCCGGGCAGGTCGAGCACCGCGGAGCGGTCCTCGCCGTCGCGGGTCCAGGTGAGCACGGCCCGGTGTCCCACGAGGTCCGCGGTGATGGCCGGGCCGAGGTGGAACGCCAACCGCACGTCCCGGCGCGGGCTGTGTCGGCCGCTGACCTCGTCGACGATCCTCAGCTCCTGGCTCTCGGCCGTCAGCTCCACCCGGCGGCGGTGCACCGAGCCCTGATAGCCGTCGTGCTCGGCGGCCCAACGGGCCACCCCCGCACCGGAGTTGTCCACGACCAGGACGCGGCTGCGGGCGTGCCGGGTCCACAGGAACGGGCCGCCGGAGACGGACTGGTCACCGCCGTCCAGCTGGAGGGTGTTGTGGCCGAGGGTCGAGCGGAAGTACTGCCGCCATGCGGGCTGCCCGTGGTAGCAGTACGTCCCCGGGTCGGCGAGCACGTCGACCCCGTCGTGCCGGACCTCCACGGACAGCGCGTCGGCGTGGGCGTGCGCGGCGATGGACAGGAAGCCGTGCGGACCGCCGTCGCAGCGGCACCAGATCTCCTCAGGACCGCGCAGCACGGTGAGCCCCGCGTCGGCGAAGTGGGCGGGCCTGGTCGCCGGGCGGGCGGTTCCGTCCTTCGGGTACGGCCGGACGAGCGCGGCCAGCAGCGGGGTGCGCACGTCGGTACCGGTCACCGTCGGCCACCAGTCGAGGCGGCCGAACACGGCGTCGCCCGTTGCCAGGAGCGAGCCCCAGCGGTCGGTGCCCTCGCCGTCCAGGATCAGGCCGTATCCGTCGTCCGCGTCCCCCTGGCGGGGCGGTCGCAGCCGGTTGTCCACTACGGCCGCCAGGGCGTCGGTCATCCGCAGCAGCACCAGCCGGAGCGACTCGGGCACCGGCACATCGGCGGCATCGGCCTCGGCCAGCGCGGCCAGGCCGAGTTCCAGCACGAGACCGTGGTACTCGGTGGCCAGCTCGCGGTTGAGGCCGGAGTCGAAGGTGTTGGCACGCAGCTCCCGCTCCAGCGAGCGCAGCGCGTCCGATCGCCAACGCGCCGACGAGGGGAACCAGTTGAACGCGCAGGCCGCGGCGGACTGCCCGGCGGTCTCCGCGATGACGTGGTTGTTCGCCGAGGAGCCCCGGCTGGGGAAGGCGGCCAGCCAGCGCTGGTGGTGCCAGATCTGGTTCAGCGCGACCGGGTTGTCCTCGAACAGCTCGGCCGCGCCCGGCCAGCCGTCGAGCAGCCGACGGACCCACACCCAGGACAGCAGCCGGATGCCCAGCTCGATGCCGCTGATCCAATGCACGCCTTCCAGCGGCGGGTTGGCCGCCCACCACGACCGCAGATGGGCGGCGACGCGCTCGGCGTACCGCTCGTCGCCGGTGACCGCGTAGGCGGCGGCGAGCACGGTGAGGTGCTGGTGCCGCGACGGCTCCCAGATCTGCTTGATGTCCCCGGCCACGTCCTCGTCGCGGTACGGCACGTCGAAGGCGTAGCCCGACGGGGCCCGGCGCCCGGTCTTCGGGTCGTAGGACCAGTCCGGGTCGATGAGGTCGTCGCGGACCACCCCGAAGAACTCGGCGTGCCCGGCCATCAGTTGGTCCGCCTCGGCGACGAGCCGTTTCACGGCGTCCGGCGGCACGTCGGCGACCGTGCCCGCGGGCAGGACGGCGGTGAACCGGGCGCCGGTGACGGCCGGACAGACGGGCGGCGCCGACCGCCAACGCCGTCTGCGCACGGTGTCGCCCGCCCGGCCCGCGACCTCGCGCGGTCCCATCCGGGACAGCCGCCGCAGGTACCAGCCCGCGCTCATGCTCATGGCGTCCTCGCCAGCGTCACCGGCGCGTAGCCGGCCAGGCCGGTCTGTACGGCGAGGGTGGCCGCCGTGGTGGCGACCAGCGACTCCAGCGGCACCGGCATCGGTCCGCCGGTCCGAACCGCCTTGATGAACGCGGCCAGTTCGGCGTTCTGGCCCTTGTCCCGGGCCTTGGGCAGCCGCGAGCTGACCCACTTCTTACTCCCGTACACCGAGGCCTTGACGAAGTCGTCGAGCCGCAGCACCTTGCCGTCCGCGACCAGGTCCAGCGTCTCCTTGGGGAAGCCGGGTGCACCGGTGGTGACGTAGCTGATGGTGGCGGTGGACCCGTCCGGGTAGCGCAGGACGACCTGGAGGTCCTCGTTGCCGGGCGCGGCTGTCGCGTACACCGAGACCGGGTCGGCGTCGAGGAGCCAGCTCGCCGTGTCGATGAAGTGGCCGCCCTCACCGGCGAACCGCGAGCCCTCGGCGCCCTGTTGGAGGTACCAGCTGCCGTGCTGGAGCTTGCCCGCGTTGACGAGGTAGCGCAGGCTCGCCGGACCGGTCCGGGCGCCGAACCGCTCCTTGGCCTCCTGGAGCAGCGGCGCGAACCGGCGGTTGAAGCCCACCTGGAGGCGGTCGTTGCCGGACTCCTCCACCGCCGCGAGCACTCCGGCCAGCTCGTCCTCGGTGAGGGCCAGGGGCTTCTCCACGAACACCGTCTTGCCGGCCAGCAGTGCCTGCCGGGTCAGTTCGGCGTGCGAGCTGTGCCGGGTGACCACGAACACCGCGTCGATGGACTTGTCGCCGAGCACGGCGTCGAGGTCGGTGGTCGCCTGGGCGAAGCCGAACTTCCGCTGCGCGTTGGCCGCGGACAGCGCCGTCGTGGTGACGACGGTCGACAGCTCGACGCCCTCGCGCTGGGCCAGGTGCGGCAGCAGCATCGACGTCGCGTAGTTTCCCGCGCCTACGAAAGCGAGCCGCACCGGCGTCTTGACGGACCGGGCCGGGGCGACGGTCGTGCCGGTGCGTCGCACCTCGGGCACGGACACCTCCGGGGCCGCCGACTCCCCTTGTTCCGCCGCCTGTTCGGGGTAGCGGAACAGCACGGCCACGGCTTTGAGGTCGCCGTCCTTCAGGCTCTGGTAGGTCTCCACCGCGTCGTCGAAGTCGGCGATGTGGGAGACCAGGGGCTCCACGTCGACCCTGCCGCGGGCGAGGAGATCGAGGAAGCACGCCAGGTTGCGGCGCTCGGTCCAGCGCACGTAGCCGATCGGGTAGTCGCGGCCCTCCAGCTCGTACGACGGGTCGTAGCGCCCGGGGCCGTAGGAGCGCGAGAAGCGGACGTCGAGTTCCTTCTCGTAGTACGCGTTCCAGGGCAGGTCCAGGCGGCACTTGCCGATGTCGACGACCCGGCCGCGGTCCCGTGCGAGCCGGGCGGCCAGCTCGACGGGCTGGTTGCTGCCGCCGCCAGCGGCCAGGAACACCTGGTCCACGCCGTGGCCGTCGGTGAGTTCGGCGACGGCTGCTTCCACGGCCGGGGACGCGGGGTCGCCGCAGGCCGCGGCGCCGAGGCGCTCGGCGAGTTCGCAGCGCGTCGGGTCCGGGTCGGCGCCGACCACGCGGACTCCGGCGGCGATGAGGAGCTGCACCACGAGTTGCCCGACGAGGCCGAGGCCGATGACCAGTGCCACCTCGCCGAGCTGCGGCTCGCCCTGGCGGACGCCCTGCATCGCGATCGAGCCGACGGTGCCGAAGGCCGCGTGCTGCGGCGCGAGGCCTTCGGGGACCGGGGCGTAGAGGTTCTTCGGCACCCAGTTCAACTCGGCGTGCAACGCGTGCTCGTTGCCCGCGCAGGCCACGAGATCGCCGACCTTCACGTCGTCGATCCCGGCGCCGACCTGCTCGACCACCCCGCACAGCGAGTAGCCCAGCGGCGTGTAGGAGTCCAGCTTGCCCATCACCTTGCGGTAGGTGGCGGGCACCCCGTTGGTGGCCACGCTCTGCATGACCTTGGCCACCTGGTCCGGCCGCGAGCGGGCCTTGCCCAGCATCGACATGCCGGCCTCGGAGACCTTCATGAGCTCGGTGCCGGTGGATATCAGCGAGTAGGCGCTGCGCACCAGCACACCGCCCGGCTTGCACCCCGGTACCGGAACGTCGAGCACCGCCAGCTCGCCGCTCTTGTAGTTCTGTACAACCTGCTTCACCAGAACTCCTGTTTTCTAAGCCGTCGTCCGAGCGCTCTGGGCGGAGCCAGAGGTCGCGTCGCGATACCAGTACTCGAGGGTCAGTACGTGCCACAGATGCTTGGAGTAGTCCGCCTGTCCGGCGGCGTCCTCGGCGACCATGCGCGCCAGCGCGTCGCGGCGCAGGAGCCCGGAGTTGACGAGCACGCCGTCGTTGACCACCTCGCGCACCAGCGGTGCCAGGTCCCGGCTCATCCAGGCGCGCAGCGGGGCGCTGAACAGGCCCTTGGGCCGGTACACGATCTCCCGGGGCAGGATCGAGGTGGCCGCTTCCTTGAGGGCGGCCTTGCCCTGCCGTCCGACGATCTTGCGATCGCCGGGCACGGCGAACGCCGCCTTGACCACCTCGACGTCCACGTACGGCACCCGCACCTCGGTCGACGCTGCCATGCTCGAGCGGTCCGTGTAGGCGAGGTTGAGGCCCGGCAGGAACATCCGGGCATCGGTCAGGCACATGCGGTTGACGAAGTCGTCGAGGTCGTTGTCCTGGTAGACGTCGGCGTGTTCGGTCAGCACGTCGTCGACCGTCCCGGCCAGATCCGGATCGATCAGGGCGAGCAGCTCCGGTTTGTCGTACATGGTGTAGCTGCGCCGGAACGCGGTCTCCTCGGGCAGCTCGGCGAAGGAGAGGAACCGCTTCGCGAACCGCACCGACCGGTAGCCGCGCCGGGCCGAGGCGACCGGCAGCCGGTCCACGACCCCGGACACCCCGCGCCGCAGGGGTCGCGGGACGCGCTGGTAGCGCAGCGCGAGCAGGTTGGCGTAGTGCTTGCGGTACCCCGCGAACAGCTCGTCCGCGCCCATCCCCGAGAGCATCACCTTGACCCCGGCCTCCCGGGCGGCCATGCAGATCAGGTACGTGTTGATCGCGGCGGGGTCGCCGATCGGCTCGTCCAGGCTGTACGTCATCTGCGGCAGCAGGTCGAGCACGTTCGGGGCGATCTCGATCTCGTGCAGGTCGACACCGAACTGCTCGGCGACCTGCCGGGCGTAGCGCAGGTCGTCCGGCATCGCCTCGAACTTGGCGTCCTCGGCGCGGAATCCGATGGTGTAGGCGGAGATCCCGGGCTGGTGGCGGGCCGCCAGCGCGGTCAGATAGCTGGAGTCGAGGCCGCCGGAGAGGAAGGTCGCCACGGGTACGTCGGAGAGCAGGTGGCGCCGGGTCGACTCCTCGACGACGGCGTCGAGGTCCGGCCGCTCACCGGCCAGCGCGCGGTCCCGGCCCTCGGCGGCGACGTCCTTCAGGTTCCAGAAGCTGCCGCGCTCCACCCGACCGTCGGGCCGGCAGCGCAGCCAGCTCCCCGGCGGGAGCTTCTCCGCCTCGCGGAACGCGCAGCGCGAGTCCGGCACCCAGTAGTAGAGGAGGGACGCCACCAGCGCCGCCTGGTCCACCTCCAGGGACTTGCCGGTCGCGGCGGCGAGCGCCTTGAGCTCGGAGGCGAACATCAGGCCCTGGCCGCGCCGGAGCAGGAACAGCGGCTTGATGCCCAACTGGTCGCGGGCGAGCACCAGTTCACCGGTCCGCTCGTCGAAGACGCCGAACGCGAACATGCCGCGCAGCCGGGGCAGGCAGTCCGTGCCCCAGCGCCGCCAGGCCTCCAGGAGCACCTCGGTGTCGGAGGTACCGCGAAAGCGCACCCCGCTGGCCTCCAACTCGGCGCGGAGTTCGGGCGCGTTGTACAGCTCGCCGTTGTACGTCAGGGCGAGGCCGTCCGAGACCATCGGCTGGGCGCCGGTCTCGGACAGGTCGATGATGGACAACCGACGGTGCCCGAGCTGCACTTCGCCGTCACCCAGGGGGTGGCCGTAGCGGCCCGAGCCGTCCGGGCCGCGGTGGGCGAGGGTGTCGGTGAGCCGGTCGGTGACGGCCTTTCCGTCCGGCCACCGGTACGTGCCCGCGATGCCACACACGTCTACCGCACCTCCTGGTCGTTGTCCGGGACCCGTGCGGCCCGTATCGGCTGCCGTTCCGTGAGCCGTCGGCCCTCCCCCACTGCCTGAGCGGTGTGGGCGGTACCCCCACCGTTCTGCCAGGTCGGCCGCTCGCTGTGGCCGCGCAGCGCGTTGGCCAGCCCGTCCCACAGCGTGCCGTCGGTCCGGTCGCGCGGATCGGGGTCGATCAGCACCACACCGATCACCGGGATGTGCTGGTCCGCGAGCTGCCGGGCCACGGTGTGCAGCCAAGCGGCGCTGCCGTGTCCGGCACGCACGACCAGCACGGTCCGGGAGCCGAGGTGCTGGAGGTCGGTCCACGCCGTGCCGGGCGCCACCGAGCCGACGCCGATCCACTGCTCCTGCGGGGGCACGGTGGCGGCCTTCTCGGCGCCGACCACGGTGGGGTCCCCCGGTTTCGGGCGGCGGCCGGAGAGGTGCGTGCCGGGGAGACCGTCGACGACGGTCACCGGCCCGTCCTCCCCCAGGGCCCGGGCGAGACCGAGGGCGATCACGGCCGTGCTGCGCGCGCAGCCGAGTTCCAGCAGCGACAGCGGCTCGGCCGAGCCGCGCGAGGTGCGGGCCAGCGTGGTGGCGAGCCGTTCGCGTGCCACCCGGGTTCGCCGGCGCTGCCACAACCTGCCGGAGCGGCGCGGCAGTTCGGCGATGACCGAGGCGCCGAGGTTCGCCGCGATGTCTCGGCGCAGCACCGGGCGGTCCGCGACCACGACGCCGACCGCGGCCAGCGCGAGCCCGAGGAAGAGCCCGAGGACAAGGCCGATCACGCCGTCGGTGACGAGGGCCTTGGGCAGCGAGTTCCGCACCGCGCGCGGGGCGTCCACGATCTGGGTGCCGGCGACGAGCTGGGGCGCGCCGACGCGGGCCTCCTCGGCGCGCTGGCCGAAGTCGGAGATCTGTGAGGTGAGTTCGGCCCGCCGGGCGAAGAGCGACTCCAGGTTCGCCGCGTCCGTGGGGTCGGAGTCGGGCGACCGGCCGCCGATCGACTTGTTGACGTCGGCGAGCTCCGTCTCCATGCGGTCCCGCTGGTCGAGCAGGCCCTGGGCGTTTGCGTTGGCGATGTCCTGGATGCGCTTGGCGTGGTCCGCGACGAACGCCTCGGCCAGTGCCTTGGCCCGGGCCACCGCTTCCGTGTCGGTTTTGCCCGTCACATCGATCTGGAGGACGTTGTTGGTCAGTCCGGTGCCCCGGTAGTCCTTCATGAAGTCCTCGGGTTTTTCCGGGGACTTGAGGATCCGCAGGGCCTGGTCGGCGATCCGTGTGGTCGCCAGCAGCTGGGCGTCGGTGCGGATCAGCGTTCCGGTGTCGTTCGGCTGGTCCTCCTGGTGCGCGACCAGCACCTTGGTCACGGCGGCCGGGGCGGGCGGCAGCAGGACCGCCACGGCCGCGCCGGCCAGCATCCCGAGGAGCGCCATGGCGCCCCACAGCCGGCGGCGTCTGCGCACCGCGACCACCAGCGCCTGGAGGTCGAGGAGCGGGGTGGCGGCCGACGACTCCGAAGTCGTGCTCGTCGTCACGCTGGATCTCCTGTCGCGTGGCCGTGTACCGCGAACGTCAAAGTGGCGTCGTCGGACAGTCGGTCGGCGGTTTCCGTCGGTCGGGTGCGGACCGTGCCGGCGACGACGACGCCGACGAGCTCGTGGCCGCCGTCCGCGCACGCCTCGGCGATGCCGGCGAGTTCCCCGGCGGTCCAGCTCCCGGCGCCGATGACGGCGAGGGCACCGGACTCGGTGTCGCGGTCCGGCACGATCGGCCGGTCCACCGAGACCTCCACCACCCGCAGCCGCGGGTCACCGGAGGACTCGGCGACGAGCTGTCCGGCGGCCAGCCGGGCGACCTCGTCGCCTTCCGGTACGACGACCAGCAGCCGCCGGGGGGCGGGCAGTTGGTCCCGGAGGCGGGCGCACACCCGCCGGTAGCGGAGCCGCCGCTCGGCCTCGTCGCCGGACCGCTGCGGGGCCGGTGTGTCCCACGGGGTGTCGATGCCGAGAAGGCGGCGGAGCCGGGCCCGCGAGCCGTGGCTCTCGGGTCGGTGCCCGTGCCGTTCGCCGGGCACGTCGACGGTGCCGAGGAACGGCGAGCCGAGCGCCGCGGCGATCTCCGGTTCGGCGCGCAGCCGACGGCTCACCCGTGCGGCGGCGAGATGGCCGATGACCGCGAGCAGGAGGAACAACAGCGCCCCGCCGACGGTCAGTTGCATCCTCGTCGGCGCCGCCGCTCCGGTCGGCCGGGGGGCCGGCCCCATGACGACCATGCTGGCCTTGGCGCTCGCCGGGTTGGCCTCCTCCAGCTTCTTCATGGCGTCCTGCAGCCCGGTGCGCAGACCCTCCAGCTCGGTGCGGGCCTGCACGCCCTCCACGGTCTGCCCCGGATCCGCCGAGTCGGCCAGATCGGTGATACGGCGGTTGGTCTCGGCCACCTGCTTGCGCAGCGCCTCTGTCGCCGTGTCCGCCGCGGCGTCGGTGCTGCCGCCCGCGATACGGGTGGCGAAGGTGACGAACTGCTGGGCCAGCTGGTCGGAGAGCCGCTGCGCGCGCTCCGGGGTGTCGGCCGTACCGGAGACCTTGATGATGTTCCCGTCGTCCGCCTTGGCACTCACGTCTTTCTGCAGCTCGGTGCCATTGACGTCGGTCCAGTGCAGCGCGGCGGCCGCGCGGTCGACCACTGCCGAACTGGTGGCGATGTCCACCTGGGTCAGCAGTTCGCGCTCTTCCCACTGGCCCGGCAGCAGCACCGATGCCTCTGCCGTGTAGCGCGGCGGAAGCAGCAGCACCGAGGTGCCGTAGCCGAAGAGCGCGCCCGCTACGGCGAGGACGGCGAGGAGCCGCCACCGCCGACGGAGAATCCGTCCGATCGTGACCAGGCGGATCGTGTCGTCATTCAATGGTGCGGCCTCTTCCCCGTACGGACCGGCCCATCCGCGGACACCGGGGCTTGGTCCCGGCAGGCGGCGGCATAGGCGGCGAGCAGTGACGCTTGCGAGTTCTCCCAGGACAGCGGTCCGCTGATCCGCTCCTGGCCGGTCCTGCCCATCCGGGCCCGCTTCTGCGGATCGTCGAGGAGCAGCGCGATGAGCTTGGCGAACTGGGCCTCGTCGTCGTCGGGCGCGTAGACGGCGGCGTCACCGGCGGAGACGCGCGCCTCCCGGAGGTCGAACGAGACGATCGGCCGGCCCATCGCCATGTACTCCAGGACCTTGTTCATGGTCGACACGTCGTTGAGCGGATTGCACGGGTCGGGGGAGAGGCACACGTCCGCGGTGCACAGGTAGCGCACCAGGTCCTCGTCCGGGATGCGTCCGGTGAACTGCACCTGTTCGGAGAGACCGAGTTGCCGGGACAGTTCGACCATCGCGTCGAAGGCGTCGCCGGCTCCGACGAAGACCGCGTGCCAGTCGGTCCGGCCGAGCTCGTCGCGCAGCTTCGCGAGGGCCCGCAAGGCGTAGTCGACGCCGTCCTGCGGGCCCATGACGCCGAGGTAGCACAGCAGATGGGGCTTGCCGCGCTTCAACTCCGGCTCCGGCGGCACCGGTTGGAACCGGTCGGTCGCGGGCGCGCTGCGCACCACGAAGACGTCCTCCGGCCGCTTGCCGCCGCGGCGCAGCGCGACGTCCTTGTAGCTCTCGTTCGTGGCGAGCACGATGTCCGCGGCCCGGTAGGTCCGCCGCTCCAGCGCGCACACGGCGCGGTAGAGCAGGTCCTCGCCGCGGTCGAACCGGGAGAGGTACAGCTCGGGTACCAGGTCGTGCTGGTCGAAGACGAACCGGGCGCCGCGCCGCTTCATCCACAGTGCGGGCAGGAACAGCAGGTCGGGCGGGTTGCAGGCGTGGACCACGTCGACGGGGCCGACCTTGCGGGCCAGCCGGAGCGTGTGCCAGAGCGCCGTTCCGTACTCCCGCAGGTAGCCGGCCGGCCCTCCGGTGGCCGCGCGCAACGGGTAGCGGTGGATCCGCACCCCGTCGATCACCGCTTCCGGTTCCGTGTCCCGTTTCTCCCCCTGGGGGCAGATGACGTGCACTTCCCAGCCCGCGTCGCGCAGGGTGGTGCACTCCTGCCACACCCGCCGGTCGAACGGCACCGAAAGGTTCTCCACCAGGATCAGCGCGCGCCGGTTCGTCCCGTCGCGGCTGATTGCGTCACCAAGCAAGGCCCATGTACCCCGGTTCGTTCCGGCGCGTCTCGGCGTCGGGAAGGTGGATGAGGTCGACGATCGCCGGTCCGCCCGTGTGGGGCAGCGCCGACAGCACGGCCGGATCCTTGGTCCCGACCAGGCACACCTCGGCGTGCTCCAGCACCTCGTCGACGGAGTCGGCGAGCAGTTGCGCGAGATGCGGCAGGCGGCTCTCGATGTACTCGCGGTTCGCGCCGAGCAGCCGGGAGAGGCTCACGTTGGCGTCGTAGATCTTGAGGTCGTAGCCCTTGCCGAAGAGTCGCTCCGCCAGCTCGACGAGCGGGCTCTCCCTGAGGTCGTCGGTGCCGGGTTTGAAGGACAGCCCGAACAGGCCCACCCGGCGCTTGCCGGTGCGCTCGACCAGGTCCACCGCGCGTTGCAGATGGTCGGAGTTGGAGGCCAGCACGTGGGAGAGGATGGGCACCGAGACGTCGGCCCGCTGCGCCGCGTGGACCAGACTGCGCAGGTCCTTGGGCAGGCAGGAGCCGCCGAAGGCGAAGCCGGGCCGCAGGTAGGCGGGGCTGATGTTCAGCTTGCGGTCGGCCAGGAAGACGTCCATCACCTGGTGCGAGTCCACCCCGAGTGCCTGGCACACCGAGCCCAGCTCGTTCGCGAAGCCGATCTTGAGGCCGTGGAACGCGTTGTCCGCGTACTTGATGGCCTCGGCGGTCGGGATCGGCACCCGGAACACCTCGTTGGGCAGGCCGTCGTAGAGCGCCGCCACCGCGTCGCCGCTCGCCGGGTCGAATTCGCCGATGACGGTCTTCGGCGGGTCGAAGAAGTCCTGCACGCTCGTGCCCTCGCGCAGGAACTCCGGGTTGACCGCGACCCCGAAGTCGACCCCGGCCGTGCCGCCGACGTTCTTCTCCAGGATCGGCACCAGCAGGTTCAGGCAGGTGCCCGGGAGCATGGTGCTACGGAACACGACGGTCTGGCGCCCGCCCCGCTCGGCGAGCGCGGCGCCGATCTGTTCGGTGACCCGCTCCAAGTACGTGGTGCACAGGCTGCCGTTGGGCTCCGACGGCGTGCCCACGCAGACCAGTGATATCTCGCTGTCCATGATCGCCTCGCGGACATCACCGGTGGCGCGGAGCGCTCCGGTCCGCACGACCTCGGCGATGAGCTCGCCGATCCGCTCCTCGACCACCGGGGCCTTGCCGTCGTTGACCAGGTCGACCTTCACCTGGTTCACGTCCACCCCGATGACCTCGTGCCCCATGCTGGCCAGGCACGCGGCCGACACACAGCCCACGTAGCCGAGCCCGAAAACGCTGACTCTCATGCCCCGCCTCTCCCCCCAGTCAGGCCCTTGCGGCCTGCGGTCCGCGCGTCGGTCGGTCGACCCCCGCGCATCAGTAGGCCCCTTGCCCGTGGAGCACCGCACGCAGCGTCTTCCACAAGATCACCGTGTCCAGGGCGAGGGACCAGTCCTCCACGTATCGCAGGTCGAGGCGGACCGCCTCCTCCCACGACAGATCGCTGCGTCCGCTGATCTGCCACAGGCCGGTGAGGCCGGGCTTGACCAGCAGCCGCCGCCGGATGTCCGGGCCGTACGCGGCGGACTCCTCCGGCAGCGGAGGCCGCGGTCCGACGAGCGACATCGATCCGGTGAGCACGTTGAAAAGCTGCGGGAGCTCGTCGAGCGAGTACCGGCGCAGCACTGCTCCCACCCGGGTCACCCGCGGATCCTGGCGGAGCTTGAACAGCAGACCCGCGCCCTCGTTCCGGTCGGCCAGGTCCGCACGTGCCCCGTGGGCCCCGCTGACCATGGTGCGGAACTTGACGATGGTGAACTCGCGGCCGTCCTTGCCGACCCTGCGCTGGCGATAGATCGCCCCGCCCCGGCTGTCCATCAGCACGAGCAGACCGACGAGGAGCATCAGCGGTGCCAACAGCACCAGGAGAATCGTTGCGCCTATCCGGTCGACGACTCCTTTGATCGCCCGGCGGCCCCCGCTGAAGGTCGGCATGCTGACCCGCAGCAGCGGGATTCCGAGCACCGCGTCGACATGCAGGCGCGGGCCGGCCACCTCCATCAGCACGGGGGCCACGATCATCTCGGCGTCGCTGCCTTCGAGGTTCCAGGCCAGCCGCTGCAGCCGGGCCGGTGACCAGTGCGGGTCCGGGGTGACGGCGACGACGCGGTAGCCGTCGTGGCGGACGTGCTTGGCGACGTCCTCCAGCATGCCGATGACCGGGACTCCGTCCAACTGGTCACCGTCGAGCCCGCCTTGCTCGCCGTCGATCCCCCGGCCGTCCGTCGTGCACACCGCCTCCACCCGCCAGCCGAGGTGCGGAAACTTGCGGGTGCGATTGATCAGGTCGCGCACGGTGTCCGGGCTCCCGGCGGCGAGCACCGGTCTCAGGCACCGTCCTTCGTTGCGCTGTCTGTGCAGCCAGAGCCGGAGCACATACCGCTCGGTCATGGTGACGAGCGCGATCGCGGGGATCGCGACGAAGATCCAGAGCTTGATGTTGCGCGAGGTCAGGGCGATCCCGCCGAGCGCCAGCACGACGGTCGCGGTGAACAGCGAGCGTCCGAGCCGACGGAATTCCTCGGCACCCTGGCCGAGCACGGCCGGAGCCCACGCCCGGCTCACCGCAAGCGCCCCCAGCACCAGCAGCTGGGTGCCGAAGGCGAGAATCCCCCATTTCTCATGCCAGTTGGCCGCGTCCCGGGCCCCGAAGAAGTCGCCGATCGCCCCCACCACACAGGCAGTGGCCACCGTGTCACTGATGATCACGGTACGGCGGTACCGCTGCTCCCAATCGGTCGCGGGCTGACTGATCGCCCCGTCCACCAGACGCCCACGCGCCGACGGAAAAGGGCCGACTATTCCCCCCTGCCGCACAGAACCCCCCAAGGTCCCCAGTGATACGGCGTCGCCGCCTCACACTGTTTCGCCCCCTGCGGAGGGTCCCCGCCCCCCGCACTGTGCCTCCCCTCGGGAGGCCCCCACCGCACCGTTCCCCCTCGGAACGCCGCCGCCCCCGGCGGATGGCATCCCGGCTGTCTCAGAGTTACGTGGTCAACCCCCTGGCGACAGCGCACTCGCAGGTCCTGCCAAGCCCCCGAGGTACGTGGAAACCCGTCGAAACCCCGGATGTTCCCCGCGCCCCAAGCCCCCCTACGGGTCCAAGTACCGATCACCCCCACGTCAGGCGCGAGAGACGCGGCTACTGGCCGTCCACATCGCCGGACCCATGGATCACCATTTGTCGCCTGGTGTCCCACCATTGCGAAAGCAGGGTCAATCTAGACCATCTGGGGCCGCCTGGAGAGAGGTCTGTGTGGACTTTGTGCTCAATATTTGAAGGCGGGGCCATAGATCGACGACCGCCTGCGGGTGCCCTGGTGACGCAAAACGTCCCTTGCGCCCTGCGACGGCGGGAGCTCGCCGAGCCGACGGTGCCGGCGACCCGAGGCGTCCCGGCACTGATCGACGACACCCGGAAACAGGTCCGTACCGTTCCGTTCGCGCAGGCAGGCGCCGAGGACGACCTCGACCGGGTCGTCGCCGTCGGCTCCGAGATCATGCGCACCGACCAGCACGCCCCCGAAGCCCCCGCAAACCGACCCCGGCCGTACCGGGTTCCCAACGGGCCGACCCACAGGCCCGCGTGGCGCATTTCTTGCGAGCCGTCCGACCCCACCTCAGAAGGCAAAGTTTGCGCGTGGTGGTGCCGCAAAGGCCGATCAGGTCGCCACCCGCGAACACTGCGGCGGATCCGGCGGCCGGTGGCCGGCCTTCGCCGCCACGGCTTCCAACGGCTCCGCGAACCGCCCCCCGCAGACACGACAAAGACCGTCTTCCCATCGCTGAGAAAACGGCCTCTGACCTGCGACTTCAAAAGTCGGGACGACAGGATTTGAACCTGCGACCCCTTGACCCCCAGTCAAGTGCGCTACCAAGCTGCGCCACGTCCCGTTGCCCGTCTGACCTGGGGTTTCCCCTGGCCGAACACGCATGGAAACAATACCGCACTCGCGTCGGTGATCGCGCACGCCTTTATTCGAGGCCGACTTCCGGTCCCGTCCCCCGGCAGTGCTTGACCTGAAGTTTGGTTGAGGTTGCACGATCGTCCATATGACGACGACAACCACGGAACACAGCCGCCCGTACACGCACAGCGACCTGCCCCACCTCATGGGACGGATGACCGGCGACGAGAAGCACGGTCCGGCGGCGACCTCGACGCTGGACGTGCTGTGGGTCCTCTACGACCGGGTGCTGCGGGTCGGCCCGGAGCGGATGGACGACCCCGAGCGTGACCGGTTCCTGCTGTCCAAGGGGCACGGTCCGATGGCCTACTACGCGGTGCTGGCCGCCAAGGGATTCGTACCGGTGGAGTGGCTCCCGGGCTTCGGTTCCTACGACTCGCCGCTCGGACACCACCCCGACCGGGTGCTGGTGCCGGGCGCCGAGATCGGCAGCGGGTCGCTGGGGCACGGGCTGCCGATCGCCGTCGGGACGGCACTGGGGCTGCGCGCCCAGGGACGCACCGCACCGCGGGTCTGGGTCCTGGTAGGGGACGCCGAGCTGGACGAGGGCAGCAACCACGAGGCCATCGCCTTCGCCGGGCCCGCCGGACTGGACCGCCTGCACACCGTCGTCGTCGACAACTCCTCCGCCAGCCACGCCCGGCCCGGCGGCATCGCGGCCCGCTTCGAGGCGGCGGGCTGGTCCGCGGTGACGGTCGACGGACGTGACCACGCGGCGCTGTACGCCGCCTTCACCGCACCGCATCCCGGCCGACCGCAGGTGGTCGTGGCCCGGGTGGAGCCGAAGTCCGCCTGATCGCCCCTCCCCCCACCTCCTCACCAGCACATCGAGAAAGGCACCCCATGGACACCATGCGTGACCGTTTCGCCCCGGTCGTCTCCCGGCTGCTCGACGAGGACCCGCGGGTCGCGGTCGTGCTCGCCGAGATCGGCAGGGACGGCTTCGCGGACGCCCAACTCCGGCATCCCGACCGGGTGATCAACGTCGGCATCCGCGAGCAGCTCCTCGTCGGGGCGGGCGCGGGCCTCGCCCTGACCGGGATGCGTCCGGTCGTGCACACCTTCGCGAGTTTCCTCGTCGAGCGACCCTTCGAGCAGGTGAAACTGGACCTCGGGCACCAGGACGTCGGCGCGGTACTGGTGAGCGCCGCGGCCTCCTTCGACTGGCCTGCCGGCGGGTTCACCCACATGGCTCCGGGCGACGTGGCCCTCCTCGACACACTCGACGGCTGGACCGTGCACGTGCCGGGCCACCCGGACGAGGCCGAGACGCTGCTGCGGCACGCGGTCGCCGCGGGCGACGACAAGGTGTATGTACGGCTGTCCGTCCAGTCGAACGCGGAGGCCCTCCCGGTCGACGGCGCGCGCTTCCGCATCGTCCGCGAAGGCCGCTCCGGCGTGGTCGTCGCCGTCGGACCGATGCTCGACGCCGTCCTCGCCGCGACGGACGGCCTCGACGTCACCGTCCTGTACGCCACGACCGTACGGCCCTTCGACGCGGACGCGTTGCGCGCCGCCACGCGGGCCGCCGGGACGGACGTCGTCCTCGTCGAACCGTATCTGGCGGGCACCTCGACCACGGCCGCGAACGACGCGCTCGCCGACCTGCCCCACCGTGTGCTCGGCCTGGGCGTCGGCCGCGCCGAACTCCGGCGCTACGGCACCGTCGCCGACCACCTCACCGCGCACGGCCTCGACACGCGGACCCTGCGCGAGCGGATCGGCGGCTTTGTGGGAGGAGGCGGCGGCGGGCGGGTGGCGGTACGGGGCTGAGGCCTCGCCGTACGACAACGCCCTCGCCGTCACCGAAGGCCGCACCGACACCGGCCCTCGCCGTCAACTGTCCTGCGGGCACGCCCGTTCACGTATCGCCACGTCGCTCGGGGCGACCGGAGCACTCGGGCCCACCGGTACCGCGTCCGCCCGTATCAGCCCGCGTATGGCAGGCACCAGGAGCAGAATCGTCGGCACCACGAAGCTCATCGCCCCCGCGACGAGCAGCACATGGTCGGCACCGATGCCCGCGGCCGCCGGGCCCGCCAGGGCCTGGCCGACGGGCATCATCGCGAGGGAGCCCGCCACGTCGTACGCGTGGATGCGGTTGAGGACGTCCGGTGGGACCTGGGTCTGGACGCTCGTCGCCCACATCACGCCCCAGAAGGACATTCCCACCCCGGCGACGGCGGCTCCGGCCGCCATGGCCGGTACGCCGAGTCCCGCGCCGACGGTCGCCGGGAAACCGGCGAAGGCGAAGAGGGCGATCGACCCGGCGCGCAGCATACGGCGGGGGCGCAGCCGGAGGGCGAGGAGTCCGCCCACGACGGTGCCCGCGCCGAGGGCCGAGTTGATCAGGCCGTAGACGCGCGGGCCGTGCTGTTGCACCACCTCCGTCGCGACGAGCGGAACGGTCGGGCCCGATACGGCGATCATGTAGAGGCACCAGACGGCGATGACTCCCCACAGCCACGTGCGTGATCTGAACTCCCGCCATCCCTCGACCAGATCGGCCTTGAAGGCGCCCGACCCGTGCCCCGGCTCGCGGCTGCCCGGCGCGAGCGGGGGCAGCCGGAGCAGCAGAAGGCACAGGGCGCTGACCGCGTAGGTGGCGGCGTGGGCCGCGAACACGCCGCCGGGCGAGGTGAATCCGACGAGCAGGCCCGCGACGGCCGGACCCGCGAGTTGGGCGGCGGACTCGGCGATGCGTATCGCGCCGTTCGCGCCCTGGATGTCGGAGGCGAGTCGCGGCACCGTACTCGCCACGCCGGGCTGGAACACCGCGCCCGCCACGCCGTTGACGAAGCCGATCGCGCAGATCTGCCAGAGCACGACATGGCCGGTGAAGAAGAGCGCGGCGGCGAGGGACTGGGTGCCGAGGCGCACCAGGTCGGCGCCGATCATCAGCTTGCGGGTGCTGAACCGGTCGGCGATCACCCCGCCGAAGACGACAAGTCCCGCGAAGGCGGCGGCCGTGGAGGCCATGGCGAGGCCGACCGCGCCCGCGCCGTACCCGTGTTCCAGCAGGCCGGCGGCGAGAGCGACCGGCAGCATGGTGTCGCCGAGCCGGGCGACGGCGCGTGCCACGAAGAACAGCGCGAAGTCCCTTGACCAGACGGGCCGTTCGTCGCCCGCACCGGCACTCTTCACCGCCCCGGCGACAGCCGCTCCCGCGGCAACTCCGGCTCCGGCTCCCGCGACGGCTCCGGCAACGATGTCATCGCCGTCGCCCCCACCGGTCGCCCCGCCCGACGTCGACTCACGCCCTGTCCCCTTGCGCACCGGATCCGATGCCCTCCCCGTCATCCCCCTCCGCCCCGGCTCCCACTACCGCTTCCGGATGATGCCACGCACCACTGACAACGCCCGAGGGAATTTCAGTCGCCGGACCCGGACGGGAGGCCCAACTCCGGGTGGGCGTCCAGGAGTCGGGGTGGGGCCGCCTGACGCCAGGAGTCGGCGAGGATGTCGCGGAGTTCTTCCTCGCTGTCCAGTGCGGCGAGACGGGCCCTGACCCAGGCGAAGCCCGCCTCGTGGTCGGCGATCCAGAACTTCTCCGGTTCGGCGAGAACCAGTTCGTCGCGCTCCTCCTTGGGGCAGCGCACGGCGATGGAGGTCTCCTCCTCGGGCACCGTGACGAACATCTTCCCGGCGACCCGAAAAGTGGGCATGTTCCAGGCGATCTTCTCCGTCGTGTCCGGGAGGGAGAGGGCGATACGGCGTACGTCTTCGGCATCCGGCATGAGACGCAACATAGCGGCCACCACTGACAACCACCTGGTGGGAGCCCCTGCACAGAGCATGGATGATGGGTGCATGTCGTCCGTACCCGTCGAACCCCGTCCCCTGAACAGCTCCGAGCGAGCCGTGCTGGAGTGCGTCCTCTCGGCCGACTTCGCCGACGCCCCCGCGCTGCGGAGCCAGCTGGAGCGGACGGAGGTGGTGGCCGTCTGGGCACCGGGATCCGTGAGCGTCGACCTGCGGGTTCGCGAACCCGTACGGCGCGCGGCGATGGCGTCCGAGCTCGTACCCGTCGACGCTCACGTCCTCGATCGGTCGGGCGAGTACGTCGGCGAGTTGTTGGTGTGGACCGACGAAGGCGCCACCTTGGCGGCCCTGGAGTACGCCTGGGTCACCGACGACATGCCGACCGTCCTGCCGACGGTCGATGAGGTACGGATCTCCACGCGCTGACCGGCCACCTGGTCTCACCGGTCTCGGACAGTCGCCCCCGCACCCGCGTCCGCCGGCGTTCCCGCCCCCACGCGCTTGTAGTAGAGCGTCGTCGGACGCAGCTCCCCGTCCGGGCTCGCCGCGTAGTCCGGGATCACACCGGCCCGGGTCCAGCCGGTGGAGCGGTAGAGGTGCTCGGCGGGGCTGTCGGTCTCGGTGTCCAGGTGGAGGAGGGTGATGCCGGCGGCGACGGCCGCGTCCTCGGCGAGGGTCAGCAGCCGGCGCCCGAGGCCCTCTCCCCTGGCGTCCCGGTGGACCATCAGCTTGACCAGTTCGGCGCGGTGGCGACTGTTGGGCTTGTCCGGGAAGGCCAGGCTCACCGTGCCGACCACCCGCTCGCCCATCGACGCCACCCATACCGCGAGCTGCCCGGTGGCGACACCGTCGGCACGCTCCCGCCACCAGTCGACGGCCGCCGCCCGGCCGAGCGGCGCGAGGAAGCCGATCGAGGCGCCGTCGTCCACGGTGTCGGTCAACAGGTCCGCCAACTCATCGACGGCGGCGAGCAGTTGCGCGACCTCCAGACGCGCCAGACGCGTCACACCCGTCACCTTCACGGCAGCACCACCGCCAGCACATAGCGCACGTCCTCGGGACCCGGGCACCGGAACCGCGTCGGCCCCCACACCCGCAACCGCAGACAGTCACCGGCGTCGAGATCGTGCTCGACGTCCTGGGCCGTCACCTGGAGGGCACCCTCCAGGACCCAGATGTGCTGCTCCAGGCCGGGCACGGGCGGGCGGTCGTAGGCAAGGTCGGCGCCCGCCCGGAGCCGTCCCTCGACGAGTTCGCCGCGCAGCCCGGTGTGCGGGGGCGACACGGATCGCCGTACGAAACCGGAGGCACGGTCCTCCCACACCGGTTGCTCGGCGGCGCGGATCAGCAGCGCCGGTGCGGCCTCTACCTCGCTGAGGAGTTGGGACATGGTGCGGCCGTAGACACCGCAGAGGCGGTTGAGGAGGGAGGCCGTGGGGCTGATCTCGGCGCGTTCGGCGCGGGACAGGGTCGAACGGCTCACCCCGCTGCGCTCCGCCAACTCCCCCAGGGACCAGCCGTGTTGGGTGCGCAGCTCGGCGAGTCGGGCGCCGAGTCGGATGTCCACCGGGTCGAGGGCCGTAGCCGCTTCCTCGGATCTCATATCCGGGACGGTATCCCGGATATGAGACGGCGAGGTTACGTCCGGGCCACTTCTTCCAGCGCGTCCAGTACCGGGCGGATCAACGGGTGCTCCTCCGTGCCGCGTCGTACGGCGGCGAAGACCCGGCGGGTCGGCGCCACCCCGTCGACGGGCCGGACGACGACTCCCGTCAGGTCCATGCCGCGCAGCGCCGAGCGGGGGACGAGGGCCACGCCCGCGTCGGCCGAGGCGAGGGCGACGACGGCGCGGAAGTCGTCGGAGGAGTGTTCTAGGCGGGGCTGGAATCCGGCGTTCTCGCAGGCCAGGACGACGACCTCGTGGCAGGGGTTGCCGGGGTACGGGCCGATCCACGGGTCCTTGGCCAGTTCGGCGAGGGGGACCTCGGCGGCGCCGGCGAGGCGGTGGGTGAGCGGGACGACCGCGTCGAACGGCTCGGCGTAGAGCGGCACATGGATCAGGCGCGGGTCGTCGGCGGGCGGTGCCCCGCGGTACTCGACGGCGACCGCGACGTCCACCTGCCGGTCCAGCACCATCGGCAGGCTGGCGTCGCCCTCGGCGTCCTGGACGCGGAGGCGGATGCCGGGTGCGAGGAGGGACAGACGGGACAGCGCGGGGGCTACGACCTGTGCGATACCCGTCGCGAAGGCGGCGACGGTGACCGTGCCGGCCGCGCCCGAGCTGTACGCGGCGAGTTCCGCCTCGGCCCGCTCCAGCTGGGCCAGGACCACGTTGGTGTGGCTGAGCAGGATCTCGCCGGCCGGGGTCAGCCGTACGCCCTTTGCACCGCGCTCGACCAGGCGGTGGCCGGTCTCCTGCTCCAGGGCGGCGAGCTGCTGGGAGACCGCCGAGGGGGTCAGATACAGCGCGGCGGCTGCCGCCGTCACGGTGCGGTGGTCGGCCACCGCACGGAGGATGTGGAGCCGCCGCGCTTCGATCATGGGACCGATTATCGCAATATGTCCAAGCTGTTCGGTCCCCTCAGGTCTCCAGCCGCTCCCGGGCTTCCCGTTTCCCTCAGGTTTCCCGCCGCTCCCGGGCCTCCCGATCCGCTCAGGCGTCCAGCTCAGCGCGGGCCGCCACAAACGCGTCCACCGCCCGGTTCACGTCCTCCGTCGAGTGCGCGGCGGACAGCTGGACCCGGATGCGGGCCTTCCCCTGCGGGACGACCGGGTACGAGAAGCCGATCACGTACACACCCCGTTCCAGCAGCAGCTCCGCCATCCGGCCGGCGACCGTCGCGTCGCCGATCATCACGGGTGCGATGGCGTGGTCGCCGGGGAGGATGTCGAAGCCCTCCTCGTTCATCCGGCGACGGAACAGGGCGGTGTTCTCGGCGAGTTGGACCCGCAGGTCGTCCGCGGACTCCAGCAGGTCGAGCACCTTGAGCGAGGCCGCCGCGATCACGGGGGCCAGGGTGTTCGAGAAGAGGTACGGCCGTGAACGCTGGCGCAGCAGCGCGACGATCTCGGCGCGGGCGGCGACGTAACCGCCGGAGGCGCCGCCGAGGGCCTTGCCGAGGGTGCCGGTGATGATGTCGACGCGGTCCATGACGCCGTGCAGTTCGGGGGTGCCCCGGCCGCCGGGGCCGACGAAGCCGACGGCGTGCGAGTCGTCGACCATGACCATCGCGTCGTAGCGGTCGGCGAGGTCGCAGATCTCGCGCAGCGGGGCGACGTAACCGTCCATGGAGAAGACGCCATCGGTGACGATCAGCTTGCGCCGGGCGCCGGCCGCCTCCTTCAACTGCCGTTCCAGATCGGCCATGTCGCGGTTGGCGTAGCGGAAACGGCCGGCCTTGGAGAGCCGGATGCCGTCGATGATCGAGGCGTGGTTGAGGGCGTCGGAGATGACCGCGTCCTCCGGGCCCAACAGGGTTTCGAAGACACCGCCGTTGGCGTCGAAGCAGGAGGAGTAGAGGATCGTGTCCTCCTGGCCGAGGAACGTGGAGAGGCGGGCCTCAAGTTCCTTGTGGACCTCCTGGGTTCCGCAGATGAAGCGCACGGAGGCCATGCCGTAGCCCCAGCGGTCGAGGGCCTCGTGGGCGGCGGCGACGACCTCGGGGTGGTCGGCGAGGCCCAGGTAGTTGTTGGCGCAGAAGTTGAGCACCTCGCCGGGGCGGCCGCCCGCGGTGACGTTGACGGTCGCGGACTGCGGGGAGCCGATCACGCGCTCGGGCTTGTGGAGTCCGGCGGCGCGGATCTCGTCGAGGGTGGTGCGGAGGTCGTCGCGCACGGAGTCGAACATGGGGGAAGCTCCTAAAGTTCCTTCGCCGAGGGGGAGTTACTCGGTCCGACAGGGAGTTGCTCGGTCCCAAAGGGAGTTACGCGGTCCAGTCGAGGATGACCTTGCCGCCGCGGCCGCTCGCCGCGTCCGCGAAGGCCGCCTCGAAGTCGCTGTGTCCGTAGCGGCCGGTGATCACGGGCGCGAGGTCCAGACCGCCTTCCAGCAGCACCGACATGGCGTACCACGTCTCGAACATCTCACGGCCGTAGATGCCCTTGATGGTGAGCATCGAGGTGACGATGCGGGACCAGTCGACCGGGAACTCCTCGGAGGGCAGGCCGAGCATCGCGATACGGCCGCCGTGCGTCATGTTGGCGATCATGTCGCGCATCGCCTCCGGTCGGCCCGACATCTCCAGGCCGACGTCGAAGCCCTCACGGAGCCCCAACTCCCGCTGGCCGTCGGCGATCTGAGCATCCGTCACGTTCAGTGCGAGGCTGACGCCGATCTTGCGGGCGAGGGCGAGTCGCTCCTCGCTCACATCCGTCACTACGACGTTCCGCGCGCCGGCGTGCCGGGCAACTGCCGCCGCCATCAAACCGATGGGGCCCGCACCGGTGATCAACACGTCCTCGCCGACGAGCGGGAACGACAGCGCGGTGTGCACGGCGTTGCCGAACGGGTCGAAGATCGCGGCCACATCGAGGTCGACGGGGACGCGGTGCACCCACACGTTGGCGGCGGGCAGCGCGACGTACTCCGCGAAGGCTCCGTCCCGTCCGACGCCGAGCCCGACCGTGGCGCGGCACAGGTGGCGTCGCCCGGCCAGGCAGTTGCGGCACTTGCCGCACACCAAGTGACCCTCGCCGCTGACCAGTTCACCGACAGCCATGTCGGCGACGTCCCGGCCCGTCCCGACGACCTCGCCCACGAACTCGTGGCCGAGCACCAACGGCGTACGGATCGTCTGCCGCGCCCACCCGTCCCAGTTCCGGATGTGCAGGTCGGTGCCGCAGATCCCGGTCCGCAGGACCCTGATCAGTACGTCGCCGGGTCCGACGGCGGGCTCCGGGACGTCCGCGAGCCACAGCCCGGGCTCCGCCTTCTCCTTGACCAGCGCCTTCAACGCTACGGCTCCTGAGGGTGAGGTCCCGGGGCCGGGCACGATCCGGGCATGCCGGACGAGCCCGTTCCAGGGGTGGGGGTGGATTCTGCTAGCAATCTGCCCCACCTGAGCGCCCCGGTCCATCGAGGTTTTCTTAAGCCGTGCCGCAGCTTTCCTTCACACCTGGCACCGTCACGCCTGTCACCCGTCGAGCCGCGACACCTGGTAGTGGGCGATGTACCAGCCGTCCGCCAGCCGCTTCACCAACACGGCGAGCTTGACGTCGACCGGCGGCCGGTCGGTGAACGTGAACTCCGTGTCCAGATAGCCGAGTACGAGGTCGTCGGCGTATCGCCGGGTTTCGAGGATCTCGAACTCGGCGGTCATGCCCAGAGGTTGGGAGTCGTAGTACTCGGCGACGCCCCGCCGTCCGACGCTGTAGGGGTGCAGCCCCTGGAAGATCGCGTCCTCGGTGAAGAGCCGGGCCACCCCCTCCGGTTCGTGGGCGTCCACAGCAGCTTTCCAGGGGTCCAGGACACCGCGCAGGATGACTTCGTCGTCGTTCGTGCTGTTCATCTCCGTCGACCTTTCTCCGTGGCCGGTCTCAGTGACCGGCGCTCATACCGCCGTCGACATGCAGGATCTCGCCGGTGACGAAGGGAGCGTTCTCCAAGAACACCACGGCGTCGACGATGTCGCTCACCTCGCCCATCCTCCCGACCGGATGCAGGGCGGCGAGGCCCATGTGGGTCTCCTCCGGGTGCATCGGGGTCTTGATGGTGCCGGGCGACACAGCGTTGGCGCGGATGCCGCGGGTGGCGTACTCGATGGCGAGGGACTTGGTGGCCGACTGCAGGCCGCCCTTGGTCAGCGAGGCCAGCGCGGAGGGGACACGGGCGTCCGCGTTGTCGACCAGGCTGGTGGTGACGTTGACGATGTGGCCGCCGCCCTGGGTGAGCATGTGCCCGATGGCGAGCTGGGTGATCCGGAAGAACCCGGTCATGTTGATGCCGAGCACGGCCGCGTAGTCGTCGGCCGTGTAGTCGGTGAAGGGCTTCGCAACGAAGACGCCCGCGTTGTTGACCAGCGTGTCGATACGGCCGAAGCGCTCGATCGCGGCGGCCACGACCCGCTCGGCGGTGGCCGGGTCGGCGATGTCGCCCTGGACGGTCACGACGTCCGCGTCATCGGCGGGGGCGATGGTGCGCGAGGTGGCGACGACGCCGTAACCGAGCTTGCGGTAGGCCTCGACGACGCCGGCTCCGATGCCCTGCGAGGCACCGGTCACGATCGCGACCTTCTGGTTCTGAGTGCTCATGACGACCTTCTCCGAAGTGGTTGCCGAGGTGCTCCCGGTCGGTCGTTTCTACTAGCCGACCGGTCGCCTTTTGGAGAAAGTAGGTGATCCAGGGAGGTGAAAGCAAAGGTCAGAGAGGGTTTACCCAGGACCGGATTCCTCGCTGCTGGGAGGCCTGGCCTCCCAGTACACGTCAGCGGTGCGGATCCCCCTCGGGCAGCCAGGCGTCGGGGGCGCGCAGTCCGAGGTCGCCGGCGTCGACGCCTTCGCAGAGCGCGTCCACGGCGGCGAGGACCGCGGTACGCGTCTCGCCCTCGCGCCACACCAGCGACCAGGTCCAGTGGACGGTGGGTCCGACGATCTCGCGGCGCACCAGGTCGGGAGGCAGTGAAGTGGTCTGCCCCTTGGGCGAGTTGACGATCGGGCGGCGGCTGCGGCGGACGTGGTCGAAGAACGCGGGGCCGGTGATCCCGCCGTCGGCGATGGGCACCGCGCGGGCCCCGGCGTCGTGGGCGAGCCGCTCGGCGTACACGTTCCAGGACGACCAGGAATTGGTGTCGTCGTCGAGGAGGACGGATGTGTCCCGGGCCCACACATCACCGGCGTCGGTGCCTGTGCTCACCGCATATAGGCGATCCGCACCCAGCAGCCGGGCCCGGAGGCCGTGCCTTTTCAGGTCCTCGTCCCGTACCCAGCACACCGCGAGATCCAGGCTGCCGTCCGCGACCCGGGCGGCCTGCGTGTGCGAGGGCGCGACCCACGCGTCGACATGCACCTGGGCCACTCCGGCGGTGCGCGAAGTCAGCTCGGTGGGAAGCCAGTTGACGTAACCGAGCCGCACCGCCTCCGAGCCCGCGAGCCGCCCGGCCCGGCGCCGGAGGTCGTCGGCCCGCTCCAGCAGCGCCCGGGTGTGCGGGAGCAGGGCGGCGCCGGCCGGGGTGAGGGAGACCGAGCGGCGGTCGCGGTCGAAGAGCCGTACGCCCAGATCGCGTTCGAGGGCCTTGATCTGCTGGGAGAGGGAGGGGCCGGCGATCAGGAGGCGGTCGGCGGCCCGGCCGAAGTTCAGTTCCTCGGCGACGGCGACGAAATACCTGAGTTGGCGCAGCTCCACGCCCGTCATGCTACGCGGGCTGGGAGGCCGACCCTCTCAACAGGGAGCAAGCCTGTCGTGGCGCCCGCGCCGGTCCGGGGCCACGATGGGGGCATGGAAGTCCGGCGCCCTGCCGCCGGGCCGGACGGGCCCGAACGGAGCGAGATCATGCGAGAGTTCCTGGTCGAGATCACCACGACCGTCCCCGAAGGCACACCTCAGGAGGAGGTCGACGAGCGGCGCGCCGCCGAGGCCGTCCGGGCCCGCGAACTGGCCTCGACCGGCCATCTGGCGCGGCTGTGGCGCCCCGTCGGCGAGTTGCGCAGCGTGGGCGTCTGGCGCGCCGACGACGAGGAGCAACTCCAGGAGAAGGTGCTCGGCACCCTGCCCCTGCACGCGTGGATGACCTTCGCCGTCACTCCGCTGGAACCGCACCCGAACGACCCCGGATATACGGAGTAACTCCCCCCACCTGCAAGGGATTTCACCTTCATGAGCTCTTGCGCCCCGGTCCCCGCGCCCCGGGCGGACGGCACCCTCCTGTCGCCCTGGCCCCATGTCGCCCGGGTCGCCGCGGCGCTCGCGGCCGGCATGGGGGTCGGCCGCTTCGTCTACACCCCGATCCTCCCGCTGATGCACGCGCAGGCGGGCCTGAGCACCGACGCCGGCGCGCACCTGGCCACCGCCAACTACGTCGGCTACTTCCTCGGCGCCCTCGCGGGCACCCTGCTGCCCGCCCTGGTCCGCTCACGCGCGGTCTTCCGCGTCGCCCTCGTCCTGCTGATCGGCACGCTCGCCGCGATGCCCGCCACCCGCACCACCGAGGTGTGGATCGCGCTGCGCCTGCTGGCCGGCGTCGCGAGCGCGCTGATCTTCGTGGTCTCGGTCAGCTCGGCCCTCGGCCACCTGCGGAACCACCCGCCGCATCTCCCCGGCTGGGCCTTCGGCGGGGTCGGCGCCGGTATCGCGCTCTCCGGCCTGCTGGTCCTCGCGCTGCGCTCCGTCGCGGACTGGCAGGTCGCGTGGTGGTCCTCGGCCGCGCTCGCCACGGCGCTCGCGACCGTCGCGTGGAATCTACGACCCGAAGTGCCGGTCATGCCCTCAACTGACGCCCCCGAAAGGGCGGTTGCCCCCTGGTTCGGCGCCTTGTTCGTCAGCTACACCCTGGAGGGCGTCGGCTACATCGTCGCCGGGACCTTCCTGGTCGCCGCGATCGGAGAGAGCTCGCCCGGCTGGATCGGGAGCGGCGCGTGGGTGCTCGTCGGGCTGGCCGCCGTACCGTCCGCCGCGCTGTGGGCGCGGCTCGGGCGCCGTTGGTCGTGGCCCGGGCTGCTGTGCGTGGCGCTGGTGATCCAGGCGGTCGGCATCGCGCTGCCCGCGCTGGTCGGCGGGGTGGCGGCGGCCCTGGTCGGCGCGGTGCTGTTCGGCGCGACCTTCATCGGCGTCAGCACGCTCGCCCTCGCGGCCGGCGCGGAGTTGCAATTCCCGCGCTCGGTGGCCCTGTTGACCGCCGGCTACTCCGTCGGCCAGATCCTCGGCCCCCTGGCCGTGGCCCCACTGCTGCACCACGGCTACCGCCCGGCCCTGCTCCTGGCCGCCGCGGTGGTCCTCACCGCGGCCACGGCAGCCGCCGTCCTGCGGGCCGGCTTCCCCCGTCGAACGGTGGCGCTACGACACTCCGTGCCGGCCCAGGAGGTACGGGCCGCCGAACGCTGATCAGGCCGTGCGGGCCCCGAGCAGCGCGAGGCAGTTGCCCCAAAGGGGGCTCAGGCGCCCGGTGTTGTTGTAGAGCTTCGCGAACATCACCTGGCCCTCCAACTGCGCGACGACGGAACGCGCCGCCTCCTGGGAGTCGTTGACGGTGACGTCCCCGCGCTCGCGCGCCTCGCCGATGACCGCGGCGACCATCTCGACCTGGGCGTCGAAGATCTCCTGGAGCCGCGCGCGAACGGCCTCGGTCTGATTGCTCATCTCCAGGCTGAGGTTGCCGAACAGACAGCCCAGTACGGTGCCGCAGCCCTGCTGCACGGCATGCTGTCCGGCCTCGGTCTCCTCGAACAACTTCCGCAGCCGGTCCAGCGGTTGGGCTCGACCGGCGCCACCGCGGTCTTTGCCGACACCGCTGAGGATGCGCGTCCACTCCCGCCGCTGGTCCGCCCAGTGTTCGTCGACGACGGCCAGCGCGAGGGCCTCCTTCGACGCGTAGAAGTAGTAGAAGCTGCCCTTCGGCACTCCGGCCGCCTTGCAGATCTCGGCCACCCCCAGCGCCGAGTAGCCGCGTGCCTCGAAGAGCGACCGCCCGGCGGCGAGGATCTTCTCTCCGGCATCACTGGTCCTACCCATACGACAACTATACGACCGGTCGGCTAGCGACTGTCCGTTCGCCCACCCATCCGCCTATCCGCCGCCGAGCAGCTCCAGGCGGGACACCAGCTCCGCCGCCGTCGACTTGATCGTCTCAAGACCCTGCTTCCCCCAGGGCCGCGGTTCCGTGTCGACGACACACACGGTGCCCAGCACCATCCCCGTGGAGTCGATGAGCGGCGCCCCCAGATAGGAACGGATCCCGAACTCGTCGACGACCGGATTGCCCGCGAACCGCGGATAGTCGCAGACGTCCTCCAACACCAGCGCCTTACGTCTGACCACCACATGGGGGCAGAACCCATAATCACGCGCCAACTGCCGGCCCACCTCGGGCTTGGCGTGCTCCCCTCCCGTGACGGGTCTGGGCAGTCCCACCCCGCCCGGAGTGTGCAGACCGGCGAAGAACTGCCGGTTCTCGTCGATGAAGTTGACCATGGCGTACGGCGCACCGGTCAGGTCGGCGAGATGGTCGGCGAAGGCGTCGAGCGCCGGGTCCGGGTGTGACCCGAGGCCCAACCCGCGCAGTCGGCGCCGCCGTTGAGGGGCCTCCTTGTCCTCGGGCGTGAGCAGCAGACGACCGGCCGGACGCGGCGGGTCGTAGCTCATGGGCGTACTCCGTCCCTGTGGACGTATGACATAGAGGAACTCCGTGGCGGTGTGCGGGGATCACATGTGGGCACCATGGCTCGGCACGTGTGCCGGGGCGTGGGCGATGAGATGGCGGACGAGGGTCAGCAGGGTCTGGACTCCGGAACTGGAGATCCGCGCGTCGCAGCGGACGACCGGGATCCCGGGGTCGAGGTCTATGGCGGCACGCACCTCCTCGGGGTCGTAGCGGTAGGAGCCGTCGAACTCGTTGATCGCGACGATGAAGCCGAGGCCGCGCTGTTCGAAGAAGTCGACGGCCGCGAAGCACTCCTCCAGTCGTCGGGTGTCGGCGAGGATGACCGCGCCGAGCGCGCCCTCGGACAGTTCGTCCCACATGAACCAGAACCGCTCCTGTCCGGGCGTACCGAACAGATAGAGCACGTGTTCCGGGTCGAGGGTGATCCGGCCGAAGTCCATCGCCACGGTCGTCTCGACCTTGTTCTCGATGCCTTCGAGATCGTCGGTCGCGGCACTGACCGTGGTGAGCAGCTCCTCCGTGCTGAGCGGCGCGATCTCGCTCACCGCGCCGACGAAGGTCGTCTTGCCGACACCGAAACCGCCCGCCACCAGGATCTTCAGTGCGGTGGGGAAGGGATCGTGGCCGCTCTCGTAGTCAGAGCTGTCGTCGTAGTCCATCGAGCACTGCCTCCAGAAGAGACCGGTCAGTGGGGTTGTGGTGGAACTCGGGTGGCTTGGTGGTCAGCGCCCCGCAGTCGACGAGGTCCGACAGCAGCACCTTGGTGACCACCGCCGGCAACTTCAGGTGCGCGGCGACCTCGGCGACGGACACGGGCGCGCGGCACAGGTCGAGCGCCTGCGCGTGCTCCGGGCCGAGGTAGCCGAGGGGGGCAGCGCCGGTGGCCATCACCTGCGACAGGAGGTCGAGCGCGACGGAGGGCCGGGTACGGCCGTTGCTGACCGTGAAGGGGCGCACAAGACGTCCGGCCGCGTCGTCCAACCAAGGCCCGTCGCCGGCCGTCGCCACGCTCAAGGCCTCATCGCAGGTGATTCGACGGCGTGCTGCCGGGGCGCGGTCACGAGGTAGGGGCGGACGCTCTTGACCAACATCGCCATCTCGTAGCCGAGCACGGCCGCGTCGGCCTCCCGGCCCGCGAGCACGGCGAGACAGGTGCCGGAGCCGGCCGTGGTGACGAAGAGCAGCGTCGAGTCGAGCTCGACGACCACCTGTCGGACGTCTCCACCGTCACCGAAGCGGACGCCCGCACTCCGGCCGAGGGAGTACAGCCCGGAGGCCAGGGCGGCCATGTGGTCGGCGCTGTCGGGGTCGAGCCCGTGAACCGACTTCACAAGCCCGTCGCAGGAGAGCAGGACCGCGCTGGTGGTGTGCGGCACGCGCTGCACGAGGCCGCTCATCAGCCAGTCGAGATCGGATACATGGCCGGTCGGCTGGCCGGTCGGCGCATCGCTCGCCATGGTGGATCGACTCCTTGGGGTACGAAGGTCTGCGGGAGCGCTGGTGGGGGTGGCTGTGGGGGTGGGGGCGTGCGTGGTCATCCGGCTGATGCGCTCCCGTCGTGCCGGGCGGTGAGGTCGTGGTCGTGACCGCGCACATGCGCGTGCGCTTCGGTTATGGGGGCCGCGTCCATGTGGGGGGCGAGGGTGAAACGGTCCGGGCCAATGTGGGTGCCGGGGGTGGTGGAGGTGCGTGGGCCCGCATCCGTGCCTGGGCCTACGTCCGCCCCCGCATCCGGTGTCGCGGGCTGAGTGGTGTAGCGGTGGAGCGCGGTGTCCATGTAGCCGGAGCCCATGTGGGTTGGCGACATGTGCGGTTGCTCTACGGCGAGAGGTTCCGGGGTGGAGGGTTCCGGGGCGGATGTTTCCGCGTGGAGCGCGTTCATGTAGAGACCGCCCGTGTGGACCTCACCGGTGTAGACCTCACCTGTGGGCACGAACTCCGGGCGCACCGACTCCGGATGCTCCAACTCCCTGTGCGAAGCATCCAGATGCGAAGCCTCCATATGCGGCGGCTCCACGATCTGGGGTGCCTCCTTGTGCGGTGACGCCGCCTCGGTCCCCTCCACCAGCTCCGCCGCTTCCATGTGCTGCCGTGCCTCCGCGAGGCCGATCCCCCGTTGGAACGCGGCCATCAGGCCCGGGTCGTGGCCTGCGGGATCCTCGGAGTCCTGGCGTGGTGCCGGTCCGTCGCGGAGTTGGGGTGCGATGTGTTCCTGGGCGCGGCGCCGGGGCAGTTGGGGCGGTTTGCCCATGGTGCCGCGTACCGCTCCGCCGCGCGGGACGGGCGCTGCGGTCACGTTCTCCGCCACGGTCCCCCGGTCGTCGGGACGGATGCCGGGCACCGCTTCGGAGGGGTTGGCCCGTTCCGCGTGGGCGCCTCGCACGGGCAACGGCGGTCCGCTGCCGTTCGGCCCCGGTGCGGAGTCCCGTCGTTGATGCCGCCCCGGTGCCCCCGACCCACGCTGGTGCCGCCCCGCCGTGCCGGGCGACGCCAATTGCCCCTGACCGAGGGCCGGTTGACCCCCCTCACTCCCACCCTGCGCCGCCCCGATCCGCGGAGCCTGCTGCGGCGGCGCGAGCGGCTGCCCCCCGCCCAAGGTGTCCTGCGGCTGCCCTACGGCCCCGGGGGCGCCCGGCGCCGTACCCAACAAGGCCTGTGGCACTACGAGTACGGCCTGCACCCCGCCGTAGATGTTGGTCTGCAGGCGGACGTGGATGCCGTGGCGGCGAGCGAGTTGGGAGACCACGAACAGACCGATGCGGCCGTCGGCCAGCAGGCTGGCGACGTTGACCTGGTCGGGATCGGTCAACAGGGCGTTCATGCGGCTCTGTTCGCCGACCGGCATGCCGAGTCCGCGGTCCTCGACCTCGACGGCGAGGCCCGAGGTCACGAGGTTGACGCGGAGCAGTACTTGGGTGTGCGGGGCGGAGAACACCGTGGCGTTCTCGACGAGTTCGGCCAGCAGGTGGATCACGTCGGCGACGGCGTGGCCGCGCAGGGTGCCGTCGATCGGCGGCACGAGCTTGACGCGGGAGTACTGCTCGACCTCGGCGATGGCGGAGCGCAGTACCTCGGTCATGGAGACCGGGTTGCTCCACTGTCTGCGGGAGACGGCACCTCCGAGGACGGCGAGGTTCTCGGCGTGGCGGCGGATGCGGGTGGCGAGGTGGTCGACGTGGAAGAGGCCCTTGAGCAGGTCGGGGTCCTCGATCTCGTTCTCCAACTCGTCGAGGATCGAGATCTCCCGGTGCACCAGGGACTGCAGGCGCCGGGCGAGGTTGACGAAGACCTCGACCTTCTGTTCGCTGCCCGCCTGGCTGGAGAGTTGAGAGGCGGCCACGACGGCGGTGACGGCGCCGTCGTGCGCGTGTGCCAGGTCGGCGGCGAGCAGGTCGAAGTCGTCGGCGTTCCCGGGGGGTTTGCTGCGCGGCTTGCGTTGGGGCGGGCCCTCGCCGCGGCGCAGCGCCTCGACCAGGTCGCGCAGATCGGCCTCGCCGCGCGCGCTGCTGCGACGCAGGGCGTCGATGCGGTCGCTGACGGAACCGGCGGCGCGGCCCGCGGCCACGGCGGCGATCAGGATGCCCGCGAACGTCACCGACGTGGCTCCGGCGAGGACACCCCAGAGGGTGAGGCTGGTCCGCGCTCCGGTGGAGCGGACGGTGAACAGGACTGCCGCGCTGGCGCTCAGCGCGACCGCGACGGGCGGCAGCACGGCGAGGCGCAGGAGTTGGGGGCGTATGTGCGTATCGGGCAGTGCGGGCACGGGGCGGGCGGCCGGTCGCCCGTGCCGGCCGCCCTCACGGCGGTCTGCGCGTGCGGCCGGTGCACGGAGTTGAGACATCGGCGTCCTCGTACTGGTGCGTCGGGCCGGTTGGTTCGCGCAGGGTGCGCGATTCGGGCATACGCCATCGCGGTGCCGGTCGAGAGAACCGAAAAATCCGGCCCCGCGTCGCCCGACGGACACTCACAGTAGTCGCCAACGCATCAGGTGCGGTGGGCAGTTGACAAAGTCCCCCGGTGAGCGTCCCGCTCTGGTATGAGGCCTCGTACGACAGACCGATAACCTCCTCGACCGCAGACCGAAGAAGGACAAAGAATCGATCACCCCTGATCGGAACCGGTCGCGAACGGGCGTCGGAGGCCGAGGAGTTCGATGCCGCCCCGCCCGCCGATACGCACTCGCCCCACACTCAAGGGCGAACCGCAGAGGCGTTTCCTGGGGTCCCGGCCGCCCTCGATCACACCCCGGAGCATCACAGAGCGTGTTCGCGGCGGGAACGTACGAGTGCGTCAGGCGTCGAAGCGGCGGCGGGCCGCCTCGATGTGACCGAGGTAGTGATGGGTCCAGCCGCACATGGCGTCGACCGTCGCTCGGAGTCCCTGGCCCGACTCGGTGAGGGTGTATTCGACGCGCGGCGGCACGGTGGGGTGCACGTCGCGCTCGACCAGACCGTTGCGCTCCAGCATGCGCAGGTTCTGGGTGAGCATCTTGTGGCTGATGCCCTCGATGGCGTTCCGCAGTTCGCTGAAGCGCAGGGTGCCTTCGCCGAGGGCCTCGATGATCAGGAACGCCCATTTGTTGGCGACGTCGGAGAAGATCTCCCGCGCCAGCGAGTCCGCGCGCCGCAGGTCCGCATCCTCGGGCGAGTCACTGAACTGCTTGGTCACCATAAGGTTCCTCAGTCACTGAAAAGTGCGTTCTTCCAGGTCAGCGGCAACTCTCCTACGGTTTCCGAGTAACCACAAGTGACCGAGAACGAGGTGGGCAGCATGGCCGTCACTCTGATGAACCCCAGCGGATTGCCGCAGATCCCGGTGTACCGGCAGGTGTCGATCGCGACGGGGTCGAAGCTGGTCTTCGTCGCCGGGCAGGTCGCCTGGGACGCCGAGGGGGTCACGGTCGGTGCAGGCGACCTCGCCGCCCAGGTCGAGCGGAGCTACCTCAACGTCGGCACCGCGCTGGCCGCGGTCGGCGCGTCCTTCGCCGACGTGGTGAAACTGACCGTCTACGTCGTCGACTGGACCCCCGACAAGATGCCCCTGTTCCTGGAGGGGGTCGCCCGGGCCGCCGCGAAGCTGGGCACCACGCCGATGGCGCCGGGCACACTGATCGGCGTGGCGACCCTGGACGTACCCGACCATCTCGTCGAGGTCGAGGCCACTGCGGTCCTCGACTGAGCGGAGCCGACCGGGCAGGCCCGCTTCACCCTCCGGGACCCGCTCGGTCAGCGCTCGTTCGCGAGGTCCAGCTCCGCGGGAGCGGGCGTCGGCCCCGGTTCCGTCGCCACCGGCTTCGGGGTCCGCCAGTGGTGGGCGAACGTACCCCCGAAGGGCCGCCACCATGGGGCCGTCGTCAGGTCGCCGCCCGGTTCGAACGGCTCGCCCGGCCTCGGTGCGGCCACGGTCTGACCCACCGCTTCTCCCTCGTCCGCGGTCCACTCGCCGGGCTCGGCCCACGGGTGCAGCGCCAGATTGAAGGTGCCCCAGTGGATGGGCAGCAGCACCCCGTGCGGCTGCCCGCCCTGGAGGTCGAGGTGGGCGCGCATGCCCTCCTCGGGTGTCATGTGGATGTCGGGCCAGAACTCGCTGTACGCACCGATCTGGATCATCGTGGCGTCGAACGGGCCGTGCGCGGCACCGATGTCCTTGAAGCCCTCGAAGTAGCCGGTGTCGCCGCTGTGGTAGATCCGGTGCTCGTCACCGGCGACCACCCAGGAGGCCCAGAGGGTGTGCTGGGTGTTGCGCAGGCCACGGCCGCAGAAGTGGCGGGCCGGGGTGGCGGTCAGGGTGAGGCCGCCGACCTTGGTCTCCTCGTGCCAGTCCAGCTCGCGCAGCCGGTCGGCGGACACGCCCCAGTGCTCCAGGTGGGCGCCGACGCCCAGCGGCACGGCGAACAGGGTGTCCGTGTCGGCCAGCGCCTTGATCGTGGGCATGTCCAGGTGGTCGTAGTGGTCGTGCGAGATGACCACGACGTCGACCGGGCCGAGCGCGGCCAGCGGCAGGGGCACCGGGTGCAGCCGCTTGGGTCCGGCGAACGGGAACGGGGAGCATCGCTCGCCCCAGACCGGGTCGAAGAGGACCCGGTGGCCGTCGATCTCCGCCAGCACGCTGGAGTGCCCCATCCAGGTCAGCCGCAGCCCGGTGGCGGCGGGCCTGGCCAGGTCGGCGAGGGTGGTGGCATGCACGGGCAGCACGCCGTCGGGGGCGCGGAGGGCGCGCTGCTCCTTGTCGAGGTAGGACTTGCCCATCCCGCGCATCGCGCCACCGGACGGGCGGAGGTTCGTATTGCCCCCGGGGTTCTGGAAGACCCCGTCCTTGAAGTGGGGTGATCTGCGGATGCGCGCCAGGCGCTCGCCGCTCGGGTCCGCGCCGAAGGCCGCGGGCCGCAGCTCGCGGAGCCCGGAGCTCAGGGTACGGATTCCGGTCACGATTCCTCCAGGTGGAGTCGGTCAGGCTTTCCATTATGGTCGACCCCTCTGACAACGCCGGTGGATCGGCATCCCGGAGCCCGCATTCCAAGGAAAGACCAAAGTTCCGCCCCTGAGGTTGACACCACGGGGTGGAGGTCCACACCACGGGGCGGGACTCGATCTTCCGTTGACAGGACGCGACACCGCTTCCGATACTGACTCGCCGTTCAGTACCCGGCCTTCCGGCCGACGCCGCGAGGAGTCCCCATGACCGCCCCCTTGATGTCGCTCACCTGGACCGACCACGTCACCGGCCGCCGGGGCTTCCTCGTCGTCGACCGGCTGGTGCGCGGGGTGTCCAGCGGCGGACTGCGGATGCGGCCGGGCTGCACGCTCGACGAGGTGGCGGGGCTGGCCCGGGGCATGACCATGAAAGAGGCCCTGCACTACGACCCGGAGGGCCGCTACCTCCCCCTCGGCGGCGCCAAGGGCGGCATCGACTGCGATCCCCGCGACCCGGTGTCGTACGGCCTCCTCGTGCGCTACCTGCGCGCCATGCGGCCGTACATCGAGAGCTTCTGGACGACGGGTGAGGACCTCGGGCTCAGCCAGGACCTGGTCGACAGGGCCGCCGTGGAAGCCGGGCTCGTGTCGACGATCCAGGCCGTGTATCCGTTGCTCAACGACGAGACGGAGGCGCGGCGGCGGCTCGCGGACGCCTTCGCGGTCGAGGTGGACGGCATCGGTCTCGACGAGCTGGTCGGCGGCTGCGGGGTCGCCGAGTCGGTGCTCGCGGCGCTGGACCGGGCGGGCGTGCCGTACGCGGGGACGCGGGTCGCCGTGCAGGGGCTGGGAACCATGGGCGGGGCCACGGCACGGTTCCTCACGCGCGCGGGGTTGACGATCGTCGCCGTCGCCGACGTCAAGGGCACGATCGCGAACCCGGCCGGCCTCGACGTGGACGCGCTGCTCGCGGCCCGGGACGGGTACGGCACCGTGAACCGTTCCGCGCTGCGTGCCGGCGATCGCGAACTCCCCGGCGAGGACTGGCTGTCCGTAGCGGCGGAGGTGCTGGTTCCGGCGGCGGTGTCGTACGCGATCGACACCACGAACCAGCAGGGGATCACCGCCCGCTGGATCGTCGAGGCGGCCAACATGCCCGTACTACCTGAGGCTGAGGAGCTGCTCTCCGCGCGTGGGGTCACCGTGCTGCCGGACGTGGTCGTGAACTCCGGGACGAACGCCTGGTGGTGGTGGACCCTGTTCGGCGACATCGGCGCGGACGCGGACGAGGCGTTCGCCCACACCCGGCGTTCGATGCGTGCCCTGATCGACCGGATGCTGGCCCGCGCGGACGCAGACGGCACCACACCGCGCGCCGCCGCGCACGCCATCGTCGCGGAGCGGCTCCCGGTCATCGCGGAACGGTTCGGCTGGTACCGGTGACCTACGGGACAACGCCCCTATGGGCAACGGCTTAGGGTGACCGCGTGGCGAGAGTGCGGTTGGGCGTGGCGGAGCGGCGGGCGGAGTTGCTGCGGGCCGCCGTCGAACAGATCGAGGCGCGAGGGGTCGCGGCGGTCAGGATCGCCGACGTGGCCTCGGCGCTCGGGGTGAGCAACGCGCTGGTGCTCTATCACTTCTCGACCAAGGAGAAACTGGTCGCCGCCGCGTTCACGTTCGCCGCCGAGGACGACCTCGCCCATCTGCGCAAGCTGCTCGGCCGCCGTACGACCGCGCTGCGCCGACTGCGGGCCGCGCTGCGCTGGTACGCGCCGACCGGGCAGGCCAAGGGCTGGCGGCTGTGGATCGAGGGCTGGGCGGCGGCACTGCGCGAACCCGCCCTCCTGGACGTCACCCGCGATCTCGACCGCCAGTGGAAGCAGGCCCTCTCCGAGGTCATCGCCGAGGGAGTGACCGTGGGCGAGTTCCACTGCCCGGACCCGGCCACCACCGCCCTGCGCCTGACAGCCCTCCTCGACGGGCTCGCCGTACAGATGACCGCCTACGGGGGCACGGTGTCGCGGACGCGGGCCCTGGAGTGGGTCGACGAGGCGCTGGCACGGGAACTGGGCCTGGAGCGGGCGGCGTTGGCCGCTCCCTGAGCCGTCCCTTCAAAAGCCGCCTCTTCGAGGAGACGCCTTCCGAAAAATGCCGCCTCTCCGAGGGGGCAGCTCCGCACCTGTCACCCCGTTACCGCGTCGCCCTATCGGCGCGTCGCCCCGTCAGGCCACCCGCTCGATCCGCATCTTGATGTCGTCCGGAGACAGCGCGCCCTTCGCCTCCACGTGGTCCCCCGAGGACTCGCCCCGCAGTCGGCGCCCGATCCACGGCACCAGGTACTCGCGCGCCCAGTGCACATCGTCGCGCCGGACGTCGAGCGTGCCGCGCGGCGGCAGCGGGGGCCAGGGCTGGTCCGGGTCGGCCGGGACCTCGACGCCGAGGACCTGGCCGGCGCGGAGTGCCACGCGCGTGTGCCCCTCGGGAGAGAGGTGGAGCCGGTCGCCGTCCCAGGCCCGCCGGTCCTGGACCGTCTTGAGGGACCACAGGTCGAGCACCGGACAGCCGTAGCGGTCGGCGATGGCCCGCACATGTCCGTTGTAGGTGGCGATCTTGCCGCGCAGATGCTTGAGCACGGGCACGCCGCGGGTGTCGAAGCCGGTCGTCACCATGACGGTGCCGACGGCGGCGGTGAGGTCGGCGACCGCGCGTTCGAAGCGCTCGGCGACCTCGTCGGGGTCGGTGCCCGGACGGATGATGTCGTTGCCGCCCGCGGCCAGGGTGACCAGGTCGGGCCCGATCTCCTTGGCCCGGGTGAGCTGGTCGGCCACGATCTGGTCGAGCAGCTTCCCGCGCACCGCGAGATTGGCGTACTCGAAGTCGCCCTCGGGCCGCCGGTCCGCGAGCAGTACCGCGAACCGGTCGGCCCAGCCGACCATCGCCCCGTCGGGCCCAGGATCGCCGACGCCCTCGGTGAAGCTGTCCCCCACCGCCACGTACGACCCGATCACTGATCTGTTGTCACTCTTCGAATCGTTAGCCACGGCAACCATAATTCACCCTGAGCTGTGACCTACGCGATCGTATTTAGGGGTTGACGGGCGGTGATATAAGCCACTTGTAAAGGGTTGTCCAAAGTCGGAATAACCCTCTGATCAGGGGCGTTGACCCCGGAACTGCCCGGCGCCAGGCTCCGGGCTCCGGTGTCAGCCGACGGTGACGCCGTGCGAGCGCAGGTAGGCGACCGGGTCCACGTCCGAGCCGTAGTACGGCGTGGTCCGGATCTCGAAGTGCAGGTGCGGGCCGGTCACGTTGCCGGTCGCGCCGGAGAGGCCGATCTGCTGGCCCTCGGTCACCGTCTGGCCGGCCGAGACCGACAGCTGCGACATGTGGGCGTACTGCGAGTACTCGCCGTCCGCGTGCCGGATGACGACCTCGTTGCCGTAGGCGCCGTCGTAGGCCGCCGAGACGACCGTGCCCGCGGCGACCGCCTTGACGGTGGTACCGGTCGGGACGACGAAGTCGACGCCGGTGTGATAGCCGCTGGACCACATGCTGCCCGCGACGTGATAGCCGGTGCCGATGGTGCCGCCGGTCACAGGGAGCGTGTAACCGGTGGAGGTACTGGTGCTGTTGTCGCTCTGCGCGGCCGAGCTGCTCTTCGACGAAGAAGAAGAAGAAGAAGAAGCAGAGGACGACGAGGACGAAGAAGACGAAGTACCGGACGACTTGGACGAAGTGCCGGTGTCCGTCCCGCCCGTCGAGGCCTTCTTGCCGAGGGAGAGCTTCAGGCCCGGGTGGATCAGCGACGGGTCCCCACCGATGACCTCGCGGTTGTCCTGGTAGATCTTCTTCCAACCGCCGGTGACATCCTGCTCCTCGGCGATCTTCGCGAGCCAGTCGCCCGCCTTCACCGAATACGTCTTGACGCCCGCGGTTTTCGCGGTCGCCGCCTTCTCCGTCGCCGCCTTCTCAACCGCCGGAACGGACTGAACTGCCTTTTCCGGAGCGGAAGTCGAAGGGGCGGCATGAGCGCCTGCAGCCCCCACGAGCGGAAGGGCGAGCGCGGCACCGCCGGTTCCGGCTACGGCTATCGAGCGGGTGAGGCGCTGGGCCTTCGGGCGGCGGTGCTTACCCTTCGCGGGCATGACGAATTCCTCTCCGGCGCCTGCGAGGTGAGCTGTCGGGTGCGAGCTGGAGATGCCCGGCCGCGCGCTGGTCGCGACTTAACCCCAAGCCCGTTCCGGAGACCGGAACAGGCGTCTTACCTGTGGGTCCCCCGCTCCTGCCGCGTACGGGTGGGTGAGTACGGAGTCCGGTCGGCGGCAGGATTGGGCGTCCGTCCGGATTGGTGGCGAACGTAAGCGAGGAAGACGCAAAGGGACAAGCAGGAGGTTCCACGGATTTGCGTTTCTTGTGATTGCCTGTGGGAATTCACAGTCACCCTCCGTGAATTCCCCGGGCCTCGACTCCTCAATTCCCCTGCAAAAGCACGTCAATTACGTGAACATGACCAACGACCCACGGTCACGAATATGACGCTGCTCACGTACACGCCCCTCAGGTCCCCTTATTCCAGAGCGAGTTGGAACGAAGGCTGCAATTAGGACAGAGCGCTCAGATGCGACGCAGCCGGAGAACCGTCGCATCAAGGTCACCGCGCAGCCCGGTGCGCAACCCGTGGTGCAACAGCACGGCCCCCCGGTGTACTTCACCCGTTTCGAGGCATTCGTACGAAGCTGTCGGGTCGAGCCCGCGCAGCCGCAGCGCCGGCAGCGGCTCACCGTAGTGCTGCGCCTGGAGCAGGGCGAGGACGACGGTCTCGTCGCCGCGCACGTACTGCACGGCACTGAGTCCGCCGCTCGGCGGGCGCAGCCGGTGGAGGTCGCCGTGCTGCACGAGAGGCCTGATCTCCTTGTAGAGGTCCACCCAACGGCGGGCCTCGGCGAGCTCCTCCTCGGTCCACTCCGAGAGGTCGCCGCCCACCCCGAGCACCCCGGCCATGGCGCTCACGAACCGGAAACGCAGGCTGCTGACCCGGTCGTTGAGCTGAGTGTTCGGGCTGTCGGTGACCCAGGCGGCCATCACGCGCGCGGGGTGGATCTGGCTGAAGCCGTGCTGGATGGCGAGCCGGTCGAGCGGGTCGGTGTTGTCCGAGGTCCACACCTGGTCCGTACGGCTCATGATGCCGAGGTCGATCCGGCCGCCACCACCGGAGCAGGACTCGAAGGCGACGCCCGGGTGGGCCGCCCGCAACCGGTCGAACAGGGCGTACAGGGCGCGCACATGGTCGACCCAGAGGCGCTGCGGATAGGCGTCACCGGGCCAGCCGGCATCCGTGAAGCAGCGGTTGAAGTCCCACTTCACGTAGTCGATGGGGGCGCTCGTGAGGAGCGTGTCGAGCCGCTCCCAGAGGTATTCCTGGACATCCTCGCGAGCCAGGTTCAGCACGAGCTGATTGCGGAACTCCGTCCGCTTTCGTCCGGGTTGGAACTGCACCCAGTCGGGATGCGCGCGGTACAGATCGCTGTCCGGATTGACCATTTCGGGCTCGACCCAGATACCGAACTGCATGCCGAGCGCGTGCACGTAGTCGGCGAGCGGCTTGAGGCCGCCGGGGAAGCGGTCCGGGTTCGGGGTCCAGTCGCCCAGTCCGGCGCGGTCGCTGGTGCGCTTCCCGAACCAGCCGTCGTCGACCACGAACAGCTCGACCCCGGCCGCCGCCGCGCGCCGCGCGAGCACGCCCTGCTGCTCCTCGGAGATGTCGAACTGCGTGGCCTCCCAGGAGTTGTAGAGCACCGGCCGGTCCTGGTCCGCGTCCGGGATGACATACGTCCGCTGGTAGTCGTGCCAGGTGCGGCTGGCGCCGCCGAAGCCGGCGTCGCTCCACAGTCCGGCGAAGACGGGGGTCGTGAAGGACTCCCCCGGCGCCAGGAGGAGCAGCCCGGAGTCGTCGTACCCGGCGCCGCCGCCGATCTGCACGCGCGCGTCCGGGAGTTGGGCCACGGCGATCCGCCAGGACCCCGACCAGCCGAGGGCGCAGCCGTAGACCTCGCCGCGCTCCTCGGTGGCGTCGAGGTCGAGCGCGACCCAGGGCAGATGCTGGTGCCCGGTGTGTCCGCGCCGGCTGCCGATGACCTTCTCACCGTAGGTGAGGTCGGAACGCACCAGCCGCGACTCGGCGGCCCACCGCCCGTGCAACTGCGACAGCCGCCACCCCTCCCGCTCGGGCAACGTCCACACGGCGGAGTCGGCGCGCAGCAGCTCCAGCGCCTCGTCCCCCTCGTTGTCGAGGGTCGTCCAGCGCTCTACGACGTCGCCGCGCGTCCGGTAGTGCAACGTGATCGCGAGGCCGGTGTCCCGGAACCGGAGCCGCAGTTCGTCGCCCTCGGTGTCGTACCGCTCGAAGGTCCACTCCGTGCCGCGACGCTCGGGCGTGCGCACGGACAGGGCTGGGCGTGCGAAGCGGGGGCCGCCCTCGACGGGGTACTCCTCGCGTCCGTCGAGCGGGGACTCGAAGGAGGAGCCCACGGGCAGCGGGCGGGCGGCGAGTTCCTCGGCGTCGGCGAGCGCGATCACCGGGCCCCAGTGCAGGTGGAGCAGCTCGTCGTGCTCGGTGAGATGGACGGCGTAGCTGCTTGTGGGGCCCGACAGCACCCACGTACGGCCGTTCTCGGCGATCTCCAGCATCAGGTCCCTCACAGATTCGAACAAGTCCACTCAAGCAGCAACATCATCAATGGCCGAGGCCTGCGAGGCAACGCCTGTGGACAACTCAGAGCCTGTGGAATCGATGTCGTATCGTCGGAAGCGTGCCCGCCGGTGAGCCGCGTCGTCGGGCCGAGTGGGAGGAGTCCTCGTGACGCAGCAGATTCCGTCGACCGAGCCGGAGTTGTCCGGAGTGCGCAATTTCCGGGATGTGGGCGGGCTGCCGACGGTGGACGGACGGCGGGTGCGGCACGGGGTGCTGTTCCGCAGCGGTCATCTGGCGCACGCGACCGACGAGGACGCGGCGTTCCTCACCTCCCTCGGGCTGCACACGATCTTCGACTTCCGCAACGCGTCGGACCAGAAGCTGGAGGGTCCCGACGTCGAGCTGCCCGGCGTGCGCAATGTGAATCTGCCGCTGTCCGACCCGGCGGACGGCTCCGAGTTCTGGAAGATGGTCCGCGACGGCGAGACAGACCAGCTGCGCGGGATCCTCGGCGACGGCAAGGGCGCCCACCGGATGATCACCTCGTACCGCACGATCGTCACGGAGCGCACCGCCGAGCACTCCCAGGTGCTGCACTCGCTCGCGGAGGACAGCGTTCCCGCGCTGATGCACTGCGCGGCGGGCAAGGACCGCGCGGGCCTGTCGATAGCCGTGACGCTGCTCGCCGTGGGCGTGGAGCGCGAGGCGATCGTGGCCGACTACCTGGAGTCGAACGCGAAGCACCGCCGCTACAAGGTGCGTCGCAGCGGCTCCTCCGCCTCGGCCTACTCCCCCGAGGTGATGGAGCTCCTCAGCCCCCTCTTCGACGCCCGCGCCGAGTATCTGACAGCGGCCTTCGAGACCGTCGAGGAGACCTGGGGCGGCGTGGACGCCTATCTGGAGCAGGGGTTGGGGATCACCCCGGAGACCCGGGAGCGGCTGCGCGAGCGCCTGCTCGGCTGAAACGACTGAACTGGCCGCTGCGGCGGGCTACTTGGCGCCCACGGAGAACAGCAGGTAGATGAAGGCCGCGAAGAGGTGGCCGACAGCGATGTAGATGATGAGCCGCACCCACAGGGCGCGGGGGAACTTGTCCTCGATGTTGTTGCCGCTCATGGCGTCTCTCCGGTGATCGGGCCCAGGCACAGGGTGGCCGTGGGGCTCTGCAGCAGGGTGTGGACGAACAGGACCTCGACACCGGTCTCGTCGGCGGCGGCCAGCCGGTGCGGGGTGAGCGAGTCGAAGTGCGCGCTGTCGCCCGGCGCGAGGACGTGCGCGGTGTCCCCGAGGCGTAGCCGTAGCCGGCCCTTGAGGACGTACAGCCACTCCTCGCCGGGGTGCACGCGCACGATGTCGCCCTGGGAGCCGTGCGGGATGCGCACGCGCAACGACTGCATCCCGCGGCCGTGGGCGCCGGCCTGCCAGTACGTCCAGCCGCCGGCGTAGGTCGGTTCCATGTCGGCGGCGCGTACGACGGCTTCCCGGTCGGTGACCGTCTCGCCGAGCAGATCCGAGACTGTCGTACCGTAGATACGGGCCAGCGCGAGCAGCATCGGCAGCGAGGGCTGGCGCAGCCCGGTCTCCAGCCGGGAGAGATGAGCGGGCGAGAGTCCGGCGGAGCGGGCGGCGACCTCCAGGGTGAGGGAGGCGCGGCGACGCAGGGCGCGGAGTTGGGGTGCGACGGTGGCCGGCAGGTCGTCGGCCGGTCCCATCTGTGATTCTGGCCCGGTCGGCGATTCCGGCTCGGTCTCGGAAGAACTCATACCTCCATTGAGCCGCAGACTTGCCTCTGCGGCAAATTTATTGCCCCAGAGGCAAAAGCCCACGTCGCCCGGCAGAAACCCTCTACCGGCAGCCCCCTACCGGTTGGCCACCGCCTGCTTGACGAGCGTCTTGCTGAAGTCCCACATCAGCCCGCCCCCACTGTGCGCGTCGTCCATCACGGCGGTGAAGGCGTCCACGAACCGGTCCACCTCGCGCTCGCCGATGATCAGCGGCGGGATCAGTTTGATGACCTCCAGGTGGTCGCCGGAGACCTGGGTGAGGATCCGGTGCCGCTGGAGCAGCGGTACGACCACCATCTGCGCGAACAGTCCCTTGCGCGCGGCCTGGAGCATGGCCCAACGGCTGCGCAGCTTCAGCGACTTGGGCCTGCCGAACTCGATGCCGATCATCAGGCCTCGGCCGCGCACATCGGCGAGCAGCTCGTACTTGTCGACCAGCGCGGCAAGCCGGGTCCTCAACTGGTCCCCGGTGGCACGGGCGTTGGCGACGATCTGCTCGTTCTCCATGACCGACAGCACGGCGAGACCCGCGGCCATGGCTTGCGCGTTGGACCCGAAGCTCGCCGAGTGGACCAGCACCCGGTCCATGGACGAGTAGACCTTCTTGAAGATCCAGTCCTTGCCGAGGGTCGCCCCGACCGGCACATAACCACCGGACAACGCCTTGGCCACACACACCAGGTCCGGCTCCACGCCCTCCTCGTGCTGATAGGCGTAGAAGTCACCGGTACGACCCAAACCCGTCTGCACCTCGTCGGCGATGAGCAACGCCTTGTGCTGGTGCAGGAGTTCCTGCGCGGCGCGCAGATAGCCGGGCGGCGCCTCGTGGACGCCCTTGCCCTGGATCGGTTCGACGACGAGGGCGGCGACGTCGCCCTTCTTCAACTCCCGTGCCAGCGCGTCGAGATCACCGAGCGGTACGGCCGTGTCCGGCAGCAGCGGGGCGAAGCCGTCGCGGAAGCCGTCCTCGCCGTTGACCGACAGCGAGCCGGTGGTCAGACCGTGGAAGGCGTGGTCGCAGTAGAGGACGCGCGGTTTCCCGGTGGCGTACCGGGCGAACTTGAGCGCGGTCTCGACCGCCTCCGTACCGCTGTTGCCGAAGAACACCCGGTCCAAGTGCGGGCTGTGGGTGAGGAGTTGCTCGGCGAGCAGGCCGGGCAGCGGCTGGCAGTCGAAACGGGTGAGGTCGGCGAGCTGAGCGTCGAGGACGTCGTGCACCGCCTTGCGGACGACGGGGTGGTGGCGGCCCAGGCCCATCACCCCGAACCCGGCGAGCATGTCCAGGTAGTCGTTGCCGTCCGCGTCCCAGAAGTAGGCGCCCTCGCCCCGCTCGTAGACCTTGTCGAAGCCGATGGTGTGCAGCATGCGCGGGAGCTGGTGGTTCAGGTACTTGGCGTGCAGCTCGTAGCGCTCGGCTCCGCGCTCGGCCAGCAGCGCGGTGAGGTCGAACTCCTTGGTCATTCGGGTTTCTCCTTGGCTGTGCCGGCGTTCGCGTCCTTGACCGCCAGGCTTGCGCTGATCCGTCCGGCGACCTCGACGGGTGTGAGGCCGATGTCGGCGAGCACCTCGCCACGTTTGGCGTGCGCGAGGAACTGCTCCGGGATGCCGAACCGCCGTACGGGGACGTCGACTTCGGCGTCGCCCAGGGCCAGCGCCACGGCGGCGCCGACACCCGACGCACGGCTGTTGTCCTCTACGACAGCCACCAACCGATGTTCGGCGGCGAGGCCCGGGAGTGCCGGGTCGACGGGTTTGACCCAACGGGGGTCCACGACCGTGCAGTTGATGCCCCGGGCTTCGAGGAGCTCGGCGGCCTGGAGGCAGACCGGCGCCATCACGCCCACCGCGACGAGCAGTACCTCGGGGGTCTCCGCCCCGCGGTGCAGGACGTCGAGGCCGCCCACGCGGTCGATCGCCGGGATCTCCGGCCCGACCGACTCCTTCGGGAAGCGGACCAGGGTAGGTGCGTCGTCGACGGCGACCGCTTCCCGCAGCTGGGCCCGGAGTTGGTCGGCGTCACGCGGCGCGGCGATACGAAGGCCCGGCACGACCTGGAGGATGGACATGTCCCACATGCCGTTGTGTGACGCTCCGTCAACTCCGGTCACCCCGGCGCGGTCCAGGACGAAGGTCACCCCGCAGCGGTGCAACGCCACGTCCATCAGGAGTTGGTCGAAGGCGCGGTTGAGGAAGGTGGCGTAGACGGCGACGACGGGATGCAGTCCGCCGGTCGCCAGGCCCGCCGCCGAGACGGCCGCGTGCTGCTCGGCGATGCCGACGTCCCAGACCCGGTCGGGGAACCTCGCGGCGAACTTGCCGAGGCCGACCGGGTGCAGCATGGCGGCCGTGATGGCCACGACGTCGTCCCGTTCCTCCCCGATGCGCAGGATCTCGTCGCCGAACACGCTGGTCCAGGAAGGGCCGTTGGAGGGGACGAGGGGTGCGCAGGTGAGCGGGTCCATCACGCCGACGGTGTGGAAGTGGTCCTCCTCGTGAGCCAGGGCGGGTTCGTAGCCGCGGCCCTTCTCCGTGAGGCAGTGGACGAGGACCGGGCCGTGGAAGCGTTTCGCGCGGCGCAGCGCGGACTCGACGGCGCCGATGTCGTGTCCGTCGATCGGGCCGACGTACTTGAGGCCCAGGTCCTCGAACATGCCCTGCGGGGCGAACGCGTCCTTGAAGCCCTTCTTCGCGCCGTGCAGCGACTCGTAGACGGTGTTGCCGATGACCGGGGTGCGCAGCAGGACGTTCTTGCCCCAGGCGAGGACCTTCTCGTAACTGTCGGTCGTGCGCAGGGTCGCGAGGTGGTTGGCGAGGCCGCCGATGGTGGGCGAGTAGGAGCGCTCGTTGTCGTTGACGACGATGATCAGCGGCCGGTCCTTCGCGGCGGCGATGTTGTTCAGCGCCTCCCAGGCCATGCCGCCGGTGAGCGCGCCGTCGCCGATGACCGCGACGACATGGCCCTTCTCGCCCTGCACCTGACGGGCCTTGGCGAGGCCGTCGGCCCAGCCGAGCGCGGTGGAGGCGTGGCTGTTCTCGATGACGTCGTGCTCGGACTCCTCGCGCGAGGGGTAGCCGGAGAGGCCGCCCTTGCTGCGCAGCTTCGAGAAGTCCTGACGGCCCGTCAGGATCTTGTGTACGTAGCTCTGGTGGCCGGTGTCCCAGAGGATGCGGTCGGTTGGGGACTCGAAGACCCGGTGGAGCGCGATGGTCAGTTCCACCACGCCCAGGTTGGGCCCGAGGTGTCCGCCGGTCCTGGCCACCGCATGGACCAGGAACTCCCTTATTTCTTCGGACAGTTCGCCGAGTTCCGCCTCGGACAGCGACTTCAGGTCGCGTGGTTGCCGGATGCTCTCCAGGATCGTCACGTCGGGCCCCCTTCGGTCCGTGCTGTTTCAGCTCACGGTGACGGCCGGCTCCCCCGCCGCGACGCCGTCCTGCTCCATCTGTTCGGCGATCTTCATCGCCTCCTCGATGAGGGTCTCCACGATCTTCGACTCGGGCACGGTCTTGACGACCTCGCCCTTGACGAAGATCTGCCCCTTCCCGTTGCCGGAGGCGACCCCCAGGTCGGCCTCCCGCGCCTCACCGGGTCCGTTGACGACGCAGCCCATGACCGCGACACGCAACGGGACCTCCATGCCTTCCAGGCCCGCCGTGACCTCGTCGGCGAGCTTGTAGACGTCCACCTGGGCGCGCCCGCAGGACGGGCACGACACGATCTCCAGCCGCCGGGGCTTGAGGTTCAGCGACTCCAGGATCTGGAGGCCGACCTTGACCTCCTCGACCGGCGGGGCGGACAGCGACACCCGGATCGTGTCACCGATGCCCTCGCTGAGCAGCGCCCCGAAGGCGACCGCCGACTTGATCGTGCCCTGGAAGGCGGGCCCGGCCTCGGTGACCCCGAGGTGCAGCGGATAGTCGCTCTGCGCGGCCAGCTGCCGGTAGGCGTTGACCATGATGACCGGGTCGTTGTGCTTCACCGAGATCTTGATGTCGCGGAAGCCGTGCTCCTCGAAGAGCGACGCCTCCCACAGGGCCGACTCGACGAGCGCCTCGGGCGTCGCCTTGCCGTACTTCTGGAGCAGACGGCGGTCCAGGGAACCGGCGTTGACCCCGATCCGGATCGGCGTGCCGTGGTCCTTGGCGGCCCGCGCGATCTCCTTGACCTTGTCGTCGAACTGCTTGATGTTGCCGGGATTGACGCGAACTGCCGCGCAGCCGGCCTCAATTGCGGCGAAGACGTACTTGGGCTGGAAGTGGATGTCCGCGATCACCGGGATCTGTGACTTGCGCGCGATGGTCGCCAGCGCGTCCGCGTCGTCCTGCGTGGGGCAGGCGACGCGGACGATCTGGCAGCCGGACGCGGTGAGTTCGGCGATCTGTTGCAGGGTGGCGCCGATGTCCGACGTACGGGTCGTGGTCATCGACTGGACCGAGACGGGGGCCCCGCCCCCGACCGCCACCGATCCGACCTGGATGCGTCGCGACACACGTCGCTCGGCGATCGGCCGGACCGGCATCTCGGGGACGCCCAGGGCTACGGCGGTCATGACGTCAGTCGCGGTTTCCGGCGACGGTCTCGCGCATGGCCCGCAGGGACTCCTTGAGGGAGCCCATGGTGGCGAGGACGGCGGTGGGCTCGTAGCCGCAGTGCGCCATGCAGTTGGCGCAGCGCGGGTCCTTGCCGCGGCCGTACTTGTCCCAGTCGGTGTCCTCGATCAGCTCCCGGTACGTTGGCACGTACCCGTCGCTCATCAGGTAGCAGGGGCGCTGCCAGCCGAAGAGCGAGTAGTTCGGGATCGCCCAGGCCGTGCACGGGAAGTCGACCTTGCCCTCCAGGAAGTCCAGGAAGAGCGGGGAGTGGTTGAGCCGCCACTTGCGCCGGTTGCCGCCCGCGAAGGCCTTCTTGAACAGCTCGTGGGTCTGCGCGACACCCAGGAAGTGCTCCTGGTCGGGTGCCTTCTCGTAGGCGTAGGCGGGCGAGATCATCATCTCGTCGACCTTGATGTCGTCGTTGAGGAAGTTCAGGACCTCGATGATGGTCTGCGGGGTGTCCGTGTTGAAGAACGTCGAGTTGGTGGTGACCCGGAAGCCGCGTTTCTTGGCCTCCTTCATCGCCTCCACCGCCTCGTCGAACACACCCTCCTTCGCGACGGACTCGTCGTGCCGCTCGCGCAGCCCGTCGATGTGCACCGCGAAGGCGAAGTACGGCGAGGGCGTGAACTTGTCGAGCTTCTTGCGCAGCAGCATCGCGTTGGTGCAGAGGAAGACGTACTTCTTCTTCGCCACCAACTGCCGCACGATCTCGTCGATCTGAGGGTGCATCAGGGGCTCGCCGCCCGCGATGGACACCATCGGCGCACCGGATTCGAGCACCGCCCCGACGGCCTGCGCCACCGGCATGCGCTGCTTGAGCACGCCCGCCGGGTGCTGGATCTTGCCGCAGCCCTCGCACTTCAGGTTGCACGCGAAGAGCGGTTCCAGCTCCACGATCAGGGGGAACTTGTCCCGCTTGCGGAGCTTCTGTTCAGCCAAGTATGTAGCGACCTTGATTGTCTGGCGCAGCGGCATGGCCATCTGGCTCACCTCCGAGGGAGCAGCAAAGAACGGTGCCATTCGAAAAAAGCGGGAAGAACGGAACGAAGAACGCGGAAAGCCGATATTCCACCGCGCACCGTGCCGATCCGGACGAGTTCATGTTCAGGAGCGTCCACGACCACCCGTACGGCCGCAACCGGGCGCGCGCCCGTACGCACGGCGCTCAGCAGCGTGGCCGCCGACTCCATGTCGACCGCGATTGCGCCGGTCGCGAGCAGATCCGACCGTTCCTGACCGCGGACGATGTGATCGGAGCCGGTCAGGGGGCCGGTGTGGACGGTGCGTCCGGGCAGGGCCCGCACCAGTTCCTTGACGAGCAGCTCGGTACCGACGCACGGAACGGTTCCGCGCGCCTGTCTGGTCTCCTCGGCGACCACGAGGTCACCGGGGTGCATACCGGGGGCGAGTCCGGCGCAGAAGCCCGTGGCCAGTACGGCGGCCCCGTCCAGCGCCGGGTCGGCGAGGCGCCGCGTGACGGCCTCCTCGGCCGCCTGGGGCCCCATCCCCGTCCTGAGGAAGGTGACCGGCCCGCCGGCGCCGGAGCGGTCGCCCGCGCGCAGGGCGAGGTGCTCGATGCCGAGCGCGCAGGCGATCAGCAGCGGCGGTCCGGCCGGCTGCGGGCCCATCAGCCCCCCTTGGCCGGGGAGAACGAGGTCTGGGAGAACGGTTCTCCGTGCACGAAGCGTCCGAGCGCGGTGAGCGGAAAGACCTGCCGGTAGAGGTTGTAGTTGATGGAGAAGTCCCACGGGAAGCCCGTGCCGGTGAAATACGGCTCGTCCCAGGACCCGTCCTCCCGTTGGGTCTCCGCGAGCCACTCGACGCCGCGTTCTACGGCCTTGGAGTCACGCTCCCCCGCCGCGAGCAGGGCCATCAGCGCCCAGGCCGTCTGCGAGGCGGTGGAGGCGCCCCGGCCGCTCCATTCCTTGGCGTACTTGTAGGAGCGCAGGTCCTCGCCCCAGCCGCCGTCGTCGTTCTGCACGGTCTCCAGCCAGGTGACCGCCCGCCGGATCGCCGGATGCGAGCCGGGGATCCCGGCCGCGGCGAGCGCGGGCACCACGGACCCTGTGCCGTAGACGTAGTTGACGCCCCAGCGGCCGAACCACGAGCCGTCCGGCTCCTGTTCGGCGAGCAGCCACTCGATGCCGCGCCGGGTGCGCGGGTCGTGGGCGAGGCCCTCGACGGCGAGCATCTCGACGACGTGCGCGGTGACGTCCGCCGACGGCGGGTCGATGACCTCGCCGAAGTCGCAGAACGGCAGCCGGTTGGGGAACGGGCTGGTGTTGTCGACGTCGAAGGCGCCCCAACCGCCGTTCTTGGACTGCATTCCGAGGTTCCAGCGGACCGCGCGTCCGGCGGCCCGGTCGAGGCGCTCCGGGTCGTGATGTCTGACCCGGCGCAGCGCGAGCACGACCTCGGCGGTGTCGTCGATGTCGGGGTAGTTGTCGTTGTGGAACTCGAACGCCCAGCCGCCGGGCGGCAGTTGGGGCCGCTTGACCGCCCAGTCGCCGGGGCGGACGATCTCCTCCCCGAGCATCCAGTCGGCCGCCTTGACCAGTTGGGGATGGTCGGCGGGTACACCCGCGTCGGCGAGCGCGATGGTGGCGAGGCACGTGTCCCACACCGGGGACTGGCAGGCCTCGATCATCCGGGACCCGTCCTCGCGCCAGACCGCGAACCGGTCCAGCGACTCAAGTCCCGCGCGCATCACGGGGTGTTCGAGGTCGTAGCCGAGCAGGTGCAGGGCGATCACCGAGTACACGGCCGGCGGCTGGATGCCGCCCCAGCAGCCGTCGTTCTCCTGCCGCTCGATGATCCAGCGGCCGGCCGCCTTCATCGCGGCCTTGCGCAACTTGCGCGGGGCGACCTTGCGGTAGAGGTGCAGCGCCTTGTCGAGCCGCTGGAAGGCGCCGTCCCAACTCGCCACCCGGGCAAGGGGCTTGACCGGGTTCGGGTTGTCCGCGTCGGTGTGCAGTTCGTCGAGCGGGAAGGGCGCGGGCCGTACCGGCCGCTTCGCGGAGACCACCGTCAGCGGCACGATGGTCTGCCGGGCCCAGCATCCGAAGTCGTAGATGTTGAGCGGCACCCAGGTGGGGAAGTACAGGAGTTCCGGCGGGAGTTCGGGCAGGTCGTCCCACTTCCACCAGCCGAACAGCGCGAGCCAGATCCGGGTGAAGACCCGGGCCGCGGCGATCCCGCCCCGCTCGCGGACCCACGCGGACGCCTTCGCCATGTGCGGGGCGTCCGGCGCGTCACCGGCCAGCCGGAGGGCGACGTACGCCTCGATGGTGGTGGAGAGTTCGCCCGGGCCGCCGTAGAAGCTGGCCCAGGTGCCGTCCTCGCGCTGTTCGCCGCGGATGAAGAGTGCGGCGGCCTGGGTCGTCGACTCCTCGCGGATGCCCAGGAACTGACGGAGCAGCAGATCCTCGGCGTCCATCGTGACGTTCGTCTCGAGGTCGCCCTTCCACCAGCCCTGGGCGTCCTGCTGCGAGAGGAGGAAGTCGGTGGCGCGTTGTACGGCGAGTGCGGCGGCGTCGTGCACCCCGGCCGCCACGGGGGTGTTGATGTCGGTTTCGCTGGCCGCGGCAACCCGGGGCTGCATGGCCCCGGTGCTTCCGTCGGTCGTCGCTGTCATGGCTTCCCCTTCGTGCAGTGGCATGTCTCTGCTGTGGGTCCGCCGTCGGCCGGTACTCGTATCTCCGCAGCACCGGCCGGCGACTACGCGAGGGCTATTCGACCGATAGTGATCATCTCTTTCGTACGACGACGAAGTCGGCGAGCGCCGTGAACTGCGCCCGAACCCGGTCGGGCATGTCGATGGCGTCGAGGACCTCAATGGCGATGGTGTGCTGACGGCGTGCCTCTTCGGCGGTCCACTCGCGGCCGCCTGCCTCCTCGATGAGCGCGGCGCGGGCCGCGAACTCCGCCTCGGAGAAGTTCTCGAAGTCGCTGCTCTTGGCGTCGGCGGCGAGGATCTCACCGAGCCGCTCGGAGGCGGGTCCGCCCGCCGCGAGCGCCGCCACCACGGGCAGGGACTTCTTGCGCTGGCGCAGATCGCTCCAGGTCTGCTTCCCGGTGGACTCCGGGTCGCCCCAGATGCCGAGGAGGTCGTCGACGGCCTGGAAGGCCAGGCCGAGGTGGTAGCCGTACTTCTCCAGGACGTCGGCGGTGCGGTCGTCCGCGCCGCCGAGCACGGCCCCGATGGAGCAGGCGCAGGCGAGCAGGGCGCCGGTCTTGTTGCCCTCCATCTCCAGGCACTCCTCGACGCTGACGCGGTCGCGGTGCTCGTAGGAGATGTCCTGCGCCTGGCCGTCGATGAGGGCGCGGGTCGCGGTGGTGAGGCGGCGGGTGGCGCGGCCGGCCTCGACGGTGCCGAGCTCCAGCAGCACCTCGTTGGCCAGCGCGAACAGGGCGTCGCCGACGAGGATGGCCTGGGAGGGGCCGTGCACCTTCCACACCGTGTCGCGGTGCCGGCGCTGCTCGTCGCCGTCCATCAGGTCGTCGTGCAGCAGCGAGAAATTGTGGACCAGTTCGACGGCGACGGCGCCGGGGATGCCGGTCTCGGGCGATGCGCCGGTGACCTCGGCGGAGAGCACGGCGAGCGCGGGGCGTACGGCCTTGCCGCCGTCGCCGTCCGCCGGGTTGCCCTCGGCGTCGATCCAGCCGAAGTGGTAGGCGGAGACGGTGTCCATGGGGGGAGCCAGCCGGTCCACGGCCGCCCGCAGTACCGGTGTGGCAAGGGTCCGGCCGCGCTCCAGGAGCGCGGACACGTCCACCGCGTCGGCAGCCGTCTCGGCCGGGGGCACAGTGGGCACAGTCTCTCCTCTTGTCGCGGTACCGAAGGTGCGGGGGTCGCCTGCCGCCTGCTGATCGAGCATCACGCCGCCTCCTCGAAACCGAAGAGATGACGGGGGCGGGGCCGGCCCAGGGCGGCGAGTGCGGCGTCCGCCGCGCTCACCCCACTGCGGACCGCACTCTCCATGGTCGCGGGCCACCCTGTGGCGGTCCACGCTCCGGCCAGGTACAGGCCGGGGGCTTTGGTGCGGGCGCCGGGCCGCAGCCGTCCGACGCCGGGGGCGGGAGCGAACGTCGCCGTGCGCTCCCTGGTCACGAAGAAGTCCCTCACCTCGGCGCCGCGCGCACCGGGCAGCAGCCGCTCCAGCTCGGGCAGGTAGCGCTCCCGCAGCTCGGCCACGGGCGCGTCGATCTCGTCGTGCACGGCGGACTGGGACAGCGCCAGGTACTGGCCGTCCTTCAGCCCGGACGCGTCGGTCCGGTCGAACACCCACTGCACCGGGCTGCCCAGCGCCGCGAAGAACGGCCGGGTGAGCACCTTGCGGTCGTAGACGACATGGACGTTGAGGATCGGCGAGTAGTCGATCGCCAGCAGCCGCTCAGGGTCGTCGAGGGCGCCGTCGGGCAGCAGATCGTGAGCCTCGCGCTGCGGTACGGCGAGGACGACGGTGTCGGCCTCGATGGTCTCGCCGGGAACCTGAACGGTCCAACGCCCGTTTTCGTCAGTAGAGATGGAGGTGACGCGTGTACGGACTTCGGTGCGCACGCCCGCGGAGTCGAGCGCCTTGCGGGCGAGTCGGTCGTGCAGTTCGCCCAGCGGGACGTGTGCCCAGCCGATGTCGGCCGCGCCCGGGTCGGAGAGCAGACCGGTCTTGAACACCATCGCGGCGAGAGCGAGCGAGGAGTCGCCCGCGACCGCGTTGAGGGTGGCGACCCCCACCAGGTCCCACAGTGCCTCGACGGCACGCGCCGACTGACCGTGCGCGGTCAGCCAGCTGCCGAAGTTCTGGGCGTCCAGCGCTGGGTCGGCGAGGTCGAGCGCTTTGAGCGCGAGCGCGGCACGTCCGACTTTGGCGCGCTCGGCGAGCGAGAGGTGCGGGTACGTCGCAAGGCTGCGCCCCAGATGCAGGGGCACCGGCAGCGGGTCGCGCCGCAGTCTGCCGAGCCTGCGCCCCTCGGGGCGGTTCGCGTCGAGTACGGGCACGTCGAGACGATCCTGCAGCGGAGCCAGCGCCGCGCCCTCGATGCGGTCGAGGAACCAGCGGTAGGCGGTGCAGCACCGCAGGTACACGTGCTGGCCGTTGTCGACGGTGAGGTCGCCGCGCTGGAAGGAGAAGGCGAGCCCGCCAAGGCGCGGGCGGCCTTCGAGCAACGTCACGCGGACTCCGGCGTCGGCGAGCGCGAGCGCGGTGGTGATGCCGGCAAGCCCGCCGCCGATCACGACGGCATGCCGTCCGGCCGGTCCTGTCGCCGGCTCGGCGGGCAGCCCATCGGGCCGCGTCCCGTCGCTCATCGTGCACTCCCCCCTGCGCGCCCGCCGCGGCGCTCCAACCAGCCACGGCAGACCGTTGCAGTCAGGGACGCCGCTTCGCACCGGAGGGTTGCGTGCCGCATTTCTCCGGTGCCATCGCCTTGGCCCACTTCGTCCATCAGGTGCGCCTCCTGAGGGTGCTCCGCGCGACGTGCCGGGCGTCCAGGCCGGACAGGCCGCGCACCGCGACGTAGGCCTTCTCGCGGCCGGGCAGGGAGACGCGGCCGCGCAGGACGGCCTCCGGCTCGCGCTCGATGCGGTCCAGCAGACGGCGGTAGATGCCGGCCATGGCGGCGACACAGGCGCCGCTGCGGCGGTCGAGCATGGGCAGGAGCCGGTAGCCCTCGGCGAAAAGAGTGCGGGCCCGGCGCACCTCGAAGTGCACGAGACCCGCGAAGTCGGAACCCTCCGGCGGCGTCGGCCCGTTGAACCCGGCCGAGCATCCGAATTTCGCGAGGTCGTCGGCGGGCAGATAGGTACGGCCGTCCTCGGCGTCCTCGCGGACGTCCCGCAGGATGTTGGTGAGCTGGAGCGCGAGCCCCAGCGTGTCGGCGTACTCCGAGGCGCGCTCGACTCCGCGCGCCCCCGGCTCGGTGCCGAACACGCCGAGCGAGAGCCGTCCGATCGCGCCCGCGACACACCGGCAGTAAACCTTCAGGTCGTCCCAGGTCTCGTAGGTCTCGCCCTGTACGTCCTTCAGGACGCCGTCGATCAGCTCGTCCAGGCCGTCGAGCGGGACCGGGAAGGCCTCGGCCGTGTGGGCGAGGGCGACCGCGACCGGGTCGGTGTCGTCCTCCTCGACCTTGCCTTCGCGAACCCGGGTCAGCAGCGCCCGGGTGTCCTCCAGACGCGACGACTTGACCTCGGTCGGCAGGGTGCCGTCGCCGATGTCGTCGACGCGTCGGGAGAACGCGTACAGCGCCGACATGGCGCGGCGCTTGGGCGTAGGCAGCAGTCTGATGCCGTACGCGAAGTTACGTGCCTGCTGACCGGTGACGGCCTCGCAGTAGCTGTAGGCGGCGAGTACCGGTGCGGACATGTGCGGTGCAGACTCCACGCTGCGGATCACCCCTCTCCTCGCAGAGTCACGCCCACCTCACGCAGCAACTGGATCTTGCCGGGTTTGGGCGGGCCGGGAAGTACGTCGTATTCAGCGGCGACGATCGCTCGGATCGCCGCTCTTCCCCCCGCCACGAACCCCGCGAGCAGCAGCCTCAACCTGCCGTGGACGCTACCCACCAAGGGGGCGCCTTCATTCAGGAGATCGCGGGCGCGTTCTGCTTCGTATGCAACCAGCGCGCGCACCGATGCGCCCGCGGAGGGCGTGGCGAGATCCGCTTCCTGGGCGTGAAAGCGCTTCATGTCCTGGGCGGGCAGGTAGATGCGGTCGCGGCCGAGGTCCTCGGCGACGTCCTGCAGGTGTTCGACGATCTGAAGTGCGGTACAGATCGCGTCGGAGTGCCGGACCCGCTCGGGGGTCTCGGTGCCGGTGACGCCGAGGACCAGGCGGCCGACCGGGTTCGCGGACAGTTCGCAGTAGGCGACGAGATCGTCGTAGGTCTCGTAGCGCGTGACGAGCTGGTCCTGGCGGTTCGCGGCGATCAGGCCGAGGAAGGGCTCGGGGGTCAGCGCGCACCGGCGGACGGTGGGCTGGAGGCGGCGCAGCAGCGGGTGGCTCGGGGTGCCGTCGAAGACGCGGTGCAGGTCGGCCTCGAAGGCGTCGAGGAGGAGCAGGCGGTCCTCGGCGTCCTCCGGTGACACGCCGAGGAGGCGGGCGTCGGCGCCGCCGGGGGCCAGATCGCCGTCTCCGATGTCGTCGACGAGGCGGGCGAATCCGTACACCGCCATGAGATCGGTGCGCCAGGCCTTGGGCAGGAAGAAAGGCGCCACGGGGAAGTTCTCACCCGCGGCCTTGTCCAGTGTGCCGCGCTCCGGATCACCGGTGGCGGCGGAGCCGGTTCCCGTCACCGCTCACTGCCAGGGGCGGGGACGGCGCATGCTTCGGTGAGCTGGGGAGTTTCCGTAGCCATTGCCGTCACATCTCCCGTTCTACACTGCCGACCCAATACACACTATTTCGGACACGCCGCCCAGTCGTCCGCACGGTTAAACGCAGGCCTACCCGCAGAAGGGTGTCGCGCATTATCGCCCCACTTGCCGCTATTCGGCACCGGTACAGCTTACGTTGTACAACGCAGCGCGGTTCCTCGGGGTGTCCTGCACATCACAACAACACACCGATTGGCCTCAAGATTCCTTGGGCCGGGCCGAGTTGACGTTTCCTTTGCAGACGCGGAGCCCCGCCGGAGCAGTTCCGGCGGGGCCCGGGGAAGCGTTCTGGGCTTTTGCGCCCGTAGGCGAGTGGACTACTTGCCCGTGAACTTCTCGTACTCCTTGAGGACCTCGTCGGTCGGGCCGTCCATCCGCAGTTCGCCGCGTTCCAGCCACAGCACGCGGTCGCAGGTGTCGCGGATCGACTTGTTGTTGTGACTGACGAGAAACACCGTGCCCGCGGACTTGCGCAGTTCGCGGATGCGCTCCTCGGAGCGGACCTGGAACTTGCGGTCGCCGGTGGCGAGCGCCTCGTCGATCATCAGGACGTCGTGGTCCTTGGCGGCGGCGATGGAGAAGCGCAGCCGGGCCGCCATGCCGGAGGAGTAGGTGCGCATCGGGAGGGTGATGAAGTCGCCCTTCTCGTTGATGCCGGAGAAGTCGACGATCTCCTGGTAGCGCTCCCTGACCTGCTCGCGGGACATGCCCATGGCGAGGCCGCCCAGGATGACGTTGCGCTCGCCGGTGAGGTCGTTCATCAGGGCCGCGTTCACGCCCAGCAGCGAGGGCTGGCCGTTGGTGTAGACCCGGCCCTTCTCGGCCGGGAGGAGGCCCGCGATGGCACGCAGCAGGGTCGACTTGCCGGAGCCGTTCGAGCCGATCAGACCGACGGCCTCGCCGCGGTAGGCGACGAAGGAGACGCCCTTGACGGCGTGCACCTTGCGCACCCCGCGCTCCTCGCCGCGCTTGACTATGCGGCTGAGGGCGGAGGTGGCGCTCCCCTTGCCGGTCTTGGCGCCGTGCACGCGGTAGACGATGTGCAGCTCGTCCGCGATGACGGTGGGGACCAGGTCCCTCGGGGTCTGCTCAGGGTTCTGCTCAGCCACGGCCGTACCTCTCCTCCGCCTGCCAGAAGTACACGAAGCCGCCGACGAACAGGACCACGGCCCAGAAGGCGGCGATGGCCCACACGTGCGGCGGCAGGTTCGACGCGCCGTAGCCGTCGATGAGCGCGAAGCGCATCAGGTCCATGTAGATGGCGGCCGGGTTCACCTGCAGGAAGCGGACGAACACCTCGGAGCGGCCCTCCATCATCGTGCTGATGGAGAACATGACGCCCGACGCGTACATCCAGGTGCGCAGCATGAACGGCATCAGCTGGGCGAGGTCCGGGGTCTTGGCGCCCATCCGCGCCACGATCAGCGCGAGCCCGGTGTTGAAGAGGAACTGGAGCACCAGGACCGGGAGGATCAGCAGCCAGGACAGGCTGGGGTAGCTGCCGAAGCCCACGACGATGATGAACAGCACGATCATCGAGAACAGCAGCTGCTGGAGCTGCTGGAGCGCAAAGGAGATCGGCAGCGAGGCGCGCGGGAAGTGCAGAGCGCGCACCAGGCCGAGGTTGCCGGAGATCGCGCGGACGCCCGCCATGATCGAGCTCTGCGTGAAGGTGAACACGAACACGCCCGTGACCAGGAACGGGATGTACACGTCCCGGGACATGCCCTTGCTGGCCTTCAGGATGACGCCGAAGATGAAGAAGTACACGGCCGCGTTCAACAGCGGTGTGGCCACCTGCCAGAGCTGGCCGAGCTTCGCCTGGCTGTACTGGGCCGTCAGCTTCGCCTGGGAGAAGGCCAGGATGAAGTGCCGGCGTCCCCACAACTGGCGGATGTACTCGGCGAGTCCGGGACGGGCACCGCTCACCGTCAGCCCGTACTTGGCGGACAGCTGCGCCGCCGTGAGGCCTTCGTCGGGCGACGGACGCGGGCTCACCGCGACTCCGCCGTCATGCGTTGTCTCACTCAAGGGTGGATGCCTTCATTTTCGGATTCGTCTTACGACTGTCTTGCGTTCGTCTTACGGAATTGTGCTACAGGAACTGACACGTATCCGCCGCCGGATACGTTTCGAGGGGTCGGCCGCGCGTCCCGAGCCTGTCAGATGACCGGAGGACGGCCCAGTCGCGTCAGGCGCCACACCGTACGCCACCGCATGGGCCGGCGCGGTCCGCACGGAGTGGTCCAGCCCTCCTTGAAGCCGCCGAACCAGGCTTGCAGGGCCGGGCGCGAGGGCCGGCGCAGGAGGGTGAGCAGCAGCCATACCCCGAGGTAGACCGGGACGAGGGGCGCGGGGAGGTTGCGGCGGGCCAGCCAGACCCGGTTGCGGGCGACCATGCGGTGGTAGACCGCGTGCCGCGAGGGGGCGGTCGTCGGGTGGTACAGGACCATGTCCGACCGGTAGTCGATCATCCAGCCCGCGTCCAGGGCCCGCCAGGCGAGGTCGGTCTCCTCGTGGGCGTAGAAGAACTCGTCCGGGAGTCCGCCGACCTCGGCGAAGACCTTCGTGCGCACGGCGTTGGCGCCGCCGAGGAAGGTGGTGACCCGGGAGGAGCGCATCGGGTCGGAGGCCCGCAGTCGCGGGACGTGGCGGCGCTGGGTGACACCGGTCTCCGGGTCGGCGATGCGGAAGCTGATGATGCCGAGTTCGGGGTCGGCGGCGAAGGCCTGCCGGCACAGCTCGGCGGTGTCGTGCTGGGCGAGGAGCCCGTCGTCGTCGAGGAACATCACTATGTCGACATCGCGACCGCCCGGGCCGAAGGCGTCCAGGCCGATGTTGCGGCCGCCGGGGATGCCCAGGTTCTCGGGCAGTTCGACGGTCCGGACGCCCGCGGGGACGTCCGGGACGGGCGAGCCGTTGCCGACGACGACCGCCTCGACCCGGTCGCCGTCCTGCTTGGCGACCGAGTCGAGCAACGCCCGTAGTTCATCGGGGCGGTTGCCCATGGTGATGATCACCGCGCCGACCTTCATGCCGTTCACTTCAGCCTGCTCGACGCGAGGATCGACACCAGGTGCAGCAGGGTCTGGAGCAGCGCGATGCCGGCGAGGACGGCGACGCCGAGCCGTGAGTAGAACAGGTCGCCGCGCATCTGGTCCACGATCGCCAGGACCAGGATCAGCAGGGACGCCTCGATGCCGAGGATGAGCCGGTGGAACTTGAAGGCGGCGGCGGCCCGGCGGGCCAGCGCCATCCCGGAGGACCGCATCTCGGCGGCGGACTCCTGGACCGGTGCCTTGCCGGTCTGGTGGCGGGCGACCCCGACCAGGTCGGTCTCGGCCTTGATGAGGATCGCGCCGAGCGCGGCCAGCGTCCCGAGGAAGGCCCACAGCCAGTCGATACGCCCGCTGCCGAACAGGTCGGCGGCGCGCAGCCCGAAGCCGACGAGCACGGCGGCGTCGGTGAGATAGGCGCCGACCCGGTCGAGGTAGACCCCGGCAAGGGAGTACTGCTTGCGCCAGCGGGCGATCTCGCCGTCGACGCAGTCCAGCAGCAGATACATCTGGACGCACACCACGCCGAGGACGGCGCCCGTGATCCCCGGCACCAGCAGCGCCGGGGCGGCGAGCACGCCGAAGACGGTCATCAGATAGGTGAGCTGGTTGGGCGAGACCCTGGTGTTCACCAGGTAGCGGTCCACCCGCAGGGACACCTCACGCATGTAGAGGCGTCCCATCCAGTGCTCACCGCTGCGCCGGTCCTTCACCCCTGCGGGGTGGACGACGGGACGGAGTTCAGCTACCGATGGCCTTGACATAGTCGGCGTAGATGTCCTTGATCTGGTCGGTTTTCAGGTCGAGGTGTTCGAGGATGGTGTAGCGGCCGGGGCGGGTCTCCGGAGCGAACTCCACGGCGCGGACGAACTCGTCCACGGTGAAGCCGATCTCCTCCGGCAGCACGGGCAGTCCGTGCCGACGCAGTACCTCGGCCATGTACGCCGATTCCTCGTGGGCTCCGCGCAGGTACATCGCGAAGGCCGCGCCCAGTCCGCACTGCTCGCCGTGGGCGGCCGCGCGTTTGGGGAAGAGCAGGTCGAAGGCGTGGTTGATCTCGTGGCAGGCGCCGGAGGCCGGGCGGGAGTCACCGGAGATCGACATGGCGATACCGGTGAGGACCAGTGCCTCGGCGAGCACCTGGAGGAAGGCGTTGTCGCCGACCCCACCCGGGTGCCGCAGCACGGCCTCGCCCGCCTGCCGGGCCATGGCCGCGGCGAGACCGTCGATCTTCTCGCCCTTGACGCGGTTGGCGAGCTCCCAGTCCGCGATCGCGGAGATGTTGGAGATCGCGTCCCCGATGCCCGCCCGCACGAAGCGGACCGGCGCTTCGCGGATCACGTCCAGGTCGATGACGACCGCGATCGGGTTGGGCACGCCGTAGGAGCCGCGGCCCGCGTCGTTGTCGAGGGTGGCGACCGGCGAACACAGGCCGTCGTGCGCGAGGTTCGTCGGTACGGCGACCAGGGGCAGGCCGATGCGTGCCGCGGCGAACTTGGCGCAGTCGATGATCTTGCCGCCGCCGAGGCCCACGACCGCGTCGTAGTGACCGGCCTTCATGTCGCCGGCCAGCTGGATCGCGTCGTCGAGGGTGCCGCCGCCGACCTCGTACCAGGTGGCGCCGGGCAGGCTCGGCTCCAGGCGGGCGCGCAGCCGGGCACCGGAGCCGCCGCTGACGGCGATCGCGAGCTTGCCCGAGTGCGAGATGCGTTCGTCGGCGAGGACGCCGGCCAGGTCGTCGAGGGCACCCGGGCGGATGTCCACGACGACGGGCGAGGGGATCAGCCGGGTCAGTACAGGCACGCGATCTCACGTCCCTTGGCCAGATCTTCGTGGTTGTCGATCTCGACCCACTTGACGTCGCCGATCGGGGCCACGTCGATCCGGAAGCCGCGGTTCACCAGTTCCTGGTAGCCGTGCTCGTAGAACTGCTGCGGGTCGGTCTCCCACACGGTCTTGAGCGCGTCGGCCAGCTCGGCCATGGCGTCGCCCTCGATGAGGGTGACGCCGATGTACTCGCCGGTGGCCTCGGCGGGGTCCATCAGCTTGGTGATCTTCGTCATGCCCTTGGCGGGGTCGACGACGACCTTCATCTCCTCGTCCGCGAGGGACTTGACGGTGTCCAGCGCGAGGATGATCTTCTTGCCCTCGCCACGGGCCGCGAGCAGCGTGTGCTCGACGGAGACCGGGTGGACGGTGTCGCCGTTGGCGAGGATCACGCCGTCCTTGAGGGCGTCACGTCCGCACCACAGGGAGTAGGCGTTGTTCCACTCCTCGGCCTTGTCGTTGTCGATGAGGGTGAGCTTGAGGCCGTACTTCGCCTCAAGGGCCGCCTTGCGCTCGTACACGGCTTCCTTGCGGTAGCCGACGATGATCGCGACCTCGGTCAGACCGATCTCGGCGAAGTTGCCGAGGGTGAGGTCCAGGACCGTCGGTTCGCCCTCTATGCCCGCGGGCCCCACCGGCACCAGAGCCTTGGGAAGGCTGTCGGTGTAGGGGCGCAGACGCCGTCCGGCGCCGGCCGCCAGCACGAGGCCGATCATGCGGGTTCTCCTTCATCGTGTACGGCGGGCGCCCCTGCGGACACCCAGAACCGGATGCTCTCGACGAGCACCAGCAGGGCCACGGCCACGGCGAGGACCGTGAGCGCGACCGTGAACTGCGACGCGGTGAGTACGGCGGCGAGAACGGTGACGAGCAGCGTCCGCCCCTCGTGCCCCCCGATGGCGCGCACCAGCCAGGCCGGGGACGCCCCGGCGTTGCCGCGGATGCGGTACACCGTGTCGTAGTGATGGTAGGCGACGGCGGCCACCAGGCCGAAAGCCGCCGGAAGTGCTCCGTTTACCTCCGCTTTAGCCGCGAGGATGAGGACGGTGCAGTATTCCGCCGCCCGGAAGAGCGGGGGGACCAGCCAGTCGAGGGTGCCCTTGAGGGGGCGGCCGACAGCCGCCGCGGAGAAGAGGACGTAGACGACGGCACACACGACGTTCTGCCAACCGGCACCCCAGAGAAGCGCCGAACCCGTCACCAGGACGGCACCGAGGGCGGCAGCGACGACCGCCACGCGCGCGTACGTCTTCCCCGGGCGCACCAGCAGTTCGGTCAGCGGCCCGCTGTCCGCCAGATCCGCCAGCGCCCGCGCCGCCCGGTCCGTCCGCGTCGCCTTCCGCGTCAGCGAGCGCAGCACCCGGCCCGCCGTGGTGTACGTCGCCGCGAAGGCGCAGCCGACGAGGAGGGCGTAGAAGGTGATGCGGGGGGTCGTCGCGGCCGTGAGGACGGCGATCATCGCCCATCGTTCGCCGATGGGCAGCACTATCATCCGGCGCAGCCAGACCGTCCAGCCGACGCTGTCGAGCTTGTCGGAGAGGGCGGCGGTGGGGCTGGTGTTGGCGGTGGCGTCGTGGTTGGCCTCGTTGAAGGAGAAGTCCACGACGTGCCGGCAGGTCTGCAGGATCATCGCGCCGAGCGCGAGCGCCCACACGTCGTCGCCGCCGCGGGCCGCGCCCAGCGCGAGGCCGGCGTAGTAGGCGTACTCCTTGGCGCGGTCGAAGGTGGCGTCCAGCCAGGCGCCGAGCGTGGAGTACTGGAGGGCGTAGCGGGCGATCTGTCCGTCGACGCAGTCGAGGACGAAGGAGCAGAGGAGCAGGACGCCGGCCGCGACGTATCCGGCGCGGGTGCCGGTGGCCGCGCAGCCCGCCGCGATCAGGGCGGTGAGCAGCGAGGCGGTGGTGACCTGGTTCGGGGTGAGGCCGCGGCGGGCGCACCAGCGCGCGATGTAGCGGGAGTACGGGCTGATGAAGTGGGTGGTGAAGAAGCCGTCGCGGGACTTCACGGCCGACTTCAGCCGTACGGCCTCGTCGTCGACGGCGACGACGGCCTGCCGTGCCTCGTTGCGGGCCTGCGGGTCGGTGGGGACGGTGGCGACGAGGCTGCCCAGCTCGGGGCGGTGCACGTCGCAGCCGTCGGTGTCCAGGGCGGTGACGACGCGGTCGGCGAGGTTGTCGAGGAGGGTCGTGCCGCCGCCGGCCGAGTGTTCGCGGGCGACCGCGCGGGTCAGCGCCTGGCGGCCGGCCGGCTGCGCGGTGACCGCGCCCGGTACTGCGGCGAGCGGGAAGCGGGGGTCGGTGAGGCCCAGGCGCAGGGCGTGCGGGTGGCCCACGAAGCGGGCGTCCACGACGGCGACCCGCTGGTCACCGGGGACCGCCGCGAGGAGCGTCTCCGCCTCGGTGGTGTCGGCGGCGGTCCGGACATCGAAGCCGAGCGACCGCAGATCGGTCTCGATCGACGATCCGGGGACCGGCTGACCGGTGAGGATGGCGGTCGGCAACCGAACTCACTCCCTGGGTCCGGCGCTCGGGCGCCGGTCATGTACATGGTGGTGGCGCCCTTCGGGTGGCACCCGGGCGGCATGTCGGCAGAGGCTATCGGATGCTCTCAAGCCCGTGTTCACCGGCCGTTCATGGGCTGATCAACACGGTCTGCAGGCGCCTCCGCCGAGATCATCATCGGGGATTCGGGGCCCGCCCGACAAACCGCACCCGTCAGACCGGGCATCGCGGGACATTGCGGAGGCCCTCTCCGCATCGACATAGGGTGAATGCCCATGACCTGGCTGATCACCGGCGGAGCCGGATACATCGGGGCCCATGTGGCACGGGCGATGGCGGACGCCGGAGAGCGTGTCGTCGCCCTCGACGACCTCTCGGCGGGAAACCCCGCGCGCCTCCCGGCGGACGTCCCGCTCGTCAACGGCTCCGCACTCGACGGCGACCTGCTGAAGCGGGTGTTCGCCGAGCACGGGGTGACGGGGGTCGTGCACCTCGCGGCGCGCAAGCAGGTCGCCGAGTCCGTGGCGCAGCCGACGTACTACTACCGGGAGAACGTGGGCGGCCTCGCGACCCTCCTGGACGCGGTCGCCGGCGCGGGCATCGAACGGTTCGTGTTCTCGTCCTCGGCTGCGGTCTACGGCGATCCGGGCGTCGACCTGATCACGGAGGACACCCCGTGCGCGCCGGTGAACCCGTACGGCGAGACCAAGCTCACCGGCGAGTGGCTGGTCCGGGCGGCGGGCGCGGCGCACGGCATCGACACCGTGTGCCTGCGCTACTTCAACGTGGCAGGCGCGGCGGCGCCGGAGCTGGCCGACACCGGGGTCTTCAACATCGTCCCCATGGTCTTCGACCGGCTCACCCGCGACGAGGCCCCGCGGATCTTCGGCGACGACTATCCGACCCCGGACGGCACCTGCATCCGCGACTACATTCATGTCGCCGACCTCGCCGAGGCGCACCTGTCGGCGGCCCGGCGGCTGTCCGACGGTAACGCGAGCGGCGATCTGACGGTCAACATCGGCCGCGGGCAAGGGGTTTCGGTCCGTGAGCTGGTCACGGTGATCGGCGAGGTCACCGGGGACCGGCGGCCGGCCGTGGTCGAGGCACGGCGCCCCGGGGACGCGCCGCGCGCGGTGGCCTCCGCCGAGCGGGCCGCCGTGGAGCTGGGGTGGACGGCTCGGCGCGGGGTGCGGGAGATGGTCGAGTCGGCGTGGCAGGGGTGGCGACTGCACCACATCCGGTGAACTTAGGCTGCCCTGACCTGCGATTTGTTTGCGCAGGTCAGGGCACATGACAACGGTGTTCAGTGCCGCGTTGCCCGATACCCCCCACCCGTAGTTCACTGGGGTTCCGGGTAGTCATCAGGAGGGCGGCGTTTCATGGGGGCAGGGCACGACCACGGGCACTCGCACGGCGCTCCCGTCACCGGCACGGCTGCGGCCGCGTACCGGGGCAGGCTGCGGGTCGCGCTGGGGATCACGATCACCGTGATGGTGGTCGAGGTCGTCGGCGGACTGCTCGCGGACTCCCTCGCGCTCATCGCGGACGCGGCCCACATGGCGACGGACGCGCTGGGCCTCGGCATGGCACTGCTCGCGATCAGCTTCGCGAACCGCCCGGCGACCGGCAACCGCACCTTCGGCTACGCCCGCGCGGAGATCCTCGCCGCGCTCGCCAACTGTCTGCTGCTGCTCGGCGTCGGCGGCTACGTCCTGTACGAGGCGATCCAGCGGTTCGTCACGCCGGCCGACACCGAGGGCGGGCTGACCATCGTGTTCGGTCTGATCGGCCTGGTCGCGAACATGATCTCCCTCACGCTGCTGGTGCGCGGCCAGAAGGAGAGCCTGAACGTGCGGGGCGCGTTCCTGGAGGTGGCCGCGGACGCGCTGGGCTCCCTGGCGGTGATCATCGCGGCCGTGGTGATCCTGACCACGGGCTGGCAGGCGGCCGACCCGATCGCCTCGCTCGCCATCGGCCTGATGATCGTGCCGCGCACCCTGAAGCTGCTGCGCGAGACCCTGGAGGTACTGCTGGAGTCGGCCCCCAAGGACGTCGACATGCAGGACGTGCGCGCCCACATCCTGGGCCTGGACGGGGTCGAGGACGTCCACGATCTGCACGCCTGGACGATCACCTCGGGCATGCCGGTGCTCTCCGCGCACGTGGTCGTCCGCACGGACGTGCTCAACGCCATCGGCAACGAGAAGATGCTCCACGAACTCCAGGGCTGCCTCGGCGACCACTTCGACGTCGAGCACTGCACCTTCCAGCTGGAGCCCCGCGGTCACGCGGAGCACGAGGCGAAGCTCTGTCACTGAGGACTGAGGACTGAGGACCGACGACTGCCGGAAGCCGGGACGGCTGACGGAAGCCGACGGAATCTGAGGGAAACCGACCAGGTCGGACGGAACGCAACCGTCCGGCGCACACTCATGTCCACACTCGCGCGACCCCACCCCCGGGCGGTTCCGCCGTCGCCGCGCCGGGCACGATGAACTGCCGGGAGTGCCGGATTCGTACGGCAGACTTGGCCCGTAGACCGAAGTGAAGGATGGGTATGCCGATCACACCTGCCACCGCGACGCACAGCTCGTCGAACGGCACCGCTGAAGCGATCTTGCTCGAACTGGTCGACGAGAACGGCGTGACGATCGGTACCGCGGAGAAGCTCGCCGCCCATCAGCCGCCGGGGCAGTTGCACCGCGCCTTCTCCGTCTTCCTCTTCGACGAGCAGGGCCGACTGCTGCTCCAGCAGCGGGCGCTCGGCAAGTACCACTCCCCCGGTGTGTGGTCCAACACCTGCTGCGGTCACCCCTACCCCGGCGAGGCGCCCTTCGCTGCGGCGGCCCGGCGGACGTACGAGGAGCTGGGGGTCTCCCCGTCGCTGCTCGCCGAGGCGGGCACGGTGCGCTACAACCACCCGGACCCGGACTCGGGCCTGGTGGAGCAGGAGTACAACCACCTCTTCGTCGGCATGGTGCAGTCCCCGCTGCGGCCGGACCCGGAGGAGGTGGGCACGACCGCGTTCGTGACCCCCGCCGAGCTGACGGAGCGGCACGCGAAGGACACCTTCTCGTCCTGGTTCATGACGGTGCTGGACGCGGCCCGTCCGGCGGTCAGGGAGCTGACGGGCCCGTCCGCAGGCTGGTGACCTCCTCCGCTACGGCACCTGCGCGGGCTTGAGCGGCAGGGCGGCCCAGATCACCTTGCCGCCGCTCGCCGTGTGCTCGACATCGCAGACGCCGCCCGCCTCCCGGGTCACCTCGCGCACCAGGAGCAGGCCCCGGCCGCCGGTCTCGTCGTGGTCGGCCACCAGGGCGGTCGGGCGGTAGGGGTGGTTGTCCTCGACGGACACCCGCACCCACTCGGCACCCACGGCGATCTCCACGGCGAGGGTCGGCGACAGCAGCACCGCGTGCCGGACCACGTTGGTGACCAGCTCGGAGACGATCAGCAACAGCCCCTGCAGCAGGTCGTCCGACAGGGGCACGCCCTGCCGGAAGAGCAGGTCCCGTACGGCGTGTCGCGCCTGCGGGACGGAGGCGTCGACGGCGGAGGCGGTGAACCGCCAGACTCCCTCGTACGGCAGCGGATCCGGCGGGGCAGGGGCCGGGAGGGGATCCGGGGGATCGTCCCTGCCGCCTTCTGGGCGTGGGCCTGACCCACGCCCGTGGTTCTCCATCGTCCGGTCGCCACCCTTGCGCTCGATTGTCACCACACCACGAGTGTTGGCAACGACCCGCGCCACCCCGGACGACTGAACAGAAGTCAGCAGTTATCGGACGCTTTCCGATCGTTGCCGCACGGCCCGGTCGACAGTGGGATCGCCCCTGTTCCCCTGGTGCCGACTTCGCGAACACTTCGGCTTGTCCGTAGCATCCGGCGCATGGAGCCCCGCCTGCTGCACGGCGTCACCGACGCGGTCGCCACCGTCACCGTCCACCACCCCGGCAAGCGCAACGCGATGACCGCCGAGATGTGGCGCGCACTGCCGCCACTGCTCGACACCCTGGCCGCCGATCCGGGCGTACGGGCGCTCGTGCTGACCGGCGAGGGCGGGACGTTCTGTGCCGGGGCCGACATCTCCACGCTGCGGGAGTCGGCGGATGAGGCGCAGGGGCTCGCGGTGCGCGCGGAGGAGGCGCTGGCCGCGTTCCCAAAGCCGACGCTGGCGGCGATCCGGGGTCATTGTGTGGGCGGCGGGGCGCAGTTGGCGGCGGCCTGTGATCTGCGGTTCGCGGAGGAGGGCGCGCTGTTCGGGGTGACTCCGGCGAAGCTCGGGATCGTGTATCCGGCGTCCGCGACCAGGCGATTGGTGTCGCTGGTGGGGCCGGGTGCCGCCAAGTACCTGCTGTTCTCCGGTGAGTTGATCGACGCGGAGCGGGCGCTGCGCACCGGTTTCCTCGACGAACTGCTGCCCGAGGGCGAACTCGCCAAGCGGGTCGCGGAGTTCACCCGGGTCCTGGTCTCCCGCTCACAGTTGACGCAGGCCGCGGCGAAGGAGTTCGCCAACGGCCGTACGGACAGGGGCGGTTACTGGGCCGAGCAGATGCGCGGCAGCGGTGACACCGCGGAGGGCGTCACCGCGTTCCTGGAGCGCCGGGCGCCGCACTTCACCTGGACTGCGTAAGGGGCTTCTTCTGCTGGTTCAGGATGAAGCGGCTGTTCGCTGCGCACGATCACCGCAATGACGGCACCCCGCCTTTCCCGCCCATCCGACGCCCACCCCTGGAGCCCGTACCAACCAGTCGGTAACGTGACCGTCATGACTACTGCCGCCGTCGATCCCCGTGCCGGACGCCGCTGCTACAACGCGCTCAACTCCCTGCACTCCACGCTCTACTTCTCCCCCGACCTGGGGAGGGAACTGACGGCCCTCGGGGTCAAGGACTCCCAGGCCATCAACTTCGCCGTGCGGGCGGCGGCGATGGGGCCGGTCGGGCCCGGCACGGTGACGGCGACCTTCTACAACTACAAGTACGACCTCGTGGCCCGGCATGTGCCCGCCGTGTGGGAGATCGCCTCCCCGGAGCAGGTCCTGCACGCACGCACGCGTGCCGTCGACGCGACCCTGCGGCGCCTGTTGGACGATGCCGTGGTGGAGTCGGAGGAGATGGCGGAGGCGGCGCGGCTGGCGCTGCGGGCCGCCGAGGCGTGTGCGCGCCCCGCCCGGCCGCTGTACGCCGCCCACGCCGATCTGCCGGTCCCCGAGGAGCCGCACCTGGCCTACTTCCACGCGGCCACGCTGCTGCGCGAGCACCGGGGTGACGGTCACCTGGCCGTCCTGATGTCCGCCGGGCTCGACGGCCTGGAGGCCGTGGTCACCCACACCGCGACCGGCAAGGGCATGAGCCCGAAGTGGGTGTTCGGCACGCGCGGGTGGAACCAGGAGGAGTGGGACGCCGCTTCGGGGCGACTGCGGGAGCGCGGGCTGCTCGACGGGGACGGCGAGCTGACGGAGGCGGGCGTCGCGCTGCGCGCCGAGATCGAGGCGGAGACGGACCGGCTGGACCGGGCACCGTACGAGCACCTGGGCGCCGAAGGGGTCGTACGTCTGACCGAGCTGGGGACCGGGTTCGCGCGGCTCGCGCTCGCGGCCGGGGCGTTTCCGCGGAATCTGCTCGGGAAGCGGTAGCCGGCGGACCCGCAGGACAGCGCCCTGATCCCCGGTTGTCGGTGTCACCTGCCACAATTGCCGCGCAACCTCAGTGGAGAAGGCGGTACGGGCGTGACGACACCCCTCGTAGGGTCCATCGAAGGCAGGATCGCCGAGGAGCTCGGCGTACGGGAGCGGCAGGTGAAGGCTGCCGTCGAGCTGCTCGACGGCGGTTCGACGGTGCCCTTCATCGCCCGCTACCGCAAGGAAGCGACCGAGATGCTCGACGACGCGCAGCTGCGCACGCTCGAGGAACGGCTGCGCTATCTGCGGGAGTTGGAGGAGCGGCGGACCGCGATCCTCGAATCGGTGCGCGAGCAGGGCAAGCTCACCGAGGAGCTGGAGGCGCAGATCCGGGCCGCCGAGACCAAGGCGCGCCTTGAGGACATCTATCTGCCCTACAAGCCCAAGCGGCGGACGAAGGCCCAGATCGCGCGCGAGGCCGGCCTGGAGCCGCTCGCGGAGGGCCTGTTGGGCGACCCGTCCGTGGAACCGCTGGCCGCGGCCGCCGCGTTCGTCGACGCCGACAAGGGTGTCGCCGATCCGCAGGCCGCGCTCGACGGCGCCCGGGCGATCCTCACCGAGCGGTTCTCGGAGGACGCCGACCTGATCGGCGAGCTGCGCGAGCGGATGTGGGGGCGCGGGCGCCTCGCCGCGAAGGTGCGCGACGGCAAGGAGGAGGCGGGCGCCAAGTTCGCCGACTACTTCGACTTCTCGGAGCCGTTCACCGCGCTGCCCTCACACCGCATCCTCGCGATGCTGCGCGGCGAGAAGGAGGACGTCCTCGACCTCGTCCTGGAGCCCGAGGAGGACACCGAGGGGCCTTCCTCCTACGAGGGGATGGTCGCCCACCGCTTCCAGATCCTCGACCGGGGCCGTCCCGGCGACAAGTGGCTTCAGGACACGGTCCGCTGGGCCTGGCGCACCCGCATTCTCGTGCACCTCGGCATCGACCTGCGGCTGCGGCTGCGTACGGCGGCCGAGGACGAGGCCGTCAACGTCTTCGCCTCGAACCTGCGGGACCTGCTGCTCGCCGCACCGGCCGGCACCCGCTCGACGCTGGGCCTCGACCCCGGTTTCCGTACGGGTGTGAAGGTCGCCGTCGTCGACGCGACCGGCAAGGTCGTCGCCACGGACGTGATCTACCCGCACGTCCCGGCCAACAAGTGGGACGACGCCCTCGCCAAGCTGGCCCGCCTCGCCGCGCAGCACTCGGTCGAACTGATCGCGATCGGCAACGGCACGGCGTCCCGCGAGACCGACAAGCTCGCCGGTGAACTCATCACCAAGCACCCGGAGTTGAACCTCACCAAGGTGATGGTGTCCGAGGCCGGCGCGTCCGTGTACTCGGCGTCCGCGTTCGCCTCTGCCGAACTGCCCGACATGGACGTGTCGTTGCGCGGCGCCGTCTCCATCGCGCGCCGACTCCAGGACCCCCTTGCCGAGTTGGTGAAGATCGACCCCAAGTCGATCGGTGTCGGCCAGTACCAGCACGACCTGTCCGAGGTGAAGCTGTCCCGTTCGCTGGACGCGGTGGTCGAGGACTGTGTGAACGGCGTCGGTGTCGACGTCAACACGGCCTCCGCGCCGCTGCTTTCCCGCGTCTCCGGCATCACCTCCGGCCTCGCGGAGAACATCGTGTCGCACCGCGACGCCAACGGTCCCTTCAAATCGCGTACGCAGCTCAAGAACGTGGCGCGGCTGGGCCCGAAGGCGTACGAGCAGTGCGCGGGCTTCCTGCGCATCCGGGGTGGCGACGACCCGCTCGACTCGTCCAGCGTGCACCCCGAGGCGTATCCCGTGGTGCGGCGGATGGTGAAGACGGCGGGCAGTGAGGTGGCCTCGCTGATCGGCAACACGTCCGTGCTGCGCTCGTTGAAGCCGACGGAGTTCGTGGACGAGACGTTCGGTCTGCCGACGGTGACCGACATCCTCAAGGAGCTGGAGAAGCCGGGGCGCGACCCGCGGCCCGCGTTCAAGACGGCCACGTTCAAGGACGGCGTCGAGAAGATCTCCGACCTCGCCCCCGGGATGGTTCTGGAGGGCGTCGTCACCAACGTCGCCGCGTTCGGGGCGTTCATCGACATCGGGGTCCACCAGGACGGTCTGGCGCATGTCTCCGCCCTGTCGAAGACGTTCGTCAAGGACCCGCGGGACGTGGTGAAGCCGGGTGACATCGTCAAGGTGAAGGTCCTCGACGTGGACATCCCCCGGAAGCGGATCTCGCTGACGTTGCGGCTCGACGACGAGGCGGTGGCCTCCGGCGGGGAGCGGCGACAGCAGGGTGGGGGTGGCGAGCGTCGGCAGCAGGGCGGTGGGCGTCCGCCGCAGCAGCGCCAGCAGCAGCGGCAGGGCGGTCAGGGTGGTGGATCGCGGCAGGCGGCTCCGCCGCCGGGCAACAGTGCGATGGCTGATGCTCTGCGGAAGGCGGGGTTGCTGGACCCGGGTAAGAAGGGCAAGCGCTGACGGCTTCGCCGATCAGGTTGTGGGGAAGCTGCGGGTCCGTTGTGGCTGGTCGCGCAGTTCCCCGCGCCCCTGGGGTGTGGAGGCTGGGCGGCGGAAATTGGTGGACGTGGATCGTCTCGCCGACAGACTGGGGGCATGATCTCACCGGACTACAAAGCCGACCTGCGCGTCTTTCTGCAGGACTCGCGTGACGCGCTGCTGGGGCTGGTCAAGCATCTTGCCGGGGTCGAGGCGTTCTACTTCGGGACGGTGTTCGGGCGACCGGTCGACGGGCCGGCGTTGTGGATCGCGGGGGACGCCGAGCCGAACGCGGATCTGTGGGCGACCCCGGACGAGACACGCGAGCAGATCGTCGGCGACTATCGGCGGATCTGCGCGCACTCGGACGCGACGATCGAGGCACTCCCCCTGGACGCGGTCGGCCGCATGCCCGGTGAAGGCGGCGCCCAACTGACCCTGCACCGCACCCTCGTCCACATGACGTACGAGACATCCCGGCACGCCGGCCACGCCGACGTCGTACGGGAAATCATCGACGGGACGGTGGGGCAACGGGCCGGGGGAACGAATATGGCTCCGGGCGACGCGAGTTGGTGGGCGCAACATCGGGACCGGGTAGAGCAGGCCGCAAAGGAGGCCGAGCGCCTCAACTCCGGTGCGAACCGCGCCCCTTAAGGGGCGCGGGGAACTGCGCGACCAGCCACGACGAACCCGCAGTGAACGAACAACCGGACGTCACCGCTGTTCCGTCACCTTCCCGTCCGCCACCTCCAACCGCCGAGTCACCTGAACCGCATCCAGCATCCGCCGATCATGGGTCACCAACAGCAGCGTGCCCTCGTAGGCGTCCAGTGCCGACTCCAGTTGCTCGATGGCAGGCAGGTCGAGGTGGTTCGTAGGCTCGTCCAGGACGAGGAGATTCACCCCGCGCCCCTGAAGCAGCGCCAGCGCAGAGCGCGTGCGCTCACCCGGTGACAGCGTCCCCGCCGGACGCATCACGTGGTGTGCCTTGAGCCCGAACTTGGCCAGCAGTGTGCGGACTTCGGCCGGCTCCGTGTCCGGCACGGCCGCGCAGAACGCGTCGAGCAGGGACTCCGTACCGTGGAACAACTGCCGGGCCTGATCGACCTCGCCCACCAGGACACCCGAGCCGAGCGCCGCATGTCCCGCGTCCAACGGGATACGGCCGAGCAGCGCGCCGAGCAGCGTCGACTTGCCCGCTCCGTTCGCGCCGGTCACCGCGACCCGGTCCGCCCAGTCGATCTGGAGGGACACCGGTCCGAAGCTGAAGTCGCCGCGCCGTACCTCCGCGTCCCGCAGTGTCGCGACGACCGAGCCGGAGCGCGGCGCGGACGCGATCTCCATCCGCAGCTCCCACTCCTTGCGGGGCTCGTCGACGACATCGAGACGTTCGATCATCCGCTGCGTCTGCCGCGCCTTCGCCGCCTGCTTCTCGCTCGCCTCGCTGCGGAACTTGCGGCCGATCTTGTCGTTGTCGTTGTTCGCCTTGCGGCGGGCGTTCTTGACGCCCTTGTCCATCCAGCCGCGCTGCATCTGCGCACGGTCCTGGAGCGCGGAGCGCTTGTCGGCGTACTCCTCGAAGTCGTCGCGGGCGTGCCGACGTGCCACGTCCCGCTCCTCCAGGTACGCCTCGTAGCCGCCGCCGTAGAGGTTGATCTGGTTCTGGGCCAGGTCGAGTTCGAGGACCTTGGTGACCGTGCGGGTGAGGAACTCGCGGTCGTGCGACACGACGACCGTGCCGGCGCGCAGGCCGGAGACGAAGCGTTCGAGGCGCTCCAGGCCGTCGAGGTCCAGGTCGTTGGTGGGCTCGTCGAGGAGAAAGACGTCGTAGCGGGAGAGCAACAGAGAAGCCAGGCCCGCTCTCGCCGCCTGGCCGCCGGACAGGGACGTCATCGGCTGGTCGAGGTCGATCGCCAGGCCCAGGGAGTCGGCGATCTCCTCGGCCCGTTCGTCGAGGTCCGCGCCGCCGAGGTCGAGCCAGCGTTCCAGGCTCGACGAGTACGCGTCGTCGGCGCCGGGTGCGCCGTCCACCAGAGCCTGGGTGGCCTCGTCCATCGTGCGTTGCGCCTCGGCGACTCCCGTGCGGCGGGCCAGGAACTCGCGCACGCTCTCGCCCGGGCGCCGCTCCGGCTCCTGCGGGAGATGTCCTACGGTCGCTGTCGGCGGGGAGAGGCGCAACTCGCCCCCTTCCGGTGCGAGCAGGCCGGCGAGCATGCGGAGCAGGGTGGACTTGCCCGCGCCGTTGGCACCGACAAGGCCGATCACATCGCCGGGGGCGACGACGAGGTCGAGCCCGGTGAACAGGGCGCGGTCGCCGTGTCCGGCGGCGAGATTCTTGGCGACGAGAGTGGCAGTCATCAGACCGTCGATCCTAATCGGTCCCCTTCGCCGTCCGCGCCGCGGATTTCCCCCGCTCGCGCCACGGTTTTCAGCGGGCCATCGCCTCCACCAGCACACTCCCCGTGGTGCGGGCCACGACGAAGGACTCGCCCCTGACCGCCTTCGCGTCCAGCGCGATGCGGTGGCTGCCGGGTTCCAGGACGCCGTCGAAGACGTCCCGCGTGTGGCTGCGGTAGAGGCGGTCGAGACGGTACGCCGTGACGCGCACCCGGCACGGCGAGGTGACCTCGATGCCCGCCTCGCCGTCGGCGGCGACCAGGCGAGTCAGGCGGTGCTGCTCGGCGGGGCGGCGGTCCAGGGCGTGTTCGATCTGGGCGACGAGGAGCGGGACGATGGGGGCGAGGCCGTCGACGTACGCGACATCGACGCCCGCGCGGTCGAACGCGGCCTGTACGGCGGCCCGTTCGGCCTGAGTGACGGCCCGGCCGAAGGCCACGGCGCCGTAGCCACGCAGTTCGTCGGCGGGGACGTGGGTCGCGTCGCCGGTGATGTCGGCGCCGATGCCGATGGCGCGCAGCGCGGCGGCGAGCTTGTTCAGGACGGCGACGCGGGCGCCGATCAGCAGGACCCGGCGTTTGGCGACCGGGGGCTCGGTGCCGTCGATGAGGGAGTCGAGGGCCGCGCGGTACTCGGCTCCGGCGAAGCGGAAGGGCCCTATGCCGTGGTAGCCGTTGCGCTCCAGGTCGGCGTGTTCGTCGGTCTGCCAGGCGAAGTCGCGCCAGATGAAGTCGGTGCCGTCCCGCTGGATGACGGCGGTGACGGCACCACAGGCGAGGTCCTCGCACTCGGGGCAGCCGTAGATGACGTAGCGACCGCCCTCCAGTGGGGCGTCCGTCTCCAGGAGGAGGCTGCGGACCTGGGCGGTGAAGATCGCGGGCGGGACGTCGGAGGCGAGCGGGGAGACGGCGTCCAGGTCGGTGAGCTGGAACAGCAGCGGGCGGCCGTCGACGATGAAGTCGACGAAGTCGCGGTGCACCTGGTAGCCGCCGTCCGCGAGGACTTCACCGGCACGCATCGCCGGTGCCAGGCCGAAGGCCGCGTATTCGGCAGACATGCTGTGAGTATCCCCAGCGCGAGGGCGATGTGAGCACGGCATGGCGTATTCCGCTACCGTCCGCGCATGGAGACCGGTGTGAACGGCGATGTGATCGTGGTCGGCGGGGGCGTCATCGGGTTGACGACGGCCGTGGTGCTGGCGGAGCGCGGTGCCCGGGTGCGGGTGTGGACGCGGGAGCCTGTCGAGCTGACGACCTCGGCGGTCGCGGGCGCGCTGTGGTGGCCGTACCGGATCGAGCCGGAGGCGCTCGTCGGTGAGTGGGCGCTCCAATCGCTCGCGGTGTACGAGGAGTTGGCGGCGCGGCCCGAGGAGACGGGCGTACGCATGGTCGAGGGTGTACAGGGCGAGACGCAGCTGGACGAGCTGGGGCCGTGGGCGGCCCGGGTGCCGGGTCTGCGGCCGGCGCTGGCCGAGGAGTACGCGGGCGGCGGGCTGTGGGCGCGGTTGCCGCTGATCGACATGCCGACCCATCTGCCGTGGCTGCGGGGGCGGTTCCTGGAGCTGGGCGGGACCGTCGAGGAGCAGTCCGTGGTGGATCTGACGGAGGTGCCGGCGGCCGTCGTGGTCAACTGCACGGGGCTGGACTCCCTGGACCTCGTGCCCGATCGCTCGGTGCGGCCGGTGCGCGGGCAGTTGGTCGTCGTGGAGAACCCGGGGATCACGACCTGGCTGACGTCCGTCGGCCACTCGGCGGACACGTCCACGTACTTCTTCCCGCAGCCGGGCGGGCTGATCCTGGGCGGCACGGCCGAGGAGGACGCCTGGTCGATGACGCCCGATCCGGCAGTGGCCGAGGCGATCATTGCCCGCTGCGCGGCGATCCGGCCGGAGATCGCCATGGCGCGCGTACTGGAACACCGGGTGGGCTTGCGGCCCGCGCGGCCCTCGGTCCGGCTGGAGCGTGAAGTGCTGCGGGACGGGCGGGTGTTGGTGCACAACTACGGTCACGGCGGGGCGGGGATCACTGTGGCGTGGGGGTGTGCGCGGGAGGCTGCGGGGCTGGTGGAGGCGGGCGCGAGGTGAGGGGTCGCGCTGTTGGTCGGGAGCGGGGAGGGTGCCCGGTGAAAGTGTGACACTTTCCCTTAAAGTGTCACACTTTCACCGGGAGGGTGTCGGGTCCGCCGACGTCGGCATCGACGAGGGGCCGGGACGGGGTACTCCTTACGGCATCCGCTGGCCCCTGCTCGGTGCGCGCACGCCGTCGAGTGTCGTGGCCGCCGGTGCGCTGGTGGTCGTAGCGCCCGCCGTGGCCTTCGCGAACGCCGACGCGCCCCCGACGAGCGGGAGTTGGGCCGAGGTGCGCGACAGGTTCAGAGTGAGGGTCGGGGTGCTGGACGGCGGATCGATGAGGTCCTTGTCCGTGCCCGCGACGATCAGGGCGAGGCGGTGTCCGGCCGGGACGACGTGGTCGGTCGCCGCCAGGTCGAGGGTGATGGTGTAGGCCTTGCCCGGGGTGAGCGGTACGCCCTTCGTGGCGGAGGCGTAGTTGCCGAGGTCGGCCCAGCCGCGGCTGACGACGTTGTAGTCGACTGCCTTGGTCTTGGCCTGGGTTGCCAGGAAGCAGGCGCTGTCACCGGCCGTGCTCTCGCCCCAGCAGGTGCGGTTCGTGAGCGTGGTGATGCCCTCGGCGGAGTCGGCGTAGTCCCGGATGATGTCGGGTCCGACATCCACAAGTACGGCCGACAGATGGGCCGTTGAGGTCGTGGGCGTCGCAGTGATCGTCACCTTCGAGGAGCCCGACAGGCGCAGGTCCTTCGTGAGCGGCCCGGTGACGAAACCTGCCTTGTCCGCCGTCGACTCGTCGATCGCGGCTGCCCAATCCGTCTCGCTCTCCTGCGGGTTGTCCGTGAACGTCTCGGTGCCCGCGCCGGTGCGGAGGCCGAGCGTCCCAACGCCCGCCTCGGTGCCCTGCGCCGGGTGGAGCGTGGTCGTCGCGGCGCCGCTCGGCGGCCAGGTCGCGGACGTGACCCACTGGTCGGGGTGGCGTTCGACGTCGGCCATCGGCTGGCGGTCGATTCCGTTGTCGTAGCCGAGGAGTTCGTGGTCGAACCAGCGGTGCAGGGTGTCCACGAAGTCGGCGCGACGGTAGTCGAAGGGGTCGACGTGGCCGGTCTGGGAGAGCCAGATCTTGCGCTCGACGCCGTTCTTGGCGAGGGCGTCCCACCACTGGCCGAAGTTCTTCGTGCGGACGTTGAGGTCCTGCATGCCGTGCACGAGGAAGACGCTGGCCTTGACCTTGCTCGCGTCCTTGACGTAGTCGCGTTCGGTCCAGAAGGGCGTCCAGTCGCCGGTGCGCGGGGCTCCGTCGACGATCTTCTGCTGGACGGCGGCGCACTTGGCCTGCGCGTCCGGGCTGTCGACGTAGCCGGAGAGCCAGTCGGGGCCGGAGTCGTAGAGCGGGGCGCCCTTGGCGAAGTAGTAGTCGTACCAGGAGGAGATGGCGCTGATCGGGACGATCGTCTTCAGGCCCTGCACGCCGGTGGCGGCGACGCCGTTGGCGATGGTGCCGTCCCAGCTCTTGCCGATCATTCCGGTCTTGCCGTTGGTCCAACTCGCTTGGGTGCGTGCGGTTCCGGTGCGTGTCGTGTACGCCTTGGCGCGTCCGTTGAGCCAGTCGACGACGGCCTTCGCGGACTGGACGTCGGAGCGGCCGCCGACGTCGACGCAGCCGTCGGAGCGGTTGGTGCCGGCGAGGTCGACGCCGACGAAGGCGTAGCCGCGGGGCACGAAGTAGTTGTCGTAGAAGAGCGGCATCTGGACAACGTTGCCGCTCGCGTCGTACGTCTTCAGCTGGCTCTCGTTGCCGCGGCCGCAGCAGGAGTAGTAGGGGCTGGCGTCCATGATGACGGGGACTTTGCGGCCCTGGCGGGCGGGTTCGCTCGGCCGGACGATGTCGACGGCGACCCGGTCGGTCTTTCCGTCACCGTCGCCGTCGAGTCCGGTGTCCACCCAGACGGCCTCGCGGATGGCCTTCGCGTAGGAGTAGACCGGTTGGCTCTCCTGCGGGGCGCTCTGGGCCGCTGTCGGGGTGAGGAAGGCGGCCAGGAGGGCGGTGATCCCCGCGGTCGCGAGCGATCTCCAGATCGTGAAGCGCGTGCGTTTCGGCATGCGCGGACGGTACATCGGTCAACTCCCGTGCTGGAAGAGGCACTCGGGGCCCAACGGGGGTCATGACGGCCGAATGGCGATCGTGTGACAGGAGGTGCCGTGGACAGGCGCGGGGCCACAGGGGGTGAATAGGCTCCGTACAGACTTCGTGAACCGACCCCTACGGCTCTTCGACCTTCGTGGACCCCCACGGCTCTCCGAACCTCTCGTGGAGCCCTACGACTTGGAGTTCTCGTGCACCGCAGAATCATCGCGCCGGGCGCACTCGCGGCGGCCTCGCTCATGCTGGCGATCCCGGCGTCGGCGGCAAGCTACTCTCCCGGCGCTCCGGGCATCGGCGACCCCTACTACCCGGCGTACGGCAATGGCGGATACGACGTCTCGCACTACGACCTCAGGCTTCAATACCAGCCCACCACCGATGAGTTGGCGGGCACGGCGACGATCCTGGCGAAGACCACGCAGGATCTGTCCCGCTTCAACCTCGACTTCCTGCTGGATGTGAGCGAGGTGCGGGTGAACGGCGCTGCGGCGACGTTCGCGACCTCGGGCCAGCACGAGCTGGAGATCACCCCGAAGACCCCGCTGCCGAAGGGCACGCCGATCACGGTCGTGGTCCGCTACAGCGGGGTGCCGTCGACGAAGAGCGCGTACGGCTTCAACACGTGGCACCGCACGCCGGACGGGGCGGTCGCGGCGGACGAGCCCGAGTCGGCGTGGTGGTGGTTCCCGAGCAACGACCACCCCAGCGACAAGGCCACCTACGACGTGTCGGTGGCCGTGCCGAACGGCACCCAGGCCATCTCCAACGGCACGCTCCAGTCGACGAGTTCACAACTCGGCTGGACCCGCTACAACTGGCGCCAGAACAAGCCGCAGGCCACCTATCTGGCCACGCTCGCCCTCGGCAGGTTCGACATCACGACCAGCACCTCGGACGGCGGCGTCCCCGTCATCAACGCCTACAGCAAGGATCTCGGCGACAACGACGGGGCGGCGCGGGCGAGCGTCGAGCGCACCGGGGAGATCGTCGACTGGCTGAGCGGCTACTTCGGTCCGTATCCCTTCAGCACGGCCGGCGGGTACGTGCCGAACACGACCACCGGGTACGCGCTGGAGACCCAGACCCGCGTCTACTACAGCCAGAAGCAGTTCGCGAACGGCGCCAACACCTCTGTCGTGGTGCATGAGTTGGCCCACCAGTGGTACGGCGACGACGTGTCGCTGAAGGGCTGGAAGGACATCTGGATCAACGAGGGCTTCGCGCGGTACGCGCAGTGGCTGTGGTCCGAGCACGAGGGCGAGGGCACGGCGCAGCAACTCGCCGACTACGTCTACGCCTCGCATCCGGCGGACGACGCGTTCTGGACGATCGCGCCGGGTGACCCCGGTCCGGAGGACCAGTTCGAGCTGCCGGTCTACGACCGGGGTGCGCTGGCCATCCAGGCGTTGCGGAACGAGATCGGTGACGACGCGTTCTTCGCGGTTCTGAAGGGGTGGCCGAAGGAGCACGCGTACGGCAACGCGTCTGTCGCGGACTTTCGGGCCTACGCCGAGCAGGTGTCGGGGAAGTCGCTTTCCGCACTCTTCGACACGTGGTTGTTCCAGCCGACGAAGCCTGCGGCTCCGGCCGCGCGGAGTGCGTCGATCACGAAGGCGGGTGTGGCCCCGGTGCGGCCGAAGTCCTGGAAGAAGATCGCGGCTACGAACGACGTGCACTAAGACCTGTCGACATCAGGCGCCCTTGCCGGAAGCCGTGTCCTTGACGAACACGATCCCGTCGATGCCGGCCAGGTGTGCGGGGTCCAGCGGGGCGTAGCCGTACCAAGGGGACACACGAGGGACGGGCGTCGGGTCGGCGAGCGCGGTGGCCAGTCGGCGGGCGTCGACCAGGCAGCGCTCCTGCGGGAGCGCGTACAGCAGTCCCTCGACGGTGTCCGGGGGCGGGGTGTCCACCCCCTGGTGGCGGATCGTGCCGAGGGCCGTGGCCAGGAAGGCGTACTCCTCGCCCATCCGGGCGGCGACGATCGCACCGGCGCTCCACCACTCCAGCGGCAGGCCGCCCATCCGCATCGTGCTCCGGTTCCGCTGAAGGTGGCCGTTGTGGGCGTTCACCAGCGTCGGGCTCCGTTCGGCGGCGGCGAGCAGGTTGGCGGCCATCATCGAGTCCCGCAGGGCGACCAGTCGCGCCATGCGGCTCGGTGATGGGTCGGCCATCGCGGAGTGGTAGCGCAGCAGCCCGACCGCGGTACGTCCGTACAGGCGCGCCCGGTGCCACTCGTCCGGTGTGGACGTGGCGACCAGGTGTGGTGTCCGGGTGTCGAGCAGGGCCACCAAGTCATCGGCGAGCAGACGGAGTTGCCGGGCTTCGGGGGCCCGCCCCACGGACCGGGACGGGTCCCTCATAGCGGCGGGTTCGGTCCACCGGTCGTCGGCGCCGAGCAGTTCGCCGAGGGTTTCCGCGGTGCAGGGAAGGAGGGCGTCGTCGACCCTTGCGGTGAGGTAGGTGTGGAGTGCGGTGAGGGCCTGCCGCGGGCTCGCGGCGGCGGTGATCTCCAGCGGGCCGTCGAACCCGGCGAACCGCACCTGCTCGGACTCGGGCCGGCCCTCGTTGAACGCGCGCATCCAGCGCACCAGTTCGCGGTTGGCCGCGAAGGCGCCCCACTCATGGCTGAAGCCGCGCTCCATGACCTCGTCGAGGGTGCCGGTGCCCGAGGTGACGTGGTCGTCGACGATCAGGCCCATCAGACAGTCGCTCTCGATGGCGATCGTCCGGTATCCCTCCTGCTCGACGAGGTGACGGAAGAGCTCGTTCCGTACGTCGAGCAGAACGTCCTCGCCGTGGGTGGGCTCACCCAGGGCGAGCAGCCGTGGCCTGGTCGGGAGCAAGCTCATGACGGCAGCGGGGTCGACGGCGTGGACGGCAGCTGTGACAGCAGGAGTCATACCTTCAACGCTATCGTTGAACCAACGGTTGAAACTTTTGGTGAACAGCGGCAGGACAGTGAAGCGAAACCTTCAAAGCAGTGGTCGGCTCAGGCCGGTCGACCTGGCGCGCGGGCACGGTCTGTCGACGCAGGCGGTCCGCAACTACGAAGCGGCCGGGATCCTTCCGGTCGCCGAACGCTCCGCACACGGCTACCGCACCTACACGCCCCGGCACGCTCAAGCCCTGCACACGTTTCTCGCGCTCGTGCCGGGACACGGCCACCAGACGGCGACAGCGGTCATGCAGGCGGTCAACCGTGACGCCGTCGAGGACGCGCTTCGGCTCATCGACGAAAGTCACGTACAGCTTCTCGACGACCGCCGCACCCTCCAGGCGGTCGAGGCCGCGCTCCGCGACCTCCGGCCCGTACCGGAGGAACGCGGCGACACGTTCGTGGGCCCGCTGGCGCGAAGGCTCGGCATCCGCCCGGCCACCCTGCGCGCCTGGGAGCGCGCCGGTCTGGTCCAGCCGCGCCGCGACCCGCGCACGGGCTACCGGATCTACGGCCCGGTCGACGTACGCGACGCCCTCCTGGTCCACCAGCTCAGACGGGGCGGTCACCTGCTCGAACAGATCGCCCCGCTGATCGCCCAGGTCCGTTCCGCCGGAGGCGTCGCGCCGCTCGCATCGACGCTGCGCGACTGGCAGGCCCGCCTCTCGGCCCGCGGGCGCGCCCTGCTCACCGGCGCCGCCGCACTGGACGCCTACCTCGGCCGTCCACCGGCGCACGGAGCCGGGCCGAGCGTATCCGCCACCGGCTCGTCGGCCACGGTCTAGTGCGGGGTGGCGACCGTCGAGGCCTCCAACTCCCCGACCTGCAGGAGGAGTTCGTCCCGGCCGATCGCATCGACCTCCGTCGACGGCACCGTGCACGCGTACGCCCCGGCGACCGCGCCGTACCGGGCGCACCGCTGCGGGGACTCCCCGTTCAACCGGCCGAAGAGGAAGGCGGCGGCGAAGGCGTCGCCCGCGCCGTTGGAGTCGACGACCGGTCTGCGGGGTGTGGTGGTCGGGATGTGGGTCACCTCGTCGTCGGCCAGCAGATACGCGCCCTCCGCCCCGGCGGTGGCGACGACCAGCTCGGCCCGGCCCCGCTCGGCGATCGCACGCATCGTGCGTTCCGGGGTGCCGGTCAGTGCGGTGGTGGACAGGAAGACGATGTCCGCCGCGAGGGCGAACTCCTCCTGGTACGGGTTCTCGCCGTCCCAGTTGTGCAGGTCCGTCGAGATCGTCGTGCCGGACTCGCGGAGCAGCGGCAGGGCGTGGGCGCAGGGCTGGGTGATGGAGACATGGGCGTGGCGGCTCGCCTCGGCGAGGGCGCGGACCGTGGGTTCCGGGAGGCGGTCGTCGGGATGGGCGCGGGTCGCGTCGTAGAGGGAGAGGCGCCTGCCGTCGGGGCCCACGAGGTTGACCGCGCGCTTGGTGCCGGCGGGCTGCGGGACTTCGGTGAGCGGGATGCCGTGGTCGCGGTGCAGCGCGCGGACCAAGTCGCCCTCGGGGTCGGCGCCAAGCAGGTCGAGGTGGTGGGTGCGCAGGCCCAGCGTGGTCAGGCCGAGGGCCACGAAGTCGCCGGTCTGCCCGGCGCGGGTGCGGATGCCGGGGTCGATCATGTAGCTGTCGGCGTACGGAAGCGGCAGTTCGGGGACGTGGACGATGGTGTCGACGCCTGCGCCGCCGAGGACGAGGACGTCGATGTCACGGCTCATGGCTCTCCCCGTCGAAAGCCTCATGGCTCTGCATGTCGGATGCGAGCAGCGAGTCAAACAGGCGGCGGCGATCACCGCAAGGAGTTGCGCAAGACTCCGCAAACTCTTTCAGCCCGGCAGGAGTTGGGGCGGCGGCTCAGTCCCCGTGGTCGTACACCGTCACCGCGATCCCCCGCCGCACCAGCCGCTCGGTGATCAGCGGTTCGACGCGCGACCACTTGCCGCCCGCGAGGCCGCACCCGATGCGGGGCAGGTGCACGGACGCGCCGAGCTCGGCCGCGCGGTCGGCCAGCAGGCCCAGCGCCATGTCGATCGCCTCGTAGCGCACGGGCACGCCCTTGCTGCCCGTGCGTATACCGCGCTGGCCGATCATGTTGGCCACCCACACATGGCGCTCGACCTGGACGAGCTGGATCGCGCCCAGCCCGAAGTCGTTGACGGCGCGGTCCCGGTGCCAGGACCGGTACGCCTTCTCCGGCTCCGGCCAGCGGCGCGACACCGCCAGTACGAAGCCCTTTCCCCAGCCCCCCAAGTCGTTGCAGACATGCGCGATCACCTTGACGCCCTTGACCGACGGAACGGTCGCGTCACCCCGGACATAGTTGATCTCCCCCATGACATTCACCGTAGACGGCACCACTGACAACGGGCCTGCGGTGGTTTCACAGCACTGGTGAGACAGCGATACTGCTGCATATGACGACCGACACCGAGACCGACACCGAGGAGCCGACGCTCACGATCGACGAGTTGGCCGCGCGGGCCGGTACCACGGTCCGCACCGTCCGGTTCTACAGCACCAAGGGGCTGCTCCCGCCGCCGGTGATCGGGGCGCGGCGGGTCGGGCACTACGGGCAGGAGCACCTGTCGCGGCTCGCGTTGATCGAGGAGTTGCAGCACCAGGGCATGACGCTGGCCGCGATCGAGCGCTACCTGGCCCAACTGCCGCCGGACCTCAGCGCGCACGATCTCGCGATCCATCGTGCGGTGGTGGCGTCGTGGGCGCCGGACACGGTGGAGACCCTGGACCGCGCCGAGTTGGAGCGGCGGGCGGGCCGGGCGCTGAGCGAGGAGGACGTGGAGCGGCTCGTCGCGATGGACGTGGTCGGGCTCGACGGGACCTCGTACCGCGTCGACTCCGGTCTGCTGCGGCTCGGCGTACGACTGCTCGACGTACCGGTGTCGCAGGAGGCGATCCTCGCGTCCCGGAACGTGCTGATCGAGCATTCCCGTGCGGCGGCCCACGAGTTGTCGCAGGTATTCCGCGGGGAGGTCTCCCAACGGGCCGCGCAGGACGTGAAGTCGCTGTCCGCACACATGCAACCCCTGGTCGTGCAGGCCCTTCTGACGACCTTTCAGCGGTCGCTGCGGGAGGAACTCCGCGAGTGGCTCAGGGAGTCACCGGAGGACCGGGACAGGTGAGCCACCCGCGGCACGTGCCTCAGCGCGCGTCGCTGAACGGCTCACCCTTGTCCGCCTTCTCCACCAGCAGCGCGGGCGGCGTGAACCGCTCCCCGTAGCGCTCGGCGAGCGCACGCGCGCGTGCTACGAAGCCGGGCAGGCCGCCCTCGTAGCCGTTGATGTACTGGAGGACACCGCCGGTCCAACCGGGGAAGCCGATCCCGAAGATGGACCCGATGTTGGCGTCGGCGACGGACGTCAGCACGCCCTCCTCAAGGAGCTTGACGGTGTCGAGGGCCTCCGAGAACAGCATGCGTTCCTGCATGTCTTCGAAAGGCACGGTCTCGAAGGGCACGGTCTCGGAGGGGCTCTCGGCACCCGTGCGCGTGAAGTGCTCGCGCAGGCCCGGCCACAGCCCGGCGCGCTTGCCGTTCTCGTCGTAGTCGTAGAAGCCAGCGCCGCCACTGCGCCCGGTGCGGCCGAACTCGTCGACCATGCGGTCGATGACGGCCTCGGCGGGGTGCCCGGGCCAGGTGCCGCCCGCTTCCTCGACGGCCCGCTTGGACTCGTTGCGGATCTTGCGCGGGAGGGTGAGCGTCAACTCGTCCATCAGGGAAAGGACCTTGGCCGGGTAGCCGGCCTGTGCGGCGGCCTGTTCGATGGACGCGGGCTCGATGCCCTCGCCGACCATCGCGACGCCCTCGTTGATGAACTGCCCGATCACCCGTGAGGTGAAGAAGCCGCGCGAGTCGTTGACGACGATCGGCGTCTTCTTGATCTGCCGGACCAGGTCGAAGGCGCGCGCGAGGGCCTCGTCGCCGGTGCGCTCGCCCTTGATGATCTCGACGAGCGGCATCTTGTCGACCGGCGAGAAGAAGTGCAGCCCGATGAAGTCGACTTGGCGCTCGACACCCTCGGCAAGAGCCGTGATGGGAAGGGTTGAGGTGTTGGAGCAGAGAAGCGCGTCGGGCTCGACGATGTGCTGGATCTCCTGGAACACCTTGTGCTTGAGCGAGGTGTCCTCGAAGACGGCCTCGATCACCGCGTCGCAGCCGGCGAGTTGCTGCGGGTCGGCGGTGGGGGTGATGCGGGCGAGCAGCGCGTCCGCCTTCTCCTGCGTCGTACGGCCGCGGGAGACGGCCTTGGCGCAGAGTTTCTCGGAGTAGGCCTTGCCCTTGGCCGCCGCCTCCGGAGTCACGTCCTTCAGGACGACGTCGATGCCCGCGCGGGCGCACGCGTAGGCGATGCCCGCGCCCATCATCCCGGCGCCGAGGACGGCGACCCTGCGGACCGGTCGGGACGCGATGCCCTTGGGGCGGTTGGCGCCGGAGTTGACGGCCTGGAGGTCGAAGAAGAACGCCTGGATCATGTTCTTCGAGGTCTGGCCGGCCGCCAACTCCACGAAGTAGCGGGCCTCGATGACCTGCGCGGTCTCGAAGTCGACCTGGGCGCCCTCGACGGCGGCGGCGAGGATGTTGCGCGGGGCCGGGTAGGGCGCGCCGCCCGTCTGCTTGCGCAGGCTGGCGGGGAAGGCGGGCAGGTTGGCCGCGAACTTGGGGTTGGCCGGGGTGCCGCCCGGGATGCGGTAGCCGGGCTTGTCCCAGGGCTGCTGCGACTGCGGGTTGGCGTCGATGAAGGCGCGGGCCTTGGCGATCAACTCGTCCGGGGTGGTGGCCACTTCGTGGACGAGGCCGTTCTCCTGGGCGCGGCGCGGGCTGTACTGGGTGCCCTGGAGCAGCACCTTCAGCAGCGCGTCGGTGATGCCCAACAGCCGTACCGTGCGCACGACTCCGCCGCCCCCGGGGAGCAGGCCGAGGGTGACCTCGGGGCAACCGATCTTCGAGCCGGGCGCGTCGAGGGCGACCCGGTGGTGGCAGGCGAGGGCGATCTCGTAACCGCCGCCCAGGGCCGCGCCGTTGAGCGCGGCGACGACGGGCTTGCCGAGGGTCTCGATGCGGCGCAGGTTGCGCTTGATGGCGAGGCCGCCGTCGAGCAACTCCTGGGCGGTGTCCGGGGTTACACGGATCAGGTCACGCAGGTCGCCGCCCGCGAAGAAGGTCTTCTTGGCGGACGTGACGATGATGCCGCGGACGGAGTCCCGCTCGGCCTCCAGGCGCTCGGTGATCGCGGCGAGGGAGTCGCGGAAGGCCGCGTTCATGGTGTTCGCGGACTGGTCGGGGTCGTCGAGGACGAGGGTGACGACGCCGGTGTCGTCCTGTTCCCAGCGGATGGTGGTGCTCTCGGTCATGAGGGGTTCTCCGTAGAAGTCTCTGGTGCCGCGGAAGCCTCTGGCCGGCCGCGGAGGCCACTGGTGGCCGTGGAGATCGCTGGTCGCAGCGGCGATCTCCGGTGGGCCGCCGGGGTCTTCAGACGCGCTCGACGATCGTCGCGATGCCCATGCCGCCGCCGACGCACAGCGTGGCGAGGCCGTAGCGCTTGTCCTGGCGCTCCAGTTCGTCGACGAGCGTGCCGAGGATGATCGCGCCGGTCGCGCCGAGCGGGTGGCCGAGCGCGATGGCGCCGCCGTTGACGTTGACCTTGTCCAGGGACAGGCCCATGTCGCGCACGAAGCGCAGGACGACCGCGGCGAAGGCCTCGTTGATCTCGACGAGGTCGATGTCGTCGATGGTCAGGCCCGCCCTGGCGAGGGCCTTGCGGGTGGCGGGCGCGGGCCCGGTGAGCATGATGGTGGGCTCGGAGCCGGAGACGGCGGCGGAGACGATCCGCGCGCGCGGGGTGAGGCCGTAGCGCTCGCCGACCTCCTTCGAGCCGATCGCGACGAGGGAGGCGCCGTCGACGATGCCGGAGGAGTTGCCCGCGTGGTGGACGTGGTCGATCTTCTCCACCCAGTGGTACTTCTGCAGGGCCACGGCGTCGAAGCCGCCGAGTTCGCCGATGTCAGCGAAGGACGGCCTCAGCCTGGCGAGGGAGTCGGCGGTGGTGCCGGGCCGCAGGTGCTCGTCGTGGTCGAGGACGACGAGGCCGCTGCGGTCTCTCACCGGGACCACGGACCGCTCGAAGCGGCCCTCCTTCCACGCGGTGGCCGCCCGCTCCTGCGAGAGCGCCGCGTACTCGTCCACGTCACGCCGCGAGAATCCCTCGATCGTGGCGATCAGGTCGGCGCCGATGCCCTGGGGCACGAAGTTGACGGCGAGGTTCGTCATCGGGTCGTTGAACCAGGCGCCGCCGTCCGAGGCCATCGGCACCCGGGACATGGACTCGACGCCACCGGCGAGGACGAGGTCCTCCCAGCCCGAACGCACCTTGGCGGCGGCCATGTTGACGGCTTCGAGGCCCGAGGCACAGAAGCGGTTCTCCTGCACTCCGGCCACCGTGTCCGGCAGTCCGGCGGCCACAGCGGCGATCCGGGCGATGTCGGAACCCTGGTCGCCGACCGGGCCGACGACGCCGAGCACGATGTCGTCGATCGCGGCCGGGTCCAGGTCCGGGAAGCGGTCGCGGAGCTCGTGGATGAGTCCGACGACCAGGTCGATGGGCTTCGTCCCGTGCAGGGATCCGTTCGCCTTGCCGCGCCCGCGCGGGGTGCGGATCGCGTCGTAGACATACGCTTCGGTGCTCACTGCCAAGCCTTTCACTGAGGGTTTTCGAGGACTCGTCGAGGGGTTTCCCGGTCAGCGTCCTCGACGTCGTCGACCAGCCGGGGGACGTCCCAGTCACGGGCCACGTCGGACGTGTCCGCGCCGGGCAGTGCGGGTCCGCCGCGCACCGAGGTGGGCGTCGCGGAGAACCGGGGTGCGGGGGCGGGCTGGGTGATCCCGCAGTGCTCGGTGAACGTGCCGCGCGCGGCGAGGTGCGGATGGTGCGGGGCCTCGCGCAGCGACAGCACGGGCGCCACGCACGCGTCCGTGCCCGCGAAGACGTCCGTCCACTCGTCTCGCGTACGGCTCCGGAAGCGGGCCGCGACCGCCTCGCGCAACTCGCCCCAACGGACCCAGTCCCGGCGGGCGTCGGCGAAGTCCGCGAGGCCGAGCAGGCGCGTGAACTCCTCGTAGAACCGCGGCTCCAGGGCGCCCACCGCCATGTGCTTGCCGTCGGCGGTCTCGTAGGTGCCGTAGTACGGGCAGCCGCCGTCGAGGAGGTTGGCGGCGCGCCGGTCCTGCCAACCGCCGGCGGCGAGCATGCCGTGGATCATCGCGGAGAGGTGGGCGGTGCCGTCGACGATGGCCGCGTCGATCACCTGACCGGTGCCGGTCACGCGCGCGTGGTGCAGGGCCGCGAGGACGCCGACGACGAGGTAGAGCGAGCCGCCCGCGTAGTCGCCGAGCAGGTTGGCGGGGACGGGCGGGGGCTCTCCAAGGGACCCGATCATGCCGAGGGTGCCGGTGAGCGCGATGTACGCGATGTCGTGCCCGGCGCGCTGGGCGAGGGGGCCGTCCTGGCCCCAGCCGGTCATCCGGCCGTAGACGAGCCGGGGGTTGCGGGCGTGGCAGGGCCCGGGGCCCACGCCGAGGCGCTCGGTGACGCCGGGGCGGTTGCCCTCGATCAGGATGTCGGCGCGTTCGACCAGGTCGAGCACGCGCGCGGGGCCGTCCGGCGCCTTCAGGTCGACGAGGACCGAGCGCTTGTTGCGGTTGGTCACGTCGTACTCCGGGTCGACCCCGAGTGCGACGCCGCCGGGCCGGTCGACGCGGACGACGTCGGCGCCCAGGTCGGCGAGGAGCATGGCCGCGAAGGGGCCGGGACCGATGCCGGCCAACTCGACGACGCGCACGCCGGAGAGCGGGCCGTGCCCGGGCGTCGTTGCCGCTGTCATCCAGCCCCCAGCTGTGACACAACTGATGTAACACCAGTGATGTTAGGAACACGTTCCACTTGACACAAGACCTGGGCGAGCAAGCGCTTAGCCAAGTTACCCGCCGTCAACCGTGACGAGCCACGACCGTGCACGACCGGCTGGCGAAGACCGTCCGCGTCCAGCTCGGCTGTCAGCCGCTTCGGCGCGATCGCGCGGTAGCTCTCCTCCACCCAGTCGCACAGCAGCTCGGCGGCCGGGGCACCCTGCTCGGCGAGCGGGACACGCACCCAGCCGGCCTTGCCGAGGCCGTAACCGGCGGGCTCGGCGCCGGGTGCGGTGAGCGCGTGGGCGTGGGCCGCCTCATCGGCGGGAACTCCTCGACGGCACCCGGCAGCCCGAGGGCGAACTCGCGTACTTTCGCCCACTTCTTCAGGGCGTTCCTGGGCACGGCCACCTGATACCTCCGGGCTCGTCGTCGGGCACCGCACTCTTCACGCTAGCCTCAGCCACCGACAGCGGCGCGGACTGCGGGACCCAGGAGTGTCATGAGCAGGCTGAACAGGACGGACCGTCCCTACGACATCGTGCTCTTCGGAGCCACGGGCTTCGTCGGCGTGCTCACCGCGGAGTATCTCGCCGCGCACGCGCCCGAGGGCCTGCGCTGGGCGATCGCGGGCCGGGACGAGCTGAAACTGAAGCGGCTGCGGGAACGGCTGCCCGGCGCCACGCCGGTGGGCGTTCTACGGGCCGACGTCGCCGACCCGGCCTCCCTGCGCGAACTCGCGGAGCACGCGCGCGTGGTGGCCACGACGGTCGGCCCCTACGTCAGCTACGGCGAGGACCTCGTCGCCGCCTGCGCGGACACCGGCACCGACTATCTCGACCTCAGCGGCGAGCCGGAGTTCGTCGACCTGACGTACGTCCGCCACGACGCACGCGCGCGGGAGACCGGCGCGCGGCTGGTGCACTCCGCCGGCTTCGACTCGATCCCGCACGACCTGGGGGCGTACTTCACGGTGCGACAACTGCCGGAGGGGGTGCCCATGACGGTGGACGGCTTCGTGACCGTCGACGCGATGTTCTCCGGCGGCACGTTCGCCACGGCGCTGACCCAACTCGGGCGCGGCAGGCAGGTGTTGGCCGCCGCCCGGGAACGGCGCCGCCACGAACCGCGACTGGTGGGACGCCGGGCCGGTGCTCCCATGGGGGCACCGAGGTTCGCCGGGGAGGTCGGCTCCTGGGCGGTGCCGCTGCCGACCATCGACCCGCAGGTCGTTGAACGATCCGCACGGGCCCTGGAGCTCTACGGCCCCGACTTCCGCTACCGCCACTACGCGGCCGTACGGCACCTCCCCGTGGCGCTGGGCGGCGTCACGGCGGCCGGCGCACTGGCCACGGTCGCCCAACTCCCGCCCGCCCGCCGCTGGTTGTCCGACCGCCTCAAGCCGGGCGACGGACCGAGCCCGGAGAAGCGCGCGAAGAGCTGGTTCTCCGTGAAGTTCGTGGGCGAGGGCGGCGGCCGCCGGGTCTTCACGGAGGTCGCGGGCGGCGACCCCGGCTACGACGAGACCGCGAAGATGTTCGCCGAGTCGGCCCTCTCCCTCGCCCTCGACCAACTCCCGCCCACAGCAGGGCAGGTGACCACAGCGGTGGCGATGGGCGACGCGCTCATCGAACGGCTCCGCAGCGCGGGCATCACGTTCCGGGTGGCCGCGACCCGCTGACGGTGTCGGACCCCCATGTCACGATGGACGTCATGGGAACGCCGAACGCCGACTGGATCACCGTCGCGGCCTACGAGAACCTGCCGGGCTGCCTCTCGCCGTGGGCGGCCACGCGCGCTTGACTGCGCGAGCACGGCATCGACTGGATGCCCTTCGCCCAGGAGGAGTTGCGCTGGGGTCTCGCCTGCGGCATCGGGCCGGACGGCCACTGGCACGGCTGGTTCGACGTCCAGGTCCGCGCCGACGCGCTACGGCGTCTGGGACTGCACCCGGATCAGCCCACCGCCGAGGCCGTCGGCCCGTCTCCGCCCGGCTGGTGGCATGCCGCCGCGGAACGCCGGGCCATGAACTGACCGCGCTGATCGGGGAGTTCGGAGTACCCCTCGGAATGGGCTACGATGGATCTTGAGCCGGTCGCCGGAACATCCGGGGTCTGGTCGCGCGTCGGTGGTCCAAGGAAAGACGCCCCGCTTCCTGCGGGGAAATGCAGGTGCAAGGCCTGCCCGGCGCTCAACTCCGAGCCCCACACCGCTACTTGCGGGGTGGGGCTCGCGTGTTTCCCGCACCGGAACGCCCCCGGCCTCACGGCCACAGCGTGTAGATCATCCCGCCGATCCAGGCGAGGCCCGCTGCCACGGACAGGACGAGCGCGATCGTCACGGCCCGCTCGATCGGCTGGCTCGGGTGGGCAACGGGCTTCGGGGAACGGTGCGTTGTCATGCGGGACAGCCTGCCGATCACGCGGGGGCGGTCACATCCGTACAGGTACTCAGATCAGGTACTCAGAACGCGACGCGCCCCCGACTGCTTACGCGGTCGCCTCCCGCAGCGCCCGCCGGCACAGCGCGTCCGCCTTTCGCGTCGTCTCCGGGAGGCGGAACTCCGGGGTCAACGCGAGGGTGTGGGCACAGGCGTTGTCCAGGGTCACCCGGTGGCCCACGGAGACGAACACCGGCTTCACCGCGTCCCGGGTGCGCAGCGCGCGGCCGACCTCCTCGGCGTCCGCGCGGAGCGGCGACGAGGAGCCGCGCGGGGTGCCCGGGTCGTCGTAGGTGAAGGTGAAGGGGTTCTTGGCGACGCCGATCGTGGGCAGGCCGGTGAGGACCCCGAGGTGGCTGGCGAGGCCGAAGCGGCGGGGGTGGGCGAGGCCGTAGCCGTCGCACACGACCAGGCCCGGCGGGACGGGCAGCGCCTCCAACGCGGCCAGCACCGTAGGGATTTCACGGAAGGCGAGCAGGCCCGGCACGTACGGGAACGAGACCGTGCCGACGGCTGTAGCCTCGGCGACGACCGTCAGGTCCGCCGCGTCCAGCACGACCGCCGCTGCCACCACCACGTCCCGCTCGTCGTCGTAGGCGACGTCAACTCCCGTGACGTGCCCGGTCCTTGGCGGCGGCCCCGGTTCGTCGGTCACCACCCGCTCCCGCAACTCGTCCTGAACGGCGCGGGCCTGCTCCTCGGTCGCGGGCCAGCCCGCGGGAATGTCTACGGTCGTCATGGTGGTGCCGAGCGTACGGGGATCCCAGGCGGTGGCGGGGGCCGCACTGGTCCCCCGCCGCCGGCCCCGTCAGTCCTCCAGCCGGGCCACGCGCCCCTTCTCCCCCGCCGCCCAGCAGCCCAGGTCCGCCGCACAGTCGACCGTGTCGTACGAGCCGGTGTCCACCGTCTTCCAGGTGCGGCCTGCGTCGGTCGTGAGGTCCGTGCCCGTGGGGCCGACCGCGAGGGCTGTGCTGCGGCTGCGGGGCACCCAGGTGACGCCGGAGCGGTAGGCGGGCGGCGGGGTCGTGGCGGGGCGCCAGGTGCGGCCCCCGTCGCCGGAGACGGCCGCCGCGAGCGGTGAGGGCTGGTCCGCGGTGTAGTTGCCGCCGACCGCGAGGCCGTGCGTACGGTCGCGGAAGGCGAGGGCGAAGACCCCGCGCGCGGGGTCACCGGCCGGGATCGGTGTGTCGGCCGCCGTCCAGGTGAGGCCGCGGTCCGCGGAGTGCAGGACACGCGCGCGTGCACCCCCACCCGTGGCCAGCCAGACGTCACGAGGCCCGGAACTCACCAGGCACTGGCCGCTCGCCGCGAAGCCCGCCTCGCCGTCGAGCGCGGCCGGCATCCCGGTGTTCGGCAGCACCTTCCAGGAACGGCCGCCGTCACCGGTCGACAGGATGCGGAACTTGCCGTCCACCGGGTCGCTCATCGCGAGGCCGTGCCGGCTGTCGAAGAAGGTCATGCAGTCGTAGAAGGCGCTCGCGTCGGTGTTGCGGAAGGACTCCGTCCAGGTCGCCCCGGCGTCGTCGGTGCGGTAGACGCGGGACTCCTCCCCCTCGCCGATCGCCAGGACCACCGCGCGGCGCGCGTCGAACGCCTCGATGTCCCGGAACTGCAGATCCGCCGCGCCGGGCGGCGACACGTTCCGCCAGCTCGCCCCGCCGTCGGTGGTGCGCAGCACCGTGCCCGCGGTCCCGGCCACCCACGCGGTGTTCCGGCTGACCGCCGACAGCCCCCGGAAGCGCACATCGGCGGCCCCGCTGTCCTTGAGCTCCCAGTGCGGAGCCCGGTGCGCCGTGTCCCGCGCCTGTGCCGGTACGGCGGTGAGCGCGGCCAGCGCCGCCCCGCACGCGATCGCCACGGCCACGCTCCGGTACGTACGTCCCACCTGTCGCTTCTTCCCCATGCGCCTCATGGCGGGCGAAGCTAGCCCACTCCCCCGGGGCCGTCCAGATGCCCCCGCCCACCTTGGGCGCATTTGGGCGGCGGTGACGGAGGTCACTCGAAAATCGTGTGCACGAATGGGCCCGTTCCGACGTCTCTCCCAGTGCGGACCCATCCACTCGGGGGTCCGCTCCGGAATACGTACGGGAGTCCGTCCGGTCGTCACCGCAGTCCGCACCGCCGTCACACAAGGGAGCAAGGCGTTGTCCATCGTCATCGAGCAGCCCGTAGAGGCCCGCCTCGTCGCCGCCGCACCGCGGATGCCGAACATCCCCGCCGTCTTGCACTACGACCGGCGGGACCCCTTCGCCGTCCGGATGACCTTCCCGGCACCGGCCACCCTGGAGGGCGTCGAGGTCTGCTGGACCTTCGCCCGGGAACTCCTCGCGGCCGGCCTGCACGGCTCCGAGGGCCACGGCGACGTCCGGGTGCGGCCCTACGGCTTCGACCGCACCGTCCTGGAGTTCCACGCCCCCGAGGGCACCGCCGTCGTCCACGTGCACTCGTCCGAGATACGCCGCTTCCTGCAGGCCACCGGCGAGCTGGTGCCCGCCGGTCTAGAACACCTCCAGCTCGACCTGGACCACGACCTCGCCGAGCTGATTCGGGACGCCTGCTGACCTAACGCCCTTGCCCCAGCAGTGAGTTGAGCTCGCCGTAGCCGAGCCCTCCGGTCTGCGCGCCGTAGGTACCCGTGTCCAGCAGCTCCCGCGCGGCACGGCGGACCACGGCGTACGCGGCCAGTGCGACGCTGGATCCGGCGCTCACGCGCGCGACCCCCAGCACGGCCAGTTCGGCGACCGGCGGCGCACCGGGGCCGACCAGCACATTGAGCGGTGCGTCGATCCCGTCGGCGAGTTCCTTGACCGTTCCCGGTTCGACGGCCCCGGGGACGAAGATCCCGTCGGCGCCCGCGGCGCGGAACGCGGCGGCCCGCTCCAGGGTCGCGTCCACTCCCCCGGCGCCCCGCAGAAACGTGTCGATACGCGCGTTGACGAACAGCGGCACACCCTCCGCGTCGGCGGCCTCCCGGGCGGCAGCGATCCGCTCGGCCTGCTCGGCGACCGGCCGCAGGACGCCCGCACCGCCGTAGAGCGCGTCCTCGATATTCACCCCCACCGCGCCCGCGGCGAGCACCGCGCGGACCGTGTCGGCGACGCCCGCCGCGTCCTTCGCGAAGCCGCTCTCGATGTCGGCGCTCACCGGTACGGCGACGGTCGCGGTGATACGGGCGAGCGCCTCCAGGGCCCGCTCCCGGTCCAGCTGGTCGCCGTCCGGGACGCCGAGGGCCCAGGCGAGGCCCGCGCTGGTGGTGGCCACGGCGGCCGCCCCCGCGTCCTCGACGATGCGGGCGCTCGCGGCGTCCCAGGCGTTCGGGAGGACGAGCGGACGCCCGGGCACATGCAGCGCGCGGAAGGCCAGAGCGCGGTCACGGAGGGTGTTCTGGTTCGTCATGCGCCCCACTCAAGCAGTCGCGGGCGCGCTCTGGCTGGCAGGAATCCGACACGGATGTGCGGGTCGCGGGCGCCGTTTAATGCGTTGACAGGCCTCCGGCACGGTTCGTAGCGTTGCTCTCGCTTCTGTTGCCGTCGATCGGAGTAGGACGTTGCTCGTCTGAGGTTCTGAGACACCGCGTCACACACCCCTGAGGTGTGTCCGCCGTGTACGACCTCGGCGTCCGAGCCGTCCTCCGGAACAGGGCTTTCCTCTCTGCCCCCGGGACCAGTCTCCCGCCCCGCGGTGTCTCGATACGCGTCTGCCCATGACCGCATCAAGCACCCGTGAGGCCCGCATGCATATCTCCGTCACCTGTACGTCCCTCTCCTTCGCCTGGTCCGACGGGACCTCCGTCTTCGAGGACCTGGACGCCGCCTTCGGACCCGGAAGGACTGGGCTCGTCGGTGTCAACGGATCAGGGAAATCAACCCTGTTGAAGCTGATCGCCGGTCAACTGGCCCCGGCCGACGGCGCCGTGCGGGTCGCGGGCGAGGTCGGCTACCTCCCGCAGAACGTCACGCTCGACACCGCCCTGCGCGTCGACGAGACGCTCGGCATCGCCGCTCAACGCGCCGCCCTGCACGCCATCGAGGCCGGCGACGCGTCCGAGGAGCACTTCGAAACCCTCGGCGACGACTGGGACGTGGAGGAAAGGGCGCTGGCCACACTCGGCGAACTCGGCCTGGGACACCTCGACCTGGACCGCACCATCGGCGAGGTGTCGGGCGGCGAGTCCGTACTGCTGCGCCTGGCCGCGCTGTTGCTCGGCCGACCGGACGTCCTGCTCCTCGACGAGCCGACCAACAACCTCGACCTGTACGCACGCAAGCGGCTGTACTCGGCCGTCGCGTCCTGGTCCGGGGTGATGATCGTGGTCAGCCACGACCGTGAACTCCTCGACCTCGTCGACCAGATCGCCGATCTGCGCTCCGGCGAGATCACCTGGTACGGCGGCAACTACTCCGCCTACGAGGAGGCCCTGACCACCGAACAGGACGCCGCGACAAGGATGGTGCGCGTCGCCGAGGCCGACTTCCGCAAACAGAAGCGCGAACTGTCCGACGCCCAGGTCAAGTTGGCCCGCCGCAAGAAGTACGGACAGAAGATGTTCGAGCAGAGGCGCGAGCCGAAGATCGTCATGGGCGCGCGCAGGCGGTCCGCGCAGGAATCCGCCGGCAAGCACCGCATCCTGCACGAGGAGCGGCTGGCCGAGGCGAAGGAACGGCTCGACGAGGCGGTGGAGGCCGTACGGGACGACGACGAGATCCGCGTCGACCTGCCGTACACGGCCGTACCGCCGGGCCGTCAGGTCCTGACCCTCCTGGACCTGGAACTCGCGTACGGCACGTCGGTGGGCAGCCTCGATCTGCGCGGTCCGGAGCGGATCGCGCTGATCGGGCGCAACGGCGCGGGCAAGACGACCCTGCTCCGCACGATCGCCGGGGAGTTGGAGCCGGTGTCGGGCGAGGCGGCGACGCATGTCCCGCTGCGTTTCCTGCCGCAGCGGCTCGACGTCCTCGACGGTGAGCTGACCGTGGCCGAGAACGTGGCGCGGTTCGCGCCGGGCGCCACCAACAACCGGGTCCGGGCGCGGCTGGCCCGCTTCCTGTTCCGGGGTGCCCGCGCCGACCAGCAGGCGGCGACCCTGTCCGGCGGCGAACGCTTCCGGGCGGCGCTGGCCGCGCTGATGCTCGCGGAGCCCGCCCCGCAGCTGCTGATGCTGGACGAGCCGACGAACAACCTCGACATGGCGAGTGTGCGCCAGCTGACCTCGGCGCTGGAGTCGTACGAAGGGGCGTTGATCGTGGCCAGTCACGACCTGCCGTTCCTCGAATCGATCGGCATCATGCGCTGGCTGCTGCTGGACGGGGAGCTGCGGACGATCACGCCGGAGGAGGTGGAACACCCGGCATAGCGCCCGTGCGGTACCCGGTCCGGGCCCTCCGCGCGCATCTCAGGAGGGCCACAGCCTCACGTGAGGGGTTTTGTCGGCGCGGACGGGTGACGCATGATGGCCAACCGGTGCCGTGACACCAGCGCCGAAACGATCCCGCCGATACGGAGTCCCGCTCGTGCCCAGCCAGAAGGCCCTCGTCCGCCGCCCCAGCCCGCTCCTGGCCGAGGGGCTGGTCACGCACATCGAGCGGGAGAAGGTCGACGTCGAGCAAGCCGTCGAGCAGTGGGAGGCCTACGTACAGACGCTGCGGGTGCACGGCTGGGAGACGATCGAGGTCGACCCGGCCGACGACTGCCCCGACTCCGTGTTCGTCGAGGACGCCGTGGTCGTCTACAAGAACGTGGCGCTGATCACCCGCCCCGGGGCCGAGTCCCGGCGCGAGGAGACCGGTGGGGTCGAGGAGGCGGTGGCCCGGCTCGGCTGCTCGGTGAACTGGGTCTGGGAGCCGGGCACCCTGGAGGGCGGTGACGTCCTCAAGGTCGACGACACGATTTATGTCGGCCGGGGCGGCCGGACGAACGCGGCCGGCATCCAGCAGCTGCGGGCCGTGTTCGAGCCGCTCGGGGCGCGGGTGGTCACCGTGCCCGTGAGCAAGGTGCTGCATCTGAAGTCGGCGGTCACCGCGTTGTCCGACGGGACGGTGCTCGGGCACATCCCGAAGGTGGACCGGCCCTCGCTCTTCCCGCGCTTCCTGTCGGTGCCCGAGGAGGCCGGTGCGCATGTGGTGCTGCTCGGCGGCGACAAGGTGCTGATGGCGGCGAGCGCGCCCAAGACGGCCGATCTGCTCGCCGACCTCGGCCACGAGCCGGTCGTCGTGGACATCAGCGAGTTCGAGAAACTCGAAGGTTGTGTGACGTGCCTCTCGGTCCGACTCCGGGATCTGTACGCCTGAACGGGTGACGGAACCGCCCGTTCGGCGCCGGGACCTGCGGTCCTGGGGCTCCTGCGGATTCCCCGGCGATACGGCCTGAACACGGCCTGAACAGCGATCTTTACAGCACCCTTAACCTACGGTCTCGTAACCTACGGTTTCGTAGCCTACGATTCCGTAAGTTGCACAGGTCCCGGCACCGCTCGCCGGTTTGTTCGGTTTTGTACGACGTCCCCCTGGAGTCCCCGTGACGATCACTTCCCCGCACCTCGGCAGCCCCGCAGTCTGGACCGACGCCAAGCTGCTGTACGCGTTGGAAGAAGTCGTCGAGACGGAACTCAACCGGCACCTCAAGGCCACCAAGGACTGGATGCCGCACGAGTACGTGCCGTGGAGCGACGCCCGGAACTTCCCCGGCTTCTTCGAGGACGGCGAGGCCTGGGGCAAGGAGCAGTCCAAGGTCACCGAGATCGGCCGCATCGCCCTCGTCGTGAACCTCCTTACGGAGGACAACCTCCCCAGCTACCACCACGAGATCGCCTCCCTCTTCGGCCGCGACGGCGCCTGGGGTACCTGGGTGCACCGCTGGACGGCGGAGGAGGGCCGGCACGGCATCGTCATGCGGGACTACCTGCTCGCCTCCCGCGCGGTCGACCCGGAGAAGCTCGAAGCGTTCCGCATGCAGCACATGAGCGAGGGCTTCGAGTCGGACAACCGGCACTCGATGCTGCACTCCGTGGCGTACGTCGCCTTCCAGGAGCTGGCCACGCGCGTCTCGCACCGCAACACCGGCCACCAGTCGGGCGACCCGGTCTGCGACCGCATGCTGGCCCGCATCGCGACCGACGAGAACCTCCACATGGTCTTCTACCGCAACCTCCTGAAGGCCGCGTTCGAGCTCGCCCCCGACCTCACCATGCAGGCCGTGCGCGACGTCCTCGTCAACTTCCGGATGCCCGGTCACGGCATGCCCGGCTTCGAGCGCTTCGCCGCGCAGATGGCGATCGGCGAGGTCTACAACCTGCGTATCCACCACGACGACGTCATCCAGCCCGTGCTGCGCTTCCTGAAGGTCATGGAGATCGACGGTCTCGGCCCCGAGGGCCAGCAGGCGCAGGAGGAGATCGGCCTCTACATGGGCGGCCTGGACTCCGAGGCCGCCAAGTTCGACGTGAAGCTGGCGGCCCGCAAGGCCCGCATGGAGGCGCGCGCGAGCGCCTGACGGGCCTCGCGTCCGTACGCGTGCCGAGCGACGAGTTCGGGGCTGTCGGCCGTACCAGGCCGACGGCCCCGTTTCGCTGCCGGTGATCGCGTCACCGACAGCGCTCACCGGTCAGTGATCGCCGATCAGCGTGAGGTGCGCCGGATCTCCAGGCGTTCCTTCTCCGACAGACCGCCCCACACCCCGAAGCGTTCGTCGTGGTCGAGGGCCCACTCCAAGCAGGCCGAGCGGATCGGGCACATGCCGCAGATCCGCTTGGCCTCCCTGACGGAGCTGCCGGGCTCAGGAAAGAAGAAGTCCGCCCCGGTCTGCGCGCACAACGCCTCCTGCTGCCAGTCCAGGTCGGGCGAGGTGATCGTGTCGATGTGCATGGGCAGGATCGTGCCGTCCTGCGAAAAACGTTCGATCAACGCGGGATCAACGCCGCGCTCCGAGGCCTCCGGCCGCCCCGATGATGGCCCCGTGCCCCCGACCGGCGCACGGCGGCGCGCGGAACCGGATGAAAACACGGAGAACTTCAGCGGTCACCGAGGGTAATCAACGCCGTATCCCTGAATCGCTCCCGCACTCCGGCAGCGATTGTCAGTGGGCGGTGCGAGACTCGGCACTGCAGAGAACGGGACCCTTCAATGAGGAGGGCAATGATGCTCACCACCCGTTTCGTCAACGGCGCTCCGAACTGGCTGGACGTCGGCTCCCCCGACATCGACAGCGCCATCTCCTTCTACGGCGGCCTCTTCGGCTGGCAGTTCCAGTCGGCGGGACCCGAGGCCGGCGGCTACGGCTTCTTCCAACTCGACGGCAGGACGGTCGCCGGCGGCATGCCACTGCAGCCGGAGCACGACTCGTCCGCCTGGACCGTGTACTTCCAGAGCCCGGACGCGGAGGCCACGGCCAAGGCGGTGGAGCAGGCGCACGGCGCGGTCCTGTTCCAGCCGATGGACGTGATGGGCGAGGGACACATGGCGGTCCTCAGGGACCCGGCGGGCGCGGCCTTCGGCATCTGGCAGCCGGGGCGGACCAAGGGTGTCGACGTCGCGGGCGACCCCGGATCGCTGACCTGGGTCGAGCTGTACACACCGGACGTGGCCGCGGCAGCCGCGTTCTACCATGCCTCGCTCGGTCTGGAGACCTCCGCAGCCCCCATGCCCGGCGGCGACTACACCTGCCTCAACCCGGCCGACGCCGGTGAGGAAGCGATGTTCGGCGGCGTCGTCCCCCTCGACTTCGACCCGACCGGCGCGGCCTCGGGCGCGTACTGGCTGGCGTACTTCGAGGTCGCCGACGCGGACGCCACGGTGGCCAAGGCGGTGGAGTCGGGCGGCAAGATCACCATGCCGGCCACCACCATGGAGGGCGTCGGCCGCATGGCCCAGCTCACCGACCCCCACGGCGCCCGCTTCGCGGTCATCACGAGCGCGCCGCCGCAGGGCTGACGGCGCCCTCGCGTCGACGGGTCGACGGGTCGACGGGTCAGTCCTACGCCGAGGCCCGGGCACGGCTCACGCGGAGGCGCGGTGGATCAGTGTGGTCGGGAGGATCACGCTGGACGGTGCGCCTCCGATGCCGTCCCGTGCGCCCCGGCGGGCGAGGCCGCGCAGCAGCAGGCGGGCCATCAGCCGACCCATCTCCTCTATGTCCTGACGGACCGTGGTGAGCGGTGGCTCGGTCTGTTCGGCGACCGGAAGCATGTCGTCGAAGCCGATCACGGCCACGTCCTCGGGCACCCGCAGCCCCTCCTCGCGCAGCACCTTCATGGCGCCGTAGGCGGTGAGGTCGTTGGCCGCGAACACGGCGTCCACGTCGGGGCAGGTGTCGAGGAGTTCCCGCATCGCACGCTCACCGCCACCCGGGGTGAAGTCGCTCTCGACGATCAGCCGCGGATCGACGTCGACCATGACGTCCCGGAACCCGTCCAGCCGGTCCACCGCGGAGGTCTGGTCGAGCGCGCCGGTGATGTGCGCGATCCGGGTGCGGCCGAGCCCGACGAGATGCCGTACGGCCTCGCGGGCGCCGCCCCGGTTGTCGCAGTCGACGTACACCGTCGGCCCGGACGCGCGTGTTCCCTCGCTCCAGCAGGGCCGACCGCCGAACACCGTGGGGACGCCCGCCCGTTGGATCAGTCCGGGCAGCGGGTCGTCGAGGTGCAGGGAGAAGACGAGCGCGCCGTCCACATGCCCGCCGGCGAGATAGCGGCCGACGCGGGCGTGATCGGCGCGGCCTTCCGTGAGGAGCAGCACGAGTTGGGAGTCGTGAGCCGTCAACTCCTTGCTGATACCCCGGAGTTGCATGGCGAAGAAGGGGTCCGCGAAGACCCGGGTCTCCGGTTCGGCGATGACCACGGCGATGGCGTCGTGCCGCTTCGTCACCAGGCTCCGGGCGGCCTGATTGGGGACGTACCCGAGTTCGTCCACGGCCTGCCGGACCCGCTCGACGAGCGATTCCCGCACCCCGTCCCCGCCGTTGACCACCCGGGAAACGGTGGCCCGCGACACCCCCGCCCGCGCGGCCACGGCCTCCAGCGTGGGACGCGGTGCTGTCTCGGTCACGTCTGGACCCCTCCTCGATGATGCGGATCAGGATAGCCGCGGCCGCACCCGACGGTGAGAGCGCTCCCAGTACCTCGTGACCCCGGGCACCCCCTCCTCGACCTCGATCGCCTCCACCGCCGCCCCCCGACAGTTCCACCCACCTCTCACCCCAACAGATTCACCCGCCGCCCCACCCCGTCCCGTTCCGCCCGCTCATACGCCAGCCACGCCAGCGCCAGGTCCTGCCACGGCAGCCCGACCGGGGCGTAGACGGAGCGGTCGGTGGCGTCGGTCCGTCCCGGATGGTCTCCGCGCAGTACGTCGCCGAGCGTGGTGTCGATGTCCGTCGGGGTCAACGCGCCCACGGCCTCGACCAGTTGACGGTCGTCGACGACGACGAGCGCCTCGTCCAGCAGGTCCGCGGCGAGTTCCCGCTTGCCCGGCTCGTCGGCGCCCAGGCTCGTGAGGTGCTGTCCCTCCCGGGTGTCCGCGAGGGACAGCAGCGGGGTGCGGGACCAGGTCGCCAGCAGGACGATGTCGGCGGCCGAGGCGATCTCCTTCGGCGAGCCCAGTACCCGGCCGCCGTGTCGGGTGGCGAACTCGTTCGCTCGGTCCAAGTCCGTGTCGTGGACGAGGAGTTCGCCGTACGACCGCAACGCGCCCAACCCCCGCACCATCAACTCGGCCTGTGCTCCCGCTCCGACGACCCCCACCACCGCACCCTCCGCCGCCCCCGCGAGGGCATGCGTGCCCAGGGCTGCCGCCAGCCCCGTCCGCCACGCGGTCACCGTCGCCGAGTCCAGCAGGGCGAGCAACTCCCCGTTCGCACCGCTGTGCAGACAGAGCACACCCCGCAACGCGGGCCGCGCGTCAGGGAACTTGGCGTTGACCTTCACCGTGTAGGCCTCGATGCCGGGCAGCAGTCCGGGCAGCAGGGCGGTGGCCGTACCGGGGAACGGCAGGTCGGTGCGCACCCGTTGGCCCGGGATCGCCGACGCGGCCCCCACCGCGAGGAAGCCGGCCCGCAACGCGGCGATGCAGGCCGACGGTTCCAGCAAGGCGCCGAGGTCGCTCCGGGTCAGCAGACGGGTCATGCGTTCATGATCCGTCAGAGGCAGAGTCGGGAGCAGGATCGGGGGCCGGAGCAGGATCGGCAGCGGAGTCCTTCTTCGCCCTGCTCGGCTGCACCCTCTTCGGTTCCCCCGGCATCTTCGGGTACTCCGGCGGATACGGCAGATCGCCCAGCCCGTGGTCGTGTTCGTCGCGCCGGGCCAGTTCGAGGAGGGCGTCCAGGGAGTAGCGGTGATCGTCCATGTCCGCGTGCACATCGCCGAGTTGGGCGAACCGGGCCGGCATGGTCGCGAGGTCGAAGTCGCGGGGATGCGCGGTACCGACCTCGTCCCAGCGCAGGGGGGCCGAGACGGGGGCGTGCGGGCGGGGTCGTACGGAATAGGCGGAGGCGATGGTGCGGTCGCGAGCCGTCTGGTTGTAGTCGACGAAGATGCGCTCGCCGCGCTCCTCCTTCCACCACTTGATCGTCACCTGGTCGGGCATCCGGCGTTCCAGTTCGCGGCCGACCGCGATGGCCGCGCGGCGGACCTGGGTGAAGGTCCAGCGCGGTTCGATGGGTACGAAGACATGCAGGCCGCGTCCGCCGGAGGTCTTGGGGAAGCCCCGCAGGCCGCCGAACTCGTCGAGTACGGCGCGCAGTTCGTGGGCGGCGCGGACCGCGTCGTCGTAGTCGGTGCCGGGCTGCGGGTCGAGGTCGATGCGGAGTTCGTCGGGGCTGTCGACGTCGTCGCGGCGTACCGGCCAGGGGTGGAAGGTGAGCGTGCCGTACTGGGCGGCCCACAGCACGGCGGCCTGTTCGGTGGGGCACATCTCGTCGGCGCTGCGTCCGCTGGGGAAGGTGATGTGGGCGGTCGGGATCCAGTCGGGCATGTTCTTGGGCGCCCGCTTCTGGAAGAAGTTCTCGCCCTCGACCCCGTCCGGATAGCGCTCCAGGGTGGTGGGTCGGTCGCGCAGGGCACGGAGGATTCCGGGGCCGACCGCGATGTAGTACCGGGCGAGGTCCAGCTTCGTGAAGCCGCGCTCCGGGAAGAAGATCTTGCCTGGGCTGGACAGCCGTACGGTCCGGCCGCCCGCCTCCAGTTCCACCGCTTCGCCCATGCGAGCCACCGTAGGCCCGGCTCGCGAACATCGCATACCGGGCGACAAGCGACGTACGAGAGCAGAATCGGGAGCATGGATCTGCCGGTGATGCCGCCCGTGAAGCCCATGCTCGCCAAGTCGGTGGCGAGGATTCCGCCGGGCATGCACTACGAGGCGAAGTGGGACGGCTTCCGGGCGATCGTGTTCCGCGACGGCGGAGAGGTCGAACTGGGCAGCCGTACCGGAAAGCCGCTGACCAGGTACTTTCCCGAGCTGGTCGAGGCGCTGACCGAGCGCGTGCCGGAGCGGTGCGTCCTGGACGGCGAGATCGTGATCGCGCGGGACGGGCGGCTGGACTTCGACGCACTGACCGAGCGCATCCACCCGGCCGAGTCACGGGTGCGGACGCTGGCCGAGCGGACACCGGCCTCCTTCGTCGCCTTCGACCTGCTGGCCCTGGCCGACGAGTCGTTGTTGGACGTGCCGCTCGGCGACCGCCGGGCGCTCCTCGAACGGGCACTGTCCGGCGCGACCGCACCCGTGCATCTGGCCCCCGCGACCACCGACATCGACCTAGCGCAACGGTGGTTCGAGCAGTACGAGGGCGCCGGGCTCGACGGTGTCGTGGCGAAGCCGCTGGACCTGCGTTACCGCCAGGACGAGCGCGCGATGTTCAAGATCAAGCACGAGCGGACCGCGGACGCCGTCGTGGCCGGTTACCGCCTCCACAAGAGCGGCCCCGTCGTGGGTTCCCTCCTTCTGGGTCTCTACGACGGGCAGGGCGCCCTGCAACACGTGGGAGTGTCCGCCGCCTTCACGATGAAGCGGCGCGCCGAGCTCATCGAGGAACTCGCGCCGCTGCGCATGGACGACCCGACCGGGCATCCGTGGGCGGCCTGGGCGGAGGAGGCCGCGCACGAGACGGCACGGTTGCCGGGCGCCCCGAGCCGCTGGTCCGGCAAGAAGGACCTCTCCTGGGTGCCGCTGAGGCCGGAGCGGGTGGCGGAGGTGGCGTACGACCACATGGAGAACGGCGCGCGCTTCCGGCACACGGCGCGTTTCCGCCGCTGGCGCCCCGACCGCACGCCCGAGAGCTGCACGTACGCGCAGCTGGAGGAGCCGGTCCGCTACGACCTCGCGGAGATCCTCGGTCCGCCGGACTGACCCCTTCCGGATCTTCCGGTGGGCCGATCGGCCCATTCAGCGCGCACAAACACAACCGAGCGGGTATGGCCATCAATGAACTTATAAGCGCACAATCGAAAACACAGACTTGGTGGCAACGGTGGGCATGGGACAGAGGGCGCCCAAGCGGCGCGGCGCGAGAAGAGCGGCGCTGCTGGCCGCCACGATGACGGCCTCCCTGGCGGTGGGCTGCACGGCACATCACGGCAGCCCCGCCGACGACGGACGCGGACAGAGCCGGCCCCCTACACAGACCCCGGCCCAGAGCCCGAGCGCCGACGGCACGGTCGCCCCCGCCGCCGGTCCGCTGCTCGCCGTGAAGATCGACAACGTGCCCGCGGCCCGCCCGCAGACGGGACTGGACTCGGCGGACATCGTGTACGCGGAGCAGGTCGAGGGCGGGCTGAGCCGGCTGATGGCGGTGTTCGCCACCAAGCTGCCCAAGTCCGTCGGACCGGTGCGCAGCGCCCGCGTCTCCGACCTGGAGCTGCTACGCCAGTTCGACGAGCCGACGCTCGCCTTCTCCGGGGCCCAGCACAAGCTGCTGCCGCTGATCGCCAAGGCACCGCTGCGATCAGCGTCTCCGGACGAGGAGGCCAGTGCCTACTACCGGGGTGTCGACAAGTCGGCCCCGCACAACCTCTACCTCCACCCGAACAAGCTGCTCCCCTCCGCCCCCGGCGCGGCGGCCCTGACCACCGGCTTCCACTACGGCGCGGCCCCTACGGGCGGCAAGGCCACGACCTCCCGCACCGTGCGCTACCCGGCGGCCCGCTTCACCTTCACCTGGTCCGGGAGCAAGCACCGCTGGCAGGTCAGCGAGGACGGCGCACCCACCGTGCTGACCAACGGCAAGCGGGTCGCCCCGGCGACGGTCGTCGTGCAGTACGTCAAGATCCGCAAGTCCAAGTACCACGACGTCCTCGGCAACAACACGCCCTACACGGAGACCGTCGGCTCGGGGAAGGCGGACGTCCTGCGGGACGGCCGTACGTACAGCGTCGACTGGAAGCGGCAGAAGGCCACGGACGGAACGGAGTTCACCACCGCGGACGGCACGCCCATGAACTTCGCAAAGGGCCAGGTCTGGGTGATCTTCGCCAAGGCCTGAACAGGGCCGGCCAAGGCGCGCCCTCTTTTAGGGGCGCGGGGAACTGCGCGACCAGCCCCCACCGGCCCGCAGCAAAAAACGGCCCCCTAGCGCTGTACGGCGACGGGCTCCGCAGGATTGCGGAGCCCCTCCGCCGCGTCCGAGACCCGCTGAATGAGCTCGAAGAAAACGCCCTGCTCATCGGCGGAGAGCGGAGCCAGAAAAACCTGGTTCATCCGAGCCGTCCGCACGACCAGCTTGCGATGGACACGCGTGCCGTCGCCGGTGAGCCGCAACAGAAATCGCCGCCCGTCCTGCGGATCACGCACCTTGTCGAGCAACCCGCGCCTGATCAGCCGGCTGATCACCTCCGCGATGGTCGACCGGTCCAGGCCCACCCGCTCCCCCACCGTCCGCTGGTCGAGCCCCGGCTCCTCGGCGAGCGCGTTGAGCACCGCGAACTGCGGGGAGGTGATCTCCTCGGAGACCATGGTGTTCCACAGCAGATAGTGCGCCTGCTGGAGTCGCCGGGCGAGGTGCCCGGGGTGGGTGGTGAGGTCCACCGCGGCCATGTGCCCTCCCGAAGTCGAATTCGTCCGTGCACTGAACGATACCGGGAGGCCCTACGGCCAAGTCCAGCCTTGCGTACCGGCCTGTCCCCGTACCTGACCTCGCACTTCTCCGAGGTCTTGACGGGGAGCCCCCACAGTGACAGCGTGAAGGAAACTTCACCGAAATGCTCAGTGCCCTGATGAACTGCGATGAACTGCTCACCGGGCGCTCGAACGGGACGGAGCTTCACGGATGGACAAGGTGGTCGCCACAGCCGACGAGGCCGTGGCCGATGTGCCGGACGGAGCGACGCTAGCGGTCGGCGGCTTCGGGCTGAGCGGTGTGCCGAACGTGCTGATCCAGGCCCTGTACGAGCGCGGGACGACCGGCCTGGGCGTGGTCTCCAACAATTGCGGGGCGCTGGAGTCCGGCCTCGCAGTGCTGCTGGCCGCCGGACGCATCGCGCGGGTGACCGGCTCCTACATCGGCGCCAACAAGGAGTTCGCCCGCCAGTACCTCGCCGGGGAACTGGAGGTCGAGATGATCCCCCAGGGCACGCTGGCCGAACGCCTGCGCGCCGGTGGCGCGGGCATCCCCGCCTTCTACACCCCCGCCGGCGTCGGCACCCAGGTCGCCGAGGGCGGACTGCCCTGGCGCTACGACGGCTCGGGCGGCGTCACGCTCGCCTCGCCGCCGAAGGAGGTGCGGGAGTTCGACGGCACCGAGTACGTCCTGGAGCGCGGTATCCGCACCGACTTCGCGCTGGTCCGCGCCGCCAAGGGCGACCGGCACGGCAACCTCGTCTTCAACAAGTCCACCCGGAACTTCAACCCCCTCGCGGCGATGGCGGGCAAGGTGACGATCGCCGAGGTGGAGGAGCTGGTCGAGCCCGGCGAGATCGACCCGGACGCGGTGCATCTGCCCGGGATCTTCGTGCAGCGGGTGGTGGCCCTCACCCCCGAGCAGGCCGCCGACAAGCGGATCGAGCAGCGAACGGTGACGGTGAGCGGCTGATGGCCTGGACAAGGGAGGAGATGGCCGCCCGCGCGGCGCGCGAACTTCAGGACGGGCAGTACGTCAATCTCGGCATCGGGTTGCCGACCCTGATCCCCAACTACCTCCCGCCGGGCGTCGAAGTGATCCTGGAGTCGGAAAACGGCATCCTGGGCACCGGCCCGTATCCGACCGAGGACCAGGTCGACCCGGATCTGATCAACGCCGGCAAGGAGACCGTGACGGTCCTGCCGGGGGCGTCCTTCTTCGACTCGGCGCTCTCCTTCGGGATGATCCGGGGCGGGCACATCGACGTCGCCGTGCTGGGCGCGATGCAGGTGTCGGCGGGCGGTGACCTGGCGAACTGGGCGATTCCCGGGAAGATGATCACCGGGATCGGCGGGGCGATGGACCTCGTGCACGGCGCCCGTACCGTCATCGTCGTCATGACGCATGTGGCCAAGGACGGCTCCCCGAAGATCCTCACGGAGTGCGCGCTGCCGCTCACAGGCAAAGCGTGTGTGAACCGAGTCATCACCGATCTCGGCGTGATCGACGTGTCACCCGAAGGTCTCATGTTGATCGAGACCGCGCCCGGTGTGGGCGTCGAGGAAATCGTCGCCAAGACCGACGCGAAACTCACCGTCACGGAAGGCCTGCTGTGAACACGGTTTACATCGTCGACGCCGTCCGCACCCCCATCGGCAGGTACAGCGGAGGGCTCGCCTCCGTCCGACCCGACGACCTCGCCGCCCACGCCATCCGTGAGCTCCTCGCCCGCACACCCGACTTGGACCCGTCCCGCATCGAGGACGTCTACTTCGGCAACGCCAACGGCGCCGGCGAGGAGAACCGCAACGTCGGCCGCATGGCAGGCCTCCTCGCGGGCCTCCCCACCTCCGTGCCGGGCGTCACGGTCAACCGGCTCTGCGCCTCCGGCCTCGAAGCGGTCATCCAGGCGGCCCGCGCGATCGCGGTCGGGGACGCCTCCATCGCCGTAGCCGGTGGTGTGGAGTCGATGACCCGGGCGCCGTACGTGCTGCCGAAGTCGGACCGGCCCTTCCCCGCCGGGCACACCGAGTTGTACTCGACCACGCTCGGCTGGCGCATGACCAACCCGGCCATGAACCCGGAGTGGACCATCCCGCTCGGTGAGAGCGCGGAGTTGATCGCCGACAAGCACAAGATCGGCCGTGAGCAGCAGGACGAGTTCGCGCTCGCGAGTCACCGGAAGGCGGCGGAGGCACAGGCCGCGGGGCTCTTCGACGCGGAGATCGCGCCCGTCTCCATCCCGCAGCGCAAGGGCGACCCGGTCGTCTTCGGCGCCGACGAATCCGTACGGGCGGACGCGTCCCTCGCCGCCATGGCCAAGCTGAAGCCGTCGTTCCGTACGGAGAACGGGACGGTGACCGCGGGCAACGCGTCGCCGCTCAACGACGGTGCCGCCGCCCTGTTGTTGGTGGACGAGGAAGGGCTCAGGGCGACCGGCCGCCAGCCCCTCGCCCGGGTGTCCGCCACCGGTGTCTCGGCGATCGACCCGCAGTACTTCGGACTCGCCCCCGTCGAGGCGGTCAATCGCGCACTCACCAAGGCGGGCCAGGGATTTGACGACCTGTCAGTCCTCGAACTGAACGAGGCCTTCGCCGCGCAGGTGCTCGGATGTGTCGCCGAGTGGCCCGAGTTCGACCCCGCGATCCTCAACCCCCAGGGCGGTGCCATCGCCCTCGGCCACCCGCTCGGCGCCTCCGGTGCCCGGCTCGCCGGTACCGTCGCCCACCAACTCGCCCGCAAGGGCACGGGAGTTGGCGTCGCCACGCTCTGCATCGGCGTGGGTCAGGGCCTGGCCCTGGTCCTCGAACGCTAGGAACCCGAACGGCAGGAACTCGAACGGCAGGAACCCCCCATGGCTCTCACCCAGCACGACATCGACCTCGAAATAGCGGCCGAGCACGCGACGTACGGGAAGCGGGTCGCCGACGGCGCGCCGGTCGAGCACCACCCGCGCCGCGACTACGCCCCGTACCGCTCCTCGCTGCTCCGCCACCCGAAACAGCCGCCGGTCACCATCGACGTCTCCAAGGACCCGGAGCTGGTGGAACTGTCCGCCCCCGCGTTCGGCGAGCGGGACATCACGGAGATCGACAACGACCTGACCCGGCAGCACAACGGCGAGCCGATCGGTGAGCGGATCACAGTCTCCGGGCGGCTGTTGGACCGGGACGGGCGGCCGATCCGCGGTCAGTTGGTGGAGATCTGGCAGGCCAACTCGGCCGGCCGCTACGCGCACCAGCGCGAGCAGCACGATGCCCCGCTGGACCCCAACTTCACCGGCGTAGGCCGCACGTTGACCGACGACGAGGGCAACTACCGCTTCACCACCGTCCAGCCGGGCCCCTACCCCTGGCGCAACCACGTCAACGCCTGGCGCCCGGCGCACATCCACTTCTCGATGTTCGGCACGGCGTTCACCCAACGGCTCGTGACGCAGATGTACTTCCCGAGCGATCCGCTGTTCCCGTACGACCCGATCATCCAGTCGGTGACGGACGACGCGGCCCGGCAGCGCCTCGTCGCGACGTACGACCACAGCCTGTCGGTGCCCGAGTTCTCGATGGGCTACCACTGGGACATCGTGCTGGACGGCCCGCACGCCACCTGGATCGAAGAAGGACGCTGACCCGCCATGACGAAGATCGACACGAGCCGCCCGGAGTCCGTGCTGCCGACCCCGTCGCACACGGTCGGCCCCTTCTACGGCTACGCGCTGCCGTTCCCCGGCGGCGGTGACATCGCGCCGGTCGGGCACCCGGACACGATCACCGTCCAGGGGTACGTGTACGACGGCGAGGGCAAGCCGCTGCCGGACGCCTTCGTCGAGTTGTGGGGTCCCGACCCCGAGGGCAACGTCTCCACGACCGACGGCTCGATCCGGCGCGACCCGGCCAGCGGCGGCTATCTCGGCCGCAACGGCGTGGAGTTCACCGGCTGGGGCCGCATCCAGACCGATGCCAACGGCCACTGGTACGCACGGACACTGCGACCGGGTGCGCGCGGCCGGAGCGCCCCGTACCTCTCCGCGTGTGTCTTCGCGCGCGGGCTGCTGGTGCACCTCTTCACCCGGATCTACCTCCCGGGCGACGAAGCCGCGCTCGCCACCGACCCACTGCTGTCCGGGCTGGACGCGGCGCGGCGCGACACGCTGATCGCGCAGGACGACGGCAAGGGCACATACCGTTTCGACATCCGCCTTCAGGGCGAAGGCGAAACGGTCTTCCTGGAGTTCCAGTGACTCCCCCACCCTCCGGGCGGGAGGTGCCCCCAGCCGACCCGTCGGACACCGGCCTGCTCGCCCCCGGGTGGGCCGGCTCCCCCGCCGCGTCCGCGACGAGCGACACCGCGTATCTACGGGCCCTGCTCGACGCGGAGGCCGCGCTCACCCGCGCCCAGGCCGCGCTCGGGCTCGCCCCCGCCGAGGCGGCGACGGCGGTGACGGCCGCGGCGGACCCGGACCGCTTCGAAGTACGGTCCCTCGTGGAACGGTCCAGGACCGGCGGGAACCCGGTGATCCCGCTCGTAGCGGACCTGACGAAGGCGGTCGGCGAGGAGTACGGCCCGTACGTCCACCGGGGTGCGACCAGCCAGGACATCATGGACACGGCGACGATGCTGGTCGCGTCCCGCACGTTGGATCTGGTCCTCGGCGACCTCACCCGCACAGAGCGTGCGCTGTCGGCACTGGCCACCGCCCACCGGGACACCGCGATGCCGGGCCGGACGCTCACCCAGCACGCCGTACCGACGACTTTCGGGCTGAAGGCCGCCGGGTGGCGGTCGCTGGTGCTCGACGCGCGGAATCGCGTACGGGTCGTACGGAGTGCGCTGCCCGTCCAACTCGGGGGCGCAGCAGGCACGTTGGCCGCCTTCACCGCGTACGACGCCGAGGACGCGCTCGCGCTGCCGGACGCCTATGCCCGTGAACTCGGTCTGGCGGCACCGCTGTTGCCGTGGCACACCCTCCGGACGCCGATCGCCGATCTCGCCGGGTGCCTGGCCTTCGCGGCGGGGGCGCTGGGCAAGGTCGCCGCCGATGTGCTCGTCCTGTGCCGTACGGAGATCGCCGAGGTCTCGGAGGGCAGCGGCGGGGGTTCGTCGGCCATGCCGCACAAGGCGAATCCCGTACGGTCCACGCTGATCGCCGCCGCCGCGCGCCGGGCGCCGCAGCTCGCGGCCGTTCTCTACGGCTCGTTGGTCGCCGAGGACGAGCGGCCGGCCGGGGCCTGGCACGCCGAGTGGGAGCCGTTGCGGGAGCTGCTGCGGCTGGTCGGCGGGGCGGCGCGCGATGCCGCCGAGCTGACCGAGGGGCTGCGGGTGCACCCGGACGTGATGCGTCAACACCTGGATCTCACCCATGGGTTGATCGTCTCCGAGCGGCTGTCGGCCGAGCTGGCACCGCTGCTGGGCCGGGCCCGGGCGAAGGAGCTGCTCACGGAGGTCGCCCGGCGGACATACGCGGAGGGCCGTCCGCTTGCCGAACTGCTTGCCGGAGAGCCGGAGTTGAAGGACCTCGATCTCTCCGAGCTGACCGATCCCGCCCGTTACACGGGTTCCGCCGGAGCCCTCACCGACCGTGCGTTGGAGCGACGTTGACCGAGAAACTCCTCAACTTCCTTGCCGAGGGGCCCGATTCCGCTCCCCCGTTGCTGCTCGGGCCCTCGCTGGGCACGTCGTACGCGCTGTGGGACAAGGTCGCGCCCGAACTGTCCGTCACGCACCGGGTGATCCGCTGGGACCTGCCTGGGCATGGTGGCTCGGCGCCCGGGCTGATCGGTCCCGGGGCGACCGTCGGGGACCTCGCGAACCTGGTGCTGGCACTCGCCGACTCCCTCGGGATCGAGCAATTCGCCTACGCGGGCGTGTCGTTGGGCGGTGCGGTCGGGCTGCATCTCGCCGTACATCACCCCGAGCGGGTCGCGTCGCTCGCCGTCATCTGTTCCTCGGCACACTTCAACGGGGCGAAGGCCTGGGAGGAACGGGCCGCGCGGGTACGGAGCGAGGGCGTGGGGTGGCTGGTGGAGAACGCCGACTCCCGTTGGTTCACACCCGGGTTCACCGTCCCGGAGCTGGTCGCCGACCAGGGTGACGTCGACCCGGGCGCGTACGCCGCGTGCTGTGACGCGCTGGCCGCGTACGACCTGCGTGAGCGGCTGCCCGAGATCAGCGCGCGGACGCTGGTGATCGCGGGGCGCGAGGACCCGGCGACGCCGCCCGCGCATCTGCGGGAGATCGCGGACGCGGTGACGGGCTCGGCCCTCGTCGAGATTCCGGGCGCTTCCCATCTGGCGGTCGCGCAGTGCCCGGTGGCTGTTCTGACGGCGTTGCGGGCGCATCTCGGGGGCGGGGCGAAGCGGGGAATGGAGGTGCGGCGAGAAGTGCTCGGTGATGCCCATGTGGACCGGGCGCAGGCTCGGCAGACGCCGTTCACCGCGCGGTTCCAGGACTTCATCTCGCGGTATGCGTGGGGGGAGATCTGGACCGATCCCACGCTGTCGCGGCGCGAGCGGAGCATGGTCACGCTGACGGCGTTGGTTGCGCATGGGCATTCCGACGAGTTGGCCATGCATGTTCGGGCGGCTCGGCGTAATGGGCTTACGGCGGAGGAGATCGGGGCCGTGTTGTTGCAGTGTGCGGTGTATTGCGGGGTGCCTGCGGCGAACTCGGCGTTCGCTGTGGCGCAGCGGGTGTTGGGGGAAGACGGCGACTAAGGGGGTGGGGGTGCCTGTTGTATGTCGACTGCGGCTGCGTCGTGGCTGGCCGCGCAGTTCCCCGCGCCCCTTAAGACGCAGGCCAGCCCATGTTTTTAGGGCGGGAGGAACTGCGCGAGCCTTAAAAACGCAGACCGACCCAAGTTCTTAGGGCGAGGGGAACTGCGCGCTCTTCAAAAACGCAGCCGACCCATGTCTTTAGGGGCACGAGAAAGTGCGCGAACCTTAAAACGCAGGCCAGCCCATGCTTTTAGGGGCGCGGGGAACTGCGCGACCAGCCCCCGCCGGCCCGCAGCCGAAGGACAACTCAACGCAACCCCCTCCCCGTCTCCAACACCTCCCGCGCCTGATTCACCAAGCCGTCCGCCCCGCACGAACGCGCCAGCGTCAGGCCCCTGTTGATCTCCGCCACCGACCGCGCAGCGATCCCGTACTCGACCCGCGCCGCCGCATGCTCGTACTGGCACGGCGAGGACTCCAGGTAAGCGACAGCCTGCGCCGCGAGCCGTACCGCACGCTGCCCCGTCTCCAGGGCCGCGGCACAGCGAAGGGCCTCGCCGATCGCCGTGTCCGTACCGAAGTGTTCGGCCTGCCGGCGGGCGTCCGTGGCGAGTTGGGCCGCGCGGGTCGGGTCCTCGACGGCGAGGGCCCGGGCGAGGTCGACGGCCCAGGGGACCATCACCGGGTTGTGGTGGCCGCGTACGGTCGCCGCCTTCGCGGCCTGTTCCAGTTCGTTGATGCCGTCCTTCGTGTTGCCGACGGCGAGCAGGAGCCGGCCGCGCACACAGCGCGGGTCGGGCAGCACGATGGTGGACGGGTACGGCGGGCTGAAGCCGTACTGTTCGGCGATCGCCCAGGCCTCCTCGACATGGCCGCGGGCGAGCAGCGTGTCGACCAGGTTGCAGGTCGCCGACCAGTACAGGGGCAGTCCGCGGCCGACACGCTCGGCGAGGCGCAGGGACTCGCGCAACGAGAGCTCGGCCTCGCGGAGACGGCCGCGCCTGCGGTGGCCGAGGCCTACGTAGGCGTGTGCCAGGGAGAGGTGGCCGCCGCTCCAGCCGGCGGTCACATAGGCGCTCAGTGCTTCGTTGTAGAGGCTCTCCGCGCGGTCCAGGCGGTCCGTGTAGGCGTACGCGCTGGCCAGCATCATGAGGATCTCCAGGCCCCACTCGGTGTCGGTCCAGCCGAGTCCGGGGGCGAGCCGTCCGTTGACGAGGGCGCGGTCGCAGACCTCGACGACCTCCTCGGCGTTCTCGCCGTGGGTCATGGCGTCGAAGCCCCGCAGGATCAGCAGGGCCCGCTCGGAGTTGTCGCGGCCGGTGCAGGTGCCGGCGAGTGCGGCGAGCCGCTCGGAGCGTCCCGGGGAGGTGCCCTCGCCCGCGTGGATGCCCTCCCACATGAACTGCACGGCCTGGAGCCGCATCCGGGCGGCGCCCGGTTCGTACCGGGCGGCCTCCTCCTCGACGGTGCGGACGGCCTCCTCCAGTTGGTCGTTGTGGGTCAGCGCCTGGGACAGCCGGAAAACGGCGTCCACGCGTGCGTGGCCGTCGAGGCCGGGCATGCCGAGGGCGGTCTGGAGGTGGCCGATGGTGGTGGCGGGCGCGGTGAGGAGGGTGGCGCAGCCCAGTTCGTAGAGCACGTGCGCGTGGGTCTCGGCGAGCGGCGGCTCCACGAGGGCGCGCTCCAGACAGCGGCGGGCGGCGTCGGGGGCGCCGATGGAGAGGTGTTCGCGGGCCGCCTCGCGCAGCTGCTCGACGAGTTCCTGGTCGTCCTCCGGGTGCACCTTGAGGAGGTGCCGTGAGGCGGCGGCCGCGCCGTGCCCGGAGTCGGTGACGACCTGGGCGGCGATGCCGTGCATGGCTGTGCGCACCCCGCCCGGGATGGAGTCGTAGACGTCGCTCGCGATCAGCGGGTGGACGAACTCCAGCTCGCCGGCGCCGGCCTGGGACGCGGCGGGGTCGGGCGCGGTGAGGATGCGGTCGGTGCGCAGCAACTCGGCGCAGCGGACCGCCTCGTCGCGTTTCATGGTGGCGAGCTTGGCGACCAGGTCCACGGAGATGCCGGTGCCGAGGATGGCAGCGGCCCAGGCGAACCGGGTGGCCTCGAAGCCCAGGTCGTCCAGGCGGGCGAGGAGTCCGCGGCCGCGCGCGGAGCGGTTGAGCTCGCGCAGTTCGGAGGCCGACTCCTCGACGGGGGCGAGGCCGCTGTCCTTCACCTTGGCGAGGAGTTCGACGGTCTCGTACGGGTTGCCGTCGGTGACCGCCCACACCTCGCGGCAGAACGCGCCGTCGGCGTGCGGGCCGAGGGTCGCGCGGGTGAGGCCCGCGGTGGCCGGCGGGGTGAGGGACTCCAGGACGGTGTGCGGCGATCCCGCGGCTTCGGCGATCGCGTCCAGGTAGCGGGCGCTCTCGCCGCTGACCTCGCCGGGCCTGCGGGCGACCACGAGCAGCACGGAGAGGTCGTCGAGGCGTTCGGCGAACGCGGCGAGCCAGCGCAGGGTCTCCTGGTCGGCCCAGTGCGCGTCGTCGATCAGCAGGACCAGCGGCCAGTGGCGCTTGGCGAGACGGCGCACCGCGGCCACCAGACCGTCGCACACGCCCTGCGGGTCGGGCTGCCGCTCGCCGGGTTCGGTGACGCCGAGGGCGGGGCCCGCGATGTCGTACCAGTCGCCGAGGTACTCGCGGATCTCCTCGGGCATCAGCGTGAGGAGCGCGGGTTGCAGCAACTGCCGTACGACGTTGAAGGGGACGGACCTGAGGGTCTCGCCGCCGCGGGCGTGCCAGACCGCGCAGTTGTGCGCCTTGGCGATGCGGCGGGTCTCGGTCAGCAGCGCGGTCTTGCCGAACCCGGCCTCGCCCCGGACCATCAGCAGGCTGCCGGAGGAGGACTCGTCGGCGCGCAGGGCGGCGATCGCCTCCGCCACACCCTTGACTTCCTCCTCCCGCTCCCACAGGGAGGCCGAGGCGGCTCCTGGAGACCGTTCCTCCGTCATCCCGATACCTCCCCAGTAGCCCGAACGACGTACAGCCCTTGAGCGTAGCCGTCCGGATGCCGAAGTGGAGGCCGGTCCGGGGAGCTGTTGCCGCAACGGGTGACGGGGCTTTTTCAGCAGGACCGATGTAGGTGACAAACGGTCAGGAGGCGCTGAAATGAAGGTGTTTTCCGATCACTCCCGACCTGTCTCGAACAGGCCTGCGGTACGGGCCCTGGTCGCCGGGTCGGTGGGCAATTTCATCGAGTGGTACGAGTTCGGTGTCTACGGCTACTTCGCGACGGTGATCGCGGCGCGGTTCTTCACCCCGGAGGGCGCCGGCGCGGCCGAGGGGCTGGTGCGGACGTACGCCTCGTTCGCGCTGGCGTTCTTCTTCCGGCCGGTCGGCGCCGCCCTGTTCGGCCGGCTCGGTGACCGGGCGGGGCGGCGGCCGGTGCTGATCCTGGTGCTCGCGCTGATGACCGGCGCGACGACATTGATCGGTGCGCTGCCGACGTACGCGACGGTCGGCGCCCTCGCGCCCTGGCTGCTCACGTTTCTGAGGGCCCTTCAGGGACTGTCCGCGGGTGGGGAGTTCGGGGGTGCGGTGGCACTGCTGACGGAGTTCGCGCCGCCGGGGCGGCGAGGCCTGTACGGGGCGTGGCAGTCGTTCACCGTGGCGCTGGGGCTGTTGGGCGGGGCGGGGGTCGCGGCGCTGCTGGCGACGGTGCTCGACGCGGGTCAACTGGCCGACTGGGGCTGGCGGTTGGCGTTCCTGCTGACGTTGCCGATGGGGCTCGGCGCGCTGTGGCTCCGGCTGCGACTGGAGGAGACGCCGTCGTTCCGGAGTGAGCGGGTGGGGCGGGTGGTGGTGCCCGCGCGTGAGGTGTGTGCGGCGATCGCGCTGGGCGCCGGGCGGGTGATGGGGTGGGCGGCGGCCGGTTACACCTTCCTGGTGGTGCTGCCGTCGTATCTGCAGAGCACGCTGGACGCGAGCTTCCAACAGGCGCTGCTGGCCACGGTGTTGGCCAATGTCGGGTTCGCGGTCACCATCCTTCCGGCGGGGCTGCTGAGCGACCGGGTGGGGCGGCGGCCGGTGATGCTGACGGGGGCGGTGCTGGTGGTGGCCCTGTCCGTGCCGTTGCTCAACCTCCTTCAGGATGACGGGACTTCGAACTCCGCGAAGGGGGCGTGGGTGTTCGGGGCGGGTGCGGTGGTGGGGCTGATGGCGGGACCGGGCCCGACGATGCTCTCGGAGATGTTCCCGACGAGCGTGCGGTACACCGGTCTGGGACTCGCCTACGCCCTGTCCAATGCCGTCTTCTCTGGGTGTGCCGGGCTCATCATCACCGAGAGCGTCGCGCGGACCGGGAACGTGGACATTCCCGCGTACTACGCGGCGGCGGCCTGCGCGGTGAGCGTGCTGGCGCTCGCGGTGACCAAGACCCCGCCGGGGACGGCGAGTTGGGAGGAGACGGATGCGGATGCGGGTGATCGGGCTGATGTCCGGGACGTCGTACGACGCGATCGACGCGGCGGCGGCCGACCTCGACCTCGGCGGTGACAGCGTCGTACTGGAGCCGCTCGGGATGGTGAGCGTGCCGTACGACGAGGAACTGCGGGAGGCGCTCGCGACGGCGCTGCCACCGGCCGCCACCACGCTGGCCGAGGTGTGCCGTCTTGACACCCTGATCGGGCAGGCCTTCGCCGCGGCGGCCGTCCGGGCGAACGTCGAACTGTGCGACGGGCGGGCCGAGTTGGTGGCCTCGCACGGGCAGACGGTCTACCACTGGGTGGAAGGCGGCGCGGTGCGCGGCACGCTGCAACTGGGGCAGCCGGCCTGGATCGCGGAGGCGACCGGGCTGCCCGTGGTCGCCGACTTCCGGCCGCGCGACATCGCCGCCGGGGGCCAGGGCGCGCCGCTGGTCAGCCTGTTCGACCTGCTGTGGCTGCGCGGCCGGCCGGGCACACCGGTCGCGCTCAACCTCGGCGGGATCGCCAACCTCACCGCCCCCGACGGCACGGCCTTCGACACCGGACCGGCGTGCGCGCTGATCGACGCGGCGGCGCGCGGCTTCAGCGGCGGGCGTCTCACCTACGACGCGGAGGGCGCCCTCGCGGCGCGTGGAACGGTCCACCAGCCGCTGTTGGAACGGCTTTCGAGCGAGCCGTACTACACACTCCCCGCCCCGAAGACGACCGGCAAGGAGTTGTTCCACCTCGGCTATCTCCAGGACGCGCTGGCCGGCCTGGGCACGCTGCCCGCCGAGGACGTCATCGCGACGCTCACCCTGCTCACGGCCCGTACGGTCGCGGACGCGGTCCGTTCGGTGGCCGCGACGGAGGTCATCGCGTCGGGCGGCGGCACCCGCAACCCGGTCCTGATGACCCTGCTCGCCACCGAACTCCCCGGCGTCCCGCTCCGCACCTCCGACGAACTGGGCCTCCCGTCCCCCGCGAAGGAGGCATACGCCTTCGCCCTCCTCGGCTTCCTGACAGCACACGGCCTCCCGGGCACGGCCCCGACAAGCACCGGCGCCCACCATCCGAGCATTCTCGGCTCACTGACACCGGGGCGGCGGGGTCCGCGGTTGCCTCCGGCGGCTGAACAGGGGCCGGTGCGGCTGGTGTTGGGGTGAGCGGGCGGGGTGGGACAGCCGCTGATAACCAGGTGGCTCGCCAGGATCGGGCCGATTCGGGCCGGGTCCTCTCATCCCCCTTTCACCGACGCCTCATACGGTAGGGGCATGACGCAGGTGACTCCCCCCGGGTGGTACCCCGATCCCGGGCAGACGAATGACGGTCCCGCCGCCGAGCGCTGGTGGGACGGCAAGGCATGGACGGACCGCACTCGGCCCGCCGGGTCGGGCGCCGAATGGGGTCCCCCGACGGAGCCGCCGTACGGCGGGGCGTATCCGGCGTATCCCGCCGCGCCCCCGGCCGTGCCCCGCCGCAATCTGCGCACGGGCATAGCCGTGGCGGTGGCCGTGGCGGTGCTCACGGCCATCGGTGTCGGTGCCTACGCGCTGTCCGACAACGGCAGCGGGAACGGCACCCAGGCCGGCAACCAGCAGGCGCCGAACGGTCAGGGCGGCGTCGGCGGCCAGGGCGGTCCCGAAGGGCAGGGCGGCACGGGTGGTACCGGCGGGCAGACCGATCCCTTCGGCGGGTCCGGTGGCACGGGTGGTTCCGGTGGTACGGGCGGTGCGACGCCCGCTCCGAGCCAGTCGGCGGAACCGAAGGTGAAGGCCGGCGGCACCGTGATCGACTCGCTCGACGGCATCAGCTTCACCGTGCCGTCCGACTGGTACGGCCAGGCCGGCCAGGGCGGTGCGTCGGTCACGTCGAACACGTCCTACAAGTGCCCCGGCGACACCTCCCAGGACTGCACCAACGGCGGGGCGTACTCGGCCCCCGCCGTGCTCCTCGGCACCGCCGGCAGCACGGCCGAGGCGGTGGCCAAGGCGGACATCGCCGCCAACGCCAAGGAGTCCTACGGCGGCACGAGCTACGGCAGCATCACCTCGCACAAGGTGCTCGCCTCCAAGGCCGTGACCGTGGCCGGGCAGAAGGGCTATCTGGTCCGCTGGCAGGCGGTCACCAGTAAGGGCGCCGACGGCTATGTCGAGTCGCTCGCGTTCCCGTCGCCGGCCAGCGCCAAGCAGATCGTCGTGGTCCGCTTCGGCGTCGACGTGGGCCAGAAGCAGTCCGTCATCGACGAGATCACCGCGGGCATCAAGGTGTCCACGGGCGGCGGCGACGGCCAGACCATCTGATCCACCCCGTACACCGGTCGGCCGGGTGGGGCGCCTCTCCGCTCAAGAGGAACCCCACCCGGCCGGGGGGTGCGCGCCGCCCCCGTCCCCACGGTGCGGCGCGAGCAGGTCACCGTCCAGTCATCCCACGGACGGCGGCCTGGTTCTCAGGTGAGCCCGAGTGCCGGTAGCACCGCGGCCTCCACGAATCTGACGAGGTAGTCGGGGTCGGCGTAACAGCCCTCCAGGACCGGACGGGCCCGCAGGACGCCGAAGATCTGGGCCGGTACGTACGGCAGGGCCGGATGGTCGGCCGGGATCTCGCCGCGTTCGACGCCTCGGCGCAGGATGTCCTCCAGCGCGGCGATCTCGGGATGGACGAGCGCCTCGCGGACGGCCTGGGCCAGTTCGCTGTCCTGGATGACGGCGTGACCGAGCGCCGAGACGAGTTTCGTGTCCTTCGCCGACCAGGCGCCCGCCGCCCGCGCGGCCTGCCTCAGGTCCTCCGCGAGCGATCCCGTGTCGATGCCGGTGAAGTGCACCCGGCGGTTGGCGCGCAGCGCGGCGGCGACGAACTGGGGCTTGGTCCCCCACTGCCGGTAGAGCGTGGACTTGCTGCACCGGGTGCTGCTGGCGACGCCCTCCATGCTGACGGAGTCGTAGCCGCATTCCCGGATCTGTTCGAGCACGGCGTCGAAGAACTCCCGCTCACGCTCAGGCGTGATCTTGGAGCGGCGCGAGGCGGCGACCGTGTCCGGTCCGTCCTCAGCCTGCGACGTCATGGCTCTTCTCCTCGCTCTGCCCGCGGACTCGGGGCCCGCTCTCCAGTGTGTCTCGTTTCGCTATCGATACGCCAGTGTACCGGTACTCCGCCGTATCGGTACACGCGCGTATCGGTACACTGTCGTATCGGAACGAACTCGTACCGATGAGTTCGGTCCGCCGGAAGGGTCACAAACCCAGCCAGCACCACCACACGCACCACCGTCAGCGAAGGGGCCGGGGGATGAATGCCCGAACCGAGCCTGCAGAGAAGGGGACCCGCGCGATAGCGCGGCCCCCGCTCGTCCGTGAGCTCCTGCTCGTCGCAGGGCTCTTCCTCGTCTACAAGTTCGGCCGCCAGCTGGCGACGGGCCACACCGGTGAGGCCCTGCACAACGCCCGCCACGTGTGGGACCTGGAACGGACCCTGCATCTCCCGAACGAGGGCTCGGTGCAGTTGGTGCTGCTGCACAGCGACACCCTCGTGCACCTCGCGAACACCTTCTACGCGACCGTCCACTTCCCGGCCACCGTCGCCTTCCTGGTCTGGCTGTACCTACGGCGCCCCGCGCACTACGTCTGGGCCCGCCGGGTCCTGGCCACGGTCACCTCGGCCGCCCTGGTACTCCCCTTCGTGTTCCCCCTCGCACCCCCGCGCATGCTGGCCGCCACGGGCCTGGTCGACACCGCCAAGGTCTACGGCCCCTCGGTCTACGGCCCGCCGACCAGCGACCACCTCTCGAACCAGTTCGCGGCGATGCCCTCGCTGCACTTCGGCTGGGCCCTGATGGTCGCGATCGGCCTGATCGTCGCGACCCGCTCACGCTGGCGGTGGCTGTGGCTGCTGCATCCGCTGGTCACGCTGATGGTGATCGTCGGCACCGCGAACCACTACTGGCTGGACGCGATCGTGGCCACCGCCATGCTCGGCGTCGCCCTCGCCTTCATCCATCCCCCGCAGCGCACGGCGACGACGGCCGGCCGCGTACAGCCCCAACTCGCCGCAGAAGAGCCGGTTCTCGTCGGAGCCGGCCGATGAACCCCACCCTCGTCGCCGTCGTCCTCTCCCTGTTCTCGGCCGTCGCCTACGCGGCAGCGGCCGTGGCCCAGGAGCGACTCGCGTCCCGCAACTCCGACGCGGGCATACTGCGGCTGCTCGCCACGGGTTCATGGTGGTGGACGGTCGTCCTGAACGCGTCGGCCGCGCTGCTGCACGTCGTGGCCCTCAAGTACGGCCCGCTGACCGTCGTACAGCCGCTGGGCGCGCTCACCCTCGTCGCCGCCGTCCCGATGGGCGCGCGGGTGGCCGGGCGGCGGGTCAGCGCGGTCGAGTGGCGCGGCACCGCGCTCACCCTGCTCGGTCTGTCGGCCCTCCTGGTCACGGCGTCGGGCCCCCAGCCCGACCAAGTCCTCACCGTTCCCCAGGCGTTGGCGGTCGCGGGCGCGACCTCCGCGCTGATCGGACTCCTCGCCCGACGCGGCGCGAAGCCCGGTCTACGGCATGCCTCGGCGTCCGGTGTCGCCTCGGGTGTGGCCTCCGCGCTCACGCAGACCGTGACGGTCGCGGCGACGGACCGTTCGGGTCCGGTGCTGAGCATGCAGGTGGTCGGAGTCGCCCTGCTGGTCGCGGTGTTCGCGGCGGGCGGGCTGCTGCTCTCGCAGACCGCCTACCGGGGCGGCCTCGGCGCCCCGCTCGCGGTGGTGACCCTGGCGAACCCGCTGGCCGCCGCCGCGATCGGCCTCGCCCTGCTCGGCGAACGCCTCCAGGGCGGCGCGGCCGGCATCCTCCTCGCGCTGACGGGCGCCGGCATCGCGTCGTGGGGTGTGGTCCTGCTGACCCGGGTGACACCCGCCGTACCGCTGCCGCTCGCCTACGACGACCACGATCACCCCGTGGCCGCCGTACTGGCGCTGGAGCCCCGATCGGCCTCGGCCGAACCGGCGTTGCTGCCCCGGCAGCCGGACCGGAAGTCCACGCCGGGGCATCTCACCTCGCTGTGACCGGGTCGGTCAGCCGAGTCCGCGGTCGTCCTGCTTGAGGGCGGTGTCGACGGTCAGGGCCGTCGCCACCACCAGGCTCAACAGCGGCTCGGGAAGCTGGTAGTGGATCTGCAGGACGTAGTTGTCCGCGGTGGTGAACATCGTCTTGGCGAGGCCTTCCCAGGTCTTGGTGATCCGGGCGACCTCGTTCTCCGCATGGTCGACGATGGCGAAGTTCCACGCCCGCCAGTTCTCCGCCTTGATCGCGCCGATCTGCTGACCGTCCACGTTCAGCGCGAAGTTGATCTTCCCGATCATGTTCTTCTGCACGATCTCGCCCACGGTCGAGCCGTCCGGACGGGTCACGATCACCCGGGACTTCATGATCTTCGCCGGCCGGGTCAGCACCAACTGCGGCTGCCCGTAGGCGTCCCGGATCTCCAGCCGGTGGGTCATGAACTGGTCGAGACTGGAGACGAAGCGCAGCGCCTTCTTCAGCGTGCTCTGGCCTATCTCGCTGACCGAGCCGATCAGATTGCCGTTCTGATCCATGACCTTGTACTCGTTGGTCAGCTCGATCAGCTTGGCCTTCTGGTTCACCACGAGCACCGGCTCGGTGAACAGGCTGCCGCCGCCGGAGCCGCCCCCGGCGACCCCGGCCTGCTGCTGCACCTGCTGCTTGACCTGGCGCTGGGCCCGCGGATCCGGCCCCGCCTGCTGCTGCGGCACGGCCTGCGGCTGCTGCTGGGCCGCCTGGCCCTGCTGGTCCGCGTTGGTGTGCTCGGTCCACTTCGCGCCGTCCCAGTACCGGAGGGTCTGGGGCGCTCCGTGCGGATCCGGGTACCAGCCTGCAGGTGTGTTCGAATGCGTGGTCACCGGGGCACACTACCGCGAGTGCCCCGGAAAACAACCGGTCTCACAAAGCCCCTCAAGCGGTCGCGATCGCGGGGTCACTGACCCCCGGCCGGCCGTTCTCGACATGTCCGGCGAATCGCCGCAGGAAGCTCGCGTCGCCGTCCGAGGTGACCGTCAGGTCGTACCACCGCTTGCTCGCGCCCAGGTCGAAGGTGTGCCGCACGGTGGCGCCCGCCCGCACCTTGAAGCTCTGGGAACGGCCGCCGTAGCCGCCCGCGACCTTCAACTGCACGGTCCCGGTGCCCTTGTTGGTGAAGGTCAGCTCGATGTCGTCGCCGCAGCTGCGGGCGGTGACCTCGGGTCCGGCGACCTTGCCGGGGCCCTTGAAGACGCGCAGGAAGCCGTTCGGTCCGTGCACGGTCAGGTCGTAGGAGCCGTTCGAGTACGCCGAGTTCCAGGCGTCCGAGACGGACTTGCCGGCCTCGGTGGTGTAACTCCAGGGCCCGTCCGTGCGGTTGGCGGAGGTGACCAGGAAGTTGGCACCCGCCTTCAGGCCGGAGGCGAAGGTCAGCGTGAACTTCCCGGCCGCCATATCGGCCGAACCGTCCACCGTGGCCGCGTACTTGAGCGGCCGGGCCGGGCGCAGTCCGCGTTCCTGTTTGGGCAGCGCCGGGTTGGCGGGCGGGGTCGGCACGTAGTCGGGGTGACGGTTCCTGTCCGGCGGCTGGTAGCCGTCCGTGTCCGGGAGCGGGACCTTCTTGACGTCCTTGTGGGAGAAGTCGAAGGCGCCGGTCAGGTCGCCGCAGATCGCGCGCCGCCAGGGCGAGATGTTGGGCTCGTGGACGCCGAAGCGGGTCTCCATGAAGCGGATGACGGAGGTGTGGTCGAAGGTCTCCGAGCAGACGTAACCGCCCTTGCTCCAGGGCGAGACGACGATCATCGGCACGCGCTGGCCGAGGCCGTAGGGGCCGGCCGGGTTGGTGGCGTTGCCCTTGAAGAGGTCGGGGCCGACGTCGACGGTGGACTTGCCCTGCGCGGCCGAACCCGGCGCGAACGGCGGGAGGAGGTGGTCGAAGAAGCCGTCGTTCTCGTCGTAGGTGATGAACAGCGCCGTCTTCGCCCAGACCTTCGGGTCGGAGGTCAGCGCGTCCAGGACCTGGGAGACGTACCAAGCGCCGTAGTTCGCGGGCCAGTTGGGGTGCTCGGTGAAGGCCTCGGGGGCGACGACCCAGGAGATCTTCGGCAGCGTGCCGCCCTGGACGTCGGCCTTCAGCTGGTCGAAGAAGCCCTCGCCCTTGGTGGCGTCGGTGCCGGTGCGGGCCTTGTCGTAGAGCGGGTCGCCGGGCTGGGCGTTCTGGAACTGCTTGAAGTAGAGGAGCGAGTTGTCGCCGTAGTTGCCGCGGTAGGCGTCCTGGATCCAGCCCCAGCCGCCGCTCGCGTCGAGGCCGTCGCCGACGTCCTGGTAGATCTTCCAGGAGACGCCGGCCTTTTCGAGACGCTCGGGGTAGGTCGTCCAGCTGTAGCCGGCCTCGTCGTTGCCGAGGACGGGGCCGCCGCCGACGCCGTCGTTGCCGGTGTAACCCGTCCACATGTAGTAGCGGTTGGGGTCGGTGGAGCCGATGAACGAGCAGTGGTAGGCGTCGCAGATGGTGAAGGAGTCGGCGAGCGCGTAGTGGAACGGGATGTCCTCGCGGGTCAGGTACGCCATCGTCGTGGAGCCCTTGGACGGCACCCACTTGTCGTACTTGCCGCCGTCGAACGCGGCGTGCCCGTCGTTCCAGCTGTGCGGGAGGTCCTGGATGAACTGCAGGCCCAGGTCGTCGGCCTCGGGGCGGAACGGGAGGATGTCCTTCGTGCCGTCCGACTGGTACCAGACCGGTTTTCCGTCCTGCCGGGTCACGACCGGATGCGGGTCGCCGAAGCCCCGGACGCCCCTGAGCGAGCCGAAGTAGTGGTCGAAGGACCGGTTCTCCTGCATCAGCACGACGATGTGCTCGACGTCCTCGATGCTCCCCGAGCGGTGGTTCGCCGGGAGTGCGGCGGCCCGCTCGATGCTGTTCGACAGTGCCGTGAAGGCCGTGGTGGCACCCGCGAGTTGGAGAAAGCGACGCCGATTGACTTCGGACATGGGTGAGGCACCTCTCATCCTGACGCGCGGCCGGCCGGAACATGGCGAAATGCGCGCGGTGCGAGTGTTCCAAGAGCAACAAACGTCAGGGAAGGGTCTGGTGGCGCCCATGTGAAACTCGCCCGTACGTGCGGGGCCGGGCGAGCGGAGATGAACGGTCAGGCTGTCGCCAGGGCCTCCGTCGGGGTCAGGCGGGAAGCCCTGATGGAGGGGTGGACGCCGGCCGCCATGCCGATCAGGACGGCCCCGCCGAAGCCGCCTGCCACCGCCGGGAGCGGGATCACCGGGGGCCAGCCCTGATAGGCGGCGTAGGCGACGGTCGCCAGGACGCCGAGGGCGGTGCCGGCCAGGCCGCCGAGGCAGGACAGGGCCACCGACTCGGTGAGGAACTGGCCGCGGATCTGGCCCGTGTTGGCGCCCAGGGCCCGCCGTAGACCGATCTCCTTACGGCGTTCCAGGACCGAGATGACCATGGTGTTGGCCACGCCGATCCCGCCCACCAGCAGGGCGACCGCGGCGAGGCCGAGGAAGAGCGCGGAGAAGGTCGTCTCGGTGGCGCGTTTCGCGGCGAGGGCGTCGGACGGGCGGCTGACCTGCACCATGCCGGGCAGTTCCGGGTAGATGGTCGGGGCGAGGACGTTGCGGACGGCGTCGATGCCGTCCTCGCGGGCCTTGGTGTAGATCTGCGGGGCCGGTTGGCCCGGGACTGTCTTCGCGATGCCCATGCGGGTGGCGGCGAACGAGCCGAGGACGACGGTGGGGAACTTCTCGGCGCTCGCGGTGAGGTAACTCCCGGACTGCACCTTGGCGTTGATGGCGTGGAGCAGAGTGGTCCTGCCGGCGAGAACCGTGAGGCCCACGTGGTCGTCGGCGTCGACCTGGTCGTTGCGGAACCCCGGCGCCGAGTCGGCGGCCAGCGCCACGGTCCCGATCTTCAGCCGCCGTCTCCCGCGCCGCGTACGGGTGGCGTCGGGGTCGTCACCGGCGGGGTTGTCCGGGGCGGCGGCCCGTGTCACCGGTAGGCCCCCAGTTCACACCTGCGCCGGAGCGTGTCTTCCTGCGCCTGGGTCAGGCCGGGGACGCCGTCGTAGTTCCATCCCGAGCCGTCGGCGAGGCCCTTGACCTTCAGGCCGCCGTCGTTCAGGCACTTGATCTCTTTGCGGAAGTCGTCCATGTAGTGCGGGTTCTTCGCGGGGTCCAACTCCGGTCACTGGCGCGGAAGTTTCGGAAGACAGGCGCCGCCGCCGTACCGAGACCGGTGAGGGCGGCGGCCCGGATTCGATGAGTGAGGTTCGACATGGCGGAACCGTCGCCCGGGGATATGAAGATCCTGTCAGACCACCGTCAGAGTCCTGTCTGCTGTCACGGCACCGACCTTAGGGTGACCGCGTGAACGCATATGTCCTGGTGGCCGAGGACGACGTCAAACAGGCCGAGGTGATCCGCCGCTATCTGGAACGCGAGGGCCACTCCTGTCTGGTCGTCCACGACGGGCGCGCCGCCATCGACGAGGTACGGCGCCGGCGGCCGGATCTGCTCGTCCTCGACGTCATGATGCCCCTGGTCGACGGGCTGGACGTGTGCCGTGTGCTGCGCCGGGAGTGCGAGGTGCCGGTGCTGATGCTGACCGCGCGCAGCACGGAGGAGGATCTCCTGCTCGGCCTCGACCTGGGCGCCGACGACTACATGACCAAGCCGTACAGCCCACGGGAGTTGATGGCCCGGATCCGTACCCTGCTGCGGCGGACGCGCGCCACGGTGGCACCGGACGACCCGGTGCTGCGGATCGGCGCGCTCGCCGTCGACCCGGTCCGCCGTACCGTCGAGCTCGACGGACGCCAAGTGGTGTGCACGCCCGGCGAGTTCGAGATCCTCGCGGCGATGGCCGCCGAACCGGAACGGGTCTTCACCCGCCGCCAACTCCTCGCCCTGACACGGGGGTTCGACCTCTACATCACGGAGCGGACCATCGACGTCCATGTCCTCAACCTGCGCAAGAAGATAGAGGCCGTCCCCCGCCGACCGGCCTATCTGCAGACCGTGTACGGGGTCGGCTACAAGCTCATGGACGGAACTCGTGCGCGCTGAACCGGAGTTGCCTGAGTGGGGGCACGCGGGAGGCGGCGGTACGAAGTCCGGGGCACGCGTCCGCGCCAAAGTGCCGCTGCACAGAAGCCTGTTGGTCCGACTGCTGGCCACCTCGGTGATGATCGCCGTCTGCTCGGTCGCCGCCACCGCCTGGCTGGCCGCCCGCACCACCAGCAGCGCCATCCAGCAGGAGCAGGGCCAACTCCTGTCCTCCGACACCGAGATCTACGACACGGTGGTCGGCTACGCCGCCGTCCACCCGGACTGGAACGGCGTAGCCCCCACCCTGCGCCGCCTCGCCGAACGCACCGGCCGCCGTATCACCCTGACCACCCAGAGCCGTCGTACCATCGCCGCGTCGTCCGCCACCACCGCCGCCCTCCCCGTCCGGGCCTCCGCGGTCGTCGACCCCCTGCACACCGACCCCGCCCTGCTGCCCGGCGGCGACATCGACCGGATCGACCCGCGGGCTGTCGGCCCGTACCGGCTGACGACCGCCGAACGGAAGACCCTGCGTCAGTGGGCGGGCAAGATCGTCTCCTGTCTGCGCGTCACGACCGGTGCCGCGACCCTCGTCGAGGAGCCGAGCGGTCGCCCTTCCGTCAAGCTCCCCGACAGTGCCCTGGGGTCCTTCGTCGACGAGGGCTGCGGCCTCGACCAGCTCGGCGCTCCCGTCCGGACCGAGATCGGGCCGCTCAGCCGGGTCACCGCCATGGTCAACGACTGCCTGGAGCGCCAGAAGCAGCCCGAAGTGAAGTTGGCCATGGACTTCGTCATCCGTACGAGGGGCGACAGCCAGACCGCCCGGACCTGCCTCGACACCGCCCGCCGCGACCAGCTCACGCCCTACGTCGCTCCGGCCGCGCTGCTGTTCGTCACCACCCCGGCCGGCACCACGACCGCCCCCGTCTTCCGCTTCTCCTCGGCCAACACCGCGCGGATCGCGGGTGTCGCGGGGCTCGTGCTCCTGGTCACCGTGGCCGTCACCGTCGTCGTCGGCACCCGCCTTGTCAGGCCGCTGCGCGCGCTGGCCGACGCGGCCCGCCGTCCCGTGGAGGAGCACCAGCGGGTGCCGGTCACCACCAACGACGAGATCGGCCATCTCGCCGCCGCCTTCAACGACCTCGCCCAGCGTCGCGAGCGCGTGGAGGGCCGGCGCAAGGAGATGGTCAGCGATGTCGCGCACGAACTGCGCACCCCGCTCAGCACCATCCGCAGCTGGCTCGAAGCCGTGCAGGACGGCGTCGCCACCTCCGACGAGTCCCTCGTCGACTCCCTGCTCGAAGAGGCGCTGCTGCTCCAGCACATCGTCGACGACCTCCAGGACCTCGCGGAGGCCGACGCGGGCCAGCTGCGCATCCACCCCGAGCCCCTCCTCGTAGGCGACCTCCTCGACCACGTCACCACCGCCCACCTCGGCCGCGCCGACACCGCGGGCATCACCCTCACCACCCGCACGGACGGCGACCCCGAACTGTCCGGCGACCCCGTACGGCTGCGGCAGGTCGTCGGCAACCTGGTCTCCAACGCGCTACGGCACACCCCGCCCGGCGGCCGCGTCACCCTGTACGCCCGACAAACCGCGGACCACGTCACGATCGAGGTCGCCGACACCGGCACCGGTATCCCCGCCGAGGACCTGCCCCGGGTCTTCGACCGTTTCTGGCGCGCCGAGAAGTCACGCAGCCGCCGCACCGGCGGCAGCGGTCTGGGCCTCGCCATCGTGCGCCGGCTGACCGAGGCGCACGGCGGGACGGTGACGGTGGTCAGCACGGTCGGCGTCGGCACGGTCTTCACCGTCCGCCTTCCCGTGTGAGCCCCGCTCAGCTCATGGCGTCAGGCGGTGGCAGCCGCATCCCCGCAAGGTCCGCCGGAACCGGGGTGTCCGGGCGGAAGAACGGTTCCGAGGGCCCGTCCTGGGCGTTGGCGGGCGCGTCCGTGAGCCGGAACCGGTCGCGCAGTCGGCCGTAGAAATCGGTCGGACGCAGGCGGACGAGGCGGACGCGCTGAGGGGCGCGGAAGACGCCGATCCAGTCGCCGGGATCCAGGACGCCGCGCAGTTGGCCGTCGACGCTGACGATGGCCTGGCCGGAGTGGGGCAGGACGCGCAGGCCGACCGGTTCGTCGGGGGCGGCGATCACGCTGCGGTTGAACGTCATGTGCGGGGCGATCGGGGTGAAGACGACGGCGTCCATGTGGGGCGACAGGACCGGTCCACCGGCGGCGAAGCTGTAGGCCGTGGACCCGGTGGGGGTGGCGACGGCGAGCGCGTCGGCGGAGTACGTCGCCAGCAGTCGTCCGGCGAGGTAGACGCCGACGCCGACCTGTCGGTCGCGGGCGAGTTTCTCCAGTACGACGTCGTTGAGCGCGATGACGTCCAGCGCACAGCCCCAACCGCCGCCCTCCGTGGTCTCCGGCCGGACCTGCGGCGGCGGCAGGGCGGGACCGCGGCCGTAGCGCAGCATGGCCTCCATCTCCTCCGGGATGTCCAGCGGGCGGGAGGCGCGCATGGTCAGCGTCATGCGCTCCTCGACGATGGCTCGCCCCTCGTGCACGGCGTCGAGGGCCTCGTCGATGTCGCAGGCCGGGACCTCGGTGAGGAAGCCGACCTTGCCGAGGTCGACGCCGAGGACGTCGGCCCCGCTCTTGACGGCGATACGGGCGCCGCGCAGGAAGGTGCCGTCGCCGCCGAGGGTGACGACGAGGTCGGGGTTGCCCGCCGCCTCGGCCTCCTCGCGTCCGGTGCGGCGGTGCTGGTCCTTGCCCCACACGTCGATCTCCGTGCAGCGGACGTCGTGCGCCTCGCTCCAGGCGTGCACGGCGGCAGCCGCGTCCCGGGCGGTCTCGCGTCCCTGGTGGACGACGAGACCGATACGGCGTACGGGCATGGGGTCCTCCGTGGAGAGCGGTTATGTACGTGGGGCGTCAGGCCCGGTGCGTTCGTCGGGCGGGACCAGGCTGAGCACGATCTTCCCGCGCGTGTGCCGCTGCTGCACCTGCCGGTAGGCCTCCTGGACCTGTTCCAGCGGGTAGACCTGGCTGATGGGGACGGCGAGTTGTCCCTTGGAGACCAGTTCGGCCAGTTCGGCGACCAGTTGAGGGGTGAAGACGTCCTCCTGGGCCCTGCTGCGTACGCCGTAGCGGGCTACGGCCCGGCCGTCCGCCAGGGTGTTGATCCGGTGCGCGGGCACGCCCAGCGCGATGGCGATGTCGACGTTGCCCTGGCCGAAGGTGTCGACGAACGCGTCGATCCCGTCGGGTGCGGCGGCCTTCAGCCGGTCGGCGAGGCCGGGGCCGTGCTCGACGGGGACGACGCCGAGCACGCGCAGGAACTCGGCGTTGTGCGGTCCTGCGGTGCCGATGACGCGCGCGCCCCGCAGCCGCGCGAGCTGCACGGCGAGGGAGCCGACTCCGCCGGCCGCGCCGGACACCACGAGGGTGTCCCCGGCGGTCGGTTCCACGGCGTCGACGGCGGCCCATGCCGTCACCCCGACCGCGGACAGGGGCGCCGCGGCTTCCCAGCTGATGTCGGCGGGCTTGGGGGCGAGGACATCGGCGGGCGAGACGACGTAGTCGGCCTGCGCCCTTCGGGGCAGATAGCCGATGACCTCGTCACCGACGGCGAACTCGCTTACGCCGTCGCCTAGTTCGGCGACCCAGCCGGCAAAGTCGTTGCCCTGTCCCTCGGGAAAAACGGCCGGCCACATGTCCGCGAAGACGCCCTGCCGGATGCCGGCCTCGCCGGGATTGACCCCGGCGACGACGACGCGGACGAGCACTTCTCCGGGACCCGCCTTCGGTCGCGGCACCTCGACGACCTCCAGCACCTCCGGGCCGCCGTAGCGCGAGAACTTCACTGCTCGGGGCATGGTCGATGCTCCAGTGTCCAGGGGATCCGGCGGCTTACAGAAGTCCGGTGGCTTGCAGAAGGAAGGTTCCGCGGGCTTACAGAAGGTACTGCCACTTGGTCATGCGGTCCTGGAGATCGACGGTCGGGCCGTCGAGCGTGAAGGTGCCGTCGCCTCGGTGGTGGAACATGCGCGGGGCGGGCTGCGTTGGATCGGTCCAAGCCCGGACCGGCTCCAGGAGGAACAGGCTGTAGGGGGCGACGAGGCTGGTGTCGGCGACCCTGCACTCGATGTTGGCGAAGCACTCGGCGACGAGCGGTGCCCGGACCTTCTCGCCGTCCACGGCGGTCAGGTCGAACTCCTCGAACTTGTCGACGTCCACGCCGGAACAGTTGCCGATGTCGACGACGGTGGCCGCCATGTCCGCCGTCGGGACGGAGACGACGCACTCGCCGGTCTCGACGAACGCCTCGTAACTGTGGTCCCAGGGGCCGACGGTGCACGCGATCAGCGGCGGGGCGTGGCGCACCATCATGTTGAACCCGTTGGTCATCACGTTCGGGACGCCCCGGTGCCGGGTGGTGACCAGGATGACGGGACCGGGTTCGATCAACCGGTGCACCTGGTCCAGGGGGTGGGGCTGAAGGTCCTGCACGGTGATCATGTCCGCTCCCGACGCCGCACGGAGCGCGTCCCGGCGGCGGGGCCGGCGCGCTGTCTGTCGGTTCGAGTCTCGGCAGACGGCGCGCCGGTATGAAGGCCGTGGTTTTCCTGGGTGCGGGAGGACCAGTCTCGGCTTGCGTGCCTGTGTTCGCCTTGGCCTACGTGTTCGCGTTCGCGCCGGCCTTCTTCGGCTCTGCGGCCAGCACCCTCAGCGTCTCGAAGGCGGCCGCGGTCGGACTGGCCGGTTCGGCTTGGTAGACGACGAGTTGCTGATGCGGGGCGCCGTTGACCGTGAAGGCGGCGAAGGCGATGTGCAGGTCGCCGACGTCCGGGTGCTTGAGGTGTTTGCCTTCCTGGGACTTGCTCTTGACGTCGTGCAGCCGCCAGATACCGGCGAACTCCTCGCTCTCCGCGGAGAGTTCCTCAACTACCTCGGCAATACGGGCGGATTCGGGATCGTGGCCGTAGGCGGCCCGGAGTTCGGCGACGCAGGAATGCGCGGCCCGGTCCCATTCCTGGTAGAACTCGCGCCCCGCCGGGTCGACGAACACATTGCGGGCGAGGTTGTCGAACGTCTCGAATCCGCTGTGCAGCGCCGTGGCAAGGGAGTTGCCCGCGAGAATGTCGAGGGCCGGGCCGAGAACGAACGCCGGGGTGTGCTCCCACCCGTCCATCAACTGCAGCAACTGCGTGCTGACTTCGGCCTCGCCCCAGTCGTGCGGGCGTTGCGAGGGCGTCAGGCAGAGGCGGTTGAGATGGTCGGCGGACTCCGCGTCCAGCTTCAACGCCTGCGCCACGGCCTCCAGGACCTGCGGGGACGGGCTGTTCTCGCGTCCCTGCTCCAGCCTGATGTAGTAGTCGGAGCTGACTCCGGCGAGCAGCGCGACCTCTTCCCTGCGCAGTCCCGGCACCCGGCGTCGGCCGTACTCCGGCAGACCGACGTCCTGGGGCTTGAGGGCCTCGCGGCGAGCCCGGAGGAAATCTCCCAAAGGGGTGCCATTGCTCATGCGGCAAGACTAGATGCTTTTCGATCGGTGAGCCGGGGAGCCGTGATCCTGGGTGCGACGCACCCACCGTCGGCAGAACTTCTCCGGGTGTTTTCCGCCTAGCCTCGACGGTATGTACAACGACGCGCGCCCCGACCCGGTGGAAGGGCTGGGTCAGTTCCTCCGCTCCCGCCGGGAACGGGTCCGCCCCACCGACGTGGGGCTGTCCGGCTCCGGCCGGCGACGAGTGCCCGGGCTGCGCCGTGACGAGGTCGCCGCGCTCGCCGGGGTCAGCCCGAGCTACTACAGCAGGCTTGAGCAGGGCCGTGAACTCAGCCCGTCCGTAAGGGTGTTGGAGGCCATGGCCCGCGTGCTGCGCCTGACGGAGGAGGACCGGCTCGAACTGTTCCGGCTGGCGCGGCCCACGGACCGTCGTACGAAGTCGCCCTCCCGAGTCGAGCGGGTGCGCCCGCATCTGCGGCAGCTGATCGAGAGCTGGACCAGGACGCCGGCCTTCATCGTCGGCCACGCCCAGGACCTGCTGGCGACCAACGTCCTGGCCGACGCCCTCTACCGCGACTTCGCCCAGCACGACAACGTGCTGCGCATGCTCTTCCTGGACCCGGCGGCGAAGACGTTCTACCGGAGCCCGGAGCGGGCCAAGGACCGTGCGGTCGCCGATCTCCAGCAGACCGCGGCGAGCACGCCCGAGGATCCCCGCGTCCTGGAACTCGTCGGCGAACTGTCCGTGCGCAGCGGCGAGTTCCGCTCACTGTGGGCCCGTGAGTACACCCGGGTCCCGCCCTGCGAGGTCAAGCGGATGCGGCATTCCGTGGTGGGGGACCTGGAGTTGCGGCACGAGGCGCTCAACATCCGCAGCGCGCCCGGACAGCAGCTGATCATCTTGCAGGCGGAGCCGGACTCGCCCTCGGCGGACGGCCTGGCCCTGCTGGGTTCGCTGAGTGCGCCCGAGGTGCAGGACGCACGATAATATCCCGAGGTTACGAATTACCGGGATTACCGGGAATCTCGCTCGACCGCTCCCAGTATCCGGTTCAGGAAGTCGCCGAAAAGGCGTACCTCGTCCGAGTTCAGCGGGTCGAAGAAAAGCCGCCGTACGGTTTCCACATGGGTGGGTGCGGCGGCCTCGATCATTTCCCGGCCCTTTTCCGTGAGCCGCACCATCGAGCCGCGGGCGTCGTCCGCGCAGGGCTCCCGCGTGACGAGCCCGCGCTTCTCCATGCGGCTGATCTGATGGGACAGCCGGCTGCGCTCCCAGTCGACCTCGGCGCCCAGCTCCCGTGCGCGCAGCACGCCGCCGGCGGCCTCGGACAGGGGCGCGAGGAGCGCGTAGTCGGCGGCCGAAAGGCCCGAATCCTGCTGCAACTGCTGGTCCTGGGCCCGTTGCAACTCACGGCGCACTCTCCGGTACTTCGCCCAGACGTCGGCCTGGTCGGGGGTGAGCCATCGGGGTTCGGACATGGCTTCACCGTAGCAGCTTGTTGACATGTCACCGACTTCGCCGGTCATGGCCCGTTCCTGGGTGTGGGACTCCCAGGAAAACCGCTGCCTTCATAGCTCCGTTCCGGAGGAACAGACTCGTACTCGTCAACAAGAAATCCCCCACAAGGGGAAGCGACGAAAGAGGTTTTCCCCATGGCTACGTGGTTTGTCACCGGCGCCTCCCGTGGAATCGGCGCGGAAATCGCCCGGGCCGCGCTGGCAGGCGGCAACAATGTCGTGGTCGCCGTACGGAATCCGGAGCGGGTGCCCGACGACCTGAAGAAGTCCGACAACGTGTTCGCGGTCGCCCTGGACGTGACGGACAACGACAGCATCCCGCAGGCGGTCGAGGCCGCGGTGGAGCGCTTCGGCGGTATCGACGTCCTGGTGAACAACGCCGGCCGCGGGCTGCTCGGCGCCCTGGAGGAGATCACCGACGCGGAGGCGCGGTCACTGTTCGACCTCAATGTCTTCGGCCTGATCAACGTCACCCGCGCCGTCCTGCCCGTCATGCGCAAGCAGGGCTCCGGCAAGCTCGTGCACATCGGGTCCCGCTCGGGCTTCGAGGGCGAGCCCGGGGTCAGCCTGTACTCCGCGTCGAAGTTCGCGGTCGCCGGCATCAGCGAGGCGCTCTCCGCCGAGATGGCGCCGTTCGGTATCCAGTCGATGGTGGTCGAACCGGGCGTCTTCCGCACCGACTTCCTCGACTCCAGCTCCCTCTCGGTCGCCGCGAACCATATCGCCGACTACGACGACACCCCGGCCCACGTGACGCTCGACTGGATCGACCGGGCCAACCACGCGCAGCTCGGTGACCCCGTCCTGGGCGCGGCGCTCATCGTCGAGGTCACCGGCACCGAGAAGCTGCCCACGCACCTCTACCTCGGCCACGACACCCTGGAGCGGCTGGAGGTCAAGTACCGGCAGGTGCAGGACGACCTGGCCCCGTGGCGCGAGAAGTCCGCGGCCACCGGGCACGACGACGCCGCAGCCTGACACACAACGGGAGCCCGGGCCGGACGAGTTCGCCCGCCTGGGCCCGACGAGTTCGGGCCGAGTCCGCCCGCCTGGGGCCGGCGAGTTCGGGCGCCCGCGCCGGGGCCACCACCCGACACACCTGCCATCCCCGCCGCACCTGCCGTACCTGACGTGCCGTCAAACACCCTCCCATCTCAGTGATTGAGGTTCTGTGATGTCTGCTTCCGCCCTGCTCACCGGTACCCCCCTCGCCGGCCGTGTCGCCGTCGTCTCCGGCGCCTCCAGCGGCATGGGTGCCGTCACCGCCGAACGGCTGGCCGAACTCGGCGCCACCGTGGTCGTGTTGGCCCGTCGCAAGGAGCGCCTGGAGGGCGTGGTCAAGAACATCGAGGCCGCGGGCGGCACCGCGTTCGCCCTGGCCGTCGACGTCACGGACCGCGCCGCCGTCCAGGCCGCCGCCGATCAGGTCGCCGAGCGCTTCGGCAAGGCCGACCTGGTGTTCAACAACGCTGGTGTCCAACTCATCTCCGGTATCGAGGAGTTGAAGGTCGACGACTGGCAGCGCCAGATCGACCTCAACATCAGCGGGCTGATGAACGTGATCGCCGCGTTCCTCCCCCATCTGACGGAGTCCGCCGCCGCGGGCAAGCCGGCCGACCTGATCAACACCTCGTCCATCGCGGCCACCCGCATCCTGACGAAGTTCTCGATCTACTCCGGCACCAAGGCGTACATCAGCCACCTCACGCGGCTCCTCCGTGTGGAGCTCGGCCCGAAGATGGTCCGCGTGGCCACCATCGAGCCCGGCATGGTCGACACCGAGCTGCCCGACCACGTCACCGATGCCGACGCGTCCAAGCTGATGGCCGACCTCATCAGCGACATCGACGTCCTCCAGAGCGCCGACATCGCCGAGACCGTCGCCTTCATGGCCGCCGTACCGCGCCACGTCAACCTCACCGAGATCACCATCCTGCCCACCGCGCAGGCCGTCTGAGATCCCTCCCGCCACCGTCCCGCCCTCATCCCCATCCCCTCAGGGTGGGGGAGGAACAGCCGGACGCTGCTCCTCCCCCACCCTGGCGACATTGGTTGACACGACAACATCCGTGGTGTTTTGTTGACACGTCAACGAGGACGCGGAACCCCAGGCAGACCGGAGACCGACATGAACATCACGGTGATCGGACGAGGACACGTCGGCGGCGGCCTGGCCCGCCTGTGGGAGAAGGCCGGGCACAAGGTCAGGACGCTGGGCCGGGACGGAGGTGACGCCTCGGACGCCGATGTGGTGGTCGTGGCCGTCCCCGGCAACCAGATCGCCGAGGCACTGAGCGGCGTGACCGGGCTGAACGGCCAGGTCACCATCGACGCAACCAACCTCTACTCGGAGCGCGACCCCGCCTTCCCCTCCCTCGCCCACCAGGTGAAGTCGATCGTCGGCGGCCCGACCGCGAAGTCCTTCAACACGGTCTTCGCCTCCGCCTACGACCAGATCGGCACCCAGCGGGTAACCCCGAGCAACCTCTACGCCGCCGAGCCGACCGCGAAGGACATCACCGCACAGCTCATCACCGACGCGGGCTTCGACCCGCTCCACGTCGGTGACCTCGACCCGGGCGCGCGGCTCCTGGAGGACAGCTCGGGCCTGACCCGCGCGCTGGCCGGGCAGATCGGCGGCCCGTTCTTCTACCGGTACGGGCGGCCCGGGGAGCTGTAAGTGCGGGGCAGGCAAAGGAAGTTGGGGGCGCCGAGCGCACCGGTCCCACTCACCCCCACCGATACGAACGGCGAGACGCACGTGCCCCACAGGGAAGGTGCGTCTCGCCGTTCAGTCGCATCGCCCGTCGCCCGAGTCGCCTTGACCTTGTCGCAACGTCAGGGTTTCTACTGAACTCATGCGAATCGGCGAGATCGCCGCCCTCGTCGGGGTCACCCCGCGGGCCGTGCGGCACTACCACCATCTCGGGCTGCTGCCCGAACCCGTACGGCGGAGCAACGGCTACCGCGAGTACGGCATCCGGGACGCCGTCCTGCTCGCCCGCGTCCGGCGCCTGACCGAGCTCGGCCTCGGTCTCGACGAGGTGCGTGACGTCCTCGCGGACGACGAGGGCCGCGAACTGGTAGAAGTCCTCCAGGAGTTGGACAAGGACCTCGCACGGCAGGAAGCGCTCGTACGGGAGCGACGGCAACGGCTCGCCGTGCTGTTGGCCGAGGCTCGCGACGGGCGACTGACCGCCGAAGCTCCTCTGTCGCCGCAGCTCACCGAGCTGCTGGCGGGCCTCGGCGAGCTGCCGGACTGCCCCATGGCCGCGAAGGACCGGGAGATGCTGGCCCTCCTCGACACCGTGGCCCCCGAGGCGGACCGGGTCCTGCTGATGGAGACGCTGCGGGGAATGGCGGAGCACGCCGGCGAGATGTACGGCCTGCTGGACGCCCTCGCCGACAAGGAGCCGGACGACCCAGGGGTGGCCCATGCCGCCGCCGCGCTCGCGGCCCTGCTGCCCGACGACCTGGCAGCACAATTCCCCGACCAGCCCGACGACGGTCTGGCCGACGCCGTCTTCGCGGACCTGGCACCGGCCCAGTCGACGGCGGTACGCCGAGCGATGGAACTCGCGAAGCACCGACACCTCACGGAGCCCCGGCAGCCCGCGAAGGACCGAGAGGAAACTCCGTCGCACCGACAGGAGGACCCGTCATGACGACGACGTCGGAGATCCGGACGCCCCTCCCCCAGCCCGAAGCCCCCACGCGAGGCCCGGCCCTGCGCACGCTGCGCACCCTCGGGATACTCGCCCAACTCGCCCTGGCCGTCTGCCTGTTCAGCGGAGTTCCGGTGCCCGACGGCGTTGTGCTCGGCGGCAGGCTGCTTCTGCTGGCACTCCTCGCCGCCGAGGCCTACGTCTGGCTGCGGCTGCGGCGGCTCGGGCTGTCCCGGCGTCAGGCGTTCGCGCGGCTCGTGCCCGAGCGCGTGGCGCGGTACGTGGCGCACGAGGCGCGGATCCTCGCGAGCCTGGTCCGGTGGGTCGTACGCCGTCCGCACGGGGTTGGCGAAGCCGACGGGGTCTTCCCGCACGCCCGCGACCAGGCCGCGATGATGTATGGCCTGACGTTCGTGTGCGTGGCCGAGACGGTCGCCCTGTCGTTCCTGCTCGCCAGGTGGCCCGTCGTCCACGGCGTCCTCCTGGTCGTCGACGTCTACACCGTGCTGTTCGTCCTCGGTATGCACGCCGCCGCCGTCACCCGGCCGCACGTCCTGGCGGGGGGTGTCCTGCGCGTCCGGCAGGCGGCCCATGTCGACATCCGAGTGCCCGTCGACCTGATCGCCGCCTTCCGGCGTGAGACACGGTTCACCCACGAGAAGAAGGACGGCGAGCTGAACCTGGCCATCGGCTCCCAGACCTCCCTCACCCTCGAACTGACCGAACCGGTCGACGCCCCGAAGCTCCTCGGCGCCCCGCGCCTCGTACGGGTGATCCGGCTGCACGCCGACGATCCGAAGTCCCTCTACGACGCCGTCGCACAGGCACGAACCGCATACGCACCCGCCCCCGCACCCGTACCTCAGGTCGCCGACTGAATGTCCCCCCGCGTGGACGCCGCGATCGTGTCCCGGTGGGCGAAGTCGCCCGGGGGGATGCCGGGATGGTGGCCGAGGGGGGCGGAAGGGACCGTGACCGAGGGGCCGAGGGTGAGGCGGGAGACGATGCGGTAGCGGTCGCCTCGGTAGATCGAGTGGACGTATTCGACGGGCCGGCCGGTGGTGTCCGAGGTGAGGCGTTCGAAGAGCAGGGCCGGGGAGAGTTCGGGGACGTCGAGGAGTTCGGCCTCGGCGCGGGTGACGACGGTCGGCTCGATCGCCTGGACGGCCTCCTGGACATGCACGCCGTGCTGTTCCCGGAGGTGTTCGTACAGGTCGCCTGCCTCCAACTCGCGGGCGGACAGGGCCGGGACGAGGTCGGCCCGGATGTGCAGGTGCTCGATGGCCATCGGGGCGCCGTCGACCAGACGCAGGCGGGCCACGTACACGATCTCGGCCGCGGGCGAGAGGCGCAGCCTGCGGCCCACGCGGGCGCCGGCCGGGATGGTGGTGAACTCCAGCAGCCGGCTCGACCAGGCGCCGGATGCTTGAGGCACCGTCATGGCCTGTTCGCCGGAGACGAGTTCCTGGGTGATCTTCTCGGGCGCCACGAACATGCCGCGCCCATGCTCCCGCACCAGCAGCCCGGCGGCGACGAGTTCGTCCACCGCCGCGCGCAAGGTCGGTCGGGACACGCCCAGTTGGGCGCAGAGGACACGCTCGGAGGGGATCGCGTCCCCCGGGTGGTGCGACTCGACGAGGTCGAGGATGAAGTCGCGGACCCGCTCCCGTTTGAGCACCGCGCCTGGCGCGTCGGCCTTCATGTCGCACTCCTCATACGCGGAGTCCCCGGTTGACCAGTTGGCCAACGGTCGCCCGCAATGACCCTGTTGACCCGGGCAGTGTAACCACCTCCGGGCGATGATCCTTCCCATCCGGGCCGACCCGCACGCCAAGTCCCCCTAAGTCGAAGGGGGTTGACGCCCACATTGGTCTATGCCACCTTCATCCCCACATCGAAAGGTGAGCTGTCCAGTGGGCTTCACTGGTCAGGTGGTCAGATGTTCGCGCATGTCCTCCCCAGGTGAACCTCCCCCACACGCCCCCGCTCCGGAGACGATCCATGCCCGCACAGCGTCCCGTGCTCGCCCTGGTCCCCCGCCCCACCAAGTCGGCAGTGCGCCCGGGGCAGTTCATCCTCGGCGCCGACACCACCCTGCACATCGGCACGGGCGCCGAACCGGCCGCGGACCTGCTGCGGACCCTGCTCGCGCCGGCCACCGGACTGCCTCTGCGAGCTTCCCCGGACGGGCAGTTGACCCTCACGCTCGACCCCGGGCTGGCCGGTCTCGCCGGTCTCGGCAAGGAGGGATACGGGCTCACCGTCGCCCCGCACGCCGTACTGCTGCGCGCCGCGCACCTCACCGGCCTGCTGCGCGGAATCCAGACGGTCCGTCAACTCCTGCCCCCACAAGCTCTGTCGGAGACCCCGCAGCCCGATACGCGGTGGGTACTGCCGTGCGTCGAGATCACCGACCTCCCCCGACACCCCTGGCGCGGCGCGATGCTGGACGTGGCCCGGCACTTCCAGCCCGTCTCCTATCTGCGCCGGTACGTCGACCTGCTGGCCCTGCACAAGATCGGCGTGTTCCATCTCCACCTCACGGACGACCAGGGCTGGCGCATGCCGGTGTCCGCCTACCCGAAGCTCACCGAGATCGGCGGCCACCGCGCCGAGTCCCAACAGGGCCCCGCAGGAAGCGACTTGTACGACGGTGTCCCGCACAGCGGCTCGTACACGCGGGCCGAACTCACCGACCTGGTGAGCTACGCCGCCGCTCGCGGCGTGACCGTCATGCCGGAGATAGAGATGCCCGGGCATGTGCGGGCCGCCCTCGCCGCCTATCCCCAGCTGGGCAACAACCCGGAGCGCACCCTCGACGTCTGGACCCGTTGGGGCCTGTGCGACACCGTCCTCGGGGTCCACGACGAGGTGCTCGACTTCTGCCGCACGGTCCTCGACGAGGTCATGGACGTCTTCCCCTCGCCGTACATCCACGTGGGTGGCGAGGAATGCCCCACCGCCGAGTGGACGCGCAGTGTCGCCGCGCGCGAACGGGCGGTCGCGCAGGGCCTGTCGAGTCCCGCCGCGCTGCACGGCTGGTTCCTCGGGCGGATCGGCGACTTCCTCGTGCGGCACGGGCGGCGCCCGGTCGGCTGGGCCGAGACCGGTGCCGAACTGCCCCTGGACTTCACGGTGATGACCTGGCGGGACGCGGCGCACACCCTGGCGGCGACCCGTCGCGGCCACTCCGTCGTGAGCGCGTACCACCGGGCGACCTACCTCGACTACGCCCAGTCCGAGGACCCTGGCGAGCCCCCGGCCCAGCCCGGCGGCGTCGTCGATCTGCGCGCCGTCCACGCCCATGATCCCGTCCCCGAGGACGCCGAACGGAGCGCTGCCGAGCGGGTGTTGGGCACCCAGGCCCAGTTGTGGACCGAGTTCGTCAGGACACCCGAGCGGATCGAGTACCTCGCCTATCCCCGCTTGTGCGCCCTCGCCGATCGCGCTTGGAGCGGTCCAACCGACTGGCCGGACTTCCACTCCCGGCTCGCCGTGCACACGGCCCGCCTCGACGCGCTCGGCGTCCGGTACCACCCCCTCACGTGACCCGACCCCCTCACGTGACCGGTCCCCCGTACCGCCCTGATCTGTCCCGTTCCGGAATCACCCCACCTTTCTGGAGAGGCACGACATGAGACTCGACAAGAGGTTCGGCACGACGTTCGACACGAGGTTCGCGAAGGGCAGGCTCCGCGCCGCCGCGTCCGCCGCCGTCGCGGTGGCCATGGGCGCCGCCGCGCTCACCGCCATGCCGTCCACCGCGAGCGCGGCGGGCGACGGACTCAGCGTCCAGTACCGCACCAGCGCCACGGGTGCCACCGCCGACCAGTCCGAGCCCTGGTTCAAGGTGAAGAACACCGGCTCCAGCACAGTGCAGTTGGCGGGTGTCAAGCTCCGCTACTACTTCAAGGCGGACTCGGCGAGCGCGAGTTACCGCTTCGCGTGTTCCTGGGCCGTCAAGGGCTGCGCCAACGTCACGGGCACCTTCGGCACGCTCGCCAACCCGACGGCCACGGCGGACCGTTACCTGGAGATCGGCTTCACCTCCGGCGCCGGCACCCTCGCGCCCGGCGCCGACACCGGTGACATGCAGCTGCGCTTCTACCAGTCGACGTGGCAGACCCTGAACCAGAGCGACGACTACTCCTTCGGCGCCGCGCAGACCTCGTACGCCGACTGGTCCAAGGTCACGGCACAGCTGTCCGGCACCACCCTGTGGGGCACCGCCCCCGCCGGCAACGACCCGACGAACCCGCCCACCGACCCGCCGACCGATCCCCCGGCGACCGGCGCCGCGCTGTTCGACGACTTCAACTACAGCGCCTACAACGACCCGAAGATCTCCTCGCACGGCTGGAGCGTGCGCTCCACCTCCGGCGGTCCCGGAGTCTCCGGTGCCACCTGGGCGCCCCAGAACGTCACGTTCGCCAGCACCAGCGGCAACTCCGTGATGAACCTGGAGACTTCGACGTCCGGTACCGGCGAGAGCACCAAGCAGACCGAAGTCGTCACCAACACACGGAAGTTCAAGAACGGCACCTACGCGGCCCGGGTCAAGTTCAACGACGCGCCCAGGTCGGGACCGGACGGCGACCACCTCGTCCAGACGTTCTTCACCATCAACGACCTCACGGCCCCGCTGGCGGACGACTACTCCGAGTACGACTTCGAGTACCTCCCCAACGGCGGCTGGGGCGAGACCTCCGACATCCTCTACACGACGTCCTGGGAGACCTACCAGGCCGACCCGTGGATCGCGGTCAACCAGCACACCGAGGGCCGGCAGAGCTACAACGGCTGGCACGACCTGGCGCTGACCATCGACAACAGCAGCATCAAGTACTACATCGACGGCCAGCTCTTCGGCACCCATGACGCCGCGTACCTCCCGGAGCGGCCGATGTCGATCAACTTCAACCAGTGGCTGATCGACTTCGGCGGCCTGACCAGTTCCACCGCGCGGTCCTACGACGAACAGGTCGACTACGTCCTGCACGTCAAGGACCAGGTCCTCACCCCGGCGCAGGTCGCCGCCAAGGTCGCGGCGTACCGCGGCGCGGGCACCACCTTCGAGGACACCGTGCCCAGCAGTTGATCACCCAGAGCGGCGGGCCGCGCACTCGGCGTACGGCGTCCGAGCGCGCGGCCCGCCGTCGCCTAAGCTCCGGCCCATGCGCGTAATGGTCTTGGAGGACGACCCCGAGCTGGGCCCCGTCGTCGCTGCTCAACTGCGGGACGCGGGGTTCGCGGTGGACCTCGCGCGCACGCTGGCCGAGGCGGATCTCAAGCTCTCGGTCAATCGCTACGACTGTGTCGTGGCCGACCGCTCGGTCCCGGACGGCGATTCCCTCACGCTGCTCGCCGCACATCGCCGGGCGGGTTCGGTGCTGCCCTTCCTGCTGCTGACGGCGCTGGACGCGGTGAGCGACCGGGTGGCGGGCTTCGAGCACGGGGCCGACGACTACCTGGTGAAGCCGTTCGCCTTCGCCGAACTGGTCGTACGGGTAAGGGCGTTGTGCCGCAGGGAGCAACCCGCGCGGCCCTCCGTCCTGCGGGCGGGCGACCTGGAACTCGACCTCCCGCGACGCCGGGTGACCCGGGCCGGGGTGCTGCTCAGCCTCTCGGCCAAGGAGTTCGCGGTGCTCGAACTGCTGATGCTGCGCGCGGGCGAAGTGGTGACCCGCAGCGAGCTGATCGAGAGCTGCTGGGACGAGGCGAGCGAGCCGATGTCCAACGTGGTCGACGTCCTGATCGGCCAACTGCGCAGACGGCTCGGCCCGCCCGATCCGATCGCGACGGTGCGCGGAGTCGGCTATCGCCTGGGCGCCGACGCGTGAAGCGCCGCACTCAGGCACCGGCCCCGTCGCCCGCCGTGGCCCGGCTCCGCCGCACCCGCCGGCTGATGACCCTCCTCTTCGCCTCGACGACCGCGGCCTGTCTCGTCGTACTCGCCGTGGTAGCCATCCGTATCGACTCCGCGTCCCGCCGCTCCGGCCTCGACCACGAGGTCGGCAACCGCGCGGCGGGCCTGTCGCGGGCGGTCTGGTTCGACGCGGGTGTCCTGCACCTGGAGCCGCTGCGCGAGGACGAACTCGCCCAGGGCGCCCAGGTGTTGGCGGTCCTCCAGGCGGCACCCGGGAAGACGCCGACCGTGCGGAACGTCGTACCCGGGCGTTCGTCGCTGCCCGACACGGACCGGTTGGACGAGGTCTGGCACAGCGTCCTGGACGAGCAGGGAACGGTCCAAGTCAGCGCCCCCGCCACCAAGGGCGGGCGGTTGCGGTGGGCGGCGGCTCCGGTCTGGGACGGGGACCGGATCGGGGCGGCCGTGCTGGTCGGCACGGAACTGGCGCGCAGCGAACACGACCACGACCTCCTGGTGCGCTGGCTGGCCCTCGGCTGCACAGCCCTGGTGTGCTGCGCGGCGGCCGTAGGACATCTGCTGTCCGGGCGGGCCATGCGGCCCGCGCTGCGTGGGCTCGGCCAGCAGGAGCAGTTCCTGGCCGAGGCCGCGCACGAGCTGCGGACGCCGCTGGCGACGCTGCGGCTCGTGGTGGAGCGGAACGGTTCGTCCGACGAGGCGCTACGGCTCGTGGACCGGCTCAGTCGGCTGGTCACCGGGCTGCTCGCCCGGGCGCGGCTGGAGTCGGGGGCGCAGCGGGTCGAGCTGGTGCCGTTGCGGCTGGACCAGTTGGTGGAGACCACGGTCGAGGAGTTGCCGGACCACGAGAGCGTCACGGTGACGGCCGAGCCGGTGGTGGTGCGCGGTGATCCGGATCTGCTGGCGCAGGCGGTGCGGAACCTGGTGGAGAACGCCCAGCGGCACGGCGGCCCGGCCGGTTCGCCGGTGGAGGTCAGCGTCACGCCGGGGCTGGTCACGGTCCGCGACCACGGGGACGGCGTACCGCTCGCGGACCGGGAGCGCGTGTTCGCGCGTGGTGTCACCAGGACCGGTCCAGGCACGGGCGCGGGCCTCGCCATCGTCCGCTGGGTCGCGGGACTGCACCACGGCACCGCCCGCCTCACGGACGCTCCCGGCGGCGGTCTGCTCGCCGAACTCCGGCTCCCCTTGGACCGGTCCCGGGCGTCCTCATCCTCATCTCATGAAGGTCCCGGCACCGTGGACGCATGAACGCATTGCGCAGCCCTGTCGTCCTGGTCACCACCACCGCCGTGAGCATCGCCGCCGTGCTCGTCGGCCTGAATGTCCACGGCGAGGCCGCCACCCCTTCCGCCGCCCATGTGGCCGTCCGGGTCGACCAGGTCGGCTATGTGCGAGGCGAGACGAAACAGGCGTACGTCATGGGACCCACGAAGGCACTCGCCGGAGCGCGCTTCAAGGTCGTCGACGCGAAGAACAAGGTGGTCACGGCGGGGCGACTCGGTGCCGCCACCGGCCATTGGAACGCCAAGTTCCCGTCCGTGCGGACCGTCGACCTCTCCGAATTGGACCGGTCCGGCACCTACCGCATCATCCTGTCCGGCACCGCGTCCGGCCGCTCCCCCGCCTTCCGGATCGCCGACGCGAGCGAGCTGATGACCCCGCTGGTCCGGGACAATGTCCGCTTCCTCCAAGCACAGCGCGACGGAGCCGACGTGGTGTCCGGCGTCGGCCTGTCCCACGGCCCGTCCCATCTCGCCGACGAGGACGCGACCGTCTACGCCGACCCGCACTACGACGAGGCGGGCGAGGAACTGCTCGACGAGAACCTGACCCCGACCGGCGTCAAGACCGACGTCTCGGGTGGCTGGTTCGACGCGGGCGACTTCCTCAAGTTCACCGGCACCACCTCCTACTCCACCGCCGAACTCCTGCTCGCCGAGCGGGACTTGCCGGACATGGACGCGTTGTCCGCCGAGGCCGAGCACGGGCTGGAGTGGGTGGACAAGATGTGGGACGGGGACAGCGGGACGCTCTACGCCCAGGTCGGCATCGGCGCGGGCAACGACGCCGTAAGGACGGATCACGACGTGTGGCGACTGCCGGAGGCCGACGACCGGCTCGATGTGTCGCCCGGTGACCCGGACTACACGATCAAGCACCGGCCGGTGTTCCGCGCGAACAAGCCGGGCGAGCCGATCACGCCGAGTCTGGCGGGGCGGGTGGCCGCGGTGTTCGCCCTCGCCGCCCAGCGCACGGCCGACTCCGACCCGGACGAGGCGCGGGAGTGGCTGGAGAAGGCCGCCGCCGTCTACGACCTGGCCGACACGGACCACGACCCCGACCAGCCGCTCGTCACGGCCTTCCCGAGCGCCTTCTATCCCGAGGACTCCTGGCAGGACGACATGGAGTTCGCCGGTGCCGAACTCGCCCTGGCAGCAAGGGACTTGGGTGACGACCGGGAGGCCGACTGGACCGGCGAGGCGGCCCACTGGGCCAAGGCCTACCTGGACTCCGACGTCAAGGGCACCCTCAACGTCGCCGACGTCAGCGCGTTGGCCCACGTCGACCTGGCCACCGCCCTGGACGGCGCCCGCAGCAACGGAGTCGGGGCTGCGGACCTGAACAAGGACCTGCGGCGCCAGTTGGAGGACGGGGTCGATCACGCCGAGTACGACCCCTTCGGTGCCGGTGCGGTCTACGACGACTTCGACGCGGTACCGCACACGTTCGGACTGGTGGCCACCGCCCGCCTCTACGCCAGGGCCACCGGGGACACCCGCTACGACGCGTTCGCCGGCCGGCAGCGGGGCTGGGCCCTCGGCGCCAACCCGTGGGGAACAAGCTTCATGATCGGCGCGGGTGAGGTCTACCCGCACTGCCCGGAACACCAGTTGGCCAACCTCAGCGGCAGCCACGACGGGAAGGGCGCGATCCTGCGCGGCGCGGTGGTCAACGGCCCCAACGCGGCTGACAAACTGGCCGAGTTGAACGGCTTCCCGACCATGAAGAAGTGCACCGCCGCCCCGCCGTCGGGCGCCTGGACCGACTTCGACGGCAAGGGTTCGCGGTACGTGGACGACGTGGGCGCCTGGCAGACGGTGGAGCCGTCACTGGACTTCACCACGACGGCGTTGCTGGCCTTCGCGCTGACGGCGCGGGACGAGGACGCGTAGCCGAGCCTCTGAGCCTCCTCAAGTCGCTTGGCGCGCGGGGGACATGGCGGTCAGGCTGAGCCCCATGACTGGAATCACGGGACTGGGCAAGAAGAACACCTTCGTGCTGACCATCCGGGACGCCGACGTGGTCGCGGCGGCCCTGCGCCGGGCAGAGGCCGGGGCGGCTCCCGAGGAGCGCCCCGGCCTGGAACGTGCCATCGCTCTCGTCGAGTCCACCGCCGCCGCCAACGAAGGCCAATTGCACGCCCGTTGGGTCCGCTCCCGGCTGGCGGCGACCGGGTTCACCGGGGACCTCGACTCGGTCGCCGCGGTGCGGGCGCTGCGCCAGGCGGAACCGCGACTGAGTCTGCTGGCCGCGGTGCACCTCCAGAAGGAGGCAGTGGCCCACCCGGAGTGATCCGGCAGCCCCCGATCACGCGGGGAGGCGGGGGCTGCCGGAGGTGTGGCGCCGCTCAGGACGTGAGGTAGCAGGACTTGCTCACGTTGGGCAGCGGGTCGGAGCCGAAGGCCGCCGTCGTGCAGCTCGCGCCGCCGCTGAAGGCCTTGTAGAGGAAGCGGCCCCGGGCTCCGTAGGCGACGGTCTGCTGTCCGCTGAAGGCACAAGTGCCGCCTTCCGCCGAGCAGTTGGTGGCGTAGCCGACCGGGCCGCCGGTGGCGGTGTAACAGGCCTTCGACTCACCGGAGATGGGGTCACCGAACGTGGCGTCGGTGCACGCGGTGGTACCGGTGGCGGTGGCCGTGGTGAACGCTCCGTAGGCGCCGTACATCACCGGCTGTCCCGCTACCGCGGCACAAGTGCCGTTCTGGTCCGCGCACTTGGTCCAGCCACCGGCCGGGGCTCCCGCGGGCGGGAGATAGCAGGACTTGGCCACACCGTCGATGGGATCGCCGAAGTGGGCGTTGGTGCAGGCGACGGAGCCGTTGGTGACCTGGTGGACGAAGTTGCCGTTGGCGCCGTAGGCGACGTCACGGTTGTAACCGGGCACGGCGCAGGTGCCGTTCTCGGCCGCGCAGGCGGTGTATCCGGGCGGGCCGCCCACGTCGGCGACGTAGCAGGACTTGACGAGGTTGGCCGCCGGGTCGCCGCCGAAGGAGTCGTTGGAACAAGTGGCGCTGCTGGTCACGGTCTTGTACGTGTACGTTCCGGCGCCGTAGGCCACCGAGCGGGTGCCGCTGAAGGAGCAGGTGCCACCCTCGCCCGCACACCGGGTGTAGCCCGCGCGCAGGGCGCCGGTGCCGGGCTCGGTGGGCGGCGACGGGTTGCCGAGGCCGGTCGCGGAGACGGTGTAGCTGCCGGGGGCGACGCCGGTGAGGTAGACGTAGGTGTCGTCCTGGCTGCCGCCGGTGATGCCGGAGGTGGGCGTGAACGCTCCGTTGCTCCAGACGGTCGCGCCGTTCACGGTCACCGTGATGTCGCCGCCCAGCTTCGGGACGCCGATACGGCCGCTGCTGCCGGACGGGCTGGAGAGGGTGGCCGAGTAGGTGCCGGCCGACGGGTTGCGCGACCAGGACGCGTTGATGGCGCCCTGGGGCATGGTGATGCGGCCCTGTGCGCTGGTCAGGTCGCCGGGGTGCGGGACGAAGCGGTAGGCGCCGGTCGCCGACTCGGGCGCGGTGCCGAGCACGTCGAAGGTCAGCGTGGAGGTGGGTGCCGTGGACCAGCCGTGCGCGAGGCTCATGAACGAACCGCCGTACGCCAGGCCCCCGTCGGACTGGATGCCCTCCCAGAACGTGCTCTTGGTGCCGATGTCGCTGTCGAGCATGTGGCCCCAGGTGCGGCGGATCTGGTCCAGGGCCGTGAAGTCGTCGTTGGCGGTGAAGCGGGCGTTCAGCTCCATGCCGCCGGCGAACGGCGAGACGTTGCCGCCCCACTCCGGGGTGGTCGGGCCGTAGATGCCCCAGTTGTTGCCGAGCCCCGTGATGATGCTCTTCGACTTGGCGGTGGAGTCGCTCAACCCGTACCAGACGGCGAGGGAGTTGCCGTCCTGCGGATACAGCCCGCTGCTCGGGTTGTCCTTGTACATGCCCTTGGAGGTGTCCCACAGCAGGGAGTTGGCCGCGGACTTGATCGCGGCGGCCTTGCTGTTCCAGCTCGCTGCAAGGGCGCTGTCACCCTCGACCGTGGCGAGGGAGGCGCCGCCCTTGAGGGCGCCGTACAGCAGCGCGTTGGCGGAGATGTTCTCGCCGCCCTGGCCGACGCGGGCCCAGTCCTGGGTGCGGGTGACGTTGAGGAGGTTGTTGCCGTCGATCTTGTTCGTGATGAAGGTCATCCCGCGCTTGTAGTTGGACCATTCGGAGTCCAGCCACGACCGGTCGCCGGTGTACGTGTAGTACGTGGACGTCCCCAGCAGCGTCCACGTGTGGTAGGTGTCCGAGCCGGTGAGGTTGAACGGCGGCCCGGACCAAGGGATTTCACCCGCCGAGGACTGCGCGTTGTACATCGTGGTGAGCGCGTTGCGGGTCGAGGTGAGGTCGTTCGAGTACGCGTACTGCGTGGGGACGGCGATGCCCATGTCGCCGGGCCACACCGTACGGTCGCGCTTCGCACCGTCGACCAGGACGGAGTCGCCCACGCCGACGGTGGCGCTGTTGTCCCAGGCCGAGGAGGGCGGCGGCCAGGCGCGGCCCTGGTTGGAGGCGATGGTGTTCAACTGCACGGTGTACGCCCCGGCGTACCAGATGCGGTTGAGCAACTCGTCGCTGGAGGTGAAGTAGTTGGCGTAGTCGGCCGGGTTGGACTTCCCCGGTGCCGCGGTGAAGTTGAGGCTGACGCCGTTGAGGTCCACCCAGCCCGAGCTGTCGAGGAAGACCGTCAAGTAGCGAAATCCTCCCCGGAGTTGGGCGGTGGGCACGGTGTAGGTGCCGTTGGCGGCGGGTGTGGCGTAGAGGGCGCCGTCCTCGCCGTCGCGGCCGCTGCTGCGGTCGCTGTTGTTGCCCACGTACAGGGACGATTCGCTGAAGGCCAGGCCGACGCGTTGGCCGCTGGAGCTGGTGCTGCCGAATGACAACGTTACCAATCCACCGACCTCTTTCCCGAAGTCGAGCGTGAGCGCCGACTGCGAACCGGAGATCCGGGTCGCCTGCCCGTTCAGGACGTTCGTCGGGTTTGCGACGCTGCCGGAGGTGCGGTAGACGGCGGTCGGCTTGAGGGTGCGCGAGGTCGGCGAGTAGTTCGCGGCGTCAAGTGCCGCCTTGGGTGCGGGTGTTGCCGCCGCCGGTGCCGCCCCGGCGGACAGTGCGGGGGTCATGGCCAGCGCGGCGGTCACCACCATGGTGAGCCCGACTAGGCGCCCCGGTCTGGGCTTTCGGTTCAGCGGTGGCCGTCGGCGGCGCATGAGTACCTCCCGGATCGGTGGGGAACCAGCTGCTCAACTGGACAACCAGGCATGTGAATCGATTCAAAACGATCGACCGTGGGGGCCCGGGAACGAAGCGGCAGCAGGTGTGCGAGATGACTCGCCGAAGTTCGCACCGATGATGGGCGCCGGGAGAGCGGGTGTCAACCCATCGCGGCGGCCTTCAACTCCCGCGAAAAAAGCACACCTTACGACATTGACAGGGTCGCACCAAGCCGGTTCACTGCGTCGAGGACGGTAGAGGTATGGACCATTGATCCAGAGCTGAATCCATTCACATCCGGCGTCCCCACATCGTGAAATCGAGGCGAGTTCCGGTGTCCCTACATGATTACGACATCGTTGTCAGGCCACGTGTTGCCAGACCGTGGCTCCTCAGTTTTCTCCTGACGGCGGCCCTCGCGTTCGTGGCGCTGGTCCCGGTCGCGACGCCGGCGTCCGCCGCCACCCAGGTGTGCGTCCTGGCCTGCGACACGCTGGACCCTTCGCAGGCCAAGCAGGAAACGTTTCCAGTACCCGACAAGACGCTGAACGGCCGGCGCGTGCAACTCCACGTGTCCGATGCGGACGACATGGCGTGGGCCAGCATCGACAACGGCACGACCGGCGACGCGGTGTGGTTGGACCGTTCCTGGGACGGCGGCGCCACCTGGGACGGCCTGCTCGGCAAGGCGAGCATCCCGAGCACGTGGACCGGCACCAGGACGCTGATGTACAACATCACCGACCCGCGCAACCACAAGCGCGGCCTGGTCCGGGCCTGCGGCGACGCGGCCGGCGTGGGCTGCACGAACTGGGTCTACCCGACCGTCTGCGACGCGTTCTGCGACGGCACGAGCGCGGGCCAGGCGGCGGGCGACGACCAGCCGATCCCCTCAACGACCCTCTACGGCCGCACGATTCGGCTGCACGTCGACCAGAAGAACGCGATGGCCTGGGCGAGCATCGACACCGGTGGCGCCGGTGACGAGATCTGGTTGGACCGTTCCTGGGACGGTGGCTCGACCTGGCCGGACGGATCCTCCCTCGGCCGTACGAGCACCCCGTCCGGATCCACCACGACCCGTACCGCGATGTACGCGACCCGGGACCCGCGCGGTCTCCTCTACGGCGGCGCGATCCGCGCGTGCGGCCGGGAGGCGAGCCACAACGAGGGCAGCTGCACCGCGTGGTACCGGCCCGTGCCGACCCGGGCGCGCGCCGCGGCGGACGCGCTGATGACGTCGTACGACCCCTACAACGGCTGGTGGCCCAGCAGTTGGTGGAACTCGGCGGCGACCCTCACCTCCGTCATCGACTTCGCGAAGACGACCGGCACGCACGACTACGACTGGATCATCGCCCGCACCTTCGACCAGAACAAGGGTGTCTTCCCGGCCGGGACGCGGAGTTCGGACGCGATCGAGGGCGACTTCATCAGCCGGTCGATCGACGACTCGGGGTGGTGGGCGATCGCGTGGATCGACGCGTACGACTACACGGGCAACACCCGCTATCTCAACGAGGCTGTCACCATTGCCAATTACGTCCAGCAGTACTGGGACACCAGTACCTGCGGCGGCGGTGTGTGGTGGGACCGCGAGAAGACCTACAAGAACGCGGTGACGAACGGGCAGTACCTGTGGCTGACCACCGCGCTGCACCAGCGCATCGCCGGTGACACGGTCTGGCTCCAGCGGGCGAAGACGTCGGCGGCCTGGTACAAGGCCAGCGGGATGATCAACTCATCGGGTCTGGTGAACGACGGTCTCTCCTCGTCCTGCACCAACAACGGTTCCACCGTGTGGAGTTACAACCAAGGCCTGGCCATCGGCGCCTTCACGGAACTGTGGAAGACGACGGGCGACAGCTCGATGCTGACCACGGCGCGGACGCTGGCGGATGCCGCGATGAGCAGTTCGCGGTTGACGGTCGGCGGGGTGCTCACCGAGTCCTGTGACGTCGGCTCGGCGTCCTGCGACGACAACCAGAAGCAGTTCAAGGGCATCTTCATGCGGAACTTCGCCGACCTGGCGAAGGCGACCGGCTCCACCACCTACCGGACCTACATCCAGAAGCAGGCCGACACCCTGTGGGCGTTGGACCGGTCCACCCTCAACGCCCTCGGTGAACGCTGGGCGGGCACCAGCCCCAACCAGACCGACTGGCGTACGCAGGCCAGCGCGCTCGGCGCACTGACCGCAGCCGCGGGGAGCTGAGCGCAGGGTGGGTGTCCGACACCTGGGTCAACGGCAGCCTGGTTGCGCTCCTCGGGCGCGGCCAGGCTTGCCGTGCAACACCACCTGGAGACCCACCCGAGGAGCGGACGATGAGCGTCACCCACAGGGACACCGGCACTGAAGCCGACACGGAAGCCGCCACGGAAGCCGACACTGGCACCGTGGCCTGGAACAGCGAGGCCCTCGGCGAGATCGTCTCGAACGACGCGGGCCGCCCTGTCCTGTTCACCAACGCCCGGGTCCTGACCATGGATCCCCTGATCGGAACCTTGCGCGGCGCCGACGTCCTCCTCGTCGGCGCGTTGCTGGTGGGCGTCGGCCCGGGCATCATCACGGCGGCGGGCGACGACAACGCCATCGTCGTCGACTGCACGGGCATGACCGTCGTCCCGGCCGTGGTGGACAGCGTCGCGCTCGTCGGCGGACGGGGTCAACGCGTCAGTTACGTAGGGTCGTTGACACCCGGGAACACGGGCGACCTGCTGGTCGTGCCGGACGAGTTCGCCCCGGATGTGCAGGGTGCGGTGGCCACGCTGCTGACCCGGCCGGAGGAGGTCCGCGCCCTGGTGGCGGCGGGCAAGCCGGTGCTCTGGTCCGGCACGGACGCCCCCCGGCGCGCGACCGCCCCCGAGGCGGGCATCCCGGCCGCCCAGGACCTGACCGGCAGCCCGCGCGTCGGCGTCTGGATCGACCGGAACGACTTCCTGCACCAGGAGTTGACCCCCGACGGCCGCTATGACGAGACGCGAGGTGGCCGCCCACACGCATACGAGGGCCGCTACTGGATCGACGGCGACCGCATCGACTACCTGGACGACCTCGGGTTCTGGGCGTTCGGAGAGTTCCGGGGCGAGGAGTTGCATCACGCAGGGTATGCGATGCGGCTCGGGGGCGGGCGTAGTGCTTGTGGAGGTCGGTCCCCCGGGCGTAGTGCTCGTTGAGGTCGGACCCCGGGCGTAGCAGTCGGTCAGGTCGGACCGCGCGCTTAGTGATCGTTCAGGAAGGTCACTCCGGTGTGCCCGCCAGTTCCACCGCCCTGTGGCGCAGGGCGAGGGCGGCCGGGGCGAGCGCAGAGATCACGGCGAGTACCGCGCAGGCGGCAACGGTCCAACCGAGTGCCGCCCAGGGGATCTCGATCGGTGTCCACACCGAGAGCAGGCCCAACGCGCCCCACATTCCTGCCAGGTTGAGCCCGGCGACCAGCACTCCCAGCACACCGCCGACCGCGACGACCGTCAGCGCCTCGGCGGCCACCAGCCGCAGCACCTGCCACCTGGTGGCCCCGGCCAGACGCAGCACGGCCAGTTCACGGACCCGGTCGGAGGTCGCCATGACCATGGTGTTGGCCAGCGAGATGCCGGTGTACAGCAGGGCGATGCCCAGGACCAGCAGGAAGCCCGTCCGGGTCGTCCGGTCGGTCTCGGTGTACGTGGACCGCACCCACTGCCCGGTGGTGAACACCGTCGCGCCCGACTCCCGTACCGCGTCGCGCAGTTCCGCGGCTACGGCGGTCGCATCGGCGCCGTGCGCGAGGCGTACGTCGGCCCGGTCGACGGGCGCATCGGGGGCGTTGCGCGGGGTGACGTAGACGCCGTTGTCGCCGGTGCCGATGGTCATGACCGCGGCGATCCGGAGGGACTTCTGCCTGCCGTCGCCGAGCCACACGTCGACCTGCTCGCCCACGGTGTGCTGTTTCCACTCCTCGTTGACGATGATCGAGTCGTCGTCCAGGTCGCTCATCTTCCCGGCGACGAGCGGCAGTTCGGTGGTGTCGGCGAGCAGGCGGGGGTCGGCGGCGCGGGCCTCGGACCGGATGAGCGCCGTATCGTCCTCCAGGACGTACACGGCACTCGCCGAGGTCGCGGAGACCTTGGTGTCGGGCACGGCGCGCAGCTTCCTCAGCGTCGCGTCGTCGAAGCCCGCGTCGCCCGCGGCGGTGACCACGAAATCTGCGGCGGTCCGTGTGCGGACCTCGGTGGCCTTCGCCTCGTTGAGGGTGGCGGTGGCGCCCAGCAGCGATCCCGCCAGCGCGACCGTGACCAGGACCGGCGCCGCTACGGCGGCGGTGCGCCGGATGCCGGCGGCGGCGTTCTCCCGCACCAACATCCCTGTGGTACCGGGCAGTTGGGCCGGTAGCCAGGCGATCAGCCGGGTCAGCGGGCGCACCAGCACCGGCGCGAGGAGGGCCACCGCGGTGATCAACAGCATCGGACGGCTCACGTAGGTCTTGCGGTGCAGCAGGCCGCTCGGATCGTTCACCAGGGCCAAGAGCAGCGTCACCGCGGCGGTCAGCAGCAGCGCCGAGCCGACCAGCCGACGGCCCGGTGTCATCGTCCGGGTGTCCACGGACGCCTCGCGCAGCGCCTCGGTGGGCCCGGTGCGCCCCGCCCGCCAGGACGCGGCCAGCACTCCGGCCAGCGCGACGAACAGACCTGTCCAGAAGGCCAGTTGGTAGGGCCAGGTGGAGTCGCCGATGGTGAACCAGCGGGGCGCGAGGCCCTCGTCGACCGTCCACCCGGCGAGCTTCGGCGCGCCGTGGGAGCCGAGCACGCAGCCTGCCGCCGAGGCGAGCACACCGATCAGGAGGGCCTCGGAGACGACCGTGCGGCGGATCTGCCCCGGCGTCGCACCGGCGGTGCGCAACAGCCCGAACTCGCGGCGGCGTTGGGCCACCGTGAACGCGAAGGTCGACGCCACCACGAACACCGACACGAATCCTGCGACACCGCCGGCCGTGCCGAACATGGCGTTCATCGCGGTGAGTTCCTCACTGTCCCGGTCGGGATCGGCGTCGGCGTACCGGCGTGCGTCGCCGGTCAGGACCTGGACGCCGGCGCTGCCGCGCACCGCCGTGCGTACGGCCACCGCACCTGCGTCGACGACGAGTTGGACACTGTGCGGTGCCAACTGCGCGGCGCGCGCGTCGGTGTAGAAGACGGCGTTCTCGAAGCCCGGCCCGGTCGCGGTACCGACGATCCGCACTGTGCCGACGACCCGGACCGTGCCGGCGTCGGTCCGCAACCTGGTGCCCGGACGGAACCGGTCACCGCTGACGACGACCTCGTCCGCGGCCCTCGGCGCGCGTCCCGCGTCCAGCCGGTACGGCGCGAAGGCGGCGGCGGACCAGGGGTGGCCCACGAGATCGCCGGGGGCGCCCCGGGCCCGTACGGCGAAGGACCGGTCCACGACTACGGTCCCGAGGTGTTTCAGCTTCGCGATCACGTCGGCGGGTACGGCGCGTGGCCGCGCGAGCTGCCGGCTGCGGATACCGGTCGAGGTACGCACCCGCAAGGTGTCCATGCCCTTGACGACGACCGGTGCCGCGGCGAACCGCTCGGGCCTGCGGTCGGGTGCGTCCAGTGACGACGCCAGGGCCAGGCCCATGACGGCGATCAGTGCCACGCCGAGGGAGAGCGCGACAAAACTGCCGACGAAGGTGACCCAGCGGGTGCGCAGGGTGCGCAGAGCGGTACTCAGCACGGCGCGGTCTCCAGCCTGGTCATACGCGCGGCGATGTCCTCGGCGCCGGCTCCGGTCAGCTCCCCGTTGACGCGGCCGTCGACGAGGAAGACGGCACGGTCGGCATAGGAGGCGGCGACCGGGTCGTGCGTGACCATGACGACCGTCCGGCCCTCGCGGTCCACCATGGCCCGCAGCAGGTCGAGCACCTCACGGCTCGTCCGCGAGTCGAGCGCACCGGTCGGTTCGTCACCGAAGAGCACTTCGGGGCCGGTGATCAGGGCGCGGGCCAGGGCGACGCGCTGCTGCTGGCCGCCGGACAGCTCCGTCGGCCGGTGCCGGGCCCGGTCGCCGAGTCCGACCTGCTCCAGCACCTCGCGGACCCGGGCTTTCGAGGGGCGGCGGCCGGCCAGCCGCAGCGGCAGGGCCACGTTCTGTTCGGCGGTGAGCGAGGGCAGCAGGTTGAACGCCTGGAACACGAAGCCGATGCGTTCGCGGCGCAACAGGGTCAGCTCGGTCTCGCTCAGGTCGGTCAGCTCGGTCCCGCCGAGGGTGACCGAACCCGACGTGGACCGGTCCAACCCCGCGGCGCACTGCAGCAGGGTCGACTTGCCGGAGCCGGACGGCCCCATCACGGCGGTGAACGTCGCCCTCGGGAAGGTGAGCGACACCCGGTCCAGGGCGGTGACGGACGTGGCACCCAGGCTGAACCGCCGTGTCACCGCGCACAATTGGACCGTTCCACTGCTCATGTGTTCCCCCACCAGTACCTGCTCCTCGGTTCGTCGGTGCCGTAACGAAACCGCGGAAACCCCACGTGACGCACTACGGCCCGGACGAGACCTGAGGTAGGGCCAGGCCTACCCCCGATACGGACCCTGGACCGATGGCACCCGGCCAACCGGGCCGCTTACGGTCATGCACATGCACCCTCGGAATGTGTGGCAGGCCATGTCCCGGCCGGGTTTCCTGCTGTCGGCCTGGCCCTGGCGGTCCGCCGCGTATCTCCTCACCGGCGCGGTGACCGGCGCCGCCGCCCTGGTGGGGATCGTGACGGCGGCAGCGGTGGGCGGTGCGCTCGCCGTCGTCCTGGTGGGGTTGCCCCTGCTCGTGCTGGTCGCTCTCGGCGGGATCCCGGTGGCCGTGGTGGAACGGTCCAGGCTGCGTCTGATCGACCGCGAACCGGTGTCCGGCCGGCACCGGGTACCGACCGCGCCGGGGCTGTGGGCCTGGCTGACCACCCGGCTGCGGGAACAGGCGACCTGGCGGGAGCTCGGGTACGCGCTGCTGTTCGCCGGATTGCTGTGGCCGGTCGACGCGCTGGCGGTCACGGTCGCCCTGCTCGTCCCGCTGTCCCTGGTCGCCACCCCGCTGCTGCTGGCCACGGTCGGCGACGGCCATGAGGCGAAGGTGCTCAAGCAGTGGACGGTCACCACCTGGCCGACCGCTTTCGGTGTCGCCGTACTGGGCCTGCTCCTGCTGGGCGTGTGCGCCTACGCGCTGGGCGTCACGGCGGGCGCCCGCGCCGCGCTGGCCCGGCTGCTGATCGCCTCCCCCGAGGGCGAGTTGGGCGCCAGGGTGGTCGAACTGGCCCGCTCCCGCGTCCGGTTGGTCGATGCCTTCGAGGCCGAACGGCGCCGTATCGAACGCGATCTCCACGACGGCGCCCAACAGCGCCTGGTGGCCCTGACGATGGCCGTCGGGCTGGCCCGTCTCGACGCTCCGCCCGGCCCGCTCGCCGACCGGCTGACCGCGGCCCACGAGGAAGCGGGCAAGGCACTCGCGGAGCTGCGCGAGCTCATCCACGGCATCCACCCCAGGATCCTCACGGACTACGGCCTCCAAGCCGCGGTCGACGACGCCGCCGACCGCTGTGCGGTCCCCGTCGACGTCGATGTCGAACTGCCGGGCCGACCGGCGCGGGCGGTCGAGCCCGCCGCGTACTTCGTGGTCTGCGAGGCGCTGGCCAACGTCGCGAAACACAGTGGGGCCACCCGTGCGCGGGTGAGCGGCGGTCATCGCGACGGACGTCTGTTCCTCGACGTGCGCGACGACGGCCGCGGCGGCGCGGACGCCTCGGCGGGCAGCGGCCTCACCGGTCTCGCGGACCGGGTGTCGGTCCTGGATGGCAGACTTGCCCTGACCAGTCCGCCGGGTGGACCAACGCTGTTGCACGTGGAGTTCCCTTGCGAGTTGACCGAGGCGGCGGACCGCTCCGCGTAGTGCTGGCCGAGGACAGCGTGCTGCTGCGGGAGGGAATCGTCGGCCTCCTCGGCCGCTACGGCCACGAGGTGGTGTCGGCCGTCGGGGACGCGCGGGCACTGATCGCCGCAGTCGAGGAGCACGCCCCCGACATCGTGGTGACGGACGTCCGCATGCCGCCCGGTTTCCAGGACGAGGGCCTGCAGGCGGCAGTGCGGCTGCGCGAGAAGCGCCCCGCACTCCCGGTCCTGGTCCTCAGTCAGTACGTGCAACGGACGTACGCCGCCGAGCTGTTGGACTCCGGCGACGGGTCGGGCGTCGGCTATCTGCTCAAGGACCGGGTCGGCCAGGTCGAGGAGTTCATCGAGGCGTTGCACCAGGTGGCGGACGGCGGCACGGTGGTCGACCCCGAGGTGGTACGCCAGTTGCTGCGCCGCCGCCGCGATCCGCTGGAGCAACTCACCCCGCGCGAGCGTGAGGTGCTGGCCCTGATCGCCGAGGGCAGGTCCAACAGCGCGATCGCCGCGGAGCTGGTGGTCTCCGAGGCCGCCATCGGCAAGCACATCGGCAACATCCTCACCAAGCTGGACCTGCCCCCGACGGCCGGTACCCACCGCAGGGTCCTGGCCGTCCTCACCTACCTGCGGGCCTGACCGACCGCGCGCACAAGTACCGGCTCACGAACGGCCGTTCTCCCGGAACCCGGCGCGCAACCGATCCTCCGCCCCGGAGTCCGCTTGCGCATGCAGGTCCAGGGCCGCCAGGGCAGCGCCGAGCAACGGCGGATCCGTGCACACCACCGCCCGAACTCCCGGCACTGCCTCGGTGATCCTGCGTTCGACGTCGTCCAGCAGGTCCTTGTGCCCGGCCGCCAACACGCTTCCGCCCAGGACGACTTCGGGGTCCGGAGTGACGGCGAGTTGGAGGCGGCACAGGACCGTGACCGCCATTCTCGCGATCTCCGCCGCGAGGCGTTCGACCAGTTCGGTCGCGATCTCGTCGCCCTCGTCGCGGGCCGCGAACACCGCCGGGCAGAGTTCACTGAGGCGGATGGCGGGGAGGTCGCCCTTGTGCAGAGCTGCGGTGACGTCGGCGACCGTCGCCAGGCCGAAGTGGTCAATTACCGCCGCGAGGAGGGCTGTTCGCGGTCCGCGGCCGTCCTCCGCCCGTGCCGCGTGCCACAGTGCCGACGTCCCTACGTCGATGCCGCCGCCCCAGTCCCCCGAGATCCGGCCCAGCGCGGCGAAGCCGGTGGTGCGGCCGTCGGGGGCGACGCCGACGCAGTTGATGCCAGTGCCGCAGACCACGCCGACACCCCAGGGGCGGCTGGCGCCGGCGCGCAGGACGGCGTAGGAGTCGTTGTCGACGCGCTGGGTGACCGCCCAGCGACGGGCGCCGACGGCCTCGCGCAACGCCTTGGTCTCGTACGGCAGATCGGCCCCGGCAAGGAAGGCCGTGATGCCGTCCACCTCGACGTCGGCCGCAACGCCCGCCGACGCCATCGCCTCGGCGCGCAACGCAGCAAGTACGTCCATCGCCGCGTCTACGCCCACCGCCTGCGGGCGGAAACCGCCGCCCCTCGCGCGGCCCAGGATCGCGCCGTCGGTCCTCAACACGGCAACGTCCGTCTTGGAGTTGCCGCCGTCGACGGCCAGGAGCAGACCTGTGGTCATCAGGCCCACCACAGGTGTGCGCGGTTGGCGGCGACGAGCTTCGCCGCCAACTCCTCGGCGACCTTGACCTGTCCGACGAGCGGATGCGCCAGCAGTGCTGTCGCGACCCGGTCGACTCCGCCGTGCAGGGCTGCTTCCAGGGCGAGTTCCTCGTAGGCCGTCACATGCGCGATGAGTCCGGCGAAGAGCGGCTCTACGGCCGTGACGGGCAAGGGAGTTGCGCCCTGGGCGTCGATGCGGGACGGGACCTCGATGACGGCGTCGTCGGGGAGGAAGGGCAGGGTGCCGTTGTTGCGGACGTTGGCGACGCGGACGTCTCCGGTGTCGGCGGTGAGGGCGTGCACCAGCTGGACGGCGGCCTCGGAGTAGTAGGCGCCGCCGCGCTTGTCCAGCAGGGCGGGCTTCTCCGTCAGGGCCGGGTCGGCGTACATCTTGAGCAAGTCGCCCTCCATCTCCGCCACTTGCTGGGCGCGGGAGGGTTCGCTGAGCTGCTCGCGCAGGACCTCGTCGTGGGCGTAGTAGTAACGCAGGTAGTAGGAGGGGACGACGCCCAGCCTGCGGACCACGTCCAGCGGCATGCGCAGCCGGTCCGCGAGGGCCTGGCCGTGTTCGTCGAAGATGCGCGGGAGGACGTCCACGCCGTCGAGCCGCACCGCCCGTTCCCAGGTGAGGTGGTTGAGGCCGACGTGGTCGAGGGCGACGCGCTCGTGGTCGACGCCGAGCCAGTCGGCGAAGGTGCGTTGGAAGCCGATGGCGACGTTGCAGAGCCCAACTGCCTTGTGTCCGGCGTCCAGCAGGGCGCGGGTGACGATGCCGACGGGGTTGGTGAAGTCGACGATCCAGGCGTTCGGGGCGCGCTTGGCGACCCGTTCGGCGAGGTCGAGGACGACCGGGACGGTGCGCAGCGCCTTGGCCAACCCGCCCGCTCCGGTGGTCTCTTGGCCGATGCAACCGCACTCGTGCGGGAAGGTCTCGTCGACGTGCCGGGCGGCCTGGCCGCCGATGCGGAGCTGGAAGAGGACGGCGTCGGTGCCGTCGATGCCGGCGTCCGGGTCGGCGGTGGTGGTGATTTTCGCGGGGTTGCCCTGGCGGGCCAGGATGCGGCGCGCGAACGGGGCGATGACGTCGAGCCGGTCCGGGTCGGGGTCGACCAGGGCGATCTCGGTGACGGGGAGGCCCAACCGGGCGAATCCGTCGATGAGTTCAGGGGTGTACGTGGATCCGCCGCCGACAACGGTGATCTTCAACCTTTGACTCCTGTCAGTGTGACGCCCTCGATGAAGGCCTTTTGCGCGAAGAAGAAGACGATGATCACCGGCGCCATCGCGATGAGAGTTGCCGCCATGGTGAGGTTCCACTGCACCGCGTGGGAGGTCTTGAAGGTCGCCAGGCCCAGGGCCAGGGTCCAGTGGGCGGGCGTCTCGCCGGTGTAGATGAGCGGGCCGTAGTAGTCGTTCCAGGCGTTGAAGAAGGCGAAGAGGCCGACGGCGACGAGCGCGGGGCGCATCATCGGCAGCACCACCCGGGTGAGGACGCGGAGTTCGCCGCAGCCGTCGATGCGGGCCGCGTTGAGGTAGTCCTCGGGGACGGTGAGCAGGAACTGGCGCAGCAGGAACACCGAGAAGGCGTCCCCGAAGAGGGACGGGAGCACCAACGGCCAGATGGTGCCGGTGAGATGGAGCCTGGCCCACATCAAGTACATGGGGATGACGAGGACTTGGGGCGGCAGCATCATCATGGTGATGACACAGAGGAACGCCGTGTTGCGGCCCTTGAAGCGGAACCGGGCCAGCGCGTACGCGATCGGGACGCTGGACAGCAGGGTGGTGGCGGTCGCGGCGACGGCGTAGATCACCGTGTTGAGGAGCCAGGTGCCGACCGGGGCGGTGGAGAAGACCGTGCGGTAGTTGGACCACTGCCAGTGGTGGGGCCAGAGGCTGGTGGTGAGGGACTGGCCGTCGGTCATGACCGAGGTCAGGAAGATGAACACGATCGGGCCGATGAAGGCGCAGGCCAGGCCGACGGCGATGGCGTGTTCGGCGATCCAGACCAAGGTCCTGCGGCGGCCGGCCCGGCCGCGCGCGGCACGGTGGGGCGAGGCGGCACGGGTCTGCCGGGCCGGTGCCGGGGCGTAGGTCGTCGTCATCGTGGCGACTCCTCGGTGGCCAAGTCCCGCGATGTAAGGGCAACTTCTCGGTGAAGGAAGTGGTGGGTCATCGCGGTGACTCCTCGATGTCGAAGCCGGAGGCGCGGCGGAGCAGGACGACGGTGAAGGCCATCGCCACCACGAAGAGCACTACGGCAAGGGCGCAGGCGTAGCCCGCGTGGAACTGGTTGAAGCCGGCGATGTAGAGCTGTTGGGGGAAGGTGAGGGTGGAGCCGTCCGGGTAGCCGGGCGCGGGCTGGATGTTGCCGTTGGCGACCTGGGAGGCGACCATCGCCTGGGTGAAGTACTGGAGTCCGGCGATGACCCCGGTGACGGTCGCGAACAGCACGACCGGGGAGATCGTCGGCAGGGTGACATAGCGGAAGCGGTGCCAGGGGCCGGCGCCGTCCAGTTCGGCGGCCTCGTACAGTTCGGCGGGAACTTCGAGGAGTGCCGCCAGGAAGATGACCATCATGGTGCCGCTGCCCCACAGGGCGAGCAGGGTGAGGGCCGGTTTGGACCAGTCCGGCGAGTTGAACCAGAGCGGGCCATGGATGCCCAGCAGGCCCAGAATCCGGTTCACCGGCCCGGAGTTGGGGTTGAACATGCAGACGAAGGCGACGGTCGCGGCGACCGGCGGGGCCAGCGCGGGCAGATAGAACAGGGTGCGGAACAGGCTCGCCCCGGCCTTGAGCCGGGCGGTGACCATGGCCACACCGAGGGCGAAGAGCACCTGCGCCGGGACCATGATCGCCACCAGCCAGGCGGTGTTGCGGACCGCGTGCCAGATCAGCGGGTCGCCGTCCAACAGGTAGCGGTAGTTGCGCAACCCCACGAACTGGGCCTGGGAGATCATGTTCGAGTTGGTGAAGGACAGCCAGACCGTCATCACCAGCGGGTAGATGAGGAAGACGGCGAAGCCGACCAGGCCGGGGGCGAGGAAGAGCAGGACGCGCAGCCGGTTGCGGCGCAGGCGCGCTTTCAATGGGGCTGTGACGAGCGGGAGTTGAGTGAGCTGATGGGTGGCCATGCTGCTCACTGCCCCAGCTTGAGCGCGGCGTTGTTCTGCTTGTCGACGGCGGTCAGACCGGCTGTCAGGTCGGGTACGCCGCCGCTCTGCCACTTCTCCACGAAGTGACCGAAGTTGGTGAGATAGGCGCCGCCGTCGCCGCTGGCCGGAGTCGTGGTGGTGAGCGGGTTCTTGTAGACCTCAAGGAACGGCGCGAAGTTGGGGTCCTTGGAGAGGCCGAGCGAGGGCGAGTCGAGGGCGGCCGTGGTGGTGGGGACGTTGCCGATCGCGTCGGCGAGCGAGGTCAGCGCCTCGGTGTCGGTGGTGAGGAATTTGATCAACTTCCAAGCGGCGCCCGGGTGTTTGGCGCCGCGCGGCATGCCGATCACGTTGCCGCCGACGTAACCGGCGCCGTAGAGCTGGGACTTGCCGTCGGCGGCGGGCACCGCGGCGGTGCCGTACTCGATGTTCGCCTTGTCGTTCTTGATGAACGCGTTGCGCCACTCGCCGTCGATCATCATGGCCAACTTGCCGGTCTCGAAGGCGTTCTGGGCGGAGAACTCGTCACCCATGCCCGCCTTGAAAGTGACGAGCTTCTTCGCGCCGAACCAGTCGAGGAGGCTCTTCTGCCAGGTCAGTGCCTGGGCGAAGGCGGGGTCGCCGCCGACGTTGGACTGGCCGTCAGCCGTGAGCCACTTGCCGCCCCAGCTGGGGACGAGGTGCTCGGTGAGCATCTCGTAGGCGCCGAGGTAGGGCATGAAGCCGGCGGTCTTGATCGAGCCGTCCGCGTTGAAGGTGGTCAACTTCTTGGCGTCCGCGGCCAGTTCGGACATGGTCTTGGGCGGGGACGTTATCCCGGCCTTCGCGAACAGCTTCTTGTTGTAGTAGAGGCCGAAGGTGTCGGCGAGCCACGGCATGGTGCAGCGCTTGCCGTCGAAGGCGGTGTACGACTGGACGGCCTTCGGGATCTGGCTCATGTCCACGTGGTCGGCCTTGATGTCCGGGGTGAGGTCTTGGAACGCTCCACTGGAACACCAGCCGCCGACGTTCGCGGCGTTGAACGAGGACGCCACGTCGGGGGCGGTGCCGCCGCGGATGGCCTGGTTGACCTTGTCGTCGGTCTGGGCGGCGACGGCCTTGACGGTGATGTACGGGTATTTCTTGTGGAACTTGGCCAGCACGGCGTTGACCGAGGCGATCTCGTGCGGGGAGCTGAGACCGTGCCAGAAGGTGATGGTGACCGGGGTGGTGTCGTCGGCGCCGGTGTCCGCCTTCGACGCGGCGCCGCCGGTGGTGCATGCTGCGGCCAGCAGCGCCGTGACCGCGAGCAGCGACGCGGCGACGGTACGGCGGGCGGCGCGACGGGGGGTACGGGTGGTGCGGGTGACGGGTCCGCCACGGGACTCGGACATGGAACCTCCGGCGAATTCGCTTACCACTTATTGACCAGTGGGCACATGTTGGGGCACCATTTGGTCAGTGTCAAGCGAGTCCGTAGCGAGAAACCGCAGGAGGAAAGCCATCAAAGCGTTACATTGCCCCAGCTCAAGTTGAACCACTGGTAAGGAAAGTTGGTAGGAATGGTCAGCGGTGAGAGCCGTTGGGAGAAGCGGGAACGCATCCGCACCCACCTCCTCGACCTGGTCGAGGAGACCGGGCCCGGCCGCCCCCTCCCGGGCGAACGGCAGCTGTGCGAGGAACTCGGGGTCTCCCGCCCCACCCTGCGCGCGGTGGTCGACGACTTCGTCCGTGACGGTCTGCTGGTGCGGGAGCACGGGCGCGGTGTGTTCGTCGCCCGCGCCAAGGTCGCCCAGCACCTCAGCGGGGCCGCCCCCGGGCAGGCACCGGGCCTGGGTGTCGGCGGCGTGGACGGTACTTGGGCCAGCCGCACCCTGGACTTCAAGACCGTCGCCGCGGGCCCCCGGATCGGCCGCAGGCTGGGCATCGCGCCCAGCGAGGAGATCCTGCGGATCATCCGGCTGCGCACGGTGGACGGCGACCCGATGTGTGTGGAGACCCTGCATGTGCCGCACGCGCTGGTCCCCGGACTGACCGCCCGCGACCTGGAGACCGACTCCTTCTACCGGCTGCTGGGCCGGCGCTACGAGATCCTGCTGACCGACGCCGCGCAGAGCATCGAACCGACCGTGGTCGACGAGTGGGAGGCCGAACTCCTCGGCGTCTCCGTGCACACGCCCGCCCTGCTCTTCGAACGGGCGGCCAGGGACGCGGCGGGCCGGGTCGTGGAGTTCACCCGCTCCGTCTACCGGGGCGACCGCTACCGCATCTTCACCAGGCTGTCGCTGGCGGCCCAGCCCGACGGCGGACGCGTCGTCGACGGCTCCTGGTCGGCGGCCACCACCGTCCCCGGCGCCGACACCCTGGTCTTCGACCCCTACTGGAGCAACTAGCCACCTGCGCCCACCAGTTCACCGCGCCGGTCATCCGGCCGACGCGGCGATCCCGCACGCCGTCTCCAGCCGAAAGGCACGCCCCTCCCCACCAGAAAGGACCGCTCATGTTCCGTCACGCACTCACCGTGACCGGCGTCGTGGCCTGCACGGTCACCACGCTGCTCGCCTGTACGGCCTCGGTCCCGGCCGACACCACCGCCTCCTCCTCCGGTTCCACCACCACCGCCGCCTCCGCCTCCGCGACCTCGGGCGTCCAGCTCCAGACCTGGCTCTACCCCGGGTCGACCGGCGACTCCACCTGCACCGCCAAGAGCGAGTACGCCGACAACAGGGTGAAGAACGGCGCCCTCAACCCCGAGTACTGGTCGGTCCAGAGCAACGGCTCGGTGAAGCTGGAGACCACCGCCGACGGCAGCTGCAACACCTACAGCGCGGCCAACGTCGCCGACCTCAAGGCCCACTCGGCGTACCAGTACCCGACGCTCTCCGGCATGACCACCGCCGACGTGCACGCCCTGGTCAGCACCAGCAGCACCCGTACGGCCGCCGTCACCAAGGTCACCTCCCTCGTCAGCGACGCCGGGCTCAGCGGCGTCGACGTCGACCTGGAGGACTACTGGTCCTGGAGCACCGCCGACTTCACCAACTACAAAACGTTCCTCAAGCAGTTGGCCACCGCCCTGCACGCCAAGGGCAAGCGCCTCCAGGTCGACGCACCGGCCATGACCGAGGACGCCTCGTTCTACGACTACGCCGCCGTGGCCGCCACCGGCGCCGACGACGTGGTGATCATGGCCTACGACGAGGAGTTCGACACCGCGTCCGGCGCCCGCTGCCTGCCCATCAGCCCCTACGACTGGCTGAAGAAGGTCACCCAGTACGCGCAGAGCAAGATCCCCGACCCCAGCCGCCTGATCATCGGCGTGCCCTCCTACGGCTACAGCGCGCCCGACCCGTGCGACCTCAACTCCGTTACGGGCAACATCCAGTTCAGCAACATGAAGAAGAGCCCCGGCTTCTCCTCCAACCCGGCGACCATAGAGAGCCGCCGCGACGCCTCCTCCGGCGAGATCCGCTGGGTCTCCGGCGGCGTCCTCTACGACTACGTCGACAGCGTCGCCATGGACCGCAAGCTGGCGGTCCTCAAGGGACTTGGCGTCACCAAGGTCTCGGTGTGGTCGCTGGGTGGCGGGAACCCCTGGTTCTCCAACTGACCGACCCGTACTGACGCGGCGGGCACCTCTAGGTGTCCGCCGCGTCAACTCGCCTTACTTGGTGGGCGTGTTGAGCACGTGATCGCGCGAGGCGCTGACCTCGGCGCGCAGCTCGGGAAGGTTCACGTCGAGCACCTGACCGTCCCACTTACGGGGCTGCCCGTCGACGAACACGGCGGTGATGTTGCGTGCGTCGGAGCCCAACACCAGTGTCCCGATCGGGTCGTTGAGGGGCATGTTGTTGAGGTCCTCGGCCTGTACGACCAACAGGTCCGCCTTCTTGCCGACGGTCAGGGAACCGGTGACGTCGCCGAGGCCGTTGGTCCGGGCGCCCTGGAGGGTGGCGAAGTCGAGGACGTCGTGCGCGGTGATGCGGGAGGGCTCGCCACCGGTGCCGTAGGCGGCGTTGACGGCACGCATCCGCTGGATCGCGAGCAGGGCCCGCATCTGGGTGAACAGGTCGCTGGCGAGGGCGACTTCGACATCGATGCTCAGCCCGGGGCGGATGCCGACAGCAAGGGCCTCGTCCACCGCGGGGATCGCCGTCTCCAGGCCGATCTGCGCGTCCGAGGTGGGCGCGAGGGCGACCGTCGTACCGGACTCCCCCATCACCTTCCACGCCTCGGTGCTCAGCCCCGTGGAGTGGATCAGGGTGACGTCCGGCCCGAGGATGCCCTGCTCGGCCCAGGACAGTACGGCCTGCGACCCGGAGGCACCGAAGACCGCGTCGACGCTGACACCGATGCCCAAGTCGGCTGCGGTGCGGGCGAGTTCGGGGCCGTAGGCGAGGGCGGGTCCGGCGATCTCGTCGGTGGCCAGGGTCGCCAGGCGCAGGGTGAGGAGCTGATCGTCGCTGCTGAAGTACTGGTCCTTGAGACGGTTCAGGTCAGCCGGCCACTGGCGGTCCCAGTCCCCGAAGTGCGGGCCCATGGAGGCGTGGACGCCACGGATGCCGGTGTCCCGGAGAGCCTCGATCGCCGCGTCGGAGTGTTCGCGGGTACGGGAGTTGTGCGAGAAGTCGAGCATGGTGGTGATGCCGCTGTCGAGCGCGGTGAGCGACGCGAGTCTGGTGCCGATGTACATGTCCTCGGGCCGGTAGACGGTGGCGTAACCCGCGAGCGTGGCCATCACATAACCGCCGAGGTCGTCGACGTCGGGCATGATCCGCCGCAACTGGGCTTCCCAGGCGTGCCGGTGGGTGTCGACGAGACCGGGCGCGAGGATCGTGCCGGAGGCGTCTACGACCACCGCGCCCTCCGCGGACAGGTCCGGCCCGATCGCGGCGATGGTGTTGCCCTCGATGAGCAAGTCGCCCTTCAGGGTGCCCAGTTCGGGGTCCATGGTGACGATGGTCGCGCCGGTGAACAGGATGCGGCGACGCGGATCGGCGGACTGGCGGCGGAGTTGGCCGAGAAGGCCGGCGCTGGTGGTGTCGTTGGCGTTCATGAGAGCCCCTTTTCGGATGACGTCGGTGACGTCGGATGAGGTCAGGTGAAGTGAGGTGAGTTCGGGTGGTGTGCGGTCCAAGATTCGATCCGCGTCCGTACGGCAACCAGGCCGCCGCTTCCCTAGGTGCGCCGCACCCAGGACGGCCGCCCGGGCTCAGGGCCTCCCGAGCCGGATCTCCTCCACGTCGAGCACTTCCTGGACCGCCCGCAGGACGATGTCGTCGATACGGCCGCTGTCGCGCAGGTCGGTGAGGGTGTCGCGTTTGACCTGGAGCAGGGCGAGTTGGAGGCGCCGTACGCTCTCGCGGCGGTGCGCGGAGCCGGGTGCGGGGGCCGTGCGGTCCTCGATGTCCTGGACCATGCGCAGGGTGTCCTCCTCGGCGACCCCGAACCGCTCGGCCAGCGCCGGCATCGCGTCCAGTGCGGCGCTGCTCAACCGGCAGCGGGCGAGGGTGAGTTCGGCGCTCTTGTCCTCGTCGGCCGGGAAACGGGCCCGGCGGACCATGGCCGGCAGAGTGGGCCCGAGGAACGTGAGGGTGACGACGATGACGACCGCGGTGATGAACACGACGGCGTCCCGCTGCCCGACGATGCGCCCCTCGGCGGTCGTGGCGGGCACGGTCAGCGCGGCGGCCAGCGAGATGGCGCCGCGCATCCCCGCCCAGGCCAGCGGCAGCCGTTGCGGGGCGGTGATCCGGCGGTCCCGCTGCTGGGGGCGCCGGTCCAGGAGCCTGACCAGATAGGGCACCGAGTAGAACCAGAGCAGCCGGGTCCCGAGCACCGCGACACTCACCGCGAGGGCGGCGGCCGTTGCCTGCACCAGGGACACGGACGTCAACGCCCGGATGGCGGCGGGCAGTTGGATGCCGACGAGGACGAACAGGGCGCCATTCAGCAGATAACTCGCCACCTCCCAGAAGGCGACGGCCTGGATACGGGCCTCGGACCCGATGACCCGCGGCCCGAACCAGGCGGACACGAGACCGCAGACGACGACCGCCAACACACCGGACACGTGCAGGAGTTCGGCCGGCAGATAGGCGAGGAACGGGGTCGCGACACTCAGCACGCTGTGCAGCAGCGGCTCGGGCAGCCGACGCCTGACCGGGATGAGGAGCAGAGCGACCGCCGCGCCGATCAGGATGCCGCCGCCGTAGGACGCGACGAAGGCGAGGGCCGTGCCGGACCAGGAGAAGGAGTGCTCGTCGGTGACGACGTCGATGGTCACGGCGAGCAGGACCAGCGCGGTCCCGTCGTTGAGGAGGCTCTCGGTGCGCAGCACGGTCAGGATGCGGCGCGGCATGGCCTTGGCGACCGCGGCGACGGCAGCCGCGTCCGTCGGAGCGAGGACGGCACCGAGGACGAAGGCGATCGGCCAGCCGTAGCCCAGCGCGTGGGCCACGACGGCGACCGCGACGGCGGTGGCGAGGACCAGCCCGGTGGACTGGAGGGCGATGCTGCGGAAGTTGTCGCGGATCTCCCGCACCGAGGAGGTCAGCGCCTCCCAGTACAGCAGCGCGGGCAGGAAGAGGAACAGGACGACGTCCGGGGACAGCGCGAACGACGAGAAGGACGGGGTGAGCCCCACGAGACACCCCACGGCGAGCAGCAGCAGGGGTTCGCTCAGGTCCGTGCGCCGTGACAGCCAGCCCATCAGCAGGACGGCGGCCGCGACGACGACGATCAGTTCGAGGCTGTCCATGGCCGTGCCGGGTTACGCGCGGTACAGGACGAGGTGCTCGTGGAAGAGCACGCCGTCCCGGACGTCACCGGTGGCGGTGAAGCCGGTGTCGTCGACGTAGTCGATGTGGTCGCCGGTGACGGTGTAGTTGCCGGTGTAGGCGCTTGGCCGGTTCCCGCGGGCCTCGTCGTAGCGGCCGTTCGGGAGGAGTTCCTGCCGGATGTGCCCGTCGGCGGTCACCCACATGCCGACAAAGGGGTGCGGTGCTGCGTTCGTGTTCATGGCTCCACCGTCGCGTTCCCGCGCGGGGGTAACCAGGCCACACCTCTCCTGGGTGTCCGGCACCCACCTTCAAGTCTTCGTTCAGGTAGGGCGGCACTCCGAGGTGGGCAGGACCGGTCCAATGGCGGCGTCGAAGGCGTGGGTCACTTCGGGGGCGGTGCCGGGCAGGAGCAGCGCGCGGGCGCGATCCTCGAAGCTCCGGTCGGTCGTGGTGAGCCGGTTGTGGTGCTGGGCGAGGTGTTCGGACCAGGAGCCGAGGAGGTAGTTCTCGATGAACCGGCCGGGTTCGTTGCCGTCCTGGAAGAGGCCCCAGGTGATGGCGCCGGTACGGCGGCGGGACTGGGCGACACGGTCCATGGCGTCGATGAACGCCGCGCTGTCGTCCGGCGCGACGCGGTACACGACGGAGACCAGCACCGGGCCGTCGGAGGGGCCGGGCACGAAGACCAACGGCGGGGTCGGCCAGTGGTCGGAGAGCGTCGGATCGATGCCCTCCATGCCGTAGAGCCGCCATCGGTAGAGGCTGAGCGCGCTGAGCAGCATGGCGGCGGCGCCGATGAGGAGGGCGGTGGTCAGGCCGAGCCATTGCACCAGGGCGCCCCAGACGGGAGCGGCGACGGCCTGGCCGCCCTGGAAGACGAGAAGGTAGACGGCGAGGCCGCGGGCTCGGACCCAGCCCGGGAGCCGGGTCTGTATCGCCGCGTTGAGGGTGGACAGGACGCCGATCCAGGCCACTCCGGCGGGCAGCAGCGCGAGGACCACGACCCAGGTGACGTGCACGGTGGCGAGGACCAGGAGGACGAGCGCGAACATGACGGCACCCGCCGCCAAGATGCCGTTGATACCCAGGTGTTGGCGCAGCCACGGCAGAGTGAACGCCCCCGCCACCGCGCCGCCCCCGACCGCGCCGAGCAGCAGGCCGTAGCCGCCCGATCCCAGTCCGAGGGAGTCGGCGGCGATGAGCGGGAGCAGCGACCAGAGCGCCGCCGCGCCGGGGATGAACAGGGCGGTGCGCAGCAGGACGCGGCGGATGCCTGGAGCGTTCCAAACGTAGCGGCGGCCCGCGTACAGAGCGGTCAGCAGCCGTTCCCGCTCGGCGGCGGGCACGGTGGTCTTCGGGCGGTGCCACAGCACCAGTACGGCGGCGATCCCGAGGAACGACACCGCGTTGAAGCCGAACACCCACCCCGCACCGGCCGCCGCGACCACGACACCGCCGAGCGCCGGGCCGACCGCACGCGCGAGGTTCATGTTCACCGCGCCCAGCGCGGACGCCTGCCCCAACTGCTCCCGCTCCACCAGCTCCGGCTGGATGGCCTGCCACGACGGCCCCATCAGGGCGGTCCCGCAGCCGAGGAGGAAGGTGAGCGCCAGCAGGGGTACGGCGGACAGCGCGTCCGCGAAGGCCAGCACGGTCAGCACCGCCGACACGGCGAACATCGCGACCTGCGCCGCCAGCAGCAGCCCGCGCCGGTCGAACCGGTCCGCGAGCACACCCGAGGGCAGAGCCAGCAGCACGATCGGCAGACTCGACGCCGTCTGGACCAGCGTCACCATGGTCGCCCCGTGCCCGAGCAACAGCCACTGTGCACCGACCGTCTGCATCCAGGTGCCGATGTTCGACACGAACTGGGCGATCCACAGCGCCCGGAACACGGGCCGTCCCAAGGGCGCCCAGGCCGAGGCGGACCGCGCGCTGTTCCCCGTCGTCGTACTCGCGCTCATGCTGGTGCTCCCGGAGCGAGGTGTGCGGTCGGTCGGTCGGTCGGTCGGTCGGTCGGTCGGTCGGTCGGTCGGTCGGTCGGTCGGTCGGTCGAGAAGAAGGTACGGCAGCTCGGTGCGGGTCGGGCCACCAAGCCGCCGTAAAACCGGACCGGCCGCGGGACCGACCGTGGGACCCGCTGCGGGACCGGTCCAACGGCCTGTCCGGCGGCCGGTCAGAAGCAGCCGTCGAGCGGGTCGAGCGCGCCGCCGACCTGGTGCGGCACCTGCGGTACGCGCTCGAAGTCGCCGCGCCCTTCGCGCCAGGCACGCTGCTCCTCGGAGTCGGCGGCGGCGTCCACGAAGGCGCGGGCCTGCCGGGTGCCCGATGCCGCTGACGCCCCGGTCACCCCTGTTGCCTCTGTCCTCTCTGTCCTCGCCTGGAATCCGCCGAAGCGGGCCACCGGGCTCCAGGCGGGGCTGATCTCCGGCAGCGGGGCGGCGATGTTCTCGTAGTCGCCCGCCGCGTACACGACCTTGCCGCCGGCCACGGTCACCAGGGCCTCGATACGGTCGATGTCCTCGTCGGCGACGGAGAAGTAGTCGGCGGACAGCACGGCCAGGTCGCCGTACTTGCCCTCGGTGATGGTGCCCTTCAGGTCGGCCTCGCCGGTGAGTTGGGCGCCCGCGCTGGTGTACATCTCCAGGGCGGTGGAACGGTCCACGCGGTTCTCGGCCGGGTAGAGGAGGGTGTCGCCGACGGTGCGGCCGGTGACCAGCCAGGACAGGGACAACCAGGGGTTGTAGCTGGAGACGCGGGTGGCGTCGGTACCGGCGGCGACCAGCAGACCGGTGTCGCGCATGGCGCGGATCGGGGGCGCGGTCGCGGCGCGCTCGGCGCCGTAGCGGTCGATGAAGGCCTTGCCCTGGAACATCATGCGGTTCTGCACGGAGACCGCGCCGCCGAGGGCTTTGATCCGGTCCAGACTGCTCTGGCTGACGGTCTCGGCGTGGTCGAACAACCACCGTGTCCCGTCCGGGAATCCGCCGTCCGCGGAGATCTTCTCGAAGACGTCGAGGTCCTGGCGGATCGTCTCGTCGTAGGTGGCGTGGAGCCGGAAACCCCAGCCGTTGTCGAGCAGCAGCCGGGCGGCCGCGTCGAGGTCTTCCCTTGCGCGGACGGTGAGTTGGGGGCGGGGCTCGGCGAAGTTCTCGAAGTCGGCCGGGGACCAGGCGAGGTTCTCGCCGGCGCCGTTGCAGCGCAGCCATTCGTCGCCGTCGCCGGGGCTGACCATGCCGATCCAGCGGCGCAGGTCGTCGAGTTCCTGCCCGGCGGTCTGCGGGAAGAGGTGGTAGGCGATACGGACGGTCAACTCGCCGCGCTCCGCGAGCTCGGTGACGGCCGCGTAGTTGTCGGGGAAGTTCTGGAAACCGCCTGCCGCGTCGATGGCGCTGGTGATGCCGAAGCGGTTCAGTTCGCGCAAGTAGTGCCGGGTGGAGCCGAGTTGATCCTCAGGAGCGAGGATCGGGCCCTTGGCGAGGGTGGAGTAGAGCAGTCCGGCGGCGGGCGCGGCCAGCAGCACACCGGTGGGGTTGCCCGCGAAGTCACGGACGATCTCGCCGCCGGGCGGATTCGGCGAGTCCCGCGTGAAGCCGACGGCCTCCAGCGCGGCCCGGTTGAGGATCGCCGACTGGTACAAGTGCAGGACGAACACAGGGGTGTCGGGGGCGGCGGCGTTCAACTCGGACACGGTCGGCAGCCGCTTCTCCGCGAACTGTTCCCCGGTCCACCCTCCAACCACCCGCACCCACTGCCCAGTTGGCGTGCGTTCGGCCTGTTCCCGCAGCATCCGCAGGGCGGTCCGCAGCGACCGTACGCCGTCCCAGCGCAGTTCGAGCAGATAGTTCAACCCGCCCCGGATGACGTGCAGATGGGAGTCGTTGAGCCCGGGGATCACCCGCCGGCCGAGCGCGTCCACGACGCGAGTGGCGGGGCCGATGTGCGGGGCGACGGTCGCGTCATCTCCTACGGCGGTGAAGACACCGTCGGTGATGGCCACGGCGGACGCGGCGGGGCGTGCGGGGTCACCGGTGTGGACACGGGCGTTGCGGACGACGAGCTGCGCGGGGTGCTGGACTCCGTCGTAGGGACGTATGCCACCCACGGGCATGGTGCCCACAGGCATGGTGCTGCTGGACATGGAAGCTCCTTGGAGCAGGAAAGGCGAGGGGAGGGAGGGGAGGCCGGAGGAGGCCTCGGCGTCGGTCGTCCGGCGACACTCCCGACGCTAGGTCTGCGACAATGGATCGGTCCAACACATGGTTCTGCTTGCATCGATCGCCGAAGCAGCTGGATGGAAGGACGGGCGCGGGATGGACCTGAGGCACCTGAAGTACTTCCTCGCCGTCGCCGAGACCCGTAACTTCACCCAGGCCGCGGCCAGTTGCTACGTCGCCCAGTCCGCCCTGAGCCAGCAGATCGCCCGGCTGGAGAAGGACGTGGGCGCCCAGTTGTTCAGCCGCACCAGCCGTTCCGTACGGTTGACGGCCGCCGGGGAACTCCTCGAACCGCTGGCCCGCCGCATCCTCGCCGACGTCGACACCGCCAAGGCCGCGCTCGACGCCCTGTCCGGACTGCGGCGCGGGCGGCTGCGCCTCGGCCTCGTGCAGACGCGGGCCTCCTCGGTCGACCTGGTCGAGGTGATGGCCGACTACCACGCCCGCTACCCGGGCATCGACTTCCATGTGACCAACGCGCCCAGCGTGGAGATGGCCGCCGCGGTGCTGGCCGGTGACCTCGACATCGCCATCGTCGGCCTGGGCCCACGCCAGATCCCGGACGGGCTCGACCACCAGGTCCTGGCGGCCGACCCTCTCGTCCTGATCGTGCCGGCCGACCACGCGCTGGCCGACCGCGAGGCCGTGGACCTGGCCGATCTGCCGGAGAGCCACCAGCTCATCCAGTTCACCCGGGGCAGCGGCCTCCGTCGCCAGGTGGAGGCCGCGTTCGCCCGCGCCGGAGTGGAACCCGGCCAGCACTTCCAGGTCGGCCAGATACAGGACATGATCCGGCTGGCGGCCCGGGGCATCGGCGTGACGGTCGTACCGCGCTCGTCGGTGTTCCTCGACCCCGTTCCGGACCAGAACCCCCCGGACAAGAACCCCCCTGACACCAAGGACGCCCTGCCGTACGGCGCCCGCGCGCTGCGTATCGCGGACGAGGCGGCCGTGCACACCATCTGCGCGGTCCACGACAGCAAGCGGCTGGCACCGGCCGCGGCGGCGTTCCTCGAAGTGGTGGAGCGGCACGCGATCAGGGACCGGGCCGATGGACCGGTCCAGGAAGCCGATCGATCGGTTCAGAAGGCTGATCGATCGGTTTAGGAGATAGCTGCACCCGCATCCATATGTTGGACGTACCGCTCCCATGGCGCGACGCTCGGAAGAGAAAACGGAACCGGAACCGGAAGGGGAAGCCGGGAGACCGGGTGACGTCCAGCGAATGGGAGCAATGCCATGTCTGCCGTACTGCGCGACGCGTGGACCACGGTCGTCCCCGACATGGAGGACCGGCACGGCCCGCTCCCTCCCCTGATGCTCGCGCTGACCGTGGTGACCGGGCTCGTGGACGCCTTCAGCTATCTCGTCCTGGGCCATGTCTTCGTCGCCAACATGACCGGCAACGTCGTCTTCTCGGGCTTCGCGATCGCCGGCGCGGCCGGCTTCTCCCTGGTCGCCTCCCTCGCCGCACTGGCCGCGTTCGCCCTCGGCGCGCTGCTCGGCGGACGGCTCGCGCACGGGGCCGGCGCCCACCGAGGACGGGTCCTGCACCTGGCGCTGCTGCTGGAGACGACCCTGGTCCTGGCGGCGTACGTGGTCGCCCAGGTCACGGACACCTCGCACGTGACCACGGCTGTCCAGTACTCCTTGATCGCCCTCCTCGGCCTGGCGATGGGCGTGCAGAACGCCACCGCCCGCGCCCTGGCCGTGCCCGACCTGACCACGACCGTGCTGACGCTCACCATCACCGGGGTCGCCGCGGACAGCCGCCTCGCGGGCGGCAAGGGCAGCAAGGTGGGCCGTCGCGTGCTCTCGGCCGCGGCGATGTTCGCCGGCGGTCTGGCCGGTGCGGTCGCGGTCGAACACGGCGGCCGGGCGCTGCCCCTGCTGTTCGCCGCGGTGCTGCTGGTGGCGGCCTCGATGACCGCGTTCGTACTGACGCGCTCGGACGCTTCATGGACGAAGCCACTGTGACCAGAGCATCCATGAAGGCAGGCGCCGTGAAGGGCGCGTCCGCAACTCCCCCGTGGCGGCGCACACTTCACTCCGCGCTCCTCGAACTCGCCCTCACAGCGGCCATGTTGTTCGTCGTGGCCACCACGGTCCGCTGGCTGCTGGGCACCCTCGACCCGGCGAACGGCGGCTGGTGGAACACCCCGGAGGGCAGACTGCTCGCGGTCGCCCCGCTCTCCGGCTGCACGGTCACCGCCGTCATGCTCTCCCCCTGGGGCAAGGTGACCGGCGGCCACATCAACCCGGCGATCACCCTCGCGATGTGGCGCTACGGCCGTACCCCGGGCCGCGATGTCGTGCCGTTCATCGCCGGTCAACTGGTCGGATCGCTGCTCGGCATCGCGGCCGGACGGCTGGTCTGGGGCCCGGTGTTCGCCTCCCCGGCCGTGGACTTCGCCGTCATCCGCCCTGCTCCCGGCTGGAGTTGGGCCGTAGTCGCCATGATCGAGACCGCCACGATGTTCGTCATCGTCGCCGTCGCCGGAATCAGCGTCTCCAGCCGCCGACTTGGCCCCTTCACCCCCTGGGCGGTCGGCACGATGATCGCCGCCCAGATCATCGCGTTCGGCACCCTGTCCGGCGGAATCGCCAACCCGGCAAGGGAGTTCGGCCCGGCGGTGTTCGCCGGGGCACCCTCGCTCCTGCCCGTCTATCTGCTCGCCCCGCCGCTCGGCGCGCTCGCGGCGACGGTCGTGGTCAACGGGATCAACTCCCGCCGTCGCACGACCGCACCGGTACCGGCACCGGCCGCGAAGGAACCGGCGCCGACCTCCCAGCCGTAGCCGAAGCTCTTGCCGCGCTCTTCCTCGGTGGCGGCGGCACGGCCACAATGGACGCCCGATGTCGGTGCGTCCGCGCCCCGGGAGGTCCCTTATGGCGTCGCAACCCGTGCCTCGGCGGAAGGCCGGTTCGGTGGATCGCGGGTCCGGGCCGCTTCCTGTTCCGGGACGCGCCGCGGAGGTGGATGCTCCGGTGCACGATGCCGGGACGCTCCGGTTGGTCGAACGGCCCGGCCGCGAGTACTGGTGGCGTCAGCTGAGCACGGCGGCCCGCGACCGGATGGTGACCAGGACCGGTCCAATCGTCGAGTGGTGGGCGTACTGCCATCCCACGGACCACGAACGCCCGTATGCGGTGGTGTTCGGTGAACGGGGTCTCGCGGTGGCCACGCCGACCGTCAACGACCAGGGCGGACCCGCGCAGTCGATCACGGTCCTGCCGTTCGTACCGTCGTCGTTGCGGCACGCGATGGTCGTGCAGAAGCCGAGACGGCCGCGCTCCGGTCGTCCCGCGTTGCCGGGCGGCGACGAGCCGCAGGGCTACGACGCGGAACTGCCGCTGCCGGAGCGCTTACGCGGATTTCTCGGCAATCTGCCCGTGGAGGCACAGGCACGGTTGCAGCGGCCGTTCGTCAACGGCGACACGTTCGCCCGGGGGAACCACTTCTACTCCGGGAACGAAGACGAGTTGGACGTCTGGTGCTACCTGGCCGGGCGCCGGTGGGTGACCTTCGTGTCGGGGCACGGCTCGGGTCTGTCCGGTCCCGCGCACCGCGCGTCGTGGCGGCTGATCTGCCGGCAGGCCGAGGTCGCGGCGCGGTGACCGCGGCGGACGAACCGGATTTCTACGCGGTGCTCGGCATCCCGGCCGATGCCACCAGGGCCGAGATCGTGCGCGCGTTCCGCCGCAGGGCCCTGACCCACCACCCCGACCGTGGCGGCGACACGGAAGCCTTCCAGGACGCGCGCCGAGCCTACGAGACGCTCTCCGACCCGGTGCGGCGCAAGGTGTACGACCGCCGTCGCGCGGCCCCGCCGCGCAGCGCGCCCAGAGCCTCCGCCGAACCGCCGCCGGCAGCCGACCCCTTCGAGTGGGCCTCCGGTGCCGGCCCCCGCACGGGTGGCCGCTCGGGGCCCGCCCGTGACCAGGGGGTGTACGCCGTTTCCTTCCCGGCGCACGATCCGGAGTCCTCGTGGCGGCGGGCCGACCGGTTCGCCTGGTGGCGGCCCGTCGACGAACCGCGGCCGAGGCGACGCCGACGCTGACCCGCTTCGGGCCGACGCCGACCCGCTTCGGTCACCGGCAGTCCGCTGCCACGATCCCGGAGCCCTTCCCCTTCGCCGGTACCAACAGCATCTGTCCCACGGTGAGTTCGGTTCGCTTGCCCATGTCGTTGCGTTCCTGCAGGTCCTCGACGGTCGTGCCGTACTCGCAGGCGATGGCGGAGAGCGTGTCACCGCGTGCGACGAAATGGATGTGGACGTAGAGGGAGGGCGTCGGCCGCAGGATGGGGTCGGTCATGATCGGCACAGGAAACCGCGCGGTGTAGCTCGGCGTCGGCCCGAGATCGGGGTAGCTCGGCCACGCCGTGTACTGCGAGGCTGCCGCCGTCGGCAGTCGGTAGGACTGCGTGTAGGGCTCGGAGGAGTCGGAGCCGAACAGGGCGATCCCCCACACCGCGCCCGCTACGGCCATGGCCCCCATGGTCACCTTGCCGACCGTGCGTTGCCGCGCGAGTTCCTGGACGACCAGGTTCGGCGCGCTCCTGGTACTCCGCCGGGCCGTTGTCGGGCCGGCCGGTGCGGCCACGGTACGCAGGGCCAGAGGGACCGGTGCCTCGATGTTCAGGCCGAGGCGCGCGAGTTCGCCGCGCAGGGCCGGCACCGCCGCCTGGTCGCGTGCGGCGGCCGCGACGAGGTCGTCCAGGCGCCCGCGCGGGTCGCGGGGACAGTCCAGGAGGTAGCCCTGGGTCCAGCTGAGCACCCAGCGCGCGCGGCCCGCGCCGGCCAGCGCCTGCCCGGTCAGCGCGTACAGGGCCTCGGTGAGCTGTTCCTCGGGCTCGGGTGCGTCGGTGAGACGGCGGATCAGCGCTGTCTGCTCCCCTCGTTCCAGCTGGCCGAGAACAGTGGCGAGCGTGGGGCGCGCGAGCGCGTGGGTGTCGCTCGCCGCGTCGAGCAGGAGGCTCGCGAGTTCGATGGCGAACGCCTCGGCGGCCAGGTCGGCCCACACCGCCCGGGGCAGTGCCGTCGCCGAGTGCCCGCTTTCGCCGAGCATCTTGCGCTGCACGCGGGTCACCGGTGACGTGTCCGCGATCAGCGGGCCGTCCTCGACGACGGTCCTCGGGGGCGTGGCGGGCCGCGCCTCGATCAGGGCCAGCCGTCGGGCCAGCGGTGGGTGGGAGTCCAGCGGGGAACGGTCCAACTCGACCGGGTGTGCGCGCAGTTCGGCCATCCGTTCGCGCACCGGCGGGTCGCCCATCATGGCGGCGAACGCCTCGAACACGTCCTCGGGCACGAACCCGAGCCGCTGCACGGGCCGTAGATACCGGCTCTCGAACCCGGCCCAGGTGATGCCGAGCGCGTGGACGGCGCGCAGCGCCCGGGCGGTCACCTCGGGGCCGACCAGGGCTGCCGCCTCGGCATCCGCCTCCAGTTCCTGGCGTCGACGCACCGCCAGCGACAGCCGCAGATACATCCAGGCGTAGGCGCCGATCGCCGCCTGGTACAGCCAGGCGTACCCGACCCGGCCCTGGTCCGACTGTGCGGTCATGCGCAGCCGGAACAGGGTGGAGCGCAGCGACGCGGCCCCTCTGTAGGTGATCGCGCCGAACCGGGTGTGCCGGCCCGCGTAGTGGCCGAGTTCGTGGCAGAGCACGGCCCGCAGCTCCATGGGCTTGAGCCAGAGGAGCAACGGCACGCCCAGGTTCATGGTCCGCTCCCCGACCGCGAAACCGAGCAGCCGGGCGTCCTCCGACACCGACGCGTTGGCCTGCGACGTCAGGTAGATCCGGGTGGGCGGCCGGGTGTGCAGTTGCCCGGACAGTTCCTCGACCAGCCGCCACAGGCCGGGGGCGTGGGCGCGGCGCAGGAAGACTGCGTCGGGTGGGGGTTCCTCCGTGCGGCTCACGGTGCCTATTCCGTACAGCAGGGCGGAGGCCGCGGGGATGCTGCCGCCCAGCGCGAGGGACCAGTTGCCGGCCCGTGAGGGGAACTCGACCATCCCCCACAACGTGAGACCGACGAGTGCCGTGTCGGCCGCGAGGAGAGTGAATGCCACGACGTAGAACCCGGCGAGCATCCCCACGGCGAACAGCCCGCGCAACCACCCCAGGACAGTCGTCACCGGCTCTCTCCCCGTCTGCGGTCCAGCGCCGCCCGCGCCCGGGCGAGCCCCTCCGGGTCCGCCTCGAAAGCCGCCCGCAGCCATGCCTCCGCAGTGCGCAGGGCCAGGACGACGGGGTCCCGGCCGAGGCCGACGCGGCTCGCGTCCATGCGGCCCGGACCGGCCGGCTGCGGGCCGGACATGAACGGGTCGTGCCTGCTCGTGTCGTCCGCGGCCATGTCCAGCGCCTCCTTGAGCGTCCGGCGTGCCTTGGAGACGTTCGCGGCGACGCCGCCGCGCGTCATCCGCAGCGTCTTGGCGATCTCGTTCTGGGACCAGCCGTGCAGACAGAACAGCACCATCGTGACCCGCTGCCGCGGCGGCAGGGCGGCCAGCAGCCGCAGCGCCTCGCGCGCCTCCGCACTCTGTTGGGGGCTCGCCCGGACCGGCACCGGCAGATCCGGCAGCCGGTCCTGGCCCGTTCTGCGCCTGCGCTGGGCCTTCCACAGCCGCTGGACCGCGGCTCGGTACACCCACGCCTCGGGCAGCTCGTACCCGGCGATGCGGTCCCAGGCCCGGTAGGCCTCCAGGAACGCCTCCTGGGTGACGTCCTCGGCGTCCTCTCGGCTGCCGCAGAGCATGATCACCTGCGCCAGGACCCGGCCGTACGCGCACGCGAAGAAGGTCTCGAAGTCCCTTGGCCCCGGGGCCTGTTCGGCGCTCACCGGCGCTCCGCCCCGGCCGGCTCGACGACCGCCGCCGAACGCGCGATCAGTATCTCGCCGTCGGCGCGCGTGACCTCGACCGTGCCGCCGGGCCCGGCCGCCCGCACGACCGTGGCCAGCGCGTGCGCCCGCGCACGCTCCCGCACCGGCTGCGTCCACAGCACCGCCAGCGCGTACACCAACTGTGTACAGGCCGGCACCACGACCACCACCACAGGTTCGACAACCATCTCAGGGTCCCTTCCACAGGATCACAGCAGCGACACCCTGATACAGCCGCCAGTGCCCAACTGGTTTACCCCGGACGGGAATTATCGGTCCTGGACCCGGTGGCGTCCCGATGAGGCGGGTCCTCGCCGGACTCTCCCTTGGCGTGCTTCGGGATCACGAACGAGGGCCTGCCCGAGAAGATGAGAGAGATCTGAGCCAGGAGCCCGAGGAGAAAAACAATCAGCCCTGTCGACGCGATTCCCCCTGCGAACGGGTTCGCGGCGGCCGAACTCCCCGCGGTCGGCAGCCAGGCACCCCCGAGGAAAAGGAGCGTCAAGCCGCTCAAGCACACGGCGTGGAGTATGAAACCGGATTCGACCCTTTGGCGCGCTTTCGCACCAAGAAGTCGCGAAAAGGGCGTCGCCGACGTGGGCGCCATAGGGTCGCGCCAATACCTGACGGCCCGCACCCAGGAGCGGGCAGAAAATGCGGCGAACGCGCCGGCGCCCATGAGAACAGTCCAGGAGGTCATGGCCAATACCAGTTTCCACTGTCCGAGATGATGTTGTTCGGCACGTTACTGGTTCCAAAACCTACAGCCGGACCCGGGACCGCTCCGCCCCTTCCGTGACGCGGAAGAGCTCTTGCGGCCCCGCACACCACCGCCTTCGCCAGGAACCAGTGGTACAGCTAGCGCATCTTTCTGACCTGCGCCTGTGTGGGGGCGATGAGGCTGTGACCTGCCAGGACGGGTCGCAGTGGCGAGCGGAGGCAGTCAGAGGAAATCGCTCTGATTCGACCCCGGTTCGACCCGGGCCTCAGAGGCAGTCAGAGGCAGCGACCTCTGCAACTAGCCTCTGAGGAGCTTGAGTTGGCCGATGCGGATCACGGGTGTGCGGCTCTGGCGGTGCTCTGACTCGACCTCGGTCGAGCTGCGATGGGGACGCCAGCCTCCGCTCGTGGCCAGGCATACCAATACCCCCCCCAGGACGGCAATCGTGGAGGCATTCACTGGCACCGATTGGAGGTCGGTCCCGGTCACCACCCGTGGTTTTAGCGGGCCTGGGTGGAGCCCACGTCTTTGCGAGACGACCCCACCGTGCCCCACAACACCCACCACACGAACCCCCAGCAGCGGCACTCCCACCCGTCCGCCCCATCGGGCCTCTCTCACCCGCCTTCGGCGGCAGCCGATCTCGTCCTCCTCGGAGACCTCACCGGCCGCTACGCCACCGGCAGTTACAGCAGGCTCGCCTCAGACGGCCGAAGCCTGGTCCTGCGCACCGATCGCCAGGGCGCTGCCGAGCACGGGCACCGGATCACCGCGGCCATCGCCGCCTGCCACGTGGCCCGTCTCGGCGGCACCGTCGACCATCTGACGCGGCTCCTGCTGCACCCGGATCATGAGGGCGGCAGGCACGCCCGGCACATCGCTCTGCGCTCCGGGCAGTCGCGTGCTCTGGACTACATCCGCCGGGTGTGGGCCAGCGCCTCGGAAGCGGTCAGCACCACCCGGGCGCTGGACTCCCGGCACGACGCGTACGAGGTTCTCGCCGCACTGCGCGACCGTATCGAGACGACGCCCTGGCGCGGGGAGCGGGGACGCACTGCCCTGCGGGTGCTGCGGGCGCACCTGAACTTCGCCGAGACCGCGGGCGGCCTCCTGCACCACGCCAGCGAACGGCAGACCGCCGAAGAAGCCGGCATCTCCCGCACGACATTGCGAGCCGTCCACGAAAGTGTCCTCAAGCCACAAGGCTGGCTGCGCCGGTTGCGAGTCGGTCATGGCCGCGAGGGCTCCACCTGGTACTTCAACGTGCCGCTGTCTCGTTTCCGGACCACTCAGTACCCCCCGGACCGGCACTTGAGGATTGGCCCACCCCTGAGACGGCCACAACGGCCGACCTCGACTCCACCGTTCTCGGCCGGCTGATGAGCCACGACGCCTTCGCCCACCACGGCCTCGGCAGCGCCACCCAGCTCGGCGATCCGATCGTGCTCGTCCGGGACAACTTGAACGTCCATCTCGCCTACGGCATACGGCAGTTCATCGTTCGTCAGGACCGGCTGACCGTCTACCAGCTGCCCTCCTACGCACTCGATCTCAACCCGATCTCAACCCGGTAGAAGGCATCTGGTCGCTGCGGCGGCGAGGCTGGCTGTCCAACACCGCCTTCACCACCCCCGAGCACCTCATCCAGACCGTCCGACAGGGGATGAGGGAGATCCAGTACCGCCCGCACCTCATCGACGGATGCCTCGCCGGAACCGGACTCTCCCTCACCCCAACGACTCCGTGAGTTCAAGCTCGGTAATCCGCGGATACAGAGGATGAAAGAGGCTCAGTGCGATCACTGCACCACCGACGAGGGAATTCGCCATACCACCCCCCTGACCAGCCCATTTCACCTCCACAGCACAGGATGAAAGAGGTTCACCGCCAGTCCGTTGACCATGAAAAATACAGAAGTTCGACGGTAACACCAAGGGGAAACGCATGCCTATTTCTTTAGATTTAGAACTCCACGGACAAACTGCTTGGGTGTGCTCTGCCCGCTGAACAACTTCTGAACTTCGGCGAGAATCGGGGTCCCCAGCCTGAGGTCGAGCGCTTGATCCCAGGACTGCGTGAAGGTCGTTGCGTTCTGAACAAGATCATACTGGAATCTTGCGTACGCCGGGTCAGGAGATTTGGCCAACATTTTCTCGGCGTTGGTCGTGACTGGCACTTCGCCTTTCTTTATCAGTCCCTCGACGTAGCTGTCGCTGTAGGTGGTCTTGAGGAACGCTGCGGCAGTTTCCTCCGGTGCACTCATGGTCACGGAGATGTAATTGGTGGGGTTTCCGACGATATTGTTCGGGTCCCCTTTTCCGCCCTCGACCGTGGGGAAGGGAACATAACCGAGATCGTTCTTGGTGAAGTCCGGATCCTGGCCCTGCTGGACAGCGTATTCCCACGAACCCATGAGGACCATCGCCGCCTCACCCTTCGACAGCATGGTGGAGGTGCCGCCGGCGCCATAATTGATCGAGCTGAAATTTTTTCCGAACGCTCCGCTGTCCACCAAGTCCCGAATCATCTGCGCAGCCTTGAGAACCGCGGGGTCGCTCCACAGCCACCACTGGCCGCCCTGGATATCTTGGAAGAACCAGGGCCTCGCCAGGCGTTCAACGAGGTACTCCACCCACATCAGCTCGGTCCACAAGAAGCTGGAACTACCCGCGAGCGCAATGGGCGTTACTCCCTTTCCCTTGAATATCGTCACCAAGTCCGTCAGATTGGCGTAGGTCTTCGGCGGTTCCACATCCGCATCAGCGAAGACCTTCTTGTTGTAGAAGAGAAAAACTGGCTGAGCGCCGCGGCAAGGCAGTCCAATGAGCTTGTCACCGACCTTTCCAGCTTCGAGCGCAGAAGACAGGAAGTAGATTTCCAAAAAATTATCAAGCCCTTTCAGCTGCCCGGCCTTATCGTAGTAGGCAAGGTCGCCGCCACCCCAACTGAAAAACAATCCCGGCATCTTGGAAGATCCCATGGCCCTCCGCAGCTTTTCCTTGTACTTGTTTGCGGCGATCACGGACATCGATATCTTGCCATGGCCAGCAGAGTTGAATGCATCCACTGCCGTCTGTTGGACCGAGTTCGTAGGATCCTGTAGCGTCCAGAAATCCGTGGATCCAATTCCGTTGGACACATCGCTGGCGAACGAACCGCAACCAGCCACGGAGAGACCGCCAGTCGCGGCAGCAGCGGCGGTGAGGAACCATCTTCGGGAGCCTCTGTTCATTGAACACCTTCCGAGTCGACAGCATCCGTGTGGGGACGCTCTTCACCCGGCAGGCCCTTCAGGACCTGCCGGGTATTGCTGTAGGCGAGGGCGACGACTCGACTTGCCGGGGGACTCGCGAACCGCCCACGTCATCGCAGCCGGGGCCAATGCGGCCAACTCCAGGCTAAACATCGGTATTTAGCTGCGGCAACAGTCGGAGCGTGTCGATCGCGAAAGGTTTTCGCAATTTGACGATTTGCGGAATTCAGGCTAGAGATCTTTAACGGTGCGGGTTACGTCAGGTCGTGACGGTTGGTGTGGGCCGCACTGTCCAGGGCCGGACACCGGCCACGCCTGACCTACCGCATCCACCTCGAACGCGGCCCCTTGAACACGGACGTCAGCCGCGCCATGCAGGACCTGATCGCCGCCCGGTTGTGGCTGACCGTCTACCAGCTGCCGCCGTACGCATCCGAACTCAACCCCGTCGAGGGCGTGTGATCGCACCTGAAGCGGTCGCTGGCCAGCCTCACCAAACACGGTCTGGACCAGCTCACCGCGTTGGTGAGGACGCGGCTGAAACGGATGCAGTACCGACCTGGTCTCATCTAGGGCCTCATGGCCAAGACCTAGCTCGCCTTCCAACCGCCGTAACCCCAGCCTTTGAAGATCTCCAGTTACTCGCTACAGCCTCGGCGGGCGGGACAACCATGAGGCGGCACGAGGGGAGTTCGTCAGACACGGCCCGCAGACGTTCGTCGGTGCACCACTGTGCGGCGGGCACGCGCAGCTGGGCCAGCATGGGCATGGCCCACTCCTCTTCCCCATCAACGAGTTGCGTGCGCGCCTCAGGCCAGGTGAGAGCCCATTCCATGACGTTGAGGCCGTACCGCATCCACGGGATGTACTCCACGGTTTGGCGTTGTAGGCCAGGACATCCCAACGGCGATCATTGAGGTAGACCGCCCAGGTACGGCTCTCCTCGACGAAGCGCACGGAACGCGTCGGGGAGCAGCGGGCCGAGTTGACTCGCGGGGGCGGCTGCGGGGGCATGACCGCGGGCGACGCGGTACACGATCTCCCATTCCTCGTCCCTCAGATCGAGGACCCGCCGCACGGCGTGAAGAACCGCGTCGCTGTAGTTGCCGGGGCGCCCAGCCTCCAGACCGCCGTACCAGTAGCGGCTGACGCCGGCTGGCCGGGCCACCTGGGCCCTGTGTGATCCCGACAGCCCGCCCCGCCGACCCGGCGGTCCCACCGCGGCGGGTGACGTGGCACCTGCTCCTGCTCCCGCCGCGCGGCCCGTCCTGCCGCCGCTCTCTCCGTCCGTGCGCCGCTGACCAGCAGAAAGGCCCTCTCGCTGTCCGACCACTTCCGCTTCACTGCCCATCCGGAGCACGGCTACGTCGCCGAAGCCGGCCCGCGGATTCCCCCCCCACCTGGCCGACTCGTTCCTCACCCGCGAGCAGTTCGAGCCGCTCCCCGGCGCCTCGGGCCGGTACCGGCTCACCGAGCCGGAACGCGACGGACAGTGCCGCACCCGCCAAGCCGTCCACGACCTGCGCCGTCTCGGCTACCGCATCCACGCCGACGCCGCCCTTGAGCCCCCCTGCTCCGCCCCACCCGCTCCGGAACCAGAGGAAGTACGAACGGCGTAGCCGTCTCGCCCGAGCAGCCGCCCGCTCCTCACCCCAGAGCGGCCCGACTCCCGCCGCCTCTGCACCGTTGTACGGCCGAACCCACCTGCGGACGCGCCCGCCGGTCACCTGCCCGGCGTCGGGCGGTCACGGTGACACCCGACACCGAGCCGATCCGGATCCTGCGCGGACATGGCGGCGAGGTCGAAGTCACCGGCCCCGTCGACGCGTTCGCCGACGAGGTCCTGCGCCGCGCCGGATTCCGCTTCGAGCCGGCTCTGCGCGGCGTCCGGATCCGGCTTCCCTTAGACCTCGGTCGCGGCGGTCAGCCCGGGAGCACCCTGACGGGCGTGGTCATGGTGCGGGTGCTGTCGACAATGCGCTCGTCTCCTTGCAGGGTCACCTGGACGGGAATGCCGCGGTCGCCCGCCGACCGGGCGACGGTGAGCGTGAGGTCGCCGGGTTCGACGCGTCGCCGAAGGTCTCTCCCGGTGAAGCCGGCCATGTCCGTGTGGACCTCGAACTCGACGACACGGGTCTCACCGGCGGCGAGGTCGACGCGGGTGAACGCGATGAGCTGGCGGACCGGGCGGGTGACCGAGGCGACCGGGTCGGTGAGGTAGAGCTGGGGCACGCAAGTGCCCGCGCGCTCACCGGTGTTGGAGACGCTGGCCCGCAACGTGATCGTCGCGTCGACGGACACGACGGCTTCGTCGACGGACGCGCTCTCGATCTCGAAGGTCGTGTACGACAGGCCGTGCCCGAACGGGAACGCGGGTGTGGGGTCGATGTTGCTCACGCCGTCGCTCTTGAGGGCGAGCGGAGGTGCCAGGTAGGTGCCCGGTTGGCCCGCCTCGTCGCCCGGGATCTGGACCGGAAGGCGCCCGGAGGGGTTGATCCGGCCCGAGAGGACGCCGGCGATGGCCGCCGCCCCTTCCTCGCCGGGGAAGAACGCCTGGACGGTGGCGCCAGCCCGCCGGGCGTGCCGGCCGATGGCGTACGGACGGCCCGAGAGGACGACGAGGACGGCTTGGTTCGCGGCGTCGAGGACGGCCTTCACCAGTTCGTCCTGGACTCCGGGGAGTGTCAGCACGCTGACGTCGCAGCCCTCGCCGGAGGAACCGTGTCCGAACATCCCGGAGCGGTCACCGACGACGAGGACCGTCACGTCGGCCGCGGCGGCGGCAGCCACCGCGGCGGCGATGCCACTGCGGTCGTCCCCGATGACCTGGCAACCGGTCTCGTGGCGGATCTCGGCGTCGGGGAACTCGCGCCGGAAGGCGTCGAGCACCGTGGGCGCCCCGACGCCCAGGGGGGTGTCGGGGTGGTGGGGCAGTACGTGGTTGGGGAACGAGTAGCAGCCGAACAGGCACCGGACGTCGTCGGCCGTGGGACCGATGACGGCGACGGAGCGCGCGCCGGCGAGCGGCAGCAGGTCCGAGGAGTTGTCGAGCAGGACGACGGACTCCTCCGCCAACTCGCGGGCGACGGAGCGGTTTCGGGCCGAGTCGAAGTCCGCGGGGTCGGTGTACTGCCCGGGCTTCCAGTCGGGATCGAGCAGGCCGAGTTCGGCCTTCTGCGTCAGGACCCGCAGTACGGCGCGGTCGACGAGTTCCGCCGATATGCCGTCGTCCAGGAGCGGCTCCCCGTATGCGGTGGTGTGGGGCAGTTCGACGTCGATCCCGGCCCGGAGCGCGGCACGTGCCGCGCCCGGGATGTCGGCCGCCACGTGGTGCAGGGAGGCGAGGAACGCGATCGCCCAGTAGTCGGACACCACCGTGCCCTCGAATCCCCAGCTCTCGCGCAGCAGCCGGGTCAGGAGTTCCTCGCTGGCGCCACAGGGCACGCCGTCTATGTCGTTGTAGGCGTTCATGACCGAGCCGACCCGGCCCTTCACCACGGCCTTCTCGAACGGCACGAGGATCAGGTCGGCGAGTTCGCGGGGACCGACGGCGGCGGGGGCGTGGTTGCGGGCGGCCCTGGAGGCGGAGTAGCCGGCGAAGTGCTTCAGCGTGGCGACGACGCCGGCCGACTGCAGCCCCTGCACGTAGGACAGGCCGAGTTCCGAAACGAGGTAGGGGTCCTCGCCGAGGGTCTCCTCCACTCGGCCCCAGCGGTAGTCGCGTACGACGTCCACGACGGGTGACAGTCCCTGGTGGATGCCGACGGCAGCCATGTCCGAGCCGATGGCCGCGGCCATACGGTGGACGAGGGCGGGGTTGAAGGTGGCCGCCCAGGCGAGCGGCGTGGGATAGACCGTGGCCTGCCAGGCGGTGAAACCGGTGAGGCACTCCTCGTGCGCGATGGCCGGGATGCCGAAGCGGTTCGCCGCCGTCACCCGCTCCTGGAACTCCGCGAGGCGCTTGCGGCCCGCCTCCGGATCGACCGGCGCCGTACCGAACACCCGGGTCAGATGACCGAGACCGTCGACGATCGCTTCGTCGAAGCTCTCGGCGCCGCGGAAGGTGTCCTGCATCGGAGCCACGTCTCCGGACTCGTCGTGGCCGGGCCAGGTGCTGCCGAGCTGTGCGACCTTCTCGGCCCTGGTCATGGTGTCGAGGAGGGCCCGCGCGCGAACGGACGCCGGCAGGGCGGGATCGTTCCACAGCCCGGTCGTCGGGCGCTCGTCGCTGATCGTCAAGGTCTCATCCGTTCTGTTGCGGGGGGGGGTGCGCGAGAGCGCGCGAGTGGTCCAAGAGGTCGTCGAGGAAGCACCGCCGACCGGGAAGGGAGGGGGCCCGGACGCCGGTCCGGCGGTCATGGGGAGGCAGACACGCCGGACCGCGTCACACGGAGGTGTCGGCGCCTTTCGGCGTCCGGGCCCCGAAACGGGGTGGCGTCCCGCTTCGGCGAATCCGGCGGGACGCGGCACCGTTACTTGCCGCCGGCTCCCATCAGACCCGCGACGAGGGCGCGGCGGGCGAAGAGGTAGACGACGAGGATGGGGACCGCGGACATCAACACCGCGGCCAGCAGGGCCGGCACGTTCGACCCGTACTCGGAGACGAAGTTGTACAGGCCCAGCGTCACCACCTTGTTGTCGTTCGACTGGGTCATGATCAGCGGGAACAGGAAGCCGTTCCACGCCTGGAGGGCCGTGAAGACGCACGTGGTCGCGATGGCCGACTTCGACATCGGGACGACCAGCGTCAGCAGGGTCCGGGCCGGGCTCGCGCCGTCCAGTGCCATGGCCTCGTACAGCTCGTTGGAGATGTCCCGCATCCCGCCGCTGAGGACCAGCACGCTCACCGGCAGCGCGAACGCCGCGGTGGGCAGGATGATGCCCCACAGGGTGTCGTAGAAGCCGAGGTTGTTGATGATCAGGAAGAGCGGGATGATCACCGCCTGCGAGGGGATCGCCAGGCCCAGCAGGAACAGGCGGAACACGCCCTTGGTCAGCCAGCCCCGCCCGCGCACCACGGCGTAGCTGATCGGGACCGCGAGCGCCAGCACGATGGCGACCGTGGCCACCGCGACGACGACGGTGTTCCAGATGTACTGCAGGAAGCCGCTGTCCAAAACCGTGCGGAAGTTGTCCAGGGTCACGGTGTCGGGGATCGAGACGGGACCCTTGTCGGTGTACGTCGTCTGGGGCTGTACCGCCGTGTTCACCAGCGCGTACAGCGGAACGCCGATGATCAGCAGCCAGACGAGGGCGGCGGCGCCGGCGAGGTAGTTCGGGCGCGTCCTCACAGGCCCTCCATCGTGCTCGTCATCTTGTCGTACCCGCTGAGCTTCGTGAGGAGGACGGAGGCGGCGGTGGCGAGCAGCAGCAGGAAGCTGGCGATGGCGCTCGCGTAGCCGTAGTCGTATGTCCGGAAGGCCGTCTGGTACATGGAGAACGGCAGGATCGCCGTGTCGGTGCCGGGGCCGCCGTTGGTCAGCAGCAGGACGATGTCGAAGGCCGTGAGGCCGCCGACGACCATGAAGATGGTCGACGTGATCATCGTGTTGCGCAGTTGCGGCAGGGTGATGTGGACGAACTGCCGGACCCGTCCCGCGCCGTCGATCGAGGCAGCCTGGTAGAGCGTGTGCGGGATGGCCCGGGCGGCGCCCTGGTAGAGCAGGCTGTGGAAGGGGACGAACTGCCAGGTGGTCACGAGGACCAGGCAGGCGATCGCGCCCTGCTGGGTGCCCATCGGATCGGAACCGAAGAGCCATTCGAACTTGGACGGCAGACCGAAGTTCGGGTCCAGCAGCTGGCGCCACATGACGGCCGTTGCCGCCGTGGACAGCAGCAGCGGCAGGAAGAACAGCGCCGACAGGATCGCCCGGTTGCGCTGGGGACCGGCCGCCCAGACGCCCAGCAGGATGCTGACCGGCGCCTGCACCACGATGTTCCCGATCAGCAGGACCCCCGTGACCGAGGTGGACTGCCAGACCTGGCTGTCGCCGAAGAACCGCGACCAGTTCTCCGTGCCGGTGAACTGCGGTGCGTTCAGGCCGTCCCAGTGTGTGAAGGAGAGGTACAGCACGCCCACCATCGGCGCGACGGCGAAGACGAGGAAGAACAGCAGCCCGGGAACCGCCCAGGCCACGCCGGGCCGCTCCAGGGTGGGCGGAGCGGCCCGGTCACGAACCCGTTGCTGGTGCACGGGACGCGAAGTCGTTGCGGAGACCACGTGGACGCGCCTTCCTACTTCTTGATCGCCAGAACCGCGCTGACGAACTGCTCCGGCGAACTCTGCCCGTTGAACAGCTTCTGGATCTCGGTCAGCAGCGGCGTGCCGAGGGTGAGGCCGAGCGCCTGGTCCCATGACTGGGTGAAGGAGGGTGCCTTCTGCACCAGGTCGTACTGGAACTTGGCGTACGCCGGGTCGGCCGCCTTGGTGAGGTACTGCGCGGCGTTGGAGGTGACCGGCACCTCACCCTTCTCGACCAGCCCCTGCACATAGCTGTCGCTGTAGGTGGTCTGCAGGAAGTCCGTCGCGGTCTGCTTGGCGGCGGAGGTGGTCACCGAAAGGTAGTTCGTGGGGTTGCCGACCACGTTGGCGGCATCGCCCTTGCCCCCCTCCACAGAGGGGAAGGCCACGTATCCCAGGCCGTTCTTCGCGAAGTCGGGGGCCTCGGCCAGCTGGGTCGCGTACTCCCACGAGCCCATCAGCACCATCGCCGTCTTGCCCTTGTTGAGCAGCGTGGAGGTGCCGCCGGCGCCGTAGTTGACCGACCCGAACTTCTTGCCGAACGCGCCGCTGTCCACCAGTTCCTTGATCATCTGCGCGGTCTTGAGGATGGCGGGGTCCTTCCACTGCGACCAGTCGCCGCCCTGGATCTTGTCGAACAGCTTCGGCCCCGCGAGGCGGTCGACGAGGTACTCGATCCACATCAGCTCGGTCCACGAGGAGCTGGCGTTGCCGGCGAGCGCGAAGGGAGTGATCCCCTTGCCCTTGAAGACCTTGACCAGGTTCTGCAGCTCGGCGTAGGTCGTCGGCGGCTGAACGCCCGCGTCGGCGAAGAGCTTCTTGTTGTAGAAGAGGAACACCGGCTGGGTGCCCCGGCAGGGGATGGCGACCAGCTTGCCGCCGACCTTGCCCGCGGCCAGGGCGGACGGCAGGAAGTGCGACTCCAGGGCCGTGTCCAGCGTGACCAGCTTCCCGGCCGTGACGTAGTCGTTCAGGCTGCCGCCGCCCCAGCTGAAGAACACCCCGGGCATCTTCGCCGAGCCCATCGCGGTCCGCAGCTTGTCCTTGTACCCGTCGGTGGCGATGACGGTCATGCTGACCTTGCCCTTGCCGGCGGAGTTGAAGGTGTCCACCGCCGCCTTCTGGACCGAGTTGGTCGGGTCCTGGAGCGTCCAGAAGTCGACGTTGCCCGTGGGCGAGGACGTGGAGCTGCCGGACGAACCGCAGCCGGCCACGGTGACGCTCAGCGTGGTCGCCGCCGTAGCGGTGAGGAACCATCTCCGGGACACACTGTTCATCGTTGAACACCTTTCGAGTCGGCAGGATCCCCTTCGCGGGTGCGCTGCACCCGGCAGGCCGTCCCGGGCCTGCCCGCACTGAGGGATCTGGGTCGATGGCCATGACCGTCAGGCGCTGTTGCGCAAGTGTTGCGGTTCCGTTGCTCCTGCGGTTGAGCTGGCGTCGGTCACGTTAAGCGGCGCAATTCGGCCGCGGCAATATCGGAGCGAAATCACTTCCGAAAGACTTTCGCTGCCCGAGGGCTTGCGGAACCGGCTCGGGTTCGTCCCTATTTCCCGGTTTCGGGCGGCGCCGTGGACACGCGCACGACCAGTTCCGTCGCGAGTTCCCTGCGCGTCGTCGCGGGCGGTCTGCCGTCGGCGAGGTTCAGCAGGACACGCGTGGCCTCCTGGCCCAGTTCCCTGAACGGCTGCCTCACCGCACTCAGCGGCGGCGAGGCCATGGCGGCCACGAGGGTGTCGTCGAACGACATCACCGACAGCCCGCGCGGTACGGCGATGCCCAGTTGCCGGGCGGCTTCCATCGCGCCGAGCGCCTGGACGTCACTGGCGGCGAAGAGCGCGGTCGGTCTCTCGCCCCGCTCCAGCACACTGCGGGCGGCGCGCAGCGCCTCGCCGTAGTCGAAGTCCGTCGAGCGCACGAGCATGGCGTCGTAAGGGATCCCGGCCTCCGTCAGGGCGGCCCGGTAGCCGTGCAGGCGCGCGGACCCGGCCAGCGAGTGCGACCGGCCGGCCAGCATGCCGATGCGACGGTGCCCGAGGTCGATCAGGTGCTGGACAGCGGTCGTCGCGCCGTGCCAGTTCGCCACCCCGACGCTGGGGATGTCCGCGGACGGCGCGTTCAGGGGATCGACGAGCACCACCGGAATCCGCTGCTCCAGGATCCGGCGCTCGTCCCGCTCGACGAGGGTGGAGATGACGATGACGACCCCGAGGGCGTCCAGCCTCTGAGACTCCTCCAACCACTGTGCGATGGAGCGCCGACTCGTCGTTCCGACGGTCGTGTGGACACCGATCTCGGCCGCCGACTCCACGATGCCGCGGACCACTTCCAGGGTGTACGGTCCCGCCAGGTCGCGGAACACCGCGAGGATCTGCCGTCGCCGACGGGCTTCGGCCTCCCACGTGCGGACAAACCCACGTTCGGCCAGCAGCGCCTCGATGCGTGCGCGTGTCGCCTGGGACACGTCGCGCCGCCGGTGGACGACCTTGGACACGGTCGCCGGCGAGACGCCGACCTCGTCGGCTATCGAGGCGAGAAGCCCGTACTGGGCGTTCCGGCGGGAGCTGGTCGGGCCCGTCACAGCGGTGTGGACCTCCCCGACCCCGTCCGTTGGCTTGATCTGAGTGCGTGCTGAGCGAACGTACACGCCGGTTCGATCACGGCAGGCCGGGAAAGAGTGCCGAAAGCCGCGCACACCTGCGGAAACGCGGGAACTCAAGGACTGCGAAAGTCTTTCGCGACCCGATCGGCCGCCTCTTGTAGGCTCCCCCGCAGCCTGTTCGAGCCGCGCAGGCACGTTACGTCCGGGAGGCCGGGAATGCCGGTGCACAGCATCCACGACACACAGCCCGCCGACCGCTGGGAGGACGCTTTCCTCTCCGGCAACGGCGAGTACGGAATCATGGTGTTCGGGCATCCCCACCGGGAGCGGATCGTCCACAACCACCACCGTTACGTGCTCCCCAACGAGTCCCTCGGGATGCGGCCGCCGGCCGTCGCCGACCGTCTTGAACAGGTTCGCGACCTGGCCCTCGCCGGGGAACGGGAGCGGGCACAGCGCGAGTTCTCCGACGGCAGGGCGATGGCCTGGACACAGTCCTTCCACCCCGGGCACATCCTTCATGTGGACACGACCGCCGGGGACAGCCCTGTCGAGCACTACCGCCGGGTCACCGACTTCGCCACGGGCGAGGTACGGGTCACCTGGTCCGACGGGCAACGGGAGTGGAGCCGGCGTGCGTTCGTGTCGCGCACCGACGCCGTCGCGGTCGTCGAGATCACCGGTCCGCGGCTCGACCTGGCCCTACGGCTGTCCGGAGAGCTGTCCGGCCGCCCCGCCGAGGTCACTTTCACGACGTCCGCCGAAGTCACCGGGGACGGCGAGGCGTCACTCTCCGTCGTGGGCGAGTATCCGCCCGGTCCCGGCGCGGCGGGTTTCACCGGCGTGACCCGGGCCGTCGTCACGGGCGGCCGGGTCGCGGCGGACGGGGACACGGTCCATGTCGAAGGAGCGACGCGTGTCGTTCTGCTGACCCGGATGGACCGGTCGGCGCCCCTCCCCCGTATCGACGCGCTCCGCGCGGTCCTGGCCGAACTGCCCTCCGAATACGACGAGTTGCTCTCCCGGCATGCGCCCGTCCACGGCGAACTCTACGGCCGCGCCGAACTCGACCTGGGTGTGCCCGACAGCGACCGCGGCCTCCCCGTGAGCGAGCTGATCGCCCGCGCCGACACGAAGACGCTGGACGGCGCGCTGATCGAGGCGCTGTTCCACTCCGGCCGCTACCTGCTGCTCAGCTCCAGCGGGGTCCTGCCGCCCCGGCTGACCGGCCTGTGGCTCGGCGAGTGGGGCGCCGCCTGGTCCGGCGACTACACCACCGACGCCAACATCAACCTCCAGATGGCCGGGGCGGTCCTCACCGGCATGCCCGAACTCATCGCGCCGTACGCCGACTTGATCGACGGTCAGATCGACGACTGGCGCACCAACGCCCGCACGATCTACGGCACCCGCGGGATCCTGGCCCCCAGCCGGACGGACGGCGAACACGGGCTGCTCTTCCACTTGGACGACGACTGGCCCTGGACCATGTGGCTGGCGGGCGCGGACTGGCTGCTGTTCCCGCTGTACGAGTACTGGCAGGCGACCGGCGACGACGGCTTCCTCGCCCGCACCCTCGCCCCCTGGCTCGTCGAGGCCGCCGTCTTCTTCGAGGACTTCCTCACCCGCGAGGATGACGAAGGACACGTCGTCCTGGTCCCCTCCTACTCCCCCGAGGTCGGCCCTCGCGACGGGCGGGGCATGTCCGGGGTGAACGCCACCATGGACCTGGCCGCGGCCCGGCACGCCCTCACCACCGCCGCCGACGTCTGCACCCGCCTCGGCATCGAGCAGTCCGCGGTCGGCCGCTGGCGCGCGCTGGCGGAGCGGCTGCCGCCCTACCGCGTCGACGGGCAGGGGGCGCTCGCCGAGTGGGCGTGGCCGGGACTGGAGACCGCCGACGCGCACCGGCACATCAGCCACCTCTACCCGGTGTGGCCGCTGCACGACATCACCCCGGACGACACTCCCGGCCTGGCCGCTGCCGCCCGCGAAGCCCTGCTGCGACGGGGTGACGAGAACCTCTCCGCGCACGGCAGCCTGCACCGCGCCCTGGTCGCCGCACGCCTGAAGGACAGCGGGACGGCGAAGGAGAACGTCCTCAAGATCGTGGGCCACAACATGGTCTTCCGGTCGCTGATGACCTCGCACAACCCCGATCTGGAGATCTACAACGCGGACGCCGCCCACTGTCTGCCGGCCGTGGTCGTGGAGATGCTGCTCGACTCCCGGCCCGGGATCGTGGAACTCCTGCCGGCCCGGCCCCCGGAGTGGCGGTCCGGCAGCCTGCGCGGCCTCGCCACGCGCGCCGGGGTCGGCGTCGACGAGCTGACATGGGATGTGTCCGAGGGCCTCGCGAAGGTGGTGCTCACGTCCCCAGTCGAGCGGGACATCGTCCTCGTGTGCCGGGACGGCTCGGACCGGCGGCAGACCGTACATCTGCTGCCGAACGTCCCCACCACGGTGACCGTCCCGCTCGCCTGAGGCGTCAGGGGCGGGCAGCCGCGGGACGCCCGCCCTCGGGGCAACCGAAACGGTGCGAGGTGGGCGCCCGGCAATCGCTCACTGCGTGTCGACTCGCCTGCGCACCGACGTCGAGGTGCGCAGCACGAGCTCCGTCGCCAACTCGATCCGGGACGACGCGGGCGGTCGGCCCTCCGCCAGTTGCACGAGCACCCTGGTGGCCTCGGCGCCCAGCTCCTCGAACGGTTGGCGCACGGCACTCAGTGGCGGACAGGCCATGGCCGCCACGAGGGTGTCGTCGAAGGACATGACCGCGAGGTCCTCGGGAACGCTGAGTCCGTGTTGACGGGCCGCTTCCAGAACGCCGAGCGCCTGGGCGTCACTTGCCGCGAAGACGGCGGTGGGCGGATTCGCGGAGCGCAGGATCTGCAGGCTGGCGAGCAGCCCTTCTTCGAAGTCGAAGTCGGTCGAGCGCACGATCGCCGGGTCGTACGCGATCGCCGCCTCCTCCAGGGCGGCCCGGTAGCCGTGCAGCCGCGCCGCCCCGGCCAGCGAGTGCGAACGGCCCGCGACCATGCCGATCCTGGTGTGCCCGAGGCCCAGCAGGTGTTGCACCGCTTCTCTGGCCCCGCTCCAGTTCGTCACCCCGATGCTCGGAATGTCGTGGGTCGGTGCGCTCAGCGGGTCGATCAGCACCACGGGAAGCCGCCGCTCGACGATCCGGCGCTGGTCTTCCTCGGCCAGCATGGAGATCACGATGATCAGGCCCGCCGCGTCGAGTGCCACGCACTCCTCGAGCCACTGGGAGATCGAACGGTGACCGGTCGTCCCGGTCACCACGTCCAGGCCCAGTTCGTCCGCCGCGTCCACGATCCCGCGGACGACTTCCAGTGTGTACGGCCCCGACAGGTCACGGAACACCGCGATGATCTGACGCGACGCCGCGGGATCGGGTTCTCCCGGGCGGACATACCCGTGGCGTGCCAGCAGGTCCTCGACCCGGGCTCGCGTCGCCGCTCCGACATCGGCACGCCGGTGCACGACCTTCGACACGGTGCTGAGCGACACTCCCGCCTCGCCGGCGATGCTCGTCAGCAAACCGTACTGCGCATCCCCGCGCGCACCGCCCCGAACTGTCACTCGTACGCCTCGCCTTTGAGCTGCCACTCGAAACTCCGCCGCAAGCCAACAGGACGAAAGGCCCGGTGACAAGGCTGCTGCGTCGGATGACCCCGACCGCACCTGTCCGCGCGACCTCTACGCGCCGTCGTCCGGGAGCAGCACGCGGTGCGCCGGTGGCACGTCCCCGCGAGTGAGCCTGAGTACAGGCCCGGACCGGTACCGCGCCGGCCACTCCCCTCTCGCTCGGCGACGGGAGGGTGGCAACGGTGAGCGACGGCCGGGACGGCCGGCCAGTGATCAGCCGGCCGGCCATGGAGCTGAGGTGCGGAGGTGGCGGGGTTGCGCCGTCGTCAGGGGCAGCGCGGCGAAGGTGTGTTGTTCCCAGAGGCGACGCGCGGCCTCCTCCGGGTACGCGGTCACCGTCGGTTCGGTGTCGAGGAGTTGGACGAGGCGGCGCTCGGGATCGTACGCGGGCCAGCCCGGGTCACCCGTGGCGGCGAAGGCGGTCCACGCGGAGCGGAAGCGGGCGGAGAGCGCCTCGGTCTCCGGCGAGGGGACGGAACCGGTCAGCATGGCGCCGAGACCGCCGTAGACACCGAACGTCAACGGGACGTCGAGCCCGTGACAGGCGCCCAGGGCACCGCCGTTGGCGGGCGCGGCCCAGGTGAGTTCGTACACGTGGGCCCGGCCGCCGCCGGCCACCTGCGCCTCCGCCAGGTGGAGCGACGGCATCCGGAACAACCAGTCCGACTGCACCAGTTCGAACAGATACTCCGCCGAGGCATCCGGAAACGCGCCGCGGTAGGCCGACTCGCTCCCCGGCCCCGGTCCGAACAGGCCCAACGCCATCGAGGCCAGCCCCTCGTCCACCTGGCCGAGCAGCCCGCCCAGCATCAGGAAGAGGCGGTATTCGTCCCTGTTGTGCCCGGCGATCAGCTCCACGTCCCGCGCGGCGCCGCTCGCGAGGGCCTGCCACGGCGTGGTGGGCAGGACATCGCCGTCGACGACGGGCGAGAACGGGGTCGGGGTCAGAGCGACCGGCCCCCAGCGCTCCACGTACCCGCGCATCCGGCCGGTCAGTTCGGCTCCCGCCTCGGGCAGCTTGCGCGGATCCACACCGGACAGATCGGCGACCGTCGGGCGCAGCCCCAACCCACCTGCCAGCACCTCGGCGATGTCACCGGCCAGCGCGGAGGAGAAGAAGGTACCCGGCACGCTCTGAGTGATGGCCCGTCGGAACAGACCCCGCGCACGCGGCATGGCCATCAGGGCGGCGATGGACCCGGCACCCGCGGACTCGCCGAAGACGGTGACCTGCTCGGGGTCGCCCCCGAAGGCGGTGATGTTCTCGCGCACCCACTCCAGGGCGGCGACCTGGTCGAGCAGACCACGGTTCGCGGGCGCGCCCTCGATCAGGGCGAACCCCTCGATGCCGACTCGGTAGTTGAGGGTGACCACGACCAGCTCGCCGTCACGCGCGAGGCGACTGCCGTCATAGGCCGGGTCGTCGGCGGAGCCGAACTTGTACGCGCCACCGTAGATCCACACCATCACCGGCCGCCGCGCGGCCGGGTCGGTCTCGGGCGTCCACACGTTGACCGTCAGCCAGTCGTCACCGGCCGGAGGACCGGCGGGAGCGTCGACCGCAGGACCCGCCTGCTCCTGCGGAGGCGGCGGACCGAACGCGAACGCCTCCCGCACACCGTCCCAGCCGTCCACGGGGCGCGGCGCCGCGAAGCGCGCCGCGCCCACCGGCGGCTGCGCGAACAGGATACCCCGGAACACCTCCAGGCCCCCCTCGCGACGACCGCGAACCGCGCCCGCCACCGTCCTGGCCTCGGGAAACTCGCTACTGCTCATCGACGACTCCTCAAAGGACCGGCCACCGGGCAGACGGTCCGCGCACGGGATTCACACGGGTTACCGAACGGGACACGCGACCACCCCAGATTATGGTGAACCATATTTCACTAGGCGAACTCATTTGTCGACGAGTTCACACCTCGAAGCCCCCCACCTCCAAGGGCGAAACCCAACCCGTCGTGGAGACTGTCGCAGGCAGGCCGACTTCCGAAGCCTGACGGCCAAAGCCGACCAAGACATCGATTCGATGTAGATATCGATTCGATGGCACATGTGAGAAAATGGCCGCATGCTGGAACTCGCCATACTGGGCTTCCTGGCCGAGGGCCCCCTACCGGGTCATGAGCTGCGCCGACGCGTTTCGGACCTGACCGGCTATACCCGGCCGGTCAGTGACGGCACCCTCTACCCGGCCATCAACCGCCTCGCGAAGGCGGGCCTGCTGGAACGGCGGGCCGATCCGCGCGCGGGTGCGGGCCGCTACATGCTCAGCCTGACCGGGGCCGGCCGCGCCGACATGCTGGAGCGCCTGCGCAAACCGGCCGACCACGAGATCACCGACTTCACCCGCTTCTACACGGTGCTGTCCTTCCTCTCGCACCTCCCTGCCATCGCCGAACAGCACGCGGTACTGCGTCAACGCCTCGCCTTCCTGGAGGAGCCGGTGAGCTTCTTCTACGACGGTGACCGGCCCCTGCGCGCCGAGGAGGTCGCCGACCCCTACCGGCGTGGCCTGCTTCTCACCGCCCGCGCGACCAGCCGCGCCGAACGCGCCTGGCTCCGCGAGGTCCTGGGCGAACAACCGCCTGAGAACCCCTGAAAGACACCGGAGGCACATCCATGCTCGCGTCCTGGTACGAGCGGCAGGGCTCCGCCGCCGATGTCCTGCACGTCGGTGAACTGCCCGACCCCCACCCCGGCCCCGGCGAGGTGCGGGTCCGCGTGACCGTTTCGGGCGTCAATCCCGGCGACACCAAGAAGCGGCGCGGCTGGCTGGGCTCCTCGATGCCGTATCCGAGGGTCGTCCCGCACAGCGACGCCGCCGGCGTCATCGACGCGGTGGGCGACGGCATCGACGCCCACCGCGTGGGAGAGCGGGTGTGGGTGTACGGCGCGCAGTCCTACCGGCCCTTCGGCACCGCCGCCCAGTACACCGTCGTACCGGATCAGCAGGCCGTACGTCTCCCCGACCACCTCACCGACGAGCTCGGCGCGAGTCTGGGCATCCCCGGCATCACCGCTCACCGCGCCGTGTTCGCGGACGGCCCGGTCGACGGCCGGATCGTCCTCGTCCACGGTGTGCTCGGCGGCGTCGGCTCCCTGGCCGCCCAGCTCGCCCGCTGGGGCGGTGCCACCGTCATCGGCACCGTCCGCCGTGGCGACGACCTCGCCCACGTCGACGCGACCGCAATCTCCCACGCCGTCGCCCTGGATTCGGCCGACCCGGCGGCAGCGATCCGCTCGTACGCGCCGGGCGGCGTCCACCGCGTCGTCGAGGTGTCCCTGTCGGCCAACGCCGACCTCGACAACGCGGTCACCGCGCTCGACGCCGTCATCGCCGCCTACGGCACCCACGCCGACCGTACCGAACTCCCCTTCTGGCCCCTGCTGTTCAACAACGTCACCCTGCGGCTCCTCGGCAGTGACGACTTCCCCGCCGCGGCGAAGCGACAGGCCGCGCGTGATCTGACCGCAGCCGCCGCCGTCGGCGCCCTCACCGTCGGCGTCGCGGACCGCTACCCGCTGGAGGACATCGCCAAGGCCCACGAACGGGTCGACGCGGACGGGCGGGGCAGGGTGGTGGTCACCGTCCCCGGATGACGGGAGCACGGCCGGTCGCCGCGTTGTCAGGAGAAGGGCATTAGTCCTGCGGTACTAATCGGGGCCTGTCGATTCGATGCCACAGGGGGCAGGAAGCGCGGAAACCCGCACCTAGCTTGAGATCAAGGGTCGATCAGGCCCTGCTCACGTAATGATCTCTTCTCCTGGTGGGAGTACCCCGTGGCCACCTTCCTCTATCGACTGGGACGGCTAGCCTTCCGGCGACGACGCCTGTTCCTGATGTTGTGGATCGCCGTCCTGGCCGCCGTAGGCATCGGCGCCATGAGTTCCACCGGCTCCACCTCGGACAGCTTCACGCTGCCCGGCACGCAGTCCCAGAAGGCCATCGACCTGCTGCAGAAGGAGTTCCCGCAGGCCTCCGCCTCCGGCGCCACCGCCCGGGTCGTCTTCGAGGCCCCTTCCGGCCAGAAGCTCACCTCCACCGCCAACAAGGCGGAAATCACCTCGCTGGTGGCCGAGTTGAAGGCATCGCCGCAGGTGGCGAGCGTCTCCGACCCGTTCACCAGTGGTCTGGTCAGCAAGTCGGGCTCCATCGCCTACACCCAGGTGTCCTACAAGGTCGCCAAGTCCGACGTCGGCAGCGCCGCGCACGAGGTCCTGAACAAGGTCGCAGCGGAGGGTGAGAAGGCCGGGCTGACGGTCAGCATGGGTGGTGACGCGGTCGAGGACAAGGCGGCCAGCAAGGCTGCCGAACTGATCGGTCTCGCGGTCGCCGCGGTCGTTCTGGTGATCACCTTCGGCTCGCTGATCGCGGCGGGACTCCCGCTGCTGACCGCGATCCTCGGCGTGGGCGTGGCCGTCATGTGCATCACCATCGCCACCTCGTTCGTGGACATGGCCTCGGCCGCCTCGACACTGGCTCTGATGCTGGGTCTGGCAGTCGCCATCGACTACGCCCTGTTCATCGTCTCCCGCTACCGCAACGAGATCCGCGACGGCCATGATCCGGAAGAAGCCGCCGGGCGGGCCCTGGGCACCGCCGGATCCGCCGTCGTCTTCGCCGGCCTCACCGTGATCATCGCGCTGGCGGGTCTGAGTGTCATCGGCATCAAGATGCTCACCTCGATGGGCCTGGCCTCCGCCTTCGCGGTCGCCGTCGCCGTGCTCATCGCGCTGACCCTGCTGCCCGCGATGCTGGGCTTCACCGGGACGCGGATCATGAAGGCCAAGCTCCTCAGCCGCCGCATGCACGCCCTGGAAGAACGCGGCGAGGGCGAGGCCACGGGCGTGCGCTGGGCGCGCTTCGTCACCCGTAACCCGGTCAAGGTCCTCGCCGTCGCGGTGATCGGCCTGGGCCTGCTGACCATCCCTGCCATGTCCCTGCGCCTTGCCCTGCCCGACGACTCCATGAAGTCCCCCGACAGCACCCAGCGCGTCGCCTACGACACCCTCAGCAAGGGCTTCGGGCCCGGCTTCAACGGTCCCCTGACCGTGGTGGTCGACGCCCGTGACAGCAAGGACCCGAAGGCAGCCGCCGCGGACGCGGTGGCGCGGATCAAGAAGCTGCCCGACGTGGCCACGGTGCGCGACGCCGCGTTCAACGAGGCCGGAGACGTGGCCCTGATCGGGGCTATCCCGAAGAGTGCGCCGAGCAGCCAGGCCACCAAGGACCTGGTCAAGGACATCCGCGCCCAGAGCGGCACCTTGCACAAGGACACGGGTGCCGACCTGATGGTGACCGGCACCACCGCCGTCAACATCGACGTCTCCAGCAAGCTCGGCCAGGCCCTCATCCCCTACCTGGCGATCGTGGTCGGCCTGGCGCTGGTCCTGCTCCTGCTGGTCTTCCGCTCGATCCTGGTCCCGCTCAAGGCCGCCCTCGGCTTCCTCCTCAGCGTGGGCGCCACGCTCGGTGTCGTGGTCGCCGTCTTCCAGTGGGGCTGGCTGAAGGGCCTCTTCGGCATCCAGGAAACCGCGCCCATCGTGAGCGTCCTGCCCATCCTGCTGATCGGCGTGGTCTTCGGACTCGCCATGGACTACGAGGTCTTCCTCGTCACCCGGATGCGGGAGGAGTACGTCCACGGCGCCGAACCCACGCAGGCGATCGTCCAGGGCTTCAAGCACAGTGCCCGCGTGGTCACCGCGGCGGCGATCATCATGATCTCGGTGTTCTCCGGCTTCCTCCTCGACGACGTGGCACTCATCAAGTCCATCGGCCTCGGCCTCGGCTCCGCCGTGTTCTTCGATGCCTTCGTGGTCCGTATGACCATCGTCCCCGCGGTCATGACCCTCCTCGGGCGCCGCGCCTGGGCCCTGCCCAAGTGGCTGGACCGGGTCATGCCCAACGTGGACGTCGAGGGTGAGAAGCTCCGCCAGGCCCTGGCCGCCGAGGAGACGAGCACCGCGCCCGAACCCGTATTCGCCGGCGTACCCGCGGGTGGCCACCAGGGCTCGGACCACCACGCCGCCCCGTCAGTCCTCACCAATGGCTCCGGCACCGACGCCTCGGACACGACGGGCTTCACGTCGCCGCTTCCCCGGCACCACCGTGGAAGGATCCCGGGACTGCCCGGCCTCGGACAGCGCCGCGCGAACGAAGGCGACGCCGCCCCGTCGGCCGACACGGCCGAGCCGAAAGCAACGCCGCCGAGGGGGCTGCGGAACAAACTGTTCCGCAAGAGCTAAGAGCTAAGAGTTGACGGAGACGCGTCGCAGCAGCGACCAACGCCGACCGCTGTTCGACCACTGACCGGATCGGCCACCTCCCACCGGCCGATTCCCCAGCCCCGCCCGCCGGTCCAATCCCCCCGGGATCGGCGGGCGGCCTCCCGACCCGTGAAGGACCCCCGTGACCCCACCGAGCGCCCCCGTGGCCCCCAGCCCGGACAACCGCCGGCTCCTGGAGACCCTGACCAGCGATTCCGAACAGCGCGTGATCGCCTCGGTCATCTTCCGGCTGGCCGCGCTGCGCCGGGCCGACCGGGCCCATCCCAAGGTCCGGCACTGGGGGGTACCGGCCTTCTGCGCCGCGCTCGGCATCAGCTCCTACCTCAACCCCTACAACACCGGCGACGTCGCGGCGCAGCTGGCGCTCATCGTCGCGTTCACCCTCCCTCTCCTTTGGCGGGAACGCCGGCCCATGCTGGTCTTCGCCCTGACCACCGCCGCCTCCGTGGTGGCCCTCCCCCTGGGGGTGCTGACCGGGGCCGAGTCCGCACGGGTCGTGGCCCTGTTCAACGTCGGCCGCTACAGCGCCCCCCGGCAACTCGCTCTCGCCGTCGGCATCACCACCGTGCAGCTCGGAGTGTGGGCCGCCGTCTTCTGGCGGGGCGGCCAGCTGCAACACGCCACACGCCCCGAGGTCGTGACCCTGTTGGCGATGACCGCGATGGCGGCGTTCGCCGCGCTGGGTCTGCTCAGCCGACTGGCCAGTGCTTACATCGACGCCCTGAGGAAGGAACGCGACCAGCAGGCCCGCCTGGCCATAGCGCAGGAACGTGCCCGGGTCTCCCGGGAGATGCACGACATCCTCGGCCACACCCTCGCCGTCATCGTCGGCCTCGCCGACGGCGCCGCCGCCCTCACCGAGAAGAAGCCGGAACGCGGGGCCCAGACCCTCCGCATCATCAGCACCAGCGGCCGCGACGCACTGGCCGAACTGCGCCGCCTGCTCTCGGTCATCGGCGACGAGGACGACCGGCCGGGCGACATGCCGCTCGCCCCGCAGCCCGGCCTGACCGACCTCGACTCGCTGCTGGACCGCGTCCGCGCGGCCGGTCCCACCGTCACCCTGGACGCCCGCGGCAGCCTCACCGACCTGCCTCCCGGGATCCAGCTCTCCGTCTACCGCATCATCCAGGAGGCCCTGACCAACACCGTCAAGTACGCCGCCCCCGACACCTCGGTCCAGGTGTCCCTCACCGCCGACCCGGACGCCGTGCGCGTCACCGTCGAGGACACCGGCCCGTCCCGCACACCCTCGGCGAACCGTCCCCGCGCGGGCGGCGGCCGTGGCCTGGTCGGCATGCGCGAACGCGCCGCCCTCTACCAGGGCACCGTCACCGCAGGCCCCAACGCTCACGGCGGCTGGTCCGTCCGCGCCCTCCTCGTCCCCAGCCCGCAGCCCAACTCCCCGGAGAAGCACCCCTCATGACCACCGTCCTCATCGTCGACGACCAGGCCCTGCAACGCATGGGCTTCAACATGCTCCTGGAGGCCCAGTCCGACATGAACGTCGTCGGTGAAGCCACCAACGGCGGTGAAGCGGTCCGCATGACCGCCGAACTCCGGCCCGACGTCGTCCTCATGGACGTCCGGATGCCCGGCATGGACGGCATCGAGGCCACCCGCCGCATCGTGGAGTCCGGCGGCCGTTCACGCATCCTGGTGCTGACGACCTTCGACCTCGACGAGTACGCCTACGACGCCCTGCGTGCCGGAGCAAGCGGCTTCCTGCTCAAGGACGCCCAGCCCGACGAACTCGTCGCCGGGGTCAGGGCCGTGGCCGCCGGCGACGCCGTCATCTCCCCGGGCCTCACCCGCAAACTGATCGACGCCTTCAGCGACCGCCTCCCCGGGCACAGTCCGCAGCAGCAGCGCCGACTCGCCGACCTGACCCAACGCGAGCGCGAGGTCCTCACCGCCATCGCCACCGGCTGGACGAACCAGGAGATCGCCGAGCGTCTCCACCTCGCCGAATCCACGATCAAATCCCACATCGGCCGCATCCTCACCAAGATCGACGCCCGCGACCGCGTGCAGGCCGTCATCTTCGCCTACGACACCGGCCTCGTCCGCCCGTCGTAGACCGCCCCGCCCCGCTCGCCCGCCCGCCCGCCCCCAAGGGCCGCACCGACACCGCTCCTTGTGCACCGCCACGTCCCCGCAACCCAGCATCCGCAACGAAGAACAGGACACAGCAATGGGACCGTTGGCACGAACCGGCATGGGCGTGGCCCTTGCCTGCGGGGTACTGGTCACCGCCGTCAGCATCGGACAGAGCTCCGACAGCAGCGCCAAGACCAACGTGAGGGAGATATCCAAGGGGCCGTACGTCGCACTCGGCGACTCGTACACCTCGGGCCCCAAGATCCCTCCTCAGACCAGCACTCCGGCCGGCTGTGACCGCTCCGGCCGCAACTACCCGGCCCTGGTCGCCAAGGAACTCGGCCTGAAGGCTGCCGACTTCCGTGACGTGAGTTGCAGTGGCGCCACCATCTCCGACCTCACCACCCCCCAGTCCACCGGCAACGGCACCAACCCCGCACAGCTCTCCGCGCTGACCACCGACACGCGGCTGGTCACAATCGGCATCGGCGGCAACGACATCGGCTTCAGCTCGATGATCACCAAGTGCGTCGGCACCGGAACGCTCTTCAAACTGGCCGAGCGCGTCACGGACATCACCGACACGGCACCCTGCGAGGAGAAGTACACCTCCGGCGGAATCGACAAGGTGGCCCAGAAGATCCGTACCACGGGTGACCGCCTCACCCGCGCACTGACCGAGATCCAACGCCGTGCGCCCGAGGCCCGGGTCTACATCGTCGGCTACCCGTCGATCCTGCCCGCCAAGGGCACACGCTGCGGTCGCGGCCTGCCCATCGCTCCCGGCGACGTCACGTTCCTGCGCGAGAAGCAACAGGAACTCAACACCATGCTCGGCGATCGCGCGCGAGCCGCGGGCGCAACGTACGTCGACACCTTCACCCCGTCCGCCGGCCACGACGCCTGCGCCCCGGCGGCCACCCGCTGGATCGAACCCCTCAAGCCCAGCAGCCCCGCCGCCATGGTCCACCCCAACGAACGGGGCGAACAAGGCATGGCCACGGCAGTCCTGAGCACCGTGAAGAGCTGAGGACACCACAGCCGGAGAGCAGTGAGGCCATCAAGCAGGCCGCCCCGGCCTCTCTCCTGCACCCGCAACTCCGGTCGCGCGTACTCAAGCGGAGCGCGCGTCCGGTCCGCATCGGCCGTCCGTGGGGACAGGCGCCCGGTGCGAGTGAAGGGCCCGGCCACGATCCGAAACATCCCTGGATCGTGGCCGGGTCCGCGCCCCCACGCACCGTCCCCGCCCCGACCATCGCCGGCCGAACGCCTCCAGGGCCCGGTCCGCCGGGAGAGCTCCCGCATGACCGCCGTACTCATCGTCAACGACCAGGCTCTGCAACGCCTCGGCCTGCGAATGTTCCTGGAAACCCAGCCCGACCTCACCATCGTGGGCGAGGCGACCGCCTACGCCCAGGCAGTCCGCCTCGCCGACACACTCCGACCTGACGTCGTCCTCATGGATATGGGCCGGCCGGACGAGAAGCACATTCAGGCGATACATCGCATCACCCGGCCCGACGAGGATCCGATGGCACCTGACACTGGCGGGACGGACAGGATCCCCCCGCGGGTGCTGATCCTCACCCCCTTCGACGCCGACGAGTCCGCGTGCGCCGCCCTGCGCGCCGGTGCCGGCGGACTCCTCCTCAAAGACGCCCTCCCCCACGAACTGACAGCGGCCCTCCGCACCGTCGCGCTCGGAGGTGCCGTCCTGTCTCCCCACCTCACTCGCACACTCGTCGACGCAGTCCGTGAGCAGAGCCGGTCCGACCTCACCGAACGCAGACACAGGCTGTCCCATCTCAGCGAGCGCGAATGCGAGGTGCTTGCCGCTCTCGCCTCCGGCTGGAGCAGCAGGGAGATCGCCGAACGCCTCTCGATAGCCCCGACCACGGTCAAGAGCCACATCAGCAGCATCCTCACCAAGATCGGCGCCCGAGCCCGCGTCCAGGCCGTCGTGTTCGCCTACGAGGCCGGTCTGGTCAGGCCGCCGAGGCAGCGGCTCCACCCGAACGGCACGGACTTCTCGGATCGGTCAGGATGAGGGCAATCGGCAGCGCGCTTACTTGACCAGACAATCGCTGACGGACTGACGGCACATCAAAGCCCCGGGCGATACAGGCGGCTTGATCGGTCACCGGCATCAACCGGAGCTTCGTTGCATACGGACCGGGCCGACCACCCATCGATCCACCGTCGCGACCTGCACATCACGTGATCACCGGGACTTTGAAACCGCCTGGATGGCGACGGGCGCGCCGACACGTCAATACACAGCGAATGGCCCCTCTGCGAAACACTTTCGAAACGCGCTGGTGACACGGATGCCCCACGCCCGAATAATTGGCCCATCCCCGCTCCCCGCCGGGGAGTTCAGAGGAGGTGAAAAGGTTGCCTTGTTCGCGATGGCACGAAGGCACCCGAACTGCGTTACCAACGCAGCCGGAACGGCACGCTGCCGGCCTCTTTTGAAAGGACCTCCACCCATCCGGTCCACGCCATCTGCGAAGTACCGACAGCGACAGGACATCAGCGATTCCCCTGTCACCGTCATTGCTTGAGGCAACCGCAACACTGCCTCCCTCTGCGAACAGCTGCCGCAGACAGACCGTTCGACTCCCTTCAGCTTTCACGCATCGCGTGTCCTCGACGAAATCGGGCGCGACGAGCGAATACAGCAGAGCAGTGGACGCGCTCGTACGCCATAAGCCGTGAATGCGCCCACTCGCCAACCAGGCAAACCCCAGGGCTCGACTCGACTGCACCGATTCGCAGGCTCAGTCCACGACTCGAACGATGGCACCCCCTTGCCGCAGCGTGGACAGGACGCCCCATATCACCGAGGGAAGACAAACCCTCCTCCGCTTCGGCGCCGCCAAGTCGGAGAGAAACCACCGGCCGCCGGCATACGGATCCCGGCCCGCTCCGGGCTCCAAGATCCGATCTTGTCTATCTTTTCGGGAGGAAAGATGAAAGGCACAAGACATCCGCGTAGAGCTTTGACCCTCGTTCTGGCCATAGCCGCGACGCTGTGGGTCTTCGCGATGCCTGCGCAGGCGTCCACACCGACACCCGCCACCCTCTACCAGCTCCCGAGCAACTCATCCTGCACGAAGGCCACCAACAACTGCGCCCTGTACCCGAAAACGGCCGTGCTCCCGAGCGGACGACTCGTCGCCGCATTCGAGAAGTCGACGGTGGCCGCCTCGGGTTCGGCGGACGGCCAGACAATGCCGTTGTACAAGAGCGACGACAACGGCACGACCTGGCAACACCTGTCAGACGTCAAGGCGCCGGCGTACGCGTCGTCGAATCCCGCGTACTCCTCGTACGTCAGTAACTGGACCAACCCGTATCTGTATGTGCTTCCCCAGGCAGTCGGAAATCTCGCATCCGGCACACTGCTGATGGCCACCGTCGTGTCGGGCGACGACTACAACTACCTCGACCAGAAGGCAACCAACTCCGGCTACACGCCGACGCACGACGGCGACCGCAGCAACACGGCGATCGCGCTCTACTCGAGCACCGACTCCGGCGCGACGTGGAATGTCGTCAACGTCATCACGACGGGCAGCTGGTCCAACGGCGCGAACTACCCGGCCACCGAGAACACAACCCACCAGAACGACCCCGTGTGGGAACCGTACTTGATGGTTTACAACAACCAGCTCGTCGCCTACTACTCCGACGAGAACGACTACACCGGCTACGACTCGTCGACGGGCGTTCCGACGCTCGATCCGAACAACAGCACAACTCCGGATCCCGCCACACAGATCCTTGCGCACCGGACATGGGACGGCGTCAGCTCGTCGTGGAGCAGCGCGGTTGTCGATGTCTCCGGAACGACGGTCACCAATTCGTCCGGTTACAGCGAGATCGGCGGTGGCCGCCCCGGCATGACCAATGTCGTCCAGACCAGTGACGGCAAGTGGATGATGACCTACGAATACTGGGGTGGCGGTGACAACGTCCGCTACAAGATCGCCGGCGATCCACTGCACTTCTACTCGGTGGGCGGCACCGCGGGCACCGGCGTCACCTCGCTCTCGGTGACATCGGGCTCCAGCGCCTTGTCCCGTGGGGGGAGCCCGGTGCTCATGCGCATGCCGAACGGGCGGATCCTCTTCAACGCCGCGGGCAGCGGGGACGTCTGGACGAACGCCGGCGGAAGCAGCACCGGTGCGTGGACGCAGCAGCACACGACGATGGCGTCCTCCTACAGCCGCAGCCTCACCTACATGCCCAACACGGGCCGAGTCGAGATCGTCGGCGGGACAACCACGATCTCCTACGCGGACATCGACTTCGGAAACTCCACCGGCGCGTACTACAAACTCGTCAACGTCAACAGCGGTAAGGCCCTCGGCGTGTTGGGCGCGGACCTCCTCGACGGGCAGAACGTGGTCCAGTGGACCGACAACGGGTCGGCCGACCAGTTGTGGCACGTCACGGATGTCGGCAGCGGATACAGCACGCTGCTCGACAAGAACAGCGGTCGAGCCCTCGGCATCCTGGCCGCCAGCACGTCGAGCGGCGCGAACGCCGTGCAGTGGGTGCAGAACAGCGGCAACGACCAGCAGTGGCAGGTGGTCGCCGTCGGCTCCAACTACAAGCTGGTGAACCGCAATTCGGGCCTCGCCCTCACCGTTTCCGGAGCAGCCACCACCGACGGCGCACAGATCGTCCAGCAGGCGTACACCGGCGCCACCTCTCAGCTGTGGTCCCTGGTGCTGGTGTCCTCCTAGACACCGGCACGCCTCAACGGGCAGCGCACTGCGCGGGAGCCGGGCCAACGGCCGGGCTCCCGCCAGGGTGTACGTGAAACACGTTCCAGGCAGACTTTCTGGGCGTACGCGGGCAACTCGATCGTCGTCGCGGCGGCCACGACGGTCCTGGTACTGCTGCCGGCCTCGCCTGCTGCGCACGCCCTGTCGGTACGGCCGGTCCGTAGAACGCTCGACGTGCTGTTCTTCTTCATCAGCACGAAGATGATGCCTGTCGCCGCAGGCATCATCCCGGTCTCCGTGGTCGCCCAGCACCCGCACCTGGTCCTCCGGGAGATGCCGGGCGAGCATCGCGCTTCCACTGGTCCGGTCCGGCCTGTGGTCAACAGCCCTGCTGTGCTGCGTGTTCTCCTGGAACGAGTACTTCTGCACGGTCAACCTCGCGACGACCCCCTCCACGCTGCCGTGTTCAGGCGCGCGGGCGGATCCGCAGTCCGTGCATGCCGCCGTCGACGGCGAGATCGGTGCCGGTGGTGGAGCCGGAGAGCGGGCTCGCCAGGTAGACGATGGCCGCGGCGACCTCTTCCGCGCTCACCAGACGGCCCATGGGCTGGCGGGCGTTCAGGGCGGCGCGTTCGGCCTCGGGGTCGGCGGCGCTGTCCAGCAGGCGCCCGACCCAGGGGGTGTCGGCGGTACCGGGATTGACGCAGTTGACGCGGATTCCGGAGTGCACGAGGTCGGCGGCGGTCGCCCGGGTGAGGGAGAGGACGGCGCCCTTCGTGGCCGAGTAGAGGGCCCGGTCGGGCAGCCCCGCCGTGGCCGCGATGGAGCAGGTGTTGACGATGGCCGCGCTGTGCGAGCGCCGCAGGTGCGGCAGCGCGGCACGGGTCACCCGCACCATGCCGAAGACGTTGACCTCGAAGACGCGACGCCACTCGTCGTCGGTGTTGTCCTCGATCGTGCCCTGGGCGCCGATCCCCGCGTTGTTGACGAGGATGTCGATGCCCCCGAGCCTGCGGGCGGCCTCCCCGACGGCCGTTCGTACGCCGGTGTCGTCCGACACGTCGGCCTGTATGCCTATGAGGGGTTCGGGCACGTCGTCCGGCTTGAGATCGAGGCAGGCCACGCGCGCCCCACGTGCGGCGAGCAACTGAGCGGTGGCCAGGCCGATGCCGGAGGCGCCACCGGTGACCAGCGCGGTCAGCCCGGCGAACTCGTTCGTGCTCATGTCCCGGCCTTCGCTTCCCACACCGGGCCTTCGGGGTAGCGGTGGGCCGCCACGGAGTCCGGGTGCAGTTCGGCGCTGATACCGGGGGCGGTCGGCGCGAGGTAGTGGCCTTCCCGGATCCGTACGGGATCGGTGAAGTGCTCGTGCAGATGGTCGACGTACTCGATCACGCGGTTCTCGGTGGTGCCGCTGACGGCGACGTAGTCGAACATCGCCAGGTGCTGCACCATCTCGCACAGGCCGACCCCGCCGGCGTGCGGGCAGACCGGGACGCCGAACTTGGCGGCCAGCAGCAGGATGGCGACGTTCTCGGTGACGCCCGCGGTGCGGCTCGCGTCCATCTGGAGGATGTCGAGCGAACCGGCCTGGAGCAACTGCTTGAACATCACCTGGTTGTGGGTGTGTTCACCGGTGGCCACCTTCACCGGCGCCAGCGCCTTGCGGATGGCGGCGTGGCCGAGGATGTCGTCGGGCGAGGTGGGTTCCTCGATCCAGTACGGGTCGTAGGGCACGAGCGCCCGCATCCAGTCGATGGCCTGCTGGACGCCCCATGCCTGGTTGGCGTCGACGGCGATCCTGATGTCCGGGCCGACCGCCTCGCGGGCCAGCCGCATCCGGCGCTCGTCGTCCGCGCGGTCGGCGCCGACCTTCAACTTGATCTGGGAGAACCCGTCGGCGACCGCCTCCTTCGACAGCCGCACCAGCTTCTCGTCGTCGTAGCCGAGCCAGCCGGGTGTCGTCGTGTACGCCGGATATCCGTGCTCCAGCAGGTGCGCGGCGCGTTCGGCGCGGCCCGGTTCGGCCCGGCGCAGGATGTCCAGGGCCTCGTCACGGGTCAGCGCGTCCTGCAGATAGCGGAAGTCGACCAGGTCGACCAGCTGCTCCGGGGACAGTTCGGCCAGCAGTCGCCAGACCGGCTTCCCCGTACGGCGGCCGTACAGGTCCCACACGGCGTTCACGATCGCCGCGGCGGCCATGTGGATGGCCCCCTTCTCCGGGCCCAGCCAGCGCAGTTGGCTGTCGCCGGTCAGCCGCCGGGAGAAACCGCCGAGGTCGTTCAGGACCTCTTCCACCGACAGGCCGACCACCAGCGGGGCCAGCGCGCGTACGGCGGCGACCTCCACGTCGTTGCCGCGCCCCACGGTGAAGGCGAGCCCGTGGCCCTCGTCGCCGCCACTCGTACGGATCGTCACATAGGCGGCCGAGTAGTCGGGTTCGGGATTCATCGCGTCGGAGCCGTCGAGTTCCAGAGAGGTCGGGAACCGTACGTCGACCGCGTCGACGGCGCTGATCAGTTCACTCATGGTGCCCGGCCTTCGCGGCCGGGAGGCCGAGGTGTCGTTTCGGGGTCATGGCAACCACCCATCGTCATGTGTACATGGCATGTCTGTTCTGCAGCAGCAGCTCCAGACATGGGATGGATTTTTAGTCTCTGTTCGCCGCTGTGTCCATAGCCGGAACGAAAAGAGTCGGACGCTTTCGCCTTTGACCTGCGAAGTAGACGCAATTCTCGTGGTTGCGGTAACGGATTCAGCCATCCCATGTCTTCCTACGTCATGGGATGTATTGCTACGGTGCCGCTGCGCACGCAACGACGAGGGGCAGCCACGCATGTCACTGACCGACAAGGCCATCGACCGCATCAGGGACCTCATCCAGTCGGGCGAGCTGCTCCCCGGGGCCAAACTTCCGCCCGAGCAACAGCTCGCCGCGGAGTTGGGTCTGTCCCGCAACCTGATGCGGGAAGCGGTGAAGGCGCTGGTCGTCGCGCGGGTGCTGGAGATCCGGCGCGGGGACGGCACCTACGTGACCAGCCTGGAACCGGAGCTGCTGCTGAGCAGCATCGGGTCCGCGGTGGAGTTGCTGCGCGGCGACACGTTGCTGGAGCTCACCGAGGTGCGCCGACTGTTCGAGCCGGTCGCCACGGCGCTGGCCGCCACCCGGATCTCGGCCACCGAACTCGGCGAGGTACAACGGCACCTGGACGCGATGCGTGCGGCCCGCGACGACGTGGAGCGCCTCAACGAGCACGACGCAGCCTTCCACCGGGCCGTGGTCGCGGCCACCGGCAACGCCACGCTGACCACCCTCCTGGAGGGCATCTCCGGCCGGACGCTCGGCGCCCGTGTCTGGCGGGGACTGGTCGACGACAACGCCGCCGGCCGCACCCTCGCCGAACACGAGGCGATCTACCAGGCGCTGGCCGACGGTGACGCCGTGCTCGCCCAGGCGGCGGCGCTGATGCACGTCAGCACCACCGAGCGGTGGCTGCGCGAGCACCTGGACCGGGACGGTCGGCTCCCCGGGAACGGCTCGGCCGTGTAGGTGCTCCCTCTCCGACTACCGATGCACCCTCTGTCCGTTTTCATTCCTCATGTCCCGCACCCGGGTACCGAGTTGCCGGTCACCGGGCGGACATGTTGACCTCACCGAGGAGTACCGATGAGATTTCTGCGCGTGGGCCCGGCGGGCTCCGAGCGGCCCGTGGTCCTGGACTCCGACGGCACCGCGAGAGACCTGAGTCCGCTGACCGTCGACATCGATGGTGTGTTCCTGGCCGAGGGCGGCGTGGAACGCGTCCGTGCCGCCCTCGCCGAGAACGTGCTGCCGCGCACGGACATCGCCGGCCAACGGGTCGGCGCGCCGGTCGCACGCCCCGGCAAGGTGGTGTGCATCGGGCTCAACTACGTCGATCACGCTGCGGAGACGGACACACCGCCCCCTGCCGAGCCGGTCGTCTTCATGAAGGCCGCCAACACGGTCGTCGGCCCCGACGACACCGTGCTCGTACCGCGCACCAGTGAGAAGACGGACTACGAGATCGAACTCGCCGTGGTCATCGGCCGCACCGCGCGCTATCTGGACTCGCCGGAGGCGGCCGACGACGTCATTGCGGGCTACGCGATCGCCGACGACGTCAGCGAGCGGGCCTTCCAGCACGAGCGGGGCGGGCAGTGGGACAAGGGCAAGTCCTGCGAGACGTTCAATCCGCTCGGCCCCTGGCTGGTCACCCCCGACGAGACCGGCGACCCGCAGGGGCTGGCCATGCGGCTGTGGGTCAACGGCGAACTGCGCCAGGACGGCCACACCAAGAACATGATCTTCGGGGTGCGCCACATCGTCTGGTACCTGAGCCAGTTCATGGTGCTGGACCCCGGAGACGTGATCAGCACCGGCACCCCGGCGGGCGTGGCCTTCGGCGCCAACGACTTCCCCTACCTGGTCGCCGGTGACGTGGTCGAGGTGGAGATCGACCGGCTCGGCCGCCAGCGGCACGTCCTCGGACAGGCCTGATGACCTCCGCGAGCCCGCCCTGGTTCACCGAGCGCGTCCCGCTCGGCCGCTCCGGGGTCACCGTCAGCCGTATCGGCCTGGGCACCGCACCGCTGGCCGGGCTGTTCTCGGCGGTCGGCGACGAGCAGGCCACCGCCACGCTCGACGCCGCCTGGGCGGCCGGTGTCCGCTACTTCGACACCGCCCCGCACTACGGCGCCGGGCTCGCGGAACGGCGGCTGGGATCCTTCCTCGCCGACACCGGCTGCCCGCGCGACGGGTTCACCGTGTCCACAAAAGTGGGACGGCTGCTCGTGCCGGGCGACGCCGCCCTCGGGGACGAGGCGTTCCACGGCGAACGGGGGCTGGTCCGGGTGCGCGACTACAGCGCCGAGGGCGTCTACCGTTCGCTCGCCGAGAGCCTTGAGCGGTCCGGTCTCGAAGCCTTCGACACCGTCCTGATCCACGACCCGGACGACCACTGGGAGGAGGCGGTCACGGGGGCGTACCCGGCACTGGCCCGGCTGCGCGACCAGGGAGCGGTCCGGGCGATCGGCGCGGGCATGAACCAGACGGCGATGCTCACCCGCTTCGTCACCGAGACCGACCTCGACTGCGTACTCGTCGCCGGCCGCTACTCCCTGCTGGACCGCAGCGCGGCCGACGTGCTGTTGCCGCTGTGCGCCGAGCGCGAGGTGGGCGTCTTGGTCGGCGGCGTCTTCAACAGCGGCATCCTTGCCGACCCGTCCCCGGGCGCCACCTACGACTACGCCCCGGCCCCCGACGACGTGCTGCGCCGCGCCCGGTCCCTGGCCGAGCGGTGCACGGCCCACGGAGTGCCGCCGGCCGCCGCCGCGCTGCAGTTCCCGCTGCGCCACCCGGCGGTCACCGGTGTGGTCCTCGGCGCGCGCAGCCCGTTGGAGGTCACGGAGAACCTCGCGCACGCCACGGCGGAGATCCCCGCGGAGCTGTGGGCGGAACTCGACGCCCTGGCGGGGGCCCGGCCATGACACGGATCGACGCACACCACCACGTCTGGCGGCCCCGGCCCGCGACGCCTGCGGCAGAGACGGCTCCGAGAGCGCCCAGGACCGCTTCCGGCCCGAGCCGTCGCCCGCACGACTGGCTGAACGCCCCGGACATGGCGGCCCTACGCCGTGACTTCACCCTCGACGACCTCGCGCCGGAGGCCGCGGCGGCGGGCATCGATCCGACTGGCCGGTGTGCCTGCCGGCCGCCTCCTACACGGAGGTCGTCCGCGCGGCCGAGGAAGTGACCGAACGGCTGACCGCCGCCGAACGTGCCGAGGTCTTCGGCGGCACGGCGGCCCGCGCCTACTGACTGCGGAAGGAAAACCTGTGAAGATACGTCTGGCCTACGGGCAGTCGGGGCTCGACATCGAGGTGGATCCGCGGACGGCCACCGTCGTCGAACCCGTTCACCACGAGGCCGCCGCGGACCAAATGGCCGTACTGCGCGAGGCGTTGCGCGCCCCCGTCGCCGGGCCCCCGCTGCGCGAACGGGTGCGACCGGGGCAGACGGTGGCGATCTCGGCCTGCGACGGCACCCGCCCCCAGCCGCGCCATCTGATGATCCCCGCCGTCCTCGCCGAACTCGAAGGGATCGTCCGTCCGGAGGACGTGGTGATCCTCGTCGCCACCGGCACCCACCGGGGCAACGACGAGGCGGAACTGCGCGAGATGTTCGGCGACGAGGTCGTGGACGCCGTACGCATCGTCAACCACGACGCCCGCGACCCCGGACAGCTGACCTGGATGGGGACGTACGGCAACGGCGTCCCGGTCTGGCTGAACCGTGCGTGGGCCGAGGCGGACGTCCGCATCACCACGGGCTTCGTCGAACCGCACTTCTTCGCCGGCTTCTCAGGCGGTCCGAAACTCGTGGCCCCCGGCCTGGCCGCGCTGGAGACGGTCCTCGTCCTGCACGACGCGGCCCGCATCGGTGACCCGCGCGCCACCTGGGGCAACATCCACGGCAACCCCGTCCATGACGACGTACGGGCCATCGCCGAAGCGACCGGAGTCACCTTCTCGCTGGACGTGGTGCTCAATCGGGACAAGGACATCGTGGCCGCCTTCGGAGGCGATCTGGCGCCGATGCACGCGGCGGCCACGGCCACGGCGAAGCGCATGGCGATGCGGCCGGTCGAGGCGCCGTTCGACGTCGTCGTCACCACCAACTCCGGCTTCCCGCTGGACCAGAACCTCTACCAGGCCGTCAAGGGCATGTCCGCCGCCTACCAGGTGGTCAAACCCGGCGGCATGATCGTCTGCGCGGCCGAGTGCCGCGACGGCTTCCCCGAGCACGGCTCCTACCGGGAGGTGCTGGCCTCCGCTCCGTCCCCGCAGGCGCTGTTCGACGACATCAGCGCCCGCACCGAAACCGTGCCCGACCAGTGGCAGGTGCAGATCCAGGCACGTATCCAGTCCGGCAGCCGGGTCGTCATGCACACCGGTTTCCTGAGCGACGCCGAACTGGCCACCGCCCACCTGCGACAGACGCATGACATCTCGGCCACCGTCGCCGAGGCGCTGGCCGCGGCGGGTCCCGGCGCCCGTCTCTGCGTCCTGCCCGAAGGGCCGCAGACCATCCCGTACGTCGACAGGAGCGGGGCATGAGTGGAGTACTGGACCTGGGCTACGCCCGGCTGGACCTCGCCCGCGAGGCCCGGCAGGGACTCCCCGAGGTCGTCTACGGACCCGGAAAGACGGTCGACCAGATCAGCGGCATCGTCACCGGGCTGCTGGAACACAACACCGGTCCTGTCCTCGTCACCCGGATCGAGGCGGAGACCGCCGAGGCCGTCATGGCACGGCTGGATCCGGGCATGCACGACGAGGAGACGCGAGGCCCGGGGCCGTACGACGAGCAGCCACACGACCCTGGAACGCACGACGGTCAGCCACACGGCCCGGCAACGTACGACGCCGAGGCCCGGCTGCTGTACTGGCGGCCTTCTCCGGCCGGGGACTTCCGCGTGACGGTGGTGGCCGCCGGCACCTCGGACCGGCCGGTCGCCGCCGAAGCCGCCGCCGTGGCCGCCACCGTCGGCCTGGACACCACCGCCATCCACGACGTGGGAGTGGCCGGCCTCGACCGGATCCTCCAGGTGCGTGACCGGCTCCAGGCCGCCGACGCGGTGATCGTCGTGGCCGGGATGGAGGGCGCCCTCGCCAGTGTCGTGGGCGGTCTGGTGCGCGCACCGGTCGTCGCCGTGCCGGTCTCCACCGGGTACGGCGCGTCCCTGGAGGGCGTCACCGCACTGCTCGCCATGCACGCCTCCTGTGCCGCCGGGGTGACCGTGGTCAACATCGACTCCGGCTTCTCGGCCGCGATGGCGGTCCACCGCATCGCCCAGAGCTGTGTGAACACACCGGGAGGCCGCCGGTGATCGTCTGGATCAACCCGTTCACCGGGCTGGCCGGAGACATGCTCCTGGCCGCCCTCATCGACGCCGGAGCACCGCTGGACGCGATCCGGGCCTCGATCGCCGCCACGGGTCTCACCGGTTGGGAACTGACCGCCGAGCGCGTCACCGACCACGGGCTGGCCGCCACCCGGGTCCACGTGGACGTCACCGACCCGTGCACCGAGCGGCAGGCCGCCGAAGTCATCCACCTCGCCTCCCGGGCCACCCCAGAACCTGTCGCCGCCCTCGCGGTCGCCACCGTGACCGCCGTTGCCGAGGTGGAGGGCCGCCTGCACGGCGCCGACCCCGCCACCGTCCACCTCCACGAACTCGGCGGCCACGACACCCTGGTCGACATCGTCGGCGTCGCGGCCGCCCTGCACGCGCTGGGCGTCACCGACGTCTTCAGCGCACCGCTCCCGCTGGGCAGGGGGCGGGTGACCTCGGCGCACGGAGTACTGCCCTGCCCGGCACCCGCCACGCTGGCGCTGCTCACCGGAGCGGCCGTCATGGGCAGCGATCTGCCCGGCGAGACGGTGACACCCACCGGCGCCGCACTGCTGCGCGCACTCGGGGCGCGGTACGAACCGCCACCACCCATGACCCTGGGCCGCACCGGGTACGGGGCAGGCACCCGCCGCCTGCCGGACCGGGCCAACGTCACGGCGGTGACCCTGGGAGTCCCCGCCCGGGTAACTGCGTGTCAGGACCCTCCGGCGGAGGACGTCGTCGTTCTGGAGACCAACCTCGACGACGTCACCGGCGAGATCCTCGGACACACCATCACCCGGGCGATGGAGTCCGGTGCTCTCGACGCCTGGGTGACGCCCGCCGTGATGAAGAAGAACCGCCCCGCGCACGTGTTGCACGTCCTGACCACCCGCCAGGACGAGCGCCGGCTGCGCGACCTCGTGCTGTCGGAGACCGGCAGTCTCGGCATCCGCCGCGTCGACGCCACCCGCACCGCACTGCCGCGACACTTCGAGACCGTGCACGTGGACGGCCACCCGGTTCGGATCAAGCACGGTCCGCACGGCGCCAAACCCGAACACGACGACCTCGCCTCCGTGGCCGCAGCCCTGGACATACCCCTCCGGACCGTCGCGGCACGCGCACTCGCGGAGAGCGACCGGGCCGCCGCCCCTCAGCACACCGAGCTTCTCGCAGGAGGACAACCATGACCGTCACAGACGAAGGAGCGGCCGCACTCGCACCCGCCGACGTCCTCGCCGACCGGCTTCTGGAGCGCATGCGCTCCATCGGCGCCGTCGCCGTGGCCTATTCGGGCGGCGCGGACTCCGCCCTCGTGCTCGCCGCCGCCGTACGTGCCGTCGGCCCGGAGCGGGTTCTCGCCGTCACCGCCGTGTCGGAGAGCCTGGCCGCCGGTGAACTCCCGCACGCCCGCCGCCTGGCCACAGACCTCAACGTCACTCATCTCACCCCGCGCACCAGCGAACTGACCCGTCCCGGCTACCGCGCCAACGGCCCCGACCGCTGCTACTTCTGCAAGTCCGAGGTCCTGGACACCATCACCGTGCTCGCCCACGACCACGGATACGAGCTGGTGGCCACCGGAACCAACGCGGACGACGCCCGGGACCCCCACCGCCCGGGCATCAGGGCCGGCCGGGAACGCGGCATCCACACCCCGCTCCTCGACACCGGCCTGACCAAGGCGGAGGTACGCCTACTGAGCAGGCACTGGTCACTGCCGACCTGGAACAAACCCGCGACACCCTGTCTGGCCAGCCGGATCCGCTACGGCATCGAGGTCACCCCGCACCGCCTGGCCCGCGTCGACCGGGCCGAGACCGCGGTGCGCGCGCTCCTGGCCGACGCCGGACTGGCAGTGACCGACCTCCGGGTCCGCGACCTGGGTGACACCGCACGCCTGGAAGTGGACGCCTCGCTCGTCGACCGGATCTCCGCGCTCCCCGGGCTCGCCGAGGCGCTGGCGAACGCGGGCTTCGCCGAACTGCCCCACCAGGTGGAGCCCTTCCGATCGGGACGGCTCAACTCCGAGACCTCGGTCCGTGGCGCGGCGCCCCGGTGAACAGCGCGATTCGAATGAACGGCGCGATTCGAAAAACGGAGAACCTGCCCGCGGCCGAGCAGACCATCTGAACCCTGGGAACCACGAAGCCACCGTCCTGGCCGCCCCGGTGCACGTCTCGGTGGCGGCTGCCGAACCACAAACCGCTCATGATGTCGCGGTACGCGGGAGACTCGGACCGCAGGAGGTCCAGCCAGGGGAATGGATCCCGGCGAAGCCATCGGCGAACAGGTCGAACGAACCGAGCAGATCTCGCATGTCGGGCGACCCTGGTTGGCCCCCGGGCCCGGGCCCGGCGTGGCTACGGCGACGCGTTCGGGGACCACCGAGACGTCTCGAATCGGCTCCGTTCTCGCCGCCTGGGCCTGGCAACACGGCCAGGTACGACCGCAAAGCGGAAGCGCCAAGGTTGACGCAACCCACCGACGGAAACGCTCGGCGAAGTCGCCGACCCAGCGCAGTCCTGACTTCACTCCCACAGACGAGTACCCGCCCTGAACAGGCAGTTTCACCAGCCCCTTCCGTGAGACGGAAGAGGTATTGCGCCCCCGCGCCCCCCTTCCGGACGATGTCGCCATCACCCAACGACGGGAGCCGCAACGATGCCGCACACCACCGCCTTCGCCAGGAACCAGTGGTACGTCGCCGCCTACAGCCACGAGGTCGGCCGCGACCTGCTCGGCCGGACGATCCTCGGCGAGCCCCTCGTCTTCTACCGCACCGAGGACGACGGCACCGCCGTAGCCCTCCACGACCGGTGTGTGCACCGGCGGTTCCCGCTCTCCGAGAGCCGCCTCGACGGGGACCGGATCGTGTGCGGCTACCACGGCTTCACCTACGACACGACCGGGACCTGCGTGTACGTGCCGGGCCAGAAACGCATCCCCCGCACCGCCCGCGTCGCCTCCTACCCGGTGGTCGAGCAGGACGCGTTGGTGTGGGTGTGGATCGGCGACCCGGCGCTCGCCGACCCGCAGGTCCTCCCCCGCGCCCCGCACCTCGCCTCGCCCGACTGGGTCACCGTCAGCGGCATGGAACCGATCGACGCCGACTACGGCCTCCTCGTCGACAACCTCCTCGACCTCTCCCACGAGACGTATCTGCACGGCGGTTACATCGGCTCCCCCGAGGTCGCCGAGACGCCGATCACCACGGAGGTCGACGAGGGCGCGGGCGTCGTACGGGTGAGCCGGCACATGGGCGACGCCGAGTGCCCGCCGTTCTACGCCAAGTCCACCGGAATACAAGGGCGGATCACCCGCTGGCAGGACATCGAGTACCACGCGCCGTGCCTGTATCTGCTGCACAGCCGTATCGCCCCGGTCGGTGTCCTGCCCGAGGAGGACGGCAGCGACCCGAACGGGTTCCACACCGAGATCACCTACGCCATCACGCCCTCCTCGGACGGCAAGGTGTACGACTTCTGGGCGGTCTCCCGCGACTGGGCCACGGACGACGCCGAGGTCACCGAGTTCCTGCGCGGCAACAACCACACCGTCGTCATGCAGGACGTCGACGCGCTCAACCTCCTTCAGAAGACGCTGGGTTCGGAGCGCGGCGGCTACCAGGAGCTGAGCATCAACATCGACACCGGCGGCCTCGCCGCCCGCCGTATCCTCGCCCGGCTGGTCGAGGAGGGCGCCAAGCCCGTGGAGCAGGTCCAGTGACCGCTCCGACCGGCGAGGTCTACCGCATCGACTGGCTGCCGGGCACCGACGTCCTGCACGGCACCTGCCACTGCGGCCGCGAGCACACGTCGCAGGACCCGATCGAGATGTGGGAGTGGATGCTCGCCCACCCCAGCGGCCACGCCGTCGACGAAGCACAGGGAGCCGACGCATGACCATCTACGAGGCCGAACTCGTCGTAGAACAACGCGAGTTCGCGGCCGACGGCGTCCTCGCCCTCACTCTGCGCCACCCCCTGGGCGAGCAACTCCCCACCTGGGAACCGGGCGCCCACATCGACGTCGTGCTCGGCCCCGACCTGGAGCGCCAGTACTCGCTGTGCGGCGACCCGGCCGACCGTACGGCGTGGCGGATCGCGGTGCTGCGGGAGCCGGACGGGCGGGGCGGATCGGCGTACGTGCACGGGCAGTTGGGGCAGGGCGACAAGGTGCGGGTGCGCGGACCGCGCAACCACTTCCGGCTGGAGCCCGCCCCTCGCTACCGCTTCGTCGCGGGCGGCATCGGCATCACCCCCATCCTCCCGATGCTGGCCGCGGCCGAGGCGGCGGGCGCGGCGTGGACCCTGCTCTACGGCGGTCGCACCCGCAACTCGATAGCGTTCACAGAGGAGTTGGGCCGCTACGGCGACCGCGTCACCGTAGCTCCGCAGGACGAGGTCGGACTGCTCGACCTGCCGTCGGTGCTGGATGCCGTACCCGAAGGCACTCTTGTCTACTGCTGCGGTCCCGGGCCGCTGCTCGACGCGGTCGAGGCGCGGTGCCCCGGAGGCATCCTGCACGTGGAGCGGTTCCAACCGAAGGCCCAAGTCGCGGGCGCCGACAGCGAGTTCGAGGTAGTGCTGGAGCAGAGCGGGAAGACGGTCACCGTCCCGGTGGGCGTGTCCGTGCTCGACACCGTGCGCGCCGCCGGGGTCGAGGTGCTGTTCTCCTGCACCGAGGGCACGTGTGGCACCTGCGAGACCGATGTCCTCGAAGGCACCCCGGACCACCGGGACTCGGTGCTGAGCGAGGAGGAACGAGCGGCCGGCGAGACGATGCTCATCTGTGTCTCACGCTGTCTGGGGAAGCGGCTCGTCCTGGATCTGTGACAACGCGGGCTGAATCCGTGACGACGCCGCACAACACGCGAAGAGCACACTTCGGCAACTGTCAACAATATTGTGAGCACTAGGCATTGACCTGGCCGTGCAGGGGCCCTACGTTCCCGCTCAACACCAGTTGAGCACCACTGTGCGCGATACGCACAGCCTGTCGGAACACCGTCGTCTGCACAGGAGTTGCCATGCGTCGTCTGCTCGTCGGCCTCGCGGCCGGAACCGTGCTGGTCGCCGCGTCGGCCTGCGGTTCGTCCGGCAACGGAGCGTCGGATCAGAACAGCTCGTCCACCGGTACCACCACGGTCAAGGTGGGGGTCATCCCCATCGTCGATGTCGCCCCGCTCTACCTCGGCCAGAAAGAAGGCTTCTTCAGCAAGCACGGACTGAAACTGACCATGACCCTCGCGCAGGGCGGCGCGGCCATCGTGCCGGGTGTGGTCAGCGGCCAGTTCCAGTTCGGCTTCTCCAACATGACCTCGTTGATGCTCGCCCAGTCCAACGACGTCCCCGTGAAGGCCATCGCCAACGGCGTCGCCTCAACGGGCGTGTCCGGCAAGGACTTTGGCGCCCTCGTCGTCAAGAAGGGCAGCACCCTCAAGTCGGCGAAGGAGTTGGAGGGCAAGAAGGTCGCGGTCAACACGCTGAAGAACATCAACGAGACGGCCGTACGCGAATCCGTCCGCAAGGCCGGCGGCGACCCGGACAAGGTCAAATTTGTCGAGCTGGCCTTCGACCAGATGCCGGCCGCGCTCGACAAGGGCCAGATCGACGCCGCGATGGCCGTCGAACCCGCGCTCACCACCATGCTGAACCAGGGCGCCCAGCAGATCGCCTGGCCGCTGGTCGACGTCGCGCCGAACCTCACCGTCGCCATGTACTTCACGTCGACGGCGTACGCGGCCAAGAACCCGGACGTGGTGAAGAAGTTCCAGGAGGCCACCGCCGAGTCGCTGGCCTACGCCGACGCGCACCCGGACGAGGTCCGTCAGATCGTGGCCACCTACACCAAGGTCCCGGCAAGCGTGCTGGCCAAGGTGATCCTGCCCAAGTGGCCCGCCGATCCGAACCGTTCGTCGATCGAGGCGCTGGAGAAGCTGAGCGAGACCGACGGCCTCTTCAAGAAGACCCCCGACCTGAACACGCTGCTCCCGTGAAAGGACTGAACACCGCACTCGGTGCGGCCGGACTCACGGCCTTCCTCGCCCTCGGCGAGGTCGTGCCGCGCGTCGGCATCGTCAAGGAGGCCTACTTCCCGCCGACCAGCCGCATCGCGTCCGCGTTCTGGGACGAACTCGAGGACGGCGCCTTCTGGTCGGCGCTCGGCGACACCCTCACCGGCTGGGCCCTGGGCCTCGCGATCGCCGTCGGCGCGGGCATCGTCGTCGGCGTCCTGCTCTCCGTCGTCCCCCACCTCCGCGAGGCCACGGCGTCGACGATCGAATTCCTCCGCCCGATCCCGTCGGTCGCCCTCATCCCCCTCGCGGTGCTGTTGTACGGCACCGAACTGAAGTCGGTGCTATTGCTCGTCGTCTACGCCTCGTTCTGGCAGATCCTCATCCAGGTCCTCTACGGCGTCCAGGACGTCGACCCGGTCGCCGAGGAGACGGCGCGGTCGTACGGCCTGGGCACCTGGGCCCGGGTGCGGCACGTGCTGTGGCCGAGCGCGCTGCCGTACGTCATGACGGGGGTACGGCTGGCGGCGGCCGTCGCGCTGATCCTGACCATCACGGCCGAACTGGTCATCGGGGCACCGGGGTTGGGCGCGACCATCATGGTCGCGCAGACCTCGCAGGCCGTACCGGAGATGTACGCGCTGATCGTGGTGACCGGTCTGCTGGGGCTGCTCATCAACGTGGGCGCGCGTACGGTGGAACGGCGGGCGCTGGCCTGGCACCAGTCGGTGCGCGGGGAGGTGGCGGTGTGAGGCGGGCTCTGATCCGGCTGCTGTTCGTGGTCGCGCTCCCGGCTGTGCTGCTCTCCGTCTGGTGGCTGGCGTCGGACGGCAGCACCAACGTGTTCTGGCCACCGCTGCGGACGATCCTCAGGACGTTCCCGGACGTGTGGACCGCCGACCGGTTCAAGACGGACGTGGTGCCCAGCATCCTGCGGCTGACGGCCGGTTACGCCACGGCGGCCGTGGTCGGTGTCGCGCTCGGCACGGTGATCGGCTCGTACCGGCGGGTGCGCGCGGTGTGCGAACCGGTCCTGGAGTTCCTGCGCGCGGTGCCGCCGCCGGTGCTGGTGCCGGTCATCATGCTGTTCGCGGGCATCGGCGACACGATGAAGATCGTGGTCATCGCGAGCGGCTGTGTCTGGCCCGTCCTCCTCAACACGGTCGAGGGCGTCCGCGCGGTCGACCCGGTCATGAAGGAGACGGCCCTCTCCTACGGCATCACCGGTGCCGCCCGGTTGCGCACGCTGGTGCTGCGCTCGGCCAGCCCGCAGATCTTCACGGGGCTGCGCCAGGCGCTGTCCATCGGGATCATCCTCATGGTCATCAGCGAGATGTTCGCGGGCACCGACGGACTGGGCTACACCGTCGTCCAGTTCCAACGCAGCTTCGCCGTCCCGGACATGTGGACGGGCATCCTCGTCCTCGGGATGCTGGGGTTCCTGCTCTCCGTCGTCTTCCAGGTGGTCGAGCGGCGGGTGCTCGGCTGGTACCACGGCCTGCGCGCCGCCGCCCGCCGAACCCCGTGAACATCGTGAAAGGGCGGTCCATGCTCGACGTACGTGGCCTGAACAAGGTCTACGAAGGTTCCGGCCGACGGGTGGAGGCGGTGCGGGACCTGACCTTCACCGTCGACGCCGGCGAACTCGTCTGTCTCGTCGGCCCGTCGGGCTGCGGCAAGACAACCCTGTTGAAGTGCATGGGCGGGCTGCTCACCCCGACCGCGGGTGAAGTCCTCCTCGGCGGACGGAAGGTGAGCGGTCCGCCGCCCGGTATGGCGTTCGTGTTCCAGGAGTACGGCCGCAGCCTCTTCCCCTGGATGCGGGTCGGCGAGAACGTCGAACTGCCGCTGAAGCAGAAGGACTTGTCGAAGGCCCGACGGCGTGAGCTGGTCGCGGACGCGCTGGAGTCGGTGGGGCTGACGGAGGCGGCGGGGGCGTATCCGTGGCAGCTGTCCGGCGGTATGCAGCAGCGGGTCGCGATCGCGCGAGCGCTGGCGTACGAGCCCGAAGTCCTGCTGATGGACGAGCCGTTCGCCGCGGTCGACGCACAGACCCGGGCCGATCTGGAGGACCTGGTACGGGGGTTGTGGCGGGAGCGCGGGATCACGATCCTGTTCGTGACCCACGACATCGACGAGGCCGTGTACTTGGGCGAGCGCGTGGTCGTGCTGTCCGCGTCCCCGACCGTCGTGCAGGAGCAGCTGAAGGTCGATCTGCCCGTGGAGCGCGACCAGTTGCACACCCGGGTCGCCCCGCGCTTCGCCGAACTGCGGACCCATGTGTACGAGCAGATCCAGGCGGCGAAGCGCGGAACTCTCCCGGTTCAGGACCGGCTCGCGCCGTCGGACACGCCTCCCCTTCGCTGAACTGCGCCATGGACCGGCCGGTGTTCGCGACGCGGGGTGACGGCCGATGGCCGACGGCTATGCGGTGTGCAGCCAGACAGCCGTGTCCTGTGGGAGGCGGCCCCGGTCGTCCAAGGGGCCGCTGGCGAGGAGGAGCCGGGTGCGCGGGGGGAGTTCGACGGGCTCGTCCGACAGGTTGACCACGCACATCGCGCCGCCCGGGCGACTGAAGGTCAGGGCGCCGTCCGGGGCGGGCAGCCAGGTGAGGGGGCCGTCGCCGAAGACCGGTCGGAGGCGGATCGCCTCGCGGTAGAGGTTGAGCATGGAGTCGACGGTCCGCTGCTGACGGTCGACCGCATACGATGTCCAACCGACCGGCTGCGGCAGCCACGGCTCCTCGCGCGAGCCGAAGCCCGCGTACGGTGCGCCCTCGACCCAGGGCAGCGGCACCCGGCAGCCGTCGCGTCCGGGGTCGGTGCCGCCGGACCTGAGGTACATCGGATCCTGTATGCGGTCGACGGGCAGCTCGACCTCGGGCAGCCCCAGCTCCTCCCCCTGGTAGAGGTAGACGACCCCCGGCAGGGCCAGTGACAGCAGCGCCGCCGCTCTCGCGCGCCGGGTGCCGAGGGCGAGGTCGGTCGGGGTGCCGAAGGCCTTGGTGGCGAAGTCGAAGCCGGTGTCGGCGCGGCCGTAGCGGGTGACCGTGCGGGTCACGTCGTGGTTGCACAGGACCCAGGTGGCGGGCGCGCCTATCGGGGCGTGCTCGGCGAGGGTCTCGTCGATCGAGGCGCGCAGTCGCTCCGGGTCCCAAGGGCAGGACAGGAAGGCGAAGTTGAAGGCGGTGTGCAGTTCGTCGGGGCGCAGGTAGCGGGCGAAGCGTTCGGTGTCGGGCAGCCAGACCTCGCCGACGAAGACGGCGCCGTACTCGTCGGCGACGGCCCGCCAGGAGCGGTAGATGTCGTGGAGTTCGTCGCGGTCGACGAAGGGGTTGGGGTCGCGGCCCTCGACGAAGTCGGGCAGGGCGGGGTCCTTGGCGAGCAGCGCCGCCGAGTCGATGCGGACGCCCTCGACACCGCGCTCGAACCAGAAGCGCAGGATGTCCTCGTGCTCCTGACGCACCGCCGGGTGGGCCCAGTTGAGGTCGGGCTGTTCGGGGGTGAACAGGTGGAGGTACCAGTCGCCGTCGGGGAGGCGGGTCCACACCGGTTCGGTGGAGCCGGCGAACTGCGACGGCCAGTCGTTGGGCGGGAGTTCACCGTGCTCGCCGCGTCCCGGGCGGAAGTGGAACAGCTCGCGCTCCGGGCCCCCGGCGAGGGCGGCACGGAACCACGGGTGCTGGTCGGAGACGTGGTTCGGCACGATGTCGACGATCGTGCGGATGCCCAACTCCCGTGCCTCGGCGATGAGTTTCTCCGCCTCGGCGAGCGAGCCGAAGGCCGGGTCGATGGCGCGGTAGTCGGCGACGTCGTAGCCGCCGTCCTTCATCGGTGACAGGTACCAGGGGTTGAACCACAGGGCGTCCACGCCGAGTTCGGCGAGATACGGCAGTCGGGAGCGAACGCCCGCGAGGTCGCCGGTGCCGTCGCCGTCGCCGTCCGCGAAACTGCGGACGTAGACCTGGTAGATGACGGCGGAGCGCCACCAGTCGTCCTGGCTCTGGGCATGGGGGGGCTGTCCCACGGTGCTGGCCTTTCTGTCGGGGGCGTCGAAGGGGGCGGTGTCAGCCCTTCGTGCTGCCCGCGCTGATCCCGGCGATGATGTGCCGCTGGAAGACCAGGAACATCGCGACCATGGGGATGCTCGCGATCACCATCGCGGCGATGAGCACGGTCAGTTGGATGTTCTGGGACAGCTGGACGAGTGCCACGCTGATCGGCTGTTTGTCGGTGTCGGAGAAGACCATCAGCGGCCACAGGAAGTCCTGCCAGACGGCGACGAGCGCGAAGATCGACACGACGCCGAGCACGGGCCGGGACATGGGCAGGACGATGGACCACAGGGTGCGGAGTTTCCCGGCGCCGTCGATCTCGGCGGCCTCCATGACGTCACGCGGGAGTTGGTCGAAGAACCGCTTGAGGAGGTACAGGTTGAAGGCGTTGGCGACGGCCGGAAGCCAGATGCCGAGGGGGCTGTTGAGCAGGCTGGTGTGGATCAGCGGGAGATCGGCGACGGTCAGGTACTTGGGTACGACGAGTGCCTGGGCCGGAACCATCAGCGTCGCCAGGATGCCGCCGAGGATCAACTTGCCGAAGGCGGGCTTCAGTTTGGACAGGGCGTAGGCGGCGGCCGTGCAGAGGACCAGTTGGAACGCCCAGGCGCCGGCGGCCTGGACGACCGTGTTCCACAGGTGCTCCGGGAGCTGCATCAGGTCCCAGGCGTCGGTGTAGCCGTTGAGGTGCCAGTGGTGGGGCACGATCGTGGGCGGGGTCTGCGCGATCTCGTCCGGCGACTTCATCGCGCCGGTGACCATCCAGTAGACGGGGAAGAGAAAGGCGAGCGCGAAGAGCACGACGACGCCGGTGAACACCGTCCAGTAGACGGCCTTTCCGCGCGGCCTGGCGAGGGTCGCCGGGGAGAGCAGCGTGCGGGTGGTCACAGGTCGTCCTCTCCGGAGCGGGTCAGCCGCAGATAGAGGGCCGAGAAGACGCCGAGCAGCACGAGGAGCATCACGCTGAGCGCGCAGGCGCCGCCGAAGTCGTTGTAGAGGAAGGCGTATTTGTAGATCAGGTAGAGGACGGTGACGGTGGCGCTCTCCGGTCCGCCACCGGTGATGACGAACGGTTCGGTGAACACCTGCATCGTGGCGATGATCTGAAGGAGCATCAGCATCAGGATGACGAAACGGGTCTGAGGGATCGTCACATACCGGACGCGTTGCAGCAGGCTCGCGCCGTCCAGTTCGGCGGCCTCGTACAGCTCGCCGGGGATGGACTGGAGCGCGGCCAGGTAGATCAGGACGGTGCCGCCCAGGTTGGCCCAAGTGGCCACGATCACCAGGGAGATGAGGGCGGTGTCGGTGCCGTTGGACCAGTTCGAGGTGGGCAGGTGCAGGAATCGCAGCGTCTCGTTGGCGAGGCCCGCTCCCGGGTCGTAGAACCACTTCCACAGCAGGGCGGTGACCACCGGCGGGATCATCACCGGAAGGTAGACGACGACCCTGAAGAAGGCCTTCCAGTGCCTCAACTCGTTGAGGACCAGGGCGAGTACGAACGGGATCGCGAAGCCGATGAGCAGGGCCAGCAGGGTGAAGACGAGGGTGTTGCGCCAGGCCGCGGCGAACTCGGGGTCGTGCCAGACCTGGGTGAAGTTGGCGGTGCCGACCCACTCGGGCGAGGAGCCGGGCGTGTACTTCTGGAAGGCGATCACGACCGCGCGGATCGCCGGGTACCAGGAGAACAGGGCGAAGCAGATCAGGCCGCCGATGAGGAAGGCGTAGGCACGGGCCTGGTCGAGGAGGCGGCGCCGCCCCCGGCCCCCTGCCGGGGGCGGCGCCTGGACCTGTCGTACCGCCGTCGGCTCGACGGGACTCCGGGTGGCCGTCCGGGTCATCGGGTCAGCCCCGGGCCAGGATGCCGTCGATCTTTCCGGAGGCGTCCTTGAGGAGTTGGTCGATGTTCGCGTCCTTCTTGGTGAGGACGGCGGAGACGGCCGAATCGAGGACGGAGTAGATCTGCTGGGCGTCCGGCGGCTCGATCTTCATCTGGAGCGACTGGTTGCCGTCGAGGAAGGCCTGGTAATTGGCCACCGGGACATTGGAGTTGGCCTTCTTGACCTGCTGGTCCTTGGCGTCGGCGGCGCCGGTGAACAGGCGCGGTTCGGGCAGTCCGACGGGCGCGTTGGCCTTCTTGGCGCGGGCGTAGTCGCCGAGGAAGCCGCTGCCCGGGGTGAGGAACATGCTGTCGAGCCACTTGAGGCCGGCGCGGATCTGGGCGGGCGTGTCGTGCTTGTTGAACATGTAGCCGTCGCCGCCGATGAGCGTGCCCTGACCGCCGGGCATCGGGCCGAGGGCGAGGTCGTCGTAGTTGCCGCCCTTCTCCTTGACCAGGATCGGGATGTTGTCCGGCGCGGAGAGGTACATGCCGAGCTTGCCCGAACCCATCAGCTGCTGCACGTCGTTGATGACGAGGAGCTGCTTGCTGCCCATCGAGTTGTCGGTCCAGCGCATGTCGAGCAGGTTCTGCAGGACGGCGTGCCCCTGGGGCGTGTCGATGGTGGCCTTCTTGCCGTCGGCGCTGACGACGTCGCCGCCCTGCGAGTACATCTCGGCGGTGAAGTGCCAACCCCCTTGGTTCTGGGCGCTGTAGTCGGCGTAGCCGATGGTGCCGTTGCCGAGCGCGGCTATCTTCTTGGCGTCGGCGCGGACCTCGGCCCAGGTCGTCGGTGCCTTGTCGGGGTCGAGGCCGGCCTGCTGGAAGAGCTTGCGGTTGTAGATCAGGCCCATCGAGTAGCCGGTGCGCGGGATGCCGTAGATCTTCCCGTCGACGGTGTAGATATCACGCAGCTGCTTCTGCAGCGTGTCGTAACTCTTCAACTCCTTGATGTACGGCGTGAGATCGGCCGCCTGGTTGATGTCGACGACATGCTTGGCGTCGGTGAAGTACGTGTAGAACACGTCCTCCATCTGGCCGCCGGCGAGCTTGGCGTCGAAGGTCTTCGGGTCCTGGCAGGGGAACGCGTCATGGGTGACGACGTCGATGTCGGTGTTCTTCTTCTCGAAGGCCGCGACGTCGGAATCGAAGAACTTGCGGTCGACCTTGGCGCTCTTGGGCGGCTCGCAGTTGACCGTGATGCGCGTCTTGCCGCTCGCCGAGTCGTCACCGGACCCGCAGGCGGCGGCAGTGAGCGCGAGAGAACAGACGCCGATCGCGGCGAAGGTGCGGCGGAACCCGGTGCTTCTCATCGGTGGACCCCTCTGGGCAGGAGCGGTGGGCGCCGCACACTCAAGCACCGCCGACACCTGTCCGCAAGATGTCGCGCAGAATCTGTAATTATTCGACAGCGCGGTGACTATCAGCCGCGCGGGGCTTGCGCGGTGGAACCGCGCACTACCAATTCCGGTTCGAAGAGCAGCTCTTCGGCCGGTACGGCGGTGCCGCCGACCTGTGAGTTCAGCAGCTCCACGGCGGCCCGGCCCATGGCCTCGATGGGCTGGCGGACGGTGGTCAGCGGGGGCTCGGTGCAGTTCATGAAGGCGGAGTCGTCGTAACCCACGACGGAAATGTGTGACGGGACGCCAAGTCCCTTGCGGCGGGCGGCCCTTACCGCACCCAGGGCGAGGGGGTCGCTGGCGCAGATGATGCCGGTGACGCCCCGGTCGATCAGCCGGGAGGCCGCGGCGTGGCCGCCCTCGATGGAGAAGATGGCCCGGGCGACGAACTCGTCGGGCAGGTCCGCCGCGATGGCCCGCGCGGCGGCCAACTTCCGTGCGGACGGCATGTGGTCGGCGGGGCCGAGGACGAGCCCGATGCGCTCGTGGCCGAGGGAGGCGAGGTGCCGCCAGGCCTGCTCGACGGCGACCGCGTCGTCGCAGGACACGGCGGGGAAGCCGAGATGGTCGATGGCCGCGTTGACCAGGACGACCGGGATGTTGCGCTCGGCGAGCAGTCGGTAGTGGTCGTGCGGCGCGTCCGCCTGCGCGTAGAGCCCGCCGGCGAACACGACGCCGGAGACCTGCTGTTGTAGCAGCAACGTCACGTAGTCGGCCTCGGAGACGCCACCCTTGGTCTGGGTGCACAGCACCGGGGTCAGGCCGAGTTGGGCGAGCGCGCCGCCGATCACCTCGGCGAAGGCGGGGAAGATGGGATTCTGCAGCTCGGGCAGCACCAGCCCCACCAACCGCGCGCGTTCACCGCGCAGTTGTGTGGGTCGCTCGTAGCCGAGAACGTCCAGGGCGGAGAGCACCGCCTGCCGGGTGGGCTCGGAGACTCCGGGTTTGCCGTTGAGCACCCGGCTGACCGTGGCCTCGCTGACCCCGACCTTCTTCGCCACCTCAGCAAGTCGTCGCGTCATGTGCGCAAGAATAGCGCAAGATACGCAAGTGGTTTGCGTTATGGGGTGGTCGGATCACGTCGCCCACAGATCCACCCGGCTTCCGGTGCCGGTCAGTCGTGAGCGGCCCACAGACCGCGGACATGCCCCAGGTGCCGGGTCATGATCTCACGCACGGCCCGCTTGTCACGGTCCAACAGCGCGTCCAGCAGCTCCAGATGCTCCTGCGCGGAGGCCAGCAGGCGTCCGGCCTCGACCAGCGCGGTCAGCCCGTAGAGACGCGAACGCCCCCGCAGATCACCGACGACCTCGACGAGGTGGGCATTGCCGGCCAGGGCGAGCAGCCCGAGGTGGAAGCGGGTGTCGGCCTCCACGTACGCGATGAGGTCACCGGCCACGGCCGCGTGGACGATCTCCCGGGCGGCCGGGCGCAGCGCCTCCAGCGAGACGGGGTCGACGGTCCCGGCCAGCCCCACCACCGTGGGAATCTCGATCAGCGCGCGGATGTGGGTGTACTCGTCGAGCTGCTTCTCGGAGACGGCGGTGACCCGGAACCCCTTGTTGGGAACGGTGTCGACCAGCCCCTCCTTGACCAGGTCCAGCATGGCCTCGCGCACCGGGGTCGCCGAGACACCGAAGCGGGCGGCGAGCGTCGGCGCGGAGTACACCTCGCCGGGCCGCAGCTCCCCCGCGATCATCGCGGCCCGCAGGGCATCGACGACCCGCTCGCGATAGCTGCTCTTCTTGCCGCCCAGCGTGGGCAGCTCCGGAGCGGTGGTGGGCGAGGCGCTGGCGCGCTGGACGGCCATCGGAAATCTCCTAGTAGTGCAATGTCACACAGAGCGCAATGTCACGCGTGACCCGCCATTATCCCCGGTCTAGAGGATGAATCCGGCCGGGAACGGGTCGGTGGGATCGAGCAGGTACTGGGCGGTGCCGGTGATCCAGGCGCGGCCGGTGAAGCTGGGCAGGACGGCGGGGACACCGGCGACCTCGGTGGTGTCCAGGAGCCGTCCGGTGAACCGGGTGCCGATGAAGGACTCGTTCACGAACTCGGTGTGCAGCGGGAGTTCACCGCGCGCGTGGAGCTGCGCCATGCGTGCGCTGGTGCCGGTACCGCAGGGTGAGCGGTCGAACCAGCCCGGGTGGATCGCCATCGCGTGCCGGGAGTGCCGGGCGGTGGCGCCGGGCGCGTACAGGTGGACGTGATGGCAGCCGCGGATGGAGGCGTCCTCGGGGTGGACGGGCTCCTCCTGGTCGTTGATCGCCTCCATGAGGGACAGGCCCGCCTTGATGATGTCGTCCTGGCGGGACCGGTCGAAGGGCAGCTCGAACTGGTCCAGCGGCAGGATGGCGTAGAAATTGCCGCCGTACGCCATGTCGTATGTCACCGTCCGCCCGTCGGCGAGGGTGATCTTCCGGTCGAGGCCGACGGAGAACGACGGGACGTTCCTGAGGGTGACGTTCTTCGCCGCGCCGTTCTCGACGGCGACCTCGGCGACGACCAGTCCGGCCGGGGTGTCGAGCCGGATCGTGGTGACCGGCTCGACGACCTCCACCATGCCCGTCTCGACGAGCACGGTGGCCACGCCGATCGTGCCGTGCCCGCACATCGGCAGATAGCCGGAGACCTCGATGTAGACGACGCCCCAGTCGCAGTCGGGGCGGGTGGGCGGTTGCAGGATCGCGCCGCTCATCGCGGAGTGCCCGCGCGGCTCGTTCATCAGGAACTGCCGGATGTGGTCGCGGTGTTCGCGGAAGTACAGCCGCCGCTCGTTCATGGTCGCGCCGGGGATCGTGCCGATGCCGCCGGTGATCACGCGGGTGGGCATGCCCTCGGTGTGCGAGTCGACGGCGTGCAGGACGAGTTTGCTGCGCATGACGCTCCTGGTGAATGCCGGTGAACCGATATGCCGTTGTCTACCCGAGTCCGGCCGCGACCGCCTTCTCAGTAGCGGCACGCACAGCGGCCTCCTGCTCGGGCAGCAGCGGAACGCGCGGCGGGCGCACGGGACCGCCACGCCGGCCGACAATGTCCATCGACAACTTGATGGCCTGCACGAACTCCACCTTCGAGTCCCAGCGCAACAGCGGGTGCAGCTGCTCGTACAGCTTCTTCGCCGTGGCCAGGTCGCCGCCGACGGCCGCGTGGTACAGCTCGACGCTCGCGGCGGGCAGCGCGTTCGGATAACCCGCCACCCAACCCTTCGCACCCGCGAGCGCCAGCTCCAGCAGGACGTCGTCGGCGCCGATCAACAGGTCGAGTTCCGGGGCGAGTTCGGCGAGCTGGTACGCACGCCGGACATCGCCGGAGAACTCCTTGACCGCGTGGATGTACCCCTCGCCGTGCAGCTTCGCGAGCAGTTCCGGCACCAGGTCGACCTTGGTGTCGATGGGGTTGTTGTACGCCACGATCGGCACGCCCGCCTTCGCGACCTCCGCGTAGTGCGCGAGCACCGAACGCTCGTCGGCGCGGTAGGCGTTGGGCGGCAGCAGCATCACCGAGGCGCAGCCGGCGTCACGGGCCTGCTCGGCCCAGCGGCGGGACTCGGCGGAACCGTAGGCGGCGACGCCGGGCATCACGCGCGCCCCGCCGATCGCGGCGACGGCCGTCTCGACGACCTTGGCGCGCTCCTCGGGGGTGAGCACCTGGTACTCGCCGAGCGAGCCGTTCGGTACGACACCGTCGCAGCCGTTGTCGACCAGCCAGGCGCAGTGCTCGGCGAACTTGTCGTAGTCGACGGCGAGTTCGTCGGTCAGCGGGAGGGCGGTGGCGACGAGGACGCCGCGCCAGGGGCGGTTCTGGGTGGTGGTCATGTGCGGTTGGGATCCCATCTCAATAGGGTGTGACATGTCATTGGCGGACAAGGCGTACGGTCAGTCGGGCAGGACGTCAGGTGGTGCGGCCACCGGCCGGTCGGCCTCGGCCTCTCCGGCCCGGGCCAGCACCCCGAGCGGTACGGGACGAGCGAACGGCCGCCGGGACGGGGTGAGTTCGCACCCGGCCAACCCCGCGGCAGCCAGCCCGCACATCCGCCCCTGGCACCAGCCCATCCCGGCCCGCGTCAGCAGCTTCACGGTCCGTACGTCACCGGCGCCGAGCCCGTCCACGGCCTCGCGGATCGCTCCCCCGGTGACCTCCTCACAGCGGCAGACCACGGTGTCGTCGGTGACGAGATCGGTCCAACGGGCGGGCGGCGCGTACACGGCGTCGAGAACGGCGAAGAACTCCCGCAGTTTGGTACGGGACTTGGCGGCCGGCGCCCAGGTGCGCGGGTCGGGTTCGGTGCCGTTCAGGCGTGCGGCGGCGGAGCGGCCCGCGATGTGGCCCTCGGCGAGGGAGAGGGCCGCGCCGCCGATGCCGGTGGTCTCGCCGGCCGCCCAGACGCCGGGGACGTCGGTGCGCTGCTCGTCGTCGACCTGGACGTCGAGTCCGTCGAGACGGCAGCCGAGGGTCTCCGCGAGATCGGTGTGCGGAAGCATGCCGTGACCGACGGCGAGGGTGTCGCAGGCGATACGGCGTTCGGTGCCGGGCCGGACCCGCCCGTCGGTGTCGAGCGCGGCTACGGTCACCGCCTCCAGTCGGTCATCACCGTGCGCCTGGATGACTGTGTGCCGGGTGAGCAACTTGATCCGGTGGCGCAGGAGTTGAGCGGCGTATCGGGCGCCCTCGGCGACTTTGCCGGGCTGTGTGGCGAGCGCGCGGGATCGTCGCGCGAACGCCTTGGGGTCGGCGGACTCGACGAGCGCGGCCACCTCGACACCGGCCGCAGCGAGGCCGGTTGCCACGGGGAGGAGGAGCGGGCCGGTGCCCGCGACCACGGCGGTGCGTCCGGGGACGGCGAGGGCGCCCTTGAGCATGGCCTGGGCGCCGCCCGCGGTGAGGACTCCGGGAACGGTCCAACCGGGGAACGGGAGGACCTTCTCGTAGCCGCCGGTGGCGAGGAGGACGGCGTCGGCGCGTACCTCGACCGGGTTCTGCTGTTCGGGGCCGAGGAGGGCGTGCACGGTGAAGGCGTCGCGCGGGCCACCTCCGTCGCGCGGGCCACCTCGGTCGGACGTACCGGCCTCCTGCCTCAACCGCCTTTCCACCAGCCACACATGATGATCCGTCAAGTGCCGTACGCGGCTCGCCTCTACGTGTCCCGCGAGAGAGTTGCTGAGCCGCTCCCACGTCCGCCACTGGTGGTGCAGGGCTTGCGGGCGTCCGGCGTTCAGTTCGGCGGCGGGCTGTCGGTAGAACTGGCCGCCCGCCTGCGTCGCCGAGTCGATCAGGGTCACGCGGACGCCGTGGGCCGCGGCGGCGACGGTGGCGGCGAGTCCCGCCGGGCCCGCTCCGATCACGGCGAGGTGCGGTCGGTCGTCAGTCATCGTGGCCCGTCCCCTCCTGCGTACGGATGGCGTCTCCCGGGTGCAAAGGCGCCAGGCAAGCCCGTTGGTTCGGGCGGTCGTTGACGGTGACGAGGCAGTCGTAGCAGACGCCGATCCCGCAGAAGATGCCGCGCGGCCGGCCCTCGCCACGGGTGGTGCGCCAGGACGTCACACCCGCCGTCCACAGCGCGGCGGCGACGGTCTGGCCGGGGAGGGCCTCGATCGCGCGGCCGTCGAGGGTGACGGTGAAGGCCGGGCCCGGGTGGGCGTCGGCGAGGTCCAGTGGGGAGTTCACGCGTCCTCCTCCTCGGGTAGCTCGGGGAAGCGGTCGGGTCGAAAGGGGGCCGGGTCGAGGTCCGGGGTCTTGTCGCTCAGCAGTTGGGCGATCAAGTGCCCTGTGCCGGTGGCGAGTCCGATGCCCGCGCCCTCGTGTCCGCAGGCGTGGACGAGGCCGGGGACGCGGGGATCGGGGCCGATGGCGGGCAGGTGGTCCGGCATGTACGGGCGGAAGCCGAGGTAGGAGCGCATCGCGTGGACGTCGGACAGGAACGGGAAGAGTTGCGTCGCGCCCGCCGCCAGAGCCCGTACGACCGGCAGCGAGAACTCCCGGTCGAACCCGACGCGTTCGCGGCTCGCGCCGATCAGGACCGGTCCAGCGGCCGTGCCCTCCACGACCGGTGAGGTCTGCAGCGCGGCCGAGTCGCTGGCCACGTCGGCCACGTAATCGGCGGCGTACACCTTGTGGCGGACCAGGCGGGGCAGCGGTTCGGTGACGAGGACGAAGCCACGGCGCGGGAGGACGGGGAGGGTGACTCCGGCGAGGGCGGCGAGTTCCCCGCCCCAGGTGCCGGCGGCGTTGACGACCGTGGGGGCGAGGACGTCGCCACGGTCGGTGCGGATGCCTTGGACCGTTCCATCTGCCTTGAGGAGTACGTCCGTCACCGTGCAGCCGGTGAGCAGGCGGGCGCCCGAGGCCCGCACGAGGTGGGCCGCGGCGAGGGCGGGCATCACCTGGCAGTCCTGGGGGTAGTACACGCCGCCGGGGAGGCCGGGGGCGAGATGGGGTTCGAGGTCGTACAGGGCACCGTCTTGGACCGGTCCAGCGACGACTCCGGCGGTGCGCTGCTCGTCGGCGAAGCGCTCCAGCGCGGCGAGCCCGTCGGGCGTGGAGGCCACGACGAGGCCGCCCTTCGCCTCGTACTCGACGAACTCCCCCAGTTCCTCGGCGAGTTGGGCCCAGAGGCGGCCAGAGAGGAGGGCGAGGTCGAGTTCCGGGCCCGGCTCCTTGTCGGAGACGAGCAGGTTGCCCTCGCCGGCGCCGGTCGTGCCGCCGGAGACCGGGCCGCGGTCCACGATGACGACGTCGAGTCCCGCCCGGGCCGCGTAGAGGGCGCAGGCCGCGCCCACCATTCCGGCCCCGACGATCACGACATCGCAGGTCAGTCGCTTGCTCACAGCAGTACTATGTCACATGCCTCTCTAGCTGGGTATGTCCCGACGCGACTGTCACCACACCCCCGAATCACCACACCCGAAATCACCACACTCTGACTCACCACCCCCTGAATCACCGCACACGGAAGAGGTGCCCGACGTGGCCAAGGGCCGAAAGAACGGTCTGTACGGAGGAATCCCCGACGAGCTGTCCGCCCTGATGCGGACCGGCTGGGCCGACACCGAGCGCACGGATCTGGAGCCGACCGAGCAGGCGCCGCACGCGGCACGCCGTCGGGCCGCGCTCTCCGCGCTCTTCCCGGGCGAGCGCCTCGTCGTGCCGTCCGGGAACCTCCTGATCCGCTCGAACGACAGCCACCACCCGTTCCGCCCGTACTCCGGCTATGTGCACCTCACCGGCGACCAGGCACGCGACGGTGCCCTGGTCCTGGAGCCCCGCCCCGACGGCGGCCACGACGCGCACTGCTACCAACTCCCCCGTGACAGCAGGGACAGCGACGAGTTCTGGACCGGTTACACCGCCGAGCTGTGGATGGGCCGCCGCCGCTCGCTCGCCGAGTCGGCACAGGTACTCGGGCTGCCCTGCCGTGACATTCGGACGATCGCCGAGGATCTGGCGAAGACCTCCGGGACACCCACCCGCGTCGTCCGGGGCGTGGACCCGGCGCTGGACGCGGCGCTCGACACCGACGAGGAGCGGGACGACGAGTTCGAGTCGGCCGTCTCCGGACTGCGGCTGGTGAAGGACGCGTGGGAGATCGGCGAGATGCGCCGGGCCGTCGACTCGACAGTGCGCGGATTCACCGATGTCGTAAGGGAGTTGTCACAGGCGATCGCCACCTCGGAGCGCTGGATCGAGGGCACGTTCTTCCGCCGGGCCCGCGTCGAGGGCAACCATGTCGGCTACGGCTCGATCTGCGCCGCCGGTGAGCACGCCACGATCATGCACTGGACCGAGAACGACGGCCCGGTCCGCCCCGGTGAACTCCTCCTGCTCGACGCGGGAGTCGAGACACACAGCCTCTACACCGCCGACGTCACCCGCACCCTCCCGATCAACGGTACGTTCACCCCGGTCCAACGCACGGTCTACGACGCGGTGTTCGAGGCCCAGGAGGCCGGCATGGCGGCGGTGAAGCCGGGTGCGCACTACCGGGACTTCCACGAGGCGGCCCAACGGTCCCTGGCCGAGCGGCTGGTGGAGTGGGGCTTCATCGCCGGGCCCGCCGAGCGGGCGTACGAACTGTCGCTCCAGCGGCGGTTCACCATGGCGGGCACCGGGCACATGCTCGGGCTCGACGTCCACGACTGCGCCCAGGCGCGCAACGAGGAGTACGTGGACGGGGTCCTGGAACCCGGCATGGTGCTCACCGTCGAGCCCGGCCTGTACTTCCAGCCCGACGATCTGACGGTGCCGGAGGAGTGGCGGGGCATCGGTGTCCGGATCGAGGACGATCTCCTGGTGACGGCGGACGGTTACGAGAATCTGTCGGCGGGGTTGCCGCGTTCGGCCGACGAAGTCGAGGCGTGGATGCGGGAGTTCGCGGGCTGAGAGTGTCGACTGGTCGCCCTGGCAGGCAGGGTGACCAGTCGTCAGGCAGGCCTCGCACCTGGGGCGCCCGGGTGGGCCGGTCGCCGTCAGACGCGGCTCGCGGTGGCCGTGTCGGCGGACAGGCGCTGGGCGACGTAGATCGGGAGCACGGAGAGCAGGACGAGCACCGCGGCCACCACGTTGACGACCGGGGCCTGTTGGGGGCGGGTCATGTTGTTGAAGATCCAGATCGGCAGGGTCTCGATGCCGGGCCCGGCGGTGAACGTGGTCACCACGATCTCGTCGAAGGACAGCGCGAACGCGAGCAGTCCGCCCGCGAGGAGCGCCGAGCGCACCAGCGGAAAGGTGACGTCGACGAAGGCGCGGAAGGTGTCGGCGCCCAGGTCCATCGCGGCTTCCTCGTACGACCCGGAGGTGCGCCGGAGCCGGGCGACGACGTTGTTGAACACGACGACGATGCAGAAGGTGGCGTGTCCGACGATCACCGTGAACAGGCCGAGGCCCACGCCCAGTGGCTCAAGTACCGTACTGAACGCCGAGTTGAGGGCGATGCCCGTGACGATGCCGGGCAGCGCGATCGGCAGGACGACCACGAAGGAGATGGCGTCGCGGCCGAAGAAGCGGTACCGGGCGACCGCGAAGGCGATCAGGGTGCCGAGCACGAGGGCGATGGCGGTGGCACCCAGTCCGGCCTTCACCGAGACCCAGAGGGCCGCGCGGGCACCGGAGTTCTGCCAGGCGACCGACCACCAGTGCAGGGTCAGGGTGGACGGCGGCCAGCTCGCGCTGCGGTCCGGGTTGAGGGAGTTGACGAGGACGAGCAGGAGCGGGACGTAGATCACCGCGAAGCCGAACCCGGCGGCCACGCGCAGCGCGATACGCGCGGAACGGGAGAGCTGCATGACATGTCACCCCCTTCGGAGGCGGTCGAGAAGTTCTGAAAGGGTTCCGAAAGTCTTCTACAGACTGCTGAGCGCACCTGTGCGGCGCATCGCGAGCAGGTACACCACGATGACGACGACGGGGACGGTGCCGAGGGCGGCGGCCATGGGCAGGTTGAGTTCGATGTTGGAGTAGACGAGGTTGCCGATCAGCTGGGTCTTGCCGCCCACGATCTGCACGGTGATGTAGTCGCCGAGGCTGAGCGAGAAGGTGAAGATCGAGCCGGCGGCGACGGACGGCAGCACCATCGGCAGCACCACCGACCGGAAGGTCCGCCCGGCCCGCGCGCCCAAGTCCGCCGACGCGTCAAGGAGGTTGGCGGGCAGCTGCTCCAGCGCGGTGTGGATCGGCAGGACCATGTACGGCAGCCAGAGGTACGTCAGGGTGAGCACGGTGGCCGGCAGTCCGAACCCCGGTCCGCTGAGCCCGAACGGCTTCAACATCCAGTCGGCCAGGCCGCCTTGGGACAGGATGAGCCGCCACGCATACACCTTGACCAGGTAACTGGCCCACAGCGGGGTGAGGATGGCGACCACGAGCAGCGGGCGCCGGCGCGGCTTCGCAACTCGCGCCGTGTAGAAGGCGAGCGGGAACGCGATCACGGCGCACAGGACCGTGACGGCGAGCGCGACGCCGATGCTGCGCAGGATGACCTGCCGGTACACGGGCACCGTGAACAGCTCGTGGAAGTTGTCGGTCGACCAGACCTTCACCACCTCGGAAGTGAAGGAGTCGGTCGTCCAGAACGCGGAGACGAACAGCACGCTCAGGGAGCCGAGATAGAGCACGGCGAGCCACAGCAGCGGTGCGGTGAGCAGCAGGGAGAGCCGTAGCCGGGGGCGCCGGTACAGCGCCCCCGCGGTCCGGTTCAGCAAGGACATGGCTCAGCCCTTGATCTCGGTCCAGGCCTGCACCCACTTGGCGTACGGCACGCACTTCACGTCCGTACGGCCGTCGAGGCACTGCTCGATGGGCGTGTTCCAGAAGGCGATGTTCTTCCAGTACGCGGTGTCGGCGGCGTGGTAGGTGGTGCAGAAGTTCTTGTCGCTGGTCTCGGCGCAGGCCTTGGCGTTGGCGGGTGCCTCGCCGAAGTACTCGGCGACCTGGGCGTTGGCCTTCGGCGAGACGATCCAATTGAGCCATTGGTAGGCGCAGTTGGGGTGCTTGGCCTTGGCGGAGATCATCCAGGTGTCGGACCAGCCGGTCGAACCCTCCTTGGGTACGAAGGCCTTGATCTTGGTGCCCTCGTCGGCGGTGAGGTTGGCGATGACCTGCCAGGTGGTGCCGACGACGGAGTCGCCGCTCTTGAAGGCGGAGATCTCCTTGAGGTAGTCGCTCCAGTACTCGCCGATGTCCGCGTTCTGCTTCTTCAGCAGGGCGACGGCGGCGTCGAACTGCTTCTGGTCGAGCGCGTAGGGGTCCTTGATCTTCAACTCGGGCTTGGTGGCCTTGAGATAGAGGGCCGCGTCGGCGATATAGATCGGCGAGTCGTACGCGGTGACGTGGCCCTTGTACTTGGCCGCGTCGTCGAAGACCGCGGACCAGGAGGTCGGAGCGGGGGTGACCTTCTGGGTGTTGTACATCAGGAGGTTGGCGCCGCGGCCGTGCGGGATGCCGTAGGCCTTGCCCTTGACCGAGTTCCAGGCCTGGAGCTTCAAGTCGGGGAAAATGTCTTTGTAGTTGGGGACCAGGCTGGTGTTGACGGGGGCGGCGTCGCCGGAGGCTATGAGGCGCAGGGAGGCGTCGCCGGAGGCGGAGACGGCGTCGTACTCGCCGGTCTTCATCAGCTTGACCATCTCGTCGGAGCTGGCGGCGACCTTGGAGTTGACCTGGCAGCCGGTCTGCTTCTCGAAGTCGCTGACCCAGTTCACCTTGGGGTCGTTGGAGCCGTCCTCGACATAGCCGGCCCAGGCGACCAGGTTGACCTCGCCCTCGCTCTTGCCGAGCTTCGACTGGGCTTTGAGATCAGGGGGGTTGAGGCCGCCGGACGAACTGCCTGTCGAGCCGGAGGAGCCGCAGGCGGTGGCGGCCAGCACGAGCGTGGCCACGGCGGCGACGGCCTTGAGGGTTGGGGTGAGGCGCACGACGTTCTCCATACGTGAAAGGACGTGGGAGGAGCGGGGTCGGGGTAAGCGGAGGGGCGGGGTCAGCGAGAGAGGCAGGGTCAGCGGGGGTCGGGAACGTGCACCGTGTGGCGCCGGTGCCATTGCAGTCGCACCCGGCTGCCGCGGTAGGCGGCCACGTCCTCGGCGGAGGTCTCCAGGTTCTGCTGGAGTGCGGTGAGCCGGCCGCCGGCGTCGAGGTCGACGAGGAAGCGGGTGGAGTCCCCGAGGTAGACGACCTCGGCGACGGTACCGACGGCACTCTCGTGGTCCCGGCTCCCGCGGTCCGGGCTCTCCTGGTCCGGGTCGTCGGATTCGGCAGAGTCCTTGAGGACGCGGATCTTCTCGGGCCGGATGCTGTAGGTGCCCGGGGTGCCGACGATCCGCTCCGCCGACTCGCCCTCCAGCAGGTTGGACGTGCCGACGAAGGACGCGACGAAGGGGGTCGCGGGGCGCTCGTAGACCTCGGCGGGAGTGCCGACCTGTTGGATGCGGCCCTGGTCGAAGACGGCGATGCGGTCGCTCATCGTCAGGGCCTCCTCCTGGTCGTGGGTGACGAAGACGAAGGTGATGCCCACCTCCCGCTGGAGCGCCTTGAGTTCGACCTGCATCTGCTCGCGCAGTTTCAGGTCGAGGGCGCCGAGCGGTTCGTCGAGCAACAGCACGCGGGGGCGGCCGACGAGGGCGCGGGCGAGGGCGACGCGTTGCCGCTGGCCGCCGGAGAGTTGGGCGGGGCGGCGGGTGCCGTAGCCCTCAAGTCGTACTTCCGCGAGGGCTGTTCGGGCGCGGGCGAGCCGTTCGGTCTTGGGGACCCCCCGGACCTTGAGGCCGTAGGCGACGTTCGCTTCGACCGTCATGTGCGGGAAGAGGGCGTAGTCCTGGAAGACGGTGTGGACGTCCCGTTCGAAGGGGGCGAGGCCGGTGACGTCCTGGCCGGCGAGTTCGACGGTGCCCCCGGTGGGGCTCTCGAAGCCGGCGATCATGCGGAGCACGGTCGTCTTGCCGGAGCCGGAGGGGCCCAGCATCGAGAAGAACTCGCCGTCCTTGATCTCCAGGTCGACCCCGGCCACGGCGGTCGTGTCCCCGAACGATTTCCGCAGATCCCGCAGCCGGATCGCAATCCCCTCCATGGGCGGGAACCTTTCTGGTGCTCTGTAACGTTGCACGGAAACATATGAACTCATAGTTCAAATCTCAAGACCCCCTTAGGGTAAAGCTTGAGTCAACGTGCAAGGTGGTGACCGTGAACCAGCAGCAGCACATGAACGGCGGCGCCCGAAAGGCCGTCTTCGCCCCGGTCGACAACCGGGCGCGGGTCGACGCCGTCGTCGGCAGGCTCGGGGACGCCATCGAACTCGGGCTGCTCGCCGAAGGCGAGCAGCTGCCGGGCGAGAGCGAGCTCGCCGGGCAGCTCGGGGTGTCCACGGTGACCCTGCGGGAGGCGCTCATGGCGCTGCGCCAGCAGGGGCTGGTCACCACCCGCCGAGGGCGCGGCGGCGGCAGCTTCGTGTCACTGCCCGAAGTGCCCGGCGAGGAGCGGCTGAAGGTCAGGCTGCGCGGCTGGAGCACCGAGGAGCTGCGTGACCTCGGCGACCACTGGGCGGCCCTGTCGGGCACCGCGGCCCGGCTCGCCGCCCAGCGCACCGAGCCGGAGGACCTGGTCCAACTCCGGCGTACGGCCGAGGAGTTGACGCACGCCGAGGGCGCGGCGGCACGCGGCCGGGTGTACGGCCGGTTCCATGTCGAGCTGGCCGCCGCCGCGCAGTCGGCCCGACTCACCCGCGAACAGGTCGCGTTGCAGACCGAGGTCGGCGCTCTACTGTGTCTCGTGCTCGGGAATGACGAATATCGTGAAGAAGCCGCAGCCCGTCACCGCTCCGTAATCTCGGCCGTGCAAGATGGGGCCCACGATTCGGCCAGGGAGTTGGCCGAGCGGTGCGTGCAGGAATCGACGGCGCGGCTCATCGCCGAGCGGCTGGCCCTGTAACTGTCACCGCGTCCGCTCCCCGTCTGCTGGAGGGCACGCATGAGCCTCGCGACGGCAACACCGGCCACGGCACCCGAGCAGTCCGTCGCGGCCGGGGTCCGCTCGGCTCTGGAGTCCGTGTTCGACGCGGTGGCCGCCACCCGCGCCGACACGACGGCGCTGCTCGCCAAGGTGGCCGCACAGGGCCGCCGCCCGGCGACCGTGGACCTCGCCGCCCTGCGCCCGGGCCTCCATCTCCGGCTCGCCCGGCACGAGTTGGTGTCCGGCGTCGGTTTCGTCGCCGCGCCGGGCCTGCTGAGCGACGTACCGGCATGGCTGGAGTGGTGGCAGTCCACCTCCGACGGCGGCATACGACCGCTGCTGCTCGACCTCGATCCCGAGCACTCGGCGTACGCCGACTACACGCACTGGGACTGGTTCGCGCTGCCCCGCGACACCGGGGAGCGGGCGGTCGCCGGACCGTACGTCGACTATCTCTGCTCGGACGAGTACAGCCTCACCCTGTCCGCGCCGGTCGAGGTGGAGGGGCGGTTCGCCGGGGTGGCCGCGGCGGACGTGTATCTACGGCATTTCGAGGCGGCCGTGATGCCGATGCTGCACCAACTGCCGTGCCCGGCACGGCTGGTGAACGCGCGGGGCCGGGTGGCCGCGTCCACCGATCCCCGGCACCTGGTCGGTTCGCTGAGCAAGGGTCCGGACTTCGCCGAGGCGCTGGCGGCGGGCCGGGCGGGGTATGCGCGGGGGGCGCGGCTGGTGCCGTGCGACGGGGTGCCGTTGGTGCTGGTCATGGCGGAGCGGTGACCGAACTCGCTTATCCGTGCGCCGAGTTGAGGCATCCCCGGCACAGGCGGAGCAGCCGGCACTCACTCGGCCGCGGGGACCACCCTCAGGTGTCCGGCGCCGCGGCCCGCCCGGTGGGCCCTGGGCGGTGGAACGCGGCGGGCCTCGCGCAGGACCAGTGTCAGACGCGTATAGCCCATGTTCTCAAGGGTCTTGGGGGTCTCGCCGACGACTCGGCAGACCGTGGCACCCCAGCGCGGGTCGGGGTGCAGCACCGGGCGGACCGCGCCGTCGTGCTCGACGGCCTCCTCGCCGACCGCGCGGATCCAGTGCGGCAGGCCCTGGCGGTAGGCGGCCTCCATGATCGGGTCCTGGGCGATGTCACGGCGGATCGCCTGCAGGCCGTGGTCATGTCCGTGGCTCTCCACGGCGGCGGCGAAGTGGGCCAGCATCGGCAGGCACCAACTCGACTCGTGCTCACCGAGAACGGTGCTCGCGTCGGGGTGGAAGAGCACGAAGCGAAGGAAGTTGTCACCCGGCATCGCCGTCGGATGCGGGCCGACCGTCCGGAAAAGTGACTTGAACGCGCCGTTGGTCAACACCACGTCCCAGCGGTGGTCCATGACGACGGAGGGAAAAGTGACGGCCTCCAACAGCGCGGCGTAGTCCAGGAGATACGCCTGGGCCTCGGGACTCTCGGGGACGGGCCGCGGCGCGGACCGCTGCCCACCTGCCTGATACGCCATCGGGAGGTCACCCCTCTTGCCTATGCGGCCTTCTCGCGGCGCCTTGATCCTGGTGCCCCGACGCGAGTCGTGTCAACTATCGTGGCATTTCATGCTTGTTGACGGCTGAAATTGGCCACAGTTGTGGCGAGACCTGGATGCGAGTTCGAACCAACCGCTACTCTCCGGGATGTTCACGGCCCCCGTTTGTGAGAAGCCTGTGAGAGACGTAGACGTATAGGAGATCTGTCGGTGTCGGATGGCTTCGAGGTACCGGGCACGACGGCGACCGCTCTGCTGCCCGCCGTCGTCGACCGCGTCACCGCGCTCGCCGGACGGCTCGACGTGCCCCAGGCCGAGGTCGTCCACATCGGCCGGCTGTCCGTCGCCTGCGGCGTCCCGGAGCCCGTGGTCAGAGCGCTGCTGAGCGGCCGTCCCGCGGGCGAGCCCGATGTGCAGGCCCGGTTCCTGCAACGCCTCGACCTGTTGCGCCGCACCAGACTCAAGCCCAATGGGCGCAAGTACACGCAGCAGGAGATCGCCGACGGCGCGGGCATGTCCCGCCAGCAGGCGGGCGCGCTCATCAACGGCGACCGGCGCCCCACCATGGAGCACTGCGACGCCCTCCAGCGCTTCTTCCGCGTGCACGCCGGATTCCTCACGGCCGAGGACTCCGAGGCCCTCGCGGGCGCTCTCCAGCGCACCGAGCAGGAGCTGTTGCAGAAGCTCGCGGACCGTGAGCGGGCGGCGGCCTCGGCCGCGGAGGACCCGCTGGAGCGGCTGCTCCAGGACCACGGAGTACGCGGAATCGCCTGGCGGGCCGCGCAGTTGCCCACCGACCAGCACCGCGACAAGGTCGCCGAGTGGCTGGACATGCTCCTGGAGAGCGTGAAGCGGCCCGAGTCGTGATCCGGGGGAGAACTGTGGGCATCGGACGGCAGATGCGCCGCCTGTGCGGCGAGTTGGTCGCGGAACTGAGCCTCGGCGCACCCGCACGCCCCCACGACCTGTATGCCGCGCTGTGCGACGCGATGAGCCGCCGCCGGGGCCGCCCGGTCCAGTTCCGTACGGCCGCCTTCCCGGCCGGCACCGCCAGCGGACTGTGGCTCGACATGGCCGACCAGGACCTCGTCGTGATCGAGGAACGCACCGCCCCCGACCACCAGTTGGTGATCCTGGGCCACGAGCTGTGGCACATGAAGGCCGGCCACTGCGGCCCGCACCTGGAGGGCGCCGCGGTGGCCACCCGGCTCCTGACCGACGCCGTCGACGAGGCGGCGCTGCGCGCGACCGTCCTCAACGTGGCCGCCCGCAGCGGGTTCGAGCGTGCCGACGAGCGGGAGGCCGAGAGCTTCGGCCTGCTGCTGGCCAGCAAGTGCCGTACGTGGCTGGCCGGTTCGTCCCTCAGGGGGCCCGCCCAGCACGACCATCTGGCGGGGCGCATCGAGGCGTCGCTGGGGTATCCGGGGCCGCGCAGCTAGTAAGTGACGACCAGTCACCTTCCTGTTCACCGGGCGGCCGGTCGGTCACGTGGCGCTGCGTTCGCTCGCCTCCCGTAGGTCCCGTTCCGTCGCTTCGCCCTGGGCCGTGACGCCGGGGCGGCCCTCGCACAGGAGGTCGCGCCAGTGCTCGCGGCTCCAGTGGGCGGGGGTGGTGGTGCCGGTGAACTCCTCGACCAGGGTGAGGAACCGTGCCGGGTCGCTGTGGAACGGGAAGTGTCCCGCGCCCTCGAAGATCTCCAACCGGCTGCCCGGCATGGCCTCGTGGGCGCCGTACGCGTGCCGGACCGGCACCACGCTGTCCCGGTCGCCCCACAGCAGCATGGTCGGCATGCCCTCGGTCAGGTAGCAGCGGTCGAGCATGGTGACCACCTGGCCGCGCCAGTCGACGACCGCGCGCAGGGTGCGGATGAAGGCGTTGCGTGCGGTCTCGTCGGGCAACGCGTCGACGAGGGTGAGCAGTTCGGGCGCGTCCCGGCCGAGGTCGGTGTCGAGGAGCCGCAACAGCCCCACCGTGAGGCCCACTTGTAGCCGCATGCCGGGCAACCGCAGTGCGGACAGGGCGAGATGGGATCCTGGGAGCGAGACGAGCCGTAGCACCGGATTGACCTCGCGGCCCACACCGCCCGCGCTGACCAGGACGAGGCGTTCGGTGCGCTCGGGGAACTGGTAGGCGAACTGCATCGCCACTCCCCCGCCCAGCGAGTGGCCGAGCAGGGTCGCGGACTCGATGCCGAGCGTGGTGAGCAGATCGCGGACGCCGTTCGCGTAGGCGGCGACCGAGTAGTCGGCCCGCGGTTTGTCGGAGGCGCCGTGGCCGAGGAGGTCGGGGGCGATCACCGTGTGGGTGCGGGCGAGGTCGGGGATGAGGTCGGTCCAGGTGGCGGAGGAGTCGCCGATGCCGTGGATGAGGACCAGCGCCGGGCCCTGGCCCGCCATGCGGAAGGCGCGGCGGTATCCGTGCACGACGCGGTACTGCAGCTCCAGTTCTCCGGCGCCCACCGAGCGCAGTCGTGCGGCGCGCGCCGGGCGCCGTGCCGGGACGTCCTCCACGCACTCGCCTCCCGTTCACCTGGCCGCCCGCAGTCGGCCGAAAGCCCTTCCCTCCAGCGTAGGGCCGCTGTACCACCGGGGATTTCGAGGACGTTTCGCCTCCGCTAAGCGGGCGAACCGACGCCCGGCACAACGGCATTGTCAGTGGCACCCGGCAAGCTGGAGTCGTGCCGCCGCCGTGCGGAGGCGCATGAAGCCGACCAGGGGAGAGCCGTCCTATGCAGACCGCAGTGATGACCGACCGCGAGCGCGCCGCCGTCCAGGCCTATCTCCGGCTGCTGCACACGGTCCGAGCAGCCTTCGACGGCCCACCGGGCGCCCCTCGCCCCGTCCTCGTCCCGCCTTCGGTACTGGCCGAGGCGGACCAGGCGTTGACGGACGCCGGGCTCGCGGGCAACGAGGAGGCGTTCTTCAGGCTGCTGGAGAGCTGGTGCCCGGAGGGGTGAGGGGAGTTAGGGGATGCGGGACCGTGATGGCCGTGGCGACCAGTCCGCGTCCGACGGTCCAGCGGCCCTCGAAGACGTCGAGGCGCTCGCCGTCGACGACCGGGCCGGGGACGAGGAGGCGGGCGCGGAGACCGCCGCGCACTTCCTCGCCCGGGTCCGTGAAGATCTCGATGTCCGCCTCGGAGAAGTCCAGCCACTTGCCGGTGAGGGGGAACCACGCCTTGTAGACGGACTCCTTGGCGCTGAACAGGAGCCGGTCCCAGTGCACGGTGGGCCGCTCCGCCGTCAGGCGTGCCAGGCGTCCCTGTTCGGCGGGCAGGGAGACGGCGGTGAGGACGCCGTCCGGGAGCGGTGCGTGGGGTTCGGCGTCGATGCCGAGCGAGGCGAGGTCGCCGGCGCGGGCCAGTACGGCGGCGCAGTAGCCGTCGCAGTGGGTCATGCTGCCGATGACTCCGGCGGGCCAGGCCGGTGCGCCGTGGGCGCCGGGCAGGATCGGCTGCGGGGGCACGCCGAGCTTCTCCATCGCGCGCCGGGCGCAGGCCCGGACGGCGGTGAACTCGCGGCGGCGCTTGGGCACCGCGCGGGCCACGCGGGCCTCTTCCTCGGGGTACAGCGGGGCGTCCTGAAGCCCTTCGTCACCGTGTGTCTCCACGGTCACCACGGAGTCCGGAAGCAGTTCCTCGATCACCGGTTCCGACCTCCATCGGCAGGATGCGGCGCAGTCGGCCCGGGGGTTCCGGGCGCTTCTGCCACTCGCGGGGGTATCCCACGGACACCTCTTCGAAGCGGACGCCCTCGTGGTGGGTGGTCCGCGGGATGTGGAGATGGCCGTAGACCATGGTGTCCACGCGGAATCTGCGGTGCCAGTCGGCGGTCAGGGTGGTGCCGCACCACATGGCGAACTCGGGGTACCAGAGGACCTCGGTGGGGTGCCGGTCCAGGGGGTAGTGGTTGATCAGGACCGTGGGGAGGGTGTCGGGGATCTCGGTGAGCCGGCGTTCGGTCGCGGCGACCCGGGCCCGGCACCACGCCTCGCGGCTGGGGTAGGGATCGGGGTGCAGCAGGAACTCGTCGTTGCAGACGATGCCGGTGCCGTGCGCGTACGTCAGTCCCTCGTCCTTGGTCGAGCAGCCGGCCGGGAGGAACGAGTAGTCGTAGAGCAGGAAGAGCGGCGCTACGACCACGGGGCCGCCGGGGCCCTCCCAGACGGGGTAGGGGTCCTCGGGCGTGACGACGCCCAACTCCCGGCACAGGGCGACGAGATGGTCGTAGCGGGCGACGCCGCGCAGGGTGACGGGGTCCTTGGGGTGGGTCCACAGTTCGTGGTTTCCGGGGGCCCACAGGACCTTGCGGAAGCGGCCGGCGAGGAGTTCGAGGACCCAGCTGATGTCGGCCACGGTCTCGGCGATGTCACCGGCCACGATCAGCCAGTCGTCGTCCGTGACGGGCCGCATGTTCTTCACCAGGGCGCGGTTCTCGGCGTACCCGATGTGCAGGTCGCTGATGGCCAGCAGCTGTCCGGCACCGCCGGCCGTCGACTCCACCCTCGCCCCCTCCGTACCCGCGAATGAGTCCACGAGATCACACGCCGCCGTTCCGCGACAAGACGGCCGGGGCATACGAGGCGGTCAGAGCGGGGCCGCGAGGGGAGTTCACACGGCGGGTGGGCACCATCGGGGAATCCGTAACATGGGCGTTGCACGCGGCACCCTTCGAACGCCGTATGATCGCCCCAACACCACCGTCACGAACGCCCCTTCGCCGAGGGCGGTTTGGTGTACCTCCAACCACCCTGGCCGGGCACGGCCTCGCTCCGCCGTGCCCGTGAACCCGAAAGGACGGCCCTGCATGGTCTCTCGCGTACGCGTCTGGCTCAACCGCACGTACGCGGAGAACGTGTTCTTCATGGATCAGCTGCGGAGAAATCCCAGCGACCGGGCCGTCGAGATCCATGCCACGCACGGCGACGCCGACTCCCCCGTACTGGCCGCCGCCGACACCGCCGACATGGAACCCGAGGGCCTGTCCCCGGCCGCCTACGTCGAGTACGCCCTCGACCAGTGCGCCCGCCGCGGCATCGACGTGTTCGTGCCCCGGCTGCACCAGTCGGAGATCGTGGCGCACCGCGCGGACTTCGCGGCGGTGGGCACGGCGCTGCTGGCGCCGACCCCCGAGGCCGTCGCCGTCTTCCACGACAAGGTGATCGCGTACGAGGCCGTCCAGGCGATCGGCGTGCCCGTACCGCCGTGGTGGCGGGTGCGCACGGCGCCCGAACTCGTCGCCGCCGTCGAGGAGTTGGAGGCCGCCGGACACAAGGCGTGCTTCAAGCCGGCGTCCGGCGCGGGCGGGGTGGGCTTCCGTGTGATCACGCGCGCCCCCTTCTCACTCATGCACCTCAACGGCTTCCCGAGCCCCTACGTCCCGCTCGACACGGTCGTCGAGGCGCTGGAGCAGGCCGACGAGCAGGTCGACTGGCTGGTCATGCCGCGCCTGGAGGAGCCGGAGGTGTCGGTGGACTGCCTGACCGGTCCCGACAACCTGATTCGCCTCGCCGTGGGCCGCACGAAGAACGGCCGCCGTCGCGGTTTCACCCTGCACGAGCAGTGGCTGGAGCCGGCCCGCCGGATCGCCGAGGGCTTCGGACTGCACTACCTGTCCAACATCCAGTTCCGCATGTTCGGCGACCAGCCGGTGCTCATGGACGTCAACACCCGCCCCGCGGGCGGACTGCACCAGCTGTCGCTGTGCGGGGTCAACGCCCCTTGGGCGGCAGTGCAGTTGGCGCTCGGCGAGGACCCGGGCACGATGGAGCCGCCGTTCCTGGGCGCGGACTACGCGGTGGTGTCCGGCCCGCGGCAGCTGCGTCCGGTGTCGCTCCCGCACCAGCGCGCGGAGGAGTCGGAGCCCCTGCTCCCGGCGGCAGCGCCCGCACCCGCTCAGGACGCGGTGGAGACGGCGACGGAGACCTCCGAGTCGGGCAGCCGGGCGGCCGCGCGCGCCTGACTGGCGGGCCTGGACCACAACTTCATACCGGTATGGACCAATCATGGCGTCGCACCTTGACACCGCGATTGGTCCATACCAACTTGGTTGCGCACCCTCTTGCACTCCCGAACACCCCCATTACTTCAGGGAGATCGCGTGCGCGACACACTCAGACGCTCCAGACATCGACTCCTCGCCCTGCTCGGTACCGCCGCCCTGGCCATGGCCGGGGCGATCGCGCTGCCCGGTACGGCGGAGGCTGCCAACGTCCTGACCAACCCCGGCTTCGAGTCGGGCAGTCTCTCCCCCTGGTCCTGCTCCGGAAACCTCGGCTCGGTCGTCTCCACGCCCGCGCACGGCGGCTCCAAAGCCCTTGCGGGCGCGGTGAGTTCGAGCGACACCGCACAGTGCTCCCAGACGGTCGCCGTGCAGCCGAGCACGACGTACTCGCTCAGCGGCTGGGTGCGCGGCAGTTATGTCTACCTCGGTGTCAACGGCGGTTCCTCGACGTGGACTTCGTCCCCGTCGGCGTACAGCCAGCTGACGACGTCCTTCACCACCACCGCCTCGCAGACCAGCGCCACCATCTACGTCCACGGCTGGTACGCGCAGGGCACCTACTACGCGGACGACATCAGCCTCGACGGCCCGGGCGGTGGCGGCGGTGGCGACACCCAGGCCCCGACCGCGCCGACCGGCCTGACCTCCACGGCCAAGACCTCGTCGACCGTGTCCCTGTCGTGGGGCGCCTCGACGGACAACGTGGGCGTCACTGCGTACGACATCTACAGCGGTTCGAACCAGGTCCTCAGCGTCTCCGGTACGAGCGGCACGGTCACCGGGCTCGCGGCCAGTACCGCCTACACGTTCACCGTGAAGGCGCGTGACGCGGCCGGGAACAGTTCGGCGGCCTCGGGCGCGGTGAGCGTCACGACGAGTGCCGGCACCGGCGGTGGCACCGGCTTCACCCAGGCCGCGCCGTATCTCTACGAGGGCTGGGGCGATCCGCCGGCCCCGAGCACGGTGATGAGCGCGACCGGCATCAAGTGGTTCACGATGGCGTTCGTGCTCGACTCCGGTGGCTGCAACCCGAGTTGGGACGGCAGCCGGCCGCTGACCGGTGGCGTCGACCAGACCGCCATCAACCAGATCCGTGCGGCCGGCGGTGACATCGTGCCGTCGTTCGGCGGCTGGTCGGGCAGCAAGCTCGGCGCCAACTGCTCCTCCGCGAGCGCCCTCGCCGGGGCCCTGCAGAAGGTGATCACCGCCTACGGCCTCAAGGCGATCGACATGGACATCGAGAACTCGGACGAGTTCGAGAACGAGGCCGTCCAGGCGAAGATCCTGACCGCGCTGAAGACCGTCAAGGCCAACAACCCGGGCCTGCGCACGATCGTCACCTTCGGCACCTCGACGACCGGCCCGACGTACTACGGCAACCGGCTCATCGAGCAGGCGCAGTCGCTCAACGCCGGCATCGACGTCTTCACCATCATGCCGTTCGACTTCGGGGGCGGCGCCGACATGTACGGCAACACGGTCGCCGCGGCCGAGGGCCTGAAGACCAAGCTGAAGTCCACCTTCGGGTGGGACGACGCGACGGCCTACTCGCACATCGGCATCTCGGGCATGAACGGTCTGTCGGACCAGTCGGAGACCACAACTCCCGCCATCTGGACGCAGATCCGTGACTGGTCGAACTCGCACCACATCGCCCGGCTCGCCTTCTGGTCGGTCAACCGCGACCGCGGGTGCGCCGGTGGCGGAGTGGTGAGCAACTGCTCCGGCATCAGCCAGAACACCTGGCAGTTCACATCCATCACAGCCGGTTTCACCGGCTGACGACCCCCACCCCTGGCGGCCGGTCCCCCGTGGGGGCCGGCCGCCTCGGTGTGTCTACTCGCCCGCGCCGGCACGTTCCAGACGGAGCGTCAGGATCTGGAAGGGCCGCAGGGCGACGGCGACCGAATCGCCGTCGACAGAGACCTCGTCCGCCAACGGGCGCTCCAGCAGGTCGGTGATCCGCGCGCCGGCGAGGGGGAAGCCCGTGCGCAGGAAGCCCTGGGCACGGCCACCGCTCGATTCGTAGAGGCGGACCACGACGTCGCCCGACTCGTCGTCGGCGAGCTTGACCGCCTCGATGGTGATGCCGTCGCCGTCGACGGAGACGACCGGCTCCGGGGCGCCGCCCGAATCGGCCACCCGCAGCGGGAGGTTGAGGGCGTAGCCCTCGGCGACGGCGTCCTCGATGCTCGCGCCGGGCAGCAGCGAGTACACGAAGCGGTGCCTGCCCTGGTCGGCGCCCGGGTCCGGGATGCGCGGGGCGCGCACCAGGCTCAGGCGGACCGTGGTCGTCGTACCGCCGTCCTCGCGGACCGTGCGGGAGACGTCGTGGCCGTACGTCGAGTCGTTGATGACGGCGACGCCGTAGCCGGGCTCGGCGAGGTGCACCCAGCGGTGGCCGGAGACCTCGAAACGGGCCGCCTCCCAGCTGGTGTTGGTGTGCGTGGGCCGCTGGATGTGGCCGAACTGGATCTCGGCGGAGGAGTGCGCCGCCCGGATGTCCACCGGGAAACCGGCCTTGAGGAACTTCTCGGCCTCGTGCCAGTCGATGTCGGTCTCGAAGTCGATCCGGGCGCTGCCCGCGCGGACGGTGATCGTCTGGACGATCTTCGAGCCCTTGCCGAAGGACCGTTCCACGCGGATCGCGCCGAGCAACGGGTCCTGCTCGACGACGGTGATCGAGTCGGCGTCGAGGAGGTCGGTGAAGCGGTTCTTGTAGTGCTTGTCGACGTCCCAGGCGTCCCAGTAGTTCGGGAGGTCGGTGTGCAGACGCAGCAAGTTGCCCTGGTCCGCGAGGACTTCACGGCCGCCGTGGCGCAGGTCGCGCACGGAGGCGAGGGTGCCGTCGTCGGCGAGTTCGACGCGGACGATGCCGTTGTCGAGGACGCGGTCGGTGACGGTCACCGCCTGCGGGACGTACTCGGCGGCCAGCGGGGCGGTGCCGTTGGCGGGGACCGTCGCGTACATCGGGACGCCGGTCGCCGTGCGGATGACCTCGGCGCGGTCGAAGGGGCTGGTGTTGAAGACGCGGGTACCGCCGCCGCCCAGCGCGGCCACGGCCGTTGCCGTCAGCTCCTCCAACTCCGTTGCCACACGGGCGTATTCGGCCTCGGCCTCGCGGTGCACCCAGGCGATCGAGGAGCCCGGCAGGATGTCGTGGAACTGGTGCAGCAGCACGGTCTTCCACAGCTTGTCGAGCTTCTCGTACGGGTACACGTAGCCCGGTGCGTGCAGCGCGGCGGTGGTCGCCCACAACTCGGCCTCGCGCAGCTTGTGTTCGCTGCGCCGGTTGCCCTGCTTGGTGCGGGCCTGGGAGGTGTACGTGGCGCGGTGGAGTTCGAGATAGAGCTCGCCGACCCAGACGGGAGCGTCCGGGTACTCCGCGCGGGCCTTGGCGAAGAACTCGTCGGGGTGCTCGACGACGACCTTCGGTGAACCCTCCAAGTCGGCGAGCCTGCGCGCCCGTTCCATGATCTCGCGGGTCGGACCGCCACCGCCGTCGCCCCAGCCGAACGGGGCCAGGGAGCGGGTGGCGTTGCCCTTCTCCTGGTAGTTGCGGACCGCGCGGGACATCTCCTCGCCGCTGAAGCGGGCGTTGTAGGTGTCGACCGGCGGGAAGTGGGTGAAGATGCGGGTGCCGTCGATGCCCTCCCACCAGAAGGTGTGGTGGGGGAACTTGTTGGTCTGGTTCCAGGAGATCTTCTGGGTGAGGAACCACTCGTTGCCGGCGAGCTTGGCGAGCTGCGGGTAGGCCGCGTTGTAGCCGAAGGAGTCGGGCAGCCACACGCCCTTGGTCTCGACGCCGAAGTGCTCGATGAAGAACCGCTTGCCGTGCACGAGTTGGCGGGCGATGGCCTCGCCGCCGGGCAGATTGCCGTCGGACTCGACCCACATGCCGCCGACCGGCGCCCACTGACCGCGCTTGACGGACTCCTGGATGCGGGCCCACACCTGCGGGTAGTTGTCGCGCACCCACTCGTACTGCTGGGCCTGCGAGCAGGCGAAGATGAAGTCCTCGTACTCGTCGGCCAGGGACGTCACGTTCGAGAAGGTGCGGGACGTCTTGCGCTTGGTCTCGCGGATCGGCCACAGCCACGCCGAGTCGATGTGCGCGTGCCCGACACCGGAGATGACATGCGCGCTGGCGTTGGCGGGCTTGGAGAGCACCGGCTTGAGCGCGGCCCGTACGTCGGCGGCCGTACCGGCGACGTCGTCCAGGTCGAGGAGGTCCAGGGCTCGGTCGAGCGCATGCATGATCTCGTGCCGGCGGGGGTCGTGCTCGCCCAGTTCCAGCATCAGTTCGCGCAGCACCTGGACGTCGAGGTCGAGGTGGAAGACCTCCTCGTCGAGGACGGCGAGGTCGGCGCGGCGGAATGTATACAGTGGACGGTCGCCTGCCGTCAGTACATCACCGAGGGGTGTCGGCTCGGAGAAGTTGTTGGCGAGGATGTCGGGGTTGGAGGCCGCCTCGACCAGGTAGTCGATCACCTCGCCGCCGGTCGCCGGGTTGGCGATCGCCACGTACTGGTTGAGCGGGTTGACGGCCTTCAGCGGCGTCCCGTCCGCGAGGTGGACCAGGGCCTCGGCCTGGTTGCCGGGCCAGTCGCCCGTGAAGCCGAGGTCGATGACGGCCTCGACGCGCTTCCCGGCCCACTCCTCCGGCACCTGCCCGCGCATCCGGAACCAGGTGGTGCCCCAGGGCGGACCCCACGGTGTGTCCATCGCGAACGGCGCGTACGGCGCCGCCGCGGCCTCCTCGAAGGGGACCGGCTCACCGGGGGCCTGCCAGGCCTCGACCGTGAAGGGCGCGGTGGCCGCGTAGATCGCCGGCTTGATGCGCTGGTCATGGGCGCGCTGGACGCGCTCCTCGATCCGGCTGCGTTCGTCGTGCATGGGAGGTCTCCAGGGAACCAGGGAGCTGCTGAGAACTTGGGGAGCTGTCGAGAACTCGCTGCGGAGGACTCGGGGTGCGGTCGCGAACTCGGGCTGCTGTCATGAACTTGGGGAAAGCGCTTACTGAAGAGTGCCTACTTAAGGTACGCCAGACCCGGGTGGACCTCGGTGTAGCCCTCGACCAGTCGGCGCGCGACGTTCACCGAGTCGACCAGCGGGTGCAGCGCGAAGGCCTTCACCGCGGTCGTACGGGAGCCGTTCTCGGCCGCCGCGAGGACCTCGCGTTCGACGCCCTTGACCGCGCAGACCAGGCCGGTGGCGTGATCGGGCAGCGGGGCGACCGCGACGGGGTGGGCGCCGTTGGCGTCGACCAGGCACGGCACCTCGATGACGGCGTCCGTGTCGAGGACGGACAGCGCGCCCTGGTTGCGCACGTTGAGGATCAGGGTGGTGCGTTCGTCGCGGGCGATGGCCCGCATCAGGGCGAGGGCGACCTTCTCGTAGCCGCCGGAGAGGTCGTCGGCGTCGCGTTCGCCGGCGCCGGCGGTCTCGCGGTTCTCCGCCATGTAGGTCGCCTCGCGCTCGGCGCGGGTGCGGTCCCAGGCGGTCAGCGCGGCCGTGTCGGGGCGCTTCATCTCGTCGTAGAACTGGGCCTGTTGGTCGCGCAGGAACGCGCCGCGGGTCTTCTCGACCTCGCTGTAGGCGCGGACGGTCTCGCGGTTGAAGTAGTAGTAGTGCAGGTACTCGTTCGGGATCGCGCCGAGCGACTGGAGCCAGTCGGTGCCGAAGAGCTTGCCCTCCTCGAAGGAGCCGAGCAGGTCCGGGTCGGCGAGCAGGCGCGGGAGTTCGTCGCGGCCGGCGACGCGCAGACCGCGGACCCAGCCGAGGTGGTTGAGGCCGACGTAGTCGATGAACGCCTCGCGCGGGTTCGCGCCGAGCACCGTGGCGATACGGCGGCCGAGGCCGACCGGGGAGTCGCAGATGCCGATGACGCGGTCGCCGAGGTGGCGGGACATGGCCTCGGTGACCAGGCCCGCCGGGTTGGTGAAGTTGATGACCCAGGCGTCGGGGGCGAGGCGGGCCACGCGTTGCGCGATGTCGACGGCGACGGGCACGGTTCGTAGACCATAGGCAATACCGCCGGCGCCGACCGTCTCCTGGCCGAGGACGCCCTGCGCGAGGGCCACCCGCTCGTCGTTCGCCCGTCCCTCCAGGCCGCCGACGCGGATCGCGGAGAAGATGAAGTCGGCGCCGCGCAAGGCCTCGTCGAGGTCCGTGGTGGCGGTGACGGTGGGGGCGTCGGGCACGGTGGCGGCCTGTTCGGCCAGTACACGGGCGACCGCATACAGTCGACTGTCGTCGAGATCGTGCAGCACCACCTCGGTGACCCGGCCCTCGCCGCGGTCGGTCAGGAGTGCCCCGTACACGAGCGGCACCCGGAACCCGCCGCCGCCCAGAATCGTCAGCTTCACGCTTTCACCTTTCCTGCCACGACGACCTCGACGCCCGCTTCCTCCAGGGAGGAACGGGTCACCGGGTCGACCGGGGCGTTCGTCACCACCGCGTCCAGGTCCTCGGGACCGCACACCTTCGCCATCCCCGTCCCCGGGAACTTCTGCGCGTCGGCGAGCAGCACGACCTTGTCGGCGGCCTTGATCATGGCCCGTTTCACCGGCACCTCGACGACCGTCGTGTCCATCACCTGGCCGCCGGGCCGCACTCCGCTGGTGCCGAGGAAGAGCCAGTCGGCGTGCAGCTGGCGCAGGTTGTCCTCGGTGAGGAAGCCCACCAGGGAGCGGTACTCGCGCCGGACCATGCCGCCGAGCAGCACCAGTTCGATGCCCTCGTCGTCGGCCAGCTCCTCGTAGACCACGAGGTTGCTGGTGATCACGGTGAGCCGGCGGCCGTGCAGCTGGCGGGCCAGCCGGTAGGCGGTGGTGCCGATGTCGAGGAGGACCGACTGGCCGTCCGCGACCATCGCCGCGGCGCGCGCGGCTATCGCGTCCTTCTCGGCCACCCGCACCTCGGCGACCTCGGCGAAGGGCTGGTCGCCCTCGTCGGCCACGGCACCGCCGTGGACACGCGTGAGCAGTCCGTCCTCCTCCAGTTTGAGCAGATCACGCCTGATAGTGGCGGGGCTCACACCCAGCTGCTCGGAGAGATCGGTCACGGCCGCGGGACCCCCTGAGCGCAGGGCCCGCAGGATGAGTTGATGTCGTCGTTCTGCCAGCACGTCGCGAACACTACTCGTCATCTTCAATCATTTCTATGCTCAGTTCTGCTTGGGTATTGACCAATCTCGTCGAGCAGCGCACGATTCCGGTCACCGAAATGAAGAGTTTTGACGACTCTCCAGACGACGTGCCGACGAGAGGATGCGCGCGTGGACGACCCCCGGCCCGATGTGCTGCTGACCGGGCTGCTCTTCTACGACCTCGTGCTCACGGGTCTGCCGCAGCCGCCGATGCCGGGCGAGGAGATCTGGACCGGCGGCATGGGCTGCGGCCCCGGCGGCATCGCGAACCTCGCGGTCGCCGCGTCCCGCTTCGGCCTGCGGACCTCGCTGGCCACGGTCTTCGGCGACGACTTCTACGGCGCGTACTGCCATGAGGTTCTCGCAGGCCAGGAGGGCGTCGACCTCTCCCTGTCCCGCACCGCGAACGGCTGGCACACCCCCGTCACCGTCTCGCTCGCCCACGGCGACGACCGGGCGCTGGTCACCCACGGCCAGGAACCGCCGTACTCCCAGGATGTGCTGATGGGCGACCCGCCCGAGGCGCGGACGGCGCTGGTGCACCTGGAGGCCGAGCCGCGCGCGTGGCTCGGCAAGGCCTCGGCGAACGGCACGCAGATCTTCGCGGACGTCGGCTGGGACCCCACCGAGCAGTGGTCCCGCGAGCTGCTCGACCAGCTCGCCCTGTGCCACGCCTTCCTCCCGAACGAGGCCGAGGCGATGGCCTACACCCGCACCGACAGCGCGGTCGCGGCGCTCGGCATCCTCACCGAACTGGTGCCGGTCGCGGTGATCACGCGGGGCGGGGACGGGGCGATCGCCGTCGACCAGACGACCGGCGAGTACGCGGAGGTCCCGGCGCTGGCCGTCGACGTCCTGGACGCGACGGGCGCCGGTGACGTGTTCGGCGCGAGTTTCGTCGCGGCCTCGCTCGGCGGCTGGCCGTTGGAGGAACGGCTGCGGTTCGCGGTGCTCGCGGCCGGGCTGTCCGTCCAGCACCACGGCGGCGCGCTGGCGGCACCCGGCTGGTACGGCGTCGACCGTTGGCTGCATACAGTCCGCGATCCGGAACTGCGGCGTGCATACGGCTTCCTCGTCGACAGGATCCCGGCGGACCCCGGCCCGCCCGTCACGTACGCGCCCGTCACTCCCCCCGCACGGGAGTAGCTCCCCCACCTCGCAAGTCCCTCGCAAGTTCCTTGTAAGTCCCCCCACTTGAGTCCCTCGTATGCACGACCCGAACAGATCGAACAGATCCGAAAGGCGGTGGGAGCTGTGCGGCTCTCACGAAGAGGCCTGCTCCGTGCGGGCCTGGCCGGTACGGCCGCCACGGCGCTCGGCGGCCTGACGTCCGGCTGCGCCGTACCGACCGGTTCCACCGGCCGGAACATGGTCCTGTGGTACTGGGACGGCGGCCTCGGCGACACGGTCGTCAAGAACGCCAAGGCGCGTTACGACAGTACGGTCGACCTCCAGGCGATCAAGATCGGCGGCTACTACCGGTCCAAGCTGATCACCACGATGGCGGGCAAGGCCCACATCCCCGACATCGCCGGCCTCAAGGGCGAGGACATGGCGTCCTATCTGCCCAACGCCGACCAGTTCGTGGACCTCAGGACACTCGGCGCGGACAAGTACAAGAGCCAGTACCTGAAGTGGAAGTGGGAGCAGGGCATCGCCGACGACGGCACCATGGTCGGCTTCCCCATCGACTGCGGTCCGGTGGCGCACTTCTACCAGTTCGCCGTGTTCCGCAAGGCCGGTCTGCCGTACGAACCGGCCGACGTGTCACGGGAGTTGAACACCTGGGAGAAGTTCTTCGCGGCGGGCGAGCAGCTGAGGAAGCGGATTCCCGGGACCTCACTGATCACCGACGTCAACAGCATCTTCGAGAACGTGGTGAACCAGGGCTCCAAGCGGTACGTCGACAAGGACCGTCACTTCATCGGCGACCAGCAACACGTGCGCAACGCCTGGGCGTTGGCGGTGGAGGCCAAGCAGCGCAAGATCGTCTCGGATCTGGTCAGCGGCACACCGGACGCGCTCTCGGCCGAACAGGACGGCAAGCTGCCCAGCCAGCTCAACGCCTCCTGGGCGACCAGCGACATCAAGACCGGCGTACCAAAGACCAAGGGGCGATGGCGAGTTGCCCAGATGCCGGTGCGGCCGGCCAACAACGGCGGTTCGTTCCTGTCGATCACGAAGGCGTGCCGGGAGCCCGAGCGAGCCTTCGAGATCATCACCTGGATCCTGAACGCGGCCAACCAGGCCCAGGGGTTCGTGGACGCGGGCCTGTTCCCCTCCACTCCCGCCTCGTACGACCTCAAGACGGTGCGGGTGGCGGACCCGTTCTTCGGCGGCCAGGACACGATGGACGTCTTCGGGCCGGCCGCGCAGAGGATCACGGTCGCCTACAACAGCCCGTTCGACAGCGCGCTCGGGCAGCCCCTCAAGGACGAGATCAAGAACGTCGGTGTCCTCGGCAAGGACCCCAAGAAGGCCTGGAGTGACGCCATGAGCAAGTGCCGGCGCATCGCGGACCACCTGGGGGTGAGCTACTGATGGCCACCGCGCTGGACAAGCCCCCTGCCGCCGTGGACAGTTCGTCCGCCTCCTCGCGGCCCAAGAACGGCTTCCGCAAGTACTGGCATCTGTACGCCGCGATCTCCCCGTTCTATCTGCTGTTCCTCTGCTTCGGGTTGATCCCCGTCGGCTTCTCGTTCTACCTCTCCCTGCACCGCTGGGACGGCCTCGGCTCGATGGAGTGGGCGGGTCTGTCGCAGTACAAGTACCTGCTGAGCGACACCGACTTCTGGAACTCGATCGGCAACACCCTCATCATCTGGGCGCTGGCGACGTTCCCCATGATCTTCCTCGCGATGATCACGGCCGTGATGCTCAACTCGGCGGTCCGCTTCAAGAACGTGTACCGCTTCGCCTACTTCCTCCCGAACGTCACCTCGGTGGTGGCCATCGCGATCGTCTTCGGCTCGGTGTTCTCCACCAACTTCGGCCTGGTGAACGCCCTGTTGCAGGCGGTGGGTATCGATCAGATCGCCTGGCTGAACACCCCGTGGGGCATCAAGATCGCCATCGCGACGCTGATGACCTGGCAGTGGACCGGCTACAACGCGATCATCTTCCTCGCCGGTCTGCAGACCATCCCGAGCGAGGTGTACGAGGCGGCGCGGATGGACGGCGCTGGACCGGTCCAAACCTTCTTCCGGATCACGCTGCCGATGATGCGGCCGGTGCTGCTGTTCGTGCTCATCATCTCGACGGTCACCGGTCTGCAGAGCTTCTCCGAACCACAGGTACTGCTCCAGAACACCTCCAACGACTCGACGTTCGCGGGCGGTCCGGGCCACTCCGGCCAGACGATGGTCCTGTACTTCTTCCAACAGACCTTCGACAACAACGACTTCGGTTACGGCGCCGCCGTGGCCTGGGGCATCTTCCTCGTCGTCATCATCTTCTCCATCGTCAACTGGCGCCTGGTGCAGCGCCGGGGCGAAGACTAGGGAGCCGGTCACCATGGCATTCTTCCAAGGCACACGGCGACCGAAGGCGATCCGGGGCACCCGGAGCCGCGGCGTCGCCCTCCATGTCTCCCTGATCCTGGGCGTGTTGCTCTCGGCCTTCCCGTTCTACTGGGCCGTGATCATGTCGACGCACACCTCGTCGGAGATCTTCTCCTACCCGCCGAAGCTGCTGCCGGGCACCCACTTCCTGGAGAACGTGCGCAGCCTCTTCGACAACATCGACTTCTTCGGCTCGATGTTCAACTCGGTACTCGTGGCGGGGTCGGTGACCTTCCTGGTCCTGTTCTTCGACTCGCTGGCCGCGTTCGTCTTCGCCAAGTTCCAATTCCCCGGCAAGAACGTGCTGTTCGCGCTGCTGATGGTCATCTTCATGGTGCCGGCGCAGCTCGCGGCCATCCCGCAGTTCGTGATCATGGCGAAGCTCGGCTGGATCGGCTCGATGACCGCGCTGATCGTGCCGGCGGCGGCCAACGCGTTCGGCATCTTCTGGATGCGCCAGTACATGAAGAGCGCGATCCACGACGAACTCCTCGACGCCTCCCGCATCGACGGCGCGAACTTCCTGCGCCAGTACTGGCACGTGGCGCTCCCCGTGGTCCGGCCGGGCCTCGCCTTCCTCGGCATCTTCACCTTCATGGGCCAGTGGAACGACTACGCCTGGCCCCTGATCGCCCTCACCAACCCGAACAACGTCACCCTCCAGGTGGCCCTGTCCCAGCTCAACGGCACCCACGGCACCACCGACTACGGAATGGTCATGACCGGCGCGCTCCTCGCCCTCGTCCCCCTGCTGATCGTGTTCGCGGTCGGCGCCAAGCAGATCATCGGCGACCTCGGCAAGGGAGCCATCCGCTGATGACCGACCCGCTCATCGCGCTCCGCCCCTGGGAGTCACCCGAGGTGACCTCCTGGGGGCGGTTGCCCATGTCCGCCGTCGACCGCCGCGCCGAGGCCGTGTCCCTCGACGGCGACTGGCGCTTCCAGCTGCTGGCGGCGCCGGACGCTCCGCTCGCGGACGCCTGGTCGTCCGCATACGTGCCGGGCGTATGGACCATGCAGGATACGGACGACCTTCCGCAGTACACGAACGTCCGTATGCCGTATGCAGAATTCCCTCCACTGTCGCCCGCAGCCAATCCGACGGGCGTGTACGAGCGTGAGATCGACGTCCCGGCCGACTGGGTCGGGCGGCGGATCGTGCTCCAGGTCGGAGCCGCCGAGAGCGTGCTGCTCGTGCACGTGGACGGGCGGTCCGTCGGCATCTCCAAGGACTCCCACCTCGCCGCCGAGTTCGACCTCTCGGACGTCGTACGTCCCGGCGCGCGGGCCACCGTACGGCTGACCGTCGTGAAGTGGTCGGACTCCTCGCACATCGAGGACCAGGACCAGTGGTGGCACGGGGGCGTCACGCGCTCCGTGCTGCTGTACGCGATCGATCCGCTGTATCTCGCGGACGTGACCGTGCGGGCGTCCTACGACGGCGAGCTGCGGGTCGACTGCCAGGTGCGGGACGCGGGTGGCGCACTGCCCGCCGGGTGGTACCTCAGCGGTGACCTCGACGGTCAACTCCTCGCCCAGGACGAGGAGTTCGACCGGTTCAACGCCGAGGACGACCGGGTCTCCGGCTTCCTCGGCGAGGCCCGCATGCGCGCCACCGTGCCCGAGGTCCGCACCTGGAACGCCGAGACGCCCGAGTTGTACGGCCTCACCGTCCGGCTGCACCGCGCCGACGGAACGGTCGCCGACTCGTCGTACCGGCGCATCGGTTTCCGGGACGTGCAGATCGTCGGGCGGGACCTGCTCGTCAACGGCGAGCGCGTGTACATCCGGGGCGTCAACCGGCACGACTTCCATCCGCTGACCGGCCGCACGGTGTCGTACGACGACATGCGCGCGGATCTGGTGCTGCTGAAGCGGTTCGGTTTCAACGCGGTCCGCACCGCGCACTATCCGAACGACCCGGCGCTCTACGACCTCGCCGACGAGCTGGGCTTCTATGTCGTCGACGAGGCGGACATCGAGTCGCACGACCACGCGCACGAGATCGCGGACGACCCGCGCTATCTGAACGCGTTCGTGGACCGGGTGTCGAGGATGGTGCTGCGCGACAAGAACCACCCCTCGGTCATCATCTGGTCTCTGGGCAACGAGTCCGACTACGGCGCCAATCACGACGCGGCGGCCGGCTGGGTCCGGCGCCACGACCCGACTAGACCGGTCCAATACGAGGGCGCTGCCAAGCGAGGCTGGGCCGACCCGGACCTCGCCTCCGACATCGCGTGCCCGATGTACGCGCCGCTGGAGGACTGTGTCGCGCACGCGCTGTCCGGTGAGCAGACCAAGCCGTTGATCCAGTGCGAGTACTCGCACGCGATGGGCAACAGCAACGGAACCCTCGCGGCCCACTGGGCCGCCATCGAGTCAACCCCGGGTCTTCAGGGCGGCTTCATCTGGGAGTTCTGGGACCACGGAATCCTGCAACGTGTGAGCGACGGAAGACCCACCGGCCGCGCGGGCGCCGGACTCTATGACAACGGTGTCGCCGCGCCCGGTCAACGCTGGGCGTACGGCGGTGACTTCGGCGAGTCGATCCACGACGGCGCGTTCATCGCGGACGGCGTGGTGTTTCCCGACCGCACGCCCAAGCCGGTCATGTTCGAGCACCGGGAGATCGCGGCGCCGGTGCGCATCGAGAGCTTCCGGCACGAGGGCATCGTCCTCGGCAACCACCAGCACTTCCGGGGCCTCGAATGGCTGTCCGGGACTTGGGAGTTGGCGCTCGCGGACGGCCGTACGCTGACCGCTCCGGCCGAACTGCCCGCCCTGTGCCCGGGCGAGACGACGGCCGTACCGCTGCCGTTCGAGTTGCCGGAGGACGGCGGCGAGACCTGGCTGACGCTGCGGGTGACGACGGCCGAGGACCAGCCGTGGGCACCGCGCGGCACGAACGTGTGCGCACCCCAGGTCCGGCTGCGGGCGGCAACTCCCGTGACACCGAAGGTGGTTGGCGTTGGCCGGATCGAGGTCGACGGCGAAGGCCTGCTGCGTCACCCGCTGTTGACTCTCGCCCCGACCCTGTCCCTGTGGCGGGCGCCCACCGACAACGATGAGCTGGGCGGTATAGCGGCGCGCTGGCGGGCCTGGGGGCTCGACTCGCTGGTCCGCAAGGTTGTTTCGGTGCGGCGTGACGGCGAGCGGGTGACGACGGTCGCGGAGTACGCCGGGGCGGTCGGTGTCGTCCGGCACTGTCAGGTGTTCACTCCGGTGGAGGGCGGGGTGCTGGTCGAGGAATCGGCTGAGCTGCCCGAGGAGTTCGTCGACGTGGCCCGGGTGGGCACCGTGTTCGAGACGGTGCCGGGGCTGGATCTGCTGGAGTGGTTCGGCCGGGGTCCCTGGGAGTCGTACCCCGACCGCAGCACCGGCGCGCCCGTGGGCCACCACTCGGTCCCCGTCGACGAGTTGTTCACCCCGTATCTGCGGCCGCAGGAGAGCGGTGGCCGACACGGGGTACGGCGGTTCACGCTGTCGGCACCGGACGCCACCGGTCTCGCGGTCGACCTCGACGAGCCCCGCCAGGTCTCGGTGACCCGCCATCGCGCGGAGGACCTGACCGCCGTACGGCATCACGACGAGTTGGTGCCGCGCGCATCCTGCGTGGTGCAACTCGACGCGGCGCACCGGGGGTTGGGCACGGCCTCGTGCGGCCCCGACACGTCACCGGAGTATCTCGTCCCACCGGGCGTCCATCGCTGGAGCTGGACCCTGCGCGTTCTCTGAAATCAGCGGCTTCCGAATCCGCGGCTTCCCAATCCCCAGCCTTGAACTCCCCCGCTTTCGCGGGCACTTATCCACGGAGCAAGCACACGTGTGTACTTCGCATGAGCACGAGCACGACCACGAGCAGGTCGAGACAGCCCAGGCCGGTGCCGGACGGCGCAGTTTCCTGCGGGCGACGGCGCTGCTCGGCGCCGCCGCCACGGCCGGCGTCACACTGCCGACCGCCGCCGAGGCGGCCCCCAACTCGACTTCTGCGAAGGCGAGTTGGCGCCCCGACACCGACAGCCGACGCTTCACCCTCGCGGTGATGCCGGACACCCAGTACCTCTTCGACGGGCCGAGCATCGACAAGGCGCCGATCGAGGCCTCGCTGCGCTACCTCCTGGAGCACGGCAAGGACGAGAACATCGTGTTCCTGTCCCACCTGGGCGACCTGACGCAGAACGGCGCGAAGCCTGAATTCGCCGCGATCGGGGAGGCGTTCAGGCTGCTGGACCGGCGGGGCGTCGGGTACAGCGTGCTGGCCGGCAACCACGACGTGAACTCGTCGACCGACGACCAGCGCGGCACCTCGCCGTACCTGGACACGTTCGGGCCGCAGCGCTTCAAGGGCGCGCGCACGTTCGGCGGTGCCTCCGCCGACGGCTACAACACGTACCACCTCTTCGAGGCCGCGGGCCGCGAGTGGATGGTGCTGGCGCTGGACTGGCGGCTGTCGGCGAAGGGGTACGCGTGGGCCAAGAGCGTTCTGGCTCAGCATCCGTACACGCCGGTGGTCCTGACGACGCACGAGCTGGTCGTCGAGGACGACCAACTGTCGGACTACGGGCAGCAGTTGTGGGACCAGTTGATCGAGGACCACGACCAGATCTTCCTCACGCTCAACGGGCACTACTGGCCGGCCGGTCGGGCGACGCGCAAGAACGCGGCGGGCAATGATGTCCATCTACACCTGACGAACTATCAGAACCGCTACTTCGGCGGCGCCGCGATGATCCGCCTCTACCGCTTCGACCTGGACCGCGGGGTCATCGACGTCGAGACCGTCTCCCCGTGGATCCTGGGCCGGGCGGCAAAGGGCCTGAACGAGTTGGAGCGCCAGGAGATCGAACTCAGCGGCGACGCCGACCGGTTCACCGTCGACATCGACTTCGCGGACCGCTTCTCCGGCTTCGCCCCGGTCGCCGCCCGCCCGTCGCGTCCCGCTTCGAAGCTCCTCGTCCCCGGCACGGTGGCGTACTGGCGCTTCGACGGACACTCCGACGCCACGGCCGTGAGCGGAACAGTCCGCGACCAGTCCGGGCGGGGCAACGACCTCACCCTCGTCGCGGTCGGCGGCTCCACCCTGAACTGGTCCTCGGACCACCACCCCGACCAACCCGGCCACGGCAGCCTGGAGTTCACGGGCTACAAGTCGCCACTCAAGGGCGCGTATCTGCGCACGGTCGACGGTGCGCCGCTCAACTCGGCGACGTTCAAGCGGGGTTACACGATCGAGGCGTTCTACCGACTGCCGGCCGACTGGGACCCCGACCACAACGCCTGGTCGGGACTGGTGAGCCGGACCGGCACGGGCGGCGCCGCGGGCAAGACCGGGGACGACCCGGACGAGCCCCTCGCCACGCTCTCCCTCTCCAACGACCGCGAACCGCAGTGGGCGGTACGCCCGTTGAACCAGGAGGGCATCGCCAGCAACTGGGGTCAGGAGACCCCGCTGGAGACCTGGTGGCACCTCGCCGTCGTCAACGACGGCAAGCACACCACGCTCTACGTCGAGGGCTGTCCGGTCGTGCGCAATCCGACGGCGACCGCCGTGGGCCTCACCTCGGTCGGCCTGCCCTGGCTGCTCGGCGGTTACGAGTACGCCGGGAAGATCGACCAGATCCTGCACGGCCGGCTCGGTGACGTCCGGATCGTCGAACGGGCGCTGCCCGTCACCTCCTTCATGAACCACTGACTCATGGATCACTGGCTTTGGTTCATGGATCACTGACTTCATGAACCACTGACAGCCCTCCAGCCTCCAGAGGACTTCCGAACCATCATGACCGAGCAGCAGCTGCCCACCTGGGCCGATCCGTCCGTCTCCCCCGCCGCCCTCGACGCACAGGGCGTCTCCCGACGCCAACTCCTGCGCCGTGCGGGCCTGTTCGGCGCCGCGTTCACCCTCGGTGCGGGACCGCTCGCCACCTCCGCCTCGGCGGCCGGCCGGGGCTACGGCGGCAACGACCCACGCCTCGCCTATCTCGTCGGCGACCATCACGTGCACTCCGTGTACAGCCACGACGCCAAGTACACGTTCTCCCAGCAGGCCCAGGCCGCCGCGAAGTATGGCCTCGACTGGATGGTGTTCAACGAGCACTCCAACTTCGGACACGCCTCCTACGGCGCGAAGTTGGAGCACGCCGAGATCCTCAAGGCGCGCGCCGAGAATCCCCGTCAGCTGATCTTCCAGGGCCTGGAGTGGTACATCCCGGCCGCCGAGCACTGCACGGTGTTCGCCGCGCCCGGCCGGCACGAGGTGGATCTGCTCACGCAGTTCGAACTCGCCTACGACGGCAAACTGTTGGGCTACGACAAGGGCGGCGCCGCCGACGCGGACACCGCTCGCAACGAGGCCCACGCAGTGAAGGCCATCAAGTGGCTTGCCGCGCAGCGCCGTTCGGGCTACGTCGACGACGTCCTCGTCCTCGCCAACCACCCGCTGCGCCTGGGCATCGACTCCCCGCACGAGATGCGCGGTTGGCGGGACGCGGCCCCCGAGATCATGATCGGCATGGAGGGCGCACCCGGCGCCCAGGGCGCGGCCCTCCCCGGCTGGCGCGGCGCCACGTCGATCCGGGGCGAGTACGAGAACAAGCCGTCGGCGCAGTCCTGGTCGGGGTATCCGGCGGACGCGTATGTGACGTACGGCGGCTTCGACTGGGCGACGGCGACCGTCGGCGGGCTGTGGGACTCGATGCTGGCCGAGGGCCGACTGTTCTCGATCACCACCAACTCCGACAACCACCGTACGGTCTACGACACTTGGGCCAACGGCGCCTGGCCCGACGGGCAGAACTTCGACAACACCGGGAAGCTGCCCGACCCGGTGCAGACCGACTCCCCGCAGCCCGGTAGCGACTTCTGGCCCGGCGAGTTCAGCCGAACGCACGTCGGCGTGACGCGCTACGGCTACCGCGAGGTGATGGCGGGGATGCGCGCGGGCCGGGTCTGGGTGGACCACGGGCATCTGCTGGACGGGCTCGACGTCCGCCTGAAGCGTGACTGTGACCACGGTCAGGGTGTCACCCTGGGCGGCCGGTTGCGGGTCCGCAAGGGCGACCGGCTCACGCTGAACGTCACGGTGACGACCGCCTCGCGTCCCAACGCCCAGGGAATCCTGCCCGAGTTGGCGCACGTCGACGTGATCCGGGGTGCGGTGCGCGGCGCGGTGTCCGACCGGGACGTGTGGCGGGCGCCGGACACGAGGGTCGTGCGTACGGCGGACGTGAGCGGCCGCAAGGGGACGTACACGCTGCGCATCCCGGTGACCGCCGGGGACGAGTCCTTCTACCTGCGGCTGCGCGGCAGCGACGGCAAGCGACACGGCGCGGGCTACCTCGGCGCCTCGGTCGACCCGCACGGCCCGATCCCCCACGAGCCCGGAAACGGTGACCCGTGGGCCGACACATGGTTCTATTCCAACCCCATCTTCGTCGACCTGGCAGGTATCTGATGAAGCGTCAACTTGCTGTCCTCGCTGGCTTATTGGGTGCTCTCACGCTAGGCGTGAGCACCTCCTCGGCCGCAGCCGCCACCACCTGGGTGGAGACCGGTACCGCCTACACCGACAGCCTCGGCGGCGGTGAGGGCGTCGCCAGTCAGGCGGACGGCTCGCTGCTGTACCGCGGGCTGGCGTCCATCCCGCTGGATCTGCGCATCCAGGGCTGGAACCACATCGGCGACCCGGACATCGCGAACGGCTACGTCTTCGACGCCTATCAGGGCGCCGACACGGGCACGTCCAAGATGTTCGCGGTCACCACGCCGTCGGGGGCGCGCTACACGTACGTGCACACGCTGGACTCGGGCGAGAAGATCAACAACTCGTTCGACGCGATCTCGCCGGACACGCAGTGGATGGTGTCGGGCGAGTGGGGCGACCAGTCCAGACTCCAGGTCTTTCCCACTCCCCTGCTCAACACGTCCACTCCGGCGACGGGCGGGGCGCTGCCGCAGGCCGGGCAGATCACCCTGGACAAGACGGTGAACGACATTCAGGGCTGCGACTTCGTGACGGACACCCGGCTGGTGTGCGTCTCGGACGACGCGTCGGGGACCAAGTTCCCCGAGATCCGCCCGCTCCTCCAGGTCGACCTGCCCCACAAGCTGGACGGCCAGCCGATCACCGGCACGGTCACCAGCCTGTTCGCACTGCCGGCGCGCAGCATCTGCACGGGCACGTTCGAGGCCGAGGGCATCGACTACGACGTCAACAGCGGGACGTTGCGCGCGGAGGTCGTACAGCCGGGCGTGTGCGTGGTGTCGACCAGCGTCTACTCGTACAAACAGCAGTAGACAAACGCCGGTCGACAGTTGACTGCCGACCGTCGGCTGTCGGCTGTCGGCTGTCGGCTGTCGGCTGTCGGCTGTCGGTCATAGACAAGCGGCAGTGGACGGGCAGCAGTAGACAAGCAACCGTAGGCCGTGGACAGGCTGCAAGAAGACAGACGACAGCTGCAGCCGGTCAGGCGGTCAGGCGTAGAACCGCGAGAGACTCTGCAAGACGGCGGCGGGCTTCGGTCCGCCGTCGATCTCTATCGTCCCGTCGACGGCGACCTGCACCCCGCCCGGCACGTCCTCGACCGAGGCGAGCTTGGCGACGAGCCGGATGCGCGAGCCGACCTTCACCGGCGCCGGGAAACGCACCTTGTTCAGGCCGTAGTTGACCTTCGTCGACACGCCCTCGACGTCCAGCAGCTCGGTGAAGAGCGGGATGAAGAGGGAGAGGGTCAGATAGCCGTGCGCGATCGGCGCGCCGAAGGGGCCCGCCGCGGCCTTCTCCGGGTCGACGTGGATCCACTGGTGGTCGCCGGTCGCGTCGGCGAAGGTGTCGATGCGTTCCTGGGTGACCTCGATCCACTCGCTGGCGCCGAGGTCGCTGCCCGCGAGCTTCTTGAGTTCGTCGAGGCCGTTGACGGTGATGCCCATATCGCTTTCCCTACTTACGAGTTGGTGCCGAGACTTAAGAGTTGGTGCCGAAGCGCTTGCGCACCCGGGACTTGAGGAGCTTTCCGGAGGCGGTGCGCGGGAGTTCGTCCGCGACCACCATCGACTTGGGGATCTTGTACTTGGCGAGCCGGCCGGCCAGTGACGCGAGCACCTCGTCCGGATCCAACGAGGCACCTCCGCGCGGCACGACGACCGCGCGCGGCACCTCGCCCCACTTGTCGTCCGCGACCCCGATGACAGCGCACTCGACGATGTCGGGGTGGGCGAGGAGCAGGTCCTCGATCTCGGCGGGGTAGATGTTCTCCCCACCGGAGATGATCATGTCCTTCATACGGTCGACGATGTACACGTACCCGTCCTCGTCGGTCCGTGCCGCGTCGCCGCTGCGGAACCAGCCGTCGGCGAAGACCGCGGCCGTCTCCTCGGGCAACCCCCAATAGCCAGGCATGACATGGGGCCCGCGCACCACGACCTCGCCGGCCTCGCCGACATCGGCGGGGGTGAGGTCGGGCCGTACGACCCGTACGTCGCTGAAGAAGTGCGGCACACCCGCCGAACCCGCCTTGCTCACGGCGTGTTCGGCGTCCAGGAACAGGGTCCCGGGCGCGGCCTCGGTCATGCCGTAGCCCTGGAGGAAGGTCAGTCCGCGTTCCTGGTAGGCGGCGATCAGCGGGGACGGGACCGGGGAGCCGCCGCAGGTCAGGATGCGCAATGAGGTCAGGTCGGCGTCGGCCCAGCGCGGGTGCCTGGCCAACTGATCGAACATCGTCGGCACCCCGAACATGAAGGTGATCCGGTGCCGTTCGATGAGGTCGAAGGTGGCCGCCGGGTCGAAGGACTCGACCAGGACACAGGTACCACCCTTGAGCAGCACCGGCAGGGTGAGCATGTTCAGGCCCGCCGTGTGGAACAACGGGGCGGAGACCAGGGCTCGTTCGTCGGCGATCAGGTCCGTGTCGACGAGGACGTTGATCGCGTTCCAGGCCAGGTTGCCGTGGGTGAGCATGGCGCCCTTGGGGCGGCCGGTCGTGCCCGAGGTGTACATGATGATGCAGGTGTCGTCGGCGGTGACGGGTTCGTCGATCGGCTCGGTGGCGGCCGCTTCGAGCAACTCCTCGTATTCCGGGCCGACTTCGAGGTACGTCCGTACGTCGGTGTTGCCTGGCAGTCCGGCGACGAGACCGGCGTGCGTCGGGCCGTAGACGAGGATCTTCGCGCCGGAGTCGGCGAGTTGGTAGGCGATCTCGGGGGCGGTGAGGCGGGTGTTGAGGGGGACGAAGACCGCGCCGAGGGTACCGGCCGCGAACAGGGTCTCCAGGTAGGAGGGGTGGTTGGGGCCGAGGTAGGCGATGCGGTCACCGCGGCGGACGCCGTGGGCGCGCAGGACGTGGGCGAGGCGGGTGGTTCGTGTATGCAATGTGCCGTAGTCCATCGACGAGCCGGTGTCGACTGTCGACGAACTACCGTGACCCGTCGACGATCCACTGGCGACCGTGGACGAACTACCAGGTCCCGCCAACGAACCGCGGGCGGCTGTCGACGAACCGCCAGGTCCCGCCGACGATCCACCGCCGGCCATCGTCGAACTACTGTGACCCGCCGACGGCCCACCGCCGACCGTCGACGACTCACCGCCGACCGTCGACGACTCACTGCCGACTGTCGACGACTCACTGCCGATTGTCGACAATCCACCGTCGCCGTAGACCAAAGCCGTGCGGTGTGGGGTCTTGCGGGCCCGGCGTGCGGGCCAGGAGCCCAGTCCCTCGTTGCGCATGCGGCGTCCTTTACGTCAGGCCGAGCAGGCGGGCGGCGTTCTCCTTGAGGATCTTCGGCTTGACCTCGTCCTTGATCGGCAGCTTCTCGAAGTCGGCGAGCCAGCGGTCCGGGGTGAGGACGGGGTAGTCGGAGCCGAAGAGGACCTTGTCCTTGAGCAGGGTGTTGGCGTACTGCACCAGTTGCGGCGGGAAGTACTTCGGGGACCAGCCGGAGAGGTCGATGTGGACGCCCGGCTTGTGGGTGGCGACGGCGAGGGCCTCGTCCTGCCAGGGGAAGGACGGGTGCGCCAGGATGATCTTGAGGTGCGGGAAGTCGGCGGCGACGTCGTCCACGTGCAGGGGGTTGGAGTACTTCAGGCGGATCCCCCCTCCCCCCGGCACGCCCGCACCGATGCCCGTCTGACCCGTGTGGAAGAGGGCGATGGTGCCCGTCTCCTCGATGACCTCGTACAGGTCGTAGGCCACCGACCGGTCGTTGGGGAAGAAGCCCTGGATGTTGGGGTGGAACTTGAAGCCCTTGACCCCGTACTCCTCGACCAGGCGGCGGGCCTGCCGTACGCCCGCCTTGCCGCGGAAGGGGTCGATGGACGCGAAGGGGATGAGGACGTCCGGGTTGGCGGCGGCGGCCTCGGCCACCTCCTCGTTCGGGACGGGCTCGGTGCCGGTCGCGGACTCGGCGTCGACTGTGAAGATCACCGCGGCCATCTTCCGCTCGCGGTAGTACGCGGCGGTCTCCTCCAGGGTCGGTTTCCGCTTGCCCTCGACCTTGAAGTAGGCGGAGGAGGCGTCGTGCAGGTCGTCGTCCAGGGAGGAGTGGCCCTTGGAGGACACCTCCGCGTGGGTGTGGACGTCGATCGCGACGAGTTCACCGATGTCCATGCCGGTGCCCGTACCCGTACCCGTACCCGTACCCGTATCTGTCTCCGTACCGATGTCCATCACGCCTCCGGCAGCTTCGGTGCGGGGATGCCGACCGACTGGAGTTCGGCGCCGACCGAGGTGGGGAAGGCGTCGGCCAGGGTGTCGGGGGTCCAGCCGCCGTCGGCGTAGGCCGCGCTGATCTCCTGCGGGTGGGACCAGAGTGCCACCTTGTCGCCGCCGATGCCGATGGCCTGGCCGGTGATGGAGCGCGCGGCCTCGGAGGCGAGGAACGGGACGAGGGCCGCGCAGTCCTCCGGCGTACCGAAGCCCTCGCCCTTGCGGAGGAAGTCGGGCAACGGGGCGCCGTTCTTCATGGCCTCGATGTACGGGGCGAACGCGGGGATCGTCTCGGTCATCGCGGTCGCGGCGACCGGCACGATCGCGTTGACGGTGATGCCCGCGCGGCCGAGCTCCATCGACCAGGTACGGGCGAAGGCGGCGATGCCCGCCTTGGCGGCCGAGTAGTTGGTCTGGCCGAAGTTGCCGCGCTGGCCGGCCGGCGAGCCGACCAGGATCAGGCTGCCGCCCTCGCCCTGTTCGCGCATCCGTACGGCGGCGGCGCGGGCGCAGGTGAAGGTGCCCTTGAGGTGGGTGGTGATCACCGCGTCGAAGTCCTCGTCGGTCATCTTCCACAGCACCTTGTCGCGCAGGATGCCCGCGTTGGTGACCAGGATGTCGATCCGGCCGTACTCCTCGACGGCACGGTTCACCAGCCGCTCGGCGGCCTCGGTCGTGCCGACCGGGACGACCTCCGCGACGGCGGTGCCACCCGCCGCGGTGATCGACTTCACGGCCTGGTCGGCCACGGCCTCGTCGATGTCGTTGACGACCACGGACACGCCATGGGCGGCCAGGGCGTGCGCGTAGGCGAGGCCGAGGCCCCGGCCGCTGCCGGTGACTACGGCGACCTTGCCGGTCAGATCGATGCTGGGCACGAGCGGTCCCTTCACAAGACGAGGCTGCGGTACGACACACCGGGACCGTGACCGCGAAGTCCACGAAGTCCACGAAGTCCACGAAGACTGCGAAGACTGCGAAGACTGCGAGCGGCACCGGTGCGGCTTCGAGATCGAAGCTAAGAGCAATAATTGTTGACGTCAATAGTTGTTGCCGATGGACCAGGTGCGTCACACTGGCTCCGAACCACCGCACGCCCCGCCCGGGGCCTCGACCCAGGGAGCCCGCCATCGCCCGTCAACCGCACGCCGCGAACCCCCCGATCGACGCGCACGAGCCGTGGATGCGCGGGCTGCACGCGGACACGGGCTACCTCATGTACCGGCTGGGCCTGCGTTCCGGCCAGCTCTTCAACACGTTTCTCCAGGAGTCGGGCCTGCGCCTGCGGCACTACGCGCTGCTCCGCTTCCTGGCCACGTCCGAGGGCGCCCTCCAGCGCGAACTGAGCACCCGGCTCGGCTACGACCCGAGCGCGATCGTCGGCCTGGTCGACGACCTGGAGAAGTTGGGATTCGCCGAGCGCCGCCCTTCCCCCGACGACCGGCGCAGCCGCATCGTGGTCCTGACGGCGGACGGCCGCGGCTTCCTGCGCGACACCGACGAGGCGGGCCTACGCGTCACGAACGAACTACTGGGCCCGCTCGACGCGACCGAGCGCGAGACCCTGCACACGCTGCTGCAACGGATCGCCGAGGACGGACTGACCTGACCTGACACCGGACGGAGGCCCGGCCATGACCACCACCCGGTCCACGACGAGCACCGGCTCCGCGACGCCCACCGAGTCCGCGGCCACGACACGGTCGGCCACGCCCACCGGACCGGCGCCCGCCACGCGATCCTCGATGATCCCCCGGTCGGCGGCGCCCGCCACGCGGTCCGCGCCCGACCGGCTGCTCTCCGTGCTCGCCGCCTTCGACCACGCGCACACGGCCCTGTCCCTGTCCGACATCAGCCGCCGCGCCGGCCTCACCCTGACCACCGCCCACCGCCTCGCGGGCGCCCTCACCGAGTGGGGCGCGCTGGAGCGGGACGCGTCAGGGACATACCACGTCGGTCTACGGCTGTGGGAGATCGCGGCGCTCGCACCGCGCGGCCTCGCCCTGCGCCAACTCGCCCTCCCGTACCTGGAGGACCTGTACGAATCGACGCACGAGAACGTGCAGTTGGCGGTGCGGGACGGCACGGAGGTCGTCTACACCGAGTGGATCTCGGGCCGTTCGGCGGTCGGCGTACACATCCGGGTGGGCGCCCGCTGGCCACTGCATGCCACGGGCGTGGGCCTCACCCTGCTGGCCCACGGCGACCCCGATCTCCAAGAGGCCTACTGCGCAGGTCCGTTGGCGTCCTTCACGCCGTACACGATCACCGATCCGGTACGACTGCGCCGCGTGCTGGCCGAAGTCCGGCGCACCGGCGTCGCGGTGAGTACCCGTCAGATCACGGACGACGCGCTGTCGGTGGCGGCTCCGGTGCACGGGCCGGGCGGTTCGGTGGTCGCCGCGGTGTCGGTGGTCGTGCCTCAAGTGGACGCGCAGGTACCGGCGTTGATCCCGGCGGTGCGGCTCGCCGCGCGTGGGATATCCCGGGCGTTGGGGTGGCGGCCGGAGGCGTGACGGGGACGCCCGACCGGGTCCGGGTGCGTAAATTCGGGTGCGTGAACAGGCCTACGCCGAGCGGGAGTTGGCGAGCCGGTGACCCGACTACTTGTTCTCGCCGGGCTTTCCGACGTGGTCGCCGTAGCCGGCGGTGTCGTCCCCGGGTTTGGCCGAGGCGGTGGAGGTCGATGTGGAGGGCGGCGGCATGTGGTCGCCGCCGTCTCCGGACTTGCCGGTCGCACCGGAGGCGTTGAGCTGGAAGGCGAAGAGGAGGACGGCCACGGAGAGGGTGGCGGTGAACCAGAGGGTGATGCGTCGCATGGGGGGCTCCTGTTCTCGGGTGGGGGTGCTGCTGTTGTCGGGTGAGGGCGCTGCTGTTGTCGGGCGGGGGTGCTGCTACCAGGCGAACTCTTCGGTGTGGACGCTGTCGCGGTGCGCGCCGGCGCCTCGTGCGGCCTTGCGGACGGCGGTGATCCAGGTGGGCGGGCCGCAGACGTAGACGTCACGGTCGGCGATGTCGGGGACCAGGTTCTTGAGGACCTGGGCGTCGTCGTCGAGGTGGGTGGGGCGCGCCCCCTGCCGGCGGGTCTTGTCGGGGTGGGCGGGGTCCGCGACCGGCCAGGAGGTGTCGGCGCGGTGCGCGGGGCCTGCCGCCTGCCACGACGTGTCGGCGCGGCGCGGGCCGGGGAGGAGGATCAGTTCGACGCCCCGGTCGGTGGCGATGGCGCGGAGTTCGTCGGCGAACACGGCGTGCTCGTCCTCGCCGTAGCGATAGATGAGGGTGGCCTCGCCCGGGGTGCAGGGGGCGTCTTCGAGCAGGGCGCGCATGGGCGTGATGCCGATTCCGGCGGCCATGAAGAGCATGCCGGGCCGGGTGCGGTGGCGGGCGGTGAGGGTGCCGTAGGGGCCCTCGATCAGGGCGCGGGTGCCGGGGGTGAGGCGGGCGGCGCGTTCGCTGCCGTCGCCCGCGGACTTGATGGTGATGCGCAGCCGGTCGGGGGTGGGGGCGGCGGAGAGGGTATACGGGTTGCCGCGGGACCAGCCGGGGCCGTCGAGGAAGCGCCAGACGAAGAACTGGCCGGAGGCCGTCCGCATCCGGTCCAGGCGGTGGCCCTTGAGCGTGATCGAGACCGTGCCGGGCGCTTCGGTGACCACGGACTCGACCCGCAGGCGGTGGTAGAGGGAGCGCCAGGCGGGCAGGGCGACGCGGTAGAGGAGGGTGGCGGCGAACGCGAAGCCGTACAGGCACCACCAGTAGACGCGGGTCCAGGTCTCGTGGAAGTCGGCGCCGTCGGTGAAGGTGTGCGGGAAGGTGGCCGCGATGCCGGCGTAGGAGTAGAGGTGCAGCAGGTGCCAGGACTCGTAGCGCAGTCGGCGGCGGGCCGCGCGGATCGAGGTGACCACGACCATGATCAGCAGGGCGGTCCCGACGGTGGCGAACAGCATCCATGAGTCGGTGATGAACAGGCGCAGGAGTGCGTCCGGTATCGCCGTGGGTTCGCGGTTGGACCGTTCCACAGCGAACAGGGTGACGTGGACGATCATCAGCCAGAACGAGGCGAAGCCGATCAGGCGGTGGCGGCGGGTGAGCAGGTCGTGGCCCCAGGACCGTTCCACCCAGGGGATCCGGGCGAGCAGGACGACCTGGAGGATCATCAGGTCGGAGGCCAGCAGTCCGGCGAGCAGGCCGAGGGAGCCGGTCGCCCGGTCGGAGGCGGTCAGGCTGAGTGAACCGCCCTGGTTCATCACCCACAGGGCCACGACCGCGACGACGGAGAGGATCGCGAGCGCGCCGAGCGGGTCGGCGAGCGTGAACCGCCCGCTGCGGGGCGGGGCGGGCGGCGGCCTGCGGTGCCCTCGGGCAAGCTCGGTGGACAGGGTCATCGGCGGGCTTCCTTCGTCTCGGGGGCCAGGTGTCCCGTATGCGTGCGGGGCCGTCCCCGTAGGCAGGGCGTTCCCCGCCGGTACGGCGACTCGTTGGCGGGGCGACCCGTTGACAGTGCGACTCGTTGGCGGGGCGTGCTCCCACCCTTGCGGCGCTCTTTGTGGCCGCTCTAAGAAACTCGGCGGTCGGGAGGGGCGGGTGCGCCGCTGACCTGTGTCGATACCGGCTCGGTGGGAGGACCGGTCCGCGTGGTTCTTAGACTTCCTTGTCGTTCACCGCTGATCCTTGAGGCAGCTGATCCTTCAGGTGGGCGACGGTGCCCGCTCCGCGGGTGCCGGTGAGGAAGTCGAGGTGCTGCATGGCGGCGGTGGGCCGTAAGCCGGAGGTGCTGGTGGTCGACGACGACCCCGGCGTGCGCGCGGCTCTGGATCTGGGGCTCGGTCTTGAGGGCTTCACGGTCCGGCTGGCGGAGGACGGCGAGGCGGCACTAGACGAGGTCGCCGGCCGGCCGCCGTCGGTGATCGTCCTGGACGTGACGATGCCGGGCCTGTCCGGGGTCGAGGTGGTGCGCGCGCTGCGTGCTCAGGGCCGGACGTTGCCGGTGTGCATGCTGTCGGCCCGCGACGAGGTAGACGACCGGGTCGCGGGGCTCGCGGCGGGCGCGGACGACTACGTCGTGAAACCGTTCTCCATCGGGGAGTTGTCGGCGCGGCTGCACGCGATGGTGCGGCTGCACGAGTCGACGACCGAGCGGTCCCTGGTCGTCGGCGATGTCGCGATCGAGCCCGCGCGCCGCGTGGCCTCCCGGGCGGGACGCGAACTCCGCCTGACCACCCGCGAGTTCGACCTGCTGCTCGCGCTCGCCCACCGGCCCGGTCAAGTCCTGTCCCGGGCCCAGCTGTTGGAGCAGGTCTGGGGCTACACGTGGGATGTGGACACGAACGTGGTGGACGTGTTCATCGGCTACCTCCGCAAGAAACTGGAGGCCGACGGCGGCCCTCGGGTGCTCCGCACCGTCCGCGGCATCGGTTTCGTCCTGCGCACCGGCCCGTGAGGGGGCTACCGCGGGGCCAACGCTCCGATCACGGCCGCGGTCGTCCCGTGCACCGGTCCAAGATGTGGCTGCCACGCGGCCCGCGCTCCCGGATCACCTCGGCAGTCATCCCGTGGACCGGTCCATGAGCTGGCTCCCGCGCAGCCTGCGCTCCTCGATCACAACCGCGGCCAGCCCTGCGTACCCGCCCCTGATATGGCAGCCACCCAACCCCCACCCCCGCCACACACCCGCAACCACTCCCCGGACCAGTCCATGACACGCCTGCCGCACAGCCCCCGCCCCCGGATCACCTCCGCAGTCGTCCCGTGGACCGGTCCATGACCTGGCTGCCGCGCAGTCTGCGATCCCGGATCACGGCCGCGGTCGTCCTGTTGGTGACCGTCGTGGTCGCGCTCGCCGGGCTGGTCATCGTCGCTCGGATCGACCACCGCGACCGTACCGATGTCGACCGCCAGCTCGCCGCCCGGGTCGAGAAGGGCGACCAGGATGCCGACAAGTTGCGCGACCAGGGTGACCATCCGAGCGGTGACGGCGACGACAGTGACGACTACGGCGGTCTGCTCGCCGGCAGTCAGAGTCTGGTGCGGCTGGTCTCCGGCGGGAAGGTGATCGCCCAGCACGGTGAGACGCCGACCGCCCCTCTCCCGGTGCCCACCCGCGACGGCTACCGCACGATCGACACCGACGGGCAGACCTGGCGCTCACTCACCCGTTCCCTGAGCACCACCGGGGAGCGGCTCGAAGTCCTCCAGGACATCGACCCGATCGAACGGCGGCTGGCGGACAACACCGCGATCGTCGCCGCCGTCACCCTCCTCGCCGCACTCGCCACGGCCGGCGGCGTCTGGCTGCTCACCCGGATCATCCTGCAGCCGCTGGAACGGTTGCGGACCGGCGCCCTCGCGATCAGCGCGGACACGGCCGGGCCCCAACTCCCCGCCGTCACACGCCCGCAGGAGGTCGCCGACCTCTCCCACGCGCTGAACAGCATGCTGGACCAGTTGCGCGTCAGCATGGACTCCACGCGCCGTTTCACCGCCGACGCGGGCCACGAACTGCGCACCCCGCTCACCAGCCTCGGGGTCACCCTGGAGACCCTCCAGCGCAACCCCGACCTCCCCACACCCCAACGGGCCCGGGCCCTGGAGGCGATGAGCGCGGAGCACCGCCGTATCACCGCGCTCCTCACCGGCCTGCAGACCCTGGCCCGCGGCGACGCCCACGCCCTGCCCGAACGCACCCCGGTCGTCCTGAGCGAACTTCTCGGCGAGGCCGTCGCCCACGCGGCACGCCGGCACCCCACGACGACCTACCGGCTGACGGCCAACTCCCCCGCGACCGTGGACGGTTGGCCCGTCGGCCTGCGCCTGGCCGTCGACAACCTCCTCGACAACGCGGCCCTGCACGGCCGCCCCGAAGGCACCGTGGACGTCCGACTCACCCAGGACTTCGACACGGTCCGGATCACGGTCGGTGACGACGGCCCCGGCATCCCCGCCGACCAACAGCAGTCCATGAAGTCCCGGTTCACCCGCGGCGCCCGCACCCGCTCCCCCGGCTCCGGCCTGGGCCTCGCCCTCGTCGACCAGCAGGCCCACCTCCACCACGGCGCCCTCGACCTCGGCACCGCCCCCACCGGAGGCCTGGAAGCCACCCTCAGCCTCCCCTCGACGCCCGAGGACGAGCCCCGCGAACGGACCGCTCCCGACTGATCACCACAGCGGATTCAGAATCTGGAAATGGTCCGTCCGTACGACGGGACGCACGACCGGCACCGCCGCCTGTTTTGGACCGATCCAGCCCGGTCCAGCCCGGTCCAGCCCGGTCCCGCCCGGTCCCGCCCGGTCCCGCCCGGTCCCGCTCGTCTCACCCGGGCAACCCCGCCAGCATCCGCCGGTCCCGAGGCGCCGCCTTCCGGTCCAATCGCGCGTCCAGCAACCGTCGTGCCGCGTCGCACCGCCCCGCCGACACCAGCGCGTACAGCAACGTCTCCTCGACGACCTCGCGTTGGGCCGCGCTGCCGCCCACCTTGCGCAGGACCGGCAGCAACGCGTCGAGGCCGACGGCGGCTTCGTGGAAGCGGTGTTCGACGAGGGCGGCGAAGGCGTCGCAGAGCGGGGCGACGACCTCGCGCTGCACCGGATCGGCGCCCGCCGCATGGTCCCGCAGTCGGCGCAGGGCGGCGAGGTCACCGGCGGCGGTCAGGGCCACCGCCGCGTGCAGCGCGGTGAACGCGGTCGCGGGCCGCTCCAGCACCTCGCAGGCCACCGAGTCCAGAACGTCCGAAGTCGGCAGCTCCCCCTGCCAGTTGCCGCTGAGCCGGGCCCGCCACAGCAGTGACCCCGAGTCGACCAGCGCGCGTACCCCGGTCACCCGCCCCGGCGCCAACTGGGCGAACCAGCGCCTGCGTACGGCGGCCGGGTCGTCCAACGCCAGTTCGTGCAGGGCGATGTGCCAGGAGAAGTGGGCCCGGTGGACGGCACCTCGGCCCTGCCCGGAGACCCAGCGGTCCAACCAGTCCCGGCCCGCCTCGTGGGCGCCGGACTCGTAGTGGACGTGGGCCAGCGCGTGCACGGCGTGGCCGGATGCGGGCTCAACTCCCAGGGCGCGGTGGGCCAGTTCACCCGCCTCGTGCAGTCGGCCCTGCTCCTGGCGGAGGAACGCGAGCAGCGAGGTGTGGAACCAGTGCCCGTCGTAGGCGGGGGACGTGCGCTCGACCAGCCGCAGCGCGTAGTCGTCGTCGAGGTCGGTGACGCCGGAGAAGGCGATGGTGGGGACGGCGGCGGCGAGGGCGAGCGCGTCGGCGGGGTGGGTGTCGAGGTGGCGTAGCAACGCCCGGTCCCCGTCGGTGGATTGGACCCGGCGGGTGATCACGTCCACGAAGGACCGCTCGCGTTCGTCGGCCCGTTCGCGCGCGCAGCGCTGGGCGTCGGCGAGCGCCCTGGGCACGTCGACGGCGGCCCCGCACTCGTGACCGAGGAGCGCCAACGCCGCGTGTCCCAGGGCGAATCCGGGGTCCAGGGCGACCGCGCGGGCGAAGACGTCCTCGGCTCCGGCGCGGACCTTGAGGACCCGGTCGAGTCCGTTGCGGTACGCGGTGGCGGCCTCGGCATGGGTCGACAGCGGGAGTCCGAGTCCGTCGACGGGCCTGCGGCGGGCGGCGCGGCGAGCCGGTGGCGCCAGCAACTGCTGGGCCAGCGTGGCCGCCTGGACGCGGATCTCGGGGATCGCGGTGGTCTCCCAGAGTTCGCCGCGCCTCGGAGCGCCGAGCGTGAACAGCGGTCGTACGCAACGGCCTTGGGCGTCGAGGAGGCGTCCGTCGCGGGTGGCGACCCCCATGCCGAGTGGTCCGGGCACCGCCATTCCCGTCTCGAACAGCCCACGCCACAACGGGTCTTCGAGCCGCTGCCCGGGTCCCGTGCAGTCGATCACCCAACCCACACGCACCGTACGGCCGTTGGAGAGCGTGACAGCCAACTGCCCACCGCACTCCACCACATCGGCGATCGTTCCCGCGTGCACCTGGAGGCGTCGCGCGGTGCGGGCCCGGGTCACCGACTCGGCGGTGGTGGGTGCCATGCGGTGGCGGTGGGTGTTCCAGACGGCGCCCTCACCCGCGAGGAACTCCCCGCGTTCTTCGGGGGTGAGGCTGCGCCAGAGTCTCGCGGTGTGCGGGCGCAGGCTGTCCAGTGCGGGGCGCCAGTCGCCGTGGGTGCGGACGGAGCGGCTGACGTGCCGGTAGACGGTTCGGCGCAGTGCGTTCAGTGTCAGGTCGCGGGGCCAGTTCGGCGCCTCCATCGCGCCGGCCGGGCCCAACGCGTGGGGCTGCGGCAGGAGTCCGTTGCGGGAAACGGCGTGGACCGTGCGCTCGGAACGGGCCAAAGTGAGGGCGAGGTCCACGGCGGTGAGGCCCGTACCGACGAGGAGGACGTCGGCGGTGTCCTCGCCTACGGCGTCCAACGCACCTGGATTCCAGGGCGAGTTGATGAAGCGGGGCGAGGCGCGCAGGGCGGGCGGGGCCCAGGCGGCCGTAGGAGCGGCTGGGCCGGTGGCCAGGACCGCACTGTCGACCGTGAGGAGTCCCCCGTCGGCGAGGTGGAGTTCCACCGGGCCAGCCGAACCTGCCAGACCTGCCAGACCTGCCAGACCTGCCGAGCCTCCCGGACCCGCCAGACCTCCCCGACCCGCCAGACCTGCCTGGCCCGCCTGGCCTGCCTGGCCCGCCTGGCCCGCCTGGCCCGCCTGGCCCGCCTGGCCTGCCTGGCCTGCCTGGCCTTCAGCGGCGCCGGTACACCGCTCCGCGCGGGTGCGCAACCGCCGTACGGCGACCGTGCCGTGGGAGCGGACGACGGCCTGGGCGAGGGTGTCGGCGAGGTAGGCGCCGTAGCGATGGCGGGTGGCGAAGTCGGCGCCGCTGACGGTGGGTTCGCCGTGGCGGCAGAGCCAGCGGGTGAAGTGGCCGGGGTCGTCGGGGTAGCAACTCATGCCGCCCGCCGGGACGTTGAGCCGGTGGCGTGGATCAGGGGTGGCGTAGGCGGTGCCGCGGCCTGCTTCCGGGGCCGGGTCGACCAGCACCAGGTCGAGGGGGGTCCGGCGGCGGGTGGCGGTCTCGCAGAGCTGGACGGCGGTCAGGGTGCCTGCCGCGCCCGCTCCGACGATCGCCACGGTGGGCCGCTTGCGGACTTCGGTCACGAATACCTCCGGCGTGGTCTGCGCGGAGCCGCCGAAACGGAACTCCGCCCTCAGGTCCTTTCTCACTATTCCGACCGGGTAGGTGGGGAAGCCATGGCGGGACGGGGATCTCACCGGATACTCAGGGCACCGGTCGGCGCCTTCATACTCTGTTCACACTCGGGAAGCGTCCGGCAACCGTGGTTTCAGGACTTCTTTCAGGCTCTCTTCACAGGAATCTCAGGTGGAGCCCCTGGGATTCAAAGACTCACCCCATGGAAGTGGCGCAGGATGCAACGGCACTGGTGATCTCGTCGCGTACGGCCAGGCGGTGTGCGCGACATGCGGAGGAAGGCGTGCTGTGGGCGTGTCGCACATATCCAACCGGTCCGAGAAGCAGTCGGAGAGGTGGTCCCGTCGTGGGGTCCTCACCGTTCTCGGAGTGGTACCGGCCGCCGCCGTTCTGACCGGCTGCAGCGGTTCGGCCGGCGCCGCGGAGGGCTCCTCCTCCGGCGGTTCCCCGGCGACGGCGTCCGTGAAGGCCGCGAAGGCGCCGACCGTCACGGTCTCGCCCGCCGACGGCACCAAGAAGGCCGACTTCACGGCCCCCGTCACGGTCACCGTGGCCGACGGCACGTTCACCACGGTGAAGGTGACCGGCAACGACGGCTCCACGCTGGCCGGGACCTTCAACGACGCCAAGACGAAATGGACGTCGACGAAGAACCCGTACTCGGGCACGAAGTACACGGTCGCGGCGCAGGCGCAGGGCGCCACGGCGAAGACGGCGACCTTCACCACCAAGTCGCCCGGCGAGACCTTCGTCGGCTACTTCACCCCCGAGGCGAACTCCACCTCCGGCGTCGGCATGCCCGTGTCGATCAACTTCACCCACGCGGTCAAGGACCGGGCCGCCGTCCAGAAGGCGATCACGGTCACCGCCGAGCCGGCCGTCGAGGTGGTCGGACACTGGTTCAGCGACACCCGGCTCGACTTCCGGCCCGAGACGTACTGGGCGGCCGGCACGAAGATCACGCTGAGTCTCCGGCTGAAGGACATCGAGGGTCAGGACGGCATCTACGGCGTCCAGTCCAAGGACGTCACGTTCGACATCGGGCGTGAGCAGATCAGCACAGTCGACCTGTCCAGCAAGGAGATGGTCGTCAAGCGGGACGGCAAGACCCTCGCGACCTATCCCGTCAGCGGCGGCAACGCCCAGCACACCACCTGGGCCGGGATCATGGTGATCAGCGAGCGGTTCAAGCAGACCCGCATGGAATCCTCGACGGTCGGGCTCGGCGACGAGTACGACATATCCGATGTCCCGCACGCCCAGCGCCTGACCACCTCCGGCACGTTCGTGCACGGCAACTACTGGGCGTCGACCTCGGTGTTCGGCAGCCAGAACACCAGCCACGGCTGCGTCGGCCTGCACGACGCGAAGGGCGCGAACGACAGCTCGGTGGCGGGTTACAAGTTCTACGACAGCTCGATGCTCGGCGACGTCGTCATCGTGAAGAACTCCGGCGACAAGACCGTGGCGGCGGACAACGGCCTCAACGGCTGGAACCTGTCCTGGGCGGAGTGGAAGGCGGGCAGCGCGGTCTGAGACCGGCCCGTTCGTGAGGCACCCTGGTTCAGAGCGGGACGGTGTTCACCTGCTGCGCGAGCTGATCCACGGCCACTTGACGGTGCAGACCACCACAGGCGCCACGAGCACGGTCAGCATCCACAGACCCACGCTCGCCGGCGAGTAGATGTAGTACTGCCACGGCTCGGGCAGGGCCGCCGGCGCGAGCAGGAGCACGATCAGCACACCCCACGTGGCCAGCACCGAGGCCACCATGCGTACTGCCACCATGCCTGCCGACCCCCTCCGCGACCGTCCGATTCCCGGAGACGAATGATAAATCCCGTGGTCTCGCCGCCCACGGCGCCCCTCGCGACCCGCCTGCCGCGAGGCGGATCGGAAACCTCCTCTTTCACCGCATTCATCACCTGAACTCCCGTACGGCGAAAGGACTTTCCCGGCTTCACCTCTTGACGCCCGGAGTGGCTGAGAGCACATTGACCGCGCACCCACTGCGTGAGAGCGCTCTCAGGCAGGCACGGCACCCGCATCCCACTCCGTATCCGAGGGGCACCCATGAGTGAAACCTCCGGCACGCAGCGCAGACCCCGTCCCTTACGGCGCGTCCTGATCGCCGTCCTCAGCACCCTCGGCCTGGCGGCCGCCACCGCCACGGCCTTCACCCTGCCCGCGAACGCGTCCGCGCCCACACCCCCGGCGGGCTGGACGCAGGTCTTCCTGGACGACTTCAACGGCTCCGCGGGCACCGGTGTCTCCACCACCAACTGGCAGTACGACACCGGGACTTCGTACCCGGGCGGCGCCGCCAACTGGGGCACCGGCGAGGTCGAGACGATGACCTCCTCCACCAACAACGTGGCGCTCGACGGCAACGGCAACCTGCTCATCACCCCGCGCCGCGACGCCTCCGGCAACTGGACCTCGGGCCGTATCGAGACCAACCGCACCGACTTCCAGCCGCCGGCCGGCGGCAAGCTGCGGGTCGAGGCCCGTATCCAACTCCCCAACGTCACCGGCTCGTCCGCGCTCGGCTACTGGCCCGCGTTCTGGATGCTGGGCGCGCCGTACCGGGGCAACTACCAGAACTGGCCCAGCGTGGGCGAGTTGGACGTGATGGAGAACGTCCAGGGTCTCAACACCGACTGGGCGACCGTGCACTGCGGCACCAGCCCGGGAGGCCCCTGCAACGAGACCACCGGCATCGGCGGCAACACCGCCTGCACCGGGACGACTTGCCAGGCCGGCTTCCACACCTACGCCATGGAGTGGGACCGTTCCACCAGCCCCGAGCAGATCCGCTTCTACCTCGACGGCGTCAACTTCCATACGGTGAACGCCAGTCAGGTCGACGCGACGACCTGGGCCAACGCCACCAACCACGGCTTCTTCATCATCCTGAACGTGGCGATGGGCGGCGGCTTCCCGGACGCGTTCGGCGGCGGCCCCACCAGCGCCACCGACCCCAACCACCCGATGACGGTGGACTACGTCCAGGTGCTCTCGTCCACGGGCAGTGGGAGCGGTACCACGACCCCGCCGACCGGCAGCCGGGACGCCTACAGCGCCATCCAGGCCGAGTCGTACGACAGCCAGTCCGGCACCATCGCCGAGACAACCACGGACACGGGCGGCGGCCAGGACATCGGCTCGATAGCCAACGGCGACTGGGCGCTCTACAAGGGCGTCACCTTCGGCTCCACGGCGGCCACCCAGTTCTACGGCCGGGTCGCGAGCGGTGCGGCGAGCGGGGTCAGCGGTCTGGTGCAGGTACGGCTGGACAGCCCGACCGCGACTCCGATCGGCAGCTTCTCGCTGGCCAACACCGGGGGCTGGCAGTCATGGAGAACGGTGCCGGCGAACATCAGCTCGGTCACCGGCACCCATGACGTCTATCTCACCTTCAGCAGCGGCCAGTCGGCGGACTTCGTGAACGTGAACTGGTTCGACTTCGGTCACTGATACCGACTCACCACGGGAAGGGGGGCTTCACGCGTGCGCGTTGGGCCCCCTTCCCTTTCCCGCCAGCGCGATCATGCGGTGCATGACGGCCACGGGGAGGGCGGGATTCTGAGCGGCGTCCCGGGCGCTGCGTTCGTCGAGGAGCAGTGACACCAGGTGCGCCGGGGGCAGGGCCGGGTTTCGGCGGGCCGGCTCGTACACCTCATGGGCGGTTTCCTGGGTCAGCCGGACCGCGGAGTCGGGGGACAGTCGTGGATCTTCCGCCGCTCGCCCCCGCACCTCGCTATCGGGATCGCGGCTGAACCGCTCGACGAGGTCGTCGTCCGACGCGGGATCGTCGAGCGCGAGAAGGCGCACGCGCGGACGCGGGTCGTCGGCGAAACGCAGCAGGTCGTCGCGGGGGAAGTTGGGATGGTTGCGGGGACGGCCGGGGAACGAGAAGCTGCCGGACCACCAGGCCCACACGTCCACGAGCACATCCGCGGTGGCGTCGTCGCAGGACTCGGCGAGGAAGAGACCCACGACGCAGTCCTCGTCGCGGGCCAACAGGTCCACGACGTCGGGCGGAAGGTGCGCGGCGCGGGCCACGCTGCGACGGATCAAGAGCTTGGCGGACGAGGCCAGTTGCCGCATTGCGGCCGCGTCGTCGTGAAGGGCCGCGACCCACCACAGGGCGCTGTCGTGGGAGTCCGCCGTGATGTCGGGAACGGTGTCGGCCATGGCGGTGATCTCGGCCGGGGTGGCAGGCGGGCGGGAGTCGGGGGACGGCGCGCGGCTCACGCCGAAGCCCACGCCGGGCCGGCTGTCGACCTGCTCCTCCGCCATCTCGGCCAAGAAGTGGTGACGGGGCAGCCCTGCGGAGGCGGCCAGAAGCCGGTCCCACTGATCACGCGAGAGCCTCCCGCTCTCCGCGGCCGGACCTCAGACGAATTTCGACGGATGGACCACGGCCGCGTCCAGAACACCGGCCGGAATGTCCGCGCGGTACAGAAAGCTCGTGTCTCCACCCGCGTCGAAGAGGCTGACCAACACCTCTACCGGGGCGCCCCAGACCCGTCAACCACCCGTTGGTGACACGCTCGTTGGGCCGAACGCCCTCGAACAGCGCGGACCAGACGTCGTTCATACGTCCCTCTCCCCCGAAGGTGTCCAAGGCTAGCGGCGTCGGTCCACGGCTCCCCCGTCGCCACCCGTCCGCCAGCTCTCAGCGCAACTCCGCCCGGAACCCCGCAGGCGTCACATCCGTGTGCTGCTGGAAGAACTTGGAGAAGTTCGCCGCGTCGGGGAACCCAACTGCCGCCCCCACGCGGCCGATCGGCAGCTCCGTGTGGGCCAACAGCCGTTTCGCCTCCAGGACGACGCGCTTGTCGATGAAGCCCTTGGGGGTCTCGCCGGTGGCGGCGCGGACCGCGCGGACGAGAGTGCGGCGGGAGTAGCCGAGGGCGTCGGCGTAGGCGCTGACGCTGTGGTTGGTGGCGAAGCCCTTCTCCACGGCGTCGCGGAAGAGCGTGAACGTCGTGTCGGCCTGTTGCCGGGCCGCCTCCGCCGAGCTGGCCGCGAGATGCGCGAGCCGTAGCAGGAAGGCCGTCAGGGAGTGTCGTAGGACCGAGGTGTGGAGGCTCAGCGGGAGGGTGGTCGAGTCCTCGTACTCGCGTTGGAGCTGGCCGAGCGAGGCGCGCAGGGCGGCGAGGCGGGGCTCGTCGGGATGCAGGAGGGGCGGGAGGTCGTAGCGGTAGAGGCCGGTCGCCTCGACCGTGGCGCGCGGGAGGAAGCCGGGCTGCATGGTCAGGACGGTGCCGTGGTACTCGTCGAGGCGGGAGAAGCGGTGGACCTGGCCGGGGCGGATCCACAGGACGTCGCCGGCGTTCGCCTCGTACTCGGCGAAGTCGATCATGTGGCGGACCGGGCCGCCGGAGAAGAGCATCACCACATGGAAGTCGATGCGGTGGACGCGGTTGAGGGGTGCGTCGGCGTGCCAGGCGTGGTCGGTGTCCATCGGGCCGACCTGCATACCGACGCCGCAGACACTCAGATCGACAGGGAAGGGAAACGTTCTGATCACGTCGCCGTCACCGCCGACGTCTTGGATAGTTCTGTCCGTCATGTCCTTCTCGTGCCGCCTCAGCGTTGCTGCCGGTGTCCCACTTTCACCACAGGCTGGCACACCGGCACCTTCCCTCGTAAAAGTCAGACTTTTAGATTTGAAGACGTCCGAGCAGTTCTTCCGCTCTTACCGAGGACTTCTTGAAGATGAACGCGCACACACCTGACAGCTTCGAGTGGACCGATCTCGACCGTCGAGCCGTCGACACCGCCCGCATTCTGGCTGCTGACGCGGTACAGAAGGTCGGCAACGGCCACCCGGGCACCGCGATGGCCCTGGCTCCCGCCGCGTACACGATCTTTCAGAAGGTGATGCGTCACGACCCCGCGGATCCCGAGTGGACCGGTCGTGACCGCTTCGTCCTCTCCCCCGGCCACACCTCGCTGACGCTGTACACGCAGCTGTACCTCGCCGGGTACGAGCTGGAGCTGGACGACCTGAAGGCGTTCCGGACGCACGGTTCCAAGACGCCTGGTCACCCCGAGTACGGGCACACGGCCGGTGTGGAGACCACGACAGGACCGCTCGGACAGGGTGTCGCCAACGCGGTGGGCATGGCCACGGCCGCCCGCTACGAGCGCGGCCTGTTCGACCCCGAGGCCCCCGAGGGCGAGTCGCCCTTCGACCACACCATCTGGGCGATCGTCTCCGACGGCGACCTGGAGGAGGGCATCTCCGCCGAGGCATCCTCCCTCGCCGGCCACCAGCAGCTCGGCAACCTGGTCTTCGTCTACGACGACAACCACATCTCCATCGAGGGCGACACCGCGACCGCCTTCTCCGAGGACGTCCTGAAGCGGTACGAGGCCTACGGCTGGCACACCCAGCGCATCGAGCCCTCCGCCGACGGCGACATCGACCCCCACGCGCTGTACACGGCGCTGAGGACGGCGCAGGCCGAGACCGGGCGCCCCTCGATCATCGCGATGCGCACGATCATCGCTTGGCCCGCTCCAAACGCCCAGAACACCGAGGCCTCCCACGGCTCCGCGCTCGGCGCCGACGAGATCGCCGCCACGAAGCGCGTCCTCGGCTTCGACCCGGAGCAGTCCTTCGAGGTCGCGGGCGACGTCATCGCCCACTCCCGCCAGGCCCTGGACCGGGGCGCCGAGGCGCACTCGGCGTGGGACAAGCAGCTCGACAAGTGGCGCGGCGCCCAGCCCGAGCGCGCGCAGCTCTTCGACCGGATCGTCGCCGGTCAGCTCCCCGAGGGCTGGGAGCAGTCCCTGCCAGTGTTCGAGGCGGGCTCCTCCGTCGCCACCCGCGCCGCCTCCGGCAAGGTCCTCCAGGCGCTTGGACCGGTCCTGCCCGAGCTGTGGGGCGGCTCCGCCGACCTCGCGGGCTCGAACAACACCACCATCGACAAGACGTCGTCCTTCCTCCCGAAGGGCAACCCGCTGCCGGAGGCCGACCCGTACGGCCGTACGATCCACTTCGGTATTCGCGAGCACTCGATGGCGGCCGAGATGAACGGCATCGCCCTGCACGGCAACACCCGTGTCTACGGCGGCACCTTCCTGGTGTTCTCCGACTACATGCGCAACGCCGTCCGCCTCTCCGCGCTGATGCAGCTGCCGGTGACGTACGTCTGGACCCACGACTCCATCGGTCTCGGCGAGGACGGTCCCACGCACCAGCCGGTCGAGCACCTCGCCTCGCTGCGCGCCATCCCGGGCCTGAACATCGTCCGTCCGGCCGATGCCAACGAGACCGCGATCGCCTGGGCCGAGATCCTCAAGCGGCACGCCACCAACCCGGCCCCGCACGGCCTCGCGCTGACCCGTCAGGGCGTCCCCGTCTACGAGCCCAACTCCGACGCGGCGCGCGGCGGTTACGTCCTCAAGGACTCCTCCACCGAGACCCCGGACGTGGTGCTCATCGCGACCGGTTCCGAGGTCCACCTCACCGTCGAGGCGCGCGAGCAGTTGGAGGCCGAGGGCGTTGGTACGCGGGTGGTGTCGATGCCGTCCGTGGAGTGGTTCGAGGAGCAGTCGCGCGAGTACCGCGACAGCGTCCTTCCGCCGTCCGTGAAGGCCCGCGTTGCGGTCGAGGCCGGGATCGGTCTCACGTGGTACCGGTTCGTGGGTGACGCAGGACGCATCGTCTCCCTCGAACACTTCGGCGCCTCCGCCGATGCCAAGACCCTGTTCGCCGAGTTCGGTTTCACCGCCGAGAACGTCGCCGCAGCTGCCAAGGAATCCCTCGCCGCCGCGCGCGGTTGATCCGATCGCCAGAAAGAAGATGATCACAGTGACCGAAGTGACCGCCACCGCGGGAGCACTCAAGCGCCTGTCCGACGAGGGCGTCTCCATCTGGCTGGACGACCTGTCGCGCAAGCGGATCGAGTCCGGCAACCTCGCCGAACTCGTCGACACCAAGAACGTCGTCGGTGTCACCACCAACCCCTCGATCTTCCAGGCCGCCATCGGCTCCGGCGAGGGCTACGAGGAGCAGCTCGCCGACCTGGCCGTACGCAAGGTGACGGTCGAAGAGGCCGTGCGGATGATGACCACCGCCGACGTCCGCGCCGCCGCCGACATCCTGCGCCCGGTGTACGACGCGACCGGCGGGCAGGACGGCCGGGTCTCCATCGAGGTCGACCCGCGGCTCGCCCACCACACGGCGGCCACCATCGCCGAGGCCAAGCAGCTGTCGTGGCTGGTGGACCGTTCCAACGTGATGATCAAGATCCCGGCGACGAAGGCCGGTCTCCCGGCCATCACCGAGGTCATCGGCGAGGGCATCAGCGTCAACGTCACGCTGATCTTCTCCCTGGAGCGCTACCGCGAGGTCATGGACGCCTACCTGGCCGGCCTGGAGAAGGCACGCGCCGCGGGCATCGACCTGGCGACCATCCACTCCGTGGCCTCCTTCTTCGTCTCCCGCGTCGACTCCGAGATCGACAAGCGCCTCACCGCGCTCGCCACGGACGAAGCCCTCGCTCTCAAGGGCAGGGCGGCGCTCGCCAACGCGCGGCTCGCCTACGAGGCGTACGAGGACGTCTTCTCCTCGGACCGTTGGACCGTTCTCGCGGGTGCGAAGGCCAACAAGCAGCGCCCCCTGTGGGCCTCGACCGGCGTCAAGGACCCGTCGTACAAGGACACCCTGTACGTCGACGAGCTGGTCGCGCCCGGCACGGTCAACACCATGCCGGAGGCGACGCTGAACGCCACCGCCGACCACGGTGACATCCACGGCGACACGGTGACCGGCGGCTACGCGCAGGCCCGCGCCGACCTGGACGCCGCAGAGCGACTGGGGATCTCGTACGACGTGGTCGTCAAGCAGTTGGAGGACGAGGGCGTCGCCAAGTTCGAGGTGGCCTGGCAGGACCTGCTGGACGCCGTCGCGAAGTCTCTGAGCGGCAAGGGGGGCGACGCGGAATGAGCGAGGAGCTTCCCGAAACGAAACCGGCCGATGCAGCCGAAGCGACTGGAACGGTCCAAACGGCTGTGCAGGCCCTGACCGGCGAGGAACTCACCGACGCGCCGGCCGCCGACTGGGACAACCCGCTGCGTGACGAGCGCGACCGCCGGCTGCCCCGGATCGCGGGCCCGTCCGGGCTGGTCATCTTCGGGGTCACCGGTGACCTGTCCCGCAAGAAGCTGATGCCGGCCGTCTACGACCTGGCCAACCGCGGCATGCTGCCGCCGGGCTTCTCGCTCGTCGGGTTCGCCCGGCGGGACTGGGAGGACCAGGACTTCGCGCAGGTGGTGCACGACTCGGTGCGCGAGCACTCCCGGACCGAGTTCCGCGAGGAGGTCTGGCAGCAGCTCGCCGAGGGTATGCGGTTCATCCCGGGCGACTTCGACGACGACACCGCGTTCAAGCAACTCCGCGCCGCAGTCGACGAGTTGGACACCTCGCGCGGCACGAGTGGCAACTACGCGTTCTACCTCTCCGTACCGCCGAAATTCTTCCCGAAGGTCGTCCAGCAGCTGAAGAAGCACGGGCTCGCGACGGCGGCCGAGGGCTCTTGGCGGCGCGCGGTCATCGAGAAGCCGTTCGGGCGCGACCTGAAGAGCGCGCGTGAGCTGAACAAGATCGTGCACGAGGTGTTCGACCCGGACCAGGTGTTCCGTATCGACCACTACCTCGGCAAGGAGACCGTCCAGAACATCCTGGCGCTGCGCTTCGCCAACCAGATGTACGAACCGATCTGGAACCGGTCCTACGTAGACCACATCCAGATCACGATGGCCGAGGACATCGGCATCGGCGGGCGCGCCGGCTACTACGACGGCATCGGTTCGGCCCGTGACGTCATCCAGAACCACCTCCTGCAGCTGATGGCGCTGACCGCCATGGAGGAGCCGATCGCCTTCGACGAGGAGGCGCTGCTCACCGAGAAGCTCAAGGTACTCAAATCGGTGCGGCTGCCCCAGGAGCTGGGCGAGCACACGGTGTTCGGGCAGTACGCGGAGGGCTGGCAGGGCGGCGAGAAGGTCGTCGGCTACCTCGAAGAGGACGGCATCGACCCGCAGTCGAAGACCGACACCTACGCGGCCGTCAAGCTGGAGGTCGACAACCGCCGCTGGGCAGGCATCCCCTTCTACCTGCGCACCGGCAAGCGCCTGGGCCGCCGGGTGACGGAGATCGCGGTCGTCTTCAAGCGCGCCCCGCACTCCCCCTTCGACTCCAGCGCCACCGAGGAGTTGGGCCAGAACGCGATCGTCATCCGCGTGCAGCCCGACGAGGGCATGACGGTCCGGTTCGGCTCCAAGGTGCCGGGCACCTCGATGGAGATCCGGGACGTGTCCATGGACTTCGCCTACGGCGAGTCGTTCACGGAGTCGAGCCCGGAGGCGTACGAGCGGCTCATCCTGGATGTACTGCTCGGCGACGCCAACCTGTTCCCGCGCCACCAGGAAGTGGAAGAGTCCTGGAAGATCCTCGACCCGATCGAGGAGTACTGGGCACAGAACGGCAAGCCCGCGCAGTACTCCTCGGGCAGTTGGGGTCCCCAGGAGGCGGACGAGATGCTCGCACGAGACGGACGGAGCTGGCGCAGGCCATGAAGATCGACCTGAGCGACACCACGGCAAGCAAGATCAACAAGGCGCTGGTGCAGGGTCGCCGCGACATCGGCACCCCTGCCGTGGGCATGGTCCTGACGATGGTCATCGTCACGGACGAGGAGAACGCCTACGACTCGATCAAGGCGGCCGAGGAGGCCTCGCACGAGCACCCCTCGCGCACCCTGGTCGTCATCAAGCGGCACGCCCGCACCCCGCGGGACCGTACCAATTCGCACCTCGACGCCGAGGTCCGGGTGGGCGCCGACGCCGGTACCGGCGAGACGGTCGTGCTGCGGACCTACGGCGAGGTGTCCGACCACGCCGACTCCGTGGTGCTGCCGCTGCTGCTGCCGGACGCGCCGGTCGTCGTGTGGTGGCCGGGCGACGCGCCCGAGGTCCCGGCGAAGGACCCGCTGGGCGCCCTCGCGCAGCGCCGGATCACCGACCTGTACGCGGCGACGAACCCGCTTGAGGCGCTGGACGCCCGGGCCCGTTCCTACGCGCCCGGCGACACCGACCTCGCCTGGACCCGGCTGACCCCGTGGCGCTCGATGCTCGCGGCGGCCCTCGACCAGGCCAAGTCGAAGATCACCTCGGGTGCGGTGGAGAGCGAGGCCGACAACCCGGCCGCCGAGCTGCTGGCCCGCTGGCTGGAGGCCCGCCTCAAGGTGAAGATCGACCGTGTGGTCACCGACGGACCGGTCATCACGGCCGTGCGCCTGGGCACCGGGGCCGGCGAGGTCGTCATCGACCGTCCCGAGGGCCCGCTGGCCACGCTGTCCCTGCCCGGGCAGCCGTCCCGCACCCTCGCGCTGAAGGTCCGCACGACCTCCGAACTGATCGCCGAGGAGCTGCGGCGCCTCGACGCCGACGAGATGTACGCCATCGCCCTGCGGGCCGAGGGCACCAAGGAGACCCCTTCCCATGTCTGACTCCCCCAAGCTGGTGCGGCGGCCCGAGTGGGCCGCTCTGGAGGACCACCGCGCGGATCAACTACGGCCGCAGCTGCGTGAGTTGTTCGCGGCGGACCCGGGGCGCGCGGAGCGGTACGTGGTCACCGTCGGCGATCTGCGCATCGACTACTCCAAGCACCTGATCACGGACGAGACCCTCGCCCTCCTCCAGGAACTCGCCACCGCCACTGGCGTGTTCGGTCTCCGGGACGCGATGTTCCGCGGCGAGAAGATCAACGTCACCGAGGACCGCGCGGTCCTGCACACCGCGCTGCGCGCCCCGCGTGACGCGGTGATCGAGGTCGACGGCGAGAACGTCGTGCCCCAGGTCCACGCCGTGCTCGACAAGATGGCCGGCTTCGCGAACCGCGTCCGCTCCGGCGAGTGGACCGGACACACGGGCCGTCGTATCCGCAACGTCGTCAACATCGGCATCGGCGGCTCCGACCTCGGTCCGGCGATGGCGTACGAGGCGCTCCGCGCGTTCACCGACCGCTCGTTGACGGTCCGGTTCGTGTCGAACGTGGACGGCGCCGACCTGCACGAGGCCACCCACGACCTCGACCCGGCGGAGACGCTGTTCATCGTCGCGTCGAAGACGTTCACCACGATCGAGACGATCACCAACGCAACGTCCGCCCGGACGTGGCTCCTTGAGGGTCTCGGCGATGGGGGCCCCTCCCGCTCGAGCGAAGCCGAGAGTGGGGGAGACAAGGCGGTCGCGAAGCACTTCGTGGCGCTGTCGACCAACGCCGGGAAGGTGTCGGACTTCGGCATCGACACGGACAACATGTTCGAGTTCTGGGACTGGGTCGGCGGACGCTACTCCTACGACTCGGCCATCGGTCTCTCCCTGATGATCGCCATCGGCCCGGACCGCTTCCGCGAGATGCTCGACGGTTTCCACCTCGTCGACGAGCACTTCCGCACCGCGCCCGCCGAGTCCAACGCCCCTTTGCTGCTCGGCCTGTTGGGCGTCTGGTACGGCAACTTCTTCGACGCGCAGTCGCACGCGGTGCTGCCGTACTCGCACTATCTCTCCAAGTTCACCGCCTACTTGCAGCAGCTGGACATGGAGTCCAACGGCAAGTCCGTGGACCGGGACGGGAATCCGGTGGAGTGGCAGACCGGCCCGGTGGTCTGGGGCACCCCGGGGACCAATGGCCAGCACGCCTACTACCAACTCATCCACCAGGGCACGAAGTTGATCCCGGCGGACTTCATCGGCTTCGTCAACCCGGTCGCCGAGCTGAGCGACGGGCTCAAGAAGCAGCACGACCTGCTGATGGCCAACTTCTTCGCCCAGACACAGGCGTTGGCCTTCGGCAAGACGCCGGACGAGGTACGCGCGGAGGGCGTGCCCGAGGAACTGGTGCCGCACAAGACGTTCAAGGGCAACCACCCCACGACGACGATCCTTGCCCGTGAGCTGACCCCGTCCGTGCTCGGGCAGTTGATCGCGCTCTACGAGCACAAGGTGTTCGTGCAGGGCGCGGTCTGGAACATCGACTCCTTCGACCAGTGGGGCGTGGAGCTGGGCAAGGTCCTCGCCAAGCGCGTCGAACCCGCCCTCACCGAAGGCGCGGACGTACCCGGGCTCGACTCCTCCACCGCCGCTCTCGTGGCCACCTACCGGACTCTCCGTAATTCCCAGGATTCTCAGGAAGTGAACTGACATGCAGCTCGGACTGATCGGCCTCGGCAAGATGGGCGGCAACATGCGCGAGCGCATCCGCCGCGCCGGCCACACCGTCATCGGCTACGACCGCAACCCCGAAGTGACCGACGTCGAGAGCCTCGCCGAACTGGTCGAGAAGCTCGAAGCGCCGCGCACGGTATGGGTGATGGTCCCGGCCGGTGCCCCGACCCAGTCGGTCGTCGACGAGCTGGGCGAGCTGCTCCAGCCCGACGATGTCATCGTGGACGGCGGCAACTCCCGCTGGACGGACGACGAGAAGCACGCCGAGGAGCTGGGTGCCAAGGGCATCGGCTTCGTCGACGCGGGTGTCTCCGGCGGTGTGTGGGGCCTGAAGAACGGCTACGCGCTGATGGTCGGCGGCGACGCCGAGAACATCGCGAAGGTGCAGCCGATCTTCGACGCGCTCAAGCCCGAGGGCGAGTTCGGCTTCGTGCACGCCGGCAAGGTGGGTGCCGGGCACTTCTCGAAGATGGTTCACAACGGCATCGAGTACGCCATGATGCAGGCGTACGCCGAGGGTTGGGAGCTGCTGGAGAAGGTCCACTCCGTCACGGACGTGCGGGAGGTGTTCCGCTCCTGGCAGGAGGGCACGGTCATCCGCTCGTGGCTGCTCGACCTCGCGGTCAACGCCCTTGACAGCGATGAGCACTTGGACAAGCTGCGCGGTTTCGCGGAGGACTCCGGCGAGGGCCGGTGGACCGTCGAGGCGGCCATCGACAACGCGGTACCGCTGCCCGCGATCACGGCCTCCCTCTTCGCGCGGTTCGCGTCGCGCCAGGACGACTCGCCGCAGATGAAGATGATCGCGGCGCTGCGCAACCAGTTCGGCGGCCACGCCGTCGAATCCAAGTAGGCGCGCCGTGGGGGATCTTCTGCTGGTCCGCCACGGCGAGACGGAGTGGAGCGTGTCGGGCCAGCACACCAGCTGGACCGACCTGCCCCTCACCCAGCACGGCGAGGAACAGGCCAAGTCCCTCGCTCCGCTCCTCTCGGACCGGACCTTCGCTCTCGCACTGACCAGCCCGCTCGGCCGCGCGATACGCACCGCCGAACTCGCGGGCATCACCGGGGCCGTTCCCGACCCCGACCTCCACGAGTGGGACTACGGCGCCTACGAGGGCGTCACCACCGTCGACATCCACCGCACCCGGCCCGACTGGTACTTGTGGACCGACGGAGTGCCGCCGGGCCCGGCCGGACACCCGGGCGAGTCCCCGGACAAGGTCGGCGCCCGGGCCGACCGGGTCCTGAAGCGGGTGGACTCGGCGCTCGGGGACGGTGACGTGGTCCTCGTGGCGCACGCCCACTTCCTGCGCGTCCTCACGGCCCGCCGCCTGGGCCTGACGGCGGCGGACGGCCGCCTGTTCCAACTGGCGACCGGCACGGTCAGCCGCCTCTCCACCGAGCACGACCGCCCGGTCATCGCGGAGTGGAACACCCGACCGTAACAACGGCACAACTCCCCGGCCCGGACCGCACGTTGACATGCGGTCCGGGCCGGATTCGTCCCCTGTGCGCGCGACCTCCGCGCGGCTAGAGTCCCGCCTGATGGAGATCAACGATCTGACACCGGCCGAGGAACAGGTGTGGCGGGCCTTCCCGTTGGGTGAGTCCGTGGACTTCCGTACGGCGGACGACGAGGACGTCGCCCTCGGCGGCGACTGGGGTCCCGAACGGACCGTCCGGGCCGAGGTGTTGCGGGCGCTGCTGCTCAACGGGCCGCAGGAAGCAGGGGAGATAGCGTCGCTGAGTCTGGCGGGCGCCCGGATCAGCGGGAGGCTCGATCTGCAGTACGCGACGATCGACCACGCCGTCCGGCTGCGGAACTGCTACTTCGACGGAGTGCCCCGCTTCTACGCCTCCCGGCTGCGCGAGCTCAACCTCAGCGAGTCCGTCCTGCCCGGTCTCACCGCCCACGCGATGCGCGTGGACGGCGTGCTGCGGATGACCCGGTCCCGGTTCCGCGGAGTGGTACGGCTGGCCGGGGTGAAGGTCTCCGGGAGCCTGTTCATGGAGAGCGCGGAGATCATCGCCCCGGACGCCGAGGAACCGGTGCTCCAGCTCAACCAGGCGGCCGTCGGCGACGATCTCCGGGCCACCGGCCTGCGCACCCAGGGTCAGATACGGCTCAGCGGGGCGAGCGTCGCCGGGTCGGTCAACCTCAACACGGCGCACCTCTGCAATCCCGGGGGCTCCGCGGTCGACGCCGAGATCCTCGCCGTGGAGGGCAACGTCCTCGTCCGGGAGGCCCGGGTGGACGGCTGGGTGGGCCTGCGCGGCGCCCGGATCGCGGGCCGGCTGGACCTGTCGTACGCGATCCTGTCGAACCCGGGCGGTCCCGTGCTGCTGGCGAGCAGCACCACCATGGGAGAACTCTGGCTGCGCCAGAGCCCGCCCATGCAGGGGGGACTCGTGCTGCGCAGTGCCCAGATCGACGTGCTGCTGCTGGAGCCGGAGGCCCTGCCGGCGCAGGTCTTCCTCACCAGCCTCAGCTACACCTCGCTCATCCCGCACGAGCCCGCCGAGCGCCGGCTGACCATGTTGGAACGCGACGGCGACGGCTATGTCCCGCACGCCTACGAGGAGTTGGCCGCCGCGTATCGCCGCGTCGGCGACGACTACGCCGCCCGCAACGTCCAACTGGCCAAGCAGCGCCGCCTGCGCGGCACCCTCCGGTGGTACTACCGGATCTGGGGCTACGCCCAGGACACCACCGTCGGCTACGGCTTCCGCCCGCTGCGGGCCTGCACCTGGCTGCTGTCGCTGCTGGCGATCGGCTCCCTCGCGTACGGCCTGCACCAGCCCCCCGCCCTCAAGCCGTCCGAGGCCCCGCACTTCAACCCGGTGTTCTACACGCTCGATCTGCTGCTGCCGGTGATCTCCTTCGGCCAGGAGGAGGCGTTCGCGCCGGAGGGCTGGTACCAGTACCTCTCCTACGCCCTGATCATCACCGGCTGGATCCTCGCCACGACGGTCGTCACCGGCGTGACCCGGTCCGTCAGCCGCCAGTGAGGCCCTTCGCCGCGTGCTGGGCGGCAAGCCGCACCGGCGCGTTCTGGGCGCCGTAACCGCGGTAGTCGCCGTCGCGCTGCACGAGTTCGAAGAAGACCCGCCCGACGGTCCGCGTGTAGCAGTGCCGGAACTCGCCGCCCGCGTCCCGGTCGTAGAGGATGCCGAGGTCCTGGTACGTCGCCAACTCGTCCTCGGTGAAGGCGAATCGGGCGGCGAGGTCGTCGTAGTAGTTCGCGGGCATGCGCAGCAGTTGGCCGCCGGACTCGCGGAAGCGGCGGGCGGCCGTGACCACGTCCTCGGTGGCGAGGGCGATGTGCTGGGCGTGGGCGCCGTCCTCGCTCGGGGCCGCGCCGACGCTCAACGCGATACGGACGCTGCCGTCGGGGGTGGTGACGGCGCGGCTGCGGAGCAGGCCGTAGGGGTCGGCGACGTCGACGCTCTCCTGCGCCTGGAGGCCAAGGACGCTGCGGTGGAAGAGAGTTGCCTCGTCGAAGTGGTGCCAGGGCTGCGTGAGCGCGAGATGGTCGATGCGCTGGACGCCTGTCCCCGCGGGCAGTTGAGCGGTGGTGCCGGTGAAGTCGGCACGCCATCCGGGGAGTTCGGGGGTGGTGCGGGCGCAGAAGAAGAGTTCCGTGCCGTCCGGTGCGGCCACTGCGTCGAGCGGGGCGTCCTCGGGGGTACGGCGGCGGGGCAGGACCGGCGCGAGGAGGGCCTCGGCGCGGCGGGCGGCGCCCTCGGGGTCGGGTGACTCCAGGCCGATCGCCGCGAGGGCCGTACCGTCCCGTCGTAGGGCGGGGCCGGTGTTGACCAGGATGCGGGCCTCGCCCTGCTGCCACAGGTCCACCGGTTTGGTGCGGTGACGGGCCGTGCGGGCGAAGCCGAGGGCGCCGAGCAGTACCGAGACGGGTTCGGCGTCGGGAGTGACGAGTTCGGCGAAGGCGATACCCGTGGGGACGACGGGGGCAGGAGGCTCCAGTACGCCGACCGCCTCCTGAAGGACCAGCAGCGAGCGGTGGGCGTCGATCGCCGTGGTGCCCGCTTCCGCCTGCCGGAACACGTCGTTGAAGACCTCCAGCGACAGCGGGCCGTCGTAGCCCGTGTGCAGGACGTGCCGTACGAGTCCTGCGACGTCGAAACCGCCCTGGCCGGGGAAGCAGCGGTAGTGGCGGCTCCACTGGAGGACGTCCATCGCGAGCAGCGGGGCGTCGGCGAGTTGGAGGTAGAAGATCTTCTCGCCGGGGATGTCCGCGATCCCCTTGAGGTCCTCGGGGTCGGAGCTCCGCGACAGGATGTGGAAGCTGTCCAGGCAGGTGCCGAGTGCCGGGTGGTCGGCCGTCTCGACGATGCGCCAGGCGTGGTCGTACGTACTGACGTGCCGTCCCCAGGCGAGCGCCTCGTACGCGACGCGGACGCCGAACTCCTGGGCGAGGTCGGCCAGTTGGCTCAGCTGTGCGGCGGCGAGGGTGTCGTCGTCCTCGGCGAGCGGGGAGACGCTGGAGCAGACGAGGACGGTGTCGGTGCCGAGCCTGCGCATCAGCTCGAACTTGTGCCGGGCGCGGCGCAGATTGCGGGCGAACTCGGCCTCGGGCACCGCCTCGATGTCCCGCATCGGCTGGTAGAGGTCGATGGTCAGGCCGAGGTCGGCGCAGCGGGCGCGGATCTCCTCGGGCGTCAACGGGCTGGCGAGGAGGTCGTTCTCGAAGATCTCGACGCCGTCGAAGCCGGCCCGGGAGGCAGCGGTGAGCTTCTCGGTGAGGGAGCCGCTGAGGGAGACGGTGGCGATCGACGTACGCATCGGGGTACCTCTCAATTTCGCTGCGGGCACGGCTAGTTCGGTGCGAGCGCGGCTATTTCTGGGCGGGCGCGGCTCTATTTCGGTGCGGGCACGGCACCGGCCAGCTCGGCGATGTCCGCGAGCATCCGCGCGCTGTCGGGTTCCCGGCCGGTGAACAGGCGGAACGCGTCCGCCGCCTGGAAGACCGCCATGCCGCCCCCGTCGAGAGTGGCGCAGCCCAACGCGCGGGCAGTGCTGAGCAGTTGGGTCTCCAGCGGGCGGTAGACCACTTCGGCTACCCACAGCGCGGTGTGCAACAGGCGTGCGGGGAAGGGCAGTCCGGGGTGGGCGGCCATCCCGGTGGGGGTCGCGTGGACGATGCCGTCGGCGTCGGTGAGCAGTTCGGGCAGCCGGTCGGGGGTGGCGCCGGCCGCGCGGCCCGGGCCGAAGTGGTGGTTCAGGGAGTCGGCGAGGGCGGTGGCACGCTCGGGCAGCGCGTCGACGACGGTGACGCGCTCGGCGCCGAGGGTGAGCGTGGCGTGGGCCACGGCCGCGCCCGCGCCGCCCGCGCCCACCTGCACGACCCGTTCCATGGGCGCGTCGGGCAGTCCGCGGGCGAAGGAGGCGGCGAAGCCGGTGACGTCCGTGTTGTGGCCGATCGCGCGGCCGTCCGCCTCGAAGACGACGGTGTTGACCGCGCCCAGCGCCTCGGCCTGCGGGGCGAGCCCGTCGAGGTGCTCGATGACGAGCTGCTTGCAGGGGTGGGTGATGTTGAGCCCGTCGAAACCCAAGTCGCGGGCGGCGCGCACCAGTTCGCCCACCGCCTCCGGGCCGACGCCGAGCACGTCGATGTCGATGAGCCGGTACAGATAGCGCAAGCCCTGCCGGTCGGCCTCGCGTTCGTGCAGGGCGGGGCTGAGGGAGGGGCCGATACCGGAACCGATCAGCCCGACGAGATACGAGTGGACGAAAGACGGGTCGACGAGAGACGGGTCCTTGAAGACGTCGGCCACGGTGGTCCTCCCGAGCTGAGCGGCTCACTAATGTACGAACTAGTACGTTAGCTATATCAGCATCACCGAGCCACGGGAACCCCTCGGCCGGGAACCCGACCGCCCGTGACCGGTCGCTCCTTCTACAATCGGCCGCACACCACGCGCACGCCCGAAGGAAGCCAAGGAACCCGATGACCAGCGTCGAAGAGCCGGCACGACCGAACGGGCGCATCCGTGACGCGGCCCGCACCAAGGCCGAGATCCTCGACGTGGCCACGCACGAGTTCGCCCGGGCCGGCTACGACGGCGCCCGCGTGGACGAGATCGCCGCCCGCACCCGCACCACCAAGCGGATGATCTACTACTACTTCGGCGGCAAGGAGCAGCTCTTCACCGCCGTCCTGGAACGGTCCTACGGAGTGATCCGCGAGGCCGAACGAGGCCTGGACGTCGAGCATCTGGACCCGGTCGCGGCCATCCGCCGGCTCGCGGAGCTGACCTTCGACCACCACGAGCAGCACCCGGACTTCATCCGCCTGGTGTCCATCGAGAACATCCACGGCGCCGAGCACATCGCCGCCTCCGAGAAGCTCGGGAAGATCGGCTCGCCCGCCCTCGACGTGATCCGCCGGATCCTGGAGTCGGGACAGAAGTCGGGCCTGTTCACGGCCGACGTGGACGCCGTCGACCTGCACGCGATGATCAGTTCCTTCTGCTTCTTCCGGGTCGCCAACCGGCACACCTTCGGCGCCCTGTTCGGCCGCGACCTGGTGGCGCCGGCGCAGCGCGAGCACTACCGGACGATGCTGGGCGACATGGTGATCGCCTATCTGACGGCGGAGCGGGCGACGGACTGAGCCGCGAGATCCTTCGGTACGGCCTCTTGACACCCGGGAAACGTGAGCGCAACATCCGTAGCCAACCGCTACTAACTACCCAGTGGGTTAATTAGCCGGGCAGCACCCGGCGCGGCCGTCCCGTCACCCCAGGGATCCGGCACCTCTCCCCCGCCGCTCACTCCGCCCACACCGGAGTTCCCCCGAAGGAGCAAGCCGTGTCCGTCCCCGCCAAAGCCGTCGGGCAACCGAAAAAGGCCGCCACCGCGGCCTGGATCGGCAGCGCCCTGGAGTACTACGACTTCTTCATCTATGGCAGCGCCGCAGCCCTGATCTTCCCCAAGGTCTTCTTCGACGACTCGGACCCGGCCACGGCGACCCTGCTCTCCCTCGCGACCTTCGGTGTCGCCTACGCGGCCCGGCCGGTCGGCGCGCTGTTCCTCGGACACTTCGGGGACCGGGTCGGCCGCAAGAAGATCATGATCTTCACACTGCTGCTGATGGGCCTGTCGACGTTCCTCATCGGCTGTCTGCCCACGCGGGGCCAAGTCGGCACGCTCGCCCCGGTGTTGCTCGTGCTGTGCCGGGTCCTGCAGGGCATCTCGGCGGCGGGCGAACAGGCCAGCGCCAGTTCCATGACGCTGGAACACGCGCCGGCCAACCGGCGTGGCTTCTTCACCAGTTTCACGCTGGGCGGCACCCAGGGCGGCCAGCTCATCGCGACACTCGTGTTCCTCGCCGTGGCCCAACTCCCGGACAAGCAGCTGCTGTCGTGGGGGTGGCGCGTTCCCTTCTGGGCGAGTGTGCTGGTCGCGGTGGCCGGGTACTTCATCCGCCGCAACCTCCAGGAGACCCCGGCCTTCGCCGAACAGGCGGCGACCGAGGGCGTCGTGAAACTGCCGCTGGTGGTCCTGCTGCGCGAGCACTGGGCGGACGTCCTGCGGGTGATCGCGGGCGCGCTCATCGCCTCCGTCTCGACGATCTTCACGGTGTGGGCGCTGGCCTACGCGACCAGCGACTCCGTCGGCATGTCCCGCTCGTCGATGCTGTGGGTGGGCGCGTTCGCCAACCTCGTCGCCCTCGCCGCGATCCCCCTGTGGGCCACCCTGTCCGACCGCATCGGGCGACGCCCCGTCTACCTGATCGGCGCGGTCGGCAGCGCGATCACGATGTTCCTCTACCTCTGGGCCATCTCGACGGGCTCCTACGCCCTCACCCTGATCCTCGGCATCGTCGCCTTCGGCGTCGTCTACAGCGCCGCGAACGGCGTGTGGCCCTCCTTCTACGGCGAGATGTTCTCGACCCGGGTCCGACTGTCCGGCATGGCCATCGGCACCCAGATCGGCTTCGCCGTGGCCGGGTTCGCGGTCACGTTCGCCGCGCAGATCGCGGGTCCGGACGGCACGGACTGGTCCTCGGTGGCCCTGTTCACGGCGGCGCTGTGCGTCCCGCCGGTCATCGCCGCGCTCACGGCACGCGAGACCCACACGGTCCCGACGGAACTGCTCGGTACGCGCCCGCTCCGGGACGCGTCGACGCCGGAGACGGTGACGGCCTGACCGTCGCTCCCCAAGTACCGCACCCCCGGGCTTCATTGCCCGGGGGTTTCCATTTTGGAGCGGTCCAGACCGACGTGACCTCTCCCCGGACACGGACACCCCGTTGACAGATGACGTTTCACGCAAGAACATCGGCCGGAACAAGCAGAAAAGAACAGCCACGGTACTCGTCGCTCTGCGCCGCCAGTAAGGGCCTCCGCGTGCCCCGGCCGATTTCAGGGGCGGCCGGTGCACGCGGGCCCGGGTCCGGCTGACGCCGCCGGATCACGGTCCGCTCACCGCGCGGCCGCTCGACCTCGGTGCCGGTGAACGATGGTGACGATCGGTCACCCCTGGTCGGCACGCTTCGGAATGCCGTAGGCCCGCTCCACCCGCAACCGCAGGACCAGCCGCCGGTCCCGCACCATCGCCGCCCGATAGTCGTCCCAGTCCGGATGTTCACCCAGGACATCGCGGTAGAGCCGGATGAGTTCCTCGACCGTGTCGTCGTGCGGGTCGGCGGCGACCGGGGTGAGGTCGGCCGTGCCCTCGGCGACCGTGTACGCCCAGCGGTCGGCGCTGGTCACGTGGTAGGAAGCGCGGGAATCCCGACGCATATTGCGGGTCTTCGCACGGTCGTCGGTGATCGACACCCGGATGATGCGCTCGTCGGGGTAGTAGGCGTGGCTGACGTTCGACAGCTGGGGCCGGCCGTCGCTCTTGAGGGTGACCAGTACTCCGCCGTGGCCCTCGGAGAGCAGTTGGAGCAGTGCGTCCTGCGTCGCGTCGTGAGTCATGCGTCCTTCAACCGTGTGAAGCAGGTCACGCATTCCCTCCAGGCAGGAACCGACGCGTAGACACTGTCTACGGGCGACGGGTAGACAGTGTCTACGAGCATGAGCGAACCGGAAGCAGGACTACGGGGCCGCCTGGTCGACGTAGGGGTGGAGCTGGTGGCCCAGGAGGGTGCGCAGGCGTTGACCCTGCGCGAGATCGCCCGGCGGGCCGGTGTCTCGCACGGCGCTCCGCGCCGTTACTTCCCCACCCACCTGGAGCCGCTGTCGGCGATCGCGCGGCGCGGCTTCGCCGGGGTGGGTGAGCGAGCGAAAAGCGCGATCGCGGACGGTACGGCAAGCCAGCGCGCGCAGTTGACAGCCCTGGGCCGCGTCTATCTGGAGTTCGCGCTCGACAACCCCGGCATGTACGAGTTGATGTTCCGTCACGATCTGCTGGAGAGAGGTCACTTGGGGCCTCGGGACACCAGCCTGCCGCTGTTCGACGTCCTGGTGGACCTGGTCGGCCGGGCCCGTCCGACGTGAACGCCCGGCTCGTCGCGGGCGCGTTGTGGGCGAACCTGCACGGCGTCGCCCAGCTCTGGCGCTGGGGCAGCCTCCAACTCGCCACCGGCGCAGACGACTTCGTACCCCTCTTGCGGTCGGCGCTCGACGCGCACCTGGGTCCGGAGGCGACCCGATGACGGTTCACCGGCGGCTCGTGCTGGCGAGCAGTGTCGCGGGGGCGGCGATCGTCGCGCTGGACGGGACCGTACTTACCGTCGTACAGCCGACTCTGCAGCGGGAGTTGGGGGCGTCGCTCGCGCAGGTCCAGTGGACGAGCACCGCGTATCTCGTCGCCGTGGCAAGCCTGTTGGTGTCGGCCGGGCGGATCGGGGACCGGTACGGGCATCAGCGGGTGTTGGGGCTCGGCATGCTCGGCTTCGGTCTCGCCTCGGCCGGGATCGGGCCGGCGCCCGGGATCGGCTGGGTGATCGGACTCCGGGTCGTCCAAGGGGTGTTCGGGGCGCTGCTGCAACCGGCCACGCTCGGCATGCTGCGCGCCCGGTTCGGCCGCCGGTCTGGCTGTGTCCGGGCTAGCTGTGTCCGGGGTGGCCGTGTCCGTGCTGGCCGGTGTGGCCTTCGTACGGCATGAGCGTCGTACGGCGCATCCGTTGCTGCCGCCGGACGTCGTCGGGTCGGCGGCGATCCGCGGGGCGCTCGGGATGCTGCTCGCGGCGTCGGCCGCGTTCTCCGGGACGCTGTTCGTCGTCACCTATTTCCTTCAGGACACGCTGGGACTTGGCCCGTTCCAAAGCGCCCTCCGAGGGCTGCCGCTGGCCGCCGCGATGGTCCTCGCGGCACCCGCGACCGCCGTGGTGCTGCGCCGGGTCGGGGCGCGTCGTACGGCCGGCGTGGCGATGACGGTCGTGGCCCTGGCTGTTCTCGTGTTGTCCCGGGCCTCCGGCGCGGTCGCGGTATGCGGGGGTTTCGCCCTGCTCGGGGCCGGGTTCGGAACGGTCATGGTGGCGGCGACCCAAGTGGTCGTGCGGGAAGCGGCCGTCGAGTCGGCCGGGGTGGCGGGCGGGCTCAAGCAGACCGCGGTGAACGTGGGTCCGACGCTCGGGGTCGCGGCGGGAAGTGCGCTGATGGCCGCCGGTGGCCGGGAATTGGCCCTCTCAATCCTCGCCGCGGTGGCCCTGACCGGCGCTCTCGCCTGCCTCGCGCCGCCCGGGCGGACAGTCGCGTCGCTCACACATCCCCCCGTTACAGGAGACCGCGCAGGTGTTCCTGCGGGACGATGAGTTCCGAGGTGTCCGGGGCCGGGTATGCGGGACCCCACCTCGTGAACGCAATTCGGAGGAGAGCCATGGCACAGCTGCGACAAGAAGTCGACCCGGACGAGGTCGGACTGGATCACAAGGCGCTGGACCGCCTGGACCAGCACTTCGCCCACTACGTCGACGTGGAGCGCCTGCCGGGCTTCCTGGTCTCCGTGGCCCGCGGCGGTCGCGTCGCCCACCTCACCGCCCACGGGCACCGCGATGTCGCGGCCCAACTGCCCGTCACGCCGGACACGTTGTACCGGATCTACTCCATGACCAAACCGGTCACGGCGGTCGCCGCGCTGATCCTGATGGAGGAGGGCAAGCTCTCCCTGGACGACCCGGTCGGCCGGCATCTCCCGGCCTTCGCCGACATGCGGGTCTACGACAGCGGGTCCGGCGCCGACGTGAAGACGCGGCCGGTGGAGCAGCCGATGCTGATCCGCCACCTGATGACCCACACCTCGGGCCTGACCTTCGCCTTCTACCACTCGCACCCGGTCGACGCCCTGTACCGGGAGGCGCACCTGGAGTCGTCCGTGCCGCCCGGCGCGAACCTCGCCGAGACGATCGACATCTACGCGAGTCTGCCGCTCCAGTTCGAGCCGGGCACGCAGTGGAACTACTCCGTCGCCTCCAACGTCCTGGGCCGGATCGTCGAGGTGGTCTCCGGGCAGCGGCTCGACGAGTTCTTCGCCGAGCGGATCTTCCGGCCGCTGGGGATGCCGGACGCCGGCTTCTCGGTACCGGACGAAAAGGCCGACCGGCTCTCCGAGTTGTACGGCGACGCCGATGGCGGCGGTATCGAGCCGATCGCCGGGCTGCCGCTGCGGGGCGGCCGTCCGAGGTTCCTGTCGGGCAGCGGCGGGTTGGCGGCGAGCCCGTACGACGTACACCGGTTCGCGGAGTTCCTGCGGCGCCGGGGCGAACTCGACGGCACCCGGCTGCTGTCCCCGGAGACGGTCGACCTCATGGCCAGCAACCACCTCCCCGGCGGCGCCGACATGCGTGCCTTCGGCAGCCCCGCCCACCAGGAACCCGGCAACGACGGCATCGGCTTCGGCCTCAGCGTCTCCGTGGTCATCGACCCCGAACGCACCCAATCCCCCACGGGGCTCGGCACGTTCGGGTGGAGCGGGGTGGCGACCACGACGTTCTGGGTCGACCCGGGCCGGGACCTGACCGTCCAGTTCATGACGCAGCTCCGGCCGAAGTCGTCGCTGAAGATCATGCCGGAGCTGAAGCAGTTGGTGCACGAGGCGGTCACGGCCTGAACCGCGACCGCCGGCTCACTGGTCCACCACTGGTTCGCTACTGATCCACCCGCAAGGTGAACTCCAGCCCCTCCCCCGCCAGTTCGCTCAGCCACTCCCGTGACCGCTGCGCCGTCTCCGCCGCCCGGCTCAAGCCGGACGGCAGGTCGTCGGACAGGATGTGGCGGACGGCGAGGGAGAGCGGACGCGAGACACAGCGGGCCATCGCGCTCTCCTCCTCGTCACCGACCAGGTCGAGGAGGTAGCTGCCGGACCAGGTCTCGCCCGTGTCACCCCGGACGTCCAGGGACACGGCCAGGACGACCCGGTCGTGGTCGGCCTCCGTGGTGGGGTAGGTGGCCGCCAACTCCCTTGCCAGCGCGGCGATCCGGGTGTCGTCACCTGCCTTCAGCTCCTGGAACACCGCGTCCCAGGCCCGCAGCCAGCCATCGAGACGCAGGGTGCCGCGCACGAAGGTCCGTGGTACCCAGGCCGCAGGCAGCCCGTACTGCTCGATGAACGGCACGCTGTCCCGGTTCGGATAGACCTCGAAGGTCTCGCCGTCCACGACATGCGGCCGGGTGACCTCCCAGGGCCGGGCAGCGGTGGTCTCCTCGCCGTCCTCCAGATACCGCGCCGGTGAGCGCAGCGCGCCCAGCACCCCGGCCGGCGCCCAACTGAACCGGTACCGGAAGTCGTTGGGCACCGCCGGGACACCGCCGCAGTACGAGGTGAGGCTGTACGAGGCCGCCGTGCCCTCGCCGATCACCTCCCTGGCGCGGGCGACCAGGCTGTGCGCGAAGAGGTGGTCGATGCCGGGGTCGAGACCGGCCTCGGTGAGGACGACGATCCCCGCCTTCTCGGCGGCCGGTACCTGTTCCAGGACGGCGTCCGAGACATAGCTGGAGCAGGCGAAGTGCGCCCGCCGCCCGACGCAGGCGGCCAGCAGCGCCGCGTGTTCGGGCGCGGGCAGCATGGAGACGACGACGTCTCCTGGCGCCAACTCGGCCGTGAGCGCGGCGAGGTTGAACGCTCGCGGTTCGGCGCGTCCCGTCAGGCCCAGGTGATCCAGAGCCCGCGCCGCGCGCTCCTCGGTGCGGTGCCACAGCCGTACCCGATCGGCCGTGTCGCAGAGCAGGGCGAGACCGCTGCCCGTGGACAGTCCGGCGCCGATCCAGTGGACGGTACCGCTCGCGCGCACCACGTCAGACATGGCCCAACTCTCCTTCCGCGACGGCGATTCCGAGTTCACGGGACTTCGTACGGAACAGGTCCAGGCAGCGCCCCCACGCCCCGCCCGTCTCGAACTCCAGGAGTTGGGGCAGCAGCGCCGCCGAGAAGTCGGTGCTGGACTCCCTCGGCAGGAGCGACGGCAGGTTGTCGATGGCGATGAGGTCTAGCGGGGGACGGTCGTGCAACTGCCTTACCGGGTCGTCCCATTCGGTCGTGCGGTCGTAGACCGGAAGGACGTTGAGGGGGGAGCCCACGTCGCAGGTGACGTCGGAGACGGTGCGGAGGCGGCGGGTCGGGTCGTCGAGGTCCTGCTCGCGGAGGAAGGGCGGGACGGGGGTGGTCGCCAGAACGCAGTTGACCAGCACGTCGTGGGCCAACAGAGCCGGGCGGTCCAGGTTCTGGGTCTCGGGCAGGTCCCAACAGGTCGGTTCGATCCCGGCCGTCGAGAACGCGACCCGCGCGCCGCGTCCGCTACGGCCCAGCGCGCCGATCACCAGCGCGCTGAACTCCTCGTCCCCGGCGGCGGGTTGGAGCGTCTTGTCCAGCTCCTCCTTCGAGGTGGGCGTCAGCGGTGCGACCAGTCGGCCGCGGTGCTGGAGCACGGCGAGGGCCGCGCCCAGGTAGCCCGCCCAGAAGCCGAACGCGGCGAGACGGCGGCCGTTCTCGTCCACCAGGTATTCGAGGTCGAGCAGCGCTCCTCCCCCGGCGCCGAACCGCCTCAGCAGATCGCTCGCCCCCGGCTGGCCCTTGTAGGCGTGCCCGAAGAAGATGTGACGGTGGGTCAACTCCTTCGGCTCGTCCGGGAGTTCCTTCAGGCCGAGGATCACCGTGTCCCGCGGCGCCGACACCCAGGAGCCCGCGGGGACCACCCGGGCGCCGACCGCCTCGTACTCCTCGATGGGGAAGATCCGTTGGGGGGACTCCTCGACCGTGAGGGTCACGCCGTTCTCGACGAGGCGGCGGGCGTCGGAGGGGACGACCGGGGTGCGGCGTTCGGTCGTGCGGGGCTCGTGGCGCAGCCACAGATGGAGCTCGGTCATACCAGGTTGACCTCCGGGCGCGGGGCGTCGGCCGCGAACCGGCCGGCGCTCAGGGGGCTGACGTCCACGAAGGGTACGCGGCCGAGGTACAGGTCACGGACGACCTCGCCGACGGCCGGTCCCTGGAGGAAACCATGGCCGGAGAAGCCGGTCGCGTAGAGGAAGCGGGAGACCGAAGTCGCCTCGCCGATCAGGGCGTTGTGGTCCGGCGTGTTCTCGTACAGGCCCGCCCAGCCGCCGGTGCGGCGCAGCTCCAGGAGGTCGGGGGCGCGGCGGCGCATGGCCTCGGCGAGGCGCGGGATCCAGCGGTCGTGGGTGTCGGCGGCGAAGCCGGGGCGCTCGTCGGGGTCGGACATGCCGACGAGGAGGCCGGGACCCTCGGCGTGGAAGTAGAGGCTGGTGGAGAAGTCGATCGTCATGGGGAGGTTGGGCGGCAGTCCCGGCACCGGTTCCGTGACCGCGATCTGGCGGCGCAGCGGTTGCACGGGGAGGTCCACGCCCGCCATCGCGCCGATCCCTTTGGACCAGGCGCCGGCCGCGCAGATCACGGCGTTGGTGTCGATGCGGCCGAGGGTCGTGACCACGGCGGTGATGTGCTCGCCGTGCGTCTCGATGCCGGTGACGTCGGTGTGGCGCAGGATCGTCGCGCCGTGGGCCCGGGCGGCGGAGGCGTAGCCGTGGACGACGGCCTCGGGGGTGCAGTGGCCGTCGTCGGGCGAGTAGGCGGCGGCGAGCAGGCCTTCGGTGCTGATCAGCGGAGAGAGCCGCTGGGCCTCGGCCGGGTCGATCATGCGGCTGGGCACGTCGAGGGAGTTCTGGAGTCGGACACCTGTCTCGAAGGACGCCACGTCCTCGGGTGTGGAGAGCAGGAACAGGTAGCCGACGCGATGTAACCCGATGTCGTACCCGGTGTCCTCCTCGAACCGGTCGAAGGCCTCCAGGCTGCGGGCGCCGAGCTGCACGTTGAGCCCGTCGGAGAACTGCGCCCGTACTCCGCCGGCCGCCTTGGAGGTGGACCCGGCGGCGAGTTCGTCCCGCTCCACCAGGACGACGTCCCGGACCCCGGCGCGGGCCAGGTGGTAGGCGATGCTCGTACCGATGACCCCGCCGCCGATGACGACGACCTCAGCCTGACGCTTCATGGGCGCTCCTTCTTGGCCGCGTCGATGACGGCCCAGGCCGCTGCCGCGTCCTGGATGCCGAGTCCGACGCTGTTGTAGTGGACGATGTCGTCGGGTCGGTTGCGGGCGGAGCGGCGGCCGGTGAGTACGGCGCCGAGCGGGATCAGGTCGTCGGGGGTGAGCAGGCCGTCACGCAGGGCGGTCACGATCGGTCCGGCGTGCGCGGCGGCGGTCTCCGGGTCGTCGACGACGACGGCCGCGGATCGCCGTAGGACCTCGGGGTCGACCTCGCTGCGGGTGGGTTCGAAGGAGCCCACGCTGACGACCGTGCAGCCGGGCGCGAGCCAGGCGCCGTGCACCACGGGGGTGGTGCTGAGGGTGCAGGTGGCGACCACGGACGCGTCGGTCACGGCTTCCTTCGCGGTGTCCACCGCCTCGACGGGGAAGGGCAGTTGGGCTGCCAGCGACTGCGCGGCCTGGGCGCGTCGCCCGGGGTTCGGGCTCCACAGGCGTACGGATGTCAGGTCCCGGACCCGGGCGATCGCGCGGACGTGGGCGAGGGCCTGGGTGCCGGAGCCGAGGACGCCGAGGCAGTCGGCGTCGGGGGCGGCCAGGGCGTCGACCGCGACGGCGCTGCCCGCGGCCGTGCGCAGGGTCGTCACCGCTGTGCCGTCCATGACCGCGACCAGCTGTCCGGTGGACCGGTCCAGGGCGCTGATCACCGCGTGGATCGTGGGCAGTCCGGCGCGGGCGTTGGCGGGGTTGACGCTGCCGAACTTCGCCACCGCCCCGGTGTCCGCCGACAGCCGGGAGACGTAGGCGAAGACAACGCTGTCGTCGAAGCGGCTCGAGTGCATGATCTTGCCGGGCAGGTCGGCGGTGCCGTCGCCGAGCGCGGTGAAGGCCGCGCGCTGCGAGGCGATGGCCGCGTCGGCGTCGAGCAGGTCCGTGACCCGGTCGCCGGAGAGGAAGAGGACGTCGTCGGTCATTCCCTCTTCCTGTCCGGACCGCGCTCACCCGAATCAGGACCAGTGCGCCACCGCGTCCAGATGGGGCAGGTGGTGGTCGAGACGCTCCCGCTTGGTGCGGAGGTAGGTGATGTTGTTCTCGCACGGCGGGATCAACAGCGGTACCTCTTCGGAGACTTTGATGCCGTGTTCCAGCAACGCCTCGCGTTTGCGCGGGTTGTTGGAGAGCAGGCGGACGCTCGCCACCCCGAGGTCGTGCAGGATCTCGGCGGCGACGCCGTAGTCACGGGAGTCGACCGGCAGGCCGAGGGCGAGGTTCGCCTCGACGGTGTCAAGTCCCTCCGCCTGCAGGGCCATCGCGCGCAACTTGGCGAGCAGGCCTATGCCACGGCCCTCGTGCCCTCTCAAGTAGACGACGATGCCCCGGCCCTCGGCGACGACGGCCCGCATCGCGGCGTCCAACTGGTCGCCGCACTCGCAGTGCTGGGAACCGAAGGCATCGCCCGTCAGGCACTCCGAGTGGAGTCGGGTGAGTACGTCGTCCGTGCCGATGTCACCGTAGACCAGGGCCACTTGCTCGTCACCGCGGTCGTGGTCCAGGTAGCCGATCGCCTGGAATTTGCCGTACACGGTGGGCAAGGGAGCATTCACGACGCGTTCCGCGCCCCTGGACTGCGCGGACTTCTGCTTGCCGAGTACGCCAATGTTTTCTGTCATGATCTGGTTCCTAAGCAGAGACGAAAGGCCGTGAAAAAATGAATGGTTCGGACTCACGGACGGCGGCATACGGACTGGTGCCGGCGGACACCACGGAGGACGTGAGGTCTAGGGGGGCAGAAGTATCAACACAGGTCGCCGTCCTTCCGGTCGGCAGTTTCGAGCAGCACGGCCCGTATCTTCCGCTGGCGACCGACACGTTGGTCGCCTGTGCCGTGGCCCGGGAGATCGCCGCGGCGTACCCGGTGCATCTCCTGCCGCCGGTGACGATCGCCTGCTCGCACGAGCACGCGGCCTGGCCGGGGACCGTCAGCATCTCTTCCGTGACCCTTCATGCGGTGGTGCGGGACATCGCGGACTCGCTCCGCCGCTCGGGGGTCGAGACCCTGGTGGTGGTCAACGGTCACGGCGGAAACTACGTACTGGGCAACGTCGTTCAGGAATCTTCTGCCCGCGGTGAGCGGATGGCACTGTTCCCGGCCGCGGAGGACTGGGAGACGGCGCTGGAGCGGGCCGGGGTGGTGACCTCGCTGCTCACCGATATGCACGCGGGGGAAATCGAGACCTCCATTCTTCTGCACGCTCATCCCGAATTGATCCGTCCCGGATATGAGACCTCCGATTTCGTCGCCGACGACCGTCGCCATCTCCTGACGCTCGGTATGTCCGGCTATACCGAGTCGGGCGTCATCGGACGCCCGTCCCTCGGCTCGGCGGAAAAGGGGAAGGCACTGCTGGCGAGCCTCGCCGATTCCTTCGGCGCGTATTTCTCCATGCTGACCGCCGAGGCCGCGGAGTCCTGAGCGGGTTCCGGGTCCGGTACGGCGGTGCCGGGCCCGGCGGTGCGCAGGCCGGTGTACCAGCGGGCGACCAGGACCAGCAGGCCGGGCAGGGCGGCGACGAAGCTGAGCACGCCGTAGACCACGGAGACGGACAGGCCGCTGCTCGCGCCGAGGCCCGCGGCGCCGAACGCCCAGGCGGTGACGCCCTCCCGGGGGCCCCAGCCGCCGACGTTCAGCGGCAGGCCCATGGCGACCAGCGCGAGGACCGCGATCGGCAGCAGCTGCGCGACGGTGGCGGCGGATCCTGCGGCCCGGGCGGCGACCACGAACATCGCGAGGTGGCCCGCGAGGATGATGAGTGAAGAGGCGGTGACGCCGGGCCAGTTGGCGCGGGAGAACAGTCCGGCGCGCACCTCGTCGAGGGTCGTGCGCAGGGCGCGACCGCGGCGGGTGGCGGTGGCCGGACGGTTCATGCGTACGGCGGCGACGACCGCGAGCGCTCCGACGGCTGCGAGCAGGACGAGCGGGGCGAGGCTGCGGGCGTCGGCCATCACCGGCGAGTCCAGGCCCAGCAGGACCGTCACGCCCACGACGGCCAGGGCGATCTGACCCGCGACGCGCTCCAGGACCACGGCGCGTACGGCGCGGCCCATGTCGCCGGCGCTCTGTCCGTGGCGTACCGCGCGGTGCACATCACCGAGGATGCCGCCGGGCAGGGCCGCGTTGAGGAACAGGGCGCGGTAGTAGTCGGCGACGGCCGGGCCGAGCGGCAGCTTGATGCGCAGGCCGCGTGCGACCAGGGCCCAGCGCCAGGCGCTGAACACCGTCGTGACCACGCCGATCGCGAGCCCGATCAACAGCGTCGGTGCGTCGATGCGGCGCAGTCCGTCCAGGAAGACGCCGGTACCGAGGCGCCAGAGGAGGACGCCGAGGATGGTGACGCCGGCGACCGTGCCGAAGTGGGTGCGTACCGCGCGGGAGTTCACCCGGTTCAGGATCGCGCGCAGCACGCGGCGGGCGCCGGAGGCGCGGTCGGTGGTGGGGCGCGGGGCGGAGACGATCACCCCGATGCGGTCGCCGGACACCGCCGAACTGTGCAGCGGCGGGGTGTGCTTGGGACGGCGTACCGCTTCTACGGCTTCTACCGCGGTCTCGGTACGCAGGGCGACGGCGACCGGCGTGGACCGGTCCACACGTACCCTGCGTGTCCTGGTGCTCGGCCGCGGTGCGACCGTCCGCATCGTCTCGACGCTCATGACGTGCCCCCTGTCGGCCGGGCCAGCGCCAGCAGGTCGCTGTGGTGGACGAGCACGCTCAACTCGCCTGCCGCGCAAGCCGCGAGGCGCCGTTCCAGATACTGGTCGGCGCGTTCCTTCAGCTCGGGGCGTTCCTCGACGGCCGCGCCGATCCAGCCGCGCAGCCACTCGGCGGTGAGCGCGGCCTCGTCGGGGCCGAGCCGCCAGGCGCTCGGGTGGACGCGGACCGTGGCGCCGTGCGCGGCGAAGGCCTCGCAGGTGACGGTCACGGCGTCCGGGCCGAGGAGGCCGTCGCGCCGCTGGTGCGCGTTGAACGCGTCGGCGATCTCCGCGTCCATCGGGTCGGCCGGGGTGAGTTCGACCTTGCCCGCCACCGACAGGGTGAGCAGCGCCGGGCAGCCGGCGCCGACACAGGCGGCGACGAGGGCGTCGACCTCCTCGCGGGTGAGGACGTCCAGGAGTGCCGAGGCCGTCACCAGCGAGGCGCCGACCAGCGCGTCCGGGGTCAGCCGGGCCACGTCGCCGCGCCGGGTCTCGACCGTGACGCGGCTGCCGTCGGCGGCGGCGCGAGGCGAGGCGACGGCGGCGAAGTGCAGGAGGTAGGGGTCGCGGTCGTGCAGGATCCAGTGCTGGGCGCCGTCGAGGCGGGGCGCCAGCCACCGTCCCATCGAGCCGGTGCCGCAGCCCAGGTCGTGGATGACGACCCCGGAACGGCCGGGCAGGTTGGCCAGCCGGATGCGCAGCGGGTCGAGCAGTTCGGGCGCCCGCGCCACGGCGTCGGCACCTTCCCGCAGCTCCAGCCACTCGGGCGCGTACCGCGGCGGGTCGTCGGGTCCGACGTCCCGCAGCCGTACGGTGGCCCGCTCGCCGGGGCGGCCCGCGGGCCCGGCGCCGGGGATCACGGAACCGGGCCCTGTCTGCTCGCCCGCGTCCGCTTGGACCGTTCCCGCCATGATGTCCTCCGGCCCCGGCTGTCCAGCCGTCAGGTCCTTCGCGTCGGGCTGTACCGGGGCGACCAGCATGCCCAGCGGTACGCCCCTGGGCCCCGGCTGCGCCGGGATCCGTCCAGCCTGTGCCGTGGCCCGTGTGGACTGCGTGTTCCTCATGCCGCCCTCCGGGGTTCGCTGGGGAGCCGGGTGAGTACGCCGGCCAGGCTGCGGGCCGTGGTGGCCCAGCCGTCGAGGGCCGCGCGCCGGCCCCGGGCCGCCGCCTTCAGACGCCGGCGTACGTCGGCCTCGCCGAACCAGCCGCGCAGTTCGGCGGCGAGGGCGGCAGGGGCCTCCGGCGGGACGAGGATGCCGGGCACCCCGCCGTCGGGGGCGCGGCCGACCGCCTCGGGCAGCCCACCGACGTCCGTGGCCAGCACGGGGATACCGCGGGCGAGGGCCTCGGTGACGGCCATGCCGTACGTCTCGGCGTACGACATGAGGACCATGAGGTCGGCGGAGGCGTAGGTGGCGTCGAGTGCGGCACCGGCCCGCGGGCCGGCGAGGTGCAGCCGGTCCTGGAGGCCGTGGCGCTTGATGAGGTCGCGCAGGTGGTCGACGTACTCCGGGTCGTTGCCGAAGCCGCCTACGCACTCGCAGGTCCACGGCAGGTCGGCCGCGGCGGCCAGTGCCTCGATCAGCCGGTGCTGGCCCTTGCGCGGAGTCAGCGTGGCGACGCACACGAGGTGGGAGACGCCGTCGGTGCCGGAGGCGAGGGGGGCGATGTCGGCGCCGGGGGTGGCGACATGGACGCGCTCGGGGGCGAGGCCGTGGTGGGAGACGAGGCGGCGGACCGCCCACTCGCTGGTGCCGATGACCGCCGACACCGCGCGCAGGACCGTACGTTCCTTCTCGTCCAACTCGGCGGCCACGGCGGCCTCCAGGCCGGTCTCGTCACCGAGCGGGAGGTGGACCAGGACGGCCAGGCTCAGCCGGTCGGCCTCCGGGACGACGATCTCGGGGACGCCGCAGGCCACGATCCCGTCCATCAGTACGGCGGCACCGTCCGGCAACTCGCGCAGCACTCGGGCCAGTTCGGCACGGGCGGCGGCACCGGGTCGGGGCCACTCGCCGTCCACGGCGTGCTTGTGCACCTGCCAGCCGAAGCCGGGCAGGTCCAGGCTGACCCGCCGGTCGTAGGCGTTGCCGCCGCTCGGCGCGGCCGGGTCGTCGACGCCGCCCGGCATCACGAAGTGCACGGTGCGCAGGGACATGGGGATGATCTCGGCATTCCGGGAGGCGGCGCGCTGTGCGGGCAGGAATCCCAGCGAGGGGGCGCGGTCGATGGTCACGTCGCTCACAGGGCACGCTCGTAACTCGCCCAGGCGACGTGCGACTCGTGCAGGGTGACCTGGAGGCCGGTCAGGCCCCGGGCGCCCTCGCCGAGCGCGCCCTTCTCGATCCGCTCGGCGAGCCGGTCGGCGATGACCTTCGCGAGGAACTCCGTCGAGGTGTTGACCCCGGCGAAGTCGGGCTCGTTGTCGAGGTTTCTGTAGTTCAACTCGCTCACGACGGCGCCCAGTTCCTGGGTGGCCAGTCCGATGTCGACGACGATGTTGTCGTCGTCCAGCTGCTCGCGCCGGAAGGTGGCGTCCACCAGGAACGTGGCTCCGTGCAACCGCTGGGCGGGCCCGAACACTTCGCCGTGGAAGCTGTGGGCGATCATGATGTGATCGCGAACGGTGATGCTGAACAACGGACGACCCTCCAGGTGCGGCGCGTCTGGTCCCGCGGCTGATCCCTGCCGGGGGATGCCGTGTAGTACGGCTGCACGCCTCCCCCTGTTCAGACCGCTCTCACTCTTTTCTCAGGTCAGACGCTCTTGCTCGTACGGAATTGAACGATTCTCAGCCGATGTCGGTGTAACGGACCCGATGGCACAGCGCCGGGATCTCCCCCGAGGCGAGCCTGGGCAGCAGCTGAGGCAGCTCCTCGAAGTCGCTCTCCCCGGTGACCAGCGCGTCCAGCGCGGGGTCCGCGAGCAGGTCGAGGGCGAGGGCGAGCCGGTCGGCATAGCTGCGGTTGGCGCGCGCCGGGGAGACAGTGCCGACCTGGCTGCTACGGATCACCAGGCGGCGCGAATGAAACGCCTCGCCGAGCGGGAGGCTCACTTTCCGGTCGCCGTACCAGCTCAGTTCGAGGACCGTTCCCTCGGCGGTGAGGAGTTCCAGCGCGCGGGTGAGGCCCTGTTCGGTGGCGCTGGCGTGGACGACGAGATCGCAGTCGCCGAGCGCGTCCGAAGGCAGCGCGAAGCCAACTCCCAACGCCTCGGCGATCTTCGCGCGCGTGGGATCGGCGTCCACCAACTGCACCCGCACACCCGGGAAACGGCCCAGCAGCGCGGCCACCGAGCAGCCGACCATCCCTCCCCCGACCACCGCGATCCGGTCGCCGACCAGCGGCGCCGCGTCCCACAGCGCGTTGACGGCGGTCTCCACGGTCCCGGCGAGGACGGCCCGCCCGGCGGGCACGGACTCCGGCACCGGTGTCACGGCGCTCACGGGGACGACGTAGCGCGTCTGATGCGGATAGAGGCAGAAGACGGTACGGCCGAGCAGCGCGGCCGGGCCCTCCTCCACGACCCCCACGTTGAGGTAGCCGTACTTGACCGGACCTGGGAAGTCGCCCTCCTGGAAGGGGGCCCGCATGGTCGCGTGCTGGTTCTCGGGGACGCCCCCGCGGAAGACCAGGGTCTCGGTGCCGCGGCTCACGCCCGACCACAGGGAGCGGACCAGCACCTCGTCCTCGGCGGGGTCGGGCAGGACGACGTCGCGGATCTCGCCGTGACCCGGTGGACCGATCCAAAACGCCCTCGCGGTGCGCTTCATCGGATTCCTCCTGAACGATCGGGAAGCTGTTCACGTACGGGTAACCACAGGCCGCGCACAGTACGCGGCGTTGATCGACTCTGTCATACGGCCGGAGGGTGTGCGGTGGCCCTGAACAACACATACGAAGCAAGGCTGGTCCAGCAGGAGACCGCTGTGGGAGCGGGCGTTCAGATCCTGTTGCTGGCGTTGCTCGGCACGGCGATCGGAATGGGGCCGGCCGGCTGGCTGACCGGCCTGGCATTCGCGATCGCCACCTGGGCCGTGCTCTCCAAGGCGCTGCACCGGACCCGGACCCGTTCCTTCGGGCCGGCCAACCGGGTCACCCTCGGCCGGGCCATCCTGGTCGGCGGGGTGACCGCGCTGGTAGCGGACTCCTTCGAGAGCTCGCCGCCGGTCACGCTGCTGGTCGGCCTGACGGCGGTGGCCCTGATCCTGGACGGCGTCGACGGCAAGGTCGCCCGGCGCACGAACACCTCCACCGCGCTCGGAGCGCGCTTCGACATGGAGGTCGACGCGTTCCTCATCCTGGTGCTCAGCGTGTACGTCGCGACGCAGATGGGCCCGTGGGTCCTGCTGATCGGCGGCATGCGCTACGCCTTCGTCGCCGCGGCCCGCGTCTGGCTGTGGCTGAACGCCCCGCTGCCGCCGAGCACCGCCCGCAAGACGGTCGCCGCCACCCAGGGCATCCTGCTGCTCCTCGCGGGCGCGAACCTGCTGCCCCACGCGGCCAACATCGGCGTGGTGGCCCTCGCGCTCGGCACGCTGGTCTGGTCGTTCGGCCGCGACATCCTGTGGCTGTGGCGCACCTCGCGCACCTCTCTCATCGAGGAGGTTCCGGCGGAGGAGAAGCTGCTGGAACTGGTCTCGCAGTAGGGACGGTTGCGCGGAAGGGGCCCGGATCACCAGTGATCCGGGCCCCTTCCGCGTACCCCTCAGGTGCTAGGACTTGGGTGCTACGACTTGGGTGCTACGACCGCGGGGTCCGGCTGCGCACGATCGCGAAGGCGCCCGCCGCGAGGCCGAGTACGCCCACGATCAGCCCGGCGATACCGAGCCCGCGGGCGGTCGAGTCGCTGCTCGACGAGGAGGCGGTGGTGCTGGACTTCGTGGAGGTGGCCGCTGTGCTTGCGGACGCGGCCGGGGTCTCGTCGCCGTCCTCGCTCTCCTTGGCGGTGAGCTTGAGGACGGGCGCCGGGTTCTCCGGCTCGTCGTCGCCCGCCGTGGTCTGCTCGATCCAGCGGACGACATCGCCGTCCGAGTAGGTCTGGAGCGTCTTGAACGCCAACTGGTCGGTGTCGTCGGGCAGTTGACCGAAGGCGACGTTGAAGTCCTCGTACTGTCCGGCCCCGATCTTCCCGCCGGTCCAGGTGATCTCGGAGACGGCGTCGGTGATGGTGCCGTCGTCGGTCTTCACCGGCGTCTTGAGCTTGCTGGTGGTGACCTTCGCGGTCCAGCCGTTCTGCGGGGTGACCAGGACGCCGAGGACGGGGTGGTCGGTGGGCAGATAGACCTGGACCTTGGTGGTGCTGGCCTTGTCCTCCTCGTTGGGGACGCGGAAGGTGAGGACACCGTCCGTCGCACCCTTGGCGTAACTCTCGGGGTGGACGGTGACGTGCGCGGAGGCGACCCCCGCGGCGGCCAGGACTCCGGCGGTGGCGAGCGCGGCCACGGTGCCTGCGCGGCGCAGGGTGGTGCGGTATGCGGACATGGTGAGGTGATCTCCGTACGGGAAAAGGAAGTTGAGTGGTCACACCGGGTACGGGATCAGGTCCGGTGGCCCTCTGCGGCTGACCGCGTGCCGCAGGAGGAGTTGGCGCAGAGGGGCCGCGTCGGCGGCGGCGCGTCCGGGGCGACGGGCGATGCGGAAGGTCTGGGGCGCGGGGGCGTCCCGCCACCAGGCGGCCAGCCCCGGCACGAAGGCGACGGCCCAGCGCAGCAGCGACCACAGGGCGGCCTCGCCGCGCCGCAGCCACCAGGCCGCGACGAGCGCGGCGACGACGTGGGCGGCGACGGCGTGCGGGGTCATCGCCTGCGTCTGCCGCATGGGGGCCATGGTGTGCCCCGACATGTGCGCCATGCCGGCCATCGCCATGCCAGTACGGGGCCGCGCGACATCGAACCCGAGGTGGAGCCCGGCCTGGGTGGCGAGCATGGCGGCGCCGATGCCGGGCATGGACCGTTCCCGCCCGCCGAGCAACCACCCCATGACGAACACAAGGAGGAATCCGACACCGTCCGCCCACGACGGAGGCGTAGCCCCGGTGGCGAGCCCGTGCCCGGCGGCAGCCAGCAGCACACACACCGCGGCGAACACCGCGGCGCGCAGGCTACGTACCGCCGGGGATGCGCTCATGGTGACGGATCCTCCCACGCGCCACGGCCGCCGAAGCCGTCGATGGCGGTTTAGGGGGCAGCTCATATCTGGTTCATGGCTTGGTACGGCGGGGGCGGGTGGGGCGTTCAGTTCGGGTGGGCGGACTCGTGCCGGCATGCGTCGATTTACCGGGATACGGGGAGCCGCAGAGCCAGGGGCGCAGGAAGCGGAGGACCGGTCCAATCGCGGGGACACGGACGACCCTTGGCGACTCATCCCCCACAAGACCGGTAACTCCGGGCGCCGGCCGCCGGTCTGGAGATTCATACGCGGTCGCCCGGACATCCCTGGCTACGGCCGCCCGGGCGCGGCCCACTTTCCGCGCGGCAACAACCCGATCGCCGCGACCGGTACGACGGCCAGCACCAGCCACGGCACGGCCACGGGCAGCCCCGTGTCGAGGAGGGTGCCGGTGGCCGCGCTGCCGAGGAGGACGATCAGGCCGGAGACGGACGAGAGCGCGCCCGTGTAGAGGCCGAGGCGGCCGGGTTCGGCGAGGTCGGGGACCCAGGCGCGGGCGACGGGGGCGATGAGCATCTGGCCGAGGGTGAGCAGGACGACGAGGACGGTCGCGGGCAACAGCCCGGTGGTGCCGGTCAGTTGGGCGGGGCCTGCCAGCGCCACGGCAGTGAACCCTACGGCGATCAGCAGCAGCCCGGCCGCCATGGACCGGCGCGGGTCGAGCCGCTCCCCCGCCCAGCGGGTCACGGGCAACTGCGCGCTCACCACGAGCAGCGAGGACAGCGCGAACAGCCAGGCCAGCGGCGCCTGCGTGCCCGCCGCGCGCTCCACCTCCTCGGGGAGGGCCAGATAGAGCTGGTTGTAGGCGAGGAGATAGGCGCCGTAGGCACAACACAGCGCCAGGAAAGGCTTGTTGTGCACCAGGGTGCGCATGCCGCTCTTCTGGGTGATCTGCGTCCGCCCGGGGATGTTCCGCCCGGAGATGTGCTGCGGCAGCAACCACGCGTGCCCGCCGAGAACGAGTACGAAGACCCCGGCCCCGAGGAGACACGTCACCCGGAAGTCCACCGCGAGCAGCAACGCACCGAGCAACGGCCCCACAAACGCCCCGACTTGACCCGCGACGGTGAACAACGCGAGCACGCGGGTGCGGGATCCCCCGCCCGTCTCCTCCCACTCGACCGCCTGCCGCGCCACCTCCGACTCCACGGCCGGTGAGAACAGCGCGGCGGCGAACCCGATGAGCAGTACGGCTCCGACGACGCTCCAGGTCTCCTCCGCATACCCGAGCCAACCGAATCCGGCGATCCGCAGCACACATCCCGCGAGCACCACGGGCCGTACGCCGTACCGGTCGGCGAGGGCCCCGCCGACCACGAAAAACCCCTGCTGACTGAAGGTCCGCAGCCCCAGCACGAGCCCAACCAGCCACCCCGCCATGCCGATCGCCTCCGCCAGGTGCTCGGCGAGGAACGGCAGCACGGCGAAGAAGCCGATGTTGAAGGCGAGTTGGGTGAGGATCAGCAGCCGGAGCAGCGGTGAGAGCGGAGTGCGCGCGAGGGCCACGGAGGTCACCGGGCGGCCAACTCCCTTCGCGCGTTGGTCCCTTGCATGTTCCCGGCAGCCGTGACCGCCAGTGCGCCGAGCAGGGCGAGGACGGCGGCGGGGGCGAGGACGGCCCAGGGGGCGCGTTCGGCGTAGGGCTGGTTCTCGGCGAGGAGCAGGCCCCATTCCGGGGAGGGCGGTTGCGCGCCGAGGCCGAGGAAGCCGAGTGAGGCGAGGGCGAGGGCGACCCCGGGCAGCCGGAGCAGGGCGTGCCGGGCGACGGGCGGCAAGACGGCGGGCAGGAGTGCGTGGCGCAGGAGGTGCCAACGGCCCGCGCCCAGACCCCGGGTGGCGGTCACGTGCAGGGTGGCGCGTTCCTGGCGTAGCAGTGCGGAGGTGTGCGCGGCAAGGGGCGTCCAGGCGAGGGCAGCCACCGCGAGGGCGGGCGTCGTGCTTCCGTTGCCGGCCACGGCGGTGACCAACAGCGCGGCGAGGACGGGCGGTAGGGCGTTCACCGTGTCGGCCAGCGGCCCGGACAGCCGGGGCAGCAGTCCGAGCAGTACGCCGGTGCCGAGCGCGACGGCACTGATCGCGAGGGCGAGCAGCAGGGTGTCGACGGCACCGTGGGCGACCCGGGCGAGGAGATCCCGGCCGAGCGCGTCGGTGCCGAACGGGTGGGCCCAGGTGGGGTGTTGGAGACGCAGCGCGGTGTCGAGGGCGAGGGGGTCGCGGGGCAGGCCGAGCGCGACGACAGCGAGGAGGAACGCGCCGTAGACAAGGGGCTCGGTTCGTCGGGCAGTTGAGGTGCTGGGCCGGTGGAGGGAGGGGAGGGCGTCGGCGCGCAGTGCGGGGCCGACAAGGAGACGGGCCGCGAGGTGGCAGAGTCCGGCGGCGACGGCGGCGAGCAGAAGTAGGGCGAGGGTGCCGGCCTGGAGGACGGGCAAGTCCTGGGCGAGGGCGGCCTGCAGGGTGGTGCGCCCGAGTCCGGGTATGTCGAAGATCTGCTCGACGGCGACGGCCCCGCCGGTCAACCCGACGACGAACAACCCCATGTTGGGCAGCAGCCCGGGCAGACACCGCCGCACGGCCTGCCGCGCGATCCGCCGCCCGGGCAGCCCCCGCGCCGCAGCGGCCCGCACCCACGGCTCGGCGAACGCCCCCGGCAACAGATCATCGAGCAACCGCCCGAGCACGGCCCCGGCGGGCAACCCGAGCGCGAGCGCGGGCAACACCATCCACCGTGGCCCGTACCACCCGAGCGCGGGCAACCACCCGAGCTGCACCCCGACGACGGTGGCGAGCACGGAGGCGGTGAGGAACTCGGGCAGCGCGGCGAGCACGGCGGAGCCGGTGCCGCCGGAACGCCCAGCCGTACGCCCGCCCCGTCGCAACGTCCGCGTGCACACCAACCCGGCGGTGGCGACGGCCACTACGGCTGCCGCGCCCATCAACAGCAGGGACGCGCCCAGGGCTTGGAGCACTCCGGGCATGACCTCGGCGCCGGAGATCCACGAGTGCCCGGCGTCGCCGCGCGGGAGGCCGCCGAGCCAGTGGCCCAGGAGTCGCAACGGGCCGTCTTCGAGGTCGAGTTGGGTGCGGACGGCGGCGAGGACCTCGGGGTCGGGGTCGCGTTCGGCCGAGCGTGCCTTGAGGACGGTGAGGGCCGGGTCGGTGCGGGTGAGCCAGGGCAGCAGGCCCACCGCGCACACCAGGGCGGCCGCGAGGAAGGCACGCCACAGGAGCGCGGTCGTACGGTGCGGCATGGTTCAGCGCCGGGTTCCGGGGCCGACGAGGGTGCGCTCGTACGGGTCAAGGAGGACGCCCTCTACCGAAGCGCCGACGCCGGTGACGACCCGTTGGTGTACGAGAGGCACGACGGCGTCCGTGCCAAGGATCTCGGCCTCGGCCGCCATCGCCGCGCTCTGGCGTGCGAAGGTATCGGCGGTGCCCTCGGCCTTCGCCACGGCCCGGTCGACGCCCTTGTCGCAGAGCAGGGCGAGGTTGTAGCCGCCGTCGCAGGTGTAGTCGCTCGCCAGCACGGCCACCGGATCACCCGTGTCCACCAGGGTGTTGCGGGCCACGACGAACGCGTCGAACTTCCCGGCCAACGCGTCGCTCTCGATCCGTGAGTACTCGCGGACCTCCAACTCGACCTTGAATCCGGCCTGTTCCAGCTGCTGCTTCAACACCTGGGCGACTTCGGGGAGTTCGGGCCGGTTGTCGTACGTCGCGAGGGTCATCGTCGTCCCGGCGGGCTTAACGGCCCTCGTCCGCCCGGCCGGTTGCTCGCGCTTGCTCGCGGCCCACGTGACGGCGGGGCCGTAGATGCCCGCGCCGGCGTCGGCGTGGTCCTCGTAGACGCCCTTGGCGAGTGCGGAGGTGTCGACGGCCTCGCGGGCGGCAGCCCGGAGCTTCGGGTTCTTGAACGGGCCTGTCCTGGTGTTGAGTTGGAGGCTCGTGGTGCGGGTGGTGGCGGTCTCGCGGCGGGTGGCCGGGTCGAGGGTGGCGGCCTGTGCGACGGGTATCGCCTCGGCGAGGTCGACCTGCCCGGTGCGCAGGGCGTTGGTGCGGGCGGTGCCGTCCGCGATGAACCGTGCGTCGATCCCGGCGGCCTGGGCGAGGCCGCCCCAGTAGTCGTCGAAGCGGTCGAGCGTGGCCGTCGTGGAGCCGGTGACCTTCGTCAGTTCGAAGGGACCGGTGGCGGTGCCGACCGGGTCGACGCGGCCCTTCTCCTCGTACGCCTTCGGCGAGAGGACGGCGAGAGCAGGACCGGCCAGCCTCAACGGCAGTACCGGATCAGGGGAGTTGGTGCGGATACGGATACGGTCGCCGCCCGCGGACTCGCCGGTGAGAGTGACGCCGGAGAGCGCGGCCGGGGCGGGCTTCGCCTCGGTGGCGTGGGTGAGGGCGGCGGCCACGCTGGCCGGGGTGACCTCGGTGCCGTCCTGGAACCTGGCCTCGCGCAGGGTGAACACCCAACTGCGGTCGCTCTCCCGCTGCCAGGACCGCGCGAGCGCGGGGGCGGCGGAGCCGTTGGCGTCCAGCGAGGTCAGGCCCTCGGTGACACCGAGCCGGCTGAGGATGGTGGCGTCGGCACCGTACGGGGAGAGGTTCTCGGCGGGCGGGAACGCGAGGGCCACCCGCAGCCGCGAGCCGGACTCACCGGTGGCCTCTCCGCTCTCGCCACCGGCGGAGGCGAAACAGCCGGTGAGCAGCGGGGCGAGGGCAAGGGCGAGAAACAGTCGGGGCCGTTGCATCGGTCCAATACGCGTACGTATACGGGCACCGGTACGGATGCTTGTACGGGCACTTGTGCGTCGGAATCGCATCGCGGTTATCGCTCCATGCCCAGTTCGAAGTGCACGATTCCGCCGTTCCCGCCGTCCGGATCGTCACGCTCGTCGTGCACGACCTTGCCGAGCGACCGCCAGAAGGCCTCGGCGCCGGGCACGGCGGGATCGGTGTGCAGATATACGGCGCGGTAGCCGCCGTCGGCCGCGGCGAACGCGAGGAGTTCGGCGACGAGGTGCCGGGCGAGGCCGCGCCGGCGGTGCGCGGGGCGGACGTAGACGCGGCGCAGTTGCGCGGTCTCGCCGGAGGGGTAGCGCTCGGCGAGGTCGCGCGGGTTCGGCGGGTGGACCGGTCCACGGGAGTCGAGGGCGCCGGTCGCCACGACCGTGCCGTCGGCGGGGTCGAGCGCCACGAGGAGGGTGTGGCGGGCCGGGGCGAGGTAGGCGGCGGCCGGGTCGATGATGTCGCCGTGCCAGCGGGGCACGTACCCGGTGCGGAAGTCGCGGTAGACGGTGTCGAGCATCACGGCACGCGCACCGTCGATATCGTCCGGGCCTGCCGCCCTGATGCAGTAGTCAAGCACTTGCACATCATATGCATTAAGACCCCTAGGCCTTGATCACACTTGGACCGTTCCTGGATCGCCCTTGATCCACTCGATTTGACAGCCTCGCGGCCACCCCCTAAAACCTAGCCACATGACATTCATTTTCAAAACCGCGATTGCGGCGGCCCGATAGTGCGCGTCGCGTTCGTCGGCAAGGGCGGCAGCGGAAAGACCACGCTGTCGGCCCTCTTCGCCCGCCATCTGGCCCGCTCCGGCGCCCCCGTGCTCGCCATCGACGGAGACATCAACCAGCACCTGGCCGAGGCACTGTCCCCCGACACGTCTCCCGACACCGAACCGGTCACCGCCCCACCCCTGGCCGCCCACTTGACCGAACTGAAGGACTTCCTGCGCGGCACCAACCCGCGCATCGCCTCCCCGGAGGCCATGATCAAGACCACACCACCGGGACGCGGTTCACGTCTCCTGCGTCTGCTCGGCGACGACGAGGTGCACGCCCGTCATGTGGTCCGTGCGGGTGACGTTCCGCTGATGGCGACGGGCGAGTTCGAGGAGAGCGACCTCGGGGTGGCCTGCTACCACTCCAAACTCGGCGCGGTGGAGCTGTACTTGAACCATCTGGTCGACACCGCCGGCGAATACGTCGTGGTCGACATGACGGCGGGCGCCGACGCCTTCGCCTCCGGCCTGTTCACCCGCTTCGACCTGACGTTCCTGGTGGCCGAACCCACCCGCAAGGGTGTCTCCGTCTATCGCCAGTACCGCGACCACGCACGGGAGTTCGGCATCCGCCTGGCCGTGATCGGCAACAAGGTCACCGGCGAGGACGACCTGCTCTTCCTCAAGGAGGAGGTGGGGGACGACCTCCTGACCCACCTGGTCCACTCCCCCGCCGTCCGCGCCGCCGAACAGGGCAGGGTGCAGGGCGAGTTGGAGTCACACAACGTCCACGCCCTGAATCTCCTCCGCGAGGCGGTCGACGCCCACCCCAGGGACTGGCCGACCCTGCACCGCCACGCCGTCGAGTTCCACCTCCGCAACGCCCACGCCTGGGCGGACAAGGCAACGGGCCTGGATCTCGCGGCCCAGGTGGACCCGGAGTACGTACCGGGCCCGACACCACACCCCTGACCACCACCTGCTCGCTCGCTGGCTCACTCACACACTGTTCGCCAACTACCAGACAGGACACCCCTTTTCATGTCTCTCGACGTCTCCCCGAAGCTCCTCGCCGAAGCCGAGAACGGTGACATCCGCGAGGCGGACTTCGTGGACACGGTCCGCACGTCCCTGCCGTACGCCTACGACCTGATCGCCGGTCTCGCCACCGAACTCCGCGACGGCACAGCCGACTTCACCGACAACCAGACCCCGCCCCCGTCCGAGCAGCAACGCGGCCAGCTGCTGCGGGCTCTGGCCAGCGACGCGATCCGGGGCAGCCTGGAGCGCCACTTCGGAGTGGCCCTGGCTTTCCAGAACTGCCATCGGGTGGCGGCGTTCCGGCCGGGGGCAGTCGACGGGGAGACATACGCCCGGTTCACGTCGGTGCGGTCCCAAGTGCTGAACCAGTCACCGGAGTTCAGGGACTGCTGAGTCCCAGGGAGCAGTGGGTCAGGCCGTGAACGCCGACACGGTCGCGACGAACCGCTCGGCGTCGTCCAGCCACGGCATGTGCCCGGCCCCGGACTGCACCTCGAACTCCGCGTTGGGGAACAGTCCCGTGTACTCCGCCATCGCGCGCGGCGGAGCGGAGATGTCGAACTCCCCGGCCAGGACGAGCACCGGGGACCGGAATTCGGCCAGGGCCGCGCGGGTGGCGCCCGGGTCGAAGGCGCCTTCGGCGGCGTAGGCGGTCGCGGCCTCCGCGTTCTTCTCCTTGGCGTCGGCCTCGTCGAAGGCGCGTGCCGTCTCGTCCCAACGGGCGTGGGCGAAGGGCGCGATGGCCGGCCAGGAGTCGGGGGTCGCACGACCGGCGGTGATCTCCTCCAGGGCGGCGAACGCGGGTCCGAACCACGGTTCGGACCCGCGCAGTCGCGCGACCTCCAGGCGGTCCTCGGCGGAGATCGGGATGCCGACCGCGTAGACGCTGGGGGTGATCAGGGTCAGTCGGGCCACGCGCTCCGGGTGGCGGGCCGTGTACAGCGCGGCCAGGTTCGCACCGGCCGAGTGGGCGAGCAGGTCCACCCGGTCGAGCCCCAACTCCTCGCGCAGCGCCTCGACATCGTCCACCAGGCGGTCGCAGCGGTACGACGCCGGGTCCCTCGGGACCTCCGACTCGCCCGTGCCCCGTAGATCCAGCCGGATCAGACGGCGGTGGGCGGTCAGGCCGCCGAGGGTGCCCAGGTACGCCGAGTCACGCATCGGGCCGCCGGGGAGGCAGATCAGGGGCGGGCCGTCGCCCGATGCGTGATAGGCGAGGCGGGTTCCGTCGGGTGCGGTGAAGGTCGGCATGGGCGTGAGCGTGTCAGGGGGCCTCGCGTGCGGCAACCGGATTGTCGGGCGGTGGAACGGACCGGTCCGGCGCCGCGCTCCGGACCGGTCCAGCTGTCACTTCTTCTGTTCGACCCGCACCCAGTCCACCTCCGCCTGCACTCCCCCGGCCGCGACCTTGTCCACGCTCGACTGCGGCAGCCCCCAGTACGGCGTGGTGACCTGGTTCCAGCCGGCCGGGTACGCGCCGCCCAGGGCGAGGTTGAGGATGACGTACTGGTTGTGGTCGTAGACCCATTGGCCTCGGGTCGATTCGAGTTTGTTGCGGGTGGTCTCCTGGACGAGGTTGTCGTCGACGTAGAAACGCATCCCGGTCGGGGTCCATTCGACCGCGTACGTGTGCCACTGGTCGGCCGTGCCGCCGTTCGGGTAGGTCTGGCGGGCGCCGATGTTGCCGTCGGCGGAGTAGCCGGGGCCGTGGAGGGCTGTGCTCGTCCAGGTCGGGTAGCCGATGTTCTCCATGATGTCGGTCTCGCCGGAGGCGGGCCAGGAGACCGACGGGTCGTCGACGTTGCTGCCGAGCAGCCAGAAGGCGGGCCAGAATCCATCGCCGACCGGGAGCTTCATGCGGGCGCTGACCTTGCCGTACGTGAAGTCGAACTTGGTGTTGGTGTCGATGCGGCCGGACGTGAAGTCGTAAGTACCGCCGCCCGCTTGGGTGCAGCCCTTGCAGTACTTCGCCGCGAGGATCAACTCACCGTTCTGGGTACGGACGTTGTCCGTCGAGTCGACGTACGCCTGGGACTCGCCGTTGACCGAGCCCATCTCCGTGCCGGTCCGCACGACCCGCCATTTGGAGCGGTCCAGGGCCGCCGACGTGAAGTCGTCGAAGAACGCCGTCTGGTAGGTGCCCGTCTGGTCGGCGGGGAGTGCGGGGTAGGCCGCCGCCGCGCTGCCGCCGGTGCCCCAGACCTGGAACTCGTAGAGGGAGTAGCCGAATTGGGCCGTGTACGGGGCCGGGTTGTAGAAGGAGCGGCGTTCCTTGCCGAGCATGCGGACGTAGCGGCCGGTGACCGGCTGGGGCAGGGTGACCGTGTCGTGGCGGCCCGCCGCGTCGGCCGGGGCCTGGATGTTCGCGCGGCGGGCGGCGATGTCGGCGGCCGAGGGTTCGTAGACCGTGCGCCAGGTGGTCTTGTCGTCGGAGACCTGGAGCAAGTAGTCGACGGCGTACGCCGATTCCCAGTAGAAGTCGGCCGTGTCGATCGTCGAGGTCGCGCCGAGGTCGACCGAGACCCAGCGGTCGGCGTTCCAGTCGCTGGACCAACGGGTCGCGTCGTCCTTGAGGTTGGCGGGCCAGCCGCCGTCGGTGACGTACGCCGGTGAATTGCCGTTGTGCTGGTAGTAGTTGGAGTACGCGGGGTGGTTCAGGGCGAGGTTGGTGCGGGTCGTGGACGCAGGAGCCGGCTCGCCGCCGTAGACCTTGAAGGAGTAGAGCGAGTAGCCGTAGGGCGTGGCACGTTCCAAGCCGCGCAGACGGACGTATCGGCCCGTCACCTCCTGGGGGTATGTGCTCGTGGTGACCGAGCCTCCGGTTCCCGCCGGCTCCGTGTAGAACGGTGTCCAGTCGGTGCCGTTCTTGGAGACCTCCAGGACGTATCTCTTGCCGTAGGCGGTCTCCCAGTCGAGGGTGACGCGGTCGATGCGGATCGTCGTGCCGAGGTCGAGGCGGATCCAGGCGTCGTCGGCGAAGTTGCTGGACCAGCGGGTCGCGCCGTCGCCGTCGAAGGCGAGGCCGGGGGTGGTGCCGGCGTTCTCGCTGCCGGAGGCGGTGACGGCGGCCGGGTTCGCGGCGTAGGCGGCGGCCGCGCGGTCGGTGTCCCAGGTCGCGGCGGCCGCGGCCTGCGGGGCGGGGGCCGCGAGGGCCGGGGTTGCGGAGAACAGGGCCAGTGCGGTGAGCGCGGTGAGCAGGGTGCGTGCGGGCATCATGCGGGTCTCCTTGAGGGGCGGATCTCCTTCTGGGGGCGATCGTGCTGATGTGCAGCTGACTGTCGTGCGCATGACACACATGGGGATGGTGGTGCCCCGGTGGGTGCGGGCTCCCCCGCCCGCGCCCACCGGGGCGGCCTTGCTCAGGCCGCGCGCCGGGCCCGGCTGCGGTGGTCGCGGATGATGTCCGCGTACCGGTGGCCGGAGCCCTTGATCGTGCGGACCTGGGTCTCGTAGTCCACGTGGACCAGTCCAAAACGCTTCTCGTAGCCGTACGCCCACTCGAAGTTGTCGAGCAGCGACCAGGCGAAGTAGCCGGCCAGCGGGGCGCCCTTGCGGGCCGCCGAGGCGCAGGCGGCGAGGTGCTGGACCAGGTAGTCCTGGCGTTCCGGGTCGTCGACGGTGCCGTCGGGGCGTACGACGTCGGGGAACGAGGAGCCGTTCTCGGTGACGTAGATCCTGCGGGGGTCGTACTCCTCGGTGAGGCGGAGCAGCAGGGTCTCGATGCCGGACGCGTCGATCTCCCAGTCCATGCCGGTGCGCGGGACGCCGAGGCGGCGCACGGCGCGGGTGTAGGGGGCGGGGCCGGTGGGGTCGTCTGCGACGGTCGCCGGGAAGTAGTAGTTCAGGCCGAGCCAGTCGAGCGGGGCGGCGATGGTCGCCAAGTCGCCGGGCTGTTCCGGGAGTTCGACGCCGTACGTCTCGACCATGTCGGCCGGGAAGCCGCGGCCGTGGATCGGGTCGAGCCACCAGCGGTTGACGTGGCCGTCCTGGCGGCGGGCCGCCTGTACGTCCTCGTCACGGTCGCTCGCGGGGTACACCGTGGAGAGGTTGTTGACGATGCCGACCTGGGCGTTCGGGGCGGCGGCGCGGATGGCCTGGGCGGCGAGGCCGTGGCCCAGCAGCAGGTGGTAGGAGGCGCGGACGGCGGCCGTTAGATCGGTCCAACCCGGGGCCATCTTGCCTTCGAGGTGGCCGATCCAGGCCGAGCAGGAGGGCTCGTTGAGGGTCGTCCAGTGGGTGACGCGGTCGCCGAGGCGTTCGGCCATGACCGAGGCGTACGCCGCGAAGTGCTCGGCGGTGGCTCGCTCGGGCCAGCCGCCGCGGTCCTGGAGCGCCTGGGGCAGGTCCCAGTGGTAGAGGGTGACGGAGGGGGTGATGCCCGCCTCCAGGAGTCCGTCCACCAACTCGTCGTAGAACGCGAGGCCCTTGGGGTTGGTCGGGCCGTCGCCGCCGGGGATGACGCGGGGCCAGGCGATCGACAACCGGTAGGCGTTGGCGCCGAGTTGGCGCATCAGGCCGAGGTCCTCGCGCCAGCGGTGGTAGTGGTCGCAGGCGACGTCGCCGTTGTCGTCGTTCGCGATCTTTCCGGGAGTGTGCGAGAAGGTGTCCCAGATCGACGGCGCGCGTCCGTCCTCGGCGACGGCTCCCTCGATCTGGTACGCCGCGGTGGCCGTGCCCCACAGGAAGTCGTGCGGGAGTGCGGCGAAGTCGATGGTCACTGAAGTCCCTTTACGGTCAGCGGAGTTGGTCGGGTCGGTCACTTGACGGCGCCCGCCGTCAGCCCGGCGACGAGATAGCGCTGCAGCAGCAGGAAGCCGGCGACCACGGGCACGCTGACGACCAGTGAGGCGGCCATGATCTGGTTCCAGTACACGTCGTTGAGCGTGGAGTAGCCCTGGAGTCCGACGGCGAGCGTGCGGGTCGAGTCGTTGGTCATGACGGAGGCGAAGAGCACTTCTCCCCACGCGGTCATGAAGGCGTAGACGGCGACCGCGACGATGCCGGGGATCGCTGCCGGTACGACGACGCGCAGCAGTGCGCCGAGCGGTCCACAGCCGTCGACCAGGGCGGCCTCGTCCAAGTCCCTTGGCACGGAGTCGAAGTAGCCGATCAGCATCCAGATGGAGAACGGCAGGGAGAAGGTGAGATACGTCAGGATCAGGCCGCCGCGCGAGCCGAACAGGGCGATGCCCGTGGCGTTGCCGATGTTGACGTAGAGGAGGAACAGCGGGAGGAGGAAGAGGATGCCCGGGAACATCTGGGTCGACAGGACGGTGACCGTGAAGACGCGCTTGCCGCGGAACTCGTAGCGGCTGACGGCGTACGCGGCGAAGACCGCGATCACCACCGAGCAGAGGGTCGCGGCGACGGACACGATCAACGAGTTCATGAAGTACTTCGCGAGCGGGACCGTCGACCAGATGTCGATGTACGGGCGGATCGTCAGGCCGCTCGGCAGCCAGCGGAACTTGCCCGTGACGTCCGAGAGCGGTTTCAGGGAGCTGGAGAGCATGACGTACACCGGCACCAGGACGAAGCCGGCGAGCAGGGTGAGGAAGATCCGCCGCGACCAGATGAAGGAGCGGGGCGGGGCCATCGGGGACCCGGCACTAGACATCGGCCGACCTCCGTCCGCGTGAGGTGATGACGAGATACACGCCGGTGACGACGAGCAGGAACAGGAGCAGCAGGACCGACATGGCCGAGCCGGTGCCGAAGTTCCAGGTGACGAACGAGGCTTGGTAGATGTGCACCGAGATGAGGTCCGCGGCCTCGGGGGCCGCCCTGCCGAACAGCACGTACGGCGTGTTGAAGTCGTTGAACGTCCACAGGAACAGGACGAGGACCAGCACCTGGTTGACCGGGCGCAGCGACGGCAGGGTGATGCGGCGGATCTGCTGCAACATGCCGGCGCCGTCGATGGACGCGGCCTCGTACAGCTCCTTGGGGATGTTCTGCAGGCCGGCCATGACGATGAGGAAGGCGAACGGCCAGCCCTTCCACACGTGCACGATGAGCAGCGCGTAGAAGCTGTTGTCGCCGATCAGCCAGAACGACGGCTTGCTGGTGATGTGCAGCTGGTCGTGCAGGACGTGGTTCACCAGGCCGTTGTCGTGCTGGAACATGAAGACCCAGGTGATGACGGCCGCGTAGACCGGCAGTGCGTAGGGGATCAGAAAGAGCGCTCTCAGGAATCCCCGGCCGCGGAAGTTGTCCTGCATGTAGATCGCGGTGACCGTGCCGAGCAGCCAGCAGAAGGCGACCGACAGCAGGGTGAACGCGACGGTGACGAAGAAGGAGTGCAGCAGCGACTTGCCGACGGGGGCGCTGAAGTCCACCGAGACTTTGTAGTTGCCGAAACCGGTCCAGGGCGCGGTGCCCCAGTCCCGGATGTAGAACTGGGTGAGCTCCTTGAAGCTCATGACGATGCCGATGACCATCGGCACCAGGTGGACCAGGAGTTCGAGGATCAGGGCGGGCAGGAGCAGCAGGTAGGGCAGTCCGATACGGCGGATCCGTTCGCCGCGCCGCCGGCGCGGGCCGGGGGCCGCCGGGTCGGAAGGGTTCTTCCGCACGGCGGCCTCCGGGGTGACAGTGCTCGTCACAGTCGCACTCACTTCGCCGGCATCTGCTGCTGAGCCTTTTCGAGCTCCGCCTTGACCGACGCCGTCGTGACCGCGCGGCCGGCGGCGGCGTCGGCGAACAGGTTCTTGACGGCCGTGCCGACCGCCGTCTCGAACTGCGACTCGTCGGCGACCTGCGGCAGCGCGGCGGCGCTGGTGGCGAGGGTGTTCTTCAGGACGGCGTTCGCGGGGGTGTTGAACGCGGTGTCCTCCTGCGCGGTCTTCACCGGCGGGATGGAGCTGTAGGCGGTGTTGAGGATCTTCTGCTCGGTGTCGCTCGTCATGAATTTCACGAACTTGGTGGAACCGTCCAAGTTGTTCGTGTTCTTGAAGACGGCCAGGTTGATGCCGGCCACCATCGAGTTGGTCTGTACGCCGGTGCCCGGGGTGCCGGACTGCACGGGTATCGGGGCGATGCCGTACGAACTCTCGCTCATCCCCTGGGACTTGAGGTTGGCGGACGCCGACTGCCACATCAGCATCGCGGTCTTGCCCTTGGCGAAGTCGCTGACCGACTGGTTCTGCGCGTACTCGGCGTTGCCGACCGGGATGACCTTGTCCTTGGCCATCAGGTCGACGTACTGCTTGACGGCCGCCACGACACCGTCGTTGGTGAAGTCGGCCTTGCCGTCGGCGGTGAAGAACTCGGCGCCGTGCTGCTTGGCGAAGACGAAGGTGTGGTGGATGTTCTCGGAGACGTTGGCGCCCTCGGCACCGAGCGCCTGCTTGCCCTTCGCCTCGATCTTCTTGCCGTCGGCGACCAACTCGGCCCAGGTGGCGGGCGGTTGGGAGATGCCCGCGTCGGCGAAGATCTGCTTGTTGTAGTAGAGCGCGTACGCCATCGAGTACAGCGGGACGGCGGCCGGGTCCTTGCCGGTGGCGCCGGTGGAGCCGAGCGCGGAGTCGACGAAGCGGTCCTTGCCGCCGATCTTCGCGAAGTTGGCCGTGCTCCACGGGAGGAAGGCGCCGGTGGCCTGGAGGGAGGCGCTCCAGGTGTTGCCGATGTTCAGGACGTCGGGGCCCTGGCCGGAAGTCGTCGCCGTGAGGATGCGGTTGAGGAGGTCGGACCAGGGCACGACCTCCAGCTTCACCGTGATGCCGGTCTGCTTCTTGAACTTCTCGAGCTCGGGCTGGAGGACCTTCTTGTCGATCGCGATGCTGGCGCCCTGGTTGGAGGCCCAGTAGGTGAGCGTCTTGGGCGAGTCGTTGGATCCCCCACCCGTGGACGAACCGCCTCCGCAGGCCGTGGCCGCTAGGGCGAGTGACATGGTGACGGCGCCTACGGCCGCGGCTCGGATGCTGCGCATACTCCGGGTGTCCCTTCAGGGAATGCACTCACGACTTAATTTAGGACGTGAGTTAAACCTCGGAAGCCAAAGGCGTCAAGAGTTTGGACGCCACTCGTCGAACTCGGTCGTACCTCTTGACGGCCGCGTTCACGGACCTGAAGCATTCCCCCGCGAGAGAGCGCTCCCAACCCCACCGGCGTTCATTTCATGAACAAGGAGAGCCGCGACATGTCCTCAGTTCCACGCAGAACCGTTCTCGGTGCGGCCGCAGCCGTGACCGCGCTGGCCGGACTGCCCACCCCCGCCTCCGCCGCCCCCACAACTCCCGCCGCGAACAAGCCACTTGCCGCCCTGCCGGGCGGCGGCGATCTCGGCCCCAACGTCATCGTCTTCGACCCGTCCACCGCCGGCATCCAGGCCAGGCTGGACCAGATCTTCGCCCAGCAGGAGACGGCCCAGTTCGGCACCGGCCGCTATCAACTGCTGTTCAAGCCGGGCACGTACAGCGGGCTCAACGCCCAACTCGGCTTCTACACCTCGATCTCCGGGCTCGGCCTCTCCCCCGACGACACCACGATCAACGGTGACATCACGGTCGACGCCGGCTGGTTCAACGGCAACGCCACCCAGAACTTCTGGCGTTCGGCGGAGAACCTCGCGCTGGTCCCCGTCAGCGGTACGAACAGGTGGGCCGTGGCTCAGGCGGCCCCCTTCCGTCGTATGCATGTGCGCGGCAGCCTCAACCTCTCCCCGAACGGCTACGGTTGGGCCAGCGGCGGCTATATCGCCGACAGCCGGATCGACGGCCAGGTCCAGCCGTACTCGCAGCAGCAGTGGTACACCCGGGACAGCGCGATCGGCAGCTGGCTCAACGGCGTCTGGAACATGGTGTTTTCAGGCGTGCAGGGCGCACCGGCACAGGGCTTCCCGAACCCGGTGTACACCACGCTGGCCACGACCCCGGTCTCCCGCGAGAAGCCCTTCCTCTATCTCAACGGCACCGAGTACCGCGTCTTCCTCCCGGAGAAGCGCACCAACGCGAGCGGGGTCACCTGGGGCAACGGCACACCGCGCGGCACCTCACTGTCCCTCTCCCAGTTCTACGTCGCGAAGCCGGGCGTCACGGCGGCCACCCTCAACCAGGCGCTCACGCAGGGACTTCACCTCCTGCTGACCCCGGGCATCTACCACCTGGACCAGCCGATCCAGGTGAACCGCGCCAACACCGTTGTACTGGGCCTGGGTTACGCAACTCTGGTCCCGGACAACGGAGTTACGGCCCTGAAGACCGCCGACGTCGACGGCGTACGCCTGGCCGGGTTCCTGATCGACGCGGGCACCGTCAACTCGAACACCCTGCTGGAAGTCGGCCCGTCGGGCACGACGACGGACCACTCCGCCAACCCGACCACCGTGCAGGACGTGTTCGTCCGGATCGGCGGCGCGGGCGCGGGCAAGGCCACCACCAGCATGGTCATCAACAACCGCCACACCATCGTCGACCACACCTGGCTCTGGCGCGCCGACCACGGCACGGGCATCGGCTGGGACACCAACCGGGCCGACTACGGTCTCGTCGTCAACGGCGCCGACGTGCTGGCCACCGGACTGTTCGTCGAGCACTTCAACAAGTACGACGTGCAGTGGAACGGCGAGCGGGGCCGCACGATCTTCTTCCAGAACGAGAAGGCGTACGACGCCCCGAACCAGGCGGCCATCCAGAACGGCTCGATCAAGGGGTACGCCGCGTACAAGGTCGCCGACAGCGTGACCGTGCACGAGGGCTGGGGCCTGGGCAGTTACTGCTACTACAACGTCGCCCCGACGATCGTGCAGCACAACGGCTTCGCCGCACCGAACCGTTCGGGCGTGAAGTTCCACGACCTGCTGGTCGTCTCGCTCGGCGGGCAGGGCCAGTACGAGCACGTCATCAACGAGACGGGCTCGCCGACTTCGGGCACGTCGACCGTGCCGTCGACGGTGGTCTCGTACCCCTGAGATCCCAGAGGTCCCAGGAATCCCTGAGAACCCGGGACCGTCTGAGACCCCCGGAGTCCCCCAGTACGTGGCGGGTGCGGGCCGAAGCTCCCCCTTCGGTCCGCACCCGCCACCGTCATCGGACGGTCACCGCACCCGGCGCGGGCGCATACCCCGTCGGCCGGGCGGTGAACGTGCCCCGGCCCTGTGTCCGGCTGCGCAACCGCGTTGCGTAGCCGAAGAGTTCGGCCAGCGGCACGGTCGCCGTGACGATCGCCGAACCCGTGCGGGTCGTCGAGCCGGTGACGCGGCCGCGCCGGGCGGCCAGGTCGCCGAGCACTCCGCCGACCGCGTCCGCGGGCACGGTGACGGTGACCTCGACGACCGGTTCGAGGAGGACCGTCGTACAGGCGCGCAGGGCTTCCCGCAGGCCGAGGCGGCCGGCCGTGCGGAACGCCGTCTCCGAGGAGTCCTTCACATGGGTCGCCCCGTCGGTCAGCGTGACGCGCAGCCCGGTCACCGGGAAGCCGCCGATCGGCCCCTCGGTGAGGGCGTTACGGCACCCGGCCTCCACCGAGCGGACGTACTCCTGCGGCACCCGCCCGCCGACGACCGCCGAACGGAACTCGAAGCCGAGGCCGTCCAGCGGCTCGACATCGAGCACGACATGCGCGAACTGGCCTGATCCTCCGTCCTGTTTGACGTGCCGGTAGACCCGGCCGGTCACTCCGCGTACGACCGTCTCCCGGTAAGCGACCCTGGGGCGACCGACGTTGACCTCCACGCCGGTGGCCTGGCGGATCTTCTCCACCGCGACCTCCAGGTGCAGTTCGCCCATGCCGGAAAGGACCGTCTGGCCGGTCTCGGCGTCGGTCCGGACGACCAACGAGGGGTCCTCCTCGGCCAGTCGGGCCAATGCCGATGCCAGTCGATCGGTATCGGTGCTCCTGCGGGCCTCCACCGCCACGGACACCACCGGGTCGGCGACCGTGGGCGGTTCGAGGACGAGCGGGGCGTCCGGCGCGCACAGGGTCGAACCGGCGCGGGCGGACTTCAGTCCGACCACCGCGACGATGTCCCCGGCGACCGCCCGGTCCAACCGCTCGTGCCGGTCGGCCTGCACCCGCAGGATGCGCCCGATCCGCTCGGTGCGCCGCGCGCCCGGATCCCACACCGTGTCTCCCTTCTCGATCATGCCCGAATAGATCCGCAGATACGTCAGCCGCCCGGTGGCGGTCGCACTCACCTTGAACGCCAGCGCCGAGAAGGGAAGTTGGGGATCCGCCGCCCGCTCCTGCTCAACGCCGCCATCGCCCGTTCCCCGTACCGCCGGCACGTCCGACGGTGACGGCAGATACGCCACTACGGCGTCCAGCAGCGGTTCGATGCCACGGTTGCGGTAGGCCGAGCCGCACAGCACGACCACACCGTCGCCGGTGCGGGTGAGGTCGCGCAGGGCGGAGCTCAACGTCTCGGCGGACAGGGCCGATCCGTCGTAGAACTCCTCCAGCGCACCCGCGTGCAGTTCCGCCACCGCCTCCTCCAGCAGTCGCCTGCGTCGCCGCGCCTCCTCCAACAGGCCTTCCGGGACCGGGACTTCCTCCGCCGTGTCGCTGCCGTCGGTCCACACCAGGGCTCGTAGCCGCAGCAGGTCGACGACGCCGGTGAAGCCGTCCTCCGTGCCGATCGGCAACTGCACCACCAGCGGCGCCGGATGGAGCCGTTCCCGGATCGAGGCGACGGCCGTGTCGAGGTCGGCGCCCGCGCGGTCGAGCTTGTTGACGAAGGCGATACGCGGCACGCCGTACCGGTCGGCCTGGCGCCACACCGACTCGCTCTGCGGCTCCACGCCCGCGACGGCGTCGAACACCGCGATGGCGCCGTCGAGGACACGCAGGGACCGTTCCACCTCGTCGGCGAAGTCGACATGGCCCGGGGTGTCGATCAGGTTGATCCGGTGACCGTCCCAGGCGCAGGTGACGGCCGCGGCGAAGATGGTGATCCCACGGTCGCGCTCCTGGGGGTCGAAGTCGGTGACGGTCGTACCGTCGTGGACCTCACCGCGCCTGTGGGTGGTGCCGGTGAGGTAGAGGAACCGCTCGGTGACGGTGGTCTTGCCGGCGTCGACGTGGGCGAGGATGCCCAGGTTGCGGACGGCGGAGAGCGGGGTGGCGAGAGGGCGTTCGGTGCGCACGGCCCATGGCCTTTCGAAAGTGATTCCGTGCAGGGCAGCGCAATTCCCGTGCAGGTGAAGTGTTTTGACGGAGCGTCAAGAAGCTGTCACGTCACGGGCATCCGGTGTCGGCCGCGCAGCGGGCACCGGACGGCCGAAGACACGAGGATCACCTCGTACCGCGAACGGGGAACGACGACAGCGGTGTTGTCACGCACGGCCGGGCTCCCCTCACTCGTCAACGGATGTGGCGAGTGTAGAGAAGCCCGGGGTGATGGAGCACGGGATTTATCAGGTGCGGGTGGTCAGGTGCAGGCAGTCACAGGTGCGGGTGGTCAGGTGCAGGTGGGGACGCCGTCCAGCCAGGCCGGGCCCTGGATGTAGATGTTGGTCATCCATGCCTTGTAGTCGGGCAGATAGGCCCAGGCGTCATTGGTGTAGCCGTCCGAGGTGACGGTCTCCGCGTGCTTCTGGCACTCGACGCGAATGCTGGTCGGACCGGGGAAGGCGTAGACGCGCGTGGCGCTGACCGAGGGTGTGGTCTTCGTCCAGACACCGGTGCCCCAGGTCCGGAAGACATGCCCTGTCACCGCACCGGTGTTGACGCGGACGGCCCCGAAGTAGTCGGGGCTCAGGCGGACATCACTGACCATCAGATGCGTGCCGGACTGCTTGGCCTCGACCATCTTGCCCGCGCCGAGGTAGATCGCGATGTGGTGCAGGTCCGCCGAGTCGCCGTAGGCCAGCAGGTCGCCGGGGAGCAGCGGGGCGAGGCCCTGGGCGGCGGTGAAGCGGGCGGCGGCGCGGGTGGTGTAGTACTGCTGGCTCGCGTCGCCGTTGAGGATGTCGGAGCCGGCGGCCTGCGCGTAGGCGTACCGCACCAGGCCCGAGCAGTCGAAGCCGAGCCGCTCGGGGTCGTGTTCGCTGGCCGGGTCGGTGGGGTCGACCTGGCCGTAGGTGGCGCCGGGTTGCGCGCCGTGGCCGCCGCCCCATGTGTACCAGGTGCCCGCGTCGACCTGGGCGCAGGCCGCGGCGATCGCGCTCTGCGCGGCGGCCGAACCGCCGGGTGCGAGGACACCGCAGCCGCCGGCCGCTGATGCCGTCGGCGCGGCGACGGCCGTGGGTGCCCAGAGCAGGAGGGCGAAGAGCCCGATGAGTGTGCCGATGATTCCGGTCCGCCGGAGCATGCCGGGACCCCCGTTTTCTGTGGTCGGTGAGTGGTCGTGCACCAGCCTGCCGACCGGAGTACGGCCGGTCGAGAACCCGGCGCCACCCCACCCGGAAGGGCAACGGGAAACCCTGGGGAAACCCCCTTCCACCAGGGGCACTTGGCCCTCCGCGCTCAGGGCTTCGCACACCCGGGAGTGAAGGACACGGGCAGCCCCGGCATCAGCGTCTTGCGCTCCTGGGGGCCAATTGCCTTCCGCAGACGGCAGATTCGGGTCAGTTGGACGCCGAGGTCCAGGTCCCACAGTCGTACGGTCCCGTCGTTGCTGCTGCTCGCGAGGGTCCGTCCGCCGGGCGCGAACGCGACGCCCCACACCGCGTTCGTGTGCCCGGTGAGCGTGGCCCACGGGCGCCGCCCGGCCAGGTCCCAGAGCCGTACCGTACGGTCGCTGCCGCTGCTCGCGAGGAGGCGGCCGTCCGGTGAGAAGGCGATGCCGCGTACGGATCCGGTGTGGCCGGTGAGGGAGGCCTCGAAGCGGCGGTGACGGACGTCCCACAGGCGGACGGTGCCGTCGTTGCCGCTGGTCGCCAGGGTCCGTCCGTCGGGGCTGAAGGCCACGCCCCGCACCGCGCCGGTGTGGCCGGCGAGGGTGGCGAGCGGGCGGTGGGTCGCGGTGTCCCAGAGGCGTACGGTCAGGTCGTCGCCCGCGCTGGCGAGGGTGCGGCCGTCAGGGCTGAACGTGACATCGTTGGCGGAGTCCAAGTGGCCCTTGAGGACATCGAGTTGATGGTGGCCGTGGACGTCCCAGACGCGGACCGTGCGGTCGGCGCCGGCGGAGGCGAGGGTGCGGCCGTCGGGTGCGAACGCGACGGAGAAGACGTCCCCGGTATGGCCGGTGAGGGTCGCGAGCGCGCGGTGCGAGCGGACGTCCCAGAGCCGGATCGTGCCGTCCGAGCCCGCCGACGCGAGGGTGCGGCCGTCCGGGGCGAACGCCACCGAGAACACGCTCTCGCGGTGGCCCGTGAACGTCGTCACGACCCGGCGCCGGGCCACGTCCCACAGCCGGACGGTGTGGTCCGCGTCGGCGGTCGCGAGGAGTCTCCCGTCCGGGCTGTACGCGGCCTGCGAAACCTCGGTGAACGGGCGGGCCGTCAGGACCGGTCCACGCAGGTCCCACAGCGCCACCGACTGGTCGAAGCCGCCGGTGGCGAGGGTCGTCCCGGTGGAGTTGACGGCGACGGACATCACGTAGTCGGTGTGCCCGGAGAGGATCGCGGCCGGCCGGCCAGTGCGCACGTCCCACAGCCGGGTCGTGCCGTCGCCGCCCGCGCTGACGACCGTGGAGCCGTCAGGGGTGTAGGCGACGGCGTTGACGTCGTCGCTGTGTCCGGTCAGGGTCGCCGTGGACCGGTGCAAGGCCACGTCCCACAGGCGTACGGTCCGGTCGACGCCCCCGGAGGCCACGCTCCGCCCGTCCGGTGCGAACGCCACCCCGAGCACTTCGTCGCTGTGCCCCTTGAGCACGGCGATCGGCCGTCCCCGGTCGGTGTCCCACAGCCGTACGGTCCGGTCGGAGCCGCCCGAGGCGAGGGTGCGCCCGTCGGGGGCGTAGGCGAGCGTGTTGACCCGGCCGGTGTGCCCGGCGAGCCGTACCTCGGTCGGGTTGTCGCCGCCGATGTCCCACAGTTGGACCGTTCCACTCTCGCCGGCGACCGCGAGGCTACGGCCGCGCGGGTCGAAGGCGAGGGCGCGGGCGCCGGTGCTGCTCGCGGGCAGCAGGGTCCGCAGCCGGTGGTCGGCGGTGCCCCAGATGCGGACCGGTCCATCGCTCGACGTCGCCGCGACGGTGGCCCCGTCGGGGCTGAAGCCGACCGAGCGGACCCGGCCGGGGAGGGTGAGTGTGGCGGTCGTCCGGTGGTCGGCGGTGCGGCGCAGTTGTACGGTGCCGTGCGCGCCGGCCGTCGCGAGGAGGCGGCCGTTCGGTGCGAAGGCGACCGCGTTGACCGGGCCGTGGTGGCCGACGAGGCGGGCGGAGAAGGCCTGGGCCTGGGTGCTGAGGAGGGCGCCGCGGGCCTCGGGGGTGCGGTCGGTGCGGTAGGCCTCCTCGGCGAGCAGCATCGAGGCCTCGGGTTGGCCGCCGGCCAGGGAGGTGGACTGCACGGCGAGGGCCTGGGAGCGGGCGATGCGCTCCTGGTCGAGGGCGCTCGCGCGCTGCTGGTAGGCGAGGCCGCCTGCGGTCACGGCGAGACCGAGGAGGACGGCGAGAGTCGCGAACAGGGCCTGCCGGAACCGGATCTGACGTTTCGCCAGATGCTGGCGGGTGTTCTCCTCCGCCTGGCTGGCTTCGAGGAAGGCCTCTTCGCGGGGGCCGAGGCGACTGCGCCCGTCGAGCTCGTCGGCCCAGGAACGGACCGTGTCGAGGCGGGTGCCGCGGTAAAGGGCGGACGGGTCGCGGTCCTCGCGCTCCCATTCGGCGGCGGCGTGGGCGAGTTGCTGGTGGATGAGGAGTCCGGCGCGGTCGGCGTGGATCCAGTCGCGCAGCCGGGGCCAGGCGTGCAGCAGGGCCTCGTGGGTGATCTCGACGGTGTCCCGGTCCACGGTGATCAGCCGGGCCCGCACGAAGACGTCGAGGGCGGCCGACGCGGCGTCGGCGTCGGCGAGTTGTTCCATCAGGGCGCTGCGGCTGGCGCGGCGCCGGGTCGCGACGGTCCCCTCGTCGGAGACGTGGACGAGCCGGGACAGGACGCGCCGGATGGTCTTCTGCTCGGCCGGGTACAGCTGGGCGAACACGGTCTCGGCGGTGCGGGCGATGGCGCCCTGGATGCCGCCGGTGCGCTCGTACCCGGCGACGGTGAGGGTGGTGTCCTCGCGCTGCTGCCAGGTGGCGAGGAGGGCGTGGGAGACGAGGGGCAGGGCGCCGGACGGGGTGTCGTCGGGGGCGTTGGAACGGTCCACGGTGCCCGGTTCGTCGCGCAGTCCGGCGTCGCGCAGGAGGAGGGGGACCAGGCCGGGTTCGAGGGTGACGCCCGCGAGTTCGGCGGGGCGGGTGATGGATGCGCGCAGTTCCGCCACGGACATGGGGAGCAGGACGAACAGTCCGTCGGTGAACACCGGTGCCAGTTCGGGGAGTTCGAGGCAGCGTCCGGTGAAGTCGGCGCGGACGCCGAGCACGACGACGGCGGGGTCCGGGCCGGTGGACAGCGCCCACAGGACCCGGACGAAGGCGCGTCGCTCGCTCTCGTCGGAGCAGAGGGTGAACAACTCCTCGAACTGGTCGACCAGCAGCACCGGGAGGGCCGGTGGCGGGCGGCGGCCGTCGGGTCCGGCCGGGGCGCCCTCCGAGCGGGCGCGGACCGCTTCCAGTAACACCTCGGGGCGGTCGGTCACCTGCTGGGCGGTGAGGTCGAGATCGCTGCCGAGGACCTTCGCCGTACGTTCGAGGAGTTCGGCCAGCGGATGGGCGGTGGGCGTGAGCGCGACCACCGGCCAGCGCTCGGCGCCCGGCATCGGGAAGCCGCCGGGGCGGCGCAGTGCCGGGACGAGACCGGCGTTCAGGAGCGAGGACTTGCCGGCGCCGGACGGGGCGACCAGCAACAGCGGTCCGCCGCCGACGCGTTGGAAGACCCGTTCGACGAGCGCGGCCGTGGCCCGCTCCCGGCCGAAGAACCAGGCCGCGTCCTGCGGGGTGAACGCCGACAGTCCGCGATACGGACACGCGGGCGTACCGGTGTCGGTGACCGCCCCGGCGCCGCGCTCGGCCGGGGCGGCCTCGCGCACCAGCCGGAGCAACTCGCCCTCGGCGCGCAGGATGTGGTCGCACTGGCGGGCCACGTCGACGGTCGCCCGCTTGACGCCGGTCTCGATCTTGCTGAGATAGCCCTTGCTGTAGTGCGTCTGACGTGCGAGATCGGCCAGCGACAGGCCGCGCTCCCGGCGCAGCCGTCTCAGCTGGGCGGGAAAGGACGACGTGGCCTGTGCGGTGCTTCCCGGCTGGTCGGACCGGTCCACGCCCGCGTCGTCGTACTGCTGATCCCCCAAGGCATCCCCCCTGGCACTGGCCTGCCCGGATCGTGGGACGGCGGATGCCCAGGTTACTGCGGGGGTCGGACAGCGAGCCAAGCGTTTCACCCGGAGTGGCGAGAACGGAACCGCCGGGACCGGTTTGGACCGGTCCCGGCGGTGTTCCCCCGTGGCGAAGGTTCCGCTACGGCCTGTTGAGGGTGATGGAGTTGACGGGCGTGAAGTCGACGCGGAGGCCGTTGTCCTGGGCGATCGTCGTGGTGCAGTTCGTGCCGTTGGACCCGTTGCACAGGCTCGCGGACGCGCCGCCGGTCTGGTTGTTGAGGATCCAGTGCTGGCCGAACTGGTTGCTGAGGTTGTGGGCGCCGTAGCTGTAGTACACGTTGGTCGGGTGCGGGTTGTTCGCCGGGACCACTCCCTCGCCGTAGATGCAGACCGCCCCGGACGGACACCCGTCCCAGGGCGTCTCGTCGGCGGGCTTGGCCTGGGCCGCTCCGCTCATCGCGACCAGAGCGGTGGCGGCGGTCGCGAACGTGGCGGCGGCGCGGAACATCGTGCGCATGTTTCCCCCTAGTGGGTCTCCTGCGTCGTCGCAGGCGGTGCTTCGTGCTGACGGGATCAGCCTGTCCCGGGGGAGTCGCGGGGTCGACGGGTTTCCTGTTGCCCGTCGGGGGGACGCGTGGGAAACCCGCGTTGAGCAGGGATGTTGTGGGCCGACGGTCAACCGGCGCGTCGCTCGTTCGGCCTCCGTGGACCGAGTCCCAGTCGCTTCAGCGCGTACTTGTCGAGCCAGCTCAGCACCCCGTTCAGGATGAGGGTCATCACCACCAGGACGATCAGGCCGGCGAACTCGGTCGCCGCGTCGAGGTTCATGGCCGAGGTGAACAGTTCGTGGCCGACGCCTTCGGAGGAGGCGATGAACTCGCCACCGATGACGCCGAGGATCGCGAGCGGGCCGCCGGTCTTGAGGGCGGCGAAGAAGGGGGCGGCGAGGGTGGGGATCGTGACGTAGCCGAGGACGTGGTGGCGGCGGCCACCCATCACCTGGACGATCTCGACGAGTTCCCGCTCGCGCAGGCGCAGGCCGAGGTAGACGTTGTAGAAGACGACGAAGGACACGCCCGTGACGGCGATGTTGATCTTCGACCAGGGGCCGATGCCGAAGAACAGCAGGAAGAGCGGGGCGAGGGCGATCTTGGGGATGCCGTTGACGGCGGCGACCAGGGGTTCCAGGACCCGGCCGGCGAGCGGGAAGGAGCCCAGGAGGAGGCCCATCACCGTGCCGAGGACCACGCCGATGGCGAATCCGGCGGCCACCTCGATCGACGTCACCTTTATATCGGTCCAACCGGAGGAGGAGCCGAGCAGTTTCCACAGGGCGTGCGACACGTCGGTCGGCTTGCTGACCGCGTACTCGGGGACGACCGGTCCGCTCATCACCTGCCAGAGGACCAGACAGAGCGCGATCACCGCTAGGCGCAGGGCCACCACGGTGGCGGTGTCGCGCCAGCGGTCGTTGTTCCTGCGACGTCGTTCGGTCGCGACCGCGACCTCGGTCGTGCTCTCGGGGGTGTCGGTGGCAGTCGCCATCGTCTGCTCCTTCCGCTCTCGCGCCGGCCGTGTCATGGCAGGTACTTGTTGGTCCAGTCGCTCGTGGTGACCTTGGCTCCGTCGGGGAGCGCGCCTATCGCGTCGATGAAGGCCGTCGTGGTGTTCCAAGTGGCGGCGTCCATCGAGGACTTGGCCGGCCAGTCGACCTGTTCGAGGCTGCCTTCGAGAACCTTGGCCGGTACGCCCGGCAGCGCCTTCTGCGCGACGGCCAGCACGGTCTTGTCCTGCTTGTCGGCGAGGTGGGTCCGCATGTAGGCGGTGCCCTGCTGTACGGCCGTGACGAACTTCTTCGCGATGTCGGCGTGGCCGCTCGCGTAGCTCTTCTGGGCCACCACGAACTGGCTGTATCCGGAGTGCGTGGCGTCCCACTCGGGCACGGTCAGAGGCGTCGCTACGACGATGCCGTCGCCGGAGTCCGCGATCTGCAGGGGCAGCGGCTCCGAGGTGACGAACCAGTCGATCTCGTGGTTGTTGAGCGCGGCCTTGTCGGCGACCGGGCTGGGCAGCGACACCCACTTGAGCTTGGTGGGGTCGACGCCGTGGGACTTGAGGAAGATCCCGGCCTCGGCCTTGGTGTTGGCCGAGCTGGCGCCCGCGGTGGAGTCGGCCAGGGCCGTGGCGACATCGGCGGCCGGGGTGGCGGCGGTCAGGCCGTGGTCCTGGGCGAACTTCTTGCTGACGACGAGCCCGAGCGGGTTGCCGAGCCCGTCAGCGGCGAGCGCGGTCTCCGGGAGTCCCTTGGAGAGCGCGGTCACGAACCCGGTCGGGCTGTCGTGGAGGAACTGCACGGAGCCCGCCTGGAGGGCCGAGGGTCCGGTCGCGGCGGTCAGCGTCACGTACTTGATCTTGAGGCCCTGCTTGCGGAAGTAGCCGTTGGCGTCGGCCACTTTGAGGGGCAGGTCGAAGATGTTGCCGCCGGTGCCGACCGTCACGGTGGTGAGTCCGTCGGCGCTCGCCGAGGAGTCGCCGCCGCACGCGGTCAGCAGGGCCGTGCCGAGCGCCATGGTCGCCGCCAGCGCGACGGCGGTACGGGGGTCCGCGGTGCGTAGTCTCATGAGGTCTCCTGTCACCATGCCTGCTGCGTACGGAAGAAGCGCTTCCAGAAGTCGAGCCGGGCGGGCTCCGCGACCGGGACCGGTCCAAAGCCCTCGCCGACCTGCATGACCGTCGCCGAATCCGGGTTGTACGGCGGCCAGTTGGGCAATCCGGGCCCGTTGGGGTCGCCGGTGGCGACGAAGTTGGCCCAGTAGCCGGACATGGTCGCCGCGACGGCCCGGTCCTCGGCGGTCCACTCGGCGTCGTCCTGGTCGAGGTTGTCGAGGACGAAGTCGATCTCGGAGCTGTGTGAGGCGCGCCGCGGGTCCTGCCCGCGCGCCGGGGAACGGTGGGTCCAGAAGTACGTGTAGACCGGGCGGTCCGCGTGCCGGGTCCAGTCCGTGCCCCAAAGGAACGTGGAAATACGGGCGTTGTCGCGTACGGCCGCGCTGTGGGCCCGGCCCGCCGCGTCGTCGTCGGTCGCCGGGTACAGCCGCAGGAACTCGTCGGCCATCTCACCGAACTTGCGGTGGGCCGCGGCCGTGAAGTCGTCGAGGGTGACGTGGACGGGCGGCATACCCGGCCGCCAGGCCTTCTTGCCGGCCGTACGGTAGGCGGCGAAGGTGCTCTCGGGGACGGCTCCGCTCTCGTCGCGGTTGTTGCCGGCGAGGTAACTCACCTTGTTCTGAAGCCCTTTGGCGTACGTCTCGTCGTATCCGGCGGGAAGCACCCGGCCGTCGACGACGGGCCGGAACAGCGGCGGCTTCGCTGAACTGCCGGTCTCCACAAGGGAGTCGACGGCCGCGTCCCCCTCGACGAGTTTCTGCCACGACAGCGACCGCAGCCGCGCGAGCGAGGGCCCGCCGCGTTCCTCGGCATACCGTGCGCCCGCGCTCTCGGCATCGGGCAGGGTGCGGTACGACGTTGCCAGGTAGCGGAGTTCGGGGTCACGTGAGTGGCGTGCGTGACTCTGGGCGACGGCGCGGTGGAAGAGGCCCTGGGCGAGCGGGGACATGGCCAGGAAGTTGACGGCTCCGGCGCCGGCCGACTGTCCGGCGATGGTGACGCGGTCGGGGTCGCCAGCGAAGTTGGTGATGTTGTCCCGGACCCAGCGCAGGACAGCGACGCAGTCGAGGAGGCCGTAGTTGCCGGAGGCGTGGTGTCCGGACTCGGCGCTGAGTTCGGGGGTGGCGAGGAAACCGAAGGCGCCCAGGCGGTAGTTGAAGGTGACGACGACCAGGCCTTTGCGGGCGAGGGCCTCGCCGTCGTAGCGGGGGCTCGCGCCGGTGCCGACGCGGAAGCCGCCGCCGTAGATCCAGACCAGGACCGGGCGGCGCTCCTCGGTGGAGGTTGCACCGGTCCAAATGTTGAGGTTCAGGCAGTCCTCGCTCATCGGGAGGTCGATGCCGGCGATCTCGCCGCCCGGGGCCTGCGGGCACATCGGGCCGAACGTGTCGGCCGTGCGCACACCCGGCCAGGTCGGCGGGGGTTGGGGCGGGCGCCAGCGCAACTCCCCCACCGGGGGCGCCGCGTAGGGGATGCCCCGGAACACGGTGAGCGTGCGGTCGCGGCCCGGTATGCCCTCCACCAGCCCTGCTTCGGTTTCCACTGGGTGGCGCATGAAGACCCTTTCTCGTGTGCGGCGAGTGGTCGGTCAGTCGGTGGCGTGGGCGGGGCTGTGGTGGGTGGGGCTGTCGTGGGTGGCGCTGTCGTGGGTGGACCGCAGCAGGAGTGCCTGGCGGGCGGAGGCCACGTGGTGGCGCATCGCGGCGACGGCCGCCTCGGGGTTGCGGGTGACGATGGCGAGGAGGATCGCCTGGTGCTCCTCCAGCGAACCTGCGCGGGGGTGCGGGGCCGAGAGGTTGCGGTACTGGCGCATGACGAGCGGGTAGAGCAGGGTGTCGTAGGCCTTGGCGAGGGTCTGCTGGTGGGCGGCCTGTTTGACCTGCTGGTGGAAGAGGCGGTTGCCGCGCGAGTAGGCGGCCTGGTCGCCGCGTGCCTTGCAGTCCTCCATCTCCCGGAGGGTGGCGCGGAGTTGAGCGATCTCCTCGTCGGTGGCGCGTTCGGCGGCCTTCCCGGCGAGGGCGGACTCCAGCGTCTCGCGGGCCTCCAGGATGTCGGCGGCCTCCTCGACGGAGAAACTGCGGGTGCGGACACCGCGGTTGACCTCGCTGGTGACGTAGCCCTCCTGGGTGAGCCGGACCAGGACCGCCCGCATGGTGCTGCGCGAAACGTTGAACATCCTGGTCAGGTCGGCCTCGGTGAGCCGGGTGCCCGGCTCGACGCTGCCCGACAGGAGCAGTGAGCGCAGTCCGTCGTAGGCCTGGCTGTGCCGGGTGGGCGACGTCCGGCCCGGATCCACGACGTCGTCGTAGCCGCTGATGTCCACCTTGATCACCTGTGTGTTCTCGGAAGGGGTTGCCGGCCGCTGATGTCGGCCGTTCCGGGAGTATGTCCCGTTCAGGCGCCTTCTTCGGTCAGCCCGGGGTACAGCCGTCGTGCCGTGCCGGCGAAGATCGCCTGCCGGGCGTCGTCCGGGAGTACGGCGAGGACGTCCTCCGCGAGTCGCAGCAGTTCGGGCAACGACTGCTCTGCGGCAGGGCAGTTGGAGCCCCACGCGATCCGGTCGGCGCCGTACGCGGTTACGACGGGTTCGAGGAAGTCGGCCGCCGCGTCTCCGGCGTCGTACAGCCGCTCCAGATTGCGATGGGTGAGTTTCAGGAACAGGCCCGGGTGCTGGGCGAGTTCGGCGACGTCGGCACCGGCGCGGGCGGGCGAGGCGGCGATGTCCGGGTAGCCGATGTGGTCGAGGAGGACCCGGACGTCCGGGAACCGCTCCAGCACCTGCCGAAGTTGCTTGGTCGCCGCCCCGAGCCGCATCTGGAGACAGACGGTGATGCCCAACTCCCCCGCCCGGCACCAGAATTCGTACGTCTCCGGAGCGGCGAACCACTCCCCCTGCGTCGGCACCGTGCTGCCGCTCGTGAACAGCCGCACCCCGGCGAGACCACCGTCGCCGACCGCGTTCGCAAGGATGTCGGCGGCGTGTGCCCGCAACGGATCGAAGGTGCCGACGGCGACGAAGCGTCCGGGGCGACTCCGGGAGCTCTCGACGACGTAGGAGTTGTCGTAGCCGTAGGCCGTGGTGGCCTGGACGAGGACAGCCTGGCCGATGCCCGCAGCGTCCATGCGGGTCACCATGCCGGCGGCGGTCACCGGCCGGGACTCGGCCCACGCCGACTGCTTGCCGCCGATCGGCGCCCGCGGGTACCGGGCCTGGTCCTCCGAGATGATGTGGCAGTGTGCGTCGACCACGTCCATGGTCCAACTCCCTTGTGCGGTATGTCGTTTCGGTCAGGCGTCGGGGTGATCGCCGGCGGCGAACAGGGTGTGCGGGCCGGTGGGGAAGTCCGGGTCGAGGAGGCCCTGGTCCCGGGAGAACCGCACGAGCGCGGCGAGGCTCGGCTCGTTGGCGTCGAAGCCGTAGGGGACGGGGTCGCCGCCGATCTGCCGTGCCTGTCGGGCGAACCGGGACTGCGTCAACCAGTTGGGGTCGGCGGCGAGTTGCTTCCGTTTGCTGTCGACGAAGGCCGTGTAGAGCTTGGCGGGGAGGGCGGGGTCGCGGGCGACGAGGTCGGAGCGGAGCGCGATGAGGGAGTGCAGCGGGTAGACGCCGGTGCGCAAGTACCAGTCCACGGCAAGGACTTCGGCGTCGGGGAAGAGTGGGTACGGGCCGTCGCCGACCCCCTCGTCCGCCGCCGCCCAGCCCGCCCGGGGTGCGCCCGCCCGGCCGGTGCCCGCGTTGCCGGTGAACGCGGCGTCGATGTCACCCGCGCGCAGCAGCTCGCCCAACGACCGTCCGTCCGCGACCCGTTCGACGTTCGGCGGGGTACGGCCCTCGATGTGGTCGTCGTCGTCCACCACCCAGGTGATCTTCTCGACGTCCACGCCGTACTGCTCACTCAGGATGCCGCGCACCCACACCCCGGTGGTCACCGTGTACGCGCGCACCCCGACCCGGCGGCCTTCCAGATCGCGGGGCACCCGGATGCCCGAGTCCTCGGCGCACTGCACGTCCCCGTGGTGGAAACGGCGGTTGAGGAACACCGGGATCGCGGTGAGCGGCACACCCTCTTGTCTGGCCATCAGGTAGGAGACGGGGGCGAGTTCGCACACGTCGAACTCCAGGTCGCGGATCATCCGCCGGTAGGCGCCGATGACCGGCCGGACCTCGACCGGCTCGATCCGGTACCCGTCCACCTCGACCTCGCCGTCGAGGAGCGCCTGCCCGTGCGGGTACTCCCCGAGGGCTACCGAGAGCTTCTGCATTCCCTGCCTTCCGATCGTTGGGTGTGCCGACTACGGCCGTGCGCCAGAGCCCTGGCCGCCGAGTCGCGCGGGCTCCACTCCGAGGGCCGCGCAACTCCCCGCCACCAGCTCGTCGAAGGTGACGGGACGTGACAACACGCCCTGCTCCAAGGCGTATTGGGCGACCTGCGCGACCGGGCCGCGCAGCGCCTCGAAGCCGACGGGGCTGAAGTCCACGGGGCTGGTCGGCGGGATCGCGGCGCGCATCGCGTCGTAGGCGGCGCAGAGGGCTGCGGAGTGCTCGCGGGCGGCTGCCTCGGCGACGCCGATGACGTGGTTGACGGGGGCGAACTCCTTGGCCAGCGCCCACTGTTGGGCCACGTCGGACGCGTACGGGATGGCGGTGCGGATACGGTCGTCGGCCGGGAGTTCGTTGCCCATGATCCCGAAGTCGAGGCACCCTTCGAGGAAGTCCGCCTGGAGCCGGGCGCCTTCGGGGGCCCGCTTCACCCAGGCCGGGTCCTCGTGCCCGTCGACATGGCCGTCCTCGTACACGACCCAGTCGACGTTCCGCAGGTCCGCCCCGTACTGCTCGCTCAGGAAACCGCGCACCCACACGCCGGTGGTCTGGCTCCAGGACCGGACGCCGACGGTGCGTCCCTCGATGTCGGCGACGGTCAACTCGCCGCAGGTGACAAGGGTTTGGTGCTGGTGGCGGCCGAGTGTGGTGACCGGGAGCAGCACGACGGGTTTCCCGTGGGCGACGGCCTGGAGCAGCGTGACGATCGCCAGCTCGCAGAGGTCCACGTCCGTGTCGTTGACGAAACCGCGTGAGGCCTTGTGCACGGGCCGTACGTCGATTCGTTCGAGGTCCGTCCCGGTGGCGCGGACGGCGGTCTCCGCGGCGGCCGCGAGGTCGTCACGGCCCAGAACCATCTTCATCCCGTGCTCCTCTTCCGATGGAACCGCTCGTGGTGCCGGCGCAGCAGATCGGTCCCGTAGTCGTTGCCGTTCGGGGTGCGGACCACTGTGTGGATGTGCTTGCGCGAGGGCACGTCGTTGTCGAACATGACCCCGGCCTGGTGCTCGAACTCGACGAGGATCACCGGGCTGTGGAGGCGGTAGTAGAAGGCGTCGTCCGGTCCGCCCTCGCCGATCCAGGCGAAGCGGGTGTCCGCGAGGTGGGCGGTGACCTCGTCCATGCGGACCCGTGCGTGACCGTCGGCGGCGCGGTTGACGTAGAGGCCCATGAGCTCCGCCGCGATCGCTCGCTGGCCCGAGGTCAGTTCGCTCAACGGCAGGCCCTGATGGGCGAGTTCGAAGTTGTCGCGGAAGGCTCCGACGAACAGGTCGGGCGGCAGCTCGTCCGCGATCACCGCCCGTTCCCGCTGACGGCGCGTCAGCGTGGTGAACAGCTCCTGCCCTACGGCCTCTTCACGCCGGAAGACGGTCGTGCCTGCGTACTTCCCGGACGTGGCGGTCACCGGTTCGGCGCCCAGGAAGGTGGGCGTCAGCACCATCTGGTCGCCGACGAAGACGCAGTTGACGTTGACGTGGTGGCCGTCGAGCTGCCAACCCCAGGGGCGGCCGTTCTCGGGCTCGCCGTAGACGCTGAACCAGTACAGCCACTCGTTCAACAGGTCCTCCTCACCGCGGAGTTCGCCGATGGTGAGGTTGAGATGCATCAGGTCGACGACCTGGGTGTAGCCGTAGGCGCTGAGACTGGCGCGGACGAGGTCCAGGGCACGGTGTCGTCTCTCGTCGTCGAGGTCCTCAAGGCACAGGCCGTGGCGGAGGAAGTACCGTGCTCCGTTCGCCCAGTGACGCCATGTCACGTCGTCGATGGGGAACCTGCCGGCGGCCAGTTGCGTCGGCGAGAGCGCGGCGAGATAGTCCTCCGCCGCCTGTCGTACCGGGCCGATGACCACACCGGTGTCACGGAGAGGGAAGAGATCCGGGCGCAGGCCGTCCGGTGCGGCCACTCCGCGGAAGGGTTCGGCCGCCGCGCGGCGGCGCCAGTCGACCTTCGCGAGGAGGTCCGGTGTCCACTGGTCGGGGCGCCGGGTGGGGGCGCTCGGCCGGTGTCGTAGTCCTGTCATCGCTGCCTCCTCTCAGCTTCCTCGGACGAACGCTGTTTCCTTCTCGATCGCGCCCACGTCCACGGGGGTGCGCACGAGTTCCTGTTCCAGGGCGTAACGCCCGGCGATCTCGAGGCAGTTGGCGAATGGAACGGTCCAACCGGCGGCCACCGCGCGGCCGGCCGGTGAGTCGTCGCGCTCCGGCGCGGTGGCGGCGATGGCATCCCTGAGGGCGCGGTACAGCGCGAGTACCGCCTCCGGCTGGGAGCGCAGGACATCGTCGCGGACGACGACCACGTGGTTGGCGGGAACAGTCCCGTGCCGGTCGATCCAGGCGAGGCCCGCCGCCTCCGCGTCGGGGATCAGCGGGACCAGGCCCTCGCCCTGCCCGCCGATCGCGCGCGGGCCGAGCACGGCCGCCTCGACCTCCCCTCCGCGCAACAGGTCGGCGACCCGCCCGGCCTTGGACCGTTCCACGTAGGGCGGTTCGCGGTACTGGGCGACGTGGGGTTCCTCGGTGGTGACCCAGGTGACGTCGGAGGCTTCGACGCCGTACTCCTCGCGCAGGATGCCGCGCACCCACAGGCCGGTGGTCTGGCTGTACGAGCGCACGCCCACCCGGCGGCCGATGAGCCCGCCCGGAGTGAGATCCGGACCGTCCGGGAGACGGGTCAGGGAGCGGTGGTGGGTACCACCGATCATCACGACCGGGAGCAGGGTGACCGGGACGCCGGCCTCGCGGGCCTGGAGGTAAGTGGCGAGAGCCAACTCGCAGACGTCGTAGTCCAGTTGGCGGACCATGCGGGCGAACGCCGGGTACAGCGGAGAGGCCTCGACGAAGCGGCAGTCGCCGCCCAGGACGGGGGTCTCCTTCAGGTGGCGGGTGTGCGGGTAGTCGCCCAGCAGGACGGTCAGCGGTGTCATCGGTGCCCGGCTCATACGTCCTCGCCGTACATGAGGCGGCGGTAGGGGACGCTCAGCACCTCGCGGGTGATGCGGACGTCGATCACGGTGGGCCGGGGTGCGCGGACGAATTCCGCGACGGCGGCGGTCAGTTCGGCCGGGGTGCGGACCGTGGCGCCTCCCCCGCCGAGGGCCACCGCGACGGGGCCGAGCTCCGGAGTCGGGATGAGGGCGAGGTTCGGATCGAGGCCCTTGGAACGGGACTTGTGGTATTCGGCGCCGAGTCCCTCGTCGTTCATGACGACGACGAGCAGCGGGATGCCGTACCGGCAGGCCGTCTCGAACTCGGAGAGGTGCATCAGGAAGCTGGCGTCGCCCTCGACCACGAACCCGGGCCGCCTGCCCTCGGCGACGAGTCGCCCGATCGCGAGGAGTGGGGCCTGGCCGATGGCGCCGAACATGCCGTAGTTGGAGAGGACTTCGCGGGAGCGCTGGAACAGCATGGTGCCGAAGTCGACCTGGTGCCCGCTGCCGAGCACCAGGCCCATCTCGCCGGGGAGTTCGTCGTCCAGGATGCGGATCGCCTGGCGCGGGTCGATGCGGCCCGGTTCGCCGACGTACGACGCCGGGGGTTGGAGCGGTTCGGCGAGGCGGCGCAGTACGTCGTCGGTGTGGAAGCCGTCGAGCTGGACCGAGCGTTCTTCCAAGGCGCGGCTCAACTCCCCTACTGCGGTGACCGCGTCGGCCTGGATGTAGCAGTCGGCGGCCCTGCCGTTGCCCATAACGATGTGCGGGGAGACGTCGATCTGGATGTACCGGGCGTCGGGGAAGAGGTAGCCGTGCTCGATGGTGTAGCTGTTGAGGCTGGCGCCCACCGCGATCACGCAGTCGGCTTCCTGGAGGAGCTCCGTGGCCGTCTTGCTGCCGAACAGCCCGGCGAGGCCGACGTGGTAACGGGTGCTGTCGCACAGCCAGTTCTTCGCCTGGAGGGTGGTGGCGAGGAGGGCACCGGTCCGCTGCTGGAGGGCGAGCACCTCACCGCCGGCGCCCGCGCGGCGCGCCCCGCGTCCGGCGACGATGACCACGCGCTTGCTGGCCCGGACGATGTCGCAGGCCGCGGCGATCCGGGCAGGGTCGGGCAGCAGCCGGGGACTGTCGAGGAGGGCGAGGGAGGGAACGTACTCGTCGGCGTCCTCCAACTCCCCCTGCTGGATGTCGATCGGGGCGCTCAGCATCACCGGCCGTGACTCGGTGCGGGCCTGGTAGAAGGCGCGTTGTACGGCGTCCTGGGCCTGGTCGGGGCGGGAGAGGTGGACGAAGCCGCACTCGACGGCGGCGGCGAAGCGGCGCTGATCGAGATACTGCACGGCGCCCTGGTCGCCCCAACTGGTCTCGCCGCAGAAGGCGACCAGCGGGGTACGGGCGCGGTTCGCGACGATCATCGAGGTGGCCAGCTGCGAGGTGCCGGGACCGCTGGTCGTCGTAACGACCCCTGGGCGGCCGGTGGTTCGCGCCCAGCCGTCGGCCATGCCGAGGCCGGAGCCTTCGTGGCGCACCTCGTAGAGCCGGACGCCGCGCCGGTCGAGTGCGTTCATCCAGTGCATGTTGGCGTCGCCCATCATGCCGAAGACGTCGCTGGTGCCCTCCTTGACGAACGCCTCGGCGAGGGCTTCATAGGCCTTCAATTCCCGGCCTCCTTAAGGGTGTTGGACGGGACGGAAAGGGGTTGCGACGGGACGGACTTGAGCACGCCCTCCAGGCGTCCGAACACGCGCAGGGCGTTGCCGCCGTAGATCGCGCCGCGGTCCGTGTCGCTCAGCGTGTCGAGGGAGTCGAGGAGGTGTTTGGTGTCGTCGAAGCGGTGTCCGGTCTCGGGGTCCACGCTGCGGACGGCGCCGATCATCTCCGAGGCGAAGAGGATGTTCTCGGCGGGGATCACGTCGACCAGCAGTTGCATGCCGCGTTGGTGGTACACGCAGGTGTCGAAGTAGACGTTGCGCAGCACCGCTTCCTCCAGCGGCGGTCGGCCCTGGTCCTGCATGACGCCCCGGTAGCGGCCCCAGTGGTAGGGGACGGCGCCGCCGCCGTGCGGCAGGATCAGCTTCAGGGTCGGGAAGTCGGTGAACAGGTCGGACATGCACAGCTGCATGAACACCGCGGTGTCGCCGTTGAGGTAGTGCGCACAAGTCCCTTGCAGGGCGGGGTTCCTGGACATCGCGACATGGACCATCGCGGGGACGTCGAGTTCGACGAGCTTCTCGTAGAGCGGGTAGTACACCGGGTCGGTGAGGGGCGGTGCCTGCCAGTAGCCGTCCGAGGGGTCGGGGTTGAGGAGGCAGCCGACGAAGCCCAACTCCTCGACGCAGCGCTCCAGTTCGGTGACGGAGTTACGGATCGAGGCGGGCAGCGCGTCGCCCGGTGACTGGGGCAGCTGGCACACGCCGACGAACCGGCCGGGGAAGAGTCCGCACACCCGGCCGATCAGGTCGTTGCTGACCCGGGACCAGTCGAGGCTGGTGCTTTCGTCACCGTAGTGGTGGGCCATCTTCCCGGCGCCCGGGGAGAACAGTCCCAGGTCGGTGCCGCGCTCCAGCTGGAGCTTCAACTGGCCTTGTTCCACCGCGTTCTTGATCTCGTCGTCGGTGATGTGGAGTTCGTCGGGTGACACGCGGGCGCCGGATTCCTCGAAGGCGCGGATCTGCCGTTCGCGCCAACTGCCCAGCGCCGGTGGGGCGGTGGTGAAGTGGCCGTGGCTGTCGATGATCACTGGAGTCCCTCCCTTCCGGGGGTGCGGGCGGTCAGGGCGCGGCCCAGTTCGAGGCCCGGGTAGGAGCGCACGGGCGCCGACATGAGGAAGCGGTAGCCGTCGTCGAGGACCTGCTTGACGTTGTCGGCGGTGACATGCGGATGGCCGACGGCGACACCGCGCTCCCCGCAGACGTCGAGGACGCGGCGCTTGCACTCCAGGACGCGCGGATGCTCGTACTGGCGCGGTACGCCCAACTCCTGGCTCAGGTCGCCCTCGCCGATCAGGATCAGGCCGATGCCGGGGACCTGGTCGAGGATGTCGGGGAGGTTCTCGATGCCGCGCTGGTCCTCGATCATGAGGGCGACGAGGATCTCGCCGTCCGGGTCGAGCGGCCAGACGCCGCTTCGCGTGTAGTACTCGGCGTTGGTGATGCCCCAGTAGCGTGCCGCCGCGCCCGGGCTGTCGCCGCGCAGGCCGGCGGGCTCGTGGCGGGGGCTGCCGGGCAGGCTCGGGTAGCGGCAGGCCGCGACGGCGTTGCGGGCCTCGTCCACGGTGGTGATGTGCGGCCAGACGACGCCGTAAGCGCCCAGGTCGAGGACCTGTTTGGCGTGCCACTGCGCCTTCTCGCCGCCGTTGGCCGGGATGCGGACGAGCGGGGTGACGGCGGGTGCGAGGCTGTCGGCGGTGTGGATCTGACGGCGGTTCAGGAGGTACTGGAGGCTGTCCCGCAGGGCGGTGACGTCCCAGGGTTTGTGTTCGGTCTCGAAGACCAGGCCGTCGTAGTCGGTGGTGCTGAACTCGACGGCGGACGTGGGGTCGGGGGCGGCGAAGGAGACGAAGGCGTGGCGTCCCGAGGCCAGTGCGCCGATCACGTTATTGAGCCTGGGCGGGGTCATTGCCTGCCTCCTCGGTCGCCGCCGCTGTCGTCGACTCCCCGGACGGGGAAGGTTTCTGACGTCGCGTCAGGATCCTTGTCCACCAGGCGCGCAGGCGTCCGATCAGCCCGGCGGGGTGTGCCGGTGCTCGCACCTCGACTCCGGCGCACCGCTGGATCAGCTCCACCGAGAACTCCCGGGTCATCCGCGAGACCATCGCCCCGGCGCCGGACTCGACCAACGGGGCGAGTCTGCCGTTGAGTTGGACCTCGCCCAGTACGCTCACGCGGGAGTCGCCCGGCCTCTCGCCCTCGGTCACCCGGAACTTGGCGCGGGCATTGAAGCGGGTTCCGCCCTGGCCGTCCCTACCGCGGGCGGAGAGGCGGCCCTCGTGGTCGGACTCGGTGAGATCCAGGGCGACTCTGGCGGCGAAACTCACCTTCATCGCGCCGAACTTGACGACGAGGGTTCCGTCGAAGGAGCCGTCGTCGTGGGCCTCGCCGAGTTCGGCGCCGTTGATGCAGGCGACGACCTCGGAGGGGTTCGACACGACCTCCCAGACTCGTTTCGGTGGACTCGGTACGGCGATCTCTTCAGCGATCGATATCAACGCTGGGCACCTCGCAGGGCAGCATGGCGACTGGGCGGATCGATGGATCAGCAGGCGGGTCGATGAATCAGCAGGTGGGAACGCGTCTACGCGCCCGCGTCCGACGTCTGCAACTGGGACTTGAACAGGCTCCACAGGTCGTTGTAGAGCTCCGAGAACTCACGTGACTCGACGAGGGAGCCGATGCTGCGGGGCCGTTCGAAGGGGACGGGCAGCACCCGGCGGATGGTGCCGGGGCCGTCGGACATCACGATGACCTCGTCGGCGAGGTAGATCGCCTCGTTCAGGTCGTGCGTCACGAAGACGAGTGTGCCGCCGCGCTCCCCCTCCCAGAGGTTGAGCAGGTCCTGCTGGAGCTTGAGCCGGGTGATCGCGTCCAGCGGTCCGAAAGGTTCGTCCATCAGCACGATGGACGGGTTGTAGATGAGGGCGCGGGCGATCGCGCAGCGTTTCTGCATGCCGCCGGAGAGCTCGCGCGGGTAGTGGTCCTCGAATCCGGTGAGGCCAACGACCTTCACCCAGTGGGCGATCCGCTGCTCCCGCTCGTCCCTGGGGACCTTGCGGAACTTCAAGGCGAGTCCGATGTTGGCCCGGACGCTCAGCCAGGGCAGCAGGTTGGCCTGCTGAGTGACGTACGCGGCCTCGGAGTTGACGGCGTCGACCGGTTCGCCGTCGAAGTGGACGCGGCCCAGGGTCGGGGAGAGCAGTCCGGCGGCCAGGTTGAGGATCGTGCTCTTGCCGCAGCCGCTGGGTCCGATGACGGCGACGAACTTGCCTCGCTCGACCTGGAACGACACGTCCTCGATGGCCGGCCGTCGGCTTCCCGGGAACTGGAGGGTGACGTGGTCGAAGCGGAGGGCTTCAGAGTGGGGTGGGCGCTGATTGTTCGACAACTTGGTCTCCTTGCCCGGCCTACACGTAGGGGTTGGGGGGAGGGTGAACCTGCGCTCGCTTCGGATTGTCCGACAAGCGATGCAGCGAACGTAACAGTGGCGACCCATGGCGGCAAGAAGTGTGCAGCAAGAACATGTCGGCTCTTCGGGCTCAAGATCCTTGCCGCACATGATTGTTGGACAATCACGCACGGCCGGACCTCCAGGTACGGCTGGATGTCCAAGTACGGCTGGGCCTCCAGGTACAGCTGGACCTCAGCGCGCGCAGATGGCGACGCAGTCGGGGTTCGGTATCACGAGGGAGTTCCCGGTGCCGGTCAGCAGCCCGGAGCGGAGGTCTACGGCGAACACGTCGAAGGTGCTGCTCGCCTCGTTGGCGACGAACAGCCAGCGCCCGCCCGGGTGGACGGTGAAGCTCCACGGCTTCAGTCCCCCGCAGGGGATGCGCTGGAGGAGGGAGAGCAGCCCGGTCCGCCGCTCGACCGCGTACACAACGAGCGTGTTCTCACCGCGACTTGAGGCGTAGACGAAGCGCCCGTCGCTGCTGATGGCCAGCTCGGCGCCGCTCTTGGTGCCGGTGAAGTCCGGTGAGTCGATCGCGAGACTCTGACGCCGCGTCAACTCCCCCGATCTGCCGTCCCAGTCGAGGAGTTGGAGCTCCGCCGTCAGCTCGGTCAGCAGATACGCCTTGCGTTTGTCGGGGTGGAAGACGACCCGTCTCGGGCCCGCACCGGCGTCGGTGGCGTAGGTGCCGGGTCCGCCCTCGCCGGGCGACAGCGCACCCGTCGTACCGTCGAAGCCGTAGACGAAGACGCGGTCGGCGCCGAGGTCCGGGACCAGGGCGTGGCGGCGGCCCGGTGCCACGACGACCTCGTGCGGGTGCGGGCCCAACTGCCGTGGGCTGGGCCCCGATCCGGTGTCGGCGACGACCGAGACCGGCGCGCCGAGCCCGCCGTTCCGGCGGATCGGGAGGGAAACGGCAAGGCCCGCCTCGAAGTTGGCGACAAGCAGCGTGTCGGAGGGGCGGTCCACGCCGAGGTACGACAGACCGCCACCGGCCGTTCCGCCGGCGTCCGTGCTCACCTGGCCGGTCTGCGTCAGCGCGCCGGTCACACGGTCGATGTCGAAGACGGTGACGATTCCGCCGTCCAGTTGGCTGCCGACGTAGAGGATCGGACGGTCGGGGTGCGCTGTCACCCAGCCCGAACTGACCTGGGCCACTGGCCCGTTGGAGGTCAGGGTTCCTTGGACGGGGTCGAAACGGACCCCGTAGACCTGCCCGCCGTTCCACGTGCCGACGTAGAGCAGATCGGGTCTCACCTGCGGTGCGGCCTCGGCACCCGGTGCCGCGACGGTCAACGGCACGGTCGCCGCGGTCGCCGTCGCCGCCATCGCGCTCAACATCGTTCTGCGGGACACAGCCCCTTTGATCTCGACCATGGGAAACAACAGTTGCCCCGATGCGCCGCAGCGTCCACCTCGGCTACGAAGCTGTGCGTGCGGGCAGTGCAACCTAAGGTTTCACGATGCCTAAGGACAGCCCAGGGGACAGCCCTGGGGACAACTCGGCCTACTGGTCAGGAGCGTTGGGGCGGGCGAGGCCGAGGTCGTAGGCGAGGATCACTGCCTGGATGCGGTCGCGGGCGCCGACCTTCGCCAGGACGCGGCCGACGTGGGTCTTCACCGTGGACTCGGAGAGGAAGAGGCGCTCGGCGATCTCGCCGTTGGTCCAGCCCCGGCCCATGGCGACGAGGATTTCGCGCTCGCGTTCGGTGAGGGCGCGGATGCGGGGGTCGTCCGTCGCGGGTGCCGCCGCGGGTCCCCCCGCCGGTGAACTCCTCGGCAGGTGCTGGGCGTAGGCGTCCAGCAGGCGGCGGGTGAGTGCGGGGGCGATGACCGCGTCGCCGGAGGCCACCGCGCGGATGCCGGCGAGGAGTTCCTCGGGGTGGGCGTCCTTGAGGAGGAAGCCGCTGGCTCCCGCGCGCAGTGCCTCGTGGGCGTACTCGTCGAGGTCGAAGGTGGTCAGGATGAGGACGCGGGAGCGGTCGCCGGCCGCGACGACCCGACGGGTGGCCTCGATGCCGTCCATACCCGGCATGCGTACGTCCATCAGGATCACGTCGGGACGCAGTTCGGCCGCCATGCGTACCGCCTCGCCGCCGTGCGCGGCCTCGCCGACCACCTCGGTGTCGGGGTTGGCCTCCAACAGCATCCGGAATCCCAGGCGTTGGAGGGGCTGATCGTCCACGATGAGCACGGTCGTCATACCGCTCCCCCGGTCGTCCCAGTCGTCCCGGTCGTCCCGGTGAGCGGGGTGGGGTCGAGGGTGGCCCGTACCGTCCAGCCCCCGCCGGGGGCGGGGCCCGCGGTGACGGTGCCGTTGTAGAGGGCGGCGCGTTCTCTCATGCCGGCGAGTCCGTGTCCTTCGTCGTGGCTGGGTGCGGGTCCGGTGATGGTCGCGGCCGGGCCGGTGTCGTGGCAGTCGATGTGCACCCCTGCGTCCTCGACGTTCACCGTCAGGTCGACGCGGGTGTCGTGGCCCGCGTGCTTGAGGGCGTTGGTCAGGGCCTCCTGCACGATGCGGTACACGGTGAGTTGGACCCCGCGGTCGAGGGCGGCCGGGTCGCCGCCGGTGCGGTACACGACCTGGGGGCCGGCCGCGCGGATGCGGGCGCACAGGGCGTCGAGGTCGGCGATGCCCGGCTGGGGGCTGAGTTCGGGCGCGTCCGGTGTGGCGGTTTGGACGCGCAACACGCCCAGCATGCGGCGGAGTTCACCGAGTGCCTGGCGGCCGGTGTCGCCGATGAGGAGGAGGGCCTGCTTTCCTCGCTCGGGGGCGAGGTCGGTGGCGTAGGCGCCGCCGTCGGCGAGGGTGATGATGACGGAGAGGTTGTGGCCGATGATGTCGTGCATCTCCCGTGCCACGCGGGTGCGTTCGGTGGCCGCGGCGAGTTTGCTGCGCTGGTCGCGTTCGATCTCCAGGCGGGCCGCACGGTCGCGCAGTACGGCGAGCTGGGCGCGCCGGATGCGGACGACGAGGCCGAGCGCGACGGCCGCGGTGATCGTGCTGAACAGGACGAACAGCGCGTCCAGGACCGGCACTTGGGACGGCAGCCGGAGAGCGAACAGCCCGAGGGCGGCGAGGGTCACAGCGCAGGCGACGGGCAGCCGCCGCAGCTGCCCGTGCAGGACCAGGCTGTAGAGGGAGATGAGCAGGGCGACGTCAGCTCGCAGCCAGACACCCAGCCCGGCCTGGACGAAGAACACCGCGGCGATCAGGGCGAAGGCCAGGGTCGGCCGGCGGCGCCGCCACAGCAGCGGCAGCACCAGACCCGCCTGTAGGACGACGGTCGCCGGCCACGGCAGATGGATGAAGCTGTTGTCGAAGCCACGCCGTCGGCCGTCGTCGTCGTCCACCAGGTCCGGCAGGCAGAACATCATCACGACCAGGGCGATCAGGGCCGTGTCCAGCACCCACGGGTGTCTCCGGTCGCCCTGCTTGATCCGTCGGCCGAACCGGGACAGCCCACCCGCCAGGGGGTGGCTCCACGGGAGGTCCGCCTCGCCGAAGGGCGCGTGGGCAGAGTCGTCGAGGCTCATCGATGTCACTGGTCCGGGTTCATGGAGGTCACCTGTCCATTGTGGGGCCGCCCCGCGCGAACCACCGGCGCGGCACCCGCCCCGTGAACAGGCCGGATGCCGCGCCGTGGCCGCGGGGGGAATCGGCTCAGGCGTCGGTCTTGAGCAGCCGGTAGGCGGCTCCGCCCAGCGCGAGCGCCGTCCAGGCGAGGAAGACCAGGAGTCCGGCGCCGGGCGAGAGGGTCGTCGAGTCGTGGGTGAGCGAGAACATCGCCTCGCCCGCGTTGCTCGGCAGATAGGGGCTGATGTTGTCCTGCCACGAGCTGGGCAGCAGCGAGATCAGCCCGGGCACCAGCATCAGCGAGGCGACCAGCACCGAGATACCGCCGGCCACCGAGCGGAGCCATGCTCCCAGCGCGGTGCCGATCACGCCGACGAGCCCGAGGTAGAGACCGGCACCGAGCAGGCTGCGGACGACTCCGGAGTGGGAGAACGTGAGGGCCGCGGGCGTGCCGGAGACGATGCCGCTCGCGATCGGGAACGCGACGAACACCCCGACGAGGGCGACCCCGAAGGCGACCACACCGAACACCAGGGCCTTGGACCACAGCACCGGCAGGCGACGCGGTACGGCGGCCAGAGTGGAGCGGATCATGCCGGTGGAGTACTCGCCGGCGGTGACCAGGACGCCCAGCACCCCGAGGGCGAGCTGAGCAAAGTTCGTGCCGAAGAGGGAGATGCCGAGCGCGGTGGCGTTGGCGTCGTCCGGCCGCAGGTGGCCCGAGCCGTACTCGGACTTGTAGTGCGCGGCGGAGATCAGGCCGAACGCGATCAGGAACAACAGGCCGAGGCCCAGGGTGATCCAGGTGGAGCGCAGGGACCACAACTTGGCCCACTCGGAGCGCAGCACGCGGCGGACGGTGACCTTGTAAGGCGGACGGGCCGGTTTCGCCGCTACGGGTGCGGCGCTGTCGGTCGCGGTGATGGTGCTCACGCGGCCCTCCCGGGGGTCTCGACGGTGGTGGAGCCGTGGTATTCGACGGCGTCCCGGGTCAGGTCCATGAACGCCTGCTCCAACGAGACGGTGCGCGCGCTGAGTTCGAAGAGCGGGATTCGATGCTCGGCCGCCCTGATGCCGATGGCCCGCGCGGTCAGCCCGGTGACGTGCAGCTCCTCGGAGCCGATCTCGCCGCTGATCTCCACGCCGGGACCGGCGAGGACCTCGCGCAGCCTGGCCGGTTGTTCGGAGGCCACGGTGACGGTGTCGCCGCCCGCGTGGCGGACGAGGTCCTGCACGGTGGTGTCGGCCAGCAGCCGCCCCCGTCCGACGACGATCAAGTGGTCGGCGACCAGCGCCATTTCACTCATCAGGTGCGAGGAGACGAAGACGGTACGGCCGTCCGCCGCGAGCCCGGTCAGCAGGTTGCGGATCCACAACACACCTTCGGGATCAAGGCCGTTGACGGGTTCGTCGAGCATGACGGTCGCCGGGTCGCCGAGCAACGCGGCTGCGATGCCCAGCCGTTGGCCCATGCCGAGGGAGAAGGCCCCGGCCCGCTTCTTCGCCACGGACTGCAGCCCGGTCATCTCGATGACCTCGTCGACCCGGCGGCGCGGGATGCCGTGCGTGTGGGCCTGTGCCATCAGGTGGTCGAACGCGGAGCGGCCCGGGTGGATCGACTTGGCCTCAAGGAGCGCGCCGACCTCCTGGAGCGGCGCGCTGTGCTCGGCGTAGGGCTTGCCGTTGACCGTGACGGTGCCGCTGGTGGGTGCGTCCAGGCCGACGATCATGCGCATCGTGGTGGATTTCCCGGCGCCGTTCGGGCCCAGGAACCCGGTGACCGTACCGGGTTTCACGACGAAGTCCAGCCGGTCGACCGCCGTCTTCTCCCCGTACCGCTTCGTCAGCTGCTGCGCCTCGATCATCGACATCCCTCACGCTCACGTGCCACCGCCCCCACTGGGCCTTCCCACCGGCAACGCTAGGAGGGCGGGGGGTTCAAAACCGTCGTACCGGGGGGTCATTGAGGGCGCGGGCGTAGTACCCCGGTACCACTGTGCCCACACGGTTGTGTACGTTCCCATCCCACTTGCTCGTTCGAGACGCCCACCAACTGCGGGAAATACAACCGACACACATATTTACAGCGCCTGTTACCTCTCCTACTGTGAACGTTCTCAGACCCATCCGCATGCGCATGTCAGTCGACCCAAGGAGGTCGGGTACCCCGTGAAAATCCCGGGCCGCATAGTGAAGGCCGCCTTGTTGCTGGCCGCAGTCGCCCTGCCGGCGGCGATGCTCACCCCCACGAACGCCGCTGCCGCGAACTCGCTCACCATGCTCGGCGCCGACGTCTCGTCCGCGCAGCGCGCGATCGACCTCGGCGCCAAGTACTACGACTCCAGCGGGACTGCCAAGGACCCGCTCGACATCCTGAAGGGCGCAGGCGTCAACTACGTCCGCCTGCGGATCTGGAACAACCCCGCCAGCGGCTACAACAACAAGGCGAAGGTGCTGGCGTACGCGAAGCAGGTCAAGGCCAAGGGCCTCAAGCTGCTGATCGACTTCCACTACTCGGACACCTGGGCCGACCCGGGCAAGCAGTACAAGCCCGCCGCCTGGTCGAGCCACGGCATCAGCGCGCTGCAGACCGACGTCTACAACTACACTTACGACGTCTGCAACAGTCTCAAGTCCCAGGGCACCACCCCGGACAGCGTGCAGATCGGCAACGAGATCAACGTCGGCATGCTGTGGGACGACGGCAAGGTCGTCAACAACAGCTTCACCAACCTCGGGCTACTGCTGAAGTCGGGCTACAACGCGACCAAGGCGTGCAACAGTTCCACCCAGGTGATCATCCACACGGCCGACGCGGACAGCGACTCCAACGCCCGCTGGTTCTACGACGGCATCAAGGCCCAGGGCGTCAACTGGGACATCACCGGGCTGAGTTACTACTGCATGTGGCACGGCACGCTGGCCAACATGGGCAGCGTCGTCTCGGACATGAAGTCGCGCTACGGCAAGGACGTCATCATCGCGGAGACTGCCTACCCGTTCACGACGTCCGACGCTGACGGCACCGCCAACTCGGTGACTACGGGCTGCTCAGGCTATCCACTCACGTGGGCGGGCCAAGGTGCGGAGTTCACTGCGGTGCAGAACACGGCCCGGAGCGCGGGAGCGATCGGCGTCTTCTACTGGGAGCCGACCTGGTACGCGGTCACCGGCAACGGCTGGGACCCGGCCAACATCTCGGGCAGCGGGGACGGTTGGGACAACATGGCGATCTTCAACTGGACCGGCCAGGTGAATCCGAACGTGAAGTGGACGCCGTAGAGCGGTAGTTCGGTGCGCGACGCCTGAGGGGGGCGGAGAACGGCGGGTGCCGTTCTCCGCCCCCCTCATGACTGACCGTCCGTCAAGGAGCGGTATACGGCCGAGGACTTGGGGTTGTCACGGCAACGCCACACGCCGTGCGGGCAGTAGTCGCTGATGGTCTGGTAGAGCGGGTGTTGGCCGGCCATCCAGGTGAGCATGCCGCGCATGTAGGTGGGGTTGTCGCCGTTGTCGAACAGGCCCCACTCGGGGTAGGCGACGGGTTTGTGGTGGGCGCGGGCGAAGTCGACCTGCGCCAACAGCCCATACGGTTCGGTCAGTTGCTGGGAGAAGGACAGACCGCGCGGGGCGTCGTACGCATCCATGCCGATGACGTCGACGTAGTCGTCACCGGGGTAGCACTCGGTCCAGGGGATCGCGTCGCGGCCGCGGGTGGGCGTGAAGTCGAAGCGGAAGCGCTGCCCGGGGACGGATCGCATCGCGGTGACGATGCGCGTCCAGTAGCCCTTCCAGGAGGCGGGGGCGGGCGCGCAACGGTGGGTGTAGGTGGTGCCGTTCATCTCCCAGCCGAGGACGATCTCGGTGTCCGGAACGCCGAGTTGGACCAGCCGTCGGGCGAGTGCGCGGAAGTGGTCGTCGTAGCGCCCGGCCGCCCCGTCCGCCAACTCGGCGCGGACCACGTCGTCGGGAAGGTGCGCCTCGTTGCGGTCCAGCATCGGCACGTTGAGCACGAGCAACCGGTCCTGCTCCTTCCGACGCCAATCGGCCCACGGGGCAAGGTCGTTGGAGGCGCCCTCGATGTCGCTCCAGTTCTCCCCGGGCAGATACGCGTGCCCGACCCGGGGTTCGGGCCGCCCCAGCCAGGCCCCGAACTCCGCGACCCGGCGCACGGCGTCGGCACCGTAGCCGACGTAGGCGCCGTAGGCCGTGGGCGGGCCGGACGCCTGCGCCGGGGCGGTTCTCGCGGGCGCGGGCGGGGATTCGACACCGGGTACGCAGGCCGGCCCGGTCAGCAGCACGAGCGCGAGGGCGACGGTGAACAGGGCCGGCAGGCTGCGGCGCGTCCCGTGCGGGGCCACTCGGCTCTCCTTCTTCGGGGGATGTGTGGGGGCGTCGGATGCGGCGGGTGTGGGGGTGCTCCGACGCCCGAGCAACGTATCAGCGCGGGGCGGAAGATGATGACGTAACGCCCTATGGGCGACATGACCGCCGAACGTGAGGCACCATGTCGGCCGACCCCGGGATTCCCGGCGGCCTTCCGCCCGTGCCGGGATCACGCTCCCGCGAAAGGACTGCGCGCCGGCGCGAAAGACGGCACCCGTGTGACCTTGGAAGAGTCGGGTCCATGGATACGGAACTGGTCAAGAACGTCGTACTCGTCCACGGCGGGTTCGTGGACGGGTCCGGGTGGCGGGAGGTGTACCGGCTGCTGACGGACGACGGGTTCCGGGTGAGCGTCGTGCAGCATCCGACCCTGTCCCTCGCGGGCGATGTCGCGGTGACCGAGCGGGTGTTGGACGCGCTGGACGGGCCGGCGATCCTGGTCGGGCACTCCTACGGCGGGGCCGTCATCACCGAGGCCGGTAACCACGAACGGGTTGCCGGGCTCGTATACATCGCGGCGTTCGCGCCCGACAAGGGCGAGTCCGTCAACACCTTGATCGCCGACCCCGCGCCGGGCGCACCGGTACCGCCGATCCTGCCGCCGGTCGACGGGTTCCTGTTTTTGGACCGGGACAAGTTCCACGCGTCCTTCGCGGCCGATCTCCCGGTGGCCGAGGCCGAGTTCATGGCCGACTCGCAGGTGCCGTGGGGGCTCGACGCACTCAGCGGCGCGATCGGTGAACCGGCCTGGCGGCACAAGCCGAGCTGGTACCTGGTGGCGACCGACGACCGGATGATCCCGCCGCCCGCGCAGCGGGCCATGGCCCGGCGGGCGGGCAGCACGGTCACCGGCGCCGACGCCGGCCACGCCGTGTACGTGTCCCGGCCGGACGCCGTGGCCGACCTCGTCAGGCAGGCCGCGGCCGACGCCTGACGCCTGTCGCCTCCTGTGTCCCCCATCTGCTGCACCCCTGACGATTTCCCCTCCCCACACCTCAACTCCCCGCCCCTGAGCGCCCGTTCAACAGGTGTTCGCACCGGGCACGCACCGAAGGATCAGCATGACGACCCCTCAAGCCCCAGACGCCCGTCCTGTCCCCCAAGTCCAGACCGTGCGCGGCCCGGTAGCCGTGAACGACCTCGGTTCCGTCCTGATGCACGAGCACGTCTTCGTCGTCAGTGAGGAACTCCGCCAGAGCCTCCCGGAGACCTGGGACGAGCAGGAACGCATCGCCGACGCCGTCTCCCGGCTGAAGGCCCTCACCGCGACCGGTGTCTCCACACTCGTCGATCCGACCGTCATCGGACTCGGCCGCAATGTCGCTCGCGTCGCCCTGGTGAACGAGCAGGTCGACCTCAACATCGTTGCGGCGACCGGCATTTACACCCTCGCCGACATCCCCGACTTCTTCCGCTACCACGGCCCGGGCACCCTGCTCGGCGGCCCCGAGGGCATGACCGACCTGTTCGTCCGCGAACTCACCGAGGGCATCGCGGACACCGGCATCAGGGCCGCGTTCCTGAAGTGCGCGATCGAGAACGAACTCACCCCGGGTGTCGAGCGGGTGATGCGCGCGGTGGCCCAGGCCCATCTGCGTACCGGTGCTCCGATCACGGTGCACACAAGTGCCGTCGCCCGTACGGGACTTGTCGCGCAGGACGTGCTGCGCAGCGAGGGCGTGGATCTGGGCGCGGTGGTCATCGGGCACAGCGGCGACAGCACCGACCTGGACTATCTGCACCAGCTCATCGACAACGGTTCGTACGTCGGCATGGACCGCTTCGGTCTCGACGCCCTGCTGCCCGAGGACCAGCGGGTGGCGACCGTGGCGGCGCTCGCTCGCGAGGGGTTCGCCGAGCGGATGGTCCTGTCGCACGACGCGTCCTGCCACATCGACTGGTTCCCGCCGGGCGTACGGGAGCAGATCGCGCCGAACTGGCACCACACCCACCTGCACGACCAGGTGCTGCCGGCCCTGCGCACCGCCGGTGTCACCGAGGCGCAGCTCACCACCATGCTGGTCGACAACCCGCGCCGGTACTTCACCCCGCCGGTCAACTCCTAGCGGCTGCCCCTGGCTTCGCGCGGAGTCGTCCCGAACTCCGCGCGGAACGCGGTGGCGAAGGAGGCGTGGCTGCCGAAGCCGCTGGCGTGGGCGATCTCCGCGATCGAGTACGTGCTCCAACTGGCGCTCGCCAGACGGGTTCTGGCGACGTTCAGCCGTTCGCGGCGGACCAGGTCGCGTGCGGTGGTGCCCGCGGCCTGGAGCACCTGCTGGACGTAGCGCGCGGACCAGCCGAGCGCTCGCGCGATGGCGACGACGTCCAGGTCACGGTCGCAGGCGTGCTCGCGGACGTAGCGCCGGATCGCGGCCTCGACACTCGCCCGCTGACCGGTGGGCGCCGAGTCGACGCCGCCCTCCACGGCAAGGCACACCAGGTCGAGGAGCCGGTCGCAGGCGATGTCGAAGGTGTTCTCGGAGAGGTGCTCGCGCTCTTCGTGCAGGGTGGTGATCAACTGCCGTACGACCCGGCCGAGTCCGCGGTCGCCGTGGAGCAACTGCGGTCCTCCGGCGGCGAGTCGGCTGCGTGCGGAGAGGTTGTGGCCGTTCACGATCAGGGAGATGCTGCGGAGGTCGGTGCCGTGCGCGAACGTCAGGGGCCGGTCGATGTCGCACAGCGCCATGGCGCCGGGCCCGATCTCGCCGGACGCCCCGGCCTGCTCCACCCAGGCCGATCCGGCGAGTGGGACGAGGAGTTCGTGTGTGCCGCGGGGATCGGCGCGGATGTGCCGGTTGTCCCGCTGGACCACCTCCTCTCCGCCCGAACACTGCGCGAGGCCGTAGGTCTTCGACCGCTGCCACTCCAGGCGCCCGGTCCAGGGGGCGCCGCGGTCCGGCACCTTGATGCGGCTCGCGCCGTGGAAGTCGGTGAAGACCTCGTCCCAGGCACTCGCGGAGGAGAAGGTCAGCGCTTGGCTCCAGGAAGACACACCTCATCCTATCCACCCGAAACCGGCGATGCTCATGACAGCGGAACGCCCCGTTTCCCCACTCCTGTGATCGAGTTCACGCCGTCGGGATCGAACTTTTGGACCGGTCCCGCATCTTGTTCCCGTTGACAGCACTGCCTCCGGAAGCGAGCTCTCCCCCATGTCCGTGTCCCATCGCTTTCTCGCCCCCGTGGTCCTCCCGGCCGACCCGTCCTGTTCCGTCCTGCGCGACGCCGTGGTCGACGTCGACGCGGACGGCCGCATCGCCTTCTGCGGTACGGCGGCCACCGCTCCCCCGCTGCCGACCGGCGTCCCGGTCACCTCGTTGTCCGGCATCCTCGCTCCCGGCCTGGTCAACACCCACGCGCACTCCCCGATGACACTCCTGCGGGGACTCGGCGGCGACCTCCCGCTGCTGTCCTGGCTCCAGGACGCCATCTGGCCCGCCGAGTCCCGCATGAACCCCCGGGACGCCCGCGCGGGCATGCTGCTGGGCTGCGTCGAGATGCTCCGCTACGGCGTGACGACCAGCGCCGAGATGTACGCGCACGCCGAGCAGGTGGCCGACGCGGCGCTGGAGGCCGGGAGCCGGGTGCTGATCGCGCCCGCCTACTTCGACCGGCCCGGCGACGACTGGCGCACCGCTCTCGCGGCCATCGGCAAGTGGATCGACACGGACGGACTGCGCTTCGGACCGGGTGAGCGCGTCGAACTCTGCTACGGCCCGCACTCCGCCTACACCCTGCCGCCCGAGGCACTGCGCGCCACGGCGGAGGAGGCGGCGCAGCGCGGCGCCCTGGTGCACATCCATGTCGCGGAGACCCTCGCCGAGGACGTCACCCAGCGCGAGTTGCACGGTTCGGTTCCTCAACTGCTCCAGGAGACCGGGCTGTTGGACGGTCGGCTGCTCGCGGCCCATGCGGTGCATCTCTCCGACGACGACATCCGGCTGCTCGCCGAATCGGGTGCCGGTGTCGCGCACTGCCCGGGCTCGAACGCCAAACTCGCTTCCGGCATCGCCCACTTGCATGCCCTGCGCGCCGCGTCCGTCTCCGTCGGCCTGGGCACCGACGGGCCCGCGAGCAACGACGACCTCGACCTGTGGGAGGAGGCCCGCCTCGCGATGATGTTCTCCCGTCTCGCCACCGCCGACGCCATGGCCCTCACCGCCGCGGACGCCTTCCTCATGGCGACCTCGGCCGGAGCGGCGGCCCTGGGCCGGACCGACATCGGTGCGCTCCGCCCGGGAAACTGGGCGGACATGATCCATCTCTCGGTGGACGGGCCGCACTTCGCCGCGGGCCTCGACGTCGAGGACGGCCGGCTGCTCGCCAACCTCATGTGGGCGGCCGGTTCGCGCGCGGTCCAGGACGTCTGGGTCGCGGGCGAGGCCGTCGTCGTGGACGGCGAGACGGTCAAGGCCGACCGTGTCGCCGTCCAGCACGCGGCCACGGAGGCGGCCACCCGCATCGCGTGACCTGACCTCAGGCGTTTGGACCGTTCCTGTTCCCGCTCGACCCCTACGGGAGGCGTCATGGCACCGGCATCCCTCACCTCGCCGGCCCTCATCGGACGGTCGGCCGAACTGGCCGTCCTCGACCGGCACTTCGACACCGCCCTCGCGCGGGGAGCCGCGCTGATACTGACCGGGGAGGCCGGGGTGGGCAAGTCCGCGCTGCTGGACGCCGCGGCGGCGCGCACGTCCCAAGCGGGCTTCCGGGTGCTGCGGATCTCCGGCTGCCCGTACCGGAGGAGCATCGGTTTCTCGGCGTTGAACCAGCTCCTGCAACGGCTGGCCGAGTGGATTCCCGCACTGCCCGCGCGGCAGGCGGAGACCCTCCAGGCGGTCCGCGGACTGTCCGAGGAGCAGCCGGCCGAACTGCTCGCCATCATGAACGCCGTACAGGCCCTGCTGGTGCAGGCCGCCGCCGAGACCGGTCCGCTCGCGCTGATCGTCGACGACGCGGCGTGGGTGGACCGGTCCAGCGCCACGGTCCTGGGGACCCTCGCCCGCTCCCCGCGCACCGGGCCGATCGCCCTGCTGGGTGCGTCCCGCACCGGGGACGAGTCCTTGCTGAGCAACATCGGGATACCCGAGTACGAGGTCCGGCCGCTGGACGACGCGGCGGCGAACGAGCTGGTGGCGGACCGGTTCCCCGCGATGGCGGCCAGGGTCCGCCGGCGACTGGTCGCGGAGGCCCGGGGCAATCCCCTGGCCCTGCTCGAACTCCCGGTCCCGCTCGACGACTTGCAGCAGACGGAGCGGGGCACCCTGCCCGCCGTACTGCCGTTGACCGAGCGGCTCAAGGACATCTTCTCCACCCGGGTCGCGGCGCTCCCCGCGGCGACGCGGAAGCTGCTGCTGCTCGCCGTGCTGGACGGTTCGGGCGAACTGCACATCCTGCAGCGGGCGTCGGACGGACCGGACGGTCTCGTCGGGCTGTCCCCCGCCGAGCGCGCCGGAGTCGTCCAGGTCGACGGCGTGACAGGGCGGCTGGAGTTCCGGCATCCGCTGACCCGTTCCGCGGTGATCGACCTGTCGACCAGCGAGGAGCGCCGGTGGGCGCATCGGGCGCTCGCCGCGGAACTCCCCGAGGGCTCCGAGCACCGGGCCCGGCATCTCGCCGACGCTGCCGTCGGCCCCGACGACCAGGTGGCCGCCCTGCTGCACGAGGCGGCGTACGGCACCCTGCGCCGGGGGGACGCCGTCGGCGCCATCACCACCCTGCTGCGTGCCTCGGAGTTGAGCGCCACCGGAACGGACAAGGCTCGTCGGCTGGCGGAGGCGGCCTGCCTGGGCGCCAACATCACCGGCGATCTGCGCAACGTCCGCGCGCTGTTGGACAACGCCGGCCACGCCGACCCGTCCGGCGTCGACTCCCTCGCCGCCGCCACCGCCGCGGCCAGTCGACTCCTCAACGGCGAGGGCGATGTGGACACCGCGCACCGGCTGCTCATCGGCGCCATCGAGACCCATGAGTGGCCCGGGGACGGCGAGAGTGCCGAGGACATCTTCCGCGAGGCCCTGAACACCCTTCTCCTGGTGTGCTTCTACGGCGGCCGGCCGGAGCTGTGGCACTCCTTCGAGGACGTCGTGAAGCGACGGCGTCCACCCACGTCGGGCCGCCTGCTGCCGGTGATCCTGGGCGCCTTCGGCGATCCGGCACACCGCGCGCTGCCCGTCCTCGACCGGCTCGACCACCTCGTCCGCGGCCTGCACCGACAGACCGATCCCGTACGGGTCTTCGGCGTCTCGCTCTCCGCCTCCCACGTCGACCGCCTCCCGGGCTGCCGCAGCGCGCTGCGCCGGGTCATCGACGACGGCCGCGACGGCGGGGCCATGGCCCTGGCGATCCAGGCGCAGTTCCTGCTGGCCGGCGACGCCTACTCCGGCGGCCAGTGGGACGACCTGCTGGCGATGACCGAGGAAGGCCTCGGCTGGTGCGAGACGTACGACTACCGCCTGCCCGCGTCAACAGGCCACTTCCAGCGGGGACTTGTGGCCGCCGCGCGCGGTGACGGTGCCGCCGCGCGGGAGATCGCGGACCGGCTCGTCTCCTGGGGCAATCCGCGCGGGCTGGGCGCGCTGCGGGTCTACGCCTCGCGCATCCGCGCCCTCTCCGCGCTCGGCGACGCGGACTTCGACACCGCCCACCGCCTCCTGCGGGCCCTCGGTACGCCCGGTGCGGTGCCGCGGTTCATGCCGCACGCCCTGTGGCTCCTGCTGGACTTCACCGAGGCCGCGGCCCGCACCGACCATCACGAGGAGGCGGCCGCGCAGGTGGCGGCGTTCCGCCGGGCCGACATCCCGTCGATCTCACCCCGGCTGGCCATGCTGACGGATGCCGCCGAGGCGATGGCGACCGCGGACTTCATCGACCACGACCTGTTCGAGGCGGCCATCGCGACGCCCGGTGCCGAGCGCTGGCCGTTCGACTGGGCGCGGATCTGTCTGGCCTACGGCGAGCGGCTGCGCCGCGCCAAGGCGGGTGGCGCGGCCCGGGTGCATCTGGACGCGGCGCTCAGCACGTTCGAGCGTCTCGGCGCGGCCCCGTGGAGTGCGCGGGCGGCGGGCGAGCTGCGGGCGAGCGGCATCCCCGTCAAGCCGCTGGAGCCGGTCGAGTCCGACGGCCGGGACCGGTACGCGCTGCTGACCCCGCAGGAGCGGGTGGCGGCCCAACTGGCCGCCACCGGGCTGACGAACAAGCAGATCGCGACGCGGCTCTTCCTGTCCCCGCGCACGGTGGCGGCCCATCTCCGCAGTGTCTTCCGGAAGTTGAATGTCACCTCGCGGGGCGGCCTGCGCGACGCGCTGACCGCCCCGATGCCGTGACGTCTCCCGTTCAGCTCGCTTCGGGTTCCAAGTGCCAGATCCAGTTGGGGCGTTCGTAGGCCACCTCGAAGCCGAGGCGGAGCATGTTGTGCAGGGAACTGTTGTGGGTGCCGGGCTGCTCGGCTCCGGTCTCGGCGACGAGGACCCGGCACCCCAACTCCCGTGCCGTGCGGGCCCGGGCGGCGAGCAGCGCGGTCTGCCCGCCGCGACCCCGGGCGTGGGGCAGTACGGCGCCGGCGAACATCTGCGCCGTGTCGCCGCGCACGAGCATGGTGCCGGTGCCGACCAACTCCCCGTCCAGCCACGCCCCGTAGGGATGCCAGCCGGGCCGGGTCACGGTCGCGGCGCCCATCTCGGCGTAGTGCTCGACCGGCGTTCCGAAGGCCCGCATCATCACCGTGCCCCATTCCAGGGCGTGTTGGGCCTCCAGCGGGGTGACGCTGATGCCGTCGGGGAGTACGTCCAGGGCGTCGGCGCGGGCGACGGCCTCCTCGGTCGTGCCGACGAGTTTCACCCAGGAGGCGCCCTGGACGATGCCCTCCCGTGCGCAGATCTCCGGCCAGTCCTCGGGCAGGAACGCGGGCGCGATCTGGAAGACGGCCTGCGGGGTGCGCGCCGCGCGGTAGAAGTCGCAGACCTCTTCGACGAGTTGGGCGGTGACGGGGGCGGTGACACCGAAGCCGAGGGCCTTGCTCCAGAAGCGGGTGATGTCGTCGCGCATCGACAGCACCACCCCGCCGCCGAGCCTCGTGGCGGTCATGCCCAGCGCGGTACGGACGGGCTCGGGAGTCTCGGTCTGGAATCGGTAGAGGGCCTCCGCCTCGGACTGCTCGGCGACGGACGGCTGGACGGCGGTCGTCATGGGGTTCTGTTTCCCTCTCGGGTTCGTCGGGAAGCGACGCGGACAGCCCGCCTGCGAACAGGCGGGCTGAAGCGGGGAGTTGACATGTGGTCAGAGATGGGGCATCAGGCCTGGTGGGCCGCGGCCTTCTTGATCAGGTCCGCCACCGCGGCGGGCTGGGAGACGTAGATGGCGTGGCTGCCCGCGGCCTCGGCCACAGTCGCGCCGGCGCGCTCGGCCATCTGGTGCTGAACGGGCGGCGGGATCATGTGGTCGTCGGTCGCGACGAGGTACCAACTGGGCTTGGTCCGCCAGGCCGGCTCGGTGATCGGACCGCCGAGCGCCTCCAGGCCCCACGGAACCTGCGAGTCGGCCAGGAACGCGGCGTCCTCGGCCGGCAGGTCGCCCGCGAAGGACGCGGCGAACTTGTCACGGTCCAAGAAGAGGAAGCCGTCGACCGGCGGCAGGATCGGCGGCACGGGCGCGCCGGGCGCCGGGTCGGCGACCAGCGTGCCGACCGACTCGTCCTTGTCCGGCGCGAAGGCCGCGATGTAGACGAGCGCGGCGACACCCTCGTGGCGTCCGGCCTCGGTGATCACGGCGCCGCCGTAGGAGTGGCCGACGAGGACCGCCGGGCCGTCCAGGGCGTCGAGGGCCCGCCGGGTGACCGCCACGTCGTCGGCGAGGGACACGGTCGGGTTCTGCACGACGCTGACGTTGAAGCCGTCCTGGGTGAGCAGGCGGTGCACCGACTGCCAGCCGGAACCGTCGACGAATCCGCCATGCACGAGAACGATGTTCTTGACGGCACTCATGCCGTAGCTCCTTGGTTGTCTTGTCGGAAACCCTCTGGACGGGTCCAAACTAGGCCGGACCCGTCCGCCGGGGCTTCGACCAAATGACCTAGTTGCCGGCCGGGGCTTCCACGAAGGCCGTCACCGCCTTCGCGAAGGCCTCCGGTTCCTCCAGGTGCCCGAAGTGCCCGCTGTTCTCGAAGATCACCAGCTCCGAGCCCGGGATGAGTTCGTGCAGTTCCTCGGCCCAGCGCACTCCGCAGATGACGTCGTGGCGGCCGACGAGGACGAGCGTGGGCACGGTGAGCGAGCCGAGGACGGCGCGGTCGTCGATGACGTCCGGGGTGAGGTCGTCGTCAAGGCCGGAGATGTACGTGGCCGTCACCCCGGCCCGCGCGGGACCGAACTCGTCCTGCCGGCCCCAGAAGTCGGCGAAGTAGGCGGGGAAGATCCCCCGGGCGACGGCGGTCATCTGCGCGTCGTCGGAGATGGTGGGGATGCTTTGGAACGCTTCAATGACTTCGGGGAGGTCCGGGTTGTCGGCGTTTCGGGCGGCGAACTCCTGCACCAGGCGCATGGCCTCGGCGCCGTGCTCGGGACCGGTCACCGGAGCGCTGTCGTAGAGGATCACGCCGGCGATGCGGTCGGGGTGGTGCAGGGCGTGGTACTGGGCGACGAAACCGCCGTGCGAGTGCCCGAGGAGGTGCACCTCGGGGACGCCGAGGTGCTCGATCAGCGCGGTGAGGAAGCGGCTGTAACGGGCCCGGGTGTAGCCGTGCGGGTGGGCGGGCAGGCGGCCGGAGGCGCCGGTGCCGATGGGCTCCGGGTAGACGACCGTGAGGTGCTCCTCCAGCGCGGGCATGCGCAGGTACTCCCAGAAGATGCCCGGCCCGCCGGAGTGCGCGACGAGGACCGGTCCACTGCCGTGCACGTGGTAGCTCTGCGTGACCCCGTCGATCTCGACGGTGTGGGCTCCGGTCGCGAGCGGGTCGGTCGAGGGGGTGGTGCTCATGGGATCTCCCTGTTCGGCATACGGCGATGACACGGACAGGACGCGGGAGAAAGGCCGAAGTTCGAAACAGGTGATGTGATGCCGGTCACACCATAAGGGGCTGGAGGGAGTGCGGCACCGGCACCGGCCTCGGATGGACGAGACGCAGCCGGTGCACCCGCCCGGCGCCGTCCAGACTCATCAGCCAGGCCACGGCGGGCGGGCAGTGCTCGGGGGCGTCATCGGGGTTGCTGATGTCCATCTCCCAGACGACGAGCGACCGCCCGGCCACGGCGTGCGCGAGATGCTGCCGTACGCCGGCCTCCAGATCGCACTCCATCCCGCGCACCAACAGGCTTCTGCCGCCCACCGGTTGGTTCCCCCGGACCAGAGCGGCCTCGGGCGACCAGCGCTCGGTGAGCAGCTTGCCGAAGTGTCCGCTCGCGGCGGCGTCCAGCGTCTCGCGCGCCTCGATACGGCTGGCGCGGGTGCGGCGGGCCGCGTCGCCGTGCGGGGCGTCGGCCGTGGCGGCGAGGGCCAGCGCGAGCTTGGCCCGCCCCTGGCTGAGCCGGCTGCGGACCGTTCCAACGGGCACCCCGCACGCCTCGGCGATCTGCTCGTACGACGTGACCCCGACGCTGAAATGCCGCAGCACGAGCGGCAGCCGCAACGCGGGAGACAGCTCCTCGACCGCCTCCCAGATCCAGTCCCGCATGGCGTGCTGCTCCAGCCACCGCTCAGGACCGGAGTCCGTGACGGGCACATGCAGATCATCGAGCGGCCGGAAGTCGACGGACGCCCGCAGCAGCGAACGGGCATGGTTCCGCACGATCATCCGCAACCAGGGCCCCACGGCCTCCGGGTCCCGCACGTCCCCCACGCGCCGCAGCGCGGTCAGCGCCGCGTCCTGGACCACGTCGTCGACGTCGGGCCCCGGCCCCAGCACACTCACCGCGACGGCCCGCATCCCGGCCCGGTGCCGCTCCAGCAGCAGCCCCAGGGAGGCGACGTCCCCGGCCTGCGCGGCCAGGGTGAGCGCCGCGTCCTCGATACGCGTGATCTCACCCAGGTTCCGGCTGCTCACGCTGCCCCTCTTCCGACGTCCGAGTCGTCCGTACGACCGTAATGGGCGCGTGGCGTGACGTCACATCGCCCGGGCGCCCGGCGGGGCTTCGGCGACTGTTCAACGACTTGGACCGGTCCCTACGGCCGTTGCGGGCGCGGCCTGTGGCCACACCTGCGCGGCCACGCGCCGGAAGTTGCCGCCCAGGATCGCGGCGACGGCGTCCTCGGGGTATCCCCGGCTACGCAGGGCGCCCTCGACGGTCAGCAGGCCCTCCGGGGGCATGAAGTCGATCGGGCCCCAGCGGGTGTAGCAGTCGGGGTACAGCTCCGGGCTCTGTTCGAGCATCGCGTTGAAGTCCCCTTCGTCGAACGGGTAGTCGGTGGACACGCCGACATGCTCCGGCCCGACCAGGTCGACGGCGTGGTCGATGTGCCGCACGAGGGCGTCGACGGAGGCGTCGTTGGGGCCGAGGAAGATGCCGACCCCGGTGATACCGACGACCCCGCCCGTGGCGGCGCACTCCTTGGCCTGGTCGTCGGTGATGTTGCGGGGGTGGTCCCAGACCGCGCGCATGCTGGAGTGGCTGTAGACGACGGGCAGTTGGGACACCTCGCACAGGTCGAGTCCGGTACGGGTGCCGCAGTGCGAGCCGTCCGCGACCATGCCGACGGCGTTCAACTCCCGTACCAGCGCCCGGCCGTAGGCGGTGAGTCCCTCGTCGACCTCGTCGAGGCAGCCGCCGCCGGCCGCGTTGCGGGTGTTGTAGCTCGGCAGCATCGTGCGGACGCCGAGGTCGTGGAAGAGGCGTACCCGGTCCAACTCCCCTTCCAGGGGCCCGGAGTCCTCCAGGTCGAAGGCGACCGCCACTTCCCCCGCCCGCGCGGCGGCGTCGATGTCGTCGACGCTCGCGACCAGCCGCAGCCGGTCGTCGGCGGCGATCCGCTGCCGCCAGCTCGCGAGGAGACCGGTGACGTCGTCGGTTCCGTGGGGCGCGTAGCCCACGTTCACCGAGACGAAGCTGCCGCCCGGCCTGCGGTAGCGGGCGAGTTCGCCGACGTCGGCGTTCTGCTCCAGCGCCAGGCAGCAGTGTTGTTCCCAGAGCAGGGGCGGGCGGCTCGTTTCCACGGTTTCGTTCGACACCGTATGGATCATGCCCGCGCCGGGACTACGACGTCGAGGGCGGGCCCGTGCTCCCCCGCACCTCCAGCCTCGGTTCCGACAACACCGTCTCCGACGCCCGCCCCGGATCCTTCATCCGGTGGACGAGAAGCTGCGCGGCGCGGCGCCCGATGTCGTGGCTGCCGTTGTCGACGGTGGTGAGCCAGAGGTGTCGTAGGCGCGCGAGGTACGTGTTGTCGTAGCCGACGAGGGACAGGTCCCGGGGCACCTGGAGGCCCAGTTCCTCGGCCGCCGAGAGCGCGCCGACGCACGCGATGTCGTTGAAGGCGAAGACGGCCGTGGGGCGTTCCGGGGCGGTGAGCAGGCGGACCATCGCGCGGTAGCCGCCCTCCTCCGTGTGGTCGCCCTGTTCGACCGTCGCGAGGTCGGTCAGGCCGTGGTCGTCCATGATCATTTCGAAGGAGGTGCAGCGGAGTGCGCCGGCGACGCCCGGGCCGGCGATATGGGCGATACGGCGGTGACCCAGGTCGATCAGGTGTTCGGTGGCCAGGATGGCGCCGTACGAGTCGTCGCCGGCCACGGCGTCGACGTGGGGCAGGACCGGTTCAATGGCGCCCGCGATCACTGTGGGGATGTGCGTCGCGGCGGCGAGGAGGTCCTCGGAGCCGGGGAGGGTACCCACCACGACCAGCCCGTCGACGCGGAGTTCCGTGAAGATGCGGGTGAGGTCCTCGCCGAGGTGACGGTTGAGGCGGCCGTCGGCCAGCATCATGTGCAGGCCCTGCTCGTGCAGGCGGGAGCCCAGGCCGTCGAGGAGTTCCACGAACCAGGGGTTGCGCAGGTCGTTCAGCAGGACGCCGATCGAGCGGGTGCGGCGTTCGCTGAGGCTGCGGGCGGCGGCGTTCGGGCGGTAGCCGAGTTCCTCCACGGCGGCCAGCACGGCCTGCCGTTTCTCCGGCCGTACCTGCTCGGAGCCGCGCAGCACCAGGGAGACCAGGGATTTCGACACACCGGCCCGCTCGGCGACGTCACGGATGGTCGGAGCGCTCATGGCTGGACCGTTCCATGCAGTCGCGCCCCCTGTCAAAGGCGCGGACACTCGGTGTTGACGTGCATGTATTGACATCAGGATGAATGGGTTCCAGTGTGGCGGGGACAGTTTATGGACCGGTCCAAAGAAGGGCAGTCATGGTGACCTCGCTCGGTGTTGCCGTCGTGGGTTTCGGATGGATGGGGCGGGTGCACACCCAGGCGTACGCCCGTGTCCCGCACCACTTTCCGCAGCTGACCCTGCGACCGCAGCTCGTGACGGTCGCCGAGGAGGTGCCCGGGCGGGCGGAGCAGGCGGCCGAGCAGTTCGGCTTCGCCTCCACCACCCGCGACTGGCGCGAAGTGGTCGACGACCCTCGGGTGCAGGCGGTGAGCATCACCGCGCCGAACTTCCTGCACCGCGAGATCGGTGTCGCGATGGCGGAGGCCGGCAAGCACATCTGGATCGAGAAGCCGGTGGGTCTGTCGACGGCGGACTCCTCCGCCGTGGCCGACGCGGTCAGCAAGGCCGGCGTCCAGGGCGCGGTCGGCTTCAACTACCGCAACGCGCCCGCCGTCGAGGCCGCCCGCCACCTGATCGCCTCGGGCGAGCTGGGCACGGTGACCCACATCCGCGTCCGCCTTTTCAGCGACTACGCGGCCCACCCGGACGGCGCGCTGACCTGGCGCTACGAGTTGGAGCGCGGCGGCCACGGTGTCCTGGGCGACCTGGCCTCGCACGGCGCGGACCTGGCCCGTTACCTCCTCGGCGACATCACCTCCCTCGCCGCGGACACCGCGATCTTCCTGCCCCAGCGGGCCCGCCCCACCGGCGCGACCGCGGGCCACGCCCTGGCCACCGGCGGCGAGTTGGGCCCGGTGGAGAACGAGGACTACGTCAACTGCCTGCTGCGGTTCGCCTCCGGCGCCCGGGGTGTCCTGGAGGCCAGCCGGGTCTCGGTCGGCGAGCAGAACAACTACGGCTTCGAGGTGCACGGCACCAAGGGCGCGGTGTTCTGGGACTTCCGCCGGCTGAACGAGCTGGCCGTCAGCCGCGGTACGACGTACCAGGACCAGCCCGTCACCACCGTGTATGTCGGCCCGGGCGACGGCGAGTTCGGCGCATTCCAGCCCGGCGCGGCGAATGCCATGGGCTACGACGACCTCAAGGTGATCGAGGCGTACCGCTTCCTGCGCTCCGTCGCCGAGGGCGTGCCGTACGGCGCCACTCTCCCGGATGCCGTACACAGCGCTGCGGTTCTGGACGCCATGGTGCGTTCCGTCGAGACCGGCACCTGGGTGAGCCCGGCGTGAACGGCGCGCGCGTCGCCTGAACGGCGCGCCGCCGGGCGCCCGCGCGATCTCGCGCCCACCCGCCGGACTCGACTACCGTTCACGCTCGGGAGTCACTCGCCTACGCTGTGGTGACCGGTTGACGGACGGGTATGGGGGCGGCATGGGATACGGCTTCGGACAGCGGCGGGGCGGTCAACTCCCTGTGGAGTTGACCAGCTTCGTCGGACGCACCGAGGAACTCGGGATGCTGCACACCGAGTTGGCACGGTCCCGGCTGGTCACGCTGGTCGGCCCGGGCGGGGTCGGCAAGAGCCGCACGGCCCTGCGGGCGGCTCGCGCGGTCACCGACCGGTTCGCCGACGGGGTGCGGCTGGTGGAGCTGTCGGCCCTGCACGACCCGGAGTTGGTGCCACCGACGCTCGCGGGCGTCCTCGAACTGCCCGAGCAGTCCGGCATGACCCCGTTGGACGCCATCGTGGAACACCTGCGCGGGCGGCGGATGTTGATCGTCCTCGACACCTGCGAGCACCTGGTCGACGCGTGCGCGATGCTCTGCGACATCCTGCTGCGCGAGGCCCCGGGACTGAGCGTCCTCGCCACCAGCAGGCAGCCGCTCGACGTGCCCGGTGAGCGCTGTCTGCCGATCGCCCCGCTGACCCGGGCCGACGCCGTCGACCTGTTCGTGCAGCGCGCCGCCGCCGTCACCGGCGGAACCGCCCTGAACGGCGCCGACCGGGAGAGCACCCTCGCCCTCGTCGACCGCCTCGACGGCATCCCCCTCGCCCTCGAACTCGCCGCCGTACGCCTGCGGGCCGTCCCCCTCGCGGAGCTCGTCGCCCGCCTGGACCGCCACTGCGAGGTCCTCACCGGCGGCCGCCGCACGGCACTCACCCGTCACCAGACCCTGCGCGCGGCCATCGACTGGTCCTACGACCTGTGCACACCCCAGGAACAACTGCTGTGGGCACGGCTGTCGGTGTTCGCCGGTTCCTTCGAACTGTCCGCCGCCGAGCGGGTGTGCGCGGGCGGCGACTCTGCTGGAGCGGTCCAACTGGACGGCGAGCAGGTCGTCGAGGCACTGATCGGACTCGTCGACAAGTCGGTCGTCCAGCGCATCGGCGAGGACGGCGGCCGCTACCGACTGCTGGACACCATCCGCGAGTACGGCACCGCGCGCCTGGCCGGCACAGAGGACACGGAGGCCGTACGACAACGGCACTTCGCCCACTACGACGAACTCGTCGGCCGTTTTTGGAACGGTCTGATGGGCCGGGCCCAGGTCCAACTGCACCATGCCGTACGCGCGGAGATCGCCGACGTACGGGCCGCCCTGGAGTACGGCTGCGCCACCGAGGGACGGGCGAGCGACGCGCTGTGGCTGGCGACCCGACTAGGGGCGTACTGGCGGGCGGCGGGGACGCTGTCCGAGGGCCGGTACTGGATCGACAAGGGGCTCGGCCTCGTCCCGCAGGACTCCGCGGAGCGGGCCTGGGGGCTGTTCATGACCGGGGTGTTCGGGATCTGGACGGCCGATCTGGAGACGGCGTTGGACCGGTTCCCGCAGGCGCACGAGGTGGCGCGCCGCGTCGGCGAGAGCCGCGTGGAGCTGTTCAGCGAGGGCTACTTGGGCGCCCTCACGCTGCTCGGCGGGGCCGTGGAGGAGGGGTCGGCGGCCCTCGAAGCGGTCCGTGGGCGGATGATCGCGGCCGACGACGCGCTGGGCATCGGCGTCGTCCACTACGAAGGGGCCCTACTGTACGCGGCGTTGGGCTTCACGGACCGGGCGCTGGAGTGGTGCGAGACGGGCCTGGCGTATCTGGAGGGCCGGGGCGAGCGCCAGTTGTACGGTTCCACGCTCACGGTCCAGGGCGTCATCCTGTGGCTGGTCGGGCGGCCCGAGGAGAGCGCGACGGCGTTGCACCGGGGGCTGGAGGCGGCGAGTGAGATCGGCGAAGTGCTGGCCGCGGCGCTCGCGTCGCTGGGCCTGGCCTGGCACGCGGCCGGGCAGAAGCGGTACGTCAGGGCCTGCTGGCTGCTGGGTTACGCGGAGCACGCGCGCCGGCTGGGCGGCGACCCGGTCGGCATGCTGCCCCGGCTGCTGGAGGAACAGGAGTCCCAACAGCGGGCGGTACGGGCGGCGTTGGGCGCCGAACCGTACGAGCGGTGGCGGGAGGCGGGCGCCCGGATGTCGGGCCGCGAACTCCTGGACGCCGTACGCACGGACGCGGACGAACCGCCCGGCATCCCCACGGCCCGCCACGCCACAGCCGACACCCGCCCCGCCGATCCCCTCACCCGCCGCGAACGCGAGGTCGCCGCCCTCGTCACCCAGGGCCTGTCCAACCGGGAGATCGCCGAACGGCTCGTCATCTCCAAGCGCACGGTGGACGCCCATGTCGAGCACATCCTGGCCAAGTTGGGCATCACCTCGCGTACCGAGATCCTGGCCGCGGCACAGCCCGAGGGCACCAAGTCGGCATAAGTACCTGGTACCTACGTACCCCCTCCGAAGCCCCCGCCGACGACTACGTGCACCGATCTCCCCACCGATATCCCGGAGTTCGGGCCCCCCACACCCGCCCGACGCCCCAAGCTGGTCCTACCGCCAGGGGAATGGGACGTGTCGGGGCCGGCAGTGTTGGTCAACCCCACGGCTGTCATGGCAAGGCATCCGGCACCGCACCTCCCCTGGCGGTATTCGCGTAGGGCTGCCCCTGTCGGCGGGGGCAGCCCTCCTCAACGGGCCCTGAGATCAGCCGCGTTCGGCCCGCTCGTACATCGTCTTGGCGGTGGCGCCGAAGATCTCGCCGTACATCTTGGTCGGCGTGAAGCCGTCCAGCGAACTGTTGACCGAGACGAGGGTGCCCTGCCCGGTGGTCTCCTTGAAGTCGGCCAGCCACGGGCCGCCGCTGGAGCCGCCGGTCATGTCGCAGGGGATCATCCGCTGGCCGTCCTCCTTCTTCTCCGTGCCCACACAGCGCAGGAGTTCCTCGCCGAGCTGCGGGTGGGTGGCGGGGTAGCCGAAGGACGAGATCTTCCCGCCGACGGCCCGGTTGAACGCGATCGGCGTCCCGCCCACGACGTCGGTGAGCTTACGACCGCTCTTGTCGGCGTCGACGACCATCGCGGCCACGTCGTTCGTCCCCTCCTCCGCGAAGGCGCGCGGCGTCAGGAAACTGCGCACCGCGAAGGCGCCGTACGGCTGCTTGCCCTTGCTGTAGGCCGGGACGAACACCATCGACATGTTGGTGTTGACGGGCGAGGCGGACCGCCGGACGCAGTGCCCCGCGGTCATCACCACGGACCGGTTGGCGCTCTTCACCGCGGTGGCCGTGCACCACGTGTCGGCCCCGGCGGCGTTGACCATGAACATCCGCCCCACGGTCTTCAGCTGTGGACCGGTCCACGTCTTGGTCTTCGGCCCGGTCGGCCCCAGATCCACCGACTTCCCTACGGCCTTGATCCGGGCCGGGGTCCAGTAGGCGAGGGCGTCCTTGCGTTCCTGGGCGGTGAACGAGAAGGAGGACACCGGGTCGGGGGCGGCAGCAGCGGCGCGGTCGGCGCCGGAGACGGCGGTGGCCGAGACGGGGACGGCGAGCGCGAGGGCCGTACCGGCCACGGTGAGCGCCGTGGCACGGCGGCGGAGAACTCGGCTCCCGGGAAGGGGGCTGTCGAACATGGGGGATGTCTCCTCGACTGGTTCAAGTGGTTCTGGTGGTTCCAGTGGTTCCAGTGGTTCCAGTAGCTGTTGCGACCCGGCTCGGCCCGGCTACGCGCAATCCAAGAGAGGTAAATCCGGCGATCCGGATTGCGTCGTCGAGTCGGATCCCGGTTGCGTCGCCGGGTCGGCGGACGCCTCGCGGAGGAAGGCCAGGAACTCCCCCACCGTGCAGCTCCAGATCCGACGTTCCACCAACGCCGTGTGCCGGCGGGCGAGTTCGTGATCGTCGCCGTAGACGAACCTGACGACGAGCGGGCCCTCGTACGCGCGGATCTCGATTCCGCTCGGCTGTACCTCGTCCGCCGAGTGCAGGCCCACCGCGATGCCGATGATCTCCCAGACCAGCACGCCCGCTCTCTTGAACGCGCCGTCGGACGAGGTGTGCCACACCACCTCGAAGTGCTCGTGCGCGGGCGCCTCGGGATCGGGCCGCCGGTTCACGTTGTTCGATGTACTGGGCACACCTACGTCCTTTCTGTGCGGCAGGGAACTACGCGGCACCGGCTGCCTAGTTGAGGGCGTCCGAGGGGTTGGTCAGCCAGTAGCTGGTGGTCAGGGAGCTGTCGACGTACACGCCCTTGCTGGGCAGCGCGACCTTGACGCCCGAGCCCACGAAGTCGAGCGCGCGGTTCTGGAAGATCACCGAGAGTGTCTTCGCGGTGTAGCCGCCGGAGCCGCTGCCGTCGGCGGCGGCGAGGAGCACGCCCGCATAGCCCGACTGTCCGGGGCTGAGCGTGGTGACCGCCTGCGGCTGCGTGTCCTCGTCGACCGGGGGCACGGACTGGGCGTCCTGGAAGTTCAGGGCCGGATAGCCGTACAGGTAGCAGGTCTTGGAGCCGGTGTTCTTGACGGTCAGCAGCAGGTGGTTCAGCGGACGCGACACGGTCTGTGCGGTGACCTTGGTGTTGGCGCCGGTGCAGGTGACGATGCTGGACGTCGAGTTGGACCCGCTGGACCCCTTGGCGGTGGTGCTGCCGCCGCCCGACTTCGAGGTCACGGCCGCGTCCGTACCGGAGGCCTCGGCCTTGGTGTTTCCGGCGTCCGTCTTGGGCGTCGCGGTCGAGGAGATGCCGTTGTCGGCGGCGACGGTCGGGGGGCTCTTGGTCCCCGTGTCCTGGCTCGTTCCACAGGCGGTCAGTGCGAGCGACGCGGCTGCGGCGAAGGTCGCGGTGAGGAGTGCCGTACGGCGGCGGAAGACGGTGTTGGACATGATCGGGTTCCCCCTGGGTGCGGTGCTGGAAGGCGAGCCACCGGGTTTCGTGGTGGGCCTCGCTGCGAACAACCGCAGCTTGCGCGGCGATCCGTCCCAGCCGCCAGAAGAGTCGGGGGAAACGGGAAGCTGGAACGCTCACGTAGGGGTTGACCTGCGGGAACGTACCGCCCCTGGAACGCGGGGGTGGAACGGGCACCGGCCGTTGGAGCGGTCCAACCGGTGCCCGTCCCGCACGATCAGCAGTAGAGGTTGGCCCCGGTGCTGGTCCCGAGGATCGAGGTGAACCGCGTGTAGGCGTCCACACGGCTCTGCACCTGGGCGGGGTTCTTGCCGTCGCACTCGATCGAGCCGTTGATGCTGCGGATGGTCTGTCCGAAACCGGCGCCGTTGACCATCGCGTTGTGCGGGGTCATGCTGCCGGGGCCGGTCTGCGTGTTCCAGTACCAGAGCGCGGTCTTCCAGGCCACGGCCGAGTCGTTCTGCACCAGCCACGGATTGTTGAGCAGGTCGATGCCCAACGCGTCCCCGGCGGCCTTGTAGTTGAAGTTCCAGCTGAGCTGTATCGGCCCGCGCCCGTAGTAGGCGGCCTGGCCGGCCGGGCAGCCGTACGACTGGCTCCAGTCGCAGTACGTCGGGTAGTTGGCGGTGTTCTGCTCGACGATGTACACCAACCCGCCCGTCTCATGGCTGACGTTGGCGAGGAAGGCTGCGGCCTCCTGCTTCTTCGTGGTGTCGCTGCCGGTGTTCGCGAACCCCGGGTAGGCGCTGAGGGCGGCGGTGAGACCGCTGTACGAGTAGAAGGAGTTCCGGCTCGGGAACATCTGGTTGAACTGCGCCTCGCTGACGACGAAGTTCCCGACGGGCGTACCGGAGCCGTCGCAGGCGTACGGCTCCCAGAACCACGTGCTGATGACCGGGTCGTAGCCCGGGTTGTCGTGCTCGGCGATGTACGCCTTGCCGTCGGTGTAGCGGACGATGTTGCCGGTGACGTACGACTTGCCGGCCACCCAGTTCGGATAGCTCGAACAGGAGGCGGCGGACGCGCCGGCGGCGGGAAGGACCACGGGCGTAAGGCTACCGAGGACGAGTGCGGTCAGTACTGCGGCGATGCGGCGTCTCGACACAGGGTTCAACTCCTCTGTGGAGCACGGCCGTACCCCGCCAAGGGCAGGGCGAAGCGGAGCCTTTGTGCGCACGGGCCGGTTGGACCGGTCACGGCGTGGGGGGCGGCCGTGGTGGGGGATGACGCGACTCACTGAACCGCATTGGTATGTACCAGTCAAGGGTATAGACCAGTCAACCCCACACCCGGCCCGCCGAGTTACGACCGGCCCGCGCTGCGTCGGCCTGCCTCACCTGCGCAGAGTCGTCACCTCCAGAGCCGGGTCGCCGGCAATCTCCGCCGGGGTGGACCGTTCCATGACCCACTGCTTGCGCGAGAAGAGACGGGTCTGGTCCGAGAAATGGGGCGAGGCCGGGTTCGCGGACTGGCCGTAGGTGAGCAGGGTGTGGGCGCGCGGGCCGTCCGGGGTCAGTTCGACGCTCATCAGGAAGGTGGTGCCGAAGGCACCGGCGGTCGGGGTGCCGGTGCCCGAGTCCGGGCTCGCCTCCACGACGTCGAAGCAGCCCGCCTCGCAGCCGGGCAGCGGGATGCCGTCCCACTTCTGTACGGCGCCGAGTTCGACGTCGACCGGGAGGTCACGGGCCGCGAACTCCTGCACGGCGTCGGCCAGGGCGCGTTGGACACGCGGGTCCTCGCCGTTGAACCCCCTTGGGGTGGTGAGGGGTTGAGCGGGGTCGTACGGGACGCGGCGCCAGGTGTCGGGCGGACCGCCGTCGAGGAGACGGTTGTAGAACGTGCTCCAGAGCACGATGCCCCGGCTGGTGGTGTCGGCGCGGGTGTCCCAGCGGGCGAGGGTCGTGCAGGCCTGCGTGACGTCGACCAGCGTGCCGTCCGTGGCCGTCAGGCTCGGGTGGGCGCGGCACATGCCGACGATGTCGTCGCGGCCCGTCTCGGCCGACCGGACGCGGTTGCCGAGCATCGAGTCGCGCAGGGTGCTTTCGGTGAAGCCCGGTGCGCCCAACCCGTCGGTGCCGTCCCGGCGTTGGGCGATCATGTCGAGGCCGAGCTGGGCCCGCCCGTCGAGGTGGGGATCGGTGTCGTACACGCCCGGGAGGCCGGTGATCGGCGCCTCCGGATTGACGTACTGGGGGCCGTTGTTGGAGTTGGCGACATAGTCGGTACGGCTCAACTTCGGCTGACGGGAGGGTCCGTAGACGCCGGGCACGAGCGCGTCGGGGTCACTCCCCCAGGCACAGGCCGACGTCGAACCGTCCAGCGCGGTCGGCCCCTCGTCGTTCGGGAGGGTGCAGTGGGCGAGTTGGGCGTCGGTGAGGTGCGGGACAGCCGAGGAGTCGGTGAAGTACGTGCCGCCGCTGGTGTCGGCCGCGAGGGTGTAGGTCCAGGGGACGCCCTGGAACTCGTCCTGTGCGGCGCGGAGTTGGCCGAGGTTCTGCGCCTTGCCCATCGCCAGCCAGGTGTTCATGGAGCGCAGGTTGTCGGCGTTGGCGTCCCGGATCGCGTAGGCGGTCGTCGCGGTCCAGCCGGAGGACAGGACGGGCCCGAAGTGCGAGGAGTACAGGGTTCGTTCGACGGTCTTCAGTTTGCCGTCGGCGCCGCGCACGGTGACCGGGACCGTGCGGCGTTCCATCGGTACGGTCTTGCCGTCCAGCACGTAGCTGGTCGGGTCGCCGGGGGCGAGCTTGAGCGCGTAGAGGGACGCGTGTTCGGCGTCGCTCGCAGTGTGCGTCCAGGCGAGGGTGCGGTTGTGGCCGATCTCGACCAGCGGGGTGCCGTAGAGGCCGGCGCCGGAGACGTCGAGGGTGCCGGGGATCGTCAACTGCACTTGGTAGAGACGGAAGTAGCCGACGGCCCAGGGAAGGTGGGGGTTGGCCAGGACCATCGCGTTGCCGGTGCGGGTGGCGTCGCGGCCGAGGGCCCAGCCGTTGCTGCCGATGTCGTTGGCGGTGGCGGTGGCGAGGGCGAGGGTCGCGGCTGCGCTGGAGGCCTCCGTTTCCTTGCCGTCGGCGGCAGTCGTCGTCGGAGGATTCGCGTCGCCGATGTCCGGGACCAACGGCACTGTCGCGGTCACCCTGTTGACGTCGTAGACGACGCTCCACACGTCGAGGGCGGTGATCGGCCGCACCCAGGGCTTGCCCTTGCAGGTCGGGTCCGGGAGGTGGTCGACGCCGGTGTCGCGGAGGTAGCGGTTGTACCCGGCTGCGTATCCCTCGACCATGCGGCGCAGTTCGATCGTCGGCCCCAACGGGGCTTTTCGCGCGAGCAGTTGGCGGACGGTGCCCGCACGCAGCTGCCCGCTGTAGTAGGTGTCGCTCGCGAGGTTGGAGCCTTGGACTTCGTCTTCACCGGGCTCTCCGTCGGGCCCGAAGAACCGGGACCGCTCGCCCCTCAACGTCACCACGTGGTCGGCGAGTTCACACACGTTGTCCTGCGCGAACGCGTACCCGTATCCATACCCGAGTCCGTCGAAGTCCCGGGCCAGGATGTGCGGGACGCCGTACTCGGTCCGGCTGATCCGGACCGTGTGACCGCCCTCGGCCACCGTCTTGCCGTCCGACGCCGACCCCGTCACGGCGGACGAGGACGCGGGCAGCAGAGCGACAGTGGCCGAGGTGAGACACAGGACGGCCGCGACAGCCGCCAACCGGCCTGCTAAGGAACATCTATGACGCTTCGTCAGTTCTCTGGGTTCAGCCATGGCCGCCACCTTGCAGGCCGGACCGAAGGAGCGTCATCGGGCGTGCGGCGGATTTACGGGCGGCTTGTCAGCCTCAAGATGTACGCCTCGAGGCTCCTTGAGGGTCTTGAGGAACTGTCGGCCGGCTACGGCTTGTAGATCTGCCGCAGGGTTGCCACGGCCATGGCGAACTGACCGGACACGTTGGGGTGCGCGGCGGCGGTGTTCGCGGCGGGGGTCAGCGACTCGATCCACCGTTCCTCGCGCGGTTGGCACATGTCGTGGCCCACCGTCGGCGTGTAGGTGTCCGCATAGGACGCGTGGACCCCCTCGGCATTCGCCTGGCGTCGCAGCGCCGCGTTGGCCTGCTTCGTGGTGTCCCGCAGATAAGCGAAGTCACCCTTGGCGAAGGGTACTTCGGCACAGCCGACGCCGTTGTCGGGGAAGAGCGCGGGGTAGCCGACGACGATCACCTTGGCGGCGGGGCTGCGTCGCTCGATCTCGGCGAGCACATCGTGGACGCGCCCCTCCATGGTGGCGACGCGCTCGGCCAGTACGTCCTTGCCGCCCGCCGTGAAGTACTGCTTGCAGGGCGTACCGTCCCGGTCCGTCGCGGCGACACGGGCGCAGGTGGCGAGCACGCTGCTGAAGCCGACGTCGTTGCCGCCCAGGGTCAGGGTGACGAGTCTCGTGCGGGGCGTGAGCGCGTCGACCTGGGGGGCGTTGGTGCCCTGCGGGTTCCAGAAGTTGTTCGTGGTGGCGCCGCTGCAGGTGACGTCGTCGAACGTGTGCTTGAGCCCCACCATCGAGGCGAACTTGGATATCAGACCGGGGTAGTTGCCGGTCGTACGGTCGCACGCCTTGTCCTTCACTCCGGCCAGTCCGGCCCCGGAGGCGTAGGAGTCGCCGAGCGCCACATAGGCGGGGCCGACACCGGAGGTGGCCGGCGTACTCCGAGCGGCTGCGGTCGGCGCGCCCAGCGTGAGGACGACGGCCGAGGCGGCCAGGACTCCGGCGGCGGCGCGGCGGGTGTGTGACTGCCTGCCCGGGGAACGGTTCGATCCGAAAGGGGACACAACGCCTCTTCAATCTAGGGGACTTGGACAGGCGCCGGCCGGTGCCACGAGGAGCTGACGCCCTCTCGATGTGATCGAGCCTAGGGTCGGAGCGGGGCGGGGTCCTCGGGCTACGGGACGACTGCCGCGTAGAACCAGGGTTAGAGAGCACCACGGACTCTCCGCCTCAGGAGCGCTCTCGCATACGCTGCGTCCCTACGACGAGCCCCCCGGAGGCGATGGCCCTGATCACCCTGGATCTGCACCCCTACTTCCGCAGCGATCGCGACATCGACACAGCCCTGCGGCAGACCCTCTTCAAGGCCGCCGCCACCGGGGTGGACACCGTCCAGATCATCCCGGGCAAGGGAACGGGCCAACTGAAGAAGCGAGTGCTGGCAGTGCTGGCGCAGAAGCACATCAAGAAGCTCTACGCCCGCGTGGAGCAGGATCCGACCAACGCCGGCCGGATCCTGGTCCACCTTCGCTAACTAGCTGTCGGCTATTGGTAATTGGCTACTGGCTACTGGCCGAAGCCGTACGAGAACAAGTGATCCGTGCCCGTCGAGCCCGTCACCGGCAGGGTGATCGACGCGACCTGCTTGGACGGGTCCAACGGGACCTTCGTGGCGAAGACGTAGGTCTTCACGCTGTCCCGGCCCCCGCTCCCGGTGTTCCGGTAGGCCGTTGTCGCGGCGGTCGTGTCACCCGGAATCGGCGTACTGGAACCGCCGTTGAGGGTCCAGTCCGGGAAGGCGACCGTCCCCTGTGAAGTGGTGCCGTCGGTGTAGGTGACGGTCACCGCGCCCGAGACGCCGCTGCCGTCGGTCGGCGCGTTGGTCGCCGTGCCGAGCAGACCCAGCGACGCACCCGATGTACCGGCCGGCATCGAGATGGTCTGGCCGGCCATCTCCAGGTTGTCCAACTGACCCGAAGTCACCGTCGGCCAAGTGTAGTTGATGCCGTCGACCGTGAGCGGCGAGCCGCTCGTGACGCCCGCAGCCGCCAACGCGTTCTGCGAGAAGGCCCAACCACCGCCGTCGAAGCCGCCCGAGAAGGTGGCGCCGTCGGGATAGATGCCCTCGTTGGTGTTGTACGGCCACAGCGCACCGGCCTTGGCCACGGCCACCCGGAGGGTCGCACCGGCCAGCGCCGCACCGGAGTTGTGATCTGTGAGCGCGAACGTGACCGGGAACAGCCCCTCGTCCGTGCCCGCCGTGACGTGAACCTTCGCCTCGGCGCTGCCCGCTGCGGGCACCGTCAGCGAGCCGGACGCCGTGTCCAGGGTGACTCCTGAGGGAGCCGTCGCCTTCCAGTCGACCGTGACGGCCGTGCTGCCGAGATTGGTCAGGTCGAGCGTGCCGTCACCGGCCGAACCCGGCGCGAGTACAAGGCCGTTGGCGGGACCGGTCGCGGCCAGCACCCGGCCGCCGCCCGTGGTGTCCGACGGCGGCGCGGCCGAAGGTCCGGACGCCCAGGCCGTGTTGGCCTGCGTGGCGAGTGTGAAGTCGGCGGTGCCCGCACTCTGCAACTGCTGATACGTCAGCCACGAGGTGTTCCACGCCTTGCCGTTGACGTCGAGCGACTGCACGTACGGCGCGTCGGGCGCGGCCTGCGGTGCGTTGATCCGCACCGTCTTTCCGCTGCCGAAGGTCACCTTGGCCGCCGGGAACGCCGGGCTGCCGAGCGCCAGCGTGTCCGTGCCCGGGGTCTCCGGGTACATGCCGAGCTCGGACCAGACGTACCAGGAGCTCATGGCGCCGAGGTCGTCGTTGCCGAACGAGCCGACCGGAGCGTTGAAGTACAGCTTCTGCTGCGCCTCACGAACGGCCGCCTGGGTCTTCCAGGGCTGGCCCGTGTAGTCGTACTCCCAGGGGATCTCGACGCTGGGCTCGTTGCTCAGGTCGGCGTCGGTGTTGCCGGGTGCGGTGATGTCGTCGAGCAGGCTGTCCAGGTAGGACGAGTACGCCTGGTTTCCGCCGCGGGCCTGGATGAGCTGTTTCAGGTTGAACGGGACCATCGGCGTGTACTGCGCGGAGGTGCCCTCCACGAAGCCGTTCGAGGTGCCGGGGGTGAAACCGCCCGCGAACTGGCCGTCCTTGTTCTTGGCCTGCATGTAGCCGGTCTGCGGGTTGAAGACGTTCATCCAGTCCTGGGCGCGGGTGGCGAACTTCTCGTAGACGGACGTCTTACCCAGCGACTTCGCGAAGGAGGCGAGGGCGTAGTCGGCGGAGTCGTACTCGAGTTGGGTGGAGACGGGGCCGTAGAAGTTGCAGCAGTTGTAGTCGTTCTCGTCGAGCGGGAGGTAGCCCTTCGCGTCCCGGACCGACTCGCCGGGGCGATCGTTGTTGGGGACGGTGGCCTCGTGCTGCAGGGCCGCGAGGGCCTTGTCGGTGTCGAAGCCGGTCGCGCCGAAGGCGTACGCGTCGGCGATGATGCCGGCGGCCGGGTCGCCGACCATGACGTAGCTCTCGCCGTTGTTCGAGGCCCACTTGGGCAACAGGCCTGTCTGGTCATACCCGTTGAGCATCGAGGTGACGACGTCGGCGGTGACCTTGGGTTCGACCATCGCCATCAGCTGGGTCTGGGAGCGGTAGGTGTCCCAGCCGGAGTAGTTGGCGTACTGGGCCTGTTGCCCCTTGGCCAGTGTGTGGACCTGGTTGTCCATGCCCATGTACTGGCCGTTGTCGTCGGAGAAGACATTCGGGTGCAGCAGCGCGTGGGAGAGCGCGGTGTAGAACTGCGTCTGCTGGTCGATGGATCCGCCGCCCACCTGGATCTTGTTCAGTACGGTGTTCCAGGCGTCGTGGTTGGCCTTCTCGACCGTTCCGAGGTTCCAGTTCTTGATCTCGGTGCTGAGGTTGTTCGCGGCGCCCGCGTCACTCGTGTACGAGATGCCGACCTTCGCGCTCACCGTGGGGTTCGCGGTGGTGTCGAAGGTGAGGTACATGCCGTTGGCGCCGGTCGTGGGGGGCTGGGCGGCTTTCGCTGTGGCTGTGGCTGTGGCTGTTGCTTTGGCTTTGGCTTTGGCTTTGGCTTTGGCTTTGGCTTTGGCTTTGGCTTTGGCTTTGGCTTTGGCTTTTGGACCGGTCCCGTGGATCGTGGGGGCGGGCTTCGCCGGGACGGTGAAGTGCTTCTCCTTCAGCGGCGCCGACCCGGTTGTGTGCGGGGCGAGTTGGACCTTGCCGGCCTTCAGCGACCGCGTGTCGGGGTTGATGGTGCTACCGACCCACGTACCGCTCGCGGTGAACGGCTGGTCGAACTTCACATCGAAGTGCAGCGTGTACCTGTTGCTCGCGCCGCAGAAGTGACCGCTGTCGATCGCGCCGCTGATCTCCTTGTCGTTCACCACCTGGACGCGGGTCCCGTCCACCTGCGTGGCGCCGCCGCTCAACTTGAAGAGCAGGTTGGCCTGTTGACCCGTGGGGAAGGTGAAGGCGCCAAGCCCGGCACGGGTGGTGTCGGTCAGCTCGGCCTTGACCCCGTTCGCGTCGGTGACCTTGTAACGCCCGATACCGGCCTGCTCGTCGGCATGGCCGAAGCCGACGGACGTACTCCCGAGGTCACCCGACAGCGAGCCGGTCACCGGCAGGATCGGCAGATCGCCCGCGACGGGACAGCCGGGTCCCGAGACATGGGTGAGGCTGAAGCCGGCGAGCTTGGTGTCGTTGTACTCGTAGCCACCGCCGTCAGGACGGTTCGGTGTCGTGTCGGGACCCCACTGCACCATCCCGGCCGGCATGTCGGGGCCCGGGAAGGTGTCCACCGCCCCGGAGGTGCCGATGAGGGGGTTGACGAGGGACGCGGGGTCCGTCACGAGGGCGGGCGTCGCGGCGCTCGCGGCATGGGCCATGTCGGCGCTGCCGATCGCCGTGAGCGGAAGGGCGGTCAGGCCCAACACGCAGGCCACGGCGAGGCGTTGACGGAATCTGTTGCGGTCACGTGGCACGGCTGAACGTCGGGGTCTCACCATCGGTCGCCTCCGCAGCGGTTCGTGCTTCGCAGATCAGGTGACGGCACACCGGAGAACACCGGCACGCCGGCGACAGGCAACGGTTCCTGGTCGCTCCCACGGCCTGACAACGTTGCCATGCACGAGTGTCGAGTGAACGCGCGTGCTGATGGTGTGTCAACGAGGTTGGCAGGAGTTTGGGGTGGAGTTGAGGGGTGGGTGGGATTGGAGTGAGCGCCGTGGGTGCGCGAGCGCGTATGACACCGGGTACCGGAGTTCAAGTGCCCCGAGTAGATGGGGACGTACGGCAGCAGCGGCCCGGGGTTCAAGCGCCGCGGACGCACACGGACGTAGGGCAACGGCCGGCCCAAGTTTCGCGGCTGGGGACGAGACTGGCGCGCGATCTCGCGGCCTGGCGGGTCCGGCAGGTCGATGGGTCGATGGGTCGATGGGTCGACAGGTCCCGCTCATCCGGCTGGCGACAGCCAAGCAGACAGGCGCATGCCCCTACTCACCTCCCCCACCCGGCGCCTCGACCGACACGGACCGGCGAAGTCCCGGCGCCGGTCGCCCGGCCAGGGCAAGCAGGCGCACCCTCACGCCCTCACGCCCTCACGCCCTCACGCCCTCACGCCCTCACGCCCTCACGCCCTCACGCGGCAGCCAACCAGGGACGCACACCCCCTACTCCCCTCCCCCCACCCGGAGTTGACGCGACCCACCCCGAACGAATCGAGTTGGTCTAGTCCTCTTGACGAAGAACCCCACGAGCTGTTTGGTATGTACCAATATCCAGCGCGCCCCGCCCTCGCCTCACCACTCCCCACCCCCACCACTCCACTACTCCACCCCTCCCCGCCCCCGATGGGCACCCCCGAAAGGGGAACTGTCATGCGCCTGGCAAGATTCGCGGCGTCCGTCGCCGCCCTCGCGCTCTCGGTCACCAGCGTCACCGTCGCCCTGGCCCCCGCGAGCAGTGCCGCGGGAAGCAGCGTCTACTCCGTGGCTCCCTACGTCGACATGTCGAACAGTCAGGAAGGACTGCTCGACACCGCCATCACCGGACACAAGCTCAAGGCCTACACCGCGGCCTTCGTACTCGGCGTCGGCTGCAACCAGATCTGGGGCGACACGCTCCCCATCGGCAACGACTCCTACACCGACCCCTTGATCGCCAAGGCCAAGTCCGAAGGCGCGTCGGTCATCATCTCCTCCGGCGGAGCGAGCGGCGAGCCGCTGGCGTGGACGTGCTCCACCCAGAGCAGCATCGACGCCGGATACCAGGCCATCATCAACGACTACGGCGTCACCCAGCTCGACTTCGACATCGAGGGCGCCGCCATCGCGGACACCGCGGCGGCGGCCCGCCAGATGCAGGCGATGAAGGACCTGAAGGCGGCCAACCCGAACCTCCAGTTCTCCATGACCCTGCCGGTGCTGACGAGCGGGCTGACCGGCGACGGCGTCAACATCCTCAAGGCCGCCAAGAACGCGGGCATCAAGATCGACGTGGTCAACATCATGGCCATGGACTACTACGCCGGCACCGGCACCGAGATGGGCCAGGGCGCGATCTCCGCGGCGAAGGCCACGCTGGCGCAGATGCAGTCGGTCGACTCCGGTTACACCTACGCCAACCTCGGCATCACCCCGATGATCGGCAAGAACGACGACGGTTCCACCTTCACCCTCGCCGATGCCCAGACGGTGGAGAGCTTCGCCGCGCAGAACAGCGTCGGGCGCCTCGCGTTCTGGGCGATCACCCGCGACCAGGCATGCAGCGGCACCGCCAACTCGCTGCCCACATGCAGTGAGATCAGCCAGAACAGCCTCGCGTTCACCGACGCGTTCGTGCCCTACGAGGGCAGCTCGGGCGGCGGCGGAGGCACCACCACCGACTTCTCCCTGTCCCTGTCACCGGGCTCCACCTCGGTGACCCAGGGCAGTTCGGCGACAACGACCGTCGCTACGGCCGTCACCTCCGGCAGCGCCGAGTCCGTCGGCCTCGCCGCCTCCGGCGCACCATCCGGCGTCAGCGTCTCGTTCAGCCCCAACTCCGTCACCTCCGGCGGCAGTTCGATGCTCACAGCAACGGTCGGCTCATCCGTGGCCGCGGGCACCTACCCGATCACCGTCACCGGCACCGCCGCGAGCGGCAGTCACAGCGCGACCTACACACTCACGGTCACCACCACCGGCGGCGGAGGGGGCGGCGGGGGCTCCCTGACCAACGCCGGCTTCGAGACCGGCAGCCTCAGCCCCTGGACCTGCGCGAGCGGCAGCGCGGTGGTCTCCACCCCGGTCCACAGCGGCAGCCACAGCCTCCAGGTCACCCCGAGTTCCAGCGCAACCGGCGAATGCGACCAGAGCGTCACCCTGTCCCCCAACACGAGCTACACGCTCAGCGCCTGGGTGCAGGGACCGTACGCCTATATCGGAGTCACCGGCGGAGCCTCCGCGAGCACCTGGTCGAACAGCACGACCTGGAACCAGCTCAAGGTCACCTTCACCACCGGCAGCAGCGGAACGGTCAGCGTCTTCGTCCACGGCTGGTACGGCCAGTCCAGCGTCACCGCCGACGACTTCACCCTCACCTGAGCACACCGGCGCGAGCACGGAGAACCAGCGACACGACAACGGACCGGACCGGACCGGACAACGCGCCAACAGCCTTGTCCGGTCCACCCGTTACAACACCTCGCCGCTACCGAACAGGCCGACTGCCGGAGCGCCGGGACCAGCGCACGGCGACGAGGGCCAGAGCCGCCACAAGAACTGCGACGCCGATCACCAGCAGGTAGCTCAAGCCGTTCGCGGCCACCCCGACGATTCCCAGCACGAGGGCGATCAGGACGAGCAACAGAAAGAGAACCACCGCAGAACACCACCTTCAGACTTCGGACGCCAGACTTCGGACGCCAGACTTCGGACGCGAGACTTCGGACGCGAGACTTCAGACGCCAGCCGGAACAACAGCAGGTCAGCGGCGCGCGAGCTGCCTCTCCCCGCCTGCCCCGGGCCGGTACTCCATGCCGTAGTGCTGGAAGATCGCTTCCTCCCCCTCGGCCGGCAGGATGTCGTCCGTGCCGATCGAAGGCGCCTTCTTCACCTGCGCCTTCGCGTAGCTGACCTTGACGTAGTCGGGTCCGAGGATCGCGTCGCCGAGGGGGACGAAGGCCAACCGTTGACGCGTGGGCAGTCCGATGCGGACCGTGGCCATGGCCGACTCGTCGGTGGCGGTGTCCACGTAGACCGCTTCGAGGACGCCGATCTTGTGTCCCTCGGAGTCGACGACGTTGCGGTTGCGCCACTCACGGATGTCGGCCGCGTGGATCGTTTTCATGTCCGGTCTCCTGAACGCTGGTACAGAACGGGTTCCCCCGCGATCGCCCCTGACACCACAGCCGAGCCCTGCAGGTCACGGCGCCGGTTTTCCCCCTGTGCGGTCGTGCATTTGGCCGGAAGTGTCCCTCCGCTCGGACGGAACGGAACGGGGAGTGTGCGAACGGTGAAGGTAGGATCATGCACTTGGGCCGGAATCCCCGTCACACCGTCGCCCGTACGGTCGGAGGCGGGGAGAAGCAGCCGGTCCTGACGAGCGCGGGACCAGGGGAGGCGATGGAGTGCGGCAGGCAGGTGTGCTCGACGTCGGGTGTCACAGTGCTCTGCTGACAGTGGTACGGCGGCGTCCGGGGGCGGCGCTGGAGCCGGTGTTCTCCCGCAAGGTGCGGCTGCGGCTGCACGAGACCCTCGATCACAAGGGGCGGCTGGAGAAGGCCGGCGTACGAAGCGTCGAGCGGGCGGTGGCCGAGGCCGTCGCCGCGAACCCGCGTACGCGCGGACCGGAAGTCTTCGCGTTCGCCACCTCCGTCATACGGGACGCCCCCAACCGGGACGCGATCATCGCGAGTGTGGCCCGCGCCACGGGTACCCGTCTGCGCGTGCTGACCGGCGAGGAGGAGGCGCGGCTTGCCTACGTGGCCGCCCGTGAGTGGGCGGGCCCGACGGCCGGCCCCCTGCTGGTCCTGGACATCGGCGGCGGGACCGTGGAGATCGCCGTCGGCACCGGAGACCAGCCCGACTCCGTCCTCTCACTGCCGCTGGGTGCGCGCAGGATCACCCGGGACTGGCTGCCCGGCGGCACCGTACCGTCCGCACGCCGCCTGGCCGAGCTCCAGAAGTACCTGCACCAGTACCTGGAAGCCGTCCCCGACCTGCCGCGGGTCGAACCGGGCGGACGGGTGTTGGCCTGCTCCAAAACCTTCGAACAGCTCGCCCGCCTCGCCGCGGCCCGGGGCAAGGCGCCACGTGCCAGGCGGAAGTTGGCCCTGCCCCAACTGCGCGTCTCGATCGACCTGTTGGCCGGTTCGAAGCCGTCCCGCCGCGGCAAACTGCCGGGCATCTCCCACCACCGTGCCGAACAGTCCCTGGCCGGCGCCCTGATCGCTCAAGCCCTCATGAAAGCCTGCGGGGCCAAAACCGTCGAGATCTGCCCCTGGTCCACCCGGGAGGGCCTCCTCCTGGAACACCTCGGCGCACCCCAACCCCACACCGCGGACTCCCGCCCCCGCCAAGCCAGTTGAACCCCGACGCGCCGCACCCCGGCCGTCGACTGCACGCACAACCCGGAAAACAGAAAAACCCCAGATCAACTGGGGTTACTGTTACTGCTGCTCCGACTGCTGGTGTCCGAGGGGGGACTTGAACCCCCACGCCCGTTAAAGGGCACTAGCACCTCAAGCTAGCGCGTCTGCCATTCCGCCACCCGGACTAGGTGTCTGCCGCCTGACCGGGGGTGTTCCCCGCGGCGACATGGACAACAATACCAAGCTTTCGGAGCACCTTTCACCTGCATATCCACCCCTGCCGGAGCCGACCGCAGATGGCCCCCCACCTGCGCGAACCCGCCACCACGGGTGAGTGATCAGCTACGGACCCAGGCCCGGATTCCGCACCCCGCCACCCTCCCCACTCATTCACTCATTCACTCCCACTCACTCCCGCTCCGTGAGCACCAGCGTCCGCAGCGCCCGCACGAGTGACGCCGCCGCCTCCTCGTCCAGCGGGGCGAGGAAACGGCGCTCCGCCGCACGGCGGGCCTTCTCCGCCCGGCGCAGGCAGTCCTGGCCCTCCGGTGTCAGTTCGACGATGTTCTTGCGGCGGTCCTGCGGACTGCGGCGCCGCTCCACCAGACCGTGGTCCTCCAGGCCGTCGATCAGCGACACCATCGTGGTGCGGTCGACCCCGAGCCGCCCGGCGGCCTCGACCTGCGACAACGGCTCCCCCGCCGAGAGCACCACCAGTAGGGCCAGCTCATGGCCGTCCACACCGTGCGGCGCCAGCGCCTCGGCCGACGCGCTGGCCAGTCTGGCCTGGGCGTGCTTGAGGAGGTAACCGAGCCGGGACTCCAGGGGGGTGGGGTACTGATCGTTGGCCATTCGCCGACTGTATCCCGACTGGATCCCCATTCTGATCGTCAGCATGACTGATGATTCGCTACCCTGACGGCCATGACAGCTATGACGAACAAGGCAGAAGCACCCGCTGTGCGGTTCGGGATCAAGACCACCCCCATGCATGTGTCGTACGAGGACATCCGGCGGGTCTGGCTGGAGGCCGACACCGTGCCGGAGATCGCGGACGCCTGGCTGTGGGACCACCTGCTCCCGGTCGCCGGGCCGGAGGACGGGCAGGTGCACGAGGGCTGGACCCTGCTCAGCGCGCTCGCCGCGCAGACGGAACGGCTCCGGCTCGGACTCCTCGTCACCAGCAACCGCGTCCGCCCACCAGCCGTGCTCGGCAAGATGGCGTCCACGGTCGATGTGATCTCGGGCGGCCGTCTCACCCTCGGGCTGGGAGTCGGCGGCACGCATCAGCCGCCGGGGGCCGGAGGCATCGAGGGCGTCAATCCGGCGATCGCGGAGTACGAGGCGTACGGCCTCTCGCTCGTCCCACCCGGCGAGGGCCTCGCCCGACTCGCGGAGACCGTCACGATCCTGAAGGGGATGTGGACCCGGGACGTCTTCGACTTCGACGGCCGCTACTACCGTCTCCGGGGCAATCGGTGCGAGCCCAAGCCTGTGCAGCGGCCCGGTCCCCCGCTGCTCATCGGCGGCTGGGGCACCCGGTTGCTGCGACTGGTCGCCGAGCACGCCGACGTTTGGAACGTTCCAGGACCGCCGCACAACACCGTCGGCTACGTCGCCGAACGCGCCCGCGTCCTGGACGCGCACTGCGCCGAACTGGGCCGCGACCCGGGCACGATCACGCGCTCGGTCCAGGTCCTGGTGTCGTACGACGATCCGGCCACCACGAGGGAGACGGTCGGCCGTCTCGTCGACGCCGGGATGAACCACATCGTGCTCGGTCTGCCGCGCCCCTATCCGCAGGGCGTGGCCCGCTGGCTGGCCCACGAGATCATCGTCGGGCGGCACTCGGTGAACGCGAGTGCCGCCCGGCCGCCGATCACGGCGTGAGCCAGTACCGATGGTCAGCGCGCAGGCCGAACCTGCCGGTCAGGGCGTGACCCCGCGCCCGCCGGTCAGGGCATGAGCTGGTACTCCGGGAAGTTGCCCGGCAACCGCTCCCCCACCGGCCCGTGTGTCACCGCGCGGATGAGGAGTTCGCCGCCGACGAAGGCGCCGCGCCAGGACGCGCCGAACCCGCCGAACAGTTCGTCGCGGTCGCCGCGCGAGCGTGGTGTGCCGTGGCCGACCTTGAACGCGCGGATCTGCGGGGCCAGTCGGTCGTAGGTCGCCCGGTCGTCTGTGGACAGGGTGGCGACGAGCGCGCCGTTGGACGCGTTCATCGCGGCCAGCAGTTCCGCCTCCGTGTCGACCAGGACGATGGTGTCGACCGGGCCGAACGGCTCCGCGTGGTGCAGCGGGGACGACGGGGGCGGGTTGAGGAGTGTGACGGGGCGGACGTACGCCGAAGTGTCCTGCCCGGGAAGGAAGTTGGCCTCGGACAGCTGGCCGCGGTGCAGCGGTACGGCGCCGCGGTCGATCGCCTCGGCCACCTGGTCGTGGAGTTCCTTGGCCTTGGCCGCGTTGATCACGGGTCCGAAGTCCAGTTCCGGATACGGGTCTTGAGGGTGCTGAACCGCAAGAGGGTGGCCGACGCGGAGAGTTCGGACCGCCGGGAGGTAGGCGGCGAGGAACTCGTCGAACAGCTCGCGCTGGACGACGAAGCGCGGATACGCCGTGCAACGCTGCTTGCCGTAGTCGAAGAGCTTGGGGATGACCGCGGTGAGCGTGGCCCAGTCCGTGTGGTTCCAAATGCCCCAGGTGTTGAGTCCCTCCTGTTCCAGGATGTGCCGTTTGCCGAGGTCGGCTACGGCGGTGGCCACCGCGGCTCCGGTGTCGCGCCCGCCGACGAAGGAGACGCAGCCGATCTCGGGCGCGCGGACCAGTGCCTCCGACAGCTCGCCCCCGCTGCCGCTGACGAGGGTGACGGGGATTCCCTCGCGCGCGGCGAGCGCTGCGGCCAGGGTGAGGCAGGCGACGCCGCCGTCGGTCGGGGTCTTGGCGATGACCGCATTGCCTGCCAGTGCCTGCACGAGCATGGCGTGGACGAGCACGCTCATCGGGTAGTTCCAGCTCGCGATGTTGGACACCGGGCCGTCCAGCGGGGTGCGGCCGGCGAGCATCGGCTCGATGCCGTCGACATACCAACGAACGCCGTCGATGGACCGGTCCACATCTGCCTGCGCGAGCCGCCAGGGCTTGCCGATCTCCCAGACCAGCAGCAGCGCGAGGAGTTCGCGGTGCTCGGTCAGGGCGTCCAGCGTCGCGGCGACTCGGGCACGCCGTTCGTCGAGCGGGACGTGGCGCCAGGCGCGGTGCTGGTCGAGGGAGGCGCGTACGGCCTGGTGGGCGGTGGACCGGTCCAGGCGGGGCGGGCCCGCGATGGGGCTGCCGTCGACGGGGCTGGTGGCGGGCAGCGCCCGGCCGTCCCGCTGCCAGGCGGAGTTCCAGAGGTTGAGGACGCGGTCGTCCTGGAACGCCTCGGGCGCGACGGCGAGGCAACGCCGCCAGGCGTCACTCCAGGACGTGCCCGCCTTGAGGACCGGGGGGTGAAGGGTGGGCGTGGGGGTGGGTGTCGGGGTGGAACCAGGCGTGAGGGTTGATGCCATGCTTCTGCTCCGCTCTCGGTGCACAGTCGGGGCGGGGTGAGGCAGGAACGGTCCAACGTACGAACTGTCGTACAGATGAGGCTAGTTGCGCTCGAAGGAGCACATCAGTCACGCCACCTCAACTATGAGTGACGTCACGTACCGCTTACGGGAGGGCCGGCGCCGCTCACCGGAGATTCAACCGGTCCAACACCAGCCGGGCCGTCTCCGTCGGCGTACTTCCGACCTTCACTCCCACGGCCTCCAGCGCCTCCTTCTTCGCTGCCGCCGTACCGGAGGAGCCCGACACGATGGCGCCCGCGTGGCCCATCGTCTTGCCCTCGGGTGCGGTGAAGCCGGCGATGTAACCGACGACGGTTTTGGTGACGTGGTCGCGGATGTACGCGGCGGCGCGTTCCTCGGCGTCGCCGCCGATCTCCCCGATGAGGACGATCAGTTCGGTGTCGGGGTCGTCCTGGAACGCGGCGAGGCAGTCGATGTGACTCGTACCGACGACGGGGTCTCCGCCGATGCCGACGCAGGTGGAGAAGCCGATGTCCCGTAGTTCGTACATGAGTTGATAGGTGAGCGTGCCCGACTTGGAGACCAGGCCAATACGGCCCGGCTTGGTGATGTCGGCGGGAATGATGCCGGCGTTCGCCTGGCCGGGGGTGATCAGGCCGGGGCAGTTGGGGCCGATGATCCGGGTGCCATTCGAGCGCGCGTAGGCGGTGAAGGCGACCGAGTCGTGGACCGGGATGCCCTCGGTGATGACGACGGCGAGGCCGATGCCCGCGTCGGCGGCCTCGATCACGGCCGCCTTCGCGAAGGCGGGCGGCACGAACACGACGCTGACATCGGCTCCCGTCGACCGCATACCGTCGGCGACCGACCCGAAGACCGGCACGGCCCGGTCGTCGAAGTCGACGGTACGGCCCGCCTTGCGGGGGTTGACGCCGCCGACGATGTTCGTGCCGGCGGCGAGCATCCGGCGGGTGTGCTTCATGCCCTCGCCGCCGGTCATGCCCTGGACGAGGACCTTGCTCTCCTTGGTGAGGTAGATCGCCATGTCCCGGCTCCTTAGCGTGCGTTGGCGAGGTCGGCGGCGCGGCGGGCGGCGCCGTCCATGGTGGTGGCCTGCTGGACCAGCGGATGCGCGTGGCCGTCGAGGATCGCCCAGCCCCGGGCCGCGTTGTTGCCGTCGAGGCGGACGACCAGCGGCTTGGTCAACTGCACGGATTCCAGGGCCCGTACGATGCCGTCGGCCACCGCGTCGCATGCGGTGATCCCGCCGAAGACGTTGACGAACACCGACTTCACGGCCGGGTCGGAGAGGATGACGGACAGCCCGTCAGCCATGATCTGGGCCGATGCCCCGCCGCCGATGTCGAGGAAGTTGGCGGGGCGGGCACCACAGCCGGCGACCACGTCGAGCGTCGACATGACCAGGCCCGCTCCGTTGCCGATGATGCCGACCTCGCCGTCGAGCTTGACGTAGTTGAGCCCCTTCGCGGCGGCCGCCGCTTCCAGCGGATCATCGTGCGCCGCGCCCTCGGCACCCCAACGCGCCTGCCGGAAACGGGCGTTGTCGTCGAGGGTCACCTTGCCGTCGAGGGCGAGAATCTGCCCCTGTTTCGTCCGCACGAGCGGGTTCACCTCGACGAGAACGGCGTCCTCACGGACCAGCACCTCCCACAACCGCACGAGGACGTCGACGGTCTGCGGCGGCAGACCGGCCGCCTCGGCGATCTCTCCCGCCTTGGCCGAGGTGACGCCCTCGGCCGGGTCGATGTGTATACGGGCGACCGCATCCGGTCGACGGGCGGCGACCTCCTCGATCTCCGTACCGCCCTCGACGGACGCGATCGCGAGGAAACGGCCCGCCGCGCGGTCGAGGACGTAGGAGACGTAGAACTCGCTCTCGATGTCGACCGGTTGAGCCAGCATCACCTTGCCGACCGTGTGGCCCTTGATGTCCATGCCCAGGATCTGCCGGGCCGTGAGTTCGGCGGCGGCCGGGTCGGCGGCGAGTTTGACCCCGCCCGCCTTACCCCGTCCACCGGTCTTCACCTGGGCTTTCACCACCACTCGCCCACCCAGCCTGCGGGCGATCTCCCGCGCCTCCTTGGACGAGGCGGTGACCTCGGCCCGGGGCACCAAGATGCCGTGTTCCTCGAAGAGTTCCCTTGCCTGGTGCTCGTACAGATCCATCCGAGCTCCTCGCTGCTGTGTCTGTCCGGGGAGCGACCCCGTCCCCCGAAAAGTGCCGCACGCCCCCTGGACACCACCCACCGGATGCGGGATAACAAGTTTCATACAGTATTCGTCGACTGTATGCAATGTACCGCGAGAGCGCTCCAACCCCCTACGAAGGGACAGGACTTCGCCATGCCCGACGACACCCAGGACGTGATTTCCGGTGGTCATCTCGTCGCCAAAGCCCTGAAAGCCGAGGGGGTCGACCGCATCTACACCCTGTGCGGCGGCCACATCATCGACATCTACGACGGCTGCGTCGACGAGGGCATAGAAGTCGTCGACGTACGCCACGAACAGGTGGCAGCCCACGCGGCGGACGGCTACGCGCGGATCACCGGCAGGCCGGGATGCGCGGTGGTCACCGCCGGTCCCGGTACGACCGACGCCGTGACCGGTGTCGCCAACGCGTTCCGCGCCGAGTCCCCGATGCTGCTGATCGGCGGTCAAGGGGCCCTGACCCAGCACAAGATGGGGTCCCTCCAGGACCTGCCGCACGTCGACATGATGACGCCGATCACCAAGTTCGCGGCGACCGTGCCGGACACGGCGCGCGCCGCCGACATGGTGTCGATGGCGTTCCGCGAGTGCTACCACGGCGCACCTGGCCCCTCCTTCCTGGAGATCCCGCGCGATGTCCTCGACGCGAAGGTTCCGGTGGGCAAGGCGCGGGTGCCGCAGCCCGGCGCCTATCGCGCCTCGACCCGGTCGGCCGGCGACCCCGAGGCGATCGAGAAGCTCGCAGACCTGCTGGTCCACGCCGAGAAGCCGGCGATCCTGTTGGGCAGCCAGGTGTGGACAACTCGCGGCACCGAGGCGGCCATTGACCTCGTCCGCACCCTCAACATCCCCGCGTACATGAACGGCGCGGGGCGCGGCACCCTCCCGCCCGGCGACCCGCACCACTTCCAGCTCTCGCGCCGGTACGCCTTCTCCAACGCCGACGTCATCGTCATCGTCGGCACGCCCTTCGACTTCCGCATGGGCTACGGAAAGCGGCTCTCCCCGGACGCGACCGTCGTGCAGGTCGACCTCGACTACCGCACCGTCGGCAAGAACCGCGACATCGATCTCGGCATCGTCGGCGACGCGGGGCTCGTGCTGAAGTCGGTCACCGAGGCCGCCTCGGGACGCATCAACGGCGGTGCGTCGAGGCGCAAGGAGTGGCTCGACGAGCTGCGGGCCGCCGAACAGGCCGCGATCGAGAAGCGGTTGCCGAGCCTGAAGTCGGACGCCTCACCGATCCACCCGTACCGCCTGGTCAGCGAGATCAACGACTTCCTCACCGAGGACTCCATCTACATCGGCGACGGCGGTGACATCGTCACCTTCTCCGGACAGGTCGTGCAGCCCAAGTCGCCCGGCCACTGGATGGATCCGGGCCCGCTGGGCACCCTCGGCGTCGGCGTCCCGTTCGTCCTCGCGGCGAAGCAGGCACGGCCCGACAAGGAGGTCGTCGCGCTGTTCGGCGACGGCGCGTTCTCGCTCACCGGCTGGGACTTCGAGACCCTCGTCCGCTACGACCTCCCGTTCGTCGGCATCGTCGGCAACAACTCCTCGATGAACCAGATCCGTTACGGCCAGGCCGCCAAGTACGGGCTGGAACGCGAGCGGGTCGGCAACACCCTCGGCGATGTCCACTACGACAAGTTCGCCCAGATGCTGGGTGGTTACGGCGAGGAGGTCCGCGACCCCGCCGACATCGGCCCTGCGCTGCAACGCGCCCGGGAGTCGGGCAAGCCCTCGCTGATCAACGTCTGGGTCGACCCGGACGCGTACGCCCCCGGAACCATGAACCAGACGATGTACAAGTGAGGTGAACGGCCATGACCGCAAGGGCACTTGAGGGCATCCGCGTCCTCGACATGACGCACGTCCAGTCCGGCCCCTCCGCGACCCAACTCCTCGCCTGGCTCGGCGCCGACGTCGTCAAGCTGGAGGCGCCGACCGGTGACATCACGCGCAAGCAGCTGCGCGATCTCCCGGATGTCGACTCGCTCTACTTCACGATGCTCAACTGCAACAAGCGGAGCATCACCCTCAACACCAAGACCGAGCGCGGCAAGGAGATCCTCACCGAGCTGATCCGGCGCTCCGACGTCATGGTCGAGAACTTCGGGCCGGGCGCGGTCGACCGTATGGGGTTCACCTGGGATCGCATACAGGAGATCAATCCCCGCATTGTGTATGCGTCCATCAAGGGTTTCGGGGACGGCCCGTACACCAACTTCAAGGCGTACGAGGTCGTCGCGCAGGCGATGGGCGGGTCGATGTCGACCACCGGCTTCGAGGACGGGCCGCCGCTGGCCACGGGCGCTCAGATCGGTGACTCCGGCACAGGAGTGCATACAGTAGCCGGTATATTGGCGGCACTCTTCCAGCGGGAGAGCACCGGCCGCGGCCAGCGGGTCAATGTCGCCATGCAGCACGCCGTGCTGAACCTGTGCCGGGTGAAGCTGCGCGACCAGCAGCGCCTGGCGCACGGGCCGCTCGCCGAGTACCCGAACGAGGACTTCGGCGACGAGGTGCCCCGCTCGGGCAACGCGTCCGGCGGTGGCCAGCCCGGCTGGGCGGTGAAGTGCGCGCCGGGCGGCCCGAACGACTACGTCTACGTCATCGTGCAGCCCGTCGGTTGGAAGCCGCTCACCGAGCTGATCGGCCGGCCCGAGCTGGCCGAGGACCCCGAATGGGCCACGCCCGAGGCCCGGTTGCCACAGCTCTCCAAGATGTTCCAGCTGATTGAGGAGTGGTCCTCCACCCTGCCCAAGTGGGAGGTACTGGAGCGGCTCAACGCTCACAACATCCCGTGCGGGCCGATCCTGTCGACCAGGGAGATCATCGAGGACGAGTCGCTGGTCGCCAACGAGATGGTCGTGACGGTCCCGCACCCCGAGCGCGGCGAGTTCGTCACCGTCGGCAGCCCGCTCAAGCTCTCCGACTCCCCCGTGGACGTGACCAGTTCACCGCTGCTCGGCGAGCACAACGAAGAGGTCTACATCGGCGAACTCGGTCTCGGCGAGGAAGAGTTGCGCCTCCTCAAGTCGAACGGGGTGATCTGACGTGATGGCAGAGGACCGGGTCCTGAAGGTGCGCGCCCTGCTCGACTCCGTGCGGGCCGAGGGACGGTTCGCGCTGACCGCACCTGAGGGCAAGGTGATCGCCGACGCGTACGGGATCGCCGTACCGGGTGAGGAGTTGGCGACGGACGTCGACGAGGCCGTGGCGTACGCGGCGCGGTTCGGCGGGCCCGTCGTGATGAAGATCGTCTCGCCCGACATTCTGCACAAGACCGACGCCGGTGGCGTGATCGTCGGGGTCGAGGGCGCGGCGGACGTACGGGCCGCGTTCCACAGGATCGTCGACAACGCGCGGGCGTACGACGCCGACGCCCGCATCGAGGGCGTCCAGGTACAGGAGTTGCTGCCGCAGGGGCAGGAGGTCATCGTCGGCGCGGTGACCGACCCGACGTTCGGGAAGGTGGTCGCGTTCGGGCTCGGCGGGGTGCTCGTCGAGGTGTTGAAGGACGTGACGTTCCGGCTCGCGCCCGTCACCCCCGACGAGGCGTTGTCGATGTTGGACTCGATCCGCGCGGCGGAGATCCTGCGCGGGGTGCGCGGCGCGCCGGCCGTCGACCGGTGGGCGATCGCCGAGCAGATCCGCCGGGTGTCCCAACTGGTCGCGGACTTCCCGGAGATCGCCGAGGTGGACCTCAACCCGGTGATCGCGACACCGGAGGGTGCGGTCGCGGCCGACATCCGCGTCATCCTCGCCGAATCGCAACCGGTAGCCCGTCGACGGTATACACGCGACGAAATCCTGACGACCATGCGCCGCCTCATGGAGCCGAACTCGGTCGCCGTGATCGGTGCCTCGAACGAGCAGGGCAAGATCGGCAATTCGGTGATGCGCAACCTCGTCGACGGCGGCTTCGCCGGGGAGATCCATCCCGTGAACCCCAAGGCCGATGACATCCTCGGCCGCAAGGCGTACAAGAGTGTCACGGACGTTCCCGGTGAGGTGGATGTGGCCGTCTTCGCCATTCCCGCCAAGTTCGTGGCAGCGGCACTGGAGGAGGTGGGACGCAAGAACATCCCCAACGCCGTCCTCATCCCCTCCGGGTTCGCCGAGACCGGCGAAGTCGCGCTCCAGGACGAGATCGTGGCGATCGCCGAGCGCTACGGCGTCCGCCTTCTCGGACCGAACATCTACGGCTACTACTCGACCTGGCAGGACCTGTGCGCCACGTTCTGCACGCCGTACGACGTGAAGGGCGGGGTGGCGCTGACCTCGCAGTCCGGTGGCATCGGGATGGCCATCCTGGGGTTCGCGCGGACCACGAAGACCGGGGTGTCGGCGATCGTCGGGCTCGGCAACAAGTCGGACCTGGACGAGGACGACCTGCTGACCTGGTTCGGTGAGGACCCGCACACCGAGTGCATCGCGATGCACCTGGAGGACCTCAAGGACGGCCGCGCCTTCGTCGAGGCAGCCCGAAAGACCGTACCCCTCAAGCCAGTTGTAGTGCTGAAGGCTGGTCGTACGGCGGCGGGCGCCAAGGCCGCCGGCTCTCACACGGGCGCGCTGGCCGGCGACGACGCCGTGTACGGCGACATCCTGAAGCAGGCCGGTGTCATCCGCGCCCCGGGGCTCAACGACATGCTGGAGTACGCGCGCGGTCTGCCCGTACTGCCAACTCCCCAGGGAGACAACGTCGTTATCATCACCGGCGCCGGCGGCAGCGGTGTGCTGCTCTCCGACGCGGTGACCGACAACGGCCTTTCCCTGATGGAGATTCCGCCCGATCTGGACGCGTCCTTCCGGGAGTTCATCCCGCCCTTCGGGGCCGCGGGCAACCCGGTCGACATCACCGGGGGCGAGCCGCCGTCGACGTACGAGGCGACGATTCGACTCGGCTTGGAGGACCCGCGCATCCACGCGCTGGTGCTCGGTTACTGGCACACCATCGTCACTCCCCCGATGGTCTTCGCCGAGCTCACCGCGCGCGTGGTCGCCGAGTTCAAGGAACGCGGCATCGAGAAGCCGGTGGTGGCCTCGCTCGCGGGTGACGTGGAGGTCGAGGAGGCCTGCCAGTACCTGTACGAGCGCGGGGTCGTGGCGTACCCGTACACGACGGAGAAGCCGGTGGCGGTGCTGGGCGCGAAGTACCAATGGGCGCGTGCGGCAGGGCTGTTGGGCGGTGGTTCATGACGTGAGTCGACGCGGGGTCGGCCGACAGTGCGGTCGGCCGACCCCGGGGACCCGTGCGCACGCGAAAGGCATTGGACAGGGGGCGCTGGCCAGACTTTCGACGCAAGGGGCACTGAGCGATGGCAAGAACGGACTACCAAACGTCCGCCCCCTACAGGGAGGTGACGGACCGTCACGGCCGCGTGTACCGCATCGGTGAGTCCGATGTCGACATCATGGGCCGGGCACGCAAGTGGATGGTCGTCCTGCCCTGGGTGGGCATGATGGGCATCAGCTCCGCCGAGTACGCGTTCACGTCGGCGGAGGACACGCTCCACGACGCGCATCTGTGGAGCAGTGGACACATCTTCTGGCTGATGGGCGTCTGGGTGTTCTTCCAGGCGGCCGTGGCCTTCCCGGCCGGGCGGTTGCGGGAGAGCGGCCGACTCCCCGCCCGTACGGCCATGTTGATCGGCGCGCTCGGCACTCTGCTGGGCTATCTGGCGCTCGCGTTCGCGCCGAACGTGCTCGTCGCCTACTTCGGCTTCGGCATGTGCAGCGGTATCGGCGCCGGTCTTGTGTATGCGACGTGCGTGAACATGGTCGGCAAGTGGTATCCGGAGCGCAAGGGCGGCAAGACGGGCTTCGTGAACGGCGGATTCGCCTACGGGTCGGTGCCGTTCGTGTTCCTCTTCACCTCCGTGCTCGACCTCGGCAACTACGAGGTGCTGCTGAGCCTGGTCGGCGTAGGCCTGTGTCTGGTGGTGGCGTCGGCGGGCTGGTTCTTCCGTGATCCGCCGAAGAACTGGTGGCCCGCGCACGTCGATCCGCTCAAGGCGGCCCAAGACCCCAGGATCCGGCGGGCGTTGGAGAAGAACCCACCGGCGATCAAGCAGTACACACCCAAGGAGGCCGCCCGTACCCCCGTGCTCTGGATGATGTGGTTCTGTCTGCTGTGCACGGCCGGCATCAACATCTTCGGCATCGCCTTCCAGGTGCCGTTCGGCAAGGACATGGGCTTCGCGGGCGGCATCGTGGCCACGGCGATGTCCCTGAAGGCGATCGTGAACGGCACCGGGCGCGGTGTCATCGGCTGGATCTCCGACCGCTTCGGCCGCCGCCACACACTGATCATCGTGTGCCTCGTGCTCGGCACGGCCCAGTTCGGGGTGCTGGTCTCGGGCCAGATGGGCAGCATGCCGTTCTTCCTGTTCTGCTCCATGGTCTCGGGTTTCGGCGGCGGGGCGATCTTCCCGCTGTTCGCGGCCATGACGGCCGACTACTTCGGTGAGAACAACAACGCCAGCAACTACGGGATGGTCTACAGCTCGAAGCTGATCTCGGGGCTCGTCGGCTCCGGTCTGGGCGCGGTCGTCGTCGGTGAGTGGGACTACCACGGCGCGTTCGTCCTGGCCGGTTCGGTGGGCCTGGCCTCCGCGGTGCTGGCGCTCTTCCTCAAGGCTCCGGGCAGGCCCGACGCCCGGCGCATCGTGCCCAATCCGCACCCGCTCGGCGAGGAGATGGCGTGACATGACCGCAGATCCCATCACCACGAACGAATCCGGCGCCGCGAACCGTCCCTACCGTGAAGTGACCGACGCCCACGGCCGCGTCTACCGCGTCGGCGAGACCGACCGCGACATCCTCGGCCACTCCCGCAAGATCATGATCTATCTGCCATGGATCGCCATGATGGCGATCAGTGTCTTCGAGTACGCGTACGGCTCCGCGGAGGACACCCTGTCCAGCGCGCACGGCTGGACGCAGAGCAACACCTTCTGGATCCTGAGCATTTGGGTCTTCTTCCAGGCCGGCATCGCCTTCCCGGCAGGCTGGATGCGCGAGAAGGGCATCCTGACGGCCCGCAAGGCGATGTACGTCGGCTCGGTGCTGTGCGTGCTCGGTTTCCTCGCACTGTCCCACCTGGACAACGTGTGGCTGGCGATCATCGGCTTCGGCGTGATCGGCGGTGTCGGTGCCGGGCTGGTCTACGCGACCTGCATCAACATGGTCGGCAAGTGGTTCCCCGAACGGCGGGGCGCCCGCACCGGGTTCGTCAACGGCGGCTTCGCGTACGGTTCGCTGCCGTTCATCTTCATCTTCAACTACGCCTTCGACACTGGGAATTACCACCGGGTCCTGGATCTGATCGGCTGTTACATCCTGGTCGTGGTGTTCGGGTGCGCGTTCTTCTTCAAGGACCCGCCGAAGAACTGGTGGCCCGCCGACATCGACCCGCTGACCTACGGCGGCAGCGGCAAGAGCGCGACGAGCCTCGCCAAGAACCCCCCTGCTGTACGGCAGTTCACGCCCAAGGAGGCCATCCGTACCGGCATGCTGCCGCTGATGTGGCTGTCCATCGTGCTGACCGCGGGGGTGTCGATCTTCGGGATCTCCTTCCAGGTCGACTTCGCCAAGGACGTGGGCTTCGGCCCGCTGGTGGCGGCCTCCTCGATGGGCATCATGGCCGTCATCAACGGCATCGGCCGTGCGGTCGTCGGCTGGCTGTCCGACCTATGGGGCCGCAAACTCACCCTGGTCTTCGTCATTCTGGTCCTGGGCCTGGCCCAGTTCGGGGTGATCTGGGCCGGGCATCTGCGCAGTGAGTGGCTGTTCCTGTTCTTCGCCTTCCTCTCCGGTTTCGGCGGCGGCGCGTTCTACCCGATGTTCGCCGCGCTGACCCCGGACTACTTCGGCGAGAACTTCAACGCCACCAACTACGGCCTGGTGTACAGCGGCAAGCTCGTCAGCGGCCTCTTCGGCGGCGGTCTCGGCTCGATGGTCGTGGCGGCCTGGGGCTACAACGGCGCGTACGCGCTGGCGGGCGGCGTCTCGATGGTGGCGGCGGCGATCGCGTTGCTACTACGTCAACCGGGGCGCGGGGACCGGAAGTTGGCCCAGGTTCCACAACCCCAGCCAGCGGCCTGACAGTTCGGACGACTCGGTAGCAGACCTGGACACGCCTGATGGCCCTCCCCGGGACGGGAGGGCCATCGCCTTCGTGTCTGTCGGTGCGTCAGGAGGCCCGTGCGGCTCAGGACTTGTCGCGCTCGTGATACGACCGCCGGGTGTGCTCGGTGTGTTCGCGCATCAGCAGGCCGGCGCGCAGTTCGTCGCGGGCGGCGATCGCGTCGATCAGAAGGCGGTGCTCGACCCAGGACGTCAGGCCGCGCTGCCGGGCCACCGGCGTGTAGTACCAGCGGACCCGGCGGTCGACCTGCGCGGCGAGTTCGGCGAGGACGGCGTTGCCGGCCAGCTCCATGATCTTCGCGTGGAAGCGGGCGTTCATGGCGACGGCGGCGTCCACGTCGTCGGCGTCGACGGCGCGCTCACCCTCCGCGCACAGCTCCTCCAGGACGGCGATGCCCGCCTTGCCCGCGTTGACGGCGGCGAGCCGGGCGGCCTCGGCCTCCAACAGCGTTCGTACGGTGAGGAGTTGGTCGGCCTCCTCCTCCGTCGGCTCGTGCACGAACGCGCCCTGGGCGGGCCGTAGATCGACCCAGCCCTCGGTGTTGAGCCGTTGCAACGCCTCCCGCACCGGCTGCCGGGACACCCCCAGGTGCCCGGCGAGTTCGCTCTCGACGAGATGCTGGCCGGGCCGCAGGGCGCGCGTGGTGATGAGTTCCAGCAGCGCCTCGTAGACGCGGTCACGCAGCGGGCCCGGGCGTTCGAGCTTGGGCACCGCCCCCTGCGGCAGTCCTTGCGACAACATCGCGGTCCCCCTCCTGGGAATCACCGGCATTTTGTACACAGCGGACAGTAGACAGTAGTCAGTGGCCGTACGACCAAGTATCGATTGTCTTTCGTCTACAGTCTACGGCGCACAGTAGCCAGGGGGTGTGGGAGTCGACCTCGTCACATCCGGAGCGATATTCATGCGTGTGCGCAGGTCATGGGCACCGGACGACCTGGCCGGCGTACGACAGATTGCCGCCGAAGCCGAACAGCAGGACGGGGTCGCCGGTGCGGACGGCACCCTGTTCGACGAGTTTCGAGAACGCGAGCGGGATGCTGGCGGCCGAGGTGTTGCCCGATTGGACGACATCGCGGGCGACGACCGCGTTGACGGCGCCGATCTTCTCGGCGAGGGGCTCGATGATGCGCAGGTTCGCCTGGTGGAGGACGACACCGGCGAGGTCGGCGGGGGTCAGGCCGGCCTTCTCGCAGGCCTTGCGGGCGATCGGCGGGAGCTGGGTGGTGGCCCAGCGGTAGACGCTCTGGCCCTCCTGCGCGAACCGCGGGGGCGTGCCCTCGATCCGTACCGCGTGCCCCATCTCGGGCACGGAACCCCACAGCACCGGTCCGATGCCGGGTTCGTCGGAGGCCTCGACGACGGCGGCCCCCGCTCCGTCACCGACGAGGACGCAGGTCGTACGGTCGGTCCAGTCGGTGACCTCGGACATCTTGTCGGCGCCGATGACCAGGGCCCGGGTGGCCGCTCCCGCGCGCACGGTGTGGTCGGCGGTGGCCAGGGCGTGGGTGAAGCCGGCGCACACGACGTTGATGTCCATGGCCGCGGGCGACGGGATGCCGAGGCGGGCGGCGACGCGCGCGGCCATGTTCGGGGAGCGGTCGATGGCCGTAGAGGTGGCGACGAGGACCAGGTCGATGTCCCCGGGCGTCAGGCCCGCGGCCGCGAGGGCCTTGGCGGCGGCGTGCGCGGCCAGCTCGTCGACGGGTTCGTCTGGCCCGGCGATGTGGCGGGTCTTGATGCCCACCCGGGAGGTGATCCACTCGTGACTCGTGTCGACCATGCCCGCCAGGTCCTCATTGGTGAGTACCTTGGCGGGCTGGTAGTGGCCGACGGCGGCGATCCGCGTGCCGTTCATGGGGGGTCCCCCTCGTTGCCTTGGGTAGCGGGATCCACCAGTCTTGCCAGTGACTCGCGGGTACGACGGCAGGTGATGCCACAGGAAACTACCGTCCAGGTTGTCGGCTTCTGTCATCCATCCTGTGATTGACGGTGTCGCCCGAACATTCAGCCGGTGAACAGCTGCTTCGCCTTGAGGACGAGTTCGTACAGGCCGTACACGAGTGGTGCGCCCACCCAGAGCCAGGCGAAGGCGATGAGCGGCCGTCGGTCAGGCGGATTCTGACTGCTGTCGTTCGACATCGGCGGCCTCCCTCGGGGCGGGGATGTGGTGGCGGGCGTTGACGGGGCGGACGAGTTCGTTGGCGACGAAGCCGATGACGAGCAGCCCGATCATGATGACGAAGGAGGTGTCGTAGAGGGCGGCGCCGTGTTTTCCGGCGTCCTTCTGGTGGTCGGCGATCCAGTTCACGATCAGCGGGCCGAGGACACCGGCCAGGGACCAGGCGGTGAGCAGCCGGCCGTGGATCGCGCCGACCTGGTAGGTGCCGAAGAGGTCCTTCAGGTAGGCGGGCACGGTCGCGAAGCCGCCGCCGTAGAAGGAGAGGATGACCAGCGCGCACAGGATGAACAGCGGTTTCGAGGAATCGCCGAACAGTGCGATGAGCGCGTACATGACCGCGCCGACGCCGAGGTAGACGCGGTAGATGTTCTTGCGTCCGATCAGGTCGGAGGTCGAGGACCAGCCGATACGGCCCGCCATGTTGGCCGCGGAGAGCAGCGCGACGAAGCCGGCGGCGGCCGACACCGTGACGGGGGTGGAGGTGTCCGCGAAGAAGTCCGTGATCATCGGAGCGGCCTTCTCCAGGATGCCGATGCCCGCCGTCACGTTCATGCACAGGACGACCCACAGGCACCAGAACTGGGGGGTGCGTACGGCGCTGTTGGCGGAGACCTGCACGCCGGAGAGGACGCTGGGTGCGTTCTCCACCGGCTTCTCGGTGCGCGGTACCCGCACGAGCAGTACGCCGAGGGTCATGAAGACTGCATACGAAAGACCGAGTACAAGGAACGACTCGGCGATGCCGGTGTTGTCGGAGCCGAAAGACTTCAGCATCTGGGCCGACCACGGGGAGGCGATGAGCGCGCCGCCGCCGAAGCCCATGATGGCGATGCCGGTGGCCATGCCGGGGCGGTCCGGGAACCACTTGATCAGGGTCGAGACCGGTGAGATGTAGCCGATGCCGAGGCCGATCCCGCCGACGAAGCCGTAGCCGAGGACGATCAGCCAGAACTGCTTCGTCTCCGCGCCCAGCGCGGAGATCAGGAAGCCGGAGGAGAAGCAGACGAGGGCGACGGTCATCGCCCAGCGCGGCCCGTTGCGTTCGACGAGGGTGCCGCCGAACGCGGCCGACAGGCCGAGCATGACGATGGCGAGCTGGAAAGGCAGCGCGCTCTGCGTGCCGCTGAGGTTGAGTGAGGATTCGAGCGGCGGCTTGAAGACGCTCCAGGCGTAGGCCTGGCCGATGGAGAGGTGCACCGAGAGAGCGGCGGGCGGAACCAGCCAGCGGCTCCACGCCGGGGGTGCGACTGGGGGACTCATGATCCCGGACGGTAGGGAGTGGCAAGGGAGTTGAGAAGGCGGCGCGTCGACCGTATGCGATGAGCGGTATGCAGAGTGCGCCGAACGGTCGGCGCAAAGTTCCAACTCCCGTTCCCGCGCCGGTTCTCGTGTGGCGGGCCGGCCTCAGCCTTGGACGGACTCCGCGATGCGCTGCGCGGCCTGGGCAGGGGTGAGGTGCGTGGTGTCGACGACCTCGGCTTCACGGTGCAGCCAGGTACGGGCCGCCTCGGCGTAGGGCTCCAGGTAGGCGAGTCGGAAGGTGGAGGGGCCCATCACGCTGTCCCCCTCGATACGCCCGCGGAGGGTGTCCTGGTCGGCGTGGAGGACGAAGTGCCGTACGGGGATGGCGTGTTGGGCGAGACCCGTGCTGATCTCGCGCCAGTACTCCTGGACCAGGACCGTCATGGGCATCACCAGGGTGCCGCCGGTGTAGTCGAGCACGCGGCGGGCGGTCTCGACGACGAGTGGCCGCCACGGCGGCCAGTGCTGGAAGTTGTCCGTCGCGGGCAGCCCCGGCGTGATGTCCATGAGCGTCTCGCCGACCTTCTCGGCGTCGAACACCCGTGAACCCGGGAGCAGTTGCTGCACGAGCGGACCGGTGGTCGTCTTGCCCGCGCCGTGGGTACCGTTGAGCCATACGATCATGGCTCGACGCTAGCGCCTTCGCCCGCAATCGTGTTGGGGTGCAGGCCGGTCGAGCCGTCGGGCTGACGGTTGATCGCGTCCTGGAGTTGCGGGGACCCCAGTGATCACTGGCCCGCCGTAGGAGCGGGTCGGTGTCGGGCGAGTGGTCCAGGGCCGGTCAGTCGTATCGCCGCAGCAGTCCGTCCACGTAGGCCTCCAGCCGTTCCGCCAGCACTTCGGACGTGAGATCGTCCCGGCCCAGGTCGCGCCATGGTCCGGCCAGTTTCGCCGCGTCGGGGCAGTAGTGCAGGGCGTCGAGCAGCCGCCAGTACAAGTGGTCGGAGTCGTCGGCGAGTTGGCGGCCGCCGTGTGCCTCGTACCGTTCGCGGAAGTCCAGGCCGTGCTCCGGTCCGTGCAGCAGGGCGAGCGCGGTCGAGCAGTGTGCCACGTCGAGATCGGCGGGGCCCCACGAGGTCTCGACCCAGTCCACGACACCGGTGATCCGCACCTCCCGCCCGGCTCCGGTGAAGAGCACGTTCCCGGGGTGGAAGTCGCGGTGCAGAAAGCGGCCTTCGTACGGCGGCGGGTCGCGGCGGATCACGTCCACGGCCCGCTCCCACAGGGCGCCGTCCGGGGTGCGGACGCGCTCCGCGGAGGTCCACGCCTGGTACGTGCGCGGTCTTTCGTCCGGTACGACGCCGTGGACGCGGACGAGTTGGGCCGCGAACAGGTCCAGGCGCCGGTCGAGGTCGTCGCCGTCCACGCGGACCCGGCCGGGCAGCGCGGACATCAACAGGGTGGGGTGGTCGCAGTGTTCGGCCGTGGCGTCCACGGCGACCAATTCGGGAGCGGGGATGCCTTCCTGCCCGGCGAGCAGCGTCAGGACGGACGCCTCGCGGGCCAGCAGCCCGGGCCCGTGGTGGCGGAAGAACGGCTTCACGAAGGTCCGTTGGACGAGGTCCGTGCCGTCGTCGAGCGACAGCCGGCGCATCTGGGAGCTCCAACCACCGTACAGAGGGCGCATGTCGGCGACCGCGCGGCCGTCGCCGAGCTGCTTGGCCACCCAGGTGCGCGTGGCCGTCCAGCCACGGTCGTCGAGGGCGGTCAGCACCGCCTCCACGAACTCCCGCCGGTCCTCGCCGTGTTCGCGGAACCACATTCCCAACTGGTGCTGCGCTTCCGGAAGTTCGAAGCGGGTGTACTGGGCGCGTGCGGCCAGCGCGTCCTGGACGGACTCGGTCACCGCGGGCGGGATCACCGCGTCGGTGCCCGGCACGGCGAGCACCGCCCGGCCCTCGTACGCGCGCAGCACCTGGAGCGCGGGGGCCTCCCGCCAGCTGTCCGGTTGCCGGATGAGCTCGCTGAACCGGCCGTTCCCGTCCTCGAAGGGCACGTCCCAGGCCTCGGCGGTGTAGACGGCGGGCGCGCACAGCCCCAGCGCCGCGACGCGATCCCCGTAGTGCCGGACGAGATCGGCCACCGTCTGCCCGCTCATGCTGAATCCGACCAGGACCAGCGGCCCGTCCGCCCCCGCGTACGCGTCGATCACCGCCACGGCCTGCTCGAACCGTCGCCGCAGGCTCAACTCGGCGAGCTTTCCCGTGCTTTCGCCGTGCCCGGAGAAGTCGAAGGCGATCCCGCGACAGCCGCGGGCCACGAACTCCCGTACCAGTGGCAGCAGTCGCTCCGTGCTGCTGGTACCCGCGCCGTGCAGCACCACAGCGGTGGCCCCGGAAGGATCACCTCCGTACACACCGCTGAGCTGTTCACCTTCATGGTCGTGCGTGAAGTCGAAGAGCATTCTCCTATTCACTCACGCCGTGGCCTCCGTCTTTCGGGAAGGGGCCCGTTCCCCAATAGACGGGCACAGCCTCTGTCCGTACCCTTGCTGGCACACCTTCCATACTGTAGACAATATTTCGTCGACACTATTCGGCATCCACCTCCGCGGTACTCCCTCGACCGAACGGAGAGTCTCCAGTGAAAGTCGCAGTCCTCGGCGCCGGTGCGATCGGTGCCTATGTCGGCGCCGCGCTGCACCGTGCGGGCGCCGATGTGCATCTCGTCGCCCGTGGACCGCATCTCGCGGCCATGAGGCAGCACGGCGTCCAAGTACTCAGCCCGCGCGGCGACTTCACCGCCCGCGCGCATGCCACCGACGATCCGGCAGAGATCGGCCCGGTCGACTTCGTCCTGCTCGGCCTGAAGGCCAACTCGTACGCGGCGTGCGGGCCGCTGATCGAGCCCCTGTTGCACGACACCACGGCGGTCGTCGCCGCCCAGAACGGCATCCCCTGGTGGTACTTCCACGCGCACGGCGGCCCCTACGACGGGCAGCGCGTCGAGAGCGTGGACCCGGACGGCGCGGTCAGTGCGGTGCTCGCGCCCGAACGGGCCGTCGGTTGTGTCGTCTACGCGGCAACCGAGCTGGCAGGACCGGGAGTTGTGCGCCATCTCGAAGGCACCCGGTTCTCCATCGGCGAGCCCGATCGCAGCATCTCGACACGCTGTCTGGCGCTGAGCGAGGCCATGCAGGCCGGCGGGCTGAAGTGCCCGGTGGAGCCGGATCTGCGCAACGACATCTGGCTCAAGCTGCTCGGCAACATCTCCTTCAACCCGATCAGCGCGCTCGCCCGCGCCACCATGCGGCAGATGTGTCTGCACGGCGGCACCCGCAAGGTCATCGAGATCATGATGACCGAGACGCTGTCCGTCGCCGAGGCCCTGGGCTGCGAGGTCGGTGTCTCCATCGAACGGCGGCTCGCGGGCGCGGAACGCGTCGGTGACCACCGCACCTCGACGCTCCAGGACCTGGAGCGCGGCAAGCCGCTCGAACTCGACGTACTCCTCGCGGCGGTGGTCGAGTTGGCGGAGATCACCGGCGTGGAGGTGCCCACCCTGCGCACCGTGCACGCCATCTCGGACCTGCTCGCGCTGCGGAGCGCCGCATGAGGAGACGGGGTGTCCGCGGAGTGCGCCTCGGCCTCCCTCCGTATGTGCAGGACAATGGGGGCGTGGAGGTCACCTCGCCGCCCGACGGTCCGGTGGCCCACGGCACCCTCCGCAGCAAGGGCCGTTTCGGCCACCAGCACGTACAGAACCGGGGCTGATCAGGACATGGGACGAGTCACGGAACGACGCAAGGTGATCCGGATCCGGGACGGCGTGGTCTCCAGCCGCCCGGACACCCTCGTCGCCGAGGAACCCCTGGAGATCCGGCTCAACGGCAAGCCGCTCGCGATCACCATGCGCACCCCCGGGGACGACTTCGCACTCGCGGCCGGGTTCCTGGTCAGCGAAGGCGTACTGGCCAACGCATACGATCTGCAGAACATCGTGTACTGCGCGGGGGCGACCGTAGACGGCTCGAACTCGTACAACGTGGTGGACGTACGGACCGCGCCGGACGTCGTGATGCCCGACATCACGTTGGAGCGGAACGTGTATACGACGTCCTCGTGCGGTCTGTGCGGCAAGGCGAGTCTGGACGCGGTCCGTACGACGGCTCGCTGGCCCATCGCCGACACCCCCCCGGTCCGTGTCGAGCCCGCGCTCCTCGCGAGCCTCCCCGACCGGCTGCGCGCGGCCCAGCGGGTCTTCGACCGGACCGGGGGTCTGCACGCGGCGGCCCTGTTCAGCGAAGAGGGCGAGCTGCTGGACATCCGGGAGGACGTGGGCCGGCACAACGCGGTCGACAAGCTGGTCGGCCGCGCCCTGCAGAACGGGGACCTGCCGCTGTCCCGGGTGATCCTGCTGGTGTCGGGCCGAGCCTCCTTCGAGCTGGCGCAGAAGGCGGTGATGGCGGGGATCCCGGTGCTGGCGGCGGTGTCGGCACCCTCGTCGCTCGCCGTGGACCTGGCGGCGGAGACGGGCCTGACCCTGGTGGGTTTCCTGCGGGGCAGCAACATGAACGTGTACGCGGGCGAGGACCGCATCGCCCTGCGGGCCCCGGCCGCCCAGGGCTGAAAAATCCCCGCCCCGCGTCACGGCGGCGGGGCCCCGACCGGCGGGGAGCGCCCCCTGCGCCGCAGGGGCCCCGCCTCAGCCTTCCGCGAACAACCTCGTCGAGTTCGGCGTCGGTCACGAGGACGTAGGTGCTGTCGGGGCGGGAGCACTGCTTGGCGACGGGGACGGAGTCGGGGACGAGGTCGGGATCGGCGTACCGCAGCCAGGTCTCGCCGTCGAGGCCGGCCGGCACGAGGTCCCGCTTGCCAACGAGCCAACGAGCCAACGAGCCGACGAGCCGACAGTCGGCAGTCCGCAGTCCGCAGTCGGCAGTCGGCAGTCGGCAGTCGGCAGTCGGCAGTCGGCAGTCGGCAGTCGGCAGTCGGCAGTCGGCAGTCGGCAGTCGGCAGCATGGTCGTGTACGGCGACACCGTCCTCGTCTGACCACTCCGCCCGCCCAGGTCAGCAGCCCGGCATGAAGCACACCTGGGAGCCACCCGGCACGAAGCCCCCCTCAGCGACCCACCTCACCCACCCGCCCCGAACCGCACCTCCCCCGCCGCCACCACCGACCCCAGTCGCGGGAAGTCAAGCCTGACCGACGCCTGATGCTCGGCCGCGGTGAGCGCGCTCATGGCGTCCTCGACGAAGACGAGCTCGTGGCCGAGGTCGCCGGCGGCACGCGCGGTGGACTCCACACCGAGGTTGGTGGCGATCCCGCCGAACACCAAGGTGTCGACGCCCCGTTCACGCAGCCGCTCCTCAAGTCCCGTGCCCTGGAAGCCCCCGATCGTCCCCTTCACGATCTCCAAGTCCCCTTCCCGCAAAAGCCCGTCGGCGAGTCCACTGCCGGCGGGCTGCTCGGCGATGCCGGGACGTTCGACCCGGATCAGCACGACGAGCGCACCGGCGGACCGGAAGACACCAGCCAACTCCTCGGCCACCGCGCGGACTTCGGGACCCTTGTACGGTTCGAGCGGCAACGCGACGACGCGGTCCATGAGGTCGACGAGGACCAGGGCGGTGCGCTCGGGGTCGAGGGCGAGCCGGGGTTCGTGGGTCTGGGGTGGGGTCATGACGGAACGTTAGCCCCCGTCAGCCGTCCGTACCGGAAATCCGGATCAACAGGCCCATGAACTGGTCGCGTTCGGCCGCCGACAGTGGGGCGAGGAGTTCCTCGTTGGCCGCGCGGGCCGCCTTCTCGCAGCGCTTCAGCAGCCGCGCGCCCTCGGTCGTCAGCGACACCGCGTTCTTACGGCGGTCCTTCGCGTCCGGCTCGCGTACGACCAGGCCGGCGGACTGGAGGTCGTTCAGCACGCCGACCAGATCCTTGGGGTCGAGCCCGACACCACGACCGAGGCCGGCCTGGGCGACGGGCTCGAGGTCGCGGACGGCGGAGAGCACCACGTGATGCCACATCTTCAGCCCCTCGGCGGCCAGCGCGTCGGCGACAAGGGCCCGACCACGGGCGGCGGCTCGGCCCAGCAGCCAGCTGGGGAGCGAGCGGATCTCGGGGAGAGGAGCAGTGCGGAGTGCGGGACGGGGTGCTTCGGCCATGCGGGCAGCCTAGCGAAAAGTCGTTGGACTTCCCAATGAAATCGTGAATACCATAGGGACTCCCAACGATTTCCACCCACCACCACCGCTCCCTGGAGGTGCGATGCGTCGCGTCCGGTACGAGTCCACCGGCGGCCCGCTGTTCCTGGAGGAGGCCCCCGACCCCGCACCGGGCCCGGGTGAACTCCTCGTCCGCGCCGAGGCGATCGGGGTCACCCTGCCGGTCGTCCGCAAGGTCACCGAGGCCGCCGAGCCGATCCCGCTCGGCGGCGAGATTGCGGGCGAGGTAGCCGCCGTAGGGGAAGGTGTGACGCGTTTTCGGGCCGGTGAGCGGGTGACCGGGCTGTGCTTCGGGCACGGGTACGCCGACTTCGCCGTCCTCGACGAGGCCATGGCCTCCGCCGTCCCCGACACCGCGTCCGCCGTCGACGCGGTCGCGCTCGTCCGCAGCGGGCTGGTGGCCCTGGGCGCGCTGGACGCGGCCCGCCCCGAACCGGGCGAGGCCGCGCTGATCACGGCCGCGGCGAGCGGAGTCGGCCATCTGGCAGTGCAGTTGGCGAAGGCGCGGGGTGCCGGGCGGATCGTGGGCGCGGTGTCCGATCCGGCGAAGGGCGACTTCGTACGCGCGCTGGGCGCCGACGAGGTGATCACCTACGACCGGCTGGACCGGCCGGAGTGGGGCGATCCCGTCGACTACGTACTCGACGCGGTGGGCGGTGAGTTGCTCACCGCGGCCGTCGCAGCGCTCGTCCCGGGCGGGCGGCTCGTGGCGTACAGCTCGGGTGGCGGGACGATCCAGGCGTACGACCTTCTCGTGGGCGCCAAGTCCGTGATCGGGTTCCAGATGGCGCGGATCGCGCGCGGGAGGCCGGAGTTGTACGAGCGGTGGCGGCAGGAGCTGTGGCGGCGGTTCGCCGAGGGCGAGCTGAAACCGGCCGTGCACGGGGAGTTCGGGCTGGCGGAGGCGGCGAAGGCGCACGAGGTGATCGAGTCGCGGAGCAACCTCGGCAAGGTCGTACTGCGCCCCTGAGGCGCCCGTCCCCACCTGACGATCACTCACCATCAGTCGCACACAACGGAGTTGCGCGATGACGAGCGCTGCACGCTTCTTGTGAGGCACCGGAGGCCCCAACTAACGTCTGTGACACGCCCGTTGGACGTGGGATGTCCGGATGTCCAGACGAAGGAAGGGCAGGTAGCACCACCATGCCGTCGAGTCTTCGCGCACGTCTGAGATCCACCCTCACCGCCGCACTCACCCTGGCCGCGCTGCTCGTGCTCCCGAGCCCCGCGCACGCCACCGCCGCCCAAACCACCGCCCCCGCCCCCGAGTTCGACCAGCAGGTCCTCTTCAAAGCTCCCCAGGACACGGGCTACGCCTGCTTCCGCATCCCCGCGATCGTGAAGACGAACGACGGCACACTGCTCGCGTTCGCCGAGGGCCGGATCCTCAACTGCGGTGACGCCACCGACATCGACATCGTCGTCAAGCGCTCCACAGACAAGGGCCGCACCTGGAGCCCACTGGAGGTCGTCAACCACGGCGGCGGCGACACGCACGGCAACCCGGCACCCATCGTGGACCGGAAGACGGGCCGCATCCTGCTCGCCGAGACGTACAACACGGGCCGTACGGACAGCGCCAGTTGCTCGGTCCCCTGCGACCGCACCCCGCACCTGCAGTACAGCGACGACGACGGACTGACCTGGTCGCAGCCGCGTGACCTGAGCGACGAGATCCTGCCGCCGACCTGGAACTCCTGGTACGCCACCGGCCCCGTGCACGGCATCCAGCTCACCCGCGGCCGGCACAAGGGCCGGCTCGTGTTCGGCGTCAACACCGAGACCTGGGACGGGAGTCGGGTCACCGCGAACAACGCGGCGCTGATCGTGAGCGACGACGGCGGCGACCACTGGAGGATCGGCGCCACCGACTCGTATCCGATCGCGGCCGACGGGACCTGGCGGCAGAAGCCGTCCGAGGTGACGCTGACCGAACGCACCGACGGTTCGGTCCTGGTGAGCGGGCGCGAACAGGACGGCACCGACCTCGGGCACCGCACCCAGGCGGTCAGCCGTGACGGCGGCGACAGCTTCACCGCGCCCTTCCGCGACCTGCCCGACCTGTACGCCCCGCAGGTCCAGTGCTCGACGCTCGGCGTCCGTTCCCGCATCCTGCTGTCCTGCGACGCGGACCCCGACCGCCGCCGGACCATGATGATCCGCTCCTCCTACGACGGTGGCCGCACCTGGGACAGCGTGGACCGGGGCACGGTCGTGACGAGGGACTGGTCGGGCTACTCAGACATGGCGCGCGTCGACGGCGACACGGTGGGCCTGCTGTACGAGGGCGGCGCCGTCAGCGCCACCGACGAGATCCGCTTCGCCCGCTTCAACGAGGCCTGGCTGCAACCACGTAGAGGCCCTGACCCGACGACCGCCGACCTCGCCCCGCACGCCGGACGAGCGGCCGTGCTCGGCGGCGCCCAGGAGACCGACGGTGTGTCCGGCGGCGCCCTGTCCTTCGACGGCGTCGACGACGCGGTACGCCTGCCGTACAGCGACCGACTACCCCTGGGAACAAGGGACTTCACGGTGTCCCTCTGGTTCCGGTACACCGCCACGACCGGCGATCAGCCGTTCCTGTGGATGGGCGGGGTCGGCACCACCCAGCCGCAGGTCTGGCTGCGCGGTGAGCCCGCGGGCAACCATGTCCGGGCGCTGATCACCACCCGGGACGGGGCGACGGCCGTCCACACCACGTCCGTGGTCACCGCCGGCGCCTACAACGACGGCCAGTGGCATCACGCCGTACTGCGGCGCGGTGGTGGGCAGTTGACGCTGGCCGTCGACGGTGCGGCGGTGAGCACGGCGGACGTCGTGGGCTCCGTCAGCCGCAACTCGCCGTTCGGGGTGCACATCGGCCAACGCGTCGACAGCTTGCAGTACTTGACCGGGTCGATCGACGAAGTCCACGTCTGGGACCGGCTGTTGCCGGACGACGAACTGGCCGCGCCGCATCCCGCCACCGCCGGGACCGTCCTGTGGCTGCCCATGGACCATGTGAGCGCCAGCCACTAACGTCCCGGGCGTGCCCGAGGACCGACGAGCACGACAGCGGAGGGGAGCCGGGGTCGGCCTGCTGCTGACCCTGGTTCTCGCGGCCGTGCTGCTCACCGCCCTCCCCAAGGACCGCCACGGGGAGGGCGGCGGCGCGTGCACGGCTCGTACGGTGCGCTCCTGGTCGGCGGACGCGAAGCTGACCAACTCCTTTGCCGCGTACGGCGACGACGAGTCCCGCGCCGACGACTGGACCGGCGGCGACGGCACCCACTCGGTGCGGCTGCCGGACGGCCGGGTGCTGTGGCTGTTCTCCGACACCTATCTCGGCCAGGTGCACCGCCCGCCCAACCCGGTCGGCGAGTCGTACGCCTGGCGGGACACCACCGCGCCGCTGGTGCGCAACTCGGCCGTGGTGATGAGCGACGGGCATCCCCAACTCACGCTCCCCGCACCGCTGTTCCCCGATCCCGCCCCGAACGAGTGGCGTTGGCCGGTCGCGGCCCGCGTCGAGCCCCGCTCCCCCGGCTCGGTCGAGTCGGTCGTACGGGTGCTGCTGTGGACGCGAACCGCCGGAGCGTACCCGTGGATCTACGGTGTACCGACCGCGACCGAGGTCGCCACGCTGTCGCTGCCGGACCTGCGGGTGGAGTCGATCGTGAAGGTCTTCGACCAGCAGCTCGTCCAAGACCCGTCCCGGCGTGTGCAGTTCGGGACGACGCTGGTCACGGCGGGCGGCTGGACGTACGTCTTCGGCGGGAACGACGCCCAGGCCGCGGCCCGGCCGACCTCCTCGGCGTATGTGGCCCGGGTGCCGGAGGGGCGGCTCGCGGAGCCCGGTGCCTGGGAGTACTGGGACGGCTCGGCGTGGACGGCCCGGGCGGGGCCTCGGCCGGTGCTCGGCGATGGCCAACACACAGGCGTGGGCAGCGCGTTCTCGGTGGTGCGGGACGGTGGGACGTACATCCTGTTCACGATGGCCGCGGGGAGCCGGGGGCTCACCACCGTCACCTCGTACTGGGCCTGTTCGCCGACCGGGCCGTGGCACGGGCCGACCAGGAGTTTCAGCCCGCCGCTGCCGCAGGGACAGGTCGCCGCGTACAACCCGCAGGTACACGCAGAGTTGGGCGACGACGACCGGATCGTCCTCAGCTACGACGTCAACTGGCTGGACGCGACGGCCACTTCGGCCGCCTGGAACCTCAGCCGGAACGTGTCGCTGTACCGACCGCGGTTCGTGACGCTGCGGTTGGGGCCGCCGCCGTCCCGGTGACCTCGGGCAGCGGGTCGCGGGCGCGGCGCTTGGCGATGACCGCGCACACCATCAACTGCATCTGGTGGAAGAGCATCAGCGGCAGCACCGCGAGGGAGGCGTGGGCACCGAACAGGACGCTGGCCATGGGGAGTCCGGAGGCGAGGGACTTCTTCGAGCCGGCGAACTGGATGGCGATCCGGTCCTCCCGGTCGAAGCGCAGCGCCTTGCCGCCGTACCAGGTCAGGGCGAGCATCACGGCGAGCACGACAGCCTCGACGGCGAGCAGTCCGGCGAGGCGGATCGCGCTGACCTGGTGCCAGATGCCCTGGACCATGCCCTCGCTGAACGCGGTGTAGACGACGAGGAGGATCGAGGCGCGGTCGACGTAGCCGAGGATCTTCTTGTGCCGGGTGATGAACCCTCCGATCCAGCGCCGCAGCACCTGCCCGGCCAGGAACGGCACCAGGAGTTGCAGCATGATCTTGACGAGCGAGTCGGCGGAGAAGCCACCGCCGCTGTTGCCGAGCAGCGCCGCCGCGAGCAGCGGGGTGATGACGATGCCGGCGAGCGAGGAGAAGGAGCCCGCGCAGATCGCGGCGGGCACGTTGCCGCGCGCGATCGAGGTGAACGCGATCGACGACTGGACGGTCGACGGGACGAGGGTGAGGAAGAGCAGCCCCTGGTAGAGGGGGTGGGTCAGGATCACCGGGACGAGGCCGCGGGCGGCCAGGCCGAGCAGCGGGAAGATGACGAAGGTGCAGGCCAGGACGGTGGTGTGCAGGCGCCAGTGCTTGAGTCCGTCGAGTGCCTCATGGGTCGACAGGCGGGCGCCGTAGAGGAAGAAGAGGAAGGCGATCGCGGCCGTGGAGGCGCCCGAGGCGACGTCGGCGCCCGTGCCTCTGGCGGGGAGGAGTGCGGCGAGGCCCACCGTCCCGAGCAGCAGCAGGATGTAGGGGTCGACCGGCATCCGACTCGGCCATCGCAGGCGTTTCACTGTGCTCCACTGTCTCGCGTGTCTCGCTGTACGTCCGGTCCGTCTTCCGGCGCGGACTCGTGCCCTCCCCATCCTCCTCTCCGGACTCTTGATCGGGAATCCGTCATACCGCTCTGACTGTCATCACGTTTCGCGATAGCCGGATACCGTGTATGCCATGGTGTATGCCATGTACGACCTCTCTCACCTGCGTACTTTTCTCGCGGTGTCCCAGACGCTGAGTTTCACGCAGGCTGCCCGGCGGCTCGGGCTGCGCCAGTCCACGGTGAGCCAACATGTGCGGCGGCTGGAGGACGCGACGGGGCGGCAGCTGTTCACCCGGGACACCCACTCCGTGGAGCTGACGGAGGACGGGGAGGCGATGCTCGGCTTCGCGCGCCGGATCCTGGAGGTGCAGGAGCAGGCATCGGCGTTCTTCACCGGTACGCGCCTGCGCGGCCGGCTCCGCTTCGGCGCGTCCGAGGACTTCGTCCTCACCCGGCTCCCCGAGATCCTGGAAAGCTTCCGCTCCGACCATCCCGAGGTCGACCTGGAGCTGACGGTCGAGCTGTCCGGCACGCTGCACGAGCAGCTCACCGCCGGGAAGCTGGACCTGGTGCTGGCGAAGCGCCGCGCCGAGGACCCGCGGGGCGAACTGGTCTGGCACGACAAATTGGTGTGGATCGGCGCGGAACGGCTCCGCCTGGACGCGGATCGTCCGGTGCCGCTGATCGTCTATCCGCCGCCGGGCATCACGCGGGCGCTCGCGCTGGAGGCGCTGGAGCGGCAGGGGCGGGCGTGGCGGATCGCGTGCACGAGCGGGAGCCTGAACGGGCTGATCGCGGCGGCCCGGGCGGGGCTCGGGGTGATGGCCCATTCGCGGGGGCTGGTGCCGCCGGGGTTGGTGCGGGTGCCGGAGCGGGCGGGGCTGCCGGAGTTGGGGGAGGTCGATTTCGTGCTGGTGCACGGGCGGCGGCGGGTCTCGGCGCAGGGGGCGGCGGATGCGTTGGCGGCGGCGATTCTGGCGGGCGGGGATCGGCTGCATCGGCGCGGCTCGTAGTTTCGGTTTTTTATAGCTGGCCGATACCGGAATTCAATTCAGCGAGGGTGCGAGAAAAAGCCGGGCTGCACCCCGGCGTCGACAAAAAGCACCGAGGGATTTGCCCCCCTCGGCCGACCGCGCGGTAATTCCCGGGTGCGGGCGGCGCTGCAATGAGCAGCGCCGCCCATTATGTCGCCGGCGGGCGGTTCAGGAGAACGAGAACTCTCCTCCGTAGTCGGTGTCGTGATCGCGGTAGACGGTGCTGTAGTTGAGCTGGCCGGTGTCGACCACGCCGTCCTTGACGGAGAACTCGATCCAGACGCCGGGTCCGTCGATGCGGACGTAGTCGCCCGCGGTGTCCAGCGCGGTGGTGCCGGAGTAGGAGATGTAGGTGTCGTCGAGCTCCGACTTGTAGGTGCTCAGGGTGGACGCGGCGGTCGTGTCGTCCGCGGCCTCGACCCACGGGGTGATGGCGTCGAGCACCAACTGCTGCTGGTCGTCGGTCAGTTCGCTGACCGCGAGGCCCTCCTTGGTGTCGGGGAAGTCGCCGTCCTCGTCCGGGCCGAGCACCACATCGGTGGTGGAGTCGGAGAGCTCCGCCTCCGACAGCTCGTCGTCGCTGAGGCCTTCGAGCATCGCCTCCACTCCGTCGTGCATCCCGGCCAGGGGTGCGTAGGTGGTGCCGTCGTCGGTCCAGCTGGTGGGTTCGACCCCGGCGAAGTACGGGGTGGAGCCCACGACCTCGCCGTCCTTGTAGGTGATGTTCAGGGCCAACTGGTCGCCGCCGAAGTGCAGTTGCCAGGTGCCGGAGGTGCTCGGGGTGCCCAAGAAGGCGAGGTAGTAGTTGCCGCTGCCGTAGCTGCTGTCGGTCTCGCCGAGGACGTCGTCGGCCGCCAGGATCTGGGAGATCTGGTCGTAACCGCTGTCGGTGCCGGTGCCCGTGGCCGCTTCAAGTACCGCCTTGGCGGCGGTGAGTTGCTTGTCGCTGAGGGTGCTCAGCTCGATGCCGACCCGGCAGGTCGCGCCGCATGCCTCGTTCGACCAGGCGGTGGCGTTTGCCTGGGTGAAGTCGAGGAGTACGTCGGCCTGTTGGTCGTCGTCCAGGGTGTCCAGGAACGCGTCGGCAGCGTCGACCACGTCCGCGACGGACGAGCCCGTGCCGGCCGTGCCCGTGGGCTCGGGGGCGGACGCGGAGGTGGACGGGTGGGACGAGGAGGTCGATCCGGGGTTGGTCGGGGACGCGGAGTCGGGGGCCGACGCGGAGGCGGACGCGCCGGTGGACGGGTCGGTCTCCACGGACGCGGCGTTGGCGTTGGCGTACAGCGCGCCACCGAGAAGGGTCGTCGCTGCCGCTAAGGCCACGACCACCTTCCTGTGGCGTCCCAGTGACCGGCGATGAGTGTTTTTGGCCTTCAACTCGATATTCCCTTCGAGGGCTCGCCGGAAGGACTTCCGAAGATTATTTCGAAAAGATCTTTTGGGAAATCCCTGCGGCTTCGGTTTGGACGAGCCACATTCGATCGCCGAACACTGTGATTCCCATCTCCGAGTGCTTGGGTTTGTGCATGATTTATCTTGAACTTACTTTGAGGCAGGGGGAGTTGAGGACGAGTTGCACGGAAGCGTCCGGTACGTCGGCGGCTTCGGCGCGCCCGCCGAGCGGAAACCGGCCGGGGAGGAGATGGCGTCGCACCGGTGACGTGGAGCGATCGGGACGCCAGGGGTAAGCGGGTCGTACAGATTCAGTGGAGATTACGGGCCCGAAACCTACGGAACCGTAAGGATTTCTGTCCGACCCTTCCCCTTGTGCGGGCATTTTCCGTCGCTGACCAGTGCGGACGTGCGGACCGCTCGTTTCCCGACCCCCTCCCGCCCTTCCGCCCGGTGGGGTAGCTTTCACGGCGCTGTAGGGGAGTGCCAACAGGAGCGGGGAGCGGGGTTTGCGCGAGTACAACAACCCTCCGTTGGCGTTGGCACCGCCGGTGGGCGGTCTGGCCGACGTCGTCTTCCAGCGTGCCCAGGACGACCCCCTGCATGTCTCCCTCGGCCGCAAGGACGAGCAGGACAGGTGGCGGGACGTGACCGCCGCCGAGTTCCGCGACGAGGTCCTCGCCCTCGCCAAGGGCCTGCTCGCGCAGGGCGTCCGCTTCGGCGACCGGGTCGCGATCATGTCCCGTACCCGCTACGAGTGGACACTCTTCGACTTCGCGCTGTGGACGATCGGCGCCCAGGTGGTGCCGATCTACCCGACGTCGTCGGCCGAGCAGTGCTTCTGGATGCTGCACGACGCGCAGGTCTCGGCGGCGATGGTCGAGCACGAGGACCACGCGATGACCATCGCCACCGTCATCGACCGCCTCCCCGCGCTGCACCAGCTGTGGCAGCTCGACACGGGCGCCGTGCAGGAGCTGTACGACGCCGGCGCGCACATCGAGGACGAGGTGGTCCACCGGCACCGCCAGGCCGTCACCCCGGACTCGACCGCGACGATCATCTACACTTCGGGCACCACGGGCAGACCCAAGGGCTGTGTCATCTCGCACGGCAACTTCATGTACGAGGCGGACACGGTCATCGACACCTGGGAGTCCGTCTTCCACTCGAAGAAGGGCGACGAGGCGGCGACCCTGCTGTTCCTGCCGCTGGCGCATGTCTTCGGGCGGATGGTCGAGGTCGCGGCGATCCGCGGCGGGGTCCGCTTCGGCCACCAGCCGCAGCTCAACGCGGCCGTCCTGCTGCCCGACCTGGTCGCCTTCAAACCGACGTTCATCCTCGCCGTGCCGTACATCTTCGAGAAGGTCTTCAACGCGGCCCGCCGCAAGGCCGAGAAGGAGGGCAAGGCCGGGCCGTTCGAGAAGGCCGTCGACATCGCCGTGCGGTACGCGGACGCGATCGAGGAGAAGGCCTGGGGCATCGGCCCGGGCCCGTCCGCCGGACTGCGCATGCAGCACCAGCTCTTCGACAAACTCGTCTACTCCAAGGTGCGGGCCGCCATGGGCGGCCGTATCCGCAACGCCATGTCCGGCGGGTCGGCCATGGACCGTCGCCTCGGGCTGTTCTTCGCGGGCGCGGGCGTCCAGATCTACGAGGGCTACGGCCTCACCGAGTCGACGGCCGCCGCGACCGCCAACCCGCCCGACCGCACCCGCTACGGCACGGTCGGCCAGGCCATCCCCGGGGTCACCGTCCACATCGCGGACGACGGCGAGATCTGGCTGAACGGCCCCAACGTCTTCCAGGGCTACCTCAACAACCAGAAGGCCACCGACGAGACCCTGCACGACGGCTGGCTCGCCACCGGTGACCTGGGCTCCCTCGACGAGGACGGCTATCTCACCATCACCGGGCGCAAGAAGGAGATCCTGGTCACCTCCGGCGGCAAGAGCGTCGCGCCGGGACTGCTGGAGGAGCGGGTACGGGACCACCCCCTGGTCTCGCAGTGCATCGTCGTCGGCAACGACCGCCCCTACATCGCAGCCCTGGTCACCCTCGACCACGAGGCCGTCGAGCACTGGCTCACCATGCGCGGCAAACCTCAGCTGTCCCCGGCCCAGCTGGTGCGGGACGCCGACCTGGAGACCGAGGTGCGGCGCGCGGTGGTCGCCGCGAACACCCTGGTCTCGCAGGCCGAGTCGATCCGCACCTTCCGGATACTGGCCCAGCCCTTCACCGAGGAGCACGGTCTGCTGACCCCGTCCCTGAAGCTGAAGCGCAAGGCCATCGAGAACACGTACTCGAACGAGGTCGAGGCGCTGTACCGGGCCTGAGCGGGTAGACCCTCCGGGAGTGGGCGAGGTCGGATCTCGCCGTCAGGAATGCATCACGGCCCGTGATCGTTGACGATATGAGTACCAACCGACGACTGAAGGATCGAGAGCTCGTGAGCAGCAAGGTCCCCCCGATCATCCTCAACAACGGTGTCGAGATGCCCCAGCTGGGCTTCGGCGTCTGGCAGGTGCCGGACGACGAGGCGGAGCGGGCGGTGGCCACGGCGCTGGAGGCCGGGTACCGCAGCATCGACACCGCTGCGATCTACGGCAACGAAGAGGGCACCGGAAAGGCCATCGCCGCGTCCGACGTCCCGCGCGAGGACCTCTTCGTCACCACCAAGCTCTGGAACGCCGACCAGGGGTACGACGAGACCCTGCGCGCGTTCGACGTGTCGCTGGAGAAGCTCGGCCTGGAGTACCTGGATCTGTATCTGATCCACTGGCCCACCCCGGCCCGGGACAAGTACGTCGACAGCTACAAGGCGTTCGAGAAGCTGTACGCGGACGGCCGCGTGCGTGCCATCGGCGTCTCGAACTTCGAGCCCGACCACCTGGCCCGGCTGATCGAGCAGACCTCGGTCATCCCGGCGGTCGACCAGATCGAGCTGCACCCGCAGTTCCAGCAGCGCGCCGGGCGTGAGTACCAGGCGGAGCAGGGCATCGCGACCGAGGCCTGGTCGCCGCTCGGCTCGGGCAAGGGCCTCCTGGAGGTCCCGGCGATCGTCGCCATCGCCCAGAAGCACGGTCGCACCCCGGCCCAGGTCGTACTGCGCTGGCACATCCAGCTCGGCAACGTGGTGATCCCCAAGTCCGTGACGCCTTCGCGGATCAAGGAGAACATCGAGGTCTTCGACTTCAGCCTGGACACCGAGGACCTCGCGGCGATCAGTGCGCTGAACGAGGACCGGCGCCTCGGTCCCGACCCGTCGACGTTCAACGCAGCCTGAAATCAAGGCACATGGCCTGAACCTCAGGCAGTGCGAGCGCCCCGGAGCCTTCTGACTCCGGGGCGCATCGCTTTTCCGTACCGCTTTCTGTGCTGCTTTCCGTGCCGCTTTCCGCGCCGTCGGCCCACTTGGTTCGTACCAGGGTCTTGACGCGGGCATGATGACGGGGCACCTTGTTGCGCACCCGGTAAGGAAACTTTCCTAACAGAAGGGTCCCCCACAGTGCGCATGCGAACACTGACCCTCGCCGCGGCCTCAGGCGCCGCCCTGCTCGCCGCCGGAGTGCTCCCCGCGAGCGCCTCCGGCGCCACCCCCAAGTCGGCTCAGGAGGGCTCGGTCAGCGCGGCCGACCTGCTCTCCAAGGTGACGTCCTGCTCCCAGATATCGAACGGCAAGTACCGCACCGACGACGAGACTTCGGCCACCATCCCGGTCTGCGGCAAGAACGGCGCCGTGTTCTGGAAGGCCGACATGGACATCGACTGCGACGGCCAGCGCACCTCGAACTGCAACGAGAACGCCGACCCCTGGTACCAGGACGACACGGCGTTCCACCAGTCCAACGGCCAGCCCCTGAAGGCGGATTCGCTGCCGTACATCGTGGTGCCCAGCTCCAGCAGCATCTGGAAGTACTCCAGCTACGGCATCAAGGGCGGCGGCGTGGTCGCCGTGATCTACAACAACAAGGTCGAGTACGCGGTCGTCGGCGACACCGGCCCCACCAACATCATCGGCGAGGCCTCGTATGCCACGGCCAGCGCCCTCGGTATCGACCCCGACCCGGCGACCGGCGGCGCCGAATCCGGCGTTACGTACATCCTGTTCAAGAACTCGACGGTCTCCCCCATCGAGAGCCACAGCGCGGCGGTCTCGCTGGGCGACCAGCTGGCGAAGCAGTTCCTGGCAAACAACTGAGCCCAGCAGGGCATGAGTTGGCCCGTTGTCGCGACAGCTCTCGACTGTTCGCGGCAACGGGCCTTTTCCGTGGGCGAGTTGGGTCCGCTACGTCAGTTGGGCTGCCCGATCGGCCGTACGACGACGGTGTTGATGTCGACGCCGGCCGGCTGGCGGATCGCCCACAGGATCGAGTCGGCGATCTGGTCGGCGGTCAGGAGATGGCCGGACGGCAGGCTGCCGTTGCCGTCCCAGAACGGGGTCTCCACCCGGCCCGGGGCGACCAGCGTCACCCCGATGCCGAACTCCGTGACCTCGCGCCGGGTGTTCTCGGCGAGGCCGGTCATCGCCCACTTGGTGGCGCCGTAGATGTTGCCGGGGGTGTGCACGAACCCGGCGACGCTGCCGATCAGCACAATCCGGCCGTGCGTCTGCTTCAGCGCGTCGACGGACGCCCGGATCAGCAGGGCGGGACCGAGGACGTTGGTCAGCACCATCTCGGTCCACCCGGCCGGGTCACCCTCGGCGACCGAGTCGTGCGTGGCGACCCCGGCGTTGGCGACGACCGCGTCGAGCCGCCCGAACCGTTTGAGTGTCGTCTCGACGGCGGTCTGCACCTCGTCGTACTCGGCGGCACTGCCGGGAATCGTCAACAGGCCCTCGGGGTGCCCCAGTTGAGCGGAAAAGTCGAACAGCCGCTGCTCGCTGCGGCCGGTGACGGCCACCCGGCCCCCGGCGCTGAGGAGTTGCCGGGCGACGGCGGCCCCGATACCGCTGCCGCCGCCGGTTATGAGCGCGACGTGAGAGTTGTCGTTCATGGTGCTGGTCCCCCCGTGGGTCGGTGAACTCCGCGCAGTCGGAGGGGCAGTTCATCACCTTGAGCAGGCTCGAAGTCAAGCCGCCGCGATCACGGGCCCTGTCAGCTCGTCCGCACCGCCCTGTGCACGGTGTGCGCGGCGAGCACGAACACATCGTCGCGCTGATGCACACCCGCCGGGTCCTCGGGGTCGACGAGCCGGTCGAGGGCGGCCCGGTCGTCGGCGTCCATCGCCTCGCCGTAGGTGTCACGGACGCGGGTCAGCCAGGTCGCGACGTAGGCGCGGACGCGGTCGGGGGCCGGGGCGGGCAGGTCCAGGAGGAAGCTGCGGCTGCCGGTGTGCTTCAGGCCGACCGACTCCAGGAGGGCGGGCCAGTCCTCGGTCTCGGTGACCGAGCCGGGGAGGTCGGCACGCATCTGCGCGAACCACTCGGACTCGATCGCGTCGATCCGCGCCTCCAGACCCGGGCGGCCGATGCCGAAGTCGCGGGGCAGGAACCGGGAGGGCAGGCCGCCCTCCATGATCGCGAGGGTGCCGCCGGGCGCGAGCCGCTCCGCGAACGCGGCGAGACCGGCCCGCTGGTCACCGAGGTGGTGCAGACTGCGGCTGGCCCACAGCAGGTCGGCCGGGTATTCCAACTGCCCCAGAACCTCGGGCAGTTCACCGGTCAGCGTGCTGAAACGATCACCGAAGCCCTGCCGGTCCGCACGGGCGCGGGCCCGCTCCAGGAGCGGTTCGGAACCGTCCACCGCGACGACCCGGGCGCCCGGGAACGTCTCCGCGAACAGACACGCGACCACACCGGGGCCACTGCCCACGTCGACGATCAGCCCCGGATCGGTCCGCTCCTTCGCGAGCCACGCCATCGCCCGCTCGTACAACGGCGCGAACAGCTCCGCCTGGGTCTCCAGCAGGGGGCCCATGACGGCCCAGTCGAGGTCGGTGTGATCGTGGTGGTGGCGATCCTTGCCGGGCTTGTGGTCGTTTTCCTGCCCCGGCGTGTGGTCGTGCTTGTGCTCGTGATCGTACTCGTGCGCCATGGTGGTCACCCTCTCGTCCGCGTGCCGCCAGCCTGCGCCGACGCACCGTTCGACGGCCAGTTCCGTTGCCGAAGCGGCAAAAAATGAGGTGCGGAACAGGTCATCCGTCACCGAGCATGCCCGTATGGACGATACGGCCGACGTGATGGTGGAACGCTTCCTCGAAGACGGCTTCGTGAAGATCGAGGGGGCCTTCCCACCACGGGTCGCCGAGCACTGCGCTCGGCTGCTGTGGCGGGAGACGGGCTACGACGCGGAGGACCCCGGCACCTGGAAGGACCCCGTGGTGTGGGTGAGCGACATGCCCCAGGGACCGTTCGCCGCCTCGGTCAACTCCCCCGTCCTGCATGAGGCGTTCGACCTCCTGGTGGGCGCGGGCCGGTGGCAGTCCCGTTACTCGGTCGGCAGCTTCCCCCTCCGCTTCCCGCACGCGACGGAGCCGGACGACGCCGGCTGGCACATCGAGGGCAGCTATACGGCGGAGGGCGCGGAGAACGAGTGGCCGTACACGAACCTGCGCTCGCGCAGCCGGGCCCTGCTGATGCTGATGCTCTACACCGAGGTCACCGAGGAGAACGCACCGACCCGCATCCGGGTCGGCTCCCACCTCGACGTCCCGCGCGTCCTCGAACCGTACGGCGAGAAGGGCGCCTCCTCACTGACCCTCGGCCCGAAGGTGGCCGAGGCATCCGCCGGACGCCCCCTCACCTACGCCACCGGTCACCCCGGTGACGTGTACCTCTGCCACCCCTTCCTGGTCCACGCGGCCCAGCCCCACCACGGCAACCGCCCCCGCTTCATGGGCCAGCCACCTCTGATGCCGGCGGTCCCGTACGAGTTGGAGCGGTCCAACGGCACCTATTCGGTGGTGGAGTCAGCAATTCGCCAGGGCCTCTCCAACAAGGGCTGACCCCCACGCCCCTTTTTAAGGGGCGCGGGGAACTGCGCGACCAGCCACACACGGCCCGCAGCTAAAAACTCGACGCAACCAACGGCACCTACAGGGGCGGGTACGCGTTGGCCATCAGCTGCTGGAACTGCGCAGAGAACCAGTGCCCGGACAACGGCGCATTCGCCAGCGCACCCGACATGTTGTTCCCGTTACGCGCGTTCCCCGTGTACGTCGGATCGCACATCCGGTCAAACCCCTTGCCCTCGTCGTTCGCGATGGCCGTGCTGGACCCGTCCGACTCCCCCGGCGGCTTCATCCACACATACGCGTCGATCCCGGCGGCAGGAGCAGCCTTCGGCCGCTCACCCAGACCCGCACCGGACTGGTTGCACCAGTTCCCGACCTGGATCCGCCGGTCGTAGCGCCCGCCGTCAACGTACGTGTCCACACTGGTGGTTGCTCCCGGACCGGTGGGCCGAGCAGAGCCACCCCACCCGTTCCGCGACGTGTCGATCAGCATGCCGATACCGGAGTTGAATCCCACCGACACCAACTGGTTGCGGAACGCCTGGGCGTACGACTGCTCGTCCACGTAGCGGTTCCAGTCGACCCACTTGGACTGGCGCACGGAGACACCGTTCACGCTGTCGTTGATGGTGAAGTTGTTCTCCTTCAGGGCGCTGTAGTTGGCCGTGTTGGTGATGAAGCCGGCCACGTCGTTCACGGTCGCGCCCTCGGCGTTCGCGGCCTGGTAGAAGAGGTTCGCGGAGGGAACGAAGTTGTCGTCCCAGCCGAGCCAGCCGTGGTGTCCGGCGTCGATGTAGTTGTAGACGTTGGGGATCGCGCCGAGCTTGTTCAGCGCGTATCCGACACCCTTCACGTAGTTGCCGTTGGCGAGCATCGTGTCGCACTGCGGGGTCGCGGTGGCCTTGCTGCCGGTGTTGGTCACCAGGTTGGGCAGCGAGTCGATCTCGATCGTGGTGACGATCCGCAGCGAGGCGTACTTGCTGTCGGCGAGGATCGCGGCGATCGGGTCGATGAACTCGCTCTCGTAGCGGCCGATTTCGGTCGGGCCGAGCTCACCGTTCGAGGCGAGGGCAGCGCAGTCACGCCCGGGCAGGTCGTAGACGACCAGCTGGACGACCTCTTCGCCGGTGCCCTTCTGGGCGAGCGCCGCGTCGAGGTGGGCGCGCAGGCCCATCCCGCCGCTGACACCGTTGATCGCGGCGATGCGGTCGAGCCAGACGCCGGTGGGCTGGCTGGAGATCCGGCTGCCGCCGGTCTCGGCCGCGGCCTTCGCGGACCACTCCGGGTTCACGTACACCTTGGCGCCCGCGTACGGGTTGTCGACCCGCGTGCCGGGATCGGTGCCGCCACCGCCTCCCCCACCGCTGCCGTCGTCGACGTTGCAGGTCACGCCGTCGAGGGTGAAGGTGGTCGGGAGCGCGTTGGTGCCGCTGTAGGAGGCGTTGAAGCCGAAGCTGACCGAACTCCCGGTCCCCAGGCTCCCGTTGTAGGTCTCGTTGGCCGCCGTGACGGCGGTCCCGCTCTGGCTGATCTTCGCGTTCCAGCCGCTGGTGATCTGCTGGTTACCGGCGTACGACCACTTCGCGGCCCAACTCGACTTCGCGGCCCCGTTGTTGGTGATCGTGACGGCGGCGGTGAAGCCGGTGTCCCACTGGTTCTGCACCTTGTAGTCGACGCTGCACGGGATCGCGGCGATGCCGGTGTCCGCCGAGGGAGCGGCGGCGACCGCCGTCCCCGAGGCCCCGGCGACGAGCACCAAGGCAGCGAGCAACGCTGTTCTGGTACGGCTCATGAGTGCGGGTTTCCTTGTCTGTGAAGGAAGTTGGTTGCGGGTGCTGTCGGGTTTGACTGGGGGCGCCTATCCGTTGAGGGCGCGCAGATGGTCACGCAGCCCGATGCCGTACGCGGTGGGCGTACCGGCGTAGTCGGAGATCAGGGACGGACCCGCGGAACAGTCCCAGGTGTTCCAGGTCCAACCGAGATACGAGAGCCCGCGGTCGTCGAACCACTTCATGACCTGGTCGACGAAGGCGTGCGAGCAGGTGTTCTCGCCGATCTCCCCTGCCACCAGCGGTACTTGGGCCGCGACGGGGGCGAGTGTGGAGTTCCAGCAGCTCTCGGTCGCGCAGGTGTTGAAGTTGTACACGTGGTACGCGGCGACGAGATTGCCGGTCGGATCGGTGGGCTTGTACGTCAGCCACTGGCTCAGGTCGTTCGAGTACGCGAGCCCACCGGCCATGATCACGTTCTTGGCGCCGGTGGACCGTACGGAGTCGACGAGATCCTGCATACCGGCGACTTCATACCCGATGCCGGGGCAGGTCCCGCCGTCCCGCCAGCACTGCCACGCCTGGGTGGTCGTGGAGGTCGCGCGGTCCGGGTAGGGCTCGTTGAACAGGTCGAACGCGACGGCCTGGTCGCCCTTGAAGGTGCTGGCGACCGAGGACCAGAACGACGGTGTGTACTGCGCGTCGGGCATCGGCTTCTGGCAGGTGGCGTGCACGTCGGAGCAGCCCGCCGAGTTGCCGGTGTACTGGCCGTAGGTCCAGTGCAGTTCGACGATCGGCGTCATGCCGTGCGCCTCGACCTTCGCCACCAGATCCTTCACGGCGGCGATGTAGTTGGCGCCCGCGTACTCGGGCTTGATGTTCGAAAGGCCCAGCCAGCACTCCTCGTTGAGGGGAATGCGGACCGTGTTCGCCTTCCAGTCGGCGATCGCCGCGACGGCCGCGTCGTCCGCCGGTCCGTCCCAGATGCCGTAGCCCTGCACGCACATGAACTCGCCGCCGGACCGATTGACGCCGAGCAGACGGCGGTTGGTGCCGTCGGCGTCCACGAGCTTGTTCCCGGAGACGTGCAGTGCGGGTGCGGTGCCGTTGGTCGGTGGTGAGGTCGGAGGCGGCGACGTGGGTGGCGTCGGCTCCGAATCGACGTTGCAGGTCGTCCCGTTGAGCTTGAACGCGGACGGTACGGCGTTGCTCCCCGACAAGTTGGCGAGGAACCCGGCGCTGACGCTCGCGCCGGTGCCGAGCGAGCCGTTCCAGCTCTCGTTGGCCGCGGTGACCGTCGCGCCGGACTGGGACCACTTGGCGTTCCAGCCCTGGGTGACCTTCTGGCCGCCGGCGAAGTCGAAGCTCAGGCTCCAACTGCTCACCGGTGCCATGTTGTTGGTGATCTGCACTGCACCTTGGAAGCCGGTGTCCCACTGGCCGGTGACCGAGTACTCCACCGTGCACGCGGGAGTGGCGCCGGACGCCGTGACCACCGGAACGACCATGGCCCCGAGGAGGGCGGTCGCGCCGGCGACGGCTAAAAGTACTGAACGCGGGGGGTGTCGCATGAGCGAGTCCTTGCAGCTCGGACGCGTCGCACGGACGCGTCGACTGACGGATTCGCTCCCACTGGTGTCCAGGAAGGTAGCGCCAAGTGACGGTAAAGGACAGGGGAGTCACAGACTTTCGCTGACTTTCCCTCAACCCACGTCCGTCGAATCTTTTCGACTCCGTAAGCACCTTGACGGCTCTCACCCCCGTCCTCACGATGGGAGCGCTCCCACTGGTTCAAGGCTTGTTGCTGCTCCGCCCCCACTTCTCCGAGCCGCAAGGAGGAACCAGCACATGCACCCCAGAAGGAGACGCCGCGTTACGCGGAGACTCTGGACCGCTGTCGTGGCGGCCCTCGCACTTCCGGTCTCGATGCTGGCGACCGGTACAACTCCCGCGCAGGCGGCGACAGTTCAGTGCAGCGTGGACTACAAGACCAACGACTGGGGCTCCGGCTTCACCGCGGATCTGACCCTCACCAACCGGGGTACGGACGCGATCAACGGCTGGACTCTCACGTACGGCTACGCGGGCAACCAGAAGCTCAGCAACGGCTGGAACGGCACCTGGTCGCAGTCCGGCAGCGCGGTCTCGGTGACGAACGCGTCGTACAACGGGACCATCGCCGCGGGCGCGGCCGTCTCGACCGGCGCGCAGTTCAGCTACAGCGGCACCAACACCGCGCCCACCTCGTTCGCGGTCAACGGCACCACCTGTGCCGGCGCGCACCAGCCGCCGATCGCCGTGCTGACCAGCCCGAGCGCGGGCGCGATCTACACGCAGGGGGCGGCGATCCCGCTCGCGGCGACCGCGGCGGCGGCCGACAGCGCGACGATCAGCAAGGTCGAGTTCTACGACGACACGACGTTGCTCGGCACGGACACGAGCTCGCCGTACTCTCTTTCGGCCTCCGGATTGACCGTGGGCAGTCACTCGCTGGTGGCGAAGGCCTACGACAGTCTGGGCGCGTCCGGGGAGTCGACGCCGGTCGGTATCACGGTCGCTTCGGGACCCGCGGTGGTGGCGTCGCCGACCCAACTCGGCGTGCAGCAGGGGAAGTCGGGCACATACGCGGTGTCGCTGTCGACGCAGCCGGCGTCGAACGTGACCGTCACGACGGCCCGCGCGAGCGGAAACACCGGTCTGTCGGTCACCGGCGGCGGGACGCTCACCTTTACGCCGTCGAACTGGAACACCGCGCAGACGGTGACCCTCACGGCCGACGCGTCGGGCACCGGTTCGGCGTCCTTCGAGTCGACGGCGACGGGGTTCACCAAGGCGACGGTCACCGTGACGGAGCTGGCGGCGGCGAACACGTACGACGCTCGCTTCCTGGACCTCTACGGCAAGATCACCAACCCGGCGAACGGCTACTTCTCGCCCCAGGGAATCCCCTACCACTCGGTGGAGACCCTGATCGTCGAGGCGCCGGACCAGGGGCACGAGACCACGTCGGAGGCGTACAGCTATCTGCTGTGGCTACAGGCGATGTACGGCAAGGTGACGGGCGACTGGTCGAAGTTCAACGGCGCCTGGGCTCTCATGGAGAAGTACATGATCCCGACCCACGCCGACCAGCCGACGAACTCCTTCTACAACGCCTCGAAGCCGGCGACCTACGCGCCCGAGCTGGACACCCCGAACGAGTATCCGGCGAAGCTCGACCCCTCGGTGCCGGTGGGATCGGATCCGATCGCCGGTGAACTGAAAACTGCATACGGTACCGACGATGTCTACGGTATGCACTGGCTGGAGGACGTCGACAACACCTACGGCTACGGCGACACGCCGGGCGGCGGGTGTGAGGCGGGGCCGACGGCGAGCGGGCCGTCGTACATCAACACCTTCCAGCGCGGCGCGCAGGAGTCCGTGTGGGAGACCGTGCCGCAGCCGACCTGCGACGCCTTCAAGTACGGCGGTACGAACGGGTACTTGGACCTCTACACCGGTGACTCCTCGTACGCCAAGCAGTGGAAGTACACCGACGCGCCGGACGCCGACGCGCGGGCCGTGCAGGCCGCGTACTGGGCCGACGTGTGGGCGAAGGAGCAGGGCAAGGGCCCCGACGTCTCCACGACCGTCGGCAAGGCGGCGAAGATGGGCGACTATCTGCGCTACGCCATGTACGACAAGTACTTCAAGAAAATCGGCAACTGCGTCGGACCGTCCACGTGCCCGGCCGGGACCGGCAAGGACGCCTCGGACTATCTGTTGTCCTGGTACTACGCGTGGGGCGGTGCCAACGACACCAGTGCGGGGTGGGCCTGGCGCATCGGGTCCAGCCATGTGCACGGGGGGTATCAAAACCCGCTGGCTGCCTACGCGTTGAGTTCGTACGCCGATCTGAAGCCCAAGTCGACGACGGGCGCGGCGGATTGGGGTACCTCGCTGTCGCGGCAGCTGGAGTTCTACCGTTGGCTCCAGTCGAGCGAAGGCGCCATCGCCGGTGGGGCGACGAACAGTTGGCAGGGCCGCTATGCGAGTCCGCCGGCCGGGACGTCAACGTTCTACGGCATGTACTACGACCAGCAGCCCGTCTATCACGACCCGCCGTCCAACCAGTGGTTCGGGTTCCAGGCGTGGTCGATGGAGCGGGTCGCCGAGTACTACCAGCAGACGGGGAACGCGAGCGCGAAGGCGGTTCTCGACAAGTGGGTGGCCTGGGCGTTGTCCAAGACCACGATCAATCCGGACGGGACGTATCTGATTCCCTCGACGTTGCAGTGGTCGGGCCAGCCGGATACGTGGAACGCGTCAAGTCCCGGTGCCAATACGGGACTTCATGTCACCGTGGCCGACTACACCAATGACGTGGGTGTGGCCGCCGCGTATGCCAAGACGCTGACGTACTACGCCGCGAAGTCCGGTTCCGCGGCGGCGAAGACGACCGCGAAGGCGCTGCTCGACGGGATGTGGGGCAACTACCAGGACAGCCTGGGTGTCGCCGTTCCGGAGACTCGCGCGGACTACAACCGGTTCGACGACAGTGTGTATGTGCCGAGTGGGTGGAGCGGGACGATGCCGAACGGGGACGCGGTCAACTCCGCTTCTACGTTCGCCTCGTTGCGGTCCTTCTACAAGAACGATCCGGCGTGGTCGAAGATCCAGAGTTATCTGGCGGGTGGGGCTGCGCCGGTCTTCACGTATCACCGGTTCTGGGCTCAGGCGGATGTCGCCTTGGCCATGGGGTCGTATGCGGAGCTTCTTGAATAGTGCCCCTGGCGGATGCTCCGTGGGTTGAACGGTTCAGAACAGTGCCGGTCCGTTGTGGCTGGTCGCGCAGTTCCCCGCGCCCCTGAAGGGGCGCTCCAGCCGCCCGTGCTCCCACGGAGCCGGCCCATCGGCCGGGCGGCCCCCACCCGCACTGGGGGTCGCCCGGCGCTCGTGTCTCTGCTCCTCCCTCAGAGAGGAACCCACTGTGCGAAGAACCCGAACTCTCCTGGCCGTTCTGGCACTCGCGGCCGGCCTGCTTGCGGGCGGCCCGTCCGCCCTCGCCACCGACACCCCAGGCGGGACGCTCGCGGCCGACACCTACACATGGCACAACGCCCGGATCGACGGTGGCGGGTTCGTGCCCGGCATCGTCTTCAACCGGAGCGAGAAGAATCTCGCCTACGCCCGTACCGACATCGGCGGGGCCTATCGGTGGCAGGAGACGACGAAGACCTGGACGCCCTTGTTGGACTCGGTCGGGTGGGACGCGTGGGGGCACACCGGGGTGGTGAGTCTCGCGTCCGACTCCGTCGATCCGGACAAGGTGTACGCGGCTGTCGGTACGTATACGAACAGTTGGGATCCAACGAACGGGGCCGTGCTCAGGTCGGCGGACCGGGGCGGGAGTTGGCAGAAGACCGATCTGCCGTTCAAGCTCGGTGGGAACATGCCGGGGCGCGGTATGGGTGAGCGGTTGGCCGTCGATCCGCACAAGGACAGCGTGCTGTATCTGGGGGCACCGAGCGGTAAGGGGTTGTGGCGGTCCACCGACTCCGGGGTCACCTGGTCGCAGGTGGCGAACTTCCCCAACGTCGGGAACTACGTGCAGGATCCGACCGACACGAGCGGCTACGCCAGCGACAACCAGGGCATCGTGTGGGTCACCTTCGACGAGTCGACGGGTACGGCCGGCAACGCGACCAAGACGATCTATGTCGGGGTCGCCGACCAGGCCAACGCCGTGTACCGGTCGACGGACGCGGGGGCTACGTGGTCGCGGGTGGCCGGGCAGCCCACCGGGTATCTGGCGCACAAGGGTGTACTGGATGCGGTCAACGGTTATCTGTACATCGCATACAGCGACAAGGGCGGCCCGTACGACGGCGGCAAGGGGCAGGTGTGGCGGTACGCGACCGCTACCGGTACGTGGACCAACATCAGCCCGGTCGCGGAGGCCGACACCTACTACGGGTTCAGCGGACTGACCGTGGACCGGCAGCATCCCGGGACCGTGATGGCGACGGCGTACAGCTCCTGGTGGCCGGACACGCAGATCTTCCGCTCCACGGACAGCGGCGGCACCTGGACGAAGGCGTGGGACTACACGTCGTATCCCAACCGTGCGAACCGCTACACCATGGACGTGTCGTCCTCGCCCTGGCTGACCTTCGGCGCGAACCCGTCGCCGCCCGAACAGGCCCCGAAACTCGGGTGGATGACCGAGTCGCTGGAGATCGACCCGTTCGACTCGAACCGGATGATGTACGGGACGGGGGCGACGCTCTACGGCACGGAGAATCTGACGAACTGGGACAGCGGCGGCCAGTTCACCGTGAAGCCGATGGTGCAGGGGCTGGAGGAGACGGCCGTGAACGACCTCGCCGCTCCCCCGTCCGGCGGGGCCCAACTCCTCAGCGCGCTGGGCGACATCGGCGGGTTCCGGCACACGGATCTGACCAAGGTCCCCTCGATGATGTTCACTTCGCCTTCCTTCACGACGACCACGAGTCTCGACTTCGCAGAGGCCAACCCCAACACCGTTGTACGCGTGGGCAATGTGGACTCGGGAGCGCACATCGCGTTCTCGACGGACAACGGCGCCAATTGGTTCGCGGGGACCGATCCTTCGGGTGTCAGCGGGGGCGGGACCGTCGCCGCGGCGGCCGACGGGAGTCGGTTCGTATGGAGCCCGGCGGGTGCGGGGGTGCAGTACGCGACGGGTTTCGGCTCGTCCTGGGCCGCGTCCAGCGGTATCCCTGCGGGTGCGATCGTCGAGTCGGACCGGGTGGATGCCAAGGCCTTCTACGGCTTCAAGTCCGGCCGTTTCTACGTCAGTTCGGACGGCGGGGCGACCTTCACCGCGTCGGCGGGGACCGGTCTGCCCGGCGGTGACAGCGTACGCTTCAAGGCGCTGCCCGGTGCGAAGGGGGACGTCTGGCTGGCGGGTGGGGCCGGCGACGGGGCGTACGGGCTGTGGCACTCCACGGACGGGGGCGCCACCTTCGCCAAGCTCGCGAACGTCGACCAGGCCGACACCATCGGCTTCGGCAAGGCGGCGACCGGTGCCTCGTACCAGACGCTCTATGCGAGCGCGAAGATCGGCGGCGTACGCGGCATCTTCCGCTCGACCGACAAGGGCGTGACCTGGACGCGGATCAACGACGATGCGCATCAATGGGGTTGGACCGGCGCGGCGATCACCGGTGACCCGCGGGTGTACGGCCGGGTGTATGTGTCGACGAACGGCCGCGGGGTCGTCTACGGCGACTCCTCCGACGCCGGTGACGGTGGGAGCGGGGGTGGTGGAGGTACCGATCCGACGCCGACCGGCGCCTGCGTGGTGACGTACAAAATCACGAACCAGTGGACAGGCGGCTTCCAGGCCGATGTGCAACTGACGAACTCCGGCTCAACTACCTGGAGTGGTTGGGCACTTGGCTGGTCCTTTGCGGACGGGCAGCAGATCGGCCAGTTGTGGAACGCCGACTACAGCCAGTCGGGCGCGACGGTGACGACGAAGAACGTGAGCTGGAACGGGACGGTGGCCGCGGGGTCGTCGGTGGGGTTCGGGTTCACGGGGAGTTGGTCGGGGGTGAATACGAAACCGAGCGCGTTCAAGGTGGGCGATCAGAGCTGCACGGTGGCCTGACCAGGGGGGTGCGCGCTTCAGGGTGCGCACCCTCCACTCCGACGTCACAAATCGGTTACCTATTCTTCACGCACCTCACGCCACCCTTATATCGGGCGTTAAGTTCAACCCCCAACTAATCGCCAGGGGGACCCCATGTCGTACCAGCCGCCACCACCCATGCCACCCTCGTACGTCCCCGCCCCGCCACCGCCAGGTCCCAAATGGGCCCGCAAGCATGTGGCCGTCCCCGGCGCGATCGCCCTCTTCACGCTGGGCGCGCTGATCGGAGTCGCGGGCAACGGCAGTGGCGGCAGCGAGAAGACGAGTGCCGAGCCCGCCGCGACCAGAACGGTCACCGCCACCAGGACAGTCACCGCCGCGCCCAAGGCGGCCAAGGTCGAGAAGGCCGAGCCCGGGCCCACGGTCACCGTCACCAAGACCGTGAAGGCCAAGGCGACGAAGGCCGCGACGACCAGTGACGACGCGCCGTCCGGCAAGGCCCTCATCAAGGTGTGGGGCAGCGCGCCCTCCGGCGTCGACATCACCTACGGCAGTGACGGCACCAACCTCCAGGGCAAGGGCCTGCCCCTGTCGAAGACCATCAGTGTCAACAGTGACGCCCTGTACTACCAGGTCACCGCGCAGCTCCAGGGCGGCGGCAACATCCACTGCTCCATCACCATCGACGGCAAGACCAAGTCCGGTCAGGCGCAAGGCGGTTACAACATCTGCTCGGCCCAGCTGAACTCCGACTTCAGCGGCGGGTTCAGCTGAGCCGAGCGGTTCCGATCAGGTTCTCCGGCGTGTGTTCGGCTTCTACGGCGTGTACACCGTCGGCCGGGGCGCCGTCGTCATCCCGTCGCCGATGTAGAAGCTCGGGTGGGGCGGTTGGTTGTATGCGGTGTTCTGCCAGGCCAGGGCCGTGCGGTACTGGGTGTCGTGGAGCAGGGTCGTGATCCTGGTGCTCGTCTCGTACGGGGTCGAGTAGATCCGTAGCGCCGTGTTGTCCGTGGTGGGCCAGACGACCTCCTCGCGCCAGTCGCCGAGGAGGTCACCGGACAGCGACGGGGTCGCCTTGGTGGTGTTGTTGGAGTGGACACCGGAGACGGTCAGCAGGCGGGTGTCGGCGACGGTGCCGTACTTGTCGATGTGGGTGGCGTCGAGGAGTTCGCGCACCGGGTCACCGTCCCACCAGGACAGGAAGTTGGTGCTGGAGGGCTTGCGGCTCGCCACCACCGTGCCCTTCGGATCGCGGACGCCGCTCTCCGACGCCGACCAGGACTCGGCGCCCGCGCTGCCCGCCCAGATGTCCCCGGAGACACCGCGGCCGTTGTCGCCGTTGGCCGGCGTGGACCAGATGACCGCGCCGGTCTTCGCGTCGGCCATCCACGAGGACGGTTTCGAGGAGTCCTCGTCGACCTTGAACTCCTCCAGGCCCGGGCGGGAGGGGTCCAAGTCCCCTACGTGCAGGGCGTCTCCGTGGCCGTTCTTCGTGGTCCACAGGCCGGAGCCGTTGTCGTCGACGGCCATCGAGCCGTAGACGATCTCGTCCTTGCCGTCCCCGTCGACGTCCGCGATCGCCAACTGGTGGTTGCCCTGGGCGTCGTAGCCCTTGCCGGTGTTGGTCGAGGAGTTGGTGTCGAAGGTCCAGCGGCGGGTGAAGGCGCCGTTCCGCCAGTCCCAGGCTGCGATCACCGTGCGCGTGTAGTAGCCGCGCGCCATGATCAGGGAGGGACGGGAACCGTCCAAGTAGGCGGTACCGGCGAGGAATCGGTCGACCCGGTTGCCGTACGAGTCGCCCCAGGAGGAGACCGTGCCGCGCGCCGGGACGTAGTCGACGGTGCTCATCGCCTTGCCGGTCCGGCCGTTGAACATGGTCAGGTACTCGGGGCCCGACAGCACATAGCCGCTCGCATTGCGGTAGTCCGCAGCCGAGTTGCCGATGACCGTGCCTGCCCCGTCGACCGTGGCGTCGGCCGTCTTCATGGCGACCTCGGCCTTGCCGTCGCCGTCGTAGTCGTACACCTGGAACTGCGTGTAGTGCGCGCCGGAGCGGATGTTGCGGCCCAGGTCGATGCGCCACAGGCGGGTGCCGTCGAGGGTGATCCCGTCGAGGATGGTGTTCCCGGTGTAGCCGGACTGGGAGTTGTCCTTGGCGTTCGTGGGCTGCCACTTGAGGACGAAGTCGAGCCTGCCGTCGCCGTCGAGGTCGCCCACGGAGGCGTCGTTGGCCTCGTAGGTGTACGCGACTCCGTCGGGGGTCGTGCCGCCTGCGGGCGGGGTGATCGGGACGTCCTTGTAGCCGGTGCGGAGCTGGATCGCGTGGACCGAGTCGGCCTGTTCCGTGCCGCCGACGATGGCTCGGACCGTGTAGTCGGCCTGGGCGGGCGCGCCGGCGTGGAAGTAGTTCGTGGAGCCGGTGATCAGGGCGGAGTTGACCTTCGTACCGGCGCGGTAGACGTTGAAGGAGACGTCGTCGGGGTCGGTGCCGAGCCAGCGCCAGCTGACCAGGTTGCCGCTGTCCGTGTGGACGCTGACGACGCCCCGGTCGAGGGCCTCGACCTGGCGGGCGGTGGCGGCCTCCGCGGTCCCGCCGGTGGTGAGTCCGGCGAGGACCAGGGCCGCCGCGGCGGTCAGGGCGGAGAGTACGGCCCTTCGTCCGCGGGGGTGGTGGGGTGGGCGGACATGTGGGTGCACGTGCGGGTGCGGGTGGCTCACGTGGCGTACCTCCTGGGAGGACGGACGGGTTGCGTACCCTCAGTTGCCGCTGCCTGTGAGCAAGTTGCCGTACCTTTCGGCCAGTTGAGCCACCGTGTGGGCGATGCGGTCGCGCAGTTCGGGCGGTGCGAGGACCTCGATGTTCGTGCCCAGCCGCAGGAATTCGCCGTGCGCGAGCTCGACGGACTCGATCGGGACCGCCATCAGGGTCCAACCGTCCCGCTCCGTCCGCCCGTTCACCGGAACCGCACGGGCGAGGGTCACCCCCGGCGCCAGCCGGACCACCGCCTCACTGCGGTACAGGCGGTCGTGGAAGTCCCGTTGGTGGGCCGTCCAGTAGGCGGCCAGGTCGAAGCCCTCCGGACGGATGAACTCTTCGCCGGAGGCGGAGGGGGTGAGTTCGAGGATCTGGTCGACGCGGAAGGTACGCGGTCCGGGGCCGGCGACGACGTACCAGCGGCCCGCCTTCAGTACGAGGCCGTACGGCTCCAGGCGGCGCTCCACGTCGGTGGGCTCGCGCCAGCGGCGGTACATGGCATACAGGACACGGTTGTTCCATACGGCGTCGGCGACTGTATGCAGGAACGGTGTCTCGTCGGCCTCCGCGTACCAGCCCGGCGCGTCCAGGTGGAACCGGCCGCTGATCCGGTCGGCGTGCTCGCGCAGTTCGGCCGGGAGGGCCGCGCGTACCTTCAGCTGGGCGGCGGCCAGGACCGGGCCGAGGCCCAGTTCGGCGGCCGGTCCCGGCGCTCCGGCGAGGAACAGGGCTTCGGCCTCGTCCGTGGTGAGGCCGGTCAGGCGGGTGCGGTAGCCGTCGAGGAGGCGGTAGCCGCCGGCGTGGCCCGCGTCGCCGTACAACGGGACGCCCGCCGCGCTCAGTGCCTCGACGTCCCGGTAGACCGTGCGGACCGAGACCTCCAGGGCCTCGGCGAGCTGAGCGGCGGTCATCCGGCCCCGGGTCTGGAGCAGCAGGAGGATCGAGACAAGTCGGCTGGACTTCACTGACACAGGATGTCAGTGAAGTCGTCGTAGCGTCCTGCCATGCCCTTCACGGAGAAACTGCTGACCGTGCCACCGCCGATCGAGGTGGCCGGGCGGCACATCAAGCGCTACCACGTCACCGCCGACCCCGCAGGGATCGCACCCGAGGTGGAGAAGGCGGCGTACGCGATCCTGCCGGAGCTACTGCCCGAGCCGGACGGCACTCCCCCGGCGACGTTCGTCGTGCTGCATCGAGGCGGTGACGACGGTGCCTATCTGAACGCTTACAGCTGGGTGTGGGACAACGTCCTGCACTTCCGGTGCGCGTCGGCCGGCCAGCCGGTGCTGGGCTGCCCGGACCTCGACCCGACCCACTTCGTCATCCCCGACCTGCCGTGGATCGGCTGTGTCTGGGAGCTGCCGCCGATCCTGCACGAACGGGACGCCTGGGTACGGCACTTGCTCGCGCCCGAAGTCCCGGACCTCGACGCCTACTTGGCCGACTCCCTGCCCGCCGGAACCACTGGAGACCGCACATGAGCAGCCCGCATGACTTCGACTTCCTCCACGGCGAGTTGGAGGTCGCGAACCGTCGGCTCACCGACTTCCTCCAACCCGGCAGCGGCTGGGAGGAGTTCGCGGGCGCGAGCCGCTGCCTGCCGTTCTTCGACGGCGCCGCGAACGTCGACGAGATCGACATGCCGTACCTGCGGTCGAAGGGGCTGACCCTGCGGCTCTTCGACCGGGAGACCGAACAGTGGTCCCTGAACTGGTCGTCGAGCGGCACCGGGAAGCTGTTCCCGCCGGTGACCGGGCGGTTCGAGGACGGCCGGGGCGAGTTCTACGGCGACGACACGCACGACGGGAAGGATGTGCGGGTGCGGTTCGTGTGGTCGGGGGTCTCCGCGAGCGGCGCGCGCTGGGAGCAGGCGTTCTCGGTGGACGACGGGGCGAGCTGGGTGACCAACTGGACGATGGACTTCACCCGGCCGAAGGCTTCCTGAAGGCCAGGATCGTGAACTCGGGGTCCGCGCGCGGCCGTTCCTGGTCCGGGAGCGACTCGAGCTCGGCGACGAACCCCTCGGTCAGCGGTTCGCCGGGCGGCAGCTGGGTGAACCAGCCGCGTCGCAGGTCCGCGGCCGTACTGCGGGGGCTGCGGCCCTGACCGTGGCCCAGGAAGCGGGCCGTACCGGCCGGGCGGAGGCCGAACTCGGCGGCGTACGCCCGGACTTGGTCAGCGTCGTCCTGGGCGGGGCGGCGCGGGCGGGGTGCGAGGACGGCGTCGATGTCGCTGCCGACGTCGTGGGCGAGGGCCTTGTCGACCGTGGTGATGTACACGCCGCCAGGGCGCAGGACCCGCGCGCACTCCGCGATGATCGCCCTGGCGTCCTGTGGGCCGTCCACCAGATGCAGCAGCCATACGGTGGTCACCGCGTCGAACACCCCGTCGGGGAGAGGGAGTTGACGGCTGTCCGCGAGGAGTACGGAGCCCGGTACCCTCGCTGCCGCTCTGCGGACCATGGCCGGTGCGGCGTCGAGGCCCGTCACCCGGAGGCCGGGGCGGGCCGCGGCCAGGCGGCGGGTGACGATGCCGGTGCCGCAGGCCACGTCCAGGAGGCTTTGGGCGTTCCGCGGGACGAAGCCCAGTACCGCCTCGGCGGCCGCTGCGGCGCGGGGCTCACCGCCACGCGTCGCGTCGTACGCGTCGGCTTCCTTGTCGTAGTCGAGCACGCGCTTCTGCCCTGCCTCTCCCCGTCGCTGCCCGCCGCTGCCCGTCCCTCCTCTTCGGCTCCGGTCAGCCCGCGCCGTGGCCCGGGGCCAAATCCTCGACCCTGCGCGCCAGTTGGAAGTCCAGCTCGGTGATCGCGCCGCCCACGCTGTGGGTGTTCACGGTGAGGGTGACGGTGTTGTAGCCGAGGGTCAGGTCGGAGTGGTGGTCGAGTTCCTCCTGGACCTGAGCGATGTGGACGACCATCGCGGTGGCCGCGAAGTGGGAGGCGAGGCGGTACGCGCGGGTGAGGTGGTCGGTGTCCACCGACCAGCCCGGCAGTTCCGCGAGGTGGCCCTCGATCTCCTTCTGCGACAACGGGGCGACGGGCATGGCCTCGCTCCTTCCTCGGGGTTGGACTTCGGACAGGGCTTCGGGTAGGGCTTCACATCAGGCTTCGGGTGGGACTTCGAACGAGGTTCGGGTGACGTTCTCTTCAGCGTGCCACAGGCACCGTGTCACCGGCCGCGTACCGCAGGCAGGTGGCCGCGCCCCTGGTCGGAAGGGTGCCCGGCGGTCAGCCCTGTACGCACTCGGCCGCGAGATCGTCGGCGAGGGCGGCGATCGCGGCGCGGCCCTCGACCTGCTGGACCCAGCTGTGCGGCAGGCCGTGGTCGCCGTAGCGGGCGCCCAGGATGTTGCCGCAGATGGAGCCGGTGGAGTCACTGTCGCCGGAGTGGTTCACGGCCAGCAGCAGCGCGGCTTTCACGTCTCTCGCCGCGAGCGCGCTGTAGACGCCGATCGCGAGGGCCTCCTCCGCGACCCAGCCCGCGCCGAGCGACTCGACCTTCTCCTCGGTGGGCGAGCCCTCGGCGGCCAGGTCGAGGGCTGCGCGGAGGGCGGCCGAGGTCTCCTCGTGAGCGGGGTGGCGCTCCAGGAGTCGTAGCGCGCGCAGGACCGAACCTTCCAGGGAGTCCCCGGCGACCAGGTGCGCGACGATCGCGGCGAGGGCGCCCGCCGCGTAGTAGCCGGTGGGGTGGCCGTGGGTGATCTGGGCGCCGCGGGCGGCCATCTCGAAGGCACCGTCGGCCGTGTTGACCAGGCCGAAGGGGGCCGAGCGCATCACCGTGCCGCAGCCCTTGGAGTCGGGGTTGACGCGGCCGGGCTTGCCGTCGAGAGGGAGCCACGGGTCGGGCGCGTAGCTCTGGGCGACCCCGGACAGGCAGGCGTTGCCGGGGGCGCGGCGGGCGTACAGCCAGGGCTCGGCGAGCAGACCGGACGTGGCGCTGTCGCCCGGTGCGGGCTTGGACTGGGTCTCCAGCCAGCGCTCGTACGCCTCGCGCAGCAGTTGGGACCAGGCGCCGCCGATGCCCTTCTTCCGTTCCCGCGCGTGGGCCTGGATGAGCGCTTCGACGGTGAACAGGGTCATCTGGGTGTCGTCGCTGATCAGGCCCAGGGCGCCGTGGGCGCCGGGCACGTATCCCGTCACCCCGTGCCGTCCGTGGGTCGCGCGGATGCGGTCGAGGGAGGTGAACTCGATCGCGTAACCGAGGGCGTCGCCGACCGCGCCGCCCAGGAGGCAGCCGCGGACTCTGGCCCGGTACATCGCCGTGGCCCCCATGGAGTTCCCGGCGGCCTGCCCGGACGGGCTCCTCGACTCGTTCACGTGCGCTCTCCTTCGACTACGGTCGTGCGTATGACCATTGTCCCTACCGGCACCGACATCGCTGCCGCCGCCCCGGCCGGCAAGGGCGTCGGCCCCTTGTTGCGGGCCTGGCGGGAGCGGCGGCGGGTCAGTCAGCTGGAGCTGGCGTTGCGGGCCGACTCCTCGGCGCGGCACATCAGCTTCGTCGAGACGGGGCGGTCCCGGCCGAGCGAGGAGATGGTCCTACGGCTCGCCGAGCACCTGGATGTTCCCGTACGCGAGCGCAACTCCCTTCTCCTGGCGGCCGGTTACGCCCCGCACTATCCGGAAACCCCGCTGGACGACCCGGCGTTGGACGCGTTGCGCGAGGGTCTGGAGCGGTTGATCCAGGGCTACGAGCCGTATCCGGCGCTGGTGGTCGACGCCGGCTACGACGTGGTCGCGGCGAACCGGGGCATCACCATGCTCCTGGACGGCGTACCGGAGTCCCTCCTCCAACCCCCGCTCAACGCGATGCGGTTGACGCTCCACCCGCGGGGGATGGCACCACGCATCCGCAATCTGGGTGAATGGCGCGGGCACCTGCTCGCGCAGATGGAACGGCAGATCGCCCTGCACCGCTCCGAGCCGCTGCGGGCGCTGTACGAGGAGGTCGCCGCGTACCCGGCGCCCGAGAGGACTGCCGCCGGAGACGACGGAGACTCCGGAGACGAACCCTCCTCGTCCGTCCCGTACTTCGCGCTCCCGATGCGGATCGAGCACGACGGCCGGGTGCTGTCCTTCGTCTCCTCGATCTCCACGTTCAACACCCCGATGGACGTGACGGTCTCGGAGCTGGCGATCGAGACGTTCCTTCCGGCCGACCCGGCGACCGCCAAGTACCTGCACGCGCTGGGAGACTGACGAATGATCACCTCCGAACCGCTGAGACGGTGGCCGGAACATGGCACACTGCCCCCAGACTTCGGCGCGTGGGGAGGCGTGGCGTGAGTGAACGACGGCCCGCGCCCACGGTGGGCCAAGTGGTGCTGGGCAGAAGGCTGCAGGAGTTGCGTGAGGCGGCCGGCATCAAGCGCGAGGAGGCCGCGCAGGTCCTGCGAGTGGCCCCGGCGACCGTACGGCGGATGGAGATGGCCGAGGTCGCGCTGAAAGTACCGTACGTCCAGGTGCTGTTGACGACGTACGGGGTGCCCGAGGAGGAGACGGCCGCGTTCATCGCGCTCACCGAGGAGGCGAACCAGCCGGGTTGGTGGCAGCGGTTCCACGATGTGCTGCCGGAGTGGTTCAGCCTGTACGTGAGCCTGGAGGGCGCCGCCGGGCTGATCCGCTCCTACGAACCGCACTTCGTGCCGGGCCTGTTGCAGACCGAGGCCTACGCCCGTGCCGTGATGGACGCCGGGACGATCGGGCAGACCGGTCCGGAGACCATCGAGCGGCATGTGTCGCTGCGGATGGCGCGGCAGGGGCTGTTGGAACGGGACAATCCGCCGCACCTGTGGGTGATCATGGACGAGACCGTGCTGCGGCGTCCGGTGAGCATCCACGGCGAGGTGATGCGCGAACAGCTCGACAAACTCCTGGAGTTCGGCGAGCGCGACCGGGTCACGCTCCAGGTCGCCGAGTTCGAGAACGGCCCGCACCCCGGGACGTACGCGCCCTTCTCGCTGTTCCGTTTCACCGAGCCGGAGCTGCCCGACATGGTGTTCACCGAGTATCTGACCGGCGCCCTGTATCTGGACTCCCGTACGGAGGTCTCCGCGCATCTGGAGGTCCTCGACCACATGACGGCGCACGCCGCGTCCGCACAGCGCACCAAGAAGATCCTGCGGGACTACCGCGAGACCTTCTGAGCACGGTCCCGGCACCAAGAAGACCTGGACTCCCGTAGTTCGGAACTCCCGAGGAGACGACACCGCATGACCGGATCCGAAGCCGCGCCCACCCGTATCGACACCAGCCGGCCGCACCCGGCGCGGGTGTACGACTGGTGGCTCGGCGGCAAGGACAACTACCCGGTGGACGAGGAACTGGCCCGCCGGATCCTCGCCGTCGACGCCACCGCGCTGCGCGGCGCGCGGGCCAACCGCCGGTTCATGCACCGGGCGACGCGAACCACCGCCGAGGCCGGGATACGCCAGTTCCTGGACATCGGCACCGGCATCCCCACCGAGCCGAACCTGCACCAGGTGGCGCAGGGTGTCGCCCCGGACGCCAAGGTCGTGTACGCGGACAACGACCCGATCGTGCTGCGGCACGCGGAGGCCCTGCTCCACGGCTCGGCCGAGGGCAGCACCGAGTACGTGCACGCCGACGTCCGCGACCCGGACACGATCCTGCGGCTGGCCGGCGAGACCCTGGACTTCACCCAGCCGGTCGCGCTGTCGCTGGTCGCGCTCACCCACTACCTGGGCGACGCCACCGACAGCGACGACGTGTACGGCCTGATCAAGCGCTACGTCGACGTACTCGCCCCGGGCAGCTACCTGGTGATGTCGCAGGTCACCCCCGACCTCAACCCGGAGGCCATCGCGAAGGCGGCCGAGCACTTCCGCCGCAGCGGCACCCCGTTCTATCCCCGCTCCCTGGCCGAGTTCTCCCGGTTCTTCGACGGCCTGGAGCTGCTCGGCCCGGGCGTCATCTCGGTCTACGGCTGGCGCCCGGACCCGGAGGACGTGGCGGCCCAGGCGGAGGGCATCGTGCCCCTGTACGGCGGGGTCGCCCGCAAGGCCTGACCCCTACGCCCGCGGGCTCTGACCCGTACGGCTGCGGTGAACGGGTGCGCTCCCCCGCCCCGCCCCGGGTTCGACACCGTGGGCGGGCAAGGGAGCGCAGGTTACGCGGCGCCGCCCTTCGTGTCCCGTTCGTCGTCGACGATCTCCGCGTCGACGACACCTTCCTCCTCATCGTGCTGCCGCGCGGAGTCGGGTTCCTCCTCGGTGTGCTCCGCCTGCTCCGTGGGTGACTGCTGCGCGGCCTGCGCGTACATCGCCTGGCCCATCCGCTGGCTGACTGTCGCGAGTTTCTCCACGCCGGTGCGCAACTCGGCGGTGTCGGCGTTGTGTTCAAGGAGGGACTTCAGTTCCGTGGCCGCCGACTCGACCTCGGTCCTGATGTCGGCCTGGACACGTTCCTCGTTCTCGTGGATGAACTTCTCGGTCTGGTAGACGAGTTGCTCGGCCTGGTTGCGGGTCTCGGCGGCCTCGCGGCGCTTGCGGTCCTCGTCCGCGTACTGTTCGGCCTCCCGCATCATGCGGTCGATGTCGTCCTTGGCCAGGGCGGAGCCGCCGGTGACGGTCATCTTCTGTTCGCGGCCGGTCGCCAGGTCCTTCGCCGAGACATGCATGATTCCGTTGGCGTCGATGTCGAAGGCGACCTCGATCTGCGGGACCCCGCGCGGCGCGGGCGGCAGGCCTGTGAGGTCGAAGACGCCCAACTTCTTGTTGTACGCGGCGATTTCACGCTCGCCCTGGTAGACCTGGATGCCGACCGAGGGCTGGTTGTCGGTGGCGGTGGTGAAGATCTCCGAACGCCGGGTCGGGATGGTCGTGTTGCGTTCGATGAGCTTCGTCATGATGCCGCCCTTGGTCTCGATGCCCAGGGACAGCGGGGTGACGTCGAGGAGCAGGACGTCCTTCACGTCGCCGCGGATGACCCCGGCCTGGAGGGCGGCGCCGAGGGCCACGACCTCGTCGGGGTTGACGCCCTTGTGCGGGTCCTTGCCGGTGAGTTCCTTGACGAGGTCGGTGACGGCGGGCATCCGGGTCGAGCCGCCGACGAGGATGACGTGGTCGACCGCGGAGAGCTTGATGCCCGCGTCCTTGACCGCCTGGTGGAAGGGGTTCTTGCAACGGTCCAAGAGGTCGGCGGTGAGTTCCTGGAACCCGGCGCGGGTCAGCTTCTCGTCGAGGTGCAGCGGGCCGTCGGCGGAGGCGGTGATGTAGGGCAGGTTGATCGTCGTCTCGGAGGACGAGGACAGCTCGATCTTCGCCTTCTCGGCGCCCTCGCGCAGGCGTTGGAGCGCCATCTTGTCCTTGCCGAGGTCGATGCCGTACTGCCCCTGGAACTTCTTGACCAGCAAGTCGACGACCCGTTGGTCCCAGTCGTCGCCGCCGAGATGGGTGTCGCCGTTGGTGGCCTTGACCTCAATGACGCCGTCGCCGATCTCCAGCAACGACACGTCGAAGGTGCCGCCGCCGAGGTCGAAGACCAGCACGGTCTGCTCCTCGCCCCGGTCCAGGCCGTAGGCGAGCGCGGCGGCGGTCGGTTCGTTGATGATGCGCAGGACCTTGAGGCCCGCGATCTCGCCGGCCTCCTTGGTGGCCTGGCGCTGGGAGTCGTCGAAGTAGGCGGGGACGGTGATCACGGCGTCGGTGACGTCCTCGCCGAGATAGGCCTCCGCGTCCCGCTTGAGTTTCTGCAGCACGCGCGCCGACAACTCCTGGGCGCGGTACCGCGTCCCGTCGATGGCGCCCGTGTCCGGGAAGCGCCAACTCGTGTCGCCCATATGCCGTTTGACCGAGCGCGCGGTGCGCTCGATGTTCGTCACGGCCTGCCGTTTGGCGACCTCGCCGACGAGCACCTCGCCGTTCTTGGCGAAGGCCACGACCGAGGGTGTGGTCCTCGCCCCCTCGGCGTTGGCCACCACCGTGGCCTCGCCGCCCTCCAGCACCGCGACCACCGAGTTCGTGGTCCCCAGATCGATCCCGACCGCACGTCCCATCGCCGTCCCCTTCCGCCAGGCGCTGCCCGATCTCCAGCTGAGAACTTGAGTGCGGGAATGTCAATGCCGCACCCGTTTTTCCGGGCGCGGCATCGAGACGGGAGGGAAAGCGGGGGTCAGGCGGATTCCACCGTCAGCGTGATCGTCGTACCCGTGAGGGCCTGGCTGACCGGGCAGTTCTTCTTGGCGTCCTCGGCGGCGGCGGCGAAGCCGGCCGCGTCCAGGCCGGGGACCTCGCCGCGGACGGTGAGGTGGATGCCGGTGATGCCCTCGCCGGGCTGGAAGGTGACGTCGGCCTTGGTCTCCAGGCGGGTGGGCGGGGTGCCCGCGCCGGTCAGGCCGTGGGAGAGCGCCATGGAGAAGCAGCTGGAGTGGGCGGCGGCGATCAGTTCCTCGGGGCTGGTCTTGCCGTTGGCGTCCTCGGCGCGCGAGGCCCACGTCACCGGCTGCACACCGATGCCTGACGAGTCGAAGGTGACCTCGCCGCTGCCCTTGATGAGTTCGCCTTCCCAGACGGTGTGTGCGGTGCGCGTGGTTGCCACGATGTTTCCTTTCGACGCGGATGTCGTTCGAACCCATCCGATCACATTCCGCTTCAGCGCACCCGGAAGACCGGCCCACGGGCGGTGAACGGCAGGCGAGCACTCTGCGGTATCAGATAGGCGTGTTCGCGCCGCACCCGCAGGGTGTCGCACATGCCGTCCGTGATGACGAGGATCGGCGCGCCCGGCGGGAAGTCGTCCGCGCGGTGCAGCAGGTCGATCCCGGGTTGCAGGACGGTGCCGCCGCGCCCGTGCACGCGCACCCGGCCGGCGATGTCCGTGACCGGCACATAGCCCGCGTCGTGCGGGGCCGCGTCGCAGAACACGACCCGAGCGGCCGGTACGTCACGGGCCTCGGCGTACGAGGCGATCGCGCCCAGTGCCTTGCCGAGGAGGGTGCGGTCCATGGAGCCGGAGGTGTCGAGGACGACCCCGAAGGTGCAGCGGGCGATCTCCTCCGGCGGGAAATAGTGGCCCGCGCGCGGGATGTCGGGGGTGGAGGACTGGCGGCGCGAGGGGCGGGCGTACGACCGTACGGGCTCCGGTCGCGGCACGAACTCGTCGAACCAGCGGGCGAGTTGGGCGTCCCACGGCAGCGGCGGATGGCTGAGCGCGCGGATCTCCTCGACCAACCCGCCGGGCAGGAAGCCCCGTTCGTGCTGCTGGTGCAGGTCGAGGCCGCGGGCGAGGCCGCGCCGGTAGAACTCGTCGAGGTCCACGTAGTCGCGCGGGCTGCCGAGCGGGCCGCCGAGGATGTCGCCCACGCCCTTCCCGCGCAGGGTGGCCAGGCGGCGCATCCGGCGCAGGTCGCCGGCGATCCGGTCGTAGACCTCCTCGGCGGAGAGGTCCTTCAACTCCGGGTCGTACAGCAGGCCTTCGGGCATCGTGCCGACGTCCATCTCGCACAGCCAGCCGTTGATGACGTAGTCGGCGGCGATGTTGAAGAGGAAGGGGTCGCGGGTGCCGCAGCGGTCGCCGTGGCGCAGGGCGGCGTGCAGCATCTCGTGGGCGAGGACGAACCGCCATTCCTCGTCGTCGAATTGACGCAGCGGGTTGATGTAGATCTCGGCTGCCTCGGTGTCGACGGCGGCGACGGAGATGCCGTGGGCGCGGGCGAGTTCGGCGTCGGCGACGACCTTGATGCCGGCCGCGATGCCGCCGAGGAGCGGGTAGGAGGAGACGAACCAGCTCAACGCCCGTTCCCAGGGCTGGAGTCGGGTCGGGCCGCCGTACATCGAGTCGCGGCGTCCGCCCGCCATGTCCATCGCGACGGACATGGTCCGGGTGAGCGCGCTCGCGAAGGCGATCTGCCAGTCCACGGGCTTCCCTGGCCAGCCGCGCCAGGGCACGAGCCGCTGATCGGGGGCGCCGCCGGCCGTGCCGCAGTGTTCGTAGGCGGCCGGGATGCCGCCCCGGCGCCAGCGGGCCGCGAGCTGCTCCTCGTCGCCCGAGGGGTAGGAGGCGGGCAGGTCCTCGGGGGTGCGGCCGACGGGGAAGGTGAGCAGGAAGCGGTTGACGACGACGCAGCGGGCGGCGAGGTCGAAGCGGTCGGGCTGTTCGCGTTCGCCGTGTGCGCCGGGGACGTGTCCGAAGCCGAGGTGGATGAGCCCGTGGGCGATCGCCCAGGCCCATTCGGCGGGTTCGGCGAGCCGGGTGGCGTGCGCGTGGAGATACCCGTTGGAGTTGACCAGCACGAGTCCGTCGTGGGGCGCGGCCGGGCACTCCTCGTCCCGGCACAGCTCGAAGTCGATCGCGGCGAGCGCGGGGTTGGCCCACACGAGCTTCAGCCCCGCCGTGAACGCCTCGGTCGCCGGGTCGGGCTTCTTCTTCTCGGGGTCCTTCTTGCGAGTACGGCTCACCGCGGCTCCCGCGTGGGACTCATCGGCGCGCCTCCACCAGCCGGGGCATGTCCCGGGCCGCCTCCACCAGGAACCAGGCCGGGAGGACCGGGTTGCCGTCGTCGTCCGAGGCGATGACGCTCTGGGCCACTTCGACCGAGATCTCGGCAAGTTGGACGAGCAGCGACTTGGCGCGGTACGCGGTCTGGCGGCCGTTCGCCGACAAGTGCTCCTTGCTGGCCGGGAGTTCCTTGATGAGGCGCCCGCGGAAGGACTCGGCGAGGTAGTAGAGCAGGTCGCGGTCCTCCGTGCGGCCCGGCCAACGAGCGTCGCCCCTGAGGACGGCCTCGATGCCGAAGCGGCTGCGCACGATCTTGACGTAACCGCAGAACGCGACCGCGTGGGCGGGCGTCAGCGTGCCGTGCGCGATCACTTTCAGGGTGTCCTCGTCGAGGTCGGGCCCGAAGGAGCCCAGCGCGTCGGAGAGCATGTGCCAGGAACGGGGCGTGGAGAAGGGTTCCTCGGTCTTCGGCGGCTTGGACCACAGGTGGTCGGGCCGGTCGGTGAGGTGGTCCAGGATCCACGGGTGAATCCCGTTGGCGGCGGCCCAGTTGAGCCAGTCCTTGGGCGACGCCTCCAGGTGGACGTGGGTGAGCCGGTTGATCAGCGCGGACGCGATCGGCCGGGCCAGCGCGTTGTCGGTCGCCCGGTTCCCGGCACCGATCACGATGGAACCCTTGGGCAGTTCGTAATTCCCGATACGGCGGTCCAGGATCAGCGAGTAGAACGCCTTCTGCACATCCGGTGTGGCCGCGTTGAGTTCATCGAGGAACAGGCAGTACGGCTCGTCCCGCGCGATCGCCTCCGGCGGACAGAACACCGACCGGCCGTCCCGGATCTGCGGCACCCCGATCAGGTCCTCGGGCGCGAGCTGCGTACCGAGCAGACTCACGCACTCCAGACCCAGCGACTCGGCGAACTCCCGCACCAGGGACGACTTTCCGATGCCGGGCGCGCCCCAGATGAAGACGGGCCGGACGGTCGCGAGGCCGAGCAGCAGTTCGGGGATACGGGCGGGCGTGACAGTGACGGCAGCCTGCAAAGCAGCAGCTCCTGAAGGAGGTTCGAGGTGGGGAGACTCCAACAGTGTGTGCTTACGGCCGACCCGGCGCAGCCGATTTTCAGGCGGCCCGCTCCGACTGCTCGTCCGTCAGCGGCACTTGGGGCCCGTTGCACTCGCGCAGCCACCGCCGCAGAACCTGGTGGACGTGCTCGGCGCCGACGAGGTCCTCACCGTCGTCGACCGGTGCGGAGAACACGTGCGGCGACAGCAGGAACGGCTTGCCCTGCGCACCGCCGAGGCCGCCGTGCGAGCCGATCTGCTCCTCGAAGGCGAGGACTTCGCCCTCGGCGGGGTCGTACCAGGAGTTGACCATGATGTCGGCGGTGTGCGGGAAGGAGTGGGTGCGCCGGACGGCGTCCGCGACACCGGGTCCGAAGTCCGCCAACGGGCCCTGTTTGTCGTCGAGTTCGGCCACCGGGAGTTCGGCACCGTGCGCCCCCAGTACGACCCCTCCGTGCTCCTCGCTTCGTACGAGGACGAAGCCGACGCCGGGGTGGTTGGCGAGGGTCGTCAGCAGTGCCGGATGCCGGGCGTCGATCTCCTCCTTGGTCATGCGGTGCGGGACGTCCGGGAAGGAGACCAGGCCGAGGTTGCCGGAGGCCAGCACGACCGGCTCCGAGTGGCGGCCGGGGTGGCGGTGCGGCTCGTCCTTCTCCTCGACCGGCCGGCGCAGCGCGGCGCGGACGGCGGCGCGGGCCTCGGCGCCGCTGTGGGTGCGGCGGGCCCGGCGCGGCACGGGCAGCCCGCAGCCCGCGCGCACCAGGTCGCCGAGGGTGAGGCCGTAGCGGCCCTGGAAGGTCTCGCCGGGGCTCTGGCCGTGGTCGGAGAGGACGACGATGCGGTACGGGCGCGGGGCGTGCTCGGCGACGTTCTCGATCAACGCGATGGAACGGTCCAAGCGCTGGAGCACCTTGGCGGCGTCGCGGCTGCGCGGTCCGGAGTGGTGGGCGACCTCGTCGTAGGCCACGAGGTCGGCGTAGACGGCGGTGCGGCCGGCCAGCATGTCGCCCATGACGGCGGCGACGACGACGTCCCGTTCGATGACGGTCGCGAAGGCACGGATGAGGGGGTAGAGGCCGCCGCGCTTGATCCGGGGGCGCTGCTTGGTGAGGCGGGAGCGGGTCGACTGGCCGATCTCGCGGCCGACCTCGGCGACGAAGGACATCGCGGTGCGGACGGCGTTGGCCGGGTCGGAGAAGTAGGCGAAGTAGCCCGCGCGGGAACGGTTCTCGCGGCCCCGGCGGCGAATGGCGATGGACAGCACGAGGGCCTGTTCGTCGGCGCCGCCGCTGAACAGGTTGCCGCGGCTGGCGCCGTCGAGCGTGAGGAGACCGCCGTCGCCGGTGAACTCGACGGCGCGGCGCTGGAGTTCGGCGGCGCTGGTCGGGCGGTTGCAGACCATCACCTCGCCGGTGTCCTTCTCGTACCAGCGGAACGCGGGAATGTCGTGGTTGGAGCCGTGCAGGATGCCGAGCTGGCTGGCGCCGGTCTGGCTGGACCAGTCGGTGCGCCACGGGGTGAGGCGGTGGGTCGGGCGGTCGCCGCCGAGGAGCTTCGCGACCGTCGGCATCAGGCCCTTGGCCACCGCGCCGAGCAGCACGTCGTGGCCGACGCCGTCGAGCTGGAGGAAGACGGTACCGGGGCTGGACGGGCCGGGCGGCATGGCTCTTCGGCGGCGGTCGGCGAGGCGGTAGAGGCGGCGGCGGTAGGCGTCGTCGTCGCGCACGGCGAGGGCACCGCCGGTCGCGGAGGCGACGGCGGACATCACGGCGGCCACGACCACGGCGGTCTCGGGGGCGACCTGGCCGCGCAGCCCGCCGTCCGGATTGATCCGCAGGGCGATCAGCAGCAGCGACCCGTTGAGCACGAACACGAGAAGACCGAGCACGAGCGCGGGAACGAGCAACAACAGCCGCACCAGCAGCGGCCACACGAGGGCCGACAGCAGACCGAAAGCACCGGCGCCGAACGCGGCCGTGACACCGATCCGGGTCGCGCTGTCACCGTCTGCCGACTGGAGCTTGAAGTCCGGCAGGATCCCGGCGAGCACCAGCATGGTGACCGTGGAGACCGCCCACACCGCGACACTGCGCCCGATCTGACTGGCGAGCCGCCGCCAACGCGCTCCACCCACGCCCCGTACACCTCACGTCCCTGGCCCGACGACCTGGCGGGCCTGTCCCCAGCCTGTCATACGGGACGCGGGGACCCCGGAGCGAGCAGCGGGGCCCCGGAACTAGCGGCCGTCGTAGCCCGCCGTCGGCATGGACAGCCGTCGGTGCACGCTGGCCTTCATCTGGGCGTCGTAGCAGGGTTCCGCGCGGCCGACCGTCTCGATCCGCACCCCGCGTCGCGCACACTCGTCGGTGAACTCGTCGACGGAGGACAGCGCGCTCTCCAGGACCCGGCGGCTGGGGGCGACGAACAGGTCGAGGCCGGGGCGGACGCCGTCCCACAGGGCGGAGTGGTCGGGGCGCAGCCCGCGCACCAGAAGCTCGCGGGCGATCACATAGCCGTGGTCGGCGGCCCAGCGGGCGCACATCGCGTGCTGGCTGCGGGAGTCGACCAGGAAGGGGTCGTCGTCCAGCTCCTCCAGCGGCGTCAGGCTGGCGATCGCCGTGACCCGCAGCCGCGAGCGCATACCCGAGGCACCGCGTACCTGTCCCATGGCGTCCCCCTCACCTCCGGGTTTCGCCGCCGACCCTACTCCTGCCCGTAGGCTTCGGGGGAGTCGCGCGAAGGAGGCAAAGAAGGTGCCGGTGGAGATCACCTGGTGGGGTCACGCCACCTGCACGATCGAGGACTCGGACACGCGCGTCCTCACCGACCCCCTGTTCGCGCGCCGACTCGCACATCTACGACGCCGTCGGGGCGCGGTGCCGCCGCCCGAGGCCCATCGCGCGGACCTGGCGCTCGTCTCCCACCTCCACGCCGACCACCTGCACCTTCCCTCGCTCGGCGCCCTGGCCCCGGGCACGCGCCTGCTCGTGCCCCGGGGCGCACTCCGCGCGGTGCCCGGACTGCGCCGGCTACGGCAGCTGCGGATCGACGAGGTGTCCCCCGGCGACCAGACGATGGTCGGTGACCTGGTCGTACGGGCCGTCCCCGCACGGCACGACGGACGCCGGCTGCCGGTCGGCCCGCACCGCTCCCCCGCGCTGGGTTACGTCGTCGAGGGCGAGGCGCGCACCTACTTCGCCGGGGACACCGGGCTCTTCGACGACATGGCCAAGGAGGTCGGGCCGGTCGACGTGGCGCTGCTGCCGGTGGGCGGCTGGGGGCCGTATCTCGGCGAGGGGCATCTGGACGCGGGGCGCGCGGCCCAGGCCCTCGTCCGGCTCTCGCCGCGCAGTGCGGTGCCGGTGCACTACGGCACGTACTGGCCGATCGGGATGGACGCGGTGCGCCCGCACGAATTCCACACGCCGGGCGACGAGTTCGTGCGGATCGCCGCCCAACTCGCGCCCTCGGTTGCGGTGCACCGGCTGGGGCACGGGGAGAGCGTGCGGCCGGAGGTCGCCCGGTGAGCTGGATCGCGGCCGCTACGGCCACGACATCGCCCGAATCCGCTCAACAGGCCATCGGTTACCCGTCGTTGTTCCTGCTGGTGCTGTTCGGGGCGCTGGTGCCGGTGATTCCGACGGGGGCGCTGGTGAGTTCGGCGGCCGTGGTCGCCTTTCACCAGACGGCGCCGTTCGCGATGGCGTTGGTCTTCGTCACGGCTTCGCTGGCCGCGTTTCTCGGGGACGTCGCGTTGTACTGGCTGGGGCGGCGGGGGATGGGGTCCAAGAACGGGTCGCGGTGGTTGGAGGCGATTCGGGCGCGGGCCCCGGAGGAGCGGCTCGCGCAGGCGCAGGCGAAGTTGGCCGACCATGGGGTCGCCGTGTTGGTGCTGTCCCGGTTGGTGCCGGCCGGGCGTATTCCGGTGATGTTGGCTTGCCTCATGGCGGAGTGGCCGATCCGCCGGTTCGCCCGGGGGAATGCGCCCGCGTGTCTGGCGTGGGCGGTGACGTACCAGCTGATCGGCATCCTTGGCGGGTCGCTGTTTCCCGAGCCTTGGGAAGGTGTGGTGGCGGCGGTTGTGTTGACCGTGGTGATCAGTGTCGCGCCTAGTTTGTGGCGGCGGGTTCGGACTGCCAGTTGAGGGGTCGTTGCGGGGTGCGGGTCCGTTGTGGCTGGTCGCGCCCCGCGGCGGAGCCGCAAATCGACACAGCCCCGCGCCTCTCTTGGGGCATCTACTCCAGCACTCTTGAGGCTCCTACCGGCAAGTCCCACAGGTCTTCGCGCGCCAACCCCGCCTTCTCCCAGGCCGCCCGCACCCTTGTGAGCGGTTCCAGGACCGGTTCCGCCGACAGGACGAACGTGCCCCAGTGCATCGGAGCCATCCGTCTCGCGCCCAAGTCCTGTACGGCCTGGACCGCCTCTTCCGGATCGCAGTGGACGTCGCTGAGCCACCACCGCGGGTCGTAGGCGCCGATGGGCAGTAGGGCCAGGTCAATTCCCGGGTAGCGGTGGCCGATTCGGGAGAACCAGTGGCCGTAGCCCGTGTCGCCTGCGAAGTAGACGCGTTGGCCGTCCGGTGCTGTCATCACCCAGCCGCCCCACAGGGAGTGGCAGGTATCGGTGAGGCTGCGCTTGGACCAGTGGTGGGCCGGTACGAAGTCGAGGCGGACGCCGTCCAGTTGGGCCGCTTCCCACCAGTCCAGCTCGGTGACGTGGGTGAATCTGCGGCGTCTGAACCAGGTGCCGAGGCCGGCCGGTGCGAACACCGGAGTGTGGCGCGGGAGTCGGCGCAGGGTGGGGGCGTCGAGGTGGTCGTAGTGGTTGTGGCTGATGACTACGGCGTCGATGGGTGGGAGTGCTTCCCAGGCGACGCCCACGGGGGTGATCCGGGCCGGGGTGCCGAGGATGCGGCGGGACCAGACCGGGTCGGTGAGGATGGTCAGGCCGCCGATGCGGACCACCCAACTGGCGTGCCCCGCCCAGGTGACGGCGACGGTCAGGGCGTCCACCTGGGGCAACGGCTCGGGGGCGAAAGGGAGTTGGGGGATGTCGGCGAGGCCCTCGGGGCGGGGTCGCACGGAACCCTCGCGGGCGAAGCGGGCGTAGGCGTTGAGGCCGGGGAGCGGGGCGGTGAGCCGGTCGTGGAAGGTGCGGGGCCACACGCGCCGCTCGCCGAGGGGGCGGGGTTCGGCGAGCGGCGGGGACGAGGGGGTGAACGGGGACGTCGGGGCGGCCGCTTCGCGCATGGCCGTACTGGTGTCGGTGGTCGACTCGGACTGCTGCGTCATCGAGGAGGCTCCCATCGCTGAGCGTCGTCGCGGAGATCGTCGAAGATCGACCTCAAGGACATCAACGCGCGTTGCACGTGTGGCAGTTCCAACGGCAAGGGTGACGTGAGACATTCCGCGCGTTCCGCATCGGTTCGGCCCAACAGCGGCCCGGTGGACAGCCGGACCCGCAGCGCGCCCAGGTCGTCGCCGAACCGGTGGCCGCCCGGCGCGGGCATGCCGAGCCGGGCGGTGAGGAACTCCTCCAGGTCCTGCGCGTCGCCCACTCCCTGCGGGGTGAGCGCGTGGCGCAACGGCCCGAGATCGACGTACAGATGACGTCCCGCCTGCGGCGGCCGGGAGAACGCGCCCGCCCCGGTGACGGCGGCGTGCGCGGCGGCGGCCACGCGCGCGTGCAGGTGTACGGCGGTGTCGCGGCGGGCGAGGACGGGCGGGGGTTCGCCGAGGGCGTGGCCTGCCGCGGCGGCGACCGGTGCGGCAACGCGGGCGCCGAGTGCGGTGAGGACGTCGAGCACGCGCGCGCGTAGGGCCTGCCCGGCACGGCCTTCGGGGAAGCGGGCGACGGCGGCCGGCCAGCCGGACGGGAGGAGAGCGCCGGCCAGGTCGGTGACGACGGTGACCTTGTCGGGCAGCATCTCGGCGGGGCTGAGCAGCATGGTGCCGCGCGGTGTGTGCAGGGTGTCGCGCCAGGTCTCGTCGCTGACCAGGTACAGCCCCTCGGCCGCGGCGGCCTCGACGGTCTCGTGCATGACCTCGGGCGGTGCCACGGTCGCGGTCGGATCGTCGGCCACCGAAAGGACGAGGAGCCGTGGGTCCCCGCCCTCGTCCCGGACCCGGCGCACGGTCTCCAGCAGGGCGTACGGATCGGGCACCCCGCCGCACTCGGCCGGGGTGCCCACATGGAACACGGATCGGCCCAACAGGCGCGCGTACGGCGCCCACCAGGCGGCGCAGGGTCTGGGGACGAGTACGTCACCGCCGAGCGCGGCGGTCAGCGCGACCAGCAGCGCGGGGGCACCCGGGGCGGCGGCCACGCGGGCGGGGTCGGCGGGCAGTCCCCGACGGTCGAAGTAACCGCTCGCGGCGTCGAGCAGTACGGGGGCGCCGCCGACGGGTTGCTCCTCAGTCCGGGACGCGGCGGCGGCAAGGACTGAGGCCAGTTCCGGCAGCACGGGCAAGCCGTCATCAGGAAACACCGGCCCATAACGCACAGGCCCCTGGCCTACCGCGTCCGCCTGCCGCATGGTGCCTCCGCGCAGTCCCTCGTGCAGTGCCGTGCCGTGCCCCGCTCGCCCGCTCAGTGTCCCGGCGTCCGCCTGCGCAGCCGGTACACGGCACCACCGAGGGCACCCGCGATCAGTACACCACCGGCGACCAGAGCCGGAACGGAGTCGGTGAAGGTACCGCCCTCCCCGGCCTGCACCCCGCGCTGAATCGCGGCGGGCACACCACCACAGGCATCTACCCGAGGCTCCTGACACGGCGGCTGCCCACCCCCGCGCTCGACGCTGAAGGTCGCGCTCCAGGGCCTGCCCTGTCCCCCGGGCGGCGCGGGACAGGTCCCGTCGACGGTCCACGCGGAGTCCCGCTCGCCCCCTTCGCCGTCGGAGATCCGCGCGGTCCCCCGATAGGCGGCTCCGGCAGCCCGGTCGTCGTTGCCGGGCACGCGTTGCAACTGAACGGTCCCGTCGTCGAACCCCTGGGACGTGGCGTCGATGGTCTCGGCCACGGTCCCCCCGATCGCCTCGCAGGTGACGGAAACGGTGACGTTCCCACCGGCCCGCACGGTGCTCGGACTGACCTCGGCACCCGGATCGGCGGCCACAGCGGGCCCGGCGGCGCCGACAAGGGCGACGACGGACAGAGCAAGGGCGGTGCGACGCATGAGCGGGTCTCCTTAGACCGAGGACGACGGCACCACCATCGAAGCCCGACCGGGAGAGCGCCGCGCGCGGCGGACCCCATTGGGGTTAAGGAGACCGGCCGAGCGGGTGAAACACAGGATGACGGCAGGTTTTCAGGGGCGCGGGGCTGTATCGATTCGCGGCTCCGCCGCGTGGGCGCGAACCGCTCAGCAATCCGACCCTGCGTCATGTCCCCGACCTCAAGGGACAAACGCACACCATCTCAAGGCACGAACGCCCACCGTTCAGTCCCGCTCGCGTGCCCCCTGCCGGGTACGGCCGGGGGCCACGAGGCGACGCGGGTGGCGGCGCAGGTACTCGCCCTCCAGCCCGGCCATCCGGTCGTTGTGGGCGCGCAGCGCGTCGTTCGAGCCGTACAGCAGGGTGTCGTGGCGCGTGCGGTGGATGGTCTCCAGCTCCTTCATGAGCTGAGCATCGTCCAGGCGCGCAGGGTCGACTCCGGTCATGGTGTGCCCCGCTCGTCGAGTCTCAGGGTCCTGAGTCCACTCTACGAACATTCCGGCATTCCGGCCCCGCGGCCTCTGTACCAAGGTGACCGCCGCGCCCCGCGCGGAAGGGCTACCGCGCCCGCTCCACCCGCCGCTCGTCCCACACCGGCTCGGTCGTCTCGCGCACCTTGCCGTCGCTGCCGAAGACCAGATACCGGTCGAAGGACCGGGCGAACCAGCGGTCGTGCGTGACGGAGAGCACCGTCCCGTCGAACGCCTCAAGCCCCTCCTGAAGGGCTTCCGCGGACTCCAGGTCGAGGTTGTCGGTCGGTTCGTCGAGGAGGAGAGCCGTCACACCCTGGAGTTCCAGCAGCAGGATCTGGAAACGCGCCTGCTGTCCCCCGGAGAGCCGGTCGAAGCTCTGCTCGGCCTGGCCGGTGAGCTCGTAGCGCCGCAGTCGGGACATGGCGGGGCCCTGGGCCTGCGCGTGTTCCTTCCACAGGATGTCGAGGAGGGTGCGGCCCTGGAGTTCGGGGTGGGCGTGGGTCTGAGCGAAGTGCCCGGGCACAACACGTGCCCCGAGCTTCCACTCCCCCGTGTGCTTCACCTCCTCGCCGGCGAGGAGCCGTAGGAAGTGCGACTTGCCCGAGCCGTTCGAGCCGAGGACGGCGACCCGTTCGCCGTAGAAGACCTCCAGGTCGAAGGGCTTCATCAGTCCGGTCAGTTCAAGTCCCTTGCAGGTGACGGCTCTTACGCCCGTGCGGCCGCCCTTGATGCGCATGGTGATGTCCTGCTCGCGCGGGGGCTCGGGGGGTGGGCCCGCCTCCTCGAACTTGCGCAGGCGGGTCTGGGCCGCGGCGTAGCGGGACGCCAACTCGTGGCTGATGGAGGCTGCCTGACGGAGGTTCAGGACGAGTTTCTTGAGCTGGGCGTGCTTCTCGTCCCAGCGGCGGCGCAACTCCTCGAAGCGGGCGAAGCGTTCGCGCCGGGCCTCGTGGTAGGTGGCGAAGCCGGCGCCGTGCACCCAGGCGTCGGCGCCGGTGGGCGAGGGTTCCACGGAGACGATCTTCTCGGCGGCGCGGGCGAGGAGTTCACGGTCGTGGGAGACGAACAGGACCGTCTTGCGGGTCTCCTTGAGCCGCTCCTCCAACCAGCGCTTGCCGGGTACGTCGAGGTAGTTGTCCGGCTCGTCCAGGAGCAGCACCTCTTCGCTGCCGCGCAGCAGCGCCTCCAGCACGAGCCGCTTCTGCTCACCACCGGAGAGCGTGCTGACCTGCCGGAACTGCGCCTTGTCGTACGGCACTCCGAGCGCGGCCATGGTGCACATGTCCCACAGGGTCTCGAACTCGTAGCCGTGCACCTCGGCCCAGTCCGACAGGGCCTGCGCGTAGGCGAGTTGGGCCGCCTCGTCGTCGACGGTCATGATGCCGTGCTCGGCCTTGTCGACCTCGGCGGCGACCTCGCGGATGCGGGGCGGTGCGACCGACACGAGCAGATCTCGTACGGTCGTCTCGTCGCGTACGGAGCCCACGAACTGGCGCATCACGCCCAGGCCGCCACTCACGGTGACCGTGCCGCCGTGCGGTTTCAGTTCGCCGGAGATCAGCCGCAGCAGGGTCGTCTTGCCGGCGCCGTTGGGCCCGACCAGGGCGACCACGGCGCCTTCGCCGACCCGGAAGGACACATCGCCGAGCAGCGGCCTCCCGTCGGGGAGGTAGTACTCGAGGTGTGCGGCTTCCAGATGTCCCATGACCACGCATTCTGTGGGGCGGCCTCGCGGACCGGCAAACCCTTATTGTGCCCGCCGAAACCGCACCGAGGTTTCGCTAGGGCTTCTGGTCCTCGTCGAGCGGCTGTCCGGTCGGGCCGCCGTCCGTGTCCGGTGCGGCCGTCTCCACGACGGCGCCCTCCCAGGACAGGGCCTTCCAGCCGTCGGCCGGGGAGCCGTCCAGGATCACGATGCCGGTGTTGTCGAGGGGGCGGGCGGCGGCGAAGTCCACGTCGATGTTGTCGGCGCGGGCGGATGTCCACATCCGGATCGCGGCACCGTGGCTGATCATGGCGACGGTGCGGGCGCCGCTGTCCGCCGCCTCCGCGATCACGCCGTCGTAGCGGGCCAGGGCCTCGGTGCCGCTCTCGCCGCCCGGCATCCGCAGCTCCGTGTCACCGGCCGCCCACGCGAACACGATCCGCATGTACTCGTGGCCGGGCTCCGTGTCGCCGGGCAGCATCTCCAGGTCACCGGCGGTCAGCTCCCGGATGCCGTCGCGGACACGTATGTCGAGGCCGCGGGCGGCGGCCAGCGGGGCCGCGGTGTGCTGGGTGCGGATCAGGGTGGAGGCGTAGAGGGCCTCGATGTCCTCGTCCGCGAGGGCCTCCGGGAGGGCGGCGGCCTGGCGGCGGCCCAGGTCGGTCAGCTCCGCGCCGGGGACGGCCGTGTCGAGGAGGTAGGCCACGTTGGCCGTCGTCTGGCCGTGGCGTATGAGGAGCAGGCGCATGCGGGGGTCCTCCGATGGAACGGTCCAACCACGGTCCGGACGGAACGGGCCGCCGACGGTCGGAACGAAGCGGTCCGCCGACGGTGGAAAGACGGTGGAATCGGTCCGCCGACGGTCCGCCGGGCAGCAAACGGCCACTTCAGGGTACCCGGCACGGCATGAGCCCTGACGTCGACCTCACGGTCCCTCTCCCCGGCCGCCACGCCCTGCGTGAATGGCTGCTCTCCCTCGACTCGCGCCTCTTCGAGGTGGCCGCCGACCGGCACTGGCCCGCCGGCGAGCCCGTGCTGCCGCGGCTGAGCCGGAGCGCCAATCACGGCGTGCTGTGGTTCGCGACGGCCGCCGCGGTGGCCGCGAGCCGTACTCCGCGGGCCCGCCGGGCCGCCGCCCGGGGCATCGCCTCCCTGTCCCTGGCCTCCCTCGCGATCAACACGATCGGCAAGCGGACCGTGCGCCGCCCCCGCCCCGTCCTGGACCCGGTCCCGCTGGGCCGGCAGCTGAAGCGGCAGCCGATCACCACGTCGTTCCCGTCCGGTCACGCGGCGTCGGCGGCGGCCTTCGCGACCGGCGTGGCCCTGGAGTCCTCCGCCTGGGGCGCGGTCGTGGCGCCGATCGCGTTCTCGGTCGCCGCCTCCCGCGTCTATACCGGCGTCCACTTCCCGAGCGACGTGCTGGCGGGCGCCGCCCTGGGCGCGTGCGCGGCGTTCGCGGTGCGCGGGATGGTGCCGACGCGCGGGCAGATCGTGCCGCCGGCCCGCGCCCGCGCCGAGGTACCGGCGCTGGAGGACGGCGACGGGCTGGTCATGGTGGTGAACTCGGCGTCGGGCAGCGCCGACCGGGCCGACGCGCTGACGGACTTCCTGCCCGGCGCGGAGGTCATCGCCTGTCAACCAGCTGACATACAGGCCGAGTTGGAGAAGGCGGCGGCCCGCGCCCGGGTGCTCGGGGTGTGCGGCGGCGACGGCACGGTGAACGCGGCGGCACAGGTCGCCCTGCGCCACGGCCTGCCCCTCGCGGTCCTCCCGGGTGGCACCCTCAACCACTTCGCCTACGACCTCGGCGTGGAGGGTCCCCGCGATCTGAGCAAGGCGATCAAGCAGGGCGACGCCGCACGCGTGGACGTGGGCCGGTTCAGGTCCGGTGCCACCCGGGGCATCTTCCTCAACACCCTGAGCCTGGGCGTCTATCCGGAGCTGGTGCGCGAGCGGGAGCATTGGGCGCCCCGGATCGGCGGCTGGCCGGCCGGTGTGCTCGCCGCGCTGCGCGTGCTGCGCGCGGACCGGCATCCGCTGGAGGCCGAACTCGGCGGCCGTACCCGCCCGTTGTGGCTGCTGTTCGCCGGCAACGGCACCTATCACCGCATGGGGGTCGCCTCCGGCCGCCGCGTCGACCTGGCGGACGGGCGTCTCGACATCCGGATCGTGCACGGCGGCCGCAGGCCCGCGCTGCGCCTGCTCGCGGCGGCCCTCGCGGGCCCGTTCTCCCGCTCCCCCGTCCATGCCTCGGTCCAGGTGCACCGATTGCGCCTGAGCGGCCTGGCCCCCGGCACGCTCCTCGCCTACGACGGCGAAGTCACGGACGTGGCAGGCGAGTTGACGTTGGAGGAGCAGCCCGAGGCACTGACCGTGTACCGCCCACTGACGGAGTCCCTGATCACCCATCAGTCCACATCGTAAAACGCAGGTCTCATCATGCGACATGCGCGCGTACCGTTCTGCCTACGCCGAAGAAGACGCGAAGGGGTAGGTAGAGCCATGCCGAAGCCGCAGGAGACCGCCGTCTACACGCACGGGCACCACGAGTCCGTACTGCGTTCGCACACCCAGCGAACCGCCGCCAACTCCGCGGCCTACCTGCTCGGTTCGCTGAAGCCGCACATGAAGATCCTGGACATCGGCTGCGGCCCGGGCACGATCACCGCGGACCTGGCGGCGATGGTCCCCGACGGGCACGTCACCGGAGTCGACCGCGAGCCGGGCATCCTGGACCAGGCCCGGGCCACCGCCGCCCAACGCGGCCTGACGAACGTGGACTTCGCGGTCGCCGACGTGCACGCGCTGGACTACCCGGACAACACGTTCTGTGTGGTCCACGCCCATCAGGTGCTCCAGCACGTGGGCGATCCGGTGCAGGCGCTGCGGGAGATGGTGCGGGTGACCAAGCCGACCGGGTTCATCGCCGTCCGCGACGCGGACTACGCGGTGATGACCTGGTATCCGCTGGTGTCGGGGCTGGACGACTGGCTGGACCTGTACCGCCGGGTGGCCCGCGCCAACGGGGGCGAGCCGGATGCCGGACGGCGTCTCAAATCGTGGGCGCTGCGGGCGGGGCTGACCGACGTCACGGCCACCTCCAGCACCTGGACGTTCCACACTCCGGACGAGCGGGCCTGGTGGAGCGGCCTGTGGGCGGACCGTACCGTCGCGTCCTCGTACGCGGGAGTCGCGACCGAGGGCGGCCATGCGACCGCCGACGAGCTGACCGCAGTGTCGGAGGCGTGGCGGGAGTGGGGGAAGCAGGAGGACGGCTGGTTCGCCGTGCTGCACGGGGAGATCCTGGCCCGTAAGGACGCCTGATCCGCCGGTTCGGGGGCACTCGGGCGGTCAGGAGGTTACACACATGGTTCCGATCCTGATCGTCCTACTGCTGGCGCTGGTCCTGTTCGGTGCCGGCTTCGCACTGAAGATCCTCTGGTGGGTGGCGCTGATCGTGCTCGCCGTGTGGCTGCTCGGCTTCCTGGTGCGCGGCACCTCGGCGAGCGGCGGCAGGGGACGCTGGTACCGCTGGTAGCGGGCCGCCTTCCCCACCCCACAGACATCGGGCCCGTGCCCGCCGGGAGACCGGCGGGCACGGGCCCCTGGCGTTGCGCACGTTCAGCGCACGATCGCCGTCTCCACCAGCAGCCGCCCGGCCGCCGCGATCGACTCCGCGTCGATACCGGCCGCGTGCAGCTGCTCGGCCGGGCTCGCCGCGCCGGGCATCGTGCGTACGGCGAGCCGGACCAGGCGCGGCACCGGCCGCCCGTCGAGGAAGGCGTCGAGGACCGCGTCCCCGATACCGCCCTCGGGGTGGTGGTCCTCGACGGTGAGCAGACAGCCGGTGTCCTCGGCGGCCTGGCGCAGGGTCTCCCGGTCGACGGGCTTGACCGAGTAGAGGTCGATCACCCGCACCTGGATGCCCTCGCGGTCGAGCGCGTCGGCGGCGGCCAGTGCCTCGTGGACGGTCACCCCGGCGGCCACGACCGTCAGCCGGTCCCGGCTGGAGAACCGCAGCACCTTGCTGCCGCCGACCGGGAACTCCTCGTCGGGGCCGTACACGACCGGCCCGGCGCCCCGCGAGGTCCGCAGATAGCGCACGCCGTCCAGGCCGGCCATCGTGGCGACGAGCCGGGCGGTCTGGTTGGCGTCGCACGGGTACAGCACGGTCGAACCGTGCACCGCGCGCATCATCGCCAGGTCTTCGAGCCCCATCTGCGAGGGCCCGTCCTGCCCGATGGACACGCCCGCGTGCGAACCGACCAGGTTGATTCCGGCACCGCTGACGGCAGCCATCCGGATGAAGTCGTACGCGCGCGTGAAGAACGCCGCGAACGTCGAGGCGTACGGCACCCAGCCGCGCGCCGCCAACCCGACGGCCGTACCGACCAGTTGTTGCTCGGCGATGTAGCACTCGAAGTAGCGCTCGGGGTGCTCCTTGGCGAAGAACTCGGCGCGCGTGGAGTCCCCGACCTCGCCATCGAGCGCCACGACGTCCCCGCGCGCGGAACCGAGCGCGGCGAGGGCCTGCCCGAAGGCGTCGCGGGTGGGGACGTCGTCGCCCCGGTCGTAGCGCGGGAGTTCCAGGTGGTCGGCGCGTACGGAGTGCAGCGCGCGGGCGTCCAGGGGTTCCCGCACCTGGACGCGCAGGTCGCGCGGCCCGCCGAGTTCGGCGATCGCCGCGTCCGCGTCGGGCAGCGGCTTGCCGTGCAGGCCCTCGCGGTCCTGGACGGAGGCGACGCCCTTGCCCTTGAGGGTGCGGGCGAGGATCACGGTCGGCTGACCGCTGGTGGACGCGGCCTCGCTGTAGGAACGGTCCACGGCGTCCACGTCATGCCCGTCGACCTCGACCGTGTGCCAGCCGAAGGCCCGGAACCGGCGCGCGTACGCGTCGAGGTCGTGTCCGTGCCGGGTAGGGCCGCGCTGCCCGAGCCGGTTGACGTCGACGATCAGAGTGAGGTTGTCGAGGTGTTCGTACGCCGCGTGCTCGGCGGCCTCCCACACCGAGCCCTCGGCCAGCTCGCTGTCCCCGCACAGCACCCACACGCGGTACCCGGTGCGCTCAAGCCGCTTGCCGGACAGGGCGATGCCGACGCCGACCGGCAGCCCCTGGCCGAGCGAACCGGTGGCGGTCTCGACCCACGGGAGCCGCTGCGGGGTGGGATGCCCTTCGAGACGGCTGTCCAGCATGCGGAAGGTGAGCAGTTCGGCGTCGTCGACGGCTCCTACGGCCTTGTAGGCGGCGTAGAGCAGGGGTGACGCGTGTCCCTTGGAGAGGACGAAGCGGTCGTTGCCGGGGTGGGCGGGGCGGTCGAAGTCGTAGCGGAGGTGGTGGGCGAGCAGGACGGCCATCAGGTCGGCGGCCGACATGGAGGACGTCGGGTGTCCGGAGCCCGCCGCGTCGGCGGCCCGCACGCTGTCCACGCGCAGTTGCTGTCCGAGTTCGACGAGTTCACCGGTGTCCATGGGTCTCCTTAGGGGGTGGCCGTGCGAGGCATTCCGCGTCCCCCTGAGAAGGCCGCCCAAACACGTGCCGAACGCTCACCGGGATCGCCCGAAAGGATCACCACGGCCCGCCCGCCCCAACTAGGCTCGCCCGTATGGAGATTCTGGGAGCCACGCTGCGTGTCTGCGTCGACGACCTGGAGACCGCCGTCCCCTTCTACGAACGGCTCGCGGGTGGCACCGCGCTCCGCTTCGAGCGAGGTGGCGTGTCGGTGGCCGCGGTCGGCTGTTTCCTGCTGATGAGCGGGCCGCCGGCGGAGTTGGAGGTACTGCGCAAGATCGCCGCCACCATCGCCGTCAAGGACGTCGACGAGACGCACGCGGTCCTGACCGAACTGGGCGCCCACATCGTCGCGGGCCCCATCGCCTCACCGGCGGGCCGCAATCTGATCGCGCTGCATCCGGACGGGATGGTCTACGAGTACGTGGACCGGCGGGCCTGATCCGCGACCGCCGGTCCTCGTTCCGTCGTCTCAGGGGGTGTCCGGCCGCATCCTGAAGTCGTAGCGCGTCGGCAGGGGTTCGTCGGTGAGACGGGCCCAGAGCCGACCGATCGACTCGGCACCCTCACGCAGGTCGGCGACCTCGAAGCCCTCGGCGAAGACCGCCCACGCGTCGTCGCGCCGCCCTTCCGCGAGCAGCAACTCGGCCTGGAGCAGCAGGAATCGGCCGCGTTCCCGGGTGACGGGGTGCAGCATGTCCCACACAGCGCGGGCATCGGCCGTCCGCCGTACCCGCAGCAGCGCCTCGACGGCCTCCCGCCCGAGCGCGGCCGTCGCGGCGGTCCACCGCTCCCCCGCGTCCCGCCGCTCGTGACACAGATCGGCGAAGGCCTCGTTGTACCGGTCCGCGGCCCGCCCGTGGTTCCCCGCCTCCTGATCCGCTACGGCCAGACAGCGCAGCAACGGCCAGAGGGACGGGGCGAGTTCGAGGGCCCGCTCCCAGCTGCGCACCGCCTGCGCCCTATCGCCGGCGTGCCACTGCGCGACGCCGAGGTGGTACTCGGTGAGCGGGGTCGCGTGCGCGGTCTCCAGCATGTCCCGCCAGTGCGAGGCGACCAGCGTCTCACCGGGCGGCCGGACCCGACGCGGCTCGGGCAGGACCCCGCTCCGCAGCAGCTCCACCCAGGGCGCCTGGGCGTCGCCGAGTGTGGACTCCTCGAAGGGCGTGCCGGGCAACTTCCAGTCGGTACGCAGGACTTCAAGCGCGCCCCACCCGGAGCCGGTGGCGAGGATCTCACCGGGTTCGGTGTCGGCGTGCGGCTTCCAAGCGGTGTGGGCGGCGTCCAAGTCCGCGCGGGGCAGGGCGGTTTCGAGCCGCGCCTCGGCACCGTCCACGACGGTGGACCACTCCCCCGCCGCGTCGGCGTCGAGCGGCCCGTATGCCTCCAGCCAGGACACCTCGCTCTCCGGGTCGAGCCGTACATGCTCCAACTGGGTGCGGGCCAGGCCTGCTTGGATCTCGCAGTAGCCACCGGTACCGGGCTCGGTGAGCCACTCCTGCCAGCGCCGGCCACCGCTGCCCGTGCCCCACACGAACAGCTTTCGCCCTCGCAGTACATCGGTCGACGTCTGCACGAGCCCGTATCCGTCCGCGTCGAGCGCGGCGATCCAGCGCCGCCACCCGTCCGGCAGTTCGTAGAAGTAGTCGGCGGCGTAAGGGCTGTTGAGGGGATTGGACCGGTCCACTCCGTCGTACGAGGGCACGGGCACCCGGCGCAGCCGCCGCTCGTATCCGAAGTGCCAGGCCTCCTCCGCCGGTGCGAGGACCCGGCGTTCCTCCGGTACGGCGATGTTGGACCACCAGTAGGTGGGCGCGGGCCGCTCGTGCGGGTTGCGGATGCGGACGCCGACGTAGAGGAAGTCGGAGCCTTCGGGGAGCCAGAGGTCCACCTGGAAGGGGAGGTCGCGGAGCCGTTCCCACTCCCACAGGCGGAGCATCTCGCCACCGTCGGGGGCGGGGACGCGGGCGGCGTGCAGGGGTGCGCAGGAGAGGGTGGTGTGGCCGGTGGCGCCGATGTTCCACTCGATGCCACCGGAGAACCAGGCGCCGTTGAGGGCGAAGTTGGCGGGCTGCAACACCGGGTTGCGGTACAGGAGTTCACGGTCGGTGGGCTTGTGGACGAGGGAGGCGATCCGGCCGCCGAGGGCGGGCAGCACGGTGGCGCGCAGCCGGTCGTTCTCGATCACGAGGGCGTCGATCTCGCGCGGTGTGCGGTCTCTGTCGTAGCCGTCCCGGACGCGGGTCGGCAGCAGGCTGCGGAGGGGTTCGTAGCCGACCTGGCGGGCCATGTCGCGCGGCAGGTCCTCGCGGTCCCGGTCGTCGATACGGTGCGCTTCGTCCAGGGGGCGCAGTGGGGGCAGCGGGTTGTCCGGACCCAACTCGGCGGTGGGCAGGGTCAGTACCTCACGTCGGATCGTCGTCACGATCACCATGGAACCCGGCAACGGGTGCGGTGGCCAGGGGCGCTACCGGTCAGGATTCCGCAAAGGCGGGAGCACCCGGGCGCCACGAAATTCCGCGTGCGCCGCGCCCTCGCCGACGTACAGTCGGGCCGTTCGACGACTTGGACCGAAGGATGGAACGGCTGATGGGCGAGCAGCACACGTACCGGGTGATCGTCCGGGGCACCTGGGACGCGCTGACGGACGAGGTGCGGGAGCGGCTGCTGGGTGAGGCGGCGGAGCACGGGATGCTGAGCATGCGGTTCACCGAGGAGGGCTCGCTCAGTTACGAACCGGCGCCGCTCAAGCACTTCTCGTGGCGGTATGTGGTGGTGTCGGACGCGGCGGACGGCGACGAGATGGCGGCGGCGCTCGCGGAGGACCGTGCCGAGACCGCGCTCAAGGGCCTCGGCTACGGCTTCCGTGACCTGAAGTCGACGGTGACGGACCTGGACACGATGAAGGTCAACCGGAAGTCCGCATCTCGGCGGTGATCGCCCAGCGCTCGTGGTCCCGCCACGCGCCGTCGATGTAGATCATGTTCGGCGAGAGGCCTTCGAGGCGGAACCCGCAGCTGCGGGCGAGGCCGATCGACCCGGCGTTGCCGGGCTGCGCGTTGATCTCCAGCCGGTGCAGCCGCATCGGCCCGAAGGCGTGTCCCACCACGAGGTTCATCCCCTCGCGCATCAGCCCGCGCCCGGCCGCGTGCGCGAAGGCGCCGTAGCCCAGCGCTCCGCACTGGAAGCCGCCCTCGACGATGTTGTTGATGTTGATGAACCCGGCGATGCCCCCGCCGTCCAGCTCGCACACGAGAAACCCGGCTTTGGACCGGTCCTCGATCAGCCGCTGCGCGTAAGCGGTGTACGCGTCACCGCTGGCCGGCGGGAACAGCCACGGCTGGTGCAGCTCCTTGCTCTCCCGGGCACGCGCGGTGAACTCGGCACCGTCCTCGTAGGTGAAGTGACGTATACCCACGCGGGGGCCTTCGGCAAGATAACGGGATGCGGTGTGCGGCATCCCGTCACCCTAGTTCGACCTAGCGGCGCCGGCGCATGAAATACCACCCGCACAGGGCGCCGATGATCGCCGTGCCCAGCAGCGCCATCCACAGCGGCATGGTGACCTCGGGGATCAGCAGGCGGATCTTGGTGGCACGGGTGTTCTCGAAGATGAAGATCAGGGCCAGGACGGCGAGCAGCAGAACCGTGATCCGGGCGGGCGTCAGCACGCGTTCCCGCTGGCCGGTCCTACCGCCACTCTCGGTGGTCTTCGGGCTCATGCCTCCAGGGTGAGCCCGAATCGCCCATCACGCACGGTGAGACTCAGTCCGCGACGACCGGCAGCTCCAGCACCCCGGTGTCCTGCGGCGAGCTGACCACCGTCACCGGCTTGATCCCCCGGTTCCCGGTGTACGCGTCGTCGCTCGCCGCGATCACGAACCGCAGCCGGTGCCCCTTCGCGTACCGGTGCACGATCCCCGGCAGGGTGACCGTGAAGCTCTTCGTGACGTCCGGCACGCGGACGGGGGCGACCAACCGGTGGACAAGGGTCTGGGTGCCGTCGGGGGCGAGATCGTAGAGCTTGGCGAAGAGGACCAGGTTGTCGGCGGCGTCGCCGGAGTTCTGGACGCGCCGCGCCTGCGGGGAGACGACCTTGAGCGTCGCCTTCGGGGCGCCGACGACGTCCGTCGCGTGGGTCAGGGGTTCGCCGGTCCAGCCCAGGTACGTGCCCGCCGTGTCGTACGGCGCCGGGTCCGGCAGGCCGATCGTCCCGGCCAACGAGCTCTCCGAATGGCTCGTGGGGACAAGCCGGTTGGCGTACTTACCGCTGCCGCGCGCCACCTTCGCCCGGTCGTCCACCAGCTTGCCGTCGCCGGAGAGGTACAACTTCTCGTCGAGCGCGGGGAGTTGGTTCGCGGTGGCGTAGGTGTCGGCCGGGTCCGTGATCCAGTCGCGGTAGTAGGCGAACGCCGGTCCGGTGTCCGTGTCCGTCCGCCGGAGCAGATAGCGGTCGAACCAGGCCGCGATGCGCCTGCCGACATAGCTCGACTCCAAGTCGCCCTGGCTCAGGTCGAGTTCACCGGCGGCCGGGGCGGCCGTCCCGCTGCTGTGCCCCAGCGACTGCCAGATCATCTTCGCGGTCGTCCCCTGCGCCTTCAGCGTCTTGTACGTCGCCGTCGCCTCGTTGAGGTTGAACAGGCTGTCGGCCTGCCCCTGGACGAGCAGCGTCGGTGCCTTCACCCGGTTCAGATACGACACCGGCGAGACGCTGTGCATGTAGGCGAGCAGGTCGGCCGTCGCCCTGGCCGGGTAGCTCCCGGAGTTCAGGGTGCGGAACATGGCGCAGGCCCTGGTGACGAAGTGCAGACAGGTGAGGGAGTTGATCCGGGTCGGGTCGAGGCTCGGTACGGTCAGGGGCTGGGTCTCGCCGGTGAGGTAGAAGCTGTTGGCCCACTGCCACTTGAAGGCGCCTGGAACGGTCCAACCGCCTTCGCCGACCGTGTTGTTGGGGTCGAGGGAGTACGCCAGGTCGTTCCAGGTGATCAGCGGGACGAGCGCGTCGACCCGGTGGTCCACGGCCGCCGTCGCCAGCTGGATCGCGCCCCCGTACGATCCGCCGATCATCCCGACGCGCGGATCGCCCTTCGCGTCAAGCGTCACGAAGTCGGCCCTGGTCCCGTCGTCGGCGGCCCGCGTGCCCGCCAGGAAGTCGATCAGCCCCGAGGCGGCCGCCCCGTCGAGGCGTGGGTCGTCGAGCGAGATGAGACACCCCGACCTTCCGAAGCCCAGCCCGGAGTAGACGAGCCCGACATAGCCGCGCCGCGCGAAGACCTTGCCGATGGCGTCCGTCGAACCGTCGGACTTGCTGCCCCCGAAGCCGTTGGTCGCCAGCACGGCGGGCGCCGGGTTGGAACGGTCCACGCCCGCGGGCCGGTACAGATCGGCGTCGACCGTGCAGTCCCGGCCACCCGCGGGGACGGTGAACTTCAGCGCGGTGACGGTGTATTGGTCCGCGGCGGTGGCGGGGCCGCCGAGGGCGAGGGGTGCGGTGAGGGTGAGCGGGGCGGTGAGCGTGAGAGCCAGCGCGGCGCGGATTCCAGGCACACGACGGGACACAGGGACCTCCACACTGAGGACAACCCGACTGAGGACGAAGAAGGACTGAGGGCAGACAGAGAAGGACTGAGGGCAACCGAATGGGAGGCAAGGCGACTGACGACAAAGCGACTTGGTGGCCGTTCGAGAAGCGGGCGGCTACCGCAGTGCGGGCTCGTCCAGCGTCAACGTGCCCGCGTCCGCGTCGAGTTCGGCCGCCACGCCGAGGGGTATCGTCAGCGCCCCCTCGCCGTGCCCGAACCCGAACTCCTCCACCACGGGCACACCGAGTCCACCGAGCCGGTCGACGAACACCGGGCGCAGTCTCTCGTACGGTCCGCACCCGACCCACGAGCCGAGCGCGATCCCGGCGACACCGTCGAGCCAGCCGCTGCGCAGGAGTTGGGTCAGCATCCGGTCGACGCGGTACGCCAGTTCGCCGACGTCCTCGATCATCAGCAGCCCGCCGCGCGCACCGGCGGGCGCGTGCGGGGTGCCGAGGTCGGAGGTGAGCAGGCTCAGACAGCCACCGAGGGTGACACCCCGGGCCCGCCCCGGCACCAGTGCGCCGCCGGTCGGTACGGCCCGGATGCTCCGCACGGACTCCGGGTCGAACAGGGTCGCCCTCAAGTGCTCCTGTGCGCGGGCGTTCTTGATGAAGTCGGCACCGGCCGCGGCGGGCCCGTACAGGGTGACCAGGCCCAGCCTGGCGGCGAACGCCTGGTGCAGCACGGTGGGGTCGCTGAAGCCGACGAACACCTTCGGACCGGCGGCCCGCATCGCCTCCCAGTCGAGGAGATCGACGATGCGCTGCACGCCGTAGCCGCCACGGGCGCACAGCACGGCGGACACGGACGGGTCGCACCAGGCGTTCTGCAGATCGGCCGCGCGGTCGGCGTCGGCGCCCGCCAGGTAGCCCAACTCGCCGTGCCGGTCCCGCACATGGGGTGCCACGACCGGGTCGAGGTCCCAGCCGCGCAGGATGTCGAGGCCCGCCTCCAGCCGTTCCTCGGCCACCGGCCCGCTGGGCGCGACGACGGCGACGCGGGCGCCGGGGGCGAGTCGGAACGGCCGGACGAGCGCGGTCACTTGGTGAGCTCCAGGGTCGGGACGCCGGGCGGTTCGATTCCGAAGACCTGGGCGTACAGGGAGAGTTCGGCCTCCAGAGCGCGGATCATGGTGTCGGCGCGACGGAAGCCGTGGCCCTCGCCCTCGAACGCGAGGTAGGCGTGCGGTACTTGGCGTCCGCGCATCCGCTCCAGGAAGCGTTCGCACTGGACGGGCGGGCAGATCACGTCGGCCAGGCCCTGCATCAGCAGGAAGGGCGCGGTGACGCGGTCGGCGTGCTCGACGGGTGAGCGTTCGGCGTACCGGGCGGGTACGTCGGCGAGCGGGCCGACCAGGGTCTCCAGGTACTGGGACTCGAAGTCGTGGGTCTCCCCCGAGGCCCAGTTGGCCAGGTCAAGGACGGGATAGATGATGGTGCCGCAGGCGTAGACGTCGGTCGTCACGAGGGATGCGGCGCTGGTCCAGCCGCCCGCACTGCCGCCCCGGACCGCGAGCCGGGCGCGGTCGGCGGTGCCCTCTTCGGCGAGGGCCAGCGCGACGGCGGCGCAGTCCTCCACGTCCACGACACCCCACTGCTCGCGCAGCCGGTTGCGGTACTCCCGGCCGTGCCCGGTCGAGCCGCCGTAGTTGACCTCGGCGACGCCGATGCCGCGTGAGGTGAAGTAGGCGATCTCCAGGTCGAGGACGAGCGGCGCCCGGCTGGTGGGTCCGCCGTGCGCCCAGATGACGTACGGCGGCAGTTGGTCGCCCGGCGCGGCCCAACTCGGGTTGTGGGGTGGGTAGATGTGGGCGTGGATATCGCGTCCGGCGGGGCCGGTGAAAGTGCGGATCTGCGGTTCGGGGTAGTGGGCGGGATCGACGGGGTCGTCGTGGGCGGCGCCGATGACCCTGGCTCTGCCGGTGCGGGTGTCGAGTTCGACGACCTCGTAGGCGCTGCGCGGGCTGGCTCCGACGCCGACGATCCGCTCGCCGTGCACCGCGAGGGTGGAGGCGAACTCGGTCCAGGGTCCGGCCGCGTCGACGACCTCGCCGGTCTCCGGGTCCAGGACACCGAGCAGGGTGGCACCCCGGCCGTGCACGACGGCGATCGGACCGCTCTCCAGGGGTGCGAACCAGCGCTGGCCGAGCTTCCACAACGGCCCGCCGAACTCCTCCTCGCGGGAGCACAGCGGCTGGTGGTCGCGGTAGAGGTTCCACCAGCCGGTGCGGTCGCTCGCGTACAGCAGCGAACCGTCGAAGCCCCAGTCGACCTGCGCGATCGACTCCTCGGGCCCACCGGCGACGATCCGCGGCTCCCCGAACGTGCCGTCGTCGGCCACCTCTGCGAGCACCAGCTCCGTGCCGTCCCACGGCATCCGAGGATGGTCCCAGCCGAGCCAGGCCGCCTTCCGCCCGTCGGGCGAGACCCGCGGCCCGGACACGAACCGGTGCCGTTCGCCGGTGAGTTCGCGTACGGCGTGCCGGTCCTCGGCGGCGGACCGGTCCAACGGTACGGCGGCCAGGACGCGCCGCACATCACCGGAGCCCTCGCCGGTGAACTCCTCCAGCACGCACCACACTTCACCCAGGTCCGGGCGCACCTGCGGTTCCGCCCAGCGGAGTCCGCCGCCCACGGGAGAGACCGGCGTCAGAGGTTCCGGTTCGCTCCCCGGCTTGTAACGGTAGAGCCGCTGGTCGGTGAAGTTCACGAAGACCACGAGAGGTTGGCCGTTTTGGACCGTTCCCGCCCAGGGCAGGCCGCCGTACTCCATGACCCGGCTGCGGACGTTCCACGGCGCGGGCAGCACCGGCTCCTCGGTGCCGTCCGCGAGGCGGCGTACCAGGGTGCGGCGGCCGGCCTCGGTGGGCCGTGGTTCGGTCCACCAGACCTCGTCGCCGACGAAACCGACCCACTCGGGGTGTCCGTCGTGCGCGGCGGCGAGCGCCGCGTCGATGGGCGAGGGCCACGAGCCGTACGCCAACGTCCGCATGCTTTCCCCCACTTGCTAGGCGTTCCGCAGGAAGCGGTCGAGGACGTGGACGCCGAAGTGCAGTGCCTCGACGGGGACACGCTCGTCGACTCCGTGGAACAGCGCCTGGTAGTCGAAGCCCTCGGGGAGCTTCAGTGGTGCGAAGCCGTAGCCGGTGATGCCGAGGCGCGAGAACTGTTTGGCGTCCGTGCCGCCGGACATGCAGTATGGGACCACATGCCCCTCGGGTGCGAACTCCTCGACGGCGGCCCGCATCTGAGCGTACGTCAGGGAATCGACCGGCGCCTGGAGGGCCACCTCGCGATGCTGGAACTCCCAGTCGACGTCCGGTCCGGTGAGCCGGTCCAGGGTGGTGCGGAACTCGTCCTCGCCGCCCGGCAGATAGCGACCGTCGACGTAGGCCACGGCCTCGCCCGGGATCACGTTGACCTTGTAACCGGCGTTCAGCATGGTCGGGTTGGCGCTGTTGCGGACGGTGGGCTCGACGAGCTTGCCCGCCGGGCCGAGCTTGGTGAGGAGCCCGTCGATGCCGTCGGGGTCGTCGAGGTCGGGGTCGATGCCGTACAGGGCGGCGAGTTCGGTGAGAGAGGCGCGGACGGTCGGGGTGAGCCGTAGCGGCCATTCGTGTTCGCCGATGCGGGTGATCGCGGCGGCGAGACGGGTGACGGCGTTCTCGTGGTTGACCTTGGAGCCGTGGCCCGCGCGGCCGCGTGCGGTCAACTTCAGCCAGGCGGTGCCGCGTTCGCCGGCCGCGATGGGGTAGATCTCCCGGCCGCCGCCGTCGTGGAAGGTGAACGCCCCTGATTCGCTGATGCCTTCGGTGCAGCCCTCGAAGAGCGCGGCGTGCTGGTCGGCGAGGAATCCGGAGCCGTCCTCGGCGCTCGCCTCCTCGTCGGCGGTGAACGCGATCACCAGGTCGCGGCGGGGCCGTACGCCCAGCCTGGCCCAGGCGCGGACGACGGCGAGGATCATCGCGTCCATGTTCTTCATGTCGACCGCGCCGCGCCCCCAGACGACGCCGTCGCGGATCTCCCCGGAGAAGGGGTGCACGCTCCACTCGTCGGCCTGCGCCGGTACGACGTCCAGGTGACCGTGCACGAGCAGGGCGTCCGCCGAGGGGTCGGTGCCCTCGATGCGGGCGACGACGTTGGTGCGGCCCTTGGAGCGTTCCAAGAGGGTGGGTTCGAGCCCCGCACCGGCCAGTCGCTCGGCGGCGTACTCGGCGGCGGGCCGCTCCTGGCAGTCGCCGCCGCCCCGGTTGGTGGTGTCGATGCGGATGAGGTCGGAAGTGAACGTCACGACCTCGTCCAGCGCCCGCTCGTCGATGTCAGCCATACTGCTCCTCCACCGCGGCCGAGACGATCGTGGTGACCGCCTTGAAGGTTCGGATCCCCTCGTACATGGTGTCGCTGGTGTAGGCGACCTTCCGCTCGCCGACCCGCCCGACGCCCGGCACGACGGTCGCTGCCATCGCGAGGTGTTCGGCGTCGAACTCCAGGGCGACGGTGAACGGCCCACCCCGGACCGGTTCCTGACGGACCGCCAGTTTCGCCGCCTCCTTCGCCGCCGCGCGGATGTCGGCGGCCGTCCTGGCCGGTGTCCGGCACACGGCCGCGTACCGCGACACATGGTCCTTGACGGCCACCTTCAGCGCCTCGGGCGCGTACCCGAGGGCGTCCTCGCAGGCCACGTCGTCACCCGTGACAAGGACCACCGGTACCCCGTACTCGGCGACGACATGCGCGTTGAGCAGACCCTCGCTCGCGCGGACGTCGTTCAGCCACACGCCGGTGATCGAGTTCGCGAGGTAGGTGTGGGCGAGGACGCCCTCCATGCCGGCGCCCGCGTGGTAGCCGACGAACGCGATGCCGTCGACGTCGCCGTGCTGCACGCCCTCCACCATGGAGAGGGACTTGTGGCGGCCGGTGAGCATCTCGGTCCGCTCGTCGAGCCGCTCCAGCAGCAGGTTGCGCATCGTCCAGTGGGCCTCGTTGACGAGCACCTCGTCGGCGCCGCCGTCGTAGAAACCGAGGACGGCCGCGTTCACGTCCGAGGTGAACAGCGAGCGGCACCGCTCCCACTGCGGTGTCCCCGGCAGCACGTCGGCCGGCCAGGTGACGCCGGTGGCACCCTCCATGTCGGCGCTGATGAGGATCTTCATGAAGCGTCACGTTACGCGTCCGTGAGGCAACTTCCTACGGGGCGGCGCGGGCACGCCGTGGATCACCGAGCGGTCCGGTCGCGCCGCTTCCACCTGGCGCCGGGCTGTGCTGAGGCAGCGGGCCCGGCCGCTCGACTGTGACTCCGCGGGGCTCGACAACGATCAGGTGTACGCCGACATCAGGCGGCTCAGGAGAGTTCGTGTCGAGTTCCGTCGGCGACTGCGCGGAGCTTGTCGGGATTGGCCACGTTGTGGATGGTCGAGATGCGGCCTTCCGGATCGAAGTCGAAGGTCAGCGTGGCGATCACGCGGTCCGGGCCGCGGAAGACCACGCCCGGGCCGCCGTTGATCCAGGTGAGCTCTGCCCGCATCTGCCCGGGCTCGATGCCCTGGTAGGTCGCGGTGCCGAGCGCGGCGAACCAACGGGCCACGGTCTCCAGGCCGATGACCGGCTTGAGGGCCTGGCGGACCTTGCCGCCGCCATCGGTCCACAGGGTCACGTCCGGGGAGAGCAACTCCATGAGGGTGTTGATGTCGCCGCCCGCCGTCGCCGCGAAGAAGCGCTCGGCGACGTCGCGTTGGCGGGCGCGGTCCGCGGTGAAACGGGGCCGACGGGCCTGGACGTGCTCGCGGGCACGGTGTGCTGCCTGCCGGACCGCCGCCTCCGAGCGTTCCACCGCCTCCGCGATCTCCGCGTAGCTGAAGGCGAAGACCTCCTTCAGTACGAAGACCGCGCGCTCCAAGGGACTCAGCGTCTCCAGCACAACCAGCAGGGCCATGGAGACCGAGTCCGTCGTGGCGACGTCGTCAGCTGTGTCCGGGCCGGTGAGGATCGGCTCGGGGAGCCATGGACCGACGTAGGTCTCGCGCTGGTGGCGAGTCGAACGCAGCCGCTCCATCGCCAGGTTGGAGACGATCCGGGTCAGGTAGGCCTTGGGGTCGGCGACCTCGGAACGGTCGGCCGCCGACCACTTGAGCCACGCGTCCTGGACCGCGTCCTCGGCGTCGGCGGCGGAGCCGAGGACGCGGTAGGCGACGGAGAAGAGCAGGGTGCGGTACTGCTGGAAAGCGAGCTGGTCGGGGCCGGCCTGCTGCGGCTGGGTCACTTGGCGCTCCGAATCCGGGTGTAGCGGCCGCCGTGCGGCCAGAACGCGCCCGAGGCGGGCATCTTCTTCATGCGGGCGAAGGTCGGCCACGGCGCGGCGGTGACCGTCTCCTTGTACTTCGCTGCTCGCTTGCCGGTCAGCACGATCCGGCGCGGGCTGTCGTCGGGGTGGGTGAACTGCACGACGGCGTCGTTCCGCCCCAGACTGACAGGTGTGTGGTAGTAGCCGAAACGGAAGGGCTTCGGCTCCTTGCCGGCCAGCACCCGCAGGATCGAGAGGGCCGCGTGCACGCCGGTGGGCATACCCCCCTGACAGGTCCCGTGCATCACGCCGTAGCCCTGGCGGATCACCGCCGCATCGCCAACGGCGTAGACGTCCGGGTGGGAGACCGAGCGCAGCGCGCTGTCGGTGACCACCCGGCCGCGCTCGTCGACGGTCAGACCCGCGGCGGCCGCCAGCGGCGAGACACGGGTGCCGCTGGTCCACAGCACCGCGCCCGCCGGGATGTTGGAGCCGTCCGCGAACTCGACGCTCTCCGGCAGCACCTTGGCCACCTCGACGCCGCTGCGCACCCGCACGCCGAGCCGGGCGAGCGCCTCGTCCAAGTAGGCCTTGGCCTTCGGGTGCATGCTCGCGCCCGGCTCCTGCCGGCCCAGCAGCACCACCTGGAGCTCCGGGTACCGCTCGGCGATCTCCGCGGCGGCCTCGACGCCGGTGAGGCCGCTGCCGCCGACCACGACGGTCCCACCGTCGAGCCGGGTCAGCCGGTCGGCGAGGAGGGCGGCGTCCTGCGGGCCGTTGAGGGTGTAGGCGTGGTCGTCCACGCCGGGGACGGCAACGGTGTTCGCGATGCCGCCCAGGCCGTAGACCAGGGTGTCGTAGCGCAGGATCCGGTCGTCGTCGATCCGGACGGTCTTCGTCTCGGCGTCCACGGCGGTGACCCAGCCACGGACGAAGCCGGCGCCGGTGCCGTCCAGCAGCTCCGGGATGTTCATCTCGGCCGTCTCCTGACCGGTGGCGGTCATGTGCAGTCGGAGCCGCTCGGTGAAGGTGTCGTAGGGGTTGACCAGCGTCACTCGCAGGTCTCCGCGTTTCCTGGTGCGGGCCGCGAGCTGGATCGCGGCGGAGAGCCCGGCGTAGCCGGCGCCCAGGACCAGGACCTCGTGCTGCTGCGCTGCTGTCGCGTTCATCGCTCTGCTGTCTCTTTCGTCTCGGTCGTTCCCGCTGTACGGACGACCACCAGACGCAAGCTGCCCTTCGGTTCGTGACACGGGGCCGATATGACCCGCGTCACATCAAGAGCAGAGAGCGTGCGCGGCATCAGCACTCCGCCGCACACACGCAGCGGTCGCGCCCCCTACGCCCCGCCCTCGACTCGCCTCTCACAACGCACGGATCGCGCAAGAACTTGCACATCTTGCGTCCACTTGCGGTCCCGGAACGCAAGCCTGCGACTCCCGCCGAGTCGCAGACCGAACCTCGTGAGCCCCTCAAGCCTGCCCTGGAACCCGCCAGTTGATCGCTCCACCGGCCCGGAAGGGGCACCCGAGCCTCCTCCGCTCCGGAGTGATGAGTGCTTCTGGTGAAAATTGCGCTGTTCAAGCTGTAGACCCGCCCACCCAGCTCTGCAATATTTCGATGAAACAACGCAAATTCCTGCCTCACACTCTGTGCTGATCACTCGTCACCGATCACCCGCACCTTTCTGCTCCTGCACCACGCCCCAGGAACGAGCCGCCCTCGCCGCCCCACCGGCGCGCGAGCCTCCGCAGGAAGTGACCCGTATGACTCGACCGACTCGACACAAGCAGAGATCCCCCAGGCGGCGCGCTGCGATCGCCGCGCTCGCCTCCGCCGTGATGGTGCTGGGCCTGCCCGCCGTCGGCGCGCACGCGGCCGGCGGTCCCAACGTCGCCGCGGACGCGAAGACCACCGCGGGCAGCACCCGCGGCGCGCACAAGGCCACCAACATCACCGACGGCGACACCGACACCTACTGGCAGGCCGGGAAGAAGTCTGCGCAGTGGGTGCAGACCGACCTCGGGAAGAGCGAGCGCGTCCGGCAGGTCGTGCTGCGGCTGCCCGAGGGCTGGCAGACCCGCAAGCAGACGCTGGCGCTCCAGGGCAGCGACGACGGCAAGAGCTTCGCGACGCTCAAGTCGTCGGCGCAGTACGTCTTCAGCCCGGGTGACGACAACACCGTGAAGATCTCGGTGCCTTCGACCCTCGCCCGGTACGTGCGGGCCGACTTCAGCGCCAACTCGGTTGCCGGTACGGCCCAGTTGGCCGAGATGCAGGTCCTCACGGCCACCGCCCAGACCCCCAACCTCGCCCAGGGCAAGCCCTTCAGCGAGAGCGGGCACGCCGATGTCTACGGCGCGGCCAACGCCGGTGACGGCAACCGGAACACCTACTGGGAGAGCACGAACAACGCTTTCCCGCAGTGGCTCCAGGTCGACCTCGGCTCGTCGGTCAGGGTCAACCAGGTGACGCTGCGGCTGCCGAGCAGTTGGCCGAGCCGCAGCCAGACGCTCAAGGTCCAGGGGTCGACCGACAACCAGAACTTCACCGACCTGACGGCGTCGAAGGCGTACACCTTCGACAGTTCCACCGACCAGTCGACGACCATCGCCTTCGACGCGACGACCACGCGGTACGTGCGCGTGCTGATCACGGCCAACACCGGCTGGCCCGCCGGTCAGGTCTCCGAGCTGGAGGTCTATGGCCCGGCGACCGGTGACACGCAGGCGCCCACCGCGCCGGGCAACCTGAGCTACACCGAACCGGCCACCGGGCAGATCGAGCTGAACTGGACCGCGGCCACCGACGACACGGCCGTGACCGGCTACGACATCTACGCCAACGGGCAGTTGAGGTCGAGCGTCGCCGGGAACGTCCTGACGTACACCGACACGCAGCCGGCCGGCAGCGACATCACGTACTTCGTGCGGGCCAAGGACGCGGCGGGCAACGTCTCCGCCAACAGCAACAGCGTCACCCGCAAGGGCTCGACCGGCGACACCCAGGCCCCGACCGCGCCGGGCAACCTCGCCTACACGCAGTCGGGCAGCGACGTGAAGCTGACCTGGCAGGCGTCGAGCGACAACGTCCAGGTCACCGGTTACGACGTCTACGCCAACGACCAACTCCTCAAGTCCCTTGCCGGTGACGTGACTTCGTACACCGACACCCCTTCGGCGACGGCCACGGTCACCTACTACGTGAAGGCGAAGGACGCCGCCGGGAACGTGTCGGTGGCGAGCAACAGCGTCACCCGGGCCGGTAACGGTGCCGGGTCCGACCTCGCGCAGGGCAAGCCCATCGAGGCCTCCTCGTACACCTTCACCTATGTCGCCGCGAACGCCAACGACGGCCAGATCGCGACGTATTGGGAGGGCGGGGGCGGTGCCTACCCGGCCACCCTCACCACCAAGCTGGGTGCCAACGCCGACCTCAGTCAGGTCGTCGTCAAGCTGAACCCCGACGCCGCGTGGTCGACGCGCACGCAGAACATCCAGGTGCTGGGCCGGGACCAGGACGCGACCGCGTTCACGAGTCTCGTCGCGGCGAAGGACTACGTCTTCAACCCGGCGAGCGGCAACACGGTGACCATCCCGGTGTCCGGCGCCGCCGCCGACATCCAGCTCAAGTTCGCCTCCAACACCGGTGCCCCGGGCGGGCAGGTCGCCGAGTTCCAGGTGATCGGCACCCCGGCCGCCAACCCGGACCTCAAGGTCACCGGCATCACCCACACGCCCGCGGCCCCGGTCGAGTCGGACGCGATCAGCCTGACGGCGACGGTCACCAACAGCGGCAGCAAGGCGTCCAAGGCCACCGACCTGAACTTCACGCTCGGCGGCACGAAGGCCGCCACGGCGGACGTCCCGGCCCTCGCGGCGGGCGCGTCGACGACGGTCACGGCGAGCATCGGCACGCGGGACGCGGGGAGTTACCCGCTCGGCGCCGAGGTGGACCCGTCCAACAAGGTCATCGAGCAGAACGAGGGCAACAACGTCTTCACCGCCCCCGACGCCCTCGTCGTCAAGCCGGTCTCCAGCTCCGACCTGGTCGCCGCACCGGTCGCCTGGACCCCGTCCAGCCCCTCGGCGGGCGACAACGTCACGTTCACCGTGGCGATCAAGAACCAGGGTTCGATCGGCTCGGCCGCCGGCGCCCACGGCGTCACACTGACGCTCCTGGACGCCAACGGCGCCACCGTCAAGACACTCACCGGCTCCTACAGTGGCACCATCGCCGCCGGCCAGACGACCGCACCCGTCAGCCTCGGCTCCTGGACGGCCGTCAACGGCAAGTTCACCGTCAAGACGGTCATCGCCGACGACACCAACGAACTCCCGGTCAAGCGGACCAACAACACCACCACGCAGAACCTGTTCGTCGGCCGCGGCGCCGACATGCCGTACGACATGTACGAAGCCGAGGACGGCACGGTCGGCGGCGGCGCCCAGGTCGTCGGACCGAACCGCACCGTCGGTGACATCGCGGGCGAGGCGAGCGGCCGCAAGGCGGTGACCCTCAACTCGACCGGCCAGTACGTCGAATGGACCACCCGCGCGTCGACCAACACCCTGGTCACCCGCTTCTCCATCCCCGACGGCACCACCACCACGCTCGACGTCTACGTCGACGGCCAGTTCCTCAAGGCCATCGACCTCACCTCCAAGTACGCCTGGCTGTACGGCGCCGAGACCGCGCCCGGCAACTCGCCGAGCGCCGGTACCCAGCGCCACATCTACGACGAGGCGAATCTCCTGCTGGGCAAGACAGTTCCGGCCGGTTCCAAGATCCGCCTCCAGAAGGACGCGGCCAACACCTCCACCTACGCCATCGACTTCATCAACACCGAGCAGGCGACGGCGGTCCCGAACCCGGACCCGGCCGCCTACGTGGTCCCGGCCGGCTTCGCGCAGCAGGACGTGCAGAACGCGCTCGACACGGTCCGTATGGACACCACGGGCAAGCTCGTCGGCGTCTACTTGCCCGCCGGCGACTACGAGACCTCCAGCAAGCTCCAGGTCTACGGCAAGGCGGTCAAGGTCGTAGGAGCCGGATCGTGGTTCACCCGCTTCCACGCCCCCTCCTCGCAGGAGAACACCGACGTCGGCATCCGGGCCGAGGCCACCGCGAACGGTTCGTCGTTCACCGGCTTCGCCTACTTCGGCAACTACACGTCCCGAATCGACGGACCAGGCAAGGTATTTGACTTCTCCAACGTCTCCAACATCACCATCGACGACATCTGGGTCGAGCACATGGTGTGCATGTACTGGGGCGCCAACACCGACAACATGACCATCAAGAACTCCCGCATCCGTGACACGTTCGCCGACGGCATCAACATGACGAACGGCTCCACGGACAACCACGTCGTCAACAACGACGCCCGGGCCACGGGCGACGACAGCTTCGCGCTCTTCTCGGCGATCGACGCGGGCGGCGCCGACGAGAAGAACAACCTCTACGAGAACCTGACGTCGACGCTCACCTGGCGTGCGGCCGGTATCGCCGTCTACGGCGGCTTCAACAACACCTTCCGCAACATCCGGGTCGCCGACACCCTGGTCTACTCCGGCATCACGATCTCCTCGCTGGACTTCGGCTACCCGATGAACGGCTTCGGGACCGATCCAACGACGATCGAGAACGTCTCCCTGGACCGAACGGGCGGCCACTTCTGGGGCTCCCAAGTCTTCCCGGCCATCTGGGCGTTCTCGGCCTCGAAGGTCTTCCAGGGCATCCGGGTCAACGACGTCGACATCGACGACTCCACGTACGGCGGAGTGATGTTCCAGACCAACTACGTAGGAGGACAGCCCCAGTTCCCGGTGAAGGACACGATCTTCACCGACATCTCCATCACCAACTCCAAGAAGAGCGGAGACGCGTTCGACGCCAAGTCCGGGTGGGGCATCTGGGCCAACGAGCTGCCCGAACCCGGTCAGGGACCCGCCGTGGGTTCGGCGACCTTCGTCAACCTGCGGATGAGCGGCAACGCGCAGGACATCCGCAACACCACGTCCACCTTCACGATCAACGTCCAGTAACTCCCGCCGCTGGAAGCTGAAGCGGGGCCGCCCCACCTGACAGGGGCGGCCCCGTTTCGCTGTGCGTCCGTGCCTACCAGCCGACGGCGACCAGCAGCCACTGCGGGTCGGCGTGCGAGATGAACGAGGACTGGCCCGCGACATCGTCGTAAGGGAAGCCGTAGGCAAGCTGGTTGATGGCGTTGTCGTGCCAGAACTTGGCGTAGTAGTTGGCGGGCGCCGCCTTGTAGAACTGCGCCGGGTCGGACTGCTGCGACGCCGGCAGGGTCGCCACATGGCGGTTGAGGGCGGCGCACATGTTGGGGTCGGCGGCCAGCGAGCCGGCGCAGCCGAAGATGTCGGAGGTCGCCGCGTTCACGCCGACCGACTGGGCGTACGACGTGAAGTAGTTGGCGTTGGCGCCACCCGCGCGGAAGCTCGGGTCGCTGCCGGGCGCGATGATCCGGTACGGCGCCTGGGTCTGGGCCAGCACCTTGAACTGGGTCGGCACCGCGTCGGTGAAGCGCTGGAAGGTGGTCGCGCGGTCCTCGGCGAAGGTCGCCCGGTTCTCGCCGACCTCGGTGTCGTAACCGTCCTTGCTGTGCAGGCGCATGGCGAGCTTGAGGCCGAAGGCGTCGACGCGGGTGGTGTTGCCGTTGAAGACGTTGCCGCCGACCGTGAACTCGATGAAGTCGTAGTAGGAGCTGGTGGGCGAGCCCAGGTAGAAGTACATGCGGCCCGCGGAGTTGGCGGGCATGTCCAGATAGGGCTGCTCGGCGATGGAGTGCGTCTGCCCGTTGAAGCTCCAGTACACCTGGCTGTCGGGGTACTTGCCGTTGGTGCGGTTGAGGATCTTCACCTCCACGGCGTTGTTGGCCGCGGGGATGTCGCTGGTGCTGCCCCAGAAGTCGTCGGGCGGGGTGGTGCTTCCGGGGCCGTAGACCTGGAACTCCCAGAGGGAGTAGCCCCATTGGGTGGCCCGGGCGGTGCCGTAGAGGCGGACGTAGCGGCCGCTGCCGGTGACGGTGAGGTTCTGGGTGCCGCCGGTGGCGGTCGTGGTGGAGTAGACCGTGGTCCAGGTGGTGGCGTCGGTGGAGGTCTGGATCTGGTAGCCGGTGGCGTACGCGGCCTCCCAGTTGAGCGAGACGCGGGTGATCTGCTGGACCGTTCCAAGGTCCACCTGAAGCCACTGCGGGTCGGCGAAGGCGGAGGACCAACGGGTGCCGGTGTTGCCGTCGACGGCCGCGCTCGCGGGGAAGGACCCGCTCTCGGTCGAGGACGCGGTGGCGGGCCGTCCTTGGGAGAGCAACTGGTCGGCGGCGCGGGCGGGCGAGGGGCTCAGGGCGGCGAAGAAGGCGACGATCAGGACGACGGCCAGACCGAGAGCGGCACGGGAGCGTACGGCTCCGGTCGGAGGTCTGGCGGAGGTGCCGGCGGACGTCTGCATGGGGGGTCTCCTCAGCGGGTTGGGAGCGCTCTCCCCGGGTTGTAGTCCCGCCCTTGCCCGCCGTCAACAACTGAAGCCGAATGAACGGCAGTTCATCGATGCGCGCGCTCACAGCGGGACTTCTGTTCAGGATCCGACCGCACACCTCACTCCAACCGCCCCCTTTCCTCCATCACTTGACGCGTCCGGTACGGACCTTTCCGCAGGTGGCAGAGTGGTCACCGGAACATCGCACGCACGGCGAGAACAGCCTTGGGAGAGAAGTCCGTTGAACTCCGGAACCCCGGTCCCCGACAGCTACTACGAGCGCATCGACGAACACCGCTACAAGCCCACCGCCCACGCGGGCGGCGCCTGGGACCCCGACGAGCTGCATTTCAGCCCGCTCGGCGGGCTCGTCGTCCACGCCATCGAGCGTCAGTTGGCGCAGCGGCCGGGCGGCGACGGGCTCGTGATGGCGCGGATCAGCTACGACATCCTGGGTCGGCTCGCCCTCGACGAGTGCGAGATCCGGGTGGAGGTCGTCCGCCCCGGCCGCACGATCGAGCTGGTCGAGGCCGTGGTGCTGGTCGCCGACCGGCCGGTGGTGCGGGCCAGGGCCTGGTTCCTCGCCGCGATCGACACCTCCGCCGTGGCGGGCGGCCCCGACGAACGGCTCACGCCTGCCGAGGAGTTGGTCCCCTGGGAGATGAGCGCACTGTGGCCCGGCGGATACATCGCCTCCGTGGACGTACGGCCGCTCGCGCCACCCCGGCCGGGCCGTACGACCGCCTGGATCTCCACCCGGCACACCCTCGTCGCCGGTGAGCCCAGCAGCCCGCTCGCGTCCTACCTCGCGCTCGTCGACACCGCGAACGGCATCGCCGTACGCCAGCCGCCGACCGCCTGGATCTATCCGAACGTCGACCTGACCGTCCACCTGCACCGCCAACCCGTGGGCGACTGGACCGGGTTGGACACGACGGTCACCTTCGGTCCCACCGGTCAGGGTCTGACCAGCACCGTGCTGCACGACGTCAACGGCCCGGTGGGGCATGCGCTGCAGATGCTCACCGTGCGGCCCGCGCCGGAGCAGTGAGCGTGGTTCCGTTGTCGTGCTGAAGCGGGAGGCGTCTCAACTCGCCGCGGAGACCGCTTCCCACGCCGCTTCGGGGTCGAGGCGCAGTGCGGGCCGGGTCCGCTTGAACTCGGCGACCAGCGCCTCGACGTCCGGGAGTCCGTCGACGGACGCGGCGAATCCGCGGAACAGGGTCGCGCAGTACTCGGCGGACAGGAGCGTGGCGTCCCAACGGTCCTCCGGCCACACCCACTGGTAGGTGGGGTGGTGCAGATTGACGAACTGCAGGGTGGCCAGGTCCAGTTCGACCGTACGGAAGGTCCCCTCCTCGACGGCCTCCGCCAGCAGGCCGGTGATCAGCCGCTCGAAGTCGGCGCGTTGCCGCAGCACCCGCTCCAACTCCCGGTCGCCGAGGCTGCGGTAGTCGTGCTCGTAGACCCAGATGTGGTCGAGTCGGCGGAAGATGATCGTCAGCAACGACTCGGACAGCAGCCGCAGTCGCAGCAGGGGAGGCTCGTCGAGGTCCGCGATCTCCTTGGCACGGGCCAGCAGCGGGTCGAGGACCCGCGACTGGATCTCGATCAGCAGGTTCTCCTTGGAGCCGATGTAGTAGTACAGGGCGCCCTTGGCGAGTCCGACCGCGCGGCCCAGGTCGTTGATCGAGGTCGCCGCGTAGCCCTGTCGCGCGAACAGGGCCGCCGCGGTGTCGATGATCTTCTCGCGTCTGACTTCGAAACCCGGCCCATGACCCGGCGGTCCTGGCATGTCCGCTCCCCCTTGCTGTGCCGCGTCCGGCGCCCTGCCCGCGCCCGCTCCCGCCGTCTCAGACCGTACGCCCCACGATCTGCCACTTCGACGGCAGCTCGATGCGCGCGCCGTCCGCCGTGAACTCGGTGGTGATCAGCGGCAGTTCGCCGCTCGCGAGGACGGTGAGGCCGGCCGCGCGCAGGAGTTCCGGCACCTCGTCGTCGGACACCTCGCCGGGGGCGATGCCGTGGCGGAGGACCGGGGCGAGTTTCGCGGGCGGGCCTGCCGGGTCCTGGGCCAGTTCGCCGATGATCGGGCGGGCGGCTTCGGCGAGTTCGACGAGGAAGGCGTGGCCGCGCTCCCCGACCAGCGCGGCGATCCCGTCGGCCACCGCCTGCCGGTCGTCGGGCTCGACCTGGTGCAGTACGCCCCTCATGTAGACGTTGGCGTCGCCGAGTTCGGCGTGCAGGGTCTCGACCTCGGTCTTGTCGGCGACGTCCAGCAGCCGGTACGTCGCCTGCCCCGCCGGGTCCGCGTGCCGGGCGTGGTCGAGGGCGGCGGCGGACAGGTCGACGCCGACGACATGGGTGAACCGGTCGGCGAGGAACCGGGTCTGCGTGCCGTTGCCGCAGCCGAGGTCCACCATCTGGAGGCCGGGGTCACGCAACTTCGGCTCGAACAGGGCGAGATGGAGCCCCACCGTCTGGGCCGCCGCCGCGTCCCAGAAGACGGCTCCTTGTCCATCGGGCGCCTCGCGCCAGAAACCTTCCCAGGCCTCCCGGTACCGACTGGTCACGCTCATGCCCAACTCCCCAGGATGCGAGGCCGTTCCGCCATAAGTGACGGGCCAGTACGGTCTATCGCGCCCCGGTCCTGCTCACAAGCACACGGCGCATTCCTTCACCGCTCATTCGACCGGTGTACGCCGTTGTGCGCCCCTTGTACCCCGACCGTCGCGCCTGCTTCAGCGGCGGGGCAGGGTGAGTTCGAACCAGACGGTCTTGCCCGTGGTCGTACGGCTGGCGCCCCACTCGCGGGCGAGCACGCCGACCAGGTGCAGTCCGCGGCCGAACTCGTCGTCGGGGCCCGGGCCGAGCAGGGACGGCAGGGTGGGGTCGTCGTCGTCCACCTCGCACAGCAGCGTGTCGCCGCGCACCAGGCGCAGTGCGACGCGGCGGCCGTGGGAGTGCCGTACGGCGTTGGTGACCAGCTCGCCCGCCAACAGGGCGGCGTTGTCGGCGAGTTTGGCCAGGCCCCACTCGTGGAGCTGTTCGCGGACCACCGCGCGGGCCCGGCCGGCCTCGACCGGGTCGAGGGTGAGCCGCCATTCGGCGACGTCGTCCGGCTCGATGCCGTTCAGGCGGGCCATCAGCAGTGCGACGTCGTCCTTGCGGCCACCCCGGGTGTTCAGGGTGCGGATGATCGTGTCGCACGCGTCGTCCATGGACGCGGCCGGATGCGCGGCCGACTCGCTGAGCGTCGCGAGTCCTACGCCGATGTCCTCGCCGCGCACCTCGACGAGACCGTCGGTGCACATCACGAGCCGGTCGCCGGGCTCCACGCGCACGCGTACCGCCTCGAAGGGCACCCCGCCGACGCCGATGGGCGCACCGGTGGGCAGGTCGAGCAGCTCGCTGCGGCCGTCGTCGGCGCGCACGATCACCGGCGGGATGTGGCCCGCGTTGGCGATGTGGAGTTCGCTCGCGATCGGGTCGTAGATCACGTACAGGCAGGTCGCGAGGTACGAGTCGCCGAGGCGCTGGGCCAAGTCGTCGAGGTTGCGCAGGAGTTGGGCGGGCGGGAGGTCCATGGCGGCCATGGTCTGCACGGCGGTGCGCAACTGGCCCATCATCGCGGCCGAGTTGAGGCCGTGGCCCATGACGTCGCCGACGACTAGCGCGGTGCGGGCGCCGGGCAGTTTCACCGCGTCGAACCAGTCGCCGCCGACCCGTCCGAGCAGCGTGCCCGGCAGATAGCGGGTGGCGATGTCGCAGCCCGCCATGCGCGCCGGGATGTGCGGCAGCATGCTGTCCTGGAGGGTCTCGGCGACACTCTCCTGGTAGGTGTACATGCGCGCGTTGTCGAGCACGAGGCCCGCGCGGGCGGCGAGTTCGGCGCCGGTGACGCGGTCCATGTCGTTGAACTCGACGCGCTCCGGGTGGCGCAGCAGGATCATGAAGCCGAGGACGACATTGCGTGCCTTGAGCGGGACAACCAGCATGGAGCGGCCGGTGATCAGCGGCCGGATGTCGCGCTTCTCGAACTGCGAGGCGATCATGTGCCCCATCTGCTCGCTGATGCGCGGCACGAGGACGGGATCGCCGGTGGTCATGCACTGGAAGAACGGGGTGTGCGCGGGGAACGGCATGGCCTCGCCGACCGGTACGACGTCGTCCCAGCGGCCCGGTTCGTCGGTGTGCTCCAGGGCGACCCGGTGCCACATGGTGGTCGTGTCCGGCACACCGTCCGGGAACCCCTCACCGGCGACGACCTGTTCGCGGAGGTAGGTGCCGGCGACGTCCGTGAACTTGGGGACGACGGCCTTGCTGACCTCGATGATGGTCTGGGCGAGGTCGAGCGAGGTGCCGATGCGTCCGCTGACCTCGTTCAGGAACTCCAACCGCTCGCGTACGGCGACGTATTCGAGGTCCTCGCCCTCGTCCGCGATCTCCTGCGGCACCGGGAGTCCTTCGGCGACCGCGAGGGCGGCCCGCTCGCGGCGTGCCTTGCGCTCGGCGCGGCGGGCGACGCCCCAGTCGGGGGTTACCGGCACCCGCTCGTTCTGGCTGAACTCCAGGACGGGATAGCCCAGTTCGAGGACCTGCGCGACGATGCGGGCGCTCTCGTCGACGCTCATGCTGGGCAGGATCTCGGGGAGCCTGCGGGCCAGTTCGTCGGCGCCGGGGAAGTCGGTGTGATGCGCGAAGCCGGGCGCTATACGCTCGAAGGCGCCGTCCCCTTCGGGGAGGTCCTGGCGCAGCCCGCCCGCGTCGGCGGCGAGCACCAGCAGCCGTTCCTGTCCGGGGCCGACCAGGGGGTACGCCCACCACAGGACGTCCACGCGGTCTCGCTCGGGGACGGTGAGCCGGGCACGGCCCGCGGCGGGATAGGAGAGCCGTCCGTCGAGGGAGGACTCCAGGTCGGGGCCGAGTCCGTCGTAGGTGGCGAACGCGTCGTAGGGACCGGTCTGTTCGTCCGTGCTGTAGGGACTGGTCTCGTCTTCGTCGGGCAGGGCGCCGGAGACGGGGAGCAGGTCGAGGGCGGTCTGGCCGATGGCCTCTTCCTTGGTGGCGCCGAACAGGCGTCGGGCGCCGCGGCTCCAGTGGGAGACGAGGCCGTCGCGGTCGATCAGGATCACGGCCAGCGGGACGCGGCCCGCGGCGGTGTGCTCCGTCACCACGTCGTCCCCGGCCCCGCGGCCGGGAGCTGCCTCCCGCTCGGTGCCACGGTCCATGACCCAGGCCCTCTCTCCCCACGGCTCCGCAAGATCTGTGCCGCCACTGACCACGCTACGGGGGCGGCCGGTGGCGATGTGTGGCATTCCTGGAATTGGTTCCACTCCATCGCACCGGCGTGCGCCTGCGCGCTCTGTGGGGCAGGAGTCAGTCCTCGTGGCCGAGTTGGAGATCGCGCTCGGTGCGTCCCCCGCCCGCAACTTGGAGCACGGTGGCCACGGGCGGGTACCCGGCGGCGATCACCGTGTACTCGCCGGAGGACAGGTCGATGAACCGGAACGTTCCGTCGGGTCCCGTGGTGAGGGTGTCCACGACGTTGCCCGCCGCGTCCAGCAGCGTCACGCGCGCGTCCTCGACGGGCCGCCCGCCACTCGCCCTGACGGTGCCGCGCAGCACGGCGCCGCCGGCGAGTTCGACGTCCTGGCGGGTCTCGCGGGAGGCCTGGACGCTGACCGGGAGCGCGGCCGGGCGGAACGCGGGCGCGCTGGCCGCGAGGGTGTACTCGCCAGCCACCAACTCGCTGATCACATAGGTGCCTTCGCGCCCACTGCGGGTGCTGGCGACGACCTCGCCGTGCACGTTGGTGAGTGTCACGGCGGCCTCCCGCACCGGGGTGCCGTCCGCGGTCAGCACGCTCCCGGCGAGGCGTCCGGCGCCGCCGAGGACGACGTCCAGCTCGACCGGCCGCTCGCCGACGGTCACGGACACCGCCTGCGGCTGGTGCCCACCGGCCGCCGCGATCAGGACGTACGACCCGGAGCCGGGCGTCGACAGCGCGTACCGCCCGTCCGCGCCGCTGGCGCCGCGCCCGATCTGCTGCCCGGAGACGTCGATGAGGGTGAGCGCGGCCCGGGGTACGACGGTCCCGTCGGGGTGCTGCACTGTGCCGCAGACGGGAATTCCGGCGGTGTGCGACGAACGGGCCTGCGGGATCGGCGAGTTGAAGGGCGCGGCCTCGGACGTCTCGGCGGGGGCGTTGTGGGACACCAGGGGTTTCTCCTTGAGGAAGAAGGCGATGAGCAGGCCGAGGGCCAGCACCGGCACCAGGTAGAGGAAGATCCGCGGCATGGCGTCGGCGTACGCCTGGATGTAGCCGTCGCGCAGCGCCGGGGGCAGCGTGTGGACGAGCTGCGGGGTGATGGACTCGGGGTCGGGCAGACCGGCACCCGCGGGGATGCGGTCGCGCAGCGCGTCGGTGAGCCGGTCGGCGAACAGGGTGCCGAAGATGGCGGCGCCGACGCTGCCGCCGATCTGCCGGAAGTAGTTGTTGGCGCTGGTGGCGGTGCCGAGGTCGGCGGGCCGTACGGAGTTCTGCACGGCGAGGACGAGGACGGGCATCACCATGCCGATGCCGGCGCCGAGGACGGCCATCCAGAGGCTGTACTGGAGCCGGGAGGTGTCGACTTCGAGGCGGGACAGCAGCCACATACCCAGGGTCGCGAGGGCGCTGCCGAGGAGGGGGTAGATCTTGTAGCGGCCGGTGTGGCTGATGAGTTGGCCGGAGATGATCGACGCGCCGACGATGCCGCCCATCATGGGCAGCATCAGCAGCCCCGACTCGGTGGCGCTCGCCCCGTCGACCATCTGTAGGAAGGTCGGCAGATAGCTGGCGGCCCCGAACAGCGCGACCCCGATCACCAGGCCCACGAGGGCGGTGACGTTGAAGACGGCGTCCTTGAACAGCCGTAGCGGGATGAGGGGTTCGGGCGCGAAGCGCTCGGCGACGAGGAAGAGGACCGCGGCGGCCACGGCTCCGGCGCCGAGCCCGAGGATGACGTGCGAGCCCCAGGCGTACTCGGTCCCGCCCCAACTGGTCAGCAGGACCAGGCACGTTGAGGCGGCGGCGAGCAGCAGCGCGCCGAGGAGGTCGAGGCGTGCCTTGACGGTGGGCTTCGGCAGTTTCAGTACGACGGTGACGACGGCGAACGTCACGACGCCGAACGGCACGTTGATGTAGAAGCACCAGCGCCAGGAGAGGTGGTCGGTGAAGTAGCCGCCGAGCAACGGACCTGCCACGGAGGCGAGTCCGAAGGTGGCGCCGATCAGGCCCATGAACCGGCCGCGTTCCCGGGGCGGCACGATGTCCGCGATGATCGCCTGCACGCCGATCATGAGTCCGCCCGCGCCGATGCCCTGCACCGCGCGGAACGCGATGAGTTGGTCCATGGACTGGGCGCGGCCCGAGAGCGCGGAGCCGATGACGAAGACACCGATCGCGAACTGGAACACGCTCTTGCGGCCGAGGAGGTCGCCGAGTTTGCCGTAGACCGGGAGGCCGACCGTGGAGGTGAGGAGGTAGGCGGTGATCGCCCAGGACATCTTGTCCAGGCCGTGCAGTTCGCCGACGATCTTCGGGAGCGCGGTGGCGACGATCATCTGGTCGAGGGCCGCGAGCAGCAGCGCGAGCATCAGGCCGAGGAACACCAACCGCACGCGGCGCGGGCTCAGTTCGGCCTTGTCGACGGGTGCGGGGACGGGTGTCTCCGGGGGCGCCGGGGCCTGTTCGTCCTGCACCAGAGTCGTCCCGCCCACGTACCGCTCCCCTCGTCGCGCCTGCCGCACAATTCCCGCTTAAGGCGACAACTGTGAGCAAGCGCGACGAGTTACGGCGTACGCCCGGCTCGAACGGAGATCCACTCGAACCGGTGAGGGACGCGGCCAGAGCGTCAACGCGCCCTGGCGGCTTGGCCCTTGGGGCCTACTTCTCGACCTCGGCGGCGAGCCGGTCGAGGACCAGGTCGTAGATGCGGGCGAGGCCCTTGGGGGCGAAGGTGCGCTCGAAGAAGCCGCCGATGCCGGTGGCACCGTTCCAGGTGCTGGTCACGACGACGCGGGACTTGCCCTCGCCGGCCGGGGTGACCCGCCAGGTGGTGACCATGGTGGAGTTGCGGTCCTTCTCGACCAGTTCGCCGTCGGTGGGCTCGCTGACCTCCAGGAGGCAGTCGCGGACGCGCTTGCTGGTGGCCTGGAGCTTCCAGTGGACGAGGGTGCCCTCGCCGTCGCCGCCCTCGCGCACCTCGTACTCGCTGAACTGCTCGGGCAGCACCTTCGCGCGCGTGCCGCTGTAGTCGGCGAGGGCGTCGAAGACAGCCTCCGCGTCGGCTGCGACGACCCGCTCGGTAGTCGCCTCGACCTGCGCCATCGGTTTCCTCCAGGACATGAGTCAGGACATCGGTTCTCGGGGTCGGGGCAAGCCAACCACCCCCGCCCACGGCCACCCAAATCGGGGTGCCTCAAGGCGTCCGAAGCGATCGGGAATGACACTTGCACAGTAATTCGAACAAGTGTTTCACTCGGAGGGCAGGCCTACTTAGGAGGCGTCATGCGCTGGGAGAACCTCACCGTCGAGTCCGGCAGTCACAGCCGGGCGGCCGACGCCGCGCTGTTCGGCGCGGACGCCGTGGTCAGCCGTACCTTCGACACACCCGAGTTCCGCGGGATCACCTTCCACGAGGTGCGGGCCCGCTCGATCATCAACCGGGTGCCGGGGGCCTCCCGGATGCCCTTCGAGTGGACGGTCAACCCGTACCGGGGCTGCTCCCACGCGTGCGTGTACTGCTTCGCCCGCAAGTCGCACAGCTACCTGGACCTCGACACCGGCCTCGGCTTCGACTCGCAGATCGTGGTCAAGGTGAACGCGCCGGACCTGCTGCGCCGCCAGCTCGGCTCCCGGCGCTGGCTGGGCGAGCACATAGCGATGGGCACGAACGTCGACTGCTACCAGCGCGCGGAGGGCCGCTACCGGCTGATGCCGGGCATCCTCGGCGCCCTGCGCGACCACGCGAACCCCTTCTCGATCCTGACGAAGGGCACGCTGATCCTGCGCGACCTGGACCTCCTGGTGCAGGCCTCCGAGGTCACCGACGTCGGCATCTCCGTCTCCGTCGGCTTCACCGACCCGGCGCTGTGGCGCACGGTGGAGCCCGGCACGCCCTCGCCGGAGCGGCGCCTGGACGCCGTACGGACCCTGACCGAGCACGGCATCGACGTCGGCGTCCTGATGGCCCCGGTGATCCCCTTCCTGAGCGACCACCCGGCCCAACTGCGCGCCACCGTAAGGGCGATAGCGGCCTCCGGGGCCTCCTCCGTGACTCCCCTGGTGCTGCATCTGCGGCCCGGCGCCCGGGAGTGGTTCATGGCGTGGCTCGGGCAGCACCACCCGCATCTGGTGCGCCGTTACGAGCGGCTGTACGCGGAGGGCGCGTACGCCCCGAAGTGGTACCAGCGCCGGATCACCCGTCAGGTCCACGACCTGGCGCAGGAGTACGGCATCGGTCCCGCGCGCGCGGGGATGCCGCGCCGGATTCCCGAGCCGCCGGACCCCGCGGACGAGCCGGTGTCCGAGCCGACGCAGCTCTCGCTGATCTGAGGGTGTTCGTCCCTGAGCCGATCCGGGGGCGCTTCTCACCGAACCGAGGGCGTTCGAGCGCATCCGGCGGCCCAATAGGGTCAAGTATCGGCTGAACAGGTTCTTCCGCCCCGAGATTTCGGGACTATGCGGCGAGGACGGACCGCGAAACCCGCTGTCCGCCGCCTCTCCGTCCTGGGAGGACGTATGAGAAAACGCGCAGCCGTACTGTGCGGTGCCGCCGTCGTCATGGCCGGGACGGTCACCGCGCTCCCCGCCGACGCGAGCACCGCGCACCCGACGACCACCACCGTCCAGACGGCGAAGCTCAGCTGGAAGAGCTGCGCCACCACCGATTACCCGACGCTCCAGTGCTCGAGCGTCAAGGTGCCCCTGGACCACGCGAACCCGCACGGCAGGCAGATCTCGCTCGCCCTGTCCCGCGTCCCGCACACCGCGAAGACCTACCAGGGCCCACTGCTGGTCAACCCCGGCGGCCCCGGCGGCAGCGGGCTGACCCTCGCGGGCTTCGTCGCGTCCTCGCTGCCCAAGGCGGTGGCGTCCCAGTACGACGTCATCGGCTTCGACCCGCGCGGCGTCGGCAAGAGCACCCCCGCCCTCGACTGCAAGCCCGGCTACTTCAACCCGGTCCGCCCCGACTCGGTGCCGAGCACCCCGGCGCTGGAAAAAGCCAACCTCACGCGCGTGAAGGCGTTCGCGGCGGCCTGTGGCAAGAAGTACGCGAGCGTGCTGCCGTACATCGACACCATCAGTGCAGTGCAGGACATGGACTCGATCCGGGCGGCGCTCGGCGCGAAGAAGATCAACTACTTCGGTTACTCCTACGGCACCTACCTGGGCGCGGTGTACGCGAAGCTCTTCCCGGAGCGCGTACGTCGCCTGGTCCTCGACTCCATCGTCGATCCCACGGGCGTCTGGTACGACGACAACCTCGGCCAGGACTACGCCTTCAACGACCGCCAGCAGGCGCTCATGGCGTGGATCGCGAAGTACGACTCGACGTACAAGCTCGGCACCGACCCGGCCAAGATCGAGGCCAAGTGGTACGCGATGCGGAAGGCACTGGCCAAGAAGCCGGCCGGTGGGAAGGTGGGCGCCTCCGAGCTGGAGGACACCTACATGCCCGGCGGCTACTACAACGGCTACTGGCCCTACCTCGCCGAGGCGTTCGCGGCGTACGTGAACGACAAGAACGCCGATCCGCTGGTCGAGGCGTACGACAACTTCGCCGCGATCGACGCCTCCGGGGACAACGGGTACAGCGTCTACACCTCGGTGCAGTGCCGTGACGCGTCCTGGCCGCGCGACTGGAACCAGTGGCGCAAGGACAACTGGGCGGCCTACGACAAGGCGCCGTTCATGACCTGGAACAACGCCTGGTACAACGCGCCGTGCGCGTTCTGGCCGACGCGGACGAAGCAGCCGCTCAACATCGCCAACGGCAAGCTGCCGCCGGTGCTGCTCTTCCAGGCGACGAACGACGCGGCCACTCCGTACGAGGGCGGCGCCACGGTCCACCAGCTCCTGGCCGACTCCAGCTTCGTGGTCGAGCAGGGCGGCGGTAACCACGGCATCACGCTGAGCGGGAACGCCTGCCTGGACAAGTACCTGGCGACGTATCTGACCAACGGCAAGGTGCCGCGCAGTGGCGGCGAGATCGACGCGGTGTGCCAGAAGACGCCGGACCCGAAGCCACTGACCACGGCGAAGTCGGCGACGAGCACGGCACATGGCTCGACGCTGCACGGCTTGTTGGGCTTCCGCGGCTGAGCACAGCTGAGCAGGGCTGAGTACTGCCCACCGTCCCCGTCGGTCCGTCGGGGGCGGTGGGCATCCTTGTTGTCAGACCCATGGTCCACGATGGACGCATGAGTGAACTGACGAGGATCCCCGCCCCTGCCGGCGTCGCCCCCGCGACGGCCTACACGCACGTCGTGACGGGCACCGGCCGCTTCGTCGCGATCTCGGGTCAACTCGCCCTGGACGAGGACGGCAAGCTCGTCGGCGAGGGCGACCCGGCGGCACAGGCCCGCCAAGTCTTCGAGAACCTCCGCCGCTGCCTCGCCTCAGCGGACGCCACCTTCGACGACGTGGTCAAACTGACCTACTTCGTCACGGACATGGCCCACATACCGACGATCCGCGAGGCCCGCGCGGCGCACATACCCGACGACCGACTGCCCGCCGCCTCGGCCGTGCAGGTCGCCGCGCTGGTGCGACCGGAGTTCCTGATGGAGATCGAGGCGTTCGCGGTGGTGGGCGGACAAGACGCATAGGGGACGGGGCGAACTGCTCACCGCTGCCGGGGAATCCGCCCCAGCGCATGCACCGCCGCCTCCGCCAGCGCCGGGTGCGCGAGGGCGTCGTTCAACACCGGTCTGGCGCGCGGGTCGGCCAGTTCACCCAGGCCCTGCACGCAGGCGAGGGCCACGCGGCGGTACGGGTCGTGCGGGCGGAGGCGGCGCTGGAGGGTGGTGATGAGGGCGGGGACCGACTCTGGGGCCCGGAGGTCGGCCAGGAGTCGGACGGGGTGCAGGGCGTAGGCGACGCGGAGTTCGTTGGTCGCGAGGGCGGCTGCCGCGCGGGCGGTGCGGGGGTCGTCGAGGCGGGCCAGGGCGTACGCGGCGGAGGCGCAGCGGGGTGGGTCGCGGTGGTTGAGGAACAGGACGAGGGACTCGAAGGCACGCCGGTCGCCCGCGAGGCCGAGGCGGAACGCGGCCAGCTCCCTGGCCCACAGCGGATGGCCGGGGGCGGTGAGCACGTCAGCCAGTTCGTCGAGGCCGCCGGTCGCCGCCAGATGCTCGTACGGCGCCGTCCCTCCCGACTCCTGCCGTAAGCGCTCCGTGAGTGATCGCAACTCTTCGTCCATGAAGCCGAGCCTAGGCGGGTCGTGAGAGGGGCGGGACGTACATCACAAACTCCGGGGGCTGGCGCGCTCGTTACCCACCGGTTAAGCTCAGGTGAGCGAGTTACCCACTCGCGGATCTCCTTACGGTGGCCTGGTGACGCAGCCGCCGTGAGTGCAGTCGGTTCGGTGCCTCGTGTACCGCGGTACGACCAGGCCTGGGACAGGGCCGGTCGGAACTCTCTCTTCTCGCCGGGCGTGTGCGCTCGTTGCCCGGCACCACCCGCACTCCTTCTCGCACTCCGTGCGCCCCTCGGCGTACGGGTGCGCTCCCAGTCGTCACCCTCATTCCAGGAGTCCCGCGATGGCAACTCCCCTGCCCGACGCCCCCCTGTCCCCGTTCAAGACCATTGCCGTGGTCGGTCTCGGCACGATGGGCACCGGTATCACCGAGGTCCTCGCCCGGGCCGGCCGCGAGGTCGTCGGCATCGACGTCAGCGAGGCCGCGACCGCCCACGCCGTCGCCGCCCTGGAGACCGCGACCGCCCACGCCGTGCGGCGCGGCCGGCTCACCGAGCAGGAGCGCACCGACGCCCTCGCCCGCGTCCGCACCTCCACCGACCTGGGCGCCGCGGCCGACGCCGACCTGGTCATCGAGGTGGCCCCGGAGTCGTACGAGATCAAGCACCAGATCTTCCGCGCGCTGGACGGGATCGTGCGCCCCGACACCATCCTCGCGACCGGCACGAACGCCCTCTCCGTGACCCGGCTGGCGGCCGATTCGGCGCGCCCCGAGCGGGTGTTGGGGCTGCACTTCTTCAACCCGGCGCCCGCGATGAAGCTGGTCGAGGTCGTCTCCTCGGTGCTGACCGCGCCCACCGCCGTCGCCGCCGTCACCGACCTCGCGATCGAGCTGGGCAAGGAGCCCGTCGCGGTCGGCGACCGGCCCGGGTTCGTCGCGGACGGGCTGCTGTTCGGCTACCTCAACCAGGCGGCCGCGATGTACGAGGCGAAGTACGCCTCCCGCGAGGACATCGACGCGGCGATGCGGCTCGGCTGCGGACTGCCCATGGGCCCGCTCGCGCTCCTGGACCTCATCGGCATCGACACCGCGCGCACGGTCCTGGAGGCCATGTACTCGGAGTCCCACGACCGCCTGCACGCCCCGGCACCGATCCTGAAACAGCTCAGCGAGGCGGGCCTGACCGGCCGTAAGACGGGTCGCGGCTTCTACTCCTACGAGACTCCGGGCAGCGCGACCGTCGTGCGGGACGCGCTGACCCCGCCGGAGGGCGCGCGGCTCACCCCCGGCCGTACCGTGCGCTCGGTCGGTGTCGCCGGTTCCGGGACCATGGCGTCCGGTATCGCCGAGGTGTTCGCCAAGGCCGGGTACGACGTGGTGCTCGCCGCCCGTAGTGAGGAGAAGGCGCAGGTCGCCAAGTCCCGTATCGGCAAGTCGCTTTCGCGCTCCGTCGACAAGGGCCGGATGACCGCCGACGCCGCCGCCGAGACCCTGGACCGGATCACCGCGGCGGGCTCCTACGACTCCTTCGCGGACGTCGACCTGGCCGTCGAGGCGGTCGCCGAGGACCTGGAGATCAAGCAGCAGCTGTTCGCGACGCTGGACAAGGTCTGCAAGCCGGGCGCGGTGCTGGCCACCACGACCTCGTCACTGCCGGTCGTCGCGTGCGCCCGCGCGACCTCGCGTCCGCAGGACGTGATCGGCATGCACTTCTTCAACCCCGCACCGGCGATGAAGTTGGTCGAGGTCGTCCGTACAGTCTTGACGGATGTTGACGTCCAATCAACAGTGCACGAGGTGTGCGTCAAGATCAAGAAGCATGCGGTCGACTGTGGTGACCGAGCCGGCTTCATCGTCAATGCACTGCTTTTCCCGTACCTCAACAACGCGATCAAGATGGTGCAGGAGCACTATGCGTCTCTTGACGACATTGATGCCGCGATGAAGCTGGGCGGCGGCTACCCGATGGGCCCCTTCGAGCTGTTGGACGTCGTCGGGCTCGATGTGTCCCTGGCGATCGAGAAGGTCCTGCACCGCGAGTTCCGTGACCCGGGCCTGGCTCCGGCGCCGCTTCTGGAGCACCTGGTGGCCGCGGGCTGCCTCGGCCGCAAGACGGGCCGCGGCTTCCGCGAATATGCCCGCCGCTGAGGATCCCGGCGAGCCGTTCGCGGCCGACGGCGACTGGGGCGGGCTGCTCGATCCCACCGGAGAACCCCTGCCCACAGCGGGCGGGGGAAACCCCGGACGTGCGCGCCAAGCTGCGCACATGCAGTACGTTCGGGTCATGCCCCAGCCCGCCAAGCCCTCTCGTACACCTGCCACGCCCGACGCACCGGAGAGTGCCGCGGGCAGTCGCGCCGCCGCCCAGCGCCTCAAGATGCGGCGCGAGTTGGCGGCGGCCGCGATGGAGCTGTTCGCGACCAAGGGGTACGAGGCGACCACCGTCGACGAGATCGCGGCGGCGGCCGGGGTCGCGCGCCGGACGTTCTTCCGCCACTTCCGCTCCAAGGAAGAGGCGATCTTTCCCGACCATGACGACACGTTGATCCGGGCCGAGGCGGTACTGAACGCCGCCCCCGCGCACGAGCACCCGCTCGACACGGTGTGCCGGGGCATCAAGGAAGTCATGCGCATGTACGCGGCCCAGCCGGAGATCTCGGTCGCCCGCTACAAGCTGACGCGCGAGGTGCCCACCCTGCGCGAGGCCGAGATCGCGTCGGTGGCCCGCTACGAGCGGCTGTTCACGCGCTATCTGCTGGGCCACTTCGACGAGCACGCGCACGACGACGACGCCAACGACGACCCGCTGCTCGCCGAGGTCGCCGCCTCGGCCGTGGTCACCGCCCACAACCACGTGCTCCGGCGCTGGCTGCGGGCCGGCGGCCAGGGCGACGTCGAGGCACAGCTCGACCACGCCTTCGGGATCGTACGGAAGACGTTCGGCACCGGCATCGGCGCCGGCCGCACCGCGACCCCCAAGCCGGCCACCGCGGCGGTGCACCAGAACGGCGAGGTCCTGGTGACGGTCGCCCGCACCGACGCCCCGCTGGACGAGGTCATGCGGACCATCGAAGAGGCGCTGAGGGACCGCTGAAGACCCTGGGGCCCCTACGAGCCCTGTGATGACGGCCACCCCACGGGGTGGCCGTTTTGGCATGTCAGAGCCCCTTTTCACGCACCTTTCCGACCCCGTTCGATCGATCATCGCTCATTTGTTACGTAAAGATTTCACCTGAGAGCGATTCATGGCACTCGGTGCCTTGCGGGGTGACACGCAGTGTCATACGTTGAAGGTGTCCGGGCGGCCGGCGTACAGAGATCTCCCGTACGTCGGCTGTCCCCGCAACCCACCACTGGGCTGCGCGCCCGGACGCCTGCGTCACAGGCACCCTCCCGCGCCACAAAGCGCTGCCGAAGCACCACCCGCCGAACCGACGGCACCTCAGCACCCACCCTCAGCAGCAGCACCGACGTAACCATCGGCGCCCCTCCCTCAGGGCGCACTTCGCCGGAGGCAATACCGTGACCGTGAAGGACATCCTCGAAGCGATCCAGTCGCCGGACTCGACTCCGGCCGATTTCGCCGCCCTGCCGCTCCCCGAGTCGTACCGCGCGATCACCGTGCACAAGGACGAGACGGACATGTTCGCGGGCCTCACCACCCGCGACAAGGACCCCCGCAAGTCGATCCACCTGGACGACGTCCCGGTGCCCGAACTCGGCCCGGGCGAGGCCTTGGTGGCCGTGATGGCCTCCTCGGTCAACTACAACTCCGTGTGGACCTCGATCTTCGAGCCGCTGTCGACGTTCGGCTTCCTGGAGCGCTACGGCAAGCTCAGCGAGCTGACCAAGCGGCACGACCTGCCGTACCACATCATCGGCTCCGACCTCGCGGGCGTCGTCCTGCGTACCGGCCCCGGCGTGAACGCCTGGAAGCCCGGTGACGAGGTCGTCGCGCACTGCCTGAGCGTGGAACTGGAGTCGAGCGACGGGCACAACGACACAATGCTCGACCCCGAGCAGCGGATCTGGGGCTTCGAGACGAACTTCGGCGGGCTCGCGGAGATCGCGCTCGTCAAGTCCAACCAGCTGATGCCCAAGCCGGGCCACTTGTCGTGGGAGGAGGCCGCCGCCCCGGGCCTGGTGAACTCCACCGCCTACCGGCAGTTGGTCTCCCGCAACGGCGCCGGCATGAAGCAGGGCGACAACGTCCTGATCTGGGGCGCGAGCGGCGGACTCGGCTCGTACGCCACGCAGTTCGCGCTCGCGGGCGGCGCCAACCCGATCTGTGTCGTCTCCAGCGAGCAGAAGGCGGACATCTGCCGGGCGATGGGCGCCGAGGCGATCATCGACCGCACCGCCGAGGACTACAAGTTCTGGGCCGACGAGCACCACCAGGACCCGCGCGAGTGGAAGCGCTTCGGCAAGCGGATCCGTGAGCTCACCGGCGGCGAGGACGTGGACATCGTCTTCGAGCACCCCGGCCGCGAGACCTTCGGCGCAAGCGTTTACGTCACCCGCAAGGGCGGCACGATCGTCACCTGCGCGTCGACCTCCGGGTACAACCACGAGTACGACAACCGCTACCTGTGGATGTCCCTGAAGAAGATCATCGGCTCGCACTTCGCCAACTACCGCGAGGCCTGGGAGGCCAACCGGCTGGTCGCCAAGGGCAAGATCCACCCCACGCTCTCCAAGGTGTACTCCCTGGAGGAGACCGGACAGGCCGCCTACGACGTCCACCGCAACCTCCACCAGGGCAAGGTCGGCGTCCTGTGCCTCGCCCCCGAGGAGGGCCTCGGCGTGCGCGACGAGGAGAAGCGCGCCCAGCACATCGACGCCATCAACCGCTTCCGGAACATCTGAGGTCACGTAGATGACTGAGCGTCAGACAGCGCCTGCGGCTGAGGGTGCGCCGGTGTCGAAAGAGACGAAGACAAGGGAGCGCAGCGACCGCGGGCTGAGGAACGTCGACACCGGCACAGAGCACCCTCAGCCGAAGGCGCAAAAAGAAAGGGACCGGCCGTGGCTCATGCGCACGTACGCCGGTCACTCCACGGCAGAGGCGTCCAACGAGCTGTACCGGCGCAACCTCGCCAAGGGCCAGACCGGTCTGTCGGTCGCGTTCGACCTGCCGACGCAGACCGGCTACGACTCCGACCACATCCTCGCCCGCGGCGAGGTCGGCCGGGTCGGCGTGCCGATCGCGCACCTCGGGGACATGCGCCGGCTGTTCCAGGACATTCCCCTGGACCAGATGAACACCTCGATGACGATCAACGCCACCGCCATGTGGATGTTGGCGCTCTATCAGGTCGTCGCGGAGGAGCAGGGCGTCGACATCACCCTGCTCCAGGGGACGACCCAGAACGACATCGTCAAGGAGTACCTGTCGCGGGGCACGCACGTGTTCCCGCCGGTTCCCTCACTCCGGCTGACGACCGACATGATCTGCTACACGGTCAACCACATCCCCAAGTGGAACCCGATCAACATCTGCAGCTACCACCTCCAGGAGGCCGGGGCCACCCCCGTCCAGGAGATCGCGTACGCCATGTCCACCGCGATCGCCGTCCTGGACGCGGTGTTCGCGTCCGGCCAGATCCCCGAGGACCGCAAGGGCGATGTCGTCGCCCGCATCTCCTTCTTCGTGAACGCGGGCGTCCGCTTCATCGAGGAGATGTGCAAGATGCGCGCCTTCGGCCGCATCTGGGACGAGGTCACCCGCGAGCGCTACGGCATCGAGAACCCGAAGCAGCGCCGCTTCCGCTACGGCGTCCAGGTCAACTCCCTGGGCCTGACCGAGGCGCAGCCGGAGAACAACGTCCAGCGGATCGTGCTGGAGATGCTGGCCGTGACGCTGTCGAAGGACGCACGCGCGCGTGCCGTGCAACTCCCGGCCTGGAACGAGGCGTTGGGCCTCCCCCGGCCCTGGGACCAGCAATGGTCGCTGCGCATCCAGCAGGTACTGGCGCACGAGAGCGACCTGTTGGAGTACGCGGACATCTTCGAGGGCTCGCACGTCATCGAGGCGAAGGTGGCCTCCCTGGTCGAGGAGTCCCTCGCCGAGATGGACCGCATCGAGGAGATGGGCGGCGCGATGGCCGCCGTCGAGTCGGGTTACCTGAAGTCGCAGCTCGTGTCCTCGCACGCCGAACGCCGGGCCCGTATTGAGTCCGGTCAAGAGAAGATCGTCGGCGTCAACATCTTCAACACGACGGAGCCCAATCCACTCACCGCCGACCTTGATACAGCGATCCAGACGGTCGACCCTGCCGTCGAGGCCCGGGTCATCGAGTCACTGCAGCGCTGGCGGGACACGCGCTACCAGCCGCCGTTCAACCACCCGCGCCCGTGCAAGGCGCTGGAGCGGCTGAAGGAGGCCGCCAAGGGCACCGGCAACCTCATGGAGGCCACCCTGGAGTGCGCCCGCGCCGGTGTCACGACCGGCGAGTGGGCCGGGGCCCTGCGCGAGGTGTTCGGCGAGTTCCGGGCGCCCACGGGCGTCTCGTCGGCGCCGGTCGCGGTACCTGCGGAAGAGGGCTCGGCGATGGCCGAGGTGCGCCGCAAGGTGGATGTGACGGCACGCGAGATGGGTGCCGGGAAGCTGCGCTTCCTGGTCGGCAAGCCGGGCCTGGACGGGCACTCCAACGGCGCCGAGCAGATCGCCGTACGCGCGCGTGACGCCGGCTTCGAGGTGGTCTACCAGGGCATCCGGCTGACCCCGGAGCAGATCGTGGACGCGGCCCTCGCCGAGGACGTGCACGCGGTCGGCCTGTCCATCCTGTCCGGCTCGCACGCCCAGTTGGTGCCGGACGTGCTGGACCGGCTGCGCGAGGCCGGCGCGGCCGACATCCCGGTGATCGCGGGCGGGATCATCCCGAACGCCGACGCCGAGCTGCTCAGGGCCGCGGGAGTGGCCGCGGTCTTCACCCCGAAGGACTTCGACATCACGGGAATCATCGGCCGTATCGTCGACGAGATCCGGAAAGCGAACAAGCTCGACCCCCTGCTCGACCCCTTGGAGGTCCCCGCATGACCACGCCCGCCCCCGTCAACCGGCTTCGCCCGCGGCGCTCCTGTCTCGCGGTCCCCGGGAGCAACCCGCGCTTCCTGGAGAAGGCGCAGGGCCTCCCGGCCGACCAGGTGTTCCTGGACCTGGAGGACGCGTGCGCGCCGCTCGCCAAGCCCGAGGCGCGGCACACCATCGTCAAGTTCCTCAACGAGGGCGACTGGACGGGCAAGACGCGGGTGGTGCGCGTCAACGACTGGACGACCGAGTGGACGTACCGCGATGTCGTCACGGTCGTCGAGGGCGCCGGGCAGAACCTCGACTGCATCATGCTGCCGAAGGTGCAGACGGCCCAGCAGGTCGTCGCCCTGGATCTGCTGCTGACGCAGATCGAGAAGACGATGGGCTTCGAGGTCGGCAAGATCGGCATCGAGGCACAGATCGAGAACGCGCAGGGTCTCAACAACGTCAACGAGATCGCGACGGCCTCCCAGCGCGTCGAGACGATCATCTTCGGCCCGGCCGACTTCATGGCGTCGATCAACATGAAGTCGTTGGTCGTGGGCGAGCAGCCGCCCGGGTACCCGGCGGACGCCTACCACTACATCCTGATGAAGATCCTGATGGCCGCCCGCGCGAACAACCTCCAGGCGATCGACGGCCCTTACCTCCAGATCCGCAACCTCGACGGCTACCGCGCGGTCGCCCAGCGGGCCGCCGCGCTCGGCTTCGACGGCAAGTGGGTGCTGCACCCCGGCCAGGTCGAGGCGTCCAACGAGATCTTCTCGCCGTCCCAAGAGGACTTCGACCACGCCGAGTTGATCCTGGACGCGTACGACTACTACACGTCCGAGGCGGGCGGCAAGAAGGGCTCCGCGATGCTCGGCGACGAGATGATCGACGAGGCCAGCCGCAAGATGGCGCTCGTCATCTCGGGCAAGGGCCGGGCCGCCGGCATGGAGCGCACCTCCAAGTTCGAAGCCCCGGAGGCCTGAGCCATGCAATTCGGACGCACCTACGAGGAGTTCGAGGTCGGCGCGGTCTACAAGCACTGGCCCGGGAAGACGGTCACGGAGTACGACGACCACCTCTTCTGTCTCCTGACGATGAACCACCACCCGCTCCACATGGACGCCAACTACGCCGAGAACACAACGGACTTCGGCAAGAACGTGGTGGTCGGGAACTACATCTACTCGCTGCTGCTGGGCATGTCGGTGCCGGACGTGTCGGGCAAGGCGATCGCCAACCTGGAGGTGGAGTCGCTCAAGCACGTGGCGCCGACCTTCCACGGGGACACGATCTACGGCGAGACGACAGTCCTCGACAAGACGCCCTCCAGGTCGAAGAACGACCGCGGGATCGTGTACGTCGAGACCAAGGGCTACAAGCAGGACGGCACGCTGGTCTGCGTGTTCCGCCGCAAGGTGATGGTGCCGACCGAGACGTACATCAAGGAGCGCGGCGGCGAGCAGCCCGGCCGCCCGGACCTGAAGCAGCAGGAGAAGTAGCCATGGCGCGACTCGCCCAGACCGCCGGTCTCACCGACATCCAGCGGGAAATCCTGTCCACCGTCCGCGACTTCGTGGACAAGGAGATCCTCCCGGTCGCCACCGAGCTGGAGCACCGCGACGAGTATCCGCAGCAAATCGTCGACGGGCTCAAGGAGTTGGGCCTCTTCGGCCTGATGATCCCGGAGGAGTACGGCGGCCTGGGCGAGTCCCTGTTGACGTACGCCCTGTGCGTGGAGGAGATCGCGCGCGGGTGGATGTCGGTGTCCGGCATCATCAACACCCACTTCATCGTGGCCTACATGCTCAAGCAGCACGGCACGCAGGAGCAGAAGGACCACTTCCTGCCGCGCATGGCGGCCGGCGACATCCGGGGCGCGTTCTCCATGTCGGAACCGGCGTTGGGCTCCGACGTCTCGGCGATCACGTCGAAGGCGGTCAAGGACGGCGACGAATACGTCCTGAACGGCCAGAAGATGTGGCTGACGAACGGCGGAACGTCGTCGCTCGTCGCCGTACTCGTGCGAAGTGACGAAGGACACCCGGAGGGCACCGCGCCCCACAAGTCGATGACGACCTTCCTGATCGAGAAGGAGCCCGGCTTCGGAGAGGTCCAGCCCGGTCTCACGATCCCCGGGAAGATCGACAAGATGGGCTACAAGGGCGTCGACACCACCGAGTTGATCATGGACGGCCTGCGGATTCCGGCCGATCGCGTGCTCGGCGGCAAGACCGGCCGAGGTTTTTACCAAATGATGGACGGAGTCGAGGTCGGCCGCGTGAATGTGGCGGCGCGTGGCTGCGGTGTCGCTCAGCGTGCCTTCGAACTGGGCGTCTCGTACGCGCAGCAGCGTCACACCTTCGGGAAGCCCATCGCCCAGCACCAGGCGATCCAGTTCAAGCTGGCGGAGATGGCCACCAAGGTCGAGGCCGCCCATGCGATGATGGTAAATGCGGCACGCAAAAAGGACTCCGGCGAACGAAACGACCTTGAGGCAGGGATGGCGAAGTACCTCGCCTCCGAGTACTGCAAGGAGGTCGTCGAGGACGCCTTCCGGATCCACGGCGGGTACGGCTTCTCCAAGGAGTACGAGATCGAACGCCTTTACCGCGAGGCGCCGATGCTGCTGATCGGCGAAGGTACCGCCGAAATCCAGAAAATGATCATCGGGCGCAGGTTGCTCGAAGAGTATCGATTCCAGGGCTGATTGTCCGTTTCGGGGTGTTTTCATCGAGAAGAAGATCACACCCCGTGAACGCTCCTCAGCCGCCGACTCGGCTTCCTGGCTTGCCCAGTTGTGGCCCGCGACCGGTACGATCCCGGGAAAGCCGCCGTCCCCCGTTACAGCGCGGCATCATCCGCTACGAAGGTCATCCATGCCCCACAGCCAAACCTCTGCACCACGCGACAGCCTGGCAGGCGTACGCCTCGCGCGCGGAGCATCGCCGTGGCTCCTGCCGACCGTCGCCACCGCAGCCCTCAGCCTGGTACGTGCGCGCAAGTCCGGCGCCGCCAAGGTCGTGGCCGTACCCGCCACCGCGCTCGCGGCGGGCATGCTGTGGTTCTTCCGCGACCCCGAGCGCGAGATCACCCAGGGCCGGGTCATCTCGCCCGCCGACGGTGTGGTGCAGAGCATCATGCCGTGGAAGGACGGTCGCACCCGCGTCGCCATCTTCATGAGCCCGCTGAACGTCCACGTCAACCGCGCGCCGCTCTCCGGCACGGTGACGTCGGTCGAGCACATCCCGGGTGGTTTCGTTCCCGCGTTCAACAAGGAGAGCGAGAACAACGAGCGGGTCGTCTGGCACTTCGACACCGAGCTCGGTGACATCGAGATGATCCAGATCGCCGGCGCCGTCGCCCGCCGCATCGTCCCCTACGTTCCGCAGGGCACCAAGGTCGAGCAGGGCGAGCGCATCGGACTGATCCGCTTCGGTTCACGCGTCGACATCTACCTCCCCGAGGGTGTCGAGGTGGACGTGGAGGTCGGCCAGAAGACCATGGCTGGGGTGACTCGCATTGACCGTGGTTGATCCGGAGACACAGGCGGGCTGGGTGCCCGAGGCCGATGAGGTGGACGACGAGGAGGAGATGCCTCTTTCTCTCCGCCTCTCAATAGCGGACACCCTCACCCTCGGCAACGCCACCTGCGGCTTCATGGCGGTGTACTTCACCACCACCGGCATCCTGATCCCGCACCTGACGGGCAACGACGAGTCGACCGGCATGGCCCGCCACAGCGCGGCCACCGCGGTCATCCTGATGCTGTGCGCGGCGGTCTTCGACCTCTTCGACGGCCTCGTCGCCCGCAAGCTGCGCTCCTCGCCCATGGGCGCGGAGCTGGACAACCTGTCGGACCTGATCAGCTTCGGCCTCGCGCCGGCGTACTTCGTCCTCGTCTACGGCATGGTCGCCGACGACGCGCACCAGAGAGTGGCCGCGGTCGGGGCGATCGTGGTGCTGCTGGCGGTGGTGCTGAGACTGGCCCGCTTCTCGTGCGTGACGCCACCGAACGGCATGTTCCAGGGCATGCCCTCCCCGTTCGGTGCGCTGACGGTGGTCTCGATCGTGCTGCTCGAACTGCCCTTCGTGGCAACGCTGCTCGCGATCCTGGGCACCGCCTGGCTGATGGTGAGCCGGGTCGAGTACCCGAAGCCCCGCGGTCGCCTCGCGGTCGCGATGCTCGCCTGGATCGTCCTGTCGATGGGCCTGTTGGCATCCTGGGCGTTCGACGCCCCGGGCGGTCAGCTGCTCCTCCAGACGGGCTGCGCGCTCCAGCTGGTCATGGGCGCGGTGATCCCGCTGTTCGCGACGGCTCGCCGAGTGAACAACTTCCGCGGCAACCGGCGTGAGGCGCGGGCGGCACAGCTGCCGTAGCGGTCGTAGGAGACATACCGAAGGGCCCCGAGCCACTTGGCTCGGGGCCCTTCGGTGTTCCTTGGGACCAGGAAGAGCTGGGCCTCAGACCAGGAAGTCCCGTGCGATGTTCTCCGCCACCCGTTCCAGGATCGGGCCCGCCTCCGCGATGCACTTCACGACGTCCGGTTCGATCGCCGTGAGGGGGTAGGCGCGGCGGATGCCGGCATGGCCCAGGGACTGCGGGGGCAGGGCGAGGCGGCCACAGACCGCGACGACCTCCTTGCCCTCCGCGCGGGCCGCCGCGGCGACACCTGCCGGGGCCTTGCCGTGGAGGGTCTGTTCGTCGAGGGAGCCCTCGCCGGTGATGACCAGGGTCGCGCCCTCCAGGGCGGCGGCGAAGCCGAGGACGTCGAGCATGACCTCGATGCCGGGGCGGAAGCGGGCGCCAAGAAGGAGCGCGCCGTAGCCGATGCCGCCGGCGGCGCCCGCGCCGGGTGCGGAAGCGGACTCGGCGGCCTTGGGGCCGATCGCCTCCTCCAGGACCTTCGCGTAGTGCCCGAGGGCCGCGTCGAGGGCGTCCACGTCGTCCGGCGCCGCGCCCTTCTGGGGGCCGTAGACCGCGGGGGCGCCCTTGGGGCCGGTGAGCGGGTTGTCGACGTCGCTGGCAAGGATCAGGTCGACGGTGGTGAGGCGTGGGTCGAGGCCGGTGAGGTCGGCCGAGGCGAGGTCGGTCAGGCCGCCGCCGCCCGGGGGCACCGGTTCGCCCTCGGCGTCCAGGAAGCGGGCGCCGAGTGCGGAGAGCATGCCCGCGCCGCCGTCCGTCGTGGCGCTGCCGCCGACGCCGAACACGATGGTCCGGGCGCCCGCGTCGAGCGCGGCCCGCAGCAGTTCGCCGGAGCCGTACGTCGAGGAGGTGAGCGGGGCGAAGACGCCCTTGGGCAGGCGTTGCAACCCGCTCGCCTCGGCCATCTCGACCACGGCCGTGTCGCCGCGTACCGCGAAGGCCGCGGTGACCTCGTCGCCGAGGGGCCCGGCGACCCGTATCTCGCGTCGCTCGAAGCCCGCCGCGACGGCCGCGTCCACCGTGCCGTCGCCGCCGTCGGCCACCGGCATCGCCGCGACCTCCAGATCGGGTACGACCCTGCGCAGCCCGGCGGTCACCCGCTCGGCGACCTGCACGGCCGTCAGCGACCCCTTGAACTTGTCCGCGGCGATGAGCACCCTGTGGGTGCCCCTCTGTGCAGCGTTCGCCACCTTGCGATCCCCTTGCTCTACGGGCCCCCGCGTATTCCGGGGCCAGTCGCGCCGCTGCGACCTTAACCGGCGGACGCCCACGCCGTCATGCTCCGACCGAACCCTGGGACCGGCCTACGAGTGCCCTGTGCGGACCGGTCCAACCCCGCGCGGCCACCCCCCGAATCGGGTAGACCGGTCCTATGACCCCTGTGCGCAGTGAGCCAGAGCTCGCGGACCGCATCCTCGGGGGCTGGCTGGGCCGGATCGCGGGCAACATGCTCGGCAAGCCGGTCGAGCAGGGCGACCTGTGGACGCGCGACCGCATCGACCGCTATCTCCGGCGGGCCGACGCCCTGCCGCTCACCGACTACCTGCCCGAGCCCGCCGGCGAGAACGACGGCGTCGCGCTGCGCCCCGAGTGGCAGCGGTGCGTGCGCGGCCGGATCCACGGCAGCTGCCGTGACGACGACATCGACTACGCCATCCTCGGCCTCGACCTGCTGGAGACCCACGGCTTCGGCTTCAGCACCGAGCAGGTCGGCGAACTGTGGCTGCGGAGACTGCCGTACCTCCAGACGTTCACGGCCGAGCGCGCCACCTACCGCAACCTCGCCAACGGCCTCAAGCCACCGCTGACGGCGACGCACGACAACCCGTACCAGGAGTGGATCGGCGCCCTGATCCGCGCCGACATCTACGGTTGGACCGGTCCAGGCGCCCCGCGCCGCGCGGCCCAACTCGCGCGCAGGGACGCGGTGTTGTCCCACTCGGGGAACGGTGTCTACGGCGCCATGTGGGCCGCCGCGCTCATCTCGGCGGCGTTCACCGCGCCGACCGTGCGGCACGCGCTGGACACGGCGCTGACCGTGATCCCGCCGGGCTGCCGCCTCGCGCGGACCGTACGCCGGGTGCTCACGCTGCACGAGACCCGGATGACCTGGGAGGACACCCTCACCACCCTGTCCGAGGAGACCGCCGGGCTCGGCTGGATCCACACGATCCCGAACGCGGCCGTCCTCACCGCCGGACTCCTGTACGGCGACGGCGACTTCACCCGCACCATCACGCTCACCGTGCGCGGCGGCCTGGACACCGACTCGAACGGCGCGACGGCGGGTTCGGTCGCCGGGGTGCTGACCGGCGCGGACGCGATCCCGGCACAGTGGAAGGACCCGTTGGAGGACACCGTGCGCAGTGCGGTGTTCGGTTTCGACGGGGTGCGGATCAGTGAACTGGCGGCGCGGACAGTGCAGTTGGCGGAGGCCGCCGCCGTCTAGACGGCGCCCTGCGCGATCAGGCTCCGGGCGCAGTCGAGGACGGCTTCCCGGGCCGGGCGCGGTTCCCAGCCGAGGACGCGGTGGGCCTTCTCGGTGCTGTGGCGGTTGCGGCGGCCGAGCGCGGGGGTGATCGCGCGCAGCGACGGGTCCCGGAAGCGGGCGGCGAGGCGGACCGCGAAGTCCGGGAGGCGGCGCGTGGAGACGGTGCGGCCGTGCTCGCCGAGGCCCTCGCGCAGGGTGCGGGCGATGTCCTCCATCCACACGAACTCCCCGGTGGCGAGGAAGCGTTGACCGGCAGCCTCCGGTGATTCCATCGCCCGGATGTGGACGTCGACCAGGTCCCGGACGTCGACGACTTCGAGGCCGATGCGGGGGACGCCGGGCATCTTCCCGCTCACCATGCGCGCGATGATGCCGACGGAGCCCATGTTCGCAGTGGTGAGGACCGGTCCAAAGACGGCGCCGGGAAGCACGGTGGTCAGCTCGGTCGGACCGTCGTAGCCGTCCATGAAGTCCCAGGCGGCGCGCTCGGCGAGGGTCTTCGAGCGGCGGTAGGGGATGAGGGTCGGGTCGTCTGGATCGGTCCAAAGCGACTCGTCGGTGACACCCTCCGAGGCATACGACGAGGGGCTCGCGGCGTTCGCCGCCGAGGTCATCACCACGCGTCGTACGCCTGCCCCGGTGGCCGCGCGCAGGACGCGCAACGCTCCGCCGCGGGCCGCAGTGATGAGCTCGTCGGGGTCGTCCGAGGCGGCGCCGAGCGGAGAGGCGACGTGCAGGACGAAGTCGACGCCCTTGAGCGCGGCGTCCCAGCCCTCGTCGGCGGTGAGGTCGACGACGGCGAAGCTCAGCCGTCCGGCGGGGTCGACGACGGTCGCGACAGCGTCGGTGACCGCGCTCTCCTTGCCCGGGGCGCGGACGGTCGTACGGACGTCGTAGCCGCGGCGGAGCAGTTCGGCGATGCACCAGCCGGCGATGTAGCCGCTGCCTCCGGTGACCAGGACGAGTTCGGGCATGGCGGTGCTCCCTGCGGTGTCGGGTGGGGGTGTGCCAGAATGGAGAGCGAAACGGAGGCCCCTCCGGTACATCCACCAACGTACCGGAGGGCCCTCCGCTTAGCAATCCGACACCCGACGGACGGCCCGCACCCGTGAACCCGAAACCGACCCGCCGCGACGCCCTCGACAACCGGGAACGCATCCTGACCGTCGCCCGCGAGGCGATAGCCGCGTCGAGCGGTGCATCGAGCGGCGCGTCAATTGGCGTGTCCCTCACCGCGATCGCCAAGGAGGCGGGCGTCGGCATCGGGACGCTGTACCGGCACTTCCCCACCCGGGAGGCGCTGATCCTGGAGCTGTACCGCCACGACATACAGCACCTGATCGACCGCGCACCCGTGCTGCTCGCGGACCATCCCCCGCTCGTGGCCCTACGCCTCTGGTTTGACGAGGTCGCCCACTACGGGAGGCTCAAGTACGGCGTCGCCGAGGTCATCCACGCGGCGACCGACGGCGGCGCGGACGACGAGTACTTCGCGCCCTTCGTGGCCGCAATTGCCCTGCTCCTGAAGGCGGGTGCCGCCGACGGGTCGCTCAAGTCCGGGCTCGATCCGGAGGATGTGCTGCTTCAGCTGAGCGTGCTGTGGCGGCTCGATCCGGCGCGGGACGGGGAGGCGCGGGCCGGGCGGATTCTGGACCTCATCGTGGACGGGTTGCGGGCGTAGTACCGCTGGGTCTCCGGCGATCCGGCCCGGCCGAGGTCGGCGCCCGCCTTCTCCGCCGTGGCGAAGACGGGGGTGTCCATGGCACCGAGTTCCGCGCGCAGGGAGTGGGTGAGAGCGGCGAGGGCGGCCCTGGAGGCGGCGATCGGGCCGAAGAACGGCGGTGGGACGCGGGCCGGGACGGCGCCGACGTTGACGAGCCGGCCGCCACCCCTCTCGCGGGTGACAGCGAGGCGTCGCTCGTAGGGCTCGCGGTGCAGGAGGCGCCCTGGTTGAGCCTGGTCTGTCACTTCCCGGTGCCGGGCAGTGAGTCGGAGAGGCGGCTGCGCGGGCTGGTTACCCTTCCTGAATGACCACTACGCAAGACTTCGCCACGTACCTCGCGGGCCTCCCCCGCATCCTCGCCGGGGCCGCCGCGCTCTTCCGTGACACCGAGGGCCGGGTCCTGCTCGTCGAGCCCAACTACCGTGAGGGCTGGGCCCTTCCGGGCGGCACGATCGAGTCGGACGACGGCGAGACACCCCGCCAGGGCGCGCGTCGCGAGACGCTGGAGGAGATCGGCCTCGACGTCGAACTCGGCCGCCTGCTCGCCGTCGACTGGGTCTACCACGGGCCGAGCTACCCGCCGTTGGTGGCCTACCTGTACGACGGCGGAGTCCTCACGGCGAACGAACTCAAGTCGATCCAACTCCAGGAGGAGGAACTGCTGTCCTGGCGCCTCGTCCCGCGCGAGGACATCACGGAGTATCTGCCGGGTTCGCTGGGGCTACGGGTGCTGGTCGCGCTGGATGTACTCGGGGAGGACGTGGGGACGGCGGAGTTGGAGAACGGGGTGCGGGTCGGCTGAGGCGGAGTTGGGGCCGGGCGGCGGGTCGGCTGACGGCGGCCGCCCAAAGTGGGGCTCAGCCCTCGACGTCCCGGGGTTTCACGTCCACCTCGCGCAGCGCGTCGTCGCGAGCCTCGGCCCTGGCCTCCGTGCGGTGGCCGCGCTCGATGTAGTCGCGGACGACGAGTTCGACGGCGTCCTGCGGGTTGCCCACGCCCGCCAGCACCATGACTTCCACGACGAGCGCTGCGTCGAGCGAGACGGTCACCTTGGCCATGCGCGGACGATAACACCCGCCTCCGTTCCCCGAACATCCGGACGAAACGAGGAGCAACTCCCCACCGATGACGAGCCCTTCCCCCGTGGACGACGACCGCGGCTGCCTGCGCCTGGTCCTCGCCGTTCCCCTGGTGCTGCTCACCCTTGTCGCCCTGTGCTTCTGTTGGGCGGCGCTGACCATCCGCCCCTCCGGCTCCTGGGACGACGACGCGTACGCCGGCATCGTGCTCGCGTGCGTGCTCTCCATCGGTGCCGCCGGCGCGGTGGTGGGGGTGTGGCTGCTGCCGTCCGTGCGGCGGGTCATGGGGTGGTGGTGGGTGGGGCCGGCCGTGGTGTCGGGGGTGATCGCGGGGATCCGGTATGTGGGGGTTGGTTGACGCCGCGATATCCGCTCGTCGTCCACCGCATCCCGTGGATCCGTTGCCGCTGTGGATACCGGTGTGCGTGGATGCGGCACTGTGTCTTGAGAGTTCCGTCGAGGGACCACTTCAATGGGACGGTGACCATGACACCGGTGGACGGCGACACGACTGTCGCGGGGCGGATCTCACTCGGCGACATCATCGAGCAACTGCGCCGGCACAGACCGGTCTTCCACTCCGAGGCCGACCTTCAGCACAGTTTCGCCCGGGTGCTGTGGGAGTTGATGCCGGACGTGCACTCCAGGCTCGAGGTACCGCAGAGGTTGTTGGGCAGGAGCGAATACCTGGACCTCCTGTGCATCGGCCCCTCGGCCCGCACCGCGATCGAGTTCAAGTACTTCACCCGGAGATGGACGGGCACGGCAGGCACTCCGGCCGAGGAATACGCGGTGAAGGGGCATGCCGCCACAGACCTCGCGCGTCTGCACTTCGTCCGGGACATAGCCAGGCTTGAGCGCTTCTGCCGCCGCTCGGACCAGAACGGTCTGGCCATCATGTTGACCAACGACGCGTCCTTGTGGACACCGCCCGGATCCGGCCGGAAGCAGACCCGGGATCGGGACTTCAGGATCCATCAGGGGCGTGAGCTCGCCGGCACGCTGTTGTGGGCCGAGGGCGCCTACGAGCCGAACACGTGCACGTTGCGAGGTGCGTACCCCCTCGAATGGGAACCGTACTCCGAACTGGACGGAGCGGGCGGCGAGTTCCGCTACGTCGCCGTGTCCGTCAGCCCGGTCCCGGACGAAGCTGACGCCACACCCGTGTACGTCTAGCGGTGCTCGCGCGAAACTGCGGTGTGGCGCCCCGGACATGACTGGCCTCACGCCATGACGTCGGTTGACGGCAGCCCATGAGAAGACCGGATCGCCCAGACCGCGTCGGACTTGGCCGCGATGCCATGAGCCTTGGTCTGGCTCCCGTTCCGGCGAGTCTGTGCTGCCACGTGACGCACTCGGCAACGACGGTCGGCATTCGACGGTCACCTCTTCCGGTCGCGGACGCAGGTCGGCCGACAGTTCGTCCGCGTCGAGCTGACTGGCGTTGGGCCCGGCGGCGACAACCGGGCGGCCTTCAGCAAGCTGCTCGGCAGCTCCACCACGCTTCGACAGCCGGCGGCGCAGCACCGTCGGACACCGCATCGATCCGGATCTCGGGCCGCCCCGGCTGAAAGCCGCTCGCCCGTCCCCGGGCCGGCGGCAGGGCATGATCATCGACGTTGACCCCGTACACGTGACATGCGCACAATCTGCGGGCCCGCGACGACCGTTGGCGAACAGGGAGGCCCAGCATGTGTGGAGATTGCGATCACCGCGAGACCGTCTCTTCGATCGCGCGAAATCCCGCTGCGCCGGTCGACGTCCTGACCAGGCTGCTGTGCGAGGAAGCCAAGGCGGCATGGGCCACGATCGCCTGGCGCGCTCTGCCGGACGAGGTGGTCGACGCCATCGTCACGCACCCCGACCGCAGGATGCGCGCTCTGCTCACCGACAACATCTCGGTACCGGCGGAACAACGCGCCAGGCTCGTGGACGATCCCGATCCACACGTCCGCCTTGGTCTGGCCATGGGACCCAACTGGTTCCGCATCCCCACGCCGCCACTGCCCCTTTCCGCTCAGCGGCGTCTGCTCGCCGATCCGGACCCGAAGGTCCGTAGCGCCGCGGCCTTCTGCCCCGACACGGCTCCGAACCTGATCGCCGAGCTCGCCGACCATCAGGACGCTGACCTTCGCCAGGCGGCCTGCCGCGAGTGGGCCTCGCTGTCCGAGGACACCCGAAGCCGGCTGCTCCACGACGCCGACGACAGAGTCCGTCAGGCGGCCATGATCAAGGCCTGCCGCGAAGACGCGGCCTGCACGGACCTTCTTCTCGACGCGGAGATCGACAGCCTCGACAGATGGAAAGTGATCCGCTCCGGCGCCATGAGCACGGCGACCGCCGAACGGCTCGCAGCAAGCGCCGACGCGCAGGACCGGCGGGAGCTGGCGGCCAATCTCAACGTTCCCATCGACATCGTCCGAACGTTGGCGGACGACGACGCGCACGACGTACGGCTGGCCGTATCGGTACGCCCCGAACTGACAGAGCCGGAACGCACCGCCCTCGACGTCACCATCCGCCCCTCCGACCGGCTCGCTCCCGTCGAATGGGTTCGCCTCTGCGCAGATGCCGAGGTCCTGCGCCAATGCGCCAAGTCGGCCAACACACTGCTACGACGTAGCGCCACCTACAGCCCGCACCTGCCCGCCGACGCCATCGACCTGCTCTCGAAGGACGACGACCACCCCGTACGACTCCTGTTGTGCGAGAGCCAGCCCACCGTCGACGGCGAGGTGGTGCTGCAGACGTACCTGGACTGCCGGGTCGTCACCAAGGGCTCCCTGCTGGGCCACCCGAACTTCCCGCGCGCGGGCAGCGGGCAACGCTTCGCCGACGACCCGGATCCGGAGAAGCGGCGGCTGGCGGGGCTGGACCCCGAAGTGCCCGTCGACACCCTGGTCCGGATGCTTGCCGACCCCCACGATCGTGTACGTGCCACGGCGGCCGCGCACCCCACGCTGCCGGTCGATCGCATCCTCGAATGCTGCGAGAACCCGGTGACCTCCTACAACGCTCTCGGAAACCCGAGCCTTCCCGCGGAAGCCATGCACCGGTACCTCGACGAGGCGGGCATCCCTCGCTGACGTGGGACGGCAGGAGCCATACGAACACTGCTCGCGCGGCGCGTGCCTGTCGACCACGAAGGCTCGCACCGCACCTGGGCCCTTGCCCGCGGGTTCCGCCGCCTTCACGCAGGACCGACTGACCTGCCTTCGTGCCCCAGCCCCAGCCCCAGCCCCAGCCCCAGCCCCAGCCGTGCATCATCCGCAGGAACGACGGCTTGATCCAGGTCAAGCCGTACTCAGAGAAACTTTCTCCGGTCGCTGCTCACGACTCCTCCGTGCAGCCCCCATTCGTCGAGACCGGAGTAGATCAACGCGGTGCGGCACTGGGGAGCCGAGAGGCACTCAGCCTCTCCTCTGTACACGGCCACCAACGAGTCGTCTCCCCGCCACCAGGTGTCCGCCAGCCCCTTGACCTCCTTCACCGGCTCGAACGCGTCGAGTTCGAGGGCATCGACATCATCGCCGGTGACCCTGGTGATCTGCCTCGCCCCCGGGTCCGATCATGAACGAGTAGGGAACCGCGGTCCGTTGGATGCCCGCTTCGAACCACCGGCCTTCAGCCGACGGCCTTTCCGGAACGTCGGTGTCCAGATACCTGGGTCCACCGTCGTAGTGCGGAGCGGGAGGCAGGACGAGGCCACTCCACCGCTCCTGATACGCCGTCACCTGGTCGATCTCCACCGAGGGAATCCCGAGCGCGAGCCACTGTTCCCTGTATCGGCTCACCGGCGGCACGTCGAGCTTGATGCCATGGGCGACGACGAAATATCGAGCCCGCTTCGTCAGCCCCTCGGGCGCACGATCGAGATGAAGCTCCACGCGAACGAAGCTACTTGGTGGGGATCGGCGCGGCCATGCCGAGCAACGGAAGTCTCGTTCCGTCAGTACCAGCGGATGTGGCCGGCCGCGCCCTGGCCTGTGCGAGCCGCGTGGCGGAGAACGCGCAGTGGGCCGTCAAGAAGCTGGTCGGCGTCGTGGTCAGGATCGTCACCCAAGCCGGTCATCCACGCGTGGATCCGCTCGACCGCGTCCCGTCGCCGGGCTGCGGCCGGGGCAAGGGCCTCCTCAGCCGCGGGCAACTGGGCACGGACCTGCTCGGCGTCGAGCAGGAAGTCCCCGAACCAGCCCGGCAGCCGAAGCACCGCGTCGGGACCGAGCGCATAGGCCAGAGCCGAGAACGGGCCGGCCTTGCGGGCCACGGCCGCGAACAGGCCTTCGTCGGCATCGGCCGGGAACTGGTCCATGACCGCGTCGCGCAGGGCCTCCGCGTGCTCGGAGTCGTCACGGCAGGCATCGAAGAACGCGCTCAGCCGGAAGGCGTCCTCGCCGGCGACCCACGTGCCGGGAACGGTCGTCGACGCGCTGAACAAGGACTTCCGCGCCCTGCCCCGCCACCAAGCCAGTTCCCCGGGCAGGTCACGGCGGACGGAGACCGGTGCCGGTGATGTGTTCTGAACGGCGGCGCGCGACAGGTCCCGTGCCTTCGCATCAGGCACCGTGCCGACGACCCACACACCCGTGACACTCAACGCTGCCTCCCGCCCTGCCCCATCCCCAGCAGCCTGATCATGCACGACTCCGCGCATCTCGGTTTCGCCGGACTGTGAACGCGACTTGACGACCCGCGTCATCCCGAGCCGGCCGGCACGACCGGAAGGCGAGAAGCCTCCCCGATATCCGTTCGCTCCGAATAGCCGGGCGTCCTACTCTCGGCGCATGAGCAGGCCCCTCGTAGCGATCCTCAGTGGCGCAGGCATCTCCACCGACTCCGGCATCCCCGACTACCGCGGCCCCAACGGCCTCTGGCGGCGTGACCCCGAGGCCGAGAAGCTCGTGACGTACGAGTACTACATGGGCGACCCGGAGATCCGCCGGCAGTCCTGGCAGATGCGGCGCAAGAACCGCACCCTCCAGGCCGAGCCGAACGCCGCGCACCGCGCCGTCGTCGAACTGGAGAAGTCCGGCATACCCGTGCGGGTCCTCACGCAGAACGTCGACGGCCTGCACCAACTCGCCGGCCTGCCCGCCCGCAAGGTGCTCGAACTGCACGGCACCGCGCGGGAGTTCAGGTGCACGCAGTGCCATGTGCGCGGGCCGATGCAGGACGCGCTCGCCCGCGTCGAGGCCGGTGAGGACGATCCCGCCTGTCTGGAGTGCGGCGGGATCCTGAAGTCCGCGACCGTCTTCTTCGGTGAGCGGCTCGACCCCGTCGTCCTCGGCGAGGCCGTCGCCATCACCAAGGCCTGCCAGGTGTTCATCGCCGTAGGCAGCAGCCTCCAGGTCCAGCCCGCCGCCGGGCTCGCCGGTGTCGCCGCCGATCACGGGGCACGGCTGGTCATCGTCAACGCCGAGGCGACTCCGTACGACGACCGCGCCGACGAGGTCGTACGGGAGCCGATCGGGACGGCGCTGCCCCGGCTGCTGCATCAGCTCAGCGAGTGACCCGGAGCTTCGACTGGCCGTGCGGGAGTTGTTCCCAGTCGTCCATGAAGTGGGCGTTCAGGCCGTGTTGGGCCGCCAGCGCGACCAACGTCTCGGTGCGGTAGTAGAAGTCCTCGCGCAGGACGTGGTGTTCCTCGCCCTCCGTGCGGTCGAAGGTGAAGTCGAACCAGCCGCCCGGTGCCAGCACGCGGCCGACGTTGGCGAGGCACTCCTCGATGACCGGGAGCGGGGAGTGCGAGAACACGCTGTGCGCATGGACGACGTCGAAGTGCGCGTCGGGCAGGAAGCGCAGGGTCAGGTCGTGTACGGGGGTGAGGGTGGGGAGCCGTTTCTGGAGGCCCATTTCTACGACCGTGTCCTGCGCGGCGGCCAGGATGTCCGGGGAGATGTCGATGCCGTAGTAGTGACCGGGGTCGAGGTGGCGGACGAAGCGCCAGCCGCCGCGCAGGTTTCCGCAGCCGATCTCCAGCATCCGGTGCTCGGGGCGCAGGCCGTGGCCCAGGAGATAGTCGAACTGCATCGCGCCCAGCGCCAGCCAGCGTTCGCGGCTCGCGCTGCCGACCGCCGCGTCCGGGTCGGCCCGGGTGTCGGAGCGCATCACGGCGCGGTAGTAGGAGACATGGTCCGGGTGTCGGTGCCGCAGCCAGGCGTCCCGGGTGGCCCGGGCCAGGTGGCGGGGTACGCGGTCGGGGTGGCGCAGGGCGTAGGCGATGCGGTGGCCGAGGGCGGCGCGGTTGACGGTGAGGTCCTTGGTGGGCACGGGGTCGTCGCCTTCCGAATTCCGAGGTGGGTGACGGGTGTTGATGCCAGCCTCGGTGCGGTGGCCGGGTGTCCGGCTCGGTCAAGGGGCGCTGATCCGGGGGCGGTTCGGGTGATCCGGATGTCAGCCGATCGGTTGATGCGCCGTCCCGTCGATCGCGTTAGACACGGAGGATGGGAGACACGGGACGACCGAGGACGGGGCACGCGGCGCAACAGGGGGCGGGAGACCCCGGGTCGGAGGAGCGCCTGTTGCCCGTGGTGGTGCACGCCGCGTTCTTTCTGCTGCTCGGCTCGTCGTTCGTGCGCTTCCTGACCCGCGACCAGGGCGGGGCGCGCACCGGCTGGGTGCTCACGCTGTACGCCGTCTTCTGTCTGCTGTACGTCCTCGGGCAGTTCGTGGCTCCGGCACCCCGCCCGGGTTCCGCGCCCACCGTGCGTCATCTGGCCTGGCTGGGTTCGGTGTCCGCCGTCTGGACCGTGCTGCTGGCCCTCGCGCCGAGTGCCACCTGGTGCGCGATGCCCCTGCTGTTCGCCGGTCTGTACGCGCTGCCCCCACGGTTCGCGGTGCCGTTGGCCGCCGTACTCACCGCGCTCGTCGTGGCCTCCGAGATACGGGTGGCGGACGGCACGCTCAACCCGAACATGGTCGTCGCCCCACCGGCCCTCGCGGCGGTCGCCACCGCCGTGCTGGTGCAGTTGCAGCGGCAGGCGGCCCGGCAGCGCGTCCTGATCGACGACCTGGTCCGCACCCGGCGCGACCTCGCGGCCACCGAACGGCGGGCCGGTGTCCTGGCGGAGCGGCAGCGGCTGGCCGCGGAGATCCACGACACCGTCGCGCAGGGCCTGTCCAGTCAGCAGATGCTGTTGCAGGCCGCCGAGCGGGTGTGGCGGACGGACCCCGACGCGGCCCACGGGCACGTCCTCAAGGCCGCCGAGATCACCTCGCGCGGCCTCGCCGAGGCACGCAGGTTCGTCCACGACCTGGCACCGGCCGACCTCGTCGAGCACTCCCTGCCCGTGGCGCTGGGTGCGCTCGCCGAGCGGGAGAGCGGTCCGGGCCTGACGGTGGAGTTCCGGCTCGACGGCGATCCGGGGCCGCTGCCCGAACGGACCGCGGCAGCGCTGTTGCGCATCGCCCAGGGCGCGTTGGCCAACGTACGCGAGCACGCTGCCGCGACCCGGGCCGCGCTGACCCTGACCTGCCTCGACGACCAGATCTCCCTCGACGTCGCCGACAACGGCCGTGGTTTCGACGCCAGTTCTCCCCCGGTGTCCGCACCCGGCCGGGTGCGCGGCCACGGGCTGGCCGCGATGCGGATCCGGGCACAGCAGTCGGGTGGCACGCTGAGCGTGGAGTCGACCCCCGGCGAGGGCACGGTCGTAACGGTCGCCGTACCTACCGCACCTGGCGTCCCTGTCGACCCCGCCGTCCGTGATTCCCGTGAGGAGCTCGTCCCGTGAGCGCACCCGTACCCGTACGCCTGCTGCTGTGCGACGACCATGCCGTCGTACGGGCCGGACTGCGCGCGCTGCTGTCCAGCGCCGACGGCATCGAGGTGGTCGGTGAGGCGGGCAGCGGCGAGGAGGCCCTCGCCCTGGCCGCCCGGGTCCGTCCCGACGTGGTGCTGATGGACCTCCAACTCGGCGACGGCATGGACGGAGTGACGGCCACCAGGGAACTGACCGCCGGTGACGGCCCGCGTGTCCTCGTCCTCACCATGTTCGACACCGACGCCGACATCACCCGCGCCGTCGAGGCGGGCGCCACGGGCTACCTCCTCAAGGCCGAACGCCCCGAGGAACTGTTCACCGCGATCCACAGCGCCGCATCCGGCCGTACGGCGCTCTCGGCCCCGGTCGCCGACCGGCTCATGGCGCGGATGCGCAGCCCGCACCCCGCCCTGTCCGAGCGCGAGCGCGAGATCCTCGGCCAGCTGGCCCGCGGCCTGGGCAACCGGGAGATCGCCCGGGCCCTCTTCATCAGCGAGGCGACGGTCAAGACCCATCTCGGGCGGATCTACGGCAAGTTGGGGGTCGAGACGCGGTCCGGGGCGGTGGCCGCCGCCAAGGAGCGGCGGTTGCTGTCATGACACCCCAACACCATTGGCGGGAGAGGTACTTCAGGCACTGGAGGTGCTAGAAAAGCGCCGCCCCGCTCTCGAAGTCCAGCAGCCGCTGCTTGCGGTCCAGGCCGCCGCCGTACCCCGTGAGGCTGCCGTTCGCGCCTACGACCCGGTGGCAGGGGACGATGATCCCGATGGGGTTCTTGCCGTTGGCGAGGCCCACCGCGCGGGAGGCGCCAGGGTTGCCGAGGGCGTCGGCGAGGTCGCCGTAGGAGCGGGTCTCGCCGTAGGGGATGCGGCGGAGCTGGTCCCAGACCGTTTGCTGGAACGAGGTCCCGTGCAGGCGGAGTTGGAGGGTGAACTCCTTCAACTCGCCCGCGAAGTACGCCTGTAGTTGGGCTGTCGCCTCGGCGAAGGGGGTGTCGTCGGGGGTGCCGAAGTTCTCCTCCGGGGGGCGGTGGCGTTGGTCGACCATGTAGAGGCCGCACAGGGCGCCGTCCTCGTCGGCGACGAGGGTCAGCGGGCCGTACGGGCTGTCGATCACCGTGTGGTGCTTCATGGCGGCTGCAATCCCCTTATACAGGCAGGAAGTTGATCGGGTGACTGTCCGTCGCCCACAGGTACTGGACCGCGTACGCCCGCCACGGTCGCCAGGCCGCCGCGCGTGCGGTGAGGGCGGCCGGGGTCGACGGGAGGCCCAACTCCTGGGCGGCGCGGCGGATTCCGAGGTCGGTGGGGAGGAAGGCGTCGGGGTCGCCGAGGGCGCGCATCGCGATGACGTCGGCCGTCCAGGGGCCGAAGCCGGGGAGGGAGAGGAGTTGGGCGCGGGTTTCCGACCAGTCGCTCTCGACTCCCAAGTGCAATGTCCCATCCGCCAGTTGGCCCACCAGTGTGGTGAACGTCGTGCGGCGGGTGCGGGGCATCGCCAGTGATTCCGGGTCCACCGCCGCCAGGGCCTCGGGAGACGGGAAGAGGTGGGTCAGGCCGCCCTCGGGGTCGTCCACCGGTTCGCCGTGCGCGGTGACCAGGCGGGCCGCGTGGGTGCGGGCCGCCGCCGTGGAGACCTGCTGGCCGAGGACGGCCCGTACGGCGAACTCCGCCTCGTCGACCGTGCGCGGGACGCGGCGGCCCGGCGCCTTGTCCACCACCGGTGCCAGGACCGGGTCGGTCCTCAACTGGTCGTCCACCGCGACCGGATCGGCGTCCAGGTCGAGCATGCGGCGGCAGCGGCTGATCGCCACCGGGAGGTCGCGCAGGTCGCTGAGGGTGAGGCGGCAGGCGATGTGGTCGGACTTGGGGGTGAGGGACGCGATGCCGTGGCCGTAGGGGAGGCGGAGGGTGCGGCGGTACGCGCCGGCTCGCCACTCCTCCACACCCGGTACCGCGGTCGCCGCCAGGTGGCCGAAGAGGTTGTCGGGGTTGAGCGGGGCGCGGAACGGCAGGCGGAGGGTGAGGGTGCCGGGGGTCAACACGGCTGTCTTCGGGCGCCTGTTGCGCAGCTCGCTCGGGGAGAGGGCGAACACGTGGCGCACGGTGTCGTTGAAGGTGCGGATCGAGGAGAAGCCGGCGGCGAAGGCGATCTCCGCCATCGGGAGCGCGGTCGTCTCGATCAACAGCCTTGCCGTCTGGGCGCGTTGGGCGCGGGCCAACGCCAGGGGGCCGGCGCCGAGTTCGGCGAGGAGCTGGCGTTCGATCTGCCGGGTGCTGTAGCCGAGGCGGGCGGCGAGGCCGGGGACGCCCTCGCGGTCCACCGTCCCGTCGGCGATCAGGCGCATCGCGCGGGCCACCAGGTCGGCGCGCTGGTTCCACTCCGGGGAGCCGGGGCTGGTGTCCGGGCGGCAGCGCTTGCAGGCCCGGAACCCCGCCTGTTGGCAGGCCGCCGCGCTCGGGTAGAACGTCATGTTCTCCGGCTTGGGCGGGACGACCGGGCAGCTGGGCCGGCAGTAGATGCGGGTGGTCAGGACGGCCGTGAAGAACCAGCCGTCGAAACGCGCGTCCTTGGACTGGACCGCGCGCACGCAACGCTCCGTGTCGGTGTGCATCCCGTTCTGCATACGTCCAGCATCCGACACCGGGCGGGCCGGGGCTGGCGGGAATCCGACATCAGCCTTGTGTGGCCTGGTCAGGCACGGATCACCGTACTTCCGCGGACGGGGTGACGGGGGCGTGTAAGGGGCGAGGTCGGTTATGGGTTTGTGGTGCGACCTCCGGCTTTGTAGCGTCGACCTCCGTGACCCCTCCCGCACCTGCGCACAGCGCCGACTCCCTCCCGGCCCGCCTCGACACGGCCCGGAGCGACTACGAAGCCCTCCTCGCGAAGAAGCTGTCGCTCGACCTGACCCGCGGCAAGCCCTCCGCCCGCCAGCTCGACCTGTCCGCCGCACTGCTCTCGCTCCCCGGTGACCGTTACACCTCCGCCGACGGCACGGACTGCCGCAACTACGGTGGCGCGGACGGGCTGTTGGAGCTCCGGCAGATCTTCGCCGGGTTCCTCCAGGTACCGGCCGGGCAGCTGCTCGCCGTGGGCAACTCCAGCCTGGAGCTGATGCACGACTGCCTGGTGCACGCGCTGCTCGGCACGCTGCCCGGAGCCGCGCGCCGCTGGGCGGACGAGGAGCGGATCGCGTTCCTGTGCCCGGTGCCCGGGTACGACCGGCACTTCGCGCTGTGCGAGCGCTTCGGCATCGAGATGATCCCGGTGCCGATGACCGCCGAGGGTCCCGACATGGATGTGGTGGAGCGGCTGGTCGCCGAGGACCCCGCCGTCAAGGGCATCTGGTGCGTGCCCAAGTACAGCAACCCGGACGGGACCTGCTACAGCGACGAGACCGTACGGCGGCTCGCCGCCATGCCGACGGCCGCGCCCGACTTCCGGGTCTTCTGGGACAACGCCTATGCCGTGCACCACCTCACCGACGAGGAGGTGGAGATCGCCGACATGCTCGCGGCCTGTGCCGACAGCGGGCATCCCGATCGGGTCTTCGTCTTCGGGTCCACCTCGAAGATCACGCTGGCCGGTGCGGGCGTGGCGTTCTTCGGCTCGTCCCCGGCCAACGTGGCCTGGCTGCGCGGCTGCAGCGCCAAGCGTTCCATCGGCCCGGACAAGGTCAACCAGCTGCGGCACGCGATGTTCCTGCGCGATGCCGACGGGGTGCGCGATCACATGCGCAAGCACCGCGAGCTGCTGCGGCCCAAGTTCGACACCGTGCTGCGCATCCTCACCGAGCGGCTCGGCGACACCGGTCTCGCCACCTGGTCCACTCCTCGGGGCGGTTACTTCATCACCCTCGACGTGCCCGACGGGTGCGCCCGCGAGGTGGTGCGCCGCGCGGCGGACGCCGGTCTCGCCCTGACTCCGGCGGGCGCCACGCATCCGTACGGCGACGACCCGAGGGACCGGACGATCAGGATCGCGCCCTCCTTCCCGGACGCCTCGGAGATCGAGGAGATCATCGAGGGGGTGGCCACCTGCGTAAGGCTGGTGGGCTACGAAAAGGCCTACGAAAAGCTTGTGTCCGAGGGGAGTTGACCCGGTTCGCGCACCGCACACCGGACGCGCTCCAGGTGTGCGGTACCTCACGCCCCGGTTACAAATCGCTCAACCTCTGGTTGCGAAGCGGTGCGCAGTACACGATGGGGACATGACCCTGGCCGAGCGAGCCATGCAGCAACTGGAAGGCTGGCGCGACCTCAGCGCGGTCCCGGCCAGTTGTGGCACGGGGTGGGCGCTGCGGTCCACCCACAGCGAGATCGTGCACTTCCACTCCGACCACGATGTGGACCTGCATCTCACCGTCGGGGCCATCCTCCGGTTCCATCACGACCTCAGCGAGTCGACCGCGATCCGGATCATCCCGGGCTCCCGCTGGGTGACCGTCCACCTGGACTGCGAGACGGACGTCGACCTGCTGCTCAGCCTGGTCAGCGTCGCCCTCAAGGCACACGCGGGCGGGCCCCCGTCCGGGAGCCCGCCCGCGACCGGCTGCAACTTCCACCGGGTGACGCTCGTACCACGCGACGGCGACTAGGCGCTGCGCTGGCTGTACCCGCGATGTGCCGTCGTTTTTTGCTGCCGCGCCGTCGTGGCTGGTCGCGCAGTTCCCCGCGCCCCTTTGGGGCGCTCAGGTCCTGCCCCTAGAACACCGCCGCCGTGTCGTCCTCGCCCTCCTCCAGCAGGTTCGCCGCCGCGCCGACGATGCGCGGATCGGGGCTGCCGACGACCTCCTCGTCCTTGTCCGCGTAGTCGAAGCGGGCCAGCACGCTGCGCATGGCCTCGACCCGGGCCCGCTTCTTGTCGTTGCTCTTCACCACGGTCCAGGGCGCGTGCTCCGTGTCGGTCTCCCGGAACATGGCGACCTTGGCGGCCGTGTAGTCGTCCCAGCGGTCCAGGGACTCCAGGTCCATCGCGCTGAGCTTCCACTGCCGTACGGGATCCACCTGGCGGATCGTGAAACGGGTGCGCTGTTCACCCTGTGAGACGGAGAACCAGAACTTGATCAGGTCGATGCCGTCGTCCGCCAGCATCCGCTCGAACAGCGGGGCCTGGCGCATGAAACGGCGGTACTCGTCGTCCGTGCAGAACCCCATCACGCGCTCCACGCCCGCCCGGTTGTACCAGGACCGGTCGAACAGCACGATCTCGCCGGCGGTCGGCAGGTGCTGGACGTAGCGCTGGAAGTACCACTGACCGCTCTCGCGCTCGCTCGGCTTCTCCAACGCCACCACGCGGGCGCCGCGCGGGTTCAGGTGCTCGGTGAACCGTTTGATCGTGCCGCCCTTGCCGGCCGCGTCGCGTCCCTCGCAGACGATGACGAGACGACGGCCGGTCTCCTTGACCCAGCGTTGCAGCTTCAGCAGTTCTATCTGCTGGAGCCGCTTGTGCCAGTCGTACTCCTTGCGCTCCATGCGCTGTTCGTACGGGTAGTTCTCCCGCCAGGTGTCCACCGTGCTGCCGTCGGGCCGTACCAGCACCGGGTCGTCGGCGTCGGTGTAGTCGACCCGCAGCCCGGTCAGCAGTTCGGTCATCCCGGCCTCCTCTCAAGGGGGTTCAGTGGCTCAGAGGTGATCGGTGGTGATCGGTGGTGATCCGTGGTGATCCGTCGTGCTCAGTGGAACTGCGGCACGATCAGATAGATGCCGTATGCCACGACAGCCGCACACGCGAGAAAGCACAACCCCGCCTGCGTCAGCCCGAGGGCATGTGTGCCGCCGTCCACTTCGCGGGCGGCCTCGACCCGGGCGAGGCCCAGGATGCCCAGCGCGAAGACGACGACCACGCCGACGGTCACGCCGACACTCACCGCGAAGACCTCGCCGAGCGAGTTCCAGTCCACACTCATTGCTCAACTCCCTTGGCTCAGGCGGCCGTACGGACGTCCGAGGACGCCTCGCTGCGGATGGTGACCTCGTGGGTCTCGTTCACGTTGTCCGCGTGCACGGGGTTGCGACGCGAGGCGATCACGATGAACAGGGCCACGGCGGCGGCGATCAGCGCGATGAGGGCCGTACCGAGGTTGCCGCCGTGCTTGACGACGGTCGCGGACAGGCCGCCGACCGCGGCGGCGGCCGGGAGCGTGACCAGCCAGGCGATGACCATACGGCCGGCCGTGCCCCAGCGCACCTCGGCCAGGCGTCGGCCGAGGCCCGCGCCCAGGATGCCGCCGGAGCAGACCTGCGTGGTGGACAGCGCGAAGCCCAGGTGGGCTGAGGTGAGGATGACGGTCGTGGAGGCGGCCTCGGCCGCGAAGCCCTGCGGGGACTGGATGTCGGTGAGGCCCTTGCCCATCGTACGGATGATGCGCCAGCCGCCGATGTAGGTGCCCAGGCCGATCGCGAGTCCCGCCGCGGTGATGACCCACACCGGCGGACCGGCGTCGTGGCCGAGCGCGCCCACCGAGATCAGGGTCAGGGTGATGACGCCCATCGTCTTCTGGGCGTCGTTCGTGCCGTGCGCGAGGGAGACCAGCGAGGCCGAGGCGATCTGGCCGAGCCGGAAGCCCTTGGTGACCGAGTCCTTGCGGGCCCGGGCGGTGATCTTGTAGGCGAGGTAGGTGGCGAGGAGAGCGGCGATGCCGGCCACGAGCGGGGAGGCGACCGCGGGGATCAGGATCTTCTCCACGACCTTGTCGAAGTGGACGCCGTTGGAGCCCGCGCCGACCCAGACGGCGCCGATCAGGCCGCCGAACAGGGCGTGCGAGGAACTGGACGGCAGTCCCAGCAGCCAGGTCAGGAGATTCCAGAGGATCGCCCCGACGAGCCCCGCGAAGATCATCCCCGGGGTGACCAGGGTGTCGTCGACGATGCCGCCGGAGATCGTCTTGGCGACCTCCGTGGACAGGAAGGCACCGACGAGGTTGAGGGCCCCACTGATCAGAACCGCCGTTTTGGGCTTCAGCGCCCCGGTGGCGATGGACGTCGCCATCGCGTTGGCGGTGTCGTGGAATCCGTTGGTGAAGTCGAAGGCCAAGGCCGTGACGATGACGACCGCCACGAGGAACGTGATGTGGTCCATCATTCGATGGAAGCAACCGAAGGCGTACATTCGGCCAACCGCAGGCCAAATCGAGGCATGGCCCGTGCAACGCCGATGTGCACACGCCCCTCTCCGCTCCTCGCGCATCCCTCCGTCCACCGCACGCACACACTTCCCCCTCCTTATGGCATGGCCCGGTCAAATCTGCGAAGCTTCCCCCGCGATCACGCAAGCGCTACGCGCGTTCCCACGGCCGCCCACCGGAACACCCAGTCCGGCCAGGCGGCCACCGAGCAGGCCGGAATCCCGGCCGCCGTATAAGGAGTTCCGTGTGAGATCGACCCCCCACAAGGCCCTCGCCGCCGGCATCTTCGCCGTCGCGGCGGTGGCCGCGCTCTCGCTCCCCGTCACCCCGGCCGCCGCGGCACCGTCCGCGGCTCCCGTGGCCGCCGCCTGCACCCCGGCGCAGGTGGTCACCAACGGCGGCTTCGAGAGCGGCACTTCGTCCTGGACCCAGTCCTCGACGACCGTCATCACCAGCCGTACCGGGCAGTCCGCCCATGGCGGCACCAGCTTCGCCTGGCTGGACGGCACCGGCGGCACGCACACCGACAGCCTGAGCCAGAGCGTCACGATCCCGTCGGGCTGCGCCGGCGCCACGCTCACCTTCTGGCTGCACATCGACACCGCCGAGACGACCTCGTCCACCGCGTACGACAAGCTCACGGCGAAGATCGGCAGCACGACGCTGGCGACGTACTCGAACCTGAACAAGGCCACCGGGTACGTCCAGAAGTCGTTCGACGTGTCGTCGTTCGCGGGTCAGACCGTGAGCCTCGCCTTCTCCGGCGTCGAGGACTCCAGTCTCCAGACGAGCTTCGTCGTGGACGACATCGCCCTCAACACCTCGGGCGACACGGCCCCGCCGGCCGACTCGACGCGCACGCCGGCCGCCCCGGCGTACACCGTGAGTCTGAGCAGCAACACCGCGGGCACGGTCTGGACCGGCCACGAGAGCACGACCTTCACCAACGCCTCGGCCACCCCGCTCACCGAGGTGTACCTGCGGCTGTGGGACAACTACCACGGCACCTGCTCCGCGCCGCCGATCACGGTCACCAACGTCACCGGCGGCACGGCGGGCGCCCTCTCGGTCGCCTGCACCGCCCTCCAGATTGCGCTCCCGACCCCCCTCGCGCAGGGTCAATCGACCACGATCGGCTTCGACTTGGGGATCACCGTCCCGAGCGGCGCGGACCGGTTCGGCTACGACGGCGCGTTCAGCATGATCGGCAACGCGCTGCCGGTCCTCGCGATCAAGGACGGCTCGGGCTGGCACCTGGACCCGTACACGAACAACGGCGAGTCCTTCTACTCCCTGGCCGCCGACTTCAAGGTGACCCTGGACCACCCGACCACCCTGCTGGTCCCGGCCACCGGCGCCTCGGTCGACACCCCCGGCACCAGCGGCCGCACGGTCACCACGGCCACCGCGTCCAAGGTCCGCGACTTCGCGTGGGCGGCGGGCCCGTTCACCAAGATCTCGGGTACGTCGACGGCGGGCACCCCGATCAACATCTACTCGGTGACCGGCATCAGTTCGGCCAACGCCCAGTCGATGCTCACCACCGCCAAGTCCGCAGTCGACGCCCACGCGGGACGCTTCGGTGCCTACCCGTACGGCGAGTTGGACGCCGTCATCGACAACAACTTCTGGTTCGGCGGCATGGAGTACCCCGGCTTCGTCCTCGACCTCGTCAGCACCACGGCCCTCACCCATGAGATCGGCCACCAGTGGTTCTACGGCATCGTCGGCGACGACGAGTACAACAGCCCGTGGCTGGACGAGGCCTTCACCGACTACGCCACCGACCTGGCCCAGGGCCTGACCGGCACCAACTGCTGGAACAACGTCTCCTGGGCCTCCTCGGCGGAGAACATCACCAACTCGATGGCCTACTGGGACGCCCACTCGTCCCGCTACTCCACCGTCGTCTACGGCTACGGCAAGTGCGCCCTGCACGACCTGCGCCGCACCCTCGGTGACACCGCGATGGCCAAACTCCTGAAGGACTACGCCACTTCGCACTGGTACGGCGTCTCGACCACGGCCGAGTTCAAGGCAGCCGCCCAGGCCGCGACGACCACGGACCTGACGTCGTTCTGGACGACGCACCGCATCGTCGGCTGACGGAAGGAAAGTTGGCGGTGCGGTCGGGGATCGCACCGCCAACTCCCTTTGCGGTCAGACCCGTCGCGTGGGCGCCGCCGCGGTCGGCGGTACGGCGATCCCGCCGGCCTCGGTCCGCCAGGCGTCCGCGAGTTCGGCGGGGAAACGCCGGCCGCTGCGGGTGAGGACGACACCGGGGGCGAGTTCGACCTCGTCACCGGGACGAAAAGACCGGTCGGTCCCCGGCGGCAGCGTCTCCCAGGGACCGGGCGCGCCTCTACGACCGGCTCTGCGCATCCGCGTCCCGTACGTGCTGACGTCACGGACCAGCACCGTCCCGCCCCGCGCGGAGACCGCTACGTGCCGACGGCTGACCTGCGCGGCGACCTCCGGCGACAGCAAGCTGTGCAGGGCGATGCCCTCCGGTCCCGGCAGCCGTCCGACATGCGCCTCGGAGCCCTCGTCGAGGGTGTAACGGGCCACGCAGGTACGGTCGATGACCACCTTGAGCTGGGCCGCGGCGGGCCTCGGTCCCTCGTCGGTCAGCGGGGTGCCGTGCAACTCGCAGGTGGGGACGCCCCGTCGCATCCGGGGCAGCAGGACGCGGTCGCCCCGATGGACGTCGTAGAGCGTGCAACGGGGTTCCGGGCAGCGCCAGTTGCGCATGATGACCTCGGTCAGCGGGGTACGGGCCGGGCCGAGCAGGCCCTGCTTCTTGAGGGCGGCGAGTTCCATGCGGTAGGAGATCTCGGCCTCCGTGCGCACGCCCATGTCCATGGGGACGACGGCGACCGAGCCGTCGGGGCGGGGTTCCGGTCCGAGGAACTGCCAGGTGTTCCCCTGGATCCACGGGTGTTCGACGCGATGGTCGACGTACTGGTCGCCGGTGACGACCCGGGTGCCGGTCATCCGCGCCAGGTCCAGGATCCGCTCGTCGGCGTCGTCGACCTCCTCGACCAGCCCGTCGGCGACCCAACGGCGCAGCCTGCGGACCTCGGCCGGATCGCCGAACTCCCGGTGCCCGCCCAGCAGACTGGTGTCGGCGACCAGGTAGACGGAGACGTCCGGGTCCCCGGTGAGTTCCGTCAACGCCCGCAGGACGAGCGCCAGTCGGTGCAGCGAGCGCGGTCCCCTGGGGCCGATGGAGGTCTGGCGTACGACGTTGGAGAGTTCCACCAGGTAGTCGGCGCCCTCCGCCGAGGGGACCAGATGCTGTTCCACACACGCCTCCGAGTCCGACAAGACCTGTCAACTGCCTTGATTCTCCTGGACCTTCGCCGCTTTTCCTTGATCTCCTCGGATACTTCCGGATGACCGGGTTGCGCCGGTACGATCACTCGCCTGGCGAGGGGGGACGAACATCTTGAACAACGCTGAAAACGGTGGCCACTTGAGACCGCTGGGCCCCGACGACCCACGGGACGTGGCAGGTTACCGGCTGCTCGCCCGGATCGGCGAGGGCGGCATGGGTTCCGTCTACCTCTCGCGCACGCGCGGCAACCAGCCGGTCGCCCTGAAGGTGATCCGCCGGGAGTACGCCCAGGACGAGGAGTTCCGCCGCCGCTTCGAGCAGGAGGCGACCTCCGCCCGCCGGGTGCAGGGCTACCACATCGTCCCGGTCGTCGACCACGACACCAGCGGCCCACAGCCCTGGCTCGCCACCGTCTACGTCCCCGGCCCCGCCCTGGACCGGGTGCTCGCCCTGCACGGGCCGCTCCCGCTGCCCACGGTGCTCCAGCTGACGGGCTGCGCGGCAGAGGCGCTGCACGCCGTGCACAAGGCCGGTGTGATCCACCGGGACCTGAAGCCGAGCAACATCCTCATCGGCTCGGACGGGCCCTGGATCATCGACTTCGGCATCGCGCGGGCCGCCGACGCCACCCAACTCACGCGCAGCGGCGGGCTGATCGGCACCCCGCAGTTCATGTCACCGGAGCACGCGAACGGCCAGGAGCAGACCCCGGCCGCCGATGTCTTCTCCCTCGGTCTGATCGCCGCCGTGGCCGCGACCGGCCGCCATCCGTACGGGGACTCCGGGGCCATCACGCTGGCCACGAAGATCGCCAACACCGAGTTCCGGCCGCCGGACCTGACGTCGTACCCCGAGCCGCTGCGCGCGGTCCTGGAACGCACGCTGGCGGCCGATCCCGCCGCCCGGCCCTCTCCTTCCGAACTGGCCGTCCTGTGCGAGGAGTTGGCCGAACGGCCATTGCGGGACTTCACCGGCTGGCTGCCGGCACCCGTCGCGGCGGACATCGCCCGGCAGGAGCAACTCGCGGGCGAGCAGGGCGCGTTGGCGAGTGGAGGGGATCTCGCGGGTTCCTCTGCGGAGTCCGACGCGTCCACGGGTTCGGGCGACTCCGCAGGAGCGGCGGGCGCGACGACCGTGCCGCCCGGCGGTGGGTCTCGCGGTGCGGTGCCGCCCGGCGGCGGGTCTCGCGGTGCGGTGCCGCCCGGCGGTGAGTCTCACGGTGCCGTGCCGCTCAACTCCCCATCTCCCGGCGGATATACGCCCACTCACACGCCAGGGTCCGACCAGCCGACGCAGCACGCCCCGACGCGCCCGCCGCAGCCTGTCTCCGGCCCGGCACCCTCGTTCCCGCCCAACGCACCGCCCGCCGCCACGGCACCGGCCCGCAGTCGGACCCCGCTGGCGGTCGGCGCCGCCGCGCTGGCGGTGGTGGTCGTAGCAGGGGCGGCCTGGGTCTTCACCCGTGACGACGACAAGGACACCGGCGCGAAGGGCGACACCGGGCAGACAGCCTCGGCAACGCCCACCGGCACCACCGCGTCGCCCTCCACGAGTTCGACGGCCGGCGGCTACACCGCGGTCTTCAAGGACAAGCCGCTCACCCTGCGCGCCCAGTTCACGACCGGCCGCAGCTCGTACACCAACGTCGACCTGGACGCACCCCAGATCGACACCCACGCGTCCAGCTCGACGACCGGGGCCGAGCTGCAGTACGCGGAGTGGGGCACCACCCACACCCTGAACTTCGTGACGACCACGGGAAAGAGCGCGGGCCCCACCCCGGAGCAGTGCGCCGAGGGCGCGGCGGCGAACGCGCTGCCCTCTCAACTCGCCGGCATCGACCAGGGCAAGGAACTGACCAAGGGCACGCTGCTGTGCACCGTCACCGATGAGCAGAACCTGGCCATGCTCAAGATCACGGACGTCGTCCTCCAGAAGGACGCGTCCGGCTACACGGCACGCGACTACCTCACCGAGCTGACGCTCTGGAAGACGGCCTGACCGGCGAGCTGGAAGACGGCCTCACCGTCGCTTCGGGCAGCGGCTCACCGGGCTCGCGGGCGGTGCCTTCCGCTCGATTACCCTTCGGCCATGACCAGCAGCGGAAGCCGCCCACGTGATCACTCGGTGCAGTCCGTCGACCGTGCGGTGTCGATCCTCCAGGTGCTGGCCACGCGGGGGCCCAGCGGGGTGACCGAGATCGCCGAGGAACTGGGCATCCACAAGTCGACCGTGTTCCGGCTGCTGGCGACCCTGGAGTCACGGGGCCTGGTCGAGCAGGACACCGAGCGCGGGCGGTACCGCATCGGGTACACGATGGTCGAACTCGCCGCCGGGGCGAGCAAGGTGAACGACCTGTCCCTGCTGAGCCGTCCGGTCTGCCAGGAACTGGCCGCGGCCGTGGGCGACACCGTGAACGTGGCGATCCAGGACGGGCACGATGTGATCACCATCGACCAGGCGATCGGCGCGGCGGTGATCGCGAGCATCGACTGGGTCGGCCGGCGCGCCCCGCTGCACGCCACCGCGGCGGGCAAGCTCTTCATGGCGCACATGACCCCGGACCAGGTCGCGGAGGTCTTCGCCGAGGGGGCGGAGAAGTACACCCCGCACACGATCGTCGACCAGGCGACCCTCGCGGCGGCGCTGGAGACGATCCGCGAGCGGGGCTACGCCATCACCAGCGAGGAGCACGAGATCGGGCTGGCCGCCATCGCCGCCCCGGTCCGCGCCCTGGACGGCAGGGTCATCGCGGCCGTGACCCTGTCCGGACCGACCTTCCGCATCGACGAGGACACCGTGCCCGGTCTCGCGGCACAGCTGCTGGCGGCCGCCGCGAAGATCTCCTGGCGCCGGGGCCACGTGAAACGCGGATGAGCGCTGCGCGCACGGCGAGTTAACACGGCGGGCTCTTGACGGCCGGGGATTCCCAGCTCCACCATTTGTTTCGTATGGCGATGCTGTTTTGCATCGCGAAACAGACGCGCCACAGCATCCTCCGAGGAGCAGCCGTGCCCTCAGTCATCCTGGACCCCCTGCTCCAGCCCTTCCGGCTCAAGCACCTCACCCTGCGCAACCGTGTGGTCAGCACTTCCCACGAACCGGCGTTCGGCGAGGACGGCATGCCCAAGGACCGCTACCGCGCCTACCACGTGGAGAAGGCGCGGGGCGGGGTCGGTCTCACGATGATCGGCGGCTCGGCGGTCGTCTCGCCCGACAGCCCGCCGGCGTTCGGCAACCTGCTCCTGTACCGCGACGACATCGTGCCGTGGCTGCGCCGGCTCGCCGACGACGTCCACGAGGCCGGGGCCGCCGTCATGTGCCAGGTCACCCATCTCGGCCGCCGCACCAGCAACTTCACCGGCGACTGGCTCCCGGTGGTGTCCGCCTCACCGCTGCGCGAACCCGCGCACCGCGCGTTCCCGAAGGCCGCCGAGTCCTGGGACCTGGATCGGATCGTCGCCGACTACGCTTCCGCGGCGGTCCGTTGCAAGGAGGGCGGCCTCGACGGCATCGAACTGGAGGCGTACGGCCACCTGTTGGACAGCTTCCTCTCCCCCGTGACCAACCACCGCGAGGACGAGTGGGGCGGCGGCCCGGAGAACCGCATGGCTTTTCCGCGCCGGGTGATCCGGGCTGTCCGCGAAGCCGTCGGCCCGGACTTCGTCGTGGGTATCCGGATGTCGCTGGACGAGGCACAACCCGGCGGCCTCACTTTCGACGAGGCACTCACCGCCGCCCAGCGGTACGCCGCCGACGGCATCGACTTCATCAGCACCATCCACGGCTCCATCGAGCGGGACGCGTCCCTGGCGAAGGCCATCCCGTCCATCGGCACCCCGCTCGGCCCGTACCTGGACTTCACCGGCGAGATCAAGCGCCGCCTCACCGTCCCGGTGATGCACGCGGCCCGCATCGCCGACGTCGCCACCGCACGGCACGCCCTGCGCGAAGGACTGCTCGACCTGGTCGGCATGACCCGTGCGCAGATCGCCGACCCGCACCTGGTCGCCAAGGTGAAGGCAGGCCAGGAGGACCGCATCCGGCCCTGCGTCGGGGCGAGTTACTGCCTCGACGCGATCTACGACTCCGGCGACACCAAGTGCGTCCACAACCCGTCCGTCGGCCGGGAACTCCACCTGCCCCACCTCGTCCCCCGCACAACAGGCCGCCGCAGGAAGGCGGTTGTCGTCGGAGCGGGACCGGCCGGGCTGGAGGCGGCACGCGTTCTGGGGGAACGCGGCCACGACGTCGTCCTGTTCGAGGCGAGCGACCAGCCCGGCGGGCAGATCAGACTCGCCGCGTCGAACCCGCGCCGGGCCGACCTGATCCAGATCGTCGACTGGCGCCTCGCCGAGTGCAAGATCCTCGGCGTCGACCTGCGCCTGGGCGCATACGCCGAGCCCGACGACATCCTCGCCGAACACCCCGACCTCGTGATCGTCGCCGCCGGAGGCACGCCCAACCGCAGCTTCCTCGCCACCGGCGAGGGCCTGGTCTCCGACACCTGGGACGTGATGACGGGCTCGCTGCGCCGCCCGCGCGGCGAGATCCTGGTCTACGACGACCACGGCGGCTACCCGGCCATGGACGCCGTGGAGGTCCTCACCGCGTCGCCCGACCTCCGGATCGAGTACGTCACCCCGGAGCGCGCCCTCGCCCCCGACGTCGGCAGCATGAACTCCCCTGCCTATCTACGGGCGTTCACCGCGCACGGTGTCACCATCACGCTCGCCCGGCGGCTGCGTTCCGTGCGCCGCACCGGGGACGGACGGCTGGCCGCGACCCTCTACAGCGAGTACACCGAGGCCGAGACCGAGCGGATCGTGGACCACGTGGTCGTGGAGCACGGGACCCTGCCGACGGACGAGCTGTACGTCGAACTCCTGCCCGATTCGACCAACTTCGGCGAGGTCGACCACCGCGCCCTGCTGGCGCAGGAGCAGCAGAGCGTGGTCCGCAACGAGGCGGGCCGCTACCAGCTCTTCCGGATCGGTGACGCCGTCGCCTCCCGCAACATCCACGCCGCGATCCACGACGCGCTGCGGTTGTGCCTGCCGGTCTGAGCGCCACCCCCGTCCGCACGTCAACTCCCCCGTCGTACCGGAGAGATGAGATGAAGCAAGCGACCTCCGACGTCGGCGACCTCGTTGCCCGCCGTCCCGCCGGTCAGAGCCTCGAAGCACCGTTCTACGTCGGCGAGGAGTTCTTCGACCTCGACATCGAGGCCGTCTTCGCCCGGAGTTGGCTGTTCGTGGCCGCCGAGGCGGAGCTTCCCGAGCCCGGCGACTATGTGACGGTCGACCTCGGGTCGTACTCGATCATCGTCGTGCGCGACGACGACGAGGACGTCCGGGCCTTCCACAACGTCTGCCGCCACCGCGGGGCGCGCATCCTCAACGAGGAGCGCGGTTCGGTGGGCAACATCGTCTGCGGATACCACCGTTGGACGTACGGCGTGGACGGCAAGCTGCTGTACGCCGAGTCCCAGGCGCCCGGTTTCGACCCGTCCTGTTTCGGGCTGCGGTCCGTGCACGCGCGCACGGTGGCCGGGCTGGTCTTCATCTGCCTCGCCCAGGAGCCGCCGGAGGACTTCGACGAGGTCGCCGCCCGTATCGCGCCGTACCTCGCACCGCACCGCCTGGCCGAGGCCAAGGTCGCCACACAGATCGACCTGGTCGAGAACGGCAACTGGAAGCTGACCATGGAGAACAACCGGGAGTGCTACCACTGCGTGGGCCATCCCGAGCTCCAGGCCTGCTACTTCCCCATCTACGGCTACCAGGAGAAGGACATCCCGCCCGCGCTGCGCCCCGCCTACGAGCGCTTCCTGCTGGCCGACGCCGAGGCCCGAAAAACCTACGACTCGCTGGGCCTGCCGTACACCGAGATCGAGGAACTGGACACCCGGCCCACCGGTTTCCGCATCCAGCGCGAGCCCCTCGACCTGGCCGGGGAGTCCTACACCCCGGACGGCACGGCCGCGTGCACCCGCCTGCTGGCGGACTTCCCCACGGCCCGTCTGGGCCGGCTGTCCATGCACATCCAGCCCAACTCCTGGTTCCACTTCATGGCCGACCACGCGATCACGTTCTCCGTGATCCCGCTCGGCCCGGACCGCACCCTCGTCCGCACCACCTGGCTCGTGCACGCCGACGCCGTCGAGGGGATCGACTACGACCTCGACACCCTCACGAAGGTGTGGAAGGCCACGAACGACCAGGACGCGGTGCTGGTCGCCCGCGCCCACCGGGGCATCAGCAGCCCGGCCTACCTGCCGGGACCGTACGGCCCGACGGAGGAACAGGTCGAGGCGTTCGTCAACTGGTACGTGACCCGGCTCAAGGCACACCTGGAGTTCCAGCCATGAGCGAGACCGAAGAGCTGCTGGTCTGCCGTCAGGTGCACCCGCTCACGCACGACGTGTCCACGTTCGTGTTCGAGTACGCCGAACCCCGGCTCTTCCGGCACGACCCGGGCCAGTTCCTGACCCTGGCCCTCGACATCGACGGCCGGCCGGTCCAGCGCTGCTACACCATCTCCTCGTCGCCCACCCGCCCCTTCCTGCTCTCGATCACGGTGAAGCGCGTACCGGGCGGGCTGGTCTCCAACTGGCTGCACGACCACCTCGAGCCGGGCGACACCGTGCGGGCCCACGGACCACTCGGCGAGTTCTCCACGGCCCGGCATCCGGCGCCCAAGTACCTCTTCCTGTCCGGGGGCGTCGGAGTGACCCCGTCCATGTCCATGACCAGGACGCTGTACGACCTCGCGGACCCCGCCGACGTGGTGTTCGTGCACAGCGCGCGCACCCCGGCGGACATCGTCTTCCGCCACGAACTCGACCTCATCGCCGCGACCGCGCCCAACATCCGCATCGTCCACATCTGCGAGGAGGACCGCCCGTACGCCCCCTGGGGCGGACACCGCGGCCGGCTGACGATCGAGACGCTCCGGCAGATCGCGCCGGACTTCCTCGAACGGGAGGTCTTCACCTGCGGCCCCGCCCCCTACATGGCCGCCGTACGCCGGATGCTGTCGGACGCGGGCCTCGACATGGACCACTACCACGAGGAGAGCTTCACCTTCGAGACACCGACCACACCGGCCGACGCCTCAACCGCCACCCCTACGGACACCGGTTTCAAGGTCGAGTTCACCCGCAGTGGACGCACCATCGAGTGCGACACCGACACCTCGCTCCTCGCCGCCGCGTCCCGAGCCGGCCTCAGCCTGCCGGCCTCGTGCGCGCAGGGCATGTGCGGCACCTGCAAGACGACCCTGCTCTCCGGCTCCGTGGACATGCAGCACAACGGGGGCATCCGGCCGCGCGAGATCAACCAGAACAAGATCCTGCTGTGCTGCTCGAAGCCGCTGGAGGATGTCGTGATCGACGCGTGAGGACCGTCCCACCAGCAGATCGGCCACGACCGCCGGTCAGCGGGCCTGCCGACCGAACGCCTCGAACGCCGCTTCGTCGAACAGCACGAACGTGACCTCGTCGACCGAGGTCTCCGCGGCCCGCACGGTCTCTACGGCGATGCGCGCGGCGTCGTCCATCGGCCAGCCGTAGATACCGGCGGACACGGCGGGGAACGCGACCGTACGGGCGCCCAGTTCGTCCGCGACCCGCAGGGACTCCCGGTAGCAGGAGGCGAGTTGCTCCGAGCGGTCCTCCTCGCGGGAGTAGACGGGGCCGACCGTGTGGATCACCCACTGGGCGTCCAGTTCGCCCGCCGTCGTGGCGACGGCCTGGCCCGTGCGGAGTCCCTTGCCGATGGGGGTTCCCCCGCTCGAGCGAAGCCGAGAGTGGGGGAGGGAGGCGCGGAGCTTTCGGCAGTCCGCCAGGATCGCGGGGCCGCCGCGGCGGTGGATCGCGCCGTCGACTCCGCCGCCGCCCAGGAGGGAGGAGTTGGCCGCGTTGACGATCGCGTCGGCGCTCTGCCGGGTGATGTCGCCCCGGACGAGGGTGATGGTGACGGTGGTCATGACTGCCTCAGTCGTCGCCAGACGGCCTTCGCCGCGTTGTGTCCCGACATGCCGTGCACACCGGGGCCCGGCGGGGTGGCCGAGGAGCAGATGAAGACGGCCGGGTGCGGGGTGCCGTACGGGGAGAGGGAGAGTTTGGGGCGCAGCAGGATCTGGAGTCCGGAGACCGCGCCGGTGCCGATGTCGCCGCCCACGTAGTTGGCGTTGCGGGCGGCGAGTTCGGGTGGGCCCGCGGTCGCCCGGGCCAGGACGCGGTCGCGGAACCCCGGGGCGAAGCGCTCCAGTTGGCGTTCCAGGGCGTCGGTGAGGTCGCCGGTCCAGCCGCTGGGGACATGGCCGTAGGCCCAGAAGACCTGCTTGCCGGCCGGGGCCCGGGTGGGGTCGACGACGCTGGGCTGCACGGTGATCATGAACGGCCGCTCGGGGGCCCGGTTCTCGCGGGACGCGGCGCGCAGCGCGGTGCCGATCTCCGTGCTGTCGGCGCCGATCTGGACCGTGCCGGCGGTACGGGCCTCCTTGGCGGTCCAGGGCACCGGGCCGTCCAGCGCGTAGTCGACCTTGAACACGCCTGCGCCGTAACGGTAGTTCGCGTAGTAGTCGCCGAACCCCGCGATCTTCGCCAGGGCGGTGGGCGAGGTGTCGAAGACGTAGGCGCGGGCCGGGGGGAGGTCGTCGAGGCGCTTGACCTCGTAGTCGGTGTGGATCTCGCCGCCGAGGTCCTTCAGGTAGGCGGCCAGCGCGTCCGAGATGGACTGGGAGCCGCCGCGGGCCACCGGCCAGCCACGCGCGTGTGCCGCGAGGGCGAAGACCAGGCCGATCGCGCCGGTGGCGAAGCCGCTGAGCGGGGCCATGACATGGCCGACCAGTCCGGCGAACAGGGTCTTGGCGCGCTCGTCCCGGAAGCGGCTGGTCAGCCAGGTCGACGGGGGCAGCCCGGCCAGGCCGAAGCGGGCGAGGGTGATCGGGTCGCGTGGCAGCGCGGTGCGCGGCAGGGACATGAAGTCGTGGACCAGGGTGTCCCACTTGGGGAGGAAGGGTTCGACCAGCCTGCGGTACGTCCCCGCGTCACGCGGCCCGAAGGAGGCGGCCGTCTCGGCGACCGACCGCGACAGCACGGCCGCGCTGCCGTCGGTGAAGGGATGCGCCATGGGCAGCTCGGGGTGCAGCCACTCCAGGCCGTAGCGCTCCAGCGGCAGGGCGCGGAACGCGGGTGAGTTGATACCGAGCGGGTGTGCCGCCGAGCAGGGGTCGTGCCGGAAGCCGGGGAGGGTGAGCTCCTCGGTGCGGGCGCCCCCGCCCACCGTGTCCCGTGCCTCGAACACGGCCACGGAAAAGCCGCGCCGGGCCAGCTCCACGGCGGCCGTCAGTCCGTTCGGCCCCGCACCCACCACGACCGCGTCCAGCATCGACGGCACCTCGGACCCCTTCGTCAGGCGATGGCCACCAGGGCCTGTCGTCAGGATATGCCGCGGGACTGACACTCCCGGGGCCAGCCCGCCAGGTGAGCGCAACCCGTGACCCTACGACGCCCTCAGCAGCTCCATCACGCGCTGCGCGGTCGCCGCGTCCCGGGCCGCCGTGAACGGCAGCGCGTTGCCGCCCGTGACGCGGAACGGCTCTCCCGTGAGCGTGAGGTGGGCGCCGCCCGCCTCCTCGACGAGGAGCAGGCCCGCCGCGTGGTCCCAGGCGGCCTCCCAGGAGAACGCCGTTGCGTCCAACTCGCCCCGGGCGACGGCGAGATACTCCAGGCCGGCCGAGCCGCACGGGCGCGTGTGCACACCGTCCGCCCACAGGCCGAGCAGGGCGCGCTTCTGGGCGTCCGTCGTGTAGTCCGGGTGGGAGGTGGCCACTTCCAGGTCCCGGGCGGGGTCCGGGGCGCCGGAGCGCAGCCGTACGCCGTCGAGGAAGGCGCCGCCGCCCTTGACGGCCGTGGCCATCTGGTCACGGGCCGCCGCGTAGGTCCACGAGGCGAGCAGCTCCCCGTGCCGGACCAGGGCGACCAGGGTGCAGAAGCCGGTCTCACCGCGCACGAACTGCCGTGTCCCGTCGACCGGGTCGACGATCCAGACCGGGGCGTCGCCCTGTATCGCCTCGTACGTCTCCGGGTCGGCGTGCACCGCTTCCTCACCGACGACCACGGAGCCGGGCAGGAGGGCGCCGAGCACCTTGGTCAAATACCGCTCGGCGTCGCGGTCGGCGTCCGTGACCAGGTCGTGCGGGCCGCTCTTCTGGTCGACCTCGTGCGCGGCGAGCTGCCGGAAGCGGGGCATGATCTCGGTGGCCGCCGCCCTGCGGATGGCTTCTTCGACGTCGGCCGTGTGCTGTACGAGAAACTCGTCGATGGTTTCGGTGTCTTCGATCATTCCTCCATGAGAGCACGCGTCACTGACAATCCCCACCCGCCCGGTGCACTCCGGGTGGAATCACCATGAACACCCGGGCTCGGGATCACCGTCCCACGGCGTATCCCTGCATGCCCCGGGGATTCGCCGCCGCCGACAGGATCCCGGCCTCCGGATCCCGGGCGACCGCGCACAACCGCCCCTCCGACCAGGCGTCGCCGACGGTCACGTCATGGCCGCGTCGGCGCAGCTCCTCCACCACCGCCGCGTCCATGCGGGCCTCGACGGTGACGCTCCCGGGCCGCATGCCGCGCGGGTAGAAGGAGCTGGGGAAGCTGTCGTTGTGCCAGTTCGGGGCGTCGATCGCGCCCTGGAGGTCGAGGCCGCCGCGTGCCTTCGCGCGCGTGGCGACCGCCAGGAAGAAGTGCAGCTGCCACTGGTCCTGCTGATCCCCGCCGGGCGTCCCGAACGCCAGGACCGGCACTCCGTCGCGCAGGGCGATCGACGGGGTGAGCGTGGTGCGCGGACGGCGGCCCGGGGCAAGGGAGTTGGGCAGTCCGGGCTCCAGCCAGGCCATCTGGAGCCGGGTGCCGAGCGGGAAGCCCAGCTCGGGCACCACCGGGTTGGACTGCAGCCAGCCGCCGCTGGGCGTGGCCGCGATCATGTTACCCCACCGGTCGACGACGTCGAGATGGCAGGTGTCGCCCCGCGTACCGCCGTCGGCGCTCACCCGCGCGACGGTCGGCTCCCCCGCCCCCATCGGGTCGAAGCCGGACTCCTTGGGCGCCACCACGCGCGCGTGCCCGCACAGTCGCGGGACACGCCCTCCAGGGCTGCCGGGCCGCAGCTCGTACGACGCCTTCGCGCCGATCAGCTCCCGCCGCGCGGCGTTGTAGTCGGCCGACAGCAACTCCCCCAGCGGTACGGCGTCCTCGCCCGCGTCCCCGTACCAGGCCTCCCGGTCGGCCATCGCGAGCTTGCAGCCCTCGATCAGCAGATGGACGTAGTCGGCGGACCCGTAGGCGGGCAACTCGGCCGGGAGCAGCGCCAGTTGCTGGAGGAAGGCGGGGCCCTGGCTCCAGGGGCCGGCCTTGCAGAGCGTCCAGCCGTTCCAGTCGTACGTCGCGGGGGCTTCGTAGGAGGCGGACCAGGAGGCCAGGTCGGCGGCCGTGAGCGTGCCGGTGTGGCGCTCGCCGCTGGTGTCCATGGTGGGCCGCTGCGCCTGTCGTACGAGGGCCTCGGCGATGAACCCGGACCGCCACACCTCACGCGCCGCCTCGATCTGGGCCTCCCGGTCCCCCGCCCCGGCGACCTCGGTGAGCAGCCGCTTCCAGGTGGCGGCGAGGGCGGGGTTGCGGAACAGCTCGCCGGGCCGGGGCGCCTTCCCGCCGGGCAGGTACACGTCCGCCGACGTGGTCCACTCCGTCTCGAACAGCTCCCGTACGGCCTCGACGGTCGCCCCGACGTTCTCCACGCACGCGTGCCCGTCCTCGGCGTACCCGATGGCGTACTTCAGGACGTCGGCCAGGGACTTCGTGCCGTAGTCCCGGAGGAGGAGCATCCAGGCGTCGAAGGCGCCGGGGACGGCCGCCGCGAGGGGTCCCGTACCGGGTACGAGATCCAGACCGAGTCCCCTGTAGTGGTCGATCGTCGCGCCCGCGGGTGCCACGCCCTGTCCGCACAGCACCCGCACCTCCCCGCCCGCCGGGGCCAGCAGGATGGGCACCTCACCGGCGGGTCCGTTGAGGTGCGGTTCCACGACGTGCAGCACGAACGCCCCGGCGACGGCGGCGTCGTACGCGTTGCCGCCGTCCTCCAGGACGGCCATCGCCGACTGCGAGGCCAGCCAGTGGGTGGAGGACACCATGCCGAAGGTGCCCTGGAGCGTGGGGCGGGTGCTGAAGTGCATCTCTCACCTCGGTGTTCGCGCGCGTGGGCCGGTCCCTGATCAGGCAGCAGACTACCGATCGGATGCGCTGACGACTTGGGGCCCGGGCCTCGGCCGCCGGCCTCAGCCGTGGGTCGGGCCCGTCACGTCCAGGTCCGTTCGCATGGCCGCGCGCATCTCGGACAGGTGCCGCCAGCCCTGTCCGATCACCGTGCGGACCGTGTCCAGATCGTCGCCGTCACGGGGCCTGTCACGGGTGACACGGGCCAGGCTGCCGTAGACCGAGCCCACCTCCTTGTCGACCTTTCTCACCTCCGCCAGCACCGCGTCCGGCACGATCATCTGGGCCTCGGCGTACCGGCGGCGGTAGTCCACCCGGGCCGTCTCCAGCGCGGCCAGTGACTCCGCGGCATCGCCCTCGATGCGCAGCACATGCGCGTGGTCGTTGAGCGTCGCCAGGTAGTGGCGGGCGGCCGCGTTGAGCTCCGTGTACGCCGTCCTGCGCGCCTCGCGGCCCGACTGCCGTTGCTGGGCGGCGAGTTCGGCCTGGCGGGCCCGCTCGAGCCGCTCCCACTCCTCGCGCCGCAACGTGTCCCCGCGGCGTTGGGTCAGCCAGGCGGAGCCGAGTGTGCCGCCCACGCCGACCACCGCCGCCAGCAGGCCCGTCACGGCCGAGTCCATCGCATGCCTCCCCCGTCTGGTCCGTTGCGATGTCAGTGTCCCTGACAGGCGAAGGCCGCCCACAGTTCCAGGGCCGCGGGGTCCCCGTCGCGCAGGATGTCGGCGATCGGGTCGGGCATCCCGTCGGGGAGCACCCGGTCCGGGTCAAGGAGCCACAACTGGGCTTCGCGCAGGGCCCGTACAGGTGTCGCGCCGGTGCGGAGGCGGTCGTGGAAGACATACATCATCAGGCCCGTCAGTCCGTCCGGGACCTCCCAGCGTGAGCCGACGACCCCCGTCGCCCCGGCGGCGAGGAACGCTGTGGACAGCGTGAGGGCCTCATCGAAGTCTCCCGTGGTGTGGTCGCTGACGCAGGCGTCGAGAACGACCAGGCCGCCGGGGGCGCCGGTCGGGCGACCGCGGGCCTGGTGGAGGATCTCGCGGACCGACAGCCGTCCCGCACCGCCGTCCGACGGTGTGGCCAGCAACAGGCATGCGTCCAGCGGGGAGTTGCCCGACGGACGGGCGTGGCAGGCGAGATGAAGGACCGAGGCGCCCGTTCCCCCGGCGCCCGGGAGCGCGGCCAGGACCTCGGCGGGCGTGCCGGGGCCGGCCGCTCGGCGTACTTTGCCGAGGAGTTGACCCGTCGGGTAGAGCGCGGTGTGGATCTGGCGGGCCTCCGTGGTCGCGCCCGGTAGCGTGCCGTCGGGATTGCCGACGATCACCGGGTGGGCGTCGAACGGCAGGCGCGGGCGGTTCAGTACCTCGTGGAACTGGCGGGCCGAGGCCGCGTACGAGAGGGTCAGGCGCTCCAGCGCGCGCACCGGGCGCCCACCGTGGCGCAGGCCGCTGCTGAGCAGGGCCGCGTGCCAGGGAATGCCCCCGAGGTCACCGAACGGGACCAGGACCAGGTGGGGTTCGGGAGCCGCCGCACGGATCAGGGGTGAGCGGGCGAGCGGGTTCATCACCACCGGGCCCGCCCAGTCGCAGAGTTCGGTGAGTGCGGAGCGCCAGCGGGTGTGCGCGGCCTCGTGGACGTCCGGGTCGGTCGAGGTGTCCAGTGCCTCCTGGCGGTGGCGGTGGGCCGCCCGGTAGGTCGCGAGCACGTCCAGGCCGTCGCGCCGCAGCAGGCCGAACTCGACTGTGTCCACCCGGGATTCGTGCGTCACGACCACGGCCGTGCCGGCGCCGGAGCCGCCCGGCGGCAGGAGGTAGACCAGCGCGTGGGCCCCGGCCCCGCGAAGGGTGGCGGCGATCTCGTCGACCGTGGGCGGGGTCATCAGGGCCGTGCCCGCGCGGGAGCGCGCCAGCGCGGTGAGCGTGCGCCGGCGGAGATCGTCGGGGAGCGGGAGTTCGGCGCCCTCGCTGAGCGTGCCGAGCAGTGAGCCGGGGCCGTCGAGCAGCGCCGCCAGGTCGGTCGGGGCCGGTGCCCTGCGGCCGCCGATGCCCTCCCACTCCTCCGCGAGGTCCACGCGGTCGGCCTCGCGCAGCAGCGCGGGTACGTCGGCGGTGGTCGTGGAGGCGTGCAGCACCTGCCCGCGGCTCAGTTCCAACGCCTCGACGGCGGCGGCCAGTTCGCCGTCCGCCAGACACCAGCGGGCGATCTGCAGCGCCCGGTCGGTGGCGGTGCGGGCCACCTGGAGGGCCGGTTCCGCGGCGGCCTGGAGCAGTACGACGGTCGCCGCCTCGCGCAGCCCGGCGATGCCCGTGCTCCGCCCTTCCGCGTCGTCGCCGGGGGCCGCGCGCAGGCGCAGGGAGTCGGCGAGGACGTAGGTGAGCAGGGCGCCCACCGGGGACGGGGGACGGTCGGCGAGGTGCTCGCGCGCGGCCCGGGCCACCTCGACGGCCCGGTCGGCGTCGGCGGGTGCGCGGCCGTGGAGGAAGCGGTTGTGGCTCAGTATCGCGGTCAACGCGCTTGCCCTGAGGCCCTCCTGGCTCTCCGGCGGCACGACGTCGAGGACGTCCTGGAGCATCTTCTCGGCCGACTCGACGCCTCGTCTGTTGTACGGCGCGAACGACGTCATCAGCACCGCGCCCGCCGTGCGCAGCAGCAGACGCGGTCGCTCGGGGTGCCCCTCGGGCAATGCCTCCGCGGTCTCCGACATGAGGACCAGGCCCTCCATGCGGTCCCGCACGCTGCCGCCGTAGAAGGACCGCACGAGCAGCATCAGGCCGAAGTCCGCGTCGAGCGGCAGGCGTTCGGGGTCGTCCTCGTCGAGAGAGTCGCGCAGCCGGCGCATCGACTCGACGGCCGCGGCCACTCCGGGCTCGGAGCGGGAGTTCATGGCGAGCATGAACTGGAGCTGCGCCAGGCCGTGTTCGAGGTAGGGCCGGTCCCGCTCGATCAGGTACAGGTCGATGGACGCGCCGGTGTCGCCGCCGTCCAGGACGGCACTGACCTCCTTCATGTAGCGGACCGCGGTGTCCAGGTCCTGGAGGTCACCGCCCGTCTGGTAGCGCTGATAGAGGTTGACGGCCAGGTTCTGCAGGTACACCACCCGGTTCACGTCGTCGAGCGCGGTCTGGCGGAACGCCGTCGTGAGATGGCGGATCGCCGCGTCCAGGTCGTCGGCGGAGTTGGACAGCGCGTGGCGCTGGCTGAGCGCGGCGGCGTACGCGCCGTGCGCCTGCGAGCCGAAGCCCGGCGTGTGCGACGGCACCCGCATCGACTCGTTGAGCAGCGCGATCGTACGGTCGACGCCTTCGAGGTCGCCGCGGCTGCGGTCGTCCCGGACGATCGCCGCGTGGGCGAGCTGGGTGAGCAGGTCGCTGCGCATCGGGTCGTCGGGCGGGTACAGCTCGACGGCCCGCTCCAGATGGCGCAGGGCCTCGTCGTTGTCGTAGCGCTCGGGATGGCGCTCGCGCAGGGAGCTCAGCAGACAACCGAGGACGGCGTGGGTCGGTGCGCGCCGGTCGTCGTCCTCGGCGAGGGTGTCGAGCGCCTCGCGCAGCAGCCCGACCGCCTCCTCGTTCTCCGCGGTCGGTGCCGTCACGGGTCCGAGGGACTCGTCCCGCTCCGCGAGCGCCGCGCCGAGCATCGCGGTCGCCTGAGCCTGGTACGGGTCACCGGGATCCAGCAGTCGGCGCAGGTCGCGCAGCCGCGCCAGGTAGGCGGGGCGGTCCTCGGGCCCGACCCGGCCGTCACCGCGCTCACGGTAGACGTCGACGAGGTGCCCGGCGGCGAAGATCCGTGAGCCGTGCTCTTCCGGCAGGGTCGCGGCGAGCAACTCCAGGTGCGGGTGGGCGAGTTCGGGGGTGTCGGAGGAGTCGAGGAACAGCCGGGCCAGCCGGACCCGGGCCTCGGTCTCGATCTCGTCGGCCTCGTCCGCCCAGGAGGCGCCGCCCTCCTCGGCGGGCTCCCACCCGGACGGCCGCAGCGCGTCGAGCACCGCCTCCAGTGCGGTGGAGGCCTCGCGCAGGTCATCGGGGGCCCGGTCGCGGTCGTAGCGGTCCGCGAGCGCGCAGCCGTAGCTGACGAAGAGGCCGGGGTGGACGTCGTCGTCGAGCAGCGGCAGGCCGTCGCCGAAGGCGGCGAGGGATTCGTCGAGATCGTCGGCGCGGGCGTCGGCGAGGGTGGTCGGGGCGACCTGCGGGTCCGCCTCGGCACGGGCGGCGTCCGGGCGGGCCTCGCCTGCGTCGCCTTCTTCTCCGTCCTCCGCCTGCACGTCCTCGTGCCGGGCGTGCAGCAGCAGCCCCAGGCGGACACACGAGGTCGCGTACGCCTCCGAGTTCTGGGGCAGGGTCGCGCGGGCCAGGGCGAGCAGGGGCGCGGCCCGGGCGCGGAGACCGCGCGGATCCTGCACGCCGTAGGCCTCGGCGTGGCCCGCCACGGCCTGCCAGTAGCCCACCGACAGGGTGAGGCCCAGCAGGAACCGGGCGCGGGCCAGTGCTGCCGGGTCGGCCTCGGCCGCCTGTTCCTCCAGGAGGTCGCGGGCGCGCAACAGGACGTCACGGCAGCGCCGCCAGGAGCCGCCCGCCTCCTCCGGCCGGTCCTGCTCGTCGTGGTGTTCGAGCAAGTCCTCGGCGTGGTCGAGGAGTTCGAGCGGTCCGGCGCCGGGAGCGGCCTCCGGCGGGCCCGGCGTGGCGGCGAGGGCCGTCATCGCGCGGCGCGCCGGGTCCGGCGTACGGCGAATCCGGCCGCGTACAGGCTCAGCGGCAGCGCGAGCAACAGTGCGGCCCAGAAGGCCGCGTGCCCCCAGGTCTCCGCGAACCCGGTGAACAGGTCGGGCAGCACGGGCACGCTCAGCGCGCGGGCGGGCTCCACGGGCGGTGGCCACAGGCCGAGCCCGATCACCACGATCGCCGTCCAGGTCAGCACCCGGCGGGCGGTCGCGGGCGGGGCCAGTGAGGCCAGCGCGCAGACCGCCGCGCAGACCAGGACGTACTGCGACTGGTACGCGGCGCCCTGCTGCCCGGTCCCCCACGAGGCGAGCGTCGGGTGGTCGCCGTGGAGCGCGACCCGGGTCTCGACCGCCGCCCACAGCAGGGCGAGCAGCGTCAGCAGGGCGGACACGGCGAAGAGCGCGCGGTCGCGGGTGCCGAGCGGGCCGGTTCGCCAGCGCGTCGGGTTCTCGTACGGGCGTCGCGGCAGCCCGGCCCGGGCTCGGCGCTGCTCGGCCCGCTCGCGCCGCAGCCGGGCCTGCTCCTCCTCGGCGGCACGGGCCTGGCCGAGCAGCCGGTGGGCCAGGATCGTGAGCACCACGCAGAGCAGCGGGACGAGCACCAGGGCCGTGACTCCGTTCCAGCTCTTCCAGCCCCCGAGGAGCGAACGCAGGCGCTCGGTCAGCCAGTCGGGGGCGTGCATCGGGTCCAGCGGGGGCAGATCGGGGCGCGCGTAGCCGACGTACGCCGCCAGGGCCGCGCCCGCCACCAGCAGCCGCCCGGAGATCCGGGCCGGAGCCGCCGCGAAGGCCACCGCACCGGCCAGCGCCACCGCGCACAGCCCGGCCTGGGTCGCGGAGGCGAGGTCGGCGGCGTGGGCGAGCGGGGTGACGAGCCGGTCCGCGGGGTCGAGGGCCTCGCCGCCGATCCCGCTGTCCTTCACGTACCGGAGCATCACTCCGGACCAGATCAGCAGCCAGAACGCCGTGAACAGCGCGGCTCCGGCGACCAGCCGCCGGGCCAGCGGTCGCCAGGCCGTGGACCACCACTCGGTGAGGGTGACCGTGTGGTCCTGACCGATCGCGTCGGCGCGCAGCGCTCTCGGGAGCAGCACGGCCGCGGCGACCAGGGCCGCCCGCCCGGGTACCGTCCGCACATCTCCACCGGCCGCCGTCCTGTGCAGTTCCGCCCAGCGCCGCAGGAATCCGGCGTCCGCCGCCCGGCCGCGCACCAGTGCGCCCAACCGGTGGCGCAGCGCGCCGAGTTGGGCCAGCACGGCGAGGACACCCGCGGGCGCTTTCGCGAGGAACGTGGCGAGTGGGCCGGGCAGTCCCGCGAGCGGGAGCAGGGCCTGCCCGCGTTGTCCCGGGTGCACGATGAGCGCGGCGGCCAGGCCGTAGGCGGCGTTCGTCTCGCGCTGGTCGAGGCCGCCACCGCCGCCGCCGTTGTTTCCGCTGCGGCGGCCCAGTGCGCGTGCCCGGGAGCGCACGTCCTCGATCGTGCGCGGGAGTTCCTCGGCCAGCGCGAGCAGCACCTCGCAGCGCCCGTCGGCGCACTCGGCATGCCCGCAGCGGAAACCGGCGGCGACCGTCGGCACGTTGGCCTTCAGCAGTTCGTCGATGAACGCGACCGCGCCCTGCCCCTGGGCGATCCGCGCGATGCCGTCCGCGTCCACGCGCCGGCCTCGGTACTGCGGAGTCGCGGTCGGCGCGAACACGGCGACGAAGGCGAGCGCGGCCACCGCGGCGCGGACCGGCCGGTCCTGGCCGCGCTTGAGTTCGAGCAGCTGACCACTGTCGTACGAGGTGTCCTCGAGTTCCGTGCGCAGCCAGGTCGCCAGCCGTTGTCCGCCGTCCGCGGCGAGCCAGTCCGCGGCTTCCTGGGAGTGCTGGGCCATCGCCGCGGCGAGGCTCTCGGCCTCGTGGTGGGCGGTACCGCGGAAGGTGATGGGGCTGTTGGCATGGCGGGCGCTGGTGGGCGCGGCGTCCGGTGCCACGGGGCGGACGACGTCCGGCGTGTCGCCCTCGAGCCAGCGGCGCACCTCGGCCGCGGTCCAGCGGTCGTCGGGGTCCTTGGTGAGCAGGCCCTGGAGCAGCAGGTTCTGCCGGGCGTCCGTGACGGCGGACAGGTCGACCTCGTGGTTGACGATCAGGGCGCGGGTCCACGCCTCGTCGGTGATGCGGGCGTCGTCGCCGAGGACGTACAGCGGGCGCCCGGTGAACACCTGGTACAGGACGAGGCCGAGGGTCCACCACGGGGTGGCCTTGAGGTTCTGGTTCACGATCTGCTCGGGCGCCATGTAGAGCGCGGTGATCTGGAAGTCGCGGTAGCTCTGGCTGACGGTGAACTTGGCGACGCCGCCGAAGTCCGCGACGACGAGCTGGAACGGGCCGTCGTCGGCCTTCCTGGTGCTGCCGTGGCTCTGTCGGACGAGGATGTTGGCGGGCTTCAGGTCCAGCGGGTTGCGGTCGATGCGGGTCTGCCAGAAGTCGAGCAGATCGGCGAGTTCGCGTACGGTCCGCTCGGTCCGCGCCCGTTCCTCGCGCGGCTTTCCGTCGCGCAGCCTGCGGCCGAGGTGGTCCTCGAACGTGGTCGGCAGGTACTCCATCGCCACCCATCCGCACACCGTCCCGCCCACCGCGATGTCTCCGAACTCGTGGATGCCCGGGACGTGTCGGCGGAAGTCGGGGGTCGCGAGGTGTTCGAGGGTGTCCAGGTCCATGGCCTGGCCCGGGTGGGCGATCTTCACCGCCGCGTCGGTGCCGTCGGCGAGCCTGCGCACGTGCCAGACCGTGCCCTCGCTGCCGGCGCCGGCGATCCCGTGCGGCTCGTAGCGGTCGCGCAGGGCCTGGGGGAACTCGGCGTGGGCGGTGGTGGGGTCGCGGCGGGTGGGCGGTTCGGTGGGGCGGGCGGGGCGCGTCCGGGCCTCCGGTGGCGTCTTCGCGGACCGGCTTGGCCGTGCGCCGGTCGGAGGTGCGGGGTCGGGGCGCTGGACTCGGGTGGGCGGGCTCTGCGGAGTCGGGGTCGGGGGTGTCGGTCCGGGGTCCGGCGGGCCCTGGTGGGCCGGGTCCGGGCGCTGCACCCGCGTCGGCGGACTCGGTGGAGGACCCTGCGGAGCCGGACCCTGCCGCTGGACCCGCGTCGACGGGCTCGGCGGGGTGGCCTCGGGGCGCCGCTGTCTGCGGGTCGGTGGGCTCGGGGGTTTGTGCGGCGGGTTGGTGGCGTCCGCGGGTTCCTCGGTCGGGTTCTCGGCCATGCGGGGTCCTCGAAGGGTCCTGGGTGCCCGGCGCGAAGGCGGGCGTCGTATGGGTGGCGGTGCTGCGGGGAGTTTTCGGAGCGGGTGGGGTGGCGGTGGGCGGGTCAGCGGGGCGCGCCGTACTCGTCGAGTTCCACGACGGTCACGTCCACGTCCTCGGCCAGCCGGAGTCGGTGGTTGCCCGGCCAGAGCTGGGCGGGGCGGGTGACGAGCTGCCCGTCGACGTACGTGCCGTTGGCCGAGCCCAGGTCGGTGATGTAGAGCCGACCCGCGTGCCAGGCCAACTCGGCGTGGTTCCGGGAGAGTTGGTCGAGCCCGGCCAGACCCGGCACATGAGCGCAGTCGGGGGCGTCCCGGCCCAGCCGGGTGGTGCCCCGGCCTTCGGCGCGTACGGGGACGAGGACGCCGCCGAGCACGAGGGCGAGGCCGGGCGTGGCGGGCGCGGAGGCGGCCCCTCGGCCGGACCCGGGTGACGACTGCAGCCGGGTGGGGGGTGCGGCGGTCCGGTCGCGGGGCGCGCGGGAGTCGGCCGTCGGTCGGGCGGTGCGGTCCCGAGGCCGGTCGGCGGGCGCCTCAGAACGCACGCCCGATCCACCCGAAGCACCGGCGCCCGCCTCACGACGCGTGTCGGAGCCACCGGGATCACCGGCCTGCGGCGCGTCCTTCGACTCCGCCGTCACATAGACCCGTTCGGGAACGAGCTGCTCCCACTCGTGGACCGTGCAGAAGCCGCGCCGGGGCGACGACGGGCACTCGTCCGGGGTCAGCGGGCAGCGGTAGCGGGTGGTCACGGTCGCCATGTGTTCTCCCGGAAGGTCACCCCTCGTGCGGCCAAATCCCGCTCCAGAGCGCTGAGTTCACCAGGTCTTGGCACACCGACGATGTGCACGGCACCGTCCGTCACCCGTACCTGGAGTTCGGGCCGGTCGGCCGTGCGGCGCAGATGGGGGCCGTACCGGCGGCGGCCGAGCGGCGTGCGCGGGATCAGCCGCTGGTTGGCGGAACCGCGCCAGACCAGTGCGGTCGGTTCGCCCACGCGGTACCGCCCGGTGATGACGGCGTCCGCGCGGCCGAGCACGGCCGTGGCCTCGGGTGAGGCGGCGATCTCGGCGTCCTCCCAGCCGGTGTAGACGAGCAGGTCGGCGTCCGCCCGGCCTTCGGCGAGGCGCATCCGGTCGGCCGCGTCGAGCAACGCGGCCAGGGCGGTCGGCTGTTCCAGCGGTTCGCCGCCGCTGACGGTCAGCCCGTCGTAGCCCTCGGCCAGGCCGCGCCGCCACAGCCGTACCAGCCGCTCCACGGCCACGTCGTGACCGCCCCGCGGGTCCCAGGTCTGCCGTGACATGCAGCCGGCGCAGGCGAGCGGGCAGCCCTGCACCCACACCCCGAGGCGCCTGCCCGGCCCGAGCGCGGTGACGGGCCCGAGCACCTGGGACACGCGCAGCACGGGGCCCGGCGGGTCCGGCACGGGCCGTACCCCTGTACGGCCGTCGTCCCTCACATCCATCGTCGTACCTTCAGCGTGTACGCCTCGTCGCGGCCGTCCACGGTCTCGATCTCGATGTGCTCGCCGGGCCGGGCGGGTTCGTGGAACAGCTCCCGGGAGAGCGGGTTGACCAGCGCGGACTCCACGGCGGTCACCACTCCGCGCCCGCCGTGGTCGAGGCGGCGGCTGGCCTCGACGCGCAGGACCTCCCAGGGGTCGTCGGCCACCGTGAGCTCGGCGCCGTGCACCTCCCTGACCCGGCCGGTCACCGAGGCGAGCGCCTTGTTGAGGATCAGCGGGACCGATTCGGGCTGGATGAAGTCCATGGGCACGAAGCTGTCGCCGAACCGGTTGCGCAGTTCGGGCCGTCCGATGTGGTCGTTGAAGAAGGTGTCGAAGGCCGCGCGCAACGCCTCGCGCACGTCCTCGGGCTTGTCGTGCCGGGTGAGCTTGGACTGCCGCCGGGCCTCCTCCGGGTCGGCGTCCGTCTTCTCGCTCTTCTCCCCGCGCCGGTTCCTGGGCCGCATCACCTCGGCGGACACCCCCAGGTTGGAGGTGAAGATCAGCACGCACTCGGTGAAGTGGACCGTGGCGCCCTGTCCGTCGGTGAGCCTGCCGTCCTCCAGGATCTGCAGGAACAGGTCGAAGAGCCGGGGGTGCGCCTTGTCGATCTCGTCGAAGAGCAGCACGCTCATCGGCGACGCCCGTACCGCGTTGGTCAGTTCACCCCCCGCGCTGTGCCCGACGAACCCGGGCGGGGCCCCGATCAGCCGGTCCCGGGCGTGCTCCTCGGCGAACTCGCTCATGTCGAAGCGGATCGGGCGGGCGTCCTCGCCGAGGATCATCTTGGCGACGCCCTTGGCGAGTTCGGTCTTGCCGACGCCGGTCGGCCCGGACAGGAAGAGCGTGCCGCGCGGCCGGCTGGGCGAACTGGACGACTGGGCGCCGGTCAGTCCGGCCGCCGAGCGCATGAAGATCTCGATGGTCCGCCGGACGGCGTGCGGCTGGCCGATGACCGCCGCGTTCAGATAGTCCTCGCCGTTGAGGATGTTCTCCCGGACGGCCTGTGTGGCCCAGGGGTTGTCGAGGACGCCGACCCGGTACAGCCGGGCGGCCTCGTCGAGCCGGCTCAGCGGCAGCCCCCGGTCGGCGGCCATCCGGCCCACCGAAAGGATCTCGCCGACGCCCATGCCGTACGAGGAACGGGCGAGCGCCTCGGTCGCCTGCCGCTGCTCGGCCTCCGTCGCCGGTACGGCGTCCTCGGGTTCGCCGTCCTGGCCGGTGCGGCGCCTCGCGAGGCGCTCGACCACGAACCGGCCGGCCGCGTGACGCTGGTCGTGCGGCGGCTCGGGCACCGTGATCACCCGTAACGCCCGGCTGCCGATGGCGAATTCGAGCGGCAGGTCCTCCTGCTTCTCGACCACCCAGAAGATCGTGTTGTACGGCGTCACACCCCCGGTGCCGCGGACCGGGCGCGCGGTGTGGCCCAACTCCTCGGCGGCGGCGAGCAGTCGGGCCGCCTCACCGGCCACCGGGCCGCGCGGGGAGCCGAGTCGGGCGGTATAGGGGATGATCAGGCCGATCGCGGGGCCCGTGTGCTGGACCGTACCGATCATGATCTCCCGGAAGCGGGCGATGCCGGCCTCGATGTCGGTGTCGTCCGCGTCGTCGTCCTGGTCCGCGCCGGCGGTGGTGCGGTCCTGTTCCGCGCGTTCACGGTCGGCGCGCTCTCGGTCGGCGCGGGCGTCCTCCTCGGCCATGCGGCGCAGGGCGGGCGGGAGGGAGAACGGGTCGTTGGTGAGCCGCCAGGCGATCACCCGGTCGTTGACCATGCTCTGCCGGGCCAGCGCGCCGTAGCCCCGCGTGCGGCAGACCGACTCGATGACCTCCTCCAGCTGGAACGGCGTGGCCCGGGTGCCCGGTCGGGGCGCAGTGACGCCGCCCTCGGCGTCCTCGGCGTCCTCGGGCAGCAGGAAGACGTCGCGTACGTTGCCGGTGAAGAGGATCTGCGGGTACACGGTGAGCGCCATGTCCAGCTCGCGGATCCAGGCCGGGGCGAGGGCGGGTGGCCCGGCCGGCGCCTCCTCCTTGCGGAAGGCCCCCGTGGTGTCAGCGCTCACGCTGCCCCTCCTGTCCGTACGTGGTGGACCGCGCGGGCCCGGTCTTCTTCTTCCGGCGTCGCTGCGGCCGCTCGCCCCGCTCCGCCTGTTCCGACTGGTCCGCGTCCTCGTCCGTACGGTCGTGGGCGAGGCCGGTGTCGGGCCAGGAACCGTCGGGCACCACGGCCGTGGGCCGCACCCCGGGCGGCAGCGTGGACTTACGCGCCAGGTCGACGCCGTGTGCGCGCACGGCCTCCTCGATGGCGGGCAACTGCTCGTCGCAGAACCAGCGTTGGACCTCGTGGTCGGTCTCGGGGTCGGCCTCCGCCTCGGCGACCAGCACGGTGGTGAGGTCGGGCCGGTCGGGGGCGAGCGCCACCCGCAGGCCGTAGCCGACGGCCTCACCGAAGGGCACGACGACGCTGCCGTCCTCCTCCAGCAGGTCGGCGAAGTCGTCGCCCACGGCGTAGTCGCGTTCGCGCAGCACCTGCATCAGGGTGTCGGCGACCGTGGACCGGTGGCGGGCGGTGTCCGCGTGGGCCACGGCCAGGTCGACCTCGTCCGCCAGGTGGGAGGGGTCGGGCGCCTCGCGAACGGCCTCCGCCAGCTGCTCCCGGTCCGCCGGTTCGGCGTCCTCCAGGCGGTCGAGCAGCCGGGCCCGCAGTGCGGCGGTGCGGACCGCGTCGCGCTGCCGCTGGGTCGACTTGTGCACGAGGACGCCGAGGTCGTGCAGCAGGGTCCTGGCCTCCTCGGTGCTGCGGGCCCGGCGCAGGGCGTCCAGGCGGCGGGCGAAGAGGGGCAGGTCGTCGGGCTCGCAGGAGGGCCCGTCACGGGTGAGGAGCGCCTCGGCCTCCACGAGGGAGGCGGCCCTGACCTGCTCCGTACGGTCCGCTCTCGGCCGGGCGGCGGGCTCCGGCGCCGGCCGGGTGTCGCTCTCCGTCCGCTTCTTGTCCTTGGCCGGTGGCAGGGACCATATGTCGGCGGCGGCGCGGCCGAGTTCGGCCTCCGCGCGCTCGTTGACCGCCTGGGCCGAGTCCAGGGCGGCAGCCAGATCGGCGGAGTCCGCGGAGCCCGGCACGCTGACGACGTGGACATCGACCCTGGCCGTACCGTACGCACGGCGCAGGGACTTGGCCTGGCCGCGCAGATTGCGTGAGCGGGTGATCTCCTGTGCGAGTTGGGCGCGCAGTTCCCGCCGTCGTTCCGCCTCGACGTCGACGTAGGTCCACTGGTATGCCGCAGAGTTGCTCAAATGACCCTCCCCCAGGGCCGAGATGTGACAGGGGGCAATGATGCATCACTGACGGTCCATATGACTCCGGTTCGACGATCTCGACTCAGGGTTCTTCGCGCGCTGTTACGGTGCCGGGCGGAGAGGGGGTGGTGGAGTGTCGTTCCTGACGGACGCGATCGAGGCGATCCAGGCGAACTGGGTCGAGTTGGACGGGCTGTTGGACGAGCCTGCGCGCGAGGAGCTGCGGGAGATCCTGGCCGAGGCGGAGGCCGATCCCGAGGCGGCGGCGGACGAACTGCGCGCGCTCGTCAAACCGTTCGTGCCCACCGGACATCCGCTGCGCGCGGCGCTGACTCCGCAAGGGGTGCGATTCCAGGCCGAGTCGACGCAACCGCAGTCGAAGGCGCTCCTGCCGCTGCTCAAGCGGTTGCGCACGCAGGCACAGGTCTCGCCGGCCGCGAGCCTCACCGGGCCGCTCGACTCCTCGTATCGCCCCGATCCCCAGGACGCCTGGCTCCTGGCCGAACCCGCCGTCCTCGTCGGTGTCCTGTCCCCCGACCAGACCCAGGACCTCATCCTGCTCACCGACGAGCAGAACACGGAGCGCGTCCCCGCCTTCCAGTTGGACCCCGCCTCCGGAACCCCGTACCCGATCGTCGTCGAGATCAACAGGCTGCTGTCGGCCGACGAGGACCCCTGGGGCGCCGCGGACTGGTGGCTGGGTTCGAACGTGTGGCTGGACGCCGCGCCCGCGAGGCTCCTGGGCACCGGAGCGGACGACGCCCTGCTGTCCGCCGCGCGAGCCGAGATCCCGGAGTGGTGAGCACGTGCCCGACCAGATGATCCCCGCCCCGGCCGTCCGTGCGACCCCGCACCGCCATGTGCTGCCGGCCGGTACCGAGCTGTGGCGGGTGCACAGTGAACGCCGCAACGCCACCGAGTTCAAGGCCGTACCGGCCGATCTGCACTGGGGTGGCGGCCGGTTCTGCCACATCAGGGACGAGCTGAGTCCCGAGCGGCTGCCCTATCTGTACGCGGGAATGTCCCCGCTGACCGCGCTGTGCGAGACCCTGGCCCGCGATCTGCGGGTGCGGCCCGACGGGCGGCGGCGCATCACCCGGCCGCGGGTGCGGGGCATGCTGCTGTCGAAGGTCGTCGCGGCGATCGACCTGCCGCTGGCCGACCTGACGGACAACGCCCGTCTCGCGGCGGTCCGCCAGGACATCTGGCTCGTGCAGGCGGAGGCGCCGGCCTATCCCCGCACCCGCCGCTGGGGCTCCTGGATCCGCGGCCAGGCCGACTGGGCGGTGGGCCTGCGCTGGCCCTCGCGCCAGGACTCGGGCCTGCTGTCCGGCGAGGTGTGCGCCCTGTACGAGCGGGAGAACGGCCCCGCCCTGCTCAAGCCGTCGTCCGAGCCCCCGCTGGAGCTCGACACCCCGGCCGGCCGCGACTACGTGAACGATCTGCTCGCGCCGCTGCGCATTCGTGTCGAACATCCCCGGAGGTGGCCGTAGCTCCACGGATCCGCGGAGCCCCGCCGTTCATGAACTGGCCGGGCCGCGGCGCCCGGTCGGCGATCCGGACGTCGCCGACGGTCCCGCACCACTCGCCCCACTAGGAGTCGCGTCGGCCCGCTGTCAGCAGATGTCCACTGGTGCCGAGCAGCGTGGGCTCCGACTCGATCCGGCGGGTGGCCGCCAGAACGGCTTCGCGGCGGTCGGGGTCGTCCAGCCAGTCCTCGATGCCGCCCATCAGCCAGGCGGCGCCTTCGAGGCCGTACTGGCCCTCGACGGTGAGTTCCGCGTCCGTGAACTCCTCGGGGGCTTCGTGGGGTTGGGCGAAGTAGGCGGTCGTGAAGAGGCCGCCGTCCTGGTAGTCGTGGCGTCCCTCCTCCGTCTCCCGGTCGACCCGCGCGCGGTGCGGGGCGGTGAAGTACAGCTCGTGCTTGAGCAGGTCGTGCAGGCCCGCGAACCGGTTGATCGTCGCCGCGACCACCAGACCGCCCGGCCGCACCACCCGCCGCGCCTCGCTCAACGCCCGTACCCGGTCGGCCCGTTCGGGCAGGTGGTACAGCGGCCCGAGCAGCAACACCACGTCGTACGAGGCGTCTTGGGCGGGCAGCGCCCTGGCGTCCCCGGCGCGGGCGTCGACCCCGGGCAGTCGGCCCGCCTGTTCCACGTGCAGCGGTACGGGGTCGATGAGTTGGACCTCGTAGCCGTCCCGCGCGAGCCACTCGGCGTGGATTCCGCTGCCTCCGCCGACGTCCAGCAGCTTCGCGGGAGCCGTCGGCAGCAGGCGCCGCAGCACGTCCTGGGTGCGCCAGAACTCCAGCCGTTCGGAACCCTGTCTGAGGCGGGCGTCCTCCTTGCCCTGGGCGTAGTAGGCGAGGATCTCCTCGCGAACACCGACGGTGGGGTCTTGCGCGCGTGTCGTCTCGGTCATCGCCCAAGGTTGCGATCCGGCGGGTCCGGCTCGCAACGGGATTCCGGCGCGCGGGCCGTCACCAGCCCCGACTCGTAGGCGAACACGACGAGTTGGGCCCGGTCCCGTGCGCCGAGTTTGGTCATCGCCCGGCTGATGTGGGTCTTCGCCGTGAACGGGCTGATGACCATGTGGGCGGCGATCTCCTCGTTGGTGAGACCGCGCGCGGCCAGCGCGGTGACCTCGCGTTCGCGGCGGGTGAGGTGCTCCAGGCCGGAGGGGGTGGAGCGGTCCGGAGGGCGGGAGACGAACTCGCCGATGAGGGTGCGGGTGATCGCCGGGGAGAGGAGGGCCTCGCCGCCGGCGACGATCTCGATCGCCTGGAGCAGGTCCGCCGGGTCGGTGTCCTTGAGGAGAAAGCCGCTGGCGCCCGCGCGCAGCGCCTCGAAGACGTATTCGTCCAGGCCGTAGTTGGTGAGGATGACGACGCGGACGGCGGAGAGGTCGGGGTCCGCCGCGATCCGGCGGGTCGCCTCGATGCCCGTCATCACCGGCATCTGCACGTCGATCAGCGCGATGTCGGGGAGCTGCGCGCGGACGAGGGCCACGCCCTGTTCCCCGTTGGCCGCCTCGCCGACGACCTCGATGCCCTCCTCGGCATCCAGGAGGGCGCGGAAGCCCGCGCGCATCAGCGCCTGGTCGTCGACGACCGCGACCCGGATCATCCCGCCTCCCCCAGCGGCAGTTCGGCCCGGACCGAGAAGCCGCCCTCCGCGCGCGGGGCGGTGTGCAGGGTGCCGCCGAGGGCCGCGACGCGCTCGCGCATGCCGGTGAGACCGATGCCCGGCTTCGGCGGGCAGTCGGGGTCGGCCGCTCCGTCGTCCTCGACCCGTATCGTCAAGTCCTCGTCCCCGTAGTCGAGTTGGACGTTCACCTTCGCCGGTCCCGCGTGCCGGGCCGCGTTGGTGAGGGCCTCCTGGACGATGCGGTACACCGCGCGGTCGACCGTCGCCGCGAGAGGGCGTTCCTCGCCGGTCACCGCGAGCTCGACGGCGAGACCGGCTGCGCAGGCCCGCTCGACGAGCAGCGCCGGGGTGCCGGTGGGCTCCTCGGTGGTGCGCAGGATCTCCAGGGTGGCCCGGAGTTCGCGCATCGCCTCGCCGCCCGCCTCCTGGATGGCGAGCAGCGCGGGCGGCACCTCCTCGCCGCGCTTGCGGGCGAGATGGACGGCAACGCCCGCCTGGAGCTTGACGATCGAGATGCTGTGGGTGAGGGAGTCGTGCAACTCCCGCGCTATGCGCAGGCGTTCCTCACCCGCGCGGCGCAACGCGACCTCCTCGCGGGTGCGTTCGGCCTCCAGGGCGCGCTGTTCGGTCTGGCGGAGATACGCCTGCCAGTTGCGGTCGGCGAGACCGGTGACCACCGCGCACAGGAACCATCCGGCGATGAGCGCGGTCCGCTCCAGCACCTGCTGGGTCGTCGGCCCTGTTGCGAAGTACGCCGCCAGGAACAACGCGCCCGCCCCTGCCGCCCAACCGCGGTGCCCCACGCGGGCCGCCGTGTGCATGGCGACGAGGACGGGCAGAGCGGCGACCGGCCCCGGATGGGCGTGCAGGACGTAGGTCGCCTCCGCCACCGCGGCCACGGCGAGGACCGCCCTCGGAGCCGTCTGGTAGAACGCCAGGGCCGCCGAGGCGAGGGCGGCGAGCACGAAGTCGACGGCGGTCGTGTCCGCGTCGAAGGCGGCGACGGTCACGACGAGGGCGCCGATCACGACCGCGAGGGACGCGTCGGCGAGCCGCCTGCGTGGGGTCGCATCGACCGGATACCCGCTCATGTCCGCACACTAGACCGCCGCGCCGACACGGGCGTCAGCCCTGTGGACAACTCCTGGACTACTCCCCACGCAGTAGTCCGCGCCGCCCCGGACCTCCCCGTCGTAGCCCCAACTGCCTTCGCCCGTACGACGACCCGACCCGCCCCGGCCGCGCACGCTGCTGCCATGCCCACACCCTTCCGGCACACTCAGCCGCCGTCGCCGAAGTCCGCCACCGGCCGCACCGCCGAGGTCTTCGAGCAGATCGCCGTCGACTTCGGGATCGAACGGCCCCCGACCTTCGTGGTCCTGTCCTCCGCGCCCGAACTCCTCGCGCCCGTCTGGGCGTTGATGCGGGAGTCGCTGATCGCGGGCGCCGGCAGCCGCACCGGCAAGGAGCTGGCCGCGCTCGGTGTCTCGCTCGCCAACAAGTGCCCGTTCTGCGCGGACGCGCACACCGTCCTGCTGCACGCCACCGGCGACCACGCCCTCGCCGAGCACCTGGCCCGGGGCGGCACACCGGAGAGCGAGAAGCACGCGCGCGTACTCGACTGGGGCCGCCGGACGCGTGTCCCGGGTGCGCACCTCACGCCGTACCCGTTCCCGCGCGAGCAGGCGCCCGCCTACCTGGGCACCGCCCTCGCCTTCCACTTCATCAACCGCGTCGTGTCGGCCCTGCTGACCGAACAGCTCCTGCCGGGCAACGCCCAGCGGTTCCGAGCCGTACGGAGCCTGGCGGGCCGCAGCGTCGCCCGCACCGTGCGCCGAACTGCCGTACCGGGAGCGGCACTTCCCCTGCTCGACGACCCGGGACCCGGCCCGGAGTGGGCGGCCGGAACGCCGGTGGGCCCGGCCTACGACGCGCTGCGCACGGCCGCGCTCGCGGGCGCAGACCTTCTCGACACCGACGACCGGACGCTCGTACGGGAGACGCTGTGGGCCTGGGACGGGTCGCATCCGCCGGTCGTGCTGCGCGGTTTCCCGAACCGGCGGGAGCGGCCCGCGGCGCGGCTCGCGGTGCTGGCCGCGCTCGCGCCGTACCGGATCACGGAGGAGGATGTCGCCGCCTGGCGACGGCCGGGGCGCGGCGACGCGGGCCTGGTGCGGCTGATCGCGTACGGGGCGTTCGCGGCCGTCGAACGGATCGAGACGACGATGCGGGTGCGTGCCGCGCGGGCGTGAGACGCGGACAAGAGACTGACATTTGGGGATACACAGCCCATCGACAGTGAGGCACTGTCACCGCACAGGCACGGAGCGAGTTCATGCTTTCGCCTCACAGGCTGTCATGTGACACTGGCGTCCCCGTCCGCAGTGCGGACCCGCTCCGCACCATCCCCCACGAGAAGTGCGACTTGCGTTCTCTTCCTCTGCCGCTCGCTCTCACCGCGCGTCTGTCGCCGGTCGTCGTGCTCGCCGCGATGGGCTGGGCCCTGACGTCCGGACCGTTCGCCGCGACGACGACCGCCGACCACAAGTCGACCCCCGACGCCGCCGCCTCGTCCGGGACCTCGGCCCCGTCGACGGCGCCCGTGGCCAAGGCGTACGCCACCTCCCCCGCCCCGTGCGGAAGTGTGGCGGTGGCGACGATCAAGTCGCTCGTCCCGGGCGCGAAGACGGCCGGCAAGGAGATCCCATCGACGGACACGAAGGTGCGCCGCACCTGCTCGTGGAACGCGCTCAAGGGGTACGACTACCGCTGGCTCGACGTGTCGTACGAGATCACGGATTCGGACGCGGCGGCACAGAAGTCGTACACCGAGACAACTACGGAGAAGAGCGGCGGCGGTGCCGTCCCCGGGCTCGGCGACCAGGCCTACTCCATCGTGAACCTCACCACAGAGGACAAGCAGCAGACGCGTGAGGGCACGGTCGTCGTCCGCGCGGGCAACGCGCTGGTGACCATCACGTACAACGGCAGCGACTTCGAGAACAAGAAGGCGCCGAGTACGGACGTCATCAACAAGGGCGCGATCAAGGCCGCCAAGGAGGCGGTGACCGCACTGGAGGGCGGCAAGGCCAGCTAGGCCTCGACCGCCCCCCAGGTGCAGAGCTGCTACGCCTCGACGGTCTCCGGTGCCGTTTCCGTCACCGGTTCCGTCTCCTTCCCGGTCAGCAACGTGAGCACTACGTAGAGCACCATCGACGTGCCCAGGCCCACGGCCCAGCCGTAGTCGGCGAGCGAGGACAGGGCCGGGATGGGCCGGCCGTCGATCAGCGGGTGGAAGTCGGCGCCGCCGACGGCGAGTACGCCACCCACCACGAACGCGACCACGGCCCGCCAGTTCCAGCCGCCGTCGTACCAGTAGCGGCCGCCCTTGCGGTACAGGTCGGCGAGGTCGAGCTTGCCGCGGCGCAGGATCCAGTAGTCGGCGATGAGGATGCCGGCGACCGTGCCGAGCAGACCGCCTACCAGACCGAGCCAGGTGAAGATGTAGCCCTGCGGGTCGGAGTACAGCTTCCACGGGAAGATCAGCACCGCGAGGACGCTGGTCACGAGGGCGCCTGTGCGGAAGCTGATCTTCCGGGGCGCGATGTTGGAGAAGTCGAAGGCCGGCGAGACCAGGTTGGCCGCGATGTTCACGGACAGGGTCGCCACCAGGACGGTCACCAACGCGTACAGCAGGCCTACGACGTTGTCCGTCTTCGCCGCGAGCTGCACCGGGTCCCAGATCGCCGTGCCGTAGACGGCCTGCGAGCCGGAGGTGACCATCACGGACAGAAACGCGAACAGGGTCATCGTGGTCGGCAGACCGAGCGCCTGGCCCCACGTCTGGGCCTTCTGGCTCTTGCCGTAGCGGGTGAAGTCCGGGATGTTCAGGGACAGCGTGGACCAGAAGCCGATCATGCCCATGAGCGAGGGCCAGAACAGCTTCCAGAAGCTGCCGCCCCAACCGAGCTTGGACGGCTGGTCGAAGAGCGGGCCGAAGCCACCGGCCTTGTCGCTCATCCACCACAGCATCACGAACGCGCCGACGAGCACGAAGGGCGCGGCCCAGTTCTCGAAGCGGCGGATCGTCTCCATGCCCCGGTAGATGATGGCCACTTGGAGCACCCAGAACAGCGCGAACGACAGCCACATCGTCCAGGCGTACCCGCCGATGTGTGAGGCGTTGGCCCAACTGTCCCCGATCAGCTTGCCGGCGAGGAAGAAGATCGCCTCACCGCCGATCCAGGTCTGGATGCCGAACCAACCGCAGGCCACCAACGCCCGCACTACGGCAGGGAGGTTGGCGCCGCGCACGCCGAACGAGGCACGCGCGAAGACCGGGAAGGGGATGCCGTACTTCGGTCCCGCGTGCCCGGTGAGCAGCATGGGCACGAGCACGATCAGGTTGGCCAGGGCGATGGTGAACACCGCCTGCTTCCAGTCCATGCCGACGGCGATGAGCCCGGAAGCCAGGGTCCAGGAAGCCGTGTTGTGGGCCATGCCGACCCACAGCGCGGAGAAGTTGTACGTGGTCCAGGTGCGCTTCTCGACGGGTACCGGCAGCAGATCGTCGTTGGCGTACGGACCGCTGGGCAGCGGAGACCCCGGGGCGAGCTCCACCCGCCCGTCGGCGAGGGTGACTTGAGCGGTCGGCTCTATGGCCGTGGGAGCGGTGTCGGTCATGGGCAGGCCAATCAAAACGAGGGGCGGATCCGGAAAGGCCGTGCGGGGGCTTGGCGGGGCCGGGGAAGGGCGGGTGCGTGCTTGCCCTTCCCCGGCCCCGCCACCCCCTCCCCAGGACGGTGGGGAGGGGGAGAACTGGAGTGGGGGGACGGGGAGTTGAGCGGTGGTACGGGTGTGCGTCAGCCGTTGACGGCCGGGATCACCTTCGACCCGTACGCGTCGATCGTGGCTTCCTGCGCGTCGTGCATGTCGTAGACGGCGAACTGGTCGACGCCCAACTCGCGCAGGGCGCTGAGCTTTTCGATCTGCTTCTCGGCCGATCCGATGATGCAGAACCGGTCGACGATCTCGTCGGGCACGAAGGCCGTGTCGGGGTTGTCGGAGCGACCGTGATGCGAATAGTCGTACCCCTCACGGGCCTTGATGTAGTCCGTGAGTTCCTCGGGTACGGCGGCGGAGTGCGCGCCGTACTTGGAGACGAGGTCGGCGACGTGGTTGCCGACCATGCCGCCGAACCAGCGGCACTGGTCGCGCGCGTGGGCGAGCGCCTCGGGCGAGTCGTCCTCGGTGACGTAGGCCGGGGCGGCGACGCAGATCTTGACCTCGGACGGGTCGCGTCCGGCGGCGACGGCCGCGTCCTTGACCGCCTTCACCATGTACTCGGTGAGGTAGAGGTCCGAGAGCTGGAGGATGAAGCCGTCGGCCTCCTCGCCGGTCATCTTCAGCGCCTTGGGGCCGTACGCGGCCATCCAGACCGGGAGTTGGGCGTCCTCCTTGGCCCAGGGGAACTTGATGACCGTGCCGCCGAGGTCCGCCTCCTGGCCGGAGCCGAGCGCCCTGATGACCTTCATGGCCTCGCTGATCCGGGCGAGCGTGTTCGGGGCGCGGCCCGCGACGCGCATCGCGGAGTCGCCGCGGCCGATACCGCAGACCGTGCGGTTGCCGAACATGTCGTTCAGGGTGGCGAAGGTGGAGGCGGTGACCTCCCAGGTGCGGGTGCCCGGGTTGGTGACCATCGGGCCGACCGTCAACTTCGTGGTGTTGGCCAGGATCTGACTGTAGATCACGAACGGCTCCTGCCACAGCACGGCGGAGTCGAAGGTCCAGCCGTAGGTGAAGCCGTTGCGCTCGGCGCGCTTCATCAGGCTGATGACCCGCGAGGCCGGCGGGTCGGTTTGGAGTACGAGTCCGAAGTCCATTGGCGCCGCTCCTAGTTGAGGTACTGACTGGTGGCACGCGGGGTGTAGACGCCGTGGCCCGCGTGCCCGGTGTACTCCCGCTCGGTGATGACGAGTTCGCCGCGCGAGAGGACGGTCTCGACGCGGCCGGTGAGGCGCTTGCCCTCGTACGCCGAGTAGTCGACGTTCATGTGGTGCGTCTCGGCGGAGACGATCTGCTCGGCGTGCGGGTCGTAGATGACGACGTCGGCGTCGGCGCCCGGGGCGATGGTGCCCTTCTTCGGGTAGAGGCCGAACATCCGCGCCGGGGAGGCGCAGGCGATCTCGATCCAGCGGCGGCGGCTGATGTGGCCGTCGACGACGCCCTGGTGGAGCAGGTCCATGCGGTTCTCGACGCCCGGCATGCCGTTGGGGATCTTCGAGAAGTCCCCGCGCCCCAGCTCCTTCTGGCCCACGAAGCAGAAGGGGCAGTGGTCGGTGGAGACGACCTGGAGGTCATTGGTGCGCAGGCCCTGCCACAGCTTGGCCTGGTGCTCCTTGGGCCGAAGGGGCGTGCTGCACACGTACTTCGCGCCCTCGAAGTCGGGCTCGGCGAGGTTGTCCGTCGACAGGAACAGGTACTGCGGACAGGTCTCGCCGAAGACGGGGAGGCCCTCGTCGCGCGCCTTGGCCAGCTCGGCGACCGCCTCCATCGCGGAGACGTGCACGACGTAGAGCGGGGCGCCCGCGACCTGCGCGAGCTTGATCGCGCGGTGGGTCGCCTCGGCTTCGAGGAGGGCCTTGCGGACCTCGCCGTGGTAGCGGGGGTCCCGCTCGCCGCGGGCCAGCGCCTGCTCCACGAGGACGTCGATCGCGATGCCGTTCTCGGCGTGCATCATGATCAACCCGCCGTTGTCGGCGGCGCGTTGCATGGCGCGCAGGATCTGGCCGTCGTCGCTGTAGAAGACGCCCGGGTAGGCCATGAACTGCTTGAAGGAGGTGACGCCCTCCTGCACCAGCAGGTCCATCTCCTTGAGGGTGTCCTCGTTGACGTCGGAGACGATCATGTGGAAGCCGTAGTCGATGGCGCAGTTGCCCTCGGCCTTGGCGTGCCAGGCGTCGAGGCCCTCGCGGAGGGCTCCGCCGACGCTCTGGATGGCGAAGTCGACGATGGTCGTCGTACCGCCCCAGGCGGCGGCCCGGGTGCCGGTCTCGAAGGTGTCGGCCGCCTTCGTTCCGCCGAACGGCATCTCCATGTGGGTGTGGGCGTCCACACCGCCCGGGATGACGTACTTCCCGGTGGCGTCGATGACCTTCTCGGCGGTCCAGCCGTCGGCCGTCGGCGTACCGGAGGTGGCCAGGGCTGCGATGCGGCCGTCTTCGATCAGGACGTCGGCGTGGAGTTCGTCGGACGCGGTGATGACTAGGCCGCCGCGGATTACGGTACGGGTGCTCATTGTTTTGACTCCGCTGGATTGTGGTCTGGTGCGGGTCTGTGGGGGCTGGGCGCGCCCCGCGGCCAAGCCGCCAATGGACGCTGCCCCGCGCCCCTAAAAGCGGGGCGCGGGTGCCATGCGTGTTTTACGGGGCGGTCAGCGGGCCGTACGCATCCGGGCGGCGGTCGCGGTAGAACTGCCAGCGGTCTCGGACTTCGCGCAGCTTGGCCAAGTCCAGGTCCCGGACGACGAGTTCGGGCTCCTTGTCGCTGGCCACCTCGCCGACGAACTGGGCCTCCGGGTCGACGAAGTACGTCGTGCCGTAGAAGTCGTTGTCGCCCAACTCCTCTACGCCCACTCGGTTGATGGCGCCGACGAAGTACTCGTTGGCCGCCGCGGCAGCGGGCTGCTCCAGCTGCCAGAGGTAGGCGGAGAGGCCGCGCGAGGTCGCCGACGGGTTGAAGACGATCTCCGCACCCGCGAGGCCCAGCGCACGCCAGCCCTCCGGGAAGTGCCGGTCGTAGCAGATGTAGACGCCGATCTTGCCGACCTTGGTGTCGAAGATGGGCCAGCCGCTGTTGCCCGGACGGAAGTAGAACTTCTCCCAGAATCCGGGGACTTGGGGAATGTGGTGCTTGCGGTACTTGCCCAGGTACGAGCCGTCCGCGTCGATCACGGCGGCCGTGTTGTAGAGGACGCCCGGCTGCTCCTCCTCGTACATCGGCAGGACCAGGACGATGCCGTGCTCCTTGGCGAGCGCCTGGAAGCGCTTGACGATCGGGCCGTCCGGGATCGCCTCGGCGTACTCGTAGAACGCCTTGTCCTGGACCTGGCAGAAGTACGGTCCGTAGAACAGCTCCTGGAAGCACAGGACTTGAGCACCCTGCGCGGCCGCGTCGCGGACCGCCTGCTCGTGTACCTGGATCATGGACTCCTTGTCGCCCGTCCAGGCTGTCTGGAAGAGAGCGGCACGAATCACTGTGCTCATCGGGACCTCCGGTCGCTAGGTGTGCGAGGAGCTTAGGAAGCCCTGAAGTCGGGTTTGAGTTGCACGGTGTCACGTCTGCGGGCGCGCGGCGTTCCACGGTGTCACCCTGTCGTGGCCGCATGTTTCACCGCCGTTTTCGCAGGTAGTCCCATGTTTCACCCCTGTTGCGCGTCGTGCGCGAGGAGCGCGATGTGCACCGATGCGGCCTGCTCGAAGTCGTCGAGGTCGACCCCGAGCCGCCCCTCTATCGCCTCCAGCCGGCGGTACAGCGCGGGCCGCGACACGTGGTGGAGCTGCGCGGTGCGCGACTTGTTGCGGCCGGTGGCCAGATAGGTGCGCAGTACGGCGAGCAGGTCCTCGTCGGCCGCGCACAGCAGCCCGTCCAACTCCCGCTCGGCGAAGGACTGCACCTGCGGGTCGTCCCGCAACAGCCTGATCAGGCCGCGCAGATGAACGTCCTTGAGGCGTACGACGGCGGGGAGGTCGAGGGCGTCGCTGGAGTCGGCCACGGCGTCGGCGACGTGCTGTGCCTCGCGCAGACCGGCGGGCACGTCGTCCCAGACGGTGCGCTGACCGGCGGCGGCCACCACCGCCTTCAACGCCCCCGACTCGGTGCGCAGTCGGCTCGCGAAGTGCGCGGCGAGGGCGTCCGCGTCCTGGTCGCGGGGCAGGCTGAGCAGGACGGCGGTGACACCGTCGGCCAGTTCGGCGACGAGTCCGGGGAGCCCCAACAGCCGTAGCACGCGGTCGAGTTGGACCGTGTCGCCGTCGCGTACGACCATCGGGACGAAGGTGCGCCGGTTGACGGGGAGTCCGGCCGCGCGGGCGCGGGGCAGGAGTTGGCGAGCCGGTACGACACCGCTCGCGAGGTCGGTCATCAGGCTCTGGGCGGACTGTTCCTCCCAGGTGTGGGCGGAGCCGCCGAGCATGCGGTGCAGGACGAGGGCCTCGGCGGCGCGGTCGGCGAGGAGGCGTCCGGTGGCGGTGTCGCCGCGGTAGCCGCACAGCATGATCTGGCCCCACCGCTCACCGCGCCCGCCCAGTTCGGCGCGGATCCAGCCGTCGCCCTCACTGCCACCGGCCTGCCGGGAGATGCGCTCCCAGTCGCGCAGCACGTCGTCCACGGCGGACCGCTCCCCCGCCGTGGCGAGGACGCGGTGCGCGAGGTTGGTGACGACGACCGGGCAGGCGCTGTGCGCGGCGACCTCGTCGAGCAGGCTCTGCAGCGGGGCGCCGCCGGTGATGAGTCCGGTGAGCGCGGTCCGTACGGCCTCGGAGAGACTCACGGCGGCGAACTTCCGCCGCACGAGCCGGGATTGGACCTCTTCCGTCAACTCCGCGAAGGGGAAGGGCCGGTGGAGCACCACCATGGGCAACCCGCACCGCTCGGCCGCCCGGCGCATCACGTCCGGCGGGGCGGGAAAGGCCCGTCCCAGGCCGAGTACGACGGCCGAGGCCTCCGCGCGGTGCAGGGACTGGATGTACTCGGCCTGCGCCGCCTCGTCACCGGCGAGGAGCACGCCGGTGGTGAGGACCATCTCGCCGCCGGTGAGCATCACGCCGACGTCGGCGGCCTCGGCGACGTGCACCCAGCGCACGGGCCGGTCGAGTTGGCTCGCGCCGGCCACCACCTCGGGTTCCCCGGCGAGGACCCGTTCCAGGGCGAGGACCTGGCGCACCGACAGCGCGGGCTCCAGGGCGTCCAGGGTTCCGAGGGTTCCCAAGGTGGTGGTCATGACGGTCTTCCCTTGTTCAGCGTGTGCTCTACTGCGTGCTCCTCAGAGCCCGTTCGAGGATCGCGGCGCCCTCCTCGGCCTCCGCGACGGTCAGGGACAGGGGCGGGGCGATGCGCAGGGCGCTGGTGTTGTGTCCGCCGCCCTTGCCGATCAACAGGCCTCCCTCGCGGGCCGCTTCGAGTACGGCGGACGCGGCATCCGGGTCGGCCTCGTCGGTGCCCGGCTTCACCAGCTCGACGCCGATCATCAGCCCGCGCCCGCGAACTTCCCGTACGCCGGGATGCTGTGCGGCGACGGCCCGCAGCCGCTCGATGAGGAGGCCGCCGACGCGGCGGGCGTTGCCCTGGAGGTCGTGCTCCAGCAGATAGGTGAGGTTGGCGAGACCGGCCGCCATGGTGATCTGAGTGCCGCCGAAGGTCGAAATACTGTTGGAGTCCAGGCAGTTCATGATCTCGGCGCGGGCGACGACACCGCCGATGGACATGCCGTTGCCGATACCCTTGGCGAAGGTGAGGATGTCCGGCGGCCCGTTCTCCGCGTGCGCCTGCCAGCCCCAGAAGTGGTCGCCGGTACGGCCCCAGCCGGTCTGCACCTCATCCGCGATCCACAACACCCCGCGCTCGGCGAGGACTTCGCGGAAGGCGGCGTAGAGACCGTCGGGCGGGGAGGTGAACCCGCCGACGCCCTGCACCGGTTCGGCGATCAGCGCGGCGGGCGGTCGGACGTGACCGAGCAGATCCTTCAGGTCCTCGACGCAGGCCGCGATGAACTCGGCGTCGTTCAGGTCGGCGTAGGGTCCGCGCGTCCGCACGCCTCCGTGGACGTACAGCGTCTGGAGCGGGGAGAGCGAGGTCGGGGACCAGCCGCGGTTGCCGGTGATGCCGACCGTGCTGAAGGAGCGGCCGTGGTAGCTGTTGCGCATGGCCAGGATCTGGTTGCTGCGCCGGTAGGTCGTGGCCAGCATCAGGGCGGTGTCGTTGGCCTCGGTGCCCGAGGTGGTGAAGAAGACGCGGGCGTCCGGGATGCCGGACAACTGGGCGACGCGCTCGGCGAGTTCGACCATCGGCCGGTTGAGGTAGAGCGTGGACGAGTGGTTGATCCGCCCGGCCTGCTCACTCACCGCCTTGGTGACCTCGGGGAGCGCGTGCGCGGTCATGGTGGTGAGGATGCCGCCGAAGAAGTCGAGGTACTTGTTGCCCTCGGCGTCCCAGACGTGCCGGCCCTCGCCGTGCGTGATCTCCAACGGGTCTTGGTAGTACAGGGCGAGCCAGTCGGGGAGCACGTCCCGGTGGCGTCCCAACAGGTCCTTGGTCACGGCTGCACCAACCCTTCGTAGGCGTCGGGACGCCGGTCGCGGTAGAACGCCCACTGCTGGCGGACTTCCTCGATCAACCCGAAGTCCAGGTCGCGCACGACGAGTTCCTCGTCCTTGTCGCTGGCGGCCTCGCCGACGAACTGGCCTCGCGGGTTGACGAAGTACGACGTCCCGTAAAAGTCGTTGTCCCCGTACTCCTCCTGTCCCACACGGTTGATCGCTGCGATGAAGTACTCGTTGGCGACCGCGGCGGCCGGCTGCTCCAGCTGCCAGAGGTAGGCGGAGAGGCCGCGCGAGGTGGCGGACGGGTTGTAGACCAACTGCGCTCCGTTGAGCCCGAGTTGGCGCCAGCCCTCCGGGAAGTGGCGGTCGTAGCAGATGTAGACGCCGACCTTGCCGACCGCGGTGTCGAAGACGGGCCAGCCCGCGTTGCCCGGCCTGAAGTAGTACTTCTCCCAGAAGCCCTTGACCTGCGGGATGTGGTGCTTGCGGTACTTGCCGAGGAAGGTGCCGTCGGCGTCGATCACGGCCGCGGTGTTGTAGTAGAAGCCGTCCTGCTCGATCTCGAAGACCGGGACGACGATCACCATGCCGGTCTCGCGCGCGAGCTGTTGCATACGACGCACGGTCGGCCCGTCGGGCACCGGCTCGGCCCAGCTGTAGTGCTCGGGTTCCTGGACCTGACAGAAGTAGGGGGCGTTGAACACCTCCTGGAACCCGATGATCTGGGCGCCCTGGCGGGCCGCCTCGCGGGCGTGTTCCTCGTGTTTCGCCACCATGGACTCGGTGTCGCCGGTCCAGGTGGCCTGGACCAGAGCGGCGCGTACGACGTTGGCCATGAGCTGCTCCTTCGACGGGACGCCAGAGCCTCTACGCCCGTAGACAAGGCCGTAGAGGGATGAACGTAAGCCTCCGAAGGAGCCTTGCCAAGACCATCGCCGTTAACCCGCGGAGTCGATCGCGTTTCACCCTCCGGTGGGTGAGCCGCTGGGCCGCCTAGACGGCTCCGACGGACTCCGTGCAGTGCAGCGCCCCGAAAGGGGCGCGAGGCTGTATCGATATGCGGCTCCGCCGCGTGAGCGCGACCAGCCCCCACCGACGCGCAGCCAAAAACCGCGTACCCGACCGCTAACCCAGCGGAGCGCTCACGCGCTGAAGCCCGCCACCCGCAAGGCGTGCACCAGATCCCAGTGGCACTCGTCCGAGGCGCCCTGCGCGGCCTCCAGCAGCAGCGGAACCAGCTGCTGCGGGTCGGCGGCCACGCTGCGGGCCGCCTCCTCAGGGGTGCGGACCCGGACGTAGGCGTCGAGAAGCGCGCGGATCTCCCGGCGGCGCCCCTCCGCGACCAGCGCGAGCACGACCTCGCCTATCTCCTCGGCGGGGCGGGCCACGCCCTGCCGCAGGATCTGCTCGCCGTCCGCCGTGCGGCCCGCCGCGACCAACGCGTCCGCCGCGCCGACCAGCCGGTCGGCGGGCAGCGAGGCGGCCTCCCACAGGAGCGTCGCCCAGTCCGCGCCGAGCCCGGCGCGCTGGAGCTCGGCCGCGAGCAGCGGGAACCGCGCGGCGGGCCAGTAGGCGGCCTCGGCGAGCAGCGCGTGCGCCTCGCCGCTACGGCCCTCGCGCCGCAGCCCCACGAGCCGCTGCACGGCCTCCAGGGTGGCCTGCCGCGCCTCGTCGTCCAACGCCTCACGCTTCGGCTGCGCCCGCTCGACCGGCCGCGCGGCCCCGGCGAAACGGGCCCCGCGCGGGGTACGGCGGGTGGCAGGCGCGGGTGCGGGGGTTTCGGGTACGGCGGCTACGGGGCTCGGTGCCGGGGCGGCGGCGTCGTCCTCGGCGAGGCCGGCGAAGCGGGCGCTGCCTCGGCGGCGCTTGCGTTGCTTGGGGGCGGGGGCCTGGTCGACGGCGGCCCGGTCGGGGGTCTCGGTCGCACCCGTCGTGAGGTCCGGTTCCGGGTTGCCGTAGTCGGGGTTCGCGCGCTCGAACTCCTCGTAGCCGCGGCGCGCGTCCGGGGCCTGGCCGTCCCCGTACGTCCCCTCGTAGCCGGCGTGCTCGCGGCTCGTGGTGTCCGGCTGCCAGTAGTCGGGGTCCGCGGCGCGTCCGGCATCGTCGTATCCGCCCTGCGGTCCGGTGACGGGTATCTGCTCGGCGTCGCGCTGGCGGGGCAGTCGGTGCGGGGCGGAGTTCTGGTCGTACGCGGCGGTGTTCTGGTCCTGGAAGGTGTCGTCGACCCGGAACACGTTGCCGTGCCGGTCGCGGTGGATGCCCCGAGTGCCCTGGATGTGGACGTAGTTGTCCAACTGCTCGATGCGGGCGCGGAGTTCGGCGCAGCGGGCGGTGGCGCGCTCGTGGTCGTCGTGGGCCCAGGCGAGGTCGAGGCGGAGGGCGTCGGCCGCTTCCTGAGTGGTGGCGGCGTTGAGCAACCGCCCCAGCTTCGCCTGCGTTTCGGCCGCGTACTTCTGCTCACGGAGCATCACATCGAGCCGGTCGCTGAGGGCGTCACGGCTGCCGGGACGGGCGTCGAACGCGGCGAGCGCGGCGGCGTGCAGGGCGCTGGCCCGCTCCTTCTCCTGGGTCGCGACAGCGTGGCCGTACTCCGCGGCGAGGTCCTGGAGCAGCGCCTCCACCACGTCCCAGGGCGGCACTTCACGCCCGCTCAGACAGGCTTGCATGCCATCGGGATCGCGCTGCCAGAACACCCCGCACCAGCCGCCGCCCTGGTCAAGGCGCGCCAGAAGTCCGTCGAGGTAGTTCGCGAACTCCCGCACCTGTCCGGGGAGTTGATCCACAGCCATGCCCCAACTCCCGCCAGACCGGAATGCTCCGATCCGTAGAAAACACCATTTGTGTTACGACGCGGCTACGGAAGCTTTTCGAGCCGGGCGCAGAGGTCTGGGAGCCTACGCCTCCCGACTATGAGCCCGCCGGGTTCACGCCGGATCCGACGCACGTCTCCCGTCAAGGTGGGGTAAACACTCTCGGGTTCAGGCCGCCAACGGCGCGCACCTGACCACGAGTTCGTCCATGGACAGCCCGAGCGCTTCGGCGAGGGCGGACACGGTGAAGAAGGCCGGCGTCGGTGCCCGGCCCGTCTCGATCTTGCGGAGGGTCTCCGCCGAGACGCCCGCGTGCGCCGCCACGTCCGTCATGCTCCGGCCACCACGGGCCTCGCGGAGCAGCCGGCCGAGCCGTTCGCCGCGTTCGCGCTCTTCGGGGGTGAGAGGGGTGCGTACCATGCCGTCATTCTAATACCGGTATAGTAATTGGCATGGTGGAACTCAAGACGGACACGTCTATCGATGCGATGTACGAGGCGGGCCAGGTCGTGGCCCGCGCCCTCACGGCCGTGCGGGAGGCCGCCGACGTGGGCGTATCCCTGCTGGAACTGGACGAGGTGGCGCACGACGTGCTGCGTGCGGCCGGCGCGGGTTCCCCCTTCCTCGGCTACCGCCCCGCCTTCGCGCCCACCGCGTTCCCCGCGGTCATCTGCGCCTCCGTGAACGACGCGATCGTGCACGGCATCCCGGACGGCTACCTGCTGCGCGACGGCGACCTGGTCTCGATCGACTTCGGCGCCAAGCTGGGCGGCTGGGCCGGCGACTCGGCGATCAGCTTCATCGTCGGCGAGCCGCGCCCCGCCGACGTCCGCCTGATCGACACCGCCGAGCGCGCGCTGGCGGCGGGCATCGACGCGGCCGTCGTCGGCAACCGCATCGGCGACATCGCCCACGCGATCGGCACGGTGTGCCGCACGGCCGGCTACGGCATCATGGAGGACTTCGGCGGCCACGGCATCGGCCGCCAGATGCACGAGGACCCCGGAGTCCCGAACGAGGGCCGCCCCGGCCGCGGCCTCCCCCTCCGCCACGGCATGGTCATCGCGATCGAGCCCATGCTGATCGCGAGCGGCCGCGACGACTACCACGCGGCGAAGGACGGCTGGACCCTCAAGACAAACGACGGCTCAAGAGCGGCCCACGTGGAACACACGGTGGCGATCACGGAGGCGGGTCCAAGGGTGCTGACCGAGCGCCGGTAAGGGAAGCGCCCCTCAAGGGCGCGGGGCTGTGTCGATTTGCGGCTCCGCCGCGTAGGCGCGACCAGCCACAACGCACCCGCAGACAAAAACCATCTGCAATCCCCCCAAACCTGCACATGCCCCACGCAGTGGCCCGTGCCATGGTGGATTGATGACCAGCGGCTACACAGACCCGGAAAACGACCCGTTCGGCGAGTTCCTGGCCCGCTTCTTCGACGGAGCCGCCCGCCCTGGCCCACGGGACGTGGACATAGGCCGCCTACTCAGCCAGCCGGCCAGAGACCTCGTTCGCGGCGCCGCCCAGTACGCCGCAGAACACGGCAGCCACGACCTGGACACCCAGCACCTACTCCGCGCCGCCCTGTCCGTGGAGCCAACCCGTGACCTCCTCACCCGGGCAGGCGCAGACCCCGACTCCCTAGCCGCAGAGATCGACGAGCGCTCAGGACCCGCCCAACCCCCGGAGGGCACGTCGCTCGCCCTCACCCCGGCCGTCAAACGCGCCCTCCTGGACGCCCACGACCTGGCCAGGGCGGGCGGCACCGGATACATCGGCCCCGAACACGTCCTGGGCGCACTCGCCGCGAACCCGGACTCGGCGGCCGGTCACATCCTGAACGCGGCCCGCTACGCCCCCACGGGCCTGCCGCCCGAACCCATGGACGGCACACAGCCCCGCACGGACCAGCCCCGCCCCACCGCCACCCCCACCCTCGACAAGTACAGCCGCGATCTCACCGACCTGGCCCGCCACGGCCGAATCGACCCGGTGATCGGCCGCGACGAGGAGATCGAGCAGACCATCGAGGTGCTGTCCCGGCGCGGCAAGAACAACCCGGTGCTGATCGGCGACGCGGGGGTGGGCAAGACCGCGATCGTGGAGGGCCTCGCGCAGCGCATCATCGACGGCGATGTACCGGACGTACTGGTGGGGCGGCGAGTCGTCGCACTCGACCTCACCGGCGTGGTCGCGGGCACCCGTTTCCGGGGCGACTTCGAGGAGCGGCTGACGAACATCGTCGGCGAGATCCGCGCCCACTCGGACGAACTGATCGTGTTCATCGACGAGTTGCACACCGTGGTCGGCGCGGGCGGTGGCGGCGAGAGCGGCTCCATGGACGCCGGCAACATCCTCAAACCGGCCCTCGCGCGCGGCGAGTTGCACATCGTGGGCGCTACGACCCTTGAGGAGTGCCGCCGGATCGAGAAGGACGCGGCGCTGGCCCGCAGGTTCCAGCCGATCCTCGTGCCCGAACCGACCGTCCCGGACGCGATCGAGATCCTGCGCGGACTGCGCGACCGCTACGAGGCGCACCACCAAGTCCGTTACACCGACGAGGCGTTGGTGGCCGCCGTAGAGCTCTCGGACCGCTATCTCACCGACCGCAGGCTGCCCGACAAGGCGATCGACCTGATCGACCAGGCGGGCGCGCGGGTGCGGCTCCGGGCGCGCACGAAGGGCGCGGACGTACGGGCCCTGGAGAGCGAGGTGGAGCAGCTCTCCCGGGACAAGGACCAGGCGGCGGCCGACGAGGACTATGAGAAGGCGACCCAACTCCGGGACCGTATCGCCGACTTGAAGGTACGGCTGACCGAGGCCGGTGGAGAAGACCGGGGCGACGAGGGCCAGCACCTGGAGGTCACCGGCGAAGCGATCGCCGAGGTCGTGTCACGGCAGACCGGTATCCCGGTGAGCAGTCTCACGGCGGAGGAGAAGGACCGGTTGCTCGGTCTGGAGGAGCATCTGCACCGCCGGGTCGTCGGCCAGGAGGAGGCGGTCCGGGTCGTGTCGGACGCGGTGCTGCGCTCCCGCGCCGGGCTGGCGAGCCCGGACCGGCCGATCGGCAGCTTCCTGTTCCTGGGCCCAACCGGCGTCGGCAAGACGGAACTTGCCCGCGCGCTCGCCGAGGCCCTGTTCGGCAGCGAGGACCGCATGGTCCGCCTGGACATGAGCGAGTACCAGGAACGGCACACGGTCAGCCGTCTCGTCGGCGCTCCGCCCGGCTACGTCGGCCACGAGGAGGCCGGTCAACTCACCGAGGCCGTACGCCGACACCCGTACTCGCTGCTCCTCCTCGACGAGGTCGAGAAGGCACACCCGGACGTCTTCAACATCCTGCTCCAGGTCCTGGACGACGGCCGGTTGACCGACGCGCAGGGCCGCACGGTCGACTTCACCAACACGGTGATCGTGATGACCAGCAACCTCGGCTCCGAGGCGATCACCCGGCGCGGTGCCGGTATCGGCTTCGGCCCGGGCGGCGCCGACGCGGACGAGGAGGCCCGGCGCGAGCAGATCCTGCGCCCGCTGCGCGAGCACTTCCGCCCCGAGTTCCTCAACCGCATCGACGAGATCGTCGTCTTCCGCCGGCTCACCGCCGAGCAACTCCGCCTGATCACCGAGCTGTTGCTGGAACACACCCGCCGACTCCTGCACGCGCAGGGCATCACGGTCACGTTCACGGACCCGGCCGTCGACTGGCTCTCCCGCCACGGCTATCAACCCGAGTACGGCGCCCGCCCGTTGCGCCGCACCATCCAGCGCGAGGTCGACAACCGGCTGTCGCGACTGCTTCTGGACGGCACGGTCGCGGAGGGCGGCCAGGTGACGGTGGGCGTAGAGGGCGATCACTTGGTGTTCAACAGACAGAACCTGTCAAGCGCCCCTGCCTGAGGCGCCCCTTCAGGGGCGCGGGGGCTGTATCGATGTGCGGCTCCGCCGCGTGGGCGCGACCAGCCCCCACGCCCCCGCAGACCGCGAACTACGGAGCCGGATCCACCACCTGCGCGGACCCGCCACCCCGCCGCACCGTCTCCGCCGCCGCCAGCCACTTCCCACCCGGCAGCCGTTGCACGCCGGTCGCCGCGCCGATCTCCGGATTCAAGGTGAAGGAGTGCCCGATGGCCTGCAACTGGGTCTTCAAGTCGCTGTTGTACAGGGCGGGTTCGAGCTCCGTGTTCGCCGCGTTGCGCTGGCTGGCGCGAGGCGCGGCGATAGCGTCCACCAGCGGCAGCCCCCGGTCGAGGAACTCGGTGAGGGTCTGCAACACGGTCGTGATGATGGTCGCGCCACCGGGTGAACCGAGCGCCACGACGGGCTTGTTGTGCTGGTCGAGGACGATCGTCGGCGAGATCGACGAGCGCGGGCGCTTGCCCGGTCCGGGCAGGTTCGGGTCGTGGACGGCCGGGTTGGCCGGGGTGAAGGAGAAGTCGGTCAGCTCGTTGTTGAGCAGGAACCCGCGGCCGGGCACGGTCATCGCGCTGCCGCCGGTCTGCTCGATGGTGAGCGTGTAGGAGACGACGTTGCCCCACTTGTCGGCGACCGTGAGGTGCGTGGTGTTCTCGCCCTCGTAGGTCGTCGGCGCGGCCGTCCCGGCGGCGGTGCAGGCCGTCGGGTTGCGCGGGTCGGCGGGCGCCAGCGGGCTGGTGAGCACCGCGTCGTCCTTGATGAGGCAGGCGCGCGAGTCGGCGAACTTCTGCGAGAGGAGTTCCTTCGTCGGTACGTCCTCGAAGGCGGGGTCGCCGACCCAGCGCCCCCGGTCCGCGAACGCGATCCGGCTGGCCTCGATGTAGTGGTGCAGGTACTGGACCTCGCTCGCCTTCGAAAGGTCCGTCTTCTCAAGGATGTTGAGCGCCTCACCGACGGTCGTGCCGCCGGAGGAGGAGGGCGCGATGGAGTAGACGCCGAGTCCGCGGTACGAGGTCTTCGTGGGCGCCTGGAGCTTTGCGCGGTAGGCCGCGAGGTCCTTGGTGGACAGCTTGCCGGGGCGGGCGTTCCAGCCGGAACTGGCGTCCACCTTGGGGTTGTTCACCGTGGCGAGGATGTCCTTGCCGAGGTCGCCGTGGTAGATCGCACCGATCCCCTTCTTGCCCAACTCCTTGTACGTGGCGGCGAGTTCGGGGTTCTTGAAGGTGGAGCCGACGACCGGCAGCGCACCGCCCGGCAGGAACAGCTTGGCGGTGTCCGGGAAGTAGCGGAAGCGGGTCTCGTTGGACGCCGTCTGGCTGCGGAAGGTGTCGTCGACCGTGAAGCCGTCGCTCGCGATCCGCTCGGCGGGCTTGAGCACCGTGCCGAGCTTCCTGCTGCCCCACTGGTCGAGGGCGGACTGCCAGGTGGCGGGTGAGCCCGGGGTGCCGACGCTGAGGCCGCTGCTGACGGCGTCGGCGAAGGCGAGGGCCTTGCCGTTCTCCACGAAGAGGTTGGAGTCGGCGGTCAGCGGCGCGGTCTCGCGGCCGTCGATGGTGTGCACGGTACGGGACTTGGCGTCGTAGTAGACGAAGTAGCCGCCTCCGCCGATGCCGGAGGAGTAGGGCTCGGTGACGCCGAGCGCGGCGGCGGTGGCGACGGCCGCGTCGACCGCGTTGCCGCCCTTCTTCAGGACCTCGATACCGGCGGCGGTGGCGTCCGCGTCGACGCTCGCCACGGCACCGCCGTAGCCGACGGCGACCGGAACCTTCGTCGGTGTGCTGCTCGTTGCCGCCGGTGGGGCCGCTGCCCCGACCGACACGACGGCGGCCGAGACCGCCAGGACCGACAGTTTCCGTGCCACAGGGCGACGCATCCGTACCTCCAGTCGGGACCGTCCGCGCAGCGTAGCCACATTGCCATGACCTCAACAGACCACCTCACGCCACTGTCACACGAGTGCCATACGTCGAACACCGGTACGTACCAGCCACGTCGGGCCGCTAACATGCGCGCCCATGAATGACGACGTGCGCAACATCGTTCTGGGCGTGGCCGCCGCCGGCATCAGCGCCGCGCTCGGCTGGCTCGCCCGCACCTATCTGTGGCGGCGCAAACTCCGGCGCAAGCAGGCGTTCTTCGGGCTGCCCGACAACTCCGAGTCGCTGCTCGTGGTGAACCGCGAGGCGGGCGGCGCCGAACTCTCGGTGATGCGGCACGACGTGTTCGCGCTCCTCGAACTCGCCGCCCTGATCAAGGACTGCAACGCGCACGCCCAGGTCGTCGCGCACGACGCGGCCCAGCAGAGCTTCGGCGAACGCACCGAGTTCTGCGTGGGCGGCCCGTCCTCCAACCGCCGCATGGCCGCGCACCTGGCGTCCCTGCTCCCCGGCATCCGCGTCAACGTCGACCCGGAACCGGGTCCGGACCGGGGCGCGTTCCAAATAGGCAGCGAGCGCTACCGACTTGAGCCCGGCAAGGGCGAGTACGTCCTCCTCGCCCGCCTCACCGCCGGCCAACTGGGTGGCGCGCGGCCGGTGTTCCTCTTCTGCGGCCAGCGCGCGATCACCAACCAGGCGGCGTCCCGCTATCTCGCCCGCAACCATGAGAAGTTGGCCCGCAAACACGGCGGCAACACCTTCGTCCTGCTGCTGAAGGTGGTCAACTCGCAGGCGTACGGCCCGGATGTGGTGGAGCTGGTCGCGGACGTGACTCGGGCCGCGGAGACCCCGCTGCCTGCACCGGCTCCACGCAGTTCACACCGCGCCACCTGAGTTCGCCCACACGTCAACAATCTTTACTGGCACGTAACTTACTGGTGGGTTACCCAAGGTAGGGAATCCCGGTTACCGTCGGGTCACTTTGCATTGACACGTGTGAGGAGTGACCCGTGCGAACCCATCGCCAGGCCCTGCGTACGACCGCCGTGGGCGCCGTCTCCGCGACCCTGATCGCCGGAGGCGTCCTCGGGCTCGCACCCGCGGCCCAGGCCGCCACGAACGGCGTCCGCTTCGTCGACATCACCGGCGACGGCGGTACGAAGCTCGCGGCGAACGTCGTCACGCCCGCGGGCGCGGACGGCTCGCACAGCTACCCGCTGCTCGTCATGCCCACGGCCTGGGGTTTCCCTCAGGTCCAGTACCTGGCCCAGGCCGAGAAGCTCGCGAACTCCGGTTACGTCGTGGTGAGTTACAACGTCCGCGGCTTCTGGCAGTCCGGCGGCGGGATAGAGGTGGCGGGCCCGAAGGACGTGGCCGACGCGTCCAAGGTGATCGACTGGGCGCTCGCCAACACCCCGTCCGACGCGGGGCACATCGGCATGGCGGGCGTGTCGTACGGCGCCGGAATCAGTCTGCTCGCTGCCGCGCACGACAAGCGGATCAAGGCAGTTGCCTCCCTGAGCGGCTGGGCGGACCTGATCGACTCGATCTACTCGGGCCGTACCGAACACTCCCAGGCGACCGCCCTGCTGGACGGCGTGGGTCTCGTGACCGGCCGACCGAGCGCGGAGACGAGCCAGGTCTTCAAGGACTTCTTCGCCTCCGACCTGTCCAAGGAACAGGAGATGATCAACTGGGGGAAGGTGCGTTCGGCTTCGACCTACGTCGACCAGATCAACAAGAACGGCGCGGCGATCATGCTCGCCAACGCCTGGGGCGACACGATCTTCCCGCCCAACCAAATCGCCGACTTCTACGGGAAGTTGACCGGCCCCAAGCGGCTCGAACTCCGCCCCGGCGACCACGCCACCGCCGAGCTGACCGGACTGCTCGGGCTGCCCAACGACGTGTGGACGGACACCGAGCGCTGGCTCGACCACTACCTCAAGGGCGCGGACAACGGCATCGACCGCGAGCAACCCGTGGAGCTCAAGTCCCGATCCGCAGGCGGCTACGAAGGCTATCCGGACTGGAAGTCGGTCGGCGCGACCCGGAAGAAGATCGACCTCGCGGGCACGACCACCATCCACACCAACGTCGACTCGGGCGCGGACGGTGGGATCGTCTTCCTGTCCAGCATCCTCGACCAGGTCGCCCAGGTGCCCCCGGTCGCGTACGTCCCGCTGCTCCCGCGCCGTTGGGCCGCCGTATGGCAGTCGGGCCAGTACGCGAGCGCCCAACAGGTGCGCGGCACGGTGAAGTTGCACACCACGGTCACGGACACCAAGGAGAGCGGCACCCTCGTCGCGTACCTCTACGACGTGGGCCCGCTCGGCCTCGGCAAGCTGGTCAGCAACGCGCCGTACACCTGGCACGGGCAGCAGCCCGGCCAGCCGTTCGGTGTGGACCTGGAGTTGTTCTCCACGGCCTACGACGTCCCGGCAGGGCATCATCTCGCCCTGGTCGTCGACACGGTCGACCCGCTCTACATCGAGCACAACCCGTCCGGCGCGCAGCTGACCTTCTCCTCGCCGGCGAACGACCCGTCGTACGTGTCGATCCCGCTCCGCGAGCAGTGATCTCCGGCTGCTGCCGGCCGGGCAAGTGCCCTCTCGACTACTGCACCCGCGGCAGCAGCGTCCCTGGTTCCGCCGGGGCCACATCCACGGCCCCGGTCTTGGGACTGCGCTGCTCCCGACGGGACACCCATCCGGCGAACCACGAGAGCAACATGCACATCCCGATGTAGATCGGCGAGATCACCATCACCACGGGGATGAACGGCAAATCGTAGTCGAGGTTCGAGGCGATCAGCTTCCCGGCATGGAGAAACTCCTCATAGGTGATCAGATAGCCCAGCGAGGTGTCCTTCAGCGCGACCACCAACTGGCTGATGATCGCGGGCAGCATAGCCCGTACGGCCTGCGGCACGAGGACGTACGACATGACGTGGACCTTGCGCATGCCGAGCGCGAACGCGGCTTCCCGCTGGCCGCGTTCGACGCTGTTGACGCCGGAGCGGAAGACCTCGGCGAGCACCGAGCCGTTGTAGAGCGTCAGGCCCGCGACGAGTGCGGGCAGCGGCTGGACCTTGAGCGCCACGAAGATGAAGAAGATCATCACCAGGACGGGCATGGCGCGAAAGAACTCCACGACGACCGTGGACAGCCAGCGCACGGGCCGGTGGTCCGAGAGGCGTCCCACGGCGAGCAGGGTGCCAAGTGCCAGTGACAGTACGGCCGCCAGCCCGAAGGCCTTGAGCGTGTTGCCGAGGCCGCGCAGCAGCAGTTCCTGAATTCCCTTGTACTCGAAGGGCATCCACTTCGTGTAGGTGAACTGGTCGGTGTCGAACAGGAGATAGAGGATCCAGCCGAGCAGCGCGAGGATGACGACCGTGGACGCGATGCCGTAAAGGCGGTGCCGTTTGCGGGTCTTGGGGCCGGGGACGTCGTAGAGGGCGTTGGCGGTGGTCATCGGGCGACTCCCCACTTCCTCTCCAGCGCGTTGAACAGCGCGCTGATGGCGAGGGTGATGATCAGGTAGCCGACGGCGATCCAGACGAACGTCCAGACGATGTTGTAGCCGAGTTCGCTCAACGTCCGGTAGGTGCCGAGGAGTTCGGTGACGCTGAACGCGCCGGCGATCGCCGAGTTCTTGGCGAGGGCGATGAGGGTGGAGCCGACCGGCGGGATCACCGAGCGGAACGCCTGCGGCAGGACGACCAGGCCGAGGCTCTGCCCGAAGGACATGCCGAGGCTGCGGGCCGCCTCCCCCTGCCCCTTGGGCACGGTGTTGATGCCGGCGCGCAGCGCCTCGCAGATGAACGCCGAGGTGTAGCAGCCGAGCGCGAGGACCGCGAACACCTTGAAGGGCAGCACGAGTCCGAAGCGCGGCAGGCCGAGCAGCACCGCGAAGAACAGCAGGGTCAGCGGGGTGTTGCGCAGCACGGTCACCCACGCCGTCCCGAAGACCCGCAGCGAGCCGACCGGGGCGACCCGGAAGGAGGCCATCAGGAAACCGAGGACGAGCGCCAACACCGAGGCGTAGACGGTCAGTTCGACGGTGCCGAGGAAGCCGTCGGCGAAGGTCGAGAAGTTGTCTGTCAGTACGTTCACGTCTGCCTCCCTCAGCTCGCCGGGTAGCGGTCGATCGCGGGCGGGGTGGGCGCGGGCACTCCGGACAGGCCGAGCGTCGCCTCGTACGCCTTCTTCCAGTCGCCGTTCTTCTCACGGGCCTCCAACGCGTCGTCGAGGGCGAACCGCAGGGCGTTGTCGCCGTGCGGGACTCCGATGCCGTACGGCTCCTTCGAGAAGGGCTTGCCGACGACCTTGAGTTGGTCGGGGACCTTCGCCGCGTAGCCGATGAGGATCGCGTCGTCGGTGGTGACGGCGTCGACCTGATAGGTGAGCAGGTTGTCGACACAGACCGAGTACGTGTCGTAGGCGACGAGTTGGGCCTTCGGATAGTCGTCCTTGATGCGCTGGTACGGCGTGGAGCCGGCCGCCGAGCAGACGCGCTTGCCGGCGAGGTCTTGCGGGCCGTGGATGTCGTTCTCGTCGGTGCGGACGAGGAGCGACTGGCCGGCCATGTAGTAGGGGCCGGCGAAACCGACGAGCTTCTTGCGCATGTCGTTGATGGTGTAGGTGCCGACGTAGTAGTCGATCTGACCGTTCTGCAGGGCGGTTTCGCGGTTGGCGGAGGCGATCGTCCTGAAGCGGATGGTCTTCGGGGCGAAGCCGAGGGAGGCCGACATCATCTTGGCGATCTCGATGTCGAAGCCGGAGTAGGTGCCCGTCGCCGGGTCCTTCTCGCCGAGGTAGGGCTGGTCCTCCTTGGCGCCGACGGCGAAGTGGCCGCGCTTCTTGGCCCGTTCCCAGGTCTTGGAGTCGGGGAGCTGAAAGCCTTGCGCGACTTGGTAGTTGGGGAGTTTCTCGGCGGCCGGTCCCTTGGCGGGCGGGCTGCCCTCCTTGCCGCAGGCGCTCGCGAGCAGCACGGCGAGCATGACGACGGCGAACGACACACGGGTCGTACGGGACATGAATCGCACTCCCCCGCTCAGTGCTTGAGGATCTTGGACAGGAAGTCCTTGGCCCGGTCGGTGCGCGGGTTGGTGAAGAACTCCTCGGGGGTGCGGTCCTCGATGATGCGGCCGTCGGCCATGAACACGACGCGGTTGGCGGCGGAGCGGGCGAAGCCCATCTCGTGGGTGACGACGACCATCGTCATGCCGTCGTGGGCGAGTTGGCGCATGACCTCGAGGACCTCGTTGATCATCTCCGGGTCGAGGGCCGAGGTCGGCTCGTCGAAGAGGAGCGCCTTGGGTTCCATGGCGAGGGCGCGGGCGATGGCCACGCGCTGCTGCTGGCCGCCGGAGAGCTGCGCGGGGAACTTGGGCGCCTGGGCGGCGAGTCCCACGCGGTCCAGGAGTTCGAGCGACCGCTTGTCGGCGTCCTCGCGCTTGCGCTTACGGACTCTCACCTGGGCCAGCGAGACGTTCTGGAGGACCGTCTTGTGGGCGAACAGGTTGAAGGACTGGAAGACCATGCCGACTTCGGCGCGGAGCTTCGCGAGGGCCTTGCCCTCCTCGGGCAGCGGCTGCCCGTCGAGTTCGATCGTCCCGGACTCGATGGTCTCCAGCCGGTTGATCGCCCGGCACAGCGTCGACTTTCCCGACCCCGAAGGGCCGATGACCACGACCACCTCCCCCTTGCCGACAGTGAGGTTGATGTCCTGGAGGACATGCAGCTCCCCGTAGTACTTGTTGACGTCACGCAGTTCGATCAACGGATCGACGGCCATGCCCAGCCCTACTCACTCTCAGCTGTGTCGTGGTCGCCGCAAACTATCGACACAAGAGTGGAGTTAACGCACGACACGCACTTTTCGGGCATTAGCCGTATTTACACCGCTCTTACTCTTCGGCGACCTCGGCGTACACCTGCGAGAGCTCGGGCACACCGCTGGCCGCCCACTCATGACCGGAGGCCACGACGTCGAACTCGCGCCCGGAGTCGAGCCGTACGACGGGCTGGCCGCTCTCCCAGATCTCCCAGGCGGCGCCCGGCACGCTGCGCACGATCACGGTCCCCAGATACAGACCGGCGTCGTTGCCGAGCCAGGACAGGGTCTCCTCGTCGTCCCGCCAGCGCGGCACCAGTTGATCGAGCGCCTCCAACGAGCTTACGGAGTCGTCGAGTTGGATGCCTTCCCGGGCCGCGAGGGCGCGGAGCAGTTGGCACTCGGACAGCAGCTCGGCGATGCCCTCGGGGTCGTGATTACGGTGCTTCTCGCCCCGGTCGCCCAGGAAAGGGATGTTCATCCGTCCAGCGTGTCATTCGCACCGCCGTACGCACCACAGGGCGTCGCCGGTGGCGTGTCAGTACCCGGTCGCGGGAGGGGGAACGCCCTTCTGCCGAGGGCGGGTTGGCCGGATGGTGGCCGCCGAGTCGAGGGGCGACGAGGACGGCGCCTGGGCACTCCGGACTACGGCGGCTCCCGCCACCTCGGCTCCCAGCGGGCCGGAACCACCCGCCGTGGTGCGGTGGTTCGCGACCCTGCGCTGAGCGGCGGGCGGGTCAGACGTCCAGGTCCACGACCACCGGCGCGTGGTCCGAGGCGCCCTTGCCCTTGCGCTCCTCGCGGTCGACGTAGGAGTCGGTGACGGCCTTCGCGAACGGCTCGTTGCCGTAGACCAGGTCGATGCGCATGCCGCGGTTCTTCGGGAAGGCGAGCTGGCGATAGTCCCAGTAGGTGTACGGGTGGTCGTACTTGAGGGGGCGCGGGACCACGTCGGACAGGCCCGCGTCGCGCAGGGCGGCCAGAGCGGCGCGCTCGGCCGGGGTGACGTGGGTGAGGCCCTCGAAGGCGGCGACGTCGAAGACATCGTCGTCCGTCGGCGCCACGTTGTAGTCACCGAGCACCGCGAACGGCCGGCTGCCCTGCGCATCGTCCGCGACGGCCGCCTTGAGCGCCTCGAACCACTGGAGCTTGTACGCGTAGTGGGGGTGGTCCACCTCGCGGCCGTTCGGCACGTACACCGACCAGACGCGGACCGGGCCGCAGGTCGCCGCGACGGCGCGGGGCTCCTGGACGCCGTCGTAACCGGGGTCTCCGGGGAAGCCCTTGACCACCTCGTCGAGGCCTACGCGGGAGAGCACCGCCACCCCGTTCCACCGCCCGGTCGCGTTGACCGCCGCCTCGTAGCCCGCCGCGCGCAGCTCGTCGAACGGGAACTGCGCCTCGGCCAGCTTGGCCTCCTGGAGGCACAACACGTCGGTGCCGCTGCTCTCCAGCCAGGCCAGGAGCCTCGGCAGACGGGCGGTGATCGAGTTCACGTTCCAGGTCGCGATGCGCATGCCTCACAACCTACCGGGCGGGTCTGACACTCACAGGTCCGCCGCCTCGCCGGGTGCCAGCCGCAGGTGCTCCGCGCCGCCGAGCGCGCCGATCTGCATGTCGTAGATCGGGCGGGCGAGGTCGGTGAGCAGGGCGTCGTGGATGTCGTAGGCGCGCTGCGGCTTGACCTCGCGGACGTAGTCGATGACCTCGGAGATCTTGCTCCAGGGGGCCATGACCGGGAGCAGCAGCGTCTCTACGGTGTGGTCGGGGACGGTGAGGGCGTCGCCCGGGTGGAAGACGCGGCCGTCGTCGACGAGGAAGCCGATGTTGGTGATGCGCGGGATGTCCGGGTGGATCACGGCGTGCAGTTCGCCGTGCACCTGGACGTCGAAGCCCGCCGCCGTGAAGGTGTCGCCGTGGCCGACCGTGTGCACGCGGCCCGGGAAGGCGGCGGAGAGCTGGTCCGCGACCGACTTCAGCGTCCAGATCTCGGCGGCCGGGTTGGCCTCCAGGCCGGCCCGCAGGCGGTCCTCGTTGAAGTGGTCGGCGTGCTCGTGGGTGACCAGGATCGCGTCCGCGCCCACCGTGGCGTCCTCCTCGGTGAAGGCGCCCGGGTCGATGACGAGGGTCCGGCCGTCCTTCTCCAGACGGATGCAGGCGTGCGACTTCTTGGTGAGCTTGGTGAGCGTCATGGGTCCATCCTGCCGCTGCCCGGCTCTGGGCGGGCAGCTGAGACTGGTGCTTTCAGTACCGGCCTGAAGATCACTCCGTGCCGGTCCGGAGATCACTCCGTGGGGGTCGTCTCCTCGCGGATGACCTGTTGGGCCACCTTGAAGGCGCTGTTCGCCGCCGGTACTCCGCAGTACACGGCCGTCTGGAGGAGGACCTCCTTGATCTCGACCGGGGTGAGGCCGTTGCGCAGCGCCGCGCGGGTGTGGAAGGCCAGCTCGTCCAGGTGTCCGCCCGCGACCAGCGCGGTGAGGGTGACACAGCTGCGCGAACGCCGGTCGAGGCCGGGGCGGTCCCAGATCTCGCCCCACGCGTACCGGGTGATGAACTCCTGGAAGTCCCCGGAGAACTCGTCGGCCTGCGCCAGCGCCCGGTCGACATGCGCGTCGCCGAGCACCTCGCGGCGGACCTTGATCCCGGCGTCGTAGGGATCCGGACGGCCCGCGCCCTGCGGCGGTGCGGCGGGCGGCGGCGCGATCTCGGCGATCGGCACGAGCTGCGGCGGCGGGGCGAGGACCGGTTTGACCGGGGTCGCCGCGATGGCGAACTGCCCGGTGGAGTGCTCGTAGGCGGGCTGCCAGGCGGTGGAGAAGTGCCGGACGAGGAGGTCGGTGACGGCGGCGGGCTGCTCGACCGGGACCAGGTGCGAGGCGCCGGGTACGACCGCGAGGCGGGCGTCGGGGATGCCGGCGACCAGGGTGCGGGCCTCGGCCGGGCCGGTGACCTGGTCGTCCGAGCCGACGAGGACGAGGGTCGGCACGCCGATCCGGGCGAGTTCGGACCGTACGTCGAACGCGGCCAGCGCCTCGCACGCGGCGATGTAGCAGCCGGGGTCGGTGGTACGCACCATCTGGACGGCCCACTCGGTGATCGCGGGCTGCGAGGCGGCGAACCCGCTGGTGAACCAGCGGTCGGGCGAGGTGCGGGCGATGGGGTCGAGCCCGTTGGTGCGCACGATCACCCCGCGCTGGCGGAACTCGTCCGCCGTGCCGAAGCGGGGCGAGGCGGCGATCAGCGCCAGCGAGGCCACGCGCTCCGGGTGGCGCAGGACCAGTTCGAGACCGACCGCGCCGCCGAGCGCGCAGCCCGCGTAGCCGAAGCGCTGCACGCCGAGGGCGTCGAGCGTGGCCAGCAGCCGGTCGGCCAGGTCGGAGACCGAGCCGGTCGGGTGCGCGGGCGAGCCGCCGTGGCCCGGCAGGTCGTACCGGAAGACCCGCCACTGCTTCGCCAGCTCGGGCACCTGGCGATCGAACATGTGCCAGGTCGTCCCGAGGGACGGGCCCAGGATGAGAACGGGCGCGTCTTCGGGGCCGTCGAAGCGGTACTGGAGGGGAAGGGTCTTCATGTCGCTCACCGCCCCAACGTAACCGCCGTTTCTTACGACCCGGCTGTGGGGCCCCCGGTCTCCCCACCTGGCTCCCACACATCAGTGGGGAACCCTCACATCGCCTTCACGGGACAGGGGTGGGACCGGGGAGTCGTGGACGGGTGCGACAGGTGACCCCGGTGGGGCTGTGTCGAAGGCCACTCCGAGGTGCTCGGCGGCTCAGAGTTCGCTCGGCGCGCCCAGGCCCGTGAGCGCGCCGACCGGGTCGAGGTCGGGGGTGCCTCTGGGCCACCAGTCCTCGTCGCCCGGTTCCGATTCGTAGGCGTACCACAAGCCGTCGCGGCCCAGGCGGAGTTGGACGTGGCCGTGGGGGTGGGTGAGGTGGTTGTGCCAGGGGCGGAAGGCGGGGAGGTCGGCGGCGAGGAGGAGCGGGCGGGCCCGGTCGAAGCGGCCGGCCGGCGGGTCCCAGGGCTCTTCGAGCACCGCGAGCCCCTCGATGCCACCCTGCCGCCAGGCGGCGACCGCGCGGGCCAGCTCGGGCGTGCCGCGTCCGGTGGCCTTGGCGAGGGAGGCGTAGAGGGAGCGGGTGGTGACGGTCAGCCCCGAACCGGGGCGGGCCGCGGCGAGCCGTACCGCGTCCTGCCACAGCGTCAGGCCCCCCACCGGGTCCCGGCCGGTGCTGAGCAGCGCGTGCGCGCGGGTGGCGGCGTCGGTCGCCAACTGGTCGAGCGCGAAGGGGTCCGGGCCGCCGGGCGCCGCCGGGTAGGCGGGAGGCTGCTCGGGGTGCGCGGGCATGGGCAACGGCGGTGGGAGCGGAGGGAGTCGGCGCTCCCCCTGCTCCGCAAGGACGTCCGTGGCCCTTACGCCGGGGAGGGGCGCCGGTTCCTGCTCCTGGGCGGCGCGGGCCGCGCGGGTGGCGTTACGGCGGGACAGGGCGTCGAGCAGCGGGCGTTCGCCCCGGCCGCGGAGCAGGAGCAGGACGAAGGGGTCGGCGTCGAGGAGGCGGGCGGTCTGGTAGCAGAGGGCGGCGGCGTGCTTGCAGGGGTGACCGGAGTCGGGGCAACTGCACTGCGGGGCGAGGTCGCCGGGCCCCGGCAGCAACGGAACTCCGCTCTCCGCAAGGGACTTGGGCATCTCCTTGTCGAGCAGCGCGGCGATGTCCCCGGGGCGGTCGGCGGCGGCGTCCAGGAATCGCTCCCAGTCGGCGTCGTCCAGCGTCCGCAACCGCACCTGCACGCGGTACGGGCGCGCGCGGCTGCCCTGCACGTACCCGAGCACGAGCCCCGGCGTCACGGTGATCGCGTCGACGTGCCCCTTCTCCGCGTAACTCCGGCCCCGCAGCAGCCGCTTGGGATCCAGGGCACCTTCTTCCAACGCGGTGACCCAGGCGTTGCCCCACCAGGTCTCGGCGAAATGGGGGGCGCCCTCTCCATTGCCGTCGCCGTCGCCGTCTCTGTCCGAGGGGCGGGGTGAGAAGGCGGGGAAGGTGCGGCGGAGGTCGCTGTCGCGGGAGGGGGAGGCCATGGAGGTGGAGGTTCGGGGGGTTGCGGGGACGGTGTCGAGGTCAGGGGCGAGGAAGGGGAGCAAGGTCGGATCGACGGGGGCCGGCTCGGGTGGGGTGGCCGACGGTTGTGACGGGTGTTCGGTGGGGTCGGGTGTGCGGGCGGGTGTGCGAGGGGGCGCCGGGGTGAACGCCTTGGCCTGTGAACTCCCCGGTGTGGAGCGGTCGTTGTCCGGTGTGGTCTCCTCTGCGGGCGCTGTCTCATCGGCCGGCAGCATCACATCGGCCGGCAGCCGAAAGGCTCCCGCGAGGAAGTCCCGTAGGTCACGGGCCCCGACCTCACCGGTACGCCCACGCACACCGCTTCGCCCTCCGGCCCCGGAACCGCCACTCGCACGAGACCCCGCCCGAGGTACCGACTCCGCTCCCCCGGCCCCGACATCGTCCCGAGCCTTCCGCGCCGCACCACGAGCCGCCCGCAACGCCTCACGCGCGGCATCGGCGGGCCGTGCCGAACCGCCGTCGGCGACGGTCGCCGGTTCCTGGGCAGTCTCCGGTTCCTGAACGGACGCCGAGTCCTGAAGGGACGCCGGTTCCTGAACGGACGCCGAGTCCTGAAGGGTGGCCGACCCGTCCCCCGTTGCATCCCCGGACCGCACCGCGTCACCGACTTCACCGACTCCGGCGTCCGGAACGGCCGCCCCGGACCGCACCGGGTCCGCTGTTCCTGCTCCGGCGCCGCCTCCCGGGCTGGTCGCTGCCGCCGCGTCCTTGGCCGAGCCGTCTCCCGGTGTCAGGGCGTCTTCCCCGGAAGCGCCGGCGGCGCGCCGCTCGGCGACGGCTCGGCGGAGCGCCGCCCGTGCCGCGTCACCTGGCCGGGACTGGGGCTCCGCGGCCTTGTCACCTGCCGCGCGGTCCACGCCCGGTGGGCGAGAAGACCCCGGTGCGCGAGAAGACTCCGAGGGCCCGGCGACTTCCGCGTCAGCACCTTGACTCCCACGCTTTCGCACCGCCTGCAACGCCCGCCGCACGGCGTCTGCGGGGCGCTCCTCCAGCGGCGGGCGTTGCGCCTCCGGCGTCTCGTCCACTGGGCTCTGCGACGCCTCCACCGCTGGGGGTCGCCGCACGCCCGCCGTTTCGCCCGCCGGGTCCTGCGACGCCGTCACCGCAGGGTGCGGCTGCGCCTCCGGCGTCTCGTCCACTGGGCTCTGCGACGCCTCCACCGCTGAGGGTCGCCGCACGCCCGCCGTTTCGCCCGCCGGGTCCTGCGACGCCGTCACCGCAGGGTGCGGCTGCGCCTCCGGCGTCTCGTCCACTGGGCTCTGCGACGCCTCCACCGCTGAGGGTCGCCGCACGCCCGCCGTTTCGCCCGCCGGGTCCTGCGACGCCGTCACCGCAGGGTGTCGTTGCATCTCCGGTGTCTCGTCCGCCGAGCCCGGCAGCCCCTCGACCCCCAAGTACCGCTCCACCTTCGCCACTTCTGCCACCGACGCTTCGGCCCCCTGGCCCCGCGCCCCCTTCACCGCCAGCTCCCGCAGCACTTCAGCCATGTCCTCCGCCAGCCCCCGCGGCATCTCCCCCACCAAATGCCCCTGCACCTCCGGCGATTCATCCGCCGAGCCCCGCAGCCCCTCGCCCCCGAAGCGCCGCTCCACCTCCGTCACTTCTGCCGCCGAGGTCTGCGACGCCTCCCCCGCCGGGCGCCGCTTCACCCCCGCCGCGCTACCCGCCGACCCCCGCAACGCCTCCGCCCCTTCACCGGCCGACGCCACGTCCACCCCCTGCTCGTCCTCCACCGGCGCCGCCATCTCAGCTCCCTCGGCGGCCGCAGCAACACGACGAACCCCCTTGGCGCCGCGCCCCGCCTCCGCACCCCGTCCCGTACCCCCCGTCACGACGGCCTCCGCAACGACACCAGGTCGGACAGGTCCCGGTCCGACAGCTCGGTCAACGACGACTCGCCGGAGCCGAGGATCGCGTCCGCCAACGCCCGCTTGGATTCGAGCATTTCGGCGATGCGGTCCTCGACCGTGCCCTCGGTGATGAGGCGGTGGACCTGGACGGGCTGGGTCTGGCCGATGCGGTAGGCACGGTCGGTGGCCTGTTCCTCGACCGCCGGGTTCCACCAGCGGTCGAAGTGGACGACGTGGCCCGCGCGGGTGAGGTTCAGGCCGGTGCCCGCCGCCTTCAGGGAGAGGACCAGGACCGGGGTCGCGCCCGCCTGGAAGCGGTCCACCATGCGCTCCCGCTCCGGGACCGGTGTGCCGCCGTGGAGCAGCTCCACCGGGACCGCGCGGGCGGACAGGTGGGCGGTGATCAGGCGGGCCATGCCGACGTACTGCGTGAAGACGATCGCGGAACCGTCCTCGGACAGCAGCGTGTCCAACAGCTCGTCCAGCAGGGCGAGTTTGCCGGAGCGGGCGGCGAGGCGGTCTCCGGTCGCCTGTGCTGCCGCGTGCTCCTCCTTCAGGTACAGCGCCGGGTGGTCGCAGATCTGTTTGAGGGAGGTGAGGAGCTTCAGGACCAGGCCCCGGCGGGCGATTCCCTCCGTCGTCTCGATCGCGAGCATCGACTCCCGCACCACCGCCTCGTACAGCGAGGCCTGTTCGCGGGTGAGGGGGACCGGGTGGTCCGTCTCCGTCTTGGGCGGCAGTTCGGGGACGATGCCCGGGTCCGACTTCTTGCGGCGCAGGAGGAACGGGCGGACCAAGCGGGCCAGGCGGGTCACTGCCTCCTCGTCCTCGCCGTTCTCCACCGCGCGCGCGTGCCGGGCGCGGAAGGACTTCAGGGGGCCGAGGAGTCCGGGGGTCGTCCAGTCCAGCAGGGCCCACAGTTCGGAGAGGTTGTTCTCCACCGGGGTGCCGGTCAGCGCCACGCGCGCGGGGGTCGGGATCGTGCGCAGGGCCTTCGCCGTCGCCGAGTACGGGTTCTTGACGTGCTGTGCCTCGTCCGCGACGACCATGCCCCACGGCTGCTGGGCGAGGGTCGGTGCCGCCGAGCGCATCGTGCCGTACGTCGTGAGGACGAAGCCGCCGGTCAGGTCCTCCAGGGTGCGGTCCGTGCCGTGGAAGCGGCGGACGGGGACTCCGGGGGCGAAGCGGGTGATCTCCCGCTGCCAGTTGCCCAGGAGTGAGGCGGGGCAGACCACGAGGGTGGGGGCGTGGTGGGCCCGGCGCAGGTGGAGGGCGATGAGGGTGATCGTCTTGCCCAGGCCCATGTCGTCGGCCAGGCAGCCGCCCAGGCCCAGGGAGGTCATGAGGTCGAGCCAGGCCAGGCCCCGGAGTTGGTAGTCCCGGAGGGTGGCGTCCAGGCCCGGGGGTGGCTCCGCGGGCTGGATGCCTGCGGTGAGGCGGTCGCGCAGGGTCGCCAACGCGCCCACCGGGACGGCCTCCACGCGCTCGCCGTCGACGTCCGCCGTGCCGGTGAGCGCGACGGACAACGCGTCGACCGGGTCGAGCAGGCCGAGTTCGCGTTTGCGGGCCTTGCGGACGAGAGCCGGGTCGACCAGCACCCACTGGTCCCGCAGGCGTACGACCGGACGGTGGGCCTCGGCCAGCATGTCCATCTCGGCCTCGGTGAGCGGGTCGCCGCCGAGCGCCAACTGCCAGCGGAACTGGAGCAGTTCCTCGCTCTCGAAGAAGCCGGTGCCGTCGGTCGCGGAGCCCGGCGCCGACCGGACCACGGCGGACACCGTCAGGTCCTGTGCCAGGTCCCGGGGCCAGTGGACGGCGACCCCGGCCGCCGCGAGCCGGGTGGCCGCCACGCCGAGCAGGTCACCCAGCTCCTCCTCGGACAGGGCCAGTACGTCGGGCACGTCCAACTCGGAGAGACGGTCCAGCGGGGGCCAGACGCGTGCGGCCCGCCGTACCGCCAACGCGGCGTCCACGCGTGCGCGGGGGCCGAAGGCGGTGTCCGCCGTGCCCGCCCACAGGGCCGCCGCGTCGACCACGAGGGTCGGGTCGGCGAGGCTGTGCACCTGGACGATCGCCGCGCCCGCGCTGCGCACCCGTCCGCCGTCGTCGAACAGGTCGTACGCCGACAGGTCCAGGCGGAGCGAGATCCGCACGCCCGCGTCCATGCCCGCGGCGACCTCCGCGGCCCAGTCCTGGGCGTCGCGCAGGCGCTGCGGCTTGCGGGCCGCGAAGGGCAGCCCGGAGGTGTACGGCGCGGCCGGGGTGCGAGGCAGGGTGTCCGCGACCGCGTCCAGGAAGGACCGCATCAGCGCTTCCGGCTCGGGCAGCCGCAGCGGGCCCGGGCCGGGCAGCGGGACGGCGTGGCCCTCGTACGGAAGGGCGGCCGCCACCGCGCGGACGTGCGCGATGTCCTCCGGCTCCAGGGGGCCCGCACGCCACGCGTCGTGGCCTGTCGCGGTGAGGCCGGGGAGCAGTCGGCCGCGGGCCGCGAGCCGTAGCGCGTGCAGGGCGGCGGCGCCCCAGCAGGCCGTGGCGGGGTGGGCGGCAGGGTCACGGCGGGCGCGCACGAGCAGCGGCAGGGCCGCTTCGATCGGCAGGGTCAGTGCGGGGGCGGACCTGCGGCGGACTGCGGTGCCCTGTCGTCGTACGACGGTCAACTCGGTCTGTTCCACGCCCACTTCCGCTTCAGGGAGTGCGCGCTCGCCGTCGGGGTCCCAGAAGGCGATGCGGCCCTCGCGCGGGACGACGGGGGACGGCAGGAAGACCGCGGCCAGTCGTACGGAGATCTGCTCCGTCGGCACCGTGTCCGTCATACGTCCTGTCACCTCCCGCCCGTCAGTCGTGTCAGCTGTCTTCGACTCTACGGGCGGGGTCTGACAATCGGCCCCGGCGACCGGCCGGGGCCACCCGCTAGGGAACCGTGCGGGAGACGACGTAGACCATGGGGAGCTTGGGGTCGGACAGGTTCACCACGATGTCCTGGGTGGGGGCCGGGTCCTTCTGCTTGTTGACGACGCCCCACCAGGGGCCGGGGCGGGTGAACTTCCAGCCGGTGATCTTCTGGTCGCGGGCGCTGATGGTGATGTCGTTCTTCTTCAGCGTGTTCCGGTCGACGTCTATGCCGGCGAGGAAGGTGTCCAGGCCCGCGTCGCTGGTCTGGAACTGGACGTAGAGGCGGCTGGTCTTCCAGTTGTTGGTCTCGTAGAAGGCGACCTCTTCGGCCGGGTGCGGGACCGGTACCTGGTAGAGGCGTCGCTGCACCTTGGAGGGCCAGCCCACGGTGAGCCCGGTCGCCGAGTACTTGTCCTCTTTGTCCTTACCGCTGTTGCGGCTCTGGTTGGCGGAGATCGCCAGATAGACGGCCGGTACGCCGATGAGCAGCACGATGATGAGCAGGGTGATCGCTCGGCGGCGGGCCTTGTGGCGGGGGTCCTCGGGTGGTCGGGGCGCCTCGTCCCGGGGTACGGCCTGGCGGGGCAGCGATGCGGTCATGCCGTGTCCTGGCTGCCGCGCCGGAACTCCGCGAACCGCTCGTAGCGCTCGTACCGCTCGACCCGGCGGCGCTTGGCGCGCCGGAAGCGGCGGGCGACCAGTCGCGCGAGGTCGGCGGCGCCGACCATGCCGGCCTCGGGGCCGAGCTGAGCGCGCACTATGCGGGCCTCGGGGCGGTAACCGCGGCCGGTGAGCTGCCGCTTGAACGCGTCCCGCGCGGGGCCGATCAACAGGTCGTCGGCGGCCGAGACACCGCCGCCGATCACGAAGCAGGACGGGTCGAGGGCGGCGGCGAGGTTGGCGATGCCGACGCCGAGCCACTGGCCGATGTCCTGGAGCAGCTCGATGCACATCGCGTCGCCCTCGCGGGCCAGCTCGGTGATCATCGGCCCGGTGATCTCGCCGATGTTGCCCTTGACGTGCTCGATGATCCCGTACGCCACCGGGGAGTCCGCAGCGGCCAGCTCCCGCGCCTCCCTGACCAGGGCGTTGCCCGAGCTGTACTGCTCCCAGCAGCCGCGGTTGCCGCACGCGCAGCGGTGGCCGCCGGGCACGACCTGCATATGGCCGAACTCGCCGGCGACGCCCCACTTGCCGCGCTTGACCTGGCCGTCCTCCAGGATCGCGCCGCCGATGCCGGTGCCGAGCGTGATCATGACGAGGTGGTCCTCACCGCGGCCGGCGCCGAAGCGCCACTCCGCCCACGCGGCGGTGTTCGCGTCGTTGTCCACCAGGACCGGCACGGAGAGCCTGCTCGTGATGCGGTCCCTGAGGGGCTCGTTCCGCCACGACAGGTGGGGGGCGAACAGAACCCGGTTGCGCTCCGCGTCGACCCAGCCGGCCGCGCCGATGCCGACCGCGTGCACGTCGTGCCGGTCGGAGAGGTCCAGGACCAGTTCGACGATGGTGTCCTCGACGACCTTGGGGCTCTTGGACTTGTCCGGGGTCTCCGTGCGGAGCTTCTCCAGGATGTTGCCGTCGGCGTCCACGACGCCCGCCATGACCTTGGTGCCGCCGATGTCGATGCCGACGGTGGGCACGCGGGGGGCCGTGAGGTGCGACCTCCGCTCGCGGGTGCCGACCGTCCTCAGTGCGGGGGCACGCCGGGAGCCTATAGGGGCGCTGAAGTTGCCGTAGGTGCTCATCAGGCCCGATTCTGCCTCACCGTGACTCTAGGTGCTGTCCGGGGGCGTGAAGGGGGTTCGGATCGTTGTCTAGTGCGGGTGCATCGTGGCTGGTCGCGCAGTTCCCCGCGCCCCTAAAGAAGGGGCGTGATACTGAGCGCCAACCCATTCGCATTGTCCGGACATTATGACGAACAGCGTGGGCGAACCGGTGTACTCAGGGACGTACCAGGAGCTGGAACTCGAACGAGTAACGCGTCGGCCGGTAGGTATGACTGCCGAATTCCACCGCTCGCCCCGTGTCGTCGAACGTGGTGCGCTGCATGGTGAGCAGTGGGGCGCCCTCGGGCTCGGCGAGGCGTTCGGCCTCCTCGGCGGTGGCTCCGCGAGCGCCGATGGACTGGCGGGCGCTGTGCAGGGTGATTCCGGCGGTGCGCATCATCCGGTACAGGCCGGTGGCCTCCAGCTGTGCGCTGTCCAAGTTGAGGAGGCCGAGCGGCAGGTGGTTGCTCAGGTACGCCATCGGCTCGCCGTGCGCGAGGCGCAACCGGTCGATGCGGTGTACGTCGCTGTCCTCGGCCACGCCGAGTGCCGCCGCCACCTCGGCGGACGCCGGGACGATGCTGTTGACGAGGACCTTCGTGGCGGGGCGCTGTCCGGCCGCCTCCAGGTCGTCGAAGAGGCTGCTGAGTTCCAGCGGGCGTTTGACCTGGCTGTGCACGACCTGGGTGCCGACGCCCCGGCGGCGCACCAGGAGGCCCTTGTCGACCAGTGACTGGATGGCCTGGCGGACGGTGGGCCGGGACAGGCCGAGCCGGGCCGCCAGTTCGATCTCGTTGCCCAGCAGGCTGCCGGGGGTGAGCGAGCCGTGTTCGATCGCGGCCTCCAGCTGTTGGGACAGCTGGAAGTACAACGGCACCGGGCTGCTCCGGTCCACGCTGAGCTCGAGCGGCACGGTCGGGTCCACATCTGGTTTCGGCACGGGCCCGAGCGTAGCTGTGTGAATGGTTGACGGGAAGTGATGTAGTTCGATTGTCCGGACATACGCATTGACAGCGTGCCTGGTCGGCCCTCAGTTTGTTCCCATGCGCATCGGAGTCATCGGTACGGGCCGCATCGGGACCATCCATGCCAGGACGCTCAGCCGTCATCGCGAGGTCGGTTCGCTGATCCTCACGGACGTGGACCCGGTTCGGGCCCAGGAGCTGGCGAACCGGCTGGGGGAAACGGCGGCACCGAGCACGGAGGAGATCTTCAAGTGGGGCGTGGACGCCGTCGTGATCACCACGGCGACCTCGGCGCACGCCGAATTAATCGGCAGGGCGGCGCGCTCCGGGCTCCCGGTGTTCTGCGAGAAGCCCATCGCCCTTGATCTGCCGGGCTCGTTGCAGGCGATCGCCGAGGTCGAGACGGCGGGAACGATCCTTCAGATGGGCTTCCAGCGCCGGTTCGACGCGGGCTACACGGGCGCCCGGGAAGCGGTGCGTTCGGGGCGGCTGGGACGGCTGCACACGGTCCGCGCGATGACCTCCGACCAGACGCCTCCACCGGCCGCCTACCTGCCGATCTCCGGCGGGCTGTACCGCGACACCCTGATCCACGACTTCGACATGCTGCGCTGGGTGACCGGGCACGAGGTCGTCGACGTGTACGCGACCGGTTCGGACGCCGGGCCCGCGATGTTCCGCGAAGCCGGTGACATCGACACGGCCGCGGCGGTCCTCACGCTGGACGACGGCACGCTGGCCACGACTACGGCCGCCCGGCTGAACGGGGCGGGCTACGACGTCCGGATGGAGCTCGCCGGGGAGCTGGACCAGGTCGTCGTCGGCCTGGACGACCGCACGCCGATCGCGTCCACCGAACCGAGCGGTCCACCGGCCGCGACGAAGCCGTGGACCGGCTTCCTGGAACGCTTCGGGCCCGCCTACGAGGCCGAGTTGATCGCCTTCGTCGAGGTCGTCGTCGGCCAGCGCACCAACCCGTGCGACGGCCGCGAGGCCCTCCAGGCGCTGCGCATCGCCGAGGCCTGCGAAGTGTCCAGACGCGAACACAGACCGGTCCGCCTGGCGGAGATCGCGGGCGCCCTCCCCTACAGCTGAACAGTCCTGTCGTAGACGGTGATCCCTCCTCAGTCCCTTCCAGGGGGCGCTCAGGACGTACGGACCGGCAGCACCGTCCCCTGGGCGACCGCGCAGAGCGCCTCCGTGCCGTCCTCGGCGACCGTGAGGACATCGCAGCGGACGACGGCCTGGCGGCGGCCGGCCTGCACGACCTCCGCGTGGGCGCGCAGGACTCGGCCGGTGGCCGGGCGGACGTACTGGATGGTGAGGCCCCCGGTGAGGACCGCGGGGCCCAGCACCGTCCCGCCCGCGAAGGTGAGCGCGTTGTCGGCGGCGTAGGCGAGGACTCCGCCGTGCACGAACCCGTTCTGCTGCTGGAGGTCCTCCCTGATGTCGATCTCCAGCGTGGCGATACCGTCCCCGAAGGCACTCAGCCGTGCCCCGATCAACCTGCTGAAGGGCTGACTCTCCAGCGCCTTCCGAGCCATGGTCAGGTCGAATTCGGCGAACTCGGCGCTTGCGGTCACGAGGGCGGGCCTCCTACGGGGTCCACGACATTGCGGCTGCTACGACTTCTACGGCTACGGCTACGGCGACTGCCCGGTGCCGCCGTTCTACCAGCGCACCGGCAAGGCCCGCATCCCGCGCATCAGCATGCCCGGAAGCCAGTCGCCGGGCGGGCCGTCCAGGGTGAGGGCGGGGGCGCGCTCCAGCAGGGTGCGTATCGCGGTGCGTGCTTCGAGGCGGGCCAAGGGGGCGCCGAGGCAGTAGTGGATGCCGTGGCCGAAGGCGAGGTGGCCGCGGGTGTCGCGGCGGATGTCGAAGCGGTCCGGGGTGGGAAAGCGGCCCGCGTCGTGGTCGGTGGCGTTCAGGCAGACCCTGACCGACTCACCCTTCTCGATGAAGGTGCCGGCGACGTCCAGGGGCTCCGCGGCGAACCGGAACGTCGCGTTCTCCACCGGTCCCTCGTAGCGCAGCATCTCCTCGATCGCGCCGTCGAGCAGGGTCATGTCGGCGCGCAGGGCGGCGAGTTGGTCGGGGTGGGTGAGCAGAGCGTGGACGCCGCTGGTGAGGAGGTTGACGGTCGTCTCGTGGCCGGCGATGAGCAGGATGAACGCCATGCCCCGCAGTTCCTGCGGGGAGAGCCGGTCGCCGTCCTCGGCGGTGGTGCGGATCAGGTCACTGAGGAGATCACCACTGTGCCCGGCGCAGCGCTTGTCCTCGATCAGGTCGCGGAGATACTGGGCGAGCCGCACGATCGCGTCGTATCCGCCGTCCGCGCCGGTGGGCGCGACGGTCTCCATGGACAGCTCGCGGAATTCCGTGCGGTCCATCTCGGGCACACCGAGCAGCTCGCAGATCACGGTGATCGGCAACGGGTAGGAGAACGACTCGACCAGGTCGGCGCGGCCGGCCGGCAGCATCGCGTCGAGCAGGTCGTCGGTGATCCGCTGGACGCGCGGCCGCAGTTCCTCGACCCGGCGTGCGGTGAACGAGCGGCTGATCAGGCCACGTAGCCGGGTGTGCTGCGGTGGGTCGGTGGACAGCAGGTGCTTGCCGATCAGCTCCTCGTCGAGGAACGTCACCCCGATCCTGTTGCCGTCCTTGGCCAGCCGCGGGTCGGTGAGCGCCGAGCGTGCCTCCTCGTACCCCACGATCAGCCAGGTCTCGTGGCCCTGGTCCGACGCCGGCATCCGCACGCGGTGCACCGGGCCCCGCTCCCGCAGCATGGCGTACACCGGGTACGGGTCCCGCCGGAACTCCTCGCCGAACTCCCCCAGATCGACCACTTCGGTCATGCCTGCCCCTCCCGGACGATCCCCGAGGTCTCCCAGCTCACTGAGAACGCGCGGCGCCGCCGGCTAGTGCCCGCCCTCCCCGTCCTCTTCGAGCAGACCCGCGTCGTACGCCAACAAGGCGATCTGCACACGGTTGTTGAGGTCCAGCTTGGCCAGGATGCGGGAGACGTGGGTCTTGACGGTGGCGACGCTCATGAAGAGGCCGGTGGCGATCTCGGCGTTGGCGAGCCCCTGGCCGACGGCCACGGCGACCTCGCGTTCACGGTCCCCCAGGGCGGCGACGCGCTCACGCGCGCGTGCCCGACGGGTGTCGGTGGCGGTGCCCGCCGCGTGCTCCATCAACTGGCGGGTGACCGCCGGCGAGAGGACGGGGTCACCGGCCGCGACCTTGCGTACGGCGTCGAGGATCTCGGCGGGCGGGGTGTCCTTGAGGACGAAGCCGGCGGCGCCCGCGCGGAGGGCCCGTAGCACCTGTTCGTCGGCGTGGAAGGTGGTGAGGACGACGATCTGCGGCCCTGCATCGCCGCGGGCGCGCAACCGCTCCGTCGCCGTCAGCCCGTCGACCGACGGCATGCGGATGTCCATCAGGACGACGTCCGGGTGGACCCGGTCGACGAGTTCCTCGACCTCGCTGCCGTCGGCGGCCTCGCCGACGATCTCGATGTCGGCGGCGCCGCCCAACATGAAGGACAGCCCGGCCCGCACCAGCGGGTCGTCGTCGACGAGGAGCAGTCTGATCGCAGTCATGGGGTTACGTAACCATGGCGACGCGGCGGGTGGTGGCGTGGTCCGCGGTGCCGGGCGGGGCGCCCGAGGAGACGTGCGCGCATCCTCGCCGCCCACGCCGAGGCGGGCGGCCGTGCCGTCGACACCGCGAGCGGGTTGATCCTCGGGGAGCGGCTCCGGGGCGGCCGGGCAGCGGTGCGATCGGTGCTCCACGAAAGCGCCCCGGCCACCCGGACCCGACTGCTGTCCCGCGCCAACACCTCAGCGGAGTCAGCGAGTTGGCCGGAGTCCACGTGGGCGGCACCGGAGCGGACAGAGCCGCGCGGCGCGCACTCCTTCACCGCACTCCCGCATCGCACTCCCTGAGCTGCCTCCATCCCCCTTGCCCAGAAAGGGAGTTACCCGTGGCGCCGAACGGAACTCACCCCCACGGCAGCCAGGCCCGCACCCGGAACCCACCGCCCTCCTCCGGCCCGTGCTCCAACCGTCCCCCCGCCAACGTCGCCCGCTCGGTCAGTCCGATCAACCCCTGGCCGGAACCGGGGACATGGGGCACCTCCCCCTCCGGGGGCGGGTTGCGGACGGCGATCACCAGGCCCTCGCCCGGGGTGCCGGTGACCGTCACCGTGACCTCCGTACCGGGGGCGTGTTTGCGGGCGTTGGTGAGGGCCTCCTGGGCGATGCGGTAGGCGGTGCGGCCGACCGAGGCGGGGACGGTGGCGGGGTCGGTGACGCGGTTGGCGAGGGTGACCTTCATGCCGGCCTCGCGGGACTCGGTGACCAGCGCGTCCAGGGCGCCGAGCGTGGGCTGCGGGCGGCCCGTGTCGTCGGGCTCGCCCGCGCGCAGGACGCCGATGATCTCCCGCAGGTCCTGGAGGGCCTCGTGGGCGCTCTCGCGGATGACACCGGCCGCCCGCGCGACCTCCTCGCGGGGCGCGTCGGGCCGGAACTCCAGCGCGCCCGCGTGCACGCTCAGCAGGGTCAGCCGGTGCGCGAGCACGTCGTGCATCTCACGGGCGATGGCCTCGCGGGCGAGCCGCTGGGCCTGTTCGGCCCGCAGTTCCGCCTCCGTCTCGGCGCGCCGGGCACGGTCACGCAGGCTGAGCATGAGCTGCCGCTTGGAGCGGACGAACATGCCCCAGCCGATGACGGTGAGGGTGAGCAGCTCGGTGAACACGACCGCGCCGGCGTACGGCAGGTCGGGGTCCGGGCGCAGCCAGAAGAACAGCGGGGCCAGGGCGAGTTGGACGCCGCCGACCCAGGCGACGTAGCGGAAGGGGCGGTGCACGGCGAGGGTGAACACGGCGACCATGGCGGCGCCGCCCGCGGTGTTCGACACGAAGCCGACGGGGATCATCGCGACCGCGAGACCGACCGGCCAGCGGCGGCGCAGCCACACCGCGCCGCAGGCGAGGACCCCGAAGAACTGGTCCACGACGGCGAGGGAGTGCGGGGTCGCGGAGTCGCTGTCGAGGGTCTGCGCGGCCGCGAGTCCGATGCCCACGGCCAGCAGGAAGCAGCAGGTGTCGACGACCCAGTCGCGGGCGGTACGGCGGGGCCGTCCGCGCCGTTCGACGTCGGGGTCGAGTTCGTCGGCCACGGCCGACGGCAGCAGCCATCGGCGCCCCGCGAACGCCTGCGGTACCTTCGCGGTCCTGTCACCTGTCACGGTCGACAAATCTATGCGGCACCGAGTCCGGTCACCCACCCCGTGCGGGGGATCGGCGACCAAAGTCGCGCGACCAGAGACTTTCGGCGGACACGCCTCGCCCCGCACCCTTCGGGCGGGCGGTTCAGGGCCAAGGTTCCCTGCCCGTGCGCAGACCGTGTGGAGACGGCGCGCGCCAGGTTAACTCCCTGAAAACTCATCGGACTTGGCGGGAAAATCTCCGCTGTTGTCATTGACATGCCACTATCTACGCGCGTCATCATGAAGACATGAGATTCCCCCCACGGATCACCGGCATCGGCGCGGCAGCCGCCGTCCTGTCCACTCTCCTCATCGGCGGCACCGTCGCCACCGCGACCCCGGCCGCCGCCGCGGTCGGCAGCATCTGTTACAGCGCCCTGCCTTCCCAGGCGTACGACACGCTCGACCTGATCGCGACGAACGGCCCCTTCCCCTACTCGCAGGACGGCGTCGTCTTCCGCAACCAGGAAGGCGTCCTCCCCAGCCAGACGTCCGGCTATTACCACGAGTACACGGTCAAGACTCCTGGCTCGTCCACGCGAGGAGCGCGCCGCATCGTCACCGGAAAGAAGACCCAGGAGGACTACTACACCTCGGACCACTACGTCACCTTCAACCTGATCAACTTCGGCTGCTGAGCCGATCGTTCAGGTTCGGCGCCTGAAGGAACGACGTTCCCGGCTGTAGGTCCGACCCGTATCCACCCGGGCGTCCGGCCCCCACCGGCTGCACCATCGCTCACCCCTCGCCCCGCGGCTCCCCCCACGTTCATGGGTCGCGGGGCGAGGCACGTCCTGCCGCCGGGGGACTCTCAGGTCTGCCGCTCGGGTGCGTACGCCTCGGCATCCAGGCCGAAGGTCCAGGCCACCCCCGCTCGGGCCGTGCGCGTCGACGGGGGGACCCGTAGCCAGTACGTGCGGTGGGTGCCGTCGGGTTCCGGGGTGGAGTTGAGGACCTCCACCATGACCACGGGCTCGTCGTCGGCCAGGTCGATCCGCCACAGGGTGCCCGTCTCGTCCCGGTGCAGGGGGCGGGCGCCCGAATCGGTGAGGTACCGGTCGTAGCCGTAGTACTCCAGCATCACGCGGCGCAGCTCGGCGTTCTCCTCGGCGCGGATGCGTTCCGGGGTCAGCGTGGGCAGTTCGGCCAGGAAGGCGGCCGGAACCGGCATGCCGCGCCAGGCGTGCAGGGCGAAGCCGTCCGGGTAGGCGAGCGCCGGGCCGTCCCCGTGGTCGAGTCGTCCCGCCTCGTCGCGGTGGAGGGCCGAGGGACGCTCCGACAGCACGGCGACCCGCGCGAACGGCCACCACCAGCCGGCGCCGCGGCACACCGCGGACAGCGCGTCGATCGGGCCGCCGTCGGCGGGGAACGCCGCGAGCCACGGCGCGTCGTGCTGTCCGAGCACGGCGTCCAGGAGGATCAACCGGATCTCGGCGGCCTCCTTTCCGGTGTCACTTCCGGCCAGTTCCTCGATCACGCCGGTACGGATGCGGTCCACCAGGGCCTGCGTCGACGGCCACAGCCGTCCGCCGGTCGCCGCCCAGTGCGCCGACCACCCCACGGGCCCCAACTCGGCGTGCAGCCGCCGTCGCGCCGCCGCCCACGGCGCGCTGCGCACCGCGTCCCGGACGCTCGGGCCCCGGTCCGTCTGCTCCCGGAGGAGAGCGACCGCCGCGCGGGGCGAGCCCACCCACACCACGCGCTCCGGTTCCGCGAGTCCCGCCAGCCGGTAGGCCCGCCGGACGCCCTCCTCGGCGCCCGCCCGGTCCGCGGGACCCGTCGCCGAGGCCCACGCCCGCCACTCCGCGAGGTCACCGGAGGGCCCGGTCACCTCGCTCCCCGCCGCCAAGTCCGGTGTGCCGCCCGGCTTCAGGTCCGTCATCCTGTCCACCCCTGTGTCCGTCCCGCTCACGTGCACTTCCTCCGTGCCCCGCCCAGTTCTGTCGTGCTGCCGGTGCGTCCCGGTCGCTCAGTCGGCCACGATCCGTACGGACCCGGGCACGTACTCCCGCTGTCTGACGACCCGGAACCACCCCTTGGGCAGCACGATCACCGCGTGCTCCTCGTGCACCACCCGCCCGCCCTGGGGCAGATGGAGCAGCAACGGCCCGTAGGGGCCCGGCTCGCGCACCAACTCCCCCGGCCCGACGACCGCGTGGGCGTGGCCGGTCACCTCGCCCAGCGCCAGCACGAGCCGCCCGCGTCCGTCGCGCCGCTCCCTCGGAGCGTGTGCCGCGTGAGCGGGCACCGCGTCCTGCGCGACCGGCACGATCAGCACGTCTCCCTGTCGGTACATGGCTGTCCCCTCACCGCCGGGTGCGCCGCGCACCGGCTTCATGACCACGACGTTAGGGGCCACCACTGACAACGCCCCCTGGCCCGCCCCGCCGACGGGCACTGTCAGTGCCGGTTGGTAGAAATGCGGCACCACAGACCACGCACACTTCCTTCTCAGGAGCGGCCGCATGACCATCGGTGAGCACCTCGACGCGCTGCACGGGCTGCCCTCGTTCACCTTTCCCGGGCCGGGCGCCCCGACCGACCGGCTGCCCGAGCCGGACTCGGTCGCCTGGCGCCTGAACTGCGACGTGTACGACGCCGCCGAGGCGTGGGCCGACATGTTCGCCCGCTTCCGCGCCGCCGTCGACACGAACCGGGTCCGGGCAGTGATCATCGGCGGCTGGGGAGATCCCTACGACAGCGCGCCCACCGAGATCTTCGAGGCGCTGGTGGAGGCCCGGGACGCCTTCCCCGCACTGCGCGCAGTGTTCGTCGGCGACCTGGTGATGGAGGAGTGCGAGATCTCCTGGATCAACCAGACCGATGTCGCACCGCTGCTCAACGCCTACCCGGCGCTGGAGGAGTTCGGTGTGCGTGGCGGCACCGGGCTGGAGTTCACCGCGCTGCGGCACGGTGCGCTGCGCCGGCTGGTGGCGGAGACGGGCGGACTGCCCGTCGGGGTCGTGCGCGGCGTCGGCGCCAGTGACCTGCCCGCCCTGGAGCACCTCGACCTGTGGCTGGGCACGCCGGACTACGGCGGTGACAGCGAGGCCGCCGACCTGGAGCCGATCCTGTCCGGTGCGCGGCTGCCGCGCCTGCGTCATCTGGCCCTGCGCAACAGCGAGATGCAGGACGCGGTGGCCGCCGCGGTCGCCGCCGCCCCGGTGGTGGAGCGCCTGGAGGTGCTGGACCTGTCGATGGGCGTGCTGACCGACGAGGGCGCCGTAGCGCTGCTGAGCGGGCAGCCGCTGACGCACCTCAAGAAGCTGGACCTGCACCACAACTACCTCAGCGAGGCCGTCGCGGAGCGGGTACGGCAGACGTTGGTGCCGGCGGGTGTGGAGGTCGACCTGGACCGTGACGACGCCGACGAGGACACAGAGGACGACGGCACGGTCTGGCGCTACGTCGCCGTCGGGGAGTGACCGCGTCCACCGCGGCCGGGCCGATCGCCGCCGCGTCGTCCGCCCGCACCGGGCCCCGGTTCGCGGTGGTCGGCAACCCCGAGAACCGCAGGGTGTCCCTCTTCGCGGACGCCGTGCGCGCGGCCGGGCTGCCCGCACCCCGCGTCGTCGCCTGGGCGGACGTCCTGCGCGCACGGGGAGCGGACTTCGGCGCCGACGAGTTCGTCCGGGTCGACTCCCCCGGCGAGAACCCCGAGGTCGACCGGCTGCTGCGGGGTGCCTCGGACCCCACCCGGGTGGAGGGCTCGGCCCGCTGGTACGCGCGGTTCACCGCCGCGCTGCGCACGCTGCGCGGCGGCATCCCCCTCGCCGACCCGGACGACCTGGCGACGCTGTTCGACAAGCGGGCGTGTCACGCCGTGCTGGACACGGCCGGGGTGCCCGTCCCGGACTCCCCCACGTCGGGTCCGCACGGCGCGCGCGTGCACGGCTGGGACGACGTAAGGGCGCTGATGCGCGAGCACCGGATGCCCCGGCTGTTCGTCAAGCCCGCGCACGGTTCGTCGGCCTCGGGTGTCCTCGCCGTCGAGACGGCCGGCGGCGGCCGGATCAGGGCGACCACATCCGTCGAGACCGGTCCGGACGGCGCGCTGCACAACTCCCTCCGGGTGCGGCGCTATCACGACGAGCGGGATGTCGCCCGCATCGTGGACGCGCTGGCGCCGGACGGGCTGCATCTCGAACGCTGGGTGCCGAAGGCCTCCCAGGCGGGCCGGGCCGCGGATCTCCGGGTGGTCGTCGTGGCCGGCCGGGCCACCCACGCGGTGGTGCGCACCAGTCGCGGGCCGCTGACCAACCTGCATCTGGGCGGCAGCCGCGGCGACCTCGACGGCGTCCGACGGGCCGTCACCGCCGCGGGCGCCCGGTGGTCCGACGTCCTGGACGTGTGCGAGCGCGCCGCGTCCTGCTTCCCGCGCACGCTGTGCGTCGGGGTCGACCTGCTGCCGGCCGTGGACTGGCGTCGCAGCTTCGTCGGCGAGGTCAACGCCTTCGGCGACCTGCTGCCCCGGCTCACGGGATTGCCCGGCAGTGGCGCCGAGGGTCTGGACACCTACGGCGCGCAGGTGGCGGCCGTCCTGCGCGCACCGGCCGGAAGCGGCCCGCGTCACCCGTACAGAACAGGAACAGCCCATGCCTGAGCCCGACATGAACGCGATCGTCGGCGACCACGACATCCTGCTGGTCACCCTCGACACGCTGCGGCACGACGTGGCCGTCGAGTTGGCGGCCGAGGGGCGCATCCCGCAGCTCGCCCGCCATCTGCCCGGCGGACACTGGGAGAAGAGGCACGCTCCGGGCAGTTTCACCTACGCCTCGCACCAGGCGATCTTCGCCGGGTTCCTGCCCACTCCGGCCGAACCCGGCCCGCATCCACGGCTGTTCGCGGCGAGCTTCGCCGGCAGCGAGACCACCGCCGAGGGCACCTTCGTCTACGACACCCCGGATCTCGTATCCGGGCTCGCGGCGGCCGGCTACCGCACCGTCTGCGTCGGGGGCGTGGGCTTCTTCAACCGGCGCGGTCCGCTGGGCTCCGTACTGCCCGGCCTGTTCCAAGAAGCGCACTGGGAGGAGGAGTTCGGCGTCACCTCGCCGCACTCCTTCGAGAACCAGATCGACCGCGTGGAACAGGTGGTGGGCCAACTACCCGCAGAACAGCGCCTGTTCCTGTTCGTGAACGTGTCGGCACTGCACCAGCCCAACTGGTTCCACCTGCCGGGCGCGACCCGCGAGGCGGGCGACACCCGGGAGACGCACGCCGCCGCGCTGGAGTACGTCGACCGGCACATCGGGCGGCTGTTCGCCGCGGCGGGTTCCCGGCGCCCCTGCTTCGTCATCGTGTGTTCCGACCACGGCACCGCCTACGGCGACGACGGCTACACCGGCCACCGCCTGGGCCACGAGTCCGTGTGGACCGTGCCGTACGCCCAGTTCCTCCTCGACCCCGCCGAGGCCGCCCGATGACCACCGCCCAACAGACCAGCCCCTACCAGCACTACGTGTACGCGTATCCACACAAGACGGCCTACCGCCGCCTCCAAGACCGGCCCGCGCTGCGGGAGTTGTGGGCGGCGCAGGACCGAAGCGCTCTCTCGCTGTATGTGCACATACCGTTCTGCGAGGTCCGCTGCGGCTTCTGCAACCTCTTCACCCGCATCGGCGCCCCGGACGGCCTGACCGGCGCCTATCTGGACGCCCTGGAACGGCAGGCGGACGCCGTCCGGGCGGCACTCGGCGACGCGGAGCCGGTGCGTTTCGCCACCGCGGCGTTCGGCGGCGGCACCCCGACCTTCCTCACCGCGTCCGAGCTGGAGCGCCTGTGCGACCTCGCCGAGCGGCGTATGGGCGCCGACCTGCGCGCGGTCCCGCTCTCCGTGGAGGCCTCGCCCGCCACGGCCACCGCCGACCGGCTCGCCGTCCTCGCGGAGCGCGGCGCGACCCGCCTCAGCCTGGGCGTCCAGAGCTTCGTCGACTCCGAGGCCAGGGCCGCCGTACGCCCGCAGCGCCGTGCCGACGTGGAGGCCGCGCTCGGCCGGATCCGGGACACCACCATCCCGGTGCTCAACATCGACCTCATCTACGGCATCGACGGCCAGACCGAGCGGACCTGGCGCGCCTCGCTGGACGCGGCCCTGGCCTGGCGGCCCGAGGAGCTGTACCTGTACCCGCTCTACGTCCGCCCGTTGACCGGCCTCGGCCGGCACCAGGAGGACGCCGGAACCGACCCGGAGTGGGACGAACTGCGGCTGCGGCTGTACCGGGCGGGGCGTGACCACCTCCTGGCGCGGGGCTATGTCCAGCAGTCGATGCGGATGTTCCGCCGGGCCGACGCCCCGCCCCAGGGCACCGACGACTACGCCTGCCAGACGGACGGCATGATCGGGCTCGGCTGCGGGGCCCGCTCGTACACGTCGGCGCTGCACTACTCCTTCGACTACGCGGTCGGCATGCACGAGATCCGCGGCATCATCGACGACTACGTCACGACGACCGACTTCGCGCACGCGGAGGTCGGCTACCGCGTGGACGGACACGAGGCGCGTCGCCGTCATCTCCTGCAGTCCCTCCTCCAGGCCGAGGGGCTGTCCGTCGCCGACTACCGTGCCCGCTTCGGGAGTTCACCCGACGACGACTTCGGGACGGAGCTCGACCGGCTGGCCGGGCGCGGCTGGCTGACGGACACGGCGGGCGAGTCGCTCGTACTCACCCCCGAGGGTCTGGCCCATTCCGACGCCGTGGGGCCGGAGTTGTTCTCCCCCGAGGTGCGGTCCGCGATGGCCGCCTACGAACGGAAGTGACGGACCGTCATGGATCTCACTGTCCTGTACCGGGGGCCGCTCGCGTCCTGCGACTACGACTGCCCCTACTGCCCGTTCGCCAAGCGCCGCGACTCGACCGCCCAACTCCGCGCGGATCGGGCGGAGTTGGAGCGCTTCGCGCGGTGGGCGACGGACAGCGAGGACGACCTGTCGCTCCTGTTCACACCGTGGGGCGAGGGTCTGGTCCGCTCCTGGTACCGCCGCACCCTCACCGAGCTGTCCCGGCTGCCGCATGTGCGCCGGGTCGCGATCCAGACCAACCTGAGCTGCCGGACGGGCTGGCTCGCCGAGGCCGACCTGGACACACTCGCCCTGTGGTGCACGTACCACCCGGGCCAGACCCCGTACGACCGTTTCCTCGCCAAGTGCCGTGAACTGGCCGATCGCGGAGTGCGCTTCAGCGTCGGCGTGGTCGGACTGCCCGGCCATCTGGCAGCGGCCCGCCGGCTCCGCGAGGACCTGCCCCCGCACGTCTACCTCTGGATCAACGCGGCCGAGGGACACACCTACGACGACGCGGAGGCCGGTGACTGGACCGCGCTCGACCCCCTCTTCCCCTACAGCCGCCACCCGCACCGCAGCGCCGGACTCCCGTGCCGTACCGGCGAGTCCGTGATCTCGGTCGACGGCGCGGGCACGGTCCGCCGCTGCCACTTCGTCCGCGACGAGCTGGGGAACCTGTACGACGGTTCCTACCGGGCGGCGCTGCGACCGCGCGCGTGTCCGCTGGCCGTCTGCGACTGCCACATCGGCTACGTCCACCTGGAGTCCCTGCCCTTGTACGACGTCTTCGCGGGCGGTGTCCTGGAGCGGGTCCCGTCCGCCCTCCCCGGGCAGGGCACCGCACGCGCCCTGCCGCTCACAGCGCGTCGGTGAGCGTCGTAATGTCGAGATCGTGTCCTCAGTGATGCCGTCCCTTCTCAGGCGTGTCTCAGGAGTGTCATCGGCTGAGGGATCGTCACAGGGGCCCCGTGATGGAGGGAGAACGACCGCGGGTCAGCCGCGGATCGGCCATCACGGGGAGAACGAGACACATGAAGTTCAAGCGATTCGGGACCATCGCCGCGACGGCGCTCACCGGCACCCTGCTCCTGACCGCCTGCAACGGCGTGGACGGTGCGGCCGACGCCACCGTGTCGCATCCGGCGGCAGGGGCGACCCAGGCGGCGGGTGCCATCGGCCGCTACTCCGAGAACGCCCCGGGGGCGCGGTACTTCACCACGATCCTCACCGGTGACAACGAGGTGCCCGTCAAGGGCAAGTTGGCGGTGGGTGACAAGGACGGCAGTGCGGTGGCCCTCATGCGCATCCAGGGCGACGAGGTGTCCTTCGCGTTCGCGTGGACCGGTATCGGTACCCCGACCATGGCCCATCTCCACCAGGGTGCGCGGGGCACCAACGGTGACGTGAAGATCCCGTTCTTCATGGAGAAGCTGAAGGGCGGCACGCCGTTCGTGTTCGGCACCGTGAAGGTCAAGAACGCCGACCTGCTGCGGAGCATCAAGGCGCATCCCGACCAGTTCTACTTCAACCTGCACACCGCCGAGTTCCCGGGCGGCGCGGTCCGCGGACAGGCCGTCGCGCTGCCGGGCGCCGTCTCACTGCCCGCCGCCATCCAGCACTCGTCCCTGGCCGGCGTCGTCAAGGGGGCCCAGATCTACGCCTGCACCAAGCAGGACGACGGCTCCTACGCGTTCACCCAGGACAACGTCGACGCCACCCTCCAGGGCGGCATCCAGCACAGCTTCGCCCAGCACGGCCCCGCCGGTCCCCCGCAGTGGATCGCACCCGACGGTTCCTCGGTGACCGGCACCGTCCTCAACAAGTTCGACAACGGCAAGGGCAACGTCCCTCAACTCCTGCTCCGCGCGCGGCAGACCGGCAAGAGCGAGGGGCTCCTGTCCAGGACCACCTCGGTCCTACGCCTCAACACCGTCGGCGGTGTCGCCCCGGCCGGCACCTGCGACCCGGCCAAGCAGCCCACCGCCCGCGTCCCCTACACGGCCGACTACCTGTTCCTCGCCACCAAGTAGCACCGCCGTACGGCACCGACCGAACCGACGGAGCCGTACGCAGCCAGGCGATGCGAGTCCCGCGCGGACTCGCATCGCCGTGTGTTGCCGCTCAGGAGAGGTCGATCTTCACGGACGCCCCGGGCTTGAGGGAGATCTTCCTGCGCACCTTTCCGGCGCGGAGCTCGGTCTCCGTCCCCCCGACGCTCCGGACCGTCACCGTGGTCGCCCTGCCGTCCCGCCAGGAGAAATCGACCGTGAATCCGCCGCGGGCGCCGATCCCGGTGACGGAACCCTTCGCCGACCAGGCCTTCGGCAGCGCCGGAAGCAGTTCGACGACTCCCGGCCTCGAGTAGAGGATCATCTCCAGCGCGGCGGTGGGGCCGCCGAGGTTGGCGTCGATCTGGAAGATCGTGTAACTGCCCTGGCTGTACATGTCGAACCAGTTCGCGGAGGTCCCGTTGCCGTTGTTCATCGAAGGGCGCAGCACGGTGAGATAGAGCTGGTAGGCCTTTTCGGCGTCCTTGAGCCGCGACCAGCACAGCGATCGCCAGGCGCAGGCCCAGCCGAAGCTGTCCATTCCCCTGGCGGTGAGGAGTGCGCGTACGCCGTCCACCAGTTCGCGCGGGCTGGTGTCGACGGAGATCCGGTCGCCGGGAAAGAATCCGATGAGCGGTGACAGATGACGGTGCGTCGTCTCACCGAGATTGTCCGGGCTCATCCACTCCTCCAACCAGCCGCTCTTCGGGCTGACCCGTGGGAGGTAGAGCCTGGCCCGCATCGACTCCAGCTCGGCGGCGAGGTCCGTGTCGCGGTCCAGAACGCGGGCCGCGACGGCGAACTCCCGGAAGAGTTCCCACGCGAGCTCCTGCCCGTAGGTGTTCCCCTTGCCGTCCGGTCCGTGCTCCGGCGACCAGGAGGTGTCGTCCACCAGGACTTCGTGGGACGAACCGTCCGCATCGGTCACCGTGGTGGTGATCAGCCGCGCCTTCCAGAACTCGGCCGCTCCCTTCAGCACCGGATAGATCGTCTCCAGATACTCGCGGTCCTGGGTGTACTCGTAGTGGCGCCACAGCGTGGCGCAGAGCCAGGCATTGCCCGAGGGGTGCCAGGCCCAGCCGCTGCCGCCGTAGATGTTGGTGGAGAACGCGACGGCCCAGCCGGCCACTTCACCCGAGCTGTTGCGGAAACGGTTGTCAGGGCTGTTGAAGAGCCGTCTGGTCACATCGGTCCACACCGGCAGCTGGGAGCGGCAGTAGCGGGCGAGCGCGTCCGCGTTGTCGCCCAGTCCGGCGGGATCGGCCAGCCAGTAGTTCATCTGCACGTTGATGTCGGTGTGGTAATCGGCGTACCAGTCAGGGGTGTTGTTGTGGATCCACAACCCCTGGAGGTTCATGGGCAGCCAGTCCCTGGACCCGGTGATGGTCAGGTAGCGGCCGTACTGCACGTAGGCGGCCTCCAGCTCCGGGTCCGGGGTGGAGGCGTCGGTGTATCTGACGGCGATGCGCGACCACGAGTCCAACGACCGCTGCACCGCCGAGGATCTACCGAGATCGATCGAGAAGCGGTCGTAGAGGCGTTGGTAGTCGACCACATGGGTGGCGAGCAGGGCGGTGCCGGAGATCTTCGCCGCGGCGGCCGTCTTCGTACGGGCCACCGTGAGGGGGACCACGGACGAGTCCCGGAATTCCTTGGTGGCATCGGGTGAGTAGTCGGTACCCGCGCAGACGGCGAGCAGCACCTCGCGGCACCCCGAGAAGGACAGCTTTCCGTCCTCCGCCTTGATGGTTCCGGAACTGCTCACAGCGGTCACCGAAGCCGCGTATCGCAGGCCGTTCTTCAGGGTCGCGGCGAACGAGAGCTGTTTCCCGTCGGCCGACGTGGTCTCACCGTGGGTGCCCTCCAGAGAGATCTCACCGGTATGGCTGCCGCCTCCGGTGAGCCGGATCACGATCACGTCGTCCGGGTGGCTGGCGTAGATCTCCCGGCGGAAACCGGCTCCGCGGTGCCGATAGGTCGCCGACACCACACCGTTGCTCAGGTCGAGGCTGCGCCGGTAGTCGCTGATCTCCTGTGCGGTGTGGCCCGGCAACGTGACCCGGAGTTTGGCCAGCAGTCCGAAACTGCCGAAGTCGTCGGCGCCGTAGGGAAGTTGTCCGTCGCTGGTGGGGGTGTCGTTGCGTCCGCCCGTCCAGAACGAACCGTCCGTGATGTACAGGAAGTCGTCCGCGGGGTCGCAGCCGACCAGCGCGCCCATCCTGCCGTTGCCCACGGGAAGCGCCTCCTGGATGACGCGCGACTCGTCGGCCGGCTCCCGGTACCAGAGGGTGGTGGCCTCGCTCTCCGGAACGATGTTCGCGTGCGCGGGACGCTCGGGGTCGGCGTGCGCCACGAACGGGGGCAGGCCACCGAAGGCAGCGAGGCCGCCACCGGCGACACCGGTCAGGCGAAGGAAGTCACGACGGGAGGAAGGAGGCACGGCGGAACTCCTCGGGCGAGAGGGTCGGGATTAATTCGTAAATTAATGAGACGCCGAGGAACAAGCAATGGGCGTGCAGCCAAAAAGATCCGACCTCTAAGCCGAATCACGACCACTTAAGGGGTGATTCAAGAATATTCCGGGCTATTTATCGGATGACTGGCCGATGCCGTTGAGTCTTCCGTTTCCGGGAGTCACCGTGCGGCCCCGCGCCCCCATGCCGTCCCCACCAGTACGAGCACACCGCCTGCCAGCCCGAGCGCGCCGAGCCGCTCCCCGCCGAGCGCGATACCGGCCGCGGCTGCCCACAGAGGCTCGGTGCCGAGCAGCAGGCTGACCCGGGAGGGCGAGGTCCGGCGTACGGCCCACATCTGCACGAAGAAGGCGAACAGGGTGCAGAACGCGGACAGGAACAGCAGCCCGGCCCACTCCCGTGGTCCGAAGTCGGCGCCCGTCGCCCACGGTGTGGTGTCGGCGCCGGTCGACAGGATCGCGAACACCGCGACGGCGGTGGCGAGTTGGACGGTGGTCAGGGGCAGCGCGTCGGCGTCCTGGACCGACTTGGTGCGGGACATGGCGAGGACGTGCAGGGTGCGGGCGAGGGCGGCGAGCAGCATGAGGAGGTCGCCGAGGGACGGGCGGGAGAAGCCCGCGCCCTGGGTCAGCAGCAGCACGCCGAGCACGGAGAGGGCTGCCGCGCCGAGGAAGGCCCGGGGTGGCCGGGTGCGGGTCACGGCGGCCTCGGCGAGCGGGGTGAAGATCATGGTGAGGCTGATGATCAGGCCCGCGTTGGTCGCCGAGGTGTGGACGACGCCGTAGGTCTCCAGGAGGAAGATCCCGGCGAGGATCAGCCCGAGCAGGGCCGCGCCGCGCCACTGGGCGGCCGTCAGGGCGCGCAACGCGCGGTGGCCCACGACCGCGAGGACGGGCAGGACGAGGGCGAAGCGCAGGACCAGGACGGCGAGGACCGTGCGGGCGGTGGTGATGTCCTTGGCGGCGAGATAGCTGGCGCCCCAGACCACCGCGACCAGTAGGACGGGCAGGTCGGTGAACCAGGCGCGGCGGGGCGGGGCGGTGCGCGGTACGGCGATCGAGGACATGGGGGCGGCTCTCCCGGTCTCCGGCGAAGGGGTGGAGACGACGGTGGCTGCCACACGGAACGATCACCGTACCGGCGCGGATCCCCGCTGACTAGGCGTTTCCCGCGTCCTCGTCGGCGTACGAGCCGTAGGTCGGGCGGCCCGCCAGGTCGTACGACTGGATGGAGACGCCGGTGCTGGTGACGCGCCCTCCGGTGTGCCGGAAGGCCATGGGGGCGGTGCCCTCGGGGAACAGGCGCAGGCCGCTGCCGAGCACGACCGGGAAGGTCACCAGGTGGAGCGTGTCGACGAGGCCGAGCGCGAGGAGGGACCGGACGAGGGCGCCGCTGCCGTGCACCTGGAGTTCGCCCTCGGTGCGCTCCTTGAGGTCGCTGACCTCCTTGGCGAGGTCGCCGCTGAGCACGGTGGTGCCGGCCCAGGAGGGGTCGGTGAGGGTGGCGGAGGGGACGTACTTCGGCAGGGCGTTCAGCTTGGCCGCGATCGGGTCGGCGGGGTCGGTCTTGTCCGGCCAGTACCCGGCGAAGATGTCGTAGGTACGGCGGCCGAGCAGGTAGGCGCCGGAGCGGTCGAAGACCTCGACCACGAAGCGGCCGAAGTCGTCGTCGCCGTAGACGAAACTCCAGCCGCCGTGCTCGAAGCCGCCGCGGGTGTCCTCTTCGGGGCCGCCGGGGGCTTGGTAGACGCCGTCGAGGGTGACGAAGAGGGTGGAGACGAGCTTGCCCATGTCGGGTACCTGCTTCCTGATGCGGGAGCGGATGATGTCATCAGCTCAGACCCCGTGGGGCCCCGCAACTCATCGGTCCTCGCTACGCCATCTCTCGGTCTTCGCCACGGCAACTCTCGGTCCTCGCTACGGCAGCTCAGCCCGCGTGGGTCGAGAACATGCCGCCGGTCGGGCCCTGCTTGTCGCCGCCCTGGGCCTTCTTCAGGGCGTTGGCGAGGCTCTCGATGGTGAGGGACTGGAGGATGACCCTGCCGTTGCCCTCCAGGGTGGCCAGGGACAGGCCCTCGCCGCCGAACACGGCGTTCATCAGGCCTTGGCGGTTGAGGCCGCCGATGCGCTGGACGCCGTACTGGACGCCCTCCTCGAAGGCGACGAGGCAGCCGGTGTCGACCTCGATGCGGCCGCCGAAGTCGGCCGGGTTCAGGTCGATGAAGTTGCCCGCGCCGGCGATGATCACCGTGCCGTGGCCGGTGAACTTCTCCAGGACGAAGCCCTCGCCGCCGCTCATGCCGGTGTGGCCGCCCTGGAAGGCGATGCCGAACTGGACGGTGGACTCGGCGGCCACGAAGGCGTCCTTCTCCGCGAACCACGCGCGCGTGCCGTTCAGTTCCAGTGCGCGCATCTCCCCGGGGAGCACGCCCGCGAAGCCGACGGTGCCCTCGCCGCCCTGGGAGGTGAAGTACTGGAACGCCAGCGACTCGCCGGCGAGCGCGCGCTGGCCGACCTGCATGGCGGTGCCCATGGCCTGGCGCAGGATGCCGCCCATGCCGCCGCTGCCGCCCGCGCCCTGCTGCCGGCCGCCGCTCGACGGGCCGCCGAGGCGGGTCTCCATGGTCACGTTCGTCGTCTTGAAGAGGAACTTTCCGGCCTCGCAGTACACAGTCTGGCCGGGGTTCAGGTTGACGACCGCCATCTGCATGGCGTTGCCGACGATCTCTTGCTGAAGGGTCACGAGGGGAGAACGCGGGAGGTGGCGGAATCAGTTCCGGCCGCGCGAGGTCGGCGTCCGTTCGCCGCCAGCACACGGGTGCGCCGACCGCTGGGATGGAGCCCATGACAACGACTTACGAAACCCTGAACGGCAAGGTCGCCCTGGTCACCGGCGGCAGCCGCGGCATCGGCGCGGCGACGGCACTGCGGCTGGCACGGGACGGCGCGGACGTGGCCGTCACCTACGTGGACGGCAAGGAGGCGGCCGAGGACATCGTAGGGCGGGTCGAGGCGCTGGGGCGGCGGGCGGTCGCGCTGCGCGCGGACTCCGCGGATGCCGCCGAGGCGGCGGGTGCGGTGGAGCGTACGGCGGAAGCGCTGGGCGGGCTCGATGTACTGGTGAACAACGTGGGGGTGGCTGCGCTAGGCCCGCTGGACGGGCTGTCCCTCGCCGACGTGGACCGGGTCCTGGCGGTGAACGTCCGCGGGGTTTTTCTCACCTCGCAGGCGGCTGCCGCGCGGATGGCGTCCGGCGGCCGGATCATCACGGTCGGCACCTGCATGACGCAGCGGGTGCCGGGTCCTGGCGGAACCCTCTACGCGACGAGCAAGTCCGCGCTGATCGGGCTGACCAAGGCGCTCGCCCGTGAGCTGGGCGAACGCGGGATCACGGCGAACATCGTGCACCCGGGGCCCACGGACACCGACATGAACCCGGCGGACGGGCCGTACGCGGCGGGCCAGGCTGCCATGACGGCGTTGGGACGGTTCGGGACGGCGGACGAGGTGGCGTCGATGGTCGCGTATCTGGCGGGGGCGGACTACGTCACGGGGGCGGAGTTCGCGGTGGACGGCGGACATTCGGCGTAGGCCTCCGGCGGTTGGCCGGGTACGTGCGGGTGCGTTGTGGCTCGCGTCCCTGTACGTGCAGGTGCGATGTGGCTCGCGTCCCTGGGGGCTGCGCCCCCAGACCCCGCTTCGGCCTGAAGGGCCTCGTCCTCAAACGCCGGACGGGCTGAAAATCAGCCCCTCCAGCGTTGACGGGGTGGCTCAGCCGCCCAGCTCCTGGTGCCGCGCCGCCAGCGCCGCCGCCCCCTGCTCCGTCAGCGTCCCGAACAGCCGCAGCCGTGAGATCCCCCCGTCGGGATAGATGTCCACGCGCGCGTGCGTCCCGATCGCCGGGGCGGGGAGGACGAAGCGGTGGTTCGTGTCGGGCTGGAGGCGGGTCCGCGGGAGGAGCTCCGCCCACTCACCGTCTTCTCCGTCCCGTACCGACACGGCTGCCCAGCCCGCGCTGTTGCCCTTCAGATACGCCGTGTCGATCTCCACGGCGCGGATCTGTGACTGGGCCGCCAGGCGGTAGCGGATCCAGTCGTTGCCCTGGTCGCGGCGGCGGCGGGTTTCCCAGCCGTCGTCCATCTTGCGGGAGCGGCCGGGCTGGATGGTGTTGCTCGCGGGCGAGTAGAAGAGGTTGGACGCGTCCTCGGCGGCGCCGCCGTTCTCCAGGGCGACCACGTCGAACGTGCCCAGCGCCGCCAGCCAGTTGGGGTCGGGTACGACCTCGCCGTAGACCCGGAGGCGGGCGATGCCGCCGTCGGGGTGCTGGTTGACGCGGAGGTGGGTGAAGCGTTGTTCGGTCGAGATGGAGAAACCATTCGCCGCGTGGCCGCCCACCGGCGTGCGCGGGACCAGGGGGGTCCATTTCACGTCATCGGCTACCAGGTCCTCGGGGGACGGAGAACCCGGTACCGACGTGCCCTCCACCGACACCGCCTGCGGGTAGTTGCCCCGGAAGTGGGCCGTGTCCACCACGATGCCCCTGATGACGCCGGGGGCCCCGAGGCGGACCAGTGCCCAGTCGTGGTCCTCCGCCGTCGGCCAGGGGTGGTCCGCCGAGGCTCCGCGGCGGCGGCGGGTCTCCCAGCCGTCCATGATCTTGCCCTTGTGGCCGAAGTGCTCGGGGTCGAACTCGGCGGGCCCGGGCACGAGGAGGTTCTCGCGCTGGGCGAAGAACTCGTCGTTGGCGGCGATGACACCGGCGCCCAACTGCCGGTCGGCGAGGTTGGCGTACTGGGTGAAGGGGAAGTCGGCCGTGCGGTAGTCCGCGTACGGGTCACCGCCTCCGTAGGGGTTCGCGTCGCCGGTGAAACTGGGTATCGCCGTCACAAGGTCTGCCTTTCAGACGTAGGCCGCTGCGGGTGCGGGGGGTGAATCAGGGGGTACGAGTCAGGAGTTGGCCCTTCGGGTCGGTGAACTCGCCGTCCAGCACGATGCGTTCGCCGCGCAGCCAGGTCGACTTCACGACGCCGCTGAGGGTCTTTCCGGCGTACGCCGTGACGCGGTTGCGGTGCTGGAGGGCCGCCGGGTCGACGGTGAACGTCTCGTCGGGGGCCAGGACCGCGAAGTCCGCGTCGCGGCCCGCCTCGATGGCCCCCTTCTGGTCAAGTCCCGCCAGTTCGGCCGTACTTGAGGACATCCAGCGGACCACGTCCGCCAGGTCGTGGCCGCGCCTGCGCGCTTCCGTCCACACCGCCGCCAGGCTCAGCTGAAGGCCGGAGATGCCGCCCCACGCGGTGGCGAAGTCGTCGGTCTTCAGGTCGGCGGTGGAGGGTGAGTGGTCCGTCACCACGCAGTCGATCGTGCCGTCGGCCAGCGCCTGCCACAGCAGGTCCTGGTTGGCGGACTCCCGGATGGGCGGACAGCACTTGAACTCGCTTGCGCCGTCCGGGACTTCCTCCGCCGTGAGGGTGAGGTAGTGGGGACATGTCTCGACGGTTATGCGGACACCCTCGGCCTTCGCGGCGGCGATGAGGGGGAGCGCGTCCGACGAGGACAGGTGCAGCACGTGCACGCGTGCGTTGAGGCGCTTCGCCTGCGCGATCAACCCCGCGATGGCCGTGTCCTCGGCGTCGCGCGGGCGGCTGGCGAGGAAGTCGGCGTACTTGGGGCCGCCCTGCTGCGGGGCCGCTTCGAGGTGGTGCGGATCCTCCGCGTGGACGATGAGCAGGCCGTCGAAACCGGCGATCTCGGCCAGGGACAGGGCGAGTTGGTCCTGGTCCAGGTGCGGGAACTCGTCCACGCCGGACGGGGACAGGAACGCCTTGAAGCCGAAGACACCGGCGTCGTGCAGCGGGCGCAGGTCCTTGACGTTGTCGGGCAGGGCGCCGCCCCAGAAGCCGACGTCCATGTGGGCCTTCTCCGCGGCGACTTGCTGCTTCGTACGGAGGTTGTCGACCGTCGTCGTCGGCGGGAGGGAGTTGAGCGGCATGTCGATGAGCGTGGTGATGCCGCCGGCCGCCGCCGCGCGCGTGGCGGTCCAGAAGCCCTCCCAGTGGGTGCGGCCGGGGTCGTTCACATGCACATGGGTGTCGACCAGGCCGGGCAGCAGGACGTCGTCACCGAAGTCCTCGAACCGTGCCCCGGACGGGACTTGGGCGTCGTACGGGAGGACGGCCGTGATCTTTCCCCCGGCGACCACGACCGCCGCCGCGCGTGTCCCCTCGGGAGTGATGACACGTGTGGAGCGCACCACCAGTTCAGCGTCGGACACCCGGACCCCTCTCTCTGCCGCCGTCGTCACTTCCGTTACTTCCGGGAAACGGGATTTACTTCCACGTAACGGAATTCAACGTTCTGTTGAAGGAGTCTTCACTCCCGCTCCCGTACCGTCAAGGGCACACATCTCCACGATGCGCCTCACGCGCACACTCTGGACGTTTCCACAAAGCGGAATTAAACTTCCGGCAAGCAGAACGTAGCTACGCACAGGCGGGGAGTCAACCGACCCCCGGGTAGGCTTCAGCCCTTCCCGCCCGTGCCGAAAGGAACGCGCCGTGCCGCCGTCCAGCGTGAGCAGCACCGACTCCACCAAGTCCACCACGGGCGGTGTCCAGTCCCTGGAGCGCGCCTTCGACCTGCTGGAGCGGATGGCCGACGCGGGCGGTGAGGTCGGCCTGAGCGAGCTCTCCGCGAGCAGCGGCCTGCCGCTCCCCACCATCCACCGCCTGATGCGCACGCTCGTGGTCTGCGGTTACGTCCGTCAGCAGGCGAACCGGCGGTACGCGCTCGGCCCGCGCCTGATCCGCCTCGGCGAGTCCGCGTCCCGGCTGCTCGGCACCTGGGCCCGCCCCTACCTCGCCCGGCTGGTCGAGGAGACCGGCGAGACGGCGAACATGGCGCTGCTCGACGGCGACGAGATCGTGTACGTCGCGCAGGTGCCGTCCAAGCACTCGATGCGCATGTTCACCGAGGTCGGCCGGCGCGTCCTGCCGCACTCCACCGGCGTCGGCAAGGCCCTGCTCGCCAACACCCCGGACCACGAGGTCCGCGCGCTGCTCGCCCGGACCGGCATGCCCGCGGCCACCGAGAAGACGATCACGACGCCCGACGGTTTCCTCGCGGCACTGGAGGACGTACGCCGCCTCGGCTACGCGCTCGACGACAACGAGCAGGAGATCGGCGTCCGCTGCCTCGCCGTGTCCGTGCCCAACTCCCCCACGGCGGCGGCGATTTCGATCTCCGGCCCGGCGGGCCGGGTCACCGAGTCGGCGACCGACAAGATCGTGCCGGTGCTCCAGCAGGTGGCCGGCGAACTGTCGGAGGCACTGGCCAGCCAGAACCCCGCGTGAGCGCCCCGCAGTTCTGGCCGGGCCGGTACACCGACCGGCACGGCAACGAGGCCGTCGTCTTCGAGTCGGACGGCCGGGAGTCGATCCGCACGACGATCCGGGGCGTTCGCTTCGAGGGCGACAGCATGGACGACCTCGGCGCGCTCGGCGGCGAGCCACCGGAGGCTCCGTTCACCTTCTTCGACGGGGCGTTGTGCTCCTGCCTCCTGGAGTGGGAGGTGCCGATGTCCGTCACGGTCGAGGGACAGGGCGTGCGTACGGCGGTGCTGGACTGTGCGTTGCGGCTCGGGGCGCCCGCCGGACCGGGCAGGGGCCTGGACACGGAGACGCTGACGACCACCCTGCGCCTGGACGGGCACGCGTACCGCAGCGCAGAAGGCCATGACGACTTCGAGGACGCGCTGAACGAGGTCCAGCGCCGCCTGCCGCCAGGCTCACGACTCAAGGCGTGCGTCTCGTGCGCCTGGTCCGACTACCACCCCGCCGGCCACGGACTGATGGCCGCGCTCGCGTGCTTCCGTGACGCCAAGGACCTCTACCGTCAGGTCGACGGCAAGCACGGCCCACGGGGCATCTTCAAGACCTGGCAGGAACACACCGAGTCCGTCCAGGAGACCTGGCTGTGCGAGGAGTTCGAGGACCGGGCCGGGGACACGGGCTACCGGGGACCCTTCCCGTCGCGCCCGCTGTCGTGAACTAGCCCTGCCCACCCCGGGGTTGACCGAACAGGTCCACCGCGTTGCGTACGTCCGTCAGCCCCCTCGTGAGTGCGCTCACCGAACCGATCGCACCGGCGATCAGCAGCAACGAGCGGCGCAGGCGCGGGATTTCGGGGGTGCCGTCGATGGTCATCGCGGCCAGCGCCGCGAGTTCGTCCTCGGCGATGACACGGTCGGGGAACTCGGCCGGATGCGCGGCCAGTTCGCGGCGCAACCGGGACACCGCGGTCCGCAGTTCCGCCACCCTCGGATCCTCGTCACTGCCGGTCAATGACCTCTGCCCCAAGCTCCGCAACACAGCTCTCCCCCCTCGCACGTCTTCGTGCGCAAGAACTTTGTGATCCCGCCACGCGCACCCCGCAACACTGGTCGGGCGCCGAGGGACGCGGGCCAGTAAACGCCACCCGGTGCGGGGTGCGCCACTCCACGGACCGAAATTAAGTCTGAGGATTCCCTGCGGTCGCCGCCCGGTCAGGTATGCAGGACGTATGACGCGAAACGAAGACCAGGTCGCCGGGCTGCTGCTCGCCGCGGGCGGCGGCCGGCGGCTCGGCGGGCGGCCCAAGGCACTGCTACGACACCGGGGGCGGCCCCTTGTGGAGCACGCGGTCGGGGTCCTGCGCGCGGCCGGCCTCACCCGCGTCCACGTGGTCCTGGGGGCGCAGGCCGACGCCGTACGGGAGCGGGCGGAGCTGGCCGGGTGCGTGCTCGTGGAGAACCCGGAGTGGGAGCAGGGGATGGGGTCCTCGCTGCGGGCGGGGCTCGACTCGCTCGCGGGTACGGGGGCGCGGGCGGCGCTCGTGTCGCTCGTCGACCAGCCCGGGATCGGCGCGGAGGCGGTGGCGCGGGTGCTGGCCGGGTTCACGGACGAGGACTCGCTCGTCTCGGCCGCCTACGACGGGGTACGCGGACATCCGGTGCTGTTCGGGGCCGCGCACTGGGCCGGTATCGCCGAGAGCGCGACCGGGGACCGGGGGGCGCGGGCGTACCTCAAGGCGCACGCGGACGCGGTCACGCTCGTCGAGTGCGGGGATGCGGCGGAGCCGTACGACATCGACACTGAGGCGGATCTCGTCCACCTTGAGTGAGCGGAGTGGCACTGAGCGCCACTTTGGCTTGATCCGGAGAATCTCGACGTCAACAAACCATTGAACTTCCACGATGAGGAAACTAGTATCCACTGTTCAGAAGCGCCCGACGGCCCCTCGGGTGCTCCCCGTCCCACCCGGGTCACCTGGCACCCGGTGCCTCGCTCGCTGAAGGAAGTGACAGTTCATGTCCGCACCAGCGCCGTCCTCGCCGGTCGTCGTCGACGCCGAACCCCTGCCCCGGCAGGACGAGGTCCTCACTCCCGAGGCCCTCGCCTTCGTGGCCGAGCTGCACCGCCGGTTCACGCCCCGCCGGGCCGGACTCCTCGCCCGCCGGGCCGAGCGCCGCGCGGAGATCGCCCGCACCTCCACCCTCGACTTCCTCCCGGAGACCGCCGCGATCCGCGCCGACGACTCCTGGAAGGTGGCCCCCTCCCCCGCCGCCCTGAACGACCGGCGGGTCGAGATCACCGGCCCCACCGACCGCAAGATGACGATCAACGCCCTCAACTCGGGCGCGAAGATCTGGCTCGCGGACTTCGAGGACGCCTCCGCGCCGACCTGGGAGAACGTCGTCACGGGCCAGCTCAACCTGATCGACGCCTACACCCGCGCGATCGACTTCACCGACCCCAACTCCGGTAAGTCGTACGCCCTGAAGGCCGAGGACGAGCTGGCGACCGTGGTGATGCGGCCGCGCGGCTGGCACCTCAACGAGCGGCACCTCCTGGTCGACGGCGAGCAAGTCCCGGGCGCCTTCGTGGACTTCGGGCTGTACTTCTTCCACAACGCGCAGCGGCTGCTGGACCTCGGCAAGGGTCCGTACTTCTACCTCCCGAAGACCGAGTCGCACCTCGAAGCCCGGCTGTGGAACGACGTGTTCGTCTTCGCGCAGGACTACGTCGGCGTCCCGCAGGGCACCGTCCGCGCGACCGTGCTGATCGAGACGATCACCGCCGCGTACGAGATGGAGGAGATCCTCTACGAACTCCGCGACCACGCCTCGGGGTTGAACGCGGGCCGCTGGGACTACCTGTTCTCCATCGTGAAGAACTTCCGTGACGGCGGGCCCAGGTTCGTCCTCCCGGACCGCAACGCGGTGACGATGACGGCCCCGTTCATGCGGGCGTACACCGAACTCCTCGTGCGTACCTGCCACAAGCGCGGGGCGCACGCGATCGGCGGCATGGCGGCGTTCATCCCGTCCCGTCGTGACGAGGCGGTCAACAAGGTCGCGTTCGAGAAGGTCAAAGCGGACAAGGACCGTGAGGCCGGGGACGGTTTCGACGGCTCCTGGGTGGCCCACCCGGACCTGGTGCCGATCGCCATGGCCTCCTTCGACGCGGTGCTCGGCGAGAAGCCGAACCAGAAGGACCGGCTGCGCGAGGACGTCGACGTCAAGGCCGCCGACCTGATCGCCGTCGACTCGCTGCACGCCAAGCCGACGTACCCGGGGCTCGTCAACGCCGTTCAGGTGGGCATCCGTTACATCGAGGCGTGGCTGCGCGGGCTCGGTGCGGTCGCCATCTTCAACCTGATGGAGGACGCGGCCACCGCCGAGATCTCGCGCTCGCAGATCTGGCAGTGGATCAACGCGGGCGTCGAGTTCGAGAACGGCGAGAAGGCGACTCCCGAGCTGGCGAGGAAGGTTGCCGCCGAGGAGCTGGAGAACATCCGCGCCGAGATCGGTGCGGACGCCTTCGCCGCGGGGCACTGGCAGCAGGCCCACGACCTGCTCCTGGAGGTCGCGCTGGACGACGACTACGCGGACTTCCTGACCCTGCCGGCGTACGAGCAGCTCAACGGCTGACACACCGTCATTTGTCCGAGTGGCCCAGGGACTTGTCCGGGGCCACTCGGTCGCGTACGAGCTGCTTCACGGCCGTGGGTTCCGGGAAGCCCTGCTCGCGGCGGTCCCACACGACCTCGTCGTTGACGCGGACGACGAAGACACCGCCGGTGCCGGGCTTCAGGGACAGTTCCGTCAACTCGGTCTCGAAGGTGGTCAACAGCTCCTGCGCCAGCCAGGCGGCGCGGGGCAGCCAGCGGCACTGGGTGCAGTATTCGATCTGAACTCGTTGGGTCATCCGAGTCGTCTTCCCGTCATCCGAGGTGTACCGACCAATCCTGTTCCGCCGCCGGTTTGCCGTGCAGGTCGGGGACCCGCTTGAGCCAACTCGGGCGGCCCTGCTGTGTCTTCGCCGCGCGGAGGGCATCCTCGGCGGCGCGTTCCTCCCGGCTGGGGAAGTCGGTGGGGAGCCAGGCCGCGGACGCCTTCACGCGCGCGTGGAGGTAGGCGACGTACGCCTCCCGTACGGCGTCGGGTGTGGCGAAGCCCGGTTCTTCGGCCAGCCAGGCGTCCGGCACCTCGGCCGCGATGCGGCGCAGCAGTTCCTCGGTCACCTTGGAGGCCAACTCTGCGTCGGCGGCCCGGGTTTCGGGGCTGTAGTGGCCGAGGGCGTGGTGGCGGAAGTCGTAGGCCCTCGTGGGGTCGGCGGCGTCCCAGCGGTGGTGGAAGACGAGAGCGGCGCCGTGGTCGATGAGCCACAGGCGCGGGGGTGCGATGCCGAGCGTGGGCCAGATCATCAGGTTCGAACTGTGCACCGTGCGGTCGACGTTGACGGTCAGCGCGTCGAGCCAGACGATCTTCCCGGCCTCCAGCGGGTCGACCGTGCAGCGCGCGGCGACCTCCGGGGTGAAGTCCTGGGCGCCCGGCAGATAGTCCATCCCGAGGTTCAGGCCGGCGCTCGCGCCGTGCAGGTCCCGTACTTCCTGGTGGGGCTCCTCGTCGGCGATCTCCGGGTCGAAGTGCACGAGCACCAGCTCGGGGAAGCGCAGCCCCAGGGCACGGGCCAGCTCCCCGACGATCACCTCGGCGACCAGCGCCTTGCGGCCCTGCGCGGAGCCGGTGAACTTCACGACGTACGTACCGAGGTCGTCGGCCTCGACGACTCCGGGGACGGAACCGCCGGACCGCAGGGGCTCGATGTAGCGGGTCGCGGTGACCTCTCTCAGCATCTGGTCGGGCCACCCCACTCTTCAGCCTTGCAATCCACGGGTCGGCCCCTTGGTTCCGGCCTCCGGCATGAAGTGAGCATATTAACCGAGGGTGATCGCCGTCAGTTCGGCGTGGCGTCGGCCGGTGTCGGGCGGCGGAACCACAGCAGGACCAGCGCGGCGCCCAGGACGGCCAGCAGCAGCCCGCCGGTGAGCGCCGTACGGAGGTGGCCCGGCGTCACTCCGTCGCGGAACGCCAGTCCGGCCAGGGCCGCGCCGCAGGCCGCGCCCGCCAGGCGGCCGAAGGACAGGTACGACGACGCACGGCCGTGCAGCCGCTGGGGTACGGAGTTCAGCGCCAGCCGGGACGTCGAGGGGAACAGCAGCCCGAGCCCCGAGCCGAGCAGCAGGCCGCCGGGCAGCAGCCAGGGCCCGTGCAGCGGTGTGCCGGGCAGGGCGTACCCCGCGAAGGCCATGGCACAGGCGAGGAACCCGGCGACCGCGGGCATCCGCTCGCCGAACCGGTCGGTGAGCCGCCCGGCGACCGGACCCATCGCACCGATGCACAGGGCCAGCACCATGGGGGCGAGCGCGGCCTCCAGGACGCCGTAGCCCACGGCGTCCTGGAGGTACTGCTCGATCAGGAAGAACGTGCCGATCATCGTCGCGAAGGTGAGGGCGGCGACCACGGAGGCTCCCCGTACCGCGGCTGTCGAGGGGCGCGCGCCCGGCCCCTCCCCGGCGCGCTCACGCGGCTCGGGCCCCGCCGCGGGTCGTACCCAGCGCAGTACGGAGAGGGCCGTCAGCAGGCCCAGCGGCAGCAGCGCCCACCAGTTGGCGCGCCACCCCCAGGCCTCGGTGAGGATCCCGCCCAGGAGCGGGCCCACCAGGTTGGACAGGCCCGAGGCCGCTCCCCAGATGCCCAGTGCGGTACCGCGCCGTTCGGCGGGGAAGCCGGCCACCGCGCCGGCCAGCGCGGCCGGGCTGGCGAGGCCCGCGCCCGCTCCCTGGAGCACCCGGGAGACGACGAGCACCTCGAAGGAGCCGGCCAGCGCGCCCACGAGGGTGCCCGCGCAGAACAGGGTCAGTCCGGCCAGGGCCACGGTGCCGGGACCCAACCGGTCCACGAGCCGGCCGCCGGGGAAGAGCCCGAGGGCGTACACGGCGAAGTAGGCGGTCAGCAGCCAGGACGCGGTGTGCGCGGAGATGCCGAACGCGGAGCCGACGGACGGCAGGGCCACGGTGACGATGGTGCCGTCGGCCTGGAGCAGGGCTGCGATCGCCGTGCACACGGCGAGCCGGGTCCAGGCGGTGCGGGGAACGGCGGGGCGCTCCGGGACGACGGTTTCGGATTCGGTCATGGCCGGGGTCGGCTCCTTCGCGGTCGGAGCGGGGAGGGAGGCGCCGGCGCCGCGGTCGGTGCCGTCCGCCGCGCGGGCCACCATGCCTTCTCGCCCAGCAGGTACGTGATCGCCGGTACGAGGACCACCCGCACCAGGACCGTGTCGAGCAGTACGCCCAGCGCCACGGTGAAGCCGAGCTGGAAGAGCATCACCAGGGGCAGGATCATCAGGATCGAGAAGGTGCCAGCCAGGACGAGGCCCGCGCTGGTGATCACCGAACCGGTGCTGAGCAGGGCGGTGCGCACGGCGGTGCGGGTGTCGTGGGTGCGGGCGTCCTCGCGGACCCGCGCCATGAGGAAGATGTTGTAGTCGACGCCGAGGGCGACCAGGAAGAGGAACGCGAAGGTGGGCTCCACCGGGTTGACCCCGTGCTGCCCCAGCAGGTCACGGAAGACGTAGAGCGAGATCCCGAAGGCGCCGAAGAAGGACACGATCACCGTGGCGATGAGGTACAGCGGCGCCACCACGGCGCGCAGGAGCGCCACCAGCACCACCATGATGATCGCCAGGATCAGCGGCACCAGGACGCGCAGGTCGCGGTCGGCGGCCTGCTTGGTGTCCAGTTGCACGGCAGGGTCGCCGCCCACTACGGCCCGCACCCCGGACGGCAGCCCGGAGGACAGGGCGTGGCGGATGCCCGCGACCCGGTCCAGGCCGGTGGCGTCGTACGGGTCGGTGTCCAGCACGACCTGCAGCCGGCCGGCCCGTCCGTCGGTGGAGCGCACCGGCTGTGGGGCGGCCGAGGCGATGTCGGGCACGGTACGCACCCGGGCGGCCACGCCGGTCAGATCGGCGGTACGCAGCGGACCGTCGGCGCGCTCCACGACGACCGTGAGCGGGGCCGCGGTGCCGGCCGGGAAGGCGTCGGTGAGGACTCGGTACCCGGCGGCGGACGAGGTCGGCTCGCGGAAGGCGTGCAGCAGGCTCATGTCGTCCACGGCCCGGCTCACTCCGGTCGCGCCCACGGCGAAGAACAGCAGGGTGGCGGCCGTCGCCCACCACGGCCGGCGCAGCACCGCCCCTGCCGTGCGTTCCCAGGCGCGGCGCACCGGACCGGTCGCGGGCCGCGACGATGCGGCGGTCCGGCGCAGCAGGGCCCGGTGTCCGAGGAGCACCAGCAGCGCGGGCATGAGGGTGAAGGTGGACAGCAGGACACAGGCGGTGCCGATGAGGCCGGCCGGGCCCAGCACCCGGGTGGAGCCGAGCCGGGCGGCGAACAGCGCGGACAGCGAGGCCATGACCGTGAGGCCGCTGAAGAAGATCGTGGGCCACACGCGGCGCACGGCTCGGCGCAGGGCCGGCCAGGCGGCCGGGTCCGCGGCGAGTTCCTCCTGGTAGCGGGCCGTCATCAGCAGGCAGTAGTCGGTGCCCGCGCCGAACATCAGGATCAGCATCAGGGAGGTGGCCTGGCTGTTGATCAGCAGCCCGGCGTGCGCGGCCAGCGCGTAGACGATCCCGGCGGCCAACACGTAGGCGAAGCCCACCACCACGAGGGGGACGACCGCGAGCAGCGGCGACCGGTAGACGAACAGGAGCAGCAGCAGGACGAGGGCGGCGGTCGCCGCCAGCAGCCGGAAGTCCACATCGCTGAAGACGGCGATGGCGTCCGCGCTGATCCCGGCCGGACCGGAGACGTAAGTCCGCACGCCGGACGGTGGACTCAGCGCGGCGCGCACGGCGTCGACGGTGTCGCGGACCTGGTGACCGCCGGTCGCGGTGACCGGGACGACGGTCACGGCGACCGAGCCGTCCGCCGAGACCAGCCCGGGTACCGGCCGGCCGTCGGCGGTGAAGGGGGCGGTGGGCGTCCGGGTGCCGGGGACGGCGTCGAGCCGCGCGGTCTGGGCGAGCAAGGACCTGCGGTCCGCCGCGGTCAGTCCGCCGGCCCGCCGCTGGACCACGAGTGCCGGCAGTGTGTCGCCGTCGGGGAAGCGCTGGGCGAGGAGGCGGGACACCTGCGCGGACGGCGCGGAGGCGGGCAGGAAGGCGGCGGCGTCGTTGCTCGTGACGTTCTGCAGCTTGCTCTGGAAGGGGCTCAGCAGACCCGCCGCCAGGAGCCAGGCGACGACCACGAGCCACAGCAACAGGCGGGGCCTGCCGCCGCCCGGGGAGGGCGCGGGCGGTTGCTCGGCCTTCCGACCGGGCGTGTGCCCTGTATCCGCTTCGCTCCGCACGGGCACCACCGCATTCCGGGTCTACTCTGTGGTCCAACAGAAGTGCCAGATACTAGGCCAGGCGTCAAGGCTTGGACACAGTGACCAAAGGGTTTGTGATGGAGACCGACCGACATGGAGCGAATTCCGACCGATCCGGTTCCGAATGGAGCCGGATGGTGGCCGTACACAAGGAACGGCTGCGCGTGGCCATCGGAGAGGCAGCGGTGGAGATCGCGGTCGAGAAGGGGCTGGCCGGCACCACCATGTCGAAGATCGCGGAACGCGCGGGCGTGTCCAGGGCCACGGCGTACAACTACTTCAAGGACGTCGAGCACGCCCTGCTGTCGGTGGTGAGCGACGAGGTCGACCGGTTCTACGGGCAGTTGCGTGAGCGCCTGGACGGGGTGACCGGTGCCCGGGCCGGCCTTGAGGCGTTCCTGGGGGCCCATCTGGAGTACTTCGCCCAGCCGGAGCGGCGCTCGGCGGCCCTCCAGTTGCAGGCGCTCGGCATCAGCCCCGCCATCCGGGAGCGGATGACGGCGCACACGGACCGGTTGCGCGCCCTGCTGTCGGACGTGCTGGACAGTGGCCGCCGCGAGGGTGTGATCAGCGAGCGGGTGCACCCCGACCGGCACGCCGAACTCGTCATGCACCTGTTGTCGGCCACCCGGCAACAGGTGCTGAGAGGTGACGCGCCGGTCGACGCCATCGCCGCCGATCTGCTGCTGCTGGTCGAGTCCGGGCTGTGTCAGCCGCGCCCGGAGCCGTCCGGCTGACCGTTGCCGGCCGGGCCCGCTTCCTCGGACGTGCGCGGGCGCGCGTACCGGAAGACGCACGCGTGGTGCCCCTCGGTCTGCTGTCGCAGACCTGCGATCGACAGGTGCGGGAAGGCGCGGCGGGTCGCCTCGAAGTCGAGTTCGCACAGGATCGGACGCGGCTCGTCGAGCCCGAGTTCCTCGGCGGCGGTCAGGCACATGCAGGTGCGGCAGACCTCCATGACCACGTCCTCCTCGTCCGTGGAGATGTCGACCGCCTCTTCCAGGAAGCCCATGGCCGCGAACAGGGGCAGGGCCTTGCCGAACCCCTCGGCGAGCGAGCACCCCGTGATCAGCGGCCCCATCCGGGCCGCCTGGCGCTCCGGGTAGCCGTCGAGCAGGACCTCCGTCGCCTCCTTCGGGCCGAGCTCGGCCTCCAGTTCCAGGTAGCGCCGCAGCCGGTCGCGGAGCATCCGCCGGGTCTGCTCCCGCTTGGCGTCGCCGTCACCGGCGGCCGGGTTTTCCGACGCCGTGGGGGCCTGGGTCGTGTCGGTCATGGTGCGTCTCCTTGTCCTGCGGATACGGATGGGCCGGGCGCCGCGCGGAGGGCGGCGAGCACCTCGCCCGCGGCGCGGCGGGCGTCGCGGACGCAGTCGTTGACCGCGACGCCGTGGTAGGCGCTGCCGCACAGGTGCAGACCGGGCAGCCCGGCGGCCTCGGTCAGCACCGTGCGCACGCGGTCGCCGTGACCGGGCGCGTACTGCGGGATCCCCTCGTGCCAGACATGGTCGTGCCGGAACACCGGGTCGGCCGCCGGGCCGAACAGCGCGGTGACATCACGGTGCACCGCGGCGACGGCCTCGTCGGCGGCGAGCGCGGTGAACTCCGGATCCTCGGCACCTCCCGCGAAGGCCCTCAGCAGGACCCCGTCCGGTGGTGCGCTGTCGGGAAAGACGACAGAGCCGTAGACGGCGCCGAGGATCCGGGTGGGCTCCGTCGACGCCGTCAGATGGCCGAATCCGCGCGGTACGGTCGCCAGGTCGCGGCGCCGGTAGCCGACGGACACCACCCGTACCGGCGCATACCGCACGGCGGCCAGCGTCTCCGCGGCACGCGGCAGCAGCGGCGCCAGCAGTCGCGCGGCGGCGGGTGCGGGTACGGCGACCACGACGTGGTCGGCCCGGACCGGGCCGTCGGCCGCCGTGCCGACGAGCCATCCGCCGTCCCGCCCGGGATCACGCTGCAGACCGGTCACGCGCCGCCCGGTCCGCAGCCGGTCGCCCAGTCGGCGTTCCAGGCCGTCCACCAGCACCCGCATCCCGCCGTCGGCGAAACTGGTGAGCCGGGGCGGCGGCCCGAAACGTCCGGTGGCCCGGCGCAGCCGGGTCCGCAGGGCCGCGAGCAGCAGGCTGCGCCGCCCTCGTTCGAGTTCCCGGATGCGGGGGAAGGCCGCATCCAGGCTGGTGACCCGCGGGTCGCCGGCGGTGACACCGTGGACCAGGGGCGCCGCGAGGAGTTCGGCGGTCCGGTGCCCGAACCGCCGCGCCAGGAAGCCGTACACGGTCTCCTCGTCGGTCGCCCGGCCGATCAGCGGTTCGGCCAGGACCCGGGCCTTGGCCGCCGGCGAGAGCAGCGGGCTCCTGACGAAGGCGCCCGCGCCGAGCGGCAGGGGCAACAGCCGCCCGCCGCGCAGCACGTACCGTTCCTGGGCGGCGTCCGCGGCCGGCCGGAGCCGGGGGCCGAGGCCGAGGGCGTCGGCCAGGGCGCGGGTGTCGGTGCCGTTGTCCAGGAAGCCGTTGGGCCCCAGGTCGACGGTGTAGCCGTCGGCGCGGTGGCCGGCGATCTTGCCGCCGGCGGCCGACTCCGCCTCGAACACCGTCACGTCCGTCCCCGGCCGCCCGGTGAGGAGTTCGAAGGCGACGGTCAGCCCGGTGACACCGCCACCGATGACGACGACGTGTTCCCGCGCGCCGCTCACCGCGACAGGTCCGGCGAGGGCCGCCGGTCCTCGTCGGCCGGGTTGAGGATCTCCCGGCACGCGGGGTCGACGCAGCCCGCACAGCGCAGCGCGAACTGCGGTCCGCAGACCGCCTCGGAGGCGAGATGGTCGGCCACCACCTGGGCCATGCCGTCCAGGAAGAGCGGGTCGTCATTGGGCGCGGGCGCCCGCCGGAATCTGGTGACTCCCGCCTTCTCGGCGGCCTCGGCGAATTCGATGTCTATCTCCGACAGCGTGTCCAGATGATCCGTGGTGAAAATGATTCCCACTATCAGGACATTGCGTCGCCCTTGTTTTCCGAGAGCGTGAATCACGGATTCCGTATTCGGCCCCTGCCATGTCACGGGTCCTACGTCCGCCTGAAAACACAGGGCGTGTTCATAGCTTTCTCCCAGCTCGCGCATGACATCCCGGACCGTTCCCGCCACTTCCTGCAGATAGGGATCCCCTTTGTTGATCACCCGCTGCGGAAGAGAATGAGCACTGAACAACACCACAACGTCGTCCCGCTCCGATTCCGGGAAATCCGCGAGCCCTTCGCGCACCTTCGCGGCCATGGCCTGCACATATGCCGGATGCGTCGACCAGCGGTCGATGACGCTCCAGCGGAACATCTGCGCCATCTCCAGCCGCCGGGCGGACGCCCACAGGTCATGGAGGCTGGAGCCGGTGGTGGAGCAGGAGTACTGCGGGTACTGCGAGAACGCCACGGCCCGCCGCACGCCGTCCTGCTCCATCTGCCGCAGCGCCTGCTCACTGTTCGGCTCGGTATAGCGAAAGGCCAGGTAGAAGCGGTGCGGAGCGGTCTGCGGGCTCAGCACGTCGAGCCGCTTGACCATCCCCTCACCCTGCCGGACCGTCCAGTCGTACAGCGGGGAGCCGCCGCCGATCCGGGCGTACGTCCGCTCCAGACGCGGGGTGCGCAGGCGGGCGATCAGCGGGCCCAGAGCGGACTGCACAGGCAGCTGGATGATCTCGCGGTCGGCGAACAGCTCCCGTAGAAACGGGCCGACTTCGGGCAGTGTGCGGGGACCTCCGAGGTTCATCAGGACGACGCCGGTAGGACTCGGATTCTTGTGTTCCATTTATCGGTCCACCCCCAATCCCGAGTGATCCTAGACTCGGCCTTGACACTCAAACAAGACCCCTTACAGACTGTCTACGGTATAAATCCGAGGACACTCAAATAACGGGGGCTGAGCATTCGGGATGAGTATTTTCCTCGACGCCGCTTCGGGTAAGGACACCCAGCGGGCGCCTATTTGGATCATGCGTCAGGCCGGCCGATACCTGTCCGAATACAATGCATTCAAAGAGCGGTACACCTTCTGGGAGATGTGCCGAAATCCCGAGGTCACGGCCGAGATCACGCTGCTGCCCGTACGGCGGTTCCCGCTCGACGCGGCCATACTTTTCAGCGACATCATGACGCCGCTGGCCGACATGGGAGCGGAGATCGAGTTCGCGCCCGGTCCGGTCGTCGCCCACCCGGTGCGCACCCTCGCCGACGTCCGGCGCCTGCGGGTCCCGGGTCCCGAGGGCACCGCGCCCTTCGTCGCCGACGCCGTACGCGCCGTACGCGAGCAGTGCCCGGTGCCGCTCATCGGCTTCGCCGGAGCACCGCTGACCCTGGCCACCTACCTGGTCGACGCGGGCGGCTCCGCCGACGGCCACGCCGGCTTCCGGGTCTGGCTGCACGCCCAGCCGGAGGCCGCCCGTCTGCTGCTCGACCGGCTCACCGACGTGACCATCGACTATCTGCGGATGCAGATCGCCGCCGGTGTGCAGACCGTGCAGCTCTTCGACAGCTGGGCCGGCATCCACGACCCCGCCGTCTACGCCGAGTTCGGCCTGCCGCACGCCCGACGGGTGCTGGCCGCCCTCGACGACCTCGCGGTGCCGCGCATCTACTTCGCGGTGGGCGCGCACCACCTGCTCGACCAGATCGCCGGCCTGCCCGCCGAGGTCGTCGGGGTGGACTGGCGGACCCCGCTGTCGGTGGCCCGCCGGGCGCTGCCCGGCCGGACGCTCCAGGGCAACCTCGACCCGGCCGTTCTCGTCTCCCGACCCGACGCCCTCGCCGACCGGGCCCGTGCCGTGCTGCGGGAGGGTCTCGGCGGAGCGCACATCTTCAACCTCGGCCACGGCATCCGCCCGGACACGCCGGTCGACCACGTACAGCGCCTCGTCGAGACGGTGCACGCGTTCGACCGGCACGCGGAAGCCGACAAGGACAAGGAAGTCGACAAGGACAAGAAGGTGTCCGCATGACGACCCATCGCGACCAGGTACTGGCGCTGATGCTCGACGCCCAGGCCGCGCTCATCCAGGCCTTCGAGGAGTGCGACGGCGAGTCCCGCTTCACCGTGCGGGACTGGGAACGGCCCGGCGGCGGGGGCGGCTGGGCCCGGATATCGGAAGGCGGCCCGGTGTTCGAGCGCGCCGGGGTCAACGTCTCGGCGGTGCACGGGGACCGGGTGCCGTCCTCGATCAGCGACCGGCAGGACATCGACCCCGACGCCGGGTTCTTCGCCACCGGCCTGTCCACCGTGCTGCACCCGCGCAACCCCTGGGTGCCCGCCTTCCACGCGAACTTCCGCTACTTCGAGGTCGGTGAGGGTCAGGAGATCTGGTGGTTCGGCGGCGGCGCCGACATGACGCCCTCATACGGTTTCGCGGAGGACGCCTCGCACCTCCACCAGACCCTCAAGGACTGCTGCGACACATTCGATCCGGACTTCTACCCGCAGGCGAAGAAGAGCTGCGACGAGTACTTCTACCTGCCCCACCGGGGGGAGACCCGAGGCGTCGGCGGCATCTTCTTCGACCGGCTGCACCCCGAGGGACCCGACGGCTGGGACCGTGCCTACCGGTTGGTCGAGCGCGGCCTGAACTCCCTGGTCCCCGCCTACCTGCCGATCGTCCGGCAGCGCGCGCACACCGCCTACGGCGAACGCGAGCGGCAGTGGCAACTGCTGCGCCGCGGACGGTACGTGGAGTTCAACCTCATCCACGATCGCGGCACCCAGTTCGGGCTGCAGAGCCGGGGCAACACCGAGGCCATCCTGATGTCGCTGCCGCCGCTGGCGTCCTGGAGCTTCGACGTCACTCCGCAGCCGGGCAGCGAGGAGGAACGTCTCGCCGAGTTCCTGCGGCCACGGGACTGGCTCGCCGCCAGGTCGGGCGGGCCCGTGCGATGACCGTCGTCGTCACCGGAGTGAGCCACCACACCGCCGGGCCGTCGGTACTCGAACGGTTCGCACTGACGGCACCCGAGGCCGACACGCTGCTCGACCGGCTGGCCCACTCCCCCGCCCAGGCCGAGACCGTCGTACTGGCCACCTGCAACCGCGTCGAGGTCTACCTGGAGTCCGAGCAGCCCGAACGCGCCGTCGGCGAGGTCGTCCGCGCGCTGAGCGAGGTCACCGGTGTCCTGGCCGACGACGTCCGCACCCTCATCTACACCCACCGCGGCCCCGACGCCGTAGGGCACCTCTTCCGGGTCGTGTGCGGCCTGGACTCGATGGCGCTGGGCGAGTCCCAGATCCGCGGCCAGGCGCGCGCCGCCTACGGTCGTGCCGTCGGCCGCAACACCGCCGGCCCGGTGCTGCACGACCTGTTCCAGCAGGCGCTGCGCACCGGAAAACGGGTGGAGAGCACCACGGGAGTCGGCCGGGCCGCCGCCGACCTGGTCGGTGTCGCGCTGGACGCGGCGACCGACCACCTCGGCGCCCTCTCCGGCAGCCCTGCCGTGGTCGTCGGCGCCGGTGCGCTCGGCGCGCTGAGCGTGGCCGCGCTGCGCCGCGCCGGGGCGGAGGACGTCGTCGTCGTCAACCGCGGCCGCGAGGCCGCCCACCGGCTCGCCGAGCGCCACGCGGCGCGCGCCGCCGGACTGGGCGACCTGCCGGGGCTGCTCGCCCGCGCCGGCCTCGTCGTCGCGGCCACCGGAGCGCGGGAACCGATCGTCACCGCGGACCTGGTCAGAGCCGCCCGGGCCGACGGGAGCGGCGACACGGTCGTCTTCGTGGACCTGTCGCTGCCGCGCAGTGTCGACCCCGCCGTGGCCCGGCAGCCCGGCGTCCGACTGGTCGACCTGGCCGCCCTGGAGCCCCGGTTGAAGGAGGCCTCGGCCCAGGTGCCGGTACGGGAGGCGCAGCGCATCGTCGCCGAGGAGACGGCCGCCTTCCTCTCCGGGTCGCACCTGGCCAAGGTGACTCCGCTCATCGTCGCCATGCGCGAGAACGCGCTGACCATCGCGCAGGCCGAGGTCGCCCGGCTGCTCGGCCGGACACCGGAACTGGCCGACCACGAGCGCGGTGAGGTGGAGCAGACCGCCCGCCGCATCGCCGAGAAGATCGTCCACCGGCCCACGGTCCGGGTCCGCGAGATGGCCGCGCAACCCGGCGGACACGCCTACGTCGCGGTCCTGCACGACCTGTTCGGCGGGGCGCAGCAGCCGCCGCCGGAGTCCACGACGGGAAGGGAGACGCCATGACAGCCGGCACCCCGGCCACCTTCGGCCGGACCGTGACGCGCGACGGCCCCGCTCGCACGCTGCGCATGGGCACCCGGCACAGTGCCCTTGCCCTGGCCCAGTCCGCCGCCTTCGCCGACGACCTCAGCGGGGTCACCGGCGCCCGGGTGGACACGGTCGGCATCACCACCGAGGGCGACACCAACCGAGCGGCCATCACGACGATGGGCAGCACCGGCGTCTTCGTGCAGGCGGTGCGGGCCGCCCTGCTCGCCGGTGAGATCGACTTCGCCGTCCACTCGTACAAGGACCTGCCCACCGCCGTGCCGGAGGGGCTCGTGGTGGCCGCCGTACCCGCTCGCGAGGATCCGCGTGACGCCCTGGTCACCTTCGACGGACGCCCGCTGCACCGGCTGCCCTCCGGCGCCCGGGTCGGCACGGGCTCACCGCGCCGGGCCGGGCAGTTGGCCACGCTGCACCCCGGGATCGTGGTGCTGCCGCTGCGTGGCAACGTGGACACCCGACTGGGCCGGGTGCGCGACGGAGACCTGGACGCGGTGGTGCTCGCCGCGGCGGGCCTGTCCCGGCTGGGCCGGCTCGGCGAGGCGGCCGAACTGTTCGCCACCGACCGGCTGGTGCCGGCGCCCGCGCAGGGCGCGCTCGCGGTTGAGTGCCGCGCGGACGACACCGAACTCGCCCTGCTGCTCGGCGCGTTGGACGACCGGCCCAGCCGGGCGGCGGTGGCGGCCGAACGGGCGGTGCTGGCCGAACTGGAGGCCGGGTGCAGCGCGCCGATCGGCGCCCACGCCCTGCACGCCGGAACTCCCCGGCGGCCGGTGCTCGACCTGTGCGCCGTCATCACGTCCTTGGACGGCACCCGGCGCACCTTCCGCCGCACCACGGCGTCCCTCGATCCGCACGAGGCCGCCGCCGCGGGCCGAGACCTGGCCCGCGTACTGCGCAAGGACCACGCGTCCGACGACGCGCGAGCGACACCGGAGAGCGCGCTCGCGGACGGAACCGATCGGGTACGGCGCTACGGGGGCGAGGACCGATGAACGGACGACCTGGGACGGCCGACGGCGCGCACCACCTCGTCGAACGGCCCCGGCGGCTGCGCCGCACCCCGGCGCTGCGCGACCTCGTCGCCGAAACCCGTTGGCACCCGGGCCAGTTGGTGCTTCCGCTGTTCGTCAAGGAGGGCATCGACGAGCCCGCCCCGATCGCCTCGATGCCCGGCGTGGTGCAGCACAGCCTGCCGTCGCTGCGCAAGGCGGCGCGGGAGGCGGTGGCCGCCGGGGTGGGCGGGCTGATGCTGTTCGCCGTACCGGAGCACAAGGACGCCACGGGCTACCAGGCGCTCGCCCCGGACGGCATCCTCCAGCGGGCGCTGCGCGAGACCGCGGCGGAGGTCGGGGACGCGACGGTGCTGATGAGCGATGTGTGCCTCGACGAGTTCACCGACCACGGCCACTGCGGTGTCCTCACGCCGGACGGCCGGGTGGACAACGACGCCACGCTGGAACGCTATGCCGCCATGGCGGTGCTGCATGCCGACGCCGGCGTCCACTGTGTCGGCCTGAGCGGCATGATGGACGGTCAGGTGGGCGCGGTCCGCAGGGCCCTGGACGGGGCCGGGCACCAGGAGGTGTCGATCGTGGCGTACACCGCGAAGTACGCCTCGGCCTTCTACGGCCCGTTCCGTGACGCCGTCGAGTGCGACCTGCACGGCGGCAACCGCAACGCGTACCAGATGGACGCCCGCAACAGCACCGAGGCGCTGCGCGAACTCGCCCTGGACGAGGCCGAGGGCGCGGACATCGTCATGGTGAAACCCGCGCTGACCTGCCTGGACGTCCTGCACACCGTCGCCGCCCACGCGCGCGTGCCGGTGGCCGCGTACCAGATCTCCGGCGAGTACGCGATGCTGGAGGCCGCCGCGGCACACGGCTGGATCGACCGGGAACGTGCCATCGCCGAGACCCTCACGTCCATCCACCGGGCCGGCGCGGACATCATCCTCACCTACTGGGCGGTCGAGGCGGCCCGCTGGAGGACCTGACGGCGCGACACCGAGGTTCGGGCCCGCGCCCCGGTGCGGTTCCCGAACCTCCTGGTGGGGTTGGTCCGAGGGTCGCGGGGGATGACCCCGGCCTTGGTGGACGGCCGCCGGCGCCTCGGCCGGGCCGGCTAGCCCTGCGGGTCGGCGTCCACGACGGGCGCGGTGTGGACGGTTCCGCTCACCTCGCCAGCGGGTTCGGCAACGGCAGATAGCGGGCGTCCGCGCCGTCCGCGCCGGTCCAGCGCAGCAGCAGGTTCGTCTTGCCGGGCAGAGTGGGTGAGGCGAGGAGTTCGGCTGCCTCGGGGAGGTCGTGCCGGGCGAGTTCGGCGCGAACCAAGGGCCACGGGTCCAGCTCCGGGTGGCGCTCGGCGAGGACTCCGGCGATCTCGACAAGGTTGTTGACGACCAGGCAGTACACCAGCCGCTCCCATCCGGCGGCCCGGTCCACGTCCGTCAGCAGCTTCACGCCCTCCGCGTCCCGGTACAGCGCCTGCGCGGGCATCCCGTCCGCGTCGACGGCGACCAGCGTGTTCTGCAGATGCGCTTCGAGTACGACGCCGTGGTCGGCGAACGCCGTGAGCGCGGGCGGTACGACCTGGCGCAGATACGCCTCCCACCAGGCCGCGGGGTCGGCCGTACCGTCGAGCGGGTCGCCCGCGAAGCCCTCGACCAGGCCCGCGGCGAGCAGCGGGGTCGTGCCGGGCAGGAGGCGGTCGCGCAGGCCGTCGCGGACCAGGACGGCGAGTTCCTCGAAGGCGAAGTCGGCGGTGCGGTAGCCGCGGTCGCTCAGCCAGGCCGCCGGGCCGGCCGTCGCGGCGAAGGCGTCCCGGACGGCCGTGTCGGTGCGCAGGAGTTTCAGCAGGTCGTGGCGCCAGAGTCGGCGTACGTCGTTGGTGATGCGCACATCGAGGCTGAACTTGAGGAACAGGTCCTCGACAGGGCCGTAGACCGTGCGGATCGCGGCCGTCGGCCACACCTCCGTCCCGGTCGTGCCGAGCCGGATCAACCGGCCGTCGGCGAACGCGTCCGCGAGGCCGGTGCCGACGAGGTCCAGCTGCCAGGGGTGCGCGGGCAGCAGCCGATAACCGGGCGGGGCCACCCCGAAGGCGTCCAGCGCCGAGACGTCCCCCTCCTCGACCACCGCGTCCTCGCGCAGCCCGAGCAGCACCAGCGGGAAACGGGCGTACGCCTCCGGGGCGTAGGGCAGCCAGCCCGCGACGGGGCCGCCGCCGCGGGCCTTGGGCGCGGGATGGTAGGGATGGCCGGTGATCAAGGACTGTTCGGAGCGGAGATACGGGTCGTCCGGCGCCGTCGCCCCCTCGCGCGCGGTGAGCAGCGCGGCGACCGCGTCACGGCTGTCGGTCATCTCGGCGGGCAGCTCGTGGTTGGACACCCCGGTGTGCCGGGTCAGTTCCTCGGCCACGAGTTTCACGAGTTCGGTGTGGTCGACGCGCCGCCAGTCGCCGTCCGCGTACACCTCGGGCTCGGCGGGCCGCCGCTCGCCGCGGACCCGCAGCAGCCGGCCGCTGCCCGGCAGCCGGTACACGTGTCGCTCCCCCGGGTCCGGGAGCGGCTGGGCCACTTCCCGGAGCAGACAGTTGAGCAGGGGCGCGGCCGCGTACGCGTCGGCACGCTCCGCCACGTCGTCGCCCGGGGGTGTGAAGTCGACGCGATCCATTCGTTCCTTAAGTCCGTGTCCTGCGATCGCGATCAGTATGTCTCTCGTCGCACAGTGTCCCGCCGCCCCGTCTCTCGCCCGTCCGTCTCTCGCCCCTCCGTCTTTCCCCGCTCCGTCTCTCGTCGTCACCGACCATGACGCCCCGTCCGCACCCGAGGAGTCGACCGTGGACCGTCCCCCGCTTCCCGAGGCCGAGGTCGCCGAGGAACTCGCCGCCGTACGGCCCGACCTCGTGCAACGGTACGCGGCCGAACTCCCCGGCGCCCGTGCGGCGGTGCTCACCCGGCTGTGGCGGGCGCTGGCCTTCGAACCGCTGCCGTGGATCGTCGACAGGGCGCCCGGCCCGGTCCTACGGCTCTCCGACGGCCGGCGGCTGCGCGGGCCGCGCGCGGACCCGTACGCGACCGACGCCTACGTCACCGTCGTCCACCTCGACGACGTCGCCCACGACGATCCGGCGCGCCTGATGACCGACCTCGCCGTGCCGCACGGGGGCGCCTTCGCGGCCGAACTCGGGCACAGCGTCGCCTCGTTGGCACTGTCCCGGGCCAACCAGCCCGCCCACTCGGAGGATTGGCCGACGCAAGACTGGGAGTGGGAGCAACGGATCGTCGACGGGCACCCCTTCCACCCCAACTGCCGCTCCCGGCCCGGGTTCTCGGTGGCCGAGCAGCTCGCCTACGGCCCCGAGCACCGGCCCGTGGTGGCGCTCGGGTCGGTGCCGGTGCGGGCGGAGGAGTGCCTGCTGACCGGGGTGTGGCCGGACGAACTGCGGGACGCCGGACGGCTGTTGATCCCGGTGCACCCGTGGCAGGCCGCGCATGTGCTGAAGCGGACGGGAGACGCTCCGGGTGACGCGCATCCGCTGATGTCCCTGCGCACCCTCGCCCTGCCGTCCGGACCGCACATCAAGACCGCGCTGAGCGCCCGGTTGACCTCCTCGGTACGGGACATCTCCGTCTACTCGATCGGGCTGTCGGCGACGTTGTCGGCGTTCGGGGAGACACTGGCGGCGCGCTCGGACGGCTTGTTGCACGTGACCCGCACGCTGGGCGCGGCGACGGCCGGCTCCCCCGATCTCGCGGCCGTGTTGCGTGAGTCGCCGCAGACGTACGCGGACACGGAAGCGGGCGAGCGGGTCCTGCCGGTGGCCGCCCTCGCGGTCACCGACCTGCCCCGATCGCCCCTCTGGCTGGCCGAGTTCACGCGTCTCGCCCTCGTCGTCTGTCTGCGGTTGCTGGAGTCCGGTGTGGCCCTGGAGGCGCACGGTCAGAACCTGCTGGTGGTGCTGTCCCGCACGGGTGCCCCGCTGCGCCTGGTCTACCGCGATCTCGCCGACATCCGCGTCAGCCCCAAGCGCCTTGCGGAGCAAGGCATTCCGATCCCCGAACTGAGCGGACGCATCGTCACCGACGACGAAGTCACCCTGCGCCGCAAGCTGTTCGGGTCTCTCGTGGCGGGAGCACTCGCGGGTACGGCGGGTTCCGGTACGGCGCTCAGGGCGGCGCTGGCCGCGGTCGTACCGGATCTGCCGCGGACGCCCGACCTCCTGGCGCTGCTCGAACAGCCGCTGCCGGCCAAGGCGTTGACGCTGATGCGGCTGTCGCCGGAGCTGCCCGGGGACCAGTGGACCGGGCTGCCGAACCCGCTCGTTTTGGAGCCCGGTCCATCTGATCAATAGGATCCGGCGATGATCACAAGACAACGGCTGGCGGCGGGGATCTGTGCCCTGCTCGCCACCCTCACGGCCGGGGTCGCCTTCCCTGCCGGAGCGGTCGCCGACGAGACGGACTCCACGGCCTCCCCCAAGGTCGAACTCGTGCTGGACGTCAGCGGATCCATGAGCGCCAAGGACATGGACGGCGGCTCACGGATGGCAGCGGCGAAGCAGGCGTTCAACGAGGTGCTCGACGCGACACCCGAGGAAGTGCAGCTCGGCATCCGCACGTTGGGCGCCAACTATCACGGCAACGACCGCAAGACGGGCTGCAAGGACACCGCGCAGCTCTACCCGGTGGGCACCCTGAACCGCACCGAGGCCAAGACCGCGGTCGCGACGCTCCAGCCCACCGGCTGGACCCCGATCGGTCCCGCGCTGCTGAAGGCGGCGGACGACCTCGACGGCGGTGACGGCACCCGCCGTATCGTCCTGATCAGCGACGGCGAGGACACCTGCCAGCCGCTGGACCCGTGCGAGGTGGCCCGCGAGATCGCGGCCAAGGGCATCGGCCTGACCATCGACACGCTGGGTCTGGTGCCGGACGCCAAGACCCGCGACCAGCTCAGCTGCATCGCGGACGCGACCGGCGGCACGTACACCTCCGTGCAGCACAAGGAGGAACTCTCCGACCGCGTCGGCCAGTTGGTGGACCGCGCCGCCGACCCGGTGGTGACCCCGGTCGCCACCGAGGGCACCGCACAGTGCACCAGCGCCCCGACCCTCAAGTCCGGTCTGTACACGGACCGCGAGGAGTTCGGCAAGCAGCGCTTCTACCGCGTGGACGTCGACCCCGGCCAGGAGCTGCGCGCTTCGGTGAGCGTGGGCGCCGACCGTGAAGTCAACCCGGACTACGGGGTGTTGCTGCGCGCGGTCACCCTGCACGGCCGCGAGATCGTGCGCGGCGAGGGCACGGGCAACGGCCGTACGGACGTCGTCTCCACCGGCCTGCGCTACCCGAAGGCCGAGAGCGATGACGACAACGCCCCGGCCGAGACCGTGTGTCTCCAGGTCACCAACTCCTTCTCGGCGGCCTCCGGAGTGAAGACCACCCCCGGTCTGCCCCTCGAACTCACCGTGGACGTCGTGGACGCGCCCAGCAAGGCGAGCGACGTGGCCTCCTTCGGCCTCGGCCGCGGCTGGTGGCTGCTCGCCGCACTCGTGCTGACCGGCTTCGTCGCGGGTCTGCTCTGGGGCTGGCTGTCCCGCTGGCGTCTCGCGGTCTGGAGGACCAACTGATGCGGATCACACGTGTGTTGAGCACGGCCCTGCTGCTGGCAGGCCTGGCAGCGACGCCCGCGGCGGCGGACTCCTCCCCCTCCGCGAGCCCCTCCGACGACAGCTCGGCGCCCACCCAGGCGGGTACCTCGTTCCGTACGGCGACGGAGCTCGACCAGGGTCAGACGGGCACCGCGAGCGGCTCCACCGGCGACTACCTGTACTGGTCGTTCGCCGCGGACGCCGGCCAACGCCCCACCGTCAAAGCGACGGTGAAGCTCCCGGACACGCACGCCGGGGAGACCTGGCAGCTCGACGTGTACGACGGGCTGCGGCGCCGTCAGGCCTGCCAGTACGGGGCGTCGACGCGCACCGCCGCGCAGGACGCGACCTCCCTGGACCTGGCGTGCACGCTGCGCACCGTCCGTGCCTGGTCGGAGACCTGGGCCAACGACCCGCTGCCGGGCACGTACTACGTCCGGCTCACGGTCGTGGATCTCCCGTCCTCGGACCTGGGTCTCCCGGTGAGCACCGAGGTGCGGGTGGACTCCAAGGACATCGGCGGTTCGGCGGCGGTGGACGGTTCGCTGGCACAGCCGCTGACGCCGGGGATCGCGGCCAAGTCGGCGTCCGACGAGGACAGTTCGTCGTCGACCTCGGCGGCGCTGTCCAGCATCGAGCCCGACGGCGGCTGGTCCTCCGGCTGGTGGTCCGACCGCTGGGTGTGGACCGGCCTGGGTGGCGTGCTGGCCGCGCTCGCGGGGATCGGCGGGTATGCGCTGACCCGGGGTTCGGGACGGCCGAGGCGGGTTCCACCGCCCGGCATGTAACTCCGTGACGTCTCGTCAGAAGGCCCGCCCACAGCGGGCCTTCTGCCATTTAAGGCCCGACTCACGCCTCCCGCAGCGCCTTCGCGAGTGTGCCGTCGCCGGTCACCTCTACGCGTCCGGCACGCACCGCGTCGGGAAGGCTCAACTCCCCCTGGGCGACGGCCGTACAGGTCTCGACATCGAGCACGAGCCGAGCATCCGGCTCCCGGGGCGCGGACCCTTCGCCGTAGACCGACCCGTCTCCCTCCACCCCCACCCACAGGTGGAACTCCCCCTCCTCCAGGCGGACTTCGACCAGTCCCTCACCCTCCAGCGCCCGCAGCAACGGCAGCGCGAACCAGTGCGCGCGCACCGCGTCGGTAGGCCGCCGCTCCCCCAGCTCGGGCGCGCCCCAGGTGCCGAGGGCTTGCAGGACGGGCAGCAACTCCCGCCCCCGACCGGTGAGTTCGTAGACGAAAGCGGCACCGGGAGGCGGCAGCCGCCGCCGCGTCGTCAGCCCGTCCCGCTCCATGTCCTTCAGCCGTGAGGCGAGTACGTCCGTGCTGACACCCGGCAGATCGGCGTGCAGGTCCGTGTAGCGGCGCGGGCCGGCGAGGAGTTCGCGGACGATCAGCAGGGTCCAGCGGTCGCCGACGAGGTCGAGCGCCCGGGCCGCGGAACAGTACTGGTCGTAGCTTCGGCGAGGTGACATGCGACGCAGTCTAGACATGTTGTTGGACTTTCCAAGCTCACACTTGGTAAAACCAAGCAACACACGAAGCCGATGGGGCGAGGGCGCAATGGAGTTCCGGCAGTCGAGCAAGCTCAGCGAGGTCTGTTACGAGATCCGCGGTCCGGTGATCGAGCACGCCAACGCACTGGAGGAGGCGGGCCACAGCGTCCTGCGCCTGAACACCGGCAACCCCGCGCTCTTCGGCTTCGAGGCGCCCGAGGAGATCATCCAGGACATGATCCGGATGCTCCCCCAGGCACACGGCTACACGGACTCACGCGGCATCCTCTCGGCCCGCCGCGCGGTCGCCCAGCGCTACCAGACCCTGGGTCTGGAGGTGGACGTAGACGATGTGTTCCTCGGCAACGGCGTCTCCGAACTGGTCTCCATGGCCGTACAGGCACTCCTGGAGGACGGCGACGAAATCCTCATCCCCGCCCCGGACTTCCCGCTCTGGACGGCGGTGACAACACTCTCCGGCGGCAAGGCGGTCCACTACCTCTGCGACGAACAGGCCGACTGGTACCCGGACCTGGACGACATGGCGGCGAAGATCACCGACCGCACCAAGGCCGTCGTCATCATCAACCCGAACAACCCCACCGGCGCCGTCTACCCCAAGGAAATCATCGAGGGCATCCTCGACCTCGCCCGCCGCCACGGCCTGATGGTCTTCGCCGACGAGATCTACGACCAGATCCTCTACGACGACGCCGTGCACCACTCGGCCGCCGCGCTCGCCCCCGACCTGGTCGTCCTCACCTTCTGCGGCCTGTCGAAGACGTACCGGGTGGCCGGCTTCCGCTCGGGCTGGCTGGTGGTCACGGGCCCGAAGCAGCACGCCAAGAACTACCTGGAGGGCCTGACGATGCTGGCCTCCATGCGGCTGTGCCCGAACGCGCCCGCGCAGTACGCCATCCAGGCCGCGCTCGGCGGCCGCCAGTCCATCCGCGACCTGACCGTCCCGGGCGGGCGACTGCACGAGCAGCGCAACGTGGTGTGGGAAAAGCTGAACGAGATCCCGGGCGTCTCCTGCGTGAAGCCCAAGGGCGCCCTGTACGCGTTCCCCCGCCTCGACCCCAAGGTGCACAAGATCCACGACGACGAGAAATTCGTCCTGGACCTCCTGCTCCGGGAGAAGATCCAGGTCGTCCAGGGCACCGGCTTCAACTGGCCGACCCCCGACCACTTCCGCATCCTCACGCTGCCGTACGCGGACGATCTGGAGGCGGCGATCGGCCGGATCGGGCGGTTCCTGGGCGGGTATCGGCAGTAGCAGCCCATCAGACAGCTACGGGCGCTCCGCCCTGGGTAGCTCCTCCGCATGACCGACCGCCCCCTGCTGCTCCTCGACGTCGACGGCCCCCTCAATCCGTACGGCGCCCGGTTCCTGCGCCACCGCGGCTATGTCACCCGTCGGCTGTGGCCGGCGAACTGGTCGGCCCGGCAGCAGCCGGGCTCCCGGCGACTGCGGCGCGGGCTGCGGGTACGCCTGCACCCCGGGCACGGCGAGCGAATACTGGCCCTGCCCTACGAGCCGGCCTGGGCCACCACCTGGATGCACCAGGCCAACGAGATGATCGCGCCGGCGGTCGGGCTCCCCGGCGACCTGCCGGTGATCGAGTTCACCAATCTGTTCGCCAGGGACCCGGACGGCCTCTACTGGAAGACCCGCCAGATCGTGGCCTGGGCGGCCGGCCGCCCCTTCGTCTGGGTCGACGACCTGGTCACCGACCTGGACGTACGGCATGTCGAGGCACACCACGACGGGCCGGCGCTCCTCCTCAAGGTGGATCCGCGCAGGGGTCTACGGGAGGGCGATTTCGCGACGTTGGAGCGGTGGGCCCATAGCCTGTGAACTATGGGCGATCTTTTCCTCGTACGACACGGAGAGACCGAATGGTCCCGGTCGGGGCGGCACACCGGCTCGACCGATGTCCCGCTCACCGCGAAGGGGCGGGATGAGGCGCGCGGGCTGGTGCCGCTGATCCGTTCGCACCGGGTCGGCGCCGCGTTCGTCAGCCCCTTGCAGCGGGCGCGGGAGACCGCCGAGCTGATCGGGCTGAGGGACGTCCGGATCGATGTGGATCTACGGGAGTGGGACTACGGCGGCTACGAGGGCATCACGACCGTCGAGATCCAGCGCACCCGGGCGGACTGGTTCCTGTTCACCGACGGGGTCGCGCCCGGGCCGCCGGACCATCCCGGGGAGACCCCGGAGCAGGTGGGCGAGCGCGCCGACCGCGTGCTGGCCAAGGTGGACGCGGCCCTCGCCAACTCCGAGGGCGTGGTCGTCCTGGTGGCACACGGCCACTTTCTACGCGTGCTCACCGCGCGGTGGCTCGGGCTGCCGCCGGCGGAGGGCGCGTTGTTCCAGCTCGCGACCGGGACGCTGGGCCGGCTGAGCACGGAGCATGGACGGCCGGTCATCGCCGCGTGGAATGTCAGACCCCCGTCGTAGCCTTCGAATGAAGCGCACATACGGGGTCCCGGTGGACCGCCGGACGGGGAGGAGCACGCCGTGACACGACCGCCGACCGCCGCGCAACGGCGTGTCATCGACGCCGCCGATCCCGTCACCGGGCGGCTGCGGGGTACGGAGGCGCAGCTCGCCGCGCTGGTGAAGCGGGGGCTGGCGTTCCGGCACCCACGACCGCCGCACGACCACTTTCTGACGCCGACGGGGCATCGGATACGGGAGTCCGAACCGGAGGTCGCCGAGCCCGCCGCCGCTGCCGAGGCCACCGCGACCTCCAACTTCACCACGGCCTCCAACTCCACCGCGACTTCCGGGGTGTTCGCCGCGCGCATCGGTGGCGAGGAGAGGACGGATATCTCCCCCGCTGCCCGCACCCGTGAAGTGCACAGCGCCTGGCAGGGGTTGCTGGAGCTGCGCCGGATGACGAACGCGGACGGTTCCGTGGAGCGGCCGTGCGGCTGGGAGCGGACGCATCTGGTGCAGGCCGCCGCGCTCGCCCTGGAGGCCGCCGGGCACCGGCCCGCCACGGGACAGGACGCGGAGGGCTACCGGGTGCGCGCGACCCCGCAGCCCGAGGCGGTCGCCGTGCGCGAGCCGGACGGGGAGGCGCTGCGCGCCTGTGCGGGGACGCTGGAGCGGGCGGGCTGGCAGGTGAGCGAGCACAAGGAGCCGCGTACGGAGGCGAGTTATCTGCTTGCCTCGCCGCGACGGACGTGAGCGGACCCGACCGGACCTGACGGACATGCCAAGATCGGTGCGGCAGTTCGTCCATCAGTGCGAGAAGGGAACGCAGTGAGCGAGCCGTTTTCCGTCCCGGTGACCGTCCGCGGATACGAGACCGACAGCCTGGGGCACCTCAATCAGAGCGTGTATCTCCAGTACGCGGAGCATGCCCGCTGGGCGCTGTTGCAGGCCGCGGGCGTGGGCCAGGCCGAGTTGCTCGCCCAGGGGGTCGCGCCGGTCGTCCTGGAGACGACCATCCGCTATCTCCGCGAGCTGCGCGCGGGCGAGGACGTCGAGGTGAGTTGCGTCTTCGAGTGGGGCGAGGGCAAGACGTTCCGGGTCCTCCAGACGATAGCCAAGGCGGACGGCACGGTCTCGGCCGAGGCAGCGTCGGTCGGCGGACTGCTGGACCTCAAGGAGCGCCGGCTGGTCACCCAACCGCAGGAGTTCTTCCGGAAGTTGACGACGGATCCGGGTCTGTTCGGTCTCTGAGCCAGGGCTGCTCCGGCGCCCGCGGCAGCGTGACGGTCACCCGGAGGCCGCCGTCCGGCCGTGGTCGGGCGGTGACCTCGCCGCCGTGGGCGCGCACGATCGCCCGGACGATGGACAGCCCGAGTCCCGCGCCCTTGGCAGTGACCACACGGTCGGCGCCGAGTCGGCGGAACGGCTCGAAGAGGAACGGGAGTTCGTACGCCGCCACCGGTGGACCGGAGTTGGTGACCTCCAGTTCCACCCGGTCGGTGTCATGGGCCCGGCCGGTCACCCGGACCCAGCCGCGCTCGCCGGTGTTGTGCCGGATGCCGTTCTCGACGAGGTTGTGCACGAGCCGTTCCAGGAGGAGGGCGTCGCCGAGTGTCGTGGCCTCGGCGGACTTGTCCTCGACGGCGACTCCGGCACGGTCCGCCTCCGCCGTGGTCTGGCCGACCACATGGGCCACCACGTCGGCCAGGTCGACGGGCAGCCGGTCGGCGAGCTCGTTCTCCGAACGGGCCAGCAGCAGAAGCCCGGTGATCAGCCGCTCGTGCCGGGCGTTGATCTCCAGCAGATTCTCACCGAGCTGTTTCACGTCGTCCGAGGCGGACTTCCGGTGCATGGCGACCTCGACCAGGGCCCGACCCAGGGTCAACGGGGTGCGCAGTTCGTGCGAGGCGTTGGCCACGAAGCGGCGCTGGCCGTCGAAGGAGCGGTCGAGCCGTTCGACCATCGTGTCGAAGGTGTCGGCGAGATCCTTGACCTCGTCGTCGGGGCCGCGCAGCGCGATGCGTTCGTGCAGGCCCCGGTCGGCGGCCGGGGCGCCGGCGATCCGGCGGGCGGTGTCGGTGACCCGGTGCAGCGGGGCCAGCACCCGGCCCGCGACCAGCCAGCCGAACCCGGCCGCGGCACAGCCGACGACACCGAGGGCGATCCCGCCCTGGGTGAGCAGTGAGGTACCCGCCTCCGCCCGCCAGTGGTCCCGCTGGGCGTCCATCCACTTCTCCAGGTCGGCGCCGGGCGGCGGGGTCTCCCCGAATCCGCCGACGACGGTGCGACTCTCCTGGAGCGAGCCGCTCGGGACGGCGGACGGTGCGGGGGTGCCGGACCCCTCGGCTCCCTCGGCTCCCTCGGCTCCCTCGGTTCTCGGCGCCCCGTGGTCGTACGACGGTTGCCCGGACACCGACGTGTGCGAGAGGACCTTCGTGCCGGTGCGCCCCAACTGCTGGTCGAGCAGGGCGTAGGTGACGCCGAGCAGCAGCATCCCGCCGACGAGGAAGAGACCGCCGTAGGTGAGGGTGAGGCGGGCCCTGAGGGTCATCCGGCCGGGCAGCAGCCGGAAGTGACGGGTCGTCAGCTCGGTGGGGCTCACGGGATGCGGTACCCCACTCCCGTCACGGTCTCCACCAGGGGTGGATCGCCCAGCTTGCGGCGGAGTTTGAGTACGGCGAGACGGACGGCGCCGGTGAACGGGTCGGCGTTCTCGTCCCACGCCTTCTCCAGCAGCTGCTCGGCGGAGACCGCGGCGCCCTCCGCGCGCAGCAGTTCGGCCAGGACGGCGAACTCCTTCTTCGACAGCGGCACATAGCGGCTGCCCCGGAACACCTCGGCGCGCGCCTGGTCGAGGGTGAGGCCCGCGCGGCACAGCACCGGTGGCGCGGCCGGCCGGGAGCGGCGCCCCAACGCCAGGACGCGGGCGGCGAGTTCGGCGAAGGCGAAGGGTTTGACCAGGTAGTCGTCGGCGCCGAGACCGAGGCCTTCGACACGGTCGGTGACCTCCGCGGCGGCCGTCAGCATGAGGACGCGTACGGAGGTCTCGGCGGCGACGACCTCCCGGCACACCTCGTCGCCGTGCACGCGTGGCAGGTCGCGGTCGAGGACGATCACGTCGTAGTCGACGACGCCGACGCGTTCGAGGGCCGCCGCCCCGTCGTAGGCGAGGTCGACGGCGTGGGCCTGGCCGCGCAGCCACTCGGCGATCGCGTCGGCCAGCATCGGTTCGTCCTCGACGACCAGGACCCGCATCCCGGACACCTTCCTGTGGGCGCCGGAGTGACCGGCGAGGGCGGAGCACCGCACGGGGACAGCGTGCCGGGGCGGGTGTTTCCTCGCCGTTAGTGAGCCCGGCCGCCGCCGTGGAAACGCCGGGGAAACGGCCCGTCGGTTTCTGTTCGTTGCCGGACGTCCGGTCCTGGACGGTCCCCCGTACGAGGAGACGGCACCATGCTGATACGGCAACGGATACGGAACGTCGGCGCCCTCGCGGCGCTGCTGACGGCATTGGCCCTGACCGTGGGCGGCTGTGGGTCGGGCGACGACAGCGCCTCGACGACGAGCCCGTCGGCGAGCGCGAACGCGAAGGACGCCCAGGGGGTGAGGTTCGCCCAGTGTCTGCGCGAGCACGGCGTGGACGTGGAGGACCCGGAGCCGGGTCAGGGCATCCGGATCCAGGTCGGCGCGGGCACACCCAAGTCGACGGTGGACGCGGCGATGGAGGCCTGCCGCAAGTACGACCCGATGCGGCAGAGCGGGGCGAGCGCGGACCCGCAGGCCGACGCGAAACTGCGCAAGATGGCGCAGTGCATGCGGGACAACGGCGTCGAGAACTTCCCCGACCCCGAGCCGGGCAAGGGCATCCGGATCGACGGCAGCGTGGCGAACGACCCCGACTTCGCGGCGGCCGACAAGAAGTGCCAGAAGTACGCGCCGACGGGCGGCCGGCGGTCCACGGACAGTGACGGCAATGGCTGAGCCGGCCCTCGCGCACGAGGAGGAGACCTCCGAGGGGGAGCACGGCGACAGCACCGTCGTCACCACCCGTGCCGTACGCCGTCCACGCCGCACCCGCCGACTGCTCGTCGCCCTCGCCGCCCTGGCCGCCGTCGCGGGCGCGGCGGCGGCCGGGCTGGGTCTCGGCGACCGCTCCTCCGACGCGGGGGCGAAGTCCCAACTCCCCCCGGCCACCGCCACGGTGACCCGGCAGACGCTCAAGGACAGCCGCACGGAGGACGGTTCGCTCGGCTACGGCACCTCGACGTCGGCGGTCGGCCGCGTTCCCGGCACGGTCACCCACCTCCCGGAGACCGGCGAGCGGATCACCCGCGGTGCGGCCCTGTACCGCGTGGACGACGATCCGGTGGTGCTGATGTACGGCGCGGTGCCCGCCTACCGAGCGCTACGGACGGGCGAAGAGGGCGCGGACGTCAAGGAGTTGGAGCGCAATCTCAAGGCGCTCGGTTACGGCGGCTTCACCGTCGACGACTCCTTCACCGACGCCACGGCCGACGCGGTGAAGGAGTGGCAGGACGACCAGGGTCTGGACGAGACGGGTGTGGTGGAGCTCGGCCGGGTGGTGTTCGCGTCGTCCGCCGTGCGCGTGGACGCGCTGGACGCGGAGAAGGGCGCGGCCATCGGCCCCGGTCGGAAGGTGCTGTCGTACACCGCCACGGCGCAGGCGGTCACCGTCGAACTCGACACCGCCGACCAGCGGTTGGCGCGGCAGGGCTCGAAGGTGACCGTGGAGCTGCCGGACGGGACGGTGGTGGACGGCCGGGTCTCGGACGTCTCGACGGAGATCATCCCGGGCAGCGGCCCGGACGAGGACCCCACGACGAAGGTGCAGGTGCTCGTCGCCCTCGACGGGACGAAGGCGCAGCGGGCCGCCGCGTCCTACGTCCTGGCGTCGGTGCACGTGTCGTTCACGGCGGGTGAGCGCAAGGACGTGCTCACGGTTCCGGTCGCCGCGCTGGTGGCGCTGCCGGGCGGCGGCTTCGGGGTGCAGGTGGTCAGGGAGACGGGCAGCGCGTATGTCCCGGTCGGGACGGGCCTGTTCGCGAACGGGCGGGTGGAGATCAGCGGTACCGGGATCAGCGCGGGCACGAAGGTGGGGATGCCCGCGTGATCGCCCTCACCGATGTCACCAAGGTCTACCCGGGCGGGGTCACCGCCCTGGCCGGGGTCTCGCTGTCCGTGGCGCGCGGCGAGCTCGTCGCCGTCGTCGGCCCGTCGGGCTCCGGCAAGTCGACGATGCTCCACATGCTCGGCACCCTGGACCGGCCCACCGCGGGCCGGGTACGGATCGACGGGTACGACGCGGGGGCCCTGTCGGACGCGCGGCTCTCGGCGTTGCGGGCGCGGCGGATCGGTTTCGTGTTCCAGCAGTTCCATCTGACCGCCGGAGCCTCGGCGTTGACCAATGTGGCCGACGGGCTGCTCTACTCCGGGCTGCGGCCGGCCCGGCGACGCGAACGGGCCGCCGACGCCTTGCACCGGGTGGGTCTCGGGCACCGGATGCGGCACGCGCCGCACGAACTGTCCGGCGGTGAGCGGCAACGGGTCGCGGTGGCCCGCGCGGTGGCCGGGGAACCCGCGCTGCTGCTCGCCGACGAGCCGACCGGTGCGCTGGACTCGGCGTCCGGGGCGGGTGTGATGGCGCTGCTGCGGGAACTCAACACCGCCGGAACCACGGTCGTGATCATCACGCACGACCAGGAGATCGCCGAGTCACTGCCCCGGCAGGTGCGCATGCGGGACGGTCGGGTGGTCGACGACTCGACGGCGGACCGGATCACGACGGGAGTGGTCCGATGACCGTACGGACAACGGATGCGCGGACAGCGGATGCACGGACAGCGGATGTTCGGGACGCTCCGGCCACGATTCGAGAGGCACTGCGGCCGGCCCGCCTGGGCCCCGCCGATGTCGTCAGAGTCGGCGCGGTGGGGCTGCGCACCCGCCCGCTGCGGGCGTTCCTGTCGGCGTTGGGCATCGCGATCGGGATCGCCGCGATGGTGGCCGTCGTCGGGATCTCCTCGTCCTCGCGGGCCGACCTGGACCGCACGCTGGCGGCGCTGGGCACCAATCTGCTGACCGTCTCGCCGGGCAGCACGCTCACCGGCGGACAGGCCCAACTCCCGTCCACGGCCGAGCAGATGGTAGCCAGGATCGACGGGGTGCGGTCGGTGTCGGCGGTCGGCAAGGTGGCGGGCGCGAAGGTGTACCGCACCGACCGCGTCCCGAAGGTGGAGACGAACGGGCTCGCCGCCTACGCGGTCCGCACCTCGCTGCGCGGCGCGATCGGCGCCCGCCTGGCGAGCGGTGTGTGGCTGAACACGGCGACGGCCAGGTATCCGGCCGTGGTGCTCGGCGCGACGGCCGCCGACCGGCTCGGCATCGGCCGGGCGGACCGGAACGCGCAGGTACTGGTCGACGGCACCTGGTTCACCGTGGTGGGTGTCCTCGAACCGGCGCCGCTGGCACCGGAGTTGGACACCGCGGCACTTGTCGGCTGGTCGGCCGCCGAGGACCGGCTCGGCTTCGACGGGCACGCGACCGCGGTGTACACGCGTTCGGCGGAGGCGAAGGTGGAGTCGGTGCGGGAGCTGCTGGGCCCGACCGCCGACCCCGAGGCGCCGAGCGAGGTCCAGGTGTCGCGCCCCTCGGACGCGCTGGCCGCACAGCGCGCGGCCGGCCGGGCGTTCACCGGGCTGCTGCTCGGGCTGGGCGCGGTGGCACTGCTCGTCGGCGGTGTGGGGGTGGCGAACACGATGGTGATCTCGGTGCTGGAGCGCCGGGCCGAGATCGGGCTGCGCCGCTCGCTGGGCGCGACGCGTGGCCAGATCCGGTCCCAATTCCTCGCGGAGTCACTGCTGTTGTCGGCGCTCGGCGGGGCGGGCGGAGCACTGCTGGGGCTCGCCGTCACGGTCGGCTACTCCGTCTACCAGGGCTGGCCCGCCATCGTCCCGCCCTGGGCACTGGCGGGCGGCATCGCGGCCACCCTGCTGATCGGCGGTATGGCGGGGCTGTATCCGGCGATCCGCGCGGCACGCCTCTCACCCACGGAGGCGCTCGCCACCCCGTGACGTGCCCGGGCGGCCTACGACACCGGACTGCGCTCGGTGTCGTAGGCCGCCCGGGACTCCGCGATGTAGACACGGTTGCGCTCCGCCCAGTCCGTCAGCCGGAGCAGGGTCTCGTGCAACTCCCGGGCCACCGGGGTGAGTTCGTACTCGACCTTCGGCGGCACCGTGGGGTGCACGGTGCGGGTGACGAGTCCGTCGCGCTCCAGGTTGCGCAGGGTGAGGGTCAGCATGCGGCGGCTGATGCCCTCGATGCTGCGCTCCAACTCGGTGAAGCGGATGGGTCCGTGGGCCGCCGCGACCAGGATCTGCACGCTCCATTTGCCGGAGACCCTGTCAAGAACCTCACGGACCGGACAGGCATGCGCGTTCACGACCTGGGCGGTAACACCGATGTTCCCCTGGGACATTGAAGTGCCTCCTTACGACGACCTCCATGGTTCCTGACGATGTACCCCGTTACAAGTCGTGCACCTATGGTCCTTATGGATATCCACGGAGGTCAGACCGCCATGACGGCACTCACCGGATCCGAGTCGAAGACATCACGGACGCGCCCGTCGGCCCGAACGTACTCCCGCTGGGCGTCCCTCGTCGTGCTGTGCGCGGGGACCTTGATGACGATCCTGGACGGCAACATCGTCACGGTCGCCATGCCCGCGATCCAGCTCAAGTCACCGATTAACCCTCCCCGAACGCCTCCCGGTGGTCCTGAGCCCACTCCCGGTAGGTCCGCGCCGGGCGGCCCAGGACCTCGCGTACGTCATCGGTGACGACCTCGTTGCCGCCGGCACGGACGAACGCCAGGCCGGTCAGCACTCCGTCCGCCCGGATCTCGTCCATGCCCCAGGCCGTACGGAGGAACGCGCGGGTCCCGTCCGGGGACAGGTTCCGGACCGGGACCGGGCGGCCGAGAACCTCGGCGAGCACGGCGGCCTGACCGGCGACCGTGATCGCCTCGGGACCGGTGAGGGTGTACGTCCGCCCCTTGTGCCCGGCGTCGAGCAGCGCCCGCACCGCCACCTCGGCGATGTCCCGCGGATCGATCACGCCCGACGCGCCGTCCCCGGTCATGTTGGGCACCGGCTCGCCCGCCCGGAGGGCCGGGAGCCAGGTCAGTGTGTTGGAGGCGAACGACGACGGCCGCAGCACCGTCCAGTCGAGCCCGCTGTCCCGCACGGCCCGCTCACCGTCCACGTGCCACTGCCCGGAGGGCCCGGAAGCGGGATCGCCGGAGGCGATGGCGGAGAGCTTCACCAGCCGTTCCACACCCGCGGCCCGCGCCGCGGCGACCAGCGCCGCGTCCTGTCCCTCGTCCGGGCCGGGCGGACGGAGCAGGAACGCGGCCGTCGCACCGGCCAACGCGGCGTCCACGGAGGCCGGTTCGCCGTAGTCCCCGCGCACCACCTCCACCCCGGCGGGCAGCCGCGCCCGCGCCGGGTCACGGGTCAGCGCGCGCACCTTCGCACCACGCTCGGCCAGCTGTCGTACGACGTCGCTTCCGATGGTGCCCGTGGCACCCGTCACCAGAATCATGTGGTCCACGGTGGGCCCGCCGGGGCGCTCGGCTCTTGGAAATTCCGGCACGGCCGGCCCGCTCGGACGGCGGCCCCGGTCGCTTACGGTGGAAAGGTGCCGATGACCATCGCCGAGCCGCTCCCGACCACGCCCGAGGCGCTGCGCCCGTGGATCGCCGAGGTGCGGACCATGTCCTTCAGCGAGCCGCCCGAGGGGACGTTCGTCCAACTGCCGGACGCGGTGGTCAAGGTGGTCCTGCGGGTGACGGGGGACGGGCGGCGTGACGTCCTTGCCGTCGGACCACGGGTGCGGGCGGCCTACCACGAGGGGAAGGCCCACATCGAGTGCGTGGAGTTGCGCCTCGCACCGGGTACGGCCCGGCCCCTGCTGGGCGTCGCGGCCGCCGGACTGGTCGGCCGGGTGGTGCCGCTGGACGACCTGCCGGGCGGCGCGGCCCGCCGGTTCGCACGTGAGGTGCGGTGGCTGGAACCGCAGGAGGCTCTGCCACGCATCGCCGAGGTGCTTCCGGGGCTGCTGGCAGAGCCGCCGGATCCAGCCCGGACAGCACTGCTGCGGGCGGCCGTCGAGGAGTTGTCAGTACGGATGGACCGGGCGCCCGCACAGGTACGGGACGTGGCCCGGGAACTGGCCGTCAGTGAACGCCAGTTGCGGAACCTGTTCACCGACGGTGTCGGTGTCTCCCCGAAGCACTACGCCCGTATCGACCGGGTCCGCGCCCTCGCCGCCCGGGCGGGCAGCGCCGGCTGGTCCGAACTGGCCGCCGCCACCGGCTACTTCGACCAGTCGCACATGACGACCGACTTCCGGGCCCTGATGGGTGTCCCGCCCCGCTCGTTCCTGACCGGCCGGCTGCCCGCGGTCAGCCCCTGCCAGGCGGTCCGGGGCGGCTGAATCCGGATGCGGCGAGGAGTTCGTGCCTCAGGCGTCGGCACGCGCTCCCCCAACCTCGTGGTGTGGCTCGGGAATTCACAGTTCCCTGCCAACGCCACCCCACGGATCTCCCAAGTTGACGAGCGAGTCTCAGCTGCCTTTCAGAATTGTTGTGTATCGCGCCCTCCTTGGAGATGACGTGCCGTTCTTCCGAAGAAAAGCCACCCGCCGCACCTTGCTCGCAGCGTTCGGTACGGCGGCGATCGCGAGCCAGTGGCCGTCCGCGAACGCCGCGACGTCGGGTGGGGCGGGGCTCGACGCGCCCGCCAAGAAGGACATCGCGATGCGGCTGGTGTCGAGCGCGGAGAACTCCTCCCTGGACTGGGAGGAGCAGTACGCGTACATCGAGGACATCGGCGACGGCCGCGGCTACACCGGCGGGATCATCGGCTTCTGCTCCGGCACCAGCGACATGCTGGCGCTCGTCGAGCTGTACACGGAGCGGGCCCCGGGCAATGTCCTCGCCGCCTATCTGCCCGCGCTGCGCGCCGTCGACGGGACCGACTCGCACGAGGGGCTGACCCCGGGCTTCCCGGCGGCGTGGCGGAAGGCCGCACGGACGTCCACCGCGTTCCGCAAGGCACAGCGCGACGAACGGGACCGCGGCTACTTCGACCCGGCCGTGGCACGCGCCAAGAAGGACGGCGTGGGCACGCTCGGGCAGTTCGCCTACTACGACGCGATGGTCATGCACGGCCCCGGCACGGACCCCCTCGCCTTCGGCGGCATCCGCGCCCGGGCCCGCAAGCACGCGGCCACGCCCACCGACGGCGGCGCCGAGACGACGTATCTGGGCGCCTTCCTCGACGCCCGCGTCTGGGCGATGCAGCAGGAGGCGGCGCACAGCGACGTGACCCGGGTCGAGACGGCCCAGCGGGTGTTCCTGAAACAGGGCAACCTCGACCTGGACACGCCGCTCAAGTGGCAGGTGTACGGGGACAGTTACGAGATCGGCTGACGGGCTAGGGGTACGACTCCGGTCGTACCCCTCGTCTCTTCGCTGGCCCGTCCGAGGTGGTGGAAGACCAGGTTCAGCGCCACCGCGGCCACACAGCCCGTGGAGATGCCCGAGTCGAGGACGATCCGGACCGTCTGCGGGAACGCGTGGTAGAAGTCCGGCGCCGTGATCGGGATGATCCCGACGGCCAGCGAGACCGCCACGATCAGGATGTTGTCGTCCCGGTCCAGGCCCGCCTTGACGAGGGTCTGGACACCGCTCGCGGCGACCGAGCCGAACAGGACGACACCCGCTCCGCCCAGCACCGGGCGCGGTACGACGGCGATGAGCGACGCGGCCATCGGGCACAGGCCCATCAGCACCAGGAAGCCGCCGCCGGTCGCGACGACGTACCGGCTGCGGATACGGGTCATGGCGACCAGGCCGATGTTCTGGGCGAAGGCGCTGCACATGAAGCCGTTGAAGAGCGGGCTGATCGCCGAGCCGAGGGTGTCGGCGCGCAGGCCGGCGGCGATGGTCCGTTCGTCCGCGGGGCGTTCGACGATCTCGCCCAACGCCAGCATGTCCGCGGTGGATTCGGTCATCGAGACCACCATCACCACGCACATCGAGACGATCGCGGCGAGCTGGAACTGCGGTGCGCCGAAGTGGAACGGGCTCGGGAAGCCGATGACGTCGGCGTCCGCGACGGGGCTGAAGTCCGTTGCCCCGAAGGGGATCGCGAGGAGCGTGCCGAGCAACAGGCCGAGCAGCACGGCTATTTGCTTGACGAAGCCCCGGGTGAAGCGGCGGAGGACCAGGACGATGACGAGCGTGGCGGCGGCGAGGCCCAGGTACGTCCGCGAACCGTAGTCGTGTGCCGAGGGGTCGGGTCCCTGCGCCCAGCCGAAGGCAACGGGCAGCAGGGACACGCCTATCAGGGTGATCACGGTGCCGGTGACGACCGGCGGGAAGAAGCGCACCGCCTTGCTGAAGAAGGGCGCCGCGAGGAAGCCGAGGAGGCCGGCGACGATCACCGCGCCGAAGATGACGGGCAGCGCGTCGGACTTGTCCTTGGTGGAGGCGGCGATCGCGGTCATCGGGGCGACCCCGGCGAAGGTGACGCCGTTGACGAAGGGCAGCCGGGCGCCGATCTTCCAGATGCCGATGGTCTGCAGGAAGGTGGCGAGGCCCGCGGTGAAGAGGCAGGCGCCGGTGAGGAAGGTGAGTTCGGTGCCGGTCAGACCGACGGCCGCGCCGACGATCAGCGGCGGGGCGACGACTCCCGCGTACATGGCGGCCACGTGTTGCAGGCCCGTGGTGGCCATTTTGAGTGCGGGGAGTTTTTCGTCGACGGGGTGGGCGGTCACGGCGGTTCCTCCGGGTCAGCTAACACGTCGGCTCTGACGTGGGTTTCATGGAGGTGGTGCGCGGTCGTGCGGGACCGAGGGACGGAACCCAACAAAAAGGGCATATAAGGCCGTTCCGGGGCGCACACATCCATGCACGCCCCGGCCACGGCCACCGGTCGAGGGCCGTCCCCCTCAACCGGAGATCTTCAACTCAGCGATGCCGTACGGCGATTCATGCTGAGCGTGGTCAGCCCTGCGCGGCGATCCGCGCCAGGCGCTGGGCCTCTTCCCGCGTGGAGCGGGCGATCGTGTCCTCGTCGACGTGCAACAGGCGGTTGTTCTCGACGATCTGACGACCGTTCACGAACGACGCGGTGACCGGGGCCGCCGCGCCGAAGACCAGCGCGGTCACCGGGTCGGCGATCGAGGCGTGGGCGAGGGTGTCCAGGTTCCACAGCACCAGGTCGGCCAGCTTGCCCGGCTCCAGGGAGCCGATCTCCCTTGCGCGGCCCAGTACTTGGGCACCGCCATAGGTTCCGAGACGGAGGGCCTGGCGGGCGTTGAGGGCCGCTTCGCGGTGGGCGCCGAGGCGGTTGATCAGGAGCGCGTTGCGCAGCTCGGTGTGGAGTTCGCCGGACTCGTTGGACGCGGTGCCGTCCACGCCGAGGCCGACCGGTACGCCGGCGGCGAGCATGTCGGGGACGCGGGCGATACCGGCGGCGAGGCGCGCGTTGGACGAGGGGCAGTGGGCGACACCGGTCTTCGTCCGGGCGAAGGCGGCGATGTCGGAGTCGTTCATGTGGACGCAGTGCGCCATCCACACGTCCTCACCGAGCCAGCCGGTGGACTCGAAGTAGTCGGTCGGGCCCATGCCGAACAGCTCCTTGCAGAACTGCTCCTCCTCGACCGTCTCCGAGCCGTGCGTGTGCAGCCGCACGCCGAGCCGACGCGCCAACTCAGCGCCCTGCTTGAGGAGTTCGGTCGACACGGAGAACGGCGAGCAGGGGGCCACGGCCACCTGGGTCATCGCGTCGAAGACGGCGTCGTGGTGCTCCCGTACCGTCGCCTCGGTCGCGGCGAGGGCGCCCTCCAGGGTCTCGACGGCGAAGTCCGGGGGCAGGCCGCCGTCCTTCTCGCTGCGATCCATGGAGCCCCGGGCCAGCGTGAAGCGGACGCCCATCTCGCGGGCGGCCCCGATGATCGCGCCGGAGAGGTCGCCGGAGCCCTTCGGGAAGACGTAGTGGTGATCCATCGCGGTGGTCACCCCACCGCGGGCCATCATCGCGAGGGAACCCTGCGCGGCGGCCCGGACCATCGGTTCGTCGATGCGCGCCCAGGTCGGGTACAGCGCGACGAGCCAGTTGAACAGATTGTGGTCGGTCGCCAGACCCCGGGTGATCCACTGGTAGAAGTGGTGGTGGGTGTTGACCAGACCGGGGGTCACGAGGTGGCCCGACGCGTCGATACGGCGTACGACGTTCTCCAGTCCCTCGGGCGCGCTGCCCGCGCCGAGCGACTCGATGCGGTTGCCGGCGACGACCAGGTGACCGGTGGCGTACTCCGTGTCGTGGGCGTCCACCGTCGCGATCGAACAGTTCTCGATGACGATGCGCTGAACTGCTGCCATGGTTCGTCCTATTCACTGTATGGAATGGGCACGGCAGGACCCGGGGATTTGAGTACCGTGGCCCGCACGGGACGGGCGGGCCACGGGTGCCGCAGAGTGAACCGGTCCAACAGGCGCCGGTTCAAAGGGAGTTGTTCAGAGGTTGGTGAGATCCACCGGGATCTTCGGCTCGCAGCCGTCCCGCAGGACCGTCGCCTCGATCAGGCCGTAGGGCCGGTCGGCGGCGAAGTACACAGCACCGTCTTCGGTGGCGTTCTTCAGACCGAACGGCTCCAAGTCCACAAGGAAATGGTGCTTGTTGGGGAGGGAGAAGCGCACCTCGTCTATCTCGCTGCGGTTGTTGATGATCCGCGAACCCATTTGGTAGAGGGTCTGCTGCAGCGACAGCGAGTACGTCTCGGCGAAGGCCTGGAGCATGTGCTTCCTCACCTGCTCGTAGGACTTCTCCCAACTCGGCATCTTCTGCTCGTCGTCGGACCAGTTGAAGCGCCAGCGCGCGGAGACCTGGGTGGCGAGGATGCGGTCGTAGGCCTCGGGGAGGGTCGTGTACTTGTCCTTGACGTAGCCCCAGAACTCGGAGTTGGTCGAGTTCATCACGACGAGGTCCTTGAGCCCGGATATGACCTCCCAGTTCTCACCGTCGTAGGTGATCTGGGTGACCCGGGTCTCCTGGCCCTTGCGGACGAAGGAGTGCTTGACCTCGTCGGCGCCGATGAACTGGGAGTTGGCGTCGGAGGTGTCGATCCGCTCCCAGGAGTACTCCTCGATGCGGATGCGCGCGGTCCTGATCGGTTCCTGCGAGGTCACGAAGTGCCGGGCGAGATGGATGCCGAACTGCTCGGCGGACTCGATGCCGTGCTCCTTGGCGAACGCGTACACCGTGTTCTTGGTGGTGTCGGTCGGCAGCACGTTGGCGTTCGAACCGGAGTAGTGGACCTCGTCCATGTCGCCGCTCAGCGACACGGAGACGTTGAGGTCCTTGATGTGGTGAGTGGCGCCGTCCCGCGTGATCTTGACGACTCGGTTCTCGGCCTTGCCGTACTGGTTCTGTCCAAGAATCGTGGGCATGTCTGCTAGCTCCCTCGGTATACGGAGTAGCCGAACGGGTTGAGCAGCAGCGGTACGTGGTAGTGCTCGCCGGGCTTCACGGCGAAGGTGATCGCCACTTCCGGGAAGAACACTCCGGTGCTCGCACCGCTGTCCCGATTCGCGGGGGCGTCCTGCTGCGCATCGGCTTGCTGGTTCTCGAACTTCAAGAAATACGGCTCCACTTCGAAGTCGAGCCGTACGTGCGTGGTGCCCTCCGGCAGCGCGGGGAGGTCCTTGCACCGCCCGTCCGCGTCGGTCGCGGAGCCACCGAGCGGCTGCCACTCCCCCAACGGGCCGCTCCGGGCGGCGAGTTGGACGGCGACGCCCTCGGCGGGGCGGCCGACGGAGGTGTCCAGGATGTGGGTGGACACGGAGGCGGTGGTGCTCGTGCTCATGCCTGCTCTTCCTGTACGAGGTTGCCGAGCCGGATGCGGTTGATCTTGCCGAGTTCGGCGCGGACGATCTCGCGCTCCTGCTCGGGCGAGTTGCCGATCCGCTCCTTGACCGCGTCCCGCATCTGCTCGCCGGTCCGGCCGGTGGCGCAGATGAGGAAGACATGGCCGAACCGCACCTGGTAGGCCAGGTTCAGTTCCAGCATCTCCGCCCTGAGCTCCTCGGAGGCGCCCGCCATGCCGCGCTGCTCCCGGCTGGAGGTCGGGTCGCCCGGCTTGGGGCGGCCGATCGGCGGGTGGCCGGCCATCGCCTCGGCCAGGTCGCCGGCGGTCAGCTCCGCCATCGCGGAGTCGCTCGCGGCGTACAGGTCCTCGGGGCCGGCGTACGGACGGGCGGCGAGCAGCCGCCGCGCCCACGCCGTGGAGGCACACGCCTCAAGGAGGGCGGCGAGCGCCGCGTGCTCCTCCAGGACGTTGAACCGGATGAGCCCCGGCGGCGTGGAAGTCGAAGTCACGGGGGCCTCCGTGGCCTTGTGTCGAACGGGCTGCCCAGTAGCTAACGCCCTGCGAAACACCGCGTCAACACTTTGTTGAAAATTCCGGGTAACAAAGCCCGCCCCGATGCCCGTCCACCCATACGGGGGCCCACCCGACCACACCCCGAGGCCCAGCTCAGGCACCCCACCGACAGTTCGGCTCAGGCGTCCTTCTCGCGGTTCAGGTAGTTGTACACGGTGAACCGGCTGACCCCGAGCGCGCTCGCCACGGTCTCCACTCCGTGCCGCACGGAGAAGGCGCCGCGCGCCTCCAGTATCCGTACGACCTCCTGCTTGGCCTTGCGGTCCAGGTCCGCGAGGGGCTTGCCCTTCTTGCGCTCCATGGCGGCCAGGATGTGATCCAGCGAGTCCGCGAGCTGCGGCAGGCGTACGGCGATCACGTCGGCACCCTCCCAGGCGAGCACGACGTCGTCGGGACCGGCCTCGCCGGGCGGGAGCATCTCGCCGCCCATGGCGTCGACCAGCGGTTTCACCGCCGTGATGAACGGCTCGTCCCCGACGCCGGTCACCGGTCGCCCTCGCCGATCACGTTGAGCTGGAGCGAGACCCGGGTGGCACCGGCTTCCAGGGTCCTGCGCAGCAGCGCGTCGACGGCGGTGAGCACCGCGTCGGTACCGCCCTCGGCCGTGTTGCCGAACGGCCCCACATCCACGGAGTCCAGCTCCGCCGCCTCGATGACCTCTCTGGCGACCACCGCATGCGCGGGCGCCTCGTCGAGGTCGAAGGGCTCTGTCGTGAACTCCACTCGCAATCGCACGCGCACAACCTAACGCGCGGCGCCGTTTTCCCACGAGCCCTCTTGACAAGCTCCGACACCCGACGGCAATCTTCCATTAAGCAGAAACAAACTTCCATAATACGGAATTACGACACTGGCTCGCGACATCATCCTCGGCACTCTCGACGCCCTCGATACGGAAGGGAGCGCAGCCCCCATGGGATTCGAAGACCAGCGCTTCAACGTCAACCTGTCGATCCTCTTCACCGAGCTCCCGCTCCTGGAGCGCCCCGCGGCCGCCGCCGCGGCCGGCTTCACCGCGGTCGAGCTGTGGTGGCCCTGGGTCGACTCCCCCACCCCCGAGCAGTCCCAACTCAACGCGCTGAAGCGGGCGTTGGAGGACGCGGGCGTCCAGCTCACCGGCCTGAACTTCTACGCGGGACAGCTGCCGGGCCCCGACCGCGGCGCCCTGTCGCTCCCCGGCGAGGAGTCGGAGAGGTTCCGCGCGAACATCGACGTGGCCGCCGACTTCGCCCACTCCCTCGGCGCCACCGCGCTCAACGCGCTCTACGGCAACCGCGTCGCCGGCGTCGACCCGGCCGAGCAGGACGCGCTCGCACTGGAGAACCTGGTCCTGGCTGCCCGCGCCGCCGACCGGATCGGCGCGGTCCTGCTGATCGAGGCGCTGAACAAGCCCGAGTCGCCGCTGTACCCGCTCGTCAGCGCGCCCGCCGCCGTAGGGGTCGTCGACAAGGTCAACACCGCGTCCGGCCTCGGCAACGCGCGCTTCCTCATGGACCTCTACCACCTGTCCATGAACGGCGAGGAACTCCCTTCCGTGATCGAGCGGTTCGCCGCGAAGACCGGCCATGTGCAGATCGCCGACAACCCGGGCCGCGGCGCCCCCGGCACCGGCACGCTCCAACTGGAAGACCTGCTCGACCAGTTGAGGAAGGCCGGTTACGACGGCTGGGTGGGCCTGGAGTACAAGCCCGGCGACCGCCCGAGCGCCGAGGCCTTCGACTGGCTCCCGCGCGCAGCCCGCTGAACTTCCCTACGCAGCACCGCAGTTAGAGAGGCACCCGCATGAGCAAGCACGCAGACTCTTCCCACCCGACCCGCCCGGCGGTTGCCTGGATAGGCCTCGGCATCATGGGCTCCCCCATGTCCGAGAACCTGATCAAGGCGGGTTACGACGTCACCGGATTCACCCTGGAACAGGACAAGTTGGACCGCCTGACCGCCGCCGGCGGCACCGCGGCCGGTTCCATCGCCGAGGCCGTGCGGGACGCCGACGTGGTGATCACGATGGTCCCCGCGTCCCCCCAGGTCGAGGCCATCGCCTACGGCCCGGACGGCATCCTGGAGAACGCCCGCGCCGGCGCCCTCCTGATCGACATGTCGTCGATCACCCCGCAGACCTCGGTCGACCTCGCAAAGGCGGCCACAGAAAAGGGAATTCGGGTCCTGGACGCCCCCGTGTCCGGCGGTGAGGCCGGTGCGATCGAGGCCGTGCTGTCCATCATGGTCGGCGGCGGACAGTCCGACTTCGAGGAGGCCGAGCCGATCTTCGACGCGCTCGGCCGGACCATCGTGCTGTGCGGTCCGCACGGCTCGGGCCAGACCGTGAAGGCCGCCAACCAGCTGATCGTCGCCGTGAACATCCAGGCGTGCGCCGAGGCCGTGGTCTTCCTGGAGAAGTCGGGCGTGGACCTCGCGGCGGCCCTCGACGTCCTCAACGGCGGGCTCGCGGGCTCCACGGTGCTGACGCGGAAGAAGGACAACTTCCTGAACCGCGACTTCAAGCCGGGCTTCCGGATCGACCTGCACCACAAGGACATGGGCATCGTCACGGACGCGGCCCGCAATGTCGGCGCCGCGCTGCCCGTGGGTGCGGTGGTGGCCCAGCTGGTCGCGAGCCTGCGTGCGCAGGGCGACGGCGGACTCGACCACTCGGCACTGCTGCGTTCCGTGGAACGCCTGTCGGGCGCGCAGCTCTAGCCCTCCCCCCCCTCTCCCCCCAGACCCCGGGCGGCGCCGTCGCTGACAACTGTCCTGTCGCGCCCAGGCGTTGGCGCCGCCCGGAACCACGCCCACCAGTTCAACGAACTCAACTTCAACGAGTTCAACGAGTTCAACGAATCATCGAGGATTGCTCTCCATGTCGAAGCGCGTACTCACGACCGAGTCCGGCGCCCCGGTCGCCGACAACCAGAACTCCGCCTCCGCCGGGATCGGCGGCCCGCTCCTCCTCCAGGACCAGCACCTCCTTGAAAAACTCGCCCGGTTCAACCGCGAGCGCATCCCGGAGCGGGTGGTGCACGCGCGGGGCTCCGGCGCGTACGGCTACTTCGAAGTCACCGACGACGTAACCGACTTCACCCACGCCGACTTCCTCAGCACGGTCGGCAAGCGCACCGAGTTGTTCCTGCGCTTCTCCACGGTCGCCGACTCGCTCGGCGGCGCGGACGCGGTGCGCGACCCGCGCGGCTTCGCGGTCAAGTTCTATACGGAGCAGGGCAATTACGACCTCGTCGGGAACAACACCCCGGTGTTCTTCATCAAGGACCCCATAAAATTCCCGGACTTCATCCACTCCCAGAAGCGCGACCCCTTCACGGGCCGTCAAGAGCCGGACAACGTATGGGACTTCTGGGCGCACAGCCCCGAGGCCACGCACCAGGTGACCTGGCTGATGGGCGACCGCGGCATCCCGGCGTCGTACCGGCACATGAACGGCTACGGCTCGCACACCTATCAGTGGACGAACGCGGAGGGCGAGGCCTTCTTCGTCAAGTACCACTTCAAGACCAACCAGGGTGTGCGCAGCCTGAGCGGTGAGCAGGCGGCGGAGCTCGCGGGCAGGAACCCCAACTCCCATCAGACGGACCTGCTTCAGGCCATCGAGCGGGGCGTGAACCCGTCCTGGACGCTGCACGTCCAGGTCATGCCGGCGGCGGACGCGGCGGAGTACCGCTTCAACCCGTTCGACGTCACCAAAGTGTGGCCGCACGGCGATTACCCGCTCCAGCGTGTCGGTCGGCTCGTCCTCGACCGCAACCCTGACAACGTGTTCGCCGAGGTCGAGCAGGCCGCGTTCTCCCCGAACAACTTCGTGCCGGGCATCGGCCCCTCCCCCGACAAGATGCTCCAGGGCCGCCTGTTCGCGTACGCGGACGCGCACCGCTACCGCCTGGGCGTCAACCACACCCTGCTCGCGGTGAACGCCCCGAAGGCGACGACCGCGCAGAACTACGGCCGCGACGGCTTCATGGCGTCCAACGCCACCTCCCGAGGCCGCGCGGCGAAGAACTACGAGCCGAACTCCTACGACGGCCCGACCGAGACCGGCCGCGCCCTGTCGGCCCCCGTGTCGGTCAACGGCTACACGGGCACGCACGAGGCTCCGCAGCACACGAAGGACGACGACTTCTTCCAGGCGGGCGAGTTGTACCGCCTGATGTCGTCCGAGGAGCGGTCCCGTCTCGTCGCGAACATCGCCGGCGGCCTCGCGCAGGTCTCCCGCGACGACGTGATCGAGAGGAACCTCGCCCACTTCCACGCCGCCGACCCCGAGTACGGCCGGCGTGTGGAGGAGGCGGTCCACGCCCTGCGCGAGGACTGACCTCACCGACGGCCCGTGTGTGCCGGACGACCCGGATGAGGGGTGATCGTCGGCACCGCGCGGGCGGGGCCAGGACCGCGGCGGTGTGCGAGCCAGTGCGGTGGTGAAGGTTCCGAGGCCTCCTTCTCGACCTGAGGGAAGGGGTACCCCGGTTCCGTCGCGACCGTCGCGGTCCCAGCCGACGGCTTGATCAAGCCACAGACTCCGTCCGGCGGCGCGAACGTCCTGTCGCGCCCAGCCTCGCGCCGTCGGACGGCCACCACGACGAGCGCCGGATACGGATGGTTCCGTATCCGGCGCTCTTCGGTGTTTCCGGGTGCGGAACCGCTGTGCGCGCAGCAGCCTGGAGGTATGGCACATCCACCGGAATTCCCGCGCGTCGTGGTGCACCCGCCTGCGCTGGACGGCTCCCGCCGGGTGACCAGCGGCGACGAGACCCTTGGTATCGCCTCTCACCTCGATGATGTCGTCGAGATTCTGCGGCTGGCCGATCTGGATCGGGTCGAGGTTGAGGAGAGTGATCTGATCGAGTGGGAGGGGGGTGGGCCGGAGGACTGGCCCGGGTTGTCTGAGCCCCACGATCAGTGAACCTGGGTTTTGGGGCCGGGTTGGATCTGCCAGGTTCTGCCGGTTGCGGAGTGCGGGTTGTTCGTGGCTGGTCGCGCAGTTCCCCGCGCCCCTTTTTGTGGCGCTTCGCGCCTACAAAAAATAGGGCGGCCCATCCTCCCTGGATGGGCCGCCCCTATTTCGATTGCCGCGTCTCAGACCTTCAGGGGTCTGATCGACGTCGGTGCATGGCTTGGCTCGGTTGCGATGTCCTCGAACTCGACCACCGCGCTGATGTCGTTCGTCTTGCTCATCGCGATGTTGGTGATGCGTTCCAGGATGGCCTCTACGACGACCGGGACCCGGAACTCCGCCGCGAGCTTCTTGGCCTGTTCGAAGGCTGTGGCCAGTTCGGTGGGGTCGGTGACGCGGATGGCCTTGCAGCCGAGGCCTTCTACGACCTTGATGTGGTCGACGCCGTAGACGCCCAGCTCGGGGGAGTTGATGTTCTCAAATTCCAGGTTGACCTGGAAGTTGATGTCGAGGCCGAGCTGGGCCTGGCGGATCAGGCCCAAGTAGGCGTTGTTCACGAGGACATGGACGTACGGGATCCGGTGCTGTGCGCCGACCGCCAGCTCTTCGATCATGAACTGGAAGTCGTAGTCGCCGGAGAGGGCGACGACGGACGCGTCGGGGTCGGCCTTGGCGACGCCGAGCGCGGCCGGGATCGTCCAGCCGAGGGGGCCCGCCTGGCCGCAGTTGATCCAGTGGCGGGGGCGGTAGACGTGGAGCATCTGGGCGCCGGCGATCTGGGAGAGGCCGATCGTGGAGACGTATCGGGTCTCCGGGCCGAAGGCCTTGTTCATCTCCTCGTAGACGCGCTGCGGTTTGATCGGGATGTCGTCGAAGTGCGTACGGCGTTGGAGAGTTGACTTTCGCTCCTGTGCCGAGGCCGCCCATGCCGAGCGGTCGGGGAGGGTGCCCGCCGCCTTCAACTCCGTTGCCACTTCCACGAACAGCTCCAGCGCCGCCTTCGCGTCGGACGCGATGCCGTAGTCGGGGGCGAAGATCTTGCCGATCTGGGTGGGCTCGATGTCGACGTGGACGAAGGTGCGGCCGGCGGTGTAGACGTCCAGTTTGCCGGTGTGGCGGTTGGCCCAGCGGTTGCCGATGCCGAGGACGAAGTCGGACTCCAGGAAGGTCGCGTTGCCGTAGCGGTGCGAGGTCTGGAGGCCGACCATGCCGGCGTTCAGTTCGTGGTCGTCGGGGAGGACGCCCCAGCCCATCAGGGTCGGGACGACCGGGGTACCGGTCAACTCGGCGAACTCGACAAGGAGTTCGGCCGCGTCGGCGTTGATGACACCGCCGCCGGCGACGATCAGCGGGCGTTCGGAGGCGTTGAGGAGCGTGATCGCCTTCTCGATCTGGGCGCGGGTCGCGGTCGGCTTGTAGACCGACAGCGGCGCGTACGTCTCCGGGTCGAACTCGATCTCGGTGAGCTGCACGTCGATCGGCAGGTCGATGAGGACCGGGCCGGGGCGGCCTGAGCGCATCAGGTGGAACGCCTGTTGGAAGACGCCGGGGACCTGCGCCGCCTCCAGGACGGTCACCGCCATCTTCGTCACCGGCCCGGCGATCGAGGCGATGTCGACGGCCTGGAAGTCCTCTTTGTGGATCACGGCGGTCGGGGCCTGGCCCGTGACGCACAGGATCGGGATCGAGTCACCGATCGCGGAGTAGAGGCCGGTGATCATGTCGGTGCCGGCCGGGCCCGAGGTGCCGATGCAGACGCCGATGTTGCCCGGGCGGGTACGGGTGTAGCCCTCGGCCATATGCGAGGCGCCCTCGACATGGCGGGCGAGGGTGTGGTGGATACCCCCGGCTGCTTCGAGGGCGGCGTAGAAGGGGTTGATCGCCGCACCCGGGACGCCGAACGCGTCGCTGACGCCCTCGCGCTTGAGGATCTCGACTGCCGCGCGGGCAGCGGTCATACGAGCCATGGAGTACTCCTGCTTCGGCTGTCGGATTCGCATCACCGTCGCGCCCCGCGGTGAAACTCCTCGATTACTTAACTTCCACATTGCGGAATTCAACTTCTACTATCTGGAAGTAATGTAAGTGGAGGGGGCAAGGCCGTCAAGAGAGGGACAAGCAGGGGTTTTCAGGAGGACGATGGGGCGCATGTCCGAGAGCGTGCCGGTGCGCTGTCCGGCCTGCCGACGTGAGCACGTCTACGCCGCACCGTCGTATCCCTGCGTGTGCGGAGCCCCTGTGGCCCCGCCGCTGGATCGGCATGGCGTGGCGACGGTCGTGAACCACCGGGTGTGGGACGAGGACTGGATCGCGGTGCGCTGTGCGGCCTGCGGCCGGCTCGACGAGTGGCCGTACCCGGAACTGGGCTGCCCGTGCGGGACGCTGTTGCGGATTCCGGTCGCGGGCGAGGAAGCGCCGACCGAGCCGCCGGCGCCACCGGCCGCGGGGGCCGCCAAGACCGGCACCGATGTCCGGGGCCGCCCGGCGTTCCAACCCGTCACGATCCGCACCGCGCGCGACGCGGTCACCGCCGCCGCGCTGTATCTGCGCTGGCTCGGTTACCGGGACATCCGCCGCGCCGACCAACGGCCCCCGTCCGGCATCGGCCTCGCCGCCCGCGGCATCCTGGCGCAGGTCGACCCGACCGTACGGCCGGCCTCACTGCGCGACGTGGAGTGCCTGTGGCTGACGGCCATGACGGAGTCCACCGACTGCGTCTACTTCTCCCTCGCCGGATACGCCGACGACGCCCGAGCCCGCGCGGACGCCCTCCGCGTCCCCCTGTTCGTCCTCGACCTCACGGGCACACCACAGCCGATGAACGAACTTGCGGATCAACTCGACGCGACGGGAGGTTAGTTGGGCGGCCGGCGCGATCGCACCAGGTTCGTGGCGGCAGACAGTGGACGGGCCGAGGCCCAGAGGCGGGCCGGGGTCCACAGGCGGTCCGAGGCCGGTCCGAGGCCCAGGCAGACGGAACTCAGGGTCTCGCGGTCGTCGCCGGCCCCATCGCGTCGCCCGCGACAGCAACCGCTGACGTCAACGCCTCCGACGCCTCACAGCTGCACGCACCACACCCCACTCCACTCCACCGGGCTCGTCAGGCGCCGCCGAAAACCCCGTCAACTCCGCACCCACTCCCAAGCACCCCTGCACCCCGCCCCGAACCGCACCAACCCCCACCGACAGCCACCCCCACCTCACCGCCCCCGAACAGCCCGCTCCCGCAGCTCGATCTTCCGCGCCTTCCCCGACACCGTCATGGGAAAGGCATCCATGATCTGAAGCAGACTCGGAATCTTGTAGTGCGCCAACCTGCCCTCGCAGAACCCCCGCAGCTCCTCCAGCGTCAACGGATCCGCCGGGTCACGCGGGATGACACAGGCCAGCACCTCCTCCCCGTAGCGCTCATGCGGCACCCCCACCACCTGGACGTCCGCGATCTTCGGGTGGGTGTAGAGGAACTCCTCGATCTCGCGCGGGTAGATGTTCTCGCCGCCCCGGATGATCATGTCCTTGATGCGGCCGACGATCTCGACGTAGCCGTCCTCGCGCATCATCGCCAGGTCACCCGTGTGCATCCAGCGCCCCGCGTCGATCGCCTCGGCGGTCTTCTCGGGCTCGTTCCAGTAGCCGAGCATCACGCTGTAGCCGCGCGTGCACAACTCCCCTGCCGTGCCCCGGGGTTGGGTGACACCCGTCGCCGGGTCGACGACCTTGACCTCCAGGTGCGGAAGGACGCGGCCGACCGTGCCGGTGCGGTGTTCCAGGTCGTCGTCCCGGCGCGTCTGCAAGGACACCGGGGACGTCTCCGTCATGCCGTAACAGATGGACACCTCCGCCATGTGCATCTCGGCGACCACCCGTTTCATCACCTCGACCGGGCAGGGCGAGCCCGCCATGATGCCGGTGCGGAGCGAGGAGAGGTCGTAGGACGCGAAGTCGGGGAGGTTCAACTCCGCGATGAACATGGTCGGTACGCCGTAGAGCGACGTGCACCGTTCCTGCTCGACCGCCTTCAGGGTTGCCGCCGGGTCGAAGGACGCCGCCGGAATCACCATGCACGCGCCGTGCGAGGTCGCCGCCAGGTTGCCCATCACCATGCCGAAGCAGTGGTAGAAGGGCACCGGGATGCAGATCCGGTCCTGCTCGGTGTAGGCGATCGACTCCCCCACGAAATAACCGTTGTTGAGGATGTTGTGGTGGGAGAGCGTGGCGCCCTTGGGGAAGCCCGTCGTGCCGGACGTGTACTGAATGTTGATCGCGTCGTCGCAGGACAGCTCGGCGTACGGCGCGTCACCCGTACCGCGCCCCAGCAACTCCCCCCAGCTCGGGTCACCGATGTACACGACCTCACGCAACTCCGGGCACCCGCCCCGCACTTGGTCGACCATCGCCCGGTAGTCACTCGCCTTGTGGCTGACCGAGGCGAACAGGACCGAGATCCCCGCCTGGTTGAGGACGAACTCCACCTCGTGGGTGCGGTACGCCGGGTTGATGTTCACCATGACCGCACCGATCCGCGCGGTGGCGTACTGAACCAGCACCCACTCCGGGCAGTTGATCGCCCAGATCCCCACCCGGTCGCCCTTCACCACCCCGCTCGCGAGCAGCGCCTGCGCCAACTCCTCGATGTCGGCGGCGAATTCGGCGTACGTCCAGCGCCGCCCGGACGGTACGTCGACGAGCGCCTCGCGGTCGGGCCAGGCGGCCACCGCCCGGTCGAGGTCGGCGCCGATGGTGTCACCGAGTAGTGAAGTCCCGCTGGTTCCATGGCTGTACGAGTTCATCGGGCTGTACGAGTCCATCGGCGAGTTCGTCGGAGAGTTGATCGGCGAGCTCATCGGAAGTCCTCCTCGCGGTACTCGGCGGCCGACCCCGCGGCCGTCGCCTCCCGCAGTTCGATCCGGCGGATCTTGCCGGAGACGGTCTTGGGCAGCTCCGCGAACTCCAGGCGGCGGATCCGCTTGTACGGGGCGAGGACGTCCCGCGAGTGCTCGAACAGCACCTTCGCGGTGTCGGGTCCCGGCTCCCAGCCCGCCGCGAGCACGACGTACGCCTTCGGCACGGCGAGCCGCAGCTCGTCCGGCGCGGGCACCACGGCGGCCTCGGCCACCGCCTCGTGCTCCAGCAGGGCGCTCTCCAGCTCGAACGGGGAGATCTTGTAGTCGGAGGCCTTGAAGACGTCGTCGGACCGGCCGACGTAGGTGATGTAGCCGTCCGCGTCCCGGGCGCCGATGTCGCCGGTGCGGTAGTAGCCGCCGGCCATCGCCTCCGCCGTACGGTCCGGGTCTCCGTGATAGCCGGTCATCAGGCCCACCGGCGGGTCGGACAGGTCGAGCGCGATCTCGCCCTCGGCCGCGCCCGGCGCACCCGACACCGGGTCCAGCAACTCGACCCGGTACCCCGGACTCGGTCGCCCCATCGAACCCGTCTTCAACGGCTGGCCGGGACTGTTCGACACCTGCACGGCCGTCTCCGTCTGCCCGAAGCCGTCCCGGATCGTGACGCCCCAGGCGCGCCGCACCTGCTCGATCACCTCGGGATTCAAGGGCTCCCCCGCCGCCAGGGCCTCGCGGGGCGGGGTGCGCAGCTGGCTCAGGTCGGCCTGGATCAGCATCCGCCACACCGTCGGCGGGGCGCAGAAGGTGGTCACCCCCGCGCGGTCCATCTCGGCCATCAGCCGGGCCGCGTCGAAGCGCGTGTAGTTGTGGATGAAGACCGTCGCCTCCGCGTTCCAGGGCGCGAAGAGGTTGGACCAGGCGTGCTTGGCCCAGCCGGGCGAGGAGATGTTGAGGTGCACGTCGCCGGGGCGGAGACCGATCCAGTACATGGTGGCGAGGTGGCCGATCGGGTACGACGTGTGGGTGTGCTCGACCAGCTTGGGGTGGGCGGTCGTGCCCGAGGTGAAGTAGAGCATCAGCGGGTCGTCGGACAGGGTCGGGGCGTCGGCCGTGAACTCGGCCGACGCGGCGTACGCGTCCTCGTAAGTCCGCCAGCCCTCGACCGCGCCGCCGACCGTGATCCGCGTGTAGTCCCCGGGCACCTCGTCGAACTTGTCGACGTCCTCGGAGCGCACGATCACCTGCCGGACCCGGCCACGCGCGACGCGGTCGCGCAGGTCGGCGGGGCCGAGCAGCGGGGTGGCGGGGATGACCACGGCGCGCAGTTTCATCGCCGCGAGGGCCGTCTCCCACAGCTCGGTCTGGTTGCCGAGCATGACGAGGATCCGGTCCTCGGGGCCGACGCCCTGGGCGCGCAGCCAGTTGGCGACGCGGTTGGAGCGCGCGGACATCTCGGCGAAGGACAGTGCGGCCTCGGTGCCGTCCTCCTCGACGATGCGCAGCGCGGTGCGGTCGTTGCCGGCCGCGATGACGTCGAACCAGTCGAGCGCCCAGTTGAAGTGCTCGGGCCTGGGCCAGGAGAAACCGTCGTAGGCCGTGGCATAGTCCGTACGGTGCGCCAGCAGAAAGTCCCGCGCACTACGGAACGACTCACTCGCCGTCGTCATCTGTCCTCCTAAGTACCGGACCATTCCGGGCGGCTCTCTGACATCGTGTAATCGGTGATGCAGGTCTCACTACCCCCGTACGGGGGTGTGTGCAGCAGGGTGGCCGCAATGAAGGGGCAAGCGGGTGGCGACGGACGCGGCGGGGATGGTGGAGATTCAGGCGGCGCTGGTACGGCTGCGACGCGGCACCGGGCTGCCGGTCGCCTTCGGCGGCCTGGTGGAGACCGGTCGGCAGCAGATGCGCATCAGCGAACTGAGCGGCACGTTGACCCCGTCGCTGCGCGCCCTCGCGGTGACCTCGGGCAACGGTCTCGGCGGCAAGGCGGTCGCCCTCGCCCGCCCGTGCGCGGTCCTGGACTACTCCGCCTCCCACCAGATCAGCCACGAGTACGACGCCCCGGTGGCCGCCGAGGGCCTGCGCGCGATCCTCGCCGTCCCGGTCGTCGTACGCCGCCGGGTGCGCGGTGTCCTCTACGGCGCGCTGCGCACCGCCCAGCCGTTGGGCGACCGGATGCTGAGCGCGGCGATGGCGGCCGCCCGGGACGTGGAGCAGGCGCTGGTGGTACGGGAGGAGGTGCGGGAACTGCTGAGCGCGGCGCGTCCGGCGCCGGCCCCCGACCCGGCGGCGAGCGCGGTGTGGGAGCAGGTGCGGGAGGCGCACGCGGCCCTGCGGGCACTGGCCCCGCGCATCCCGGACCCGGCGCTGCGGGCCGAACTCCTGGACGCCTGCGGGCTGTTGACGGCGGAGGCGGCCACCGGGGAGGTAGAACTCGCGCCGCGGGAGCTGGACGTGCTGGCGTGTGTGGCGGCGGGGGCGACGAACGCGGTGGCGGCGGAGCGGCTCGGGCTGCGGGCGGAGACGGTCAAGGGGTATCTGCGCTCGGCGATGCGGAAGCTGGGCGCGCACACCCGCGGGGAGGCCGTGGTGGCGGCGCGGCGGGCGGGGGTGCTGCCGTGAGGAGAGCCCCCGTTGGCGACCGGCTATTCATTCATCGGAGCTTTGAATTTCCGGATGCTGCACAGTTGTTATTTCCCTCACGACCCCGTCCATCCGAATTTCAAGGACTGATTGCCTAATATTGGCCCGGACACGACACACGAGGGGAGCGGTGACCGTGCGACGGGACTTCAAGGAGCCTGCCAGAACGCGCCCCGACCTGGTCATCGGCCGGGAGGAGATGTTCAACGCCGCCCGTGACCAGCTCGCCGAGGGCGGCAGTGTGCTGCTCCACGGCCCCGCCGGAATAGGAAAGTCGACCGTCCTGCGGGCGTTGGCCGCGGAATACGGCGAGACGGCGCGCACCGTGTTGCGCTGCTCGGCCACGGAGTCCGAATCCCATCTCCCCTTCCTGGCCCTCGCGGACCTCCTTGGTCTGGTCCTGGACGAGGTGTCCGAGCGACTGCCCGTGGCCCAGCGCACGGCACTGGAATCCGCGCTCACCGGCCGCGGCGAGTCCTCCCTCCAGCGCGACGGCCTCGCCCTGCGCCTCGCCGTCCTGTCCGCGCTGCGCGCCCTCGCCACCGACGGTCCCGTCCTCGTCGTGGCCGACGATCTCCAGTGGCTGGACCCGGCCAGCGCGGAGCTGCTCGGGTTCGCCGCGCGGCGGCTCGGGGACACCCAGGTGCAGATGGTGTTCGCGGTGCGCACCGAGGGCCAGGAGTACGACCGGTATCTGAGCGCGTCGCCGCCGGACACGCTGGCGTTCCGGCTCAGCCCGCTGTCCCGGGCGCAGGTGTCGGCGCTGCTCGACCACCGCGGGTACACCGGGCTGCCGCGCTCCACGGTCCGCGAGATCCACCGTACGAGTGGCGGAAACCCGTTGTTCGCGCTGGAGTTGGGCCGTGCCCTGGCCGAGAACCCGACCCCGCCGAGACCGGGCGAGCCGCTGCCCGTGCCCACGTCACTACGCGCGTTGGTGCTGAGCCGGCTCGACATGCTGCCCGCCGAGGCGCGCCGCACGCTGCTGGTCGCGAGCGCGGGCGCCCGCCCCACCGTCGCCCTGCTCCAGACCGCCGGCCGCGAGAACGCCGAGGCCGAAACCGCCCAGGCCGCCGAACTCGGCCTGCTGGCAACGGAACCCGAGGGCCCCGCCGTACGGTTCGCGCACCCACTCATCTCCGCCGCGCTGTACGCGGAGGCCCCCGCGCAGGAGCGGCGGGCCGCGCACGCCGCGCTGTCGACCGCCGCCTCCGACCCCATCGAGCGCGCCCGGCATCTCGCCCTCGCGACCACCGGTACCGACCCGGAGGTCGCCGCCCGGCTCGCCGAGGCCGCCACCCTGGCCCGCGACCGCGGGGCGCCCTCGGTCGCCGCCTCGCTCGGACTGCTCGCCGCCCGGCACACCCCGGCCGACAGCGTGCCGGGCCCGGACGAGCGGCGGTTGCAGGCGTCCGAGGACGCGATCACCGCCGGCGAGCTGGACCTCGCCCGGGACATCGCGCGTGAGGTGCTGACCCGGACGTCGGTGCCCGCCGAGCGGGTGCGGGCCTGGATCATCGTGATCGACACGGCCGGCCACTCGATGGCGGACGTGGACGCCGTCTTCCCGCAGGCCCTCGCCGACGCGGGCGACGACCCCCGGCTGCTCGCCCTGGTCCGCTACCAACTGGCCTGGCGCGCCCTGCTCGTGGAGGGCGACTTCGCCGAGGCCCGCGCGGAGACAGCGCGCTCGGCGGAACTCGCCGCGCGCGCCGGCGACCGGCGCACCGAACTCCTCGCGCTCTCCTTCCAGGCGCAGACCGAGACCCTGATGGGCCACCCTGACGCGCCCCTCACCATCAAGCGCGCGCTGAAGGAGCCCCAGGATCCGAGGGTGGCGTGCCATCACAACGGCGCGGGCTCGGCCCGGTTCCGCTGGCTGGTGATGAGCGATCAGCTGCCCGAGGCCCGCGCGACCATCACCGCGCTGCTGCGCGAGGTGCGGCGGCGCGGGTCGGTGGAGAGCGAGGTGCACTTCCTGCGCGGCTTCGCCGAGACCGAGCTGCGTTCCGGGCACTGCGGCCGCGCCCTCGACCTGGCCCGGGAGGGCCTGCGGCTGGCCCGCGACTCCGGGATCGGCCAGACGGCGTCCGCGATGCTCACCGCGCTCGCCGAGGCCTCCGGCGGTGACGTCGAGGAGGCCCTCGCGCTGGCCCGGGAGGCGGTCGAGCACGCCGAGGAGGACGGCGACCAGATGTATCTCTCCCGTGCCCTCGGCGCCCTGGGATACGCCCAGTTGGTCGCCGGAGACGCGCACGGCACCGTCCGCTCGCTGCGCCGCGTACGGGAACTGGAGCAGGCCCTCGGGGTGACCGACCCGGCGCGTGGCCGCTGGCACGGCGACCTCGCCGAGGCCCTCGTCCGGATCGGCGAGATCAGCGAGGCCCAGGACGTCATCGACGTGACCCGCGAACGGGCGCTGCGCCTCGGCCGCGAGAGCGTCCTCGCCGTACTCGACCGCGCCGAGGCGCTGGTGCGGGCGGCGCGCGGCGAACACGACGAGGCCGTAACGCAACTGACGTCCGTGCAGGACCGCCTCGCCAAACTGGGCTACGGCCTGGAGGAGGCCCGCGCCGCCTTCGCGCTGGCGTCGCTGCGAACCGGACAGCCCGGACCCACGTCGTACGACGAGGCGACCCGGCTGTTCCGGCGGTGCCGGGCGCTGCCCTGGCTGCGGCAGGTGGACGAGGCCACCGTCGTCAGGGCGCCGGAGCCGACGCCCGTGCCCGCACCCGCGCCCACCCTGGAGGGGCTCGACGGGCTGGCCTCGATGGAGCGTCAGGTCGCCGCGCTCGTCATGGAGGGCGCCACCAACCGGGAGATCGCCGCCCGGCTGTTCATCAGCGTCAAGACGGTCGAGGCGACCCTGACCCGGGTCTACCGCAAGCTGGGGATCCGCTCGCGGGTGGATATCGTCCGACTGGCGGCGGGGCGCCGTCCGAACTGAGGACCCTACGGGTTTACTGTGCGGCGACCGAGGGTTTTCCCTGCCCAACTCCCCTAGGGGGTTCCCTCATTGGGAGCTGGGTGTTCCGGGTTCTAGCTTATGGGTGTGCCGCTCGCCCGGGCATACGGGGGTCGGTCCCGCGACCCCCGTTGCACCCCCCACACCCGCGCGACCCCCACCGGCAAGCCAATGAGGAGACTCATGTTCGGGCTCAACCGCGCCAAGAGAACCACCGCAGTCGTCGCAGCAGCCGCCGCTGCCGCAGCGACCGCACTGCTCAGCGCCCCCACCGCTGTGGCAGCCCCCCAGCCCATCGTCGGCGGTTCCACGACCACGACGACGGCGTACCCGTTCGTCATGCAGATCACGGACGCCTCGCAGAACCAGTTCTGCGGCGGCACGCTCGTCTCCGCGACCAAGGTGGTCACCGCCGCCCACTGCATGGTCGGCGAGACCACCAGCAGCGTCCGCGTGGTCGGCGGCCGCACGTACCTCAACGGTACGAACGGCACCGTCAGCAAGGTCAGCAAGATCTGGATCAACCCCAGCTACACGGACGCCACCAACGGTAATGACGTGGCCGTCCTGACGCTGTCGACGTCGATGCCGTACACCACGGCGAAGTACGTCGCCTCCACGGACACCTCCGTGTACGCGACCGGCGCCACGGCCCGCATCCTCGGCTGGGGCACCACCTCGGAGAACGGCAGCTCCTCCAACCAGCTGCGGACCGCGACCGTCCCGATCGTGTCCGACACCAGCTGCAAGAGCTCCTACGGTTCGGACTTCATCGCGACCGACATGGTTTGCGCCGGATACACATCCGGCGGCGTAGACACCTGCCAGGGCGACAGCGGCGGTCCCCTGCTCATCGGGGGCGTCCTGGCAGGGATCACTTCTTGGGGCGAGGGCTGTGCCGAGGCGGGTTACCCGGGGGTCTACTCCCGGCTGACCAAGTTCTCCAGCCTGGTGACCACACAGGTCAACTCGTAACCCGGAAGAACTCCTGAGCATCCCTCAGGGAAATACCAGGGTGCGTTGCGGGCTTCCACGAGCAGCCCGCAACGCACCCTATCCATGTGCAAGCCACCGACCGGGCCCTAGAGCGGACCCCCTCCCGCCTGTTTCAATGAGCGCCGGATGGGAGTGATCGCATGGTGTCCACGGACCGTTTCCTCGCCTTCGCCGCGATGTCGTTGCTGGTGATCGTGATCCCGGGCCCGAGTGTCCTGTTCGTCATCGGCCGCGCACTCGCGCACGGCCGCCGTACGGCGGTGGCAACCGCCCTCGGCAACGTCTTCGGCTCGTATCTGCTGGTGACGGCGGTGGCGTTCGGCATCGGCGCGCTGGTGGAACGGTCGGTCACGATCTACCTGACGGTGAAGCTGGCGGGCGCGGCCTACCTCGTCTACCTGGGCGTCCAGGCATTCCGCCACCGCAAGGACCTGAAGGCGTCTGCGATGCGAACAGATTCCAGGACGGAGCCCCGAGGCGACTTGCGCACGGTCCTGGACGGCGCCCTGGTCGGCGTCACCAACCCCAAGGGCGTGGTGTTCTTCGCCGCCGTACTCCCCCAGTTCGTCAACCACTCGGCCGGCCAGGTCCCGCTCCAGATGCTCCTGCTCGGCCTGATCCCCATCTCCATCGGCCTGGTCACGGACACCCTCTGGGGCCTGACCGCCTCGGCGGCCCGCACGTGGTTCGCCGGCTCCGACCGCCGCCTGTCCCTGATCGGCGGCGCGGGCGGCTTCACGATGATCGGCCTGGGCGTGACGGTCGCGGTGACGGGCCGCGCGGACTGAGCGTTCTGCGGTTCTACGGCCCTTGGGTTCCCGGTTCCCGGTTCTCGGGTTCTCGGTCCTTGGGTTCCCGGTCCTTGGGTTCCCGGTCCTTGGGTTCCCGGTCCTTGGGTTCCCGGTCCTTGGGTTCTACGGCTGTACGACCGTCCCGAACCGGATGTCGTACGACGTCCCCGTGTGCATGGTGCCGAGCATCCGCGCCCCCTCGGCGACCACGTCGCTCTGCTGAGCCTTGGTCAGCTTGCCGAAGGGCTCGACGACGAGGTGGCCGTCGCCGTCGTCGAGTTTCCAGACCCCGGCGAGGAACCCGTCGACGAGGAACGTGCGGTGGGCGACGTTGCCCTGCCAGGCGCGGCCCCAGTACTCAGGCGGTACGACCCGGGTGCGGTCGGCGTGGGCGAGGAGCAGGTTGTCGAACTCGGGCAGGAAGCGCGGCGGAGCCGGGGTGTCGGCGGCGGGGCGGGGCGCGTCCGGGAGGTCGAAGAGTTCGACGCCGTTCGGATCGTAGAAGGTGACGAGTTGGGGCCGTAGCCGCTCGAAGGCCTCGCGCAACCGCGTCAGACCGGCCCAGGTCTGCATGTCCTTCACGGAGGCGGGCCCGAAGGCGGCGAGATAGCGCAGGACGGTCGCGTCCGGGGCGGGCGCGGGTTCGGCGGGGCGCCCCAGCCAGTGCTCGGCGGTGGTGAGCGCGACCTGACCACTGCGCCCCCACAGCCCACGCGGGGTGACCTGGACGAGCGGGAGCTTGCAGCGGGCGGCGATCGCGAGGGCCTGCGGGTCGGCATCGGGCCACTCGACGAGGAGCGCCTCACGCAACTCCTTCATGGTGCGCGGCTCGACTTCGACGAGCTCACGGGCTCGCACGGCGAGCCGGTCCAGGTCGACGCCGACGAGCCCCTTGCGGAAATTGCCCAGCTCACGGTCACGGGCGGCCTGCACGAGCGGGCGGAGGCTGAGACAGTCGGCGGCTGTGTGGGTGTGGATGGTGGACCGCATGGTGACGATCCGGACGACCTCGCGCTCGGCCATCAGCCCGGACAGCTCCTCGGGTACGAATCCGTCGAGGCGGGCGGCGAGGGCGTAGTACGGCGGCTTGACGTTCTGGGCCTGGAGGCCGAGGAGATGCTCGATGCCGACGCGGGCGGAGAGGGGCGAGCGGCGCAGGAGGAGCTGCCGGTCGAGGGTGGCGCGGTTGAGGGCGCGGATGTCGAGTACGGGAGCGGTCGGGGACTTCGCCTTGGTCACGCTCCCCACGCTAAGGGCGATTGCGGACACCTTCGGTCCGCAACTCTCACCGGATCCGGGAGCGGGTTCACACGCCCAGGCTGTTTGCCCCGTATATCCTGCTCATGCCCCGTGATCACATAGACATAGAAATAGACATACAGACATAGACATAGACCTAGGCTCGATCGAGAGGCACCGCGATGCCCCAGCGACGCGCCCGCCCCACCTCGAAGAACAACGGAACCGGCAGAATCGGCGGGAAGGGCGGGAACGGTAGGACCTCCGGCTGGCGCCGCGCCCCGGCCCCACCCCCGACGCCCGTTCCCGAGCCCTCGGTGTCCACCACCGACGCGCCCCCTTCGGAACCCTCCGACGCGGGCAGCGTCGTCCAGGCCGCCCTGTACCGGGACGGCGTGCGGGTCTCGGCACCGGACACCCTCGCCGACACCTTCCGCGAGCTGCGCGAACAGCCCTCCGGCATGGCCTGGATCGGCCTCGCCCGCCCCACCGAAAGTGAACTCCTCTCCCTGGCCGAGGAGTTCGACCTCCACCCGCTGGCGGTCGAGGACGCGATGGAGGCCCACCAGCGCCCGAAACTGGAGCGCTACGGCGAGACGCTGTTCGTGGTCCTGAGCGCCGCCCGCTACTTGGACACGACGGAGGAGGTCGACTTCGGCGAGCTGCACGTGTTCGTCGGCCCGGACTTCGTGATCACGGTCCGCCACGGCGCGGCCCCCGACCTCTCCGCGGTCCGCCAACGCATGGAGGAATCACCGGAGTTGCTGAAGCTCGGCCCCGAGGCGGTGCTGTACGCCATCCTCGACGCGGTCGTCGACGGCTACGCGCCCGTGGTCGCCGGCGTCCAGATCGACATCGACGAGATCGAGACGGAGGTCTTCCGCAACGAACCACAGGTCTCCCGCCGTATCTACGAACTCTCCCGCGAAATGGTCGAGTTCCAGCGCGCCACCCGGCCCCTGGTGGGCATGCTGCACAGCCTGATGGCCGGCTTCGCGAAGTACGGCACCGACGAGGAACTCCAGCGTTACCTCCGCGACGTCGCCGACCACGTCACCCACACCAGCGAACGAGTCGACGGCTTCCGCCAGGCCCTCACGGACATCCTCACGGTGAACGCGACGCTGGTCACGCAGCAACAGAACGCGGAGATGAGGGCGTTGGCGGAGGCGGGGTTCGAGCAGAACGAGGAGATCAAGAAGATTTCTTCTTGGGCGGCTATTTTGTTCGCGCCGACGCTGGTGGGGACGATCTATGGGATGAACTTCGATCGGATGCCGGAGTTGCACTGGGTGCTTGGGTATCCGTTCGCGATCCTACTGATGGCTGTTGTATGTACCAGTTTGTACGTCATCTTCAAGCGGAAGGACTGGCTCTGAGCAATCGCCCGAGGAGGCGCTTCTGCGCGGCAGTGCGGCCCTGATCGCAGGCTCCGACGATGCCTTCGAGGTCGCTGGGGAGAATCTGGGGAGAATGAGCCGCGTTCCGATTCCTGCGATCGCGGGCGTTGACCTGCGGAAGCCTCACCTCTGAGGCGCAGGGGGAGCACTGACCAGCACGGAGAGCAGCGAACTTCCCTTGCGGAACGCCGAAACGCGTGGAGCGTACGACTACGCGGCCAGTGCAGGCTGGCCGATCAGGGCGTCGATGGCGCCTCGCCCCTTGCCGCCGGCCTCCGGCATGAAGTGGGCGTAGTAGTCCAGGGTGATCGTCGGGCTCGAATGGCCGAGCCAGCGGGCCAGGGTGACGACGGACTCGCCCGCTTCGAGGATGACCGAGGCGTATGTGTGCCGGAGCACGTGGAAACCGTCCTTGCGCGACGCCTTCCACCGCTCGCCCTTCTTCTGCCGCATGGGGATGACGCCGGCGGCTGCCAGGCCGGCTTCCACACCTCGACGTTGAAGATGTTCGCGCGAAGGGCGTTGCCGTACGTCGTGGTGATGACGAGCGGGAACTTCTTCGTCTCCCGTTCGGGCTCCGGGCCGCCCCATGGCAGCTCTAACTCGACCGCCGGGTACTCCATGAAGTACTGAGCCAGCGCCGCGGCGACCGACGGAGGTATGTCGACGACGCGGGTCTTGCCACCCTTCGGCAAGGTGAAGTACAGCCGCCCGCCGAGGAGTTGGACCTGCCGGCGGACACGCAGAACTCCACGAGCGAAGTCGACATCCTCCGGCGACAACCCGAAGACCTCACCCTGCCGCAGCCCGCAGCCCAGCGCGAGCACGACTGCGATGCGGTAGCGCGCGTTGATCGCGTCCCGTACGCGCTGCGCGGTCTCCAGGGGCCAGGCTTCCCTCTGATCCTCCGGCGCCTTGGGCCACCGAACGGACTTGGCCCGCATCGGATTGCGCACCAGACGCTTGTCGTCGATGCGGTCTCGAAGATGTTCGAGAGCGAGCCGAGGATCTGCCGGGCGTATCGCGGTGACAGTTCGCTTTCCAGCGTGGCGATGTAGCCACGCAGTACCGCCGGGCTGATGTCCCGCAGGGCGACGATGCCCAGTTGAGGCTGGATGTGGAGGCGGACGCGTTCGTCGATGCGTTTGACCGTGCCGGGCGCACCGCGAACTCCCGTCTGCCAGAAGCGTGTTACGTGGTCGTCCAGCGTGATGGAGCCGTCGCGGGGATCGACGAACTCGCCGCGTTCGCTGTCGGTGCCGGCCCTGCGCAGCCATGCCTTGGCGTCTTCGAGCACGTCGAACGACTTGTCCCGGACACCGGGGATGCCGGCGACTCGGTACCGGGAGCCCTTGCCGTAGCGGGCGGTGCGTTCCCGCTTGCCGGTGTCGGGGTCTTTCTTCTTCTTGATCCAACGGTCTTCTATGTAGCCGGCCAAATATTTCCCTGGATGGCAGGTTGCGTGCGGTGGGAGTCAACCGGGTCAGGCGCCCGTGGCATAGTCCGAGCGTCTCTGCGGTACGGCGCCCAATGGGCTCAGGGTCGTATTGGAACGCGAGTCGGCCTGCTCCTGTTCGCGGATCCAGGCGTCGAGCGCTTCTATCCGATAAATGACGCGACCACGCGGCCCCATCCGCAAACTGGGCGGGCCGCTTCGGCGATGCCGCCAGACATAGAGGGTGTGCGGGGACAGGTCGAGGTATTCGGCGGCTTCTTTCACGCTCAGGAATGCCTGGCGCGTTGTGGGGGTGGCATCCGGAACTTGGATAGAACGCGGCTTCGGAGCAGAAGGCAGACGTGCAGGCATGGTTGGCCTCCGTGGGGGTGGCGGGGGGTTGGGTTGCTCTGCCAGGCGGCGCGACATTAGAAAGGGACGCTCCCTGCCGAGCGCGGTCGGCGAACACCATCAATGGTGCGGAGGTTCCCCGGTTTCGGTAACCGGGGATCTCGTGCTATATGCCCCAGCGAGTACGAGCCGTACGGCCCGGGGCAAGCACTCACCGACGGTCCCCGGACTGTGAATCCAGCTCCGGGGGCAGGTCAGACGAGTGTGGGGTCTCCGAGGAGTACTGGGGGTGCGACGTGCAGTGCCTCAGCGAGAGCCACGAGGTCGTCGATGTCGCACCGGCGCTGAACGCGTTCGATGCGAGACAGCATGGTGTTGGACATGGGGTGGCCAAGTACGGTGACGTGGCGGGCAAGTTGGCGTTGCGACAAGCCGCTTTCGGTGCGGAGGATTTCGATGGTGCGGTCCGCCCGTATTCCTGCGGGGCCGATTTCCAATGAGCGTGCGGGCATGGCTCCAGTTGTAGCGTCCATTCGCCGGTTTGGTTAACCGGCGATCGTGGTCTATGTTCCCCCGCGTTGTCCGCATGCGGAGCGGTTCCCCGCGCTGACATGACCCGAGAGCCGCCGCGCTGATCGCCGCTCAGTGACTGCTGCGACATGGGGTGTTGTGTTGTAGCTTGCCCGTCTCCGACACGTCAACGGCTTCCCGATGTGATGCTTCTGGCTCGGAAACCGGCACAACTATTTGGTCAACCGGCGATCGTGCCTTACCGTTTTTCCACCGCCCTCTACCGCTTGCTTTTACGGCTGCCTTTCTGCCGTAAGAGATTGCGCGGGATGGGGCTGGACTTGCGCGACCTGGGTGTGGCTATGTTGACGACACCCCCGGAAAGCGCGAGCGGCCATCAACGCGCCCCGTGCCGCCGACAGGCCAACTCCCCCACCCCGTACGCCCGTACCGCCCATCGACGGTGAGCCGTGGGCACCTGCCCACCTGCAACCGAGTGAGGACCCGTCCCTCTTGGCACGAATCCGCACCATCAAGCCCGAAGCCTTCGTCTCCGAGTCCCTGGCCGTCGTCTCGCTGACCGCCGAGCGCGCCTTCTTCGGCCTGCTCACCCAGGCCGACGACCAGGGCCGCCATCGCGACCACGCCGCGATCATCGCCGGGCAGCTGTGGGTGCTGCGCCCCGACCACACTCCCTCCGATGTCGAGACGGACCTCGCGCAGCTCGCCGACGCCGGTCTGATCTGCCGTTACACGGGCCCGGACGACAAGCGGTATCTGCACGTCGTCACATGGCACCGGAACCAGAAGATCAACCGGCCGAGCATGAGCCGTCTGCCCGATTGCCCTCGCCATAACGGCCCTTCTCGGACCCGGCCGATCATCGCCGCACCGGTGACGGAGGCAAGCGTCACGGAGTCCGCACCTTCTCCTCCCGGAACCCTCCGTGAGCTCTCCCGCAAAGCGCGCGAGCCTGCACCGCACTCGGCCCCTGATAACGAAACCGCAGGTCAGACGGATTTCACGGAGCGCTCCGTGAAGGATTCGGGACCCCTCCCTGCATCGGCGGTGACACCTCATCGTCCGGATCTAGGACCTAGGACCGTGGATCTAGGAAGTAACCCTTCGGGGGTCGCAAGCGCCCCCGCGCCCGACACCGTCTCGGCCAAGGATCTCCTTGGCGAGTACGTGGCCGCGTGCAACCACCGCCCGCCGGACGACGTCCTGAAGCGTCTCGGCCAGCAGGTGCGGAAGCTGCTCGACGAGGGCATCGCCCCCAGCCACCTCCGGGCCGCACTGGAACGCCACCGGGTCAAGGGCCTGTCCCCGAGCGTCCTGCCGAGTCTCGTCCACGAGGTCATGAACGCCGCGCCCATGCCCGCCACCCACAGGGCATGGACGAACCCCGCCGATATCAATGCCGCCTACGGAGGTGACCTCTGAGCGCCACTCTCACCCGCGAGCCCCACCGGGTCGGCCCGATCGCCGACCGGCTCAACGGCATCCTGGCCACTCGCGGCATCGACCCTGCGGTCACGGCCCAGGAACCACCGGCCGAGCCGGTCACCGCCCTGGAGCTTGCGGACGCCCGCATCCCCGCCCGCTACCGCCGCGCCCTGGCCGACCACCCTCAGATCACCGCCTGGGCCGACCGGATCGCCGGGGCAGGACGCCCCGGACCTGGCGGACCAGGCATCGCCGAGGGTCCGTCGCTGGTGATCGTCGGCCCCACCGGAACCGGCAAGACCCACCAGGGATACGGCGCCGTCCGCGCCCTCCTCACCCGAGGTGTCCGCCTGTGCTGGGAAGCCACCACCAGCGCCGACCTGCACGCACGGCTCCGCCCCCGGGCCGGCCACGACGGCGAACGGGAGCTGCAGACGCTGGCCCGCTGCCCACTGCTGCTCCTGGACGACCTCGGCGCGGCCAAAACCAGCGAGTGGACCGAGGAGTTGACCTACCGGCTCATCAACCACCGGTACGAGCACATGCTCCCCACCCTCATCACCACGAACCTGCCGATCCCCGAGCTGCGCACCGCGCTCGGCGACCGCGTCGCCTCCCGCCTCGCCGAGATGACCGAACGCGTCATTCTCACCGAGCCCGACCGACGCCGTACCGCGCCCGCCACCTGACGACAGCCGCGCGTCTCCCTCCTCGCCCCCACCTCACCCCACCCACGCCAGAGGCATGCCCTCGCTCGCGTGGGCCCCTGGAGAGCCTCTGCATGCCCCCTGGCACCACCGCCCTCACCAGCGCCATACCCGCCCCGCCGCACTGGATCCCTGCGCCTGTGGCCATCGCGGTCCTGGCCGCCGTCGCCCTGTCCGCCGCATGGCCGCTACGGCGGCACTTTCGGAAGCCGAGCGCTGGACAGCGCCGTAGCACCGCCGCGGTTCGGGTCGCCGCCGTCGCCGCGATCGGCTGCACCGCATACAGCGCGGACACCAGCTGGCGCTTCGCCGCCGACTACCTCGACATGGGCAGCACCATCGAACGGGCGGCGATGTTCGCCGCCGCCGAACTCGCCCTGTTCTCCACCGCCCTGCTCGCCCGGGCGAACCTCAACGGCCCGAAGCAGGCACCCGGTCTGCCCGGCACCCTCACCTGGGTGATCACCGGCGTGCAGATCGTGCCCGCCTACGCCGAGTCCGGGCTGGTCGGCGGAACCGTGCGGGCCTTCGTCGGCCCGGTCCTGGCGGCCCTACTGTGGCACCTGGCCATGGGCATCGAGCTGCGCCACTGCACCCCGGACGCCGACTCCCGCAGCCTGACCGCCGTCCTCGCCCGACAGGCACGCGAACGCCTGCTGGCCCGCCTCGGGATCGCCGACCAGGACGCGGACTTCGCCCGGATCATCCGCGAACGCGCCCTCGATCAAGCCGTCACCCTCATCCTCCGAGCAGAGACGATGACGCCCAAGCAGCGCGCCAAGCGGCGAGGCCGGCGCCTGCATCAGGCCCTGGAACAGGCCGATGTCGACCGCGACGAGCGCCAGGACGAGCTGCTGCTGCGCAAACTCGCCACCCGCCAACAGGCCCTCGCTCTGGCCTCCGTCCCACTGCCCGCCCGTTGGCCCGGCCCGGCCGTGGGTTCGATGGGCGGCTCAGTAGCCGCCCGCCCGAGAGCAACCCGGGCGATGATGCCACCGACCCGGCCGCCCGCCCCAAGCCCGAAACCCGCCCGCACCACTACAAGCACGGAGTCGATTCCGGGCAAGAAGTCACCGGATGGTGATCCGGGCAAGACCGCGCGGGCGAAACCAGCCCCCTCGGGTCCCAGACCACGCGCGACCCGGGACGTCCTCACGGAATACGCCCATCGCATGCTCGGCGAGACCGGACGTCTCTCCCGCGACCTGCTGGAGAACACCGTGCGCGAGGACGGCTACAGCGTCGCCAGCGACAAGGCCGGAGAGGTCGTCCGGACCATCAAGGCTGAGCTGAAGGCCGCTCGTGCTGGCCATCCCCACTGAAACCGCTCCCACCACAGCACCCAAGGAAGATCGCTCAATGCCCGACTCGAACCACGAACTGCCCACCAGTCAAAGGGAGATGACCACCTCAGCCCCATCGGGAGCAAGTTGGAGGTTCGGACACTCCCCCGCAGGGGGAGCGTCCGAACCCGCCCCCGCCCCAGGGGTGGCGGGGTCCGTCCGGCGCCCGGGGGCGCCGGACGGGAAGGCTGCGACCGAGGGCGGACCGCAGCCGAGCATGGCCAGCCGCAAGGGCAAGGCCAGGAGGGGGAAGTCGCGCCCGCGCGACAGGAAGCAGCGCCCCGCTCACAGCGTCCGCCTCAACGAACAGGAACTCTCCATCATCCAGTCCGGCGCCAACCACGTCGGCATGAGCGTGGCCGGATTCCTCGCCCACTCCGCCCTGGCCGCCGCCCGCGACCAGTCCCGCACCGCAGCAGCCATCGCCACCGAACGGGACATCCTCACCGCCCTCTTCGGCGTACGCCGACAGCTCGGCTGGGCCGGCAGCAACGTCAACCAGGCCGCCAAGGTTCTCAACTCCGGTGCCGACGCGCCCCACTTCGCCTCCGCGCTCGCCGATCTCCAACGCGCCGCACAGGCCGTCCAGCGGGCGGCCGACAGGATCACCAACCGACAGGAGGAACAGGCGGCTTGATCCCCCGTATCCACCGGCAGGGCAGCAAGACTCTCGGGCTCCTCAACTACCTCTACGGCGAAGGCACCCACGAGGAACACATCGACCCACACCTGGTCGCTTCCTTCGACGGCATGGCCCCCGACCCCGGCCGCGCCCCCTCGGTGACGAGGGAGGACCTCCAGCACATCCTCGACCAGCCCCTGGCTCTCCTCGACGCGGACCAACGTCCCGACGAGCACGTCTGGCACTGCTCGGTGCGCGCCGCGCCCGACGACCCGATCCTCAGCGACGAGCAGTGGGGCGACATCGCCCGCCGCGTGGTCGCCGCCACCGGCATCGACCCAGGCGACGGCGCCGGCTGCCGCTGGGCCGCCGTCCGCCACGCTGACGACCACATCCACATCATCGCCACCCTCGTCCGCGAAGACGGCCGCCGCCCCGACCACCACCGCTCCGGCAAGCGCGCCCAGGCCGAATGCCGCCTCATCGAAAGGGAGTTGGGCCTGCACCAGGTCGCGCCCGGTGACGGCACCGCCGCCAAGCGGACCACCAGCGCCGAACGCCACAAGGCCGAACGCGAGGGCAGGCAGCAACCGGCACGCGACGAACTGCGCGAGACCGTACGGCGGGCAGTGGCAGGAGCCACGAGCGAGGAGGAGTTCTTCGACCGGCTCGCTGCCGCCGGCCTGCTGGTCCGCAAGCGCGCCGCACCCGCCGGCGACCTGCTCGGGTACAAAGTAGCCCTCCTGGACAACCGCAACGGCGACAAGGAACCCGTGTACTACGCGGGCTCCACGCTCGCCCCAGACCTGTCCCTGCCCCGTATCCGCAAGCGCTGGGCCGGGGACGCCGCCCATGGGCAGAACACGGGCCCGGCATTAAGCAGTCCGGCCGCCGCGCGCCGCCGAGCAGCCACCGCGGCGTGGCAGGCGGTGCTGGTCATCGACAACGGTGAAGACGGACAAGTGGCCGCGCACATCTCGGCAGCCGGGGAGGTCCTGGACGCGCTCGCCAAGACCTCTGCCGCCCACACCCGCACCGAACTGCGTCAGGCCGCCGCCGTATTCGAGCGAGCCACCCGCTCCCACGTAAAAGCCGAACACGAGCACGACCGTGTCCTGCGCCAGGCCGCCCGCGATCTCGTCTACAGCGGGCCAGCGCTCGGTCGCGGGGAGGACGGTGCCACCACCGCGATGGCGATCGACATGCTGTTCTTCCTCGTCACCGCCACCGCCCACTGGCACGCCAAGAAGGAACACGCCCAGCAAGCCGCCGCAGCCCGCGAGGCCGCCGAGCACCTCCGCAACGCCTACCGGGCCGCCGCCGACGCCCCGTTGAGCGTGCTGTACCAGCGAGGTCTGCGCCTGCCCCAGCCCCTGCGCCAGAAGCAGGCCGCCCATCTACGGGCGGCCGTGCCCGAACTAGCCGAGCAGATCCTGGTGGAGCCGGGCTGGCACGCCCTGGCAGCCACCCTCGCCGACGCCGAGACCGCCGGCCACAACCCGGCCAGGCTGCTGGCGGAAGCTGCCGGACGACGGGAGTTGGGCACCGCTGACTCAATCAGCGACGTGCTGGTGTGGCGGCTTCGCCGCATGGCCGACCTGCCCGCCGACGCCACCACAATGCCCAATCACTCCGCCAGTGCGGCCAAGCGAAGGGGGCGCCCGGCGTCGCCCACCCCGAGTCGGGACAACCGGCCCCGCCAGACACGGTGATTCAGCACATACGCCGGTGCCCTCTGCCAGGAGGCAGAGGGCACCGGAAAGCCGAGCAGTCAGGAGGCGGCCTGGACCTTGGCAACCGCCTTCTCCAGGTTGGCGTCCACAAGTCCCGACGAGCCGGAGACGATCACCAACACGTTGCCTATACGGATCGCCGTCTGCTTGACGACGGCACGTTGCCCTCCGAGGGAGTAGGCGAGCAGTTGACTCCACTGCTCGTCCCCCAGATCAGGCGCGGCCGTCTTCTGCGTACTCATGTCGATGACGGTGCTGCCCGACACCACCTGGTACGTGGGGCAGGAGACCATCGCGTCGAAGGTCTGCCAACCCCGGGGAAGCGATGACACACCCATCATGACAGGTCAGAGGGTGTTTGCGTAGGACGAACGGCACAGGCCACCAGGCTTGTTCGGCCCTCGCCGAGACACCCAGAATCTCCGCTATGAATCACTCGGGGAAAGTCGATCAGGACGACATCTTGCGGGCACGGAACATACTGCTCGCGTCGGGACGCCGCACTCCACGCGAGGAAGTCGACGCCTATCGGGTACTCGCCCAGGTCAGCCCCGCCGCCTACCTGCCCCGCCTGTCCAGAGCCCTGCAACGCCTGAGCTACGACACCAGCTCCGGCAAACGGCATCCAGCCTGTCTCGCGCTGCGCGAGGAGGCGGTGGCCGCGGCACGGGCCATCGATCCGGGCGAACCTGCCCGTGCGGATCTTCTGTACGAGGCACTCGACACCTGCCAGAGGGAGCTGTACACCCTGGGCCGGCGCGCCGAAGGGCTCGCCATGCGCGCCGAGATGCTCGCCATCGGCCGAGCGCAGGCCGAACTATCCGGAAACCCTGCGGTCACGGGGCTGAGTAACTGGGCTGCCGGTCTCTCCGAGGAAGGCCGATATGCCGAAGCTGCCGATGCCCTGACCGAGTGGGTCGCGGCGATCCTGCCCAACGGGCCCGGTGAGGGGGCGCTCGCCTGGTCACTCCTGGAGTGGATCGCCGCGCTCCATGACGCCGGCCGGTTCGGCGAAGCACTCGCCGCGTTCGAGACACTCGTCAGCATGCAAGCGGTCGAGGCCGCGAACGACCGCAGCTCGATCGCCTGCCATCTCTACTCGCTGATCGGGTACGCACAGATGCTCGACGCCTGCGGCCGAGGCGAGCAGGCGGCCGCCGTACGCCAAGAGGCACTCGCCTTGCTGACGGAGTTGGCCGCCACCGGTGAGCGCAGGTCCGGGAGCGGCTACCAGGCGTCCTATTGGGCGGTGCTGCTTTCCTTCTCCGGCGCCGACAGCGAGCGGCCGACGTCCGGTGGACCACGTCCGCCTTCGGGGGCGACGCCCATGCGGTGGTCCGCCGATGCCAAGCAGCGCTACTTCGACAGCCGTATCGCTCTGCGTGAGGAGGTCGACACCCTTGCTCCGCGAGCCACCGAAGATCCGGACCAGCACCTGGCCGAACTGGTCCGGCTGCACCGGGTCCTCACCGTCCGCTCCGCCGTCTACTGGGAGGACCGCACCCATCTGTTCCCGGAGCGCGTGCGCCCCCTGTTCGATGACGGAGTGGGCCTGGCCTGCCAGCTGACCCAGCACAACCCGGCAGTCGGAACCCCAACACTGGCCAAGATCCTGATAGACCGATCGACGTTCCACACCGCCGCCCGCGAGTACGGGTCCGCCCTCGATGACTTCCGCCGAGCCCTGAGCTACCTGGGGGAGGCCAACTAACGCGGGCCATCCGACGTCCGCATCAGGACTCATACACACGAACAGCTCGCGCCAGGTCGAGGAAGACCAACCACCATTCCGCGACATCCAATGGCCGGGGCTACCAATACGATGCCCTTCGACAGTTTCGCGGCGCTGTCGCTGTACAGCTCCTCGGACACCTCGGAGCCGCCACCACCGGCGTAGACGAAGGACGCCCTCGTCTTTCGGAAGAAGTCGAGGCCGGCACCGGTCGCCGCGGCGGCGCCGAGCCTCTCCAGCGCCGGGCAGCCGATCACGGCTACGTCGTCCTGCGTTGCGCGGCGCGGCGGCGTGCGGGTGTAGCCCTCGCCCAAGTCACCCTTGTTCAGGAGCCGCTTGGTCAGAGCGGCTGAGGACAACAGCACTGATGACGAGGCGTTCCCGGACAGCGCGGTCGCAGAGGACGCCACGTGGTTGGAAGGGGCACCACTGGTCGAGCAGCCCGCAACGGGAAGACAGCGAGGGCGCTCAGGAAGAGGACGGTCGTGACGTGAAAGCGCATGTGAACCCCTAAGTGGCCTACGGAAAGGACGGGTTGACCAGGCCGGTCCTCCGGGCACCGGCAGCGACAAGGGGCAAAGGGGTTTCGGAGTTTCAGTGGCCGAGGTGACGCAGACCCTCTTCGAGCGTGGGGTGGAACCGGTCGACCGGACCGGAGTTGCGGTTGTACCAAGCCGTGTCCAGACCCAACTCCTTGATCTCGTGGCCGGCCCGGCAGCGCAACCACACCGAGTCGTCACGAAGGCACAAGACGATCCAATCCCGGTACGAGCCGCACCCCGGGCATGTACGGACCTCGCCGTCGACGACGAGCGGCTGCACCCAACGCATCATCAGCCCGGCCACTTCCTGACGCGAAGGAACCCGCAGGTCCGGCGGCAGGAAGTCACCCACCACCGATTCCTCCGCAGCCCGAGCGGGTGCAGTCGGATCGGGGAAATCTGGCGACTGCTTGGTCTGCAACTGCAACAACAGCGCGTGGCCCGCACGTTGAGCTTCACGAAATGCCCGGTCCTCGCGAGCGCGTCGAAAAAACAAGATCTTCTTCCTTCCTATCGGCTGGGGGGCACAGAGGCCATGCCTCACATGTACGACCGGCACCTTGCGGAAATGAGTGACGAGCAGCACCACGCAGACGCCCAGCACTTGGCGCGTCAGCGACGACGGATGGTCAGCCGACCCTCGGCGCTCTTGGGCAACACCCGGCGCGGCACCGGGACCGACGAGGCGAGCGAGGAGGCGAAAACGGCAACCAGGTCATGCGGGACGCTGGCACTGAAACTGGCGCACCACAGGTACGGGACGCCAAGAACGGGCTCTGCCCACGCCTGCCAACCAAGCAGATCAGGGCGTGGGTCGGCGTCCTGGATGAACGGCGGCACTGGTTCCAGGGAGACGCTGGAGGAGAGTCCGGGATCCGTGGCGGTGGTGCGAGGTCGATCCACATCGCGGACCCAGCCTTGGGCGCTGAGCGCGTCGATCACCACCTTGGCCCCGTCGAACGCGACGCCGGGCGCCTCACGGGCGTCGATCGCCACGAGGAGATCAGCCAGTGCCTCGTACGGAACGCCCTCGGTGAAGTACGCGTTCCACTCCGCCATCGCGGAGTCGGCATGCGGACGGACACTCAATTGCCAAGCAACAGAAAGCCCGCCCAACTTGAACGGATAGGCGGCGAGGACCCACTCCGCACCGCGCAGCCCGTCCGGGCTCACGTACAACAGGGTGTCGCGGGCAGTGGGCCACATACGCCAGCCAAGGTCGGCAAGGGTGTCGCCGATCCGCTCGGCGAGCACGCCGTCGTCACCGGCCAAGTGGCGCGGGGTGACCCAGTAGACCGGATCTGGCGAGTCTCGATGGGATGGTTCGTTGGGATGGTGCGGGAGCAGGGGCGCCTCCATGGCCATGGGCTCAGAACGGCTCTCCAAGCAGGGTGTTGTACGTTGACGTGCTCTGCTGCAGGACACCAGTCCCTTCGGGATCTTCCCTGTCTGCCTCTGGCGAACTGGTGTCCTCTGCCATCCGATCAAGGCGGTTGACCGCGGACCCGGCCGTTTCGGGGTGAGCACGTTGGGGCCTCCGTCGCCGAGGCCGGCCACCGATGTGTACAAGGGCTCTGCGCGCAGTGCTGTCGATGAGCTGGACGGGGTCAGCCTGCCAGTCGGGCGAGGGCCAGCGTGTGGGCCTGGGTGAGGGAGTCGGCTGCGACGCAAAGGACGTCCGGTTGTACGCCGGTGCCCTCCCAGTTCGTGCCGGAGACGGGATTGATGGCGCGGCCGACCGGGACGGTGGCTTCCAGGTGGGGGTGGACTGTCCAGCCCTCGCACGGGTGGGCGCCGCCGCGGGTGCGCTCGCCGACGACTACCGCGCGGCCGAGCTGTTGGAGGTCGTAGGCCAGTTCCTCCGCGGCGGAGAAGGTGCTGTCGCTGGACAGCACGTACAGCGGCTTGCTGCCGCCGAAGCGCGCGCCGGGGACGTGCGGGAGGCTCCAGGACTGTTCGGTGCGGTCGCCGGCGCGCCAGTACATGGTGTTGAGGTGGGTGCGCTCGTCGAGTAGGTAGCTGCAGACGAAGGCGACCGTGTCCGGGTCGCCGCCCCGGTTGGCGCGGAGGTCCACGATCAGTGCCTGGGCGCGGGAGGCCAGGGTGAGGGCGGCGCTCAGTGGCTCGGCGGCCCACTCCAGCGGAAACAGCATCGGCGCCAGCTCCAGCACCGCGACTCCGCCGTTGAGCAGCTCCACTCGGGGCGCACCGCCCAGGGATGTGTCGAAGTCGCGGCGGATGGCAGCGAGGTTGGCCGCTCCCTGCTTGAGGGGTACGGGGTTGGCGTGGTGCTTCAGTCTCAGGTGGCGGTCGTTGTTGACGGACTGCAGGTCCGCGGTGACCAGGCGGGCGAGTGCCTCGGCGTCGTCGACGTCGTAGTCGCCTTCGGTGAGGCGTCGGTGCAGCAGGGCGGCTAGCTGCTCGGCTATCTCAGGGAAGACGTAGTGCTCGGTCAGGAGTCGGGCCGTCTCGTCGATGATGGGGGCGGGCTGAAGCTTCGTCAGAGTTGTCATGGGAGGGAGTAGAGCACCGCCCTTGCGAAAGCGTCAACGAGATTAGACACTTTCGGTATGCGTGATCAGCCTTCCCACTCACCGCCTCCTGAGGACGTTCTGGAGATCAGTGCGCCCGAGCAATTCGCGGCGCTCGCGCACCCCTTGCGTCAGCGGCTGCTCTTCGCCCTGGGGCACCGGCCTGCCACCATCAGCCAGCTCGCAGGGCAACTCGACGCGAAGAAGGGCAACGTGGCCCATCACGTCAAGGTGCTCCGCGAAGCCGGGCTGATCCACGTCGCCGAGACCCGCCAGGTCCGCGGCGGCACCGAGCAGTACTACCAGCGCACGGCCCGCCGCATGCTCGTCGCCGAACCCCAGGCGGCAGGCACCGCCGCGATGTTCGCCGCCATCGCCCAGGAGCTGGACCTCTCTCCCACCGAACACCACCTGACACTGCGCCACCTGCGGCTCAGCCCCGCGAAGGCAAGAGAACTCGGCGAGACACTCGCCAAACTGGTCGACGAGGCGGAGGAAGATGCAGAGGACCAGCCCCTGCACGGTGTGTTGGTGGCGCTGTATCAGCAGGCTCCGCCAACCAGCACCACCAGTTCCGCCTAGCCGTACCACCCTCACGAGACAGCACACGTAGACCACTCGCGACGAGCCGGATCCATTGGCATCCAACCCAGTCGCCCCAGATCAGCACGCTGCACACGACTATCTTCGATGTCGAAGGAGAACTGGCGACTCAGGGCCGACAGCAATCGGATCCGGCCATCCCTGAGGGCTGCGGCGGGCCCACTGCTCGTCGCCCCAACCCCGGCCGCGTAAGGTCAACTTCCATGCGTATCTGGCAAGTTTCGGCAAGTTCCTAGCTCCACGGCACAGCCACGGGCAAGCTCTGGCACAGAGTTCGTTACCGGCATCCGAGGAGGACATCATGGCCCTGCGTAAGCTCGGTAAGGACCCGGAGAGTCCCAGTGGCGGCTCCCCCACCATCTACCTCGACGAGGAGAAGGACAGCTACCTCGTGCAGGGGCTGAAGGTGGAGGACATCGAGCGCCTCGGGCAGATGGACATCCCCGGCCATGAGTCGGTGGTGGAGATCCCCCGGCGCATGGTGCAGTTCTTCCTGGAGGTGAAGAAGGTTGACGAGGACCCCGACGTTTGAGGAACTGTTCCGCGACTGCCAGCGGACGGCCCTCCATCTGGAGATGCGCGACGCCTACATGAAGTCGGACCCGGCCTTCATCGACTGGAAAACCGGCATCACACTCGACCCGGCCGCGCGCTGGGGCGACTGGCACGGCATCGTCACAGAGGCCACCTCGCGAGGCGTCGAGATCCGCCGGGCCCGAGTCGTCTCGACTCCTGTCAGCGAGTACATCCGCTTCGAGTACGACGTGACGGACGGACTCAACATCGCCGCCGGCGAAGACGTGCGCTGGCTCTCCCGGCGAAACGCAACAGCCCTCGCGCTCCCGGGCAACGACTTCTGGCTCTTCGACTCCAGCCTTGTCCTCGTCAACCACTTCGACGGCGAAGGCGAGAACATGGAGGTGGAACTCACGGACGACCCGGAGGTGGCGAAGCTCTGCGAGTCGGCCTTCGAGGCCGTGTGGGCGCGGGCAACACGGCACGCGGAGTTCCAGCCGGCCGAGTCGGCCTGATTGCTCGAACAGCACCGTCGCAGCGACATGACATCGCCATCTTCGAGCGTTCAGGAAGCCCGCAGGGCTCTTGGTAAACGCCTGAGCGAAATCCGGCTCGAAGCCGGGCTCACCAAACGCGCGTTGGCCAACAGTCTCGGCTGGCACGAGTCGAAGTGTTCGCGCTTCGAGAGCGGCACACGTCCGCCCTCGGAGCGCGACCTGCGTGCGTGGGCTGCTGCTTGCGGTGCGGAGAGCACAGCCGAGGATCTCATCTCGACGGCCCGTGGCATCGAGGGCATGTACGTCGAGTGGCGCAGGTTGGAGCGCACCGGCCTGAAGCAGGCCCAGGAGTCCGTCCTCCCCCTGTGGGAACGCACCCAGCGCTTCCGCTTCTACTCCCCGTGGCTCATTCCTGGCCCAGTGCAGACGGCCTCGTACATCACCGCGCTACTCACCTCAATTCGCAACCGTCGCGGCCTCATTGATGACGTTCCGGCCGCCGTCAAGGTGCGCGTGGAGAAGCAGCAGATCGTCTACGGCAACCACACGTTCGCGATCCTCCTGGAAGAAGGAGCACTCCGAAAGCGCATCGGCGGGACGGAGGTGATGGCCGGCCAACTCGGCTATCTGCTCAGCGTTATGGCGCTGCCGTCGGTGAGCATCGGCATCATTCCTGAGGACGCCGACCGTTCCGGCCTCTGGCCGGTCGAAGGCTTCTTCCTGTACGACGACCACACGGTCCACGTCGAACTCGTCTCGGCCCATCTCGCCGTCACGCAGAAGCACGAACTTGCCATGTATGCCCAGACGTCCACGGATCTGGCCGAGCTTGCTGTCTACGGCTCGGCGGCGCGCGAAATCATCACGGCGGCCATCGAATCCCTGGGGTGAATGCCGGGCAAGTTCCGGCACACTCGAAGAGCCCCTCCTGTCGCCCTTCTTAGCGTTACTGACACGGCCGGAAACGCGTACTGAAGGGGCGAGACGGTGATCACTGTGGCAGGTAGCGGCAAGGCGTCGAGAGCAACCGACAGCGCGGGAACCGAAGTTCTCCCCGTCGACGTCGAGACGATTTCAGAAAGCACCGAGGCAGCCCTCTCCATGCAGATGGCCACCTCCACACGCAAGGACATGGACACCGCCCTGCCGGAGATCGTCGGGCACCTCAACCTCCTGCTCGGTGAGGACCTGGGGGCGGACGAGGACGACGACGTACGGGAGCTGTTCCGCAAGGGATATCGGCTCCTCGACCTGCAGAACCGTCCGACCGCGGAGACCCCGTCGTTCGGCGCCTTCATCTACCTCCGGGATGCCGCCGACGTCACGCGAAGGCTCCTGTGGATCTACACACAGCGCCACGGACTCGGTGCCCCGTGAGTATCCGGGAGGACCAGATCGTCCGGGAGCTGTCCCACTACATCTACGCGCACCCTGACGAGCAGATGGCGCTGATGCCGGTGTACGACGCCGCCCGCGACCACGCGCAGCGCGGGACCTGCACCCACAGCCGGCACTGCCCCCTCGTAACGACGGGCGCAGTCATCGTCGATGAGCACAATCGCGTCCTGTCCCTGCGGCACGAAGGCACCTTCGCCCTGGCGGAAGCGGAGCCGGAGGAGCAGGACGACTCGCTCGGAGGGGCGGCCCTGCGTCTGCTGGCCGAGGCGGTCGGCATCCGGGACGTGTGGACGGAACCCGACAGCGATGGCCCCTTCCTGATCGACGTGACCAGAGCGGGGCAACACAGGTACGGCCCCCGCCTCCGGATCGGCTTCCGATACCTGTTCCGGGCCCACTCCGGCGCCATCGCCCCGATGGTGCTCGGAGCCGGCGCGGCGGCCTGGATGCCCTTTGGGGAGATCGGTATCCCGTCAGTCCGCGACCGCCTTCACGGCCACCTGGTCGGTACCCCTTGAGCCCTCGGAACCAACAACTCTGCTACGTGGCAAGCCTCTTGGCACTCGGCGGTTCGATCCTCCTGGCCATCTGGAGAGGCTGAATGTACGAGCGCCGCACCACCGAACCAACTCCTGTGCCTCCTCCCCTCGGTACCATCCCCGGTCACAGGCAACCAAGCGATGTCCACGTTGGCGATTTCGTGTTCCTCGACGGGTTGTACCTGCGGGTCCGCGACATGAGGTCCGCCGGCACCGCGGGGCGCCGGGTTCTGATCTTCGACGGGCACTCCCCGTGGGTCATGTACGAGTCGGCGACGACGTATCGGCCTGTCGAACTCCTCTGACCCGAAGTCCCATTCAGCCATTACGAGAACTGTCACCTCACGCCAGCGAGAAGCTTCGCCATGCGCTTCCGCAGGATCCACGGAGCGGGGAACGACTTCGTCTTGTTGTCCGACCCCGCTCCGGACAGCGAGGAGGACTGGCCGAAGGAGGCCGAGCGCCTCTGTGCCAGGCGAACCGGCGTAGGCCCGGACGGCCTTGTCATCAGCAGCCTGATCAGCATCAGCCCGGTCGCCCTCGAAGTCACCTGCTTCAACGCCGACGGCTCGATCGCCACGATGTGCGGCAACGCTCTGCGGTGCGCTGCCTGAGCCGCACACCACGACCACGGCTTCCGCGAGATGAGTCTGCGCATGGCGGGGGTGATGCACAAGGCGATCGTGAGCGACGACTCCGTGTGGGTCACGGCCGAGGTCGGCGCAGTCCATCCCCGACGGGTTCAGACCGTCCTCAACGGCAAGCCGACCTGGTTCGACAGCGCCCACACCGGCACCGAACACGTCGTCGCCGTCGTAGACGACGTGGATGCCATCGACGCGGTACTCGTCGGACGCCTCATCCGCCACCACGCCGACCTGGCCCCGCTGGGGACGAACGTCAACTTCGTACAGGCCGCCGGCCGCCAGGCGCTGAAGATCCGCACCTACGAGCGCGGCGTCGAGGCGGAAACCCTGTCGTGCGGGAGCGGAGCCGTCGCGGCCGTCGTCATCGCCACCCTGCGGGGCCTCGTGTCGCCGCGAACCGTCACCGTCCACAACCGCGCCGGAGAACCACTCACGGTCCGGCCACATCCCGACCGACCGAAGCGAACGCACTGGGTCGGCGGACCGGTCACCCACACCTTTGAAGGGGTCCTCGCATGACTCAGTTCCTCACTTCCAGCTCTGACCTCGCGGTGCGCGAGGCCGCCCAGAACCTTCGCAACTGGCAGCGCGACCGCGAGGGGCTCGGTGTCGCCCTCGTCTACGGGCCGGTATCAGCGGAGGACCGGCTGTACCACTCGAAGTGCCCCGTGGACCAGCGCTCCGTGACCGCCCTGTCCGAGGCTCTCGACGACATCGGTGCCCGCTGGAAAGTGTTGAACCCCTGCGAGCCGGACTTCATCACGGAGTTGGCCGGCTACGACGTCGCCCTCTCCAACCTTCACGGTCCGTACGGAGAAGACGGGAGGCTGCAGGGCCTGCTCGACTACCTGCGCGTGCCGTACTGCGGCAGCGGAGTCGCAGCGTCCGCGGTCGCCGCCGACAAGATCCTCTGCAAGCGGGTGATGCTGAGCCTCGGCGTCCCCACCCCCGGGTGGTGGGTGTGGTCCGGCGGGCCGATGCACTGGAACGGGCGGGCGGCGATGGTCAGACCGCCCTTCGGCGGCTCCAGCGTGGGCATGAGCCTGGTCCGCGAACAGGCAGATCTTCCCCAGGCGTTGGCGGACGCGGCCGGCGAAGAAGGCGATGCCGTATTGGTCGAGGACTACCTGACCGGCGTACCGCTGACCGTGGGGCTCCTCGAACTCCCTGAAGGCGCGGTCGTGGTGTTCCCTCCGCTGGCCACCGAGGCGACTGACGCGGAGTTCTACGACGCCGACACCAAGCTCGACGTGGACTCCAGGGGCGCCGTGGCCGTGCGGGCTGCCGAGTTGGCGCCGGAGGTGCTGGCCAAGGTCACCGAGTGCCCCACGACGCTGTGGGACGGGCTCGGGTTGCGTGGTTCGGCGCGCGTCGACTTCATCCTCGCCGAGGACGACGAGCCGTACGTGCTGGAGGTCAACAGCGCGCCGGGCATGTCCCGTGACAGCAACTTCGTGGTGGGCGCCGCGTTGGTCGGATTCACGCACACGGATGTCGTAGTGGCGATGCTGCACGAGGCGTTGACCCGACCGCCATACGATGTTCCTCTGCCCACTCCCGCGTTCTCCAGCACCACGCTGACTCGGGAGGCTGCCGTCTCACCGTAGGAGCCCGCCTGCTGTGTCGCGCGTCCACGATGTCCCCATGTGCCGACAGCTCATCGCCCCCACGGAATGGGATCTGCATGGAGGCTGGGCACTCGGGGACAGGGTGGAATGGTCCAACCGGGCGTGCGGCCTGGCGTCGCTGAGAATGATCCTGCTCGCCTACGGGCGCGCGGCACCCACGGTCACGGAACTGCTGAGACTCGCGGTCAAGCACGAGGTCCTGACCCCGCATGGGGCGCTCCACGCGGGGATCGCGAGCCTGGCCACCGACCTCGGGGTCCCCTCGACCGCCGAACCGGTCCCGGCCGAAGACCTGACGAGGCGGCTCGACGACGCCCCGCTTATCGTCTCTGTGACCGAGCAGTTCCCCGACGACGGCCGGGCAGGCGGGCACCTCGTCATCCTTCGTGGCTACGAGGACGGCTCCGACCCAACGATCGAGTTCCGAGACCCGTCGGCCTGGGGTCAGACACACGATCGAGTCCCCCTCAGCCGCGTATCCGCTTCCTATACCGGCCGCGCGATCACCTTCGCGCCCCTCCATTCACAACGGAGAGTCTTGATGACCGAGGCAGACGGCGACACGACCGAGGCCCCAGGCGGCCGGAGGATCGCCGTACTCGGAGAGATGCTGGAGCTGGGCGACGAAGCGGTGGAAGCTCACCGCGAGGTCGGGCGCATGGCAGCGGAGAACGGCGTCGATCTCATCGTGACGGTCGGCGCCGCACTCGCCAAGCAACTCGCCCTCGCGGCGGGTGCGGCGGGCGTGCCGGACATCGCCATGGTCGGCGACAACGGCACTGCCGCCGCCTACCTGGCGTCCATCCTCCGCCCCGGCGACGTCGTCCTCGTGAAGGCGTCCCGCGGCGGACAGCTCTGGCAGATCGCCCAAGCCCTCATCGGGCAGCCCGTCACCGGCCTGTGAACAGCCATCCGCCCGGAGAGTCGACCGCTACCTCCATCGGCTAGAGGTGCCGGACGTGGTGGACGTCTATCGAGGTGTGCAGGACTGGGTCTTCCAGTGTGGCCGTTCGACATGGCCAGAACCCCAGAAGGCTGAGAAGTCGGACCGTAAGCCGGGGTACAGGGAACCGGAATAGGGAACCGTTGGTCTTGGCCGTGGCTCTGTTGAACTCGCCGGGTGGATCGTGGGCAAGTGCCATCGAGCGGATCCAGTGAACCGGCCCCGCGCTGGCGCTGAAGTATTCACTAGGTCGGCGCACGGTCGCGTTGGCGCCGAACAGCAGGCCGTCGCCAGATGACGACCCCAGGGGACTCTTTCCCCGTAGGTGCCGCATCGGTCGCTCAGAGCGCGCGGGCGAGGAAGACGTCGGTGACCTGGAGTACGTCGATTCCTCCGCCGTGGGCGTCGAGCAGGCGCCCGACCTCGGCGAGTGCCCGCTCACGGCGGTCGTCGGACAGGATGCGGTAGGCAGACAGCGAAGTGAGATAGCCGAGGTAGCGGTCGGTGTCGTATCGCAGATCCTGCGAGAACCGGACCGACCGCAGATCAGTGAAGCGGCCATCCCGACGGCACTCCGTGTCCGGCCAGACCTGGTCCCAGTTCCCGGGCTCGTCGCCGGAGAGGTCGCAGGCCAGGAAGCGGTGCGGTGACCCGGTGATCCCGTGGCGGTCTGCGATACCGGCGAGTTCGGCGCGCAATCCAGCGTCATGGATCCCGTGCGGGTTCCTGCCCAGCGCGATGGCACCGCCGGGGGCGAGCGCGGCGCGGACCAGGTCCCAGCGCCGGCCATGGTCCAGGAAATTCCAGGCGGAGGCGGCGAACAGCAACCCGTACTGCCGCCCGCCCGGTTGCCACTGCTCGAAGTCGCCGACCTCGACCCGGACGTTCGGATATCCGGCGGTGTTGCGTCGCAGCACCTCGGCCATGCGCGCATCCGGCTCGACGCACACCAGCGGAATCCCCAGCACGGCGAACGGCACCGTGGCCTTCCCGGTACCCGCGCCGATCTCCACAGCCGCACGGTCCCCGAGAGCCGCGTACGCCAGCACCTCGGTGACCATCGCGTCTGAGTAGCCGGGGCGGGCGGCATCGTAGAGCTCGGCCACCTCACCGAAGACCTTGCTACGGGCTGCGTTGACGTGTCCCTCTGAGGTCATGAGCGTCCCTCGGCTTCTTGATCGGCAGGCGGGAACCCTACCGACCTGACCGGCCGCAAGCCACCTCTTCAGGAGCCGCCCGCTTGCTCCAGACACCAACCTCCGCGGTCCGTGTCAACGCCTGCGAAGGTCCCGTATGAGCCCAGTTGCCACCGACAAAGCCCGGCGCCCCGGACAAGTGATGTCCGGGGCGCCCTGGCCGCGGTGGCCGCTTCTTTACACCGCGGCGATGCCCTCCATGCCGGACTCGGCGAAGGGAGGCAGTCCGGTGGTCGTGCCGACCTTGGTCAGGGAACCGTCGCGGCCGATGCGGAAGCCGTCGACGGTGCCCGATGTCGCGTTCTGCACGTAGAGGAACTTCTGGTCCTTCGTCACCGCCAGGTCGATGACGCCCTGGGACTTGGCGGATGGCGGGGTGGCGACGCCGACGTCGTTGGTGAGCGCCAACTTGCCGTGGCGGTCCGTGCGGTAGCCGGTGACAGTCGAGTTGCCGGTGTTGCCGCCGTAGAAGAAGTCGCCGGCGCGTTCTAGCCAGCACAGCGTGTCCTGGCCGTTGGGCAGGCTCTTCTGGACGGTCTTGAGGGTGCCGTCGGCGCGCACCTTGTACGTACTGACCGTCGAGTCCTTGGCCTCGGCCACCAGCATCCGGCCGGCCCGGTCGAAGCTGATCGCGAACGGCACGGCACCGGCTGACTCGTTGACCTTCGCATGCCGCGCGGGCCGTCCCGCGCGGGTCATCGGAAAGACCTCAAGGGTGTTGGCGGACTTCGTGGTGACGACCAGCTCACGGCCGCCCGGGGTGAACGCGACCTGGCCGGGTGAACTGCTGAACAGCGGCACCTTCTCGTTGTCCAGCCCGAGCGAACGATGCGTGTCACTCAGCGGTACCAGGCCCTTGGCCGTGAGGCGGAACCCCTCGACGCTGCCCGCGCCGCCCGCGTTCATGACGTAGGCGACGCGTCCCGAGACCGCGATCGAGGCGGGGAAGTCACCGCCGGAGCTCACCACTTGACGATCCGTCAGCTTTTGTCCCTCGACCCGGAACGACGTCACGGTGTTGCTGCCCGCGTTGACCGCGAGGAGCAGCCCGGACCGGTCGTCGTAGACGAGTGAGCCCTGGGAGGCGAGCGAGTCGGTGGGCGCGTCGACCTGGTCGCCGCCCTTGCCGCCGGTCGCGTAGCTGCCCGCCGCGCTCAGCGTGCCGTCCTGGGCGCGCTTGAAGACGTGGATCGTGTTGCCCTTGAGTTCGTTGCCCTGCACGAAGACCGCGTGTTCGGCCCTGGCCTCGGCCTGCTTCACGGTGTCGTGCCCGTGCGCCACCTCTCCCGCCGAGGCGACGGTCACCGCCGTCACAGCCGCCGCGGCGGCGAGAATGCCCGCTCCGACGATCGTCAGCTTGATCTGCAACGGTGACCTTCGCCTGATGTGCCTGCTCATACGCCGCTCCTCGGGCCTTCGCCGCCACCGCGGGGTCGGTGGAGAACGGGGACCAGAGTTGCCCCTGGGGTGAGTGAGCCGTAGGGATTCGGCCGTCACGTCAGTTTCCCGTAACAACTCCGTGCGCGTGGGAAGGAGTTGCAGGGAGATCCTGCGGCACGCACCGACCGTGCCGGCTACCGGCGGGTATGTCTCACGACCGCTCCAGGAGGACCGCTTCGCCTACTTCATTTCGTGGAGCCCGGTTCGGGGTCCGGGCCTCCGAGCGGCAGTTGTCCGTACCCGCGGGCCATCGCCCGCGGCTATCGTGCCGCCAATGACGACCACTGCCACCATGACGCTGAGCGACGCGGACTTCGGCGCTCCGATCCAGGACCGCTTTTTCGAGGATTACGTCCCGGGTTCGGTGTACGTCTACGGCAGCATCACCATGACCGAGCAGGACATCCTGCGGTTCGCCGGGGAGTTCGACCCGCAGAGCATCCACACGGACCCTGAGGCCGCCGAACAGGGTCCCTTCAAAGGGCTGATCGCCAGCGGCTGGCACACCTGCGCCGTCATGATGCGCCTGTACGCCGACCACTACGTCAGCAAGGTCGCGAGCCTCGCCTCTCCCGGCATCGACGAACTGCGCTGGGTCCGCCCGGTCAAGCCCGGCGACAGCCTCTCGATCCGTACGACGATCCAGGAGGCCCGCGTCTCCCGGACCAAGCCTGACCGCGGCATCGTGCACACCGCCATCGAGGTGGTCAACCAGCGGGCGAGCCCGTGCTCACCATGACGGCGATGAACATCCTGCTGCGGCGCACGCCTCAGCGATAGTCGGGGTTGGCCGCGTCGAGGCGGCAGCCGGCGTCCCATTCGGAGCGCTGGTTGCCGTGCGCCGGGATGCCCCCGGTGCGCTTGAGCATCGCCGCCATGTGCATCAGGTTCCAGGCCATGAAAGTGGTGTTGCGGTTGGTGAAGTCGTTCTCCGGACCGCCCGAACCGGGGTCGAGGTAGGAGGGTTCGGGGCCCGCCGGGCCGATCCAGCCCGCGTCGGCCTGCGGCGGGATGGTGTAGCCGAGGTGCTGGAGGCTGTAGAGGATGTTCATCGCGCAGTGCTTCACGCCGTCCTCGTTGCCGGTGATCAGGCAGCCGCCGACGCGCCCGTAATAGGCGTACTGGCCTGCGGAGTTGAGCAGTCCCGAGCCGCCGTAGAGCCGCTCGATGACTTTCTTCATGACCGAGCTGTTGTCGCCCAGCCAGATCGGCCCGGCCAGCACCAGGATGTCGGCGGCCATCACCTGTTCGTACAACGCCGGCCACGCGTCGGTGGCGAAGCCGTGTTCGGTCATGTCCGGGTAGACGCCCGGCGCGATGTCGTGGTCGACGGCGCGTACGACGTCCGTGGTGACGCCGTGCGCTTCCATGATCGCCCGGCTCTTGTCGATCAGTCCCTCGGTGTGGCTCTGCTGCGGCGACGGCTTGAGTGTGCAGTTGACGAACAGGGCGCGCAGGTCGTCGAAGCGGTACGGGTCGTCGAGCTGGTCGGGGGCGGGCGATGGCTGGGTCATGGAGGCTCCTTCACGCGAGACCGCCGGGGCGAGTCCCCCATCCGGTCCGAGCCGTGGCTCGGCGACAGCGTCTCGCGTGGATCCCGGCCTGTCCCTCTGCGACGCACCGGCACCCGACGCTTGCGCACGGCGCCCGGTCGTACACCGTGCGCCCACCGTCCATCACGAGGATCCTGGGCTCAGCCCCGGGCGCGACGGGCACCGGGCAGGACGACAAGGCGGCGGTGCGATGGCCATCGACGTGTCCGCGCAACGTGTGATTCCCGTTCCGCCGGAGCAGGTGGCGGCGTACGCGATGGACTGGCGTCACGATGACGAATGGACGCAGGGCATCCGTAGCGCGGAGCTGACGAGGGAAGCCGACGGCGGTGGTTTCGGTGTCGGGGCCGAGGTCACCCGTACGGCGTACTTCCTGGGCCGGCGCATCGACTACGTCCTGCGCGTGGCCGCGCACGATCCGCCACGACTGCTGGACATGGTGTCCGTGGCCGGGCCGATGCCCATGCACGTCACCTACACCTTCAACCCGCATCCCTCCGGGACGACGGCCCGTATCCGCGTCCAAGGCGGCGGGGGCGGCTTCTACCGGATGGCCGCACCCCTGATGGCCCGCCAGGTCCGCACTTCCATCGGGAGGGACCTGCGCGACCTCGAACTCAGGCTCACCGGCACGAAATGAGAAACCCCCATGGCATACGACGAAGGGCTGGCCGAACGCGTCCGCGCACGGCTCGGCGTGGACCCGGACATCGCCGAGAAACGGATGTTCGGCGGGATGGCCTTCCTGTACCGAGGGAACATGGCCGTCGGCGTCAGCGGCAGCGACCTCATGGTGCGCGTCGGGCCCGAGCACACCGACGCGGCCCTGGCTCAGCCCGGCACCCGCGTCTTCGACATGACCGGCCGCCCGATGCGCGGCTGGATCCTGGTCGACTCCTCCGTCCTGGCCGAGGAGGAGGCGCTCGGCCGGTGGATCGACGAGGGGCACGCTTTCGCCGCGAGCCTGCCGCCCAAGTGAGTTGAACTGGACCGCACTCGTGCCCGGCAACCGACCATCCCGCATCGGGCAGCGATGCCGAGGCTATGAGCAGGTCTTACGGGCCGGTGACATGACGGGCGTGGTGCTGCCGAGCGGCGGGGTCGCGGTCCTAGCGTCGGGCGTATGCGAGTACTGGTCACCGGCGGTGCCGGGTTCATCGGGTCCCATGTCGTCGAGGCGCTGACCGCGCGGGGGCACGAGGCGGTCGTGTTCGATCTGCGCGACGGCCACGACGTGCGCAGTCCCCAGGCGGTCGCGTCCGTGCTGCCGGATGTGGACGCCGTGTGTCATCAGGCGGCGATGGTGGGGCTGGGGACGGGGTTCGGCGACGCGGCCGACTACGTGTCGCACAACGACCTCGGTACGGCGGTGCTGCTGACCGCCATGGCCGACGCGGGGGTGCGCCGGCTGGTGCTCGCCGGGTCGATGGTCGTCTACGGCGAGGGCTCCTACGCCTGCGAGCGACACGGCCCGGTGCGGCCGGGCCCCCGGGCCGTGGCCGATCTGGACGCGGGGCGTTTCGAGCCCCGGTGTCCTGACTGCGGTGAGGAATTGGCGCCGGGGCTGGTGGGCGAGGACGCTCCGGTCGACCCCCGGAACGTGTACGCGACGACCAAGCTGGCCCAGGAGCATCTGGCGGCGGCGTGGGCGCGGTCGACGGGTGGTTCGGCGGTGGCGCTGCGCTACCACAACGTGTACGGCCCGCGGATGCCGCGCGACACCCCGTACGCCGGGGTCGCCTCCTTCTTCCGCTCCGCGCTCGCCCGTGGTGAGGCCCCTCGGGTGTTCGAGGACGGCGGCCAGCGGCGGGACTTCGTGCACGTACGGGATGTGGCGGCGGCCAATGTGGCGGCGCTGGAGTCCGAGCCCCGGAAGGGGGCACTGACCGCGTACAACACCGGCAGCGGGGACCCGCACACGGTCGGCGAGATGGCGCGGGCGCTGGCCGCCGCGTACGGCGGGCCCCAGCCCGTGGTGACCGGGGAGTACCGGCTCGGCGACGTCCGCCACATCACGGCGGACTCGTCCCGGCTACGGGCCGAGCTGGGCTGGAAGGCCGAGGTCGAATTCGCGGAAGGGATGCGCGAGTTCGCGACGTCGAAGCTGCGCGGGGAGCAGTAGGCGGCCAGGGACCGGTCGACAGTCGGCCGGCGAGCACCAGCCGGCCGAGGACGTCTCCGGCGTTCACGCCTCGGCCATGGGCAGGGTCACCTCGAACCGGCAGCCGCCGGACACGTTCCGTACGGCGGCCCGTCCCTGGTGCGCCTCGACGATCCCGCGCACGATGGCGAGCCCAAGACCGGCCCCGGCCGGCGGGGTCCGCGCGTGCGTGCCGCGCCACCCGGTGTCGAAGACCCGCGGCAGATCCTCCTCCGGGATACCGCCGCAGCCGTCCGTCACCGACAGCACGACACCCTCGGCCGACCGCTCGGCGGCGACGGCGACCGTGCCGTCGGCCGGTGTCCGCCGGATCGCGTTGACCAGCAGGTTCCCCAGCACCCTGCTCATCTCCTTGCCGTCCACCTCGACCGGAACCGGCTCGATCCAGTCGCCGACCAGCCGTACACCGTGTTCCCGCGCGAGCGGGTCGGCTCCCGCGAGGGCGTCGCCGATCAGGTCGTACAGGGACATCCGCGATGGGGAGAGAGTGAGTGTCCCGGCGTGGATGCGGGAGAGTTCGAAGAGGTCGCCGACCATGCCGTTGAGGCGTTCGACCTCGGTGCGGATCTGGCGCAGGTAGCGGGCGGGGTCGGCGGCGACGCCGTCCTCCAGGGCCTCGGACATCGCGCGCAGACCGGCCAGCGGGGTGCGCAGATCGTGCGAGATCCAGGCGACGAGTTCACGGCGCGACGACTCCAACGCGCGTTCCCGGTTGCGGGATTCGGCGAGCTTTGCGCTGGTCGCGGCCAACTCCCGGCTCAGGTCGGCCAGTTCGGCGGTGCCCGGACGGTCCGGGGCGAAGAAGTCGCCGTCGTCGCCGAAGTCACGTGCGGCGAGGGCGAGTTCACGGCTGCGGGCGACGACCCAGCGGCCGAGCAGCAGGGCCGTGGCCAGGGAGACCACGGCCGCCATGGCGACGACGGTGGTGACCACGGTCAGGTCGTGCGAGGAGAGGAACATCGCCTGCGCCACGGCCAGCGTCCCGGCGAGCATCGCGGTCACCGCAACGGCCGCGACCACGGCGACGGAGGTGGTGAGCGAACGCCGGCGCAGCAACCACAGCGCACCCACACCCAGCACTCCGGCCGCGGCGGCCCCGAGGAGGGCGAACAGGGCTATGAGCAGCATGTCGCGCATGATCAGCCCTCCCCGGTGCCGACCGTGCCGGTGGCCTCGAAGCGGTACCCGACGCCCCACACCGTCTGGATGAGCCGTGGCCGCCCGGGATCGTCCTCGACCTTGGCGCGCAGCCGCCGCACATGCACGGTGACGGTCGACAGATCACCGAAGTCCCACCCCCACACCTCCCGCATGAGGTCCTCCCGGCTGAACACCCGCCCGGGGTGGCGCAAGAAGAAGGCGAGGAGGTCGAACTCCCTGACGGTGAGGGCGAGTTCGGCTCCATTCTTGGTGGCGCGGCGGCCGGCTGAGTCGGCGGTGAGTCCGGCCGACCGCAGGGTGCGTGCGGCGGTCGCGGGCCGAGTGCGCCGTAGCACCGACTCGACGCGCAGGACCAGTTCACGGGGGCTGAACGGCTTGGTGACGTAGTCGTCGGCGCCGACCTCCAGGCCCAGGATCCGGTCGTCCTCGTCGCCGCGCGCGGTGAGCATGATGACCGGCACGGGCCCGTGCCCGCGTAGCCGGCGGCACACTTCAAGGCCGTCGATACCCGGCAGCATGAGGTCGAGCACCACCAGATCGGGCCAGTGTGCGGCGGCCCGGGCGAGAGCCTCCGGCCCGTCCTCGGCGCGGTCCACGACGTATCCGGCACGGTCGAGATACCCAGAGACGACCTCGGCGACGGTCGGATCGTCGTCCACGACGAGGACGCGCATCGTGTCCCGGGGCCTGCTCAGGACGGGTACGGCGGCTGGGGATTCGTACGGCTGCTGCATGTCGTCCAGCGTCCCACCGACCGCGCTCGCCACCCGGTTTCGTGTCTCGACGTCCGCGTTTCGTAAGGACCCGAAGCCCGATATGCCCGATTCTCGCCCGTAGGGTGAAAGCCGTGACGACCTCCCCCGCAACGGAACCGGACACGGCGCCTGTCGACGTGGTCCTCCCCTGTCTGAACGAGGCCGAGGCCCTGCCCTGGGTCCTGGCCCGCATCCCGGCCGGCTGGCGTGCGCTCGTCGTGGACAACGGATCCACGGACGGTTCGGCGGAACTGGCCCGGAGCCTCGGCGCCACCGTCGTGCGCGAGGAGCGGCGCGGTTTCGGTGCCGCCTGCCACGCCGGGCTGCTGGCCGCCACCGCGGACATCGTGTGCTTCTGCGACTGCGACGCCTCGCTCGACCCGTCCCTGCTGGTGTCCTTCGTGCGCGAGGTACGGGACGGTGAGGCCGACCTGGTGCTCGGGCGGCGCCGGCCGCAGGGGCGAGGCGCCTGGCCCGCGCACGCCCGGGTGGGCAATCTCGCGCTCGCCGGGATGCTGCGCCGCCGCACCGGACTGCGCCTGCACGACCTCGGCCCGCTCCGTGCCGCCCGCCGCGCGGATCTGCTCGCCCTTGGCCTGACGGACCGTCGCAGCGGCTACCCGCTCCAGATGGTCGTCCGCGCCGCGGACGCCGGTCTGCGCGTCGCCGAGCACGACGTGCCGTATCTGCCGCGCACCGGCGCCTCCAAGGTCACCGGTACCTGGCGCGGCACCTGGCAGGCGGTGCGGGACATGCGCCGTGTCCTTGCCGAACCCCCGGCGCCCGCAGGCGGGTCGGCCACCGGCTCCTTCTCCGCACCGCAAGGAGCGAACTCCCTGTGACCACCCTTCTCGTCATCGCCAAGGAACCGCTGCCGGGACGGGTGAAGACCCGGCTGACTCCGCCGTTCACGCCCGAGGAGGCCGCCGCGCTCGCCGAGGCGTCGCTCGTCGACACCCTGCACGTGGTGCTGGCGACGCCCGCGCGGCGACGGGTGCTGGTGCTCGCCGGAACACCCGGTCCCTGGCTGCCGCCGGGCTTCGATGTCGTACCGCAGTGCGGCGGCGGGCTAGACGAGCGGCTGGCCGCCGCCTTCGCCGGCTGCGACGGGCCCGCGCTGCTCATCGGCATGGACACCCCGCAGGTGACACCCGACCTCCTCACCGTCGACTTCGCCGACTGCGACGCGTACTTCGGGCCGGCCGAGGACGGCGGCTTCTGGGCTCTGGGCCTCGCCGCCCCCGATCCCGAACTCCTGCGCGGCGTACCGATGTCGACGCCCACCACCGGCGCCGTGCAACGCGGCCGGCTGACCGCCGGGGGACTGCGCGTCCGTGACCTGCCGAGTCTGCGCGACGTCGACACGGCGTACGACGCCGAACTCGTCGCCGCCGTGGCACCGGAGGGGCGGTTCGCCAGCGAACTGGCCAGGCTGCAAACGGCAGTTGCCCGGTGAACGCCGGACACGAGACGGAGCAGCCGACGGCGAAGGGGAGTCCGGCAACCGCCCTCATGAACCACCCCCCGCCTAGCCTCGTTGGTCACCCGAAGGCGGATCTCGGCGAGCGATCCGCACCCACCGCCGGGCGGCTGCCCTCCGCAACGCTCGACGTCACGACACGCCCCTGGTCCGCCGATCCCTACACCGATGCGCTGCGCACCGGCCGCGGCCCCCTCTACCTCCGCCGCAGCGACGGCTGGCTGCTGCCCCTGGAGGTCGAGCGCTGGTGCTCCGAGGCCGACGCGGCGGACCGGGAGGTGCTGGGGCGGTGCGAGGGGGCCGTGCTCGACGTGGGCTGCGGGCCTGGGCGGCTGGTGGCGGCGCTCGCCGCACAGGGGCGGCGAGCGCTGGGTATCGACGTCAGCGAGGCCGCCGTCGCGCACACCGTACGGCTGGGCGGGCAGGCGCTGCGCCGGTCCGTCTTCGAGCCCGTCCCGGGCGAGGGCCGCTGGGACACCGCCCTTCTCATCGACGGCAACGTCGGCATCGGTGGCAACCCCCACGCCCTGCTGCTCCGGATGTCCCAACTCCTCACCTGGGAGGGGCTGTTGATTGCCGAGACCGCGCCGGTCGATGTCGACGAGCGCGTGCAGGTGCACGTCGCCGACGGGCGTGGCGCCTCCGGCACGGACTTCCCGTGGGCCCGCCTGGGCACCCCGGCCCTGCTGCGCCACGCCCGCCGGGCGGGGTGGCGCACGGACGGTCAGTGGACGGCCGGCGGCCGCTCCTTCCTCGCCCTGCGCAACCGCAGGACGAGCAGCGCGGCCGAGCCCCCGAACAGCACCGCCGTGACCAGCAGCCAGCGGGACAGGAACCCGTCGCCGGAGAGGCCGGTGGCGGACCTGTAGTGGTCCGCCACCTGCCCGCTGATCAACGGGAACCACACCAGCAGCAGGAGGCCGGAGAACATCGCCGGGACCCGGACATAGACCGTCCAGGTCCGGCGGCCGACGGCGCCCAGTGCTCCCGCCAGGGCCCGGTCCGCCCCCGCGTACAACGGCACCAGCACCAGGTCGTGCACCAGCGCCGCGCCCACGAACCACAGCGCCACCCCGAACCAGTCGTCCGCGAGCAGCCGCACCCCCGCATACCCGGCGAGCGCGAACGAGCAGGCGAGGAGAAGGATCTGCAGCGGGCTGCCGAGGGGCGGCCGCCTGAACGGAATGCGCATCACAGGTCTCCGAACGTCATCCGGGCCACCCATTTGGTGTTGAGCACGCCGGGCGCCGCGGGGACGATGACGCGCGCCGGGTAGCCGTGGTCGGGGGTGAGGTCTTCGCCGTTGACGAACAGGGCGAGGAGGGAACGCGGGTCGGCGACCTGGTTGGCGCGCAGGGCCGCGCGCCGGAACGCCCCGTGGCGTTGCAGCGACTCCACGAGCACGTCTACGGGATCGTCGTGTCCGACCAGGGCGGCCAGATCCCGCAGTCGTACACCCCGCCACCACTGGTCCGAGGTCGACCAGCCCTCCACGCAGGCGATGGGCAACGCCGAGCTGTGGAGCGCCAGTTGGAGGAGCTGGGGGCGGGCGAGCCGTACGCTGCGGCCCTCGCGCCCGGTCACGACCAGCCGCCACGCTTCCTCTCCGGTCTCCGTCGGGCTGATGCCCGCGTAGGCGGCCGTCTTATTGATCTGGAACCCGCCTGGACCACCGCCCGGTTCGGGCCCGCCATGCGGGGCGAGGACCGCCGTCTCCCGCAGCGGTCCGTCGAAGCTGCGACCCGCCGTCGTGGCGAGCAGGAGCAGCGATCCGCCGCCCACCACGCCCAGGGCACCGCGCCGCGAGACGGTGGGTTCGGCGGGGTTCGGGGACACCAACTCCCCTTCCTCGACAGAGGTCTCGACAAGGGTTTCGTCTCGGAGGTGGCGCAGGTTGCGCAGGGCCAGGGGTGTCTTCAGCACGGCGTGCGCGACGAAGGCGGCGAAGAAAACCCAGGCGCCGTAGAAGTGCAGGGGATAGAAGGAGCCGGGAAAGACGTAGTCGAGCTGGACGTTGAGCGCGCCGGTGGTGAACTCGAACAGGCCACCGCCCACAAGGAGCAGCAGCGAGAGCCGTTCCAGCGCGTGGGCGAGGGAGCGGGCCGGCGGCAGAGCGAACAGCTTCGGCACGACCGACCACAGCTTCGCCAGCAGCACCGGGATCAGCACGATGCCGAGGGTGACGTGCACACCCTGCGTGAGGCGGTACAGCCAGGACGGGTGCGTCGGCCAGGAGAAGAGGTAGAAGCCGAGCAGGCCCTTGTCCGGGGTCTGGTCGTTCACCGGCGACAGGTCCGGGTTGTAGGCGGCGTACGACACCAGACCCGTCACGAACAGCACGGTGATCCCGACGAGCAGCACGACACCCAGTACGGAGGTGAACCAGGGCCCGCGCAACGGGCTGCGCCAGAAGGCGGGTGAGGAGGGAGAGCGTGGCATGACCTGACCGTAGGCCGGAGACACCCTCCGAACGGGTTCGCAAACCATGACGAAACCCTGACGTCCACTCCGGCGGCGGCTCCAGCGGGCACACCCCGGCCTAGCGTGTCGGTGTGAACCGCGATCTTCTCCGCGACCGTCCCCGTACCCGTCCCGACGACCGTCCCCGTGACGTTCCGGGCGACCGCCGACGCGACCTCGTCCGCGACCTGGCCGCCGCCCTCGCCGCCGCCCTGCTCGTCCTGGTGGCCGTCCTGGTCGGCACCGCCATCCAGCACCGTGACCATTCGCTCTTCGTCGCCTGGCCACCCGTCTTCGCCCAGTGGGCACCGCACGTCGGCCCCGGCACACCGGCGGCACTCGCCGTCGCGGTCGCCGTCGTCGCCTACGGTCCCGGCCTCGCCGCCCGACTGCCCTGGCGGACGCTGCTGTTCACCGCCTGGGGCACCGCCATGGCCTGGACGTTCTCCCTGTCCCTGGTCGACGGCTGGCAGCGCGGCATCGCCAGTCGGCTGACGACCACGAACGAATACCTCACGGTCATCGACCGCTTCCACGACATCCCCGCCACCCTGCGCGACTTCACCCACCACATCCTCAGCCACTCCCCCGCCCCCTGGCCCGCGCACATCGCCGGGCATCCCCCGGCGGCCACCGTCACCTTCGTCCTCCTCGACCGGATCGGACTGGGCGGCGGAGCCTGGGCGGGCGTCTGGTGCATCACCGTCGGGGCGACGGCGGGCGCGGCGGTCCTCGTCACCGTGCGCGTGCTCGCCGGTGAGGAACTCGCCCGCCGCGCCGCGCCGTTCCTGGTCCTGGCCCCGGCCGCCGTGTGGATGGGCACCTCCGCCGACGGCTACTTCGCGGCGGTCGCCGCCTGGTCGGTCGCGTTCCTCGCCCTCGCGGTCACGGGACACCGGCCACGCTCCGCCGGCCTCGCCGCCGGTCTCCTCTTCGGTCTCACCGCGTATCTCTCCTACGGGCTGACACTGTTCGCGGTCATCGCGGGCGCCGCACTGCTGCTCTGCCACCGACGGCTCACCCCTTTCCCCTACGTCGTCGCCGGCCTCACCGTCGTACCAGTCGTGTTCACGCTTCTCGGCTTCAACTGGTGGGACGCGTACCACCTGTTGATCACCCGCTACTACGAAGGCGTCGGCGGGACCCGGCCGTACAGCTACTGGGTGTGGGCGAACCTGGCCTGCACCGCACTGATCGTGGGACCGGCGACAGCGGCAGGTCTGCGACGCGCGGGCACCGCTTCCGCACGTCCCGAACTCCGGGACCTCCGGGGCGGTTTCCGAACCGCCGCGCCCGAACACCGCCTCGCCCTGCTCGTGTTCGCCGCTCTGCTCGCCCTCCTCGTCGCCGATCTCTCCGGCATGAGCAAGGCGGAGACGGAACGCATCTGGCTGCCGTTCGCGATGTGGCTGCTCCCCGCCTGCGCGTTCCTTCCCCGGCCCCGCGCCTGGCTCGCCGCACAGGCCGTGCTGGCCCTGCTCGTCAATCACCTGCTGCTGACGGGCTGGTGACAGTGAACCGGGCAAGCTCGGCAGGCTGTGCAGGGCGGTCGTCGCGCGCTTCACCACTCCGCCCCTCGTCACCGGTGACTCAGCCGACCGCCCCTGGCAGGCGTACGGGCCCTGGGAGTCGAGCAGCAACGCCTGTGGTGGGTAGTCGTCATGGATCCGTGGTCGGCGTCCTCACGTCGGGCGGCTGGTGTCGTGCGGCGATGCCGCTGAGTCGGCCCGCCGACGCCGCCGCAGCCAGTCGCCGACTTCCCCGATAGCGACGAGAAATGCGGACGAGGCCGTGCACTGGGCGAGTGAGGCGGGTTGGTCGAGCATCGCACCCAGGGACCAGAGGATGACGGCGATCAGCATCCACCAGACGACGAGCGAGACGGCGAGGCGCCGCAGGCTTTGCCGGCCGGTCACGTGGTGGCGTTCCTGGTTCGGCGTGGGGCAAGGGCTGCGTACGTGCAGCCCACCGCAGCCACGACACCTGCCGCTGCCGTAGCGACCAGGATGATCAACGACGGAGCGTCGGCCAGTCGCGGGACCGCGTTGAGGGGGGCGACGGAGTAGAGAGCGAGCAGGGCCCAGCCGCGCGGACGCATGGGAGCCAGCCAGTACCGCAGATGACGGGGTATCCGGCCAGTGACCAGGGCCAGCCCGGCCGGGAGCAACGTGAGCGAGAAGAAGACGAGACCGGTCCAGTGCCAATTCATGGGTGCGAGGGCTCCTGTGGTGGGCGGGACAGGGTCAGGCAAGGCGTACGGTGCAGGCCACAAGGGCGTCCGCAGCCGACGTGGCGTGGCCGGGACAGGCCACGCGACGCCTCGTCCGAACGACGCGTCGGGACTGCCCGAGACCACCGCGCACCGACGGCGCAGGCCCAGGGTCCTAGTCATGGTCATGGTCATGGTCATAGGCGACGCCCGCCGCCGTGGACCAGATGAGCGGTGAGCGCCCCGATGAGCAGGCCCCAGGCGAGAGAAGCGAGGCCGGCCTGGTTCCAACCGAGCAGGATGACGGCACCCAACACCGTCGTTCCGGCGACCACAGCCTGGCGGTTGGCGACAAAGGCCCACTGTTCGCGGGCGCTGCCCGGGCGCCGCAGCTCGCCGAGCGCTGCTCTGATCACCAGTGCGGCAGCCAAGATCGCGGGTGCCAGGAGGGAGGTGTCGGCGGCCATCAGCCGGACCTCCCGTCACACCGGTCCGCCCGCGCGGAGGTTGGAGGTACCTGCTCGTATGCATCCGGGATGCCGTCAGCTTCCGCGTGGGTGTACTCCTCCTCGTGCCCGCGCTGGTAGAGGCGGGCCTGTCCGCGCAGGAGCGGCGCCGAGAGGAGGGCGGAGGCCAGAGGGTCGAGCAGAACAGTGGCCTTGCCGTGCTCACCCCGCGCGGCCTGGGGCAGGCCGGTTCCCCGAGGACGAGTTCTCGTTTGAACTCGACTCCGGCGACCGGAAAGAACGCGGCCAGCAACCCGCCCGCCGGCCGATGATCGCAGCCAGGCCGAGCCCGAAGCCCGATACACCGAAGCGGACGTCGCGTATCGGCTCATCCGCACTGCGCAAGGACCTGTTCCCCCCGTACCCGAGCCGGCGCTACGGCGACCGGCAGCACCAGGCCGCCGGCTCTGTCCGTACGCGAGGCGCGAGCGACGGCCAGCCGCTCGCGGGGAGACGACAACGCCCAGCAACAGCGGGCACGAACGCGCAGTGGCCATGGCAGCAAAGCCTCCGGGACATCGGCGACATCGGGCACACGGCCCCTTCACGCCGACCAGACTTCCCGGCACACCTCGCATCACTTGACGCGTTCTTTGCACACTATCGCCGACAGCCCTTCGTGCCCAGCCCGCGCCCGCCACCGTCCGCTCTGCGGTATCGGAGCAGGGAGCCCGGGGCTGGGGCCCACGGGGACCATGAGGCAGGTGCCTCGCGCCGGTCGGACGGCCTGACGGGTCGTGATCGTCACGCCGCAGCACGGCTCGAAGGCTGCCCGAGAGATCCAGGATGAAGCACCAGGTGCTGGCAGCGGGCTCGCATCGGCTGTCCCCGGCTGGCGGCCGGGGCGTGCAGGTGGTCAGCGGTCGAGCACCGGTCCTGCGGTGTCCAGCGCGGCGCCGACATGGTCGGCCAGGCTCACGGCCACGAGACGTGCCTGCAGAGGTGGCGGCGGCGTGCCTGGCTCCGGCTGCATCATGAACCGGCCGATGTAACGGCCTCCGACCGAGGCGCGCAGTTCGATCTCCTCACCGGGCCAGCCGTCCTTGTCCAGGTCCCAGTGGGCCCGGGCGACGGTCAGCATGCCGTCCTGTTCCAGACAGGGGTGCCTGCCCAGCAGTGTCCCGTGTTCGAAGCGGCAGCCACGCAGTCCCAGGATCTCGACGAGTTGCAGCCGTACCTGGTCCACGACGGCATACGGCGAGGCTCCGGCCTGGACCATGTTCGCCGTCTCGTGGATCCGCGCCAGATGACCCGCGTCGGTGATGGTGACCAGCTTCAAGGTGCGGGCGTGGGCGGCCAGTTGGGAGACGGCCACGCCCACCGCCAGCAGCAGGAGCGTGGTGATGATGTCGTCGCTGTCGGCGATGGTGAACCGCTGGTAGGGACGGGTGAGGAAGAAGTCGAACCACACAGCCGCCGACAGCGCGGTCACCACCCCGGCCGTCCGGCTGCCCAGCGCGGCGACCGCGACGACGACCACCACGAGGATCAGCGCCAGGTTCGCGGACGTCATGTGGGAGCGGACCGGAGCCAGAGCGAGGGCGACAACGAACGGGGCCAGTAGGGCGGCTGCCAGGGCGATCCGGTCGCGCAGGGTGATCCGCATGATCCACCACCTCACGGAAGCGAGGGGCGGCCCATGCCCGAAGAGGCCGCCCATACGGGCGCGACGCGTCACTGCGCCGACGAGGCAAGAATCCCTCTGCCGCACTCTCCCGGCCAGCGCCGCGCACGATCTTGACGGACTTCTGACGCCGCTCGCCCGAGGCAATCAGGCGACCGGGAATCCTGACGCGCCCCTACCCCTTGAACGACGGGCATTTTGAGGTGACAACGCGAGTGGCGTGCCAGGAAGAGGCCGCGCCATGCGCCCTGCGCTGCGACCTCACGCAGCTGCCGCCGACAGTTCCGGTGCGGGTCGACGGTCCGACCCACCCGCGCCGACGCGGGCTGACCGCCCACAGAGAGGACGGCGCTACACGCTCGGCGTTCCCCGGCAGAGCACCACCCGGCTCACCCCTGTGACGTGCACCCTTGACTCGTTTTGCATAATGCAAAGGTATGGAAGGGGAAGCGATGAGTGCCATTCCGGCAGCAAGGGACGAGCAGCACGTGCCCAGCACCGCACCGAGGGGTCTCCCGCCAACACCGAGGATCGCGGGGCTGCGTACCGCCCCTTGGGGTCTGATGGCCCTGGCCGTCGTGGTGGGCGCCGGAGCCGGAGCGGGCTCGGTGGTCTTCCGCTGGTGCATCAAGACGTTCACCCGCCTGTTCTCCGGCCATGGCGACTACGCGGCAGCCCCCGGCGCGAGCAATCCGCACGTGCCGTGGCTGGGCCCGTACTTCGTACTCCTGGCGCCGGTGGTAGGTGGTCTGCTGTACGGGCCGCTGGTGAACCGGTTCGCCAAGGAGGCCCGCGGGCACGGGGTGCCCGAGGTGATGCTCGCGGTCGCCCAGCGTGGCGGGCGGATCAGCCCCAAGGTCGCCGTCGTCAAGACCCTCGCCTCCGCTCTGTGCATCGGCTCGGGTGGTTCGGTGGGCCGGGAGGGGCCGATCGTGCAGATCGGCTCGGCGCTCGGCTCCACCCTGGGCCGGGTGACGAACGTGACCGAGGGCCGGATGAAGCTGCTGGTCGCATGTGGTGCGGCGGGCGGCATCGCGGCCACCTTCAACGCGCCGCTGGCCGGCGTGTTCTTCGCCATGGAGCTGATCCTGGGCACCTTCACCGCGGAGGCGTTCGGTGCCACCGTGCTGGCCAGCGTGACCGCGAGCGTCATCGGACGGGCCGCGTTCGGCAACGCCGCCTTCCTGAGCCTCCCCGACTTCCACGTCGACCACCTCGCCCAGTACGGCCTGTTCGCCGCGCTCGGCGTCGGCGCCGCCGTGGTGGGGGTGGGCTTCTCACGGTTCCTGTATCTGATCGAGGACGCCTGCGACTGGGTCTGGCGCGGCCCGGAGTGGCTGCGCCCGGCCGTCGGCGGCCTCGCGCTCGGCCTGCTCCTGCTGGCCCTGCCGCAGATGTACGGTGTCGGCTACCCCGTGCTGCAGAAGGCGACCGAGGGCGGTTACGCAGTCGGCTTCCTGTTCCTGTTGCTGGCGGGCAAGATGCTCGCGACCAGCCTCACGATCGGGATCGGCGGCTCCGGCGGGGTCTTCGCCCCCAGCCTGTTCATCGGGGCGATGCTCGGCTCTGCGTACGGCATCGGTGTCCACCACCTGCTGCCCCACTCCGCCGGCGCAGTCGGCGCGTACGCACTGGTCGGCATGGGTGCCGTGTTCGCCGGCGCGGCCCGGGCTCCGATCACTGCCGTGGTGATCCTCTTCGAGCTGACGGGCGAGTATTCGATCATCCTGCCGCTGATGCTGGCGATCGTGCTGGCCACCGCCACCAGCCGGCTGCTGTCCCACGACACGATCTACACGCTCAAGCTGCGCCGTCGCGGCATCGAGCTGGAGGGCCCCGCGTCCGGCGCCCGGCTCGGTGGGCAGCGGGTCGCCGACGTCATGGAACCGCTGCCCTCGGCCCTGCCCGCCACCATCGAACTCGGCGACGCGGCCGACCTGTTGAGTTTCTCCGGCCATGGCGCACTGCCGGTACGGGACGCCTCGGGACGCTACCTCGGCATGGTCACCGCTCAGGCGGTCGCCGAGGCGCTGGCCGAGCAGCCGGACGGAGCGCCCACGCGGGTCGGCGAACTCGCCGAACCGTCGGCCTCCGTCACGGCCGACGAGCCGTTGACCACGGCCCTGCACCACCTGGTGTCCGCGAGCGGCACGGGCGTGCCGGTCCTGGAGGGGGAGAAGGGCGAACCGGTCGGCTGGCTCAGCCACCAGAGCGCGCTGCGCGCCCTGCACTCGACAGCCCCGGCCACCGCGTAGCCGACCGCTCGCGGCTGCCGTTTCCCCGGCCCGCCCCAGCACTCCGATGATCGCTTTCGGTCACGGCGTCGGGCATTCATGACTCCGGACCCATCAAGAGCTTGGCATAGTGCAACCTTTACCTGGAGCAAGGGTTCTCTTTCCGTTGCGGGCCCGTACCTGCCGACGTACCCGCTGTCCGCCCCAGGAGGCACGATGCCCATCTCACGCAGCACGCTCGGAACCGTCTTCGTGGGCGGCGCCCTGAGCGTCACGCTCGCCGCCCTGGCCTACCCGAGCATGCTCGGCGTCCAGAACGTGTCGACCAACCCGGCGCGCGTGATCGCCAACACCCAGTGGGGTCCGCTCACCGAGGCCGACCGCAACTTCGTGGTCTTCGTGCGCTCCGCCGGACTGTGGGAGGGCCCCTCCGGGGACCTGGCCATGAAGAAGGGGACGACCGCGGCCGTGCGCGAGGCAGGCCGACACCTGGTCATCGGGCACGCCGCACTCGACGCCTCCTGCCGGAAGATCGCCCCCGAGCTGAACATCACCATCCCCAACCAGCCCACCCCACAGCAGCAGGGCTTCCTGGCGACGTTCCAGTCGGACACGGGCAAGCAGTTCGACACCGACTTCGCCAACACCCTGCGCATCACCCACGGCTCGATCTTCAACACCATCGCCAAGATCCGTTCCACCACCAAGAACACCCTCGTGCGCGCACTGGCCGACCAGGCCAACGACGTGGTGCTGGACCACATCACCCAGATGGAGAAGACCGGGCTGGTCAACTTCGACCAGGTCAACTTCCAGGAGACGACCCCGCCGAAGCTGCCCGCCAGCCAGGTCACACCACCGGTGCCGCAACCGGGGGCACCCATGGTCGCCCTCACCGTGCCTCCCGGACTGCCGACCGCCGGAGTACCGACCGGCCCGGCGGACCCTGCCGCGACACCCTCACCGCCCGCCTCCCCCACCAGCGGATGACCCCACGCATGTGACGCACGCCACTCGGCAGCATGCAAAATTTACCTAGAGCAATGATCGGATGCTCCGGCCTGTCCGTACCCCCTGGCATACGAGCCGCTCACACCTGGAGGCCGCATGCCCCTCTCCCGCAACATGGCAGGAACCGTCTTCGTGGTCGGCGCCCTGGGCGTGACCCTCAGCGCCCTCGCCTACCCCGCGATGCTCGGCGTGCAGAACACCTCCGGCAACCCCTCACGCATCATCGCCAACACCCGCTACGGCCCGCTCACCGAGGCCGACCGCGACTTCGTCGTCAAGGTCCGCTCCGCCGGACTGTGGGAGTACCCCCTGGGCGAACTGGCGCTGAAGAAGGGTTCCACGGAGGAGATGCGGGAAGCCGGCCGGCACCTGATCGTCGGGCACGCCGGCCTCGACGAGCTGTGCCGCAAGATCGCGCCCGAGTTGAACATCACCCTGCCCAACCAGGCCAGCCCTCAGCAGCAGCAGTTCGTGGCAACCTCGGCGGCCCAGTCGGGCACACAGTTCGACTCCACCGCCGCCAACATCATGCGCGTCACCCACGGCCAGATCTTCCCGGCCATCGCCAAGATCCGCGCCACCACCACGAACACCATGGTCCGCGCGCTCGCCGACCTTGCCAACGACACCGTCCTGGACCACATCACCGTGCTGGAGAAGACCGGCGTGGTCAACTTCGACCAGGTCAACTTCCAACAGAGCACCCCGCCCAAACTCCCCAAGGACCAGGTCACCCCGCCCCCACCGCAGGCCGGCGCACCCCTCGTCGCCCTCACCCCCCGCCCCGACCTGAACGTCAACACCACCTCGCCCACACCCAGCCCCACAGCCGGATGATCAACGATGTGAGGTAACGCCCCGCCCGGGAGACTCCAAGGCGATGGAAGGCACGCAGAGCCGGTAGGAACGGACGACGGCGATCACGCTCGCGGCCACGAGGGAGACGGCCCACGGGGCCAGGTCACGCAGCGCTCCCGCCATCCCGGCGCCTGCTTCCATTCCGCGCGGGGCCACGTGCCCCTGGGGGTCGTAGACGACGGTGAGTGCGTCTCCTGGACGGGTCGCCTGCCCGCACCCGCGCCAGATGCGCACCGTGAGCGGCGAACCGTCCCGGCGAGCCACCGCGCAGAGGTAACGGCCACGTCCACCAACCGCGGCCCGGCTGCTCTCGATCGACGTCACCACCGCGGGCTGCACCCGTCCGTCCGCGTTCCGCCAGTACTGCGCCCGCGGCAGCCTGCGGCGCCTGGAGGGCGAGGCACATGCCGAGCAGCGCCACGATGCCGAGCAGCGCGCGTCCGGCCCCCACCACGGACAGGGCGAGGGCGAGGGCACATACGAGGCCCGCCTCACCGCCGACAAGGGTGGACCTCCCCGTCCAGGCTCCGGAGAGCGTCGTACCGGTGATCGCAGCGGCACCGAGGACTCCCGCAAGGAGCCCTTCGCCGACCAGCCGGCGGGGCGGCGCCCCGAAAAACTCCGCGGGGCCCCACACCGACGTACGCAGGTGCGCCGTGAGGTGCGACTCGGCAGGAGTCCTGAGCCGGCGCCATCCGCGCATACCCGTGCACCACCTGCGTCGTTCCCGGTCCGTCAGCGACCGCCTATGGTGCCGCCGCGGTGGCGCAACCGCCCTGCCTCTGACCGGACACATCCGGCCGGCACCCGTTGCCGGAATCCGGCAGCCGAGCGCCTCGCTCGCCATTTCCTTGCGTTATGCAAAAAATGTCGGGCACAGAGAAGGGCCGACCGCTCGAAAACGAGCGGCTCATCCGCAAACCGTCACACCTCGTGCACCAGCGCGCCGTCCACGACCCAGCCGAGCGGGTGCGGCTCCGGGTCGTCCGCGGCGGGTGCAGGGGGCTCTCCGCCCGCCTCATTGAAGGCGTTGAGGGCTTCGACGAGCGCCAGCCGCTCTGTTGGCCGGAGCCGTGCGACGACGGCGGCGATCTCGGTACGGCGCCGGGCGGTGACGTCCTCGACCGTGCGCCGACCCTCCTCGGTGAGCTGCAACATCGTTTCGCGACGGTTGCCGGGGTTGGTCTGCCGGTCGGCGAGACCTGCGGCGATCAGCCGGTCGACCATGCGCATGGCGGTCGAGGGTGCCACCTGGAGCAGTTCGGCGAGCGCGACCAGTTTGGTGGCACCCCGGGTGGAGAGCACGACCAGCATCCGGAACTGGGGCAGGGTCACCCCTTCCTCGACGGCGGCGAGCGAGCGAGCGGAGACCGCCACCAGCAGCCGGGATGCGGTCAGCACCGCCCGGGTGACCTCGTCGACATCATCCATGGCCCCCGCTGGGGTCTCTCGCTCCGGCATGTGTCCTTTCTACCGTGCCGAAGTCGCTGCTCACTCACGTGATGGGAACAGATTTTCCTTCCCCATGACCGTGGTAGCGCAGCAAGAGCATCGCGTCGTCGTCGTGCAGTGGCCCGGCGGCTGCGCTGAGCCGAAGACCGTCATCCAGGTCGGCAACCGCCACAGCGCCGTCACGGCACACTTCCTCACGCCGGACGACGGCGCCGAGATCATGGCTGGCTACGCGCAACGGCACCCCCGAACCGCCCAACGCCTGTGCACGTTCATGGGGTTGCCCAGCGACGGCAGCGAGGCTGGCTTCCGAGAGGCCGGCGGGAGCATCCCCTTCGTGCGCCTGGACGCCGACACCGATCCCCGACTGGCCTGACCCACGGTGCGCTCATCGCCGTGCCGGGAGACCGGACACGGCCAAGCGCCCCGGGATCGGCCCGGGGCGCTGTTCCACGGCAGCCGCTTCCCATACCGCGGCGGCACCCTCTCGGGTGCCGAACAAGACCAGAGTCGCGCATGACACGGCCGGGGCGGCAGCATGCGCCCGCCACGTCAGAGTCTCGTAAGACGCAGGCACCTTCAGGAGAGTGGCGGCAACGCGGCCGGGCCGAGACCTTCCCGAAGCGCTGGCGAACAGATTTTGCACTGCGCAAGACTCATATCGGGGGCCGAGCCGACGGCCGACAAGCACCCGGCGCCCAGGAGTGACCGGCATTTGTCAGGGGTTTGGGTGGCACACCGGCCGTCGGCGGCCCCGCCATGCAGCCGCGCAGGGCGTGGACATCGCCTTCCGCGGAACCCTCGACAGTCCCTCGGTGAGCCAGTGAGCCGCCTCCAGAAGGAGACGAGGGGCAGCGGCCGATGAACGACCGGGAAGCGGCATCTCAGAGGGTGGGGGCGACAATGAGGAGCCGTGCAGCCTGAAGTCGCTGGTCACAGGGTTGGTGTACGTGGGCATCGGGATGCTCGCGCTGGTCGCCGGCAGGTGACTTCGGTGAAGATCGTCGGTCATCGGGCGACTTCGCGGTTCGTGAGGACCAGCAGGGCCCGGACCAGGGCAGTCGCCCAGGCGGGGTCGGTGCGTACCTTGCCGAGGACGCACCAGTTCTTGAGATGGGCGAAGCCGTGCTCCACGGGTGCCCGGACGGCCGCCAGTACCGTGTTGGACAGCTTCTGACCTCGCGTCAGGGACCGGTTCCGGACGGCCTTGTCATCACAGCGCCCCGGAATCGGACCGGGTCGGCGACCAACAGCCGTGCCGCAGGGACACCTTGCCCCTCGTACCAAGATCCTTGACAGCAGCCCGAGCCCGAGAACGCCAGCGGGGCTCCCCGTCCACAGGAACGGGAAGCCCCACCTGCCTGCTGCGCCGGTCAACCGGCCATGGCCGCCACGACCAGCGCAACAGCCGCACCGCACAGCAGCACCACAAGCGGCCATGCCGGCCAGCAGCGCCCGGTACGCCTACGCCGCAGCACCAGCCACAGCGCACACGCCGCCACGAACACGACCGTCACACCGCTCAGCTCTCCGTCCCGCCACGCCACCCGCACGGCGCCAGGGTCAGCACCCCATACAAGGAGCGCAACGAGGACACCCACGGTCAGCGCACACACCGCTTCCAGCAGCCTGCTCATACGGTGCCCTTCTTCTCCGGCGTCTCCGTCAGGTCAGTGCGCGGGCGGAACGGATGGCTCGACCTCGACGGTCTCCGTCTTGTGGCCTTCTACGTCCATGCTGGTGGACCGCACCCGGGGCTCCTTCGCACGGGACAGCCGGGGCGAGTCCCCGACCCGGTCCGAGACGCGGCTCCGCCACACCCTCTCGCGCGGACCCAAGTGAGATCCGGACCGCACTCGTACCGGGCCAGGGCGCCGGCCTCCTTGCGTCCTAGCCCACCTCGTACGGCTCCTCGGCAGTGCTCTCCCTGGTGCCTCCCGTGTCCGCCGCAACGGCGGTCTTGTCGCGCCTGCGTCCGGTCAGGCGGGTGGCCAGGGGCTCGGTGTAGCGGGCGGTGAGCGGGCCGACGATGACCAGGATCAGTACGTACGCCGTGGCCAGGGGGCCGAGGGAGGGTTCGATGCCGGCGGTGACGGCGAGTCCGGCGATGACGATGGAGAACTCGCCCCGGGCGACCAGCGTGCCGCCCGCCCGCCAGCGGCCCTTCGCCGAGATCCCCGCTCGCCGGGCCGCCCAGTACCCCGTGGCGATCTTCGTGCCGGCGGTGACGACCGCCAGGGCCAGCGCGGGCAGCAGGACCGGCGGGATGCTCGCCGGGTCGGTGTGCAGCCCGAAGAAGACGAAGAACACGGCGGCGAACAGGTCCCGCAGCGGGGAGAGCAGGTTGTGCGCGCCCTCCGCGGCCTCTCCGGACAGAGCGATGCCGACCAAGAACGCGCCCACGGCGGCGGAGACCTGGAGCTGCTGGGCGAGGCCGGCGACCAGCAGGGTCAGACCCAGGACGACCAGCAGCAGCTTCTCCGGGTCGTCGCTGGAGACGAAGCGGGAGATGTGGCGGCCGTAGCGGACCGCGACGAGCAGGACGAGTGCCGCGGCGCCGAGGGCGACGGCCAGGGTGAGGCTGCCGGCCGCGAGGCCCGTGCCGGCCAGCAGGGCGGTGATGATCGGGAGGTAGACGGCCATGGAGAGGTCTTCCAGGACCAGGACGCTGAGGATGACGGGGGTCTCGCGGTTGCCGAGGCGGCCCAGGTCGCCGAGGACCTTGGCGATGACACCGGAGGAGGAGATCCAGGTGACCCCGGCCAGCACCACCGCGGCGACCGGTCCCCAGCCGAGGAGGAGGGCCATGGCCGCGCCCGGGAGCGCGTTGAGCGCGGCGTCGACGAGTCCCGCGCTGTACTGGGTCTTGAGGTTGGAGACGAGATCGCTGGCCGAGTACTCCAGGCCGAGCATCAACAGCAGCAGGATGACGCCGATCTCGGCGCCGATGGCGACGAACTCCTCGCTCGTGCCCAGCGGCAGCAGCCCGCCCTCGCCGAAGGCCAGCCCGGCCAGCAGATAGAGCGGTATCGGGGAGAACTGGAAGCGCGCGGCGAACCGGCCCAGCAGTCCCAGGGCCAGGATGATCGCGCCGAACTCGATCAGGAACCGTGCGGATGAATGCATCGGGGTCACTCCCGCCCGAGTATCGCCGCGGCCGACTCGACGCCCTCGCGCGTGCCGATCACGATCAGGGTGTCCCCGCCGGCCAGCCGGAAGTCCGGCGTGGGAGACGGGACGGCCTCGGCCCGGCGCAGTACGGCCACGATCGAGACGCCGGTCTCGGTGCGCATCCGGGTCTCGCCCAGCACCCGGCCGTTCCAGTACGAGAGCGCCGACAACTGGACGCGCTCCGCGACCAGTCCGAGTTCGGTGGTGGACAGCAGGTTCGGGCTGTGGTGCGAGGGCAGCAGGGCGTCGATGAGCGCCGTCGTCTCCCCCGAGGTCAGCCGTACCGACAGGGCGCAGGCGTCCGGATCGTCCGTGCGGTACGCGTTCAGCGTGCGCTCGCCGTCCCGGTGCGCGACCACCGACACCCTGCGCCGCTCACGTGTCGTCAGGTCGTACCGGACACCGATCCCCGGCAACGGCGTACTGCTCACGCGTGGAGTACCCATGTGTGTCTCCCTGTCCTCTGTCTCTGTCATCTCTGTCCGATGTAGGTGGTAGCCCTGTTCAGGCCAGTGCGAAGTAGCGCAGCCACACATAGCCGAGCGAGATGGCCACGGTGACAGCCGTGACGATCAGGCCGTACTTGGTGAACTGCCAGAAGGTGATGGGTTGTCGGTTGCGTTCGGCGATGCCGAGGACGACGACGTTCGCGGAGGCGCCGATGGCGGTGGCGTTGCCGCCGAGGTCGGCGCCGAGGGCGAGGGCCCACCACATGACGTGGTCGCCGGCGCCGCCCATGTTGTGGACCAGGTCGCCGGTGATGGGCGCCATGGTGGCGACGTACGGGATGTTGTCCACAACCCCGGACAGGACCGCGGAAGCACCCAGCATCGTCAAGGACCCGCCGAGTTCGTTCGTGCCGATCGCGTTCGCGAGCGCGTTGGAGACCTCGTCGATCACGCCGGTGTCGATCAGTCCGCCGATCATGATGAACAGGCCCGCGAAGAAGGCGAGCGTGGGCCACTCGACCTCGGACAGGACCTCGCTCGTCTCGGCCGTGGAGACGGCGACGAGCAGCCCGGCGCCGAGGAGCGCGACGATGCTGGGCTCGTAGTGCAGTACTGGGTGCAGCACGAAGCCGGCGACCACCAGGGCCAGGACGATCAGGCCCTGGACCAGCAGGCGCGGGTCCTTGATGGCCTCGCGCTCCTCCAGGGCCATGATCTCGGCGGCGCGGTCCTCGTCGTAGACGAAGGTCTTGCGGAACATCACCCGGCACAACAGGACGAGGACCACCACCAGGACCGCGGACAGCGGGGCGAGGTGGACCAGGAAGTCGTTGAAGGTGATCCCGGCCCGGCTGGCGATGATGATGTTGGGCGGGTCGCCGACCAGGGTCGCGGTGCCGCCGATGTTCGAGGCGAACACTTCGGCGATCAGGAACGGGGCCGCGGGCAGGGCGAGGCGTTCGCAGACCAGCAGCGTCACCGGGGCGATCAGCAGCACCGTGGTCACGTTGTCGAGCAGGGCGGAAGCGACCGCCGTGATGACGACGAGCATGGCCATCACCCGGAACGGTTGGGCGCGGGCCTTCTTCACGGACCAGATGGCCAGGTACTCGAACATGCCGGTCTTCTTCAGCACGCCGACGATCATCATCATGCCCATGAGCAGGAAGATGACGTTCCAGTCGATGCCGGAGTCCTCGGAGTAGAACGCCGAGACGTCGTCGGTCGCCCCGATCGCCAGCATCAGGCCCGCGCCGCCCAGGGCGACAGCGACGCGGTGGATCTTCTCGCTGATGATCAGGGCGTACGCGCCGACGAATACGACGATCGCCGCCCAGCTGTGCCAGTCGTTCACGGTCCTCCGGTTGCCGAGAGTGCTTGTGGTGAGGTGCTTGTGGGGGCGTCCGTGTCGCCACTTCCGTCCGGGATGCCTGCCAGGTCCTCGACGTCGAAGGCTCGGGCGATGGGCACGTCCGTGGAGCTGTGGGCGACGATCGAGAAGGCGATGCACACCGCGACCAGCGTGAACGCCTGCTCCGCCTGCGGGATTCCGGACTGCAGGACCAGCAGGCCGTAGACGACCGAGGCGAAGCCCTTCGGGCCGAACCAGGCCGCCACCAGCTTCTCCCGCCGGGAGATGCCCGTGCCGAGCAGGGACAGCAGCAGCGAGGCCGGGCGGATCAGGAAGATCGCCAGGACCACCGCCGCGTACCCGCCGAGCGACAGGGCACCGAACAGCTTCGAGGTCAGGAGCGCGCCGAACACGAGGAGCGCCGCGAACTTCGCCAGTTCCGCGAGGGCCTCGCCGAGCGGTTCGAAGGACGCCTTCGCCTCCGGTGAGACGTGGGCGAGGACCGCGCCCGCGGAGAACGCCGCCAGGTAGGGGTTGGCGTGGGTGAGGTGGCAGGCCGCGTACAGGGTGATGCCGCTCGCCAGCGGCAGCAGCGGCTGGAGTTTCGCCTCCGCGCCCAGCAGCCGGAACCGCACCAACACATTTACCAGCAGGGGCAGTACGACACCGAAGGTCAGGCCGAGCAGCAGCTCGACCGCGATCTTCCCGGGTGACGCCTCGGCGCTGCCCGCGGTGGGACCGGCGGCGGCGATCAGGACGAGGACGACCGGGAGAGCGAGTCCGTCATTGACGCCGCTCTCCACGTTCAGCAACTGCCGCAGCTTGGCAGGGACTTCGGCGCGCCCGACGATCGCCGAGGCGAACACCGGGTCGGTCGGCGCCAGCACTGCGCCCACCAGGAACGATGTCGTCCAGTCCAGGCCCACCAGGAAGTGCGTGACCAGGGCCATGAAGACGAAGGCGAGGGGCATGCCCAGTCCGAGGGCTCGCGCCGGGTTCCTCCAGTGGGCGCGCAGCTTCGGCAGCGAAACGTGCATGCCGTCGGTGAACAGCACCGCGAACAGGGCGAGATCCGCCGTCACGGAGACGATCTCGCTGTCGGGGGTGATGTGGATCAGGCCGAGAAAACCGTCGCTGACAAGCGCGCCTCCGGCCAGGAAGAGGAAGGACGTGGACAGCACCGTGCGGGCCGCCAGGCCCGACAACAGCACCGCCACCAGCAACGCGACACCGAACACCGCCACCAGTACCATGCCGAGTACCCCGATCGGAAGAGAGAGCGATCCCCTGCTCGCCGACCAGACTTCCCGGCACACCGCTGGAAACCTTACCGGTTCTTGACGCGTCTTTAACAGGCCGTTGCCAGGCACCGCAGGATGCACGGTCTTGCCGGTTTCCGGCAAGGAGCAAGGCGCGCCGGATGGTGCCGCCCTTCTTGTCGGACACCCCCACCCGCGTGGCTGCCCACGGAACGTACGCCTATGCTGACGATCAGGTGTGCCGGGAAGTCTGGTCGGCGATCGGCCCTCCTCTGCCCTCGGAGCCCCGCATGCCGCACTCCCCCGCAGGTCACGGACCTCACGAGCGCCACCGCCTACGGGAGGTCGGACACCGCCTACGGAACGCCCTGCGGCACCCGACCGTCAGCGTGATCTCCGACGGGGACCACGTCGTTCTACGCCTCGCGGGGGAAATCACCTCCCGCAACGCGAAGAAAGTCGGCGAACGCCTGCGGGAGTCCCTCGACGCCCGTCCCGGTGTCCTCGAAGTCGATCTCGGCCAAGTGACCTACCTCAGCAACGACGGGGGCGCGGCGTTCTTCCGGGCACTGCGGGCGCCACGCCCACACGGCACCCTGGTGACCGTGACGCACGCGAATGCCCGCGCCCGGACCACGCTCACCCAATTGGGCCTGGCTCGCCTCATCGACATCCGTACCGACTCGGACCGGGACGAGCTCTGACCCCGGAAGTCAGCAGGAAGCGGCGGCGAGCAGCCGTTCCAGCAGATGGGAAGCGGTGATCACGCCGAGCAGACGCACGCCCGCTCCGTTCTTCTCCACGACGGCCACCAGCGGGCTGCGCACCTGGGCCATCTGAGCGGCGACTTCCAGGGCGGTGTCGTCGGGCGCGGCGACGGCGGGCGGTGGCGTGGTCTTCGACAGGCAGTCGCGCACCTTACGGCCCGCCAGTGCCTCGCACAGCCGGTCGGCATGGCGCTCATCGACCACCGCCGCGAGGGTCGGGTCCTCGACGACATAGGCCGGCACCAGGATCTTGACCATCTGGGAGGCGGGCAGGATCGCCTTCGGCGCTCCCCGTTCGTCGACCACCAGCAGCGCGGGGAGCCGCTGTTCGGCCATCAGCCGCGCGGCGTCCAGAGCGTCGCTGTCAAGGCCGACCGTTTCGTACTCCACCGCCAGGTCACGCGCGCGCACGCTCGGCTCCTGTCTCACGCTCGATGCACCGACAGCCGGCCTGTCCGGTCGTCCACCGCAACGGCAGGCTGGTCGTACGAGCACGATACAACCGACGGCTCAGGACGTACGTCCTGCGGACTAGCCCGCATCCGCCGTCGGTCCCCGCGAACCAGCACGGCCGTACCGAACGCCACAATCACCAGGGCGGCGGCAAGCGGCGCGAGGTAGTAGGCCATCACCGCTCCTCCCATCCCGCTGCATCCCAGGCGTCCAGGTCAGTGGCGTTCACGGCATACGTCCTTAGACATGAGAAGAGTTGACGTGCGAGGCACGAGGACGTGGCCCCGGTGCAGGTGGGCTCTGGCTCAAGCGGCGTCATGGTGCGCAATCGGCCGGGACGGCCCGCGTTCGTCAGGGAAGTGACGGCTCAGCCGCCGCACGCACCGGCGGGTCAGCCGCCAGGCGATGAGCGGCGCACCGACGGCCACCACCAGACGCAGCCCCCAGCCGATCGCCCCCGGCGGCGCGAGGACGGCCAGCAGAGCGGTCGCACCGACGCCGAGGACCCACGCGAGCACCGTGAGCAGAGTGATCACGACCGCCACCGGCACTCCGCCCATGCCCGAGGCGTCCAGATCGGCGTCCGCGTCGAAACTGTCCAGGGCCACGAGTCCGACGGCGAGAAGCAGCCAGAAGCACACGGCCACCAGCAGGGCGGCGGTGAACAGGATCATGGGCAGGCCCGTGGCGGCTTCCACGAAGATCCGCATCGCCGGCCCCTCCCCCGCTCGCCTCGTACTCCGACGGGGCACCGCTCCCCTCCGGGTTCCGGCCCGGCACCGTCTGCCGGTGTCCGGCACCGGAACCATCCGCAGTGCTCCCCACACGCCATGCTGCACGGCCGAGCCCTGCCCTCGCATTGCCGGTTCCCGGCAGCATTCACTAGGGTCTGCATGCCGGTGAGCCGCTAAGAAACCATCACCGATGCATCAAGATCGCGGGGGCCACATGACGAACCGAAGGATTCCCGACCACTACCTGGACGGCTACGCCGAGATCCTCACCGGGGTCTCGGCCACCGGCCGGCGCCTCACCCGGGAGGAGATCGAGTCCCGGCGCACCCTGGGGGAACAGGCCGCCGACGCCGGCCACGGGCTGCGCGACCTCGTCAGCGCACACCTGGCCGCCGCGCGCCTCGCCTGGCCCCGCGCCTCCGGCTCGACCGACATCGCACTCGCCGCCGTAGAGCAGGCGATAGACGCCTTCGCCGAGGGCTACGAACGCGCCCAGCGACTCGCCGTAAGACAGGAGGAGGCGGCCCGGCGGGAGTTCATCGACGACCTCCTCTACGGCCGCAGCGACCTGGGCCGCCTCGCTGAACGCGCCGAGCGCTTCGGCCTGCGTCTGTCCCACGCCCATGCGGTCGCCGTCGCCCAGGGGCCGGCCGCCTACGACGAGGGCGACCAGGTGCCCCGGCAGGTGGAGCGCGCGCTCATGGCCCGCTTCGGCGACCGCAGCATCCTGCTCACCACCAAGGACGGCCGCCTGCTGTGTGTCGCCCCCGGCCACCAGGACGAGGTCCTCGCCCACTTCGCCAAGCAGGTGTACGCCGCCACCGACGGCTGTCGCGTCGCCGTTGGGCGTCCACAGCCAGGCGCCGGCGGGGTCGTGCAGTCGTACGAGGAGGCACTGAACGCCCTCGACCTGGCCGAGCGTCTCGGCCTCGAAGGGCCGGTGCTGCGCGCCGCCGACCTTCTCGTCTACCCGGTTCTGACCCGCGACCGGCAGGCGATGGCCGACCTCGTCCTCGACACCCTCGGACCACTCACCAAGGCCCGCGGCGGCGCCGAACCGCTCCTCGACACTCTCACCACCTATTTCGATTCCGGTTGCGTGGCCGCCGAGGCCGCCCGCCGCCTGACGCTGAGCGTGCGCGCCCTGACGTACCGCCTGGAGCGCATCCACAAGCTCACCGGCGCCGACCCGGCCGACCCCGCCCACCGCTACATGCTCCAGACCGCGGTGATCGGCGCCCGTCTGCTGGACTGGCCCGCTCAGGAGCTCTGAGGGCGATTCGCGTAGGCGGCACCGGCGTTCTCGCGGCACCCGCACCCCCAGTGCCTTGGCCGGCGTGGCCTGGTCGTCGGCCACGAAGAGCATGTACCAGCTGGCCGGGACGCGGTTGCGGTTGTCGGGAACGGTGACCTGGATTCCCGTGCCGTCCTTGGTCTTCTTCAGGGCGAGGGCGATGGAGCGCTGTTCGACGCCGGTGACGTGGGTGGTGGAGCTGGGGTGGATTAGCCGCGCCGTCTTGATCACCGACGCGTACTTGGTGAAGGTGGCGTTTGCGCCGAGCTTGACGGTGCTCGGCCCGCTCGTGAGTGACGGCCGCGCATCCCGGTAGAGGTAGGGCGGCGTGTAGATCTCCAGCCGCTGCTCGAAGACCCCCGGCCTGGTCTTGACCTTGTCGGCGAAGAGCGAGTCGCCGCCGAACGTGATCACCCGTCCTTCGGACGGCAGGATCGATCCGGATGGGTAGTTGCGGCCCACCTCGGGGTCGGCGACCCGGCGCATCGTGCCGGTCTTCGCGTCGTAGATGCGGGCCTGGAGGAAGTTCTGCGAGGACGGGTCCCCGTAGTCCTGGGAACCGCCGGTGATCAGGACGGTGTCGTCCGGAAGGACCAACAGCTCCGGGTAGCGGATGCCCTTCTCCAGCTCGGGCCCGTCCACGAAGTGCGGGCTGATCGCCGTTAGGTCGGTGATCCGGGTCTTGTGCGACGACTTCGTGGACTCACCGATGCCGCCTCCACCGACCACCATGAACTACTCCTGCCGGACAGGGTCGGCACCCGCCCGGCGGCGAGCCGGGTCAGGGTCGGGTACCAGCGCGCCTCGTTCATCGGGGCGACCTTGGTGAACTTCTCGGTGTACGGGTTGAACTCGTACACCTGACGGATGCCCTGGAAGCAGGTGACAGATGCGATCGCCGGAGCATTGGCACACCGCCCACCCCAGACGTGAAGTGCTCCAGGACGTCCGCGGGAGGACACTGGGATGGGAAACGGGGGCAGGCGCGGCGGTACGCACGAGGGGTGTCGACCATGGCAGGAACCCGAGTCCGCAGGCTCCGGACCTGGCGCTGGCGCCGGAGTCCGCTCAGGCGCCGCAGTGACCTCGTCGAAGCCTGGATCGTGCTCGCGGCGTGGCTGATCGCGCTGGCCGGGAGCCTCCTCGCGGGGCTGACGACAGCGGACGCTGTGAAACGAGGGCTCGACCAGCAGCGGACGGAACGCCGCCCGATCATGGCGGTCCTGACCCAGAAGGCAGCCGACAGCACGTCGGCACAGGCCGTGGACGACAGCCACGTATGGGCCGCCGTGCGCTGGACCGCTCCAGACGGTTCATCACACACCGGCCGTACAGAGGCACGTCCCAACACGCCGAAGGGCACCCGAGTCGCGATCTGGACCGACCGGCAGGGGCAGCTCGTGGCGAAGCCGCTCACACCCGGGGACGCGGAGTTCCAGGCGGACTGGACGGGCGCGCTTGCCGCGGCGGGCGCGGCCGGCGTCGTGTTCGGCGGCGCTCAGCTCGCCTGCGCCGGGCTGGAGCGGCGACGTCTGAGGGAATGGGAGGAGGAGTGGATGCGCGTCGACACCCGCCGGGGTGGGAGGACCGGATGACGCGACGCAGAACCCCTCAACTCCTCAGCTCTTCAACGCCACTTGGGTGGAGCCCGTTGGGCGAAACGCACCCCCGGAGCCGGAGAGTGCGGTGCGATGCGACTGGCCGACCGCTGCCGGGACCAACGACTCCGAATAGTGGCAGGATGCGAAGGTGGGCGGGAAAACGCGTCCCCAGCGAGAAACGCGCACCGAAGGCGGGACACCGGGACGTGTCCGCCCGGCCACTTACATCGTGCCGCTCAACGGGGGTCGGTCGTATGACGCTCAGCGCCCTCGGCAATCCTAAGGGACTCGACCTGATCACCCTGGACCCGGCATACCACCTCATCCGCCCTCCGATCCGCCGAGCCCCCGAGGGACTCGCCCTCTGCACCGTCCTGGACCGCGGCGCTACAGAACTGGAAGCGATCCGCAAGGAGTTGCGCCGAATCAAGGATCTGCCATGAGGAAGACCGCCGACCTCCTTCGTGACGAACTCCCCACTGGGATAGCGCAGTTGAGCCGCGGACCGGTCGAGTTCCGCTACGAACCCCGCGGCCCGGCCACCGTCGTGATCTTCTACGGCGGTCACCTGCGCGCCGGACTCTCCCTGGGCGAAGAGGTGTTCACCGACGGCGGCTGTTCGTTGCTGGTGGTGTCGCGGCCCGGATACGGCCGCACGCCGCTCACCACCGGGGACTCGGTGACCGGATTCGCCGATGTCACAGCCGAGTTGTGCGCTCATCTCGGAATCAGCGCCGTCGCCGCGGCGGTCGGTGTCTCGGCCGGCGGCCCAACTGCGGTGGCCATGACGGCGCGTCACCCGACGCTGGTGGAACGGTTGATCCTGCAGAGCGCGGTCGGACCGCTGCCCTGGCCAGACCGTCGAACACGCATCGGCGCCCGCCTCGTCTTCGCGGCCGGAGCGGAGGCCGTGACCTGGGCAGCCCTCCACACCCTGCTACGGCGCGCACCCGACGCGGGCCTACGACTGCTGCTGCGCGACCTCACGATCGTTCCCGTCCGGGACATGCTGGCGGCTCTGCGACCGGAGGACCGGGCCAGACTCGTCGGTCTCTTCTCCCGCATGCGATCGGGACGCGGCTTCGTGCACGACCTCAAGGCACTGCGGACCCCGGCCACCCTGACCCGCCTGGCTGCGCAGGTCCGCAGGCCCACGCTGGTGATCGCCTCCCGCAAGGATGCGGCGGTGCCGTTCACCCATGCCCAGGCCCTCACATCGACGATCCCCGGCGCGGAGCTGGTGGAAAGCCAGGCCGACGGACACCTTGTGTGGTTCGGCCAGGACTGGCCCTCGATCTCCGAGAGGATCCGCACTTTCCTCACACCTCCGGAGGCGATTGCCGAGCCCGGTCGACACGCCCGTTAGGACCGGATCGTTCAGCAGCCGGTCTCGTCCGGAAGGCAGCGGGGATCCACTTCCGCCATCCTCAACGACCTGTGCTCGGACACCGCCGGGGAGTACCGCCTCAGCGTCGTCTTCCCCAAAGGTCACGCCATCGTCTACGACATGTTCGGCTGTGGGGTACAGCGCGTGAACGGCGTCCACCACCGAGCACTCCCACGGCCCTCGACGCATGTACCGCTCTGCCGGAAGCCGAACCCCAGAAGCCAGTCGCGGGCTTCCCCGAGAGCGACGAGAACGACCGCCGAAGCCGCTCATCGGGCCGGCGAGGCGGGCTGTGCGAGTCCTTGCCCAGGAGCCAGAGGACCAAGGCGAGCAGCGCCCACCACATGCCGAGCGACAAGGTCGCGCGTCTCGCGCACGGGCTCACATCGTCCCTGCCGGACGCGTGCCCGGAGTGTCGTCCGGTCCGCACTCCTCGGCACCCATTTCCATGGTGAAGACCAACGGGTCGCTGTCGAAACCACGGATCATGTCGTGGAACTCCCAGGCACCGGAGCCGTCCCTCGTGAACTCCGCGACCGTCGTGGCGGTCGCGTCGGCGACCCGGGCGAAGTTGTCTGCCAGTAGTTCCCTGTATCCCTCGACAACCAGCACACCGGCATTGGCCATGTCGCCGAACGTCCGGCGCCCGCCGTCCTGATGGATGGCCACCCCCACCACGACCCGGCCGTAGGCGGAGGCCAACCTGTCGAACTCCAGACTCATGACCTCGACGTAGCCCAAGCCCAGCCCGGTCCGGCTATGCCGGGACATGTTGATGGTGCCGTCGGGTGACCGGCTGTCGTAGTGGACGACATAGACCGGCCGCCCGTAGAGGTCGTCCGCGGAGTAGGTCGTGGCGATGATGTCGAGATGCCGAGGCGGTTCCCCCAGGGGACTCGGGTCCCACTTGAGTCGCACCTCGACCTTCCCCAGCCCCTTGCCCGCGCTGCTCACCGGACGCCACCTTTCCCTCATCGAACCATCCCACGACGGGTCGGCCCCTACTCGTCAAGTATGGCCTGTGACCAGCCACTTGATGCTTCCTTGATGACCTCCGGGCCGAGCCGACAGCAATGGCGGCACGCGAGACCACCTCTGTCCTGGATGCCCAAGAGATAGAACGAAAGCGGGACGGTGAAACGGTGGTCGGCGCACAACCGACTCATCGCTTCTCCTGTTTTCGATCTCCCGGACAGTCTCGGTGCAACGTAGCCACTGCATGCGCCCGACGACCTCCGACAGACCCGTCCATACGGTCACTCGGCGTACGCACCGAAACTGTCCGGGTAGACGCCCACCCACTTCTCCCGGGGCGGCGAAATGGGGCTTCCTGTGGGGAGAATCTGGGGAGTATGAGCGGCGCTGGGGAGCGCTTGGGGAGAATCGACTGCGTCACGCAGCACCATTCTGAAAGACTCCGAAAGGCCCATCTGCGCAGGTCAGAGATGAGGACGGGAGCATCACAGCAGGTCAGCACCCCCAGGTAGACAACTTCAAGAAGATTTCCTCTTGGGCGGCCATTCTCTTTGCTCCTACACTCGTAGGAACTATCTACGGCATGAACTTTGACCACATGCCCGAGTTGGGCTGGAGCTTCGGATACCCCTTCGCGGTCGGCTTGATGGGGGTGGTTTGCGTTAGTTTGTACGTGATTTTCAAGCGTCGAGACTGGCTCTAGAGACCTCACACCGCGCTCAGCCCTCCTTCGCGCTTTGCTCTGGCATCTCCTACGGATCGACCCAAAAACGGCCGTGGGGAGTCCCTGGGGAGAAGTGATGCAGGTGATCTCCTCACCCTGCCTCCAACGAGCCCCTGACCAGGTCTTTTGCGCGTTGGCGGTCGCTCGGGAGAATCCGGGGAGAAACGAATGGCAGCACGCGCCTTGGGCTTTCGGCGCCTAGCCCGCATGGCTTCCTGCCCGGCACCCCGCGCGACGTCGCCGCCTCTGCGGCACGTCACAGACAGTGCGCATTTTTGCAGAACCGGGCACGGTGGCGGCCGCCTCCTGCCACAGCAGGTCCGTCCGTTCCCACACCGCCCGCTGCCGGGCATCCCTCACCAGTGCCCGTACGGCGTCGGCGGCCGTAGGCGGTCCGGTCAGCGCCGGGATCCCCCCAGCGGACGGCCGCGGCCTGCTTGATGTTGGCCTCGGACTCCTGGAGAGAGCGCTCGCCGCGTTGCCAGGTGCGTTCGGCGAGGTTCTCCAAGTGGCGCTCGCAGCGGGCCTGGTACCGCTCGCGCATCACGGCGATCTCCTCGGCGACCGTTCCGGTGCGCGGCGCGGCGGCTGGCATCGGCTGGCCGGGCGCACGGGAAGGCGCTGCTCCAGAGGCAGGATGGTGGCCTTCGGGGAGGTGCGCACCGTGTCCACATGCAGCCCGCGTCTGCGCGGATATTCAGGCATTGGAGCACCCACGGACAGCCACCAGCACGTTGGCTGCGCGCTGTCGGGCCTGATGCAGGGTCGTGCGACCGTCGGCCATCTCCTTGAGCCTGTGGCGCTCGGAAGAGGCCAAGGTGAGCGATGGCGAATGGCGTTTTCGATGCGGGCTGCTCCCACGCCGCTATCGGGCGACGTAACCACCGTCGACGGGGAGGGCGACGCCTACGACGAAACTGGCTCCCGGGCTGCACAGCCATAGGACCGCCTGGGCGATCTCCTCAGCCGTACCGAGGCGATTGACGGGCTGGTTGGCCTCGGCGTCGGCGCGGTCCAGTTCCCCCTTGGCGATCATGTCGCTGACCATCGGGGTGTCGATGGTGCCGGGGCAGACGGCGTTGATACGGATGCCGCGTGGGGCGTATTCGAGGGCGGCGCTGGTGGTCAAGCCGATCACGCCGTGTTTGGAGGCGTGGTAGGACGCACGGCCGGGGAGGCCGACCAGGCCGCCGAGTGAGGAGCAGTTGACGATGGCGCCGCTGCCCTGGGCGCGCATGTGCCGCAGCTCGTGTTTCATACAAGCCCACACGCCGCGGAGGTTGATGGCGTTGACGTGGTCGAACCTCTCGGCGGGTTCGTCGGCGGCGTCGCTGGGCGGGATCTGAATTCCGGCGTTGTTGTAGGCCATGTCCAGGCGACCGAAGGTCTCGACGGTCCGGTCGACCGCGGCCGCCACCTGGTCCTCGTCGCTGACGTCACAGGTGAGGGCGAGTGCTCGACGGCCGGAGTCGATGAGTTCCTTGGCAGCGGCGTTCAGGGCCGCTTCGTCGACGTCGGTGAGGGCGACGGCAGCCCCTGCCTCGGCGAAGGCGCGGGCGGTTGCCAGGCCCATGCCGGAACCGGCGCCGGTGACGAAGGCGACCTGGCCGGTGAAGTCGTAGGTGGGGTTCACGTTTTCTCTCCTGTTGAGAGTGGGCCGGGTCAGGAGGCGGCTTCGATGGTGACCTGGGTGGCGGTGTCGAGGCGTTCGGCGTCGCCGTTCACGCGGCCGAGGATGATCAGGCCGGCATCGCTGGAGCCGCTGCCCCGGTAGTAGAGGGCCAGGTTGTCCCAGGGCGCGTAGTACGCCAGGTCTCCGGGCTTGGCTTCGGCGGTGTCCGGGGCGCCGGAGGTGGACAGCCGACGGGGTAGATCAGCGATCTTCTCCGTCTCGTGGAAGTCGTTCAGGTTCAGCGTGAGCGGGAGCAGGGCGGCGAAGTCGCGGGCGGTGGCGCCGTCGTTCAGGGTGGCGTCGACCTGTTTGCCGTCGATGGTGAGCCGGATGTTCATGGCGGTGTCCTTGTCATCAGACGGTGAGGCTGGTGCCGTGGCCGTCGGCGTTCGCTGTGACGCGGAGGCCGAGGAAGACAGGGGTGGGGGCGCCTCGTCGGTACAGGCGGTCACTACGAGCAGTAAGGCGGTCGGGACGGCACGGGCAAGGCTGGAACAGGTGGTCGGGGTCACCGCATCGTCCTGTGGAGTCAGTCAGGCAGGGGTTCGGCGTAGTGGCGGAAGCCGTTGCGCCGGATGTGGATGTCGTACAGGCGCCGAGCCAGGGCGTCGGGGCTGCGGTGCTCGGCGTCGGGGCGGATGGCGCCGGGGATGATCAGCTGGGCGACGTGGATGTTCTCCGGGCCGAGGGCATCGTGGAGCATGCGGGCGTAGGCGCTCTCGGCGGCGAAGGCGATCGAGGTGCCGGCCCGGTCCAGGTGGGGGTGTACGGCGCTGCCACCGTTGACGAACAGCAGGGTGCCGCGGCCGAGTTGGCGCATACCGGGCAGGACGGCGTTCACCGCGGTGACCGGGCCCTTGACCGAGAAGGCGAGGGGTGCGTCGAGGTCGTCGGCAGTCGTGCCGAGGACCGGCTTCATGAAGTCGGCGCGAGGGACGGGGCTGTACTGCAGGATTTCGATGGGCCCCAGGGCGGCTGCGGCCGCGTACAGGGCCGCGTCCAGTGACTCGATGTCGAGGACGTCGGCGGTGAAGCCCCGCGCCTGGATGCCGTCGCGGGCCAGTTCGGCGGTCAGTCGGGCCAGCTTCTCGGCGCTGCGGGAGATGAGGGCCACGGTGTGGCCGACGGTACCGAAGCGGTGGGCGGTGGCGATCCCGAGGCCGGTGCCGGTGCCGACGAGGGCGAAGGTGGTCATCGTGAGTCCTTGTGGGTGGGGGGCTCCGCTCAGAGTTGGGGAGGACCTTGCCAGCGTGGCCCTCTGCTCTGCGGCGAGCCTCACACGCCAGTGCAGGAGGGAAAAGCGGAGAAAGACATCCGGGGAGGGACACATCCTGGGCAGAAACTCTCCCTCCTTCCTCAGGTGCGTTCGGTGTCATGCTGAGCGGCATGACCGGCAATGTCCCCCTCAACGAGCTGGGAGAATTCCTCAAGAAGCGCCGCGCCGAGCTGAGCCCGCGCACTGTCGGCCTGCCCGACAACGGCGGCCCCCGCCGGGTCGCCGGGCTGCGCCGCGAAGAAGTCGCCCAGCTCGCCAGCATCAGCACCGACTACTACACGCGTCTCGAACAGGGCCGTATGCAGGCGTCCGCGCCCGTGCTGGACACGCTCGCCCGGGTGCTCCATCTCGACGACGACGAACGCGGATATCTCTTCCAGCTCGCCGGCAAGACCACCACCCGCGCCCGCAGCCGGGGCCGACAGAAGGTCCAGCCGCAGCTGCAACGCGTCCCGGACGATCTGACCGCCACCCCCGCCATCGTGCAGGGTCGGCGCGGAGACATCCTGGCCTGGAACGTGCTGGCGGCCGCGCTGGTCACCGACTTCTCCCGGATCCCGGAGAAGCACCGCAACTACCCGCGGCTCATCTTCACGGATCCGGCCATGCGCACCCTGTACGCCGAGTGGGAGACTTCCGCGCGGCTCGCTGTGGCGCAACTGCGGATGGAAGCCGCGCAGTATCCCGAGAACTCCCGCCTCATCGAGCTGGTCGGTGAACTGTCCCTGTGCGACAAGCAGTTCGCCCAGTGGTGGGGTGACCACCGCGTCGCGGCCCGCACGGTGGGCACGAAGACCCTCAACCACCCGGTGGTCGGCGAACTCGTCCTGGACTGGGACACCCTGACCGCCAACACCGACCCCGACCAGCACCTCACCGTCTGGACGGCCGCACCCGGCTCCCCCACCCACGAGCGGCTGCGCATCCTCGCCTCCTGGGCCGCCGACCAGAATCTGCCGGCCTCTCCTCCTCTCGCCTGACCACGGGAACCACGCCTGTCGAGCAGCAGCCGGACGGCGCGATGTGTCCTGCCAGGAAACGAAGCCGTCGCGGTCGGCCGTCTGCCGCAGGCCGGGCAGGAGCGTGACGCGCCCCCCACCTCGGAGACAGCAACACCGTGAACGACAGACACCCCGACCAGCCGCCACCGGCCCGTCCCACTCCCACCCGACGGGCCGTCCTCCTGGGTGCGGGGGCGGTGCTCGTCGTCGGCCTGGGCGGGGCGGCGGTCAGCGCCGGCAATGCGCTCCCCGGGCAGCGTGCGGCACTGCGGAAGGGAACTGTCGACCAGTCCTCCGCACAGTGGATCGCCGCGTCTGCCGCCAACTACCGCTACGCCGACCGGCCCGACGACTACACCATCGACCGCATCGTCATCCACGTCACCCAGTCCCACTTCACCGCGACCGCCCGGGCCTTCCAGGACTCGCGCCACCGTGCCGCGGCCCACTACCTGGTCCGCGCCTCCGACGGACACATCGCCCAGCTGGTCCGAGAGGCAGATATGGTCTACCACGCGGGCAACCGTGAGTGGAACGAGCGCAGCATCGGCATCGAGCACGAGGGCTTCGTCGACGCACCGGACCGCTGGTTCACCGATGCCGCCTACCGCGCCTCCGCCGAGTTGGCGGCCGACATCAGTGCCCGCTACGGCATCCCCATCGACCGCGAGCGCATCGTCGGCCACAACGAAGTCCCCGGCGCCACGCACACCGACCCCGGCCCGCACTGGGACCGCTACCTGCGCCTGGTGCGCGCCGCCAGGTAACACGCCCTCCGCGCCTCCGGGAAACGCCTGGCGGCTCCAGGTCTTTAGAGGGGACTCCTGTTTCCCGTAGAGGGAGAATTGCCTAGCCTCCGATCGCGGACATGGGTCGGTCCGGCTGGACGAAGGACGGGGCGTCCAGCCCCGCGCCGGCCTTCTTGCCCCGCATCGCCTCGCGCCAGATGCCCGCGATCACCTCGTCGCCGGCGCCGGAGCGCAGAGCCGTGCGCAGGTCGGTCTCCTCTCGGGCGAACAGGCAGGTCCGTATCTGGCCGTCCGCGGTGAGCCGGGTGCGGTCGCAGGCCGCGCAGAACGGGCGGGTCACCGAGGCGATCACGCCCACGCGGTACAGGCCGCCGTCCACGATCCAGCGCTCGGCCGGCGCCGAACCCCGGGCGTGGGAGCCCTCCTCCGTCAGCTCGAAGCGGGTGCGCAGGGAGGTCAGGATGTCCCGTGCGGTGATCATGCCGTCGCGCTTCCAGCCATGCTGGGCGTCCAGGGGCATCTGCTCGATGAAACGCAGCTCGTAGTCGTGCTCGACCGCCCAGGCCAGCAGGTCGGGGGCCTCGTCGTCGTTCAGGCCCGGCATCAGGACCGAGTTGACCTTCACCGGGGTCAGACCCGCTTCTCGGGCGGCGTACAGGCCCTCGATGACGTCCTTGTGCCGGTCTCGGCGGGTGAGGGTCTTGAAGACGTCCGGGCGGAGAGTGTCGAGGGAGACGTTGACCCGGTCCAGACCCGCCGCCTTCAGCGCGGTGGCGGTGCGGCTGAGGCCGATGCCGTTGGTCGTCAGCGACATCCGTGGGCGGGGCGTCAGAGCCGCCACCCGCTCGACGATCCCCACCAGGCCGGGGCGCAGCAACGGCTCGCCGCCGGTGAAGCGGACCTCCTCGATGCCGAGGGAGGTGACGGCGATGTCGATCAGGCGGACGATCTCGTCATCCGTGAGCAGGTCGGTCTTGGTCAGCCACTGCAGGCCCTCCTCGGGCATGCAGTACGTGCACCGCAGGTTGCACCGGTCGGTCAGCGAGACCCTCAAGTCGGTGGCCACCCGGCTGTAGGTGTCGATCAGCACGTTCCCGAGACCGTTCCTCTCCCGTGCCGCACCGTCTCCGACACCGCCCCGGAAACGCGGTGGATCGGGCCGCCGACCCGGGTCAGGGGTAGGCCGGTGCTCTGGTTGGCGTGGGCGATGATCTCGGCGGTGATGGAGATGGCCGTCTCCTCGGGGGTGCGGGCGCCGAGGTCGAGGCCGATCGGTGAGCGGAGCCGTGCCAACTGCTCCTCGGTGACGCCGACTTCGCGCAGGCGGCCGAGACGTGCGTCGTGGGTGCGTCGGGAGCCCATGGCGCCCACGTAGCCGACGGGCAGGTCGAGGGCGAGCTGGAGCAGCGGGATGTCGAACTTGGCGTCGTGGGTCAGGACGCAGACGGCGGTCCGGGCGTCCACGGCTGTCTGGGCCAGGTGTCGGTGAGGCCAGTCGACGACCACCTCGTCGGCGTGCGGGAAGCGGGCTTCGGTGGCGAAGACGGAGCGGGCGTCGCACACGGTGACGTGATAGCCGAGGAAGCGGCCGGCCTGAGCGAGGGCGGCGGCGAAGTCGATGGCGCCGAAGATCAGCATGCGGGGGCGGGTGGCGGCCACGTGGACGAGGACGGTGAGCTGCTCGGGGCAGGTGTCGGCGTCTCCGCCGAGAGAGACAAGTCCGGTGCGTCCGCTGCGGAGTTGGGCGGTGGCCCGGTCTCCCACGGCCCGGCCGGTCGGCCCGTCGCCGAGCGCGCGGTCGGCGATCCAGCTGTCGCCGAGCACACTCAACGTGGCACCGGCAAGGGAGCAGTCCACGACCTGGGCGATGGCGGCGGGCCGCCCCTCGACCGCCTCGGCGAACGCGGCGCCGAGATACGGCTGGGCGCCCGGGTCGACTCGTTGCACGAGTACGTCGAGTTCGCCGCCACAGGTCAGCCCGACGGCGAAGGCGTCGTCGTCGGAGTAGCCGAACCAGGCCCGCTGGGCCGGCCCTTGGTCCTGCAGCACCTGCCGGCACAGCTCGTACACCGCGCCTTCGACACAGCCTCCGGAGATGCTGCCGATGGCGTTGCCGTCCTCGTCCACCGCAACCGACGTACCGATGGGCAGGGGTGCGCTGCCGGTGACGTCGACGACCGTGGCCAGGGCGAAGGGGCGTTCCTCGTGGCACCAGCGGTGCAGTGTGTCCGCGATGTTCAGCATGGGGGCTCCAGAACAGACGGTCGCTGTCGCAGAAGGTGGGTCGGGCCGCCGCCGCGTCAACGGGGGGGGGCATGCGCGGCGGCGGCCCGCGGAGGTCCGGCAGCCGTACGGGGGGTTCGGCTGCCGGACCCGTCTATGGAGGCGGTGTCGTCAGAGCAATGCCTCGGCAGTGATGGGCAGTTGGCGGATCCGTCGGCCGGTGGCGTTGAAGACCGCGTTGCCGATCGCGGCCGCCACACCGACCTGGACGACCTCGCCGAGTCCCTTGACGCCCAGCAGGTTGCCGGCGTTGTCCTCGCCCTCCAGGTAGATCGACCTGATCTCGGGGACGTCTGCGTTCACGGGCACGAGGTAGTCGGCGAGGCTGGAGTTGACGATCCGCCCGTCGCGGTGGTCGGTGACGGTGTGTTCCAACAGCGCCTGGCCGATGCCGCCCACGATCCCGCCGAATGCCTGGCTCTCGGCGAGCTTGGGGCTGATGATCCGCCCCGCGTCGTACACGCCGAGCATCTTCCGCACCCGTACCAGCCCCAGGTCGGCGTCCACCGAGACCTCGGCGAAGGTCGCGCTGTAGGCGAAGTAGGCGGAGCGCTCGGAGCCAGGTCCCTCATAAGAACCGTTCGCCTCCAGCTGGGAGCGGTCGTTGCGGGCCAGCAGGCTCTTGTACGTCTCACCGCGCGCCGTGTTGTTCTGCACGTGGAGTCGGCCGTTGCGCACGACCACGTCGTCCGCGTTCACCCCGTACAGCGGCGACTCCCGGTCCTCCACGGCCAGCTTGATCGCCTGCTGCCGCACCTTGTTGCAGGCGTCGACGACGGCCGAGCCGACACTGGCCATGGTCGCCGAACCGCCGTGCGGCGAGGTGAACGGATACTCCGAGTCACCCAGCCGGAACGTGACCGTGCGCATGGTCAGACCCAGGGCGTCGGCCGCGACCTGGGTCTGGGAGGTGTACGTGCCCGGCCCCATGTCGGTGGTGGCCGCCTCCACGACCGCCGTGCCGTCGGCATCCAGGCGCGCCCGGGCCTGCGCGGGGAACCGCCCGCAGTCGTAGGCCCCGGCGGCCATGCCCAGGCCGATCAGCAGGTTCCCGTCCCGTGTGGAGCGCGGCTCGGGGTTGCGGCGGTCCCAGCCGAACTCGCGGGCGCCGACCGTGTAGCACTCGCTCAGTCGCCGGGTGGAGAACGGCTCGTCGGTCGACTCGTCCTGGGCCGGTTCGTTGCGCCGGCGCAGCTCGATCGGATCGATGCCGAGTCCGTGCGCGAGCTCGTCCATGGCCGACTCGATCACGAACGACGCGGGGGCGAAGCCGGGTCCGCGCATCCAGATCGGGGTGTTCACGTCCAACGGCACCTGGCGGTACGCCTGGCGGACGTTGGGCATGCTGTACATCATCTGGCCCGTGCCCAGGACGGCCTCGAAGAACGTCTCGTACGACGAGGTCTCGTGGTCGATGTCGTGGATCGCGGCGTTCAGCCGGCCGCGCCGGTCGCTGCCGAGGCGCAGACGGTATTCGTAGGCCGGCCGGAATCCGGTGCCGAAGTACATCTGCTTGCGCGACAGCACCAGCTTCACCGGGCGCCGCGTCACGCGCGCGGCCAGCGCGGCGACGATGGTGTGCGGCCAGCAGCGCAGTCCGCTGCCGAAGCCGCCGCCGACGAACGGGTTGATGACCCGCACCGCGTCCGCCGGGAGGTCGAAGACCGCGGCGATCTCGTCGTGCGTGCCCATCACCCACTGTGTCTTGTCCCAGACCGTGAGCCGGTTGCCGTCCCAGCGGGCGACGGTGGCGTGCGGCTCCATCGGGTTGTGGTGGTTGCGGGCCAGTTCGTACGTCAGGTCCAGCCGTACGGCGGAGGAGCGCAGCCCTGCTTCCGCGTCCCCGCGCGCGTAACGCGTCGGCTCGCCTGGCTTGGCTTTGGTCATGTCGGTCGAGGGCTTTTCGGCGTCGTAGCGGACCTTGACCAGGCTGGCGCCGTGCTGGGCGGCCTCCAGGGTGGTGGCCACCACCACGGCGATCGGTTGGCCGTGGAAGAGCACCTGGTCGTCCTGGAAGACGCGCAGTCTGCGTCCGGCCGGGTTGTTGGAGCCGGTGTTGTCGCGGTAGGGCAGTTTCGGGGCGTTGCCGTGGTGGATCACCCGCAGCACGCCCGCGTGTTTCTCGGCGGCGCGTGTGTCGATGGACCTGATGCGGCCACGTCCGATGCTCGCGTCGACGATGACGGCGTGCACGGCGCCCTTGATGTCGTGTTCGGCGGCGTACTCCGCCTTGCCGGTGACCTTGAGCCGGCCGTCCACGCGGGACAGCGGCGCACCTACGGCTGCCTGCGGCTGGGGGCTCATTCCATTTCTCCTACGGTGCGCAGCTGGCGTTCGACGGTTCGCTTCAGCAGCTCGACCTTGAACCGGTTGTACTGGAGGGGGCGGGCGCCGTCGGCCGAGTGACTGGCAGCCTCGGCCCACAGCCGGTCCGAGGGGCGCTCGCCGATCAGGGCACGCTCGACGGCGGACAGCTTCCACGGCACGGTGGCCACACCGCCGGCGGCGACCTTCGCCTCGCGGATCACTCCGCCGCGTACATGCAGCGCGACGGCCGCCGAGGCGAGCCCGAACGAGTAGGACTGCCGGTCGCGGATCTTCAGGTAGGCCGACTTGAGCGGACGCTGATACGCCGGGATCTCGACCGCTGTGATCAACTCGCCCTGCCGGATGTTCTGTTCGCGCTGCGGGGTGCTGCCGGGGCGGAGCAGGAAGTCGGCGAAGGGCAGGCTGCGCTCCTTGCCGTCAGGGGCCTGCAGGCGGACCGTCGCCTCCAGGGCGGTGAGGGCGACGGCGAAGTCGGAGGCGTGAACGGCGACGCAGTGATCGGAGCCGCCGAGGATCGCGTGGCCCCGGTTGTAGCCGTTCAGGGCGGCACAGCCGGAGCCGGGCTCGCGCTTGTTGCAGTCGGCGGTCACGTCACGGAAGTAGGTGCAGCGGGTGCGCTGCATGATGTTGCCGCCGATGGTCGCCATGTTCCGCAGCTGGGCCGAGGCGCCCCGCAGGGCCTGGGCGGCTACCGGGTAGAGGGAGTTCAGCTTGGCGTCGGCGGTCACCACGGCCATCGGGGCCAAGGCGCCGATGCGGATGCCCCCGCCCTTGGTGGCGGTGATCTCACGCAGGGGCAGGGCGCTGATGTCGACCACTGTGTCGGGGGTCTCGACGGTCTCGCGCATCAGGTCGACCAGGGTGGTGCCGCCGGCGATGTAACGGCCGCCGCGTCGACCGGCGTCCAGGGCTTCCCGGACACTGTTCACGCGGGTGTAGGCGAAGGGATGCACGGGCCGCTCCTTACTTCCGAGCAGCGGTCTGCTCGACCGCGCGCACGATCTTGACGTAGCAGCCACAGCGGCAGACGTTGCCGCTCATGTACTCCCGGATCTCCTCCGGCGAGTTGGTGTGGCCCTCCTGGATGCAGCCGACGCCGGACATGATCTGGCCCGGGGTGCAGTACCCGCACTGGAAGGCGTCCTCGTCGATGAACGCCTGCTGCAGCGGGTGCAGTTCGTCGCCCTCGGCCAGGCCCTCGATCGTGGTGACCTCGGCGTCCTCCAGCCGAACGGCCAGTGTCAGGCAGGAGTTGACCCGCTGCCCGTCGACCAGCACCGTGCACGCTCCACAGGCGCCGGCGTTGCAGCCCTTCTTCGAGCCCGTCAGGCCGAGGTGCTCGCGCAGCAGGTCCAGCAGCGAGGTCCGGTTGTCCACGGTCACCGTCCGGCGGGTTCCGTTGACCGTCAGGGAGACACGGCTGGAGGGTGCGGCCCCGGCGGCGGCCGCTTCCTCGGAGCCGGCCAGGAGCGTTCCTCCAGCCACCACGACACCGCCCACCGCGGCGCTGGTGGCGATGAAGGTGCGCCGGCTGGGCCCCGAGGTGGACTCACTGGCTCCAGTGGGGGGAGGAACAGCAGATTCAGAGAGTTCAGAGGACATACGTACGCCTTTGCATCACGGACGGATCAGTCGTGTACACCAGCGGGAGACAAGGCACGGGATCGACGTCACCGCGGGAATCAGGGTGACCCCTCGCCTCGGCAAGGCGGCTGATCACGCCGGAAGTCTTGCACCACCGACACCACCCATGGCAGGGAGACTTTTATCCCCCCTTGGTTTCCCTGTCCGCAAGTAGGCGGTAAGCGCGCGGCACTTCGGGACCTGGCGTGACCTCTGTTCGCGGAAACCCGACTCGGGCGGCTCAGCGTCGCCGGAGGCGCAGCACGGGGACCAGGTTCAGGAGCAGCCCGATCGCCGCGACGCCGGTGACCAGGTTCAGGCCGGGTCGGTAGGCGGTGAAGTCACCGCCACTGTCGCCGGCTTGGGCGATCACGGCGCTGAGTACGGCGAGGACTAGGGCGGCGCCGACCTGGCCGGAGGTCTGCACCAAGCCGGAGGCGAGGCCCTGTTCGGAGTCGTCGATGCCTTCGGTGGCCTGGGCCATGATGGCGCTGTAGCCGAACGCGAAGCCGCCGCCGAGGAGCAGCAGGGACGGGAGCATGGCGGTGACGTAGTCGGGTGAGGAGCCGGCCGTGGCCAGGAACCAGACGTAGCCGAGGGTCAGCGAGGTCATCGAGGTGATGATCAGCGGGGCGGTGCCGAAGCGGTTGACGAGTCGGCCGGTGAGGGGCGAGCCGACGGCGACGATCAGGCCGACCGGCAGCAGCGCGAAGGCCATGCGCAGGGGCGACCAGCCGAGCCCGTCCTGCAGGTACAGGGTCATCATGAACTGGAAGCTGAGGTAGGAGCCCATCAGCGCGATGATGCTGAGGTTGGCCCGGACCGTGGTGGCCTTGCGCAGGATGCCGAAGCGGACCAGCGGGTGCCGGACTCGCTTCTCGATCAGGACGAAGGCGAGCAGCAGCAGGACGGCGATACCGAAGGCGGCGAGCGTCGCCGCGGAGGTCCAGCCCGTCTGAGGGGCGGTGACCACGGCGTAGACGGCGAGCAGCATGCCCGCGGTGAGGGTGACCGCTCCGGCCGGGTCCTGGCCGCCGGTTTCGGCGCGGCGGTCGCGCGGGATCAGGATCAGGCCGACGACCAGTGCGAGCAGGGCGAGCGGGACCGGCATGAGGAAGGTCCAGCGCCATCCGATCCCGGTGAGCAGACCGCCCAGGATCAGGCCCGAGGAGTAGCCCAGGGCGCCGAAGAGGCTGAAGACCGACAGCGCCCGGTTGCGCTGCGGGCCCTCCGGAAACGTCGTGGTGAGGATGGACAGGCCGGCGGGCGCGGTGAAAGCGGCGGCCACGCCCTTGACGAAGCGGGTGGCGATCAGCAGCGAACCGCTGTCGACGAGGCCGCCGAGCAGCGAGGCGGCGGCGAAGACGGCCAGCGCTATCAGGAAAACGCGGCGGCGTCCGAGCAGGTCGGCGGTGCGGCCGCCGAGCAGCATCAGGCCGCCGTAGCCGAGGACGTAGCCGTTGATGATCCACTGCAGTGAGCCGGTGGCCATGCCGAGGTCGTGACCGATGGAGGGCAGGGCGACGCCGACCATGGAGACGTCGAGGCCGTCGAGGAACAGCACCAGGCACAGCACGGCGAGGACGGCCCAGAGGCGTGCGGTCCAGCGCGGTTCCGGGGCGGCCGAGGGCAAGGTCACGGGATGGGACTGGGTCAGGGACATGGGGAGGTGGATCTCTTTCCTGGCGTATGAGCAGGCGGGTCGGACGCCTCGGCGCTGAGGAACCAGTAGGAAGGGGACCGGACCGGGGGCGGGGACACGCGGCGCGGTCGGCCTCGTGACGAGCGTGCCAGGAGTGCCGTACACGAAGAAGGGAGAGCCTTTTCCTAGGCCCGGGGCACGTAGGAGAAAAAGGCTCCCCCTTTGAAGGGAATACCTGAGCTGCGGTCAGGCAGAGCTGTCGCTGGTCGAGTGGCTGGGGTCCGCCGCCCAGGACGCCAGCATGCGCAGGCTGTCGTGGGTGGGTGTGCCGGATTCGGCGGTCCACACGATGATCTGCAGGTCGGGGTCGGCGGCCCAGGTGACGGCGTTCCAGTCGAGATGCAGGTCCCCGACCACGGGGTGGCGCAGGTGCTTGGTCCCGGTGTCTCTGACGGCGACCTTGTGGGCTCCCCACCACTGGCGGAACTGCTCGTCCCGGACCGAGAGCTCGCCCACCAGGGCGGCGAGCTGCGGGTCCCCGGGGTTGTTCGTGTTGTGCATCCGCATCTGGGCGATGGCCAGCCGGGTGACGCCCTCCCAGTCCGCGTACAGCTCGCGCATCGTGGGGTCGGTGATGAGCAGCCTTATGTAGTAGCGCTGCTTCTCGGGGATCTTCCCGAAGTCGGTGATCATGGCGGCGCCCATGGCGTTCCAGGCGACGATCTCGGTGCGCGGGCCGATCACGAAGGCGGGGGTGTGCGCCATGTCGTCGAGCATGCGCTGCAGCTGCGGCTGTGCCTTGAGGCGCGGCTGTCGGCGGGGTGGGCGGAAGTCGTCCTTGGCCGCGAGCTCGTACATGTAGGCGCGCTGGTCGTCGTCCAGGTGCAGCACCCGGGCCAGGGAGTCCAGCACGGATGGCGACGGCTGGATACGGCCCTGTTCGAGGCGGGCGTAGTAGTCGGTACTGATGGCCGCCAGTACGGCGACCTCCTCACGGCGCAGACCCGCGACACGACGCGAGCCGCCGTCGGGCAGACCGACGGCGGCCGGGTCGAGCTCGGCGCGGCGCGCCTTGAGGAATTCCCCCAGATCGTGGCGGTGAGGATCGCGGTTCATGCCATCACCCTGGCATCAGAACGCGGTGTTGTCAGGGGGAGAGATTTGTCCCTGGAAGTCCTCACCCCCCGAGAAGCGTGCTGCCCTGCGGGATCAGCGGACGCGGCTCCACTTCCCGTGGAGCTGGACGAACTCGCCACCGATGACCGAGCTGGCCATGCACGTGCCCTCGGTGTAATCCTCGATGTGAGTGACGTGGTCACCGGCGTCGGGCTCGGTCCAGCGGACGACGAACAGGCCGTCGCGGAGCTGGGTGGTGGTGTACTCCATCGTCTGCTTACGCCCCTTGATGGCGCCACCCGTCACCTCGAAGCTGACCTGGGTCGCCGAGTCGAAGGTGATCTCCACCGTGAAGTGGCCGAGCGGAGTGTCCGGGCCGAGGTCCGCCAGCCAGGTCTGGCCCACGCTGGGGAGCGTCACGTTGTCGTCCATTGGTACTGCCTCTTTCTTTGAGCCTTTGAGCGGCGGTGCGGGGTGTCCTTAGCCGAGGGTCTTGACGACTTCCCGGGCGAGCGGGACGGCCGAGGCGGGGTTCTGGCCGGTGATGAGGGTGCGGTCCACCTCGAGGTGGGGGGCGAAGTTCTCCTCGCCCTTGTGGTAGTCCGCGCCGACGTCAGAGACGAGACGGTCCTGGAGCAGCCACTTCGCCCGGTCGGCGAGGCCGTTCTGGATTTCCTCGGAGTTGGACAGGCCGGTCAGGCGGTAGCCGGAGAACGGGGATTTGCCGTCGGCGTCCACGGTGGACAGCAGCGCGGCCGGTCCGTGACACACCAGCGTCACGAGCTTGCCGGAAGCCAGCCAGTCGCTGAGCAGCTTGCCGGCCGCGGGGTCGTCGGAGAGATCCTCCATCGGGCCCCAGCCGCCGGGGACGAACACGGCGTCGTAGTCGTCGATGTTCACGTCCTCGATGCGGATCGGGTTCGCCAGTTCGGTGGCCTCGCGCAGGGCGGTCTTCATCTGCTCGGCGCCCTCCTCGCCGCCGTTGAAGTCCGGTGTGAGGCTGAGGGCGTCGGCGGTCGGCGGGACGCCGCCCGGGGTGGCCGCGGCGATCTCGTAGCCGGCCTCCTTGAAGACGCCGTACGGGCCGATGGCCTCCTCGGCCCAGAAGCCGGACGGCTGCTCGAACCCGTCGGCCAGGGTCCAGTGGTCGGCGGCGGTGATGAGAAAGAGGATCTTCGCCATGGGGTGCTTCCTGGGGTGAGTACGGGCGGTCAGTTGTTCGCGGCCTGCTGGACGACGTGGCTGTCGGCGGCCTGCACGAGGTGGGTGAGCTTGCCGTCGCCGACCGTCCACAGGTGGATGAAGCGGGCGTCCGACTCCGCGCCGGACTTGGACACGGCGTGGTAATGGCCGCGGACGAAGACGTGCTCACCGGCGTCGTAGAAGTCCTCGGCCACCGCGCCGAAGGAGGTGAAGCGGGGCGCGAGCCGGCCGAAGAAGTCGCCGCCGGCGCTCGCCCAAGTCTTGTAGACGCCGCCGTAGGGGAAGCCGGGGGTGATGTCCCAGACGATGTCGGGGTCGATGACCTCTGCGGCCACGTCCGGGGCCATGCCGGAGTCGTAGAGGCGGCGGACGAGAGCGAGGTTCGGGGAGTCGGACATGGTGCTGCTCCTTTGCGGGTCAGGCTGCGGGTGAGGTTCTGGGGTTCAGGCGGCGAGGGCGGCGCGGCCGGCGCGGAAGAAGGCGGTCTGCTGCGCGACGCGGGCGCCGAGGCCCTCGGCGGTGGCGATGTCGGACTTGTGGACTGCCTCCGGGCCGGCATCGACCGGGGTCTGAGCACCTGCGCCGACGAAGTAGCCCAGACGGTTGACGTCGTCCTCACTGCCCTCGGTGGAGGCCCAGCCCGGCTGCACGCCGAGGCTGACCCAGTGCATGCCGTGCTGGGCGGCCATGGTGAAGAAGTAGCCCAGGGTCGAGGACTTGTCGCCGTTCTTGGCACCGGAGTTGGTGAAACCGGCGGCGATCTTGTCGGCCCAGGTCTGCGTGTACCAGCGCTTGCTGCTCGCCTCGGCGAAGGTGTGGAAGGCGGCGGAGGCGGTGCCCATGTAGGTGGGGGCACCGAAGATGATGGCGTCAGCGGCGTCCAGCTGCGCCCACTGCTCGTCGGTGATCGTGTCCACGGGGACGGAGATCACCTCGGCACCGGCTTCGGCGGCACCGCGCGCCACGGCCTCGGCTATGACGGCGGTGTGGCCGTAGCCGGAATGGAAAGCGACGGCGACCTTGGGGCGGGAGGTGGAGGACATGGGGGTATTGCTCCTCGAAAAGGATTGCGTTGAATCGTTCTCTGGAAGCATGGCACGGAATTCGACAGCGAAGGTAGGAAGGATTAGTCCCTGGCTTTACGCCGGGAATCTTCTGCCGATTTTACGAATTCGTGGCGGGGGTCGCCGACCAGGAGAAAAGGAAGCGCAGGCCCTCGTACGTGCGCGAGTCGGGTTCGGCGCTCCAGACGATCAGCTGCTGATCGGGGTCGGTCATGCAGGTGAGGGCGTCCCAGGCGAGGGAGAGCTCACCGGCGACCGGGTGGTGGAACACCTTGGTGCCGCCGGTCCGGGGCACCACAGGGTGGCCTCCCCACCACTGGCGGAACTGGTCGTCCTTGACCGACAGCTCACCGACGAGGTCGGCCAGTCTCCGGTCGTCGGGGCAGGCCCCGGCCTGTTGCCGCAGCACGGCCACGGTGTTGCGGGCGGAGTCCTCCCAGTCGGCGTACAGCGTTCTCATGGCCGGGGCGGTGAAGAGCTGCCGGACGTAGTTGCGCTGCGGCTGGGGGATCGTCGCGAAATCGGTGCCGAACAGCGCGGCGGCCATCGGATTCCACGCCAGGATGTCCAGGTGCCGGCCCAGGATCACGCCGGGGGCCACGTTGAGCTCGTTCAGTACGGTGCGCAGCCGGGGATGCGCCTTCTGCGGGGCCCGCCGCCGTGCCCGGCCGGCTTCCCTTCCGGCCAGCTCGAACAGATGGTCTCGCTGGTCGTCACTGAGATGCAGAACCCGGACGAGCTCGGCCAGCACGGACGCGGAAGGGGCCATACGGCCCTGCTCCAGACGGGTGTAATAGTCGGTGCTGATGGCGGCCAGCACGGCCACCTCGTCCCGGCGCAGTCCGGCCACGCGGCGACGCCGGTCGGTTTCGGGCAGACCGACCGTACGGGGGCTGAGCTCGGCCCGGCGGGACTTCAGGAATTGACCCAGCTCCTTACGGTGCGGACTGCTGTTCATACTGTCCAGTCTGCGCGGTCCGCCACTCGGCTGGGTAGGAAGGTTTTATCCCTGGATACATCCCTCCGGGGGTGAAATTCTCCTCTGTACGGGCCTTGCGGGTGGTGACAGGGTCAGAGGCCGGCAATTGTTTTTCACAGGCCGTCGGCGCTTCTGTACACCCTTTTAACTCTCGTCGACAAATCCGGCACGTCCGGGTTGCACCGCTGCCCGAGAAACGCATCAGGAGAAAAGTTATGCGCGCAACCGTGATCCACGCCCCCGGTGACATCCGGGTGGAGGACGCCCCCGAGCCCAAGATCCTCAAGCCGACCGACGCGATCATCCGCACGGTCGCCACCTGCGTCTGCGGCTCGGACCTGTGGCCCTACCGCGGCCTGGAGCCGGTCGGCGACCCGCACCCGATGGGCCACGAGTACGTCGGCATCGTCGAGGAGGTCGGCAGCGAGGTCGGCAACGTCAAGCCGGGCCAGTTCGTGGTCGGCTCCTTCGCCACCTCCGACAACACCTGCGCGAACTGCCAGAAGGGCTGGCAGTCCTCCTGTCTGAACCGCGAGTTCATGGGCACCTGCCAGGCCGAGTACGTACGCATTCCCAACGCCCACGGCACCCTGGTCGCCACCGACGAGCACCCATCCGGCGAGTTGGTGCCGGGCCTGCTGGCCGTGTCCGACGTGATGGGCACCGGCTGGTACGCGGCCCTCGCCGCCGAGGTCAAGCCCGGCTCGACGGCCGTCGTGGTCGGTGACGGAGCCGTCGGCCTGTGCGGTGTCATCGCCGCGAAGGAACTGGGCGCGGAGCGGATCATCGCGATGTCCCGGCACGAGTCCCGACAGAAGCTCGCCCTGGAGTTCGGCGCCACCGACATCGTCAGCGAGCGCGGCGAGGAAGGCATCGCCCGCATCAAGGACCTCACCGGCGGCATCGGCGCCGACTCCGTCCTGGAGTGCGTCGGCACCTCCCAGTCCATGAGCCAGGCCCTGCACTCCGCGCGTCCGGGTGGCAACGTCGGCTTCGTCGGCGTTCCGCACGAGGTGGCCGTCGACGGCCAGGAGCTGTTCTTCTCCCAGGTCGGTTTGCGTGGCGGCCCGGCTCCCGTCCGCCGCTACCTGCCCGATCTGATCGACCGCGTGCTGTCCGGTCGCATCAACCCCGGCAAGGTCTTCGACCTCACCCTGCCTCTGGAGCAGGTCGCCGAGGGCTACAAGGCGATGGACGAGCGCCGCGCCATCAAGGCCCTCCTCAAGCCGTGACCCGATCGCCTCGTGGGCGTGAGTTGCGCCGGCCGCGCTCACGCCCACGAGGGCACACCCCGCCGCACGGTCGTGAAGGAGGCAAGCCCATGACGGCCTGGACGAACGACGAGCTGACTCGGATCGAACACGCCGAGGAACTTCAGATGGCCCCCGCGCGCAGCGACGGAACGCCCCGCGCACCCGTGCCGATCTGGGTCGTCCGCGACGGCGGCGACCTCTACGTCCGCTCTTTCCGCGGCAGCGCCGGCGCCTGGTACCGGGCGGCCCGGGCCAGCGGCGAGGGCCGTATCCGCTCCGGCGGCGTCGACAAGGACGTCGCCCTCGTCGAGGTCACCGACCCCGGCGTCAACGACCGCATCGACACCGCTTACCGCACCAAGTACGGCCGCTACGGCGCGAGTTACGTCGATCCCCTGGTGGACGCGCGGGACACGACCCTGAAGCTCGCTCCCCGCTGAACAGCGGCTCTGTCACCTCTCCAGGAGAAGCACCTTGCTCGGTCTCGAACTCGTCGTGGTCCTGGGCGTGGCCGTGCTGGTGGGCAACGTCGCGGGACAGCGCCTGGGCATCGCCCCACCCGTCGTCCTGCTCGTGACGGGCGTGCTCCTGGGATTCATCCCAGCGGTACGGGAGGCACAACTGCCCCCGGAAGTCGTGCTGTTGCTCTTCCTGCCGGTGCTGCTGTACTGGGAGAGCCTGACCACCTCCCTGCGGGAGATCCGCACCAACCTGCGCGGGATCCTGCAGCTGAGCACCGTACTCGTCATCCTCACCGCCTGGGCCGTCGCCGCGACGGGGCACGCTCTCGGGCTGCCGTGGGGGCCGGCCTGGGTGCTCGGTGCGGCCATGGCGCCCACGGACGCGACGGCGGTCGGCGTCCTCGCCCGCGCCCTGCCGCGCCGCCAGGTCACCATCCTGCGGGCCGAGAGCCTGATCAACGACGGCACGGCCCTGGTCGTCTACGGCCTCGCCGTCGGCATCACGGTCGGCGAGGAACACCTGAGCATGCCGCACGTCGGCGGGCTGTTCCTGCTCGCGTACGGCGGTGGAGCCCTGGTCGGGGTGGTGGTCGCGTGGGTCAACATGAACCTGCGGCGGCGGCTGAAGGACCCCCTGCTGGGCAACCTGGTCATGATCCTGGCACCCTTCACCGCATACCTGCTGGCCGAACTCGTCGAGGCGTCCGGCGTCCTCGCGGTGGTCGTCAGCGGCCTGATCATGTCCCAGGTCGCCCCGCGCATCATCCAGGCCGAACACCGCACGCAGGCACTGGCGTTCTGGCCGCTGGCCACCTTCATCATCAACGGGGCACTGTTCGTCCTGGTGGGGGTGGAACTTCAGTACGCCGTCCGCGACCTGGGACGCGCCGATCTCCAGGACGCGCTGATCGCGGTCGGTGTCATCTGCGTGGTGTTGGTCGCCGTGCGCTTCGCGTTCCTCTACGCCTCCACCTACCTGGTCCGGGCGTTCGACCGCCGTCCCCAGCAACGCATGCTTCGCGTCGGTCACCGGACCCGGGTGGTCAACGGGCTGGCCGGATTCCGGGGTGCGGTCTCGCTCGCCATGGTGCTCTCGGTGCCGCAGACCCTCGACTCGGGCGAGCCGTTCCCCGACCGCAGCTTCATCGTCTTCGTCACCTCCGGCGTCATCCTCGTGACGCTGGTGGTGCAGGGACTGCTGCTGCCGGTGGCGGTGCGGTGGGCGAAGCTGCCGCCCGACACGTCCGTCGACGAAGAACACGACCTCGCCGAGACCACCGCCATCGAAGAGGCGATCAAGGCGATGCCTCAGCTCGTCGCCGACCTGCAGAGCAATCCGAAGATCGCCGAGTGGCTGCGCCAGGAGTACGAGGCCCACCTGGCATCCGTCCGCGCCAGGAGCGCGGGCGCCCACGACGACCCCGCCGTGCTTCAGCACCAGGACTGCCTCGCACTACGCCTGGCCCTCATCGCCAACAAACGCGCCACCGTCGTCAGACTCCGCGACGAGCGCCGGATCGACGACACCGTACTGCGCCGCCTGCAGGCCGCCCTCGACAGCGAAGAGGTGCGTCTGTCGGGAGGCGCGGCGGTCGAATGACTCATCCCTGACGAAGGACTTTCCATGAAGGCCATAGGACTGACTGCATTCGGCGGGCCTGAGGTACTGCGGGTTGTGGACCTTCCGATCCCCAAGGCCGGGCCGGGCGAGATACGGATACGGGTGCACGCGGCGACGGTCAACCCCGTCGACACGTTGGTGCGCCGGGGAATCGCTTTCGTCTCCGACGCCGAACCGCCCTACGTTCCCGAGATGGACACGGCGGGAGTGGTCGAGCAGATCGGCAAGGGAGTCGACACCGATCTCGCCGTCGGCGACCACGTCATGGCCGTCGTGGTCGTCTCCGGAACGCACGGAGCGTACGCCGAACACGTGGTCGTGCCCGCCGAATCAGTGGTCCGCGCCCCTGCGGGTGCGACCGCCATCGAGGCCGCCACGCTCCCGATGAACGGACTGACGGCCCACATGGCTCTGGACCTCCTGGAACTTCCCGCGGGCGCCACCGTGGCTGTCACCGGAGCGGCCGGCGCGGTCGGCGGCTACGCCGTCCAGCTGGCCAAGGCGGACGGGTTGCGGGTGATCGCCGACGCGGCACCGAAGGACGAGCTACTGGTGAAGGAACTCGGCGCCGACGTGGTCCTGCTGCGAGGTACCGCGTTCCCGCAGCTGGTGCGCAAGGAGATACCCGCCGGTGTCGACGGACTCCTCGACACCGCGGGCATCGCCACCCTCGCCATCCGCGCGGTACGCGACGACGGCCGGATGGCATCATCGGTCGGCGGCATCCAGGTACCGGCCGAACGCGGCATCGAGACCCGGAACACCTTCATTCCGCAATACGCACGCGAGCACTCCAAACTCGACCGCCTACGCGAACTGACGGAGAAGGGCAGCCTCACCCCTCGGGTCGCTCGGACCCTGCCGGCCGGGCAAGCCCCCGAAGCGCACCGACTGCTGGAGGCAGGCGGCCTCCGGGGGCGAGTAGTGCTCGCTTTCTGAGCATCCGATCGGGGACAGCAGCGGCCTGCGTCCAGTAACTGCTTGTGACCGCCAGACGAATCGAAGGAGCTTCCGCAGCGCGCCCAACCAACCGTGTGCAGAGCCGTTCTCTGGGGAGAATCTGGGGAGTAGGAGCGGCTCTGGGGAGCGCGTGGGGAGAATCGACTGCGCAACCGAGCGCCAGCCTGAAAGACCCAGAAAGAAGGATCGTCCCAGGCCAGAGACTTGATCAGCGGCATCGCTGCAGGTCAGAGCCGCCTCGTAGACAACTTCAAGAAGATTTCTTCTTGGGCGGCTATTTTGTTCGCGCCAACGTTGGTCGGGACGATCTACGGGATGAACTTCGATCGGATGCCGGAGTTGCACTGGGTACTTGGATACCCCTTCGCCATCATCCTGATGGCGGTGGTGTGCACCAGTTTGTACGTCATCTTCAAGCGGAAAGACTGGCTCTGAGCAATCGCTGCAGCAGGCGCCGCCATGAGGGGGCAAAGCTCGGCGCTGGACCGGGCCGATGACATCCCCTGGGGCCCGGTCGGCTCCGTCTTCGCCGAGGGCATCGACCATGCCCTCCGCGTCGGTGAACGTCTGGAGGTCGGCCTGGGCGGTTTCGACGCCGGTCTGTTGTCCAACCAGGTGGCCCTGTTCGGTGGCGTCGGGCGGTCCGGGCTGATCTGTCGGCCGCCGGCCTGTCGGGAGGCTGGGCGTCGCGATCAGACGGCGACCGGCGGATCGCGGGGTGGATCGCGGGGTGGATCGGGCGGCGGGTCCTTGCGCAGGGTGGTGGTGATGGCGTCGCCGATCTCCCGGGTGAGGGCGGGCCGTTCGCCGGTCAGGCCGAGTTCCTGGGCCAGGGTGATGGCGTGCAGGTCGACGGTGGCCTCGACGAGATCGGCGAACACCGCTGTCGCCGCGCGGCCCCGGATCCATGCCGTGGCCGCGACGACCGCGGCGGCGGGCAGCGCCGGCCACCACCAGGCGCCCAACAGCAGGTACAGCGCGGCCCATCCGGCGAGCCCGAAGGCGGCGCCGTAGGCGTCGCGGGCGGAGAGGAGTTCGGCTCGGACGGCGTCGGGCACCGTCAGCCAGAGCCGGGGCCAGGCGGCGCCGAGGTCCAGGTCGTAGGCGTCGTACACCCGCTGGTCGACCGCGTGGAGGCGGTCGCCGATCCAGGTGGGCCGCCGGGGGCGGACGAGGGCGATGGCGTCGCGCCGTTCGATGGCCCTGGCCAGTTCGCCGCGGGTGCCGGCCGCCTCGCACGCCGCGTCGGCCTGGCGCCAGCGGCGGACCCGGCGTCGTACGAGAAGGCGCCCGGGCCATCGGTCGCCCCGGCTGGTCCACAGGCGCTCCACGACGACGGCCGACGCTCTCGCGCACAGTCCGGCCAGCGTGGCCGCCGCCAGTACACCGGCAGCCACGAGGAGGATCGCACCGGCGTTGGAGGCTCCTGGGTGGGCGGCCAACCGGTCGACGGCGGACCGGAGTTCAGCCAGGTCCAGGGCGTGAGTGTGGCCCAGTACGACGGCGGCGGCGACAGCGGCGAGGTAGCCCACCCCGGGCAGGACGAGCAGGGCGAGCCACTTCTCGGCGGCCTTGCCGGCGAGGGCGGACAGGAAGGTGGTCACTGCCGGACCCGGTCATAGACGAAGGGACGGCCCGTCATCGCGCACACGGGGGCCTCCGGGTACAACTCCGCGCTCGCCAACAGCTCGCAGGGGTGGGCGGCCGGGCAGGTCCACCGGTGCACCACCGGATGGCCGGGGCTGTTCCCCGGGAGGGTCGGCACGCCCTTCGTCGCCCTGGTCACGATGCCGAAGCCGGCCGCGGCCATCCGGTCGTCCAGGGTGTCCAGCCGGCGCTCCAGCACGGAGCGTGCCATGGGTTCGTCGCCGCGCAGCGCCGCGAGCACAGCCGCGACGAGTTCCGCCGCGCCCGCCGCACGCGCCGCCTCCTCCAGCTCGCCCGCACCCATGAGTGTGCACACGCGACTGAGCCGTTCCGCGAGTTCGTCCACCGAGAGGCCCCCCTGCCTTCGCGATCGCCATGTTCTTTGCATGATCCCGGAGTTGGGGACTCTACGGGGCCCCGGGATCCGGCGCATCCCGCTACGGTGGTCGGCGGTGTGGCGCCGGTGTGATGCCGGGGCGCCGCGGGGGACCAGAAGGAAGCAACCGAGCAATGAGCAAATGGAAGCGCCGCAGACTGCTCTTCATGGCGGACGTGCATGAGAGGCGGGGCACCGACCCGTCCGACGTGCTGGCCGGGCTGCACGAACTGGCGGCCGAGGATCCGTACGATCTCGAAGTGCTGCTCGCTGCCGCGGAGTTGCTCGCCGACCGCGCCGGCCGCGGAACCGGCACGGCGCGGGGAGCGGACCTCGCGGCCTCGATCGCCCTGTTGCACCGCTGTGTTCCGCTGGTGCCGCCGGGCCACCACAACCGCGGCCGGGTCTTCAACAGCCTGGGGCAGCGGCTGTTCATGCTCGCGCAGGGCACCGACTCCCCCGAGCCCGTGGCCGAGTCGGTGCTCGCCTTCCGCGAGGCCGTGGCGGCGACGCCGCACGGCGACGGCATGCGCCAGGTGAACCAGTTCTTTCTGGCGGTCCAGCTCGGTGAGCACTTCGAACGGAGCGGGGACCGGGACGCCCCCGTCGAGGCCGTCCAGGTGGCACGCGAGGGCTACGCCACCGTCCCGCCCGGCGACGAGCTCCGCCCCATGTTCCGGACGGCCCTGATCACTTCGCTACGGCATCTCGCGGGCGCCACCGCACAGGTCGAACCGCTCCAGGAAGCCGTCGGCCTCGCGCGCGAGGCGCTGTCCGAGGCGGACAGCACCTCCGACCGTGCCGGGGCGCAGTTCGATCTCGTGCGCGCTCTGCGGGCGCTGTACGACGCGACGACCGACGCGCGACTGCTGGTCGAGGCGGTCGACCTGAGCGAACAGTGCCTCGCGGCCACACCGCGGCGCGATCCCGAGTTCGACACGCGTCGGACACGTCTCGCCTCCGCCGTCAGGCTGCTCGCACAGGACCGCAGGGACCCCGACCTGATGCGTCGGGCCATCGACCTGATGCGGGCGACGATCGAGACGCCGTCGGCCGCCGACGAGCACGCCGACACTCTCATCGACCTCATTCAGTCGCTGGCTTCCCTGCACACCATGACCGACGACCCGCTCGCGCTCAGGGACGCGGAACTGACCGCCCGCACGGCCCTGGCCGCCGCGCCCGACCCCGGCCCCTGGCGCACGCAGGCTCAACTCACCCTGGCGGAGACCCTGTTGTACCGCTCCAGCGTGGACGCGCGCGGCGCGGACGCCGTAGCACTGCACGAGGCGCTGGGGCTGTTCCAGCACGTGGCGGCCGCCACGCCGCCAGACCACGGGGAGCGCGGCGATCGCCTGTGGCAGCTGGGTGTCACCCTGCGCGACCTGGCCCGGCACGGCGACGGCGACACGGCCGCGTGGCGACGGCAGGCACGGCATGTCTTCGCCGAGGCCGCGTCCGCCGCCGGACCGCCCAACGTACGGATCAAGAACTACCAGCACCTGGGCGCCATGGAGGCCGCCCTCGGCGACCCGCACGCCTCACTCGCCGCCTACGAGGCCGCAGTTGCCCTGCTGCCGCAGCTCACCCCGGACTGGCTGTCCTACCGGGGCAACATCATCGAACTCAGGCAGATCGAGGGACTGCCGGACGGTGCCGCTGCCGCCGCACTGGAGCTCGGCAGACCGGAACGGGCCCTGGAACTCCTGGAGTTGTCGCGCGGAATCCTGCACGGCCGGACCCTGGAGGCCCGTGACCTCAGGCTGCTGCGGCACCGGTCACCCGAGCTCCACGCCGAGTTCCTGCGGCTGCGCAGCGCCCTCAACTCCGGTGCGCGCAACGGGAACGGCGGGATCGACGGGAACGACGAGAACTGGGCCGACCTGATGGGCCGGATCCGGAACCTCGACGGCATGGCGGGCTTCCTGCGGGCGCCCTCCGTCCAGGCGCTGCGCCGCCACGCCGAGCAGGGTCCCGTAGTGGTCGTGAACATTTCCGAGCGCCGCTGCGACGCGCTCATTCTGCGGGCGGACGCCGAACAGCCCGTCCAGACGGTCCCGTTGACCGGCCTGACCCAGGCCGACGTCGTCGCCCAGCTCCTGCGTCTGACCGGTGCTGTCTTCGCCGCCCCGAACGACCCGTCGCTGCTCGCCCGGCGGGACGCCCAGCGGGACCTGGACGCGATCCTGCGCTGGCTGTGGGACCGCGTCACCTCACCCGTGCTCGACGCGCTGGGCCTCACCGCCCCGTCCTCCGACACGCAGCCCCCGCCCCGCATCTGGTGGTGCCCGGTCGGCCTGATGGCGTACTTCCCGCTCCATGCCGCCGGCCGTCACGACAGCGACGCGCGGGCCGGGAAGGCGACGGTGATGGACCGGGCCGTCTCCTCCTACACCACCACCGTGCGCGCCCTGGCCGACCGGTTCAGTCCCCCGGCGGCCGGTACGACCCCGCACACACTGGTCGTGGCGGTGCCGGACGCCGAGAACGCCCCCTCGCTGCCGGGCGCGGCGGCAGAGGCCGCGGCGCTCGCGGAACTGCTGCCGAACTCCCTGGTCCTGTCCGGCGCGCAGGCCACGTACGAGAACGTCGTCCGCGCGCTGCCCGCCCACCCCGTCGCCCATCTCTCCTGCCATGGCCTCACGTCCTGGGAGAACCCCGCCGCGGGCATGCTGCTGCTCCACGACCACCTCACCCGGCCGCTGACCGTGGAACAGCTCTCCGCCATGGAGCTGCCCCACGCGGACCTCGCCTACCTGTCCGCGTGCAGCACCTCCCACACGCACCCGTACAGCGCCGACGAGGCGCTGCACATCACCGGGGCCTTCCAACTCGCCGGATACCGACGCGTCATCGGCACGCTCTGGCCGGTCGACGACACCACCTCGGTGGAGATCACCCGCGCGACCTACGCCGACCTCACCCACGGCGGCAGCACCCCACCCCGCACCGAGCTGTCGGCCCGGGCCCTGCACCGGGCCGTACGCGCCCTGCGTGACCGGTATCCGGCCAGCCCCTCACTGTGGGCCGGGTATGTCCACGTCGGTCACTGAAGGCCCTTGGCGAAGATGCGTCCCGTCTCTTCGGTCCAGGTCCGCAGGCGCGACGTCCGGTCGTGTCAGGCGCCGCCGATCCCGCCCTCCTTGCCCGCGGCGAGGGCCAACTCCAGCTCGACCGGCCCGAATTCGGCGTACGACAACCGTCGTCGGACACCGGTGACGGTCCGCCCGACTCCCGGGAGGGGGCCCGCGAGACGCTCGTGTCAGGCCTGCGGTGACCGGGTCAGAGCAGTGCCTCGGGACGGATCGGCAGGTCCGTCAGGCGTTTGCCCGTCGCGTTGAACACCGCGTTGCCGATGGCGGGCGCCACCCCGACGATGGTGATCTCACCGAGTCCCTTCACCCCGATCGGATCCGCCTGCGGATCCTCGGTGTTGACGAAGGCGGCGTCGAGGTCGGGGACGTCCGCGTTCACCGGCACCAGATAGTCGGCGAGGCTCGCGTTGACGATGCGGCCGTCGCGGTGGTCGGTGACGGTGCCTTCGAGGAGGGCCATGCCGATGCCGCCGACCATGCCGCCGATGGCCTGGCTGTGGGCGAGTTTGGGGCTGATCACCCGCCCCACGTCGTACGCCGCGAAGATCCGCCGTACCCGGACGAGGCCCAGCAGGGGGTCGACGGCGACCTCGGCGAAGACGGCTCCGTAGCCGTAGGAGGAGATCCTCGAATCGGCGTCGCCCGGGCCCCAGTTGCCGGTGATGTCGAGGCTGGGCAGACCGGCGCGGCGCAGGATGTCCCGGTAGCTGTCCCGGGCGCCGGATGGCTCCAGTCGGCCGTCCCGCACTCGCACGTCCGCCGGATTCGCGCCGTGGAGAGGCGAGTTGGGGTCCGCCACCGCCCTGCGGATGAACTCCGCCCTCAGCGCGTTGCAGGTGGTGTGCGCGGCCGAGCCGACGCTCGCCATGGTGCAGGCCGCCGCGTGCAGGGGCGCGGTGGGGTAGCTGGAGTCGCCCAGCCGGAAGGTGACCGCCGAGGCGGGCAGTCCCAGGGCGTCCGCGGCGACCTGCATGACCGAGGTGGTGGTGCCGGGGCCCATGTCCGCGGAGGCCGCGAAGACTTCGGCGGCGTCGTGACCTTCGTGCCGCTGTTCGTCATGGTCGCCAAGCTCGGCATGATCAACACCTACCCGGCGCTGATCCTGCCGTTCGTGGCCTCGCCGCTCGGGGTGTTCCTGATGCGGCAGTTCATCCTGGACCTCCCCGACGAACTGCTGGAGGCGGCCAGGATCGACGGCGCCGGGCAGGTCCGGACGTTCACCCGGATCGTGCTGCCGCTGTGCGGACCACCGCTGGCCACGCTGGCGATCATGTCGTTCCTCGGCTCGTGGAACAGCTTCCTCTGGCCGCTGGTCGCCGCCCAGACCGAGGACAAGTACACCCTCCCGGTCGCCCTGGCGCTCTACTCGCAGGGCCAGAACTCCACGCAGTACGGCCTGCTGCTGGCCGGTTCCGTCCTGGTCATCACGCCCATGGTCGCGCTGTTCATCGCCCTGCAGCGGTACTTCGTCCAGGGCATTGCGAGCGCCGGCATCAAGTAGCCCCGCGTCTCCCGGAGTTCACCGAAACCGGCCGGCCCGCGACAGGTTCGGCCTCCCCCACACACGAGAGAGACAGACCAGCCGATGACGCAGACATCGACCCCCTTCCCCGACGGATTCCTCTGGGGTGCCTCCACCGCCGGCCACCAGATCGAGGGGAACAACGTCAACAGCGACTGGTGGCGCAGGGAGCACGACCCGGCGGCGAACATCCACGAGCCGAGCCTCGACGCCTGCGACAGCTACCACCGCTGGGCGCAGGACATGGACCTGCTGGCCCAACTCGGCTTCACCGACTACCGGTTCGGCATCGAGTGGGCCCGCATCGAACCGGAACGCGGCTTCTTCTCCCGGGCCGAACTCGCGCACTACCGGAGCATGGTCGAAGGCGCCCGCGCCCGCGGTCTGCGCCCGATGGTGACCCTGCACCACTTCACCGTCCCGCGCTGGTTCGAGGACCTCGGCGGGTGGACCGCCGACGGAGCCGTCGAGGCGTTCATCCGGTATGTCGAGGCCTGCGCGCCGGTCATCGCCGACGGAGTCGGCCATGTGTGCACCATCAACGAACCGAACGTGCTCGCGATCAGCGCGGCCGCCGACCGGACGGGCGAGCCCGCGTGGCCGTCGACGGGCGGCGCCATCACCCCCGACGAGAAGACCACCCACGCCCTCGTCGCCGCACACCACGGGGCGGTCGCGGCCGTACGGCGCATCAACCCCGCCATCCGGGTCGGCTGGACCGTCGCCAGCCAGGTCTACCAGGCACTGCCCGGCGCGGAGGAGGCCACGGCCGCCTACAGCCGGCCCCGTGAGGACGTATTCATCGAGGCCGCCCGCGGCGACGACTTCATCGGCGTCCAGTCGTACACCCGCACCAGGATCGGGAACAACGGGCCCGTCCGGGCCCCCGAGGACGTCGAGCGGACGCTGACCGGGTGGGAGTACTACCCCGGCGCCGTGGGGTACGCGCTGCGCCACACCGCCGAGGTCATCGGCGACGGCACGGCGCTCATCGTCACCGAGAACGGCATCGCCACGGCCGACGACACCCGCCGCGTCGACTACTACGCGGGGGCGTTGGAGGCGGTAGCCGCCGCGATGGAGGACGGGATCAACGTCGAGGGCTATCTGGCCTGGAGCGCCCTGGACAACTACGAGTGGGGCAGCTACCGGCCGACCTTCGGCCTGATCGCCGTCGACCCGGTCACCTTCGCGCGCGCGGCCAAGCCTTCGGCGATCTGGCTCGGCGGCCTCGGCCGCAGCCGCGAACTGCCGCGCGGCGCCTAGCAGTTGGTGGCTCCTCAGCGCGGGAGCCGGTGGGGCCCTGACACCCGCCGGCTCCCGTCCTCGCCGTGCGGGGCCGACCCCACGCGCACGCCCCGCACGGCGAACCCCCGTCCAGAAAGGCCACGGCGTTGTCCGTATCCCCCGCCACCGACCCCCACCGGCCCGCCGTACACCTGCGCCCGCCGACGGGCTGGATCAACGACCCCAACGGCCTGTCCTTCCACGACGGCCACTACCACGTGTTCTTCCAGCACAACCCGCACAGCCCCCGCCACGGGAACATCCACTGGGGCCACTACCGCAGTCCCGACCTGGTCCACTGGCAGCTCCTCCCACCCGCCCTCGCCCCCACTCCCGGCGGCCACGACGCCGACGGCTGCTTCTCCGGCAACGCCGTCAGCGACGGCGAACGGCTCGTCGCCTTCTACTCCGCGCACCGCGCCGACCGCTGGTGGCAACCCATCGCCGCCGCGGAGTCCCTTGACGGAGGCCTGAGTTGGGCCAAACGACCGGAACTGGTGATCCCCGAGCCGCCGTACGGGACGACGATGTGGCGTGACCCCTATGTGTGGCGGCAGGAGGGCGGGTGGCGGATGCTCGTCGGCGCCGCTCTGGACGACGGCCGGGGCGGCGCGTTCCTGTACGAGTCGGACGACCTGGAACGCTGGACGTACCGGGGCCCGTTCGCCGTCGGCGGCGGCCCGGACACCGGTTGGGAGTGTCCGCAGTACGCCGACTTCGGCGCCAGGGGCGGTGCGCTGATCATCAGCGACTGGAGCCCGCGGAACGGCCCCCGAGGCACCCTGGTCCTCACCGACCGGGGCGGGCCCGTCCTCCTGGACCACGGACCCGACTTCTACGCCCCCGCCCTGCTGTCCGCTCCCAACGGCCGTCTGCTGCTGTGGGGTTGGACCTGGGAGGCCCGCGACGACGACTGGGTGGAGGAGTCGGACTGGGCGGGGCTGCTCACCGTCCCGCGCGAAGTCACCCTCGCCGAGGACGGCACGATCCACCAGCGGCCCGCCCGCGAACTCCTCGCCCTGCGCGGCCGGCAGCAGCTCAGGTCCGCCGGTTGCAGCACCTCGTACGACCCCGTCGACCTCGGACAGGTCGGCCGCTGCTTCGACCTGACGGCCCGCCTGACGTCGTCCGGATCCGGGTTCCTGAGGCTGGCCACATCCGCCGACGGCACCGAACACCTCGACATCCGGCTCGACATGACGAACCGTCAGCTCGTCGTCGACCGCGACCACGCCTCGCTGGACCCACGGGCACGCGGCGGATCGTACGCACTGCCCTGCCCGGCGACCGATTCCGATTCCGTTGAACTGCGCCTGATCGTCGACCACTCCGCGGCCGAGCTGTACCTGTCCACCGGGCGGACCCTGACCCTGCGCTTCTACCCCACGGGCGACACCCCCTGGCGTATCCAGGTCGGCGGGGACCTCGACTACACCGTAGAAGCATGGGAGTTGTCGCCGATCACCGTGGAATGCGACTCCGCCCCGGTCGGCACCCCGGTCTGAACAGGCCACCTCACCCACACGATCGACTTTCCTTGGAGTTCGTTTTGGAGCACTCGGTTCGTACGGCGGCCTACCTGGATCCGAAGGAGTCCCTGGACGTCAGGGTCGATGACCTGCTGGCCCGGATGACCCTGCCGGAGAAGGTCGGGCAGTTGCTGCAACTCGACGCCCGCGGCGATCTGTCGGACATCGTCTCGACCAAGCTGGCCGGGTCGATCCTGCACGCCTCGCCCGAGCGGATGTACGAGGCCATCGACCTGGCCCGGCGGACCCGCCTCGGCATCCCGCTGCTCACGGCCGACGACTGCATCCACGGCCACTCCTTCTGGCCCGGCGCCACGATCTTCCCCACCCAGCTCGCCATGGCCTGCACCTGGGACCCCGCGCTGCTCCGACGAGCCGCCCGGGCCACCGCGACCGAGGTCTCCGCGACCGGCATCCACTGGACGTTCTCGCCGGTGCTGTGCGTCACCCGCGACCTGCGCTGGGGCAGGGTGAACGAGACCTTCGGCGAAGACCCTTACCTCATCGGCGAGTTGGGGGCCGCGATGGTGGCCGGCTACCAGGGCGACGGCCTGAGCGACCCCACGGCGGTCCTCGCCTGCGCCAAGCACTTCGCCGGTTACTCCGAGACCCAGGGCGGACGGGACGCGAGCGAGGCCGACCTGACCCCGCGCAAGCTCCGCTCCTGGTTCCTGCCGCCGTTCGAGCGGGCGGCCCGGGCCGGCTGCCGCACCTTCATGCTCGGCTACCAGTCCATCGACGGTGTGCCGATCACGGCCAGCAAGTGGCTGCTCAAGGACGTCCTCAAGGGTGAATGGGGCTTCACCGGAACCCTGGTGACCGACTGGGACAACGTCGGCCGGATGGTCTGGGAGCAGAAGGTCTGCGCCGACGACGTCGAGGCAGCCGTCCGTGCCGTCGACGCCGGCAACGACCTCGTCATGACCACCCCGGAGTTCTTCGATGCGGCCCAGACGGCGGTCGCCCGCGGCCTGACCGACGAGAAGCAGATCGACGAGGCCGTACGACGGGTCCTGCGCCTCAAGTTTGAGCTCGGCCTCTTTGAGAACCCCCGCGCCCCCGACGCCGAACGGCAGAGCGCTGTCATCGGCTGCCGCGAGCACGCCGACCTCAACCTGGAGACCGCGCGCCGCTCCCTGGTCCTGCTGCGCAACGACGGAACCCTTCCCTTCGCGGGCGGGCTGACCGACGACGGACACGGCCGCGCCGTCAGTGCGGGCCCATCCCGCACCATCGCGGTCATCGGCCCCAACTCCCATGACCCGCATGCCATGTTGGGCGACTGGGCCGGGGCTTCCGGCCAGGTCGACTGGATGCCGGACGGACATCCCCGCGAGCTGGTGGAGACCGTGCTCGACGGGGTGCGTGCCGTCGCCCCCGCCGACTGGACGGTCACCCATGCCCGGGGCGCCGACATCGAGGTCCTCGTCCCCGACCCCACCGGCCCCTACTGGCCCGACGGTCAGCCGAAACCGCCCGTCTTCAGCTCCGCACCGGTCGACGAGGCACAGCTGCGGGAAGCCGTGGCCACTGCCCGGGCCGCCGACCACGCGGTGGTCGTGGTCGGCGACACCATCGCCCTCACCGGCGAGGGCTGTTCGACCGCGACCCTGGACCTGTACGGCGGCCAGATCGCGCTCCTCGACGCGATCGCCGCCACCGGCACGCCCATGACCGTCGTCCTCGTCCAGTCCAAGCCCAGCACGCTCCCCGACTCCGCGCTCAACGCGGCAGCGCTCATCGAGGCGTTCAACCCGGGCATGCGCGGTGGCCGCGCCATCGCCGAACTCCTCCTCGGACTCATCGAACCCAGCGGCCGGCTGCCGATCTCCTTCGCCCGCCACGTCGGACAGCAGCCCGTCTACTACAACCAGGTGCGCGGCCAGCACGGCACCCGCTATGCCGACCTCACCCAGGATCCGCTGTTCGCGTTCGGCGAGGGGCTCAGCTACACCACCGTCACCTACTCCGCGCTCACCCTGCGGGAGCAGGACGTGCCGGCCGACGGCACGGTCCACGCGACCGTACGCCTCACCAACACCGGCGACCGTCCCGCCCTGGAGACCGTGCAGGCGTACGTCAGCGACCTGACCACCAGCGTCACCTGGGCCGAGCAGGAACTGAAGGCGTTCGTCCAGGCCGAGATCGCCCCGGGCGAAAGCGCCGACATCGCCATCGAGATCCCCGCCGCCCGCTGTTCCCTCGTCGGCGCCGACAACCGACGAGTCGTCGAACCGGGCGAGTTCGAACTGCGGGTCGGTCCCAGCTCACGACACCGGCACCACCTGACGGCACGCTTCCGGGTACAGGACTGACACGGCCGACGCATCAGGCAGACGCCTCGCCGGTCCGATCGACGCCCCACTGAAACCTTGATCATCTCTAGACCATTCCAACAGTCAGCCGTTCCACGAGGCCCGGTACTCTCGCGACGGACTTTTCCCCCCACGTCGAGTTCCATCACACCACCCCATCGCGCACAGGAGCCGTCGTGGCATCGAGCACATCTCGCATACGCAGACCGAGAGCCACCGCCCTGGCGCTCACCGCCGCGGTGGCCACCGTCACCGCTCTGGTCCCCGCGAGCCCCGCGACCGCCGCCGGATACCCGACGGTGGCCGGTCCCTGGAGCGCCGCCACCGCGCTGACCGGTGCCGACGGGCAGCAGACCCTGATCGACGTCAAGACCGCCGACGACGGCACCACCTTCGCGCTGTGGCGCGACCGGGCGGCCGACAGCACGAACTGGAACTTCGACGTCGCCGTCAAGACCGCCGCGAGCAGCACCTGGGGCGCCGCCCACACCCTGGCCACCGGCCGCGAGAGCACCTCCCCGGCGGTCCTGACCGTGACGCCCGGCGGGCAGGCCGTCGTGACCTGGGTGGAGGGCAAGTACGTGGACGACGACCTTGCCGCCGTCGCCGCCACCTGGACCCCGGCGCAGGGCGGTTGGTCGGATCCGACGCCGATCATCGCCGCGGACCCGGACGACACCTACCTCGGCCTGCCCCGGCTCGCCTCGGCGGCCGACGGCACCCTCACCGCCGTATGGGTCCAGGGCTCGTTCAACGACTACAAGGTCATGACAGCCACCCGCGCCCCGGGCGCCACCGCCTGGTCCACGGCCCAGCCGCTCGCCTCGGTCACCACCGGTTCCGTCTACGACTTCGCGCTCGCCGTCGCTCCCGACGGCTCGGCCACGGCGGTGTGGGACGTCTACGACCAGGACGCCACCGGCAACCGGTTCACCGACTTCACCGCCACCCGTCCTACGGCGGGCGGGAGTTGGAGCGACGCGGCCGTGCTGCCCGGCGTGGGCTACACGACCGGTGACGTCCAGGTGGCGTCCGACGCCCAGGGCGTCACCACGGTGCTGTGGCACGGCGCGGACGCCGCCGACGACGGATACGACCTGAGCTCGGTCACCCGGACGTCCGCCTCCGCGAGCTGGGGCGACGTGCAGACCGCGGTCGCGTCGACCTTCAACTACAGCGACGGCAGCGACCCGCTCATCGCGCCCAATGGCGACCTCACCTATGTATGGGCGGGCTGGAGCAACGCCGACCGTGAGACGGTCGTCAAATCGGTCACCCGCTCCGCGAGCACCGGCGCCTGGTCCGCCCCGCAGACTCTGTCGACCGGTTTCGTCCCCTTCGACGTGGACGCCTCCATCGGCGCCGACGGCACCGTCCAGGTCGTCTGGCCGCAGGTGCCGAGCATCGACAACAGCGACGTCTTCTCCCTCGAGTGGGCGTTCCGCGCCGACGGCACCTGGAGCAAGGCGACCGCCCTCAGCAGCGCGCCCGCCGTCTCCGGCACGGATGCGCTGTACGGCGAGGTCGCCGCCGGTCCCGACGGCCGGGCCACCGTCCTGTCGCGCAAGGCCGTGGGCGACGGCGACTTCACGTCCCAGGTCTCGGCCCAGTGGCAGACCCTGCTGACCAAGCCGGCGATCACCTCGAAGGCCAAGCTGAGCGGGACCGTCCGTACCGGCTCCACGGTGACCTGCAACGCGGCCTGGACCGGCACCGGCGCCAAGGTCGCCTGGTCCTGGCTGCGCGACGGCAAGGTCATCTCCGGTGCCACCGGCAGGACCCGCGCCCTGACCGTCTCCGACTACAAGCACAAGCTGTCCTGCCGGGCCACGGTCACCAACAGCGCCGGGTCCACGCCCTCCACCTCCACCGCCGTCACGGTCGCGGCCGGCGCCGCCCTGAAGGTCACCAAGGCGGTCGCGATCACCGGCACGGCCAAGGTCGGCCACAGGCTCACCGCCGCCCACGGCACCTGGTCGCCTACGGCCACCTCGTACACGTACGTCTGGAAGCGCGACGGCAAGACCATCAGTGGAGCCACCAAGTCGACGTACGTCCTGGTGAAGGCGGACAAGGGGCACAAGATCACCGTGAAGGTGACGGCCAAGCGGTCCGGCTGGACGAACGGTTCGGCGACGACGCACGCGGTCGTCGTGCACTGAGGGCCGTAGGACGGGAGGCACCCGGTCGTGTACCGATTGCCTCCCGTTCAGCCCTTCCTGACGTGCGGTCAGGAGAGTCCCGTCGGCCGGGGTGAAGCAGCGGGGCGTTGTCAGTGGTGGGTGGCAGCATCGGGTGCATGACGGATTCCACGGCATTCGACTGGCGGACCTTTCTCCTCAGGTGGAGCGAGGAGTGGGCGGATTCCCTGCCCGACGACGAGGGGCGGGGCGAGGACGACGAGGCCGCGCGGCGGACGCGCCGGCTGGGGTTCCCGCCCGCCTCCGCGGAGCGGATAGCCGCCATGGAGGAGCGTCTCGGCCGCCGGATGCCCCCGTCGTACCGGGAGTTCCTGGAGGTCAGCGACGGGTGGCGGCACGCGGGCGGGTTCGTGTCGCTGCTGGCGGGGACCGGGGACGCGCGTTGGCACAACGACGGTTCAGGACTCGCGGACGAGTTCGAGGAGTACCTGGACGAGGACTCCTCGCCCGAGGAGCGGCGGGTGGCCGGCCTCTGGCGGCGCGCGCTGCAGCTCGACGTCGAGTCCGACGTCACCTACATCCTCATGGATCCCGAGGACGTGGACGAGGACGGTGAGTGGGCCGTGTACACATGGGCGAGCTGGCGGGCCGAGCCGCCCGAACGGCACGCGAACTTCCGTGAGTTCATGCGGGACATGCACCGCGAGTTCCACAGACTGCGGGCGCACCGGAGCGACGGGGAGCCGGTGTTCGCCAACGACACGACGCGAAGGCTCGACGCCTTGATGGAAGAGGCCCGGCTGGAGGCGCTGCGCGGCGGCTGGGAGCGGGCCGCGAAGGGCCTGGACGAGGCCAAGGGGTACGGCAGGGCGCGAGCGGCGGGGCTGGGTGACCAGATACGCCGACTGCTCGGACGGACCTCCATGGTGTACTTCGACGGCCTGGTGACGGACCCGCGGTACGCGCCCGAGCTGTTGCCACCGCTGGTCGCCGAGCACGCGGCGCACTCGTACCGGGACGACTCCACGCTGGTGTTCCAGCTGCGGGGCGCCGACGACGACCTGGTGTCACTGGCTTACGCGACGCTGGGTCAGGTGCGGGACGGCACGTACCGGTACACGGCGGCCGGACCGTTCGGGGAAGCGGTCGAGCGGGCGCGGGAGTTGACGCGGTGGGGAGACACCGACGGGGCGTGGCGGACACTGATGGCTGCCCTGCCCCTGTGGGAACCGCTGGGGCCGGACCAGCTGGCGCCGCTGGGGTGGGTGGCCGACCCGGCACTCGGGCCGCTGCTGACTCCGGAGCGTGGCCGCGAGCTGCTGTCCACTCCGCGAGGCGGGCAGGCCGGCGAGACTCCGAGGCCGACGGCCGGACTCGACCCGGGCGACCTCGCGTGGCTCGCGGACCCGGACCCGGGCAACAACCGCACGTCCTACCGGTTCGTCCTGGTCGAAGGCGCGGAGCCGCAGGAGTTGCCCTCACGTCTCACGGACGGGAACGCGGACGCGGACGCGGCGGACACGAACACGGACACGAACACGGACGAGACCGCGCACAGCACCGTGCTGAACGAACCCATGACCTTCTGGGAAGCACGCCGCAGAAAGGCGCACAGCCGAAGGGAGTTCTCGTCCTACGACGACAGAGCTCTCATGACGGTCGGCCGGGCCGGCACCGGCTGGAGTTTCGCCTTCGACGGCGATCCCGCCCCGTTCAACCGGCTGCGCCTCGTCTCCCCGGCCGCGTCCGCCAGCGCGGGCACCCGCGCGGTGGTGGTGTGGAGCGGCCTGAGGTCACAGCACGGGAAGCCGTTCTTCCACCTCTCGGTGGCACGAGACGGTGCCGAGCAGTACGCGTTCACGTACACGGACGGAGAGATCCAGCAGAGCGGGGAGATACCGCAGGCGCTGACGCCGAGCCGGTTCTTCGGTGGTCTGGAGGACGCGGCCGAGGCCGAACGGCCGCTGCTGGAAGCGGTGTCCGAGGAGTTCGGTGTGTCCCTGCCGCGTCACGCCCTCGTGAAGGGCCGGCTGCACACCTTCACCACCCGTTCCTGGACCCGGCCGCCGAAGGACGGCGAGGGGTACCTGGTGATTCGGATGCATCCGACGCCCACGCGCCCGGCGGAGGGCTAGCGGGCGGGGAGCCGCCTGTGGGTCTCGCGCGGTCAGCGCACCCCGCGGAACGTCTCGCGGACGTCGCCGACGTAGGCCTCGGGGTTCTCGTAGTGGCCGAAGTGGCCGCCCTTGTGGTGGGCGTTGACGTTGATCGCGTTGAACACGGCGCGGGTGGGGCCGTTCTCGAAGGCGGCGATGCGGTCTTCGACAGTGCTGACGCCGGGCGGGTGGACGTCGCCGAGGAGGAAGGTGAAGCCGGCCGGGGGTTCGACCACGGGCCGGCGGTCGTGCAGCGGGGTCCAGGGGTGGCGGACCGTGTCGCGGTACATGCGGATGGAGGTGCCGATGGACTGGGTGACCCAGAAGACGGTGGCCCGGGTGAGGATGAAGTCGCGGGAGAAGACGGCGTCGAAGTCGTTGTTCTTGTCGCTCCGCTTCTTCCACCGTGGCAGCAACCGGGCGAGCATCCCGATCGGAGAGTCGTTCAGACCGTGGGTGAGCGTCGGCGCGTCGAGCATGTGGACGGCGACGTGGGAGGCGTACGCGGCATGCAACTTGACGATGTCCGCGCGCAGTTCGGGCGAGGCCTCCGCGGGGATCGGCGCACCGCCCGTGAGGTCCCGGAAGCAAGGCCCCGTACTTCCTGACCGCGGCCGTGGCCCCCGCGATGGTGGAGGCCGGCGGCAGGGCGATCATCAACCTCGGCTCCTGGATCGCGCGTCTGGGCATCGCGAGCCCCCTCTACAGCTCCACCAAGGGAGCCATGGAGACGCTGACCCGGGCCTGGGCCGCGGAGTTCGGGCCGCAGGGCGTCCGCGTGAACGCGATCTCCCCGGGGGTGGTGCCGGCGCCGGCGGCGCGGGAGACCCGGACCGCCGAGATCATGATGAAGGGCACCCCCGCGGGCCGGATGGGCACGCCCGAGGAGATCGCGAACGCCGCCGTGTACCTGGCCGGTGACGACTCCTCGTTCGTGCACGGCATCGTGCTCGACGTCGACGGCGGCTGCACCACCGCCGCGGTCATCGCCCACTGACACTCAGGCCCCCACCCAAGAACTCCCGCCTACGGCACCCCCGCCTCGAACAGCACATACCCGGCGTACGACCCCGACGCGACGGCCGCGATGCCCAGCAGCAGGCACAGCGTGGGCAGACCGAGGGTGCGGAGTTTGACGGCGAGCGGGATGAAGAGGGGGAAGCACGGGAGCAGATAGCGGGAGACGTTGCCGAAGATCTGCTGGCTGCCCAGGACCAGGGCGAGGGTGAGCAGGGTGTAGACGGTCAGGACGGCCGGAGGGCGCAGGCGGATCAGGAGGGGGATCAGGAGCGCGGCCAGCAGGACGGTGAGCACGGCGATGGTGTCTTCGAAGGGGAACGCGAACAGGTAGTCGAAGCGACCGACCGCCATGGAGCTGAAGACGTCGGCGGTCTGCTTGCCGTAGTCGAAGGTGTGTCCCCAGGCGCCCTTCTGGAGCGCGAAGTAGCCGACCAGGTTGCCCATGCGGTTGCCGACCCAGAGGAGGTAGCCGGTCAGGCCGAGCGGCGCGATCAGCATGGCGACCCAGGGAGCCGCCATGTGCTCCTGGCGGCGGTGGAGTGCCTGGAGCGCGGCGACGATCAGGGCGGCGATGAGCGCCACGGCGGTGGGGCGGTTGAGGCCGGCGGCGAAGGTGAGGACGCCCGCGGTGAGCCAGCGGTCGGTCATGACGGCGTGGCAGGCCCAGACGGCGAGGGCGACGTAGAGGGACTCCGAGTAGGCCGACCACTCCATGCCGGAGCCGGGCCAGACCGCCCACAGTCCGGCGGCGGCCAACCCGGCTCGCCTGCCTCCGAAGCGGGCGGCGACGGCGTAGATGCCGAGCGCGGCGGCGAACGACGCGACGACCGAGACCAGCATCCCGGAGCCGTACAGACCCAGGCCCGTGCCGTCCGAGACGAGTCGCATCGTGGCCGGGTAGAGCGGGAAGAAGGCCGCCGAGTTGCCTTCGAGGGTGATCAGTCCGGTGGCGCCGGGGACCCGGACGAGTGCGGGGTCGTAACCGTGTGCGGCGATCTGCTGGTACCACCAGCCGTCCCAGGTGGCGAGTACGTCCCAGGCGTGGGCGCCGCCGCCGAAGCGCGGGTTCCTCGTCCGGAAGCCGCCGTCGGAGTCCAGCAGGTACATGAAGACGGCGAAGCCGATGAGCTTCAGTAGGCCGTACAGCGCGAGCACCGGGCCGTAGTACCGGGTCATCCGGCGCAGGCTTGCCCCAACGTCCTTGCGGAGAAGTGGAGTTGTGGTCGCGGAGACGGGCCGTATCAAGGTCGTCGTGTCGCTCATGCCGTCGTCGCCTCCGTCTCGTGGCGGCGACCGGTGCGGAACACCCAGGCCCGGAAGAGCAGGAAGCGTACGAGAGTTGCGGCCAGGTTGGCGGCGACCAGGACCCCGACTTCCGTGGTGCGTACGGGAGTTGGTGTCGTGCGGTGCAGGAGTGCCAGTGCGCCGCTGGTGAGGGCGAGGCCGATCGTGAAGACCAGGAGGCCCTGGGCCTGGTGGCGCAGGGCGCCGACCCGGCCGCGCAGCCCGAAGGTCAGGCGGCGGTTCGCGGCCGTGTTGGCGAGGGCGCAGAGCAGCAACGCCAGCGCGTTGGCGGCCTGTCCGCCCGTCGCCGGGCGCAACGCGACGTACAGCAGGACGTATCCGACGGAGCTCACCGCTCCCACGGCGGCGAAGCGCAGCAGTTGACCGGCCAGGCCCGCCGCACGCGCGTCGCCGGCGGCCCGGCGCAGCCCCGCCGTCGGGAGTGTGCCGCGCGCCAACTGCCGTCCTATGCGGGCGATTCCGCGCAGGTCGGCCAGGGCCGTGGACAGGAGGTCGACCCGACTGTCGGGGTCGTCCACCCAGTCGACCGGTATCTCGTGGATCCGCAGTCCGGCCCGCTCGGCGAGCACCAGCATCTCGGTGTCGAAGAACCAGCCGGTGTCCTTCACCAGGGGCAGCAGCCGCTCGGCGACATCACGCCGTACCGCCTTGAAACCGCACTGCGCGTCGGAGAAGCCGACGGCGAGGGTGGAGCGCAACAGGGCGTTGTAGCAACGGGAGATGGCCTCCCGCTTGGGGCCGCGCACCACCTGGGAGCCGTGGGCCAGGCGGGTGCCGATCACGAGGTCGGAGTGGCCGGAGATCAGCGGGGCGACCAGCGGGAGGAGTGCGGTCAGGTCGGTCGACAGGTCCACGTCGACGTAGGCGAGCACGGGCGCCGGTGACCCGGACCAGGCCGCGTGCAGCGCCCGGCCCCGACCCTTCTCGGCGAGCCGCAGCCACTCCAACTCGGGCAGTTCGGCGACGAGTTGGGCTGCTATGTGCGGGGTGCCGTCCGTACTCGCGTTGTCCGCGACGGTGATGCGGAACGGGTACGGGAACGTCTCCAGCAGGTGTGCGTGCAGTCGCCGTACGCTCGGTTCGAGGTCCTTCTCCTCGTTGAACACGGGGACGACCACGTCGAGGACGGGCTCGCGGTGGTGTGCCGACACCGGTGTGCGGAACGGTAGTTGACTCGACCTGCTCGTCGTCATTGTCACGTTCTGTCCAAGTCTGTGGGCCGTCACGGGGCATGCCGGTATCGCCTGCGGGCAGTGCCGCGTTCAGGGATTGCGGGTGGGGGGTGTTCCGGCGGGCCTGGTTATCCGGAGTCCGCCGTGCCCACGGTCGCGGACGACTCCGTCGCCGGCGGTGACGTGGCCGGGCTCGTCAAGGTGCTCCGCCCGGTGGGCGCGCCGGTCGTCTCCGTGCCGGACGGCGGCGCCGATGTGTCGGTCGTGCTCGGGTCCGGGGACGAGGTGGTCGAACTCCCGGCCGGGGTCCCGGTCGGAGTGCTGGACGGCCCGGTGGAGCCGGTGGGCGTCGGGCTGGTGGTCCCGCTCGGGGTCGTGTCCGGTGTCAGGGTCGGGGTGGGGCCCGGGAGCGTCGGGCTCAGGGCCGGTCGGGGCAGGGGGGCCTGCGGCCTGTTGTCCACCTGGTCGTGGGGCAGCAGGAAGAAACCGAGGCCGATTCCGGCGACGGCCAGGACCGAGCCGACCGCCTTCTGCGCCGTGCGGACCCGGCGTCTGGCCCGTACACCGGACCGGAGACGGGTCTGGTGCCTGGCTTCGAAGGGGGTGGTCTCCTGGGAGTCGCGCATCATCCGCGCGAGCTCCCGCTCGAAGCGATCGAACTGATCGTGGTCGAAGTGGTCCATCAACTCCCCCTATCCCACCGGCTCGATGACATCGCCGAGGATCCGGCGCAGCCGCGCCACGCCCCGTGACGCATGGGACCTGGCGGTGCCGACCGGGCACCCCAGCACTTCGGCGACCTGCCTGTCGGGCAGGTCCTGGTAGTAGCGCAGGACCACGGCGGCCCGCTGCGCGGACGGCAGTTGGGCCAGCGCCGCCTCCAGCCGCGAGCGCTCCGCCACTACGGCGGACACGTCCCCGGCCTCCGCCCGGTCGGGCAGTTGCTCGACCGGGCGCTCACCCCACCAGCGCCGCCGCGCCGAACGGGCCGCCGCCCGCGCCAGGATCCTGCGCACGTACGGCTCGGGTGCCTCCTCGCCGATCCTCGGCCAGGCGAACCAGAGCTTGACCATGGCCTCCTGGAGCAGGTCCTCGGCGCGGTGCCGATCGCCTCCCACGAGCAGACAGGCCAGATGGAACAACGCCGACCAGCGCGCTGCCACGAAGCCGTCGAACCCCTCGGCCCGACTCTGTTCCATCCGTACCGTCCACCGTCCCCGTTCGGGCAAGCCCCTTACACAGAGAGAAAGGCCGTGGACCCCCCACCGCGCTGCACTTCAGTGCTGTGATCCGGGTTACACCCCGTTCCGGGGCGTGGGTGGTCAAGAGTGCGTCATGTGCGATGCCCGGCTGAGAGGGGCGAGGTCGACAGCCGTATGGGGAGGGCGAACAGGCAGTACGTACGACTCCCGACGAAGGGCACTTCCTTGATCCCGCGACGCATCGTCCTGAGCCTCGTCGCAGGCCTCGCCTCCACGCTGCTGCTGGGGGCGTGCAACTCCTCGGACAGCGCCGGTTCCGGCAGCGCGGGCACGGTGACCGCGTCGGCGCCCACGAGCCCCGCGCCGGTCGCCTCGACGCCGGCAGCCACGGCCACGGCGTTCACCGTGTCGGCCAAGACGGTCGAGGGGGTGGGCACCGTGGTCACCGACACCAACGGGATGACCCTCTACCGCTACGACAAGGACGAGTCGAACCCCTCCAAGTGGACGTGCTCCGGTACGTGCGTGAAGACGTGGATACCGGTGATCGTGCCGGAGTCCGTACAGACGTCGGGAGTGGGGCGGAGCCTCCTCGGCACGGTCCACCGCGACGGCGAGCCGCAACTCACCCTCGCCGGCTGGCCGTTGTACCGCTACATCGGCGACACGGCGGCCGGCCAGGCGAACGGCCAGGGCAAGGACGGCGCGTGGCACGCCGTGACCCCGACCGGAGAGAAGGCCGCCGCGACGGGCTGACCCTCGGTCCTCACAGTCGGGGCCGGGGACGACGAGCGGGTCTCAGCGGTGGCCGTCCGAGCGCTTGCGGTGGAGCGTGAAGTTCTCGAACACCGACAGGTCGCCGTTCGGCTTGTTCACGTTGTAGTAGGTCACGTGCATGCGGGTGGTGTCACCGGCGTGCCGGCCGGGGTCGACGGTGAACGCCGCGAAGCCGTAGGGGTGTTCGGTGTCGCGGACGCCGATCCAGACCGCCTCCTCCTGCGTGTACGTGGAGGTGCGCTTGCCGTTGGAGCCGGGCGTCGCCGAGACGGACGTGATCACCTTGCCGGTGCCGTCCTTGAAGAAGCTCTGGTTCGTGGTGCCCGAGACTCCGCCGCCGCCGAGGATCATGTGCACGGTGCCGAGGCCGGTGTCGATGTTGTCGGTGGCCGTGGAGACCGGGTTGGGGGTCAGCGTCTCGGTGCCGCTGACGACTCCCCGAACCGCCAGCGAGCGCTCGTAGTTGTGCTCGTGGCCGCACAGGACCAGGTCGACGCCGTAGCGGTCGAAGAGGGGTCCGTACTTCTGGCGCAGGCCGAGGTCGGCGCCGTTCGCGTCGGTGGAGCTGACCATGACCTGGTGCATGGCGACGACGATCCAGTCGGTGTCGCGCGAGGCCCGGGCCGCCTTCAACTCCTTCTCCAGGAAGGCGAGTTGGCGTCCGCCGGAGTAGCCGCTGATGTAGACGTCGCCGCCGTCCTGGAGGCAGTTGTCGTCGTTCTGCAGCACGATGACCCGCACCGAGCCGGCCGTGAACGCGTAGTAGAGGCCCGCGAGTTCGGCGTCGGTCTCGGTGGACGGGAGGGCGAAGTAGGTCTGGTAGGCGCCGAGTCCGATCGGGCCGTTGGCCTTCTCGATCTCGTGGTTGCCGGCCGCCGGCATCCAGGGGCGGAAGCGGGCCGAACGGGTGTTGTTGGTGAAGAAGTTGTTCCAGGTGCGCACCCGGTCGACGTCCAGGTTGGCGTAGCAGAGGTCGCCGTTGAGGAGGTGGAAGAGCGGGGCGACCTGCTCGATGCCGGTGACGATGTCCTTCGTCGCGGGGGTGGAGTTCGCGTCGAGGCCGACCGTGCCGTTGGCCGCCCAGGTCACCTGCGGGGCGGACTGGTCGCCGAAGCTGGTGAAGGTGAGCGGCTTGCGTCCGTGCGGCGCGGTGCGGAACGTGCCGCTGTCGGGCGTCGCCCCCTCGTGGGTGGCGAGGTAGAGGTAGTCGGTGTCCGGGGTGAGCCGGTTCAGCGCGGCGTGGTGGACGTAGACGGTGCGGCTGGAGGTGCCGTCGACGTAGGTGACGGTGCGGGCTTTCGCACTGGAGCCGAAGCCGTGCTCCAGCGTGCCGTAGCGCACGACGGGTCTGGTCACCGGTTTGTCGGTGATCCACGAGACGTTCATCTGGCTGCGCGGGTCCGCGCCGAAGGTGAGGTGCAGGCCCTGCACCGGGGACGCTCCCGAGGAGTCCGCGGTGAGGTGAAGGGCCGGGGCGGCGAGCGGTGCGGCCTGCGCCGTGCCTGCTCCCAGCAAGGGGGTGACGGCCGCGCCGGCGCCGGCCGTACCGAGGAGACCCAGCGCGTGGCGCCGGCTGACCCCCTCGGACGACTGCGCGGACCCGTCCGATGTCTCGGTCTGTGTGGTCATGGTGCCCTCCCTGGCGAGCAGTTGAGCTGACAACGTCCGCACATTGGCGCTTCCCGGCGGCCCCCGAGTGAACAGTGCGTGGCCAGACGGTCATCGCGGCCCGAGGGGCGGGCACCGGGGCCGATTCTTGCCCCGCGCTTTGCCAGGGACCGCCCCTTCGTTGACACGCGCGGGCGGCCGGGCGGGAGTCGGGGGTTCAATTCCGGCCACCGCCGGCACCGCGTCACGGGCGCGTCAGGAATCGGCCCTCCGGCATCAGGCGCGCGCCAACACCGCGATACGTCCGCTCTCTTCGGCCCTTCGATGGGACACGCAGACATCTGTGTACGCCGAGGAGTGAGCGACGATGAGCAGTGAGGGACGGGCACGCGCCGTGGTCGGGGTGAGCGGTTCACCGGGCAGCCTGGCGGCGCTGCACCGGGCGGTGCGCGAGGCCCGTAGCACCGGCGCCGAACTGCTGGCCGTACTCGCATGGGAGCCGCCCGGTGGTGAACTCGCCCACGGGCGCTCGATGTTGGCGCCCCCGGTGGCCGACCTCCGCCGCACCGCCGCCGACCGACTCCTCGCCGTGCTCGACGCGGCCTTCGGCGACGCGGGCCCCGGGATCCCGTTCCGGGGCCTGGTCGTCCGGGGTACGGCGGGCCGTGCCCTGGTGGAGACCGCCGACCGCCCCGACGACCTCCTGGTCATCGGCGCCGGCCCGCGAGGACCGCTGCGCGCCCTGTTCCCGTCCGTCACCCGCTACTGCGTCACCCACGCCGTGTGCCCGGTGCTGACGGTGCCGCCCTCTCCCCTGGAGGGCGAACTGGCCGCCCTGCACCGCCGTATCTCACTGGGGCGGGCGGTGGACGCACGGGAGCTGACGGAAGGCGGAGCCTGACGAGCCTCCCCACCCCCGTCAGCAGCGCGTTATGGGTACCGCGCTCCCCGTCAAGCATCCGTCAGCGAGGCACCCGAACCCCCGCCCGGCGGGCATACCTTCGAGGAAGCGCCAGGTCAGACCGACCGGGCCACGCACATCGCCTCGCACAAGGAGCCGCACGATGTCTCCAGTCGAACACGCCGAGAAGGACCCCGCGGAGCCCGCTGCCGCTGAGAACCCCGAGGACCCCGAGCCCGCCGAACCCGTCCCGGCCGGACTTCTGTACGTCCCCGTCCGGTCGGGTCCCGCGGGCTGCACGGCCCGTTTCTTCCGCACACCCCTCGGCGGCCGTACGGCGGTCGGCTTCACCGCGGCGGCGAAGCTCACCGCGACCCTCGGCAGCGAGCAGGCCGGCATCAGGCTCTCCGAACCCGCGCTGCGCGCCCTCGCCGCACCGCTCGGCGTCACCGCGCTCACCGTCGACCCGTCGCTGTCCGCCCCGGCGGCCGACCGCACGGCGGCAACGGTCCGCGAGCGCGCGAACTCCTGGCGCCGCTGGCACCCCCAGCACGTCGGCGCCCTGCGCGTGACCGGCGCCGCGGCCGTCGTCGCCTGCCTGAACCTGCTGATCGGCTGAGGAGACCCACCCATGTCCATCCTGGACGCCCCCGTTGTCCCGGTCGCCGACACCCACGACCTGTCCGTCTGGCCCGGCTCCACCCGCCCCTCCCCCACCGGCGATCTGACCGTCGGCGGAGTCTCGCTCACCGAGGCCGCCGACCGCTTCGGCACCCCCGTCTACGTCCTTGACGAGCAGGAGATCCGCGACCGCTGCCGCACGTACCGCACGGCCTTCCCGGAGGCCGACGTCGTCGACGCGGCCAAGGCGTTCCTGTGCCGGGCGATGGCCCACTGGGTGCAGGAGGAAGGGCTCGGCCTCGACGTCTGCTCGGCCGGCGAACTCGAACTCGCCGTCACCACCGGCTTCCCACCGGAGCGCATCGTGCTGCACGGCAACGCCAAGAGCCCGGAGGACCTGCGCACCGCGCTCCGGCTCGGGGTCGGCCGGATCGTCGTCGACAGCACCTCGGAGATCGCCCGGCTGGCCGCGATCACGCCCGCCGACACCCGCCAGAAAGTCATGGTGCGGGTTGTGCCCGGCATCGCGGCCGGCGCCCACGACAAGATCCGCACCGGCACCGACGACCAGAAGTTCGGCCTGTCGATCACCGACGGCTCCGCGCAGCACGCCGTGACCCGCATCCTCGACCAGCCGCACCTCCAACTCGTGGGCCTGCACTGCCACATCGGCTCCCAGATCGCCACCACGAAGCCGTACGTCGCCGCGGTCCGGCGCATGGTCGGGCTGTTGGCCCGCATCCGCGACCAACACGGCGTCACGCTCCCGCAGTTGGACATCGGGGGCGGCCACGCCATCGCCTACCGCCCCGGCGAGGAACGCCTCGACATCTCCGTCCTGGCCGGCCGGGTCCGCGCCGAACTGGCGGACGGCTGCGCCCGCGCCGGGCTGCCCGTACCCCGGCTCACCCTCGAACCGGGCCGGGCGATCGTCGGCCCCGCCGGGGTCGCCGTGTACCGGGTCCTGGCGGTGAAGCGCACCGGCGACCGCACGTTCGTCGCGGTCGACGGCGGCATGAGCGACAACCCGAGGCCCGCGCTCTACGGCGTGCGCTACGCACCCCGGCTGATCGGCCGCCCCGCGACCGCGCCGCCCCGCCTGGTCACCGTCGTGGGCCGGCACTGCGAGGCGGGCGACATCCTCGCGGACGAGGTGGCGCTCCCCGGCGACGTACGCCCCGGCGACCTCCTCGCCGTACCGGCGGCCGGCGCGTACCACCTGTCCATGGCGTCCGGCTACAACCTCGTCGGCCGCCCGCCGGTCGTCGCGGTGGCCGACGGCATCGCGCGGGTGCTGGTACGCCGCGAGTCGCTGGCCGACATGAACCGCAGGGACATCGGGCTGTAGCCCCTGGCAGGGCGGGCGGGACGGCGCCGGGCGACTGGTCTAGACCGCGCGGAGAGGTTAAGGTCACAGCCACGTCCTCTGCTGCTCACCTGCACATTTGCCCTAGCATCCGAGCATGACGGTCCTGCCCGACGACGGGCTCTCGCTGGCCGCCGAGTTCCCTGACGCGACGCATGAGCAGTGGCAACGCCTGGTCGAAGGCGTACTGCGCAAGTCGGGCAAGGAAGTCTCGGGCGCCGCAGCGGAAGATGCCCTGTCCACCTCGCTGGAGGACGGACTCCGCGCCCGTCCCCTCTACACCGCCGACGACTCCGCACCCGAGCCCGGCCTCCCCGGATTCGCCCCCTTCGTACGGGGTGGCCGCGCCGAGGGCAACACCCTCGGCGGCTGGGACGTACGCCAGCAGCACACGACCGGCGACAACGCCGCGGTCCTCGGCGACCTGGAGAACGGCGTCACCTCGCTGTGGCTGGTCACGGGCGGGCGCGGCATCCCGGTCGCGTCGCTCGGCGCCACCCTCGACGGCGTCTTTCTCGACCTGGCGCCCATCGCCCTCGAAGCGGGCAGCGAAGTCGAGCCCGCGGCGGCCGAGTTGCTACGGCTGTACGAGGAGCGGGGCATCGCTCCCGAAGCCGCCCGCGGCACCCTCGGCGCCGACCCGCTGGGCTTCGCGGCCCGCACCGGGAACGAGGGCTTCCCCTTCGCGCCGGTCGCCGCCCTCGCCCGGCGCTGCGCCGAGGGGTACCCGGGGCTGCGCGCACTGACCGTGGACTCGCTGCCGTATCACGAGGCCGGCGGTTCGGCGGCGCAGGAGCTGGGCGCCTCGCTGGCAACGGGTGTGGCGTATCTGCGCGAGCTGACCGAGGCGGGCCTGAGCGTCGAACAGGCCGTGGGGCAGCTGGAGTTCAGGTACACGGCGACCGCCGACCAGTTCCTCACCATCGCCAAGTTGCGCGCGGCGCGCAGGCTCTGGGCGCGGGTGGCCGAGGTGTGCGGGGCGCCGGGCGGGCAGACGCAGCACGCGGTGACCTCGCCGGTGATGATGTCCCGCCGTGACCCGTGGGTGAACATGCTGCGCACGACGGTCGCCACGCTGGCCGCCGGGGTGGGCGGAGCCGAGTCCGTCACCGTGCTGCCCTTCGACCACGCGCTGGGCCTGCCGGACGCGTTCGCGCGCCGGATCGCCCGCAACACCTCGACGATCCTGGTCGAGGAGTCGCATCTGTCCCGGGTGATCGACCCGGCGGGCGGCTCCTGGTACGTGGAGCGCCTCACGGACGAACTCGCCCACGCGGGCTGGGAGTTCTTCCAGCACATCGAGCAACAGGGCGGCCAGGCAGCCGCGTTGCGCTCCGGCAGCCTCCGCGAGGACCTCGCCACGACCTGGGCGACCCGCAGCGCGAAGCTCGCCAAGCGCCGCGAACCCATCACAGGCGTCAGCGAGTTCCCGAACCTCGCCGAGCGCCTCCCGGAGCGCTCACCCGCTCCCGTGGAACCCTCCGGCGGGCTTCCGCGCGTACGCCGCGACGAGGCCTACGAAGCACTCCGCGCCCGCTCCGACGCCCACCTCGCGGCGACCGGCTCCCGGCCCCGCATCTTCCTGGCCGCGCTCGGCCCGGCCGCCGCACACACCGCCCGCCTCACCTTCGCGTCGAACCTGTTCCAGGCGGGCGGCATCGAGCCCGTCACCGGGGGCGCGTTCGCGGACAGCGGGGCCACCGAGGCCTGCCTGTGCTCCAGCGACGCGCTGTACGAGGAGCAAGCGGCGTCGGTTGCCGGGGAGTTGAGGTCGGCCGGTGCCGGGCACGTGTTCCTCGCGGGCCGCCCCGGGCAGTACCCCGGTGTCGACGCGTACGTCTTCGCGGGCTGCGACGCCGTAGCCGTACTCTCCGCCACCCTCGACCGCATGGGAGTGTCCTGATGGCAGCGATGGGGCACATCCCCGACTTCTCCGGGATCGAGCTGGGAGCCCCGGCCACCGAGGTCGGCCCCGACGAGTGGCGTGACGCCGTCAAGAAGGCGGCGGGCGGCGACGACCTCCTCTGGGAGACCCCGGAGGGCATCGCGGTCAAACCCCTGTACACGGGGCAGGACTTGGAAGGCCTGGACTTCCTGGCCACCTACCCGGGCATCGCGCCGTATCTGCGCGGCCCGTACCCGACGATGTACGTCAACCAGCCCTGGACGATCCGCCAGTACGCGGGTTTCTCCACGGCCGAGGAGTCCAACGCCTTCTACCGCCGCAACCTGGCGGCCGGCCAGAAGGGCCTCTCCGTCGCCTTCGACCTGCCCACGCACCGGGGTTACGACAGCGACCACCCGCGCGTGACCGGTGACGTCGGCATGGCGGGCGTGGCGATCGACTCGATCTACGACATGCGCCAGCTCTTCGACGGCATCCCGCTGGACAGGATGACGGTGTCGATGACGATGAACGGCGCGGTACTTCCGGTGCTGGCGCTCTACATCGTGGCGGCGGAGGAACAGGGCGTACCGCCCGAGAAGTTGGCCGGGACCATCCAGAACGACATCCTCAAAGAGTTCATGGTCCGCAACACCTACATCTATCCGCCGAAGCCGTCGATGCGGATCATCTCCGACATCTTCGCGTACACCTCGCAGCGGATGCCCCGCTACAACTCCATCTCGATCTCCGGCTACCACATCCAAGAGGCGGGCGCGACGGCCGACTTGGAGCTGGCGTACACCCTCGCGGACGGCGTCGAGTACATCCGGGCGGGCCGGGCGGCGGGGATGGACGTGGACGCGTTCGCACCCCGGCTCTCCTTCTTCTGGGCGATCGGCATGAACTTCTTCATGGAGATCGCGAAGCTGCGCGCGGCCCGCCTCCTCTGGGCCAAGCTGGTCAAGCAGTTCGACCCGCAGAACGCCAAGTCCCTCTCCCTGCGCACTCATTCACAGACCTCGGGCTGGTCGCTGACAGCGCAGGACGTCTTCAACAACGTCACGCGCACGTGCGTGGAGGCGATGGCGGCCACCCAGGGCCACACCCAATCACTCCACACCAACGCCCTGGACGAGGCCCTCGCGTTGCCCACCGACTTCTCGGCACGCATCGCCCGCAACACCCAACTCCTCATCCAGCAGGAATCGGGCACCACACGGGTGATCGACCCGTGGGGAGGCAGCGCGTACGTGGAGAAGCTGACGTACGACCTCGCCCGCCGCGCCTGGCAGCACATCGAGGAGGTCGAGGCGGCGGGCGGCATGGCCAAGGCCATCGACGCGGGCATCCCCAAGCTGCGCATCGAGGAGGCCGCGGCCCGCACCCAGGCCCGCATCGACTCCGGCCGCCAGCCGGTCATCGGCGTCAACAAGTACCGCGTGGAGACCGACGAGCAGATCGACGTACTCAAGGTCGACAACTCCTCCGTACGCACCCAACAGATCGAGAAACTAAGGCGGTTGCGCGCGGAGCGCGACGAACAGGCCACCCAGGACGCGCTGCACGCGCTGACCCGCGCGGCCGGCGAAGGCACCGGAAACCTCCTGGAGCTGGCGGTGAACGCGGCCCGCGCGAAGGCGACGGTCGGCGAGATCTCCGACGCGCTGGAGAAGGTCTACGGGCGGCACGCGAGCCAGATCCGTACGATCACCGGTGTGTACCGCACCGAAGCCGGCGACTCCCCGTCCGTAGAACGCACCCGCACTCTCGTGGCCGACTTCGAGGAGTCCGAGGGCCGCCGCCCCCGCATCCTGGTCGCCAAGATGGGCCAGGACGGCCACGACCGCGGCCAGAAGGTGATCGCCACCGCCTTCGCGGACCTCGGCTTCGACGTCGACGTCGGCCCGCTGTTCCAGACCCCCGGCGAAGTGGCCCGCCAGGCCGTAGAGGCGGACGTACACATCGTCGGAGTGTCGTCCCTCGCCGCCGGACACCTCACCCTCGTACCGGCGTTGAAGGAGTCCCTCGCAGAGGAGGGCCGCGAGGACATCATGATCGTGGTCGGCGGAGTCATCCCACCCCAGGACGTCCCCACCCTCCTGGAGATGGGCGCGGCGGCCGTGTTCCCGCCCGGGACGGTGATCCCGGACGCGGCCTACGACCTCGTAGAACGCCTGGCCGCCGACCTCGGGCACACCCCGTGATCGAGGTCGACACCTATGTGAAGGGCGTACTCGACGGCAAGCGGGCCCTGGTGGCCCGCGCCATCACCCTCGTCGAGTCGACCAAGCCCCAACACCGCTTCATGGCCCAGGAGTTGCTGACCGCGCTCCTCCCGCACAGCGGCCAGGCCCGCCGGATCGGCATCAGCGGCGTACCGGGTGTCGGCAAGTCGACGTTCATCGACGCGTTCGGCACGCTGCTGACTTCACAAGGCTTCCGGGTCGCGGTCCTCGCCGTAGACCCGTCGTCGACCCGCACGGGCGGCTCCATCCTCGGCGACAAGACCCGCATGGAACGCCTGGCCGTGGACCCGGCGGCCTTCGTCCGCCCCTCGCCCACCGCCGGCACGCTCGGCGGCGTGGCGAAGGCGACCCGCGAGTCGATCGTGGTGATGGAGGCAGCGGGCTACGACGTCGTCCTGGTCGAGACGGTAGGCGTAGGCCAGTCGGAAACGGCGGTCGCGAACATGGTCGACTCCTTCCTGCTGCTGACCCTGGCCCGCACCGGCGACCAGCTACAGGGCATCAAGAAGGGCGTCCTGGAACTGGCCGATGTCATCGCCGTCAACAAGGCGGACGGCCCGCATGAGCGCGACGCGAAGAGCGCGGCACGGGAGTTGGCGGGCGCGCTACGCCTGATGCATCCGGCCGACGCGGCCTGGACCCCGCCGGTTCTGAGCTGTAGCGCCCGCGAGGGAACAGGCCTGGACACGGTCTGGGAACGCCTGGAACAACACCGCTCCCTGCTGGACTCCACGGGCCGCCTGGCCGCGAAGCGCAGCGAGCAACAGGTGGACTGGACGTGGACGATGGTCCGAGACGAACTGCTGGGCCGCCTGCACTCAGATCCGACGGTACGTGCGCTGACTCCGGACCTAGAACGCCAGGTACGAGAGGGCGAGTTGACAGCAACACTGGCGGCTGAGCAAATCCTGCAAGCCTTCCAGTCCCGGGGACCCCAACCCACCTAGGGGCGCGGGGAACTGCGCGACCAGCCCCCACCGAGCCGCAGACAAAAATCGACGCATCCACCCCAAACCCTTTAGGCTGGCGGCGCAGCTGGTTCGCCCCGTCACCCAGACGGACGCGTCGCAAGAGGGAACCCGGTGAAACTCCGGGACTGCCCCGCAGCGGTAAGCAGGAACGACCGCCGTCATACGCACTGGGCCCACACAGGACCTGGGAAGCGACGGCCAGTAGGTGACCTCCGGTCAAACGGAGGCCGTGCCCGCAAGTCCGAAGACCTGCCAACTGCCCGCACGCGAAGCATTCACGCGCGGAATCCCGGTGACCTCGTGGGCGGGTCGGCGTACATACGGGCGGTCACCATCCCCCGGTCTACGAACCTTCGCGCTCACGTCCCGACACCGGGATCCAGGGAGATATCTCGCGAAGGAGATTTCCGTGACACCGAAGTCCGCAGCCGCGGCAGCACGGGCAACCGTCTACGGCTACCCCCGCCAGGGCAAGGCCCGTGAACTGAAGAAGGCCATCGAGGGCTACTGGAAGGGCCGCGTCGACGCCGACGCCCTCCGCACCACCGCCACCGAACTGCGCCGCACGAACTGGCAGCAACTGACGGACGCCGGTATCCACGAGGTTCCGACCGGCGACTTCTCGTACTACGACCACGTCCTGGACACCAGCGTGATGGTCGGCGCGATCCCCGAACGCCACCGCACCGCCGTCGAACTCGACGCACTGGACGGCTACTTCGCGATGGCACGCGGCACGCAGGACGTGGCGCCGCTGGAGATGACGAAGTGGTTCGACACCAACTACCACTACCTCGTGCCCGAGTTGGGCCCGGACACCGTCTTCACCACTGACTCCACCAAGCAGGTGGCGGAGTTGAAGGAGGCCCTCGCCCTGGGCCTGACAGCCCGCCCGGTGCTCGTCGGCCCGGTCACCTACCTCCTGCTCGCCAAGCCAGCCCCCGGCGTGTCCGCGGACTTCGACCCGCTGACCCTGCTGGACCGGCTGCTGCCCGTGTACGCCGAGGTCCTCGCCGATCTACGGGCAGCGGGCGCGGAGTGGGTCCAGCTGGACGAACCCGCCCTGGCCCAGGACCGCACCCCGGCCGAACTGAACGCCACCACCCGCACCTACCGGGACCTCGGCGCCCTCACCGACCGGCCGAAGCTCCTGGTCGCCTCCTACTTCGACCGCCTCGGCGAGGCGCTCCCGGTCCTCGCCAAGGCACCCGTGGAGGGCCTCGCGCTCGACTTCACCGAGTCCGCCGCCGCCAACCTGGACGACCTCGCCGCAGTGGGCGGACTGCCCGGCAAGCGGCTGATCGCAGGCGTGGTGAACGGCCGTAACGTCTGGGTCAACGACCTCACCAAGTCCCTTGCCACGCTGGGTACGTTGCTCGGTCTGGCCGACCGGGTCGACGTGGCCGCCTCCTGCTCGCTGCTCCATGTGCCACTCGACGCCGCCGCCGAGCGGGACATCGAGCCGCAGATCCTGCGCTGGCTCGCGTTCGCGCGGCAGAAGACGGCCGAGATCGTCACCCTCGCCAAGGGCCTGGCCCAGGGCACCGACACGATCGCCGCCGAACTCGCCGCCAACCGCGCCGACTTGGCCTCCCGAGCGGGTTCTGCGCTCACCCGCGACCCCGCCGTACGGGCCAGGGCCGCCGCGGTCACGGACGCCGACGCCCGCCGCTCCCAGCCGTACGAAGAGCGGACGGCGGCGCAGCGCGCGCACCTCGGGCTGCCGCCGCTACCGACGACCACGATCGGCTCGTTCCCGCAGACCGCCGAACTGCGCACCGCGCGGGCCGACTTGAGGGCGCGGCGGATCGACACGGCCGGTTACGAGGAGCGGATCAAGGCGGAGATCGGCGAGGTCATCTCCTTCCAGGAGAAGACCGGCCTGGACGTCCTCGTGCACGGCGAGCCCGAACGCAACGACATGGTCCAGTACTTCGCCGAGCAACTGACGGGCTACCTCGCCACGCAGCACGGCTGGGTCCAGTCCTACGGCACCCGTTACGTCCGCCCGCCGATCCTGGCCGGGGACCTCTCCCGCCCGGAACCGATGACGGTCCGCTGGACGACGTACGCGCAATCGCTCACCTCGCGCCCGGTCAAGGGCATGCTCACCGGACCGGTCACCATGCTCGCCTGGTCCTTCGTCCGCGACGACCAGCCGCTCGGCGACACCGCACGACAGGTCGCCCTCGCCCTGCGCGACGAGGTCAACGACCTTGAGGCGGCCGGGACTTCGGTCATCCAGGTCGATGAGCCCGCCCTGCGCGAGACCCTCCCGCTGCGCGCGGCGGACCGGGAGGCGTATCTCGCCTGGGCCACGGAGGCGTTCCGGTTGACCACCGCCGGGGTGCGGCCGGAGACGCAGGTCCATACCCACATGTGCTACGCGGAGTTCGGCGACATCGTGCAGGCCATCGACGACCTCGACGCGGACGTCATCAGCCTGGAGGCCGCCCGTTCACACATGCAGGTCGCGGGGGAACTGGCCGAGCACGGCTATCCGCGCGAGGCGGGGCCGGGTGTCTACGACATCCACTCGCCTCGCGTGCCGAGCACGGCCGAGGCGGCGGCCTTGCTGCGCAAGGGGCTTGAGGCCATCCCGGCGGAGCGGCTGTGGGTCAACCCGGACTGCGGTCTGAAGACCCGCGGCTGGCCCGAGACCCGCGCGTCCCTGGAGAACCTGGTGGCCGCGGCCCGCACGGTCCGCGAGGAGCTGGCCGGTTCCTGACCCTATGGTGGCCGGTTCCTGACCCGATGGTGGTGGGGGTGGCCGGGAGGACACCCTCCCGGCCACCCCCCGCCCTGAGACGATGATCCGCACAGCCCACAGCACTTGGAGCGACGAAGTGACCAGCCGCATCACCTTGATCTCGCCGGCGATGAACCGCTCCCTGCGGGAGACCCGGTTCGACGACGGCAGCCCGCTCGACCCGAGCGGTACGGCTCGCGCCTCGTCCGTCGCGGGGTCGCTCCGCTTGGCTGACCGGGTGCTGGTCTCGCCCAGCGTGCGGTGCCGGGAGACGGCGTCCGCGCTGGGCCTCTCGGGTGTGGTGGAGCCCGAGTTGGCGGGTCTGGACATGGGGCGCTGGCATGGCCTGACCCTCGACGAGGTGATGGCGCGGGAGCCGGATGCGGTGATGGCCTGGCTGACGGATCCGGATGCGGTGCCTCACGGTGGGGAGTCGGTGCGGGGGCTCTGCGAGCGGGCGTCGGGGTGGCTGGAGGCCGCGGCCGGGTTTGAGGGGAGGACCCTTGCGGTGGTTGAGCAGGAGTTCGTGCGGGCCGTTGCGGTCACGGTCCTTGGTGCGCCTGGGCCTGCGTTCTGGCGGCTTGATGTGCCGCCGTTGACTGCGACCGAGCTCAGTGGGCGGGCCGGGCGGTGGAATCTGCGGCTTGGGTGGGAGCTGGGAGGCTCGGGCCGATAAGCACTCCGCTGGATCGGCGGTTCTTTGGCCGCGGGTCGGTGGGGGCTGGTCGCGCCCACGCGGCGGAGCCGCAAATCGATACAGCCCCGCGCCCCTAAAGGGGCGCTGTCCCACTCCTGACTATACGCACCGTATATACTCGCTGTGTATAGTCTCGGCATGCCATCACTGAGTGCTCTGTGCAAGAAGAGGGAAAGACCCCGGGCCGGGTTGCGTGCCGTCGGCATGTTTGTGGCGGTTGGCGTGCTGGGTCTGGCGTCGAGCGGGTGCACCGAGCTCGACACGACCGCGCCGGCCGCCGCTCGCGCCGAGGGCGTGTCGGCCACCGCGCGGGCCGGTTTCGGGACGGCCGACTGCCGGGAGGTGAAGTGCATCGCGCTGACCTTCGACGCCGGGCCCAGCGAGAACTCGGCGCGGTTGCTCGACATCCTGAAGGAGAAGCAGGTCCCGGCGACCTTCTTCCTGCTCGGCAAGCGGCACATCGAGAAGTACCCGGAGCTGGTCGAGCGCATGGCCGCCGAGGGGCACGAGGTGGCCAGCCACACCTGGGACCACAAGATCCTGACCCGAATACCCCCCGCGCAGATACGTGACGAACTGGAGCGCACGGACGACGCGATAGAGCGGATCACCGGCAAGCGGCCCACACTGATGCGCCCGCCGCAGGGTCGCACCGACGACGAAGTGCACAAGATCTGCCGGGAGTTGGGCCTCGCGGAGGTGCTGTGGAGCGTCACCGCCAAGGACTACGCGACGACCGACTCCGCCCTCATCACCAAACGCGTCCTCGCTCAGGCCACCCGGGACGGCATCATCCTGCTGCACGACCTGTACGAGGGCACCGTGCCCGCCGTCCCCGGCATCATCGACGCGCTGAAGGAGCGCGGGTACGTGTTCGTGACCGTGCCGCAGCTCCTCGCGCCCGGGACGGCGGAGCCGGGGAAGGTGTACCGGCCCTGAGACACCGGGTCCTCCAGGCTCATCGGGCTTTTATGGCTCACCAGTTCAGGTGCAGGGCATACGGGGAACGGTGGATCATCGTCGGCCGCATGGTGACCGGACGGTCCTCCGCCAGCCGTAGACCGGGCAGGCGGGTCGTCAACTCCTGGAGGGTGAGGCGGAGTTGTTCGCGGGCGAGTTGGGAACCGGGGCAGCTGTGCACGCCGAAGCCGAAGGCGAGGTGGCGGTTCGGGGTGCGGGTGATGTCGAAGGTCTCGGGGCGCGCATGGCGCCTCTCGTCACGGTTGGCCGCGCCGAAGGCGACGAACAGCGGTGCTCCGGCGGGGAGTTCGGTGCCGGCGAGAACGAGCGGCCGGGTGGTGACCCTGCGGAACCCTTGCAGTGCGGTGTCGTAGCGGGCCGCCTCCTCGATCGCGGCGGGGATGCGTTCGGGCTCGGCGCACAGCAGCTCCCACTGGTCCGGATGCCGGAGAAGATGCAGCACGGTCGTGCCGATGAGCGCGGTGGTGGTGAGGTGACCGGCGATGAACAAGTTCTGGAGGTGGGCGACGAGTTGGTGCCGGTGCTCCAGGGTCGGGCCGCCGCCGTCCGCCTCCTCGGTCACCGAGGCGATCAGTTCCGTACCGAGGTCTTCGCGAGGCTGTGCGTACCGCTCCCGCACGTACCGGTCGAGGGTGTGCTGCATCGCGACGACGTCCTCGGCCGCGGCGATCTGCTCGTCCTCCTCCAGCGGGCGGAAGAGCAACTCCTCGGCGCGATGGCCGCCATGGACGACCCCGGGCACGTCGGCGGGGTCGAGGCCCACGATCCTCCCGACGACCTCGCCGGGGAGCCGCCTGGCGTACGCCGACATCAACTCGACGTGCCCGTCCTTGGCGAACGTGTCGACGAGGGCGGCGGCGCGCTCGGCGGCGTAGGGCAGGACGGCGGTGACGCGGGCCGGTGAGAGGCCGCGGACGATGGGCGCGCGCAACTGCTGGTGCTGCGCGCCGTCCGCGGTGACGACGACGGGCCGCCCGCCGAACCCGCCGCCGAGGACGGCGAGCGCGGCGGGCGCCGGCAGTACGTCGGGCCGTAGGGCCAGCGATGAGGAGAAGTCCTCCGGGCGGCGCAGGACTTCACGCACGTCGGCGTCCCGGGCCACGAGCCAGGCGTCGAGTTCGGCGAGGTGGGTGAGGCCTTCGGTCTGCCGTGCCCGGGTGTAGTGCGGGTACGGGTCGCGCTGCAAGTCGTCGAGCCTGGCGTGCAGTTCGCGGTCCACGGGACGCCCTCCGGCCGGTTGCTTGACGCGGTGCGGTGCAGTGCGGGTCGGGCCCATCGTGCCGTAGGGGTGTGCGGGTGCGGTAGGGAACTTCCGTGCAGGGCGGCCCAGTTGGTCAGAACACCACTGTCCACCCCTCCCGCGCGGCCTGGTCGGCGGTGTACGAGACGCCGTGTACCTTCAGGCCGTTCGCGTCGAGGAGGGTGATCTCGCCGCCCTGGTTGCCGAGTTGGACGCCGTCGGTGAGCGGGACGAGCAGGGTGGCGCCCGGGGCGAGGGGGCCGGGCGGTACCGCGCAGGAGTGGCCCAGTCGGTCTCGGACGCGCCAGCCCCTCGGGTCCAGCGGATCGGGCGAGGCGTTGAGGAGGGTGACGCTCTCCGGTTCGGGCGCCGGGCCGCGCGGGTTGACCAGGGCCGCCACGATCCGCACGGGCTGGCTGCCGGGGTCGGGGCGCGAACCGTCGGTGTCCTCCAGGGTGTGGCCGGTGGTGTCGTCGGTGTGCCAGGACTGGCTCTGGAAGGCGAGGAAGATGCCGACCCAGCGCGACTGCGCCGGGAAGTGGATGAGGAGGCCGCCGTCCTGCCAGACCCCGTCGTCACCGCTGAAGCGGCGGCTGTTGCCCTGGTTCATGTGGATGTCGTGGACGCCGTTGCCCGGCAGGAAGCCGAACACCTTGTCCTTGACGGTCGGTTCGGGGCCGAAGCGCTCGCCGAAGACGTACAGCCGGGCCTCCGGGTCGTCCACCGCGCGTCGTACGTAGTGGTCGAGGAGGTCGGCGAGGTCGTTGTCGGGGCCGCTCGCGTCCGGCGGGAGCGTGCGCAGCTGCGCCGGGTCGAAGAGGTTGCCGCGCACGAAGTCGAGGTTCGGGCCGCCGGGTCCGGGCAGCAGGGTGTTCCAGCCGCTCGGGAGGCCCTCCAGGCGGGCGGTGACCGGGTGGTGGAAGTCCTCACTGACGAGGTAGAGCAGCTCGGAGGGCTGCTCGGCGGACAGGACGTTCACGGCGGCCCGGAAATGTGTGCCCGAGTCGTCCGTGAGATGGATCTGGTAGTGCGGTGTCCCGGCGGCGCCCTCGCGCCTCGTGTCCACCGCACGCGTGATCAATACGCCGTAGGCCTTCAGTGGCATGACGACCAACTCCCCCTGCGGGCAGGCGGGATGCCCGCCCATGAGGGAAAGCGTAGGGGGGAGGCGCCCGCTCCGGCCGGGACGCGGGGAAACTCGGGGCGGCCGTCCGGTGTACGTCGGCGTACCTGTGAACCGCTAGGCCAAGGGTGTGAGCCGCCGGTGAAAGTACCGTCGATCAAGAAGCGTTCTCTACGATCCACACATGGTCAACTTCCGTCTCGAACGCACAGCCCCGCTTCCCCTTGAGGAGGCGTGGCGCCGGTTGACGGAATGGCCACGCCATGCCGACGTGGTCCCGCTGACCAGGGTCACCGTGGTCACGCCGCCACCGACCGGCGAGGGCACGGTCTTCGTGGCCCGCTCGGGTCTCGGGCCGTTCGCCTTCGACGACCGGATGGAGGTCACCGTGTGGCGACCGCCGACGCAGGACGAGCCGGGTCTGGTACGGCTGGAGAAGCGGGGGCGGGTCGTCACCGGCTGGGCGGAGATCGAGGTCCGGCCGGGACCGGGGGGCCGTAGCCGCGTGGTGTGGGAGGAGGAGTTGGCGGTCAGCTTCCTGCCGCGCCTCTTCGACCGGCCGCTGGAGTGGGCGGCGCGGTCGATGTTCGGGCGGGCGGTGAACGGGCTGCTGCGGCGGTCGTAGCGCAGTCCCGTCTTTGCGGAGTGAGCCCTACGGCGTCAGTCTTTCCGGCCCGTCGCCGCGACCGTCACTCCCAGGCCGATCATCGTGAGGCCGCCGATGCCGCCCACCGCGGACAGTCGGCGCGGTGAGCGTGCGAACCAGTCGCGCGCGGTGGCGGCGATCAGGCCCCACACGCTGTCGGAGACCACGGCGATGAGGTTGAAGACCAGGCCGAGCAGCAGCATCTGGCTGGTGACATGGCCCTGTTCGCGGTCCACGAACTGGGGCAGTACGGCGGCGAAGAACACGATCGTCTTGGGGTTGGCCACCCCGACCGCGAACCCCTCCCACAGGGTGCGCAGCCCGCTGTGCGGGGCCACCTCCTCCCCGGCGAACGCGGCCCGCAGCGAACCGCGTTGACGCCACGCCTTCACTCCGAGGTACACCAGGTACGCGGCGCCGGCGAGCTTCAGCGCCGTGAAGACGAGCACCGAGCGCTCCACCAGCGAACCGATGCCCAGTGCCACGGCCACGACGAGCAGATAGGCGCCGAGCGTGTTGCCGAGCACGGTGGTCAGCGCGGCCCGGCGGCCATGGGCCAGCGCCCGTCCGATCACGAACAGCACGCTGGGGCCGGGGACGATGATCAGCAGGAAGGACAGGGCCGCGAAGGCGACGAGTCGGTCGGTGGACACCATGGGCCCATGGAAGATCGGGGCACCCCGGGCCCGCAACTCATTTCCGGGCGGCCCGATCTCGATGTCCGGCGGCAGTCGCGAACGCTCTAGTGTGATGGTCCTGAACGGCCCTTCCGGGCAACGGAATCAGGAAAGGTGACCGGCGGATGTCGCTTCGCCCCGGGGACGCGGAGACCATAGGCGGCTACACGCTGCTCGACCGGCTCGGCAGCGGCGGGATGGGCGTCGTGTATCTCGGGCGGTCGGCCTCGGGACGGCAGGTCGCGGTCAAGGTCGTGCACGCGCAGTACGCGCTGGACGAGGAGTTCCGGGCCCGCTTCCGGCAGGAGATCGCGGCCGTCCGCCGGGTGAGCGGAGCGTTCACCGCCCCCGTCGTGGACGCCGATCCGGACGCCGAAGCCCCCTGGATGGCCACGCTCTACGTGCCCGGCCGCACCCTGGCCGAAGCCGTCGAGAAGGACGGCCCGTTGGCCGGGCGGGCGCTGCGCACGCTGGCGTTGGGGCTGGTCGAGGCGCTGCGGGACATCCATCAAGCGGGCGTCGTGCACCGGGACTTGAAGCCGAGCAACGTCCTGCTCGCCGAGGACGGGCCTCGCGTCATCGACTTCGGCATCTCCCGCGCCGCCGACAACCAGGCCCTGACCGTGACCGGCCGGCTGATCGGCACGCCGCCCTTCATGTCTCCCGAGCAGTTCGCCGCGCCCCGAGACGTCACCGCCTCCTCCGACGTCTTCTCGCTGGGTTCCCTGCTGGTGTACGCGGCCACCGGCAACCGGCCCTTCGACGGCGCCAGCCCGTACCTGACGGGTTATCAAGTCCTGCACGAGCAGCCACGGTTGGACGGCGCACCGGAGCCGCTGCGGAGCATCGCCGAACGCTGCCTCGACAAGGAGGCGACGTCCCGTCCCCAACTCGCCGAACTGCACGGCCTGTTGCTGAACCTGCCTGAGGACGAAACCAAGTCCGGGTCCATGGCCGGGTCCGGGTCAGCCACGGTGGCGGGCTTCCCGCGAACACGCCGACCCCGGCGACTCGTCATCACCCTCGCCACGGCGCTCGCCGTCACCACTCTCGGCCTCACGACCCTGCACTGGCTGTCGGACGGCGGCACGGACTCGGGCACACCCGCCGCGTCCACGTCCTCCGCGTCCCCCGCCGCCGTGGCGCTGCCCACCGGCTGGAAGCCATGGCGGGCGAGCCTGCTCACCGCCCAGACCGGCGATCCCCTGGACTACACCCAATCCGGCTGCCTGGCGGGCGGCACCACCGTGTACTGCGCCGGTACGGGCGCCACGGTCACCGCGCTGGACGCCGCCTCGGGCCGGGTCCGCTGGCGGTCGGGCAGCAGCCCCGAGACCTCGCTCCCCATCGGCGTCCGGGACGGGCGCGTCTACACCTACGTCAAGCCCGACTCGAACGACACCTTCATCACCCGGCGCCTGGTCGCCCTGGACGCGAAGACCGGGGCCCGGCTGTGGATCCACCCGATCAGGGACGACACCGACCCCGTCCTGTTCGACGGCGGGATCCTGGCGATGGACACGGACGCGACGAAGTTCGTGGCCTACGACGCGTCGGGCCGCCGGCTGTGGAGCGCCCCCATCTGGTCGAACCTCGGGAACTCCTGCACTCCGACGGCGCTGGGCGGCGCCCCCTACGCCGTCTGCACGGTCGAGGACGATCCCTCCCAGGGCGATTTCATCCTGGTACGCCTCGACCCCGCCACCGGCGCGCAGCGAAAGATCGCCGAACTTCCCACGGGGGCACTGCCATTGGGCATCGACGAGGGCCGGGCGCTGTTCCTCGTGCCGAAGCTGGCGCCGGAGGTCTTCGGCAGCGGCCCGGACCAGCTGTACACCGCCCTCGACCGGGTGAACCCGAGCACCGGCGCGATCCAGCGGATCGCCCTGCCCGCCGCCACTCGCGGCACGGCCACCCTGGTCAAGGACGTGATCTACCTCGTCCGCCCGAACGGCACGGTCACCGCCGTCCGCGCGGCCGACGGCAAGCGGCTCTGGCAGCGGGGGACGGACACCGAGAACCTGTCGACGCCGGTGCTGTCGGCGAAGTTCAACAGGCTCTATTTCTCGAACCAGTTCGGCCGTCTGCTCGCCCTGGACCGGAGCACCGGAGCCGTCGAGTGGCGTACGTCCGCACTGGCGAACGCCGGCGACTCGACGGACGACACCGCGCCGTACGCCGTACTCGTCAAGGACGCGATCGTGGCCGTGGCGGGCGACACGGCGTTCTCGGTACGGCCGCCCGCGAAGCGCTGAACCGCGCCGCTCAGGCCACCGAGCCGATCCGTCCGGCGGGCAGCGATGTCGCGTCGTGGTGGATCGGCGTATGCGCGCCGGTGAGTGAGATGCCGGTGCCGCCACGCCTGTTGGCGACGATCTCCGCGGCGATCGACAGGGCCGTCTCCTCGGGCGTACGGGCGCCGAGGTCGAGCCCGATCGGGGACCTCAGCCGTGCCAACTCCATCTCCGTGACGCCGACTTCACGCAGCCGATCGTTGCGGTCGAGGTGGGTGCGCCGGGAGCCCATCGCGCCGACGTACGCCACCGGGAGGCGCAGCGCGAGCTGGAGCAGGGGTACGTCGAACTTGGCGTCGTGGGTCAGGACGCACAGGACCGTGCGGGCGTCGACGTCCGTGCGCCCCAGGTACTTGTGGGGCCACTCGACGACGATCTCGTCGGCGTCGGGGAAGCGGGTCCGGGTGGCGAAGACGGGGCGGGCGTCGCACACCGTCACGTGGTAGTTCAGGAACTTGCCGACGCGGACCAGCGCGGAGGCGAAGTCGATCGCGCCGAACACGATCATCCGGGGCGGCGGTACCGAGGACTCGACCAGGACCGTGAGCGGGGCCCCGCAGCGGGAGCCCTGCTCGCCGATCTCGACGGTGCCGGTGCGGCCCGCGTCCAGATAGGCACCGGCCTCGGCGGCGACCGTACGGTCCAGTTCGGGGTGGGCGCCGAAGCCACCGTCGTAGGAGCCGTCGGGGTGGACGACGATCGCGCGGCCCCGCAAGGGAGTTGGGCCCGAGACGATCCGGGCCAGGGCCGCCGCGCCGCCGCTCGTCGCGGTCGACAGGGCGGCGGTGATCACCGGGCGGGCGGGGTCGCCGACCCGTACCGGTGTGACGAGGATGTCGATGACTCCGCCGCAGGTCAGGCCGACGGCGAAGGCGTCCTCGTCGCTGTAGCCGAAGCGTTCGAGGACGGTTTCGCCGTCCGCCAGCGCCTGTTGGCACAGTTCGTAGACCGCGCCCTCCACACAGCCCCCGGAGACCGAGCCGATCGCCGTACCGTCGGTGTCCACCGCGAGGGCGGCGCCGGGCTGGCGGGGCGCGCTGCCGCCGACGGCCACCACGGTGGCGACGGCGAAGTCACGGCCCTGCTCGACCCACCGGTGCAGCTCTTCGGCGATGTCCAGCATCTCGGTCTCCTAACGAGGTTGCGGGGAAGGGCAGTTGGGGCGGACTAGTGCACGCCCAGCCAGCTCTCGACAGGGTTGAGAGCAAAGTAGACGAGGAAGATGACAGTGAGCCCCCACATGAAGGCGCCGATCTCCCGCGCCTTGCCCTGGGCGGCCTTGATGGCGACGTAGGAGATGACTCCGGCGGAGACGCCCGCGGTGATGCTGTACGTGAATGGCATCACGACCACCGTCAGGAACACGGGGATTGCGGTGGCGCGGTCGGCCCAGTCCACGTGCCGGGCGTTCATCAGCATCATCGAGCCGATGACGACCAGGGCGGCGGACGCGACCTCCTGCGGGACGATCGCGGTGAGGGGAGTGAAGAAGAGGCAGGCGGCGAAGAACAGGCCGGTGACCACCGAGGCGAGGCCCGTTCGTGCGCCCTCCCCTACCCCCGTCGCCGACTCGATGAAGACGGTCTGGCCGGAGCCGCCCGCCACGCCGCCGATCGCGCCGCCGGCGCCGTCGATGAACAGCGCCTTCGACAGACCCGGCATCCTGCCCTTGGCGTCGGCGAGTTGGGCCTCGGTGCCGACGCCGATGATGGTGGCCATCGCGTCGAAGAAGCCAGCCAGCACGAGCGTGAACACGATCATGCCGACCGTCATCGCGCCGACCTTGCCCCAACCACCGAACTCCACATGGCCGAAGAGCGAGAAGTCCGGCATGGACACCGCGCTGCCGTGCAGTTCGGGGGCGGCGCCGCTGGCCCACTGCTGGGGGTCGATGACCCCGGCGGCGTTCAGGACCGCGGCGACGACCGTGCCGGTGATGATGCCGATGAGGATGGCTCCGGGCATGTTGCGCGCCTGGAGCATGAAGATCAGCAGCAGGGTGCCGGCGAACAACAGGACGGGCCAGCCCGCGAGTTCACCCGCCGGGCCGAGGGTGAGCGGGGTCGCCTTGCCCTGGTGCACGAAGCCGGACTTGTAGAAGCCGATGAGCGCGATGAACAGGCCGATGCCCATCGTGATGCCGTGTTTCAGCGCGAGCGGAATCGCGTTCATGATCATCTCGCGCAGGCCGGTGACGACGAGCAGCATGATGACCACGCCGTACATGACGCACATGCCCATCGCCTGCGGCCAGGTCATCTGTGGGGCGACCTGCGAGGAGAGCACGCCGGAGACGGAGAGACCGGCGGCGAGGGCCAGCGGCGCCTTGCCGACGAAGCCCATCAGGAGGGTGGTGAAGGCCGCCGCGAACGCGGTCGCGGTGATCAGCCCTTTCTGGCCGAGCGTGTCCCCCGCGACGTCCTTGCCGGACAGGATCAGGGGGTTGAGCAGCAGGATGTACGCCATCGCCATGAAGGTGGTGACTCCGCCGCGCACCTCACGCGCGACGGTCGATCCCCGCCGGGATATGTGGAAGTACCGGTCGAGCCAGGACCGGCCGGCCGGGACGCGGGTTCCTTCACCCGAGTCCTCGGCGGCGGTCCTGGGTTCCACTGACTGCTGGGTCATGGGGCCATCTCCCAAGGTTCACAGGGGCACCCGTCGGCCGCCTCGGCGGCGCGCGGGATTTGGGATGGACGACCCGGGGGACGGCCCGAGACGAACAAAGGGGACCTGGGGGGACCAACTCCCCCCAAGGCGTCACCGGTTGGGACCCCGAAAGGTCACGTGCCCGTGAGGTGCTCCGGGCGTACCGGTGTCCTGTTCAGTTCCAGTCCGGTCGCGTTCCGAATAGCCGCTAGCACGGCCGGAGTCGACGACAGGGTGGGGGCCTCGCCGATGCCGCGCAGCCCGTACGGGGCGTGCTCGTCGGCGAGTTCGAGCACATCGACCGGAATGGTCGGAGTGTCGAGGATCGTGGGGATCAGGTAGTCCGTGAAGGACGGGTTCCTGACCTTGGCGGTCTTCGGGTCGACGATGATCTCCTCCATGACCGCCACGCCGAGACCCTGGGTCGTACCGCCCTGGATCTGGCCGATGACGGACAGCGGGTTGAGCGCCTTGCCGACGTCCTGCGCGCAGGCCAGTTCGATGACCTTGACCAGGCCGAGTTCGGTGTCGACCTCGACGACGGCGCGGTGCGCGGCGAACGTGTACTGGACGTGCCCGAAGCCCTGTCCGGTACGGAGGTCGAAGGCCTCGGTGGGGCGGTGGCGCCACTCGGCCTCGATCTCTACGGCCTCACCTTCGAGGACGTCGACCAGATCGGCCAGCACCTCGCCGCCGTCGGTGACCACCTTGCCGCCCTCCAGGAGGAGTTCGGCGGTGGCCCAGGCCGGGTGGTAGGTGCCGAGCTTGCGGCGGCCCATCTCCAGGACCTTCTCGCGGACCAGCTCGCAGGAGTTCTTGACGGCGCCACCGGTGACGTACGTCTGCCGGGACGCGGAGGTCGAACCCGCCGAGCCCACCTGCGTGTCCGCCGGGTGGATCGTCACCTGGGTGACGCCCAGCTCGGTGCGGGCGATCTGCGCGTGGACGGTGACTCCGCCCTGGCCGACCTCCGCCATCGCGGTGTGCACGACGGCGACGGGCTCGCCGCCGACAACTTCCAGGCGGACCTTGGCCGTTGAGTAGTCGTCGAAGCCCTCGGAGAAGCCGACGTTCTTGATGCCGACCGCGTAACCGACCCCTCGTACGACGCCTTCGCCGTGCGTGGTGTTGGACAGGCCTCCCGGCAACTGCCGTACGTCGGCGGCCTCTCCGGCCGCGAGCCACTGCTGCTCGGGCGGCATGGGCATCGCCTTGACGCGGCGCAGGAGTTCGGCGACCGGCGCCGGGGAGTCGACCGGCTGCCCGGTCGGCATGATCGTGCCCTGCTCCATCGCGTTGAGCTGACGGAACGCGACCCGGTCCATGCCCACCTTGTCGGCGAGCTTGTCCATCTGAGCCTCGTAGGCGAAGCACGCCTGGACCGCGCCGAAACCGCGCATCGCGCCGCAGGGCGGGTTGTTGGTGTAGAGCGCGATGGCCTCGATCTCGACGTCGTCGATGACGTACGGTCCGGCACCGAGCGACGAGGCGTTTCCTACGACCGCCGGAGAGGCGGAGGCGTAGGCGCCGCCGTCCAGGACGATCCTGGCCTTGAGGTGGGTGAGCTTGCCGTCCTTCGTGGCGCCGTGCTCGTAGTGGAGCTTGGCGGGGTGGCGGTGGACGTGGCCGAAGAAGGACTCGAAGCGGTTGTAGACGATCTTCACGGGCTTGCCGGTGCGCAGGGCCAGCAGGCAGGCGTGGATCTGCATCGACAGGTCCTCGCGACCGCCGAACGCGCCGCCGACGCCGGACAGCGTCATCCGGACCTTGTCCTCGGGCAGGCCGAGCACGGGGGCGATCTGGCGCAGGTCGGAGTGCAGCCACTGGGTGGCGATGTAGAGGTCGACTCCGCCGTCCTCGGCCGGTACCGCGAGCCCGGACTCGGGGCCGAGGAACGCCTGGTCCTGCATGCCGAAGGTGTACTCGCCCTCGACGATGAAGTCGGCACGCTCCCGGGCCGCCGCCACGTCGCCGCGAATGATCGGCTGGCGGTGCACGATGTTCGGGTGCGGGACATGGCCGATGTGGTGGTCGTCGCGGCCCTCGTGGATGAGGATCGCGTCCGGCGCGGTGGCGGACAACTCGTCGGTGATGACCGGGAGTTCGCGGTACTCGACCTTGATCTTCGCGGCGGCGCGGCGGGCCGTCTCCGGGTGGTCGGCGGCGACGATCGCGACCGGCTCGCCGTGGTGCCGGACCTTGCCGTGCGCGAGGACCGGGGTGTCCTGGATCTCCAGGCCGTAGTTCTTCACGTCGGTCGGCAGGTCGTCGTAGGTCATGACGGCGTAGACACCGGGGGTCTTCAGCGCCTCGACGGTGTCGATGGAGACGATCTCGGCGTGCGCGACCGTGGAGCGCAGGATCTGGCCCCAGAGCATGTCCTCGTGCCACATGTCGGAGGAGTACGCGAACTCGCCGGTGACCTTGAGGGTGCCGTCCGGGCGGAGCGTGGACTCGCCGATGCCGCCCTTGGTCTGCGAACCCTGGGTGACCTTGGTGGGAGTGCCGACGGGGGCGCCTTTTGCGGAGATGTCAGACATGTCAGACCGCCTCTCCCTGCCGGGCGGCCGCCAGGCGTACCGCGTCCATGATCTTCTCGTAGCCGGTGCAGCGGCACAGGTTGCCCGAGAGCGCCTCGCGGATGTCCGCGTCGGTCGGGGTCGGGTTGTGCTCCAGCATCTCGTCGGCGGCGACGAGGAGACCAGGGGTGCAGAAGCCGCACTGGACGGCGCCGGCGTCGATGAACGCCTGCTGGATCGGGGCGAGTTGGGTGCCCTCGCCGGTCTGCGAGTCGAGCGGCTTGGGGTGCCAGGTCGGGGACCCACCCTGAGAAAGTGTGTCACTTTTCGCAGAAGTGTCACACTTTTCCGCACCACATGCCCTCTGCCGGGCGTAGTCCGCGAGCCCCTCGACCGTGACGACCTCGCGGCCCTCGACCTGACCGGCGGCGACGAGACAGGAACAGACGGGGATGCCGTCGAGGCGGACCGTGCAGGAGCCGCACTCCCCTTGCTCGCAGGCGTTCTTGGAGCCGGGCAGCCCCATCCGCTCACGCAGGACGTACAAGAGGCTCTCGCCCTCCCACACGTCGTCCGCTTCCTGCGGGCGGCCGTTGACCGTAAAATTGACGCGCATCAGGCGACTCCCTCCGTGGGGGCGGCGGTGCCGCGGTAGGACTCCCAGGTCCAGGTCAGGGTGCGGCGGGCCATGATGCCGACCGCGTGCCGGCGGTAGCTGGCCGTGCCCCGGACGTCGTCGATCGGGTTGCAGGCGGCGGAACACAGATCCGCGAACTGCTTGGCGACCGACGGCGTGATGATCTTCCCGCTCTCCCAGAAGCCGCCCTCGTCGAGCGCCGCGTTCAGGAACTCCTCGGCGGCCTTCGCCCGGACGGGGGTCGGCGCGGCCGAACCGATGCCGGTGCGGACCGTGCGGGTGGCGGGGTGCAGGGCGAGGCCGAAGGCGCAGACCGCGATGACCATGGCGTTGCGGGTGCCGACCTTGGAGTACTGCTGCGGGCCGTCCGCCTTCTTGATGTGGACGGCCCTGATCAGCTCGTCGGGCGCGAGCGCGTTGCGCTTCACGCCGGTGTAGAAGTCGTCGATCGGGATGAGCCGGGTGCCGCGCACCGACTCTGCCTCGACCTCGGCGCCGGCCGCGAGGAGCGCGGGGTGGGCGTCGCCGGCCGGGGAGGCGGTACCGAGGTTGCCGCCGACGCCGCCGCGGTTGCGGATCTGCGGGGAGGCGACCGTGTGCGAGGCGAGCGAGAGGCCCGGCAGCTCGCCGCGCAGGTTCTCCATGATCCGGGTGTAGGGGACCGAGGCCCCGAGCCGCACGCTGTCCGCGCCGACCTCCCATTCGTAGAGATCGCCGATACGGTTCAGGTCGAGCAGGTACTCGGGCCGACGGTGGTCGAAGTTGATCTCGACCATCACATCGGTGCCGCCCGCGATCGGTACTGCGGTGGGGTGCTCGGCCTTCGCGGCGAGCGCCTCCTCCCAGCTGGCGGGGCGAAGGAAGTCCATGACCGGCTCTCTTCTTCGTCTCGTGGGTCGTACGGATCAAGCCAGTTCGTGTGCGGCGGGTCCGGCTCGTTCATGCGCTGTTAATGCAGCGTGAGGTCAGTACACAGCGCCGTGCGCGGAGCGGGTCAGTCACGGAAACCATGAAGGAGTTGGCTGGCCAGGGCGGGCATCTTGTAGATTCATATGAACAGAGGCCATCAGTAACCCCTCCGATTCCCTGTGGAAACGTGGGAAACAGCCCCGCACCCACAGCACCTCTTGGTTCATCGTAGTTTTCTAGACAAAGAACGGCGGCGACGGCGATGCGGCTGCGCGCACTTCTGGACACCGATGCGCTGGGGCTGCGGCTGCTCGGCGGCGAGGACGAGCTGGATCGCACGGTCCGCGGGGTGATGACCACCGACCTGCGCGACCCCAGCCGCTACCTCTCGGGCGGCGAGCTGGTCCTGACCGGCCTGGCCTGGCGCCGCAACGCCTCCGACACCGAGCCGTTCGTACGGCTCCTGGTGTCCGCCGGAGTGGCCGCGCTGGCCGCCGGCGAGGCCGAGCTGGGCGCCGTCCCGGACGACCTGATAGCCGCCTGCGCCCGGCACCGGCTGCCGCTGTTCGCGGTCAACGAGTCGGTGGCGTTCGCGACGATCACCGAGCATGTCGTACGGCAGGTGTCCGGTGAGCGGGCCGGTGATCTCGCGGCCGTGGTGGACCGGCACCGCCGGATGATGACCTCGGGCCCCGCAGGGGGCGGCCCGGACGTGGTGCTGGATCTGCTCGGCTCGGACCTGGATCTGCGGGCGTGGGTGTTGTCGCCGACCGGGCGGCTCATCGCGGGTTCGAAGGTGTCGGGGCCCGCGCTGCCCGTCGACGTGTGCGCGAAACTGGCCGCCGAGCAGCTGGCCGCCGCCCGCACGGGTCGCCGGGGACCGCACCGGCTGGCGCTGGGCGGCTCGACGTACTCCCTCTTCCCGATCCGCGGCGGCGGGCGGTCCGCGCAGGGCTCGCGGGACGTGCGCGAGACGGTGCTGTCGGACTGGCTGCTCGCGGTCGAGGCGGATGCCGGGGACTGGCCGGACGAGCGGCTGGACCTGCTCCAGGGCGTCACGCAACTGATCGCCGTCGAGCGGGACCGGCGGGACGCGGCGCGCACGGTCCGCAGACGGCTCGCGCAGGAGGTCCTGGAGCTGGTCCAGACGGGTGCCGCGCCGTCCGAGATCGCCGCGCGCCTACGGGTCGCCGCTCCCGTGCTGCTGCCCGGGCTCGGCGCGGCGCCGCACTGGCAGGTGATCGTGGCCCGGGTCGAGTGGGACGGCGCGGACATCGAGGCCGGGCCGGTCGCGCAATCACTCCTGGAGGAGATCCTGGTCGACCCGCTGGCGACCGGCCCCGAGCCCTCCGACCGGATCGCCGTGGCCCACTCGGGCGACGAGGCGATCGCGCTCGTACCGCTGCCCGCGGTGTCGGCGGAGCACGACGGCTCCGAGGCCGGGATCCACGCGGACGTGCTGCTGGAAGCCGTACGGGATCCGCTGTCGGCGGGGCTCGACGACGATGGGCGGGTCACGCTCGGGGTGAGCGCTGCCGTGCACTCGGCGGAGGGGCTGCGCGGGGCGCTGGAGGAGGCGCGGCACGCGAGACGGGTGGCCGCCGCCAGGCCCGGGCGGGTGTGTGCGGCGGGGCACCAGGAGCTGGCCTCGCACGTCCTCCTCCTCCCCTTCGTGCCGGACGACGTGCGGCGGGCGTTCACCGCGCGGCTGCTCGACCCGCTGCGGGACTACGACCGGCGGCACCGCGCGGAGCTGATTCCGACGCTGGAGGCGTTCCTGGAGTGCGACGGATCCTGGACGCGCTGTGCGAGCCGGCTGCACCTGCACGTCAACACGTTGCGCTACCGGGTCGGCAGGATCGAGCAGTTGACGAGTCGGGACCTCTCGCGCCTTGAGGACAAGCTGGATTTCTTCCTGGCACTGCGGATGAGCTGACCCGAAGATCCCACGACTTTGTGAATTCCTTCACCCACCCCCTTGGCCGGGCGCCGGGATTCGTGCTGAGATGCGGCCACCACTCAACAGCTCAATGGTGTGCTCGGGGAGGGCAACGTGGCGCATTCCGCCATGTCTGGGAACGGAACGACCGCTGGTGACGATCCCCTCCAGACCGCGGTGTGGCGGCTGCGCTCGCGGGCCTGCTGGGTCGACGCAGCGGCGCTGCTGCGGCCCGATACCGCGGCACCTGCCCTCCAGCGGACCGCGCTGCTCGTGGAGCGGTGTCTCTACACCGAGCAGGGCTGGGAGGAGGCCGACGACGCGCTGCGTACGGCGGAGGCGCTGGCCCACAGTGACGACGAGCGGGGCGCGGCGGCCTGTGAGCGCGGGTACCTCGCCTACGCGGCCACCCTGCACTCGGTGCGCGACCGGGCCGACGAGGCGCGGGCCGCGCTCGGGCGGGCGGCGGCCCTGATCCCGCCGGACGGTGCGGGGCGGGCGCTGCTGGACTTCCGGCGGGGGCTGGTCGCGGAGAACCTGGCGCGGTCGCCGCAGGCCGCGCGGGCCGCGTACCGGCGTGCGCACGCGGGGGCCGCCGACCAGGCCGACCCGCTGCTGCTGTCGTTCACCCATCGCCACCTGGCCGGACTGGCCCTGCGGGACGGGGAGTTGGCGGAGGCCCGGCACGGCTTCGCCGAATCCCTGCGGATCCGGGAGGAGTTGGGCTACCTCGTCGGCACGGCACCGGCTCTCGCCTCACTCGCGGACGCGGAGGCCGAGCCGGAGGCATCCCGGTTGCGCGAGGAGGCGCGGCGGCTGTTCCGGCTGCTCGGGGGCGTACCGACGTGGCTGGCACGGCAGTTGGCGGTGCCGGCGCCGGGTGCGGCCTGAGCGGCGATTCAGAGGAACCTGAGAACTTCCTGTGCGAGTCTGGCGCGCCCGATCACAGGAGGAGCGCCCCCGATGAGCCTCATCAACGGCCTGCCCGCACATGTCCTGCTCGTCCATTTCGTCGTCGTCCTCGTGCCGCTCAGCGCGCTGGCACTGGTCGTCTGCGCGGTGTGGCCACAGGCGGCGCGGCGGCTCGGCCTGGTGCTTCCGCTCATGGCGCTCGTCGCCCTGGTGAGCGTGCCCCTGACGACCCAGGCCGGGGAGTGGCTGGAGCGGCACGTCGGCAGCAGCTCCCTGGTGCGCCGCCACGCCGAGCTCGGCGACGGGCTGCTGCCGTGGGCCGGCGGCGTGTTCCTGCTGGCCGCGGCGGTGTGGTGGACCGTGGGCCGCAGGCCCGCGCCGGAGGCCGGTCCGCGGTCCGCACCGGTCGGCCCGGTGATCCGGGTGGCGGCCGCCGTGCTGTCCGTCGTGGTGGCCGCGGGCGCAGTCGTCGACGTCTACCGCATCGGTGACTCCGGCGCGAAGGCCGCCTGGCAGAACGGTTTCTCGAAGACCGCCACCGGCGGCGAGGACCGCTAGAACCTGTCCGGCGGATCAGGTCGCGGACGCGGGGCGCGGCACGCCCGTCTCCGGCGCTGACGGCGTGCCGTCGCTTCCCTGGCCTTCCTGGCTCTCCTGAGAACTGATCCGCCGGACAGGCCTCAGCCCCTCAGGAGGCTCCCGCGAAGTGCTCCCGCACCAGTGACTGCGCCACGTCCCACTCCCCCGCGACCAAGGCTTCCAGGAGCGCGAGGTGTTCGGCCGCGTCCGCCGCGAGGTCGGCCCGTCCGCGGGTGACGGGGCCGCCGACCAGCGGCCACTGGGCGCGCCGGTGCAGGTCCTCGGCGATGTGGACGAGCTGCTCGTTCCCGGAGAGGGAGAGAAGGGCGCAGTGGAAGGCCCGGTCGGACTCGGCGTACGTCGCCCGGCAACCGGAGGACGCGGCGCGGACGGTCCCCTCGGCCAGCGGGCGCAGGTCGGCCCAGCGGGCGGCGGGCACGGTACGGGCGAGCCGGAGCATCACCGGCACCTCGATCAGGGCGCGGATCTCGGCCAGTTCGGCGAGTTCGCGGGCACCCCGCTCGATCACCCGGAAGCCCCGGTTCGGTACGACCTCGACGGCACCCTCGGCGGCGAGTTGCTGCATGGCCTCGCGGACGGGGGTGGCGGAGACGCCGAACCGATCGCCGAGCGCGGGCGCGGAGTAGACCTCGCCGGGGGTCAGTTCGCCGCCGACGAGCGCGGTGCGCAGCGCGTCGAGTATCTGACCGCGCACGGAGGAACGCTGGACGACCGCGCGGGGCCGCGGGATCGGAGTCTCGCTGTGCGTGTGCTCACCGCGCACGGCACCGGCACCGTCCCCGAGATCCCGGTCCCGGTCCACGTCGGCGGCGCGCTGCTGCGGCGGCACCCAGGCCCCTCGCGTCGTACGCGGGTCCGGAACACCCGTCCCGGCGGAAGCCTGCGTGCCCTGCTTCACGGGTCCTCCTCCGGACGTGTCGGTACTTGGGGTCATTACGGCGTCTTGTTACTCGTCCGTCAAGCACCTTAGGCGCAGATCGGACTAGTTCAAATTACCGGGGTGATGGGTAAGGTAAGCCTTACCTTTAAACCAACGGCGAATCGGTGGTCCCGGCATGCCCTTGCCTTCTTCGGCCGTAGCGGACGCGTACGCCCGCCTCACCGAGGTCATCCCCGGGCTCGGGATCACCGAACTCACCCCGGAGCAACCGATCCCGACCGGCGGCGGCTGGGTCTCGGCCGCCGTGCTCGCGGAGGGCGGCACGGGCCTTGAGGCGTTCCTGGCCCGGGACGACGCCCAGGTCCTGCGCGACCACGGCCGCCGGGGCCGCCCGGACGTGATAGCCACCTTCGGCCTGCACCGCTACGCCTGGCCGGTCGTCCTCCTGTTCACCGTCCCGTGGTTCCTGCACCGCCGCGTCCCCCGCCTCCCGGTGACCCACGTCTCCTACGACCGCACGGCCGAGGGCTTCGACATGGGCCGGCTGGCCGTCCGTACCGACTCCTTCGCCTGCCTGCCCGGCGACCCGGCGGCAGCGCTGCCCGGCGCCCGGGTGGTCCCGGACGAGGACGCGCTGCGGGCGGAGGTGCGGACCGCGGTGGCCGAGCACATGGAACCGGTACTGGCCGGCTTCGGCCCGCGGATGCGTCGACGGGGCCGGGCCCTGTGGGGCATGGCGACCGACGAGGTCGTGGAGGGCATCTGGTACGTCGCCGATCTCTTCGGCGAACAGCCGCGAGCCGTACGGGAGTTGGAGCGACTGCTGCCGGGTGCGACCAAGCCGTACGTCGGTTCGGCCGCGTTCCGTGAGGTGACCGGGCCGAACGGCGAGGCGCTGTCCACCCGGGACCGGGCCAGTTGCTGTATGTACTACACGCTGGACGCCGAGGACGCGTGCGCGACCTGTCCGCGCACCTGTGAGACGGAGCGGGTCACCAAGCTGCTGGCCACGGCCGTGAGTTGAGGGACCCTCAGTCACACCCTCCACTCGGGGCCCGCTAGGATCAGCCGCGAACAAGGCGTCCGTCCGGTTACAGGTGCTTCACAACTTCCTCACTTGCCGCAGGAACTTTCCGTGGAACCACCCGTACGGGTAGTCTTATTCGAACTCAACTCCCGCCCCTCAAGCGGCAGTTCGAGCAGAAAGCCGCCCTGGGCATCCCCTTGCACCTCCTTGGCGGCCTCTTGCCCCGAAAACGCCTGAGGGCCGTTGGGATTGGGCCACTATGGCGGGCGTTACGCCCTATCCCAATGCAAGGGACCCCAGATGAGACTGACCGACATATCGCTTAACTGGCTGCTTCCCGGCGCCGTACTGCTCCTGGGCATGCTGGCGGCGGTTGCGGTGCTCGCGCGGAGCAAGCGGTCCGGCGGGGAGCACGCGAAAGACGACTCGTGGGAGCGCACGGAGGAGCGCCGCAGGCGCAAGGAGGCCATATACGGCATCGCCTCCTACGTCCTCCTGTTCTGCTGTGCGGCGGTCGCCGCGGCACTCTCCTTCCACGGACTGGTCGGCTTCGGCCAGGAGAACCTCGGCCTCACCGACGGCTGGGAGTACCTGGTCCCGTTCGGCCTCGACGGCGCGGCCATGTTCTGCTCCGTCCTCGCCGTGCGTGAGGCCAGCCACGGTGACGCGGCCCTCGGCTCGCGCATACTCGTGTGGACGTTCGCGGCCGCGGCCGCCTGGTTCAACTGGGTGCACGCGCCCAGGGGCGTCGACCACGCGGGCGCTCCGCAGTTCTTCTCCGGCATGTCGCTGTCGGCCGCGGTCCTCTTCGACCGCGCGCTGAAGCAGACCCGACGGGCCGCGCTGCGCGAGCAGGGTCTGGTGCCGCGTCCGCTGCCGCAGATCCGTATCGTCCGCTGGCTGCGCGCCCCCCGTGAGACCTACAGCGCCTGGTCGCTGATGCTCCTGGAGAACGTGCGCAGCCTGGACGAGGCGGTCGACGAGGTGCGCGAGGACAAGGCGAAGAAGGAGGAGACCCGACTGCGCCGCCGCGACCAGCAGCGGATCGAGCGGGCCCAGCTCAAGGCCATAAGCCGAGGCCAGCGCGGCCTCATGGGACGGGGCGGCGGCCGGTCGCCGGAACCGCAGGCCCTGGAGCGCGGCTCCGGTCAAGCATCCGCGGAGCCTGCTCTATCGACGCCGGAACAACTGCCGGTTCGCACGCGTCCCTCACTCCAGCCAGTCCGCGGGGCATCTGACCCGATAACCGTCGACCTCACCGCCGAGGACGACACGATGGCCCTGCCGCGTCTCGACTCCCTGGAGCGCAAGCTCAAGGACCTGGAGCAGCAGTTCGGCTGAGCCGAGGGCTGAGAACCTGGATCCGGGACCGGGCGACATCGGGACGGGGGCGAAGTCCAACTGGACTCCGCCCCCGTCCCGTTGCTCATGCCGGGCCCGTGCCGCAGCTCATGCCGCGTCCGAATCCAGCTCGAACCAGACGGACTTGCCCACCCCGTGGGCCGACACTCCCCAGGCGTCCGCGAGGGACTGCACCAGGAACAGGCCCCGCCCGTGCGTACCGTCGTCGGCGTCCGGTACGCGCAGTCGGGGCCTGCGCGCCACGAAGTCCCGTACCTCCACGCGCAGTCCACCGGGTCCGACGGTCGCCGTGAGCACGGCGTCGTGGTCGGTGTGGATCAGCGCGTTGGTGACGAGTTCACTCGTGAGCAGCTCCGCTATCTCCGATCGTCCCGGCCTCCCCCAGTGCCGTAGCAGTTCACGCAACGCTCTGCGCGCCTCGGGCACCGCCCGCAGGTCCGCGCGTCCGAGTCTGCGCCTCAGTTGAGGCGGCTGCGCCGGTTCCATGGCGCTGTCGGCCTTGTCCTCCGCCGCTTTCGCCGAGGAGGCCCCGATCGCCATGGGACCGCCCCCTCGTGCTTGCCTTTTCATGACCCCCGCCTGCACGCCGGTTTCCGGTTCCCTCCTGCTCGAACATGTTCACGGGGATCCATGCCCTCGTCGGGAACGGCGCAGTCATGTCGAATCGTCAACGACCGGGTGTTCGGCCACAGTTGCGCCGGGTCCGGCGGGGCGGAGGTTTCGGGGGCGCTGCCGTCCGTACGGTCGAACGGCCACGGTACGGAGCATGCGACGCGGGTGGGGCGGTCGGGGCGTTCCCCTCCGGGGTGCCATGGCTCCCGGCGTCGGGACCAGACACCCCGTGACGTCCTGACCACCGGCGATCGAACCGACTGCCGATGCGCGGCTGCCGATCCGGCCGTAGTCCGCGAAGGCGTGGGGCGATTGGTCCCCCCGGACCTCCCGCGAGGCCCACGCTCCGCGAAACTGGCCGGAATCAGCCGCTCAGGAACCGCGATCGGCGCCCTTCAAGAGGGCCTGTCCGAGGCCTACTTGCCGCCGATTCCCTTCGTGCCGATGTGGAAGATCTTGTGGGTCGTGCGGGTCATGTCGACGACCAGCTTGGTGGTGTCTCCGCCACCCCAGGTGAGGGTGATGGTCGCCTCGGTGTAGTCGGCGGTGCCGTTGTCGGTGACCTTCCAGCTCATGGGGATGTTCTGCGCCTGGAGGACGCCGTCCGCGTGGTTCTTCGCCTCCCAGGCCTTCAGCTCCTTCAGGTAGGCGGGGGTGAGGTAGTAGTTCCGCAGCTCCGTGGCCAGCTTGCCGCCACCGCTGTCGAGGTCGCTCTCGGCGTCGACGTAGGCGCCGTAGAAGTCGGCGATGCGGGTGATGTTGTCGTCCGGCGAACCGCTCACGGTGCGCGGGGCGCCGGCGGAGGCCTGGGCCGCCAGACCCAGCCCGAGGGCGAGGGCGAGGCCGGCGGCGAGGGCGGTGCGGCGCGTGGCCTTCTTGCTGTTCACGTGTGTTTCCCCGTTCGGGTCGATGCCGTGCTGTGGTCGGACCGAGCTTCGGCGCCCGGCCGCCGCGACCGCAATGACCGACACGGACCCCGCAACGGTGGAACCGTCCCACCCCGTCTGACCTCCTGATATAGGGAGTCCCTGGGATGCCGTCCTGGGACGCGACACGCACGGGAGCAAGGGTGTCGGGCGAGGCCAACGACAAGGACGTCGAGGAGTTCGCGGCGCTGCTACGGCGCCTGAAGGCACGCACGGACCGCAGCTACAGCCAGCTGGCCCGCCGCCTGAACATGAACGCGTCGACCCTGCACCGCTACTGCGTGGGCGAGGCGGTCCCCCTCGACTTCGCGCCCGTGGAACGCTTCGCGACGCTGTGCGGGGCGACACCGGAGGAACGGCTGGAGCTGCACCGGTACTGGATCCTGGCGGTGGCGGCGCGACAGCGGCCGCGGATTGCCGTGACACCGGCGGAGAGTCCGGTACCGGAATCGGCCGAGGTCCCTGAGCCGACGCCCAGCCCCTGGTACCGACGGCGTCTCCCGCTCACCGCCGCCGTGGTGTGCACAGTGCTCGCGGTGTGGGGCAGCCTGTCGGCGGTGTCCACCCACGACACGGCCAGGTCGAGGACCGCCGCCACGGCGAAGGCCACCCCTTCCGCCCTCCCCGCTCCCCTCGCCTGGACCGCCAACTCCCAGGTGTGGGACCTCAATTGCAGCCATGACTACGTCGTCGACAAGTCACCCGCCCAGGTTCCGCGGCCCCCGGCCCAGGAGGACGCCGGGACCTGGGCGGCGCAACAGCACGCGGTGCACGGGCGGGAGACGAACGTCGAGATCTCGGTGCAGGGCCGGACGTCCACGGCGGTGGTCCTGGAGGCGCTGCGCGTACACGTCGTGGGCCGGGCAGCCCCGGCCCACGGCACCGCGTACGCCATGGACCAGGGTTGCGGCGGCGAGGTCAGCCCCCGCTACTTCGGCGTGGATCTGGACGCCGATCGCCCTCGGGCCCGCCCGGTCGCCGGGAGCACCCTGGGGACGCCGGTCCCAGCGGTGCACCTGCCGTACCGGGTCTCCGCGCAGGACCCCGAGGTGCTCCTGGTCAAGGCGCAGACCCAGACCTGCGACTGTCGCTGGTACCTCGAACTCGACTGGGCCTCCCAGGGCCGCACCGGAACGCTCCGCATCGACGACCACGGCAAGCCGTTCCGCACGAGCGGCATCAAGGGCCTGCGGCACCTCTGGTACTCGTCGAACGGCTGGGCACCGTACGACGGTTAGGGCCGGGGCATGTTGCGGATGTTGGACCGGGCCATCTGCAGCATCCGCCCAACTCCCCCGTCCAGCACGATCTTTGACGCCGACAACGCGAACCCGGTGACCATCTCGGCACTGATCTTCGGCGGGATGGACAGGGCGTTGGGGTCGGTGACGACGTCCACGAGAGCAGGCCCGTTGTGCTTGAAGGCTGCCTTCAGGGCACCTTCGAGGTCCTTGGGCTTCTCGACCCGCACGCCGTAGGCACCGCACGCGCGCGCCACGGCGGCGAAGTCGGGGTTCTTGTTGGTGGTGCCGTACGACGGGAGTCCGGCGACCAGCATCTCCAACTCGACCATGCCCAGGGAGGAGTTGTTGAACAGGACGACCTTCACCGGCAGGTCGTATTGGACGAGGGTGAGGAAGTCGCCCATCAGCATGGAGAATCCGCCGTCGCCCGACATCGACACGACCTGCCGCTCCGTGTCGGTGAACTGGGCGCCGATCGCCATCGGCAGCGCGTTCGCCATCGAGCCGTGCGAGAACGAACCGATGATGCGGCGACGGCCGTTGGGCGTGATGTAGCGCGCGGCCCACACATTGCACATGCCCGTATCAACCGTGAACACGGCATCCTCGTCGGCCAGTTCGTCGACGACGGCGGCCACATACTCCGGATGGATCGGGACGTGCTTCTCGACCTTCCGCGTGTACGCCTTGACGACCCCTTCCAGCGCATCGGCGTGCTTCTTGAGCATCCGGTCGAGGAACTTCCGGTCGCCCTTCGGCTTCACCCGCGGGGTGAGACAGCGCAGCGTCTCCTTCGCGTCGCCCCACACCGCGAGGTCCAACTTCGAGCGCCGGCCGAGGTGTTCGGGCCGTACGTCGATCTGGGCGATCTTCACGTCGTCGGGGAGAAAAGCGTTGTACGGGAAGTCGGTGCCGATGAGGATCAGCAGGTCGCACTCGTGGGTGGCTTCGTAGGCGGCGCCGTAACCGAGCAGCCCACTCATCCCCACATCGAAGGGGTTGTCGTACTGAATCCACTCCTTGCCCCGCAGGGCGTGGCCGATCGGGGACTTGATCTTCTCGGCGAACTCCATGACCTCGGCGTGCGCGCCGGCGGTGCCGCTGCCGCAGAACAGGGTGACCCTCTCGGCCGCGTCGATCATCTCGACGAGCTTGTCGATCTCGGCGTCGCCTGGCCGGACGGAGGGCCGGGAGGTGACGAGGGCGGTCTCGGCGGCCTTGTCCGGGGCGGGCTCGGAGGCGATGTCGCCGGGAAGGGAGACGACGCTGACACCGGACTGCCCGACCGCGTGCTGAATGGCGGTCTGGAGCAGCCGGGGCATCTGCTTCGGGTTGGAGATGAGTTCGCTGTAGTGACTGCACTCCTGGAAGAGCCGGTCGGGGTGGGTCTCCTGGAAGTAGCCGAGGCCGATCTCGCTGGACGGGATCTGCGAGGCGAGGGCGAGGACCGGGGCCATGGAGCGGTGGGCGTCGTAGAGGCCGTTGATGAGGTGCAGGTTGCCGGGGCCGCAGGAGCCGGCGCAGGCCGCGAGCTTCCCGGTTATCTGCGCTTCGGCGCCGGCGGCGAAGGCGGCGGTCTCCTCGTGCCGTACGTGGATCCAGTCGATCGCGGAGTTGCGGCGGATCGCGTCGACGACCGGGTTGAGGCTGTCGCCGACGACGCCGTAGAGGCGCTTTACTCCGGCGCGGACGAGGATGTCGACGAACTGTTCGGCAACGTTCTGCTTGGCCATGGTTCTCGCGTGCCCTTCGGTTTCCGGTGTCCTGCGGATCCCTCTGGGTTCCATGAATTCACAGCCCGGGCGCTCACGCCTCCCAAACGGCGGCGGCCGTGCGGTCGTCGGCATAACCCTTGACCCGCACTTGGGTGTCGGCGAGGAACGCGGCGAGGCCGGGCGGGGTGGTACCGGACCACCGCCCCGCCAGATGGGCGGACAGCTCGGGCTCGCCACGCAGGGGCTCGGCCAGTCCGCCGGTGCACATGAGAAGCGTGTCCCCCGGGCGGGCCACGGAGGCACGGAAGCGGAAGGGTTCGCGGGGCGGTTCGGGGGCGGGTTCGTACGGGCTCGGGGGCGTCGGGATGCCGAGGTCCATGGTGAGCCGGTCGCCCTGGGGCGTCTCGGCGGGCTGCGACCCGAACCCGACGACGGCCTCGCCGCTCAGGTCGCCGACGGCGGGCTCGATGTCCTGCCACTCCCCGTCGCGCAGCCGGAACAGCCCGCCGGGCCCGACCCCGAAGAAGACGCGGGTACGGCACTCCGGATGCGCGGGAAGGAGGAGACACCGCAGCCCGGCCGAGTACTCCTCCGGATCGATGCCCTGTTCGGCGGCGCTGGCGCGGAGCTTGCCGAGGCTGCGGTCGGTGAGCCGGTGCAGCCCGGACTTCAGGTCCCCGCGCCGAGCAGCCCTTATGTCCTCGGAGAGCCGCGCGTGACTCCGCCCCACGGCCCGCGCGATCCAGTCACAGGCCTCGGCGGCGGCCCGATGCGCCCCCGGCGTGGCCCGGGCCCCGGTCGCCATCGCCACCAGCACCAACGCCTGCTCCCCGACCCCGAACCGCGCGGTCAGCAACGAGTCCCGCCGCGGCTCCCCCCGGAACCTCGCGGAGTCCCCCCGCACGGAAGCGGCCCTGATCGTGCTCGTCCCGTACCGCGCCCCGTCCAACACGGTGTCCGCGACCAGATCGTCGAGCTCGTCCGGGTCGGCGAGGGGGAGAGCGGTGGGCTCGGCGTCGTAGGTGGGGGGTCCGGAGCCTACGTAGTCGAGGGTGAGGGGTGCGGGTGGAGGCGGGGGTGGTGGTGCGAGGGCGGGGAGGTTCGGGGACGGGGCGATCGGGAGGGGTTGGGGTGGGGCGACGGCTGGAGGCTGGGGGTAGGGGCGCGGGTCGAACGGGCGGTCCGGGCGGAGGGGTTGAGGGGCGGAGGTGGGGGGTGCGGGCGCGGTTGGGGGCGGCGGATACGGTCCCGGGCCCGCCGGACGCGGCTCCGTCGGTGCGGAGGCGGGACTCTCCGCAGGGCGTACGGGAACGGCCATTGGCTGCGAGGCGGACAGACCGTCCGGGCGGAGACCCGCCGGAGCGACGGCGGGACTGCCGGCAGGCGGTGCGGGAACGGCCGGCTGCGGGTACGCGGGCGGGAGCTCCGCGTCGGCCGCCCGCTGAGGGGGTGCCGGTGGGAGGTCGGGCTGCGTGTCCGCGTGGGGCGCCTGCCGGGGTGGGGCGGGCGGGGCCTGCTCCCCTGGGGCGACGGGGGTCATGGGCTTGAACAACGGAGCCTCGGCATACGAATCCGCGCCGGCATCCCCCGGAACCGCAGGCGGCGACGCGCCATCGCCAGGAGCGCCCGGAGCGGCAGGAGCCACAGGCCGGAACAACGGAGGCTCGCCATACACATCCGCCCCGGCGCCTCCCGGCCCCGGAGGCGCACTGGACGGCGGCTCCCAGAAAGCACCCGGGGACGCGGAACCCGTAACAGCAGGCGGCCCGGAGTCGGGCTCGCCGTCCGCACGTGGCCCTGGGACACCCGGGCCCACCGAACGCGCCCCCTCGCCCGCCGAAGGCACCCCCACCGAAGGCACCCCCTCCACACGCCCCCGCTCATCCGCCGGAGGCACCCCCACCGTCCCCGCCGCCGAAGCGAACCGGTCGTCGACGGAGTCGCCCGCGGCCGACGGCCCCGTGTCCTCCGCGGTGTCGTCGTACAGCTGGCTCCACCAGTCGTCCTCGTGACCGGTCGGCGTTCCCCCCTGCTGGCTCATGCCCCTAATTGTCCACCGCACAGGCCAGTTGGAAACGGGGCGTCCGGAAAATCGGGTGCGCGCCCCTCCTCGAACGGCGTGTCGGACGACGTGCCGAACACCCGTCCACCACCGGGCGACACACAGCGACACACGGCGACACAGGGCCGCCGGACGGTCCCACCCCCCACGGGAGAACCGCCCGGCGACGACTGAGTGACCCGGCCCCAACTCCCCTGCGTGCCGGCGCACGTCATGGGCCCGGGTCACGTTCCAAGTGACCGAATCCCGTTGCGGGTTCGGCCCACCCGGTCCCGAGTGTGACCGGCTTTCCTGAAGCTCCGCTGTGATTCGCGCCCGCCCTGCCTGTCACCCGCCGTGCGCGAACCCGCAGGCCGATCGGACCCAATACGGGCATTCTGGGCGGTAGTTGATGCCTCGGTGGCGCAACCTTGGCAGAGGGGCGGGTGGTACGGCGATGATGTGCCGAGGCGGTTTCGCGCCGTGGCCGGTTTCCGCCACGACCAGCGCGAGACAGACGGGGTTTTCGGGGAGGAGCGGCACCTGATGCTGGCGGCGATAGGTCTGGACGAGGCGCACGAGTCGGCGTACCGGGCACTGGTGGCGGTCGGCGCCGCGGACGTGCCCGATCTCGCCCGACGACTGGCCCTCGGGGAGTACGACACCGAGCGCGCCCTGCGCAGCCTGGAACGGCACGGGCTCGCCGCCCAGTCCTCGGCCCGCCCCGGCCGCTGGGTCGCCGCCCCGCCCGGGGTCGCCCTCGGCGCGCTGCTCACCCAGCAGCGGCACGAACTGGACAAGGCCGAACTGGCCGCCGCGCAGCTCGCCGAGGAGTACCGGGCCACCGCCGCCGAACCCGCCGTACACGACCTGGTGGAGGTGGTGATCGGCGCCGCGGCCGTCACCCAGCGTTTCCTCCAGCTCCAGCTCGGCGCGACCGAGGAGGTGTGCGCACTGGTCACCGGGACCCCGGTCGCCGTCACCGGCGGGGAGAACGACGCGGAGGAGCAGGCCGCCCGCCGCGGGGTCCGTTACCGGGTCGTCCTCGAACGCGCCGTGCTCGACCAGCCGGACGGCATCACCGAACTCACCGCCGCGCTGGGCCGCGACGAACAGGTACGGGTGGTCGACAAGGTGCCGACCAAGCTGGTGGTCGCCGACCGGACCCTCGCGTTGGTGCCGCTGACCTCGCACACCGCGGAGCCCGCCGCGCTCGTCGTGCACGCGAGCGGCCTGCTGGAGCTGCTCCGCGGGCTCTTCGAGTCGGTCTGGCGGGACGCCCTCCCGCTGCGCCTCGGCGCGTCCGGCGCCACCGAGCAGGACCCGGACGGCCCCGACGCCACCGACCTGGAGGTGCTGTCCCTGTTGCTGGCCGGGCAGACCGACGCCAGCGTCGCGAAACAGCTCGACCTGGGCCTCAGGACCGTCCAGCGCCGGGTGAAGCGGCTGATGGAGCTGACCGGCGTCACGACCCGGCTGCAACTGGGCTGGCACGCCTACGAACGGGGCTGGGTGGCCCGCACCTGACCTGCGGTTTCACCCGGGATCCCGCAGGCTGGGCAGATGGGAGTGGCTGAACTCCTCCTGGTCGGCGTCGTCATCCTGCTCGGCCTGTGCGGAGTCCTGGTGCCCGGAGTGCCGGGGTCGTGGCTGGTGTGGGCCGCGGTCCTGTGGTGGGCGCTGAAGGATCCGCAGCCGGTGTCCTGGGGCGTCCTCGTGGGCGCCACGGTCGTCCTCTTCCTCTCCCAGGTGGTCCGCTGGGCCCTGCCGCCCCGCCGGCTGCGCGCGAGCGGCGCGACCCCCCGAATGGGCGTGTACGCCGGAGCCGGCGCGTTCCTCGGCTTCGTCCTGGTCCCCGTGCTCGGCGCGATCCCCGGCTTCATGGCCGGGATCTACCTCCACGAACGCCTCCGGCTTGGCCGCCACGGCGAGGCCATGGCCTCCCTCCGTACGGCGATGCGCTCGGGCGGCTCCAGCGTGCTGACCGAACTGTTCACCTGCCTGCTGATCATGGGGGCGTGGGTGGGCGCGGTGATCTGGGGCTGACGTCAAAGGGATCAGCCGAGCATGGTCAGGTCGACCGTGTCGGCGAGCGCCCGCATGCCCGCGTCGTTGAAGTGCAGATGGTCGCCGCAGTCGTAACCGGGCCGGATCCGCTGCGGCTGCTCCGGGTCGCGGACAGCGGTGTCGAAGTCGACGACCCCGTCGAAGCCCCCGCCGCCGCGGATGAAGGCGTTGATCTCCTGCCGTACGGCCTCGCGGGCCGCCGTGTACCCGCTGCTGCCGCCGTACGGGGTGAGGGTCGCGCCGATGACACGGATGCCGTGCGCGTGGGCGCGGCTGACGAGGGTGCGGTAGGCGCTCTCGAAGGCGTCGGGGTCGGTGGCGTTCGGGGTGCCCTTGATGTCGTTGATGCCTTCGAGAACGATCAGCACACGCACGCCGGACCGCGACAGGGCATCCGCGTCGAGGCGGGACAACGCGCTCGGGCCCACGTCGTCGCGCAGCAGCCGGTTCCCGGAGACACCGGCGTTGAGGACACCGAGGCGGCGGTACGCGGGCAGGGCGGCCAGGCGGTCGGCGAGGCGGTCGGGCCAGCGGTGGTTGGCGTCGCGGGTGGAGCCGTTGCCGTCGGTAAGGGAGTCGCCGAGGGTGACGACGCTGCCGGCCGCCGGGGCGTCGAGGACGTCGACGCCGGTGACGTAGTACCAGGAGGTGGTGGTCGTCGTGTACGCGGAACCGTCGACGTCGGCGGCCCGATCGCCGCTCGGCGCACGGTAGTTGGTCTGTCCGGCCGCGCGGTGGTAGGTCGCCGGGCCGGAGTCGACGGGCGTGTGGACCGTGACGAGCAGGTCCGCCGCGTCGGGCACGGCCAGCAGGACGGGATCACTGACCAGGTCCTCGCCCGCCGGGATCGTCACCGTCCGCGCGCCGCCGAAAGTCGCGACGCGCATCGAGCCGGCCACGGCGTCCGGACCGGCCTCCCGCAGCGCGACGGTCACCGCGTCGAGCCGGAGCGGCGCGCTGCCGAGCCGGTTGGTGAGCCGGACCCGGGTGGCGCTGCCGCCGACGCTGAGGTGGACGACGTTGCGGAAGGAGGCGCCGGGGTGGGCGGTCGCGGTGCCGGAGGGGGCGGCCTCCCAGGTGCCGGTCCAGGTGCCGAACGGGTCCCGGGCCGGGGCTTCGGCGATCGCCGTACCCTGCCCAACTCCCGCTCCCAGTACGACCACCAGCATTGTGACGACGATCCGTCCGGCCCCGACCATGAGCGCTCCGCCTCTTCCCACCAGCCACAAGGAAGGCGACCGTGGCACGCCGAAAGAGGCGGACGGCGGAGCATCACCGGCGCCGGGCCCCGCGTCCCCCTCCGGTGTGGGGCATAAGGCCTAAGGCCTGGGACCGGAGGCCGATGCGCGGGGCGGGCAGGCGTGTTTGGCTGCGGTCATGACCGAATTCACCGAGGCCGAACGCGCGTACCTCGCCTCGCAGCGACTGGGCCGCCTCGCCACCGTCGACCCCCAGGGCCAGCCGCAGGCGAACCCCGTCGGCTTCTTCCCGCAGGCCGACGGGACGATCCTGGTCGGCGGCTATGCGATGGGTACGACGAAGAAGTGGCGCAACCTGCGGAAGAACCCGAAGGTCGCGCTGGTCGTGGACGACATCGTCAGCCTCAACCCCTGGCAGGTACGCGGTATCGACATCCGCGGCGAGGCCGAACTCCTCGTCGGCCCGCACGAGTTGGGGCCGCACATGAGCGAGGAGGTGATTCGCATCCACCCGCGGCGGATCCACAGCTGGGGCCTGGAGACAGAACCGGGAACGGACTGACTCAGCCCAACGCGTCCTCCAGCGTGAGGAGTTGCACCTTGCGGTCGAGGCCGCCCGCATACCCCGTCAGCGATCCGTCGGCGCCGATCACCCGGTGGCAGGGCCGGACGACCAGCAGCGGGTTGGCGCCGATCGCCCCGCCCACGGCCCGGACGGCGGCCCGGGACGCGCCGATCCGCGCGGCGATCTCGCCGTACGTCGTCGTCGCGCCGTACGGGACGGAGTCGAGGGCACTCCACACACGCTCACGGAAGTCGGTGCCGGAGGTGCGGAACTCCAGCTGGAATTCCTTGAGTTCACCGGCGAAGTAGGCGGCGAGCTGTTCACCGACGGCACGGAAGGGGCCAGGGTCCTGCCGCCACTGGGGCTGGACGGTACGGCCGCCTTTCTGACCCGGCACGGAGAGGGAGGTGAGGGCGCCGAACTCGTCGGCGGTGAGGAGGAGTTGGCCGAGCGGGCTGTCGAAGCTCGTCCAGCGAATGCTGCTCGGTGTACTCATCGGGACTCCAACTCCCCTGCCGTGCGCAGGTGTTGTACAAGTTCTACGTGCTGTACGGCATAGGAACGCCAGGGGCGCCACGCGTCCAAAACATCGAAGCCGGGCGGTGCGACATCAGGATCGCCGAGCGCGCGGGTACGGATGACGGCGACGGTCGCGGCGTCCATGCCGGGCAATGCCAGCAATGCCTCCTCCGCGTCGTCCCGGTCGGCACCGCCGTCGAGCCGTACGGTGCCGTCGGCCAGGGCGGTGGCGAGGGCGGCCAGGGGTTCGCCGGGGGTGGCGTCCACCAGCGCGGACGGCTCGGGGAAGAGATGGGTGAGGCCGCCGGACGGGGCGTCCAGCGTCTTGCCGTAGCGCCGCACCAGCCGCTCGGCCTCCGCCCGCCCGACCAGGGCCCGTACGGCGAGTTCCTCCGGGTCGGCGGTGCCCGGTGAACGCAGGCCGGGGCGGGCGGCGACGAGTGGGGCGAGCCGGGGATCGGCGCCGAGCCGTTCGTCGACGGCGTACGGGTCGGCGTCGAGGTCGAAGAGCCGTCGTAGGCGCTGGACGGCGGTGGTCAGGTCGCGGTGGTCGGTGAGGTGCAGACGGGCGTCGAGCCAACCGCCGGGGTGGGCGGGGGACGCGGCCTTGAGGGCGCCGGGTCGTTCGTCGACGGCGACGATTCCGGTGCCGTAGGGGAGGCGGAGGGTACGGCGGTAGGTACGGCGGCCGGGGGTGCCGGTGATCTCCTCGATGCCGGGGACGGCCTCGCGTGCGAGCAGATCGAAGACGGGGCCGGACTGGTACGGGCCCCGGTGGGCGAGCCGCAACGGGATTCCGGCGGACGGGCCGGTCCCTTTCGCCGGTGCCTTGGTCGCGTGGGGCGTCCTGGCCGTCCGCAGCTCGCTCGGGGTCGACGCGTACACGGCGCGGATCGTGTCGTTGAACTGGCGGACGCTGGCGAACCCGGCGGCGAATGCCACCTCCGTGATCGGCAGGTCGGTGGTCTGCACCAACACCCTTGCGGTGTGCGCCCGTTGGGCCCGGGCGAGGGCGACAGGACCGGCGCCGAGTTCGGCGGTGAGCTGCCGCTGGACCTGCCGCGCGCTGTAGCCGAGCCGCACGGCGAGCCCGGCGACGCCCTCGCGGTCCACGACGCCGTCGCCGATCAGCCGCATGGCGCGGCCCACGACATCGGCCCGCACGTTCCACTCGGCCGACCCCGGCACGGCGTCCGGACGGCACCGCCGGCAGGCCCGGAACCCCGAGCCCTGCGCGGCGGCGGCCGTCGCGAAGAACCGCACATTGCGCCGCTTCGGCGTCACCGCCGGGCAACTGGGCCGACAGTAGATCCCGGTCGTGGCCACCCCGAAGAAGAACTCCCCGTCGAACCGGGCATCCCGGCTCCGCACGGCTTCGTACCTGGTGTCTTCGTCCATCACGCTGTCCAGTCTCCGCCATCCCCGGGGGTGGGGCTGGCGGAAATCGGACGGGACGTTGACGCCATGCCGGGCCGGGTCGGACCGCCGGCCGGCCGGCGACGAGGCTAAGCCCACCGCCCCCGCTTCGCCTCCATCGCCGCCTTCCCCTCCGCCCCCTTCCGCTTCCAGTCGCGGCGGAGTTCGGCGCGGGCCCGGGCGTCGGTCTTGGCGACGATCCACTGGTTCTCGCGCATGAGCTTGCGGTAGCTGTCGAGCCGGCGTTCGGAGAGGTCGCCGGAGTCGACGGCGGCGAGCACCGCGCAGCCCGGTTCGGCGACGTGGGCGCAGTCGTGGAAGCGGCACTGCCCCGCCAGTTCCTCGATCTCGGCGAAGACCTGCCCGACCCCGGTCTGCGCGTCCCACAGCCCGACGCCTCGCAGCCCCGGCGTATCGATCAGCACCCCACCACCCGGCAGGGCGAGCAGATTGCGCGTGGTGGTCGTATGACGGCCCTTGCCGTCGGCGTCACGCGTGGCCTGCACCTCCATCGCGTCCTCGCCGATGAGCGCGTTCGCGAGCGTCGACTTGCCCGCACCGGACTGCCCGAGCAGCACGGACGTACCGCCGGCGGCGACCGCCGCGAGCACGTCGATCCCGTCCCCGGTGGCGGCACTGACGGCCAGCACCGGCACGCCCGGCGCCGTCGTCTCCACGTCCTTGACGAGATACGACAACGTCACCGCGTCCGGCACGAGGTCGGCCTTGGTCAGCACGACCAGGGGCTGGGCACCGGACTCCCAGGCGAGCGCCAGGAACCGTTCGATACGGCCGAGGTCGAGGTCCCCGGTCAGCGGTACGGCGACGATCGCGTGGTCGACATTGGCCGCGAGGATCTGCCCCTCGGACCGCTTGGAGGAGGTGGAGCGCACGAAGGCGGTACGGCGCGGCAGATACGTCCGTACGTACCGCGGGTTGCCGCCTTCGGGGTCGACAGCGACCCAGTCGCCCGTGCACACGACCTTCATCGGGTCACGGGGGACAACGAACTCGGTGTCGGCACGGACGGTGCCGGCCGACGTGACGACATCGCAGAGGCCACGGTCGACCCGTACGACACGGCCGGGCAGGAGACCCCGCTCGGCGAACGGGACGAACTCGGCCTCCCAGTCCGCATCCCAGCCGTACGGCTGGAGCGGATGCACGGAAGCGGTGGACGAGAACGAACCCGGGAGAGAAGAGAAAGACAAGGGGTGACCCTTCACAAGGGTGGCCCCGGCACCGCGCGCACAAGCACGGGAAGGAGAGAGAGGTCAGCCGGAGGCCACGGGAGTGGACTTGATGAACTTCCGGATGCGGGCAGTGCCCATCTCAACGACAGCCATCCGTCACACCTCCCCTATGCACTCAACCGACACTGGTGGCCGACCGGCCACCACTGGGACGAGAAGCAACCTAGCCTCCGACTCCCACGGAGCGCCAACCATTATTCGACGAGGAGTCCGGGCGCATCTCAAGCCCCGGGACAGACGCCGTCCATCCAGGCACCCATCTGACTGGTTCAGGCCAACGTCCGATCGTCATGGGTATCTCTTGCCCCTCAGGTTCCACCTGTGACTAAGTTGATCTCCTTGCGGGGAGCCCAACCAGGCTGCCCGCAAAGGGACTTCGCCGACCAGAGATACCGGTCGGCAGCGGGGGGACACATCGTCAAGCCTGAGGGCCGGCACACGCATGCCCGCACAGGGCGCAGGTCCACGTATGCGCATGTTCCCCATTCGCACGGTCCCGTGCGCCCATCAGCGATCTCCGAACAGCGAGGAGAGGCTGTCTCACGGCCGACGAAAAAGTTCTTGCCGCCCAGCAGTGGGTCAACGCCACCTACGGTTCGGTGGCGGGATACGCGGCGTGCCCCGAGAACGGGCAGACCGGCTGGTCCACCATGTACAGCCTGACGATGGGTCTGCAACACGAGCTGGGAATCAGCCCTGTTGTGGCCAACTTCGGCGCCGGCACCCTCTCAGCGGTGGCCGCCCTGGGAAACATCGGACTCGGCTGGCAGACGAAAGCGAACATCGTCAAAATCATCCGTCACGGGCTCTTCTGCAAGGGCTACTGGGGCGGGGACACCGGGGTGGTGGCCTTCGACTCCGCCGCCGCGTCGGTCGACCTGATGAAGGAGAACAGGGGCCTCGTCCGCGATGGCGGGGTGGTCCAGCCCAAGGTCCTCAAGGCGATTCTCACCATGGACGCCTACGCCGTTCTGTCCGGCGGCGACGACAAGATCGGATCCATTCAGCGGTGGCTCAACGGCCGCTACTGGACGCGGAGTACATGCACCATCGGCCCCACCGACGGCCACTGTTCCCGCGATGTCCAGCAGGCTCTGATGAAGGCCATCCAGATCGAGGGCGGCATACCGGAGGCCCAGGCGACCGGAAACTTCGGCGCCGGAACCCAGGCCGCGCTCAAGGCCCATTCCGTGGGCCGATCAGAGCACCCACTTCACCGACACCTGGGACTCCGACATCTCGGGCTGGGTCAGCGGTTTCCAGACGTTCTCCGGGTGCGACAAGTCCGAGCGCTCGGGTGTGGGCGACTACCTGACCTGGGCCCAACTCCTGGTGTCCATGGGCGATCCCGACCGCGCGGCCACCGGATCCGACACCGCGTACACCATCACGGCGTCGCGGGCACAGCGGATGCGCGACGACAAGTACCTGTATGTCGGCCGCTACCTGAACGAGGCCTCGGCCGGCGGCGGTTCGAAGATGTTGGAGGAAGGCGAACTCGACGACATCTTCGGCGCGGGCCTGCGCGTCTTCCCCATCTTCCAGGACAACGGCAGAACCCTCGCCGAGTACAACTCCCCCAACGGCTACGCCCACGGCCGGCTGGCCCATGACCAGGCGGTCCACTTCGGGTTCAACCGGGGCACCGTGATCTACTTCGCCGTCGATTACGATGCGACCGTGGAGGACATGCCGAAGATCCTGGAGTACTTCCGGGGTGTCACCTCCGGCCTCTCCTCCAAGGGAAAGCGCTACGCGCACGGCGTGTACGGCTCCAGAAACGTGTGCGCCCAGGTGACGCAGGAGACCTACGCCAGATACTCGTTCGTCTCCGGAATGTCCTGGGGATTCTCCGGCAATCTCGGCTTTCCGCTCCCCGCGAACTGGTCCTTCAACCAGATCAAGGAATACCAAGTCACCAACGGCACCGACGTGTTCGCCCTGGACCGTGACGTACACCGGGACGGTGCCGACCTCGGACAGGGCGACGTCAACCGCGCAGTCTCCCCCGCGATCGACCTCCTCACGAACTTCGACCAGTTGTACGCCCTGGCGCAGAACTACGGCAGCGGGGACCCGAACCGGCTCGTCACCGACTACTACCGCCAGGCGCGTTACTCGGACTACAGGTGGACGCAGCTGATAGGCGACGTCGACTGGGACTTCGTCGCCTACGCCGACAGCCACGGGGCGAAATTACTCTCCGAATTCACCGACCCCTTCACGGGACAGACCCTGGGCCCCCAGCATCTGCTCGCCACCACCGCCGGGCACATGATCAAGCCACCCCTGGTCGACCACAGCCACGCCAACGCGGGCGATGTCGCCGGATGGGCCGGAGACGTCATGACGTTCTACGGGAACTGGCGTCACGACAGCGACTCGGTCGCCTCCGGCTACACCTACTGCACCGACTACATGGCGAAGATCGGCGTCTCCTCCAGCTTCAGCTTCGAGGATCTCGTCGAGGACGTGGACGGGTTCCTCCTCGCCGAGGAACTGCGAGCCGGCAAGGCCATCACCACGGCCCTGCGCGAGCACTACGAACAGACCGGCGGAGCGACCCGCTTCCAGGACTTCCTGTCCAAGCGGTTCGACAGCACGCGGTCCACGGCGCAGGACGCCGCGCACTACATCCTCACCGCGCTGGACTCCCCGATCATCAACCTCGGACGGGTCGCGCTCGAATACGAAGGCGGAGGAGTTCTCATCGTCCTGTCCCACACGCTCCCGGACAACCTGCTCCAGCCCTTCTGTCTCGGTTTCGCGGAAACGCTGTTCGCCCGCGCCGGGCTGGAGGAGAGCAGCCGGGCGACGCTGCTGGCCAACCACGCCAAGCTCTTCTCGGGCTCCGCCGGCTGATGGGTTCCTGGTTCCTGGCGGTTCTCCTCGTGGCGTGCGGCCTCGCCTTCGTCAGGTTCCACGAGGGCCGGCGGCTCGTCGGCATCATCAAGGGCTCCGCCACCACGGGGATTCTCTGCTACGTGCTCGGCTGCCTCCAGGTCGCGATGACCATCCCGGCACACGCATGCCCCGACCAGCTCGAACTGCGCCCCATGGTCCATCTCATCCGATACGACAGCGGCATTCTGCCGCCGCAGGCGACATGCCACTGGGACAACGGCACGCAGCAGGACTTCGTGAGCGGCTGGATCAATCCACTCACCCTTGTCTGCGCGACCGTCCTGACGGCCGGCCTGGTGGCGGGGTTTGTCCTCGCCTACCGCCGTCACCGGAAAGGACGCACACCTTGAAGGACACCACTCGCCCCGCACGCTGACCCGCCGTCAGACCCTCGGCCTCGCCGCGGGCATCACCGCCGGAACCCTCGTCGTCACGAGCCAGAGCGCCCAGGCAGCCCCGTGGCCGAGCGGTTGGCGGGGCAGACGGACCCAGAACCACTGGCCGGTCGTTCACGCCGTCGACACGGAGGCCTCGCGGATCGAGGGCACCAACGTCTCCGTTCCCCTCCTGAAGGGCGACGTCGCCACCGTACTTCTTCACGTAGTCCGCCGGTTCAGCTACGAGATCGACACGCTCCGCCCCGGCGACGTCCAGGGGTACTCGACCGACCGGGCCGTCGGTGCGGATTTCGAGTCGAACCGTCTGTCCGGTACGGCGATCACGATCCGCCCGCTCTTCTACCCGCTCGGGGCGCAGAAGGGCACCGGGCTCTCCGACCTGGAGAAAGTGGTCGTCGCGGACATCCTCGCCGACTGCCGGGGTGTTGTCGGCTGGGGCGGGAACGCGGACCCCGTCAAGGAGTCCCACTTCCAGATCAACGTCGGCCCCGGTGATCCCGAACTGAACCGTCTCGCCGCCCGCATCCGTGGCGAGGATGCCTCCCCCGGCACCGGCGCCGGTTCGATCGACCCGTTCCTCCCGGCGCGCCGCAGGAAGGCCGCGGCGTACCTCAAGGACGTGCCCACTCCGGCGCCCTAGTCCTGATCACCCCACTCCTGTGCCCCTGCCGTCAAGCGACGTCCGGGGCACAGGAGCCACTTCTCCGGTGGGCTACGTGACGTGAGCGGCCTTCGTTCGAACTCGACCGGAGCCACGCGGGCCGCGGTCTCCTGAACCGCCTTTCCCCGTGCAGGAGTTCACACTCGACGCGCCCTGCACTTCCGACAGGACACCGCAAACGCCTCGGACGTATGGTGCGTGCCCTGGTCGCCACCCGCTTGCGGTTCGCTCCCGGGCCGTGCTCCCGCAGCTCGCCGACGATGACGACGGACTCCCAGGCGAGCGCGAGGAACCGTTCGATACGGCCGAGGTCGAGGTCCCCGGTCAGGGGTACGGCGACGATCGCGTGGTCGACATTGGCCGCGAGGATCTGCCCCTCGGCCCGCTTGGAGGAGGTGGAGCGCACGAAGGCGGTACGGCGCGGCAGATACGTCCGTACGTACCGCAGGTTGCCCGCGGGTTCGACGGCCACCCAGTCGCCGGTGCACACGACGCGCATCGGGTCGTTCGGGGTGACGAACGCGGTGTCGGCGCGCAGCGTCCCGTCGGTGGTGACGACGTCGCACTGCCCCCGGTCGACCCGGATCACCCGGCCGGCCAGCAGTCCTTCGGCGTCATAGCGGGCGAACTCGTCCGCCCATGCGTCGTCCCAGCCGTAGCGGGCGAGCGCGAGAAAAGCAGAGGTGGAAGTCAAGGGAGACCCTTCACAAGGGTGGCCCCGGTGCGCGCACGTCGGCGCGGTGGAAGAGGAAGGTCAGCCGGTGGCCACGGAGGTGGACTTGATGCACTTCTGAATGCGGGCAGCGCCCATCACAGAGACAGCCATCGGTCACACCTCCCACAACACAAGCCAACTCACCGGCGACAACGCACGGTTGCCGCTCCAACAGCACGGACTTTAGAAGACGCACGTGCTACCACGCCACCGAACTACGGCACGCTCATGAGCGAGCACGGATCGGCCCGGGCCGTCGGCTTCCGGGACGGCTCAGTCGATCTCGGTGAGCTGGGTGAGCTGGGTGAGTTGGGCCCGGACCACGGCGGCGGGGAGGGCGAAGGCGTCCCCGGTGGCCTGGGACGCCAGGTTCGTTGCGCGGAAGTAGCCGATCGTGCCGCCCTCCCGGACCACGACCACCTGCACCGGCCCGTTCACGCCGTCGACCCGGACGGTCAGGGTCGCCGCGATCACCTCGTCCGCGCCGTCGGTGCCGGCCGGCGTTCCCGTCTTCTCGGCCTTGACCGTCTTCACCTGGTCCTCGCCGGCCACGGTGTACACGAACCCGCCCACGCACTCCCGCACCGCCCGGCCGATCCCGGCCATCGCAGCCTTCGCCGCCGTCTCCTGCCCGTACGAGGCCAGCGAGACGAAGGAAGTCGTCGCGTCCAGCGCCGCTGCCGCCCGCTCCTTGTCCGACGGATCTGCCCCCAGGTCCGCCTCGGACGTCTCCTGCGGCCCGATCCACATCCGCCGCACCACCGACGCCGGCGCCCCCAGCACCGACCCGGCCTGCACCGCGGCAAGGGGCGTGCACGCCGCCTTCTTCGCGATCACCGTCCCGGGGTTCGGGAAGTCCAGATCCGACACCTGCGCCGTCACCGTCCCCCCGGCGACGACCTTCCCGTCCGCCAGTGCGACGGCCTCCAGCCCCGTCGCCGACAGAGCGCTCGCACCCGCACCCGCACCCGCGCCCTTGCCCGCGGCGGCCGACGCCTCCGCGGAGACGGCCGCCGCCACGTCGTCACCGTCGGCCTCGCTCCCGGACCCCGAACACCCGGCCAGCAACGCCACCGCGAGCGCCCCGGCTGCCCCGGCCGCCCCGACTCCACGACGCCGCACAGCACTTCGCCTCATGATCCCGCTCCCTGTTCCCCGCATCGGCCGCGCTACCGCACATCGATGTGATCCCCCACGGACTGCTGCGAGCCCGTGCTGCTGAACGTCACCGTGTTCCACGCCGTCGCGGCCGAGTTCACCAACCCCAACGTCTTCTCGTTCACCCGCACGAACGACCTGAACAGCTATCCGTCGGCCGGCTCCACCCGAATGTGCTCAGCGCCTCCCAGATAGAGCATGGATCCCGCATCCTCGTCCTCCGATTTCTCCGGCGCAACCACATAGATTCCCGCGACAGGTGCGGGAGTCCAGCCGAGATTACGCGGAGGGTCATATTCTTCATAATGCCCGACTTGGAGCCGCGTCGGAGGGGTGGAAATCACGCAAGCATATCCCGCACGAAGTTCGGAAGCCGCCGGTTCGAGCCTGTACAGGACCCATTCCGCGTGGGACTCATCGCACGGCAGGGAATAGGTGCCGCCCCACCAAAAGATCGAGGAATGGTCGATCACTCCCCATGGCCATTCCAAAGCAATGTGACGCGAGTTCACCGCGACCACTCAGACCCTTGCCGCCTCGCAGGAGACGGCGACTTCATCGCCGATCCGGGGAATCATATACCATCACCACCCATTCTGGCATGCCCAACAGAGGGAGTAATGCCAAGGACGACGCCGATTTCTGGGTACTTCCATTCAGCAATCATCCTGGGCGACACAACGCCCACCCACACCACACACCCAACTCCGCAGATCGCATCGATACACATATGGTCCGGCGCTCATGACGTGCACAAGAGTCAGATCGATGCAACTCCTCGGCAGGCGAACCTGAAGCACCTCCTCGGCACGCCCAATCATCTCGGCGCATACCGGCGGGCCAATGTACTCAGATTCGTCATGCTTGATTAAAAATCACGACTGCCACTCCCGCCGCAGCAGAAGGTTGCCGGAAAGCACTTAAATGCCCCCGGCAATCTTTCCTATTCCACGGACCAGGCCGATCCGAATCCGTCAGGAAAACCGTTCAGAAATTCCGAAACAGCCTCGATAGCTTGATCACGGTCAACGAGATCTGATCGTTCAAAAATCCCCGTCTGACCACCGCATACGAGCCTGAACTCCTCCGATCCCCACTCGGGGTTCCTCAGCTGCAGCATTTCTCCATCGACAGATTCCCCCGTGACCAGAAAGAAATCCGGACCACCCGCAATCGAAATATACCGGAAAGGGTCATCCTCTGTCACGGAAACCTCGGTCCATCGACCTCCATCAAGATCCGCGATCGACTGAGCGATTCGTTCCGGCGTAGGTTCGTCAACTTCCCAGTCGCGCGTCTTGCGGCCGTCTCGGTCGTCTCCTGCCAGCCTGATCATGGCGCCCCACCCTAGCCGTCTCGGTGTGGATGGTCTTCGAACTGCGTTGATCGGAAACATACCTGAGGGCGAATGAACCAGGGCCACTACTCCCCGCAGCAAACCACCAAGATCTGAAACGAGAAGCGACACACGAGGTAAGCTACCGGCTCAAGACCAGCTCACTAGCTACAGCGACCAGGTTGCGTCACGCTGGAGATTCCGAATTTCTCCAACAACTCGGAGAGAAGCGCGGTTTCCACCAGCGTGCCTTCAAAGCCAGACCGTTTCAGTTCATCCGACAATCTCTTCGCTTCTTGAATTGACGTACTGAAGGCTGCTCGAAAGGACTTCAGTAGTGGCCCCCCGTGCGCTGCGACAGAGACGAGTTTCAGGCAATGGGGTCCATGCTGCTCCAGGATCGCGTTCCGTACTCTTGATGGTGCCCAACCCTCACCCGAGTCGTGCGAGATCCCGCATGTGTCGCAATCCCACTCGACTGCCCAGCTGAGGGACCCGTTGTTGGTGGACTGAACCAGCCACTCCGTGCCGACCCCGCCGCACTCGCGGCACGGCCCGGGTAGCCGAGCCGCCTGTTCCGTCATTGCCAGCCCCTGATCGGCATGTAGCGTTCGACGATTCCGCAAAATCGATCCGACGTCCCGGAGTCGTCGCGTGGATGGTGGTTGCGAAGACCGCGCGCAAACCAACGGTGGTGCAGTTCCTCGTGGACCACCGTAGTGCGAAGGAGTGCCCGGCTCGCAAACCTCTTGAATCCAATTTGCGTTCCTACGTTAGCCTTCGCCATGCCGGAGTTGTCCCCGTAGCTGTAAACGGGGAGGAAGGTGAGATTGAGGTCCGGGAAATCTTCGCTGATGATGGCATCAATGGCACGATTCCTGGATGCTGTCGTCCTTCCAGTGGCGTTGCTGAGCTCTTCGCTGCTCTTCCAAACGTTGCCGCTTCCCTGTTCTTCGGCGGAACCGCAGATGTGAACCAGGACAGGCGTGGCCCCCGCCAGCACATAATACGTGTGGACGTCACTGACAGTCAGGTCATGCGTGACCTGCGTCTTGGTGTAGCGGCTGACCGCCGTGATCTGGACGTGCGTGCCTGCGGCAGGGTCGGTGACCCAGAAGGGGTGGGTGTCGCGACCACCTCCACGGGGAAGCCCCTCACCGTCGGAGCCATCGGCCAGAAAACAACCGGGCGTCTTCCAAACCGGCGGTACCAACCGCGAGCCGGACGCTCCCACGCGACGACGCAACCGCCGGCGGACACGGATCCTCAACCGGGATCCCCCCTGTCCGCCAGCAGTCCGCGCATGCTTGCCCGGCCCCACCCTCAAGTACGGGCGTTTGACCGGTGGGTCTGCCCTGTGGGTCTGACCTGTGGGTTCGTGACGCCCTCGATCACTGCTCCGATCCGTCGTGACCGACCCCTCCCTCGTCATCCGACGGATACGGCGAGCCCGGTCGCGGTCGGTCCGGTTCGGCGCGACAACACCAAGCGGTCGGCACAGCATGGGAGGGGGCGGGGTTCTCGGCCGCACGACGGCAGAAGCGAGGAGCCATGAAGATGCGTACACCTTCTGCTCGGTGCCCATGCCTGCCCGATCACGGCTCGGGAGCGCCATGAGCGGGCAGGAGGAACGGCTGCTGGCCGGCCGGTATCTCCTCGTCGAGCAGCTCGGCCGCGGTGGGATGGGGACCGTGTGGCGGGCCCGGGATCAGGTGCTCGGCCGTGAGGTGGCGGTGAAGGAGCTGACGGTAGGCGATCTGCCGCACGAAGACCTCGTGGTGCTGCACGCCCGCATGGAGCAGGAGGCACGGGCCGCGGCGCGGGTCAAGCACCCGGGGATCGTCACGGTGTTCGATGTCCTGGAAGAGGACGGTCGACCGTGGATCGTGATGGAGCTGATCGACGGACAGTCGCTGGCCGACGTCATCGCCACGGAGGGGACGCTGCTGCCACGGGACGCGGCCCGACTCGGAGCGCAGTTGCTGTCGGCGCTGGACCGGGCGCATCAGCTGGGGGTTCTCCATCGGGACGTCAAGCCCGCCAACGTACTGCTCGAGCGGGGCGGCCGGGTGGTGCTCACGGACTTCGGCATCGCCGTCATGGAGGGCTCCAGTGGTCTGACCCGCACCGGCGATGTCGTTGGTTCACCGGACTATCTCGCTCCGGAGCGGGCGATGGGCCACCGTCCGGGCCCGGAGTCCGATCTGTGGTCGCTCGGCGTGACGCTGTACGCCGCAGTGGAGGGGCGGTCCCCGTTCCGCCGCACCACGACGATGAGCACCTTGCAGGCGGTGGTCGCCGAGGAGCTTCCGGAACCCCGGCACGCGGGACCGCTCGCTCCTGTCATCGAGGCACTGCTTCGCAAGGACCCGAACGAGCGGCCCACCGCCGAGCAGGCCCTGCGGATGCTGAGCGATGTGGCGGCGGGGCTGTCGGTGCCGCTGGACTCAGCGGCGCCCGGGGCATCGGAGCATCCGCCCACGCAGGTGGCGCCGCCGCCGGACGACAACGGCGACGGGAGCCTCGCCCGGGCACCGACCCGGGCGACGCCGCCCACGCCGGTGCCGTCGCACGGGTCGGTCGACCGACCCGAGTCCGGTCCGGCGGCACACATCCGGGGCCGGGCGCCCACCGGGCCGACCGCACCGGTGCCTTTCGCCCAGCACGACGAAGGGGCGGGCAACGCCACGCGGAGGCGCCGCAAGTCGCTGATGATCGCCGGGGCCGCACTCGCGGTGGCTCTGGTGGGAGGCGGCGCCGCGGCCATGGTGATGACCAGCGACTCCCATGGCACCTCTCAGTCCGCACCCGCCACCTCCCGGAGCACGGCCCGACCGGCTGCGCAGCCCCCTTCCGGTGAGGCGGTCGGGACTGCCGCACCGGCCCGGACGGTGACCGACACCCCGACAGTGACGAAGGCTCCGCCGGCCACGGTGACGACTACGGTCACCCCGCCGGCGGTTACCGTACCGAAGGGCCCCGCCACCTCATGCGGCTACACCAGCAGCCGTCCAGCGATCAAGAACGGCTCGTCCGGCGCGGCGGTGCGGCAGGCACAGTGCTATCTCAACCTTTCGATGACGGGAAGCACGATTCCCGAGGACGGGAACTTCGGGCCCGTCACCGAGGGAGCGACGAGGCGGTTCCAGAACTGCGCGAACATCACGGTCGACGGGCTCATCGGCCCGGAGACATGGTCCTACCTCGTCTACTGGGCCAGTTCGCCGAACTACCTGTGCTGAGGCCGATGCCGGGACCGGCCACCGAGCCGGAGCCCGGACGCCTCCGCGTACCGCGAGACGATCGTCGTCCCCGTTCCCGGCGTGCGCGCCCACAGATCCGTCCGTCGATGCGGGGCGCCGGCCGTCCGGTGCCCCATGTCTCCCCGGAGTCGATCGACCGGCGGAACCCGCGAAGACGGCCCGCATCGCGGCCTGCTTCTCGCACCACGACCGGGTCGCCGTGCGGTGTCCGCACGAACGGGTCGTGATCCACGGCCCGCCCCGCCCCCAGGGCGGCAGAACACTCAGCGCCAGCCGAGCTCCGGTGCCACCTGGGTCAGGATGCTCTCCAGCACATGGGCGTTGTAGTCGACCCCGAGCTGGTTCGGGACGGTCAGCAGCAGGGTGTCCGCGGCCTGGACGGCCTCGTCCTCCCGGAGCTGCTTCACCAGCACGTCCGGCTCGGCGGCGTACGAGCGTCCGAAGATCGCCCTGGTCGTGTCGTCGATCATGCCGACCTGATCCCGCGAGTCGCGGTCGTGGCCGAAGTAGGCCCGGTCCATGTCGTCGGTCAGCGCGAAGATGCTGCGGCTGACCGACACCCGGGGCTCGCGCGCGTGGCCCGCCGCCTTGTACGCCTCGCGGTACGCCTCGATCTGCTTGCGCTGCTGGACGTGCAGCGGCTCGCCCGTCTCGTCGTCCTTCAGGGTGGAGCTCTGCAGGTTCATCCCCAGCTCCGCGGCCCAGACGGCGGTCGCGTTCGAGCTGGAGCCCCACCAGATCCGTTCGCGCAGCCCCTCCGAGTAGGGCTCGACGCGGAGCAGCCCCGGCGGGTTGGGGAACATCGGTCGCGGGTTGGGCCGCGCGAACCCCTCGCCCTCGATCACCTTCAGGAAAGCCTCGGCGTGCTGGCGGGCCATGTCCGCGCCCGTCTCACCCTCCGCGGGCGCGTACCCGAAGTAGCGCCAGCCGTCGATCACCTGCTCCGGTGACCCACGGCTGATGCCGAGCTGCAGCCGGCCGCCGGAGATGAGGTCGGCGGCGCCCGCGTTCTCCGCCATGTACAGCGGGTTCTCGTAGCGCATGTCGATCACGCCGGTACCGATCTCGATCTTCGAGGTCCGCGCGCCGATGGCCGAGAGCAGCGGGAAGGGGCTGCCCGCCTGCTGCGCGAAGTGGTGCACGCGGAAGTACGCGCCGTCCACGCCCAGTTCCTCGGCGGCGACCGCCAGGTCGATGGACTGGTGCAGGAAGTCCGCGGCGGACCGGGTCTTGGAATGCGGATTCGGCGACCAGTGACCGAACGAGAGAAAACCTATCTTCTTCACGCACGCCAGAGCGTCCGACGGCCCCGTTTGATTCCCCGCCCCGAGCCGCCCCGCTCCCTTCGTCCCCTCACCCCCTCAGCCCTCCACGTCCCCTACCAATCGATCGCGACCGGCAGAAACGGCTCGTTCTCGGGAGCCTCCTTACGGGCTCGCAGCGCACGCTCGGCGGGTGCGCCGAGCGGTACGCACAACGGAGGTGCGGGATCTTCGATCGTGGCGGCCACCGCGGCGGCCACGTCCTCCGGGGTGATCAGCTCGCCGCGGAGCGCGGGGAAGGCCTCGTACAGCGGGGTGCAGGGGTCGTTCTCCCCCAGGAACACCTTGGCGCGCTCGCCGCCGCCCGAGGAGACCGCGCCGGGCTGCACGACGCTCACCTTGACGCCGAAGTGCCCCGTCTCGATGGCGAGGTTCTCGGCGAGCGCCTCCAGGGCGCATTTGCCGGCGCCGTAGGGGCCGATCATGGGCAGCACCAGACGGCCCTGGATGCTGGAGACGAAGACCGGACGGCCCGCTCCTCGTTCGCGCATGGCGGGCAGCACGGCCTGGGTCACCCGCAGCGCGCCCAGGGTGTTGAGCTGGAAGAGCCGTTCGACCTCCGCGAGCGGGACGCTCTCCAGGGGTGCGCGCACGGTGTCGCCGGCGTTGCTGATCAGGACGTCGATACGGCCGGCGTCCCGGACGGCCCGGTCGACGCTTTCCTGGTCGGTGACATCGAGGCGAAGGCGCTGGTCGACGGGGAGGTCGGCCAGTGTTTCCGGGCGGCGGGCCCCGAGGACGACCCCGTCTCCGGCGCGATCAACGCACCACGACGGCTCCTCGATCCGATCGTGACGGCGCCCGCGTCCGGCTGAGACGACGGACTCGGCGCCAAGTCTGCCCCCGACTCTGCCCCTACGGACTTCTCTCCCCCATGCCCCCGTCCGGTAAGAGGAAAGGGCACCCGTAACAGCGAGGGACGCCCGCCGACCGAAGGGGAACCGCGTATGCGTATCCAGGGAGAGGACCGCCCGAGCGGTGACCGTGCCGGTGGCCGTCCCGTGTCCCGGCCCGCCGCCCTGCCGCCGCTCGCCGCGCTCCAACAGGCCGCCGGGAACGCCGCGGTGAGCCGCGCGATCCAGCGGGCACGGGACGAGGAGCGTGCCGAGGAGCAGCGGAGTGGGCCTGCGGCGGCCGTGCCCATGCAGCGGCGGTCGTCCGTGGTCGACGCCGTCGGTTCTCCCGGCCGGCCGCTGGAGCCCCGCATCCTGCAACGGGCCGAGCGGGCGTACAGCATGGACTTCGGGCATGTACGCGTGCACAGCGACCCGGTCGCCCAGCGTTCGGCCGAGGATCTCGGCGCCCTGGCCTACACCACCGGTGCCCACATCGTGCTCGGCGGCGACCGCGTCGAGGACGAGGTGATGTTCGAAGAGGTCGACCACGTACGCCAGCAGGCCCTGGGCCCCGTGCCCGGCACCGACAACGGCCGGGGCGAGAAGGTCTCCCACCCGGACGACCCGTTCGAGCGGAGCGCCGGCGCCAACGGGCGGAAGCTGGCCCGGGGCGCCGACCCCGAACTGTCGCTGCCCGGGGCCGACTTACCCGGTACGGCGGTGCAGCGCAGCGTGGACGGGGACGTCTCCGTCCAGCGGGCGGACCGGCCCGGACCGTCGACCACGCCTCCGGCCCAGAGCACGACTCCGCCCCCGACCTCGCCCTCACCCCCGATCCAGGACTCGCAGCCGGCCATCGCCCGGCTGGCTGGGCTGCTCGTCAGGGGCAAGGAAACGATCAGGAACAAGGACGTGCGGGCGGTCATCCACACGCGGGTGCGCAGCGGCCCGAGTTTCACGGACGAGGAGCTCGACGCGATCAAGGTCGTGGAGTCCGAGGACCCCAAGTGGCTGAAGACCGTGGGGATGTGCAGCACCATCGAGGCCGACGCGTACCTCAAGGCCGGCGATTTCCACAACTGGCTCCAGCAGCCGGAGGGCAAGCGCCTCCTCATCGCCACCCTGCGCTGGCGGCAGGAGGTCGCGGACCGCGCTCAGGGGAAGCCGACGGACAAACCCACCCGCTCGGACTACCAACTCGCCCGCCACCATGCCATGCACGACAAGGACACCCCGGAGACCGAGAAGGAACAGCTCACGGGGGAACGGAACGAGCACATCTTCCAGACCTTCGTGACGACCATGGTCCCTCCCGGAATCAACGACCGCGTACCGGACGCCGCCAAGCACCGGGAGCGGGTCGAGCGCGGCACCGAGGTGCTGACCAAGATCTTCCTGATCCTGAAGGAGGGGCTGAAGGTCTTCAACCCGGAGACCGGCATGCACGAGGACTTCAAGGACGACGTCGCCCACGCGCTGGCCTACGGCGGACGCGTCAACATCCGTATTCCCCAACTGGCCGACGGCCAGCACGGATACGAGCTGCCCCAGTGGCTCCACATCACCAAGGAGAACCGGAGGCCCTGGGAGTCCAAGTCCACGCCCGAGGAACCGGTGTACCGGCGCAAGTTCGGCACGCATCACCTGAAGATCGGCGACAACAACCCGGTCGACGGAACGCCGGGCGCGTTCGTGGAGAAGGGAGAGATCGGGGCCACCGTCCAGAACTGGTTCGATCCCAGCACCCACCTCTACGGTCTGCCCATGGCCGCGGGAGGCATGGGAAACACCGACTACCATGGCGACACCATCCTCCCGAACGAGTCGTACGGGCACATGTTCATGGGGTACAAGCACCCGACGGACGAGCGCGACGGCGGACTTCAGGTCGGCCTGGAGACCGCCGGGCCCGGGGGCAGGACCCCCGACGGCTACAAGCACGGCATCACGAGCAGCGAGAAGAACAGCAACCCGGTGAGCCAGTTCGGCGGGCACAAGGACGACAAGCCCGGCGGCAACGCACCCCTGAGCGCGAGCCAGCGCCATGTCGACCTGGAGAAGTTCGGCGACTGGGTACAGAAGCTGAAGGACCTGGAGAAGGACTGGAAGGCCGAACTCGCCAAGGCCAAGACGGATGACGAACGCGCCGCCCTGTACCGGGACTTGATCGGCAAGCGCGCCAACACCGGTTCGTGAGCGCGTAGTTCGCAGGTGGTCGTCACCCGCCCGAAGACCTTGCCGGGGCGGGTGACGGCCCGCCCGGAAGGACCGGGACGAACCGCACTACTTGCAGGCCGCCCCGTTGAGCGTGAACCCGTACGGCGCGGAGTTCTTGCTGTTGTCCCACGTCCCGAGGAAGCCGAAGGTGAAGCTTCCGTCCGCGGCGACGTCCTTGTTGTAGTCGGCGGCGGTGGCGGTGACCCGGGAGCCGTCCTGGGCGACGCTCGCGTCCCACATCTGGGTGACCTGCTGGCCGTCGCGGTAGGACCAGGCGAGGCGCCAGGTGTCGAGGGCCTTGGTGGTGGTGACGGTGATCGAGGCCTGGAAGCCGTCGGGCCACTGGTTGACGAGGTCGTAGGTGACGTCGCAGCTCGCCGGAGTGGTGGTACCCGAACCTGATCCCGCACCCGAACTCTTCGTCGGGTCCGGTGAGTTGCTCGCCGTGGCCGAGGCGGTGCCCTGGGGTTCCGTGTCGGGGTTCTTGTCCCCGGAGTCGGTCGCGGAGCCGCTCGCCGTGGGCCGGGGGGACGGCGAGGCCGTGCCCGACGGACGGGTGCCGACGGACGACATGGTGGGGGCGGGGTCGGACACCGGCTGGCGGTCGGCGTCGTCGCTGGCCGCGTTGTCGTGCCCGGAGCCGCCCATCGGCATCATCGACACCCCGAGCGCCACCAGCGACAGCACGACGGCCGCGGCGAGCAGACTGTTGCGTACGAGGCGTGCCTTGCTCGCGCCCTCCTTCGGCTCCCCGGCCTCCAGTTCGGCCACGGGACGCCCCGCGCCCAGCCGTACCTCGGAGGCCCGGCGGCGGCGCTCCAGGTAGGCGAGCCCGCCCCAGCCGATCACCCCGCCCGCGAGGGCGGCGGGCAGTCCGCCGCCGGCCAGTCGCAGACAGGCGGCCGCTTCCGCGCACTGCACACAGGTGGCGAGGTGCCGGGAGAGGTCCTCGGGTGTGTCGGCGGCCGGCGACCGGGTCACCGCGTCCAGCAGCCGGGCGTAGCTGCGGCACTCCGCGGCCATCGGGGTGTCGAGGTGGTTGCGGTGGCAGCGGTCCCTGAACAGGGCCCGCACCTGGGCGAGTTCACTGGAGACGACCGCCGGGTCGAGGCCGAGCCGGCGGGCCACGACGGGCAGCGGCAGCGCCTCCACCTCGGCCAGCCACAGCAGCGCCGCGTCCGCCTCCTGCAGATCCCGCAGCCCGCGCAGCGCTATCGGGCGCTGCAACGGCATGCCGTGATAGCGGGCCGCCTTCTCCGAGTTGAGCCACAGCCGCAGGTCCGGGTCGAGCCGGTGCCCCCGCCCGGCGAACTCCCAGGCCGCGGCCGTGGTCCGTACGGCGGTCAGCAGCAGCGGTATCACCGGCAGTACCCGGCGGGCCGGTCCGCGCATCGGGCCGGACCCGGCGGAGCGGGCCTCCTGGATGCCAAGTGCGAAGGCCTCGCTGGCCAGTTCGGTGGCCGAGGCGGCTCCGGACGTGCACAGGTCGGCGTAGGACAGCACGGCGTCCCAGCTCTCGGTGAACAGCGCTGCCTCAGCGGCGTCCTGAGGAGTCGGCAGGTCGGGCATGGGTCTCCTGCATCCACGAATGACGGCCAACTAGCTCTGACAGTAAGCAAGTTGGAGGGGGGCTGCCTCGTGACAGGGCCAGAGCCTTTCACGCGTCCCACACAACTGACAAGCCGCCTATTCAATTACGGTGACTGTCAGTCGCCTCTGTGCAGTTGTACGTGTCCGAGCCTCTCCCGACTCACCTGTCGCAGGAGTTGGCCACACCGTTACCTTACAAAGGCGTGGGCTCCTCGGCGGGCTCGGCGGGGAGACTGTCCATGAAGGAGCTGACGGAGAAGACGGCGCGGCCGGGGCCCGGTTCGCCGTATCCGGGCGGGGACTTGAGGCCGAAGTCCTCCATCGTCGCGCGGTAGGCCTCCAGCAGCCGGATGTGGTACTCCAGCGGAGCGCCCTGCGGATTGGCCTTGCCCAGCGGGGTGGTGGGCTCGGGGCACCAGGTGGTGAAGCGGGGCGTGATGCCCTGCGACATGAAGAAGCGCAGCCCTTCGGTGGTCGACGCGATGGCCTCGTCGACAGTCGTGAACCCGAAAGGCTCCGCCATCTCCACGCCGGCCACGAAGTTGGGGATGACATTGCGCGCGCCGAAGATCTCCGCGGAGTCGAGAATCCGCTTGTGCCACTCGGTACGCCCGACGTAGCGCTCCTTGCCCGGGCAGTGCAGCTTGAACAGATACTCGTCCCACACCTCGTAGTTGGGGTGGTAGATCTGCACGCCGTAGTCCTTGAACCGCTGCACGTCGTCCTTGGGCAGCGCCTGGGCCACGACCTTGCCGATCCACCGCCCCGGGAAGCGCTCCTCGATGGCCTTGGCGTAGTGGCCGTAGAAATCGGCCTCGTCGCGCCCGGCGACCGTCTTGGTGATCGCGCCGCCGGTGAGGGTGTAGGCGGTGGACACCTTCGCGGTGTCGTACCGGTCGATGATCTCCAGCGCTTCGAGGACTTCTTCCACGTCCTTGACCCCGGTGTACGGCCGCCCGGCGGCCTTGTGCTGGCGCCAGTTGTGGTTGATGTCGCAGTACTGGCACTCCTCCTTGGCGCCGAAGTACTGGCAGACGCGGAAGACGGTCAGGTAGATCAGGTAGCCCCACTGGATGGTCGGGGCCACCTCCATGACGGACTTCCCGTTGGCGAGCTTGTGCTTGTAGTACTCCGGCATCGGCGGCACCCCGACGTCGGCAATGCGCTTGCCGTCGAGGTAGAGCCCGAGGACGCCGTCCTCGTCGGAGGCCACGCGGTAGGGCGAGGCCGGGTTCACGCGCACGGAGACGACGGTCCGTCGCAGGTCGTACGGGCCCCCCGTGAGGATGATCTCCTCGGGCGGGCGCCGCAGCGCGGCCTCGCCCAACTCGGGCAGGGTCCCGTGGTCGAAGGAGAAGATGAAGTACGACTTCGGCTTCACCTCACCGCCCTCGTTGTCGCTGAGCGCCGACGGGTCGAAGGCGACGCCCCCACGCAGCAGGTCCTCCTTGAAGACGGCCTCCCGCGGCACATGCGGAAAGCGCTCCATCAGATCCTCGACCAGCGCGGTGCGGCTGCCCATCCCGTATCTCCTCCCGCCTCAGTCGCCCTGCTCAGGCGTACGACTCCTCACGGTATGCCTCCGGCGGTTGGGCGGGGGGAGCGGGGGGTCGGTGTGGTGAGGTTCAGGTGGGTTTGGTCGGGCGGACGGGGCGGGGGTGGGGGCTCGGGTTGATTGCGGGGTGCGGGTGCGTTGTGGCGGTCGGGTCGGGGGTGGGGGCTCGGGTTGTATGCGGAGTGCGGGTGCGTTGTGGCTGGGTGCGCAGTTCCCCGCGCCCCTTAGGGCATGGGGGTGGGCGGGGTTGAGGCAGGTCGGGCGAGCCGAAGCGGATCTGTCGGGCCGGAACGGTCAGATCGGGTCGGAGCCGGGCGGCCATACGGCCCTGGCGGCACCGCCCTGCAGCGGCCCGGGAGCGCCACGGGCGCGGAGATCGCTGCCCCTTCAGCCCTGCCCGCTCAACCCTGTCCCTTCAGCCCTGCCCGGTCAGCCGTGCCTGGTCCCCTCGCGGCTCGCGACGTGCTCCGGTACCGGGATACCCGGGGGCAGAACCGGGTCCGGTACGGGTGTGCCCCAGGTTGAGGTCAGCGGGAGGGTGCCCGCCCACACGGGCAGCTCCGCGTCGGGGCCGTCGGCGTCGTCCGGGGGGCCGGTGCGGATCTTGACCGAGGCTTCCTCCAGGGAGAGGGCGAGGAGGGTGGTCGCGGCGAGTTCCTTGCGGTTCGGGAGGCGGGCGTACGACCACTGGCCGGGCGTGGCGTGTTCGGTGAGGCAGCGCAGGCCGGCCAGTTTCTCCTCCGGGTCGGTGACCTTGTGGGGTACCCCGTGGATCATCGCGCTGCGGTAGTTGACCCCGTGCTCGAAGACCGACCGGGCCAGGACGAGGCCGTCGACATGCGTGACGGTGACGCACACGGGGGCTCCGCCCGTGAGGCTACGACTCGCGACGGAGCCGTGGAAGTACAGCCGCCGCCCGTCCCTCCCGTAAACCGTGGGTACGACGACCGGCCGCCCCTCGATCACGACCCCCAGGTGACAGACGAAACCGGCGTCGAGGATCGCCTCCAGGTCGGCACGGTCGAGGCTGCCCTGGTCGGCGAGGCGACGGTGTCGGGTGCGGTTGTTCACGGGGAGCGGGTCGGTGACGGGGCGCGGGGCGGTCATGACAGCAGAGGCTACCGATATCGCAGGACATAGGCTACAGATTGACCATCACGTCACTTTCATCGACCTAAGCCGACGAAATCCGCACTCGCCGTCGGCGGATGAGAAGGTCAGGGAAAACGCACGCACCCGGAGGGACGACAGGGATGACGGAGACGGTCACCAACTGGGCCGGCAACATCACCTACGCGGCGAAGGAACTCCACCGCCCGCGCACACCCGACGCCCTCAGGTCCCTCGTGGCCGAGAGCGCCCGGGTACGGGTGCTGGGCAGCGGCCACTCCTTCAACGAGATCGCCGAGCCGGGCCCCGACGGCACCCTGCTGTCGATCGCCGCGCTGCCGCCCGAGTTCGACGTCGACACGGCCGCCCGTACGGTACGGGTGTCGGGCGGCGTCCGGTACGCCGAGCTGGCCCGCCGGGTGGACGCGCACGGCCTCGCGCTGCCCAACATGGCGTCCCTGCCGCACATCTCGGTGGCCGGTTCGGTGGCGACCGGCACGCACGGCTCGGGCGTCGGCAACGGCTCGCTCGCCTCGGCCGTCCGCGAGGTCGAGATCGTCACGGCGGACGGTTCCACCGTCACGATCGCGCGCGGCGACGACCGCTTCGACGGCGCTGTGACCTCCCTCGGCGCGCTCGGAGTCGTCACCTCCCTCACTCTCGACCTGGAGCCTGCCTTCGAGGTCGAGCAGTACGTCTTCACCGAACTCCCGCTCGCCGGGCTGGACTTCGAGACGGTGGCGGCATCGGCGTACAGCGTGAGTCTGTTCACCGACTGGCGGGAGCCACGCTTCGGGCAGGTGTGGCTGAAGCGGCGCACCGACCAGCCGCCGGTCGACTTCCCGTGGGCGACGCCCGCGACCGTGGCGCTGCACCCGGTGCCGGGGATGCCCGCGGTCAACACCACCGAGCAGCTCGGCGTGGCGGGACCGTGGCACGAGCGACTGCCGCACTTCCGGGCGGAGTTCACCCCGAGCAGCGGCGCGGAGCTGCAATCGGAGTACCTGCTGCCGCGGTCGGCCGCGGTCGACGCGCTGTATGCGGTCGACGGCATCCGGGAGACGGTCGCCGGTGTACTGCAGATCTGCGAGGTGCGGACGGTCGCCGCCGACGCGCAGTGGATGAGCCCCTCGTACGGGCGGGACACGGTCGCCCTGCACTTCACCTGGATCGAGGACACGGAGCGCGTGCTCCCCGTGGTGCGACGGCTGGAGGAGGCACTCGATGCCTTCGACGCGCGGCCGCACTGGGGCAAGGTGTTCACCACTCCGGCGGCGGTGCTGCGCGGGCGTTATCCGCGGCTCGGCGACTTCGCGGCGCTGGCGCGGGACCTCGACCCGGAAGGCAAGTTCGCCAACTCCTTCGTCCGGGACGTGCTGGGCGACTGACCGTGTGGCCGGCTGGGCGGCGACTTTGTATGGCCCCTTTCCTAACCCCTTGTCGAACGTCGGCCGCTGCCCATAGCCTTGCGGCGCGCCGATGCCGTCGTGCCTCGGCATGACGCGAGGGGGAAGGGATGGCGGCCACTCCGCCGAAGCGCACATCACGCGACATCCGTACCGCGAACCGCTACGAGGTACTGCGCCAGATCATCGCCGAATCGCCCACCTCCCGGCAGGAGTTGGCCGCCGCCACCGGGCTCAGCCTGGCCACGGTGGCCACCCTCGTCGGTGAGCTGCTCGACCTCCGCATGATCACCGAGGTCGGTTTCGAGGACTCGGCGGGGGGTCGCCCGCGCGGTCTCGTGGCGGTCAACGCGTCGGGGGGCGCGCTGATCGGCGTCGACATAGCGGAGACGTACGTCCATGTCGAACTCTTCGACCTGGGACTGAACGTGCTGGCCCGCGCCGACGAGGACATGCGCCCCGGCGAGAGCCTGCCCGAGCAGGTGGTCAGCCATGTGGCCGCCGCCGTCGGCTCGGTGGTCGCGCAGGCCGGCATCGAGGGCGCGCGGGTGCTGGGCGTCGGGGTGAGCGTGCCGGGCCAGGTGGACCGCGACACCGGTATCTCGGAGTACGCGCCCAACTGGGACTGGCACGACGTGCCGTTGCTCGACCTGCTGTCCGAAGTGATCGCCTATCCCCTGTACTTGGACAACCCGCTGCGCGCCGGCGCGGTCGCCGAGATGTGGTTCGGGGCGGCGCGCGGACGCGGGGACGCGGTGGTGGTCAACCTCGGGACCGGCGTCGGCGCGGGGCTCGCGCTCGGCGGGGCGCTGTACCGGGGGGTGAGCAACAGCGCCGGCGAGTGGGGCCATACGACGCTCGTCCTGGACGGGCGGCTGTGCCGCTGCGGCAACCACGGCTGCGTCGAGGCGTACGTCGGCGCGCCCGGAATCATGCTGAACCTAAGGGAGTTGAGCCCGGACAGCCCGCTGCTGCACCCCGAGGACCAGACGGCCACCATCGACGCCCTGGCCCACGGCACGGAGGCGAACGACCCCGTGGCCCTCAAGGTCGTCCGGGAGACGGCCCGTTACATCGGTGCGGGCATCGCCAACCTGGTGAACATCCTCAACCCCGAAGTCGTCGTGCTCAGCAGTTGGGTCGCCCGCAGGCTCGGTGAGCCCCTGCTGCACGAGGTGCGCGAGGCCGTCCAACGGCACGCGCTCAGGCGGCCGTTCGCCGCCACCCGGATCGTCCTCTCCCCCATCCTCACCGACCCGGCGTGCCTGGGCGCGGCAACGTTCGCGCTCGAAGGGGCACTTCAGTCGGTCGGGCAGAGGGCCGGCAAGAAGATCACGAGGAGCCGTATCGCACCACCTTCATGACGACGGAAGGGATGCACGTGACTCACCCCCACCCCAGGAGAACGATCCTCGCGACAGCGGCAGCCGCGCTCGCTGTCACCGGGGCCCTGCTCTCCGCGCCGCCCGCGAACGCCGACGGCGTCGCACCGGCCGAAGTCTCCCCCCACGCGGCCCAGACCATCGACAACATCGGCGCATCCGGCGCCTGGTGGGTCAACGACCTCCAGAACTTCACGCCCGCGGTCCAGGCTCGGGTGGCCCAACTCCTGTTCTCCAAGCAGGGGTTGGACCTGTCCTCCTACCGCTACAACATCGGCGGTGGCGGCACCGCGGTCACCACCCCCGCCCGTGCCGCCCAGGACTTCCTCAACGCCGACGGCACCTACGACTGGAGCAAGGACAAGGGCGGTCGGACGTTCCTCAAGTACGCCGCGCAGTACGGCGTGCAGGACCTGATCGGCTTCGTCAACAGCGCGCCCGCACAGTGGACGACCAACGGGCAGAGCTGCGGCGGCCAGTTGAAGCCGGAGAACGAGAGCGACTACGCGAAGTACATCGCCGACGTCACCGCCCACTTCGCGAAGCAGGGCGCGAGGTTCGACTACATCAGCCCCTTCAACGAGCCCAACAACACCTTCGGCGACTGCGGCCAGGAGGGCATGCAGGTCACCGTCGACCAACGCGACGACATCGTGCGGGCGTTGGGCGCCGAGCAGCAGGCCCGGCACCAGAAGACGAGCATCATCGCCGACGAGTCGAGCAGCACGGTCAGCTTCTCCACCGAGGTCCCGCAGTGGATCTCCCAGCCGGACACCGCGCAGTACGTGTCGAAGCTCGCGCATCACACGTACAACAACCCGAACGACGGCCAGTTGGGCAATGTCTACGAGACGGCGAAGACGGTCGGCAAGACCTCCTGGGCCACCGAGATCTGCTGCTTCGGAAAGGGCGGCACGGGCTGGAACCAGGAGTACGACCCGACGATCGACAACGCCCTGCTCATGTCCCGCATCGTCTACAAGGACTTCGCGACCTCGCACGACTCGGCGTTCCAGTGGTGGGTGGCGCTCGCCAGCGGCTACGGCACGGACCCGGCCGCACGCAACGACGTCGGCTGGAACGACGGGCTGGTCTACTACGACCCCGACTATGCGACGAACGGCAACCAGGCGCTGTACTTCACCAAGCGGTACTACGCGCTCGGCCAGTACAGCAAGTTCGTGCGGCCCGGCTCCGTCGCGCACAACGTGACGGGTGCGCCGAGCGGTGTCGAGGTGAGCTCGTACGACCGGGACGGCAAGTGGGTCGTCGTGGTCAACAACCAGAACACGACCGACACTTCGCTGAATTTGCATTTCAACAGCAAGGTTCCGGTGCGGGCGACGCAGGCGGTCCGGACGTCGGCCACGGAGAACTGGGCGAAGGTCGCGAAGCCGGACGTGAGCGGCTCCACGGTGTCCACGAGCCTCGCGGCCCGCTCGATCACGACGTACGTCTTCGACCAGAAGAACAGCAAGGGCGGTAAGGGACACGGGAGTTCGACGGCCGTCACCGGTGCCCTCCAGGGCAAGCAGTCCGGCAAGTGCCTGACGGCGGACACCTCAGGGGCCGCGCTCGGCACCTGCACCGGCGGGGCCGAGCAGACATGGTCGTACGACGCGAAGGGCGGCCTGAAGAGCGCCAACGGGTATCTGACGGTGGGGAGTTCGGGGCTGACGACCGCCGCCGACTTCACGGGTGATCCCGGCCAACGATGGCTGCTGAACGGCAACGGACAGATCCTCAGCGAGGCGTCCGGGAAGTGCCTCGACGTGAGCGGGCAGGCGACTGCGGACGGCAGCAAGGTGATCCTCTACAGCTGCAACGGCGGGGCCAACGAGGCCTGGTCGAAGGTGTAATGACCACCTGAGTGCGGGGTGCGGGTCGCCTTCACGGCGGCCCGCGCCTTCGTCACGTCCGGTATCCCGAACGCTACACAACGCTTCGAACAGACTTCGTCCAACCCCTTGCCGAAGGCTTAGGCGAAGGTTAACGTCCCGCTCCGCACCTCGATTTGAGCCACCGGCCGCCACTCAGCCGTGGAGCCGTGGAGCCGCAGCCGCGCGAGAGACAAGGACGTCACCATGTCGGCAATGAGCAACAGCAACTGGTCCCGACGATCGATATTCCGGGCGGCCGCAGGGATGGCCGCGGCCGGCACCCTGGCCGCCTGTGGCGGCAACAACGGGCGGGGCGGGGGCTCCGGTTCGGGCACGAACCTCGTCCAGTTCTTCCACGCCTACGGCGAGGCGGGCACCGAACAGGCCATCAAGCGGTACGCCAAGGCCTACTCGAAGGCCAACGTGTCCACCACCTGGATCACCGGCACCAACTTCGAGGCCAAGCTCTTCTCGTCCCTGCTCACCAAGCAGGCGCCCGACGTCTTCGAGTTCCACCCACAGTTGCAGCTGGTCAAGAGCGGCCAGGTGGCCGACCTGAGCGACATCATCGATCCGGTCAAGGACGACTTCAACCCGGCCGACATCAACTCGCACACCGTGGACGGCAAGATCTACGGGGTCCGGATGATCGACGACCCGCAGTTCTTCTACTACCGCAAGTCGATGCTGGAGAAGGCCAAGGTCGAGGTCCCGACCACGCTGGACGAACTGCTGGAAGCCGCCGCCAAGTTGACCACCAGCAAGGTCAAGGGCATCGACCTCGGCAACGACTTCACACCGGTCCAGGGCAACCTGATCTGGTCGGCCGGTGCCGACACCCTTGACGCGAACAACCAGATCGCCTACCACACGGACGCCGTCGTCCAGGGCCTCAAGCAACTCCGCCAGCTGTTCACCAGCGGCCATGTGCTCCTCGACGCGCCGACCGACTGGTGGGACCCGTCCTCGCTCAACCAGGGCCTGTGCGCCATCCAGTGGGGCGGCCTGTGGTCCATGCCGGCCATGCAGAAGGCGCTCGGTGACGACCTCGGCATCTTCCCGTTCCCGAAGGTCGGCGACAACGGCAAGCTGTCGGTCACCAACGGCGGTTGGTCGATGTTCGTCAACGCCAAGGGCAAGAACGTCGAGGCGGCCAAGGCGTACGTGAAGTGGCTGTGGATCGAGCAGAAGAAGTACCAGGAGGACTGGGCACTCTCGTACGGCTTCCACGTCCCGCCGCGCAGCTCGATCGCCGCGCAGGCCACCAAGCTCAAGTCGGGCCTGCCGGCCGAGGCCGTCAAGCTCTTCACCGACTACGGCCACTTCGACAACATCGCCTGGGACCAGACGATGATCACCGCCCTCAACGACGTGATCGCGTCCAGTGTCCGCAAGGGCGGCGACCCTGAGGCCGCGCTCGACGCCTGCGACAAGAAGGTCAATGTCGAGCTCAAGAAGCTGTTCGGATAGGCCGGCGGACGGAACACGACATGTCGACCACCACCACGCGCGGGGTCGCCCAACCCGCCCCGGCCAAGGCCTCCCAGGCCCGGCCGCGGCGGGGCCTGCGGTCCAACGCCACCCTGAACTTCTGGCTCTTCACCGGCCCCTTCCTCATCGGCCTGGTGATCTTCGTCTTCGTCCCCATCGGATGGAGCATCTGGCTCAGCTTCTTCGACGCCCGCTACACCGTCACGCCGAGCCATTTCATCGGCTTCGACAACTACAAGCAGATCCTGACCAACAGCAACTTCCCTGATTCGCTGCTGACGTTCACGGTCTTCGCCGCGTTCATCGTGCCGACCACATGGGCACTGTCGCTGGGTCTGGCGCTGCTGGTGAACCAACTCCGGTTCATGCGGGCGTTCTTCCGGTCGGTGTTCTTCCTGCCGACCGCCGTCTCGTACGTCGCCGCCGCGCTGATCTGGAAGATGTCCCTCTTCACCGGTGTCCGCTTCGGCCTGGCGAACACCGTCCTCGGCTGGTTCGGCGTCGACAACATCGCCTATCTGTCCAACCCGAGCCCGCCCTGGTACTGGGTGGTGCTGGTGAGCCTGCGGCTGTGGATCCAGTCCGGCTTCTACATGATCCTGTTCCTCGCGGCGCTGCAGAACATCCCGGCCGAGCTGTACGAGGCCGCCGAGATCGACGGCGCCAAACGGGGCTGGCAGACGTTCTGGTACATCACCCTGCCCCAACTCCGCGCCACTTCCACCGCGGTGATCCTGCTGCTGCTCATCGCCGCGTACCAAGCGTTCGACGAGTTCTACAACCTCATCACCACCAAGGCGACTTGGGCGCAGACCCCGCTCATGGAGCTCTACAAGGCGGCTCTCGGCACGAACCAGGACTACGGCGCGGGCAGCGCGGGCGCGGTCATCCTGTCCCTGTTGATCTGCATCGTCACGCTCGCCCAGGGCAAGATCATGGGCTTCGGAAGGGGTGAGGAGGGCAAGTGACCACCACCGCACCGCAGTTGAACAAGAAGCGGAAGAAGCGCGGCGGCGTCCTCGGCAACACGGGCCTGTACCTCGCCGTCAGCGTCGCCGCCCTGCTCTTCCTGATCCCCTTCTACCTGATCCTCCGCAACGCCCTCTCCACGGACGCGGAGATCACCGGCGAGAACTGGCGGCTGCTGCCCTCGTTCCAGTGGGGCAACATCTCCGAGCTCTTCGACGACCAGACCGTCCAGTTCGGCCGCGCCCTGTGGAACTCCACGGTCGTCGCCGTCCTGATGACCGTGGGCACCCTCCTGGTCTGCTCGCTGGCCGGCTACGGCCTGGCCCGCATCCCGTACAAGCACTCCAACAAGGTCTTCTACGTCGTCCTGGCGACCCTGATGGTCCCCACAGCCGTTACCTTCGTGCCGAGTTTCGTCCTCGTCTCGTCGCTCGGCTGGGTCGACACCTACCGGGGCCTCATCATCCCGGGCCTCTTCAGTGGTTTCACCTGCTTCCTCTTCCGGCAGTACTTCCTGGGGTTCCCCAAGGAGTTGGAGGAGGCGGCGCGTGTGGACGGGCTCGGCTACTGGGGCGCGTACTGGCGGATCGTCGTGCCCAACTCGCTGAACTTCTTCGCGGCGATCGCCACGATCACCTTCATCAGCGGCTGGAACGCCTTCCTCTGGCCGCTGGTCATCGGCCAGGACCCGAACTCCTGGACCGTGCAGATCGCCCTGTCGTCGTTCATCACGAACCAGACCGTCAACTTCCACCTCATCTTCATGGCCACCGCAGTTTCCATCCTGCCCCTGGTGTTCGTGTTCCTCTTCCTCCAGCGCTGGCTGGTCCAGGGCATCGCGCAGACCGGCATCAAGGGCTGACACCCGCATCTCACGACCTGGAGACCGATGACTTCCAGCACCGTCGCCGACTACATCGAGGACGTCTCGCCGGGCAGCGGAGCCCTCCCGCCCCGCGCCCGGTACGCGTCCCCGGACACGAAGTCACTGTCACTGAACGGCAGTTGGCGCCTGCGTGTGTCGGCGACGGCCGACGCCGAGGACGACTCGTTCGCCGAGGAGGACTACGACGCCGGGGACTGGGCCGAGGTCACGGTCCCCGGCCACTGGGTCCTCCAGGGTCACGGCTCCCCCATCTACACCAACCACCTCTACCCCTTCCCGGTCGACCCGCCCCGCGTCCCGACCGAGAACCCGACCGGCGATCACCTCCGCACCTTCGCCCTGCCGTCCGAGTGGCCCTCGGACGGCGGGGCGGTGCTGCGCTTCGACGGCGTCGAGTCCTGCGCCCGGGTCTGGCTGAACGGCACGGACCTCGGCGAGTTCAAGGGCTCCAGGCTGCCGCACGAGTTCGCGGTCGGACACCTGCTCAAACCGAGCGGCAACGTGCTCGCCGTCCGCGTCCACCAGTGGTCGGCGGGCTCGTACTTGGAGGACCAGGACCAGTGGTGGCTGCCCGGCATCTTCCGTGACGTCACCCTGCTGCACCGCCCGCCGGGCAGCGCCCTCGACTTCTTCGTGCACGCCTCCTACGACCACACAGGTGGTACGGGCACCCTGCGCGTCGACTCCGACGTCGACGGCCGGATCACCGTGCCGGCCCTGGACATCGATGTCGCGACCGGCGAGCCGGTCACCGTGCCGGTGCAGCCGTGGACGGCCGAAACCCCGTACCTGTACGAGGGGTTGCTCACCACCGAGGGCGAGCGCCTCCCGCTGCGCATCGGCTTCCGGACAGTCGAACTCTCCGACGGCCTGATCAAGGTCAACGGCAAGGCGATCCTCTTCAAGGGCGTCAACCGCCACGAATGGCACCCGGAGAAGGGCCGCGCCCTCGACCTGGAGACCATGCGGGAGGACGTGCTGCTGATGAAGCGGCACAACGTCAACGCCGTCCGCACCTCGCACTACCCGCCGCACCCCGACTTCCTGGACCTGTGCGACGAGTACGGCCTCTGGGTCATCGACGAGTGCGACCTGGAGACCCACGGTTTCACCGAACAGGCCTGGCGCGACAACCCCGTTGACGACGACCGCTGGACCCTGGCCCTCCTCGACCGCGCCGCCCGCATGGTCGAACGCGACAAGAACCACCCCTCGATCGTCATCTGGTCGCTCGGCAACGAGGCCGGTACCGGTCGCGGCCTCACGGCCATGTCCGAGTGGATCCACGCCCGCGACGACTCCCGCCTCGTGCACTACGAGGGCGACATCGACTGCCGTGACACGGACGTCTATTCACGGATGTACGCCGACCACGCCGAGGTCGCGCGCATCGGCCGGGACCTGGACGGCGGCACCCACAAACGCCGCCAACTCCCCTTCATCCTCTGCGAGTACGCCCACGCCATGGGCAACGGCCCCGGCGGACTCACCGACTACCAGCGCCTCTTCGAGTCGTACGACCGACTCCAGGGCGGTTTCGTCTGGGAGTGGATCGACCACGGCATCAAGGACGAGCGCTACGGCTTCGCGTACGGCGGTGACTTCGGCGAGGAGCTGCACGACGGGAACTTCGTCTGCGACGGCCTGGTCTTCCCGGACCGCACCCCCTCCCCCGGCCTGATCGAGTACAAGAAGGTGATCGAGCCGGTCCGCATCACCGGCGACGGCGCGGACGGCACCGTACGCATCACCAACGCGTACGACTTCGCCGACTTCTCCGCCCTGGCCTTCACGTGGTCGTACCAAGTGGACGGCGAGACAGTCGAGTCGGGCACCCTCACCGTGCCGTCACTCGCACCCGGCGAGTCCGCCGACGTCAAACTGCCCGAACCGCCCACGGAGTCCGACGGCACCGAATCCCAGTGGACGGTACGGGCGTCGCTGGCGTCCGACACCGCATGGGGTGCCATCGGCCATGTCATCGGCTGGGGCCAATTCCCGGTCACAGCAAGCCCGTTGCCGTCCGTCTCCGCTCTCGCCGGTCCGGTACTCGCCGATCGACGGATCACCCTCGGCCCGGCCACCTTCGACGCGCGCACAGGCGAACTGAAGACGATCGGCGCGGTCGACCTCACCGGTCTTCGCCTCGACGTATGGCGGGCGCCCACTGACAACGACGACGGCGCGTCCTGGCAGACCGACGTCCGCTTCGGCCTGCTCTGGCGCAAGTTCGGCCTGCACCGCATGCGACACCGCCTGGACGGCGTGGAGTTGAGCGAGGACGCGCTGACCGTCCGCACCCGGGTGGCACCCGCCGCCTGGGAGGTGGGCCTCGCCACGGTGTACCGCTGGACCTCCGACGGCTCGCGACTACGGCTGACGGTGTCCGTGGCACCCGAAGGCAACTGGACGTTCCCGCTGCCGAGGCTCGGTGTCCGCTTCGGCCTCGACGCGAGCGCCGACCGCGTGAAGTGGTTCGGCGGTGGTCCCGGCGAGGGATACCCGGACACCAAGTCGGCCTCGATGCTGGGCCGTTGGGAGTCCACGGTCGACGATCTCCAGACCCCCTACGTCCGCCCGCAGGAGAACGGCGCCCGCCCGGACGTCCGTTGGGCGGAGATCGGCGGGCTGCGCATCGACGGCGACCCGGAGTTCTGGTTCACCGCCCGCCGCTGGACGACGGAGCAGCTCGACGCGGCCACCCACCGCACCGACCTCGCCCCCGGCGGCACTGTCTGGGTGAACCTCGACCACGCCCAGCACGGCATCGGCTCGCAGTCCTGCGGACCGGGCCCGCTCCCGCAGTACTTCCTGAACGCCCAACCCACCGAGTTCTCCTTCGTGTTCGCAAAAACCCCGGAGACCAGTTGAGTGACATAGTCACGAAATCGCCTGCGGCCGACCGGCTCTTCGCCCGGTCGGCCGCGGTCGCGTCCTGCGTCGGCTTCATCCTCATCGGCATGCTCCAGGCCCTCTACGGCCCGGCGGTCCCGGGCCTGCGCCACGAGTTCGGGCTCTCCCCGTCCGGCGCGGGTCTCGGCCTGAGCCTGCACTTCGCGGGCGGGGTGGCCGGTGTCCTCGCCTTCAACTCGATCCACTCCCGGATCAGCAACAGGGCACTGCTGGCGTGGAGTTACGGCCTGATGGCGGCGGGCGCGGCCGGATTCGCACTCGCCCCGAACTGGCCCCTCGCGCTCACCGCCGCGTTCCTCGGCGGCCTCGGCTTCGGCGGCATCGACTACGGCCTCAACCAACTCTTCGCCGTCGGCTTCGGCAACCGTTCCACCGCCATGCTGAACGTACTCAACGCGCACTTCGGCATCGGCGCGGTGCTCGGCCCGGCGGTCATCGCCTGGCTCGGCCCGGACGACTACCCGTACGCGTTCGGAGCGTGCGCCGTGCTGGCGGCGGTGCTGGTGTTTGCGGGCTCAAGTGGCGTACGTACACGTGTATCTGACGCCCCACCAGCGACGACGAAAGTCAGATCCCTTGGGCTGTCCCGAGTCCTCGTCGGCTTCCTCGTCCTCTACATCCTCAACGTGGCCGTGGAGGCGGGCGTCGGCGGCTGGGAGCCGACACATCTGGAGACGGTCGGCTACACCGCCACCGTGGCCGCATCCGCGACCTCGGTCTACTGGCTGATGATGACGGCCGGCCGTTTCCTCGTCGTACCGATCACGACGCGCTACGCCCCCGAGCGCATCCTCGCGGTGTGCGCGGCCGGGATGACGGTGTGTCTGCTGTTGACGCTGGTTAAAGGAGTGGCACCGGTGGCGTACGCCGGTGTTGGCTTGTTCATCGCGCCGGTATTTCCGACGGGCCTTTCGTGGCTCAACTCGGCGCTCCCCCAGGCCAGGCGCGCCGGGGCGTGGGTGATCGCGGCCTCGAACGTCGGTGGGGTGGCGGCTCCACCGCTGCTCGGCGTCGGGATCGAGGCCTCCGGGATCCACGCGGTGCCCTGGCTGTTGACCGTGTTGTCGGGCGCGTCGCTGTTGGCGACCGTCCGGCTGATCCGACTGACGAGGAGGTCCGCATCATGAACGCACTGTTCCGGCTCACCCGAAGGTCGATCCAGTGAGCGCGAGCAGCATCGAGGTCCGGGGGTTGTCCCGCACCTTCCACACAACTGTCCGCCGCCCGGGCTTCGTCGGCGGTCTGCGTTCCCTCGTCAACCCGAAGCGCGTGCCCAAGTACGCCGTCTCCGACGTCACGTTCGACGTCGCCCCGGGTGAACTCCTCGCCCTGCTCGGCCCGAACGGCGCCGGCAAGTCCACCACCATCAAGATCCTCACCGGTATTCTCCGGCCCACCTCCGGCGAGGCGCGGGTGGCGGGTGTGGTGCCGTACGAGGAACGGGAGCGCAACGCCCGTAATATCGGAGCGGTGTTCGGGCAGCGCACCCAATTGTGGTGGGACCTGCCAGTACGCGAGTCGTTCGCGATCCTGCGGGACATCTACGAGGTGCCGCAGGCCCAACACGCGGCGCGGCTGCGGGAGTTCGACGACCTCCTCGAACTGTCCACCTTCTGGGACACCCGGGTCCGCCATCTCTCCCTCGGCCAGCGCGTGCGCTGTGACCTGGCCGCCGCCCTGCTGCACGATCCGCCGGTCGTCTTCCTCGACGAGCCGACCATCGGCATGGACGTGGTCGTGAAGGAGCAGGTGCGGGAGTTCCTGCGGCACCAGGTGGAGGAGCGCGGCCGTACGGTCCTGCTGACCACGCACGACATGACCGAGGTCGCCCGGCTCGCCGAGCGGGTCGTCCTCATCAACCACGGCCGGCTGGTCCTGGACGGCACCCTCGACGAGATCCGCCGCACGTTCGGCTCGACCTGGCAGATCCGCGCGACCCTCGCCGACACGCACGCCGAGGTCGTACCGCTGCCCGGCATCGCGCTGGTGCGGCGGGACGGCCCGCAGGTGGTGTTCGGCCCGGACGGGACCGAGGGGCCGACCGTTCATCAGGCGCTGAAGCAGGTCATCGAGCGCTACGAGGTGACCGAAGTCGCCATGGACGAGGCCGACTTGGAGGACGTGATGCGGGCCGCCTACGTCCAGGCCGGGCCGCCGGCCGAGGAGGCCTGAGATGGCCGCCCTGCACGCCTGGCGCGCCGCCCGTGTCACCCCGCTCGGCGAACTGCTCGCCCCGCCCCGCATCACCGCCGCCCTGCTCCGCCTCACCGTGCAGGTGGTCCTGGTGGCGTCCCTGTGGCGCGGCCTGTACTCGCAGACCGGCACCACCGCCGGACTCACCCGCGACCAGGCGGTGACGTACGCCGTCATGGCCGTACTCGCCTCCCGGCTGCGGGAGTTGGACCAGCGCTCGGGCCGGGACGCGGTCCTTCAGCACATGCACTTCGGCACGATCATCTACTGGTATCTGCGCCCGCTGCCGCCCCAGCGGTACTACGCGCTGCGGGCGTTCGGCGAGCAGATGTACGGCCTGGCCTGGGCGCTGACCGGCTATGTCGTCTGCCTCGCGACCGGAGTCGTGGAACCCCCCAAGTCACCTTCCGTGGCAGGGGTGTTCGCGCTGAGCATGTTGCTGGGCCAGCTCGTCCTGTACTACGTCATGCTCCTCATCGACCAGTTGTGCTTCTGGACGCTCCGCAACGGGGCCGCGATGCTCATCCTGATCTTCGCGCAGAACCTGTTGTCCGGGGTGTACGCGCCGCTGTGGTTCTTCCCGGACTGGTTCATCACGATGAGCCGCTTCCTGCCGTTCCAGGCGACGCTCAGCGTGCCGCTCTCGATCTACGTGGGCCGTATCCCGCTGTCCGACGCGTGGGCCCAACTCGCCCTACAGGCGGTGTGGGTGGCGTCCCTGGCCCTGTTCACCCGGTTCCTGTGGCGGCGCGCCGCCCGTCGAGTCGTGGCCCAAGGAGGTTGACGCGAGTGAAAGCCGTCCGGATCGTCTGGCGCATCACGCGCCTCAACTTCCGTGCCCAGCTGGAATATCGCACCGAGTTCCTGCTGATGATCGCGATCGGCGCGATCTGGCAGGTGTCGGTGATCGTGTTCGCGACCGTGCTGCTCACCCGGTTCTCCGGGATGGGCGGCTGGGACAGCTCGGACGTGCTGCTGATCCCGGCGACACGGATGATGGCGCACGGGCTGATGGTGCTGTTCCTGGGCCGGATGCACGGCATCGGCCGGTACATCCAAGAGGGCCGTATCGACATCTACTTGGTGCGCCCGATGCCGGTCCACCGCCAGGCCCAGCTGGAGTACTTCCCCACCAACGCGATCGGCGACCTCACGGTGGCGGGCGGGCTGATGGTCGGCGCGCTCAGCCGCAGCCACCTGGACTGGACGGCGGGCCGCGTCGCGTACCTGATCGCCGCGCTGCTGGGCGGCATGCTCCTGGAGGCGGCCCTCTTCACGACCGTGGCCGCCGCCTCCCTGCGCTTCCCGTCCGCGGACTACTGGAGCCGCTGGGTGGAGGACCTCCTCGGCACCTTCGGCAACTACCCGCTCAACGTCCTGCCCCGAGCGGTGGGCGGCTTCCTCACCTACGGCCTTCCGCTCGCCTTCGTCGCCTTCCTCCCGGCCGCCGTACTGACCGGGCACGGCCACGACATCGGGGTGCCGTACTGGCTGGCGGCGAGCTCACCCCTCGTAGGCCTGCTGCTGTATCTCGCGGCGCGGCTGCTGTGGCGGTGGAGTCTGGGCCACTACACGGGGGTGAACGGGTGACCGCGACGGCGGTCCCGTCCGGCTTACGGGCCCCTCTCGCGGTCAGCCTGGTCTTCATCATCCCCGGCTGCACACAGGGCAGTTGGATGGCGCGTATCCCGGCGATCCGCGACCGGGTGGGGCTGGACACCGCGCGGTGGGGCGTGGTGTCCAGCACGTCGGCCGTGGGGATCTGGTCGCGCTGACTCTGGTCACCGTGCTGATCGGGCGGGTGAGCACCCGGTTGCTGTGCCTGTCCGCGACCGGGCTGGCGCTGCTCAACGCGCCTGTGCTGGCGGGTGCTTCGGCACTCCCGGCGCTGGTGCTGGGTCTGGCGGTGTGCTGGCCCGCGGCGGGCGGGGTGTCACCGCGGGTCCAACTGGCGGTGAGCAGCACGGTACTTGGGGTGCTGCTGCTGATCATGGGCGGGCGCCTGCCGGACGAGGAGGTGGCGGCGGAGCGACGCCGCCGGTCGCTGCGGCACCGTTTCGCACCGCAGTTGGTGCTGCTGGCCGCCGTCGCGTTCCTGGCGTCCTTCGTCGAGGGCGCGGCCTCGCAGTGGAGTTCGGTGTTCACGGCCGACTATCTGGACGAGGGGGCGGCGCTCGGCGCGGCGACGTACACGTGCTTCACCGTGGCGATCCTCGTCGGGCGGCTGGTGGGCGATCGCTTCGTGTCGAGGTGGGGGCGCCGGGTCTTCGTGCAGGTGTCGCTCCTGACGGTCGTGCTGGGGGCGGGAGTTGGGCTCGTGCACCCCGGACTGCCGTACGCGCTGGCGGGGGCGACGAGCCTGCGGTTGGCGTTGGCGTCGCTGGCCGTGGCGGGGCTGGGGGCGGCCCTGCTGACGAGGAGGATCTCGATGGCGTGACCCAGGTCACGTCAGGGCCGTGCAGCAGATCCGTGGGCTTTCCCGTCGAGGAGGGGTGACAGGAAGGGAGGAGCGTGTGGATCTGGCAGCCAAGTGGGCAACGGGCGCGGGGCGCACCGGAGTCGGTTCGCTGGAGGGGGACTTCCATGGATTCGTCGCCGCCCGGTCGGCCGCGCTGTTCCGGGGCGCGCTGGTCCTGACGGGCAGCCGCGACGCGGCGGAGGATCTGGTCCAGGAGACCCTGGAGCGGGCTTGCCGCAAGTGGCGCACCATCAGCGCCAAGGACGCCCCGGACGCGTACGTACGGCGGATCATGGTCAACCTCGCCAACGACCGCTGGCGACGATTCCGCCGTACGGCTCAGCACCCGGTGGACGGCGAGCCGGCCGCGCCGGGCGACGAGTACGGACGGATCGACAGCCGGGACCAGTTGGTCCGTGCCCTTCAGCAACTGCCCATGCGGATGCGGACGGTGGTGGTGCTGCGGTACTTCCACGATCTGTCCGACGCCGAGATAGCGGCCGACCTGAAGATCTCGCAGAGCACCGTCCGTTCCCAACTGGCTCGTGGAATCGACCGGTTGAGAAGCCAGTTTCCCGCGCTCTCCACCCCTTCATCGCAGCAGCTCACGGAAGGAACCCGATGAGTTCGCACGACCCGCGGTCCTCCGGCTGCACACCTTTCGAAGAGGAACTGATCAACGCCATGAACGACTTCGCGCACTCCACCGCCACTCCGGCCTTCGACACGGCCGACATGGTCCACCGCACCCGCCGCAGGCGCGCCACCCTCATCGCCGGTGTCGCCGCCGCCCTGATCGTGGCGGGCGGCGGCACGGCCCTGGCGTCCATGACGGGCGGCACCTCGCCGACGACGGCGGAGAAGCCCATGACCACGGCGACCACCAAGGGTTCCGACGACAAGAAGGCCATCCTGCTGCTGGACTTCGGCAAGGGGGGAGGCCCCGTCGCCGTCGACTTCACGGGCACGGACCTGCGCACGACCAAGGGGCAATTCCTCAAGGGCGGCATCAAGCTCGGCACGGTGAGCAGCGTGAACAGCCCGGGCTGCAAGCCGGACTCGGTGGTCGAGGTGACCCCCCACGCCCCGAAGATCGTGAAAACGGGCGACACCGTGAACGTGAAGCTCTGCGCGGGCTGAGCGAGTTGACCGGGTAGGGCCCCGGTCCCGGTCCTGGGCGTGCGCGCGCGAGCCGCTCAGGACTGGTCGGACGCCGGCTTCAGCACCCGTATCCCCGGTATCGGCGAAGCCACCAACCACACCGCCGACAACGCTCCCCCGACCGCGGCGACCATCAGCATCACTCTCAGGCCCGCCAGCGTGGCCAGTTCACCGCCGACCAGCGCCCCCAGCGGACGTATCCCGTAGTTGACCGTGCTGTAGGCACCGGCCACGCGGCTGCGGAGGCCGTCCGGGACCACCGAGGTCTGGAGGGAGTTGAGGTTGACGTCGAGGAGCATCACGCCGAAGGCGGAGAGGAACTCGGCCGCGCCCAGGGTGCCGAGACAGGCCCAACTCGGGCCGGTCGCCGCCGCGATGAGGGCGAAGGGGGCCGGGAACAGGACGGCGCCTACGACGATGCTGCGGCCGATGCCGATCCGGCGGGCGATCGCCGGGGATGCCACCGCGCCCAGGAGTCCGCCCGTCGCACCCAACCCGAACGCCAACCCGATGGCGCCGGGCGACAGTTGGAGCACCCGGTCGGCGAACAGCACGAGCAGGCCCGTGCCCGACAGGAACGTGAAGAAGTTGACGGTCGTGGTGCAGAGCAGGCCCGCGCGCATGACGGGCTCGTGGATCACGAAGGTCAGCCCCTCCCTCGCGCGCCGCAGCAGCGAAGGGCCGGCCGACGTCGTAGCAACAGGAACAGGAACTTGAACTGGCACTTGAACTGGCACTGGTTCGTCAACTCGCGTACGTCCGACCAGGATTGCCGACGCCACGAACGACAGCGCGTCCGCGATCACCGCGACCGGTGCCGTCAGTGCCTGGACGAGACCACCGCCGACCGCGGGACCGGCGATGAAGGACACCGACCTGCTCGCGCTGAGTTTGCTGTTCGCCTCGACGTACGACTCCGGCGGCACGAGGTGGGCGAAGAAGGACGAGTACGCCGTGTTGAACACCACCGCCGCCGCGCCGGTCAGCAGCGCCACCGTGTACAGCTGGGCGAGCGTGACGGTGTCGAGGGCGTAGGCGATCGGGAGGGTGAGCAGTACGGCGGCTCTGAACAGGTCGGCGAGCAGCATGAGTTGGCGTTTGCCGGGTCGACGGTCCACCCAGGCGCCCAGGAGCAGGCCCAGGAGGTTCGGTGTCCAGACCAGGGCGGTCAGCAGGGCGACCTGGTTCGCGGAGGCGCGCAGCGCGCCGACCGCCATGAGCGGCAGGGCGAGTTCGGAGATCCGGTCACCGAACTGGGAGACGGACTGGCCGCACCAGAACCGTACGAAGCGGCGGTCCCGCCACAGTGAGTCCGGGCCCGGCCGGAGGACCCGACCGCCCTTCACTCCGGGGCGTCCGTGTCGTCGCCCTCGTTCCCGGCGCCCTCCGGCAGCGCGTACGTCAGGAGCCGGACATCCCGGCTGCCCGGGGGCCGCTCGTCCGGTGCTCGGACGACGTACGGCGCGATCAGTTCCTCCAACGCGTCCTTCAGCGCGGCCAGTTCGTCCGCCGTCACCACGATCCGGGTGTTGCTCGCGCCTGCCAGCCTGGTCCACTCCGGTTCCAGTCCGGGTGCCGTGTCCGTGAGCCAGCGCAGCGGCAGGTCGGCGTTCCGGGCGAACATCTCGCCGGCCAGCAGCCGCGCCGCCGACCAGCCCTCCGCGTCCTCCGGCACCTCGACGCGGAAGCCCCGTGCCACCGCCGCCCAGCGCCGCTCCCGCCGGTCGGTGCCGCCCTCGGCGTCGCGGACCAGGCCGAAGCCGGCGAGATGGCGCAGATGCCAGCTGGTGACGGACGGGGTGGCGCCCACGTGCGGGGAGAGCCGGGAGGCGGTGGCGGGGCCGTGGCGCTGGAGGCGTTCGAGGATCGCGAGCCGTACAGGGTGCGCGAGCGCGCGCATGGTCTTCGGGTCGGATATCTCTAGGTCGCCGAAGCGGTTGCCGGAATCCATGGTCTGAGAGTGTTCTCTCAGAAAGCCTGAGAGTCAACTCTCAGATCCAGCCGCAGAGTTGGGAGCGGGGTGCCTCAATCGGGGCGCCTCGATCGGGGCGCCGCAATCGGGGTGCCTCAAGCAGGCTGCGGCGTCAGGCGCTTGTGGCCCTTCCTGTCGTAGTACTGGACCATCGCGAAACCGAAGAGCAGGCCGATCGCCGTACCGATCCCGATCATGGTCCACGCGCGGGTGAGGCCCGCGTCGCCGCGGGCGTCGAAGTAGAGGATCGCCCTTACGCCGTCGCTGAGTTGGCGCATGGGCTCGAAGTGGGAGAGGAAGCGGTAGAAGCCGGGGACGGCCTGGAGGGGGACGGTCGCGCCGGAGGAGGGGAGGCCCAGGACGATGAACACGAACATGGAGACCAGCTGGCCGATCCCGCCGAACGCGGCGTTGATGGCCTGGACGCCGAGGCCGACGGCGAGGGCCGCGCAGTAGGAGTAGATCCACAGGAGCGGGATGTGGGTCGCGTCCATGCCGAGGATGCTGACGCTGGCGAGCATGATCAGGGAGACGCTGAGGAGGGTGATGCCGGCCGTCATGACCATCTTCAGGAGCAGTGTCTGGGTGCGGTCGATGGGGACGGTGGGGCGGCGGGTGTGCCAGGGGCCGATCTCGTTGTCGGCGTAGCCGAGGCCGGTGTCGACGCCGTTGCTGATGACGTTGCCGCCCATGAAACCGGCCAGGACCAGCAGCAGGGTGTAGTAGAAGGCGGTCAGGCCGATGCCGCTGTTGTCGCCGATGGGGTGGCCGACCTGGGTGACGATCCGCACCGGGTCCGCGAGGAACAGCTTCTGCGTGGCGTCGGCCTGCGTGGCCGCCGCGCCGAGCTGCTTGCCGATGGTGAGCGAGGCCTGCTGGGCCGCCGTGGAGGAGATCTTGCTCGCGAGGGAGGAGCCGAGGCTGCCCTTGCCGGGGTTGGTCAGCACGGTGATGGTCGGGCGGGCGGTGGCGTTCGTGGTGGTCAGTGCGGCGACGGAGTTGGTGAAGTCGGCGGGGATGACGAGGGCGCCGTAGACCTTGCCGGCGTCGAGTTCGTCCTGGGCCTGGGCCCGCGTGAGCTGACGCCAACCGGCCGCGCGGCTGCCGGAGTTGGTCACGATGGAGTGGGCGATCCGGGTGCCCAGGTTCTGCTGCTGGCCGGTGAGGGGTTTGCCGGTGTCGCTGTTGACGAGGGCGATGGGGAGGTCGCGCAGTTCGCGGTTGGGGTTGACGATGCCGCCCATGTAGAGGAGGGACAGCAGGAGTGCGAGCAGGCCGGTGAGCACGGTGGGGATGAGCCACAGTTTGGGGCGGCCGAGGAGTGCGGTGGCGCGGAGGCCGGTGGGGGCGGGGGTGCCGGAGTCGTCGTCCATGGTGGGCAAGTCTGGTACCGGATCCGTTGGAGGCGGTGCGGAAACGCGCCGGACACCCCTGTTGTTATTGGCTATCGTCCTAGGGGTTCTGGTTTTCGCAGGTCAGAGGAGAGGTGGTGGGCCGTGGCGCGCGCGGGACTCACCGCCGACCGGGTCGTGGCGGCCGCCGCCGACCTCGCCGACGAGGTCGGCTTCGAGAACGTCAGCCTGTCCGCGCTGGCCCGCGGCTTCGGCGTGAAGGACGCGAGCCTGTACTCGCACGTCCGGAACCTCCAGGACCTGCGCACCCGGGTCGCTTTCCTCGCGGGCGGCGAGCTGATCGACCGCATCGCCGTCGCGGTCGCCGACCGCACGGGCCGGGAGGCACTGGGCGCCTTCGCCGACGCGTACCGGGCGTACGCCCTGGAGCACCCGGGCCGGTACGCGGCCACCCAGATCCGCGTCGACCAGTCCCTGATCTCAGACTCCCCCGCCCTGCGCCGCACCGCCGAGATCACCTACGGCATGCTGCGCTCCTACGGCCTGGAGGAACCCGATCTCACCGACGCCGTACGGCTGTTGAGGAGTACGTTCCACGGCTACTGCGCCCTGGAGTCCGCTGGCGGCTTCGGCGCGCCGCGTGACGTGCGGCGGTCCTGGGAGCGTGCGGTCGACGCGCTGCATGTCGCGCTGACGCACTGGCCGCGTGAGGGTCAACCGGGGTGACGGAGACGCCGGTTCCGGTCCGCGCCCCAGGTGTATCGCTGACCACTTAGACTGGAAACTTCGCGAACGTCACGTGCCACCCAGGGGGGAGGGAGCGCGCCTTGTCTCAACAGCAACTGGGACGTGGTCCCTTGAGGGCCCCGGGGCCGCCCGGTCCGACGACTCCCGGCGGGAGCCCGCCGACCCGCTTCGTGAGCTGGCTCGGCCGGTTCGGGTGTGTGGCCGCCGGATACGCGGTGTTCCAGTTCCTGTTCGGCGTGCTACCCGACTCGATCGACGGGGAACCGGCCAAGTATCTGATCTCCGGGCTGAGCGGGTTCGCCACGGTCGGGATGACCTGGCTGGCGGCCGCCCTGCTCCGCGCCCGCACGGCAGGACCCACACCCCTCACCACGCCCGCGCCCCTCGCGCCGAACGCCCCCGGCCCGCTGCCCCAGGTGTTCACTTCGGCCTACGACACCCTCGCCGCGCAGGTCGCCGTGGTGGACGACCCGGTGCGCGGCCGTCTCGTCGGCTGGCCGCACTCCCTCCAGGAGCTGGACGGCCCGGCCCGGCCGACCTCGCTGGCCACCGCGTACGGGCTGCACATCGTGCTGGACCTGGGGGTGGCGGACGGCCGGCTGCACACCGGCGACCTCATCGACACGCTGTGGCGGCTACGGCTGCAGGGCGGTGGCTGGTCGGCCCGTTCGCAGGGGTCGGTGGCCCGCCCGGAGGTCACCGCGATGGTGCTGGGCGCGCTGGCCCGGGCGGGTGCCTCGCGGGAGCGGCTGGCGGACGAGGTGGCGCGCTGCGAGGCCGGGTTCACCCGTGAACTCGACGGTACGGGGCGGGCGTTGACCCATGTCGTCACCACGGTGATGCGGGGGCTGCTGCGCGCGGCACCGGACGCGCCGACGATTCCCGTGCTGCGCGGCGCCCTGGTCGACGGCGCGTTCTCCGATCCGCAGCGCCAGCACCGCCGCTGTTGGAGCCACCGTCTCTCCCCGCTCCCCTGGGTCGGGCACCCCGCCCAGCCCTCCGCCCTGCACACCGCGCAGGCCGTGGTCGCCCTGGACCGGGCGGCCGTTGTCCTGGGCGAGGGGCCCGTGGAGCGGTCGGCGCGCGAGGACGGGGTGCGCTGGCTGCTGGCCTGCCCGGCGACCGGGCACGACAACTGCGCCGACCTGGCGAACCTGCGGGAGGAAGTACGCCGACGGCACCCGGACGACTCCTCGCACCACGAGGTGCTCAACGTCCGGCATTTCACGGCGAGTTGGATCGTGCGCGCGCTGCTCACCCCGGGCGCCCAGGAGATCGCGCGTCAGGACGGCCTCGAGGACACCTGGCGGGAACTGCTGAACGGCGCGGCCGCCGCGGTGTGGGCGGCGCAGACCGACGGCATCTGGTCCTGGAGCCGGGACGGGTCCGGGTTCACGACGACCGAGGAAATGCGCCAGCCCATCTGGATGACCTATCAAGGGCTTTCGGCGCTGCGCGCACATGCCGTATGGATGTACCAGCCGGACCCTCGAACGAGGCCGGTGCGAGACGTAGTTGGGGAGTGAGTGCATGGGTGGTCGGCAGATCCTGGCGGCGCGACGGCTGCTGACCGAGGTGCTGGACGGTGAGCTGTCCGACCACGAGACGGTGGCCTCAGCCCGTGCTGCCATCGCCGAACTGGGCTGCCCCGACCGCCTGTTGGAGCTGGTCGCCGAACTCGCCTCCGGCGAGGGCGATCCCGAGGCCTGCGCGAAGCTGTCGTACCGTCATGTCCTGGGCTTCGACAAGCTGTTGCTGATCGACGGCGGCCCGCGCCACATGCTGCGCGCGCACTTCTGGCATCCCGGCGCGAGGGCGATCGGCACGGAGGACATTCACAACCACCGTTCCCCGCTGGCCTCTTACGTGGTCCGGGGCCGGCTCGCCATGGAGTTGTACGAGGCGCGGGACGACGGCGGGATCACGGCGGACCGGTACGAGGAGTCCCTGGCCGAGCGCAGCTCCGACTGGCGGCTGCGGCCGACGGGACCGGCACGACTGCGGCTGACGCACACGGGTCAGTACGCGGCGGGCAGCGCCTACGCCCTCCCGGCACACACCCTGCACCGGGCCTGGTGCGACACGGACGTACCGACGGTGACGCTGTTCCTGGAGACGGGGGCCGAACGGCGGCGCCACACCGATGTGTTCACGGCGGCGGGCCCGCATCCGGGGGCGGTGACGAAGGTGCCGCTCGAAGCGCGGGACTATCTCGCCGCGCTGAACGGCCTCGCGGAGTCCCTCAGAAGTTCGTGAGGGCCTGTCGTACGACGTCCAGGTTGTACGCGTCGATGTCGATGCCGGCGCCGGCGAGCTCGGACGGCGGGAGCCAGAGATACGCCTGGTCGGGCTCGGGGAGGGTGATCTCCAAGGTCAGCGGCCTGACCAGGAAATTGTCCTGCCAGTTCTTGATCTCGCTCCCCCGGTACTCGCTCACGAAGGACGATTCGCCGATCTTGCGGACGATCTCACCGAGCAGCCCGGTCTCTTCCTTCAGCTCCCGCAGGGCACCGTCCTCGGGAAGCTCGTCCGGCTCCAGTTTCCCGCACGGAACGCCCCACACGCGCGGCAGGAACCTCTCGGTCGCACTGCGGCGCACCAGAAGCACGCGCCCGTCGTCGTCCATCACGACGGCCGCCGCCAGTCGCTTGTCGCCGGGGTCCATGGTCATGGTTCCTCGGTCCCTCGCCGGAGATGAGTCCAAAGGGTCTGATACCCAGGAAAGCATCCAACGTACCAGGATCGGCCTGTCCCGGCTGTGGAGCCGGTCTCACCTCCGGAAGCCGCCGGACCACTGACCTCCCCATATTTCGCACGACTCGACGGCAACCTCCCTCGCACCAGCGGCGACTTGGGAACATGACCAACGCAAGACGCACCACGACACACCGTCGCCGTTCCCCCCGCCGCATCGCCCGCAAGCCGCTCGCGGGCTCGCTCGCCGTCGCGGCCCTGCTGGGCGGTGCGTGGTACGCGACCGCGGCGACGGGCAGCGGCGACAACGGTGGCTCGACCGCGGCCAGGACAGCCACGTCCGCCTCCGCGTCCACCAGCGCCTCCGCCTCCGCCTCCTCCGAGGCCGCAGCCGACGGCTCCACGGCCGCCTCCGGTACGACGACCGCGTCCGCCTCGGCGAAGACCACACCGAAGGCCGTCGCGAAGACCTCGACGGCCGCCAAGGCCGCGACCGGCACGCTCACCCCGATCAGCACCACGGTGGCGCTCGCCGCCAAGTTCCCTTATCTGACCGCCGGTTACAACAACACCCGCGAGTGGACCCGCACGACCACCGCCGTGGCCCCCAACGGCACCCTGCGCGTGGCCTGGCCCGCCGCCGACGGCGTTCACGTGACCCCGCTGAACGCGGCCGGACTGCGCTCGGGCGCCGACACAATCGTCAAGGGCGCCAAGGAAGTTGGAGGGCTCGTCGCGCACAACGACGGCTTCGCGCTGCTCACCCGAGTCGCCGACACCAACAAGTGGAAGGAGACGGCCGCCGCGATCGTCCGCTACACGGGCGCCAAGCAGACCTTCCGCACCAAGCTCACCGGCACCGCCTCCAACGACACCTCCCCCGGTCTCGACGGCCAACTCACCTGGAACGGCAGCAAGTACGGCGCGTACTTCGTCGTGCACGGCGCGGGCGGCTTCGCGGACGGCCACTTCGGGGACAAGTTGACGTACATCAGCGCCAAGGGCGCGAAGCTGAGCGGTGGTTGGAGCTGGGGCTGCAGCCACAACGAGGGCATCGCGCTGCACGCGGAGACCTCCGGCGCCTTCACCTCGCTGTGCTTCGACGACTGGCGCTCGGGCCTGTTCGTCTCCACCGGGATCGGCGCCCCGGACGTCGCGCCGGTCGTGCAGCGCGAGCAGTGCTGGGCAGGGTACTGCGGTGGTACCTTCCCCAGCCGCACCGGTGACCTGGTGAAGTCCGCGAGCGGCCGGTACGCCACCGCCTTCGCCTCACGCGGCGCCGCCTCGGCCAAGAAGAACGCCGCCGACTCCAGCGGACGCGGCTGGACAGTCACCCCGAAGACCAGCACCCACCAGGTCGCCGTCGCCTTCATGGCCAACCGCAACTCCGGTCCCGGCAAGGCGGTTTACCTCACGAGCGCGGCCGGCACCGAGAACGTCAACGTGCACGTCGCGCCCTACGGCAAGGACCGGCTCCTGGTCTCCTGGGAGTCCCTGAAGGGTGCCAAGTGCAACGCGGGCACCTGCACCGGCACCTTCACGGGCACCCACCTGCGGCTCATCGACTGGAACGGCAAGTTCCAGAGTGCGGACAAGGTGGTGAGCGCCCGGATCAGCGGTGACATAGCGGTCCTGAAGAACGGCACGCTGACCTGGGCCTACGCCCCGGTCACCCCGACCTACGCGACCGCGCTCACCGGGGCGTCACCGACCGCCACGAGCCTCCGGATAGCCCGGCTGACTCCGTGAACCGGTAGTTCATCCGCCTGCCGCCGGCCCACTGAACGGAGACGCCGTGATCCCCGTCGACCTCCACGGACACCAGTTCCGCGAGGGGACGGGGGTCAGGCTCCGCGGTGAGCCGGACCAGGGCGACGAACAGGGTGGGCCCGTCACCGACCACACCCTCGCCGTCCAACAGCCCGTGCAGGGAGACGAGTTCGGCGCGCTGCCCGTCCTGCGCCGACCAGCCCGTGACCCGCACGGGCGTCCCCGCAGCCGCGCCCACCACCAGATGCGCCCGCACCTCCACCGCCCCCTCGGCCATCACCACGCTGGTCACCCGGGCACCGGAACCCGCCGTGTGCCGGGAGGCCACCAGCGCGTCCCCCACCCCCAACGGCACGATGTCCGTACGGCTCGGATCGCCGCCCACGAACACGCTGTTGTCGTACGACGTCGAGGGCGTCGTGGCCGTGGAGTAGGCGAGGCGCGTGTAGTACGGGTCGTAGCGGACGTCCTCGCTGCCGTGGTTGTGGAGGCGGACCAGGCCGTCCGAACGGGTCGACTGGAGCAGCCAGTTGGCGGGGGCGACCGCCGTGACCGCATCCTCCCGCTCCACCGGACCGGGCTCCTCGACCGCCGTCCACACCTCGTGGTCCGGCGGGAGGAGCAGGCCGAGGAATCCCTTGCTGGCCCAGTACGGGGACGCGGGGCCCGAATAGCCTTGCAGGACAGCCTCGTTGGGCCCGTGCCAGCCCAGACTCAGCAGCCCCCGGTCGTCCACCGCCCCGCGCTCCAGGAAGTACTTCAGCGCGCCCGACGCCAGCCGCCTGGTCTCCCCCGGCGACAGGGGCGTACGGCCCGTCAGCGCCCCCAGCCACAGCGGAGCCGTCGTCGCGAAGCGGTACGTGAGGGACCGGCCCTGGTGCATCGGGGCGCCGTCGCCGCCGAACAGGCGGGCGTAGTCGGCGAGATGGCGTTCCAGGCGACCGCCGTAGAGGTCGAGGAGGCGGGGGTCGTCGGCGAGCCAGGCGTGCAGGACCGGGTAGAGGTGCATCGCCCAGCCGTTGTAGTAGTCGAACTTGCGGCCGTCGCCGTCCGTGTACCAGCCGTCGCCTACGTACCACTCCTCGATGCGCGACAGGCCCCGGTCGACGGCCTTGCGGGAGGCGTCGGCCTCGTATCCGATCTCCTGGAGGAAGCCGCCCACCGTGACGGGGAACAACTCCCAGTTGCAGGGCCAGGGTTCGGCGGTGAGGGCGTCCGCGAGCCAGGCCGCCGCGCGCTGCCGTACGGGCTCGTCGAGGCGGTCCCAGAGGAGGGGGCGGGTCAGGCGAAGGGCGAGGGCGATCGAGGCGGCCTCGACGAGGGGCTGGCTGCGGTCCTCGATCGTCGGCCAGACGCCCGCGACGCCTGCGGCCAGGCCGTCCGCGTAGCGCTCCAGTGCTGTCTCGTCGCGGCGGAAGGTGGCCAGCAGCAGGGTGCGGGCGTAGCCCTCCAGGCCGTCGGAGAGGCTGCCGGACCAGCTGGTGCGGTTGCCGGGGAGGTGGTAGAGCGCGCGGTCCTCGGTCGCGTACGGCTCCACGGCGGCGAGGAGGGTGTCGGCGGCCGTCTCCCAGTGGGCGCGGGTGTAGCCGGTGCGGGGGCTCAACACACGGTTTTCGGCAGGGAGTTGCATCGGCTCGCTTTCACACGCACGGCGGGAGAGTGGAACCTGGGGCGCCCCGGTTCCGGTCGGAACGCCCCAGGGGTCTTTCGGGTCTCACCCCACTCGTACCCGGTCCTCCGGCAGCAGATGCCGGGCGACGAGTGCGTCGCGGACCAGGCCCGCGTACACGGTGGCCCCGTGCGCGGAAGTATGCGTGTTGTCCTTCTTCTCGTTGTAGAGGTAGAGGGCCTTGGAGCCTTCCACTCCCAGCGATTCCACCAGCGCTTTGGTCTGCGCCGTGAGATCGATCAGCGTTACCCCCTCGGTCGCGGCGACCGAGCGGATGACGCCCGGCAGGTCGACGCCGAGTCCGTTCACCAGCAGCGCTGTGTTGTTGTTCAGTGTGCCGTCGGCATTGAACCAGCGTCGGACGATCGGTGTCACGAGGGCTGGCCGACCGCCCTTGTCACGGATACCCGCTACGAGCGTTTCCAAATTCGCGCGGTACGTGGCCTCGTCGGTCGTCTTGTCGTTGTGGGCGAGTTGGACGAGGACGAGGTCGCCGGGGTGGATCAGCGGCTGAACTGTCCCCCACAGCAGGGGATTCTCCAGGTAGGTGACCGTACTCTCCCCGGAATCCGCGTAGTTGGCGACGGAGATGCCCTTGCGCAGGAACTGCGGGAGCTGTTGGCCCCAGCCGGAGTACGGGTCGCCCGGTTGGTCGCAGACCGTGGAGTCGCCGATCAGGATGATCTGGCGGGCGTGGTGAGTGGGCTTGACGCTGATGCCGGCGAGCGCGGGGGCGGTGCCGCCGAGGGTGAGGTCGAGGCCTGGGGTGCCGTCGGGGCCGGTCGGTTCGCCTTCTGGTGTACGGACGTCGACCGTGAAGCTGCGGGTCACCGTGCGGCCGGCCGCCGTTGCCGTCTCGGGGAGCAGGGAGCGCCGGGTCTCACCGCTGATGGCCGTACTCGCCGCGCTCTCGCCGCCGAGGTGGACCGTGACGTCGTAGGTGCCGGGCGGGACGTCGAAGTGGCAAGCGGTGGCGGTGCAATTGGCGAGGCCGAGCGGGGGCGTGCGGTCGTGTGCCTGGGCGGGTGCGGTCGACAGGGCGGTGCTCAGGGTCAGTGCGGCCAGCAGGGCGATGTTGAAACGTCTCATGCGTGGCTCCTCCGTCCGACGACAAGGCCTGGCGGTGGACCGTACCGCTCCGGACAAGCGCTTTCTAGACCTGCGGCAGATTTCACTTCATCGCCAACTCCAAGGCTGCGAAAGCCCTTTCGCGAAATCGATTCAACTGCCACCCTCCAAAGCACCCGCACCCCCACCCTCCCGAAGGAGGCACCCCCATGTCCGGCTCTGTGAACAGACCGGTTCGCCGCCGTACCTTCGTCCTCGGCGCAGCCGCTACGGCCGGTTCGGCGGCGCTCGCCGGGCCGCTCGCCGAGAGCGCGTCCGCCGCGAGCTTCGGCTACACCGACGACGGTTCGAACTACGTCGTCGACACCGGCGCGAGCCTGGTCTTCAAGGTCAGCAAGACGAACGGCGACCTGACCTCGCTGGTCTACAAGGGCACCGAGTACCAGGGCTACGGCGGCATGAACTCGCATGTCGAGTCCGGCCTCGGCGCCTCCACGGTGACCATCGCGCAGTCCGGCACGACGATCCTGATCTCCGTCACGCACGGCACGCTGAAGCACTACTACGCGGCCCGCAGCGGCGAGAACAACGTCTACCTGTGGACCAACAAGGCCGACACCTCGGTCAGCGCGACCCGCTACATCGTGCGCGTGAAGGCCGGCCTGTTCCTCAACGACGAGCCGGATTCCTACACTTACGCACCGACCACCATCGAATCCGCCGACGTCTTCGAGAAGTCCGACGGCCAGACCCGCTCCAAGCACTACGCGAAGAAGCGGGTCATCGACTACGACTACGTCGGCTGGACCACCGGCAGCGTCGGCCTCTGGGTCGTGCGCAGCAACCACGAGAAGGCGTCCGGCGGCCCGTTCTACCGCTCGCTGCTGCGCCACCAGAGCGCGGACGGCGGCGGGTTGTACGAGATCCTGTACTACGGCGAGAACCAGACGGAGGCGCAGCGGTTCGGTCTCCAGGGGCCGTACGTCATCGCGCTCACGGACGGCGGCGCGCCCTCCTCGTCCCTGTATCACGCCAACTTGACCACCGCGTGGGCCGATTCGCTCGGCATCTCCGGGTACACGGCTTCTGGCAGCCGAGGTCGGGTCGCCGGTGTGGGCATCACTGGGCGCGACACGGCGTACGCGTACACGGTCGGGCTCGCCAACTCCGGTGCCCAGTACTGGGGTTCGGCGCGGGCCTCGGACGGCTACTTCTCGATCGCCGGAGTCCTGCCGGGGACCTACACGTTGACCGTCTTCAAGGGTGAACTCGCCGTCTACACCGGGTCGGTGACGGTCACGGCGGGCGGGACGACGACGCTGAACAGCATCGCGATCCCGTCCTCGAACGACCCGTCCAACGCGAGCGCGATCTGGCGGATCGGCAACTGGGACGGTTCGCCGAGCGGGTTCAAGAACGCGGACCTGATGACGTACGCGCACCCGTCGGACGTACGGGCCGCGTCCTGGACCGGCAACGTCGTCGTCGGCAGCGGCACGGAGACCTCGGGGTTCCCCTGCTATCTGTGGAAGGACGTCAACAGCGGCATCATCGTGTACTTCAAGCTGACGGCCGCCCAGTTGGCCGCCGCGCACACGCTGCGCATCGGGGTGACGACGGCGTACGCGAACGGCCGGCCGCAGGTCGTCGTCAACGACACCTGGACCTCGGCCGTCCCCTCGCCGCCGACCCAGCCGAGCACCCGGTCGCTGACCGTGGGCTCGTACCGGGGCAACAACAACACGTTCACGTACAGCGTTCCGGCGTCCGCCTGGCTGACGGACGCGAGCGCGTACAACACGCTGAAGATCTATGTGGCGAGCGGGTCGGGGACGACGTCGTTCCTGAGTGCGGGCACATCGGTCGACGCGATCGATCTGCTGGCGTAGAGGCGGCAACTCCCGGGCGGGGCACGGCGACTTGTAGGCATGACAGAGCCGAACACGCACCGCCGCTCCCCCGCCCGGCGTCGAGCCGCCGCCGTGGCGACCTGTACCGCGGCCGCCCTCGGGCTGCTCGCGGTGTCGCTGGTGACCCAGGCGCGGGCCGCCACCGTCATCACCGTCGCCAAGGATGGCTCGGGCCGCTTCACCACCGTGCAGGCCGCCGTGAACGCGGCCGCCGCCGGTGACACCATCTCCGTCGCGAAGGGCACGTACGCCGAGATCGTCAACGTGCCGGTGAGCAAGACGGGGTTGACCATCCAGGGCGCCACCGGCAATGCCGAGGACGTCGTCATCACCTATGACCGGGCCGCCGGTTACACCGATGCCAGCGGCAACAAATACGGGACGCTGGGCAGTTCGGTCGCGACCTTCTCGGCGGGCGGCCTCACCGTCACCGGGATCACCGTCCAGAACACCTTCGACAAGTCCGCCCACCCCGAAATCACGGACACACAGGCCGTCGCGATCACCGCGCAGGGCGACCGGCAGACGTTCACCAACGACCGGTTCATCAGCCGCCAGGACACCGTCCTCAACTGGTCGCCGTCGTCGACCGGTCAGTACAGGCAGTACTTCTACTCGTCGTTCATCACCGGAGACGTGGACTTCGTCTTCGGCAACGCCACCGCCGTCTACGACCGGGTCAACATCCAGCTGCGGAACTCGGGTGCCGCGGCGGGCGGTCTCAACGGCTTCCTCTCCGCGCCCAACACCAGCTCCGCGAAGACGTACGGCATTCTCGTCACCGGCAGTTCGGTGAGCAGCTCGGCGGCGGCCAACACGTACTACCTGGGCCGCCCTTGGCACCCGACGGCGGACGCGGTGGGCCAACTGGTCGTGCGCCAGACCTCGTTGCCCGCCGCCGTGAAGGTCGCCGGGCCCTGGACGGACATGAGCGGCTACTCGTGGAAGAACGCCCGCTTCTTCGAGTACAAGAACACCGGCGCGGGCGCCACGGTGAACTCCAACCGCCCGCAGCTCACCGACTCCCAGGCCGCGAACTACACGGCGCAGAAGTACCTGGCGGGCACGGACGGTTGGAACCCGGTCCGGTAACCGTGCGCTCAACTACCGCGCGTCCACTGCTGGTTGGTCGCCCCGCTGCACGTGTAGGTGATGATCGCGGCGGAGTTGGCGGTGGACGCGCCCGACACGTCCAGGCACTCGCCGCTCGTCCTGGCCTTGACGAGAACGTAACTGCCCGACGTGGTCAGGCTCCACTGCTGGGCGGTGGCGCCGGTGCAGTTCTCCTGGGTCACGTTCGTGGCGTTCTCCTGGAGGCACAACGAGCTGCCCCGGCCCATGAGTTCGTAGTAGCCGGTGCCGAGGTCCTTGAACCACCACTTCTGGTTGGTGCCGCTGTTGCAGGTGTACTGGCTGATCGCGACGCCCTGCCACAGCGACTGGTTCGCCACGTCCGCACACTTGGCGCTGTTCCGCGCGATGAGCGTGTTGTACGTCGCGCTCGTCCCGCTGATCGTGCCGGCGGCCGTGTCGACCGCCACCTCCGGGTACCAGGACGCCATGGACATCGTGGTGGTGGTCGGGAAGGTCAACGGCAGCCACACGTAACGGGAGTCGTTGACGGTGCCGCCGAAGGAGTTGCCCCAGCGGTCGCCCATGTAGAGGTACGAGGTGCCCGAAGTCCCGGTGATCGGGAGGACGTAGGCGGTCTGCGAGTTGTATGCGGTCGAGTCGCCGACGTTGGTGAAGGCGGTCCATGGGCCGGCGATGCTGGTGGCGGTGGCGTACTGCTGCTGGTTGGCGCTCCAACCGGTCGCGGCCGAAGTCAGCATGAAGTAGACGCCGTTGCGCTTGAACAGCGCCGGTGCCTCGCGGTGTCCGCCCACCCATGGGTTGGCGACCAGGCTGTCGATGGCGGTGTAGTCGGCGGTGAGCTTGTAGATGTGCAGGTCGTAGTTCTCGTTGGCGGCGGAGACCATGTACGCGGTGCCGTCGGTGTCGACGAACGTCGTGATGTCCCGGGACATGTTGTCGCCGAGCGGCTGGAAGCTGCCCTGGTAGGTGTAACTCCCGTCCACGGTCGAGGAGACGGCGACGGCGGCCTTGGCCTCGCTGTAGTCGACGCCGTTCTCCTTGTGCATCCACATCACGAACTTGCCGGTGGACGCGTTGTAGATGACCTTCGGCCGCTCGATGTAGGCGGTGCCCAGCTCGGAGGCGCTGGACTGGGTCAGGACGTGGTTGCGGAACTCCCAGTTCTTCAGGTCGGTGGAGCGGTAGGCGTCCACGTACTTGAAGGTGTTGTCGGCGTTGCGGTCCTCGCCGAACCAGTAGTAGTAGCTGCCAACCTTGATCACCCCGCCGCCGTGCGCGTGCACGGCGTTGCCCGAAGTGTCCGTGAACTGCGTGCCGTTGGTGATGGTCTGCGCCGCGGCCTGCGCCGGTCCGGCGGTCACCAGTGCGGCGGCGAGCACGCAGCACAGGGCGACGAGGATTGCGTACACACGTCTCATCTGACGCCTCTCGGAGGTGGGGGGGAGAGCAAGCAGGAGTGGGGGGTTCGGTATTTCGTACGGCATCTGTCATTACGAACGCCGAAAAGGTATGGGTGTGTTACGGGAAGGTCAACGGGTCGCGCGTGACAAAGATGGACGCGAGATTTCTGTTATCGCCGTCGCCGACGCACGTCTCCAATGACGTGCGCAGCCAAACCCGTAAGACAGCAGCCGCCGTAGGCGCCCTCGTGACCGTCGCTTTCCTGGTCGGCGCTCCCCCGGCCTCGGCCGCCGGTGCCCGTGACGCCACCGCCGACGTCCTCGCGAACCGGGACGTCACGCTCACCGGCGACACGGTGGTCACCGTGCCGTCCGGGACGACGACGTACAACGGGGTGTTCCGCGGCCAGGGCACGCTCACCGTGCGCGGCGGGGGCACCCTGATCCTCACCAAGGACAGCGACTTCACGCTCCCGGCGGCCCGGCAGCGGCAGAAGGTGACCACGCAGGGCGGCAACCACCCGTACACCACCGTCAGCAACCCGGACCCGCCCGCGATCACGGTCGCGAGCGGCACAACTCTCCAGTACGGCACGGGTGGTGGGACCGGCCTCATCGGCCACTTCCCCTACAGCACACCCGGCTACCAGCTCAACGGGTTGAACGTCCGGGTCGACGGCACCCTGCGCCTGTCCCTGACCCGTACCTTCAACATCGGCACGATCAGCGGCTCGGGTCTGGTCACGCAGCCCCGCAACATGTGGGGCACGCTCGACCTCGCCGGAACTCACCCGTTTTCAGGGGTGATTGACAACGGCACCGGCATGGCGGTCGGCCGCCCCGAGTACCCGGTCGCGCTGCCCAACGCCCGCGCGATCCTCAACCAGGGCTCCTGGATCATCGACACCCCGCTGTACCAGACGATCACCCTGCGCCAGAACTTCTACCAGCGCGAGTACGGCAGCGACGTCAACGTCCACTCCCGGCCGGGCAGCAAGGTCGTCCTCACGGGCCAGTACAGCTACAGCGACCAGGGCGGCGACACGAACCCGTCGCTCAGCGACTCGGACCTCAACTGGCGTGCGATCGCCCACCAGTTGAACAAGCGCGGCACCAACATCGAGGGCGCGAACGTCCAGTGGGGCGACGGCACCACCCACCAGATCTTCATGCCGGGCACCAAGGACACCGTGTACATCAACCTCCATGCGGCGAGCGGGGTCCGGTCCCGGCTGACCTTCGACTACGACGGTCCGGTCACCCTGGGCGCGCCGATCGGCGGCGGCAAGTACCACGACACCCTGGCCGCGCCCGGTGCCGGCGACATCGTGATCGCGGGGACGCACGGGAACGACGTGACCTTCGCGGCGCCGCAGTACTACGACGGGTCGACGACCGTGGAGAAGGGGGCGGTGCTGCGGCTGGGGTCCGGGAAGCCGGGCGGCGACGGCGGCCTGCTGACCGGCACGGAGGGGCGGCGGATCGTCGACGACGGGACCCTTGTCCTGCAAAACGTGTCACTTTCCACGAAACTGTCACACTTTGGCGGCAAGGGGTCCCTGGCCCAGTCCGGCGCCGCCACGACGACGCTGACGGGCACGGCGGTGACGTACACCGGAACGACGACGGTCTCCAAGGGCACGCTGGCGCTCCGCTCGGGAGCAACTCTCGCCCACAGCAAGGCGATTCGGCTTACCTCGGCGGGTGCGCGGCTGGACGTGGGCACGGCGGGCCTGCGTGTGTCGACGGAACTGACCGGTGTGGGCACGGTGAAGGGTTCGGTGACGAACGCCAGCCTGGTGACCACCGGGCTGACCGTGACCGGCAACTACACGCAGAGCACGAAGGGCGAACTGGTCCTGGGCGCCAAGCCGTTGAAGGTCGCGGGCAAGGTCGGCCTCGCGGGCGACCTGGACCTCTCGGCCGCCGGGACGCATCCCGCGCGGACCGTCACGATCCTCGACCACACGGGTAAGGGTTCAACGACGGGCGCGTTCAAGGGACTTCGCGAGGGCACCAAGCTGAAGCTCGCCGACACGACGTACCGCATCAGCTACCGGGGCGGCGACGGCAACGACGTCGTCCTGACCGCCGCCACCGCGAGCAGCCCCTCGGCCACCGCCCACACCACTCCCAAGTCGTCCTCCGGCACGACGGTCACCGAGGCCCGCACGGCGAACACGGCCGGCAGCGACGGCTTCGGCTGGTGGCCGTACGCACTCGGCCTCGGCCTGCTGGGCGGCCTGTTGGTCCCGGCGACCAAGCGCACCCGGGGAGGTGGCAGGCGCGGGGGCGGGAGGCACGCGGCGTAGGGCTGAGCAGGGGCGGCCGGGCAGCGCCCGCGCCTCGGCGGCCCACCCCGCGAGAAAGGCAAGTGCCAACCCCCGTTCCCGGTACCGGAGTTCCGCGGAGACGGCGCGCTCACCGCCGTAGTCCAGTTGCTGCGCTTCGCTCGCGCGGGCGAGCATCGCGGCGGTGAGCCAGTCGTACTTCACGGCGGAGGCGCACAGCCCGAGGCGTACGAGGCGTTCGTCGACCTGGCTGCCCGACTCCCGCAGGCCGTGCAGATACGCGTCGTAGGCCCGCGCCGCGTAGCGGGGCAGGCGGGCGGCCGGGACGAACAGGTCGAAGACGGAGTCGGGGAGGTAGTTGCCGAGGTCTTCGCCGAGCGCGCCGTCGCCGGCGAAGGCCCAGTCGAAGAGGACGCTGTCCGAGCCCTGCGAACGGACGTTGGCGGGCCACTGGTCGAGGTGGCTGAAGGCGCGCGGCAGGGCCTCCATGACGTCCAGGAACCACTCCCGGTCGTGGTGCAGTCGGACCATGTCCTGGCGCAGTCCGGCGGGGAAGTGGTCGCGGACCAGGGGCTGTTGCCAGGCCGCGTCGTCGTCGAGGAGTTCCTCGCCGGCTGTGTTGCCGGCGACGTACTGGCGCAGGAAGCGGTGCGAGAGCCAGGGTTCGTCGGGGACGGTTGCGGCTCCTTGTGCGGCGCCGAGGCGGCGGGCGTGTGCGATGTGCCGGGCGAGCGGCCAGGCGGTGCCCGGCTCGCCCCGCACATGCTCCAGCCACAACGCCACGTCCCCGTCGGCCCGTTCGACCCGGGCGAGCAGCCGGGGCGCGCGGATGCCGTACGGCTGCCAGCTCTGCGCGAGCCCGGAGTCGTAGACCTGCGCCTCGCGCAGCCAGTAGTTCCAGTGACGAGGGTCGTCGGAGGCGGCCCAGCGGCCGGTGGCCTCCTTCGTGCGGGTGAGTACCTTGAGGACGGCCGTACGCTCACCTGTGGTGACGGTCCAGACGCCCGCGGTGACGCCGTTCTTGGGGTTGTGGGTGAGCGGTGTCGCGGAGACCGGTCCGGTGGAGTGGCCCAGGACGTCCCGCGCTTCGGCTTCCGTGATGTTCCCCATGGTGGGCGATCCTTTCACCAGCCGGACGGGGACCGCCGGGTACGGCCGTATCGACTAGCGTCGAGACATGACCAGCGACACCGCTCCCCTCCTCGCCGACGCGCTCGCCGCCGGGACGCTCGTCCTCGACGGCGGGCTGTCCAACCAGCTCGGGGCCGCCGGGCACGACCTGAGCGACGAGCTGTGGTCGGCGCGGCTGCTCGCGGACCAACCCGAGGCGATCGCCGAGGCGCACCTCGCGTACTACGAGGCGGGCGCCGACGTGGCGATCACCTCCAGCTACCAGGCCACCTTCGAGGGCTTCGCGAAGCGCGGGATCAAGCACGAGCGGGCGGCCGAACTCATGGCCGAGAGCGTGGAGTTGGCCGTCGACGCGGCGGTGGACGCGGGAGGACGGGGCATCGAGCGGCCGCTCTACGTGGCGGCCTCGGTCGGACCGTACGGCGCGATGCTCGCGGACGGCTCCGAGTACCGGGGCCGGTACGGGCTGAGCGTGGCCGAGCTGGAGGCCTTCCACCGGCCCCGCCTGGAGGTGCTGGACTTCGTCGGGCCGGACGTGCTGGCCTTCGAGACGATCCCGGACGCCGATGAGGCCGTGGCGCTGCTGCGGGCGGTGCGCGGACTGCGGACACCCGCCTGGCTGTCGTACTCGATCGCCGGTGATCGCACCCGTGCCGGGCAGCCGCTGGAGGAGGCGTTCGCTCTTGCCGCCGAGGCGGACGAGATCATCGCGGTCGGCGTCAACTGCTGCGCCCCCGAGGACGTCGAGGGCGCGGTCGAGATCGCGGCCCGCGTCACCGGCAAGCCGGTCGTCGTCTACCCCAACAGCGGCGAGACCTGGGACGCCAACGCCCGTGCGTGGACGGGCCGTTCCACCTTCACCGCCGAACAGGTCGAGGGCTGGCGGACGTCCGGCGCGCGGCTGATCGGGGGGTGCTGCCGGGTGGGGCCGGAGGCGATCGCGTCGATCGCGCGGACACTCAAGCCGGGTTCCCGACTCAGGAAGTGACCGCCGCGATCGAGTCCCGCACCACCACGTGCGTGCCCAGCAGCAGGTGCTCGTCCGGGGATTCCGCGGTGCGGCCAAGCGCGGTGCGTACGGCTAGGCGGCCCAGCTCCTCGTAGGGGACGTGGACCGTGGTCAGGGCGGGGTAGAGGTCGCGGGCGAAGGGGATGTCGTCGTATCCGGCGAGGGAGACGTCGCCGGGGACGTCCAGGCCCGCCTCGTGCAGTGCGGTGAGCGCGCCCGCCGCGACCATGTCGGTGGCGGCGACCACGGCCGTGAACTCCACTTTCCGGCTCAGCGCGTGGCGCATCAGGCGGTGGCCCGAATCGCGGGTGAAGTCGCCGTGGAGGAGGAGTTCCGGGTCCGGGTCGAGGCCGCGGGCGCGGTGCGCGGCGAGGTAACCGCGTTCGCGGCCCTGCGCGGTCGCGTGGTCCGGTTTGCCGCCGAGGAACAGGACGCGCTGGTGGCCCTGGGCCAGGACGTGCGCGACGAGGGCGTAGGCGCCGCCCTCGTTGTCGTACTCGATGACCGTGACCGGTGCGCCCGGGCCGAGCGGCGGGCGCCCGCAGAGCACGAGCCGCGAGCCCGCCGAAGCCAGCGAGTCGGCGATACGGCGGGTGCGCTCGCGGTACTCGGGGGTGTCCGCGGTGCCGCCGACGAGGATCACGGCGGCGGTGCGCTGGGCGCGCATGGTCTCGATGAAGTCCAGTTCGCGCTGGACGTCGCCCTCGGTGCTGCACACCAGGCAGAGATGGCCGAGCCGGGTCGCCTCGCGCTCCACGCCGTGTGCCATCAGCGCGAACGACGGTCCCGTGATGTCCTCCAGGACGAACGCGAGGGTCGGCGTCCCGACGCCTGCTACGGCCTTGGCGCGGGCGTCGGCGACGTAGTCCAGTTCGCGTACGGCCCGCAGCACGCGGGTGCGGGTCGCCGTGCTCACCGGGTACTCGCCGCCGAGCACCCGCGACACCGTGGACGCGGACACCCCGGCACGGGCCGCCACGTCCCGGATGGTGCTCCCGCTCGCGTCCTGGCTCTTCCTGGTCATGTACCCGCCTCGCCCCTCCCGGCCTGTGACAACAACCCGGCAACCGGTTCCCTGCGCGGAGAGTAGCAGCGGGTGGTGGTCGGGAGGAGGGGCGTGCGTCGGTCAATTCACGTACGTCAGCAAGGCAGTTGTCGGCGACCGGCGTTGGGCAACCGGTTTCCACGCCGTATCCGCACCCTCACGACGACCGCCGCACATCCCCCGTCCCCGTCCGCCGCAACCGCCGTACGACCGACCGCAGTTCGGTGGCGCTCCGCACGGGCGGCGCGCCCTCGGCCGGAACCGCCGCTTCCTTCGCCTTCGCGACGGCGTCGGCCGCCCACAGGGCGAACTCCGGGTCGCGCGGACCGTGCGCGACGTACGGCTCGCCCTCGCCGAAGATGCGCACCGGGTGTGTGTCGTCCCAGGCCTGCCACCCGGGGTCGCCGTCCACGGCGAACCGCACCCACGCCCCGTGCATGGCGTCGGCGAGGTCCTGGGGTGCGCCCTGGCCCGCGAGTTTGGCGGACTCGGGGATGTCGCCGGTGTCGAAGACGAAGCCGAGTTCGAGGGCGTGGCAGGAGCCGAGGTCGGGGAGGTTGGAGGGCCAGGCGAACTCGTAGACGTGGGAGGTGCCGGGGCGGGCGTCGGCGAGGCGGTGCAGGGGGTAGCGGAGCAGGTGGTCGGTGACGAGCTGGCCGACGGTCTCGGCGGTGCCGGCACCGGGGTTCAGGGCGCGGTAGCCGCGCGGGACCTCGACGCCGCAGTGGCAGCGGGCCATCGCACCGGCCAGGGCGACCGCGCCGAGCCGGTCGACGCGCTCGTGCAGCCCGCCGGGGACCAGCCACAGCCGGTACTCGTCGCGGGTCCAGCCCAGCATCAGGTCGACGCCCCGGGCCGCGTCACCGGCGCCGCCTTCGATGAGAGCCTCCATCGGGTCGCGGGGCACGAGGTCGCCGTCGATGACGATGCCGAACGTGGGTCCGCCGAGCACCGGGCTGCTGAGTTTGCCCACGTCGGCCTGGGTGCGCAGCAGCAGTTCGCGGTCGACGGCGGCGAAGGCCTCGGCGGTGGCGGGGATCTTCAGCCGGGTCGCCATCCGGCGCACCATCCGCCGTACCTTGTCGCGGTCGAAGGCCTCCGGGGGCCCGCTCTGGAGGATGGCCCGGCGGACCAGCCCCTGGGCCTGCGGGGCCGCGATCAGGGCGCCGATGCTGATCGCGCCGGCGGACTGGCCGAAGAGGGTGATCCGGTCGGGGTCGCCGCCGAACGCCGCGATCGACTCGTGCACCCAGCGCAGCGCGGCGAGCTGGTCGCGCAGGCCGGGGTTGGCGGGGGCGTCCGGGAAGAGGCCGTAACCCTCCACGCCCAGGCGGTAGTTGAGCGAGACGAACACGACTCCGTCGCGGGCGAAGGCGTGTCCGTCGTAGACCGGGACGGCCGACGAACCCCGGGTGAGCGCGCCGCCGTGCAGCCAGACCATCACCGGCAGCCGGGCGCCCGGGCCGGGGTCCGGGGTCCACACGTTGAGGTTGAGACAGTCGTCGCCAGGGACGACGGGGTCGGCGAGCAGTTTGGCGAAGGCTTCGGAGTACGGCGGTTTCGGCGCGGTCGGGCCGAAGGCGAGCGCGTCGCGCACTCCGGTCCAGGGCTCGGGCGGGACGGGCGGGCGGAAGCGGTACGGGCCGATGGGGGGTGCCGCGTAGGGGATGCCCCGGAAGACCGCGATCCCGTTCTCGTACCGGCCGCGTACCGCCCCGTAGGGGGTGCCCACCACGGGGCCCGTCTGCTCCGCCGTCTGCGTCGTCGTCGCCGTCATCTGCCCACCAGCTCCTCACCACGCTCGTGAACCATGCTGCTCATCAGAGCATCACACCGAGCCCGGCTATTCCGGCGGACGAGCGCGGCTGGACGGGTCATGACGGTGCACCCGGGCGCGGACTACGTTCTCTTCGGGCCGGGCGCCGATCGAAATATTTCCGCGCTCGGGGTCCCCTCGCACCGATTGACCCCCGCTCCACAGCAGATCTACGGTAGAAGACGTTTTCAGAAAACGTTTCCTACTCCGTACTGGAGGGTCATGCCCAGCGCCCAGCCGCCGAGGGCCGTGTTCGCCATGGATGCGGTGCACCTGCCCCTGCTCTTCCCCTCCCCCCTGATGGCACGGCTCCGGCAGACGGCCGAGATCGACCCGGGGCTCGTCGTACAGGACTTCGCCGACCCCCAGGCCGCAGCCGCCCTGGCCGGGGCCGAGGTGCTGATCACCGGCTGGGGCTGCCCGCACCTCGACGCCGACGCGCTGGCGGCAGCACCCCGGCTTCGTACCGTGCTGCATGCGGCGGGCTCGGTCCGTTCGCTGGTCGGCGAGGCCCTGTGGGAACGCGGGGTGACCGTCTCCAGCGCGGTCACCGGCAACGCGCTCCCGGTCGCCGAGTACACCCTCGCGATGATCCTGCTCGCCGGGAAGGACACCTTCGCCCAGCGGGAACGCTTCCGGCACACGCACGCGTACCCGACGCCCGCCGAGACCGCGCCGATCGGCAACCTCGGCCGCCGCATCGGCGTCATCGGCGCCTCCCGCGTGGGCCGCCGCCTGCTGGAACTGCTGCGCCCGTACGACTTCGAGGTGCTCCTGCACGACCCCTACGTCAGCGTCACCGAGGCCGCCGCGCTCGGGGCCGAACTCCTGCCGCTGGACCACCTGTTGAGCGGCAGCGACATCGTCAGCCTGCACGCCCCCGACATCCCCGAGACACAGCACATGCTGGACCGCGGGCGGCTCGCCCTCATCCGGGACGGCGGGGTGCTGATCAACACCTCCCGGGGCGCATTGATCGACCACGAGGCCCTGACCGACGAGCTGTTGTCGGGCCGCCTGACCGCGATCCTCGACGTCACCGAACCCGAGCCGCTGCCCCCCACATCTCCCCTGTACCAGCTGCCGAACGTCTTCCTCACCCCGCACATCGCGGGCTCCCTCGGCAACGAGCTGGCGCGGCTCGGCGGCATCGTCGTCGACGAGCTGGAGCGCCTGGCCGCGGGCCTGCGACCGGCCCACGAGGTACGCCACGCGGACCTGGCCCGTGTCGCCTGATCCGCGCCGTCCACAGGCCGGCACACCGGGAACAACCGTGGGATACGGTTTCCGGACCGGCGCCGGAGCAGGCCCCAGGGCGCCCGGTGGAGACACGGCCATGGTGAAGGAGTCCCTACGGTGAGTCAGCGCAAGACGTCGGGCGACGTCGGCCGGGCGACGATCCGGGACGTCGCGGAGCGCGCCGGGGTCTCCGTGGCGAGCGTCTCGCGCGTGCTGTCCGGCAACTACCCGGTGTCGGAGGAGCTGCGCCGCCGGGTGATGAAGGTCGTCGACGACCTGGACTACGTCACCAACGCGCACGCCCGTTCCCTGGCCGGCGGCGGTACGCCCACGGTGGCGATCCTCATCAACAACATCACCGGCGCGGCATTCGCCCACGTGGCCAAGGGAGTTGAGGGCGCGGCCACGCTGCGCGGCTGGCTCTCCCTGGTCGGCACGACCGGCGACGACCCGGAGCGCGAGCTCGCGCTGGTCAACCTCATGCGCCAACAGGGCGTCGCCGCCGTGGTGTTGCTCGGCGGGGCCTACGACTTCGACGAGTACCAACTCCGCATGGCCAGCTTCGCCCGCTCCCTCGACGCGGCCGGTTCACATCTCGTGCTCGTCGGCCGCCCGCCGCTGGAGGGCGACGTCCCGGCGACGACGGTCGACTACGACAACGAGGGCGGCGCCTACGCCATGGCCAGCCACCTCCTCTCGGCCGGGCACCGCCGGGTCCTGGTCCTGCCCGGACACGCCGAACTCACCACCGCCCAGGGCCGGTTGAGGGGCGCGCAACGGGCCTTCGAGGCGTACGGCGTGCCGTTCGACCCGGGGATGGTGCGGCACGGTCCGTACGACTACGAGCACGGGTACGAGGCGGTGGAGGACACCCTGAAGGAGGGCGTGGACTTCACCGCGGTGCTGGCGGGGACCGACGTGGTCGCCGCGGGCGCCATGCAGGCACTGCGCGCAGCCGGGCTGCGGGTGCCCGAGGACGTGTCGATCGTCGGCTACGACGACATCCCGCTGGCCTCCCAGCTCACCCCGCAACTCACCACCGTGCACGTCCCGTACGAGGAGATGGGCCGGGTCGCGCTGCGCGCGGTGGCGGACCGGCGCGAGGGCGGCGGCACGGGCCGGCGCAGGGGCAGCGACGGCGACCATCTGGTCCTGGGCACGCATGTCGTCGTACGGAACTCGGTGCGGCCGCCCGCACAGCGCGATTAGGCTTACCGGAAGATCCATCGTTACGTAACCGGTTTCCCTTCATAGTCCCTGGCCAGCATGGGTCTGTCCAGGGATGACGAAACAAGTTGCTGCACGCCTCTTGCTCCAAACAGGCCATCCTGCCTACCTTCACAGCAACCGGTTTCTACCTCTTCTCTTCCGAAGGAACACGGTCTGATGAACTTCACCAGCCCCCGGAGAAGGTTCGCTCGTGCAGCCGTCGCGGGCCTCGCACTGACAGGTCTGCTCTCCGCCTGCGGCGGATCCGGCTCGGGGGACAAGGCGTCCTCGGGTCCGGTCACCCTCCCCTTCTGGGGCTGGGCCAACGGGCAGGACGCGGTCGTGAGGGCGTTCAACGCCGCTCACCAGGACATCAAGCTCAAGTACACCAAGGTCACCGACCAGTTGACGATGCAGAAGCAGCTGACCAACGCGGTCAAGGCCGGCAACGCGCCCTGCCTGGTGCAGAACACGGCGGAGTACGTGACCACCTGGGTCTCGCAGGGCGCGCTCGCCGACATCTCGAAGTACGTCTCCGCCGACCAGGCCAAGTTCAACGCGGGCTCGTGGGCCAGTGCGCAGGTACAGGGCAAGTCCTATGGCGTGCCGACCAGTTCGGCCCCCGCGTTCACGATCTACCGCACCGACGTCTTCACGAAGTACGGCCTCAAGGCGCCGACGACCTGGGACGAGTTCATCGCCGCGGGCAAGGTCCTCAAGAAGCACGGCATCAAGATCACCAACTATGCCGGTGAGGACCCGAGCACGCTGGAAGTGCTCTCCATGCAGGCGGGCGCCCACTGGTACGCCATCGACGGCAACTCCTGGAAGGTCGACTTCCAGGACGCGGGCAGCCTCAAGGCGGCCCAGGTGATCCAGGAGATCATCGACAACGACCTCAACTCCAAGCTCTCCTTCGCCGATTACGCGGCCGTGCAGCGCAACTACGACAACGGCGGCACCGCAACCCGGCAGATCTCCACCTGGCAGATGGCGGGCATGGTGCAGAACTTCACCAAGTCCGACGGGAAATGGGCGCTGTCGCCCTGGCCGACATTCGCGGGCGAGGCCGCCAAGACACCGGCCGGGACCAACCAGAGCGGTGGCGTGACGCTGGTGACCAAGCAGTGCGCACACCAACAGCAGGCCGCCGAGGCCGCGTTGTGGATGTCGACGAACACCGGCGCGGTGAAGACGATGGCGAGCCCGACCACCGGCAACGGTGTGATGCCGGCGCTCGCCGACAGCAACGCGTATGTCGCCGAGTCGATCTCCGACAAGCTGCTCGGCACGAACTACGAGCCCGCGAAGAAGGTCGTCACCGACAGCCTCGGCACCGTCACCTCGGACTGGGTGTTCGGCCCGGACTGGACCGCGATGTTCACCGAGTTGCAGACCGGCTGGGCGAAGGTGATGAACAAGCAGGAGAAGGTCACCGATCTGCTGGCGCACATGCAGGAGTGGACGGTCAAGGACCTGAAGTCCCGCGGTATCAGCGTCAAGGGCTGAGGCAGCGCCGATGATTCGCTCCCAGCGCTGGAAGGGTGCCGCGTTCACGGTGCCCTTCCAACTCGGCTTCGTCTTCCTGTACTTGATACCGATCGGGTACGCCGTCTACGAGTCGCTGTTCGTGGAGCACCAGTCGGGGCTCGGCCTCGGCGGCTCCACGCAGAAGTTCTCCGGCCTGGACAACTACCAACAGGGCCTGACCGACTCGGCGTTCATGAACTCCGTACTGCGCGTGGTGCTGTTCGCCTGCGTGCAGATCCCGGTGATGCTGCTCGTCAGCCTGCTGCTGGCACTGTTCCTGGACGCACTGTCCTCGAAGGCCGCGGGCCGCTTCCGGATCTTCCTCCTCGTGCCGTACATGATCCCCGGAGTGGTCGCCGCGATCGTGTGGATCAACCTGTACAGCCCGGACGTCGGCCCGTTGACCCCGCTGGGCAAGGTGTTCGGGCTGTCCTGGAACTTCTTCGCACCCTCGATGGTGTGGCCGTCCATCGGCAACCTGCTGACCTGGCACGGCATCGGCTACAACATGGTGATCATCTACGCGGCGCTCCAGGGCGTGCCCCGCGACCTGTTCGAGGCGGCCCGGCTGGACGGCGCCTCCGAGTTCCGGGTCGCGACGAGCATCAAGATCCCTTACGTGCGAGGGGCGTTGGTGCTGACCGGGATGCTCTCGATCATCCAGATGCTGCAGATCTTCAACGAGCCGGCGCTGTTCCGGAACGTCACCCCGCAGACGGTGAACGACAGCTTCACACCCATCATGATCATCTACAACCAGGCGTTCAACGCGGGCAACTACCACTACGCGGCGGCCCTTTCGGTCCTCCTCGCCCTCATCCTCGGCCTCGCCTCCTTCCTCTTCTACCGGCTCACCGCGAAGGAGGCCGACTGATGACCCTCACCGAAGAACGCCGGAACGCCCATCAGGTCCGCCGCCTCAACAAGCCCGATCCGGCGGCCCGTTCACGCGGCGGCCAGCGTTTCCTGCTCGTCGGCCTGGTCCTGGCCAGTGCCTACAGTCTGTTCCCTGTGTGGTGGCTGATCGTCGCCGCGACCAAGAACCGCACCGGCCTGTACCAGAGCAACGGCCTCTGGTTCTCCGGCATGCACCTGTGGTCGAACGTGCGCCAGGTCTTCACCTACGAGAACGGCATCTTCCTGCGCTGGACCGCGAACTCCTTCCTCTACGCGGGAGTCGGCTCCCTGGGCGGCACGCTCATCGCCCTCGCGACGGGCTACGGCCTCGCGCGCTTCGAATTCCCGGGCCGCAGCGCGGTGTTCGCGTGCGTGGTGGGCTCGTTCCTGATCCCGATCGCGCTGCTCACCCTCCCGCTGTACCTGATGTTCTCGAAGATCGGCCTGGTCGACACCCCCTGGGCGATGCTGATCCCCTGCCTGATCAACCCGTTCAGCGTCTACCTCGCCAAGGTGTACACCGAGGCCACGGTCCCCTTCGAACTCCTCGAAGCCGCACGCCTCGACGGCGCGGGCGAACTCCGTATCTTCTTCAGCATCGTGCTGCGGATGATGACGACGGGCGGCGCCACGGTGTTCCTGCTCGCCTTCGTGAACACCTGGAACGCCTTCTTCCTCCCACTCACCGTCCTGCGCGGCGAGGAGAACTGGACCCTGAACATCGGCCTCTACAACTGGTCCGGCAAACGCCTGGAGTCCGGCGTCGACCTCACCAGCCTGGTCCTGACCGGCGCCCTGCTGTCGATCGTGCCGATGGCCGTGATGATGGTGGCGATGCGCCGGTACTGGCGCACCGGGGTCACGCTGGGAGCCCTCAAGTGACCTTGCTGCACAACCCTGTTGTCCGCGGCTTCGCCCCCGACCCCTCGATGGTCAGGGTGGGCGACTGGTACTACGTGGCGAACAGTTCCTTCGAGTGGTTTCCGACGATCCCGATCCACCGCTCGCGGGACCTCGCACACTGGGAGTACGCGGGTCACGTCCGGGGCGCGGTCCCCGGCGATTCCCTGGCCGGCGTCCCGGACTCGGGCGGCATCTGGGCACCCTCGCTGAGCTGGGACGGCGAGCGCTTCTGGATGACATACGCGATCGTCCGTTCGGTGGGCACGCCGTACTTCGACGCCGACACCTACATCACTACGGCGGCGGATATCGACGGTAAGTGGACGGCCCCGCAGCGCGTCGCGAGCCACGGCTTCGACCCGGCGCTCTTCCACGACGAGGGCCGACTCTGGCTGCTGAACCTCCAGAACGACTGTCGCCCCGGCGGTCGGCGCTTCGCGGGCATCGTCGCGACCGAGCTGGACCGCGACACGCTCACCCCGACCGGCACGACGCATCTGCTGCTCCAGCACGAACGGCTGGTGGAGGGACCGAAGTTGGTGCGGCGCGGCGGCTGGTACTACCTGCTGCTCGCGGAGGGCGGCACGGGGTTCGAGCACGGGGTGCTGGTGGCACGCAGCCGTACGGTCACCGGTCCTTACGAGCTCGACGACCGCCCCTTGCTGACGTCCCGGGACGACCCGTCGGTCCCGTTGCAGAAGGCGGGCCACGGCGAGCTGGTCGAACTGCCGGGCGGGGACTGGGTGTTGAGCCACCTGGCGGCGCGACCGGTCCAGACCCCGGACGGGCCGCGCTGCACCCTGGGCCGGGAGACCGCGATCCAGGCGGTGACCTGGGACGCGGACGACTGGCCGAGGCTACGGCAGGGCGGCCGGCATCCGGCGGTCGAGGTGGACGTGGCGTCGAGTCCCGCCCCGGTCGACCAAGTCCCGTACGCCGACGGCCCGTTGGGCTGGCCCTGGAGCAGCCCGCGCGCTCACCCGGACTCCTCCTGGGCCGACACTACCACCCGCCCCGGCTGGATCCGGCTGCGCGGGCGGCACGGGCCGGAGTCACGCTGGGCGCACAGTCTGCTCGCCCAGCGGATCACGGAGCACCTCGCGGAGGCCGAAGTCACGGTCGACGCAAGCCCGTTGACGTTCACACAGGCGGCGGGGCTGGTGCTCTGGTACGGCGCCGAGGCGTATCTGAGCCTGCATCTGACCTGGGCGGAGCCCGAGGGCGAGGGGCAGCACGGGCAGCAGTGGCGGGGTGGTGGCCGTACGGTGCTGAGCCTGGTCGAGCGGGACGAGGACGGCACCCGGCAGGTGGCCGTCGTAGAGGTCGATGGCCGTGCTCCGCTGGTGTTGGGGGTGACGGTCGAGGGGGCCGATGCTCGGTTCTGGTTTGTGCGGGACGGGGTTCGGGCGTCGGTGGGGCCGGAGTTGGACTTCAGTCGGCTGTCCGACGACTACGGGTCGCGGCTGCGGTTCACCGGTGCGATGGCGGGGATCCAGGTGTGGGATCCGGTCGACGCGGGGTTCACCGCCGATTTCAGCCGGTTCCGTCTCGACTGCACGGCCGGCTGAGCTGTTCGGGGTTTCGAAAGGCCGGGTCGGCGGCATCGGGTGAATTCCCTGGTCTTCCCGCCGTGTCGACGCGCACCTATCGTAGGAAGCGCTTTCTGGACGGTTGACGGCCGGGCCGGGGAAGCGGCGCTGGTCGAAACTTTCGTTGGCCCTCGGGCGGGCTGGAGAGGCGGTACCCGATGGTCCGTGCGGGGAGCGCGAGCGTGACGGCAGGGCCGACGCTGGCGGTGGTGGCCCGGGAGGCGGGGGTGTCCGTGCCGACGGCGTCCAAGGTGGTCAACGGCCGGGAGGACGTGGCGCCGGAGACGCGGCGGCGGGTGACGGAGGCGCTGGAACGGCTCGGGTATGTGCGCAGGCCGCGGTTCGACGCGGGCAAGGCGCCGGCGCTGGTCGATCTGGTCGTGCACTCGTTGGAGAGTTCCTGGTCGGGGGCGGTGCTGCACGGGGTGGAGGAAGCCGCGTACGAGGCGGGACTTGAGGTGGTGGTGTCGGCCGGGCTGACCCGGACGCGCGCCGAACGGCCCGAACGGGGCTGGCTGGACAAGCTGGTCGGGCGGGGTTCGGCCGGAGTCCTGTTCAATCTGGCCGAGTTGACGCCGTCCCAGTACTCCTGGCTCGATCAGCACCGCATCCCGTTCGTGATGATCGACCCCGTGCACGAGCCGCCGCCGGGCGTGGTGTCGGTCGGCGCGGCCAACTGGCAGGGCGGGGTGACGGCAACCGAGCATCTGCTCGCCCTGGGCCACGAACGCATCGCCGTCATCGCCGGTCACCGCCACAAGATGTGCAGCAGCGCCCGCGTCGCCGGCTACCGCTCCGCGCTCGCCTCGGCCGGGGTGCCCGTGCGCCCCGACTACATCCGTCACGGCGGCTTCGACCAGGCCATGGCCCGCAGCCGTATGCGCGAACTCCTCGATCTGCCCGAGCCGCCCACGGCGGTCTTCGTCTGCTCCGACCGGATGGCGCTCGGGGTCTACGAGGCCCTGGCGGAACGGGAGTTGAGCGTCCCGGCCGACATGAGCGTGGTCGGCTTCGACGACCTTCCCGAGTCCCGCTGGGTGACTCCGGCGCTGACCACGATCCGGCAGCCGTTGTCGGAGATGGCGGCCACGGCGCTGCGGCTGCTGGTCCGGCTGATGGACGGGGACCGGCCGGAAGGGACGCGGACGGAGTTGTCGACGCGGTTGGTGGAGCGGGCGAGCACGGGGGCGCCGGGCGGCCGGTACGCCAACGATGGATCGTGACCATGGCCATGACCATGCCCGAGCCGCAGTCGCTCTTCGCGCCACACCATCAGGCGCCGGCGGGTGTTCACCGGCTGGTGGGTGAGATGCGGTCCGACAGGGTCGACCACTGGTTCCGGTGGCGCCCGGCCGGGTGAGGCCGCCGTGACGACGTACGGGGCAGCGTGATCCTTCGTCCGCTGCCCCGTCACGACGTGCCGTCCCTGTGTCAGACGAACTGGCCGCCCGCCGCGCGGAGTTGTCTGCGCAGAATCTTGCCGTTCGCGTTGCGCGGCAGCGCGTGCAGCCGGACGACGTCCTGCGGGACCTTGTACCAGGACAGCCGGGACCGGGCCAGGGCGATCAACTCGGCGTCCAGGGCAGGGTCGTTGGCTCCGTTGGCAGGCTCCTTGTCGGGGACGGTCACCACGTAGGCGCGCAGACTCGTGTCCCCGGCGGGACGGCGGACCGAGCTGACCGCCGCTTCGAGCACGCGCGGGTGGCTCTCAAGGAGTCGTTCGACCTCGCCCGGCACCACGTTCTGCCCGCCGATCACTTCCACGTCGTCCAGCCGACCGTGCACGTGGAGGACTCCGTCGTCGTCGATCGACGCCAGGTCCCCGGTCGGCCACCAGGTGTCCCTCACTTGATCGGGGCCCAGGCTCCCCCGCTCGACGCCCCGGGACGCGAAGTCGACGTAGACGTGCAGCTCGCCCTGACCGCCTGCGGGCATCGTCCGGCCGTCGACGTCGACGATGCGCACCGGTCGGCCGGGGACGGCGGGCCCGATCGCCGAAGGAGCGCGGTACGCGGAGGGCCTGCCCATGGAGATCACGCCGCTCTCGGTGGCGCCGTAGTTGTTGATCAGCCGGTTCCCCAGGAGCGGTACCAGCTGCTCGCGCAGCCGTGGCGAGAGGACCTCCCCCGCGCTCGACACCTCCCGGAGGCGGGCGAACGCCTCCGTGTGGCCGGGTTCGAGGAGTGTGCGGGCCAGGAAACTCGGCTGCGCGAAGAGGTCCGTGACCTGGTGGCGGTCGATCAGGTCGAGCGCCGCCGCCGGGGTCGCCCGAGTGCGTGAGAGGACGGCGGTCTGCCCGGTGGCGAGGGTGGTGAGTACCGAGAAGTGCAGTCCGCCCAGGAAGTACATGCGGGACACCGACAGCCCAACTGTCGTACGGCTACTGCCGTTTGGGCCGGGAGTGCCGGAAGCCGCGGGAGGGCCGGGAGGTGCGACGAAGTTGCTGTGCAGGAAGAAGCACAGCTTCGGGGCGCCCGTGGTGCCGGAAGTGAAGACCGCGAGCGCCGGAGTGTCCCCGCCCTCGGCGAATTCCGGGTCCGGGTCACCCGCGACGAGTGTCCCGACCTTGATGGCGGGGGCGAAGCCCGGCGTCTCCAACTGCCCTGCGGTGTCAGGGTCGATCACGGCCAGCGCGGGCTCCACCGTCTCGACGGCCCGGGTCAGATCCTCGCCGCTCATCCGGACGTTGACCGGGACGGCGACGAGTCCGGCCTGCCAGGCGCCGAGCACGGACCAGACCATCTCCACGCCGTCGGGGAGCGCCAGCAGGACGCGGTCGCCGACGCGCAGTCCGGCGGACCGGTACCCCCGCGCGGCCCGTGCCGCGCCGTCGAAGACCTCGGCGTACGTCCAGGCGCGGTCGTCGGCCAGGAAGGCGGTCCGCTCCAACCACCCTCTGGCGTGGGCGAGTCGGGACAGATCCTCGGTTACGTTCCCGGACATGGCTACGCACGCCCCTCTACGGCGGCGGTCGGCGCCGCGGTCCTTCCGGGGATCTTCGGCACCTGGTCGAGATGGATCCCGAACCAGGTCTCCAGTGCCTCCTTCAGCCCCTCCTCGGTGACGATCCGCTCCCTGGTCCGCTCGCCGCCCTGTTCCCTGACGAGCACCCTGTTCGCGAGAGTGACCTTTCCGTCCTCCCGGGGCTGGACACAGATCAGCCGGTTCCTGAAGGGCGAGTCGGGGGCGGTCTGGTACCACCACATGGAGGGCAGGCCGAATTCGATTTTCCGGGGCCGCATCTCCATCCGGTACAGCGGCGAACCGTCACGGAAGACGTCGATGTCACCTTCGGGTGTCTCGTCGAGAAGGTACGCGCCGTGCGGGTCGAACTGCGGTGTCCGCAGATCCAGTCGCATGGGCCATCGGCTGTGACTTCCCTGCCCCACATCCACGAGCCACGCATGTCCGTCCGGTTCGTCGGTCTCCACCCGGAGCGCCAGATGACCGATGGGACTGTCCAGCACCTCACCGCGGTAAATGCACCCGGCCAGCAGGGTGACCTGGAATCCGAGAGCTTCCAGCAGCATCGCGAAAGCCGAATTCAGCTCGAAACACCCGCCGCCGCGCCGCTCGTGCACGATCTTCTTGACCGCGTCCAGCGAGTACGGGATCGGCTCCCCGAGAAGGAAGAACAGGTTCTCGAAGGGAACGGACAGCACATGGCGCTCGTGCAGATGGCGCAGGGTGTCCGCGTCGACTCGCTCCGGCCGCTTGGCGCCTATGCGTTCCAGATAGGCGTCGATGAGTTCTTCGTCCATGACGCTCTCACTTCTCCAGGCAGAACTCGTTGATGGGATAGCCGACATGGCGGTCCTCGGCGGGCAGATATCCCAACACGCGGTCGCCGGGCTTGAGTTCGGTACTGTTCAGCACCGCCCCGCCCGGGCCGAGCACCCGTACGTGCCAGTCGTCCTGGAGAATCAGATTGACGGCACGCCCGTCATCGGACTTCGCGTCGATGGAGATGAGCGGCCGGCTCTCTATCTTGACCCGCCCGACGGTGACGATACGGGTCTGGCCCTTGACGTCGACGGCCATGACCTTGCTGCCGGACTTCAGCTCACTGAGATAGTGGGTACGCCCGTCACGGGAAAGCGTGTAGGAGTGAATGGCCCCCGCGTTCACCCGGAAAGGCCGGGTGGGCATATAGGGAAGCGGATGCGTCTCGCTCACGCACAGGATCATCCCCTTGGAGTGCGAGCCGACCAGGATCCCCTCGTCCTCACGGAAGTGGCTGCACGTGTCGACACAGGCCCGCTCCCCCATGCCCACGTGCTCGGTGGCGACGACCGTGAGCTCGACCAGATCGAGGGGCTCGGTCACCACAGCGGACGCCTGCTTGAGGGCGGTGGCGTCGCCCACGGCGTTCGGCGCCATCATCACGCCGTCGGAACCGTGTTCGAGCACCCCGAAGATGATCTCCGCCTCGGCCACGTCCCCGGCGACGGTGATCAGACTGCCCTCGGCACCGGCAGCCGCGGCGATGACGATCTCCAGCGGGATCTTCGTGGGATCGCGGAACAGCAGCAGACTCCACTCCTCCGTACGGGCCGACTGACAGGCGTCCTCCAGCGTCTGCGCGTCGACGATCTCCACGAACCGTCCGAACTCGACTCCCGGATACACCGACGAGAGTTCCGCGGGCGTCCCGTGCACGCGCGGATCGACGATCACCACGTCGGCCACGCCGAGATCGTCGGGAAGCTCCTTGAGCTCCGTGCCGTGCGGGAAGAAGATCTTCTTCACCGTCGGAGGCAGGTCACCCAGGTCCGCCAGGGTGTCCGAGACGATGCCGTCCAGCCGCTGGTGCAACGCCTCTTCGAGGAGTGCCTGCTTGGCGGCGGCACCGCGAACATCAAGCCACGTGAGCTTCACGATTTCCCATCTCTTTCCTGTGGTTCATGTCGTTCATGTCGTTCACGTTCTTCACGCCGAACTCCACGGGAGCGGGCGGAGGAACATCCCCGTGCACGAGACGGGCCAATTCACGTGTCATGGCGGCCGGGTTGTCGGATTCGAAGATGTTCCGGCCCATGGCGATACCGGCCGCACCGCACCGCAGCGCGGAATCGACGAATTCCAGCAGGGCTTTCTCATCGCCGACCCGCGGGCCGCCGGCCACCAGAATCGGTACCGGACAGGAGGCCGTCAGGCGCAGCATGTCCACATCGGATTCGAGGGCATAGGTCTTGATCAGATCGGCCCCGAGTTCGGCCGCGACCGTCACGGCGGCGGCCACCAGTTCCGGATCGCGAGGGTCGGTGACCCGCGGGCCTCGCGGATACATCATCGCCATCAGCGGAATGTTCCAACGGTCACAGGATTCCGCCACGACCGCCAAATCGGCTATCTGCCGGGCCTCTTGCCGAGAACCGACGTTGACGTGCACGCTGACCGCGTCGGCGCCGAGCCGCAGCGCCTCTTCGACGGTCGCGACGAGGCATTTCGCATCGGGGTCGGGGGCGTGCGCGGTACTCGCGCTCAAATGCACGACGAGCGACATCTGCGTGAACCAGGCCGGATCCACCCGGCGCACACTGCCTTTGTGCAGGACCACGGCGTCCGCACCGTTCGTCGCCAACTGACCCACCAGCCGGTTGAGTCCGAACCCGCCCCCGGCGATGGGCCCGTCCGTCAGCGGATGGTCCAGGGGAACGACCAGCATGCGCCGCGGATTGCGTCTGTAGAGCCGCAGCAGCCTCAGTTTGCGGGCGCTCGAAGCGCCGTCGAACATCTGCATCCAGTCCATCCCCGTTCCGTGCCCGGCCGGCTGTCCGGCCTCCAGAAGTGGGCTCGTCGGGCCGCCCGCTGTGGTCGTCTACGGCTGCCACCCGGGCGAGGTTCACCGAGGGATCAGGACAGTTGAGACCCGACCGATCCGGCCATGGGACGAGCCCGGTTCCCTCCTGCGAACGGAACGAACCAGCGGTGCTCAGGGCTTGGTTCAGCCCGCCGCGGCGGCGACGTGCAGTTCGCGTCGGTCATCGTGCCCGGCTCCACCCGCAGGTTGAGCACGGCACCGCTCTTCAGGTCCGCGTACGCGATGGAGAGACCGGCGTCCGACGCGGAGACCTTCGGGGACGCGTAGGTTTTGCCCTCCTCCGATACGGCCCCGCCGCGTAGCCTCGGTCGAGATGAACGCCCTTCCCGCACGCCTCGACCACCTCGTCCTCGCGACCCCCGATCTGGCGGCGACGGTCGCCGAGTTCACCGAGCGCACAGGCATCGCACCGGTCGCGGGCGGCGCCCATGTCGGGCTCGGTACCCGCAACTGCCTTGTCTCGCTGGGTGGTTCGCGGTACCTGGAGATCATCGGTCCTGACCTGGAGCAGCCCGAGCCGTCATGGCCCCGCCCCTTCGGTGTCGACGGTTTGGCCGTCGCCCGGACGGTGACCTGGGCGGTCGCCCCGCCCGACCTGGACGCGGCGGTCGCGGCGGCGCGTGCCCAGGGGTACGACCCCGGGCCCGTGCGCGCGATGAGCCGGCGCCGGCCCGACGGCACGCTGCTGCAGTGGCGGCTCACCGACGGGGACACGGCGCATCCCTCCGGCCTGGTGCCGTTCCTCATCGACTGGAGCTCCTCGCCCCACCCGACGACCGCCTCGGACCTGCCCGTCGTACCTCTGCTGGAGCTGACCGCGACGGCCCCGGTCCCGGACGAGATCCGCCCGTTGCTGTCGGCTGTGGGTGCGGAGCTGGTGGTGGCGGCGGGGCCGGTGAGCCTGTCCTTCACGGTGGACACCCCGCGTGGACCGGTGACCTTCCGCTGAGCGGCCGCCCCGACGCGACCGGACCACCGTGTCCGATTCCTTCAAGACCGGCCCTCCCGCCCCCGCCTACCGTGGCCCCATGACTCCACGATTCGACGCGATCGGCCTGGTCGTCTCCGACATGGCCGCCTCTGTCGCCTTCTACCGCCGGCTCGGCTTCGGGTTCCCCGAGGGCGCCGAGGAACAGCCGCACGCCGAAGCCCAACTCCCGGGTGGGCTAAGGCTGTTGTTGGACACGGAGGACACCGTCCGCTCGTTCCACCCGGGTTGGCAGTCACCCAGCGGCAGCGGTCGGGCCGCACTCGCCCTGCTCTGCGACGACCCCGCCGAAGTCGACCGGGTCTACGCGGAGTTGACCGGCGCCGGGCACCACGGAGAGCTCAAGCCGTGGGACGCCTTCTGGGGCCAGCGGTACGCCGTCGTGCACGACCCGGACGGCAACGGCGTGGACCTCTTCGCCCCGCTGAAGCCTGCCTAGCCGGACCGGCCGAGTAGCTCGCCCAGTGGCATCCCCGCCAACTCCTTGACGTCCCGGGCGAGATGGGCCTGGTCCGCGTAACCGGACCGGGCCGCCGTCTGCGCGAACGGGACTCCGGCGCGGGCCAGGGTGAGGGCCCGTTGAAGACGCAGCACTCGGGCGAGTGTCTTGGGGCCGTAGCCGAAGGCGGACAGTGAACGGCGGTGCAACTGGCGGGCGCCGATGCCTAGTTCGTCGGCGGTGGCGGCGACGGGGCGGCCGGTGTCGAGGGCCGCGACGAGGTGGCGTAGCAGCGGATCCGGTGGGGGTGTGTCCGCCGCGCGTTCCAGTGCCGCCTCTTCGAGCGCGGTCACAGGGTCGGGGGCCGTGTCGATGCGGGCGCTCAGCTGCCGCACCCCGGCGGCGGGCCACAGGTCGGCGAGGTCGACACGGCGGTCGCGGAGTTCGTGCGCGGGGACACCCAGGAAAGTGGGCGCGGTGCCGGGGAAGAAGCGGATGCCGATCCAGTGCGTGGGCGCGGTCCCGGGGACGTACGCGCGCGTGTCGGGGCCCGCGACCAGCAGTCGGCCCTCGTTCCAGAGGAGGTCCATGCAGCCGTCGGGCAGGACGGGGTGGACCGGGCCCGCGGGGTTCTCGATGGTCCGGCTCCACACCACCGCGCCCGGCAGCCGCGATGCCCTCTCCACGTACACACCCACCAGGCTACGGCGACCGGTGCTCCTGCGGGCTCACGCCGTAGACCCGTTTGAAGGCGCTGGACAGGGCGAACGCGCTGCCGTAGCCGACCTGTCTCGCGATCGCGCCGATGGTGTCCTCGGTGTCGCGGAGGCGGTCCGCCGCGAGGGCCAGGCGCCAGGCCGTGAGGTACGACATCGGGGGTTCGCCGACCAGGGTGGTGAAGCGGCGGGCCAGGGCCGCGCGGGAGACGCCCGCCTTGGCGGCCAGGGAGGCGACCGTCCAGGGGTGTGCGGGGTCGTCCTGGAGGAGGCGCAGGATCCTGCCTACGACGGGGTCCGCCAGGGCGCGGTACCAGGCCGGGGCCTGCGCCTCCGGGCGGGAGAACCAGGCCCTGAGCGCGGCGATGACCAGCAGGTCCAGGAGGCGGTCCAGGACGACTTCCTGGGCGGGTTCGTCGCGGACGATCTCGTCCATGAGGAGCGGGGTCAGCGGGCACTCCCAGACCTCGGAGGGGAGGGTGAGGAGGGGCGGGAGGGCGTCCAGCAGGCGGCCATTGATCTCGCCGCGCATGAGGTACGTGCCGATGAGCATCACCGTGGAGCCGTCGAGGCGGTCGCCCCAGGTGCGGACGCCGAGGTCCATGGAGCCGTTGAGCGGGGTGCCGTCGGGGTGGTGGCACTCGGCACCGGGGAGGATCACGGCCTGTGGGGCGGTGTCGGGGGCGTCTCCGCAGGTGTACGGGTCCGGGCCGCGGGCGATGGCGAGGTCGCCGGCCCGTAGCCGTACCCGCTCCCCCGTCTCCGGGGTGATCCAGGCGTCGCCGCGGACCATGAGCATGACCGTGAGCGGGGCGCGGTCCTCGATGCGTATCGCCCACGGCGGGTCGAAGCACGCGCGGATCATGAAGGCGCCACGCGCGCGTGGACCCTCCAGAAGGCCTGCCAGGGCGTCCATGTGGCCAGCGTAGACGCGCGGTTATGGCAATGAGCCGTTCAGCGATGGTCCGTGCCCGCGGACGGGCGTTGACTGGAAGGCATGACACAGAACGCGCGGAACATGACGATTGTGGTGACCGGTGCTTCGGGGCGTACCGGGCGCCGGGTGGCGGAGGCGGCGCGGGCGGCGGGACTGACCGTGCGGGAGGCCTCGCGGGCGCGGGGGTTCGACTGGGCGGACCGGTCCACGTGGGCGGACACGTTGCGGGGTGCCGATGCGGCGTACCTGGTGTATCCCTCGGACGTCGGGGCGCCGGAGGCGGGGCTCGCGGTGGGGTTGCTCGCGCAGGAGGCGGTGGGGTTGGGGGTACGGCGGCTGGTGCTGCTGTCGGCTCGGGGTGAGGAGCGGGCACGGCCCACCGAGGAGGCGTTGCGGGGGGCCGGGGCGGACTGGACGGTCGTGCGGGCGTCGTGGTTCGCGCAGAACTTCAGTGAGGGGCCGCTGGTGGAGGGGTTGCGGGAGAGCGGGGAACTGGTGTTTCCCGGTGGGTCGGTGCGGGAGCCTCCCCCATAGCCTTAAGGGCATGGGAGGTGCCCCCAGTTGATGTGCGGGACATCGCGGATGTGGTCGTCGCCCTGGTGACCGGTGGGGATCGATATGTCGGGCAGGCGGTCACTGTGTCCGGGGCGCGGTTGTTGACGTTCGGGGAGGCGGTTGCGGAGATCGCTGCGGTGACGGGGCGTCGGCTGACGTACCGGGCGGTGTCTACCCGTCAGTACGGGGAGGCTCTCGCGGGGTTCGGGGTGCCGGTGTCGGAAGTGGAGTTCCTGGTGGAGTTGTTCGAGTCGCTGCTGGACGGGCGGAACTCGTATCTCTCCGAGGGGGTTCAGGAGGTGCTGGGGCGGGAGCCGCGGGAGTTCTCGGAGTTCGTGCGGGAGGCTGCGGCGGCGGGTGTTTGGAAGGGCGGGGCGTAGTTCCCTGCGGGAGGCCGGTGCGTCGGCTGCGGGTCCGTCGTGGCTGGTCGCGCCCGCGCGGCGGAGCCGCAAATCGACACAGCCCCGCGCCCCTTTGGGGCGCGCTTTACTTGTCCGGCGGTGAAGCGTCCCCACCGTTCTTGTGGGTGCTCTTCGCGTGCGTGCGGAGCCGTGACGTCACGTCCTCCGGGGGGAGGAAGCGGGACCAGCGTTCCGGGAACTCCGAGGGCATGTAGGAGTCGTCGGGGTCGTCGTCGTCCTCGCCGTCTCGGGCGCGGACCGCGGCCATGCGGGCTACGTACTCGGCGACCTGCTCGTCCTGGCGGCGTTCGTTCGCGGCGCGGGCCGCGGCGGTCGCGGCGGCCGGCCAGACGCGGTCGATGGCCGCGTTGACGGCTGCGCCGACGAGGACGGCGAACGCGGAGACGCCGATCCAGAGGAGGACGGCGACCGGTGCGGCCAGGGAGCCGTAGATGGTGGGGCCCTCGACCGTGCTGGTGAGGTAGATGCGCAGGAGGTAGCTGCCGAGGACCCACATGGCGAGGGCGACCAGCGCGCCGGGCACGTCCTCGATCCACGGGGAGCGGACGGGGACGGAGACGTGGTAAAGCGTCGTCAGGAAGACGATGGACAGGACGATGACAACCGGCCAGTACAGGACCTGGACGACCGTCTCCGACCACGGCACCACGTTCACCACGGCGTCCGGCCCGGCCACCATCAGCGGCAGCGCGATCGAGCCGATCAGCAGGGCCGCGACGAACAGGGCGAAGGACACGATCCGGGTCTTGACGATGCCGCGGACGCCGTCGAGGCCGTACATGACGGTGATGGTGTCGATGAAGACGTTGACCGCGCGGGAGCCCGACCACAGGGCGAACAGGAAGCCGATGGAGATGACGTCGGGCCGGCCGCCCTTCATCACGTCGTGCAGGATCGGCTGGGCGATCTCGTGCACGCCCTTGTCGGACAGGACCGTGCGCGACGCCTCAAGGATGTTGTTCTCCAGGCCGGCGATGCTGTCGGCGCCGGTCCAGCTGTCGACGTAGCCGAGCAGGCCGATGAGGCTCAGCAGGAGCGGTGGCACGGACAGCAGCGTGAAGAACGCGGCCTCGGCCGCGAGGCCCAGGATGCGGTACTCCATGCAGGAGTTGACGGTGTCCTTGACCAGCAGCCAGGCGGTCCTGCGCTTGGAGACGTTCCGGTAGAGGGCACGCGCCCGGTGGAACCGGCCGGCGGGCCGCTCGGGGGATTCACTTGCTGACTGCACGCCCTAAAGGTATCCGGCGCACCGGGATGCACTCGTCCCCCGGGGCCGTCGGCCGGGCCGGGCACCCCCGGGGACGGTCGTGTCATGCTCGCGCTGGCCGAAAACATTCGCCCCGCGAATCGAATTCCCATTCGATCATTTCATGGTTGTTTCGGATAGTGGCCCGGTGAGGACTTCGGCCGTCAATCAATGTTGACCAACCCCCTGTTCGGCGAAGACGAAAAAGCGCCATTGCCCGGTACGGCCTTGACCCGTCCCAGAATGTCCAGAAATAATCCGGACTGCATTCGTTGCGCGCGTTGGGACGACGTCAGCGCACACGACTCGGGGGAATCACTCGGCCCAAGACCAGGGCCTCGTCCATTTGGAAACTCTGTACACAATGCGGAACTCCATTCTCACGAATTCCCATTCACCCCACCCGTTTCGCGTGCCTTTTAATTTGCCCCTGCCGTGAACAACGGGCGCGACTCCGCCGTATTCGTCTTTGACAATACAAAGACCGCGATCATTACCAAGGAGCCACGTGGTGGGAAAACCCGGCACCGTCACCGAGACCGTCCTCGCGGAGGTCCTGGCCGGTGTCGTACGCAAGGAAGTCATACCGCTCGACAGTCACTTCTTCGACGACCTGGGCGCCAACTCGCTGGTGATGGCGCACTTCTGCGCCCGGGTCAGAAAACGCGAGGATCTGCCGTCGGTGTCCATGCGGGACGTCTACGGATATCCGACGATCCGCAGTCTGGCGGCGGCAATCGCCGACACGCCCGAGCCCGCCGAACCGATCGAGGCGGCGGAGACGCCGGCCGGGTCCACGGCCCGCTATCTGCTCTGCGGGGCGCTTCAGTTCCTGATTTTCGCGCTGTATTGCGTACTCGCCGGGACGGTCACGGGGCAGGGCTACGAATGGGTTTCCTCCGGTGCCGGAGTGGTCCAGGTATATCTGCGCTCCGCGATATTCGGCGGCGCGGTGTTCATCGGTGTGTGCACGGTGCCGGTGGTGGCCAAGTGGGTTCTCGTGGGCCGCTGGAAGGAGACCGATTTCCCGGTCTGGGGCCTCGCCTACGTCCGGTTCTGGACGGTCAAGGCACTCCTGCACGCCAACCCGATGATCCTGTTCGCCGGCAACCCGCTCTACGTCCTGTATCTGCGCGCCCTCGGCGCCCGGATCGGCAAGGGCGTCACGATCCTGTCCCACTCCGTACCGGTCTGCACCGACCTGCTGACCATCGGAGACGGAACGGTCATCCGCAAGGACACCTTCTTCCTCTGCTACCAGGCGCGCGCCGGCCGCATCCGCACCGGCAAGGTCACCCTCGGCAGCGAGGTGTACGTCGGTGAGAAGACCGTCCTCGACATCGGCACGGTCATGGGCGACGGGTCCCAACTCGGCCACTCCTCCGCCCTGTACGACGACGCCCAGGTCCCGGCGGGGCAGCGCGTACACGGTTCGCCGGCCCAGCCCACGGACGTCGACTACGTCCGGATCCCGCACGCGGACTGCTCGACGCTGCGCCGCTTCGGCTACGGCCTGGGTGCGTTCCTGCAGATGCTGCTGGTCTACGTCCCGCTCGCGATCGGCGGCACCTACATGCTGCTGACCGTGGTCCCGGCCCTCGACCACCTGCTGGACCCGAACAGTCACGACCTCGACTCCGCCCGGTTCTACGGCGAGGCACTGGCCCTGTCGCTCGTGGCGTTCGTCGGATTCGTCGTGCTCGGCTTCGCCGCCGTGTCACTGCTGCCCCGGTTGCTCCGTCCGCTGGTGCGCCCCGACCAGGTGTATCCGCTGTACGGCTTCCACTACTCGGTGCAGCGCGCGGTGGCGCGGACGACCAACCTGAAGTTCTTCAAGTGGCTGTGCGGCGACAGCTCGTACATCACCGGCTACCTCAAGGCCATCGGCTACGACCTCGGCGAGGTGGAGCAGACCGGCTCCAACTTCGGTACGGAGGTGCAGCACGAGACGCCGTATCTGGCCACGGTGGGCAGCGGCACGATGGTCGCGGACGGTCTGTCGATCGTCAACGCGGACTTCTCCAGTACGTCGTTCCGGCTGTCGCGCGCGGTGATCGGGCCGCGCAACTTCCTGGGCAACAACATCGCCTACCCCTCCGGGGGCCGTACCGGCGACAACTGTCTGCTCGCCACGAAGGTGATGGTGCCGATCGACGGCGAACTCCGTGAGGGCGTCGGCCTGTTGGGCTCGCCGTGCTTCGAGATCCCGCGCTCGGTGGAGCGCGACAGCCGCTTCGACCATCTGCGCGAGGGCGACGAACTGAAGCGCCGACTGCGCGCGAAGAACGGCGCCAACCTGCGCGCGATGGGTCTGTATCTGTTCGTGCGCTGGCTGCACTGGTTCCTGCTCACCGTGCTCGGCTTCGCCGCCGTCGACCTGTACGGGGGTGACGGCATCGGCGGCGGACTGCTGATCGGCGCGTCCCTGATGCTGGGGCTCGGTTTCACCGCCGGGTACTACGTGCTGGTGGAGCGCCTGGTGGGCGGATTCCGGCCGCTGGAGCCGAAGTTGTGCTCGATCTACGACCCGTACTTCTGGTGGCACGAGCGGCTGTGGAAGGTGCCGGACACCTACATCCAGGTGTTCAACGGGACACCGTTCAAGAACCTGATCTGGCGGCTGCTGGGCGTACGGATGGGGCGCCGGATCTTCGACGACGGCGCGTACATCACCGAGCGCACGCTGACCGCGATCGGCGACGACTGCACGCTGGCGGCGCACACCAAGGTGCAGTCGCACTCGCAGGAGGACGGCACCTTCAAGTCCGAAATGATCACCATCGGCGCCGGCTGCACCCTCGGGGTGGGTGCGCTCGTTCACTACGGCGTCTCGATGGGTGACGGGGCCGAACTGGCCGCCGACTCCTTCCTGATGAAGGGCGAGGAGATGCCGGCGCGATCCCGGTGGGGCGGGAATCCGGCGGTGGCGCCACGGCGCGCCGGACAGCACATGACTCCCTGACGGCTTGTGCCGTAGGGGGAAGGAAACAGGGGGGAAAGAGAACGATGGAGATCATTCCGCGGTGGACGCTCACTCCGATGCCAGGTGTGGCGGAGTACGAAGTGTCCCTGCCCGACGGGCTGTTCATCGAGCCCGCCGCATTGAAAGCGGCCCACGCGAAGGTGCTCGGCGCACTGTCCGGTGAACCCGCCGAGGAGGACCCGGCGTTGCAGGTGAGCGTCACCGGCCGCACGCTGCGGCTGCGGTACCGCACCGAGGTCCTGGACGCCGGGGCCGCCGCCCGCATCGCGGGCTATCACCTCACCGCGCTGACCGAGCCGGACCGACCGATGCTGCTGTCCGACGCCGAACTTCGGTTCCAGCTCGACGAGTTGGCGGGCCCGCACCGCGAGCTGCCGGACCGGCGGGTGCACGAGCTGTTCGAGGACATGGTGGCGGTGTGCCCGGACGCGGTAGCCGCCGTGCAGGGCGAGCGGCAGTGGACGTACCGGGAGCTCAACTCCCGGGCGAACCAGCTGAGTCGGGCGCTGCTCTCCCGGGGACTGACCCGCGAGGGTGTCGTCGCCGTGGTGCTGGAGCGGAACCTGGACTGGATGGCCGCCGTGCTCGCCGTGTTCAAGGCGGGCGGGGTGTATCTGCCCGTCGAGCCGCACTTCCCGGCCGACCGGGTGGCGAGGGTGCTCGAACGTGCCGGGTGCGAGCTGGTGTTGACCGAGCGCGGCAGCGACGGCGCGCTGGGCGACCCGTCCGACCGCACGCTCTACGTCGACGAGGCGTACGCCGAGGGGCATTCCGACGGCGACCTCGGGATCGCGGTCTCACCCGGTCAACTCGCCTACATCTACTTCACGTCGGGCTCGACGGGTGAGCCCAAGGGCGCGATGTGCGAGCACGCGGGGTTCCTCAACCACGCGTTCGCCAAGCTCGACGACCTGGGGATCGGGGCCGGGCAGGTGGTCGCGCAGACCGCGCCGCAGTGCTTCGACATCTCCCTGTGGCAGCTGGTCTGCGCGCCGCTCGTGGGCGGGCGGACGCTGCTGGTGGGGCAGGACGTGATCCTGGACGTGGCGCGGTTCGTCGACACGATCGAGGCGGGGCGCGTGAACGTGCTCCAGGTCGTGCCGTCGTATCTGGAGGCCGTGCTGGCCGAGTTGGAGCGGCAGCCGCGTGAACTCCCCGATCTGCGCTGTGTGTCGGTCACCGGGGAGGCCGTGAAGAAGGAGCTCGTGGACCGCTGGTTCGCGGCCCGCCCCGGGGTGCGGCTCGTCAACGCCTATGGCCTGACGGAGACTTCGGACGACACCAACCACGAGGTGATGGATCGCGCGCCGGACGGCGACCGCGTCCCGCTCGGCCGGCCCGTCGCCAATGTGCGGGTGTACGTCGTCGACGAGGATCTGGTGCCCGTGCCGCTGGGGGCGCCCGGCGAGATCGTGTTCTCCGGTGTGTGCGTGGGCCGGGGGTACGTCAACGATCCCGAGCGGACCAGGGCGGCGTTCACCGAGGACCCGTACCGGCCCGGTGAGCGGCTGTACCGCAGCGGTGATCACGGGCGCTGGCGGCCGGACGGCAAGCTGGAGTTCCTGGGGCGCCGGGACAGCCAGGTGAAGATCCGCGGCTTCCGTATCGAGATCGGCGAGATCGAGAACGCGCTGCTGCGGGTGGACGGGGTGCGGGACGGCGCGGTGGTCGTCGTGCGCGGGACGCAGCTGGTGGCGTTCTGCACCGGCCCGCTGCCCGTCGACGCCGGCGCGGTGCGGTCCACGCTCGCCGAGTCGCTGCCCGCGTACATGGTGCCGTCGGTCGTGCACTGGCGGGCGAGCCTGCCGTTGACCGCCAACGGCAAGACCGACCGCCGGACGCTCACCGCGCTCGCCGGTGACCTGGACGCCGTAGGAGACGGGCCGGGCACGCCCGCCGAGCGTCGGCTGGCGGCGGCCTGGGCGGTGGTCCTCGGCATCCCGGCCGAACGGATCGGCCGCCAGGACCACTTCTTCGACCGCGGCGGCACCTCGCTGGCCGCGGTGAAGCTGGCGGTGGCCCTCGACCGGGCGATCAGCCTCAAGGACGTCACCCGTCACCCGGTCCTCGCGGACCTGGCCGGACTGCTGGACCCGCCGGTCTCCTCCTGAGACCAGCCGCACCCCCGGCCGAATGATCGACAGCACCACCGAAAGGAACACCGAGATGTCGCTCTCTTCCGCGACTCTGCTCAACTCCGTCGCCCTCAGCCCGGACAGTCCACCGCTGCTGCACGCCGACGTCGGTTCGGACCCGGTCGGCTGGGCCGCCGGGCACCGTGCGGCGCTGCGGTCCGTCGTCGCCGAGCACGGCTGCGTCCTGGTCCGCGGTCTCGGCCTCGCCGACCCGGCCGGGGCCGAGACCGTCTTCCGACGGCTCACCGACTCCCTGATGGCCGACCGCGAGCCGTTCGCGCCCCGCCGTACCTACGCGGAGGGCGTGTACTCCGCCACGAAGTGGCCGACCGACCAACCGATGTGCCAGCACCACGAGTTGAGCTACGCCCTGGACTTCCCCGGCCTGCTGCTCTTCGCCTGCCTGGAGGCACCGACACAGGGCGGCGCGACCCCGGTCGCCGACGCCGAGGCCGTCCTGCAGTCACTGCCCGCGCCGCTCGTGGAGCGGTTCGAGCGGGAGGGCTGGATGCTGACGCGGACGTACCACGAGGAGATCGGGGCGTCGGTCGCCGAGGCCTTCGGCACCGACGACCGTTCCGTCGTGGAGCGCTACTGCCGCACCCAGGGCATCGAGTTCGCCTGGCAGCACGACGGTTCGCTGCGCACCCGGCAGCGCCGCGCGGCCGTGCTCCGCCACCCGGTCACCGGACGCCGCTGCTGGTTCAACCAGATCGCGTTCCTGAACGAGTGGACGATGGAACCCGAGGTCCGCGAGTACCTGGTCGACGTCTACGGCGCCGACGCGCTGCCCTTCAACACCCGCTTCGGCAACGGCGATCCGATCGACGCGGGCATCGTGACGACCATCAACGAGGCCTACGACCGGCACGTGCGGCGCGAGCCGTGGCGGTCGGGGGACCTGCTGCTGGTGGACAACATCCGTACCGCGCACGGCAGGGAGCCGTTCGAGGGGCCGCGCGAGGTGCTCGCCGGGCTCGGCGATCCGGTGCGCCTGAGCGACCTCGCCCCGACGGCCGGCGGGAGGGCCGCATGAGCATCGACACACCTTCGTTCTCCGTCATCAGTGGCGAACAGGTCCAACAGGCCCTGACCGGGCGGGAGTCGGAGATCGGCGCCCTCGTGGAGGCCACCTACCGGCTGCACGGCGCGGGCGACTCGGTGAACCCGCCGTCGTTCTTCCTGCGCTTCCCGGACCGCCCGTCGTCCCGGATCATCGGGCTGCCCGCCTCGCTCGGCGGATCGCAGCGGGTGGACGGCCTGAAGTGGATCTCCAGTTTCCCGGGGAACACCGGGTCGGGGCTGCCCAGGGCCTCGGCGGTGCTGATCCTGAACGACCCGGACACGGGCTATCCGTATGCCTGTCTGGAGAGTTCGGTGATCAGCGCGACCCGTACGGCGAGTTCGGCGGCGCTCGCGGCCGACAAGCTCAGCCAGGGTCGTGAACGGCCGCTGCGGGTCGGATTCATCGGGACGGGCCTGATCGCCCGCTACATCCACACCCATCTCCGCGCCACCGGCTGGGAGTTCGAGGAGACGGGGGTGTACGACCTGTCCGCGGAGAGCGCGGAGGGGTTCCGGGGGTATCTGGAGCGGTCGGGGGCTCCGGGGCGACTCACGGTGCACGACAAGGCCGAAGGGCTCATCCGCTCCAGCGACTTGGTGGTCTTCGCGACCGTTGCCGGCTCGCCGCATGTGCACGATCCGGCCTGGTTCGACCACCATCCGCTGGTCCTGCACGTGTCGTTGCGGGATCTCGACCCGGCGATCCTGCTCGCGTCCGCGAACTTCGTGGACGACGTCGAGCACTGTCTGAAGGCCGACACCTCACCGCACCTGGCCGAACAGGCCACCGGTGGGCGGGAGTTCATCGACGGCACGCTGGACGACGTCATGACAGGCCGCGTGAGCGTACCGACCGACCGGACGGTGGTGTTCTCGCCGTTCGGCCTGGGGGTGCTCGATCTCGCGGTCGGCAGGTTCGTCCACGACGAAGTGGTTCGAAGGGGCGAACTCCACGTCGTCGACGGCTTCTTCCACGAGCTGCGCCGGTACGGCTGACGCAGATCGTGGCGCACCACTAGGGGGAAAACAAACATGGCTGTAATTTCCGATCCCGCGGAGTTCAACGAGGACGACCTGTACGTCGACCTGCGGGCAGCGCTGGAACTGCCGCTCTATCTGAAGTGCGAGGGGTTCAACTTCGCCGGCTCGGTCAAGCTGAAGGCCGCCACCGAGATGGTGAACGCCGCCGAGCGGGCCGGCATCCTGCGGCCCGGCTCGGTGCTCGTCGAGTCGTCGTCGGGGAACCTGGGGGTGGCGCTGAGCGTGCTCGCGGCGAGCCGCGGTTACGGGTTCCTCTGCATCACCGACAGACGCTGCAACGTGCCCACGGTGCAGCTGATGGAGGCGCTCGGCAGCCGGGTCCACGTCATCGACCAACCCGACGTGCACGGCGGTTTCCTGGGCGCCAGGATCGCGTACGTGCGGGCGCTGTGCGCCTCCGACGAGCGGTACGTATGGCTCAACCAGTACAGCAACCAAGGGAATTGGCGGGCGCACTACCGCACCACGGCACCCGCCATCGCCCGCCGGTTCCCGCAGCTGGACGTGCTCTTCGTCGGCGCCGGCACCACCGGGACGCTGATGGGCTGCGCGCGCTGGTTCTGGCAGTGGCGGCGCCGGGTGCGGATCGTCGCCGTGGACGCGGCCGGTTCGGTCACGTTCGGCGGAGAGGCCGGACCCCGGATGATCCCGGGGCTCGGCACCAGCGTGGCGCCGCCCTTCCTCGACACGTCGTACATCGACGACGTGATCCATGTCGAGGAGCCGGACACCGTGGCGACCTGCCGTCGGCTGGCCGCGCGGGGCTTCCTGTTCGGCGGGTCCACCGGCACGGTCGTCAGCGGGGCCGAGCAGTGGCTCGCCCGCAACGGCCGGCACGGCACCACAGCGGTGGCGATCGCTCCTGACCTGGGCGAACGCTATCTGGACACGGTGTACCGCACTGGCTGGCTGGAGGAGGAGATGCCCGAGACCGCGATGCTGGCGGCCATGTCCCGCTCGGCCTGACGTCGGCGGGGGTTGTGCCAGGGTGGATCTCCACAGCACCGCGCAGTGGAGATCCAGACCACCACCGTCCCCACGGGTAGGTTCCAGCCATGGCACGCACCACCCACACCGTGACGAACCAGACTCCCCCACTGGTCGGATACGACGTCTTCACCGCCGACCGCGTTCTGACGGAGGCGGTAGAACGGCACACCGAACCCGGACTGCTGGACGAGGTCCGCGGCGACCTGTCCGCACTGGGCCGCGCCGCCGGCTCGGCCCAGGTCCAGGAGTGGGGTGCGCAGGCCAACGACAACCCCCCGGGCCTGCGCACCCACGACCGTTACGGCCATCGGATCGACGAGGTCGAGTTCCATCCGGCTTGGCACCGGCTGCTCGGCAAGGGCGTGGCGGCCGGACTGACCAGCGCCTGGAACCGCCCGTCCGGGCATGTCCGCCGGGCCGCCGGACTGCTGGTCTGGACCCAGGTCGACGCGGGCAACGTCTGCCCACTGTCGATGACCCACGCGGCGGTGCCCGCCCTGCGCGCCGACCCCGCGCTCGCCGCCGAGTGGGAGCCCCGGCTCACCTCCCTGGTCTACGACCGTGAGCTGCGGCCCGCCCACCTCAAGGCCGGGGCGGTCTTCGGGATGGGCATGACGGAGAAGCAGGGCGGCAGCGATGTCCGCGCCAACACGACGGAGGCGCGCCCGCTCGCCGAGGACGGGACGTATGAGCTGACCGGCCACAAGTGGTTCTGCTCGGCGCCGATGTCCGACGGTTTCCTCGTGCTGGCGCAGGCGCCCGGCGGGCTGACCTGCTTCCTGGTGCCCCGGGTGCTGGCGGACGGCACCCGCAACGTGTTCCTCCTCCAGCGGCTCAAGGACAAGCTGGGCAACCGGTCGAACGCCTCCGCCGAGGTCGAGTTCGACGGCACCTGGGCGCGCCGGGTCGGCGACGAGGGCGACGGGGTGCGGACCATCATCGGGATGGTCGCGGCGACCCGGCTCGACTGTGTGCTCGGCTCGGCCGGTCTGATGCGGCAGGCCGTCGCGCAGGCCGTCCATCACACCGTCCATCGCGAGGCGTTCGGCGGCAGGCTCTTCGACAAGCCGCTGATGCGCAATGTGCTGGCCGACCTCGCCCTGGAGTCGGAGGCGGCCACCACGCTCGCGCTGCGGCTCGCGGCGGCCTACGACGACGGTGGCGAACAGGAGCTGGCGTTCCTGCGGTTGGCGGTCCCGGCCGCCAAGTACTGGGTGACCAAGCGCTGTTCGCCGGTCACGGTCGAGGCGGCCGAGTGCCTGGGCGGCAACGGATACATCGAGGAGTCCGGACTCCCGCGCCTGGTACGGGAGTCGCCGCTCAACTCGGTCTGGGAGGGCGCCGGGAACATCCAAGCCCTCGACGTGCTGCGGGCGTTGCAGCGCGAGCCGCAGGCCCTGAACGCCTTCCTCGTCGAGGTCGGCCGGGTGCGCGGCGCCGATCACCGGCTGGACGGGGCGATGAAGAACCTGCTCGCCGAGTTCGCCGACCTGGAGGGCATCGAGGGCCGCGCCCGGCGCGTGGTCGAGCGGATGGCGCTCGTGCTGCAAGGGGCGCTCCTCGTGCAGTACGCGCCGCCGGAGGTCGCCGACGCGTTCTGCGCCTCGCGGCTGGGCGGGGACTGGGGCGCCACCTTCGGGACCCTGCCGCCGAGTCTGGACCTGACGTCGATCGCGGAACGGGCCCTGCCGACAGCCTGAACCGCACCGGCACAACGCGAGGGTGGTGCTGCGCCGACACGGCACCACCCTCGCAGCTGGGACAAGTCTCAGCCACCGTACGGCTGTTCACCAGGGTTGCAGAGGGTTGCAACTTGGTGGCCACTGTGTCCGGACTGTCTCCCTCCGTCACCGCGGAGCGGCACTATGAGACCAACAGTCGATACGAGAACCTCAGTCGACACGAGAACACCGTCGATATGAGAACAGCAGTCGAATACGGGACCGGAGAGAAGGACCCATGGCGAACCCGCCCGCCGGCCTGTCACGGCGCGCCACCGTCGACGCGGCGCGGACGGCCCGGATGCTGAGCGAAGCCCGGCACACCCCACCCTCCCCACCGCGCGCCCGCACCGCACCGCGCCCGGTGATCGAGGAGTCCTGGGAGCGCGCGTTACGCGGCGGGACCCACCCCGACCACGATCTGCGGACCGGGCTGCTGTCGCGCGAGGAGGTCGAACGGCGGCGCGGCACAAGCCCGTTGAGACACGTCCTGCCGGTGCTGCGGGAGGGCCTGGTGTCGGTCGCGGACGCCGCCCACCACATCGTGCTGGTCGCCGACGACGAGGGCCGCGCGCTGTGGCGGGAGGGCAGCGCCGCGGTGCTGCGCAAGGCCGACGAGGTCGGCATCGAGGTCGGTACCGACTGGCGCGAGGACGTCGTCGGCACCAACGGCGTGGGCACCCCGGCGGTCGTACGGCGGCCCGTGCAGGTCTTCGCCGGGGAGCATCTCTCGCGCGCGTTGGCCTCGTTCACCTGCGCGGGCGCCCCGATCACCGACCCGAGGGACGGCCGGCTGATCGGTGTCGTCGATGTGAGCGGCCCGCTGGAGACCATGCACCCGGCCACCCTCGCCTGGGTCGACTCGGTGGCCAAGCTCGCCGAGGCCCGGCTGCGCGAGCTGCATCTGACCTCGCTGGAGCGGCTGCGCGCGGTGGCGGCTCCGATCCTGCCCCGCATCGGCGGCCGGGCCCTGGTGGCGGACCGGGACGGCTGGACGGCCGCGGTGACCGGAATGCCGTACGTGAGGCGGATCGCACTGCCCAAGTCGCCCTCCGGGGGCCGACGTTGGCTGCCGTCGCTCGGGCTGTGCGCTCTGGAGCCGCTGGCCGGGGGCTGGTTGATCCGTGCCGCCGACGAGCCGGTGCCCGGTGCCACCACCCGGATCGTCCTCGACCTGACGCTGCCGCGCCGCTGGTCGGTGACGGCCTTCGGCAGCGCGGGCTCCTGGACCCATGAACTGAGCCCGCGGCACGCCGAGTTGCTCTACCTCCTGGCCCTGCACCGCACCGGCCGCAGCGCCGCGGCCCTGGCCGAGGACATGTTCGGCGACCCGGGCCGCACGGTGACGGTGCGCGCGGAGATGTCGCGGGTACGGCGCTATCTCGGGGCGTTCCTGGAGCACCGGCCGTACCGCTTCCGTGAGGACGCGGAGGTCGAGGTGCTGTGGCCGGAGGACCCGCGGGAGTTGCTGCCGCACTCGACGGCGCCGGGGGTGGCGAGGGGACGGACGTCGGCCGAGGTGCCGTAGCGGAGGTGGCGGAGCGGACCCGGTTCCGTGGCGCGGCGTAGCGGACAGGTGGCGCAAATGACACGTCCGGCAGCATCTTCCGCATATTTGCAGGGTCTTACCCATGGGGCGGCCAGTACTGCCGTAGCATCCACCTACGGGCCACCCCACCTGCTCCCTGGTCAACGCACGGATCACCAGGCGCAGTTGGCTCGCCTCGGGAGGACACTATGAGTGCACGTGGGCGACATCGCCGGCGCAGGCGGGGCAGGGCGCTGCGCGCCGTGCTGACCGGGGCCGCGCTCGGCCTCACCGCGGCCGCGACGATGATCAGCGCCTCGCAGGCGACGGTCGGTTCCGATCCCGGGGCGCTGAAACCCCTCACCTCGGCCTCCGACCTCGGCGCGTTGCAGCTGCGGGAACACCTGGAGCCACAGCAGTCCCTGGATCGGCTTGCCTCGGCGATGGGCCGCCCGGTCGGTGTCGACGCCGTCCTGAAGAGCGCCGACCACACCCTGCGCGACGCCGCGGACTGCACGACCGACGAGAAGTCCGCGCTGCCCGTCGAACCGGCGGCCACGCGCGCGTACTGCTGGGACAGCGGCGACGCGGCCGACCCGGCATGGACGCCCAGCTCGGTGACCACCTCGGGCGACGCCGACGAGGACGGCTGGTGGGGCTCGAACCGGGTGATCCTCTCCGGCTGGAGCGCCACCTCCCGCGGCCTGGCCCGGGTGGGCTTCGTGAACGCCGCCGACCCCGCTCATCTCACGTACACCTGGGCCCTGTTGGCCGTACCGACCGACGGCGGACGTGACTATCGGGGGCTCGTCTCCAAGATCTCCGGCATGGTCTGGTACCAGGACAAACTCCTGGTCACCACCAGCGGCGGGACCCGAGACGCCCTGTACGTGTACGACATGAACCGCATCCAGCGCACCACGGTGACCGCCTCCGCGGTCGGCCGGGTGCGTGAGGGCTGGTCGGCGGCCGGGTACCGGTATGTGCTGCCCGCGATCGGGTCGTACCGACTGGCCGGCGGCAAGGCGGCCGTACGGCCCGCGGGTCTGTCCCTGGACCGGAGCACGGTTCCGGACAGTCTGGTCGCGAGCGGGGCGAAGCACCTGTGGCGCTACCCCTTCAGCCTGGACCCGGCGCGTCCGGGGCTGCTCGCCACCGACTCGGCGGGGCGCGCGCTGCCCGAGGAGGCGTACGCGACGAAGGTCGACGGCTCCGGGGGCGTGCTCGCGGTCGGGTCCGCCTGGTACATGGGCGGCGCGGCCGGGGCGGACGGCGGCCGGGGCTCGATGTGGCGCCAGGACACGCACGGCGCCACTGCCACCGAGTGCGGGGCCGACGAGACGCACCGGTGCTGGAGCGCGCAGAGCGACTCCCTCTCCTACTGGCAGGAGACCGGCGAGGTCTGGTCGGTTTCCGGCCGGATGCTGTTCGCGCTGCCGCTGAACTCGATCGACAGCTCCCTCGGTTGATCCACTGATCGACAGATCCCACGGTCGGATGATTCCCTGACCTGCATGACGAACATCCCGGTGACCACCTGGTCCCTGGAGCAGACCGACCCGAGCGACCTCCTCCCGGCCATCGCGCCGGAGGGGGACGTGCGGATCGCCCGCTCCGAGGTGCCCTCCCCCGAGTTCAGCCGCTATCTGTACGCGTCCGTGGGCGGGGACATCCTCTGGATCGACCGGCTGCACTGGACGTTCGCGCAGTGGCAGGAGCACCTGGACCGGCCGGGCGTGGAGACCTGGGTCGTGTACGACCGGGGCACACCCGCCGGGTACGTGGAACTGGAGCCGCAGGACGACGGTGTCGTCGAGATCGTCTACTTCGGCCTGATCCCCGCCTTCCGCGGCCGCCGCCTCGGCGGCCACCTCCTCGCGTACGGCGCCGCCCGCGCCTGGGACCTCGCCGACCGCTGGCCGGGGCGGGCGCCCACCAAGCGGGTCTGGCTGCATACCTGCAGCCTGGACGGCGTGCACGCGATGGACAACTACCAGCGCCGGGGCTTCAAGCTCTTCGACACCCAGGTCGAGGAGGTGACTCAGGCGCCCACCCCGGGCCCCTGGCCGGGCGCCTACCGCGCCTGACCTGCGCCGACAAGACGCCGTGCGCAGCTTGTGACCGACGACACCCTCGTCTCGCATATCGAGACCAGGGTGTCCGCATGGCGGACGAAGCTGGACTGTGTCCAGAACGCCGTGACACGCTTCCGTCATGTCCGGAACTGGAATTGCCTTGGTGAGTCGGCGCCACGTCGACCTCGGCCGCATGTCCAGCGCCATCTGTCCGGCCGTCTAGCCGAGCCGCAGCACCGCCGGATTTCCCCGTATCTGCCTCATACTGCGCAAAGACGCGCGCGTATGCCCGCATGCGCCCGTACACGCAGGTCAGAGCCGATCACCCGCCTGTCCCGGAGGACGTAGAACCATGGCCGCCACCCCCGAGAACCCTGCAGCCGCAGCGCCCCGCCGCAAGGTGAGCCGTCACCGCGGTGAGGGTCAGTGGGCCGCCGGACACTTCACCCCCCTCAACGGCAACGAGCAGTTCAAGAAGGACGACGACGGTCTCAATGTGCGGACACGCATTGAGACGATCTACTCCAAGCGCGGGTTCGATTCGATCGACCCGAACGACCTCCGCGGGCGTATGCGCTGGTGGGGGCTGTACACCCAGCGCAAGCCCGGGATCGACGGCGGCAAGACCGCGATCCTGGAGCCGGAGGAGCTGGACGACAAGTACTTCATGCTGCGCGTCCGGATCGACGGCGGCCGACTGACCACGGACCAGCTCCGCGTGATCGGTGAGATCTCGCAGGAGTTCGCGCGGGGCACGGCCGACCTCACCGACCGGCAGAACGTGCAGTACCACTGGATCCGCATCGAGGACGTGCCCGAGATCTGGAACCGCCTGGAGGCGGTCGGTCTCTCCACCACCGAGGCCTGCGGCGACACGCCCCGCACCATCCTCGGTTCACCGGTCGCGGGTATCGCCGAGGACGAGATCATCGACGGCAGCTCGGCGATCGACGAGATCCACAGCCGCTACATCGGCACCAAGGAATTCTCCAACCTGCCGCGCAAGTTCAAGACGGCGATCTCCGGCTCCCCGCTCCTGGACGTCGCCCACGAGATCAACGACATCGCGTTCGTCGGCGTCAACCACCCCGAGCACGGCCCCGGTTTCGACCTGTGGGTCGGCGGCGGTCTGTCCACCAACCCGAAGATCGGCGTCCGGCTCGGCGCCTGGGTCCCGCTGGACGAGGTCCCGGACGTCTGGGCCGGCGTGATCGGCATCTTCCGCGACTACGGCTACCGGCGGCTGCGCACCCGCGCCCGCCTGAAGTTCCTCGTCGCCGACTGGGGCCAGGAGAAGTTCCGCCAGGTCCTGGAGGACGAGTACCTCAAGCGCAAGCTCGTCGACGGCCCCGCCCCCGCCCAGCCGGTGGCCCGCTGGCGCGACCACGTCGGCGTCCACCGCCAGCAGGACGGCCTGTTCTACGTCGGTTTCGCCCCGCGCGTCGGCCGCGTCGACGGCACCACGCTCACGAAGATCGCCGAGCTGGCCCAGGCGCACGGCTCGGGCCGACTGCGCACGACCGTCGAGCAGAAGATGATCGTGCTCGATGTGGCGGAGGACCAGATCGACTCCCTGGTCGAGGGCCTCGAAGCGCTCGGCCTCACCGCCAAGCCCTCCCCCTTCCGGCGCGGCACGATGGCCTGCACCGGCATCGAGTACTGCAAGCTCGCGATCGTCGAGACCAAGCAGCGCGGCATCACGCTCATCGACGAACTCGAGCGCCGCATCCCGGAGTTCGACGAGCCGATCACCATCAACATCAACGGCTGCCCGAACGCCTGCGCCCGTATCCAGGTCGCGGACATCGGTCTCAAGGGCCAGTTGGTCCTCAACGACCAGGGCGAGCAGGTCGAGGGCTTCCAGGTACACCTCGGCGGCGCCCTCGGTCTGGAGGCCGGTTTCGGCCGCAAGGTCCGTGGCCTGAAGGTCACTTCGGAGGAACTGCCCGACTACGTCGAGCGGGTCCTCACCCGGTTCCAGCAGGAGCGCGAGGACGGTGAGCGGTTCGCCGCCTGGGCCACGCGTGCCGGCGAGGAGTCCCTCACATGAGCGAGCGAGCGGCTCCCTTCTACTGCCCCTACTGCGGCGACGAGGACCTGCGCCCCAGCGAGCAGGGTCATGGCGCATGGGAATGCGCGGCATGCAATCGGGCCTTTCAGCTGAAGTTCCTCGGGCTCCTCGCCCGAGGGCTCCGGCAGACCGACGCAGGGGGAGACGAGATATGACGACGACTCAGAAAGCGCGCCCCACCGACGACTTGAAAGCCCTGGCCGAGCAGGCGGGCCGCGATCTGGAGGACGCCTCCGCGCTGGAGATCCTCCAGTGGGCGGTGAAGACCTTCGGCAAGCAGTTCTGTGTGACCTCCTCGATGGAGGACGCGGTGGTGGCCCACCTCGCCTCCCGCGCACTGCCCGGCGTCGACGTGGTGTTCCTCGACACCGGCTACCACTTCCCCGAGACCATCGGCACCCGCGACGCGGTCGAGGCCGTGATGGACGTCAACGTCATCACGCTCACCCCGCGCCAGACCGTCGCCGAGCAGGACGCCGAGTACGGCCCCCGACTCCACGACCGCGACCCGGACCTGTGCTGCAAGCTGCGCAAGGTGCAGCCCCTGGAGCAGGGCCTGACCAAGTACGCGGCCTGGGCGACCGGGCTGCGCCGCGACGAGTCCCCGACCCGGGCGAACACCCCGGTCGTCGGCTGGGACGAGAAGCGCCGAAAGGTCAAGGTCTCCCCCATCGCCCGCTGGACCCAGGACGACGTGGACGCATACGTCGCCGAACACGGCGTGCTGACCAACCCGTTGCTGATGGACGGCTACGCGTCCGTCGGCTGCGCGCCCTGCACCCGCCGGGTCCTGGAGGGCGAGGACGCGCGCGCCGGCCGCTGGGCGGGGCGCGGGAAGACCGAGTGCGGGCTGCACGAATGACCATCACCGAGAAGGAGTCGCACGTGACGACCGGAGCCACCGTCTGGCTCACCGGACTGCCGAGTGCCGGCAAGACCACCATCGCGTACGAGCTGGCCGACCGGCTGCGCGAGGAGGGCCACCTCGTCGAGGTGCTCGACGGCGACGAGATCCGCGAGTTCATCTCCGCGGGCCTCGGCTTCAGCCGCGAGGACCGGCACACCAACGTGCAGCGCATCGGCTTCCTCGCCGAACTGCTCGCCCGCAACGGCGTGTTGGCGCTCGTCCCGGTCATCGCGCCGTACACCGACAGCCGCGAGGCCGTCCGCAAACGGCACCAGGAGAGCGGCGCCGCCTACGTCGAGGTGCATGTGGCGACCCCGGTCGACGTGTGCTCCGTACGCGATGTGAAGGGTCTCTACGCCAAGCAGGCCGCCGGTGAACTGACCGGGCTCACCGGGGTCGACGACCCGTACGAGGAGCCCGAGTCGCCGGACCTGCGGATCGAGTCGCAGCACCAGACCGTGCAGGAGTCGGCAGCGGCAGTCCACGCGCTGCTCACCGAGAGGGGACTGGCATGACGGCGACCGTCGCCAAGACCGACGAGGGTACGGACACCCCGTACGCCCTCTCGCACCTGGACGCCCTTGAGTCCGAGGCGGTGCACATCTTCCGTGAGGTGGCGGGTGAGTTCGAGCGGCCGGTGATTCTCTTCTCCGGCGGCAAGGACTCCATCGTCATGCTGCATCTGGCGTTGAAGGCGTTCGCACCGGCGGCCGTTCCCTTCACGCTGCTGCATGTGGACACCGGACACAACTTTCCCGAGGTGCTTGAGTACCGGGACCGTGTGGTTGCCGCACATGGGCTGCGGCTCCATGTGGCCTCCGTACAGGACTACATCGACCGCGGTGTGCTGCGCGAACGCCCCGACGGGACCCGGAACCCGCTCCAGACCCTGCCGTTGACCGAGAAGATCCAGAGCGAGAAGTTCGACGCGGTCTTCGGTGGCGGCCGTAGGGATGAAGAGAAGGCGCGCGCCAAGGAGCGGGTGTTCTCGTTGCGGGACGAGTTCTCGCAGTGGGACCCGCGACGGCAGCGCCCCGAGCTGTGGAACCTGTACAACGGGCGGCACGCGGCCGGTGAGCACGTCCGCGTGTTCCCGCTGTCCAACTGGACCGAGCTGGACGTCTGGCAGTACATCGCCCGCGAGGGCATCGACCTCCCGCAGATCTACTTCGCGCACGAGCGTGAGGTGTTCGCGCGGGACGGCATGTGGCTGACCGCCGGTGAGTGGGGCGGGCCGAAGTCGACCGAGACGGTCGAGAAGCGGCTCGTCCGGTACCGGACCGTCGGTGACATGTCCTGCACGGGTGCCGTCGACTCCGAGGCGGTGACGCTGGAGCAGGTCATCACCGAGATCGCCGCCTCCCGGCTGACCGAGCGGGGCGCCACGCGTGCCGACGACAAGATGTCCGAGGCCGCGATGGAAGACCGCAAGCGCGAGGGGTACTTCTAACCATGAGCACCATCACGACCGAGGAGCTCTCGGCCACCACGCTGCTGCGGTTCGCCACGGCGGGCTCCGTCGACGACGGCAAGTCCACTTTGGTCGGGCGGCTGTTGCACGACTCCAAGTCGGTCCTCACCGACCAACTCGAAGCCGTACAGCGGGTGTCGGCCGATCGCGGCCAGGACGCACCCGACCTCGCGCTGCTCACCGACGGGCTTCGGGCCGAGCGGGAGCAGGGCATCACGATCGACGTGGCGTACCGCTACTTCGCCACGCCCCGGCGCCGGTTCATCCTCGCCGACACGCCCGGTCATGTGCAGTACACCCGCAACATGGTGACGGGTGCCTCCACGGCCGAGCTGACGGTGATCCTCGTCGACGCGCGCAACGGTGTCGTCGAACAGACCCGGCGCCACGCGGCGATCGCGGCGCTGCTGCGGGTGCCGCACGTGGTGCTCGCGGTCAACAAGATGGACCTGGTCGAGTACAAGGAGACCGTGTTCGCCGCGATCGCCGAGGAATTCACCGCGTACGCCAGCGAGTTGGGCGTCCCGGAGATCACCGCCATCCCGATCTCGGCGCTGGCCGGGGACAACGTGGTGGAGCCGTCCGCGCACATGGACTGGTACGGCGGACCCACCTTCCTGGAGCACCTGGAGTCGGTGCCGGTCGCCCATGACCTGAGCCACTGCCACGCGCGGCTGCCCGTGCAGTACGTGATCCGGCCGCAGAGCGCCGACCTCCCGGACTACCGGGGGTACGCGGGTCAGATCGCGGCCGGTACCTTCCGCGTCGGCGAGGCCGTGACCGTCCTGCCGTCCGGGCGGGCCACGAGGATCTCCGGGATCGACCTGCTCGGCAAGCCGGTGCGGACGGCGTGGACCACGCAGTCGGTGACCCTCCTCCTTGAGGACGACATCGACATCTCGCGCGGCGACCTCATCGTGCCCAGCAAGGACGCCCCGGCGACCACGCAGGACATCGAGGCGACGGTCTGCCATGTCGCCGACGCGCCGCTGACCGTGGGCCACCGGGTCCTCCTCAAGCACGGCACCCGCACGGTGAAGGCGATCGTCAAGGACATCCCCTCCCGGCTCACGCTCGACGACCTGTCCCTGCACCCGCACCCGGGACAGCTCGTCGCCAACGACATCGGCCGCGTGAAGATCCGCACCGCGGAGCCGCTGCCGGTGGACTCGTACGCCGACTCGCGCCGTACGGGCTCGTTCATCCTGATCGACCCGGCGGACGGCACCACGCTCACCGCCGGCATGGTCGGCGAGTCGTTCGCGGCGCCGGAGCCGGTCAAGGACGCGTCGGACGACGACGGTTGGGACTTCTGACATGACGGCCAGGGACTTCTACTCCACGTTCGCGAAGGAGGGCGGCCGCGTCGGCAGCGGCGCCCTCGGCAGCGGGCAGGGCGGAGTGGCGCGATGTGCGGGCTGACGTACGCGCACTGCCTGCGCGCCCCGTCCCCCCACCCGCCGTCCCGGACGCGACGAAAACGAAGACCTGCCGACCTCCCGGCCACGAACTGAGACCGTGACCGCCGGGCCAACGAGAGGAACACCTCCCGTGCCTGCCAACCGCTCGACATACCTGCGTCGCGGCATCGCCGTGATCGCCGCGCTCCCGCTGCTCACCCTCGCCGCCTGCGGTTACGGGTCGGACTCCAAGAGCACCAACACCAAGGAGAAGGTCGCCGCCGGGTCCTCGAAGATCGAGGGTCTCGACACCGTGAAGATCGGCTACTTCGGCAACCTGACCCACGGGACCGCGCTGGTCGGCCGTGAACAGGGCTTCTTCCAGAAGGCGTTGGGCGCCACCAAGGCGTCGTACGCGACCTTCAACGCCGGCCCGTCCGAGATCGAGGCGCTCAACTCGAACTCCATCGACATCGGCTGGATCGGCCCCTCCCCGGCGATCAACGGCTACACCAAGTCCGACGGCAAGAGCCTGAAGATCATCGGCGGTTCGGCTTCGGGCGGCGTGAAGCTGGTCGTCAACCCGAAGAAGATCACGTCCCTGAAGGACGTCAAGGGCAAGAAGATCGCGACGCCTCAGCTGGGCAACACGCAGGACGTGGCGTTCCTCAACTGGATCGCGGACCAGGGCTGGAAGGTCGACGCGCAGAGCGGCAAGGGTGACGTCACGGTCGTCCGCACCGACAACAAGATCACGCCGGACGCCTTCAAGGCCGGTTCGATCGACGGTGCCTGGGTGCCGGAGCCGACCGCGTCGAAGCTGGTCGCCGAGGGCGGCAAGGTGCTGCTCGACGAGTCGACGCTGTGGCCCGACAAGAAGTTCGTGATCACGAACATCATCGTGTCGCAGAAGTTCCTGAAGGCGCACCCGAAGGTCGTCGAGGCCGTCCTGAAGGGCTCGGTCGCGGCCAACAAGTGGATCAACGCCAACCCGACGGAGGCGAAGGCCGCGGCGAACAAGCAGCTGGAGGCCGACTCCGGCAAGGCGCTGCCCGCCAACGTCCTCGACCCGGCGTGGAGTTCGATCCAGTTCACCAACGACCCGCTGGCCGCCACCCTCAACTCCGAGGCGGAGCACGCGGTGAAGGCCGGTCTGCTGGAGAAGCCCGATCTGAAGGGCATCTACGACCTGACCCTCCTCAACAAGGTCCTCAAGGCGGACGGCGACAGCACGGTCGACGCCGCCGGCCTCGGCACGAGCTGATCGAGGAATCCCGATGACTTCCCAGGAGGTGACGACCATGGCCACGACCCTCGCCAAGGAGACCACCGCGTCGGTCGAGTACGCGACACGCCTTGAGCATGTCTCGAAGTCCTTCGCGACACCCGGTGGGCAGCAGCTCGTCCTGGACGACATCACCATCGATGTCGCGCCGGGCGAGTTCGTCACCCTCCTGGGGGCGTCGGGCTGCGGCAAGTCCACGCTGCTGAACCTGGTGGCGGGGCTCGACAAGCCCACCGCCGGGTCCATCACGACGGACGGCCGCCCGGCACTGATGTTCCAGGAGCACGCCCTCTTCCCGTGGCTGACCGCGGGCAAGAACATCGAACTCGCCCTGAAACTCAGGGGAGTTCCGAAGGAGGAGCGGCGCGGCAGGACCGAGGAGCTGCTCGAACTGGTCCGGCTGCAGGGCTCGTACGGCAAGCGCGTGCACGAGCTGTCCGGCGGGATGCGCCAGCGGGTCGCCATGGCCCGCGCGCTCGCCCAGGAGAGCCGGATCCTGCTGATGGACGAGCCGTTCGCGGCGCTGGACGCCATCACGCGGGACGTCCTGCACGACGAACTGACCCGTATCTGGGGCGAGACGGGGCTCTCCGTCCTGTTCGTCACGCACAACGTGCGCGAGGCGGTACGGCTCGCGCAGCGGGTCGTCCTGCTGTCCTCCCGTCCCGGCCGGATCGCCCGCGAGTGGACGGTCGACATTCCGCAGCCGCGCCGTATCGAGGACGCGCCCGTGGCTGAACTGTCCCTTGAGATCACCGATGTACTGCGTGGGGAGATCCGCCGTCATGGCCAGCAGTGAGACGAAGACGACGGACTCGATCGGAGGGGCGGCGGCGGGCACCCTCGGGCAGATCGTCTCCGTGGAGGCCGGTCTGGACGCCCTGGACCTCGTCGTCACCAGCCGTCCGACCTTCCGGCAGACCTTCGTCAACAAGATCTTCCCGCCGATCGTCGCCCTCGCGGTGGTCATGGTGGTCTGGTTCATCCTGACGCCGATCGTCGACGACCCGAGCAAGCTGCCCTCGCCGGGCGCCGTGGGAGCCGAGTTCAAGGACGCCTGGCTTCAGGGCAATCTGCTCGGCTACATCTGGACCAGCGTCTCGCGCGGTCTGCTGGGCTTCTTCTTCGCGCTGCTGATCGGCACCCCGCTGGGCCTGGTGGTGGCGCGGGTGAAGTTCATCCGCGCGGCGATCGGCCCGATCCTGTCCGGGCTCCAGTCGCTGCCGTCGGTGGCCTGGGTGCCGCCGGCCGTGATCTGGCTGGGTCTGAACAACTCGATGATGTACACGGTGATCCTGCTCGGCGCGGTCCCCTCGATCGCCAACGGCCTGGTGTCCGGCGTCGACCAGGTGCCGCCGCTGTTCCTGCGGGCGGGCCGCACGATGGGCGCGACCGGCATCAAGGGCATCTGGCATGTCACGCTGCCGGCGGCGCTCCCCGGCTATGTGGCGGGCCTGAAGCAGGGCTGGGCGTTCTCGTGGCGCTCGCTGATGGCGGCGGAGATCATCGCGAACTTCCCCGATCTCGGCGTGGGTCTGGGCCAGTTGCTGGAGAACGGCCGTACCGCCAGCGACATGGCCATGGTGTTCGAGGCCATCGTCCTGATCCTGTTCGTCGGTATCGCCATCGACCTGCTGCTCTTCAGCCCGCTGGAGCGGTGGGTGCTGCGCAGCCGCGGTCTGCTGGTGAAGAGCTGAGCTGAGTCCCATGCAGCAGAGGCCGGTCCTCCTCGTCATCGCCCACGGCAGCCGCGACCCGCGGCACGCCGCGACCGTCCACGCCCTCGTACGGCGGGTACGGTCGCGGCGGCCCGGGCTGCGCGTGGAGACCGGCTTCCTGGACTTCAACCTCCCTTCCGTGCAAGGGGTCTTGGAGTCACTGGCGGCGGAGGGCGTCCAGGACGTCGTAGCCCTCCCGCTGCTGCTGACCCGCGCGTTCCACGCGAAGGCGGACATCCCCGCGGTCCTGCGGGACGCACCACCGCGGCTGCGGATCAGGCAGGCGGAGGTCCTCGGCCCGTCGCCGCTGTTGCTGCGGGCCCTCGAACGGCGGCTCCACGAGGCCGGGTTGACGCCCGCCGACAAGTCCTCGACCGGAGTCGTGCTGGCCTCGGCGGGGTCCACCGACCCGGAGGCGATCGCGGTGATCGCCGACCTCGCGCGGGCGTGGTGGCACACCGGCTGGCGTGCCGTGCGACCCGCGTTCGCGTCGGCGGCCCTGCCCCGCACCGAGGACGCGGTACGCGAACTGCGGGCCCTGGGCTGCGCACGCGTCGCGGTCGCGCCGTACGTCCTCGCGCCCGGCTTCCTTCCCGACCGCATCGCGCGGGGCGCGGCCGAAGCGGATGTCCTCGCCAATGTGTTGGGCCCGGCACCGGAGGTGGCGCGGGTCCTCCTGGAGCGCTACGACGCGGCCCTCACCCCGGCCCTCGTGACCATCGGCGCCTAATACCTTCACGGTTCCCACCTGCCCCGATTCGCGAAAAAGGTCTCCCCCGGCCCGCGAATCTGCTGGGATGGTTCCTCGCGGAGCTAGCGGGGGAGCAGTACACGTGGCCGGTCGGGACTTCGGGCATCACTTGGGGCTGCCCCGGGCGCTGTCGGGGCTGCCGCTGAGCCCCCTCGTCGCGTCCTACGGCGAGCTCGTCGCTGTCCAACACGGGCTCGGGTTACGGCACTTGGGCGAGGCGCTGTTGCCTCCGGGCGTCGGTGGGCTGGGTGTCCTCGACGGGGTGTACGTGCTGTCCGGGGGGCGTGGTCGCCGTCGGGTGGACGTTCCGTTCCTGGAGGATCTCGCCCGCGCACCGACCCCGACCGCCGAACTCGCCGGGCTGTTGGCCGAGGTGCAGCGGTGTGATCCGCAGGCGGTGCGCAGGGTCGTGCTGTATCAGCTGATCGGGCTGTTGCAGGACCGGCCCGTGAAGGAACGCCCGCAGACGGCGGCCCAGTTGGGGGTGCACGCCGACGAGGTCGCCGCTCTCGTGGTGGCGGCCCGGGTGCGGCCCGCGCTCGACCGGCGTGAGCGGCAGGCCGCCGAGTCCCTCGCCGGGGCCTGGGAACAGCACCGGCTGCACCGGGTCCGCACCCTGCTGGAGCGACTCCCGCACGGCACCGACGACCCGGCGCTACGGTCGCTGCGGACCGAGTCGGCCCGGCGGTTCGCGGTGGTCGACGGGGCGCTGCTCGCGGCGCGGCGGGCCGAGGACGACCGGGACGCGGAGACGGCGGGTGCGGAGTATCTGCGCGCGCTGCGCGAAGTCGCCGACGACCGGCAGGCGTTGCGCGGACTGGTGCGGGTGCATCGGCCGCGGGCCGGTGAGCTGGCCGCCCTGGATGCCGAACTCGGCCTGGACCATGTGCGGTTGACGTGGGACGAGGCGGGCTCGGACGGTGACTGGCGGCTGCTGTGTCTGCACCGCGACGAACGGGGCGCCCCGACCGTGCGTGAAGTCTCCGCCCGCGACGAGGCGTTGGTGCTCGGGAGCACCGTCCGCTACGCCGCCCTCCCCCTGCGCGACGGACTCGCGGACGGCCCGCCCCTCGTCTCGCACCAGCTGCTCGTCACCCCGGAGGTGGAGGCGCTCACCCTGACGGACGGCCCGGAGCGGATCGAGGGCACCTGGAAGCGGCCCCCGGGTGCCACGGAGGTGACCGTCGAGCGCACCGGACCGGACGCCACCACCGAGCAACTCACCCTTCTTTCCGAGGGGTTCACCCTCACGGGCCTCCCGCCCGGCCGCCACGACATCCGCGTCGTCTGCCACTACCGGGCCCCCGACGGCCGGCCGGTCAGCTCCCCCGGTGTCCGCGCCACCCGCACCGTCCACCCCTGGCCCTCCCCCGTCCACACCCTCACCGCCCGACCCGAGGGCGACACCGTCCGGTTCACCTGGACCGGCGCCGAGGACGCGGACGTACGGCTGGTGGAGTGGCCCGGCGAGGCCCCGGCCCCCGGCGCCGAACTGCACACGCGGGACGTGCCCGCCGGGCTCGGCTGGCCCGAGCGGGACGGGGCGCTGTGTCCGCCGCCCGGCCTGCACGTCCGGGTCGCCGCCGTCGCCGTGCTCGGGGAGCGGGCGCTGGCCGGTCCCGGGGTGGAGGTCGAGGTGCTCCGGCCGGTGACCGGGCTCGCCGCGCGGCGGCTGCCGGGCGGGGAGGCGGAGATCTCCTTGGACTGGCCCGGCGACACCCCTCATCTCAGGGTGAGTTGGGACGCCGGTGAGCGGAGTGTCACCGCGCACGCCTACCGGCGGGGCGGGCTGCGCCTGTCGGTGGGCCCGCGGGCCGTACGGATCCGGGTCGCCGCCGCTGCCCAGGCGCCCGGCGCCGTCGTCGTCGAACCGGGCGCGGCCGAGGTGCTGTTGCCGCCCGACACGGCGATCGGCTATCAACTGGTGCGCGCGCCCCGCCGGTTGCTCGGCCGGGGGCGCCCGCTGCTGCGGGTCACCCTGTCCGCGCCGGAGGGCGAGGATCACGACGGCGCCCCCGAGTTCGTGTGTGTCGCGCGCAGCGGCACACTCCGGCCGCGCAGCGCGGCCGACGGCACGACCCTGCTGCGCATCCCCGGCACCGATCTGCTCCGACTCGGCACGGTGGAGCAGGAGTTGCCCGCCGCGCCCTGCCCGGCGCCGTACACCTTGCGCGGCTTTCTGCTGGGCGAGCACGCGGCCTCCGTACGACTCGAAGAACCGTCCCCCGCGACCCTGGTGGTGCGCTGAGCCATGACGACCGTCATCTGCCCCTACTGCTTCGCCCGTACCTCGGCGGCCAAACTGCCCTACCGGTGTCTGATGACCCCGAGCGGGGTGCGCGGCGGCACGCCCTGCGGGCCCGAACGGGACGATGTCTGGGCCGGGTTCGTGGGTCCCGGCGTGAATCCGGCGGTCCTGCTGCGGGGGCCGGTGTTCGCCCCGGCGCGCGGGATGGGCGCGCTGGCGTCCGGGCTGCGGGCCGGCGCCGGGAGCAGTGTGCCGTGCCCGGACTGCGGGGTGACCACGACCGTCCGGGTCTGCGCGTCCTGCCACAGCGACCTGCCCAGCGACTACTGCGACCAGGACAGCCGGATCATCGCGCTGGTCGGCGCGAAGGCCTCCGGCAAGAGCACCTATGTGTCCGTGCTGGTCAACGAGTTGAACCAGCGGGTCGGGCAGGCCTATCACGCCTCGCTGGCGGCGATGGGGCAGGCCACGCAGCAGCGGGACAAGGAGATGGCGGAGGACCTGTACGAGCGGCTGCGGCTGCCCGACGCGACCCGTCCCGCGGCGCTCGGCTTCAACGACCCGCTGCTGTACCGGCTCAGCGTGCCGCGCCGCGGCAGACTCGGCAGCGGCACCCGGCACACCACGCTGGTCTTCTTCGACGCGGCGGGCGAGGATCTCGCGGGCGCCGAGGCGATGAACCGGTACACGCGCTATCTGAGCGCGGCCGACGGCATCGTCCTGCTGGTCGATCCGCTGCAACTCGGCTCCGTGCGCGACCGGTTGCCGCTCCAGGACGGTCCACCGCTGCCCATGGTGGAGACACCGCCGCAGCAGATCGCCGCCGATCTGGCCGCCCAACTGCGCGCCCACGGCAAGCGCGGTTCGCGGGGCCGGGTGAGCACGCCGATCGCGGTCGCGGTGACGAAGACGGACATGCTGAAGCCGCTGCTCGACGCGCACTCGCCGGTGCTGCGCAACGCCCCCCATCCGGAGGGCACCTACGACGAGGACGACCGGCTCGCCGTGCACGAGGAGATCCGCTCCCTGATGGCGGACTGGGACTCGGGCGCCCTGATGCGTCAACTTGAGCTGGACTTCGACCAGTTGTCGATGTTCGGGCTCTCGGCACTGGGTGCGCCGCCGCCCGCCGACGCGCCCGCGGACGTACCGAAGTCGGGGCCGCAGCCGGTGCGGGTGGAGGATCCGCTGCTGTGGCTGCTCGCGCTGCGCGGAGTACTGCCGGTCCGTACCGCCGGGAAGGGGCGAGCCAAGTGACCCTGGCCCAGCTGCACTACACCTCGGCGCCGCCCGGCCCCGACGGCTCCGGCTTCCGCTTCACCGCGGTCAGCGCGGGCGTTCCGCAGGGGCTGTTGCGGGAGGCCGAGCAGCTCATCGGGTACGAGCCGCCGCGCGACTGCCCCGCCCGGCCCGACGCGGAACAGCTCAAGAGCTTCCCGAAGGCCTTCAGCTTCAGCGAACTCGCCGACGGCGGGCGGTTGTTGAGCCGCTCGGTGTACATCGGCGCCGACTACAGCGGACGCTGGGGCAACTTCCACGCGCACGCCGTCCATCTGCCGTCCGGGACCCGGCTGCCGGACGGCGTGCTGCCCATCACCGCCTGGGAGTCGCCGCGTTGGGCGGACACGACACCCCCGGACGGCAGGCCCACGCCGGTCGACCGGATCGAGCCGTCCGGGCTGCTGCGCAAGGACGCGCTGGTCGCGTTCGCGGTGTCCCGGGCCGGGTGGCTCGCGCCGTTCTTCGCCGATCTGCGGGCGGTCGCCGCGGATCCGGGTGCCGGGCAGATCGTGGTCGTGGAGCACGACAGCGCCGACGTGGCCCAGTGGATCGCGCTCGCCTGCGCGGTCCTGCCCCGCGAACAGGCGCACCGGCTCACCTTCACGACGTACACCCGCCGCCCCCAACAGGCGCGCCAGCAGCTCGTCGGCGCGCTGCCGTCCTCCGAGTCGGTGGCCCACGACCACCGCTACCGCGTCCACGACTGCACCGGCCGACAGCAGCCGTCCGGCCCGGTCGCCGACACCTGGGCCGACCTGTGCGCCCGGATCTGGCGCGCGGGCCGCCCCGACCTGTTCCACAACACCCCCGAAGACCTCGGCCAGTTGGCGGTCACCGCACTGATCGCGGGCGTCGACCTGCGCTCGGACGCCCGTACGGCGGCGGCCCGTTGGGCGGCCGAGCGGGCGGGCGAGCTGTCGGACGAGGCACTCACGGCGGTGGTCGCGGGGCTGTGCGCGGTGCCTCCGGCGGGGGCGGGGTCTGGCTCGGGGTCGGCGTCGGGCTCGGGGTGGGCGGACGGCTCGGGGTCAGCGGCGGGGGGACAGGCGGTGCCGCCCACTCCGCGCTCGGCGGGCAGCGCACGGTACTCGTCGGCCGCCTGGGATTCGGCTCAGGACACACGAACGGCGCCGGGCATCCAAGGTTCGGCGGAGTACGGACGGACCGCGTCGGGCGCCCGGAGTTCGACGAACGACGCGCAGGCGGGGCCGGGTTCCTACAACTCGGCGGGCCACACGCAGACGGGGCAGAGCGCGTACAACTCGGCGGGCCACGGACAGACGGGGGCGGGTGCCTACAGCTCCGCAGGCCACGCACAGACGGGGGCGGGTGCCTACAGCTCCGCAGGCCACGCACAGACGGGGGCGGGCACCCGCGACTCGGCGGGCCACGGACAGGCGGCACCGCCGGCCCCCGACCCGGCGGGCGACGAACAGGCCGCGCTGGCCGCCCTGTTGGTCCGGTTGGACGGGCAGGTGCCGACCCACGTGTCGGCTCCGCTCGCCGCGTGGGTGCTGGCGTCGGCGGTGCTCGGCAAGGGCCCGGTGCCCGTGCTGCGGGCCGGTTCCCTGACCCCACGTGCCCATGACGGGCTGGCCCGCGATCTCGCCCCCGCGCTGCGGGCCGGGCTCGCGGACCCGACGGAACCGCCCGCCGGACGGCCGCTCGCGCTGCTGCGGGTCGCCGACCTGCTCGACATCGACTGCCAGGACCAACTCCCGCAGCTGGCCGGGCGGTTGGCCCGGGATCTGGTGAGGGATCCTTCGGACCGTCCGGCGGGCGCGTCCGAGCCGGACGGCGACCGGAGCCGGTCACGGGACCTCCGCGCGCCTGGACAGCCGAGCCGGGACCAGCGGGCCCGTACGGGCGCCGATCCACTGCCAGCCCCACCAACGCACGCCCCGCGCACACCCGGACCCACCGACCCCTGGCGGGGCGGCACCCGCCCGACCCCACCCGCGCACAGCCCTCACACCCCCGGGCAGCCAGGACCCACCGACCCCTGGCACGCCGACACCCAGCCCGCCCGACCAACGCACGCCCCGCGCACACCCGGACCCACCGACCCCTGGCAGGCCGGCACCCAGCCCACCTCACCGGCGCGCGGCCCCCAGCCCCCCGGGCAGCCTGGGCCCACCGACCCCCCGAAGGGCGATGCCCGTCCCGCCGGGGGCTGCCCGCCCGCGGTGCTCGACGCGGTGCACGCTCATCCCGGGTTGCGGGTGGCGCTGTTCGGGTCGCTCAACGCGCTGGCCGCCGCCGAACCGGCGGCCGTGGCACGGGCGTTGACGGGGTCCGGGCTGCCCATCGGCCTCCAACCCGGTTTCCCGCATCTGCGGATGTGCGTGACGCCCGTCGGGCCGGGCGACCGGCTCACGCGGTTCCACGAAGTGCACCGCGTCGCGGGTGTCTCGCTGCTCGCCGACCCGGCGGTACTCCGCACCGCCCTGAGGCTCATCTGGTCCGGCGAGCTGCCGACCGGCCTGGAGGCGAGTCTGCTGCTGAACGAGCTGGGGTCCGACGCCCACCGTGCGGCCGGCACCCGGGACCTGCTGATCGAGGCGGCCCTCGCCGCACCCCCGGACGACCGTGACGTACCGGCGCTCGCGGTCGACCTGTTGCGCTGCTTCCACACGGAACTGCCGCCCGCTTCGCACGCGGCCCTGCTTCTCCTTGAGTTCACGGGGCAGTTGGGCACCGAGGCAGAGAGCGACGAGTGGGTCACGCGGGTACTGAGTCAGCTGGCCCGCGCCGGCGAGTCGGTACCGGACCCGGTCGTCGAGCGCGCCTTCCAGGCCCTCGCCCGGCGGCTTCTCGACGGACAGGTGCCGCCCAACGAGCTGTACGCACTCGCTCGTTCGGGTGAACCTCGGCTCCTCGCGACGTACGAAAAGGCGGGCCGTTCGGATCGGGTGGGCGACCGGCTGCGGACCGTGCCGTCGTATGTCGCCGACCTGTTCTGCGACTGGACCGCGTTCCCGGAAACCCATCCGGCCTGGAACGAGACCCGGAACACCCTGCTCAGCAAGGTGCTGCGGCCGGTCGTACGGGCGCTGCCCGCCGAGGACCAGGCCGAGGTCGAGGCGGAGCTCGGCCGCGCGGGCCGGGGCAAGCTCGACGCGTACCGGGCCTGGAACCGACCCGGCGCCCTGGGGCGTCTCGCGGGACGGCTGTCCGGACGCGGACGGCGCGCCGACCAGGCCGAGGTGTGGCCCGGCGACGTGGAACCGCCGACCGAGGGAGGGCGCAGATGACCGTCTTGTCACCCCTGACGATCCTGGCCGTCTGGACCGGGATCTTCGCGGTCGGGCTGTGCCTGGGCCGGTTGCTGTGGACGTTCCTGCGGATCGGCGCGGGGGCCGTGTGGCGGGGCCTGGGACCCTGGCAGCCGGGCCGCCCCGACCAGCGGGTCCCGCTCGTCGCCGCGGGCGCCGAACCCGCCCATCTCGGCTACTACTGGCGGCAGTTGTGGGTGGACACCTGGTCGGCCGCCCTGTACGGGATACGGGTCGTGTGGGCGGCGTACCGCGACCCGTGGCTGCACCGGACCGTACGGAACCTGTTCCACGGCCGGGACCCGTCGGGCCGCCGTGGCCGGGCGCCGATCAACCGCTTCGGGTTCCGGGTCCTCGTGGCGCCCGGCACCTTCCTGGGCGCGCTGCTCGGCGCCGTGCTCGCCACCGTCCTGCTCGCCGTGTCCCTCCTGTACTTCGGACTGCTGGTCGGTCTGGTGTGGCTGGGCTGCGCGACGGCGGTCCCGGTGCTGCGCGCGGTGGAGCGCGGCTGGGCGCTGACCCGCGGTATCCGCGTCAAGTGCCCCTACCCGGGCTGCTATCGGCCGGTCCCGCTGGCCGTGCACCGCTGCTCCGGGTGCCAGAAACCGCACAAGTCGCTACGGCCCGGACGGCACGGCGTGCTGGGGCACGGCTGTGTGTGCGGGCACCGGCTGCCCACGACCCGGCTCGCGGGGCGCGGCAAGCTCACCGCGCTGTGCCCGCACTGCGACCGGGTGTTGCCCGAGACGGTCGGCACCACCCGGGTCGTGCACGCTCCCCTGGTCGGCGGCACTTCTTCCGGCAAGACGATGCTGATGGCCGCCATGGTCGAGGGTCTGCACGCCTGGGCCCGGCACGGCGACCTGAGCGTCGAGTACGCCTCCGCCGACGACCGCCGCACGTTCAACGACATCAACCAGGAGCTGAACAGCACCGGTTGGGCCCACGCGACGACCGGCGGCCAGCCGCGCGCCCTGATGCTGACGGTGGTGCGCGGCCGACGACGCCGGCTGCTCTATCTCTACGACCCGATGGGCGAGTCGGTGAGCGAGGCCGAACGGGTGCGCGCCCAGAAGTACTTGGAGCACACGGACGGTGTCGTCCTGGTCGCCGACGTCCTGGCCGACCTCAAGGTGCGTGGACGGCTCGGCACCGAGGACGCCGAGCGGGCCGGGGCGGCACGCCCGTCCACCCAGGGCCCGTGGGAGACGTACCAGCGGCTCACCGGTGAGCTCAACGCGCTGACCGGCCGTCGGCGCGGGCGGCTGTCCGTGGCCACCGTCGTCACCAAGCGGGACGTCCTGGACCGGCTCGTCACCCTGCCGGTGCCGGGGGCGCGGGTGGACACCTGGCTGGAGGAGATCGGCCTCGGCGGACTCGTCCGGGCCATCGGGCACGACTTCAAGGAAGCCCGCTACTGGGCGGTGAGCGCCCATGCCGCCACCGGCACCGGCCCGCTGGAGAGCGAGCAACGCCGGGCCGCGGAACCGGTGTTGTGGCTGCTCGCGGCCTCAGGACTGAGGACGCCCGCGCTCAGCGCGCTCCGCGCCGAACCGGAGAAGAGGTACTCCCCGGCATGACGAAGGTGACCCCACCGATCGGACACGGACGACGGCTGCTGGCAGGCCTGTTCGTCGCCTCTCTGGTGCTCACGGCGGCCACCCTGGCCTACTTGACCTATCTGCTCCTCCTCCCATCCCTTTGACCTGTTCCTCCCCAACTCCCAGAAAGGACACGGAGTGAGCGACATTCCCGGCGGGCCCATGGCGAACCGGCCGGTCCACTTCATCTGGCTGCTCGACTGCTCGTACTCGATGCAGGGTGAGAAGATCGCCCGGCTCAACTACGCGATCAGAGAAGCGATTCCGGAGATGCGGTCGGTGGCGCACGACAACCCCGCGGCCCAACTGCTGCTGCGGACCGTCACGTTCTCCACCACTGCCCAGTGGCACCACCAAACCCCGGTCCCGGTCGACGACTTCACCTGGCAGGACGTCGAGGTGGACGGCATGACCAACCTCGGCGAGGCCCTGCACGTGGTCTCCCGCGAACTGCAGAGCCCGCCGATGCCGCAGCGCGCGCTGAAGCCGGTGCTGGCGCTGGTGTCGGACGGGGTGCCCACGGACGACTGGCGGGCGGGTCTGAAGGCCATCGACGCGACACCGTGGGGTCGTAAGGCGGTACGGGTCGCGATCGCGATCGGCACCGACGCGGACCGCAGTGTGCTCCAGGAGTTCCTGGGCAACCCCGAGTTGCAGCCGCTGGACGCCAACAGCCCCAAACAGCTTGCGGCGGCGATCCGTTGGGCGTCGACTGCGGCGGTGAAGGCAGCCTCGCAGCCGGTCGCGGGCGACTCGTCCGGCCTGAACATGACCAAGCAGCCGTACGCGCCGCCGGTCATCGACGACGACGATGACGACGACGTGTGGTGACGCTCGGGGTACGACGTTGGGAGACGCTGGCCGGGAGCGTGCAGGGCGTCGGGAAGAAGCGCAACCAGGACTGGTTCGCCTGTCAGGGCGCCGGTTCCGGCGAGGACCCGCTGCTGCTGGCGGTGGCCGACGGACACGGCTCGGCCGCCCACGCCCGCAGCGACCTCGGCGCGCGCTTCGCCGTGGACCGCTTCGTCGGCCGGGCCGAGCTGTTCGCCCGGGCCGCCCGCGACTGCCATGAACCGGGCCGCCTCGCCCGCCTGATGACCTACGCCCGCGACGACTTCCCGCGCGCCCTGGTCCAGGACTGGCGCGAGGAGGCCCTCGGCCACTGGTCCCGCCACCGCCCGATCGCCGACACGGGCACACCGGAACCGGACCAGAGCGAGAAACTCCTCCTCTACGGCACGACACTGATCGGCGCCGTCCTCACGCCGTGGCTGTTCGTGGCCTGGCAGATCGGCGACGGCGATCTCGCGGTGGTCGAGCACGACGGCACCCTGAGCCGGCCGCTGGCCCCCGCCGAGGAGGATCTCGGCGACGAGACGGAGTCGCTGTGCGGCCGGGAGGCGTGGAGCAAGGTGCGGATGCACTGGGCACCGGTGTTCGACCAGTCCCGCACCCCGCGCCTGGTGGTGCTGTCGACGGACGGCCTGTCGAAGAGCTTCGCCTCGGCCGACGGCTACCGGCAGTTCGTGGCGGGCCTGGACGGCCGGCTCGCGTCGGAGGGCAGCGAGGGCGTGCGCGAGGTGCTCCCCCACTGGCTGGAGCAGGCCTCGAAGTACTCGGGCGACGACACGACCCTGGCGGCGGCGCTGCGGCACGCGTCGACGGTGCCGGGCGACGGCCCACCGGACCTCCCGGACGTCTCACCGGCCGCCCCGCCCGACGCCCCGCCCATGGATACGGAACGGAACACGGAGACATAGATGAGCGGCATGCTCGACAGCGGCACGCGGCTGACCGCGCAGAACGGCGAAGAGATCCAGATCGTCGACATGCTGGGCGCGGGCGGCCAGGGCGAGGTGTACCGGGCCAAGACCCCGGGCGGGGACAAGGCCCTCAAGTGGTACTACCCGACCTGCGCGACCCCGGAACAGGACGCGATCGTACGGGAGTTGGTGGACCGGGACTTCGACGACGACCGGTTCCTGTGGCCCGAGGCGTATGTGCCCGCGTACAAGGGGTCGTTCGGGTACCTCATGGGGCTGCGCCCCGACCACTTCAAGGGGCTGCCCGCGCTGTTCCGGCGGCAACTGCGCACCACACCACGGGCGTTGCTGACGGCGTGCCTGTACACGGTGGAGGCGTACCAGGCGCTGCACTCACGGGGCATCGCCTACCGGGACATCTCCTGGGGCAACATCTTCTTCGACCCGGACACCGGTGACGTGCTGGTCTGCGACAACGACAACGCCGTGGTGGAGGGGGACGTCAGCGGCATCTCCGGGACGATGGAGTTCATGGCCCCGGAACTGGTCCGCGCCGAACCGGGCGCCCGCCCCGGCACCCAGTCCGACCTGCACTCCCTCGCCGTACTCCTGTTCATGCTCCTGATGAACCATCACCCGCTGAAAGGTAAACGGGAGTTGGGCATCCACTGCCTCGACGAGGCGGCGGAGCGCAAGCTGTACGGCAAGAGCCCGCTGTTCGTCTTCGACCCGGCCGACGATTCCAACGAGCCCGACCCGATGGAGCACGCGACCGTGCTGGCCACCTGGAGCGCGGCGGCCGGGAAGCTCCAGGACCTGTTCCGGCGCGGATTCACGGTCGGGCTGCACGATCCGGCGGCCCGCGTCCGCGAGTCGGAGTGGCGGGACGCGCTGCGGGCCGTACTGGACTCGGTCGTGGAGTGCGCCTCGTGCGGGCGGCAGAACATGACGGAGCCGGGCGAGAACCCGCCGCCCCGCGCCTGTTGGGGCTGCCGCACCCAACTCGTGCTGCCACCACGCCTGGTGGTGACCACTCCCCCGCCGCGCGCCGAGCACCATATCCGGCTGGGCCGGGCGGCCCGCGTACAGGCCCACCATCTGCGGCCGGAGCCGACCCGGCACGACTGCTCGGACGCGAGCCTGATCGCCGAACTGGTCGAACACCCCTCGAAACCCGGCCGGTTCGGCATCGCCAACCGCTCCCAGCAGACCTGGACGGGGACCCGCTCCGACGGCACCTCACAGCAGATCGGTGCCGGTCAGACGGTGCCGCTGCGGTCGGGGCTCGAACTGGACCTCGGGGGCGGGGCGCGGGCGGTGGTCAAGGCCAAGTGAGGTGCAGGGGTGCCCTGTTGGTACCGGGCGCCCCTACCGCTTCACAGGCCCAGCGCGTGCTTCAGCTGCTCGGCCAGGGCGAGCCCGCCGCTGCCGGCCCCGACGCCGAGGGTGATGGTCTCCAACGCGGCCCGGATACGGCCCCGGTTGGCGGCCCGGCCCTCCTCACCGGCCTGGACCAACTCGCCCTGGATGACCTGGGCTTGAGGGACGAGGGCCGGGTTCTCGCCGCGCATCCTGTCGACGAGTTGTTCGGCGATGCGCAGGACGGTCGCGGAGTCCGTTCCGTGGTTCTCGACGTGACCGTGGTCGCCGATGTGGCTGTTGGTGATGTTGCCGCCGTTGAAGTTGAACGTGCTCATTGTCCCGTCCCCGTCCGTGTTCAGGGTTGTGGTGCCCCGCCGCCGTGGCCCGAAGGCCCTTGGCCTTGTGGCCCGTTGTTGCTGACGTGGCCCTGGTTGCCCACGGCGCTGTTGTGGATGTCCCCGGAGATGTTGTAGGTCTGCGTGCTGATGTTGGCCTGTGCCTTGTCGAAGGAACTGGTGTCGACGTTGTGGGCCTTGAGGAACTTCTCGGTGGCGACGAGCACACCGCCCTGGAGCCTGAAGAGGAAGTCCTGCGAGTCGATGCGTTCCGCGTAACCCGCCTCGCTCCAGTCCCCGATCCGTTCGCGCAGGCTGTCGGTCGCACCGACGTCCTGAACGATGTGGTGGTCCAGGATCTCCCGCCGCCGGTCCGCCATGAAGTTCGCGCGGGTGCGCCGCACCCTGCGCAGCGCCCGCAACCGCCCGACGGCTCCCCGGAGTTCGGGCCAGGTACGCGAGTTGGCGTACCGGAGCAGGCTCCACCAGCGCTTGGAAGGGGTCACGGGCAAGCCGTCCACCACGCGGAAGCGCCCGCTCAGCGGCGGGATCGCGTACGCGGCGACCTCCCAGGTGAGGCTGGGCCCGCTGAGGATCGCCCGCAGGTACATGGAGACGATGATCTTCCCACCGTCGCCGACCCGCTCCAGGCACAGATGGGTCCGCATGCCCGCACCCGGGCTCTGCACGCCGGCCTGCACCAGTTGGCTGGGGATCTTCGGCAGCGGGCGCGCGGTGCGGTCGGGCAGCAGTTCCGGAAGCAGGTAGGCGTTGCTGCCGAGGACGTAGAGCCGGTTCTTGGTCCGCAGCCCGTCGAGCCCGGAGAGCGCCTCCATCTCCTTGGCCACATACGTGTGCAGCTCGACGGCGTCGAAGGGGCGGATGGTGAGCTTGCCGCCCTGCGGAGCGTCGGCCGGCTTGCTGACGTCGATCGGCTGCCAGACGACTTCCTTGATCTTTCTGCCGCTGCCGACGAACGGGTTGGTGAGGGCCGCCGCGTCGACGTACGGCAGCACGTTGGCCCGCTTGTTCGAGTGCTCCTGAAGCCAGGCCTCCGCCGCCGCGTCCACCGGTGGCGCCAGCTTCTCCACCTTGTCGGGGTTGCTGAACACCTCCTGCGCCGCCTCGCGGGCCTGGGCCTCCGCGCGGTGGACCAGCCACCAGGAGGCGCCGAGGACGATAACGGGTCCGTAGACGCCCACCAGGACGACCGAGCCGAGGCCGTTCGCGAGTCCCCAGACCGCCACCAGCAGCGAGGCGCCGAACGCCGCGCTGAGCCAGGCGAGTTGGCGGTCCAGGACCGCACGGCGAAGCAGGGCGGCGCGGGCGTGCCGGGCGAGCGCGACCAGGTTGATGCCGAGCGTGAGGCCCAGGGCGTGGAACCGGTCCCCGGTGAGCTCCTCGTCGACCTCGCGGGCGAACGCCTCGTCGAGATGCACCGACGCGCACAGCCGTCGGGTGACCCCGTCCTTGCGGTACTGCGGCAACGACGGTAGGACTCTCCCCGCCACGGTGACCTGCCCTTCCGTCCGAACTCGCGCACTTCACCCTAGGGACAACAAGCCTGTTTTGTCCCGGAGTTCGGCGAGTCGGCGGGAACGTCAGCCGCCCATGGCCTGTTGCCCCGGGTTCCGTCCGCTGGCCGCGAGGGCGCGGTCGAAGACGGGGGCGTCGTCCGGTACGGGTACCGGGTCGGCGAAGCCGTCGTACTGGCGGTAGAGCTCGCCGTGCTTCTCGACCACGGCGAGGACGAGTCGGGCCGCGCCGTCCGAGACGGCGTACCGCTGGCCGGTGGCGGTGGCGACGTCCCAGCCGTGCACCGCCAGCTCCTTGATGATCATCGAGGCGAGTTCGTCGGCCGGCATCTTCGCCATGCCGAGGTCGACCTCGCCCTCCCACACCGCCGGGTCGGCCCAGGCGGCGACGGCCCGGTCCAGCTGGGCGGCGTACGCCTGTGCCCAGTCCGGATCGGCGGTGAAGTCGCGCGCGGTCAGCTCCTCGGAGAGCTGCTTGCGCAGGGCGCGGTGCTCCATGCCGTGCGAGGTGTAGAGGACCCAGTGGTTGACCATCGCGCGGACGTCCCAGTCGGGGCAGTGCGTGCGGTCGTCGAGCTGGGCCGCGCCGACACCGCGCGCGACACGGGCCGCCTCGGCGGCGCATTCGATCATGTACGGGTGCAGGTCGTGGTTGCTCATGCCCTCCACGCTAGGGAGGACGCCGTCAGGACTCTTGAACAAACGCGACAGCCTCGTCGGCGAGCCGGACCAGCTCGTCGAACGGCAGCGAACCGGGCGCCCTGCGTTCGCGCGCGAACCCGTTCGCGAGCCGTTGCAGCAGGTCGTTGAGCGGTGTCGGTACGCCGTGCAACCGCCCCAGCAGCGCGATCTCGCCGTTGAGATAGTCGGCCTCGATGGTGCCGGTGCCCCGGTTCAGCGACTGCCAGGAGGAACCGCCGCCGCGCGGGGTGCCGTCGATCTCCACGAGCTGGATCTTGTCGCCGCGCGCCTCCTTCTCCTCCTCGGCGCTCGCGTAGGCGATACCGGCCGCGTCGAGCACGGCGGCGCCCTCGGCCCGTACGCGCCGGTAGAACGCCAGGTGGTCCTCGGTGTCGAGCACTTCGACAACCGCCTCAAGCGCGTTGCCGAGATTGCTGAGCAGCTTGGCGTACTGCCAGCGCGTCACGTCCGGTGCGACCGGTGCCTCGAACCTCGACTTCTCCAGGTCGGCGGCGATCAACCGGGCGGTCTCGTCCGTGCCGTGCGGATAGCGGCCGAGGTGCAGGATGCCGGTGAGCGGGGTGCCTTCGGCGGCGACCACACCCGGCTCGACGAAGGTCGCGGGCAGCCAGACGCAGACGCCGTAGACCCGTCGGAAGCGGCGCAGTGCCAGGCGTTGGCTCTCCACCCCGTTCTGCGCGCAGACGATGGGGAGTTGCTCGGCGGCCGTGCCGCCACCGGCGACCGGTGCCGGGCCCCAGGCCGCGAGCGCGGCCTCGCTGTCCTGTGTCTTGACGGCGAGCACGAGCACGTCGTCGGGCCTCAACTCGCCCAGTTCCGCGGGCTCTTCGACGACCGGCAGCCGGTACGTCGACTCCCCGTCCGGCACCTTGAGCCGCAGCCCGTGCTCGGCCAGCGCCGCCCGCTGCGTACCCCGGGCGACCAGGACGACCTCGCACCCGGCCCCGGCCAGCCGGCCGCCGATGGCCCCGCCGACCGCCCCTGCTCCGATGATGATGTAGCGCATGGGACGAGCCTCGCACAGCACCCGCGGACCGGCTCATCGGGTCCGGAGTCCGGTCAACTGCCGGTCATCTCCGCCAGTTTGACCACGGTGTTCCAGTTGCGGGTCGTGGCGATCAGGCCCTTGTTCAGCCGCGGCCGGGACAGTCCCACGGCGAGTTTGGAGCGGCCGAGGCCGTCGGGGGCGTAGAGGTACAGGGCGCGGTCGCCGAGGCGGAACTCCTCGGGGAGGTACGCGGACCGGTCCACCTCCGCGAAGCGGTCTTCGCCGGGCTCCGCCGAGTAGTAGGTGACGTGGAGTTGCTTGCCCTCCAACTCGGCGGCCGGGAAAGGGCAGTTGTCGGCGATCGCCTTGAGGTAGGCGTGGTCGCGGACGATGACGTCGACCGTGAAGCCGAACCGCTTCTCGATCGCCTGCGCGAGTTCGGCGGCGAGGGACTCCTCGTCACCGTGGCCGCTCGCGAACACGGCCTGGCCGCTCTGCAAGTAGGTGCGGACGTCGTCGTGTCCGAGGCCTTCGAGGAGCGTGCGCAGTTCGGCCATCGGGAGCTTCTTGTTGCCGCCCACGTTGATTCCGCGCAGGAGCGCCGCATACGTCGTCGTCATCCGCACACCATAAAGCGGCCTTCGTGCCCCGTGGGGGTGGGCACGACGGCCGCTCCATGTGGTGTGCGGGTGTGCGGAAACTCTGGCGGATGAGGTGGCTCCGGATCAACACCTTCAGGCGCACCTACCGACACCTGTGACTTGTTCAACAAGGTTTCGTAATAACAAAGCGGACCCCGGCCGACGCATCGGACACCCTGATCACCACCCCCGAGCCGCCTCGATAGATGTAAGGGGCCGCCGTCCTCCCCAGTGGCGAGGGCCCGCTGTCCGTGCGGAGGAGCCGGTCGTCCAATACCTCACCGGTCAGCACGAGGGGACGTTCTTATTCCGCGCATACCTTCGAACCATGAGGTGACGGCAGGGGGCTGTCACCGTGCACAAGGGGGCAAGCCCGTCATGGGGAACGGAGATTCGCGGGTACGGGGGCTCGCCGCCCGGGCCGGCGGCTGGAGCGCCCGGCACCGGTGGGCCGCGGTCGGCATCTGGCTGCTGTTCGTGGTGCTGGCGATGGGACTCGGTTCGGCGGCGGGCCGCGTCGACGTCGACGAGAGCGACCAGCTGAAGGGCGAGACACACACCGCCGCCACGATCATCGACGACGCCGGAATCAAGGAACCGGCCGGTGAGACCGTCCTGATCCAGTCGAAGGGCGCGTCGGTCACCTCCACCGACAGCGAGTTCCGTGCCACGGTCGCCGCCGTCGTCAAGGCCGTCGAGGGGACCGGCCGGGTCACGGACGTCACCTCGCCGTACGACACGAAGACCATCTCCAAGGACGGCCGGAGCGCGCTCGTCCAGTTCGACATGCGGGGCGACGCGGAGACCGCCGGTGACCGGGTGGAGCCGGTGCTGAAGGCCGTCGCCGGGGTGCAGGAGGACCATGGCTCGCTGCGGATCGAGGAGATCGGCGGCGCGAGCATGGCGAAGCAGTACAAGGACGCCTTCGGCAACGACTTCAAGAAGGCCGAGTACTCCGCCCTGCCCGTCGCCTTCGGCATCCTGCTGATCGCCTTCGGCGCGCTGGTGGCGGCGCTGCTGCCGGTGGCGCTGGCCATGACCGCGATCATCGCGACGATGGGCCTGATGGGCCTCGTCAGCCACGTCCAGCCGATGAGCGACACCGCCAACTCCGTGATGCTGCTTGTGGGGTTGGCCGTCGGCGTCGACTACTGCCTGTTCTATCTGCGCCGTGAACGCGAGGAGCGCGAGGCCGGCCGCGACGCCGGGGCCGCGCTGCGGATCGCCGCCGCGACCAGTGGCCGCGCCATCATCGTCTCCGGTGTCACGGTGTGCGTGGCGATGGCGGGCATGCTGTTCACCGGGCTCGCCGAGTTCGAGGCGATGGGCCTGGCCTCGCTGATGGTCGTCGCGGTCGCCATGGTCGGCTCGGTGACCGTACTGCCCGCGCTGCTCTCGCTGTTGGGCGAGCGGGTCGAGAAGGGCCGCATCCCGTTCCTGCGCCGACGCGGCCGCCGGGGCAACGGCCAGAGCCGGTTCTGGACCGCCGTCCTGCGCCGCGTGCTCGCCAAGCCCCTGGTCTCCGTCCTCGTGGCGACCGGCGCGCTGCTCGCGATCGCCGCTCCCGCGGTCGGCATGAAGACCGAGAACCTCACCCTGGACCAGGAGTTCGGCAACTCCCTGCCCATCGTGGGGACTTACGACCGCGTCAACGACGCCTTCCCCGGCGGTTCCGAGCCGGCCGAGGTGATCGTCAAGGCGAAGGACATCAACGCACCTGAGATGAAGCAGGCGTTGGCCGACTTCAAGGCACAGGCGGTCAGTTCGGGTGCCTCGCGCGGACCCGTCGACATCAAGTTGCACGACGCGCAGAACGTCGCCTTCGTCTACGTCCCGCTCGTCGGCGGCTCGGACCAGGACAAGGCCGCGAAGAGCCTGGAGAAACTGCGCGACGAGGTGCGCCCCGCCACCCTCGGCAAGGTCGAGGGCGTCCAGGCACCGATCACCGGACAGGTCGCGGGATCAAAGGACTTCAACGACCAGCTCCTCGGATCGGTCGTCCCGGTCTTCGCGTTCGTCGTGGTCTTCGCCTTCCTGCTGATGCTGCTCTCGTTCCGCTCGCTGACGGTCGCGATCACCTCGATCGTCCTCAACCTCCTTTCCGTGGGCTCCGCTTACGGCATCCTCGTCGCCGTCTTCCAACACGGCTGGGGCGCCTCACTGGTGGGCGCGGAGGGCGTCGGCGCGATCGTCACCTGGCTGCCGCTGTTCCTCTTCGTCATCCTGTTCGGCCTGTCGATGGACTACCACGTGTTCGTCGTCTCCCGTATCCGCGAGGCGCGGCTGCGCGGCCGTACGACACAGGACGCGATCCGGCACGGCGTGGTCACCACGGCGGGCGTCGTCACCAGCGCCGCGGTCATCATGGTCGCCGTCTTCGCGATCTTCGGCACGCTGTCCATGCAGTCCATGAAGCAGATGGGCGTCGGCCTCGCGGCGGCGGTCCTCATCGACGCGACGGTCATCCGGGGCGTCCTGCTCCCCGCGGTGATGGCCCTGCTCGGCGAGCGCAACTGGTACTTCCCGAAGTGGCTCCACCGCCTTCCCGACCTCACGCACGACGAGTCCCCGGAACCGATCACGCCCGCAGCGACAGGTGAGGGCGAGCGCGTGCGGGTGTAACTCCCGCCCACCGAAGGCCTGTTGGTGGCTTCCGGTACAGCAGAAGAGACATGAGCCCACCGGGTCCGGCCTGTCCGGACCTGGTGGGCTCACCTCGTCGGACCCGCCCCCGTCGTCACCCCTTCACCGCTCCGGAGGTGAGTCCCTGGACGATGTACCGGCTGGCGAAGGCGAAGAGCACCATCGTCGGTGCGATCGTGAGCACCGCGGCCGCCGACATCGAGCCCCAGTCGATGTTGAAGCTGGAGATGAAGCCGTTGAGCGCGGTGGGAACGGTCTTGTTGGAGTCGCTGTTCATGAGGGTGACCGACAGGAACAGTTCGTTCCAGCAGTTGACGAAGTTGAAGATGAACGCGGCGATGATGCCGGGCTGCATCACCGGCAGCAGCACCCGGAAGAGCGCCCCGAGCCGCGAGCAGCCGTCGATCATCGCGGCCTCCTCCAGCGCGTCCGGCACGTTCTCGAAGAAGCCGCGGAGCATCACCGTGCAGAAGGGGATGCAGACCGCGATGTAGACGAGGATCAGCCCGATCCGGTTGTCGACGAGGTGCAGCGTCGTCATCAGCATGTACAGCGGCCCGAGCGCGATGAACGACGGGATCATCTGCGTGACCAGGGCCGCCATCAGGAGCGCCGACTTGCTCCGGAACTCGAAGCGCGCCAGCACGTACGCCGACAGCAGCGAGATGACGGTCGCCACCCCGCCGGCGACCGTCGCGACGACGAGGCTGTTGGTGAGGTAGACACCGAACTGCGCCTGCTTGAAGAGACCGGTGTAGTTGGCCAGCGAGAAGTGCTGGGGCCAGTAGGCGATCGACGGGCTGAAGATCGTGCCGGGGCTCTTGAGCGAGGTGATGGTGATCCAGTAGAGCGGGAAGACCGTGACGATCAGCCAGCCCGTCAGGAACGTGACGCGCACGGCGCGTCCGGCGGCGGACTCTTTGTTGATCATGATGCCGTTCCGTTCCGCTCCCGGGTGGCCGTGAGGTAGAAGACCGAGAAGACCATGAGCATGGCGACGACGATCAGACCGACCGCCGAGGCCTTCCCGTAGTCGCCCTGCTGGGTGATGGAGATCATCCACGTGGTGACGATGTGCGTCTCGTTGGACGGACCGCCGCCGGTCATGCCGAAGATGATGTCGGGGAAGTTGAAGATCCAGATGACCCGGAGCAGCACCGTCAGCGCCAGCGTCCCGCGGATGGACGGGATGGTGATCTGGAAGAGCGTACGGACCTTCCCGGCGCCGTCGATCGCGCCGGCCTCGTAGATCTCGTCGGGGATCGACTGGAGCGCGGCGAGGATCATGATGGTGAAGAAGGTGACGCCGTACCAGATGTTGGCGATCACGACGGCGGTCATCGCGGTCTTCGGGTCGGCCAGCCACGGGATCGGGGTGTCGATCACGTGGGCTTTCTCCAGCAGGTCGTTGATGACGCCGAACTCGCTGTTGAACATCCAGCGGAACAGGATGCCGATGAGGAACCCGGAGATCGCCCACGGGAAGAAGATCAGGGCCTGGTAGAGGCCGCGGAAGCGGAACTTGCGGCGCAGCCACAGGGCGATGGCGAACCCGATGACGAACTGGGGCACGATCGAACCGACCACCCAGACCGCGGTGTTGCCGAGGACCGTGTAGAAGACCGGGTCGGCCAGGATCTCCCGGAAGTTCTTGAGGCCGACCCAGGAGGTGTCCGTGAGGTCGTTGAGGTTCCAGTTGCGGAAGGCCATCTGGCCGCCCGCGATCATCGGGTAGTAGACGAAGATCGCGACGAACACGGCGGCCGGGGCCATGAACGCGGCGATGCTCAGGCCCCGGCGGCCGGTGAAGACCGGCCTTCGGGAACGCGGGGACGCGGGCGTCGAGGTCTTCGCGGGTGGCGGTGCGACCTGCCGGGGCCCCGCGTCAGTCGTTGTGGGATTCACGTCCGGCCTTCCCACCAGCTCTACTGGCTCTTCCACTTCTCGGTCCAGTAGGTGTTCCAGCCGGCCAGCAGCTCCTTGGGCGTCATCTTGCCCAGCAGCACCTTCTGGATCTCGGAGTCGGACTTCTGGATCCACTCGGTCCACCAGGAGGAGTTACGGGGCTGGGTGACCGTGATGTAGGTGTCCGGGTTCTCGGTCATCTTCACGTAGCTCGCCCAGGCGCCCGTCTTGTAGAACGTGTCGTCGGCGGAGCTCTTGAGGATGGGCACCAGGCTGTTCTTCTTGTCGAAGGTGGTGGCCGCGTCGCCCTCGGAGAGGAACTCGATCAGCTTCTCGGCCTGCGCCTTGTGCTTGCTGGCGGACGCGATGCCCCAGCCCGCGGTCGCCACCGGCTGAACGGCCTTGCCGCTGGGGCCGGTCAGCAGCGGGGCCGTGGTCCACTGCTTCTTGGTGATCGTCTTCGACTCCCCGACCGTGGCGATCACTTCGGGGTCCTGGAGGAGGAAGGCCGTCGAACCGTTGGAGAAGCCCTCGACCATCTCCGGGTAGCCCCAGGCGACGGACGACGGCGGCGACGCCTTCTTGAAAAGCTTGAAGTACGTCTCCAGAGCCGTGAGCGCCTCCGGTGCCGAGAAGATCGTCTTGCCGTTGGTCAGCTTGAAGCCGTTCTCACGGTCGATCTTGTCGGCGACGTACGCCTCGATGACCGCTACGGCGTTGCTGTTCGCGTTCGTCCCGCCGCGGAAGGCGTAGCCGTACTGGCGCTTGGCGGGGTTCTGGATGGCGGTGGCCTGCGTGAGCAGCTGGTCCCAGCTGGTGGGCGCGCTCTTGAAGCCGGCCTTGGAGACCAGGTCGGTGCGGTAGTAGAGGCTCAGGCCGTAGAAGCCGTACGGGATGTAGTACGTCCGGTTCTTGGCGTCCTTGGAGTACTTGACGGCGTTGTCCGTCAGGGCGTCCCAGCCGCTCCAGCCCTTGAGGTCCTTGCTCATGTCGTAGAGCCAGCCGTTGGTCGACCACGGGCCGGCCGTGATGTCCCGGACCTCCATCGTGTCGATGCCGCTGCCGGACTGGAGCATCTGCTGGATCTTCTGGTCCGCGCTGTCCGTGGGCGGTGAGATCAGGTCGACCTTGATCTTGGGGTTCTGCTTCTCGAACTGGCCGATGAGGGTCTTCAACACGGCCGTACGGGCCGGGTTGGTGAGGCTCTCGACCATGTGCAGCGTGACGGTCCCGTCACTCGCGCCCGAGCCGCCGCCGACGGCACAGCCCGACACCGACAACGCGGTGGCGAGCCCGAGGGCGACCGCTGCCTTTCTGCTGCTCAACACTGTGTCTCCCAATCCCGGGGATTCTGGGTCCCGGAGGTTCTGTGATGGATCACTGCGATGCGAGGTGTGCGACGTGCTGGGTGCGGGCCCATGCGCCGAGCACCGGAACGCAGTGCTCGGCGAAGTACTCGAAGTCGGCCGCCGTGTTGTACACGTGCGTCGACAGCCGGAGGTAGCCGACGCCTCCGAAGCTGGTGAAGGCGGCCTCGACGCCGAGTTCCGCGGCGACGCGGTCGCGCAGGGCGTCGGCGTCGGCATGGGTGGTGCCGAGGCCGTCGGGGAGCCGGACCAGGCGCAGCGCGTTGACCGGCATACCGACGTCAACTGCGCTGTCCGCACCGGTGAGTTGGGTGAAGGCGTCGCCCACGATCCGTTCCGCGTAGTCGGCCAGCGTCCGCATGTGGGCGCGTGCCGTGGCCCAGCCCCAGGTGTGCTCGACGAAGTCGAGGGCGGCGGGCGCGGCGAGATAGCTCGTGACGTCGACGGTGCCCTGGGTGTCGAAGCGGGCGGGGTACGGCTCCGGGGCGCCCCACGAGTCGATCAGGGGGTGGAGGTCGTCGCGGAGCGGACCGCGGGCGACCAAGGCAGCCGTGCCGCGGGGCGCGCAGCCGAACTTGTGGAGGTTGCCGATCCACACGTCGCAGTCGAGTCCCGCGAGCGGATCCTCGGCCAGACCGGGGACGTGCGCGCCGTCCACCAGCAGCGGGATGCCGCGTTCCCGCGCCACGCGCCCGATCCGCTCCACAGGCATCCAGCGGGCGGTCGCCGAGGTGATGTGGTCGAGGACGATCAGCCCCGTCGCATCGGTGATCCCGGCGAGCACGGCCTCGTAGGCCTGGTCCTCGTCCGCGTCGAGCGGTACACGCACGGTGCGGACGGTGCCGCCCCAGCGCCGGGCCAGTCGCTGCGCGCCCATGGTCACCGCGCCGTAGCCGTGGTCCGTCACGAGGACTTCCCCGCCCGGCCTGGCCGGCACGTTCGCGTAGACGACGCTCGCGCCACCGCTGGCGTTCGGCACCAGGGCGAGATCCTCCTGGGCGACCCGCAGGAACGCGGCGATCGAACCCCGGGCGGCCGCGACCCGGGCCGGCAGCCCCGGGAACCACACGCCCGGCGAGCGGTCCATCTCCGCGCGCAGCCGGTTCTGCTCGTGCTGCACGACGAGCGGAACAGCCCCGAACGACCCGTGGTTGAGGTGCTTGTGCGCCGGATCCAGCGACCACGCCTCGGCCGCCGGACTTCCGTCGGCGAGCAGGAGGGGGCTCGGCGCGGTGCTGACAGTGCTGACATCGAGCTCGCTCACGTATGACTCACGATCTCCCTGGCCCCACGACGGCGGACCCACACATCGGACGGTCGTTGAAATAGGTCTGATGACTTGCGGCGCATCGTGGCATCGACACCCTTCAGCGGGCAAGAGTTCAAGGTCGCCGACATCAGAAGGTCACGCGACCAATGCGGGCGATCCGTCGGTGGATCACACCGATGCGCGCCCAGAAAATCCCCTCTTAGCTGCAAAGATGCCCACGAGAGGTGTTCGGTGGCGACGCCCGCGAGACCGCGTGCGACTTGATGGCGTCGTGACGGGCCGATTACGTCCACGAAATAAGTCATTGGATGACTTGGGAGGAGACACCTGAACTCATCAGATGACTCTGTAGGCTGCTGGAGGCCGGACGAAGCGGCCGCATTCTCAGGAGGGGACGAATGTCCGCAGTTGACCAGGCGTTCCACGGACTACGGCACATGATCTCCACCGGTCGTCTGGTGGCCGGGCAGCGCATTCCCCCCGAGGGCGAGCTGTGCGAGGAACTGGGCGTCTCCCGGGGCTCGTTGCGCGAGGCCGTACGGATGCTCGCGGCCCTGCGGGTCATAGAGCCCCGGCACGGCTCGGGCACCTATGTCTCGCAGCTGAGGCCGGAGGACATCGTGGGCAGCCTGTCCCTCACCGTCGACCTCCTGCCGCTCGCCGGACTGCTGGAGATGTACGAGATCCGGCGGATCCTGGAGGCCCATGCCGCGGCGCAGGCAGCGGCCCGTATGACCCCCGAGACCCTCAAGTCGATCTTCGAGCACATCGAGGCGATGGAGGCGACCGAGGACCCGGACCAGGTCTCCGCCCTCGATCACAGTTTCCACGCGGAGATCGCCCGGGTCGGCGGCAACCCCACGCTCGGCTCGCTGCTCGGGGTGTTCCGCGCCCGGTCCCGCTCCTATCAGGTGTTCACGCTTCCCGACGGCCCGCACATCAAGCGCGCCAGCGACGAGGACCACCGCGCGATCGCCACCGCCCTCTCCAACCGCGACCCCGTCGCCGCCGCGGGCGCGGCCTCGGCCCATGTGGCGCACACCGAGAAGTGGCTCACGGCCTTCCTCCGGCAGGAGTCGGCCGCCGACGGCGATCCCACCGCTCGGGAGTAGCCCACACCTGATGGCTGGTCGGGCTCCACCCCTACCTCACCCGGGCCGCGGACGCGACCAGGTCGTCCTGTCCACCCTGGTGGCCCAGACAGTGGTGGCCTACGCCGTGATCCGACAGCGCCGGACCGCCGGCACCGCCGCGGCGTCACTCACGGCCCTCACTGCTGTCCTACGACGTCAACACCGCGTGCAGCCGCAGCCAGTGGTCCGGCGACACCTCGCCCACCAGGACACGTGGATCGAGGCGCGCCGCGCGGAACGCGGCGTCCACGCGCCGTCTCGGGTGGGCCCGGCGCAGCGAGGCGTGCAGCGAGCCGCCCACCCCGGAGAAACCCAGCTCGACCAGGTGCCGCCAATCGCGCAGCGCGGCCGGTTCGAGCAACGGGGTACGGCGTCGCTCGATCCGTACGATCCCGGCGTCGAAGCGCGGTACGGGACTGAACCGGCGCCGGTCGACGCGCCCGACCAGTCGCCACTCGTAGCGAGGCCAGGTGCGCACCGTCAGCAGGGTCCAACTGCCGTAGTCACCGGTGCGTTTGCGGGCGTATTCGAGCTGGGTGAGGAGGGTGGCTTCGGTGAGGGCGGGGGCGCGCAGACACCAGTCGACGATGTCGGCGGTGCGGGAGAAGGGCACGTTTCCGGCGACCGAGAACGGGGTGCGTGGGGGCCGGGTGTCCATGAAGTCCCCGGCGACGACGTGCACTTGGGGTGTGGTGGAGAAGCGGGTGCGGAGTTTCGGTACGAGGCGGGGGTCGATCTCGTGGGCGTGGAGTTCTCGGCAGTGGGGGGCGAGTTTCGCGGTCAACGCGCCTTTGCCTGCCCCTACTTCGAGGAGGAGGGGTACGTGGTGTCCGTGTGGGACGGCGAGGCGGGCTACGTACTCGGCGGTGGCGCGGTCGGCGAGGAAGTTCTGCGAGAGCGCGCGGGAAACGTGGGTGGGGCGGGCCATGGCCTGCGGTCCTTGTCTTCCGTGAAGGGCATACGGGCAGACGAAGGCCCTGACCGGAAGAGAGCAGGAGGAACCGCGGACCGCGCGTGGCTTGGCGGGTCGGCGGAGGTGTCAGCGGGCGTGTGCGCCCGGGCCGGTCAGGGCACCGGGGCTGCGGCGGATGCGGATCGCATGCGTGCAGCTCCGGTTCAGACCGGAGTTCACGATCGCGTTCGTGGCTGACATGTGGGGAACGTTAGGTGGCTCGGGTGGGGTGGGGCAACGAGGTTTTCTTGAAGGGAAGCGCCATCCGGGGAGAGTGGTGCGGTTGTTCGGCGGGTGCGGGTGCGTTGTGGCTGGTCGCGCCCACGCGGCGGAGCCGCAAATCGGCACAGCCCCGCGCCCCTAAAAGAAGGGCGTTGCCCTCATCAGCGTTGGTATCTTGCCAGGACCAAGTTGCCGTCCTTCTGCAGGCGTTGGCGTAGTTCGGCCAGGCTGATGCCGCCGCTGTAATACTCCTGGAACGCCGGGGTTGCCACCTTGTCCTTCCATTCCGGGTAGCCGCGTACGGACTGTGCCGGCGCGGAGTTGAGGTTTCCGGCGAGGGCCGTGCCGGTCGCCCAGTCGTCCTTGGTGGTGTGCAGGGCCGGGGACTTGAGGGCCTGGGTTCCGGTGGGGAGCATCCAGTCGCCGAGGGCCAGGCGGACCATGTTCTTGGGCTGGAGGAGGAAGTCGATGAACTCGGCGGCCTGCTTCTTGTGTGGGCTGTCCTCGGCGATGGACAGGGTCTGCGGGCTGACGCCCTGGGTGAGACCGTCGGCACCGGCCGGGGCCGGGAGGACCTGCCAGTCGAAGCCCTTGGGGGCCTGCTGCACGATCTGCTGGCGGTAGGAGAAGCCGAGCGGGATCATCGCGTACTTGCCGCCGAAGAACCCGGGGAGTGTGTCCGAGCCGCCGCTGCCCAGGGTCGTGGGTGAGGCGCTGTGGTCCACGTCCACCTGGTCGTGGATGGTGCGGGGGACGACCTGGTCGGCCTTGTCGAAGCGGACGGTCACCTTGCCGTCCGTACCCCGGTGGAAGAGTTCACCGCCCGCCGACAGCGACAGGTTGAGCGTGGCGGACACCGGCTCCTTGAGCGGCCAGGCCACGCCGTACTTGCCGTCGCCGCTCAGCCGCCGGGCGATGTCCCTGAACTCGGGCCAGCTCCAGGGGTGTTCGGGGGTCGGGATGCGGACGCGGGCCTTCTTCAGCCAGGTGGCGTTGGCGATGAGTACGCGTGGCTCCTGGAGGAACGGCACGCCGTAGACACCGTCCCCGAAGGTCGTCGTATCCCAACTGCGCTGCGGGATCTCGGACTTGAGGCGGGTGGGCAGCAGGTTCCGAAGGTCGGCGAGGTAGCCGCCGTAGGCGAAGTCCGCGAGGTCGTCGGAGGCGTCGTGGATGATGTCCGGGGCCTCGCCGCCCTCGAAGGAGGTGAGGAGTTGGTCGTGGACGCTGTCCCAACTGCCCTGGACGTACTCGACCTTGACGTCCGGGTGGGTCGCGTTCCACTCCTTCACCAGTTCCTTGTTGGCGGTGACGGACTCGTCCTGCCAGGCCAGGGACTGGAAGCGAAGGGTGATACGGCCGTTCGCCGAGCCGTTTCCGCCGCCGCCCGTGCAGCCGGCGAGGAGCAGGGTCAGGACGAGGGTGAGGATCCAGCGCGTTCGCATCAGCTCTTCACCGCCCCGGTCAACATGCCGCCGGTGAGCCGCCGTTGGATCAGGGCGAAGACGATCAGCGAGGGCAGAGTCGCCAGGAACGCGGCGGCGGCCAGCGGGCCGAGGTCGGCGACGCCCTCCGCGCCGATGAAGTGGGTGAGGACGACCGGGAGGGTCTGTTTCTCCGGGGTCTTGAGGAGGACCAGCGCGAAGAAGAACTCGTTCCACGCGGTGACGAACGCGAACAGTGCCGTCGCCACGATCCCGGGCGCGAGCAGCGGTGCCGTCACCGACACGAGTGTGCGGAGTTTTCCGGCTCCGTCGACCGCCGCCGCCTCCTCCAACTCCGGTGGCACCGCGCGTACATAGCCGACCAGCATCCACAGGGCGAACGGCAGCGACCACACCACGTACACCAGCACCAGCCCGGCCAGGGAGTCGATCAGCCGCAGGTTCTTCAGCACCAGGAACAGCGGGATGATCACCAGCACGAACGGGAACGCCTGGCTGACCACCACCCACCCGGTCGCGGCCCGCGCGAGCAACGTCCGGCGCCGGGCCATGACCCACGCCATCGGTGTCGCGATCACCACGGCGATCAGCGCGGCCCCGAGCGCGGCGAGCAGGGAGTTCAACGCGGCGTGCAGCAGCGGCTGTTCGTCGAAGGCCTGGCGGAAGTTGGCGAGGGTCGGGTGCCTCGGGATCCAGGTGGGGTGCAGACTGCCCAGCTCGCGCGGGGACTTGAACGCGGTGGAGATCAGCCAGAGGAGGGGGAAGGCGAGGAAGACGAGGTATGCGAGCAGGGCGATGTACTGGCCGGCGCGGGCCCCGGTGCCCACCCTCATGCCGGACGTGGCGCCGCTCCTCGTACGGGACTTGGTGCCGGTCCTCGTACTGGACTTGGTGCCGGTCCTCATGAGTCGTCCCCTCCCCTCAGGCGGCCGACGAGGAAGACGGCGAGGAGCACCGAGATCACCGCGACCATCACGCATCCCATCGCCGCCGCGTAGCCGAACTGGCCGTAGCGGAAGGCCTCTTCGTAGGCGAAGAGCATGGGCAGCCGGGTGCGGCCGCCGGGTCCGCCGTTGGTCAGGACGTAGACCAGGGCGAACGAGTTGAAGTTCCAGATCAGGTTGAGCGCCGTGATCGCCAGCGCCACCGGTCTGAGGGCGGGCCAGGTGACCGTGCGGAAGCGGCGCCAGGCTCCGGCACCGTCGACCGCCGCCGCCTCGTGGAGTTCGCGCGGGGTGTTCTGCAGTCCGGCGAGGAGGGCGACCGTCGTCTGGGGCATGCCCGCCCAGATGCCGACGACGATCACGGCGGGCAGCGCGGTCGTCAGGCTGCTGAGCCAGTCACGGCCGTTCCCGAGACCGAGGTTGTGCAGGGTCTCATTGAGGATGCCCGCGTCCGGGTTGTAGACGATGCGCCACATGATGCCGACGACGACCTCGGGCATCGCCCACGGGACGATCGCGAGCGCCCGGGCGAGCCAGCGCAGCCGTAGGTCCTGGTTGAGCAGCAGGGCGAGGCCGAGGGCGAGCAGGAACTGCGGGACGGTCACCCCGGCCGCCCACACCAGGCCGATGCGGAACGACTCCCAGAACAGCGTGTCGTGCAGCAGATCCCGGAAGTTGAGACCGCCGATCCACTGCGTGGGCGCGGTGCGGCCCGACTGGGAATCGGTGAAGGCCAGCAGGACGCCGTAGAGGAGGGGGCCGACGCTGAGGACGAGGATCGGGATCAGGGCGGGTAACACCAGGAACCAGGCCGCGTGGTCGGGAGCGCGTCGCCGGCGGTCGCGGCTCGGCGCGCGGCTCGGTGGTCTCCGCGCCTCCGTCACCGATACCCCCGTCACCGATGTCATGGAATCAGCCCCTTTGCACGGCCCGGTCGGGCCCCGTCATGGTCGTGAACACGTCGTGCCTCGTCAAGGCACCGCGCATGCCGTCCCACCTGTGCGAATGGGACACTGGCCGTCGGATGGCGGGAACCCGACGCCGTACGCACACGCACAGGGATCACTCGGAGGCGGACGATGGACGAGGCACGGGCGCGGGACGTACTGGCCGCGGCGGACGTACTGCCCGGCCCGGCGCGGGACGCGCGCCTCCTCGCCCTCGGCGAGAACGCGGTGTTCGCCGCGGGTGACCTGGTCGTCAAGGTGGGCCGTGACGCCGAACTCCTCGACCGCGCCCGGCGCGAGCTGGATGTCGCGGTGTGGCTGGCCGAGTCGGGCGTCCCGGCGGTGCGGGCCGCCGACCCGAAGGCGCGCCTGGTCGAGGGACATCCGGTGACCGTGTGGCACCGGCTGGCCGATTCCGTACGCCCCGCCGACGCCCGGGATTTGGCCGAACTGCTACGGGTCGTCCACGCGCTTCCCTCGCCCTCCTTCGAACTCCCGCCCCGTGAGCTGCTGGGCGGGGTGGAGCGCTGGCTGCGGCTCGCGGGCGATGCGATCGATGCGGCGGACGCGGCGTATCTGCGGGAGCGGCGGGACGGTTTCGCGGCTGCGGCCGCCGCGCTCACGCCGCAGCTGCCGCCCGGGCCGATCCACGGGGACGCGCTGCCCCGCAATGTGCATGTCGGGCCGGACGGGCCGGTACTGGTCGATCTGGAGACCTTCTCCTCCGACCTGCGTGAGCACGATCTGGTGGTGATGGCCCTTTCCCGCGACCGGTATGCCTTTCCAGCTCGGGCCTACGACGCGTTCACCGAGGCATACGGGTGGGATGTGCGCGAGTGGGTGGGCTGCGGGGTGCTCCGCGGGGCTCGGGAGACAGCCAGCTGTGCGTGGGTTGCTCAGCATGCGCCGAGCAACCCTGAGGCGCTTGTTGAGTTTCGGCGGCGGGTGGCGTCTTTGCGGGACGGGGATGAGACGGTGAGGTGGTTTCCGTTCTGAGCGCCAATTGATCGGGGGCTGATTGGTCTCTGGGCGACTGCGGGTCCGTTGTGGCTGGTCGCGCAGTTCCCCGCGCCCCTTTCGGGGCGCTTCAGGAGCCGCCGATCTAGACCGTCTCGTCCTCCAGCTCCCGTAGCGGCCACGTGCCGTCGATCACCGCGTCCTGGTCGCCCTTGCGGCGCAGGAAGCTCTGGAAGTCGGCGGCCCATTCCGCGTACCACTCGATCTGGCGGCGGTGCAGTTCGGCCGGGCCGAGGGCGGCGACCTTGGGGTGGCGGTCGGCTATCGCGCCGGCCAGGCGCGCGGCGGCGAGGGCGTCGGCCGAAGCGTCGTGTGCGGAGTCGAGGACCACGCCGTACTCCAGGCAGACCGCTTCGAGGTTGCGCTTGCCGCGGCGGTAGCGGTCGACGGAGCGGTCGATCGTGTACGGGTCGATGACCGGGGCCGGGTCGGTGCCGCCCAGGCGGTCGCGCAGGGACGGGAGTCCGTGCCGGCGCAGCTCGGCGGAGAGCAGGGTGAGGTCGAAAGCCGCGTTGTAGGCGACGACGGGGACGCCCGTCTTCCAGTACGTCACGAGGACGTCCGCGATCGACTCGGCCACCTCGTCGGCCGGGCGGCCCTCGGCGGTGGCGCGCTCATTGGTGATGCCGTGCACGGCGACGGCGTCCGCCGGGATCTCCACGCCGGGATCCGCCAGCCACTCCCGACGGCCCTCCGGCCGTCCGCCCCTGACCTCTATGACCGCGCCCGTGACGATGCGCGCCTCGCGCGGCTCGGTCCCCGTCGTCTCCAGGTCGAAGCCGATGAGCAGCTCCTGGTGCCAGGCCATGACGGCCCCCCTTCTCGGTGGTGCTTTCCCCCAGTGGTCTCCACGATCGCATGAGCCACTGACAATCCGATGGCCGCGTTCCGCTTAGCGGTGGACCGGCCCCCGGTCCCGGCCTCGGACAGGTCAGGACACCGGTCGCGAATCCGCCCACATCTGCTCGAACTCATCGCGGTAGGTGGGGAAAAGTGCGCTGTCATCCATTTCGTCCGACTTGACGAGTCGGCTGCCGTTCCGCAGCACCAGCACCGGCGCCTCCATGCCGCGGCTGCGGCGCAGATAGGACTGCACGACGGCTATGCCGTCCGTGCCGTCGCCGTCGACGAGGTACGCCGTGAAGCGGGGCGTCTCGTCGAAGACCTGGATCTCGAAGGCCGCCGGGTCGCGCAGCCGGGACCGCACCCGGCGCATGTGCAGGATGTTCATCTCGACGGCACGGCTCAACTCGCCCCGCTTGATGCCGAGTTCACGCTCGCGCCGCTTCACCGCGCTGGAGGCGGGGTTGAGGAACAGCAGCCGCGCCCGGCAGCCCGACTCGGCGAGGCGGACCAGCCGGCGGCCGGAGAAGTTCTGCACGAGCAGGTTGAGGCCGATACCGATGGCGTCGACGCGGCGGGCCCCGCCGAAGATGTCCTCGGCCGGGAACTGCCGCATCAGCCGCACCCGGTCGGGGTGCACGGCGACCACGTCCGCGAAGCGGTCGCCGATCAGCTCCTCGACCGCGTCGACGGGCAGCCGCCGCGCCGAGGGCACGTCACCGCCGGCGCCGAGGGTCTCCAGGAGTTTCGCGGAGGCACGCTCGGCCTGGTTGAGGACGGCCTCGGACAGGGCGCGGTTGCGGGAGACGACGTTGCGGGTCACTTCCAGTTCGTCCAGGGCGAGTTCGACGTCCCGGCGCTCGTCGAAGTACGGCTCGAAGCACGGCCAGTGCTGCACCATCAGCTCGCGCAGCTGCGGCAACGTCAGGAAACTGAGGACGTTGTCGTCGGCCGGGTCGAGCAAGTAGCCCTTGCGGCGGCTGACTTCGCGTACGGCGACCGCGCGCTGCACCCACTCCTGGCCGGCCGGACCGGCCGCGGCGACCACCCACTCGTCGCCGTGGACGGGTTCGTAGATGGGACGCAGAACAGCGGCCACGACCGCGCGCAGCCGCTGCTCGACCAGGTTCAGCCAGATGTAGGCACGGCCGGCTCGCTGGGCGCGCGTACGCACCTCGCGCCAGGCGTCGGCGTCCCAGTCCAGCTCCGGACCGATGGAACCAGCCGCGTCCATCGGACGTGCCAGGGACACCGCGCCGGGCGGGACTTCTGCGGAGTTCCCCTCGTGACCCTCGTCACCAGGGGGCAACTCCAGCCCTCCCGAGCCCACCCGTGCACCGCCTTCCGCTCCCCCGAGCTCTCCCCAGTCTCAACGATCAAGGAAGGGTACTCCGGGACCGGTCGGCGGTGCAGCCGGATGGACAGGGTCGTTTCTCAACTTCCGCCGTTCACATTGCCGTTCTGGTTCGCGAGGGCGGGCGGAGTGAGCGGATTCATAGCGGTGACGTCACGCGGGGCGATGGAGAATCCCTGCCAGTGGACCGGCATCGGCTGCTGGTCCTCGTCGCGGGCGATGTGGTGGAAGCCGACGTTCACCCAGACCACGGGGTGGGTGAGGGTCTGTCCGTTGACCCACTTGTCGACCTGCTTCGGGTGCCCCGCACCGCAGTTGGGCAGGTTGTCGCTGGCGAACTGCTCGCACTTGTTGTACTCGGTGAAGTACACGTCGTGCGTGGTGAAGCTGCGGCCCGGGTACTTGGTGGTGGCACCGGGGACTATCTCGTAGGACCGGGCGTGGTCGTCCTTGTTCTTGCCGGTCGCGCTGACGACGCGCCACCAGCGCATGTTCTTCGCGTCGCCCGCGAGTTCCTTGGTGACCTTGGTCAACGTGGTTTTGTTGGTGGGGGTGTTGGCGCCGCGCGGGGTGACCTTGGAGTCGTACTGCTCGACCCGGCCCTTGGAGGAGCCGTCGAGCGCGAAGTCCAACTTCCAGAAGACATCGTGCTGATGGCTCGTCGCGTACGCCTTGGCGCCCTTGCCGAGCGGCCAGCCGCGGCCGTCGCCCGCGTCGTAGTCGTAGGGCGAAAGGCTGCCGGTGGCACCGACGTTCATGTTGATGGTGCCGTCGTCCTGGAAGCGCCACTCGGTGATGTACTCGTACCAGCCGACCTGGTTGACCGTGTAGACGAGGAAGTCCTTGCCCTGGGTCTGGAAGACCTTGTTGGCGCTGTCGCCCTGCATCCGGAAGGCGTGACCGCGCGAACGGGTCGTCGTACAGAGGCCCTTGACGTTCGGGTGGGCCGGGTCCTGGGCGTCGGGGACCTTGACGGTCTTGATGGTGCCGCCGGGGCACTCGCCGGGCTGCATGTTCATCAGGCCGGTGCCGAAGCCGTACTGGGTGAGGTCGCTGTACTCGTTCTTGCCGTCGTCGTACGGGACATGGATCTGGGCGAGCTTCGCGTCGGCGAGCACCTTGATGGGGGTGGCCTGGCCGGGCGGCTGGTAGGAGATGTTCTCCAGGACCAGGCCGGCCTCGCGCTCGTAGTGCCAGCACATCCGCCAGGTGGTGCCGGTGGAGAGCTTCTGCTCGATGGTGTAGGCGGCGCTGCAGCCGGGTGCGGCGGCGGCCGGGGCGGCCTTCGTCTGGGCTACGGCCGGGCCCGCGCCGGCCGTGGCACCGGCGGCCAGGGTGGCGAGGGCGAGCCCGACGGCTCCCCGCCTGCGGGCACGGCTCATTCTGTTGACGCGCATGGAGAAGTGACTCCCTTACAGGAGAAGCAAGTTGGGACAGTGGACGAGGAGCGGCGCGATCCGCGCGGACGGCGCGGTCGGTTCAGGCGGCTCAGCCGGTGAGCTTGCCGACCTTGCGGGCGCTCAGGTCGATGACGAAGTCACGGGCGTCGATCCACGGCCCGTTCTTGACCTTCGGGAACAGTCGCACGCAGCGGTGCTCTCCGCACTGGTCGAGGTCGCCGGACTGCCGTCCCGGAGTGGCCTTGTAGACCATCGCGGTGAGCAACAGCTGGTCGGGCGAGGTGAGTTCGTTGCCGGTGGCGTCCTTGTAGTCGGCCTTCAGGCCCGCGCCCAGCGGGCTGGCGAGCAGCAGCTCGGCCGCTTCGACGTCCTCGGCGTGGCTGGCCGGCGGCTGCACTCCGTGCTGGGTGCCGGTCTGTTCGACCTTGCCGGTGTCGAGGTTGACGGTCTTGGTGACGACCGTGTCGTCCTTGTAGTCGTAGAACGTCACGTCCGCGCGGCGCGGTGCGTTCGGGTTGTCCAGTTCACTGGGCCCGGGGTTCGCGAGTTCGACGTCGAGGCGCTGCGGTCCGCGCTTTCCTTCCACGTTCTCACTGGAGTTGAGCAGTTGCTGGTTCACCGCGATCCGCTCGACGCGCTGGGTCTCGTCGTCGGTGAGCGGGTCGCGGCCCTTGCCCTTCTCGCCCTCGGCGGGGGCCTGTTGCACGACACCGGGTGCCGCGCCCTGCCCGTCCGCCGCCTGTTGCTGGGTGGATCCGGCCGCCTTGCCGGTACCGCCCGACTCGTCGGCCCCCGCCGTGCCCGGCAGGGTGATGGCGACCATCGCCGCGGTCCCGGCCACCGCTATGGCCGCACCGGCCACCACCTTGCCCAGGTGGCGGTGCACTGTCCTTCGCACATTTCCCCCTACTCCCCCTGGGTCCTTCCCCGGACCGCTGGGAGTGGTGTCTGCCCCACTTGGTTCGGGATACGACATACGTCGTATCCACTGGTCATTTGGTAAGAGGGACGTAAGTCATAGGTGGTTCCCTCACTTTCGGGGAGACTCAGGAGCAAGGCGCCCCGGCAGCGGGGCCCGGCTGAGAGAGTCGTGACCATGCAGGTCTGGCCTGGAGAGGCATATCCACTCGGTGCCACGTACGACGGCGCCGGGACCAACTTCGCGGTCTTCACGGAGGCCGCGGACCGAGTAGAGCTCTGTCTGCTGCACGACGACGGCTCGGAGACGGCGGTGGAGCTGCGCGAGAGCGACGCGTTCGTGCGGCACGCGTACGTGCCCGGCATCATGCCCGGGCAGCGCTACGGCTTCCGCGCGCACGGCCCGTACGCTCCCGAGCGCGGCCAGCGGTGCAACTCCGCGAAGCTGCTGCTCGACCCGTACGCGAAGGCGGTCAGCGGATCGATCGCCTGGGGCGAGGAGGTGTACGGCTACCACTTCGACGCCCCCGACAAGCGCAACGACCTGGACTCCGCCCCGCACACGATGTCGTCGGTCGTGGTCAACCCGTACTTCGACTGGGGCGACGACCGGCTGCCCCGGCACGGATATCACGAGACGGTGCTCTACGAGGCCCATGTGAAGGGCCTGACGATGCAGCACCCGGGGCTGCCGGACGAACTGCGCGGCACGTACGCGGCGCTCGCGCATCCGGCGGTCATCGAGCACCTGGTGGGCCTGGGGGTGACCGCCCTGGAGCTGATGCCGGTGCACCAGTTCGTGAACGACCACCGGCTGGTCGACATGGGGCTGAACAACTACTGGGGCTACAACACGATCGGTTTCTTCGCCCCGCACAACGCGTACGCCTCCTGGGGCGACCGCGGCCAGCAGGTCCTGGAGTTCAAGTCGGCGGTACGGGCGCTGCACGAGGCCGGTATCGAGGTCATCCTGGACGTCGTCTACAACCACACCGCCGAGGGCAACCACCTGGGGCCGACGCTGTCCTTCAGGGGCCTCGACAACCCCTCCTACTACCGGCTGACGGAGGACCCCCGCTACTACATGGACACCACGGGGACGGGCAACTCACTGCTCATGCGGTCCCCGCACGTGCTCCAGCTGATCATGGACTCACTGCGCTACTGGGTCACCGAGATGCACGTCGACGGCTTCCGCTTCGACCTCGCGGCCACCCTGGCCCGGCAGTTCCACGAGGTGGACCGGCTGTCGTCGTTCTTCGACCTCGTGCAGCAGGACCCGGTGGTCTCCCAGGTGAAGCTGATCGCGGAGCCGTGGGACGTCGGCGAGGGCGGCTACCAGGTGGGCAACTTCCCACCCCTGTGGACCGAGTGGAACGGCAAGTACCGCGACACCGTGCGGGACATGTGGCGGGGCGAAGGGCGCGCGCTCGCGGAGTTCGCGTCCCGGCTGACCGGCTCGTCCGACCTCTACCAGGACGACGGACGCCGTCCCCTGGCCTCCATCAACTTCGTGACCTGCCACGACGGGTTCACCCTGAACGACCTGGTGTCGTACAACGACAAGTACAACCAGGCCAACGGCGAGGACAACAGGGACGGCGAGAGCCACAACCGGTCCTGGAACTGCGGTGCCGAGGGCGACACCGACGATGTGGCCGTCCTGGAGCTGCGCGAGCGGCAGAAGCGCAACTTCATCGCCACGCTGATGCTGTCCCAGGGCGTGCCGATGGTCAGCCACGGGGATGAGTTCGCGCGCACCCAGAAGGGCAACAACAACGCGTACTGCCAGGACAGCGAGCTGGCCTGGGTGAAGTGGCCCGAGGGCGACGACGGGTCGTCGGGTCTGCTGGCCTTCACGCGCGCGTTGGTGTGGCTGCGCAAGGAGCATCCCGTGTTCCGGCGCCGGCGCTTCTTCCACGGGCGGCCCGTGGAGGGCACCCACGACGAGCTGTCGGACATCGCCTGGTTCACCCCGGAGGGCAAGGAGATGGCGCAACGGGACTGGGACTCGGCGCAGGCGTCCGCGCTGTCGGTGTTCCTGAACGGCAACGCCATCTCGGAACCCGGCCCGCGCGGGGAGCGCATCGCCGACGATTCCTTCCTGATGATGTTCAACGCCTCTCCGGAGACGCTGGACTTCGTCGTGCCGGTCAACCACGGCCGCCAGTGGGAGGTGGTCGTCGACACGGGCCTCCCGGAGGGGGTGCCGAAGGACACGGGCGCGAAGGTGAAGGCCGGGGACCGGCTGACCTTGGTGGACCGCAGCATGACGGTGCTGAAACGGCCCACCTAGGGGTGAGGGGCGGGCATCCGGTCGGCCGGTCGGCGGACCGGATACGAGGGTGGATGACACGAAAGACGGCCGGGCGGGTACGTAGGTCTGCATGACACCTGAGCGACCCGACCCGGCAGTGCCCACGGCCACCTACCGGCTGCAACTGCAGCCCGAGTTCCCGTTCGCGGCGGCGGCGTCGGCCGCGCCCTACCTGGCGTCGCTCGGCGTCTCGCACCTGCATCTGTCCCCCGTCCTGGAGTCCGTGCCGGGTTCGACGCACGGCTACGACGTCGTGGACCACGCGCGCGTACGGGACGAACTGGGCGGCGAGGACGGCCTGCGGGCCCTCGCGCGCATCGCGCGGGAGCACGGTCTCGGTCTGGTGGTGGACATCGTGCCGAACCACATGGCCATGGCCCCGCGCCACAACCACGCCCTGTGGGAGGTGCTCCGGGAGGGCCCCAAGTCGCCGTACGCGCGCTGGTTCGACATCGACTGGGAGGCGCAGGGCGGGCAGCTGCTGCTGCCGGTGCTGGGCGGTCCGGTCGGCGCGGAGATCGACCACCTGGAGGTCGACGGCGACGTCCTGCGCTACTACGACCACGTCTTCCCGCTGCGTGCGGGCACCGCGGAACTGCCGCTGCCTCAGCTCCTGGACGCGCAGTGGTACCGCCCCGTGTGGTGGCGGCTGGCCCGTACCGAGCTCAACTACCGGCGCTTCTTCAGCATCTCGGAGCTGATCGGGGTGCGTGTCGAGGACCCGGAGGTCTTCGACGCCACCCACGCGAAGATGCTGCAACTGCTCGACGAGGGTGTCGTCGACGGACTGCGCGTCGACCACCCCGACGGTCTCGCCGACCCCGACGACTACCTCCGGCGGCTGCACGAGGCGACCGGGGGCCGCTGGACGGTCGTGGAGAAGATCCTTGCGGACGGGGAGCCCCTGCCGGCGTCCTGGCCCGTCGCGGGCACCACCGGCTACGACGCCCTCCGTCAGATCGACGGGCTGTTCACGGACCCGGCGGGCGCCGGTGAACTCCTGGGCCAGTACCGGAGGTTCGCGGCCCCGCAGACCGACCGGGGCGGCCACTGGGAGGCGACGGTACGGCGGGCGGCGTACAAGGTGCTCACGCACGAGCTGGTCGCCGAGATGGACCGGCTGACCCGGGTCGCGGCCCGGCTGTGCGCCACGTCCCCGGAGCCCGCGTTGCGCGACCGGGCCCCTTGGGCGCTGCGGACCGCGCTGCTGGAACTCCTGGTCCGCCTGGAGGTGTACCGGCCGTACACCTCGGGCGACACCGCCGCCGTCGTCACCGAGGAGGCGGCGGCCGAGGCCCGGCAGGCGTTCGTCGTCCCGGAGGAGGCGGGCGCCGTCGACGTCGTACGGGAGCTGCTGCTGGGGCGGTACGGGGACGGGCCCGAGCAGGTGGAGTTCCGGACGCGGTTCGCGCAGACGGCGTCCGCGCTGCGGGCCAAGTCCGTGGAGGACACGGCGTTCTACCGCTATGTGCCGCTGCTGTCGGCGACCGAGGTGGGCGGGAACCCGGGGAGTCCGGCCGTGTCCCCGGAGGACTTCCACGCGTATTGCGCGCGCGTGCAGCGCGACTGGCCCGCGATGGGCACCGTGCTGTCGACCCACGACACCAAGCGCAGCGCCGACGTACGGGCCGCGCTGGCCGTGCTCACCGAGGTGCCGGAGCGCTGGGCCGACGTGCTGGCCGAGGTGACCCGTACCGGCGAGGGCGTTCCGGACGCGCAACTGGCGTGGGCGGCCTGGCAGACGGTGTTCGGGCTCGGCCCGGCGGACACGGGGCGGGTTCAGGAGGCGCTGCTGAAGCATGTGCGCGAGGCGGGCCTGTACACGAGCTGGACGGAGCAGGAGCCGCCGTACGAGGAAGCGGTGGCGGCGTTCGTCGCGGCGGGCCCCTGCGGGGCTCCCGGCGAGCACGTGGCCGCGTTGCGCACGGCACTGGAGCCGCACATCCGGGCGAACATGCTCGGCGCCGCCCTGGTCCAGCTGACGATGCCGGGCGTCCCGGACCTCTACCAGGGCACGGAGGCCGAGTACCTGGCCCTGGTCGACCCCGACAACCGGCGTCCTGTGCCGTTCCCGCCCCCGCACCCCGGCGACAAGGGCGCGCTGACGGCCGCCGCGCTGCGGCTGCGCGCCCGGCGCCCCGAGGCCTTCGGAGACGCGGCGACGTACACCCCGCTGACCGCGGAGGGCCCGGCCGCGGCGCACTGTGTGGCGTTCGCGCGCTCGGGGAGTGCGGTCACGGCGGTGACCCGGCTGTCGGCGCGACTCGCGGAGGCGGGCGGCTGGCGCGACACGGTGCTGGCGCTGCCGCCGGGGCGGTGGGTCGATGTGCTGGCTCCGGAGCGGGAGTTCACGGGCCACGCACGCGTGGAGGACGTTTTCGGTCGGTTGCCGGTGGCGCTGCTGGAACTCGCGGGCTAGGTGCGCACGGTGAGGGTCCGGGGCGAACGGCGGACCAGGTCGTCGGGCACGTGCCGGGCGCCCGGTGCGCGGCGCAGGCCCGGCAGGGCGGCCAGGAGTGCTCGCAGGCCGTGTTCGGCCGTGAGGCGGGCGAGCAGGGCGTCGGGGGCGAGTGGTCCGGGGTCGGGGCGGAACGCGTCGTAACGGTCGGGGTCGGCGAAGCGTTCCGGATCGCGGCCCGCGGCGCCGAGGAGGCAGGCGACGGTGGCTCCGGCGGGGATCGCGCCGATGGGTTCGACGGCCCGGCGCAGCACGATGTGCAGCGGCGGATCGCGGCGCAGGGACTCCGCCCAGGCGCCCGCCGTGAGCTCGGGGCGGGCGCGCAGCACCTCCAACTGGCCCGGGTGGTCGAGGAGGTTGGCGAGGAACGAGGCGAGCGCCCGCGCGGTGGTCCCGCCCGCCGCGCCGAGCAGGGCGCCCACCAGCTTCGTGACGGTCTCGTCGGTCCGCGCGGTGCACAGGACCGACAGCAGATCGCCGCCCGGGTGTGCGCGACGCCGGGCGATCAACGGCCTCAAAAAAGCGCCCAGTTCGGGACGGCCGCCCCCGGGACGGCCGCCCCCGGGACGGCCGAGTCCCGTGCGGCACCAGCGGTGCACGCGCGCGGTCTCCTCGTACGGCAGGCCGAGCGCGGCCACGGCTGTGGCGGTGGGCAGCCAGTCGCAGAACTCGGCCACCAGGTCGGCCTCTTCACGGGCGGCCAGCCGGTGGGCTAGGACATGGGCGCCGCGTTCGACGGCGGCGGTCAGAGCGGCCAGTGCGGGTCCGCGCAGCGCCCGGTCGAGGAGCCGACCCGCTTCGGCCGGCCCATCACCGGGCAGGGCGACGAGTCGCGGGTCGGCCAGCGCCGCGCGGACATCGTCGTAGCGGCTGACGAGCCAGGCGCCGAAGGGCTCGTCGTACACCAGGGGGTAGTGCGTACGGAGGGTGCGGTAGAGCGGGTACGGGTCGCGTACGGCCGTCCGCAGGCTCGGTGGGCCCGGTGGCCGGGCCGGGGTGCCCGCGGTCCGCGTGACGAGCACGTCCGTGAGACACAGCACCGCCGTCCGCTCCCGTGGTCGTCGCTCCGCCCCGCGCCGTGGAAGAGACGCGCGGCCGGTCGTCCGCGCCATGGCACACGCGGATGGTCCCAGCCGAACACCGCACCGCGCGGGGCGCAGCCCTCGTACGGCCGTACGGGTGAAGCGGAAAGTCGGCGGTCCTACGGCGTACATGGTCCCGCCGCACGCCGTAGGACCGTCCCTGCCACCGGCTCGCACCCGCGTGCGGACCCGGGGCGCGGGCCGGGCGGCGGGCGTGCGGTGGCATGCCCGGACGTCGGTGTTCTCGATGCGGGGGTACGCGCGTGTGCCCGCAGGGGACGTCACCGGATGTGAGCGCCGACGCCCATGGCACCCCTCGGGGACCTCCGGCCCCCTGCTGGCACCAACGCCCCTACCGGCTGCCGGTAAATGCGCCTGGGCGCCCCCGGTAGCCTCCCCCGCGGTCTTCTTGACACTTCTCAAAGCCCGTGAAGTACTGCGGTTGCGAAGCCGGAGCTGACTAGTCGGGGGTGAGTCTCCTGCCGGAGTTGCGATACCCCAGTGTGACCGAACTGGTCTCGTCCGTCAGGGCGTTGGCCGCGCATCGGCCGGGTCTGTGCACCCTGAGGCAGGTGGGCGCCTCCCGCGCGGGCAGGCCGATTCAGCTGCTGTCCGTGGGGCACGCCCAGCGCGCCGTCCTGGTGGTCGCCGGTGCCCATGCCAACGAGCCGACCGGCGGCTCCACACTCCTCGCCCTGGCCGAACGGGTCGTACGGGACAGGGAGTTGAGGTCGGACACGGCCTGGCACTTTCTGCTCTGCGCGGACCCGGACGGGGCGAGTCTGCATGTCACGCCGGCGCCGCGCAGTCTGTTCGACTACCACTTGGGGTTCTACCGTCCGGCCGGGCCCGAGCAGCCGGAGTGGTCGCCCTCCGTGCTGCCGCCCGACCGGTTGCCGCCCGAGACGCGCGCCCTGATCCGGGTGATCGACGAGGTGCGGCCCTACCTCCAGGTGACCCTGCACGGGACCGATCTGGGCGGCAGCTGGGTGCAGTTGACGAAGGACGTACCGGGGCTGGCCGAGCCGTTCGCCAAGTCGGCGGCGGAGCTGCACATCCCGGTGGAGACGGGCCCCTCGGACGCGGCGGGCTGGCCCGCTTCGGGGCCCGGGGTGCATGTGATGCCGGCGCCCGGTTCGGACCTGGCGTACCCGAGCATGCCGGACGACGCCCGGCACAGCACCTGGTACCACGCGCACCGCTACGGCGGTCTGACCGCTGTCGTGGAGGTGCCGATGTGGGCCAGCGACCTGGTGGACGACCCGGCACCGCATCCCGCCCCGGCGGCGGCGATACGGCGGCTGGCGCGCCGGCTGCTGCGCGACGGCCGGGAGGTGGAGTGGGTGCTCGCCGACGCGCTGCCGCGCCTCCAGGGCGTGGACGGGCCGCTGCTGCGGGCCGCGAAGTGGGCCCTGGAGCTGGTGCCGGGCCTGGCCGCGGACTGGATGCACACCCGGCCCGCCGACACGACGATGGCGTACGTCGGCAGCGTGGACGCGTTCGGGCGCCGGCTGCCGTTGCGGGCCGCGGCGATGCTGCTGCGGGTCCTGCGGGAGAGGGACGACCGCACGGCACCCATGCTCGAACACCTCGTGGCCTCCTGGAGCGACGCCTTCGCGGAACGCTTCCGGGCCCGCTGGGTGCCCCTGGAGCACCAGGTCGAGCATCAGTCCCGCACGGTCGTGGCGGCGGCGCTGTACGCGCGCGGGCAGGCGGGCGGCTTCGGAGACGTCCCCCGCGCGCGTGCCCAGCGCTCGGCCTGACCGAGCCCGCGTCCCTCAGGTGTCCAGCGCGAAGACCTGTCCTGTCCGTGCCGCCAGGACGCACCCGTTCGAGAAGGTCCTCGTGTAGTCGACCTGGCGGCCCTTCCACTCCCCGCGCGCGTGGGCAGTCACCGGGGCGTAGATCATCGGGCAGAACACGCTCGTGAGCGGGACGGCGTCGATGTCACCGCCCGCCGCGCCCAGTTCGGCACAGGCCTCGGCCGCGTGGGCGTGCCCCTGGGGCGGGTCGCACAGGAGCAGGGTCCCACGCGTGTCACTGGACCGGCTGTCGCCCCGGGTGACGGTGAGGTAGAGCCAGTCGCCCCGGAGGGCGTGTCGGGGCGCGGCCGCCTGGGCCGGTGCCTGACCGGCGGCGAGGAGCACGAGCGCCGCGAGGAGGGCACCGTGAAGCGCGGCCGCTTTCACGATGCGCGTCTTCGGGGTGCGGGTTTTCGAGGTGCGGTTCTTCGGGGTGTTCGGCTTGAAGGTGGTGTACGTCATTCCTGGTGCATCGGCACCGCGGGCTCCGTACCCCAGCCCGGCTCACCCGAACGGGAGCGCACGGGCGCGTGCCGCCGGGCCAGTTCGAACGCGCTGAGCACCACGCGCGACTGGTACTCGACCTGGCGCGCGACCGAGATCCAGCGGGCCCCGCAGCCGTCGCGGTAGTCGGCGCACCACTCGTCGATCAGCCGGTCCAACTCCGGCAGCACACCGGCCGGATCGTGCCCGGAGGCGATCACGAGCTGGTACAGCAGCCCCGCCGTCCGCAGCGCCAACCGGCGTCCCGCGATCCGCAGGGCGGCCAGGTGGGCGGTGTTGAGCGGTGGCAGTGGGCGGGCGGCACCGGTGTCGACATCGGGATCCCACGCGTCGGCGAGCCCGGGGATCACCAGTAAATAGTCGTCGACCGGGGCGAGCAGCCGTGCCGCGTCGGGCACGACAAGGGTCCGCGGGCGCGTGTCGGCGGTGTCCCGCGCGGGCGCGCCGACCGGCTCGGCGGCGGGCCGCGGCCAGGCGTCCCGCAGCCCGACGCCCGTCCCCTCCTGCGTGGCGCCTTGTACGAACGGCCGTATCCGCGCGAGGAGTTGTTCCAGGATGCGGCTGTCGTGGCGCAGGGTGTGGCTCACGGTGCGCAGGAACGCGTCGGCGTCGGCGGGCGGCGCGGCGTTCTCGACGCCGGTCACGCCCCACATCGGCGCCTCGACGACCGCGGTGACCGTGCCGTGGCGGTGCGGGTGGTACCAGGTCGACTCGACGGCGGCCTCGGTGATGGCCGCGGCGAGGTCGCCGGGGCGTGGTGGCGGGATGCGGTAGACGGCGGGGCCGAGTCTCGGCCAGTACAGGGTGTCGTAGGGCCCGAGTTCGCGAGGGATGCGGAGGCGGGCCGCGGCGTGGGCGACGCGGCGGGCGAGGCCCGGGAGGTCGCGGGTCAGTTCCACGAAGCCGCCGCCCACGTCGACGCCGTGCAGGGAGCACTGGAGGAACGGGCGGAGTTCGTCCTGGACCTCCAACAGGGCGCGCGTCTCCGGGAGTCGGGCACCTGCCGCGCCGTCCGGCAGCCACTCGGGCTGTTCCAGGAAGCCGGGCCGGAAGAAGTTCCGGAAGTACCGGCCGAGGCTGTACGGGCCGGGCAGCCAGCCCTCGTTGCGGCGCGAGCCGTCGGGGTCCAGGCACAGCAGCAGGTTCCAGGTGGCGTCGGCGCCCTCGCTCAACCGAGGGTCGGCCAGGACCCGTTCGGCCAGCCGCAGCACCGTCGCGCCGCCCACGGGCTCGTTGGCGTGCGGTCCGGCGACCACGAGGGCCTGACGGCTGCCGTGGCCCACGGAGAGCAGCCACAGGGGCGTACCGGCTCGGGAGGTCCCGACGCGGCGCAGTCGGGCGTCCTGGGGGCGGCGGGCGACGAGTGCGGCGGCCTGGGCGGCCAGCTCGTCCACGGACGGGTAGCGGAGGAGTGGCGGCAGGGCACACCTCCACAAATGTGGTGCCGTCGGTTCACCTGATGTGCATGGTGTACGCACAGTCAGTCACGGCGTGAGGGGTACGTCAACACCGCCGTACGGAAAGGGATTTGACCCGCTCCCCTGATCGCCACATCGGGTAATGCCCAGGCCAGAGGTGAGGTGGGGCTGTGTTCGGGCCGTGGGTGAGATTGTGTTCGGGCTCAGGTGACGGCGAGCCGGAACGTCATCCGGCCGAAGCCGATCTGGTCGCCCTCGCGGACGACGGCCGCCCCGATCACGCGTCGGCCGTTGACCGTCGTGCCGTTGGTCGAACCGAGGTCGCGCAGCACCCACATGCCGCCCTGGCGGCTGAGTTCGGCGTGCACCCGGGACACCGTCTCGTGCGTCAGGCGCAGCCCGTTGGCGGGGTCGCGGCCGATGCGCAGCGGATGTCCGTTGCCCGGGTGGGGCAGCAGCAGCTTGGGGAGCCGCTCGGCCTGCCAGGCCCTCCGGAGTCGCACGGTGAAGCCGGAGACGGACTCCACGGTGCCGAACAGCAGCCTGGAGAGGCGGCTTTCGGTGGGCAGGTCGGCGGTGAGCGGCACGAGGTCCTCGGACCGGCGGGCGGCGAGCGCCAGCTCCATGCGCCGGATGAACGTGTCGTGGGACAACCGCCCCATGGCGACGCCGTCATGGAGAACCTTGAGCGCCTTGTCGCGCTCCGCGTCGGAGATCCGCGCGGGGAACGTGTGGAACTCGAAGGACGACGTCACGTTCGTGATTGTCGGGCAGTGAACCCCGGGTGTCCAGAAGACGCGGAAACGGCCCGCACGCGCGCGAAGATGACGACACCTGCGCCAAAGGGGTCGATTCAAAAGCGGATTGATCTCGTTTGAAGCACGATGGACGGGCTACATCCCGGTGAGCAGACGAAGGGGAACCGTCCGTGCAGTTCGAGGTGTGGGCACCAGAGGCAGACCGCGTGACGCTCCATTGCGAGGGCGCCACGCGCGCGTTGGAGCGCGATCCCGAGCGCGTGGGGTGGTGGAGCGGCGAGGCGGAAGCGGAGGACGGCACGCGGTACGGGTTCGCGGTGGACGACGGCCCGCCGCTGCCCGACCCGCGCTCGCGCCGGCAGCCGGACGGCCCGGACGGGCTGAGCGCGGTCGTCGACCACGAGCGCTACGCGTGGCGTGCCGCCGGATGGCCGGGGCGCCCGCTGCCGGGCGCGGTGCTCTACGAGCTGCACATCGGCACGTACACGCCCGAGGGCACCCTGGACGCGGCGGCCGACCGGCTCGGCCATCTCGTCGAACTGGGCGTCACGCACGTCGAGTTGATGCCCCTGTGCCCGTTCCCCGGCCGGCACGGCTGGGGCTACGAGGGCGTCTCCCTGTGGGCCGTGCACGAGCCCTACGGCGGCCCCGAGGGACTCAAGCGGTTCGTGGACCGCGCCCACGAACTGGGCCTGGGCGTCGTGCTCGACGTGGTGCACAACCACCTTGGCCCGTCCGGGAATTACCTCCCCGCGTTCGGCCCCTACTTCACGGACACGCACCAGACCCCTTGGGGCAGCGCCGTCAACCTGGACGCACCCGGCTCGGACGAGGTGCGCGCGTTCCTCCTGGGCAGCGCGCTGGCGTGGCTGCGCGAGTACCGGATCGACGGGCTGCGTCTTGACGCGGTGCACGCGTTGCAGGACACGCGCGCGTGCCACTTCCTGGAGGAACTGTCCGCCGCCGTCGACACGTTGGCCGCCGAGACGAGCCGGCCACTGTTCCTGGTCGCCGAGTCCGATCTGAACGACCCGCGTGTGGTGACCTCCCGCGCGGAGGGCGGACTCGGGCTGCACGCGCAGTGGAACGACGACTTCCACCACGCCCTGCACACCGCGCTGACCGGTGAATCGCAGGGCTACTACGGGGACTTCGCACGGGCACCGCTCACGGCGATCGCCAAGACGCTCACCGACGGCTACTTCCACGACGGCACCTATTCGAGCTTCCGGGACCGTCATCACGGCCGCCGCCTGGACCGCACGCGCGTGGCCGCGCACCGGCTGCTCGGCTACAGCCAGACCCACGACCAGATCGGCAACCGCGCCCAGGGGGACCGCCTTTCGGCGTCCCTCTCCCCCGGGCTGCTGGCCTGCGCCGCCGCGCTGACCCTGACCGGGCCCTTCACTCCGATGCTGTTCATGGGCGAGGAGTGGGCGGCGGGCACGCCCTGGCAGTTCTTCACCGACCACACCGACCCGGACCTCGCGGATGCCGTACGGCGGGGCAGGCGGCGGGAGTTCGCGGCGCACGGCTGGGCCGAGGAGGACGTACCCGACCCGCAGGACCCGGCGACCCGCGACCGCTCCTGCCTCGACTGGTCCGAGCCGCGGAACGAGCCCCACGCGCGTGTGCTGGCCTGGTACCGGCGACTCATCGCCCTCCGCCACGAACAGCCCGACCTCACCGATCCCGACCTCACCGACACGAAGGTGGCCTACGACGAGGACGCCCGTTGGCTCGCCCTGCGCCGCGGCGACGTACGCGTCGCCGTGAACCTCGGCAAGGAACCGGCCGCGATCCCCCTGGGCACGCGCCCGGTGGAGATCCTGGCCGCGTGGGAGCCGGTGGAGGCGCCGGGGGCGGACGGGTTGCTGCGGCTGCCCGGGGAATCGTGCGTGGTGCTGACGCAGGCGTAAACGCTTGCGCGAGCGTTTACGTGCTACAACTCCCCCTCGCCGTCGCGCAGTTCGGTCACCCGTTCCAGCAGGATCGCCTCCCAGGCACGCCGTAGCTGGGTCCTGAGGAGCGGGACGGGCCCGGTGTCCCGATCCTTGAGCTGGTCGGCGAGGCGGACGACGGTGTCGCAGCGGGCGAGCCAGAGGCCGCGCAGGCAGGGGCGGGCGCCGTAACCGGCGAGGGTCGCGGCGCGTACGGCGGCGGGGGAACCGACGGCCAGGGCGAGCCCGGCGATGTCCTCGGCGGGGTCGCCGAGGGTCGCGTCGGTCCAGCCCAGGACGCCACGTACCCGGCCGTCGCTGCTCACCACGAGGTGCTCGCCGTTGAGGTCGTGGTGGACGAGGACCGCGGTGCCGGGCTGGGCGGCGAGCTGGATCGCGCCGGGCTGGGTGAGCTGGAGCAGGCGCGCGGCGTCGAACTCGTCGGCTGCGGCGAGCCGTTCGGCGGCCTGTTCGGCGGCGCGGCGCAGCGCCTCCAGGGAGCGCGGTGCGGTGCGCGGGATCCCGAGCGACTCGGCCTGCCGGGCGGGCACCTCGCGCAGCCCGGTGAGCAGCCCCGCCAGATCGGCCTCACCGACGGCGGAGACGTCCTGGTCCTCGCCGGAGCGGCCGGGGACCTTGGTGTCGAACGTGTAGGTGAGCCCGGGCGCCCACTCGCCGTGCGCCACGCCGGTCGGAACCGCGACGGGGAGATACGGCCGTACGAGTTCGCGCAGGCGCAGTTCGCGGCGTTGGCACACGGTGGCCGCGCGGTTCGGGGCGAGGCGGAGCACATGGCGGGAGCCGACCCACCAGGTGGCGTGCTCGCCGTCCTCGGCGACGGGCCTGATCTCGGGTCCGGCACCGTCGGCCGTACCGTCCTTGAGCAGGGAACGGACCAGCTGGCGGACGGTGTCCGCGGTGGGTGTCGGTGCCTGGGTCATGGTCGCGCCGTCGCCGTTCGGGGTGTCGGGGGCTCCTGGTCGCCGTCAGTCCACGAGAGCCATCTCGCGGGCCGTGTTGTTGAGCCGGCGCCCGCCGTCCTGGGTGACCGTGACGATGTCCTCGATGCGTACCCCGAAGCGGCCGGGCAGATAGATGCCGGGCTCCACGGAGAAGCACATCCCGGGCACGAGGGGCTGTTCCTCGCCCTCGATCATGTACGGCGGCTCGTGCGTGGTGACGCCGATGCCGTGACCGGTGCGGTGGATGAAGTAGGGGCCGTATCCGGCGTCGTCGATGACCGCGCGGGCGGCGCGGTCGACCTCCTGGCAGGCGACGCCGGGGCGCACCGCGCGGAAACCGGCCTCCTGGGCCTCGCGGACGAGGTCGTGGACGCGCTGTTCCTCGTCGCCGGGTTCGCCGACGTGGACCGTGCGCGAGGTGTCGGAGCCGTAGCCGTCCTTGAGACCGCCGAAGTCGAGAACGATCATGTCGCCCTGCTGGATGACGCGGTCGCCGACCTCGTGGTGCGGGTTGGCTCCGTTCGGGCCCGAGGCGACGATCGTGAAGTCGACCTGGGAGTGCCCGAACTGCCGTAGCAGATCGGCGAGATCGGCGCCGACGTCGGACTCGCGGCGGCCGGCGAAGGGAACCTTCCGGATCTCCTCGTACGTTGCGTCAGCGGCCGCTCCGGCGGCCGCCATGAGGTCCAGTTCGGCCGCGTCCTTCACCGCGCGCAGCATCGGCAGTGCGTCGGTGAGGGAGGCGTAGGTGGTGTCGGGCAGCGCCTTCTGGAGTCCGAGCAGGTGCATGGACCAGGCGTTGTCGCTGATGCCGAAGCGGCCGGTCGCGTCGAGCAGGGCGGCGGTGGCGGCGTAGGGGTCCTTGCCGTCGGTCCAGTCGCGCAGGGTGAGGGCGTCGGCTCCGGGTGCCTTGGCCGCGTCGGGGGCCTCCAGGGTGGGCACGACGAGGACCGGGGAGCGGCCGGGGGCCAGGACGAGCACGGTGAGCCGTTCGGTGATCGCGGTGGGCGCGTAGCCGGTGAGCCACACCAGGTCCGGTCCCGGAGCCACCAGGAGCCCCGCGAGACCGGCGTCGGCGGCGGCCCGCGCGGCGCGCTCCATGCGGGCCCTGTAGTCGGCGGCGGTGAAGGGCGCGGGCGGGCTACCGGTCATTCAGGCCTCCGAGGACGGACGGAACGGGGCTACCGTCAGCATCCTGCCCGCACCCGGAGGGCCACGCGAGCCGATCGGCGGGACTTCCCCGGTCCCGGCATCGCGTCCGGGACCGTCCCGGCCGACGATCGGCGTCACGTCGTGGGCCGCCTCCGGGGTGACGCGCGACGCCGGGTCAGACGACGTACCCGGGGACCACTGTGAACTGCTGGAAGCCGCCGCTGTGGTGGCGCACCGTGACGGTGACCTCGTCCCCGGGGTGGGCACGCGCGACCGCGCGCGCGAGGTCGGCCGCCGAGTCGACGCGGGTGCCGCCGAACGTGAGCAGCACGTCACCGCGGATCAGACCGGCCGTGTAACCGGGGCCGGGCATGTGGACACCGACGATCAGGGCACCCGCCTTCTCGGCGTCCACGGCCTCCACGCCGAGCGTCGCGGCGGCGGACGTGGGCGAGGGCGACGGCGTCGGGCTCGCGGAGGACGCGGGCCGACCGCTGGGACGGGCCGTCGGCGCCGGTTGCGCGGCCGCCTGGCGCTGCATCTCGGCGAGTTTGCTCATGCCGATCACCGTGGCGCCCACCGTGCCGAGCCCGACCCCCGACAGGACCAGGACGGTCCCGACGAACAGGCCGAACAGCAGGGTCATGAGCCGTCGGCCGCGGCGCCGCGCGGCATGCGGGCGCCGGGTGGGGCCGGGCTTGGTGCCGCCGCCGGGTTCCTGACCGGGCATCGGCTTGGGACGCAACGCAGTCTGTTCCATGGATCGCCTCCGGCAGATGCTCTACCCGGCGCACCGGCGCGCGACGTGCCACGAACGAGTGAGACTGACCGAGGGTCAGGAGCGGGAAGCCGAGCGCGTCGCACGCGCGTGACGCCTCACTCCCGGTCCCGCTCCACCAGCCGCCCCACCAACCGCGCCGCCGCCCCTCGCGGCGCTCCCCCGTACACCAGTTCCGTACGGTGCACGACCCGTGGTTCGGTGAGCGGGACGGCCACCGCGCCCGGTACTCCGGTGGCCCACGAGCGGGGCAGCAGGGTCAGCCCGTGGCCCGCGGCGGCGAGGGCCGTGAGGACGCGGATGTCGGTGCCGTCGTAGCGGAGGGCCGGGCGGAAGGCACCGCCGCCGTTCGTCGCGCGGAGTCGCGCGAGGGGGACGCCCGCGTCGGGGGCGTCGAGCCAGCGGGCGGCGACGAGATCACCGAGGCGCAGCGCCTGGCGTCCGGCCAGGGGGTGGTCGTCGGGGAGCAGGACGCAGACGGGTTCCTCGGCGACGCCGTGAGTGGTCAGCGGGGCCACGTCGGGCAGCCGTAGCGGATCGTTGGGGGCCGCGATCCCGTCGACCAGGCCCAGGTCCGCGGTGCCGGTGGCGACCGCGACGGGCACCTCGTCCCGGGTGAGCACGCGCAGCGTCACTCCCGCGCGCGGGAGGGCGGCCAGGACGCGTGGCCCGAGTGCGGTCGGCGCGGCGGCGAGGGTCAGCCCGCGTTCGGGGGCGGCGGCCATCCGGACGACGTCCGCGCGGGCCGCGTCCAGGCGCAGCAGCAGCGGACCAGCGTGTTCGAGGAGCCGCTCGCCCGCAGAAGTGGGCGTGACGGGGCGGCGGTTGAGCAGCGGGGCGCCGAGGTCCTGTTCCAGGGCGGCGATGTGCTGGGACACCGCGGACTGGGTGTAGCCCAGCTCTCGCGCGGCCTCCGAGAAGGAGGCGAGCCGGGCCACGGTGACGTACGTACGCAGGAGATGCGGGTCCACGGAGGACAGCATCCCATCAGTTCTGCTTATCGAGCGTGCAGGAATCATCGTTGGACGTGAACACCGGGTCGCGCCCAGGATGAACGGCATGACGAACACCGCAGATCAGACCGCTCGCGCTGCCCGTATCGCGCTGGTCGGCGACCGCTCCCCCAACGTCGTCTCGCACTCCCGCCTCCCGCTCATCCTCGACGCCCTCGCCGAGCGCGACCGGCTCGTCCTCGACGCCTACTGGATCCCGTCCGAGGACGCCGAGGCGCCGGACGCGGTGCGCGGGTTCGACGCCGTGTGGGTGCTGCCGGGCAGTCCCTACCGCAGCGAGGCCGGCGTCCTGTCCGCGATCCGTACCGCGCGTGTGGAGGGCATTCCGTTCCTCGGTACCTGCGGCGGGTTCCAGCACGCGCTCCTCGAGTACGCCCGTGACGTGTGCGGCCTGACCCGGGTCGCGCACGCCGAGAACGACCCCGCCGCCGAGGACCTCCTGATCGAACCGCTGGCCTGCTCCCTCGTCGGCCACGAGGCCGCCGTCACGATCGAACCGGGCTCGCTCGCCGAGTCCGCGATCGGCTCGGAGCGCACGGTCGAGCGCTACTTCTGCTCCTACGGCCCGACCCGCCACCTCGACACCCTGAGCGCGCACGGCCTGCGCTTCTCCGGCCACGACGAGGACGGCCACGTCCGGATCGCCGAACTCCCCGGCCACCCCTTCTTCCTGGGCACCCTCTTCCAGCCGGAACTGGCCGGCGACGGCTCGCGCCCGCATCCGGTGGTCCGGGCGCTGGCGCGAGCCGCGGTCGCCCACGCGGGCCAGGTGGAGCACCAGCCCTCCTGACCCGTCGCGGGCTCTTCCGCTCAGCCGAACGGCAACGCCGGCACCAGGTCCGGCACGAAGCCGTGTGAACGCCTCGCCAGGTACGCGGACTTGTAGCGGTCGACCGCGCGGTGCCAGTTCAGGATGCCCGCCATCCAGTGCTGGAGGTCGGTCACATAGCCCTTCATGATCTCGCGCGCCTCGTCCGAGAGGTCGAAGTCGTCGTAGACGATGGGCAGTTCGTTCGCAGCGACGTGTTCGAACTGGCGCATGCGCTGGGTCATCAGGTCGTGGACGACGCCGAGTGCGGTCGGGTAGTCGATGCCGAAGAAGTTCTGCACGACGAGGATCGCGTTGTGGACCTCGCCCTCGTACTCGATCTCCTTCTGGTAGGAGAAGACGTCGTTGAGGAGGCAGGCGTAGTCGATGGCCGCGTTCTCCAGGGCGCGGACGGGGCCGGTGCGGTAGACCTCGGGCGGGACCTTCGGGCCGTGGCCCATGCGGCACATGCTGAGGGTGAGGTCGGAGCCGAAGGTGGCGCGGCGCATCTCCAGGTAGTCGACCGGGTCGGGGACGCGGTGCTGGATCTGGTTGGACAGCTCCCAGACCCAGCTCTCGGTCATCGTGTTGATCGCGGTCTTCAGGGTGCGCCGGTCGCCCAGGGGCATCTCGGCGGTCGTGAGGGCCCACAGGTCGATGAGCCCACGCTCCATGCCGTTGACCGGGACGATGACCGCCGGTCCCTCGATGGGCATGCAGTCCGAGAGGCGGGCCGTGGTGACGCGGGCGGCAGCGAGGTCGCCGCGGATGCCGTAGACGAGGGGGTAGTAGTCGTCGCCGTAGGTCCCCCAGGCGAGCCAGCGGGAGCTGAGGTCGAGGGCCGCTTCGGTGGCGTCCGGGTCGATGCCGGCGGAGCAGAGCGGGAGGTCGGCGGCGGCGAGTTTCTCCTCGTCCCAGACGCCCTCCTCCAACATGCCCACCGCGTGCATCCAGTCGACGAGGCGAATGCGGGCGCCGTCCAGGTGCGGGCTCAGTTCGACCTCGAACGGCATGTAGAAGTCGGGGAGTTGGGAGGGGCCGACCTTCTGGAAGGGCACGTGCGTGTAGGCGCGCAGCCGCTCGGCGCCGGCCGCGGCGAGCAGGGCGCCGATGTCGGCGGCGGAGGTGCCGATGCCGGTCGGGCCGTTCAACGGCGAGTTGTCGAGGGCGCCTTCGTTCATGTAGCGGCTGGAGCGCAGGTGCCATTCGTGGCCGCCGGACTGCCAGTCCTGGAGGCCCTGGGCGTAGGCGGCGACGGCCCTGACCTCGTCCGGGGTGAGACCTTTCTCCAGGGCGACGGCGGGCACTTCGGTGAACGCGGTGTGCTCGAACTGGTGGAGTCGCGAGGTCAGTACGTCGTTGACGGTGTCGGCGGCCTCCTGGGTGGTGCAGCCGAAGAAGGTCTCCAGGACGAGCACGCCGTTGCTCAACTCGCCCTCGTCCTCGACCTCCCGCTGGTAGGAGAAGAGGTCGTTGCGCAGGTGGACGCCGTCGGAGAAGGTCTCCATGAGCACCCGCAGGGGCCTCGACTCGGCGACGGCCGCGGGCACTTCGGCGGTCGCGTACTCGACGAGACCCGCCGACCAGGGCGCTCCGCCCACCTTGCGGCGCATCTCGATGTACTCGACGGGGTTGGCGACCCGCCCCTCGTTGATGTTGGACAGCTCCCACAGGGACTCGTTGAGCAGGTGCTCGGTGGAGACGGCGAAGCGGCGGCGCCAGTCGATGGACATCGAGGGCACCGTGCGCGCCCACAGGTCGGCGAGCCCCGCCTCGACCGGGTTCTCCGGCTCCGGTACGGGAGTTGAGAGGTCGAGCGGCATGAACAGTGGCAGCCGGTCCAGGTAGGCCTTGCCGCCGGCGCGGTCCTGGCTGCGTTTGAAGGTCTCCAGGAAGTGGTCGTCGAAGAAGAACACCCACACGTACCAGTCGGTGATCAGCGACAGCGCGGGCCCGTCGCAGTCGGGGTGGGTGTAGGCGCAGAGCAGGCCGTAGTCGTGCGCGTCGAGGTCGGCCTGCTCCCAGATCCCGGAGCCCTCCAGCATGCCCATCTCGCGTGCCCACACGGAGGAGTGGGCGCGGGCCTCGTCCAGATGCGGGTTGAGGCGCGCGGGATACGGCATGTAGAAGTGCGGGAGTTCGAACGGCTGGGTCATGGCCGGGCCCTACCCGCGGCCCTCAACGGCCATCCCGGGCAGGGGACATGATCACACCATCGCGTGAATCAGGAGTGAACCCATGAGTTTCGCCCGCATCTTGTGACGCTCGCTTCTACGCGCGCAGACTGCGGGGGCCCGCCCTTCGGGCGGACGACGGGACTTTGCGGACACGACCTAGGCCTGGGCGCGGCCCGGCGTGCGCACCACCCTGCCCACTCGGGTGCGCAGGGCCACGAACTCCGGCAGTCCCCGGGTGCCGATCTGGTCGCGGGGGCAAGGGAGTTCGACCGGGAGATCCAGAGCCACCTTCGCTCCGGGCCCGGGCGTCAGGACGACGACACGGTCGCCCACGTAAACGCTTTCGTCGATGTCGTGGGTGACGAAGACGATCGTCGTGCGGTCCGTGCGGTGCACCTCCAGGAGGAGGTCCTCCAGGTCCTCGCGGGTCTGGGCGTCGAGGGAGCCGAAGGGTTCGTCCATCAGCAGCAGGGAGGGGCGGCAGACCAACGCGCGGGCGATGGCCACGCGTTGCTGCATGCCGCCGGAGAGCTGCCCGGGGTGGCGGCGGGCGGCGCCGGTCAGACCGACGCGGTCCAGGATGCGGTCCGCCTCGGCACGCCGCTCGGCCCGGCGCAGACCCTGGCGGCGCAGCGGCAGCGCCACGTTGTCGCGGACGGTGAGCCAGGGCAGCAGCGAGCGGCCGTAGTCCTGGAAGACCACGGCGAGGCGGTCGGGTACGCCGGTGACCGGTGTGTCGTCGATCGTGATCGTGCCCTCGTGCGCGGGCAGCAGTCCGGCGACGGTGCGCAGCAGGGTGGACTTGCCGCAGCCCGACGGGCCCACCACGCACAGGAGTTGACCGTCCGGCACGGTGAGGCTGAGGTCGTGCAGGACGGGCTGGTCGCCGTAGTGCCGGCTCAGGGAGTCGAGGCGGAGCATCGGGGTCGGTCACCTGGCCCAGGGTTCGGTGTAGAGCGCGCCCTGGCTCGCGGCGACCCGGAGGTGCAGCAGGTGCGGGCCGTCGTCGTCGGGCAAGTGGAGGGTGCGGCCGAGGACTTCGGGGAGTACGGCGGGGTCGTCGACGTAGGTCGCCGGGCAGCCGAAGGACCGGGCCAGGGCGACGAAGTCGACGCCCTCGATGTCGGTGCCGGGGACCGGGGCGATGCCGATACGGCGGCCCAGGGCGCGGACGGCCGCGTAGCCGCCGTTGTCGAGGACGACGTAGGTGACCGGCGCCCGGTGTCGGGCCGCGGTCCACAGGGCCTGCACCGAGTAGAGCGCGGATCCGTCCCCGAGCACGCAGACCAGTCGGCGCCGGTCGGCGAGCGCGCGGCCGACCGCGAGGGGCAGGCCCCAGCCGAGGGCCCCGCTGCCCGTGGTGAGGAAGCCGCCGGAGGTGTCGACGGGCACGCGCGCGTGGAGGGCGTCCCGGTGGCTGGGGGCTTCCTCGACGAGGACGCGGTCGCGGGGCAGCCGGGTGCGGAGGTGGTCGAGGACCAGTTCGGCGGTGAGGCCCGAGCCGGGTTCCGGCGGTGCGGGTGCCGGGCGGGGCGGGGGCGGTTCGCGGTCCGATTGCCCGAGCAGCGCGGTGAGTTGGGCGAGGGCGGGCTTGAGGGTGGTGACGATGCTGGTACCGGTCGGCAGCCAGGCCGCCTGTGCGGGGTCGCAGTCCAGGTGGTGGAGTTCGGTGCCGGGGTGCAGGAGCGGTCCGCCGTCGTCGAAGTGGTAGGTGAACACGGGCGCGCCGAGGGCGACGACGACGTCGTACGGCCGTAGCCGCGCGGCCAGTTGGCCGGCGACCGGCGGCAGGAAACCCTGGAAGAGGGCGTGCGACTCGGGGAAGCCGGAGCGGCCGGAGAGGGGGCTGATCCAGACGCCCGCGCGGGTGCGTTCGGCCAGGGCGCGGACCTCGGGGAGGGCTTCCTCGTCGTCGACGCCGGGGCCGACGACCAGGGCGGGGCGGGCGCAGGCGTCCAGTCGGGCCGCGAGGGCGGTCAGGGCGTGCGGGGCGGCGGTGAAGCCGGCGTGCACGGTGCGCGGCAGGACAGGGACGGCGGGCTGGTCCCAGTCGTCCTCGGGGACGGAGACGAACACCGGTCCGCGCGGGGGTGTCATCGCGATGCGGTGGGCCTCGGCGAGGACGGCGGGCACGTCGGCGGCGCGTTCGGGCTGGTGGGCGAACTTGACGTAGGGGCGCGGGAATTCGGCCGGCCGGTCGGCGCCGAGGAACGGACGCAGTTGGAGCAGCGAGCGTGCCTGCTGGCCCGCCAGGATCACCAGGGGGACGCGGTCGCGGTGGGCGTTGAAGACGGCGCCGAGCGCGTGGCCGACGCCGCCGGCCGAGTGCAGGCTGACGAATGCGGCGTGGCGGGTGCCGAGCGCGTGGCCCGCGGCCATGGCGACGGCGGTGGACTCCTGGAGGCCGAGGACGTAGGTGAAGTCCTCGGGCCAGTCGCGGAACATACGCAGTTCGGTGGAGCCCGGGTTGCCGAAGACCGTGGTCATCCCGGTGTCGCGGAGGAACTGGACGACGGCGTCCAGGACGGTGCCCTTCATATGGACCTTCCCTTGCGGCTTTCTGTACGGCTTCCTTTGCCGCTGCTTTTGCGGCTTCCTTTGGGGCTTCCTTTGGGGCCTTCTTCGGGGCTTCTCCTGCCGGTGAGTCGCTTCTCGATCGCCAGCAGGCCGGTGTTGAGCAGGTACCCCAGGGCGCCGAGCAGGACCAGCACCGCCCATACGGTCAGCAGGTCGGAGCGCGACTGGGCGTCGGTGAGCGCGAAGCCGATGCCGTTCGCGGTGCCCGGCAGCAGCTCGGAGAAGACCATGAGAATGAGGCAGAGCGAGAGGCTGAGCCGCAGGCCCGCGAAGATGCGGGGCAGCGCGGACGGCAGCAGCAGGAACCACAGGCGTTCGACCGCGTTCAGCCGCAGTACGGCGGCGACATCGAGCCGGAGCGGGTCGGTGTCGCGGGCGCCCTCCGCGGTGTTGATCAGCACCGGCCAGACGGCGCTGAAAACGATCGACGCTAGCTGCATCGGCGTACCGAAGTCGAACACGACGACGAACACGGGCACGAGCGTGGGCGGCGGCAGGGCCCGCGCGAACTGGAGCACCGGGTCGCACAGGGCGTAGGCCCGGGGCGAGCGCCCGACCAGGATGCCGAGGCCGACCCCCACGACCGCGGCGAGCACGAACCCCGCGGCCATCCGCCCGAGGCTGGGCAGGATGGTGTCGACGGCCGCCCGGGTGAGGAACGCGTGTCCGACGGGGCCCGAGAACCACAGGCCGTAGGCATGGCGCGCGATGCGGGCGGGGGTCGGGAAGTAGACACTGCCGTGCGCACGGGCGCCCAACTGCCAGGCGGTCAGGGCGAGTACGAGGACCAGCCGGCGCAGGAGAGCACCGCGGGCGAGGTGTGCGGTACGGGCCGCCGTCTCGCCGACCAGGTGAGCGGTTCGGGCCGCCGCGCCATGGTCCGCGGGGCGGCGCGACTCGTGGGTCGGCGACCCGTTCACGTCCGTGCCCCGCTCACGTCGGCGCCTCGCCGTCGGCTGCCTCGTCGCTGCCGCGTTCCTCCGGACGACCGGTGGCGCCGCCCGGCGGTGCGGCACCAGGTCCGTGCGTCCCGGCGCGGTCCGGCCCACCCCGGCGCCCCGCAGCGGACCCGGTCGGCCCCGACCCGCCAAAGCCGCCTCGCCGTGCGCCGCCGTGCCCGTCGCGTCGCGCACCGCTCCCGCCAGGCCGCCGCCTCGACGTCCCGCGTGCGGCCCCCGGCGTTCCCCGGGCCCCCGCTCTCCAGGGAAACGCCCTTCGCTCCCCCCACACCAGCACCCCGTTGATCACCAGCCCCAGCGCCCCCGCCCACACCACCCCCGCCAACACGTCCCGCGTGCCGTCCGTGGCCAGTTGGGCCTGGGCGATGAAGATGCCGAGGCCCTGGCCGAAGCCGGAGAGGAGTTCGGTGGCCGTCGCGAGGACGAGGGCCGTGGCGGCCGAGATGCGCAGGCCGGCGGCGATGAAGGGGGCCGTGGCGGGGAGTTCGACGCGCCAGAGGATCGACAGGCGGCCGAAGCCGAAGGTGCGCAGGGTGTCCTTGGCGAGGGGGTCGGTCTCGCCCAGGCCGTAGACGGTGTTGAAGAGGATGGGCCAGATCGAGGCGTAGGTGATCAGCGTGACCTCGGTCTCGGTGCCGGTGCCGAGGAGGAGGGAGACGAGGGGGATCAGGGCGACGGACGGAAGCGGGCGCAGGAATTCGATCACCGCGCGGACCGCGTCGTCGACCACCGGCACGCTGCCCAGCAACAGACCCAGGGGAATCGCGATGGCGGCGGCGAGGGCGAGCCCGAGGGCCCACGCCCGCAGAGTGACCGCCACTTGGTCCAGGAAGTCACGGTCGCCCGCCAACTCGACCGCCCGGGCCAGGACTTCGGACGCCGGTGGCAGATAGCTCCGTCGTACGATGCCTGCCCTGCCGACCGCCTCGCAGGCGCCGAAGGCCAGCAGTGTGCCGAGGGCGCCCAGGGTGAGTTCCTGGCGGCGGTTCACTTGACGAGGAGCGTGGCCGGGTCGATCGGTTTCTTCAACAGCCCGCGTTTCCGCATGAGTTCGGTGAGCCGGCGCAGTTGGGCGGCGTCGGTGGTGGCCGGGTAGGCGGGCAGGTTGATGGTCTTGGCCTGGTTCTCGGTCACCTTGGTGTACTTGGGGAGTTCGGCGCGTACGACCGAGGGGTCCTGCGCCGCGATCTTCGACGCCGCCTCGATCGCCCGCTTGAACGCTGCCGCGGTCTTGGCGTGTTTCTCGGCGAAGTCGCTCGTCGTGACGTAGCCGCTGATCGGCAGGGTCCGGACGGGCGCCGACCCGCCGTCCAGCAGTACCCGCGTCTTCAACTCGCCCTGGATCGCGCTGTCGAAGGGCTCGACCGCGTGGACGGCGTCGACCTGGCCCTTCTCCAGGGCGGGGCCCATCTGCGGGAAGGCGATCTGCCGGTAGACGGGGTGTCCGGCGCCCTGCTGGTCGAGTATCGCGTCGAGGGTGAGTGACTGGATGTTGTTGAGGATGTTGACGGCGACCGTCCTGCCCTTGAGGTCGGCGGCGGTCTTGATGGGCGAGTCCTTCGGGACCAGGACGTCCATCATGTGCGGTGCCGTGCGGACGCCCTCGGCGAGGATGCGGAGGTCGAGGGTGCCCTTCTCGTCGGCCTGGAGGAAGGTGACGTAGTTCGCGCTCGCGATCACGTCGACCTGCCCCTTGGACAGGGCGGGCAGGGCCTGGATGCTCTGCTGGACGGGCTGGATGGTGACGTCCAGTCCCTCCTTCACGAACAGTCCGCGGTCCCGGGCGATGTAGAGCGCCGCCGCGTCCGTGAGCGGCAACGCGGCCACGGTGACCTTCTGCCGCCCGTCGCCGGAGGAGCCGGAGTCCCCACCGCCGCCGCAGGCGACGAGCACGAGCGCAAGCACGGTCGCGCCCGCCGCCAACCTCCCTGTTCCCACTTGTAATGGACGTGAAGTCGTCATGCGAGCAAGCAATACCAGCGTTTTGACATGACCACCACACTCCGGTCGGACAAAGATTCACTGATCGGAAGAATGCGAAACGAGTTCCCCGGCGGCCCACGCGAGCGCGTCCGGCAACTCCTCCGTGGCCACCAGCAGCCACAGGGACGCGGAGACGAGCCCGGCGTCGGACAGCCGGCCCAGTTCGTCCCGGACGCTCTCGGCGCTCGCGTCGGACCCGCCCAGCGGCCGGCCCGGCACCTTCACCGCGGGCGTGAATCCGGGCGGCACCAGGAACAAGCCCGCCGTCAGGGCCAGTTCGCCCGGGTCGCGGCCGACCTCGTCGCCGAGCGTGTCCAGCCGTGCCCGAACCCCGGTGAGCGCGTCCGCGTCGACCCCGGAGCCGTGCCACGCGTCACCGAACCGCAGGGCCCGGCGCAGTGCCGCGTCGCTCTGTCCGCCGATCCAGACGCCGGGACCACCCTCGGTGGACGGCAGCACCCCGAGCCGCGGTGATCCCTCCCCGCGCCACAACTGCCGTACGACAGCGAGCTGTTCGTCCATCCGGTGGCCCCGCCCCGCGAACGGGACGCCTAGGGCCGCGAACTCCTCGGCGTCCCAGCCGGTGCCGACGCCGAGGGTGAAACGGCCTCCGGAGAGCCGGTCGAGGGTGGCGGTCTGGTGGGCCAGGATCAGCGGGTTGTACAGCGGCAGCACCAGCACGCTGGTGACCAGGCCGATCCGCCGTGTCGCCCCGGCCACGGCCGCCAGCAGGATCAACGGGTCCGGGGTCACGCCTGAGGCACAGGCCACCGCGTGGCCACTGGCGAAGACATGGTCGAACCCCAACTCCTCGGCCCTGACGGCCGTTTGGAGGACCGCGTCCAGCTCCCCCTCCTGGTCCGGCCACAGACGGTGCGGTGCCACTCCGATACGCATCTCTGTCGTACTCCCCTCGCGCGACGACAACGTCCGGCGGGAACGTCAGTGACCGACCCGACTACACACCGGCCGCCGAAGTCACCCCCCGCACCTGGATCAGCGCATGTGTGCCGCCCGTCCGCCAGCGCTGCCCCTCCGCCGCGACCAACGCGGCCTCCGTGCGGGCGTCCAGGCCGGTGATCACATCGGACTTGAGGGTGCGCAGCGCGGCGACCGGACCCGGGAAGTAGGCGGTGACGTCCGCGAAGGGAGTGGTCGGGTTCCAGGCGCGATCCCCCACCAGACGGCGGTAGTTGAGGTCGCCCTTCACAATCGTGAGGGTGGCCGCGGCGAACTCGGCGCGGAGGTCGGCGGGCATGTCGGCGTACGGCAGCGGGGCGCAGGAGAAGGGGTGGGCGCGCACGGTGAGGCGGCCGTCCGCCATGGCCGACCAGAGGGTGCGGCCGTACGTCGCCGCCGCACCCGGCGCCCCGGTCAGCCGGTGCAGGGCGTCGACCACGTCGGCGGTCGTGGCGTCGGAGACGTAATAGGGGTGCGGCTTGATGTGCAACACCGCGCGCTCGATGCGTCGTTGGTCGAGGAGGTGGGCCAACAGCAGGAGATCAGGGATGAGTTCGCGGCCCGCGTTGTCCGCGACGAGGCAGAGGGTGGCGCCGGTGCCGGAGAGGAGCGACCAGAGCAGTTCGCTGTCGTCGGCCACCAGGGCCGGCACCGGGGCCTGCGCGGCCGACTCCGCTCCGGCTGCCGAGAGGCGGAAGCCGAGATCCGCGCGGTTGCCCCAAAGGGAGCCGTGCAGAAGGGAGTTGGCGCGTTCCTCGGGCGTCTTGGCCTCAAGAGCGTCGAGTTCCTCGTCCGTCTCGGGGGCGTCGAGTTCGGCGCGCTTGAAGGGGCGGAACGGGTCGACACCCTGCCAGGCACCGGGGCCGAAGTAGCCTACGGCGCCCAGGAGTTGGCGGTAGAAGTAACTCTCGGACCAGAGCCAGGGCACGTCGTACCAGGAGTGTCCGGCGTAGCTGTCGGTGCCCCAGGCCGCCCACTGGTCGTGGTCGGGGGCATCAAGAGGGAGGGGTTCGATCGCGCCCTCGGTGCAGTTCTTCAGGAGGGCGTCGAGTGCGCGGTGCTGCTCGGGGCCGTACGGGAAGGCGTCCCTGACCTGTTGGATGATCGCGGGGTGCCGTTCGGCCAGCACGCTGCGGGGGAACGAGCCGGGCTCGTTGCCGAGGATCACGGGCGCGGTGGGGGTGTCGGGCATGCGCCTCACCGTACCGGGCGGGTCAGCCGACCCAGGTCTGCCGGGCGGGTCGGTCGGCCCAGGTCCGCCGGGCGGATCAGCCGGCGTCGATCTCCCGCTCCAGGCGCGCGGCGAGGCTGAGATAGCGGGCGCGGCGGGGGACGGGGACCAGGCCGCGGATCACCAGGTGCCACATCTCGGCCGTCCTGCGGGGCTGTAACGCCACCGGTTCGAGGGTGCGGCCCAGGACGCGGAGGCCGACGAAGAGGCCGACGAGCGTACGGGCCACGGCGTCCACGTCGGTGTCGGGGTGGGCGTCGGCCTCCGCGACGGCACCCGTGAGTTTGCGGGAGGCGATCTCCAGCCACTCGCTGAAGGGGTGCGGCATCGGGGGCCGTACCTCGATCTCCCCTGCGGCGAGCCGGAGTCCGGCGCGCGGGATGGGGCCCTCGACGGCCAGTCGGGTCAGGCCGAACGTGACACGTATCAACGTCTCCAGTGAGGAGTAGCCCCGGTCGTCCATCTCCTGGGAGATCTGCCGCGAGGCCTTGGCCTGCATCTCCAGGATGGTGTGGGCCAGGTCTTCCTTGGCCGCGAAGTGGAAGTACAGGGCGCCCTTGGTGACTTGGGCTTGGTCGACGATGTCGCTCAGGCTGGTGGATTCATAGCCCTGCCGGTCGAACAGCTCGGCGGCGGCCGTGATGATCGTTGTGCGGGTCTGTTCGGCCCGTAGCTGCCTCGCCATCGACTGAAACACTCCCGCATGAAGGAAAAACAACGGCCCATGCCGTTTTTTCTTACCCCCTGTACACAGTAGCTCACCGTGTGACGGTGTCGACCTTGCACCCGAAGACCACCAACTCCCCTCACGTTCCCATCACTTGCGTCTCTGTGTCACCCCTGGCCCAACTCTTGACCACATTCGGTGGTTGTGGCACGTGTCAGCACCAGTTCCCGGCCAAGCAGAAGACCGACCGCCCCGGTGAGGCGCTCCCGGGGAAGCGCCTCACCTTACGGGTCAGTCGGTCTGTTTCTGTGTATGCCCTGTGCCGCCGGCGGAGCCGTCAGCGGTGCTGTCAGAAGGTGAGCTTCCAGCTGTTGAGGGTGCCGGTGTCCTGTGCGGCGGTGTCCTGGACGCGCAGCTTCCAGGTGCCGTTGGCCGTCTCACTCGACGCGTCCACCGTGTAGGTGGCCTTGACGTCGTCGGCGGAGTCCGAGGTGCTCGCGGACTTCAGCCGGTACGTGGAGCCGTCCGGTGCGACCAGGTCCAGGACGAGGTCGCCGCGGAAGGTGTGGGTGATGTCGACGCCGACCTGGAGGGCCGAAGGCGCGTTGCCGCTACGGCCGTTGACGGCGATCGAGGACTCGACGGCCGCACCCGCGTCGGGGACGGACACGGCGGCCGTGCTGGAGAAGGTCGCCCCCGTCGTCGTACCGCCGCTGCCGCTCACGGCCTGGACGGTCTTGGCCGCGTCCGCGAGTCCCGCACCACAGCCGCCGGAGCAACTGCCGGGCAGGGCACGGGCGTTGGTCTTGATGGCCGACTCGATCTGGGCCGGGGTGAGCGAGGAGTTGGCCGACTTCATGAGCGCGACCAGGCCCGCGATGTGCGGGGTGGCCATGCTGGTGCCCTGGTAGTAGGCGTACGACTCGGTGGACGGCGTCTTGGTGCCGGAGTTCAGCGTGGAGTAGATGCCGTTGGCGGTGCCGGTGCTGGTCTGGCCGCCGGGGGCGGAAATGTCCACCAGGGAGCCGTAGTTGGAGTAGGACGCCTTGGCGCCGGCGCGGTTGGTGGCGGCGACGGAGATGACGTTGTTGCAGTTGCCCGGGGAATGGTTCGCGACGTTGTCGTTGTCGTTTCCGGCGGCCACGACGACTGTCGTACCCCGGTTCACGGCGGCGGTGATCGCGCTCTGGGTGGCCGAGGTGCAGGCGCCGTCGCCGCCCAGGCTCATGTTGATGACCTTGGCGATGTTGCCGTTGGCGGGGACGCCGGAGACGGTGCCGCCGGACGCCCAGGTGATGGCGTCGATGATGTCCGAGTCGTAGCCGCCGCACTTGCCCAGGACGCGGAGCGGGGAGATCTTCGCGCCGTAGGCGATGCCCGCGATGCCCTTGCCGTTGTTGGTGGCGGCGGCGATGGTGCCGGCCACATGGGTGCCGTGCCAGGAGGAGTTGCTCGCGCCGATGCCCGTGCCGCACTCGTTGGCGGCGTAGTAGTCGCCGGGGTCGGCCGGGTTGCTGTCGCGGCCGTCGCCGTCGACGGAGACGGCGGTGTCGGTGATGAAGTCGTAGCCGGCGACGATGTTCGCGGCGAGGTCGGAGTGGGTGACGTAGCCGGTGTCGATGACGGCGACGGTGACCCCGCTGCCGGTCGAAGTCGGCCACGCGGCGGGCACGTTCATGCCGGCCGTGGACTCGAAGAGGTCCCACTGCTTGGCGTACTCGGTGTCGTTCGGGTCGGCCTGCGGGGTGTTCAGCCGGTCCGGTACGACATAGGAGACCTGCGGGTCGGCCTTGAACTCGGCGATGACGTCGGCGACTTCGGTGGTGCTACGCGCGTCACCCAGACCGACGAGGGCGGCGCCGGTGCCGAGGCGGCGCTGGAAGTCGACGTCCGCGCCGGTCTCCTTGCCCTTGGCGGTGGCGTCGGCCTCGGCGGCGCGGTTCGAACTCGCCTCCGCCGCACCGGACTTGTAGCCGACGATGAGGCGTTCGGCGAGGGCGCCGGGGGCGGCCTCGGTCTGGCCGGACAGGGCCGGCGCGCTGACCTGGGTGGGGGGTTCCTGGGCGACGGCGGCCGAGGTGGCGACCGTGGCGAGGAGGGCCGCGGAGACCGCGGCGACGGATATCAGGGTCCGTCCGGTGGGGAATGCCGTGGGAGTGCGCAAGGGCTTGCCTTTCGTGGCCGTACTCCAAGCAGCGCGGAGCGGCGGTCGATTCGCTTCGTCGTCGAAGCGGCGGGGGGTCGAGCCAGAGAGCGCCGGGCGCGGGCGGCCGCCTCGTCAGGGGTTGCCTGTGGGTCAGCTGTGGCCAAACGATAGGCAAAGAGAAGGTCATATGGATACGGGGGAAACCCTCGATCGGGCCGGAAACCGCCCTCGACATCGACCGGTTGACCGATGTGCCCCGGTTCACGGCAGTGGGAGCGCGCTGAACGCGCGGGACCCGATGGCCGTATGACACGGACAGACCGTTCCCGCCCCGGCCGAGGAGACGTTCCGGATGTCCCGGATGACCGCACATCGCACTGCCATGGCGGCCGCCGCCATGGCGCCGCTGCTGCTCACCGTCTGGGCGGCGGGTCCGGCGCAGGCGCACGGGGCGCCGACGTATCCGGTCAGCCGGGTGTACGCCTGCTCGCCGGACGGCGGCAGCGCGGCCGATTCGGCGGCCTGCAAGGCGGCCGTGGCGGCGAACGGGGGGCCCTTCACCTTCTGGGACAACATCCGGGTCCCGAACGTCAACGGGCGGGACCGGCAGCTGATCCCCGACGGGAAGCTGTGCAGCGGTGGTCTGTCCGACTACAAGGGGCTCGACCTCGCCCGTACCGACTTTCCGTCGACGCGGCTGACGCCGGGGGCGAAGCTGACGATGACGTACGCGTCGACGATCGCGCACACCGGTACGTTCAAGTTGTATCTGACGAAGGCCGGTTACGACGCGTCGAAGCCGCTCACCTGGTCCCAACTGCCGACGACGCCGTTCGCCGAGGTGAAGGACCCGCCGCTGAACGGCGGCGCGTACCGCATCAAGGCGACGCTGCCGACGGGCCGGACCGGGCGCCAACTGATCTACACCATCTGGCAGAACAGCAGTACCGAGGACACGTACTACTCGTGCTCGGACGTGGTGTTCCCGGGGGGCGGCGCCGCTTCGCCGACGCCGACGACAGGGACGGCCGGCTCGAAGGGAAAGACGGCGAGCCCGTCGTCGTCAGCGACCAAGTCCCCTGCTGCCGCGAGCAGTTCGGCCAAGGCCCCGGCATCGGCTACGGCACAGAAGGCGTCCCAGGCCGAGGAGAGCACCGCCCCGGGCAGCAGCCCGGTCGCGTCCGACACCGACGCCGCGTCCAGTGGCCCTTCGGCGCCCATGGTGGCGGGCGGCGCCGCCGCGGTGCTCGTACTCACCGGGGGCGCCGCCCTGGCCCTGCGACTGCGTCGACGCTGAACACGAACTCCAACTCGACGCGTACAGGCCCTGCTTACTCCTTGGCCGGTACTCCTTAGTTGGTGTAGACCGCCGCGCCGTTGTCCGTCACCGGGGCGTACTTCGCGGTGAAGTAGCCCGCGCTGAAGCACAGGGACGAGCCGGAGGTCTTGGTGAAGGCCTGGCTGGTGAAGTTGATGCTGGTGTCGGTGTTGCTGGCCGTGCCGGTCAGGCTGGGCGCCTGGTAGACGCAGGTGATGCTGCCCAGCAGGGTGGTCAGCTTGACCGTGGTCTGGATGGTGGAGCCGCTGGCCGGGGTGACGGTCAGGGTGCCGTCCGAGACGGCCGCGGTGGTGTACGGCAGGTTGTCGACCGTGATGCTGGTGACACCGGTGACGCCGAGGACGTTGCTCGTGCAGCTGCTGCTGTCGAAGCTCTGCCCGGAGACGGACTCGGTGGCGGTGCCCGGCGCGGTCGGGTTGTCGGTGACGGTCGCCGTGAACTGCGACGTCGTGCACTTGATGCCGCTGGTGCCGGTCGCACTGGAGTACAGGGTGGCGGTGGTGCCGGTGGCCAGGGGCGCGGTCAGCACATCGCCGACGGCGACGGCCGTGCCGCCGAGGCTGCCGGTGGTGAGCACGGTGTCGGCCGCCGACGCCGGGGCGATGAAGGGGAGGGTGAGCGCGGCGACGGAGCCGACGAGGGTGAGGACGGTGCGAGTGCGCATGCGGGTGTACCTCTTCTTCGAGATGGAGGGTCGAACCGGGGGGTTCTTTGGGGGTGGGGGAACTTGGGGGACTTCCGAGGATGGGTCGACGGCGGCTTGGGGGACTTCCGAGGGTGAGGCAACCGCGCCTTGGGGGACGCGAGTTCGCCGCCGCCGGCCCGTGACGCCTTCTCCGTACGTGACGGGCCGGGGCGGCGGCCGGCCGGTCACCGGCCGGAGGCCCGCGGGGGTTGGGGGTCTCCGGCCGGGCCGGGCGGTGGGGCGGACGGCACGGGCCAGGGGGAAAGCGGCCGTGCCGGGCCGCGGAGGGTTCGGACTCTGGGGGCGGTGAAGTGCCCCCGTAGACAGGGAAGTCCGGGAACGCGGCTTGAGCCGCGCGGCGGATCCGGCGCCACGGATCCGGCAAACAAGGGAGAGTTGTAGACCTGAGTGTCCGTCAACGTCAAGAGATGCAGGGCAAGTTGATGTACAAGTCGAGGCTTTGCGGAAGTCCGGGAAGGGCTTGCCTCACAGGTGGCGCATGACCAACACTCTTTTTTCACAACTCCCTTGACCCTCGAATGTAACCCCCGGTAACTTCGTCGACGGCTACTGCTGCGTAACCTGAAAGCCCTTGCACCCGCCGGGAGTTGCGAGGAGGGCTGCGCCGCACTCGCTGTCCGCGCCAGGACAACGCGCCACTTCTCTATCGACTCGCGTTGAACCAGAGCAGCACATGGGAGCAGACATGGCCGAGTCCCCGGACATTTCGTCCGCCGGCAGCACGCCTGAGAACCCGGGAAGCGGTTCTCTTTCCGAAACACCAGACACCACCGGGGGCACCGGAGGGACACCGAGACGGGGACGGGTCCGGGGCCGCCGGGCCGCCGTGATGGCCGTCCCGGCCACCGTGGCCCTCGCCGGCCTCGCGGTCCTGACCGCCCAGGGGGCACTCGGGGTGTCGCTGTACATCTCCGGCATGCCCTTCACGGTCACCGCCAAGTCGCTCGACGGCACCGGCTTCGAGCAGTTCGGTGCGCTCGACCACATGATCAAGGACAGCCCGAACGCCGGTGACACCGGCGGCGATGTGCTGGTCGTCACCTCCGCGATCAAGACCGCGACTCTGGACAGCCTGTGCCAGAGCGTCGACCTCGGCGGCGTCAACCTGCTCATCAAGGCGGGCAGCGGCTCCTCCAAGGTGGAGGCGACCGATCTGACCACCGACTCGACCCTGCTGACGGGCGACGCGTCGTTCAAGAACATCGAGATCGGCAACGACGCGAGCACCCTCGACAAGGCCGGGGTCCAGGGCCCTCCAGGTGTCTTCAGCCAGCAGGCCGACCACGTGCACATCGACAACCTGCGGCAGACCAACTACAAGACCACCGCAGGGACGTTCACGCTTCCCGGCCTGAAACTCAGCTTCAGCGACACGGGTTGCTGATGTCCGGCACAGACACTCCGGATCAGGGGTGGCGGCCCGCCTTCCGTAGTTGGCGGGCCGGTCGGCCCTTCCTCGGCGGCCTGCTGCTGACCCTGGGCGGCGGCTGGATCCTGCTCACCGAGAAGGCCTCCCTGGCGGTCATCATCCATGTCGGCATGCAGGGTGTGGCGGGCTATCTGCTGCCGGCGGTCATGGTGCTGTGCGGCCTGCTTACCCTCTTCAGCCCCTCGCAACGCCTCTTCTACTCCGTCGTCGGCATCCTGTGCTCCCTGGGCAGCTGGGTCACCTCCAACCTGGGCGGCTTCTTCGTCGGCCTCATCCTCGGGGCCGTGGGCAGCTGCATGATCTTCGGCTGGCTGCCGGACCAGGAACCGCGGGTGAGCCGGCGCCAGCGCAAGAAGCAGGCGCGGGCGGCGGACACCGTCCAGGCGTAGCGAACGTGTGAACGACGGCCTCCGCACCCTCTCCGCCGGCCGGCGGCGGGGGTGCGGAGGCCTCTTTTCCGAAGGCAGGACGGCGTAGGCCGAGGTCGACCCGCGTCACGGACCGAGCGGGACTACGGACGCGGCCGGTCCGAGTACGCCGTCGGGCAGCTCCGCCCTCTCCGCCGTCCCGTCGACCACGCCGACCAGGAACGCGAGCATCCCGCCCGCGCACTCCCACCAGGCGCCGTTGCGCCCGCTGGCGACCACCGGCCACTGCTGCGGATCCCGGCCGACCGTGCGCCAGTAGAAGACGTCGCCCTCCAGCGACTCGCCCCACGGCAGCAGCCCTCCCGGCTCCGGATAGGGCGTGTAGTCCTCGGTGTCGCCGGACTCCCTCAGGTCCCGCAGGATGTCAAGGCCGTACCGCACCCCTTCGACGTACTCCTCCTCCCGTCCGGGCGCCGGACTCCAGATCCGGAGGAACTCGTCGATCTCGACCGGGGGGTAGGCCTCGGCGAACTCCTTGAAGTCCGCCGGCAGACCGACGCCCAGTGAGCGCTCCAGGGCGGGCCAGTCGACCCGGCGGGCCGAGGCCGGACGCAGCGCCCGCAGCCCCAGCATCGTGCGTTCGAGGTCCGAAAGGTTCAGCATGTGTCCTGCCAGCTCGAGTTGTTCTCCACTGTCACGTCGAACAGCGGTCCGGCCTTGGTAGTAGCCGTCATGTGTATTCCGGTGGGTATGGGGTCCGTGTCGTCGGAGTACTCCAGGGTCGCGGAATACTGCACCCAGTTCCCCTGCTTGAGTTGCGTCTCCATCCTCTTCTCGCACCGCCGCATGCCGCTCTTGTTCATACGGTCGAATCCGGTGAAGAGGTTCTCGGACTTCGGTGCCCCGTTGAACTGGTCACCGATGATGTGGGTCTTGTTGTAGGTCGCCCTCCCGGGCCGAGGCTGTTCGTGGGGCCGTCCGGGAATCCGGCCACGGGGACCGAGGTGATGCTGTCCCGTTTACTGCCGCTGGGTTTCAGGTCGGACGGACAGATCAACGCGGTCGCCCCCTGGGCCCGGTTCTCCGCGTCCAGGTCCTCGTACTGGTAGCGGACGTCACGCGGCACGGTGCCGCACTGGCTGTCCTCGTCGGTCGCCGTCCCGTTGCCGCCGGCACCGTTGGTGGCCGTGGCGACGCCCGTGTCGGTGGCCGCCGACGAACTGGTGGCCTGGTGAGCGGCGGCCGCGGCCGGGTCCTCGTCCGGGGTGGTGCCGATGACCGGTGTGGTGTGACGCCGCCGAGGTTCTGGTTCTTGGGGCGGGTCGGAACTCCGTGGGCGCCGCAGTCGTCGGCTGCCGAGGCTGCGAGGACCAGGCCGAAGAGGAGGTCCTCGGCGCCGGCGGAGGCCAGTTCCTCCCAGATGACGTCGCCGGCCGCCTCCAGGCCCCCGGCGGCGGCCCCGCCGCTCGCGGAACTCGCGGCGCCGTAGCCGTAGAACAGCGCGCCGCCTAGCGCGACTCCGTAGTAGAGGGACGAGTAGTTGCCCCCGGAGGAACCGTAAGAGCCGTACGAGCCATAGGAGTTGCCGTAGGAGACGCTGCCCGAGCCCGAGCCCTGGCCGGTCGAGTGGGTCGACGGCTGCCAGTTCATCGCCTCGTCGAACTCGTTCTGGAACTGCCGCTCCTGGTCGGCGATCTGCTGCTGCACGGCCCGTTCGTCGGCCGCGTTGCGGGCCATCTCCCGGGCGTTCTCCCGCTCCCAGGCCTCGTGCCCCTCCTGGGAGTACTTCTCCATCCGGTCCCAGGCACCCGCCTGCCACTGCTTGAGATAGGCCTGCTGCGCCTCGTACGCCTCCTCCTGGGCCTTGATGTCGTCGCTGGTGCAGGCGTCGTGGCCGGAGGTGTCCGTGGCGTCCAACGGGTCGTCGTCGCCGTAGGCGTACGGGTTGGCGTTGACGGCCGGGGTGGGCGGGTTGCTCACCGTGTCGGCGCTGGTGAAGTCGCCGTTGGCCGGGTTGTACCAGCGGGCGGCGGCATTGACGTAGCCGGTCCCCGGGTCGGTCCAGCCGGACTGGTAACCGAGGTCGGTCCGGCTGCCGCTGGCGGCGGTGGGTGTGCCGTAGGGGTCGTAGGCGGTGGAGCCGGCGAGCGCCGTGCCGGTGGCGGTGAAGGTGGCGGTGAAGGTGGCGGTGACGTCGTCGTGGCTGTCGGTCAGCGCCAGCCGTGGGGAGGTGCCGTCCGCCGCACTCACCGCCAGCAGGCCGTCGTCCGCGCCGCGGGCGAAGTCCTGCGTGCCGTCGGAGACGGCGTTGTTCGTGCCGTCGGCGTAGCTGAAGGTGTGCGTGGAGCCGCCGCCCGCACTGGTGGCGGTCAACTCATCGAAGGCGTCGGCGGTATACGTGGTGGTGGCGCCGCCCGAGGTGACACTCGACGTCGTGCCTCGCGCGGTGTAGCCGTACGTGCTGGTGGTGGAGCCGGACGTGACGGACGTCAGCTCGTTGCGGGCGTTGTACGCGGCCGTGCTCGTACCGGCGCTGGTGCGGTTGCCGTTGGCGTCGTAGCCGTACGCGGTGGTCGAGGGACGCGGCGCGCTCCGGCCGGGTCAACGCCCAGCGTTTCCCCGCCCCCACCATCGACGCCAAGGCGGCGCTGCCGTACTTCAACGGCGCCGTGCAGCACCACTGCGAGCTGATCGTCACCGTCGGCACCGGCATGAAACCAGCGACCGAGGCCGCCGCGCGCGCCAACCCTCACCAAGAGTTCGTGATCATCGGCGCCACCTCGGCACGCCCCCGCATCTCGGCCATCACCGCGCCCGACGACCCCGCGAAGGCACAGGCCGGAAAGAAGTTGGCCGACAAGGTCAGCGCCTTCATCGCCGCCCGGCACTGATCGTCCGGAGCGGGTCCGGCTGCGCGGGGGTGGTGCCGATCCCCGGGGCCGACCGGAGCGCTGGGCCCCGGCCGGTCCCACCGGACGCGTCAGCTACCCGCGAAGCACGGGGCCGGAGGCCTCAGCCAGCCGTGCCGGTCGGCTCGGGGGCCGTCCTGGGCTCCGGCTGTGCGGGGGTCGCGGCCGGCTCCGTCGCCATCTGCACCGACGTCGGCTCCGCCGGCGCCGCGGTGGCCAGGTCGTCGGTCTTCATCGCCTTCGCCTCGCTCTTGAGGATGCGCATCGACTTGCCCAGCCCGCGCGCGGCCTCCGGCAGCTTCTTCGAGCCGAACAGCAGGATGACCATGATCGCCACGACCAGCAGGTGCCATGGTTCCAGTCCGTTGCGGAGCATGATCTCGCCCTTTCGTCCCTGACAACAGTTGCTATGTTGCGCAACTGTACAACTCACGAGTGGATCGCAGACCCCTCAGGGCCAGGGCGTACAGACCGAGCACGGCCGCGAGCAGCAGGTAGTAGGGCAGCGCGAGCCCCGTCATGCCGAGCGCCGCGCCCAGCGGACTCGGCGGCAGCAGCAGTCCGACGACGGCCAGGACGGCCGCGGCCCGCCCCACCGGCCCCGGTCCGCCGCCCTCCGCGAGGCTCCGTCCGGTCCGCAGGAGCAGCATCACCAGCGCCTGGGTGAGCAGGTTCTCGGTGAACCAGGCCGAGTGGAACAGCACCTCGTCGTCCACGGCGTCGGGGCCGCGCAGCGCGAGCGCGAGCACCGCGAAGGTGGCGAGGTCGGCGACCGCGTTGAGCACCCCGAACCCGGTGATGAACCGCAGGAACGCCCGCGGCCGCAGCTCGGTGGGCCGGCGCAGCGCGGCGGCGCCCGGCCGGTCGTGGGCGAAGGCGAGTTGGGCCAGGTCGAAGCAGAGGTTCTGGGCGAGCACCTGGGCCGGGAGCATCGGCAGGAACGGCAGCAGCAGACCGGCGGCGAGCATCGCGATGACGTTGCCGAGGTTCGAGGAGAGCGTGATCCGCAGATACGAGGCGATGTTCGCGCCGCTGTGCCGCCCGGCCGTGACCGCGTGCCGGACCGCGGCGAGGTCCTTCTCCGCGAGCACGACGTCGGCGGCCTCCCGCGCCACGTCCACGGCGGCGCGCGGCGCGATACCGACGTCGGCGGCGCGCAGCGCGGGCACGTCGTTGAGACCGTCCCCGAGGAAGCCGACCGTGTGCCCGGCCGCGCGCAGGGCGGCGACCGCGCGGGCCTTGTCCTGAGGCGTGCAGCGCGCCGCGACCCGCACCTCCCCCGGCGCCAGCCCCAGCTCCCGGCACACCCGCGCCGCCGTGGCCGGATGGTCGCCGGTGAGGATCCGCACGCCGATGCCCAGATCGAGCAACGCGCGCAACGCCTCCGGAGCGTCCGGGTTCAGGGCGTCGTGGAACGTCACCAACCCCCGGAAGACCAGGCCCCGTTCGTCGGCCGGGCCGTAGGCACGCGCGCGTGCGGGACGTTCGGCGGTGGCGACGGCCAGGAGACGCAGTCCGGACTCCGCCTCCCGCGCGGCCAGGGACAGCAAGCGTTCGCGCTCGACCCCGTCCAGCGCACAGCGCTCCAGTACGTCCTCCACCGCGCCCTTGACGATGAGCGTGTGCGTGCCGAGGGCCTCGCCCCGGACCACCGCCGTCGCGAGCCGCCGTACCGGATCGAAGGGCACGGCTCCGATCCCGTCGTACTCCTCCCCCACCGGTCCGGCCGCCTCCAGCAGCGCCTCGTCGAGGGCGTCCGGCACGGGCACCTCGGCGAGTTGGAGGGTCCACCACGCGGCTACGGCGGCCAGGTGCAGGACCTCCGGGTCCTGAGCGCCGTCGGGGCCGAGGGCGCGTTCCACGACCGGGCGGTCCTGGGTGAGGGTGCCGGTCTTGTCGAGGCACAGGACGTCCACGGCGCCCAGGTCGTGCAGCGCGGGGAGCCGTCGGACGACGACGCCGTGCGTACGGGCGAGCAGCGTGGACCCGCGCGCGAGGCAGGTCGTCACGATCACCGGGAGCATCTCGGGGGTCAGCCCGACCGCCACCGCGACGGCGAACGGCAGTGTCGCCAGGCCCCGGCCGCGCAGCGCCGCGTTGGCCATGAGGACGAGCGGGGGCGTCAGCAGCATGAACCGGATCAGCACCCAGGAGATCCCGTGCACGGAACGGTCGAACGCGCTCGCCGCCCGCCGCGCCGACCCGTCCTGCGCGGCGGCGAACCGGGTCCGCGCCCCCGTCGCCAGCACCACCGCCGTGGCACTCCCCGAGACGACCCCACTCCCCTGAAAACACAGCTGCGGCTGCGCGAACGGCCCCTCGTCCGCCACCCCGGGCAGCTCTACGGCAGCCTTGGCGACCGGCGCGGACTCGCCGGTGAGCGCGGCCTGGTGCACGGTCAGCCCGCTGGCGCGCAGGAGTCGTAGATCCGCCGGGACGAGGTCGCCGGGGCCGAGCCTGACCACGTCGCCCGGGACCAGTTCGGCGACCGGGATCTCGCGGGCCCGCACCGGCGCACCGGCGTCCGCGCGGCGCAGCACGCAGGCGGTGGAGGCGACCAGTTCGCGCAGGGCGTGCAGGGAGCGGTCCGCCCGGTGCTCGCCGCCGGCGCGCAGCACACAGCTGACCGCGACGAGCGCGAGGATCACGGCGGCGGTGCCCCAGGAGGCGACGAGCGCGGAGACCAGGCCGAGACAGAGCAGGACAGCGGTGAAGGGGTCGCGCAGGCTGCGCAGGAACAGGCGGTGCCAGGGTGTCGTACGGCGTTCCGGGAGGGTGTTCTCGCCGGTCGCCGCGAGCCGGGCGGCGGCCTCCGGGTCGGTCAGTCCGCGCGGGCCGGTGTCGAGGTGCCGTAGCGCCTGGAGCGGGGTGTGCCGGTGGGCGGCGGCGTCAGAGGCCACGGAGTCGGGGGGCGGGCACATCGCGGTCGGCGCGGTCGCCGATGCGGGTGACCGCGAGCCTGACGACGTCGACCACGTCCGGGTCGTCGACGAAGTACACCTGGCGGCGGCCCTCGCGGCGGGACCGGACCAGGCCCGCGAGCTTCAGTTTGGTGAGGTGCTGGCTGACCGCGGGCAGCGCGCCGCCGACCCGGTCCGCGAGCCCGGTGACATCGCTCTCGCCCTGGGCCAGCGCCCACACGATGTGCAGCCGCGCGGGCGAGGCGAGCAGTCCGAAGGCCGCGGCGGCGTCCGCGAGCACGTCGGCGGACGGGTCGTCGTAGCCGCTGCCGGCTGCCTTCACCGTCGTCGCCTCCCGTCCCTGGCCGGTCCCGTTCCGTGACCGCCCAGTCTAGGCGGCCGGAACTTCTCCCCGGCCCGGGGAGTTTCCACGGTGCTGCAGCCACGAATTCGTATACGCATGACTACTTGTCCACGCACGACTACTACGCATGGAGTTCGCATGGCCCTGTGGGACCGCTTCAAGGAGTCCGCGTCGACGATGCAGACCCAGCTCGTGGCCAAGAAGAACGACCTGAAGAGCGGGGCGTTCCGCGACGCGAGCATGGCGATGTGCGCGCTCGTGGCCGCCGCCGACGGCACGGTCGACCCGTCCGAGCGACAGCGCGTCGCCCAGCTCATCGCGAGCAACGAGGTGCTGCAGAACTTCGACGCGATGGACCTCCAGCGCCGTTTCGACGAGAACCTGAACAAGCTGACGGCCGACTTCGCCTTCGGCAAGGTCAGCGTGCTCCAGGAGATCGCCAAGGCGAAGAAGAAGCCCGCCGAAGCGCGTGCCGTGATCCAGATCGGCATCGTGATCGGCGGCGCGGACGGCGACTTCGACAAGACCGAGCAGGCCGTGGTCCGCGAGGCCTGCTTCTCGCTCGACCTGCCGCCGCACGAGTTCGACCTCTGACCGGCCACCGGGACATGTGACGGGAGGCAGGTGACCGGGGGCATGCTGGACGACCTGGACCGCGGCCTGATCCACGCCCTGCACCTCGACGGCCGGGCGCCCTTCAGCAGGATCGCCGCGGTCCTCGACGTCTCCGCCCAGACGATCGCGCGGCGCTACGCCCGGCTGCGCACCGAGGCGTCCCTGCGCGTCGTGGGCCTCACGGACCCGCACCAGGCGGCCCGCACCCAGTGGCTGGTCCGGCTCACCGCGACGGCGCGCTCCGCGCAGGACCTCGCCCGCGCTCTGGTACGACGACCGGACACGTCCTGGGTGAAACTCGCCTCCGGCGGCACCGAGATCGTGGCGGTCATCCACGCACCGACCGATGCCTCGGGCACCAACTCCCTTCTCCTGCACGACATTCCGCGCACCGGCGGCATCACGGCGGTGTCCGCGCACTGTCTGCTGCACATGTATCTGGGCGGCCCGACGAACTGGCGGCGCAGCGCGGACGCGCTCGACGCGGAGCAGTCACGTGTGCTGCGGGAGGCGGCCGGTTCCGGGCCCCGCGTGGTGCCGCGTCAACCGGGGCCGGGGGACGCCGAGTTGCTGGCCGCCCTGGAGAAGGACGGGCGGGTCGGACAGGGTGAGCTGGCACGGGTGACCGGCTGGTCGCCGACGACCGTGGCACGGCGATTGGCCGAACTGCGGGCGGGCGGTGCGCTGTTCTTCGACGTCGAGGTGGACGCCGGGCTGTTCGGGGTCAACACCCGGGCGCTGCTGTGGATGTCGGTGCGACCGGCGGACCTGGACCGGGTCGCCACAGCCCTGTCCGGCCACGACGAGCTGGCCTTCGTCGCGGCGACCACCGGCCCCACGAACCTGGTCGCCCAGGCCCTGTGCCGCGACCCCGCCGACCTCCACCGCTACCTCACCCACCGGCTGGGTGCCCTGACCGCCGTGCACACCCTGGAGACGAGCCCGGTCCTGCGCAACCTCAAGGCGGCGAGCCCTTCCCTGACGGGACTGCCGCCCAGGACGGGTGCACGGGAACACGCGTAAGGAGGCGCACCCCTCACCTCTCACGCCCCATCACCCAACTCGCGCCGGCGCTCACCCCCACCAGCCCCACCGCGCTCCAGAACGCGACCTGCACGGCGTACAACGACCCCGACGCGCCCCCTGCCCCCTCCTTCGCGCCCGCCAGATACACGCTGCCGAGGATCGCGACCCCCAAGGTCGCCCCGAGCTGCTGGACGGCGTTCAGCAACCCCGCCGCCGACCCCAACTCCTGTACCCGGAGCGGCTTGAGCGCGTGGGTGAAGAACGCCGGGGTGAAGAGTCCGGCACCGAGGCCGACCACGGCGAGCGCGGGGAGCAGCCAAGTGGGATAGGCGCCGGGGGCCGCACAGCGGTACGCGGTGATCGCGCCCAGCATTCCGGTCAGCAGGACCCCGAGTCCGACGAGCATCACCCGCTGCCCGTACCGCCGTACGAGATGTGCGCCCGCCGCCCAGGACGAGACCGCCAGCCCGACCGACCAGGGTGCGAGGCTCAGGCCCGCCTTCAACACACCTGAGCCCAGGCCGAGTTGGAGCTGGAGCACCACGACCGTCATGAGCCCGTTCGTCACCGCGAAGAAGGACGTGGAGGCCACGAGGGCGGCGGTGAAGCCGGGGCGGGCGAACAGGCTCGGTTCCACCAGTGGGCTGCGCCCGGCGGCTGCCACGCCGCGCTGGTGCAGGGCGAAGGCGGTCAGGATCAGCAGGCCTGCGGTCACCGCTCCCCAACTCCCGGCGGACAGGCGGGAGATGTCCGCGCCGATCAGCGGGAAGACCAGAAGTCCCGTGCCGGTCATGGCCAGGAGGGTGCCCATGGCGTCGAGCGTGGGGCGTTTCGGAGCGCGGTTCTCCGGCAGTCGGGGGGACAGGGCGAGGACGACCAGGGCGACCGGGATGTTGACCAGGAACACCGCGCGCCAGGACGAGTTGAACAGGTCGGCGTGGGTGAGGACACCGCCGAGCACCGGACCGCAGACCGCCGCGAGACCCATCACCGGACCGATACTGCCCAGCGCGCGGGACATCTCGTCGCCGGAGAACATCGCCTTGATCAGCCCGATGGTCTGCGGGATCACCAGGGCCGCCGACGCTCCCTGGACGGCGCGGAAGGCGATGAGGAAGCCCACGCCCGACGCCAGCGCGCACGCGAGGGACGCGACGGCGAATCCGGCGACGCCCAGCACGAACAGCCGTCGCCGGCCCGCGATATCGCCGAGCCGGCCCCCGCTGATCAGCAGCACCGCGAACGGCAGGGTGTACGCGGTGGTGAACCACTGGATGTCGGACACCGGTCCGCCCAGATCGGCGTGGATCGCGGGCGCGGCCACCTGCACGACCGTCGCGTCGAGCAGGTTCATCGCCTCGGCGAGAAGCAGGGCGACGAGTGCGGACCAGCGCCTGGGGTAGGACCCGTCGGGGGTGAACGGCCTTGGGTGCGTGCGGAGTTGTCTCATGGCCGAAGCGTGGAATCCCGGGGACAACCTTCCCAGCCAGGCCCCCGCGATCGAGGATTTCCTCCATCAGCGGCACCCCTGACGGCGAAATCTCACACCAGGAGCCCACGTTGCCCGAGTCCAGCCGCATCGACACCGACACCGCCCACTCCGCGCGGATCTACGACTACATCCTGGGCGGAACGGACAACTACCCGGCGGACCGGGAGGCCGGCGACGCGATGATCCGGGAGTGGCCGGCCATGCCGGTGCACATGCGGGCCAACCGCGACTTCATGCACCGCGCCGTGCGGTACCTCGCCGGGGAGGCGGGGATGCGGCAGTTCCTCGACGTCGGCACCGGTATCCCGACCTCGCCGAACATCCACGAGATCGCGCAGACGGCGGCCCCGGACTCCCGAGTCGTCTACATCGACAACGACCCGCTCGTACTCGCCCTGTCCCAGGGCCTGTTGGACAGCACGCCCGAGGGCCGGACCGCGTATGTCGAGGCGGACATGCTGGACCCGGCGGCGATTCTGCGCGCCCCGCAGTTCCGCGCGACGCTCGATCTCGGTGCGCCGGTCGCGCTGACCGTGATCGCGATCGTGCACTTCGTGCTGGACGAGGACGACGCCGTGGGCATCGTGCGCCGGCTCCTCGAACCGCTGCCCTCCGGCAGCTACTTGGCGATGTCGATCGGTACGGCGGAGTTCGCGCCGGACGAGGTGGGCCGGGTCGCCCGTGAGTACGCGGCGCGCGGGATGCCGATGCGGCTGCGTACGTATCCGGAGGCCGAGCAGTTCTTCGCGGGGCTCGAACTCGTCGGGCCGGGTATCGTCCAGGTCCACAAGTGGCGTCCGGACGGCACGGACACCGAACCGATCAGGGACGAGGACATCGCGATGTACGGAGCGGTGGCCCGCAAGCCATAACCTTCCGTTCTCCCGTACGTAACCACCCCAACCTCCTTACGACGTCGAGATGATCACAATGCGGCAGCAACAACTCACTCCATGTCGCTGCTCACTTGACTACCAGCGGTCACACACGATTGGCTCCGGGCCAGCGGGAGTAACCCGGTCGGCGCACCTCATACGGCTCCGGGCGCACTCTCCCCGTCCCCCAGCTCGGCCGCACAGCGAGGTGCCGCACCGCCCATGAACACTCCACCCCCACCTCACGCCACCTTCCGTCTCATACGCGGCACGGCGCTGACCTTCGCCGTGGCCACCTGCGTGCTGCTCTCCGGCTGCTCCGGGACCGGCGGTTCCGGGTCCGGCACGGACACGGCCGGCGCCGCGGACACCGGCCGCCTCAAGCTCGCGCTGGTCACCCACGCGAGCAAGGGCGACGCCTTCTGGCTGCTGGTGCAGAAGGGCGCCGAGGCCGCCGCGGCCAAGGACGGCGTCGATCTGACGTACGCGAGCGACCCCAGCGCCACCGGACAGGCCGAGCTCGTGCGGGACGCGATCAAGGACGGGGTCGACGGCATCGCCCTGACGCTCGCCAAGCCGGACGCGATGAAGGCGCCGATCGCCCAGGCCAAGGCCTCGGACATTCCGGTGGTCGGCCTCAACTCCGGTATCGACTCCTGGCAGTCGGAGGGCGTCCTGGAGTTCTTCGGGCAGGACGAGAGCGTCGCGGGCCGCGCCGTCGGCCAGAAACTGGACGCTCTCAAGGCCAAGCACGCCCTGTGCGTGATCCACGAGCGGGGCAATGTCGCCCTGGAGGCGCGCTGCGCGGGCGTCAAGAAGGCGTTCACCGGCGAGACCGACATCCTCTACGTGGACGGCACCGACATGGACGCCGTGTCCACGGGGGTCACGGACCGGCTGAAGCAGGACCCCAGCATCGACGAAGTGGTCACGCTGGGCGCCGATTTCGCACTGGCCGCGGTCAAGTCCGTGAAGGCGGCGGGCAGCAGCGCCAAGGTCGCGACCTTCGACCTCAACCAGGACCTGGTCAAAGCCGTGCAGGGCGGGAACATTCAGTTCGCCGTCGATCAACAGCCTTATCTGCAGGGCTATCTGGCCGTGAACTCGTTGTGGCTCTACAAGACCAACGGCAACATCAGTGGCGGCGGGGCGGCTCCCGTGCTCACCGGCCCGGCGTTCGTGACGAAGACGAACGTCGGCGCGGTCGCGAAGTTCGCGGCCAACGGAACGCGCTGACCGGACACTTCGTACGAGGATGTAGCGAGGACGACCACGATGTCTCCACGGACAGGTGCCCGGCGCCGCGTCGGTTCCATACGTCTTTCCCTGATCCTGCTCGCCCTGGTACCCAGCGTCACGCTGGCCGCCATGTGGGGCGTCACGACGACCCAGATGTTCACGGAGGGGCTACGGCTGCGCTCGCAGACGGAGCTGAGCCGGTCGACCGGCGCCATGGGCACCGAGGCCGCGCTCGCGCTCCAGAAGGAGCGCAGTCTCTCGGCGGCGTGGATGGCGAACCCGCACGGCTCCCAGGCCGCGTTGGAGGCCCAGCGCGCGGCGACGGACAAGGCGGTGGCCCAACTCGTGGCCCAGTCGGGGGCGATCAAGAAGGCGCCGTCCCGGATCAGGGACCGGATGTACTCGGTCGTCGCGTCGGTGGACAGCCTGGAGTACTACCGCAGCCAGGTGGACAAACCCACCGACATCACGGCCCAGCAGGTGCTGGACCAGTACACCTCGATCATCGACGACCAGATCCAGGCCTTCCAGCAGCTGTCCCAGGTCGACGACGGCGACCTCACCTCGCAGGCGGAGCCGCTCGTCGCGCTGGAGCACGGCGCGGAGTTGGTCTCCCAGGAGGACGCGCAGCTGACACTGGCCTGGCACTCCGGATATGTGAACAACGAGTCGTGGGAGCAGTTCGCCGAGCTGGTGCACGCCCGGCGCTGGCTGGTCGAGGACCAGATCGCCACCGGGTTCCAGGGCGCCACCAAGACGCGGATCGAGCACATTCTGCAGAGCGTCGAGTGGAGCACCCTGGAGTCCGTGGAGGACGCGGTGCTCACGGCCGGTACGGCGGACAAGGCGGTGCCGGACAACGGCTCGGCCGGCAAGATCGCCCTACCTGACGAGCAGAAGCAGTGGAACGCGGCACTGACCCAAGTCGCCGCCGAGTACGAGGTGTTGATCCGGCAGCAGACGGCCGCACTCCTCGACCGCAGCTCCGACAAGGCACACAACCTGCTCGTCACCGCCGCCCTGCTGAGCGCGGGCGGGCTCGGGGCCCTGCTGGTGTGCGTCATCATGTCCTGGCGGATCACCCGCTCCCTGTCCCGCCGACTGCGCGGCCTGAAGGCGGCCACGTTGAGCCTCGCCGAGGACCGACTGCCCGACGTGGTCGCCCGGTTGAACCGGGGCGAGAAGATCGACGTCGAGTCGGCGACCCCGCCCCTGGACTACGGCAACGACGAACTCGGCCAGGTGGCCCAGGCGTTCAACACCGCGCAGCGCACCGCCGTGCACACCGCGGTCGAACTCGCCGACACCCGGCGGGGTTTCCAGAAGGTCATCCTCGGCATCGCCCGGCAGAGCCAGAACCTGGTCAATCTCCAGCTCACCAAGCTCGACCAGCTGGAGCGCCGGCACGACGACCCCGAGGTCCTGCGCGGCCTGTACGAACTGGACTCCACGGCAAGCCAGTTGCGCCGCTACGAGGAGAACCTCGTCGTCATCAGCGGTGAGCAGCCGCGCCGCAGCTGGACAGAGCCGGTCGCCCTGATCGACATCCTGCGCAGTGCTGTGGGTGAAGTCGCCGAGTACCAGCGGGTGGAGGTGCACACCGAGGAGGAGGTGTGCCTGGCGCCGCCCGCTGTCGCGGACGTGATCCACCTGCTGGCCGAGCTGATCGACAACGCGACCGTGTACTCCCCCGCGCCGAGCCCGGTCGGGGTGCGGGCCGCGATGGTCGCCAAGGGTCTGGTGATCGAGGTCGAGGACCGCGGGCTGGGCATGTCGGAGGAGGACTACGCCTCGCTCAACGAACAGCTGGCGGTGGCACCGCAGTTCGACGTGGTCGCGCTCGCCGACGACCTGCGGCTCGGCATGTTCGTGATCGCGCGGCTCGCCACCCGGCACGGCATCGCGGTGACGCTGCGCTCCTCGCCGTACGGCGGCACGACCGCGATCGTGCTGATCCCGCACGAGATCGTCGTACCCGAGGTTCCCGAGACACTCGATCGGTCCGCTCCGGGGGCCTTGAAGGACACCGGCGTCGCCGAGCGGGTCGTGGCGGAAAAGGGAGTGAGGGCGGACGAGTCGGCCGTCCGGGTGGCAACCGCCTTGGCGGGCAGGGTAGTTGACGCGCCGAGTCCCGCGTCCGAGGACCGTCCGGTGATCCCTCCGGCGCGGTCGCCCGAGGCCGAGTCGGTGACGGCCGGGCTCGGAGGGCTGACCCCCTTGCCGCGGCGGGTGCCACAGACCAGTCTTGCCAGTGAGTTGCGGGAGGAGGCCGGGGCGGTCGAGGAGGACCTGGAGCTGGAAGACTTCACCGCGGAGCGTGCGGCTTCCTCGCTGGCCGGGTTCCAGCGTGGCACGTTCCAGGCGCGAGACTCCATCGACGACGACGCGCCGTCGCAGTACGACCAGGAGGAAGCAGCAGCCTCCCCGAATCCGCCCGCCGACCGCTCATGAAGGACTCCGCCATGACACGACCCGTCCCCGCCACGCACACCCAGCTCGACCAGTTGCTCACCGGACTCGTGGACCGGGTGGCCGAGGTGAACCAGGCCGTCGTGCTGTCCGAGGACGGCCTGGTCGTCAGCAAGTCCACCGGGTTCCTGCGCGACGACGCCGAGCGGCTCGCGGCCACCGCGTCCGGGCTGATGAGCCTCAGCAAGGGGGTCAGCATGGACTTCCGGGGCGGTCCGGTGCGCCAGGCGCTGATCGAGATGGCGAACAGCTATCTGATCCTCACCTCGGCGGGCCCCGGCGCCCATCTGGTCGTCCTGACCGGTCCGGGCGCGGACGTCGGGGTCGTGGCGTACCAGATGAACATGCTGGTGAAGAAGATAGGCGAGCATCTCAGCGCCGCACCGCGGGCGGGCGTCGGCCCCGTGGCCGGCTCCGGCGAGTGAGGTGAGCGGTGGCGACGCGGCGGGACGGCTCGTACGGCCGTTCACGCTGACCGGTGGCAGAACCCGGCCCAGCCGCGCCGATTTCACCCTCATCACGACGGTGACCGCGGTCGATCCGGTGCCCGCACGGGCGCCCCGGCCGCAGCCGGAGCAGGCCCGCATCCTGCGGCTGTGCGCCGAGCCGCTGGCGGTCGCGGAGGTCGCCGCTCTTGTCGACCTTCCGGTGAGCGTGGTAGTGATCATGCTCTGCGATCTGCTGGAAGCGGGCCTGATCACGGCCCGGCCGCCGCACCCTGTCTCCCGTACCAGCCCGGACATGGACCTGCTGCAGAAAGTGAGGGAGGGCCTTGGCCGGCTCTGACACCATCGCTCCGGCACCCGCGCCGCCCGAGACGGTCAAGATCCTGATCGCGGGGGGCTTCGGCGTCGGCAAGACCACCATGGTCGGTTCGGTGAGCGAGATCGCCCCGCTGCGCACCGAGGAACCGCTGACCGTGGCGGGCCTCGCCGTCGACGACCTCGACGGCATCGAGGAGAAACGGGCCACCACCGTGGCCCTGGACTTCGGCCGGATCACCATCGGCCAGGACCTGGTGCTGTACCTGTTCGGCACCCCGGGCCAGCAGCGCTTCTGGTTCATGTGGAACGACCTGGCCCTCGGCGCGCTCGGCGCGGTGGTCCTCATCGACGTCCGCCGCCCGAAGTCCAGCTTCGCGGCCGTCGACTTCTTCGAACGCCGGGGCATCCCGTTCGTGGTGGGCGTGAACGGCTTCTACGGCGAGCACCCGTACCCCGCGGAGGCGGTGCGCGAGGCGCTGGCCCTCCCCGAGGACGTCCGGGTGCTGCTCTGTGACGCCCGTGAGCGCGACTCGTGTCGGAACGTACTGATCGCGCTGCTCGACCAGTTGATCGCCGCCGCCATCGAGGACGGCGGGGGCGGCAAGCTCACTCGTCCGCCCCGCTGAGCGGTTCGTTCGAGGCGGCGATGACCCTGGCCGTGAGGTCCGGGTCGGGCATGTCCCGGTCGAAGGGGAACATCGGCCGCCGGATGCGGTGATGCCCGAGCCTTTCGAGATCCTGGTCGACTCCGCCCGGGGTGAGGGCCATCTTCCAGTCGGCGGCCATGGCGAAGAGCTCGGGTTCGAGGTAGCCGATCTTGACGAGCACGAGGTCGGCGGAGCGCGGGTCCAACTCCAGGTCGGTGAAGTCGTGTTCGTGGTGGTACGGCTTGCGGAGCCGGGTGAGGATCACGTACACGCTGCCGACTCTGAGGACGACCTCGGTCTCCGCGTCCCGGTCGCCGTGCCGGACCGAGTGCACGACACCGGTGAGTGTCAGCGGGCCCGCATGCCGGTCGTCGACCTCCGCGCCCGCCGTCACGGTGACGGTGGCGCCGACACCGGCGCTCTCCGCTGTGGCTACGGCGGATGGGCCGGGCAGCGACGCGTAGATGACCGTAGGTCCGTCCTCGTCCTTGAACTCCGGGCGTTCCAGGACCTGTTGGAGGCCCCAGGTGACGTCTCCCGCGCCGCCTGCGGTCGGGTTGTCGCCGGTGTCGCTGATGAAGTACGGGCGGGCGGTGGAGGCCAGGGCCTCGTCCAGGCAGTCGTGGAGAGTGCCGGTCGGGGCTACGAACTCGAAGTCGTGCCTTGCTTCCCAGAAGCCTTGGGCCAACTGTTCGGCACCGGCTCGGACTTGGGGTTCCGACGGGCCGGTTACGACGACTGCGGCACGGTTGCGGGGCTCGTCCGCCCAGGCGTAGCCGACCCAGATCGCGGCGTCGGTGACTCCGGCTTCCGCTTCGACCTCTCCTACGGCCGCATAGACGCTCTTCGCTGGTTCGATGCGGGTGGAGGTCTGTTCGCCTGCGAGTAGTACGGGGACCGGGATCCAGGCCTTGGCCGGGCGGGGGGCGCCGCTCTTTAGGAGTTCTACGAGGTTGCGGGCAGCGCGTTCCTTTGTGTCCATGGCGTCCTCGTGCGGGGCCATTCGGTAGCAGGTGATCAGGTCGCTTTGGTGGACCAGGTCGCGGGAGACGTTGCCGTGCAGGTCCATTGATGTGGACACAAGGGTGTCCGGGCCGATGACTTCTCGGATGCGGGCGAGTAGGAGCGCTTCGGCGTCGTCTATGCCCTCGACTGTCATCGCACCGTGGATGTCGTACCAAAGACCGTCCAGGGGGCCCAACTCGCTTAGGCGGGTGATGAGTTCATCGGAGAGTTCGGTGAATGCGGTGGCCGTTACGGTGCCGCCGGGGAGGGCCTTGCCGACGAGGGCGCCTTGCCAGTCTGCGGCTTCCCGGAGGGGGGTGTCGGGGGCCAAGAAGGGGTAGCGGGTGAGGACTTCGGGGCCTCGGTGGGGGTGGAAGGCCGGGGCTTCGGTGCGGGCTGGGGAGAAAGTTGAGGATTCGATGCCCAGGCCGGCGATGGCGATGACGGGACGAGAAGAAAGCAATGGGGGCTCCAGGTTGTGGGTTGGGTGCGGGTTCGTTGTGGCTGGTCGCGCTCACGCGGCGGAGCCGCATATTGATACAGCCCCGCGCCCCTAAGAGACCTAGCGCATCCCCGGCTTGTCCGTGACTGTCTGCAACGCCTGGGCCAAAGCACGTTGCAACGCGAACTGACCCGCACCCACCAAGCCCGCATCCGCGCCCAAACTCGCCCGCTCGATCGCCAAGTGTTCGGTGACCAGGGGGTGGCAGCCCTCGTAGAGCTGGCTGCGGACGGCCGCGACGAAGGGTTCCAGGGTGGAGAGGATGCCGCCCAGATACACGGCGTCGGGGTTGAAGAAGTTGACGTTGGCTGCCAGTACCTGGCCCAGGTAGCGGCCGGCCTGGCGGACTGCTCGGGTTGCCTCGGGGTGGGCGTCGGTGGCCAGGCGTACGACGTCCTCCGTAGAGGTCACGTCCAGGCCGTGGCCGCGCAGGATGCGGACCAGGGCGGCGCCGGAGGCCACGGTTTCCAGGCAGCCGGTGTTGCCGCAGGAGCAGGGGGTGTCCTGGGCGGCCTCGACGCGGACGTGGGTGATCTCGCCGGCGGCGCCCGTGCCGCCGCGGTAGAGGCGGCCGTCGGCGATGACGCCCGCGCCGATGCCGGTGCCGACCTTGACCATGATCGACTGGCGGCGCTCGGCGGGCTGGACGGTGTGTTCGCCCACGGCCATGCAGTTGGCGTCGTTCTCGACGGCGGCCGGTACCTCGAAGCGGTCGGCGAGCCAGTCGCGGATGGGGAACTTGTTCCAGCCCGGCATCCGGGCCGGGAGCGTGACGATCCCGGAGGCGATGTCGACCGGGCCGGGGAGGGACAGGCCCACACCCCGGAGTCGTTCGCGTCCGTGCCGGTCGGCGAGCGCGGTGAGGGTCTCGGCGAGGCCTGGCAGCGCGGCCTCGGGGCCGTCCGCCGTGGGGAAGGGCACGGTCGAGACGTCCGTGAGGCCGCCGCCGGGGAGGACGACCCCTACGTGCGCGTGCTTGCCGCCCAGCTCGGCCGCGACCGCGAAGCCGTCGCTGCCACCCAGCCGCAGCACCTTGCGCGGACGGCCGCCGGTGGAGGAGCGGGTGCCGTGCTCGGCGACCAGGCCCAGGGACACCAGCTGGCCCACCGCGAGGGAGATCGTCGAGGGTGCGGCGCCGAGCAGTTCCGCGAGTTCGGTGCGGGTGGCGGCCTGCCCGGAGGCGAGGAGTTCGAGGACGTGCTCGGCCAGTGAGGAGACGCCTGAGCTGCTCTTCCGGCGGTGGGCACTTTTTTCAGGCATAGAGGAAGTTACTTCCGGATCGGCGATCGAGGCGACGAGCGTAAGTCACTCCGATGCCCTCTCACCTTTTTTCAGAACAGCAGAAACAGGCTTTTTACAGCGGCACGCCTGTTTCTTCGACACCGGGGGCCGTTGACTGTCCTCACTCCCGCCTCCGTCCCTCTTTTTCCGAGGAGAACCATGTCCCCTGTTCGCCAGAGACTCCTCGCAGGTGCCTCCCTGACCACGGCCTCGCTGCTGCTCGCGGGCTGTTCCGGGTCGAGCGGTACGTCGTCGTCCGGGTCGCACGACTCGATCAACTACGCGCTGCCCGCGAACTTCACCCCGAACTGGATCCTGCCGATCGGCACCGCGGCCCACCTCAACACCAACAACATCTCCATCGCGAACTCGCTGTGGGAGCCGCTGATCGCCTACGACGGCTCGACCGGCAGCATGGGCTGGAACAAGAAGGGCTCGGTGGCGACCGCCGCCGCCTTCGCGGCCGACAACAAGAGCGTCACGATCACCCTCGGCGACCGGCACTGGAGCGACGGGAAGCCGGTCACCTCCGCCGACGTGAAGTTCTGGTTCGACCTCGTCAAGGCGAACAAGTCCCAGTGGGCGGGCTACAACCCGGGCAAGGCGCCGGACAACTGGACGTCCTTCAAGACCGTGGACACCCGCCACTTCACGATCACCTTCGACAAGGCCTACAACCCGCAGTGGATGCTGGCCAACGAGTTGAGCCTGATCAACCCGCTCCCCCAGCACGTGTGGGACAAGGCAGGGGACGCCAAGAAGGACTGGACGTACCTCAACAACGCGGCGAAGAACATCAGCGGTTACGCGACGAACGCCCTGTGGAAGACGGTCAGCGGCCCGTACGCCGTCAAGTCCTTCTCCACCGCCGGCAAGGTCGTCCTGACCGCCAACGCGAAGTACGACGGCGGCGAGAAGGCCGGCATCCCCACCGTGAACCTCCTCCCGTTCACGACGGCGGACGCGGAGAAGAACGCGCTGCGGTCCGGCAGCGTCGACTACGGCTACATCGAGGCGACCGACCTCGACCAGAAGGCGAGCTTCACCGCCCAGGGCTACACGGTGAAGCCGTGGTCGGGCTGGGCGATCACCTACATGCCGTACAACTTCAACAACCCTTCCATGGGTGCCGTGTTCAAGCAGCTCTACGCCCGGCAGGCTGTGCAGAAGTCCATCGACCAGGGCAGTCTGGCGAAGGTCATCTTCAACGGGACGGCGGTGCCCGGGTACGGGCCGATACCGCAGGCGCAGAGTTCGTCGTTCCTGTCGGCCACGCAGAAGAACAACCCGTATCCGTTCTCGACCTCGGCCGCCAAGTCGCTGCTGAGCAGCCATGGTTGGAGCGAGCAGGGCGGGGTCATGACCTGCACCAGCCCCGGTACCGGCGCCGCGCAGTGCGGTGCGGGGGTCGCCAAGGGGACGAAGTTCCAGATGCAGGTGCTGTCGCAGTCCGGTTCGACCGTGACCGACAACATGATGAGCGCGATCCAGTCCTCGCTCGCGAAGACCGGCATCAAGTTCTCCATCAAGACCGCGCCGGTCAACTCCGTGCTGTCGCAGACCCCGCAGTGCACGGCCTCGCAGTCGATCTGCAAGTGGCAGCTGTCCTTCTTCGGTACGGCGGGCAGTTGGTACTTCCCGGCCTTCCCGACCGGCGACTCCCTGTTCCAGTCCAAGGGCGGCGCGAACTTCGGCAACTACTCCAACGCCGCTGTCGACAAGCTCATCTCCGCTTCCACGACGTCGAGTTCGACGCAGGAGATCCAGGAGTACAGCGCGGCCCTCGCCAAGGATCTGCCGGTGATCTGGCTGCCCGAGCCGGACTACCAGATCTCCGTGGTCAAGAACGGCCTCGGCGGCTTCTCGCAGGACCCGCTCGCCAACTTCCACCCGGCACAGTGGAAGTGGACCAGCTGAGGCATGGACACCCTCCTGTATCTGACCCGGCGCATCGCCCAGGCGCTGGTCGTGATCCTCATCGTGACGGTCGTGGTGTTCGGCCTGCTGCACGCGCTGCCCGGGGGTCCCGCACGCGGGATCCTCGGCCCGCAGGCCACCCCGCAGCAGATCACGCTGTTCAACCACGACCAGGGGCTCGACCGGCCGCTGCCCGTCCAATACCTGTACTACCTGCGGCAGTTGCTGCACGGTGACCTCGGCACGTCGTACACGCTCAACGAGGCGGTGTCCCGGCTCATCGAGCAACGCCTGCCGAAAACCCTGGTGTTGACCGTGCTGTCCGCGGTTCTCGGGCTGGTGCTCGCCATTCCGCTGGGCATGTGGCAGGCGGTGCGGCGGAACAAGCCGGCCGACTACGTGATCACCACGATGAGTTTCGTGGCGTACTCGACTCCCGTGTATTTCCTGGGACTTGTGCTGGTGCTCGTCTTCACGCAGATGCTGCGGTGGTTTCCCTCGCAGGCCCCGCAGGGAGACACGTTGGCCCAGGTCTTCGCCGATCCGGTGGCGTTGGTGCTGCCCGTGGTGACCGGGGCGGCCTCGATGGTCGCCGTGTTCAGTCGGTACATGCGGGCCTCGACGTTGGAGAACCTTTCCGAGGACTACGTGCGGACTGCTCGGGCGGGGGGTTCTCGGCAGCGGGCGATTCTCTTCAAGCACGTGTTCCGGAACTCGCTCACGCCGGTGATCGCGATGTTGGGGTATTACGTGCCGGTGTTGTTCGGGGGTGCGCTGGTGGTTGAGCAGCTCTTCAACTACCCGGGGATGGGGCTGTTGTTCTGGAGTGCGGCTCAGTCTTCGGACTACCCGGTGCTCCTCGGGTGCGTGCTCGTCATTTCCGTCGCGACTGTGGTGGGGACACTGCTCGCGGATGTCGTTCAGCGGGTTGTTGATCCTCGGGTCAAGGGGGGTCGGGCGTGAGTGTTCAAAGTGCCAGGCGGTGGGGGTTGCTCGCGCCCCGCGGCGGAGCCGCAAATCGACACAGCCCCGCGCCCCTGAGTGCGCGCTTCGCGCGCAACAAGCTTGCCGTGGCCGGTCTCGTAGTCGTTGTCCTCTTTTTTCTGTTCTGCTTTGTGGGGCCGCTGCTTTACTCCACCGATCAGGTTCATACCGATCTCACGCAGGTCAATCTCCGTCCCAGTGGAGCGCATTGGCTCGGTACCGATGCTGTAGGGCATGACGAGTTGGGGCGGCTCATGTATGGCGGGAAGGTGTCGTTGCTCGTCGGACTTGCCGCCGGGGTGCTTGCCACCGTGATCGGGACTCTCTGGGGCTCGATCGCCGGGTATGCGGGCGGTTGGGTCGATGCCGTGATGATGCGGGTCGTGGACGCGGGGATCGCCATCCCGGCGCTGTTCATCCTGCTGGTCGTGTCTGCCATCACCACGCCCGGTGTGCCGGGGCTGATCGTGATTCTGGGGTTGGTGTCCTGGCTGGTGCCCTCGCGGTTGGTGCGGGCGGAGACGTTGACGTTGAAGAGACGCGACTATGTGCTGACCCTGCGCGCCATCGGCGGGACCCATGGGCGGGCCATCGCTCGGCACATCCTGCCCAACTCGGTGTCGACCATCGTCGTCGCCGCCACCTTCCAGGTCGCCGACGCGATTCTGCTCGTCGCCTATGTGTCCTATCTGGGGCTGGGAGTTCAGCCGCCGTCGACCGACTGGGGCGGCATGCTCTCGGCCGGACTGACGGCCGCGTACTCGGGACGGTGGTGGCTGATCGTGCCGCCGGGCCTCGCGATCATCCTCGTGGTGTGCGCGTTCAACGCGATCGGCGACGGGCTGCGCGATGCCTTCGATGTGAGGGGACGGGGATGAACAGCATCCTGGAGATAGCGAATCTGGGCGTCGTCTTTTCCACCGAGAGCGGTGATGTGCCCGCCGTGCGTGGGGTGTCATTGCGGGTGGAGCCCGGGGAGACGCTCGCCCTCGTCGGTGAGTCCGGGTCCGGGAAGTCGACCGTGGCCCTTGCCGCGCTCGGGCTGTTGCCCGGTAACGCCCGTGCTTCCGGGGGCGTTTCGGTCGGCGGTACGGATGTCGTGGGGGCCGGCGAGGCCGAACTCGCGCGGCTGCGGGGGCGTACGGCTTCGATGGTGTTCCAGGAGCCGGCCACCGCGCTTGATCCGCTGACCCGAATCGGTAAGCAGATAGCGGAAGTTGTGCGGAATCACCGGGACGTCTCCCGGCAGGAGGCTGCTGCCGAAGCCGTCGCGTTGCTGCGCAAGGTCGGGATTCCCGAGCCTGAACGGCGGGCCTCCGCCTTTCCGTTCCAGTTGTCCGGTGGGCAGCGGCAGCGGGTCGTCATCGCCATGGCTATCGCCAACTCGCCCGGGTTGCTGGTCGCGGATGAGCCGACCACCGCGCTGGACGTCACCGTGCAGGCCGAAATCCTGGATCTGCTGCGGGCGTTGGCCGCCGACTCCGGGACCGGTGTGCTGCTGGTCACGCACAACATGGGGGTCGTCGCCGACTTCGCCGATCGGGTCGCCGTGATGTTGGAGGGGGAGATCGTGGAGACGGGGGCGGTGGAGGACGTGCTGTTGCGGCCCACGCATGAGTACACGCGGCGGTTGCTGGCGGCTGTGCCTCGGCTCGCCGTGTCAGGAAGCGGGAGCGGGAGCGGGAGCGGGAGTGTCGTGGGCGAGGAGGTCGCGGGGGCGCCTGTGGTCGAACTGCGGGATGTCAGCGTGCAGTTCGGGCGGGGGCCTCGTGCCGTGCGGGCGCTGGAGGAGGTGTCGCTGACCGTGCGGGCCGGTGAGACCGTGGGGCTCGTCGGTGAGTCCGGGTCCGGGAAGTCGACCGCCGCGCGGGTCGCTCTTGGGTTGGCCACGCCGGAGTCGGGAGGCGTCTCGCTCTTCGGGGCCGATCTGCGCAAGGCGCGGGGGCGGGCGCGGCGGGCCCTGTTGGCCGGGGTCGGTGTGGTGTTGCAGGATCCGGTGGCCTCGTTGGACGCGCGGATGAGTGTCGCCGAGTGTGTGGCCGAGCCGTTGCGGGTGCACCGGCGTGGGATGGGGGCCGGCGAACGGCGGGAGCGGGTTGCCGAGGTGCTCGAACTGGTGCGGCTGCCACGGGAGTTGGCGCGGCGCGGGCCGCGTGAGCTGTCCGGTGGACAGCGGCAGCGGGTGAGTCTGGCGCGGGCGCTGGTCCTCGAACCGCGGCTGCTGGTCGCGGACGAGCCGACGAGCGCGCTGGACGTGAGTGTGCAGCAGACCGTGCTGGAAGTGATCACCGAGTTGCAGGCGGAGCTCGGGTTCGCGTGTCTTTTCGTGTCGCACGACCTTGCCGTGGTGCAGCAGTTCGCGGGGCGGGTCGTCGTGATGCGGGGCGGACGCGTCGAGGAACAGGGGCCGACCATGAGCACGTTGCTGAACCCGGAGACCGCGTACACGCGCCGGCTCATCGCCGCCGTGCCCGTACCCGATCCGGTGCTCCAACGAGAGCGCAGGGAGCGCCGGTTGGCGTTGGGGACGGGGGCCGGCGCGTGACGGACTCTCCCGAGGTGATCGTCGGCGTCGACATCGGCGGGACGACCACCCAGGTCGTGCTGTGCACGGACCGGCTCGACGTCCTGGACCGCACGGAGGTGCCGACCCCGGCGAGCGAGGGCGGGGCGGCCATGGTCGCCGCCGCGCTCTCCGCGCTACGGCTGCTGCTGGACCGTACGCCCGCCCGGTTGCTCGGGGTCGGGGTCGGCGCGGCGGGGCTCGTGGATGTGCGGGCCGGGCGGATCCTCGTGGCCAGCGACTCCTTTCGCAATTGGGCCGGGTTCGAGGTGACGGCAACCGTCCAACAGGCCCTGGGCGTACCGGCGTTCCTCGACAACGACGTGAACGCGTTTCTGCGCGGTGAGGTCGCGAAGGGTGCGGTCGCGGGTGCGGAGAACGTGCTCGGGATGACGCTCGGCACGGGGGTGGGTGGCGCACTGTGGCTGGATGGCGCCCTTTACGACGGGCCGCGCGGGGCGGCGGGCGAGATCGGTCATGTCCCCGGGTTCGGTGAACTGCCGTGTACGTGTGGGGGAAGAGGGCATCTGGAGACGCTGGCGTCGGGGCGGTCGATCTCGGCGCGGTACAAGGAGCGGACGGGTGTGGACCGTACCGCCCGCGCGGTCGCCGAGGCGGCCCACGGCGGCGACCCGGACGCGCTCGCCGTGTACCGGGACGCAGGCCGCGGGGTCGCCCGTGCGCTGCTGATCACGGCTGGGCTGCTGGATGTCACGACGTGTGTGATCGGCGGGGGTGTCAGCCGGTCGTGGGATCTGGTCGAGTCCGCCGTACAGGAGACGTTGGAGCTGGAGCCGCCGGTGAGCGGTCACCCGGTGCGGGTGCTGCCGGCCCGGCTGGGCGGTGACGCGGTGGCGGTCGGGGCGGCGGCCCGGGCGCGGGCGGAACTCCTGATCCACACAGGAGCTTCTTAGCGGGCACCTACGTGAACGGCGAGAACCGGCCAAGCACGACCGTGTGATTGACGCGCACGCGCCCCATCTCTACCTTCTGATCGACTTACCGAACCCCGTTCGGGATGTCGAACGATATGAATCAATGGGCCGCTCGTATCCCCCTGGAGAACACATGGCCGTCCCTCCTCTCCCCCACCCCTCCCGCCGCCTGTTCCTCGGCATGGCAGCGACCGTCCCCCTCGCGGCCACCGGCGCGCTCACCCTCGGCGCGGGCAGCGCGCAGGCGGCCACCAACTCGGCTTACGTCATGTGCTACTTCACCGAGTCGCCGACGTTCCTGGGCGCCAACTACGGTCTGCACCTGGCCGTCAGCCCCGACGGTCTGGAGTGGACCCCGCTCAACCAGAACGCCCCCGTCGCCACCCCCACCGCCGGCTCCCTCGGCCTGCGCGACCCGTTCATCCTGCGCAAGCAGGACGGCACCTTCGTGGTCCTCGCGACCGACCTCAACGGCACCGACTGGTCGTACGTCAGCCAGTACCTCCACGTCTGGGACTCCCCCGACCTGCGCACCTTCACCGGCTACCGGCGGATGAAGGTGCACAGCCTGGACACCCACGCCTGGGCGCCGGAGTCCTTCTGGGACGCGGGGCGGGGTCAGTACGGGGTGATCTACTCGGCCGTCAACGACAGCGGCCACAACGTCATCATGGTCAATTACACGAGCGACTTCGTGACGGCCAGTGATCCGCAGGTGTTCTTCGACCCCGGTTACGACGTCATCGACGGTGACCTCGCCGTGGGGGTGAACGGGGTCAACTACCTCTACTTCAAGAAGAATTCGACGCTGGTCGGCGCGAAGTCCACGTCACTCGACCCCGGCAGCTTCACCGAGTTCAGCACGGCGGTCTCGCACAACGGCACCGAGGCGCCGACGCTGGTCAAGTCCCTTACGTCGAGCTCGACTTGGTACCTGTGGGGTGACACCTGGGACCCGAACGGCGTCTTCTACGCCTGGCAGACCAGCAGCCTCGCCGCCGGCACCTGGACGGCCGTCGACCAGAAGCTCTACACGCAGCCGCTCAACTCCAAGCACTGCGGCATCCAGCCGATCACCACGGCCGAGTACAACAACCTCATCACCAAGTGGGGCACGCCCGCCTGGAACCGGCTCAAGTCCTACAACTATCCGGCCCGTTACGTCCGGCACTCCAATTTCATCGGCCGGATCGACGAGTACGCCTTCGACCCGTACACCGACTCGCAGTGGACCCTGGTACCGGGTCTCGCGGACAGCGCAGGTGTGTCCTTCCAGTCGGTCAACTACCCGACCCGTTATCTGCGGCACTACAACTACGCGCTCCAACTCGACGTGAACGACGGCACGTCGACGTTCGCCGGGGACGCGACGTTCTACCGGACGGCGGGGCTCGCGAACTCCTCGTGGGCGTCCTTCCGGTCGTACAACAACCCGACCCGGTACATCCGGCACTCCAACTACGTCCTGCGCATCGACCCGATCTCGACCGCCACGGAACAGCAGGACGCGACCTTCCACGTCGGGTACTGAGCACGGCGCGGGTGCCTCCCGGAGAAACGGAGGCACCCGCGCCGGCCGGAGAAGTCCTAGTCCAGGCCGGCCGTCTTCAGCCAGGCCTTCGCCACGTCCAGCGGGTCCTTGTTCTGCGAGCCCACCTGGGTGTCGAGGTCCAGCAGGGTCGCCGTGTCGAGCTTCGCGGAGACCGCGTTGAGGGCGGCGACACCGGCCGCGGAGAGGCCGCTCTTGTAGACCAGGGGCTGCACGTTCTCGAAGCCGAAGAGCCGCTTCGGGTCCTGGAGCGTGACGTGCTTCTCCTTGACGATGGTCGGGTCCGTGCTGAAGAGGTCCGCCGCTTGCACGGTGTTCTTCTTCAGCGCGGCAGCGGTCAGCGGGCCGCCCGCGTCCAGCGCCTTGAAGGACTTGAACTCCAGGCCGTAGACGGCCTTCAGGCCCACCAGGCCCTGCTGCCGGGTCTGGAACTCCGGCGAGGCGCCGATGACCAGGTCCTTCGCGATGGACTTGAGGTCCGCGATGGAGGAGTCGGACGTGAGGTTGTACTTCTTCGCGGTCTCCGCGTTGAGGGTGACCGTGTCCTTGTCCTCGGCGGCGGCTGCGTCGAGCAGCGTCAGCTTGGCGTCCAGCTTGGCGTCGATCGCGGCCGTGGTCGCGGCGAGGGTCGCCGGGGTGGCCTTCGGGTCCAGGTAGGCCAGCAGCGCGCCGTTGTACTCGGGCAGCACGGTGATCGTGCCGTTCTTCAGCAGGCCGTAGGTCGTCTCACGGCTGCCGATGTTCGGCTTGTAAGTGACCTTGACGCCCTTGGCCTTGAGGGCCTCGCCGTAGATGTCGGCGATCAGGATGCTCTCGGCGAAGTTGTTGGAACCGACGACGACCGTGTCGCCGCCGGCCTTGCCGCCCGAGAGCGGGTCGTCGGACTTGCTGTCGGAGGACGAACCACATCCCGTGACAAGCGCAGCCGTCGCGGCGAGCGCGATGGCGGCCGCGCCGGGGTACCTAGTGCTGGACCAGCTGTTCTTCGCTTTAGAAGTCACAATTCCCGTTCCGGGTTTGGATGTTGGCACAGGCGTGCAGGCATGGCTGTGGCGTCCACGCGCGGGGCGTGAACACCGCACTCCGCTGATCCAATCCAGCCGGTTCTTGGTCAGTCAAGAGAACTCTGGTCACCGATTGGCCTCAATGAGTGCCCAATTGTGAAGGCAACGTAAACAGACCGGTCATGAACACAGGCGCTTTGTGATTGATTCTTGACGTAGGGCGACGCACTTGATCGTTCAAAGAGACGGTAGTCTCCCCGGAGTTGGCATCGGTCACAGCGGTGTGCGGGGGCCGCTTGGATCAAAAACAGTCACGTGTGTCGCTGCGCGTACCGTGACAACACCCCACGAAGGAGGCCTGGTGTCCATACGGGGCTTCGCAGACCGTTGGCCCTTCAGGCGCAAGCTCAATCTGCTCGTCGGCGTACCCCTCGCGGTGGTCGCGGTGCTGCTGGCGTATCTCATCTCGGACGAGATCGGGCAGTCGACGGACGCGAGCGACGCGGCCCAACTGGTGCGTGACAGCGGGCAGGTCGCCGAGCTGGTGAACCTCGTGGAGGCGGAGCACCAGCAGGCCATCCTGCTCTCCGTCCGCTTCGAGGCCACCAACGACGGCGGCACTCCCTCGCAGAGCGCCTACCGCAAGGCCCAACTGGCCGTGGACAAGCAGGTCGAGAAGGTGCGCGACACCTTCGGCGACCGGCTGCCGGCCAGCGAGGCCCAGGCGTTGAAGGAGATCAACGGCCTGGAGACGCTGCGCGACACCGTCGAGCAGAGCTATCTGCCCGCCGACAACATCGACCCGGCGTACACCAGCGCCTCCGACGGTCTGATCGACGGGCTCGACCTCGAACACAACGCGAACCTCGCCACCACCTTCACCGGCAACCTGCTGGACTCCGTGCTGCGGGCCGATGCCGCCCACAGCTCGTTCGAGACCAGCGTGTTCTCGGCGACGACCGGTGACAGCAACGCGCTCATCGAGTACAACAACGCGGTCGGCTCCTACGACCTCTTCACCTACCAGTCCGCCAGGTTCGCCCGGTTCGCCACCGAGGACCAGGCCGATCAGCTCTCCGGGATCGAGCACACCCCGGCGCAGCGGGAGATCGCCGAGGCCTACGCCGAGCTGCAGATCGATCCCAGCGGGCTGCAGGCGGAGTCGCCCGGCGCCGTCCGCAAGGCCTTCGCGGACGCCATGAGCGACTACCCCTCGTACCCGCAACAGGCCGCGAGCCGGCTGAAGATCACCGGCTCGCTCATCGACCAGATCGCCGTCCGCGCCGACAGCGCGTCCAGCTCCGCCTCCTGGCGCGCCGGACTGCTGCTGAGCCTCTCGCTGCTCGGCTTCGTGCTGTGGCTCGTCTTCGTGGTGATCGTGCGCCGCTCGGTGGTCCGCCCCGTGCAGGCGCTCACCGTTGCCGCGAAGCAGGTCGCCGACGTCGCGGGCCGTGAACTCGCCCGCGTCGCCGACGACGACGCCGAGGACGACGGACCGCCGCTGCTGCGCGACATGCCGGTCACCGCGAAGGACGAGATCGGCGACCTCGCCGAGGCCTTCAACCATGTGCAGACCACGGCCGCCGCGCTGCTGGCCCGCCAGGTGGTCAGCCGCCGCAACGTCGCCGAGATGTTCGGCAACGTCGGCCGCCGCGTCAGCAACCTGACGACCCGTCAACTCGCCCTGATCGACGCGGTGGAGCGCGGTGAGACCGACCCGGCACTGCTGGAGCGCCTCTACTCCATCGACCACATCGCCGTCCGTCTGCGCCGCAACGCGGACAGCCTGATGCTGCTGGCCGGCATCCGCGAGACCGTGCTGGACGGCGGACCCACCGAACTCACCAACGTCGTACGGGCCGCGCTCGGCCAGATCGAGGGCTTCCAGCGGGTGAGCCTGCGGGCCGACACCGAGGTCATGGTGGAGCCCGACATCATCGGCGACCTCACCCTGATGGTGGCCGAACTCCTGGAGAACGCGGTCTCGTTCTCGCCCGCGGGCAGCCCCGTCGAGGTGGTCGTACGCACCGACGGCGACGACGCGCTGATCGTGGTCGCCGACCACGGACTCGGGATGAGCGCCGACCGTATCGCCGAGGAGAACGCCCGGCTGATCCGCCGCGAGCGTCTCGACCTGGTGCCGACGAAGGTGCTGGGCCTGTTCGTGGTCGGTACGCTCGCCCGCCGCTGGGACATCGACGTCACCCTCGCCCGCACCCCGGGCGGCGGTGTGACGTCCGAGATCACCATCCCGGCGACGCTGCTGCTGCGCATGAGCGCGCTGGCCTCCGGCGGTCCGGCGGGAGCACACGCGGGGTCGGACAAGGCGCTCACGTCCGCCGCCGCGGGGGCGGGTGCCGTCAACTCGGCCCAGGACCACGCCCGTCCGGCCCCTTCCTGGGCCAACTCGGACTCCGGTCCACGCCCGTCGATCACCCTGAGCAGGCCCGAGCCGAGCACACCCGAGCACATGCACGCCGATGACGAGCCCACCCCGCTCCCCCGCAGGGTCTCCCGGTACGAGACCGCGCAGAGGCCCGCCGCGGCGGCCCCGCCCGTCACCACCCACCACGCCCCGGCGGACGAGTCCGCCACCGCCCCCGACGACGCCGCCGGAGGATCCCGGCCGCTACGGCGCCGGGTCCGGGGTGCGACCCTACGTACGGGCGCCGACGACGCCGCCCAGCAAGCCGCCCGGCAGGCCCCCCGGCCCGCCGACGCGGACGCCGTCCGCTCGGCCCTCGAAGAGTTCGAGGCAGCCGTGGAGCAGGCACATCGCGACAGCGACACCCTCACGGGCCTGCGCCCCCCGGACGCGAACCACCCGCACGACCAGAACCACCTCCCGAAAGGAGCGGAGCAGTGAGTACGTCGACAGGTGACACTCCCACGGGGGGCACCACGCCGGCCGATCTGCAGGCAGCGGCGGCCGATTTCAACTGGCTGCTCAACCGTTTCGCGACAGAGACCGCGGGTGTCGTCGACGCCATCGCGGTGTCCTCCGACGGTCTGCTGATCGCCGTGGCGGAACTGCGTGAGCACGCCCACTCGGAGCGCCTCGGGGCCATCGTCTCCGGCATCACCAGCCTGGCCGCCGGCGCCTCCGGCAACTACGGTCTCGGCGGCCTGAACAAGGTCATCATCGACCTGGAGGGCGGCCACGTCCTCGTCTCCGCGATCGGCAGCGGCGCCGTCCTCGGCGTCGTCACCGACAAGGAGGCCAAGCTCGGCAACATCGCCTACGAGATGACGCTGTTCGCCAACCGTGCCGGTTCCGCGCTCAACCCCCAGCTGGTGCTCCAGCTGAAGAACAGCGTCGGCGCCGCTTCGGCTCGGTGACCGGTCCCCGACCGGTCGAGAGAGGAACAGCCACTCATGCCCGACGGCCGCACTCCGAGCGGTGCCGGCGCGGACGGGGCCACACCCCCGGATCGTGATCCGGTGCGCAAGCCTTCCGCCGTACGGCCGTTCCTGGTCACCGCGGGCCGGGTGGCGGGCGCGGACGCGGCCGCCTCCGGGCGGCCGATCCCGGTCGAGACCCAGGTGGTGGCCACGGCCGCCGGTCTTGAGGTGCTCGACCGGCTCTCCTTTGAGCAGCACGACATCGTGGCCGCGTGCCGGCAGCCGCAGTCCCTCGCGGAGATCGCGGCCCGGCTGCGGCTGCACCTGAACGTGGTGCGGGTCCTCGCCGAAGACCTGCGTGCCGCCGGGCAGTTGACGGTGCACGTGCCCAACTCCGACATCACCCATGACGCAACCGTCCTGCGAAGGGTCATCGATGGCCTCCGCGCCATCCCCAACTCCCGGGGAGTACTCCGTGACACCGACTGAACCGGTCGCCCGCGGTGCGGCTGCGCAGACCGTCGTACGACCGCCGCTGCCGGTGAAGATGGTCGTCGCGGGCGGCTTCGGCGTGGGCAAGACCACCACCGTGGGCGCGATCTCCGAGATCGAGCCGCTCACCACCGAGGCCGCCATCACCGAGGTCGCGGCGGGCGTGGACGACCTGTCCCACACCCCGCGCAAGACCACCACCACCGTGGCGATGGACTTCGGCTGCATCACCATCGACCCGACCCTGAAGCTGTACCTCTTCGGTACGCCCGGGCAGGACCGGTTCGGCTTCATGTGGGACGACATCGTGGAGGGCGCGGTCGGCGGTCTCGTCATCGTCGACACCCGGCGGCTCGACGACTGCTACGCCGCGGTCGACTACTTCGAGCACAAGCAGATCCCGTTCGCGGTCGCCCTGAACGCCTTCGACGGCAAGATCGAGCACTCCCTGGACGAGGTCCGCTGGGCGCTCGACGTCAACGAGCGGGTCCCGGTGATCGCCTTCGACGCGCGCGAGCGGGGCTCGGTGCGGGACGCGCTGCTGGTCGTACTGGAGCTGGCGCTGGCGCGCACGGAGAACTGAGAGCGGCGGAAAGAGAGTTGGGGGGAGGGCCGGTGGCCGCTCCCCCCAACTGTGCGTTCAGCGCGGCTCAGTTGCTCCTACGAACCCCCGGCGACACCGCGAGCCGTGCGATGCCCCAGAAGAGTCCGAGCGTCACCAGTGCCATCCCGGCGACGAGGGTGGCACCGCCGACGACCTTCTCGTAGTTCCGCTGGTAGAGGCCGTCGATGATGTAGCGGCCGAGGCCGCCGAGGCTGACGTAGGCCGCGATGGTGGCCGTGGAGACGATCTGGATGGCCGCCGAGCGCAGGCCGCTGAGGATCAGCGGGAGGGCGACCGGGAGTTCCACCTGGAACAGGATGTTCGCCTCGTTCATGCCCATGCCGCGGGCCGCGTCGACCGGTGACGGGTCGACGGAGCGCATCGCCTCGTAGGTGGTGACCAGGATCGGCGGTACGGCGAGGACGACCAGCGGGATCATCACCGGGACCAGGCCGAAGCCGATCAGCACGAACATCAGCACCAGCAGGCCGAAGCTGGGCAGGGCGCGGGCGGCGGTGGCGATGAGCGAGAGAGTGTTGCCGCCGCGTCCGGTGTGGCCGGTCAGCAGGCCGACGGGGAGGCCGATGGCGGCGGCGATGGCGAGCGCGATCAGCGAGTACCGGACGTGCTCGGCGAGACGGGTGGGGATGCCGTCGTAGCCGTGCCAGTGGGTGCTGTCGCTGAAGAACAGGTTGATGTAGTGGAGTACGTTCACCGGGCTGCGTCCTCCAGTGCGAGTTCGGCCGGTTCCGGCCGGTCCTCGGCGGGGCGGGCCTTGCGGGTGCCGCGCGGCATCCAGGGCGTGAGGAGCAGGCGTACGCCGACCAGGACGGCGTCCACGACGATGGCGAGGACGGCCGTGGTGATCACGGAGAGCCAGATCAGCCGCGGTTGGTGGTAGATCTGGCCGTCGTTGAGGAGATTGCCCAGCGCGCCCTGGTTGCCGATCAGCATGCCGACGCTGACGAGGGAGATGCTGGAGACGGTCGCCACCCGCAGCCCGGCGATGATCGCGGGCACGGCGATCGGCAACTGCACCTGGAGATACCGGCGTACGGGCCCGAGGCCCATCGCGGTGGCCGCGTCCAGGGTCTCCTGGGGCACCGAGCGGACGCCGTCCACGATGGCCGGGACGAACACCACGAGGCTGTAGACGCCGAGCGGGATCATCACGGTGGTCTCGGTCTGGCCGGTGTAGTCGATGAGGACGACGAAGAAGGCCAGCGAGGGAATCGCGTAGAGCACGGTCGTCACCCAGAGCACCGGCGGGTACAACCAGCGCAGCCGCACGCAGAGTTGGGCGATGGGCAGCGCGACCACGAGCCCGACGAGCACCGGGATCACGGCCTCGCGCAGGTGCAGGCCGATCAGACCGAGGTAGCTGTTCTGGAGGTCGCTGGGGATGCGGAACCAGTCGTTCATCCGGCGACCTTCGCGCCGCTGCGACCCGCCGCGTGCGCGCTCCGGATCGCCTCGCCCACGGCCCCCTGCGAGACGACACCGACCACGCGCCCGGTGCCGTCCACGCCGACCGCCCATCCGGTGGGCGACAGCACCGCCCCGTCCAGCGCGGCCCGCAGCGAGTCCTTGCCGGCCTCGAACGGGCGGCCGTACGCGAGGAGTTGAGCGGTGTCGACGGCTCCGGCCCTCAGCGCGCCGGGCTCGCTCCAGCCCAGCGGCTTGCCGTCCAGGTCGGTGACGAGGAGGTACGGCACGTCGGGGGTGGTGCGTTCGGCGATCTGCTCGGCGGTGGAGTCGACGGCGATGATCGGGGAGGTCTTGAGGTCCAGACCGGCCGAGGAGAAGAAGGAGAGGCGGCGGATGCCGCGGTCGGCGCCGAGGAAGTCCTCGACGAAGGCGTCGGCCGGGTCGGACAACAGCTCGGCGGGCGGGGCGAACTGGGCGAGCTTGCCGCCGGTGCGCAGCACCGCGACCATCGTGCCGAGCTTGATCGCCTCGTCGATGTCATGGGTGACGAAGACGATCGTCTTGCCCAACTCGCCCTGCAGCCGCAGGAGTTCGTCCTGAAGCCCCTTGCGGACCACGGGGTCGACGGCCGAGAACGGCTCGTCCATCAGCAGCACCGGCGGGTCGGCGGCGAGTGCGCGGGCGACGCCGACGCGCTGCTGCTGGCCGCCGGAGAGCTGGTACGGGTACCGCTTGGCGAGGGCGGCGTCGAGGCCGACCCGTGCCATGAGTTCGGTGGCCCGCGCCCTGGCCTTCTCCTTGCCCCAGCCGAGCATGCGGGGCACGGTCGCGATGTTGTCGACGATCGTCCGGTGCTGGAAGAGTCCGGCGTTCTGGATGACGTAACCCATCGACCGGCGCAGCGTGTTGACCGGCTGCTTGGTGATGTCCGCGCCGTCCAGGGAGATCGTGCCCTCGCTGGGGTCGATCATCCGGTTGATCATGCGCAGCGTGGTCGTCTTGCCGCAGCCGGAGGGGCCGACGAGGACGGTGATCGAGCGGTCCGGTATGTCCAGGGACAGTTGGTCGACCGCCACCGTGCCGTCCGGGTACCGCTTGGTGACTGAATCTATCCGTATCAAAACGCCGAATACCCTTCGGGTTTGGCAGAAACTGCCCGTTCTCGGCCACGGTCGCAGGCCACTGGGGGCAGAGTCTAGACCGCGAGTGTTGCGGGAACTTGGCGGGATCCGGCTCGGCATGACCGGTCGTGATCGGTCGCCGGCGGCCGGAAAGCGCTGTTGACCGGTCGGTAGCCGCGTATGACCTTGATGGTCCAGGCCGACCACGCGTCCTTCCTGCGCTCGCACGGCGATCCCACCGAGTCCGCCGAGCTGACGGCCTCGGTGGCCCACGGCGACCGGGCCACCGGGGCCCGGCTGATCGAGCAGGCACTGCGGGGCATGACGAACGCCGTGGGCGCCGACCATCCGCTCGTACGGGCCTGCGAGGACGCGCTGTCGACCGGCGCAGCGGAACCACCCGACTGGGACTTCGAACCCCAGCCCATCTGAAGACGCCCTCCGAAGCCCCCGGCACCCCGTCCGAACTGCCTTTCCGGGCCCCAGCATTGGGGCCCGGCCTGAGGGCGCTGTGCACTACCTGTGAGTCCGCTGATTCTCATCGGCCGCTCAGTGAAGGCTCAGCAACGCCACAGACGGGGACCGGAAAGTCACCGTCATGAACGAACAGAACGCGGGAGGCGTCCGGCAGCGGTCGGTCGAGATCGTGGTGCCGGTGTACAACGAGGCGCACGTCCTCGCCGGCAGTGTCGGCCGTCTCCACGCATACCTCGAAACGTCCTTCCCGTTCCCGTTCACGATCACCGTGGCGGACAACGCGAGCACCGACGCCACCTGGCAGGAGGCGCTCGACCTCACCCAGCGGCTGCCGCACGTGCACGCCGTGCACCTCGACGCCAAGGGCCGGGGCCGCGCGCTGAAGCAGGTGTGGAGCCGGTCCGAGGCGGACGTCGTCGCGTACATGGACGTCGACCTGTCCACCGGCCTCGAAGGCTTCCTGCCGCTGGTCGCCCCGCTCCTGTCCGGCCACAGCGACGTGGCCATCGGCAGCCGGCTGCACCGGCAGTCGGCGGTCCAGCGCGGTGCCAAGCGGGAGTTCATCTCCCGCTCCTACAACCTCCTCCTCAAGGCAGGCCTCGCGGCCCGCTTCTCGGACGCGCAGTGCGGCTTCAAGGCCGTCCGCACCGAGGTGTTCCGGGCGCTCGCCCCGCACATCGAGGACACCGCCTGGTTCTTCGACACCGAACTGCTCGTCCTCGCCCAGCGCAACAAGCTCCGTATCCACGAGGTCCCGGTCGACTGGATCGACGACCCCGACAGCCGTGTCGACATCGTCCGCACCGCCCTCGACGACCTCAAGGGCATGCGCCGGATGTTCAAGCAGACCGTCACCGGCCGCGCCCGCATCGCCGCCGTACCCCGCCGCACCCGCACCACCACCCCTGTCCTGCCCGTCGGGGCGCCCGCCTCTTCCGCGGAACACCTGGAGTACGCGTCATGACGACCCTCGCCCCGCCCCCCAGTCAGGAAGACGCCCGGCGCTCGCACCGGGCCGGCCCGCCCGCCGACGGCGGTGTCGCGGCCCGTGCCAGAAGGCTCTTCACGGGCCCGGAGGACGACCCACGCTGGGCCCGCCCGACCCTGTGGGGCATCCTGCTCCTCGCCACGGCGCTCTACGCCTGGAACCTGACCTCGATCACCGGCAACACCTTCTACGACGCGGCCGTCTACAGCGGCACCAAGAGCTGGAAGGCGTTCTTCTTCGGCGCGCTCGACTCCGGCAGCTTCATCACCGTCGACAAACCACCGTTCGCCCTGTGGGTGATGGGCCTCTCCGCCCGCGTATTCGGTTACGGCACCTGGCAGTTGATGCTCCCGATGGTCGCGGCCGGCACCGGCTCGGTCGCCATCCTGTACCGCCAGGTCAAGCGTGACTTCGGCGCCGTCGCGGGCACCATCTCGGCGATCGTCCTCACCCTCACCCCGATCACCGTCGCCATCACCCGCGACACCAACCCGGACCCGATCCTCGTCCTGCTGATGATGATCGGCGCGGCGGCCCTCATGAAGGCCGTCCGCAACGGCAGGTTGATGCCGCTGGTCTGGTCCGCGGTCGCGATCGGCTTCGCGTTCAACACCAAGATGATGCAGGCGTACGTCGTCCTGCCCGTGTTCTTCCTCGTCTACCTCTGGGCGACGAACGTCTCCCTCGGCAAGCGCATCCGCAACCTCGCCGTCGCCACCGTCGCGCTGATCGTCTCCAGCGCCTGGTGGATGGTGATCGTCGACCTGATCCCCGCGTCCTCCCGCCCCTACATCGGCGGCTCGACCGACAACACGGTCTGGGACCTGGTCATCGGCTACAACGGCTTCGGCCGCATCTTCGGCGCCAGCTCCTCGGTCGGCTCGCAGGGCAACGGGGCTTCGTTCGGCGGCAGTTCGGGCCTGTACCGGATGTTCAACGAGATCATGGGCGGCCAGATCTCCTGGCTGATCCCCTTCGCCGCGATCGCGCTCGTCGGCGGCCTGGTACTGCGTGGCCGCGCTCCCCGCACGGACGCCAAGCGGGCCGCGCTGATGCTCTGGGGCGGCTGGTTCGTCGTCCACTTCCTGACCTTCTCGCTCGCCGAGGGCACCTTCCACCCGTACTACGTCACCGCCATGGCGCCCGGTATCGCGGCCCTGGCCGGTGCGGGCGGGGTGCTGCTGTACCGCGCCTTCCGTGAGGGCTCGGCGGCCGTGGGGGTCCCCCCGGTCGAGCGAAGCCGAGACTGGGGGAGGGCCTGGGTGCTGCCGGCGGCGATCGCGGCCAGCTCCGTCTGGGCGGTCGTCCTGCTCCAGCGGGTCTCCGGCTCCGGCACGGTGTACACGGTCGCGGAGATCGTCGTCGCCGTGGCGGGCATCGCCTCCGTACTCGGCCTGCTGGTCGGCCGGTTCACCAAGCGCCACCGCCTGATGGGCTTCGCGGCGCTGGCCGCCGTCGTCGCCCTGCTCGCCGGTCCCGCGGCCTACTCGGTCTCGGCGGCCACCTCCTCGACCAACGGCACCAACCCGACGGCCGGTCCCAGCACGGGTGGCGGCATGGGCGGTGGCGGCGGTGGCGGTATGGGCGGCGCGCCGAGCGGCACCAAGTCCGGTACGAAGCCCAGCGGTTCGGGCTCAAGCTCCGGCAAGATGGGCACACCGCCGTCCGGTACGGCTCCCTCGGGCAGCGGTTCCTCGACCGGCAAGACCGGTACGACCGAGGCAGGCACCGAGTCCGGATCCACCTCCGAGTCCACATCCGAGTCCGGTACGCAGTCGGCCGGTGGCGGTATGGGCGGCGGCTCCCAGGTCTCGTCCGAGATGATCACGTACCTCAAGAAGCACCAGGACGGCGCGACTTGGCTGCTGGCGGTGTCCACCGACCAGACGGCGTCCTCGATCATCCTGGAGTCCGGTCAGCCCGTCATCTCCATGGGCGGCTGGTCCGGCAGCGACAACGCGATGACCCTCGCCAAGCTCAAGTCCCTGGTGAAGTCCGGCAAGTTGCACTACATCATCGTCAGCAGCGACGGCGGCCAGGGCACCAACTCCGCGATCGCCACCTGGGTCAAGGCCCACGGCACGGCGGTCAAGTCCTCGGCGTACAGCTCCAGTTCCTCGACGACCTCGACCTCGTCGACAAGCAGCGGCCTGTACCGCCTGGACGCCTCCGACGTCAGCTGATCCACTCCCCCGCACCACTCCCCCAGCCACATTCCCCGACAGGAAGGGCCGCCGGTAACCCGGCGGCCCTTCCGCATGTCGTGGGTGAAACAGCCGTAACTCTAAGCAGCCACCGCAGTCGCCACCGGAAATCCCGGCGTACGGCGGACCCGGCGCTCCGCGTCGACCGCGAACACCTCGCAGCCGGGCCGGGCGGCGGCCCAGTCGACGCCCTCCGGGCCCATCGCGAAGGCCGCGGTGGCCGTGGCGTCCGCCTCCGTGAGCGAGGCGGCCACGACGGAGATGCTGAGCAGGCCGGTCGCCGGAGTGCCGGTGCGGCCGTCGACGATGTGGTCGCCGCGCTCGTAGCGCGCCGAGGTCGCCACCGCCCCGTCGGTCAACTCCAGGACCGCGCACAACTGGTCGGCGTGCTCGGGGTGCCGTACGCCCACCCGCCACGGACCGCCGGCCACGACCACGTCGCCACCGGCGTTGAGGATGAAGCGCCGGGCGCCGGCGGCGGCGAGGAGTTCCGCCGCCCGCTGCACCGACCAGCCCTTGACCACCGCGCAGGGGTCGAGGGGCCGGCCGGGCAGCCGGACGTCGAAGGCGCCGCCGGTCGCGACCCGGTACTGCTCACAGAGGTCGAGCACCTCGGTCAAGTCCGCGCTGAGATCGGGGAGTTGCAGCTCCCCGCGGCCGTGGCGGCAGACCTCGCTGTCCGGGCGGAACGGGCTGAAGCGGGCGTCGACCTCGCGCAGCCAGGCGAACAACGCGTCCGCCACCTCGTCGCCGATGCCCTCGTCGTCGACGCGCAACGACACCGGGAAGCCCATCACATGCTCAACTCGCCGCATTTCACGCGCCCTTGGCGTCGATGGCGGCCTGGAGCGACTGGACGTAGGCGTCGCTGGTGATCGTGGCGCCGGACACCGTGTCGATCTTCGAACTCTGCGCCTTGAGGGTCTCCTCGATCAGCACCGGGACGGCCGCGGTGGTCTGCGGATGGTTCGGCTGCTGGAGCATGCTGACGGCGCTGATCTTGTCGCCCTCGAAGGTCACCTGGACCTGCACGGTGCCCTTGTCGGTGTTGATCGCAGTGCCCTGGACGACCTTCTTCGAGGACGTGGACGGCGTCGACGAGGACCCGGACGACGAAGTGGCCGTAGGAGTCGGCGTCGGTGTCGAGACCGCCTCCGTGGTGGTCGTCGTGCTCGTCGTCGTCCCGATGGACGGCTCGTAGCGCCACACGGGGATCAACCCCGCGACGGACAGCACCAGGACAGGTATGACTCGCTTCACGATAGTTCTCTCATCCCGCCAGGCTGAAGCGTTCGAAGTGGATCTGCTGCTTGGGCACGCCGATGTCGCCGAGGCTGCGCAACACCGCGTTCATCATCGGCGGCGGTCCGCAGAGGAAGACGTCGCGGTCGGCGATGTCCGGTACGAGGCGGGCCAGTTCGCGCGGGGCGAGCTTGTCGGGGACGGGCGGGCCGGTGAGCAGGTGCAGTTCGGCGCCCTTGGCCCGGGCCAGCTCGGCCAGTTCGCCGTAGAGGACGGCGTCACGTTCGGCGGAGACGCGGTAGATGACGACCGCGTGGCCCTCCAGGTCCTCCAGCAGGGCGCGGATCGGGGTGACGCCGACGCCGCCCGCGATGAGCACGGACTCCGCCTTCCTGCGGTGCAGGGTGGTGAAGGCGCCGTAGGGGCCCTCGGCGAAGACGCGGGTGCCGACCTTGAGGTGGCGCAGGGCCGCCGTGCCGTCACCGGCGGTCTTGGCGGTGAGGCGGAGGCGCGTGCCGTCGGGGGCGGCCGAGAGGGAGAAGGGGTTGGCCTGCCACCAGCGGTCCTTCGTCAGGAAGCGCCAGAGGAAGAACTGGCCTGCCTGGGCCGGGAGTTGGTGGAGGTCGCGGCCCGTGATGTAGATCGAGACGACGTTGTCGGACTCGGGGACGACCGCCTCGATGCGGAGTTGGTGGCGGAGGTTGCGCCAGAGGGGGAGGATCACGCGGCCCAGTGCGACCGAGCCGAGGGCCACGCCCCACACCGCGTACCAGTACGTCGTGGCGGCGGGCGACGCGGTGAACGTCGTACCGACCGCGACCTGGTGGGTGAAGGCGAGGACCACCGCGACGTAGGTGTAGAGGTGGATGAAGTGCCAGGTCTCGTAGGCGAGTCGGCGTCGCGCGTAGCGGGCGGAGGTCGCGCCGATGACGAGGATCAGGGCGAAGGCGACGAGCGCGCGCAGGATGCCCTCGGTGGTCTCGGCGAGGTCGACGACCTCGCCGACGGGCCCGGTGTCGGTGCCCTCCGCGTAGCCGAAGGCGATGAACACGAGGTGCCCGAGCAGCGTCCAGAGCAGGGCGAAGCCCGTCCAGCGGTGCCAGGAGGTCATCCGGTCCATGCCGATGCGGCGGTCGAGCCAGGGCAGGCGGGCCACCAGCAGCAGCTGGAAGGCCATGACGAGCGCGCCGTAGAGGCCGAGGAGGCGGCCGATGACGATCAGCGTGTTCGACGCGAATCCGGCCTGGGCGAAGAAGACGGTCACCACGGCGACGTTCGCGGCCAGCACGGCGTACAGGCCCGTGCGGGCCACCACCCTGGGGCGTATCGCCGTGGGGGGCGCAGGGGGTGATTGGACGGTCGTCACGGACGGCAGCTCCTTGATCGGGTCCTGGGAGACGAGCTTGACCTCGGAGGGCTGTCGTTTTCCTGTCGAAGAACTTTCAAGTGGTTATCGATGTGGGTGTGGCGGTGCCGCGGGTCTGGCGTCGATCGGTGGGTGGCGCAGTATGAGCGGGTGGACAAAGTACGACTCCTCGTCGTGGACGACGACCCGCCGATCGCCGACCTTGTCGCGACGGTCGCCCGGTACGAGGGCTGGGAGGCCGCGTGCGCGTACTCCGGTGAGGAGGCGCTGACCGTGGCCGCCGAGTTCGCACCGGACATCGTGGTGCTCGACCTGATGCTGCCCGGCCTGGACGGTTTCGGTGTGCTGGACCGGCTGCGGCGCTCCGGGACGATGGTGCCGGTGGTGTTCCTCACCGCGCGGGACGCGGTCGCCGACCGGGTCGCGGGGCTGACCCGGGGCGGTGACGACTACCTGGTCAAGCCGTTCGCGGTGGAGGAGCTGATGGCCCGGCTGCGGACCGTGCTGCGGCGCAGCGCCGGGCCCGGGTTCCCGCGCTCGGTGCTGCGGGTCGCGGACCTCACGATGGACGAGGACACCCGCGAGGTGCGCCGCGGCGAGCAGCTCGTCACGCTCACCCCGACCGAGTACGAGGTGCTGCGCTACCTGATGCGCAAGTCGCCGACCGTGCTCACCAAGGCGCAGATCCTCGACCATGTGTGGGAGTACGGCTTCGGTGGCCGCTCCAATGTGGTGGAACTGGTGGTCAGCCGCCTGCGCCGCAAGCTCGACGAGGGGCACGATCCGCTGATCCACACCGTGCGCGGCTTCGGCTATGTGATCCGGCAGGCCGCCGAATGATCCGACGACTGCGCCACAACTGGCGCCGGGTCCGTCTGGGCACCCGCCTCGCACTGGGCGTCGGCGTGCTGTCCCTGATCGTGTTCGCGGTCGTCGGCACGGCCCTGACGATGTACATGCGGGACTATCTGGAACGCCAGGTCAGCGACCAGATGAAGCTCGTCCAGGTCGTCCAGTCCAAGGACGCCCAGGTGCACGGCATCGTCCAGGACAAGCCGTACTACGGCTGGTACACGGCGGTCTACGACGTCAAGGGCACGACCGCGAAACTGCGCGAGCCATCCGATGTACCGGACGACACCAGCGCGCTCACCGCCCTCGCCAAGACGATGGCGCACTCCACCACGGAGATCTCCCGCACGGTGACGATCGACGGCGAGGGCACCTACCGGCTGCGGGCCTGCCAGGTCGACCCCGGCGTGGTCCTGGTGAGCGCCGCCCCGCTGGCGGACGTGCAGGGCACGGTACGGCAGCTGGTCACGGTACAGGTGGTGGCGTTCGCGCTGGCGCTGCTGGTGCTGGTGGTCATAGGGCGCAACCTGCTGCGGCGCGGGCTGCGGCCGCTCAGCGACATGGCGACGACGGCCCACGGCATCGCCTCGCACGACCTCACCGAGTCGGCGGCCCGGCTGCCGCTGCGCGCCGAGCGGGGCGACGGCGGGCCCGAGGTGGAGGAGCTGCGCACCGCGTTCAACACGATGCTGGAGCACATCGACGACTCCCTCGCGGTGCGCGCGGAGGCCGAGCAGCGGCTGCGCCGGTTCGTCGCGGACGCCTCGCACGAGCTGCGGACGCCGCTGATGTCGGTGCGCGGCTACGCGGACCTGTTCCAGTACGCGGCGGCGAACGTCCCCGAGGAGCGCGACAAGCACCTGGCCCGGCTGCGCGCCGAGGCCGCCCGCATGGGCATCCTCCTCGACGACCTCCTCCTGCTGGCCCGCCTCGACGCGGCGGACGTGGAGACTCCGCTGCGGCCGGAGGACGCGGACCTGGTGGAGCTGGTCCACCAGGCGGCGGACGCCTTCCGCGCGGGGCACCCGGACCGCCCGCTGACGGTCGAGGTCGGGGAGGGTCCGGTACGGCTGCGCGTGGACCCGGTCCGCATCCGGCAGGTGCTGGACAACCTGCTGACCAACGCGGCCGTGCACACCCCGCCCGGGACGGAGGTGTCGGTGACGCTGTCGGTCGCGGCCGGCACGGCGTCGGTGGAGATCGCCGACGCGGGCCCCGGTATCCCGGAGGACGACCGGGCCCGGGTCTTCGACCGCTTCTACCGGGTCGACAAGGCCCGCACCCGGGACCGGGGCGGCAGCGGGCTGGGCCTCGCGGTGGCACGGTCGCTGGCGAAGGCGCACGGCGGCACCGTGGAGCTGACGTCCGAGCCCGGCGCGACGGTCTTCACGGTCACGATCCCGCTGGGGGCGGCTTCGTCCCGGTGACGATCCCGTCGGGGGCGGCTCCGTCCCGGTGACGATCCCGTCGAGGGCGGCTTCGTCTCGGTGACGATCGCGTCCGGGGCGGGCTTCGTCCCGATGACGGTCCGGTCCGGGACGGCTTCGTCCCGGTGAACGCGGGTAGCGGGCGCCGTCCCTCGCTCTAGGCTCGGCGCTGGGCTTGTGCCACCATTACTGACGTGGCGTCACCTGACACTCAGGACACTCAACTGGCTCTGTCTCATCGCCAGTTGCCGCACCTCGAAGCCGAGAAGTCGCCGTCACATCCCGCGCCACACGTTGTCGTACGCCGCGTCCTCGACACTCTTCCGCTGCCGTACCGCCTCCAGCTCCGTCACCGCGTCATGGACGACGGCGATGACCGTGTCCAGCGACTCGTCGGTGACCTTGGCCGAGTCCTCGTCCGACACCTCGCGGATCCCGGCGGCGGCGGCGAGCTGGGCGAGGACGGGTTCACCCTGGGCCCAGCGGTCCGCCGCGCGGCTGCGCGCCGGGGAGTCGACCAGGGCCGTCTTGCCGGTGCGGACTGGGATCCAGCGCCCGCGCTGCCGGGCGACCAGCCCCTCCGCCTCCAGCGCGGCGAGATAGGCGGAGGAGAGGCTGTGCCCCCGCCGCCACAGCCAGTCCTCGACCGACTCGTACGGCGTCTCCCGCACGAGCGAGGTCGCGGCCTGGTCCAACAGGCCGTCCTCCAAGGGGAGTTGAGGGTTCGGCACGATCAGGTCGCCGTCCAGCGTCACGGCTTCGGCGGCGATGAGGTCGATCACCTCCGCACCGGCGAGCGCGAGCGAAAGATCACCCGTCTCGACCGGGCGGTCGGGTGCGACATCCATGGCGACGATCATCAGGTCACGCGGTGTGCTCATGGATGCCAACCTAGCGCGGCTTATGCGAGGAGGCATCGACACCCAACGTTTACATAATTCCGTCCCGCCGTCAGTGGTGTTTCGGGACTGTGAGCCTCGGATGAATAGCGGGGGCTTTTGGACCGCTTGCGCCACTGCGGTCCGAGTGGTGTGCCCTCTGAAGGAAATTGGCAGGGTTTTCGGTTGTTTGGGGACCGGTTTCCGGCTGGCCGGATCACTTCTGTCAACCAGTTGCTTGCCTTGGCGTTGTTGACCGACGAGTAACCGGGGGGCTAGCTTTCCATCAGCCATCTCGCGCCTCTGCGATTACATTCGGCGCCCCCGGCCGAAACCCCCCACCGTGCAGTTTCACCGTTTATTCGGAGAATCATGACGCCTGTCGCGCGCGCCGCCGAAATGATCATTGGAATCACTCCGTTCCATGAACCGGATGCCCGACTCGCGGCGGCCGTGAGCCGTGCCGGCGGGCTGGGGGTACTGGACCTGGGAATGGGCGACCGAAGAGCCAGAGAGGCCCTGGCGCGAATCCGACGCTGGTCCCCTGGCCCTTTCGGGGTACGGGTCGGACCCCACTGCCGGATCGGTCCCGCTGACCTCACGGCAGGCGGTGGAGCCACCCCGCACACCGTCGTCCTCGCCCCGGACGCCGCCTGGCAGATCGGCGAGGTCGCCGCGGAGCACCGCGTGCTGGTCGAGGTCACCGACCCGGACCAGGCCCTGGCCGCGGTCCGCGCCGGTGCGCACGGACTGATCGCCCGCGGTGCCGAAAGCGGCGGCCGGGTGGGCGAGTTGAGCACCTTCGTGTTACTCCAGCGACTGCTCGCCGAGCCCGGTGTGGACCTCCCGGTCTGGGCCTGCGGCGGCATCGGCCCCCGTACCGCGGCGGCAGCCGTCGCCGGTGGCGCCGCCGGGGTCGTCCTGGACAGCCAACTGGCCCTGCTCGCCGAGTCGGGCCTCCCGGAGACCGCGGCTGCGGCACTCCGCTCGATGGACGGTTCCGAGACCACGCTGGTGGCCGGTCACCGAGTGCTGCTACGACGCGGCCCGGACGCCCCGCAGGTGCCCGCCGACCGCGTCTCCGAACTGCTCGGCGCCCGCGACCCGCGCACCCAGCTGCTGCCGGTCGGCCAGGACGGCTTCCTCGCCGCGCGCTTCGCGGAACGCTGGGGCGACGCGGGCCGCACGGTACGCGAACTGACCGCCGCCGTACGGGAGTCGGTACGGGACGAGGGCCCGGCCGACGCACTGCGCGCCGGCTCCCCGATGAGCCGGACGCTCGGCACCCAACTCCCCATCGCTCAGGGCCCGATGACCCGTGTCAGCGACCAGGCGGAGTTCGCCGCGGCCGTCGCCGAGGGCGGCGCCCTGCCGTTCGTCGCACTCGCCCTGTCGAGCGGCGAACAGTCGCGCACGGTGCTGGCCGAGACCCGCGCCGCCGTCGGCGACCGCCCCTGGGGTGTCGGGGTGCTCGGCTTCGCGCCCGAGGAGATGCGCAACGCCCAGCTGGAAGCCGTACGGGAGTTGGGGCCCACGCACGCGATCATCGCGGGCGGACGCCCCTCGCAGGCCGAGGCGCTGGAGCGGGCCGGGATCTCCACGTTCCTGCATGTGCCGTCGCCGGGGCTGCTGCGGCAGTTCCTGGACGCGGGGGTGCGCAGGTTCGTGTTCGAGGGCTCCGAGTGCGGCGGCCATGTCGGACCGCGCGGCAGCTTCCCGCTGTGGGAGGCCCAACTCGCCGTCCTGGACGACTTCTTGGAGACAGCGGCAGCGGGTACGGCGGAACACATCGAGGTGTTCTTCGCGGGCGGCGTCCACGACGAACGCTCGGCGGCGATGGTGGCCGCACTCGCAGCACCGCTCACCGCACGCGGCGCCGCCGTCGGCGTACTGATGGGCACCGCCTACCTGTTCACGGAGGAGGCGGTGACGCGTGGAGCGGTCCAGCCGCTGTTCCAGGAGCAGGTGCTCGGCGCTACTCGGACCGCGTTGCTGGAGACCGCACCCGGTCACGCCACCCGCTGTGTGCCGAGCCCGTTCAGCGACAACTACCTTGAGTTCGAAGCCCAGTTGCGCGAACAGGGCGTGCCCGACCGGCAGATCTGGGAGAGGCTGGAACGGCTCAACGTCGGCCGGCTCCGCATCGCCAGCAAGGGCGTGGAGCGGGATGCGGCCGGTGTGCTTACCTCCGTGGACGAGGAACGCCAGCTCGCCGAGGGGATGTTCATGGCCGGCGAGGTCGCCGTGCTGCGTTCGACGACCACCACGATCGACGCCCTGCACCGCTCGGTGACCGAGGCGGCCGCCGACTTCCTGGCCGAGAGCACGCGAACTGCCCGCGCCCGGCTGGGAGTTGAGGAGACCGTCGAGCCGGAGGCACCGGCCCCCCTGGACATCGCTGTCATCGGCATGGCGTGCATGTTCCCGCAGGCGCCCGACCTCCCCACCTTCTGGGCGAACATCCTCGGCGGGCGCGACTCCGTCGACGAGGTCCCGCAGGACCGCTGGGACCCCGCCGTCCACTACTCGGCCGACAAGGGCGGTGCCACCCCGTCGAAGTGGGGCGGCTTCCTGCCGCGCATCCCCTTCGACCCGCTGCGCTACGGCATCCCGCCGACCTCCCTCGGCAGCATCGAGCCGGTCCAACTGCTGGCCCTCGAAGCGGCCCGGCGTTCGCTGGAGGACGCCGGATACGGCGACCGGGGACGGGAGTTCGACCGGGCGCGCACCTCCGTGGTGTTCGGCGCGGAGGCGGGCAGCGACCTGTCCAACGCGACCACGCTGCGTGCCGTACTGCCCTCCTACTACGGCAAGATCCCGCAGGGCATCGAGGAGCAACTCCCCACGCTCACCGAGGACTCCTTCCCCGGCATGCTCTCCAACGTCATCTCGGGGCGCATCGCCAACCGGCTCGACCTCGGCGGCGCCAACTTCACGGTCGACGCGGCCTGCGCCTCCTCGCTGGCCGCCGTGGACGTCGCCTGCAAGGAACTCGTGGGCGGCACCAGCGATGTGGTCCTGTGCGGAGGCGCCGACCTCCACAACGGCATCAACGACTACGTCCTCTTCTCCTCCGTGCACGCTCTGTCCCCCACCGGACGCTCCCGCGCCTTCGACAGCTCGGCCGACGGCATCGCGCTCGGCGAGGGCGTCGCCTGCGTGGTCCTCAAGCGGCTCGCGGACGCGGAGCGGGACGGCGACCGGATCTACGGCGTGATCAAGGGAGTCGGGAGTTCCAGCGACGGCCGCTCCCTGGGCCTGACCGCGCCCCGGCCGGAGGGCCAACGGGCCGCGCTGGAGCGGGCGTACCGCAACGCGGGCGTCTCCCCCGCCGAGGTCGGCCTGGTCGAGGCGCACGGCACCGGGACGGTTGTCGGTGACCGCACCGAACTCTCCATCCTCAGCGAGGTGTTCACCGAGTCCGGTGCGGAGACGGGCAGTTGTGCGCTCGGCTCGGTCAAGTCGCAGATCGGCCACACGAAGTGCGCGGCGGGACTCGCCGGTCTCATCAAGACCGTGCTGTCCCTCTATACCGGCGTCAAGCCGCCCACCCTGCACATGAAGCAGCCCAACTCGGCCTGGCAGCAGGACAGCAGCCCGTTCGTCTTCCACGCCCGGCCCCGCCCGTGGGCGGCTCCGGCCGAGGAACGCGTCGCGGGCCTCAGCGCGTTCGGCTTCGGCGGCACCAACTTCCATACGGTGATCCAGGCTTACGGCGACGCGGTTCCGCCCGCGCACGGTCTGGACGCGTGGCCCGCCGAGCTGTTCACCTTCCGGGGAGTGGACCGGGCGGCGGCGCGGCGGGGCATCGAGGAGACCCTGAAGCTCGCGGAGACGGGTTCCTGGAAACTGCGCGACCTCGCGCTGAGCGCGTCGCGACGCTCGGACGCCCGGCAGGAGCCGGTGCAGGTGGCCGTCGTGGCGCGGGATGTGGAGGAGCTGGTCGGACAACTGCGGCGGGCGCTCGCCGGGGAGCATGATCCGGTCGCCGGAATTCACCTCGCGGACGCGAGCGCGGACTCCGCCAAGGTCGCGTTCCTCTTCCCCGGCCAAGGCAGTCAGCGCCCCGGCATGCTCGCCGACGTCTTCATCGCCTTCCCCGAACTACAGCACTACCTGCACCTCGGCCGCGCCCACGCCGACGCCCTCTACCCGCCCACCGCCTTCGACGACACCGCCCGCGACCGCCAGCAGGCCGGTCTCACCGATACCCGGGTCGCGCAACCCGCCCTGGGCATCGCCGGGTTGGCCGCGCACGCATTGCTCACCGAGGCGGGCGTACGGCCCGACATGGCGGCCGGGCACAGCTACGGCGAGCTGGTCGCCCTGTGCGCGGCGGGCGCGATCGCACCGGAGGCGCTGCTGGAGCTGAGCGCCGAACGCGCGGCGGCGATCCTCGAAGCCACCGGCGCGGACGACCCGGGAACCATGGCCGCGGTGGCGGCCGGTGCCGAGGAGGTCGCACAGGCCCTGAAGACAGCGGGCGCACCGGACACGGTGGTCGTCGCCAACCACAACTCGCCCCGTCAGACGGTGATTTCGGGCCCCACGGAGGCCGTCGCCACAGCCGTACGACTGCTGCGCGACGCCGGTCTCGGCGCCAAGCGCATCCCCGTCGCCTGCGCTTTCCACAGTCCGTTGGTGGCGGGGGCGGGTGCACGGTTCGCGGAGGCCCTCGCCCAACGGCCGGTGCTCACACCGGAGTTCCCGGTGTGGTCCAACCGCACGGCGGCCCCCTACGGCGAGGATGCCGACGCGGTGCGGGCCGAACTCGCCGCGCAGATAGGCTCCCCGGTCGGCTTCGTCGCGCAGATCGAGGCGATGTACGAAGCGGGGGCGCGGATCTTCGTGGAGGCCGGTCCCGGTTCCGTGCTGACCCGGCTGGTCGACCAGATCCTCGGCGACCGCCCGCACCGCACGGTCGCGTGCGAACCCCGGCAGGACAGCGGACTGCGCGGCTGGCTCGACGCGCTGGCCCAACTGGCCGTCGCGGGGCTGCCGGTGCGCACCGGCTGGCTGTTCAACGGGCGCGACGCCGTCGACGCGGCCCGGACCCCCGTGCCCTCGCGACCCGGCTGGACGGTCGACGGACAGCTGGTCCGTACCGCCGCCGGAGCACTCCTGCCCGGTGCCCTCGCACCGGCCCGACGCGTTGTGGAGACGACTGTGACGACGAACCCTCAGGACGGTGTCCCCGTCGAGGCGAACAGGGACGCGCTCATCTCCGAATTCCTGCGCACCAGCCGGGAGATGGTGGCCGCGCAACGGGACGTGCTGATGACGTACTTCGGCGCGGTGCAGGGGACGGTGCCCCAGGGGACATGGGTGCCCGCACCGGCGCCCGCCGTGATCGAGGCGCTGCCGCAGATACCCGCGCTACCGGCCGCTGTCGAAACGCCGGCCACTCAACAGCCCACCGCACAACCGGAGTCAGCCCCCGAAGCCGTCACCGAGGCCGACGTGCTCCGGGTAGTCCTGGAGATCATCAGCGAGCGCACCGGCTATCCCGTCGACATGATCGAGCCCGACCTCGACCTGGAGGCGGACCTCAGCATCGACTCCATCAAGCGTGCCGAGATCGCCGGCGAACTTGCCCAACGCCTCGGCATCGGCGGCGGGATGGACGTCGCCTCGCTCGACGACGCCGAGTTGGAAGACCTGGCGAAAGCCCGTACGGCGGCCTCCGTCACGGGCTGGCTGTCGGCACGGCTGACCGGGCCCGCCGCGGAAACGGCAGCCGACACACCCCCGGTCGACAGCGCCCCGCAGGACGAGGTCACCGGCACCGCCCCGAAGCGGCTCCAACTGCGGCCGGTACTGCTCGCGCACCAGGACGGCGACAACCCGACGGACCCGGCATCCCTACTGAGCGGCCGACGCTTCGTCCTCTACGGCGACGGTGACAGCGGCGCCACGGAGACGGTCGCGGCGCGCCTCTCCTCCTACGGCGCCGACACGGTGACCGTCGCCCCGGAGCACCAACTCACCGACGCGGACGGCCAGGTGGACGCCGTCCTGTATCTCACGCCGCTCACCGCGTCGGCCCCGGTGCTGCCCGACGCGTTCCCCGTGTTCCAGGCCGCCCTGGGACGCGGCCCGCGCCAACTCCTCGCGGCACAGGGCGCGGACGGCGGATCGGCGGGGCTGCACGGGCTGTTCCGTACGGTGGCCCGTGAGTACCCGGACACCGTCGCCCGGGTCGTCGAGCTGGCGGACACCGCACCGACCGCCGTCGCCGACGCGCTGATCGCCGAACTCCTGGCACCCGACGCCGAACCGGTCGTCCTGCGAACTGCCGCCGGACGACACGGACTTGAGCTGACGGAAACACCGCTCGGCGCACTCGCGACCAACGGTGCCGGACCGGCCGGTGACGGAGTCGCCGAAGCCTCCGCCATCGGGCTCGACCGCGATTCGGTGGTGCTGCTGGTGGGCGGCGCGCGGGGTATCACCGCGAAGTTCGCCGTCGCGCTCGCCGCGGCCTCCCGGTGCCGTATCGAACTGCTGGGCAGGACGGCCGCACCCGCGGGCCCCGAGGACCCGGCGACCGCGGGCGCCCGCACCCCGGCCGAACTCCGCGCCGCCCTCGCCGCCAAGGGCGGTGGACTCACCCCCGCCGAGATCAACCGCACCGCCGAACTCCTGCTCGCCCAGCGGGAGATCACCGCGACCCTGGACGAACTCGCGGCCCTCGGCAGCCAGGCCCGCTACCACTCCGTCGACTTCCGCGAACCGGACGCCGCGCTCCAGGCGGTCAAGGAGATCCACGCCGAACACGGCCGCCTCGACGGTGTCGTCTACGCGGCCGGCGTCATCGAGGACCGGCTGATCGCCGAGAAGACCACCGAGTCCTTCCAGCGGGTCTACGGCACAAAGACACACGGCGCCGAGACCTTGCTGTCAGCCCTTGAGGAACTGCCCAACGGCCCTTCTTTCGCCGTCCTGTTCGGCTCCATCTCGGCAGTACTCGGCAACCGGGGCCAGGTCGACTACGCCGCCGCCAACGACGCGCTGCAGAGCCTCGGCACCGCCTGGTCCGCCCGTACCGGGCACCGTGCGCTGACCGTGCACTGGGGTCCGTGGGCGCCCACCGGTGGCCATCACGGCATGGTCACCCCGGAGTTGGGACGCGAGTACGCCCGGCGCGGTATCTCGCTGATCGACCCCGAGGAGGGCACCGCGGCCCTGCTGCGCGAGCTCGCCTGGGGCGACGAGTCGGCAGGGGCCGTCGTCTACACCGCTTCGGGCTGGTAGCCATGACGGACCGTCAAGTGCCGGTCGCCATCGTGGGCATGTCGGTGCTGCTCCCCGGCGCCGCCGACCTCGACGCGTACTGGCGGAATCTGCTGGGCGGCACGGACGCCATCAGCGAGGTGCCGGACGGGCGTTGGGACGCGGACTACTACCGGCCGGACTCCGCGAGCGGTCCGGCCGTGGCCGACCAGGTGTACTGCCGGCGCGGTGGTTTCGTGGACGAGCTGGCCGAGGTCGAGGTCACCCGGTTCGGCATCATGCCGAACTCGGTGCCCGGCACCGAACCCGACCAGCTCATCGCCCTCCACGTGGCCGCCGCCGCCCTCGCCGACGCGGGCGGCGAGTCCCGGCTGCCCGACCGGCGGCGCGTCGGTGTCGTCCTCGGCCGGGGCGGCTATCTCACCCCCGGCCTGGTCCGGCTCGACCAGCGGGTCCGTACGGCGGGCCAACTCGTCCGCACCCTGGGCGAGTTGCTGCCCGACCTGGACCCCGGCCAACTCGACCGCATCCGCACCGCGTTCACCGACCGGCTCGGCCCCGACAGCCCAGAGTCGGTCATCGGCCTGGTCCCCAACCTCGCGGCGTCCCGCGTCGCCAACCGCCTCGACCTGCGCGGCCCGGCGTACACGGTGGACGCGGCCTGCGCCTCCTCGCTGATCGCCGTCGACCAGGCGGTGACCGAACTGGCCGCCGGGCGCTGTGACTTGATGCTCGCCGGGGGCGTCCACCACTGCCACGACATCACGTTGTGGAGCGTGTTCTCCCAACTCCGCGCGCTCTCTCCGAGCCAGCGCATCCGCCCCTTCCACCGTGACGCCGACGGCATCCTGATCGGCGAGGGCACGGGAGTCGTGGTCCTCAAGCGCCTCGCCGACGCCGAACGCGACGGCGACCGGATATACGCCGTCATCCGCGGCACCGGTGTGTCCAGCGACGGCCGCGCCGCGAGTCTCGTCAACCCCGACTCGACCGGCCAGACCCACGCCGTACGCCAGGCCTGGCAGGCGGCGGGACTGGACCCCGCGCTGCCCGATTCCATCGGCCTCCTTGAGGCGCACGGCACGGCGACGCCCGCCGGTGACACAGCCGAACTCGCCACGCTGGCCGAGGTGTTCGGGGACACCGGCACCTCCCAAGGCCAAGCAGTCATCGGCTCGGTGAAGTCGATGATCGGCCACACGATGCCGGCCGCCGGAGTCGCCGGGCTGGTCAAGGCCGCCCTCGCCGTCCATCACGGCATGCTGCTGCCGACCCTGCACTGCGACGACCCGCATCCGGCACTCGCGGCCACCCGGTTCCGCCCGTTGGAGCAGGCGGCCCCCTGGGAGACGACTCCCGAACAGCCGGTGCGCCGGGCGGCGGTCAACGCGTTCGGCTTCGGCGGCATCAACGCGCATGTGGTCTTGGAGGAGGCACCGGGTGCGCGCGCGGCCCGTTCAGCGGCGGTGGTCGCAGGCGAACCGGAACACACGAATGCCCTCGCCCGCACCGCGTCCGTGGCCGAACCGGAACGCGTGCTGATCCTCGCCGCCGACAGCCCCGAGGCCCTCGCCGCGCTGCTGGACGCGGACGATTCCGCTCTCCTGGCCGCAGACAACACCCCTGTCACCTCGGGCCGTTCGCGCCTCGGCATCGTCGCCCCCGACGCCAAACGGCTCGCGCTGGCCCGCCGGGCGGTCGCCAAGGGGCGGGCCTGGCAGGGCCGTAGCGATGTGTGGTTCACGCCGAGCCCGCTCATCGGTCCCGGTGCGGGAAAGCTCGCGTTCGTCTTCCCGGGCCTGGAGGGCGACTTCACGCCCCGGGTCGACGACGTGGCCACGTACTTCGGGCTGCGCGAGAACCGCTCCTCAACCCCCGCACAAGTAGGCGACGTCGGCCGCCACGGCTTCGATGTGGTCGGCGTCGGACGGCTGTTGGACGCAGCGCTGCGCAAGATCGGTGTCGTCCCGGACGCGGTCGCCGGGCACAGTGTCGGCGAGTGGACCGCGATGACGGCCGCCGGGGTGTACTCGCCGGACGAGGTCAGCGACTTCATGGAGGCGTTCGACCCCGACTCGGTGACGGTCCCCGGCCTCGCCTTCGGGGCGATCGGAGCCCCGGCCGAGCGCGTGCTGTCGGCGCTCGCCGACGAGTGGCCGGACGCCGGAATCGTCCTCTCGCACGACAACGCGCCGGGCCAGTCGATGGTGTGCGGTCCGGACAAGGCCGTGGACGAGTTCGTGCGGTCCTTCCGCGCGCAAGGTGTCCTCAGCCAGGTCCTCCCGTTCCAATCCGGCTTCCACACACCGATGTTGAAGCCCTACCTCGCCCCGATCGAGGAAGCCACGAACCGCTTCCGCCTCCACCCACCGACGGTCCCCCTGTGGTCGGGAACGACCGCCTCGCCGTACCCCTCGGACGAGAAGGCGGTACGCGAACTCTTCATCCGCCACCTCCTGGAACCCGTCCGCTTCCGCCAGCTCGTCGAGGCCATGTACACCGCCGGCCATCGTGCGTTCGTCCAGGTCGGCACCGGCCAACTCGGCTCCCTCGTCGACGCGACCCTGAGCGGACGCGATCACCTGGTCGTGGCCGCCAACTCGCCCCACCGCTCCGGCCTGGCCCAACTCCGGCGCGTGGCCGTGGCGTTGTGGTCGGCGGGCGCGGCGGTGGACCCGATAGCACTGGCCCCGCAGAAACCGGCTCCACGACGGGAACGGCCTCCGGTACGGCTCGACATGGACGGCGCGCTCGTGTCCCTGGACTCGCCGACCTTGGTGAAGCTGCGGGCGGAACTACGCACACCGGCCGCCGCGACCGCACCAACCCTCGCCGCCCTCTCCCCCCTGGACGCCCTCACCGACCGCTTCCCGGCCGCCGCCGAACTGCACGCCCTCATGCGCGAGACCGCCGACACGGCTGCCCAACTCATCAGCGCGGGCAGCCGTCGTACCGCACCGGTCGCCACCGCACCCGCCCCGGCGCCCCGGGTGTCCGCTCCCGTCCCCCCACCCCAACTCCCCACTCCCCCAAGGGAATGGCAGACCACAGTCCACGTCTCCCCCGAGTCCATGCCCTACCTCATGGACCACTGCTTCTTCCCGCAACGTCCCAACTGGCCGGATGTGGCCGACCGTTGGCCGGTCGTCCCCGCGACCACGATCGTCCAGCACATCATCGAGGCGGCGGAACGGACCGCCCCGGGCATGCGCGCGGTCGCCGTGCACGACGCGCGGTTCGACCGCTGGCTGACGGCGACACCGTCGATCGACGTACCGGTACGGGTGGTGGCGGACACCCCCGACCGACTCGCCGTCTCCTTCGGCCCGCACGCACGCGGAGTGGTCGAACTCGCCCCCGCCCACGCCGTATCACCCCCATCGCACCCCCGCCCGGACCCGACCAGCGAACGCGTCCCCGACCACACCGCGGCCCATCTCTACGACGAGCGCTGGATGTTCCACGGCCCGGCGTTCCAGGGAGTCACCGAACTCACCGCGATCGGCGACCGCCACGTACGCGGCACGATCACCACACCCCCCGCGCCGGGCGCCCTGCTCGACAACGTCGGTCAGATCCTCGGCTACTGGATCATGGCGACCCGCACCGAACGGACCGTGGTCTTCCCCGTCGGTATGCGCGAGATGCGTTTCTACGGTCCCCATCCGCGCCCCGGCACGGAGGTGGAGTGCCTGGTGCGGATCACCTCGCTGACCGACACCGCGCTCGAAGCCGACGTACAGCTCACGGTCGACGGCGAGGTGTGGGCGGAGCTGACCGGCTGGCAGGACCGGCGCTTCGACAACGACCCGCAGACCAAGCCAGTTGAGCGTTTCCCCGAGCGCAACACTCTGTCCGAGGCCCGCCCCGGCGGCCGGACCCTGCTGAACGAGCGCTGGCCCGATCTCGCCTCGCGCGACCTGATCATGCGCAACTCCCTGAGCAGCGTGGAGCGTTCGCAGTACGCCGAGCATCCGCCGCGCGGTCGCCGGCAGTGGCTGTTGGGCCGGATCGCGGTGAAGGACGCGGTACGGCAGTGGCTGTGGGGCCATGGCGAGGGGCCGGTCTTTCCGGCGGAGATCCGGGTCCACAACGACGAGTCGGGCCGCCCGTACGTCACCGGACTGCACGGCCGGACCCTGCCGCCGCTGGATGTCTCGCTGGCCCATCGGGCCGAGGCGGCGGTCGCGATCGTACGGCCGCATGTTCCCGGTCCCGGCCCCGGGATCGACATCGAGGAGGTCGTGGAGCGCCCCGCCAGCACCCTCACCACCGCTCTCGGCGAGGAGGAACTGGCGCTCCTGCGAGCCCAGTTGGCCGCCACCGGTGAGTCCGAGGCGCTGTGGTTCGCCCGTTTCTGGGCGGCGAAGGAGGCGGTCGCGAAGGCGGAGGGCACCGGCTTCCGGGGACGGCCGCGTGACTTCGCCGTCTTCCAAGTGGTCTCCGGATCACGGCTGTTGGTGTCCGGGCGCCTGGAACGCGCCTACACCGTGCACTACGAGCCGGCCGGCAATCCCCCCAGTCTGCCGGACAGGACCTACGTCGTGGCCTGGACGACGGGACCCGCGCACGAAGAGGAGTACGACCGATGACCCCCACCACCGAGGACACCGTCCTCGCCGACCTCACCGGCATGTTGACCGCGCTGCTGGAGGACGAGTACGGCGTCGACGACGCCGAGATCACCATGACGACGACCTTCAACCGCGATCTGGAGCTGGAGAGCATCGACCTGGTGACCCTGGCCGGGCTGCTCCAGGAGCACTACGGCACGAAGGTCAACTTCGCCGAGTTCCTGGCCGGGATGGAGTTCGACGAGATCATCGAACTCACCGTCGGCCGGCTCGTGGAGTATGTCGTGCAGAGCCTCAAGGCAGCCGAGGCGGGCTGAGCCATGGCGATGGTCGACACCGGTCAACTCCGGTTGCACGTACAGCGGATGAGCCCGCCCGACGGCCGCCCGGTGACCGCCACGGCGGTGCTCGTGCACGGTCTGCTCACCGACAGCCTGGCCAGCTACTACTTCACCCTCGCGCCGCCGTTCGCGCTGGCCGGCGTCGACGTCGTCATGTACGACCTGCGCGGCCACGGCCGCAGCGGGCGCCCGGCCACCGGCTACACCCTCGACGACAACATCGACGACCTGGAGTCGCTGCTCGACCGCCTGGAGGTGACTGGACCGGTCCATCTGGTCGGCAACTCCTACGGCGGGACAGTCGCGTTCGGCTACGCGGCCCGTCACCCCGAGCGCGCCGCCAGCGTCTCCCTCATCGAGTCGGAACCGGCGACCGCGGCCTGGGCACCGAAACTCGGCGCCATCCTGGACCGGGTGCTGCACGAGCTGGCGCACAACGAGGACGACGCGATCGCCTGGATCAGCGCGAACCGCGGCCACAACACCGCCCGCCTCGCGAAGGGCGCCGCCCGGCTGGCCCGGGAGACCTCCCTCTCCCAGGACATCCCGGCCAGCGGCGTGTTGACGGAGGATCAGATCGGCGCGGTGCACTGCCCGGTGCTCGGCATCTACGGCGGCGACTCGGACCTCGCCCTGCTCACACCCTGGCTGGAGTCCGTGCTGCCCGACTGCCGGACGGTCGTCGTCCCCGGCCATGAGCACTCGGTGCTGGTCGAGGCGGCGGGCACGGTCGGCGGGCACATCCTCTCCCTGATCCAGGAGGCGAGGATCCAGGAGTCAAGTGCGACGGCATCCGCACAATCGGCGGCGGTCCGGTGAGCCGGTTCCTGTTCGTCGTCCCGCCGCTGGTCGGCCATATCAACCCGGCGGCGGGCGTGGCGGCCGAACTGGCGTCGCGGGGACACGAGTTGGCGTGGGTCTGCCCCGATCCCGGTCTCGTGCGGCGGCTCGCGGGCGAGTCCGCGCGGGTGTTCCCGTGCGCCGGACCGGTTCCGGGTGAGGGCGAAGGTGTACGCCCGCCCGACATCCGTGGCCCCGAGGCGCTGAAGTTCCTGTGGGAGGCCTTTCTCGCGCCGCTCGCCGAGCAGATGGCGCCCGGAGTCGCCGCGGCCGTCGGGGAGTTCGGGCCGGACGCGGTCGTCGCCGACCAACAGGCCCTGGCCGGTGGGCTGGTGGCGGAACGGCTGGGCGTGCCGTGGGCGACCTCGGCGACCACCTCTGCCGAGTTCACGGACGTACTGGCAGGGATGCCCAAAGTCGCCCTCTGGCTGGACGAGTTGCTGCACGGACTCCGCGCCGAGATCGGCGATCCGTCCGGCACCGCCGACCCGCGCTTCTCCCCGCACCTGGTGCTCGCGTTCAGCACTCCCGAACTCGTGGGCCCCGAAGCACGGCAGGGCGAGCAGATCCGCTGGGTCGGCCCGTCGATCGCGCCCCGCCCGGCCGCGCCGGACTTCCCCTGGGAGTGGCTGGACCCGGCGCGGTCCCTGGTCCTGGTCAGCCTCGGCACCGCCAACACCGATGTGGGCGCCCGTTTCCTCACCGAGTGCGTGACGGCGCTGCGGGCACGAACGGACCGTGTGCAAGCGGTGATTGCAGATCCGGGCGGCGCGCTGGGCGCAGCGGACGAGCAGGACAAGGACATCCTCGTCCTGCCCTCCATCCCCCAACTCCCGCTCCTCGAAAGGGCGGACGCGGTCGTCTCGCACGCCGGGCACAACACGGTGTGCGAGGCGCTGTGGCACGGCGTCCCCCTCGTCGTGGCGCCGATCCGCGACGACCAGCCGGTGATCGCCGGGCAGGTCACCGGCGCGGGCGCGGGTATCCGCGTCCGCTTCGGCCGGGTCACCGCACCGAAACTGGGCGCCGCGATCGACGCCGTACTCCACGAACCCGACCACCGCGCGGCAGCCGACCGCATCCGTACGGCGTTCCGCGCGGCCGGAGGCACCCGCGCGGCGGCGACCCATCTGGAGCTGCTGGCCACCGGCGCGTCCCTCAAGGAGACCCCGTGAGCAACGAGGACGACCCCAAGCCCCCGAGCCGCAACGACCAGGTGGCGGCCCTACGGCCCACCTACCGGGCCGACTTGGCCGACGGCCTGGACCGCTTCTTCGAACCCCGGCGCGAGACCTGTCCCTGGTGCGACTCGTCCCGTCTGAAGACCCGGTTGCGCACGAGGGACCTGATCCAGCACAAGCCGGGCACCTTCGTCCTGGACCAGTGCGAGGACTGCCGGCACACCTTCCAGAACCCCCGACTGAGCCCGGCCGGGCTGGAGTTCTACTACCGGGACTTCTACGACGGCCTGGGCGAGAAGCAGTTGGGCAACACCTTCGCGGCCCGTACGAAGATGTACGAGCAGCGCGCGGAGTCACTGCTCGCGCACTCACCAACCCCCAAGAACTGGCTGGATGTCGGCACCGGCCACGGTCACTTCTGCGAGTCGGCCCGCACGGTGTATCCCGACACCACCTTCGACGGCCTCGACTTCACGGACGGCGCCGAACTCGCCGAGCAGGCGGGGCGGGTGGAGCGCGGTTACCGGGGCAGCTTCCCCGAGTTGGCCCCGGGGCTGTCGGGCCACTACGACGTCGTCAGCATGTTCCACTACCTGGAGCACAGCACCGAGCCCGAGCGCGAACTGGCCGCCGCACACCAAGCCGTACGCCCCGGCGGCCATCTCCTGATCGAGGTCCCGGACCCCGACAGCCGCTACTCCCGCCTCCTCGGGCGCTGGTGGTTGCCCTGGCTCCAGCCCCAGCACCTGCACTTCATCCCGGTCGCGAACCTGCGCCGCCGACTCACCGACCTGGGCTTCACGGTCGTAGCCGAACAGCACGCGGAGCCGCACGACCCGGTCGATCTTCTCGCCGGCACCTGGTTGGCCCTGGACACGGCCGCGCCCCGCGACAACCTGCCGTGGCTGCCGAATCCGCCGTCAGGGCCGGCCCGTACGGGTCGCGCGGCGGTGCTGATCGCGGGGATTCCGGCGCTGCTCCTTGGAACGTTCCTGGACCGGTTCGTGGTGAAGCGGCTGTCGCATCGGCTGGGGGTGTCGAACGCCTATCGGCTGGTGGCGCGGCGCGACTGAGCCCGGTCAGGGACGCGACTGAGCCTGCTCAAGGACCTGGCCGGCCCAATTCCCCGAGCCTGCTCAGGGGCGCGGTCCGTCCAGTTCCGCCAGCACGCGGGCGACCGCGTCCGCCGTGACACCGTCGGCCCGGTTGTCGAACACCAGCCGCCGCCCGTCCGCCCATCGGCACTCGTTGGCCTCGGCCGTCTTCCAGAACGTGTCCCAGTCGGCGAGCTTGGACCGGTCCCGGGCGCAGCCCCGGGCCCGAACGCGTTCGCGAGCGGTGTCCTTGTCGACCTGCACCTGGACGACGACCAACTCGACGTCCGACGGCCAGTGGTGACGGTATGTCATCTCGGCGAGGTAGTCCGGCTGTTGGAAGTAGCGGCCGAACGGCGCGTCCAGGACGACCGGGCGGCCCAACCGCAGGTTGTCGGCGGCCAGGTCGAGGATGGTCGCGTATTCGAGGTCCATCACCACGGACTGGTAGTACGGGTTGAGGTCCCGCTCGTTCCGGTCCGTGCCGGCGAGTTCGAGGAGCGCCTCGGTGAGGCGGGTGCAGGCGGTGTCCTTGTCGATGTACGCGGCGCCGCTCAGCTCGGCGATCAGCCGGGCCACGCCGGTCTTGCCCGACCCGGCGGGGCCGATCACGACGTGGACGCGTGGGGCGGTGCTCATGCGCGGCGTTCCTTCACGAAGAAGAGGTACGACATTCCGCCGAGCAGCAGGAGCGCTCCGCCGACGAGGAAGACGTACGTGTAGTTGTTGCCGGTCGCGTCCAGGATCGCACCGGTGACGATGGGGGCCATCGCGGCGCCGAGGAAGCCCCCGAAGTTCTGGATCGCGCCCAGCGAGGCCACCTGGTGCGACTCGGCGATGTCCGAGGCCAGCGTCCACAGGCAGCCCATCGGGACCTGCGCGGCGAAGTAGCCGAGGGAGAGCAGGGTGAGCGCGACCGGCGTGCTGTGGACGTACGCCACGGGCAGGACCGCGGCGGCCGCCAGCACGGCGCCGCCGACGATCGGGACCTTGCGGGAGACGACCGCGGAGTGGCCCCGGCGGATCAGCCGGCCGGAGAGCCAGCCGCCGAAGAGGACGCCGAGGATGCCGCAGAGGTAGGGAAGGGAGGACAGCCAGCCGGTCTCGGAGAGGCTCAGGCCGCGGGAGGTCTGGAGGTAGCTGGGCAGCCAGGTCAGGTAGACCCACACGGTGTAGAAGATGCCGAAGGCGCCGAGGATCATGAAGTAGGTGTTGCGCTGACGAAACAGCGCGCCCCAACTGGCGGGCTTCGCCTGCTCGTTCGCACGGGCCTCCGCCAACTCCTCGCCCCTGATGATCGCTTGCTCGCGCAGGGTGGGGTCCCGGTACACGCGCAGCCAGACCAGCATGACGAGGATGCCGAGCGCGCCCACGGCGACGAACATGCCGCGCCAACCGACGGTCAGGAGAAGGCCGGTGAGGATCGGTGGGGCGATGGCGTTGGCGATCTGCGAGCCGGTGTTGACGATCGAGATCGGCAGGGCGCGCTCGTCCTTGTTGAACCAGCGCTCGTTGACCTTGAGGCTGGCCGTGAAGAACGGGGACTCGGCCACCCCGAGGGCGACCCGGGCGGCGTAGAGCACGCCGAAGGAGTGCGCGACGGCCGTGACCATCGTCATCAGGGACCAGAGTCCGGCGGCCCAGGCGTACATCCGCTTGGGGCCGAAGCGGTCGACGAGGTAGCCGGCGGGGAGGTTGGCGATGGCGTACGGCCAGGAGAAGGCGGCGAGCAGTACGCCCATCTCCGTCGCGTTGAGGCCGAATTCACCGGCGATGGTCGTGTTGGCGACGCTCAGCGTGGCGCGGTCGAGGTAGTTGACGACCCCGCCGATCACGAGGAGGGCGACCAGGACCCAGCGGATGCGGATCGAGGTCCGGCGGGCGGTGTCGCCCAGGTCGAGGGAGTCGGGGGTGAGGGACTGCTGAGCCATGGTGAGCTCCTCTTTGAACCACCGTGCGGGTGCTGGGGAGTTGGGGACGGGTGGTGCGGGGGGGGTGCGGAGGGTGTGAGCGGTGCGGGAACCGCCTTGCGGGAAGCGGGAGTTACGCCCGCGCTCCCTCGATGGCCCGCAGCATCGTCGTGGCGGCGTCCGTGACGTGTCGGTAATCGCCGTCCGCGCGGGCCGCCTTGGTGACGAAGCTGCCGACGCCGACCGCGACGACTCCGGCGTCGAACCATTCCTTGACGTTGTCGGCGGTGACGCCGCCCGCGGGCATGAGCGGGGCCTGCGGGAGCGGGGCGCGGACCGTACGGACGTAGGCCGGGCCGCCGAACTCGGCGGGGAAGAGCTTCACTATGTCGGCGCCGGCCTGCATGGTGTCGACGATCTCGGTCGGCGTGAAGGCGCCGCTGACCGTGACGGCCTGGTAGCGGTTGGCGGTGGTCAGCATCGCCGGGTTGAGGTTGGGGCTGACCAGGAGACGGGCGCCCGCCGAGAGGCACTCGTACGCGGAGTGCTCGTCCAGGACGGTTCCGGCGCCGACGAGGATGCCGTCGTCGCCGTAGCGCTCGGAGAGCTTGTTGATGACGTCCAGCGCGCCGGGCACGGAGAGGGTGATCTCCAGGGCACGGATGCCGCCCTCGATCGCCGCTTCCGAGACGGCGAGGGCTTCCTCGGCGCTCTCCAGGCGGACGATGAGCAGGGCGCCCGTGCCGGTGATTGATTCCAGGGCGTTAAACTTTGTTACCATGGGAGAACACGTTAGAACATGAATTCACATGTTGTCACGCCCCTTGTCACACGAAGTTAGGCTGACCCCGGCGAGCCGCCGCTCCACCCACCGGTCCAGTCACCGGTGCACCCACCGCTCGACCCCGGCTTCGAGGAGACGCATTGAGCAGGGCACCCCTGATCCCCGAGCAACGCCATCAGGAGCTGCTGCGCCTGCTGAGGGGCAGCGGGGTGCTGAGCATCCACGACCTGACCGCGGCGCTGAACGTCTCGCACATGACCGTGCGCCGGGACATCACCGCGCTGGAGAAGAGCGGTCAGGTGGTCTCGGTGCAGGGCGGGGTCAGGCTCGCGGACTGGACGGGCCACGTGCCGCCCCGCGAGCGGGCCTCACGCGCGGCGCTGGAGATGCCCCGCAAGCAGGCCATCGCCCAGCGGGCCGCCGAGCTCGTCGAGGACGGCATGACGGTGTTCCTCGACGCGGGGACGACCTGTCAGTCTGTCGTCCCGTTCCTGGTCGGCCGCAAGGACCTCACCGTCGTCACCAACGACTTCCACGCCGTCCTCGCCCTGTGCGAACTGCCGTCCGTACAGACGGTCCACACCGGCGGCGAGGTCGATGTGTCGAGCGGTTCGAGCAGCGGGCCCCTGGCAGCCAGGACGGTCGGAGCACTGAACCTCGACCTCGCCTTCCTGAGCGCCGGTTCCTGGGACCTGGCCCACGGCATCACGAGCTTCTCGATGGACAAGGTGCTGCTCAAGCAGGCGGTGATGGAGGCGGCCGGCTCGGTCGCGCTGCTCGCCGACAGCACGAAGTGGGGCACGGTGGAGCGGTTCAAGGTGACCACGCTCGACCGGCTCGACACCGTCGTGACCGACGACGGCCTGCCGTCCGCGGTGGTCGACCGCATCGCGGAGGAGGGCCCGACGGTGCTCCGTACGGGCTGAGTGAGTACTGGGTGAGTACTGGCCGAGTACCGGCTAACCCCCATTGAATGATGCATTCACCGCGTCTAGCATCACTCGGTGACTCCAGCAATTCCCGTCTGACTCTCGCCAGGTACAGCGCGCGTGACGACGAGCGGCCGCGGCCCGGTTCCGGGGGCTCCGGCCGCTCGTCTCCACTGCACCTCTACGCCAGCACCTCTACGACGGCACTTCTACGACGGCACTTCTACGACAACTCAGCTCGCGGTACGGCGAATTCGCCCCTCGTACCGCTTCTCCAGCTCCAGGTTGCCCTCGAAGCCGCCGGGCACATTGGCCGAGACGTACACCGGCGGGCGCTCCCCCGAGGCGAGCAGCTGGGCCGCCGCCTCCGCGACGGAGAGCTGCACGAGCATCGCGCCGGTGAGCGTGGACAGGGCGCAAACGGCACCCCCTGTGGGGAGTTCGAGGAGTGCGTCGCCGCGCGGGGCCGCGTTGTCGAGGACGACATCGGCGAGGTCGACGAGCTTCTTGCCGCTCGGGTGACCGGCCGGGACGGCGTGGGTGTGGGCGAGCGAGGTGATGGCCAGGAGCCGGTGGCCGCGCTCCTTCACGCGCAGGGCCATCTCCACGATCACCTTGTTCACACCGGAGTTGGAGATGATGACGAAGAGATCCTCGGGGCGGGGCGCCGCGAGGTCGTAGAGGCGCTCGGCGACCCCGGCCTGTCGCTCAAGGAGCGGGTCGTCGAGGACGCTCGGGGCGTCGCCGCCGTAGAGGACGAGGTCGGCGATGCTCAGGCGGTTGGTGGGCACCAAACCCCCGGCTCTGCCCGCGAGTTCGAGGACCATGGCCTGGGAGTGGCCGGTGCCGAAGGCCTGGATGACGCCGTCCGTGCGGACGCAGTCCGCGATCAGTTCGGCGGCGCGGGACACGGTGTCGCGGCTGGACTCGGTGATGTTTTGGAGGACGGCCAGGCTCTCACGCGCGAAGGTCTCGGCGCTTACGGACTCGGCGGACACGCGATTCTCCCCACCGGTGGATCAAACCACCTATTCCTTCTCGATCAATGAATCAATAAATCACATGCGGTCCTGGTATTCAATCGATGGCCTCTGGGGTGGCTGATACCTTCTCCACATGCCCCCGACAGACGTCACCACCCTGATCCGCACCGAGCTGCCCCGGCTGGCCGGCTCACTGCGGAAGGTCGGCGAGCTGATCCTGGAGGATCCGGCCGCCGTCACCCACTGCTCGGCCGCCGAGTTGGGCCGCCGCACCGGCACTTCACAGGCCACGGTGACCCGGTTCTGCCGGGCGGTGGGCCTCGACTCGTACCAGCATCTGCTGATCGAGCTGGCCCAGGAGCGCGGTCGCGGCGAGGTCTCCGACTGGGGCACCGCCGAGATCGGCCCGGACATCTCCCCGGACGACGATCTCGAACGGGTCGTGCAGGTCGTGGGCAGCGCGGACCTCCGCGCGGTGCAGCAGACGATCGACCGGATCGACCTCGACGCGGTGGAGCGCGCGGCCACGGCCGCCGCCCGCGCCCGGCGCATCGACGTCTACGGCACCGGCGGCAGCGGCGCGATCGCGCAGGAGACCGAAACGAGACTGTTCCGCATCGGCTGCGCGGTGCGCGGCTGGACCGAGGTGCACGCCGCCACCACCTCCGCCGCCCTGCTCACCCCGGCGGACGTCGCCATCGGCATCTCCCAGTCCGGCTCGACCCGCGAGACCATCGAGCCCTTCGAACTCGCCAAGGAGCGCGGCGCCACCACCATCGCCCTGACCTCCGACCCGCGTTCCGCACTCGCCCGCACCGCCGACATCCGGCTCATCTCCTCGTCCTCGGCGACCAGTTTCCCCACCGGCATCATCGGCGCCCGCCACTCCGTCCTGGTCCTCATCGACTGCCTCTACGTCCGCATCGCGCAGCTCTCCTACCAGCGCGCGAGCGCCTCCCTGGCCCTCACCGACCACATCGCCGGGGAGCACACGGTGAAGTCCCGCCGGGGCCGGTGATCCCAGCCGAGACCCGGCCGTGATCTCGGCCGAGTCTGCATGGATGAACCACCGAAGTTACGCGGAGATGGTTGTTTGAATCATCTTCGCGGTGTCAGGATGGGCGCTCCGCCGAGCCTCTGGTAGGAGACCCATGCGCGTCACCGCTGCCCTGTCGACCGAGTTGTTCGTCGGCACCGCCGAGCATCCGCTCCAGGTCGTGGCCGCCGAGCTCACCCATGTCCCCGGCCGGCCGGTCCGCCTCACGGTCGAGGGCCCCGGTGTGCACGGCAGCGTGGAGACGGTCGTGGGCGAGGACGGCACCGCGCGCGCCGAAGTACCGGTGACCTCGGACCTCGCGCCCGGCGAGCGGTGCGCGATCGAGGTGACGGCGGCCGACGGCGACCGACTGGCCACGCTCACCGCCGAGTTCACGGCCGCCGAACCCGGCTGGACCATGTTCATGGTCAGCCATTTCCACTACGACCCCGTCTGGTGGAACACCCAGGGCGCCTACACCGAGACCTGGGACGTCGCCGACGATCCCGGCTCCACCGGTCTCCCGGCCCGCACCTTCGACTCCCGCGGCCAGTCCGGCATGAGCCTGGTCCGCGCCCACTGCGACCTGGCCCGCCGCGACCCGGCGTACACCTTCGTACTGGCCGAGGTCGACTATCTCAAGCCGTACTGGGACGCCTACCCGGAGGAACGCGGCTTCCTCCGCGAGCTGATCCGCACCGGCCGCGTCGAGATCATGGGCGGCACCTACAACGAGCCCAACACCAACCTGACCGGCGCCGAGGCGACCGTGCGCAACGCCCTGTACGGGGACGGCTTTCAGCGCGGCATCCTGGGTGCGACCCCCGAAACCGCCTGGCAACTCGACGCGTTCGGGCACGACCCGCAGTTCCCCGGCCTGATGGCGGACGCGGGAGTGTCCTCCAGTTCGTGGGCGCGTGGACCGTTCCACCAGTGGGGCCCGACCCTGTCCGTGTTCGGCGAGGAGCCGCGCGACCCCCAACGCATGCAGTTCCCGGCCGAGTTCAGCTGGATCGCCCCCTCCGGGCGCGGGCTGCTCACCGCCTACATGGTCAACCACTACGGCGCCGGCTGGGCGATCGACAACGCGCCCACACTCCCCGAGGCGGAAGCAGCAGCCCTCAAGCTGTTCCGGGGGCTCAAGAAGGTCGCGCTCACCCGCAACGTGCTGCTCCCGGTCGGCGGCGACTACGCGCCCCCGTGCCGCTGGGTGATGGACATCCACCGGGACTGGAACGCCCGTTACGTCTGGCCGCGCTTCGTCAGCGCGATCCCCCGGGACTTCTTCGCCGCCGTGCGCGCCGAGTTGGCCGAGGAGGGCCGCAAGGCGTCCCCGCAGACCCGGGACATGAACCCGATCTACACCGGCAAGGACGTCTCCTACATCGACACCAAGCAGGCCCAGCGCTACGGCGAGACGCTCCTCGCCGACGCCGAGGCCTGGGCGACGCTGGCCTCGCTCGTCGTCCAACACCCGTACCCTGAAGCGGCGTTGGACAAGGCCTGGCGGCAGCTCATCTACGGCGCCCACCACGACGCCATCACCGGCTCCGAGTCGGACCAGGTGTACATCGACCTGATGACCGGCTGGCGCGAGCTGTACGACCTGGCCGAGACGGTGCACGCCGACGCGACGGACGCCCTGGCCGCGAAGGTGGCCCAACTGCCGGGCGGCACCGACGACTTGGTCGTGTTCAACGCGGCGACCTGGGAGCGCCGGGACGTCCTGACGGTCGCCGACCCGGGCCGCGTCCCGCTGGACGACACCGGTCTGCCGCTGCCCGCCGTACGCGAGGGCGACCAACTCCGCGTCGTCGTACCGGACGTACCCGGCATGGGCCTCAAGGCCCTCCCGCTCGCGGAGGGTTCGGTACCCGAGTGGACACCCGGCGAAGGCCTCACCATCCGCAACGAGTTCTACGAGCTGACGGTCGACCCCGCGCGGGGTGGTGGCGTGAGTTCCCTGCGCGAACTCGCCGAGGACGGCCGGGAGTTGCTGCGCACCGGTGACATCGGCAACGAACTCGTCGTACAGGAGGAGTACGCGCGGCACCCGCGCTTCGGTGAGGGGCCGTGGCATCTCACGCCGACCGGGACCACCGCCGCACGCAGCCGGGACGTCACCGCCGAGGTCGAGGTCCAGCACTCCCCCGCCGGTTCACGGATCACCGTCACCGCCGACCTCGGACTCTTCCGGTACACACAGCAGTTGACGCTGTGGGCCGGGGTGCCGCGCCTGGATGTGACGACGACCATCGACGGTTACGACGGTGCCGACCGGCTGATCCGGGTGCGCTGGCCTTCCGACGTGACCGGCGGGCTGCCGGTGCACGAGGTGGCGGACGCGGTGATCGGGCGCGGGTTCGGGTTCGTGGAGGTGGACAGCGAGGAGTTCCCGTGGACGCTCGACAACCCGGCGAACACCTGGTTCGGGCTCGGGTCGACCGCGCGGGTCGCGGTGCGGGACGAGTCGGGGCGGCTGCTCGGCCACCGGTCGATCGGGGTCGCCGAACTCGTCTACGCCGACTGGGACGAGGCCGGTGAACTCGGTGCCCCGCTCGCCGCTGCGCTGGTCCGCGTCGGGGTCACCGCGACCTCGACGATCGCGGGCGGTCCGCGCTACGGCGACCTCGAAGTCGACTCCAATCTCCCGGACTTCCGGATCGCCGTGGGCGCTCCCGAGCGCAACTCGGTGGTCGCCGAGGCGCTCGGCTGGGACCCGGCCGCCGGACGCGAACTGCGCCGACAGTTGGCCGATCGCGGGGTGGCGGCGGTGTGGGTCGCGCCGCGTGCCGGGCTGCGGGAGGAGTGGGTGCCCGGGGCCGATCTGCGCGACCTCGAACGGCTGCCACTGCTCGTCGTCGCGGGCGCCCGCCCCGAGGACGACGCCAAGGCGGTCGACGCGCTGATCGCCGACCTCGACGACGCGGTCCTCACGGCCACGGCGGCGGGCGGCTGCGAGGCGCTACCGCCGGGCGACGCCTGGGACGGCCGTAGCTTCGCCGTGCTCAACCGGGGCACGCCCGGCTGTGTCGTCACCTCCTCCGGCGACCTCTACATGTCCCTCATGCGCTCCTGCACCGGCTGGCCCTCCGGCATCTGGGTCGACCCGCCCCGCCGCACGGCACCCGACGGCTCCGCCTTCCAACTCCAGCGCTGGACCCATGAGTTCGAGTACGCGGTGGTCGCGGGCGCGGGTGACTGGCGCGACGTCCGACTCCCGCAGGCCGGACATGAGTTCAACCACCCACTCACGGCCCGCCTGCGAACCTCCACCCAACAGGGCCCCCTGCCCAGGAAGTTGGCCCTGTTGAGCCTGGAACCGGCGGGCGAGGTCGTCCTCGACGCCCTCAAGCCGCTCGGCTCCCCGCTGGCCCGGGGCAGCGCGGTACCGGTCGACCCGGGTCGCGGTGTCGTCGTACGGCTCCACGAGGTGAACGGTCGGCCGGTGCGGGCCCGGATACGCGGCCCGCACGACTGGGCCGAGGGCGCCCGAGCCGACGTACTGGAGGCGCCCGGCGAGAAGTTGACCCCGGAGCGGGACGGCGGGCTGGCCCTCGATCTGACCGGCTTCGAGGTCGCGACGGTGCTGGCCACGCCAGGCACCGCATCCGCATCCCCAACCGGCCCCGGAACAGCGGCACATGAGCCCGCCCAGCCCATCCACACCCGCTACTGGCTCCACAACTCCGGCCCCGCGCCCCGAGGGAACATACCGGTGTCGGTGTACCTCTCCCCCGGCACGCTCACCGTGTCGGGCCCCGTCACCGCGACCGTCCGGGTCGGCTCGGAACTCACCGACGCGCCGGTGTCGGGCACGGTCGGCTTCGAGGTACCGCCCGGCTGGACCGCCGAACCCGCCCAACTGCCGTACGCGCTGGGCCCCGGCGGGTTCACGCTGGCCGAGGTGACCGTGACGCCACCGCCGGAACCGGAGCCCGGCCGGCACTGGCTCGCGGCACGGCTGGAGTACGACGGGCAGACGTACGAGGACACCGTGGCGCTGGATGTGGCGGACGGGCAGTACGGGCCAACGCTCGTGTCCTGTCTGGGCGTTGAGCGGATCACCGTACGGGCTGGTGAGCGCGCCCGCGTCCCCGTGACCGTCCGCAACACCACCCAGGGACCCATCAACGGCACCCTCTGGGCCGTCTCCTCGTGGGGCACCTGGGCCGGTGTCACGCCCGGCTGCCAAGGGTTCACGGTGGCCGGAGGCGCGGAGCAGGAGTGTGTGATCGAGGTGGACGGCTCGGCGGTGCCGCCGGGGTCGTACTGGCTGCTGGCGAAGGTCGCCTGGCACGGGTGTGTCGCCTACACGGAGGCCGTCGCGCTGGAGGTGACGCCGTGACCGAACACGCGGCCGTGGTGCGCGGCAGGACCGTTCCAAAGAGGCGGGTGGACGCGCTGCTGGCGGCCGTACCGGCGCGGGATCGGGAGAGCACCCGGCCCGAGGCGCTCGCGCGGGCCGAGCGGCAGCGGCGGCGCTGGGCGACGCAGGTGGTGGTCATCGACGAGCTTGCCCAACGGGCGTGTGTGGAGCGGGGGTTGAAGCCTCCCGCCGAAGTGGCGCCGGATCGGGTGCTCGCCGTCGCCGAGACCGATGTCGCGGATCTCGGCAGCATCGTCGCGGCGGCCCTCGCGCACTCCCCGGCCGCCCGGCTGCTGCTGGCCGAGCTGGAGGGCGAGCAGGAGGTCGCGGAGGCGGCCGTACGGGACTACTACGACCGGAACCGGGATCGCTTCCTCACCCCGGAGGCGCTACGGCGCGGTGTCGATCCGTTCGGCGGGGTGTCATCGGAGGACTTCGTGCCGTACGAGCAGGCACGCGAGGGCGTCGGGCGCGCGTTGCGGCGGGCCGCGGGACGGCGGGCCTTCTTTGGCTGGTTGGACCAGGCCAAGGCCGGAGTTGAGTACGCGGCCGGTCATGAGCACCCCGGCGATCCGGCGCATCCGGACCACGAGCATCGGCACTGATCACTCCCGGAACCTAAAAGCAACATGAGAACCCATTGACCTCCGATGAATTCTGGTCCACCTTTTCATCAATCGGGGTCGAAGTTGGTTAATTGAACCAGCTGTTGGCTGGTGCTCAGGAGGGCAGCGATGCGCACAGGAAGACTGACCGGATCGATGGTGGGGATCGTCGTCCTGACCCTGACGGCCGCCGGCTGCGGGCTGTCCGGCGGTTCGGGCGACAGCGACTCCACCGCGGGCGGCTGCAAGGTCGACAAAGGCAATGTGGGGTCCGGGAAGCTCACCGGTGAGGTGAAGGGCAACATCACCTTCCAGACCACCAACTTGAAGAAGGACTTCGGGAAGTTCTTCAACGGGGTCATCAAGTCCTTCGAGGAGGCGCACCCCGGTACGTCGGTGAAGTGGATCGACGATCCGGGCGACAGCACCTTCACCCAGCGCAACGTGGCCGACGCTCAGGCGTGCACGCTGCCGGACGTCATCAACCTCAACGCCGAGACGGCGACGGCACTTACGAAGGCCGGCTACCTGCTCAACCTCGGCGTCAAGGACCCCTCGGCCGGCAAGCCGTTCGTCCCCGCGTTCTGGAAGACCAGCACCTTCAAGGACGCCTCGGGCTCCGCGCTGCACACCGTGCTCCCCTGGTACACCGGCGGCATCGTCCTGACGTACAACACCGACCTGTTGAAGAAGGCCGGGATCGATCCCGCGAAGCCGCCGACGACGATCTTCGGGCTGTTCGCCGACTACGAGAAGATCGCCAAGTCGGCCAAGGGCAAGTACTACGCGACGATGGCCAATCCGATCTGGCGCATCCCGGCGGACTTCGACCAGATGAACATCAAGACCCTCTCCAGCGACGGCAAGTCGGCCGTGTTCGCCGACGATCCGCGCACCACCCAGTGGGTCGCCTGGATGGCGAAGCTGTACAAGGAGGGCGCGATGCCGAAGGACTCGCTGTCCTCCAGCAACGACCCGTCCACGCCGTACACGCAGGGCAAGGTCGCCTACGGCTCGACGAACCCGAGCTATGTGCGGTTCGTGAAGCAGAACAGCCCCTCGATCTACGCCAAGACGGCGGTCGGGCAGCAGCCCTTCGACGCGCTGGGCCACACCACCGGCGCCCCGCAGTACATCTCGGTCGCCGCGACCAGCAAACACGCCCCTGTGGCCCTGGCGTTCGCGGAGTACCTCACCAACGCGGAGAACCAGACGGCCTGGGCCAAGGACCCGGACGTGGTGATCTTCCCGACGACCACCACCTCGCTCGACGACCCGTTCTTCCAGAAGGTCAGCGGGAACGACCAGTTCGCCCAGGCCCGCAAGCTCGTCGCGGACCAGCTCAAGACGACCACGGCCTACCAGACCGTCATCTCCCCGGCCGTGCAGACCGCGATCGTGTCCCAGGTGCAGTTGGCCATGCAGGGCAAGAAGAGCCCGGCGCAGGCCGTGAAGGACGCCCAGGCGAAGGCCAACGAGCTGCTGAAGCAGGCTGGTTGATGGTGGCGACGCAGACCGCGAAGCCGGTGACCGTGCCCGGTGCGGAGGCCGTCGCCTCCGCGCCGGGCGCGTCCCGCATACGTAAGCTCGCCAGGGCCGTCCTCCCCGGTCCCGCCCCCGGCGCCAACGGGGCCGCGCTGTACCGCCGTTGGTGGCTGCCCTGGCTTTGGACCGCTCCAGCGATCGTCTGTGCGGCGGTGTTCGGGGTGTTCCCGTTCCTCAACACGCTGCTGCTGTCGTTCACGAACGCCAAGCCGCTCGGCGGCGCGGCGAGCTTCGTCGGGTTCTCCAACTACAGCCGGATGCTGGGTGATTCGGACTTCTGGCTGGCGACCCGCAACAGCGTCCTGTACGCCGTGATCGTCGTCCCGCTCATGGTGCTGCTGCCCCTCCTGCTCGCCGTCCTGGTGGAGAAGAACCTCCCCGGCATCGGCTTCTTCCGCTCGGCCTTCTACACTCCGGTGCTCGCCTCCAGCGTGGTGGTCGGCCTGAGCTGGCAGTGGTTGCTCGCGGACGACGGACTGGTCAACACCTGGCTGGAGAAAGCCCACTTGATCCGGTCGGCGATCCCCTTCCTCTCCGACTCGTGGCTGATCCTGCTGTCGGCGATGGGTCTGACCCTGTGGAAGGGCCTCGGCTGGTACATGGTCTTCTACCTGGCCGCCCTCGGGAACGTTCCAAAAGAACTGCACGAGGCCGCTTCCATGGACGGCGCCGGTGCCGCCCGCCGCTTCTGGCACATCACCGTGCCCGGCGTACGGCAGGCGATGATGCTGGTCGGCACTCTCACCGGCATCGGTTCGCTGCGCGTGTTCACCGAGATCTACATGCTCGGCAGCTCCACCGGCGGCCCCGGCGGCGCCGACCGCACGCTGCCCTTCTACATCCGCGACGTCGGCCTCGACCCCATCACCGGAAACGCGGGCTACGGCTCGGCGGTGAGCGTGGCGCTGTTCGTCCTGACCCTGGGCCTGACCCTGCTGGCGCAGCGCCTCACCAAGGAGGACGAGTCATGACGACGACCGCCGTGCGGCCCAAGTCCCGGCGCCTGACGCCCCGTTGGCGCGACTACGGCCGCCCCCGCGAACTCCTCGTCCGCTACCTGCTGTTGCTCCTCGTCCTGGGCCTCACGGTCGGCCCCCTGATCTGGCAGCTCCTGGCCTCCCTGAAGGGCACCGGCGAGGACGTCTTCGGCGCGAACGCCTCCCTGCTGCCCCACCACCCGACCCTGCACGCCTACCGCGAGGTCTTCAGCCAGGTCCCGGTGGTGACGTACATCAGGAACAGCCTGATCGTCGTATTCCTTTCGATAGCAAGCCAGTTGCTGTTCTCCACGACGGCCGGCTACATGCTCTCCAAGCCCGCCTGGAAGGGCCGCAGAGCCGTCTGGATCCTCCTGATCGCCTCCATGATGTTCCCCTTCGAGTCGATCATGGTGTCGCTGTTCCTGAGCATCCGCGACCTGGGCCTGGTCGACAGTGTGGTGGGCGTGTGGCTGCCCGGCTTCGTCGGCGCGATCAACGTCCTGCTGATGCGCGGCGCGTTCCTCGCGGTACCGCGCGAGATCGAGGACTCGGGGATGCTGGACGGCGCGAGCGAGTGGCAGCGCTTCCGCTACCTCTATCTCCCGTCCGCGTGGGGCGCGATCATGGTGGTCACCATCAACACCTTCATCAGCGCCTGGGACGACTTCCTCTGGCCCCTGATCGTGCTCCGCTCCGAGGACCACATGACGCTGACACTGGGCCTCTCGCGGTTGCAGAGTTCGTCGTTCGGCTACGACCAGCGCGTGGTGATGGCCGGTTCGGTGATCTCCGTGATCCCGGTGCTCGTGCTGTTCGTCATCACCCAACGCTGGTTCTACAAGGGCGTGTCGGCGGGAGCCGTCAAGCTCTGAGGCGTCAGGTTTCGAGCCGTACGACGACGGGCTCGACGGCGAGCGCCGCCCGCGCGGACTGAGCGACCCGAACCTCCACGGCACCGACCTGCTCCAACTGGTCGGTGCCGAAGGGGATTTTCACCCTACGGAGCTCCCCCGAGGCCAACTCGACGCCTTGGAAGGCGTGCAGTTCGAGCGTGCGCGGCCACACCGGGGTGAGCAGCCGCCGGATGTACACCTGGACGACCGAACGGCCGTGGCGCTTCCCGGTGTTGGTGACGTCGACCTCGATGACGTTCCCCGCGAGGCGCGGCGGACCGTACGCGAAGCTCGTGTAGGACAGCCCGTGCCCGAAGGAGTGGAGCGGGTCGGCGTCGGCGTCCACGTAGCCGCCGTACTCGGTGTCCTTGTGGTTGTAGTAGACGGGGAGTTGGGCCACCGAGCGGGGGATGGACACGGGCAGGCGGCCGGTCGGTTCGGCGTGGCCGAGCAGTACCTCGGCGATGGCCTCGCCGCCCCACGGGCCGGGGTACCAGGCGGTGAGCAGGGCGCCCGCCTGTTCCGGGACGACGTGCGGGCGGCCCTGGATCAGGACGACCGCCGTGGGTGTGCCGGTGGCGGTGACCGCGTCCAGGAGGGCGTGCTGGGCGCGGCCGAGGCTCAGGCCCGCGAGGTCGACGCCCTCGCCGCACGTCATCTCCGAAACGGCGTTCCGTGCGGCCCCGTTGGCGTCGAAGTCCGTGTCGGGGGTACGGGCGCTGCTGCCTCCCAGGACCAGGACGGCGAGGTCGGAGGCGGCTGCCGCGGCGACCGCCTCGGGGATGCCGGAGAGGTCGTCGCCGGTGAGGGCGCAGCCGGGGGCGTGGCGGATGTCGGTGCCGGGCGGGGCGAGTCGCCGTAGGCCTTCGAGGACGCTCACACCGGAGGTCTGGGGTGCTGTGTAGTCACCCAACTGGTGGGCGGTGGTGGCGGATTGGGGGCCGATGACCGCGATGCGGGAGACGGTCGCCGGGATGGGCAGGACGTCGCCGTCGTTGTGGAGGAGGGTGACCGCGGCTCGGGCTAGGGCTGTGCTCAGCTCTCTGCCCTGCTGCGAGGAAGGGAACTCGCCTGTGCTGTAGGGCCGTTCGAAGAGGCCGAGGCGGAACTTCAGGCCGAGCACGCGCGCCACGGCCGTGTCGAGGGTCTCCTCGCTCACCAACCCCCGCTCGACCGCCTCCTCCAGGTGGGTGAATCCCTCGTCCCACAAGCTCAGGTCGACACCGGCGTTGAGGGCGAGGGCGCCCGCCGAGACCTTGTCGCCGGTGATGCGGGCCAGGCGGTCCACGGCGAGGCCGTCGGCCATCACCAGGCCCTCGAAACCCCATTCCTCGCGCAGGAGTTGGGTCAGCAGGGCGCGGTTGGCGGAGCAGGGCAGGCCGTCGACCTCGTTGTAGGCGGACATGAGGGCGGCGGCACCCGCGCGGACTCCGGCGCGGGCGGCGGGGAGGTGGATCTCGTGGAGTTCGCGGAGGCCCAGTTCGGACTCGGCCGAGTTGCGGCCGCCGACCGTGGCGCCCTGTCCGGCGAAGTGCTTGAGGACGACGGGGGCCTTGTCAGGAGCGAATCCGGCTGTCGTGTCATCGCCCTGCATGCCCCTGACGAGTGCCTCGGTGAGGCGGGCGGCGAGGTGCGGGTCCTCGCCGAAGCACTCCTCCGTGCGGCCCCAGCGTGGGTCGCGGGCGATGTCCAGGGCGGAGACGAGGGCCATGTGGCCGCCACGGGCTCGGAGTTCGGCGGCGGCGTGGGCGGCGGCCCGCTCGTACAGGTCGGGGTCCCAGGTGGCGCCGACGGCCAGGTTGACCGGGAGGACCGTGCCGTCCAGGGCCATGTGGCCGTGCGGCACCTCCTCGACGAACAGGGCCGGGATGCCGAGTCGGCTGCTCGCGATGACATGGCGCTGCACCAACTCGGCCAGGGCGGCGCTGTCTTGGGCGCAGGGGCCGTTGGTGTGGTCGACGCCGGACCAGGCGTCGGCGCGGAACAGGCCGTAGAGCGCGCCGAGTCCGGCGAAGCGGTCGGTCTCGGCGCGGAGGGCGTCGGTGAGTTCGAACCCATCGAGGCTGTCGGGAGTGCGACGGTAGGCGTCCCAGCCGTACATCCGCTGGTTGAGCTGGCCGACCTTCTCGCGCAGGGTCATCCGGGCGAGGAGGTCGGAAACCCGGGCGCCTACGGGGGCGTTGGGGTCGCGGTAGACGGGGGTGGTGGGGTCGGTCATCGGGTGTCACCGTCGTAGGCGAGGCGGGCGAGGGCGACCGCGCCGCGGCAGCCGTCCGGGACCCAGTCGAGGGTCAGGCCGCGGGTGTGGAGGCGGGCAGTGAGGGGGGCCGTCAGGGGGCCCTCGGGGCCGAGCAGGCCGCCGGTGGCGACGATGCGCTCGCCGGGGGTCGGCTCCAACGCGCGGACGGTGTCGGTCAGTTGGTCCGCCGCCTGGTCGAGGAGGCCTTCCGCCACGGTGTCCTTCTCGCCGGCCGCCTCGACCACCAGGGGGGCGAACCGGGCGAGGCGGATGGGGAGTTCGGCCATCACGGCGGGGAGTACGTGCATGCGGTAGGCCTCGCGGTGGGCGCGGGACCAGTCGCCGTCGCCGGGCAGTTCCTCGGCCGGCACTCCGAGTGCCTGTCCGACGGACCGGGCCAGCACGGTCGTAGGGCCGCGTCCGTCCGCCATGCGCAGGGCCGCGCGTACCGCGCTGCGGCCGATCCAGAAGCCGCTGCCGTCGTCGCCGAGGAGCCAGCCGTCGCCGTCCACGGTGGCGGTGGAGCGGCGGTCGGTGATGCGCAGGGCGACCGCGCCGGTGCCGGCGACCAGCGCGAGGCCGTCGGCGGGGGCGCCGGGGGCGGAGGCGAAGGCCGCCTCGATGTCGCTGCACACGCGGAGCCGGTCGGCGGGGATGCCGAGGCGCCGTAGCGCGGCGGTGAGGGCGGTGCGGGCGTTGACGTGTCCCGGCTCCTCGGTGGAGGCGGCCGTGGCACCCGCGAAGCCACCGGCCACGGCGACCACCTGGGGGCGCGCCCGCTCCGGGACGGCCTGCCCGATCGCCTCGACCAGGTGGTCGGTGAGGCGCGGTACCGGGACGGTCAGGGCGTTGCCGGGACCGGCCGCGCCCTCGGCGAGGGGACGGCCGTCGTCGGCGGCGGCGAGGACGACGCGGGTACGGGTGCCGCCGGCGTCGAGGCCGACGACGAGGCCACCGGTGAATTCTTGGTTCAAATCATTGCTCATCACTGACTATGGTGGTTGATACATTCGCGCAGAACAAGAGCCGAAGACCGCAGAACAAGAGCCAAAGCCACAGACAGGGCAAGACCGGACCTGGGGAGGATCCCATTCCTACGCTCCGCTTCGGCGTCAACTACACGCCGCGCCGCGGTTGGTTCCACTCCTGGCACGACTTCGACCCGGCGCACGTCCGCGAGGATCTGGCCCAGATAGCCGGGCTCGGCCTGGACCACGTCCGGATCTTCCACCTCTGGCCGTTGCTCCAGCCCAACCGGACACTGATCCGCAGGACGGCCGTGGACCAGCTGGTGCACCTCGTCGACCTGGCGGGCGAGGCGGGCCTCGATGTGCTCGTGGACGGTGTCCAGGGCCATCTGTCGAGCTTCGACTTCTACCCGGAGTGGACCCGCAGCTGGCACCACCGCAACGTCTTCACCGACCCTGAGGCGATCACCGCCCAGGCCGAGCTGATGCGCACGCTGGGCGCCGCCCTCGCCGACCGCCCGAACCTGATCGGCCTCCAACTCGGCAACGAGCTCAACAACTTGGTCGAGCACAACCCGGTGACGGTGGCCGAGGTGGACCACTATCTCGACACGCTGCTGGCCGCCGCCCGCGAGCACCTGCCGCCGGACCGCCTGGTCACGCACTCCGCGTACGACGCCGCCTGGTACGGCGACGACCACCCGTTCACCCCGGAGGCCTCGGCCCGCAAGGGCGACCTGACCACCGTCCACCCGTGGGTGTTCTCCGGCGACTGCGCCCGCCGTTACGGCCCGCGCTCCCCGCAGGTGCTCCATCTCGCCGAGTACGGAACGGAGTTGGCCAAGGCGTACGCCACCGACCCGGCCCGCCCGGTCTGGGTCCAGGAGACCGGCGCGCCCGAACCGCACATCCCGGCGGCCGACGCCCCGGAGTTCGCGCGGGCGACCGTGCGCAACGCGGCCGAGTGCGCGGGGCTGTGGGGGGTGACCTGGTGGTGCTCGCACGATGTGGACCGCTCGCTCGCGGACTACCCCGAACTCGAGTACACGCTGGGCCTGTTCGACTCGACGGGCCGCCCCAAGCCGATCGCCGAGGCCTTCGCCGAAGCGATCGCGGAGCCGCACACTGTCCAACTCCGGGACACCGCCCTGGTGTTGGACTGCACCCCGGGCACCCGGTCGGTGTCGGGTCCGGGCGGCGCGTACTTCGAGGAGTGGATGCGGTTGCGCACGGAGGGTCTCCGGCCCGCGGTGGTGCTGGCCGAACGGGCTGAGGACGAGGGGTACTTGGCGGCGCGGGGCATCAAGGAAGTCGTACGCCTGCCGTGACAGTCATGTGGGGGGTGGTCGCTGACAGTCACGCGACGGGTGATCGCGCGCCCGTGTTCGGCGGTCACGCGCCCGCCAACACCTCCGCGACCGCCCGCAGGTTGACCCGCCCCCGGCCGTAGGAGCAGAGGGCGCCGTCCTCCGGCAGTCCGGTGTCGACCAGGACGGCGTCGGGGCGCCGGGCCAGCAGCGTGTCGCGCAGCCGGGTCTGCCAGGGGTGCAGGCCGGCGTCGGAGGTGGCGACGATCAGCGGGGCGCCCTCGCGCAGGATCGTGTCGACGAGGGCGGCGGGGTCGGCCGGTTCCGTGTTGAGGGCGGTGCCGGTGGCAGTGGGGTCGATCGCGCGGAGTGCGGTGAGGAGGTCCTCGCCGCCCCAGTTCAGGGCGGGGTGCGGGGCCGGGAACAGGTCGACGACATGGGCGCCGCGCACCGGCGCGGGCAGGGTCCGGGTGCGTACGGCACGGCGGGCCGCCTCAAGTCCCGCGTCCGCGTCCCAGGCGGCGATCCTCCGGCGCGGGGTCGCGTACCGCTCGGCGAGCCGCCGCACCCGCCCGGCCGCCTCCCACACCCGCTCCTCGGGCAGCACCTGCGAGTGCAGTGCGTCGAGCACGGCGTCCCGGCAGGCCAGGGTGACGGCCAAGTCCGGTACGGCGACGATGACTTGGTCCGCTCCGGCGGCGAGCGCGATGCGGGCCCCGGCGGCTTCGCCGTACGCGTCGGCGATCGCCTTCATCTCCAGCGCGTCGCTCACCAGGACGCCGTCGAAGCCGAGTTCGAGGCGGAGCAGATCGCCGAGGATGCGGCGGCTGAGGGTGGCGGGGCGGTTGGCGTCCAGGGCCGGGAAGACGACGTGGGCGCTCATCAGCATCGGCACGCCGGCGGCGATGGAGGCGCGGAACGGTTCGAGATCGACGAGGAGTTCGTCGTACGGGCGGGGATCTATGGCCACACCGTGATGGCTGTCGGTGATTGTGCCGCCGTGGCCCGGGAAATGCTTGGCACAGGAGGCGATGCCTCGTATGTCGGTGGCGGTGATCCAGGCGCGCAGATGGCGGGCGGCCAGATCGGGGTCCGCGCCGAAGGAACGGGTGCGCACGATCGGGTTGCGCGATTGGTGCTGGAGGTCGGCTACGGGTGCGTACGAAGCGGTGATACCGAGCGTGGCGAGGTGACCGGCGAGCGCGTCGGCGCAGCGGGCGGTCAGGGCCGGGTCGTCGACGACTCCGAGGGCGTAGGAACCGGGGACGTCCGGGGCTCCGGCACTGACCAGGTGGCCGATGCCGCCGCCCTCGTTGTCGATGGCCACGAGGAGGTCGGGGCGCAGGGCGCGGAGTTCGTCGGTGAGCCGGCGGACCTGCTCGGCGTCGCGCACATTGCGGGTGAAGAGGATGACGCCGCCGAGGCCGCGGTCGATGAGGCGCTTGAGCGTGTCCGGCACGGTCGTCGTGCCGTCGAACCCGGCGACCAGACAGCGGTGAGCCGCCTCGTCGAGGTCGACGGGCAGGGCGGTGACGGCGGCGGACGTACGCTCGGCGTGGGTCATACTGGAATTCAAATGGCTCGCTCAACCTAAAGTCAACAAACCGATGGATTGTTGATTCAGGCAATGATCTGGGGTGGTGGCGTGGTTGAGGGAGCGGATGGTGCCGGTGGTGCGCCCGGTGCGTTCACCCGGGCCCTTCAAGCCATTCACGCCGTCCGCGTCGCCCAGCCGCCCGCGCCCCTTCCGCTTCCGGACACCGCGACGTCATACCGGACGGGAACGTTTCGCCACGTGTCCCTGCTTCCGCTCGAAGACATCCCCGGGCCGCTCCCCGCCTCCACCGCCGGCCCCGATGCCACGCCGACCACCTCCGCCCCCGTCCCCCTCCCCTTCCGCCTCCCCTCCGCGGCACGCCTCGCCACCAAGGTGCTGACCCTGCTGCCCCTGCTGCTGATCGCGGTGTGGGCGGCGGTCGACTGGCGTGCCATGTACGCCGGCACGGCCCGGCTCGCCGCCGCCGACCCCTGGTGGCTGCTGGCCGCGTTCTTCTTCACCTGCCTCGGCTGGGGCACCGCCGCCCTGGTCCGCCAGGGTGCCGTGCCGGAACGGCTGCCGACCGGTCTGCTGATCGCCTCCCAGTTCGCCGCCGGCGCGGCCAACCACGCGCTGCCGGCCAGCATCGGCGCGCACGCCGTGACGCTGCGCTTCCTCCAGGGCCGCGGCATCCCGCTCGCCCGCGCCACCGCCTCGCTCGCCCTGTACTCACTCGTCCGGCCGATCGCGAAGACCATCGTGCTCCTCGCCTTCCTCATCACCTTCCCCGAGATGCTGAGCTTCGGCCAACTCGTCCCGCGGGGCTGGTCGTTGGTCCTCGCCTTCGGCGGCCTGGGCGCCGCGCTCGCCACGGCCGCCGTGCTCCTGACCTTCGTACGCCCGCTGCGCCGCCCGGCGCTCCGCTGCGTCCGCACCGCCCTCACCGACGTACGCCAACTGCACACCATGCCCAGCCGCATCCTCGCCCTCTGGGGCGGAGCGGCCGCCGCCCCGGTACTACAGGCGACCGTGATCTTCTCGGTCGGGGCCTCGCTCGGCATGCCGCTGTCCTGGGCCCAGGTCGTCCTCGCGTTCCTCGCCGCCAGCACCGCGGTCGGCGCGGTACCCGCACCCGGCGGGATCGGCCCGGTGGACGCGGCGACGGTGTTCACGATGGTCGCGTTCGGCGCCCCCATGGACCTGGCCACGGCGAGCGTCATCGGCTACCGGGTCCTGACGGTGTGGGTGCCGTTGCTGCCGGGGGCGTTGATGCTGTCGACGCTGGTCCACCGGAAGGTGTTGTGACGGGCGCATTCGCATACGAGGTGGTAGGGGCAGGGACAGTCTGCCCCTGCTGAGCGTCAGCAGGGCTGAGTCATGCCGGGATGAAGCTCGGCCACCAGGGTGGGACGTTGCCCGGGCAGAAGGGGTCGGGGTAGGAGTCCGGCATACCGAGCCATGTGACAAGGAACCAGCTGAACCACAAGGCGAAGACGAGCCCTGCCAGCAGGGCGGTCCTGCGATGGCCTCTTCCAAGGGTGCCGTGCAGGACCACCCACGGAACCGCGGCGGCGATCCATATGAGAGGCGCGAGAAACAGCAGAGTCGCGCTGTTGGCCCCTGCGTTGACGCCGATGTCGCAGGCAGCCCATGCCCTTCCGATCACGGCAACGGTCACCCCTGCGGTCAGCCCACCGAAGAGAACACCACAGCGAATTCCGCCGAACCAGCGGCTCGAAGTGCTCGACGGCTCTGCTCCCACGATGATCTCCCCCGCCTCACCCTACGTCGAAATCCCCTTGTACGGCGGCCCGTCCCACGTCTAACGTCGCTGCTCATCGGCGTGTAGCTCAGCAGCAGAGCACCGGGCTCTTATCCCGGAGGGCGCAGGGGCAGGACCTGCCACGTCGGCTTATGAACGACGACGCTGACCAGCAGCACCTCACCGCGAGCCCCGGCTATGCCCAAGGGCAGTTGGCCAAGGCCTTCACGACCGCGCTGACCCACGAGGACGTCGACACCCGGCGTCGCGCGGAGGGTCGTGTGACGCGCTGGCGTGCCGTGCTCGCGGGGATGGCCGACGGTCTGCTGTCGATCGGTTCGCGCACCCCGGTAGCCGGGCTGCCGGCCTGGGTCACCCCCGAGGTGGTGCACGGCGGCTTCGCCACGGGCAACCCGAGCGCGGGCGGCCCGCTCCAGCCGTACGAGACGCGGCTCGCGGAGCGGTTCGGGGTGCCCGCGGACCGGCGGGCGCTGTTCGCGCACTGTCTCACCGACACCGGACTCACCTGGCTGTGGGGGCAGTTGAACAGCGGGCGGTACGAGGTGACCGTGCCCGAGGAGGGCGCGCTGCTCACCATGGCGTGGCTCGTGCGGCACGGGGAGACGGCCGCCGCGCTGGACCTGATCGCGGAGTTGGAGCCGTTCGCGGATCAACTCCGGTTCCTGCCACGCCCGTCGACCGGCCGGCCCGCGCCGGACGTCACCGACGCGCTGCACCGCCGTACCGTCTCCGACACCGTGGACCGGCTGGTCCGGCGGCGTCCGAACGCGGCCGTGGAGACACAGCGCGAGGCACTCGCCGTATGGCAGCCGTTCGGGGACGAGTTGCTCGTCCACTGGTTGGAGACGGCGGGCGGGGAGGACGGGCGGGTGCTCGAACTCGCCCCGGATGCCGACTGGTTGGGGCGGGGAGCCGCGCTGTTGAGCCGCTACCGGTCGCTGGCCGAGGAGCACACCCGCTGCGGGAAGCACCGCAACCCCAAGGAGAACCTGGGCATTCTGCGCGGCGCGCTCGAAGAGACCGTCGCCGGGCGGGTGTTGGACGCGCGGCGGCTCGGGCTGCTGCGGCACGCCGTCACGTCGATGGTGTGGCGGCGCGGCCTGCCGGGCTCGGCACCGCACACGGAACTGCGCAACGTACAGCGGGTCCAGGCCGCGCTCCCCTCCCATCACGCCCTGGCGCACGTGGTCGTGGGCCGCCTCGCCGGGCTGCCCCAGGAGTCGGGCATCGCCGACCTCGCACCCGTACTCGCCCCGGTCTCCGAGCCGGAGCAGCGGGAGACCGGCCTGCCCGCCGGTGCCCAACTCCCGCCTGCCATCAGCCGGGTGGTCGAGGGCGCGCTCAGCGCACCGGTGGCCACCTTGGTGGAGCGGGGAGTTGTCCCCTCGGCCGAGGTACTGGCCGAACTGGTACCGCAGTTGGTCGCCGTCGCGACCGCGCGGGCCTACGACGACGAGGCGCTGCGGACGCTGATGGCCGCGAACTACCGCGCGTTCCGCAACCGCCGTTCGCTGCTCCTGCTCAACCTGGAGGGGCAGGTGCGGATCGAGGAACTGCCCTGGGTACGGGCGGTGTCCGCGCAGCGCGGCGACGGCACGGCCGAATCGGCCCTGCTGCTACGGCAGTTGGGCGAGCTGGCGGTGCGGGGGTTCCCGGGCACGATCCTCCCCAACCCGCTGGTGCGCGAACTCGGCGTGCTCGCCCGCCAGTCCGGCCTGGGCGCCCCGCTGGTGGAGGAGCTGGCCGCCGACATCTTCATGGACACCTTCGGCCCCAAGTTCCTGGTGGCGGCCCGGATCGCGGGCGAGTTGCTCGGCGGTTCGCTGTACGAGCGGTACTACGGCATCGACTACGCGGCGATCCGGGAACTGGCGATCGCCGAAGCGGTCGTAGCGGGAGGCAAGGCCGCGGGACGACGGGACAAAGCCGGGGCCGGGCCCCGGACGTCCCCGGGGTTCGCGCGGCTGTGTGCGGAGCGGGCCGCGGCGGCGTCCTCGGCTCCGGCGGGGTCGAAGTCCGGTTCCTCGTCCGGGTCCTGGGTGGCGGCCAACGGCAAGGTGATCGAGCAGTCCCAGATCCTGACCACGCACAACCTGGCCACGCTGGTCCACCGGGTCGGCATCGCCCCCGAGCCGGGCTGGGCCGAGCTGGCGCGCCGCTGCTTCGGCACCGTGTGCCGGCTGACGGCCCGGGTGCACCGCGACCCGTGGCCGTACTCCACGATCAAGGACGCGGCGTACGCCTGGCGGCAGTTGGTGTTCCACCTGTCCCTCTGCCCGCCCTCCGAACAGCGGCGGGTGCTCGACGATCTGGACGAGGAGGTGGCCCGTCACCCCACCCATGTCCTCATCCGCCTCGGCCCCGCGATGGCGGGACTACGTCTGGTCGCCGACGGCGGTGCGTTCGGCGCCGACGGCACGGCGGACAGGGGTCGCACCCGCCGCCTCCTCGGCTGGACCACGGACAACCACTGGCTGGCATCCGACCCGACAACCGGTGCGCCGCACGGCAGTTGAGAGCTACTGGCCAATTGAGAGCTACTGCCCCTCCGTCGCCGCGCGCACCGCCGCCTCCGTCAGGGTCTTCGCGGTGCGTACGGCGCTGGTGATCGCCTCGTCGGGGGTGAGGCCGCACTGGTCGGTGAGGGTGAACAGGGCGTCCGAGGCCATGACCACCGCGAGACCCCGCTTGAGCTGGGTGAACGCGTCCGGATCGGTCTCCCCGAGGGTGGCCGCCAGGGGCGCGAGGGCGTGGTCGATGAGGCCGAAGCGGATGCCGGGGCGCACGTTCGCCGTGTCGGGGCGGACGATGGTCGCGGCCATCATCGCGCGCACCCCACCCTGGCGGGCGAGGGTGCCGCGGAGCAGGAACTCGCAGGCGAACGCGATCCGTTCGACCGGATCGCGGGAGTCGGCGACCGGGCCGAGCGCGTCGACGGGGTCGGGCCAGACACCGGCCAGGGCCTCGCCGATCAGCGACGGCAGGTCGGGGAAGTAGCGGTAGGCGGTGGCCTCGGAGACCAGCGCGACACGGGCGACCTCGGGCATCGTCACCTCGCTGCCCGTGCCGATCAGCCCGCGGGCCGCCTCGACGATCGCCGTACGGGTGCGCTTCTTCTGGTTGCTGCGGCCCGTGTCCGTCTGTGCTGTCGCCATCGGTGCGTCACTTCCCCGTATTCGCTCGTCGTTGCCGTCCGTCTCCCTCACGTTATCACGACAAGCTCTCATTGTGAGAGTCCGCTTGCATAACGAGAAATGCCCGCCTACTGTTTCGAGGGCGCGCCACTGCGCAGCAAGCGCTCAACTGGCGCCACACACAAGGGAGTCGGCGATGAACGAGGTCTCCGTGGTCGGTCCGGACGACGGCGAGTCGATCCGGCTGGGCCCGGTCACGATGCGCATCCTGGAGGACGGCAGCACCACCGGCCACCGTCTCGGCATCGGCGAGATCACCCTCGCCCCGCACACCCAGGGCCCGCCGCAGCACCGCCACGCCCAGCACGACGAGGGCTTCTACGTCGTCTCCGGCATCGTGCACTTCACCATCGGCGAGACCGTCCATGTCGCCCCCGCCGGCACCCTCGCGATGATCCCGCCGGGCGCCCCGCACACCTTCGCCAACCCCGGCGACGAGCCCGCGGTGATGATCAACACCTTCACGCCCGACCTGTTCGTTCAGTACTTCCGCGACCTGCGGGACATGATCGCGGGCGGCCGGGAGTTCAACACCGAGTCGACGATCGAGACGATGAGCCGCTACGGCACGGTCCCCGCGACCGACTACGCCTGAGGCGCACCGCACCCGCCGCCGCGCGGACCGTCCGTCAGGAACCGCCCGCGTTCGACGGGCCGAAGAACTCGATCTCGGCGATGGACACTTGCTTGCTGCCGGAGGTTCCGTAGGCGGACTCGATGGTGAAGCGGACCGACGTGACCGTGCCGACCCGGAAGGAACGGCGCTGGGCACCCGCCCCCTGGTCCAGGGTGATCTGGCGGGTGATCGTCTTGCCCTTGGCCGTGGTGATCACCGCCTCGATCCGGTGCGGGAGCGCCGACTGGCCGAGCTGGTCGGGGCGGGTGGAGACGCCCGGGGTGATCATCAGGTCCAGCAGCCGGGTCGGCTCGTCGAACTGCGCCTCCAGCCACTGCCCCTTGCCCGCCTGGCTGACCCCCGGCCCCCACCAGGTGTTGTTCAGCCGGTCGAAGGCCAACTCCGGCTTGTGCCCCGGGAAGGAACGGGAGGCGCTGACCCGGTCCGGGTAGACGGGGGCCCGCTTGGCGAAGTGGTCCTTGGTCGCGTCCACGGCACGCGGGATGTTGACGGCCAGCACGATCAGCAGGGTCAGCACGATCGCCGCGCCCACCCAGGTCAGCACCCGGTCGAAAGTACGACGCAGCCGGGGCCGGTCGCCCGCCCACGGGATCTCACCGTTCCGGAACGCGAACAGCCGCCGCCACCAAGGCAGTTGGCCGGGGGCGCGTTCCTCGCCGGCCATGGGCATCGCGCAGCGGGCGCAGTAGTGCCGGTCGGGCCGGTTGGCCGTGGCGCACCAGGGGCAGGGCACGCCGCCCATGGCACCGGGTTCGACACCGGGTGCCCGTACGGTCTGGGGGCGCGCGGCGACCGGACGGCCGGGCAGGACGGGGGCGACGGAGGGGGCCTGGCGGGGCTCCGGGTCGGAGACCGGGACGAGGAGCCGCCGGGCGCGCTCGGCCTCGGACTCCGGTTGCGGTTCCGGTTCCGGGGAGGTGGCAGGGACCGGTTGGGTGGGGGCGGTGTCGGTCGTGGAGGGGGTGCGGGTCGCGGGCGCGTCACGGTGGCCGTACGGCGCGTCGGGGGCGGGGGTCGGGCCCGTGGTCGCGGGGTGGGTCGTGGCGGCGCCGGATGCGTGGGGAGTCGTAGAAACGTTGGAGGCCTCACCGTTCGCCGGCTCCTGGCGGGCGCCCGCGCCGACCGAGTCGTACGAGCCGCCCGCGGCCAGGGCGTCCAGTTGCCGTGACAGTGCGTCCAGGCGGGCCGAGGGGTCGTCCGGGGCCGAACTCCCTTGCGTGGAGGCCTGGTTGGACTGCGGGAAGGCGTCCCGGCGCGGGTCGCCGCCGGCGGCCTCGCCGCGTTCGGCCGCCGGGGCCCCGGTGCGGGCGCCCGCGCGGTCCGTCCAGCTCAGGACGGCGCCGCAGGCGTCGCAGAACGACTGGCCCGGTTCCGCGCGGGTTCCGCATTCGGCGCAGCTCTGGGTGGTCGTCATCTCTCGGGGTTCCTTTCGGCGAGCACGGTGGCGGTCACCTGGACCGTGTACGGCATGTGGGCGGGGCGGGCGGCCGCCACGAGGGCGTCCAGGCGGTGGGTGTCGAGGGTGGTCGGCGCGGGCAGCCGCAGGTGGACGTGCAGACGCGGGCTGCGCTCGCCGGGTACCGGGCCGAGCGGGCGGGCGTTCCAGTCGGCGGCGCCGCTCTCGGTGATCTCCGGTTCGACACCGAAGGCGAGCCGGACGGCTTCCGAAAGACCTCTCCGGGTGCCGCGAATACGGTGGAGGTACGTCGCGGCGGCCACGGCGGCCCGCAGCCGCTCCTCCGGTTCGCTGCCGTCGGTCTCGGCACCGACCCAACTCCCCAGCCACTGAACGAAATCCAGCGGTGCGAGAGACGGCCTGAAATACGTGTCGAGGCAGTCCAGCACACTCAGGATCGGCGCTACGACCTCGTCGAGCCCGGCGACGAAACGCTGGGCGAGGTCGTCGTCGGCGAACACGGCGGGCAGCATGGCGCCGATCGGCGCGGAGGAGCCGAGGCCGTCGACTGATCCCCTCAACGGACGCCTCCCTGCCGGTAGTTGATGGTGTTCACGCGCCGTCTCCGATCACACGGACCCGGTGGTCGAAGGAGAACACCAGCGAGGGCCGCTCCAGGTCGATGCGGTCCGTGGGGTCACCGCGCTTGCCGGTGAGCGGGTCGGCGGGGTGCAGGACGACCTCGTCGACCAACTCGACGCCGGGTACGCGCTGGAGCACCGCGAAGACCTCGCCGGACTGCACGGGACGCCCGAACGGCCAGCCCTTTCCGTCCGATCCGCCGGTGAGCGGGTCGAGGTGGCGGTAGAGGGCGTCGTGGGCCTGGCGGCGCACCCGGTCGGTGTCGACGCCCCGGAAGGCGTGGACCGTGGCGACGACGGTGACGCCCTGGTAGAAGGGCGGGCCGACCGCCAACCGGGTCCCGATCAGCCGCCGTTCGTCGAGATGCCGGGTGATGCGGTCCAACAGGGCGTCCCCGGGGACCAGTTGCTCGAAGCGCAGTCGGCCACCCGGGTCGGGTACGGCCTGCGGGACCACCAACACCCGTACGGCATAAGCCCCGTGCTCCTCCTCGTCGCCCTCCAGGCAGGTGATGCGGGCGGTCTCGGGGGCGGCACGGCGGGACAGTTCCTCGTAGTCCCGGAGGGTGACGGCTCGTTCCTGGGCGCGCAGGGTGATCGGGGCGCGGGTCTTGGCCTCCTGGACGGTCTCGCCGTCGACTCCCCCGCGTGCGGCCTCGCGGTTGACGACCTCGGAGACGTACGGGATGGAGCTGCGCAGGATCTGCACCGCGCCGCGTGCCACGTTGCCGGCCCGGCCGCCGCCGGTGCGGTAGCGGCGGGCGCGGATCACCGCGCCCTTGGGGGCGACCATGCCGTACTGGCGCAGGGAGCCGTCGGGTTCGCGGACTGCGGGTCCGAAGGCGAGTTCGCCGGTGGCCGCGTCGAGGGTGATGTGGCGGTCGTCGGGGCCGGAGGCGGCGAAGTGCGGGACGACCTGCCAGTCCGTCCAGCCGTCGTGCTCGGCGGTCTGGAGGAGGAGGGGTACGGCGTCGCCGACCACCGGGGTGTGGGAGAGCCGGAGCCGCTGCCCGGGGAGGCCGGTGGACTCGCCGAGCGCTTCGTCGTAGACGGTGTCGGCGTGGACGACGGTGGTGGTGCCGCCGATGGTGAAGGCCTCGGCGGAGCGGACGGTCGGCGAGGTGGTGTAGAAGGGCTGGTCGGAGTGGGGTTCGGTGACGCGGCAGCGCAACCAGCCCGCTTCCTGGCCGCCGTTGCGGGACAGGGTGTGGCCGCCGGGGACGTGCAGGACGACCGCGCCGGGGCGGTTGAGGCCGCCGGTGCCGTCGCGGTCCACCTCGCACGCCTGCCAGCCGTCGGCGGTCCACGCCTCCCACACCAGGGGCGGTTGGCGCGGGTCGACGCCGACTCCGTCGACGCGGCTGTCGAGTTCGAGGGCGAGGGCGCAGTGCGGGACGGCGGCGGTCAGCCCGAACAGCATGGAGTCGCCGGGATCGGGCGACTCGGCGAAGCACATCACGTGGTTGCCCTCGGCGAGGTCGTGCGTCCGGTCGATGACCTGCTTGCCCTGGTGCTGCACGACCAGATGCCGCAACCCGCTCGGTACTACGGCGAGTTCGCGCTCGGTGGCGAAGACGACCGCCTCCTCGCCCTCCGTACGCATCGTCGCCACCTCGGTGCCGAGCGGCACGTGCACCGGTTCCTCCTGGGGCGCCGACAGCCAGAACGTGACGTCGGTGCGGGCCGCGGACGGCGGGAAGAGGGTGATGCCGACCAGGTCGAGGAAGGCCAAGTGGTTCTTGTCCGGTACCCGGTTGAGGCGGTAGACGATCTGGTCGGCCATGTGCGCGACCGTCTCGACGAGCGTGACGCCGGGGTCGGAGACGTTGTGGTCGGTCCACTCCGGGGCGCGCTGCTGGATGTAGCGCTTGGCGTCGTCGACGAACTGCTGGAAGCGGCGGTCGTCGAGGTTCGGGGAGGGCAGGGCCATCGGTCAGTTGTCGCTTTCAGCAGCCGTGCCGGGCGTACCGGAGGTGTCCGGCTCGTCGTGGGACGGGATGACGTAGAAGGGGAAGACGAGGCTGCGCGGGTTGTTGGTGCCGCGGATCGAGTAGCGGACGTCGATGTACAGCACGCTCTGCTCGGTGCCCGCGGTGACCTCGACGTCGTCGACCTCGATGCGCGGTTCCCAGCGGTCGAGGCTGACGTGCACCTCGTGCTGGATCCGGCCCGCGGTCTGCTCGTTGACCGGCGCGAACACCAGGTCGTGGATCGCGCAGCCGAAGTCGGGCCGCATCGGCCGCTCGCCCGGCGCCGTCGACAGGACGAGCCGGATCGCCTCCTCGACCTCGCGTTCCCCGCTGACCAGCGCGATGCCGCCGGTCGGCCCGATGCGCAGCGGGAACGACCACCCGGAGCCCACGAATTGTTCGGCCATCAGACAACACCCGCCCGTTCCTTGCCCGTTGGGCCACTCATGTCCTTGCCCGTCAGGCGGCTCATGCCGGAATCACCATCGGGGCAAGGCCGTTGAGGGTCACGATGCCCATGATCGGTACGGTGACGGCCCGAATGCCCACGGTGGCAACAGAGTTGATCTGCACGCTGCCGATCCCGGTGAGCATCGCGTTGCCCAGTGCCTTCATGTTCAGGGCGCCCATCGCGTCCACCGTGATGGCGCCCGCGGTCGACTTCACGTTGACCAGCCCGCGCCCCTCGATGTTCAGCGGCCCGCCGCTCTTGATCGTGAGACTGCGCCGGGCGCTGAGGGTGAGATCGGTACCGGCCTCGACCGACACCGAGCGGCTGCCCTTGATGGTGACCTCGCCCTTGCTGTCCACGATGATCTCGGTGTTCGTGCGGTCCAGGGTGATGGTCAACTGCTTGTCCCCGGAGGCCAGTCGGACCCCCTGCTTGCGGCCGCCGGTCTTCTGGCTGAGCAGGTCCATCCGGTTGCCGTCCCGGTCGGAGATGGTGTGCCGACTCGCCTTCTTCCGCACGGCGTCGTGCAGCGGTACGTCACCGACGACGGTCGGCTTGTCCTTGCCGTTGTAGAGCCCGCCGATCACGAAGGGGTGGTCAAGTGCCCCTCGGTCAAAGGCGACCAGCACTTCGTCGTTGACGTCCATGGGGAAGATCCCGCCCCCACCGAGCCCGCCCCACTGGACAGTTCGCGTCCAGTCGCTGACGTACGTGTCGTCGAGCCACGGGAACTGCAACCGCACCCGCCCCTGCTTGAGCGGGTCATTGACGTCCGTGACAAGGGCGTTGGCGACACCGGGCAGCCTGGGCGCGGTCTCCGAACCACCCGAGGCGAGCCCGTACAGCGAACGCCACTGCCGTCCGCTGACCGTCACCCAGGTCTCGTAGTGCTTGCCGTCGCCGAAGACGTGCCGTACGGAGGTGGCCGTGTACTTGCCCTCGAAGGGGGTTCCCACGTCCGCGAGCGCGACCGGAACTCCCGGGCGCAGCTTGGGATTTCCGCGCGCTACGACCTCCAGTTCGGCGAAGGAGGACGTCACGTCGTCGGCGAGGGCGGCGGCGGCGAACTTCACCTCGGTCTGCTTGTCGTAGGGCGTGCCCGTCTCGACCAGCTTGGCCGTCTTGAACTTGCCGGCCGCGGCGCCCGGCGTGGTCCCGATGCCGATGGCCGGGTTCGACGCTCCGGGGGAGGTGGCGGTGAGCTTCTTCTTCGTGGTGACGTCCCAGCCGCGCGCTTCGACCGTGCCGACCTGGTCGGCGGCGGTCACGGCGGCGCGCAGCCGCAGGATGTCGTGCCCCGCCTGGAGCACGAACGGGCTTTTGTCGCCGTCGGTTTCGGGAGACGGCGCACCGGACGACGGCTTCGGCTCCACGAACTGGAACTTGCCGTCCGCGTCGACCGACATGACCATCTCGTTCTCGTCGGCGAGCCGCGCGAGAAAGTCCCAATCGGTCACGTTGGACTGGGAGATGAACTCGTACACGGTCCGCGTCGAGGTGATCTTCCCGATCGGCACCCCGTCCTGGGCGGCGAGTTTGCGGGCGATGTCGGACGCGCTCTGGTTGCGGTAGGCGGCGACGCGGCGCTGGCGGAGCAACCGGTGCCCGAAGTCGTAGCCGCGCACGACGGTGAAGGTGCCGGTGCCGTCGTAGTCGGCCTCAAGTCCCGTGACCTCACCGGTGAGCAGCGGATCGGACGCGCCCTGTCCGTCGGCGACCGGTGCGATGACGACCTTCGTGCCGAAGGTGACCCCGAGCTTGCCGAGGATCAGCCGGTAGGGGTCCCGGAAGGTGAGCCGGAACGCGGCCGGGACGCCGACGCCCTGGTCGACGTAGCTGTCGACGAGGTAACGGGCGTACTCGGAAGGGATCTTGGCCCCGCCGATCTTCACCTCGACGACGTTCGAGAACGCGGACTTCACCATCAGGAACGCACCTCCTCGGCGGCGGGCAGCACGAGCTCGACACCGTTCGCGAGCCGCGTCGGATCGTCGATCCCGTTGGCCTCGGCGATCGCCCGCCACGCGGCGGAGTCGCCGTACTCCCGCCAGGCCAGCGACTGCAAGGAGTCGCCCGCTACGACCCGGTGGACCCGCTGCGCGGTGAGGGCGCCCGAAGTCGGGTTCTGGCCCTTGGTGTTGCTCGGGATCTCGTGCAGTTGGAGCCGGCAGGTGGCGCGGATGGGCACGCCGGTGGTGCCGAAGAGCGAGTAGGCGGCCTCGACGGAGGAGACGTAGGAGGTGAACCGGGCGGTGGAGAAGGACCCCCACTGGAACACGACCCACGGCGGTGAAGGCTGCTTGGCCGCAATGGACTTGGTGGTCACATCGCAACAGGCGAGCAGTGACTCGACCTTCTTCAGTACCGAGTTGCTGGTCGGCTCGTCGGAGGAGTCGAGGAAGATCTCCACGCCCATCTCGCGCGGCTGCGAACCCATGAACTCCGGGAGGGAACCGTCCCGTTCGATCTGTGCGGGGGTCGTCTTCCACTGGGCGCGACGGGTGAGGGACAGTTGCGCCGGGTTGAAGTCGAAGGCGAAGGTCTTGATGAGTCCGCCCGGGGTGGTGCTGCCACCGACGGGTGGCTCGTGGATGGCGAGGCTCGCCCGGACGAGGCTCTTGCCCGCGCCTCTGCTGGTGGCCATGGTCTTGCTCTCCCTTCCTCCGCCGCCCCGCTCAGTCCGTGAATCCGTGGTGGGCGATCTCCAGGACCTCGGTGGCGACGGCCGGTCCGGCGGGGTCGAGGGACGGCCCCTGCCAGCTCACCGGCAGCACGTCGATGAGCCCCCAGTGCGCGACCTCCGACCCGTCCGCGCGCAGCGCCGCGATCTGCCCCGTGGGGCGCTTGATCCCGGTCTGCACGGAGGAGATCCACTTGGCGACCTTCGCGGTGTCCGGGGTGAGCGGGCGAGTCAGCCGGATGGTGGAGAAGGTGACACGGGTGGGGAGTTGCCAGACGAAACCGTTGTTGCCGCCCTCCTGCCGGTGCTCGATCTCCACCGTCGACGACAGCCCGTCGCACCCGTTGAAGTAGCCGAGGCTCTCGCCGTCGATGCTGAGGGTGAACCAGATGGTGGAACCCGGGTCGAGGCGGGACATCGGGGTGGGCCTGCCTTTCTGTTGTTGCGGTGCGGTGCGGTGCGGTGCGGTGGGGTGGGGTGCAGGTGCGGGTGCGGTGGGTTGCGGTGTGGTGCGGTGTCGTGTTGGTCAGCGGCGGGGGTCGCGGAGTTTGCCGATCCGTTCGCGGTCCAGGCGGAGTTCCGTGCGGATGAGGCGGGTGATGCGGCCGATGATCCGGTGCACTAGTTCGTCGAGCTGGAAGTCGGTCAGGTCTCGGGGGTCGAAGTGGCCCGCGGGGATTGCTTCGTAGGCGGGGGGTGGGGGGTGGAGGCATTGGCGGTTGTGGTTGGGGTTGGGGAGTACGGGGGTGGCGGGTCGGGGGGTGGGGGTGACTGGGAGGGGGTGCGGAGTACGGCGGGGGTGAGGCGGGGGCGGCGACTGTGGTGGGGGATTTGGTGAGGGTGGGGCGGGCTCGGTTCAGGGGGAGGCAGCTGCGGGGGCGAGTGCGGTGGGGGTGGCGGGGTTGCGCTGGACCGTGGGGATCGGGGCGAGCGAGCGGGATGCGGTGGAGAGGGGGCCCGGTCCGGGTGCGGGTTGGGTGGCTACCGGGAGGGGGGTGTGGGGTGCGGGGGCGGAGAGGCGTAGGGGTACTACGGGTACGGCACGGGCGCCCGGGGTTGTGGGGGTGCCCGGTACTCCGATGGTGCTAGGGGGTGTGGTCGTGCCGGGTACTACGGGGGTGGCAGGCCTCGTGGGTGTCGTGCGGCGGTGACGTTGTACGGGGGTGAAGGGCGATGGGGGTGGGTGGTTTGGGTTGTTTGTGGGGTGCAGGTGTGTGGGGGCTTGTCGCGCAGTTCCCCGCGCCCCTAGGGGATTGGGGTGGGGCGGGGTGAGCGGGGAGGTGGGGAGGGTGGGCGCGGTCGGAGCAGGAGTGGTCGGGGCTGGCGGAGCCGGGGCGGGCGGAGCCGGGGTTGAGGGCGGGGCCAAGTACGAAGGCCCACTTGGTGACGGCGTCACGGCTGAGGCTGGAGTCATCGCCGGGGGCCGGGGACCGACCGAGGACGGAAGCGCAGCCGGAGACGGGCTCGCGGCCGGGGCTGCAGGCGTCCGGTCTGCGGTGGCCGAGGGACCCTGCGGGGCCGGTGCCGGCGTGCTGGGCGGGACGCTTCGCTGAATCGTCGGCGCCGGACCCGGTGTCGCCGGAGCTGCCGGGTTGGCCGGGGCTGCGGTCGGCCTGTGCACGGTGGTTGAGGGTGCGGCGGGTGCGGGGCCCGTGGCCGAGGGAGCCTTCACGGCCTGTACAGGCTCGCCCAGGGCAACACTCCGCTGGACCGTCAGGCCTAGACCGGGAGTCGCCAGAGCTGCCGGGTTGGCCGGGGCTGCGGTGATGGGGGACGCGGCGGATGCGGGCCCCGGGACCGAAGGAGCCTCCGCAGCCGGTACCGGCGCGCTCGGGGCAACGCTCCGCTGAATCGTCGGCCTCAGACCCGGTGTCGTCGCAGCTGTCAGGTTGCCCGGGGCTGCGGTGATTGGGAGCGTGACGGATGTGGGACCCGTGACCGAGGATGCCTGCGCGGCCCGTACAGGCTCGCTCGGGGCAACGCTCCGCTGGACCGTCGGGCCCGGACCGGGAGTCGCCGGAGCTGCCGGATCAGCCGGGGCTGCGGTGATGGGGGACGCGGCGGATGCGGGACCCGCGACCGAGGGAGCCTGCCCAACCGGAACCTGCGTGCCCGGGGCAACACTCCGCTGGACCGTCGGCCCTGGATCCGGGGTCGCCAGAGCCCCCGAGTTGGCCGGGGCTGTGGTCGACCCGTGCGTGGTGGTTGGGGGTGCGGCAAGCGGATGCGCGGTGGTCGGGTATGCGGCGGACTGGTGTGTGAGGGCCGTGGTCGGGGGCGGTGCGGACGGGTTGGGGGCGACGCTTCGTTGGATCGCCGGCCCGGGTCCCGCTGTTGGACTCGAACCCGGTTCCGTACGGGGCCTGGTGCCGGCCGGTGGGAACGGCGAACCGATGAGCGGCCTCGCGTCTGCGGGTGTGGAGGTGACCGGAGCGCCGAGGGGTGAACGGCGCTGGACGGGAGTGGGCGTCGCGGGAGCCGGAGATCGGGTGGGCGAATCGCCTTGTGGGGCAAGGGTGTTGGGTGGGTTGCCCTGCGCGGGGGGAGTAGCCGGACTGGGCATCGGCAGTACGGGCGTGGAGGGTTGCCGTGTGGTGGCGAGCGGGGCGCCCAGGGGGATGCGAGACGGGCGGCGGGCGGGGCTGCGTTGGATCTCGGGCGCGGGAGGGGGCGTAGGAGCGGGAGTTGGTCCGTTGCCCGGAACGTCGGTTCGTGTGTGGGTGGTGCGGATATGGGGGTTCGGTTCGGCGGGGGAACCCGCCGGTTCCGCGGGGGCAGCCGGGGTGTGGGGCTGCGGCTGGGCGGTGCCGTCGGCGCGTGGGGCGGATACGGGCACGGCTCGCTGTACGGGCATCGGTGCGCGGGAGGCGTTCGGTGTCGTCGGCTGGGCCGGGGCGGCCGACGGCGAATCGGCGTGCGGTGGTGCGGAGTTCGCAGGGGGCTTCGGAGCCGTCGGAGCGGTCGGGGTGGCAGTCGCCGTCTCCGGTGTGGTGATCGCCCGCTGCACACTGTCCGTCCCGTTCCCGGAAACGGGAGCCGCGCTGCCCTGTGTACCGAGGCGGCTTTCGGGCTCGGCCGTGCTGGGGCCGACGCGGGCCGACCTGCCTGGACTCGCCGGAACCACATCCAGAGGAGGAACAGCGGGAACGACGGGACGAGGTGCAGCCTCTCCCCCGCCACCAACTACGTCGGCCACACCACCGAGTCGCTCCACCACTTCAAGCGGGCCAGGCGGGTCGTCACTTGGACCAACTTCCCCTCTACTCAAGCCAGTTGACGCGACATCCCCCACAGGCGCCGAGTTCCGCAGACCAACCAGCCGCCGCTGCACCACCGCCGCAGCACTCGATCTGGTCAAGGCTCCCGACCTCGACCGGGCAGGCTCCGACGACACCGCAGTCACCCGGATACCCGAAGCCGGACCCACCGCCTCGACTGGCCCAACTGGCCCCGCTGGCCCCACCGCAGCAACCGAAGCAGTCCCGCGCGACCCGGCATCCACGGACCCGCTCCGCGCAAGAGGCACCGCCCGCTGCACCACCGCCCCGGACACACTCCGCGCACTCGCCCGCAACGGAACCGCCACGGGCGACCCCTGCTGCGGAGCCAACGCCCGCCCCGCCAAGGGAAGCTCACCGGAAGGCTGCCCCAGGCTCGGTACCGCCCGCACCGGTGCCGCAGGCAGCGAGGAACCCGCGATCCGGGCACTCCGCTCCGCGTCCAGCACCGCGCGGAACCCCGTCCCCGTGAAGGACGGGTTCTGCCACGTGGGCAGACGCGCGCCGAACCCGGCGTCAGCAACCCCGGTGCCTCCAACGGCGGAGGCCCGCTGGATCGGCGGCAACCCGGGCCAGGCGGCCAGGGCCACCGCAGGAGCCGTAGCACCCGCAGTACCCGTAGTACCCGAAGAACTCACAGGACCTGCGGAGTCGTCCTCCTCAGCGGAACCCCGAAGCCCGTCGGCCCGTCCTCCCCGCAACCGGTCCAAGAACCCCACCGCTCAGCCCTCCGCCCCGGACCGCGTCACCAGGGACGCGATCTCGCCCAAGTAGCGGCGGCGGTCGTGGTGTTCGAGGTCCAGGATGTTCTCCAGGCTCCAGTGGAAGTGGTAGGCGACGTACGCGATCTCCTCGTGCAGCCGGTCGGTCGCGTACGTCACGATTCCCCCAGGCGGCTCCCGCCGAGCTCCACTTCGAAGGGCTCCGCGCAGTGCGGGCACTGAACTGCCGCGCGCGTGTGGCCTTCCGCGTTGATCTGGCGGTAGAAGTCCTGGAGGAACGCGAGGTCGGAGGCGAACATGTTCTCCACGATCCCGTCGTGGACCATGGGGACGGTGCCCAGCCTCGTGATGACCCGGCCGAGCAGCACCACCGACAGATACGCCGGGTTCTCCTGCACCCGGACGTCCCGCAACGGCACCAACTCGTCGCGTGCGGTGGCCAGTCGCATCACACCGTCCTGGTGGACGGTGCCCGACTCGTCGACGTAGCCGCGCGGCAGCTGGAAGGGGAACTCGGTCCGCAGCGTCTGCCGTACGGCCGGAGCGGGCGCCGGAGCCGCTATCGGACCGGCACCCACCCCCACCCCCGCCGACGCCTCCGCACCCGGCGCGGCCACAGCCGTAGTTGCGCCCGCAGCCGCCGAACGCCTCATTATTCGATGACCAGTTCTTCGAACACGATGGTCACGGACTCGGTGAGCGCGGCGGCCTCGCCCGCCTTCACCGTGCTCGCGTCGATCTTGCTGCACCAGGCGTTGCGCAGGTGGTAGCGCTTCACCGGGTTGTTCTGGAAGTCCATCATGATGATCGACGCGTTCTTGCGCGCGGTGGTCATCTGACCGGAGATCGACTCGTTGATCCACTGGGTGAACGAGGCCGACTGGGTCATGCCGCGAATCACCGTGCAGGTGCCGTTCTTCTTCACGCCCGGCAGGTTCTTGACCACGTTCTGGCCGTTGGGAGTGTTCTGCTGGTAGGTGATGACGTCCTGCTCGATGCTGAGGCCGCTGACCTCCGCGAGGTACTCGACCATCACGCCGTCGATCTGGAGGCCGAAATTGTGTGAGGTGAGGGCGTCACCCGGCTGGAGACTCATGAATGCGCGTTCCTTCTGGCGTTACGGCGGCTGACTGCTGGCTGATGGGGCCGGGGATGGGGGGACTACTCCTCCAACTCACCGCTGCCGCTGGAGAACTGAGCCAGTCGGAAGATCACGAACTCGGCCGGCTTGACCGGTGCGATGCCGATCTCGCAGACGACCCGGCCGACGTCGACGGACTCCGGCGGGTTGGTCTCCTCGTCGCACTTGACGTAGTACGCCTCCTCCGGCCGCTGGCCGAACAGGGCACCGCTGCGCCACTCGTTGACCAGGAAGGCCGAGATGTTGCGCCGGATCCGCGCCCACAGGGCGTGGTCGTTCGGCTCGAACACCACCCACTGGGTGCCGATCAGGATCGACTCCTCCAGGTAGTTGAAGTACCGGCGGATGTTGAGGTAGCGCCAGGCCGGGTCGGAGGACATGGTGCGGGCGCCCCAGACGCGGATGCCGCGGCCCGGGAAGGCGCGGATGCAGTTGACGCCGATCGGGTTGAGCAAGTCCTGCTCACCGCGGGTGATTTGGGTCTCCAGGTCGACCGCTCCGCGTACGACCTCGTTGGCCGGCGCCTTGTGCACACCGCGCTCGGAGTCGTTGCGGGCCCAGACACCGGAGATGTGGCCGCTCGGCGGGATCAGCCGGGACTGTCCGCTGGACGGGTCGAAGGTCTTGATCCACGGGTAGTACAGGGCCGCGTACTTGGAGTCGTAGCCGGCCGTCTCCTGCCGCCAGACGCGGACCTGTTGGGCGTTCAGGCTCGGCGGCGGGTCGATGACCGCGACCCGGTCGCCCATCAGCTCGCAGTGTGCGATGAGGCCCAACTGGACCGCCTTGACGGCCTCCAGGTCGATCGCGCCGCGCTGGTAGGCGGCCATCAGGTCGGGCACCGCGACCATGGAGATCTCGTCCACGGCTTCCAGACCGCCGAAGCCGGTGCGGTCGGAGGAGTCGCCGAGGTAGGTGGCCGGGCCGGGATGTGACGCGGTGTCATTTCCCTTGCCGGGTACGGCGGGTGTGGCCGGGGCGGCGGCGGGCGCGGTGAGGGCGACCGTCTGGTTGTCCGGGCGGGCCAGTTGCGCGGCGGGCGCGGTCTCGGCCACGGCGATGAGCTTGGAGCGCTCCTTGACCTGGGTGACGACGTAGTTGCGGCCGCCCTTCTTGGCGGTCACGTCGAAGCTCTCGACGTCCTTGCCGGCGTCCTTGACGATCAGCCGGAACCGTTCGGCGGGGCCCTCGCCCTCGGCGTCGGCCACCTCGACGCTCAGGTCGCCGGGCGCCAGCGCGGTCACGGCGAAGGTGCCGAGCTGGGCCGGTTCGCCCGCGGGGAGGGCGGCCTGCGCGGCCGAACCGGTCACGGCGGAGGGGGACTTGGTCTCCGCCGAGGTGCCCTCGGCCGTACCGCCGACGCGGACGACGTAGGCGGCCGAACCGCCGTTGTTGAAGAAGCCGTAGACGGAGTGAGCGAGGTAGTACCCGTCGGTGAACTCACCGAAGGCAGCCACGTACTGCGTCCAGTTGGTCACCAGGGTCGGCTCGTTCAGTGGACCGGTCGGGGCCAGGCCCACGAAGGCCGCCACCGAGGTGCCCACTCCCTCGATCGGGCGCGAGCCGCTGGCCACCTCCTCGACGTAGACGCCGGGTGACAGGTAGGACGGCATGCTCTGCTCTCCTCGGGGTACGAGATAAGACGCTCTTAAGCGTCACGCGCGTACCCCGGCCGCCGAAACGTCCCCGAGTGCCTGCCTCGGGGCAACTTCCTTGCCCTCAAGGGCAGTCCGCCGCACGGTTCGCGGGCAGCCCGCCGCCTCGTATCGTCCGCGGGGCCGTCCCGCCGGGGTGGACGCCGTCGGCACGGGGGCAGTGACGGGTTTGCCGGGCGGCCCTTTTGGGCAACTTCTGTTGCCCCGGCGACTCCTGACGCGCCCTCACCAGCCGTCGTAGCGTCGGCTCATGAGTCTGTGGACCTCCCTGGAGCCAGCGTCCGCGACCGTCGATCCCGGTGGCAGTACCCGCGTGCGGCTGCGGCTGCGCAACACCGGCGACGTCGTGGACGAGTACCGCTTCGAGCCGGTCGGGAGCATCGCGCCCTGGACCGTCGTGGAGCCGCAGACGCTGCGGCTCTACCCGGGTACGACGGGGACGGTCGACCTGACGTTCGCGCCGCCGCGCACCCCGGACGCGACGGCCGGCCCGAACCCGTACGCCGTACGGATCACGCCGACCGAGCACCCGGAGGCGGTCACCGTCCCCGAGGGCAATCTGACCATCACCCCGTTCACGGAGGTGCGGGCGGAGCTGGTGCCGCCGACGGTCAAGGGACGCTTCCGGGGCCGCCCCCAGCTCGCCGTGGACAACCTGGGCAACACCAAGCTGACGGCGTCGATCAGCGGCAGCGACAACGGCGACCAGCTGTCGTACGACATCCATCCGGGCAATGTGCAGATCGAGCCGGGCCGGGCCGCCTTCGTGAAGGCCTCGCTGAAGCCGCGGAAGATCATCTGGTTCGGGCCGAAGGAGCAACGGCCGTACACGCTCAGCGTGTTGCGGTCCGGTGCCAACCCCCTTGCGGTGGAGGGGACTTACCTCCAGCGCGGGTTCCTGCCGCGCTGGCTGGCCACCTTCCTCGGTGCCTTCCTCGCGCTCGCGCTCACCTTCCTCATGCTGTGGATCGCGTACAAGCCGTCGGTGAAGACCGCCGCCACCGAGCAGTTGAAGGACGCGGGCGTCAGCACGCTCGCGCCCAGCCCCACCCTGAGCGCCGCTCCCCCGCCGCCCTCGCCCGTCGTGACGAGCGCGCCCCCGGCGGCCGAGACCTCGACGGCCGCGGCGGCCGGTGGCGAGTCGGGCGGCGGCGGGGACTCCAAGCCGTCCGCCAAGCCGAAGCCCGTGACGGCGGCGACCGCGGTGAACAAGCTGGCCGCGCAGGACTCCGGACGCCATGTCTGCTACCGGATCTACATCGGCGGCAAGGGCTGGCAGGCCCCGGAGTGCGACGGCGCCACGGCCGCCACGTCCACCGACGACGAGCAGATCCTCTCCGTGAACATCGCGGTCTCCGGGACCGCCGGTTCGGCCGCCAACGCCTTCATCCACGACCCCGCGTCGACCAACGGCTACGGCAAGTACTGGGACCCGGGGTGGACGCACATCATCGCCGACGGCAAGGACATCTACATCGGCACCCCTAAGCCGGGTTCCGCGTACATGACGGGCTTCGCGAACAACATCGGCAGTGGTCAGCTCTGCTGGATCGTCCGCAGCTCCGGCTGGGGCTGGGACCCTCAGGGGTGCACCAAACCGCGGCCCGAGTACGGCTTCTCCGGCACCCTGGACAACGCGCACTGGTTGGTGGCGGTCAGGATGACGGTGCCGAACTGACCGTCCTGGCAGGGGCGTTACCAGGTGCCCTCTCCCGGCACCAGCCGCCCCGCCTTGCGGTACTCGCGGCGGGCCCCCTCAAGGAGGTCCGCCGCAGACACCTCGCCCGCACGTCCGGCGGCGAGGTACGCGGCGGTGACGACAGCACTGCGGATGGAACCGCCGGCCAGCTCGAACTCCTTGGCCAGCGGCCCGAGTTCGAGGTCGGGCACGCTCGGCACGTGCGTCAGCCCGTGCCGCCAGAGCGCGAGCCGCTGCGTCGGGTCCGGGAACGGGAAGTCGACGACCAGGTCGAGCCGCCTGGTGAACGCCTCGTCGATGTTGGCGCGCAGGTTGGTGGTGAGCAGCGCGATCCCGTCGAAGGACTCCAGGCGTTGCAGCAGATAGGCGCTCTCCATGTTGGCGTACCGGTCGTGCGAGTCCTTCACCTCGGACCGCTTGCCGAAGACGGCGTCGGCCTCGTCGAAGAGGAGCACGGCGTCGGTGCGGTCCGCCTCCGTGAAGATCCGTTCGAGGTTCTTCTCGGTCTCGCCGACGTACTTGTCCACGATCGACGACAGCTGAACGACATAGAGATCCAGGCCGAGTTCGGCCGCGACGACCTCGGCCGACAGCGTCTTGCCGGTGCCGGACTCCCCCGCGAACAGACCGAGCACACCACGCCCCCGGCCGCCGCCCGCGCTGAGCCGCCAGTCGCCGAGGACCCGGTCGCGGTGCCGGGCGCGCAGGGCGAGTTCGTGCAGCTGGGTCAGGGAACGGTCGGGCAGGACCAGGTCCCGCCAGTCGACGGCGGGCCGGATCCGCCGGGCATGCTGCTCGAGCCCGGACGCCGACTGCTGCCGTGCCGCGAGCCGCAGATGGGCGGCGGTCAGCGGGGTGCCGTCGAACGCGGCGAGCCCCCGGGCCGCCCGGGCGGCGCGCGCGATGCGGTCGGCGCCAAGATGGTACGGCGCGACGGTGGCCCGTACGTCGAAGCCGTGTTCCTCACCGACGGCATCCGTCCAGGCCCGCACCGCCGCGGCCCGCTGCCGGGGCGCCTCCAGGATCAGCGGATCGCTCTCGCACCACTGCGGATCGTAGGGCCGCGCACCGGCGATCAGCACGGAGACATCGCGGGCAGCGGTCAACGCCCGTACCAGCGCGCCGGGTTGGTCGGACAGTCCGCCCACGACGACCGTACGGTCGCTCAGCCGGGCCTCGCGCAGCAGCTCCGGCACCTGCTCCACGGGGCCCGAGTACCGCACGGCGGCCACTCCGGCCGCGTGCAAGGCGCTCGCCACGCACACGAGCCCGTCACCCTCGTGACGCTCCCTCAGATACACGGCGACCGGCGGACCTTCGGCCAGCAGCACGCCCAGCCGGTCCACGAAGCCGGTGAACTCGCCGTCCGTGCCCGGCTCCTGTCCGTCGTACGACCCGCTCGGCACCGGCAGCGGGTGGAGGTGCCCGGTGAGGGTCGCGTCCGGGGTGTCGTCGCCGAGCAGATGGGCCACGACCCGGTCGGGCACGCGCAACGAACGGCTGAGGAAGGGGCGTTCGGGTTCCTCCACGGTGAGCAGCCCGAGGGCGGCCAGCGGGGCCGTCGGAAGGAACCGGGCCCGGCCCTCGGCCTGGTGTGCCGGTACGCCGCACAGGTCCAGGGCGAGTCCCACGGTGGCCCGGCGGCGGCTGACGTCGTCATTGAGGTAGCCGTAGAGGGGCTCGAAGGTGCGGTCCAGGTCGGGGGCGAGGGCGACGAGGAGGAGGGCGGTGTCGAGGTCGGTCAGGCGCAGTGCGGCCAGCCGGTCGGCCGGGCCGTAGGTCAACTCCGGTGCGGGTGAGCCCGGTTCACGCTCCGGTTCCGGCGGGCGCAGCAGCAGATGCCGTACCGCCTCTTCCTGAAGGTACAGGCCGCGCAGCGGGTCGGTGGCCGTGGGGTCGGTGGCGGAACGCCGGTCGACGAGCTGGGCGACCCGCTCGCGGAGGTGACCGAGGCGGGCGAGGAGGGCATCGGTCTTCGGCTCGGCGGCGAAGCCCAACGCATCTTCGGCCACTGACACTTCGACGCCCCCGGCCTCGTCCGTGACCGTCATGTCGGCGTCCCCGGCGCCCTCTTGCGCCGGGCGACCTCGCGGGCTTCCCGTACCGCCGCCACCTGACGAGGACGGTGGGCGCGTTCCTCCACGCCCGGCTCGGTGCCGTCGAGGCGGTGTACGCGGACCGCCGCGCCCTCCGTGACGGGTGGGCCGGCGTCGTACTCGGGGTAGGCCGGGAAGGGCGCGGTGACCACGAGGTCGAGGGACGGCTTGAGTTCACCGCCGAGGGCGGACCAGATCTCCGCGAGGGAGCGTGACTCGGTCTGGATACCGGCCACCGAGATCGGCACCGAAAGGCCCAACTCACGTAAGGAACCGGGAAGTTCGTCGGGGGCGAGCAGCTCGCGCGGGATCAGGGTCGACAACACGGCGGACAGCAACCGGTGTTCGTCCTGCGGCCGTTTCGTCCACGCCGTCACCAGGTACGACAGCCGGAACCAGCGCGGCGGCTGGCGGCGCTTGACGACCACGTCCCGCTCGTCGCGCACGGCGACATGCCCGCGCTGGCGGCGGTGCACGTCCTCCCGGATGTCGTACAAGTACGTATTGATCGTGGGGGTGTTGCGGCGGGCGGCCCAGTCGCGGGTCGGGGCGTCGAAGGAGACCTCGATGCCCGAACCGGCCAGTGCGCCGCCGCCGATCAGGTCCCCCAGGACCTCGTCCACCTCGTGGATCACCGCCGTGCTCCCGCCCTGCCGTGCTGTTCGTGCCCCGCGGTACGCGTCGGCGCCCGGTACGCCCCTGTCGGCCGTCCCCCGATCGTGCCGTCCCAACCGCCGTTCCCCGCAAGCACCTTGGGGACAGCGGCGGGGCACGGTAGGTTGCCCGCGTGTCCGCCTTCGAGTGCCCGTTCGGTCAGATGTAGCCTTCCCGAAGGGCATGCGCCACGGCATGCGCCCGATTGCGCAGGTGAAGGCGTGTGGTCAGCCCGTGCATGACGTTTTTGACGGTGCGTTCGGAATAGGAGAGCTTGCTGGCTATCTCTCCGGTGTCCAGCCCCTCGGCGACCAGCCGCAGGACGTCCACCTCACGCGGCGAGAGCCCCGAGGGATGGACTCCGGACCGGCCCGCCGCGCTGCGGTGCAGCGTCCCCACCTGCTCGACGAGTCTGCCGATCAGATCGGCCGGCAGATCGCCGTCACCGCGGGCCGCGGCGACCACGGCCTGCACCAGGCGCTGTGCGGTCGCCTCCCCACGCCACACGATCGCGCCGACCCCGCACTCGATCACGTCGAGCAACTCGGCCTCGCGCAGCGCCCCGACGACGAGCACGGCCCGCCCGCCCTCGCTGCGCACGAGCCGCCGCAGCCGGGTCAGCGCGGTCTCGTCGAGGGTGTCGGCGATGAACAGGGCCACTCTGCCGGGCCCGGTGTCGTTCTCCTCGCGGAGGTCGATCTCCGGGTATCTGCGCAGCTGGCTGAGGGCTCCCTCACGGGAGATCGGGTCCGGGGCGTGCACCGCCACGGGTATCCGGTCGCCGGAGTCGGCCGTGCCGGGGTGTGCGGGCCGCGATGAGCTGAGCAACGTTCTCCCTCGAATCCACATACGTGCCACCCCGGTTGCACTGGTGGCGGCCGTGTACTCCTCACCCTCACGGGGCGGGTGGGGCGCGCGCAATCGTGGAGCACCACGAGCAGCACCACGAGATCGGACGTACGGCGGACCACGGTCAGTGAGCGACGAGGACGGCGGCGACCGACACGACGGGTACGACGGACATGAGGAGGACCGCGATGACGGGGACGACGTCTGACGCCGCAATGTCCGCGACACCGCCCGAACACCGGGACGCGACACGGCTGTTGGCGGCGGAGGCCGCGTGGGCCCGGGCCGGTGCCGGTCGGCTGGTGCTGCTGCGCGGGGCCACCGGGACGGGCCGCACCACCGTGCTGGAGGGTGCCGTCACGGACGCCCTGGCGCACGGCATGCGGGTGCTGCGGGCCCGCTGTTCGCCCCGCGACCAGGCGGTGCCGTACGCCACCGTGCTGCAACTGATGGCCCCGGTACCGGAGTTCGGGGACACGGCGTTCGCCGGGGACGAGCGGGCGAGCGCGGAGCTGTTCCGTCGGGTGCTGCACTCCTACGCCGACCGGGCGCCGCTACTGATCGCGGTGGACGACGTCCACCTCGCCGACCCGGCCTCGCACCGCTGGCTGGTCGAGTCCGCCCGGCACGTCGACCGATTACGGATCCTGCTGGTCGCCACGGAACGCAGCCAGTACGACGTCGACCCACCGGCCCCGGGCCTGACCCACACCCTGTCGCCCGCCCTGGTCCGCACCCTCACGCTGGCCCCGCTGACCGCGAACTCGGCCGCCGGGCTGGTGCGTTCGGCCCACCCGGACGCCCCCGCACCGTGGATCGACGACTGCGTACGGGCCGGTGCCGGCAACCCGTTGCTGCTGCGCGCCCTGCTCGACGACCTCGGCGCCGGCCGGCATCCGACCGTGCCGAAGACGTCCGCCGCGCTGTACCCGGGCGCGTATCCGGCCGCCGTGTCCTGGTGGTTGGACAGCGCGGGCCCGGCCACCGGTGAGGTCGCCCGAGCGCTGGCCGCGCTGGACGAGGGCTGGGACGGGGGCACTCCACGGGATCTGCCGAGCGGCCACACCACCTGCCCCGCCGACGAACTGGCCGCTGTGATCGCCGAGTTGGCGGGTGCCGACCCGGCGCGGGTGACCGGCTGGCTCACCGCGATGAGCGGGCTCGGGGTGCTGCGTCCGGACCCCGACGGGCGTCCGCGCTACGCGCATCCACTCCTGCGGGACGCGGTGCTCACCGGCGTCCCCGCGGCTCGACGGCGGGCCGCGCACGCGGCGGCGGCCGAGACGATGCAGCGCCACGGTGTCTCCCCCGACACGGTCGCCCGGCAGCTGCTGCTGGCCGACCCGGTGGGCGAGCTCTGGACGTCGACCGCTCTCCAGGAGGCGGCCACCCTCGCGCTGCACGACGGCCGCACGGCCGACGCGGCCGCCTTCCTGCGCCGGGTCCTGGAGGAACCGCTCACGGACGCCCGCAGACAGCAACTGCTCACCGAACTGGGCTCTTTGGAGTACCAGGCGCAGACGGCGGCGGCCGGTATCCCCCGACTCAGCGAGGCGTTACGGCTGTCCGGAGCACCGCAGGACACGGTGCGCGCGGCGGTGGCGCTCGGCACGGCGCTGGCCGGCCGGGGCAGGACCGTGGCCGCCGTGGACGTACTGCGCACGCTGGAAGACGAGTTGACGGACCGTCCGCAGTTGATCCGGACCCTCCAGACCGCCTCGGTGCTGCTGTCCGAGCAGGACCAGTCGGTGCGCAAGGAGGTGTACCAGTGGCTGTGCGACGCCGCCGAGCACTCGCCGGAGCTGGTCGGTACGGCCGGTCACGCGCTGGTCGTGCGGCATGCGGCCACGGCCGGGCTGATCTCGGCGGCGGAGGCGATGCGGCGGCTGCGGGCGCTGCTCGCGCAGCCCGCCGATCCGCTGACCGAGCCGTTCCTGCTCGGTACGGCCGCCGCCGTCGCCCAGTGGGCCGACGAACTCCCGGAAGCGGAACGGCTGGTGGAGCGCGGCCTGGTGGGTCAGCGTCCCGACGTGCTGCACCCGATGTACGAGGCGCTGGTCAACGTACGGGCCGACATCCTGGCCGCGCGCGGCGAGCACGCGCGGCTGCTGGCGGAGCCGTGGGCGCGGGACCGGGCGTACACCGGGCCCTCCAACCGGCAGGCGCAGGTGCTGCTGGCGCTCGTGGCGACCGGCGAGGAGGCGCGGGCGCTGCGGCTCGCGGACGGTTTCGACCTGCGATCGGCGCCCGATTCCTGGGAGTTGAACCGCTTTCTCTACGCGCGGGGAGTGGTGCGTGCCGCTACCGGCGACACGGCGGGCGCGTTGCACGACTTCCTGGAGTGCGGGCGCCGGCAGTCGGCCCGTGAGGTGATCAGCCCGGTCGTCACCCCGTGGCGCACGGCCGCCGCCGAGTGCCGTCTCGCCCTGGACCGTCCCCGGGAGGCCATCGCCCTGGCGGAGGAGGAGCTGCGGCTGGCCCGGGTGTGGAACACCCCCCGCACGATGGGCCGTTCACTGCGCGTCCTGGCCGCGGCAACCGGCGGCCGACGCGGTCTGGAGCTCGCGGAGGAGGCCGTACGGCTGCTGCGGGACGGGCCGGTGGGGACGGAGGCCGAGTTGGTGTCGGCGCTGACCGTGCGGGGCCGTGGACTGACGGCGGCCGGGGACCGGCGGCGGGCCCGCGCCTGTCTGCGGGAGGCCGCGGAGCGCGCCGAGCGGCTGGGGGCGACGCGTCAATGGGCGCTGGCGGAGGAGGCGTTGGGCGAGAGCGGCGCCCGGCGCACCGCCCCCGCCCGGACCGGCTGCCGCTCCCTGACGAGCAGTGAGCGGCGGATCGCCGAACTGGCCGCCGACGGCCGGACGAACACCGAGATAGCCGATCTGCTGCACCTGGCCCGCCGCACGGTGGAGACCCATCTCACCAGTTCCTACCGGAAGTTGGGCATCCGGCGACGGGGCGAACTGCCCGGGACGCTGGGACGTGCGAACGGGAAGTGACCGCCACTGTGCGCTACTTGCGCGTACCGGCGGTCGGCTTCTTGGTCTCGGTGCCCTCGGCCCGCACGGTGCTGTTGCCCTTCTTGGGGACGTGCCGGGGCACGACGTCCTGGGGGAAGGTGAGTTGCTGGTTCATCCACTTCAGGGCGGCGGGCATCTCCCGTACCCAGGTGGGGAAGTTGTGGCTGCCGGACTCGGGCAGGATCGACGCGACGCGCATGGGCGCCTTGACGGCCTTGATGAACGCGAGGGTCTGCGGGTAGCCCCGCTCGCCGTGCTTGCTGTCGGCGACCAGGACGGAGACCTGGGGTGCGGGCAGGTGCTTGAGCCGCCACATCAGGTCGTGTCCGTTGACCCGGTTCACCCGGCCGAGGCCGCTGCCGAAGAGGTTGCCGGTGGTGGGGTCGTCCTTGATCCGGTAGTCCGGGGAGAGCGCGGCGGCCGTCGTGTACACGTGCGGGTTGCGCATCGTCAGCTGCAGGGCGCAGGTGCCGCCGGAGGAGTAGCCCATGACGCCCCAGGCGCTGGCGTCGTGGCCCACCCGGTAGACGGACTTGAGGGCCTGCGGAAGGTCCTTGGCGAGGAAGGTCTCGGTCTGCGGTCCGCCGGGGACGTTCACGCACTCGGTGTCGCGCGGCGGGGCGATCGTCGGCCGGATCATCACCATGATGGTCGGCTGCATCTGCCCGCTCTTCTGCAACTGCCCGGCGGTCTGCGACACCCGCAGATACTGCGCGAGGTTGAAGATGCTGCCCGGGTAGCCGCTGAGCGCGACGACGACGGGGAAGCGCTGGCGTGCGTACGCCTTCTGGAAGTACTGCGGCGGCAGGTAGACGAACGCCGGGTCGACGACTCCCGTACGGCGGCCGATGACCTTGACGGACTCCACCTTGCCGTTCACCGCGGGATTGCCGGTGGGCAGTCCGCTGACCCGCTTCAGCTGCTCGTCGCCGGCGGGCTGCACCAGCGCCCCCTTGACGGTGACGCCGCCGATCGAGCCGTCACCGGTGTGGTCGGCCGCCTGGGTCACGCCGACGGGGGCGGTGTCGACGTTGCCGAACAGCTCGCCCCACGATCCGAAGAACTGGTACGAGGAGTTCAGCCAGCACGCGAACGCCGCGATGATGGTGACCTGAGTCACTCCAATGGCTGCCAGCCGCCCGAGCACGTGCCGCACGCCCCGACTGGCGAGCCGCGGCCACACCCAGACCAGCAGCGCCACGCAGACGGCAGCCACGGCCGCCACCACATAAACGGTAGTCTCGCTGGTCAAACCCATGCCACTCAGTCCCCAGATTCCTTGCCTGTGCTGTTTCCTTCACACAGAAGGAGGGCTTCGGACCCTTCCGCGTTCCTCAACGAGCACGAATAGGACAAAGAAGCGGGTCGGTACGGGTTTCCACGGACGGCCCCCTCGCAGGTTTACGGCGCCCCGTTCGGCGTCCGGTCGGCATCCCTCCGGCGATCGGTCGAGTCGTCCGTAAGCCCTACGTAAGGTCGCGCCGTATCCCGTCGTCCATCCCGACCCGGTAGGTTTCGCAGCGGCCCGAAGCGCTCGACTCCGGGGAGGGGAACGGCATGGCGAAGGACGATTCCGCCCTGCGGTCCGGCCCCGGCGACGACAACTCGGCGGACGGACACGGCAGTTCGGCCGGGAACGGTCGGCTGGCGGACAAGCTGGCCTCCGCCCGGCTGCAGAATTTCGTCGGCAGGCACGAGGAACTCGCCCTGTTCCGGCGGGCGTTGGCCGGCGAACCCGGTGCTCCGATGGTCATCGTGCTGCACGGCCCGGGCGGCATGGGGAAGAGCGCGCTGTTGCAGCGCTTCGGCGCGGAGGCACGCGCCGCGGGCCGGCCGGTCGTCGGCGTCGACGCCCGTACGGTCGAGCTCTCGCCGTCGGCCTTCGAGGAGGCGACCGCCGAGGTCTTCGCCCGCGACAACGCTGTCCTGCTGGTCGACGACTTCGAGCGCTACCGGGACATGGAGGAGTGGATACGCGACCGCTTCCTGCCCCGGTTGCCGGCCGGTGCCCTGGTCGTCGTCGCCGGACGGCACGCGCCCGACCCGCTCTGGAAGGCGGACCTCGCGTGGAGCGAGGTCCTCCAGGTCGTGCCCCTGCGGGAGTTGGGGCCCGCGGACGCGGCGGCACTGCTCACCGCGCAGGGCGCCGACCCCGCACCGCACGCCTCGCTCCTCCGGTTCGCCGCGGGTCATCCGCTCGCCCTGCGCCTGGTGGCGGAGGCCGCGACTCACGACAATGCCGCGACGGACGAGGTCTTTTGGGCTCCGTTACGGACGGTCGTCGACCGGCTGCTGACCCATATGGTCGGCAGACCGCCCTCGCCCGCCCACCGGCGGGCGCTGGAGGTGTGCGGCCATGTCGCGGACACCACCGAGGAGTTGCTGCGCGTGGCGCTCCCGGGCGAGGACGCCACCGAACTCTTCGCCTGGCTACGGCAGTTGTCGTTCATGAAGTCGGGCCCCTTCGGGGTGTGCCCGTACGACGTGGTCCGTGACGCCCTCGACAGCGACTTCCGCTGGCGCGACCCGGAGCGCTACAAGGCCATGCACCGCACGATCCGCCGCCATCTGGTGGGGCGGGTGCGCGACGCGCCGGAGAAGGAAGCCCTGCGCGCCGCACGGGAGTTCAACCACATCGTCTCCAGAGCGCAGTGGCTGAGGGAGTTCCAGGGCGCCCGGGACGAGGCCGACGTCCACGAGCAGCCGATGCGCCCGGAGGACGCCCCCGCGCTGATCGAGCTGACCCGCGAGGTCGAGGGCGAGCACAACGCCCGCGCGGTCTCCTACTGGTTGAGGCGCCAGCCCGAGGCGTTCCATGTCCACCGGAGCTGCGAGACGGGTCAACTGCTGGGATTCATGGCCTGGTTGAGGATCGACGCGCTCGACGACGAGACCCGGGCGGCCGACCCGGTGACGGCGGAGGCGTGGGAGCTGGTCTCCGCGATGACTCCCCCGCGCCAGGGTGAACATCTCGGTGTGGCGCGGTTCATGGTGCACGGGGAGAACCACCACCGCCCCTCGCGGTCATGGGACCTGGTGCGGATGCGGATCGTCTTCGAGCTGCTGCGCGCCAAGCACTGCGCCTGGTCCTGTTTCGTCAGCGCCGAACCGAAGTTCTGGGCGCCGCTGATGACGTACCTGGGCATGTTCCAGCCGCCCCGGCGGGCCGTCCACGCCGAGCGCGGGTACGGCCTGTTCTGCCACGACTGGCGGGCGGCGCGGGCGGAGGAGTGGGCCGAGGGGATCGACGCGCGCCTGCTCGGCGGGGCACCGGCCGCGACGGCCGGGAAGCCCAAGTCCCGTGTCGCACCGCTGAGTCGGGAGGAGTCGGACGCCGCCGTCCGGGAGGCGCTGCGCGGCTGGCTCGACCCCGGCGGCCTCGCCGACAATGCGTTGCTGCGCAGCCGACTGGTGGAGGAGCTGAGCGAGGGCGACCCGGTGACCGCGCTGCGCGACCTGATCGGCAAGGCCGTACAGCGGCTGAACGCCCATCCCCGCACCCGACATCTGCACGACGTGCTGACGCTGACCTACCACTCGACGTCCACCCAGGACGCGGTGGCGCGGAAGCTCAACATGGCGTTCAGCACGTACCGCCGGCATCTGGCCCGGGCCCTCGACGAGGTGCGCGAGACGGTGTGGGACTGGGAGGTGCACGGCCGGATCAGGGCCGAACAGGAGCCCCCGCAAGGGAGTTGAGCGGCCGACAGTGGCCCCCTCGGAAGTACCCGGGAGCCACTGCCGTCGCCGTCCGCCGAATTACTTGGCGGGCTTGTAGAACGCGTACGTGGCGGTGTACTGCACGCTGACCTGGTCCGTGCTGGTGCCGGTGCAGGCCGTGGTGGGGGCGACGCCGCCGCTCGTGGCCAGGCGCTGGACGTAGGAGACGTCGGCGAACGTCCCGGTGCCGCGGGTGGCCGTGGCCTTCACCAGCAGTTCGGGGATGGCGCCCGTCTTGGGCGAACTGGCGATCGCGGAGCCGTTCACGGCGCTGCCGTCCACCGTGGACACCCACACCGGGCCGCGCGAGTGCAGGGCGACGGAACGCTTGGCGGGGTCCTTCTTGGCCCACAGGGTGGCGGCCGGCTCCAGCAGCGTCCAGGCGCTGTTGGTGCAGGTGTAGGTCTGGACGCCGGCGGCGGAGAAGACGCCGGTGAGCTTGTTGCCGTCGGGGACCTTCAGCGCGTCGGGCACGGTGACGCCGAGGCGCAGCGGCGGCTGCGGGGTGGCGGCCTGGCCGACGGTGGCGCTCACGAGCGTGCCGGCGGCCACGGCGGTGACGGCCGCGGTGGTGAGGACAAGACGTCTGGCGATCTTCATCGATGTGTCTCCAGAGCAATTTCTGAACAGGGTCGCGGGTATCGGGGTCGCGGATGTCCGGACTCCCGGGCCGATCAGATGATCTTTCGGTCCCGCAGCCGCAATGTACGGCGGAACGATGGAGGAACAATCACGGCCGGGTTGCCAACTTCTGATCGACTTGTGTCCAGCGCTGCTCACCTCGTGCGTATTGCCGGCCCTGTTTCCGTTGTCCGGCACACGGCCCGCCGGTCTCCTCTACGGAAGACTCCGTCGGCCGGATCGCCGCGCGACGGAGACGTGGGAACGGACAGGAGTGTTGAGAGATGCCTCGTTGCCGGTTGTCCATCCGCCGCCAAGGGCGTGCACGATCCGTGGCGGGCCACCGCCGCGCGCCCCGCCCGGGACGCAGACAGGCAGGCATGGCCGCCGCGGCGGTCCTCACCTGCCTCGCCGTGGTGACCGGCGTACTGCTGACCCGCGCGCAGACGGGAACCCCGGGAGACCGCACGGTCGCCGGCCCGTCGTCCGCGCACGGTACGGCGACCGCCGGCACCCCGTCCCGCCCCGGTCCCTCGCCCACGACGACGTCATCGCCGAGCGCCAAGCCCTCCCCCTCGCCCACCCCTGACGCACGGAAGCCGTCCAAGTCCGGCCCCTCGCCGTCCCGCGCGGCCGGTCAGCCGAAGGCCGCGACCCCCGGCAAGCGAACCGTCACCCTCGTCAACCGCCTCGACCAGACCATCTGGCCCGCGATCGCGGCGGACCCCAAACACCCTGTGGAGGCGACGGGTTGGGTGCTGAAGCCCGGGGCCAGCCTCAGCTTCGCCGTCCCCGACCACTGGGACGTCCGGGTGTGGGCGCGCACCGGTTGCTCCTTCGACGCGGCCGGTGACGGCCACTGCGCGACCGGGGACTGCGGCCGTTTCCAGTGCGGCTCGACCTGGGGCGAATTCCCGTCCACGCTGGCCGAGTTCAACCTGAACGCCTGGAACGGCATGGACTTCTACGACGTCAGCCTGGTCGAGGGCAACAACCTGCCGATGTGGATCAACAGTTACGGCGGCTCGTCCCGCGACAAGCTCGACGCGAACGGCTGCTCCGCCGCGGGCTGCACCCGGGACGCCAACGCGACCTGTCCCACCAAGTTGCAGCGGATCCGGGGCGGCAAGGTCGTGGCCTGCCTGAGCGCCTGCCTGGTCTTCAAGACGGACCAGACCTGCTGCACCGGCGCCTACGCCGCACGCCCCCAGTGCGTCCCCTCGTCCTGGCCCGTCGACTCGGCGGCCGTGTTCAAGAAGGCCGAGCCCTTCGCCTACTCCTACGTCAACGACGACGCGACCAGCGTCCTCACCTGCTCGGGAGAGTGCGGCTACCGCATCACCTGGGGGGTGAGCCCCTGACCCAGGTGATGCGGCCGGGCCTGCTCAGTCGGCGGACTGGAAGGCCCGGCCCGCCGCGGTCGTCGTCGTACCGTCCGTGAAGAGACCGCTGCTCGGCTTCGACGGGTCAGCGCCCAGCCCGAACCACGCGTAGCGCTGCACATACGACAGCCCGTCGAGCGCCTTGGTGGACGCGGTCACGAAGTCGGCCTGTTGTTGCGCGGTCGGGAAGCGGGTGCCCTGGGAGAAGTCGATCAGCGCGTACTCGGTGAGCCAGATCGGCTTGTGGTAGCGCGCGTACACCGCCGCCAGATACGACTTCAGCTGGTCGACAGCCTGCGGGGTGCGGAAGTCGCCGCCGTACCAGTGCAGGGTGATGAAGTCGACGCGGTAGCCCTTCGCCTCGGCCCCGGACATGAACCGGTCCAGCCAACCACCCGCCGTGTCCCCGCCGTAGGCGACCGCGGGGCTGCCCAGGATCTTGCCCGCCGCCATGAGCCTGGGCCACAGCTCCAGCGCCTGGTCGACGGTCATGTTCGACTGCTGTGCCATGTCCGGTTCGTTGAACCCCAGCAGATACGGGCCGTACGACCGGGCCTGGGCGAGCGAGGAGTCGGTGACGGACTTCGCTCCCCAGATCATGGGCACGAACGACCCCGACGAGGGCGTCGTGATCCCCGAGTGCTGCGTGGACCAGGTGTAGTACCAGCTCGCCCCGCTCGCGGCGAGCGCCTGGCTCACCCCGCCGAACGACCACACCCCGACCCCCTTCTTGGCACCGGAGGCGATGTGCGCGGGGGCGGCGGCGGTGTGCTTGGAGGGAGACGGACTGGGCTTGGCCTTCGGTGTCGGGGACGGGCTCGGCGACGCGCTCGGAGACGCCGAGGGCGTGGGGCTCGGGGTCACGCTGACCACCGGAGCGGGCGATGCCACAGCCGTCGTAGAAGGGGAACCGCCGGTCAGCCGGGGCGCGACCAGCGCGGCCACCACGACGACGGCGACCGCCGCCGAACCACCCACGACCTGTTTGCCGCCGATACGGGCGGACCGGCGCCCGTGTCGCCGACGTGCTCCACCATGCCCTGAGGGAACGGCACTTGGGACGGCGTCCAGGATCCGGGACACGTCGAACCGGGCCGGTACCGCCACCAGCGGCAGCCCGCTGAGCAGCCGGTCCATCGGGAGCAGCCCCTCGTCCAACCCCTGGCACACCCCGCAGCCACGGATGTGCCGGGCAAATCGCTTGCGCCACAGGGCACTTGGTGTGCCGTCCCAGGTCGAGGCCGTCTCGTCCAATTCCGTGCAGCGCGGCTCGGCCACCAGAGCCCGCACCACAACCCGCGAGACCTCCATCTGCTTCTTCATCCGCTGCACCCGGACCGAGGCGTGCCGGTCGGACAGGCCCAACGCACCGGCGAGGTCGGCGCGTTCGAGTTCGCCGGTCTCCTCCAGCCACCACAGGGACAGCAGTTCCTGGTCGTCCGGGTCGAGCCAGCGGGTGGCCTCGACGACCTCACGGCGCTGCTCGGTCAGCCCCAGCCGCAGGATGGTCAGTCCGGCGAAGTCGAGTGCGGGGTCGGTGATCGCCTCCGCGTCCTCCAGGTGCGCCCTGCGGTCCCGGTCGGCGGCCCGTATCTGCTCACGGTCGCGTACCTGTCGGATCGTGATGGCCACCAGCCAGGACCGGAACGCGGCGGGATCCCGCAGCTTGGGCAGCCCCCGCACCATGCGCAACAGCGTCTCCTGTACGACGTCATCGACGTCGGCGTGACCGTTCAGGGCCCGGCCGACGATGTTGTAGACCAGCGGCAGGCACTGCGTCAGCAGGTGATCCAGGGCCTGCCGGTCGCCCGCGCACGCGGCGGTCACCAGGCCCGCGTCGGGTCCGCTCCTGGGCTTCTTGGGCATCTGGGTGTTCCTCCGCGTGTGGTCCGGCCGTGGCGTCTCTCTGCTTCGGAGACCGCCGACGCGCGCAAGGACTACAGAAAACAGGACAACAAAAGAAATCGGCCGGTCGCGTCCGAATTTATGTTGTCCGGCCGCCACCGAGAAGGTCACCGATAGGCAGGGACACATCCGGAGTGCATGAGGAAGGCGCGAGGACGATGGCACGAGGACGCAGAAGGCACAGCGCGAGCCCACCGCGACACCGCCGACGCTGGTGGTACGTCGGGGCAGCCGCCGTCGCGACGGCCGCCACCGTGCTGATCGCCTACAGCGTGTGGACGCCGTCCGGAACGGACGGCACGCGCACCACAACAGCCCACCAGGACACGGCCGCGCGCCCGGCCGTGTCCACCGGCGCGTCGCCCTCGCCCTCGCCTTCCCCGAGTCACAGCGCCTCGGCCTCTCCGTCCCCCAATGCCTCCGTCTCGAAGAAGAGCACAAGCCCAAGCAAGCCCACCGCCAAGGCAGTTGAACCGACACCGCACGCCTCGACGGCCCCGGCCGGCAAGCGCCTGATCACGGTCGTCAACCGCACCCCGAAGACGGTCTGGGCGGTCGTCACCAACACGGCCGTCTATCCGCAAGGCCGCCGACTCGCCCCGGGCCAGAGCCTGTCGGTGACCGTGGCGAACAACTGGGGCGGCCGTATCTGGGGGCGGACCGGCTGCACCTCGACGGCCGCAGGGCACTGCGCGACCGGTGACTGCACCAGCGTGTGCGAGGGCGCCAACCCGCCCACCACACTGGGTGAGTTCACGTTCGACGCGTACGCGGGGATGGACTTCTACGACGTGAGCATGGTCGACGGTTCGAACCTGCCGATGTGGATCAACATCTCGCACACCACGACCACCGACCCGGTCAGTTCCTCGGGCTGTTACAAGGGTGTCTGCACCTCGGACGTCGACTGCCCGACCGCGATGCGGGCCACCTCGGGCGGTCAGGTCGTCGGCTGCAAGCCGCCCTGCGCGGCGTTCGGCGGCGACACGTACTGCTGCCGCGGCGCCTGGGCGGGCCGTGAGAACTGCGTGCCGTCGAAGTGGCCGGTCGACTACACGCAGGTCTTCAAGCGGGCGGCCCCCTATGCCTATGCGTACGCCTTCGACGACGGGGCGACGATGCCGTGCAAGGGGGCCTGCTACTACAAGGTCACCTTCGGGACGACCGGCTCGTAGCTTCAACTCGTGGGTTCGGCCGGTGGGTTCAGCTCGTCGCCTTGTTACCGGTCGGGCCCACCGCGAACCAAGTGCCGCCCACGCCCTGGCCGTTCAGGTCGCCCGGCTTGCTGTCGCCGGAGAAGCGGTAGACGGGCCAGCCGCCGACGGTGATCTGGACCTGGCCGTCCGCGCGGCGGATGGCCCCGACCTGCTTCGGGTTCACGCCCGCCAGGTAGACGTTGCCGCCCTCCTCGATGGTCACGGGCGGCCACTTCACCGCGCAGTCGTCGTTGCAGTTCGACTTGGAGGGGGAAGCGGTGTCCTTGTCGAAGCGGTACAGCGCGGCCTGATTGATGTTGATCAGGTGCGGTGCGGAGAGCGAGGTCGAGGTTACCGCCGCCAACTGCACCCACTTGGGCGGCGCTTCCTGCACCACGGCCCCGACCACGGTCCCGCCGGTGCCGGTGAGGCCGTTGTCCTTCGCCGTCGAATCGACCACCTGGAGCGCCGAGTTGCCACCGCCCTGACCGGACGTCGTGGCCGAAGGGGACGCGGAGGGAGATGCCGGAGCGGCCGACGACGCGGGGGCCGAGGCGGCGGGGGCCGAACTGTCGCCGATGGAGATGGTCTTGCCGCAGGCCGAGAGGCTCGCCACACCGGTCAGGGCGAGAAGGGATGCGACAACGGCACGGCGCGCGGTGCTCTTCGAGGACAGCGGGCGGGTCTGGAGCGGGGTCATGTGGGCAACACGAGACAGCCCCGGCAACGGTTCAATGCCGGTGAACGATTCGGGCCCCCGACCTCGTGTTCAGGACAGAGACGGACCAGAGACACAGACCAGAGACACCTCCTCATCGCATCCTCATCGCACAGAAACGGGGGCCCGCAGTGGCGTCGGACGTCAACATCCCCGGGAGTGAACTCAAGGAGGCCCAGGACATGTTGGGCTTCGTGCACGACAACATCGACATCGGACACAACACGTTCGACTTCGACGCGGCCTTCGGGCCCGAGCTCTCCCGCGGCTCCGCCCAGAACTTCGAGAACAAGTGGGAAGACGGCAAGGGCCAGTTGCAGAAACAGGTGCTGGGCATCAAGGACGCGATCGGCAGCATCCTGGACTCCTTCGAGAAGACCGACCAGGACGCGGTGTCCAACCTCGACAGCGGGAGCGGCAAGTGAGCACGGCACAGCGGTTTCTGCTGGACATCCCGGACTCCTGGGACCAGGTCGACCTGAGCGGCGAGGAACTGGCCCGCACCCGTGGGCAGGCCCTGGCCTCGACCGACGACCCCCGGGAGAAGGCCCGCATCAACGACATGTTCCGGCAGGGCCGGGAGGTGACGCGGGCGGCCCGCCGCTACGGGGCGCTGCTGGCCGCGGGCACGGCGACGATGTACACCGAGGGCCTCTTCATGGCGTACGGCATGGTCTTCGCCGTCAATACGCCCAAGGGCGAGGAGCTCACCCTCCCCGTGCTGTCCGCGCGGCTCGGTGTCTCCTCGGCGAACGGTGTGGCGCCCAAGGACCGGGTCATCACGTCGGCGAAGGTGCCCCATGTGGGCACGGTGGCCCGCGTCACCGGCACCGAGGTGACCCGGCTGACCGGGGACATCGACGTCAAGCTGCTGACGATGCACACCATGATGCCGGTGCCCGGCAGCACGGAGGACTTCCTCGTGGTGACCCTCGCCAGCCCCAACCTGCCGCTGAAGAACGAGGTGTACGACCTCTTCGACGCCATCACCTGCACCTTCCGCTTCGTGACGGACGACGGTGTCCAGGTCTCCCCGGACGGCGCCGAGGGCGTCGCCGCCTGAGCAGCACGTCGTACGGCATGCCGAAGGGCGGTCGGACCTCCTTGGTCCGGCCGCCCTTCGGTGTTCCGCTGGAAGGAGATGCACCCCGAGGGGGGACTCGGGGTGCACCTCCGGCTTTTAGAGTTCCGCTTCGAGGAGCGGTACCTGGACCGAGCGCAGGGTGCCGTCGCCCAGGTGCAGCAGGCCCCGGCCCGGCTGTGGGGCCTGGCCGACGACGCCCCGGGTGAGCTTCACGCCGATGACCTCGCCGTCGCTGAGTCCCTGCGGGGAGAGCAGCATGCCGGTGCGGTTGCGCTTCACCTGGCCCATCCAGCCGGCCAGGCTCAGCGCGAGGGACTCCGCGTTGCCGGCCGCGAGGACGCCCCAGCCGGTGCCCGCGCCGCCGCGGGCGAGCAGCGCGAGGTCGGAGTCGATCTCGGCGCCCATGAACAGTTCGGCGTCGTCCACGACGATCACGCCGTACTCCTCGGGCACGCTGCCCAGCGTCTGCCGGAACTCGTCGACCGTCACCTCGGCGTCGGTGATGAGGGCGGCCACGCCGGGCCGCCCGAGCAGCTGCCGCAGCGGTGAGCGGCGGGGCGCCAGCACGATGAGGCCGGCGCCCGCGGCGAGCAGTGACTCCGCCGCGACGAGCAGGGCGGTGCTCCGTCCGGTGCGCGGCGGTCCGGCGATCACGAAGGTGGGTACGTCCGTCAGGTCGGGGCCGAGCGAGGTGAGGACGTCACCGCCCACGGCCACCAGCGGACGCATCGGCCCGCTGCGGGTGTGCAGGGTGAGTGCCTCGGCGTACGTGACCCGGTCGGGGAGCACGTCGAGGCGGATCGGGCGGCGTGCGGCGGGGACCGCGGCCTCGCGCTCGGTCAGTTCCCGGCCCAGGGCGAGCAGGACTTCGGCCTGGGCGGTGCCGGACAAGTCCTCGCCCAGCACCGCGAGTTGTACCTCGCTCAGGTCCTGGGTGCGGATGCCGCGTCCCGGCTCCGGGTCGGTCGGCGCGGACTTGGTGGGGATGCCGACGCTGGAGTAGTCCTGGCGGTCGTTGAGCCGGAGGACGATCTTGTCCTCGGTGGTGCCGGAGAACCGGCTGCCGCCGAGCACCCGGTCACCGGCCAGGACGACGTGGATGCCGACGCCCGCTCCGTCGCGCAGCAGGCGGATCATGCGTTCCATGTAGCTGCCGTTGTCGTACGAGGCGAACTCGCGCTCGAAGACCTCGAACCGGTCGACCATCAGCACGATGTGGGCGAGCCGCTCCTCGGGCGGCTGGCTGCCGCGCAGTTCGGAGAGGTCGGCGGTGCCCCGCGCGCCCAGAATGCTCTGGCGCGCGGTGAGTTCGGCGCCCAGCCGGTCCAGGAGCCGGCCGAGGCGTTCGATCTGGTTGCGGTCGACGACGGCGCCGCAGTGCGGCAGCGCGGTCAGGGCGTTGAGCGCGCCGTTGCCGCAGTCGATGCCGTACAGGTGGACGTCGTCGGCACCGTGGGCCTGGCCGAGGGCGGCGGCCAGGGTGCGCAGGGTCTGGGAACGTCCGCTGCGGGGCGAGCCGACGATGTGCAGATGGCCGGCCCGGTCGAGGTCGAGGACCAGCGCGGTGCGGGTCTGCTGTGCGGGCAGGTCGACCATGCCGTACTCGACGGTGGGCAGGGCCGCTTCGCGCTCAAGGGTGGGCTTGGGCGAGGGCGGTGCCGTCCAGGGGAGCAGGGTGGGCAGGGCCGGCAGCCAGGGGCTCGGCTGGCGGGGTACGTCCGCGAGCCGGGCCGCCTGGGCGATGGCTCCGGTGAGTACGGCGAGGTCGGTGACGGCCTCGGTCTGCGCGGCCGAGGAACCACCGCGGGAGCGGGCGCTCGGCAGCGGGCCGCCGAGGTTCTGCCAGGTCACCGGCTCGGCGCGGACGACCACTTCGGTTCCTTCGGCGGGCTGGCCGCCGGGCCTGCGGCCGCCGACGCGGCCGGACTGGAAGGGCAGCAGGGCCGACGGGCCGAGCCGGGCGTAGGCGCGGCCGGGGTTGGCCGGGGAGATCTCGCCGGAGTCGGGTGCGTCGATGATGTCGCGGCTCTCGGAGGTGTCGGTGGTGCGCAGCGCGATGCGCAGGTTGGTGTTGGCGCGAATGTCGGGGGTGACCGCGCCGCCGGGGCGCTGGGTGGCGAGCACCATGTGGATGCCGAGCGACCGGCCGCGCTGCGCGATGTTGACCAACCCCGAGATGAAGTCGGGCAGTTCGCGCACCATGGACGCGAACTCGTCGACGACCAGCAGCAGTCGGGGCAGCGGGGGCAGTACGTTGCCGCCGCGCGAGCGCTTGTCGAGGTAGTCCTCGATGTCCTTGGCGCCCGCCTGCGCCAACTGGGTCTCCCTGCGCCGCAGTTCGGCGCCGAGGGAGACCAACGCCCGCTCCACCAGCCGGGTGTCGAGGTCGGTGACCAGGCCGACGGTGTGCGGCAGGTCGGCGCACTCGGCGAAGGCGCTGCCGCCCTTGTAGTCGACGAGCACGAAGGTCATCTCGTCGGGCCGGTTGACCACCGCGAGGGTGGCGACCAGGGTCTGCAGCAGCTCGGACTTGCCGGAGCCGGTGGTGCCGGCGATCAGGGCGTGCGGGCCGTCGCGCACCAGGTCGACGGCGAACTCACCGTCGTAGCCGATCCCGAGGACGGCCCGGGTGCTGCGGCCGCCCAGCGACCAGCCGGCTACGACGGCCTCGGCGGTGGGCGGTTCGACCTTCAGGAGGTCCAACAGGCGTACGGCGCCGGGCAGTGCGCTCTCGTCGCTGTCGCCGACGCCGCGCAGAGGGGCCAGCGCGCGGGCGAAGTGCTCGTACCAGTCGGACTCGGGCGAGTCGCTGCGGACGTTCTCCAGCGCGGCGCCGGAGCCGGTGCGCACCCTGGAGGTGGTGGCGCCCGCCTCGGTGACGACGACGGCGCCGCACTCCTCGGGGAGGAGGCGCTCCTCGCGGTCGATGCAGATGGTGTGGACGCCCACGGACGGGCCGTCGCGCAGCAGCGCGATCACACCGGGCAACGAGCGGGCGCGGCGGGCCTGTTCGAGGACGACGAGGATGTCGGGGTAGCCGTTCGCTCCGCCGCGGACGAGGTCGGATCCGGCCGCGACTCGGGAGGCGACGAGCTGGCCGAGTTCGCCGATGCGCCGGGCCAGGGAGTCGGCGGTGGAGCCGATCAGGGCGTAGGCGTCCTCGCCCTGCGCCTGGGTGTGCGGCAGCCAGCGGATCCAGGACCAGTCGCGTTCACCGTCCGGTCCGGCGAGGACGACGAGGCGCAGGTCGGTGGGGCTGTGCAGAGCGGCGGCCTGCGCGGCCAGCCAGCCGGCCAGCCGGGTCGCGCCCGGTCCTGCGACGCCCGCGACGCCGGCCCTGCGCAGCGCCACGCTGACCGGAACCTGGTTCAGCGTCGGCACGGTGGAGCGCCGGTGCTCGTCCTGGTCCGGGTCGTCGACGCTGACGGAGGAGGGCAGGTCGGCGGTGCCGACGCGGACGGAGAGGAAGTCGGGGTCCTGCCAACGGCGTTCCCACAGCCGCTCCGAGGGCTGGACCGCCATCTGGAGCAGGGTGGCCGGATCGGGCAGGGAGAGGCGGAGGTTGTGCTGTTCGCCGAGTACGGCGGCGTCGACGTCGGCGCGCACGCGGGCCAGTGTCTGCTCGTACTCCTCTTTCTTCTCGACGTACTTGAGCATCGCCTGCTTGCGGCCGCCGAACTGGGTGATCAGGGCGGCGATCGGGGAGAGCAGCGCGATGAAGACGAAGGACCAGCGGTGCGTGACGAAGATGGCGATCGCGGCGCTGGCCGCGGGCACCAGCAGGATCGGGAGCAGCGGGATGGGCCGCTTGTCGGGCTTGACCGGCGGGGTCGGCAGCCGGAACTTGGCGCCCGCGGCGGGCGGCAGGAACCTCGGCGGCCGGTTGAACTCCAGGCCGAGACCGTCCTGCGCCGGGGTCAGCGGAGCGCGGGCCGTCTGCTGCGAGGTCAGCTCCAACAGGATGTCGCCGACGGCGAGTTGGCTGCCCTCCCGCCACGGGGACGGCGCCTGTGCGGGCTTGCCGTCGAGCAACGCCCGGTCGGTCATGAGGAGTTGGGCGCTGCCGTCGAGCCGGACCCGGACCCGGGCCGCGAGGCTCGGCGTGCCCGGGGCGAGGCGGACGCGGCACACCGGTCCGCTGCCGATGTCGTAGTCGCCCGGGACGAGCCGGAAGACGGTTCCGGCGCCCGGTCCCGAGACCACCCGGACCTCGGTGCGACCCTCGGGCTCGGGCTCCCGGGGTACGGGAGCGCCGAGTCCGAGGTCCATGCCGTCGCGCACCCCGGCCGCCGAGAGGGTGGTGTGCGGTTCGACGGGCGTCGGGCCGATGTAGAGGGGCGGCTCCCCCGCCGCCACCCCCGCGTACCCGACGGCCCGCGCCAGCTCGGCTGCCAACCGGCCCGCCTGCGCGGAGGGTTCGGTTTCCACGGCGACGGTGGTGGACACCCCCTCGACCTGCGGATCACGAACGCTGACGGTCAATCGCACTGCTCATCATCCTTCTGGTGGAGAGGTGGGTACGGCACCGCCCGCCGTGGTGGCGGACCGGGCCGGTGGGTCAGCCGAGGTTGGAGCCGAGCTGGTTGTCGGTCTGGTCGAAGGCCTCGCCGACGGCCTTCACGTACTGACCGATGCCCTGCAGGCCCTGGTTGACCTGGTCGAAGCCCTTGGCGAACTCGTCGAAGAAGGGCGAGAACTTCTGCTGGGCGGCCGGCGTGCTGTAGCCGTCGGCGAGCAGGGTGGAGATCTTGCCCTTGACCTCGTTGAGCTTGTCCTGGAGCTGGGAGAAGTCGTTGAGGAGGGCCTGCGAAGTGGACGCGGTGGTGTCCGAGTTGACGGCGTAGTTGGGCATGGGAGTTCTCCTTGCAGGTTGTCGGTGGTGCGGTCCATCCCTTCGGGGATGGAGGTCTGGGTGCGCGAACGGGCGGTGCGGGAGGGCTAGTTGGCGTTGCCGTTGCCGGTGTCCGCGCCGTCCGTGGAACTCGTCGGTGCGGTGGCGAACCCGTCGGACGGCGTGGGGCTCGTGGGGCTGGTCGGTGCGGTGACGAATCCGTCGGACGGTGACGCGGTGCCGGCGTTCGCCTGCGCGTCGGAGGTGTTGATCGGCGGGACCGCGGGCCGTCCCGTGGTGGTGGGCGAGGGCGGCAGCGGCACGTTGGCGGGGTCCACCGGGGTCGCCGGTGCCGGGCGGGTGGGCGAGTCCGGCAGCGGGACATTCGCGGGATCCACCGGAGCGGGACGCGTGGGCGCCGGGGGCGGTGGCACCGGGCGGGTGGGCGAAGGCGGCAACGGCACATCGGCGGGCTCCACCGGAACCGGGCGCGGGGGTGGCGGCGGGGGTACGACGGGTGCCGGCGGCGGAGGCGGGGGCGCGTTCGGCACCCCGGGCACCGGCCTGACCTGGCCCTTGATCGGGATCTTGTCGGTGAGGCCGTCGACCACGCGGCCGAGGCCCGCCGTACCGACCGGCCCTACGGCCAGCTTCGACGCGGAGTTGGCGATCTCGCCCGCCGCCACCTCGTTGAGGTCGCCGCCCTGGGCGACGCCGACGCCGATCTTCGTGCCGAGGGTGGCGCCTTCCTCCACGAAGTTGCCGACCTGGTCGGACGCCCGCTTGCCCAGGCTGTCCGCCGCCGCCGGTTCCGACGTGTCGCCGAACCGGCCGCCCTTGCCCACCTCCACGTCGGGGTTCCCGCGCCGCTTGCCGATCGCGCCGATGCCGCCCTTGAATGCGATGCCTGCCACGGCCCCGGCGGCGGCTCCGGCGAAGACACCCGCGGCCGTGATCTTGTCGCCGTTGGCCGCCTTCCCGGCCGCCTCCAGCGCCGAGTTGGTCAGGAACTTGCCGGTGACCTCCGTGGCCACCTTGCCGATCGGGTTGGCGAGGACACCGCTGACGATCTTGCTGTTGGTGAGGGACTCACCGACCTTGGTGATCGTGCCGGCGGTCTTCGTGATGAACCCGGAGCTCTTCACGGCGGCCACGGCGGCCGGCGCGATCGCCTGGACGGCCTTGCCGCCGAGCTTCAGCAGGGCGCCGCCGGGGACGATCCCGATCAGACCGAGGATGAAGTCGCCGGCTTTGATACCCCCGGTCTGACTGGCGACAACTTGGTTGAACAGGAACAACGCCCCGCCGAGCAGCGCGCCGACCACCGGGAAGAACACCGCCACGACGGCGACGAGGGCTGCCAGCAGGATCTGGACGAACGGAAAGTCCTTGAAGAAGTCGGCGATCTTCTGGAAGATGTTCCGCTCCGGAATCGCCTCCTGCGCCGCCCGGTCCAGCACGTCGGCACACTGCCGCTGCGCGCTCTCCCGCATCGTCCTGGCCTGATCGGCCAGGCTCCTGGCCGCGCCCAGTTGGGCCTTGCCGGCGTCGATGGCGTCCTGGGTGCTGCGCGCCTGCGACTTCTCCGCGTCGGTCGGATTCGCGCCGAGTTCCTTGGGCACCTGGTTCGCCTGCGGTGCGGCGGACTGCGCCTGGTCCACGGCCCGGTCGAAGGTCTCCTGGGCCTCGCGCAGCCGCGGCATGTAGTCGCTGTAGGCCTGGGCGGCGTCGTGGTAGGAGGTCACCGTCTTGGTCAGCTTGTCCGGGAGGTCGTCGCCGATCTTGTCCTTCAGCGCGTCCATCGCCGAACCGCGGCCCTGCGAGATCGAGCCGTCCTTCTTCAGGACGTTCAGCGCCTTCTCCGCCGCGTCGCCGATGTCGCGGTAGCGCTTCATCACGCCCTGGATCAGGTCGGGGTCGCCGGGTGTCGGGTCCGAGTCCATGCCGACGAGCTGGAAGTCCTCGGGCCTGGAGTGCCGACGTGCCATGTGCGATCCCCCGGTGCGCTGCCTGTGACGTGTGGTCGGCAGATACACGGGGTCGGTGTCGTAAAAGGTTCAAGCGAGTTCACGTCGCACGTTCTCGCCAAGTCCCGAGAGGTTCGGGCGAGTTCACATCGAACGTTCTCGGCCTGCGGCTCCGTGTAGTCGGTGCAACGGAACCTCGGAGGGCATGGGTGGACACGATGACCAACGGCGCGGGCACGAGGCCCGAGCACGGGCCGGCAACCGACAGCCGCCTGCCACGGACGCTCCTGCACGCCCTGGCGGCGCTGCTGGCGGCGTGCCTCATGGCGCTCGGCGGGGCCGCCGCCGCGAGCGCGGCACCCGCCGCCGACGACCTGATCAAGGTGTTCGTGGTCCCGGACCCGGCGCAGACCGGCGGGCAGCTCGCCACCCTCCAGTCGATCGCCACGGCCACCCTGGGCGACGCCTCACGGGCCGGCGAGATCCTCACCCTCAACCGCGGTCAGGCGCAGAAGGACGGCGGGACGCTGAACAGCGCGGCCGACCAGCTGCACCCCGGCTGGATCCTGCGCCTGCCGCAGGACGCCTCGGGGTCCGATGTCCAGCTGGCCCGGGACACCGGGAGCCAGAACTCCGCCTCCGCCGCCCCGAGTTCGGGACAGCGGTCGGCCGCGCCGAGCGCCGGGAAGTCCGCGGCGTTCACGTTCCCGCTGGCCGCGGCCGTCGCGCTGCTCGGCGCGATCCTGCTCGCCCTGATCACCGCGGGCATCATGGGCAGGCGGAAGGTGCGCACCGCGTACGCCGCCGTCCTGCGCACCGTATGGCGGCTCGGCGAGCCGATGCGGCGCCGCCGCCGGCTGGCGCTGCGCCGGGCAACGGGCCGCCGGTTCGCGACCGACGCGGATTCGGTACGCCGTGCCTATGGGGCCCTGGGCGACTTCGCGCCCGGCCGGCAGCAGCCCGAGCGGCCGGTGCACGCGCTGCGTGTCGACGGCTCCGGTGTGACGGTGTGGCTGACGGCCTCCGACACGGTCGACGCGCCGTGGACGAACATCGACAGCACGCGCTGGCGCCGCCCCGCTGCGGCCGCCGCCGGCTGGCTGTCCCCCGGCGACGACACCACCTCGGCCTCGCAGGCCTCGATCGCCGCGGCCTGTCTCGTCCGGGCGGGCACGGACGCCGACGGCGAGCCCGTGTTCGTGGACCTCAGCCGCCTGGACGGCGTCCTCAGCGTGAGCGGTGACCGGGCGGTGGCCCGGGACGTCGTACAGAACCTGCTCGCGGAGATCGCGCGCACCCGGCCGGAGACTCCGGTGACCGTGCTGCGCGGGGCGGACAGTGCCCTGCCGCTCACCGTGCCGACGGAGCTGCGGCAGCTTCCCCGGGTCGACGCCCCCGCTCCGGTGGCACCCGACGCGGGGCGCGGCACGGTGCGCGCCGGTGCGGCACGCCGTCCGGTTCGGGGACTGGTCGTGGTGGCGGGCACGCCGGGTGAGCGGGAGGCCGCCGAACTGGCCGCCCTGTGCGGGCCGGGCGGGGCGGGCTGGACCGGCCTGGTGTACGGCGAGGCGGAGGGCGCGCACTGGCGCTGGCACACCGACGCCGACGGTCACGTCGACCTTCCGGTCCTCGATGTCCGACTCACCGTTCCGGTGTGAGTCCCTTGCCGGCCTCGGCGCGCAGGATGTTCAGGGCGTAGTGGCGGCGGGACTTGACGGTGCCCGCGGGTATCCCGAGGATGCGGGCGGTCTCCTGCACGGTCCGGCCGCACAGATAGGTGTGCAGCAGGACCTCCCGGTGCTCGTGGGACAGTCGCCGCAGCAGGCCGGTCGCCTCCACCGAGGCCAGCACGGCACCGGAGTGGTCGGGCAGGGGCAGGTCCCGGTCCTCGGCGCCGATGGTCTCGTGCCGGGCGACGGCGCTGCGCATCCGGTCGACGACGAGGTTGCGGGTCACCGTGAGCAGCCAGCCGCGGACCGATCCCTCGGTGCTGTAGAGGCGTTCGGCGTGCGGCCAGGCGCGGATGAGGGTCTCCTGGACGATGTCCTCCGCCGTGTGACGGTCGTTCAGCAGCTTGTCGGCGTAGGCGAGCAGTGCCTTCGCGTGGTCGCTCATCATGGTGTGCAGCAGCTGGTTGCGGTGCGCGGTCGTGGGGAGGTCCGCGGAAGTGGTGGGGGTCATGTTCCAGTCCTGAAGGGGAATGCCGTACGCGCCTCCGGCTCCGGGTGGAGCGGAGCGGGGAGCGTAGGCAGGGCCCGCTTTCGGGACGCTGACGTTTTACTGTCGCCGGGACCGATCGGGTTCAGCGAGGTCGGTCAGCCGCTGGCGGACGTGTTCGGCGTCCGGGTGGCCGATCTCGTCGAGGATGCCGAGTGCTTCACGCCACGCGGACTCGGCCTGCGTGTCCTGGTCGGCCTCGCGGTGGCTGTCGCCGATGTGCACCAGGGTGTCGGCCTCCAGGTAGCGGTCCCGGATCTCCCGGTACAGCCGCAGTGCCTGCTCGTAGCACTCCAACGCCCGCTCGTGGTCGCGCAGATGGTGATGGGCGTAGCCGAGGCTGTCCAGGGCGGCGGCCTCTCCGTTGCGGTCGCCCGTCTCCCGGTGGGCCACGACCGCATGGCCGCACTCGGTCAGGGCGTCCTCGTACTTGCCCATCAGGATGTACGTCCAGCCGACCTCGTTGGCGATGCCGGCCTCGCCGTCGCGCCGGCCGGCCGCGCGGCACAGGGCGCTCGCCTCGGCGTAGTGGTCGAGGGCCGCTTCGTGCCGTCCGCGCCCGTTGGCCAGGAACGCGAGCCTGCGGTGGGTCCTGCTCAGGCCGACCCGGTCGCCGGTCTCGCCGAACAGCTCCAGGGCGCGCGCCAGGTGGGCGTCGGCCTCGTCCGGCCGCCCGAGGCGACCGCTGACGAAGCCGAGCGCGCGGTGGGCGAACGCCTGGCCGGATATGTCGCCCAGCCGCTGGGCCGCCTCAACTGCCCTTGTCTGCGCGTCGAGTTGCTCGGACCAGCGGCCGCCCCGGTCCAGGTACAGCTCCAGGACCAGGGCCAACTGCCAGCTGTGCTCGCCGCTGCCGTGCCGGGCGTCCTGCTCGATCGCGGCGAGCACGACCGACCGGTTCGTCTCCAGCCAGGCGGCCGCCGCCGCCTGGTCGGGCAGTCGCGGGACGGTCACCCCGGCGGTGTGCGGGCGCAGTTGGATGCTGTCCCGGGTGGGCATCAGAACGCTGTCGGCCGCGTGCGCGCTGTGCAGATAGTGGTCGAGCATCCGCCGCCGGGCCGCTTCCAGCTCCTGCGCGGAGTCGTGTGCCCGGCCCAGTTCGGCGGCGTAGGCGCGCAGCAGTTCGTGACAGCCGTAACGGCCGGGCAGGGGCTCGGAGATGAGGTGCGCGCGAGCCAACTCCGCCATGACCGGCCGGACTTGGCCGACCCGCTGCCCGGCGAGGCTCGCTACGGCGGCGAGCGAGCAGTCGGGTCCCGGGTGCAGGGCGAACAGGCGGAACACCCGGGCGGCGGCGGGGCTGAGGAGTTGGTAGGACCAGGAGAACGCGCTGCGGGCGTCGGCGGCGGGGGCCTCGCCGGCGAACGCGTCGAGACTGTCCTCGCTGTCGGAGAGTTCGGCGGCGATGGACGCGAGCGGGAAGGCCGGGTTCACGACCGCGCGGGCGCTGACGACGGCCAGCGCCAGCGGGAGGCGGCCGCACAGGGTGATGATCTCCGCGACGGCGTCGGGTTCGTGCGCGATCCGTTCGGCGCCCAGCCGACGGGCCAGGAACTCGCGCGCCTCCGCCTCGGTGAGCACGTCCAGCGTCAGCGAGTGCGCGCCCTCGCCGGCCACCAGGCCGTAGAGCTGGTTGCGGCTGGTGACGACGACCAGGCAGCCGGGGGCGCCGGGCAGCAGCGGGCGGACGTGCTCGGTGTCGCGGGCGTTGTCCAGCACGATGAGGACGCGCCGGTCGGCGAGGAGGCTGCGGTACAGCGCGGCCTGTGCGTCCAGGCCCGCGGGGATGCGCTGCCCGGGGACGCCGAACGCGTCGAGGAACGACCGGATGGCCTCGGCCGCGCTCATGATCGAACCGCTGGGGTGGAAGCCGCGCAGATTGACGTAGAGCTGCCCGTCGGGGAACCGGTCGGCGACGCTGTGCGCCCAGTGCACCGCCAGGGTCGTCTTGCCGACGCCGGCCATGCCGCCGATGGCGCTGATCACCACCGTCGAGGCCGGCGCGTCGGACGCGCACAACAGCTCCCGGACACGGGCGAGTTCACCGCGCCGGCCGGTGAACGCGGGCAGATCCACGGGGAGTTGGGCGGGTCGGATCGTGGCGACGGCGTCCTGCTGTGCCGTCCCTTCCGCGTCCTCGGCCGATCCCGCGCTTCCGGACGGCGTCGCGGCGCGCTCGGCGTGGGCATGACCGAGGACCCGCTGCAGAGCGGCCTGGAGTTCGGGGCCCGGCCGCACGCCCAACTCGTCCGCGAGGCGGGTGCGTACGGTCCGATGGACGTCCAGCGCCTCGGCCTGATGCCCGGTCGCCGCGAGCACCAGGATCAGCCTGGCCTGCAGCCCCTCGTCCAACGGATGCTGCGCGGCGGCCTGTCGGAGCGTCACCAACACCCGTGCGCCCAGGCCCGGTCCGGCCTCCAGCGCGAGTTCGGCGGCCTCCTTGACGGCGGCCAGGTGCTCGCCGTCGAGGGCGGTGAAGGCCGGGTGGGACCGCACCTCGGCCGCGATCCCGGAGGCCGCAGGACCCCGCCACAGGGCCAGCGCCTCGATCAACAGCCCGGTGGCGGTGGGAGGTTCGCCGTCCCGCACGGCCTGCTCCGCTCGCTGTCGCAGGGCCCGGAAACGCAGCAGGTCGAGACTGTCGGGGTCCACGTCGAGCCGGTAGCCGCCCGAGCCGCGCACCAGCCGGCGGGACGCGCCCCCGGCCGGAAGGTCGGGTTCGAGCAGCCGCCGCAGCGCTCCGACGTGCCGCTGGACGACGTTGACCGCGCTGTCCGGCGGGTCCTGTCCCCACAGTGCGTCGACGATCTCGTGGACGGCGACCGGATGCCCCGCCTCGGTCAGCAGCAATGCGAGCAGAGCGCGCTGTTTCGGGGGTCCCAGCGGCAGTTCCGTGTCGCCGCGCCAGGCCCTCACCGGTCCGAGTACGGCGAAACGTGTACGCACCGAGCCCCCCGTACAGACTGTGACGACATGCGCGGCCGACGCGCCCGGCCCTGGGCCGCGTGGCCACGGACGAGCATAGAGTCCGCGCGAACCCCGTGGCGAAGGGTTGCTCCGCCACGGAGCGTCTTCAGGCCGCGTCGGGCGTCGTCAGCCCTCGTCGGGCGTCAGGCGCAGCGAGATGGAGTTGATGCAGTACCGCTGATCGGTCGGCGTCGCATACCCCTCGCCCTCGAAGACGTGCCCGAGATGCGAACCGCACCGGGCACACCGCACCTCGGTGCGGACCATCCCGTGCGAGCGGTCCTGGATCAGTTCGACCGCGTCGGTGTCCTTCGGGTCGTAGAAGGACGGCCAGCCGCAGTGGGACTCGAACTTCTCCGTGGACGTGAACAGTTCGGCGCCACAGGCCCGGCAGGAGTAGACGCCCGTCGTCTTGGTGTCGGTGTACTCACCGACGAAGGCGGGCTCCGTGCCGGCCTGCCGCAGCACCGCGTACTCGGCCGGGTTCAGCTCCGCGCGCCATTCCTCGTCCGGCTTTTCGACGTCGTACGACATGCAGCTCAGCCCCTTACTTCGCGAGACGGTCCAGGATCCGCGGGCCGAGGTCAGTCACATCGCCCGCTCCCATGGTGAGAACGAGATCACCGGGCTTCGCCATTCCCGCGACGGCCTCGGGCACGTCCGCCTTGTCGTGGACCAAGGTCACGTCGGCGCCCGCCGCGCGCGCGGCCTCGATGATCAGGTCGCTGGTGACACCGGGGATCGGGTCCTCGCGGGCCGGGTAGATGTCCAGGACCAGGGACGCGTCCGCGAGGGCGAGGGACTGGCCCATCTCCTTGCCGAGCTCCTGGGTACGGGAGAAGAGGTGCGGCTGGAAGACGACCAGCAGCCGCGCGGAGGAGGCCGCCGCGCGCATCGCCTCCAGGTCGGCGGTCATCTCCGTCGGGTGGTGGGCGTAGGAGTCGATCACCTGGACGCCGGCCGCCTCGCCCTTGAGCTGGAGGCGCCGCTTCACACCGGTGTACGCGGCGAGCGCGGGCGCCAGTTCCGCGGCCGGGATGCCGAGCGCGACGCCGGCGGCGAGGGCCGCGACCGCGTTGCTCGCGTAGTGCCGGCCCGGGACCGAGACGGTGAAGGTGAGCTCCGCACCGCCGAGGAGGACGGTCACCTCGCTCTTCAGGCCCTGCGCGACGACGGACAGGATGCGGACGTCGGCGTCCTCCGCCTCTCCGTACGTCACCGTCTTCACGGAGTCGGAGACTCGCCGGGTCAGCTCCCGCGCGCCCTCGTGGTCCGCCGAGATCACCAGCGTGCCGCCGGGCACGATCCGGTCGGCGAAGGTCTGGAAGGACTCGTAGATCTCTTCCATGGACGCGTAGTTGGCGTGGTGGTCGAGTTCCACGTTGAGGACGATCGCGACCTCGGGGGCGTACTTGTGGAAGCTGCGGTCCGATTCGTCCGCCTCGGCGACGAAGATCTCGCCGTCGCCGTGCAGCGCGTTCGAACCCGGGGCGTCCAGGTCGCCGCCGATCGCGTACGACGGGGTGAGGCCCAGCGCGGTCAGGGACACCGCGAGCATCGAGGTCGTGGTGGTCTTGCCGTGGGTGCCCGCTACGGCGATCGGGCGCAGGCCGTCCATCAGGCGGGCCAGGGCGTCCGAACGGTGGACGACCGGGATGCCCAGCTCGGCCGCCCGGGCCAGCTCGGGGTTGTCCTCGCGGATCGCCGACGACACGACCACGCAGGTGGCGTCGTCGGCGAGGTGCTCCGCCGCGTGTCCGATGTGCACGGTGGCGCCCAGGGCGCGCAGGGCGTCGGCGGTCGCGGAGTCCTTGGCGTCACTGCCCGCGACCTTCGCCCCGCGCTGCGCGAGGATCTTGGCGATCCCCGACATCCCGGCCCCGCCGATGCCGATGAAGTGCGGTCGGTCCATGGCGGTGGGAAGGCCGGGTGCCATGTGTGTCTCCCTGTGCGTGCGTGCTCGTACGGCTTGATTGCGACTGGTTCGGCGGACGTTCAGCGGCAAGCCTATGCGGTGCCACTGACAATCACGGACACCCGCCGACCGTCCCGCCGGCCGCTACTCCTTGCTGTGCGAGAACAGCTTCAGCACCGGTACGCCGACCTTGTGACGCGCGCGCGAGGCCCAGTCCCGGTGGAAGAACTCCTCCACGTAGTGGGGGTCGGTCAGCACGATCACCTCGTCCGCGCCGATCTCGTCCACCAGGGTCTTCAGCGCGTCCAGCGGGTGGTCCTCGATGAGCCGTCCCTCGGCCGCGCTGCCCGCCGCGTGCAGGGCGTCCAGGGACACCGAAAGGGCCTGCGCGCCGAGCGCCGCCGCGTCCTTGCCCTCGGGGGTCTCCCGCTCGTGTGCCGCCTCGTCGAGTTCGCCGAGGGCGACGTCGTCGATGGCCCGCAGCAGGCGGTCAGCCTGGTCGCCGCGGGGTTGGAGCAACACGTGGAAGGAGACGGTCTCGTCACCGTGCAAGGTGGTGACGAACTCCACGTCGGCGGACGTAAGGGCCTTCTCGATCATCAGTACGCTTGTGAACACCAGGCGCCCTTTCTCCTTCGAGGACCCTTGGGCCCTCTCTCCTCCGTGGGCCTGCCAGGCCCTGCGGAAACCATCCTGCCCCGTGATCGCACGGGTACTGCCGGATTTAGTGTGCCCGTCGAAAGACAAACGGAACGGATCATTCCGCCCGTTCTCAGGTCCGACGGTAGCGACCGAACAGGAACCCGGCCTCTTCCAGCAGGGACACCAGTTCGAAGTGCTGGGGAACCTTAACCGACGGCCCGCCGGAGATCCGCTGCGCCTCCCCCGCCACGAGCGTCGGCGAGAGGGTCAGACACAGCTCGTCGAGCACTCCGGCGGCCACGAACTGCCCGAGCAGCCGCGGCCCGCCCTCGGCCAGCAGTCGGGTGTGCCCCAGTTCGGCGAGCGCGTGTACGGCCCGCGCGGGGTCCACGCCCGCGCCGTCCCCGGCGACCACCACCCGGGCGCCCGCCTTCTCGGCGGCGGCGATCCGGTCCGCGGGCGCCTGGGCGCCCGTCAGGATCAGCGTCGGCACCAGGGGCGAGGCGAAAAGCGGAAGCGAGAAGTCGAGGTCGAGGCTCGCGGTGACGACCGCGATCACGGCGGCGGGCCCCTGCCCGGCACGCGTGCGTGCCGTCGCGAACTCCGCACGCGCGCGTGCGGGCCGATAGCCCTCTTGGCGTACCGTTTCCGCACCGACCACCACGACATCGGCAAGTGCCCTCAGGGTGCCGAAGATCCGCATGTCGGCGGGGCCGGAGATGGGCTGGGAGCGGCCCTCGTGCTGACCGGCCCCGTCCAGCGTGGACACCATGTTGGCGCGCAGCCAGGGGCCGTCGGCGGCGGGGTAGGCGTACACCTCCGCCAGCTCCGAAAGCCCCCACTCCCGGTCCGTCACATCCGCACCGGGGGCCCCGTTCGAGGCCTGGGCTGCTGTTTCATCCGTCACAGGGAACAGGCGTCGCATGTCGTGCAGTGTGGCACGCCCTCTAGACTGATGAACCGTGTCATCCTCCTCCGCCGCCGCCTCCGGGATCAGCCCGATAGCAGACGCGGCCCCGCTGTCCTTGTGCGCCCGTGAGCCGTACGTCCCCGCGGACCGGCTGGTCGCCGAGATGGTGCCGCCGCCGCGCTTCGACTCGGTGCGCTTCGCCACGTACATCCCGGACCCGAACCAGCCCAGCCAGACCGAGGCCGTCGGCGTCCTGGAGACCTTCGCCGCCGGCCTCGGCGAGGCGCATGCGGCCGCCGGCGCGAAGCGCGGCTTCCTCGGCTTCGGCAAGAGCAAGAGCAAGACACCCGCCGGCCCCCGTGGCGTCTACCTGGACGGCGGTTACGGCGTCGGCAAGACCCACCTCCTCGCCTCCCTCTGGCACGCGACCCCGGCCGAGCCCGCGCTCAAGGCCTTCGGGACCTTCGTCGAGCTGACGAACCTGGTCGGCGCGCTCGGCTTCCAGAAGACGGTGCAGACGCTCTCCGGTCACCGGCTGCTGTGCATCGACGAGTTCGAGCTGGACGACCCGGGCGACACCGTCCTCGTGTCGACCCTGCTCGGCAAGCTGGTCGACGCGGGCGTGGCGCTCGCCGCCACCTCCAACACCCTGCCGGGCAAGCTCGGCGAGGGCCGCTTCGCGTCCGTCGACTTCCTGCGCGAGATCCAGGGCTTGTCCGCGCACTTCCGCTCGCTGCGCATCGACGGCGACGACTACCGCCACCGCGGCCTGCCGGAGGCCCCGGCGCCGTTCTCCGACGAGCAGGTGACGAAGGCGGCGTACGCCACCGCGGGTGCCTCCCTCGACGACTTCCCGCACCTGCTCGCCCACCTCGCCAAGGTCCACCCCAGCCGCTACGGCGCCCTCACCGACGATCTCAAGGCCGTCTGCCTCACCGACGTCCAGCCGATACCCGACCAGTCGACCGCGCTACGGCTCGTCGTCCTCGCGGACCGGCTCTACGACCGTGAAGTACCGGTCCTGGCCTCGGGGTTGCCCTTCGACCAGTTGTTCAGCGAGGAGATGCTGAACGGCGGCTACCGCAAGAAGTACTTCCGCGCGATCTCCCGCCTCACCGCGCTCGCCCGGGACGCCAAGGGCCTCGTCAAAACCGCTTAGTTCACGCCAGCCCAGGCGCGCTTTTCACGCTCTCTTGCATCGGAAACGCTGCGTTAACCCTGCAAACAACTTCACCGGGTTACCGTGTTACTTGACCAGCCGTTGACCTGGCCTTGGTCTGTACTAGGAACACGAACTGGCTGAAGGGGGGCGCATGTTCCGAGGTAGGACGGCTCGGACCGTCGTGACGCTCCTCACCCTCGTCCTGTTCGCCCTCCAGTTCTTCGCATCCAAGGAATCCTTCGCACCCGCGCACACAGTGCGTCATGCGGAGGCCAAAGCACAGCCCGGCCTCAAGCTCAGCGGCAAGGCCCTGCGCGCCGAGACCATCACGTTCCGCGACTGCGGCGCCTCCGGGACTCCCACCGTCCCGCTCCGCCTGCGCGACCGTTACCGCACCGCCGACTGCGGGCCCGAGACGCCCGCGCGTCCCCTTCTGACACCGGACCCGGCGGCCGTACCCACTTCGGTGGCGCCCGGCAGAGCACCGCACCGCACATCGAGATCCTCGGCAGCACACACTCCGGCGGCACTTCAGGTCTTCCGCTGCTGAGAGTCGAGCAGGCAGTCAATTCCCCCACAGACACTGTCATGCAAGCCCGACGCGCCCAGAGGGCGCGCCAGGAGGAACAAACACGTCATGCAGCCCCTCATCGACAACGCCCGTACGTTCGGACAACGCCCTGAGGAGTTCGCCAAACTCGCTGAAGGCCAGTCCCCGCAGGTCCTGTTCATCACCTGCTCCGACTCCAGGGTCGTCCCGGCCCTGATCACGGGCGCCCGCCCCGGCCAGCTCTTCGAGCTGCGCACCGCCGGCAACATCGTCCCGCCGTACGCCTCCCAACACCCCACCAGCGAGGCGTGCACCATCGAGTACGCCGTGGAGGTCCTCGGCGTCTCCGACATCGTGGTCTGCGGCCACTCGCACTGCGGCGCCGTCGGCGCGTTGGTGCGCGGCGACGACCTGACCGCCGTACCGGCCGTGCGCGACTGGCTCACGCACGCCACCCCGCGGCCCGAGGGCGCGGTCGCGGACCCGGCCGTGTCCGAAGGCGTGCAGGCACACGTGCTGACGCAGCTGCTCAGGCTGCGCTCGTACTCGTACATCGAGAAGAAGCTGAAGGACCGTCAACTGTCGCTGCACGCATGGTTCTACGAGGTCCACACCGGTGCCGTGCTCACGCACGACCCGGCAACCGACACCTTCAAGGCCCTGTGAGCGTCGCGATGTTGACCAAATTCCCTCATCTGCGGCAGGACTTCGCCGCTTCCCTCGTCGTGTTCCTGGTCGCGCTCCCGCTGTGCGTGGGTGTGGCCGTCGCCTCCGGTGTGCCGGCCGAACTCGGCCTGGTCACCGGCATCGTGGGCGGGCTCGTCACCGGATTCATGCGGGGCAGCAGCCTCCAGGTGTCCGGGCCCGCCGCGGGTCTGACCGTGCTGGTCTTCGAGGCGGTGCGGGAGTACGGACTGCCCGCCCTCGGGGTCATCGTGCTCACCACCGGTGTGCTTCAAATCGCCATGGGTGTCCTGAAGTTGGGGCGCTACTTCCGGGCCATCTCGGTCTCGGTCGTCGAGGGCATGCTGGCCGGTATCGGACTGGTGCTGATCGCCGGGCAGTTGTACTCGGTGGCGGGGGCGAAGGCCCCCGCCTCGGGCCTGGACAAGATAGTCGAGCTGCCCGGCGCGCTCGTCGACGCCGTCGGGAGCACGAAGGCGCTGGCCTCACTCGCGCTCGGCGCCGCCACCATCGCCGTACTGGTGCTGTGGAAGCGGATGCCGGCCAAGGTCCGTACGGTGCCGGGTCCGTTGGCCGCCGTAGGACTGGCGACGCTCGCCGCGCTCGCCTTCGGGCTGCCGGTGGCGACCGTCGAAGTGCAGGGTCTGCTCGGCTCGTTGCAGCCGCCGCCGCTGAGTGAGTTCGGTGATCTGGCGCAGGTCGGGATGCTGGGCACGATCGTCGCGTTCACGTTGATCGCGTCCGCCGAGTCGCTGTTCAGCGCGGCTGCGGTGGACCGGCTGCACTCCGGTCAACGCACCGAGTACGACAAGGAGTTGGTGGCGCAGGGCGCGGGCAACGCGCTGTGCGGGATGCTCGGCGCGCTGCCGATGACCGCGGTGATCGTGCGCAGCGCGGCGAACGTGCAGGCGGGCGCGCGGACGAAGGCGTCCCGGGTCATGCACGGCGTATGGCTGCTGCTGTTCGCGGCGCTGCTGCCGAACGTCCTCGCGTACATCCCGATCCCGGCCCTGGCGGGCATCCTCGTGCACGCCGGCGCCAAGCTGATCCCGGTCCGGGAGATCGTGTCGCTGTGGCGCGAGCACCGGGGCGAGGCGCTGATCCTGGTCGTCACGGCGCTGTCGATCGTCGCGGTCAGCATGTTCGAGGGGGTCCTCATCGGCCTCGCGCTGGCCGTCGCGAAGACGGCGTGGGAGGCCTCGCACATCAAGCTGGAGGTCGTCGACAAGGGCGCGGGCCCGGTCCAGGCCTACCTTTCCGGCAACGCGACCTTCCTACGGCTGCCGAAGATCCTCGACAGCCTGGAGGCGCTCCCCCAGGACCGGCCGGTCGAACTGCACCTCTCCGGTCTGCACCACCTGGACCACGCCTGTCGTACGGCCCTGGAGAACTGGGCCGAGCGGCACAGCGCGGCCGGTACCGAGCCGGTGAAGGTCACCGCGATACAGGTCACGGCGGCGAAGTAGCAGCGGTGCAGGTGCCTGCTCCGGGGTGATCGTGGCCCCGGGGCAGGCACCGGGCATACCCTTGCAGGAGCAGACAAAAGACCTCTCCGCTAGGGGGTCAGGATGCTCCAGGAACTGCTGGTCGCGAGCGCGGCGGCCGGTTCCGCGTGCGTGGTCTACGTCGCCGCTGCGGCCAGGGTCGTCAAGCAGTACGAGCGCGGGGTGGTCTTCCGCCTCGGGCGGGTGGCCGGCGAGGTGCGGGCGCCCGGGTTCACGATGGTCGTCCCGTTCGTGGACAAGCTCCGCAAGGTCAACATGCAGATCGTGACGATGCCCGTGCCCGCGCAGGAGGGCATCACCCGCGACAACGTGACCGTGCGCGTCGACGCGGTGGTCTATTTCAGGGTCGTCGACGCGTCCGACGCGATCGTCAAGGTCGAGGACTACCGCTTCGCCGTCTCGCAGATGGCACAGACCTCGCTGCGGTCGATCATCGGCAAGAGCGACCTCGACGATCTGCTCTCCAACCGCGAAAAGCTCAACCAGGGCCTGGAGTTGATGATCGACAGCCCCTCCATCGGCTGGGGCGTGCAGATCGACCGCGTCGAGATCAAGGACGTGTCGCTGCCGGAGACGATGAAGCGCTCGATGGCCCGGCAGGCCGAGGCCGACCGTGAACGCCGGGCCCGGATCATCAACGCGGACGCCGAGTTGCAGGCCTCGAAGAAACTCGCCGAGGCCGCCGAGCAGATGTCCGAACAGCCCGCCGCACTCCAACTCCGGCTGCTGCAAACGGTGGTGGCGGTCGCGGCCGAGAAGAACTCGACGCTCGTGCTCCCCTTCCCGGTCGAGCTGCTGCGCTTCCTGGAACGCGCGCAGCCGCAACAGCCGCCGCCCGTTCCGCCGCCGCCCGCCGTGGAGCAGTAGCCACGCCCGCTGACTGGCGGGCGTGGCCACCGCGCCGCAGGATCGAGGGAGCCGACCGGAAGAGGTGCCCCATGGCCGAGAAGGGCACGAAGCGCAAGAGCGGGAACAAGAGCGGGGCTGTCCCCGTCGCCGACCTCCTGCGCGTCCCCGCCGGCCGCCCGGTCGACCTCTCCTCCTACGACGCGGCAGCCACCCCCGGCGGCCCCGCCGACAAGGCCGCCGGCCTCAAGGACACCGCCCGGATGGGCGAACACCTCGCCGACCTGCAAGAACGCCTGTGGGCAGCAAGCACCGCCGGCGACGGGCGCCGTCTGCTCCTGGTCCTCCAAGGCATGGACACCAGCGGCAAGGGCGGCACGGTCAAGCACGTCATCGGCCTGTTCAACCCCTCCGGCTGCCGGATCAGCGCCTTCAAGGCCCCCACACCGGAGGAACGGAAGCACGACTTCCTCTGGCGCATCAGACGCGCCCTCCCCCACCCCGGCGAGATCGGCATCTTCGACCGCTCCCACTACGAGGACGTCCTCATCGCCCGCGTCCGCGAACTCGCCCCGCACCGCGAGATCAACGACCGCTACACCCAGATCAACCGCTTCGAGAAGTCCCTGACCGACGACGGCGTGACCGTCGTCAAGTGCTTCCTCCACATCTCCTACGACCAACAAGAGCGCCGCCTGCTGGAACGCCTCGACAACCCGGACAAGCACTGGAAGTTCAACCCCGGAGACATCGAGGAACGCGCCCTGTGGCCCGCGTACCAGCAGGCCTACGAGATCGCCCTCGCCCGCTGCTCCACCCCGGCTGCCCCCTGGTACCTGATCCCGGCCGACCGCAAGTGGTACCGCAACTGGGCGATCAGCCGCCTCCTCCTGGAACACCTGACGGCACTGGACCCGCAGTACCCGAAGGCGGACTTCGACGTGGAGGCGTGCCGGGAGCAGCTGCTCGGTTCGGACTGACCGCACACTCCGTGTCGATGACCTAATTCTTCGTTTTATCCTCCTATGTTCCTACGGTGACCATTCGAGTACGACGAGTCGCCGCCGCCTGTGCACTCGGCGCCGCGCTCACCGCCTGCGGGGCCCCCTCAGCGCCCCATGCCAGCCGTCCGGCGCCCAGCGCGCCCACCGCCGCCGTGTCGCGGCCGCCCACGCTCGCGCCCGGCCCCGCCGGTCTGACCCCGGTCTTCAAGAACGGTCCGCGGGCGGACGGCAAGACCGTCGCGCTGACCTTCGACGCCGACATGACCGCCGACGAGGGGCCGCGTGCGGCGGCGGGCGAGCACTTCGACAATCCGCAGCTGATCTCCACGCTGCGCACGCTGAAGGTGCCGGCGACCGTGTTCATGACGGGGCGGTGGGCGGACGAGTACCCGGCCGAGGCCCGTGCGATCGGCCGGGACCCGCAGTTCGAGATCGCCAACCACTCCTACAGCCACTACGCCTTCACCGGCGACTGCTACGGCCTGCCGACCGTCGCCCCGGACCGGATGAAGGCCGATGTGGAGCGGGCGTACACCGCTTTCAAGAAGGCCGGCGTGCCGAACGCGATGCCGTACTTCCGCTTCCCCGGCGGGTGTTACGACCGGCAGGCGTTGAAGACGCTGAGCGCGGTCGGTGTCACGGCGGTGCAGTGGGACGTGGTGAGCGGCGACGCGTTCGCGACGGACTCGGACGCCGTGGCCCAACAGGTCCTGGACGGTGTGAAGCCCGGCTCGGTCGTCGTCATGCACTGCACGCGCAGCGCCGCCCCGGCGACCGAACGGGCCGTCCGCATGATCGTGCCCGAGCTGCGGAAGAAGGGGTACCGGTTCGTGAAGGTCTCCGAGCTGATCGGGGCGACGGACCGGCACCGCTGAAGGTCGGCCGGGTCGGCTGCTCGCGCGCTCCTCTTACGCTGGTCGTATGAGCGACGAAGAGCCGGCGCCGGCGTACGCGGAGTGTGTGCTGTGCCAGAAGCCGACCGAGTACCCGGAGTCGTACAAGGGGATCACGCTGTGCCCCGTGTGCGAGTGGCAGGAGGCGCAGCGGACCGCCTGTTCAGGGTGAGCGGCGTGAGGTGAGGGCGCAGGTCACGGCGGTCACGGCCGCCGTGACCAGGGCGGCTCCGGCCAGCGGCAGCAACGGCACCGAGACCGTGCCCGACTGCGAGCCGGTGACCAGGCCGCTGACCGCCGCCTGCGCCGTGCGTTCGGCCACCGCCCGTTCCAGCTCCGCCCTCGCGTCCTCGTCCAGGCCGGTCCATGCCTCGTCGAGGATCAGCAGGTCCGGTTCGGCGAGTAGGGCCTGGGCGACCGCGACCTTCTGGCTGCTGCCCTTGGAGAGCTTGGTCATGGGGGTGCCGGCGTAGGCGGTGGCGCCGAAGCGGGCCGGCCACTCGGCGGCGGCGCGGGGCGCTGCCGCGCGGGAGAGGCCGTGCACCGTGCCCAGGTGGGTGAGGTAGGCCTCGGCGGTGAACGGGAGTGCCTGGGGGAAGCGTTCGGGGACGTATGCCGTGCGGGGGCGGCCGGTGACCTTGCCTTCGGTGGGGGCGTCTATGCGGGCGAGGAGGCGGAGGAGGGTGGATTTGCCGGTGCCGTTGGGGCCCTCGATGCGGGTGAGGGTGTGGGGCGCCAACGCCAGGTTTACCCCGCGGAGGATCCAGGGGCCGTGGATTCCGTGGCGGCGGCCGACGTTGTTCAGCTGTAGATCGCGTCGCATGGGGGCATCTTCTCGCGGGAGCGGTGTGGGGGGGTGGGTTGTTTGGCGGGTGCGGGCCGGTTGTGGCTGGTCGCGCCCACGCGGCGGAGCCGCATATCGATACCGCCCCGCGCCCCTTGGGTGGGTCCCCTGAACGGTGTTTCTAAGGGCCGCTCCCCTGCCTGGCAGACTTAGGGGTGTGACCAGTGACTCCATCGTTCCCGGCGACAATGTCGACCCCTTCCTCAACGAGCCCACCCCTCGTGACGAGGCTCCGCAGTTTGTGTTGCCTCTGGTTGTGCGGATCGAGCGGGAAGCTCCTCCGGCCCGTACTGACGCGCTGGAGACTGCCGCTCGGGCTGTGCTGACGATCCTGAGCGATGAGCGTGCCGTCGGGGACGGGGAGTGGGCGCAGGTCATGCGGGACTGGCAGGACGCGCGTATCCGGAAGGTGGTCCGGCGGGCACGCGGGGCCGAGTGGCGGCGGGCCGAGGCGCTGCCGGGCATCACCGTGACCGGGAAGTCCGCGGAGGTACGGGTCTTCCCGCCCGTCCCGCTCGACGGCTGGCCCAAGGACCTGGCCCGGCTCCAGGTCTCCGGCACCGACCTCGACGACCCCGAACCGCCGACCGACGCGGACCCTACGGCGCCGGTGCTCTGGCTGAACCCCGACCTCGACATGTCCGCCGGCAAGACGATGGCCCAGACCGGCCACGGCGCCCAACTCGCCTGGTGGGAACTGTCGGACGAGGAGCGGACCGCCTGGCGCCAGGCGGGTTTCCCTCTCTCGGTCCGCACCGCCGACCCCGCCCGTTGGACCGAACTCACCAGCAGCGGGCTGCCGTTGGTGAAGGACGCGGGGTTCACGGAGGTCGCGCCGGGCTCAGCGACCGTCGTGACGGAGCATCCGGCGCTGCGGCGACGCGGCTGAGGCAGCGCGACCGAGGTGCCCGCGCAACCGTTCGTCGCGGAAAGCGTACGGCCGTGTCGGTGGCCTGCCCGGCCGTGTCGGAGCCTGCCTGGCCGGGGCGACGGCCGGTCGGTCGACGCCCCTTTGGGGCCGCGCGATCATCGAACACCTCGGCGCTGAGCGCGTCGTGACGGTCTCGCCGCCGAACACACGCCGGGTGCGCCACGCCGCCTGCCGCCCGGCGCCCGTCGCCCCGCAGGCGCTCGCTCAACTCGGCGCCGCCGCCACCTCCTCCTCGTCCTCCTCCTCGCCCTCGGGTGCCTCCTCCGCTGTCCGGGATCTGGCGTCGCGGCGGTCCAGCAGGCTCAGCACCGGAACCGTCATGACCGTGGTGACCAGGGCGACGAGGACGAGAGCGGTGAACAGCTCCTCGCTGACGATGCCGGCCGACAGCCCGATGTTGAGCGCGATCAGCTGCATGAGACCACGGGCGTTCATCAGGGCGCCGACCCGGACGGCCACCGGGCCGGGTTCGCCGCGCAGCCGGGCGGCGGCCCAGCAGCCGCCGAACTTTCCGGCCACGGCGAGGACGACCGCGGCCGCCCCGAACAGCAGCACGGGCGGGTCGGAGAACACGTCGAACCGGGTGTTCAGGCCGGAGTAGGTGAAGAACATCGGCACGAACACCACCTGGGTCACGGACTGGGTGGTTCGCACGAGCCGTTCGGACGCCTCGCCGCGTGGCATGGCCATCCCCACGCAGAACGCCCCGAACACGGAGTACAGGCCGCTGATGTCGGTGAACCAGGCCGCGCAGAACAGCGCGGCGACCGTGAAGAGGAGGCGGGTGTCGTCGCCGAGGCCCGGGCGGTTCACGATCCAGGCCAGCAGTCGGCGCCCCAGCAGCAGGAGTACGGCGACGAACAGCAGGGTGCCGCCGACGGCCTCCAGGATGGGCCGCGCCTTGCCCGAGGCCACGCTCAGCACGCCCGCCAGCATGATCCAGGCCACGGCGTCGTCCGTGGCGCCGGAGGCCAGGGCGAGTGAGCCGAACCGCGAACCGGCCAGCCCGCGTTCGGTGATGATCCGGGCCAGCATCGGGAAGGCGGTGATCGCCAGCGCGACGCCGACGAACGCCGCCGTCACCCAGACCGAGACCCCGTCGACGAAGATGCCGACATGGCCGTGGGCCACGAGGGTCAGTCCCACGCCCAGCACCAGCGGGATCCCCACACCCGCCGAGGAGACGGCGACGGCGGTGCCGGCCAGGCCGCGTCCCGCGTGCGCCCGGAACTCGTAACCGGCGCCGAACATCAGGGCCACCAGACCGATCTGGCCGGCCACGTACAGCACCGGCTTCAGTTCGGGCGGGAAGACATGGGCGGAGGTCCCTGGGGCGATCAGCCCGAACAGGGAGGGGCCGAGCAGTACCCCGGCGATCATCTCGCCGACCACGGGCGGCTGGCCGAAGCGGCCGGCCAGCAGGACGACCAGCCGGCAGGTCAGCAGAATCACGACGACGGCCAGGAAGAAGGCGGGAGCGAGCTCCACGGGAGTCATGGTCTCGGTCCTCTCATCGGCCGGCTGGGACGGAGGTGGTGGAGCCGCCGGACGAGGCGGCGAAATAGTTCCGGCACAGGCCCTGGCGCCGGGCGTCCCACACCATGTAGCTGCCGAGGACGAGTTGGACGAGGCTGCGCCAGACGCCCTCCCAGCTGTCGGCGAGGCGCATCACCGCGAGCCGGGTCCGCAACCGGGCACCCTCGGCCCCGGTGCGTGCGACGAGCAGGCAGGGACCGCGGCTGGGCAGCGAACGGGTGTGTTCCACCGAGGAGTCGAGTCGGAAACGGCGCAGGATCTCCTCCGCCGCGACCCGCATGGTGAGGACGGCGAAACCGCGCGCCGGGCAGGGACGGTTGGCGGTCACCCCGAACGGGATGGAGGCGGAGGGCCTCGTGTCCGCGTTCAGCCAACGGTCCGGGTCGAACGAGTCGCCTCCGGACCCCTGGTACTCGGGGTAGTTGAACAGCAGGACCGAACCGGCCGGGATGGGATCGCGTCCGTCCCGGGGGATCTCCCCCGAGGTGATCCGGTGGGCCACGCCGAAGAGCGGGAAGTGTTGCAGCGTCTCGTTGATCACCCGGTCCAGGAAGTCCGGGTCCTCCTCGCCGGCCAACAGGCGGTCCTGGACCGGCTGGTGTGCGGCGAGGGCCAGCAGGAGATGGGCCATCGCCTCCGACATCTGCACGACCGCGGTGTTGAAGAACGTGCCCTGGAGGTAGTACGCCTGCTCTCGTGCGGTGAGTGTGGCCGGCAGCGGGCCGGGCGGCGGGTCGTGCGCGAGCCGGTCCCTCAAGTGGGCGGTGAGGCGGGCCCGGCGGTCCATGTGGCGCAGGCCGGTGCACTTCAGGGCGCTGACCACGTCGTCCGCGTTGCCGGTGATCAGGTCCCGGACGTGCCGTGGACAGGGTGCGCGGAAGACCACCTCGTAGTAGACCTCGGCCCAGACGGGCATCATCAGGTCGCGCAGTCTGACCCGGTGCACGCGCGCGTGGCCGTCGAGTTCGTCGAGCACCCGGCGGGTGCAGCGGCCGACCAGTTCCGTCCACCGCTCGCGGGACAGCCCGGCCAGGATCTGCCGGGTGGTCCGGGCCACGTCGTCGTAGCGCGGGCCGGGCTCCAAGTGCTCCTGGTGCACTTCCGGGCCCGGCGAGAGCCAGTACCAGAACAGGTCGGAGAGTGCGGCGCCCCGGCTGCGGCCGTTGGCCGCCGGATGCCCGTACACCTTCTTGAACTCCTCGGCGGGCACCTCCCTGCCCGGTGCCCGCACCCCTTCCTCGCCGCCCACCCAGGCGAAGATCCGCACCCGCAGCGCGATCACGGTCCTGGGCAGCCAGTACGGCAGACCGACCACCAGGGCCACGGCCGGACCCAGAACGAGCCAACCGGTGGGGCTCACGCGACCACCCCGCCGAATCGTCGGTCCGTCCCCGGTGTCACGGCGGGACCAGGAACGGGACCCCATGCGGGCACCCGGACCAGATCGGGTGTCAGGTCAGCGAGTCCGGACGCCCCGCACAGGGCGAGGGTGTCGTCGAGTTCGTCCCGCAGCAGTTCGAGGAGACGTCGTACGCCTTTCTCGCCGCCCTCGGCCAGGGCCCACATCACGGGCCGGCCGATACCCACCGCGGACGCGCCGAGCGCCAGTGCCTTGACCGCGTCGGTGCCGCGCCGGACGCCGCCGTCCAGCACGACCGGGATGCGGCCCTCGACGGCGGCCAGGATCTCCGGCAGTAGCTCCAACGTGGCGGGTACGGTGTCGAGTTGGCGGCCGCCGTGGTTCGACAGCAACAGCCCGTCGACGCCGTGCCGGACCGCGAGCCGGGCGTCCTCGGGGTGCAGGACGCCCTTGAGCAGGATGGGCAGGGAAGTGATGCCGCGCAGCCAGTCGATGTGCTCCCAGTTCAGCTCCGGGGACATGGCGATCTGGCGTACGTGACCGCGCTCGCCGTCGCGCAGGTCCACCAGGTTCTCGCAGCGCAGGCCCGGCGGCAGGTCGTGGAAGCCATTGCGCCGGTTGCGCTCGCCCGCGCCCAGCACCGGTGAGTCCACGGTGACGACCAGCGCGGTGCAGCCCGCGTCGGTGGCCCGCCGTACCAGCTCCTCGGTGATGTCCAGGTCGGGCTGGATGTAGAGCTGGAACCACAGGGTCGCGTCGTCGCCGGCCGCGCGGGCCGCGTCGGCGATCTCGCCCACCGCCACCGTGGACGCCATGGCGACGATCATGATCACACCGGCCGCGGCGGCGGCCCGGGCGGTCGCCAACTCCCCTTCGGGATCGACCAGTTTATGGAAGGCGGTCGGGGAGAGCAGGACCGGCAGGCTCGCCCGGCTGCCGAGCAGGCTGATGCCCAACTCCCGCTCGGCGCTTCCCCGCAGCACCCGGGGCAGCAGCTGCAGCCGCCCGAACGCCGCCTCGTTGGCCCGTACGGTGATCTCGTCACGTGCCCCGCCGGCGATGAAGTCGGCGTACACGGGGTCCAGTTCGGCGCGCGCCGCGGTCTCGAAGTCACGGACGGTGTACTGCACGCCGCTCACCGCCCCGCCGGAGCGGGCCGACGGTCCAGCTCGCGGGCGAAGAACGCGGCCAACGGGGCGTGGTGGACCTCCGGGTCGTCCCAGTGGTTCTCCAGGTTCTCGGCCATGTGATGGATGCCGAGAAGTTCACCGGCGCCGTGGTGGCGGATCACCGGGTGGAGGTACGCCGCGTCGAAGGCGTCGTCGACCGAGTTCTGGGCGGTGCGGCGCACGGTGATGTCGAAGGGGTCGACCTTGTCGTGGTCGGGGCCGTACTCCAGGGTGACGGTGAAGTAGTCGCCGCTGTCGGGGAGTTGGCGTTCGTGGGCGTACGCGACCGGCACCTCCTCGTGGTACCTGGCCGGTTTGCCGGGTGGTGTGACGATCAGGTCCCCGATGACGCCGAACTGCTGCCACAGTGCCGAGCTGCGGTTGACCCGGGCCACCACGGCGTCCGCCAGCGCGGCCGGATCGCTCTCCAACTGCCGGTGCGGCCAGGGCTGTTCGTGATGGCGTTCGTCGAGGATGCGGCTCAGGGCGCGTACGGCGTACCGGAAGCCGTGGATGAAGCCACCGGTGGACTTCTTGAAGTCGCGCTGCTGCATGAGTGTTCCAGCGAAGTAGAGGCCGGGCACATTCACCGACTCGTACGCCGGGGAGAGGGCGGCGAAGCGGTCGTCGATGACCAGGGCGGGGCTGCACTCCGGGTCGAAGACCGCGGCGTCGAAGCGGAATCCGGTGCAGACGATCACCCGGTCGTAGCGCAGTTCCTTCACGACCTCGTCGGCCCGGGAGAAGCTGAAGCGGACGCGGTACATGCCGTCGGGGTCCTTCTCGACGGAGAGCACGTTGCCGTCCAACAGGGCGTTCTGCGACTTGAGTTGGTAGGTGTCGAGGAAGTTGTTGTTGACCGCGCGGAGATGGCCGACGTAGTGGCTGTTCCAGGCCATGCGGACGGAGTGCGGGCCGGCGACATGGATGACGGCGGCGGTCTCGACAAGGTTGTCAGCGGTCTCCAGGGCGGAGTTGCCCTTGCCGATGATCAGGACGCGCCGGTCGATGAAGTCCTCGGGGTCCACGGAGACGACGGAGTAGTCGTCGGCGGTCTCGATGCCGGGAATATCGGGGGTGTTGGGCCGAGTCAGTCCGGTGGCGACGACCAGCCGGCGGGCGCGGTGTTCGTGGCCGTGCTGATCTGTGACGGTGAAGCCGTCCTCGTCCCGCTGGATCCGCTCCGCCCGGGTGTCGTAGGCGATGTCCAGCTTGAACGCCTCGGCGAAGTCGGCGAGATAGCGCACCAGGTCGTCGGCGTGCGGGAAATAGCGCTTGCTGTAACGGCTGAAGAGCAGGTGCGGGTCCGGGGACAGCAGGGAGTTCCAGTCCATCCGGAGATTCAGTTCGGGATCGTCGGTGCCGTTGTACACCTTGTTGATGGAGATCAGCTTGCGGTGGCGGGGGAAGGTGCCGAAGAACGTGCCGGGGGCGTGGCCGCTCTCCAGGATCCGGTATCCGTGCCCGGCCGCCTGGAGTAACTGCCCGAGCTGGAGCCCGGCGGGACCGGCACCGACCACGAGGTAGTCCAGACGCTCACTGTGCGTGGAGTTCACGGAACTCTCCTTCTGCTCCGGGCGGGGACATGCCTGGAGGAGGGTGGGGGGTGACAGGTGAGGGGTGAGGAAGGGCGGCCGCCGTCGGGTGGCGACGCGTCTTGGCCGGGCGCTGTTCCTGCGAGGTGTCGTTCGTGCGTCAGGGCGCCTGGCCCCACGTGCGCGTCAGCGGTCAGCGGTCAGCGGTCAGCCGAAATGGTCGCGCCTCGTCGACGGACAGAGCGATTCGGGAGCGGTCGCCGTGCGGGCCGGGGACAACGTGGCCGGGCGTTCTGGCAGGGGCATTGCAGACCCTCCATCAGATTTCCCTTTGAAATCTCCATGAGCACGTTAGTGACGAGCTGTGGACATGGGCAACAGTGGCACCGGGATGACAGCAATCCGACAGGTGACCCCGTCAACTTCCCCTCTTGGGCCGGAAATTGACGCCGGTGACCACCACACGACCGACCCGAACTACCCGTGCCGGCTGTCGACGGCCCGGGGTCCGCCCGGAGCGGGCCGGGTCCACGGGATCAGCGCCGGAACGCGGGCGCGATACGCCTCGTAAGCCGCACCGAACTGCCCGGCCATCATCCCGTCCTCGACGCGCACCCGGCGCAGCAGCCACGGCACGGCGACGGCCAGGAACACGATCCACACGCCGAAGCCGCAGGCCAGCATCCCGCCGAGGACCAGGCCGAGGAGCCCGGTGTAGATGGGGTGCCGCACTATTCGGTACGGGCCCTCGGTGCGCAGTTCGTGGTGTTCGTGGACCAGCGGGATGCTGGCCCACATGACGCCCAGAACCCAACGGGCCCACAGCAGCAGCGCGGTGGAGGCGACGGCGAGCAGGGCGCCCAGGATCGCGAGCTCCGGCTGCCAGTACTGGAGGTGGTGCCAGAAGGAGTCCGGGGTGTGTCTGATGAGCAGGGAGAACGCGTACGAGCCCGCGAGCAGCAGCGCCCGCCGAGGCAGCGTGCGGCGCAGACCGCGCGCCCAGCCGCCCGGCCCGGCCTCGCTCTTCACGCCGAAGTAGACGGCGCCCGCGATCCAGGCCACGACGAAGATCGCGACACAGATGCCGGTGAGAGCGACGAGTGCGGAATGTAGTGAGCCCATGGCACAAGGCTGCGCTCCGACCTGCGTCGACCACCACCACCCACGGGCGGATTCCGGAACTCCACCCTCGGGTGGAGAACTATGACTCACGCCATGACACACGCCATGACTCACGGTCGAGGTGACCCAGATCACGACGGATCGTGGCATCGGACAGCCCCGCCGGAGCGTCCCCCTTCTGAAAGTCCGCGAGGGGGAACCGACATTGAGCCGTGGCTACCAGTGGGTCGACCGCGAACTGGCCCGGATGGACCCGGACACCGACTGGGAGCGGATGATCTCGCTCTACGTCGGCCACCGCGTCCCCGAGTTCGCGCTGGCGATGATGGTCTATCCGGGCACCATGCGCATGATGCAGCCGGGCTTCGGATCCGCCACCCTGGCCCACACCGGGAAGCTGGAGACGAGACCCCGGCGGCGTTTCGAGGACGGCAACGAGTTCCTGATGGCCTGGATGGTGGACGGCTTGTCGAGCGCCGCGGGCCGCAAGGCCGCCGACCGACTCAACCGTATCCACCTGGCCATCTCCCGCGGCACTCCGCACCTGCCCGGCAACTTCGACGACGTCGACGACTTCGTCTATCCCCTGGTCCTGCTGGCGACGTCCGCCGACCGTCTGGAGACCTCGCTGGGCCTGCCCGGTACGAGCGAGAGCATGAAGATCGCCTGGCATCGCTGGGCGCGGGCCCTCTTCCGACTCCTGGAGAGCGAGTCCGGCCCGCTGGCCGACGAGGCTTTCCCCGAGGACTGGGACGCGATGACCGAGTTCGCCTCGAAGTTTGAATCCCGGCCGTACGCGGCGACGGAGTCCGGCCACCGTGTCGCGACCGCGATGATGGAGTTCTTCGCCGAGCGCTGGTTCCCCCTCCCCTTACGGGCGTTCGGCAGGGATCTGACCCGGTATCTCGCCGGCGAGCGCGTCTGCCGGCTTCACCGGATCGGCTGGCTCTCCCCGCGCCGCGAGCGTGCCGTCCGCGCCTTCCTGAAGTCCGCGTTCCTCGTCCGGCGGCTGCTGCCCGACTACCGCAGACCGCTTCCCGAGCGGCTCCGGCGGACCCGGCGCGGGCCATCCGCCACAAGCCCCTCCCCAGGGTGAAGCGCCTCAACCACCCAGCATTTTCAACGTCCTTCGGTGCCACACCAACGGGCTCGTCTCATCGTCGGACCGCATCGCCAGCACCCGCAGCACGATGATGTCGTGATCGCCGGCCGGATAGCTGTGCTCGACGGTGCACTCCAGCCAAACCGGCGCGCCGTCGAGGAAGATCGCGCCGGATTCCGCCTCCACCGTGTGCAGGTCGGCGAACCGGCTTGCCTTGCTGCGGGAGCCGAGTTGGCGGGCCTTGTCTCCGTGGGCCTCGCCGAGGACGGAGATGCCGATCGCCGCCGCGCGGGACAGTACCGGCCAGGTCGTCGAGGTGTGTTGCACGGCGAAGGAGACCATGGGCGGGTTGTGGGAGACGCCGACGGCGAACGACGAGACGATCATGACGGTCGGGTCGCCGTGAACGCGCGCGGAGAGGGCCGCGACGCCCGACGGAAACCCGGAGAACGCCCTCGTGATCTCCCCGGGGTCCGAGGTGATGCCGTCCAGATTCCCCAGGCCTGCCATGCCTTCCATTGCCGTCATCGTGCAACCCCCGTCTGCATCAGGCTTCATGAGGTCTCATCAGCTTTCATCGGGCTTCATCAGGCGACTCCCGTGGGTAGTTGTGGCGCGGCGGCGGACACCGGCAGGGCTCCGTTGCCGGGAGGCTCGGTGCGGAGAAGTGCGCACGCCAGGAGGCAGAGCACTCCGACCGCCGCGAGCCCGCCGAGCGTCGTCGCGTACCCGTGCCCGGCCAGCAGAACCGCGCACACCGCGCTGCCGAGCACCGCACCAAGTTGCTTCATGGCGTTGAAGGTTCCGGACGCTGCCCCGACCTCGTCCGGGCGTACCGAGGTCACCGCCGCGATCGAAAGGGGCGACCAGACGAAGGAGTTGGCGACCCCGTACACCGCGAAGGTGGCGGTCAGGGCGGAGATCGAGGCGTCCGTCGCCACGAGCACCGCCGATGTCCCGATGGACAGGACGAGGGCGCCGGAGCCGATGACGGCGACCGCGCGGGACCCGATCCCGTTGTTGAGCCGGGCCGACACCGGTGCCCCCAACAGGCAGACCACGCCCATCGGTACGAGGGTGAGCGCAGCCGCGCCGGCATCGAGCCCGCGCTCCCGCTGGAGGTACAGCATCAGCGGGATCATCGCCGACCCCGAGCAGAAGGCCGCCGCGGCACCGGCCCAGGCCGCGACGACGAACCCCCGACTGCGCAACAACTCGACCGGCACCAGAGCACGTTGACCGTCCCGGCGCTGACCCCACACCACAGCGGCGACCACCACCACACCGGCGACGACGAGCAACCACCTCGGCACTCCAAGCACTTCACCACTCGCCGCGTCCGTGCCCTGGATGCCGATCACCAGCGCGCCGACCCCGCTCGCGTTCGCGCAGATCGCCCACACCGGGATACGCGCCTCCTGTCGCGGCAGGACCGGTACGAACACGGCAACGGCCACCAACGCGCCCACGCCGACAGGGACGTTGACCCAGAACACCGCGGGCCATCCCCCGGCGGCCACAAGGAAACCGCCCAACAGGGGCCCGACAGCCACCGCCGCTCCCCCGACCGCGCCCCACACCCCGAGCGCCACGGCGAGCCGCGGCGGCCGGAACAGGGCCTTGATGAGAGTCAGGCACTGCGGTGTCATCAGCGCGGCCCCGATGCCCTGCACCACCCGCCACGCGACAAGTGCCGTGATGGAGGCGGCAGTTGCGCACAGCAGCGACCCGGCCGTGAAGGCCGCGAGCCCGACCAGGTGAACCCGCCGATGACCGTACCGATCCCCCAGCCGCCCCGCGACGACCAACGGCACCGCATAGGCGATGAGATAGCCGCTGTTGACCCACATCGCGGCGGTCTCGTCGGCGTGCAGCCCGCTGATCAGGGACGGCAGCGCGACCGAGGTGATCGTGCTGTCCAGCAGCAGCATGAAGAACCCGGTGCACAGGCTGCCGAGCGCGAACCACTCGCGCCGCACGCGCGCACCCCCACCCCCATCCCCAACCCCAACCCCAACCCCAACCTCACCATCGCTCTCGCTCTCGCTCTCGCTCTCGCTCTCGCTCTCCGCGGGCATCTCAAACTGCCAGGTTCTCGCGGAGAGTTGCCCCCTGGTACGGCGGCGCGAGCGCACCCCGGCGGCGCAGTTCGGGGAGCAGCAGTTCGCTGATCCCGGCGAAGCCGGAGGGCATGGCCAGCGGGCTGGAGAACATGAAGCCGCCGCGTGATCCGGTCGCGGCGAAGTTCTCCTCCAACGCGTCGGCCACGGCGGCCGGTTCGCCGACGATGCTGTGGTCCAGGCCCGTCGCCCGCCCCCGTCCGTGGGCGAAGAACTCGCTACGGCTCATGGTGCGGTCGGCGCCGAACTCCGCGACGAGCGAGCCGACGATCCCGGCGGGGCTCGCGTTGGCCGCCGCCAACTCGTCGCGCAGTTCGCCCAGTTGGAAGGAGACCGGAAGCGTCGAGAAGTCGTAGCCGGCGTTGTGCGAGAGGTAGGTGGCGACGGCCTCCTCGTTCCAGAACTCGTGCACCGCCTCGCAGCGTGCCAGCGCCTCGGCCTTCGTGCGGCCGACGATCACCTGGGTGGCCCAGAGGATGCCGACGTGTTCCGGGTCCCGCTCCTCGGCGAGGAGCGCCTCGTCGAGCAGTTTGCGGTGGCGCTGCTGGCCGGCGAGGTTGCCGCCGAAGCCGAAGACGAGGTCGGCGAAGCGGGCCGAAGCGGCAATGCCCCGGGGCGAGTTGCCTGCCTGGACGATGAGCGGGTGGTACTGCGGCCCGGGTACGGACGCGAGCGGTCCCTTGACGGTGAAGAAGCGCCCCTCGTGGTCGATCGGGTGCACCTTCTCGGGGTCCGCGAACCGGCCCGTGCTCCGGTCGCGGACAATCGCGTCCGGTGCCACGGAGTCCCACAACGCCTTGCAGACGTCGACGAATTCCTCCATCCGCTCGTAGCGCAGGTCGTGGTCCATCAGTTCGGTGAACCCGTAGTTCGCCGCGTCCGCGCCGCGCGTGGAGGCGACCACGTTGAAGGCGATCCGCCCGCCGGTCACATGGTCGAGCGAGTTCAACAGCCGGGCCACGTAGAAGGGATGCATGAACGTCGAGGAGTACGTCAGCCCGAAGCCGACCTTCTCCGTCACCGTGGACATCGCGGCGATCACCGGCGCCATGTCGTGGCGCGGCCACTGGATCCCCCACTCGACGGCCGGTGCGATGCTGCCCCGCCAGGTGCTGGGGATGCCGCTGCCGTCGCCGAAGAACAGCAGGCCGACGCCCGCGCGTTCGGCGGTCTGCGCCAGCTCCATGAACATCCGGACGTCCGGGAAGTCCCGCCCGATCCAGGAGCCCTGTCGCGCCCAGGCGCCTTCGGTGTGGGTGAAGGAGAGGTCGTAGCCGATGTGCATTCCGGTCATCGCGCGGCCTTCTTCCACAGCTCGACCACTTCGTCGGCGTCGCTCAATACGGCCACGTTCAGGCCCAGTTGGAACAGGGCGGCGGCGTTGACGTGGTGGTCGTAGGCGGTCGTCGTGTCCTGCGGTACGACGACGGGCCAGTCGAGTTGGACGGCGTCCTGGGCGGTCGCGTACACGCAGCACTCGCTCGTCAGGCCCACGACGGTGAGCCAGTCGTGGCCGGCGGCGCGCAGCCGTGCGTCGAGATCGGTACCGAGAAAGCCGCTGTAGCCACGCTTGACGACGCGCAACTCCCCCTCTTCCGGCCGTATTTGATACCACTCGGCGCCGACCGTCCCCACCCGGCACGGCTCGTCCGGGCTCATGGGCGCGTCGTAGTCCCCCTCGCGCAGCCAGTTGCTCGACCGCCACGGACGCGCCGGGTCGCTGCCCAACTCAACCCAGACGACCGGCACTTCGGCGGCGCGCGCGGCGTCGACGAGGTCGGCGATACGGGTGACCGTCCGGTCGAGTGCGGCCAGCGCCGCGTCCGTCAGGCCGTACGCCCCGAGCCGGTCCGGATCGGCGAAGTCGCGTTGCACGTCGACCACGACGAGCGCGGGCTTGCTGAACGGCCCGGCAAGCTGGGCGAGTTGCCTGTCCCGCAAGTCGGACATCAGGCTGCCACCTCGTCGCGGGCGCGCAGCTCGGGCAGCACGGTCTCGCCGAACAACAGCATGTCCTCGTCGTACTCCGGGAAGATCAGCATGAGTCCGTCGAGGTCGGCCTCCCGCACGATGTACTCGATGTGCTCTGTGACCGTACGGGCGCTGCCGGCGACGTACGGCGTCTGGAAGGCGGCCTCCCCGTCGGCGCCGTCGGCCCACGCGCGGGCCTGGTCCGCAGGGACGCCCCAGGTGTGCCGCATATGGGCGAGCGCCTCGCGGTCGACGCCGACGCCCCACTCCTTCACCTTCTTGACGGCCAGTTCGTCGGTGTCGTCCTGGACAACGGTGAGCATCGAATACGTCTTGCACACACGGCCGTTGGCCTTGGCCCGCGCATGCACGTCCGCCGAGAGCGACCGCATGTCGTCGAGGCTGTCGGCCGCGAGAAAGGCGCCGTCGGCGTACCGGGCCTGGAAGCGGCGGGCGTCCTCGGACCGGCCCGCGCTGATGAGCGTCGGCCGGGTCGCGGGATGCGGACGGGACTCGCAGTCGACGAGGTCGAAGTACGGGGTGCCCAGGGTGACCGAGTCCTCGGTCCACAGCCGGGTGACCGCCTCCGTCCACAGCTCCGTCATCCGGTAACGGTCCTCGTGGCTCAACTCCGGGTCCCACTCACCGAATTGCTCAAACTCCCCCGCGTACGACCCGTTCACGATGTTCATACCGGCCCGCCCGCCGGAGATGTCCTGAAGCGTGGTGAGCATCTTCGCCGCGATCGCGGGATTGTGGACATTCGCGTGCAGCGTCGCCCAGATCTTGACCCGGCTGGTCGCCTCGGCGAGCGCCGCCATCATCGTCATCGACTCCAGCGAGCGGCCCCAGTGGTCCGTACTCCCGCCGAAACCACGCCACTTGGCCATCGACATCACGAAGTCGAGCCCGATGCTCTCCGCGTGCACGGCGGCACGCTTGTTGTACGCGTAGGTCGCCTCGGGATGCGGCGCGGTGGTGGACAGCATCCAGCCGCCGTTCCCGATGGGAAGGAAGATTCCATACTCTTTCGCGGGCACGTCACGGACCTTTCTACGGCTCTGCGGTTCTGCGTTCTACGGCTCTGCGGTTCTGCGCTTCTTTGCGTTCTTACGGCGCGGGCCAGACGAGCTTGTCGCCGCTGTAGATGTCCTTGACGAAGGAGGTGTCGAACCACCCCGTGGCCTTGGCGGCGGTCACACTGCTCGGCACGATCCTGAACTGGTGCAGCATGGCGACGAGTTGGGTGACGTTGGCGGAGTCGATCCCGCCCAGCGGCTGCCCCGGCGTCGGGTTCTCCTTGACGACCTGTGTCTCGGTCTTCCAGATCGTCGCGTTCAGCTTCTTGTCATAGGTCGGGCCGGACAACTTGGCCGCGTACCCGACGCATTCACTGATGTGCGCCTCACTGGCGGAGCAGTACGCGTACGCGTGCAGGGCGGCCCGGAGAATGTCCTCGACGGCGTGCGGATGCGCCTTGGCGAACGCCGGGTTGACCGCCATCGCGCCGATCGAACTCGGGATCTTGTAGTCGACCGGCTTCCACACGGTGACGTCCTTGCCGGCCGCCTTGAGCTGGTTGGGCTCGTTCGAGATGAACCCGGTGAGCGCTTCGAGGCCACCCTGCTTGCGCGGCAGCACCGAGGGGTCGTACCCCTCCTTGACCAACTTCAGCGAGTCCCACTTCACGCCCGCCTTGACCAGCATCGCCTCGACGGTGGCGGGGACATACCCCTTGTGCCCGACGACCTTCCCGTCCAGCTGGGTCAGATCGGTGATGTCCTTGTTGGTCATCAGAATGTCGAGCCCGGCATTCGAGTACGAGGAAATCCCCTTGATATCAATCCCGTTGGCCTGCGCCTGGATCAGATCCTGCTCGGAGATCGCGGACACGGTCGCCTGTCCCCCGGCGAGCAGCTTGGTGTTCTGCGCGGTGTCGCCACTACCGGGCTTGAGATCGACGGTGAGGCAAAGGTCCTTGAAGTAGCCGAGCTTGGCAGCGGCGATGTATTCGAGGATCGAGACCGAGGACTGGAACTGGTAGCCGGAGAGATACGTGATCTTCCCGGCGGCCTTGTTCTCAGCACACCGCTTCGCGGAGATGGCGGAACCTGCCGATCCGGCGGAGGTGCTGTCGTCCGAGCCGGAACCGCATCCGGCGACTCCGAGCACCAACACGGCGGCGACGAGGGTAGATCTGGTGAGGCGATAACGAGGCATGGGTGACTCCAAACTGGCTGTACGCCGGTGAGTTGAGCGCCCCGAAAGGGGCGCGGGGCTGTATCGATATGCGGCTCCGCCGCGCGGGCGCGACCAGCCCCCACCGGCCCGCAGATAACAACCGTGCTGTCAGGCTCAATCCGTACTGTCGTGCCAATGCAGCACACGCCGCTCAACGACAGTCACCGCAAGCAACAGCAACACGCCCATCACCGCAAGCACGAGGATCGAGGCGTAAACAACAGGGAGTTGATTCATCGAGGAGGCCACACTGATCGCGGTACCGAGCCCCCCGGTAGACCCGGACGCCGACATCTCCGCCACCACCGCCCCGATGATCGACAGCGGAAAGACAATCCGCAGCGCAGGAAAGAGATACGGCAGGGCATGAGGAATGCGCACGTGCCACAGCAACTCGACCCGACTCGCATCCATCGTCCGGTACACCTGCAACACCTGCTGCGGCACAGACCGCAACCCCGTAGCCGTGTTGATGAGAATCGGAAAGAAACAGATCAGCCCAGTGATGATCAGCTTGGGCATCGGCCCGAACCCGAAAGCCACGACAAGGGCCGGCGCGACAGCCACCAGCGGCGTGACATTGAGGACGACCGCGATCGGCATCACCGCCCGCCGCACCAACGGCAGTTCACTCGTCAGCACCGCGAGGACAAACGCGCCCACGAACCCCATCCCCAGCCCGGCCGTAGCCTCACCAAGGGTCACCAGCGCGTTGTGGACGTAGTAACCGAGTTCATCGGAGAGGGAGCTACCGACATCCGACAACGGCGGTAGCAGATAGGGAAGTTGTTCAGCCCCCCAATGCCAGAGCCCGCCAAGCAGCACCAGCATCACGACAAGCGGCAGCCACACGGCCGGCCGGATCCACGCGATCCGCGACCTCGGGTGCTTCAGGCTGAACCGGGACGGTTCGACGGGCGGAGGCGTCTTCGCCACCGGAGCGGTGGTGCGTTCGTCGGCGACGGTCATGTCCCTCACGCCCCCACTCACGCGGCCTCACTGCTCCACGCGCGCCGCAGCCGCTCTCTCACCAGGTCCTCGTACTCGTGGAACCGCCGTTCCCCGAAGAGCCGTTCACCGCGCGGCCGGGGCAGATCGACGTCGATACTCTCGACGATGCGGCCGGGGTTCGGCGCCATGACGACGACGGTGTCGGAGAGCCGTACGGCCTCGGAGACGGAGTGGGTGACGAACAGCACCGTCGTCCTCAACTCCTCCCACAGATCGAGGAGTTGGTCCTGAAGGCTCTCGCGGGTGAACTCGTCGAGCGCCGAGAAGGGCTCGTCCATGACCAGCACGTCGGGTTGCAGGCCGAACGCCCGCACGATCGCGGCGCGTTGGCGCATGCCGCCGGACAACTGGGCGGGAAGTTTGTGCAGGGCGTCGCCGAGACCGGCCTTGACGAGGAGTTCCTTCATGTCGGGGACGGCCGCGGCCTGCCGCTCGGCGAAGTCGGCGATGCGTTCACGCCGCTTGCCCGCACCCCGGTTGATCTTCTGCGGCAGCGTGACGTTGCGCAGGACGGACAGCCACGGCAGCAGCGCGGGGCTCTGCGGCACCAGGCCGATCATCTTGGCCGCGCAGGCGTCCGCCGGTGTCACCCCGTGCACCAACACCTCGCCGAGGTCCGGCTGTTCGAGGCCCGCGACGAGACGCAGCAGGGTGGACTTACCGCAGCCGCTGGGGCCGATGAGGCTGACGAAACGGCCCGACGGCACCGTCAGGTGGACGTCGTCGAGGGCCGTGGTGGCGGCGGACCCGAAGCCGTAGACCCGTCGTACCGACCGCAGTTCGAGTGCTGGCGTACCAGTCACCTTCACGCTCCCATCCATGTCGCGGGCACGAGTGCCCGATCCTGGAAGTCGGAGAGCGTGCGTAGCGAGTGCGACTGACTGCCACGCGGAAATCCGCTTAGGTGCCCCCGACCGTAGGAAGATTGTGTTTCGGGACAGCGCAGTTGACTGTTACGGGCGTTTTACGTCTGGCTTCGAAGAAGATCGGAGCGGAGCGACCGTGCTGCCGTCGAAGACGTGGATCTCGATCCCGAGGTCCGCCGCGGCGCGCGCCACCCAGCCGCCGAGGGCCTGCACGATCAGCTCGGTGACCAGCAGCACCGCGCGCTCGGCGGTCGGTACGGACTCCCGCAACCAGAGCAGTTTGAACATGTCCGCCATGACCTTGTTGCGGTAGGCCGGTTTGTACGCGCCCTGGTTGCCGACCAGTTGGACCAGTACGCGGCAGCCCGCGTCGATCCCCTCGACCTCGACCCGGCTGCCGTCGGGCAGCATGAGCGGCTTCGGCCGCAGCGGCGTACCGAGGTGGTCGCCGAGCGCGAGCAGCATGCGGCGCTCGACGGAACCCTCGGCGAACCGGCTCCACTCGGTGGGGGCGTCCAGGACGATCAGGTGCATCCGCCGCATCCTAGGAAGGGTGCGTTTCCCCTGTGTTGCTTAGGGTGGACCACCATGAGCGCAGGCGGAGCGACGAGGACGGCTGACGGGGATGCGGCTATGACACGACTCGACGGCCGGGTCGAGCGGGGCAACCGCACCCGGCGACTCGTCCTGCGCCGTACCGTCGACATCGCCTCCGTCGAGGGCCTGGAGGCGCTGTCCGTCGGCCGGTTGGCCACCGAGCTGGAGCTCAGCAAGAGCGGGGTGTTCGCCCTCTTCGGCTCCAAGCAGGAGCTGCAACTGGCCACCGTGCGCGAGGCCGCCCGCATCTACACCGAGAAGGTCATCCGGCCCGCCGCCGAACTCCCGGCTGGCGTAGGCCGGTTGTGGCGGCTGTGCGAGCTGTGGCTGGAGTACTCGCGGGGGCGGGTCTTCCCGGGCGGCTGCTTCTTCTACGAGGTCATCGCCGAGTTCGACGCCCGGTCCGGACCGGTGCACGACGCGGTGGTCGGCGCGCAGCGGGACTGGACGGCCCTCGTGGAGCGGACGGTCGCCGAGGCCCGGGACGCGGGCGAGTTGCGGGCCGACACCGACATACCCCAACTCGCCTTCGAGATCGTCGCATTGATGGAGACGGCCAACGTGGTCTCCGTACTGCACGACGAGGAGACCGCGTACCGCCGGGCCCGTGTCGGCATAGCGGCACGGCTGCGGGGCGCGGCCGTAACCCCTTCGGAAGTTCCTCAGGTACCTCAGGTCCCTCAAGTCCCGTGATCCGCACCGCATTTACATCTCCCTGGCACTTCGGCCGAAAACAAGTAGCACGACCGTTCGCACAGTTTTAGGCTCACATCCCATGACACCCACCGGAACGGATATCGTCGAGCTCGACCGGATCGCCGTGTACGAGGCGCTGCGCGTAGTGGAGTTGGCGCAGGAGGAGGACTGGGAGCGGGACACCCCCTGCGCGGGGTGGAACCTGCGGCGGCTCGTGGCGCACATGGCCGCGCAGCATCACGGGTTCGCGGCCGCCGCACGCGGGGCGGGCCGGGACAGGGTGTACTGGCGGGAGCCGGCGGACCTGAGCGAGCCGGCCCGGACGCACCGCGCGGCGGCCACCGCCGTCCTCGCCGCGTTCGCCGAACCCGGCGCCACCGAGCGGGAGTTCGCGCTTCCGGAGCTGGGCGCGAGCTTCCCCGGCCGGACGGCGATCGGCTTCCACTTCATCGACTACGTCGTCCACGCCTGGGACGTCGCCGCCGCCCTCGGCGTGGAACTCGACCTGCCGGACGACGTGTTGGACATCGCGCTGGTGGTGGCCCGACTGGTGCCCACCGAACCGGCCGTACGCGGACCGGAGTTCGCCTTCGCCCCGCCGCTCGCCGTACCGCCGGACGCCGGTCCGCTGGACGAGGCGCTACGACTGCTGGGCCGGACACCGGAGCACTGGCCGACGAAGAGCCGCTGAACTCGCTTCCTTTGCCTGCCCTTTGAGAGAACCTGCCCTCCCTTTGAACAAGGCGACATGCCCGCGCGTACCTCCTGGCACTGGCCAAGCGTCACTTTTCCAACGACCAGTTGGTTTCCCCGGGAGGCTCCCTTGCGTCGTATCAACGGTACGGCTGTGTTCATCGCGACCATCGTCGCCACCACCGGTGCGCTCGTCTTTCCCGTGTGGTCGTACGCCGACCGTGGGGGGACCGGGCAGGCGAACGTGGCGGCGGGCACCGTGAACACCGAGTGGGGGCCGTTGACGGCCGCCGACCGGGATCTGATCGTGCGGGTGCGGCTGGCCGGGCTGTGGGAGCTGCCGGCCGGGCAGCAGGCGATCGAGCGGGCGCCCAGCCAGGCGATCAAGGAGGCCGGGGACCATCTCATCGTCGGCCACACCGACCTCGACAAGCGGGTGCGGATCGTCGCTGCCCAGCTCAATGTCGCGCTGCCCAATGTGCCGAACGAGCAACAGCAGGGCTGGCTGCGGGAGATGAGCGCGGCGACCGGCACCGAGTACGAGTACAAGTTCGTCAACCTGCTGCGGGCCGCGCACGGCAAGATCTTCCCGGCCATCGGCGCCGTACGGAACAGCACGCGCAACACCCTCGTGCGGCAGCTGGCCTCGGACACCAACCAGACCGTGCTCGACCACATCACGATCCTGGAGAAGACCGGGCGGGTCGACTTCGACGCCATCGCCAACGGGATCGCGAACGCCTCGACCGCCAGCCCGACCGGCCCCGCCGCGCCGGTGCCCGGCCAGGTGGCGCCCTCGGCCCCCGTCGCCGAGGCGAGCCCGAACATCCGGACCACCTCCCGGCCGTCCCCGGCGGCCCCGGGCACGGTCAACACCGGCCGACCTGATCCGGTCGACTCGAACGGCGTGCTGGGCTAGACCTCGCCCCGGCCGCCCGAGTACTGGCCCCGAACCTCAAATGTTGCTCTGAAGGTGACGCGGCCGAGGTTCGGGGCCTTGCCCGTGGGTGATACCCCCGTCACACCGAACAGCGAACTTGTGGAGTTCATGGCTTGCCTGGAGAACGGGGACGGACGATGGAGCGACTGGGAACGGGCATCGGCTGGCGGCCGGAGATCGCGGACGCCGTGGAGCGTATGCCGGGCATCGACTGGGTCGAGGCCGTGGCCGAGAACGTCTGTCCCGGCCACCTCCCCGACTCGCTGATACGGCTGCGCGAGCGCGGCGTGACCGTGATCCCGCACGGTGTCTCCCTCGGCCTCGGCGGCGCCGACCGCCCCGACGAGGGCAGGCTGACGGCACTCGCCGAGCGGGTCGAGGCGCTGGGGGCGCCGCTGGTCACGGAGCACATCGCGTTCGTCCGCGCGGGCGGCCCGCTGACCGCCTCGCCGCTCCTGGAAGCCGGGCACCTGCTGCCCGTCCCGCGCACCCGGGACGCCCTCGACGTGCTCTGCGAGAACATCCGCATCGCCCAGGACGCGCTGCCCGTACCCCTCGCGGTCGAGAACATCGCCGCGCTGCTCGCCTGGCCGGGCGAGGAGATGACCGAGGGACAGTTCCTCTACGAACTGGCCGACCGCACGGGCGTACGGCTCCTCATCGACGTCGCGAACCTGCACACCAACCACGTCAACCGCGGCGAGGATTCGGCCAAGGCCCTCGCCGAACTGCCCGTCGAGGCCATCGCCTACGTCCATGTCGCGGGCGGCGTCGAACGCGACGGCGTCTGGCACGACACCCACGCCCACCCGGTCCCCGCCTCCGTCCTCGCGATCCTCACCGACCTGGCGTCCCGCGTCTCCCCGCCGGGGGTGCTGCTGGAGCGCGACGACAACTTCCCCGAACCGGCCTTGCTGGAGCGGGAGTTGGAGGCAATTCAGGGGGCGCTGACCAAGGGGTGGGCACGGTCGGCCGCGAGCAGGGTGCCCTCGCGGGAGGCGGCACCCACGCCCGAGACCGTCACCGCCTCTGCTCAGCCCACCCCTCCCACTCCCCCGGCCGTACGGCAGTCCTCCGACTGCGCCCGTCAACGCCTCGCCCTCGCCCAGACCGCCCTGCTCTCCGCCCTGGTCGCCGGGACGCCCGTCCCCGACGGGTTCGACCGGATGCGGCTCGGTGTGCAGGCGCGGGCGCTCGGGGTGAAGCGGGCCGATGTCGTGGCCAAAGTGGCTCCCGAACTGCCGGTGATCCTCGGGGAGTCGTACCGGCCGGCCTTCCTCGCGTACGCGCACTCGCACCCGATGACCGGCGGTTACCGGCGTGACGCGCTGGACTTCGCCGGGCAGTTGCTGCTCTCGGGTGGGCCCGAGGACGTCGGGGCGCGGCGGGAGCTGCGGGAGTGGTGGCTGGAGCGCTCGGGACCCGCGCCGCGTTCGACGCGGCCCGCGGTCCGGCTCGCCCGCGCCACCCGGCGGGTGCTGCTGCGGCGTTGAGGGGGCGACCACGGGCGGGCGGCGGCGCTGACGTGGGGCCTTGGAAGGTGACAGTGACTCCACAGTAATATTGCGGTTCCGCACGAGAAGCGCACGAAAAGCACACTCACGTGCGGTGCCGTAACAGGAGGCACCCCATGCGACCGCGACCCCCCGTACAGGGCCGAGGCATATTCAGTGGCACCGGCGTCATCGTCATCGGCCTGACCGCGACCCTGGCCGCGTTGATCTTCCCGGTCTGGTCCTATGCCGACCGGTCCGGGACGACCGGTGCCAGCGTGCTCAGCGACCAGACCGTGACCACGCAGTACGGGCCGTTGTCCGCGCTGGACCGGGACTTCGTCACCAAGGTCCGGCTGGCCGGGCTGTGGGAGCTGCCGGCCGGGCAGCAGGCCGAGGAGAAGGGCACGACCGCTGCCGTGCGGACGGCGGGTCAGCACCTCATCGACGGGCACACGTTCCTCGACGAGCGGGTGCGCGACGTCGCCGCCCGGCTCGGGCTGCCGCTGCCGAACCAGCCCAACGCGCAGCAACAGCAGTGGCTCGCCACGCTGAACGCGGCGCAGGGCGTGGACTTCGACCGCGAGTTCGCCAACATCCTGCGTCTCGCGCACGGCAGGGTGTTCACGGTGGTCGCGCAGGTCCGCGCCACCACGCAGAACTCCCTGGTCCGCGCCCTCGCCGACGACGCGAACACGACCGTCCTGGACCACATCAAGGTCCTGGAGGCCACCGGTTACGTCGACTTCGGCGCGCTGGCCCGGGACATGGCGGCGTCGAGCTCGCCCGTACCCAGCGTCTCCGCCGCGGCCGACCCCGGCCAGGTCGTCCCGCTGGCCCCGTCGGTCGCCCCGACCTACGCGCTCCCGTCGGCCGCCTCCAGCCCACCGGCGCCGAACCAGCCGTAGACCTGTTTTCGGCCGTGGTTCGTTTCCGGACATTCGGAACGTCACATACCGACAACGCTCCGTCCGGATTGTGAACAAGGCATGGCGTCGCACTGGGCCTTTGGCATAGAAATTTGGCATGTTCTGGGTCCTCCTCCTGCTCCTGGCCTGGGCCGTCGCCGGCACGGCGTGCACGCGGCTGTGCCTGGCCGCCGTCAGAGCGGCGGCCGTCGACGCGGACGACGCGGGCCAAGGACACGATCTGACGCTCTACGAGGCGGCGTTCCTGTCCGGCGGTCCCGCGCGGGTCGCCGATCTGACGCTCGTCTCCATGGCGCGGCAGCACCGGCTGCTGCTCGCGCACACCGGCTGGGCGACCGTCGTCGACCCGCGCGGCCGGGACGCCATCGAGCGGTCGGTGATAGGCGCCATAGGGCCCGAGGGGCAGTCCAGGATCGGCCCGGTGCGGGCCAACGCGGCGGCCACGGACGCGGTGCGCGACGTCGCGGTCCGGCTCGTCGACGCGGGTCTCGCCGTACCGGACGGGAGTGGTACGACCGTTGCGGCGGGGGTGCGGCAGGTGCGGGGCGCCGCGCTCGTCGTGCTCGCGCTGGGCGCGATCGCGCTGCTGACGCCGGGGGCCGAGATGCCGCGGGGGCTGGTCGCGCTCTGGTTCGGGCTGCCGCTCGCCCTCACGCTGAGCTGTCTGGCCATCGCGCGGGTCGAGGTGCACCCGTACTCGCGCTGGGCCTCCCCGGCCGGTCAGCGGCTGCTGGGCACGCTTGCGCGGCACGCGGGCAGCGGGGACGACCGTACGTATCTGACGTCCGTCGCCGTACGCGGCATCCGCGCGGTCGGTGAGCCGGATCTGCGGGCGGCCTTCGCGCATCGCGAGCAGTACCGCGAGCAGTTCGACGAGTGGCGCCGCTGACCACAGCGTGAAGGCGCTCCCCGGGGGCGCACAGGGGTCATTGGGGCCGACACCGCCCGACGGTGCTTGCCTTCGTCAACAAGCGAACGAAACATCCCCTTTGTTGCTGCCGTGCTCCGAAGGGATACCCCACCATGCGAGCCGCCGCCCTGTACTCGGCCGCCGGGTCCTTGCTGCTGACCACCCTCGCCGCCGCCCCGGCCACCGGCACCCCGGGCGTTCCCGGCGTCCGGGCCGCCGAGGCGACCGGCACCGCGCTGGCCGCCGCGCACGCCCGCGCGCGGGGCATCGACTTCGGGAAGTGCCCCGACGCGCAGGACCTGCCCGGCACCATGGAGTGCGGCACGGTCTCCGTCCCGCTCGACTACGCGCACCCCGACGGCAAGCAGATCAAACTGACCGTCGGCCGGGCCCGCGCGACCCACAAGGACCCGCACAACAGCAAGCGCAGAGTCCCCCGCCAGGGCTCCCTGGTCTACAACCCGGGCGGCCCCGGCGCCTCCGGCCTCTACTTCCCGCTGATCGGCATGCTCCCCGAGTGGAAGCGCATCGCGTCGGCCTACGACCTCGTCGGCTACGCCCCGCGCGGGGTCGACAAGTCGGCGCCACTGTCCTGCGAGGACCCCAAGCACTTCTTCAAGGCGCCCTCGCAGTCGCCGACTTACCCCTCCGAGTCGTACAAGAAGGAACGCATCGCCGAGGCCAAGAGCTACGCACGCGGCTGCGCCAAGCGCTCCGGCAGCAAGCTCCGCTTCTACAACTCCCTGAACAACGCCCGCGACCTGGACGTCCTGCGCGCCGCGCTGGGCGAGGACAAACTGACGTTCATGGGCGCGTCCTACGGCACCTACTTCGGAGCGCTGTACGCGACGCTGTTCCCGTCCCACGTACGGCGGATGGTGTTCGACTCGGCGGTGAACCCGGACCCCGAGCAGATCTGGTACCGCAACAACCTCGACCAGTCGGCCGCGTTCGAGGGCCGCTGGACGGACTTCCGCGAGTGGATCGCCAAGCACGACGACGTCTACGGCCTCGGCGACACGGCGGAGAAGGTGCTCGGCAACTACCGCAAGGCCGAGGCGCGGCTCGCCGAGAAGCCCGCGGGCGGGAAGGTCGGTCCTGCGCAGTTGCAGGGCGCGATCCTGTCCGCCGGGTACTACGACGACTACTGGCCGCACAGTGCCGCCGCGTTGTCGTCGTACCTGAAGGGCGACCCGAAGCAGTTGATCCAGCAGGCCGGGCCGACGCCGGGGGCGGCCGTCGAGGCGGAGAACGGGAACGCGGTGTACACGGCCGTAGAGTGCAATGACGCGGCCTGGCCTACCGAGTGGAGTGTCTGGGACCGGGACAACACGCGGCTGGCGCGGGTGGCGCCGTTCGAGACGTGGGACAACGTGTGGATGAATCTGCCGTGCGCGTACTGGCCCGCGCCGCGTCAGCAGCCTCTCGATGTGCGGACCGGGCCTGGTGAGTTGCCGCCGGTACTCATTCTTGCTGCCGAGCGGGACGCCGCGACTCCGTACGACGGGGCGCTTGAGTTGCAACGGCGCCTGTCCGACTCGGTGTTGGTGACCGAGCGGGATGCCGGGACTCATGGGATCGCCGGTGGGGCCAACAAGTGCGTCAACGGGTATCTGGACGCTTACCTGCTGGAAGGGCGGTTGCCGGAGCGGCGGGCTGCTTGTGCGCCGCATGCTGAGCCGAAGGCTGCGCGACCGGGCAGTAAGTAGTCTGCCGCCCGGTGGGGGCTGGTCGCGCTCACGCGGCGGAGCCGCATATCGACACAGCCCCGCGCCCCTAAAAGAACTACGCCAGGCCTGCTACCAAGTCAGCGATGTCCTTGCGGCGGCCCGTGTAGAAGGGGACCTCCTCGCGGACGTGCATGCGGGCCTCGGAGGCTCGGAGGTGGCGCATGAGGTCGACGATGCGGTGGAGTTCGTCGGCCTCGAAGGCCAGGAGCCATTCGTAGTCGCCGAGGGAGAAGGACGCGACCGTGTTGGCGCGGACGTCCGCGTAGCCGCGGGCCATCTTGCCGTGGTCGGCGAGCATGCGGCGGCGGTCCTCGTCGGGGAGCAGGTACCAGTCGTAGGAGCGCACGAACGGGTACACGCTGATGTAGTTGCGCGGCGTCTCGTCGGCCAGGAAGGCCGGGATGTGCGAGCGGTTGAACTCGGCGGGGCGGTGCAGCGCCATGTTCGACCAGACCGGCTCCAGGGCGCGGCCCAGCTTCGTGCGGCGGAAGAGGTTGTACGCCTCCTGGAGCTGGTCGGCGGTCTCGGCGTGCCACCAGATCATGAGGTCGGCGTCGGCGCGCAGGCCCGACACGTCGTACGTGCCGCGGACCGTGACGTCCTTCGCGGCGAGCTGGTCGAAGAGCTCCTGGACCTCGTCGGCGTATCCCGCGCGGTCCTCAGGCAGTACGTCCTTCAGCTTGAAGACGGACCACAACGTGTAGCGGATGGCCTCGTTGAGGTCCTTGGCCAGCTTGCCCTTGTTCGGGACACGGCCGGGCTCGGTGGTGGGGGCGTCGTCGCTCATGGGGCTATTCTCCCGCTCCGCCGGAGGCGCTCGGCACCGGGTCACCGGTCAGCCGCTCGACGGCCGCGTACGCGCTCGCGATGGTGGCCGGGATGCCGACACCGTCGTAGGCCGCGCCGCAGACCGCCAGGCCGGGGAGTTTGCCCACGTGCTCGCGGATGCGGGTCACGCGCGCGTGGTGGCCGACCGGGTACTGGGGCAGGCCGTCGGTCCAGCGGGTGACTCGGGTTTCGAGGGGCGTGGCGTCGAGGCCGGTGGCCTCGCGCAGGTCGTGCCGGGAGACGTCCACGAGGCCGGTGTCGTCGCGCTCCAGGATCGTCGTCTCGCCGTACCGGCCCACCGAGGTGCGCAGGATCAGCACGTCCGGGTTCTCGTCGGCGATCCAGCCCCACTTCTGGGAGGCGAAGGTGGACGCCTTGATGGTGCGGCCGTCGACCGGCGGCACCAAGAAGCCGCTGCCTTCGGGGAGTTCGATGTCCGCGCGGCGGTAGGCGAGGGTGATCAGGGCCATCGACGCGTACTCGACGGCGCCCAACTCGGCGGCGGCGCCCGGCGCTTCGGGCCGCAGCAGCTCGGCGGCGACCGGGGCGGGTACGGCGACGATCACTCCGTCGGCGTCGAGCACGCGGTCTCCGGCGACGACCTGCCAGCCCGAGGCCCCGCTCCGGCGCAGCTCCGTGACCGGTGTCCCGGTGAGGATCTCGGCGCCCCGCGCGCGTGCCGACTCCGCGACGGCGAGCGGGAGTTGGCCCACTCCGCCCTGGATGCCCATGAAGACGGGGCCGGTCTGCTGTGCGGCGGCGGCGCGCTCCTGGATGCCCCGGACGGCCTCGGTGAGGGAGTCGTGGGTCTTCGCGGCCTGGTACAGCTGCGGGACCGCGGCGCGCATCGAGATGCGGTACGCGTCGCCCGCGTAGACCCCGCCCAGGAGGGGCTCGACGAGGCGGTCGACGACCTCGCGGCCGAGGCGTGCCGCCACGTACTCGCCGACCGCGACATCGTCGCCGACCTCGGTGCGGGGCAGATCGGCGTCGCGCTCGATGCGGTGCAGGCCCTCGTCCGAGAGGACTCCGGAGAGGGCGGCGGCGGTGCCGGGGACGCCCATGACGTGGCCCTTGGGCATGGGGCGCAGGGCACCCCGGGTCCAGATCGACGCGGTGGCCGTGGCGGGCGGCTGGAGCCTGTCGGTGAGGCCGACCTCGCGGGCCAGGGCGACGGCCTCGGGTCGGCGGGCCAGCATCGACTCGGCGCCGAGGTCCACGCGGGCGCCCGCGATCTCGCCGGGCAGCAGCTTGCCGCCGACCCGGTCCGACGCCTCGACGACGGTCACGCGCGCGCCTCTGTCCAGCAGCCGGTGTGCGGCGGCCAGCCCGCCGATCCCGGCGCCGATGACGACGACATGCCCTGTGCCCGTACGGGTCTCCACTTCGTGCATGTTCCCAGCCTCTCAGACCCCACGGACAGTCCGGCTCCGGCCCGGTGTCCGGTGCGAGTCCCGACCGTGACCGCATCGGGACCGTTTCCCGCCAACGTCCCGCCCGGTCCCGGCGTCGAAGGAGCGTCAGTCGTCACGACGACCCTCGGGGGTACCGACCCATGCGCACACGACACTCCGCACGACCCGTCCAGGCCCTGGCCGGTCTGCTGCTGGCCTCGGCGCTCGCGCTGGCCGGGTGCAGCGGCGGCGAGAGCGACAAGAGCACCAGCGCCGGCGATGTCGGCGCGGGCGCCAAGGCAGCCGTCCCGGACACCGCCCAGCAGGAGGGCGCGTCCGGCAGCGGCAACGCCAGGAACACCAAGACGACGCCCAAGCTCACCGCGAGCAGCATCATTCGTACGGCGTCCTTGTCGGTGCGGGTCAAGGACGTACCGAAGGCGCTCGACGAGGCGCGGACCACCACCGAGAACGCGGGCGGGTTCGTCGGCAACGAGTCGACCAGCCGCGACGGGCAGGGCCACGAGCGCACCCGGGTCGTCCTGCGGGTGCCCACCGAGAAGTACGACGAGGTCCTCGCCGATCTGGAGGGCGCGGGCAAGCTCCTGGAGCGGACCGCGAAGGCTCAGGACGTCACCGATCAGGTCGTGGACGTGGAGAGCCGCATCACCTCGCAGCGGGCCAGCGTGGCACGCGTGCGTGAGCTGATGGACCGGGCCACCAAGCTCAGCGATGTGGTGGAGCTGGAGGGCGAGCTGAGCACCCGCGAGTCCGACCTGGAGGCGCTGCTCGCCCAACAGGCCTCCCTGAAGGACCGCACCGGCCTGGCCACCATCACCCTGTCCCTGTCGCAGACCCCGGTCGCGAAGGCCGCCGCCAAGGACGACAGCCCCGGCTTCGTGGACGCCGTGGCGGGCGGCTGGCACGTCTTCGTGACGATGCTGCGCTGGATCGCCCTGGCGCTCGGCGCGGTGCTGCCGTTCGCGGCCCTGGCGGCGCTGGCCCTCGTCGTGTGGCTGCGTCTCGTACGGCCGCGTCGGGCCGCGGCCGTTCCGGCGGCCCGGCTGGAGGAGTCGGGTGGGCAGGACTGAAATGACCGGCCCCCGTAGCGTGTTCGCATGGACATGAGCCGTGCGAGGGGTACCCGGGAACGACTGGTCGTCATCGGAGGCGACGCCGCGGGCATGTCCGCGGCGTCGCAGGCACGTCGCCTGAAAGGGCCGGACGAACTGGAGATCGTGGCCTTCGAGCGCGGCCACTTCACGTCGTACTCGGCGTGCGGCATCCCCTACTGGGTGGGCGGTGACGTGTCCGCGCCGGAGGAGTTGATCGCCCGCACCCCCGAGGAGCACCGGGCGCGTGACATCGACCTGCGGATGCGGACCGAGGTCGTGGAGCTGGACGTCGCGGGCGGCCGGGTACGCGCGCGTGACGTCGATTCCGGGGCCGAGTCCTGGACGTCGTACGACAAACTCGTGATCGGGACCGGGGCGCGGCCGATCCGGCCCGACATGCCCGGGGTGGACGCCCCCGGGGTGCACGGGGTGCAGACGCTCGACGACGGGCAGGCGTTGCTCGATTCGCTGGCACGCACGCGTGGGCGTCGGGCCGTGGTGGTCGGGGCCGGGTACATCGGGGTCGAGATGGCGGAGGCGTTCGTCAACCGCGGGTATGACGTGACCGTCGTCAACAGGGGCAAGGAGCCGATGTCCACGCTCGACCCGGACATGGGGCGGCTGGTGCACAAGGCGATGGAGGGCCTGGGCATCACCATGGTCAACGAAGCCCATGTCACCGAGCTGCGCACCGGGGACGACGGGCGAGTGCGGGCGGTGGTCACCGAGGACGCGGAGTATCCGGCGGACGTGGTGGTGCTGGGGATCGGGGTGCGGCCCGAGACGAGGCTCGCTAAGGCGGCCGGGCTGCCGATCGGACAGCACGACGGGCTGCTCACCGACATGGCGATGCGGGTGCGCGGGCACGAGAACATCTGGGCCGGGGGCGACTGCGTCGAGGTCCTCGACCTGGTCTCCGGGCAGGAGCGGCACATCGCCCTGGGGACCCACGCCAACAAGCACGGGCAGGTCATCGGCACCAATGTGGGCGGCGGCTACGCGACCTTCCCGGGGGTGGTCGGTACGGCCGTGAGCAAGGTGTGCGACCTGGAGATCGCGCGTACCGGACTGCGCGAGAAGGACGCCCACCGCGCGGGGCTGCAGTACGAGGCGGTCACCATCGAGTCGACCAGCCGCGCGGGCTACTACCCCGAGGCCTCCCTCATGACGGTGAAGATGCTCGCCGAACGCCGCACCGGCCGTCTCCTGGGCGTGCAGATCGTCGGCCGGGAGGGCGCCGCGAAGCGTGTCGACATCGCGGCGGTCGCCCTCACGGCCCGGATGACGGTGGAGCAGATGACGGCCCTGGACCTGGGTTACGCCCCGCCGTTCTCACCGGTCTGGGACCCGGTCCTGGTGGCGGCCCGAAAAGCGACCGCCAAGGTCCGGGCGACCGGGCGTTGAGAGTGGTTACGCCGTTCCGTTGATGCGGTCTATGGCCTGCCGTGCCTGCTCGGCCGGCGGCCTGGCGGGCAGCGAGGACACCGACGCGCTCGGCGGCATCATCGCGGCGGGCTGTGCCGCCGTCGCGGGCTTCGCGTGGGCGCCCAGCGCGTTGGACCGCAGCCGGTTGCTCACCGCCTCGTCCAGGGTCACCGGCCGCTGCATCTGCGCGGCCAGGCGTCCCGCTTCCTGGCCGAGCCTGGCGACGTCTTCCCAGGGGAGGCGCACCACCAGGGAGATCTCGGCCTCGCCGTCGGGCGTGGCGGTCATCTGAGGGGAAATCCGGTCGTTCATCGCCTGTTCCTCACGTCGTCCCCGCGACACGCCTTCCCCGCGCCGCAGGCGGTTGAGGACTCATACGCACAGGCGGACGGCGGTGTTCACCGGTTCACCGCGCGGATCGGGGGCACTAATCCCTTGTGGTCATCCCCGTCCATGACGTGAACCCGGTGCGCCGCACCCCCTGGGTGACGTATGCGCTCATCGCCGCGAACGTGCTCGTCTTCCTGTTCACGCCCGGAATAGCGGGTTCCGTGGCGGGCGGCAGCGACCTCTCGCAGCTGTGCCATCTGCAGGCGTTCCTGGACCACTACGCGGCCGTACCGCGGGAGTTGATCCACCATCAGATGCCCCAGGTCGTCCCGACCGGCGCCGTCCAGGCCGGCCCCGGTGGCGCGGGCTGCGCCGTGGGCCCGCCGGCCTACGACAAGTCGGCCCCGCTGAGCGTCTTCACCGCGATGTTCCTGCACGGCAGCTGGATCCACCTGCTGGGCAACATGCTGTTCCTGATGATCTTCGGCAACAACGTCGAGGACCGCATGGGCCACATCCGCTACACGCTCTTCTACGTAGTGTGCGGTTACGCGGCGGGCTACGGCTTCGCGCTGCTCAACGCCGACTCGACCGACCCGCTGATCGGCGCCTCCGGGGCGATCGCCGGTGTCCTGGGCGCCTATCTGGTGCTGTACACGAAGGCCCGGGTGTGGGTCCTGGTGCCGTTCCTGTTCTTCCTGCCGCTGCGCCTGCCGGCCTGGCTGGTGCTGGGCTTCTGGTTCGTGCTCCAGGCGTTCTACTCGTCCGGCGAGGGCGTCTCCGACGCGGGCACCGTGGCGTACGCGGCGCATGTCGTCGGGTTCCTGGCGGGCATGCTGCTGGCCTGGCCGCTCAAGGCGGGCACGCCCCCGCCGCCGGAACCGCGCGGCCTGCTGTTCGGCAGGCGGGCCCGGCCCCGGCACACGTGGTGAGCGCGCCTATCGGCCCGTCTGCGTGTGGACGTACTCGACGAGCCGGGTGAGCGCGTCCGGGTCGGTGGACGGCATCACGCCGTGCCCGAGGTTGAAGATGTGCCCCTCCAGGCCCTTGGCCGAGTCGAGGACCTCGCGGGTCTTCGCCTCGACGGCCTCCGTGGGGGCGAACAGGACGGTCGAGTCGAGGTTGCCCTGGAGCGCCTTGCCGGGGCCGACGCGACGAGCGGCCTCGTCCAGCGGGACGCGCCAGTCGACGCCCACGACGTCCGCGCCGGCCTCACCCATCAGGCCGAGCAGCTCGCCGGTGCCGACACCGAAGTGGATGCGCGGGACGCCGTAGCCCTCGACGGCCTTGAAGACCTTCGCGGAGGCGGGGAGCACCGAGCGGCGGTAGTCGACCGGGGCGAGCGCGCCGGCCCAGGAGTCGAAGAGCTGGACGGCGCTGGCACCCGCCTCGATCTGGACCTTGAGGAAGGCGGCCGTGATGTCGGCGAGGCGGTCGAGGAGGTCGGCCCAGAGCTCGGGGTCGCCGTACATGATCGCCTTGGCGTTCTCGTACGTGCGGGACGGGCCGCCCTCGATGAGGTAGCTCGCGAGGGTGAACGGGGCGCCGGCGAAGCCGATGAGGGGGGTGGAGCCGAGCTCGGCGGTCAGCAGGCCGATGGCCTCCGTGACGTAGGAGACGTCCTCGGGGGTGAGGTCGCGGAGCTGGGCCAGGTCGGCGCGGGTGCGGATCGGCTTCTCGACGACCGGGCCGACGCCGGGCTTGATGTCGAGGTCGATGCCGATGGCCTTGAGGGGGACGACGATGTCGCTGAAGTAGACCGCCGCGTCCACGTCGTGCCGGCGCACCGGCTGGAGGGTGATCTCGGTGACCAGCTCGGGCCGCGTGCAGGACTCCAGCATGGGGATGCCCTGACGCACCTTGTGGTACTCCGGCAGCGAGCGCCCGGCCTGCCGCATGAACCACACCGGCGTGTACGGGACGGGCTCGCGCCTGCACGCCTTCATGAAGGCGGAGTCGTAAGTGGCGGTCTGCTGCTGGCCCGCGGGGCTCTGGTTGGCACTCACGGGGGCAAGTCTCGCACGGCGGCAGAACGCGATTACACGGTGTGCTGAACGCAAGAGCGGGTGTCTAGTCCCGCACGATGCCTCCGTTCCCCTTAATCTTCCCGCATGGCTGCGGCTCAGGGACGATTGTCGGATGGCGCTGACGGGATGGACGACTCCAAGGAGGGGGACCGGGATGGGGGCGGTACGGCGCCGCCGGCTTTCCAGGCAGCGGTCCAGGCGCTGCGGAACAGCCGGCTGCGGCCGCAGATCGAGATCGATCCGACGCCCGCGCCCCAGCGGCTCGCCCCCTACGCGTACGCGTTGGAGGCAGCGGTCGTCGACGGCGACCAGGACCTGGCCGACGGCCGGCTGGTGCTGCTGCACGACCCGGCCGGGCACGACGCCTGGCACGGCACGTTCCGGCTGGTGACGCTGGTGCGCGCGGAGCTGGAGCCGGAGATGGCGGCGGACCCGCTGCTGCCCGACGTGTGCTGGTCATGGCTGACCGGTGCGCTCCAGGCGCGCGGACTGACGTACGGCGAGCCGAGCGGCACCGTCACGCGGGCCAGCTCCCACTACTTCGGCGGGCTGTCCGAGCGGCCGTCCGCGTCCCAGATCGAGATCCGCGCCTCGTGGACTCCGCGCGAGGGGCTGGGCGGTGTTCCGGACACGGCGGCGCATCTGGCCTCCTGGTGCGATCTGCTGGCCCAGGTCGCGGGCCTGCCGCCGGCGGGTCCGGGCGACGCGTCCATCGTCACGCTGCCGCAACGCCGGGGCCCGCAGTCACGCTGAGCCTTACCCGAGGCACACCGAGGTCTTACCGATCACTTCCGGTGTCTTTGTCGATACGGCCACTTTCAATCAGGAGTGGCCCATCGAACGAGCCGTTTCGTTCACCGAACGATCGACAGCGTGTCCGAATTGCACTGATTGATACTCACTAAATCGTGATCTTTCTCTAAAGGACCTGGGGTTTGGTGCCGAAGACGACTGTGACCTTGAAAGTCGTCCCACACCCCAGGAGGCCTGGTGTCCGTTCTCCTCGAGCAGCCCGCAAGCCTGGTCGCCTACCGCCCGAACAAGCCGACCGCCATGGTGGTCGTGGCCGACCCGCGCGTACGCTCCACCGTCACCCGCCACCTGTGGGCGCTCGGTGTGCGCGACGTCATCGAGGCCTCGTCCGTCGCGGAGGCTCGTCCCCGCATCGGCAACCCCCGTGACATCTGTGTGGCAGACGTCCACCTTCCCGACGGTTCCGGTCTCACCCTGCTCTCCGAGACCAGAGCCGCAGGCTGGCCCAACGGCCTGGCCCTGTCCGCCGCCGACGACATCGGTGCCGTGCGCAACGCCCTCGCGGGCGGCGTCAAGGGCTACGTCGTCACCGGCACCCGCAACAACGTCGGGCTCCCCACCCGACCCGGCGCCGCCCCCATCGGCTCCGCCGCCGCCCGTATGCACCGCCGCCCCCCGGGTTCCCCGAGCCACCCGGGTGGCTACCGCGAACTGTCCGGCCGAGAGGTCGAGGTCCTGCGTCTGGTCGCGGAGGGCCAGTCGAACAAGGCGATCGGCGTCTCCATGGGCCTGTCCGCACTGACCGTCAAGAGCCACCTCGCCCGCATCGCCCGCAAGCTCGGCACGGGTGACCGCGCCGGCATGGTCGCGGTGGCGCTGCGCACCGGAATCATCCACTGACCCTGTCCCGCAACCCCGTCCCCACACCCCCTTCGGCTCTCCTTCCCGCTCCCCCTTCGAGCCGTGAACCGGATCTTTCACTTACCTGACTGGTTTACGACCCCCAGACGCCCGTCGACGGAACGTTCCGTCGGCGGGCGTTGTCCATACACGGATACCCTTGACAGGTGACCGACGCCCAAGAAACCGCAGCAGACAGCTCACTGCGAACCACCGGAGGCGCCCCTCCGGACGACGTCGAAACGGCGCCGATCCCTTTGCTTGAGCCCCGAGAGGGCATTCCGCCCGTGATCGCCGACGAGGACGCCCTCGCCGAGGTGATCGCGGCCTTCGCCGCCGGCACGGGTCCCGTGGCCGTCGACGCCGAGCGCGCGTCCGGCTACCGCTACGGACAGCGCGCCTATCTGGTGCAGCTGCGCCGTGAGGGCGCGGGCACCGCACTGATCGATCCCGTGGCCTGCCCCGACCTTTCCGGCCTCGGTGCGGCCATCTCCGGCGTCGAGTGGGTGCTGCACGCCGCCACCCAGGACCTGCCGTGTCTGCGTGAGATAGGCATGGTGCCGACGCGGCTCTTCGACACCGAGCTGGCGGGTCGGCTCGCCGGATTCCCGCGGGTCGGCCTGGGCGCGATGGTCGAGGGTGTGCTGGGTTTCGTCCTGGAGAAGGGGCACTCCGCCGTCGACTGGTCCACCCGCCCGCTGCCCGAACCCTGGCTGCGCTACGCCGCGCTCGACGTCGAACTCCTCGTCGATCTGCGGGACGCGCTGGAGAAGGAACTCGACCGGCAGGGCAAGCTGGACTGGGCCCGCCAGGAGTTCGACGCGATCGCCGCGGCGCCGCCGGCCGAGCCCCGCAAGGATCCGTGGCGTCGTACGTCCGGGATGCACAAGGTGCGGCGGCGTCGGCAGCTCGGTGTCGTACGGGAACTGTGGCAGACGCGGGACCGGATCGCGCAGCGGCGGGATGTGTCGCCGGGGAAGGTGCTGTCGGACGCGGCGATCGTGGAGGCGGCGTTGGCACTGCCGCTGGATGTGCAGGCGTTGGCCGGGTTGAACGGATTCGGGCATCGGATGGGGCGGCGGCAGCTGGAGCAGTGGCAGGCGGCGGTCGATCGGGCCAAGGCCCTTCCCGACTCTGCGTTGCCGCAGCCGGGGCAGCCTGTTACCGGGCCGCCTCCGCCCCGCGCATGGGCCGACAAGGATCCTGAGGCTGCGGCTCGGTTGTCCGCGGCGCGGGCTGCGGTGTCGGCGGTGGCCGAGGGGCTCAACATGCCTCAGGAGAACCTCATTACTCCGGACACCGTGCGGCGGGTTTGCTGGGAGCCGCCGAAGAGTGTGGATGTGGAGTCCGTGGGGGCCGCGCTTGCCGGGTATGGGGCTCGGGCTTGGCAGGTTGAGCAGGTTGCGCCGGTTTTGGTGGAGGCGTTGACCGCGAAGGCGCCGTAGGGGTCTGTGTTGTTTTGCGGGTGCGGGCTCGCTGTGGCTGGTCGCGCCCCGCGGCGGAGCCGCATATCGATACAGCCCCGCGCCTCTAAAGACAAGGGCCTCGGAAGCGGGACCGGGGTGTCGAGGTGGCTGGTCGCGCCCGCGCGGCGGAGCCGCAAATTGACACAGCCCCGCGCCCCTTCAGGGGCGCCTCAGCCAGTCGGCGACCATCGAGATCACGCCAAGATCCTCAGGCCGCATGTAGCAGCATGTGGGGAGGAACGGGATTCACAGTGTGACGTTCGCCGCTTGGGGCCCCGGGGGTGGGCAGGTTGGTTACCCGCAAGTAGCATGGGTACTGAGCGCGCGCTCAGCGCATCGCGGCAGTGCCGATCCCGCACCCTGGAGGAGAGCCAATCGTGCCTCGTACCGTCAGGGACGTCGTCTTCGTCGACGGCGTCCGCACCCCGTTCGGCAAGGCGGGCCCGAAGGGCATCTACCACGAGACCCGGGCCGACGACCTCGTCGTGAAGGCGATCCGGGAGCTGCTGCGCCGCAACCCCGGACTCGACCCCGCGAAGATCGACGAGGTCGCCATCGCCGCGACCACGCAGATCGGTGACCAGGGGCTGACCCTGGGGCGGACCGCGGGCATTCTCGCCGGGCTGCCGCAGTCCGTCCCGGGCTATTCGATCGACCGTATGTGTGCGGGTGCGCTGACCGCCGTCACGACCACCGCGGGCTCCATCGCCTTCGGTGCCTACGACGCCGTCATCGCCGGTGGTGTCGAGCACATGGGCCGCCACCCCATGGGCGAGGGCGTGGACCCGAACCCGCGGTTCGTGAGCGAGAAGCTGGTCGACGACTCCGCGCTGTTCATGGGCATGACCGCGGAGAACCTGCACGACCGCTACCCGCACATCACCAAGCAGCGCGCCGACGAGTACGCGGTGCGTTCGCAGGAGAAGGCCGCCAAGGCGTACGCCAACGGCAAGATCCAGCAGGACCTGGTGCCGATCTCGGTGCGCAACACCAACGAGCAGGTGGGCGAGGTCGGTTGGGGTCTCGTCACCGCCGACGAGCCGATGCGTCCGGGGACGACCCTGGAGAACCTCGCCGGGCTGAAGACTCCGTTCCGTGTGCACGGGCGGGTCACCGCCGGCAACGCGGCCGGTCTCAACGACGGTGCCACCGCGTCGATCATCGCCAGCGAGGACTTCGCGCGCGAGAACAACCTGCCGGTGAAGATGCGTCTCGTGTCGTACGCCTTCGCGGGCGTCGAGCCGGAGGTCATGGGCTACGGCCCGATCCCGGCGACCGAGAAGGCGCTCGCCAAGGCGGGTCTCGGTATCGAGGACATCAACCTCTTCGAGGTCAACGAGGCTTTCGCCGTACAGGTGCTGGCCTTCCTCGACCACTACGGCATCGCGGACGACGACGAGCGCGTCAACCAGTACGGCGGCGCGATCGCCTTCGGTCACCCGCTGGCCTCGTCGGGTGTGCGTCTGATGACGCAACTGGCCCGGCAGTTCGAGGAGCAGCGACACGTCCGCTACGGCCTGACGACGATGTGCGTCGGCTTCGGCATGGGCGCCACGGTCATCTGGGAGAACCCGCACTTCGAGGGGGACAAGTGAGCACCACCACCGAGCTTCTGAAGGGTGCGGCCGAGCTGTTCCCGGACGAGGTCGTGACGTCCGCGCACGTCCGGCACCTCGAACTGCCGTACAGCGCTGGGCGGTTCGCGCTCATCACGCTGGACAACGGCTTCGACCACACCAAGCCGACCACCTTCGGTCCGGCCTCGCTGGCGAACCTCGACACCGCCATCGACCAGGTCGAGAAGGAGGCGGCGGCCGGCGAGATCGTTGGTGTCGGCATCACCGGCAAGCCGTTCGTCTTCGCCGTCGGCGCTGACCTCAAGGGCGTCGAGCTCCTCAAGAACCACGACGACGCGCTCGCCATCGGCAAGGGCGGCCACGAGGTCTTCAAGCGCCTCGCGGACATCGCGGTACCGACCTTCACGTACTACAACGGCGCGGCCATGGGCGGTGGCGTCGAGGTCGGTCTGCACTGCGAGTACCGCACGGTCTCGAAGCACATCGCGGCGTTCTCGCTGCCCGAGGTCTTCCTCGGCCTCGTCCCCGGCTGGGGCGGCTGCACGCTGCTGCCGAACCTGATCGGCGCGGAGAAGGCCGTCTCGGTGATCATCGAGAACAGCCTCAACCAGAACAAGCAGCTCAAGGGCCAGCAGGTCTTCGACCTCGGGATCGCCGACGCGCTCTTCGAGGGCGCCGACTTCCTGGAGCAGTCGCTGATCTGGACGGCCAACCTCCTCAAGGGCGACATCAAGGTCGAGCGTCCGGCGATCGACCGCGGCGAGGCCTGGGACCAGGCCGTCGCCAAGGGCCGTTTCGTCGCGGACTCCAAGGTGCACGGGGCTGCCCCGGCCGCCTACCGCGCCCTCGACATCATCGAGGCCTCGAAGAACGGCGACCTCCAACAGGGTTACGACGCCGAGGACTTGGCGCTGGCCGACCTGATCATGGGTGGCGAACTGCGCGCCGGCATCTACGCGTTCAACCTCGTGCAGAAGCGTGGCAAGCGTCCGGCGGGTGCGCCGGACAAGTCGCTGGCGCGTCCGGTGACGAAGGTCGGCGTCGTGGGTGCGGGTCTGATGGCCTCGCAGCTCGCCCTGCTCTTCCTGCGCCGCCTCGAAGTACCGGTCGTCCTCACGGACATCGACCAGGAGCGCGTCGACAAGGGTGTGGGCTACGTCCACGCCGAGATCGAGAAGCTGCTCGGCAAGGGTCGTATCAACCAGGACAAGGCCAACCGCCTCACGGCGCTGGTCACCGGTGTGCTGGACAAGGCCGAGGGCTTCTCCGACGCCGACTTCATCATCGAGGCCGTCTTCGAGGAGATCGGCGTCAAGCAGCAGGTGTTCGCGGAGGTCGAGGCGGTCGCCCCGGCGCACGCGATCCTCGCCACCAACACCTCCTCGCTGTCGGTGAGCGAGATGGCGTCGAAGCTGAAGAACCCCGAGCGGGTCGTGGGCTTCCACTTCTTCAACCCGGTGGCGATTCTGCCCCTGTTGGAGATCGTGCGCGGTGAGCAGACGGACGACGCCTCGCTCGCGACCGCGTTCGCGGTGGCCAAGAAGCTGAAGAAGACGGCGGTGTTGGTGAAGGACGCCCCGGCGTTCGTCGTCAACCGCATCCTCACCCGCTTCATGGGCGAGATCCAGAACGTCATCGACGAGGGCACGCCGGTCGCGGTCGCGGAGAAGGCCGTCGAGCCGCTCGGCCTGCCCATGTCCCCGCTCGTTCTGCTGGAGTTGGTCGGTCCGGCCATCGGGCTGCACGTCTCGGAGACCCTCAACCGGGCCTTCCCTGACCGCTTCACGGTCTCCCCGAACCTCGCGGCCGTCGTCAAGGCGGGCAAGCGCGGTTTCTACGTCTACGACAGCGGGAAGCCCGAACTCGACCCCGAGGTCGCGGCGTTGCTCCAGCAGGGCGACTCCGTGCTGACCGAGGAGCAGGTGCGGGACCGGGTCCTGGACGCGGTGGCGCAGGAGATCGGGCTGATGCTCGACGAGGGTGTCGTCGCCGAGGCGCAGGACATCGACCTGTGCCTGATCACGGGCGCCGGCTGGCCCTTCCACCTGGGCGGCATCACGCCGTACCTGGACCGGGAGGGTGTCTCGGAGCGGGTCAACGGCAAGCCGTTCCTGGCGCCGGGTGTGGCGAGCGTTCCGGCGTAACGACCGCCGTGCGGACGTGAGTTGACCGTGACGTGATGAGGGCCTCCGCTTTCGGGCGGAGGCCCTCTTCTCATGCCTCGGCTTCGGCCGGCGGGACGGCCAGGGCGGTCACGGCGCGGAGAGCGCGGGAGGCCCGGGACGGTCCTGTCGTCACGGTGCCGCGTCCGCGGCGGAACGCTGGTGCCAGAAGTTGAGGCGGTAGGCGTCGTGCACAGTCGGGTCGTCGTACTTCAACAGGGCCTCGTCGTTGCCCTGGAGGGCGCGCACCGTGTACGTGTGGCTGCCGGTCCAGACGATCTTCTGGTCGGCCTGTCCCTTGTAAGTGCCCTCCACCAGAAGGTACTTGCTGTGGGTGTAGTAGCCGTCGGTGTTCTCGTCCATCCGGTGCAGCGCGATGCCGCCGTACGCCGTCGGGGCCGCCAGCTGCGCGGCCACGGCGCCGGAGGCCGACTCGTCCAGCCAGTGGTACACGATGTCGACGTAGCAGCCGGCGTTGTCGAGTTCCCAGAGCTTCTTGGCGACCGCGAGCCGGGTGATCTGGTGCATGGCGACCCGGATGACCGTGCGGCCGTCGGAGGTGCCGTAGCCGGTGGAGTTGCCGTGGCAGGCGGCGTTCGCGCCGACCGGATCGTCCACGGTGTTGAGGATGTTGAGGATCGGGTCGGCACTCGCGCGCGGGAAGAGATACAGCTTGGCGACGCCGGCCTGGGTCTCCACCGGGTAGTCGGCGACCTGTGCGGTCTCGCCGCTCCCCGCGGCCCGCAGGTCCTCGAAGTAGTCGGCGTAGGCCTGGTGGAGGGCGCTGTTGCCGACGACGATCATGGCGTCGTTCCACGCGAGGGTCAGATCGTCGCCGGTGAGGTTCGACGAGGTTTGCAGCACCACGTCGCGGACCGGGGTGGCGCCGCTCGCCGAGGTGCCGGTGGTCTCGCTGAACAGGAAGAACTTGTTGTGGTTGACGGTGGTGTACGCGTCGCCGGGGTTCGGGTCCTGGGACAGACAGGCGGAGTCCTGGGGGCAGGTGAGGACCCAGGAGTCGGCGGTGGTGTCGGTGCCGAGCCCGTTCTTCAGGGAGGTGTACGCCGTGCTGTTGCTGTCCGAGTCGGCGATCACCTGGACGGAGACGCCGCGGGCGGCGGCCTTGACGAGTTCGTCGGCGATCCACTGCGACCACATCAGATAGATCGAGATCCTGATCCGGGAGCCGGCGGTCGCGCCCTGCGTCAGCCGCCCGATCTTCGTGAGGATCTCCTTCTGGGCGGTGGCGTCGCCCGAGGGGTCGTTGAAGACGGGGCCGGTGGTGACCAGTGGTGTGTCGTCGGCGTGTGCGGTGGTGGGCAGGACGGCGATCGCCACCGTCGTCACGATGGTGGCGAGCCAGGCGCGTGCTCTCAAGTGCTTTCCTCCTGCTGACAGTTGAGAGGTGGTCCGGGAACGCGGTACAGGGGCCACGCCCCGGAGGTCAGGCCGCGTCGATCCACCGGGAGGCGGCCGGCAGCGCGCCCACCGGTCCCTCGGGGGCGAGTTCGGCCGCGGAGGCGGTGCCCAGGGCATCGATGGCCTCGAAGACCCGCTCGCAGTTGCCGCCGCCGCGGTGCACGAAGAACTCCTCGACCCGGTCACGGTGGACGGGCTCGACGGTGAAGTCCCGGCGGACGGCGGCGATGATCTCGTCGACGGCCTGGTCGACGGTCCGGCAGACCGGGCCGAAGCCGTCCTCGGCGAGATTGAAGTAGCCGCGCTTGTAGTGCCGTCCGTAGAAGTCCTCCTCGTCGAAGGGGACGTAGACCAGCGGAATGCCCATGTAGGCCACGTCGAAGAAGACCGACGAGTAGTCGGTGACCATCAACGAGCACTCCTTCATGGCCTGTTGGACATTGCGGGTGTGCGGGTCGGCGACCTGGATGGACGGTGAGGAGAACTGGAAGGTGTGGAGGTAGGGGCGGATCTCGTAGTGGGGGAAGAACTCCAGGTCCACACCGAAGTGGTCGAGCGCACGGCCCAGGCGGGGGTCGGAGAGCAGCGTCTTGTAGAAGCGGTAGTACTCGGACTGGGTGAAGCTGGTCTTCGCCGGTCCGGCCGACTTCTTGTAGGAGGCGGTGACGATCCACTGCCGCCAGGTCGGCATCAGCAGGATGCGCGGCTTGTCCCTCGGTTCCCTCTTCAACGCGTCGAAGCGCGGGAAGCCGACGGGCTGGGCCCGGTCTCCGTAGCCGGCCTCCAGCGCCATGAAGTCACGCTCCTGACGGCCGGCGGTGACCAGCAGGTCGTAGCTGGCGATGCGCTGGTCGGCGCCGGAGGTGACGTCGTTGTAGGTCACGCCGTGCTGGAGGAACACCCTTTGGTACGAGACCAGTTCGCCGAAGCGGTGCAGGAAGAGCGCCTTCTTGTAGCCCTCGGGGACGAGGTAGGACTCGGAGTCGTAGGAGCCGATCAGCTTGGTCGCGTGCAGCAGATACGTCCGGTGCTTGAAGGAGCCCAGCTTCAGGACGTTGCCGTACGGGGCGATCTTGGCGTGGTCGGCCGAGGACGCGTCGATGACGTAGTACGCCTTGCGGCGCTTGCGGTTCTCCCGGATCCACTTGAAGAAGTGGTACGAGTTGTCCTGCGCGGTGTCGGAGCGCTCGCCGATCAGCCAGATCTCCTTGCCGTTGAGGAGGGGATACGTCAGCCAGTAGGCGAGGCGCATGCGCCAGCCGGGGTTGCGGGTCCTGAGGATGCGCAGTTCACGGCCGGCCCGCCACATCGTGTGCCGGGCGCGGGCGAAGCGGCCGGCGGCCACGAGCCGTAGGTGCAGGGCGTCCTGGGCGCCGATGGTCAGCATGTAGGGGTGGCGGCCGACCTTGCCCGGGCCCTTGAGGCGGTGCAGGGCCAGGCGGGCCTTCATGATCACGTTGCGGTGGCGGGTGCCGTCGGCGCGGTGCACGCGCAGCCTGAAGTCGCCGACGCCGAAGCCGCTTTCGGCGAGTTTCGCGGCGGGGAGTTCCGCGTACCAGCCGGCGTACAGGTCGCGTTCGCCGCGGGCGTTGTAGAGGTCTCGGCGGTAGACCTGGGTGAGCGGGACGGTGACCTTGGTGTCGCGGACCTGGTAGACGAGCTCCAGGCGGTTGCCCATCGGGCCGCTGAGGTCCAGGCCCGGGAAGGCCATGCACCCTTCGAGGACGAGTACGTCGTCGCGGGTGCGGACGCTCTCCACGACAACGTTCGGGTCCTTCACCCGGGCCGCGCTGCTCGGCCGCGTCCCGCCGGGGAAGGTGCGGTAGAAGCCGTCGTCGTCCACGTCCACGATCGGCGGGGCGGCGGCGAGCGCCGGTTCCGGGTCGCAGAACAGCGGGAAGTTGGCGGTCTTCGCCGCGTAGTGGTCGAGCTGCTGGGCGGGGCTGGTGACGAACTCGGTGATGACGTCGTCGGGGATCTGCGCGTAGTGCCGGTGGATGTCCGGGAACATCTCGGCGAGTTGCGAACGGCCCATCACATTGCGGGCGTTGCACAGGAAGCCCTTGTAGGTGCGGGTGGCGTAGCGCTGGAACATCCGGCGGATCTCGGGGCGTTCCTCGGCGCTGTGGTCCAGCAGGAAGTGGTTGAGGCGCAGGTGGTCCCGGTAGTTGGCGGGCTTGCTCCACAGCGAGTCCATGATGGACGAGCCGTCGGGGCGGCCCCGGTACCAGTAGACGGGTCGGTCGACGAGACTGAGGGAGTTCGCGCGGAGCATCGCGGGCAGGGTCAGCCAGGCGTCCTCGAAGTGCACGCCCTCGCCGAAGCGCAGACCGAGGCGGCGCAGCAGGGCGGTGCTGAAGAGCTTGTTGCAGGCCGACCCGCTGAAGATCATGTCGGGGATCTCGGCGAAGTCCGTGACCAGGCGGTCGCCGTCGCCGAAGTAGTCCTTCCACGGGCCGTAGGGCCGGTCGGGGAAGTTGACGAGGTCGCCCATGACGACCTCGGAACCGTCGCGGTACGCGGCCTCGGCCATGGCGGCGAGGGCGTCCTCGCCGAGGATGTCGTCGGAGTCGAGGAAGGTGACGTAGGGGGCGCGGACCTGGTCGAGGCCGGTGTTGCGGGCGTTGCCGAGGCCGCCGTTGCGCTGGTGGACGACGGTGACGTTGGCGTAGTAGCCGGCGAATCGTTCCAGCATCTGGGGCGTCTCGTCGGTGGAGCCGTCGTTCACCAGGATGACCTGGACGGTGGCGAAGCCGCGCTGGGCGGCGAGGGAGGCCAGGCAGTCGTCGAGGTACTTCGCCACGTTGTAGCAGGGCACCACGACGGCGAGCTCGAAGGGGCCGGTGAGCCGGCGCACCGGCGGGTGGATCCGGTCGCGCCACCACATCCAGGGGGCGTTCGGGTCGCTCTGCTCGGTCTCGAAGGTACGCCGGCCGGCCGTGGCGGAGCGGAGGGCGAGGTTGCCGCTGACGGTGCGGTACCCCTCGTACTCCTCGCCGTCCCGGTCGAAGGTGAGGCCTTCCAGGGCGATGTCACGGACGTTCAGCGCGGAGCGGGAGCGGCTGCGGTTCCACTCGACGACGACCGAGACGTTCCACACGGTGCTGTCGGCGAGGTCGTTCCCGAGCAGCCGGACCAGGTCGGCCGTGCCCTCGAAGGTCACGAGGCGGTCGTCGACCGAGACCTTGGGGACCGGCACCAGGACGTCCTTCTTGGTGTGCCGGTTGCGTACGGCCAGGGAGAGGGAGACGGAGTCGGCCGCGGTGATACGGCCGAAGCGGTTGACGAGTTCGCCGGTGTACGTCAGCTCCGTACCCGCCACGCGCCAGGTGTCGAGCTGGGCGAAGAGGGGGATCTGGGTCACCGGGGCGGCGGCCAGGCCCAGTTCGGTGACGTCCAGCATGCGCCGGGCGTCGGGCAGGTGCAGATGGTCGGCGGACCAGTACACCCGGCCGTCCTCCTCCACCAGGTGGGAGGAGAACACGCTCTTGCGCTGGGTGTAGTCCAGCGTGGTGAGGGCGGCCTCGATCTCCTCGTACATCAGGAAGTAGGCGCGCACCCGGTCGACCGGACCGCACAGGTCGAACACCTCGTCGCCGAGGGAGAACAGGTAGGAGCTGACGATGTCGGCGAAGCCCTGCTGGAAGTCGGCGTCGCCCTCGGCGAGCGCGCGCATGTATAGGCGCAGGTCGTGGGCGAGGAACTTGGCGTCCTTGCGTACCTTCAGCTGCCACAGGCCGCGCTCCAGCAGGAAGGCGTCGGTGGCCCGGTGGACCGCGATCCGGTCGCTGATGCTGCGCAGTTCGCCGGTGCGGCCGGTGATGGAGGCACCACCCTCCGACTCCCACATCCAGCGGTAGACGGGCTCCGTGAGCACGGTGATGCCCCGGGCCAGGCAGCCGGCGACCGTGGAGAAGTAGGTGTCTTCGTAGAACACGCCCTCGGGGAACCACACCCCGGACGAGCGCAGGAACTCCACGCTGTAGAGCTTGGCGGCGGCGATCGGGTCGGACAGCAGGAGGGGGAACTCCTCCAGTCCGGAGACCGTACGGCCCATCGCGTAGACCTCCGGCGCCCAGGCCTCGGAGTCGCCGGTGGCCCGGTTGACGCGCAGCGCCTTGCCCGCGGTGATGTCGCTGCCGGTCTCCAGGGCGGAGGCGACCAGCCGCTCGCAGGCGCGGGGCGGCAGTTCGTCGTCGGCGTCCAGGAACGTCACCCACCGGCCGGCGGCCTGGGCGATGCCCCAGTTGCGCGGGGCGCCGACGCCGCCGCTGTTCTGCTTGCGGCGCAGCACGCGCACCCGGGGGTCGGTGCCGGCGAAGTTGGCGACGACCTCGATGGTGCCGTCGGTGGAGGCGTCGTCGACGACGATCACCTCGACCAGCTCGTACGTCTGGTTCACGGCCGACTGGAGGGCCTTGCCGATCGTGGTGGCCGCGTTGTAGGCGGGGATGACCACGGTGACCCAGAGGTTGTCGCCGTCGTACGTCTGCTGCATCGGGTGGTGTCCCGCGCCTGCTCTCATCAGGAGTTCTCCCAGGCCCCCGGCGCCTTGCGGGACGTGCCCGGCAGCGCCTGCCCGAACTGGCGGATCGGCATGGTGTCGCCGTGCGGCCTCGGGATGTGCGGAAGCCCGTCGTTCTGGTCGGGGACGTCGGACTCGGGGGAGGCGACGTTCGGCTGGGGGTAGGGCTGGAAGAAGGGGTCCTCCTCCGGCCCGGGCGCCTGGTAGCGCTCGTCGGCGAGCAGGGCCGCCTGCGCGGCACCGCGCTGGCGGTGGCGGCCGCGGTGCAGGTGCGGGGCGATGGTGCCGGCCGTGTCCGCGTCGGGGTTCAGCTCCTCCATGACCCGGGTGAAGTCACGGGTGGAGAGCCAGAACTTGTACATGATGACGAGTTCGAAGCCGATCAGCAGGCCGGCCGAGACAGCGGTGGTCCACAGGATCTGGCCGATCAGCGGGCCCACGATGAAGACGAACATCTGGAACTCGATGCCGCTGATCAGGTGCGGGCGCACCCGGGTGCGCAGCATGGCCCGGCGGATCCGGGTGTACCAGGGGAACTGGCCGCGGAACTGCTCGTGCAGGTCGACCACGTTGGAGGCACCCGCCTCCGCGCGCAGGTCCTCGGTGGAGATGTGCGGGTTCTCCCGCAGCAGATCCTCCATGAAGACGACCTGCGGGCCCTCGGCGGCCGCCTCCTGGGCCTCCCGCTCCGCCCGCTCCGCCCGCTCCGCCCGCTCCGCCTGCTCGGCCTCGGCGCGGCTCTTGGTGACCTTCTCGATCTTGGTCCGCATCGACATGCGCATCTTGTAGATCTGCAGCGCGTCGACGTAGCGCAGCATGTCGAGGAAGACCACGACCAGGGCGGCCACCAGGTACCGCTCGTCGTCCTGGGGGAAGAACTGTCCGCCCATCAGGGCGAGCGCGCAGAACAGCACGCGGATGCGGTCGAAGACGTAGTCGAGCCAGCCGCCGAAGACGGTGCCGGTGCCCTTGAGGCGGGCCAGCTTGCCGTCGATGCAGTCGAGGATGAAGCTCAGGTGGTAGAGCAGGGCCCCGATGATCAGCGACTGACGGTCGCCCTTCAGGAAGAAGCCGCCCGCGGCCAGGCCGATGAAGAGCGCGGCCCAGGTGACCCGGTTCGGGGTGATGAACCGGAACCTGGCCATGACGAGCAGCAGTCGGGTGGCGACGGGGTCGACGAGGAAGACCGTCCACCAGGCGTCTCGTTTCTTGCAGGTCAGTTTTTGGACAGCCCGCAGCGAAAGCCTGGCCATAGCCCCCCGTCACTCCTTCATCAGATACGCCTGTCGCTTCACAGTTCAATCACATGAGCGCCCCGAACTTTAACAATCCTTCACCTAAGTGTCGACGCGCGTTGACCTGCGATTGACCGCGACCTTGATCACAGGCGACCCGTACAACCATTTGCGATCTTCACATCGGGAAACCATGGGCCGCGCTTGGGAACGCCTTTCCGCTCCCCTTGCGTTCCCTTGCGAATTCAAGCCACGGGTCGCCAGCCGCCGAGGACGAGACCGTCCTCCCGGCTCTCGTCACGGCGCGCCACCAGCAGGCGTCCGCCGGGCAGCCGGGTCGCCACGGCGAGCCGTCCCGTCCGGCTGACGGCCGCGGCGGGAGCACCGTACGAGGGGGCGCCTACGTCCTGCCACCACACCCCGGTGTCGGGCCGGGCGGCCGGGTGGGCGCCCAGGGAACAGCCGCCGTCCGCGCCCTTTCCGACCAGCACGGAGTAGCCCCAGCCGGCCAGTTCGACGCCCGGCGCCACGGCTGTGGGCCCGTCGGCCCCGGTCTCCGGTGCCGGGTCGTCGAGCGGGTACGGACCGGGAGCGCCGGGCCGCCAGAAGCAGGTACGGCCGGTGCGGGCGTCACGGAACAGAACGGCGCCCGGCTCGGCCGCCGCCGCGAGCGTGCCGGGACGCGCGGCGAACGGGAGCGTACGGTCCTCGCTCCACGCTCCGCCGGGTCCGGGGCCGGGGTACCACCGGAGTACGGCCGGGGTGTCCCGGGCCCGGGCGTACAGCTCGACCCCGCCGTGCTCGGCGGTCACCGCCACGAGTTCGTCGGCGACGCGGAGTCCGCTCAGGTGCTGCCACGGCGTCCAGGTGCCGTCGGCCGAGCGGCGGCGGTGGCTGACGCTGTGTCCGAAGTTGCGCACGAACACGTGGAGATCTCCGGCGGCGTCGAACGCGGCCGCGGGGAACCCGACTTCACGCCCCTTGCGCCAGGCAGCGGAGTTGGGGCCGCCGAGGGTGAGCCAGGGGGTCGGCGGGCGGCCGGTGCGGTACTGGGCCGCGTGCACGACCTCGACGTCCGCGCCGCCGTCGCCGCGCGCGGTCCGGCGCAGGGCGAGGAGATGCGGCAGCCCGTGCGGGTCCCGGATCACCAGCAGGCCCGGCAACAGGCCCTGGCCTTCCAGGAGTTCGGGACCGCGCCACCGTCCACCCGGCACCTCCTCGTGCCAGCGGACCACACCGGCGGCCGTCGGCAGGAAGGCGCTGAGCCGGCCGTCGAAGCCGGCCGAGAGCCAGTTCACGGGCACCGGGTAGCGCGCGGGGGTGTCGTCGCCGGGCCCCGGTACCCGCTCGGCCCGACGGCACTCGACGTACAACGGGCGTCCCGTAGCGGCCTGATGGGCCCGGGCCGCGGCGAGGACGACGGCGGCGGTCTCGGCGTGCTCGTCCGGCACGCCGTACGACAGGACACCGGTCGCCTCGTCGACGCCCGTGTGCACGGGGTCCGGATCGAGGGTGTGCAGCCGTTCGGGATCGATCGCGAGCAGCTCCGCCGCCAGCGCGGCCGACGCGTTCCCGGCGTCGGCGTCCAGCACCCGGGGGCCGCCCCGCACCCGGCAGCCCCGGGCCTCGGCCGCGGCGAGCGCCCGGTCGAGCGCCGCCCGGCCGTCCTTGCCGCCCGGCCGCAGACAGACCACGGCGATCTCCGCGCCGGGGGCCTCCCGACCGACCGGCCCCACCGCGTCCCGGGGTTCCGGTACGACGACGGCGACCACGTGCCCGCGGCCCTCGGGCACCTGGGCGGCGGATCTGCGTGTCATGCCTTCACGTCCTTCTCGCGGTGCACGGTCACAGCGGTCTCCAGTCGCCCAGGGTCAGCCCCGGGCCGTCCTGTTGGCGGGTCAGCGCGAGCCCGCGGTCCTCGGTCAGGGCCAGCAGCACGATCCGGCCGAGACCGTCGCGGGCCAGCACCGGATCGCCCACGCAGACGGTGCCGGTGTCGGTCCACCACACGCCGTTGTGCTCGTCCTCCGCGCCGCACACGCCCAGTACGATCCGGCCCTCGGTGTCGCGGTGGGCCAGCACCGTGCAGGAGTAGCCGTCGAGGACGGTGGCGAGCGCGGTGTGCCGTCCGTCCCCCGGGCTCCCGCCGACGGGCACCGGCCAGGCGCCGGGCCGTACGGCGACGACACCGCCGCCGACCGCGTCGGTGACGTAGTACGTGACCCGGCCCGGTGAGGTCTCCACACCGGTCGCGGAGCCGGGCAGCACCACCACGCCGAGGTCCTGGCCCCGTGCCGGCGCCCCGCCCGGCCGCGGCTGGCACCAGGTCAGGGCGCCGGTGCCCGCCGGGGCGAGGAGGTGCACCTCGCCGGTGGAGGTGGCCACCGCGGCCGGTGTGTCCAGGACGGCCGCGACCTTGAGGTCCAGCCAGGGCTCCCAGCGTCCGCCCGTGCCCTCCCGCCGTACGGCCAGATGTCCCTCGGCCGTGGGGACGAGGATGTGCAGGGCGCCCGACGTGTCGACGACAGCGGTGGGGGTGCCCATCTGCGCGGTGCGTTCCCGCTTGGCGTGCGGGTTGCCGACGGACCGCCACTCGCTCAGCGGGCGGCCCGCCTGGTACTGGATCGCGTAGACCAGGTCCACGGCCGGGGGTGCGTCGGCGGTGCCCCGGATCCGGCGGCCGATCAGGTGTGCGTAGCGGTTGCCGCCCTGGACGACGGTGAGTTCGCTCACGCCCTTGAGCGGCAGGACGTCCGGGCCGGTCCAGTCGGGGCCGCCCGGGCTGCTCTCGGTCCACCGCAGCACGGCGTCGTCGACGTGCACGTAGACGATCAGGCGGCCGTCGTGCCCGGTGAGCAGCCACGGCCCGGACCGCACCGTGCGGCCGGCCGCGGTCCCGCCGGCCGGTCGCGCCGTGACGGCACCGTCCCGCACCGTGGTGGCCATCAGCGGCGGGCCTCGGGATGGCCGTGGCACCAGCCCGCCCATGCCGAGGTGACCATCGCGCGGACGTCGTGGCGGGCCGTCCAGCCGAGCTCGGCACGGACGCGGTCGGCGGAGGCGACGACCCGCGCCGGGTCGCCGGGCCTGCGCGGTGCGGTCACCGGCGCCGCCGCGGGACCGTAGCCGGTGACCTCGGCGATCAGCGTGATCATCTCGCGTACCGAAACCCCCTCCCCACGACCGATGTTGACCGTCAGATCGCTGCCCGGTTCCCGCGCGGACAGCGCGCGTGCGGCCGCCAGATGGGCGGAGGCGATGTCCTCGACGTGGATGAAGTCCCGTACGCAGGTGCCGTCGGCGGTGTCGTAGTCGTCGCCGAAGACCACCGGGGCGCTGCCGAGGCTCAGCTTCTCGAAGACCATCGGGACAAGGTTGAACACGCCCGAGTCGGCGAGGAGTTCGTCCGCCGCTCCGGCCACGTTGAAGTAGCGCAGGCAGGCGGTGGTCATGCCGTGCGCCCGGCCGGCAGCGCGAACCAGCCACTCTCCCGCCAGCTTGGTCTCGCCGTACGGGTTGACGGGGACGCAGGGAGTGTCCTCCGTCACCAGGTCCACGTCGGGCATGCCGTAGACGGCCGCCGAGGAGGAGAACAGGAAGCTCCGGACGCCGGTGTCGGCGGCGGCCTGCAGCAGGGTCTGCAGGCCCTGGACGTTCTCCCGGTAGTAGTGCAAGGGCCGCTCGACCGACTCGCCGACCTGCTTCTTCGCCGCGAGGTGGACCACTCCGGTGATCCCGAGACCGGTGCAGGTGGCCCGGAGCAGTTCGGCGTCCAGCACCGAACCCTTCACGAAGGGCACGTCGTCGGGGACGCGGGCGGGGTCGCCCGTCGAGAGGTCGTCGTACACCGCGACGCGCTCGCCCGCGGCGAGCATCGCGCGGACGACATGGGCTCCGATGAAGCCCGCACCGCCGGTTATCAGCCAAGTCATGGCGGGCATACTATTTCTTTGGCTGCTGTTTACAAATACATCACCGGTTGTGCATGATCGTGCGATCGTCCGCCCTTGGGTGGATTCCACCGGGCAGCAGTACTGGGACCGGCCTCCCCCCACCCGAGTCCTCACGCCACACCACCGCCCCGTCTCCGGGGCACGACCCACGAGGACTCGACGCAGGATGAGCCATGTCTCGACGCCCCAGCACAGCGACTCCGACACGCCCTCGCGGCGCGGCGGCGGGCGAGGACGCAAGCGCGGACGCACCGGCAAGCGCCGCAGCGGCCGCTGGATCCTGCTCTCGCTGGCCGTCCTGGTCCTCGCCGGAGCGGGTACCGCGTACTGGCTCTACAGCGGGATCGACGGCAACATCAAGGGCGTCGACATCGACAAGGCGATCGGTGACAACCGGCCGGAGAAGCTGCCCACTTCGGGCCAGAACATCCTGATACTGGGCTCCGACTCACGCGCCGGCGCCAACGCGAAGCTGAACACCGGCAACGTCTCCGGCGCCCGTTCGGACACCGCGCTGGTGATGCACATACCCGAGGGCCGCCAGAAGGCCGTCGCCGTCAGCATCCCGCGCGACACCCTGGTGACCCGCCCCACGTGCACCAAGTCGAACGGCTCCTCGGTCGCGTCGGCGAAGCGTGTGATGTTCAACTCCATCTACTCGCAGGTCGGTCCGGCCTGTGTGGTGAAGACGGTGGAGGAGATGTCCGGGGTCCGCATGGACCACTACGTCGAGGTCGACTTCGCCGGCTTCAAGGACCTGGTGGACGCGATAGGCGGCGTGACCGTCACCGTCGACCAGGACATCCACGACACCTCCAGCGGCCTCGACCTGACCAAGGGCACCCACAGGCTGAACGGCACTCAGTCCCTGGAGTTCGTCCGCACCCGGCACGGCATCGGCGACGGCAGCGACCTCGGCCGGATCGGCCTCCAGCAGAAGTTCATGCTGGCCCTGCTCACCGAGATCCAGAAGCAGGACCTGCTGGGCAGCCCCGTCAAGGCGTACAAGATCGCCGACCAGCTCACCGCCGCGCTCACCACCGACTCCGAACTCGCCTCGCTCACCAAGCTCGCGGAGTTCGGCCGCAGCCTGAACGGCGTCAACCCGTCCACCATGGAGACGATCATGCTCCCGGTGGCGTACGACAAGGTCGACCCGAACCGGGTGGTCGCGGCGGAGCCGCAGGCGTCGACGCTGTGGAAGGCGCTCCGCACCGACGCGACGATCCCCGAGTCGGCGAAGAAGTCACCTGCCACGGGCGGCACTTCGTCCTGAGGCGCCGGAACCGATTCCCGGAGGGATTCCGGGGGCTGCTTCCGAGGATGCGGCAACTGCCGTTCACCTACGGCTGGTTGACGGGTCCGAAGCGGTCGCTCAGACCTCCCGCCAGGCCTCCAACGCCAGCCCCTCTTCGTCCTTCCGCCGTGTGACCAGCAGTTGACCGGTGGACGGAGACACCGTCGCGGCTGCCACCCGCTCATCCTCGTCCAGCGTCAGCGAGACCTCGGCGTCCGCCGGGAGCTGGGGCCCCGACTCGGTCCACCAGGCGCCCGCGGACTCCTGCTCCGTCGGATACGCGGCGAAGGCGATCCGGCCGCTGGCCGAGCGTTGCGCGAGCAACGTGCAGTCGTGGCCGTCGAGTTCGCAGCGGATCGCGGAGACCGGGCCGGGGCCTGCCGAGGGGAGGAGAGCGAGCGGCTTGGTGCCGGGGCGCCAGACGCAGAGGTCGCCGGAGTCGTCCGTGTAGAAGAGGGTGGTGTGCTCCGGCGAGGTGGCCAGGGCGCGGAGTGTGCCGGGGCGGATGCCGGACTCCATCGCCTCCTCCAACACCGGCTGTTCACCCGGCTCCTCCTGGCGCCAGTGCAGGATCGCGCCGGGTACCGCCGCATACAGCTCGACCGTGCCGGACTCCCCCGTCACCGCCGCCAGGTCCTCGTGGACGTCGCTCCCCTTGAGGTCGCGCCACGGGTCCCAGCCGCCCTTCTCCTTCTGGGCCAGCATGCTCACCCCGCCCGCCGCGTCGCGCACGAAGACATGGGCGCGGCCCTCCGCGTCGACCGCGACCGCCGGTACACCGGTACGGTCGCCCGTCCTGTTCGGGTGGCCGATCGGATACCAGTCGAGGGCCGCGAGGCGGGGCCGGAAGTGCGTGGAGTGGACCAGCCCGGACTCGCCGGCCCGCGTGGGGCGCCAGGACACCAGGTGGGCGTAGCCGTCCGCGCCCTGTCCTACGCCGAGCAGCCCCGGGTGCAGCTTCTGGTCGCCGCCGATCTTGCGCGGGTCGCTCCAGAAGCCGCCGGGGCCGCGTTCCGCCCGGCACAGGACGGCGTCGCCCGAGGGCAGATACACACTGAGCCGGCCGTCACGGCCGCGCATGAGCCAGTCGCCGTTCACCGGTTCACTGTAATTGGGGCGGCCACTGCCGCGCGGGGCACCCCCGGCCCGCGTGCGACCCTTGCCCCATGGACGAGGACACTCCCCTGCTGGTGATCGTCGACGGCGCGAACGTCGTGGGCTCGGTGCCCGACGGCTGGTGGCGCGACCGCAAGGGTGCCGCCGAGCGCCTCCGCGACCGGCTCGCGAGCGACGGTCTGCCGGGCCGCACGGACCCCGTGGAACTCGTCCTCGTCGTGGAGGGCGCGGCCCGCGGCGTGGCGTCCGTCCCGGGCGTACGGGTGGACTCGGCACCCGGCAGCGGCGACGACCGGATGGTCGAACTGGTCGCCGAGGCCACCGGCCGCCCCTGCCTGGTGGTCACCGCGGACCGCGAACTGCGGCGCAGGGTCACGGAGTTGGGCGCGGAGGTCACGGGACCGCGGAGCGTACGGGGCTGACACTCGGCGGCCGGCACACACGCGATACGGCCCCGCAAGTCTCCTCCACCGAGCGGGACTTGCGGGGCCGGACGGCCAACTGGGTTGATCGCGAAGGAACTACGAGGCGTTTCCGCTCGGCGGTGCCGCCGACTTGCCCGCCTCCGCCGCCTGTTGGAGGCCCAGGCGGCTGTGGGTGCGGCCGTAGAAGAAGTACACGGCGAAGCCGATCGCCATCCAGATGGCGAAGCGGAGCCAGGTCTCGGCGGGGAGGTTGAGCATCAGCCAGAAGGAGGCCAGGACCGAGACGATCGGGAGGGCCGGGACCAGGGGGGTGCGGAAGGCGCGGGGCAGGTCCGGGCGCTTGTTCCTGAGGATGACCACGCCGATCGCGACCACGATGAACGCGAACAGCGTGCCGATGTTGACCAGTTCGGCGAGTTCGCTGAGGCTCGTGAAGCCCGAGACGATCGCGATGATCACGCCGAGGAGGATGGTCGGGCGGTACGGGGTGCGGAAGCGCGGGTGGACGTGGGAGAAGAAGCGGGGCAGCAGTCCGTCGCGGCTCATCGCGAAGAACACGCGGGCCTGGCCGAGCAGCAGGATCATGCAGACCGTTGTCAGGCCGATCGCGGCGCCGAAGCTGATCAGGCCCGCGAACCACGGGTGGCCGGTGGCCTTGAACGCGTCGGCCAGCGGGGCGTCGATCGACAGTGAGCTGTACTTCTGCATGCCCGTCACGACGACCGCGACGGCGACGTAGAGCGTGGTGCAGATGACCAGCGAGCCGAGGATGCCGCGCGGCACGTCCCGCTTCGGGTTGCGGGTCTCCTCGGCGGCGGTGGCGACGACGTCGAAGCCGATGAAGGCGAAGAAGACCACGGAGGCGGCGGTGAAGATGCCCATGACGCCGAAGTTGGAGGGCGCCCAGCCGAACATCAGCTGGATGAGGGGGGCCTTGAGGTTGCCGCCCGCCTCCACGGCCTGCGACTTGGGGATGAACGGCTTGTAGTTGTCGCCCTTGATGAAGAAGGCGCCGGCGACGATCACCACGAGCACGACGGCGACCTTGATGGCGACGACGACGGAGGTCACCCGCGCGGAGAGCTTCATGCCGAGCACGAGGATCGCGGTGAGGACGAGCACGAGCGCGGCGGCGAGGATGTCGAAGCCGAAGCCGTGGGCGCCGTCCCGGCCGCTGAGCGCCTCGGGCAGCTGCCAGCCCGCGTTGTCCAGCAGCGAGTGGATGTAGCCGGACCAGCCGACGGCCACCACCGCCGTACCGAGGGCGAGTTCGAGGACCAGGTCCCAGCCGATGATCCAGGCGGGGAACTCGCCGAGCGAGGCGTACGAGAAGGTGTACGCGGAGCCCGCGACCGGGACCGTGGACGCGAACTCGGCGTAGCAGAGCGCCGCGAGGGCACAGACGACGCCGGCGACGACGAAGGACAGGGCCACCGCGGGGCCGGCGGTGTTCTTGGCGGCCGTGCCGGTGAGGACGAAGATGCCGGTGCCGATGACGACACCGACGCCGAACACGGTCAGATCCAGGGCCGAGAGGGATTTTCTGAGCGCGTGCTCCGGTTCCTCGGTGTCCTTGATGGACTGTTCGACTCTCTTCGTCCGGAAGAGGGTGCTGCTCACGGGTGTACCTCCCACGCTTGGCGTCCTCGACATGATCGAGAGGGGGCGTAGTCCGTATGCCCCGGCGCGAGCCGATTCACGCGAACGGGCCGCTTTCACCACTGCAAAGAGTGGCGGAAGCGGCCCGTTCAGCGGTGCCGGTCACCTGTCAGTCGCGTGCGGACTCCACCGAGTCGACCTCGGCCGTGGGCCGTTCGAACCGGCCGTCCAGCTTCGAGACCAGGCCGGTGACCTGGCGGGCGATGTCGGGAGCGGTCAGGCCGATCTCCGTCATCACCTCGGCGCGGGAGGCGTGGTCGAGGAAGCGCGGCGGGATGCCGAAGTCGCGCAGCGGGACGTCGACGCCCGCGTCGCGCAACGCCTGCGCGATCGACGAACCGACGCCGCCGACACGGGAGTTGTCCTCGACGGTGACGACCACTCGATGCTGCTCGGCGAGCGGGGCCATGGCCTCGTCGACGGGCTTGACCCAGCGCGGGTCGACGACGGTGGTGGTGATGCCCTGCTTGTCGAGCAGGGCGGCGATCTCCAGGCACATGGGCGCCAGGGCGCCGACCGAGACCAGCAGCACGTCCGGGGCGTCGGTGCCGGGCGCGCGCAGCACGTCCATGCCGCCGATGCGGCCCACGGCGGGTACGGCGGGTCCGACGGCGCCCTTGGAGAAGCGGACGACCGTCGGCGCGTCCTCGACCTGGACGGCCTCGCGCAGCTGGGCGCGGACCTGGTCGGCGTCGCGGGGTGCGGCGAGCCGGAGGCCCGGGACGACCTGGAGGATCGACATGTCCCACATGCCGTTGTGGGAGGCGCCGTCGGTGCCGGTGACGCCGGCCCGGTCCAGGACGAAGGTCACCCCGCACTTGTGCAGGGCCACGTCCATCAGCACCTGGTCGAAGGCGCGGTTGAGGAAGGTGGCGTAGACGGCGAAGACGGGGTGCAGTCCGCCGGTGGCGAGGCCGGCCGCGGAGACGGCGGCGTGCTGCTCGGCGATGCCGACGTCGTAGATGCGGTTGGGGAAGGCGTCGGCGAACTTCTTCAAGCCGACCGGCTGGAGCATCGCGGCGGTGATCGCGACGATGTCCTCGCGCTCCTGGCCCAGGGCGACCATCTCGTCACCGAAGACGGAGGTCCAGTCGGCGCCGGAGGCCTTGATGGGCAGGCCGGTGTCGGGGTGGATGGGGCCGATGCCGTGGAAGCGGTCGGCCTCGTCCTGGAGGGCGGGCTGGTAGCCGCGGCCCTTCTCGGTGAGGCAGTGCACGATGACCGGTCCGCCGAAGCGCTTGGCGCGGGCGAGCGCGGACTCCAGGGCGTCGATGTCGTGCCCGTCGATGGGCCCGACGTACTTGAGACCGAGGTCCTCGAACATGCCCTGCGGGGCGATGAAGTCCTTCAGGCCCTTCTTCGCGCCGTGCAGCGTCTCGTAGAGGGGCTTGCCGACGACCGGAGTGCGCTCCAGGAGGTCCTTGCCGCGGGCCAGGAAGCGCTCGTAGCCGTCGGTGGTCCGCAGGGTCGCCAGGTGGTTCGCGAGGCCGCCGATGGTCGGTGCGTAGGAGCGCTCGTTGTCGTTGACGACGATGACGAGCGGGCGGTCCTTGGCGTCGGCGATGTTGTTCAGCGCCTCCCAGGCCATACCGCCGGTCAGCGCGCCGTCACCGATGACCGCGACCACGTGGTCGTCGCGTTTGAGGACCTGGTTGGCCTTGGCGAGGCCGTCGGCCCAGCCGAGGACCGTCGAGGCGTGCGAGTTCTCGATGACGTCGTGCTCGGACTCGGCCTGCGAGGGGTAGCCGGAGAGGCCTCCCTTCATCTTGAGCTTGGAGAAGTCCTGGCGGCCGGTGAGCAGCTTGTGGACGTAGGACTGGTGGCCGGTGTCGAACAGCACCCGGTCCTTCGGCGACTCGAAGACGCGGTGCAGGGCGATGGTCAGCTCGACCACGCCGAGGTTCGGGCCGAGGTGGCCGCCGGTCTTGGAGACGGCGTCGACGAGGAAGGTCCGGATCTCCCCGGCCAGCTGGTCCAGCTGCTCCAGGCTGAGCCGGTCCAGATCGCGCGGTCCCCTGATGCGGGTCAGCAGCGGCACCCGTGCCTCCTTGCGAGTAGAGCTGATCGAGCTGTTGCCGGGCTTGTCGAGTCTAATGTTCCGCCTTTGCGCCCGGCGCCCGGGCTCTGCGTCATACGTCACGCGATCGGCTGTACCCACGAACAGCCTTTCCTACGACATGACGGTGCCCGGCACCGCGTTCGGTACCGGGCACAGTCTGCGCGAAGGGGCAGGTCAGCCGCGACCGGACGCCTTCTGGCTCTTGCGGGACACCGAGTCGATGACGACCGCGCCGAGCAGAACGCCGCCGGTGATCATGTACTGGATCGACGTGTTCATGTTGAGCAGGTCGAGGCCGGTCTGGATCGACTGGATGACGAGCATGCCCAGGAGGGCGGACCAGACGGTGCCGCGACCGCCGAAGAGGCTCGTACCGCCGATGACCGCGGCCGCGATGGCCAGCATCAGGGTGTTGCCGCCGCCGGCGTTGAGCGTGGCGCTCTGGGTCTGACCGGCGAAGAACATACCGCCGACCGCCGCGAAGCCGCCGGAGATGGCGAACACGGTGATCCGGATCATGGACACGTTGATACCGGCACGACGCGCGGCCTCGATACCACCGCCGACCGCGAAGACCTTACGGCCGTACGGGGTACGACGGAGCACGAAGTCCACGATCACCAGGGACGCGAGGAAGATCACCAGCGAGTTGGAGACGCCGGCCGAGGAGTTCAGCACGTACGCGGTGACGAACGCGGCCACGGCGAGCAGACCGACCCGCAGCCCGATCTCGCTGGTGGGCCGGAACGGCACCCCGGCGGCCTTGCGGCGGCGCTGCTCGACGAGCGAGCCGTAGGCCAGGGAGGCGACGCCGAGCGCGGCCAGGATGTAGGCACCGGCGATCGACTGGTCCATGAAGAAGGAGCCCTGGCCGAGCAGGTGCACCGGACCCTCGTCCGGGATGTTGATGGTGCCGCTCGAACCGAGCAGCCACAGCATCAGACCGTTCCAGCCGAGGAAGCCGGCGAGTGTGACGACGAACGCCGGTACGCCGATCCTCGCGAAGAAGAAGCCGTGCAGCGCGCCGATGCCGATGCCCGTGATGATCGTCAGGACCAGCGCCAGCCAGCCGTTCATCCCGTGGTTGACCACGAAGACGGCGAACAGGGTGGACGCCAGACCGCTGACCGAGCCGACGGACAGGTCGATCTCGCCGAGCAGCAGCACGAAGACCAGGCCGATGGCGAGCATGCCGGTGGCCGACAGGTAGTAGCTGATGTTGGACAGGTTGTCCGCGCTCAGGAACCGGCTGTTCTGCGACTGGAAGATGATGCCGATGACGATCAGGCCGGCGACGACCGGCAGCGAGCCGAGTTCACCGCCCTTGATCTTGCGCTTGAACTCGGTGATGTAGCCCTTGTAGCCCTCTTCGCGGACCAGCAGCCGCGGGTCGACGACGGTGGCGGACGCGGCCGCCGCCGTGGGGTCGTCCGCGGGCGCCGCGTTGGCCGTGGCCTCCGCGTCCTTCTTCACGGTGTCTGACGTGTCGCTCACTTTGCCGCCTCCGTGCTGCGCACCGCACGACGGGTCACGGCGTTGTCCGTGGCACCGGTGATCGCGGCGATGATCGTTTCCTGACTGGTGTCCTTCACCGGGAAGGAGCCGTTGTTCTTGCCCAGGCGCAGCACGTTGACGGTGTCGGCGACCGCCTTGACGTCGGCCATGTTGTGGCTGATGAGGATGACGCCGAGGTTGCGCTCGCGCAGCCGCTCGACCAGGTCGAGGACCTGGGCGGTCTGCTCGACGCCGAGGGCGGCGGTGGGCTCGTCGAGGATGACGACCTTGGGGTCGCCGATCAGCGCGCGGGCGATGGCGACGACCTGTCGCTGACCACCGGAGAGGCTGGCGATCGGGATGCGCACGCTCGGGATGCGGATGGAGAGCGTGCTCAGCAGCTCACGGGAGTTCTTCTCCATCGTGACCTCGTCGATGACCCCGTGGCGCAGCAGCTCACGCCCGAGGTAGAGGTTGCCGACGACGTCGAGGTTGTCGCACAGGGCGAGGTCCTGGTAGACCGTCGCGACGCCGAGTCCCTGGGCGTCGTGCGGCTTGGTGATGCTGACCGGGTTGCCCTCCCACTCGATGACTCCCTCATCGATGGGGTGCACTCCGGCGATGGTCTTCACCAGGGTGGACTTTCCTGCGCCGTTGTCGCCGACCAGTGCGACGACTTCTCCGGCGTGAACCTCCAGCTCTACTTCGGTGAGGGCCTGCACCGCACCGAATCGCTTGGAGACTCCGCGCAACGCCAGCACGGGCGTAGCGGACACGTTGACCATCTCCTTCGCCGCCTGACCGGCGGGGATGCCGCGCTTGTCAAAAGCCGCGGAGGGTTGTGCCTAGGCACAGATTTACAAGATGAACATGCGCGCGGCCGATGCCAGTTGGCAACGGCTGCGTTCGCACGGGTTCCGATCGGCGCCCGCCCCACAGCGGGGTTTGAGGGTGGGGCGGACGCCGAAGGGGCTTTGTCACCGCTGGGCGGTGGTTAGGACAGACCGGCCGCCTTGCACGCCTTGGCGTAGTCGGCGGTGCAGATCTGCGCGACGGTGTAGAGACCGTCCTTGATGACCGTGTCCTTGATGTTGGCCTTGGTGACCGACACCGGGGTCAGCAGCTGCGAGGGCACCTTGTTGCCGGAGCCGCTGGTCTGGGTCGTGGTGGCGAGCGAGGAGATGCTCTTGTCCTGCGCCAGGTCGACGGCGAGGGTGGCGGCCGCCTCGGCCTCCGGCTTGAAGGCCTTGTAGACGGTGCTGGACTGGGTACCGGCGACGATGCGCTGGATACCGGCGAGCTCCGCGTCCTGACCCGTCAGCGGGATGCCGCTGATGCCGGCGCCCTTGAGGGCGGTGGCGATACCGCCGGCCATGCCGTCGTTGGCGGCGTAGACGCCCGCGATGTTCTTGGCGCCGAGCTGGGTGATGGCCGCCGTGACCTTCTGGTTGGCGACGGTGTCCTTCCAGAGGCCGGACTGCTCGTAGGCGATGGTGACCTTGCCGTCGAGGGCCTCGTGGGCGCCCTTCTTGAACTGCGCGGCGTTCGGGTCGGCGTCGTCACCGTTGATCATGACGATCTTCGACTTGGTGGTCGCCTTGGAGCCCAGCGAGGTGAGGAGCGCCTCACCCTGGAGCTTGCCGACCTGGACGTTGTCGAAGGAGACGTACGCGGAGACCGGGCCCTGGGCCAGACGGTCGTACGCGACGACCTTGATGCCCTTGTTCACGGCCTGCTGGATCGAGGACTTGATCGCGGCGGAGTCCTGGGCGCTGATCACGATGACCTTGACGCCCTTGGTGATCATGCTGCTGACCTGCTGGGCCTGCGTCGCGGCGCTGGCGTTCGCGTTGTTGTACTCGACGGTGCAGCCGGAGCAGAGCTCCTTGACCTTCGCCTCGAAGTACGGCTTGTCGAACTTCTCGTACCGAGCGGTGACGCTGTCGGGCAGGAGCAGACCGATCTTCGCGGTGGAGCCGCCCGAGGAGCTGGAGCTGCTGTCGGACTTCTTGTCGTCGCCCGCCTTGCCACAGGCGGCCATCGAAACGGCCATGGTGGTGGCGATCACTGCAACGGCGGCACGACGCATACGCGTGTTCACTTTGAAACCTCCCTGACGAGGCCGCGTCGTTGCGGCCGAGGTGGCTGGAAGTCAACTCGGCCGCGCGTTCGGCGTCAAGAAGTAAATACTTAACGAGATGGCAACGGCGTCGTGCGTTCTCTAAGTGAAGACAGGTGTCGCTGCGGTCAGCGACCCGTCCAAAAGGGTCGAATCGCCCATCTCGCTGAGCGCGAGAGCGAGCGCTCCGAGCACTTCCGCACGGCCTCCAAGTGCCCCCGGGAGAACGGAAAGTTGACGCGCCGCACTGGGGATCGCGTAGCGGCCGACAGACTCCCTGATCGGCCCGAGCACCAGCTCACCGGCCTCGGCGAGATCGCCACCGAGGACCACTCGGCTCGGGTTCAGCAAATTGCAGAGATTGGCGACTCCACTGCCGATGTGGCGGCCGACGTCGGCGATCACCCGACGGCAACCAGGGTCTCCGTCCCGCGCCAGCCGTACGACTCCTTCCATGGTCAGGTCGGTGCCGTGGCTGGACTGGAGGAGCGGCAGCACATAGCGCGCCGCCGTGAAGGTCTCCAGGCAGCCCCGGTTTCCGCAGCGGCAGACAGGGCCGGACTCATCAAGAGTAATATGCCCGATTTCTCCCGCCGTGCCACCCGGGCCCCGGTAGATCTTGCCGTTGATGACCAGTCCGGCGCCGACCCCGCTCGCGACCTTGATGTACGCCAGGTCCCTGACGCCCCGCCCGCTGCCCCAGACCAGCTCACCGAGGGCGCCGAGGTTCGCGTCGTTGTCCACGTGCACCGGTACGCCCAAACGGCTGCCCAGCTCCTCCGCGGGTCTGGTGCCGGTCCAGCCCGGGAGGATCGCGGTGGAGCCCAGGGTGCCCGACTCGACGTCGATCGGACCGGGCACGCCGAGGCCCACCCCGGCGATCTTGGAGCGGTCCACTCCGGTCGCCGTGATCAGCCGGTTGACCAGCTCTTCGGCCCGGTCGAAGCCCTGCGTCGAGGAGGCGTCCACATCGACGGGCTCGGACTCCTCGGCCAGCACCTGGTGGGCGAGATTCCCGACCGCGACGCGCAAATGCGTGTGCCCGAAGTCGACGCCGATGACGATGCCGGCGTCCCCGCTCAGGGAGACGCTGCGGGCCCTGCGGCCGCCCGCCGAGGTGGGCGTGACCTCGACCGTTCCGCCGTCCTTGAGTTCGCGCACGATGTTGGAGACCGTCGCGGCCGACAGGCCCGTCGTCCTCGCGATCTCCGCCTGCGTCAGCGACCCGGCCAACCGCACCGCTCGCACGACCCGTTCGAGATTGGCTCGGTGCAGTGACGACTGCGACCCCGGAGTCTCCACGACGACCTCCTGCGCGCGGGACCGCATCGATGAGGCCCCGTCTATGTCCAACTAGTGAACTCTAAGCTGAGCTGTTCGGGTCGCCTCCCGTCAAGAGGTTGAACCGCATCCGGGGTCTCGGACACATACGTGACCACCGCTCCCGGCCTGCCGGGAGCGGTGTCGGAACGATCACTCTCTGTCGCGTCGTCCAGGGGTGCTACTTCAGCGTCGCCGAGGTCAGACCGGACTGCACCTGGCGCTGGAACGACAGGTAGACGACCAGCATCGGGATCATGGCGATCGTGACACCGGCGAAGAGAACGGGCAGGTCGGAGGCGTAGCCCTGCTGCTGCTGGAGCTGGATGAGCCCCTGGGTGAGGACATAGCGCTCCGGGTCCGAGCCGCTCTGCGGCTGCATCAGGACCGTCGGCAGGATGAACTGGTTCCACTGACCGAGGGTGTTGAAGATGCCGACGCTGATCAATCCGGCTTTCGCCATCGGCAACATCACTTGGAAGAACGTCCGGGTGTGCGAGGCACCGTCGAGGACGGCCGCCTCGAAGACCGCGGTGGGCAGCGTCCGGAAGAACGCGTGCATGAAGAACACCGTGAACGGCATCGAGTAGGCGATGTAGACCAGGATCAGCCCCTGGTACGTGTTCAGCATGTCGAGGCGCTTGACCATGAAGAACAGCGGGACCAGCGCCAGGAACACCGGGAACATCGCGCCGGCGACGAAGAAGTAGTACAGCAGCCGGTTGCCCCAGAACTGGTACCGGGCCAGCACGTAGGCGGCCATCGAGCCGAACAGCATCGTCAGCGGGACCGAGAACACCAGAACGATCAAGGTGTTCAGGAAGTAGTCGCCGATGCCCTTGCTCCAGGCCCGGCGGAACACGTCGAACGTCCAGTTGTGCGGCCAGCCGAAGGCCGAGTTGCCGATCTGCACGTCGGTCTTGAACGAGCTGAGCACCAGCCACAGCAGCGGCAGCACGATCAGCAGGGCCCACAGGGCCAGGAAGCCGTGCGAGAACACGTTCAGTACGACGCCCTCGCCGCGCGGTTCACCGGGCCGGGCACTGGACTTCCCGACCGACGGCTGCGGCGGGACGGTGCCGCCCGTGGGGGCGGTCTCCTTCAGGGGTGCGCTCATCGTCGTATGTCTCCCGCTCAGAACTCGATGCGCTCACGGCGGGTGGCGCGCAGCGTGACCACGGACAGGACCAGGGTGAGCAGCAGCATGACGACGCCCATCGCGCAGGCGTAGCCGCTCTTCCCGAAGTAGAGGAAGTTGCGCATCATCACGGTCGACATGACGTCGCTGCCGTGGTCGGGACCGCCTCCGTAGGCGCCCATGTTCGAGGTCATGGAGGAGACCAGGACGAACATGTCCATCGCGATGATGCCGAGATACACCCAGGCCGTCTGGACGGTCTCCCACAGCAGCGGCAGCGTGATCCGGAAGAAGGACTGGGAGCGGTTCGCGCCGTCGATCAGGGCCGCCTCGTATATGTCCCTGGGAATGGACTGCATGGCGGCGGAGAACAGCACCAGATAGAAACCGACGCCGTGCCACACCACGACCGCCATCAGCGCCCACAGCACCACGTTGGGCTCGTTGAGCCACTCCACCGGATTGTTGACGTCCACCAGGTGGAGTTTGATCAGGAAACCGTTGAGCAGGCCGCCGCCGTCACTGCGGTACACCGCGTTGAACAGCACCGCGAGAATCGCCAGCGACAGGACCTGCGGAAAGAAGTAGACGATTTTATAGAACCCGGAACCGGCGACACCCTGCACTCCGCCGGCCTTGCTGCGCCCTCCCGCGTTCACCATGAAGGCGAAGAAGAGGGCCAGCAGAATGGTGATCACGGGGATGAACACCAGGAACAGGAGGTTGTGCCAGATGGCCTCCTTGAAGACGTCGTCGTGGAGCAGCGCTCGATAGTTGTCCAGTCCGACGAACTTGAAGGTCTGTGACTCGCCCTTCCAGTCGGTCAGCGAATAGCCGAACGTCTGGATGTAAGGCCAGATCACGAAGATCAGATAGAGCGCCACGGGAACGAAGAGAAATCCCGTGACGAACCTGTACTGCCCTTTGCGCATTGGCGTTTCCTGCCCCTGGTGTCCCGAGCGTGATCAGGTGGTGCGATCAGGCCTTTGTGATCAGGAGTGCACGTTCTTCTTGGACGCCGGGTCCTTGGCCTGCTTGTCGACGGCGGCCTGGCAGCGCTTCAGCCACTCCTTGGGCTGGATGCGCTTGGCCATCAGCTCGTTGGACGCGTTCTGGATGGAGGTGTCCATCTCGCTGTACCAGTCGGGGTACAGGAAGCGGAAGGTGTTGTCGCCGGCCGCCTTGGACGCGTCGACCGTGGACTGGGTGCCCGGGCGCAGGGTGACGCTGGAGTCGACACCGTCCTTGAGGATGGTGAGCGAGTTGGCCTCCTTGGCGAAGAGCGTCGACCACTCCTTGGAGAGCATGTGGCGCATGAACTCCTTGGCGCCGGGGAGGTTCTTGGCCTTCGCCGGGATGATGAAGGGCTCGCCGGAGCCGGCCCGGATCGCCTCGAACGGCATCTTGCTGTCGGCCAGCAGCGGCATCGGCAGGAACTTCATGTCGAAGTCCGTGGGCGTCAGCTTCAGCTGCTCGTTCTCCAGCCAGGAACCACAGGTGATGAACGCGGCCTTGTACTGGTTCCAGCGGGTCTGCGACTCGGTGTGGGTCAGGCCGTTGGTGCCGGGCATCAACAGGCCCTTCTCCACCACCTCGTAGATCGCCTCGACGCCGGCCTGCGCGGCGGCCGAGCCGACGAACGCCTTGGGGTCGAGGTTGTCGATCGCCTTGACGGCGTCGATCCCGCCCTTCTTGGCGATCAGGTCCATGATGGCGACGTTGATGTAGTACGGGTACTTGCCCTGGTGGGCGAGGCCCCCGATACCGGCCGCCTTCGCCTTCTGGCACACGGCGATGAACTCGTCCCAGGTCTTGGGCGGGGTCCAACCCTTGTCCTTGAAGAGCTTGCCGGAGTACCACAACCCCCACACCGTGTAGATGTAGTTGAGGGCGACGACCTTGCCCTCCTGGACACCCGGGTCGAGGGTGCCGGGGATCAGCAGATCGCGGACCTTCTTGGTCGGGTCGTCGATCGCGGGCGCGTCCAGGACCGGCGAGAGGTCGAGCAACTGGCCGTTCTTGTACAGGACGTCGATCTTGATCTGCTGAGCGCCGGAGTCGTCGACGATGTCCGGCGGGTTGCCCGCGTTGAACCGGGGCTGGAGCTTGCCGGTGATCTCCTGCGTTCCGGTGTGGGTCGAGCTGACGCCGATCTTCGTCTTGAAGTTGGCTTCCCACGCCTTCGCGTAGTCGTCGCCGTAACCGCCCTTGAAGACGACGACGTCGAGCGTGCTGCCCTTCTTCACACCGAAGGGATTCGACTTCGACGTGGTGCCCTTGGTGCTGTCGTCACTGCTGCTGTCGTCCCCGCCACCGCTGGCACACGCGGACAGGAAACTCATCGTGGGTACGGAGATCAGACCGAGTGCGGCCGACCTCTTGATCAGATCACGGCGGCCGACGCCATTGGAACCGTTGTTCTCGGCGGAAGTGGATCCCATGCTCAAGTCCTCGCCTTCAACAGGACTCAGGCGGTGAACCGGATCCTCCCCGGCACCGCGGTCAGGTCGAGCTTGGTCGTGCAGAGGTACTTCGTGCGTGCTGCTGTGAGAGCGGTGTCGAACGCGACAGGTATAGTCCACTTCCCGCCGACAGAGCAAGATCGAATGCAGGGTAGGTTGTCGGTCTTTTCCGAAGTGAGACCTGGCGGAAATATGAACGCCCTGTGCGTTCGATGACGGAGAAATCCCTGTTATTGCCCTCGAATGCCTCACTCAACACCCTTGACATCCCTGGCCACTTGACTCCCTACTGTTGCTTGCGCGTCGAATCTGACAACGTTGTCCAGCGTGCAGGGAGGATGCCCTCGTATGCATCACAGATGGTGGGGTACGGCGGTCGTGTCGACCGCCGCACTGGCTTTGCTCGTGGGTTCGCAGGGGGTGACGGTCGCCCTGCCCGCAAAGGCCCCGACCGGCGGGGAGTTCGCCTCCTCGTTCGAGTCGGGAGATCCGGCACCGGACTGGCTGAACACGGTCGACACCGCGCCGGACGGCACCAAGCGGGCCTCGGGTGTCGACGGAGGCTACAGCACCGGCATCCCGGGAAATGTGACCGATCATGTCACCGACGTCCGGGCCAGCTCCGAGAACACCGGCGGCGGCGAGGTGAAGGAGAACCTCGTCGACGGCGAGTCCGGCACCAAGTGGCTGACGTTCGCGTCCACGGGCTGGGTCGAGTTCGACCTCGACAAGCCGGCCAAGATAGTGACGTACGCCCTGACTTCGGCGAACGACTTCGCTGAACGCGATCCGAAGGACTGGACGCTGTCGGGCTCGACGGACGGCAAGGACTGGAAGACCCTGGACACCCGCTCGGGCGAGAGCTTCGCCGACCGGTTCCAGACGAAGTCGTACGACCTCGCCGAGCCGGCCGAGTACCAGCACTTCCGGCTCGACATCACGAAGAACAACGGCGCGAGCGGCATCCTTCAGCTCGCCGACGTCCAGTTCTCGACGGGCGGGACCACCGCGCCCATCCCCGAGGACATGCTCTCGCTGGTCGACCGGGGCCCCAGCGGCTCCCCCACCGCCAAGGCGGGCGCCGGCTTCACCGGGAAGCGCGCACTGCGCTACGCGGGCCGTCACACGGCCACGGGGCGGGCGTACTCGTACAACAAGGTCTTCGACGTGAACGTGCCGGTCGGCAAGGACACGGCGCTGTCGTACAAGATCTTCCCGCAGATGTCCGACGGCGACCTCGACTACGACGCCACGAACGTCTCCGTCGACCTCGCCTTCACCGACGGCACCTACCTCAGCGACCTCGGCGCGACGGACTCGCACGGCTTCGCGCTGACTCCGCAGGGGCAGGGCGCGGCGAAGATCCTCTACGTCAACCAGTGGAACAACGTCCTCTCGCGGATCGGTTCGGTCGCGGCCGGGAAGACCGTCGACCGGATCCTGCTGGACTACGACTCCCCCAGCGGGCCGGCGAAGTTCCGGGGCTGGCTGGACGACGTGAGCCTCAAGACGGTCGCGCCGGAGAGGCCGAAGGCGCATCTGTCCGACTACGCGCTGACCACCCGGGGCACCAACTCCAGCGGCAGCTTCTCGCGCGGCAACAACTTCCCCGCCGCGGCGCTGCCGCACGGCTTCAACTTCTGGACCCCGGTGACGAATTCGTCGTCGCTGAGCTGGCTCTACGACTACGCACGCGCGAACAACGACGACAACCTGCCGACGCTCCAGGCGCTCAGCCTGAGCCATGAGCCCAGCCCCTGGATGGGCGACCGGCAGACCTTCCAGGTGATGCCGTCGGCCGCCTCGGGCACCCCCAACACCTCTCCCACAGCACGGGAGTTGGCGTTCAAGCACGAGAACGAGACCGCGCGCCCGTACTACTACGGCGTCACGTTCGAGAACGGTCTGAAGGCCGAGATGGCCCCGACCGACCACGCGGCCTCGCTGCGCTTCACCTACCCAGGTGACGACGCGAGCGTCATCTTCGACAACGTCACCGAGCAGGCGGGCCTGACCCTCGACAAGACCAACGGGACCGTCACCGGCTACTCGGACGTCAAGTCCGGGCTGTCCACCGGCGCTACGCGGCTCTTCGTCTACGGCACGTTCGACGCGCCCGTGACGGACGGCTCCTCCAGCGGGGTCAAGGGCTATCTGAAGTTCAAGCCGGGCGCCGACCACACGGTCACCCTGCGCCTGGCCACCTCGCTGATCAGCGTCGACCAGGCGAAGGACAACCTGCGCCAGGAGATCCCGGACGGCACCTCCTTCGACACCGTCAAGAAGCAGGCCCAGAAGGTGTGGGACAAGCTGCTCGGCAAGGTCGAGGTGGAGGGCGCCACGCCGGACCAGCTGACGACCCTGTACTCCAGCATGTACCGGCTGTACCTGTACCCCAACTCCGGTTTCGAGAAGGTCGGTTCGACGTACCAGTACGCCTCGCCGTTTTCCCCGATGACGAGCCAGGACACCCCGACGCACACCGGCGCGAAGATCGTGAACGGCAAGGTGTACGTCAACAACGGCTTCTGGGACACCTATCGGACGACCTGGCCGGCCTACTCGTTCCTGACGCCCAGTCAGGCGGGTGAGATGGTCGACGGGTTCGTGCAGCAGTACAAGGACGGCGGCTGGACCTCGCGCTGGTCCTCGCCCGGCTACGCGGACCTGATGACCGGCACGTCCTCGGACGTGGCGTTCGCGGACGCGTACGTCAAGGGCGTGAAGTTCGACGCCAAGTCGGCCTACGACGCGGCCGTGAAGAACGCGACCGTCGTCCCGCCCGCCTCGGGTGTCGGCCGCAAGGGCATGACCACCTCGCCCTTCCTCGGCTACACCAGCACCGACACCGGTGAGGGCTTCTCCTGGGCGATGGAGGGCTATGTCAACGACTACGGCATCGCGCAGATGGGCCAGGCCCTCTACAAGAAGACCGGCGAGAAGCACTACAAGGAGGAGTCCGAGTACTTCCTCAACCGCGCCCAGGACTATGTGAACCTGTTCGACAAGCAGGCCGGGTTCTTCCAGGGCAAGGACGCCAAGGGCAACTGGCGGGTGGACTCGGCGAGTTACGACCCGAAGGTCTGGGGCTACGACTACACGGAGACCGACGGCTGGGGCTACGCCTTCACCGCCCCGCAGGACAGCCGCGGCCTCGCCAACCTCTACGGCGGCCAGAAGGCCCTCGGCGACAAGCTCGACCAGTACTTCTCGACCCCGGAGACCGCCTCGCCCACCAACGCCGGTTCCTACGGCGGTGTCATCCACGAGATGACGGAGGCGCGGGACGTCCGCATGGGCCAGTACGGCCACTCCAACCAGGTCGCCCACCACGTCACGTACATGTACGACGCGGCCGGTGAGCCCTGGAAGGCGCAGAAGGACGTGCGGGAGGTGCTGTCGCGGCTCTACACCGGCAGCGAGATCGGGCAGGGCTACCACGGCGACGAGGACAACGGCGAGCAGTCGGCCTGGTACCTCTTCTCCGCGCTCGGCTTCTACCCGCTGGTGATGGGCAGCGGCGAATACGCCATCGGTTCCCCGCTGTTCACCAAGGCGACCGTGCACCTGGAGAACGGCAAGGACCTGGTCGTCAAGGCGCCGAAGAACAGCACGAAGAACATCTACGTGCAGGGGCTGAAGGTCAACGGCCAGACCTGGACGAAGACCTCACTCCCCCACTCGCTGCTGGAGAAGGGCGGAGTGCTGGACTTCTCCATGGGCTCCAAGCCCTCGTCGTGGGGCAGCGGCAAGAACGCGGCGCCGGTGTCGATCACCAAGAACGACAAGGTGCCGACGCCCCGCAGCGACCAACTCGCCGGTGTCGGCGCCCTGTTCGACAACACGTCGGCCACGAGCGCGACGGTGACCTCGGTGGACCTGCCGATCGCCAAGGCCACCAAGGGCATCCAGTACACGCTCACGTCGTCGGCGGACCACACGCAGGCACCGACCGGCTGGACCCTCCAGGGCTCGACCGACGGCACCACGTGGAAGACGCTCGACAAGCGCTCCGGCGAGTCCTTCACCTGGGACAAGCAGACGCGCGTCTTCTCGGTCAAGTCACCGGGCTCGTACGCGCGTTACCGCCTGGTGCTGGACAGTTCCGCGACACTCGCGGAGGTGGAACTGCTGGCCTGAGCTCACCTCACGACACGGGGAGGCGGGGCAGCAGTTTCCGCAACGCCTCCGCGTGTTGGTGAACCCGTCTGAGCACGCCTCTCCTGGTCGACGCGAAGACGGGGACGTCCTGGGCCGGACCGCACGCGGCGGCCGCGTACAGGTCGTCCAGCCACGCCCCGCTCCCCCTGGTGCCGTCCGGCGCCAGGGGGATCAGTCGTGTCAGGACCTCCGATTCGGCGCCGCCCAGGAACCAGACGCGCACCATCAGATCCCCGCGCAGATAGCGCAGGCCGCCGTCTATGTCCTCCGGCGGCGCGAAGCCCTCGTCCCCCACCAGGAACGCGAAGGCCGTACGGGCTTCGGCCCGGAACTCCTCGGGCAGCTGCGGCCGTTTCACCATCTGCGGATGCTCGCACGCGACGATGTGCCCCCGCCACCGGAACGGGCAAGGTCCCGTCGTCACATTCCCGTCGTCCGCCCGGAGGGCGGGCCCGGCGGCGTCAGGTGCGTGCTCTCGGCGTGCCGGGCCCGGACCCGTGTACTGGACGTACTCGGGTCTGGGCCCGGTGCGGCGAGAGTGCGTGCATGGCGTCGCCGGGCAGGCGGGAATGTGACGACGGGGCCTTGGGCACACATTGTGGACGTCAGTTCACCGCAAGGGTGAACACATGGAGATCCGGGTCGTCCGGAAGTGTCACGCTCTTGATGGTCTTGCCCGTGGGTGCCGCGAACGGCTTGGTGGCGAACACATAGGTGACGACCGGATCCTTGTCCGCACCCGCGACATTGCGGTACGCGGTCCTGGCGACGACCTCGTTGCCGTACTGCACGGTGCCGCCGCCCCCGCCGACCGTCCAGTCCGTGAAGGACAGGTCGACGGCGTCGGTGCTGCCGTCGGTGTAGGTGACGGTCGCCTTCGTCTGCTGGTTGCCGTTGACCGCGCTGCCGATGAACGACAAGTTGGCCGCGGGCTGCGGGAGTTGGACGGTCTGACCGGCTGCCGAGACGTTGTCGGGGCGTCCGTTCGGCGAGCTGGGCCAGGTGAAGCCGAGCCCGTCCACCGTGCCCGCGCCGCCCGGGGTGAGCCCGGCCGCCGCGAGCGCCTGGAGGGAGTAGCTCCAGCCGCCTCCGTCGTAGTCCGCCTCGTCGTGCTCGCCGGTGTCGTCGGAGACACCGGTGTTGTTGTAGGCGGCGAGGAGGGTACCGGGCGCGGCCACGGTCAGGGACACCGGCTGCTCGTACGACGTGTCGCCCGAGGTGACGGTGACCTTCACGTCGTAGAAGCCCTGCCGGACGTCGGTGGCGGCCGTGAGGGTGATGTCCTGGGAGCCGTCGACGACCGTGCCCTGTGCGGGAGTTGCCGTGACTCCGACGGGCGTCTCGACGGTGTAGCGGACCTCGGGTCCGGTGCCGCCGTTCAGGGACAGGGCCTTGATGGTGACCTTGGTGGTGTCGCCGGGGACGAGGGTCGCGGCGGTCGGACCGACGCCGATCTGGTACGGCTGCTCGCCGGTGCGGAAGGACGGCGGGGCGTCGGCGGGGGCGCTGCCCCAGGTGCGGTTCGGGGTGGTGGAGAGGGTGTAGTCGAGGGTGCCGCCGTTCTTGACGAGGGAGGACGAGAGCCAAGGCTGTTGCGTGCTACGGCCGTTGACCTTCAGGGACTGGATGTACGGGGCGTCGGTCGCGGCGCCCTTCGCGCGGATGGAGATGTCGTTGCCCTGCGGGCGCTTGATCTCGATGCGCTCGAACAGCGGGGACGCGAGGGTGAGTTCGGCGCGGGAGGGGACCTGGGGGTACATGCCGAGCGCGGAGAAGACGTACCAGGACGACATCTCGCCGAGGTCGTCGTTGCCGGGGATGCCGGCCGGGTCGGTGGACCAGAGCTGCTTCATGGCCGCCCTGACCGTCTCCTGGGTCTTGTAGGGCGCGCCCGCGTAGTCGTAGAGGTACGGGACGTTGACGGACGGCTCGTTGTCCAGCTCGGACTTGTCGCCGCCGCTGCCCGTGAAGGCCCAACTCCCGTCCGCCTCATGGAAGAAGGAGTCGAGGCGGGCGAGGGCCTTGTCCGTGCCGCCCATCGCCGCGAAGAGGCCGGCCGGGTTGTGCTGGACCATCCAGGTGTACTGGGCGGCCGTGCCCTCGACGAAGCCGTTGCCGGTGCCGGGGGTGAAGCCGGTGACCCAACTGCCGTCCGCCTTGCGGTTGGCGATGTAGCCGCCGGTGGGGTCGGCGGCGATGTTGAAGTTGTTCTGCCACCACTGGGCGCGCTGGGCGAAGTCGGCCGCCGTGCTCTTCTTCCCTGCCGCCGTGGCGAGTTGGGAGAGCGCGAAGTCCGCCGTGGACATTTCCAGCGTCTCGGCGGCGCCGCCCCACGCGTTGGAGACGGACGGCATGTAGTGCAGGTTCAAGTACTTGTCCAGGGACGGGCGTTGACCGACCGAGAGCACCGGCTTGCCCGAGGAGGACAGGTCCTGTGCGGTCGGTACGGTCGCCGCCTGGACGAGGGAGGCGAGGGCTCCCTTGAGGTCGAAGTCGGTGCCGCCGAAGGCGCGGATGCCGGCCAGGGCGGTGGGTGAGGGGTCGCCGTTCATGACGTGGGTGCCGCTCGCGCCGTGCAGCCAGCGGTCCCAGACTCCCCCGTTCTGCTGGGCGAGTTCATAGAGGGACTGCGCGATGTCCGAGCCCGTGCGGGGGCTGAGGAGGGTGAGCAGCTGAACCTGCGAGCGGTAGATGTCCCAGCCGGAGAAGGTGCCGTACTGCGCTTGATGACCCCGGCTGACCTTGTGCACCTTGCCGTCGCTGCCGGTGTATCTGCGGTCGGCGTCGCTGATGACGTTCGGGTGCAGGAGGGAGTGGTAGAGCGCGGTGTAGAAGGTGGTGCGCTCGGTGTCGGTGCCGCCGCCGACCTTGATGGCGCCGAGCTGGTCGCGCCAGGCGCGGTGGGCCGCGTCCTGGACCGCGTCGAAGGTGCGCTTCGGCGGGTTCTCCGCCTTGAGGTTGGCCTGGGCGCCGGCCTGACTGACGTACGAGATACCGACCTTGACGCCGACCGGGCCGCTGCCGGGCTCGAACTCGACGTAGCCGCCCGCGCCCTTGCCCGCGACGGGACGGCCGCCGGTGCTGAAGCCGCCCGTGCCGCCGGTCGCGCTCGTCGAACCCGGGGTCAGCTTGTCGTCCTGCCAGGTGCCGGTGGTCTTGAAGGCGCGGTCGAAGGTGGCGGTGAAGTACAGGGTGTAGTAGGCGCGTTGGCCCTCGGGGTCGAGGTAGCCGCAAAAGTTGCCGGAGGTGACCGAGCCGGAGACCGTGTTGGTCTTCGGGTCGATGGTGACCGACGAATCGGTGGAGCCCACCTCGGAGTTGGCGGTGCGGATCAGCAGCGAGGCGGGCTTGTCGGCCGGGTAGGTGAAGCGGCCGGAGCCGGTGCGGGCCGTCGCGGTGAGGTCGGCGGTGACGCCGGAGGCGAGGCCGACCTTGTAGTGGCCGGGTTCGGCGGTCTCGTCGGTGTGGCTGAAGTCCGAGGCGTAGACGGCGTCCTTGGTGTCGCTCGCCGGGGACGAGGTGACCTCACCGGCGTACGGGTAGAACGGGATGTCGCCGCTGCCGCCCGCGCAGCCCGTGCCGGACATGTGGGTGAGGCTGAAGCCGCGGATGCGGGTGGCGTCGTACTGGTAGCCGCCGGGCGCGGCCGTGCTCGTTGCGCTGCCTCTGGTGTTCTCCGGGCTCCAGGAGAGCATGCCGAAGGGCACGACGGCGCCCGGGAAGACATTGCCGCCGTTCTTGGTACCGATCAGCGGATCGACGTAGGCGGTGGGGTCCTTGACGAGTTGTGGTGGGGCGGCAGCGGTCGCCGCCAGGGCGGGGGTGGCGCCGCCGAGCGCGAGCGCGGCGGCCAGTGCCAGGGACATGGGACGGAAACGCATGACGCGGCCCCTCCTCCTTCGGACGGGTCGCGCACCACAGGTCGCACAAGCCGCAGGGACAGTAACGTGCGCCACCCGTACCACGGAAGAGCGCGTGCGCCGGTGGGGGCACGCGGGCCGGCCACTCGGACGGCGTCCGCAGGCCAACTGGCTTGACATCGTTGTCCGTTGGGGCGGTAGAGTCATATGCAGACCATTCGACAACGTTGTCGCACCACAGTGTCGCCCAAGCCACGCTCCACCCGGGCAGGTTCAACCCCCATTGCCTGTCCGGCTCGCGGACCCGGTGGCCCCCGACCACCGGGTCCGCCCCGAGCTCAGACTCAACCGACCTGGCAGGGCAGGGTAGTTGCCGTGTCCCCGCCGTCACCGTTCACGACGTAGCCGAAGGTGGCACTCTGCCCCGGACTCAGTGAGCCGTTCCAGTCGGCGTTGTGGACCATCACGTCCTGGCCGGTGTAGGTCGCGTTGCCGTTCCAGAGGCTGGCGACCGACTGGCCTGCGGGGAGTGCCCAGTTGACCATCCAGCCGAGCATCGGGACGTCACCGGAGTTGGTGACGGTCACCTCGGACTGGTAGCCGCCGGGCCAGGTTCCGGTCGTGTGCCGGGTGGCCGAACAGACGCCGGGTACCGGGTCGGTGGGGTTGCCCGGATCGTGAATACCCGTCACTTCACCGTTGCCGCCGTCGAAGACGACGTCCGAGCAGGAGTAGAAGGTCTCCGCGCTGTCCGAGCGCTGCCACACCATGTAGACGATGTTCCGCCCCGACTTGTTCGCCGGAAGCTGCCCGGTCCAGGAGTAGTTGGCCTCGACCGTGCCCGGGGTGCCGTTGAGCGGCGGGTGGTCGACCGTGAGGAACGGGGTGTCCTCCATGTCGTCCCAGGTGAGGGTCTTCGTCGGGTCGAAGCCGTCCTTGGTGATGTAGACGTAGAACCAACCCGGGTGCGCCGCCCAGGCGTTGTACGAGAAGTCGACCGTCGCGCCGGAGGTCAGATGCGTCAACGGCCAGTCGTCGCGCGGGAGATCGAAGCCCGTGAAGTTCGGGTTGCCGCCGCTGCACAGCGAACCGTCCGGCACGAAGCCCCGGGTGCGGCCGGCGCCGTCGGAGCGCAGCACGGAGAACCAGTTGTAGAACGGCGTTGTACCGCTGACCTGTTGGGCCGCCTTGCAGGCCGGGTTGATCGGTTTGATCTCGCCGGTGCTGGTGAGCGCGTCCTGCCAGCAGAGGAAGGTGCGGCTGCCGGGCTTCATGGGGGTGCCGTGGGCCTCGGCCCTGCCGCCGGTCGCGAGGATGAGCGCCAGGGCGGGGACCGTGGTGAGCAGGGCCAGGAGGACGAGGAAGAGGGCTCGGTGGGGGGTGGGGCGCGGTAATCGCGTCACCGCGTGGGGAGTTGGGATTGGCATTGCCATAGGCATGACAGTTCTACGTCCCTTCGGTCGGCGGGTGCTAGGCCGCGTCCGCAAAGTCCCGTCGTCCGCCCGAAGGGCAGGCCCCGCGGCGTTCGGTGCGTGCTCTGGGGGTCCCCCCGGCCGGAGGCTGGGGGAGTGTCGGACGGAAGCCCTCGTACTGGTTGTACGTGGGCTTTCGGCCGGTGCGGCGAGAGTGCGTGCCGGGCGTCGCTGGGCAGGCGGGACCTTGCGGACACAGCCTAGGAACGTGCGGAGGTGGAGACGTGGGGTGGGGCGACCCGGCCACCCGACGGGTTCCGGACCGCCGGGCGGGTGGGAGCGCTCCCACCCCACTGTCCGTGAAGTTAGCGCGGACTGGGGAGGCTGTAAACGGCGGGCGGCACTCGAAGTGGCGCTTGGGGTGGCCCTGTTCGGGAGTCGGGCCCTGGGACGCACCGGTAAGCGGCAGCTCAGGTCACCCGGGCCAGCAGTGTCCCGGGTCGGAGTCGATGGCCCTCTGTACCGTTTCCAGCAGTGCGGCGAGGTCGGGCACCTGCTCCCACTCCGCGGCGGTGTAGTTCCTGGTGGAGCTCCTCCCCAGGGCGTTGATCTCCACGGTCCGCCTCCCCTTCCGGTCGGGGCCGGTGACACTCAGGCGCATGTACCGGATGTGGAAGCGTTCGGGGTGATTGCCGAAGATCTCCAGTACTCGGCCGTCGAACGAGTACAACTGGTGGCCGACCGCGGCCATGATCTCGTCGTCCACGCAGGGAACCTTATGCACGGCGATCAGTCGGTGCCAGGTCCCCGCCCCCGTCCCGCACCGCTTCCCTCACCACCCCCGCCACAGTGGCCCCACAGACTTGACCCAGTTTTGGCCAACCGCGCCATGCGGTGACTCGCGTTCGGTCCTGTTGACTTGCCATGTCCACGGGGTTTGTTCTTGACGGTTTCTGAGTCAGGTGAGCGTTGCGATGGAGGAACAGCTCATGAGAAGACGGATCCGCGGTGTGCTGGCCGCGTTCGCGGGAGCACTGCTGCTCACCAGTGGAGTCACCGCGACCGGCGGCCAGTCGGCGAGAGCCGATGACAACGGTGTCGGGCTCAAACCCGTGCTGGGGTGGAGCAGTTGGAGCTTTGTGCGCCGCAACCCGACCGCGCAGACCATCGAGGCGCAGGCGAAGGCGCTCAAGACCAGCGGGCTGGCGAAAAACGGCTTCGTCTACGCCAACGTCGACGACTTCTGGTACCAGTGCCCGGGCAGCCAGGGACCGGACGTCGACCAGTACGGCCGCTGGGTCACCGACCCCGTCAAATTCCCGCCGCGCGGCGGTGAGAACGGCGTCCAGGTCGTCGCCGACTATGTGCACTCCCTGGGGCTGAAGTTCGGCCTGTACGTCACGCCCGGCATCTCGCAGCAGGCGGTCGTCAAGAACACCGAGATCAAGGGGACCGCGTACCACGCCCGGGACATCGCCACCTCGACGACGGAGAGCAACTACAACTGCGGCGGCATGGTGGGCATCGACTACGCCAGGCCCGGTGCCCAGGAGTTCATCGACTCGTGGGCCGGTCAGTTCGCCGGGTGGGGCATCGACTATCTGAAGATCGACGGCGTCGGCACCTCCGACCAACAGGACGTCCAGGCCTGGTCGGAGGCGCTGCGGCAGACCGGCCGACCCATCCATCTGGAGCTGTCCAACAACCTCGACATCAACAACGCGGCCACCTGGAAGAAGCTCTCCAACGGCTGGCGCACCGGCGGCGACATCGAGTGCTACTGCGGTCCTGACGACAGCAGTTACCCCCTGACGACCTGGGCCTCCATCGCCTCCCGCTTCGACCAGGTCGCGGCCTGGGCGCCGTACGGCGGGCCCGGCGGTTACAACGACTACGACTCCCTCGAAATCGGGAACGGCGCCAACAATGGGCTCACCCCCGACGAGCGCAGGACCCAGATGAGTCTGTGGTCGCTGGCCGCCTCGCCGCTCATCCTCGGCACCGACCTGACCCATCTCGACCCGGCCGACCTCGCATTGCTGAAGAACACCGACGTTCTCGCGGTCGACCAGGACGGTATCGACGCCAAGCGGATCTCCTCGGACGCGAATTCACAGGTGTTCGCCAAGACCGAGGCCGACGGGGATGTCGTGGTCGGTCTGTTCAACACCGGGTCGGCTCCCCGCGAAGTCGCCACTACCGCTTCCGCGTTGGGGCTGCCCGCGGCGCGCGACTACGCCCTGCGGGATCTGTGGAGCAAGCGGCTGACCGAGTCCGCAGGGCGCATCACCGCCAATGTGCCGGCGCACGGTGTGGTCCTGTACCGGGTCCACGCCACTCACCGCACGGTGGCCGGCGCGGCTCCGGACGTGTCGTTCGGGCTCAACTGGGCGCCCGCGTCCAGCGACAGCACCACCCGTACCGTGACCGCGGTCCTGTCCGACAACGGGTCTCGGTCCGTCACCGATGCCGACCTGACCCTCACCGGGCCGGCCGGCACGAAGATCACCACGCGTGACGTGACACGGGCCCGGACGATCCGCGGCGGTCACGCGCTGAAGGTCACGTACTCCGTGTCCATCGCGCCCTCGGCGAAGCTCTTCGCCTCCAACGACTTCCAGGGGACGGCGAGTTACCGCTTCCGGTCGGGCGGGAAGACCCGCCTCACCGCCGGTGACACGATCACCGTCAACCACCAAGTGACCGCCCCTTACCGGACGTTCGCCTCCACCACCGCGAGCTTCAGCGAGTCCGGTACCCAACTCGGTATCCGGGCGCAGGGTGCGGATCTGTACAACGGCACCAATGAGTACGGCGCGATCTATCTGCCGGGTGCGGAGCACGACGGTTCGGTGACGACCGTGAAGCTCAACTCGCAGTCGGACACCGATGTTTGGGCGAAGGCCGGGATCATGGTCCGCAACGACATCACCCAGTCGAACACGTCCCCCGGGTATGTGGCCCTGGTCGCGACCCCGGGCAACGGCTATCTCCTCGACTGGGACAGTGACGGTGACGGAAAGCTCGACTCGCAGGACTCCGCCGGTACCGCCGCCTACCCCTCGTGGCTGAAGCTCGTCCGCAACGGCACCTCGTACAGCGGCTATTACTCGACCGACAACGCCACCTGGAACCTGGTCGGCACCATCGACGTCCCGACCGCCGCCGCCACCCAGGACGTCGGCCTCACTCAGACCTCGCACGCCTCGGGCACGGCGGGCGAGGCCGACTTCGACGGGTTCACGACCAGCCCCTAGACCACTCCCCCGGTTCCGTACGGCGCTCGGTGCTCTCCTACACCGGCGCCGTGCGGGCGCGCATCGCCGGTTCGACGGGCGGGAGTTGGGCCGCGGGGAGTTCGATGGTGAACTCCGTGCGGCCCGGGACGCTGGTGACGTCGATGCGGCCGCCGTGGGCTCCGGTGATCGCCGTCGCGATGGCCAGGCCGAGGCCGGAGCCGCCCTCCTTGCCGCCGGACCGGGCGCGGGAGGCGTCGGCGCGGGTGAAGCGTTCGAAGACGGTGGGGAGGAGGGCCGGGGGGATGCCGGGGCCGTCGTCGCGTACCCGGATGACGACGGTGTGGGCGGCGGTGGCCTGGACGCTCGCCGTGACCGTCGTGCCAACAGGCGTGTGCATACGCGCGTTGGCCAACAAGTTGGCCAACACCTGGTGCAGGCGGGCCTCGTCGCCGATGACCAGGGCCGGGGCGTCCAGGGACAGCTGAAGCTGCCAGTCGTGGCCGGTGCCTGCGGCGCGCGCGTCCCACACCGCCTCGGCGAGCACCGCCGCGAGGTCCACCTCGGCGGACTGCAGCGGGCGGCCCTCGTCGAGCCGGGCGAGCAGCAGGAGGTCCTCCACCAGGCCCGTCATGCGCGCCGACTCGGCGGTGACCCGGCGCCAGGCGAGCCCCGGTTCGATGCGGTCGGTGCCGCGGTTCATCAGCTCGGCGTAGCCCGCGATGGAGGCGAGCGGGGTGCGGAGTTCGTGGCTGGCGTCGGCGAGGAAGCGGCGCATGCGTTCCTCGCTGCGGCGCATCTGCTCCTCGCTGCGCTGGCGTTCGGCGAGCGAGGACTCGACGTGGTCGATCATCCGGTTGAGCGCGGCACCGACCTGGCCGGCCTCGCTGCCGGGGTCGGTGTCCCGCTCGGGCACCCGGGTGAGCGCGGTGACCTCGCCGTGCCCGAGCTGCGAGCGGGAGACCTCGACCGCGGTGGCGGCGACCCGGCCCAGCGGCCGTAGCTGCCGTCGGATGACGACCGCGCACAGGCAGCCCGCGACGGTCAGGCCGGCGAGGGCGACGACCGCCTCGACCGCCACCAGACCGCTGATCATGTCCTGTACGTCGTCCATCGGGAGGCCGGTGAGGACCCGGACGCCATCGGTGTTGAGGGCCGTGAGCCGGTAGGTGCCGAGGCCGGGCACGGTCCGGGTGTGCTTCGCGCCGTCGGCCGTGATGCCCTTGAGGGCCGCGCGCTGGGCGGCGGTGAGGTTCTGCGGCCGGGCGTCCTGCCTGACCACGGCCGCGGCGATGATCGAGCCGTTCGCGTCGAACCGTGCGGCGAGCGTGCCGACGGCATGGCCGTTCTCCAGGAGGAACCCGAGGTCCCCGGGGGCAGCCGGATGATGCTGGGCCCCGCCCAGGCTCCGTTCGGCGGCGTTGCCGACCCGGTCGTCCAAGTTGCCCAGCAGATAGGCGCGTTGGACGAAGACGGTGGTGAGGGACATCGCGGCGCACACGACGAACAGGGTGGCGCTGATGAAGAGCAGGAGTCGGGTGCGCAGTGAACGGCCGTGCAGGCGGCCTCGGTTGCGGATACGGATACGGAGCTTGCGGATACGGAGGTTCATCTGGCGTCCTCCACGGGCCGTAGGGCGTATCCCATCCCGCGCACGGTGTGGATCATAGGAGCGCGGCCCCGGTCTATCTTCCGGCGGAGGCTGGAGATGTAGACCTCGACGAGGTTGCCGCCGCCGTCGAAGCAGCTGCTCCACACCTGGTCGAGGATCTGCGCCTTGCTCAGCACCTGGCGGGGATGGTCGAGGAACAGGGTGAGCAGGTCGAACTCCTTGGCGGTGAGCTGGACCGGCTCACCGGCGCGCCGCACCTCGCGGGTCTCGCCGGTCAGGACCAGATCGCCGAGTACCCGTACGGAGTCGTCGGTCGGGGTCTGTTCGCTGCCCGCCCGGCGCAGCAGTCCGCGCAGCCGCAGCACGACCTCCTCCAGGGAGAAGGGCTTGGTGACGTAGTCGTCGGCGCCCGCTTCGAGGCCGTCGAGGCGGTGCTCGATCGCGTCGCGGGCGGTGAGCATGAGGACGGGCAGCCGGGGGTTCTCGTAGCGGAGTCGGCGCAGCACCTGGATGCCGTCGAGGTCGGGCAGCATGCCGTCGAGGACGACGGCGTGCGGGGCGCAGCCGCGGGCGATGCGCAGCGCGCTGTGTCCGTCCGGCGCGGGGTAGGGCCGCCAGCCGGCCTCGGTGACCGCGACGGAGAGCAGCTCGGTGAGCGCGGGCTCGTCGTCGACGATGAGCACGCGTACTCGGCTGCCGCGGGACCCCGATGTGCCAGTCATGTCCCGATTCTGTCCCGGCCTGCTGGGGGAACCCTGTGTTCCACCTGAGTCCTGGCGATGACCTGCGCGGACATGCGGCGGACAGACGCGGAGGGCCGCACCCCCGTCGCCGGGGATGCGGCCCTCAACTGCCTTGCCGTAGCCGCTAGTTGCGGATCAGGTTGCGCAGCACGTACTGCAGGATGCCGCCATTGCGGTAGTAGTCGGCCTCGCCGGGGGTGTCGATGCGGACGACCGCGTCGAACTCCACGCCGGTGTCGGTGGTGACCTTGACCGTGCTCGGGGTGGTGCCGTCGTTCAGCTCGGTGATGCCCGCGACGGAGAAGGACTCCTCGCCGGTCAGACCGAGGGACTCGGCGGTCTGACCCGCCGGGTACTGGAGCGGGACGACACCCATGCCGATGAGGTTCGAGCGGTGGATGCGCTCGTACGACTCGGCGATGACGGCCTTGACGCCGAGGAGCGCGGTGCCCTTGGCGGCCCAGTCGCGGGACGAGCCGGAGCCGTACTCCTTGCCGGCCAGGATGACCAGCGGGATGCCCTGCTCGATGTAGTTGCGCGAGGCGTCGTAGATGAAGGAGACGGGGGCGTCGGCCTGCGTGAAGTCACGCGTGAAGCCGCCCTCGGTGCCGGGCGCGACCTGGTTGCGCAGGCGGATGTTGGCAAAGGTGCCGCGGATCATGACCTCGTGGTTGCCTCGGCGGGAGCCGTAGGAGTTGAAGTCACGCCGTTCGATGCCGTGCTCGGTGAGGTACTTGCCGGCCGGGGTGTCGGCCTTGATGGCACCGGCGGGCGAGATGTGGTCCGTCGTCACCGAGTCGCCGAGCTTGGCCAGCACGCGGGCGCCGTCGATGTCCGAGACCGGGGTGGTCTCCATCGTCATGCCCTCGAAGTACGGGGGCTTGCGCACGTAGGTCGACTGGGCGTCCCACTCGAAGGTGTTGCCCTCCGGGATGGGCAGCGCCTGCCACTGGGCGTCGCCCGCGAAGACGTCGGCGTAGGACTTGTTGAACATGTCCTCGCCGATGGAGTTGGCGACGACGTCGTTGACCTCGGCCTCGGTCGGCCAGATGTCCTCGAGGTAGACCGGCTTGCCGTCCTGGTCGACGCCGAGCGCGTCCTTGGTGATGTCGACCTTCATGGAGCCGGCGAGGGCGTACGCGACGACCAGCGGCGGGGACGCCAGGTAGTTCATCTTGACGTCCGGGTTGATCCGGCCCTCGAAGTTGCGGTTGCCGGAGAGCACCGAAGTCACGGCCAGGTCATGGTCGTTGACGGCCTTGGAGACCTCCTCCGGCAGCGGGCCGGAGTTGCCGATGCAGGTGGTGCAGCCGTAGCCGACGAGGTTGAAGCCGACCTTGTCGAGGTAGGGGGTGAGCCCCGCCTTGTCGAAGTAGTCGGTGACGACCTTGGAGCCCGGGGCGAGAGTGGTCTTGACCCACGGCTTGCGGGTCAGGCCCTTCTCCACGGCCTTCTTCGCGACGAGCGCGGCGGCGACCATGACGTACGGGTTCGAGGTGTTGGTGCAGGAGGTGATGGCCGCGACCGTCACCGCGCCGTGGTCCAGCTCGTACGTCGAGCCGTCGGGGGCGGTGACCGTGACGGGGTTGCTCGGCACGCCGTTGCTGGCGGCCGGGGAGTCGGAGGCCGGGAAGGACTCCTTGCCCGCCTCGTCGTCGTCGGCGACGTAGTTGCGCACGTCCGACTTGAACTGCTCGGAGGCGTTCGCGAGGACGATGCGGTCCTGCGGGCGCTTCGGGCCGGCGATCGAGGGGACGACCGTCGAGAGGTCCAGCTCCAGCTTCTCGGAGAAGTCGGGCTCGGCGGCCGGGTCCAGCCAGAGGCCCTGCTCCTTGGCGTACGACTCGACGAGCGCGACCTGCTGCTCGTCACGGCCGGTCAGGCGCAGGTACTTCAGGGTCTCGTCGTCGATCGGGAAGATCGCGGCGGTGGAACCGAACTCCGGCGACATGTTGCCGATGGTGGCGCGGTTCGCGAGGGAGGTGGCGGCGACGCCCTCGCCGTAGAACTCGACGAACTTGCCGACGACGCCGTGCTTGCGGAGCATCTCGGTGATCGTGAGCACGAGGTCCGTGGCGGTGGTGCCCGGGGTCAGCTCGCCGGTCAGCTTGAAGCCGACGACGCGCGGGATGAGCATCGAGACCGGCTGGCCGAGCATCGCGGCCTCGGCCTCGATGCCGCCGACGCCCCAGCCCAGCACACCGAGGCCGTTGACCATCGTGGTGTGCGAGTCGGTGCCGACCAGGGTGTCCGGGTAGGCCTGGCCGCCTCGGACCATGACGGTCCGGGCGAGGTGCTCGATGTTGACCTGGTGGACGATGCCGGTGCCCGGCGGGACGACCTTGAACTCGTCGAACGCGGTCTGGCCCCAGCGCAGGAACTGGTAGCGCTCGCGGTTGCGGCCGTACTCCAGCTCGACGTTCTGCGCGAACGCCTCGTGGGTGCCGAACTTGTCCGCGATGACGGAGTGGTCGATGACCAGCTCGGCCGGCGCCAGGGGGTTGATCTTCGCCGGGTCGCCGCCCAGCTCCTTCACGGCCTCACGCATGGTCGCGAGGTCCACCACGCAGGGCACGCCGGTGAAGTCCTGCATGATCACACGGGCCGGCGTGAACTGGATCTCCTGCGACGGCTGGGCCTCCGAGTCCCAGGTGCCGAGGGCGCGGATGTGGTCGGCGGTGATGTTCGCGCCGTCCTCGGTGCGGAGCAGATTCTCCAGCAGGACCTTAAGGCTGTAGGGGAGCCGGGCCGAGCCCTCCACCTTGTCCAGGCGGAAGATCTCGTACGACTCGTCGCCCACCTGCAGCGTGCTGCGGGCGTCGAAGCTGTTCGCCGACACGACAGTCTCCTTCATTGATGTGCGCGTTCCCACCGCATCCTGCCGCTACGACGTCTTGGCCGATCCGCTAAGGTAAGGCTAAGTTAGGTAAGCCTTACTGCTAGATCGGCGGAGTGTGCGGCTGCGGTGCACCTCGGCATATATCTCGATGTCGAGATAACTCTAGTACACGGGGGCGGATTGGTCATGCCCGGCCGCCCCCCACCCCCTCACATTCGGACGACCTCGTTCACCTCCCCCCATAGATCGAACATGCGTACGATATGGCCCGGGCCTCGGGAGATACCCGTGCGGCCCTGAACGAGGGGGTACTTTGTCCAGAATTTCGCGACGGTCTCTGCTCGAATACTCCGGAACGACCGCTGTCGGCGCGATGGTCGGCGGCGCGGCGGCAGCGCAGCCTGCCCAGGCCGCCCAGGCCGCTGCGGACGCCACCGACACCGCGGACACCACGGCGCCCGACTTCCCCAAGGGAACACTCTTCGCGGGGACGGCCCTCCTGGGCGTCAACCCGGAGAATCCGCGGCTCACGATCAAGTTCAGCGTCTCCGCGAGCGAGGCACCACCGGAGGCCAACGACATCACCCCGGCGGAGATCGCCGACCTGCTCAACGACTTCGCCGCCTCCCGGGGCTGGCAGTCGTTCACCTTCTACGGCACCCCGGCGCCCGCTCCACTGAACTGACGCCATATCTCCGGGACTTCGGGGTACCCGGTGCGGGACGAAAGGGGGCGGGCATGCCGCTCACGTTCCGCAAGAGCTTCCGGATCCTTCCTTGGCTTCGACTGAACATCAACAAGGGGTCCATGTCGTTCACGACAGGTGGCAAGAGTGGCCCGCGCTACACGCGCAGCACCTCGGGGCGCCGTACGACATCGATGAACCTGCCCGGGCCGTTCGGGTGGCGCAAGACGCGCACCAAGAAGGACGACTGACGGCAGCCGGCAGGACTGCTGACCGGTCGTCACCCGAACGGCCCCCTCAAGAGGCGCCATCTCATATCTGAGATAACCTCGGCCTCATGGCAGACGACTACCTCGTACGTATCGGCAAGCTCATCCGTGACGCCAGGCAACATAGGGGCTGGACACAGACGCAGCTTGCCGAGGCGCTCAGCACCAGTCAGAGCGCCGTCAATCGCATCGAGCGCGGCAACCAAAACATCAGCCTTGAGATGATCGCTCGAATCGGTGAAGCCCTGGACAGCGAGATCGTCTCTCTGGGCTACGCCGGTCCGATGCATCTGCGGGTGGTCGGCGGTCGCCGGCTGTCCGGCGCGATCGATGTGAAGACCAGCAAGAACGCGTGCGTGGCACTGCTGTGCGCCTCGCTCCTCAACAAGGGGCGCACAGTGCTGCGCCGGGTCGCGCGGATCGAGGAGGTGTACCGCCTTCTGGAGGTACTCGGCTCGATCGGCGTCCGCACCCGCTGGATCAACGACGGCGTCGACCTGGAGATCGTGCCGCCGGCCGAGCTGGAGATGGAGTCGATCGACGCGGAGGCGGCCCGCCGGACGCGCTCGATCATCATGTTCCTCGGCCCGCTGCTGCACCGCATGGACAGCTTCAAGCTGCCGTACGCGGGCGGCTGCGACCTCGGGACGCGCACGATCGAGCCGCACATGATCGCGCTGCGCCGCTTCGGACTCGACATCGCCGCGACCGAGGGGCTCTACCACGCGCAGGTCGACCGGTCCGTCTCCCCCGGCCGGCCGATCGTGCTGACCGAGCGCGGCGACACCGTCACCGAGAACGCGCTGCTGGCCGCCGCCCGCCACGAGAGCGTCACGGTCATCCGCAACGCGTCCTCCAACTACATGGTCCAGGACCTGTGCTTCTTCCTGGAGGCGCTGGGCGTCAAGGTCGAGGGCATCGGCACCACCACCCTCACCGTGCACGGCGTGCCGACCATCGACGTCGACGTGGACTACTCCCCCTCCGAGGACCCGGTCGAGGCGATGAGCCTGCTGGCCGCCGCCGTCGTCACCGAGTCGGAGCTGACGGTCCGCCGGGTGCCCATCGAGTTCCTGGAGATCGAGCTCGCGGTCCTGGAGGAGATGGGCCTCGACCACGACCGCACCCCCGAGTACGTCGCGGACAACGGCCGTACCCGGCTGGTGGACCTCACGGTCCGGCCCTCCAAGCTGGAGGCGCCGATCGACAAGATCCACCCGATGCCGTTCCCCGGCCTGAACATCGACAACGTGCCGTTCTTCGCGGCGATCGCGGCGGTCGCGCAGGGCCAGACCCTCATCCACGACTGGGTCTACGACAACCGCGCGATCTACCTCACCGACCTCAACCGCCTCGGCGGGCGCCTCCAACTCCTCGACCCGCACCGGGTGTTGGTCGAGGGCCCGACCCGCTGGCGGGCCGCCGAGATGATGTGCCCGCCGGCGCTGCGGCCCGCGGTGGTCGTGCTGCTCGCGATGATGGCGGCGGAGGGCACGTCCGTGCTGCGGAACGTGTATGTCATCAACCGCGGTTACGAGGACCTGGCGGAGCGGCTCAACTCCGTCGGGGCGCAGATCGAGATCTTCCGCGACATCTGAGGCGTTGTCGTAGGTTGCCGCCGTGCCTTTTACGGGTGCGGCGGCATCCGCGACGGCTCAGTCTCCGAACATTCCGGCATACGGGTCCGGTTCACCGGTCCACGGAGAGATTCCGGCCTTCCGGAGCCGCTGTTCCTCCTCCTTGGGCAGGAAGCGGGCGGAACCGACTCCCCAGAGCAAGACAGCACCCAGCGGGCACTCGTCGAATTCCGCGCGGAACAGGCGGCAAAGGAACTCCACCATTCCGTACGGGTATTCGGTCCATCGCGCGTCGCCCCGGCCCCACACCACCACGGGCCACTTGTCCGGATCGCTGTCCGTGGCCGGCCAGCACAGAATGTCCGCGCTGGAATCCGCTCCCCAGGCGATGAGACGCGGAGTCTCCGCCGCCCCTCGCCCAGCGGCTCGCCACACGTCCTCGGCGTTCGCCGATTCCTGCTGCATGCCCATGTAGGAAGACTCGCCACCAGGACCGACGTGGATCTCAGGTGCCATCAGCGACAGATAGTCCTCGATGGCACCTTCGCCGTACTCGGCCATGAACTCCTTGTAGTCGCCGGGGAAGCGTGTTCCCCAACTGGCCTCGACAGCATCCCAGTCCACGGAGTCACCGGCTCCCGGAGGAGAGGGCATGATGCGCCGTATTTCTTCCAGCCAGGACACTGATCCATCACCTCTCGAAGGTTGTTACGGCATCGAGCCGGTCGGTACGGCGACGTGGGTGCGGACGACGGCCGCGGTTAACGCGTACTCCACTTCTGGTTGTCCTGGCCGTTGCAGTCCCAGAGTTGGAGTCGGGTGCCGGCCGCGGTCTTCTGGTCCTTGACGTCCACGCACTTGTTGGCCTGCGGATTGACCAGGTCGTTGCTGGAGTTGAGGCGGAACTGCTGGGCCGGGTTGCCGCTGCACACCGCGAGCTGGATCACCGCGCCATTCGCCGACGAACCCCAGGCGACGTCCATGCACAGGCCCATCGAGCGGATCGTGCCGTCCGAACGGAAGTCCCACTTCTGCCAGTTCTTGCCGGTGCAGCTGTTGATCTGCAGCGGCGAACCGTCGGTCCCCTTGTGACTCACCATCTCGATGCACTTGTTGGAGGCATGGCCGTAGATGGTGGTGCCGGGGGCGGTGGTCACCGTCTTGGCCTTGGTGGCCGTGGCCTTGGTCGTGGTGGACTTCTTCTTCGAACTCCCGCCGGAGGAAGCCTTCTTGGGGGCCTCGGCGGAACTGCCCACGACCACTCCGGCACCGGCGCCGCCGGCCACCGCGGCGCCCGCGCCGTTCTTCACCGTGTTCTTCTTGCCGCCGCCCGTCGTGAGCGAGGGGTTCGGCTTCGTCGCGGTCGGGTCCGGGCTGGCCGAACCGTAGGCGCCGGCGCCGATGTCCGGTGACGCGCCGTTCAACACCGTGCCGGCGTCGGCCACTTGGTCCGACGGCTTCGAGTCCGAACCCGACTTGCCGAGCATTCCGGACACCAGGAACGGCACGCCGATCAGCAGCGCGCCGGCGATCGCGGCTCCGGCGAGGATGCCTCGGGAGGGGCGGCCGAAGGCGGGCGCGGCGGCGGTGGCCGCGTCTTCGCCGGGCTCGGACCCGGATCCGGATCCGGCCGCCGTCGCGGCCAGGGCGTCGGCGCCCGGGTCGGGGGCGGTATCGGGGTAGGCGTGGGTGCCGGTTGCCGCTTCCGGGGTCGCGGTCTCGTCGGTACCGACGGCGGCTGCTGCGGCAACTCCCGTGCCTGCGGCGGCGAGTTGGGCCGGGGCCGTATGTGCCGCTGCCGCTTCCGTTTCCGCCTCCGCCGCGGTCTCCGGGGCGCCGGTGCGGGCGGCCGTCGTCTCGCCGCTGGTCGGCGGGAGTGCCGCCGCTTCGGTCTCGGGGGCGCCGCCCGCGGTGGTGTCCGGGGCCGGGGCGGGCTCCGTCCCGCCCGTCGCTGCCTGGTGCTGCGGGCTGTTCTTGCCGGACATGCTGTTCCTTCCAGAAAAGTGATCGGGTGACGACCGGTCAGTCGTCTTCCGGGGCGGGCGGGTTGACCGAGAACCGGTTGCCGTCGAAGTACAGGGTGAGCGGGGTGCCGTCGGCCGGGCCGAACCGGTGGGTGAGGTCGTCGGGGCCGAGCACCTGGACCGGCCGCCCGGTGTCGCGTGCGACCAGTGCGGCCAGGGTGGACACATAGGCGGGGGTGTCGGGGCGGGCCAGCACCAGGGCGAGGCGCGCGACGTCGTCCAGTCCGGCCTCCGCGACGGTCACCGTGCCGTTCTGGAGGATCGACTGGGCACGCAACTCCTCGGTGAGAGCGCCGATTTCGGCCAGCGCTTCGGTCCGCACCGAGGCGCCGGGCGCCGGGAGCACCGCGTCGTCGGGGGCACCGTGAGCCGCCACGTCGACCTGGGCCCAGGTGAGGAGGGCGGCGTGGGGGTCGCGGGTGCCGGTCCAGGTGGGGGCGGGGGTGGCATGGGCGGAGGTGCCGGGGGCGGCGAGGAGCCGCGCCAGCGAACGGACGAACGTCGCTGGGCGCTCCGCCCGCGATACGGCGAGGCGATAGCGGGCACCGCCGGAGCCTGCACCGCGCTGCCCGTTCGCGCCGCCGTCCTCGTCGCCGCCGCCGTCGCCGCCGTCTTCACCGTCGCTCTCTTCGTCGCCGTCCTCGTCGCCGTCGGACTCCTCGCCGTCGGACTCCTCGCCTTCGGGTTCCCCGGCGGTCACGCCCGCGGCTGCGCCCGGCCGGAACTCCCGTTCCTGGGGCTCCACTTCGGGCTCGCCCTCGGGTTCTTCCTGCGGGTCCTCCGTCTGTTCGGGCGCCGGGCCCGGGCCGATGCGGGCCGGTGTCGGGCGGGGAGTGCGGCGGGGCCAGGTGGCCGGGGTGGCGGCGAGGGAGCCGGTCGGGAGGGGGGCCGTGCCGTCGCCGGTCGCCGCTCGCTGTGTCTCCAGGAGGGTTACGACGTCGGCCAGATCCTGCTGCGCGTTGCGCTGCCGGGTCGCCTGCTCGGCCTGTTCCGCCAGCGCCTCGGCGATGTCGCGGCCGAGGGCGTCCAACGTCCCCCGGGCCTCGTCCCGCGCGGCGGTCATCTGGTCGCGGTGTGCGGTGGCTTCGGCGAGTTCCGCCTGGGCCGTGCGGTCCGTCGCGGTCGCCGTCACGGCGATGGCCCGGGCCCGGGTCAGGTCCTGGGCGGCGGTGCGGGCCGCGTCCCGGGCCAGACCGAGCCGGCGCGTGGTGTCGTCGGCGGCGTGCCGGGCGGTCTCGACGGCGCGGTCGGCCGCCGAGGCCGCGATCCGGGCCTGGTGCACTGCGCGTTCCGCCCGGATCCGGCGCGACTCACGCCGGGCGGGTGAATCGGGGCCGCCCGCGGCGGAGTTGCCCTCGGCGCGCTGCGAACTCCCGCCCTGGGTGGCCGAGTCGGCAGGCTGCTGCTGTACGGCCCGTTCCGCCGCCGCCAGTTCTCCCTCCGCCGTCCGGACCGCGTCGTGGTACTCCCCGGCCGCCCGGGTCGTGTCCGCCACCCGCTCGGTCTGGTCGTCGAGATCCGCGGTCAACTCCGCGACGCGGGTGCCCCGTTCCTGATCGGCGCGGGCGGCGGCCACGACGGTCCGCTCGGCGGCGACGCGTTCGGCGGTCGTGGTGTCCGCGGCGGTGCGGGCGTCGTTCAGGTCCTGTTCCGCCCGTGCCAGCGGCGGCAGGGCTTCCGCCAGCGCGCGTTCGGCGTCCGGCACCTCCGCCTGGAGCTGGGCCTCCTGTGCCCGCGCGGCGTCCTCCGCGTGCCCGGCCACCTCCAGCACACCTATCTGATCGCGTACGGCCGCCCAGTAGGCGTCGTCAGCAGGGGCGCCCCGGCCGTCCCGCCGCGCTCCGTCCCGACCCGCGTCGCTCGGACCCGCACCGTCCTGACCCGAGCCGCTCGGACCCGCGCCGTCCCGCCCTTCGTCGTCCCGCTCGTCCGACCCCGGCGCCACGTCGGGATTCCCGGCGGCGTCGAACCGCCGGAACCGCACGCCCTCGCCGTCCCGCAGCGCGAGTTCGACGGGCCGCCGTAGCAGCGTGGCCGTGCCCGAAGCGGCGTACAGGGCGCGGGCCGTCTGCTCGGGGCTGCCGTTCGTGGCCAGCCACAGCTGGAGCGTGTCGTCGGCGCCGGGTGCTTCGGGGTCCGCCTGGATGCCTTGGGACAGCAGGGTCGGGAGGTCGCGGAGCGGGACCGTGCGCCAGTCGCGCAGCACCTCGTCCGCACGGTCGCCCGGTGCCTGCGCGTCGGCGGCCTCGCGGGTCAGGGAGGCGCCGTCGTACACGCCCGGGTCGGTGCGGGAGGTGGTGACGCCGTGGCCGAGGAGGTCGCGCTCCAGGGGGCGCAGCCGGACCGTGCCGGAGACGTACCGGGTGCCGTTCGGGCCGTGCACGGTGAGCAGGGCGTCGGCGACGATCTCGTGGCTGCGGGTGCCGCGCGAGCCCGCCGGGGTGGTGGTGTTGCCGTGCTTGAGCCACTCGCGCCGGGTACCGCCGACGGCCGCGCCGGTGCCGGGGTCCTGGGGCTGGCGGGCCAGTACCGGCACGGTGAAGCCGAGGAGTTGGCGGTTGGAGTCGTCGGCGCTGAAGCCGCCCTGCGCCGCGAGGCTGCCGGTGATGCCCGCGTGCGAGGCGGAGCCCGCGCTGACCGTGCTGAGCCGGACCCGGTCGATCGTCACGTCCCCGGTGTCGGTCACCGGGCGCGGCCGGTACAGCTCCAGGGTGAGCCGGGGCGGGGTGCCGGGAGCGCTCTGGAACGGGTAGGCACCCGGCACCGTGGTGGTGAGACCGGCGGAGCCGCGCGGGTGGTCCAGCGAGATCGTGCCCGCCTGGAGGAGTTCGCCGATCCGTACGGCGGTGGCGTCCGCGGAGTCGGAGGCGGCGAGCGCGCGCCAGGAACGGGTCAGGGCGGGGGCCACCTCGCCGAGTGCGGTGGCGAGTTCGGTACCCGCGTCGAAGGCGAAGACCGGTGCGGGGCCGCCCGGCGTGAAGCGCCGTCCGGTCGTCGTCGGCCGGCGCACCGAGTGGCCCGCCGTCAACTGCCGCTCGGGCGCGGCGGGTTCGGCGGTCTCGCTGCCGGTGAAGCGCAGCGCGGCGGCGGTGTGCACCGTGACGCTCCGCGCCGGGCGGCCGAGGAAGAGGTGGGCGATGCGGTTGGCCAGCGGGACATCGGCGTCGGTGAGGCTGAGCACGCCGTGCTGGAACACACTGCCCGGCAGGTCCACCAGCCAGTCGGCGGTCGGCGTGGACCGTACGGTGGCGACGATCCGGTACGGGACGCCGTCGAAGTCGGCGACGTTGTCGGTGCGCAGCCAGTGCCGGTCCTCGGCGGCCCGGGTCACCCGGGCGGAGTTGCCGCGCACCGTGTCGACGCCGAGCAGCGCGCCCGCGCGGTCGGTGCGGGGGCCGCCGGTGGGCCTCGGGAGCCGGGTCTGGAGCTGGGCGAACCCGGAGTGCCGGGTGCTGTCGGCGGTCCGGTCGGTCACCGAGGCCGGGGTGTGGCCGTGGTACTGCTCGATGCCGGAACCCGCTGCCGCCGGGTGGCCGCGCAGCAGGCGCAGCGCGTGGTCGTCGGCGTCCGGCCGGGCGGCGAGGGTGACCTCGACGAGGCGGGCGCCGCCGTAGCCGACATGGCGGAAGCCGAAGCGCTGGACGTGGCCGGGGCCGCGGCCTGCCAAGGTGCGCAGGCCCGCCGTGGAGGTGAGGTCGGCGATGCGGGTGGCGACGCCGGAGAGGTACGACGCGTGGCCCGGGCGGGTGGTGCCGGGGGCCTCGTCCTCGACGAGGGTGAGGAGTTGGCGGCGCAGCAGGTCGGGGCGTTGCACCGTGCGGGTGGCGTCGGTGTACTCGTCCATCGCCTGGACGCTGCCGAGGCCCACCTCGCGGGAGGCGACGAAGCGGCGCGGCAGCTGGACGGAGCCCGGTACCGGCGCGGGCAGGGTCAGCCCGGGCACGGTCGTGAACCAGGCGGCGTGCCGCCGGAGCTGTGCCGGGGTGGCCAGGAACCGTACGGCGTCCGGGAGTTCGATCGCCACCGTCACGGCGCGGCCCTCGCCCTGCCCGAGCGCGTTGCCCACGGCGTTGCGGGTGCCGCGTCGGAAGGTGACCAGCAGGAGCGCGTCGGCGGTGATGCGGTGCTGGGCGCCGCTCTCGGTGGCCGTGCGGTTCACGACCGTCGAGGAGGTGAGCCCCCGTGCCTTGTCGCGGCGGGTGGTGCGGGTGTAGCGGCCCGAGGGGTTGAGAGTCGTCCTGCGGGGCGCGGCGGTGGTCGTGGCGGCGCCCTCCTGCTGCTCCGGGTCGTCGGCGCGGCGCAGCAGCGTGGCGCCGTCGTCGAGGCCGCCGACGTCGCCGTCGTTGCCGGCGGCCTGGTCGGAGCCCGGGGTCTGTACCGAGGAGCTGTTGCGGACCGCGGTGAGGCCGCCCGCCCACTGCGCGGCGCTGGACACCCCGCGCTGCTGTCCGGCGCCGTCGGCGGCTCCGAGCCCGGTCTCGAAGTACTGGGTGATCTCGCCCGAGGCCCGCGGCGCGCGCAGGGCGCCCCGGATCTCCACCGACAGCACCTCGTCGGCGGCGAGCCCGGGCAGGGTGAGCCCCTCGACCACGTAGGCGCCCTTGAACACCTGGTGGCCGCGGGCCAGCAGGGCGGCGGGGCTGCGGGCGGCGGTCAGCATCTCGGCCGTGACCGTGGTCGGGTCGGTGACCGCGGCGCCGGCCAGCGACTCGCCGACGGCGCGTCCGACACGCGCCACCGGAGCGGGAGTTCGCTCCGCGACCGCGTCCCGCATCCCGTCCAGCAGACCGCGTGCCGGATGCCCCGTGTAGGTGTTGCCGAGCACCGCGCGGAACGCCTCGTCCAGCGCGGCCGAGGCCTGGAACACCTCCACCATCGCGTCGTCCGGCAGCGGTACCGAGTAGGGCAGCGGGCCGCCCGCCGCGTCGGTCAGATCGAGCAGCGTGCGGTCGGCGTCGGTGGCGGCCCGCACGGTGTGCGCGCCGGGCGCCACCGGGACGGGCTCGTCGGCGGGCACCGTACGGTGCGTCGGCACCGACAGCCGCAGCAGGCCCGGCACCCGGTCCGGCGGCGGGGGCAGGGCCGGGTCGTTGGGGCCGGGCTGAGGGGCGCCGTGCGGGACGTACGGCTGCTGGACCGTCTCGTGCGCGAACCGCACCAGGGGCTCCTCCCCCGGTCCCTCGTACAGGTCGAGCGCCAGGTCGGCCGGCACCTCGAACACCTCGCTGCGCTGGCCCGCCCCGCTGCCGATGAACTGCTGGTCGTGCCCGAGGGACAGCTGCGCGCTGTTGTCGTGCTGCACCTGGTGGGAGCGCACATGGTCGCCGGTACCGCCGACGGTCCAGGCGCCGTCGCGCACCGGCAGTCCGAACGAACCGCCGCCGCCGTACGACGCCCCGTACTGCGAGCCGTTCTGGTCGGTGGCCACCGTCGACAGCGAGGACAGGCCGATGCCCTGCACATCGGGCAGCACCGTGGTGTGCGTGCTCTCGCCCGCGCCGCGCACCGCGCTGAGCACCAACCGCACCCGGCGGGTGCCGCTCACGGTCGGGATCTCCAGGAAGAGCGAGTGGCCGCCGTCCACCATGGCGTCCGCCGCGGCCCGCTGCCCGACCTGCGAGCGGGTCTGCTCGAACCTGCGCAGGTTGTTCAACTGGGCCTGCACCAGCGCCTCGTCGGGCAGCACGCGGTTGCGGGCGGTGGTGTCGCCGGGCAGGAATCCCTCGCGGCGCAGCCAGTTCTCGGCGTGCACGAAGAGGGGTTCGGTGCCCTGCACCTCCAGCGGTGTCGCCGTGGTGCCGATCGCCCGCAGATGCTCCAACTCCGCCGGAAGCAGCCGCAGTTCGTCCTCCGACGGCGCATGCCCCCGGGCGTCCTCGGCGGTCAGCACCCGCAGATGCATACCGCGCGGCCAGTCACCCGGCTCGAAGGTCCGCCGCCCGCCGCCCGGCAGATGCAGCACCAGGGTGTGGTGCACCTGGGCCGGGGCCAGCAGATGACTGCGGTTGGTGCGCACCGCGTGCATCAGTGCCGCGCTGCTGCTCTGGGTCAGCGCGCCGTTCGTCGCCGCCTGGACCGAGGCCCGCCCCAGCAAACCACCACCGGGACGCCGGGACGCGTCCGGGTGCCCCTCGGTGTGGTCGCCGGTGAACGCCGGGCCGACGCTCCCGGACAGGGACACGCCGCTGCTGAACCTCGACTGGGCGTCGATCTTCACCACCTGCATCAGGTGGCTCTCCAGGTTGATCTTCCCGGGGACGCTCCGCCGCAGCGGCTGCCCCACCTCCACGTCGGTCAGCAACTGGAACATGCCGACCGCGCGCCCGGAACCGTCGAGGAGCACCGGCGAGAAGACACCCCGGTCCCGCTGCATCGGCAGGGTTCCCCGCAGCAACGGCTCCGACAGGAACGTCTCCAGCTCTGCCAGGGAGTCCCTGTCCAGCGTCCGCAGTTGGGCGTCGAAGTGCTGCAGCGCCTCCGCGAGCAGCCGCCCCGGCTCCGCCACCGTGTCCACGCCCCACACCGGCAGAACGTCCAGACCCGCAGCCGGCGGCAACTCCCCCTCCTCGTCCCGCGCCAGATGCTGCGGGAACCAGAAGGTCACCGGCCCGTGCGCCTGTGTCGCCCCCCAGGTGACGGGCGCGGCCAGCGCCGGAGTGTCCAGCCGTACGTCCCACAGGGCGGTGAAGTCGTAGGGCTCCGAGGGCTCGTTGCTGCGCTGTGCCGTCGTCGACTGCACCACCGTGGTCACCGACGCGGTCGACGAGAGCTGGTTCAACGTCAGCGCGAGGGTCAGCGCGACATCGACACCGCGCACCGGGATGGCCCGGCTCACCGGGAACAGCGCGGTCCAAGGCAGCATCAGCGTACGGATGTTGCCGGACGCCTCCGACGACACCGACTCCTGGGAGCCGATGCCACGCCGTTCCACCCGTACGTCCCGCTCGGCACCCTCGGCCTGCCCGTACCGGGCCGCCGCCACCGGGTTCGCGAGCCGCATCCGCAGGTCCACGTCCCGGTCCCGGCCGTCCACGCGCAAAGTGATCCGGAAGCCCAGACTCCCGCGCAGATAGGGCAGGTTGAGCACCAGCGCCTCGGCGCTCGCCACCGTCCGCAACTGCTCCCGCACCGGATGCGTGTCCGGCGCGGCCTGCAGCCCGAGCGCCGTCATCACCTGCTGGTGCAGCCCGTTCACCACGGCCGCCGACAGCGGTTCGAGGAACACCAGGCCTACGTTGCCGTCCAGTTGGGACCCGTAGGCGAGGACGTACGTCGAAGAGGGCGCGGCGACCGGGGCGTTGGAGGTGGGCCAGGTGAGCGGGGAGTCCGCGGGGATGGGGGTGGTGTCGGGGTCTTGGGCGGGCGTCGTCTCGTCCTGGCCTGCGTGGTCGTGGAGTTGAGGACCGGACGCGGTGACGTTCTCGATCGTGCGGAGATAGCGGTGCGGGATGTGGACGGGGGTCTGCGTGGTCGCCATCAGGCCCGTCGTACGGACGGCCGTGCTGTTCGGGTGGTTGCGGAGCAGGAAGTCGTTGTCGCGCTGCTCGTCGGGCAGGCCCAGGTAGTGCAGGACCTCGTGGAGCAGGTCCTCGTCCGAGTGGCCCATGTCCAGGTGGAGTTGGTCGGCGCGGGCCGGGTTCACGGAGTCCGTGAGGGTGATCGCCTCGGGGTGTGCGGGATCGTCGATCAGGTTGAGGTTGATGTGCAGTTGGTCGCCTGAACCGGGCAGCTCCAGGCCGGAGTTGAGGTGCGTGTCCAGCAGACCGGTGATGCGGTCCTGGAGTTGCTGGGTGCGGGCGGGGCCGGTGGTGGTGACCGGGAGGTTGAGCGTGTAGTCCCGCACCCACGTGCCGTTGGGCGCCTGGATACGACGAACCTGGGTCCGGACGAGCGTCGTCGCACCACTCAGAACACCGGGGCGCGGCGCGCTGGACTGATCCGCATGCGCATCGAACCGCTCCGTGCTGTGAACAGCGGGACGGGCGTGCGAACGCAGACCGAACCAGGAGTCCTTCGCAGCCGGGTCCGCGACACGCGACGCGGGACGGTCGTCGGCGGCATCGCGGGTCGGCGCGGGACGGTAACGCCCGTCCGGCTGAACGCTGTTGACATCCCCAGGACCCCGAGGCGCGTTCGACGGAGTGATGGCAGCCGGACCCGCGTCACTCGCGCTGTAGTGGTTCAGGCCCGTGTAGTGGACCTCCAGCGCGGGCGTGTTGGTGGTCGGGCCGTAGCGCAGCACGATGCCCTGGGGAACGACGGTCGCGGTGGCGCCGTCGAGCGGGTCGGACACCGGCTGGAAGACGTGGATCGGGACGTCGAGGGTGTCGGCGAGCAGCGGCAGGAAGGTGTCGCCGAGCGGGTTCTCCCACTCGGTGGACCAGTTGCTCACCGCGTGGCCGAGCTCGCCCGCCTCGTACGCGGTGAGGGGGGCGGTACTCCGGTGGTAGCCGGCGGTCAGCAGCGAACGGCGCTCGTCCGGTGTCATGTCGGTGAGCGTCGGCAGTGCGTCCACCGCGCGGAGGTAGGCGAACAGCTGCCGGTTGCTCGGTACGGCGCCGACCGGTGCGGGCGGTGCGCCCGGCGTCGAGACGGCCTGCAGATAGCGGGCCTGGAGGTCGTCCGGGTGCAGGTCCTCGGCACGCGTCATGCCCTGGATGCCGTACCGGGCCAGTCCGTTGTCGACGTCGGTGTCGGACATGCTCCGCACCGTCCCGGCGAAGCCGTCGGCGAGGACGCCCCGGAGCTGGCCGAGCACCTGTGGCGGGAGCGGCCGGCTGCCGTCGCCCGCCGCCACCAGCCGGGTCAGCACCAGGTTCTGCAACCCCTGCTGCACGACCTCCAGATGGTCTGTTGCCAGGTTGTGGGTCCCCGGGTCCGCCGCCAGTGTCGTGAGGGTCTGCCGTACCTCGTCGGGCCGGGCGAGCCAGCCGGCGGTGCGCGGGGCGAGGACCGGGTCGGCCTGCTGTAGGCGGGTGCGGACCAGGTGCGGTGCGCTGCCGATGACTGCGTACAGGAGGCAGTTGCCGTCGCCGGGGGTCATGACGGCGCGGCCGTTGGGGGTGACGTACGGGGACAGCGCGGCGGCCGTCGGCGTGGCGTGCGGCCGGGGCGGCTGTACGCGGGCGGCCTTGGTCTTGCTCTTGCTCGCGTTCTTGTCGGTCCCGGTGTTCTTGCCGCCGCTCGTACCGGACTTGGGCGGTGCGCTCTTCTTCGGCGGCCGTTTCGACGTGGTCGGTGTGGGCGTCGTGGGGTTCGTCCCCGTGGTGGCGGTGGCGGGCGCCGGGGTGTGGGTCTGGCCGCCGGCCGGCAGGGGCGCGGCCGGGACGCCGGGGGCGGGCCAGCGCGGCGGGGTGGTGGCGAAGGTGGTCCGCAGGGACTGTTCGGGGGTCGGAGCGCTGTTCTGGACGGCGGCGGACAGGCCCTGCAGCGCGTCGGTGGCCGCCACCAGGCCGTCGCCGGCCCGCACCTGCGCGGCGACGGTGTCGACGACCAGCCGCTCCTGGCGGTCGGCCTCGGTCCGGGCCTCGGTCACCCCCGCCTCGGCGACTGCCGCGCGTTCCCTGGCGACCCGCAGGTTCTCTTCCTCGACGAGCAGAGCATTCGCGTCCTGCCCTGTCTTCTCCACGGCCTTCTTGTGGACCTCCTCCGCCCTGCGGATGTCACCCGGTCCGTCGGCGACGGTCTTCCGCGCCGTTACCAGCGCCGCCCGGTCGGTCCTGAGCTGTTCGGTGGCCTGCTGGATCGCGTTCTCAGCGGTGGTGATCGCGCGGACCGTGTCCTGAACCCCGGGGTCGTCGGCGACGTCGGCCGCGGGGGCGTGGGAGCGCGCGGTGCCGGGCGGGGCGGGAACGGGACTGGACGGCCCGTCCTGCCGTTCCTGCCCGTCCTGCGCGGCCTGTTCGGCGGCGGCGCGTTGTTCGCGCGCGGTGTTCTCGGCCCGCGTCAGCGCGGCCAGGGCCGTCCGGAGTTGCTGCTGCCCCTGGGTCTCCTTCAGCTCGTTCGCCGGGATCGCCGACAGCAGTGTCGTCTCGGCCTGCCGGGCGTCCGCGAGCTTCCGTTTCAGCCCTGCGACCAGCTCCTCGGCCTCGCGCTCGGCCTCGGTGGACTCGGCGGCCGTCTCCGCCGCCGCTTCGTGGGCGGTGTCCGCGGCGGTGACCACGGCCTGCGCCTGCCGGTGGGTCGCCACGGCGGCCGTGTGCGTCCGGTTGGCCTGCCTGCGAGAGGCGAAGAGGAGGTTCAGCCGCCGCGGAATATCGGCGAGGGTCTCGGTGGCGGAGTGCAGGAGCTCGGCCTGGGCGTGGAAAGGCGTCCACGCCGCGACGAGGGCCGTGTCGTCGGTGACGAGGGCACCGTCGGGGGTGAACTCCCAGCGGCGGATGCCCTCGGGGTCGCGGGTCATCAGCTCCAGCGGACGATTCCCGAGCACGGCCGTACGCGAGGCCAGGTAGAGGGCCTGGCCGAGGTGTTCGCCGTCCGGGTCTGCGCCGAGGGCCACCCAGACCTGAACACCGTCACTGCCGGCGGGGATCGCGGAGTGCAGACGGTCGGGCAGCGTGTACGGCTCGGCGGTGGCCCAGTCGGGGACGAGCGCCGGAAGGTCGTAGAGGTTCGGCGGGGTCTCCGCCGGGGTCAGGAGACCGTGACCGAGGACATCGCGTTCCTCGACCCGGAGGGTGACCGTGCCGGTGACGTGACGGGTGCCCTCCGGTCCCTCGACAAGGAGGTGCGCGTCGACGTCGACGACGTAACTGCGCGTGCCGCGCGCCCCGTTGGCCGGTGCGGAGGTGCTGCCGGACTTGAGCCAGTCGCGACGGCTGCCCGTGGTGGTGCCACCGAAAGCGGACGGCTGGGTCTGCCGCTGGGCCAGCGGAACACTGATGCCGCCGATCTCCTGGTTGTCGTCGTCACCGCTCAGGAGATGCGTGTACGAGGTGGCCAGCGAGTGGTCGGCACCTGCGGCTGTACTCACCGTGTCGGTCGTGTTGTGCAGTTGGTCGAGGGTCACGTCGTCCGCGTGGGTGGAACGGCGCGGGTTGTAGAGCGTCACCGCGATCGACGGGGGCTGTTCCGGCGCCCCCTCGAACGGCGTGCTGCCGGGCAACTCGCCGGTGAGGTCCGCGCCCAGCCGGGGACGGTCGAGGGAGACCCGCCCGGCCTGGATCAACTGCCCCAGCCGGACCGCCTGCCCCTCCACCGACACGGACGTGACCTGCGAGTGCCAGGCCCGGCCGGTGCTCGGCGCCACGTCGTTCAGTGCCGTCGCCAGCTGCGCCCAGCCGTCGAAGTGGAACGCCGGGGTCGGCCCCACCGGGTGGAACATCTGCGCGTCGGCGAGATACGCGGTGGGGGGAGGGCCGGGCAGCACTCTGTTGCGCGGGTCGACGCCGGAGACGAGGGACGGGGCGGTCACCGTGGCCGGCGGTACGGGTGCGTTGGTCTCGGTGCCGGTGAAACGCAGCGTCAGACTGACCGGGACCGTGCGGGTGCGCGCATCGGCCCGGCCCAGCAGTGCGTCCATCCACCGACGTCTGTCAACGTCCGTGTCGGACAAGGCGATGACACCGTTCTGGATGACACCGCCGATGACGTTGGGCGGCCAGTCGAGGACCAGCGCCGAGCGGACCGACAGAACGTAGTCGTACTCCAGACCGTCGAAGTCCGCGCCGTTGTCGGTACGCAGCCAGAACCGGTTGTCGGCCGTGGTCGCCCGCCGGACGGAGACATTGCTGGCCGACTGCGGGGTGAACACCGGTGCGGCCCGGTCCGTCCTCGACTCGTCGGCACCCTGGTTCGGACGGAGATAACGGTTGGTCAGGGTGACCGGGAGCTGAATCTGCCCGACCGAGGCACGGGCGGTGGTGCGGCCCGCGGCGGTGTGCGACTGCCACTGTTCGAGACCCGAGCCGGGCGTCGAGGAACCCAGTACGGCGGTCAGATCCTGGGTCCGCCGGGGCACCGCCGTCAGCGTGACCTCGACCAACCGCTCACCGCCGTAACCGTGATGGCGGAAGTGGAAGCGGGTGGTGGCCCGGCGCGGGGTACCGTCCGGACCGCGCCCGGGCAGGGATCGCAGTCCGGCGGTCGAGGTGAGCTGCGCGATACGGCTGTGCACACCGGGCTGGTAACCGGAGTGCCCAGGGGTGAACGTTCCGGGTGCCTCGATCTCGACCAGCGCCAGCAGCTCGCTCCGGACCTGGCCGCGCCGCTCCCGCCGGTTGACCGGGGCCAGCTGGATCGCGCCGCCGGCGACGGTGGCCGGGGCGGCGGGCCTCTGGTACTCGATGACCGAGAGGACTCCGCCGAGGCCGAGTTCGCGGTTGCGGGTGTACGGCGCCGGGAGGGCCGCCGTCAGGCTCGGTGCGGGCGCGGGGGCGAGCCCGTCCACCGAGCCCATCCACCGTGCGTCGCGGGCGAGTTGGCCCTGGGTCATGAGGAACTGCAGGCCGTCCCGGACGTCGACCACGAAGGTGACGGGGTCGACCGTGCCGGACTCGCCGAGCCCGTTGGCCGGGGTGCGCGAGCCCGCGCGGACCGTGACCACATAGGTGACGTCGGCGACCACCCGGTGCAGGTCGCCGCTCTCCGTGGGCGTGCGGTTGACGCCGGTGCTGGCGGCGAGCGTGTCGGCGGTGTCGGTACGGGAGACATGACCGATCCGTACCGCCGGGTTGAACTGAATCTTGTTCGGCTTGCCGGCGCTCTGACTGGTGGAGACCGAACCGTCCGACTCTGGACCGGTGTTGCCCTGCCCCGCCGGCACCGTGGACGGGTTCTGGGTGAGCACCGCGGTGCCGCCCGACTGCTTCGGCTTGCCCAGGGACTTGAGCTGCTGGGCGCTGTCGGTGGTGGAGACACCCGTCTCCAGGTACTGCCGGGTGGTGTCCAGCAGCCGGGGTCCGTGCGCGATCGCCTGGATCTCCAAGGAGTACTGGCCGTCCGCCAGCGTCCCCGGCAGGCTCAGGCCCTCCACGACATAGGAGTTCTTGAACAGTTCGTGGCCGTGGGCGATGAGACTGCCCGGGGTGATCGCGGCGTGCCGGGTCTCGGCGGCCCGCGTCCTGCTGTCCGTCAGCCCGTGCCCGGCGAGCGGGGAGATGCCGTCGCGGGCGGGCGGAGTGGCGGCCGGGGCGGGGGCGGTGCCCGTGGACGTACCGGTGGTGGACGGGGCGAGCGGCACGCCGGGGGCGGTGACCGGGAGGATCGGGCCCGTGCCGGTGTCGGCGGGGGGTGTCGGCCGGGCCTGGTTGCGGATCTCCGCGGCGGCCCGCCGGAAGGCCGACTCGATGGCCGCGGCGCCGCGCACGGTGTCGATCAGCGCGTCGTCCGGTATCCGCACCAGGTCCTGGCGCGGGACGCCGTCGGCGTCGGTCGCGTCGAGCCGGGCCATGTCGACCACGTTGGTCGGGCGCGGCGCCCCGTCGGCACGTGCGGCGGGCGCCGCGGGGATCACCGACGCTGCCTGGGTACGGCCGTGCGGCACCGCGAGCCGCAGCATGCCGGCGACCGTCGGCGGATGGACGACGGTCGCGGGGGCGACGGGCGTCGCACCGGCCACGGCCGGAGCCGGGGCCGCAGCGACAGCCGGAGCCTGGGCCTGGGCGAGGGCCCGGTTGACGTTCTGCCCGAACCGTTGGCTGGGCCGATCGGTGTCGTCCGCGTACACGTCCAGGGCCAGCCGTACCGGTACCCCGAAGTCGTGGCTGTGCTGGTTGGTGGCGATGAAGAACTGGTCGTGCCCGGTGGCGCCGCCCACCATGTCACCGTGGGTCACCTGCCCGCCGAGCTGGTAGTCGGCCCCGAACCCCATGGACCCCCAACTGGGCAGCCGCCAGCTGATACTGGCCATCGGTCCGACCACACCGCCGTACGACTCACCGCGCTGCTCGGCGTCGCTGCCCGCCATCTGCGCCAGACCCATGACCTGGATGCCCGGCAGCACGAGGTTGTGGGTGCTGGCCTGCGGGGTGTCACGCTCGGCGGTCAGCAGCAGCCGGACCCGACGAACACCGGTGTCCGTACTGTTCGGCACCTCGAAGTGCAGGGCATGCCCGCCGTCCACCATCGCATCGGTGGCGGCACGCAACCCGGTACGGGAACGGGCCTCACGCAGCCGCCGCAGGTTGTTCAGCTGGGCGTGCAACCGGATCTGGTGCTCGGGTTCGAGATTCCGCGCCATGGCGATCCCGGTGAGACGAGCCGGCAGAAAACCTTCCCCGCGCAGCCAGGTCTCGGCCTCCTCGAACAGACCGTCCGTGCCGGTCACGTCCAGCGGGGCCGCGCTCAGCCCGATGCCGTCCAACCGGTCCAGGGAATCCGGGAGTTCACGTATCTCGTCGGCGGCCGGCACATGCCCGGCGGCGTCCACCTTGCTCAGGACCCGCAGGTCCATGCCGTGCGCCTGGGTGAGCGGCGGCGCCGCCGTCTCGGTGCCGTCCGGCCCGATCAGAGTGACCTGGTAGGTGACGGCGGTGGGGGCGAGCAGATGGCTCTGGTTGGTGCGGACCGCGTGCATCGTGCCGGCGGAACTGCCCGCGCCGTACGTGTTGGTGACGGTCGCCTGTGTCTGCCCGCGCAGACCGACACTGCCGCCGATGGTGCGCGAGGCGTTCGGGTGTCCCTGGCTGTCGTCACCGGTGAGAGCCACGGCAACGCTGCCACTGACCCCGATACCGCTGGTGTACCTGGACGAGAGGTCGACCTTCGCCGTGTTGACCAGGTGGCTTTCGAGGTTGATCTGACCCGGGGTGCTCTGCCGCAACGGCGTACCGACGGCGGGCACGGTGATCAGCCGCAGCATGCCCACCGCGTTGCCGCCGGCGTCGGTGATCACCGGCGAGTAGATCCCGCCGTGGATCTGCATCGGCAGCGTGCCGCGCAGCACCTGCTCGGAGAGGAAATCGGCGACTTGCCCGGCGGCGGTGGCATCCAGATCGGCGTGGAACGTCTGGTGCACATGCTCGTACAAGGCCCGAGGGTCGATCACCGAGTCGACACCGTAGAGCGGAAGAGCGGTCGGATCGGCCGGATCAGCGGGCGCGGGCAACGAACCCTGCGCCGGGTCGGCGGTGGTGAGGTGCCGGGGGAACCAGATCGTGGTGGGACCGTGCGACTCCGCAGCACCCCACCCGTCGGGCACGGGCGCGGTGGCCGGCGCGGCGGTGACCATGGGGGCACCGGTACGTACCCGCCAGCGAGTCGTGAACTCCACAGAATCAGAAGGCTCGTTGGACCGCTGGGCAGAGGTCGTCTGGACGGCCTGCGTGACGGTCGTCGCGTCACTGGCCTGGTTGTGCGTGATGGCCACCGTGACCGAACCGTCCACACCCCGCACCGCGGTGGGTGCCGTGATCGGCCAGGACCCGGTCCACGGCACCTGGATCGTGCGATAGGTGCCCGACGGCTGACTGGAGAAGTTCTCCCGCGTACCGAACCCGCGCCGCTCGACATGCTTGTCCGCGTCACGCGGATCGAAACGCCCCTGCCGCAACGAAGTTCGGGGCTCGGAAAGCGTCAGCTGTACGTCGACGGTGCGATCGCGACCATCGACCCGGACGGTGACGCGGTGACCGCCGTTCGAGCGCAGATACGGCAGTTGGAGCGCGAGGTTCCCCCGGCTCAGCTCACTCTGCACCTGCTCGCGCACCGACTCGGGCGCGTTGTCACGGCGGAACCCGAGCGCCGCGTAGACCTGGCCGTGCAGCCCCTCCAGTACCTCATCCGAGAACGGCTCCGCGTACACCAACCCGACCGTGCCGTCCGGGACCGCACCGTAGGAGGCCACGTAGGACGACGGGAACTGGCGCCGCGCGGGCGGTAGCGCGGTCGGGGCCTGGGAAGCGGGCCAGGTAGGTGTGTCCTGCGCGGGAATGGGGGTGGTGTCGGGGTCCAGGACGGGGGTCGTCTCGTCCTGGCCTGCGTGGTCGTGGAGTTGAGGACCGGACGCGGTTACGTTCTCGATCGTGCGGAGATAGCGGTGCGGGATGTGAACGGGGGTCTGCGTGGTCGCCATCAGGCCCGTCGTACGGACCGCCGTGCTGTTCGGGTGGTTGCGCAACAGGAAGTCGTTGTCACGCTGTTCATCGGGCAGACCGAGGTAATGCAGGACCTCGTGGAGCAGGTCCTCGTCGGAATGGCCCATGTCCAGGTGGAGTTGGTCGGCGCGGGCCGGGTTCACGGAGTCCGTGAGGGTGATCGCCTCGGCGTGATCAGGGTCGCTGATCAGGTTGAGGTTGATGTGCAGTTGGTCGCCTGAACCGGGCAGCGCCAGGCCGGAGTTGAGGTGCGTGTCCAGCAGACCGGTGATGCGGTCCTGGAGTTGCTGGGTGCGGGCGGGGTCAGTGGTGGTGACCGGGAGGTTGAGCGTGTAGTCCCGCACCCACGTGCCGTTGGGCGCCTGGATACGACGGATATGAGTCCGGACAAGAGTCGTCGCACCGCTCAGAACACCGGGGCGCGGCGCGTTGGACTGATCCGCGTGCGCATCGAACCGCTCCGTGCTGTGAACAGCGGGACGGGCGTGCGGACGCAGACCGAACCAGGAGTCCTTCGGAGCCGGGTCGGCGACACGCGACGCGGGACGGTCGTCGACGGCATCGCGGGTCGGCTCGGGACGGTAACGCCCGTCCGGCTGAACGCTGTTGACGTCCCCAGGACCCCGAGGCGCGTTCGGCGGGGTGAGGGCAGCCGGACCCGCGTCACTCGCGCTGTAGTGGTTCAGGCCCGTGTAGTGGACCTCCAGCGCGGGCGTGTCGGTGGTCGGGCCGTAGCGCAGCGCGATGCCACGGGGACCGGCGTTGGCCGCGGCCAGCGGGTCCGGCACCGGCTGGAAGACGTGGATCGGGGCGTCGAGGGTGTCGGCGAGCAAGGGCAGGAAGGTGTCGCCGACCGGGTGCGCCCACGCGTTCGACCAGTTGCGCACCGCGTTTTCGAGCAGGGTCGCTTCTTCCCCGGTGAGGGGGGCGGTGCTCCGGTGGTAGCCGGCGATCAACAGCGAACGGCGCTCGTCCGGTGTCATGTCGGTGAGCGTCGGCAGCCCGTCCACCGCACGCAGATAGGCGAACATCCGCCGGTTGCTCGGCGCGGCGCCCACCGGTGCGGGCGGTGCGCCCGGCGTCGAGACAGCCTGCAGATAGCGGGCCTGGAGGTCGACCGGGTCCAGGTCCTCTGCCTGCGTGACGCCCTGGATGCCGTAGTGGGCCAGTCGGCCGGTGACCTCGGTGTCGGACAGGCCCTGGACCCGCGTCGTGAAGGGAACGACGAGGACGCCCCGGAGCTGGCCGAGCACCTGCGGCGGAAGCGGTCGGCTGCCGTCGCGTGCCGCTGCCAGCCGGGCCTGCACCAGGTTCTGCAACTCCCTTTGCACGAACCGGAGATGGCCTGCTCCCTGGTCCGTGCTCTGCGGATCCTGCGTCACCGTCGTGAGGGTCTGCCGTACGTCGTCGGGCCGGGCGAGCCAGTTGTCGGTACCCGCGTTGAGGCCACCCGGGGCGGCCCGCCGCAGATGGGTGCGGACCAGGTGTGGCGCGCTGCCGATGACGGCGTACAGGAGGCAGTTGCCGTCGCCGGGGGTCGGGACGGCGTTGCCGGTGGGGGTGACGTAGGGGGACGGCGGGGTCGAGGCGGTGGTGGTCGAGGTCGTGCCGGGGGCCGGGGCCTTGCCCTTGCCCTTGTCGACGCCCTTGCCCTTGTTGACGCCGGTGCTCTTGTTGACGCCGGTGCTCTTGGCGGTGTCCTTGCTCGTGCTCTTGTCGGTGGCCGGCTTCTTGTTCTTGTCCGCCTTGTCGGTGGCCGACTTCTTGCCCTTGCCGGACGTGCCGGACGTGCCGGACTTACCGGACTTACCGGACTTACCTGCAGTCTTGTCCGTCTTGGCGCTGCTCGTACCGGACTTGGGCGGTGCGCTCTTCTTCGGCTGCTGTTTCGACGTGGTCGGTGCGGGCGTGGACGGGGACGTGTCGGGGTTCGTCCCAGTGGTCCCGGTGGTCCCGGCGTCGGTGGTGCCGGTGCCGGTGGCGGGCGCGGGGGTGTGGGTCTGGCCGCCGGCCGGGAGGGGGGTGGCTCGGGCGTCGGGGGCGGGCCAGCGCGGCGGGGTGGTGGCGAAGGTGGTCCGCAGGGACTGTTCGGGGGTGGGGGCGCTGTCCTGGACGTCGCTGGACAGGTCCGGCAGGGCGGCGGTGGCCGCCATCTGGTCGGCGGCGGCCTGCATTTGCGCGGTGACGGCGGCGGCGACCTGCCCGTTGCGCCGGTCGACCTCGGTCTCGGCCGCGGTCACCAGGCCCTGGGCGACGGTCTCGTCCTGCGTGGCGACCTGGAGGTTGCGAGCCGTGACGACTGCGGCTGCCGCTGCTTCCTGCGCCTCCTCCACGGCCTCCGCGTGGTTCCCCTCCTCCTCGCTGATGCGCGCCGGGACGGTGTCGACGACGCGCTGCGCCATCGCCAACACCGGCCGCTGCGCGGCTAGTTGGTCGGTGGCCTGCTGGATCGCGCTCTCGGCGGCGGTGATCGCGGGGACCGTGGCCCGCACCCGGGAGTCGTCGGCGACGTCGGCCGCGGGGGCGTGGGAGCGCGGGGTGCCCGGTACCACGGGAGCCGGTACGGGGGCGGGGGCGGGACTCGGCTGCCCGTTCTTCGCGGCCTGTTCGGCGGCGGCCCGTGCGGCGGCGGCGCGTTCTTCGCGCACGGTGTTCTCGGCCCGCGTCAGCGCGGCCAGGGCGGTCTGGAGGTCGTGGCGGCCCTTCGTCTCGTCCCGCTCGTGCCGCTCGATGACCGACGGCAGGGTGGTGACGGTGTTGCGGGCTTCCGCGAGGTCCCGCTTCAGCCGTGCGACCAGTGCCTCGGCCTCGCGCGCGGCCTTGGCGGACTCGGCGGCCGTCCGCGTCGCCTGTTTGTGGGCGGCGGTCGCGTTCGTGACCGCGAGTTCCGCCTTCCCATGGGCTGCTACGGCGGCGGTGTGCGTCCGGTTGGCCTGCTGGAGGGCGCCGGTGAGGAGGTTCAGCCGCTGCGGGCTGTCGGTGAGGGTGTCGGTGGCGGTGTGCAGGAGTTCGGCCTGGGCGTGGAACGCGGTCCACGCGGTGGTGAGGTCGGGGTCGTCGGTGACGAGGGCGCCTTCGGGCGTGAACTCCCAACGCCGGATGCCCTGGGGGTCGCGGGTCATCAGCTCCAGCGGGCGGTTGCCGAGCACGGCCGTACGGGAGGCCATGTAGAGGGCCTGGCCGAGGTGTTCGCCGTCCGGATCGGCGCCGAGGGCCACCCAGAACTGAACGCCGTCACTGCCGGGCGGGATCGCGGAGTGCAGGCGCTCGGGCAGGGTGTGCGGCTCGGCGGTGGCCCAGTCGGGGACGAGCGCCGGAAGGTCGTAGAGGTTCGGCGGGGTCTCGGCCGGGGTGAGGAGACCGTGGCCTAGGAGGTCGCGTTCCTCGACGCGGAGGGTGACCGTGCCGGTGACATGGCGGGTGCCCTCGGGTCCCTCGACCAGCAGGTGTGCGTCGACGTCGACGACGTAACTGCGCGTGCCCCGGGCCCCGTTGGCCGGTGCGGAGGTGCTGCCGGTCTTGAGCCAGTCACGGCGGCTGCCGGTGGTGGTGCCGCCGAAGGTGGAGGGCTGGGTCTGCCGCTGGGCGAGCGGCACGCTGATCCCGGCGATCTCCTGGTTGTCGTCGTCACCACTGAGGAGTTGCGTGTACGAGGTGGCGAGGGAGTGGTCGGCTCCGGCGGCGGTGCTCACCGTGTCGGTCGTGTTGTGGAGCTGGTCGAGGGTGACGTCGTCGGCGTGGGTGGAACGGCGCGGGTTGTAGAGCGTGACCGCGATCGACGGGGCCTGTCCCGGCGCCCCCTCGAAGGGTGTGGTGCCGGGCATCTTGCGGGTGAGGTCGGCGGCCAACCGGGGACGGTCGAGGGAGACCCGTCCCGCCTGGATCAACTGACCGAGCCGGACCGCCTGCCCCTCCACCGAGACGGAGGTGACCTGCGAGTGCCAGCTCTGACCACCGCGCGGCGCCACGTCGTTCAGCGCCGTCCCCAGGTGCGCCCAGCCGTCGAAGTGGAACGCCGGGGTCGGCCCCACCGGGTGGAACATCTGCGCGTCGGCGAGATACGGACGGGTGGCGGGGCCGAGCGGCAGCACGGTGTTGCGCGGGTCGGTGTCGGAGACGACGGACGGGGGGTTCACCGGAACCGGCCCGACGAGCGGGTTGGTCTCGGTGCCGGTGAAGCGCAGCGTCACAGTGACCGGGACGCTGCCGGTGCGCGGGGTGCCCCGGGCCAGCAGTGCGTTCATCCACCGGCGTGCGTCGCCGTCCGCGTCGGACCAGGCGATGACGCCGTTCTGGATGAGACCGCCGATGACGTTGGGCGGCCAGTCGGCGACCAGCGCCGAGCGGACGGATACCTCGTAGTCGTACTGGAGGCCGTCGAAGTCGGCGCCGTTGTCGGTGCGCAGCCAGAAGCGGTTGTCGGCGGTGGTCGCCCGCCGGGCGGAGATGCTGGTGGCCGACTGGGGGGTGAACACGGGCGCCGCGCGGTCCGTCTTGGACGGGTCGGGGCCCTGGTTCGGGCGGAGATAGCGGGTGGTCAGGGTGACCGGGAGCTGCTTCTGCCGGACGGAGGCGCGGGTGGTGGTGCGGCCCGCGGCGGTGTGCGACTGCCACTGTTCGAGACCCGAGCCCGGGGTCGAGGAACCCTGCACGGCGGCCAGGTTCTGGGTCCGCCGGGGCACCGCCGTCAGCGTGACCTCGACCAACCGCTCACCGCCGAAGCCGTGGTGGCGGAAGTGGAAGCGGGTGGTCGACCGGCGCGGAGTGCCGTCCGGACCGCGCCCGGGCAGCGACCGCAGCCCGCCGGACGAGGTGAGCTGCGCGATACGGCTGTGCACGCCCTGCTGGTAGCCGGAGTGCCCCGGGGTGACGGCTCCGGGTGCCTCGGCCTCCACCAGCGCCAGCAGCACGCGCCCGACCTGCCCGCGCCGCTCCCTCTGGTTGACCGACTGCAACGGGATGTGGCCGGCGGTGGGCCCCGTCGAGGGGACGGGGGCGGCGACGGGACGGTCGTACTCGATGACCGAGAGGACCCCGCCGAGGCCCAGTTCGCGGTTGCGGGTGTACGGCGCCGGGAGGGCCGCCGTCAGGGTCGGTGCGGGCGCGGGGGCGAGCCCGTCCACCGAGCCCATCCACCGTGCGTCGCGGGCGAGTTGGCCCTGGGTCATGAGGAACTGCAGGCCGTCCGGGACGTCGACCGCGAAGGTGACGGGGGCGATGGTGCCGTGCTCGCCGCCTCCGGTGAGCAGCGGGCGGGAGCCGGAGCCGGTCGTGGTCAGACGGGTGACGGGGCCTGTCGGGACGGGCCCGCCGACGCCGTTGAGGAGGGCGCGGGAGCCCGCGCGGACCGTGACGAAGTAGGTGACGTCGGCGACCACCCGGTGCAGGTCGCCGCTCTCGGTGGGGGTGCGGTTGACGCCCGTACTGGCGGAGAGGGTGTCGGCGGTGTCGGTGCGGGCGACATAGCCGAGCCGTGCCGAGGGGTTGAAGAGGCCCTTGTACGACTTGCCGCTGGTCTGGCTGGTGGAGACCGAACCGTCCGACTCCGGGCCGGTGTTGCCCTGCCCGGCCGCGTTCGCCGGGCCCGCGGGCTGGGTGGGCGGGTTCTGGGTGAGCACCCCGCTGCCGCCGAACTGGTGCGACTTTCCGAGGGACTTGAGCTGCTGGGCGTTGTCGGTGGCCGAGACGCCCGTCTCCAGGTACTGCCGGGTGGTGTCCAGCAGTCGGGGTCCGTGCGCGACGGCCTGGATCTCCAGGGAGTACTGGCCGTCAGCGAGCGTCCCCGGCAGGCTCAGGCCTTCAACTATGTAGGAGTTCTTGAACAGTTCGTGGCCGTGGGCGATGAGACTGCCCGGGGTGATCGCGGCGTGCCGGGTCTCGGCGGCCCGCGTCCTGCTGTCCGTCAGCCCGTGCCCGGCGAGCGGGGAGATGCCGTCGCGTGCGGGCGGAGTGGCGGCCGGGGCGGGGGCGGTGCCCGTGGACGTACCGGTGGTGGACGGGGCGAGCGGCACGCCGGGGGCGGTGACCGGGAGGATCGGGCCCGTGCCGGTGTCGGCGGGGGGTGTCGGCCGGGCCTGGTTGCGGATCTCCGCGGCGGCCCGCCGGAAGACCGACTCGATGGCCGCGGCGCCGCGCACGGTGTCGATCAGCGCGTCGTCCGGTATCCGCACCAGGTCCTGGCGCGGGACGCCGTCGGCGTCGGTCGCGTCGAGCCGGGCCATGTCGACCACGTTGGTCGGGCGCGGCGCCCCGTCGGCACGTGCGGCGGGCGCCGCGGGGATCACCGACGCTGCCTGGGTACGGCCGTGCGGCACCGCGAGCCGCAGCGTGCCGGCGACCGTCGGCGGATGGACGACTGGCGGCACGGCAGCGACGGGCGGCGCACCGGCCACGGCCGGGTCCGCAGGGACGGCCGGGTCCGCATCCGCATCCGCATCCCCATCCGCGTCCGCTTCCGCTTCCGCTTCCGAGGCGAGGGCCTGGTTGACGTTCTGCCCGAACCGTTGGCTGGGCTGATCGGTGTCGTCCGCGTACACGTCCAGGGCCAACCGCACCGGCACCGCGAAGTCGTGGCTGTCCTGGCCGGTGCCGATGTAGAACTGGTCGTGCGAGGTGGCGCCGCCCACGGTGTCGCCGTGGGTGACCTGGTGGCCGTACTGGTAGTCGGCCCCGAACCCGATGGACCCCCAGACACCCAGCGGTCCGCTGACGCTGGCCATCGGTCCGAGCGCGGCGCCGTACGACTCGCCCCGCTGCTCGGCGTCGCTGCCCGCCATCTGGGCCAGACCCATGACCTGGATGCCCGGCAGCACCAGGTTGTGGGTGCTGGCCTGCGGGGTGTCACGCTCGGCGGTCAGCAGCAGCCGGACCCGACGGACGCCGGTGTCGGTGCTGTTCGGCACTTCGAAGTGCAGGGCGTGCCCACCGTCCACCATGGCGTCTGTAGCCGCACGCAGACCCGTACGGGAACGGGCCTCACGCAACCGCCGCAGGTTGTTCAGCTGGGCGTGCAACCGGATCTGGTGCTCGGGCTCGTGGTCCCGCGCCGCCTGCTTCAGGCGGGCGCCGATCCCGGTGGGACGCGTGGCCGTGGGGGCGGGCGGCAGGAAGCCCTCGCGGCGCAGCCAGGTCTCGGCCTCGTCGAACAGGCCGTCCGTGCCGGTCACATCCAGCGGGGCCGCGCTCAGCCCGATGCCGTCCAACCGGTCCAGGGAGTCCGGGAGTTCACGTATCTCGTCGTCGGTCGGCGCGTGCCCGGTGGCGTCCGCCTTGCTCAGGACGCGCAGGTCCATGCCGTGCGCCTGCGTGAGCGGGGGCGCCGCCGTCTCGGTGCCGTCCGGCCGGATCAGGGTGACCTGGTAGGTGACGCCGGAGGGGGTGAGGAGGTGGCCCCGGTTGGTGCGGATGGCGTGCATCGTGCCGGCGGAACTGCTCGCGCTGTACGTGTTGGTGACGGTCGCCTGCGTCTGCCCGCGCAGGCCCAGACTGCCACCGATGGTGCTGGACGCGTCCGGGTGTCCCTGGCTGTGGTCACCGGTGAGAGCGGCGGCACCGCTGCCGCTGATGCCGATACCGCTGGTGTACTTCGAGGAGAGGTCGACCTTCGCCGTGTTGACCAGGTGGCTTTCGAGGTTGATCTGACCCGGGGTGCTCTGCCGCAACGGCGTACCGACGGTGGGCACGGTGACCAGGTGCAGCATGCCGACCGCGTTGCCGCCGGCGTCGGTGATGACCGGCGAGTAGATCCCGCCGTCCACCTGCATCGGCAGCGTGCCGCGCAGCACCTGCTCGGAAAGGAAGTCGGAGACCTGCCCGGCGGCGGTGGCGTCGAGATCGGTGTGGAAGGTCTGGTGGACATGCTCGTACAGGGCCCTGGGGTCGATCACGGAGTCGACGCCGTAGAGCGGAAGATCGGCCATCGCGGCGGGTGCGGGCAGCGAACCCGGCGCCGGGTCGGCGGTGGTGAGGTGCCGGGGGAACCAGATCGTGGTGGGGCCGTGCGACTCCGCAGCACCCCATCCGTCGGGCACGGGCGCCGGGGTCGCCGTCGCGGCCGGGGCCGTGGTGGGCGCGGCGGTGACCGCGGGGGCGCCGGTGCGTACCCGCCAGCGGGTGGTGAACTCCACTGGATCCGAGGGCTCGTTGGACCGCTGGGAGGACGTGGTCTGGATGGCCTGGGTGACCGTGGTGGCGTCGCTCGCCTGGTTGTGCGTGATGGCCGCAGTGACCGACCCGTCCACACCCCGTACCGCCGTGGGTGCCGTGATCGGCCACGAACCGGTCCACGGCACCTGGAAGGTCCGATAGGTGCCCGACGGCTGACTGGAGAAGTTCTCCCGCGTACCGAACCCACGCCGCTCGACATGCTTGTCCGCGTCACGCGGGTCGAAACGCCCCTGCCGCAACGAGGCACGGGGCTCGGAGAGCGTCAGCTGTACGTCGACGGTGCGATCGCGACCATCGACCCGGACGGTGACGCGGTGACCGCCGTTCGAGCGCAGATACGGCAGTTGGAGCGCGAGGTTCTCCCGGCTCAGGGAGTCCGTCACCTGCTCGCGCACCGACTCGGGCGCGTTGTCACGGTCCAGCCCCAGCGCCTCGTAGACCTGACCGTGCAGCCCCGCGATCACCTCGTCCGAGAACGGCTCCGCGTACACCAACCCGACCGTGCCGTCCGGGACCGCACCGTAGGAGGCCACGTAGGACGACGGGAGTTGACCCCGCGCGGGTGGCAGGGCGGTCGGGGCCTGGGAGGTGGGCCAGGTGAGGGTGCTGTCTGTGGGGATGGGGGTGGTGTCGGGGCTCTGGGGCGGGGTGGTTTCGTCCTGGCCTGTGTGGTCGTGGAGTTGGGGGCCGGAAGCGGTGACGTTCTCGATCGTGCGGAGGTAGCGCCGCGGGATGTGGACGGGGGTCTGGGTCGTGGCCATCAGGCCCGTCGTGCGAACCGCGGTGCTGTTCGGGTGGTTGCGGAACAGGAAGTCGTTGTCGCGCTGCTCGTCCGGCAGGCCCATGTAGTGCAGGACTTCGTGGAGGAGGTCCGCGTCCGAGTGGTTGGCGTCGAGGTGGAGTTGGTCTGCGCGGGCCGGGTCTGACGTGTTGGTGAGGGTGATCGCCTCGGGGTGCGCGGGATCGTCGATCAGGTTCAGGTTGATGTGCAGCTGGTCGCCTGAACTCGGCAGCGCGAGGCCGGAGTTGAGGTGTGTGTCCAGCAGACCGGTGATGCGCTCGTTGAGCTGCTGGGTGAGATCCGGGTTCGCGGTGGTGACCGGGAGGTTGAGCGTGTAGTCGCGTACCCACGTGCCGTTGGGCGCCTGGATACGACGGATCTGAGTGCGGACAAGAGTCGTCGCACCGCTCAACACCCCGGGGCGCGGCGCGTTGGACTGATCCGCGTGCGCGTCGAACCGCTCGGTCGAGTGAACGGCCGGGCGGGCGTGGAAGCGTAGGCCGTGCCAGGAATCCTTCGGAGCCGGGTCGACGACGAGCGACGCGGGCCGGTCGTCGGCGGCGCTACGTGTGGGCGCGGGACGGTAACGGCCGTCCGGCTGAACGCTGTTGGCATCCCCAGGACCCCGGGGCGCGTTGGACGGGGTGATGGCCGCCGGGTCCTCGATGAGGGGGCCCGCGTTGGTGGCGCTGTAGTGGCTCGGGAACCTCGTGTAGTGGACCTCCAGGACCCGCGTGGCCGTGTGCGGGCCGACCCGGGTGACGGGGCCGCGGTTGGTCGTCCCGATCGGCCGCAGTGTCTCCACTGCCACGTCCAGGGTGTCCGCCAGCAGTGGGAGGAACAACTCGCCCTCGTCGTCGTCATACACCTGCGCCCAGTTCTGGACGGCGCCGCGCGCGTGGTTCAGTTCGGCGGGGGTGAACTGGGCGGTGCTGACGGTGTATCCGTGGCCGAGCACGGTGCGGAGCTGATCGTCGGTGAGGGCGTCGAGCGTGGGCAGTTGGCCGTTGTCGCGCAGGTCCGCGAACATGGCCGGGGCGCCGGCCCCCGCCTGAACGGTCTCACCCCTCTCGGTCACCGCCAGTGTGTAGAGCGTGGGGAGATCGTCCAACTGCTCCGGCTCCGTCACCTCTGTGATGCCGTACTCGTCGAGGGCCGCCCGGAGTTGGGGCCTGGTCATGTTGTCCGTGCGATCCGAGAACCACTCCGTGAGCGACTGCCGTAGCTGGCCCACCACCTCGTGCGGCAACGGGGGTCCGCTGTCCAGCCGGTTCTCGGCGAGGGTGCGCAGCCGGTCGGCGACGTTCAGCAGCCGTCGGCCGCCCTCGGGCATCGCGGTGTTGCCGCCGTGCCACTGGGTGAACTCGGCCAGATCCCGGCGGACTTCGCTCGGCCGGCCGAGCCAGGCGTAGGTCTGCGGGGCCTCGGTGCGCAGGCCGGGCAGCCGGTCACGGACCCGCTCCGGGTCGCTGCCGATGATCGCGTAGAGCATGCACCGGCCGTCGCCGACGGTCGGGATCGCATGGCCTCGCGCCTCCCGCACATGGTCGGGTGACGTCAGATCGGCGTCGTCCTGGGCCAGGTCGGTGGAGCCGACGCCGGAGACGTCCTTGGCCTTGCCCTTGCCCTTGGCGTCGGTCTTGGCGCCGGTCTTGCCCTTGGCGTCGGTGCCGGTCTCGTCCGGGGTGAAGCTGGTCGTGTCCGTGTCGGTCGGTGCGCCGTGCAGGTCGGCGGTCGTACTGCCGCTGCCCTCACCCGAGTTGCCGACCAGGACGTCGAACGCGCTGTCCTGGGCGGAGGTGCCGCCCAGGTTCCCGTCCGTGGTGGTGTCGTTGCCGGTCGACGAGGTGTCCTTCGGCGCGACGGGGGACGTCGGGTCGGAGGTGGTCGAGTCGGACGTGGTCGGATCCTTGGTCGCGTCCGAGCTGTTGCCGCCCCCCGAATTCCCGTTCCCGGTGGTGGAGTTGGCGGTGGTGGAGTTGGCGGTGGTGGAGTTGGCGTTCGTGGGGGTGACCCCGCCGTCGGGGCCGGGCGTGTTGCCGGTGGAGGGGCCCGCCGTGCGGGGGCGGCCCGAGCCCGGCCAGCGCGGGGCGATGGAGGCGAGGGTCGAGTGTGAGGTGGGCAGCGTCGAGGGGGCGACGGCCAGCACCGGGCCGGTGGTGCCCAGCAGTTGGGTCTCCGCCGCCGCTCGGCTCGCCAAGGCGGCGACGCGCCTGCCGACGGCGTTGTCGATCTGGGCGTTGATGCCACCGAGCAGTTGCTCCGCCTGCTCGTGGATGTCGCGTGCGTCCTCGTGGTCGAGGGCCGCGCTGTCGGCCCGCCCGCGGGCCTCGTTGGCGTCCGCGCGCAGGGTGCCGGCCTCGTCCCGGACTCCCGGGAGCTGCGCCCGAGCCTCGTTCAGGGCCGCCTCGTCCCGTTCGAGACCGGCCTTGGTGTCCTGGAGCGTGGCGCGGTCCCGCGCCAGCCCGTCCCGCGCGGCGGTGAGCTGAGCATCCAACTGGCCGACCTCTGCGGTGACTTCGTCGATCCGCTGAGTGAGATGGGGGTCCGCCGCGGGGGGCGGCGTGGTCGCGTTCTGCGGGTCGCCGGAGTCGGAGGGTGTTGTCGTCGGGGGTGCGGCGGCGCGGGCCGTGAGTTCGCTCAGGTCGCGGCGGGCGGTCTTGAGGCGGGCGCTGAGGTCTATCTCGGCGCGCTGGCCGTCGGAGACCGCGTCGGTGAGCGAGCCGAGCGCGAGGCGGGCCTGGGTGATCCCGCCGACCAGGGCCTCCGTACGGTCGGTGAGGTCGTGGAGGGCCTGTTCGGCCCGGTTCGCGTCCTGCTCGGCGGTGGTGGCGTCCGTCTCGGTCTGGGTGGCCTTGTCCGCCGCCTCCGTCAAGTCGGCCGTCGCCTCGTTCAGGACCTCCTGCGCCTCGACCCGCAGGTTCCGCTCCGCGGCTTCGTCGTCGAGCGCCTTGCCGTGGTCCCTGTCGGCCTGGTCGAACGCGGTGGCGGCCTGCTCGAAGGTCGCCCATGCCCGGTCCAGGGCGGTGACACCGGTGGCGGTGCCCGAAGTCGAACTCCCCGTGCCGGGCGGCACGTTGCCCGTGCTCGGGGCCCCGTCGCCCGTACCCGTGATCCCCGTACCCGTACCAGGGGCCGTGTCACTCGTACCCGTACCAGGGGCCGTGTCCCCCGGCCCCGTCCGCACCGTCGGCGCGCCCGTCAGCGTGCCGCCCGGGTCGAAGGCCCAGATGCGCAGGCCCTCCGGGCCCCGGGTGACCAGTTCCACCGGGCGCCCGTTGTCCCGGGCCGCGCGGGAGGCGGCGTAGAGGGCCAGGGTCAGGCGGGAGCCGTCCGGATCGGGGCCGGTGGCCACCCAGAACTGGAAGCCCTCGTCCGTGAAGTCGACGCCCTCGTTCAGGGCGTTCCGTACCCGCGGCAGCTGGGTCGCCGCCCAGTCCTGCGGCGCGTTGGGGCTGAGCAGTGCCGGGAGGTCGTAGACCTGGGGTGTCGGGCGGGGCGCGGTGATGCCGTGACCGAGGGCGTCGCGCTCCTCGATGCGGATCGTGGCGGTGCCGGTGACATGGCGTACGCCGTCGGGGCCGGAGACCTCGATGTGTACGTCGGCCCGGACCTCGTAGCTGCGGGTGCCGCGGCCGTCGGCGGGCAGGCTGGTGCTGCCGGTCTTGAGCCAGTCGCGGCGCCCGCCGGAGACTCCGCTGCCGAAGTTGCTCGCGTCCACCGGGCGTTGGAGCACCGGCGGGGTCACGCCCAGGAGATAGCGGTCGGGGTCGTCGGTGCTCCCGACGAACGGCAGGGACAGCCCGGCGGCGGTGTTGCCGCCGGAGACCGTGCTGCTGTTCTGCGAGCTGATCCGCAGCCGGTCGACGGCGATGTCGCCGCCGTCGCTGACCGCCGTCGGCCGGTACAACGAGACGGTGAGGGTGGGCCGTTGGTTCGGTCCGTTGGGCGTCGGATACGCGCCGGGCATCCCCGAGAGCATGCCGCCGACCTGCCGGGGGTTGTCCAGCGACAGGGTGCCCGCCTGGATGAGTTCGCCGAGCCGCACCGACGCGTTCTCGTCGGAGGTCGAGGCGGGCTGGGAGTTCCAGCTGCTGGAGGTGCGGGGGGCGACCTCGTCGAGGGCGGTGTACAGCTGGGTCCAGGCGTCGAAGCCGTAGACGGGGACCGAGCCGGTCGGGTGGAACAGGTCCGCGTCGAGCAACGCGGGCTGTGCGCCGGGCTGTTGACGGGGGTCGACCCGGGCCAGCGCGGGCGGCGGGGGCGCGGGCAGCGGGGGGCGGTTGGTCTCGCTGCCGGTGAAGCGCAGGCTCACCTGGGCCGGTATCCGGACCTGGCCGCCGAAGTCGCCGGACAGGGTGCGGCTCAACCAGGAGCGGGTCTGCGGGTCGGCGTCGTCCCAGGCCATGATCCCGCGCTGCACCAGCGCGCCCAGCACGTTGGGCGGCCAGTCGGTGACCAGGGTGGAGCGGACCGTGGCGACCAGCTCGTAGTCCAGGCCGTCGAAGTCGGCGGCGCTGTCGGTGCGCAGCCAGTACCGGTCCTCGGCGGTGCGCCCCTGCTTGCCGACCTTGGCGGTGGAGCGGGCCACATTGCCGGAGAGACCGAGGCGGTCGGTGCGGTCGTCGGCGTCGGGGCGGGTGAAACGGGCCGTCGGGTTGACGGTGAGCCGGTGCGTCCGGCCCACGGAGGAGGAGAGCGAGCGGCCCTCCGCCGTGTGCGAACCCCATTGCTCGATACCGGACTTGTCGCCCGGCACCGAGGTGCCCAGCACCCCGCGCCGGTTCACGGAGCCGCCGACGGGGCGGGCCGAGAACGTCACCTCGACGAGTGCCGCCCCGCCGAACCGGTGGTGCCGGAAGGTGAACCTGGCCTGGCCGTTGCCGCGTCCGATCAGCGCCCGCTTGCCGGCGACACCGGTGTTGTCGGCGATCAGCGCGGCGACTCCGGGCAGATAGGAGGCGTGGCCGGGGGTGGTCACACCGGGGGCGTACTGCTCCACCAACTCCCGTGTCTCGCTGTGGAATCGATCGCGTCGCTCGGCCCGCGTGGTCCCCGGCGGGGCGGAGAACTCGGTGACCGAGTTGACCGTGGCCAGGCCGAGGGTGCCGTCGTGGATGTAGCGGTCGGGCAGTGTGGGTCTGGTCAGGTCGGTATCCGACGGGGCGGGCAGGGGGGGATTGAAGGCGCCCATCCACCGTCCGTCGCGCCGGAGTTGACTCTCCGTCATCAGGAACTGGAGCCCGCGCGGCACGTCCACGGCGAGCTGGATGTCCTCGCCGGGCCCGTACCCGAGGGAGTTGGCGACCACGTTGCGGCGTCCGGTCCGTACCCGGATCAGATAGGTGACATCGGCCGTGATCCGGTGCTGGAGGCCCGACTGGGTGGGCGTCCGGTTGGTGCCGGTGCTGCTGCTGAGGGTGTCGGGCTTGTCGGTCTTGCGGTCGTACTGGTAACGCCCGGACGGGTTGAAGCGGGACGGCGTGCGGGCCGGGACGGCGGGCTGCCCCTCCACAGGGGTGGGAGTCGGCGGGTTGTTCTGGGTCGCCGAGCCGCCGATGCCGAACTGGTTCGTCTTGCTGAGGCCCTTGAGCTGCTGCGCCGAGTCGGTGGTGGAGATGCCGGTCTCCAGGTACTGGTTGACGCTGTGCGTGAGATGGGGCGTGTGGGCGACGGCCTCGATCTCGATCGCGAGCTGACCGTCGGCACCGAGCCCGGGCAGCGTCAGTCCCTCCACGACGTAGGTGCCGCTGAAGATCTGGTGTCCGCGGCCGATCAGCGAGCCGGGCGAGAGCGCGGCGATCCGGGACTCGGCGCCGACCGTGGTGGTGTCGGCGGCCGGACTGCCGACCAGCGAACTGCTCAGGAACCCGGTGACGCCGTCCACCAGCCGGGAGACCGGCCCGGGACGCGCGGCCGGCCCGCCGGCGGCGTTGTTGCCGTTGGCGGCATTGGCGTTCGGGTTCGCGTTGGCATTGGGCTGCGGACCGGCACCGACGCCGGTGACGATCCGCCGGAAGGCGTCCTCAAGCGCCGCCGAACCGCGCACCACGTCGATGAGCGCGTCGTCCGGGATACGGACCACGCCCGCGACCGGCGTGCCCCCCGGGTCCGTCATGGCCAGCCGCTGCGTGTCCTGCGGCGTCGGCCGCCGTACGGTGTACGGCGCACCGGCCGGGGCGGGTTGCACGGCGTCCACAGTCCGCCCGTGCGGTACGGCCAGCCGGATGTGACCGGCGACGCCCCGCACGCCGGGGGGCTGCTGACCGGCCTCCAGGTCGCCCTCGGCGCGTGGCGCCTGCACCTCGCCGAACCGGCGCACCGGTTCCTGGCCCGAACCCTCGTACAGGTCGAGCGTGAGGCGGGCCGGTACCTCGAACTCGTGGGTGTTCTGCCCGCTGCCGATGAAGAACTGGTCGTGGCCGAGCGTGGTTCCGGTGGTGTTGCCGACCGTGGCCTGGGCGACGAACTGGTAGTCGCCGGTGGCGCTCAGGGTCCAGGTGCCGCCGTGCGGGGTGGGCGCGGTGAGCCCGGCGCCGACCCCGCCGCCCCCGCCGTAGGTGTTGCCGCGCCGGCCGGTGCCACCGGCGCCCGCCTGCGCCAGGCCCATGACCTGGACGTCGGGCAGCACCGTGCTGTGCACCACCGGCAGGTTCGGGTCGCGCTGCGCGCCCAGCTCCAGCCGGACCCGGCGCCGCCCGGCCACCCCGGGGATCTCCAGGAACAGCGAGTGGCCGCCGTCCACCATGGAGTCGGTGGCCGCGCGCAGCCCGAGCGGGGAACGCAGCTCCTGCAGCCGCCGCAGATTGTTCAACTGGGCCTGCACCAGCGCCTCGTCGGGCACCAACACGTTCCGGCGCGGGGCGGTGTCCGGCGGTGGCAGGAAGCCTGCGTCGCGCAGCCAGGTCTCCGCCTCGCGGAACAGCGGCTCCGCCTCGCCGTCCTTCACCCCGAGCGGCGCGGTGGACTGCCCGATCGACTCCAGCGTCGCCAGCTCGTGCGGCAGCGCGCGCGTCTCGTCCTCGGCCGGTGGGTGTCCCGCCGCGTCCTCGGCGCTGAGCACCCGCAGGTCGAGAGCGTGGCTCCAAGTCCCTGGCGCGTAAGTTGAGATGGAGCCGTTGGGCCGGATCAGGGTGAGGGTGTAGGTGACGTCCGCCTCGGTCAGCAGATGGCTGCGGTTGGTGCGCACCGCGTGCATGGTGCCCGCGAGGGCGTTGGTGCCGAACACGTTCTGCGTCGCGAAGCTGCCGCTGAGCTTGCCGTTGACGGTGCCGCCGATGACGTGGGCGTTGTTCGAGTGCCCCGCTTCGTGGTCTTTCGTGAAGGTCGGGCCGAGACTGCCGCTGAGGTTCAGCCCGCTGTTGAACGCGGTGTTCTGGTCGTTCTTGACGGTGTTGACGACATGGCTCTCCAGGTTGATCTTCTTGTCGAGGCTCTTGGCCACCGGGGTGGTCCGGTTGACGACCGCCTCCAGCCGCATCATGCCGACGGCACGTCCGCGCGCGTCGGTGAGCACCTGCGAGTACAGCCCGCCCTCGACCTGCATCGGCAGGGTGCCCCGCAGGATCGACTCGTCGAGGAAGTCCGCGAGTTGGGCCGAGGACGTGGTGTCCAGGTCGTCCCGGAAGTGCTCGGCGGCACCCTCGTACAGCCGCCGCGGGTTCAGCACCGAGTCCACGCCGTAGATCGGCAGCTTCTTGATGTCGGCCGGGGCGGGCAGATCCTGCGCGGGATTCTCGTGGGCCTCCACGAGGTGCTGCGGGAACCACCCGGTGACCGGCCCGTGCTGCTGTGCCGCGGTCCAGCCGTGCGCGGGACCGGGGTTGGCGACGGCAACCGCCGTGTTCGCGGCCGGGGCGGCCACGCGTACCTGCCAGTTGGTGGTGAAGTCGTAGGCGCGGGAGGGCTCGTTGCTGCGCTGGGCGCTGGTGGTCTGCACGACCTGGGTGACGGTGGTCGAGCCGTCCGCCTGGTTGTGGGTGATGGTCGCGGACAGCGCGAGGTCGAGGGCGCGGACCGGGCCCTGCGAATCCTCCGGTTTCGAACCGGTCCACGGCACCGGAAGCGTCGAGAACGTGCCGGACGGCTGCGAGGAGACGATCTCCCGGGTGCCGTATCCGCGCCGCTCCACGTGCTTGTCGGGATCGCTCTCGTCGAGCGCGCCCTGCCGCGCCGACGGCCGCCGTCCGGTGAGCGACAGCCGTACGTCCACCTGCCGGTCGACACCGTTGACCGACACGGTGATCCGGTGACCGCCGAGGCTGCGCAGATACGGCATGTGCTGCGTCAGCTGCTGCTCCGACAGCACGTCCCGCAGCTGCGCGAGCACCGGGTCGTCCGGTCCCGCGGCGGGCCTGTTGAGCGCGCCGAGCACCTGCTGGTGCAGCCCGTCGACCAGGTCCGGCGAGAACGGCTCCATCTGTACGAGGCCCATCTGGCCGTCGTGCCGCTGCCCGTAGCCACCGAGGTAGGAGGGACGGCGTCCACCGCCGGCCACCACCTCGGTGGGCGCGGTGGTGTCGCCCTCCGGGGTGGTCAGGGTGATCTCGGGGACCGGCAGAACCGCGGGCGCGGTCTCCGTCACGGTCTCCGTCGGGTCGGTGTCGGTGGGTTCGCTGTCCTGCGTGGTCGGGTCCTGGGACACCGTCACGGGCGTGGACGTGGGCAGGGACGTGGACGTGGTGGCCACCGGGGTCGGCACGGTGTCGGCCGCGTCGGCGGTGGGCTTGACCGGGGCGGGCGGGTCCGCACCCGGCGCGCCCGTGGCCGGACCCCGCCGACCGGTACCGGTGCCCCGGGGGTCGTCCGCCGGGTCGCCGACCAGGGTGCCGATCAGCGCGAGGTGACGAGGCCTCAACCCGCCTGACGCGTAAGCCGGTTCCTGCTCCGGCGTGAACCGCGTGGGGTCGCCCATCAGGCTGGCCGTACCGCCGCGGTGCGGGGCCGCCGAGTCGAAGCCGCTCTCGTCGCGCAGGCCGAGCTGATGGCCGACCTCGTGGGCCAGGTCGGCGTCGGAGATGTCGGCGGGCCACGAGTGATGGGTGGCCGGATTGCCGTCCGCCGGGTCGGTGAGCGTGACGTCGAGGTGCGGTGTCTCGCCGGGTGCGGCCGGCACGACGGTGACGTGCAGCCGGCTCCCGTCCCCCAGCTTGTGCCCCGGGGTGTTGAACACCCGCTGCACACCGTCCGTCAGCCGCTGCTGCACCCCGTCGACCTGCGGCCCCAGGCTCGGGTTGCCGGTGAGCCGGTAGGTCACGGTGAGATCGGTGACCGGCTCCCCGTCATGGCTGAACCGCCGCACGGCGAACCCGGCCCGCACGACGTACTGGGTGCGCGTGCCGTCTGCCCCGAGCGGCCGGGAGACCGGGTCGACCCAGGTGTGACTGCGCTCCGTTGGCGTCACCCCGGCCCGCGCGTCCGCGAAACTCCCGGGCTCCGGTGCGGAGTTGGGCGTGACGGAGGGGGTGAGGACCACGGGTTCCGGGGCGGGAGCGGGGGTGGAGGTTGGTTCGGGCGTGTTGTCCGGCTCCGGTGCCGGGTTCGAGGAGAGGTCCGAGGAGGTGTGCACGGGGGTCGGTGCCGGGGTGTCGGTACCGGAGTTGTCGCCTGGCAGCGAGGCGGTGTCCGACGCGGGATCCGTGTCCGGTACCGAACTGGTCGTGGGCGGCGCGCTGTTGCTGGTGGTAGCAACGGGGGTGGGCGCGTCGGTACCGGTACCGGTGTCGGTGTCGGTGTCGGTGTGGGGGTTCGTTTCGGTACGGGTGTTCGTGCCGGTGTCGCTGCCGGTCCCGGTGTTCGTGTCCGTGGTGCTGTCGGTGCCGGACCCGGAGTGGGAGGTGTCGGTGCTGCCCGTACCCGTGTTGTTCGAGCTGTCGGTACCGGTGTTGTCGGTGGTGCCGGTGCCGTTGGACGTCGTGTTCTCGGGGCGCCCCTGTGTCGTGGTGCGCGGGGTGCCGCCGCTGTTCGTGGGCGAGTTGGAGTTCGAGGGCGAGGTCGAGGGCGAGCTCGAACTGGGCGCAGGGCTCCCCGTGTTCGTCCCGGTCGAAGTGGGAACACCGGACCCGGTCGTACCCGTCCCCGTCCCCGTCCCCGTATTCGTATTCGTATTCGTGCTCGGCGGTACGACGGTGGTGTCGGACCCGCTCGCGACCGGAACTCCCTGCGAGGGCGCCGGAGTTGAGGTGTCCGAGGTGTCGTTCTGCTGGCCGGTCCCCTGCGTGGACTCCTGCGTGTCCTGACCCGACGGTGTGTCCTGACCCGACGGTGTCTCCTGCGCCCCGTCGCCTTGGTTCGTCTGCTCGCCGTCGCCGGTGCTGTTCGGCTGCTGCTGAACGGTGCGCACGGGCGCCGGAGTTGACGAGTTGTTGGTGTGCGGGGTGCCGCCGGTGTCCGAGGTGTCCGTGGACGTGCTCGTGGGTGTACTCGTCGTCCCCTGCGGGCCGTTGCTCTGGAGGTCCAGGTCTCCCCCGTCGACCTTCACAACGTCCAGGTCCCTCACGTCGTCCAGGTCGGTGGACTGGGTCGGCGTGGTGTTCGTGGAGGTGCGCTGGGGGTCGCCGCTCGTCGAGGAACTGCCGCTGTTCGAGGTCGTGTTGGTGGTGCCAGGGCCCGACGTGGTCGTCGTCGAGGAGTTGGGGCCGGAGTTGGAGCTGGAGCTGGAGTTGGAGTTGGAGTGCGAACTGGAATTGGTGTCGGTGTCGGTGTCGGACTCTCCCGGGATGTTCGCGGTGCCCAGGGTGTTCACCTGCGGCAGTCCGTTGAAGTTGAACTTGCTGCCCAGCGCGCTCGCGCCCTGTCCCAGATGGCGTTCGCTGACCGAGCTGAGCCCGCCGCCCAGGAAGGTGTTCCAGGAGTCGACGGGGAAGCCGTAGATGGACGCCGTGGCGAGTTCGCCGAGCGTCTCCGCACCGCCCTCGGTGACGAAGTGCTCGAAGTCCTCGCCGAGTTCGTGCTTCACCTTGTCGCCGAAGGTCTTCGGCTTCGGTGTGGGCGTCGGGGTCGGGGTCGGCGTGAGGTGCGGGGTCGGGGTCGGGGTGGGCGTGGTCTTCGGGTTCGGCGTCGCGTTCGGCTTCGGGTTCGGCTTGGTGTTGACCTCGGGGTTGTCGAACTTGTGGTTGTTGAACTTCTTCCCGTTGTCGCTGATGTCCTTGAACGGGTTGTGGCCGTTGAAGATGTTCTTGAGGTTCTTCTTCAGGAACTTGCCGACGTCCGTGAGCACGCCGTGGAACAGACCGGTGAAGGCGCCGAAGACACCGTCCTGGACGATCTGCGACCAGTCGAAGCTGTTGGGGCGGCGGCCCTTGGGCGCGCCCAGCATCATGGCCAGCCGTACCGCGAAGGTGGTGAACGCCTCTTCGATCGCCTCGGTGAGGCTCGGCAGCAGATGCGTCTTCTTCATCAGCCATTCCAGCGCCGTGAGAATGGCGACCCGGCTGCGGGCCTTCGCCACCGCGGCCTGACTGGAGGCGGCACCTCCGGTGAAGGCGGACAGCACCGCGATGATCAGCAACTCGATGAGCAGCCGGACCAGTTCGGCGATGATCTGCCACTTCGACTCCATGATGTCCATGGAGGACTTGGTCCGGGACTGCCCGATGCCGTCGAGCTGGTCGGCGAAATCCTTCAGGTAGTTGACGCCGCCGCTGTCGAGGAACATGTGCATCGCCCGCACATAGTTGTTCCCGACCTGCGGCGGCAACGCGCGCCCGACCCCACCGGCGGTCTGCTCGATCAGGTCCGAGAGGTCACGCATACGCCGGCCCAGCCGCTCGTACGGCTTGCCGTTGGCGTAGGCCATGTCCTCGTCGGCCTGGAGGAACTTCTCGCCGATGAGCACGAACAGGAGGTTGTTCAGCTGGGGCGTCGCGTGGATGGTCATCAGGGGCGGTCCGCCGCGTCAGTGCTTTCCGTTGTGCGAGCCACTGTCGGTGTCGCCCGTGCTCGAGTCGTGGATGGCGTCCAGTACGCCGTTCTGGGTGCCCAGCACGCTCTTGAGGTTGGTGAGGGTGCCGTCGCCGATGCTGACGATGGCCTCGGACAGGGACGAGCCGGTCTGGACGGAACCCTCCCGCTGTTGTTTCTCCTGCGGCCGCATCTGGTTCGCGAAGTCGTCGTCGTGTCCGGGCCAGCCGGAGGTGGACGACACGTCCGTGATGAACTCGCTGATCATCTCATTGGCCAACTGGCTGATCTGCTCGATCTGCCGGGTGCCGGCGACGAGCGCGGGCGGGCTGGCGGAGTAGGCGTTCGACATCTTCTTCTCAGTCCTCCGGATCTTCGCTGATCTCGTCGCGGAGCCGGCCGGCCCCGCGCCGTCGGCCGCCCTTGGGGCCCTCCAGGACACCGGGGCCGAAGATCTTGTTCCAGTCCACGTCGAAGCCGGTGATCTCGGGTGCCTCGGGGTTGGCCTTGGTGAAGGGCTCGAAGGTGGCCATGACGTGCCGGGCCATCCGGGCCCGGGCCTCCTGCACCGCCTCCAGCACGCTCGCGGAGAGCTGACCGGCGGGCATCGTGCGGTACTTGTCGTCCAGGAAGGTCAGCTTGCGCAGGTCGCCCTGCGCGCTGACGGTCACCTCGACCGCGCGGTCCGCCGAGCGCACCGTGCTCTCGGCGTGCGCGAGTTCGCCCTCGGCGCGCGCCACCGCGGCCTCGGTGGCCTCCAGTTCGGCCACCGCCTTGGCCAGCCGCTGCTCGATCGACTCGTGGCTCATCGGCCGATCACCGCCGGTGAACCGCCCTCGTCCGTGCCCCAGACGTCCTCGTCCTCGGTGAGCCAGGCGTCGCGGGCGCGGTCGCCGCTCTCCGTGGAGCGGCCGTTCTGGCCGGCGCCGTTGTTGCCGGGACCGCCCACCGGGTACGGGGCGCTGGACGTGGTGGGCCGGGTCAGCACGATGTCCTCGTCCTCGTCCACGGACGCGGCCCGGTTGTTCCGGCCGCGCCGGGTGGAGGTGTTGGAGGGGTCGGTGAGGACGGCCCGGGTGCGCTCGGTGGTGCCGCCCTGTCCGCCGCCGCCTCCTCCTCCTCCGCCCATACCGCCGCCCATGCCTCCCATGCCGCCCATCCCCATCGGGTTGAGCGGGGTGCCGCTCGACGCGCTCTGCTCTCCGGTGGAGGCGGCGAGGGAGGCGGTGTCGAGGGCGTCGGAGCGCAGCGGGCCGCCAGTGTAGGGGGTGCTGTCGTAGTCGTCGTAGCCGCTGTCGAGGCCCGAATCCAGGCCGCTGCCCGAGGTGTTGAGACCACCGCTGCTCAGTCCGCCGCTGTTGAGCCCGGTCGTGTTCAGGCCGCTTGTGTTCAGACCGCTCGTGTCGAGGCTGCTGCCGTTGTTCAGACCGCTCGTGTCGATGCCGCTGCCGTTGAGGTTGCTGGTGTCGATCGAGGACGAGGGCAGGTCGGTGCCGTCGATGTCGGTGGTGGTCGTGTGGCCCGACGGGTCGGTGGTGGTGAGCTGGCCGGTGTCCGGGTTGAGGGTCTGGACGGAGCCGTCCGGGAACTTGGTGGTCAGCGTGCCGTTGTCGTTCAGGGTGGTGGTCGAGCCGTCCGGGTTGGTGAAGGAGTCGCCCGGGTTGAGATGCGTGGTGGTGACGTTGCCCGAGGGGTCGGTGACGGTGACCTGGCCGGTGTCCGGGTTGAGCGTCTCGGTGGAGCCGTCCGGGAAGTGCGTGGTCAGCGAGCCGTCGGAGTTGAGCTGGGCCGTCGAGCCGTCCGGGGTGGTGAAGGAGCCGTCGGTCGGATTGAGCTGCGACAGCGAGGTGGTGCCGTCCGGGTTGAGCGTGCTGACCTGGCCGGTGGTCGGGTCGATGGTCTGGCTCGTGCCGTCCGGGAACTTGGTGGTCAGCGTGCCGTCGTCGTTGAGCGTGGTGGTCGAGCCGTCCGGGTTGGTGATGGTGGTGCCCGGGTTGAGCTGGCCGACCGAGGTGGTGCCGTCCGGGTTCGTGGTGGTGACGAGGCCGGTCGCCGGGTCGATGGTCTGGGTGGAGCCGTCCGGGAACGTCGTGGTGAGCGTGCCGTCGCCGTTGAGCTGAGTGGTGCCCCCGGTCGGGGAGTTGAGCGTGGTCGAGCCGTCTTTGGTGGAGTCGTTGCCGTTCAGGAGCGACGGGCTGAGGCCGCCGTTCAGGATGGAGCTGGCGAGTTGGCTCGGGTCGGTGCCGTTCGAACCGTCGCCGTTCAGCAGGCTGTCGCTGCCGCCACCGAGGTTGTTGAGGTCGTCGAGCCCGCTGCCGACGTTGTTCAGGCTGTTGCCGAGATCGTCGTTCAGGTTGTTGAGGCTCGAATTCAGGCCGTCGCCGATGTTGTTGAGGCTGTCGTTCAGGTTCGTGTTGAGGTTCGTGCCGAGGTTGTTGAGGCCGTCGCCGAGGTTGTTGAGGTTGTCGTTCAGGCCGTCGTTCAGATTGTTGAGGTTGTCCCCCAGGTTGTTGAGGTTGTCGTTCATGTTGTCGTTGAGGTTGTTCAGGTTGTTGCCGAGGTTGTTGACGTTGTTCCCGAGGTTGTTGAGGTCCTCGTTGAGCTTGTCCTGGTTCTCTTTGGCCTCGTCCTCGGCGATCTCGTTCTCCTCCTTCTGGAGGACCTCGGAGAGCGTCTCGTTGTTCTTGTTCGTGATCTCGTTGGCGAAGGCGTCCTGCACATCGGCCCAGGCGTTCTTCACGGCGCTGAGCGCGTCGATGGACGGCTGTTTGAGCTTGGAGTCCGCGTGGTCCGACCAGCTCTTGACGGCGGCGTCGGCGACCTTCTGCCAGGTGGTCTTCTGGGTGAGGTCGCCGTACTCGGGGACGTTCTGCTTGAACGCGTCGGTGGTCGAATAGGTCGTGACGACGGCCTCGCCCGCGGCGGTGGTCTCCTCCAGCACGTGGTTGATGTTGTTGTTGATGACCCACTGACTGATCTCGTCGAGGATCTTCTTCACGTGGTAGTGCGGGTCGTGCTGGCCGTCCGACGCCCAGTCGCTCCACGCGGCCTGCATCGCGGTGACCGCGTTCTTCAGGGCCAGCTGCGCGGCGGCCAGCGCGTCGCTCAGCTTCGACTTCGGGACGTAGCCGCCGAGGGTGCTGTTGGTCGCCGTGTAGTCGCGGCCGCCCAACTGGGAGACGTAGCCGTCGTAGTTGGTCTTCAGCTCGTCCAGGAGATGCCAGAAGAGGCTGGCCGCCTTGCCCTTCCAGGCCGCCTGGTCCTCGCCGAGCGAGGTCATCCACTGGTTGACGATGTCCGAGTGGTCCTTGAAGAACTGCACCACCCGGTCGAAGGACTGCCCGGTGTTCTCGAAGGAGAGCATGTCGACGGCGTTGGCGTCGACGACCGACATTCCGCTGTAGGAGAAGCCCTGTGTCGAGTACGGCGCCGCCAGCAGGTGGTCGAGGACCAGCTTGCTGCCCGAGATGTACTGGGCCATCGGCCCCGAGTCCCACTGGGTGTGCGAGTACGAGCCCTCGAACGCACCCCCGCTGACGATGTCCCCACCGCTCCAGAGCGTGGCGCGGCCGTTCTCGTCGACGGTGACGCCGATCATCACGATCCGGGCCTTCTTCATCTCCACGCTGTTGTGCTTGCCGTCCCCGCCGGCGTCGTAGAAGGCGAGGTCGTAGTCCTCGCCCGAGTTGACGTGCCAGCCGCCGATCGCCGAGTAGTCGGCCGCGGTCACCGACCGCATGTCCATGCCCGAGATCTCCATCCGGAACAGCTTGAGGTCGCCGAAGGAGTCGTCGCTCTTGCTGCTGAGCTTGGTGAACAGGCTCGACCGGGTCGGGATCGTATAGCCGGTGAAGTAGGTGACGGCCTGGGCGAAGTAGTCGTCCGGGTCGATGGTGGGGGACCCGGAGGGAGGAGTGCTCATGAGGCGGAACTCCGCTGCTGGGAATGTGGGGGCGAGGACGGGGAGGGAGCGGAGTGCGGGGCCCGGGGCTCAGCAGGAGCCGGCGGGCGCCGCACCGGGCTCAGGAGGTCTTCGAGTCGCTGCCGCTCATGTCGCCGTCGACGGTGTCGAAGATGTCCAGCAGCTTCTCGCCGTCGATCTTGTCGAGACTGTCGCCCTGTGTCTTGAGCAGGGTGGTGATCGTCTCGTCCAGCGCGGAGTCGATGTCGTCGAAGAGCGTCTTCTGGCCGGTGAGGATCTTGTCCAGCGCGGTCGCCTGCGTCTTGAGCGCCTCCACGAGCGTGCCCCCGCCGACCGGGTCCGAGCTGTCGCCGCCGTTCATCAGGCCGATGCGCAGGATCTTGGCGAGGCCCTGGGCGGAGCCGGCACCGGTCTCGGCGATCAGGTTCTTCAGGGACCGGACGCCCGCCGGGTTGTCCTTGCGGATCTCCAGCAGATCGCTGATGAAGTCGGCGACGTCGGTGTTCTTGAAGTTCTTCAGCGCGGTCGAGTCGAGATGGGTCAGGTCTGCCATGGATGCCTCCGCGGGCGGAACGCGCCGGCCCTGGCGTAGGGCGCGGCGACGGAACGGGAAGGAGCCTGGACGACCCGCACCGACCGCGAGGAGACCGGTCGGTGCGGTGGAGCCGGCCGGCTCAGCGGCCGATGGTGACCTCGGACCACATCTGGCTGAGCGAGTTCTCGCTGTACTTGTAGCTGCTGGAGATCTCGTTGAGGAGCTGCGAGTGCGAGGTGAGCAGCGTCTCCATGTTCTGCACCGCGCCGTCCCAGGCCGCCTGCTTCTGGCGGTAGGTGTCGGCGTCGTTGCCGTACCAGGTCTTGGACAGCTCGCCGAGTTCCTGCTCAAGGCTGGAGAGCGTCTGGGCGATCGCCTTGGTCTGCGCCACCATGTCGTCCGCGGCGTTCGACATGTGGTTGTAGCTGACGTAGATGACACCGTCGGACAGGTTGTCTGCCACAGCTTGCCTCTCTTACGCGATGGGGGATCGAAGGTGACCGCGAGGTCACGGGGAAGCGGGCGTCGGTCAGCCGGCGAGCTGGTCGAAGGCCGACTGCGACGCGTTGTACGCCTGGTTGATGGAGTCGTTCGAGGAACCCTGGGTCTTGTTGTGTTCCACGAGGCTCTGGTTCAGCCGGTCGATGACGTCCTCGAGGTTCTTGAGGATGACGTTGCACTGGCCGTCCCACTGCGCGAGGAGCTGGCCGTACTGGCCGCCGTCGCTGCCCTGGTAGCCGCTGCCCAGGGTGGAACGGGTGCTGTCGACGTCCTGACGGATCTTCACGATGCCGCTGAAAGCGCTCTCCAGGGCCTGGATTCCGTTCCGGGTCGAACCTTCGCTTGACTGCTGGCCATCTCCAGCCATCGTCCCACCTTTCGTAAGTCGATCTGAGGTACGAGTGCAACTGAGCCTAGATTGACGGTAGTTGCGCTGACAACGAACTGAGGAAGATCTGAGGTTGCCGACAGGTTCCGCTCAAAGGCTTTTACCGGTATGCAACTTGACCGGAACACGCGATTCCGTGGCAGACGGTTCTAGAGCGAATCCGGTTTGGCGTGAACACGATCTCGATCGGCGTGATTTCGTCAGTTCGCCGTTCCCGAGGCCGAGTTGGCGGCCCCTTCGGCTTTCGAGCCCGCCTTCGAGTCCGACGGCGGTACGGCTGCGGAACCACCGCCCGCCGGGACACTCCCGGCGATCGCGGGCAGGCCGGAGCCCACGCCGCCGCCGATTTCGGATCCGCCGCCGGTCCCGGTGCCGCACTGCGTCGCCGCGCCGCCCATGGCCCCGCCCACCGAGCCCGCGTCCGACGCCGCGGCCCGGGCGCTGAGTTCGGGCCCGGTCGGCAGCATCGACAGCAGCGTGGACGGCACCTCCACCGGCGTCGCCCCGCCGTAGCCGAGGGCGGCGAGCGCGCTCGCGTCCGGGATGCGGTACTTCACCCCGTCGTCGCCGACCAGGAACGTGGTGTCGCCGACCGTGCCGCCGGCCGCGCCCAACGCCCGTACCAGCGCGCCGTGTCCGGGCCGCGCCACCACCTGGTCCACCGGCACGCAGGCCGGGGTCAGCGCCGTCGGGTCGGCCTGCGCCGCCGGGGACAGCGCGGTCTCCTGGACCCGTACCGAGGTCACCCTCACCTGTCCGTCGGCCGGGTCGACCTGGGCGCACACCGCCTGCCCCGCCGTCAGCGACAGCGCGCTCGGCGGAGTGTCCGGCAGCCCGGCGACCGACGCGTCCGTGCCGGCCGTCCCCGGTGCCTGGTGGGCGCGCAGGTCGGAGACGTCGAGGGTGACGACGTCCGGGGCCCCGCCGTCGTAGGCCTCCTTGCGGGTGTCCGGATCGCCGAGCAGCAGCGCGGACTGGGTGTCCGTCACCGGGTGCAGGCCGTCCTTCTGGAGGAGGTACTCCTGGTTGCCCGAGCCCGCGACCACGCGGAACACCTGGCCGATCCGGGTGGCCCGGCCGCCCAGTTCGGGCCCGGTCGTGCCGCGGCCGTCGACCTTCGGGGTGGCCAGGTCGGGGCCGGTCACCAGGGCGTCGAGGAAGGCGGCGGACACCGGGCGGGGTGTCACGGGCGCGTAGCCGAGGGACTCCGCGGCGCCCGAGTCCTCGTCCAGCTCGAGGCGGCTGCCCTGCCACACCAAGTAGGTGTGTTTGTCAGGGCCCTTGACCACGAGCGCCGACTTCGCGCCGACGGAGTCCGTCTCCACCGGTGCGCCCGGCACGAGGGTCGTCTGCGCGCCGGAGCCCGTCGAGCAGACCTCCCACGGCGAGGACTCCAGGTCGCCGGTGCCCGGTACGGAGTCGGGGGCGCCGGTGATCCCGACCGGCCGGCCGACCGGCGTGCCCGCCAGCGAATTCGAGCCGACCGACGTGGTCGTCAGGTCGGCGCCGCCGATCAGCATGGCCGAGGCGTAGTTGCGCACCGGGCGCAGCCTGCCGTCGGCGTACAGGTAGCGGGCGCCGGTGTCCTTGTTGACGATCAGGGTGTCGCCGCTGCGCCAGGCGTCGTTGCCGCCCGGCTTGAGCAGCCCGAACACCAGCGCCCCGCCGCAGAACAGCACCCCGACGATCACCCCGACCAGGGCGCCCCGGCTGGTACGGCTCAGCGGGCTCTCCGGTGCGTCCGGGTCGGCGAGCAGCATGCCCGAGGTCAGGCGGCCCATCATGAACGTGTGCGCTTGCACCTGGTCGCGCTTCGACCGCACGCTTTCCTCCCGGCTGGTCGTTCAGCTTCTTGTTCGCTCGGCTGTGCCCGGACCCTGCTCACGGATCAACGGGCCGATCGGCCCGTGACACCGCGTCCGGTTCCTGCTCTCGTTCGACATTCGACATTCGACATGCCCGGCCCGCGCTCGCGGACCACCGGTCCTCGAACCGGCCCGGAACGACGGCCAGTTCACCCGATCCTCGTCACGGACCGGCGGGCGAATCCGCCCGCACTCCGCTTCCGGCCCCCGTCCCGTTCCGCGTGCCCCGGACCTGCTCGCAGACCGACGGTTCTCCAACCGGACCGGAACGGCGGCCAGTTCACCCGGTCCCCGTCACGGAACGACGAGCGAGTCCACCCGCGCCCCGCTTCCGTCTCCCGTCCCGCTCCGCGGGCCAGGGACCTGCCCGCGAACCGGCGGTTCCCGGACCGGTCAGGACCGATGGTCGCCAACCAGCCCGCGCCGGGAGCCAGTTCACCCGCTTCTCGTCCGCAGTACCGACACGTGGTCAGCCGAAGATGCCGCGGAGGGTGCCGAAGACGCCCAGCAGCCACAGGGTCAGTGGCAGCAGGGCGATCGCCAGCAGGGAGTGCAGGATCTCCGCCGCGCGCCCCCAGTACGGGACCATGCGCCGTCCCGGTACGGTCCACACCGCGACCGTGAGCGTCGCCGCGACCGCGAGCAGCCCGCCCACCAGCAGGATCCGCTCGGTGTCGGACAGCCGCAGCCCCCAACCGAACGCGAGCAGCAGCAGACCCCACGCGCCCGGCAGCACCAGCACCAGCCGCTGCGCGGTGTTCACCAGACCCCGGCCGTGCAGGAGCAGCAGCAGCGACAGGACCAGCGCGACCAGCAGCGCCGGGAGGCTCGGGCGGCGGGCCAGCGCCACCAGGCAGGCCGAGGAGAGCACGCCCGTCGCGCCGTAGAGCGCGGTCATCCACTCGCCGGCCAGTTCGGTGCGCACGGCGACGTCGTTGCCCCGGTAGGGGTCGATGCCCTCCTGGAGCTGTTCCGCGTTGGTGGGCAGCGCGGGCATCCGCATCCCGGCGAACTTGAACGACAGCGCGGGCACCAGACCGCCCAGCAGCACCGTCAGCGCGGCGACCACACCGGCCGCGCCCGCCACCCGCACGTCGAACACCGTCATCATGACGCCGCCCACCGCCGTCGCGAGCGCCACCAGCGCGGAGGCCAGGAACAGCGGGGTACGGGCCGCGGAGGCCGCGAGGGCCAGCACCGCGCCGCCCGCCCAGGCCGCCGCCGCCCCCAACAGCCGTGCCCCCAGCACCTGGTGGGCCTGGGGACCGCTCAGCTCACCGCCCGGCACCAGCCAGCCCGCGAGCGCGAGTGCCGGGGAGGCGAGCAGGCCCAGGACCACGCCGGTCATCGGGTCGTCCACCGCCCGGCTCGCCGACGCGGCCCCGGCCAGCAGCAGCAGGCCGGTTCCCACGGCGGTGGCCGCGCGCAGCGACGCCGGGGCGCCCGGCAGGGCCAGCAGGACAAGACCGGCCAGCACCGCCACCGCGAGCAGGCCGCGCAGCAGCCGTCTCGCCGCCTCGGGGCTCCAGCCGTGCAGCCGGTCCCGGGTGACCGCGGCGATGCCGTCGACCAGGTCGTCGAGGCGCACCTCGGGCAACGCCTCGGTGCGCGGCCGGAGATGGAGCGCCTCGCCGTCGGTCAGCCCGAGCGAGGCGAGGGTCGCCTCGTCGTCGAGCGGCCGTCCGCCGAGGCGCTGGAGTATCCAGCCGTCGTGTTCGAGACCGGTCTCCTCGGCCTCCTCCCCCGCGTACCGCAGCACCGTGGGCAGCAGGTCGGCGACGGGCACGTCGGACGGCACGGCGAGGTCGATGGTGCGGGCGGGGGCCCGCACGGTCAGATGGCACAGGCCGGTCACGGAAGTGTCGGTCATACCGGGGCTCACGTCTCCTGGACATCGAAACGGGGGCACGCGGCGCGGCGTGCGGGGTGGGGGGAACGAGGGGAACAACGAGGGGACAACGAGGGGACAACGAGGAGAAAACGAGGGAAACAGGGTGCCGGTGAAGCGGGGGGTGACATGGACGTACAGAGTTGACGGGGTGCACACTACTGACACTCCCTACGACTCGTGTCAACGGGAGCCCCCACCAACGGTGTTGACAGCGTCCTCCACCGTGCCAGTACCGAGGCCAGTTTCGGTGCATGCCCCCACATGCCGCCGCGGTGCGCGAAGTCCGTTAGGAGCCCCAAGCGTTGAGCGTGGTCCTGTTCCGTCGTCCGGCCCGCCGTCGCGGACCCGACATGCCCGCCGGCGAGTTGGTCCTCCAGGAGCCGCCGACCCTCATGGAGACCGTCCCGGACACGTCCGCGGTGTGGACGTATCTGCCGATGGCGATGATGTCGGTCTCGATGATGATGATGTTCATGCGGTCGGGCGGACAGTCCAGCGGCATCTTCATGTACATCGCGCTCGGCATGATGGTGATGGCCGCCGGTGCGATGATGATCGGTCAGGTCATGCGCAAGGCCGGCGACCGCAAGCAGCGGCTGCGCGGCGAACGCCGGGACTATCTGCGGTACTTGGCGCAAAGTCGACGTACGGTGCAGCGTGCCGTGATCGAGCAGCAGCTCGCCCTGGCCTGGCGGCATCCCGAGCCCCGGGTGCTGCGCACCATGGTCCGCACCACGCGGCTGTGGGAGCGCCGGGTGAAGGACGAGGACTTCGGCGAGGTGCGGATCGCGGTCGGCGACCAGCAGCTCGCCATGCGGCTGACTCCCGTCTCCAGCAAGCCCGTTGAGGACCTGGAACCGCTGTGCGCGCACGCCCTGCGCCGCTTCATCCGCGCCTACAGCACCGTTCCCGGTCAGCCCATCGCGCTGTATCTGCGGTCCTGGTCACGGGTGTTGGTGCACGGCGACCACGACTCCGCCCGCGGGATGCTGCGCGCCGCGCTGGCCCAACTGGCCCTGTTCCACCCGCCGGAGGAGCTGTGGATCGCGGTCTGTGCCGCTGACGAGGTACGCGCCGAGTGGGAGTGGGTGAAGTGGCTGCCGCACAACCAGCACCCCCAGGAGACGGACGGCGCGGGCCCGTTGCGCATGGTGGCCTCCGCGTTCACCGATCTGGAGGACCAGCTCGGCAGCGAGTTCTCCGAGCGGCCCGCGTTCGACCCCGACGCGGTGCCCGGCCGTGACGAGCCACTGGTGGTCGTCATCGTGGACGGCGCGGCCATCCCGGCGGGCCACCGCTTCGACGGCCCCGGTTACCGCAACGCCGTCGTCGTGGACCTCTCCGACAGCCTCACCTGGCGCCCCGGCCGCACCACGCTGCGCCTCGACGTCTCCCCGGACGCGGTCGCCCTGGTCCGCACCGACCGCAGCCGCAAGGAACAGTCCACCGTGCTGGGCCGTCCCGACCGGGTGGGCCCGGTCGCCGCCGAGGCGCTGGCCCGGCTGATCGCGCCGTACCGGATGACGCTCTCCTCGGACGCGGTCGAACCGCTGTCGAACGACACGGAGTTGACCACGCTGCTCGGCATCGCCGACCTGCACCGGCTCGACCCCGACACGATCTGGCGGCGGCACACCGGCTCGGCCCGACTGCGCGTCCCGGTCGCCGTCGGCGCGGACGGCCGGCCCGTGGAGCTGGACATCAAGGAGTCCGCGCAGGGCGGCATGGGCCCGCACGGCATGCTGATCGGCGCGACCGGTTCCGGCAAGTCCGAGCTGCTGCGCACCCTGGTCCTCGGCCTGGCGCTCACCAACTCCTCCGAGACCCTGAACTTCGTGCTGGTGGACTTCAAGGGCGGCGCGACCTTCCTCGGTCTCGACGAACTCCCGCACACCTCCGCCGTCATCACCAACCTCGCCGACGAGGCCGCCCTGGTGGAGCGTATGCAGGACGCGCTGCACGGTGAACTCATCCGCCGCCAGGAGCTGTTGAGGTCGGCCGGCAACTACACCTCGGCCCTGGAGTACGAGCGGGCACGGGCCGGCGGCGCCGATCTCGCCCCGCTGCCCAGCCTGTTCGTCGTCGTCGACGAGTTCAGCGAACTCCTCGCCTCGCACCGGGAGTTCATGGAGCTGTTCGTGATGATCGGCCGCCTGGGCCGGTCCCTCGGCGTGCATCTGCTGCTCGCCTCGCAGCGCCTGGACGAGGGCAGGATGCACCAGTTGGAGTCGCACCTGTCGTACCGGATCGGTCTGCGCACCTTCTCCGCGATGGAGTCCCGGGGTGTGCTCGGGGTCCCGGACGCTTACGAACTGCCCTCGCAGCCCGGCAGCGGCTACCTCAAGTCCGGCATCGAGGCCCTGACCCGCTTCCGCGCCGCCTACGTCTCCGGCCCCTACCGCAGGCGCGGTGGCGCGGTCGCGCAGGCCCGGGTCGCCACCCAGGTGGTGCCCTGGTCGACCGGGTACATCGTGCCGCGCGCTCCGGCACCGGCCGCGATCGCGGCGCCGGAGCCCGAGGCGGAGGAGGCCGCCGAGAGCCTGCTGGCGGTGGCGCTGGACCGGCTGCGCGACTCCGGACCGCCCGCCCACCGGGTGTGGCTGCCGCCGCTGGACACCGCCTCCCCGCTGGACGTCCTGCTCGGCGGTCTCGCCGAGGACCCGGACCGCGGTCTGAGCGCGTCCCGCTGGGTCGGCGCCGGGAAGCTGCGGGTCCCGGTCGGCCTGGTCGACAAGCCCTTCGACCAGCGCCGCGATCCGCTCGTGGTGGACCTCGCCGGGGCGGGCGGCCATGTCGCCGTCGCGGGCGGTTCACAGAGCGGCAAATCGACCGTCCTGCGCAGCCTCATCATGGCGCTCGCGCTGACCCACACCCCGCGCGAAGTCCAGTTCTACTGCCTCGACTTCGGCGGCGGCACGCTCTCCCAGCTCACCGGTCTGCCGCACGTCGGCGGGGTCGCGGCCCGCCTCGACACCGAGCGGATCAGCCGTACGGTCGCCGAGGTCACCGCCGTCCTCACCCAGCGCGAGCAGTTCTTCCTCGACAACGGCATCGACTCGATGTCCACCTACCGGCGCCGCCGCGCGGCCGGGGAGTTCCCCGACGAACCGCACGGCGACATCTTCCTGGTGATCGACGGCTGGTCGGCGGTCCGGCAGAACTTCGACCAGTTCATCCCCACGTTCAACCAGATCGCCACCAGCGGTCTCAACTACGGCATCCACCTCATCGTCGCGACCGCCCGCTGGCTGGAACTCACCGCCCCGGTCCGCGACCAGTCCGCGACCCGGCTCGAACTCCGGCTCGGCGACACGATGGACTCCGTCGTGGACATCCGCAAGGCGAGCGCGGTACCGCAGATACCCGGCCGCGGTCTGACCGTGGAGACGAAACTCCACTTCCTCTCGGCGCTGCCCCGAGGTGACGGTTCCACCGACCACGAAACCCTCAGCGAGGGCGTAGCGGACCTGGTCGACCGCATCGCCTCCGCCTGGCACGGCCCACGCGCCCCCCAGGTCCGGATGCTCCCGCACCGCCTGCCCGCGGCCGAACTGGCCGAGCCCGAACTCGGCGACGGCGTCAGCCTCAAGCTCGCGCTCGGCCAGGACGAGGAGACCCTCGGCACGGTCTGGCACGACTTCTCCCGCACCCCGCACCTGGTCGCCGTCGGCGACACGGAAAGCGGCAAGACCAACCTCCTCCGGCTGGTCGCGGACGCGGTCATCGCCCGCTACACCCCCGCCGAGGCCCGCATCCTGGTCGTGGACTACCGCCGCGGCCTGGTCGACGCGGTCCCCGAGGAGTACCGCCTCGGCCACGCGGTGGCTCTGGAGGCCCTGAAACAACTGGTCGGCGGCTCGGCGAAGGCCCTCCGCACCCGCGTCCCCGGCCAGGAGATCACCCCGGCCCGCATGCGCCAGGCCGACTGGTGGACGGGCCCCCGCCTGTTCGTCCTCGTCGACGACTACGACATGGTCGGCGGCGGCACGGTCATGGACCACCCCTTCGCCCCGCTCTTCGAACACCTCGCCCTGGGCCACGAGTTGGGCCTCCACGTGGTCGTGGCCCGCTCCGCCACGGGCGCCGGCCGCGGCCTGAACGACCAGCTCCTGCGCCGCCTGGACGAGGTCAACACCCCGGGCATCCTGATGTCCTGCTCCCCGTCCGAGGGCTATGTCTTCGGCAACGTCAAGCCTCGGGTCCTCCCCCCGGGCCGAGCCCTCCACATCGTCCGCCGCAAGCCGTCCCTCATCCAGACGGCACTGGCGGCGGGAGCGGAAGAGGAAGCGTAGGCACTGAACGGAACGGCCCCGGGCGACTGTTCGTCGCCCGGGGCCGTTCCGTTTCACACCTGCGTGGCTGCCGGCCGTCAGCTCTCCGAGGCCCCCTGAGCACCGGTGCCCACCGGAACCGGGCTCTCCGCGCTCTCGGGCTGGGGCCCGGCCGTACGCTCCGGCTTGGACGGACGCCAGCCCAAGCGGCGCCCCCGGGGCAGGATCAGGCCGAGCCACACCACCGCGATGATCACGGCGAGGCCTGCCGACGCGGGCCACAGGGCGCGGCGGAGGGGGCCTGCCGCCTTGTCCTCCGGGAGGTGGACCGGGGTGCCCGAGTCGCCCCGGGCCGGTGCGGCGGCGGTGCCGGTCAGGACCGAGGTGACCGCCGCGTACGGGTCGAGGCGGGGGACGTCGGCCGGGTAGGCGGAGGAGCGGAGGAGGGCCGCGGTCTGGGTGGCCGTCAGGTCCGGGTGGACGGAGCGGACCAGTGCCGCCGCCCCCGCCACGAAACCGGCGGCCAGTGACGCGCCCGAGCCGATGTAGTGCCCGGCCTTCTTCGGACCGATGCCGACAACTCCGTCCCCGGGGGCGGCGATCGAGGCGCTGGAGGTCGTGTACGCACCGGTCGGCCGCTTGCCGGAGACGTCGACGTCGAGGACGGAGAGGACACCGTCGTCGGCGGCCGGGTAGTAGTCGCGGGCGGGCGGGGTGTCCGTCGAGGTCGCCGTCGCCGGGGTGTCCGGTACGGCCGCCGCGATCACCAGGACGTCCTTCTTCGCGGCCAGCGCGACGGCCGAGCGCAGCGTGGGGGTGTCGGCCGCGAGCGCCGCCGACACCGTCACCACCTTCGCCCCGCCGTTCACCGCGGCCCGGATGCCGTCCGCGACCCGCTCGGCGGTGACCGCCCCGCGCGCGTCACTGCCGCGCACCGCGAGGATCCGCGCCTGCTGCGCCACCCCCGCGAACCGCACACCGTCCGCTACGGCGGCGCCGACCAGCCCGGCCACGAAGGTGCCGTGTCCCACACAGTCGGTCCCGGCGTCGCCGACCGCCGTGACCCGCCCCTTGAGCGCCGGTGCGGAGGACGAGACCCCGGTGTCGACCACGCCGACGGTCACCCCGGCGCCCGACGCGAACGACCAGGTGCGGCTGAGCTGGAGCGAGACCTGCTCCCAGGGCACGTCGGTGGCGCGCTGGTCCGAGCCCGCCGCACAGGCCGCGTCGGAGTCCAACCGCGCGGCCAGCACGGGGAGTTGGACCGTGCTTCCCGCCGCCGACGCGGATCCGGTGCCGACGGCGCTCGCGGCGGCCGTCAGCAGCAGTGCCAGACCGGTGGCGGAGACCTTGCCGTACATCGTCGTCATGCGCGGGCCGCCCCGCTGGAGGAGGGAGAGGTGGCCGTCGGGTCGGCGAGGTCCTCCGGGAGGAGGATTCGCAGGTCGTCGAGGCTGGGGACGGCCAGTCGGCTGAGCCGGCCCGCCTGTCGGGTCATCATCCGCTCCAGGATCTGACGGGCGGTGCGCGCGTTGCCGAACGACCGGTCGCGGGGCAGCGAGTCGAAGTACTGCCGCAGGACCGGTCCCAGTCCGGCAGCGCACTCGTAGCCGAGTTGTACGGCGTGCTCGCGGACGATGGTGACCAGCTCGTCGGAGGAGTAGTCCGCGAACTCGACCCGGCGCGAGAACCTCGACGACAGGCCCGGGTTGGAGGCCAGGAAGTTCTCCATCTCCTGGGTGTACCCGGCGACGATGACGACCACCTTGTCGCGGTGGTCCTCCATCAGCTTCAGCAGGGTGTCCACGGCCTCCCGGCCGAAGTCGGAACCGGACGCCTCACGCGGGGTGAGGGTGTACGCCTCGTCGACGAACAGGACGCCGCCCAGGGCCCGTTCGAAGACCTCCCGGGTCAACTGCGCGGTGTGGCCCACGTATCGGCCGACCAGGTCGGCGCGGGACACCTCGACGAGCTGGCCGCGCGGCAACACGCCCAGGGAGGCAAGGAGTTCGCCGTAGAGGCGGGCCACGGTGGTCTTGCCGGTGCCGGGCGGGCCGGTGAAGACGAGGTGGTGGCTGAGCCGGGGTACCGGGAGTCCGGCGGCCTCGCGCTGCTTGGCGGTCGACACCAGGTTGACGAGGTCGGTGACGTCCCGCTTCACGGCGTGCAGTCCGACCAGCGCGTCCAGCCTGCTGAGCGCGTCGTCGCCGGGGTCGACGGCGTTCGGGCCGTCGGCGGCGGTGCGGGCCGCCTCCTCGCTGATGTCCTGCGGCAGCAGCAGCGAGAGGTCCTGCTCGGTGACGTCGGTGAGCGCGGACAGCCGTACGGCCTGCCGGTCCACCATCTCCTCGAACACCTGCCGTGCGGCACGGCCGTTGCCGAACCCGGCGTCCTTGGGTATGCGCTCGAAGTGCACCGCGAGGGCGAGTCGGGTCTCGTCGGCGAGTGCGTACTGGTGGCGTACGCACATGCTCTCCATGATCTCGACCAGCTCCGGCACCGAGTAGTTCTCGAACTCGACGGTGCGTGAGAAGCGGGACGCCAGACCGGGGTTGGAGCCGAGGAAGCTGCGCATCTCGTCGGAGTAGCCCGCCGCGACGACGACCACGTCCTCGCGGTGGTCCTCCATCAACTTCAGCAGCGTGTCGACGGCCTCGCGCCCGAAGTCGGCCCCGGATCCACGGGAGTCGGAGGTGAGGGTGTACGCCTCGTCGACGAACAGGACACCGCCCAGGGCCCGTTCGAAGGCCTCGGTGGTCTTGATGGCCGTTCCGCCGATGACCTGGGCGACGAGGTCGGCGCGGGAGACCTCGACGAGGTGTCCGGAGCGCAGGGCGCCCAGCTCGGCGAGGATCGTGCCGTAGAGGCGGGCGACGGTGGTCTTACCGGTACCGGGCGGGCCCGCGAAGACCAGGTGGCGGCTCATCGGCGGTGCGGACATGCCGAGTTGGGCACGGCGGGCGGCGAGCTGGGTGAGGTTGACGAGGGTGCGGACCTGTTCCTTGACGTTGTCCAGGCCGATCAGACTCTCCAGCGCGGCCATCGGTCCGTCGGGGCGTCCGGGGCCGTCCGAGGCGGACACGGTGCCTGCCGGGTCGGTGCCCTCGGCCTCGCCGAAGCCCCAGGCGTCGCGGGACTCGTTGCCGGTGCTGGTGAGGTTCTCCACCGCGAGCCGGCCGCCCGCCTTGGCCTGCACGAGGCCGCCGCCCTTGTTGTCGCGGACCGTGCAGCCCACGACCGACACCGGTGCCTCCGACTCGACGCGGATGCCGTCGCGGTCGTTGCCTGCCGCCTCGCAGCCGTTCAGGGAGGCCCGGCCGCCGTCACGGACCAGGAAACCGTGCTCGGCGGACGCGGCGGTCCGCACCCGGTTCGCCGTCAACTCGCCGCCGGTGTCCACGAGTACACCGCAGCCGCCGGCCGAGACCAGCTCGCCGTCACGCAGCGCCGCCGTGCCCTCGCCGCCGATCTCCAGACCGGCACCGCCGGGGTTGTTGACCTTGAATCCCGCGAGATAGACGTTGCCGCCCGCCGCGACCTCCGCGCCCGCGCCGCCCGGCGCCTCCACCGTGCAGTCCTCGACCCGGCCGCGCCCGCCGTCGCGCACCGAGACGCCACAGCCACCCGCGCCGGTGATCCTGGCGCGCCGCACCAGCGGGTTGGCGTTGCCGCGGATCACCACACCGGCGCCCTTGACGTCGATGATCTCCACGCGCTCCAGCTCGGCCGCCGCGTCCTCTTCGAGCAGCACGCCGTCCGACTCGCCGTCCCGGACGGTCAGCGAGGTCAGCGTGGGCGAGGAGGCCCCGGCCACCCGCAGCGCCGACATCTGGGCGCCGGTCAGCCAGCAGTCCTCGTAGGTGCCGCGCGAACGGTCCGTCACCAGCAGGCCGTTGCCCGTGGTGCGGGCGGTGCGGCAGCGGCGCAGCACCGGGTCGCTGCCGTGCGAGACGATGATGCCGGGCCCGCTGGAGCCGGTGACCCGCACCTCCTCCAGCTCACAGCGGGCGGTGCTGGTGATGTGCACACCGATCGACGTGTCGCGGATCACGGTCCGCAGCACCCGTATCGCGCTGCGCTCCTCAAGTGCCAGTGAGGGCTTGTCGGTTGAGGCGAGGTCGCAGTCCTCCACGGAGCCCTGGGCGTCGCCGTTGGCGAGCACGCCGTTGCCGCGCGCGTCCCGCACCGTGCAGCCGCGCAGGGTGGCCCGGCCGCGCTCGCTGATCACCACGCCGCTGGTGCCGAAGTGTTCGAAGGTGCAGGACTCCAGCGAACTCTCCGTGGACGAGGTGACCACGACACCGGCGCCGGTGCGGTTCGACACCCGGCACTCGCGCATCGCGAGCGAGCCCGAGTTGCGGGCCAGTACGGTCGTCCACGAGGCGCCGGACAGATCACAGCCCTGCATGGCGACCTGCCCGTGCGAGGCGTCCACGGCCGGCTGTTCCTCGTCGTGGCCCTGGACCACCAGGTCGGTCAGCATCACCGCGTCCACGCGCAGCGAGATCACGATGCCCTTGCGCGGTGCCAACCGGACGGTGCCGCGCGCCTGTTCGGCGACGATGGTGACCCGGGTGGTGACGACGAGATTCTCCTCGTACGTCCCCGGGCGCACACTCAGCACCGCGCCTCCGCGCGCCCTCGCCAGGGCCTCTCCGATCGTCCGGGCGTCCCCGGTGCCCTCCGGACAGACCGTCAGTACCTGGCGCACTCAGCTGACCTCCTCGTGTCGGCACCTGTCGGTTGCGGCAACCCCATCATGCCGTCCCCGCACGCCCGTTCCCACTCCGGTCCGGAAAGCGGAACGTCCGGAGCGGGGGTGCGCGGTGCGGCACAACAGTGCCGTACGGCGAATTATGGGCTGTTGCGCAACGGCCGTACCAGCGCCGGGGCTTGTGCGTGTCGATTGTTAACTCCGGTGAAAGGAACCGCTGTTGGCTCATGAGCGTGATGGGACGTGAATAGGATTGCGCACACAGACGTACGACGAACTGCTGGACGATTGAGAGCGGACAGGGCGGATGACAGACCGAACCGGACCGGCCGCGCGGAATACGGCGGCAGAGAACACGGCAGAGAATTCCGTGACGGGTGCCCCGGCCGGCGAGGCGACGGCGGCGGACCCGACGGCATCGACATCGATATCAGCGGCGGCGTCCGCCGAGGAGACCTCGACCACGGCGAGCGAGGCAGCGGCGGCGAGTACGGCCGGCGAGGTGCCCAAGTCCCGTTCAGGGGCTGCGGGTTCACTCGGGTCCCCCGGAGCTCTCTCCGCGGAGTCCGTCGCGGCCGAGCTGAGTCGTCCCGCGGTCTCGGCGGCGGAGACCGAGGCGCTCGCCGGTGGCCGTACGCGGGAGGAGCCCGCGGAGCCGGCCGGCCCGGAACCCGCGGCCGCCGCCCGGCCGGAAGCCGAGGCCGAGGCCCCCGTCGGGGCGCTGGCCGCGAGCATGCCCGAGGGCGACGGACCGACCCCCAAAGACACGGCGACCGCGTCCGTCGGCCGTCCGGGCCGTCCGCTGCTGGCCGGTGCGGCCGTGCTCGGCGCGCTGCTGATCGCGGTGCCGGGACTGCTGATGAGCCGGGACAAGACGCCGGAGACCCACAACCGGGTGGTCGCCGACCAGGCGGGCACGATTCTCGGCGACGGCGCGGCGACACCGGGCGCCGGGGCGTACGCCTCGGGCACCCCGACCGCCCCCGCCGGACACGCCTCACCGAAGATCGCCACACCGCACAAGACCTCATCCGGCAAGGGGACCGTCGCCCAGCCGGTGAGCGAGCCGACGACGGTCAAGACGAACAAGCCGGCCTCGGCGGCGAAGCCGACGAAGAAGTCCACGACGACGAAGTCCGGTTCGACCAAGTCCGGGACGACCAAGTCCGGGACGAAGTCGAGCACCACCACCACATCGAGCTATCCGTCGGACGTCCTCGTCACGGCCACCCGGGTGCTGAAGGCGGGCCAGTCCATCAACGCGAAGAAGGCGCGGCTGCGTATGCAGTCCGACGGCAACTTCGTGCTCTACGACGAGAACAACAAGGCCCGTTGGGCCACCATGACCTTCGGCTCGAACTACCACGCGGTGTTCCAGGCGGACGGCAACCTCGTCGTCTACACCTCCGCCAACAAGCCCGTCTGGGCCAGCAACACCGGCGGCCACGACGGCGCCATCCTCCGCCTCCAGGGCGACGGCAACATGGTGATCTACTCCGGCGGCTCGACCGCGATCTGGGCCAGCAACACCCAGCACTGACGGATCCAACTACCTCCGGCCCGGCCCCACTTGGGGTCGGGCCGGAGTCGTGTGGCGGGCTTCAGGGTACGGGGATGCCGCGGGCTCAGCTCTTCGCGAGGGTGATGTCCTGCTGCTGCACCGCGTGGAAGCGCGGCAGCGGCAGGCCGCCCCCGGAGGACAGTTCCATCACCGTGGCCTCGACCTTGGCGGCGCCGGGGGTGAGCGGGTCGGACGACGGCTTGCCCGAGTTCTCCCAGGTGTGTTCCATGCCGTCGCAGACCGCGCGGGTGCCGCCGATGCCGTGCCGGACCGGGGAGTCGCCCTGGACGACGGAGGAACTGACAAAGGCTGCACCGGAGTTGCCGAGACAGCGGTAGGTGCCGGAGAGGGTGACGGTGCCGTCCGGGGCGATGCTGCCCGTGGGGTCGACCGTCACCGTCTCGTACGGGGCGGCGGACGCGGTGGCGGCGGGCGCGGCGGCGAGCAGGAGCAGCGCGGCACCGGCCGCCGTACCGAGGACGGAACGCATGGACATGGAGAACCTCCTGGAGTTGAGGCTCCACTGGTACCGCCCGACCGCCCCGACTCCCGTGATCCTCACTCCTTCGGTGGCGAGTCCGCACCGCGCCTTGATCGTCACTCCTCAGGTGGCGACTCCGCACCGAGCGTCGTGGAACGGTCCGAGTGTTGTCCGCGTGTTGTCACGCTTCACAGCGGGCGGTTCCGATGAGTTCGCGGCGGGAGGATGGTCTGTATATGCGATGCGGGCGGTGACGGAGCCGCCGGAACGGATCGCATCCGACGTGGAGGTACGCCATGTGTTCCCACCAGTCCTCGTGCCCCGTGACCGCCGCCGACACCACCACCCCGCACATCGTCTCGGCCCACCCCGAACAGGGCTGGACGCTGCTGTGCGACGGCGCGATCGTCTTCGACGACCTGGGCGCCGTGCTTCCCGACGGCCGGATCGTCGCCCCGCACCGGGTGCCGGCGGACCGACTCGCCGTCGCCGCCTGACCGTTCCCGCCCCTCGCGGTGACCTGCGGACTGTGAAAGTTCAGGTTACGCACCCGAGGTGACCAGCGGCGATGCTGTCGGCCTAAGATGATCAACGTGTCCGACCAGCATGCTCCACGGTCTCTCATCGTCACGCTCTACGGCGCGTACGGCCGCTTCGTGCCCGGCCCGGTTCCGGTCGCGGAACTGATCCGGCTCCTGGCCGCGGCCGGCGTCGACGCGCCCTCCGTGCGCTCGTCGGTGTCCCGCCTCAAACGGCGCGGGCTGCTCGTGCCCGCCCGTACGGCAGAAGGCGCCGCCGGGTATCAACTCTCGCCCGAGGCAAGGCAGTTGCTCGACGACGGCGACCGGCGCGTCTACGCGACCACGCCCCCGGAGGACGAGGGCTGGGTGCTCGCGGTGTTCTCCGTACCCGAGTCCGAGCGCCAGAAGCGGCACGTCCTGCGCTCCCGCCTGTCCGGCCTCGGCTTCGGCACCGCCGCCCCGGGCGTGTGGATCGCGCCCGCCCGCCTGTACGAGGAGACCCGGCACATCCTCCAACGGCTGCGTCTCGACCCGTACGTGGACTTCTTCCGCGGTGAGCACCTCGGCTTCGCGGCGACCGCCGAGGCCGTGGCCCGCTGGTGGGACCTGCCCGCGATCGCCGACCGGCACCAGGCGTTCCTCGACCGCCACGCGCCCGTGCTGCACGCCTGGGAGCAGCGCGCGGACACCCCGCCCGAGGACGCATACCGCGACTACCTCCTCGCCCTGGACTCCTGGCGCCATCTCCCCTACGCCGACCCCGGCCTGCCCGCGAGCCTGCTCCCCCGGGACTGGCCGGGCGCCCGCTCGGCGGAGGTGTTCCGGGCGCTGCACGAGCGGCTGCGGGACGCCGGGGCGGTGTTCGCGGGGGTGCGGCCGCAGTCGTCGTAGCGGCTGATCATGAACAGTTCATGACGAAGGGGTGCGACCTCTTGCGCACCGCCTGTCACTCAGCTAAACCTCAGCTTCTTTAGCAGGTCCTCTCAGAGTTCTTACCTAGCCTTCGACGACGTCGCTCGTCGGGTAAGAAAGAGGACTGTTGCGCATGACCACCACGGCACGGGCTCAGGGAGCCACCGTCTGGCTCACCGGACTGCCGAGCGCGGGTAAGACGACGATCGCCCAACATCTCGGGGAGCGGCTGAGAGCCGAGGGACATCGCGTGGAGGTCCTCGACGGCGACGAGGTGCGCCGCTTCCTCTCGGCCGGTCTCGGCTTCTCCCGCGAGGACCGCAACACCAACGTCCAGCGCATCGGCCTCGTCTCCGAGGTCCTCGCCCGCAACGGCGTCCTCTCCCTCGTCCCGGTCATCGCGCCGTACGCCGACAGCCGCGAGGCCGTCCGCAAACGCCACGAGGCGAGCGCGACGCCGTACATCGAGGTGCATGTCGCGACCCCCGTCGAGGTGTGCAGCGACCGCGACGTCAAGGGCCTCTACGCCCGCCAGGCCGCGGGCCACCTCACCGGCCTGACCGGAGTCGATGACCCGTACGAGCCGCCCACGGACCCGGCGCTCACCCTGCCGACGCAGACGCAGAGCCCGCGGGAGTCGGCGGACGCGGTGTACGCGGTGCTGTCCGAGCGGGGGTTGGTGTGAGCGCGGTGACGACCACAGAAGCCTTCACGCTCTCGCACCTGGACGCGCTTGAGTCCGAGGCGGTGCACATCTTCCGTGAGGTGGCGGGTGAGTTCGAGCGGCCGGTGATTCTCTTCTCCGGCGGCAAGGACTCCATCGTCATGCTGCATCTGGCGTTGAAGGCGTTCGCGCCGGCGCCGGTGCCGTTCTCGCTGTTGCATGTGGACACCGGACACAACTTCCCCGAGGTCCTTGAGTACCGGGACCGTGTGGTTGCCGCACATGGGCTGCGGCTCCATGTGGCCTCCGTACAGGACTACATCGACCGCGGTGTGCTGCGCGAACGCCCCGACGGGACCCGGAACCCGCTCCAGACGCTGCCGTTGACCGAGAAGATCCAGAGCGAGCGCTTCGACGCCGTGTTCGGTGGCGGTCGTAGGGACGAGGAGAAGGCGCGGGCGAAGGAGCGGGTGTTCAGCCTTCGGGACGAGTTCTCGCAGTGGGACCCGCGACGGCAGCGCCCCGAGCTGTGGAACCTCTACAACGGGCGGCACGCGCCCGGCGAGCACGTCCGCGTGTTCCCGCTGTCCAACTGGACCGAGCTGGACGTCTGGCAGTACATCGCCCGCGAGGGCATCGACCTCCCCCAGATCTACTTCGCCCACTACCGCGAAGTGTTCAACCGTGGGGGCATGTGGCTGACCGCCGGTGAGTGGGGCGGCCCGAAGGCGGGCGAGGCCGTCGAGAAGCGCCAGGTCCGGTACCGGACCGTCGGTGACATGTCGTGCACCGGCGCTGTGGACTCCGACGCCGCCACGCTGGAGCAGGTCATCACCGAGATAGCCGCCTCCCGGGTCACCGAGCGGGGCGCCACCCGTGCCGACGACAAGCTGTCCGAGGCCGCGATGGAAGACCGCAAGCGCGAGGGGTACTTCTAGCCATGAGCACCATCACCATCGACACACTGCGGTTCGCGACGGCCGGTTCGGTCGACGACGGCAAGTCCACGCTCGTGGGGCGGCTGTTGCACGACTCCAAGTCGGTGCTGACCGATCAACTGGAGGCGGTGCAGCGGGTGTCGGCCGATCGTGGGCAGGACGCACCCGACCTCGCGCTCCTCACGGACGGGCTGCGGGCCGAGCGGGAGCAGGGCATCACGATCGACGTGGCATACCGCTACTTCGCCACCCCGCGCAGGCGGTTCATCCTCGCCGACACCCCGGGCCATGTGCAGTACACCCGCAACATGGTGACGGGTGCCTCCACGGCCGAGTTGGCGATCATTCTGGTCGACGCGCGCAACGGTGTGGTCGAACAAACCTTGCGGCACGCCGCAGTTGCCGCGCTGCTGCGGGTGCCCAACGTCGTCCTGGCCGTCAACAAGATGGACCTCGTCGGGTACGGGCAGCCGGTGTTCGAGCGCATCGTCGAGGAATTCGCGGGCCACGCGGCCGAGTTGGGGCTGCCCTCCTTCACGCCGATCCCGGTGTCGGCGCTGGTCGGCGACAACGTGGTGGACCGTTCGGCACACATGGACTGGTACGAGGGTCCGGCGCTGCTGGAGTTCCTGGAGGACGTGCCGGTCGGCGCGGACCCGTCCGACGCACCGGCTCGATTCCCCGTGCAGTACGTCATCCGGGACGGCGAAGTCCGTTGGTACGCGGGTCAGTTGGTGTCCGGCTCGCTGCGGGTCGGTGACCGGGTGACGGTGCATCCCTCCGGGGAGGGCTCCGAGATCACCGGGATCTCGGTGCTCGGTATCGAGGCCGGGGCCGCGTACGCGCCGCAGTCGGTCAGTCTGCGGCTCGCGGATCAACGGGACGTGTCGCGCGGGGACATGATCACCGCCGGGGCCGACGGGCCCGCGCTCACCCAGGACGTGCGGGCCGCCGTATGCCATCTGGCCGACCGGCCGCTGCGGGTCGGCGACCGGGTGCTGGTGCGGCACACGACCCGCACGGTCAAGGCGATCGTCAAAGACCTCGCCGGCGCGGCCGAGCTGACCGCGAACGACCTGGGGCGGATCACCCTGCGCACCGCCGAGCCGCTCGCGCTGGACGACTACGCGGTCTCTCGCCGCACGGGAGCGTTCCTGGTGATCGACCCGGCGGACGGCGCGACGCTCACCGCGGGGATGGCCGACCTGGGCTGATCCTCGCCCGCAGAGACCGCAGAACGCCCTCGGGCCCCGTTTCGTACGGGGTCCGAGGGCGTTCTTGTGCCCGGCCTGTTAGCCCGTCGAAATGACCTGTTGCCGTCGCATCCGTCACGAGTCGTCAATAGCGCGGTAACAACGGGAGCAGCTGTGCGAGGCAGGCCGTTGAACGGGGTATGCCGCTCGGTACCGGGACGAAGGTCCCGTGCGGAGCCCGTCGACAGACTCTGACAAAGGGCGCCGTACCATTCATATAGTTGAAAGCAGGACAGCCTGCTCCATGAACGGACCCGCCTTGCAAGAACGCCCTTCCGCCTCCGCCTCCTGGCGCATCGCACTGCCGCACACCGCCGCGGCCGTGCCGGTGGCCCGCGCACTGGTCCGTACCGCTCTGTCCGAGGTGAAGTACACGGCCGACAGCGACACCGCGGAGCTGCTGACGGCGGAACTGGTCGCGAACGCGGTGGAGCACACCGCCGGTGACGCCCCCATAGAGCTCGTGGTCGAGCTGCTGCCCACCGGTTGCCAGGTCGAGGTGCACGACCCCGACCCGGTGCCGCCCACGAGTCTGACCAAGCCCGCCGACGAGGAGCCGGACCCCTGGCAGGAGCACGGGCGCGGCCTGCTGCTGATCCGCGCCCTCAGCTCCTCGTGCGGCCACCGCCCGACCGAGTCGGGCAAGGCGGTGTGGTTCAGGCTGCCCGTCGTACCGCCGCAGTGGCACCCGGCGGGATAGCCGCCGAACGACATCAGCGCAGGTCAGGCCAGTGTGGCTACGAGGATGGCCTTGATCGTGTGCAGTCGGTTCTCCGCCTGGTCGAAGACGACCGAGTGGGCGGACTCGAAGACCTCGTCCGTGACCTCCAGCGAGTCGAGACCGTGGGTCTCGTATATCTCGCGGCCGACCTTGGTACCGAGGTCGTGGAAGGCCGGCAGGCAGTGCAGGAACTTGACGTCCGGGTTGCCGGTGGCCCGCAGGACGTCCATGGTCACGGCGTACGGTGCGAGGGCCGTGATCCGCTCGTCCCAGACCTGTTTGGGCTCGCCCATGGAGACCCACACGTCGGTGACGACGAAATCGGCGCCGGCCACGCCCTCCTCGATCCCCTCGGTGAGCGTGATGCGCGCACCGCTCCGCTCGGCGAGCTCCCGGGCGACGGTGACGATCTCCTCGGCGGGCCAGTACGACTTCGGGGCGACGATCCGTACGTCCATGCCGAGCAGCGCGCCGGTGACCAGGTAGGAGTTGCCCATGTTGAAGCGGGCGTCGCCGAGGTAGGCGAAGGCGATCCGCTTCAGCGGCTTGGCGCTGTGCTCGGTCATGGTGAGCACGTCGGCGAGCATCTGGGTGGGGTGCCAGTCGTCGGTGAGCCCGTTGTATACGGGCACGCCCGCGTACGCACCCAGTTCCTCCACGGCGGCCTGACTGTCCCCGCGGTACTCGATGCCGTCGAACATGCGGCCGAGCACGCGCGCGGTGTCCTTCACGGACTCCTTGTGCCCGATCTGCGAGCCCGACGGGTCGAGGTAGGTCGTCGAGGCACCCTGGTCGGCCGCGGCGACCTCGAACGCGCAGCGGGTGCGCGTCGAGGTCTTCTCGAAGATCAGCGCGATGTTCTTGCCCGACAGGTACCGCGTCTCGTCCCCGGCCCTCTTGGCGGCCTTCAGCTCGGCGGCCAGCTCGATCAGACCGCGGAACTCCTCCTCGGAGAAGTCCAGCTCCTTGAGGAAGTGGCGGCCGGCGAGGGCGGTCGGGACTGTCGCCATGGGGGCGCTCCAGAGATGCGGGTACAGGGGATCAGATGCTTACGTTTGGAATTCTATACGATCCATAGAATTTCTATACGGCGTCCCGCTCGACCGGGCAGCTCATACAGCGCGGCCCACCCCGACCTCGGCCCAGCTCACTCCCCGGGATCTCGATCACCTCGATGCCCTGCTTGCGCAGATAGGTGTTGGTGGTGGCGTTCCGTTCGTAGGCGACGACGACGCCGGGCTCGACGGCGAGGACGTTGCAGCCGTCGTCCCACTGCTCGCGCGCGGCGGCGTGCACGTCCTGGGTGGCGGTCAGGACGCGGATCGCGTCAAGACCGAGGGCGGCGGCGATCGCACGGTGCATATGCTCCGGCGGATGGTCGGTGACCTTCAACTCCTTGTCGCCGACGCCCGGTTCGATGGTGTACGACCGGAGCATGCCGAGCCCCGCGTACTGGGTGAAGGTGTCGCCGTCGACCATCGTCATCACCGTGTCGAGGTGCATGAACGCGCGCTGCTTGGGGATGTCGAGCGCCACGATCGTCCGCGCGGAGCCCTCGGCGAACAGCTTGTGCGCGAGCATCTCGACGGCCTGCGGGGTGGTCCGCTCACTCATGCCGATGAGCACGGCACCGTTCCCGATGACGAGCACGTCTCCGCCCTCGATGGTGGACGGGTAGTCGGCCTGCCCCTCGGACCAGACATGGAACTTCTCGGCGCGGAAGAGCGGGTGGTGCCGGTAGATCGCCTCGAAGTGGACGGTCTCGCGCTGTCGGGCCGGCCAGCGCATCGCGTTGACGGAGACGCCGTCGTAGATCCAGGCGGAGGTGTCGCGGGTGAAGAGGTGGTTGGGGAGGGGGGCGAGGAGGAAGTCGTCGAGGTCCATGACGTGGAAGCGGACGGAGGTCGGCTCCGCGTGGGCCTCCAGGAACTCCCGCTTGGTCATGCCGCCGACGAGCGCCTCGGCCAGTTCGGGCGCGGGCAGGGCCTCGAAGGCGGCGCGCAGGTGGTCGGTGGCGAGCGGGCCGTACTCCTTCTCGTCGAAGACGCGGTCCAGGACGAGCGCGCGGGCCGCCGGGATCGCCAGGGACTCGGCGAGCAGGTCGCCGAAGAGGTGGACGGCGACACCGCGGTCGCGCAGTACGTCCGCGAAGCCGTCGTGCTCGGCGCGCGCCCGGCGCACCCAGAGCACGTCGTCGAAGAGGAGGGCGTCCTTGTTGCTGGGGGTGAGCCTTTTGAGCTCCAGATCCGGCCGGTGCAGGATGACGCGGCGAAGCCGCCCGGTCTCGGAGTCGACATGGAGTGCCATGTCTCCATCCTGACCATCTACGGCCGAGTTCACCCCCTTACTTCACCTACCGCCACCGTTTCACTTCCCGCCACTTATTTTCGTCCCCTTGACGACAAGTGGGCCGCGCGATTATCGTCTTACTGACGAGATCGATGCGGGATCTGACCGGATCCCACGGGAACTGACGGAATCTGAGGAAGTCTGATGGCCGACATCACCCGGCGCCTGGGCTGGCGCCACCTGCGCGGAGCTCCTACGGCGCACATCCGGCACCACCGCTCGGGCAAGCTGCTGCACGACGGGCCCGGACTCAGCTTCTGGTTCCGCGCGTTGACCGCCGCGCTCTCCGAAGTGCCGGTGGACGACCGGGAGTTGGCCATGACCTTCCATGCCCGTACGTCCGACTTCCAGGACGTGGCGGTCCAGGCGACCGTCACCTACCGCATCAGCGATCCGGCCCTGGCCTCCGCACGGCTCGACTTCTCGGTCGACCCGGACACGGGCGTGTGGCGGGGATCGCCCCTTGAACAGCTCGGCACCTTGCTGACCGAGACGGCTCAACAGCACGCGCTGGCCGTGCTCGCCCGCACACCTCTCGCATCCGCGCTGGTCGACGGGGTGACGGCGGTACGGGAGCGGATCGCGGAAGGCCTCGGCGCCGAACCGCGCCTGCCGGCCACGGGCATCGAGGTGGTCGCCGTCCGCGTGATGGCCATCCGCCCCGAGCCCGAGGTGGAACGGGCGCTGCGCACCCCGGCCCGCGAACAGATCCAGCAGGAGGCGGACAAGGCCACCTACGAACGCCGGGCCGTGGCCGTCGAACGGGAGCGCGCGATCGCCGAGAACGAACTCGACAGCCAGATCGAACTCGCGCGCCGCGAGGAGCAGTTGGTCGACCAGCGCGGCACGAACGCGCGCCGCGAGGCCGAGGAGCACGCGGCCGCGGACGGCGTACGGGCCGAGGCGGAGGCGACGCGTACGGTACGGCTGGCCGACGCCGAGGCGGCGCGTTCCGTACGGCTGGCCCGTGCCGAGGCCGAGGGTGCGCGCGAGGTGGGTGACGCGCGGGCGCATGCCCAGGCGGCGTGGCTGCGGGTGCACTCCGACGTGGACGTGGCGACCCTGCACGCGCTCACCGGGACGCGGCTGGCGGAGAACCTGCCGAACATCGACAGCGTGACGATCTCGCCGGACGTGCTGACGGGGTTGCTCAGCAGGCTTGGTGCCGGTGCCGATGGCGGTGGCGGCGAGGTCGGCGCGTGAGTCTCGCACCGCGGGCTGTTCTCGTCCATCGGACCACGGAGTACGAGGAGTTGGTGGCCCGGCACGGGACGCACGGGCAGGCCGCGTACTTCCTTCGGTCGCGGGGTCGGGACATCGAGGAGGTCGCCGAACGGCACCGGCGGACCCGGCGGGCGCTGGCCGAGGTGTCGGGGGCGATTCCCCTGACCTGGCGTCAGACACAGGTCGAGCGCGCCGACTTGGACCGGTTCCTGTTCGCGCCGGAGGACGTGGTGGTCGTTGTCGGGCAGGACGGGCTGGTCGCGAATGTCGCCAAGTACCTCGCCGGGCAACCGGTGTTGGGCTTCGACACGGACCCCGGGCGCAACCCGGGCGTCCTGGTACGGCACCGGCCGTCGGCCGCCGCAACTCTGCTGCGGTCGGCGCACGCGGCGGGCACCGGTGTGGACGAACTGACCATGGTCGAGGCCGTCGCCGACGACACACAGCGGCTGGTCGCGCTCAACGAGATCTATCTGGGAGCCGTCGGACATCAGACGGCCCGATACCGCCTGGGCCTGGAGGGCGACGGGGGTGTCGTCGAGGCCCAGGCTTCTTCCGGGGTGCTCGTGGGAACGGGCACCGGGGCCACGGGATGGCTCCGGTCGGTGTGGCAGGAGCGGGGCAGTGCCCTGTCCCTGCCACACCCCTCGGAAGACAGGTTGGTGTGGTTCGTGCGGGAGGCTTGGCCTTCACCGGTGACGGGGACGTCGCTGGTGGCCGGTGAGCTGGCCGGATCTGCGGTGCTGCAACTCACGGTCGAGTCAGAGCAGTTGATCGTGTTCGGGGACGGGATGGACGGGGACGCCCTGGAACTCACCTGGGGGCAGACGGTGCGTGTGGGGAGGGCGGCGACGGCTCTGCGGCTGACGGGCTGACGCCCTCCCGCGTCCCCGACGGTGCCCACATCGTCGCCGCCGATGCCAGTGCCACCGCCGCCGAGGCGACGAGCACCGGCACATTGCCCAGCCAGGCCGCCAGCACCCCGCCGCCCAGCGCTCCGACCGGCACGGTCACCAGGAGCGCGGCCTGGGTGAAGCCCGCGACCCGGCCCTGCAGGTCCGCCGGTGTGACCAGTTGCTGCGTGGTGGTCATGGAGATCGCCCAGACGGTGCCGGACAGACCGTAGAGGAGCTGGTAGGCGAGCAGGAGCGGGAAGGCGGCGCCCCAGGACGCGGCCGGGATCAGGAACACCGAGGCGCCCGTGAGCAGCCCGCAGAGCCGGGTCGCCCGCCACAGTCCCATGGTCCTGCCGAGCCGCCCGGCCAGCAGGATCCCGATCACCGTGGCCGCGCTCATCATGGCGAAGACGATGCCCAACTGCCAGGCGGGCAGCCCCAGATCACGGGTCGCGTAGAGCACGAAGAGGGCCGCCGCGGCCCCGCTGCCGAGGTTGAGCCCGGCGCCCGCGAGGACCATGCGCCACAGCTGCCATTCGCCGCGTACGACGGCAAGTCCCGCCCGTAGCGCGGCAGTCGGCGATTCACCGGGAGTGTCCCGTCGGCCGACCGGGGTGTCGAGGGCGACGGGTAACGCGAACAGGAGCAGCGCCTCCACGGCGTACGCCGCGCTCCCCGCCTCCAGCGCCGGGGCGGCGCCGACGAAGCCTACGAGCACACCGCCGAGCGCCGGTCCACCGATCTGGCCCGCTGTACGGGCCCCGGTCAGCACCGAGTTGGCGCCCAGCAGCCGCTCGGGGCCGACGACCCGGGGCAGCGCGGCCTGGAGGCCGACCGAGAGGGTGAAGGTCAGGGCGCCGGAGACGCCCGCGACCACGTAGACCTGCGGCCAGGTCACCCGCCCCACGGCAGCGGCGAACGCCACCGATCCGACGACGAGAGCCTGCGCGGACGTGGCCGACACCAGCAGCCGGCGCAGCGGCACCCGGTCCACCAGCACTCCGGCGAACGGACTCAGCAGCGCTCCGGGCAGATACGTCAGCGCCATGATCACCGCCGCGCCCAACGGCCCGGCGTCCAGCTCGGTCACGGCCAGCAGCATCAGCGCGAGCCCCGTGACCTGCCGGCCCACGGAGCCGACGGCCTGCTCCACGCACAGCAAGATGAAGGGGCGGTGCCGCCGCAACGAGCGGTCGTCGAGCAGCAGGGTCATCCGTCAGATACCCGTGCAGGGAACCGGCCAGCGCCTCAGACGTGGCGGCAGAGCCACCGCCCAGCCGTCGGTGACCAGGGCGAGCCGCTCGGCCGCCAGCAGATCGAGCGCCTCCCGGTGCACGGGGCTCAGCGCGTCGACGGGCGTTGCCGCCTGGAGAGTGTCGAACGCGGCGATCAGGTCGGGGTGGTCGAGGGTGAAGCGCGCCGAGGCGGGGCGGTTCCTGCGGTCCATGACGGAGACGAAGTCCGGGCCACGGCGGTGATAGCACATCCTGTACGCATACCGGGCCCGCCAGTCCGTCAACTCGCTTGTCTCGCCGGGGTGTTCGGCGGGCGGTGGAAGGTGGCGCAGGATCCGTGTGTCGTACGTCGCCATCCCGTCCGCCGTCTCGTTGCCCGCCGTCTCGTTGTCCGCCGTGCGCCAGTGCGTGTCGAGGCCGTGGCTCTGGCACTCGCGCAGGAACTGGACGGCCACCGCCGTCTGCCGCCCTCCCACGCCCAGTCGGAGCGGCTCCGCCACGTCGATCCGCCGGCCGGTGGTGCGGTGCGCGACGCCCTCGGGCAGCCCGAGCCCGGTCATCCCGCGGCCACCTGTGGGGCCGGGGCACTGTCGGCCGGGCCGCGGTCGACGCGGACCGGCAGATCACGCGTCGGCAGGGCCACGTACGTCCGCCCGTCGCGGAACAACAGGCCCAGCGACAGGACATGTCTCAGCCACTCGTCCAGCGCGCCGGCGGGGACGTCGTGTCCGTCTCCGGTCAGCAGCCGGTGCAGCGCGGGCTCGGTCCGGCCGTCCTCCAGGCGGCGCAGCGCGGCGGCCCGCCAGCCGGTGAAGCGGTGGGTGCGGTGCGGCATTCCGTGTCGCCGGTCGTGGACCGACAGGGCGCTCCCGTTGCCCCCTTCATCCCCTTCATCCCCTTCATCTTCATCCTCCATCAGCAGGCTCGATCCCGGATGCCCGGTGATCCAGGCCTCCACGGCCCTCTTCAGGGCCGCCTCCGTCGTCCCTCCCACGCCCGCGTCCTCCGTGTCGAACAGGTAGACCAGATCGGCGAGTTCGTCCTCGGGCAGGTCGTAGACGTGCTGGTACATCTCGGCCGGACGGCGTTTGCCGAAGCCGAGGCCGGGGTCGGTGAAGTGCGGGCTGAACCGTTCGAGCTGGATGCGGTGGGCGCCGCCCGGCGGCTGGAGGTGGACGAGCGCGGGCAGCTGCTCGATGACGGAGGCGTAGTCCTCGGCGGTCTCACCCGGGAATCCGTACAGATAGTTCCAGGTGCAGGTTATCGAGTGGTTCTCGAACTCCCGGAGCGTACGGATGTTGCGGGCGCCGGCGACCCCCTTGTCCATGAGGTCGAGGACCCTGCTGCTCAGGCTCTCGATGCCGGGCTGCAGAAGCACCGCGCCCGCTCTGCCCAGGAGTTCGATCTGCTCACGGGTGAGGTTGGACTTGACCTCGTAGTGCATCCGCAGGTCCCAGCCGCTCTCGGCGGCGAGCGGGAGGAAGTCCTTGAAGTACGCCATGTCGATGATGTTGTCGACGGTGACGACGTCGAGGATGTGGTGCCGGCGTACCAGGCGGTCGACCTCGCTCCACAGCCGCTCCCCCGGCTTGGCGCGGAAGGCCATGGCGGAGCCGTTGAGCCCGCAGAAGGTGCAGTGGTGCTTCTCTCCCCACCAGCAGCCCCGCGCCCCCTCGACGACCAGTTTCGGGTACACGTACTCGATGACGGGTGACGCCTCCAGGGCGGCCTGCCACTGGTCGTAGTCGGGCGAGGGGATGTCGGCGGGCGCCACGGTCCGCCGGGTCTCCGTGTTGGCCCGGGACACCTCGCCGTCCCACCAGCACAGGCCCGGGACGTCCGTGGGCGGCGTGCCGTCGTCGAGGTGGCGCAGGAGGGCGGGGAAGGCGTACTCCCCTTCGCCGCGCACCACGTGGTCGACGAACGGGTGGTTGCGGTGCAGGGCGTGCCCCATGGGTCCGTCGCAGTTGCTGCCGCCGAAGACGACGACGAGCCCGGGGCGGCGGCGCTTGAGCTCCTTGGCCAGCGCGAGGGAGGGCACGTTCTGCATGAAGGTGGTGGTGAACCCGACGACCTCGGGGTCGTCCGCGAGTACGTCGGTGGCGCTACGGTCGATGAACTCGGCCGCGTGGGCACGCATTTCGGAGGCGGTGTCGACGGCGATCCCGCGCTGCGCCGCGTAGTCCCCGAGGCGGGCGACACCCCAGTCCGGGTCGTCGTACAGCACACCCGAGAAGACCCAGTCGCCGAGCCCGTGGAAGATCGAGTCGCTGCCGACCGCCTCGTAGTCACCGGGACGCAGGTGCCCGCCGGACCGCTCGAGGAGCAGCTCCGCAAAGCTCAGTGAGCCGTGGTACTCGCTCACCTCGTCGTCCGGACGGGCCTGCCGCAACAGCGTGTGCAGCAGGCCCACCTGGAGCGAGGGCAGATCGATCGGATGCCAGGGCATGGTCACCAGCCGAACGCGCATACCGCCTCCGCGGACTTCCGCCTCCGCTCCTCGCCCGGTCAGCGGGTCGGCCGCTTCTCCATGACGGCCGGTCGGCGGTTCGTGCGCTCTTCCTCACGGATCACTGTCTTCTTGATGTCCATCAACGCGCCCCTCCCGAACTCCCGTACGCAACAAGGCTGTTCACCCTACGGACGGAGACGGGAGGGACACAAGGGTGCCGTGCGCATCCTGTGGGCACCCCGGCCCACAGGCCAGGTCACAACCGCGGGTCCACCGGCTCCGACTCCAGCGCCAGCACCCCGAACACCGCCTCGTGCACCCGCCACAGCGGCTCGCCCTCGGCCAACCGGTCAAGGGCCTCCAGACCGAGCGCGTACTCCCGGATCGCCAGTGACCGCTTGTGGTTGAGGAAACGGCCCCGCAGCCGGGCGAGGTTGTCGGGACGCGTGTACTCCGGGCCGTAGATGATCCGCAGGTACTCACGGCCACGGCACTTGATACCGGGCTGGACCAGTCTCCCCTGCTCGCTGCGCACGACCGCCCCGACCGGCTTGACGACCATGCCCTCGCCGCCACGACCCGTCATCTCCAGCCACCAGTCGACACCGGCCTGTACCGACTCGGGGTCACCGGTGTCGACGTACAGCCGGCGCGTGGTCTGGAGCAGGCCGGTGCTGTCGTGCTCCACGAGCCGGTCCAGCAGGGCGAGTTGTTCGTCGTGCGGGAGTCCGGCGAGGCTGCGTCCCTGGACCGCGAGGATCTGGAACGGGGCGAGCCGGACACCGTCGAGGCCGTCCGTGGTCCAGCAGTAGCGCCGGTACGCGTCGGTGAACGCCGAGGCGTCCGCGGCGCGTTCCCGCTGCCGGGAGAGCAGCGCGTCCACGTCGACACCCCGCCCCGCGGCACCCTCCAGCGCGGCCAGCGCACCCGGGAACACCGCACCGGCCGCCGCGCCGACCGCCGCGTACTGACCCCGCAGCAGCCCGGACGCCTTCAGCGACCACGGCATCAACTCCGCGTCCAGCAACAGCCAGTCAGTGTCCAGTTCCGCCCACAGACCCGACTCGTCGAGCGCCGTCCGCAGTCGGCCCAGGATCTCCTCGGTCACCGCCGCATCGTCGAAGAAGGGACGGCCCGTACGCGTGTACAGGGACCCCGTAGGCCCGTGCCCGCCGTCCACACCGAACCGCTTCGCCGCCGCCTCCGCGTCCCGGCACACCAGCGCCACCGCCCGCGAGCCCATGTGCTTCTCCTCGCACACGACCCGCGCGACCCCGTCGTCGGCGTACTGCGCGAACGCCTCCGCCGGGTGCTCGAGGTAGCCCTCGACGTGCGAGGTCGCCGTCGGGGCCATCGTCGGCGGGAGGTACGGCAGCAGGCGCGGGTCGACCGCGAAGCGGCTCATGACCTCCAGGGCCGCCGCCGCGTTCTCCTCGCGGACCGACACCCGGCCGGCGAGCCGGGTCTCCACCACCCGGCGGCCGTGCACGTCCGCCAGGTCGAGCGGGCGGCCGTCGTGGCCGCCGGGTGCCTCGGTGAGCAGCGGGCGGGTCGGCTCGTACCAGACCTGCTCGGCCGGTACGTCGACCAACTCCCGCTCCGGCCACCGCAGCGCGGTCAGCTTGCCGCCGAAGACGGCGCCCGTGTCCAGGCAGATGGTGTTGTTGAGCCAGCTGGCCTCGGGGACCGGGGTGTGGCCGTAGACGACGGCCGCACGGCCCCGGTAGTCCTCGGCCCACGGGTAGCGCACCGGCAGGCCGAACTCGTCGGTCTCGCCGGTGGTGTCGCCGTAGAGCGCGTGCGAGCGGACCCGGCCGGAGGTGCGGCCGTGGTACTTCTCGGGCAGACCGGCGTGGCAGACCACGAGCCTGCCACCGTCGAGGACGTAGTGACTGACGAGTCCGTCGATGAACTCCCTTACCTGGGCGTGGAATTCCTCGGTCTCCTCCTCCATCTGCTCGATCGTCTCGGCCAGGCCGTGCGTGTGCTGGACCTTGCGGCCCTTCAGGTAACGGCCGTACTTGTTCTCGTGGTTGCCCGGTACGCACAGCGCGTTGCCCGAGCCGACCATGGACATCACCCGGCGCAGCACACCGGGCGAGTCCGGGCCGCGGTCGACGAGGTCGCCGACGAAGACGGCCGTACGGCCCGCCGGGTGGACGCCGTCGTCGTAGCCCAACTTGCCGAGCAGGGTCTCCAGTTCGGCGGCGCAGCCGTGGATGTCGCCGATGATGTCGAAGGGGCCGGTGAGGTGGGTCAGGTCGTTGTAGCGCTTCTCGGTGACGATCGTGGCGTGGTCGATCGCCTCGACGCCGCGCAGGATGTGCACCTTGCGGAAGCCCTCGCGCTCCAATCCCCGCAGGGAGCGCCGGAGTTCGCGAGTGTGGCGGGTGATGACGCGGCGGGGCATGTCGGCGCGGTCGGAGCGGGAGGCGTTGCGCTGGGCGCACACCTCCTCCGGTACGTCGAGCACGATGGCGATGGGCAGCACGTCGTACTGCTTTGCCAGGTCGATCAGTTGGCGTCGGCCGTCCTGCTGGACGTTGGTCGCGTCGACGACCGTGCGGCGGCCGGCGGCGAGGCGCTTGCCGGCGATGTAGTGCAGGACGTCGAAGGCGTCCCGGCTGGCGCTCTGATCGTTCTCGTCGTCCGCGACCAGGCCCCGGCAGAAGTCCGAGGAGATGATCTCGGTCGGCTTGAAGTGGCGGTGCGCGAAGGTGGACTTGCCGGAGCCGGAGGCGCCGATCAGCACCACGAGGGAGAGGTCGGTGACGGGCAGGACGCGCCCCTTGGTCTGGTTCTCGGTCTCGGTCATGCCGCCTTCGCCTCCTTCGTGGTCTTCTGCTGGACTGCGCTCATGGTGAAAACAGCCATCTGGGTGGGCGGTCCCACCTCGGGGTCGTCGGGTCCGACCGGTACGAACTCGACGTCGTAGCCGTGCCGTTGGGCGACCTTCCCGGCCCACTCCCCGAACTCCGCGCGGGTCCACTCGAAGCGGTGGTCGCGGTGCCGGACGTGTCCGGCGGGGAGGGTCTCCCAGCGGACGTTGTACTCGACGTTCGGGGTCGTGACGACGACCGTCCTGGGGCGAGCGGCGCCGAACACCGCGTACTCCAACGCCGGGAGTCGGGGCAGGTCGAGGTGCTCGATGACCTCGCTGAGCACGGCGGCGTCGTAGCCCTTGAGGCGGTTGTCGGTGTAGGCGAGCGAGCTCTGGAAGAGCTGGACGCGTGCGGCCTGCCGCTCCCCCATGCGGTCGAGCTTGAGGCGGCGGCTCGCGATGGTGAGCGCGCGCATCGACACGTCGGTGCCGACGATCTCCGTGAACCGGGTGTCCTTGAGCAGCGTCTGCACCAACTGGCCCTGCCCGCACCCGAGATCGAGCACGCGTGCGGCACCGGACGACTTGAGCGCCTCGACGATCGCGTCCCGGCGCTGCACGGCGAGCGGTGTCGGCTTCTCCTCGGCCTCAGTCTCCGGCTCGACGGCGTTGTCGATCTCCTCGACCTCGCTGTCGTCGGCCTCGGCGAGCCGCACGAGTTCCAGTCGCTCCATCGCCTCCCGGGTGAGGGACCAACGGCGGGACAGATAACGGCTGGTGATGAGTTTCTGCTCGGGGTGCGTGGGCAGCCAGCCCGCACCGGCGCGCAGCAGTTTGTCGACCTCGTCGGGCGACACCCAGTAGTGCTTGGCGTCGTCGAGGACCGGCAGCAGGACGTACAGGTGGCGCAGCGCCTCGGCGAGGGTCAGCGTCTCCGACTCCAGTACGAGACGGACGTAGCGCGAGTCGCCCCACTCGGGGAACTCGGCGTCCAGCGCGACCGGTTCGACGGTGACCGTCCAGCCGAGCGGCGCGAAGAGCTGCCGTACGAGATCGGGGCCGCCGCGCGCGGGCAGCGCGGGCACCTCGATGCGCAGCGGCAGCGGCTGCTCCGCGCGCTCGGGGCGGGCGTTGCACACGCCCCGCATGGCGCTGGAGAAGACCGCGCTGAGCGCGACGGCGAGCAGCGAAGAGGCCGCGTACGGACGGTCGTTGACGTACTGCGCGAGTGCCGCGTCGGGTGCGCCGCCGCGTCCCTTGCCCTTGCCGCGCCGGACCAGCGCCACCGCGTCGACCTCCAGCAACAGCGCCGCCGTGCAGCGCGCGGGATCCGCCTCGGGGTAGAGGACGTACGCCTTGCCGTAGGAGGTGGAGAACGCCTGCGCCTTGTCGGGATGCTTGTGGAGCAGGAAACCGAGGTCGGTGGCGGGGCGTTCGGGGGTGCCGGTGGTACTGATCGTCAGGAACACGGTGGGTATGCCTCGAAACGTCTTCTGATCTGCGGATACTTGTCGTGCGGTCCAACAGAGTGCACATTCCGTGCACACGCGCCGAATGCCGGGGAACCACGACGATGGGAGAGCGCGCCTCGGCGATCACTGCTCCGGAGCTGTCCTCGCCCTCGTAGTGATGTGCACGCCACGCAGCGATCAGTCGGCCACGAGGCGCCCCTTGTCCAGCGCGCCTCCACAACGTACAGCGAACATCCCTGACGTACTCAGGCATTTTCCCTCCGCCGCACGCGCTCGGCCGCAGGCACCAGTGCCGCCTCCGGCAGACCGGCCGGAGCGCTGAGGCCGTACAACTCCACGAACGAAGCAGGTGCGTTCTCCCAGTCGACCTCCCACACCAGATAGCCGTAGGTGTCCAGCGTCTCGCTGAGGTGACCGTGTCGCATACGTGCTTGGACCTTCCGCGGCTCCAGTCCTGAGGCGATGAGAACAGCGTCAGCGAAATGACGCAGGTCCCGGAAAGTCATGTCCTCAGGGACCGCGATTCCCCGTGCTCGGGCCTTTTGCTTCGCTGCATCGAGTGCGTGGCTCAGGGTGCTCTGCTGCACCGGCGTCCAGCGGCATCCTGCCCGGGCCGCTCGCAGAACTGGCCGAGAAGATCACCGTGCTCCGCCGTCGGCTCGCCACCCCACTCGGCACCATCAACGAGCCGTACCGGCATGGGCAGCTGGACCGTGGCCGCCTGCTGACAGACATTGCCGCACGGCTCCACACCGGGCTCGGGGCCTCCGCAGTCGTGCTGAACGAGACGGTCCTGCGGACCACCGTGCTCGGCGACGTGCTCACCCTCGCCGATCTGCTGACCGTCGAACCGTTCGACAACCAGCTCGTGCACGCCTTTCTCCCCCGCCCGGTACACGGACGGCCCTGCCCACCCGATCGCCGAACCGACCGAGCAGACCGGCCCCTTGGCCACCGCCCCCGACCCGTTGCCCGCAGGCCTGGTCACTGTGCTGACCACCAGCTACCTCGCGGACACCTACCTCGGCGGACGCCCTCACGAGGCCGGACTCGGGCTCGGCGACTGCGTCCGCCGCACCCTCGCGACCGACCTGCCCTCGACATCGTCGAAAGGGGTAACCGGATGATCCTCACCGGTCCCGAGATCGCCACCGCCGCCCGCGACGGACGGTTAACGATCACCCACTCAAGCCGGATCAGGTCAACCCCAACAACTACAACGTCCGTCTCGGCCCCACCCTGCTGACCTACACCGACGACGTGATCGACGCCCATCGGCCCAACCCCACCCGGGCGATCGAGATCGGCAGCAGCGGGTACGTGCTCCAGCCCGGTGAGCTCTACCTGGGCCACACCCTCGAAGTGGTCGGCTCCGACACATTCGTGCCACTGCTGTTCGGCCGCTCCTCCGTCGGCCGCCGCTGTCGCCGCAGGCGGCGCCCGGTACACGTCCGCTGGTGCCGGACGCTGCGCACCGGAGCGAGTGCGAGGAGACAGCGGCCGGAATCCACTTCCCCTTTGCGGCAAGGGAGTTGGCACGGTGTCAGTACCCCTCTCCCCGCGCGTCCTCCGCCCGCACCGCGCCGAGATCCCATCCCTGACGGGAGATTCCCCATGACCCCGGCGTCCTCATCAGCATCCTCCCCCGGCCCCGCACCCGGCGAACTCCGGTTCCTTGACGACGCGTTGCGCGCCCGGCTGACCGCCGAACTCGCCCCCCTGTTCAAAGGGACGCTCATCGGTCCCGACAGCGGCCAGTACGAAGCAGCCCGAACAGTGTGGAACACCATGGCGGACCGACGACCCGGAATGATCGCCCGGCGCACCGACACACAAGACGTGGTGACCGCCGTGAACGCGGCCCGTCGGCTCCGAGTGGCCACCTCGATCCGGGGCGGCGGCGTCGGACGGTTCACTCGCAAACACGGCCTGACCTGTGACAACTTCCTCTCTCTGGAAGTCGTCACCGCCGACGGTGACGTCCTGGACGCCTCTCCGACCCGTCGCCCTTCTCAGTTCTCGGGCATGGAGCCCGTGACGCGCTCCAGTTGCTCGGGGGACAGCGGTTGTCCCCACAAGGCCAGCGTCCACTGCCAGTTGCCGTCCTGCCAGCGGTGCACGAAGGCTTCTGGGTCCGCGACCCATCCGGGTTCGAAGGGCGCGGAGCCCAGCTGTTGCCTGATGAGCACCGCCATGGCGGGCGTCTCTTGCGGTGCCCCGTCGTTGTACAGGTCGATCGCGAGCACGCCGGTGGCGAGATCGCCGTCGAACACGTGGGGTTCGAAGTGGTCGCGGCCGCCAGGCCAGAAGGCCGGAAGGGGCAGAGTCTCCTCGCGGTAGTGCGCGGCGAGTTCGTCGCGTCGTCGCTGGTGGACTTCTTCCGCCTCGGCCACGGCATCGCTCCACTGGACGCGGCTGTCCGGCAGTTCTCCGGGAGACTCCAGCTCCGACAGCGCTTCCCGGTATCCGGCCTCTTCGATCTCGGCCGCTAGAAGGATGCCGGTCCGGGCGTCGACGACTACGTGCAAGGGATGAGGGACGGAAGGCGTTGTCAGAGTGACCGCCCAGGCATCCCGTCCGTCGTGGCGTACCGCCGCCGGATCGCCCTGGCTCGTCGCCTCTGTCAGCGCCGAACCGGGCACAGGGGAGATCAGGCGGGCCGGCTCGGGGGCGAGGTCCCACGGGAACTCCGCACCAAACTCCAGCCCGCGCGTCGCATCCTCCGCTCGGGGACCCTCATCCGGTTCGCGCACGTCGAGGGAGATGTCTCCGTTGCCGTGGTCGAGAAACCAGTCGTGGGGAGGACGGTAGGCGAAGCGTGTGGAGGTACGAACCACGCTGGCGGGAGGCCAGCCACGTCCGTTGTCACGCCGGGGCTGGATCGAGGTGTGAAGGCCCACTACGGCGGGAGTGGGCGAGCGGGTCAGCAGGTCCCGCAGCTCGGTCCAGTTCACTGTCTCTGTCCTCCGCCGTACACCGGCTCAACTGCCGTCGCCGGTACTGTGGCACAGCTTCGTGGTCGTGTTGGTCACGCAGACGTCCCTGCCGCGGAACTTCTCTCCGGACTTCCCATCGTCGCCGACCGCGTGCGAACCGTCGGCGAAGGTCACGAACATATTGATCATGGGGAACTTGGTCACCACAGCCGTACGGCCGAAGTTCTTCACGATCTGCTGCTTGTTCACGGCGACACCGGAACCATGGCCCTGCGCCCCGTCGCTCTTCCACGTCGAACAGGTCTCGTCCGAGGCGTTGGGGATGTTGACACCACACTCGTAGAGGTAGTCCATGTGGAACTGGGACGGCCCCGTCCAGCGGCTGCCGTAGACGGTGATCTCCCAGTACTTCGACGTCCGCCCGCGCACGCCATCTGGACGGAGCACCAGCAGCTCCACCGACAACAGCAGTGCTACCGGTGGCCACCCAGCGCCCAGCACCGGCTTCCACTCCAAAGCCGGGGCTGCCGCAACGTTCGCAGCCAGGGAAACCGCGATACCCAGAGGGAACGCCGACCACACCGCGCCTCGGGCCCGGCGAGTGTGGGTCCCGGAAGGCTTCAGCAAGCCGACCGTGGCCAAGAGCAAGAGGCCGTCCACGGACAGCGGCCACAACGAGGCGCTGACCGTGTCCGCCCCACCCTGCGACGCGAACTCCCGCTGGTGAACATATGAGGAGTAGGCCGCGTCCCCGGCAACCACGAGAGCGCGCAGAGGGCGGACCCACGCATCGAGATCGAAGCCCCGGCTCCCGGTGACTCCCTCCCGGGGGTCGGTGGCATCACTCATCAGACCCACCACCGGGGCGCCATCCCAGTGCACAACGCGTGCACACTTCCACGGGAACTCCCGGGAACTCGGAGGTAGAAGCGGGAAGCCTCCGGACACGGGAAAGGGCCCCGACCGGCCCATAAGGCCAGTTCAGAGCCCTTTAGACAGACGAGCCAGGCTGTACGTCAGGAACACGGTGGGTCTGCCTCGAAACGTCTACTGAGCCTCTGAGCTGGGAAAGCGCGCCGCCCCTGAACCCGGGGGGCGCGTCCGCCCAACGTACAGGGAACATCCCTGACCTGGTCAGGCATTTTCCCTCCCCCTTGACGGGGAGCGTGAGCCGTACGCGGGTCCGAAGACCACGAGGAGCACCAAGTCCTCGGCCACTTCGGTGAATCGGTGCTTTTCACCGGCCGGCACGAAGATCACCGCCCCGGGACCCACCTCGGCCGCCCGGCCCGGTGTCTCGATCCTGGCGCGTCCGGCCGTGACGACGTAGATCTCGTCCTCGGTGTGCGGGCTCTGGGTATCCAGCCCGCCGGCCGGGATGCAGTACGTCCCCACCGACAGATCCGCCGTCCGCACCTGCTCGACCCAGTCATTGCCCGCTTCGCCGGGATGCGTCCACACGCCCGCGCCCTTGATGATCTCCATGACGGGACCCTAGTGCCCGGCCCGTGGAGGGCAACACCCTTGAAAAGATCAGCGGTTGTTGTGTCGCCGGGGGCAGGGCTGGTAGGACTGTGACGCGCCGTCACCGTCACATGTTCGATTCTGCGGGGGTTCATGTGGTCGCCACGGCCTTCACTTCCTCGCCGCGGCAGCGTCCCGACGGATCGCCCCCAACTCGGCGGCGCCTTCCGGCAGTTGTCCGGCGGGCCGCGCAGCACGGGCTGGTGCTGGCCGCCGTCTCGGTGACCGTGTTGCTGTGTGCGACGGCGCTGGCCGCGCTCGCGGGGCTGGCGGGGAGTTCGGTGCAGGCCGGGGCCGTGCGGCGGCTGGCGGCCGACCCCAACGCGCAGGTGAACGTCAACGCGTCCTACCGGGCCGGGGGGATGGCCGTCGCCGACCGGGATGTACGGGCCGCCGCGGAGCGGGTGTTCGCCGGGGTGCCGCAGCGGACCTATGTCGGACTGCTGGGCACGTCTGCGGTGTCGGTGACGGGGATCGACGGGGTCGTGGGGCCGCCGCGCGGTCCGGGGGGCAGTGGGCTGCATCCGGTCGCGGTGCAACACACGGGCGGATTCGGGGAGTTGGTCGCCGGGCGGTGGCCCGCCGGTACGGCCGACGCACCGGCCGGTGCGTTCACCTCGTTGCCCGATGTGCCGGTCGCCACCGGGTCCACCGCGCCGGTCGACACGGCGGTGCCCGACGCGCTCGCCAAACGCCTTGATCTCAGGCCCGGTTCGCGCCTTCGGGTGCAGGACGCCTTCAGTCGTGCCATGACGCTGCGGGTCACCGGGGTCTTCCGGGCGACCGGTGCGGTCGGGTTCTGGCCCGCGATGGCCGGCGATCTGACCCAGGACGGGACCACCGACCAGGGCCTGTTGGTGGTCTCGGCGGCGGCGCTCAACGGCAGCGCCGTCCTGAACGGGCATCTGACGGCCCACTGGAGTGTGCAGCCCGACCTCTCCCGGCTCGACGCGGACCGCCTCGCCGGACTGCACGACCGGCTGCGCGCGTTCTCCGGCAGCCAGAGCGGGGTGTCCGTGTTCGGCGGGCGGCAGCCGTCCCTCACCGACCTCACCGTGGCCTCCGGACTGCCGGGCGCGATCGACGAGTTGACGGTGCCGACGGTGGCGGCCCGCTCCTCGCTGTACCTGCCGAGCGTGCTGCTGGCGGTCCTCGCCCTGGCCACCCTGGTACTGGCCGCCCGCCAGCTGACCGAACGCCGGCGGGACGAACTGGCCCTCCAACAGGCAAGGGGCGCGGGCACGTTGAGGTTGCTGCGCGGTGCGGCGGCCGAGTGGGCGCTCACCGGCGTACCGGCCGCCCTCGTCGCGCCCTTTCTGGCCGGGCTGCTGCACCCCGGCAGCCGGAGCGCCGACGCGTGGGCGGCCGTAGGTCTGACCCTGTTGGTGCACGCGGCGGCGGTGCTGTTGCCCGTGCTGCCGTCGGCGCGCTCGCGGCCGGCCCGTGGCGCGCGGGCCGCCGCCGCGCAGCGGTTGAGCGCGGACCTGGCGCTGCTGGCCGTGGCGGCCCTGGGGTATCTGGAGCTACGACGGCACCACTCGCTGATCGCCGACGTGGGCACCGGCAGCGCGTCCGCCGACCCGGTGCTGGTCCTGGTGCCGACCCTGGTGGCCGGCGCCGCCGCGTTGTTGTTGCTGCGGCTGCTGCCGCTGACCTCGCTGCTGCTGGACGCGTTCGGGCGGCGTAGCCGAGGGCTCGTACTCGCCCTGGCCGGTTGGCAGTTGAGCCGGCGGGCCGCGCGCAACGCGGGGCCGGTGGTGCTGATGTGCCTGGCCGTGTCGGTGAGCGCCTTCGCCACCACCGCGCTGGCCTGTCTGGGCGGACTGGCGTCCGAGCAGGCCGCGTTCACCGTCGGCGCGGATGTGCGGATCGATCCGTCGGCGGACGACGGTTACCCCTCCGCGGTGCTGGCCGCCGCCTATCGCGCGCTGCCGGGGGTGACCGGCGTGCGGCCGGTGACGCGGTCGACGGTGAACCTGCCCGGCGGCGCCACCGAGGACCTGGTCGGCACGGTCGGCGGGCCCGCGCCCCGTACCCCGTCGCCGGTCGTGCCCGGGATACCGCTGCCCGGGCGGCCGACCGCGCTGCTGCTGGACGAGCGGCTGCGCAGCGACGGCAGCCGGGTGGCGCCGGGGCTGGAGTTGACCGTGCAGGACGCGGCCGGTCTCGTCAGCGTCGTACCGGCGCGGCTGCCCGCCGCCGACGGGGCCCGGCACACCGTCGTGGTGCCGCTCGACGTGGCGCTGAGCGGCGGCCACCCGCGGGCGTATCCGCTGACGGTGACCGCCGTCGCGGTCCTCCCGCAGCCGGGCACGCCTCCCGCGCGGCTGGACCTGGACCTGATCCGGGTCGGCGCGCGGGAAACCAGGAGCACCTCCGACACCTGGGTCTCCCGGCTGCCCGGCAGGCAGGTCTGGTCCGACGGCACGGACCACGCCGCCGACTCCAACGAGGGCGCCTGCAAAGGGAAGTTGACCGACACCTACAACCCCGGCACGCCCGGGGTGTGCTCGATCGTGCCCGGCAGCTCGGCAGTACTCCGGACGACCGTCAGCACCGGCATCCGTCCCTCCCCGGCGATCTCGGACTCCTTCGGCGGTCTGTCCGACAGCGACTACGACACGCTGCCCGGCAGCCAAGTTCGGCTCGTGGCGGGCCCGTTGGACGGTCCGGCACCGCTTCCGGTCCGCGCGGACGCCGCGACGCTGCGCGCCGCCCGCCTGCACGTGGGCAGCACCACGACACTCGACCTGGGCGGCGGCCGGATCACCGCCAGGATCGTCGGCCGCGTCGACGCGACGCCCGGACTGGGCCGTGGACAGGGGCACTTGATCGCTGACCAGCGGCAACTCTCCACCGCGCTCACGCTGTCCGGTGCCGATCGGCAGGACCCCGCGTTCTGGTGGCTGAGCAGCACCGACAGCGCGCGTACGGCCGCCGCCGCCGAGGCGCAGCCCGCGCTGGGCGCCGTCACCACCACGGCACGCACCGCCGCGGCCCTCCAAAGCGACCCGTTCCGCGCCGGGCTGCGCCGGGTACTGGAGTTGGTCCGCTATCTGGCCCCCGGTTTCGCGGTCATCGCCTTCACCGTGCACGCGGTGGTCTCCACCCGGCAGCGCCGCAAGGAGTTCGCGCTGCTCCGGGCGATCGGCGTCCGCGCCGCCGGCCTGTCCGCGCTGCTCGGCGCCGAACAGGTCGGTCTGGCGCTGTTCGCGGTGATTCCGGGGGCGTTGATGGGCATGGGCCTGGCGTCAGCGGTCCTGCCTCTGGTCACGGTGGACGACAGCGGAGAGGCTCCCTATCCGCCGCTGCCGCAGGTCATTCCCTGGGGCACGGTTGCGCTGACGGCGGTGGCAACTGCCCTGGCGATCAGCGCAGTTGCGCTGGGCCTCGCGCGGTTGTTGGCCCGGGTGGATCTGGTGCGGGTGTTGCGGGCGGGGGAGGACCGATGAACCGTGCGGCCGTGACCCGGCGCCTGATCCGCAAGGAGTCCCGCGGTGACCTGCCGATGCTGGCCTGTCTTGCCGTGCTGGTCCTGGTGCTGACGGCGCTGTGCGCCTGGGCCCCCGCCCTCGCGGGCCGTCAGGAGGACCGGGCGCTGCGGCAGCGCGTCGACGCCGCGCAGGCCCAGGCGCCCCTGATCAGCCTGAGCACCACACCGGAGGTCTTCAACACCTCACCGCCCTCCGTGGACATGGCCGCCCTGCTCGCCGCCGGCCGCACCCTCACGCACCCGCTCAGCGGCGCCGCCGCGCGGCACCTGTCCTTCACCGGCGGCGGCAGCTACGACTACGACCCGGCGTCCCTGCTTACGCCCCGGCCGCCGGGCCCGGCGAGCACGAGCACCCAGCTGACGGTCAGCTATCTGCCGTCCGCGCGGGCTCATCTCCGCTACGTCAGCGGTCGCGCGCCCGCCGATCACACACCGCTGACCACCGCGCCCCAGATCGGGCTGTCGCAGGCCACCGCGCGGGCGCTCGGCGTCCGGACCGGCAGCCGGCTGAGCGTGGAGTTCCCGAAGACGCCGGGGGCCCAGAACGCCGCGCCCGACGCGGAGTTGGTGGTGAGCGGGGTCTACCGTACCGAGGCCGCGACCGACGGTTTCTGGACCGGCCGGGAGACGTTGGACCAGCCCTCCCGCTACCAGGCGGAGCGTTCCGCCGGCACGGTGCTCGCCGTGCGCGGCCTCGTCGGCCGCGACGCCGCCGATCTGCTGGCCGGTGCCGGGGTGGGCGGCCCCCGGGTGACCTGGCAGTTGCGCGCCGACCTGTCCGGCGCGGCGCTCGACCGGGCCCGCGCGCTGACCGGGCCGCTGTCCCACTTCGGCGCGGACCTGAGCGCCGCCCTGTGCCAGGGCAGCGACTGGGTCACCGGCGACATCGCCTGTCAGGTCGGCGGCCAGTCCACCCAGTCCCTGCTGGTGACCGACTCCCTGACACCGCTGCTCACCACGTTCACCGCTCAGGACCAGCAGGCCAGGGCCCTCGCGACGTACGCCGTCGACGCGCTCGCCGCGGTCGCGCTGGCCACCGTGGCCGTCGCGGTACGGCTGCTGCTGCGCCGCAGACAGCCGCATCTGCGGTTGCAGCGCGCGCGGGGCGCGTCCACCGCACGGCTGGTCCTGCTGCGCTGCGCCGTGGCCTGGCCGGTGGTGCTGATCGCCGCGCTGCTCGGCTGGGCGGGCGGCGCGTCCCTCGCCCCCACCGGCACCTCGGGATCCCCGCAACCGCTCCCCGCCGCTCTCACCACCGCCGTGGTGCTGCTGACGGTGCCGCTGATGACCTGGCTCGCGGTCCGCGAACCCCGCAGACCCGGCCGACTGCGCCGCACCCGCCGCAGAACCGCCGTGGGCCGACGCCTGGTCCTGGAACTGACGGTGCTGCTCGCGACGACGGCCGGCGTGGCCGCGCTCCGCTCCCAGGGCCCGGACGGAGTCCTGGGCGCGGTACCGATTCTGGTGGCGCTCGCCGTCGTACTGCTCCTGCTGCGCGTCTATCCGCTGGTGCTCCGCCTGGTCCTACGGCAGACCCGACGCGGCCGGGGCGTGGTGGGCTTCGTCGGGGCGGCCCGGGCCGCGCATGACGCACCGGCGACCGGACTGGCCCTGTTCGTCCTGGTGTTGACCCTGGGCACGGCGGTGTTCGGCGGCCTCGTACAGCGGACGGTCGACGACGGGCTGACCACGGGGGCGGCCTGGAGCACCGGCGCGGACGCGAGTGCGACGGTCGCGGGGACCGTGGCTCCCGCCGGCACAACTGCTGTCGCCCCCACCGGAATTCGAACCGCCCTCCAGCATCTGCGCACCCTCGACCTCGCGGGGCAGGCCGACGGCGCGGTGGTCTCCCAGGTCGCCGTGATCACCGTCGATCCCCGCCAACTGACCGCCATCGCCCCGGAGTCACCGCTGGCCGACGCCCTGTTGACCGGACTCGCCACCACCCCGCCGAGAACCCGACTCGACGCGAGCGTCCCTCTCCCCTCCTTCCTCTCCCCCGGCCTGCGGGCGCGCGAGCGCACCGGTGGCTTCACCACCACCGTGGTGACCCAGGGGCAGCCCCCGGTGAACCTCACCCTCAAGCCGGTCGGCACCCTCACCGACGCCGAACTGCGCGACCCCCTCCTCGGCCCGGTCACGGCCCAACTCCCGGAGGGGACACCGATGTTGATCACCACCGCGTCCGCCGATCACCTGCTGTCCGCACAGGCCTCGGGCAGCACGGTCCTGCTTCTCAAGGGCGACGATAAAGGCGACGGCGGGAGCAGTGCCAGTCCTACGGCACTGCGGTCGGCGGCGGCCAAGGCGCTCGGGCCGCTGGCCCGGATCCGGGTTCGCGCCGAGACGCTGAGCGCCCTGCGCGCGGACGGCCTGACACAGGGACTCGGCACGCTCTACACGACCAGCTCGATCCTGGCCGCGCTGTCCGGCCTGCTCGCGCTCGCCCTGGAACTGACCCTCACCTCCCACGAACGCAGCCGCACCACCTCGTTCCTGCGCACGCTCGGACTCGGCGGCAGGGAAGCCGGGGCGATCCACTTCCTGCAACTGCTGCCACTGGCGGTGGCCTCGGCGGTGGGCGGCACGCTGCTCGGCCTGCTCGAACCGCGGCTCCTGGCAGGGACGTTGGACCTACGGCAGTTCACCGGCGGCCCGGCCCAACCGGCACTGCACACCGACTACTCGCTGACCCTCGCCCTCGTCGCCGGCGTGACCGCGCTGATCCTGGCAGCTGCGGCGACCGAGACGGTCCTCGCCCGCAGGCGCCGCCTGGGAGCGGTACTCCGCCTGACCTGAACGCCCTCTGACCTGAACCTCCCCTGGGGCCAGGCCGGTTACTGCACGCGCTCCGTACCGTCAGCGCCATCTGCGCCGTCCGCCTCGGACTTCGCCCGCCGCGCGGCCTCGTCGGGCCATACGCCGATGTGGTCGCTCTCCAGCGCCAGCCGCACCCGCTTGCGCAGGTGCAGGCGCTCGGTGAACTCGCCGGGCAGTTGCAGCCGGCCGCCGGCGTCCAGCACCGCGTACTCCTCGGCGGTGCGCACCTCGACGCCGTCCTCACCGGTGGCGACCCGGCGCAACACCTCCGTGGAGGTACGGCCGTTGCGGATCCGTACGGTGCGCTGGACCTGCTCGGACACCAACGCGTCGTGGGTCACCACGATCACGGTGACGCCCAGTTCCTCGTTGGCCCGGCGCAGGGCGGCGAAGACCTCGTCGCTGGTGGCGGTGTCGAGTTCGCCGGTGGGTTCGTCGGCGAACAGCACCCGGGGCTCATTGGCGTTGGCCACGGCGACGGCGACCCGCTGCTGCTCACCGCCGGAGAGCGTGTCGGGGGTGCGGTCCCGGCAGTGCCCGACGGACAGCAGGTCGAGCAACTCCTCGGCTCGGGACCGGCGTTGGGAGCGCTTGATCCCGGTGTACGTCATCGGCAACATCACGTTCTCGGCCGCCGTGAGGTACGGCAGCAGGTTCCGGGAGGTCTGCTGCCAGACAAAACCCACGGTGCTACGGCGGTAGTCGAGCCGCTCCCGGCGCTTCATCGCCAGCAGGTCGTGCCCGGCGACCTCGGCCGCGCCCGCGGTCGGCACGTCCTGGCCGGAGAGGATGCCCAGCAGGGTGGACTTGCCGGAACCGGAGGCCCCGATCACCGCGATCATCTCGCCCTGGGCCACGGTGAGATCGAGCCCCTGAAGGGCCTGCACCTCGACGCCCTCGGTCTGGTAGATCCGCACCAGGTTCTCGCAGACGACAAGACCCTCCTCGCGCCGAGGGACGGCGGCCTCGGTGGCCCGGCGCCGCAGCTCGGCCAAGTCCGGTGCCCCGGTGGGCTGTTGGTGAACTGCCACACGGTCCCCCGAGGAGATGAAGTCTGCGGAAGTGAGGTCTGCGGATAACGATGTCGGACAGCGGCCAGGGTAGTGCGGGTAGTGCCGAGGACCGACGACACGGTCACTCGTCGTCGACGATCCGCCCGTCGCGGAGTTCCAGCACCCGGTCGGCCAGCGCGAGGAGTTGGGTGTCGTGGGTGGCGACGAGGGCGGTGACCGATTCGCTGCGGACGACGGCGCGCAGCAGGTCCATCACGGTGAGACCGGTGTCCGCGTCGAGCTGCCCGGTGGGTTCGTCGGCGATGATCAGGGCCGGGTTGTTGGCGAGCGCGCGGGCGATCGCGACCCGCTGCTGCTGGCCGCCGGACAGCTCACCGGGACGCTGGTCGGCATGGTCGGAGAGACCGACCAGAGACAGCAACAGGCCGACGCGGGCCTCGCGTTCACGGGCCGGGACCTTCCGCAGGCGCAACGGCACCCCGATGTTCTCGGCGGCGGTCAGGATCGGGATGAGGCCGAAGGACTGGAAGACGAAGCCGATCCGGTCGCGGCGCAGCGCCAGCAACTCGTCGGCACCGAGCCCGGCCAGGTCGGTGCCGTCCAGCGTGATCCGGCCACCGTCCGGGGTGTCCAGCCCGCCGACCAGGTTGAGTACGGTGGTCTTCCCGGACCCGGATCGCCCCCGGAGCGCGACGAGTTCACCGCGCGGCACGCTGAAGGAGACACCGCGCAGGGCATGGACGGCGGTGTCACCGCTGCCGTAGCTCCGGCGCAGATCCTCGACCACCACCATCGCGCCGCCCGGCGTCCCGGCCTCCGCGACAGCACCGCGCCCACTGGCCCGTTGTTCGCTCACACGCCCTCCCCCGCCCCGACCCGGTCCTGCAACCGCACCGTACGGTACGCCCCGCCTGGCCCGCTGCCCCGGCCAACTACCGCGCAGGTCAGGCGAATTGCGCCCTCGACCGTCACGCCGACCCGGCCGCCAGCCGCTCCACCGTCGTGACCGTCTGGTCGAGGATCGTGTCGTAGAGGCGGGCATGGGCGGCGGGCAGCCCGGCGAGGAGGGGGCGCAGGGCGTCCGCCGTGGGGTCGGGGCGGGGGATGTCGTCGAGCAGGGCCGTCATCTCCTCGTCCGGCCTGCGGTACCCCTCGTAGACGGCGTGGCCGAGCATCGTGGACGAGATCAGCGCCACGGCGAGGGCGAGGTCCTCGTCGGAGAGTCCGGCCGGGCTGAGGATCTCGCGCAGCCGGGTCAGGCCGGGGATCCAGGCGGGGTGCCGGGTCGTCGTCATGTACGGCATGAGCTGCGGGTAGGGGCGGAGGTTGGCCTGGGCCGCCCGCATCCAGGCGCGGAGGCGGTCGGGCCAGGGGCCGTCGGCGATGGGGGCGCGCCGCATGGCTTCCAGTACGTGGTCGGCGGTCGCCTGGAGGAGGGCGTCGCGGTCCGGGAAGTAGCGGTAGAGGGCCATGGGGGCGGCGCCGACGACATCGGCGACGCGCTTGATGGTGAGGGAGACGGCCGGTTCGGCGAGCAGTACCTCGACCGCGCCCTCGACGATCCGCTCCCGCGACAACCGGGGCGGACGCCCCCTGCCCCGGCGGCCGGAACCCGTCGCCACCTGCGCCATTCGCTGCACCTCTCCGTCCGCGACAGCCGTGCCCGGACAGGTGAAGGCTACCGCTCCGGCACCTTCTCCAGCCCGCGCCGGCCCACCTCCGTCTATTTTGCGTACGTCATACGAAAAACATGCCAGACTCATTTCGTTCAGCCCCGTGTCGCACGCACCAGCACGCACCCGCCGGAGGCTTCGCCATGTCCGCGTCCAGCTCCCCCTCCCCTCCCGTTCCCGTCGAGGGGGTCGGTTCGTCCCGCTCCGGCGCTGTCGTCTGGGTCCTGGCGCTCGGCGGGATCACCGTCTCGCTGATGCAGACGCTGATCATCCCGATCGTGCCGGAACTCCCCAAGCTGCTGAACTCCTCGCCGTCCGACGCCACTTGGGCGATCACCGCGACCCTGCTCGCCGGTGCCGTCGCCAACCCGGTGGTGGGGCGGCTCGGGGACATGTACGGCAAGCGGCGGATGCTGTTGCTCAGCCTGGTCCTGCTGATCGTCGGGTCCGTGATCGGTGCACTCAGCGACACGCTCGTGCCGATGATCGTCGGGCGGACGTTCCAGGGCGTCTCCATGGCCGTCATCCCGCTCGGCATCAGCATCATGCGGGACGAACTCCCGCCCGAGCGGCTGGGATCGGCGACCGCGCTGATGAGTGCGTCGCTGGGTGTGGGTGGTGCGCTCGGGCTGCCGACGGCCGCGTTCATCGCCGAAAAGGCGGACTGGCACGTGCTGTTCTGGACGGCGGCGGTACTCGGCGGCGTCGTGGCCGCGCTCGTCGTGACCCTCGTACCGGAGTCGGCGGTGCGCAGCGGCGGCCGGTTCGACGTGGTCGGCGGTGTCGGGATGTCCATCGGCCTGGTGTGTCTGCTGCTGGCCATCTCCAAGGGTGCGGACTGGGGTTGGGGCAGCGACACGACAACGGGCCTGTTCGCCACGGCGGTTGTGGTGCTCCTGATATGGGGCTGGTGGGAGCTGCGTACCGTACGGCCGTTGGTCGATCTGCGCACCAGCGCGCGCCGCCAGGTGCTGCTCACCAACCTCGCGTCCGTGGTGTTCGGCTTCGCCATGTTCGCGATGTCGCTGGCCGTGCCGCAACTGCTCCAACTGCCCACGTCCACCGGCTACGGCCTCGGTCAGACCGTGCTCGCGGCCGGGCTCGCGCTGGGCCCCTCCGGCCTGGTGATGATGGCGACCGCACCGCTCTCCGCCCGGATCTCGGCGGCGGCGGGCCCCAAGATCACCCTCATGCTGGGCGCGCTCATCGTGGCCGCCGGTTACGGGCTCGGGGTCGTCATGATGGCCGCGGTCTGGCAGGTCGTGGTGGTGTGCTGCGTGATCTCCGCCGGGGTCGGTTTCGCCTACGGCGCGATGCCCGCGCTCATCATGGGGGCCGTGCCGCTGTCCGAGACGGCCGCCGCGAACAGCCTCAACAGCCTGATGCGGTCCATCGGTACGTCGGCCTCCAGCGCAGTCGCCGGAGTCGTCCTGGCCCATATGACGACGAGCTTCGGCTCCCTGACCGTCCCTTCCCACAACGGCTTCCGCGTGATCATGGGCATCGGTTCGGCGGCGTCCCTGGCGGCCCTGCTGCTGGCGGCGTTCCTGCCGGGGCGGCGGGTCCCGGCGGACGTGGGGGTGCCTGCTGCGGCCTCCGCCGGAGCGGGGGCACGGAGGTAGGTGTCCTGAAAAAGTGTGTCAGTTTCGCCGAAAGTGTCACACTTTTTCAGAGAGGGTGGGGGGGCGACGGCCGTGCGGCGGACAGGGTCCGACACCCCGCCCGCGTCACATACGCCGGCTACGACAGCTGAGCCTGCACCTGGGCCGAGATGAGCTCCAGGTGGTCCAGGTCGGCGAGGTCGAGGACCTGGAGGTAGAAGCGCCGGGAGCCGATCTCGGCGTAGCGGCCGATCTTGTCGACGACCTCGGACGGGGTGCCCGCGAGGCCGTTCTCCTTGAGTTCGTCGACCTCGCGGCCGATCGCGGCGGCGCGGCGGGCGACCTCCTGGTCGTCCTTTCCGACGCAGACCACAAGGGCGTTGGAGTAGACGAGGTCGTCGGCCTTGCGGCCGACCGCCTCGGCGGCGGCACGGACCCGGCCGAACTGCCGCTCACTGTCCTCGATCGAGGCGAACGGCATGTTGAACTCGTCGGCGAACCGCGCGGTCAGCTTCGGGGTGCGGCTCGCGCCGTGACCGCCGATCAGCACCGGGATCTTCGCCTGCGCCGGCTTGGGCAGCGCGGGCGAGTCGGTGAGGTCGTAGTGCGTGCCGTGGAAGTCGAAGGTGTCGCCGGGCTTGGTCGCCCACAGGCCGGTGACGATCGCGAGCTGCTCCTCCAGGCGCGCGAACTTCTCCTTCGGGAAGGGGATGCCGTAAGCCGTGTGCTCCTGCTCGAACCAGCCCGCGCCCAGGCCGAGTTCGACCCGGCCGCCCGACATCTGGTCGACCTGCGCGACCTGGATGGCGAGGACGCCGGGGAGGCGGAAGGTGGCGGCCGTCATCAGGGTGCCCAGACGGATGCGCTTGGTCTCCCGGGCGAGGCCGGCCAGCGTGATCCAGGCGTCGGTGGGACCGGGAAGTCCGTCGCCGGAGCCCATGGCGAGGTAATGGTCGGAGCGGAAAAAGGCGTCGAAGCCGAGGTCCTCGGTGGCCTTGGCCACGGCGAGCAAGGTGTCGTAGGTCGCCCCCTGCTGGGGCTCGGTGAAGATGCGCAGATCCATGGTTCCATCCTGCACGCTCGGGTCCCGGTCAACCCCATCGGTCCCTCCGGCCCATCTCGTGCCCGGTCGGGTGAAATTGCGTCAACCGTGCGCACGGGAGGCGCCCGCGCCAGTGACCGGCCCCGTTGATGATCGTTGGCTCGGGCGGAGCCGGACCGCCCGGATTCCCGCCTCCTCCTCGCCGGGGAGGCCACGGGCCGAGGAGGCCGTCATGTCCGAAGAAGCCGTGCCGCAGCAGGGCGTACCTGCACAACCCAAGGGGTTGTTGCAGCAGATGGAGGAGCTGATGGCGTCCCTGAACGCGGACCTGTCCGCCCTGGACGCGGATCTGCAATCGACGTCGATGGACAACACGGACCGCGTGAAGCGCTCTTAACGTGAAGCGCCCTCAAAGGGGCGCGGGGAACTGCGCGACCAGCCACGACGGCGTCGCGCAGACCCTACAAACCGCAACTCCCCCGCACCGTCACCCCGCCTCCCGCTCCGGTACCGCCGCAGCTTCCCGGTCCGCCAGTCTTCGGAGCATCTCCAACACCCGGTCCCGGGACTCGTCCGCCGCGTCGATCGCCTCCATGCACTGCCAGTACGTCCCCTCGTCATCCGCCGCGCAGGCGATGCCGACGAGGGCGATACCGACCTCGCCCAGCAGGATGCCGAGGCACAGCAGGGCCAGGCGCGCGTCGCCCAGCTCCGTGAGCTGGGCCGCACGTAAGTCCTCGATCGCCAGCACCGGGGTGTCCAGCACTCCGCACCCCCGGCCCGCCAACTCGGTCAACCCCAGTGCCTCGCCCCGCAGTTCGGGCGGCCCGAAGACCGCGAGGCGGCTGCCTATCGCCTGGGCGAGGGCCTGCGCCTGCCACACCTCCGTCATGGTCTGAGACACGTCGCCGCTTCCGGCCAGGGCGCGCCTGCTCGTCACGATGAGCCGCATCGCGTCCATGCGCTGCCCCCGTCATATCCCGACGTGCTGTTCGCACGTCCGCCCGAACTCCCTTGTCCACTACCCAGAGTGAGAGTCCCTGAGACGAAAAGCCAGAGGAAGGCGGAAATCTGTGGACAACAAATCGGTTGCGGACAGATGGATGACTCCGGAGAGTGAAAATGGACGCGCGGACTCCCCCAATCGATCGCCTACGGCATCGATCGCCTGCTGCGCGGACTTGTCGGCTACGACGCCGGAAACCTGCCCTCGTTCCGGTCGATCTTCGCGTCCAACGCGGCGAGCGGGTCGATGCCGAGCACCTCGCACAGTTGCAGCAAGTACGCGAGGACGTCGGCGACTTCGTCCCGCACCCGGTGCGCGCTGTCCGGGTCGTCCATGACCCGCGTCGACTCCTCGGGGGTCAACCACTGGAAGATCTCGACGAGTTCGGAGGCCTCCACGCTGAGCGCGGAGGCGAGGTTCTTGGGGGTGTGGTACTGCTGCCAGTTCCGCGCGGCCGCGAACTCGGCCAGTCTGTGCTGCAGTTTCGCCACGTCGAGATGTTCTGTCACGGGTCCAGGTGTACCACTGTGACCCCGTCGATCCGGGTGGCCCAGGACGCGTCGCTCACCGCGCCGACCAGCCGGATGTGCCCGCGCTCGCACATCCGCGCCGCGAGCCGCAGCAGTTCGGCCCGTTGCCGTACGTCGAGTGCCCGGTCGAGGCCGTCGGCGAGGACGGTCAGGGTCTGCATCGCGGCCGGGACCTCGCCCGGCGGGTCGACCTCCAGCACGCCGGGGCCGGTGAGGAGCACCAACGCGAGGGCCGCGTACCGGAGTTCGCCGTCGCCGAGCCGTTCGAAGCCGGTGCGTAAGCCTTCGCCCCGGTCGAGCACCGCGCGCAGCGTCCCGTCGCGCAGCGGTTCCGCGAGCACGTCGACCACGGGTCCGGCGCATCCGGTACGCACGGCGGTGACGAGTTGCCCGTGCCGTCGCCCGCACTCGCTCCGGGTGCGCCACAGCACGTCGGCGAGGTTGCCGCAGTCCCGCAGCAGCCGCCCGTCGCCGATCGGTACGGCGTCGCGCATCCGCTCGGGCACCGGATCGCAGGCGAAGACGGAGCGCAGGGCGACCACCATCTGCTCGGCGGCGGCGAGGACTTGGCGCTGCCCGTCGGTCTTGCCGGCGACCCGCAACGGCAGCAGGGCGGTACCGAGCCGGTCGTCCGGCAGCGGTGCGCGGGTGACCGGCGACGAGCCGCCCGTATGCCAGGAGGCCTGCACCGTACGGCGCGCCGGGTCGCGCAGCGCGGTCTCCAGGAGGACCAGGCCGCCTGACGTCAACCGTTCGCCCACGATGCGCAGTTCGGGCTCGGCCTGCACGGCGACGTCGAGCCGTACCGGACCCTCGGGCCCGTCCGCCGTGCAGCCGATCCGGAACCCGCGTCGGCGCTGGGCATCGGGCCGGGCGCGCTCCGGGACGCAGGCGACCGGGTCCGGGAACACCGCCCCCACCTCGCCCCCGGCGCCGAGCCGCGCGAGCGCCTCGTACGCCAGCAGCGCGCTCGTCTTGCCGTACCCGCTGGGCCCGGCGAAGAGGGTGAGCGGCCCGAGCGGGAATCCGGCGCCCCGGTGCGTGGCGAACGCAGAGAGCCGCAGCTCGGTGAGGTGTGGCCGGTCGGCGTGCGCCTCCAAACGCCCGGGGTTCATCGGCGCGGGCGCCCTCGACGACGGCGGGGCGACGCCGGCCGACGGCTCCGGCGCGGGCCGGGCCCGGGGCGAGCGGGCTTCGGGCGATCGCCCCTGTGGCGGCACGGACTCGGACGACCGGGAGGACGCGGGCGACCCGGAGAACCGGGAGGAGTCCGACGAAGGAGATGACTGGGGCGAATGCGCTGACACGGTCATATCCGGACCGTAGGCCTCCGCCGTCAGGCGAACCGTTCCGCCCCAGGGACCTTCCTACGATCGAGCGACGGGCGCGCTCACCTCACACTCCCGGGACCCCGGCCCCCTCCATCAACCCCCGGACTTCCGTCCCGGGCGGTGTGAGCAGGAACACGTTCCGGTCGACGCGGGTCATCCCGCTCGCCAGGCCGAAGACGACGCCCGTGCTGAAGTCCAGCACCCGCTTGGCGACTTCGGTCTCCGCGCCGGTGAGGTCGAGCAGCACCGGTATGCCCGCCATCAGGGTCTCCGCGACCTCGCGCGCGTCCCCGAACACATTCACCCGGAGGACGACAAAACGGCGGCGAGGCTCGGTCCGGGCCTCGGGTATCGCCCGGTGGCCCACGGCGGACGGCCAGGCGTCACGCCCCCGCAGCGGCACTACCTGGGCGAGCCCTTCCCACTGTTCGTCGGTGACATCGTGGCTGTTCACCGGCATGCTCCGTCCTGGGTCGCGCTGGCAGTCTGCATCCCTCGATTGTTGCGCACTGTCACCCGTTCGGCCCAACTGCGACACACTCCGCGACAAGATCGGGCGCATCTCACACCGACCCCCGGCCCGTTGTGCACCGGGCGTAACCCCTCATGATCGGGCCGCGTGACCTCGGCGTAACGGGCAATTCGTAGCGTCTACGGCATGACGACGAGCCTCCAGACGCAGCGGGTACGGACGGTCTGCTCGTACTGCGGTGTGGGCTGCGGGATGCTGCTCGACGTCGGCGCGGGTCCCGACGGCAGGCCTACGGTCCTCAGGGCGTCCGGCGACAAGGCGCACCCGGCGAACGCCGGGCGGCTGTGCACCAAGGGCGCGACCACGGCCGAGATGCTCGCCGCACCGGGCCGGTTGACCGGGGCGCTCGTGCGGGGCGAGCGCGGCGAGGAGCCTGCGCCGACGCCTGTGGCCGAAGCTATCGCCGAGACCGCGCGGCGCCTGCGGCGAATCGTCGACGAGCACGGGCCGGACGCGGTCGCCCTCTACGTCTCCGGCCAAATGAGCCTGGAGGCGCAGTACTTGGCGAACAAACTGGCCAAGGGGTTCGTCCGGACGAACCAGATCGAGTCCAACTCCCGGCTGTGCATGGCGAGTGCGGGCGCCGGTTACAAGTCGTCGCTGGGCGCGGACGGGCCGCCTGGGTCGTACGAGGACTTCGAGCGGGCGGACGTGTTCCTGGTCATCGGCTCCAACATGGCCGACTGCCATCCGATTCTCTTCCTGCGGATGATGGAACGGGTCAAGGCGGGCGCCAAGTTGATCGTCGTCGACCCGCGCCGGACGGCCACGGCGGCGAAGGCGGACCTCTTCCTCCAGATCGCGCCGGGCACCGATCTCGCCCTGCTCAACGGCCTGTTGAGGCTGTTGCACGAGAACGGGCACACCGATCCGGAGTTCATCGCCGCGCACACCGAGGGCTGGGAGGCTCTGCCCGGCTTCCTCGCCGACTACGCGCCGGACGCCGTCGCCGCCCTCACCGGTCTCGCCGAGGACGACCTCCGTACGGCGGCCCGGCTGATCGGCGAGGCGGGCGAGTGGATGAGCTGCTGGACGATGGGCCTCAACCAGTCCACGCACGGGACTTGGAACACCAACGCCCTGATCAATCTCCATCTCGCGACGGGTGCGATCTGCCGCCCCGGCAGCGGCCCGTTCTCCCTCACCGGCCAGCCGAACGCGATGGGCGGCCGTGAAATGGGCTACATGGGACCGGGGTTGCCGGGCCAGCGGTCCGTACTCGTCGACGCGGAACGGGAGTTCACCGAGGAGGTGTGGGGCCTGCCGCCGGGCACGATCCGCGCGGACGGCGTGGGCCGGGGCACCGTCGAGATGTTCCGGAAGATGGCCGACGGCGACATCAAGGCCTGCTGGATCATCTGCACCAACCCCGTCGCCTCGGTCGCGAACCGACGGACCGTCATCGAGGGCCTGGAAGCAGCCGAGTTCGTCATCACCCAGGACGTCTTCACCGACACCGAGACCAACGCCTACGCCGACGTCGTCCTCCCCGGCGCGCTGTGGACCGAGTCCGAGGGCGTCCTCGTCAACAGCGAACGCACCCTCACCCTCGCCCGCCCCGTCGTCGCCCCGCCTGGCGAGGCGATGGCCGACTGGCGGATCATCGCGGCCGTCGCCTGCGCGATGGGCTACGAGAAGGGCTTCTCCTACGACAGCGCGGAGCAAGTCTTCGAGGAGATAAGGCAGTTCTGGAACCCGGTGACCGGCTGGGATCTGCGCGGGGTGACCTACGAGCGGCTGCGGTCCACGCCGGTGCAGTGGCCGGCGGCGGAGGTGGACGGGCCGGACCGCAATCCCATCCGGTACGTGGGCGGGGGCGACCTGCGCTTCCCGACCGCCAGTGGGCGAGCGGTCTTTCACGCCCGCCCGCACCTGCCCGCCGCCGAACTGCCTGACGACGACTACCCGTTCGTGCTGAACACCGGGCGGCTCCAGCACCAGTGGCACACGCTCACGAAGACGGGCAAGGTCGCCAAGCTCAACAAACTGAACCCCGGTCCGTTCGTGGAGCTGCATCCGCTGGACGCACGGGAGTTGGGGATCACCGAGGGCGACTCGGTGGAGGTCGCGTCGCGGCGGGGGCGGGCGGTGCTGCCGGCCGTGGTCACCGACCGGGTGCGCCCCGGGGGCTGCTTCGCACCGTTCCACTGGAACGACCTCTTCGGTGAGTACCTGAGCGTCAACGCGGTGACCAGCGACGCGGTGGATCCGGTGTCGTTCCAGCCGGAGTTCAAGGTGTGCGCGGTGTCGTTGGCGAAGGTCGCGAGTGCGGCACCGGCTCCAACACCGGCTCCAGAGAAGGCACTTGTCCCCACTTCGGTAACCCCGGGCGCGAATCCCTTCGGGCTCGATCCCGCCCCGCCGCCCGTCCTCTCCGCGCAGGAACGCCTCTATCTCACCGGCTTCCTCGCGGGTATCGAGTCCGGCGCCCCGGGTGTGCCCACGCTCCCGCCGGACGCGCCCTTCAGTGCCGAGCACGCACTGTGGGTCAACGGCGTTCTCGCCGGCATGTATTCGAGGTCGACGACTCCCGATCCCCCGATGCAACCGCAGCAACAGCCGCAGCCCGCCCGGCAGATAGTCGTCCTGTGGGCCTCGCAGACCGGCAATGCAGAGGAGTTGGCGACGGCCACCGCCGAACGGCTGGGCTCGGCCGGACACCGGACGACCTTGGTCGGCATGGACGAGGCCGATGTCGGCGCGCTCCCCGCCGACGCCGATCTCCTCTTCATCACCAGCACGTTCGGCGACGGCGACGCCCCCGACAACGGCTCCGGGTTCTGGGACACGCTCGCCGGTGAACAGGCGCCACGGCTGGACGGAGTGCGGTTCGCGGTGCTCGCCCTGGGCGACTCGTCGTACGGCGACTTCTGCGGGCACGGGCGCCGACTGGACGCGCGGCTGGACGAGTTGGGCGGGGTGCGGCTGGCCCCGCGCACCGACTGCGAGCCGGACTTCGAGCCGTCGGCGGATGCCTGGCTGGGCCAGGTGCTCACGGCACTGGACACCGAAAGGGCCACCGAGACCGCAGCCTCCAAGTCACCGACCCGGTCCCCCAAGCCCACTCCCACCAGCGCCCGCCTCGTCGGCAACCAACTGCTCAGCCGCCCCGGCGCGAGCAAGGAGGTCCGGCGCTTCACCTTCGACACCAGCGGCACCGACCTGACGTACGAGACCGGTGACGCACTCGGCGTCCGGCCGGTCAACTCCCCCTCCCTGGTGGACGAATGGCTCGCCGCCACCGGCACCGATGCCGCAGCGGTCGTAGAACTGGACGGTGTTGGGGAGTCGACCTTCGCCGAAGCGCTCCACCGGCAGTTGGACATCACCCGTATCACCCCGGACCTGCTCCGCTTCGTGGCCGAACGGGCCCGGGACGACCGGGAGTTGCGCGGGCTGCTGCGGCCGGACAACAAGGACCGGCTCGCGCAGTGGAGTTGGGGGCGGCAGGCGGTGGACGTGCTGGCCGAGTATCCGGTGAAGGCGGGGGCGCAGGAGTGGGCCGGGGTGCTGAAGAAGCTTCAGCCGCGGCTGTATTCGATCTCGTCCAGCCCGCTCGTCGACCCGCAAAGCGTCTCGTTGACGGTGTCGGTGGTGCGGTACGAGGGTCTCAACGGCCGTCCGCGCGGCGGGGTTTGTTCGCCGTTCCTGGCGGATGCCGATGTGGAGGCGGACACGGAGGTACCGGTGTTCGTGCAACGCTCCCCGCACTTCCGCCCGCCCGCCGATCCCGCGACACCGATGGTGATGGTCGGGCCCGGCACCGGAGTGGCGCCGTTCGTCGGTTTCCTGCAGGAGCGGCGCGCGCTCGGGCATCCCGCGCCGAACTGGCTGTTCTTCGGGGAGCAGCATCGCGCGACGGACTTCTACTACGAGGAGGAGCTGGCGGGGTTGCTGGACGAGGGCGTGCTCGCCCGGCTGGACACGGCGTTCTCCCGGGATCAGCGCGCGAAGGTCTATGTGCAGGACCGGATGCGGGAGCACGGGCCGGAGTTGTGGCACTGGTTGCGGGAGGGTGCCCACTTCTATGTGTGCGGGGACGCCTCGCGGATGGCGAAGGACGTGGAGCGGGCGTTGCGTGACATCGCGGTGGCGCACGGCGGGCTGGACGAGGGCGAGGCGGCCGCGTATGTGAAGCAACTGGCGGCGGCGAAGCGGTATGTGCGCGATGTTTACTGAATGAACTGATGGTCACGGCCAGTTGAACAACGCCGTTCGAGTTTGCCCCATTTAGGCCACAACGAGGCCTTCTTACCCCTCTCACACCGGAATCTTCTCGATTGTCGACACCTCGCTCACCAGGCGGGATTAGCGTCTTGTGTCGTGCACTTGGCAGAAACACATCAGGTGGCACCCGGTCGGCGGACACAGTCGGCGGTGTCCGCCCCGGAACCCCCCGCGCAGTGGCACCGCGTCCTCACCCTGCTCGCCGACATCAGTCTGTTCATCGGCGTCCGCTCGGTGTGGACGCAGGCGGCCAGTCATCGGCTCGCCGTGGCGGCGGTCGTCTGCCTCTGCTACGCCTCGATCCTGGTGTGCGGGGTGCTGGCCCTGGTGGTCCGCCGGTCGCGGTCGTTGGCCCGGATCGATCTCGCCGTGCTGGTGACGGCGGTGCTGCTGACGCTGTCCGCGTGGTCGGTGTTCCACAGCGGCGGCGACGAGGCGGTCCTCACCACCCAGGCCGCCAGGGAACTGGTCGCCGGACACCCGATCTACGGCCAGCCCTGGCCGTGGCTCTTCCACCCGAACCACGGCGTCGCCCTGACCCCGACGGTGACCGGCGGCTACGACTACACCTACGGCTATCCCCCGCTGGAGACGCTCCTGACGGCGCCCCTGCTGTGGATCGGGCACGGCGGCGCCCCCGCGACCGCCGTCGCCACCGGTGCGCTGATCGCCGCCGCCGTCCTCATGTGGCGGCTGCTGCCGGTGCCGTGGCGGTCGGCGGCCACCTTGGCATGCCTGGGTCTGGGCCTGCTGCCGACCTACGGCCGTCAGGGCTATCCGGCCGTGCTCGCCATGGCGTTGCTGGTGCCGGTGGTGATCCGCTGGCCCCGGATCGGCAGGGGCGGCCGCCTCGGTCCCGCCGGGATCGCCCAGGCCGCATGCCTCGGGGCGGCCTGCGCGGCACAGCAACTCCCGTGGTTCCTCACGCCGTTCCTGCTGGCCGGGATCTACGCGGTGCGGCGCGGTGAACTCGGTGCCCGGCAGGCCGGGTTGGTGCTCCTGCGGGTCGTCGGGATCGCCGTCACCGTGTGGCTGCTGATCAACACGTACTTCATCGTGCACGAGCCGCGCACCTGGCTGGCGGGCATCGCGCTGCCGCTGACGCAGGGCGCGGTGGTGCACGGTCAGGGCCTGGTGGACATCTCGCTGTACTTCACGAACGGCAGCGACCGGCTCGACTGGTACTCCCACGCGAGCATCCTGCTGGCGGCGGGTCTGCTCGCCGTGTTCGTGCTGTTCGTACGGCGGTTGGGGCCGGCGGCGACCGTTCTGCCGTGGTGCGCCTTCTATCTGGCGACGCGTTCGCAGGACGGCTACTACCTGATGATGACGCCGTTGTGGCTGGCGTCGGCGGTGACCGCTCCGATCACCGAGTTCCGTGACGCGTGGCAGCCGCGCCCCCGACTGCTGTCCGGTCCGCACCGCCGCCCGGCCAGGGTCGCGGCGGCCGTGCTCCTGCTCACGCCCGCGCTGGCGGGCGCGGCCGTGGCGGCGACGGGGGAACCGCCGATGACCATGAAAATCACGGGAGTTCGGCGCGCGGTGTCCACCGTCGTGACCCGGCTGACGGTCCAGGTGACCAACTCGTCCGGCACCGCCCTCACGCCCCACTACACGCTCACCACGGGTCAGGGCATGAGCAAGTACTGGTCCCAGGTGGGCGGCCCGGCGACGCTGCCCGCGCACAGCACGGCGACCATCGAACTCCGGCCGCCCGACGGGACGTTCGTCCTGCCCCACAAGAAGGTCCGCATCCGGCTGCGTGCCTTCACCGCCACGCCGCAGACTCTGTCGAGCTCGGACATCAAGCTGCAGCCGAGGAATTGACGGTACGTCAGGCCGCCGTACGCAGGAAGCGGAGCGTGGTGGTGACGGTGGTCAGGCCGCGCAGCATGCCGAGCTGGTTCCAGCCCAGGCCGAACTGGTCGCGGTCCACGGTGAATTCGGCGTCCAGCGTGAGTGCCTCACCGGTCGCGCCCTTGAGGCGGGCCGTGAAGGTCTGCGGGCGGCTGATGCCGTGGACGGTCAGCTGACCGACGACGTGCACGGTGTCTCCGGTCAGCTCGACGCTGCGCACCGCGAAGGTGATCTCCGGGAACTTGTCGGTGTCGAACAGGTCGGCGGACCGCAGGTGCTTGTCGCGCTTGGCGTTCTTGGTGTCCAGGGAAGCGGCGTCCAGGGTCAGGGTGCCGACCGCGGAGCCGTCGCCCCGGACCTCGCCCTGACCGTTGAAGGTGCCGAAGGTGCCCTTCACATTGACCAGGCCCCACATCGTCTTGTGGCTGATGCCCACGGTGGAGGCGGTCTGGTCGAGCTGCCACACCCCGGTTTCGACGGCGACGGTCATGATCTCTCCCACTGGTTCCAGTAGTCCAAATTTGAATGAGCCTTATGAGCGCCACGCTAGCCCATTATCCAAATCTGAACAACCACCTCCTCCAAAATTGGACAACAGGTAGACTCGACACCATGGCCGACCCTGTTGAGCGCCCCGCCGACCAGCCCCAATGCCCCTCCATGCGGGGCGACGGGCTGCTCCCGCCCGAGCTGCGCGCCTGGATGCTGCTGGTGGCGGCGACGGGCTCGGTGGAGCAGGAGCTGCGCTCGGTCGTGAAGGGGAACCTCGACGTCTCGCACGACGAGTTCCTGGTGCTCTGCCTGCTGGCCGAGCAGCCGGAGGGGCTGCGGATGACCCGGGTCGCCGAGCTGCTCGGCCGCCCGAAGACCCGGCTGACGTATCAGATCGCCTGTCTCCAGCACGCGGGCCTGGTCACCCGCAAGTCCGTCTGCGGCGACAAGCGCGGCATCGAGGTCGCCCTCACCGAGAAGGCCCGCCAACTCCTGCGCGAGGCCTCGGAGTCACTCGCCGAGACGGTCAAGCGGGGACTCGTCCAGTTCGTGGGCCGGGAGCAACGGGACGCGCTGACCGCGCTGTTCCCCGACCTCGCGGCCAACTGACACCCCTGTCGGACCCGGCCCCTACAGTGTCGAGCCATGGACTCGAGCGACGTGGGCAGCGGCGCCGATCCCTCCCAACTCGCCGGTCTCCGCGAGCTGTTGGAAACAGGCAAGCCGGCCAGGATACGCAAGGCCATCGGGGAACTCATCCTGATCCGGGACGACGGATCGGCACTCGCCCTGGCCGCCCGGTACATCGGCACGGCCGGGTTGAGCGCGGAGGCGCTGATCCGGCTGTGGCCCAAGGTGGCCGACCCGGACGGCTTCTGCGCGGCCCTGCTCGCCCCCACCCTCGTACGTGAGAACCGGACCTCGGTACGCCTGCGCCGGCTGACCTCGCTGACCGGTCTGCGCCACCTCACCATGCTGCGCGAGCTGGGCATCGAGCGCTGCGAGGAGATCACCGACCTGAGCGAGGTCGGCACGCTCACCGGCCTCACCGACCTGGATCTCAACGGCTGTTCGGGCATCGAGGACCTGGCCCCGCTCGCCCGCCTCACCGAGCTGACCCGGCTGGGCCTGCACCGCTGCCGGGCCGTGGAGGACCTCACGCCGCTGCCGGCCCTGCGGAAACTGCGGGAGCTGGACCTCAGCATCACCAAGGTGCGCTCCACCGACGGTTTCGGTACGGCGTTCCCGGCGCTGGAGACCCTGTCGCTGCGCGGCTGCCGCTCCTTCAAGAGCCCCGCGCAGCTGTCCGGGCTGACCCGGCTCACCCACCTGGACCTCGGCTGGACCGGGATCCGCGACCTGACCGGTGCCCCGGTGGACGACCTGTTCTTCTGCCGGGTGCCCAACCTGGGTTCGCTGCGTGCCCTGGAGGACTGTTCCGCCCTGCGGAGACTGGAGTTCGTCGACTGCCCGCGCATCGAGGACCTCCCGGCCGGGTCGGTCACCGAGCTGCAGATCGACGGCGTCGACTGGCGGGACCTCTCCCGCCTGGCCGGTCACAAGAACCTCCGCTTCCTGTGGCTCGACATGGACAAGCTGGAAGACGTCAGTGCCCTGCTCGGCATGCCCGACCTCATCGGCGTCCACGTCGGATCCTGCCCTTCCCTCGAGGTCCTCCACCCGCTGCCCGACCTGCCGTTGAAGGAGGCCACGTACCCCTACAGCCTCTACTCCGGGCGTCCGGTGCCGCGCCGTCCATGGTCGCCGGTGCCATCGCCGCCGCTGGCGATGGCACCCCGGACGAACCCGTCTCCGAAGTGGTCCGACGCGTTGAAACTGGGCTGGGCAGGTCAGCGCGCTAGAGGGTGCACGCGACATCCTCGTCGGCCAGCAGGTGCACGAGGGTCGCCCGGGCGCGGGACACCCTCGAACGGACCGTCCCCACAGGGCAGTTGCTGAGTTCCGCCGCCTCTTCGTAGGGCAGGCCCAGGAGTTGGGTGAGGAGGAACGCCTCGCGGCGTTCGTCGGGCAGGACGGCGAGGAGGTCGAGGAGCGCCACGCCGTCGTCGAAGCCGGGGAGGCCCTGGGGCTGGGCCAGTTCTACGGCGAGTTGCCAGTCCTGGACGTCGGACAGGCGTGGGCGGACGGCGGCGCGGCGGTAGCTGTCGATCACCGCGCGGCGGGCGATGGACAGCAGCCAGGTGCGGGCCGAGGAACGGCCCTCGAAGCGGTGCAGGCTGCCGAGTGCCCGCAGGAAGGTGTCCTGCGCGAGGTCGTCGACCGCCTGCGGGTCCGCGCCGAGGTACGCGACGTAGCGCAGGACGTCGCGGTGCAGGGCGCGCATGAGGTGGTCGACGGCGGCGGAGTCGCCGTGGCGGGCGGCGAGCGCCCAGTTGGTCAGCGACTCGTCGCTCGACTCCGTCACGTCGGGCGAGGCGGGCAGGGTAGGAGTGATCACCTGAGGTCCTTCTCGGTCACCGTGAAAGGGGATCGGCCGTCCCGCGCCGCCCGGCAGTGGCGTGGCGCGGGGGTACGGCCTGGGCCCGAGGCGCGTAGGCGCGGCCCGGGGTACCGGCTGTCGTCAGGCGACAGCGGTCCCCAGGGGCGGACCCCGAGAGGTGATCGCGTGGACGAGAAGGAGAAGCCGCGGCGCCCGCTCGGAACGGGGGCGGCGCGGCCGGAGACGCGGACGGTGCGGTGGGACGGGGAGCGCGAGCAGCAGTCGTAGCGGAGCCGCGAGTCGGCCGGCGACGGACCGCAGGACGCGGAACGCGGCGCGCTCTCCGTGTGCCAGCCACAGGCCGCAGAGCAGGGCGGCGAGCAGGTGGGCGGTGAGCATTCCGGGCGAGGACGTGCCGCTGGTGGTGGCGGCCGACACATGGCCCATATCCATGGAGTCCGTGGCACTCATGTGCATGGAGCCCATGTCTGCCGACCCCATGTCCATGGTCGCCGACTGCCCCGCCGTCGTCCCCGTCGCGGGCTGCGCGAGCGAGAACGCCGAGTGGAGGGCGGCCTGGGTGGCGATCACCAGGGTCACTATCAGCGGGAGGCCGCGTTCACGGCCCGCCAGGGACCAGCCGACCACTCCGGTCGCGGCGAGTCCGGCGGCCAGGGCCCATCCGGGTACGTGGCGGCCGGACATCAGGACGTGGCCCAGGGCGGCGAGCACCACACAGACGGCCGCGAACATCACGGCCCTCACTGTGCGCGCACACCACCCTGCCCTCATGGCGCCTCATCCTGACATCCGAACCTTGGTCTCAGCCGTGGGTACGGTATTTCCCTGCCCGGTGCTCAGGAGCGGTCGCCGCCGGATCGGTCCTACTCCTCGATCACGAGGCCCTTCGCCGCGAGCACCGGCGCGAGGTTGCACATCTCCACGACCGTCTTGCCCGCGCGGTACGCGGCGATGAACCCGGCCTCGGCGTCGATCCGTTCCTGCGAGAGGGTGGCGGCCTCGGCCGCGTCCTCGCGGCGGACGACGACCACGCCGTCGGCGTCGGCGCGCATGATGTCGCCGGGGCGGACGAGCACGCCGCCGACGGTGATCGGCTCGCACATCGGGCCGACGGTCTCCTTGACCGTGCCCTTGATGCAGACGCTGCGGGAGAAGACCGGGAAGCCCAGGGCGCGCAGGTCCTCGGTGTCGCGGACGCCCGTGTCGGTGATCAGACCGGCGAGGCCCTTGGACTGGCAGGCGTTGGCGAGGACGTCGCCGAAGGAGCCGGCCTCCTCGTAGTTGCCCGCCGAGACGACCACGACGTCGCCGGGCTGGGCGTAGGCGATGGCGGTCTGGAGCATCAGGTTGTCGCGCGGGGCGCACTGGACGGTGAACGCCGGGCCGCACAGGGACATGGTGTGGTCGACCGGCTTGATCGCCGAGTCGAGCGCCCCGAGACGGCCCTGTGCCTCGTGGATGGTGGCCGAGGAGAAGGCGCTCAACTGCTTGACCACGGCGGGCTCCGGCCGCTCAAACTTCGTGCTGACGCGGATCATGATGACCTTTCGGAGGGATCAGGCGGTGGGTGCGGAGGTCAGTTCGGCGCACGCCGTCGCGATGCGCTCGCAGGCCTCGGTGAGGACGTCCGTCGACGTGGCGAAGGAGATACGGAAGTAGCCCGGGGCGCCGTACGCGGTTCCGTGGATCACCGCCACCTGCCGACTGTCGAGCAGGTGCAGGGCGAAGTCCTCGTCGCTCTCGATCCGGGTGCCGGCGGGGGTGAACTGCCCCATGGCCGCCCGGCAGTTGACGAGGAGGTAGAAGCCGCCGTCCGGGACGGTGCAGCTGAGCTGCGGGACGTCGTTGATGAGCTTCACGGTCTCGTCGCGGCGGGCGCGGTAGACGCGCACGGTGTCCTGGACGAAGTCCTGCGGTCCGGTGAGCGCGGCGGCAGCGGCGGCCTGGCTCACGGACGAGGGGCACGAGGAGGTCTGCGACTGGAGGGTGTTGATCGCCGTCACCAGGTCGGCCGGGCCCACCCCGTATCCGATACGCCAGCCCGTCATCGCGTACGTCTTGGAGACGCCGTTGGTGAGGAACACCCGGTCGGCCAGGCGGGGTTCGACCGCCGCGAGGGACGGGGCGTCCTGGTCGCCGTACCAGATCTCGTCGTAGATCTCGTCGGTGAGGACGCCGACGTGCGGGTGGGCGAGCAACACCTGGGCGAGGGCCTGGAGTTCGGCGGTGGTGTAGGCCGATCCGGTGGGGTTTCCCGGGGTGTTGAGGACGACCCAGCGGGTGTTCTCGGTGATCGCCGAACTCAGCCGCTCCGGCGTGAGCTTGAAGCCCTCCGCCTCGGGGCAGTCGACGATGACCGGGGTGCCGTCGTTGGCGCGGACCATGTCCGGGTACGACACCCAGTACGGGGCGGGGACGATGACCTCGTCACCCTCGTCCAGCGTGGCCATCAGGGCGAGGAAGATGACCTGCTTCGCGCCGCCGCCGACGGTGATGTTCGCGTCGGTGACCGCCAGGCCGTGGCGCTCGCGGAGTTTGCCGGTGATCGCGGCGCGCAGGGCCGAAGTGCCGTTCACCGGCGTGTACTTGGTCTCGCCGGCCTCGATGGCCTTGATCGCGGCGGCCTTGACGTGGTCCGGGGTGTCGAAGTCGGGCTCGCCCACGGTCAGGTCGAGGATGGTGAGCCCCTGGCTCTTCAGCTCGCGGACGCGCTGGGCCGCCGCCGTGCTCGGCGAGGGCTTGATACGGCGCAGGCGCTCTGCCGTCTTCACGGTGATCAGCCCTCCCTGCGCTCGAAGTTGAGGCCGCCGGGCACCTGGAAGGTGGGCAGGATCTCGATGTGGCCGATGTTGACGTGCCGGGGCGAGTCGACGGCGAACTCGATGGAGTCGGCGATGTCCTCGGGCTTCAGGGACTCGTAGCCGTCGTAGAACTCGCGCTGGGCGGCCTCCATGTCGCCGAGGAGGCGGCCGAAGATCTCGGTCTCCACGCGGCCGGGGCAGATCTCGGTGACGCGCAGGCGCTTGCCGTAGCCGTCGACGCGGAGCTGGCGGGAGAGGGTGTGCACGGCGGCCTTGGTGGCGTGGTAGATCGTGTTGCCGCCGAAGTTGTAGACGGCGGCGATGGAGCTGATGTTGACGATGTGGCCGCGGTCGCGCTCGACCATGCCGGGCATCAGCAGGCGGACCAGGTGCAGGACGGCCTGGATGTTGACGGCGACCTGCTCGTCGACGGCGAACTCGTCGGCGGTGAGGATGTTGCCGGTCCGGGAGACGCCCGCGTTGTTGACGAGGACGTCGATCTCCAGGCCGTCGAGTGCGGCGGTGAGGGCCGCGGTGTCGGTGACGTCGACGGCGTGCGGGATGCAACCGGTCTCGTCGGCAAGGGTGTTGAGCCGGTCGGCGTTGCGGGCCACGGCGTGGACTTCGAGGCCGCGCTTGGCGAGCCGTTCGACGACCACGGCTCCGATGCCGGTCGACGCTCCGGTGACGAGGGCCGTCCTGTAGTCGGAGATGGGCATGCTGAGGGCTCCTTGCTGTGCGGGGTGGGGGGCTTTGTACGGACGTGCGGGTGCGGGAGTTGCGTGGTGCGTGGTGCGTGGTGCGGTCAGGCGTCGCGCAGGGGCAGGTGGGCGCGGTCCGTCACGCGGGACACGGCGAGCAGGGTGCCCAGGGCCGTGATCACGGCGTAGAAGGCCGGCATGTTGACGTTGCCCGTGCGGTCGATGAGGTAGGTCATCAGCAGGGGGGCCGTGCCGCCGAAGAGGGCGGAGGAGACGTTGTAGCCCAGGCCGTAGGCGGAGTAGCGCACACGGGTCGGGAAGAGTTCGACGAGGAGTATGTGGATGACGCCTGTGTGGCCGGCGAACACAACGGCCATGATGCAGGCGCCGATCACGGCGAGGGCCACGTTGCCGGTGCCGATCAGCAGGTAACAGGGGATGCCGACGATGGCCATCGCGATGGCGGATCCGGCGAGGACCTTCTTGCGGCCGATGCGGTCGGAGAGGCGGCCCATGTAGGGGATGGCGATACAGATCGCGACCAGGCTGGAGGCGGTGACGAGGAGGCCCTGGACCTTGCCGAAGTGCAGCTCGGTGCTCATGAAGGTGGGCATGTAGCTGAACAGGACGTAGTAGCCGGAGCCGTTCATCAGGGGGATGAAGAGGGCCAGCAGCATCGCGCGGCGGTGCTCGGCGGAGGCGAAGGCCTCCTTGAGCGGGTTCTTGGAGAGGCCGTCCTCTTCTTTGAGGCGGGTGAAGTTGGGGGTGTCGCTGATGCGCTTGCGGATGTAGATGCCGGCGATGCCGAGCGGCACGGCGAGCAGGAACGGGATGCGCCAGCCCCAGGACTCCATGCGGGCGGAGCCGAGTCCGCTGGTCATCGCGGCGGCGACCAGGGTGCCGGTGAGCAGCGCGAGGAACGAGGCGATCTGCGCGTAGCTCGTGTACAGGCCGCGCTTGCCCTCCGGGGCGTGCTCGGCGAGGAAGCTCATCGCGCCGGAGGCCTCGCCGCCGACGGAGAAGCCCTGGGCGACGCGGAGCAGGATCAGCAGGGCGGGGGCGGCGATGCCGATGCTGGCGTAGCTGGGGAGTACGCCGATGGCCGCGGTGGCGGCGCTGATCAGCAGGATGACGAAGACCAGCATGCGCTGGCGGCCGATGCGGTCGCCGAGGTGGCCGCAGATGACGGCGCCGAGGGGGCGGAAGAAGAAGGAGACGGCGTAGCCGAGGAAGACGAGCTGGACGGCGTTGTCGGAGCCGGGGAAGAAGACGGCGGCGAGGGATCCGGCCATGAAGCCGAAGATGCCGTTGTCGTAGAGCTCGGCGAAGATCCCGACGCACCCGGCGAGGGTGACCTTGCGGGCAGTTCTGGGATCGACCGTGTTGGGGACTGGCTGAGCGGCCACGGTACTCATGGCGTCTCCTGTCTGGGCAGCAGGCGTGGGATGAGGGGCGTTACGACGGCTCCGTGCGGGGTGCTTCCAGCGGGTTGGCGGGGAGCGGTGAGCGGGTGCGGGTGGGTTTTGTGTGCGGGTGGGCTATGTGCAGGTGGGGAGCGGTTGTGGGTTTGGTGCGGGTCGGTGGGGGCTTGTCGCGCAGTTCCCCGCGCCCCTTCGTGAGCGGGCCTGTGTTCGAGAAGTGCGAGGAGGTGTGGGGGCTTGTCGCGCCCGCGCGGCGGAGCCGCAAATGTCACAGCCCCGCGCCCCTTCGTAAGCGGGCCTGTGCCGAAAAGGCGCTGGCGGTCAGGCCTCCGCAGGGGCGCGGATGCGTAGGGCCTCGAAAGCCGTGTGGACTCTGGTTCTCAGGGCGTCTATCGCTTGGCGTTGGGTGCGGTGGGCGGTTACTGCCTGGGTGAGGGTGCGGTGGCGGAAGTGGATGGTTTGGCCGGGGCGGACCTGGGCCAGGGCGGAGAGGCCGGTGGCGGTGACCACGGCCAGGACGGGGTAGCCGGCCGTGACGCCGCGGCCGCGGTGCAGGACGAGGAGTTCGTCTCCCGCGGGTACTTCCACGGCGCCGATGGGGACGCCGCGGGAGAGGACCTCGCCCTGGGTGACGCGGCGGGGTACCGCGCCCTGGAGGCGCAGGCCTATGTGGTTGCTTCGCGGGGTGACCGTGAAGGGGGCGTCGAACAGGCGCCGGCCCGTGTCGCCGAACTCGGCCCGGTCGGGGCCGTCGGTGACGTCGATGGTCCAGCTGGTGGGGAACGGGGGGACCGGCGCCTTCAGGCGGAACAGGGGGATGCGGGAGAAGGGGTGGTCGATGGGCGGGCAGGCGGTGCGCAGGGTGAGTTCGTCGCCGACGCGGAGCGTGGGGCCGAAGCCGAGGATCGTGTCGGGGGCGCAGCTGCCCTGGAGGTAGTCGGCCTCGAACGAGCCGAGGATCGCCAGGTAGACGCGGAGGCCGCGGTGGATGCCGGTGATCTTGATGGTTTCGCCGGCTCGGACCGGGACCGGTTCCCACTGCGGGCGTGCGACGCCTTCCACGGTGACCTCGGCGGGGGCGCCGGTCACCGCGATGAGGGTGTCGCCGGAGGGGACGCACGCGAAGTCGAGGGCGGTGATCTCCAGCAGCGGGGCGCGGTCGTGGTTGCCGCACAGGACGTTGGCGACGCGCGCCGAGTGCTGGTCGGCGGCTCCGTTGGCGGGCAGGCCGTAGCGGGAGCGGCCGACGCGGCCGAGGTCCTGGACGGTGACGATGCCGGGGGTGCGGATGGTGAGGGTGTCAGCCATGGCCGACCTCCTGGCCCGCCAGGTCTGCCGGGTCCGTACAGTCCGCCAGGCTCAAGTCGGCGTAGTCGTCCCACTGTTGGGGCTCGATGGGACGAAAGCAGAAGGTGTCGCCGGGGCGGTACGCGGTGATCGGGTCGCTGTGCAGGTCGAGGACGCGTACCGGGGTGCGGCCCAGGAGCGGCCAACCGCCGGGGGAAGGCATCGGGCAGATGACCGCCTGGCGTCCGGCGACCGCGACCGAGCCTGCGTCGACCCGGGTGCGGGGGGAGGCGAGGCGCGGTACCGGTTTCGGGAAGGGCGGGCCGTCCGTCATCGGGGCTCCGGCGGGTGCGCCGAGGCAGCGCACGGTGAGGTCGGAACCGGAGTGCAGGGCGATGATCTCGCCCTCGGTCAGGCCGAGTTGGGCGGCGACCTCGGGGAGGTCGGGGCCGTACTCGCCGCCGTAGACGACGGGAACGACGAAGCGGCGCGGGGGTGTGGTGGGCGCGGGGTGCGGGCCGAGGCGGGCCGCCTCGTGGGCCAGGACGCGGCGGACCGTGTCGTGGTCGGTGGCGGCGCAGTCGAACTCGACGAGCAGGGCGTCGTAGGTGGGCACCACGTCGTGGACGCCGGTGAGTTGGACCGCGTTGAGGGCGTCGGCGAGGGCGTGGACGAGTTGCCACGCGGGTTCGGCGGCGAGGCCCACGGCCTTGGCGACCAGGGCGGAGTCGCCACAGTCGGCGATCGTCACGTGGGCATTGGCGTTCGTATTGGTGTTGCCGTAACTGCCTTTTGCAGTGGGCCCGTTCACGATCGGGTCGTCCGCGAGGAGGCTGTTCATGTCGGTCACTCCTTGCCGCTCAGGACTTTGTCGAGGGAGGTGATCTCGACGCCGGCGGTGAGGAGTTGCTCGCGGATGCGGGCGGCGAGCGCGATGGCGCCGGGGCTGTCTCCGTGCAACAGGACGGTGTCGCAGGCGACTTGGACGTCCGTGTCGTCGACGCTACGGATGACGCCCTCGGTGACCATGCGCAGGGTGCGCCGGGCGACCTCGTCGGGGTCGTGGATGACCGCGCCGGGCTCGGAGCGGGGCACGAGCGTGCCGTCGGCGCGGTAGGCGCGGTCCGCGATGCCGACGATGCCGACGCGCAGGCCACGGGCGCGGGCCGCGTCGGCCAGTTCGCCGTCCTGCGCGAGGACGATCAGCGACTCGTCCAGCGCCGCTACGGCGTCCACGACGGCGCGGGCGTAGTCGGCGCGGACGGCGACCAGGTTGCCGAGGCGGCCGTGCGGGGCGACGTGGTGCACGCGGGTGCCGTAGGCGACGGCGAAGGCCTGGAGGGCGCCGATCTGGTAGAGCACGTCCGTGCGGACCTCCTCCGGCGTGAGGTCCATCGCGCGGCGGCCGAAGCCGACCAGGTCGGGGAAGCTCGGGTGGGCGCCCACGGCGACCTGCTTCTCCACGCACGTCCGCACGGTCGCGTCCATGATGCGGGGGTCACCGGCGTGGAATCCGCAGGCGACATTCGCGGACGTCAGCAACTCCAGAAGGGCGGCGTCGTCGCCCATTGTGTAGGCGCCGAATCCCTCGCCGAGATCGGCGACGAGATCAACCATGGGAGTCATGACGTCCTCCGGGAGGGAATGCCGGAAAGGGGGAATTCCGGGGCGGGGAATTCTGGATGACAGATGCCAGCACGTCTTCGTGACACCGGGAACGGAGAATGTTCCGGGGCGGGTGTTCCTGTCTGGATGTTCCGCTCAACTTATTCCGCCGGTCGCGTGATCGCCAATATGCGTTCGGTCTGGCGTTATCGCGAACGGCTATGACTCCCCTCACACCCTCCACCCATCAGGGCTGTGCTTCGGGGTGAACGCTCCCTACGATGAGGCTTCGCTCCATCTGGAAGGCCCCGCGCAATGGACACCAGGCGTCTCTACTCGTTCATCAAGATCATCGACGCGGGGAGCATCACGCGCGCGGCCGACATCCTGCACATCGCCCAGCCGGCGCTGAGCCAGCAACTGTCCGCCCTGGAGGCGCAGTTCGGGCAGCAGCTGCTGATCCGCAGCAAGCGCGGGGTCGCCCCGACCGAGGCGGGCCGGGCGCTTTACCTGCACGCGCAGCTCATCCTCCGGCAGGTGGACCTCGCGCAGGCCGCCGTCGACGTCTCCGGCCGGGCCCCCGCCGGCAGCGTCTCGGTGGGCCTCGCCCCGTACAGCCTGGGCGCGGCCCTCGCACTGCCCCTCCTGAAGAGCGTCCGCGAGCGCTACCCGGACATCCTGCTGCACATCAACGAGAACTTCGGCGGCGTGATCAGCGAGGCGATCATGACCGGCCGCATGGACATGGCCTTCATCTACGGCGCCGGTCCGCTCCGGGGCGTCCAGTTCGAGCCCGTCCGCACCGAGGACCTGTATCTGATCGGCGCGCCCGCCGACACGGCACCATGCGGGAAGGGCGAGGTGAACCTGGCGGAGCTGGCGAACCTGCCCCTGCTGCTCCCCAGCCGTATCCACACGATCCGGCAGGTCGTGGACGCCGCCTTCCAGCAGGCCTCGCTCCGGCTGAACGTGGTCGGCGAGGTCGAGTCCGCGCTGACCCTCGTCAACGCCGTCGACGCGGGCATCGGCGCGACGGTCCTGCCGTGGTCGGCGGCGCGGGCCATTCTCGACGTCCGCACGCTGTCCGTACGGCGGATCGTGGAACCCGTGATCACGGTGAAACTGTCCGTGGTCACCTCGGACAATCAGCCGCTCTCGGAGCCCGCGCTGGCCGTGCACGATCTGTTCCTGGAGCTGATCGACAGCGACAAGAATCGAGAAGAATAAGGAAGGCCGATAGCGTCAGACGAATCCGCTATTTGTTTCCGGTGACCGCCGCGGCTAGCGTCTTTCGAATAACGTCTTTCGAATGATCCGCCCGGCCGGTAATGCACGGCTGCACATCGCTGTACATGGCTCGTCACTGGAGAAGAACATGAAGAATCGTGTCCTCGCCACCCGTGAAACCCTGCCCGGCGAAGGCCTGCAACGCCTGTCCGAGAGCGCCGAGTTGGTGGCCTGGCCCGGTGCCGCCAAGCCCGAACCCGCCGACCTCGCGGCCATCGCCCCGGGCGTGAGCGGTGTACTGGCCCTCGGCAACGACTCCGTGGACGCCGCCCTCATGGACGCGGCGGGCCCCTCCCTGCGCGTCATCGCGCTGGCCAGCATGGGCTTCGACAACGTCGACCGCGTCGCCGCCGCCGAACGCGGCATCGTCGTCACGCACACGCCCCGCGTCCTCGCGGAGACCACCGCCGACCTCACCTTCGCGCTGATCCTCGCCGCCCGCCGCCGCATCGGCGCGGCCTCCGCGAGCCTCGCGGACGGCTCCTGGGGACTGTTCCGGATGCACGACTACCTCGGCCAGGACGTCCACGGAGCCACCCTCGGCCTGGTCGGCTACGGCCAGATCGGCCGCGCGGTGGCCCGCCGCGCCCACGGTTTCGGGATGCGCGTGATCCACCACGACCCGTACGCGCCCGACGACGACCTGTCGACCTCGGTGGGCCTGGCCGCGCTGCTCGCCGACTCCGACGTCGTGTCGCTGCACGTGCCGCTCACCGACGAGACCCGCCATCTGATCTCGGCCCGCGAACTGGCCGCGATGAAGCCCACGGCCACGCTGGTCAGCACCTCGCGCGGCGGAGTCGTGGACGAGGAGGCCTTGTTGGACGCCGTCCGGGAGGGGCGGCTGCACTCCGCCGGGCTCGATGTCTTCGAACGGGAGCCGATGGGAACGGAGTTGTCCCCGCTGGTGGCCGAGCCGCACATCGTCACGCTGCCGCACATCGGGTCGGCCACCGAGGCGACCCGGGCCGCGATGGTCGACCTGGCGGTGGACAACATCCTCGATGTACTGGCCGAACGACCCGCTCGTACGCCCCTGCCCGGCAGTTCGGCGGTGGCGGGCGCACCGGTCGGCGGCTGAACGCGTCAGTTCACCCCGCTTGGGTGCTGCTGAGGCCGGCCCACTGCAACAGGAACCGCAACGCCTCGTACGAAGGCGAGTCCGGTGGGGCCGTGTACGCGACGAGGAACTGCTCCGGATGCGTGTCGACGGTGAACTGCTGCACGTCGAGGGTGAGTTCACCGGCGACCGGATGGACGTACGTCTTGGTGAGTTGCCGTGGTCCCCGTACCTGGTGCTCGGCCCACCAGGTGCGGAAGTCCGGGTCGCGGGCGGCGAGTTCGGCGATCAGGGTGTCAAGTGCCGGGTCGTGCGGGGTGCGGCCCGCCTCCATACGCAGCACGGCGACGCACTCGCGGGCGGCCCGGGGCCAATCCACGTACAGCGCCCGGAAGTCGGCGTCCAGGAAGGTGAGCCGGATCAGGTTGCACTCGCCCGGGGGCAGCGCGCCGAAGTCGGTGAGGAGGGCGACGGCAGCACGGTTCCAGGCGAGCACGTCCATGCCGCGGTGCAGCACCATCGCCGGGATGTCGTGCATGGTGTTCAGCAACTGCCGTAGCCGCGGGGCGACTTCGCGACGTACGGGCGGCCGGGTGGAGGCGCCCGGCGCGACCTCGGCCAGCGTGAAGAGGTAGGTGCGCTCGTCCGGGGCGAGGTGCAGCGCGTCGGCCAGGGCGTCCAGGACGGCGCGGGAGCCTCTGCGGGTGCGGCCCTGTTCCAGGCGGACGATGTAGTCGACGCTCACGTGCGCGAGATACGCCAGTTCCTCCCGGCGCAGGCCGGGTACGCGTCGCAGTCGGCCGTCGTCGGGGAAGCCCGCCTGGTGCGGGTCGCGGTCCGCGCGGCGGGCGCGCAGGAAGTCGCCCAGTTCGTTGCCGGAGGGGCCGGAGGGGCCGACAGGGCCGGCGGGGGGCGGCGCGTCACGGTCTGCCATGGGTCCAGTGTCCCCGGGTCGGCGCAGGCGTGCCTGGTACAGAACCGCATAGGCAGAGCCGTCCCTGGTGGCGCCGGATGGGGCGGGGCGACGGTGGGTGCATGGCCGTACACCGGCCTCCTCTCCCCCTCTTCCCCTCACCTCCGACTGGAGTGCATCCCATGCGTACCGATGTCACCTTCCTCAGCGCGGGCCTGAAGCTCGCCGGCCACCTCTACACCCCGGACGAGGTGACGCCAGGGGTGCCGCGTCCCGCGATCGTGGTCGGGCATCCCGGCACCGGGGTGAAGGAACAGGCCTCCGGTCTGTACGCCCGTCTGCTCGCCGAGCGCGGGTTCGTCACGCTCGCCTTCGACGCCGCCCACCAGGGTGAGAGCGAGGGTGAGCCACGCAGCCTGGAGGATCCGGGCCAGCGGGTCGAGGACCTCAAGGCCGCCGTATCCTTCCTCGGCACTCTCGACGAGGTCGACCCCGGCCGCATCGGGGCGCTGGGCATCTGCGCCTCCGGCGGCTACGCCCTCGCGGCGACCGCGACCGACCCGCGTATCCGGGCTGTGGGCGCGGTCAGCGCCGTAGACATGTCACGGCAGTTCCGGCTCGGCGCGGACGGCGCCCAGGACCCGGCGGTCGTGGAGGGCATGTTGGCCGCCGCCTCCGCGGCCCGCACCGCGGAGGCCGGTGGTGCGGACGTCCAGCGTTTCCCGGTCTTCCCCGCCACCGAGGAGGAGGCGCGTGCGGGCGGTCAGCATGTCTACGAGGGCTGGGAGTACTACTGCACTCCGCGCGCCGGGCACCCCCGTTCGGCCAAGTCGCTGACCTGGACGAGCGTCGACCGCATCGCGGCCTTCGACACGTTCGCGTCTGTCGCGCTGATCGCGCCGCGGCCGCTGCTGCTGATCGTCGGGCGGGCCGCGGTGACGTCCTGGATGAGCGTGGAGGCGTTCCAAAAGGCGTCCGGGTCAAAGGAGTTGGCGTGGATCGAGGGCGCTTCGCACGTCGATCTCTATGACAAGGAGCAGTACGTGACGCCCGCCGTCGAGAAGCTGGGCGACTTCTTCGCCGCCCAGCTGGCGGTGTGATCCACCCGCCTGACCCGGCCGTGTGATCCGCCCGCCTGGTCCGACCGTGTGATCCAGCCGACAGCAGGAAACTACGCAAGTAACTTGGCAAAGTTACTTGCGTAGTTTTACGTTGGATCCATGACCACGAACCCCCCGCCGCAGCAGCAGTCCGTCGCGACCGCTCAGCGGCTCAACGACGCGATGACCCGGCTGCGCGCCCGGCTGCGCACGGAATCGGGGCAGCACGCGACCGGCCTGACCCTCACGCAGCTCGGCGTGCTGGCGAGCGTCGTACGGGAGGGCCCCGTCACCGCGGCGCGGCTGGCCGCGCTGGAGCGGGTCAGCGCGCAGTCCATCGCGCAGAGCCTGGCGGTGCTCAAGGCCGCCGGGCTGGTCCGCAGCGAGCCCGACGCGCAGGACGGCCGCAAGAAGCTGATGAGCGCCGACCCGTCCGCGACCGAACTGGTCGAGAAGCTGCTCGCGGGGCGTGCCTCCTTCCTGGCGCGGGCCATCGACCAGTTGGTCGCCCCGGACGAGCGCAAGGACGTAGAGAAGGCCATCGAGCTGCTGGAGCGCCTCGCCACGACCGAGCTGAACGACGGCGGGATATGAGGACCGGCACCGTCCATGCAAGGGCCCGGATATGAGGACCGGCACCGGCAAGGCCGTCGGCCCGGCGCGTGAGCTCGTGCGCAAGCCCTTCGCCTGGACCTTCACGACCCCGCTCTACGTGGGCGCCGGGCTCAACCCGGTCAACAGCTCCATCATCGCGACCGCGCTGGTACCGATCGCCACCGAGCTGCATGTCGCGGTCGGCAGCACCGCCGTACTCGTCTCCTCGCTCTACCTGGCCAGCGCCGTGGCGCAGCCCACCGCCGGCAAGCTCGCGGAGGTGCTCGGGGCGCGCCGGATCTTCCTCGGCGGGATCGTCCTGGTGCTGCTCGGCGGTGTCGTCGGCGGCCTCGGCCAGAACCTGGCGATGCTGACCGTGGCCCGGGTCCTGGTCGGCATCGGTACCTCGGCCGCGTTCCCCTGCGCGATGGTTCTGATCCGGCGCCGCGCCCAGGACGCCGGACTCGACGCCCCGCCGGGCGGAGTGCTCGGCGGGATCGCGATCGCGGGCATGGCCACCGCCGCCATCGGGCCGCCGATCGGCGGGCTGCTGGTCGGCGCCGCGGGCTGGCGCTGGGCATTCCTGATCAACATCCCGGTGACCCTGGCCGCGATGGTGATGGCCGTGCGCTGGCTGCCCGAGGACCCGGCGCTCGACCGCGCGGACAACGGTTTCCGCAGGGTCGCCGACCGGATCGACCTGCCCGGCATCCTCGGTTTCGCCGTGGCGATGACCGCGCTGGTCATCTTCCTGATGGGCCTCCCCCGCCTCGGGTGGACCGCGCTCGCCGTCTTCGTGCTGGCCGCGGTGCCCACGGTCTGGTGGGAGCTGCACAAGCCGGCACCGTTCTTCGACTTCCGCGGCCTCGCCGCCAACGGCGCCCTGACCCGCACCTATCTGCGCCAGGCGCTCTCCCTGCTCGGCACCTACACCGTGATGTACGGCGTGACCCAGTGGATGGAGGCCGCGCACGGCCTCTCCACCGTGACGGCGGGACTCCTGCTGCTCCCGATGGGCGCCGTCTCCGCGCTCCTCTCGCGCCCGCTCGCCCGCCGCAATCTGATCCGCGGCCCACTGATCATCGCCGCGGTGACCATGCTGATCGGCTCGGCCGGGATCATGCTGCTCTCCTCGCACAGCCCGGCGATCGCGATCGTGCTGGTGTCCCTGATCTTCGGCGTCGCCTCGGCGACCACCACCGTCGGCAACCAGACCGCCCTCTACCTGGAGACGCCGCCCGACCAGATCGGCACCTCCTCCGGCCTGTTCAGGACCTTCGGCTACCTCGGGACGATCACCTCCGCAGTGATCGGCGGCATCGTCTTCCGCACCGGCGTGACCGACCACGGCCTGCACATCCTCGGCCTCGTCCTGGTCGGCGCGGGCCTCACGGTCCTCCTGCTGACCGTCCTGGACCGCCGTCTGATGGGCCGCGCCACCAAGACCACCTGACCCCCTCCAGTAAGAACCCCCTCAAGGAGAACCTCGCGTGAGCACCCCCTCCCTCCCCACGATCACCCCCGAGCGCACCGCCCTGCTGGTCATGGACTTCCAGAACGGGATCGTCCCCATCGCCCCCGACTCCGACGCCCTCGTCGAGCGGGTCAAGGACACGATCGCCGACGTCCGTGCCGCCGGCGGCGCCATCGGCTACGTCCGCGTCGCCTTCACCGAGGACGACTGGTCGGCGGTCCCCGAGACCAACAAGTCCTTCAGCGCGGTCGCCGCGGCGAAGATGCTGCACCACGAGGACGACGCCACGCAGATCGACGCGCGGATCGCACCCGAGGACGGCGACATCGTCGTCCGCAAGATCCGCTACGGCGCGGGCTCGACCACCGATCTCCACGAGCAGTTGAGCGACCGCGGCATCGACACCCTGGTCCTCGCCGGGATCAGCACCAGCGGTGTGGTCCTGTCCACGGTCATCGACGCGGCCGACCGCGACTACCGCGTCCTCGTCCTGTCCGACGGCGTCGCCGACCCCGACACCGAGACCCACCGGGTGCTGGTCGAGAAGGTGTTCCCGTCCCGCGCCCACGTCATCGACACCACGGTGCTACGACAGCTGCTGCGCTCCGTCTGACCCAGCTGCCGCGCCACGCCTGACACAGCGCTCACGCCGGTGCCCCGGGCGCCGTCCCGGGGAAGACCACCCGGAGTTTCCGCACCTGCCTGCCCTGGCGGAACATCAGCCAGGCCAGGGTGGGCGGGCAGGGGTTCGGGACGCCGGCCGGGGTGACGGCGTCCATCTCCCAGATGGCGATGTCGCGGCTGGCCACGACATGACGCAGCTGCTGGGTCACGCCCTTGACCCGGGTGCTCTGCATCGCCGGGAAGGGATGGAGACGCTCTCCCTTTTTGTTGAGGACGCCGACCAGTTCGGTCTCCTCAGGCCACAACTCCAGGATCTCCGGCGGCAGTTGGCCGCGCATGGCGCCGTCGAGCGTGACCTCGGCCTCCTGCCGGCTCTCCTCGACGAGCGCGGACACGTCGTCGTGGCCCCCGGTCGCGGTCGACAGCAGCACCTTGGCCATCTTCGCCCGGGCCTGGTTGAGCCGGCTGCGCACCGTGCCGACCGGCACCTCGCAGACCTCGGCGATCTCCTGGTACGAGGTGATCCCGCTGAAGTGCCGCAGCATCAGCACCAGCCGCTGCTGCTGCGGCAGTTCCTCCACCGCGTCCCAGATCCAGTCCCGCATCGCGTGCTGCTCGACGACCCGCTCCGGGTGCGAGGGCTCGTCGTCCCGCACCCGCAACTGCTCCAGCGCGTCGAGACCGGGCACCTCCCGCACGGCCCGCAGCCGCATCCGGGCCGCGTTCCGCACGATCGCCCGCAACCACGCCCCGACGGCCGCGGGCTCCCGTACGTCACCGATGCGCCGCAGCGCGGTCAACGCGGCATCCTGTACGGCGTCCTCGGCGTCGGGGCCGTAGCCGAGCAGGCTCAACGCGACGGCCCGCATGGGCGCCTGATGGCGTGTCAGCAACAGACCCAGGGCATCGGACTCGCCTGCCTGGGCCCTGCGGGTGAGTTCCTCATCCGTGGGGTGGTCGAGGGGCACCATGAAGCCTCCATGCGCACACATCACAAGCCCTGGGCCACTCCGGGGAGTTGGGCTCGTGCTCTGGGGACCCCACTTCTCCCACCCGCCGATGAACAGGAGATGGACCCCACGTGTCGGACCGAGGGGACCCTTGTCGAGGAAGATACGCCGCTACGGCTCCTCGACGGGCCCCCTCGACCGGATCGGTCAACTCGCCTCCACATCAGGCATGTTCAGCGGGTCAGTCCTGTTCGGCAGACCCGGGCTCGGGCAGCCAGCTGCCGTGGAAGCCGGACGGGACCGGGTACGGCAGTTCCACGACCGCCTGCACGGAGAGGTCACTGGCGTCCAGGACGAGGAGTTCACCGGCCGCGCCGTCGTCGTCCGAGACGAGCGACATGAGCCAGCCCGCGTCCTCGTCGGTGCCGTCGGACGCCGGTACGAAGACGGCCTCGCCGGAGTAGCGGCTGCCGGGCGTCTTGTGGACGTCACCGGTCTGCCGCTCCAGGTCGTGCTTGGCGATGCCGTCGCCGTTGACCGTGTAGAGGTAGCGGTTCCGGCGCCCGGTGAGGGTCTCGTTGTGGGTGGGGAACTCGGCCTCGCGGTCGTCCAGTTGGGTCTCGGTGACCCGGCCGGCCACCGGGTCCAGGGTCCACCGGTACAGGACGGAGGGGGCCTGGGTGTGACCGGGCTCGCGCACTCCGACCTGACCGTTCGGCACACCGGGGACGCTCGGCGTGCCCTGACCGGTGGGTCCGCCGATGTCGCCCCAGACCTTCCGGAACCCGGCGTCGTCGTAGCGCACCGCGTCCAGCACCACACGCCCCTGCACGTCCTCATAGGCGTTGCCCACATGGAAGACGTAGCAGGGGTCGACGTCGAACCAGCGCACGTCGGTGGAGCCGTGTTCACGGGACATGATCCCGATCCGCGCGCCGTACGCCTCGGCCCACCGGTACGGCATACCGCCGCGCCCGGCCAGGGTGTGGTCGAAGACGACGGGCAGGTCCATCCACACGATGTGGTTCTCGGTGATGGCGAAGTCGTGCATCATCGTCGGCCCGGGAACGTCGATCGGTCGGCTGTCGAGCAACTCGCCCTCCGGAGTCACCCGGTGGTAGGTGAGGTACGGCGGCGCGAACCCGGTCCCGAACAGGTGCAGTTCACCGGTGACCGGGTCCTCCTTGGGATGCGCGGTCATCGCGGTGGTCAGCTTCCCACCGAAGTCGTACGGCCCGACGGTCTCCAGCTCCGGGGTGACCCAGTAGGGCAGGCCCACCTCGCACAGGGCGAGCACGGTGTCGGCGTGCCGGATCACATGGGTGTTGGCGGGCACCGCGGCGAGGTCGACGCTGAAGTCCTCGCGGACGAAGGGGTGCCCCTCCAACTCCCGTGTCTTGACCCACCTGTTGCGGTACCACTCGGCACGGCCGCCGCGCAGCCGGATGCCGTGCAGCATGCCGGGCCCGGTGAACCAGTGGCCACGGTCCTCGCCGGGCAGCGGGTTCGGGCCGTTGCGCAGATAGCGGCCGTCCAGGTCGGGCGGGAGGGTGCCCCGTACGGTGAGCTCGGCCGCGGTGTACTCCTCGGGGACCGGCGCGAAGCGGCCCTGGAGGTAGAGGGGAACAGGTGTGTCGGTCTCGTTCGTCATGCTGCTTTCCTTAGAGGTTCTGTGGCTCCGTGCGCCCGAACGCCCTTGGTCCGGGACGGAGTTGGCCGTTGTCGGCGCTCAGCGCTCAGCTCTCAGCGGAGAAGGCTCAGGCCGAGGTGCCCGACGCCGCCTGTTTGATGAACGCGGCGACCTCGGCGGGCTTGGACACGTACACGGCGTGGCTGCCGCCGGTCTCGGTCACGGTCGCACCGGCCCGCTCGGCCATGAGGCGCTGGGCGGGCGGCGGGATCATGCAGTCGTCGGTCGCGACGAGGTAGTAGCTCGGCCTGGTCTGCCAGGCGGGCTCGGTGACCGCGCCCGCCAACGCCGCTACGCCCCACGGCACTTGGGAGTCGGCGAGGAACTGGGCGTCCTCGGCGGGCAGGTCCCCGGCGAAGGACGCGGCGAACTTCTCCCGGTCGAGGAAGAGGAACCCGTCGACGGGCGGCAGGATCGGCGGAACGGGAGCGCCGGGCGGCGGGTCGGCGATGAGGGTGTTCACCGACTCGCCCTTGTCGGGCGCGAACGCCGCGATGTACACGAGCGTCGACACGTTCGCGTGGGTCCCGGCCTCGGAGATCACCGCGCCGCCGTAGGAGTGTCCGACGAGTACGGTCGGGCCGTCCTGGGCGTCGAGGACCCGTTTGGTCGTGGCGACGTCGTCCTCGAGCGACAGCGTGGGGTTCTGGACGACGCTCACGTGGTAGCCGTCGGCGCGGAGCGCGTCGTAGACGCCCCGCCAGCCCGATCCGTCGACGAATCCGCCGTGCACGAGAACGACGTTCTTTGCGATGCTCACGATGCGTCAACTCCTTTGTGGGGTAAGTGCTTTGGTGCTGATCCGTGGGGTGAGTGCTGTGGTGCCGAGAGGTCAGGCAGGTCGCGGTACGGGACCGGCCGTTACTGAACGGCCCGCACCGACGACTGGGTCTGCTCCGGTGCCTGCGCCAGTGCCATGAGCCGGGCCTGGGCGCGGGCGGGGTAGACCTTCGTGAAGACGGCCGGGGCGACCAGGCCGACGACGTGGGCGGTGATGCCCACCCAGGCCGGGGCGTCCACCGCGTTGGCGATGGCCAGGCTGACGGCGATGAAGGTGAAGCCGGCTCCCCAGGCACTGGTGATGTAGTTGTTGACCTGGACGAACTCCGGCATGTCCCAGTACTCGCGCGGGGTCTGCCGCTTGGCGATGCCCAGCGTGAAGGGGCTGCGGACCACCAGGCTCCCCCACGCGGTGGCGCCCAGCCAGACGAACGAGATGACGTCGGTGTGGTCGGCCAGCGAGGAGTCCGGCCGGGCGACGGAGACGGCGCCGATCACGACGAAGTACGCGAGGGTGCTGATCTCCAGGACCAGCGCGTCGAAGCCGATCCCGCGGCGACGGTCGTTCAGCATCATCAGCAGCCCCGTGACGAGACCGCCTATCGCGCCCCAGCGCCAGTCGAAGGACGAGAGGACGCCGGCGACGATCCAGGGGGCGAATCCGGGCAGATAAGCCAACATTGATTGTTTCCTCGGTGGAGGGGAATGGACGCCGACTAGATGCACGGCGGCCCTCGAAGTTCGAACCTTGCAATGTGATGCCGATCACATGACCGGCGAGCAGCCGCGACCCCTAAGCGGATAGATCTATCCACTTAATGTAGGCTGGTGAGCATGACCTGTCGAGAAGACCTGTGAAGGGAGTTGTGATGGGAACGGAGACGTCCCGCAAGCACTGGCTGCCGCTGGGAGCGGCTGTCCTGGTGCTGAACGCGGTGCAGTGGGTGGTGTCCGAGGCGGTCACCGCGGGCGCCTGGACCACCCCGCCCTACAGCTACGCCACGAACTACATCAGCGACCTGGGCGTCACGGGCTGCGGTACGAAGTTCCAGGACCGCGTCATCTGCTCGCCGGATCACACGCTGATGAACACGTCGTTCATCGCCCAGGGGATCCTGTTCGCCGCCGGGGTGATCCTGCTGGCGGTGCCCCTGCTCACGGGCCGCGCGCGCCGCATCGTCATCGCTCTTGCGGGCGCACACGCGGTGGGCTTCCTGCTGATCGGCGTGTTCCACGGTTCCGCGGACGGCCCAGGCTACAGCCTGGGGCTGCATGTCGGGGGCGCGGCGGTCGCCATCCTGTGCGCGAACACGATCGTGATCATGGCGGGCTCGCTGAAGAGCCTCCAACTGCCGCGCGCGTACCGCGTGTTCAGCGTCGCGGTCGGCACCCTGGGCCTGCTGAGCGAGGCAGGCGTGGGCGTCTCGACGAGCACGGCGGGCATCTTCGAGCGGGGCGGTGTGTACTCATGGCTGCTGTGGAGCGTCGTGACCGGCGTATCGCTTCTGGTCAGGCAGGTGCGCCGGGCCGCCGAGCCGAAGATGCCGGAGAATGTCCCGGCGTGAGCCCGGAAACCCCACACCAACGCCCGCTGCGAGCGGACGCGGAACGAAACCGCCGCCTGATCATGACGACGGCCGACCGCCTGTTCGCCCGGCGGGGAGCCACGGTCCCCCTCAACGAGATCGCCCGCGAGGCGGGCCTCGGCGTCGGCACGGTCTACCGCCGCTTCCCGGACCTCCAGTCCCTGGTGGACGCCCTGTTCACTGAACGCTTCACGATGTTCCTGCACCTCGCGACCACAGCCGCGGAACAACCGGACCCGGCCCGGGCGCTACGGCAGTACCTGCTGGCGGCGGCACGGTGGCGGTCCGAGGACCGCGCCCTGGAGGTCGTCCTGGCCAACGCGAGCGTCGACTCGAACCCGATCGCCCGCACCCGCGACCAACTGGGCCGCCTCGTGGACGGCCTCGCGGAACGAGCGGTGACCGCGGGCGCGGTCCGCAAGGACTTCGTCAGCGCCGATGTGTACGCCTTCCTGAACATGATCGGCGCGGTCGCGGACCGCACGCACGACGTCGCGCCGGATGCCTGGCGGCGGTATGCGGAGGTGCTGATGGTGGGGTTCGGGTTGGAGGGAGCGACGGCGGACGGTACGTCGGCGATGACGGACGAGCAGCTGTTGGACAGTTGGCCGAAGCCGTTGGGCGAGCAGGGGTAGCGCGGGCCGGGGCAGCCGAAGGCCGGTTGCCCTTCGCCGGATCCACCGGCGTCATGTGGCCGACAGGGCCAGCCCTGGTAGGTGGCGTAACCGATCGTGGCCAGCACTCCCAGCAGGGTCCCGACCAGGCCGCCCAGGCCGGACAGGGCCACGGACTCGGTGAGGAACCGGCCCTCGGCCTCTCGATCGTCAGGCAGCTGATCGACGCCCACCGGGGAACGGCCACCGTCACCGGCGTGCCCGGCACGAAGACGGTCTTCACGGTGCGGCTGCCCGCCCCTTCGTAGGCGGGCGTCGCCCTCGATGTCCGGCATAGGACGCCCGCGTCATCCGGCTGGTCAGACCAGCCGCCTGATCTCCCCACGTACCCGGTAGAAACCGCCCGCGGACGAGTGCAGCGCGTCCACCACATAGCGCGCCCCGGGCTCCCGTATCGCACGCGGGAACTGCACGTTCCAGCCCTGCTCATAACCCTCGGACACCACATGCACCCGCACGCGGCCACCGCGCTCGAAGCACTCCACGACGACGCCGTTCCCCGCAGCGGGGACGGTGCTGATCGTGGCGACGGAGGCGGCGGTGGTCAGCGGTGCGTACGTCGGCAGGGCGGCCGCCAGTTTGATGTCCGCGGCGACCGGGACGGTGCCCGACTGGGCCGCGTTGATCGCCGCCTCGCTCGCGTCGATGCAGGCGAGCGAGCCGTCCGTGGAGACGAGGTACAGCCGCTCGTCGTGATACTGCATCGACAGCGCCGAGCCGCCGCCCGTGCCGAGCTTCCACAGCCGGGTGCCGTCGGCGGTGAAGCAGTAGACGGAGGAGGCCGAGTCGCCGGCGAAGACGTACCGACCGCCGGGGGACGTGGCGCAGGAGTACACGGCGGCGTCGCACTGGTAGGTGGCCTCGATCGCCCCGGAGGACTTCGCGAGTCGCTGGACGACCCGCCGGCCCGTCCCGGCGTAGACCGCGTCCTGCTCCTGCCAGCCGAAGAGCACGTTGCCGTTGGTCGCGGTGTGCCAGAGCTGGCTGGTGCCGTTCGCCGCGTACGCCGTCACGCCCTGGCTGTGTCCGTGGTAGACGGCGTGGTCGTCGGCCCGCACCATCCACGCGTTGTCCCCGGCCGAGTTGCGCGACCACTGGAGCTCGTCCTCGTGGTCGATGACCGTCAGTCCGCCGTTGCGGTCGGAGACGTTCAGTACGCCCGCGTGGATGTCCAGCCAGAAGATGTCGACCTCGGCCGCGATGTCGTAGGCGGCGAACGGCACCTTCGAGGAGAGGTCGTAGACCCGGCCGTCGTCGCAGCCCGCGTAGATCCAGAAGTCGTCCGCCACCAGGCACTTCACCCCGTCGGGCAGGGAGTAGTGCGCCAGTACCTCGCCGTCGTGGCTCAGGTTGTAGACATTGCCCTGCTGGTTGCCGACCCAGCAGCGGTCCTCGTCCACATGGATGCCGAACGCCGAGGCGCCGGTACGGAACCGCCACAGCACCGGCGCGGTCGACCGCGCCGTCGACGGAGCCGACGTCACCTGACGGCGCGTCACGGCACGGGCGGCTCGCTGCCCTTGGACAGCGGGCGCGTACCCCTTCCGTACCTTCTCGGCTATCTTCTTCGCCGCCGCGGTCTTCGCCTTCTCGTCGGTCGGGAAGGTGGTGATCTGACGCTGCCCGTCCACCCCGATCCGTCCGTACCGCACGGAGACGGTGGTCCCCTCGACCGTCACCTCGTAGAACTTGTGCGCACCGCCGCTCTCCTGCGACAACTCCAGATACGTCGTGTTCCCCGACTGTCGTGCCTGCGCAGCGGACACAGCGCACCCCTCCCCAAGGACCTCGTCGGCCGGTGCGGCCGATCTCCAGTGATCCCAAACTAACGGTCACCACTGACATCGAGGTCTCGGGGCAGTGCGCACAGCCTCGCGCAGCACGAACCGTCAGGTCAGGGGGCGGGAACACCCACTTGAGCGCTTCCGACCCCCGCAAAGTTCTTCACCTTGCCTGCTCAGTCGCTCAACTGCCCGTTCCCGATTGCCGAAACGAAGGAGTTCCACCCGCCGACAGGGAACACAAGCACCGGCCCGTGGGGAACCTTGCTGTCCCGTACCGGGACGACAGCGGCGAAGTCGTCAGAGACCTCGACGCAAGCGCCACCGTCCGAGTTGCTGTATGAGCTCTTGCGCCAATTTATGACGCTCAGGTCGATGGATCGCACGGCACTTCCTCCAACATGCGCAGGACAAACTTCCGCGACTCGGCCGGGGACAGCGCCAGGTCACGAACTGCATCGTAGGCACCTTGCAGCTTCTCGACCGCCGCACCGTCTTCGATCAGGTCGCCGCGGTGCGCATTCTCCGTGTATGCCACCGTACGTCCCTGCGGCATACATAGGAACCACAGGTCAGTGCTATCAAGCCCGTAGGGGCCAGCACTGAACGGCAGCACATGAACGGCAACGTTCGGGCGTTCCGCCATCTCAGCCAGGTGCTCCAACTGCCCGCGCCACTCACGGGAGTTCAGCAATGCCGTGCGCAGGACTGCCTCAGAAAGAATGGTCCGGAACCGGGGCGCACCCTCCCCCTCCAACAACTCCCGCCGCCCCATCCGGGCATCGACCTGCTGCTCAAGTTCCTTCCCCTCAAGCCCGCCCGCCGCCAGCATCTCCCGCGCATACCCCGGCGTCTGCAACAACCCCGGCAGCACGCTCACCGCGAAGTGCCACAAGCTCACCGCCTCCGCCTCCAGCGCCATGTACCGCCGGTACCGCTCGCGGAACTGCGTATGGTCCCCGGCTGCCAGCTCCCACAACGCCAGCAACAACCCCGGCGTCCCGTAGTGCGTGTCCAACGCCTGGACGACCTCGGGGCTGCCGAGCGTCTCGCCGTTCTCCATCTTGCCGAACAACGACCAGTCCCAGCCGAGCCGTTCACCAAGCGCCCGCAGGCTCAGCCCGCTCGCTTCGCGCAGCCTCCGCAACTCCTCGGCGAACCGCTGGCGGGGTTCCTGACTGCGGTCGGTGATGACGCGCCGTTGCGGCATACCAGTCCCTCCGGGACATACACGTGAGCGATGTGGAACATGTGGAACCACCTCCGCGCGCGACGACGACGGGAACCCACCGCCCCGTCCGCAACCCGGCCGCCCACCTCCGGCCGCATCCTCGTAACGTCCGGACTACGCAGCGTAATTCACCCAGAGCAGCCGAGTCACACAATCAGCGGAACCGCATCACTGACAAAGCCCTGGCCGACAGGTCGATCTCCGCGAGAGCGGAGGCGTTCCGCACGTATAGCTGAGCGCAACCACTTGGCTTCAACACCCACACCGCACACAATGCGCACCCACAAAACCGCAGGTCAGGACGGCTTGGCCACCGGCTCCAGAATCGCCACGCACTCCACATGATGAGTCATCGGAATCATGTCAGGACGAGAGGAGGTGGCAAAACTAGCTGATCAGTGACGGTTCCTCGGTATCGGCAGGAGGCCGTCAGAGGCACAGAGCGTCAAATGAGCGTCACGACGGAGATGCGGGAACTCTGCCAGACCGGCTGCGGCAAAGCCGTACACCTGCCGCCGCGCCAGCTGTGATCGGCATCGGCTTGAAGCACTCGTACGGGGACCAACTCTCATCGCGCAGCCCACGCGCAGGCTGATCAAGAGAGGCTGGCGCGGCAGCGGGCATGTCGGCGGTGCCACTGCGGACGGCGCTGTTACCTCAACCACGGCAAGCTGATCTCCCGTCGGCAAGCCGCCTAGGGGAAGATCACGATCCCTGAGCCCGCCCCTCAGACCTGAGGTCGGTGGCAGGCTGCCTATTCCGACGCGCTCCACTACGAAAACGTGCCGAAGAGTACAAGCTGCGGTGGAACGGACACCGACGACCTAGACACGCACGAGCATGAGAGCATCTGGCGGCTTCCCTGCTGGATGCGAAGTCCGACGAGTGCGAAATCTCCATCTAGCCGGGTCGCTCACCTGGGCATGCTCCGGGCGCGGGTGACTCGCGTTGGCTCGTGCCCGAAGCTGTGCCGATGACGACATACTGGCAGGGAGCAGCACCGCAGCCACTCAACCCGAACCGGGAGCACGAGTTCGATTCTCGGCACCCGCTCCAGATTGCAGCTCCGCCTGCGAATCTGACTGTCCAAACCTGTCACCCCAGCTCGTGAGACTGCCCATACAGTTCGACGGCTGTCGCCTGCGTGTGAGGATGTCCCGGTCCGAGTACCCGGGTTCGGAGTTCCAGCACCTTGGACAACGTGTGCCGCGCCTCTTCAGGCCTTCCGGCCCTGTGGTAGGCACGCGCCAGGAGATCCATGGTGAAGAGAGTATGGGGGTGCTCGGGTTCGAGGATGTCGCGCTGGGCACGGACGATCTCGTCGATCGAATCCGCTAGGCACAGGCCGTACAACGTCCGGGCACGGAGCAGCATGTCGAAGGAAGCGATACGAAGTGCCAGCCTCTGGTCCGGAAGGTTTTGGGCAAGTCGACGCAGTTCCACGAGCCACTCCTGACGGCCAGCGGCCAGCGCCCAATGCGCGGCACCCGAGAGAGCGGCCGGGTCGAGTCTCCACCGATCGCTCTCCCAGCGACGGGCCCGAAACGCGGTATCGCCGTACCGGCACGCCGAACGGACATCACCGAGTTCGTAAGATGCCCGCCCCAGCAGATCGAGAGTCATCAACCGAAGGGACAAGGGAACGTTCTTCGCCCGCCTCCACACGTCACGCAGCATGAGCAGTCGCTCACGCGCCTCGGCAACATGCCCCTGCTCGATGAGGAAGTCACATGCCGCCAGCAGGGCCCGCCGGCCGACCACCGTGGTCATGCACCCAGGGTCGATGGCGTTGAGGGCGGAAGCACTCTCCTTCCATGAGGCCCAGTGCCTCCACTCCGCATGACCTTTGCTGTCAGGTACCAAGCTGAGCAGCATCACCTCGGCCAATTGTCTGGCCCGTTCGAGGTCCGTCGACGACAGCACCTGCCGCACCAACTGGCAAGTGAGCCAGACGAAGTTGACCTCACCATTGACCACTCGGACGAGCCCACTGCGCTCCAAGTCCGGCACCACCGCAGTGGAAAGGCCGTACAGCGGCACCTGTCGATCGGACGGCAGACCTGTCACGGCCGAACTCCATTGCGGCCAGCGCGAAGGGCCGTCCAGGAGAGACATGGGGTAACGCGCGCCGTCCATCAAGGCGAGGGCACCCAGGGCGATGCGCGGGGCGAGCCTTCCCCTGTCGGACAAGGCCTCTACGGCTCCGCGGACTTCGGCCATCAGCGAAGTCCTGCGCTCACCGGGGCGCTCGTCGCCGACGAGGACATGGGGTTGGAGCTTCGCTCTCTGGAGGAACTCGTCGACGGTCGTATCCGGCGTGAACCAGCGGACCGCGCCGTCAAGTGCAAGAGGCAGATCGCCCAGGTGCTCTGCCAGCCGGTCTGCCTCCGAATCGGCCATGCCCGCAAGATTGGCGGTGAGAAACCGCACTGACTCTTCGCGGTCGAAGGGCCCGACCTCCACCACGGCCGGAAAGTTCGGCAGGTGCCGCCACCTGTCTGCAGGTGCACGTGAAACGACGATGAGTTGAAGAGCATGGTTCAACAGCACGTCGGGCAACGACTCGGGGCCGGCGACATCGTCGGCCAACAGCAACACCGGTGGGCCCCAGTTCGGGACGAACTCCTTGCTGCGCGAGGCCAGGTACTCCTGAAGGTCATAGGACCACCTGACTACGGCCCCGAACTCGGACTGCGCCGAGCGCTGCGTGTACACACCGCGCTCGATCACGTGAGTTTTGCCGACTCCGGGGCCGCCGACCACTACCACGGTCCCGTACCGGTTCAGTTCCCGCATGATTCTGCTCGTCAGTGCGCGCCGGCCGACGGGGACAAGGCCCGTGGCGTGGGATCCCTCCGCCCCAGGGGCTGCATCCTCCGGAAGAGTCACGCGACTCGCCTCTCATAGACTCGGCTACGCCGCCGAGGAGTCAACCGGTCGGTAGCTGAACGACTTACCGGCTTTCCAGTCAAACGACATGGCCCCGACAGCGGTTACGTCACCGCACATCCCCATGCCAGTGCCTATTGGTGCTCAGGTGATCGAAACCGACCCATTCCTGCGCAAGCCGTTCACCGCTCAGCAGGAGGTCACGTACGCGGTCGTGGTGGCTGGGGTCGAGCCAGGTGACCAGTCTCTGAACGTCTTCTGGCGTGGTCCACGCCTCCTTGGGCAGACAGCGGCTCGGCGAGCCGAGTTGCAACAGGGCGTCGTACAACTCGACTGCCGGGCGCACCGGCAGGCCACGTACGTAGTTGCCTGCACGGATTGGGAAAGCCAGTCCGCTGGGGTCCAGATCTCCGAAATAGACGATCTCAGTGATCTGGTCCTGCGCCGTGAGGCTTCCGATGGACCGCTGGAAAGTGCCGCCGCTGCCCCATGCAACCCGACCGATCCGGTGATCGATGTGTCCAAGCATGTGAGAGATCGACCAGTAGGTGGTGGAGTTCTCGATGACGAGAAGCTTGTGGCCCTCACCCAGTTGGTGATGACCACCGAGGTTCTTGGCCAGCTTCGTTGAGCTGAAATCCTTGCTGAGCAGAGGGGGATCGACGTCGAATGCATTGATCAGATCCAGCAGCCGCTTGGTGTCGGAGAAGAGCGGCTTCGCCACCAACGTGTCGAAGAGCTTCTCAGCCGGGTGATCGGGTTGCCGGAAGAACGGATGCTGGCCGAAGATCTGCAGTGCTCTCTCGCGCAGAGGAATACGCATACCTCTGTCTCCGCGGTGCAGCCAGGTGTTCAACGCCTCGTAGGCGGCGCGAATCCTGTCCGTGGTCCGACCCAGAGCCCAATATTCCTCGATGTCTGCCAGTTCAGTCACCCAAGGCGGCATCGCCGGAATGCTCTTCACCACAGAGTAGACGGGCTTCAATCTGATACTGACAGGCAGGGGTGTTCGCCTTTCTCGATCCGTCTTCTTCGAGGGCTTGATGTGACCTGCTCCGGCCAGTTCTCCCAGATACTCCGAGAGAATCCGGATCGGAAGTTCGCCACTTCTTCCAAGGGGCCGTGGCATGCGCAAGAAGATTGACTTAACGTCAGCTATCTCGATGGTCGACTCGCTTTTCCCCTTCCATCCGTTTTCAATTTTCCAATCATGCAGCCTTGCCAGCAGCTCCAGCGCCTCCTCATTCGTCACCATCGACGGCGTCTTCCTTGGTGAAGTAGCGGGACGCGGAGATCTGCGAACCGTCTCCCGCCAACGACTCGTCCAGATAACGTCCGAAGGCTCCCTCCACCGACAGGTACTTACGCCGGGCACGTAGGTCGGTGTCGTTCCGCAACCTCACCACCAAAGGGAAGGTGTCCAGCGCATTGGTGTCGAACAAACCTGTGGTGTAGATGAGTTGGACCCCCAACGCTTGGGCGACCGACTGCTGGAGGCGCAACAGGTATGTAGTGGAGGCGCGGCCGATCGGGTTGTCGAGGAAGAGCACACCGGAGTGCTGATGCTTGACCCGTCCTCGGTCGTTGGCACGCAAGGCCGCCATGGTGCAGTACAGAATGATCGCCGTGGTGAGGAGCTGTCCACCGGAGAACACGGCACGGATGTCAGACACAGGCACCCTTTGGGCGAGCAGCACGGAGTCGGGTTTGATGATCGTCACCCTGAAACCTCTCGGCGCCCCGGCGGCCACGCCTTTGAGGATCAGGGAAAGACCGTCGCGCTTGGGCTCTCGCCCCGCTTCGAGAGTTGCGATGGTGCTCTTCGCCATGTCGTCCACAAGCTGCCCCATGCGGTCGAGCAAGGCCGCTTCAGGGATGCTTTTGAATCGGATTCTCAAGAAATTCTGGCCGGACCAGTCCCCAAGCCCCTTGGGTAGACGCGAGAACCGCTCAGCCCGCCGCAGGGTCTCAAGTGCTTCCGTGACCTGCTGGGACAGTTGCTGGACGATTGCGTTCCGGTGGCGGTCGATCGTCTCCAGATCGTCGGTGAGCGAGCGGAGGCGTCTGCGCATGGCCCCGGTCCACTCAGCTGCCCGCTTAGGCAGTTCGGCCCGATCGATCATAAGGATAATCTTTCGGCTGCTGGTCTCCAGCGGCAGGAACCGGTCCCGACTCGCATGCCGGACCAACTGATCAGAGAATCGGCGTTCTTCGTCCTCCGCCGCCACTTCCCGCTTCCGGCATTCGTCATGGACGGTACGAACCGCCTGGTGCTCCGTAGCGGCAACGGTCATGTCGCCCTGGAATGGTTCGGGACCGGCCAAGCCTGTGATGGGAGCGAATTCCGAGAACTCATCGCCCCCCAAAAGGAGCTGCTCGAATCCCCTACGAGAGGATTCGGCCTGCTCCAGGGATTCCTTCAGATACTGCCCATGCCTGGCCAGCTCCGACACGACCCGGTACACCTCATCCCGTGTACGCTTCGCCGTTTCCACCAGTTGCAGACCGTGAAGGACATGGCGCGGTCTTTCGAACGGAGTCAAGTCGATCTCTGATTGTGGAGTGATGAACCTTTCGAACTCCTCCTTGCGGCTCGCCGCGTGCGCACTCGACTCGGCCGCTCGACGGCGTAGTTCTGGGGCGGCCTGTTCGGCCAGTCGGCGCGCCAGTTCGCGGGAGGCGCCGTCTGCTCCGTACGGGCCGTTCAACAGGTTGTGCGCCACCTCGACCACGTTGTCCGCGTGATCGTCGAGTTCAGCTGCGATCAGTGAAGTGTCGTTCTCGGCCTGGCGCAGATCGGTGAGCAATTGGTCACCGACAGACGCGCGCAGATACGTCTCGACCGTACGTGCATAGTCGCGTCGGAGCACTTCCAGCGGTGCGCTTGCACCTTCTGTCGTTGCCGTCAGTTCGACATCCAGGGGAAGTCCAGTCAGTTCTTCCGAGAGCCTGCTGGCGGAGGCTCGCATGCCGTCCACTTCACGCAGCAGCCCGGCTGCCTGTTCACGGCCCCGCCGGGCCTTCTCATCCGCGTTCCTGGCCGCTTCCCGCTCTCGTTCGCCCGCCTCTCTGTACAGAGCTGCGGTGCTTTCCCAGCCTGGAACACGCGCTTCCTGATCGGCGAGGCTCGTCAGGCGGTGTGTTCGCTCGTCGAGTCCCCGCTGGGCGACCCGCACTGGCTCGGTCTCCTCGATCGCTACGCCACGGGCTCTCCCCAACTCGTCGTGGACCACGCGCAGTTCCTCGACCTCTTGCTCCCCGACCTCGACGAGCCGACGCCGTTCCTCTGCCTGCTGTTGGAGTTCGGCCAGACGGCCAAGTGGGAAGTCCCTGCGCCATTCCTCGATCCGGGCCACCAGAGTGGCCGCTGCTCCACGACGCTCGGCGAGTTCGGCGAGCCGCTCCAGACGCCGATCGTGGCGCTGTCGTACCAGACGGCGTTCCGTGTCAGCGGCTCTCTCGTCGTAGAGCGCCGGATGCGCGTCCACGACAAAGCCAACACCACCGATCTCAGAATGTGTCCGGGTCACGGCCTCCGTCGTACCGACCGCGAGGAACACGCTGGGGTGAGGTTCTTGGCTGTTGACGAGTTCTTCCGCCGCCGACAGTTGAGCAGGGTTGTTCAACAGAACGCCGCTTGCCAGCTGCGGTACTTGCTTGACGAGGGAGTGACGACGCTCGACATCCGGAATCGCAGCCAGGTATTCCCATCCGGTCCATGCGGTGATATTTGCCTCCGCGAGGATCTCCTTGACCCGCGTGGCCTCTGGGGAGGCAGGCAGCAGTTCCGTACTCTCCAAAGCGATGCGGGCCCTCTCGTCCTGGGCCTCGGCGACATGAAGATCCGTAATCTCGGCAACTGCCTTGTCCTGGACCTCGGCCAGTCGGTTCCGCAGCAACTCTGCGTCAGTCTCCAGGTCTTGGGGGCGTTGCCCAAGCAGATCGAGGAAGGCGGGGTCTGCGCCCAGCGCATCCTTGCGAGCCACGGCCGCCTTCCATTCCTGGTCGGCGGTGTCGAAGGCTCGGTGCAGGACGGCGAGTCGTCTCTCCGACACGCGGACAGTCTGCGCTGCTGCCTGCTGCTCGACTTCGAGCCGTTTGACCTCCTTCTCCAGTGCCTTGAGCCGGCGGGCGTTGTCCGTCGCGGCCGCCTTGGCCTCCTCCAGCGCCCCGGCCACTGATACGCCGGAGGCGAGTAGACCGTCGCGTATCGCGTCCACGATCAGGTCGCGTACTTCACGCACGCGCTGCTCGGCAGTCTCAGCTTCCTTCACCTGACTGATCGCGCGGGCGAGCGCGTCGTTGTGCCCCTTCTGGTCCACCTCGGCCTGCGCAGCGGCGGCCTTGGCCTCCGCCTCGATCAGGTACGCCTTGTCACGAAGTTCCTTGACTCCGTCGCGGAGTGCACGGATCAGCAGTGCCGCCGCTTTGTCCCGGGCGACAAGCGCGGGACGCGCGGCCTCCTCGGCGGCCGCCACCACCGCGCGGAGGTCGCTCACCCGTTGCTCCGCGGTCAGCTGACGCAGCACAGTGGGGACAACCTTCCAAGCCGCCGATTCCACCTCGGCGAGCAGGGCTTCCGTCTCCGCCTTCTCGGCTTCCGACTGAGCTTCACTGAACCGGAGTTCGGCCAGAAGTCTTTCCAACTCGACAGTGGCTGCTTGAAGTCGAAGGTGCTCAGTGTTCGCCGTCACGCTCTCAGCGGCGAGTTGCTCGGCCTCCGTCTGGATCCGGCGGACAGCCTTGGCCTCCGTCTCCGCCCGGGCCTTCAGTCTCCCCAGCAGGTTGGCCATGTCCTGTGCCGAAGTCCTCCGTCGGTCGCGCGCCTCGTCAGCGCTCGCCCGTGCGTCGGCAAGGGGCTGGAGGATGTTCAACGCGCCTTGGGTGAAATCCCGTTCGAGCAGCAGCTCGGTGCGCAAATGGAGGCGTCCTGCATACGTGTCCAGCAGGTCCGCTAGTTCCTTGGCCGGGTCGGTGGGCAGAACAGCTCCGAGCAGGAAGTTCACGAAGGCGATGTCACTGGCGAAGGAGAACGCCTCGGCTGCCTCCCCTTCGTCGGCGTTCATGCTGCGCTGGTACTTGAACAGCTCGGGGTCCAGATTCAGATCCGTCAGCCGCTCGGACCACTCGCCCTGCCGCGCGAACTCCTCGTACTCGATGGTGGGGTCAGCGGCCTGCGCCTTCTCCATTTCGAGCAGGTAGTCGATCCGGGTCCGATAGTGGTCGTTTGCCGAGAAGGGGAGATTGTCGAGGCCCAGCGCGGGAGTGGGGCGAAAGTGGTACCAGCGTTCGATCAGGTTCCGGGGGTCGGAGGACTCCCGCCGATCCTTCCACTCCATCACCTTGCCGGTGATCAATCGACGGCCGCTGCGTGCATGCGTCCATTCCAGGACCACATGGGCGGTGTCCTTGGGCAGGACGAAGCGTTCCAGGACTCCTCCGCCGCTCGTGCCGACGACCTGCCGACGACCGGGCAGCACCACCGAGAAGATCAGCTTGATCAGAACGGACTTTCCACCTCCGTTCTCCAGGAAGAGAACGGTTGCGGGTGAAGGGCGGCGCACGGACTCACCGGCACCGAACAAGGACATACGGCGGTCTGAGACCTGGCGACCGACAGCGCTGAAGTCGAGGAGAACGTTTTGGTAGCGGGCTCCGGCCGGCCCGACGGACTGGAGCATCACCCGGGACAGCTCATACATCGGCGCCGGCCTTCGCCACGTCGTGCGGCTCGGAGGCCCTCGCGCCCGGCGCGCCAGTGCGAAGTGTTCCGCTCGGCTCTGTGATGTCGGGGACCGCGCCGAGGCGGAGCAGTTCGTCAAATGCTGCCGTGGAGGCCAGTTCACGCACCTGCACCTGGTAGCGAGGGGTGGTGCGGAAGACGTTCTCCTCGGCTTCGTCGTCGTCCACCATCACCAGGAGTCCCTGTTCCGTGAGGAAACGCAGGGCGCGGGAGGTCATCCCCCGGGTGGAATTGGGGGCGACACGCTCATCCTTGGTCTCCGAGACCTCAGGCCGGCGTGCGTAGGCCCGCCAGGCCCGCTCCAACTCAGGGGCGTCCGTGGGGACATCCTCCGTGCTCTCGGCCTCCGCCGCCCGGCGTCCCAGCTTCCGGCAGATCTCCCGTACGGCCTCGTCGACGACGCTCGCCTTGACCCGGCCGATGTAACCGTCATCGGCGAGGTCTGCGGGACGGGGAAACGCCAGCGCCGCCACCGCGAGGTGAATGATGCCGTGCAACGCTCTCTCACCCTCGTTCCGATGGTGTGACCTGCGGGCGTAGTCCTCGATCCTGGTCTCGAAAACCGAACCGGTGACGGCAGCCAGGACCATTCCCGTGCCATGACCGACGTCGACCACATGGAGGCCGAGGCTAAAGGCGATCCGTTCGGTCAGAAAGCGGAACGCATCGTCCTCGCGATAACGGCGGACGAGACTGTCGTACTCACGATCCTGCGAGGGATGCAGGCGCGGACGCATGCCGAAGGCCACCAGTTGGGCAGCGCCCTCCGCGTCGGGGACCGTGAAGGTGTCGCTCATTCGAAAGAATCCTCGGGAAGGGAAGCGTCGGGATCGGTGCCGTCGGGCGGGTAAGTGATCGGGACGGAATAGAGGAGCAGGTCGTCGCCGCCGAAGTGGGGCGCGTCGAATCGATCGCCTGTGCCCACCCCCACAAGGACGCGGGAGTCGCCTCGCGCGATGCGCTCGCCAACCTGCGGGTCGAGTGCGTGGAACGCACGGTGCAGGAGCAGGGTCGCCGTACTGCGCGCCGTGTGCTCGGCCTTCGCGAGTAGATCGCTCAACTGCCGTGGTGTGTCGCAGAAATCGAGCAGTTCATCGGTGGCAGCCCAGTCTCCCAACGTGAAAGCGGGCTTCTCCGTCGTCTCCGTCAAGTCAGGTTCCGGAATCGCCTCGCCCAGCCGCTCGCGCTCCGGTGCCGTTCGGAGCAGTCGCGTGACCAAGGACGACAGGTCCATCACGGCAGGGGGTTCGGGACCGACGGCATCGCTGAAGAACCCCTCGCTGACGGTGAGCGCATCGCGGAGGGACAGATCCAGTACTGGGTTGAGTACCTGCCCATAGAGGTCCAGTACGGCTCGCCGCGGCAGTTCCGCGAACTGTTGTCGGTCCTGTTCCTCACGGAACACGGAGCGGGCCGTCAACAAGCGTTTCTGCAGCTGCATATGTCGGCGGATACAGTCACGGACAATCGTAACCAGCTCCGCGGCTCGCTGTTTGTGAAGCGATTCGTCGGACTTGTCGCGCGCTGCGCTGATGTTGCTCAGAATGCGATGCTCGAAGTCGTAGCGCTCTTCAATGTGGGCCAACGCGTGCGCGAGGAGATCCGGCACCTCGCGCTCCCAGTCGACCGCGCGGATGTCCCGTGCCGTGGCATCGAGCAGTTGACGCAGCATCTCCCCGTACTGGACAGTGCGGTAACGGGCTTGCTCCGCTGCGAGTTTGGCCTCGGCGAGCCTGCCTCGCTTGATCAGGCTGTCGAGCTTCACCTCTGCCGCGATCTGCGCCGACTCCACATCCGTGTCGAGCGCGCCGACCAAGACGTTGATCGCCTCGTCGGAAGCGCGAAGGTAGATCTTTCCGTCCCGACCTGCCCTCTCGACCAGCAGATTGAACTGGAAGCCGAAGCGACGATAGATACCGCTCCGGTCCACCGCCCCGATGGTCTCGTTGAAACTCCGGTCCACGGTACCGACGTTGATCAGCCGGTGGAGTACGTGCCGTGCCACCCTGCGATGTTCCTCGGTCGTACGTTCAGGGGCTTGGAGAGCAACGAACCGCTTCACCTGGTCGACGACCTTTTCCTGGTTAGCCCCAGCGTCGAAGTCCATGGAGATGGTGACCTGGTCGATGGTGTGCAGCGCGATCTCCGCCAGTTGGTAGACGTCCGCCTTCACCCAGCGCAGGCTCCCCTTGTTCTCGTCCAACGCCTGCAGGGGAGCCGTACAGGCGAGCGCCTTGGCCCTACGGGCCAATCCGTCATCCGCAAAGTCAACGGCGGTCGGCTCACGGCTGTCGTTCATGCCGCAGAACGCTAGTCAACCTGCCGGGCCAATGGGAAGGAATGGCCCAATTGCATCCGCGAGGTGAAGAAGGCTAGTTGTATCCGACATCACACCCGAGCTCATCGACCCTGGTCTCCGTCCCCGCCCGTCGACTGCGTAACCGCAGCCCGCTGGGAATCGATTCCGAGGCGCGGCACACCAAAATACGGTTACCCAGGGGCGTGGCCAGTCGGGGAAGCCGACTTGGTCGTAGAGGGCAAGGACAGGGGTGGTGGCGGACGAAGAGCTGAAAGAGCGGCTGGCATGGGACCGCGAGCAACTCGGCAGGCGGGCGTATTCGAACTACCCGAAGGCTCCGCTGAGCCGCTGCCACAGTCTCGCGCTGTTCGTCTGGCGCAACGGCACCAAAGGCGCCCACGCGTCTCGATCGACTGTGCGGCGCAAGAGCACGGGCCACGAGACTGGCGGCCCAACTAACGCTGACGCATCACCCCTACCAGCTACAGCCCTCCGGAGGATGCGCCGCTGAACGACATCATCAGCACGCAGAGCGACAGGTGCCTCCATCCGGACGAGGGACCGTCGAGCGGAGAGCACTGCTGCCGCAGCAGATCGTCCTGCAGACTGCCATCGACCGCGCTGCGGCCGCCGTTACATTCGGCACCATCGTCCCTGCTGGCGCTGCCGATCCGGGGTCGGCTCAGCACCGCGTCCCTCAAGGGGTTGGCTTCTGGCCCCAGGTCTCACCACCTCGCCCGTCATGACCCACGCCGCCGCGCTGGCCCGCCATAATGAGTCATATGGCCCCCAGCCCACAGCCCCATGCGTCCGGGAAGAGCGACCTCTCCGGCGTCTACGCCGAAGACCTCACGCTCTACCAAGAGAAGTTCCGGCGTCGCCTGCCGGAATCGCTGGACGAGTTGCACGGCCCCGCCGAAGGCGTCGTGGATCTGCCACTGCACGTGGCCTGGTCCGGAATGACCTCGTACGACATAGCCAAGCCTCGCCAGTGCATGGGCCTGTATCGCACAGTCCTTCACGAGGGTCTGAGCGAGGACCTGCCCCTCTACCTCAATCAAGACCTGCTCCTACAAATGTGGCCGGTGCTGCGCACTCTCGTCGGACGCACTGTCCGCACCGTGTGGGAGGACGCGTTTCCCGAGCTCGCGCTACACGCGCAGGCAGCCGCGTGACGAACATGCCAGAGCTGCACGCACGGCTCTTGGCGGACGTGATCGCCCTCGGTTCCCCATACCCGCTGGTTCTCACTGGCGGATACGCAGTGCGGGCCCACCGCCTGGTCAGCCGTCCCAGCCAGGACCTCGATGTCGCCACTGAGAATCCGACGCCCATGGCCGACATCGCGGCCACGCTCCGCGTCGGCCTGGAGGCACGGGGCTGGCAAGTTCAGGCGCTGGAAACCGCCCCGCTGTCTGCCCGCTTCACCGTGTCCGACCCGATCACCGGGCAGGACTGCGAGGTCGACATCCTCAAGGAGATTTTCTGGCGACCGGTCGTCCAGAGCTCGTACGGGCCCGTCCTCGCGGAAGAGGATGTGATCGGGACCAAGGTCCGCGCCCTCGCCGACCGCGGAGCGCCCCGCGACCTGATCGACGTCTACGCGGCTTCCCGCCGTTGGAGCACGGCCGACCTCGAAGAATTCGGCCGTCGGCACGCCCGTGGCCGCTTCGAGCGGGAAGACCTGCAGGCCAGCCTCACGGGGGCCGAGTGGACCGACGACGAGGCTTTCGCGGCCTACGGCCTTGATGACTCCACCATCAGCGCACTGCGCGCCTGGGCCGTGCACTGGGCCGACGCCCTCGCAGCCTTGCTTCTCGAAGAGTCCCAAGAGCCCGACGTCGACTGATCAGGAAGCACTTCGGCACAGCGTGACGCTCACTCGAGCGGGTACGCCTGTGTACCTGACATGCCCTCAGGACTAGCGTCGTTTGAGCGTCAACGTTCCTGGGCGACAGAGTCGCACCGCTGCCAACCTGGGTACCGATACGCGCAAAACCACAGTTCAAAGCACCCAAGGCAAGTAGCCGGCCTATTCAACCTGATGGCTGACCGGAAACAGATCGAACCGCCCAGCCATCGACGAAACCCAAGGTCAGGCGCTCTTCGCCACCGGCTCCAGAATCGCCACGCACTCCACATGATGAGTCATCGGAAACAGATCGAACGCCCGCAGCGTCCGCACCCGATACCCCCCATCCCGGAAATACGCCAGGTCCCGAGCCAACGCAGCCGGATCGCACGCCACGTACGCGATCTTCCGCGCCCCCAGCGACGACAGATGCTCCACGGTCTTCTTGCCGGCCCCCGCCCGCGGCGGATCCAGCACGATCAGGTCGACCTCACTGATCCCCGTCCGCGGCAGCACGCTCTCGACCTTGCCCTGCTCGATCCGCACCCGCTCGAACCCGGCGAGGTTGTGCCGGGCGTCCTCGACCGCGCGCTTGCCGGACTCGATGCCGAGGACCGCGCCCTTGTCGCCGAGGCGGTCGGCCAGCGCGCCCGCGAAGAGGCCGACGCCGCAGTACAGGTCGAGGGCCATGTCGCCCTTGCGCGGCAGCAGGCCCTGCATGACCGCCTTGACGAGGGTGTCCGCGGCCATCGGGTGGACCTGCCAGAAGCCGCCGCTGCCGACCCGGTACGTACGACCGTCGGCCCGCTCGCGCACGAACGCGCGGCCGTGGACACGGTGGATGCCACCGTCGTGCTCCTCGACGCGCATGACGGAGACGGGACGTTCCAGTTCGACCAGGGGAAGGCGGGCGCCCGGCCTCGGCTCCAGGATGACCATGCGGTCCTGGGAACCCGTCGCCGCGATCGCCTCGACCGAGGCCATGCCGGACCAGTCGCGCTCCTCGATGCCCAGCTCGCTGACGCCCAACGCCGCGATCATGCAGTGCTCGACCGGCTCGACCTCGTGCGAACGGTGCTTGCGCAGACCGGCGTTGCCGTCCACGTCCACCGCGTACTGGACGCGCGTGCGCCACCGCGGCACCTGGCCCGCGGGCAGCTTGTCGCCCTCGGCCGGCATCACCGTGCCGTCCCAGCCGGCCTCCTCAGGCGTGAGCCCCGCGAGCCGCTGCAGCTGCTCGGTGATGACCTCGCCCTTGAGGCGACGCTGGGCGCCGGGCTTGGCGTGCTGCCAGTCGCAGCCGCCGCAGCGACCGGGACCGGCGTACGGACAGGGTGCCTCGACCCGGTCCTTGGACTCGTCCAGGATCGTCACCGCGTCGGCACGCAGGAACCGCGCGCCCTCCTCACCGTCGGTGACCCGCGCGACGACACGCTCACCGGGCAGCGCGTGCCGGACGAACAGCACCTGCCCCTCGGAGGTACGGGCGATGCAATGCCCGCCATGGGCGACGGGGCCCACCTCGACCTCGTACTCCTCCCCCACCAGCGATTTCTTCGGTTCTGCCTGCATGGCGGGGTGACTCCAAATGCGAAAGGGGGCGAGCGAAAGGACGTACACAGGGGAACGGCCGGACAACAGCCCACCAGTCTACGTGGACCCCGCCCGACCGCTCACCACAAAGCCGTCCCGGCCAGACGTCGGCTAGAGCTTCGACTTGGAGGACGGCTCGCTGTGCCGCTCCTCCGCGGGACCGCGCCGCACCGCACCCGGCGCACTCCACTCGCTGCGCTTCCGCGCCCGGTTCTTCGCCGCCTCGGAGGACTCCAGCTGGTACGGCACCGACGTCACCATCACGCCCGGCGTGAACAGCAGCCGCCCCTTGAGGCGGAGCGCGCTCTGGTTGTGGAGGAGATGCTCGTACCAGTGCCCGACCACGTACTCCGGGATGATCACGGACACCGCGTCCCGCGGCGACTCCTTCCGCAGCCCCTTCACGTACTCGATGATCGGCCGCGTGATCTCGCGATACGGCGAGTCCAGCACCTTCAGCGGTACGTCGATCCCGCGCCGCTCCCACTCCTCGCGCAGCACCTTGGTCTCCACCGGGTCCACGTTGACGCTGAGCGCCTCCAGGGTGTCCGAGCGCATCAACTTGGCGTAGGCCAGGGCCCGGAGCGCCGGGCGGTGGATCTTGGAGATCAGGACGACCGAGTGGACGCGGGACGGGCGGATGCTGTCGTCGCTCGGGCCCTCGGGGGCCGCGATCTCCTCGGCGACCCGGTCGTAGTGCTTACGGATCGCGGTCATCGTGGCGTAGAAGATGCACATGCCGAGCAGCGCCACCCAGGCGCCGTGGGTGAACTTCGTGACCAGGACGACGACCAGCACCAGGCCGGTGAAGAACGCGCCGAAGGTGTTGATGGCCCGGGAGCGGACCATGTGGCGGCGCTTGGCCTGGTCCTTCTCGGTGGCCAGGTGGCGGTTCCAGTGCCGGACCATGCCGGTCTGGCTGAGGGTGAAGGAGACGAACACACCCACGATGTACAACTGGATCAGCCGGGTCGAGTCGGCGCCGTAGATCGCCAGCAGCAGTGCGGCCGTGCCGGCGAGCAGCACGATGCCGTTGGAGAAGGCCAGGCGGTCGCCGCGGGTGTGCAGCTGGCGTGGGAGGTAGCGGTCCTGGGCGAGGATCGAGCCGAGGAGCGGGAAGCCGTTGTACGCCGTGTTGGCGGCCAGGAACAGCACCAGCGCGGTGGCCGCGGCGAGCACGACGAACAGGAAGCTGCCCTTGCCGAACACGGCCTCGGCGACCTGCGAGATCACCGGGTTCTGGACATAGCCGGAGCCGATCGCGACGCCGTTGTGGAGCAGGTCGTTGGCCGGGTTCTCGGCCATGCGGACCTTGGTCGTCATGGCGAGGGCGATGATCCCGCAGAACATCGTGACGGCCAGGATGCCCATCGCCGCGAGCGTGGTCGCCGCGTTCTTGGACTTGGGCTTGCGGAAGGCCGGGACGCCGTTGGAGATCGCCTCGACACCGGTGAGCGCGGCGCAGCCGGAGGAGAAGGCGCGCAGCATCAGGAAGACGAGCGCGAAGCCCGCGAGGCCCTGGTGCTCGGCCCTGATGTGGTAGGCGGCGGTCGGCGCGCGCATGGTGTCGCCGAGGACCAGGCCGCGGAAGGCGCCCCACGCGATCATGACGAAGACGCCCGCGACGAAGACGTACGTCGGAATCGCGAACAGCGAGCCGGACTCCTTCACCCCGCGCAGGTTCATCAGCGTGAGCAGCACCACGACGGCGACCGCGCAGATCACTTTGTGCTCGATCACGAACGGGATCGCGGAGCCGAGGTTCTCGATGCCGGAGGCGATCGAGACGGCGACGGTGAGGACGTAGTCGACGAGCAGGGCGCTGGCGACGGTGAGGCCGGCCTTGGGGCCGAGGTTGGTGGTGGCCACCTCGTAGTCGCCGCCGCCGCTGGGGTAGGCGTGGACGTTCTGCCGGTAGGAGGCGACGACGGTGAACATCAGCACCACGACCGCGACCGCGATCCAGGGGCTGAAGTGGTACGCCGACACGCCCGCGATGGAGAGGACCAGCAGCACCTCGCCGGGCGCGTACGCCACGGAGGACAACGGGTCGGAAGCGAAGACGGGAAGTGCGATGCGCTTCGGCAGGAGCGTTTCGCCCAACCGGTCGCTGCGCAGTGCGCGCCCGATGAGGATGCGCTTGGGCACGTCGGTCAGTTTGGACACAACAGAGGATCGTAGGCCTTCGAACAGGCGATCCTCTACTTTCCGCCGCCCAACCCTCTGTCATCTGCCTCACGAGTGAAATAAGGGGCGAGCGGAGTTGCGGATTCCGTCGGGACGGCCGACTCCGTGTCTATATGACAAAACCCCGCTCCCGCCGCCTCCTGGAGGTTCCATGCCCGCGACCGCAGAGCTGATCGGCGCCCTGGCCGCCCTCGTCGGCCTCGGAATCCTCACCCTGGCCAGCGTGCGCAGCATCGGACGCCGCTGACGCACAGGGGTGCCCTGGAGGGACCGGGCGTGTGTAGCTTGGGCCTCGGTCTGAGACCCTGATGGGGCTGAGCATTGAATTCAGGACACCGGAAGGACGGTCGTGCACATCGTCATCATGGGCTGCGGCAGAGTGGGTTCCGCTCTCGCCCAGACCCTGGAGCAACAGGGGCACACGGTCGCCGTGATCGACCAGGACCCCACCGCCTTCCGTCGGCTGGGCCCCGGATTCGGCGGCCGCCGGGTCACCGGGGTCGGCTTCGACCAGGACACCCTGCGCGAGGCCGGCATCGAGGAGGCGGGCGCGTTCGCGGCCGTCTCCAGCGGTGACAACTCGAACATCATCTCCGCGCGCGTGGCCCGCGAGATGTTCGGCGTGGAGAACGTCGCGGCCCGTATCTACGACCCCCGCCGCGCCGAGGTCTACCAGCGCCTGGGCATCCCCACCGTGGCCACGGTCCGCTGGACCGCCGACCAGATGCTGCGCCGGCTGCTGCCCTCGGGCGCGGAGCCGCTGTGGCGGGACCCCACCGGCGGCGTCCAACTCGCCGAGGTGCACGCCTCGGCCGCCTGGGTCGGCCAGCGGATCAGCAAGTTGCAGGAGGAGACGGGCGTCCGCGTGGCGTTCCTCACCCGTCTCGGCGAGGCGATGCTGCCCTCTTCGCAGACCGTGTTGCAGGAGGGCGACCTCGTGCACGTGATGATGCGTACGGACGAGATCGACAAGGTCGAGGCGGCGTTCGCCAAGGGTCCCGAAGAGGAGGGCGGTCACTGATGAGGGTCGCCATTGCCGGAGCCGGTGCGGTCGGACGTTCGATCGCCGGAGAGCTCCTGGAGAACGGTCACGAGATCCTGCTCATCGACAAGGCCCCGACCGCGATCTCGGTCGAGCGGGTCCCCCAGGCGGAGTGGCTGCTGGCCGACGCCTGCGAGATCACGTCCCTGGACGAGGCCGCGCTGCAGCGCTGCAACGTGGTGATCGCCGCGACCGGCGACGACAAGGTCAACCTCGTCGTCTCCCTCCTCGCGAAGACGGAGTACGGCGTCCCGCGCGTCGTCGCCCGCGTCAACAACCCCAAGAACGAATGGCTCTTCAACGAGTCCTGGGGCGTCGACGTGGCCGTCTCCACCCCCCGCCTGATGTCGGCCCTGGTCGAGGAGGCGGTGTCGGTCGGCGACCTCGTCCGCCTGCTCCGCTTCAGCCACGGCGACGCCAACCTCGTCGAACTCACCCTCCCCGAGGAGTCCGCCCTCGCGGGCACCCAGGTCGGCGACGTGGAGTGGCCCGAGGACACGTCCCTGGTCACGATCATCCGCGGCACCCGCGTGCTGACCCCGACCCGGGAGGACTCCCTGGAGGCGGGCGACGAGCTGCTGTTCGTGGCGGCTCAGGCGCGCGAGGAGCAGCTGGAGGACTTGTTGTCGGTACGCCGGGAGGATGCGGCGAGCTGATTCGCCAGACGTCTACGACGAAGAGGGCGCCCTGAGATCTCAGGGCGCCCTCTTCGTCGTAGCGGAGTATCGGGAAGGCTATGCGTCGCGCCGGTGCCGTCCCGACGTGGCGTCCTCTGTCTCGCCGGCGGCCTCGGCCGCAGCCCTGCGTTCCTTCTCGGCCTGTTCCTCCGCCTCCATCTCCGCGAACACGTCGATCGGCGCGGGCGCCTTCGCGAGGAAGACCCAGGTCAGCCAGACGGCAAGGAGGAAGGGCGGGATCTTCAACGCGACCAGGACCCAGCCGAGTTGGGCCGTGTTGGCCCACCAGTAGAGCGGGAAGAGGATCGCGCACTTGGCGAGCAGGATCAGGCCCCAGGCCCAACTGGCCTTGGTGTAGGCCTTCTTGCGGCCGGGGTTGCGGGTCCGCCAGGAGAGGTTCTCCTTGAAGACCGGGCCGAGGATCAGGCCGATCAGCGGGACGCCCGCGAGCGTCGTGATGATGTACGCCAGCGCGAGCCCCAACGTGTAGAGCATGCCGGGGAGATAGAAGTTCTTGGCGTTGTTCGTCATCATCGCGAAGACGACACCGAAGGCGACGCCGAAGACACCGCTGAAGGCGTGCTTGACGGTGTCCCGCATCACCAGCCGGACCACGACCAGGGCCAGCGCCACGGCCAGCGCGGCGATCGCCGACCAGTGCAGGTTCTTGTTGATGGTGAAGATGCTGACGAAGAGCAGGCCGGGCAGGACCGTTTCGATCATGCCGCGCAGACCGCCGAACGCCTCGAAGAGGGCCGCCTCGGTCACCGCCCGGACATCCTGCTCGCTGTCTTCGGCGTCCACAGTGTCCGCGGTCGGCTTGTCGAGCGACGTCACCGGCTACTCCCGTCCGAGGGGTTTCAGTTCGTATTTCGGGTTGAAGAGCACCCGGCGGCCCCTGCTCATCGAGATCCGGCCGGACGCGATCAGCTTGCGCCCCGGTTCTATCCCCACGATGGAGCGCCTGCCGAGCCACACCACGTCCAGGGCGGCCGAACCGTCGAACAGCTCGGCCTCCAGGGCCGGAACTCCCGCCCGGGGGCGCAGCGTGACCGTGCGCAAGGTACCAGTAACCGTCACGATCTGTCGGTCGTGGCAGTCGCCGATCCGCACACAGCCCTCGGTCTCGGCATCCTCACGCAGCTCCTCGGACTCCAGGTCCTCCTGCGAGGTGGAGAGCCGGTCGAGCATGCGCCGGAACCGGCCCGCCTGCTTTTCGGAACGAGGAACAGCGCTCATATCTGAAGCGTACCGGGGTCCACCGACAGTGACGTACCCATGGCCTCAGCGCTCGAACCGGTATCCCATACCGGGCTCCGTGATGAAGTGCTTCGGATGCGCGGGGTCCGTCTCCAGCTTCCGCCGCAGCTGCGCCATGTAGACACGGAGGTAGTTCGTCTCGGTCCCGTACGACGGCCCCCACACCTCCTGAAGCAGCTGCTTCTGGCTGACCAGCCGCCCGGTGTTGCGCACCAGCACCTCCAGCAGATGCCACTCCGTGGGGGTGAGCCGTACGTCCCGCCCGTCCCGGTGCACCTTCTTTGCGGCCAGGTCGACGGTGAACTCCTCGGTCTCGACCAGGACGTCGTCCTCGCCGCCCCCGGTGGGCTCGGCCCGGCGTACGGCGGCCCGCAGCCGGGCCAGCAGCTCGTCCATGCCGAACGGCTTGGTGACGTAGTCGTCGGCGCCCGCGTCCAGCGCCTCGACCTTCTCGTCGGAGGAGTGCCGCGCGGACAGCACGAGGATGGGCACCCGGGTCCAGCCGCGCAGTCCCCGGATCACCTCGACGCCGTCCATGTCGGGCAGCCCCAGGTCGAGAACGACCACGTCCGGATGCCGGGAGGCGGCGAGGTCGAGGGCGGTCTTGCCGTCGGCGGCCGCGTCGACCTCGTACTTCCGCGCCTTGAGGTTGATCACGAGGGCCCGCACGATCTGCGGCTCATCCTCGACCACGAGGACCCTGGTCATGAGGCCTGCCTTTCCGGTTGTACGTCAAACACGTCATGCGCGTCTTCTACGACGCCGTCCGCCGCGCGGAGCGTGAGCACCATGGTGAGGCCGCCACCGGGTGTGTCCTCGGCGTTGAGGGTTCCGTTCATCGCCTCGGTGAAGCCGCGCGCCACGGCGAGACCGAGTCCCACTCCGGCGCCGCGCGGGGCATCGCCGTAGCGCTGGAAGGGCTCGAAAATGCGGTCCTTGGCCTCGTCCGGGACTCCTGGACCCCGGTCGACCACCCGCACCTCCACGCGGTCGGCGATGGCGCTGGCGGACACCAGGACGGTTTCGCCGGGCGGGCTGTACTTGACCGCGTTCTCAACCAGGTTGGCCACCGCCCGCTCCAGGAGCCCCGGGTCGACGGCCACCATGGGCAGCGTCTCCGGGATGTCCAGTTCCGCGCTCCCCTCGGGCACCCCGCCGAGCGCCATCGGCACCACCTCGTCGAGGTCGATCTCGCGGATGATCGGCGTGACCGTACCGGTCTGGAGGCGGGACATGTCGAGCAGGTTGCCCACGAGATGGTCGAGCCGGTCGGCGCCGTCCTCGATGCCCTCCAGCAGCTCGGCCTGGTCCTCCTCGGACCACGCCACGTCATCGGACCGCAGACTCGACACGGCCGCCTTGATACCGGCCAGTGGAGTCCGCAGATCGTGGCTCACAGCCGCCAGGAGCGCCGTACGGATGCGATTGCCCTCGGCGAGCGCACGGGCCTGGTCGGCCTCCTCACGCAGGCGCCTGCGGTCCAGTACGACGGCGGCCTGCGCGGCGAAGGCGGCCAGCACGCGGCGGTCGGAGGCGGGCAGGACCCGGCCGGTCAGCGCGAGGGCCATGTGGTCGCCGACCGGCATGTCGACGTCGCCGTCCTCGGGGCGCTCAAGCGGCGCCCCCACTCCGACCCGGCCCGCGCAGGTCCAGGGCTCCACATCGCTCTTGCGCTCCAACAGGGCGACCGACTCCATGCCGAAGGTCTCCCGGACCCGCTCCAGCAGCGCTTCGAGGCTGGTCTCGCCGCGCAGCACGCTGCCCGCGAGGAAGGACAGGATCTCGGACTCGGCGCGCAGTCTGGCGGCCTGCTGGGTGCGTCGCGCGGCGAGGTCGACCACGGAGGCCACGGACACGGCGACGCCTACGAAGATCGCGATGGCGACGATGTTCTTGGGGTCGGCGATCGTCAGCCGGTGCAGCGGGGGCGTGTAGAAGTAGTTCAGCAGGAACGATCCGACGGCCGCCGAGACCAGCGCCGGCAGCAGCCCGCCGAGCAGCGCCGCCGCCACCGTCAGCGACAGGAACAGCAGCATGTCGTTGGCGAGCCCGAGATGGACGGCGTTCAGCAGCAGCGCGAGCCCCACGGGCCCGACGACCCCGACCAGCCACCCCGAGACGATCCGCGCCCGCCCGAGCCGCGCACCCCGGGACACGGGCAGCCCGCGCCCCTTGGCGACCTCCTCGTGGGTGACGATGTGGACGTCCAGGTCAGGACCGGACTCGCGGGCGACGGTGGCCCCCACCCCCGGCCCGAAGACGTACTGCCAGGTCTTGCGGCGCGAGGAGCCGAGGACGATCTGGGTGGCGTTCACCCCGCGCGCGAAGTCGAGCAGCGCGGCCGGGATGTCGTCGCCGACTACGTGGTGGAAGGTGCCACCGAGGTCCTCGGCGAGCGTGCGCTGGAGGGCGAGTTCCTTCGGGGAAGCCGAGGTCAGCCCGTCGCTGCGGGAGATGTAGACGGCCAGCACCTCACCGCCGGCCCCCTTCTCGGCGAGCCGCGCGGCCCGCCGTATCAGCGTCCGCCCTTCGGGACCGCCGGTCAGCCCTACGACGATCCGCTCGCGCGAACCCCAGATCGCCGACACCTGGTGCTCGCTGCGGTACTCCTGGAGGTACTCGTCGACCCGGTCGGCCACCCACAGCAGCGCCAACTCCCGCAGGGCGGTGAGGTTTCCGGGCCGGAAGTAGTTCGAGAGGGCCGCGTCGACCTTGTCGGGCTTGTAGATGTTGCCGTGCGCCATCCGGCGGCGGAGCGCCTGGGGCGACATGTCGACGAGCTCGATCTGGTCGGCCCGGCGGACGACCTCGTCCGGCACGGTCTCCTGCTGCCGGACCCCGGTGATCGACTCGACGACATCACCGAGGGACTCAAGGTGCTGGATGTTGACGGTGGACACCACATCGATACCGGCCGCGAGCAGCTCCTCGATGTCCTGCCAGCGCTTGGTGTTGCGGGAGCCCGGGATGTTGGTGTGGGCGAGTTCGTCCACCAGGGCGACGGCGGGGGCCCGGCGCAGCACCGCGTCGACGTCCATCTCGGTGAAGACGGTCCCCCGGTAGGCCAGCTCCACGCGCGGGACCTGCTCCAGGCCGTGCAGCATCACCTCGGTGCGGGCCCTCCCGTGGTGCTCCACGAAGGCGACCACGCAGTCCGTGCCCCGCTCCACCCTGCGGTGGGCCTCGGACAGCATGGCGTACGTCTTGCCGACGCCCGGTGCCGCACCGAGGTAGATCCGAAGCTTGCCGCGTCCCATGGCTCCATTGTCTTCCCGTCACACCCGTGTACGCAGCGTCGACTTTACGGCCAATAAGTCCGACAAATGGGGTGGCGAGCGCGGTGGGGGACGTCTTTGACGCATCCCTGATGCCCGTACGGCACGTACGGGCATCAGGGTCCGGCGCTGTTCAGGATGTTCAGTTGGGGTTGTCGCCGTGGGTGAGGGTCTCCCAGGCCACGAAGAGGTTGTTGCTGCCGGCCGGGCGGTTGTTGAGCGTGAGCGTCTGGGTGTTGGTCATCGCGATGCCCAGCCGGTTGTGCAGGGCGTTGTAGCCGACCTCGGTGACCGGCCCGAGCCCGAGGGTCAGCGACCCGCCGCACAGCCAGCTCGGGACGGCCGTGCCCAGCTGGTACTTGGCCTGGAACCCGAGCGCCTGCCGCAGCCGCTCCCCCACGTCGGTGCCGTAGAGGTCGGTGCCCTGGATCCGGCTGGTCTCGGCGACGTGCGAGATCGACGAGAGGCCGTACCCGGTGTGCGTGAAGTCGCGGCACGTCTCCTGGGTGAGCCCGGTGACGAAGGTCGACTGGCCCTGCCAGTAACTGACGATCTTCGCCGTGGTGTTGAGGTTCTGGCTCGGCACGGTCTTCGGTACGGAACCGTCCGAGGCGAGGTAGATGTACGCGGCCGTGCGCGTCCGGAAGAGCGCCATGGCCTTGTCGTACGACGTCTTGTCCTCCAGGAAGACGGAGATGCCGACGGCGGCGTCCATCATCGTCAGCTCCCAGTTCCCGTTGGAATTGGAGCCGTTGATGATCTCGGGCAGGTACACGTTGCGCAACATGGTCGAGAAGCGGGCCGAGTTGGCCCATGTCCCGGTGTACGTGTACTTGATGATCTCGGCGGCCTTGGGCCAGGAGGCGCCGGCCCAGCCGGTCTGCAGGGGCGCGTTGCTGTTGGTGTGGCTGGTGATCGTGGCCGACCAGGCGTCCATGATCTCGATGGCCTTCTGGGCGTAGCGCGCGTCCTTGGTGATGTACCAGGCGAGCGCGTCGGTGTAGGCCGCGATCGCGTCCTCGCGCTCGTCGGTGCAGCCGTAGTTGGGGTTGGAGTACGAGCCGCACTCGACGACGGCTCTGGGCTTCGGGGTGCGACTCAGGCTGGCGTAGGAGCTGGCCATCATCTGGTCGTAGGCACCCTTCCAGGGCTGGGCGCCGGCGAGGACCTCGGTGCGGGCGAAGTCCAGCTGGCTCCGGGAGACGTCGACTCCGGGGTGGACGAAGGTGGCGGGGGCCGCCTGGGCGGCGGTGCCGGGCTGGGCGAAGAAGCCCAGGACCAGGGCGGTGACGACGGAGAGCAGGGCAGCGCGGCGCACGGTGACTCCGTTCTCGTATGTGAACACAGAGCACCCTCATGAACTTGGGCGTTGAGCCGAGACCATAGGTACGGACCAATGAACCGTCAAGAGTGCGCGCACGACGAAGGGCCGCACCCCGCGAGGGATACGGCCCTTTTTCGTCTGTTCCGGTGTTCTTGTTCCGGCTAGCGGACCTCGGTGATCTCCGGACCGCGCTGCAGCTGGCCCATGCCACCGGAGAAGCGGGAACCCGCCTCCTCCTGCTGGACGCCCTCAGGAACCATCTGGGCGTCGTTCGGCAGCTTCAGGACGATCGGGTCGCGAGGCGCCATCGGGCCCTCGCCGCGCACGACGACCGTGTCCCGGAAGATCTGCTCCAGCAGACCGGCCGCCTGCGGCTGCACCGCGCCCTGCCCGGAGATCACCCCGCGCAGGAACCAGCGCGAACCGTCCACACCGACGAACCGCACGACCTGGAACCCGCCCGTGCCGTCCGGCAGTTGCACCGGAACCTGCGCGCGCAGCTCCCAGCCCAGCGGCCCCTCGACCTCGTCGACGATGCCGCCCTGCTGGGTGATGCCGCTGGCGATCTCCTCGCGGACCTCACCCCAGATGCCCTCGCGCTTGGGGGCGGCGAAGGCCTGCAACTGGATGGCACTGTCCTTGAGGACCACGGTGGCGGCGACGATCGCGTCACCGGCGACCTCGACCCGCAACTCCATGCCGTCGACTCCCGGCACGAACAGACCGCCCAGGTCCACCCGGCCCTCGGCGGGGTCGCCGATCTCCGAGTCGTCCCAGGGTCCGTCGGGGCGGGGCTCCGGTTCGAGCTTCACGCGCTCGACCGCTTCGTCCGCCTCAGTGTCGACATTGTCGACGACCTGCTCGGCCTCGCTCGCCGCGTCCTCGGCGGCAGTGCCCTTCTTGCGACGTCCGAACACGTCACTGTCCTTCCCGGTCGGATACGACCGAAGCGTATCGATTCCCACCCGTGGTGCCGCCCACGGCGGCGTGACCGCCGGTGGACCCGAAGCCCCCCTCGGCCCGCGCCGAATCGGGAAGCTCCGCGACCTCCTGGAAGCGGACCCTCTCGACCTGCTGGACGACCAGTTGGGCGATCCGGTCGAAGCGCTCGAACCGTACCGACTCGTACGGGTCGAGATTCACCACGATCACCTTGATCTCCCCACGGTACCCGGCATCAACCGTCCCCGGGGCATTCACCAGGGCGACACCGCAGCGGGCGGCGAGCCCCGAACGAGGGTGCACGAAGGCCGCGTACCCCTCGGGGAGAGCGATAGACACCCCCGTGGGCAGTACGGCCCGTTCACCCGGCTTCAGTTCCCGGCTCTCCGTGGTCCGCAGATCGGCTCCCGCATCGCCGGGATGCTCGTACGACGGAAGCGGTACGTCCGGGTCGACGCGGCGGATCAGCACATTCAGGGGGCTACGGCTCACGGGTTCACCTCGAAGGCACGGGTACGCCGGACCTGGTCCGGGTCGTCCATGACGGCCCGGATCTCCTGCGGGCGGCCGTTGTCGGTGAAGTGGTCGACCTTGACCTCGACGAAGAGGGCGTCGGCGCGCACGGCGACGGGCCCGTCCGGGGCGCCGATGCGTCCGGTGGCGGTCGAGTAGATCTTCCGGCCGGCCACGGCCGTCACCTCGGCCTCCAGGTACAGCACGGTGTCCACGGGCACCGGCCGGACGAAGTCGGTCTCCAGGCGGCCGGTCACGGCGATCGTCCGCAGCAGCCAGTTCAGCGAACCGAGGGTCTCGTCCAGCGCGCTGGCGAGCACTCCGCCGTGCGCGAGGCCCGGGGCGCCCTGGTGGGCGGCCCGCACGGTGAACTCGGCGGTGATGGTCACGCCCTCACCGGCCCGCGCCTCCAGGTGCAGCCCGTGCGGCTGCTCGCCGCCACACCCGAAACACTGTTCGTAGTGCGCACCGAGCAGCTCGCCCGGCGCGGGCGCGTCAGGGTGCCGCACCGGTTTCACGGCGTCGGACGGAGGCTTAAGAGCTGGAGAAGTACCACTCACAGCCGCAGACCTTACCCGCGCGTCGGTAGGTTCCCGACACCGTGCCAAGCTTGGCTCCATGCAGCTTTCCGCCTCCCCCTACGACGAGCGCCTCACCGCCCCCCGTTCGTGGTGGTTCATCTCGTTCCTGGTGGGCGTCTCCTTCGCCCTGATCCTGCTGCCCTTCGGCACCCTGCCGCTGCTCGGCGGCCTGGTCGGCGGCACCGCGGTCGCCTCCGTGATGGCCAGCGCCTACGGCTCGCTCCGCATCCGGATCGTGGGCGACCAGCTGATCGCGGGCGAGGCGAAGATCCCGGTGACGGCCCTGGGCGAGGCGGAGATCCTGGACCCGGAGGAGGCCCGCGCCTGGCGCACCTACAAGGCCGACACCCGCGCCTTCCTGCTGCTGCGCTCGTACATCCCGAGGGCACTGCGCGTCGAGGTCACCGACCCGGACGACCCGACGCCGTACCTGTATCTGTCCACGCGCGAGCCGGAGCGGCTGGCGGAGGCCCTGAAGACTGCCCGCGCGGCAGCCGTCTAGGGCCTCTTCAGCGACCGAGTTCCTTCGGGATCTCGCCCATCCGCAGCGGGTCCGGCGGGGTCTCCAGGGGCGGCAGTTCGGGCAGCGCGTCCCACGGGACCTGGGCCTTGCGCAGGTCCTTGCGGATGCGCTCGGCGAGTTTCCTGGTGTCCCGGCGGTTCATGACCGCTCCGACGGCGGCGCCGACCATGAAGGGCATCAGGTTCGGCAGGTCGCGGACCATCCGTTTCATGATCTGCTGGCGCAGCTCGCGCTTCATGTGACCGTTCAGCGCGGCGCTCATGGTCGACGGCTTGGTCACGTCGATACCGCGCTCCCCGGACCAGGAGTTCAGATACGTGGTGCTGCGCTGCCGGAGGTCGCCGGGCGGACGGGCGCCGTAGACCTCGTAGAGCTCGGCGATCAGTTTCAGCTCGATCGCGGCGACGCCGGTGATCTCGGCGGCCAGTTCGGTGGGCATCGCGGGCGGCACCGGCAGCATCGCCGCGGCACCGATGCCCGCGCCGACCGTCGAGGTCGCGTTGGCGGCACCCGCCACCAGTTTGTCGGCGAGCTGTTCGGGGCCGAGGCCCGGGAACTGTCGCCGAAGCGCCTGAAGGTCCCGTACGGGGATCCGCGGGGCGATGTCGATGATCCGGTCGGCGAGGTACGCCAGACCGGCCCTGGCCCTGCTGCCGCCCTTACGGACGCCTTCCTTGGCCTTGTCCCGGATGACCGCCACCCGTCGTTTGGCGACGGGGGCGGCTGCGGGAACATCCGTCGGCACCGGGAGGTCAGCCCGGTCAACCGCCGGTTCGAGCGAGGCTGATCCAGTTTCGGATGAGCCCCGCTCGTCGTCACGCGCGCCATGAGGACCGTCTGTCGGCCCTTCGTCCGCTCCCGACCGGCGGGAGCGGCGCTTCCAGGGTGGGGTCGAGCCAGTCACGGCCGACCCCTCCTCAGTCGCAGTCGCGGCAGATCGGCTGGCCGTTCTTCTCGCGGGCCAGCTGGCTGCGGTGGTGCACCAGGAAGCAGCTCATGCAAGTGAACTCGTCCTGCTGCTTGGGCAGCACCCGGACGGCCAGCTCTTCGTTCGAGAGGTCCGCTCCGGGCAGTTCGAGGCCCTCGGCCGCCTCGAATTCGTCGACGTCCACTGCGGAAGTCGACTTGTCGTTCCTACGCGCCTTGAGTTCTTCAAGGCTGTCCGAGTCGACGTCGTCGTCGGTCTTGCGTGGGGTGTCGTAATCCGTTGCCATGTCGCGCTCTCCCCCTCTGGGTGTCTGCGGTGTCTCCAGCGCACGTAACGCGTGAGAGGCCGGACTTGTGCCCGACCTGAGGCGGAGATTTTGCCTCACATCAAGGTCTGTTACTCAATCGACACCCAACCGGACCCCTCAAGAGTGATCGGCTTGGATGGCGAAGGGGACCGTACACGGTCCCAATGCCGCTCTTCAAAGGCACCTCATCGTGTACTTCCCGTGATCAAGACCCCCGAAAACCCGGATTTTCCCGGCTTTCCGACAGGGTGCATGATCACGGAGAGTAGATGGCCTGAAAATCGCGCTTGTGATCGATCACACACAGGGATGCCGGAGAAGCGGCCAGAAAATTCCGCGCAAAGCGAACATCCTCGTGTGTCGGCGACATGATCTCAGATGGGCAGGGTGACTCGCATCACGAGTCCACCCCCCTCACGTGGCTGGGCCGCGATATGGCCGCCGTGTGCGCGCGCCACGGACCGCGCGATCGAGAGACCGAGGCCCACACCCTTGTCGCTGCCTGTTCGTTCCGTACGCAGCCGTCTGAAGGGCTCAAAGAGGTTGTCGATCTCGTACGCCGGGACCACCGGACCCGTGTTCGAGACCATGAGCACCGCCTGGCCGTGCTGGACCTCGGTGGTGACCTCGACCCAGCCGTCCTCCGGCACGTTGTAGCGCACCGCGTTCTGCACCAGGTTCAGGGCGATCCGCTCCAGCAGGACGCCGTTGCCCTGGACGACCGCGGGTTTCTGCTCGCCGCGGATCACCACACCCTTGGCGGCCGCCTCGGCGTGCACCTGGTCGACGGCCTGCTCGGCGACCTCGGCGAGGTCCACGGGCTTGCGCTCGACGATCTGGTTGTCGCTGCGGGCGAGCAGCAGCAGACCTTCGACGAGCTGCTCACTGCGCTCGTTGGTGGCGAGCAGCGTCTTGCCCAGCTGTTGCAGCTCCACGGGGGCGCCGGGATCGGACAGATGCACTTCCAGGAGCGTGCGGTTGATCGCGAGCGGTGTTCTCAGCTCGTGCGACGCGTTCCCCACGAAGCGCTGCTGGGCGGTGAAGGCCCGCTGCAGCCGCTCCAGCATCTCGTCGAAGGTGTCCGCGAGCTCCTTCAACTCGTCGTCCGGGCCGTCCAGTTCGATCCGCCGGGACAGGTCCGAGCCGGCCACCGCGCGGGCGGTGCGGGTGATGCGGCCGAGCGGCGAGAGCACCCGGCCGGCCATCGCGTAGCCGAAGGCGAACGCGATGATCGCGAGGCCGAGCAGGGTGAGGAGCGAGCGGCTGAGCAAGTTGTCCAGGGCGTGCTGCCGCTGCTCATTGACGCAGTTGCTCATCGCGCTGTTGAACACGTCGGGCGTGGCGCTTGAGGGCAGGTCACAGATGGTGCTGGTGACCTTGCCCTCGGTGATCTTGAAGGGCAGATCGCTGCCGACGTTCAGGGCCTGGGCGGCGAGCAGATAGATGATCGACAGCAGCAGGATGCCGGCGATCAGGAACATGCCGCCGTACAGCAGCGTGAGCCTTATGCGGATGGTGGGGCGCAGCCAGGGGAACGGCGGTTCGGGCCTTCTGGGGTCCCACGTGGGCTTCGGGGGCGCCTGGGGAGGCGCGGGAGTCGTCGCCACAGTGGATCAGATCCGGTAGCCGGAGCCGGGAACGGTGACGATGACCGGGGGCTCACCGAGCTTGCGGCGCAGGGTCATCACGGTGACGCGCACGACATTCGTGAACGGGTCCGTGTTCTCGTCCCAGGCCTTCTCCAGGAGCTGCTCCGCGGAGACGACCGCGCCCTCGCTGCGCAGCAGCACCTCCAGGACGGCGAACTCCTTGGGCGCGAGCTGGACTTCCTTGCCGTCGCGGAACACCTCGCGGCGGTTCGGATCGAGCTTGATGCCGGCGCGCTCCAGGACGGGCGGCAGCGGCACGCTGGTGCGCCGGCCGAGGGCACGCACGCGTGCCGTCAGCTCGCTGAACGCGAAGGGTTTGGGCAGATAGTCGTCGGCGCCGATCTCCAGGCCCTCGACACGGTCGCTGACGTCGCCGGACGCGGTGAGCATCAGCACGCGTGTGGCCATGCCGAGCTCGACGATCTTGCGGCAGACGTCGTCGCCGTGCACGAGCGGGAGGTCACGGTCGAGGACGACCACGTCGTAGTCGTTCACGCCGATGCGCTCCAGGGCGGCCGCACCGTCGTACACGACGTCGACGGCCATGGCCTCCCGGCGCAGTCCGGTGGCCACCGCATCGGCGAGCAGCTGCTCGTCCTCGACGACGAGTACGCGCACGTCGCTTGTCCTTCCTCTGTCCACCCGCGTAGCGCGCCTCGGCGCACACGGGCAGGGTCTTCGTGGCTGTGTGACCTCCATCCTGCCCTTTTCGGCCATAAGTCGGCTGTAAGGCGGCCGGGCGCAAGATGAAGGTCCGGTGTGAGGCCCGGGAATGCGGGATTTTCTCGGTGGGTTGAGGTTTCCACGGAAGGGAGCGCGGGGAGGACGGCTTTACACCCCGCGATCACGCTCTGCACGTGGCAAGCCACCTTGTGGTACGTCCAACCGCTTCCGCAGAGCGGGCGTGGGTGTCCGGCACCGTCGCCGCCCAGCCAGGGCAGCGCTGGGCACCCCATCCGCAGACGTGATCGCCCCTTCCGAATGGCACACCCCCGTGCCAAACGACCCACGACCCAGGACGAGGGGGCGCAGCATGGACGCATTCACCGCAGGACTTCTGCAGCGCATAAGGGCGACCGAGACCGACCTGACGCGGGCTCGTGACGAGGGCGACGACTTCCTCGTCGAGGTGGAACAGGCCGAGCTCGACGACCTGCGCCGCCTCGCCGCCGACCACGGTGTGGAGGTCGGCGCGACGAGCGTCTGATCAGTGCGGTCAGCAGAAAAGCAAAACCCCGGCGAATCCAGCGCCGGGGTTTTGCCGTTGTTCGCCCCCTGAAACCGACGGCGAGGGCCCACCAAGTCCAACTGTCCCCACGTGGACGGCCGAGAGGGAGCCGTAGGGGCGCGCCGGTGTCGAGAGATCCAGCGCGCGGAGGCGCGCAGCGCCGAGCACGGTGGGGCTCTCGACACCGGCTCCCAGCGCCCCGAAGGCGACCGAACCAAAAGAGGTGCGCGCGTGGGTGCCTGATCAACACCGACCCACCCACGCAGCACCTTCCCAACACGGGCCCAGGCACCCCCGACCACTCACGTCAGTCGTGCCAAGCCCCGAAATCCTCCAACAGCCGCTGGAGGGGCTCGAAGACGCCTGGGGTACCCGCGACCGCCAAATCCCGCGCGGGGCGCTCTCCCGGCCGTCCACCGGTCAACGCGCCTGCCTCCCGGGCGATCAGGTCACCCGCCGCGAGGTCCCACGGGTTCAACCCCCGCTCGTAGTAACCGTCCAGGCGCCCTGCGGCCACGTCGCACAGATCGACCGCCGCCGAACCGCCCCGCCGGATGTCACGCAGCAACGGGATCAACTTCTGCGCCACGTCGGCCTGGTGGGACCGGACCTCGGTGACGTAGTTGAAGCCGGTCGAGACCAGCGCCTGCTCCAGGGGTGCCGCCGGGCGGCAGGTGAGCCGGCGTTCGCCCTCCCACGCACCCGTGGCCCACGCCCCGCCGCCGAGCACCGCGTGGAACGTCTCACCGCGCATCGGGATCGCGACGACCCCGGCGACGGTCTCGCCGTGCAGCTCGGCGGCGATGGAGACGGACCAAGTGGGCAGTCCGTACAGGTAGTTGACCGTGCCGTCGAGCGGGTCGATGACCCAGCGGACGCCGCTGGTGCCCGTGACGGAGGCGCCCTCCTCGCCCAGGAAGCCGTCGTCGGGGCGCTGTTCGGAGATCAGGTCGGTGATCAGCTTCTCGGCCGCGATGTCCATCTCGGTGACGACGTCGATCGGGCTGGACTTCGTGGCGGCGACCGCGAGATCGGCCGGGCGGCCGTCCCGCAGCAGGGCGCCGGCCTTGTGGGCGGCCTCCTGGGCGAGTGCGAGCAGTTCCTGGTGCAGGGGGTCGGTCACGGCGCTCCTCAGGCGTAGGGGCTGTCGGCGCCCGCGGCGGCGGGGCGGGGGGCGCGGGCCGGGCAGCAGCCCACCGGGCAGAGGTTGTGGCCGGCGCCGAGCGCGCCCAGGGCGCAGGGCGTGACCTGCTGCCCGGTCTCGACGGCGGCGCGCTCCAGGACGAGCTCGCGGATCGCGGCGGCGAAGCGCGGATGGGCGCCCACGGTGGCGGACCGGCGTACGGGCAGGCCCAGTTCCTCCGCCTTGGCCTTGGCCTCCGTGTCGAGGTCGTAGAGGACCTCCATATGGTCGGAGACGAAGCCGATGGGTGCCATGACGACTGCGGGGGCGCCGGCCGCCTGGCGCTCCTCCAGGTGGTCGCAGATGTCGGGCTCCAGCCACGGGATGTGCGGGGCGCCGGAGCGGGACTGGTAGACGAGCTGCCAGGGGTGGTCGACGCCGGTGCGCTCGCGGACGGCGTCGGCGATCTGCCTGGCCACGTCCAGGTGCTCCTCGACGTACGCCCCGCCGTCGCCGTGGTCCTCGACCGGGCCGGAGCTGTCGGCCGCGGCGGTCGGGATGGAGTGGGTCGAGAAGGCGAGGTGCGCGCCGTCCCGGACGTCCTCGGGGAGGTCGGCGAGGGATTCGAGGACCCCGTCGATCATCGGCTCCAGGAAGCCAGGGTGGTTGAAGTAGTGGCGCAGCTTGTCGACCTTGGGGAGGTCGAGGCCCTCGGCCTCAAGGGCGGCCAGGGAGTCGGCGAGGTTCTCCCGGTACTGGCGGCAGCCCGAGTACGAGGCGTAGGCGCTGGTGGCGAGGACCAGGATGCGGCGGTGTCCGTCGGCGACCATCTCGCGCAGGGTGTCCGTGAGGTACGGGGCCCAGTTGCGGTTGCCCCAGTAGACCGGCAGGTCCAGGCCGTGGTCCGCGAAGTCCTTGCGGAGGGCGTCCAGGAGGGCGCGGTTCTGGTCGTTGATCGGGCTGACCCCGCCGAACAGGAAGTAGTGCCGGCCCACTTCCTTGAGGCGTTCCTTGGGGATGCCGCGCCCACGTGTCACGTTCTCCAGGAACGGAACCACGTCGTCCGGGCCTTCGGGGCCGCCGAACGAGAGCAGGAGCAGGGCGTCGTAGGGGGTGGCATCGAGCACGTCTGGCATGCCTCTGATCCTGCCACCCACCACTGACAGCCGGGAAACGGCGGGGTGCCGGACGGGGGTCGGGGCGGAGATCCGGACGGGGATGGGGGCGGAGATCCAGGCGCCTCGCGGGCGGGTGCATCGGGGGCGGCCTGCTCGTAAGCTGTATCAGCCGCGTTCGCACCTTACCGAGCCGCCACCGCACCACCACCGAGCCGCCCCTGCTCCTTCCCGACCGGAGACACCGTGCCCAGCCCCTATCGCGCCCTCTTCGCCGCACCCGGCTCCAAGGGCTTCTCCGCCGCGGGGTTCCTCGGCCGGATGCCCCTGTCGATGATGGGCATCGGCGTGGTCACGATGATCTCCCAGATCAACGGGCGCTACGGGCTCGCGGGCGCCCTGTCGGCGACCATCGCGCTGGCCGCCGCCGCGATCGGGCCGCGGATCTCGCGGTGGGTCGACCAGTACGGGCAGCGGCGGGTGCTGCGTCCGGCGACGCTCGTCGCGCTGACCGCGGCGGCCGGGCTGTTGCTGGCCGCGCGCTTCGCGTGGCCGGACTGGGTGCTGTTCGTGTGCGCCGCCGGCATCGGGTCGGTGCCGAGCCTGGGGGCGATGGTCCGCGCGCGCTGGGCGGCCGTGTACCGAGGCACCCCGCAACTCCACACCGCGTACTCCCTGGAGTCCGTGGTCGACGAGGTGTGCTTCATCTTCGGGCCGATCATCTCCATCGGGCTGTCCACGGCGTGGTTCCCGGAGGCCGGTCCTCTGCTCGCCGCCTGCTTCCTGGCGGTCGGTGTCTTCTGGCTGACCTCTCAGCGCGCCACCGAGCCCGCGCCGCATCCACGCGCGCGTGGCGACAAGGGCGGTGGTTCGGCGCTGCGGGCGGCCGGTCTCCAGGTGCTGGTGGCCACCTTCGTGGCGACCGGGGCGATCTTCGGAGCGGTCGACGTGGTCACCGTCGCGTTCGCCGACGAGCAAGGTCACAAGGGCGGCGCCAGCGTGGTGCTCGCGCTGTACGCGGCGGGCTCCTGCGCGGCGGGAGTCGTGTTCGGGCTGCTGCACTTCCGGGGAGCCCCGGAACGTCGATGGCTGCTGGGCATATGCGCCATGGCCGTGAGTATGATCCCCCTCCTACTGGTCGGAAACTTGCCGCTTCTGGCCGTGGCGCTGTTCCTTGCGGGCCTGTCCATCGCACCCACGATGATCACGACGATGTCCCTCATAGAAGAGCACGTACCTCGCGCGAAGCTCACCGAGGGCATGACCTGGGTGAGCACCGGCCTGGCGGTCGGGGTCGCGCTCGGCTCCTCCGTCGCCGGCTGGGTGATCGACGCAGCCGGCGCGCGTGCCGGGTACGGGGTTCCGGTCGTCGCCGGTGCCGTCGCGGTCGCGGTGGGTTTCCTCGGGTACCGCCGGCTCAGCAGACCGGCACCGGGTCGGGGAGGCACCGTTGAGCACCACAACGAGCGCGAAGAACGGCACGTGGCGTAACTGGGGCGGCACGGTCGCGTCCCGGCCCGCGCGGGAGGTCACGCCCGCCTCCGTCGAGGAACTGGCCGCGGCCGTGCGGAGGGCCGGTGAGGACGGTCTGACGGTGAAGGCCGTCGGCAGTGGGCACTCCTTCACGTCGATCGCCGCCACCGACGGTGTGTTGATCCGCCCTCAACTGTTGACCGGCATCCGCAATATTGATCGCGACGCCTTGACGGTCACGGTCGAGGCGGGCACCCCGCTCAAGAGACTCAACATGGCTCTCGCGCGCGAGGGTCTGTCGCTGACGAACATGGGCGACATCATGGAGCAGACGGTGTCGGGCGCGACCAGCACCGGCACCCACGGCAGCGGCCGCGAGTCGGCCTCGATCGCCGCCCAGATCAGGGGACTTGAACTGGTCCTGGCGGACGGTTCGGTGCTGACCTGCTCCGCGAAGGAGAATCCGGACGTCTTCGCGGCGGCCCGTATAGGCCTCGGCGCCCTGGGCGTCGTCACCGCGATCACCTTCGCCGTGGAGCCCGTCTTCCTGCTCACGGCCCGCGAGGAGCCGATGCCCTTCGACGAGGTCACCAGCCGCTTCGACGAACTCTGGACCGAGAACGAGCACTTCGAGTTCTACTGGTTCCCGCACACGGCGTCCACCAACACCAAGCGCAACAACCGCAGCATGGGCCCGGAGCAGCCCGTGAAGCCGCTGGCGAGCTGGTTCGACGACGAGTTCGTGGCCAACGGCCTCTGGCAGGTGGCCAACATGGTCGGCCGCGCGGTGCCCGCGACCGTTCCGACCATCGCTCAGATCTCCACCCGGGCCTGGTCCGCACGGACGTACACGGACATCCCCTACAAGGTCTTCACCTCGCCCCGCCGGGTGCGGTTCGTGGAGATGGAGTACGCCGTTCCGCGCGCGGCCCTGGTGGACACGCTGCGGGAACTCAAGGCGATGGTCGACCGTTCGGACTTCAGGATCAGCTACCCGGTGGAGGTCCGCACCGCCCCTGCGGACGACATCGCCCTGTCCACCGCCTCCGGCCGGGACAGCGCCTACATCGCCGTGCACATGTTCCGGGGCACGCCCTACCAGGCGTACTTCACCGAGGCCGAGCGCATCTTCACCGCGCACGAGGGCCGACCGCACTGGGGCAAGGTGAACACCCGGGACGCCGAGTACTTCGCCGGGGTGTACCCGCGCTTCGGCGAGTTCACGGCGCTGCGGGATCGGCTGGATCCTGATCGCCGGTTCCAGAACGACTACTTGCGGAGGGTGCTGGGTCAGTAGCCGACGCGCTCGGCGTGGGGGTCGGCGTACCGCCGCCGTCCGAAGCGCTCGGCGTCGGACTGGGCGTCGCACCACCGCTGTTGGACTCTGTGCCGCCGTCGGTCGCACCGGATGACGTCTCCGGGTCGGCCGACGAGCCGCTCGAGGAGTCGGACGGGGAATCGGCCGGACTCGGCTCGTGGTCACCGGACTTCGGGGACGAGGACGTGTCGTGGCCGGTGACGGCGGCGCTGACCGTGGTCCCCTTGCCGCCGCTGAAGCTGTCGCCGGACACCAGTTCGTAGACGGTGATGCCGGTCATGGTGACCCCGAAGACGAGGGCCGCGGCGAGCAGCGGGCGCTTCCAACTGCCCACCCGCGCGCGGTAGACGGTGCCCTCCGTGAACTCCCCTGGACGAGCTGGGGTTTGTTCCGCCTCCTTGGAGGTGACCGTCGCCTCCCGGAGCTGAGCGCCGGTCCGGCTGAAGAAGTGCTGGAAGACGGAGCCTCCGGAGGTGGCTATCGCGCTCACGACGCCGGCGCCGAGGATCGTGCCGTAGACCCCGAAGTAGGAGGCGAGTTTGGCGGCCACCACCGCCGCCACCGCACTGCCCGCGACTTGAGGGACGCTCAGTTCGATCCGTTTCTTGCTGACATCGGGCCTTGCACGCATTCCGGGACCTAGCCTCGCTTTCTCGAACTTTCTCGTACCTGATCAACTATCTGTACGACAAAGGGACGTACGGTCGAAACCAATAGTTCCGTTTCCGGCTATTGCGTGAAGTACGCCACTTTCAAGATCGCCCGAACCCCGCTCCAGGCCGCCAAGTCCCGCCCCCCACAAGAAGTTGGGCGGCGTGCCAATCCACGCACGTGGTCCAAATGGAGTACTGTTGCGAGCCCTGGGTGCGGTCTCCTGCCAGGGCGTCCGCGGCCTCAATGGACCGCCCAGAGGAGGCCAGTTGCACAGGGTGACGTAGTTGGTCACTTAGCGTTGCGAATAGGTAACCGTGCCATAACGGCGAGTTCGGGCCCGTGCCCGACACGCCGGGCAACTCGGCAAGGTTGTGGCAGGCTGCACCCGGGCAGGCCACACTCGACTAGCGGAAGCAGCGACGCACGTGACGTCGGCAGGCACCACCCGGGAGGTCCCCATGCCCGAACTGCGTGTCGTGGCCGTCTCTAACGACGGCACACGGCTGGTGCTGAAGGCTGCGGACAGCACGGAGTACACGCTTCCGATTGACGAGCGTCTGCGCGCCGCTGTACGCGGCGACCGTCCCCGCCTCGGCCAGATCGAGATCGAGGTGGAGAGCCATCTCCGCCCCCGAGACATTCAGGCACGTATACGTGCCGGCGCCTCCGCGGAGGAAGTCGCCCAACTAGCCGGTATCCCCGTCGACCGGGTGCGCCGCTTCGAGGGCCCTGTCCTCGCGGAGCGCGCCTTCATGGCCGAGCGGGCCCGGAAGACTCCGGTCCGCCGCCCCGGTGAGAACGCCGGACCCCAGCTCGGCGAGGCCGTCCAGGAACGTCTGACGCTGCGCGGCGCCGACAAGGAGACCGTCCAGTGGGACTCCTGGCGCCGTGACGACGGCACCTGGGAGGTCCTGCTGGTCTACCGGGTCGCGAGCGAACCGCACTCGGCGAGCTGGACGTACGACCCGCCCCGGCGGCTCGTCCAGGCCGTCGACGACGAGGCGCGCTCGCTGATCGGCGAGTCCGACGACCTCTCCGTCACGCCCGAGCCCAGCTTCCCGTTCGTGCCGCGGATCGCCCGGCTGCCCCGGGACCGGCCGCTGGACCGTGCCCTGGAGCGCCCGGAGCGTCCCGCGCTGCCGTCGCCCGAGCCGGTCGAGGAGAGCGAGCGCGACTCCCTGACCAGCCTCCTGGAGGCGGTACCGAGCTTCCGCGGCGACATGGTGGTCCCCGAGCGCCCCTCGGATCCCCCGGAGGAACCCGCCGTGGAGCCGGAAGAGGAGGAGCCCCCGGCTCCCGCGGCCTCGGCCGGTTCGGCGTACGCGGATGTCCTGATGCCTCGCTCCGTAGGGGCCCATCGTGACCGGCTCATCGGCTCCACCGACCGCCAGGCGGAGGCGGACGGTGTCCGTCCGGGTCGTAGAGCGGCCGTTCCGAGCTGGGACGAGATCGTCTTCGGGACACGCAGGAAGAAGCAGGAGTAGCAGGACAGTTGCTCGTACGAGAGGGCCCGCGGCCGGTTCGGCTGCGGGCCCTCTTGTCATGCGGGCCTACTGGGGATCTGGGCCCACCGCGACCGGGCGCTCCGGGTCCGAGGACCACTCCGACCAGGAGCCCACGTAGAGCGCGGCCGGAATCCCGGCGACCGCCAGGGCCAGCACCTCGTGGGCGCCCGAGACGCCCGAGCCGCAGTACACGCCGACGCCCGAACCCTCCGTAGCGCCAAGGGACTTGAAGCGGGCGGCCAGTTCGTCCGCCGGGCGGAAGCGGCCGTCCGGGCCCACGTTCTCCGTGGTCGGTGCGGACAGGGCGCCCGGGATGTGGCCGCCCACGCGGTCGATCGGTTCCACCTCGCCCCGGTAACGCTCCCCCGCGCGGGCGTCGAACAGGACCCCGGTGCGGGCGAGGGCGGCGGCTCCGTCGGCGTCCAGGAGTTCCACGGCGCCCGGTTCCGGGGTGAAGTCGCCCTCGACCGGTGTCGGTGCGGTCGTCTCCAGAGACCCCTCCCAGGAGGGAAGGCCGCCGTCGAGGACGCGCACGTCCGGGTGACCCGTCCAGCGCAGCAGCCACCACGCGCGGGCCGCCGCCCAGCCCTGGCCGCCGTCGTACACAACGACCGGACGGCCGGCCGACACGCCCGCGTGGCGCATCGCGGCGCCGAAGCGCGCGGCGTCGGGGAGGGGGTGACGGCCATGGGCACCCGGGGCCGAGGCCAGTTCCTGATCGAGGTCTACGTAGACGGCACTTGGGATGTGCCCGGCCGCGTACTCGGCGCGTCCGTCGAAGGGCGGCTCACCTGCGGCCTTCGCGACACTGAGCTGCCAGCGGACGTCGAGCAGGACCGGCGGGTTCGTCCCGGCGAGACCGCTCGCCAGTTCGGATGCGGAGATGATGGCGTTCATGGCCACCATCCTCGCGCAAGGGGTGGCCGTCACGTCCAGGTCCGACTACTCTGCTCGGCCGGACAGCCTCGATCACGAGGCGTACGGGAACGAGCACATGCTGTACAGCTGATGGACACCCCTCGGCAATCATCCGGAAACGGACGAGTGGCCGCAGATCGGTCATCCTCTCCACGTGAGCCGCCCGTCGACGGCGCGGCCGGGGCGCGGTGCGTCACGGGGGGTGCGAGCATCGGCACGGGGCGTGCACGCGGCTGCTGCGGCACGCGGATCCGCACTGCGGAAGCGATACGGCCACCGCGAGGGGCCTAGGAGAAGGTGACGATGACCGAGGCACGGGGGTCGGCCGACCTGAACGGCGACACGCACACTCGGCGTACGCAGGGCGCGCCCTGCTGGGTGAGTCTGATGGTGCACGGGATGGCCACGACTCAGGATTTCTACGGGGAGCTGTTCGGCTGGGAATTCCAACCCGGTCCCCAGCAGCTAGGCCCCTACGCGCGGGCCCTGCTCGACGGGCAGGAGGTGGCCGGCATCGGCCAGTTGCCGCCGGACCGGCATCTGCCCATCGCGTGGACGCCGTATCTCGCCTCGGACGACGTGGACCAGACGGCCGAGACGGTACGGATGTGCGGCGGCACGGTCGGAGTGGGCCCCCTGGACGCGGCCGAGGCCGGCCGGCTGGCGATCGGCTCCGATCCGTCGGGGGCGGTCTTCGGCATCTGGCAGGCCTCCGACCACCTCGGCACGATCCTCACCGGCGTCCCCGGCACGCCCGCCTGGAACGAACTGGTGACCTCCGAGACCGTGAGCGTCGCCAAGTTCTATGAGGCCGTGTTCGGCTACGAGGAAGTGCCGGTGGCCGCCGCCGACTTCGACTACGTCACCCTGCACCTGGACGGCCACCCGGTCGCCGGCATCCACGGCGTCGGCACGGCCCTGCCCCGCGACCGGGGCCCGCACTGGATGACGTACTTCGAGGTCGCCGACGCGGACGAGGCCCTGCGCCGCGTCACGGACCTCGGCGGCCACACCCTCAAACCGCCCCACGACAGCCCCCACGGCCGCGTGGCCACGGTCACCGACCCCGAGGGCGCGATGTTCTCGGTGATCCAGGGACCGCGGTAGCCCCTCGGGTCGCCTCCGGTGCGGTGCGGGCGGATCATGGGGGTCATCAGCCGCTCCGCACACCTGGAGGAGCGATGCTTCGTCGTACGGCACCGCTGTTGACTTGTCTGCTGGCAGTTCCGGCGCTGGCTCTGGCGCCGATGTCCGACAGCAAGGTGGGAGACACGCTGAGCCTCACCGGCACCAACTCCGGCGAGAAGCTCGACGTGACAGTCGTCAAGGTCGTGGATCCGGCGGGTGCCAGGCAGTACGAGAACCCGTCCGCCGGGGACCGTTTCGTATCCGTGCAGTTCAAGCTCAAGAACACGGGTACCGCCGTCTACAACGACGCCCCGTCCAACGGAGCGACGGTGATCGACAAGGAGGGCCAGCGGTTCTCCGATTCGTTCAACGATTCCACGGCCGGTCCGCGCTTCCCCGGCATCGTCACGATCCGCCCCGGGAAGACGGCGCTCGGGTTCATCACGTTCGAGGTGCCCAAGGCATCGCGTGTCGCCACCGTCCAGTTCGCCATGGACAGCGGGTTCTCCGACGACGTCGGCGAATGGCAGGTGCCCTGAGCGCCGAGCCCCTAGGCCGACGTCATCGGCAGCACATCCGGCGACAGCGCCGCGGCCCGCGCCGTAGCCGCCGTCATGCGGCGGCGGTGGTGGCGGCGGCACAGGACCTCGTAGCCGACCGCTTCCGCCTGGTTGACGTCGCCCACGACGACTTGGGCGCCCTCGACGACCATTTCGCCACCTATCGTGCGGGCGTTATGGGTGGCGCGGGCGCCGCACCAGCAGAGGGCCTCGACCTGGAGGACCTCGACGCGGTCGGCGAGTTCGACCAGGCGTTGGGAGCCGGGGAAGAGCTTGGAGCGGAAGTCGGTCGTGATGCCGAAGGCGTAGACGTCGAGGCTCAGGTCGTCGACCACGCGCGCGAGCTGGTCGATCTGTACCGGTGTGAGGAACTGCGCCTCATCGGCGATGACGTAGTCCGCGCGACCGCCCTGGGACAGGTGGTCGACGACGTACGCGTAGAGGTCCTGCTCGTCCTCGACCTCCACCGCGTCGGTGACCAGGCCGAGGCGGGAAGAAAGCTTTCCCTCGCCCGCTCGGTCGTCGCGCGTGAAGATCATCCCCGCCAGGCCGCGCGCCGAGCGGTTGTGCTCGATCTGAAGCGCCAGGGTCGACTTCCCGCAGTCCATCGTTCCGGAGAAGAACACCAGCTCGGGCATGGGGAGTTGAGCACCTTTCGGCAAAACGGACGGCAGAGGGACTTCAGGAGCGTACTTCGAGCAGGGGGACCAGCTGCTCGGCAGGGGTCATCGAACCGTGGTTGCCGACCATCGCCGACTCCTTCGGCTCCCGATCGGACGCGATGATCAGGACGTCGTCCCGGGCCGCCGCGATCACGTCGCCGAGGCGGTCGTAGACCCGCTCGTCGATGTGCGGGCCGAACCAGCCCGCCGCGATCGCCTCGTCCCGCGAGGCGACCCAGAACTGCTCGCCGAGGACCTCGCGCCAACAGGTCAGTACGTCGCTCTCGGCGCCCCGCACGGCGTAGACGTGGCGGGCGCGGCCCTCGCCGCCGAGCAGGGCGACCCCGGCGCGCAGCTCCCAGTCCGCGTCGAAGTCGATGCGGTGCTCCTCGTCGAAGGGCACGTCGATCATGCCGTGGTCGGCGGTGACGTACAGGGCGCTGCGCGGCGGCAGTTGCTCGGCGAGGCGCTGGACGAGCCGGTCGACGTACATGAGTTGACCGCGCCAGGTGTCGGAGGCGACGCCGTAGCGGTGGCCGGCGCCGTCGAGTTCGGCGTAGTACGTGTACACCAAGGAGCGGTCGCCGGCGGCCAGTTGCTCGGCCGCGAGGTCCATGCGCTCCTCGCCGGTCAGCCGCCCGTGGAACGTTCCGCCGCTGAGCGCGATCTTCGTCAGCGGGGTGTTCTGGAAGGTGGGGGACGAGACCTGCGCCACGTGCGCACCGGCGTCGTGGGCCAGCTGGAAGATCGTGGGGTACGGCTGCCAGGCCTTCGGCTCGCTCCACGGCTGCCAGCGCAGCTGGTTCATCAGCGCGCCCGTGGCCGGGTTGCGCACGGTGTAGCCGGGCAGGCCGTGGGCGCCCGGCGGCAGGCCGGTGCCGACGGAGGCGAGGGAGGTCGCGGTGGTCGCCGGGTAGCCGGCGGTGAGCGGGCGTCCGGTGCCGCCGCGCGAGCTGCCCAGGAGCGCGTGCAGATAGGGCGCCTCGTCGGCGTGGTCCTTGATCTGCTCCCAGCCGAGGCCGTCGATCAGGAAGACGCAGTTGCGGTCGGCCGGGGTCAGCTCCGGGATCGCCGCGGTCGTACCGGGTACGCCCATGCCCGCGGCCAGCGTGGGCAGCAGGTCGGCGAGGGAGCCGGAGCCGTACTCGGGGACGGGCGCGGAAGCGATGGCTAGGGGCTCGGGGTGGTCCCAGGTAGCTGGCTGTGCCATCAGCGGGGAACGTCCGCGGTCGCCTCGGAGAGCGACTGCGCGAAGGCGAGGGTCTCCCGCACCGTCTCGGGGCCGTCCCCGGCCTCGCTGACGCGCAGGCTCAGGTCGTCCGCCGTCGAGTTGCCCGTGTAGCCGTGGTCGGCCTCGCAGTTGGGGTCGCCGCAGGCGGCCGGCTCCAGGTCGATGCGGGCGACGGCACCCCAGCCGATGGTCAGCACGACCTCACGGGGCAGCGTGCCCGGTGCGTACGACTCCGGGTTGGCGACCACGCGGCTGAGCACCACCGACGAGATCCGGCCGAGCTTCACGGACTCCGTGGATGTCGTGGCGTACGGCGTCGGGGAGGTGCTGTCGGCGGACTGCTCGTCGGTGTGGCTGACGATGAAGCGGTTGCCGGTGAGGACGAGCACGGTCACATGTCGGCGCACCTCGTTCTGGTCGAACGTGGTCTCCTGGTGGACCAGGAACGACCGGATCGGCTCGCCGCCCACGGCGGCCTCCACCGCCTCGGCCACGAGGGCCGGGTAGTAGCCGCTGCGCTCGATCGCCGCACGCAGCCCCTGGGTCGTCGTACTGGTCTTGGCCATGACGTCCATCCTACGGTGGCGCACTGACTGCGAGGCACCGTCGAGCACGGTCTCGTCACAGCTGTCTCAGTACACGGGACCGGTTACCGGAGACACAGGATCAGTACACGGGAAGCGTCCGCGGGCCGAGGTCGTCGCGGACCGGCGGCGGGGCCAGCCGGACGGACGCGCCGAGCACGCTCAGGCCGTGCGCGGCCACGACGACCGGCTCCAGGGTCACCGCGACGACCTCGGGATGATCGTCGACCAGTCGCGAGACCCGCAGCATCAGCTCCTCCAGGGCAGGTGTGTCGACCGGCGTGGAGCCGCGCCAGCCGAACAGGAGCGGCGCCGTCCGGATCGACCGGATCAACGAACCGGCCTCCCGGTCCGTGACCGGAATCAGCCGGTGCGCCGTGTCCCCGAGCAACTGCGAGGCGGCTCCGGCGAGCCCGAACGACAGCACGGCCCCGGCCGCCGGATCGATGACGGCCCGTACGACGGTGTCGACCCCGCGCGGCGCCATCCGCTGCACGACCGGCCGCAGCTCCTGCGGCGTCCCGAACAGCTCGCCCAACTCGGCGTACGCCCGCCGCAGTTGGTCCTCGTCCGCGAGATCCAGGCGTACGCCGCCCAGGTCGGCCCGGTGTCGCAGGTGCGGGGCGGTGGCCTTGAGGGCGACCGGGTAGCCGAGGGTGCGGGCGGCCTCGGCGGCGGCGTCGGGGGTGGGTGCGGGCAGCGCGCGGTGCACGTCGACGCCGTACTTCCCGAGCAGCTCGCAGGTGTCGTCGACGCCGAGCGTGAGGCCCTGCCCGCGCGCGAGCAGGCCGCCGATCAGCTCGGCGGACCCCTTCTCGTCGATGTCCTCGAACTCGGGCACCCGCCCGGGGTCGACGGCCTCGCGCCGCCACTGGGCGTACTTCACGGCTTCGGCGAGGGCCCGGACGGCACGCTCGGCGGCGGGGTAGGCGGGGATGAGGCCGCCGCCTTCGGATGCCGGCACCGCGGTGGGCGGGCGTTCGGTACGGCTGGCAGGTTGGACACCGCCTTCGACGCCGGGCGTCTTGGAACCAGCCTGTGGTGCCGTGCTCATCGCGGCCGACAGCGCCTCCGCAAGCCCCCCGAGCTCCACGTGCACCACCAGTACCGGCTTCCCGGGAACCTCCTGGGCAGCCGACCGCAACGCCTCGGCCAGCGCCGCGTCCTCCTCGGGGCCCTCCCCCACCGCGGGTATCGCGGTCACGACCACCGCGTCGCAGGAGTCGTCGGCCAGCGCCCCGGACAGCGCCCGATGGAAGTCCACCGCCGTCGCCGCCGTGGTCAGATCCAGCGGAGCGAGCGGCCGCAACCCCTCGGAGAGGCACGCGTCGTACGTCAGCAGCCCCAGCGATTCCGAGTTGCCCACGATCGCCACCCGCGCCCCGCCGGGCAACGGCTGCCGCGCGAGCAGCAACCCCGTGTCGACCAGCTCCGTGATCGTCTCGACGCGGATCACCCCGGCCTGCCGCAGCAGGGCGGACACGGTCGCGTGCGGCAACCGCGTCGCCCGTACGGCATGTCCTTGGGGGGCGGATCCGGCGCCCTGGACCACGACCAGCGGCTTCGCCGCCGCGGTGCGCCGGGCGAGGCGGGTGAACTTGCGGGGGTTGCCGATGGACTCCAGGTACATGAGGGCGACGTCGGTGTCGGGATCGTCGTACCAGTACTGAAGGACGTCGTTGCCGGACACGTCCGCGCGGTTGCCGGACGACACGAACGTGGAGACGCCGGTGACTCCGGTGACCCCGCCGCCGCGCCGGTGCAGCCGGGACAGCAGGGCGATGCCGATGGCACCGGACTGGGCGAACAGGCCGATGCGTCCGGGGCGGGGCATCTCGGGCGCGAGGGACGCGTTCAGCCGTACGTCGGCGGAGGTGTTGATGACCCCGAAGGCGTTCGGCCCGATGATGCGCATGCCGTACGTGCGCGCGTGGCGCACGAGTTCGCGCTGGCGCTCGCGTCCCTCGGGGCCGCTCTCGGCATACCCGGCGGTGACCACGACGATCCCCTGCACCCCGTGTTCGCCGCACTCGGTGACGACTTCGGGGACGTGCTCGACCGGGACGGCGACCACTACCAGGTCCACAGGGCCTTCGATGTCACGCACCGAGCGGTACGCCGGCACCCCGTCGAGGTCCTTCTGTTCCTCGGGGAAGGCCTTGTTCACGGCGTACAGGCCACCGGTGAAACCGGCGTCCCTGATGTTGTCGAGAACGCTGCGGCCCACCCCTCCGGGCGTACGCCCCACCCCGACGACGGCGACCGACCCGGGCCCCAACAGCCGTCGTACGGACCGCGCTTCGGCGCGCTGCTCCCGCGCGCGCTGCACGGCGAGGGACCGGTCCGTGGGTTCGAGGTCAAACTCCAGGCGTACGACGCCGTCCTCGAAGCTGCGCTTCTGGGTGTAGCCGGCGTCCGTGAACACCTTGATCATCTTGTTGTTGGCGGGCAGCACCTCGGCGGCGAAACGGCGGATGCCGCGCTCGCGGGCGACGGCCGCGATGTGCTCCAGGAGGGCGGAGGCGACACCCCTCCCCTGGTGCGCGTCCTGCACCAGGAAGGCGACCTCGGCCTCGTCGGCCGGGGCGGTGGCGGCACGCCCGTCGGCACTAATGCGGTCATAGCGTACGGTGGCGATGAACTCGCCGCCGACGGTGGCCGCGAGTCCCACCCGGTCCACAAAGTCGTGGTGCGTGAAGCGGTGGACATCCTTGGCGGACAGACGAGGATACGGCGCGAAGAAGCGGTAGTACTTCGACTCGTCGGAGACCTGCTCGTAGAAGCTGACCAGGCGATCGGCGTCGTCGACGGTGATGGGCCTGACGCGCGCGGTACCCCCGTCGCGCAGCACCACGTCGGCTTCCCAGTGGGCGGGGTACTCGTGCCGGTCCGACGAGGTCTGCATGGGCCCCAGCGTACGGCTCGCGTCTGACAACGGCGCGAGGCAGTCTGGGGGAGAAAGCAGCATGGGGAAGTCGGGCCGAGGCCGCGGTCCGACGACTCGCTCCGGACGGTCCACAGGGCCGCTCCGGGCTCGCTTCACGTGTGGGAAACTGGTCTAGACAACCCTGAGACTCTGAAGGGCAGCATCACATGGCTGAGCGCCGCGTCAACGTCGGCTGGGCGGAGGGCCTTCACGCCCGCCCCGCCTCCATCTTCGTCCGGGCCACCACGGCCTCGGGTATCCCCGTGACGATCGCCAAGGCCGACGGCAACCCCGTCAACGCGGCCTCCATGCTCGCGGTTCTGGGCCTGGGCGCCCAGGGCGGCGAGGAGATCGTCCTCGCGTCGGACGCCGAGGGCGCGGACGCGGCCCTCGACCGCTTGGCGAAGCTGGTCGCCGAAGGTCTTGAGGAACTCCCCGAGACCGTCTGAGGTATCCCCTTCTTTGCGCCTAGACCGGCGCCGCTCTCGCGGAGGCGGTTGCGCGCCGCAGGGGTTCCTCAATTGATGGTTGCGGTGCTTTTCGCCGCAAAACACTGCACACAACCTCGAAGGGCTCGTCCGAATTACCGGGCGAGCCCTTCGCAATTCCACTTACGGGCAGCAGAAATAATCCCCCGCGAATTATCTCCTCTTTGTATACGGTGCCCGTGTTAATGCCGCAGGCCGGACATGTTTACGGGAGGTTGCGAAGTCCTCACACGGTCCGTGCCGTTCGCGCCGTTCGCCCCGCCGGGAAAGCGCAGCCGGTGCGCGGTGCCCGCGCGCTCGGTGTGCAGGGCGGTGATCGCCCGCGCTCGCTCGCTGTCGCCGCGCGCCACCGCGTCCACGATGGCGCCGTGCTCGGCCCAGGACTCCACGGGGTTGGCCGGTACGTCCACCGCGTACATCCAGGCGATCTTGTGCCGCAGCTGGGTCAGCATCGAGGTCAGCGCGGGGCTCCCGGAGGCCTGGGCCAGCGTCTCGTGGAACCAGCTGCCCAGGGAGCGCAGATCCTCGCTGTTGCCCCTCCTGGCGCGCTCCTGGCCCAGCCTGACGAGGCCGCGCAGCACCTTCAGGTGAGCCTCGGTGCGCCGCTGGGCGGCCCGCGAGGCGCCGAGCGGCTCCAGCAGCATCCGCATCTCCAGCAGGTCGGCGGCCTCCTGCTCGGTCGGTTCCGCGACGCACGCGCCCGCGTGCCGCCGGGTCACCACGAACCCCTCGGCCTCCAGCGTGCGCAGGGCCTCCCGGACGGGGACGCGCGAGACGCCGTACCGGCGCGCGAGGAGTTCCTCCGTGAGCCGGCTGCCGCGCTCGTAGACACCGGCGACGATGTCGTCCCGGATCGCCGTGCATACCGAGTGCGCCGGAATACGCATGTCCGACCTCCGCCTTAATCCCCGTGAAACGTCGACGATTGACGTGTGTTCCGTGACTCTATTGCAATCAGCGGGAATTTCCGATGGCGGACCGGAATCCATGCATATTTTTTGGACAGATGGGCCCTGGAAAGGCCGAAAGCCCCGGCCGGATGGGCCAGGGCTTCGGGAAGTGCGGCGGTGAGTCGTCAGACGTTCACGCCGTGCTTGCGGAGGTAGGCGACGGGGTCGACGTCCGAGCCGTACTCGGCGGTCGTGCGGGCCTCGAAGTGGAGGTGCGGTCCGGTGACGTTGCCGGTCGCCCCGGAGAGGCCTATCTGCTGGCCCGGGGTGACCGTCTGGCCGACGGAGACTCCGATGGACGACAGGTGGCCGTACATGGTGTACATGCCGTCGGCCATCTTGATCACGACCTCATTGCCGTACGAGCCTCCCCAGCCGGCCTCGACGACGGTGCCGGAGCCGACCGCGTGCACGGAGGTGCCGGTCGAGGCGTGGAAGTCGATGCCGGTGTGGACACCGGAGGACCAGAGGGAACCGCCGGTCTTGTAGCCGGTGGAGACGTACGAGCCGGTGACCGGTGCGACGAAGGTGTTGAGCCTCTTGCGCTCGGCGGCGCGGGCGGCACGTACCTCGGCCTCGCGCTCCGCCTTGGCCTGCGCGGCGGCCTTGGCCCGGGCGGTCTCCTTGGCCAGGGTTTCGGCGGCGGCCTGCTCCTGGGCGACGGCCTGGGCGTCGATCTTCTCGGCCACGGAATCGCCCATCGCGACGACGGGGGTGAGGCCGGTCTGTTCGGGGGCGGGCTCCGCGGCGAACGCGGGGGCACCGGCGAGGGTGCCGACGACGCCGGTGGTGGTGAGGGCCGCGACACTCGCGACACGAACGGTGGTGCGGTGGGTCCGGCTCGGGCGACGGTGCTTCCCGGTGGCGCGGGTGAACGCCATGGAGTGGCTGGTCCTTTCCTTCCTTCTCGCCTACCGGGTTAGCTGACGGGTTCGGAGCAGGAAGGTCTCCTACGGACCCCCTCGCTGTGCGCGCGGGCGTCCGATTCACCCCAGGGACGTGGGTCCCCGGCTCCCCTGGCTCGCGCCGTACGGGGACTCGGCGATGACTGTCCGGTGCCGCGAGTGCGGCGCGGTGCCTGACGGACAGCCGGACCGACGCTAAGGGGGGCCACTTTCAATCCCCAAACGGATCACGGAATTTGTTGCACATGCCACAGGGCAGACAGGCAACCTCTCCCCCAATTCGGACATTAAGAGGCCCTGATGACTCTTCAGTCACCAGGGCCCCCACGCGCGCGCGTGCCGCTCTTCGGCTCGCTACTGGTCGTCTACTCGGCCGCGACGACGGTCACTTCGCCGATACCGAGAGCCTCCACGGGCTCCTTGATCTGCTCCGCGTCGCCGACGAGGATCGTCACCAGACGGTCCACCGGGAAGGCGTTCACGACCGCCGCGGTGGCCTCCACGGTGCCGGTCGCGGCGAGCTGCTGGTACAGCGTCGCCTGGTAGTCGTCGGGCAGGTGCTGCTCGACCTGGTCGGCCAGCGTGCTCGCGACGGCCGCGGCGGTCTCGTACTTGAGCGGCGCCACCCCGACGAGGTTCTGTACGGCGATGTCCCGCTCGGCGTCGGTGAGTCCGCCCTCGGCGAGCTTGCGGAGCACCGTCCACAGGTCGTCCAGCGCGGGACCGGTGTTCGGGGTGTCCACGGAGCCGCTGATGGCGAGCATCGAGGCACCCGTGCCGTCGGGTGCCGACCGCAGCACCTGGCCGAACGCCCGCACACCGTAGGTGTAGCCCTTCTCCTCGCGCAGGACGCGGTCCAGGCGTGAGGTGAGGGTGCCGCCGAGGCAGTACGTGCCGAGCACCTGGGCGGGCCACACGCGGTCGTGCCGGTCGGATCCGACCCGGCCGATGAGCAGCTGGGTCTGGACGGCGCCGGGACGGTGCACGATCACGACCCGCCCGGTGTCGTCGGCGGTGACCGGCGGCACGGGACGCGGCTGTGCGGTGGAGCCCGTCCACGAGCCCAGGGTGTCGGCGAGCAGCGCGTCCAGGTCGATGCCGGTGAGGTCGCCGACGACCACGACGGTGGCCGTGGCGGGGCGGACGTGCCGCTCGTAGAAGGCGCGTACGGCCCCGGAGTCGATCTTCTGGACGGTCTCCTCGGTGCCCTGGCGCGGACGCGACATGCGCGAGGTCACCGGGAACAGCTCCTTGGAGAGCTCCTTGGCCGCGCGGCGGGACGGGTTGGCCGTCTCGTGCGGGATCTCGTCGAGGCGGTTACGGACCAGCCGCTCGACCTCGCTGTCCGCGAAGGCGGGCGCCCGCAGCGCGTCGGACAGCAGGCCGAGGCCCTTGGCCAGCCGTGAGGCCGGTACCTCCAGGCTCAGGCGCAGTCCGGGGTGGTCGGCGTGCGCGTCGAGGGTGGCGCCGGAGCGCTCCAGCTCGGCGGCGAACTCCTCGGCGGAGTGCTTGTCGGTGCCCTCGGAGAAGGCCCGCGCGGTGATCGTGGCGACACCGTCCAGGCCGGCCGGTTCGGCCTCCAGGGGTGCGTCCAGGAGCACCTCGACGGCGACGACCTGCTGGCCGGGGCGGTGGCAGCGCAGCACGGTCAGGCCGTTGCCGAGCGTCCCGCGCTCCGGGGCCGGGAAGGCCCACGGCCTGGCCTCGCCGGCCTGGGGCTGCGGGTGGAATTCCATCGTGGCGAGCTCGGTCACTTGGCCGCCTCCTCGTTCTCGTCGCCGGCCTCGGCCGCCGCTTCGTCGTCCTCGTCGGCATCCTCGTCCGCGATGGGCTCGTAGACGAGCACCGCGCGGTTGTCGGGGCGCAGGCGGGCCTTGGCGACCTCCTGCACCTCCTCCGCCGTCACGTCCAGGACGCGCTGTACGGCGGTCAGGGCGAGCTGCGGGTCGCCGAACAGGACGGCGTACCGGCACAGTTCGTCCGCGCGGCCCGCGACCGTGCCGAGCCGGTCCAGCCACTCGCGCTCCAACTGGGCCTGGGCGCGCTCCATTTCCTCGGCCGTGGGGCCCTCCGCGGCGAACCGGGCGAGCTCCTCGTCGATGGCGGCCTCGATGACCGGCACCTCGACGTCACCTGACGTCTTGACGTCCAGCCACCCCAGGGAGGGCGCCCCTGCCAGCCGCAGCAGACCGAAGCCGGCGGCGACGGCCGTACGGTCGCGCCGTACAAGGCGGTTGTAGAGGAGCGAGGACTCGCCGCCGCCCAGGATGGTGAGGGCGAGGTCGGCCGCGTCGGACGCGCGCGTGCCGTCCTCCGGGAGCCGGTAGGCGCACATCAAGGCGCGGGCCGGGACCTCTTCCACGACGACCTCGCGCAGCTCGCCGCCCATCGTGTCGGGCAGCGCGCCGTCACGGGGTGTGGGCTTGCCGTCGTGCGAGGCGATGGACCCGAAGTACTTCTCGATCCAGGCGAGCGTCTGCTCGGGGTCGATGTCGCCGACCACGGACAGGACGGCGTTGTTGGGCGCGTAGTAGGTGCGGAAGAACGCGCGCGCGTCCTCCAGGGTGGCCGCGTCCAGGTCCGCCATCGAGCCGATGGGCGTGTGGTGGTAGGGGTGGCCCTCCGGGTAGGCGAGGGCGGTCAGCTTCTCGAACGCCGTCCCGTAGGGCACGTTGTCGTAGCGCTGGCGGCGCTCGTTCTTGACGACGTCCCGCTGGTTCTCCATGGACTCGTCGTCCAGGGCGGCCAGCAGGGAGCCCATGCGGTCGGCCTCCAGCCAGAGGGCGAGCTCCAACTGGTGGGTGGGCATGGTCTCGAAGTAGTTGGTGCGCTCGAAGCTGGTGGTGCCGTTGAGCGAACCGCCCGCGCCCTGCACCAGTTCGAAGTGGCCGTTGCCCTTCACCTGTCCGGAGCCCTGGAACATCAGGTGCTCGAAGAGGTGAGCCAGGCCGGTACGCCCCTTGACCTCGTGACGGGAACCGACGTCGTACCAGAGGCACACCGCCGCGACCGGGGTCAGGTGGTCCTCGGAGAGCACCACGCGCAGACCGTTGGCCAAGCGGTGTTCGGTCGCTGTCAGACCGCCGGATCCTGCCTCGGCGGTGGCCGTGTGACCCATGGGCATGTACGTCCCTTCGATCGCGGATTATCTGGCTGGAACCGCAGAAATCCTGCTCGTCCCGCCACTGTATGCAAGCGTGCGGACCGTCGGCGAAGTTCCCGGCGGACGTACGCCCAGAGCGAGATCGCGTAGCCTGCGGGCAGTCGCACACGTGGACTCACGCGGCAGCCGTCGGTGACGGAGCCGAGCGGCCAACGCCGGGTCCTGGTCCGCGTTGTCAGTGCCGCGGTCCACAATGGTTCACGTCAAGACCCCGTTCACGCTTCAGCAAGAGTGAGCCGAAGGGGAGCGACCCCCAGGCGAGCGACCAGAAAAGAGGAGCCGGCAGCGATGGCCCGCCGCAGCACGAAGACCCCGCCGCCCGACGACTCGTTCGAGGAGCGGATTCTCGACATCGACGTCGTCGACGAGATGCAGGGCTCCTACCTTGAGTACGCGTACTCGGTCATCTACTCCCGAGCCCTGCCGGACGCCCGGGACGGCCTGAAGCCGGTCCACCGACGGATCGTCTACCAGATGGACGAGATGGGCCTGCGCCCCGACCGCGGCTATGTGAAGTGCGCGCGTGTCGTCGGCGAGGTCATGGGCAAGCTGCACCCGCACGGCGACGCGTCGATCTACGACGCCCTGGTGCGCATGGCCCAGCCCTTCTCCATGCGCGTCCCGCTGGCCGACGGCCACGGCAACTTCGGCTCGCTGGGCAACGACGACCCGCCGGCCGCCATGCGGTACACCGAGTGCCGTCCGTCCGAGGCCGCCAACCTGATGACCGAGTCGATCGACGAGGACACGGTCGACTTCACCCCGAACTACGACGGCCAGGAGCAGGAGCCGGTGGCCCTGCCCGCCGCCTTCCCGAACCTCCTGGTGAACGGCTCGTCGGGCATCGCCGTCGGCATGGCCACCAACATGCCGCCGCACAACCTGGGCGAAGTCATCGCCGCCGCCCGCCACTTGATCCGCTACCCGAACGCGGACCTGGACACCCTGATGCGGCACGTCCCCGGCCCCGACCTGCCCACGGGCGGCCGGATCGTCGGCCTCACCGGCATCCGGGACGCGTACGAGACCGGCCGCGGCACCTTCAAAATCCGCGCCACGGTCGCCGTGGACAACGTGACGGCACGCCGCAAGGGCATCATCGTCACCGAACTGCCCTTCTCCGTAGGCCCCGAGAAGGTGATCGCCAAGATCAAGGACCTGGTCGGCGCGAAGAAGCTCCAGGGCATCGCCGACGTCAAAGACCTCACCGACCGCGCGCACGGCCTGCGCCTGGTCATCGAGATCAAGAACGGCTTCGTACCGGAAGCGGTCCTGGAGCAGCTCTACAAACTGACGCCGATGGAGGAGTCCTTCGGCATCAACAACGTCGCCCTGGTGGACGGCCAGCCCCTCACGCTGGGCCTCAAGGAACTCCTGGAGGTCTATCTCGACCACCGCTTCAACGTCGTACGGCGACGCAGCGAGTTCCGCCGCACCAAGCGGCGCGACCGCCTCCACCTGGTGGAGGGCCTGCTCACCGCGCTCATCGACATCGATGAGGTCATCCGGATCATCCGCTCCAGCGACAACTCGGGGCAGGCGAAGCAGAGCCTGATGGAGCGCTTCTCCCTGTCGGACATCCAGACGCAGTACATCCTGGACACCCCGCTGCGCCGCCTGACCCGGTTCGACCGGATCGAGCTGGAGTCGGAGATGGAGCGACTCCGCGCGGAGATCGCGGAGTTGACCCGCATCCTGGAGTCGGACACCGAGCTGCGCAAGCTGGTCTCGACCGAACTGGCCGCGGTGGCAAAGAAGTTCGGCACCGACCGGCGTACGGTCCTGCTGGAGTCGGCGGGCGCCCCCGCCGCCACCGTGCCGCTCCAGGTGGCCGACGACCCGTGCCGGGTGCTGCTCTCCTCGACAGGCCTGCTGGCCCGTACGGCGAACGGCGAGCCCTTCCCGGAGGACTCCGAGGCCCGGCGCACCAAGCACGACGTGATCGTCTCGGCGGTCCCGGCGACGGCCCGCGGCGAGCTGGGCGCGGTCACCTCGTCCGGCCGCCTCCTGCGGATCAACGTCGTGGACCTCCCCCAACTCCCGGAGACGGCCGCCGCGCCCAACCTCTCCGGTGGCGCGCAGGTCTCGGAGTTCGTCTCCCTGGACGAGGGCGAGACGGTCATCTGCCTCACCACCCTCGACGAGTCGTCCCCGGGCCTGGCCATCGGCACGGAGCAGGGCGTCGTCAAGCGCGTGGTCCCCGACTACCCCACGAACAAGGAGGAGTTGGAGGTCATCACGCTCAAGGACGGCGACCGGATCGTCGGCGCGGTCGAGTTGCGCACCGGCGAGGAGGACCTGGTCTTCATCGCGGACGACGCCCAACTGCTGCGCTACCAGGCCTCCCAGGTGCGCCCCCAGGGCCGCGCGGCCGGCGGCATGGCGGGTATCAAACTCACCGAGGGCGCGAAGGTCATCTCCTTCACGGCCGTCGACCCGGCTGTGGACGCGGTCGTCTTCACGGTCGCGGGCTCGCGCGGCACGCTGGACGACTCCGTCCAGACGACGGCCAAGCTGACCCCGTTCGACCAGTACCCCCGCAAGGGCCGCGCCACCGGCGGCGTCCGCTGCCAGCGCTTCCTGAAGGGCGAGGACTGCCTGTCCCTGGCCTGGGCAGGCCCCGTACCGGCGAAGGCCGCGCAGCGGGACGGCACCCCGGCGGAACTCCCGGAGATGGACCCGCGACGGGACGGCTCGGGCGTGTCGCTGGCGAAGACGGTGTCGGTGGTGGCGGGGCCGGTTTAGCGCCGCCCGTCAGTCGTCCAGTTCCGGATCTGGATCCGGGTCCAACTCGGGCTCGGATCCGGGTTGTTGGTCCAGCTCCTGGTTCAACTCCTGTCCCGACTCCGATTCCTGTACGTAACGAAGGACGCCCCACATGCCGCGCTCGTCGGCGTGCGGGGCGTCGCCGTCTCTGCACGCCTCCAACTCCTTGCCGAGGGCGGGCATGTCGAGGCCGGTACCGATGAGCACGAGCTGGGTCAGCCGGGTGTCACCACTGCCCCAGGCCTCTGGATAGAACCGCAGGAACCGCCCAACGGCGTGTACGGCGTACCGATTACGCGAATCGTGGACGCCGAAATCGACGTACCCCTTGATGCGGTAGAGCCCCTCGGGCCGACTGTCCAGGAACGCCATGAGCCTGCGCGGGTCCAGGGGCGAGTCGGACTCGAAGGAGAGACTGTCGTAGGCGGCGTGGAGATGGTCGACATGCGCGTCGCCGCTGTGGTCCCCGCCCGTGTGCTCGTGCAGGTCGTCGAAGGTCAGCTGCCCGACGCGCTCCTCGTTCGGCCGACAGTCGAAGAGGAACTCCGGGTCGATACGGCCGTAGGTGGCGGGCACGACGGCGGCACGGTCGGTGAGGGAGCGGACGAGACCGAGGACGCGCGGGGCATCGGCTGCCGCCCGGTCCAGCTTGTTGACGACGACGAGATCGGCGAGGGAGAGATGCCGGTCGATCTCGGGGTGCTTCGCGCGCGTGTCGTCGAACTCGACGGCGTCCACGACCTCGACGAGCCCGCCGTAGACGATCCCCGGGTGCTCGCTGGCGAGCAGCATCCGCACCAGTTCCTCCGGTTCGGCGAGTCCGCTGGCCTCGATGACGATGACGTCGATACCGGCGGAGGGCCGGGCGAGCCGCTCCAGATAGACGTCGAGTTCACTGGCGTCGACGGCACAGCACAGGCACCCGTTGCCGAGCGACACGGTCGAGTCACCGAGCGCCCCGGCCACGGCCAGCGCATCGATCTCGATCGCCCCGAAGTCATTGACGATCGCTCCGATACGGCTGCCGCCGCTGCGGTGCAGGAGGTGGTTGAGCAGGGTCGTCTTGCCGGAGCCGAGGAATCCGGCGAGGACGAGGACGGGGATTTGCGGGGGGTTCGGAACCGAGGCTGTATCCGACGCCGGTTTCGTGCTGGGGCTCGGGCCTGTGCCCGGAACCGGGCTTGCGCTCGGGCTCTGCTGGCTCAACGTGCGACCTCTTTCACGCCGACGCGTGCACCGGCTCGCGGTCCGGCACACGTACGGAGGTTGAATGCCGCCCCAGGATACGAGCCGGAAGAATCGCCGCGAAGTGAACGATTGTTAGCAGCACTTGCGGGGCAGACGTTGGGGAAGGCGCCGGTTCGTGCGACCCTCGCTTCCCTCCGTGCGCCTCCTCTCCGCCTCCCTGCCGATCAGAGCCGCTCGGCACTCTGGGAGACGGCAAGCGCCGCCCATCGCTCGCCGGTCCCCATCAGTCGACCCGCACCCCGACGACCGGCGGACGGCCGCCTGATTCGGGGGTTGACATGGCCACACAGAACCGCGGGATGCGAGGGCCCAGTGCCGCCGCCACCGTAGGACTCGCCTTCGCCGCGGGGGCGCTCGCGGCGCTCTTCGCACAGCGCCGCAAGTTCGAGGAACTTCGAGTGCGCGTCGCCGAAGTGGAACAGAGCGACAGGCAGGCGATGCTGACGGAACAGCAGCGGCTGCAGTTCTACCTCCTGACCAAGGCCATGGAGGATCCGGACCTGGCTGCCGTGTACAGCAACGTCCAGGTGGACTCGCCCACGCAGCAGCGCCAGTACCTGTTCGCGAACGCCCTGTACAACAACGCGCTGCTCGCCTACCGCGTGGGCATCGTCAGCTGGGAGGAACTACACGGCCACCTCCGGATGATCTGCCGCAACAGCATCTTTCGCGACTACTGGTACGCCCACCACCCCCATCGCTCCAGCCTCAAGGCGGAGTCGACCGAAGCCAAAGTGGGCCGAATGGTGGATCGGCTGATCCAGGATCTGGACGAAGCGGAAACTGAACAATGGTGGGTTGTTGGCGAACCACCCGAAGAATGAGCAGAGTTGACGATGCGTCAAGGACGTCGTCGCGATAGCCCCGTTGCCAAGGCCAAAGGGCCTCTGCCGCTAATCTGTCCCCGCCCAGACGGGCTACCACCCGCCCCGCAAAAGGACAGGGATCCCTTTGAACATCGTGCGCCGAATCGGTGCGTCGCCACGCGAACGAGGCAGCTTGTCCGGAGATTCATGCCCGGACATCTTCGAACTGAGTGACGGACGCTTCGCCGTCATCGGGACAGAGGCCACGGCGGCGCTCGACAAGGAGCTTCCTCCTGACGCCGCGCGCGCCGACTACGAACGTATTGTCATCATCAGCCGGGAGACGCTTCTACGCGCAAAGTCTGACATTCCAGATGCGTAGGTAACGCCATGGATCCTCTCAGCGCGATAGCAGCGCTTATCGGTTCGGCGAGCGGCTTGCTCGCCGCTGTCGCAGCAGTCATGACCGCGTCCGGGGCGCGCAAGAACCGCCAGCCCCTGGACCACTCTCAGACGCCACCGCAGCCACAGCTCGGTTCGAATTCCGAAGGCGGCCCGGTACATCAGCACCCTGGCACCCCACCCAGGATCCTGCGTCGCCTTGGCAGGCCAGCCCGTCCACAATGACGAGCACGCCCCTCGGGTCCGGCACCAGACCGGTGCCGGACCTCACGCAATCTCTCAAGCCACCTCCGGCACCGCCACCGGCGCCCCCACCCCCACATACCGAGCCACCGGCCGAATAATCTTCGAGTCCTCGGCCTGCTCCACCACGTTCGCGCTCCACCCCACCACCCGCGCAGCCGCGAACGTAGGCGTGAACATCTCCCGCGGCAGCCCGCAGAGTTCCATGACCAGCCCCGCGTAGAACTCGACGTTGGTGTGGAGCTCACGGCCCGGCTTCAGTTCCGCGAGGATCCTCTCGACCTGGCGCTCCACCTCGACGGCGAACTCGACCCGCGACCCGCCGAACTGCTGGGCGACCTCGCGCAGCATCCGCGAACGGGGGTCCTCCGTACGGTAGATCGCGTGACCGAAGCCCATGATGCGGTCGCCGGCGAGGACACGTTCCCGGATCCAGGGGTCGATACGGTCCGGTGTGCCGATCGCGTCCAGGGTGTCCAGGGCACGACTGGGCGCACCCCCGTGCAGCGGACCCGAGAGCGCCCCTACGGCCCCGACCAGGCAGGCCGCCACATCCGCCCCCGTCGACGCGATGACCCGCGCGGTGAAGGTTGACGCATTGAACCCGTGGTCAATGGTTGAGATCAAGTATTGCTCGATCGCCCTGGTCTGCTGCTTGTCCGGCTCCGAACCCGTCAGCATGTAGAGGTAGTTGGCCGCGTAGGAGAGGTCCTCGCGCGGCTCGACTGGGTCGAGTCCCCGCCCTAGCCGGTACAGCGCGGTCAGCAGTGTCGGTACGGCCGCGGAGGCCACGAGGGTGTCCCTGCGGCGCGCGTCCGCGGCGATGTCGTACACCGGCCGGAAGCCCTTCGCCGCGCCGAGCAGCGACAGCGCCGTACGCATCCCGGACAGCGGTCCGGACGTCCCGCTCGCCGCCGCCACGGCGGGCAGCGCGGCCCGCACCTCGTCGGGCAGCCGGCGCAGCGCGGCCGTCTCGGCGGCGAAGGCGGGGCTCCGGTCCGCGTCCGGCAGTTCGCCGTACGCGAGGAGATGCCAGACGTCCTCGAAGCCGCGGGTCTGCGCGAGCTCGACGGCGGAGTACTGGCGGTAGTGGTAGAAGCCCTCGATCCCTCGGACGTCACCGATTCGGGTGTCGGTGACGACGACGCCCGCGAGTCCCCGCGGAACCTCGATACGAGTGGCTGCGGCCCTGTTGACGGACATGTTTCCTCCCTGGACTTGATTCAAATGTCCATGGTTGACTCAATCTCTGTCAATATTGATTGAATCAATATATGCAAGGGATGGATACCGTGGCCTCCATGCGCGATCAAGAACCCGCTCCCGGTCACCCCGAGCGACGGCTGACCACCAAGGAGACCGCCGAGCTGCTCGGCGTGAAGCCCGACACCGTGTACGCGTACGTGAGTCGCGGGCAGCTGAGCAGCAGGCGCGAGCCCGGCGGCCGGGGCAGCACCTTCGACGCCAAGGAGGTGGAGGCGCTCGCCCGGCGCAACAGGCGGGAGAGCAGCGGCAGTTCGGGGTCCGGGGGCGAGCTGTCCGTGCGGACCCGCATCACGCTCATCGACAAGGACCGGTACTACTTCCGGGGCGTCGACGCGACCGAGCTGGCCGCGCGCCACTCCTACGAGGAGATCGCCGAGTGGCTGTGGACCGGGGAGTTGCGCCCCGGGATCACGTTCACCGCGCCCAAGGCGGCCGTCGCCGTCGCCCGTCGCGCCGTCGACGCGCTGCCCGAACACACCGGCCCCACCGACCGGTTGCGGGTCGCGGCCATCGCGGCGGCGACCGCCGACCCGCTGCGCTTCGACCTGTCCGAGGACGCCGTGCTCGGCACCGCGCGCATCCTCATCCCCACCCTCGTCGCGGCCCTGCCGCCGGTACGGCGCGCGCATCGCGACGCGGGTCCGCTTGCACACCGCCTATGGGCACGGCTGAGCGGACGGCCGGCTGACGAGCCGTCACTGCGCGTCCTGGACACGGCACTTGGCCTGCTCGTCGACCACGATCTGGCCGCGTCCACGCTCGCGGTGCGTGTCGCCGCCTCGGCCCGCGCCCACCCCTACGCGGCCGTCTCCTCCGGCCTGGGGGTCCTTGAAGGCCCCCTGCACGGCGCCGCCAGCGGCCTGGCGCACCGGCTGCTGCTCGACGTGCTCGACCAGGGCGACGCGGCCCCGGTGATCGCGGACGAACTGCGCGCGGGCCGCCGTATCCCCGGACTCGGGCACAGGCTGTACCCGGGCGAAGACCCACGCGCGCGCGCCCTGTTCGCTCTCCTGAAGGAGCTCCCGGGCGCCGGGCCCGCCCTCGCCGCGGCCCGTGACATCGTCGCCACCACCGCCCGCCACACCCCGCTGTACGTCAACGTGGACCTGGCACTCGCCGTACTGACCGTCTCCTCGGGAATGCCTTCCACGGCGGGCGAGACGGTCTTCGCCGTCGCCCGTACGGCGGGCTGGATCGCGCACGCTCTGGAGGAGTACGGCGAGCGCCCGCTGCGCATGCGGCCCAGCGGTCACTACGTGGGCCCCAGGCCGCCTCAACCACTACCGGAGTAGGACACGAGCGCGGCCGGAAGTCACCCTGGGTCAAGTCAGGTTAGGCTCACCTCTGTGAGTACGTGCGCGACCGTCTCTCGGGACCTCGACGAGCCCATTTCCGGAACCGCGGCCACGGCGACGACGTGGCTGCTGCTGGAACAGCCCGGTCCTTGGGGTGCCAAAGCGCTCACTTCGAGCCACCTGGACCCCACGCTGGGGCGTGCCCTGGAAGCGGCCGCCGCGAACACCGGCGTACGGATCGCGCTCATCCGCCGCCCCGGGCGGCACGCCGACCCCGCGCCGTCACGGGTACGCCAGGTGTATGCGGCCCACACAGTTCCCGGAAGCGTATGGCTGCACAGCGCCACGACCACCGACCCGGAGCAGCTGCTCGCCCTGGACTTCGCCTCCCTCGGCGCGGGTGACCCGCACTCGTTCGGCTCGGCACTCGGCGGGCGGGCCCACACCGGTGACCCACTCGCCCTTGTCTGCACCAACGGCAAGCGCGACCGCTGCTGCGCTCTCCTCGGCCGTCCCCTCGCGGCCGAACTGGCCGCCTCCGGGGTCGAGGGCGCCTGGGAGGTCACCCACCTGGGCGGTCACCGCTTCTCGCCTACGGTGCTCGTGCTGCCGTACGGCTACGCGTACGGGCGGGTCCAGGCGCACGGCATCAAGGAGATCCTCCAGGGCGTCCAGGAGGGCCGTGTGGTCGTCGAGGGCTGCCGGGGTGCTTCGGCCTGGGAGCGGCCCGGACAGGCGGCGGAGCTGGCCGTGCGGAGGGCGGCGGGCGAATACGCGATGGACGCCCTGAGCGTCGTACGGACCGACGGCGGCGCACCGCGCTGGGAGGTGACCGTCGCGCACGTCGACGGACGGCACTGGCGCGTGATCGTCGCCCAGGGGGCGTCGCTTCCGCCCCGCCCGGAGAGCTGCGGGGCGTCGGTTCTCGGCGCACCCGCGCGGATGGACGTGGTGATGGTGCGCGAGCTGACGACGGCACTGGCGGGCTGACCCGCCCGACACCGCGTCTCCTGGGGGCCTTGTACAGAAAACCGCCCTCTCCTGGAAGCCGGTTTCCCCAAGAATTGGTCAAGAGATCCACGCCACACCCCTGGGGCCGCCCCCGCCCCGCCACGTACCGTCAGGGGTATGAGCCCCACTCCCCCCGCACGCCGCCGTCGCCTCGGGCTGCCGCGGCGGGTGTTCTCGCAGGTGCTGCTGATGCAGCTGGCGATCGCCGCGGGAGTCGCGGTCCTGGCGACCGGGCTGTTCCTCGCGCCGCTGAGCAAACAGCTGGACCAGGAGGCGATGAACCGTGCCCTGGCCATCGCCCAGACCACCGCGCAGCAGCCGCAGATCGTCAAGGACATCCAGGACACCCCTCCGACCGTGGACGGACCCGTACAGAAGGAGGCCGAGCGGATCCGGAAGGCCACCCAGGCCGAGTACGTGGTGGTGATGGACTGGCGGGGCATGCGGTGGTCGCACACGACCCCGAGCGAGATCGGCCGGTTCGTCTCGACCTCTCCCGGCCAGCCCCTGGCCGGTCAGGAGGTCAAGGAGATCGACAAGGGCACCCTGGGCCGCTCGGCCCGCGGGAAGGTGCCCCTCCGGGACGCCGACGGCACGGTCGTGGGGGCCGTCTCGGTGGGCATCAAGTACGACAGCGTCCGTGCACAGTTGATCAGCGCGATCCCGGGGCTGCTGGCGTACGCCGGGGGCGCTCTCGCCGTCGGTGCGCTGGCGGCCTGGCTGATCTCCCGGCGGGTCCAGCGACAGACCCGGGACCTGGCCTTCTCGGACATCTCGGCGCTGCTCTCGGAGCGCGAGGCGATGCTGCACGGCATCCGGGAGGGCGTCGTCGCCCTGGACCGAGCGGGCCGCATACGGCTCCTGAACGACGAGGCGCGGCGCCTGCTGGGCATCGGTGACGAGGCGGTCGGCCGGTCCCTGGACGAGGCGCTGGGTGAGGGCCGTACGACCGACGTCCTGGCCGGCCGGGTGACCGGCACCGATCTGCTCGCCGTCCGCGGCCAACGGGTCCTGGTCACCAACCGGATGCCCACCGACGACGGCGGCGCCGTCGCCACCCTGCGCGACCGCACCGAGCTGGAGCAGCTCGGCCGGGAATTGGACTCGACGCACGGCCTGATCGACGCCCTGCGCGCCCAGGACCACGAGCACGCCAACCGTATGCACACCCTGTTGGGGCTGCTCGAACTGGAGATGTACGACGATGCCGTGGACTTCGTCGGGGAGGTGGTCGGTGATCACCGGGCCACCGCCGAGCAGGTCACCGAGAAGATCCAGGACCCGCTGATCGCCGCCCTGTTGGTGGGCAAGGCGACCGTCGCGGCCGAGCGGGGTGTCGCCCTGTGGATCTCCGACCGGACCTGGCTGCCCGACCGGTTGATCGACCCGCGCGGGCTGGTAACTGTCGTCGGCAACCTGGTGGACAACGCACTCGACGCCGTCGCGGGCACACCGCACGCACGCGTGGAGGTCGAATTGCGGACGGAGGGGCGTACGGCCGTGCTCCGGGTGCGCGACACGGGCCCCGGAATCCCGGAGGAACAACGGGAGTTGATCTTCACCGAGGGCTGGTCCACGAAGAAGCCCCCTGCCCACGGCAAGCGCGGTATCGGGCTCTCCCTGGTGCGTCGGCTCGCCGAACGGCAGGGCGGCAGCGCGGTGGTGACGGAGGCGTTCGGCGGAGGCGCGGAGTTCGTGGTCATCCTGCCGGAGGCACTGACCGAGGCGCTGACCGAACCGGACCTGGAACCCGCCCTCACCGCCCCCGGGGAGCCCGCCGCCGAGGAGGAGTCGCGATGATCGAGGTCCTGGTCGTGGACGACGACACCCGGGTCGCACAGGTCAACGCGGCCTACGTGGAGAAGGTGCCGGGCTTCCACGTGGCCGGCGAGGCCCACAACGCGGCTGAGACGCTACGCCAGTTGGAGACGCTGCCCCGCCTCGACCTGGTCCTACTGGACCACTACCTGCCCGACGAGACGGGCCTGGCGGTCGTCCAGGAGATGCGCCGGCGCGGCCTCCAGACGGACGTGATCATGGTGACGGCGGCCCGGGACGTGACGACCGTACAGGCGGCGATGCGGCAGGGCGCGCTGCAATACCTGGTCAAGCCGTTCGCCTTCGCGGGCCTGCGGGCCAAGTTGGAGGCGTACGCCGAACTGCGCCGCACCCTCGACGGCGGCGGCGAGGCCGAACAGGCCGAGGTGGACCGCATCTTCGGCGCCCTGTCCACGCCCTCGGAGCCCGGGCTGCCCAAAGGGCACTCCCCCACCACGGCGGAACTCGTGCGCCGGTCCCTGATGAACGCCGAAAGCCCCTTGTCCGCCCAGGAGATCGCCGACCGCACGGGCGTGAGCCGGCAGACCGCCCAGCGCTATCTGAAGCTCCTGGAGCGCACCGGTCGGGCCAGGCTGACCCTCAAATACGGCGACGCGGGCCGCCCGGAACACCGTTACGTGTGGGCGACCCGCGCCTGAGGGCACGGCCGTTGGGGCGGGGGAAGGGGCCGTACCCCTTGCCTTCTTTACGGATGCCGACCGCGCGGCCGTCAGCCTGTGGCGTTCTTCACGAACTCGGTCGTGTACGTCTTGTCGAGGTCCACATCGGCGTTCTTGATGGTCGGGTTGAATGCCTTGAGCACCTTCTCGACGGTCTCCGGGCCGTTCGTCGGCATCACGCCGTCCTTGGTGAACATCGGCAGCGTGCTCTTGATCGCGGCGGCGTAGAGGGCCTTGTCACCCTGGGAGTAGTCGGCCGGCATCTTGTCGGCGATCTCGGTCGCGCTGTGGGTGGACATCCACGTGAGCGTCTTGACGAATGCATTGACCATCTTCTGCACAGTTGACTTGTGGCTGTTCACCCAGTCCGTCTGCATGTACAGACTTGACGACGGGTACGGTCCACCGAGCGCCGCCTGCGATCCCTCGGGCGTCCGCATGTCGACGAGGATCTTGCCGGCCTTCTTGTCGAGGATCGTGGCGACGGTCGGGTCGGTCGTCATACCGGCGTCTATGGAGCCCTGTTGGAGCGCCGCGACGAAGGTCGGTCCCGCGCCCACGGCGACCGGGGTGAACTCGCTGACGTTGACGCCGTTCTTGACGGCGAGGTACTTGGTGAGGAAGTCGGTGGAGGAGCCGAGGCCGGTCACGCCGAGCTTCTTGCCCTTGAAGTCCTTGGCCGACTTGACCTTCCCCGCCGACTTGGTGGAGACGACCTCCACCTCGCCGGGCGCCTGCGAGAACTGCACCACGGACTCGACCGACTTGCCCTTGACCTGCAGGTCGAGCGTGTGGTCGTAGAAGCCGACGGCTCCCTGGACCTGCCCGGAGACGAGCGCGGTCTCGGCCTGGACGCCGGCCGGTTCGCTCAGCAGCTCGACGTCGAGGCCCTCGGCGTCGAAGTAGCCGAGTCGCTGGGTGAGCATCGCGGGCAGGTAGATGACCTTGTCCAGGCCACCGACCATGATCTTGACCTTCACGCCCTTGCCGTCGCCCTTGCTGCCTGAGCCCGTGGAGGCGGTGCTGGCCGCGTCGTTGGCGCAGGCGGTGAGCGAGGAGAGGGCGAGCAGGCCCGAGGCGGCCAGGGCGGTGTATCTGGCGGTCTTGCGCATGGCGGTTCACGTCCTTGTGAGGGTGCGGTGCGGGGAGGAAGGGGGCTCTTCAACGGGCTTGCGGCGAGGGGCCGTTCAGCTGTCGGAGCCCGACGGCTTCCAGCGGAAGATGCGGTTCTCGGCGAAGGTGAGCAGCCCTTCGGCGACGAGGGCGACGACCGCGAGGATCACCATCGCGGCGTACACACCGGCCGCGTTGAAGGTGCCCTGGGACTGCGCGACGAGCAGGCCGATGCCCTTGGTGGCGCCGATGTACTCGCCGACGATCGCGCCGATGAGGGCGAAGCCGAAGCTGACGTGGAGGCTGGTGAAGATCCAGGAGGTCGCGGACGGGATGACCACCTGGAGCGTCACCTTGCGGTCGCTCGCGCCGAGGATGCGGGCGTTGGCGATCAGATTGCGGTCGACTTCGCGGGCGCCCTGGAAGGCGTTGAAGAACACCGGGAAGAAGACGAGGACGACAGCGGAGGCGACCTTCGAGGCCGGTCCGAGTCCGAACCAGATCACGAAGATCGGGGCGAGGACGATCCTCGGTAGCGAGTTGAGCACCTTGATGTATGGACCAAGTATGTCGGCGAGCAAGGTGATCCGCCCGAGCGCGATGCCGAACACGACACCGGCGATGACCCCGATGACCCAGCCGAGCAGCGCCTCCTGGAGCGTGTACCAGATCTGCTCGCCCAGGGATCCGAGCGCGGTCCCGTGCGTCACCCAGGTGTAGATCTGGTCCCAGATCTTCGAGGGCATCGAGAAGTTGAACGGATCGATGACCTTGGCCCGGGAGAGCCATTCCCACAGACCGAGCACCGCGGCCAGGAGCAGTACGCGCGCGGCGACGATGACGAGTGTGCGTCTGCGGGCCGCACGCGCGCGTGAATGCGCGCGGTCCGACTTGGTGCCGGGCTCGGCCGTGGTCGGCAGGACCTTGTCCTCGGGCATGACGTCAGGCGACATTGGCCGCACCCCTCTCGCGTGTGATGCGGACCTCTTCGCCGAGCGACTCCCAGATCTCGCGGTAGATCTCGATGAACCGCGGCTCCAGGCGCACGGATTCGACCTTGCGGGGCCGCGGCAGGTCGATGTCGAAGACCTGCTTCACGGTGGCGGGCCCGGCGGTCATCACGACGACCCTGTCGGCCAGCGCGATGGACTCCTCCAGGTCGTGGGTGACGAAGACGACCGAGGCGCCGGTGCCCTCCCACAGCTCCAGGAGCTCGTCCGACATCAGAGCCCTGGTCTGCACGTCGAGCGCCGAGAACGGCTCGTCCATGAGCAGGATCTCGGGGTCGTTGACGAAGGTCGCGGCGAGCGCGACGCGCTTGCGCATACCGCCGGAGAGCTGGTGCGGATAGCGGTCCTCGAAGGCGGACAGCCCGACCCGGGCCAGCCACTCACGCGCCTTCGCCTTGGCCTCCGCCTTGGGTACGCCGCGGAAGCGCGGGCCCGCCATGACGTTGGACAGCACCGTGCGCCAGGGGAAGGTGGCGTCCTGCTGGAAGACGAAACCGACCTTGTCGCCGACGCCGGAGACGGGCTCCCCGGCGACCAGGACATCGCCCTCGGAGGGCTCTTCCAGCCCGCTGACGAGGGTCAGCGTGGTCGACTTGCCGCAGCCGGTGGGGCCGACGACCGCCACGAACTCGCCACGCCCGACGGTGAGATCAAGCCCCCGTACGGCCGTGTGCAGACCCCCCGACGGGGTCCTGAAGGTCTTGCTCGCGCCCCGCAGCTCGATGGCGGGGCTGGTGTCTGCGCTCATGGCCGGGACCGTAGATGTGGCGCGCACCACAACAGCAGTCTTCTGGGCGCAAGCCGTTCTTTTGCTCGCAAGAGCCTGTTGTGCTCGTTTTGCTCGCGCTACAACTGCGGAGCCGAAACACGGGCTTAACGCTCGCCTGGCCTTGAGGAAAGAGGCCCAATGATTGACGTCATGGTCGTGGACGACGACTTCCGCGTCGCCGAGATCAACGCCAAGTACGTGGGAAAGGTTCCCGGTTTCCGGGTCGCCGCCCGCGCGCACAGCGCTGCCCAGGCGCTGGCCACCGTGGAGCGCGGGACGATCGACCTGGTGCTGCTCGACCACTATCTGCCCGACCAGACGGGTCTCGAACTCGTCCACCGCATGCGCCAACAGGGCCACACGACCGACGTCATCATGATCACGGCGGCCAGCGATGTGACGACCGTGCAGCGGGCGATGCGCCTGGGCGCCCTGCACTACCTGGTCAAGCCGTTCACCTTCGCCGCGCTGCGTACCCGCCTCGACTCGTACGCCGCGCTGCGCCGCACCGTCGACCGCGTCGGCGGCCGCGGCATCGCCGGCCAGGAGCAGGTCGACCGCATCTTCGGCGCGCTGCGCACGACGACCGCGCCGGCCTCCCCCGGCCTGCCCAGCGGCCACTCGGAACCGACCACCGACCTGATCTGCGGCGTCCTGCACAGCGCCGGCCACCCGCTCTCGGCCCACGAGGTCGCCGCCGAGACCGGCCTGAGCCGCTCCACGGCCCAGCGCTACCTCCGCCACCTGGAACAGGCCGGCCGCCTCCGCCTCTCCCTCAAGTACGGCGACACGGGCCGCCCGGAACACCGCTACGCCTGGGTGGCGCCGTAGCCACGCGACAACCGCACAATCGGGCGTGGCTACGACACACAGGCCTCCGTTAGACGGCCCCCGCCCCCGTCAGCGCCCGTACCTCGGTCTCCGCGTGCTTGGCCTCGTCCGGGACCTCCGTGGAGGTGACCGTGCCGAGCCAGCCGGCCAGGAAGCCCAGCGGGATCGAGACGAGGCCGGGGTTCTGCAGCGGGAAGAACTGGAAGTCGATGCCCGGGAACAGCGATTCGGGACTGCCCGACACGACCGGCGACAGCAGCACGAGCGCCAGTGCAGGGATCAGTCCGCCGTATACGGCCCACACGGCGCCGCGGGTCGTGAAGCCGCGCCAGAACAGGGAGTAGAGCAGCACCGGGAGGTTCGCGGAGGCGGCGACTGCGAAGGCGAGGCCCACCAGGAAGGCGACGTTGAGGTTCCTGGCGATGAGGCCGAGCCCGATCGCCGCGACACCGATGCCGACCGCGGCGACCCGTGCCACGGCCACCTCACTGCGCGGCTTGGCGTTCGGGCGCCGCAGCGACGCGTACAGGTCGTGCGCCACGGATGCCGAGGAGGCCAGGGTGATCCCGGCCACCACCGCGAGGATGGTGGCGAAGGCCACGGCCGCGACGATCGCGAACAGGACGGTGCCTCCGGTGGAATCGGCTCCTCCGCCGAGGTCGAGGGCGAGCAGCGGGACCGCCGTGTTCCCTGCCTCGTTCGACTTCCGAAGGGTGTCCGGTCCCACGACCGCCGCGGCGGCGAAGCCGAGGATGATCGTCATCAGGTAGAACGCGCCGATGAGCCCGATCGACCACACCACCGAACGGCGCGCGGCGCGTGCGGTCGGCACGGTGTAGAAGCGGGACAGGATGTGCGGCAGCCCGGCCGTGCCCAGCACCAGCGCGAGGCCGAGGCTGATGAAGTCGAACCGCGCGGTCCAGTCCCCGCCGTACTTGAGCCCCGGCGCCAGGAAGGCGGCGCCGTGACCGCTGCGCGCGGCGGCCGTGAGCAGCAGGTGGTTCAGGTTCCCGTGGAAGCGCACCAGGGTCAGCACCGTCAGCGCGATGGTGCCGCTCATCATCAGGACCGCCTTGACGATCTGGATCCAGGTGGTGGCCCGCATCCCTCCCATCGACACATAGATCACCATGAGCGCCCCGACGCCGATGACGGTCCAGGCCCGCGCGGCCGCGCTCGTCCCGCCCAGCAGCAGCGAGACCAGGCTGCCCGCGCCCACCATCTGCGCCACCAGATACAGAACGGACACGGTGACCGAGGAAGTTCCCGCCGCGATCCGCACCGGCCGCTCGCTCATCCGCGCGGCGACCACGTCGGCGAGCGTGAACCGCCCGCAGTTGCGCACCAGTTCGGCGACGAGGAACAACACCATGAGCCAGGCGACGAAGAAGCCCACCACGTACAGCAGGCCGTCGTAGCCGAACAGCGCGATGAGCCCGGTGACCCCGAGGAACGAGGCTGCGGACAGATAATCACCCGAGATGGCAAAACCATTCTCCATCGGGGAGAAGAGCCGCCCGCCCGCGTAGAACTCCTCCTCCGAACCATGCCGGTTGCGGCTCACCCAGGTGGTGATCCCTAGGGTGACCGCGATGAACGCGCTGAACAGCAGCAGCGCCAGCGTCTGATGGTTCCCGGTCACGACGTACCGCCTCGAATGCCTCGTGTCAGTTCCTGTGTGTCCCAGCGCAGTTCGAGCGCGGCCCGGTCCCTGCGCAGCCGCGCGTGCCGGGCGTAGGCCCAGGTGAGCAGGAAGGTGGTGAGGAACTGACCCAGTCCCGCGACCATCCCCACGTTCACCGCGCCGGCCACCGGCCGGGCCATGAATCCGGGCGCCGCCGTCGCCGTCACCACATAGGCGACGTACCAGGTGAAGAAGACGACGGTGGCCGGCACCACGAACCGCAGATACCGGCCGCGCACCTCCTGGAAGGCCGCGCTGCGCTGCACCTCCAGATAGACATCGCCCGCGCGGACCGCGTGGTCCGCGTCCTCCCGACGCGCGGCGGGCACTTCGGGCGCGGGCCCGCCCGTGCCGTCCGTCTCGCCCCAGCCGGACGCGAGCGCGTCGTACCAAGGGTCGTGGTACCTCACCTTTCCGGTTGCCTCGGCAGGGGTCAGGTCATGACCTTCGTGGTTCTCGGCCGGACTCTCGTGACCACTCCCGCCACCGCGGGAACGACCGTTGCTTGACTGCATGCCCAAGGATGGACAGAACGGGAAGATCCCCGACTCTTCTTCTCCGCTGTCTTCACCCCATCAGGTGACTCAACCCGCGGGTGACTCAACCCGCGGGTGGCCGCACCAGTCCCTTGCCGTAGGCGTAACGCACCGCCTGCGCACGGTCCTTGAGCCCCGTCTTGGCGAACAGGTTGTTGATGTGGGTCTTCACGGTCGCCGTGGAGACATGCAGCGTGCGGGCGATCTCCTGGTTGGTCAGGCCCTCGGCGATCAGCAGCAGCACCTCGGTCTCCCGCGCGGTGAGCCCGTCCGGCGGCTCGGCGGGCCCCGACTGCGGCGGCGGCTCGGGCTCCGACAGCCGCTCCAGCAAACGCCGTTGAATGCTCGGCGACAGCCCCGCGTCCCCCGACAGCACGCTCTCCACGGCCCGTACGATCTCGTCGCCGCCCGCGTCCTTGGTGAGATAGCCGCGCGCCCCCGCACGCAGCGCCGGGAACAGCGAGGCGTCGTCCGCGAACGTCGTGAGCACCACGACCTGTGTCCCGGGATGCTCCGCGCGGATCCGCCGCGTGGCCTCGACGCCGTCGCAGCGCGGCATGCGCAGGTCCATCAGGACGACATCCGGGGCGAGTTCGGCGACGAGCCGCACCGCCTCGTCCCCGTCGGCGGCAGCGCCGACGACCTCGATCCCGGACAGCAGCCCCAACAGCATCACGATGCCTTCCCGTACGACGGTCTGGTCGTCCGCGACCACGACCCGCGCGGGTCTCCTCACGGCCTCCTCCGTCATGCGGGCACCTTCAGCGTCACCACGAATCCCTCCTCGTCCGGTCCGGCCAACAAGGAACCGCCCAGCAGCTCGGCGCGTTCCCGCATGCCCAGCAGACCGTATCCACCTCCCGCCCCGGTGAGTTCGCCGGGCGAGCCGCCCGAGTCCCGTACGTCCAGGGTCACTTCGTGTTCGCCGTAGTCCAATGTGACCAGCACTTTGGCGCCCGGGGCGTGCTTGCGGACGTTCGTCAGGGCCTCCTGGGCGACCCGGCGCACGGCCTGCGAGGCCTCGGCAGGGAGTTGTCTCCGGTCACCCGTAACGGTGACCTCGGCACGGCCCGTCGTACCGACGATCTCGGTCAGGAAGTCCTCCAGCGGGCTCATCTCGCCCCGCAGCGCGGACAGGGCCTGCCGGGTCTCCACCAGGCCGTCGCGGGCCATCCCCCGTGCCGCCACGACCCGTTCCAGGATCGTCTCCCGGTCGGCGCCCCGCTCGATCAGCAGTCTGGCCGCCTCCAGGTGCACGAGCTGCGCCGAGAGGCTGTGGGCCAGCACGTCGTGGATCTCCCGGGCGATACGGGCCCGTTCGTCGAGCGCGGCGGACTCCGCCTCGGCAGTACGTGCCATGCGCTCCTGGGTGAGCAGCCGCTGGGCGTTGCCCCGGGCCTCGGCGTCGAGGCGGAGCGTGTATCCGGCAAGGGCCAACCCGGCCGTGGTGACCGCAGTGGTCAGCCACACGTCGTTGTTGACCGCGGCGAAGATCGCGAGGGACACCGCGGTCACCGGCACGGCGACCGCGATGGGCAGCCGCTCCAGCGAACTGACCGCGCAGCCGCACCAGATGACGAGGGCCGGGACCGTGAAACCGGCTGCCTGTCCCCCGACCGCCATCCCGAGGAGCACGGCCATGAGTGCCACCGACGGCCAGAGCCTGTGGGCGAGAGTCGTGCGCCAGAACGCCCAGCCGACGACCGCCGCCAGCACGATGCCGACCGCACCTCCGGCCAGCGCCCAGCCGTGGACGTGACTGCCGGTGAGCGCGCCCCCCAGGAGCACGCCGATCACCAGCAGCCGGACGGCCCAGGCGAGCAGACGCCGGGGCCGTGAGACTCCCTCTCGGCCCAGCGCCTCCCGTGAGGGCCAGCGCGTCCAGGCGTTCTCCGTCACACGCGCTCCTTCCGGGCGGGACGCGCCATGCCGAAACCGTACGCCGGGGCAGACCCTGCCGACCCGGTGAACGACTGGGCCCGCCAGGCCAGGACCCCGGAGCGGACCAGCAGCGTTGCCGCGAGACCGAGCATCAGGGCCGAGCTGTTCTGGTGCACACCCGCGACCGCGCCCAGGGCCATGAGGCCGACGCGCAGGGCTATGCCGACGATCCAGACGCCCCCGCTCGCCTTGGTGCTCTTGCTCCACACGGAACCGTCCGTCTCGACCCACAGGCGCGTGGTCCAGGCCCAGCCGGCTCCGGTGACCAGCCCGACGACCAGCTCGACGGCGAGCAGGAGGGCCGACCCGGTGTGGTGGTGGGCGTCGAGTATGCCGGGCTGGCGCAGCGCCACGACGGCGAGGATCGCGGGGAGGAGCCACCAGCGCCGGTCGGTGTCGATCCGACGGGCGCGGAACTGCCGCACGATCACCACCGCGACGACGGCCACGATCACCAACGCGTTGACCAGCCCGGACATCAGAGCCTCCGTGAGCGGAAGAGGATGCCGGCGGCGAGCGCTGCCGACGCCTTCGACGCTACGGAAATTCGCGGGTGGGCAGATCGGCGCCAGGGTGGATCGTGGGTGGATCTCCGGCCCGCCCGGATCTCCACCCACGGGTGGAGCCGACCGGCGGCGGTCCGAGGCCAGGCGGGCGACAACGGTCCGGGGCAGGAGCGGGGCGATCGCGCCGAGCCCTCGCCGAACCTTCCGGGCACAGGGATCCGGCCCGGGTCCAAACCTCCGAGCCGCGGCCCGGGCCCAGTTCGGACCTGGGCCCGGCTCAACGGTCAGGTCAGGTCAGATCGGACCCGGACCCGGCTCGGCGGTCAGGCGTCGATCCGCGACCGGTCCAGCGTCGCGGCCGAGCTGGAGATGAACTCCTTGCGCGGTGCCACGTCATTGCCCATCAGCAGATCGAAGACCTGCTCTGCCGCGTCCAGGTCGGAGAGGTTGATCCGGCGCAGGGTGCGGTGACGGGGGTCCATCGTCGTCTCGGCCAGCTGGTCGGCGTCCATCTCACCGAGACCCTTGTAGCGCTGGATGGAGTCTTTGTACCGGACGCCCTTGCTCTGGAACTCCATCATCTTCTCGCGCAGCTCTCGGTCCGAGTACGTGTAGACGTACTTGTCCTGGCCCTTCTTGGGCTGGACGAGTTCGATGCGGTGCAGCGGCGGCACCGCGGCGAACACCCGGCCGGCCTCGACCATGGGCCGCATGTAGCGCTGGAACAGAGTCAGGAGCAGACACCGGATGTGGGAACCGTCCACATCGGCGTCGGTCATCATGATGATCTTGCCGTAGCGGGCCGCGTCGATGTCGAAGGTGCGGCCCGAGCCCGCTCCTATGACCTGGATGATCGCCCCGCACTCGACGTTCTTCAGCATGTCGGTGACGGACGACTTCTGGACGTTGAGGATCTTGCCGCGGATCGGCAGCAGCGCCTGGAACTCGGAGTTCCGGGCGAGCTTGGCCGTACCGAGCGCGGAGTCTCCCTCGACGATGAACAGCTCGCTGCGCTCCACGTCGTCGCTGCGGCAGTCGGCGAGCTTGGCGGGCAGCGAGGAGGACTCCAGGGCCGTCTTGCGGCGCTGCGCGTCCTTGTGCTGCCGGGCCGCGATACGCGTGCGTGCGGCGGCGACGGCCTTCTCCATGACCACACGGGCCTGGGCCGCCGCGTCACGCTTCGTCGAGGTCAGGAAGTCCTTGAGCTCCTTGGCCACCACGTTGGCGACGATCCGGCGGGCCGCCGACGTACCGAGCACCTCCTTGGTCTGGCCCTCGAACTGCGGTTCGGCGAGGCGGACGGTGACGACCGCGGTGAGGCCCTCCAGGGCATCGTCCTTGACGACGTCGTCCTCGGCGACGCGCAGCAGCTTCTTGGCGCGCGCCACCTCGTTCATCGTCTTGACGACGGCCTGCTCGAAGCCGGCGACGTGGGTACCGCCCTTGGGAGTGGCGATGATGTTCACGTACGACCTGAGCGTCGTGTCGTAACCGGTCCCCCAGCGCATGGCGATGTCGACGCCGAGCTCGCGCGTGACCTCGGTGGGCGTCATCTGGCCGTGGTCGTCCAGGACGGGCACCGTCTCCTTGAAGATGCCCTGGCCCGACAGGCGCAGTACGTCGCAGACCGGCTTGTCGTTCGCCAGGTACTCGCAGAACTCGCTGATGCCGCCGTCGAAGCGGAAGGACTCCTCCCCCTTGCTGCCGCCCTCACCGAGGCCGTACTCGTCGCGGACGACGATGGTCAGTCCGGGCACCAGGAACGCGGTCTGCCGGGCCCGCTGGTGCAGGCCCTCCAGGGAGAGCTTGGCGTCCTTGAGGAAGATCTGGCGGTCGGCCCAGTAGCGCACGCGCGTGCCGGTGCGGGTCTTGGGGATCCGCTTGGTCTTGCGCAGGCCTCCGGGCTCGAACGTGGCGTCCGGACCGGCGGTCGAGAAGGAGCCCGGCACACCGCGCCGGAAGCTGATGGCGTGAGTGTTGCCGCTGCGGTCCACCTCGACGTCCAGCCGCGCGGACAGGGCGTTCACCACGGAGGCGCCCACGCCGTGCAGACCACCGGAGGCGGCGTACGAGCCGCCGCCGAACTTGCCGCCGGCGTGCAGCTTGGTCATGACGACCTCGACACCGGAGAGGCCGGTCTTGGGCTCGACGTCGACCGGGATGCCCCGGCCGTTGTCCCGGACCTCCACCGAGGCGTCGTCGTGCAGGATCACCTCGATGTGGTCGCAGTAGCCCCCGAGGGCCTCGTCCACGGAGTTGTCGATGATCTCCCACAGACAGTGCATCAGGCCACGACTGTCGGTCGACCCGATGTACATACCCGGGCGCTTGCGTACGGCCTCTAGCCCCTCAAGGACGAGCAGGTGCCGCGCGGTGTAGTTGGAACCGTCCCGGTCTGCTCCTGCCAGCAGCGCTGTCGACGGCACGGACGTTTCGGCGGTCACGCGGTTCGCTCCTCGCTGAATTTCAGATGAGGCCCTTTTGGGTAAGGGCCCGGCTTCGGTTGCCGCTCAGAGGGTACCGAGGCCTGGTAGAGCCGTTGTAACGCCACCCTCGCCTCCTCCTCACACTAGTCCAGGGTCGTATACCTGTTCGATCCCTCGATGGAGTGAAGTACATATCACGTTCCCTTCGGGGCATGAACCATTTAGGCTCCGGGCACGTCCTCATGAACAACCGGCAATCCAGCCGGGTGGACCCGACCCTGACCCCACAGCGCGAACCCGTACAGACACATAGACACGCAATACGGCACATTCGCCGCCAACCGGCAGCAGACAGCCGCCCCGGAAGAATTTTTCGAGAAAAGGCCACGAGCGGGAACGTTTTCGGCCTGGTTGGATGTTGACCCTGGTACGACAGCTCGTCGAGCTAGAGAAGAGGCGACGTGACTACTGTTCTGACCCCCGCGAGCCCACTGACGGCCGCCGATCGCTGCGACCGCTGCGGCGCCCAGGCATACCTGCGCGTCGTCCTGCTGAGCGGCGGAGAACTGCTCTTCTGCGCCCACCACGGCCGCAAGTTCGAGCCGGAACTCAAGAAGATCGCCGCTGAGATACAGGACGAGTCGGAGCGGCTGACCTCCGCTCCTGCTGCAAGCGTTCCTGAAGAAGACCGCTGACACTTCGCGTCCACGACGAGCCAGCACCGGCCCAGGCCGGCGACGGGCGGCCCCGCTCCTGAACCACAGGAGCGGGGCCGCCCGTCTTTCATGCCCGCAAACGCCTCTCAGACGCCGTCAGGCGCCCTTGTGCGGCCCTGGCGAGCCGCGGTGACGTCCGAGTGTCCGCAGGACGTCCGAGACCCGGGTGTAGACGCCGGGGCTCCCGGCCCGCCCGCACCCGCTGCCCCACGACACCAGCCCGATCAGCCGCCCCTGGGCGACCAGCGGCCCCCCACTGTCCCCCTGACAGGCGTCACGGCCTCCCTGAGCCTCTCCGGCGCACAGCATGGACTCGGGGAGGTAGGTGCCGTCGGCGCCGCCCGGATACGCCTCCTCGCAGCGCGCGTCGGACAGCACATGCAGGCGTGCCGCGTGCAGGCTGCCCGCGTAGTCGCCACTGCCGGTGAGATCGCCCCAGCCGTAGACCGTGGCGGCCGTGCCCGGTTCGTAGGCCGTGTCGCCCGCAGCCGCCATCCCGATGACCGAGCTCTGGGGCAGCGGATCGGCGAGGGTGAGCACGGCGAAGTCGCCGGCGTTGCTGACGGCGTCGTAACCCGGATTGACCCACACCTCGCGTACGGCGATCTCCCGACCCCGGGCCGAGAGCAGGTCCGTACGGCCCGTGACGGCCTTGAGATCGCGCGCCCGGTGCGGCGGCGCCCCCAGGACGTCGTCGCCCATGCAGTGGGCCGCGGTCAGCACGGTGGTCCGGCTCACAGCCACACCGCCGCAGAACTGGCCCGCCCGGGTACCCCCGAACCGGTCACGACTGGACAGCGCCACCGTCCAGGGGCTCACGGAGACATCGACCGGGAACCCGCCGACGACGATGCTGTCGGCGGCCACAGGGGCCGCGGAGACCAGCGGTATGGCGGACGCGGCGGCCGCCAGGACCAGCGGCCGGGTCAGCGCCCGGGCAAGGGGACGACGCATGCACGTTCCTCACTCTGGGATGGTCATTGAAGACCCAGAGTGATCCAGCGCGCCGCGCCCCGCACCCGCGCCAACACGAAGGCCCGGCTCCCCGAGGGGAGACCGGGCCTTCCGTGTCGTACGACTACGACCTAGTCGAGGTAGTCGCGCAGCACCTGCGAACGCGACGGGTGGCGCAGCTTCGACATGGTCTTGGACTCGATCTGGCGGATGCGCTCACGGGTGACCCCGTACACCTTGCCGATCTCGTCGAGGGTCTTCGGCTGACCGTCGGTGAGACCGAAGCGCATCGAGACCACACCGGCCTCACGCTCGGACAGGGTGTCCAGGACGGAGTGCAGCTGCTCCTGGAGAAGGGTGAAGCTGACCGCGTCGGCCGGGACGACGGCTTCGGAGTCCTCGATGAGGTCACCGAACTCGCTGTCGCCGTCCTCGCCCAGGGGGGTGTGCAGCGAGATGGGCTCGCGGCCGTATTTCTGGACCTCGATGACCTTCTCCGGGGTCATGTCGAGTTCCTTGGCCAGCTCCTCCGGGGTGGGCTCGCGGCCCAGGTCCTGGAGCATCTGGCGCTGCACGCGCGCGAGCTTGTTGATGACCTCGACCATGTGCACCGGGATACGGATGGTGCGGGCCTGGTCGGCCATCGCGCGGGTGATCGCCTGACGAATCCACCAGGTGGCGTACGTGGAGAACTTGTAGCCCTTGGTGTAGTCGAACTTCTCGACCGCGCGGATCAGACCGAGGTTGCCCTCCTGGATGAGGTCCAGGAAGAGCATGCCGCGGCCGGTGTAGCGCTTGGCCAGGGAGACCACCAGACGGAGGTTGGCCTCCAGGAGGTGGTTCTTGGCGCGGCGGCCGTCCTCGGCGATGATCTCCAGCTCGCGCTTGAGCTTGGGGGCGAGCTTGTCGGCGTTGGCCAGCTTGTCCTCGGCGAACAGACCGGCCTCGATGCGCTTGGCGAGCTCGACCTCCTGCTCGGCGTTGAGGAGGGGGACCTTGCCGATCTGCTTGAGGTAGTCCTTGACGGGGTCGGCGGTGGCGCCGGCCGCGGCGACCTGCTGCGCGGGCGCGTCGTCCTCGTCCTCGTCGGAGAGCACGAACCCGGCGCTCTCGGCACCCTCGGGCTCGTCCCCGGTCTTGCCGGGGGTCTCCTCGGTCGCCTCTTCGTCGACTACCTCGGCGTCGTCCTTCTTGGCACTGGTCTTCTTGGCCGCCGCCGTCGTCTTCTTGGCGGCGACCTTCTTGGCGACCGCCTTCTTGGCGGGCGCGGTCTTCTTGGCAGCGACCTTCTGGGCGGCGTCGTCCTCGACGGAAGCGTCGGCGACGGGTGCCGCCGGAGTGGCGGTGGCGGTGGCCTTCTTGGCGGTCACCGTCTTCGCGGCGACCGTCTTGGTGGCGGTGCGCTTGGCCGGACTCTTCGCTGCGACGCTCTTTCGGGTGCGCTTGGGCTCCGCGGCACTGACCATCAGCGTCACACCCTCTTCCTCGAGGATCTGGTTGAGGCTGCGCAGTACGTTCTTCCACTGAGTGGCCGGAATCTGGTCAGCTTCGAAGGCCCGACGCACGTCATCGCCGGCGATCTGCCCCTCAGCCTTTCCCCGCTCGATGAGCGCCATGACAGAGACGGACTCGGCGATCTCCGGCGGGAGCGTACGGGATGTGCTGGCCGACACGAACAACCTCTCGGAACGATGGAAAACGGCTTCCGGCCCCGTCCGGTACGGACAGGAACCGACGACCGCCGACTGGGGATGGGCCGACGGCGCGGGCTGGGGCCGGGAAGAAACACAGCGCCTTGAACGGCGTCCGTATTCCCTTCCGCGGCTGTCACCTCTTAGGTCATCGCGCAGTGCCCGCGAGCGTTACGCCCAATCTGCGTGGCCCGAGTCACACCCCGTAAGCGTTCAAAAACGGTCATACACGGGCAGAGGAGGTCACCCACGGCCGCGACAGGCGCTCCTCCAGGAGATCCGACACCCCGTCGCACCGCCGGACCCCGCCGGATTCCCTGAAGGATCCTGCGGGGTCCGGCGGAAGACGGGCACCCCGGCCGGGCGCCGCCAGGAGAACGCGGCACACCTCGACCGCGCCGGCCATCCCGCGCGCGTCAGTGTTCGCGCGGGGCGGGCACCACACGCTCCGGCTCGGGGTGCACGATGAGCAGCTGCCGCATGGCCGCCTCCGCCGTCGCGCCGTCGCCGGCCGCGAGGGCGTCGGCGATCCGGGCATGGTGCCCCACGGAGGCGTCGGTCGGGCGGTCACAGCCCGTCACCGGGCCACCGGAGACCTGAAGGGCCGAGGAGACGATCCCCGAAAGGTGCTCCAGCATCCGGTTGCCCGCGACCTGGATGAGCAGCGAGTGGAACTCGGCGTCCGCGCGGGAGAAGGTCAGCGCGTCACCCTGCCCCATGGCGTGACTCATGATCTCGACCATGTCGGAGAGACGCTGCTGGACATCCTCGCGCCCGTGCCCGGCGGCGAGGCGCGCGGCGAGCGGCTCGATCGTCCAGCGCAGCTCGCTCAGCTCACGGCGCTGGTTGTCGCGCTGCGGGCCGAAGGCGCGCCACTCGATGATGTCCGGGTCCAGGAGGTTCCAGTCGCTGACGGGACGCACGCGCGTGCCGACGTTCGGCCGGGCACTGACCAGACCCTTGGCCTCCAGGACACGGAGCGATTCACGGACGACGGTGCGGGAGACCTCGAAACGCTGGCCGATCTCCTCGGGCACCAGCGGGCGGTCGGCGCCCAGGTCCCCGGAGACGATCATCTGACCCAGCTGCTGGACGAGTTGGCCGTGCAGCCCGCGTCCGCGGCTGCCCCCGGCACGCCGGCCCACGCGGCCCAGCTCGGGGTCGGAACCGTCCCAGGAAGGGGCTCCGAGGCGCTCGGTGACGGGCGCCTCGGCATAGGGGTAGCGGTCGAGTTCGCCCGGGCCGGCCAGACCGGAGTCTGCGGAGCGGGCGGCGGTCATCATGGTGTGCGCAAGGGTACTCACGGATCCTTTGTCGGCGCTGTCTCCAACTCCCTTGAGGTCTTTGGTGAAAAGCACACGAAAGGGTGATCGCTCACACCGTCGCAATTGACGCCTTATCGGAAAGAAATGGGCTTTCTGCGGGGAGTTGTGCGCAGAGCGGCACCCGAAGGGTGCGGACGGTCGTCATCGGACCCTGCTCCGCAGGGTCGTGAGCAGATACGCGCAGAGCAGGGCGGTCAGCGACAACGTCAGTGCCCCGCCCACGGGTTGGGCGATCACCCGCGCCGCCGCGGACAGGTAACGCTCTCCCCCGAAGGGCCACTGCAGCAGCAACACCTTCCGCAACCGCAGCGGAAAGCCTTCCGCGGTTCGCACGGCAGGCCCTTCCAACGCCTTGTGCACGAGGGGTACGACGAGAATCGGTACGGCGACCACCGCGGCGAGCCCGGCCGTGGTCGACCGGAAGATGCCCGCGGCCAGAACGCCGGCCCAGGCGCAGCCGACGACCAGGCCGAGCCAACTCGCGCTCATCGAAAGCCAGTCGACGGGAACTTGCGCGAGCTCCCGTCCGTAGACGAGGTAGAGCACTTCGGCGTCGCAGCCCACCGTGAGGAACGCCAGCAGCAGCGCGGTGGCCGCGGAGACGAGGAGCTTCGCGACGAGCAGCCCCATCCGGCGGGGCACGGTGCCGCGGTCCGCCGCCAGGGCAGGGTGGCGGAACTCGTCACCGAACGCGAACGCCCCGAGCAGTCCCGCACCGAGCGCCGCGGGCGGCAGGGGCAACTCCCGCGGCCACGCGGCCAACAGACGCGGCTGCGGGGTGTGACCGATGCGGGCCAACAGCAGCGCGGTGAGAGCGGACACGACGAGCACGGCGGCCCCGGTCAGAAACCCGGTGCCGATACCGGCGGCACGACGCAACTCGTAGCGGAGCGGGCGCAGCGGGCTGGGGGTGGAGCGGACGGAGATGGGGGGCGGGAGCGGGGGCAGGGTGTCGAGGGTGAGGGCTTGCGAGGGGCGTGAGGCACGCGCGCGGGGATGAGTACCGGCAGACTTCTCGGGGTCGATGAGGGGAACCAGCCGGGAGGTTGTGGTGGCGGGGCTTGCAGTGGCTGTGTGGGTCTCGTCCGGCGGGTGGGGTGCGGCGGCGGGTTCCGGTTCCTCGGCGACGGGCAGCGGGGCGGTGAGCGGCTGCGGACTGGGGGCGAGGTGCGCGGCGGTGCGGGGCTGTGCGGTCTCGGCCGGAAGCGTGCCGGTGGACGGTGTCGGCGTCTCGGCAGGCAGCGGTTCGGTGGAGAGCGGCGGAGCCTCGGCAGGCAGCGGGACTGTGCAGGGCGGCGGCATCTCCGCGAGCCGCGCATCCGCGAGTCGCGTCGGCAGCTCGGCAAGTGGTGCGTCAGTGCGGGCCGATGGCAGTTCGGCCGTCGACGAGGTGTCCGGCACTCGCGGCTCGTCGACGATTTCTACCTCGCTCCGTAGGGTCGTTCCGGCGCCCGGCCCCATGTCCCCGACCTCGTCCGCGAGTTGGTGCACGAGGATGTCGTGCCGGAACGCCGTCTCACCGACGTCGGCGCACGTACTGCCGTACACGGAAAGGCGGTTGCCGTCCTCCCGTACGACTTCGACGGAGCGGTGTGCGGTACGGGCCTCCTTGGTGAGGAGGGCGGCAAGGCGGTTGGCGTGCGGGCTGCGGACGGCGACGCGGGGGCGCAGCCGGGTGCGGGCGAAGTCTCCGGCCTCCTGGTCGGCGACGAGTCTGCCCTGCTCCAGGGTGACGACCCGGTCGGCGCTGCGGGCGGCCTCCTTGGGGTCGGCGGTGGTGAACAGGACCGTGCCGCCCTGGGCCGCGTGCGCGCGCAACATGCCGTACAGCCAACGGCTTTCGCGGGTGGAGAGGGCGTCCGCGGGTTCGTCCAGCACGAGTGTGTGCGGGTCGGACAGCAGGGCGCAGGCGAGGCCGAGGCGGCGGTCCATGCCGCGCGCGAGGCTGCCGAGGCGTTCGTCGCGCAGGCTGACGATGCCGACCACTTCGAGGACTTCGTCGGCGCGCCGGGCCGGAACACCCGCCGCGGCGCACAGCATGCGGAGGTGGCCGCGGACCGATCGGGCCGGATGACCCGGCACATCGCCCAGGAGGACGCCGACCTCGCGCGACGGGTGGGCGATGCGGTGCAGGGGACGGCCCCTGAAATAGGTGATTCCACGTCCCTGTTGGAGTTCGAGCATGAGCCGGAGCGCGGCCGTCTTGCCCGCGCCCGGGGCTCCGAGGAGTGCGGTGACACGGCCCGCACGGGCCTCGAAGGAGACGTCGTCGACGGCGGGCGGATGCTCCTTGCGGGCGTTGCTGGTCAGTCCGAAGGCCTGGATCACCCACAGCAAGATAGCGCGCTATGTCCGTTTTTCGGGGCACCGAACGGCCCGCTCCACAACGGTTGATCGCCTCGGTCGACCGCCTCGGTCGAGGTGCTACGGCGTCATACCTCGGGGCGCAGCATCGGCGGGTTGAGCAGCGTGGCCCCGCCGGCCCGGAACAACTGTGCCGGGCGGCCGCCCTGACGGGTCGTCGTGCCGCCCGTCGGGACGAGAAACCCGGGCGTGCCGGTCACCTTGCGGTGGAAGTTGCGTGGGTCGAGCGCCACGCCCCACACCGCCTCGTAGACGCGGCGCAGCTCGCCGACGGTGAACTCGGTGGGGCAGAACGCCGTGGCCAGGGACGAGTATTCGATCTTCGAACGGGCACGCTCCACCCCGTCGGACAGGATCTGCGTGTGGTCGAAGGCGAGGGGTGCCACGGGGTCGCCGTCGCGTGCGAACCCCGCTTGCTGCAGCAGCTCCTCGACAGGCGCCCAGCGCGCGTTACTGGCGTCGCCGCCGGCTCGGGGCGCGGGCAGGTCGGGAGCGAGCGCGAGATGGGCGACGCTGACGACGCGCATCCGCGGGTCGCGCTTGGGGTCGCCGTAGGTCGCGAGCTGCTCCAGATGCGCTCCGTTGTCCTGGGCGGGGGCGCCGGGGTCGTGGGCGCGCAGTCCCGTCTCCTCGGCCAGTTCGCGTGCCGCGGCCTGCGCCAGATCCTCGTCGGCCCGCACGAATCCGCCGGGAAGCGCCCACCGTCCCTGGAACGGCGGCTCGCCCCTGCGTACCGCCAGCCCGCACAGAGCATGGCGGCGCACGGTCAGCACGACCAGGTCCACGGTGACGGCGAAGGGCGGATACGCTGACGGGTCGTAGGACATGCGGCGATCATAGTCGTCTGCCTGACGATAAACACTCCCTTCGCCGGTACCGCCATGACTGATCCTTTTCGGTGCGATGCATGGGCGGTCCTGCGCTCCGGGCGTCGGCCGATGCGGCTTCGCACGAGGTCACGCTCCCAATTGCAGGCCGTCGGCCGCCTCCTCGACCATGGCGACACCGAGTCGGCCGACTCGTACGGAGAAGGGGGCGCCCGCGATCCGCAGCCCGGTCAGACCGATCTCGCCCAGGGGCGCGCTGCGCACCGGGCGGAGGGTGACCGTGCGGGCGGGGGCGTCGGGGCGGATGCCCGCGAGGGTGGTCAGCAGCAGCACACCGGCAGCCGCCGCCGTGGCCGCCGGGCGGCAGGCCGCGGGGTGCGGAAGGGGAGCGCTCCCGTCCGTGCGCTGCTCCCCCGCGTACATCTCGGGGAGCCGGTGCCCGAACGCCTCGGCCGCGGCGAGGACGCCACGCAGCAGCGAGGTCGCCTCCTTCTCGTACGAGGCGGCTGCAAGGCCCGCGACGGCCATCGCCGTCTCCGCCACCCGCACGGCTCCGCCCCGGTGACTGAACGGGCTGTATCCCGGCTCCTTCACGCCCAGGCCGCGTAGTCCCCAGCCCGAGTCCATGGCCGGGCCTCCGAGCAGCCGGGCGAGTTGTTCGGCCCGGACCTTGTCGAGCAGGCCGGGCGCGTACTCGCCGCCGCCCAGGAGCCCGGTGTCGAGGAGGTGGGCCGCGGTCGCGCCGAGGTGCGGTACGAGGCGTCCATCAGGGGCCCGGGCAGCTGCCGGGCGGCCGCCGCCCAGGTCCCCGATCCAGAAGTCCGCGCGGAAGGCGGTACGTAACGCCTGGGCCCACTGCCGCAGTTCCACACCGCCGGGTCTGCCGAACGCGTCGAGCAGATCGGCGCCGAGCAGCGCCGCCCGGTGGGCGTGGGCCTGTGTCTCGCAGCGGGCGGGGCCGCTCGGGTGCGGGTCGCGCAGATACGTGCCGTCGCCCACGGTGGTCCGCAACCAGGTCAGGCAGCGCTCGGCGGCCGGGAGCAACTCCCGTGTCTCCTGCTCCGGGAGCCCCCAGCGGCGAGCCTCCGCGAGCAGCACCGGGAAGAGCAGGGTGGCCTCTGTCCCCGTGCAACTCGGCGGCAGATGGGCGCCGGCGTCACGGCGCGGTCCGGGAATCATGCCCAACTGTGCTCCAGCGCGCTGGAGTTGGGTGCGGGCGAGAGTCCGCAGCGTGCCCGCGGCGAGCCGCGTGCCGAGAGGCAACGTCATCCGCGCCGCCATGAGCGAGTCCACCGGCGCCAGACCGCAGCGCCAGGGTGCCCCTGCCGCGAGGTGGGTGTCGGAGGGGTGCGCGGGGTCGCGCAGCAGCAGTGCCTGAAGGTCCTCGACGCTGGTCCGCAGGAGCACTTGGACCCGTGGGTCGTCGCCGGTCGCCTGTGCGGAGGCCAAGGGACTGGTCGCCCCGTGACCCACGGCCCGTACCGGTCCCGCGCCGTCCGGCCGCACCCGGAGTTCCACGCTCACCGCGTCACCCGGTGGCAGTTCGAACTCCCAGCGCAAGAGACCTGCGGAGGCCAGTGCGTCGGCGGGCGGTGGGTCGGCCGTGACCGTCGAGGTGCCCGCGGCACCGGACCAGCGCAGGCCGGAGTCGTGCACGCTGGCGGGCAGTTCAGGCCCAGTGTTGCCTGCGGCGATCGCGCCCAGATCGGCCATGTCGGTGCCGAGCGCCACCTCGACCGGCAGGCGCAGCGGGCGCCGGGAGACGCTGCGCAGGGTGATGCGCTCGGTGCCGTCGGCGTGCCGGGTCCGCTCGACGACGAGGTCCGGGTCCGGGCCGCAGTCCGGGGACACCCGTACGGTCCCCACGAAACGGGCGCGGTCGGCCGCCGTCATCCTGGCCTGCACTGCCAGTGGTTCGCGTCCGGCCACCCGTACCTGACAGCGGGAGAGCACGCGCCGACCCGCGCGGTAGAACCCCTCCAACCCCCGGCCGTTCAGCTGCCCTTGGTCGGTGGAGACGGCGAGGCCCGGGAGGGCCACGCAGATCAGGGTGGTGTGGGTGGGAGGCAGTTCGAGGGAGCGGCGGGGTGCCGGGCGGGACGGGTGTGGCAGGTGCAGTGGAGAGTTTTTCGGCGGGGAGATGGGCGAGGAGGTGGATGGCGACTGGCGTGGGGATGCGAGCTGAGGCGGGCGGCGGATCTGGCCGGGTGTCCACCCTTCTGGCCTGTTGGTAGCCGTCGGCGGCAAGTTCACCGGCGCGTTCAGCCGATGGGACGGGTGCTGTGGATGTTCGGGATCGGCTGTGCCCGTGTACGGCGGCGATGAGCCGGCGCCCCGGCTCGGGCGCGGCTCGGGGTCACCGGATTCAGGGCGGTCGTCGGCAGCGGAGGGCGGAGTCGGCTGGTGCATGGGCGGCTTCTTCTGCGCTCTGTGCGCCGCAGACGTGTTCGGCGCCGGATGGACGGTTCCGGAAGGACAAGGGCTGTCCGGCGACACGACCCGTTCAGGCGTTCCGCCACTCAGGTGAACGGAGCCGGGCTCGTCCTGGTCACGCCCGCGGCCCGGGAAGCCGACCGAATGGCGGCTCGGCGGAGGAGACGAACAGCCGGCGCCATTCGCTCCGTCCAAGTGGCCGCCGACCCGGCGCACGGTCCGTCCACCACACGCGCCCGTTTCTCGCGCCGCCTGCCCCTCGGTGAGTCCAGCGCCGCCCCGCGTGCTGGGGACACTGACCGCGTGTGGAGTCGCCGCCCGCAACCGGACGGCCCGGTGGAACCAAGCTCCGAACGCACCGAGTCGACCGCTGGACCGGCGGGGCCGTTCTCCGCTCCCCCAGCCCTTGATCACCCGTCCCCCTCAACGCCGTTGCTCCCCGGCTGCGGCGCCTCCGAGCAGGTGTCGTAACGCTGCGAACCACCCTTCCTAGGAGCCCGTGCACGTGTGGTGCCGGGGCGTGCGGTGCGCTGCGCCGGTGTGCGCGGATGGGATCCGTCCGTCCCGGATCGGCGGCCGTCCGCGCTCGCGGGACGGGGACGGCCCTCGGCTCCGTCGGCGGTACGCGCGCGTCGCCGACGGCGGGAGGCTACGGGTGAGGCTTCCGCCGGCGCCGGACCGTCGCCGGGATCGCCCGCACCCTGCCGCAGGGAACCGTCGGCGGCCTCAGCGTCGGCGGCCTGCCTTCCAGCACGCGTCACCTCTCCAGCACCCGTCGGTCCTCCAGTGCCCGTCGCCTTGCCAACTCCCGCTGTCTGTGCGACTCCCGCCGCTCCTCCAACTCCCGCCATCTCTTCGGCTTTCGTCACCCTTCCAGCGCCCGTCGCCTCTCCAACCCCAGCTGTCCCTGCGGCGCCTGCAGTTCCTCCAACTCCCGCCACCTCTCCGGCTTCCGTCACCCCTCCAGCGCCTGCGACCTTTCCAACCCCCACCGACCTGCCAGCGCCCGCGACCTCTCCAACTTCCGCCACCCCTGCCCGCCCCACCCGCTCCGCGCGCAAACACCGCCGAATCGACTCCGGGTCCAGGCCCTCGTTGCACGCCTGGTGCAGGAGACGGGCGAACAGGTAGTCGGGGTCTGCGCCCAGGGCCATGGCCAGGGCCTCCCTCGCCTCCAGGTCGTCGCCGGTCGACCAGGCGACCCAGCCGGCGAGGGTGAGCGGAGCCGCGGCGTGCTCGCCGTACGGTCCGACGCAGCGGCGGGCCAGTGCGCGCCAGAGGCGCAGGGCCGGTACCGCGTCGTCGCCCTCCATCCATTCGGCGGCGCGGTCGCGGGTCGTACGGTCCTGGAGGCCGAGGATCAGCCTGGCGGCTTCATCGTGGGCGAGCAGTGCGTCGTCGCGGAAGTCCGAGTGGAGTGCACCGGAGACGTGCGGTGCCGCGGCGAAGCGCCTCAGGATCCGCTGGGCGAGGTCCAGCGTCTCCTCCGCCGCGTCCGCGCGGCTGACGTCGTCGAGGATCCTCGGGACCAGATCCATACCGGCGGCGTCCAGGGCGACTTCCTGCTGGAGCGCGGCAGCCGTCTCCCAAGGCAGCAGCCGGGTCCGCAACTCCCTTAGCGTGCCGCGCACTTGGAGCCCCGCGTAGGTCGCCGCCGCGGCCAGTACGGAGGTGCCGGGCAGGCCCATCGGGGAGCCGTCGACCGGACAACACCCCTCGGTCGCGCAGCAGTACGACCAGAAGCGGCCGTCCGAGATGCAGAGCGCCTCGATCACGGTCACGTCGAGTCGGCCGCACTCGGTCCGCAGCTTCTGCACGAGTGGGCCCAGGCGTTGCATGACCTGGCGACCCGACTCTCCCGGCGCCGGTTCCTGACAGACGTAGGCGATCATCTGCTCGGGCTTGGTTCCCCTGCGCTCACTGCCGGTCACGAGGCCGTGGGCCAACTGCCGTGCCACGGAGGCCCAGTCGTCCGCGCCGGCGGGAATGCCGAGCCGGGCCCTGCCGCCGAACCGGCCCCGGCCGTCTTTGTCGTGCAGGGCGACGAGGACGATGCTGTCCTCGGGGCGATACCCGAGCAGATAAGGCAGCGCGTCGGCGAGTTCGGCGGGGGTCCGCAGGGTGACCTGGTGCTCGGCGCCGTGGCGGTCGTACGCCGTGGGGTCGATGTCACCGTTTTCATGGTTTTCGAAGGATCCAGTCGTTTCGCTGTGGTTCGTCATGCGTTGACGATCTCGCGAATCGCAATGTTCCGCTTGAGCCTGTGGATAAGTCCGGTCAGGGACACGCCACATGAGGTTCGGCACGGAACCAACTCAGCCCACGCGCCCCGGACACCTGGACCACCTCGGCGATCACGCGATCACTCCCCTGCCCGGGCCGCACACCTCGGGCAAGAGTCCCTGTAACGAACCTCAGCCCGCCGCGGCGAGAACCAGCGGAAGAACCTGTTCGCTGCCTGCCCGGCGGAGCAGTCGGGCGGCGACCGCGAGTGTCCAGCCGGAGTCGGTGCAGTCGTCCACGAGCAGGACGGGGCCGGGAGAGGCGGCCAGCGCCTCGGCCAGCTCCCCCGAGACGGCGAAGGCGTCGGACAGTGCCCTGAGGCGTTGGGCGGAGTTGCTGCGCCGTGCCGCGTGCGTGCCGTCCGGTCCGGTGTACGTCAGGGTGCCCAGGAGGGGAAGGCGGCCGATGCTCGCGATGCCCTGAGCGAGGGAACCGACCAGTTGCGGGCGGGCCAGGGACGGCACCGCAACGACCCCCACCGGACGGGCGGAGGCGTCCTCGACGTTCGGCGCCCAACCGCCCGTAGAGCGCGCCCAGTCGGCGAGTACCGCCACCGCGGCCTTCAGGACGTCGTCGGGGACCGGGCCGTCGGGCGCGCTGTCGGCCAGCAGCGGGCGCAGCCGGTTGCCCCAGCCGATGTCGGAGAGCCGTCCCAGGGCGCGCCCCGTGGAGCACTGGTCCTTGGCTGGGATACGGCCCTTGAGGTCGACGCCCAGCGCGGCCATCCCGGTCGGCCACATCCGGCGCGGCTCGACCTCCACGCCCGGGCGGTCCAGTTCCTTGGTCGCCCCCGTCAACGTCTCCGCCGAGACCGAGGCATCGATCCAGGCGCCCGCGCAGTTGTCGCAGCGGCCGCACGGCACCGCCCCTTCGTCGTCCAACTGTTGGCGCAGGAACTCCATCCGGCACTGGGACGTACTCACGTAGTCGCGCATGGCCTGTTGCTCGGCCGCGCGCTGCTTGGCCACCCACGTGTACCGCTCGGCGTCGTACACCCACTCCGCGCCCGTGGCAGCCCAGCCGCCCTTCACGCGCCTGACCGCCCCGTCGACATCCAGGACCTTCAGCATCGTCTCCAGGCGACCGCGTCGTAGGTCGACCGCCGTCTCCAGGGCAGGCACGGACAGCGGTCGTCCCGCGTCGGCGAGGGCCGAGAGGGTCTGCCGGACCTGTGTCTCGGGCGGGAAGGCCGTATCGGCGAAGTAGCGCCAGATGGCCTCGTCCTCGCGGCCCGGCAGGAGCAGCACATCGGCGTGGGCCACACCGCGGCCCGCACGGCCCACCTGCTGGTAGTAGGCGATCGGCGAGGAGGGTGAGCCGAGGTGGACCACAAAGCCCAGGTCCGGCTTGTCGTAGCCCATGCCCAGCGCGGACGTGGCGACCAACGCCTTGACCCGGTTCTCCTGGAGGTCGATCTCGGCCTGCAATCGGTCGGCGTTCTCCGTCTTCCCGGTGTACGAGGCCACCTTGAAGCCGCGCTGGCGCAGGAAGGCGGTGGCTTCCTCGGCGGCGGCCACGGTGAGGGTGTAGATGATCCCGGAGCCGGGCAGCTCGTCCAGGTGCTCGGCGAGCCAGCCCAAACGGTGCGCGGCGTCCGGCAGTTGGACCACTCCCAGCCGCAGGCTCTCCCGCTCCAGCGGGCCGCGCAGCACCAGGGCCTCGCCCGCGCCCGTGCCCAACTGCTCGGCCACATCGGCGGTCACGCGCGCGTTGGCGGTCGCGGTGGTGGCCAGTACCGGTACGCCGGCGGGCAGTTCGGTCAGCATCGCCCGCAGCCTGCGGTAGTCGGGGCGGAAATCGTGCCCCCAGTCGGAGATGCAGTGCGCCTCGTCGACCACCAGGAGGCCGGTCGTAGCGGCGAGCTTGGGCAGCACCTGGTCGCGGAAGTCCACGGAATTCAGCCGCTCCGGGCTCACGAGAAGCACGTCGGTCTCACCCCGTTCGACCTCTCCGTAGATGCTGTCCCACTCCTCCGGGTTGGCCGAGTTGATGGTGTGCGCCCTGATGCCGGCCCGCGCCGCGGACTCGACCTGGTTGCGCATCAGCGCGAGCAACGGCGAGATGATCACCGTGGGACCGGAGCCGCGCCGGCGCAGCAGGGCGGTGGCGACGAAGTACACCGCCGACTTGCCCCAGCCGGTGCGCTGCACCACCAGCGCGCGCCGGCGCTCCTCCACCAGGGCCTCCACCGCCTGCCACTGGTCCTCGCGCAGCCGCGCCGTACCGCTCGGATCACCGACCAGCTCGGCGAGGATGGCGTCGGCTTCGGCACGCAGCTCCTGGTTGCTCATGCCCCCATGCAACCGCACGCCACTGACAACGGCCCAATCCCCCGCCGTGGCGAAGCGCGCGGAGACCCTGGTCCCGCACCAGGGCCGATCGGCTCCCTATGGACCTGCCGCACATCAATGGCGTACGAAAGTGTCGTGCCCGAACGTCCCAGGCGTCGCCGGGCGACGCATTGGGTAGGGATATAAGCCACAGACCATCAGATAAGGGGCCGTGGCCCCATTTGCTCGTTGCCGCATCCCAGTTCGACAGGAAGAATTGAAGTCCGCTCCCCGCACGGCTCGTCCCTGACCCGGTAGGGCTCTGCTGTGGTGCGCGCTCCCCCGAATCCGACCCCGCCCGTAGTGTGGGCGCGTAGCCGAAGGGAGGACCGTGACCTTCGGATTCGCTCCGTCCTCCGCGGCATCCACGTCGACGTCTGCCGACCTGTCCGCCGCTTCCGCCAACCCTCTCGCCCGTCTGCTCGAACCCTCCGAATGGGCCGCCGCCGGAATCCCGTTGCTGCGCAATCCCCGTGAGGTCGTCAGCGGGCTGCACTCCCGGCACGGTCCGAGACCGGCGACCGCGATCGTGGCCGTCCTCGACCCGGACGAGCGACTGCTCGCGAGCGCCTCGTTCGTCCGACGGTCCGCCCCGGCCGACGGCTGGATGTTCCGCAACGCGCTGCTCGCGCAGCTGCGCCGGGTCATCCCGCACGATCTGCGCCGCCGTACCCCGGTGCGCACGGCCGTGCTGCTCTACTGCCGTGAGGGCGACGCGCGTTGGACGGAGGAGGACGGCGCGTGGATGTGGGGGCTGCGTGACGCCTGCACCCTGCACGGGCTGCGCTGCGGGGCCTACATCACGCTGACCCGCGACGGCTGGCAGGTGCTCGGCGAGGGGCGCGGCGGCCGTCGGCCCAGCGCGGACTCCACGCCGGAACCTTTCGCCATGTCCGAGGTACCGCCCCTGCTGCCGCGCACCGGCGGCGCCGCCTCGGAGGTCCTGCGCCGCGTCGCGGCCCGCTGAAACCGGTCCGGGCTCCGCGCCCGGACCGTACGACCCCAGCACCACGGAGTCCTGACGACGCCGAGTCGGGCACACTCCGGTGCCTGCGCACGGGCCAGAAGTACGGCCGCAGCAGGCCCACTTGACCGACCCCGCCAGAAATCCGCGCACGCCGAACACGTCACCGTGCACAGACCGCCGCGACGGCGTTCACCTGACCGCCGTCGCGCTCCGAAAGCCTTCCGGGGGTTCCCGGAACGGCTCAGACGCCCGCGCCCAGCACCGAGTTGATCTGCTGCGGGTCGCCGCAGACGATCAGCAGGGCGCCGGCCCGGCCGAGGGCCAGGGGCAGGGCGGTGGTGGCAACGGCGGCTGCGCCTCCGTTGACGGCGACCACGACGACGGGACGGGATGCCGCCCGGTCCGCGACGGCGGCGTCAGCGTAGAAGACGTCGTCGCGCGCGTCGTGCTGCGCCCAGTAGGAGGCTTCGCCGAAGGACAGTTCGTGGGCGGCCCACGGATGCGGCTCGCCGGTGGTGATCACCAGCACGTCACCGGGGGTACGGCCCGCTTCCAGGAGCAGGTCCACGGCTTCCTCGGCAGCGTCCAGCGCGCCCTCGGCCGAGGCCGGGAGCAGCTGGATCTGCGGGGTCGCCACAGCGGTGTCGGAGGAGGCGGGAACAGCCGGACCCGAGGGTCCGGGCTTGGCCACGGCCACGTCGCGCGGCGTACGTTGCGCCGGCGCCGTGGGCCGCAGGGGGCCGGGACGACCGGGACGCGACGGAGCCGCGGGGCGGGGACCGGGTACAGGGCGGGGGGTCGGCGCGACGCGGCTGCTGGCCGGAGTGGCGCTGGGACCCTGGGCGCTCTCGTGAATCTGAGGCTCCTCGGGAATGAGAGGCATGGGCTGATTTTTATCAAACGCTGGTGCGGCTTGCGGCAGCGGGTGGCACATGAGTGCGAGCGGAACGGTCAGAAGTCGAAACCGAGCTGGCCCTCGATCTTCGGAACGCTTCCCTCCGCCCAGCTGCGGGCCTTCTTGAGGTGCCGCCACTGGGGCAGCGCATCAAGATACGCCCACGACAACCGGTGGTACGGGGTGGGGCCCCGTTCCTCCAGTGCGGCCTTGTGCACGGGCGAGGGATACCCGGCGTTGGCCGCGAAAGCGAAGTCTGCATGGTCGATGCCCAGTTCGGCCATCATTTTGTCGCGCTGAACCTTGGCGATCACCGAAGCGGCCGCGACCGCCACGCACGACTGGTCGCCCTTGATCACCGTACGAACCCGCCAGGGGTCCCCGAGGTAATCGTGCTTCCCGTCGAGGATGACCGCGTCGGGGCGAACCGGCAAGGCCTCCAGGGCACGCACCGCGGCGAGCCGCAGCGCGGCCGTCATCCCCAGGTCGTCGATCTCTTCGTGGGAGGCATGCCCCAAGGCGTACGCCGTGACCCACTTGCGGAGTTCTTCGGCGAGTTCGGTGCGTCGTCTGACCGCGATGAGCTTGGAGTCGGTGAGGCCTTCGGGTGGTCGGCGCAGTCCGGTGACCGCCGCGCAGACGGTGACGGGGCCGGCCCACGCGCCGCGCCCCACCTCGTCGACGCCGGCAATGACCTTGGCCCCGGTCGTGGCGCGGAGTGAGCGCTCGACGGCATGAGTAGGTGGTTCGTACGGCATGGCGCGCTCAGACTACGCCGCCCGGAACCCCCTGCGACACCCGGGTTTCCCGAGGCCCCCGCGAGTCCGTGCCGATCCGGCTTCACGCACCGCCGGGCCGGAGCAGCGGGAGCATCAACTGGTCGAGCATTTCCTCGATGTCACCGTCGGTCCATTCGCTGCCGCACATCTTCGAGCGGTACATCATCATCGCCGGAATGGCGTCCAGCACATAGCCGTTGGAGGCGTCGGAGCGGACCTCGCCTCGCTCTATTCCGCGGTTTACCACCTCGCCGAGCAAGCGGATCATCGGCTCCACGACCCCTTCGAAGATCACGCCGTGGAAGCGCTCCGCCTGCGCCGTGTCGCATTCGTGAATCACCGAGCGCAGAGCGTATCCGGGGCGCGAGTACATCGCGTCGCGCGCCTGCACGCACAACGCCCGCAGATCCTCACGCACGTTCCCGAGATCGGGCGCCTCGTCCAGACGTGGCAGTCCGGCCTGCAGCGCGTCCGCGACCAGGTCTTCCTTCGAGGACCAGCGCCGGTAGACCGCTGCCTTGCCCGTCTGGGCACCGGCGGCGACGCCCTCCATCGTGAGGGCGTTCCATCCGACCGTACTGAGTTGCTCCAACGCGGCGTCCAGGATCGCGCGTTCGAGCACGGCGCCGCGGCGGCGGAGGGAGGCCGTCTGAGCGGGGGCGGCCGTCCAGCCCGAGGTAACCATCTACATCTCTCCAGCGAGCAGTGGAAGTGAGGCTTCCGGGAAACGGGGACACGTCACGCGGCAGCGACGGAGGAGGCGCCGCGCGAAAGCGGCTTAAGTGAACGCTTGCGTTCACTAGCGGGGACTCACTACCGTTGACGCGACAGTGAACGCGAGCGTTCACTAACACACTTGTGGGGGACCCATAGTGACAACCTCTCAGTTGATGAAGGACCCAAAACCGGGAGCGGCCCGCCGGGAGGGACATCCAGGCATCGCACTCGCGGTCATCGCGGCCTGCCAACTCATGGTGGTACTCGACGCGACGATTGTGAACATCGCTCTCCCGCACATTCAAGCCGCGCTCAGCTTCAGCACCACCGACCTCACATGGGTCGTCAGCGCCTACACACTGACCTTTGGCGGCCTGCTGCTTCTCGGCGGCCGGGCCGGCGACATCCTCGGCCGACGCCGGGTGTTCATGACCGGCATCCTGCTCTTCACCTTCGCGTCGCTGCTCGGCGGCCTCGCCCAGGAACCCTGGCAGTTGCTGGCCGCACGCGTCCTGCAGGGCGTGGGTGGCGCGATCGCGTCGCCCACCTCGCTGGCGCTCATCACCACCACGTTCCCCGAAGGCCCGGAGCGGAACAGGGCGTTCGGAGTCTTCGCCGCGGTCTCGGCGGGCGGTGGCGCGATCGGTCTGCTCGCGGGCGGCATGCTCACCGAGTGGCTCGACTGGCGCTGGGTGTTCTTCGTCAACCTGCCGATCGGCCTGCTGATCGCCGTCCTCACGCCGCTGTACATCAGCGAGTCCGAACGGCACACCGGCCGCTTCGACATCGCGGGCGCGCTGACCTCGACGGCGGGCATGGCGTCGCTCGTGTACGGCTTCATCCGCGCGGCGGACCAGGGTTGGCGCGACAGCCTGACCATCGGTTCCTTCGCCGCGGCCGTCGTCCTGCTGCTGGCCTTCGTGATCACCGAGAACCGGGCGAAGGAACCGATCACCCCGCTCAGGATGTTCGCCGACCGCAATCGCTCGGGCACCTACGTGATCATGCTGAGCCTGGCCGCCGCGATGTTCGGCATGTTCTTCTACATCGTGCTCTTCGTGCAGAACGTGCTGGGGTACACCCCGATCCAGGCCGGTCTCGCCTTCCTGCCGGTGACCGTCGTGATCGCGGCCGGCGCGGGACTGTCCCAACGGTTCCTGCCGACGTTCGGGCCACGGCCGTTCATGCTCGTCGGCTCGGCTCTCGCGGTCATCGGGCTGACCTGGCAGACCCTGATCAGCTCGGACAGTTCGTACGCCGGTGGCGTGCTCGGCCCGATGCTGGTGTTCGGCTTCGGGATGGGACTGAACTTCGTCACGCTGACGGTGACCGCCGTCTCCGGTGTCGCCCAGCACGAGGCGGGCGCGGCCTCCGCGCTGCTCAACACCATGCAGCAGGTGGGCGGTTCGCTCGGGCTGTCCATCCTCACGACGGTGTTCGGCTCGGCCAGCAAGGACGAGGCGAAGAAGCAGCTGCCGAAGTTCCTGGCCGACGGATCGGCGGAGCAGAAGGATGCCTTCTCCAAGACGCACCAACTGCCGGCGCCGTGGGGGCACGAGGTGCTCGCGCACGGAATCTCGACGGCCTTCATCCCGGCCGCCGCGATGGCCGTACTCGCCCTGGTCACCGCCTGGTTGGTGATCCGGGTCCGCAAGAGCGACCTCGAGGCCCTCGCGGGCACGGCGGGTCCGGGGATCGGCTGACCGGCCGGGCCCGACCAGGGCCCGGCCGACAGTCACCGACGAAAACCTCATGACCCGCCCCCCTGCAACTGTCGTGTCCTGTCTGCCCGTGCGGACTCATGTGCCACACAGCAGCTACCAGGACAACGGCCATTCGGTCACGGAGAGTTCCCGGCAAGCACAGAGAGTTTTCGGTGCGTGCGGGCGGCACCGCCCTGATGAGCAGTCGAAGGCGTCAGACGGACGTCGGAACCCAGCCCGGCAGCGCCTCCGTCTGCTCCACCCACCCGGCGGGCGGCCTCCCCGCCTTCTCGCCGGCGATCACACCGCCCACGATGGCGCAGTTGGTGTCCACATCCCCGCCGACCTGGGAGGTGGCCCAGAACGCCTCTTCGTAGTCGCCGAGGCCGCGTGCCGCCGACCAGAGCGCGAAGGGGACCGTGTCGTGAGCGGACGTACGGCGTCCGCAGCCCAGTACGGCCGCGACGGTGCCCGGATCGGCGTAGTCGAGCATGTCCCGGGCGCGCCGCAGGCCCGCGCCGACGGCGCTCTTCGGTACGAGTGCGACGACGCCGTCGAGGAGTTCCCCGGGGCCGGGCGGGCCACCGGGGGCCGCGGCCAGTGCGGCGGCCGCGGCGACGGCCATGGCGCCGACCACGGCCTCACGGTGCTGGTGCGTGGGGTAGGCGGAGATCTCCGCCTGGTGGGTCGCCTGCTCGGGGTCGTCCGCGTACCAGGCGCCCAGGGGCGCGATGCGCATCGCCGCGCCGTTGCCCCACGACCCCTGTCCGTTGAAGAGCGCGGCGGACAGTTCACGCCAGTCGCCGCCCTCGCGGACGAGGCGCAACAGCCGGTTGACGGCGGGGCCGTAGCCGCGGTCGAAGTCGTGGTGTTCCGCGAACGAGTGCGCCAGGGCGTCCTGGTCGATGCGGTGGTGGGCTGCCAGGACGGCTACCACGGAGCAGGCCATCTCCGTGTCGTCCGTCCACTGCCAAGGCCCCGGGGGCAGTTCGCGGCGCTTGAGCAGCGGGTAGTTCACGGGGACGAAGAACTGTGAGCCCAGCGCGTCGCCCACGGCGAGTCCACGCAAGCTGGCCAGGGCGCGGTCCAGGCGTACATCGGGCGAACTGGAAGAGGTAAGAGAAACAGACGGGTCGGGAGTGTCGGAAGAGGAGTCAGGGATCATCGGTCGGCAACTCTATCCGGTGATCCCGTACGGCTCGGGGTCTCGCCAGCTGTCGAACGGCCGGTCCAGCGCGTACCTGCCGTCGTCTCCCAGAACGAGCATCCGCATCTCGGCGTTCCCCGGATTCGACAGCGACTCGAACTCGGCGACCGTCCAGTGGAACCAGCGCATGCAGAACAGCCGCATCGCCAGGCCGTGCGTCACCAGGAGCACGTTCGGCGGATGGTCCGGGGCCTCGAAACTGCGGTACAGGCTCTCCAGGAAGCCGCCCACCCGGTCGTAGACGTCGGCGCCGGACTCGCCCTGGGCGAAGCGGTAGAAGAAGTGCCCGTACGCGTCCCGGTACGCCTTCTGGAGGCGTACGTCATCGCGGTCCTGCCAGTTCCCCCAGTCCTGTTCACGCAGCCGGGGTTCCTCGCGTACGCGGACGAGGTCGGGATCGAGATGGAAGGCGCGGAAGGTCTCGTGCGTGCGGCGGTACGGGGAGACGTACACGCTGAGGCGCTCGCGACCGAACACCTCCCGCAACCGCTTTCCGGTCTCCTCCGCCTGTCGCCAGCCCTGGTCGGTCAGCGCCAGGGAATGGTCGGGTTCACGCTCGTAGACGGTGTCATCAACATTGCCCGTTGACTCGCCGTGCCGGACAAGGACGATGCGCCGTGGTCGTGCCATGCCAAAACCCTAGATCCAGTGACGGGATATCGAGCACTCGTACGGGCTCCATACGGCGTAGGTCACACGAATTGTGTCCGATGAGCCACATAGGGACGCACGATTCACACATTGGGACGCCGACGGCGTCAGTTCGGATTTCAAACCGTCCAGGACGGTTCCAGTTGCACGATGTCCCCCGTGAGGGACACGACGTCCGCCTCGATCTGGGCCCGCAGCGCGAGCCGCTCCACCCGCTCGGTGCGGTACTTGCCGTGCTCGGCGGCCGAGTGCCACATCGACAGCACCATGAACTCGTGTTCCGGAGCCTCGCCGAAAAGCCCGCGGAGCATGCCGGGGGAACCGGCCATCGCCGGGTTCCAGACCTTCTCCTGCATCAGCGTGAAGTGCTCGGCGCGCTCCTCGTGGACACGGCACAGGGCCACCCGCACCAGGTCGGCGTCGGTGAAGCGCGGTTCGAAGCCGGTCTTCACGTCGAAGCGGTGATCGAACAGCTTGACCTGCGCATCCTTGAAGGTGCCCGCCTGGGCCGACGCCAGCCGGTCGTGGGATCGGGCCATGAAGGAGTCGTAGAAGGCGCGGCTTTCCCAGAACGCGAAAATGTGTGCCACCCCTGGCCGCGCTCTGCTCCAGCCTCCCCCCTGTCCCCGAAATCCCGGCTCCCCCAGAAGCCCCGCCCACTTTCGCTGCCCGCGCTCGAAGCCGCGGCGGTCTATCACGGTGCAGCGAATCCACTTGACCAGCACCGCGCCATCGTAAGGCCACGGAGCGTGGCGCCGGTCACGCTCCGGCTGAGATCGTCGGCGCATGCGCCCCCGCGCGCGTGGCACGATGGACAACGCACGCTGATCGCCCAGTAGTTGGGGCGCGCGATCGAGGCGAACGGGGAAGGGGAACTGTGGTGAACGGCCTCAACAAGGGGATCCGCAAGGCCGAAGTCGGGCTCCAGTGGGATCCGAGTCCCACCGGGCAGCCGCCCGTCGATCTGGACATCGTCGCCACCACGTATGTGGCGGGCGATCTGTACGGCGCTCCCGCGTACGCGGTGCACTTCGACAGCCGCTCGCCCGACGGCACCATTTATCTCAACCGGGACAGCAAGGACGGCAAGGGCTTCGGCTGGGACGAGGTCATGACGCTGGAGCTCGACCGGCTCGCCGACCGGTACGCGCGCGTGGTGGTCGGTGTCGTCATCCAACAGCGGGTCACCCACCGCACGTTCGTCAATGTCCTCAACCCGAAGCTGCGCATCCGCGAGGGGTACACCATCCTCACCGAGGACGACTTCGGTGACGTCCTCGGTGCTACGGCGGCGACGGTCGGGGAGTTCGTCCGGGACGAGTCCGGAAGCTGGGACTTCCATCCCGGCATCCGGGGCTTCGAGGACGACCCCGCGACCTTCACCAGGACGATGGGCAGGGCACAGCAGCCCTGAGCCCGTCACGGACGGCGCGTCAGCCGGCGGTCCAGCCCGGGACCGTCGGCAGCACCTCCTCGGCGATGCGGAACAGGGCCTCGTCATCGGGCGGCACATCGTCCTGACGCCAGATGGATATCTCGAAGGAGTCGCCGCCGTCCTGCGGGGTCCTGGAGACCAGCAAGCTGCGGGCGATGCCCCCAGGGCCCGTACTGGCCTTCCCTCCGCCGAGGTTGAAGCTGATCGCGATGGTCTGGTCCGAGTAGAGAACGGCTGGGTGCCCCAGGACCATCTTCACCTCCGAGCTGGAGTCCACGTACCGGGCCGCCTGGGCGACGGGAACGTCGTCGTAGGACGCCGACAGCCGCACGGAGTAGGTCTTCAGGTCTACGTCGGCCTCGGGGCTGGCGATCTTGGTGCCACCGGCGAGAGTCATCCAGCCCGCGCTGCCCGACGCGGTCTCCGCGTGTTCGTCCGGAGTCCCCAGCAGCGCCGGAAGGTCCGTGCGGTTCAGCGCCGTACAGAGCACCGTCGGCGAGACGTACTTCGCCGGCAGGGCGTTGTCCGTGCTCGCCGAGCAGGTCGCCGGTGCGCTGTCTCGTGACGTCGTCTTCGGCAGGACTCCCCCAAGTCCCCACATACCGCCCACGACACCACCGACCACCACCACTGCCGCGACTGCCTGGGCCCCCGCCCTCATACCTCTTTCGGGTTCGACGGAATCGTCGACCATGCCCCCACCCTCCCCTGTGCGCACGCTATGCGCGTCGAGGGAGATTAACCGCTGATCGTTCCGCTGGGAAACCGGATTCGCCGTGGGCCGGGACATGCTGAGGGCAGCGGAGTCCTGATACCGACTCCGCCGCCCTGACCAGCTAGTTCACTTCAAGCAGATGCAGTTGATCAGCTGCAGCCGCTGGTCGAGCCGCACCCCTCGCAGATGTAGCAGGAACCGGCCCGCTGCATCTTCGTACCGCAGGAGAAGCAGAGCGGGGCGTCGGCCTGGATGCCCAGCTGCATCTCCACCAGCTCGGCGCTGGTGTGCGCCTGCTGCGGAGCGGGCTTGGCAGCCTCGACCACGGCCTTCGGCGCGGCCACGGCCTTCAACTCCTGGGCGCGCGGCGCCGACTGGGCCAGGCCTTCTACGTCGACCTCGACATCGTCGATGGATGGCTCGTACGAACCGGTCTCCAGGTGACGCTGACGCTCCTCGGCGGAGTGGATGCCGAGCGCGGAGCGCGTCTCGAAGGGCAGGAAGTCGAGCGCCAGGCGGCGGAAGATGTAGTCGACGATCGACTGCGCCATCCGCACGTCCGGGTCGTCCGTCATACCGGCCGGCTCGAAGCGCATGTTCGTGAACTTGGAGACGTACGTCTCCAGGGGCACGCCGTACTGCAGGCCTACGGAGACGGCGATCGAGAAGGCGTCCATCATGCCCGCGAGGGTCGAGCCCTGCTTCGACATCTTCAGGAAGACCTCGCCGAGACCGTCGTCCGGGTAGGAGTTGGCGGTCATGTAGCCCTCGGCGCCGCCGACCGTGAAGGAGGTCGTGATGCCCGGGCGGCCCTTGGGGAGACGCTTGCGGACGGGGCGGTACTCGACGACCTTCTCGACCGCGGTACGGATGGTCTCCTCGGCCTTGGCGGTGACCTCGACCTTCTCCTTCTCCTTGGTCTTGGCAGAGAGGGGCTGGCCGACCTTGCAGTTGTCGCGGTAGATCGCGAGCGCCTTGACGCCCAGCTTCCACGCCTCGAAGTAGACCTCTTCGACGTCCTCGACGGTCGCCGTCTCCGGCAGGTTGACCGTCTTGGAGAGCGCGCCGGAGATCCAGGGCTGGATGGCCGCCATCATGCGGACGTGGCCCATCGCGGAGATGGATCGCTCGCCCATGGCGCAGTCGAACACCTCGTAGTGCTCCTGCTTGAGCCCCGGGGCGTCGATCACATTGCCGTTGTCGGCGATGTGGGCGACGATCGCCTCGATCTGCTCCTCCTGGTAGCCCATGCGACGCAGGGCCTGCGGGACGGTGCCGTTGACGATCTGCATCGAGCCGCCGCCGACCAGCTTCTTGAACTTGACCAGGGCGAGGTCGGGCTCAAGTCCGGTGGTGTCGCAGGACATCGCGAGACCGATGGTGCCGGTCGGGGCGATGACGGACGCCTGCGAGTTACGGAAACCGTTCTTCTCGCCGAGGCGCAGCACGTCCTGCCAGGACTCCGTGGCAGCGGCCCAGATGGGCGTGTCCAGGTCGTCCGCGCGCGGGGCCACGGCGTTGGCGTCGGCGTGCTGCTTCATGACGCGCAGGTGCGGCTGCTCGTTGCGGGCGTAGCCGTCGTACGCGCCGACTACCGCGGCGAGTTCGGCGGAGCGCTTGTACGAGGTGCCGGTCATCAGGGAGGTGATGGCACCGGCGAGGGCACGGCCGCCGTCGGAGTCGTAGGCGTGGCCGGTCGCCATCAGCAGGGCGCCGAGGTTGGCGTAGCCGATGCCGAGCTGGCGGAACGCGCGCGTGTTCTCGCCGATCTTCTGCGTCGGGAAGTCCGCGAAGCAGATGGAGATGTCCATCGCGGTGATGACGAGCTCGACAACCTTGGCGAAGCGCTCGACCTCGAAGGACTGGAGGCCCTTGCCGTCGTCCTTGAGGAACTTCATCAGGTTCAGCGAGGCGAGGTTGCAGGACGTGTTGTCCAGGTGCATGTACTCGCTGCACGGGTTCGAGCCGTTGATACGGCCGGACTCCGGGCACGTGTGCCACTGGTTGATGGTGTCGTCGTACTGGATGCCCGGGTCGGCACAGGCCCAGGCGGCCTCGGCCATCTTGCGGAAGAGCTCCTTGGCGTCGACCTCCTCGATGACCTCGCCGGTCATGCGGGACGTCAGGCCGAACTTGTCGCCGTTCTCCACGGCCTTCATGAACGTGTCGTTCACGCGGACCGAGTTGTTGGCGTTCTGGTACTGCACCGACGTGATGTCGTCGCCGCCCAGGTCCATGTCGAAGCCCGCGTCACGCAGGGCGCGGATCTTCTCCTCTTCCTTGACCTTGGTCTGGATGAAGTCCTCGATGTCGGGGTGGTCGACGTCCAGGATGACCATCTTGGCCGCGCGGCGGGTGGCGCCACCGGACTTGATGGTTCCCGCGGAGGCGTCGGCGCCGCGCATGAAGGAGACCGGACCCGAGGCGTTGCCACCCGAGGAGAGCAGCTCCTTGGAGGAGCGGATGCGGGACAGGTTCAGGCCGGCGCCGGAGCCGCCCTTGAAGATCATGCCCTCTTCCTTGTACCAGTCGAGGATCGACTCCATGGAGTCGTCGACGGCCAGGATGAAACAGGCCGAGACCTGCTGGGGCTGCGGGGTCCCGACGTTGAACCAGACGGGGCTGTTGAAGCTGAAGACCTGGTGCAGGAGGGCGTACGCCAGCTCGTGCTCGAAGATCTCGGCGTCGGCGGGCGAGGCGAAGTACTTGTGGTCCTCGCCGGCCTTCCGATACGTCTTCACGATGCGGTCGATGAGCTGCTTGAGGCTCACCTCACGCTGCGGGGTGCCCACAGCACCGCGGAAGTACTTGCTGGTGACGATGTTGACCGCGTTCACCGCCCACTCGGCGGGGAACTCGACGCCACGCTGCTCGAAATTGACCGAGCCGTCGCGCCAGTTGGTCATGACGACGTCACGACGCTCCCACTCCACCTCGTCGTACGGGTGCACGCCGGGGGTGGTGTGAATACGCTCGATGCGCAGTCCCTTGGTGGTCTTGGTTCCCTTCGCGCGGGAACCTCGTGCCGGACCGCTCGCCGTCTCTGTCATGCCGCCTCCCTCTACAGGCAAAAACGCCCGAAAATGCCACGATGTTCCCGTGGCAGAGTGTTTGTCTGATGCCGCGGGCGCCCACAGCTCATGGCCCCGCAACAAGTCCTGATTCGCCGCCGCCCGACCGGACCCGGGGTCTCCGCCCGGTTCCGGCCCGTCGGTCAGTCGGCGGAGTGGGCGGGCACGGGGACCTGAAGAGTCCCTCCGGTCCCGCCGTCGTCTTCCTGGCTCCCCGATACCGCGTCTTCGTCGTCCGCGGCGGGGCCTGGGGTCACTTCGCGCAGCTCCACGATCGCGGCCTCGAAGTCCTCGAGCGAGTTGAACGCCCGGTAGACGGAGGCGAATCGCAGATAGGCGACGAGGTCGAGTTCCTGCAACGGGCCGAGTATGGCCAGCCCGACGTCATGGGTGGTCAGTTCGGCACTTCCGGTGGCCCGCACCGCCTCTTCGACCCGCTGGCCGAGCTGAGCGAGCGCGTCCTCGGTGACAGGCCGTCCCTGGCATGCCTTGCGCACACCGTTGATGACCTTGGTACGGCTGAAAGGCTCGGTGACTCCGGACCGCTTGACCACCATGAGCGAGCACGTCTCCACGGTCGTGAAACGACGGGAGCAGTCAGGGCACTGGCGGCGCCGGCGGATCGACGTGCCGTCGTCGGTCGTACGACTGTCGACGACACGGCTGTCGGGGTGCCTGCAGAAGGGGCAGTGCATGGTCTCCAACCCTCCCTCACAGCAGACTCAATAGCCTCGTGAGACCCCTTGGGCCCCTCGAAGCAGCCCCCAGCATAGGCGATGACCGAGACTCTGGAGACCCGGGGGACCACAACTTCTGGGCTGCTGCCGCAATCCAACCACTAGATGTGGTGATTGGCTCACACAAACACGCCACACGCGCGTGTCGCACCCGTATTGGCATGTGCCATAGGACCGTCCCGCCACCCCGAACACGCGGGCGCACAGCCGTACCGCCAGGCCACTTACGGAGATACCGTGAGCGCGGCACGGAGGAGGCGTGGGGCTCCCGCACAGAACGGGACCGGCCCCTGACCGCCGGGACACCGGGTGGCAGACTGAGGCGACAACCCATGAGGTCACCACCCCGGCGGCGAAGAGTACAACAATGGGCCCTTTTGTCCGCCAGGTGCCGCGTTGGCCATACACCCAGACGCGTGATCACAACAGGCTATCTGCACTTTTTCACTCGAACGTGTGTTTGGCGCAACCTTTCGAAAGCAACTACCGTTGTCCAGCAGGGAGACCATCGAGAGGGGCCGACGTGACCACCACCGCAGACAGTGCCACCATCACTGCCCAGGATCGCTCCCAGGGCCGACTCGAGCCGGTGCATGCAATGAACGAAGCCGCGAATCCCGAGGGACACAAGCGCTCCCTGCCGGGCCGACCTCCCGGTATCCGGGCGGACAGCTCCGGGCTCACGGACCGGCAGCGCCGGGTGATCGAGGTCATCAGGGACTCGGTGCAGCGACGGGGCTACCCGCCGTCGATGCGCGAGATCGGCCAGGCCGTGGGCCTGTCCAGCACATCCTCGGTCGCACACCAGCTGATGGCACTGGAGCGCAAGGGCTTCCTGCGCCGCGACCCGCACCGCCCGCGCGCGTACGAGGTCCGCGGCTCGGACCAGTCCTCGTCGGTGCAGCCCACGGACACCGCGGGCAAACCGGCCGCGTCATACGTCCCGCTGGTCGGCCGGATCGCCGCCGGTGGCCCGATCCTCGCCGAGGAGTCGGTCGAGGACGTCTTCCCCCTCCCCCGCCAACTGGTCGGTGACGGTGAGCTGTTCGTCCTCAAGGTCGTCGGTGACTCGATGATCGAGGCCGCGATCTGTGACGGCGACTGGGTCACCGTGCGCCGCCAGCCGGTCGCCGAGAACGGCGACATCGTGGCCGCCATGCTGGAGGGCGAGGCCACCGTCAAGCGCTTCAAGCGCGAGGACGGCCACGTCTGGCTCCTCCCGCACAACTCGGCCTACGAGCCGATCCCCGGCGACGACGCGACGATCCTCGGCAAGGTGGTGGCAGTGCTGCGGCGCGTGTGACGGCTGCGGCGGGCGGGCCTCATCGGCCCGGCCCCCTGACCGGACCCCGGGACCCCTGCGCCGGTTCCGGGGTCCTGTGCTGCGCGGGCCCCGGTGTCGGCCGGTCGTCGAGATCCGGTGCCGGTCGTCGATCCTGTGTTGACCCGGCGTACCGGGCCAACACCGCCCCGGATCACTCCGCTTCGGCTTCCTCCTGCTTCGCCTTCGCGTCGATCGCGGCCAGCGACCTCCGGGCCTGGTTACGGTCCGTCGTGTACCAGAAGTCGGGCAGTGACGCCTTGAGATAGCTGCCGTAGCGGGCGGTGGCGAGTCGCTGATCGAGGACGGCGACCACGCCCCGGTCCCCCGACGCGCGGACGAGACGGCCGGCGCCCTGGGCCATGAGGAGCGCCGCGTGCGTGGCGGCCACCGCCATGAAGCCGTTGCCCCCGGCGTCCTCAACTGCCTTCTGGCGGGCGCTCATCAGCGGGTCGTCAGGTCGCGGGAACGGGATCTTGTCCATGACGACCAGCTGACAGCTGGCTCCGGGGACGTCGACGCCCTGCCAGAGCGACAGCGTGCCGAAGAGGCAGGTCTTCGGGTCGGCCGCGAAGTTCTTGATCAGCTCGCCGAGCGTCTCCTCGCCCTGGAGCAGGATCGGGTACTCGGGGATACGGGAGCGCAGTTCCTCGGCGGCGAGTTGGGCGCCCCGCATCGAGGAGAAGAGGCCCAGGGTGCGACCGCCGGCCGCCTGGATCAGCTCCGTCAACTCGTCCAACATGTCGGCGCGATCGCCGTCCCGCGCGGGGCGCGCGAGGTGCTTGGCGACGTACAGGATGCCCTGCTTCGGGTAGTCGAAGGGTGAGCCCACGTCGACGCCCTTCCACTGCGGCAGGTCGTCGCCGGCGGTGCCCTCGGGGGCGAGGCCCAGGGAGGCGCCTACGCCGTTGAAGTCGCCGCCGAGCTTCAGCGTCGCGGAGGTCAGGGTCACCGAGCGGTCCGTGAAGAGCTTCTCCCTCAGCAGGCCCGACACGGACATGGGGGCGACGCGCAGGGAGGCGCCGAAGCGGTCGTGGCGTTCGTACCAGACGACGTCCCACTCGGAGCCGTTGGTGATCCGCTCCGCCACGTCGTGCACGCTCTCCACGGAGGCCAGTGCCTGCTTACGGACCGCGTCCTCGTCCTGCACGGACTTGTCTCGGGTGGCGCCGATCGCGGAGATCACCGTACGGCAGGCGTCGCGCAGCGCCATGAGGGCGTAACCGAGGTCCTCCGGGATCTCCTCCAGGCGGCCCGGCAGGGCGAGCTCCATCAGCCGCTCGAAGCCCTCGGCGGCGGTCTGGAGCTGATCGGCGGCCTTCTCGTTGGCCAGCTTCGCGGCGCGGCGCACCGCGCGGTTGACCTGGCCGGGTGTGAGCTCGCCGGTGGCAACTCCGGTGACCCGGGAGACCAGTTCATGGGCCTCGTCGACGATCAGCACCTCGTGCTGCGGGAGGACGGGGGCACCCTCGATGGCGTCGATCGCGAGCAGTGCGTGGTTCGTGACGACCACATCGGCGAGCTTGGCGCGCTCACGGGCCGCCTCTGCGAAACACTCCGCCCCGTAAGCGCACTTCTGGGCGCCCAGGCACTCGCGAGAGGACACCGAAATCTGCGCCCACGCGCGGTCGGAGACTCCAGGTGTGAGGTCGTCGCGATCGCCCGTCTCGGTCTCGTCCGTCCAGTCGCGCAGCCGCAGCAGGTCCTGACCCAGCTTGCTGGTGGGGGCGGCCGCCTCGAACTGGTCGAAGAGGCCCTCCTCCTCGTCCTGTGGCATGCCCTCGTGGAGTCGGTGCAGACACAGGTAGTTCGACCTGCCCTTGAGCATCGCGTACTGAGGGCGGCGGCGTAGCAGCGGATGCAGCGCGTCCACCGTGCGCGGCAGGTCGCGCTCCACGAGCTGGCGCTGGAGCGCGAGGGTGGCGGTCGCTACGACCACACGCTCCCCGTGCGCGAGCGCGGGCACGAGGTAGCCGAGCGACTTTCCGGTGCCGGTGCCGGCCTGGACCAGCAGATGGGAGCCGTCGTCGATCGCCTCCGCGACGGCTTCGGCCATGGTCACCTGGCCGGGGCGCTCCGAACCGCCGACGGCAGTGACGGCAGCATGCAGGAGTTCGGGGAGTGAGGGCTTCGTCATAGCCCGACCACCCTACGGGGCGGGACTGACAACCGGGCGATCAAGGCTGGAGGGAGTGGGTGGATCAAGGCCGGGGGCTTTGGGATGGGGATGGTTTTTGTTCGGGTGTCGATCGGGGTTGGTAGGGATCAGGTCGTTTTGATTTCGGTGGAGATTGGTTTGCTCGGTCGGCGGCTGGGTTGGTTCGAGGTGGGCGCGGGTTGTTGAGGTGGGCCCGATCGATTCGGCGGCTCGGGCTGGTTCGGGGGCTCCGCGGGGGCTCGGATTGTTCGGGGATCCGGTCGGATCGGGTGGAGTCAGGTGGGATTGGTTGGGTTCGGTCGGTGGGACTTGTCGGTGGGTTCGGTCGGCGGGGCCAGCCGGTCGGGGCGTGAAGGTCGGTCCGACGACCGCCGAAATCCGATTCGAGGGAGTGGGAACCGGATCGGGCCGAGCGGTGTACCAAAAGTGATGGCGGTGCCACGTGGCGCTACAGCAGATCACGCAAGGAACGGTCTCGGACCATGAGAGCGGCCCGCTTGCCAGGCAGGTCGACCTCGGCGGAGAACCGGAAACCGGCGCTCAGGAAAGCGGACACGGAAGGGGTGTTGCGAATGTCGGGCTCCGCGACGATGCGGGCGCAGGTGGAGCGCTTGTCGAGGACGAGATCGGCAACGGCTCGGAGGAGAGTGCCGCCCAGCCCTCGTGCTCGGTCGGTGACGTCACCGATGAGGAGGTGGATGCCGGTGTCGTGCGGTCGGGCGGGGTAGTGGCGGGCCAAGGGGTCGAGGTCCGCCCGGTAGATCTCCCAGTAGCTCATCGGGGTCCCGTCCAGCACGCCGAGACAGGGAACGCTGCGTCCGTCGCCGGAGAGTTGGGCGTGCAGGTGGTCCTCGGTGAGCGCCTGAGGTCCGGCCAGTTCCCAGAACTCCGCGACAGCAGGGTCGTTCATCCAGCGGTTGATCAGTGGAAGGTCGCGTTCGATGTCGACGCGGAGGAGGTGGAAGGTGCCTGCGGGGGTGTAGGTCGCCCCCCAGTCACCGACGTGGTTGAGGAGGTCGCCGCCGGGCGGGATATAGGAGTTGGGCGAGGTGTCGGAGGCGTGCGGGGCTTCAGAGCCGAAGGCGGGCGGGAGTGCGGACTTGGGCTGGGCTGGGCCTTCCGCGTCCTCCACTGGGCTCCGGTGGCCGATGGTGTCGGCCTCGTCGGGAGCCGTCGGATCGGGGGCGGATGCGTGGTGGGCTGCCGCACGGTGGGCTACCGCGTCAGCCGCATCGGCAGCGTCCGCCTCGGCGCAAAGCGCGATGAACTCCTCGGGCAGGCGGAGGTCGAGGGTGTCCTCGCCGTCCGTATCCGGACTCTGGCTCGCACTCACGGTGGGGCCGGGGGCGGAGCCGGGGACAGTCGCGGTGTCGGCGTTCGTATCGGTGGGAGGCACGGTGACGCTCCTCTCAGGAGATGGGGTGGGTCACGTTCCTTAGGTGTGGAGGGAGTTGGTGCCGGTCGAAGTCGGAAGAAGCTGGTGGGGTTCGAAGCCGGAGGCCGTTGGCGGGAATCGGATCAGGAGGTGGTTGGTGGTGGTGTTCGGAGCCAGCGATGGTCACGCCATGAGGGGGTTGGCGATGGTGACGTAGACCGACTGGGTGTCGACCGGGCCGATGAGTTCGTCGAGGCCGTGCAGCCGGGTCAGCAGGTTGGCCTTGCAGCGCAGGACGGGTGAGTCGAGCAGGCGGGCCGGGAGGGAGGTGCGCAGCCGGGCAGGGCCGGAGGCCACGTCGCCGAGAAAGCGGCGGAAGGCGGAGAGCAACAGCCGCTCGTCGGCGAGACGTTGCGATCCGAACGCTCCGATGAGACCGAGTACGTTGTTGATCGCGAGGTAGTACGCGAAGCGTTCGTCGGTGACCTCGTCGGAGACGAAGGTGTCGCTGTGTTCGCCGATGCCGGGCAGCCGGGCATCGAGTTCCTCGCGCCGGGATGCACGGAAGTAGTAACCCTGGTTGTCGCGGTAGCGGCCACCAACGGGCCAGCCATCGCCGTCCAGCAGGAGCAGCGTGTTCTGCTGGTGCGCCTCCAGGGCGATCCCCGCTTCGCTGTCCAGCCACAGCACGGGCCGGACGACCTGCTCCAGGTAGCGCAGGAACCACTCGGTGGCGACAGCTCCGCGCGACCGGCCGGTCCGCGCGGCGAGGCCGGTGACGACCTCGGCCAGGCGGGACCGCAACACGGGTGCGCCGGACGCGGAGTGGCTGGTGTGCGAGGTTGTCGCCGGTCCGACGGCAGTGGCGCTCTGTCCGGCGTACGGCCGGAGCGAGACGAGCCCGGCGATGCAGGACACGTCGTCGGACGGGCTGAACGGGTTGTGCCGGATCACCACGTCGAGTCCGGCCAAGGGCAGACGGGCGTCCCCTTCGGCGCGGCCAACCTGCGCGCTGCCGCCGCTCCTACCCGGGTCGGCAGCACACTCACCCGCGCCCCGCTCCCCCGAGTCGGTGCCGTACTCGTCGTCCAGCGCGTCGACGGCCAGCCACGCCGGGTCGCGGACGATGTCGAAGCCCGGGTGGGCGGCGCGCCACTGCTGGGACAGACCGGTGCGCAGCAGGCGGTGTACCTCGACGCCGCGGTGGAGTTCCTTGCGGAGGTTCTCGCGGCGGGAGTTGGTGATGCGGAGGCCCAGGGACAGTTTGAGCATGGCGGGGGCGCCGGATTGGTGGACGGTTCGTACGGAGGAGGTGGGGTGCCACGGGGCGCCATGAGTGCCGAGGTCCTGGATCGAGCCGGCGTCGAGCAAGGCCGCGATATCGGCACGGTGTTGGATCTCGCGCCACTGCCACGGGTGAAGGGGAAGAGCGGCATGGCCTTCGGGCAACGGCAGTTCGCGGCCGGCGAGTCGGGCGGTGAGGTGGGCAGCGGGGACAGGTCGACCGCGTTCGGTCCAGGCCGAGTCGGTGGCGAGTACGGAAGGGGTGACAGCCAGCCAGTGCAGCGGGAAATAGCCGCGCAACTCCGGTGAGTACAGGCGGGCTTCGGCCTCGGAGAGACCCTCGCGGCTCTTCGGGGTCGGGTGCAGCGGGTGGCCGAGCAGGAGTGCCTGTTCGGCCGAGAGGAAGAGATCTGGGCCGTCGGCCGGACGGGCGCGGCGGTCGGTGAGGAAGGTGACGGTACGACGGACGGAGTCGGCTACGCGGGCCACCAGGTCGGTCACGGCTTCGGGTGCCGTTGCGAGTGCCGTTGCCGTCGCTGTTGCGGGTGCTTGTGTCGCTGCCGTTGTCATCGGCTCGTCAGCGGCTCCGGCGTCGCGGCCGACCGCCTGCGACACCGCTGCCGCGGAGTCGACGGTCGCCGTATCAGCACCCGTTGCGGAGTCGCCGTCGCGCACAACCGTCTCCCTGGCGAGCAACGCCGCGACCGTCACCGCGTCGGCCGGTGGTGCGCCGTGGGGAGCGTCCGACAGGTGCGGAAGGCCGAAGCGGTGCCAGCCCGTCGGGGACCAGTAGTGGACCTGAGCGAGCAGGGCCGTGTTGCTGGCGGGGAGGGGGATGCGGAGGGTGCCGTTGGTGGGGGCGGGGAGGTTCGTTTCGCGCACCCAGCAGCGCAGGAGGTTCTCGACGGCTGCGGCCTGGGCGGCGGTGTGGGGGTCGGGGTGCTCCAGGAGGTCGGTGATCGTGCCGCGCGGCTGGCCTGTTTCCGGGCTGCGGGGCCGCTGCCGGGGAACGGACTCGGCCGACGCCGCCGCCAGGGTCTGCGTGTGTCGAAGGCTCGCCTCGTGGGAGGGGCCGTCATGAGAGTGACCGTCAGAGGTGGGCGTGGGATTCAAGACTGTTCCTCGGGAGGTGATTCGGAGTGGCAAGCGTGTGGGGTCGAGTCCCGGTGTTTTGGCGGGCGTTGGGCTTGGGCGTTGCGCAACTCGTTTTGCAGGTCAGTCGAGTTGACGTCTGGTGGCGCTCCGTCTTCCGGAGTGGTTGCCTGGACCGCCGTCGGCCTGGGCGGGTTCGAAGAAATTCCGGCGAGATTCGGCACCCCGGAGTCGGGGCCGACGAGGCCACGCTCAGACTCGCCCGCACCATCAGCTCTCATGCCGTGGTGAGTGCTGGCGAAGGCCTGGACTCCAGTGCGCCCGGTCGCACCCCGGAGGATCCTGAACGCGGCCCCGACCACGCCGGTGTCGGTATCCGTCGGCCCGCAGACCCGCACGCGCACGTGGTCGGCAAGTTCGGGCCGCAGCGCACGGAACAGTTCAACGACGACGAAGGCGTCCCTGACAGGAGTCGCGAGGTTGAGCGCGCGGTGCGGGGCGCCCGAGTCGAGGACGTTGCAGATCGTCTCCAAGACCACGGGGTGGTTGTGCCCGAGAGGCGCAGTCCCGGCGCCGGAAACGCAGTCCAGGCGACGGCGGCCGTCAGTGCCCTCCACGGTCAGGCCACGCGTCCGCGCCGACACGGTGGGAAGGGCCCGTGCGTAGGTCCGTGCCGCCGGCTCACGCACCGACCGACGCCGCCGGTTCCCCTGGCGTCCCTCACACGCCGACCGCCGCCAGAGCTTCCCCTCGTAGCCCTCCGGCACCACCCGTACCACCGCGGACACACTGCCAAGTCCGCTCGCCCCGCCCCCCGCGAACCCCCATCTCCCGTACGCAGACGCAGAGTTGGCCACGGTTCTCGTCCCTCCCGCTGTCCATGGGCGAGTTGAGGTCTCGCGTCGCCAGGGGCGCGGGGCACCGCGCGTCGACAGCAGGCCCCCGTCGGTACAAACCCCGCACCGCTCACGGGGTTACGGGTCGCCTCAAGATCCTTGCCGTGACGGAACCGTTGCCGTTCCGTGGGAAGTCCCCCACAGCGAGCGCATAGTGTGTGATGCCGTTCCTGAAGGCCGTGAGTTCAGCGTGAACTCACCATGAGTTCCGGCTGAGATCACAGCCGTGACGCACCATCCGTACACCCAGGGGGAGTCAAGACCATGCGATCGATACGGCCGTCCTTCACTGCCCGTCGTGGGAGGGGCGCGCGTCGCGGAACCTCCCCCGCCCTGGCCGCCGTTGCCCTCGCCTCGGCGCTCGCGCTCACCGCGACCGCGTGCGGCTCCAGTGACACGAAGGCCGATGGCAAGTCCACTGCGTCCGCCACCAGCAGTGACACCGGTGACGGCAAGATCAAGATCCCGGACGACATCAAGGACAAGCTCAAAGAGCGCGGGATCGACATCGACAAGTGGAAGGGCGGCGCCTGGAAGAACTGGAACAAGGACGACTGGCTGCGCGAGGCCGACGACTACATCAACCCGATCATCCAGGGACTGTGGAGTTCCGGCCGGATGCGGGACGCCAACGACCCTGACACGGGCGTCGACACCAACGACATCTCCGGTGACCAGGGCGTGACCGACCCGACGCCCGCGGCGGTGGACGCGAAGGCCGTGACGCCTACGTACCACGCCAACGCGGCGACGGCGGGCAAGGTGTTCTTCGACTCCCCCGAGGGCACGATGGTCTGCTCGGCGACGGTCGTGGAGGACCCGGCGCACCCGGGCAAGTCCAACATGGTGTGGACGGCGGGCCATTGCGTGCACGCCGGCAAGAAGGGCGGCTGGTATCGCAACATCGCGTTCGTGCCGTCGTACAACAACGCGGGCCGGTCGGCGGCCCAGTTGGAGACCGCGACCCGGGAGCAGGTCGCTCCGTACGGGGTCTGGTGGGCCGACTGGGCGCGGACCTCGCAGCAGTGGATCGACCAGGGCGGCGAGACGGGTGGGCAGGGTTCGTCGTACGACTACGCCGTGATCCATGTGACGCCCGAGAAGGGCACAGGGGGCAAGTCCCTTGAGGAGACAGTCGGTTCGGCGCTTCCGGTGAACTTCAACGCGCCGGCCGTGCCGAAGGTGTCCAGCATCACGGCGACCGGCTACCCCGAGGCGAAGCCGTACGACGGTTCGACGCTGTACCAGTGCACGGACAAGCCGGGACGGCTGTCGATCAACGCCTCGGACCCGACGATGTACCGCATCGGCTGCACCATGACCGGCGGTTCGTCCGGTGGCGGCTGGGTCGAGACGGGCTCCGACGGTAAGCCGTCGCTGGTGTCCAACACCTCGATCGGCCCGGTGACTTCGGGCTGGCTGGCGGGTCCGCGGCTGGGCGATGTGGCCAAGGGCGTGTACGACTCGGTCAGCAAGAAGTTCGCCGACCAGTAGGCGGACGGACGGCGGTCGGTGCCCCGCACACACACCTGAGGGCCACCCCATGTGGGGCGGCCCTCAGGACTTGCTGTGCTACGACCCGTCAGGCCAACGGTGCCGGGACGTACGGCGCGAGTTCCGCCGCCAGTTCCTCGTGCACCCGCGCCTTGAGCTGGGTGCCCTCCGGGGTGTGCTCCTCGGAGATCACCTCGCCCTCGGAGTGGGCGCGGGCGACCAGCTTGCCGTGGGTGTACGGCACGAGCCCCTCGATCTCGACCGAGGGGCGCGGCAGTTCGCTGTCGATGAGCGCGAGCAGCTCGTCCATGCCCTGGCCGGTGCGGGCCGAGACCGCGATGGAGCGCTTCTCGTTCCGCATCAGCCGCTGGAGCGTCAACGGGTCGGCTGCGTCCGCCTTGTTGATGATCACGATCTCGGGCACCTTGGTGGCGCCGACATCCCGGATCACCTCGCGTACGGCGGCCAGCTGCTCCTCCGGGAACGGGTGCGAACCGTCCACCACATGCAGGATCAGGTCGGCGTCGCCGACCTCCTCCATCGTGGAGCGGAAGGCCTCGACCAGGTGGTGCGGCAGGTGCCGGACGAATCCGACGGTGTCGACCAGCGTGTACAGCCGTCCGCCCGGGGTCTCGGCCCGGCGCACGGTCGGGTCGAGGGTCGCGAACAGCGAGTTCTCGACCAGCACGCCCGCGCCCGTGAGGCGGTTGAGCAGGGACGACTTGCCGGCGTTGGTGTAACCGGCGATCGCGACCGAGGGCACCTTGTGGCGACGGCGCTCCTGGCGCTTGATGTCGCGGCCGGTCTTCATGTCCGCGATCTCCCGGCGCATCTTCGCCATCTTCTCGCGGATACGACGCCGGTCCGTCTCGATCTTGGTCTCACCGGGACCGCGGGTGGCGAGGCCGCCGCCCGAGCCGCCGCCCATCTGACGGGACAGCGACTGGCCCCAGCCGCGGAGCCTCGGCAGCATGTACTGCATCTGCGCGAGCGCGACCTGCGCCTTGCCCTCTCGGGACTTGGCGTGCTGGGCGAAGATGTCGAGGATCAGGGCCGTACGGTCGATGACCTTGACCTTGACGACGTCTTCGAGGTGGATCAGCTGGCCCGGGCTGAGCTCACCGTCGCAGATGACGGTGTCGGCGCCGGTCTCCAGGACGATGTCCCGCAGTTCGTTGGCCTTGCCGGAACCGATGTACGTGGCCGCGTCCGGCTTGTCGCGGCGCTGGACGACACCGTCGAGCACGAGGGCGCCCGCGGTCTCCGCGAGGGCGGCCAGCTCGGCGAGTGAGTTGTCCGCGTCCTGCACCGTTCCCGTGGTCCAGACGCCGACGAGTACGACGCGCTCCAGGCGGAGCTGTCGGTACTCGACCTCGGTGACGTCCTCGAGCTCGGTGGAGAGGCCGGCGACACGGCGCAGGGCCGCGCGCTCGGAGCGGTCGAACTGGTCGCCGTCCCGCTCTCCGTCGATCTCGTGGCTCCAGGCGACGTCCTCTTCCATCAGGGCATCGGCCCGAAGACCTTCGGGGTAGGCGTGCGCGAGGCGCTCAGTGTCCTGGGAAGGGGAAGAAGAGGAGGTCATTGGGTCCTTACGTCGATGGGAGTCCTGCAAAGGTCATAACGTGCGAGCGCCTCCGGAGATTCCCGGTGGCTGCCGGGTGTGTACCCGGTGACCCGCGCCGCCGACCTGACGATGGTCGCACGGCGCGGATCGTCACGTCACTGCCTTATTTATTGCCCTGTCACCGCTTTATTGCCCCTTCACCGCCTCATTTCACCGGTGCCTGCGACTTCCAGTCCGGGTGACCCGGCATCGTCGGGGTCGTCTCGCCGTAGAGCCAGCCCTGGAAGAAGTCGCTCAGGTCGCGGCCGGAGATCGCGGAGGCGAGTTCCTCGAAGTCGGCGGTGGTGGCCGTGGCGTCCCGGTGAACGCTCACCCAGGTGCGCTCCAGGCGTTCGAAGGCCGGGCGGCCGATCTCCTGGCGCAGGGCGTAGAGGGCCAGGGCGGCGCCGTCGTAGACGTTGGGGCGGAAGATGCTGATCTTCTGGCCGGGCGCGGGCGCCTTGGGGAGTGCGGGCGGTCCGCCGGCGGCGCGCCAGCGGTCGGAGGCCGCGTAGGCCGCCTTCATGCGCGTCTCCATCGGCCGGTGCGCCTTCTCCTCGGCGTACAGCTCCTCGTACCAGGTGGCGTGTCCCTCGTTGAGCCACAGGTCGGACCACGTGCGGGGGCTGACGCTGTCGCCGAACCACTGGTGGGACAGCTCGTGCACCATGATCGACTCGACGTACCACTTGGGGTAGGCGGGCTCGGTGAAGAGATCTCTCTCGAAGAGAGAGATCGTCTGCGTCTCGAGTTCGAAGCCGGTGGACGCGTCGGCCATGAGCAGCCCGTACGTCTCGAAGGGGTACCGGCCGACCTTGCCCTCCATCCAGGCGATCTGGTCGGGGGTCTTCTTGAGCCACGGTTCGAGCTGCTTGGCGTCCTTGGCGGGTACGACGTCGCGCATCGGCAGGTCGTGCGGTCCGGTGCGGTGCAGCACGGCGGAGCGGCCGATGGACACCTGGGCGAGTTCGGTGGCCATGGGGTGCTGGGTGCGGTACGTCCAGGTGGTGTTCCTGCCGACCTTGTCGACGCCGGCCGGCAGTCCGTTGGCGACGGCCGTGTAGGCGTTGGGGGCGGTGACCCTGATGGTGAACATCGCCTTGTCGGAGGGATGGTCGTTGCACGGGAACACCAGGTGCGCGGCATCGGCCTGGTTGGCCATCGCGAGCCCGTCCTTGGTGCGCACCCAGCCGCCGTCCTGGCCCTTGGCCGACACCGGGTCACTGGTGTGCCGCACGGTGATCCGCGTCCAACTCCCCTCGGAAATCGGCCGCTCCGGAGTCACGACCAGATCCTCGCCGGCACTGGCGAAGGTGGCGGGCCGCCCATCGACCTCGACCGAGTCCACGGTGCCGTGCGCGAAGTCGAGGTTGATCCGGTCCAGCGTCTCGGTCGTCCACGCGTCGATCGTGGTGACGGCCTGGAGCGGCTTGGTGTTGCTGCCGGGATACGTGAACGAGAGGTCGTACGACGCCACGTCGTAGCCCGGGTTGCCCAAGGTCGGGAAGAGACGGTCACCGACGCCCAGGGGCGTGGGCGGCGCGCTCGCGGCGACGAGACAGACGGACACGGCGGAGGCGAGCAGCGCCGCCTTCAGCCGTCGGGAGTTCCTGGTGCGCGACCGGGGAGCCGAATTACCGGAGCCGGTGCGGGGGATGCCGATGCCGGTCGTGCCGGTGCGAGGGGTGAGCAGCATGCCCCACCGCTACCAGCGCGCGCGTGCCCCACGGCGCCGACTCGCGCCCGGCCCACTCGAACGGGGTCTTCCCGGGGGCTTACGGGGCGCTGGGCACACCGGGGCGTGCGGGCGGGCACGTGCCGGCGCGGGCTCTCCGGGTGCCGGGGGTGGCGCACGCCCGCGCGTGCCGTCTCGGAGCGCCGGAGGGGAGGCCCGCGCGTGGTTTCGAGGCGCCAGGGTACTCAGGCCGAGCGCGCCTCAGCGGGACGGGCCGTTTCACGTCGGCGCACACCTCAGAGGACCGGGCGCTCAGCATCGGTGTGTATCCCAACGGGACAGGGGACCAAGGCGGACGCGGGACCCCGAAGGCCAAGGGCCGTTCAAGCCCCACCCCCACCTCAACGGGCCGGCCGCAACGCCCGCGGCCCGCTCAGAAAGCGGGCGCGTTGTGGTGCTGCGCCCGGCTCACGTCGTAGACGCCCGGTACGTTGCGCATCGCCCGCATGAGGGTCAGGAGGTGGGCCGCGTCCGGGAGTTGGAGTGTGTAGGTGTGGCGGACGCGTTGCTGGGTCGGGGGTTCGACGGTCGCCGAGACGATTTCCGCGCCCTCCAGAGCGATCGCTTCAGTGAGGTCGGCGAGCAGATGCGGGCGGCCGAACGATTCGGCTACCAGCGTGACCCGGCACTCGGTGGTGTCGCCCCAGCGCACACCGACTTCCGCGCGCCCCACGCCTTTCATGTGCGCCACCGCGCTGCACTCCACGCGGTGGACGGTCACGACCCCGCCGCGTACCGAGAATCCGGTGACCTCGTCGGGCGGTACGGGCGTACAGCAGCCCGCGAGCCGTACGGTCGCACCGGGCTGGTCCACTACGGGGGTGGCGGGGCGTGCGGTGGACGTGTCCGGGGTGTCTTCGGGGGCAGGGGGCGCCGACCGGGTGCTCTGCGCCTCCTCGGCCGCCTCGGCGCCCGCTCCGTCAGCGCGTCCCGGGTGCGCCGTGATCCATCGCTGGATGGCGATCCGCGCGGCGGGGGTGTGCGCGTGCTCCAGCCACTCTCTGGAGGGCTCGGAGGCCGGGTCCTGGCCCATGAGGAGCTGGACGGTGTCGCCGTCCTTCAGGACCGTACTGAGCGTCGCCAGGCGGCCGTTGACGCGGGCACCGATGCAGGCGTGGGCGTCCTCGCCGTACTGCTCGTACGCGGCGTCCACACAGGTCGCGCCGTCGGGCAGGCCCAACGTGCCGCCGTCGGGCCGGAACACGGTGATCTCGCGGTCCTGGGCGAGGTCCTCGCGGAGCGTCGACCAGAAGGTGTCGGGGTCGGGCGCGCCCTCCTGCCAGTCGAGGAGGCGGGAGAGCCAGCCGGGCCGGGTGGGGTCGGCGCGCTCGCCGTCGTTCGCGGCCTGTTGCTCCTCCGAAGGAGGAGCGTAGGGATTGCCGAGCGCAATGACGCCGGCCTCGGCGACCTTGTGCATCTGGTGGGTGCGGATGAGGACTTCGACGACCTGGCCGTCGGTGTGGGCGACGGCGGTGTGCAGCGACTGGTACAGGTTGAACTTGGGGACGGCGATGAAGTCCTTGAACTCCGAGACCACGGGCTTCAGGCAGGTGTGCAGTTCGCCGAGGACGCCGTAACAGTCCGCGTCCTCGTTCACGAGCACCAGGAGGCGGCCGAAGTCGGCGCCGCGCAGTCGGCCGCGCTTGCGGGCCACGCGGTGCACGGAGACGAAGTGCCGTGGCCTGATCAGGACTTCGGCCTGGATGCCGGCGTCGCGCAGGACGGTGCGTACCTCGTCGGTGACCTCGGCGAGCGGATCGTCCGCGCGGGAGGAGTTGTCGACGATCAACTCGCGTGTGTGGTCGTACTCCTCGGGGTGGAGGATCGCGAAGACCAGGTCTTCCAGTTCGGTCTTGAGCGCCTGGACGCCGAGCCGTTCGGCGAGCGGGATGAGGACGTCCCGGGTGACCTTGGCGATGCGGGCCTGCTTCTCGGGGCGCATCACGCCCAGGGTGCGCATGTTGTGCAGCCGGTCGGCGAGTTTGATCGACATCACGCGGACGTCGCTGCCGGTGGCGACGAGCATCTTGCGGAAGGTCTCCGGCTCGGCGGCGGCGCCGTAGTCGACCTTCTCCAACTTCGTTACGCCGTCGACGAGATAGCGCACCTCCGCGCCGAACTCCTCGCCGACCTGATCGAGCGTCACCTCCGTGTCCTCGACGGTGTCGTGGAGCAGAGAGGCCGTCAACGTCGTGGTCTCGGCGCCGAGTTCGGCGAGGATCAGGGTCACCGCGAGAGGGTGTGTGATGTACGGCTCACCGCTCTTGCGCATCTGGCCGCGGTGCGAGGACTCGGCCAGCACCCAGGCGCGGCGCAGCGGTTCGAGATCGGCGTCCGGATAGTGGGCGCGATGCGCCTCGGCGACATGGCCGATGGCGTCGGGCAGCCGGTCGCGCGCGGTGGGGCCGAGCAGGGCGGCCCGGCCTAGCCGGCGCAGGTCGATCCGGGGGCGGGCCTTCCTGCGGGGCACTGTGTTGATCACAGGGCCTGGGCTCGCAGGGTTCGTGGCCTCCGCACTCATGGGCACCTCCGGCTGCTTGACCGGCGGACGGGTGCCCCATGGCGTACTCGGCTCAGGGGATCTTCGATCCCCCGTCCGGGCCGGTGCTTGATGCTACCGAGCCCACCACGTGCGACTGACCGCCTCTCGCCGAGCGTGAAACGGATCACCCATTCGAGCGAAGGTCAGGAGGTTTACGGTTTTGCGCCACGACATAGGACGTCAGCCGTGGTTTCCAGCCGCACCGGACACCGAAGACTTCGGATCAAGGCGCCTGGAGCGGCCAAGGCTGCGATTCACCCGTTCAGCGGATGGCGTTTTCCAGCCACTCTGTGTCGATCTCGCCTTCGGCGACGATCACCGCGGGACCCGTCATCTCGATCTGACCGTCGGGCCGCTCGGTGATCACCAGCGTTCCACCGGGCACATCGACCGTGTACGTCGCGTGTGTCCCGGTGACGGCCGGGTCGGCGCCGTCCCTACGGGCGGCGGCCACGGCGACCGCGCACGCGCCCGTGCCGCACGAGCGGGTCTCGCCGGCACCGCGCTCGTGCACACGCATGGCGACGTGCCCGGGGCCGCGGTCGACCACGAACTCCACGTTCACGCCCTCCGGATACGCGGCGGGCGGGCTGAAGGGCGGTGCGGAGTACAGGTCACCGGCGTGCGCGAGGTCGTCCACGAAGGCGACGGCGTGCGGGTTGCCCATGTTCACGTTCCGCGCGGGCCAACTGCGTTCGCCCACGCTCACCGTGACGTCCCCTTCGGGGAGGCGGGCCTTGCCCATGCCGACGGTGACATCACCGTCCTTGGCGATGTGGACGGTCTTGACTCCCCCGCGCGTGGCGACCGCGATATCCCCTTCGGCCACATGTCCGACGCGCTGGAGATAGCGCGCGAACACACGCACTCCGTTGCCGCACATCTCGGAGACCGAGCCGTCGCCGTTGCGGTAGTCCATGAACCACTCCGCCTCGGCCGCCATGTCCCGCGCCTCGGGGTGCGCGGCGGACCGCACCACATGCAGCAGGCCGTCGCCGCCGATGCCCGCGCGACGGTCGCACAGGGCGGCCACGGCGGCCGGGGAGAGGTCGATGACGTTCTCGGGGTCCGGGACGATCACGAAGTCGTTCTCGGTGCCGTGCCCCTTGAGGAAGGCGATCCGCGTGCTCATTCCTCGATCGTACGGGGTGGCTATGACAACCCGACGACCCCCGTGACCGGCCTCGCGACTAGCGCAGCCGGGCCACGCGCCACACGGCCAGGACCACCACTACGGCCACCACCAGGGCGTACGCGATGACGACCCGCCAATCCAGGCGTCGTCCGGAGCCGCGCTGCGGGAAGCCGGGCCAGATGTGGCCGACGCGGCGGGCAGCCGTCATACCCCAGCCGGCCGCGCAGGAGCAGATGAGCAGACCGAGCATGGCGACCACGGCCCCGCTGTCGCCGAAGTCGAAGGCGAGCGGGAAGGCGAACATCAGGGAGCCGACCGCGGCCAGGGCCACGATGGGGGCGAGCTGCCAGATCCGCAGCCGGCGCTGCGGGCGCAGCTCGACCTCGACCTCGGGTCCGGCGAACATCTCGTCGGGCCCGGGACCGTCTGCGGTCACGCCGCCCTGGATCTCGTCCGGGCCGTCCGGGCTCAGTAGGCCGTCGCCCTCTTCCGGTTCACCACGGTCCGTTGTGACCTGCTCGATGCCTTCTGCGGTGTCGCGAGGGCCGGCCTCCATCGCCACGCGCCCTCCCAACTCGGACTCCACTTGGTCGATCGAAGCTCGATGATGGCACGCCCCCGAAGGCCACAACGGCGGCCGGAGCGTCCCGATGCCATGACGTGATCAGGCTGTGACCGGTCGTTCGACCAACGCCAGTGCCAGGTGCGGCAGTTCTGCGAGATCCGCCGCGGCCCCACTCAACCAGTGCACCCGGGGATCGCGTCTGAACCATGAATCCTGGCGGCGCGCGAAGCGCTTGGTGGCACGCACGGTCTCCGTGCGCGCCTCCTGTTCCGTGCACTCCCCCGCGAGCGCCGCGAGCACCTGCTGATAGCCGAGCGCGCGGGACGCCGTGACCCCCGCGCGCAGTCCGCGCGCCTCCAGCGCCCGCACCTCGTCCACGAGCCCCGCGCCCCACATCCGGTCGACTCGGCGCGCGATGCGCTCGTCGAGTTCGGGGCGGGCCACGTCGACGCCGATCTGGACGGTGTCGTAAACCGAGTCGTGGCCGGGGAGGTTGGCCGTGAAGGGCTTGCCGGTGATCTCGATGACCTCCAGGGCCCGGACGATACGGCGGCCGTTGCTGGGCAGGATCGCGTGCGCGGCCTCGGGGTCGGCGGCGGCCAGGCGGGCGTGCAGGGCGCCCGAGCCGCGAAGCGTGAGCTCCTCCTCCAGGCGGGCCCGGACCTCGGGGTCGGTGCCGGGGAACTCCAGGTTGTCGACCGCCCCGCGCACGTACAGCCCGGAGCCGCCGACCAGGATCGGCCAGCGCCCCTCGGCGAGCAGTGCGTCGATGCGCTCACGGGCGAGCCGCTGGTACTCGGCGACGGACGCCGTGACCGTCACGTCCCAGATGTCCAGGAGGTGGTGCGGGACGCCGCCGCGCTCCTCGGGCGTCAGCTTGGCGGTGCCGATGTCCATCCCTCGGTAGAGCTGCATGGAGTCGGCGTTGACGACCTCGCCACCTAGGCGCTGGGCCAGGAAGACGCCCAGATCGGACTTTCCGGCCGCGGTCGGTCCGACGACGGCGATGACTCGGGGGGCGGGGGGTGCGCTGCTCACGTTCCCAGTCTCGCAAACGTCTGACCCTGGCCTCGAACGAGTTACGTGACAGCCCGTGCGTGGGGTCGTTGCCCGTTGCGAGGTATCCCGCCGCCGGTTTCGGGAGGCGGTGACCCGGGCGACGCAAACGGACGCACCGGGCTACGCGGGATTTCGCCCGCACGAGTAACGTATGGAGTTGATATGGGCGTTTTTGACCGATTTCTTCGGAGGTCGAAGGCTACGGAGGAGGCGTCAACCGCCGAAGCGCAGGCCGACGCGCAGACGGCCGAGGACCTGACGGCCGAAGCGGCGGACGAGGTGTCGGAGTCCGAGGCGGGGGCAGAGGTCCAGGAGGCGGCAGGGACGACGGAGCCGGAGGCCGGCGAAACCGTCGAAGCTGCCGGGGCCGCGGACGGCGTCGACAGCGTCGAGATCCCCAAGCAGCAGTCCGCCGTAGAGGCCGCCGACAACGAGGCCGGTGAAGGCGCCCGCACGTAACTGCCCCGCGTGGAAAGGTGAACCATGGGTCTGATGGACAACTTCAAGGCCAAGCTCGGCCCGGCGAAGGACAAGGTCTCGGGTCTCGCTCAGCAGCACGGAGACAAGATCGGGAACGGGCTGGACAAGGCCGCGAAGATGGTCGACGAGAAGACCAAGGGCAAGTACAGCGACAGGATCCAGACGGGCACGGGCAAGGCCAAGGACGCCATGGACCGACTCGCGCACAAGGACGAGCCGGGAGGCGCGGGAAGCCCGGTAAGTCCAGGCGCTACGGGGCCGGAGGGCAGCGGCCCGACCACCCCGCCGGGCTCGACCCCGCCGGCTTCCTGAACGACACCCGCACATCGATCGGCGGACGGCCGCGGAGCGTAGGGCTCCCCGGCCGTCCGCCGTTTCGTGAGGCGGAGGTGGGCCCTAGAGGACACGTTGCAATTCAGGGCGGGGGTGGACGCGGTTCGCAGGCGCTACGACCGCCCCGCGCGCACCCGTCGCATGCGCGACGGCCACGTCGGGCCGCGCGTGTACCGCCCTGGCCCGCCACACGCGTGTGTCACGGCCGTCGCCGGAGGGCGTACGGCCTCCTGCCGCCCGCCGTTCCCGGGCGGACGCACACCGCCGCCCGGTGTCACGCCTGAACGACGCTCGGACGCCCCTCGCGGGGCCCGCCCCCGCCACCGACGCCCACGGAGGTAGCGCCTCCTCAGCCGCCCCACCATTCGCAGGCGGACGCACGCCGCCGCGCAGGGCCACAACTGGGCGACGCGCAGACAGCCCACGACGCCCCGCACAAGCGTTGCGCAGAGCAGCAGTCACGCAGGGGTGCTGCCGCTCCCGGAGCTAACGTCTCTCCAGCCGCACCGCCCCGCCCCGCATCTCCACGCCCGGGCGGCGCGTCGCCCGGACACTTCAGGACGCTCCGCGCGAGCGACGCTCAGCCCCGCCACCCACGGGCGACGTCACGAGGTGCACGCCATCCCCGCCCCGCGGCCCCCTACATGCCTACGCCTACGACCAGGTCGCGACCAGGTACCCGACCCCGTACGGCGCGTCCTCGTACAGCAGCGCGCCGCCGAGGTCCGCGCCCTCCGCCGCGCCCGCGAGGACCTGCCACGGCGCGCGGCCGGAGGCCTTCAGTTCGTACGCCAGCTCCGTGTCCAGCAACTTGAGGGCCGCCACGTCCGCCGCCCCCAGCGCACGCGCGACCTCCGCGTCGAAGGGGGCCGCCCGCTCGTCGAGATAACCCGGCGCCTTGAGCGTCCGGCACGCGCTGGCGTCGCCCATCACCAGCAGCGCGACCCGGTCGGCCTGCGCGACGATGTCCCTCCCGGTTTGAATACACCGCTCGGCCTCAAGAGGTTCCCCCACGCCGAGTCCCTCGATCGGGGCGTCGGACCACCCGGTCCGCTCCAGCAGCCACGCGGCGACAGCGAGCGAGGGCGGAAGCTCACGCTCCGACACCGCGCCCCCGTCCTCGGGCCGGTCGCCGCCCAGCCGTACGTCGAGATCCACTCCGAAGCCGCGGAACGAACCCCGGGTGCCCGCAGGATGCGGCCCACGCCCGCTCTGCTCGGCGGGTCCGACGACCACCAGGCGGTCGGGTCGGGCGGCGGCGAGCACGCCCAGCGCGTCGGTGCACGCGGCCCGCGCTGCGGCCAGCTCGGGCGCGGCACCTGCGGCGACATCGGGGACGAGGAGCGGCGGGCAGGGGCAGACTGCGGCGGCTACGAGCATGGCCGGAACACTAACAAGCGGGCACGGGCAGCGACGGCCGTGGGGACACGGGCGAACGTACCGGTACCGGTCAGGTCGGTTCCGGCCCCACCCAGGTCAGGGCACCGCTGTCGTGCAACAGCTCTGCGACCGCAGACGGACAGGCCGCAGGCGGACAGGCCAAGGGGATCGGGAGCCTGCCCGCTCGTGAAGAAGCCCTCGCGGACGTGGAGAAGCGTCCCTCAGTCGCAGCCGCAACCGCTCCCCGTGGCGACCGGCAGCGGCGCGGGTGCGCCGATCTTCGGCAGGCCCAGCATCACGCCGGCCGGCTTGGCGGCCTCGGCCGCGTTGCGCTTCTGCCAGGCGTCGCCCGCGCGCGTGGGGCGCACGTTCAGGGCGGGGCCCTCGGCGAGGAGGTGGTGCGGGGCGGCGTATGTGATCTCGACCGTCACCACGTCACCGGGGCGGACCTCCTGGTCCGGCTTGGTGAAGTGGACGAGACGGTTGTCGGGCGCGCGCCCGGAGAGGCGGTGGGTGGCGCCGTCCTTGCGGCCCTCGCCCTCGGCGACCATCAGCTCCAGGGTGCGGCCGACCTGCTTCTTGTTCTCGTCCCAGGAGATCTCCTCCTGGAGGGCGACGAGACGCATGTAGCGCTCCTGGACGACCTCCTTGGGGATCTGGTTCTCCATGGTCGCGGCCGGGGTGCCGGGCCGCTTGGAGTACTGGAACGTAAACGCTTGCGCGAAGCGCGCCTCCCGGACCGCGTGCATCGTCTGCTCGAAGTCCTCCTCGGTCTCGCCGGGGAAGCCCACGATGATGTCGGTGGTGATGGCGGCGTGCGGGATGGACGCGCGGACCTTCTCGATGATCCCCAGGTAGCGCTCCTGGCGGTAGGACCGGCGCATGGCCTTGAGGATCGGGTCGGAGCCGGACTGCATGGGCATGTGCAGCTGCGGCATCACGTTCGGCGTCTCGGCCATCGCGGCGATGACGTCGTCGGTGAAGTCGCGCGGGTGCGGCGAGGTGAACCGGACGCGCTCCAGGCCCTCGATCGCGCCGCACGCGCGGAGCAGCTTGCTGAAGGCCTCGCGGTCGCCGATGTCGGAGCCGTACGCGTTGACGTTCTGGCCGAGCAGCGTGATCTCGGAGACGCCCTCGCCGACCAGGGCCTCGATCTCGGCGAGGATGTCGCCGGTGCGGCGGTCCTTCTCCTTGCCGCGCAGCGCCGGGACGATGCAGAAGGTGCACGTGTTGTTGCAGCCGACGGAGATCGACACCCAGGCCGCGTAGGCGCTCTCGCGCCGGGTCGGCAGCGTCGAGGGGAAGGCCTCCAGGGACTCCGCGATCTCGACCTGTGCCTCTTCCTGCACGCGCGCGCGTTCCAGCAGGACCGGCAGCTTGCCGATGTTGTGCGTGCCGAAGACGACGTCCACCCAGGGCGCCTTCTTCACGATGGTGTCGCGGTCCTTCTGGGCGAGGCAGCCGCCGACAGCGATCTGCATCCCGGGCCGCTTCGTCTTCATCGGGGCGAGCCGGCCGAGGTTGCCGTAGAGCCGGTTGTCGGCGTTCTCGCGCACGGCGCAGGTGTTGAAGACGACGACGTCCGCGTCCCCGTCCGACCCTTCGGGCGCGCGCACATAACCGGCACCCTCCAGGAGACCGGAGAGCCGCTCGGAATCGTGAACGTTCATCTGGCACCCATAAGTGCGCACTTCGTACGTTTTGACGTCCACTGCCCCGCTCCGGTCACCGCTGCTCATGTGACAAGGGTAGGCGGTACCGGGAGTGGCTCTTCCGGCGGCCGAAGACCGCCGCAGCTCACGTCACTCGTCACCCGCGTCCCACCCCTGCTTGCGCAGCACCCCCGCCACATCCGGCGCCTCGTAGTGCTCCCCCTTGAGCACCTTGCCGTCGGCCCGGCGGGCGATCTCACCGTCCGGGCCGATCTTGGTCATGTTGGCGCGGTGAATCTCGGCGATCACCGCGTCGAGGTCGACGCCGTGGACGAGGGCCGTGCCGTACGCGACGTAGACGACGTCGGCCAGCTCGTGCGCCAGCCGGTCGAGGGGGCCGCTCACCGAGACCTCAGCGACCTCCTCGGCCTCCTCGGCGAGCAGTTCGCCCCGGTGGGCGGCCAGGTCGGGGGCGACCTCGGTGGGTGTGGTGCGGGCGTCGAGCCCGAAGGCCAGGTGGAATTCGCGGACCAGGTCGGCGGGCGAAGAACTCATGCGACGACCCTAGTAGCCGCCACTGACACTCCTGGCCCGCAGGGGTCTGTCGAACGGATCAGCCCGCAGACGCGGGGCCGACACGCACTCCCCCACGTACCGGCACCGATCAGTCACCGCCGATGCGTCCGCCCGAGCCGTGCCCTGTCCCGCCGCGCCCTGGTCAGCACCAGGCACGGACTGGCAGGATCGCGCGCATGCTCAAGGTGTTCTCCCGTATCAGCAAGCGCCGGGCCCTGCAGGGCGCTACCGCAGGCTTCGTCGCATTCGGGCTGTTGCTGTGGTGGCTGCTGCCGCTGGGCGACGAGCCCCCCACAGGGACGATCACCTTCAGCACCGGGACGCCGCTCGGGGTCTACCAGAAGTACGGCAAGCTCCTGGACGACGCGCTCGACAAGAACATGCCGGGCCTCAAGGTGACGCTGAAGAACAGCGCCGGGTCGCAGGAGAACGTCAGGAGTGTGGCGATCGGCCGTGCCGACTTCACCATCGCCGCGGCCGACGCGGTGGCGGCGTACCAACTGGACGGCAAGCCCGGTGCCGCCGGGCTGCGCGGAGTCGCGCGCCTGTATGACGACTATGTGCAGCTCATCGTCCCGCGCGACTCGCCCATCCGGTCGGTCGCGGATCTCCGGGGCAAGCGGGTGGCCATAGGGCTGACCAACTCGGGTGTACGGCTGATCGCCACCCGGGTGCTCACGGCGGCGGGCATCGACCCCAAGAAGGACATCACGCCGATGGCGGATGGCATCGACACCGGGCCCGAGCGGCTCAAGCAAGGCAAGATCGACGCGTTCTTCTGGTCGGGTGGGCTGCCCACGGACGGCCTGAAGGACCTCGCCACGCACTACGCGTTCCGGTTCGTGCCGATCGAGGCGGACCTCGTGGCCAAGATGCACGAGCAGGGCGACGCCACCCACTACTACCGCGCCACCAACATGCCGGAGTCGGCCTACCCCAGCATCCAGCAGGGGTCCACCGTCCCGACCATCGCCGTGTCCAACCTCCTGATGACCCGCAAGGACGTGAACGCCAGGCTCACCGAGTGGATCACCAAGATCGTGATCAAGAGCCGCGACGAGATCGGCAAGAAGGTCCACTCCGCACAGCTGGTGGACCTGCGCACAGCGATCTACACCGACCCCCTGGCCCTGCAGGAGGGCGCCCGGCGCTACTACCGCTCCGTCAAGCCGTAGGCCGCAGAGCCTTGGCCCGTGGAGCCCCAGGGCCCCACCCAGGTCCCTGGGTGGTCCGCTCAGGCCGCGGAGCCGCGGGACCTCAACACCGGCCCCCGGGGCGCCCGTTCAGGCCGTAGGCCCGCTCCTGGGCACCGAGACGGTCACCTTGAGGCCGTGCGGCTCGTGGTGGTCGTAGGCGAGGGAGCCGCCGCCCGCGGCCAGCAGGACCTTGGAGATGGACAGACCCAGGCCGGAGCCCTTGATGTTCTGGTGACGGCCGCTGCGCCAGAAGCGGTCGCCGACGCGGGCGAGTTCGTCCTCGGTGAGGCCCGGGCCCTGGTCCGTGACGACGATGGTCGAGGTCTCGCCGTTCGACGCGACCGTCACCTCGACGGACTCCCCCTCGGGCGTGAACTTCACCGCGTTGTCGATCACCGCGTCCAGGGCGCTGGACAGCGTGACCGGGTCGGCCCAGGCCGTGGTGGGCGGGCAACCGCCCACCAGCCGCACGCCCTTGGCCTCGGCGGTCGGTGCCCAGGCCGCGACGCGCTCGGCGGTCAGCGCGCCGATGTCGGTGATCCTGAGGTCCGCGTCCGCGTGCTCGGCCAGGGCCAGGTCGAGCAGGTCGTCCAGGACCTGGGTCAAGCGTTTGCCCTCGGTGCGGACCGAGGCGATCTCTTCGTTGTCCTCCGGCAGTTCGAGCGCGAGCAGTTCGATGCGCAGCAGCAGCGCCGAGAGCGGGTTGCGCAACTGGTGCGAGGCGTCGGCGACGAAGGCGCGCTGCTGCTCCAGCACGTCCTCGACGTTGTCCGCCATCTCGTTGAACGAACGGGCCAGGCGCTGGAGTTCCGGCGGCCCGCCGGCGGCGGCGACCCGGGACTTGAGGCGTCCGGTGGCGATGTCGTGGGTGGTGGCGTCGAGGATCCGTACGGGTCGCAGGACCCAGCCCGTCAGCCGTAGGGCCGCGCCGACGGCCAGCAGCATCGCGGCGATCTCGCCGGCGCCGATCGTCAGCCAGCCCCTCAGGATCCGTGAACGCATCGACCCGGTGGGCGAGTCGGTGACCACGACGGCGACGACGTCACCGTCCCGGATGACCGGCGAGGCGACGACAAGGCGACGGCGCTGCCAGGGCCACACCTGCTTCGGGTCGTGGCTGCGACGGCTCAGGAGCGCCTCGTTGAACGCGTCGCGCACCTCACCCGTCTTGGGCAGCAGGAAGTCGCCCGGCGCGTTCGCCATGGAACTCAGGCTGCGGTAGAAGACGCCCGCACGGATGCCGTAGACCTCGTAGTAACTGGCGAGTTCACGGTCCAGGGTCTCCTGGCGTTCGTCCGGGACCGTGTCCGCCGGGCGCGTTCCCGTAGGCACGTCGGTGACGAACTGGGCGAGGGCCGCGAACCGCGCGGTGTCGTCGATACGGTCGACGATCACCTTCTGTTGCTGCGCCGCGGCCACGCTGACGGCGAGCGGGAAGCCGAGCGCCAGCAGCACGGCCGCCATCAGGACGATGAGCAGCGGGAGAAGACGTGTGCGCACCCGTGCCCGCTACGCGGCCGGAGCGACGAGCCGGTAGCCGACGCCTCGTACGGTCTCGATCAGCGCGGGCATCCGCAGTTTGGCGCGAAGGGAGGCGACATGCACCTCCAGGGTGCGTCCCGTGCCCTCCCAACTGGTGCGCCACACCTCGCTGATGATCTGCTCCCGCCGGAACACCACTCCTGGGCGCTGTGCCAGCAACGCCAGCAGATCGAACTCCTTGCGGGTCAGTTGGACGATCGAACCGTCCACGCTGACCTGACGGGTGGGCAGTTCGATACGCACCGGGCCGAGCCGCAGCGCGGTGTCGCCGCCGCCGCTCGCGTCCTCGTGGACGCTGCGCCGGCTGACGGCGTGGATGCGGGCGAGCAGCTCCCCGGTGTCGTACGGCTTCACCACGTAGTCGTCGGCTCCGAGGTTGAGGCCGTGGATGCGGGAGCGCACGTCGGAGCGTGCGGTGACCATGATCACCGGGGTGCTGGTGCGCTTGCGGATCTTGCCGCAGACCTCATAGCCGTCCTGGTCGGGCAGGCCGAGGTCGAGGAGGACGACTCCGAAGACGTCGCCCTCGGGGACGAGTGCCTGGAGGGCCTCCTCGCCGCTGCGGGCGTGCGTGACGTCGAATCCGTGCCGCGCCAGCACCGCGGACAGAGCGGCGGCGACATGGTTGTCGTCCTCGACGAGGAGCAGTCTCATCCCGGCCCCCTCCGGTTCATCGTTCGTATGGTGTCGGGCTGTACAAAAGCACGTCTCACGCGCGCGTGCACCCAGGCAGTCACGCTGATGGACGAAGACGCCGTCAAGAAGGTTCCGGTTGCGCGGAGCTTCCGTTATCCAGCCGGTACGGATCCCGGCAGCAAACTGCTACGACACGTGTCCTATTGCTATCCGATCGTGATGCTCAGATCTCGCTCAGATGTGATGACGCTGGTCGTACGGCGTCACTACTGTCCTCCGCAACCGACGAGGACGGAGCCAGCAAGCGATGACCGAAGTATCGGTGGCCAAGGAAGATGTGGCCGCGACCGGCGAACTCGTCGTCCTGAAGAGCGTCAACAAGCACTTCGGCGCGTTGCACGTACTCCAGGACATCGATCTCACGATCGCCCGCGGCGAAGTCGTCGTGGTGATCGGGCCTTCCGGGTCCGGAAAGTCCACTCTGTGCCGCACCATCAACCGCCTGGAGACAACCGACTCGGGTTCGATCACGATCGACGGCAAGCCGCTGCCCCAGGAGGGCAGGGAGCTGGCCCGACTGCGTGCCGATGTCGGGATGGTCTTCCAGTCCTTCAACCTCTTCGCGCACAAGACCGTGCTCGAGAACGTGATGCTGGGTCAGATCAAGGTCCGCAAGGCCGACAAGAAGCAGGCCGAGGAGAAGGCCCGGGCGCTGCTCGACCGGGTCGGCGTGGCCACCCAGGCGGACAAGTACCCGGCCCAGCTGTCCGGCGGTCAGCAGCAGCGCGTCGCCATCGCGCGGGCACTGGCCATGGACCCCAAGGTGATGCTCTTCGACGAGCCGACCTCGGCCCTCGACCCGGAGATGATCAACGAGGTGCTGGAGGTCATGCAGCAGCTCGCCCGGGACGGGATGACGATGATCGTCGTCACCCATGAGATGGGCTTCGCCCGCTCGGCCGCCAACCGGGTGGTGTTCATGGCCGACGGCCGCATCGTCGAAGAGGCCGTGCCGGACCAGTTCTTCAGCAACCCGCGCAGCGACCGGGCCAAGGACTTCCTCTCGAAGATCCTTCACCACTGACGACCACGGACGATCAGCGCCACCACCCACCGACGATCAGCCACGACCGCTGACGAACACCGACAGCCAGCCACTGGCGGCCCGCCGACGACGGGCGGCCGCCGACTGCCGCTGAGGGTCCCGCACGCCCTCAGAGCCACCGTCACACGCTCTGACGGGCCCTCATCTCCTCACCAGCCAAAGGATGTTCCTCATGAAGCTCCGCAAGGTCACCGTCTTCGCGACCACCGCTCTCGTCCTCTCGCTCGCCGCCACGGCCTGCGGGAGCAGCGACAAGGACGACTCGGGTTCGGGCTCCAGCGGTGGCGGCAAGATCAAGGTCGGCATCAAATTCGACCAGCCCGGCCTCGGCCTGAAGCAGCCGGACGGGACGTACGCCGGCTTCGACGTCGACGTGGCGACCTATGTGGCCGGTCAGCTCGGCTACAAGCCCAGCCAGATCGAGTGGGTCGAGACCAAGAGCGCCGACCGTGAGAACGCGCTGGCGCGTGGCGACGTCAAGTTCATCGCGGCCACGTACTCGATCAACGACGAGCGCAAGAAGAAGGTCGACTTCGCCGGCCCCTACCTGCTGGCCCACCAGGACCTGCTCGTCAAGAAGGACTCGACGATCGCCAAGGCCACGGACCTCAACGGCAAGAACCTGTGTTCCGTGACCGGCTCCACCTCGGCGCAGAACATCCACGACACGATCGCTCCGAAGGCCAACCTCCGTGAGAACTCGGGCTACTCGGAGTGCATCGCGGCCCTCCAGAGCGGTGCTGTCGACGCCGTGACCACCGACGACTCGATCCTCGCGGGCTTCGCCGCACAGGACAAGTTCAAGGGTCAGTTCAAGCTCGCCGGCCTCAAGCTCAGCAACGAGAACTACGGCATCGGCGTCAAGAAGGGCGACTCCGCGACCGTCACCAAGATCAACACCGCGCTGGAGAAGATGGTCAGCAGCGGCGCCTGGAAGACCGCGGTCACCAAGAACTTCGGCCCGGCCGACTACAAGAACGAGCCCGCCCCGAAGATCGGCGACATCGTCAAGTAAGCCCGAGAAAACCCCGGTAAGGCAGGCCCCATACCCGGAAGCGCGGGAGATCGTGTTCGACTTTCTTCAAGGTTATGACGTCCTCGGGGCGTTCTGGATGACGGTGAAACTGACCGTCCTCTCCGCCCTCGGCTCCCTGGTCTGGGGCACGCTGCTGGCCGGGATGCGGGTCAGCCCGGTCCCACTGATGCGTGGTTTCGCGACCTTCTACGTCAACACCGTCCGGAACATCCCCCTGACGGTCATCATCGTCTTCACCTCGCTCGGTCTCGCCGACATCTTCGGCATGACGATGGGCGCGTCCGACGACTTCAAGGTGCAGGGTTTCCGGCTGGCACTGCTGGGTCTGGTGGCGTACCACGCGGCCTTCGTCTGTGAGGCGGTGCGCTCGGGCATCAACACCGTGCCCGTCGGACAGGCGGAGGCGGCCCGCGCCATCGGGCTGAGCTTCAGCCAGGTGCTGCGGATCGTCATCCTTCCGCAGGCGTTCCGCGCGGTCATCGGACCGCTCGCCAACGTACTGATCGCCCTCACCAAGAACACCACCGTGGCGGCGGCGATCGGTGTCGCCGAAGCGGCCGCCCTGATGAAGACGATGATCGAGAACGAGGCCCAGACGGTCGCCATCGGCGCGGTCTTCGCGTTCGGCTTCGTGGTACTGACCCTGCCCACCGGCCTCCTCCTCGGCTGGCTGGGCAAGCGACTGGCGGTGAAGCGATGACCTCCGTTCTCTACGACGCGCCCGGCCCCCGCGCCAAGCGGCGCAACGTGCTCTTCTCTGTCGTGTTCTTCGTCCTGCTCGCCCTCTTCTTGTGGTGGGTCTGGCGGACGATGGACGACAAGGGCCAGCTGAAGTGGGCACTGTGGCAGCCGTTCACCACGTCGGACGCCTGGACGACCTATCTGCTGCCGGGCCTCCTCACCACACTGAAGGCCGCCGCGCTGGCCATGCTGATCGCCCTCCCCCTGGGCGCGTTGTTCGGCATCGCCCGCATGTCCGACCACCGGTGGGTGCGCGTCCCGGCCGGCGTGGTGGTCGAGTTCTTCCGGTCGATCCCGGTCCTGTTGATGATGCTGTTCGCGAACGAGTTCTACGTCCGCTCCACGAGCATCGGCAGCGAGGAACGGCCCCTGTACGCCGTCGTCACCGGCCTGGTGCTCTACAACGCCTCGGTGCTCGCCGAGATCGTCCGGGCGGGCATCCTGTCCCTCCCCAAGGGGCAGACGGAGGCCGCGTACGCGGTCGGGCTGCGCAAGGGTCAGACGATGACGAGCATCCTGCTCCCGCAGTCCGTCACCGTCATGCTGCCGGCGATCGTCAGCCAGCTCGTGGTCATCGTGAAGGACACCGCGCTGGGTGGCGTGATGCTGGGCCTCACCGAGCTGCTCAGCTCGCGCAGCACCCTTGCGGCCAACTACGCCAACGTGGTGGCGAGCTTCATCGTCGTCGGCATCATCTACATCCTGCTGAACCTCGCGCTCACCACGTTCGCGAGCTGGCTGGAGGGCCGACTGCGCCGTAGCAAGAAGAGCACGGGCGCGACCCTCGACGTCGAGGACGCCGTGGGGCTCAACCCCGCGCAGGTGCAGGGCAGTTTCGGAGCCGGTGCCGGCGGCTCGATCTGATGATCGGTCAAGTGGCATGAACGACACGGAGGCAGTGGCATGATCGCCACTGCCTCCGTCACTTGACGCAAGCACCGGCAATGGGTTGCATACGTTCTGTGATCGTGCACCCTGCTCCAACTTCCTGTTCACATGCGTCCCTGAGGACACCGTCACGGGCAGGGGGCGCCGCACCGTGGACCCGGTGATCATCGTCGGGGCGGGGCCCGTGGGGCTCACGCTCGCCCTGGCACTGGCGCGGCAGGAGGTGCCCTCCGTCCTCCTCGACGAGGGTCCGGGCAAGGACGAACCACGCCCCGCGCGCACCGTCGTCCTGCGGGAGGACACCGCCGCGCTCCTGGAGCGGCTGACCGGCATGCCGCTCGCCGAGCTCGGGACGCGCTGGGCCGGATGGCGGTCGATGCGGCGCAAGCAGGTGATGCGCGAGATCACGTTCGACGAGACCGAGCCCGCCCCCCTGCACATCGCCCAGCACGTCCTCACCGGCGCCCTCCGTCACGCTCTCGCGGGCGAGCGACTGGTGAGGATCGCCCCGGACAACCGCCTCGACTCGCTCGAACAGGAGCCGTCCGGCGTCACCGCCCACACCCGCGGTCCCAAGGGCACCTGGTGGCGCGGCAGTTACCTGGTCGGCTGCGACGGCCCGCGCTCGACCGTGCGCAAACTCCTGGACATCCGCTTCCCCGGCCGTACGGCGGTGGAGCGACACGCCGTGGCCGCGCTGCGCACGGAACTTCCGTGGCCCGACCAGGCGTTGTTGCATCGGGCGCCTCCGTGGCGGACGTCCGGACCCTCGGCCGGGGAGGTCACCGGACGCCCCCTCCCGGACGGCGTGTGGCGACTGGACTGGCTGCTGCCGCCGGGCAAGGACCTGGTCACCCCCGAGCTGCTGCTGGCCCGCATCCGGGAGACGCTCGCGGGCTGGACCGAGGGCCCGACACCGCCGTACGAACTGCTGGACACCGGCGTGCACACCGTGCACCACCGGCTCGCGCGGCGGTGGCGGGCGGGGCGGGTGTTTCTCGCCGGGGACGCGGCGCATCTGCTGGGGGCGCTCGGGACTCAGGGACTGGACGAGGGGCTGCGGGACGCCGACAACCTCGCCTGGAAGCTGGCGCCGGCCTGGCACCACGGACCGCACGAGGCGCTGCTCGACAGTTATCAGGCGGAGCGGCGGGCGGTCGTGGCGGCCCGGCTGCGCGCCGCCGACCAGGCGCTGCCGATGGTGCGCGGCGGCGCCGGGCTGCGCGCGGTCGTACCCGGCTCGGCCCGCGGCCATGACGTGCTGCTCACGGACGGTCACTTGGGGCACGGCGCGCTCGGTGCGCCGGGGGCGTACGCCGACTCACCGCTTGCGCCCCGGCACATCGAGGCGGAGGTCCCCGTCGACACCCCGCCCGGCGCGCCGGTATCCGACGTCCTGGTCACCGCCGAGGACGGCGCCTTCGTACAGCTGCGGGACCGCCTCGGGCGCGGCTCCCTGCTGGTCGTGCTGATCGCGCCGGGCACGGGCGTGTGGGAGCGCAAGCACTGGGTGACCGCCGGAATCATGCCCCGCCTGGCGGCCGCGGTGACGGCGCTGCCGCACCCGGCCGAGCTGCTGGTCGCCGAGAGCTACCCGGGCGCCGCCGCCCACACCGTCCTCCTCGTACGGCCCGACGGTCACCTGGTCACCGCGCTGAGCGGAGTGCGTCCGGCCGACCTGTACGCGGCGGCCGAGGCGACCCTGGGCGGTCCGGCGAGGACGGAGGCCACGGCCGGCTCACGCTGAGGCCGCCGTATCCGAACTGTCCACATAGTGACGCTGAGTTGACCGGCCCGCACCGCCGTGCTGTACTCCGGACCATGACCGACACCTCTGTCCACCTCTGGCGGAAGGTCCACCTGGACCTCGTCCGCTACGTGGGCTGTGTGTGTCACGTCGCCTGCTGAATTCGCATCTCTCACCCGCGCGCGCCACTGTCGTGATGCCTGCGCGCACCTTCGCGAACACTCATCAGGACGGTGCACGTGTCTGTCTCCCCTTCTGCCTCCGTGTCCCCCGCCACGCCCTCCCAGACCCCGACACAGGCGGACCTGCTCGCCTTCGTCCGGCGTACGGCCGCCGACGCCGAGCTGATCGCCTCGCTCCCCCTCGACCCCGAGGGCCGCACCTGGGTGCGGCTCGAAGGTCCCGGCGGCAGCGAAGCCTGGCTGATCGGCTGGCCGCCCGGCAGCGGCACGGGCTGGCACGACCACGCCGACTCGGTCGGCGCCTTCCTCACCGCCGCCGGTGAGCTCAAGGAGAACTCGCTCGCCGCGCGGCTCCCGAGCCACGGCTGGAAGACCCTCGAACTGGAGGAGGGCGTGGACCGCGAGCGCCGGCTGCCGACCGGCAAGGGCCGCGCCTTCGGCCACCACCACGTCCACGAGGTGCTCAACGAGTCCTCCGAAGAGCACGCGATCTCCGTCCACGCCTACTACCCGCCGCTCCCGCAGATCCGCCGCTACAGCCGCACGGGCCCGGTGCTGCGCCTGGAGCAGGTCGAGCGCCCGGAGGACTGGCAGTGAGCGCCGTACGCGAACAGCCCCTCGGTATAGACGAGTTGCTGGAGCGGGTCCGCGCGGACTACGACCGCATCGAGGCCAGGGCCGCGTACGACGCGGCCCGCGACGGCGATGCCCTCCTGGTCGACATCCGCTACGAGGCCCTGCGCACCCGGGACGGTCTCATCCCCGGCGCCTTGGTCGTCGAGCGCAACGAACTGGAGTGGCGCCTCGACCCCCAAGGCAGCCACCGCGCCCCCGAAGCCACCGGCCACGACCTGCGCGTCGTGGTGATCTGCAACGAGGGCTACGCGTCCACCCTGGCGGCCACGTCCCTGCACCGACTGGGCCTGCACCGCGCGACGGACCTCGTCGGCGGCTTCCAGGCCTGGAAGGCGGCGGGACTGCCTGTCACGTCGTAGCCACTCTGACTACGGCGCGACACGCCAGGTCCACGACGTGACACACCGACCCGCTCACGACCCGTCGGAGGGGCAGTAGAGCGGGGCGGTGTCCGCGTTGGACCTGGTGATGAGGCGGGCCGGTGTGGTGGCGATCTTCTCCACCTTCTCCTTACGGAGAAGGCTGATGGCGTTGGTGACGGCCAGTTCACCGGTGTCCTTGGCCGAGTTGGAGACGGTGGCGGCGAAACGGCCGTCCTTGAGGGCGGCGAGGGCCTCGTCCGTGCCGTTGACCGTCACGATCCTGACCTTCTTGCCGCCGGCCGCGTCGAACGCCTTGCGGGCGGCGAACGCCATCTCCTCGTTGGCGACGAAGGCGTAGTCCAGATCGGGATGCGCTTTGATCATGCTCGCGGCGACAGTCTTCGCCTTCGCGGCGACGAACATGGCGGGCTGGTTCGCGACCACCTTCGCGTTGACCGGCAGCCCCTTGGTGAATCCGCCGACGAGCAGGTCCGAGGCGGCGCCCGGGGCGCCCGCGATGACGGCCACCTGGACCTCGCGTCCCGCGGCATCGTCCTCGATCCAGCCGGCGTCCAGCTTGCCCACCGCCTTCAGGTCGACGACGACGGCCCCGAGGATGTCGGACGGATCGGCACTGACCGAGGTCAGGAAGATCGGGATGTGCGCGCTCTTGGCCTTGGCGATGTCGCTCTTGAGGGCGGTGGTGTTGACCGTCTGCAGGATGATCGCGTCGACATGGCGCGCGATCATGTCCTGGATGTTGGCCAGCTCCCGCGCGGCGTCCTGATGCGAGTTGACGGTGACGAGCTTCGCGAAGTTGCTCCTGGCCGTGTTCGCGATCGACTCCTGCAAGCAGGTGTGGAACTCCGTGCTGCCGCCGTTGACGAACCCGAGGGTGGTGGGACCGTCGTCGGCGGGCGTGGCACCGGACTCCAGTCCGCAGCCGCTCAGTAAGAGACCGGTACCGATCAAGGAGGCCACCAGCGTTCTTCGGTGGCGGGCGGGCAGGGACGTGGACAAGTGAGGCCGCCTTTCAGGGCGTACGAGGACCGGTCGGCGAAACGGCCGGAGGCACTCGGGCAGGCCTGGCTGCGGCTCAGCGGGCGGGGATGGCCGAGGTTCGGCAAGCATGGAGGGCCGAGGTTCGGCAGCAGAAGCTACTCCCACGGCAAACATGCGCACCCTCTACGTAACGCACGCTAAGTCTGCGAAACGCGTGCCCTCCGGTGAGGCGAGTGGCCGCTGGGACGGATGACTGACGGTTCCCCTCGCCCGCGCTCGGGACGTACGACTGACGGTCTGCTCACTCGCTCTCGGGACGGACGACGGTCTCCCGCGCTCACTCCCTGGCGGTGGCCACCGTGACCGCCCGGACCCGGAGGGCCACGCGTCCCGGGAGCGCCGTGGCGACGAGGGCGAGGGTCCCGGCCACCGCGATCACCGTGAGGTACGCGAGGGGTGTCACCGACGGTGCCGCCCGGCCGGTCATGCCGACGCTGAACGCGGTCAGGACGGCGAGGGCGATACCGCTGCCGAGCGCTGTGGCGAGCAACAGCACCGACAGCGCCTCGGTGCGCAGCATCCGCAGCACCTGACGGCGGGTCGCCCCGGCGAGGCGGAGCAGCGCGAACTCCCGGACACGCTCCGCGACCGACATGGCGAGCGTGTTGACCACGGCGATGGCCGTGAACGCCAGAACCAGCCCCATGGCCAGGTAGTTGACCTCGGCGTTCGCCTGCTGCCGCTGCGCCTGGAGCGAGTCGGCGGCGGCCGACGCGAGAATTTGGACGCCCGGGAACTCACGGAGGGTAGTCGCGAGTTGTGTCTGTGTACGGGTCGTGCTGACGAGGACGGAGGAGGCGAGCGGGTTGTCGACATGCCGGGCCACGAGATCGTGCGCGAGGGTCAGATCACCGAAGCCGAGACCCCTGGCGTAGACGGCGACGACGGTGAGCGTGACGGGCGTGCCGTCGCCGAGCGTCAGTTTCAGGGTGCTGCCGGGCCTCAAGTGGAGCTGGTCGGCGGCCAGTTCGCTTACGGCCGCGGTGTGCTCGGTGAGGTGGCCGAGCGATCCGGCGGTGACGTCGGGGTCCCAGGTGCGGGTGAGTCCGGCGGGTGTGACGCCTTGGGCCGCGTATTTGTCGAGGCCCACGCGGACGGTCGTATGGATGACTTCGGTGACGACCTCGTGCGGCGCGCGGAGTTGGCGCGCGGCCTCGGCCGGGACGCCCGGGCCCCGGGAGGCGACGACCCAGTCCGCGCGGACGCCTTCGCGGACCTGGGCGCGGGCGGCGTCTCCGAGGGTGGGCTGGACGAACAGCACGGTGCAGGTCATGCCGATCAGGAGGGTGAGGGGGGTGACGACGGAGGCCATGCGGGTGGCATTGCCCCGGACGTTGGCGACAGCGAGCCGACCACACGGGCCGGTGCGCCGGAGTAGGCCACCGACCACGAGGGTGGCCGCCTTGACGAGGAGCGGACCGAGGAGGGCGACGGAGGTGGAGAGGACCACAACGGCAAGGAAGGTCACGGGAGTTGAGGCGGGTTCGGTGCGGAGGGTGCTGAGCAGGGTGACGAGGGTGACGCCGAGTGCGAGGAGGACCAGGCCTGCGAGGATGCGGGTGGGGCGGGGGCGTGTGGAGCGGCCTTGGGTGGAGTGGGCGCGTGTCGGGCGGGGGTGCTTGATTCGGGGGCGTGTGGGGCGGGGGTACTTGGGCCTGGGGGCTTCGAGGTTGGCTCGGACTCGGGTTTCGACTGCGGCTTCGACTCCGGGTTCGGGTCCGGGTCCGGGTCCGAATCCAGGTTCGGCTCCGGGCTCGGCTTCAGCTCCGCCTCCGGGGTCGGTTCCAACTCCAACTCCAGGTTGGGCTGCGGCTCCAGGCTCGGCTCCGGCGCCGGATTCACCCCCGGCTTCGGCGAGTGCCTGGGCCGGGCGTATCCGAGAGATACGGCGAGAGGCAACCCTGGCCGCAGCCCAGGCGCCGAACACGGTCGCGGCGAGGGCGGCCAGCGGTGGGACGACGCCGGTGGTGTGCTGAAGCGTGGCGGGTACTGCGCCCAGGGCGACGAACCTGCCGTACAGCCAGGCGCCCAGGGGAAGTCCGAGCAGTGCGCCCGCGACACCGGCGACCGTGCCGACGATCAGGGCCTCACGGCCCAGGAGTCCGCGGATCTGGCCGGAGGTGGCGGCCACCGCGCGGAGCAGGGCGAGTTCGCGGTGGCGCTGTTGGACGGAGAGCGCGAAGGTGCCGACGACCACGAGGATCGCCACGAGCAGCGAGGTGCCGCCCATCGCACCGCCCATGCTGACCAGCCTGATCCTGGCCGTGGCGGCGTCCAGGAACTCGACGGGGCCGCGTGCGTCGCCGGTGGTTACTTGGGCGGTGGCGCTGAGCTGAGCGGTGGTGTCGTGCGGGGCGGTGGAGTCGGGGAGCGCGGTGATTCCCGCGAGCTGGGCGGTGTTGGCGTCCGGCACGCTTCCGGCGTGCCGCGCGGTGATTCCGGTGTACGACGCGATCGTGTCGGGGTGCGGTGCGGTGTCGGGGTGCGGCGCGCTGGTTCCTTGCAGCGCCGCGACGACAGCTTGCCGCAGCTGGGCCGTGCTCGTGCCCTTGACCGGTAGGACGCCGAACGCAGTGACCTGCCCGGGGTGACCGGCCAGACGGCGGGCCTCGGCTGTGGAGAAGAAGAGTGACGTCTGATGGCGTACAGCTGTGGCGGGAACGGCGATTCCGGTGATCCGGTAGCTGCGCGGAGCCTGCGTCGACTGGACGGTGAGACGGTCGCCGGGCCGGAGTCGGGCCCGTCCGGCGAGGTCGCGGTCGATGACGAGATCGGTCGCGGCCTGCGGAGCGCTGCCGGTGACTAGCCGGTACGGCGTCAGCGCGGCGGAGTCCCAGGCGTGCCCGTAGGCAGTCCGGCCGCCGGTACCGATGCCGACGCCAGCAGGTGTCAACGGCTGGGCGAGGAAGGTCAGTTCGGGGATGACCCGGGCGACGCCCGGAGTCCTGGCGAGCGTGCTCTCCAAGCTCGCGGGGAGCCAAGCGCGCTCGGCGATTGCTTTCGCCTTGCGCTTGACCTTGGTCTTGCCCTTCTTGTGTTTGACGGTGGTCCGGTGAACGTTCTGGTCGGCGGAGACCACGACGGGGCTCGCCGCGTAGCGCTCGGTGCGGATGGAGCCGCGCAGACCGGTGTCGAGAAGGGTGCCGCAAGCCGTGATGAGGGCGGCCGCGCACATCAGGGCGAGGAAGGCGCCGAGGAAACCGGCCTTGCGGGCGCGGACGGACCGGAGGGCGTAGCGCAGCATCATGAGGGCTCGGTCTCTTTTCTGTTGTGCCCCGGGGCGGCGTCGACAGGGTGCGCAAGGGCTACTTCGCGACCGGTGCCGCCACCGACACCCGCATCCGATTCGGCATCGGCATCGGCATCGGCATCGGCATCGGCATCGGCATCGGCATCGGCATCGGCATCGGCATCGATGAGAGGTGCCGGAAAGGCCAGGAACCGGGTGAGTACAGTGCGTGCCCCGGCCGGCGTCTCGGCTTCGGGGCGCTTGTAGCGGTTGAGGAGGGCGATGTACTCCTCGAAGAACGCCCGGAGTTCGGGCGAGGTCAGCCGGATGGTGCCGCGTGAGTACGGGAACGCGTCCGCCCATGGCCCGGTCTCGGCGGAGTCCCGCTGAAGCTGCTCGAAGAGCTCCAGATCGGCGGCGTACGCATGGTGGTTGAGCTCGTCCATGACGTGCCGCATCTCCGCACTCTGACGACTGCGCGGCGGAAACCGGCGGTCACCGGGAACGGCCCGCCACCAACGCTCACGACCATGACCGGGCGCACGCTCCGCCCGTGCCTCCATTCCCCCGTCCCGTTCGGCAACACCCGCCCCCACTCTCGTCGTTGCCGTCTCCGAGCCCGCGCCCGCCCCCGTCTCCTCGACGAAGCCGTAACGGGCGAGTTCACGCAAGTGGTAGCTGGTGGAGCCGGTGTTCAGGCCCAGCGCGCGGGCGAGCGTGGCCGAGGTCGCGGGGCCGTGCAGAGTGAGGTGCTGGAGCATGCGCTGGCGTCGCGGTTGCGCGAGGGCTTTGAGCGCGGCGAGATCGGAGAGTTCGACCGGTGCGGGTGTCGCCGGGGTCCGCTCGGCGGGTGTCTCCGCGCCGCGTATGCCGGGTGGGCCGGGTTCCTGTGCCATGCGTACACAGTCGTTTGTGCACAGGTGTCTGTGCACTGGGGCAATCCGGCGTCTTCAGCAGGGGGTTAGCCCTACCCCGAGCACTGCCCGGTGCTTGCCTGAACGCGGTCGGCGCCCCCGCGCGTCCACCGTGTTCAGGACGTTCGCACCGCCAAGAGGTCAGTACCGGATCGATTCAGAACCGGATCGATCCCGGATCAGTGCCCCCTCGTCCTCGGATCAGTACCCCTCGTCCCCGAGGAACTCCGTGTCCTCGCCCTCTTCCTCCAGTGCCTGCCGGACCACTCTGAGGGCCATGCCCTGGGAGTAGCCCTTGCGGGCCAGCATGCCCGCGAGGCGGCGCAGCCTCTTGTCGCGGTCGAGGCCCCGGGTGGACCGCAGTTTGCGGTCGACCAGTTCGCGGGCCGTCGTCTCTTCCTGCTCGGAGTCGAGCTGGGACACGGCCTCGTCGATCAGCGTCGAGTCGACGCCCTTGGTGCGCAGTTCCTGGGCGAGTGCGCGCCGGGCCAGACCCCTGCCGTGGTGCCGGGACTCCACCCAGGCGTCCGCGAAAGCGCCGTCGTTGATCAGTCCGACTTCCTCGAACCGCGACAGCACCTCGTCCGCCACCTCGTCCGGGATCTCTCGCTTGCGCAGGGCGTCCGCGAGTTGCTTGCGGGTGCGCGGGTTCCCGGTGAGCAGGCGCAGGCAGATTCCCCGCGCCCGCTCAGCCGGGTCCGCCGGCGGCTCCTCCTTCTCGGCCCTCGACGAGGAGAAGTCACCTCCGTCCTCTCCGGACGACTCTCCGAAGCTGCGGCCGCCGCCACGGCGCCCACGTCTACCGCGTGCGCCGTCACCGCGCGCTGTAGACCCTCGAGAGCCGCCCTCACCGCGCGCCCCACGGCTGCGGCGCGAGCCGCGGCCGGGTGCGTCGTCGGCGGCGGACCCGTCGCCGGGCGAACTGCCGCCAGGCGCCGAGCTTCTGAAAAGCCGACCGGTGCCCGCAGAACCATCTCCGGGCTCCGAGCCGCCGAAAGGCGGACCGGTCTCCCCCGCGAAACCGTCGGCCGACCACTCGCCGCCCGGCTCGTCGCCGTACGGCTCTTCGGGCATGCCGTCCGCACCGTAGGCCAGGCCGTCGCCGCCTCCCCCGCGCCCCTGCGGGGCGCCGGGATACGCGTAATCGGCCCAGTCCGTTCGTCGAGTCACGGGTCAGCTCTTGGCTGTCGTGGCCTTGGCCTTGGTGGTCTTGGCCGCGGCCGGAGCGGGCACCGCCTTGGCGGCGTCGTCCGTGACGGTGGAGACCGCCGCGTCCGCGACCGGCTCGGCGGTGGGCTTGTCCTTCTCCGGACGGACGCCCACGCCCAGCTTCTCCAGGATCTTCTTCTCGATCTCGTTGGCCAGGTCGGGGTTGTCCTTCAGGAAGTTGCGCGCGTTCTCCTTGCCCTGGCCGAGCTGGTCGCCCTCGTACGTGTACCAGGCGCCGGCCTTGCGGACGAAGCCGTTCTCCACGCCCATGTCGATCAGGCCGCCCTCGCGGCTGATGCCGTGGCCGTAGAGGATGTCGAACTCGGCCTGCTTGAAGGGCGGCGCCACCTTGTTCTTGACGACCTTGACGCGGGTGCGGTTGCCGACCGCGTCGGTGCCGTCCTTGAGGGTCTCGATACGACGGATGTCGAGTCGCACCGAGGCGTAGAACTTCAGCGCGCGGCCACCGGTCGTGGTCTCCGGGGAGCCGAACATCACGCCGATCTTCTCGCGGAGCTGGTTGATGAAGATCGCGGTGGTCCCGGACTGGTGGAGCGCGCCTGTGATCTTGCGGAGCGCCTGGCTCATCAGGCGGGCCTGGAGACCGACGTGGCTGTCTCCCATCTCGCCCTCGATCTCCGCGCGCGGGACGAGTGCCGCGACGGAGTCGATGACGATGAGGTCGAGGGCGCCGGAGCGGACCAGCATGTCCACGATCTCCAGGGCCTGCTCGCCGTTGTCCGGCTGGGACAGGATCAGGTTGTCGATGTCGACGCCGAGCTTCTTCGCGTACTCGGGGTCGAGGGCGTGCTCCGCGTCCACGAACGCGACCTGGCCGCCGGCCCGCTGGGCGTTCGCCACCGCGTGCAGGGTCAGGGTCGTCTTTCCGGAGGACTCCGGGCCGTAGACCTCCACCACTCGGCCGCGCGGCAGGCCGCCGACACCGAGGGCGACGTCCAGTGCGGTCGACCCGGTGGGGATGACTTCGATGGGCTCGTTCGGCCGCTCGCCGAGGCGCATCACCGCGCCCTTGCCGAATTGCCGTTCAATTTGTGCGAGTGCGGCGTCCAACGCCTTCTCGCGGTCGGTTCCTGCCATGGGTTCCACCCGGTTTGCTTGAGTCGATCGCTTCACGTCAAAGACGCTAACGCCTGCCACTGACAATGCGCCCCGACGCCCGCCCAGCCTGTGGATAACTCGGACACTTCGCCATCAAAAGCCTGCCGAAATGCCCGTCATGGCCTCGCCGGAGCTTCCATGAGAATGGATGTTCGATTTTCGTGTCAAGCGCACCACGCGGCACTCACGTCATCGATGTCGCTGTGACGCCGAGCGTCGTGGCGACGCTTCGAAGGGCATGGAAATGCTTCCCGTGCCGGGAGTCGGGGCCGTTGACTGACGGCAGCCAACGGCAACCGACGCTGGGAGAGTTCGATGAAGACGTGGAAGCGCGCGGGGATCGCGGCCGTGCTGGTCACGGCGACCGTCGGCATCATGAGTCCGGCGGCGTCGGCCGCGCCCATGCCGTGGGAGACCAGCCGTGTGCACCACCCCGCACCGGCGAAGGGCACGGCGATCACCTCGGTCGGCGAGACCGGCACCGTCACCATCCTGTGCAGCGGTAACTGCTACCAGTAGGACTCCCGAACCCCGATCCCCCAGGGGGATCACGCCCCGAGCGGCCGACAGCGCGCGTTCACGCGGCCGCTTGGCAATCGCCGTTCAGCAGCCCGACCCGGACCGGGGGCCACCGGGGTGGCCGAAGAGCCGGATGCCGTCACAGAGCAGCACCGGCGCGACGCGCAGGTCGGTCTCGTCGATCAGTTCGCGCAGTTCGCGCTCCAGGAGCTGTCGGCCGATCGTGGGCGAGAGCACTCCGAGGTTCTTCCCGTCGGAGGCCTCCAGCCCACCCCGGAAGGTCACCTCGGGGGCGTGCGGCGCGTCGTCGGGATGGTGCGTGAGGACGAACACCAGCCCCTGCCACGCGCCGGCGCAGATGCCGCCGCCATCGGGGAAGGCGCCGAAGCCGTCCCGGCCGCCCAGTACGACACCGGTCGTCGTGGCGCGCTCCTCGACGAGACCGGCCCGGAACGAGAGCCCCGTCACCCAGTCCATCGGACCCGGCGCGCCCCCGAAACGATCACCAGCCCCTGGGAGTCCTACTTCCGCCGTCGTACAGCTGGTGTCTTCGGCCGTACGACGACTGCGCGGCGCGTTCCCGCGAGGCTCGGGCCATGACTCGGACCCTGAAGAGCCGCGTAGGTCCCGCCGAGCGTCTCTGCCATGCGACCGGTGCCCTGCTGATCGTCTCCGGGCTGGTGCATCTCGTGGTGTTCGCGGTCGACGGCGGCCCCTGGTACGGGCCCGTCTCCTGGCGGAAGCCCGTCACGTTCGGGCTCTCCTTCGGGGCGACGCTGATCGCGGTCACCTGGGTCACGTCGTATCTGCGCGTCGGGGCCCGGCTGCGCACCGTGCTGCTCGTCGTGTTCGCCGCCGACTGTGTTGTCGAGGTCGGCGGCATCACCCTCCAGGCGTGGCGCCGGGTGCCGTCGCACCTCGACATGGAGACGCCCTTCGACACAGCGGTGTCCATGACGCTCGCGGTGGGCGGCGGTGTCCTCGTGGTGCTGCTCACCGTGTTCGCCGTGGCGTCCTTCCGGCACCGGCCGACGGGGCCCACAGGGATGGCGCTCGCAGTGCGCTCCGGGTTCGCGATCCTGCTCGTGGCGCTGGCCTCGGGCGCCGCGATGATCGCGCGCGGGGTGGTCCTCGCCCGGACCGGTCACCAGGAGGCGGCGTACCACTCGACGGCTCCACTCAAGCCGCTCCACGGGGTGAGCCTGCACGCCGTCCTGGTGCTGCCGGCCCTGGCCTGGCTGCTGTCCCGTACGTCCTGGAGCGAGGCGGTACGACGGCGGACCGTGACAGTCGCGGTCGGCTGCTACATGGTCGCCGTGGCCGGGGCCGGGGTGTGGGCGGTGCTCACGTACTGAACGCGACGCCCCGGTGTTCTCGCCGGGTCATCCCTCAGGAGGAGCCGGAGGAGCCCTCTCCGGGGTCCTTCGGTTCGGAGTCGGTCGGTGCAGGATCAGTCAGCCGCGAGCCGGCTGTCCCGGAGTCGGCCGTGCCGCCGGAGTCCGTCATAGCGGCGGAATCGGCCGCTACGGGCCCCTCCGTCCCCTGCCGCCGGTCCCACAGCCGTCGCGCGCGCGTCACCAGGCCGGGCCCGCCGGAGCCACGAGTGGTCCGATGGCCATGGACCCGGGGGTCGTCCGTGACGGCGTACCGCTTCACATACGCCCCGAGGAACGCCTGGAGCGTGGCGACCGCCGGGATCGAGATCAGCGCGCCCACAGCGCCCAGGAGCGCGGTGCCCGCGATGACCGAGCCGAAGGCGACCGCGGGGTGGATGTCGACGGTCTTCGCGGTCAGCTTGGGCTGCAGCATGTAGTTCTCGAACTGCTGGTAGACCACGACGAAGATCAGCACCCACAGTGCGTACCAGGGGTCCACGGTGAAGGCGATCAGCATGGGCAGGGCGCCCGCCAGATACGTGCCGATGGTCGGGATGAACTGGGAGACCAGGCCCACCCAGACGGCGAGCACGGGCGCATATGGGATGCCCAGTGCCTGCAGCAGGACGTAGTGCGCCACTCCGGAGACCAGCGCCATCAGGCCGCGTGAGTATATGTAGCCGCCCGTCTTGTCGACGGCGATCTCCCACGCGCGCAGTACCTCGGCCTGCCGGGCGGGCGGCAGTACGGAGCACAGCGCGCGCCGCAGCCGCGGGCCGTCGGCGGCGAAGTAGAACGAGAACAGACCGATCGTCAGCAGCTGGAAGAGGCCCCCGAGCACCTGGGTGGACACGTCCAGCACGCCGGTGGCGCTGTTCTGCACGTACTTGCGCAGCCAGTCGGAGTGGAGCAGCCCCTCCTGGATGTCCACGCGTCTCAGATCGGTGTGGAAGTGCGTGTTGACCCAGTTGATGACGGAGTCGAGGTAGTTCGGGAAGTCCTCGATCATCTTGATGATCTGGCCCGCGAGCATCGACCCGAGCAGGGTGACGAACCCGGCGCTCACGATCAACAGCCCGAGGAAGACCAGGAAGGTGGCCAGCCCCCGGCGCATCCCCCGGTCCGCCATCCGGCTCACCGCGGGCTCGATGGCGAGGGCCAGGAAGAACGCAATGAGGATGTTGATCAGCAGCCCGAGGAGCTGGTGGAAGGCCCAACTGCCCAGCTGGAAAACGGCGACGAGGGCGAGCGCCAGCACCATGGCGCGCGGCAGCCAGCGCGGCATGCCGGTGGCCGACGCGGCGCCGTCGGCCGGGGGCCGGGTCGGCGGCGTACCGATCGGGGATGCCTGCGGGGCGTCGGGCCCGGTCTCGTCAGTGGCTGCCACGGTGCAAGTCTCGCCTACGCCACTGACAACCGGTCACCAGCGTCGATCTTCGTGACCGATCAGCGACTTTGCCGCGGAACGTTCATGACGCCGCAGACCACACGCCACACGTCCTTGGCCTCCCAGCCCGCGTCCAGCGCCTCGTGCACCGTCCGCCCGCCGAGTTCCGTCATCACGTGATCGCGCGCGAAGCTCTCGGCGTACCCCGCGCCGAAGTGCTCCGTCATCCGCTCCCAGAAGACCGTCAACCGCATGACACCAGTATCCCGCCCCTGAGAGTGGGACCATGTCGGGACCCCTTACGGAGACCGCTTTCCGTCCTACGGTCTGACGCATGGCCGAAACAGGAGCTTCCCCACTCCCCCCGACGCCCCCGGCGCACTCCCCGCTCTTCCGCGCCGAGCACTTCGTCTGGCTCACCGCGCGCGTGCTGGAACAGCGCCTCTTCGCGTATCACTTCCTCAACGGCGAACCCGATCCGGTGGAGACCGCGCTGGACGCCTACCGCAACGAGGACGGCGGGTACGGGCACGCGCTGGAACCCGATCTGCGCGGCCCGGTGAGCCAGCCGCTGCCCACCGGGCACGCGCTGCGCGTCCTGGACTCCGTCGGGCGCTGCGGCGGGCAGCGGGTGGAACGCGTGTGCCGCTATCTGACCTCGGTCTCCACGGCCGACGGTGCCCTGCCGGCGGTCCTTCCCGGCCAGCGCGGCTATCCGACGGCGCCCTTCGTGCCGATCGTGGACGACCCGCCCAGCGAACTCCTCGCCACCGGGCCGGTGGTGGGCCTGTTGCACCGCAACGAGGTGTGGCACGCCTGGCTGTTCCGGGCCACCGACTTCTGCTGGCAGGCCGTCGACTCCCTGGAGAAGTCGCACCCCTACGAGATCGAGGCCGCCGTGGCCTTCCTGGACTCGGCACCCGACCGCCCGCGCGCGGAGGCCGCCGCCGACCGCCTCGGCCGCCTGGTGCGTGAGCATCGGCTCGCCGCCCTGGACCCGGAGCACCTGGAGGCCTACCCGGTCGCCGCCGGGTACGCGCCCGGCGAACACCACTTCCCGTACGACTACGCGAAGACGCCGAGCTCGCTCGCGCGCGCGTGGTTCACGGACGACGAGATGGACCGCTCCCTCGACCACCTGGCGGACGATCAGCGGGAGGACGGCGGCTGGCCGATCCGCTGGCGCCAGTGGGCGCCGGGCATCGCCCTGGAGGCACGCCCCATAGTGACGATCCAGGCACTGCGCACCCTGAAGGCGTACGGCCGCTCCGTGGGCTGACACCGGGCCGGCTCAGCCGCCGATGGCCCGCACGCCGGCCGTCACCAGTACGGCCGCCGCGACGACGAGCAGGAACGGCGCCCGCAGCACCAGCGCCACGGCGGCCGCCACGAGCCCTGCCGCCCGGGCGTCGAGCACGAGCGCGTGCCCGTCGGCGAAGGTCTGCTGGGCCGTGAGCGCGGCGAGCAAGGCGCCCGGCAGCAGGGCCGCGAGCCGCCTCACCAGCGGTCGCTCCAGCGCGCCCGCGGGCACCAGCAGTCCGGCGAGCTTGACGACGTAGCAACCGAGAGCGGTCGCCGCGATCGCGATCCAGACGGTCATCGGTCCTCCTCCTGTGCGTCGTAACTGCCTTCTTCTGGTGCGCCGTTACGCGCCTCGCCCTGCCGACGGCCCTCTACGTAGAGGGCGATCGGTGCCGCGAGAGCCGCCGCCAGGACCGGCACACCGGCCGGCAGTACAGGCAGCAATCCCAGTCCCAACAGGACCGCGAGTGCGGCGACGGCACGCTCGGTGGTGGTCCTGAGCATGGGCGCGAGCAGCGCCAGGAAGACGGCGGGCCCGGCCGCGTCGAGACCCCAGGCGTCCGTGTCCCCGATGGCCTTGGCGCCCAGCGCGCCGAGCAGCGTGGTGAGGTTCCACAGCAGGTACAGCGTGAGTCCGGTGACGGTGAACCCGATCCGCGCGGCACGCCGCGTGGGCTGCGCGAGCGTGACGGCCGTCGTCTCGTCGATGACCCACTGGGCGGCGAACGGCCGCACCGCGCGCGGGAGGGCCAGCAACTGCGACAGGCGCAGCCCGTAGAAGGTGTTGCGCACGCCCAGGAAGAAGGCGCCCGCCGCCGCGGTGAGCGGATTGCCACCGGCCGCGAGCGCTCCCACGAGCGCGAACTGGGAGGCGCCGGTGAACACCAGGAGGCTGAGGGCGCACGTCTGCAACAGGGTGAGCCCGCCACCGGCCGAGGTCACCCCGAAGGCGAACCCGGAGAGCCCTACGGCGATCCCGACCCCGAGGGCGTCCCGTACGACGGCGGAGTCCGGCTTGCCCCCGGCATCGGAGTCCGGTTCTCCTCCCTCGTCGGCACGTATGTCTTCTGAAGCGATCTGTTCTGCCACGTGTGGGACGGTACGAGCAGTCGCCGTTCCGCGTCTTGTACGTTCTTGCGCTCCCGCTGGTACGCGCCCGGGGGCACGCCCACGATCCGGGCGAAGTGCCGGTTGAGGTGCGGCTGGTCGGTGAACCCGACGGCGACGGCGGCCTCCGCGGGCGCCGTACCCGCGTCCAGGAGCCGGCGGGCCTCCCGCACACGGGCGTCGGTCAGCCAGGCGTGGGGCGGCATCCCGTAGGCGCCCCGGAACGCGCGCAGCAACGCGAAGGGGCTGGTCCCCAGATCCCCGGCGAGCCGCTCCAGGGTGGGCGGTTCCGCCATCCGCTCCTCCAGAACGGCACGCGCGCGTGCGGCGACCCGGCCACCGGCCGTGGGCACGGCACGCTGCGGCAGCGGTCCGCCGTTCAGCCGAAGCAGTCTGGTGACGGCGACCCGCAGCAGGGTGTCGGCGGCGAGCGCGTTGCCCTCGTCGGCCGCGCGCAGGATCTGGTGGACGAGCCCGACCGTGTAGGGGTCGTCGAGCACGGGCCTGACGAAACCGGGAGTGCCGCGGATCGAGGTGGTCTCGGCGGCTATGGCGGCCACCACCTCGGGCGACGGGTAGACCGCCCCGTACCGCCAGCCCTCGGGGACGCCCGCCCGGCCGGTGTGCGGGGTGTCCGGATTGACCAGCGCGAGTGCCCCCGCCCCGGCGGACACATCGCCCCCACCGTGGTGGAACACCTCGACGCCGTCCGCGATGGCGGCGATGACGAAGTTCTCGTGCGTGTGCCGGACGAAGGTCTTGCGGATGTACCGGGCCCGCAGCAGGTCGACGCCGGGCAGTTCCGTGTACTGCCAGTGCCGCGCCAACTCACCCGAACCCGCCATACGGCCATTCTCCGCCACGGCGACGGAACGAAGCGGCCCAGCCCACGGCGACCGGAAGCCGCCGAAACGATTCCTGGCCATGGCGGCCGACGAAGACCGAAACGATTCCGCGAGCCACCGTCGCGGAATCCCCGCAGGTCAGACGCATTGTCAGTGGTCGGGTGCAGGATGGACGCATGGTCAGCTCCGCACATCGAGCCCTCGACGGCTTCTCCCCCGCGACCCGCGGCTGGTTCACGGGGGCCTTCTCCGCGCCCACCGCGGCCCAGGCGGGCGCGTGGCAGGCCATCGGCGACGGCTCGGACGTGCTGGTGGTCGCCCCGACCGGCTCCGGCAAGACCCTGGCCGCCTTCCTCGCCGCCTTGGACCAGCTCGCCGCGACGCCCCCGCCCGCCGACCCGAAGAAGCGCTGCCGCGTCCTGTACGTGTCTCCACTCAAGGCCCTCGCGGTCGACGTGGAGCGCAACCTCCGCTCCCCGCTCACCGGCATCCGTCAGGAGTCCGTCCGCCTGGGCCTGCCCGAGCCCGAGGTCAAGGTCGGCATCCGCTCCGGCGACACCCCGCCCGCCGAGCGCCGCGCGCTGTCCACGCGACCGCCGGACATCCTGATCACCACCCCGGAGTCCCTGTTCCTGATGCTGACATCGGCCACGCGCGACGCGCTGACCGGCATCGAGACAGTGATCCTGGACGAGGTGCACGCGGTCGCGGGCACCAAGCGGGGTGCGCATCTCGCGCTTTCCCTGGAGCGACTGGACGAGCTGCTGCCGAAGCCGGCCCGCCGTATCGGGCTGTCGGCGACCGTGCGCCCGGTCGACGAGGTCGCCCGCTATCTCTCACCGCGCGGCAAGGTGGAGATCGTCCAGCCGAAGTCCGGCAAGGAGTTCGACCTCTCCGTGGTCGTCCCGGTCGAGGATCTGGGCGAGTTGGGTGGCTCCCCGGTTGCCGACGGCAAGGAGGGCGCGGAGAAGCCCTCGATCTGGCCGCATGTCGAGGAGCGCATCACCGACCTCGTCCAGTCCCATCGTTCAACGATCGTGTTCGCCAACTCCCGCCGTCTCGCGGAGCGGCTGTGCAACCGGCTCAACGAGATCGCCTACGAGCGCGCGACCGGTGAGCCCCTGGACGAGCACCACGCGCCGGCCGAGCTGATGGGCGGCTCCGGCGCCGCCCAGGGCGCACCCCCGGTCATCGCCCGCGCCCACCACGGCTCGGTCTCCAAGGAGCAGCGCGCCCAGGTCGAGGAGGACCTCAAGGCGGGCCGACTCCCCGCAGTGGTCGCCACCTCGAGCCTGGAACTGGGCATCGACATGGGCGCCGTCGATCTCGTCATCCAGGTGGAGTCGCCGCCCTCCGTAGCTTCCGGCCTCCAGCGCGTGGGCCGCGCGGGACACCAGGTCGGCGCGGTCTCCACAGGCGTGGTCTTCCCGAAGTACCGGGGTGACCTCGTCCAGGCCGCCGTGGTCACCGAGCGGATGCGCACCGGTTCCATCGAGTCCCTGAGGGTCCCCGCCAACCCCCTGGACGTCCTCGCCCAGCAACTCGTCGCGATGACGGCGCTGGACACCTGGCAGGTCGACGACCTGCTCGCCACGGTCCGCCGTGCCGCACCCTTCGCCTCGCTCCCGGAGTCGGCGTTCATGGCCGTGCTCGACATGCTCGCGGGCCGCTATCCGTCCGACGCGTTCGCCGAGCTGCGCCCGCGCGTGGTGTGGGACCGCATTGCCGGCACGATCACCGGCCGCCCCGGTGCGCAGCGCCTCGCCGTCACCTCCGGAGGCACGATCCCCGACCGCGGTCTCTTCGGGGTCTTCCTCGCGGGCGCCGACCCGAAGAAGGGCGGCGGCCGGGTCGGCGAGCTGGACGAGGAGATGGTCTACGAGTCCCGGGTGGGCGACGTCTTCACCCTCGGCACCAGCTCCTGGCGGATCGAGGACATCACCCGCGACCGCGTCCTGGTCTCCCCCGCCCCGGGTGTCCCCGGCCGCCTCCCCTTCTGGAAGGGCGACCAACTGGGCCGTCCGCTCGAACTGGGCCGTGCGGTGGGCGCGTTCCTCCGCGAGGTCGGCTCGCAGCCCAAGGAGGACGCCCGCCTGCGCCTCCTCGCCGCGGGCCTCGACGCCTGGGCCGCGGAGAACGTGCTGTCGTACCTGGCCGAACAGCGCGAGGCCTGCGGCCACATCCCGGACGACCGCACGATCGTCGTGGAGCGCTTCCGCGACGAACTCGGCGACTGGCGCGTGGTCATCCACTCCCCCTTCGGCGCCCAGGTCCACGCCCCCTGGGCCCTCGCGCTCGGCGCCCGCCTCTCCGAGCGCTACGGCATGGACGCCCAGGTGATGCACGCCGACGACGGCATCGTCCTCCGGCTGCCGGACGCCGACCTGATGGGCCTGGACCTGCTCGACCAGGAGCCCATGAAGGCCGGCACGGAGTACGACGCCGACCAAGCCCCCGTAGGCGCCGCCGACGTCGCCTTCGACAAGGGCGAGGTCAACCAGCTCGTCACCGACCAGGTCGGCGGCTCGGCCCTGTTCGCGGCCCGCTTCCGCGAGTGCGCCGCCCGCGCGCTGCTGCTGCCGCGCCGCAACCCCGGCAAGCGCACCCCGCTGTGGCAGCAGCGCCAGCGTGCCGCCCAACTGCTCCAGGTGGCCAGCGAGTTCGGCTCGTTCCCCATCGTCCTGGAGGCCGTCCGCGAATGCCTCCAGGACGTCTTCGACGTCCCCGGCCTCACCGAGCTCATGGGCGACCTGGAGTCCCGCAAGGTGCGCCTCGTGGAGGTCACCACCCCCGAGCCGTCCCCCTTCGCCCGCTCCCTCCTCTTCGGGTACGTCGCCCAGTTCCTCTACGAGGGAGACTCACCGCTCGCCGAGCGCCGCGCGGCCGCCCTGTCCCTGGACTCCCACCTGCTGGCCGAGCTGCTCGGCCAGGCGGAGCTGCGCGAACTCCTCGACGCCGAGGTACTGACCGAGCTGGAGCGCGAACTCCAGTGGCTCACCGAGGACCGCCGCATCAAGGACGTCGAGGGCGTCGCCGACCTGCTGCGGATGCTCGGCCCGCTCACCGACGCCGAGTTGGCCGAGCGTGGCGCCGCTCCGCAATGGGCCCAGGACCTGGCTTCGGCCCGCCGCGCGATCCGGGTCCGTATCGCCGGTGCCGACCACTGGGCGGCGATCGAGGACGCTGGCCGACTGCGCGACGCCCTCGGTACGGCGCTCCCGGTCGGCGTTCCGGAGGCCTTCACCGAGCCGGTCAAAGATCCGCTAGGCGACCTCCTGGCACGGCACGCCCGCACTCACGGCCCGTTCACGTCGGCCACAGCAGCGGCTCGCTTCGGCCTGGGCGTTGCGGTCACCGACGGCGCGTTGCAGCGACTGGCCGCCAACGGCCGCGTCGTACAAGGGGAGTTCCACCCCGCCGGGATCGGTCAGGAGTGGTGCGACGCGACGGTGCTGCGCCGCCTGCGCCGCCGTTCCCTGGCCGCGCTGCGGCATGAGTTGGAGCCGGTACCACCGGCCGCGCTGGCGCAGTTCCTCCCCCAGTGGCAGCACATCGGCAAGGGCCACGGACTGCGCGGCATCGACGGACTGGTGCGCGCCGTCGAGCAGTTGCAGGGCGCCTCCGTGCCCGCGTCCGCCCTGGAGAAGCTCGTCCTGCCGTCCCGCGTGGCGAACTACGCACCCGCGATGCTCGACGAACTCACCTCCGCCGGCGAGCTGGTGTGGGCGGGCGCGGGCTCCCTCCCCGGCAAGGACGGCTGGGTCTCCCTGTACCTGGCGGACGCGGCCCCCCTGCTCCTCCCGCCACCACACCCCCTAGAACTCACGGCACTGCACCAGTCGGTCCTGGACACCCTCTCCGGCGGATACGGCCTCTTCTTCCGCCAGATCACCGACCAGATCCGCGCGACCACCCACCCCGACGTCACCGATCCCCAACTGGCCGACGCCGTATGGGACCTGGCCTGGTCCGGCCGACTCACGAACGACACGCTCGCCCCCATGCGTTCGCTGCTGGGCTCCGGCCGTACGGCAGGTTCCACGGCCCACCGCGCCAAACGCACGGTCCCGCGCGGGCGCTACGGCTCCCTCACCGCCGCCGCGCGCCCCGCCTCCCGCACGGGTCCGCCGACCGTCGCGGGCCGCTGGTCCCTGCTCCCCGCCCACGAACCGGACCCCACCGTGCGCGCCCACGCCCTGGCCCGCACCCTGCTCGACCGACACGGCGTGGTGACCCGGGGAGCGGTCGCCGCGGAGGGTGTCGAGGGCGGCTTCTCGGCGACGTACCGCGTCCTGTCCGCCTTCGAGGACAGCGGCCAGGCACGGCGCGGCTATGTCGTGGAGGGCCTCGGCGCGGCCCAGTTCGCGATGGACGGCGCGGTGGACCGCCTCCGCGCGGTCGCCAACGCCCGCGACCGGGGCGACGACCTGCCCAGTCCGGCCCCCACGGACAACGACCCCTACGGCTTCGGCGCGCTCACCACGTCCGGCTCACCGATCTCCGGCTCCGGCTCCGGCTCCGGCTCCGGCTCCGGCTCCGGCTCCGGCTCCGGCTCCGGCTCCGGCTCCGGCTCCGGCTCCGGCTCCGGCTCCGGCTCCGGCTCCGGCTCCGGCAACGATTCCGCCGCCCCCTTCGGAGCCCCGAGCACCACCTACGACTCGCCTGACAACAACAACTGGCAGGCCCAGTACGCCTCCCTTGCCGACCACGGCCGACACGACGACTCCAACTCCCCCGGAACGCTCAGCTCCCCGGGCTCACCCGACTCCCCCGGAGTCCACGACTTCGCCGACGCTTTCGGCCCGTTCACCGACTTCGACGACCTCGACAGCCTGGACTCACTGGACAACGGCCCCGCAAATCCGGGCGCCGCCACCTCCCGGCACCACCACACCCCCACCTCCCACCCCCCGTCCCCGGGCGACTACATCTCCCCCCGCGACTTCCCCGCCCCACCACCCCAGGGCAACACCAGCTCCCCCTACGCCAACCACCGCGCCCACCGCCCCGCCCTCTCCACCCGAGCCGTGGTCCTGGCCGCCGCCGACCCCGCGAACGCATACGGCGCGGCCCTCCCCTGGCCCGAGCCACCGACCGGTGCCGGGCACAAGCCGGGGCGCAAGGCAGGCTCTCTCGTAGTGCTGGTCGAGGGTGAGCTGACCCTCTACATGGAGCGCGGCGGCAAGACCCTGCTCGCCTGGCCCTCCGCACCGGACACGACGGCCACCGAGGACCCACGCCTCCAGGCTGCCGCCGAGGCCCTCGCGGCAGCGGCCCGAGCCGGTTCCCTCGGCACGGTCACGGTGGAGCGGGTCAACAGCGCCTCGGCCCTGACCTCCCCCATCGGCACCCTCCTGGAAGGAGCGGGCTTCATCGCGACCCCGCGCGGCCTACGCCTCCGCGCATGAACCAGCTCAACGCCCTTCCGGGGTCCGCCCCCCCAGGTCGAACCGCCCCTCACTTCGAGGTACCCCTGCCCCCGCACCACTGCTCCCCCCGAGCCGAACCGACCGCCGCAGCCATACCCGCCCCCTGGCCGCAGCCGCCGACGGCGATTCCGCCCCACAGGGGCCACCCGCACCCGACGACGAAAGCATCACGGGCGGTGCGGGTGGGGAAAACATCAAGGCCGACGGCGAAGCCGTGGCAGCGGCTCCGCCGGCCTCACCCTCACCCCATGCCACTCCTCACCTCCATGCCGCCCCTCACCCCACCCCCCTCCACACCAGCCCCGCGCCACCCCCTCCCATGCCACCCTTGACCCATGCCTGAAGGCGACACCGTCTGGCAGACCGCGAGGCGCCTCCACACGGCCCTCGCGGGCAAGGTGCTGACCCGTAGCGACCTCCGCGTGCCCAAATACGCCACGGCAGACCTCACCGGCCGCACCGTCCTGGACGTCACACCTCGGGGCAAACACCTGCTGACCCGTGTCGAGGGCGGCCTCACCCTCCACTCGCACCTGCGAATGGACGGCACCTGGCGGGTATACGCCAACGGCCAACGCTGGAGCGGCGGCGGACCGGCCCACCAGATCCGCGTGATCCTCGGCACCGCCGACCGCACGGCCGTCGGTTACCGCCTCCCCGTACTGGAACTCCTCCGCACGACCGACGAAGACCGAGCCGTGGGCCACCTCGGCCCCGACCTCCTGGGCCCCGACTGGAACCCGGAGCTGGCCCTCGCCAACCTCCTCGCAGACCCCGCCCGCCCCCTCGGCGAGGCCCTGCTCGACCAGCGCAACCTGGCCGGCATCGGCAACATCTACAAAAGCGAACTCTGCTTCCTCCTGGGCGCCACCCCCTGGCTCCCCATCGGCGCACTCCCCGCCGACCGCGCCGCGAAGCTCCCCGCCATCGCCAAGTTGCTCCTGGAGGCCAACCGCGACCGCCCCATCCGCAACACCACAAGCACCCTCACGGCCAGCTCCCCGAACCAAAACCGCACCACAAGCCCCAGCACCCCAACCCCCGGCGCTCCCCGCCCCCACACCCCCGACCTCTTCGTCTACGGCCGTACCCCCCGCCCCTGCCTCCGCTGCGGCACCCCCATCCGCACCGCCGACCAGGGCGACGGCTCCCGCGAGCGCCCCACCTACTGGTGCCCGACCTGCCAGGTAGGCCCGGCGCCGGGCACCATCCCACCCCGCAAAACTCAGCACCGTACGACTAATTGACGACCCGTCAGAAACCCTCGTACCGTCGATTCATGCCCGTCAAGGCGTACGACCTCACCGGACGCACCGCTTTCGTCACCGGCGCCGCCAGCGGAATCGGCCGCGCATCCGCCGTACTGCTCGCCGAGGCGGGCGCCACTGTGCACTGCGCCGACCGCGACGCGCAGGGCCTGCATGAGACGGCGACCCTGATCAAGGACACGGGCGGCACCGCCCGCACCCACCGCCTCGACGTCACGGATCGCGCCCAACTGAAGCAGGCCGTGGACTCCTGCGAGGAGCTGCACGTGATGGCCGCGGTTGCCGGGATCATGCACAGCAGCACCGTCCTGGAGACCCGGGACGAGGATCTCGACCGGGTACTGAACGTCAACTTCAAGGGCGTCCTCTACGCCTGCCAGGAGGCGGCCCGACTGATGCTCGACCGCGGCACCCCCGGCAGCATCGTCACCATGGCGTCCGGCGCGATCGACACCGGAGGAGCCGGGCTGCTCTGCTACAGCGCGGCGAAAGCGGCCGTCGTCCAGCTGACGAAAACGCTGGCGACCGAGCTGGGCCGGCACGGCATCCGCGTCAACGCGGTCGCTCCGGGCTGGATCCGCACGCCCATGACCGACCACCACGAGGGCGAGGCGCAGGCCCGTACCGAGGCGCTGATGGTCCGACTGTCGCCGTTGGGCCGGGTAGGTGAGCCGGAGGACATCGCCCACGCGGTGCTGCATCTGGCGTCGGACGCGTCGTCGTTCACGACGGGCCAGATCCTCCGTCCGAACGGCGGCGTGGCGATGCCTTGGTAGCTGGTGGCATCGACTCGACGCCCGGCGGTGCTCCGATGGCCGACGTCGGCCAGGCGCCCGGCAACGGTCCGGTGCCCGGCAATGGCCCGTCCACCGGCCACACCCCAGCCTCCGTCACACCGGGGTCGGTCGGCACCCCAGCGACCATCACGCCGACGTACGGCGACACCCCAGCGACCGTCGATATCCCGGCGCCCGGAACGCCCGGCGCCCCCGACGCCCGCCAAGCCGCTCTCCACCGCCCCGCAGCCACAGCCCCCGCCGCCCGCGCCTTCGGCATGCAGTGCACCGGAAGCAAGCTCAACCCCCAACCCCCGGCGGCCACGGCCCCCTCCAGCGCCCCCGCGTGCGGCGTCAGCGCGAGCCGCAGTACGGCCCACCACCACACCGCACCGAGCCCCAGCGCGAGCCCCCAGCGCGCTATTCGCACCGCCATGGCCCCACCTCCAGCCCGACGCTAGATCGTCACGGTCACCCGCAAAGAGGGCGCATCGACGGCACACGGACGCACCACTCGCCGCACCACTCGCCTCAACCATGACCGCACCGGCCCACACCGGCAAACGGACCGCGCAGGCCGTACAGGCACCTGCCAGACCTCCCGTCACCGCCCCCGTCCCCACGCGAAAGGACAACAACACACAAGGACGACAACGCGAAAAACCCCGGCCACACCTCCCCAGGTCTCCCTGGAGAAGCCCCGGCCGGGGCTTCGCACACATCGTTGAGGCCGGTCAGCGCCTCATCGGTCTACACCAGCGTGAACGTCACGCGGCGACCACGTCCACCGCCTCGGCGGGGGCCTTGATCGTCACCCGTTCCGGTGGCACACCGGTCACCGACACGGAACCCAGCATCGGACGTACCGACGTGGGCACAGAACCGGTGGCCGCAGCAGACTGGGCCAGCTCGGCGAGAGCGAGCTCGTCGCTCACTTCCCGCATGAGCTCGGACATCCGTACGTCCAACGCGTCGCAGATGGCGGAGAGCAGTTCAGAGGAAGCCTCCTTCTGCCCCCGCTCCACCTCGGAGAGATAGCCGAGTGAGACTCGGGCGGACGAGGAGACTTCGCGCAGAGTACGGCCCTGGCGCTGGCGCTGCCGACGCAGCACGTCACCAAGCAGGCGACGGAGCAGAATCATCGGTGGCTCCCTCCTCGGACCGCGTAGCCGCATCCTTCTCGCCCCACCGTACCGCCTTGCGCCGCGGCCGTGCGGGGAGCGATGTCGTGTTCACTCAGGGCTGCAAACATCAAAACCCCCCGTTCTGTTCCGTATCCTGTGTCCGCTCATTCCCGGTCTGTTCGCTCACGAGCCGCTCCAGAAGCAGCGCGAGTACGCTCCGTACACTCTCTCTACGAATTTCCGCCCGGCCGCCGTTCAACCGCAGCGCGGCCACTTTCCCGCCACCGGCGGCACCCGAATCCGGTCCGAAGGGCCCGTCCACGGCCACGAAGACCGTACCCACGGGCTGTCCGTCCTGCGGCTCCGGGCCCGCCACGCCGGTGGTCGCGATGCCCCAGTCGGCGCCCAACGCCTTCCGCACACCGGCCGCCATCTGGGCCGCGACCTGCGCATCTACGGCTCCCCGCTCGGCCAGCAGGGCGGCATCGACACCGAGCAGTTCGTGCTTCAGCTCGGTGGCATAGGCGGTGACCGAACCCCGGAAGGCCTTGGACGCTCCGGGCACCGATGTGATCTCCGCCGCAACCAGGCCACCGGTGAGCGACTCGGCGACAGCGAGCGTCGCACCGCTCACCTTCAGTAGTCGCACCACTTCAGTGGCCGTGGAACTCACGCTTCCGTCTCCTCCGCCGCCGCCCTGCGCTCGGCGATTCCCTGCCTGCGCAGCACAATGGCCTGTCTCACGTAGTCGAGCCCGGTCAGCACGGTCAGAACGACCGCCGCCGCCATCACCCAGAACCGCAGAGTGGCGAGCCAGCCCGTCAGCGCCAGTACATACATCCCTACGGCCACGCCCTGGATGAGCGTCTTCAGCTTGCCGCCGCGCGACGCGGGAATGACGCCGTACCGGATGACAACAAAACGCAGCAGCGTGATCCCGAGTTCCCGGCCGAGGATGACGACGGTCACCCACCACGGCAGATCGCCGAGCGAGGACAGACAGATCAGCGCCGCGCCCATGATCGCCTTGTCGGCGATGGGGTCGGCGATCTTCCCGAAGTCGGTGACGAGGTCGTATGTGCGCGCCAGATGGCCGTCGAACAGGTCGGTGATCATGGCGATGGCGAACGCCGCCCAGGCGAACGAGCGCATCGCCGGGTCGTACCCGCCGTCGGCCAGCATCAGGGCGACGAAGCCGGGGACGAGGAGCAGCCGGAGCATGGTCAGGAAGTTGGCGATGTTCCAGACGCTCGCCTGGTTGACGGCAGCGGCCACGACCTTCGCACCGCGCGCCGGCCTCGGACCACCGGGCAGACCGGCCTCGACAACATCGGACGAGGCACTACCGACCGAAGCACTACCGACCGAAGCACTACCGACCGAAGTACTGTCAAGCGAGGCACTACCGACCGAGCCACCACCCGTCGAAGCACCCCCGGAGGAGGCGCCACCGGAGACACTGCCCGACATCGCGCCGGAAGAGGCGCCACCGGAGGCCGCACCGGAACCCGCGCTCGCGGGCGCGCCGCTCGCGCTGGAGGTGCCGCCCGCCGCCGATGCCGGGACTCCGGTCATCTGCCCGCCTCCTCACTACACGCGAGCGAGCCCAGGAGCGGCTCGGCCACCAGGTCGACACCTTCCGTACCGACCACCTTCGCCTCGACCATACGGCCGACGCTCAGGCCTTCGCCGCTCGTGAGCAGCACCTGGCCGTCCGTCTCGGGCGCCTGGTGCTCGCCGCGGCCGTAGGCGCCGTCCTCGGAGTCCACCGACTCGACCAGCACGTGCACGGTCTCGCCGACGCGCTCCTCGGCACGCTGCGAGACGAGTTCCTCGGCGAGCCGCGAGATGTGCGCGAGCCGCTTGTCCACGACGTCCTGGTCGAGCTTCTTGTCGTACGTCGCCGCCTCCGTGCCCTCCTCGTCGGAGTAACCGAAGACACCGATGGCGTCCAGACGCGCGCCGTTCAGGAAGCGCTCCAGCTCGGCGAGGTCGGCCTCGGTCTCGCCGGGGAAGCCGACGATGAAGTTCGAGCGCACGCCGGCCTGCGGGGCCTTGGAGCGAATGGTGTCGAGCAGTTCGAGGAAGCGGTCGGTGTCGCCGAAGCGACGCATGGAGCGCAGCACGTCGGGCGCGGAGTGCTGGAAGGACAGGTCGAAGTAGGGCGCGATCTTCGGCGTGGAGGTGAGCACGTCGATGAGCCCGGGGCGCATCTCGGCGGGCTGGAGGTAGCTGACCCGCACACGCTCCAGGCCGTCGATGTCCGCCAGCTCGGGCAGCAGCGTCTCCAGGAGGCGGATATCGCCCAGGTCCTTGCCGTAGGACGTGTTGTTCTCGGAGACCAGCATGACCTCCTTGACGCCCTGCTCGGCCAGCCAGCGGGTCTCGTTCAGTACGTCGCTCGGGCGGCGGGAGATGAAGGAGCCACGGAAGGACGGGATGGCGCAGAAGGAGCAGCGCCGGTCGCAGCCGGAGGCGAGCTTCACCGAGGCGACCGGGGAGCCGTCCAGGCGGCGGCGCAGAGGCGCGCGGGGGCCCGAGGCGGGCGCGAGGCCGTCCGGGAGGTCGACCGGGCCGTGGCCGGGCAGCGCGACCTCGGCGGCGGACTCCTGCCGGTCGGCAGGGCTGATCGGCAGCAGCTTGCGGCGGTCGCGCGGGGTGTGCGAGGCGTGGATGCCGCCGTTCAGGATGGTCTGCAGGCGGTCGGAGATGTCGGCGTAGTCGTCGAAGCCGAGCACTCCGTCGGCCTCGGGCAGCGCCTCGGCGAGCTCCTTGCCGTACCGCTCGGCCATGCAGCCCACCGCCACGACGGCCTGCGTTCTGCCATGACCCTTGAGGTCGTTGGCTTCGAGGAGGGCGTCGACGGAGTCCTTCTTGGCGGCCTCGACGAAGCCACAGGTGTTGACGACGGCGACGTCCGCATCCTCGGCGTCCTCCACGAGTTGCCAGCCGTCCGCCTCCAAGCGGCCTGCGAGCTCCTCCGAGTCCACCTCGTTACGGGCGCAGCCAAGAGTGACGAGTGCGACGGTACGGCGTTCAGGCATGGGCTCAAGACTACTTGTTCCCACTGACACCCCACGTCGAAGGGGTTGGCCGATCTTGGCCAACCCCTTGGAACAACCACCCCGCCGGACGCTTGACCGGCCTCAAGGTCTTAACCGACCTCGGGGTCGCCCTTCGTGTACGTGAGCCGCTCGACCGCTCCGGGCTGGAAGTCGTCCTCGATCTTCTTGCCGTTGACGTAGAGCTGGATCGCCCCGGCGTCGCCGAGGATCAGGTTGACCTTCGAGCTGTCCTGGAAGGTCTTGGACTCGCCCTTCTTAAGAAGTCCGTCGAAGAGCATCCGGCCGTTGTGGTCCTTGGCGGAGATCCAGCTGCGGCCGTCGACCGCGCTCACCTGGACCGTCACCTTGTCCTGCGGCGCGGCGGCGATGGCGCTGTCGGAAGGGTCGGACTTGGGCGTGGCGGAGTCGGTGTGCGAAGGCGTCGGCTTGGCGGGCTTGCTGGTGCTGGGCGAGGCTCCCTGGGCGACCGACGTGGCGTCACTGTCGCTGTCGCCGCCCTTGAACGCCGTGAACCCGACGAAGCCGACGACGGCGACGATCGCGGCGACCATGGCCGCGGTCCAGTTGGGGCCCCGCCGCTCGGGACGGATACGTTCCGCCTCGAAGAGGGGCGCGGCCGGCGTCGGGGCCGGGCGCCCGCCGTGGTCGTCGTCGTAGCGCGCGAGGAGCGGTGCGGGATCGATATGGACGGCCCTGGCGAGGGTCCTGATGTGCCCGCGGGCGTAGACGTCACCGCCGCAGGGCGTGAAGTCGTCGGCCTCGATGGCGTGCACGATGGCGATGCGGACCCGGGTGGCACTGCTGACGTCGTCGACGGTCAGCCCGGCGGCGATACGTGCCTGCTGCAGGGCTCGGCCGACGGAAGGGCGGGCTTCTTCCTCATGACCCTCTTCGGAGCGACCGTCTTCGAACGGACGCTCGTCTTCAGGGGAGTTGCCGATGGACACGGGGGCGCCTTTCGAGCGTGTAGCCGCCTGTGCTGGAAATTCAGTCTAGGGGGGGTACCGAAGGGTGGGGCAACCGGGCGGTAGGACTTTGTACGCCATCGGTATGGCCGGACGGCCTGATGGCGGGCCAGACACGGACCCCATGGTGGGAGCCCCATCTGTCTTCTCGCTCAACTTGACGTACGGCAAAGGGAAACGGTTGCCCGACGATCTCTAACGGGTGGATCACGGTCCCATCCTTTCGGCGGACCCTTCCGGCGGACGCCTACCCTTCAGACTCCCCGCGGATCACCGCGAGCACGCCGTCCAGCTCGTCAGCCTTCACAAGAACGTCACGCGCCTTGGATCCCTCGCTAGGTCCGACGATGCCCCGGGACTCCATGAGGTCCATGAGCCGCCCGGCCTTGGCGAAGCCGACGCGCAGCTTGCGTTGGAGCATCGAGGTGGACCCGAACTGCGTGGACACGACCAGCTCGGCCGCCTGGCACAGCAGGTCGAGGTCGTCGCCGATCTCCTCGTCGATCTCCTTCTTCTGCTTGCTGCCCACGGTGACGTCGTCCCGGAAGACCGGCGCCATCTGGTCCTTGCAGTGCTGGACGATCGCCGCGACCTCGCCCTCGGTGACGAAGGCGCCCTGCATACGGGTCGGCTTGTTCGCCCCCATCGGCAGGAACAGCCCGTCTCCCTTACCGATCAGTTTCTCGGCGCCCGGCTGGTCGAGGATGACCCGGGAGTCGGCGAGCGAGGAGGTGGCGAACGCGAGCCTGGAGGGCACGTTCGCCTTGATCAGACCGGTGACGACGTCTACGGACGGCCGCTGCGTCGCGAGCACCAGGTGGATGCCGGCCGCGCGCGCGAGCTGCGTGATGCGCACGATGGAGTCCTCGACGTCCCGGGGCGCGACCATCATCAGGTCGGCGAGCTCGTCGACGATCACCAGGAGATACGGATAGGTCTTGAGCTCCCGCTCGCTGCCCTCCGGAGTCTTCAGTTTGCCGTCGCGGATGGCCTGGTTGAAGTCGTCGATGTGCCGGTACCCGAAGGCCGCGAGGTCGTCATACCTGAGGTCCATCTCACGTACGACCCACTGGAGCGCCTCGGCGGCCCTCTTCGGGTTGGTGATGATGGGCGTGATCAGGTGCGGAATGCCTTCGTAGGCGGTCAGTTCGACGCGCTTGGGGTCGACGAGGACCATGCGCACGTCCTCGGGGGTCGCGCGCACCATCACGGACGTGATCAGGCAGTTGATGCATGACGACTTACCGGAACCGGTGGCTCCGGCGACCAGGACGTGCGGCATCTTCGCCAGGTTGGCCATCACGTAGCCGCCCTCGACGTCCTTGCCGAGCGCCACCAGCATCGGGTGGTCGTCCTCGGCCGCGTCCGCGAGGCGCAGTACGTCGCCCAGGTTGACCATCTCGCGGTCGGTGTTCGGGATCTCGATACCGACCGCCGACTTGCCGGGGATCGGGCTGATGATCCGCACATCGGGGCTGGCGACGGCGTAGGCGATGTTCTTGGTGAGCGCGGTGATCCGCTCGACCTTGACGGCGGGGCCCAGCTCGACCTCGTAGCGCGTGACCGTCGGCCCGCGCGTGAAGCCGGTGACCGAGGCATCGACCTTGAACTCCATGAAGACGTTCTGGAGGGAGGCGACGACGATGTCGTTGGCGGCGCTGCGTGTCTTGCCGGGGCCGCCGCGCTCCAGGAGGTCGAGCGACGGGAGGGAGTACGTGATGTCGCCGGACAGCTGGAGCTGCTCGGCCCGCGGCGGCAAGTCGCGCATCTCCTCCGGGGGCGCCTTGGTCAGGTCCGCCACGACGCGCCCGACCGGCTCGGCCCTGAGCTTCTCCTGCTTGGGGCGCGCGGCAGGGGCCGGGACGGGCGTCGGGGTCGTGTCCTCGCGGTCTCCCCCGACCCGTACGCCCTGAGTGAGGTCGGCGACGATCGGCGAGGGCGGCATGCCGTGCAGGACGGCCCCGTCGAGGGCCGCTGCGGCGGCCGCCGCGACGTCCACGGCGTCCATGGGGCGGTGCATGTCGGGCTGGGGCACCGCGGAGCGCCTGGGGCGGCTCCGGCGCTTGGAGAGGGCGTCCTGCTCCGCGCTGTCGGGGTCGTACGCCTCCGGGGCGCTCCCGCGCTTACGGACGCGCGCGGGCAGCGCCTCGCGCCACTGCTCGTCGTAGCGCTCGTCGTCCTCGCCGAACTCGTCCTCGTCGTCGAAGTCGTGGACGATGCCGAGCTTGACCCCGAGCAGCCGCAGGCGCTGGGGGATCGCGTTGACGGGCGTGGCCGTGACGACCAGCAGCCCGAAGACCGTGAGCAGCACGAGGAGGGGTACGGCGAGGACCTCGCCCATGGTGTACGTCAGCGGGGTCGCCACGCCCCAGCCGATGAGGCCGCCGGCGTCCCTTATGGCCTGCATTCCGTCGCTGCGCGCGGGCGCGCCGCAGGCGATGTGGACCTGGCCGAGCACGCCGATGACGAGCGCGGAGAGACCGATCACGATGCGGCCGTTGGCCTCGGGCTTCTCGGGGTGCCGGATGAAGCGCACGGCGATCACCGCGAGCAGTATCGGCACGAGCAGGTCGAGGCGGCCGAAGGCGCCGGTCACCAGGATCTCGACGAGGTCGCCGACCGGGCCGCGCAGGTCCGCCCAGGTGCCGGCGGCGACGATCAGCGCGAGGCCGAACAGCAGCAGCGCGACGCCGTCCTTGCGGTGGGCCGGGTCCAAGTTCTTCGCGCCCTGCCCTATGCCGCGGAACACGGCGCCGACGGCGTGCGCGGTGCCGAGCCAGACGGCGCGCACGAGCTTGACGATGCCCCCGGTGGGGCTGGGAGCCGGCTTGGGCGCCGGGCGTGCGGCCTTCTTGGCGACCGCCTTCTTCGCCGGGGCCCTTTTCGCAGCGGCCTTCTTCGCCGGAGCCTTCGCCGGAGCAGCCCTCTTGGCGGGCTGCTTCTTGGCTGCGGAGGGACGTGAGGCCATAGGTGTGAGGTTACCTGTGGAGACGGCAGGGGACACGTGCGTCCGCTGCTTCACCCGTTCGTGTCGCCCGTGCGGAACGGGGAACTGACGCCCGCTCACGCACAACTGCGCCCGCGGCGGACGTCAGTTCTGCGACGGGACCGAAGGCGCTCCGCTGCCCGTACCTGGCTCCAGGGCGTCGAGTGCCCTGCGCAGCCCGGTGAGTTTGCGTTCGAGATGAGCTGCGGTCGCTACGGCCGCCGCGTCAGCCGACTCGTCGTCGAGCTGCTTGGACAGCGCCTCCGCCTGCTCCTCGACGGCCGCGAGCCGCGCCGACAGCTCGGCGAGCAGTCCGGCCGGTTCCTTGGCCGCCCCGACCGCGGGCTTGCCGTCCAACTGGAGCCGCAGCAGGGCCGCCTGCTCCCGCAGTTGGCAGTTCTTCATGTAGAGCTCGACGAAGACCGAGACCTTCGCGCGCAGCACCCATGGGTCGAACGGCTTGGAGATGTAGTCGACCGCGCCCGCCGCGTAACCCCGGAAGGTGTGGTGCGGGCCGTGGTTGATCGCGGTGAGGAAGATGATCGGGATGTCCCGGGTCCGCTCCCGTCGCTTGATGTGCGCGGCGGTTTCGAAACCGTCCATGCCCGGCATCTGGACGTCCAGCAGAATGACCGCGAAGTCGTCCGTCAGCAGTGCTTTGAGCGCTTCCTCCCCGGACGATGCCCGAACCAGTGTCTGATCGAGCGCAGAGAGGATGGCCTCCAGCGCCAGCAGATTCTCCGGCCGGTCATCGACCAGGAGGATCTTGGCCTTCTGCACCATGGCCCGCCCTCCTCGCCCCGGATGTGCACCGGGCGCCGCCCCAGGGGACGACTCTCTTGCGCCGTCCGTCCTTGTGCCGGTCATGGTAGCCGCACCCGGCCCGTCGCCACACCCTGTCACCGTGATGTCACTGTGCACGTAGCAGAAACGTAGCGGGAGACCAGAAGGTTCCCCGAATCCCGTGCTTCTACACGGCTCCGGGCACACTGAGTCAGCAACTCCGCGTGGCCACCGAACGTTCCCCGCACCGTTCCTACCGATTTCCCGTCACGTCCGGTCGTTTCCTTCACTCCGCACGCATCCACTGCTCCATCACCGACAACAGGTGATCGGGATCGACCGGCTTGGTGACATAGTCCGAGGCACCGGACTCGATCGCCTTCTCCCGGTCGCCCTTCATCGCCTTCGCGGTCAGCGCGATGATCGGCAGCCCGGCGAACTGCGGCATCCTGCGGATCGCCGTCGTCGTCGCGTATCCGTCCATCTCGGGCATCATGATGTCCATCAGAACGACCGTCACATCGTCGTGCTGCTCCAGGACTTCGATGCCCTCACGGCCGTTCTCCGCGTACAGCACGGACAGCCCGTGCTGCTCCAGGACACTGGTCAGCGCGAAGACGTTGCGGATGTCGTCGTCGACGATCAGCACCTTCTCCCCGCCGAACCGGATGCCCCGGCGCGACGGCGGCGTCACCTCCGGGGCCGCCCACTGGTCCCGTACGGTCTGCCCCAGTTGGGCGGACTCGACGGCCCGGCGACGGCGCCTGAAGAGCGCCGCGGCACCGTTCTGCGTCTCGTGGTACGACTTCACCTCGGCCGGCGTCTCGATGCCCACCTCGCTGCGCTCCGAGAGCTCGGCGAGTTCCGCCGCCGACGCCACCAGGTCGCCCGCCTCCAGCGCGGGCAGCTGCTGGTAGCCCTGCGGGGGCAGTTCGCTGGGGTGCAGCGGCAAATACAGCGTGAACGTCGAACCGCGTCCCGGTTCGCTCTGTGCGTAGATCTCACCGCCGAGCAACTGCGCGATCTCCCGGGAGATCGACAACCCGAGGCCCGTACCGCCGTACTTGCGACTGGTCGTACCGTCCGCCTGCTTGAACGCCTCGAAGATCACCCGCATCTTGCTGCCGGCGATCCCGATCCCGGTGTCGGTCACCGAGAACGCGATCAGGCCGGCGTCCGCGTCCCGCAGCGAACCGGCCTCCAGAAGCTGCTCCCGGATCGCCACCGGCACATCCGCGCCGGCCGGCCGGATGACCAGCTCGACCGCCCCGGAGTCGGTGAACTTCACCGCGTTGGACAGCAGGTTGCGCAGCACTTGGAGAAGGCGCTGCTCGTCGGTGTGCAGCGTGGCGGGCAGTTCCGGCGACACCCGTACGGACAGGTCGAGGCCCTTCTCCGCGGTCAGCGGGCGGAAAGTGGCCTCTACGTAGTCGACGAGTTGGACGAGCGCGATACGCGTCGGGGAGACGTCCATCTTGCCCGCCTCGACCTTCGACAGGTCCAGGATGTCGTTGATCAGCTGGAGCAGGTCGGAACCCGCGCCATGGATCGTCTCGGCGAATTCGACCTGCTTCGGCGAGAGGTTCCCCTCCGCGTTGTCGGCGAGCAGCTTGGCCAGGATCAGCAGCGAGTTGAGCGGTGTGCGCAGCTCGTGGGACATGTTCGCGAGGAACTCGCTCTTGTAGCGCATCGACACCGCGAGCTGCTCGGCACGCTCCTCCAGGACCTGCCGCGCCTCCTCGATCTCGGTGTTCTTGACCTCGATGTCCCGGTTCTGCTGGGCCAACAGCTCGGCCTTCTCCTCCAGTTCGGCGTTGGACGACTGGAGTGCCTTCTGCCGGTTCTCCAACTCGGCCGACCGCTCCCGGAGTTGCTCCGTGAGCTCCTGCGACTGCTTCAGCAACACCTCTGTCTTGGTGTTGACGGAGATGGTGTTGACGCTGGTCGCGATCATCTCGGCGATCTGGTTGAGGAAGTCCTTCTGGATGTGCGTGAAGGGCGTGAACGAGGCCAGCTCGATGATGCCGAGCACCTTCCCCTCGAACAGCACCGGCAGCACGATCACCTGCGCGGGCGGCGCCTCCCCGAGCCCCGAGGAGATCTTCAGATAGCCGCTGGGCGCGTTCTCCACGAGGATCGTGCGCCGCTCCTGGGCAGCCGTCCCGATCAGCGCCTCACCGGGCCTGAACGAGGTCGGCATGGACCCCATGGAGTAGCCGTACGACCCCAGCATGCGCAGTTCGTACGCCTCCTCGCCCTCGGCGTCCGCCAGGGGCAGCGCGAGGAAGAACGCGCCGTGCTGGGCGGAGACCACCGGCGTCAGCTCGCTCATGATCAGCGAGGCGACGTCGTCCAGGTCGCGGCGGCCCTGCATCAGCGCGGAGATGCGGGCGAGGTTGCCCTTGAGCCAGTCCTGTTCCTTGTTGGCGATCGTGGTGTCGCGCAGGTTGGCGATCATCTTGTTGATGTAGTCCTGCAGTTCCTGGATCTCGCCCGCCGCGTCGACGTCGATCTTCAGGTTCAGGTCGCCGCGGGTCACCGCGGTCGCCACGCGCGCGATGGCACGCACCTGCCGGGTCAGGTTCCCGGCCATCTCGTTCACCGACTCGGTGAGGTCGCGCCAGGTGCCGTCGACATCACGCACGCGTGCCTGACCGCCCAACTGGCCCTCGGTGCCCACCTCGCGGGCGACCCGGGTGACCTCCTCGGCGAACGAGGAGAGCTGATCGACCATCGTGTTGATCGTCGTCTTGAGTTCGAGGATCTCGCCGCGGGCGTCGATGTCGATCTTCTTGGTCAAGTCACCCTTCGCGATGGCCGTCGTGACCATCGCGATGTTGCGCACCTGACCGGTCAGGTTGGACGCCATCCCGTTCACCGACTCGGTGAGGTCCTTCCACGTGCCGGCCACACCGGGCACGCGCGCCTGCCCGCCGAGGATGCCGTCCGTGCCCACCTCGCGGGCCACCTTGGTGACCTGGTCGGCGAACGAACTCAGCGTCTTCACCATGGTGTTGAAGGTGTCCGCGAGCTGCGCGACCTCGCCGCGCGCCTCGATCGTCACCGTCCGCGTCAGGTCGCCGTTGGCGACGGCCGCCGCGACCTGGGAGATGTTCCGCACCTGGATGGTCAGGTTGTTGGCCATCAGGTTGACGTTGTCGGTGAGGTCCTTCCAGATGCCCGTGACACCCGACGCGTACGCCTGGCCGCCCAGGATGCCCTCGGTGCCCACCTCGCGGGCCACCCGGGTCACCTGCTCGGCGAACGACGACAGTTGATCGACCATCGTGTTGACCGTCGTGACGAGCTCAAGAATCTCGCCCTTGGCGTCAACAGTGATCTTCTTCGACAGGTCGCCCTTGGCGACGGCGGTCGTGACCTCGGCGATGTTGCGGACCTGGATGGTCAGGTTGTTCGCCATGAAGTTCACGGACTGCGTGAGGTCCTTCCAGGTGCCGGAGACACCCTGCACCTCGGCCTGCCCGCCGAGCATGCCCTCCGTGCCCACCTCGCGGGCCACCCTCGTGACCTCCTCGGCGAACGAGGACAGCTGGTCGACCATCGTGTTCAGGGTGTTCTTCAGCTCCAGGATCTCCCCGCGCGCGTCCACGGTGATCTTCTGGGACAGGTCACCCCGGGCCACCGCGGTCGCGACCTGGGCGATGTTGCGGACCTGGGCGGTGAGGTTGCCGGCCATGCCGTTCACCGAGTCGGTCAGGTCGCGCCACACACCGGCGACGCCGGGCACCTGAGCCTGCCCACCCAGACGGCCCTCCGTGCCCACCTCGCGGGCCACCCGGGTCACCTGGTCCGCGAAGGCCGAGAGCTGGTCGACCATCGTGTTGATGGTGTTCTTCAGCTCCAGGATCTCGCCGCGCGCGTCCACGTCGATCTTCTGGGACAGGTCACCCTGGGCCACCGCCGTGGTCACCTGGGCGATGTTGCGCACCTGGGAAGTCAGGTTCCCGGCCATCGAGTTGACGGAGTCGGTGAGTTCCTTCCAGGTGCCCGAGACGCCGTCCACGCGCGCCTGGCCGCCGAGACGGCCCTCGGTGCCCACGTCACGGGCCATACGGGTCACCTGGTCGGCGAACGACGACAGTTGATCGACCATCGTGTTGACGGTGTTCTTCAACTGAAGCATCTCGCCAGAGACATCGACGGTGACCTTCTGCGACAGATCACCGTTGGCCACGGCCGTCGTCACCTGCGCGATGTTCCTCACCTGTCCGGTGAGGTTGCGGAACGCCGTGTTGACGGAGTCCGTCAGGTCCTTCCACGTCCCGGCCGCGCCCGGCACCTGTGCCTGGCCGCCCAGTTCACCCTCGACACCGATCTCGCGCGCCACGCGCGTGACCTCGGCACCGAACGAGGACAGCTGGTCGACCATCCCGTTGACGGTGTTCTTCAATTCCAGCATCTCGCCGGCCACGTTCACCGTGACCTTCTGGGACAGGTCACCGCTCGCCACGGCGGTCGTCACGGCGGCGATGTCCCGCACCTGGATCGTCAGGTTCCGGAAGACCGTGTTCACCGAATCGGTGAGGTCCTTCCACGTCCCCGCCGCGCCCGGCACGTTCGCCTGCCCGCCGAGCTGCCCCTCGGCCCCGACCTCGTTCGCCACGCGCGTGACCTCGTCCGCGAACGTACGCAGCGTCTCGGTCATCTGGTTGATCGTCTCGGCGAGCTGGGCGACCTCGCCCCGCGCGGAGACGGTCACCTTCTGCGACAGGTCACCGTTGGCGACAGCCGTCGTCACCTGCGCGATCCCGCGCACCTGGGCCGTCAGGTTGCCGGCCATGATGTTCACCGAGTCGGTGAGGTCTTTCCACACCCCGGCCACACCCGGCACCTGTGCCTGGCCGCCCAGCTCGCCCTCGGTGCCCACCTCGCGGGCGACTCGCGTCACCTCGGAGGAGAACGACGACAGCTGGTCCACCATCGTGTTGACGGTGTTCTTGAGCTCCAGCATCTCGCCGGCGACGTGGACCGTGACCTTGCGCGACAGGTCGCCCTTGGCGACCGCCGTCGTCACCAGCGCGATGTCCCGCACCTGGGCCGTCAGCCGGTACGCCATCGTGTTGACCGACTCCGTGAGGTCCTTCCACGAACCCGACATGCCACGCACGCGTGCCTGCCCGCCCAGCTTGCCCTCGGTGCCCACCTCGCTGGCCACGCGCGTGACCTCGTCGGTGAACGTCGAGAGCTGGTCGACCAGGTTGTTGACGGTCCGCCCGACCTTCAGGAACTCCCCGCGCAGCGGATGCCCGTTCCCGTCGTCCTGCGCCTGCGTCCGCAACTCCATGCGCGGCGACAGATCACCCTCCGCCACCGCGGACAGCACCCGTCCGACCTCGGAGACGGGCCGTACGAGGTCGTCCACGAGCGCGTTGGAGGCATCGATGGCCGAGGCCCAGGAACCCTCGCAGGCGCCCGTCTCCAGCCGTTCCGTGAGCTTTCCCTCACGGCCCACCATGCGCCGCACCCGGGACAGCTCACCCGTGAGGTGCAGATTGCGGTCGGCCACCTCGTTGAACACGGCGGCGATCTCCGACACCACGCCGTCGCCGGACACCGTGAGCCGCTTGCGGAAGTTCCCGTCCCGCATGGAGACGAGAGCCGTCAGCAGCCGGTCCAAGGAGGCCGCGTCCACTTCCGTGGTCCCATTGCGCGGTTTGCGCTGGTTCTTCAGGGACTGTCCGCCTTTCGCGCGCGTCTTGGTGGCCCGCGTCGCTGCGCCAGACTCCACTGTGTCCCTCCCGCAGGGGTCGACCGTTACTGCTGTGCCGGTGTGCTACTGCTCGGCGATCACGTACCGCCGGGTATCTCTGCCCGGTTTACCGGGCTTCAACAGGGTGTGGTGTCCTCCGTACACAGAAGACACCCGGCCTGCCCGGACCTTCACCAGAATCCTGCCCAGTGTTTCACCCTGCCTGAACCAGGCCATAACAGTTCGGCAGCTTCGCACACGGTCCGCACACCCTGAGGACGGAAACACTGCGGACCGGCATCCGCATGGACGGTGAAGGTAAGTAACCTTGCATGCGGCTGTCCAGCCACGCCGGTTCCGTCCGGCCTGGGCGGTGGCACGAGCACGAGCGGGCAGGCATCGGAGGGGCACCGCACCATGACCACCGGACTGCATCCTGGGGGAACGCCCCAGGATCCCCCGCCGACCGGAAACCAGCCGGTGCCCCGGCAGGCGCCGATCGGCCATGGTGACCTGCCCGCCGACAACAGGCCGAGGAGTTCTGTGATCACCGCGCGCGCGGCCGCCAGCTTCGAGCCCGTCGGACGATCGGTCGCCACCGCGCGGTCCTTCGTCCGCGACACCCTGCAGGGCTGGGGTTTCGCCGACATCGTCGACGACGCCGTGGTCCTCACCAGCGAGCTGGTGACCAACGCCGTCGTCCACGCGGGCACGGCCGCGGATGTTCTGTGCCTACGGAGTGACGACGGCGCGAGGATCGAGGTCGCCGACCACTACCCGGAACGCGAGATCCCCCTCCAGGGGGCCGCGATCACCATGAGCAGCCCCGACCGCGAGGGAGGCCGCGGCCTCCAGTTGTGCGCCGCTCTGGCCAGCCGCTGGGGCGTCGACTACACCCCTACGAAGAAGCTGGTCTGGTTCCAACTCGACCTCCCCGCCCGCCCGGTGGGCACCCGCGCGGCCGGCCCGTCCCTCCCGGCCGCCCTGCTCCCGCTCGCCGACGGCAGGGTGCGCGTCGCGGTCGTCCAGATCGACCGCACGGGCTCCATCGCGTCCTGGAACGAGGACGCCGAGGAACTCTTCGGCTACGCCGCCGAGCAGGTCACCGGCAAGCCCCTCACCGACCTCGCCGCCTGGCCGCACACTCCGGGCACCAGCACCGGCATCGCCGACGCCCTCCGCCTCTCCCGCTGGGAGGGCACCTACGGCATCCGCGGCGCCGACGGCCGCGTGACCCCGGTCTACGCCTCCCACCTCCGCGTCCGCGACACGGACGGCGAGCCGTCAACCGTGTGCCTCCTGGTGAGGGACCACGAACGCGCGGTTCTGCAGACTCCGTTGCGCGGCCCCGCCCCCGACGCGGCGTCCACCCCGGACGGCCAGAACACCGACCCCTTCGAGGTGTTCATCGGCTCCCCCGCGCCGGACGACCTCGACGGCCTCCTCCAGCGCACGGTCGAACGCGCGCGCGACATGCTCGACGGAGACTCCGCCTTCCTCCTCCTCGCGACCGACGACGAAACAGAGTTGGAGGTCCGCGCCTCCACCGGCCTGCCCTCTGCCCGCCAACGCTTCGCGCGCGTGCCCGTAGAAGCCGGTCCCGGCCGCTACGGCTCCGCCCGCATGCCGGCCGTCCACGAGGACCTCCAGGCCGTCCCGGGTGCCGTACCGCTCCTCAGCGGCACCGGCATGCGCTCGGTCGTCACGGTCCCCCTGAAGGTGGAGGGCCGTCTCACCGGCTCCCTCGGAGTCGCCGCCGAAGGCCCCAACAAGTACTCGAACGAAGAAGCGCTACGCCTCCAATTCGCCGCCGACCGCATCGCGTTGGCGGTCGAGTCGGCCCGCCTCGGCGAACTGGAACGCCTGCGCCGCGGCTCACTCAGCTTCCTGGTCGAGGCCTCCGACCTCCTCGCGGGCACCCTGGACCGCGACCAAACCCTGGCCCTGATGGCCCAGATGACCGTCCCGACCCTCGCCACCTGGTGCGCGGTCTACACGATCGCCGACCAGTCCTCGGACCCGTACCTCTCGTACGTCCTCCACGAGGACGAGGAACTCATCGACGGCATCAAATCGTTGCTCTCGAAGATCGCCCCTCCGGACCCGGTCCCCACCCCCGGCGCCCGCGTCTGGGCCGCCCCCGCCGAGGCCGCCCACCAGGCCGCCCTGCGCACCTCCATGCGCAGCCTCGGCCTCGGCGAGCCCACTCGCCGCGTCAGCTCGGGCATCGGCCCAACTCTCGCCACAGCCTCCGCAGTTGGCGGCGAGACAGTCGTCCTCCCCCTGGTCGCCCGCAACCGCGTCATCGGCATGCTGACCCTCGGCAAACCCACCGACGAACACTTCCGCCAGGAAATCCTGGAACTGGCCGAGGACTTGAGCCGACGGGCCGCCCTCGCCCTCGACAACGCCCGTCTGTACTCGGAGCGCACGGCCATCAGCCAGTCCCTCCAGCGCAGCCTCCTGCCCCCCGACCTCCCGCACATCGAGGGCGTCGAGGTCGAGGTCATCTACCGCGCGGCCGGCGAGGGCAACGAAGTGGGCGGCGACTTCTACGACCTCTTCCCCATCCGCGACGGCGTCTACGGCTTCGCCATCGGCGACGTCTGCGGCACCGGACCCGAGGCGGCCGCAGTCACCGGCCTGGCCCGCCACGCCCTCCGCCTGCTCGCCAGGGAGGGCTTCGGCGGCCCCGCGGTCCTGGAGCGCCTCAACTCCGCGATCCTCGACGAGGGAGCCCGCAGCCGCTTCCTGACGCTTCTCTACGGCGAGTTGTGGCCCCAGGAGGACGGCAGCGCCAAACTGAAGGTGGTCTGCGCTGGCCACCCGCTCCCACTCCGCCTCCGCCAGGACGGCACGGTCGAACCGGCCGCCGAACCCCAGCCCCTCCTCGGCGTCATGGACGACCTGGAGCTCTACGAGCAGACGGTCACCCTCGACCCCGGCGACGTCCTCCTGTGCGTCACGGACGGCGTCACGGAACGCCGCGAGGGCACCCGCATGTTGGGTGACGACGGCCTCACGGACGTCCTCACCACCTGCACGGGCCTGACGGCCGGCGCCGTCGCGGCCCGCATCATGCGCGCGGTGGAACGCTTCGCGTCGGACGCCCCGTCCGACGACATGGCGATCCTGGCGATGCGCGTCCCGGGCCTCCAGAAGGACTGACCCCGAACACGCAGAAGGCCCCGCCCAATTGGGCGGGGCCTTCTCATATCTGGAGCCCTCTAACGGAATCGAACCGTTGACCTTCTCCTTACCATGGAGACGCTCTACCGACTGAGCTAAGAGGGCCTGTCGCGTTCCCGAGGTTTCCCTCGCGGCGACGAAAGAAATCATACCCCGAACAAGCCCGTGCGCCCAACCACCGCCTCCTGCCCCCGACTCGGTCAGAAAGCAGGCTGGAGCAGTCCCCCGAGCGCATTGCACGCGGACACGATCCGCTGCATCTCCCGCCTGGTCAACGAGGCATCGACCGGCAGTGCGAGCGTCTCGTCCGAGGCCCGCTCGGTCTCGGGCAGAGCCACACATCGCCGGAACTCCGGCAGCCGGTGCACAGGCGTCTTCACCGGCACCCGGCACTCAACTCCCCGACCGCGCACGGCCCGAGCGAAGGCATCGCGATCGGGCCGCCCGTTCCCCGGCACCCGCACGACGTACTGCTGGTAGGTGTGCCCGTCCCCACCATCGGGCGTCCGCACCCCACGCAACTTCGCATCGAGATACCCGGCCCGCTCCCGCCGCTGAGCCACCTCGTCGTACGGCGCCTCGGACTCCCCCTGCTGCAACACCAGCAGCCCATGCCGCTGCCCGACCCCGAGCATCCGCGCCATGTCGGCCAACCGCCCGAATCGATGTACGACAACTATCGCCGCCGTACGCGGAGTTACGGCCGCTTCGACAGCGGACGCGTCAAGGCAGTACGTCACCGGATCTATGTCGGCGAACACTGGCAGCCCGCCCGCCAGGGTGACGGCCTCGGCGACTTCGACGTTCCCGAACGCCGGCACGACGACCTCGTCACCGAGTCCGACGCCCGCGGCCCTGAGCATTGCAGCAGTACCCATGCTCGGATGGTGATTGCGCAACGTGAACTTCAAGTGACGGCAAACAAAAAAGGGTTGGACCCCGAACCGAAGTTCAGGATCCAACCCTTTCAATATTTGTTCGGCGGCGTCCTACTCTCCCACAGGGTCCCCCCTGCAGTACCATCGGCGCTGTAAGGCTTAGCTTCCGGGTTCGGAATGTAACCGGGCGTTTCCCTCACGCTATGACCACCGAAACACTATGAAACAGACAACCGCACCACACCCGGTGGCCCCGGGTATGGGGTTGTTCGTGGTTTCAGAACCAACACAGTGGACGCGAGCAACTGAGGACAAGCCCTCGGCCTATTAGTACCGGTCACCTCCAGCGGTTACCCGCCTTCCAGATCCGGCCTATCAACCCAGTCGTCTACTGGGAGCCTTAACCCATCTAGTGGGTGGGAACACTCATCTCGAAGCAGGCTTCCCGCTTAGATGCTTTCAGCGGTTATCCCTCCCGAACGTAGCCAACCAGCCATGCCCTTGGCAGAACAACTGGCACACCAGAGGTTCGTCCGTCCCGGTCCTCTCGTACTAGGGACAGCCCTTCTCAATGTTCCTGCGCGCGCAGCGGATAGGGACCGAACTGTCTCACGACGTTCTAAACCCAGCTCGCGTACCGCTTTAATGGGCGAACAGCCCAACCCTTGGGACCGACTCCAGCCCCAGGATGCGACGAGCCGACATCGAGGTGCCAAACCATCCCGTCGATATGGACTCTTGGGGAAGATCAGCCTGTTATCCCCGGGGTACCTTTTATCCGTTGAGCGACGGCGCTTCCACAAGCCACCGCCGGATCACTAGTCCCGACTTTCGTCCCTGCTCGACCCGTCGGTCTCACAGTCAAGCTCCCTTGTGCACTTACACTCAACACCTGATTGCCAACCAGGCTGAGGGAACCTTTGGGCGCCTCCGTTACTCTTTAGGAGGCAACCGCCCCAGTTAAACTACCCATCAGACACTGTCCCTGATCCGGATCACGGACCCAGGTTAGACATCCAGCACGACCAGACTGGTATTTCAACGACGACTCCACCTGAACTGGCGTCCAAGCTTCACAGTCTCCCAGCTATCCTACACAAGCCGAACCGAACACCAATATCAAACTGTAGTAAAGGTCCCGGGGTCTTTCCGTCCTGCTGCGCGAAACGAGCATCTTTACTCGTAGTGCAATTTCACCGGGCCTATGGTTGAGACAGTCGAGAAGTCGTTACGCCATTCGTGCAGGTCGGAACTTACCCGACAAGGAATTTCGCTACCTTAGGATGGTTATAGTTACCACCGCCGTTTACTGGCGCTTAAGTTCTCAGCTTCGCACACCCGAAAGTGCACTAACCGGTCCCCTTAACGTTCCAGCACCGGGCAGGCGTCAGTCCGTATACATCGCCTTACGGCTTCGCACGGACCTGTGTTTTTAGTAAACAGTCGCTTCTCGCTGGTCTCTGCGGCCACCCCCAGCTCACGGAGTAAATCCGATCACCGGTGATGGCCCCCCTTCTCCCGAAGTTACGGGGGCATTTTGCCGAGTTCCTTAACCATAGTTCACCCGAACGCCTCGGTATTCTCTACCTGACCACCTGAGTCGGTTTAGGGTACGGGCCGCCATGAAACTCGCTAGAGGCTTTTCTCGACAGCATAGGATCATCCACTTCACCACAATCGGCTCGGCATCAGGTCTCAGACTATGTGAGTGGCGGATTTGCCTACCACTCGTCCTACACCCTTACCCCGGGACAACCACCGCCCGGGATGGACTACCTTCCTGCGTCACCCCATCACTCACCTACTGCAGGTCTGGTCCGTCGGCTCCACCACTTTCCATTCCCCGAAGGGTCCGGAACGGCTTCACGGACTTAGCATCGCCTGGCTCAATGTTTGACGCTTCACAGCGGGTACCGGAATATCAACCGGTTATCCATCGACTACGCCTGTCGGCCTCGCCTTAGGTCCCGACTTACCCTGGGCAGATCAGCTTGACCCAGGAACCCTTAGTCAATCGGCGCACACGTTTCTCACGTGTGTATCGCTACTCATGCCTGCATTCTCACTCGTGAACCGTCCACCACTAGCTTCCGCTGCGGCTTCACCCGGCACACGACGCTCCCCTACCCATCCCAGCAGGCGTTGGCCCTATTGCTGAAATGACACGACTTCGGCGGTACGCTTGAGCCCCGCTACATTGTCGGCGCGGAATCACTAGACCAGTGAGCTATTACGCACTCTTTCAAGGGTGGCTGCTTCTAAGCCAACCTCCTGGTTGTCTCTGCGACTCCACATCCTTTCCCACTTAGCGTACGCTTAGGGGCCTTAGTCGATGCTCTGGGCTGTTTCCCTCTCGACCATGGAGCTTATCCCCCACAGTCTCACTGCCGTGCTCTCACTTACCGGCATTCGGAGTTTGGCTAAGGTCAGTAACCCGGTAGGGCCCATCGCCTATCCAGTGCTCTACCTCCGGCAAGAAACACACGACGCTGCACCTAAATGCATTTCGGGGAGAACCAGCTATCACGGAGTTTGATTGGCCTTTCACCCCTAACCACAGGTCATCCCCCAGGTTTTCAACCCTGGTGGGTTCGGTCCTCCACGAAGTCTTACCTCCGCTTCAACCTGCCCATGGCTAGATCACTCCGCTTCGGGTCTTGAGCGCGCTACTAAATCGCCCTATTCGGACTCGCTTTCGCTACGGCTTCCCCACACGGGTTAACCTCGCAACACACCGCAAACTCGCAGGCTCATTCTTCAAAAGGCACGCAGTCACGACGCATTGAGTAAACTCAATGCGCGACGCTCCCACGGCTTGTAGGCACACGGTTTCAGGTACTATTTCACTCCGCTCCCGCGGTACTTTTCACCATTCCCTCACGGTACTATCCGCTATCGGTCACCAGGGAATATTTAGGCTTAGCGGGTGGTCCCGCCAGATTCACACGGGATTTCTCGGGCCCCGTGCTACTTGGGTGTCTCTCAAACGAGCCGTTGATGTTTCGACTACGGGGGTCTTACCCTCTACGCCGGACCTTTCGCATGTCCTTCGCCTACATCAACGGTTTCTGACTCGTCTCACAGCCGGCAGACTGTGAAAGAGAGATCCCACAACCCCGTATACGCAACCCCTGCCGGGTCTCACACGCATACGGTTTGGCCTCATCCGGTTTCGCTCGCCACTACTCCCGGAATCACGGTTGTTTTCTCTTCCTGCGGGTACTGAGATGTTTCACTTCCCCGCGTTCCCTCCACATACCCTATGTGTTCAGGTATGGGTGACAGCCCATGACGACTGCCGGGTTTCCCCATTCGGAAACCCCCGGATCAAAGCCTGGTTGACGACTCCCCGGGGACTATCGTGGCCTCCCACGTCCTTCATCGGTTCCTGGTGCCAAGGCATCCACCGTGCGCCCTTAAAAACTTGGCCACAGATGCTCGCGTCCACTGTGCAGTTCTCAAACAACGACCAACCACCCATCACCCCCGGTCTGTACCGGAGTTCACTGGGGTCGGCACTGAAGGCAGCTTGTTACAGCCGTGCCCTCAGACACCCAACAGCGTGCCCGGCCCTGCCGCCACTCGAGGTCAGCTTTCCACGCTCCAAAGGAACAGTACTTGCAGCCCGAGATGACGGACAGTGCCGAATAATCAACGTTCCACCCTTGAGCAACCACCGTCGAACGTGTGCCGACGTAATGGCCCTGGACCACTGAGCAAGCTCAGCGGCCTAGATGCTCCTTAGAAAGGAGGTGATCCAGCCGCACCTTCCGGTACGGCTACCTTGTTACGACTTCGTCCCAATCGCCAGTCCCACCTTCGACAGCTCCCTCCCCACAAGGGGGTTGGGCCACCGGCTTCGGGTGTTACCGACTTTCGTGACGTGACGGGCGGTGTGTACAAGGCCCGGGAACGTATTCACCGCAGCAATGCTGATCTGCGATTACTAGCAACTCCGACTTCATGGGGTCGAGTTGCAGACCCCAATCCGAACTGAGACCGGCTTTTTGAGATTCGCTCCACCTCACGGTATCGCAGCTCATTGTACCGGCCATTGTAGCACGTGTGCAGCCCAAGACATAAGGGGCATGATGACTTGACGTCGTCCCCACCTTCCTCCGAGTTGACCCCGGCGGTCTCCTGTGAGTCCCCGTCACCCCGAAGGGCACGCTGGCAACACAGGACAAGGGTTGCGCTCGTTGCGGGACTTAACCCAACATCTCACGACACGAGCTGACGACAGCCATGCACCACCTGTACACCGACCACAAGGGGGGCACTATCTCTAATGCTTTCCGGTGTATGTCAAGCCTTGGTAAGGTTCTTCGCGTTGCGTCGAATTAAGCCACATGCTCCGCTGCTTGTGCGGGCCCCCGTCAATTCCTTTGAGTTTTAGCCTTGCGGCCGTACTCCCCAGGCGGGGAACTTAATGCGTTAGCTGCGGCACCGACGACGTGGAATGTCGCCAACACCTAGTTCCCACCGTTTACGGCGTGGACTACCAGGGTATCTAATCCTGTTCGCTCCCCACGCTTTCGCTCCTCAGCGTCAGTAATGGCCCAGAGATCCGCCTTCGCCACCGGTGTTCCTCCTGATATCTGCGCATTTCACCGCTACACCAGGAATTCCGATCTCCCCTACCACACTCTAGCTAGCCCGTATCGAATGCAGACCCGGGGTTAAGCCCCGGGCTTTCACACCCGACGTGACAAGCCGCCTACGAGCTCTTTACGCCCAATAATTCCGGACAACGCTTGCGCCCTACGTATTACCGCGGCTGCTGGCACGTAGTTAGCCGGCGCTTCTTCTGCAGGTACCGTCACTTGCGCTTCTTCCCTGCTGAAAGAGGTTTACAACCCGAAGGCCGTCATCCCTCACGCGGCGTCGCTGCATCAGGCTTTCGCCCATTGTGCAATATTCCCCACTGCTGCCTCCCGTAGGAGTCTGGGCCGTGTCTCAGTCCCAGTGTGGCCGGTCGCCCTCTCAGGCCGGCTACCCGTCGTCGCCTTGGTGAGCCATTACCTCACCAACAAGCTGATAGGCCGCGGGCTCATCCTGCACCGCCGGAGCTTTTAACCCCCACACATGAGTGCAGGAGTATTATCCGGTATTAGACCCCGTTTCCAGGGCTTGTCCCAGAGTGCAGGGCAGATTGCCCACGTGTTACTCACCCGTTCGCCACTAATCCCCACCGAAGTGGTTCATCGTTCGACTTGCATGTGTTAAGCACGCCGCCAGCGTTCGTCCTGAGCCAGGATCAAACTCTCCGTGAATGTTTTCCCGTAATCGGGAATGACACACACGAGAGCGGAACAGTCAGGCGGAATAAGCCCGACCGTTCACAGCGTCCTCGCTGTATGTTTTCTTCAAAGGAACCTCGCCCCAACCATCAAATGATGTTTGGAGACGGGGTATCAACATATCTGGCGTTGATTTTTGGCACGCTGTTGAGTTCTCAAGGAACGGACGCTTCCTTTGTACTCACCCTCACGGGCTTTCCTCCGGGCTTTTCCCTTCGGTCTTGCGTTTCCGACTCTATCAGACCGTTTCCGGCCCCGATTTCCTCGGTGCTTTCCAGGTTTCCGCTTCCGCGTTTCCCTTTCCGGCGGTTCCGACTTTATCAGAAGTTCTGAGTCGGATTTTCCGGCCCTTCGGGAGTGGCTCCCGTACACGCGAAGTGTCCGGGTTCCCCCTCAGGCGGAGCCGTAAACGTACTGGAGCGGGCCGCCTCGATGCAAATCGAGGCGGCCCGCTCCAGGTTCACGCGTACGAGGGGGTCGTACGACGGTCAGACCTCCACGACGACCGGAAGGATCATCGGCCTGCGCCGGTAGTTGTCGGAGACCCACTTGCCCAGCGTGCGGCGGATCAGTTGCTGCAGCTGGTGGGGTTCTACAACGCCGTCCTGGGCCGAGCGCTCCAGGACCTCCGTGATCCTTGGGACCACGTCCACGAAGGCCGAGTCGTCGATGCCGGAGCCGCGGGCCTGGATGTGCGGACCGCCCGTGATCTTGCCGGTGGACGAGTCCACGACGAGGAAGACCGAGATGATGCCCTCGTCCCCCAGGATCCTGCGGTCCTTCAGCGCGGGTTCACCGACATCGCCGACCGAGAGGCCGTCGACGTAGACATAGCCCGCCTGGACCTTGCCCGCGATCTTGGCCTTGCCCTCGATGAGATCGACGACCACGCCGTCCTCGGCGATGACGATGCGGTCGTGCGGGACGCCTGTCATGGCGCCCAGTTCGGCGTTGGCCCGTAGGTGGCGCCATTCGCCGTGGACCGGCATCAGGTTCTTCGGCTTGCAGATGTTGTAGAAGTACAGCAGCTCGCCGGCCGAGGCGTGTCCGGAGACGTGGACCTTGGCGTTGCCCTTGTGGACGACGTTGGCGCCCCAGCGGGTGAGGCCGTTGATGACCCGGTAGACCGCGTTCTCGTTGCCCGGGATGAGCGACGAGGCCAGGATCACCGTGTCGCCCGCGACGATGCGGATCTGGTGGTCGCGGTTGGCCATGCGGGACAGGGCGGCCATCGGTTCGCCCTGCGAGCCCGTGCAGACCAGAACGACCTGGCTGTCCGGGAGGTCGTCGAGCGTCTTGACGTCCACCACCAGGCCCGGCGGGACCTTGAGATAGCCGAGGTCACGGGCGATGCCCATATTGCGGACCATCGAGCGGCCGACGAAGGCGACCCGGCGGCCGTGCTCGTGCGCCGTGTCCAGGACCTGCTGGATGCGGTGGACGTGGCTGGCGAAGCTCGCCACGATGATCCGCTTGCGGGCGTTGCCGAAGACCTGTCGCAGGACGTTCGAGATGTCGCGCTCGGGCGGGACGAATCCCGGGACCTCGGCGTTCGTCGAGTCGGCGAGGAGCAGGTCGATGCCCTCCTCGCTCAGCCGTGCGAACGCGTGTAGATCTGTCAGACGACCGTCCAGCGGAAGCTGGTCCATCTTGAAGTCGCCGGTGTGGACGACCATGCCCGCGGGGGTGCGGATGGCGACCGCGAGCGCGTCCGGGATGGAGTGGTTGACCGCGACGAACTCGCAGTCGAAGGGGCCGATGCGCTCGCGGTGCCCCTCGGCGACCTCCAGCGTGTACGGCCGGATGCGGTGCTCCTGGAGCTTCGCCTCGATGAGGGCGAGGGTCAGCTTGGAGCCGATCAGCGGGATGTCCGCCTTCTCACGAAGGAGATACGGGACGGCGCCGATGTGGTCCTCGTGGCCGTGCGTGAGGACGATGCCGTCGATGTCGTCGAGGCGGTCCCTGATGGACGTGAAGTCCGGCAGGATCAGGTCGATTCCGGGCTGCTCCTCCTCGGGGAAGAGCACGCCGCAGTCGACGATGAGTAGACGGCCGCCGTATTCGAAGACCGTCATGTTTCGGCCGATTTCCCCGAGGCCGCCGAGTGGGGTGACCCTCAGGCCGCCCTCGGGGAGCTTGGGCGGCGGGGCGAGTTCAGGATGCGGATGACTCAAAAGACTCTCCTACCCATGCGCGCCACGTACCTGTGGGCACGTGGCGCGCATGACGTTCGTGCAAAAGCAGTTATCGGATGTGGGGTGCGGGCGCCGAAGCCCCGCGTATTCAGTTGTGAAGTCCGTTGTCAGAGCTGTACCCCGCCGGCGGCAAGATCGATCTTGAGCTGAGCGATCTCCTCGGGCGAGCACTCGACCATCGGTGAGCGCAGCGGTCCGGCGGGCAGCCCCTGGAGGGTGAGCGCGGCCTTGGTGGTCATGACGCCCTGGGTGCGGAACATGCCGGTGTAGACGGGGAGCAGCTTCTGGTGGATCTCGGTGGCCTTCTGGACGTCACCGGAGACGTACGCCTCCACCAGGGTGCGCAGCTCGGGTGTGACCACATGGCCGACGACCGAGACGAAGCCGACCGCGCCCACGGAGAGCAGCGGAAGGTTCAGCATGTCGTCGCCCGAGTACCAGGCCAAGCCGGTCCGGGCGATGGCCCAGCTGGCGCGGCCGAGGTCGCCCTTTGCGTCCTTGTTGGCGACGATCCTGGGGTGCTCGGCGAGCCTGACCAGGGTCTCGGTGCCGATCGGGACGCCGCTGCGGCCGGGGATGTCGTAGAGCATGACCGGCAGTTCGGCGGCGTCGGCGACGGCCGTGAAGTGGCGGTAGAGGCCCTCCTGCGGGGGCTTGTTGTAGTACGGCGTGACGACGAGCAGGCCGTGTGCGCCGGTGCGTTCGGCCGTGCGGGCGAGTTCGACGCTGTGGTGGGTGTCGTTCGTGCCGACGCCGGCGACGACGTGAGCGCGGTCTCCGACCGCTTCCAGTACGGCTCGTACGAGATCCGTTTTCTCCGCGTCGCTTGTGGTCGGGGACTCACCGGTGGTGCCGTTGATGATCAGGCCGTCGTTGCCTGCGTCCACCAGGTGGGTAGCGAGCCGCTGAGCGCCGTCGAGGTCGAGTGCGCCGTCCGCCGTGAAGGGCGTGACCATGGCGGTGAGGACCCGCCCGAAGGGGGTCTGCGGAGTGGAGGTCGGAGCCATGGGTGACACGCTACTCGCTGCTCAATGCGGGGTCTGCCCTAGGGGCAGGCGACAAGTCATGACAAATATGGAGCCCGGCACTGCCTGCTCGGGGGTTCAAGCAGTGCCGGGTCCGTTTGATCAGGCTAGATGAACTTCTCCAAATGCCGCAATACGGACACTTCGTGCGGCCCATCCGTACATGTGTGCCCGACCGGCAAACAGAGGTGCGCTACGGGGCGACACGACCGTTGGCATTGAAGGCGGCGTAGGTGAGCGGCATGAGCTCGGCCCACTGCTCCTCCATCTTCTCGCCGACCATCTCGATCTCCCGCTGCGGGAAGGACGGCACCTTCGCCAGCTCGTGCTGCGTGCGCAGACCGAGGAAGTGCATCAGCGAGCGCGCGTTGCACGTGGCGTACATCGAGGAGAAGAGGCCTACGGGGAGAACAGCACGGGCGACCTCGCGGGCCACGCCGGCGGCGAGCATCTCCTGGTACGCCTCGTACGACTGGCGGTACGAGTCCTCCATGGTGCGGCCGACCAGCTCCTGCTGGGCCTGGGTGCCCTCGACGAAGACGTACTTGCCCGGGCGGCCCTCCTGGACCAGCTTGCGGGACTCGCCGGGGACGTAGAAGACCGGCTGGAGCTCCCGGTACCTTCCCGATTCCTCGTTGTAGGACCAGCCCACGCGGTGCCGCATGAACTCGCGGAAGACGAGGATCGGGGCGCTGATGAAGAACGTCATCGAGTTGTGCTCGAAGGGGCTGCCGTGCCGGTCGCGCATCAGGTAGTTGATCAGGCCCTTGGAGCGCTCGGGGTCCTTGCCCATCTCGTCCAGGGACTGCTCGCCGATCGTCGAGACGCGGGCGGCGAAGAGCACGTCCGCGTCGGACGCGGTGTGCTTGACCAGCTCGACGGTGACATCGCTGCGGAAACTGGGTTTGAGGTCGTCGGCGGGGGTGTCGGTCACGGCTCGGAGGGTCCTTCCATCACGTCTCTCGGGCGGCGCCCACTCTACGGCCCGGCACTGACATCGGGGCGTTCGGTGCCGTGCTGCGACATTCATTGGCGAACTTCTGCGAATTCGGTGAAACAGGGCACCGATTGGGGCGTTCGCTCGTCTGTCTTGGTGAGAGCCACCCGTTCGATCCCGACTCGACCCCAGAGGGGAGAAGCACCACCGATGTTCCGTCGGCGCGAGCCCGTTCCGTTCGCCTTCATCGCCGAGACCGACCGCTTCCGCAGCAATGTCACCCCGCCGCCGCGTGAGCGTGCGTCCGCCGGGCAGATAGCCGGGCGTTGGCTCCTGGGCCTCACCATCATCGCCGGAATCGTGGGCTCCCTGGTCCTCGGGATGCCGGCGCTGTCCCAGGACAACCTCTCGACCCAGAACCAGCAGTCCCAGGCCGCCGACAATCGCTGACCTGGCGCGCAGCCGTACAGCTGACCATGACTCATCCGGACCCCCAACGGTGGTGAGCGGGAACACGGCCGGATAGCCTCACCGGGCACAGCCCACGCATGGATTCAGTGAGGACACCAGCCGTGCCCCTGCCCTTCCTTACGGCCGACCGCGCATTCGAGGCCGCGGACGAGCTCGCGCTGCCGTTCGACGACCGCGACCGCTGGCGGCGCCCCTACCGGCCCGGACCGTGGCGGGTGGCGGCGGCAGCGCTCGTGCTGCTGCTCGCGTCGTACGTGTTGTTCGCCGCCGTCATCATCGCGTTGACCGGCTCGCGGTCCGAGGCCGCGGTGATCCTCGGTATCGCGGTGGTCGTCATTCTCTGCGCCCTGCGGCTGCTGCGCATGGGCGTGTGGGTGAGCGCGCGCGGGCTGCGCCGGGTGCGGTTCCTCTTCACCCTCACGGTGCGGTGGGACCGGGTCGCCGCCGTGCGCACGGTGCAGCAGCCGGTGCGCTGGCTGGGGCTGCCGCGCACGGTGCAGGGGCAGGCGCTGCTCCTCGTACGGAAGGACCGTGCTCCGGAGGACGTGACCGCGCTGCTGACCACGCACGACATCGACTTCGTGGCGCGTGCCTCCTCCTTCGACCGGGCCGCGGACTCGGTCGAGGTGTGGTCCGACGAGTGCCGGCGGAGCTGACCGCCCGACAGCAACCGTGAGGCACACAACCGTGTGCCGAAGGGGCCGGTCCGCAGTGGGTGCGGGGCGGCCCCTTCGGCGTACAGGCGTTTCGGGAGTTCAGGCTTGGACGGGTCTGCCGTCGTGCAGGGCGATCGCGCGTTGCATCGCCTTGCGGGCGCGGGGCGTGTCGCGGGCGTCGTGGTAGGCGACGGCGAGGCGGAACCAACTGCGCCAGTCGTCGGGGGCGTCCTCCGTCTCGGCCTTGCGCTTGGCGAAGACCTCGTCGGCGGAGTCGCGGTCGATGCGGCCGCCGGCGGTGCGCCTCAACTCGTCGACGGGCAGGCCGCCTTCGGCGTCGAGTTCGGCGGCGAGCTTGTTGGCGTTGCGGACGAACTGGGTGTTCTTCCAGAGGAACCAGATGCCGATCACCGGCAGGATCAGGACCGCGAGCCCGAAGGTGACCGTGATGAGCGTGCCGGACTGTATGAGCATGACGCCGCGGCTGCCGACCAGGACGAAGTAGAAGACCAGGACGGCGGCCGTGACGGCGTAGGTGAGTTTGGCGCGCATGTCGTGAGTCTCAGCCCAGGTCCAGGAAGTGTTCCAGGCCGAAAGTGAGGCCCGGGGTCGTCACCACGCGGCGGGCGCCGAGCAGGATGCCCGGCATGAAGCTGCTGTGGTGGAGCGAGTCGTGGCGGACGGTCAGCGTCTCGCCCTCGCCGCCCAGCAGGACCTCCTGGTGGGCCAGCAGGCCGCGCAGCCGGACGGCGTGCACCGGAATGCCGTCGACGTTCGCACCGCGCGCGCCGTCCAGGGCCGTCACCGTGGCGTCCGGCGCCGGGGCCGAGCCCGCCTTGGCGCGGGCCTCCGCGATGAGCTGGGCCGTGCGCGTGGCGGTGCCGCTGGGGGCGTCCACCTTGTTCGGGTGGTGCAGTTCGATGACCTCGACCGACTCGAAGTAGGGCGCGGCGATCTGCGCGAACTTCATGGTGAGTACGGCGCCGATGGAGAAGTTGGGCGCGATGAGGACGCCCGTCTCCGGCGACTTGGCCAGCCAGCCGTTCAGCTGCGCGAGGCGTTCGTCGGTCCAGCCCGTCGTGCCGACGACCGCGTGGATGCCGTGGCCCACGCAGAAGTCGAGGTTGTCCATCACCGAGGCGGGGGTGGTCAGTTCGACCGCGACCTGGGCGCCCGAAGCCGTGAGCGCCTCCAGGGTGTCGCCGCGGCCCAGGGCGGCGACCAGTTCCATGTCCTCGGCGGCCTCGACGGCTCGTACCGCCTCGGCACCGATCCGGCCCTTGGCACCGAGGACCGCCACGCGCAGCTTGCTCATCGTTCTTGCTTCCTTACCGGATACGGGTTCCGAAACCGGATACGGGTTCCGAAGGCGGGTGTCAGGCGACGGCGTCGTGCAGTCGGGCCGCCTGCTTGTCCTTGAGCGGGCCGATGACCGCCAGCGAGGGCCGCTGTCCCAGGATCTCGCGGGCGACCTCGCGGACCTCGTCCGGGGTGACCGACGCGATCCGGGCCAGCAGGTCGTCGACGGACATCTGCTCGCCCCAGCACAGCTCGCTCTTGCCGATGCGGTTCATCAGCGCGCCGGTGTCCTCGAGGCCCAGGACGGTGGAGCCCTGTAGCTGGCCGACGGCGCGGCCGATCTCGTCGTCGGACAGGCCGTGTTCGGCGACCTGGTCGAGTTCGTCGCGGCAGATCTTCAGCACGTCGTGGACCTGCGAGGGCCGGCAGCCGGCGTAGACGCCGAAGAGTCCGCAGTCGGCGAAGCCGGACGTGTACGAGTACACGCTGTAGGCCAGGCCGCGCTTCTCCCGGACCTCCTGGAAGAGGCGGGAGGACATGCCGCCGCCGAGGGCCGTGTTGAGAACCCCCAGCGCCCAGCGGCGCTCGTCGGTGCGGGCCAGGCCCGGCATGCCGAGGACGACGTGCGCCTGCTCGGTCTTGCGGCCGATCAGCTCGACCTTGCCGGTGGAGCGCAGCACGCGGCGGCCGTCGCGCGGGGCGATGGGTGCCGCCTCGAGGGTGCGGAAGGCGCCCGCCTTGTCGAAGGCCGCGCGGACCTGGCGTACGACCTTGTCGTGGTCGATGTTGCCGGCGGCCGCGACCACGAGGTGGGTCGGGTCGTAGTGCTTCTTGTAGAAGCGGCGGATGCGGTCCGCGGTGAGGGCGTTGACGGTGTCGACCGTGCCGAGGACGGGGCGGCCGAGGGGGTTGTCGCCGAACATCGTGCGCGCGAACAGGTCGTGCACGCAGTCGCCCGGGTCGTCCTCCGTCATGGCGATCTCTTCGAGGATGGCGCCCCGCTCGACGTTGACGTCGTCCTCACGGATGAGGGAGCCGGTCAGCATGTCGCAGACCACGTCGATGGCGAGCGGCAGGTCGGTGTCGAGCACGCGCGCGTAGTAGCACGTGTACTCCTTCGCCGTGAACGCGTTCATCTCGCCGCCGACCGCGTCGATCGCGGAAGAGATGTCCAGCGCGCTGCGCTTGTGCGTGCCCTTGAAGAGGAGGTGCTCCAGGTAGTGCGTGGCGCCGTTCAGGGACGGTGTCTCGTCGCGGGAGCCCACGTGTGCCCAGATGCCGAAGGTCGCGGAGCGGACCGAGGGCAGCGTCTCGGTGACGATGCGCAGGCCGCCCGGGAGGGTGGTCTTACGGACCGTGCCGATGCCGTTCGTGCCCTGGATGAGGGTTTGGGTACGGGCGACGGCCCGCGCCTCCGAGGAGGTACGGGCCGTCGTCGTGGAGCTGGTCGACGTCACTTGTCGTCGTCGTCCTTCTTGTCGTCGCCGCTCTCTTCACCCTCGATGACGGGGATGAGGGAGAGCTTGCCGCGGGAGTCGATCTCGGCGATCTCGACCTGGACCTTCTGGCCCACGCCGACCACGTCCTCGACGTTCTCCACGCGCTTGCCACCGGCGAGCTTGCGGATCTGCGAGATGTGCAGCAGACCGTCCTTGCCCGGGAGCAGCGACACGAACGCGCCGAAGGTGGTGGTCTTGACGACCGTACCCAGGTAGCGCTCGCCGACCTCCGGCATGGTCGGGTTGGCGATGCCGTTGATCACTGCGCGAGCGGCCTCGGCCTGCGAGCCCTGCGCGGCACCGATGTAGATGGTGCCGTCGTCCTCGATCGTGATGTCGGCGCCGGTGTCCTCCTGGATCTGGTTGATCATCTTGCCCTTCGGGCCGATGACCTCGCCGATCTTGTCCACGGGGATCTTGACGGTGATGATCCGCGGGGCGTTCGGGGACATCTCGTCCGGCGTGTCGATCGCTTCCATCATCACGTCGAGGATGTGGAGGCGAGCGTCACGGGCCTGCTTGAGAGCGGCGGCCAGGACGGAGGCGGGGATGCCGTCCAGCTTGGTGTCGAGCTGGAGGGCGGTGACGAACTCCTTGGTGCCGGCGACCTTGAAGTCCATGTCGCCGAAGGCGTCCTCCGCACCGAGGATGTCGGTGAGGGCGACGTAGTGCGTCTCGCCGTTGATCTCCTGGGAGATCAGGCCCATGGCGATACCGGCGACGGGGGCCTTCAGCGGCACACCGGCGTTCAGCAGCGACATGGTGGAGGCGCAGACCGAGCCCATGGACGTCGAGCCGTTCGACCCGAGGGCCTCGGAGACCTGACGGATCGCGTAGGGGAACTCCTCGCGCGTCGGCAGGACCGGGACCAGGGCGCGCTCGGCGAGCGCTCCGTGGCCGATCTCGCGGCGCTTCGGGGAGCCGACGCGGCCGGTCTCGCCGACCGAGTACGGCGGGAAGTTGTAGTTGTGCATGTAGCGCTTGCGGGTCACCGGGGAGAGGGTGTCCAGCTGCTGCTCCATGCGGAGCATGTTGAGGGTGGTGACGCCCAGGATCTGGGTCTCGCCACGCTCGAACAGCGCGGAACCGTGCACGCGCGGGATGGCCTCGACCTCGGCGGCCAGGGTGCGGATGTCGGTGACACCGCGGCCGTCGATGCGGACCTTGTCCTTGATGACGCGCTCACGGACCAGGGACTTGGTCAGCGAGCGGTACGCGGCGGAGATCTCCTTCTCGCGGCCCTCGAACTGCGGGAGCAGCTTCTCGGCGGCGATCTCCTTGACGCGGTCCAGCTCGGCCTCGCGGTCCTGCTTGCCGGCGATGGTGAGCGCCTGGGACAGCTCGCTCTTGACTGCGGCGGTCAGGGCCTCCAGGACGTCGTCCTGGTAGTCGAGGAAGACCGGGAACTCGCCGGTGGGCTTGGCGGCCTTGGCTGCGAGGTCGGCCTGGGCCTTGCAGAGCACCTTGATGAAGGGCTTCGCGGCGTCCAGACCCGAGGCGACGATCTCCTCGGTCGGCGCCTCGGCGCCGCCCGCGACCAGCGCGATGGTCTTCTCGGTGGCCTCGGCCTCGACCATCATGATCGCGACGTCGCCGTCCTCCAGGACACGACCGGCGACGACCATGTCGAAGACGGCGTCCTCGAGCTCGGTGTGCGTCGGGAACGCGACCCACTGGCCGTTGATCAGCGCGACGCGGACGCCGCCGATCGGGCCGGAGAAGGGCAGACCGGCCAGCTGCGTGGACGCGGAGGCGGCGTTGATCGCCACGACGTCGTACAGGTGGTCGGGGTTGAGCGCCATGATCGTGGCGACGACCTGGATCTCGTTGCGCAAGCCCTTCTTGAAGGACGGGCGCAGCGGGCGGTCGATCAGCCGGCAGGTGAGGATCGCGTCCTCGGAGGGGCGGCCCTCACGGCGGAAGAAGCTGCCGGGGATCTTGCCGGCGGCGTACATCCGCTCCTCGACGTCCACCGTGAGGGGGAAGAAGTCGAGATTTTCCTTGGGCTTCTTGGATGCGGTGGTGGCCGACAGCACCATGGTGTCGTCGTCCAGGTACGCCACGGCGGAGCCGGCGGCCTGCTTGGCCAGGCGGCCCGTCTCGAAGCGGATGGTGCGGGTGCCGAAAGTGCCGTTGTCAATGACGGCCTCGGCGTAGTGGGTCTCGTTCTCCACTAGCGTTTTCTCCGTTACTTGTCGTCTTTCGTCCCTCCCCGCCCGTGTGGCGGGGGGACGGTGGCGGAGAAGCGCTGTCTGATGCGGGCCGGTCTTCGATCGAAGCACCCGGGGCTTTCCTGCCCGGGGGCCACTACCGAGGACCGGCGGCTGCGAGGCGCGCTTCTCCTCTTCGTGGTCGTGCTCTGTCGCACGTGGTCGTGCTGGGTCGTACGTCCTGCGTTCACATCGTGCGTTGTGCTACCACACTACAAAGCGTGAGTGACACTCCGCACGTTTCCGCACGTACGGGCAATCCGCACATACGGCAAAGGGAGCGGCTCCCGATCGTTTCGGGACCCGCTCCCCTCACGGCGTCTTACTTGGCGCCCGCAGCACCGCGGCGGATGCCCAGGCGGTCCACCAGCGCACGGAAGCGCTGGATGTCCTTCTTGGCCAGGTACTGGAGCAGCCGGCGGCGCTGACCGACCAGGATCAGCAGACCACGACGGGAGTGGTGGTCGTGCTTGTGGGTCTTGAGGTGCTCGGTCAGGTCCGAGATACGGCGCGAGAGCATGGCGACCTGGACCTCGGGGGAGCCGGTGTCGCCCTCCTTCTGACCGAACTCGGTGATGAGCTGCTTCTTCGTAGCGGCGTCGAGCGACACGCGTACTCCTCGTAGTCTGAGATGTGCCACCGAGTGCCCCTGGTCCACTTCTCAGGGGAGCTTCCGTAACTCGGGAGGCGGGATCCGTAGGGCGCTGCCTCCGGAGCGGTGAGCTCCAGGGGTGCGTACACAAACGGCCGCTACACAGCGTACCAGCCTGGGGGGATGCCTCGGTCCAGGTCCGTGAAGGGCCCTGACCGGGGCGGATACGGCCACTAGGGTGACTTCCATCCGTGGACGGAGCGTTCCGTCCACGGATGGAACGTGGATCACGTCGGTTCGTCCGGAAGGGGTCGCTTCGCCATGGCGGAGACGGAGCAGGAGATCAAGGCACGCAAGGAGCGGGAGCGGGACGAGCTGTACGCCCTCGACATCTCGGGTGTCGAGTGGCGCAGCGCGCCGGGCACGGAGGAGCACGAGGAGCGCGTCGAGATCGCCGACCTGCCCGACGGCGCGGTGGCCATGCGCTCGTCGCTCGACCCGGACACCGTGCTGCGGTACACGGAGGCGGAGTGGACGGCCTTCGTGCTGGGCGCCCGGGACGGGGAGTTCGACCTGGAGCCGGCGCCGCACAACGGGGAGCCGGGGGCGGAGGCGTAGCGCCTTCACGCGACGGGGGGTGGGAGTCGGCCGAAGGTTCGGTCCGGCTCCCACCCCCCGTCGCGTGCGTGCGGGGCCGCGGCTATTTCACCGCCATGCTCTCGATGCCCAGGACGAGATAGACCCACTTGGGCTGACCGGCGGCGGGGCCCTCGGCCTTCTTGACGCCGAAGAAGATGCGCCCGTCCTGGACGACGATGTCGTTGTAGTCGGTCATCGTCATCAGGTCGGCCTCCTCCGGCAGGTCGAAGTAGAGGTACGGGGTCTCCTTGCCCGTCTTCGGATCCAGGCTGACGAGCCCCGAGGGCATGATGTGCTCGTCGGTCACGCGCACGGCGAGGAGCTTGTCGCCGCTCATCCGTACCGGATACAGGAGCGAGCCGGGGCCGGAGTCGAACTTCATGGTGGTCTTCCCGGTCGCCAGGTCGAAGCCGATGAGCCAGTTGGAGTTGACCAGCTCACCCGACTCCTTGCTGCGCAGGAAGACCTGGCCGTCGCCGACGGCGATGGTCGGGCAGTCGTCGATGGTGAGGTAGTCGTCGTACGCGCACTCGCCGACGTAGGTGCCGTTCTGGAGGCGGATCACGGCGCGGATCTTGCCCTTGGCGTCGAGGGAGAGCATCTCGGAGATGCCGATCTGGCCGGCCTGGACGGCCAGGACAGGCGGCTCGGCGGACGGGATGTCGAGGTCCCGGATCCCCTTCGCGGCGGAGTACGTCCACAGGACCTTGCCCGTCTCCGGGTCCACCTTGCGCGCCTTGTAGGTGATGCCGTCCAGCGAGCCCGGAGGGGCGTCGTCGTGGTAGCACTCCTGGCGGATGAGCAGCGCACCTCCGCCGGCGGCGCCCATGTCCTGGCAGGAGCCGGTCGACGTCGTCTCCCACAGTCGCTTCCCCGTGGTCATGCTGTACGCGTCGGTGCCACCTCCCCAGGTCACCACGACCGTGCCCTGCGTCAGGGTCACGCTCGGAGTGTCCTCGTCGTCACCGCCCGTCGCGAGGCCCGTGTCGTCCCCGAGCTTGGAATAGGGGAAGTCGGTCTCCCAGACCTCGCTGCCGTCGTCGAGGTCGAAGAACGCCACGTGGTTGCAGTAGGCCCCGCCCCGGTCGTTGGCCCGGAACAGGACAGCCGTGCGGTTCTCACCGTTCACATGGCGCGTGTAGCCGCAGATCGGGCCGTCGAGGGGGAGCTTCCACTTCTCGTCGCCCGGGACGGCGTCGGTGCCGATACCCAGGCCGACGAGGGTCTTGTTGATGCCCTTGGCAAGGATCTTGTCCGTCGCCCACATGCCGGGCATCTGGTACTCCTCGCCCGGACTCAGGTCGTCCACCGAGAAACGGACGGCCATCTTTCCGGTGGTACTCGCCGGCTGTTTCTCGACGGTCTCGCGGACGTCGAGGCGGCCCTGGCTCGCCGCCGGGGCGTTGTCGGTCGTCGCCTCCGTCTTGTCGCCACCTCCGGCCGCCAGCAGACCGACCGTGCCCACGGCCGCCACGAGAACGACCGCCAGCAGTCCGAGCAGCCTGTTCCGGCGGCGCTTCTTGCGCTGGTCGTCCTCGGCGAGGGTGGACTGGGTGTACATGGTGGGAGGTGGGCCGAAGCTCACGCGGACGAATCCTTTCGTCGCCTGTTCGCGGGCATACGTCTGTTCACGGGCACACGTCCGCTTCTCGTCGGCTGTCCCCTACGAGAAGCTGTCCTCTACGAGAAACAGACGCCGGGTCAGCTCGTCAGTGACCGGACCGTCGCGTACACGTCGAAGACGGCGAGCGCCAGCGGCACCAGCGTCAGCAGGACGAAGCCCTCGGCGATCTCCAGGAAGCGCCCCCAGAACGGGGTGAGACCGCTGCGCGGGACGATCAGGCCGAGCGCGGTCACCAGTGCGGTGGCCGCCGCGATCGCCGCGACGAGCCAGACCGTACGGAGGTCGAGGCCGCCGCGGTCGCCGCGGAGCGCCTCGTGGATCAGGGAGTTCGGCGGGTTGAGCGCGAGGCCCAGGCCGAGCAGCACGAGGGAGCCGAGTCCGGCGGCCAGGACGGGGGCGACCTGGGCGGTGTAGCGGAAGAGGTGGGCGCGCATCAGCAGGGCGACACCGGTCGCGAGGGCGAGCAGCTGGGCCCAGACGTCGTTCGAGAAGCCGAGGACGGCCGTGGCCCCGACGGCGGTGACCGCGCAGCCGCCGACGAGGCCGACGAGGAGTTCGTGACCGCGGCGGGCCTGGGCGGCGACGCGTTCGGTGTCGACCGCTTCCTGGGCAGCGGGCTCGGTGCCGTACGCGCTGCGCGGGGCGGTGTTCGGGGGGTCGAAGCCGATCGGCAGGCGGGCGAAGCGCATCGAGAGGCCCGGCAGGAAGGCCAGCGCGCCGACCGCGACCGGGGCGCACAGGGCGGCGATGTCGGCCGGCGTCCAGTGGGCCCGGATCGCGATGAACCCGACGATCAGGCCGACCGCGGACGCGAACACGAAGGCGACGAACGGCGCGTCCCCGCCGGGGGAGCACAGGGTGAGGACGACGGCGGCCACCAGCACGGCCGCGCAGGCGAGGAGGAACTGGAGTTTGCCGATCCCCTGGCCGTCGGTGAGCGGCAGCAGGCCCGAGCCGGCCACCCCGATGTTGGGCAGGGCGCCGAGGCCCAGCGCGATGGCCGAGGACCGGTCGTCGTAGACCCGGGCGCGGACGCAGGCCAGGACGACCAGCAGGATGCCGACGACCGCGGCGAGGATGCCGGGCAGGCTGTTCATGTCGTGGCGCGGGTCGGCGGTCCAGGCGACGAAGGCGAGCAGGGCGGGCAGGACACCGCCGCCGACGAGACCGGCGGCGCGGGTCAACTCGCCGCTCCACAGCGTGTGTTCGCGGGTCACCGCGGCCGAGACCGCCTCGGACACGTCGTCGAACACGGCGGGCGGGAGGGACTCGGAGAAGGGGCGCAGGGTGAGGAGTTCGCCGTCGAGAATGCGCTGGGCGGCGAACGTGCGGGAGCTGTCGAGGACGGTGCCGTCCCGGCGCACCAGGTGATAGCCGACCGGGGCGCCCTCGGTGGGGCTCTGCCGGGAGAGCCTGAGGATCTCCGGATAGATGTCGGCGACCGGGATGTCGTCGGGCAGTGCCACGTCGATGCGACTGTCGGGCGCGACGATCGTGACCCGGCAGAAACCGAGCCCCGGTCCGGTGCCGACCGGGGCTCCGGTACCGGGCCCGCCCGCCGCGGAGGCCGTGATGCTCACCTGCTGCTCCCCCTCAATGATGATTCTGCGTCTGCGTCGTGAAGGTGTCGCGCAGCATGTCCCGCGCACCTTCACATCGCGTGAAATGCCCTGTTTTTCCAGCCTGGTTCGCGTGTGCTCACGCGAACATCCGGCACCCTACCGCTCACCCGTCCCGCGCGAAGTCAGTAGGATCGCGCGGCGGCCTGCGTCCGCCTGACACGGGGTGGCGGACGGTAGTCCCGGGGCCGCGCAAGGGAATTGGTGAGCAGTGAGCCACATCGTCGTCAAGCGCCCGCCGCGCGCGCTGCCGTCCGAGGTGCCCACGGACGAGATCGTCCTGCAACCTCCGCCGGAGTTGCCGCGGGGGCATCAGGAGAGCGTCCTGATGCAGTTGCTGCCGACGCTCGGCATGGGCGGCTCGGTGGTGTTCTTCTTCACGAACGGACAGCCGTTCATGAAGATCATGGGCATGGTGATGATCGTCTCGACGGTGGCCATGTCCATCGCGATGGTGGTCCGCTTCCGCCGCGGCAACCAGGGTCAGCTGGCGGATCTGCGCACCGACTATCTGCGCTACCTGGCGCAGACCCGGCGGACCGCCCTGGACACCGCGCGGGCACAGCGCGACGCGCAGTACTACCTCCACCCCTCCCCCGAGCAGCTCTGGGCACTGGTCGCCGAGGGCAGCCGGGTGTGGGAACGGCGGCCGGGCGACGAGGACTTCGGCCAGGTGCGCATCGGCCTCGGCCGGCAGTCGCTAGCCACTCCGCTCATCGCCCCCGAGACCGGCGGGGTCGACCAGCTGGAGCCGCTGACGGCGGGCGCGATGCAGCGCTTCCTGTCCGTCCACGGCAACTTGGACGACCTGCCGATGGCGGTCTCCCTGCGTGCCTTCTCCTACCTCACCATCAGCGGCGAGGCGCAGTCCGTACGGTCCTCCGCCCGGGCCCTGGCCGGTTCGCTGGCCGCGCTGCACTCGCCCGAGGACCTGATGATCGTGGTCGCGGCGGCCAGGGAGTCCCTGCCGCACTGGGAGTGGGCCAAGTGGCTGCCGCACGCGCAGGCGCCCGGTGCCACGGACGGCGCGGGCACCCGCCGGCTGATCGACAGCGACATCCGCGAGCTGGAGAACCTGATCTCCGCCCGGCTGACCGGCCGGCCACGCTTCCACCCCGACGCGACAGCGCTGCCGGACGAGCCGCACATCGTCATCGTCCTCGACGGGGTCTCCCTGCCCCCCGACTCGGTCCTGGCCAACCCCGAGGGCCTGCAGGGCGTGACGCTCGTCGACGTCGTCCCCGGCGAACCGGCCGCTGTCCGCGGCGAGCTCTCCATCGTCGTACAGCCGACGTCGCTGCATCTGGAGTCCGGGCACGGAGACGTCTACGAGGGGACGCCCGACGCGCTCTCGTACGAGTCCGCCGAGGCGCTCGCGCGGCAGTTGGCGCCGCTGCGGATGGCGTCCGGTGGCGACGACGACCAACCGCTGCTCGCCAACCTGGAGTTCACCGATCTGCTGAACCTCGGTGACGCGGCCTCCGTCGACACCAAGCGCACCTGGCGGACGCGTTCGCTGGCCGAGCGGCTGCGGGTGCCGATCGGGCTCGGGGAGGACGGCCGGCCCGTGATGCTCGACCTCAAGGAGGCCGCGCAGGAGGGCATGGGCCCGCACGGACTGTGCGTGGGCGCCACCGGCTCCGGCAAGTCCGAGCTGCTGCGCACCCTGGTCCTCGGCCTCGCGGTCACCCACTCCTCGGAGACCCTGAACTTCGTCCTCGCGGACTTCAAGGGTGGCGCCACCTTCGCCGGCATGGCGCAGATGCCGCACGTCGCGGCCGTGATCACCAACCTCGCGGACGACCTGACGCTGGTCGACCGCATGGGCGACTCCATCCGCGGCGAGCTCAACCGCCGCCAGGAACTCCTGCGCGACTCGGGCAACTACGCCAACATCCACGACTACGAGAAGGCACGCGCCGCGGGCGCCCCGCTCCAGCCGATCCCCTCCCTGGTGCTGGTGATCGACGAGTTCAGCGAACTCCTCACCGCCAAGCCGGACTTCATCGAGATGTTCGTGCAGATCGGCCGGATCGGCCGCTCGCTCGGCGTGCATCTGCTGCTGGCCTCGCAGCGCCTGGAGGAGGGCCGGCTGCGCGGCCTGGAGACCTATCTGTCGTACCGCGTCGGCCTGCGCACCTTCTCTGCGGCCGAGTCGCGGGCCGCACTGGGCGTGCCGGACGCCTACGAACTCCCGAACGTCCCCGGGTCCGGCTTCCTGAAGTACGGCACGGACGAGATGGTGCGGTTCAAGGCCGCCTACGTGTCCGGCACTTACCGTTCGAGCTCCGCGCAGGCGTCGATCGGCGCCGGCCAACTGCCGGTCGACCGGCGGCCGGTGCTGTTCACGGCGGCCGAAGTGCCGGTGCAGTACACGGCGGTTCCGCAGCAGCGCACCGAGTCCCCCGACATCGACGACGCGCTCGCCGACACGGTGCTCGACGTCATCGTGCGCCGACTGGAGGCGCAGGGTCCGGCGGCCCACCAGGTGTGGCTGCCGCCGCTCGACAGCCCGCCCTCGCTGGACGGACTCCTGCCCGGCCTCACGGCGGTGCAGGGCCGCGGACTCACCCAGCCCGGCTACGAGGGCGCGGGCCGGCTGGTGGTCCCGGTCGGCCTGGTCGACAAGCCGTACGAGCAGCGCCGCGACCACCTGTGGATCGACTTCTCGGGCGCGGCCGGCCATATGCAGATCGTCGGCGGCCCGCAGTCCGGCAAGTCCACCCTCCTGCGCTCCCTGATCTGCGCCTTCGCCCTGACCCACACCCCGTACGAAGTCCAGTTCTACGGCCTCGACTTCGGCGGCGGCGGTCTCTCCTCGGTGGCCGGCCTGCCGCACGTGGGCGGCGTCGGCTCCCGCCTGGACCCCGAGAAGGTCCGGCGCACGGTCTCCGAGGTGTACGGCGTGATGACGCGCCGCGAGGAGTACTTCCGCTCGGCGGGCATCCCGTCGATCGCTGAGTTCCGGTCCCGCCGTGCGCGCGGCCAGATCTCGGTCACGGACCAGCCCTGGGGCGATGTCTTCCTCGTCATCGACGGCTGGGGCAACTTCCGCGCGGATTACGAGGGGTTGGAGGCCGCGGTCCTGGACATCGCCGCGCGCGGCCTCGGCTTCGGCATCCACCTGGTGCTCACCGCGTCCCGGTCGATGGAGGTCCGCGCGAACCTCAAGGACCACCTGATGAACCGCCTCGAACTGCGGCTCGGCGACACGATGGACTCCGAGATCGACCGCAAGGTGGCGGTGAACGTCCCGACCGGCGTCCCCGGACGCGGTGTGTCGCCGCAGCGGCTGCACTTCATGGCGGCGGTGCCGCGCATCGACGGCCTGGTCTCGGACACCGACCTGGCCGACGCGACCCAGGCGCTGGCGAACGAGGTGTCCCGGCACTGGGAGGCACCGGGCGCGCCCGAAGTACGGCTGCTGCCACGCGAGTTGACCGCCGCGCAGCTGCCGCCGGGCGACCGTTTCCCGCAGCGCGGTGTCACGTTCGCCATCGACGAGAACAATCTGGAACCGGTCTTCGTCGACTTCGAGCAGGACCCGTTCTTCCTCGTCTTCGGCGAGAGCGAGTCGGGCAAGTCGAACCTGCTGCGGCTGCTGATCAAGCAGTTGTCGGAGCGGTACACCGGCGACGAGGCGAAGCTCTTCGTCATCGACAACCGGCGCTCCCTGCTGGACGCGACGCCGGCCTCGCACCTCGCCGAGTACATCCCCATGTCCAACGCCATGGACCATCACATGGTCGCCCTGGCGGACCTGATGCAGCGCCGGACCCCGACGGCCGACGTGACGGCCCGGCAACTCCGCGAGCGGAGCTGGTGGCAGGGCCCGACGGTGTACGTCGTCGTGGACGACTACGACCTCGTCTCCACGTCCAGCGGCAACCCGCTGGGCAACCTCACGGAGATGCTGCCGTTCGCCCGTGACGTCGGCGTCCGCTTCATCATCGCCCGCTCCACGGCAGGCGCCGGACGCGCCGCGTACGAGCCGTTCATGCAGCGCATGCAGGAACTGGGCGCCCAGGGCGTCGTCCTGGCGGGCGACCCCGGCGAGGGCGACGTGCTGGGCGGGGTGCGGCCGCGGCCGATGCCCGCGGGGCGCGGGGTGTTCGTGTCGCGGAAGCGGGGGAAGCCGTTGGTGCAGACGGGGTTGATGCCGGAAGGGGAGTACTGAGGGTCGGCGGGGAGGCGGTCGACGGACTGGTCCCGTCCAGCGGGCGGGGCCTACGGGGGCACGGGGACGGGGTCCACACGTGGCATGGCACGCGTGGGAACGGCTGAAGGGCCAGGCGGCGCGGAAGCAGTCCGCGCGCAGGGAGCCGAACCGGCTTCCGGCGGACGGCAACGCGCGGGCTCAGGGACTGGTGGGCGATCAGTGAGAAAGGGTGTATCAGTACCTTCGACGCGGCGCACGGCGGCCTCTGTCACCGCCGCTGCGGTGACGTTGCTTGTCCTGGTCACGGCCGGCTGCACGGACTCGGACGCACGCGCCTACACCGTTCCGGACAAGGTCTGCGGGGTGGCCGTCGACTCGGATCTGCTGTCGCCCTTCCTGCCGGACGGACAGAAGCTCACCCAGCGCGCCTACAACTCCGGTCAGGAGAGTCCGCGTTGCCGTCTGTCGGTGGACGGCAAGCTGGTCGTCTACCTGTCGGGCGACGTCGTCCCCGCGGAGACCGACCCCATCAAGGTCCAGGACCGGGCCCTGCTACGTCTCGGCAACCCGGCCTCCGTCGACGTCGGTGACAGTGCCAGGGTGGCGGACAACGGAGCGATGGCGGTGGGCACTTGCACGTACGAGGGCCGGCAGCGCAAGTTCGTCACGTTGGTGCAGCTCCAGGAGAAGGTTCCCGGGAAGACCTCGCGGCGGCGGGATGCGTTGCGCTCGTTCCTGGGGGCCTACTTCCCTGGGGCGATGGCCAAGCAGGGGTGCAGGCAGGGTAGTTGAGCCATTGCCAGGAGGGAGGCGGGGGCTCGGATGGGTTCCCGGATGCCCCGCTCGCGCCAGTGCCTGGCGGCATCCCTCAGTCGGCTCTGAAGCTCACCGGCCGGTCATAGCTTGAACACTCCTCGCCAGGTCCAGCCTGCGGCGAGGACGGCGTCCCGCAGCGGGTCGGTCATCTCCCGAGTGTCGAAGCGGAAGACCTCGACCTTCTGCCGACGGCCGTCGGGGCCCTGTTTCGTCTCCCACTGCCGGTACGTCGCGGGTGCATTCCCACGTCCGTACTGTGCGTTGGCGTTGTCGGACGAACGGTTCTCCCACCGCTCGTCGAGGAAACGCACTTCGTTCTTCTCCGGGTTCAGGCGCATCCGGGTCTTGAGTCTCACACCTACCCGCTGTACCTGGCACTCCGCCACCAGGTCGGCCTTCTCCGCCGGGAGAGCGTTGCGCACGCGGTACGGCACGTCCGGCACGTTGAGTGCGAGCAACGCTGCCCGGACCTCCGTGCTCGGCAGTGGGGCGACCCCGCTCTCGGGCTGTTTTGTGCCGGTCAGTCTGTCCCAAAGACGCCCCATCCCTAGGCCTCCGTCTCAGTATCCGGGCGAACTGTGCGGATCCTCGATGTCCGACAGGGACAAGTACACCTGCGACTGGACGAGATCGCGGCGCGTTCCGTCGATCACGGAGGTGAAGGGCAACCGCTGGGTCAGGGTGGGCGCGTCGGCAGAGCCGACCTCTCGGCGGTGTGCCGTCTCCACCGACTCAGACGGTGAACTCGTCCTTGGCCGCCTTGGCGCTGACACCCACCTCGGCACCGGCGAACCCGTCCGCTCCCGCCGCCCACCAGTTCGGGTACCTGATCCGGTGCCCGGTGGATCACCGATCACCATGACACGCAGTACGGCCGGAACGAACCGCCCGGAGGCCCCAAGGATCAGCTCCAACCCGGCAAGCCCACCCCGTGCCGTACGGCATTCCTGCACAGCTCCTCGACGGCCAGCTCCACGGAATCGCCCAACTCATCGAGTTTCCAGTGCTGTTGGACCCATACGCGGGTACGGCGCCGGGCGTCAGTGATGGGGTGGCGGGAGTCGAGTACGGAGGCATCCCAGCCGACTCTGGTGGGGATTTCATCGAAAGGCCCCCGCACTGACTCAGACGGCCTGTGGAGGGGATGCGGAGGTTGGTCGTTCCCGTTTGGAATCGGTCAAGTGAAGCTGATCCATTGGTAAATTGAGAGGCCGGTTCCGCCATGTCGAAGCACGCGAGATAGCTCGCCGGCCTTCGTCAGGACGAGGGCGGAGCAGACCAACGGGGAGGGGCCGCGCATGGCATGGGACGAGTGGGAGCAGCTGAAGTCCGAGGCGGCTCAGAAGCAGTCGGCGCACATGCAGCTCAACCAGCTCACGCCTTCGGAAGGCGGTGGGGGCGAGGGTAAGAGCGCGTGGGGCGACCTCACTGTCAGCCAGAAGGATCTCGCCGCGGTCGGATCGGCGGCACAGGACTTGTTCGACGACTTCGGGCAGTACAGCGACTACGCCCGTGTCGCCTCCGTGACTGCCGCCGGAGGACTCAAGGACGAAGGCTTCGCGCTCGGTGGAGCGCTCGATCATGTCGCGGAGCGCTGGGTCGACCAGGTGCAGTCCCTGCTGGACGCCTGCGCGCACATCTCGAACCACCTGCGGTTCACCAAGAACCAGCACGCGGCCGACGAAAGCTACATCGCGGGCACTCTCAGCAGCATCTCCCTGCTGGACAAGGGCTTCGACCACAGGACGGACCGCTGATGGACCTCGACGCTCTCCGCTTCGGTAACTTCTCGAAGCTCGGCGAGGCGATCACCGACTGGGAACAGATGACGACAAAGCTCGCGAGCCTCAAGGAGGACGCGGAGCGCAACCTCAAGGGCAGGGCGGACAAAGCCAACTGGTCCGGCGTCAACGCCACCGTCACCCGCGAGTTCGTCGACAAGACGGCCGCCGAGTTCGGCGACGCGCACACCCAGGCTGACTCCATCACGAAGATCCTGGCGGATACCCGGGGCGAACTCATCGGTTTCCGAACCCAGTTGAACGATGCGATCACGCGGGCCTCGCAGCAGAACCTGAGCGTGATCGACACGGGCGACGGCACGTTCACCGTCACGGGGAACACCCGGCCCGATTGGGCGTCCGACCCCAGCGGAAAAACCGGCGCGACGGATCAGAAAACGGTGGATGCCCTCCGCGACGAGATCCAAAGCATCCTGACCAAGGCGACGCAGAGCGACCAGAGCGCCGCGAAGGTCCTGAGGCTTCTTGTCGACGAGGCCAAGTACGGCTTCGCCGACGCCTCCTACGCGGACCGGGACGAGGCGGCAGAGGCCGTCGCGGCTGCGGAGAAACTGGCGAAGATGGCCAAGGACCCGGCCGACATGAGCCTCGACGACATCGCCGACTTCAACCACACGATGGCTAAATACCACGACGACTCCCTGTTCGCGGAGCAGTTCGCGACCCGTCTGGGGGCCAAGGGGACGCTCCAGTTCTGGACCGAGATGGCCTCCGCGCACGCCGGCGCCAGGGGCTCGGAACTCAAGACGATGGAGGACCTACAGGCGAACATGAGCCTGACTCTGGCCACGGCGTCCTTCTCTGACTCAGACGCCATGCGGGACTGGAAGAAGGACCTCATCGCCGAGCGCAACACGAACTTCCGTGCCGCCGACTCGCCCAACCCGATTGGCGCCCTGGGCTCCCAGGTCATCAGCAGCCTCATGCGCCAGGGCACGTACGACACCGAGTTCCTCGACGACTACCGGGAGAAGCTGTTCAAGGCGGACAAGGCAGCAGGGGACGCCGGCACCCGTGACCTGTGGGTCAAGGGGTACGACGCCGTGGACCTCGTCTTCGGCGACGGGAACGGCAGAGACCCGCTGGAGGGGCTGTTCGACGGCCTCTCCCACAATCCCGAGGCGGCGGAGCACGCCTTCGAGTCCAAGCCGGATCTGGAGCACATGCTCGGCACCACCGGCTACACGGACCGAGGCGAGTCCCTCGGTCGCGCCCTGGAAGCCGCCGTCACGGGAGTTACCGACGGTGACACCAACTCCATGGCACCGGGACACAGCGTGGCTCAGGTACAGATCATGGCGAACATCATGGAGGCGGTGGCGCAGCCCGGCGAGGGCTCGGACCTGGTGGCACGGGGTTTGGGCGAGAGCTTCGGAGACATGGCTGCTGCTTATATGCCGGAGATCAGCCAGGCCCTGTCCGGCCCTCACTCGAATTCCGTTTTCCTTACGAACAGCGAATGGCCTGACGCATTCCGGGGGGAGCACGTCCCAGATGTGGTGAGGTTCCTTTCCGCGACATCCGCAGACCCTGCAGGCAGGGCCGGGATTATCTACGGGGAAAGTATCTACACCGGCAGCCTGCTCGAATCACACCTTGCCGACCCGTCCTTGTTCGACGGCCCCCGCGAGCAGGTTCTCGCGGATATCGGCAGGAACGCGGGCGTCATCGAGGGTATCGTCGGGCATTCCGTGGCAGACGGTGATGTCAAGGCCGCCGTCGACGGGGAGACGGAATACAACAAAGCCTTGGCCCAGAAGGGGGATGCCGCCAAGAGTTGGGTCAATATCGCTTTCACAGGCCTCAAGCTCCCCGAGTATCTGGGCGGCGAGGTCATGGGTTCCGTGGTCGGCGGAGCAGCCGGAGCCGTTGCGGGTGGGGCCGTTGACCGTCTCCTTGAAGGCCAGCAGATGCATGGAGCCAAGGATGAAGGGCTGTACGCGAGCGCCAAGAACCTGTACGCCATGCGAGACTCCGTCAGCCAGCAAACGCAGTGGTCGACTGACGACGCACTCGCTCGGCATCATGCGGACCTACCCAAAGATGGCACCGACGGTATCGTCGGCAACGCCGTCAACGAAGGATGGGACGCCAGTAGTGAGTACCTGAGCAACACTAAGGAGCGTCCCTGATGGAGACGTCACAGACGAGCAGAACGCAACTCGGCACCTGGCCGAGCGTAAAAGCCTTCCTCCTAGTCCTGTTGTTTCCTGTGCTGTTCTGCGGCGCTGGTTGGGCTTTCCTAAACAAAGGTCTCTATCTACTCCCGAACAAAATGTGCGACGGCACCCTTGAGCGGGACACGGTCAAGCAAGTCCTACCAAAGGCCCGATCGGCCGACAGCGGCTTCAACAGCCAGGGCGCGGGGTACAACCTCACATTCTCGTGTCACGTGACCACCAGTAACGATTCGATTCTGTCCGGGAAGGCGCAGGTCGAGCCGGTATCCCGCGATAAATGGCTCGAATCCTATCGAGGTTCCGGGAAGCAGAATCAGCTCATCCGCGTCTCCGTGGGCAACATAGAAGCCCTGGCCCAGATCGATTCCAGCGAAAACACTTCGTCGGTGTACGTGCCCTGCACTCCGCCCAGCGTCCCTTCGTACAACTCCACCCAACCGTACGCAGTGGTCGGTGAGACCTGGATCAGCAATCCTGCCAACACCAAGAGCGTGCCGCTACGACAGACCCTCACCGATTTCGCGTATCAGCTCGCCCAACACACCTACAAACTGGCCGAATGCCAAGGCACCCACGATTTTCCCCAGGAACTGCCACGCTACGGAGACCGTTGATGGACGGCGACGAGATACGGTCCCGCTTCGACGGCCGGGGCCGCGTCGAGCTCCGGCTCGATGCGTCAGCACGGCCTCGCGCCAAGGACATCGCTCACGCACTCGGGTACCAGCTGCTTTCGAGCGGGAGAATCTCCCGATGGGTTCATGTGTTCGTTTTCCAGCGCGACGACGACCCGCGGGCACGCCACCGAGCTGAGCAGACCATCGAGCGGATGCGGGCGGGCGGCCCGGTCCTGCCGGACGGGGAACTGCCTGCACCCCCGCCTCCACCTCCGGCACCGGCACCGTCCCTCACACCCCGACAGCCGGAGCCCCGCCCCCACCGGTCGCTGGAACCTCAGCCCCCTCCGCCCGTAGGCCCGCCTGCTGTAGGCCTGCTTGGCCCCCGGATCCCTTCCCGCCCGCTGTACCCGCCGCCGCCTCCACCACCGCCTTCCGCCACACCGGAATCCTCGGAAGATTCCAGTCCTGAGAGGCGGTCGTGACGCTATGAGGTCTGTGGTGCGGTTCACGGCGTTTGACCGGTCCGCTCCAGACGGTCTGGCGTAACTCGGGTGGTCGGGGGCGCCGACCTACGCGTTCGGGATGGTGGGCGCATGTCTCGGCGAGAGTGGTGACCTGCATGCACTTGGTGGTCCTGAACTGGGCCTCGCTGCAGGAGTTGAGGAAGCCCGGCAAGGCCGACGACAGTACCGATCCCGATCGAGTTCGAGGTGCCGGAAGACTGACGAGTCGCGCCTCCTGGCCCGACACGGCGCCCCCTCCCCCCGAGATAATCGACGAGTCCGTGGCACCTACGGGGCGGGCGGCAACGTCCGTCATGGTGACCGCCCGCCGCGAAACCGGCTTCGTGGATGCTCCGCTCTTCACACAGAAGTCTCGGGCGAGGAGTTGCGGGCGGGCCTGCTCGGCCGCGAGTGGACCCCCGGTCGTGGGCAGAACGGTGGCCTCGAAATCGGCAAGAGGGCACTGCGTACCCGAAGCGGCTCCGGTTGACGAGCCGGCCTCGCCAAATCGCCCGGTCTGGTCCAGAACTTCGATGTGCCTTCGACCTGTCACCGTCTGCACCACCGAGCCGCTCACCACGCGATGTGCCCGAGCCTCAACCACGGCAAGGCCCCTGACAGGAGGACAGGTCATCCGTGCGCCGTCTTCGGTTCACCGTGTGGAAGAACTGCCCGGAACACGAACACCGGGGTGGGCACCTCCCGTGCGTGCCCACCCCGGTGTTGTTGTCAACCTGTCCTACTCGAAGAAGCTGGCCGCCTTCTTGTCGCCGCCGCGGTAGTCGCCGCCGGCCTGGTGCACCTTCTGTGTGATGGACAGCAGCGCCTGGTGGATGGCAGTGGTGTGGCCGTCCCACTCCTTCGACTTCCGGTTGAAGGACTCGTAGGCGTCACCGGCCCAGCCCTCGGCCGCGTCGTGGACGCCCTTCTTCAGCGCCGTGAGGTCGCTCTCCAACTGCTTGGCCAGATTGCCGAGTTCAGTGGCGAGCGCGTCCAGGGTGCCGTACTTGACGGCGAGATCCTGCATGTGCGGCGTGCCAGTCATGTTTCCTCATCTCCTTGACGATGTGAGAGGGACCTCGCGGTCCGGGGTGCGACGCTCGGGGCGGTCAGTAGAGGTTGAGCGCCGAGGTCTTCGCACCGGCGTCCACTTCGATGCTGGAGATCGTGGAGTGGAGTTCGTCCTCCAACTTGTCCTTGTCCTGCTTGGTGAGGTGAATTCCGTTCAGGAAGTCGTCGAGCATGCGGCCGATCCCGACCATGTGGTCGTTGATCTCGTGCTGCTTGGTCTTGAAGGCGTTGGCACCGTGTCCCGTCCAGTTCGCCTCGATCATGTCGATGCAGCCCTGGAGCTTCTGCAGGTGCTTCTTGACGTTGTCGTACCTGTCGATGACGTTCGTCTGGAGCTTTTGTACATGTGCATCATCAAGCTTGCGGCCGTCAGCCATCTCGGCACTCCCTTTCGCGAGAGAGATTGGTGTTTCTGGGACGCAACACCGAGTGGTGAAGCGCTGGTTGGTCGGGTGAGCCCGGTGTACGAGCTCTCATGCACCTCGCCGCGAGCGAACCAACGCGAAGGCTCCACCGCCGAGCACGACTACGGCCGCTGCGGCGCCGAGAGCGATCCACAGGGTGGTGTTGCCGGACGAGTCGGAGGTCGATGCTGCGGCTGAAGTCTGGCCGCCTGAGGTGGGGTTGGGGGCTTTGGACGAGGGTGCGGTCGAGGGAGAGGGTGCCCCGGTGACTCCGGTTCCGTTCTCGACACTGAGAGGGTCTGTGGAGGCCGCGCCCGGATTGATGCTGTTGCTCTCCAGCACCTTGCGGGGGCGGATCAGGCCGTAGCCGAGGTAGTTGCTCGGCTTGCTTTTCGGCCAGTCCCTTCCTGCGGTGTCGATGAGGGTGCGGAGGACCTGATTGGCCGTCCAGTTGGGGTGGGCGGACCAGATCAGGGCGGCGGAGGCAGAGGCGATGGCGGAGGCCATGCTCGTTCCTTGTTCTTGGCAGTACGAGCGGAACGTTGCGTCACACCAATACGGCACGTCGAGCCCGGGAGCGGCCAGATCGACATAATTGCCGTACGTCGAGAACGATCCGACCTTGCCATTCTTGTCTGCGGCAGACACCCCGACTACATAAGGGTAGGCAGCCGGGTAGTTGATGGGGTTCTTCTTGTCCCCGTCATTTCCGACGGCAGCGAACAACAACTTTCCCTTGGAATAGGCGTACTTCATCGCTGCCTCTTCGTCGGGATAGATATAGGGACTACCGACGGACATGTTGATGATTTTGGCGTCTGTGTCAGCCGCAGCCCTCACCGCTTCCGCTACCGCCGGCGACTTTGTGAGCTCTTCGCCCTTCAACTCGTCGCCCTGGACCCGGTACGGCACAATCTTCGCGCCCGGAGCGAGGCCCTTCAGACCGCCGCCAGCCCCAGTTCCGGCGATAAGTTCCGCCATGCTCGTTCCGTGTCCCATGAGATCTTTGGTGGCGTGGTAAGCGACGGTTTTCGGTACCTCGTCGACGAGCACCTGCCCTTTCAGGGAAGGAGTCTCAGGGTTGACCCCCGAGTCGATGACGGCCACCTTCACGCCCTTGCCTGTGCTTACCTTCCACATCCCGGTAGCGTCCATCGCGTCCAAGTACCACTGCTTCGAGTGGACGTCGGCAGCAACCGCGCTCGGAGCCAGCCCTGAAGACATGACGGCGAAGGCACCGAGTGCGGCGCACACGACAGACACCCTTCTTCCGGCACGTCCTGCGGAAGTTGGAGTCAATCTGCCCCTTCGGCTGGTCCCTGTCATACCTCTGTGAGTCCTCGCTCGTCGTTCAGTCGGTCGCTGGTGGCGCGTTGCGGCTCTGCGTCTCGGCCTGGCGTTCATCCTCGCGGTCTTCACTTCTCGTGCGCCGCCGATTTCCCGTTCGGCCATTCACGGTCCCAGTACTGCCTCCGGTAAGTCCGGTACTTCTTCCTCCGGAGGTCCGGTTGTTGGGCGTACCGACGACCCCGTCAGGGTTGCTCGTGGCAGGACGGCCGGGCTGCCTCTGGCCGACAGCGGATGTGGAGCCCGAAACTCCGATGACCCCACGTTGCCCGATCTTGCCGGTAGGCGTACGGGCTCCGGAGTTGCCTTCCGCGCCGACGACCGTGCCGCGAGGCACCCTGGCACCGGTTGATCCCGAGGTAGCACTCGCTGCGGGTTTACCGCCGACAACACCTTTCCCACGTGCCGCCCCCGTGGAGCCCACTCCACCGGGGCGGCCCTCGGCAGCGCCAATAGGACGCGGCGTCCCACCAGTAACACCTCGCGCGACGGGTGACCTACCCGCCGCCGGCCCACCGCCCCGGACGCTTGGCTGCCCAGTGGCAGCCGCGCGACCCGCTGGGCCCGTGGCGCCCCGCGCGGTGGCAGTGCCGTTGGGAGTGGCAACGCGCCCCTGGGCCGACAATGGCCCCTTGCTTCCAGACACTCCACCGAATGCCGATGTTCGACCGACAGGTCCACCGAAGGCGGGAGGGACGCTTCCTGTCGCAACGGGCGGAACCGTCCCGGTGTTGCTCCCGCCGGGACCCGTCACCGATGGCGGCATGTTGGTCGGCGTCGTGACCGTCTGGGACGGCAGAGTGCCCACTCCGTCGATCTTCGTGCCGACATCGTGGTCCGTGTGGACGGGTAGGTCGTCCGGATGCTTGACCGGTGACGCGACGTCGACCGTATGGGGGCGACCACCCACGACACTCGAATTGTCATGGCTGACCACCACCGCCTCACGCGAGGTGCCGAGACCGCTCCTGGTCTGCGTTCCGCCCCCGTCGCCGGGATTGTGTTCCCGCACAGCCGGCCTAGGCACCCCCACATCCGGCATAGCCTGCAAAAACGTAGGCGGCTCCTGTGCCGCCAACACCCCCTCCGACACCGTGTAGAAGGACGACAACCGATTCATCTGGTTGATCGCCTCCTGTCGGTCCTTCTCGACCTTGACCGCCTCGGTGTACTCCCCGTTGCCCGAGACGCGCGCGGGCAGCGGAATGTCGCTGGGCGTCTGGCTGGTGTTGAAGCGGGTGTCGCGTGGCGGCATGGCGATACGGACGGAGGCGAGGCCCGTGGCCGCGGCCGAGATCTGGGTGCCGGCGACTTCCGCGAAGGACGCGAGGTTGACGGCGTAGGTGACGAGGTCGCTGCCCCAGTCGCGGAAGGCCTGACCGGAGTCGCCCTCCCAGTCGACGTTGTCGATGTGGCCTCTGAGTTCCTTGGCCGCGTCGCTGATGGCGTCGCGGGCTTCCCAGAGCGCGTTGCCCGCGTTCTCCAGGTGCTCCGGGCTCGCGGTCTCGACCATGTCGATCATGTCGTTGAGGCGGTGGTTCTCGAAGTCGGTCGTGCCGAAGCACCGGACGTTGCCGCCGCCGAAGATGTTCGAGATGGTGTTGGCGGCATCGATGACGCCGACCTGCTGGGCCACCTGCGTCAGTTCCGCCTGGTGCGGATTCGGCTGCTTCTGCTCGTCACCCATCAGTACCCGGCCTTGGACTGCTTGTCGTCGGAACGCCCCTGCTCGGGCTTGCCGTTCTTCGCCGCCTCCGCGGCCTGCTGCTCCCGCAGCCCGTCGGCGTGCTCACGACTGAGCTGTGTCTGGATCTCCCAGAAGCGGCGCCGCTGGTCCTCGTCCACGTTGTGGAAGTTGTTGTGCGCGGCGCTCACCGCGATTTGGAGCGCCTCGATCTGGAGGCCCAGGTTCTTGGAGAGCGCGGTGAGACGCTCGTGGACCCGCTCGTACTGTGCGTGCAGGCCCTTGGCCTCGCCGAAACTGCCGGCACCGCCGAAGGAAGCCTGGGTGAGCTCGTGCGCCCCGACCTTGTGCGCGCTGCCCGGTGAGCTCTCGAAGGTCGAAAGCACCCCGTCCACACGCTTCTTGAACGTTCCGAGCGCTTCCAGGCTTGCCCTGAAGCCCCCTCCACCGTCAACAGGAGGCATGATGCCCTCCCCTCCCCGTTTTCGTCGCCCGCTCCTGAGCGACTGCACTCCTGAGCGTTCCTCTCCGCAACGCAACTACTCTAGTCGCTTCCTGTGACAGCCCCAACTGCCTTATGCGACAGCTGTGCTACCACTCGACCAAGCTTCACCGCTCCTTCACGGCGTGCCCTCGCGTTCACCTGGGCCGCTGCCGCCCCTTGACGCTATGTGACCCGCAGGTCGGCGGCCTGAGTACGGCTACTCAATTGATGGAGCCGTACACGTGTGAGTGGTCGTTGCTGCGTGGCCATTGCGAATGGTGTCGTCCGGTTCCGTCAACTGCCGCCCCTGGATTGCTTCTTCGCAGGTCGCGCCCTCTTGACAGGCGGGCGGAGGGCCGGGAGGCGCGGAGGGGCGCCGGACGTCAGTCCAGCCCCGCGACCCTCCGCGCCCGCTTGCGCGCGTCCCGGGTCGCCACCGCCGTGCCGCCGAGTCCCGCCACCAACACGGCCGCGCCCAGGGCGACATAGGTCGCGAGGCGGGCGTCGTGTTCGTCGGGGGTCTCGCCGAGTTGGAGTTTCGCGGGGGACGGGGCCTGGGCCTTGGTGAGGCCGTCCTGGGCGTTGGGGGACTCGATCGGGTGGTCGTCCTCGGTGAGCGCGCGGACCGGGTCGACGACGCCCCAGCCGACGAGGCGGTCGTGGCCGGCGATGGTGCGCTCGGCGGTCTGCTCGATCTGGGCGACGACCTCGCGTGCGGTCCAGTCCGGGTGCTTCGCCTTGATCAGCGCGGCGACACCGGAGACGTACGGCGCCGAGAAACTCGTACCGTTGTCGGAGCAGTGACCGCCCTTGGGGACGGTGGAGATCATGTCGACGCCGGGTGCCGCTACGCCGACGAAGTCGCCGGACTGGGAGAAGGACGCGCGTTCGTTGTTGCGGTCGGAGGCCGCTACGGCGAGGACGCCCGGGAAGGACGCCGGGTAGGTCTTCTTGACGTTGCCGCCCTGGCCGCCGTTGCCCGCCGACGCCACGACCACGATCTTCTTCGACAGGGCCGTGTCGATCGCCGACTCCAGGGAGGGGTCGGGCTTCACCGCGTTCGACGTGTCCTGGGAGATGTTGATGACGTCGGCCCCGGCCTGGATCGCGTAGTTGACCGCGGCCGTGAGCGTCTCCACCGTGCCGTGGCCATCCGCGTCGTTCTGCTCGATCGGGATGATCGTCGCCTCGGGGGCCAGGCCCACGAAACCGGTGCCGCTCACCGCGCGGGCGGCGATGATGCCGGCGACCTTGGTGCCGTGTCCCACGGTGTCGGTCGTGCCGTTCTCGCTGCCCCGCGCGATCTTGTCGCCGTTGCTGTCCTTGAGGTTCTTGGGCAGGAGGTTACGGCCGCTCTTCACGTCCACCGCGTGGGCGAGCTGGGGGTTCTTCACGTCCACGCCGGTGTCGATGACCGCCACCCGTACGCCCTTGCCCTTGGACTGGCTCCACAGCTCGTCGAGAAGGACGCGTTGCAGGGCCCAAGGGCGGCCCGGGTACACCTTGTTGGGGAACGTGCACTGGTCCGAGAAGCTATCGTCCGCCGCCGCGGGGGGCGCGAGCACGACGGTGGACACGGCCAGGGCCGCGGCTACGGCGGCCAGCGCCGCCGTAGCGCGGAGGGGGCGAGGGAAGCGGCGGGAAGTCGTGTACGGCATGCCCAACTCCCCCTACGAACCCTGCGGTTGACGTGCCGCCGCCGTCGAGAGGCGGGGACCCGTGGGCAGGAACTCCGACCACGAGGCGGGGATCGGCGCCGGGTCGACGTCGGCGTAGCCGAGGCGGATCTGGGCCTGCTCGGCCTCCTGCTGCTCCTGCTGGCGTTCCTTGGCCGTCGTACCGATGCCCGCGTCGTTCGTGGCACTGTCGGCGTTGGACTGCAGGACGTAACGCAGCCCCGTGTCGGTGACCAGGAAGACGGGGCCTGCCTTGGTCTCCTCGCCCTGGAACTGGCGGAAGAGCTGGCCGGAACCGGGGGTGACGTAGGCGCTGGTGGAGTCGGTGGGGAGCGGGGCCGGGAAGTCGGTGCCCGCCCAGGTCGTCAGGGTGGTGACGCCCTTGCCGTCCACCTTCTGCAGGACGTTGCAGATCGTGCTGCGGCTGCCGGACGCGGCCGAGGCCTCGTTGACGGCCGTGGGTTCCTTGGTGGGCCAGCGGTTCTCGGCGCCGAAGGTCCCCTCTGGGGTGATCTCGCCCGCGCTCACCCCGGTGGCGTGACCGGCCTGGCCGAGCGGGGCCAGCTCCTTGCTGGACAGCAGAAGTTGGGCGACGAAGGCGGAGACCTGCGCGACCTTGCCAGGAAGCACTACGTAGTAGTGCTCCCCGCTGGCGTCGGACGCCTTGAGCACCATGCCCGCCCTGTTGGCCGACGCGCCCAGCTCGCCCGGGGCGCCGGCGGCCGTACCGGGTGTGGAGCCGATGGACGGGAAGGTGATCGGGTCGCCCTGGTGCAGGGTGGCCAGCCACTCCTGGGAGACGCGCTCGGGGTCGCGGCCGGTGCCGACGACGGCGCGCAGCAGCAACTCGTCGCTCTTGTCCACGCGGTACGCCGTGCCGCTCGCGTCCACCACGTAGCGGTTCTTGTCCGGGTCCACCACGTAGAGCAGCTCTCCGCCCCGCAACCGCTGCTTGCCCTCGGTCTTCTTCATGTCGCGCTCGGCGAGAACCAGCGCCGCCTTCTGGATGGAACCGCCGCCCGCGCTCGGGCGCTCGCACACCGCCCAGCGCTTCTCGGCGCCCGCCTCGCTCGCCGAGGGAAGCCGGTCGGGGGCGTACGGGATGCCGACGGTGACGCCGTGCGGGATCTTGCCGCCGTCGAGGACCGACTCGTCGACGGTGACGACCTCGCCCTGCCCGGCGTTGAGGAGCAGCTTCGCGGACGCCATGTTGAGGACGGGGTGCAGCTGGGCCTTGCCGTCGGTCGTCAGGACGACGTAGCGGGTGGTCGACTTGCTGGCGATGATCACCTTTGACTTGGGGGTGGCCCAGCCCTGGGGCGCCGTCGGTTTGAACATTCCCCAGGCGCCGAAGACCGCCATGACGACCACGCCCACGATAACGCCGGGCACCACTCCGCGCAGCGGTCGCGGTGCCCCCTCCTCCGAACCGTCCGGGGATGACTGCACGAAGGACGCCAGCATGCGGCGCTTCGCGAAGGTGTAGGCGTTGAGCTGGTCCCGCCGAGATGCCATCTGTGTCTGTCTCTCCCCGTGTTCAGCCTGGGCAGCGCTCGGGAGTTCGACGTCCCCCGCCCATCGATGTCAGACCGGGCACCTACTATGCCTGGTATCCGCGGGGACATGTGGAGCGGGTAGGGTACCTGGACCTTCAGGGGCCCTATGTGGTGCTGAAACAGCAGTGAGTTGTGAGTAAAACGGGGGGATGGAGTGATGGCTTCCGGAACGCGGACACGGTCTCGTGACCGGTCGCGGACGAGGGGCTCCGGGACACCCGGACCGGGGTCCGCGCAGCCGCCGTCCGCGGCGGGCGCATCGCCCCAGGGACCGGGCGGACTTCATCTCAGGACGCACCGCGGACAGGGCGGGGCATTCCGGTTGCAACGGCTCGTTCTGCTGGAGCTCGCGGCGGCCGTCCTCCTCGTCGGCTGGGCGATCGCCCCGATGGCGCTGGTGCCGGCGGGTGTCGTCGCCGTGGCGCTCGTGCTGCTCGCCTTCGTCCGGCGACGCGGCCGTTCCCTGCCCGAATGGATGGGTACCGCGCGGGCGTTGCGGGCGCGGCAGAAGAGCGCCGCGAACACGGAGACACCGCCGGGCACGGAGCCCGGTCTCGCACCGACCGTCGAGTGCGACCCGACCCTGCGGACCTACTCGTACGGTGGCCGGGACCGACGTCCGATCGGGCTGATCGGGGACGGCACCTTCGTGACCGCCGTCGTACAGGTCGAGGCCGATGTCACCGCGCTGCGCGCCGACCGGAACCGGCAGCCGCTGCCGCTCTCGCTGGTGCGGGACGCGCTCGAAGTGGACGGTATCCGGCTGGAGTCGGCGCAGCTCGTGCTGCACACCCAGCCCGCGCCCGCGCTGCACCTGCCCCAGCACTCGGTGGCCGTCACCAACTACGCGCCGCTGCAGGAGCAGACCGGCGCCCCGGCGGTGCGCATCACCTGGATCGCGCTGAAGCTCGACCCCGAGCAGTGCCTGGAGGCCGTGGCCGCGCGAGGCGGCGGGCTCACCGGAGCGCAGAAGTGCGTCGTGCGCGTCGCCGACCACCTCGCGAGCCGCCTCACCGGTGCCGGCTTCCGCACGACGATCCTGAACGAGGAGGAGCTCACCGCCGCCCTCGCCACCTCCGCCTGCGCCAACCCCCTGGTGACGGCGGAGGCCGGACGGACCGACACACGGGAGCGCCGGACCGAGGAGTCCAGCCGGAGCTGGCGCTGCGACAACCGCAGACACACGACGTACTGGATCCGCCGCTGGCCCCAACTGGGCGGTCGCGGCCCGTCGTTGCCCCAGCTGATCGCCCTGCTCACGGCCACCCCGGCGCTCGCCACTACGTTCAGCCTCACGCTCGCGCGCGGAGAGCGCCAGGAGGTGTCGATGTGCGGGCACCTGCGGGTGACGGGCCGCAGCGACGACGAACTGGTCGCGGCACGGCGCGCGTTGGAGGGCGCGGCACGGCACACGGGCCTGGCGCTGGCCCGCCTCGACCGCGAGCAGCTCCCCGGAGTGCTCGCCACCCTGCCCCTCGGAGGTGCCCGATGACCGCGCTGACGATGCTGCGCAGCGGCCTCGGCCTGATCGGTCCGCGGCACGGACGGCATGTGCTCTCCCCCGAGCAGGTGGACGCGCTGGCGCTGCCCATCGGGGACGACGGCGTCGTGATCGGCGTCGACACCGAGGGACAGCCCGCGGTGCTGGGCCTGAACCGGCCCACTCCGTACGACGTCGTCCTCATCGGCGGTCTGTGGACCGCGCAGGTCATCGCCCTCAGAGCGGCGGCGACCGGTGCGCGTGTCGCCGTGGAGACCGGCCGCCCGCAGGCCTGGATGCAGATGGTCCACGCCATGGGCGGCGGACAGAACGGCCTGGCGGTGTACGACGTGGGCCGCGTCCAGCCGCAGGGTGCCTCGGCGGGCACACCCGTGCTCGTGGTGCGGGACTGCGGAATGCGGCCACCGCGCGGGCGGGTGGTGTCCGGGCCCTGGCAGTCGGTGCTGACCCTGCTGCCGTATCTCAGTCCTGTCGCGCCTCGGCTCATACGGCAGGCGCGGCTCGTCGGGGTGCAGCGGATCTCGCCGGACGAGGCGGCGGAGCTGGGCCGCGCCATGGCGCTCCCCCGGGCCGACGTCGACTCCCTGCCCACGCTCCCCGACGGCGTCACGCTCTGGTGCGGCGACCGCGACCGGCAGTATGTGATGACCCAGCCCACGGACGCCGAGATCGGATTGTTGGGTACACCACGCAGGATGGACTGAACCGGCGGACCACCGACCGAAGTTGAGCGATTCAGCCCCTTTCATCCCTTCTTCCGTAGCGGACGTGCGCCACTATCTCCCGTTTTGCGCGACGGGACGGTGGCCACATGCGCCGGTTCCGGGCGTCATGTGGCGCGTTGGACGGACGCGGAGAGGTGGACGGGCCTGCCGTGAGGTTGCTTGTGGTGATTAGGCTGGGACCGGGCGCCGCGTCAGGGCCCGCGGCCGGACCGGCAGCGCTTCGGGGGACGGGCCGGGCGGATCCGATCGATTCGGGCCGCCGACCGACCGTTCCCGACGCTTTCGGCGGACCGGGCCCGTACGACACGAGCGGTCGCCCCAGCACGACATGAGGGTGCTCGACCACATCAGGAGGAATTGTGAGCAGCGATCGGGACGGGATCCGCGGGGGCTGGGCCACGCCCGGCGATGACCAGCCCGACGACGAGTCCGCCATCGAGATGACGGGCGAGTTCACGATCGACTACGCGCCGCCGGCCTGGTACACGCAGAACTCGTCCGGCGCGTCGGGCGCGTCCGCGCAGGCCTCGCCGCCGCCGACTCCGGCGAGCGGTACAGCGATGCCGCCCTCGCCCCCGGCGGCTCCGGTCGGACCGTCGTTCACGGTGCCTGTGCTGCCGGACAACTCCGGTTTCCAGCCCGGCTGGGCACCGTCGGCCCCGGTTCCGCAGCCCGCGGTCCCGGCCGAGGAGGACCCCGAGAACGGCGACCTCGTGAGCGGCGCGACCATGCGGATCTCTTCCGCCGCGCTGAAGCGGGAGATCACGGAACGGGGTGCGGGGCCGGACAGCACGCCGGAGCAGGGCGACGCGGACCAGGCCAACGCGGAAACCCCGGCGGCTCCGGCTCCGGCCGAGGGTTCCGTGGGCGACGAAGGTTCCGTGGAAGGCGCCGAAGGCTCGGATGCCGGTGCCAGTACTGGTGTCGGTGCCGGTAACGCTGAACCAGGCTCCGGGGAACCGGAGTTCGAGGCCGAGGTGCCGGATGACGGCGTCACCGAGGGCACCGACGCCGCCGAGGTAACCACCCAGGACGAGGACACACCGGTCGCCGACACGGACACCGGTGGCTCCCCGGCTGCCGCGAACCCCGCCGACGGCGAGAGCACCGACGACACCTCCGCGTCCACGGCATCCCCCGCCCCGGACCCCACCGCCGACCAGACCGACGCCCCGGCGGATGACACGGCGAGCGACACGACCGGCGACGCAGCCGGTGACCTGGCCGGCGCCCCGGAACACGAGCCGAGCAACGCCGACGCCACAGCGCCCACGCCGCCCGAGGCCGACTCCCCCCAGGCCCCTCAAACCCCTCAGACCCCTCAGACCCCTCAGACTGACGCCCCGGCCACGGGTGCCCCCGGCGACGCGCAGGAAGCCCCTCCCGCCTGGACTCCCCCGCCGGCCCCGCAGAGCGGTGTCCCGCCGTTGCCGCCCTCCTACCAGCCCGCCGCCCCGGCCCCGGCCGACCACTGGCCGGCACAACCTCAGCCGCAAGGCCAGGGGCAGGGCCAGCCTCACCCCCAAGTACCGCCGCAGCCCGTGCCGTTGGACGCCATGGCACCCCCGCCGCCCGTGCCACCCGTACCGCAGCAGCCCGTCGCGCCCCCTGCCCAGCCGCCGTTGCCGCCGCAGCAGCAGCAACCCCCGTTCCAGCCGCAGGCACCGCAACCCGCGCCGGCCGCCTGGAACGCACCGCCGGCGCCGAACACCCAGGGCGGCTACGGCTTCCCGCCGCCACCGGCACAGCAGACCCAGCCCCAGCCCGCCCCCAACGCACCGAACCAGCAAGGCGGTTACGGCTTCCCCCCTGGCCCCGGACAGCAGGACCAGCAAGGCGGCGGCTACGGCTTCCCGCTCCCGCCCGCGCAGCAAGCCGGTCCCGCCGCCGCACCCCCGAACCAGCAGGGCAGCTACGGCTTCCCGCCGGCACCCCCGCAGCAGGCCCAGCCCGCCCCCAACACGCCGGACCAGCAGGGCAGTTACGGCTTCCCCCCTGCGCCCGCACAACAGGGCCAGCCCCACCCCCAGAGCGGCTACGGCTTCCCCCCTGCACCCCCCGCGCCCGCACAGCAGGCCCAGCCCGACGCGCCGCAACCTCCGCAGGCACCCCAGCCGCAGGCGCAGCCGCCCGCCCAACCCCCGGTCGACCCCCGCACCGGCGCCGCCTGGCCCCAGCCCATTCAGCACGACCAGCGGCAGCCGACCAACCCCGGTGCCGCGCCGCTGGGTTACACCGCCGCCGTGGAGCTGTCGTCGGACCGGCTGCTCAACAACAAGAAGCAGAAGGCGAAGAGCGGTCGGCCCGGTGCCGCGCCCTCGCGGTTCAAGCTCGGCGGCAAGAAGGAAGAGGCCGAGCGGCAGCGGAAGTTGGAGCTGATCCGGACGCCGGTGCTGTCGTGCTACCGGATCGCGGTGATCAGCCTCAAGGGCGGTGTCGGCAAGACCACGACGACCACCGCGCTCGGCTCCACGCTTGCCACCGAGCGCCAGGACAAGATCCTCGCGATCGACGCCAACCCGGACGCCGGCACCCTCGGCCGCCGGGTGCGCCGTGAGACCGGCGCGACCATCCGCGACCTGGTCCAGGCGATCCCGTTCCTCAACTCGTACATGGACATCCGCCGGTTCACGTCCCAGGCGGCCTCCGGTCTGGAGATCATCGCCAACGACGTCGACCCGGCCGTCTCGACCACCTTCAACGACGAGGACTACCGGCGCGCGCTCGACGTGCTGGGCAAGCAGTACCCGATCATCCTCACCGACTCCGGTACCGGTCTGCTCTACAGCGCGATGCGCGGTGTGCTCGACCTCGCCGACCAGCTCATCATCATCTCGACACCGTCCGTGGACGGTGCGAGCAGCGCGAGTACGACGCTGGACTGGCTGTCGGCGCACGGGTACGCGGACCTGGTCTCGCGCTCGCTCACGGTCATCTCCGGTGTCCGCGAGACCGGCAAGACCATCAAGGTGGAGGACATCGTCAGCCACTTCGAGACGCGCTGCCGGGGTGTCGTCGTCGTGCCGTTCGACGAGCATCTCGCCGCCGGTGCGGAGGTCGACCTCGACATGATGCGGCCGAAGGTACGGGAGTCGTACTTCAACCTCGCGGCCCTGGTCGCCGAGGACTTCGTCCGCCACCAGCAGATGCACGGCCTGTGGACGAGCGACGGCAACCCGCCGCCGGTGGCGGCCCCGCCGATGCCGGGCCAGCAGGGCTACGCGGGACAGCAGCCGTACCCGGGCCAGCAGCCGCCGTACCCGGGCCAACAGCCCGGACAGCCGTACCCCGGGCAGCCCGGCCAGTACCCACAACAGCCCCAACCTCAGCCCGGACAGCCGTACGGCCAGCAGCCCTACCCCCAGCAGGGTCAGCCCCCGGCTCAGCAGCCCGCGCCGCCCTACCCGCAGCACCCGGGGCAGCAGCAGGCCCCGCCGTACCCGCAGCACCCCGGCCACGCACAGCCCGGCCAGACCCCGCCCCCGCCCCCGGCGGCACCCCCGCAGCAGTAACCCCCACCGCCGAACGCGAAGGGCGGCCGGTGCTCACCAGCACCGGCCGCCCTTCGACGTCGTAGGAAAGAGAACGTGACCGAGACCGGTTACCCGGCGTCGGGCTCGTCCGTCGCGTCGCCCGTGTCGCCCGCGTCCGCCGAGATCAGTTCCCGGCAGCGCTTCACGTCCTGGGCGATCTGCTCCAGCAGGCCCTCCAGCGATTCGAACTTCGCCTGGCCGCGCACGAACGCGAGGAAGTCGACGGCAACATGCAGGCCGTACAGGTCGAGGCCGACGCGGTCGATCGCGTACGCCTCCACCGTGCGCTCGGTGCCGTCGAACTGCGGGTTCGTGCCGACGGAGATCGCGGCCGGCATGGCCTCACCCTCGACGTGGAGGTAACCGGCGTAGACGCCGTCCGCCGGGATCGCCGTGTGGGGCAGGGTCTCGACGTTGGCCGTCGGGAAGCCCATCTCACGCCCGCGCTGGGCGCCCCGCACCACGACACCCTCCACCCGGTGCGGGCGGCCGAGGATCTCGCGGGCACCCTCGACGTCGCCCTCGGCGACCAGCCGCCTGGTCAGTGTGGAGGAGAAGGGCTCGCCGCCGCCCGCCGCACCGCTCACGTAAAGATCCACCACCTCTACCTCGAAGTCGTATGTCTTGCCCTGCTCGATCAGGAAGGCCACATTGCCCGCGGCCTTGTGGCCGAAGCGGAAGTTGGGGCCCTCGACGACCGCCTTCGCGTGCAGCTTGTCCACCAGGACCTTGACCACGAAGTCGGCCGGGGACAGCTTCGAGAACTCTTTGGTGAACGGCAGGATCAGCGCCGCGTCCACCCCCAGCTCGGCCATCAGTTCGGCACGGCGGTGGTGCGGGGCGAGCAGCGGCGGGTGGCTGCCCGGGCGCACGACCTCGCTGGGGTGCGGGTCGAAGGTGACGACGACCGAGGGAACGCCCAGCTCACGGGCGCGCTCCACGGCATGCCGGATGATCAGCTGGTGCCCGCGGTGGACCCCGTCATAAGAACCGATGGTGACGACACTGCGCCCCCAGTCCTCAGGGATGTCCTCCAAGCCACGCCAGCGCTGCACTGTGACCGCTCCTCATCGAACCCGTGTCCGTATGTAGACCTGTGTCATTGACCTCTTACGCAGGTCTAAGGGTGCCATGCCGGGGGCCTGTGGCCCGCATCGGCCTGGAGGCTGTGACCGGGCGCACGTACCAGAGCCGCTACGCGGGAACCCCCACCCCGGCCAGGTTCTCGATCATGCGCCGCGTGCTGGGTCCGACCACCGCCGCCCAGTCCTCCGGGGTGTCGGCCAGCCAGCGGGCCATCAGGGCGGCGAAGCCGGGCACGTGGCGGCCCAGGTCGACGAGGCCGCGGTCGAAACGGGTCGCGCCCGCGGGGGTACGGACGAGCAGTCGGCCGGTGCGGTGGACGAGGTCGCGGATCTCGTCGTCGTCACGGCGGCCGGCCGTGTGCAGGAGTGCGTCCAGTACGGCGGGGTCGTGCTCGTGCGTGAGCAGGAACTCCAGGAGTTCGCGGCGCAGGGGGCGCGAGGCCGGGGTGCCGGGGGCGGCGAGCACGGGGGCGAGGGCGGTCCGCGCCGATGCCGGGCCGCCGCCCAGGAGGCCGGTGACCAGGGGGAAGAGGATCGCCCGGGCGGCGGGGCCGCGCTCCAGGCACCGGTCGACGTAGACGCCGAGGTGCGCCGCCGTCTCCGGCCACCGTACGGCGGTCCCGCGCACCAGGGCGGCGGCCCGGCGGGCGAGGTCGGGGGTCGTGACGTCGGCGAGGGTGCGGACGGCATCGCTCGCGTGCGGTCCGTGCAGGCGGGCGCGGAAGGCCTCCAGGACCGGTTCGGGGTGGGTGGTCAGGGCGGCGGCCAGCGCACTCGGCGGGAACTGGGGGTCACCGGACACGAAGTGCCGTAGCGCCTGCGGGAGATGGCGGGTGCGGGTGTGCGGATCGCGGACGAGGAGGGCGAGCGCGCCACCGTGCAGGGTGGAGTCGGCGGGGCGGGCCAGCAGGAACTCGGCCGCGTAGCGCAGGAGTTCGCGGTCGGCCTCGGTCCGTACGTGTGGTGCGGCCCGCAGTCCGTACGCCACCGCCGCCACCCTGCGCGCCGGCCGCTCGTCGTGCGCCCACCGGTCCACGGCCCGGCACACGGCCGACGGCTCCTCCTCGGCCAGTACCGCGAGGAGTTCGTCGGCCCGCCCGTGCGCACAGCCGACGAGCACCTCCGTCAGATCGTCCAGCGCCCGCCGCCGATGCGTGTGCAGCAAGGCCTGCGCGGCCGTCGCCACGGTCGCCTCCGGCGTCGCGGGCAACGCCCGCTCGTCGTCGAACCACCGGGTCAGCAGCGGCTGTACGGCGGCGGGGTCGGCGGCGAGCAACTCGGCGGCGGTGTCCAGGAATCGGGGCGGGGCGGTGGCGTCCTGCGGGGCGTCGTCGGCGAGCACGAGACGCCGTAGCAGCTCGAATCGTTCGACCTGTGGCAGCTGCAGCGCGGTCCAGAACTCCGGTGCGAACTCCTTCGGTACGGCTGCCTGTTGCTGCCTCCGGGCCACCAACTGGTCGGCCAGCAGCCGCAATGCGTTACCGTACGGCGTGGCATCGGGCACCCTTCGCAGCACCTCGGCGAGCAGGTGTGCGGCCCACCAGGAGTCCTGGTCGGCATTCAGGGCGTCCGCCAACTCTTCCAGCCTCAGGGCGAGTTGATGGGTGCCGTGTTGCCGGGCGAGGAGCAACAGGGCCTGTACGACCGGGCCGATACGGTGGTGCGGTACGGGGAGGGGGTGCCCGGAGCGTGGTGTCCGGGGCCGGTGCACCAGGGCGCGCAGTGCCTCGTCCAGGTCGAGGTGCGTGCCCTGGATCCAGTCGGCCAACTCCTCGTGGGCGAACCGGTATCCGGTACCGGCCGGCACGAGCAGCCCTTCGGTGAGGACGGCGGACGCCCACCCGGTACCGCCGCCGAGCCGAGCCGGTGCGGGTCCCCACGGGAACACCGCCTCGAACGACTCCCGGTCCAACTCCCCCTGCCCCGGCCCGAGACTGCGCCGCGCGGCCTCGTGCACCTGCCCGGACACCTTCGCGGCGAGCCTTCGTACGGCGGTGCCGCGCAGCCCGTTCTCTGCGGCGAGCCGGACCGCGATCCGGAGGCACATCAGGTCGAGGTAGGCGGCGAACACATCATCCCGGTCGAGTTGCGCACCCGGGGTGGAGGGCAGCGCGGCGAGCACCTCGGAGAGGAGCCGGAGGGTGAGGGGGTGACGGGCGTCGGCTTCGGCGAGGACGCCCTCCGGCACGGCATACGCTGCGCGAGCTCGGCGCGCTTCGTGTGACCCAAGGTCACCAAGCTGAACGCAGGCCGGGGTCACCCCCCTGGGGGCTGCGCCCCCAGACCCCCCATCGGCCTGAACGGCCTCGTCCTCAAACGCCGGACGGGCTGAGTAGTGCGGACCGGCGTCATCAGGCGCGGGCGCCCCGGAGCGAGCCGGATCGGCCGCGTCAGACGCGGGCGCCCCATGGAAAGGCGGACCCACACGGTCAGCCGCCGGCGCACCGAAGGAAACCGGACCGGCACCGTCAGCCGCGAGCGCGCCGGGGTGAGCCGGACCGTCCGCCTCACACGCGGACGCCCCAAAGGGAAACTGACCTGCGCCGCCAGCGGCAGGCGCACCGAAAGAGATCGGACCGGCACCGTCCCCCACAGGCGCCCCGGAGTAAACCGGACCAGCACCATCAGCCGCAGACGCCCCGGAGCAATCCGAACCCGCCCCGCCAGCCCCGGCCTTCCCTGGCAAAGACCCGCCGTACAACAACTCCCCCGGAAACCCCGCCCCCGCCCCTTCCCAATACTCCGCCCGACACCCCACCACCAACCGCGCCCCACTCCCCCGCAACCACTCCCCCGTCCCCCCGGTCCACTCGGCCAACCGGTGCGCCAGCACCGGCGGCATCTCCTCGGGGCCGTCCAGAAGCAGCAGCAGGGGGCGGCCGGCGTCACGGGCGACCCGGGCCAGGCGTTCGGGGCTGACGTCGCCGAGGTCGCGGGAGCCTTCCGGCGGGGAGACGGACGCGGCGACGATGCGGGCCGCCCGTTCGACCGTCCTGCGTACCGCGTCCGCGACCGAGGTGTCCCCGTCCCGCAGATCGGCGCCGCGCAACCACAGCGTGGGAGCCGGTTCGGCACCCCCGTTGCGCCGTGCGGCGAGCGCCGCGAGTTCCGTCGTACGGCCGCTGCCCGGTGCTCCGACGAGGCCCAGCACGGCGGCCGGGCCCGAAGTGAAATCGGCGAACTCCCTTATCACCGAGGGGCGTTCGACCGGCTCCACCACACACGAACCGTCGCTGTCACGGCCGGGACCGATGAACCCCGCGAGTGCACCCGGTGGCCCGTCCGAGCCCACCGAAGTCGCCGTCAGTTCCAGGACGCCCGCGAGGTTGAGGTCGGCGCCGTACGCGGGCACCGTCGCCGCGTTGCGGGCGAGGAGTTCGGTCAACGGGTCCCCGGGATCACGGACTTGGCGCAGGGGTACCGCGAACCCCGTGTCCCGTTGGCCGGACTGCAGCGCCGTGCCGAGGACGCCGATCACCGCGCCGGTCGCGGCGTCCAGGACCGGGCCCCCGGCCGCTCCCCCGCCCAGCCGCAGCGCGTCCCGCCCGGCCGTGCCGATCGCCAACTCCAGGGCGTCGTCGAGGAGATGGAAGCGGTCGGTGGCCGTGTAGGTCACGGAGGTCGCGCCCAGGAGGCGGGCCTCGCGCCAGCGGCCGGCGGCGACGCGTACGTAGGTGCCGGTCTCGACGCGGTCCCGGACGGTGACGGGGAGCGGGTCGACGCCCAGGCCCTCGGTGCGGACGAGGGCCAGGTCGAGGGCGGGGAGCGGGGTCACCGCGTCGGCCGTCACGAGGCAGGTGCGGTCGCCCGCGGCGTGCAGGACGATGCGGGGCAGTCCGTCGACCGCTTCGTGGCTGGTGATCACCGTGCCGTGGTGGTCGGCGACGAATCCGGTGCCGCGCGGGCGCCCGGCGAGGTCACGGATGCGCACCAAGGACTCGTCACCGGCTGCGAGGGTGGCCCCGGCCCCGTCAGCAGCATCGGGTGCCGCGCCGATCACGTCGCCAACAGCGGGTGCGGCGCCGTGCGTTGATCGCGCCGACGCCCGTGTGTCCTCCCGCGTCCGACGGCCGCCGCCCGTCCGCGGGCTCCGTCCCGCCATGGTCGAACCTCCCCGCCCGCCCCGCCGTACCCGTGCCCTGTGTTCGACGGTAGGCGTGCCGTGATCAGCGGGACAGATCGCGTGGTGAACGCGCCCCCTTCCGCTCCCTCGGTTCACTCCGAGCGCCTGCCCGGACGGGTGAATAGAAGCGGAGGGTTGGATACACCCTAGGGGTGGGGGAACCGAGGGGGGACCGTGGAGCGGCGGGAACGTAGACCCCGTGACCGCCGCTCCACGGGCGGGACTTGGGACTCCGCCCCGCCCTGGCCCTGTCTTCGGTCCTACCCCCGGAGGGACTGTCAGGCGAAGACCGCGAGGCTCTTCGCCTTGCCCTTCTGTTCCTCCACGAGTGCCAGGAAGCGGCCCTCGGGGTCGAAGACGCCGACCGCGCCGGCGCCCGTGTACTCCTCGGGGATGTCCAGGCGGACACCGTTGAGGAGGAGCTTCGCCCGCCGGGTGTCCACGGACCAGCGTGGGAACGCGGCCTCGGCGGCCTCGGCGATCGGCATGACCGTCAGCTCCTCCTGGAGCTGGTCCAGGGTCCTCGCCGTGTCCAGCTTGTACGGGCCCACGCGGGTGCGGCGCAGGGCGGTCAGGTGGCCGCCCACGCCGAGGTCCTCGCCCAGGTCGCGGGCCAGGGCCCGGATGTACGTGCCGGACGAGCAGACCACCGAGACCACCAGGTCCAGGACGGGGGTGCCGTCCTCGGCGACGGCGTCCCGGACGTCGTAGACCGCGAAGGAGGAGATGGTGACGGGGCGGGCGGGGATCTCGAAGTCCTCGCCGTCGCGGGCCCGTTTGTACGAGCGGACGCCGTTGATCTTGATGGCGCTGACCTTGGACGGGACCTGCATGATCTGGCCGCTGAGCTTGGCGATCCCGGCGTCGACGGCGTCCCGGGTGACCTTCGAGGCGTCTGTCGACCCCGTGATCTCGCCCTCTGCGTCGTCGGTCAGGGTGCTCTGGCCCAGGCGGATCGTGCCCAGGTACTCCTTCTCGGTGAGGGCGAGGTGCCCGAGGAGCTTTGTCGCCTTCTCGACTCCCAGGACGAGTACGCCCGTTGCCATGGGGTCGAGGGTGCCCGCGTGCCCGACGCGGCGGGTGCGGGCGATGCCGCGCATCTTGGCGACCACGTCGTGCGAGGTGAAGCCCGACGGCTTGTCCACGATGACAAGGCCGTCGGGCGTCGGGGTTTTCTCGGTCATTCGGCGGTGTCGTCCTCGTCGTCGTCCTCGTCGTCCGGCTTCTTGTACGGGTCCGCGTCACCCGCGTACGCGGCGCCCGCCGAGACCTCGCGTACCTTCTCGTCGGACTGCCGTGCCTTGTCGAGGAGGTCCTCGATGGTCTTGGCGGTGTCCGGGAGGGCGTCCGCGACGAAGGTGAGGGTCGGCGTGAACTTCACGCCCGCCGCGGCGCCCACCGCGGAACGGAGCACGCCCTTGGCGCTCTCCAGTCCGGCAGCCGCCTCGGCCCGCGCCTCGTCGTCCCCGTACACCGTGTAGAAGACGGTCGCCTCCCGCAGGTCACCCGTCACCCGGGTGTCCGTGATGGTGACGTGCGTGCCGAGCCGCGGATCCTTGATCCCGCGCTGCAGCTTCTTGGCCACCACCTCTCGGATGAGGTCCGCCAGCCTCTTGGCACGCGCGTTGTCGGCCACTGGTCCGTCTCCTTAGTAACTACGTCTTGCTGCAACTACGTCTTGCCGCTTGCTTCGGTCTTCGTCCGGCTTCGGTCTTCGTCGGGCTTCGCTCTTCGTCCGGCTTCAGTCTTCGTCGCTGTGAAGTCTGCGTCGAACGGAGAGCAGTTCCACCTCGGGCCGCGCGGCGACGAGTCGCTCGCAGCGGTCCAGTACGTCGGTGAGGTGTCCCGTGTCCCCGGAGACCACCGCGAGCCCGATCTCGGCCCTGCGATGGAGGTCCTGGCTGCCCGTCTCGGCCGCGCTCACCGCGTACTTGCGCTGGAGTTCGGCCACGATCGGACGGACGAGAGAGCGTTTCTCCTTCAGCGAGTGGACGTCGCCGAGGAGCAGGTCGAAGGACAGAGTCCCCACATACATGTGTGTCCGGATGTCCCGCCGGTTCGGGGTATGGGCGCCGGTCTCGGACGCCGATACAGGAACCGTACACGCAACGGCCGGGGCCGATCGACGGAAATTCTCTCCGCCGACCGGCCCCGATCGCGTGCTGTGTCGATCAGCCGCGAGGCTTCTCGCGCATCTCGTACGTCGCGATGACGTCGTCGACCTTGATGTCGTTGAAGTTGCCGAGGTTGATACCGCCCTCGAACCCTTCGCGGATCTCGGTGACGTCGTCCTTGAAGCGACGCAGACCGGAGATGTTGAGGCTCTCCGCGATGACCTTGCCGTCGCGGACGAGGCGCGCCTTGGTGTTGCGCTTGACCTCTCCGGACCGGACCAGGACACCGGCGATGTTGCCCAGCTTGGACGACTTGAAGACCTCGCGGATCTCCGCCGTGCCGAGCTCGACCTCCTCGTACTCCGGCTTGAGCATGCCCTTGAGCGCTGCTTCGATCTCCTCGATGGCCTGGTAGATCACCGAGTAGTACCGGACGTCGACGCCCTCGCGCTCCGCCATCTGCGCCGCGCGGCCCGCAGCGCGGACGTTGAAGCCGATGACGATCGCGTCGGAGCCGGTCGCCAGGTCGATGTCCGACTCGGTGACCGCACCCACGCCGCGGTGCAGGACGCGGATGTCGACCTCTTCGCCGACGTCGAGCTGGAGCAGCGAGGACTCGAGAGCCTCCACCGAACCGGACGCGTCGCCCTTGATGATGAGGTTGAGTTCCTGCACCAGACCGGCCTTGAGGGCCTCGTCCAGGTTCTCCAGGGAGAACCGGACTCCGCGCCGGGCGAAGTTGGCGTTGCGCTCGCGCGCCGCGCGCTTCTCGGCGATCTGACGTGCCGTGCGGTCCTCGTCGACGACGAGGAAGTTGTCGCCGGCGCCCGGGACGTTGGTGAGTCCGAGGACGAGGACCGGGGTCGAGGGACCCGCCTCTTCCACGTTGTCGCCCTTGTCGTCGAGCATCGCGCGGACTCGGCCGTAGGCGTCGCCGACCACCATGGTGTCGCCGACCCGCAGGGTGCCGCGCTGGACCAGGACGGTCGCGACGGCGCCGCGGCCCTTGTCCAGGTGGGACTCGATCGCGATGCCCTGCGCGTCCTGCTCCGGGTTGGCCCGCAGGTCGAGCGAGGCGTCCGCGGTCAGGATCACGGCCTCCAGCAGGCTCTCGATGTTGAGGCCCTGCTTGGCGGAGATGTCGACGAACATGGTGTCGCCGCCGTACTCCTCGGCCACCAGACCGAACTCGGTGAGCTGACCGCGCACCTTGGTCGGGTCGGCGCCCTCGACGTCGATCTTGTTGACCGCGACCACGATCGGCACGTCGGCCGCCTTGGCGTGGTTCAACGCTTCGATCGTCTGGGGCATCACACCGTCGTTGGCCGCCACCACGAGGATCGCGATGTCGGTCGACTTGGCACCACGGGCACGCATGGCGGTGAACGCCTCGTGACCCGGGGTGTCGATGAAGGTGATGCGACGCTCTTCGCCGTTGACCTCGGTCGCGACCTGGTAAGCACCGATGTGCTGGGTGATACCGCCGGCCTCGCCCGCGACGACGTTCGTCTTGCGGATGGTGTCGAGGAGGCGGGTCTTACCGTGGTCGACGTGACCCATGACGGTCACGACCGGCGGACGCGCGACGAGGAACTCCTCGCCACCCTCGTCCTCGCCGAACTCGATGTCGAAGGACTCGAGCAGCTCGCGGTCCTCCTCCTCGGGGCTGACGATCTCGAGGACGAAGTTCATCTCGTCCGCGAGGAGCTTCAGCGTCTCGTCGGAGACGGACTGCGTGGCAGTGACCATCTCGCCGAGGTTCATCATCACGCCGACGAGCGACGCCGGGTTGGCGTTGATCTTCTCGGCGAAGTCGGTGAGGGACGCACCGCGCGACAGACGGACGGACTGTCCGTTGCCACGAGGCAGCATCACACCGCCGACCGACGGGGCCTGCATGGCCTCGTACTCCTGGCGCCTCTGCCGCTTCGACTTGCGACCACGACGCGCGGGACCACCGGGACGACCGAAGGCGCCCTGTGTGCCACCGCGGCCACCCGGACCACCGGGACGGCCACCGAAGCCGGGACGGCCACCGCCGCCACCGGCGGGAGCACCCGGACGGCCGGCGAAACCGCCGCCACCGCCACCGGGACCCGCGGGACGACCGGCGAAACCGCCACCGCCGCCACCCGGACGACCGGCGAAGCCGCCGCCACCACCGGGACGACCGCCACCGGCACCCGGACCACCGGGACGACCGCCGCCGGCGCCGGGACCACGGCCACCGGGGCCGCCACCGGGACGGGGGCTACCCGCAGCGGGACGCTGCGGCATCATGCCGGGGTTCGGACGGTTGCCACCGGGGCCACCGCCCGGACGCGGAGCGCCGCCCTGCGGGCGGGGCATGCCGCCCGGGCTCGGACGCGCGCCACCGGGAGCACCCGGACGGGCACCGCCCGCAGCGCCCTGGGGACGGGGACCGCCCTGACCGGCACCCTGCGGACGCGGAGCGCCACCGGGGGCACCGCCCGGACGGTCCTGACCGCCGGGACGCGGGGCACCGGGACGGGGAGCCCCGGGACGCGCCATGCCGGTGGAACCACCGGAGGTGAACGGGTTGTTGCCCGGACGGGGACCGGCCGGACGAGCACCGGGACGCGCGCCCTGACCGGCCGGACGCGGAGCGCCGGGACGGTCGCCGCGGTCACTGCGCTCGGGACGGTCGCCACGACCCTGACCACCCTGGCCGGGACCGGCCGGACGGGCACCGCCCGGACGGGGGGCCTGGCTGGCCGGACGCGGGGCGCCCGGACGCGGGGCAGAGCTGGAACCGCCCGTAGAAGCAGGGGCGGCGGGCGCGGCCGGAGCCACGGGAGCCGCCGGGGGGGCGGTGAACTCGGGTGTGGTCGGCGCCGGCGAGGCCGGAGCCGGACGCGGCGCGGGCCGCGGACCCGGACGGGGGCCGCCGGCGGTAGCCGGTGCGGCGGGTGCGGCCGGGGCTGCGGGAGCCGCGGGGGCGCTCTCGGCGACGGCCGGCTTCGGGGCCGGCGGGCGCGGGGCGGCAGGACCCGGACGGGCACCCTGCGCCGGAGAGGGGGCGCCCGGACGAGCCGGGGCAGCCTTGCGTGCGGGGGCGGGCTTGCCGCCTCCGTTGCCCTGCTGGAGGGCGTCTGTCAGCTTGCGTACAACGGGCGCCTCGATCGTCGAGGACGCCGAACGGACGAATTCACCGAGTTCTTGGAGCTTGGCCATGACGACCTTGCTCTCCACCCCGAACTCCTTGGCGAGTTCGTATACCCGGACCTTAGCCACTTCGCTCCTTTTAGGTCCGGGTGCGTCCGGACCGTCGCTACTTCATGGGCGTACTCATCGCGTGCTCATCGAGTGCTCATCGCAATCTCGACCTACTTCCAACTCGCGGAATACCGGGCCGCACGGAGGTTCCGTACGACTCGCTCTTACTGTGTTGCCTGCTCGACGTAGAGGCGCAACGCCTTTGTGTCGAGCGCTCCCTGGGCACGCAGCGCCCGTGGGAACGCCCGGCGGCGTACCGCCAGGTCGAGACAGACCAGGGCGGGGTGCAGATACGCGCCCCGGCCGGGCAGCGTACCGCGATGATCGGGGACGCATTCGCCCTCGACCGCCACGATGCGCAGCAGGTCCTTCTTGGCCGCTCGCTCCCGACACCCCACACAGGTGCGTTCAGGGCATGCGCGGGCTCGCGTCCGGCCAGACACTGCTAAGTCTACCTCCCCGCACCGACCTCACCCCTTCGGGGGAAGAATCGAACGGTTGTTGTCGTGATCTAAGCCACTCGCGGCCGAGATCTATTCCCCTGGCTGGTCGGACGGCTGTTCGGTGTCCGGACGGATGTCGATGCGCCACCCGGTGAGCCTGGCCGCAAGTCGGGCATTCTGCCCTTCCTTGCCGATCGCCAGGGACAGCTGGTAGTCCGGCACCGTCACCCGCGCGGAGCGGGCCGCGAGGTCCACCACCTCGACCTTGGAGACCCGCGCCGGGGAGAGCGCGTTGGCGACCATCTCGGCCGGGTCGTCCGACCAGTCGACGATGTCGATCTTCTCGCCGCTCAGCTCGCCCATCACCGCGCGCACCCGGCCGCCCATGGGGCCGATGCAGGCGCCCTTGGCGTTCAGACCGCTGCGGGTGGAGCGGACGGCGATCTTCGTACGGTGGCCGGCCTCGCGCGCGATGGCGGCGATCTCCACCGACCCGTCGGCGATCTCCGGCACCTCCATGGCGAACAGCTTCTTCACCAGATTGGGATGCGTACGGGAGAGCGTCACGGACGGACCACGCACACCCTTCGCCACCCGGACGACGTACGACCGAAGGCGCAGGCCGTGCGGGTACGTCTCGCCGGGGACCTGCTCCTGCACCGGCAGGATGGCCTCCAGCTTGCCGATGTCGACGAGCACGTTCTTCGGGTCGCGGCCCTGCTGGACCACGCCGGTGACGATGTCTCCCTCGCGGCCCGCGTACTCGCCGAGCGTCGCGTCGTCCTGGGCGTCGCGCAGCCGCTGCAGGATGACCTGCTTGGCGGTCGTGGCGGCGATCCGCCCGAAGTCGGACGGGGTGTCGTCGAACTCGCGCGCCTCCTGCCCCTCCTCCAGGTCCTCGGGGTCCTCCTTCGCCCACACCGTCACGTGGCCGGTGTCCCGGTCGAGCTTCACGCGCGCGTGGTGGCGGCTTCCCTCGGTACGGCGGTAGGCAATGAGGAGGGCCGACTCGATCGCCTCGACCAGCAGGTCGAAGGAGATCTCCTTCTCCCGCACCAAGCCCCGCAGGGCACTCATGTCGATGTCCACGGCTACGCCTCCTCTTCGTTCTCAGTGTCTTCTACGTGCTCTTCTACGTGCTCGTCGTTCTTGTTCTTGCGGTTGAACTCGACCTGGACGCGCGCCTTGACGACGTCCGCGAAGGCGAGCCGCTTGGCGGTGGGCTTGCGCCCCTTCACGCCGGGCACCTCGACGTCGATGCCGTCGTCGTCCACCTCGATGATCCGGGCGACCAGCTCACCGCTCTCGGCCAGCTGGAACTTCACCAGCCGGTCGGTGGCGCGTACGTAGTGACGGTGTTCGGTGAGCTCGCGCTCGGCACCGGGCGTCCCGACCTCAAGGGTGTATTCGCCCGCGCCCATCGCGTCGGTCTCGTCGAGCTTCGCCGAGAGCGCGCGGCTCACATCGGCGATCTGGTCCAGATCGGCACCGGTGTCGGAATCGACGACCACGCGCAGCACCCGCTTGCGTCCCACCGAGTCCACCGCGACCTCTTCGAGATCGAGTCCCTGGGAGCCGACGAGCGGTTCCAGCAGTTCTCGCAGCCTCTCGCTCTGGGTCGTGCTCATCCGGGTGACTCCTCGGCCGCGTGTGCTGTTGTGGGTAGGGCGCGTGTCTGCTCAAAGGGTATCCGGTCTCAGGGTGTGTTGCCGTCCACGTGTGCCTCCGGCGGTGGACCGGGGGCGCCTTTGAGCTCGGGTGGTTGCGGTGGTCGGGCGGGTGCGGGTTGGTGGGGGCTGATCGCGCTCACGCGGCGGAGCCGTAAATCGATACAGCCCCGCGCCCCTCAGGTGGGTCCACGAGCCGGTGACATGAGTTAGGGGGATGCGCGGGTACCGTGATCACGGGCCGCGCCGCCCTTCTCGCCTTTTCGTTCGTACGAGCCCCCGAGGACGATCTGCCGTGCCGTTCCCCCCACCTCCGCGCACCCTCCTGGGACCGCGCAGAAGGAGCCTGCTCACCTCGGCCGCCGGAGCCGCCCTCCTGGTGGGCTGCTCCACCGGCGCCGACGACTCCGGGACCACGGGCGGCAGCGAATCGGCCGCCGAACACGCACGCGCGCGTGCGGCCACCGACAGCGAGACCCTCCTCCAGCGCTACGACGCGGTACTCGCCGCGCACCCGACACTGGCGGACCGCCTGGACCCGCTGCGGGCGGAGGTCGTACGGCACACGGCGGCCTTCGGCGGCAACAGCTCAACACCGTCCGCTACGGCTACTGCCTCACCGTCGGCTTCGGCCACGGCCGTACCCGCGACCCCGAGCGACGCCCTCGCCGATCTCGCCACCGCCGAGCGGGCCCTCGCCGACCGGCGGGCCAAGGCACTGCTCGAACTGCCCGGTGAGCTGGCCCGGCTGCTGGCCTCGGTGGCCGCCGCGGGGGCCGCGCACGCGTATCTGCTGACGGAGGGTGCCAAGTGAGCGAGCGGACGGCCGAGGAGAAAGCCGCGGAACTGACCGCGCTACAGGCCGCGTTGGCCGCCGAGCACGCGGCGGTGTACGGCTACGGCGTCGTCGGCGGCCGTATCCGCGAGGGCCGGCGGACCGAGGCCAAGGCGGCCTACGACGCGCACCGCGCCCGGCGCGACGCGCTGGTCCGCGAGGTGCGGGACCTGGGCGGCAGGCCCGTGGCCGCGTCCGCCGCGTACGCCCTGCCGTTCGCGGTGCCGGACTCGGCGGCGGCCGTACGGCTCGCCGCGGAGCTGGAGGACCGGGTGGCCGGGGTCTACTCCGACATGGTGCGGGCGTCGACGGAAGGGGTACGGGGTACGGCCACGGAGGCTCTGCGGGAAGCGGCGGTCCGCGCGGTGCGCTGGCGCGGCGGGAGCGTACCCTTCCCTGGTCTCGCCGAGCGGGCCGCGACCCCCACGGCCTCGGCGACACCCACGGCGTGATCCGCACGGGGACGCAGGACGGCAGGACCGTAGGAAGGGAACAACTCGCGCATGGCTTTCGAACCGCCGCAGCGTCTGGTGAGGGCGCTCGGGGAGACGGCACCGAGCGGTGACGACTGGTTGGAGAAGCTGCCCGAGGTGGCTCAACAGGCCGTTGATCTACGCGAGTTGACCGTGGAGCGGGTGCAGGTTCCCGGCGGGCGCAGCAGCTTGGTCGTGCTGATGCGGTGGGCTGATGGCACCCCGGCCGTGCTGAAGCTGGCCCCGCGTCGGGCTCGGCCCGAGAGTGAGCGGGCTGCGCTGGCGCGGTGGGGTGGGCTGGGTGCCGTGCAGCTTGTCGAGCCGTTCGCCGCCGAGGGTGTGCTGGTCCTGGAGCGGTTGCATCCCGATGTGTCGGTGCGGTCGTTGCCGGAGGCCAAGGCCTTGTTGGAGGCGGCGGGGACCTTGCGGCGGTTGTGGGTGGAGCCGCCTGGTGACCATGCGTTTGAGACGGTGGCCGAGCGGACGGGGCGGCAGGCTCGGGTCATGCGGGACAGCGGCAGCGGCAGCAGTGGGGCTGAGGTTGCCTCGTTGGTCTCGGCGGCGTTGGAGGCTCGGGAGGCGTTGTTGGCTGCGCCGCCTGAGGTTCGGTTGCTGCATGGGACGTTTCGGCAGAGCAAGGTGCTTGCGGCTGAGCGGGTGCCGTGGCTTGCCGTGGGGCCGGATCCGGTCGTGGGTGAGTGTGCGTTTGATCTGGCTCGGTTGGTTCGGGATCGGGTTGAGGATCTGATCGCCACGCCTTCGGGGGCGTCCACAACTCGGCGGCGGATCAAGCGACTTGCTGAGTCCTTGGATGTGGATCAGGAGCGGTTGCGGGGGTGGACGTTGTTCCGGGCGGTTGAGTCCGGGGTGCGGGCACTGCGCGTGGGGCGGCCTCGGGATGCTGAGTTGTTGCTGGAATTTGCTGGGTGGCTTTAGGTCGGTTCTTCGGCTGCGGGTGCGTTGTGGCTGGTCGCGCAGTTCCCCGCGCCCCTAAAAAACCTCAGTCCCCCGTGTTGCGTCGTACCGCCCTTGTCCCGTCCTTCCATACCTCTGTCACGTTGGAAGCGAGCCCTGCTAGGTCGTAGGCGTTGCCCTCTACCAGGACCAGGTCTGCTCTCTGGCCCGGTTCTACGGTGCCCAGGTCGTCGTAGCCCAGAAGGCGGGCCGCCGAAGATGTGGTCGCCGCCAGGACCTCGGCCGGAGTCATGCCGCAGGCCTGCATCAAGGGGAGTTCATCGAGGTTGGTGCCATGGGGGCCGATGCCGCTGTCTGTGCCCATGGCTATGCGGACGCCTGCCTCTGCGGCTCGGCGTACGGAGTTGGCGTGGGCCTCTGTGACCTCCTTGGCCTTGCGGACCATGGCGTCGGGGATACCGACCCCGGCCTCGGCCGCGCGGATCACCGACACAGGAGCGATGAGCGTGGGCACGAGCCAGGTGCCTCGTTCCAGCATGAGGTCGATTGCCTCGTCGTCCAGGTGGATGCCGTGTTCTATGGAGCGGACTCCGGCTCGGACCGCGTTCTTGATGCCCTCGGCGCCCTGGGCGTGGGCCATGACGTAGCGGCCCTGCGCGTTCGCCTCGGTCACCAGGACGTCCAGTTCCTCCGGGGTGAACTGGCTGTGCCGGGGGTCGTCGCGCGGGGAGAGGACACCGCCCGTCGTGCATACCTTCAGGACCTCGGCGCCGGCGCGGAGCAGGGTGCGGGCGGTGCGGCGCATCTCGTCGGGGCCGTCGGCCATCGCGGGTGGGCGGCCCGGGTGCGGTACGGCCAGGCCCGCGCACTGGCCCGAGGGCATCCAGGGGTCGCCGTGGCCGCCGGTCTGGGTGATCAGGCCGATGGAGATCTGGACGCGGGGGCCCGTCAACAGGCCGTCCTCCACTGCCTGTTTGATGCCCAGGTCGGCGCCCGCCGCGTCGCGGACCGTGGTGATGCCCGCTTCGAGCGTGCGGCGCAGGTTCACCGCCGCCTCGTAGAACTGGTACGAGAACGGCTTCTGCAACGCGCCCAGCAGGCCTATGCCGTTGAGGGTGAGGTGGACGTGGCAGTCGAACAGGCCCGGGAGCAACGTGCGGCCTGTGCAGTCGACTTGGGTGTCGCCGTCCAGGCCTGTGCCGACGTCGACTATGCGGCCGTCGGACACGACCACGTCTGCGGGGGCGGGGTCTGCGCCGGTGCCGTCGAAGACCAGGCCACCCGTGAAGACCGTACGGATTGGGGAGTTGTTCATGCCGTCATCGCAACCTGCTTGTCGGGTTCGAGAGTTGTCCTGCGGGCCAGGAGGCGTTCCGCGGGGGCCGCGAGGGTCAGGACGATCAGGTTCGCGGCCAGGCCGATCAGGCCCACGTTGACGTTGCCCGCCAGGTCCTTGTTCCAGAACGTCAGCCAGATGACGGCCAGTTCACCCACGAACAGGCCCGCCAGGATCGGGACCTTGCCCACCGGACGGCGGGTCAGGAAGCCCAGGGCGATGGCGGGGGCCAGTTGGACGGTGCCGCTGTAGGTGAGCAGAAGGAGGTTGGCCAGCAATTCCGGGCGGAAGATCGCCAGCAACAGTGACAGGCCACAAGCCGCCACCACCGTGCCGTGGTTGATCCAGAACTGGGTGCGTTCGCCCTGTACGCGGGCGATGTTGCGGGCCACCAGTGACGAGATACCGATCAGGATGCCCGCCGCCGGGACCATCGCCGTCGCTATCGCCGCGATCACCACCAGGCCCGTCGCCCACGCGGGCAGAACCTGCTTGCTCAGGGTCAGGAGGATTCCGTTGGCCGAACTGCCCGGCTTGAGAACGAGGATGGCTGCGAAGCCGACGATGATCGGCATCAGGAGGCAGAGTTCGTAGAGGGGCATCCAGGTGTAGTTGCGGCGCAGGACCTTGGGGTCGCGGGCGGACATCACCGCGGGCCAGGCGTGCGGGAGACACATCAGGCCCACGCCGATCGCGCTGACCAACATGCTTGTGGTGAACCAGACTTGGTCGGCGGGGCCCGCGTGGATCGTCAGCATCTCGGGGTGCAGCTTGTCGATGCGGTGGAACATCGCGCTCACGCCGCCCGCGAAGTGGGAGGGGATCGCGACCAGGAGCACGCCCAGGACGATCAGCATGACGACGTCCTTGAAGTACGACGTCATCGCGACGCCGTGCAGGCCCGCCCACAGCACGAAGGCCACGACCAGCACGCTGCCGATGATCATGCTGAGGGTGCCGGAGGACGAGTTGCCGGTGACCAGCTGGACGATCAACCCCAGCCCTGTGATCTGGAGTTGGAGGTACGGGAGGACGAAGACGACGCCGAGGACGGCCGCGACCGTGCCGAGGAGTTTGCTGTCGTAGCGGTCCTCCAGGTAGTCGCCCTGGGTGAGGTAGCCGCGTTCCTTGCCGAGGGACCAGAGGCGCTTGGCGAGGAAGAACAGGACCATGTAGCCGATGGGGACGTACGGGAGGGCGTAGAGGGCTGCCACTCCGCCGCTGAACGCGAGGCCCGCCATGCCGAGGAAGGTGAAGGTGGTGAAGACCTCGCCGGCCTGGAGGAACCACATGCTCACCGCGCCGAAGTTCCGTCCGCCCACGGCCCATTCGGACAGGTCGGCGGCGGGCTTGCGGCGGCCGGCGAAGCCGAGGACGCCGATCAGCACGATGCCGGTGAACGTCATGATGAGAATGGTCGTCACTGGTCAACCCCCTCGGCGGTCGTGACAGTCGCGGTGGTGTCGGTCGACTCGGCTCCCTCGCGGGCCATCTGACGCTCCGTCAACAGCAGGGCGGGGGTGCACAGTACGCACCATGCCGCGCCCCACACGAGCATCCGTGGCAGGCCGAACCACAGTCCCTCGGTGTTCACGAACGGCAGGAAGGGCATGAGGGCCAGCGCGAGCGCGGGCACGGCTGGGATCAGGTGGTAGGGGCGCACTACGCCTCCTTGGCAAGGGAGTTGAGCCGGTCCAGACGGCGGACGGCGAGTTCCGCGAGCAGGGCGGAGCCGTCGGAGACGACGCTGTCGTCGAAGGCGGCGAGCGGGGAGTGGTTGGCGGGCGCGGTCTCCGGGTCGCCGGTGGTGTCGGCGCCCAGGAAGACGAAGGCGCCCGGCACCCGGTCCAGGACCCGGGAGAAGTCCTCGGAGCCGGTGATCGGGTCGGCCAGCGGTGCGAAGCGCTCCTCGCCGAAGGCCTCGCGGACGGTGTCGGCGAGGAAGTCGTGCTCGGCGACGTCGTTGACCGTGACCGGGTACTCGGGGACGAAGTCGACCTCGGCGGTGAGGCCGTGGGCCGCCGCGATGCCTTCGCAGAGGCGGACGGCGACCTCGGCGGCGCGTTCGGCGGCGGCCGGGGTGAAAGTGCGGACGGTCGCCTCGAAGACGGCGTCGTCCGGGATGATGTTGCGCCGGGTGCCGGCGTGGAAGGTGCCCACGGTGACCACGACCGGGTCGAAGACGTCGAAGCGCCGGGTCACCATGGTCTGGAGCGCGGTGACCATCTCGCAGGCCACCGGCACCGGGTCCAGCGCGGCGTGCGGCCGCGAACCGTGCCCGCCCGCTCCTACGACCCGTACGTGCAGACCCGCCGAGGCCGCCATCAGCGTGCCGGGGCGGGAGCTGAAGACGCCGGTGGGGTACGACGACGAGCTGACGTGGAGTCCGTAGGCGGCGTCGACCGGGCGCCCCGCCGCTGCCAGCACCCCCTCCTCGACCATGTGTCCGGCACCGTCCCAGCCCTCCTCCCCCGGCTGGAACATGAACACCACGTCCCCGGCGAGGCGTTCGCGCCGGTCGGCGAGGAGTCGGGCGGCGCCGACGAGACCGGCGGTGTGCAGGTCGTGGCCGCAGGCGTGCATGGCGCCGTCGATGCGGGAGGTGAACTCCGCGCCGGTGCGTTCGGTGACCGGTAGACCGTCCATGTCTCCGCGCAGCAGTACGACGGGGCCGCCGGGCTCGCTTCCTCCACCCGGCTCGGTTCCTCCGCCGCGCAGGACCGCCGTCACGGAGGACAGTGACGTGCCCGTGCTGATCTCCAGCGGCAGTCCGTCCAGTGCGGCCAGTACCTTCTCCTGCGTGCGCGGCAGGTGCAGGCCGATCTCCGGTTCCTGGTGCAACGCCCGGCGCAGGACGGCCAGTTCGCCCTGGAGCTCGTGTGCGTCGTCTCGCAGAGTCATCCCTCTCCCCTCGTAGGTCACTCCCGCAACTCCAGGACGCTGCCCAGCCGGACCGGCGCTCGTGCGTCGGGCGCCGTACGGACCGTGCTTCTGGTCGGCAATGATGAGAGGGCGGTGCATCACCGCAGCGATTTTGGGAGAGATCCGCCGTACGAAGGCCATTAATCCGAGGGATCCACCATGCTGTCCGAATCCGATCTCGCCCTGGTCAACGCGTTGCAGCTCCGGCCGCGTGCTCCCTGGTCACTGATCGGGAGAGCGCTGGGGGTCGGGCCGGTGACGGTGGCGCGGCACTGGGAGCGGCTCGTCGAGCGGCGTGAGGCGTGGCTGACTGCCTATCCGGGGGCGGCGGTCGGTGAACGGCTGGCGTTCGCGTTCGTGCAGGTGGACTGTGCGCCGGGTGAGGCGATGCGGGTGGCGCGGACAGTGGCCGGTGACGCGGAGTTGACCGCCGTCGACTATGTGGCGGGGCCCTGTGATCTGGTGCTGCATCTGGTGACGTCGAGCCTGGAGGGGGTGTCTCGGTATGTCGTCGACCGGGTCTCGGGGCTGCGGGGGGTTGTTGGGACGCGGACCTTGGTGGCGCCGCGGATGTACGCGGAGGGGAGTCGGTGGCAGGTTCGGGCCATCTCGCGTGAGCAGCGGGGGTTGTTGATGGGTGCGGAGTCCTCGTCCTCGGCGGGGATGGCGCCTCGGTTCGGGGAGTTGGATCGGGATCTGCTGCTTGCGCTTGGGGAGAACGCGCGTGCCTCTCATGCGGAGTTGGCTTCGCGGCTGGGGGTCGGCGCGAGTACCGTTCGGCGGCATTTGGGGGCGGCTCTTGCAGGTGGGGTGATTAGGTTGCGGTGTGAGGTCGCTCGGTCTCTGTCTCCTGCGCCGGTGACGATGTTGTTGTGGTTGCGGGTGCCGCCGGATCAGTTGGAGCGGGCGGCTCGGACGCTTGGGCGGTTTCCTGAGGTGCGGATGTGCGCGGCGGTCAGCGGGGCGGCGAATTTGTTGGTCGGGGTGTGGTTGCGGTCTCCGGGGGATGCGGTGGGGTTGGAGAGCGAGATGGTGGCGAAGTTGTCTCGGTTGGAGATTGTTGATCGGGCGGTGACTTTGCGGGCGGTGAAGTTGGGTGGGTGTTTGTTGGATGAACGGGGGCGGATCGAGGGGCGGGTGGCTATGGATTTTTGGGGCGGGTGAGTTCGGGGCCTTCCGTTGTGTTCGAAGTGCAGGTGCGTGGGGGCTGGTCGCGCAGTTCCCCGCGCCCCTTAGGGGGTTGCCCTGGGCGTTAGTTTCAGGGCTAGGACGGGGCAGTCGGAGGCCGCTCGGCGCGCGCGTTTCAGAGTGCGGGGCGGTATTGGCGCTCCGTCCACCAAGGGGTAGCCCCATTCGTCCAGGGTGATGTGGTCGGGGAGCAACTCGGCGCACAGGCCATGTCCCTGGCAGGCTGTCCAGTCGATGTCGATTTTCTGGGGCGTCTTCTGGTCCATGGTCAGTGGGCCTCGTTCGGGATCGGGAGCAAGGGGGTCGCGTCGCTCGCGGTGCACAAACCCCTTGCGTGAGCGTCCAGTTCAGGAGCGAAAGCAGTCAGCGCGCTGCGGACCAGGCGGACCGTACCGTCGGGGTGGTGGCAGGCGCCCCGCCCCTCCACCAGGCCCGACCAACGGGCCACGTCCTGGCGGGTGTTGGCCTGCGGGCCCGGGATGGCCAGGGCCTGGAAAGCGGAGGCAATGCGCGGGAGGCCGTTGAGGCAAGGGCCGCACTGGCCGGCCGATTGCAGGGCCAAGTAGCGGAGGACTCGGGCGGTTTCGGCTACGCCGCAGCGGTCTGCCGGGAGTGCGGCCAGGACTCCTGCTCCCAAGTCGCCTGCGTCCAGGGTGCGTTGGGCTGCCTCTGCCGCCGGGATCCAGGTGCCGTGGTAGCCGCCGACCAGTACCGCGGACAGTCCGTCCAGGGGCAGGAGTCGGTTCAGGGGGAGGCCGAACGGGGCTTCCACCACCCGGACTTCACGACCCGTGACGTGCAACGTGCACAGGGTGCTGCCCGGTTGGGTGGGCGTGCCCGCGCTGCGGAACCAGTCGGCGCCGTAGCGGGCGACCAGGGCCAAGTGGGCCAGGGTTTCGACGTTCTGGACGAGCGTGGGGGCTTTGCGCACTCCGCGTTCGCGGACCGGCGGGTGCTGGTGGCGGGGCAACGGGGCGTTGCCGGAGACGTACTGCGCGAGGGCCGACGCCTGGCCGGACAGGAAGCGCTTGGGCAGGCGGATGACCTGTACGGGGAGCGGGTCGTTGCGCTGAGCCAGGGCCGATTCCAGGTACGACGCGCCGTCCTCCACCGCCAGGTGGGCCTCCCCCGCGCCGACTGCCTGCGCCGCCAACTGCAGCCCGTCCAGGACCAGATGGGGCGAGAGGCGGAGCAGCGTCTTGTCCTTGCGGCTGGCCGGTTCGCCCTCCGCTCCGTTCGCCACGACCACGGGGGCGCGGCCTGTTCGGCGGCTCGCGTCGGCCACCGCGACCAGCTTGCGGTACATCGGGAACGCGGCGCCTCCGCGGCCGGTGAGGCCGGATTCGGCGACCGTTCTCAGGAGGGTGTCGGGATCTCCGTACTGCAGTGGGCCGTAGCGGAGTTCGTGGGTGGAGAGGTCGGCCGCGGTGCCGCCGGGGGCGAGGAGGCGGGGGGACATGTAGACGTCGGTGAAGGTCGTGGTCGTGGTCATGAACGGGCTCCTTCGGCTGTGCGGAGCAGGGCTGCGGGGGTGCGGCGGGAATCGCGGGCCGAGTGGGCCAGGCGGATCCCGAAGGCGGCTACCACCGCGGCCACGCAGGACACGGTCAGCCAGGTCATCCAGTCGGTACCGGTGTCCGTGCCGATGCCGATGCCGTGGATCAGGGCGACCGGCCAGGAGGCGTACGCCAGCCAGTGGAGCGCCCGCCAGGTGCGGTGGCCGATGCGTTCCCTGAGGAGGCTGGTGAGCAGGACCGCGAGCATCAGGTCGAAGGCGACCGTGCCGAGGCCGAGCCAGAAGGGTTCGTAGGCGGAGACGAAGGGGACGACCGCGTCGACGACGGTGATGTTCACGTAGCCGTCGATCACCGCCATCGCGATGTGCAGGGCCAGGAAGGCGGTCGCGGAGAGGGAGAGGGTGCGGTGCAGGTTCACCGTGCCGAAGCGGGGCAGGCCGGGGAGCCGGGTGCGCAGGCGGACCGCGATGCCGAGCAGGACCACGACTGTGAAGAGGACCAGGCAGACGGCACCGGTGGCGCGGTTGGCGTACCAGAGGATCTCGGAGCTCATGCGGCGGTCCCATGGGTCGTCGCCCGGTGGGTGGGCCAGCCCGGGGTCGTGACGACCGTGCCGTCCTGGGCCACCAGGCGCGCCGGGAGGCCCAGGCGCGTCAACCAGCGTTCCGCGCCTGCCCCCTTGACCAGGCACGCCGTGCTCGCCGCGTTGGCGTCGGCGCTCGTCGCCGCGGCGACCGAGACCGTGCGCCAGGGGCTGCGGACCGGGAGGCCGGTGCGCGGGTCGACGATGTGGTGCAGCTCGTAGCCGCCCCGGCGCCAGCGGCGCGCCGCCGTGCCCGAGGTGGCGAGGCCGCCGGAGCGCAGGCCGATCGTGGCGTACGTACCGTGGGTGGGCACCTCGTCGACGGAACCGGTGACGTCCTGGACGCGGATGTTCCAGCCGCCGGCCGGGGGCTCCCCCGCCACGGCCGTGTCGCCGCCCAGGCTCACCAGGACTCCGCAGCCCGCCACTTGGGCGAGCATGGCCGCCGCCTTGTCGGCGGCCCAGGCCTTCGCCGTGGCACCGAGGTCCAGGCGGACACCGGCCGGGACGGTGACCGTGCCCGTCGTACGGTCCAGGTCGATCGTGCGCCAGCCCGGGGCGCGCTTGACGGTGAGCCGGATCGGGCGGTCGTCCTCCTGGACGAGGGTGAAGTCGCGGTCGTAGCCGATGGCGTTCATGGCCGAGCCGACCGTCGGGTCCACCGCGCCGTCCGTCGCCTCGGCGGCGCGCAGCGCGACCGCCAACGCCTCGGCGAGCAACGGGCTGACGGTGACCGGGCGGCCCGACGAGGCGTCGAGCGCGGTCAGTTCGGAGTCGGTACGGAATCTGCTGCAGGCCGCGTCGACCTCGGCGAGGTGCCGGGCGAGGAGCAGGTTGCAGGAGTCCAACAGGGCCGGGTCGGTGACGACCAGCCGGACGCTGGTCCCGAGGGCGTGCCAGTCGGCGGCGGCGGTCGTGCGCAGGGGCGCGGTACTCGTACGTGTGCTCATCACGACGCTCCCGACGTGGAGTCGGTGGAGCCGCCGGAGGACGACGTCACGCCGGAGGAGGACGACTGGAGGTCCGATGAGGACGAGGACGAGGACGAAGAAGATGAGGACGAGCTGTCCGACGTAGAAGAGCTTGAAGAAGAGGCGGACGGCGAGGGCGATGACGAGCTGGTCGTCGTCGTGGTGCTCGCCGCCGTGTCCGCCTCCGCGTCCGACTGCATCGTGCCGACCAGGGCGAACACCCCGGCCGCCGCCGCCAGCGTGATCGCTGCCGTGGCGGCCGCGATGCGCCGCTTGCCTCTGCGGACCGCCGTAGCGGCCCCACGCTCCTTGACTGTCATGACCGTTCCCCTCCGCAGTGACGCTCTGTCACGTACTACGGTCAGGGACCAGCCTGAGAGAAGTCTGTGAGGCGCCCATACGCCTGCGCAGAACTCCCTGAGAGATCTCTTACAGGGCGGGCTGTGCGGTCAGGCGGGCGATCGCCTCGTCGACCGTCAGTTCCTCGCGCTCGCCGGTCCTGCGGTCCTTCAGTTCCAGGACGCCCTCGGCGGAGCGGCGGCCCGCGACCAGGATCTTCGGTACGCCGATCAGCTCCGAGTCGGTGAACTTCACGCCCGGGGAGACCCCGGCGCGGTCGTCGACCAGGACGCGCAGGCCGGCCGCGCGCAGCTTCTCCGATACGTCCAGGGCGAGTTCGGTCTGGAGGGCCTTGCCCGCGGCTACGACGTGCACGTCGGCCGGGGCGACCTCGGCGGGCCAGCACAGGCCCTTGTCGTCGGCGGTCTGCTCGGCGAGGGCGGCGACCGCGCGGGAGACACCGATGCCGTAGGAGCCCATGGTCACGCGGACCGGCTTGCCGTGCTGGCCGAGGACGTCGAGCTTGAGGGCGTCGGCGTACTTGCGGCCGAGCTGGAAGATGTGGCCGATCTCGATGGCGCGGTCCAGCTTGAGGCCGGTGCCGCACTTGGGGCAGGGGTCGCCCTCCTGCACGACCACGACGTCGACGTACTCGCCGACCTCGAAGTCCCGGCCCGCCACGACGTTCTTGGCGTGCATGCCCTCCTTGTTGGCACCCGTGATCCAGCTCGTGCCGGGGGCCACGCGCGGGTCGGCGATGTACGTGACCTTCTCGCCCAGGCCCTGAGGACCGACGTAGCCACGCACGAGGTCGGGACGCCCGGTGAAGTCCTCCGCCGTCACCAACTCCACTGCGGCGGGGGCGAAATGGGCCTCGACCTTGCCGAGGTCGACCTCACGGTCACCGGGGACTCCTACGGCCACGATCTCGCCGTCGACCTTCACGAGGAGGTTCTTCAGCGTGGCGGAGGCCTCGACGCCGAGGTGGGCGGCGAGGGTCTCGATGGTGGGGGTGTCGGGGGTCGGGATCTCTTCGAGCGCGGGCACGCCGGCGGCGTCCACGGGCTTCAACTCGTAGGTGATCGCTTCGGTGTTGGCGGCGAAGTCACAGTTCGGGCAGTCGGCGAAGGTGTCCTCGCCGGCCTCGGCCGGGGCCAGGAATTCCTCCGACTTGGAGCCGCCCATCGCGCCCGCGGTCGCGGCGCAGATGCGGTAGTCGAGGCCGAGGCGCGCGAACACCTTCTGGTAGGCCTCGCGGTGCAGGGCGTAGGAGTGGGCGAGGCCCTCGTCCTCCGTGTCGAAGGAGTACGAGTCCTTCATCAGGAACTCACGGCCGCGCAGCACACCGGCCCGCGGGCGGGCCTCGTCGCGGTACTTGTTCTGGATCTGGTAGAGGATGACCGGCAGGTCCTTGTAGGAGGACGCCTGGTCCTTCACGATCAGCGTGAAGATCTCCTCGTGGGTGGGGCCGAGGAGGTAGTCGCCGCCCTTGCGGTCCTTGAGGCGGAACAGCTCGGGGCCGTACTCCTCCCAGCGGCCGGTCGCCTCGTACGGCTCGCGGGGCAGGATCGCGGGGAGCAGCACCTCCTGGGCGCCGATCGCGTCCATCTCCTCACGCACGATCCGCTCGACGTTGGAGAGGACCTTCTTGCCCAGCGGCAGCCACGACCAGATACCGGCCGCGGTACGGCGGACGTAGCCGGCCCGCACGAGCAGCTTGTGACTGAGGACCTCGGCGTCCGCCGGGTCGTCGCGCAGCGTCTTCGCCATCAACTGGGACATGCGCTGGACCGGTGCGTTCGCCATGGTTCCTGTACTCCTGCCGGGAAAGGGTGATGGCTAGGAGGTTAGCCGGGCGTGCTGTGCCGGTGGAAATCGGTTAGCGGCGGCAGAGTGGCAGCGGGGCGCCCATGACTGCGTACGGCTTGGGGGCGCTCGGGAACAGGACCTGGCGGGCGAGGTCCTCGTAGCCGAGGGAGCGGTAGAGGCCGCGGGCCGGGCTGTCCGTGTCGATCGCGGAGAGGATCGAGCGGGGTTCGGTGGCGGCGTCCGTGATGGTGGTGATCAGGGAACGGCCCGCGCCGCGGTTCTGGTAGTGCGGGTGGACGTGCAACTCGGTGATCACGAAGGAGTTGTCGAGCCACTCGTCGTGGTCGCGGGTTCGGAGGTACGGCTCTACGACCGTGGACCACCAGTGGGTGCGGTTGTTGGGCATGCCGTAGACGAAGCCGACCAGTCGGCCCTCGGTGGTGGCGCCGAGGGCGCGGGCGCCGGGGTAGGTCATGTGGCGCAGGACGATCTGGCGTCGTACCGCTACTTCGTCCTGGCCCAGGCCGAAGGCGAGGGCCTGTACGGCGAGGGCTTCGTCCACGTGGGCCGAGAGGTCCAGGGGGCCGATCACGACGTCTTGGGGGTGGCGGTGACCGTGACCGGGAAATCGCATGTGGGGAGAGTACAGGGGTGTGACGGTTGTCTTTCGGGTGCCGGTCGTATGTGGCTGGGCGCGCAGTTCCCCGCGCCCCTAAAAGCCTCTAGAACAGGATGCTCATGAAGGCGCCGACCTCTTGGAAGCCGACCCTCAAGTACGCCCGTCGCGCCGGGGTGTTGAAGTCGTTCACGTAGAGGCTGACCATCGGGGAGACGTCCGCGAGCGCGTAGCGCAGTACGGATGCCATCGCGGGGGCCGCCACGCCCATCCCCCGGTACTCGGGAGCCACCCAGACGCCCTGGATCTGGCAGGCCTTGGGTGTTGCCGCGCCGATCTCCGCCTTGAAGACGACCTTGCCGTACTCGTCGAGGCGGGCGAACGAGCGCCCGGAGCCTACGAGTTCGGCCACTCGGGCCTGGTAGAGGAGGCCCCCGTCTCCGGCCAGCGGGGAGACGCCCACCTCCTCGGTGAACATCGCCACGCACGCCGGCATGATCGTGTCCATCTCGTCCTTGCGGATGCGGCGGACGTACGGATCGGCGGCGATGTCGGTGGGCATGCAGTCGGCGACCATGAGGGGCTGGTGGGCGCGGACCTCGCGGGCCGGGCCCCAGCTCGGTTCGAGGAGCCGCCAGAGTTGGGCGGTGGCCTCGGCGGGGCCGACGATCGAGGAACAGCGGCGGCCTGCCCTGCGGGCGCGGTCGGCGAAGGCGCGGACGGCTCTGGGGGTCGCGCAGATCGGGACGAGGTTGGCCCCCGCGTAGCAGAGGGACGTCAGCATGCCGTCCTCGTACCAGCCCCACATCTCGCCGCCGAGCCGCCAGGGGTCTAGGCCCGCGACCTGCACCCGCGAGGTCACGAAGGCGTTCGTGACCGGCTCGCGGTCGAGCACGGCGAGCGCGGCGTCCAGGTCGCTCGGTTCGAGCACCCGAGAGGTGGTCTGGGTCAACACGGTCAGGAGCCTCACCCTGGGTTCTGCGGATCTCTGCACCTTACCCGGCAGAGGCAGGCAGCGCCGCCCGGCCGCGGTCACCTCCGGGCGGCGAACCCGAGGAAGGCATCCCAGCTGGCGGGGGCGAGGGTGAGGGCGGCTCCGCCGTGATCCGGGAGGCGCTTGGAATCCCGTACGTGGATGGTGGTGGGGCAGGCGGCGATCTCTACGCATTCGCCACCAGCCCCGCTGCTGTAGCTGGACTTGTGCCAGGTGAGGGCGACCTCGACGCATTCGCCGCCGTCGCCGCTGCTGTAGTTGCTCTTGAACCACATCAGCCTGGACGGCTCTTCGACGTTCATGTCTCTCCAAGCAACTTCTCTACAAGGGCCAGCGATTCGCGCGGGGTCAGAGCCTGGGCGCGCAGGAGGCTGTACTGCTCCTCCAGCTCCCTGACCGTCTTACGGTCAGTGAAGAGGCGGCTGTACTGGTGCACCTCCGCATAGGCGATCCTGCGCCCTTTCTCCGTCTCGATCAAGCTGAATGGGCCATCCATCGCGGCATGCTCCTCACGGACATCCGGCATGATCTGGATCTGCACATGCCGCCGCTCACCGACGAGCAGGATCTGCTCCAACTGCCCCCGCCAGACGGCCGATCCGCCCAGACGCTTGCGCACGACGGACTCCTCCATCACGAAGGACATGGTGGGTGCCGGTTTCCGGGCGAAGACCTTCTGCCGCGCCAACCTCGCCTCCACCCGCTGCTCGATGGTCGCCTCGGTCAGCAGGGGACGCCACATGGTGAACACCGCCCGCGCGTACTCCTCCGTCTGCAACAGACCGGGAACCCCCTGCACAGCGAAGAAGTGGAGGGAGACCGCCTTCTTCTCCAGCTCGGCGGCGTCCTGGAAGAAAGCCGGATACTGGGCCCTCTCCATCTCCTCCACGAACTCGGCCAACACCCCCTCCGCGCCCAGCACTTCATCAGCCTTCGCGATGAATCTCCCGGATGGAATCCGCCTTCCCTGCTCATACGAGGCGATCGTCGACGCCGAGTACCCGGTGAGTGCCCCGAGTTGCGCCCGCTCCGTCCCCGCCCGTACCCGGAACCGCTTCAACTGCCGCCCGAAGACGTGCAATACCCCCGCTCCCGCCTCCGGCGCTTCCCCCTCGGCTGCTGCCTCTTCTTCGCTCATGCACACCTCATTGCCCGGGGCCCACCACCAGTCACGGCGCAACCGCGTACAAATCGCAGCCGTACGCGTACAGCGCGTGACGGTCACCGCGTCGCCGCTGTTCAACGCTACGCACGCCACGGGACCGTGGTGGCATGAAGTCACCGACTCCCCTGGACCGGCATATGCCACAACTCCCGTTTCCCCTGCACGAGTTCACCATGCGGTTCACGTCCACCCCGCGCGGGGCGCGGCTGGCCAGACGGCTGGTCTCGCATCGGTTGCACGACTGGGGTTACCCGTACGGCGACGCCGTCAACGAGACGGTCACGCTGATCGCGGCCGAGTTGGTCGCGAACGCGGTGCGGCACGGGCATGTGCCGGGGCGGGATTTTCACCTGAGTCTTGTCGAGGCGGGGGCGCCCGGAACGTCGTACACCCTCCGTCTGGTGGTCAGTGACACGCGAGGGGAGCGGCTGCCTGAGCCGATGGGGCGGGGCGAGGGGGACTGTGAGTCCGGGCGGGGGCTGCTGCTGGTCGAGGCGCTCTCCTCGCGCTGGGGTGTCGTCGCGCGCGCTCCCGGCAAGTCCGTCTGGGCCGACCTAGGTACCTAAAAAAAGTGTGACACTTTCGGCGAAAGTGTCACACTTTTCCAACTACCCTCGTCCCTCAGCCGGCGACGGCCACCGTGGGTTCGCCGGAGGCGACGCCGTCCGCCTCCATCTGCTCAGCGATCTTCATCGCCTCCTCGATCAGCGTCTCCACAATCTTCGACTCGGGCACCGTCTTGATGACCTCGCCCTTGACGAAGATCTGGCCCTTGCCGTTGCCGGAGGCGACACCGAGGTCGGCCTCGCGGGCCTCGCCGGGGCCGTTGACGACACAGCCCATGACCGCGACCCGCAGCGGGACCTCCATGCCCTCAAGGCCCGCCGTGACCTCCTCGGCCAGCTTGTACACGTCGACCTGCGCGCGACCGCACGACGGACACGACACGATCTCCAGGCGGCGGGGCTTGAGGTTCAGGGACTCCAGGATCTGGTTTCCGACCTTGACCTCCTCCACCGGCGGGGCGGAGAGCGAGACGCGGATCGTGTCGCCGATGCCCTGCGAGAGCAGCGCGCCGAACGCCACCGCCGACTTGATCGTGCCCTGGAAGGCGGGCCCGGCCTCGGTGACGCCGAGGTGGAGCGGGTAGTCGCACTGGGCCGCGAGCTGGCGGTACGCCTCGACCATCACGACCGGGTCGTTGTGCTTGACGGAGATCTTGATGTCCTGGAAGCCGTGCTCCTCGAAGAGGGACGCCTCCCAGAGAGCCGACTCGGCGAGCGCCTCGGGGGTCGCCTTGCCGTACTTCTTCAGGAGTCGAGCGTCCAGCGAGCCCGCGTTCACGCCGATGCGGATCGGCGTGCCGTGGTCCTTCGCGGCCCGCGCGATCTCCTTGACCTTGTCGTCGAACTGCTTGATGTTGCCGGGGTTCACCCGGACCGCCGCACAGCCCGCCTCGATCGCCGCGAAGACGTACTTCGGCTGGAAATGGATGTCCGCGATGACCGGGATCTGCGACTTGCGCGCGATCGTCGAGAGGGCGTCGGCGTCGTCCTGCGTCGGACAGGCCACGCGGACGATCTGGCAGCCGGACGCGGTCAGCTCGGCGATCTGCTGGAGCGTCGCCCCGATGTCCGACGTGCGGGTCGTCGTCATGGACTGCACGGACACCGGCGCGTCGCCGCCGACCGCCACGGTGCCGACCTGGATCTGCCGGCTCTTGCGGCGCTCGGCGAGCCGGGTCGGTACGGACGGAATGCCGAGAGAAATCGCAGTCATCTGCTGTGCAACCCCAAGTCGTGGATCAAGGCCCCGGTCCCGGAACAGCGGGCTCCAGGCTTCGAGATTACGTCAACCGTGCGCGCCCGAGCACATCCCGGCCGTAAACCCACTCAATGGAGAGCGGCCCGGCACAGAAGATGCCGGGCCGCCACGAACTATGAATGGCTAGGAGATTTTGACTGGGTTAACCACGTCCGCCACCAGGACGAGCAGGGTGAAGCAGACGAAGATCCCCGCCACCACATACGCGACCGGCATCAGCTTCGCCACATCGAACGGGCCCGGGTCCGGGCGCTTGAGCACCTTCGCCAGGTTCCGCCGCAGCGCCTCCCACAGCGCGCCCGCGACATGCCCGCCGTCGAGCGGGAGCAGCGGGAGCATGTTGAAGAGGAACAGGGAGAGGTTGAAGCCTGCCACCAGCATCAGGGCCATGGCCAACTGCTGGGTGGGCGGGATGTCGAGCGTGAAGATCTCGCCGCCCACGCGGGCCGCGCCGACCACGCCCATCGGGGAGTCGGCCTGACGGGGGGCGCCGTCGAAGGCCGCGTTCCACAGGGCCGGGATCTTGCCGGGGAGGGCCGCGATGGAGTCGACAGCCTCGCCCATGCGGTCTCCCATCCAGGTGACCGAGTCGCCGAAGTCCTGGCGGACGATGCCGGTGGCCGCGCTGAAGCCGAGGAAGCCGGCGGTGACGTACTGGCCCTGGACGATCTGGCCGCTGGAGTCCTTCTTGGCGACCTGGTTCGACGCGATCTTCGCGTGCAGGGTCAGGGCCTGGCCCTTGCGCTCCACGACGATCGGGACCGTCTTGCCGGGGGCGGCCCGGATCAGGTCGGAGAGCTTGTTCCAGTCCGTCGTCTTGACGCCGTTGAAGCTGAGGATCTTGTCGCCGGCCTTGAGGCCCGCTGCCGCCGCCGGGGACGCCTTGTCGGTCTTCTTGCAGGTGTCGCGGTTCTGGCTCTGCGCGATGACGCACTCGGAGACCGAGCTGACCGTGTTGGTCTGCTGCGAGATGCCGAAGCCCATCAGGACGGTGAGGAAGAGCGCCACCGCCAGGATGAGGTTCATGAAGGGGCCCGCGAACATCACGATGACCCGTTTCCAGGGCTTGCGTGTGTAGAACAGGCGGGACTCGTCGCCGGGCTCCAGCTCCTCGAAGGCCGCCGAGCGGGCGTCCTCGATCATGCTGCGCCAGGGCGAGGTGGAGCGGGACTCGATCCTGCCGTCGGGGCCGGGCGGGAACATGCCGATCATGCGGATGTAGCCGCCGAACGGGATGGCCTTGAAGCCGTACTCGGTGTCGCCCTTCCGCTTGGACCAGATGGTCGGGCCGAAGCCGACCATGTACTGGGGCACCCGGATGCCGAAGAGCTTCGCCGTCGAGAGATGCCCCAGCTCGTGCCAGGCGATCGAGACCAGCAGGCCGACCGCGAAGACGACTATGCCGAGGATCATCATCAGGGCTGTCATGCACGCGCCTCCGCGTTCGCCGTGGTCGTCTGCGCTGTCAGTTCGCGGGCCCGGGCGCGTGCCCAGGTCTCCGCTTCAAGGACGTCGGGCACGGTCAGTGAAGTTCCCGTGGCCGGTGTCCCGTGTTCCTCGACCACCCGTGTCACCGTCTCCATGATTCCGTTGAACGGCAGCGCGCCCGCGCGGAACGCCTCCACGCACTCCTCGTTCGCCGCATTGAACACCGCCGGGGCCGTGCCCGCGAGCTGTCCCACCTGCCGGGCCAGCCCGACCGACGGAAAAGCGTCGGTGTCGAGCGGGAAGAACTCCCACGTCGACGCCTTGCTCCAGTCGAACGCGGGCGCCGCGTCCGGGACCCGCTCGGGCCAGCCGAGCCCGATGGCGATCGGCCCACGCATGTCGGGGGGCGTCGCCTGGGCGAGTGTCGAACCGTCCGTGAATTCCACCATCGAGTGGACATACGACTGCGGGTGCACGACCACCTCAATGCGATCGAAGGGAATGTCGTACAGCAGGTGCGCCTCGATCACCTCCAGCCCCTTGTTCACCAAGGTCGCGGAGTTGATCGTGATCACCGGGCCCATCGCCCAGGTGGGGTGCGCGAGGGCCTCTTCTACGGTCACTCGAGCCAGGTCCGCTTTGCTACGGCCGCGGAAAGGGCCGCCGGACGCGGTGACGACGAGCTTGCGGACATCCGCGCGGGTACCGGCCGCGAGGGCCTGGAAGAGCGCCGCGTGCTCGGAGTCCACCGGGATGATCTGCCCCGGCTTGGCCAGCGCCTTCACCAGCGGGCCGCCGACGATGAGCGACTCCTTGTTGGCGAGCGCGAGGACACGGCCCGCCTCCAGGGCGGCGAGGGTGGGCGCGAGGCCGATGGATCCGGTGATGCCGTTCAGCACGGTGTGGCAGTCGGAGGCGGCGAGTTGGGTGGCCGCGTCCGGTCCGGCCAGGATCTCGGGGAGCGGCTCCCCCGCGCCGTACTGCGCGGCGAGCGCCTCGCGCAGTGCCGGTACGACGTCCTCGCGGGCGACCCCGACCGTCCGCACCCTGAGCTGGTACGCCTGCTCGGCGAGAAGCCCGACCCGGCCGCCGTTCGCGGAGAGTGCGGTGACCTTGAAGCGGTCCGGGTTGCGCAGCACCAGGTCGATGGCCTGGGTGCCGATGGACCCGGTGGACCCGAGGATCACCAGGGCCTTGGGACCGTCGCCCACGACGGGGTCGTAGACGAGATGTGGGTCGGCGAGGGGTGCTGGACTGTCGCTCATCCCTCCATTGTTGCCGCAACGGGTGGCCGGGGGGACAGCGGTTCCCTCGGGCGGGTGGCTTATCGGCTCTCGTCGGTGATTGAAGGGAAATCCCCCTTTGTGAATACGGCGTGAAGGTCGCGTGATAACACTTCAGTCCTGCGCCGGTGGACGACCGGCGCATGGACGACGTCCTGGGGGGATTCTCCATGCGGATACGCGCTGCCCTGCCCGCGCCAAGCGCTCCGCTGGCGGTCCGGTGCGTCGGCTGCGGGTCCGTCGTGGCTGGTCGCGCCCCGCGGCGGAGCCGCTGATATATGCAGCCCCGCGCCCCTTCAGGGCGCTACCGAACCGCAGCCGACTTCACCAGGTCCGCTCAGCGGGCGCGGCGATACTCACCGGCACCTGCTCAGCACCCCGGCCGAGGCCGCCGGCGGGGTGGCGAGGTGCACGCCGGCAAGGGCACGGACACCGCGACGCTGACGAAGTCCAACGGCAGCAAGGTCGACACCTGTTCGTGGACGACGCGGGATCCGAGCGACAAGTACTGCTGATCCGGGGTCAGTTGATGGTTCGGTGCACGTTCTCCACCTTGCTCGGACCGTCGGAGGCATCGGCGATCCACGGTCCCTCGCCCGACGGGTCGACGATGCCTTCCTCCAGCCAGGTGTACGCGCCGCCCATGACGCCCTTGACGACCTTGTGGTCGATGTCGTCGGTGTTGGTCCACAGCCGGCCGAAGAGTTCCTCGACGCGGATGCGGGACTGTTCGCAGAAGGCGTCGGCGAGTTGGTAGGCCTCGCGGCCGTGATCGCCCTGGGTGCGCAGGAGTTCGGCCCGTACGCAGACCGCGCTCATCGCGAAGAGTTCGGCGCCGATGTCGACGATCCGGCCCAGGAAACCCTGCTTGGTCTCCATGCGGCCCTGCCAGCGGGACATGGCGTAGAAGGTGGAGCGGGCCAGTTTGCGGGCGTTGCGCTCGACATAGCGCAAGTGCCGGGAGAGGTCGATGCCGTGGCGGAACTCGCCGTAGGTGCCCGGGAGTTGGCCGCTGCCCGCGACGAGCTTCGGGAGCCACTTGGCGTAGAAGACGCCCGCGTTGGCGCCCGCTTTCGCCTTGTCCTGGAGGGACTTGTCGGGATCGATGAGGTCGCCGGCGACCTTGAGGTGGGCGTCGACGGCCTCGCGGGCGATGAGGAGGTGCATGATCTCCGTCGAGCCCTCGAAGATGCGGTTGATGCGGAGGTCGCGCAGGACCTGTTCGGCGGGGACCGCCTTCTCGCCGCGGGCCGCGAGGGATTCGGCCGTCTCGAAGCCCCGGCCGCCGCGGATCTGGACCAGCTCGTCGGCCATGAGCCAGCCCATCTCGGAGGAGAAGAGCTTGGCCAGCGCGCCCTCGATGCGGATGTCGTTGCGGTCCTCGTCGGCCATCTGCGAGGACAGGTCGAGTACGGCCTCCAGGGCGAAAGTCGTCGCCGCGATGAAGGAGATCTTCGCGCCCACCGCCTCGTGCTCGGCGATCGGCCTGCCCCACTGCTCACGCGCCGCCGACCACTCGCGGGCGATCTTCAGGCACCACTTGCCGGCCGCGACGCAGGACGCGGGGAGCGAGAGGCGGCCGGTGTTGAGGGTGGTGAGGGCGATCTTCAGGCCCGCACCCTCGGGGCCGATGCGGTTGGCCGCCGGGACCCGGACCTGGTGGAAGCGGGTGACGCCGTTCTCGATGCCGCGCAGGCCCATGAAGGAGTTGCGGTTCTCGACGGTGATGCCGGGCGAGTCGGACTCCACGACGAACGCCGTGATGCCGCCCTTGTGGCCCTCGCTCTTCGGCACCCGGGCCATCACGACCAGCAGGTCGGCGATCACGCCGTTCGTGGTCCAGAGCTTCACGCCGTCGAGGACGTACGCGTCCCCGTCCGGTACCGCGCTGGTCGCGAGCCGCGCCGGGTCGGAGCCGACGTCCGGTTCGGTGAGCAGGAAGGCGCTGATGGCGGTGCGGGCGCAGCGGGGCAGGAACTCCGCCTTCTGCTCGTCCGTGCCGAACAGCTTCAGCGGCTGCGGTACGCCGATCGACTGGTGGGCGGAGAGCAGCACACCGACGGCAGGGCAGGCGGAGCCCGCGAGGGCCAGCGCCTTGTTGTAGTACACCTGGGTGAGGCCGAGGCCGCCGTACTTGGTGTCGATCTTCATGCCGAGGGCGCCGATCTCCTTGAGGCCGCTGATGACCTCGTCGGGGATGCGCGCCTCGCGTTCGATGCGGGCGGCGTCGATCTGGGTCTCGCAGAAGACGCGCAGCTTCGCGAGGAACTCCTCGCCGCGCCGGGAGTCCTCGGCAGGCGGGAGGGGGTGGGGATGGATCAGGTCGAGCCGGAAGCGGCCGAGGAACAGTTCCTTGGCGAAGCTGGGCTTGCGCCAGTCCTGTTCCCGGGCCGCTTCCGCCACCTGCCGGGCTTCTCGCTCGGTGACGGTGGGTTTGCTGGATGGAGCGGACATGAGGCTCACCTCGCCGCGAATCGGGCCCTCGGACCATGGCGGTTACCGACGGGTGCTACCCGTTCGTATGTACCCGATCCACCGCGAAGCAGCCACCCTTCGCGCGTCCGTTCAGCCGATGTCGACGGAGTACGCCTTTGTGTCAAGCCGCCCCGAGCCCTTGAAGACCTCGGTGCCGGACTCGATGCCGGAGAGGTACTTGTCGTTGCTCAGCAGCTTGCGCCGGACGAGGGCCTGGGTGAAGTCGTCGATGTTCAGGGTCGCCTTGGTGGTGTTGGCGGTGCGGACGAAGGAGTACACGTTCCAGCCGATGTTGCCCTGGTAGATGTCCCACATCGCGCCGTCGAGACTGACGCTGCCGTACTTGGTGCCGAGCGGGCCCGCGCCGCCCTGCCGGTTGAGCCAGATCATGATCTCGTCGGTGGGCTGGTCCGCCCAGTCGGCGGTGTTCTTGGAGTGCAGCCACAGGTCGTACGCCACGTCGAGCGTGCCCGGGTTGCTGCTGAGAGCGAACTCCCAGCTGGTCTTCACGCTCTTCCGGTCACCGACGCGGATCGGCAACCCGGTGGTCGCCTTGTCGACCTTCCAGCCCCAGTGCCAGCCGAGGACGGTACTGGCGAACGTCTTCACGTCCGCGTCGGTGCCCTCGCTGTTGTTGGCCCAGCTGAAGGACGTACCCCACGAAATCGTGGACCCCGACTGGGAGTTGTCCCACACGCACTGGTTGCCGGTGGCCTTGTCCCGGCCCCACTGGTTGTTGTTGACGTAGTACTTGCCGAGGGTGACCGTGTCATCGGCCGTGCACTTCTTGCTCGACTCACCCGCCTGGGCGACGGTGACACCGGCGACGGCAGCGAGGGCCACCGCGGTGGCGACCAGCGCCTTCCGCTTCTTCGACAGGCGTGGTCTGCGGTGTTGCATCGGGGGTCCTTCCGAGGGACGGTTCGTCTACGACCCGTCAGCGGCCGTTACGACCTCTCAGTGGCCGCCGACCCGCCCCGAGGTTGCCTCCCCGGCGCGGAGAATCCCGCCGGGCCCGGTTTTCCCGAGCAGTCGAGCCCGGTGTCCGGAGAAAGTGTCGAAGCGCTTCGACAACCTATGGACACCCCACACCGCCTGAAGCTAATGTCGAACCACCCTCACCCGCCCTTGTCAGCAACGCGCACTGTCGAAGCGCTTCACAAAGCTTGGAGAGCTGGATGGTCACCCTCGCCGAGGTCGCCCAGCACGCCGGAGTCTCGGCGAGCACGGTGAGCTATGTCCTCAGCGGCAAGCGGTCCATCTCCGGAGCCACCCGGCAGCGGGTCGAGCAGAGCATCCGCGAGCTGGGCTACCACCCGAACGCGGGCGCCCGCGCCCTGGCCAGCAGCCGGTCGAACATCATCGCGCTGATGGTGCCGCTGCGCACCGACATGTACGTGCCGGTGATGATGGAGATCGCCATCGCAGTGGCGACCACCGCCCGCCTGCACGGCTACGACGTGCTGCTGCTCACCGGCGAGGAGGGTCCCGACGCGGTGCGCCGGGTCACCGGCAGCGGACTCGCCGACGCGATGATCCTGATGGACGTCGAACTCGCCGACGAGCGGCTGCCGTTGCTGCGCGGCACCGACCAGCCCTCCGTGCTCATCGGCCTCCCCGCCGACACCACCGGACTGACCTGCGTCGACCTCGACTTCGGGGCGACCGGCGCGCTGTGCGTCGAGCACCTCGCCAAGCTCGGCCACCAGGACATCGCCGTCATCGGCGAGGCACCCGGCGTCTACGAACGGCACACCGGCTTCGCCGAACGCACCCTCGACGGACTCCGCTCCCGGGCAAGGGAGTTGGGCCTGCGGGTGCTGCACCGGCCGTGCGAGGGCGGGTACGACGCGATGACGATGACCCTGGCCCGGATCTTCGACGAGCGCCCCGGCACCACGGGCTTCGTCGTGCAGAACGAGTCGGCGGTCGAGCCGCTGCTCGCCCTGCTGCGCCAGCAGGGCCGGGCCGTGCCGGAGGACGTGTCGGTGGTCGCGGTCTGCCCCGACCAGGTCGCCACCCAGGCCTCGGTGCGGCTGACGTCCGTCGCCATCCCCGCGCAGGAGATGGGCCGTTACGCCGTGGAGCACCTGGTGGCCAAGCTGGACGGCCGCGGCAGCGACGAAGTCGTGCTGATCGCACCGGAGTTGACGGTGCGGGCGAGTACGGGACCAGCACCCGCAGTTTCCTGACCCCTTTTCCGACCTCAGAGCTCCACCCCTGTGCCGCCGCCAGGGCACCGCCATGTCCGCAACTCCTCCGTCTGCAACTCCTCTGTCTGCTCTTCTCACAGGAGCCCTCTCGTGAATCAGCCTGCCGAAAACCAGACCATTCAGGGCGCGGGTGCGGTCAGCCTCGCGCAGTCGTCGCCCACCGTCGGCACCTTCCGTGAGCGGGACGGCGCGCTGGAGTGGAGTGGCCGTCAGGAGACCCTGCGGATCGAGCCGTGGGGGCCTGACGCGGTCCGGGTCAGGGCCCGGCTCGGCGGTCCGCTGCTCGACGGGCTGCCGGGCGCACTCCTCGACGAGGCGCCGGCCACCGAGGCCAGCGTCAAGATCGAGGACGGTCAAGGGACGCTGATCGTGGGCAAGTTGACCGTCCACGTCGACGCCGAGGGTCTGGTCCGCTTCCTGCGCACCGACGACTCCACCGAACTCCTAGCCGAGGCCCGCGCCCACTTCTGGTGGCCCGGCTCGCGGCTCTACACGGCGGTCGGCAACGGCCACCACCGCCTGGAGCAGCGCTTCGCCGCGTACGAGGACGAGAAGCTGTACGGCCTCGGCCAGCACCAGCACGGCCAGCTGGACCAGAAGGGGCTGGTCCTCGACCTGGTCCAGCGCAACGCCGAGGTCGGCATCCCGGTGCTGGTCTCCAGCCGCGGCTACACCCTGCTGTGGAACAACCCGGCGATCGGCCGCGTGGAGCTGGCCGGCAACGGCACCCGCTGGGTGGCCGATTCGGCCCGGCAGATCGACTACTGGATCACCGCGGGCGACCCGGCCGACGGCCAGCGCCGCTACAGCGCGGTGACGGGCCGTACGCCGATGCTCCCCAAGTGGGCGGCGGGCTTCTGGCAGTGCAAGCTGCGCTATCGCACCCAGGCCGAACTCCTCGCCGTGGCAAGGGAGTACAAGCGCCGGGAACTCCCCCTCTCCGCGATCGTCTGCGACTTCTTCCACTGGACGCACCTGGGCGACTGGAAGTTCGACCCGGCCGAGTGGCCCGACCCGGCGGCGATGGTCCGCGAACTGGACGAGATGGGCGTGAAGTTGGTGGTGAGCGTCTGGCCCTCCGTCTCCCCCCTCAGCGAGAACCACTCGGTGCTGGAACAGCGCGGCTACCTCATCGGCACCCAGTACGGCCCGATGGCCCACGCCGACTGGCCGGACAAGGGGGTCGCGTCGACGGTCCAGGTGGCCTTCTACGACGCCACCAACCCCGAGGCCCGCGACTTCCTGTGGTCGAAGATCCGCGACAACTACCTTGTGCCGTACGGCATTACGGCCTTCTGGCTGGACGCGTGCGAGCCCGAGCTGAAGCCGGGCTTCCCGGAGAACCTGCGCTACTGGGCGGGCCCGGGCCTGGAGGTCGGCAACATCTACCCGGCCGAGAACTCCCGTGCGTTCGCGGAGGGGTTGCGCGCCGAAGGCATCGGTGACGACGAGGTCATCACCCTCAACCGCTCGGCGTGGGCGGGCAGTCAGCGCCACGGTGCCGCGCTCTGGTCGGGTGACATAGGCACCGACTTCCCGACCCTGCGCCGCCAGATCGCCGCGGGCCTCAACACCGCACTCTCCGGCATCCCTTGGTGGAACACCGACATCGGCGGCTTCCACGGCGGCGACCCGGACGACCCGGCGTACCAGGAGGTCATGGTCCGCTGGTTCCAGTTCGGCGCCCTGTCCCCGCTGATGCGCCTGCACGGCTTCCGCGACCCGGGCATGCCGCTCGGCCCCGACATGACCGGCGGCCCCAACGAGGTCTGGTCGTACGGCGATCGGGCCCTGCCGATCCTGGAGAAGTACCTGCGGCTGCGCGAGCGCCTGAAGCCGTACGTCCTGGACGTGATGCGGGCCGCGCACGAGGAGGGGCTGCCGGTGATGCGCCCGCTGTTCCTGGAGTTCCCCCGGGACCCGGCGACCTGGTCGGTCGACGACGCGTACCTCTTCGGCCCGGACCTGCTGGTCGCGCCGGTGCTGACGGCGGGCGCCACGGTCCGTACGGCCTATCTCCCGGCGGGCGCGTGGTGGACGGACGCGTGGACGGGCGAGACGTACGAGGGCGGAACGGCGGTCACGGTCGACGCGCCGCTGGACCGGATCCCGCTGTTCCTGCGGGACGAGGCGACGCTGCCGGTGACGGAGTAGAGGCCAGGGCGCCCGTTGGGGGCGGGCGCCCGAGCCGTGACGCTTCCGTTGTGCGGAACTGTGGGGTCCGTCACAGCCGTACCGATCTTGTTCTGCTGGACTCCTCCGATGGTGTTACGCAAGCTCGCCTTTGCTGCGGGCCTCGCCGCGTTCGCCCTGTATCTCTGGGGTCTGCTCTACGTCCTGGGCGCGATCCTCCAGGCCGAGGACGGCGGCGCCGACTCCTCGCCGATGCTGCCCTGCCGTACGACCAACGGGGAGGAAGGCGGGCCGGTGGACCCCAGAGCCGCTCATGTCGTGGACTACTCCGTGGGCTTCGCCCCGCTCAGGTTCGACTGCGAGATGACGGGCGGGGGCAGCTACGTCGCCAACACCGTTCCCGGGTACGTCAATCCGGCGGTGTTCGGCCTGGTGCTGACCGCGCTCGGCTGCTGGGTCGCCGCACTCGTCGTGGCACCGCCCGGCCCTCGCGGAGCACGAGGACCGGACGGCTGAGCGAAGTACCGGACTGCCGGGATGGGTCAACTACTGGTGACGCTCTCGCTGTTGGTGGTGAAGTCGAGCCCGCCGGACGAGGACGTGATCTCGAAGCCGAACTGCAGGTCCCCGATGGTCACGTTGCCGAACCAGCCCTTGGTGTCCTTGATCCACTTGAGGATCGGCAGGACGTTGACCGTGCCGGAGCTGGAGTTCGAGGTGCGCACGAACGAGAACACGTCGTTGGCGCCGTTGTTGCCCTTGTAGACGGTCCAGGTGTGACCGCCCAGGGTGAGGGTGCCCTGCGAGGTACCGAGCGGGCCGACGGCTCCGGTCTTGTTCATCCAGAGCATGATCTCGTAGTCGTAGTTGGTGTCCCAGATGTCGTACGACGTGTTGTACGCGCCGGACGACGGCACCGTGACGTTGTAGCTGCTGGTGAGCGAACCCAGCGAGGTGATCGACTTGTTGATCACCTTCTTGGCGTTGGGGTAGGACTTGATGCCGCCGGTGTTGGGGTGGTTGGCGTTGACGCCCCAGTTGGTACCGGAGTTGGCCCAGATGCACTGGCTGCCGGCGCCGGAGCCCCAGATGTTGTTGTAGAGCGTGTAGCCGTTCAGGGTCGTGTTGCCGTACTGGGCGCACGAGCTCCAGACCGCGGCGGAGGCGGGGGCCGAGGCGAGTGCGACGGTGGCGCCGAGCGCGAGAGCGGGGGCGAGAACGGCCGTAAGTACGCGGCCCAGCTTGCGTGTTGCCATGGTGTCCCTTCCATGGGTGGGGGGAACTGCGAGTGGCTACCGCGCCCCCAGGGTGAGGACGCGGTCTTCTCCGGCCACGAGGTCGAGCGGCTCCGTGCCGGAGGAAGTCCGGAGTTCGACGCGGTGAGTTCGGGACGGCCGGATCAGCGCGGTGGCGGAGTGGGGCGCCCAGCTCAGATCGACCTCCGCCCCGAACCTCGTGCGTACGCCGGTGAGTTGACCGTGCGGATACGCCGCCGGGAGTGCGGGCAGCAGGACCAGCCGGTCCGGGGTGGACTGCACGAGCGCCTCGACGAGCAGCGCCGGCAGGGTGTGCGCGGCGTCCGCGTTGTAGACGTCACGGTTCGGGTAGTGCGCGCTCATGAGGGAGGCGTGGAAGAAGTCGCCGTCGAGCACCTGGCCGAGGGCGTGCGCCACCCGCTCACCGTCCCGGAGCCGGGCGGCGACAAGCGCGTGGTGGAGGTGCCCGTGCGCGGAATCGTTCTCGGCGCCCCGGAGTTGGAGCGCGCGGTGCGCGGCGGCGGCGAGCCGCGGGGTGTCGTACGGGTTGATCTCGTCGAGCGGCCAGACACCGTAGAGGTGACTGAGATGCCGGTGGTCGTAGGTGTCGTCGAGACCCGGCCAGGCCCATTCGGCAAGCGCGCCTTGGGAGTTGACCCGGTGCGGCGGCAGCCGGTCGGCGAGGGCGAGCCAGCGGGCCGCGTCGGGAGTGCCCTGGTGGTAGGCGGCGGCGGTGTGAAGTGCGTGCCGAGCGGCGGAGAGATCCATCGCCGCGTTGATCGCGCCCCAACTGGCGTTGGCGTTCGCCGGACGGTTCTCGGGTGAGTAGGAGGGCACGACGACGAGTTGGCCGCCTGCGTCGGTACGACTGAGGAAGTCCTCGTAGAACAGAGCGACTTCGGCGAGTACGGCGGCGGTACGCGGATCGCGTGCGCCGCGTGTCTCGTCGTGGTCGACGAGCGGCTTGAGCAGCCAGTCCGCGCCCGCTGTCCAGAGGTGCAGCGGGTACTCCAGGCTGAAGTGGTACGACAGCCCGGACTCGCCGTCGGTGTGCGCGGGCGCGACGACACCCCGGGCGCCGAAGACGGCACGGGCGTTCTCCCGCCAGTCATCGAGCTGACGATGAATCAAGGACGCGAGCGCGTCGGTGACTTCGGGGAGAGCTGCGCTCGCGGCGGAGGCGGTCTGGAGGTTGAGGTTCGCGTCGTTGGTGAACGCCCCCGACCAGGCCGTGTTCCAGTCGCCGGTCCACAGTCCGGTGAGCCGGGGCGGGAGCAGCCCGCTGGAGGAGAGCAGGTGATACCGGCCGGCGGCGAAGAGCCGTTCGAGGAGGGCAGGACTGTGGGGCCGCTTCAGCAACTCGCTGCCGGGAAGGGCACGTTCGGCATCGTCGGCGTGGAGATCGAGGGCGACGCGGGCGTAGGCCGCGCGATGGAGGGCGAGGTGCCGGTCGAGGAGGGCGTCATAGGACTGCTGCCGGTCGGCGACCAACTCCCGTAGGGCACGGCTCTCTTCCACGACGTCCAGCTCGCCGGTGTGGCGTCGGACCCGGGTGAGGAGAAGGACTTCGTCGGCCCCGGCGATCCGAACTCCCGTCGAGGTGAGCCGTGTTGTGCCGCCGGTGACCACGGCGAGGGTGACTCCGGTGTACGCGCGATCGCTGTCGGGATAGCGGACGCGGAGGGTGAGAACGGCGCCGTCGGAGGTGAGGAGCGTGCCGTGGCCGACGCCCAACCCTGTCGGAGCACCCGGGAGTTGGTGGTCCTGGGCGAGGTCGAGGGTGAGGTCGGGGGCGGTGATGTGCTGGACGATCACGTCGTCGGCGCGGGAGACGAAGACGCGGCTGCGCCAGTCCGCGTGAGTGTCGGTGGCCTCACAGGTGGCGGTGACATCGCCTGTCGTGAAGTCGACGGTACGGCGGTAGTCGCCCCCGGCCGTGCCGGACGGCCTGCGCAGCCGTAGCTGGAAGGCCGGGTGGAACGGCTGCACCCACTGAAGCGGGCGGTCGTCCGTGAACCCCTCGGCGGCGGTGAGGTCACCGGCGAGCAACCTGGCCTGGAGCGCGGGGAGTTCGGCGGCGAGGCGTGGAGGGCGTGCGTGTTCGGCGCCGTTCGGGCGGACGAGGGTGTGGTGGCTGACGATGACACGGTCGTCGTTCGGATCGCCGAACACGAGGGCGCCGTGGTGGCCGTTGCCGCTGAGATAGGCGTCCTCCCAGCGGGTGGCGGGGAGGGGTTCCCAGGTGGCGTGCGCGGGGCCGGGGGCCGGAGGGGTGGCCGGTGCGGGTTCGCTGATCATGGGCGCAACACTGCCGCACCGTAACGGCCGAGGGTGATCTCGCCCTCGGCGGTCGTGTCGGTGAGCACGTCGTGGTGAGTGCCGGGGAGTTCGACGGTGACTGGTTCGCGGCTGTGATTCAGGAGGAACAGCAGCTCCCCGCGCCGTACGGCCTCGATGCCCGACGGAAGCCCGGCGAGTACCGGTCGGACGCCCGCCTCGGCTGCCACCCGGGCGAGCAGGGCGCGGAGCGCGTGTGGTTCCGGGAGCGTCGAGACGTACCAGGAGCTGCCCTTGCGCAGGACGGCGGGCAGACCGTCCAGCTCTCCGCCCTTGTACGCAATCACCTCGTCGACGCCGTCGTCCTCCGGCTCGATCTCCTCGGACCACAGCGTCCCGCGAAGGCCCTCGCACTCCACCGTCTCCCCCGCGTCCAGCGGCCACCACTCGTGCAGGGTGCGGATGCCGAACAGCTCACGGAGACGGGCGTCCATGCCGCCGGACCGGACCCGGTCGTCCTCGTCGGCGATACCGGTGAGGAAGCCGGAGACCAGGGTGCCACCGGCGCGGACGTAGGCGAGGAGGTTGTCGATGGCGGTGTCCGTGAGGAGGTAGAGCTGCGGGACGATCACCAACTTGTAGGCGGACAGGTCGTGTTCGGGGTGGGCGAAGTCGGTCGCGAGGTGGGACTCCCAGAGGGCGCGGTGCCAGGCGCGAAGGACTTCCGGGTAGTCGACCTCGGTGGAGAGACGGCCGTCCTGCGCGCCCGCCCACCAGGCGTTCCAGTCGTGCAGGATCGCGATGTCGGAGGCGATGTGACTACCTGTCACTTCCTCACCCATCCGGGTGAGTTCGGCGCCGAGCTGCTTGACCTCCTGGAAGGTGCGACCGTGCTCCCCCGCGTGGCTGAGCATCCCGGAGTGGAACTTCTCGGCGCCCTGCCGGGATTGGCGCCACTGGAAGTAGCAGACGGCGTCGGCGCCTCGGGCCACGGCCTGGAGGGACCAGAGGCGGTTGAGGCCGCGCGGCTTGGGGTGGTTCACGCCGCGCCAGTTGACCGGTCCGGCGGCCTGCTCCATGAGCATCCAGGGACCGTGGGCCTGCGAACGGGTCAAGTCCTGGACGAGCGCGGCACTTTGGGCGCCGAGGGGATCACGCGGGTCGGGATACAGATCGACCGAGACGACATCCTCCTCCTCGGACCAGCGCCAGCCGTCCTGCCCCACCCACAGCGGCATGAAGTTGGTGGTGACCGGGATGTGCGGGGTGTGCCGGCGGACGATGTCACGCTCGGCGGTGTAGCACTCCAGCAGCATGTCGGAGGTGAAGCGCTTGAAGTCGAGCACGTGGGTGGGGTTGTTGAGGTAATGGGCGTGACGCGGGGGCAGGACGCCGTCCCAGGTGTCGTAGCCCTGGCTCCAGAATGCCGTGCCCCAGGCCGAGTTGAGGGCGTCGAGCGTGCCGTACTTCGCGCGCAGCCAGCGACGGAAGGCGACGGCGGCCTCGTCGCCGTAGTCGAAGGTGCAGTACTCGTTGTTGATGTGCCACATCGTGAGGGCGGGGTGGCCGGCGTAACGGGCGGCCAGGGCCTCGGTGATGGCGGCGGCGTGGTGGCGGTAGACGGCGCTGGAGTGGGAGAAGTGCTGCCGTCCGCCCCACCATTCGACGCGGCCGTCGGCATCGCGGGGCAGGGTCTCCGGGTGGAGGCGCCCCAGCCACGGCGGCGGGGAGGACGTGGGCGTGGCGAGGACGACGCCGATCCCACTGCCGTGCATCAGATCCATCAGCCGGTCGAGCCAGCCGAACTCCCTTGCCCCCGGCTCGGGTTCGAGCCTGGCCCAGGAGAAGACGCCGAGGGTGACGGAGTTGACGCCGGCGTCCTTCATCAGCCGGACGTCCTCGGTCCAGGTCTCCTCGGGCCACTGCTCGGGGTTGTAGTCACCGCCGAAGAGGATGCGCCCGCGGGTGGTGTCACTGAGCTGCGGCATCAGATCTGCTCTCCGTACTGGATGCCCCGCCCGTTGGTGGCGAGGTACACGCGCCCGTGGACGCGCGGGTCACCGGTGATGGCCTGTCCGACCCAACCCCACTGATGCAGATCATCGTTGATCCGCACCCAGGTCTTCGCCCCGTCGTCGGAGCGGTAGACGGCGGTGATGGTCTCGGTCGAGCCGACCTGGTAGATCGCGGGGTAATCGGCGCCGGGGGCGGATCTGCCGAAGCCGAGGGTGTACGAGGCCCAGCAACTGGAGATCTTCGAGAAACTCACGCCGCCGTCGAAGGACCGGTAGAGCCCGTTCCACTTGACGCTGAGCCACAGGTCACCGGACCGCCCCGGCGCCGCGACCAGCTGGAACTGACTGTCCCCGGCGGGCAGCCCACCCGCACGCGCAGTGAACGAAAGGCCACTGTCAGTGCTGGCGTATAGCGTTCCTGTGTCGGTGTCGTACGCGTAGAAGAGCGTCGGGTCGGCCGGGTCGGCGACCGGCGTGGCGCCCTTCGGGAAGGAGGAGATCTCGGTCCAGGTCGCGCCGTTGTCCGCCGAGCGGTGGGCTGCGTACTTCGTGCCGTCCCAGTGCACGAAGGACCACAGCAGCGTACTGCCGTCGGCGCCGGTGGCGATCGGCCCCGGTGCGTCGTGGGCGATGGAGGGCTGGGCGGCGAAGGGCGCCCAGGTCCGGCCGCCGTCGCCCGAGTGTGCGCCGTTGCCGTTGTCGCCCCAGCCCGTACGGACGACGTAGGCCGGCCTGCCCGCGGCCTGCGCGAGTCCCGTCGCCGACCCGAACACGGGGTTCGTCGCCATGCCGCGCGACGGAGACGCCGTGAGCCGCTCGTGGTACATCACGCCGATGTCCCCCGAGGCGCTGATCAGGTGCGCCTCCCCGACCGGGGGCGAGATCAGCTGTCTCACGGACGTCTCCTCCAGGCCACGGATCTGTGGCGCCCAGTGGGTGAGGTCACGGGTGCCGTAGAGGGTGGCACCGGTGCCGTAGACGACGTGCTTCGAGTCGTACGGGTCGACGGCCACGGCCTGGATCCACCAGCCGAACTTCGGCTGTTCCGCACCCCACTTGAGGAAAGGAGTCTCGGACACGTCGAACACGGCAGCGTCCTTGAGGGACGTCCAGGTACGGCCGCCGTCGGTGGTCCGGTACAGGGTGTCGACGGCTGCCCAGCGGTTGTTGGTGGAGACGACGACGGTGCCGGCGCGACGGGCGTCGACGGCGACCCCGCCGTAGCCGAAGCTGTCGGCGGACCCGTCGGACGTAGTCCCGCCCGGCACGACCGGCGTCACGTCCGTCCAAGTCCCGCGCGCGACGGCCAACTTGTGCACACTGCCGGTGGACTGGCCGTTGGGCCCGGGGGCATCGGCGTACGTCACGTACAGCTCGCGGGCACGGGCGTCGTACGCGGCGCGGATCGGGACCTTGGCGGAGGTGCCGGTGGGCTGCGCGGGGACGGCGGTCCAGGTGGTGCCGTCGGTGGTGCGGTAGAGATTGACGGCGGTCGCGGTGCCATCGCCGTCACCCCACCCGGCATAGACGGCACGACCGACGGCGACGAGGAAGGTGACACCTTGGCCGGAGGCGCTGGCGGTCGCCGGGAAGCCGGTCGCTGCTACCCAAGTGGCGCCCCGGTCGGTCGACTTGAGCAACCCGTCGTGCCGGGTGCCGAGCCAGAGGGTGTCACTGTCCCGCGGGTCCACGAGCAACCGCTCCCCCGCGCCTCGCCCGTCCTCGTTCCCGCCGAGCTTCACGGCGAGGTCGGTACGGGTCCAGGTCGCACCCCGGTCCTCGGAGCGGAGTACGGCACCATTGCCGGCCCAGGACTGGGCGTAGGTGCCGACGGCGAGGTACAGCCGGTCAGGGTGCGCGGGGTCGACGGCGAGCGCTTCTACCCCGAGCAGGTTCCAGTCGTCCCACCCGAGTTGATCGGTGAGCGGGGTCCAGCGCGCGGTCCGGTCGTCCCAGCGGTAGGCACCGCCGATGTCGGTACGGGCGTAGGCGAGCCCACGGACGGAGGGGTGGAAGAGGACGCCGGTAACGAATCCAGTGCCGCCTATTGCAACGTTACGCCAGCGATAGGAGAGGCCTTCCGCCGCATTCGCCTTCGCGGTGAAACCCGGCACAGTGGTGAGCGCGGCGCCAGCCGCAGCCCCGGCAAGAACGGCCCGGCGGCTCACTCGGGACGCAAGCATGCACATACCTCGCTGTATGAGATGGGGCAAGGAGAGATGTTTTAGGGGCGCGGGGCTGTATCGATTTGCGGCTCCGCCGCGTGGGCGCGACCAGCCCCAACACACCCGCAGACAAAAGACAACCGATTCAGCCCTTAACGGCGCCGGTAAGCATCCCCTTCTTAAAATGCCGCTGCACAAACGGCGAAAGCACAGCCACCGGCAACAACGCCATCACCATGACCGCCATCTGCACGGCAAGCCCCGACAACTCCCCGGTCTTGATCGCCTGACCAAGCCCCACCGGAGCCTGCTGCTTCTGCACCAACTGGATCATGACGTTCTGCAACGGCATCATGTCCTGGTCGTTCAGATACAGCGAGGCATTGAACCAGGCACTCCAATACCCCACGGCGTAGAACAGCGTGATGACAGCCAGCACCGCGCGCGACAAGGGCATCACAATCACCCACAGAATCCGGAAGTCACCGGCGCCATCGATCCGCGCACTGTCGATGAGTTCCTGCGAGATCCCCATGAAGAACCCGCGCAGCACAAGGATGTTGAACACGCTGAGCGCACTCGGCAGAATCAACGCGAGATAGCTGTCGGTCAGGCCGAGCGACTGGACGAGCAAATACGTCGGAATGAGCCCGGCACTGAAGAACATCGTCGCCAACATCATCATCAGAATCCACCGGTGCCCGAGCGACCCGATACGCGAGAGGCCGTAGGCACAGAGGACGGACACCGTCATGGAGAACAGCGTGCCGACGACGGTGATGAGGATGCTGATGACCGCCGCGCGGGTGACCTGCCCACCGCTGAGGAGTTCCTTGTAGGCGATGAAGGTGATGCCCTTGGGCACCATGACGAGACCGCCGGCCTGGTCGATGGTCTTGCGTGAGGAGAGGCTGGTGACGAGGACGATCCACAGCGGGAAGAGGATGGCGAGACAGGCGAGCGTGAGGACGAGCCCCTTGCTCGCGAGGCCGACCTTGCCGGGTTCCTCCTCCCAGGTGGGCCGGGGCGGCGCGGCCCAACGCCCGGGCGGCCGTACGGACTTGGCAGACGTGGCGGGCTCGACGGGTTGGTCGATGACGGCGGTCACTTCTTGTACACCCCCTGCTCGCCCATGAGGTGGGCCACTTTGTTCGCGGCGAGGACCAGCCCGAGACTGATCACGCCCTTGACGAGTCCGGCGGCGGCCGCGTAGCCGAAGTCCTGGTTGCGGACGCCGTTCCACCAGACGAAGGTGTCGAGGACCTCCGCCGCTCCCGGCCCCACGGCGTCGCGTTGGAGCAGGATCTGCTCGAAGCCGACGGTCAGCGCATCACCGACCCGAAGCACCAACAGCAGCGCGATCACGGGTCGGAGTGCCGGCAGCGTGACGTGCCACATCCGGCGCCAGCGCCCGGCGCCGTCCATCGCGGCGGCCTCGTACAGATCGGGGCTGACGGAGGACAGCGCGGCGAGGAAGACGATGATCCCCCAGCCCGCGTCCTTCCACACGCTCTGCGCGGTGATCAGGAACTTGAACGTGTTGGGGTCGGTCATGACGTCGAGGCCGTCGAAGCCGTGTTGGCGGAGGAGTTGCGAGAACAGGCCCGCCCCGCCCAGGAGTTGCTGGAAGACGGCGATGACCAGCACCCAGGAGAAGAAGTGCGGAAGGTAGAGGATCGCTTGCGAGAGCGCCCGGACCCGGGGCCTGACCACGCTGTTGATGAGCAGCGCGAGGAGGATCGGGATCGGGAAGAACAGGATGAGTTGGAGGAAGAACAGGACCAGTGTGTTCTGTACGGCGTTCCAGAAGGACGAGTCCGCGAAGATCTGCTGGAAGTTCTCCAGGCCGACCCAGGGGCTGTGCAGCATCGAGACGATGCCGTTGTCGCTGACGTAGGGGTCGTAGTCCTCGAAGGCGACGATGTTGCCCAGGATCGGCAGGTAGTTGAAGACCAGGATGAGCAGGACGGCCGGCAGCGTCATCAGGAGCAGGACGCGGTCGCGTCTGAACCTGAGCCGCCAACTCACCTTCGCCTTGGGCGTGTTCTGCCGGGAGCCGGTGGCGCCGCCGGACGCCTCCGGGGTCTTGCCCGTCGTGTCGGCCTCGGTCCTGCTCCGAGGCACCGTGCTGTGGGACACGGCCGTTCTCCTTGCCTCGGTACCCGGTCAGCTCGCCGCCGTACCGTTGTCGTCGAGCAACTTCAGGTACCAGGCGCGGAGTTGGTCGCCGCCCTTGCTCTTCCAGTCCGATACGGCCTGCTGCATGTCGCTGATCTTCTTGCGGCCGCGGGTGACGTCGTCCTCCAACTGTTCGAAGTCGTTGGAGAGGTTGGTGTAGCGGCTCGGCTCGGTGATCTGCTGGCCGTAGAAGCTGGACTTCTTTGTGAAGGCGCCCATCCGCTGCTGCCACTCGACCTGCGCCTTGGCGACCTCGGGGAAGTCGGGGTGGGCGATGGTGGCGGCGGGGCTGGCGACCATCACGTAGGCGTTGATGACCTCGTTGTTGCCCTGGTCGGTCTTGGTGGGGACACCGTTCTTGACGGTGTAATGGGTGCCCTCCACGCCGTAGTTGGTGAGCATGTACTCCTTGGTGCCGTACGGCGCGGCGGTGACGTTGGCGACGGCCAGCGCGTCACGGATGACGGACTCGGAGGCCTTCTTGCTGATGAAGGCGAAGATGTTGGCCGGTTCGCCGGCCCAGAGGGTCGGGTCGCCGCCGTCGTGGCCGAAGAGGTCCATGCCCCAGATCTTGTAGGACGGATTCTGGGTGGCCTGTTCGGCGGTGCGGCTCCACCACTGCGAGATGTCCTGGGGGTAGATGAGGAACTCGCCCGCCGCGAACTTGGGGCCCGGGTCGGTGGCCGCGCTCTTGCCCAACTTGGCGTCGGGGTGCACATATCCGGCGGCGAACAGCTTGCGGGTCCACTCCAGCGCTTCGAGGTACTCCTGGGTCTCGACGCGGTTGACCAGCTTGCCGTCGACGAGGTTCCAGCCGAGCGACTTCTCGCTGCCGGAGAGCACGCCCCACATGTTGAAGGCGGTCCACTTCATGTCCAGGCAGGCCCAGCGCTTGGCCTTGGCGTTGGTGATCTCCTTGGCCAGGGCCATGAACTCGTCGGCGGAGGTGGGGACTTCGTACCCCTCCTTGTCGAAGATGTCCTTGCGGTAGAGCGGCACGATGTTGGGGACGTACGAGGACGGCATCGGCAGTCCGCGCAGCGCGCCGCCGAAGATGCAGCGCTGCCAGGCGTCGGACGGGATCGCCGCGAGGTTCGGGTAGTCCTTGACCTTGTCGCCTGCGAGGTAGGGGCCGAGGTCGGCGAACTTGCCGATGATGGCGCTGGGTATCTTGCCGCCCATGTTCCAGCCGGGGACGACCACGACGTCCGGGATGTCGCTGGAGGCGAGCACCGCGCCGAGCTTCTGGTCGTAGGTGTTGCCGTCCTGGTTCTGCCAGGCCACGTCGACGCCGATGAGGCTGTTCATCGACTTGTAGTAGGCGTTGTCGCTCTTCGGCGGCGAGCCCCAGAACGGCGCCATGATGGTGACCTTGCCGCCCTTGCCGAGCTTCTTCGGCACCGAGGTCTTCAGCGTGGCGAGGTCCAGCTTGCTGGAGAAGCCGATCGCGGAGCCGTTCTTGGAGGGGAGATCCGGGGTCACCACGTTGCTGGCCACGAAGGCCGGCAGCAGCTTCTTGACGCCCTTGCCCTCCGAACTGCCCCCGCCCGAACCGCTGTCCGAGGCCCCGCAGGCGGAGAGCAGCGGTACCCCTCCCGCCACCGCTGCGGCGGCGACCGCCGTGGAGGCGAGGAAACTTCTCCGGCTGGGAGCGGAGGCGGCGGAGGCGTTCGGCGTCATTGCGTCAACCCTTCATGGCGCACCAGGACACCCGGCGGTGGAGCCGTCGGCTGCGGTGTCTTGAGTGGAACAGAGCACTTAGTCGAAGCGCTTCGATGTTGCTGCGAGGTTAAGTGAACACCCAAGGGTGCACAAGGGTCGTTCCCAAGATTCCTCCGCAGCGCAGGGGGTGACCTGTCCGTATGTGCTGCTTGAAATAACGGTGAAGGTCTCTTGACACCCACCCCCGCGTCGAATGAGCATCGAAGCGCTTCGAAAGAGCCGCGCCGCTCCATCGCAAGGGGAACCCCACGTGACCGCACAAACGCCGCCTACGCCGCCTTTCCGCGATCCGCACCTGCCGTTCGCGAAGCGCATCGACGACCTGCTGGCACGGCTCACCCCCGACGAGAAGGTCGGCTTCCTGCACCAGTACGCGCCCGCCGTGGAGCGTCTGGACGTCGCCCCGTTCCGCACCGGCCAGGAGGCCCTGCACGGCGTCACATGGATGGGCCCGGCGACGGTCTTCCCGCAGGCGGTGGGCCTCGGCGCGACCTGGAACGAGGATCTCGTACGCCGGGTCGGCGACGCGGTGTCCAAGGAGGTCCGCGCGATGCGCGCCCGCGACGACCGCGTCGGCCTCAACGTGTGGGCCCCCACGGTGAATCTGCTGCGCCACCCGCTGTGGGGCCGTAACGAGGAGGGCTACTCGGAGGACCCGAAGCTGACCTCGGCGATCGCCACCGCGTACACGCGCGGCCTGCGCGGCGACCACCCGACGTACTGGCGCACGGCCCCCGTCCTCAAGCACTGGCTGGCGCACAACAACGAGACGGGCCGCGACATCTCGTCCTCCTCCGTCCGCCCGCGCGTGCTGCACGAGTACGACCTGCGCGCGTTCCGCGAGACGGTCGAGGCGGGCGCGGTGGCGGGCGTGATGCCCGCGTACAACCTGGTCAACGGCCGCCCCAACCACGTCTCGCCCTACCTCCGCGAGCACCTCCGCACCTGGACCGACGAGGACCTGCTGGTCTGCTCGGACGCGGGCGCGCCCTCCAACCTGGTCGACTCCGAGCACTACTTCGACACCCACGAGGAGGCGACGGCGGCGTCGTTGCTGTCGGGTGTCGACAGCTTCACGGACCACGGCACGGACGGTTCGACGATCGTGGCACGGGTCCAAGGTGCCCTGGATCAGGGCCTGTTGACGGAGGCGGACATCGACGCGGCGGTCCGCCGTCAGCTCTCGGTGCGGTTCCGGCTCGGCGAGTTCGACCCGGCGCACGACCCGCACGCCGACACCAAGGACTTCGACACCCCGGCGCACCGGGCCCTCGCCCAGGAGGCCGCCGAGCAAGCGGTCGTCCTCCTCAAGAACGACGACGACCTGCTGCCCCTCGCCCACGACACGCGCCTCGCCGTCGTCGGTCTGCTCGCGGACGAGTGCAAACTCGACTGGTACAGCGGCACGTTGATCCACCGCTCCACCCCGCTGGAGGGCCTGTACGAGCAATTCGGCGCCGAGCGCGTCGAGTTCGCGGAGGGCGTGGACCGGGTCAGGCTGCGGACGTCCCAAGGCGCCTTCCTGCAGGTCCCGTTGGTGGAGGTGGCCGATGAAGTGCGCGGTGCCGAGGGCGCGTTGGACCCGGCCCTCCTCGCGGGCCGCACCGACCTCCCGCCGCTCACCACGGGCGACACCGGCACCGAACTGGCCCTCGTCGACTGGGGTGAGGGCGTCCTCACCCTCCGAGCCCCCGACGGCCGTTACCTCTCGGTCGCCGAGGACGGCTACGTCCGCGCCTCCGCCGACCAGCCCGGAGGCTGGGTCGTCCAGGAGACATTCCGCCTGGAACCCCACGAGAACGGTCACCTCCTGCTGCACATCGGTACGGGTCGCCACGTCTCTGTCGCCGCCGACGGCGTGAAGGTTGCCGAGGAAGGCGCGGAAGTTTTCGAGCTGCTGGTCGCCGAGCGTGGCGAGGACGCGGTGACCCGGGTCGCCGAGGCGGCGGACGTGGTGCTCGTCGTCGCGGGCAACGACCCGCACATCAACGGCCGCGAGACCGAGGACCGTACGACACTCCACCTCCCCGCCCACCAGCAGCGCCTGCTGCGCGCGGCCCGCGCCGCGAACCCGAACACGGTCCTGGCCCTGGTCTCCGCGTACCCGTACACGGTCGACCCGGCCGACCTCCCCGCGATCCTGTGGACCGCCCACGGCGGCCAGGCGGCGGGCACCGCCCTGGCCCGCGTCCTCGCAGGCGACGTCTCCCCCGCCGGCCGACTCCCCCAGACCTGGTACGCCGCCGACACCGACCTGCCCGACCTCCTCGACTACGACGTGATCGGCGGCCGGCAGACCTACCTCTACTTCGAGGGCACCCCACTGTTCCCGTTCGGCCACGGCCTGTCGTATGCGTCCTTCGCGTACGGCGACCTGACGGCCCGGGTCGAACTCGACGCGGTGCACGTGCAGTTCACGGTCACCAACACGGGCGACGTGACGGCGGACGAGGTCGCGCAGCTGTACACACGCGCCGCCGACCCGTCGGTCCCGCGCCCGCGCCGCGAACTCGTGGCACACCGGCGGGTGACCCTCGCGCCGGGCGAACGGGCCGAGCTGGACTTCCAACTCCCTCTGTCAGCCTTCGAGTTCTGGGACGTGGCCCAGGGTGCGTGGCGGCTGGAGCCGGGGCCGTACGACCTGCTTGTCGGCGCCTCCAGCGAGGACATCCGCCTGCGGACGACGGTGACGCTCACCGGCGAGCCCGCAGCGCCCCGCGCCGCTCTCCAACACGGCCTGGACGCGGCCGACTTCGACGAGCAGTCGGGCGGCGAGATCGTCGACCGCACGAAGGCGGCGGGCGACGCAGTGACCCCGATCCAGGGCGGTACGGCCGAACTGACCTACCGGCACTGCGACTTCGGCTCCGGTGTCACCGAGGTGACCATGGAGGTGGCGGGCGAGGGCGTCGTGGAACTGTCCCTCGACGGCGGCCCGGCGCTCGCCCAACTCGCCCTGCCCGCACCGGCATCGGGCCCGTACGACTACACCACGCTCGGCGCCGGGATCGTCACCGAGGGCGTGCACGACGTGCACCTGAAGCTGCGCGGCCCGCTGCGGCTCGCGCACGTCGGCTTCTCCGGCTGAGGGTCCGGAGAGGTCGACGCCGGCCCGAAAAGGCCGGCAGCAGAGAAGGGGCCCGGCACCGGAAGGCATCGGTGCCGGGCCCCTTCGGGCAGGCTATATGAAAATGGATCCCATTAGCTAGAGCCGTTGGGTGAGAGGACGGTCAGAGCGACCGCGTTCTCCTGGAGGACCGTCAGAGCGCGAGGCCCGTGAGCACCAGCACCCGCTCGTAGGTGTAGTCGTCCATCGCGAACTTCACGCCCTCGCGGCCGACGCCGGACTGCTTGGCGCCGCCGTACGGCATCTGGTCGGCGCGGTAGGACGGGACGTCGCCGATCACGACACCGCCGACCTCGAGCGCGCGGTGGGCGCGGAAGGCGACCTGCACGTCGTGGGTGAACACCCCTGCCTGGAGGCCGTACTTGGAGTCGTTGGCGGCGGCGAAGGCGGCGGCCTCGCCGTCCACCTTCGTCACGGTCAGCACCGGTCCGAAGACCTCCTCGCAGGAGATCGTCGTGTCGGCCGGTACGTCGGTGAGGACGGTCGGCGCGTACGAGGCGCCGTCGCGCTTGCCGCCGGTGAGGAGGGTGGCGCCCGCCTCGACGGCTTCCTGGACCCACGACTCGACGCGCTGCGCGGCGGCCTCGCTGACCAGCGGCCCGACGTCGGTCTTGTCGTCGCCCGGGTCGCCGGTGACCTGGGCCTCGACGGCGGCGACGATGCGCGGGAGCAGCCGGTCGTAGACGGCCGCGTCCGCGATGACCCGCTGCACGGAGATGCAGGACTGGCCGCCCTGGTAGTTGGAGAAGGTGGCGATACGGGTCGCGGCCCAGTCGAGGTCGGCGTCGGAGGCGTAGTCCCCGAGGACGACGGCCGCGCCGTTGCCGCCCAGCTCCAGGGTGCAGTGCTTGCGCGGCACCGAGTCCATGATCGCGTAGCCGACCTTCTCCGAACCGGTGAAGGAGATCACCGGCAGCCGCTCGTCCTGGACGAGGGCGGGCATGTGGTCGTTGGCGACCGGCAGGATGCTCCACGAACCGGCGGGCAGCTCGGACTCGGCGAGCAGGTCGCCGATGATCAGGCCGGAGAGCGGGGTGGCCGGGGCGGGCTTGAGGATGATCGGCACGCCGGCCGCGATCGCGGGGGCGATCTTGTGGGCGCAGAGGTTCAGCGGGAAGTTGAAGGGCGCGATGCCGAGGACGGCGCCCTTCGGGAAGCGCCGGGTGAGGGCGAGCCGGCCCTGGCCGCCGGCGTCGGTGTCGAGGCGCTGGGCCTCGCCGCCGTTGAACCGCCGGGCTTCCTCAGCGGCGAACCGGAACACGGACACCGCGCGGCCGACTTCACCACGCGCCCACTTGATCGGCTTGCCGTTCTCGGCGGAGATCAGCTGGGCGATCTCCTCGGTGCGCTCGACGAGACGCCGGCTGACGTGGTCGAGGGCGGCGGCGCGGACGTGGGCGGGGGTGGCGGCGAACTCGTCCCGTACGGCGTACGCGGCGGCCACCGCCTCCTCGACCTGGGCGTCGGTCGGCACGCTGACCTTGCCGACGAGGCGTCCGTCCCAGGGCGAGGTGACGTCGAAGGTGTCCTCGCCGCTGGCCTGGCGGCCGGCGAGCCAGAAGGCGTGGGTGACTGCCACAGTTTCGTTGGGCATTGCGTGTGCCGGCCCTTCCGCGTTGGGGGTGCTTGTTCTCGGTGCTGCTCGGTGCTGCTCGATGCTTCTCGGTGCTTCCCGGTCAACGGTAGGTGCGGAGAAGCGGAGGTGCGTTTGTCCGGGGCGTAGCAGTGCCCGGTGGGGACACTCCAGTTCGGCAGAAGGCGTCCCCGTAGGAGAGGTCACTCCGCGGCGGCTGTCGCCTTCAACGCGAGCCACAACTCCATCCGTACATCGGGATCGTCCAGCGACCGCCCGAGGATCTCCTCGACCCGCCGCATCCGGTACCGCAAGGTGTGCCGGTGCACCCCGAGGTCGGCGGCCGCCGCGTCCCACTGCCCGTGCCGGGACAGCCACGCCCTCAGCGAGGCGACGAGATCCCCGCGCCCGGTGGCATCGTGCTCGGACAACGGCCGTAGCAACCCGTCCGCGAAGGCCCGCACCGCATCATCGGCGAGCAACGGCAGCACGGACCCGGCGGCGAGCTGCTCGTGCTCGACGAGCACCCGCCCGCGCCGCCGCGCTACGGACAACGCCTGCTCGGCCTGCTTGTAGGCGGCCGCCGCGGCGATGGGCCCGGCGGGCGCCGAGAGCCCTACGACGAGTTCACGCTCCTCGCCGCCCTGTTCCTGCCCGCCGGCTGCCCGCTCAGCCTCCCGCGTCGCCGCGTACTCCCCGCACGCCTCCACGGCGGCACCGCCGTCCACGGCCAGCACGACCAGCCGTTCCGGCCCTTCCGCTACGACGAGCACGGCTTCCCCGGACCGCGCGGCAGCGGACTCCACGACCTCGGCCAGCCCGTCCAAGGGATCGCCGTCCGCCGACTCCCCCACGATGATCCGGAACGGCGCGTCGAGCAGCCCGCCGTACAGATCCCCGGCGACCGCCCGCGCATGGTCCGGGTGCCCGGCGAGCAGCAACCGCAGCACCGCCGCGCCGATCCGCTCGTGGGCGGCACGCAAAGACCGTGAGCGTTCCGTGGTGAGGGTCAGGAGCGCGATCGCCGAGTGCACGGCGTAGCGCTCCGCCGTCCCGAGCGCGGATGCGGTTCCTACGGCGAGTGCGGCACGGGGGCGGCGGCCGGTGCCGAGGGTGTGCAGTTCGACGCGGTCCTCGTTGTCCGGGCCGCCCACGACGGACGAGGCCGGCGCGGGCCGGTCCCGCAACCGTTCCACGTCCGCGGTGAGCCGGGCGGCGCGGCGGCCCGCCCACTCCGGTGCGGTGGCGACGACGGCGCCGGACGCGTCGTAGAGCGCGGCCCATCCGTCGACCTGCGCGGCGAGCGCGGCGAGGAGTCCCTCGGGGCCGTCGGTGAGGGCCTGCTTGGTGAGCTCGCGCTGCGCGGCGAAGCCGGCGGTGACGGAGCGGTACTGGTCGGCGGCGATCGCGGCGGAGACGGCCTTGCTGATCGCGATGAAGGGGGTACGCCGGGGTACTTCGAGCAGCGGCAGCCCTTCTTCCTGCGCGGTGTCGACGAGCACCTCGGGAATCTCGTCGTAGTTGACCCCGACGGCGAACCCCAGCCCGACAACTCCCGCCCCCACCAGCCGCTTCACATACCGCCGCATGGCCTTCGCGTCGTCCGCGTCCAGCTTGAGGGCGGTGGTCAGCAACAGCTCTCCACCCTCCATGTACGGCACCGGGTCCGCCAACTCACTGACATGCGCCCACCGGACGGGCACGTCCAGCCGGTCCTCGCCGGCGCGCACGGTGAGCTTGAGCGCGGAGTGGTGGACGAGGGAGGCGAGGGTGGGGGGCATGGGGCCTTCAGGTGGAGGAAGAACTGGCGATCATGTCGATCTTTTGGCCGTCGCGTATGAACTGCCTGTGCCGATTCTGCCTCACCGTACGGTGAGCGCGTACCTGTATGTCCGGTTCAGCGGCCTGGTGACCGCAGATCCACCAGTGACGGCGGAGTGTGCTTCCCCTCGACCGTGGTGAGCGACAGCACCGCGTGCCCCGGCGGCACCTCGTGCGCGAGCTGGGACGCGGACCACCGCTCCCGCTCGACCTGCCGTACGGTCACGGCCTCCGTCGTCACCGCCCGGCCCGTCACCAGCTTGCGCAGGGCGTGGATGGCCCGGGTCATCGGCTGGTCCGCGAAGACGGTGTGCTGGGCCACGTCCCGGGTCTCCACCCATTCCGTGCCCCAGGCGTGGGCGAAGCGGCTGCCGTCCCAGGTCGTGACTCCGGAGAAGGCCATCCGGCAGCCGACCGCGCCGTGCAGCGGTCCGTGCAACGCCTCGGGGACGTCACCGAGGGTGCGCAGGGCGACGAGTACGCCCGCGTTCTGCGAGCGCAGGCGCTGCATGCGCCGTACGGACTCGGTGGTCACCGTCCCGGTCGCGTCGTCGAGGACGAGACAGGCGAAGTGCCGGCGCCCTGTGTCGTGCACGACATGGTCGAACTGGGCCAGGACCAGCCGGGTGATCAGCCGGGAGGCCTCCTCGTGCCCGTGGGCCGGCACGTCGATGCGGACCCGCAGCGGGTGATGGGCGACGGCACGCAGCGAGAACGGCCGGACAGCCGCGTCGCCGGTGCCGAAGAAGTCGGCGAACACGGGCCGGTCCAGCAGCGCGAGCCGGTCGGCGAGTACCGGGCCCGGGTCGGCGGCACCGCCGCTCTGACGGGCCCTGGCGTCGAGATCTCGGCGCAGACCGGCGTGCTCCGGCGCCGACAGGGCCTGGCGCAGGGCGTCGAGCGCCGACGGTTCGCCCTCCAGGAGTTCCCGCAGAACGGGCAGGGGCGGGAAGGTGCCGTGCACCGCCCGATACGGCCCGAGCAGTTGGGCGAGCGCGGTCGCGGCCCGCTGGGCGCCGACGGTGTCGAGGTCTCCGACCAGTCCCTCGGCGAGGAACGCGGCGGCCGCGTCGGGGTCGGTGGTGTCGGCGTAGGGATCCAGGTCGTAGACGGAGGCGGGGTCCCCGATCCGCACCACGACGTCGTACGCCGAGTCCGGGCCGATCGGGGTGCCGGCCGCGCAGACCGCGACGACGGCGCACTGCCCGGTCAGCGCCCGCAGGGCGAGGGACTCGACGACCGGGGCGACCACGTGCTTGGTCTTGCCGGAGCCGGACGGTCCCACGACGAGGAGCGAGGTGCCGAGGGCATCGGGGCCGAGCGCCGTACCCGCGCCGCGGTAGGCAGTCGGCGTACGCTCCCCGGCCGTCCACTGTCCGATGCGCACCTGCCCGTCCAGCAGGTCGTGCCGTGCGGCACGGCCGGGCAGGTCCCGGGCTCCGGACGGGTGGACCCAGGCCGCCGCTCCCTTGCGCAGCACCATGTCGCTGAAGGCGGCCAACTGCGCTTCCCTGCGGGCGGTTTCCCACGCGTGCCCGACGCGTGCGCAGTCCACGTCGTTCATACGGCCCGTGAGTACTTCGGCGGTGAGGAGCTCCGCCGCCTCGTACTGGCCCGCCTCGCGCAGTTCGGGCCACTGGGCAGGCAGCACAGCGGCGGGCGCCGGCCGGGTCTCGCCCTCGCCCGTACGGCCGCGCGCGGCGAGCCGTTCCTTCGCGAGCGCCCACCATCCGCCGAGCCGGGCGAAGGGCCACAGCACCAGCGCGGTGATGAGTGCGTACAGGGTGTCGATGAAGAGCACCGAGTGAAAGAGATCGGAGCCACCGGCGATCAGGAAAACAAGGGAGAACAGCGGGTCCTGGACCGGCAGGGGCTCCCAGCCGACACCGGGAAAGGCGGAGGGAAACACGAAGCTGAGCGCGACGAGACCACCGACGAGCGCCAGCAGGGCGCGAGCGGGCTGGGGGCGACCGCCGACGACGTGCCGGGCCACTTCAAGCCAGCCGCCCAGCTTGACGACGGCGTAGACGAGCAGGGCGAAGAAGACACCGTCGTAGACGCTGATGGCGTCTCCGCCCTCGCTCCCCTTGGGGGACACGGTGCCGGCCCACCACCAGTCGCTCGGGGTGAACAGCTTGAGCAGGGCCCATTGGTACGGAACGGCACCGTGGCGCCAGAAGGACCACACGATCAGCGCCACCACCAGGGGGACCAGCAGACCGAGGATCGCGACCGGGGAGAGCCTCGTCGATGCGCGGTCGGCCTTGGGCGGGCGGTATCCGTAGCGCCAGATGCCGGGTGCGGCGGCCGGCCGGGGTTCGTTCAGCCAGTCGGCGACGGCCGGGGTGAGCCGCGGCGGCTGTTCGGGCGCGGGCGTCATACCCGGTGCCCGTGCGGGCCGCGGCGGCATGGCCGGTACCTCCGGCGGCCCCGCCGGACGCGGCACAGGATTGGCCTGTGTGTGTCGCGCGTCCCGCGCCCCGTCGCTGTCCATCGACCTCGCCCCTCGCCCCTTGACCAGCCGTTCCGTTGACCAGCCGTTCCGTACACCGTCAGCGAGTCAATCTAACGCGCCCACAAGGGGAGTTCACCGCTTACACGGCCGGTCCCGTACCGATCGGCGTGATCCCGGCACTGTCCACGGCGGACAACCCGCGTCGCCGACACCGCCCACATGGAGCATGCCCACCCCCGGTCACCCGCCCTAGCCTGCGAGAAAGGAAGAAAGAAGAAAAGCGTCCGCACCACCCCAGGAGCCCCTCATGACCGCACTTCCGCAGGAGCGCCGCGTTCTCACCGCCATCCCCGGCCCGAAGTCGCAGGAGCTGCAGGCCCGCCGTACCGCCGCGGTCGCGGCCGGTGTGGGCTCCGTACTGCCCGTGTTCACCGCGCGCGCGGGCGGCGGGATCATCGAGGACGTCGACGGGAACCGGTTCATCGACTTCGGTTCCGGCATCGCCGTGACGAGCGTCGGCGCCTCCGCCGAGGCCGTCGTACGCCGGGCCACCGCGCAGCTCGCCGACTTCACCCACACCTGTTTCATGGTCACGCCCTACGAGGGGTACGTCGAGGTCGCCGAGGCGCTCGCCGAGCTGACCCCGGGTGACCACGCCAAGAAGTCCGCGCTGTTCAACTCCGGCGCCGAGGCCGTCGAGAACGCCGTGAAGATCGCGCGGGCGTACACCAAGCGGCAGGCCGTCGTCGTGTTCGACCACGGGTACCACGGCCGGACCAACCTCACCATGGCGCTGACCTCGAAGAACATGCCGTACAAGAACGGCTTCGGGCCGTTCGCTCCCGAGGTCTACCGCGTGCCGGTCGCCTACGGCTACCGCTGGCCGACCGGTCCCGACAACGCCGGTGCCGAGGCCTCCGCGCAGGCCATCGACATGATCAACAAGCAGATCGGCGCCGACAACGTCGCCGCGATCATCATCGAGCCGGTCCTCGGCGAGGGCGGTTTCATCGAGCCGGCGAAGGGCTTCCTGCCCGCGCTGAGCGAGTTCGCCAAGGCCAACGGGATCGTGTTCGTCGCCGACGAGATCCAGTCCGGGTTCTGCCGTACGGGGCAGTGGTTCGCGTGTGAGGACGAGGGGGTCGTCCCGGATCTCATCACCAGCGCGAAGGGGATTGCGGGCGGGCTGCCGCTCGCCGCCGTCACCGGGCGCGCCGAGATCATGGACGCCGCGCACGCCGGTGGGCTCGGGGGTACGTACGGCGGCAACCCCGTCGCCTGTGCCGGTGCGCTCGGTGCGATCGAGACCATGAAGGAGCTGGACCTCAACGCCAAGGCCAAGAACATCGAGTCGGTCATGAAGGTCCGGCTCGGGGCCATGGCGGAGAAGTTCGACATCATCGGCGACGTACGCGGGCGCGGCGCGATGATCGCCATCGAGCTCGTCAAGGACCGTACGACCAAGGAGCCGAACCCGGAGGCGACGGCCGCGCTCGCCAAGGCCTGCCACCAGGAGGGGCTGCTGGTCCTGACCTGTGGCACCTACGGCAACGTGCTGCGCTTCCTGCCCCCACTGGTCATCGGGGAGGACCTGCTGAGCGAGGGGCTCGACATCATCGAGCAGGCGTTCGCACGTATCTGAGCCATCCCGCACGCGTATCCGAGCCACCCCGCCCGCGTGTCTGAGCCATCCCCGCCCGTACATCTCGGCCACACGCAACTCGCAGCTCCCGCACAGGAGTTGAGCCTCAGGCGCCTCATCCGCCGCACCCGTTTCATCCACAGCAATTCCGGGGGCGGGGCGGCGGGAGTCAGGCCGTGTGAAGAAGGTGTGCGGGGTGCATGACGGGACGCGATTCCGCCTGTCGTACCGGCAGTCACTGCCGTAGGTTCTACCCAGATGAGAGATACACCCCGCCCACAGGGGACTGTGGGCGATTTCAGGCCGGGGCCTCCCCAGCTTCGACCTGGTCGTGCCCTCGCGCACACAACAGGAGCCTCTGGCTCCGAATCTCCTCACCGATCGGACAGTCGCCCGCCCCAAACCCCCCGGGGCGGTCGGCCCGCCGATCCGGACGGCCGGCCTGGAACTACCCCCCCTGTTCCAGGTCGGCCGACCTCCTTTCTCTGGCTGTTTCTCGCCCTTCCCGCGCTCCTCTTCGCGGTGATCACCTGGCAGGTCGCGGCCGACGGCCCCCTCCTCCGCCTGGACACCCGCCTCAGCCGCGCCCTCGTCCACCCGGACCGCGCCTCCGAACTCCTCGCCGACCTCGGCAACGTGCAGGTCGCGGTCCCGGTCCTCGTCGTCGTTCTCGTCTACGTCGGATGGCGCGGCCGTGCCACAGGTACAGACCGCTGGTGGCTGCCGCCTCTCGCGGCGGCCGTGCTGATGGCCCTGGTCCCGGCGATCGTCGTCCCCGTCAAGGAACTGATCGCCCGCGGCGGCACCCCGGCGGTCCCGCCCGGCACCGGCTACTACCCCTCCGGCCACACGGCCACCGCGATGATCGCGTACGGCGCCTCGACCCTGGTTCTCCTCCCTTGGCTCCGGTCGGCATACGCCCGGCGCGGAGCTGTCATCGTCTGCGCCGCCCTCGTCACCTGCGTCAGCTTCGGCCTGGTCCGCCGGGGCTACCACTGGCCACTGGACGTCGTGGCCAGTTGGTGCCTCGGTACGGTGCTGCTCGCCTCGCTGCGCTTGTTCCTCGGCCGCTTTCGCAGCGACCCTCCGGCCTTCAGCTGAAGTAGCCGTCGAACGTCTTCTGGAACTCCCAGTTCGAGTACCGGTCCCAGTTGATCGACCAGGTCATCAGGCCGCGCAGGGTCGGCCAGGTGCCATGGGTCGCGTACGAGCCGCAACTCACCTTCTTCGTCAGGCAGTCCAGGGTCTTGGTGACCTCGGCCGGGGCCACATAACCGTTGCCCGCGTTGACCGACGCCGGCATGCCGATGGCGATCTGGTCGGGGCGCAGGGCCGGGAACACGTTGTTCGTGTCACCCGCGACCGGGAAGCCCGTCAGCAGCATGTCCGTCATCGCGATGTGGAAGTCGGCGCCGCCCATGGTGTGGTACTGGCCGTCGAGGCCCATGATCGGGCCCGAGTTGTAGTCCTGGACGTGCAGCAGGGTGAGGTCGTCGCGCAGGGCGTAGATGACGGGGAGATACGCCCCGCACCTCGGGTCCTGGCCGCCGAACTTGCCGGTGCCGTAGAACTGGTAGCCCATCTGCACGAAGAACGTCTCCGGCGCCATGCTCAGCACGAACTTCGAGCCGTACTTGGCCTTCAGGGTCTTCAGGGCCGCGATCAGGTTGACCACCGCGGGAGTTGTGGGGCTCTTGAAGTTCGTGTCGCTCGCGTCCAGCGACAGCGAGTGGCCCTCGAAGTCGATGTCCAGGCCGTCGAGGCCGTAGGTGTCGATGATGTTCGAGACGGACGAGACGAAGGTGTCTCTCGCCGCCGTCGTGGTCAGTTGGACCTGGCCGTTGGCGCCGCCGATGGAGATCAACACCTTCTTGCCCGCCGCCTGTTTGGCCTTGATCGCCGCCTTGAAGTCGGCGTCGCTCTCGACGTTGGCGCACTCTCCCCCACTCTCGGCTTCGCTCGAGCGGGAGGGGCCCCCATCCGGGCAGCGGTTGAAGCGGATGTCGCCGGAGGTCGCGGAGGTGGGTTCGCCGAAGGCCAGGTCGATGACGTCCCAGCTGTCGGGTACGTCGGCCAGGCGCGTGTAGCCGGAGCCGTTGGCGAAGCTCGCGTGGAGGTAGCCGACCAGGGCGTGGGTCGGCAGTCCGGTGCCGGGGCCCGAGCCGGTGGACGTCGTCGCGGTGACCGCCGTCGACTTCGCGGACTCGCCCGCGTCGTTCACCGCTGTGACCTGGAAGCTGTACGCCGTCGCGGCCGACAGCCCGCTCACGGTGGCCGAAGTGCCGCTCGCCGTCTGGACTTTGACCCCGTCGCGGTAGATCGCGTAGCTCGTGGCGCCGGTGACGGCGGACCAGGACAGGGCGACGGAGGAGGACGTGATCGTGCCGACGGCCAGGCCTGTGGGGGTCGTTGGCGGTTGGCCCACGTCCACTGCCGGGCCGGTGAGGGAGAGGTCGTCGGCGTAGTAGGCGCCGGTGGCATACCAGCCGTGGGTGTAGATCGTGACCTTGGTGGTGGTCGGGCCGGTGCGGAAGCTCGTCGTCAACCGCTGCCAGTCCGGGGCCGATTGGGTCCAGGTGGAGACGTCCGTGGTGCCGGTGCCGCTCGCGCCGAGGTAGACGTAGCTGCCGCGGACGTAACCGGCGAGCGAGTACTGCGAGTCCGGTTTCACGGTCACCGTCTGCGCGCACTGGGCGTAGTCGTTGCCGGCCGGGGTCGCCTGCAACGTCGAACTGCCGCCGTGCACGGGCGACTTGACCGTCGTACCGCTGTTCGCGGAACAGGACCAACTGTCGAGGCCCGCTTCGAAGCCTCCGTTCTTCGCCAGGTCCGCGTCGGCCGCACGGGCGACCGACGAGAGCGCGGTGAGTCCGGACACGGCCAGGGCCGCGACCGTGAGCATGGTGAGGACAGGTCTGGGGCGGTCCACAAGTGCCTCCGGGCATGGGGGAATTGGAGGGGTGGAGCGCGCCCAATTTGGTCCAGACCAATTAGCCTGTCAAGACCTCAATCAGTTACCCGTCCTCCCGTTCCGTCCCTTCCGTGGCCAGGCCCGCCGCCGCCTCGTGCATGGCGAGTTCGAGGAGTGCGGGGTCGGTGAGGGTGCCGGAGCCGTCCGGCGGCACCAGCCAGCGGACTCCGCCGGTCGACCGGCCGGGGTACGGCACGACGATCCAGGTGCCGAGTCCGGCCGAACGGATCCCGGTGCCCAGCCAGCGGGTCGCGGTGCCGGGCGGTACGAGGAAGCCCATCCGTGCGTCGCCGAAGTCGACGAGTACCGGGCCCGGTTGATCGATGACCCTGGTGAGCACATCGAGCGTGGGATAGCCGAGCTCACCCGGCAGGATGAGTACGTCCCAGGCCTTGCCGGCGGGCAGCAGCGCGACCCCGAGGGGGTTGCGCTCCCATTCCCAGCGGCAGGCCTCCGGATCCGGAGCCACCGATGCCAGCCACTCGACGGCCGTCTTCGCCCCAGTCATGAGGAGACCTCCCTTTCTCATGTCGACGCTGGTCGCGTCACAGGTGAGAGGGAGGTCTCCGCCAGGCATTACGCGGGTTCCGGCACCCCGAAGGAGTGAACCGGATCACATCTCATAAGGGCGGGGCTCAGCTGTCGAAGCCGAGGCCCAGCTTGTCCATCGTCTTCAGCCAGAGGTTGCGCCGGCCGCCGTGCGAATCGGCGTACGCCAGCGACCACTTGGTGAGCGCGATGCCCGTCCAGGCGAAGGGCTCGGGCGGGAAGGGCAGCGGCTTCTTGCGGACCATCTCCAGTTCCGTGCGCTCGGTCCGCTCCCCCGCGAGCAGGTCCAGCATCACGTCCGCACCGAAGCGGGTCGCGCCGACGCCGAGGCCCGTAAAGCCCGCCGCGTACGCCACCTTTCCCTGGTGGGCGGTGCCGAAGAACGCCGAGAAGCGCGAGCAGGTGTCGATCGCGCCGCCCCACGCATGGCTGAAGTTGAGGCCCTCCAGCTGCGGGAAACAGGTGAAGAAGTGCTCGGCGAGCTTGGCGTAGGTCTCCGGCCGGTCGTCGTACTCGGCGCGGACCCGGCCGCCGTAGGGATAGATCGCGTCGTAACCGCCCCACAGGATGCGGTTGTCGGCCGACAGGCGGAAGTAGTGGAACTGGTTCGCCGAATCGCCGAGCCCCTGGCGGTTCTTCCAGCCGATCGACGCCAACTGGTCGGCGGAGAGCGGCTCGGTCATCAGGGCGTAGTCGTAGACCGGGACGGTGTACGGGCGGACGCGCTTGACCAGGTTCGGGAAGATGTTGGTGCCGAGCGCGACGCGGCGGGCGCGGATAGAGCCGTAGGGGGTGCGTACGGCCATGCCGGCGCCGTGCGGTTTGAGGGCGAGGGCGGGGGTGTGTTCGTAGACGCGGACGCCGAGCCCGAGGCAGGCGCGCTTCAATCCCCAGGCCAGCTTTGCCGGGTTGAGCATCGCGACGCCGCGGCTGTCGTACAGGCCGGCCAGGAAGGTCGGGGAGGCGACCTGCTCGCGGACCGCTTCGGCGTCGAGGAACTCGGTGCCGTCGGCCAGGCCCTTGCTCTCCAACTCGCCGTACCAGTCGTGGAGTTCCTCGGCCTGGTGCGGTTCGGTGGCGACGTCGATCTCGCCGGTACGCTCGAACTCGCAGTCCAGGGAGTAGCGGGCGACCGCGCTCTCGATCGCGTCGAGGTTGCGGGCGCCCAGCTCCTCCAGTTTGTGGATCTCGTCGGGCCAGCGGGTGAGGCCGTTGGACAGTCCGTGGGTGAGCGAGGCGGCGCAGAAACCGCCGTTGCGGCCCGAGGCGGCCCAGCCCACCTCGCGGCCCTCCACCAGCACCACGTCCCGCTGCGGGTCGCGCTCTTTCGCGATGAGCGCGGTCCACAGTCCGCTGTAACCACCGCCGACGACCAGCAGATCGCAGGTCTCGGCGCCGGTGAGCGCGGGTTCGGGGTGGGGCTTGCCGGGGTCGTCCAGCCAGTACGGGACCGGCCGGGCTTCGGAAAGGGACTTGGTCCAGTTGCTGCTACGGCTCATGGCGCTCGGGGCCATGATTTCAACTCCCTACAGGGATAGTACGGTTACGCCTTTACCTTGTTGCGGCGGTTGGTGATCACCATGGAGAAGAGCACCAACAATACGGCGACGAGGAACATGGCCGTACCGATGACATTGATCTGAACGGGTGTGCCGCGCTGTGCCGAACCCCAGACGAACATGGGGAAGGTGACGGTCGAACCCGCGTTGAAATTGGTGATGATGAAATCGTCGAAGGAGAGCGCGAAGGAGAGCAGCGCGCCTGCCGCGATTCCGGGGGCCGCGATGGGGAGGGTGACCCGGACGAACGTCTGCACCGGGCCGGCGTAGAGGTCCCGGGCCGCCTCCTCCAAGCGTGGGTCCATCGACATCACACGGGCCTTGACGGCGGTGACGACGAAGCTGAGGCAGAACATGATGTGGGCGATCAGGATGGTGTAGAAGCCCAGTTGGGCACCCATGTTGAGGAACAGGGTGAGCAGCGAGGCGGCCATGACGACCTCGGGCATCGCCATCGGCAGGAAGATCAGCGAGTTGATCGCGCCGCGGGCGCGGAAGCGGTAGCGGACCAGCGCGAAGGCGATCATCGTGCCGAGGAGGGTGGCGCCGATGGTCGCCCAGACGGCGATCTGGAGGCTGATGGAGAGCGAGCCGCACATGTCGGCGACACCGCACGGCTGCTTCCAGGCGTCCAGCGAGAATTGCTGCCACTCGTAATTGAAGCGCCCCTTCGGCTTGTTGAAGGAGAACACCGTGACGATGACGTTCGGAAGGAGGAGATATCCGAGGGTGATCAGTCCCGCGATGACGACGAGATGGCGCTTGAACCAGCGTACGACGGCCATTTAAACCAGATCCTCCGTCCCGGACTTGCGAATGTAGATGGTCACCATGGCGAGGATGGCGGCCATGAGGATGAAGGAGAGTGCGGCCGCTGTCGGGTAATCCAGAATCCGTAGGAATTGTGTCTGGATGACGTTTCCGATCATGCGGGTGTCGGTGGAGCCGAGGAGTTCCGCGTTGACGTAGTCACCGGCCGCCGGGATGAAGGTCAACAGGGTGCCGGAGACGACGCCGGGCATCGACAGCGGGAAGGTGACCTTGCGGAAGGTGGTGAACGGCTTGGCGTAGAGGTCACCGGCCGCTTCGTGCAACCGTCCGTCGATGCGTTCGAGGGAGGTGTAGAGCGGCAGCACCATGAACGGCAGGAAGTTGTACGTCAGTCCGCAGACGACCGCGAGTGGGGTGGCGAGGACGCGGTCGCCCGAGGTCCAGCCGAGCCAGTTGGTGACGTCCAGGACGTGCAGCGTGTTGAGCGCGCCGACGACCGGGCCACTGTCCGCGAGGATCGTCTTCCAGGCGAGGGTGCGGATCAGGAAGCTGGTGAAGAACGGCGCGATCACCAGGATCATGATCAGGTTCCGCCAGCGTCCCGCGCGGAAGGCGATGAGGTACGCGAGCGGATAGCCGAGGAGCAGGCAGAGGATGGTCGCGGCGGCGGCGTAGAAGACCGAGCGCAGGAACTGCGGCCAGTACTCGGACAGCGCGTCCCAGTAGGTCGCGAAGTGCCAGGTGACCTTGTAGCCGTCCTCCAGGGAGCCGGTCTGGATCGACGTGGAGCCCTGGTAGATCATCGGCAGCGCGAAGAAGACGATCAGCCAGAGAATGCCGGGCAGCAGCAGCCAGTACGGCGTCCAGCGGCCCCGCTTCTTGCGCGCCGGCTTCTCCTCCGGCGCGGGCGCCAGGGGTGGCGCCTCGGTGACAGCGGCCATCAGGCGGCCTCCTCCTCGATGTCGACGCCGGCGTCGATGTCCTGCGCCGCGTCGAGGCCGAAGGTGTGGGCCGGGTTCCAGTGCAGGACGACGTCGGCGCCGGGCCGCAGCCGGGAGTCGCGGTCGATGTTCTGGGCGTAGACCTCGAACTCAGGGCAGACCGGGCTGTCGATGACGTACTGGGTGGAGACGCCGATGAAGCTGGAGTCGGCGATCTTGCCGGTGATGCGGTTGCGGCCGGCCGGGATCTCGCCCGCGTCGTCGGCGTGCGTGAGGGTGATCTTCTCCGGGCGTACGCCGACCAGGACCTTGCCGCCGGTCGTCGTGGGCGCGGAACATCGCGCCTCGGGGAGGACGAGCTTGCCGCCGCCCGCCTTGAGGATGATCTCGTCGCCGCTCTTGGAGTCGACCTCGGCCTCGATGAGGTTGGAGGTGCCGAGGAAGTTGGCGACGAAGGTGGTGTTCGGGTTCTCGTAGAGGTCGGCGGGCGAGCCGAGCTGCTCGACGCGGCCCGCGTTCATCACGGCGACCGTGTCGGCCATGGTCATGGCCTCCTCCTGGTCGTGCGTGACGTGGATGAAGGTGATGCCGACCTCGGTCTGGATGCGCTTGAGCTCCAGCTGCATCTGGCGGCGCAGCTTGAGGTCGAGGGCGCCGAGGGGCTCGTCGAGGAGGAGCACCTTGGGGTGGTTGATCAGCGCGCGGGCCACGGCGACACGCTGCTGCTGGCCGCCGGAGAGCTGGTGCGGCTTCTTCCGCGCCTGCTCGCCGAGTTGGACCAGGTCGAGCATGTCGACGACCTGCTGCTTCACCGACTTGATGCCGCGCCGGCGCAGACCGAAGGCGACGTTCTCGAAGATGTCGAGGTGCGGGAAGAGGGCGTACGACTGGAAGACCGTGTTCACCGGCCGCTTGTACGGCGGGAGGTTGGTGACTTCCTGGTCGCCGAGGTGGACGGTGCCGGAGGAAGGTTCCTCCAGGCCGGCGATCATGCGCAGGGTGGTGGTCTTGCCGCAGCCGGAGGCGCCGAGCAGGGCGAAGAAGGAGCCCTGGGGGACGGTCAGGTCGAGCGGTTGCACGGCGGTGAAGCCGTTGTCGTAGGTCTTGCTGATACCGGAGAGGCGGACGTCGCCGCTGTTGTCCTTGGTGTTCATCGTCGTCACGCCCCTGTGAGCTTTGCGAACTTCTGCTGGTATGACGTCTCTTCCTTCGAACTCAGGGAGCGGAAGGCGTGGGACTTGGCCGCCATGGCCTTGTCGGGAAGGATCAGCGGGTTGTTCGCCGCCGTCTTGTCGATCTTGGCGAGGTAGGGCTTCACGTCCGCGACCGGGCTGACGTAGTTGACGTAGGCGGCGAGTTCGGCGGCCGGTTCGGGCTCGTAGTAGTAGTCGATCAGCCGCTCGGCGTTCGTCTTGTGCCGGGCCTTGTTGGGGATCAGCAGGTTGTCGGTCGACGTCATGTAGCCGCTGTCGGGGATGACGTAGCCGACGTCCGGGTTGTCCGACTGGAGCTGCACGATGTCGCCGCCCCAGGCGACGCACGCGGCGAAGTCGCCCTTGGTGAGGTCGGACGTGTAGTCGTTGCCCGTGAAGCGGCGGATCTGGCCCTTGTCGACGGCCTTCTGGAGGCGGGCGATGACCGCGTCGTAGTCGTCGGTGGTGAACTTCGCCGGGTCCTTGCCCATGTCGAGCATGGTCATGCCGACGCTGTCGCGCATCTCGGTGAGGAAGCCGACTCGGCCCTTGAGCTTGGGGTTGTCGAGGAGATCGGAGATCGACTTCACCTCGACGCCGTCGAGCGCCTTCTTGTTGTAGGCGATGACGGTCGAGATGCCCTGCCACACGTACGAGTACGCCCGGCCCGGGTCCCAGTCGGGGCTGCGGAACTGGTCCGACAGGTTGGCGTAGGCGTGCGGCAGGTTCGAGGCGTCCAGCTTCTGGACGTAGCCCAGGCGGATCATGCGGGCGGCCAGCCAGTCGGTGAGGACGATCAGGTCGCGGCCGGTGGACTGGCCGGCGGCGAGCTGCGGCTGGATCTTGCCGAAGAACTCGTCGTTGTCGTTGATGTCCTCGGTGTACTTGACCTTGATGCCGGTCCGCTTGGTGAACGTGTCCAGCGTCGGGCGGTGCTTGCCGCTTTCGTCCGTGTCGATGTACTCGGGCCAGTTCGAGAAGTCGATCTCCTTCTCCTTGGCCGAGTGGTCGTCGGCGGACACGCCGCCCTGCGTCTTGCCTGCCGCGGGGATCCCGCAGCCGCTCAGGGCCCCGAGGCCGCCGATCGCGAGCGCGCCGCCGGCGGAGGCGCGCAGCACCGAACGGCGGGTCGTCGCGGAACGGCTCTTGCGGAAGCTGCGCCGCGCGGCGGCCACTTCGGCCGGGGTCAGGCGGTCGGGCTCGTACTGCTTCATGCGCGTGCTGCCCTTTCGGGAGGAGACGGCCGCGGCTTCGGCGGCCGTCAGTTCTGCTATCGGTCCCCGAAGATCGTGCGGTGCCAGTCCTTCCTGGCGACCGCGGTGTTGTCGAACATGACGTGCTTGATCTGCGTGTACTCCTCGAACGAGTAGGCGGACATGTCCTTGCCGAAGCCGGACGCCTTGTATCCGCCGTGGGGCATCTCGCTGATGATCGGGATGTGGTCGTTGATCCACACGCAGCCCGCCTTGATCTCGCGGGTCGCGCGGTTGGCCCGGTAGACGTCGCGGCTCCACGCGGAGGCGGCGAGGCCGTACGGGGTGTCGTTGGCGAGCGCGATGCCTTCGTCGTCGGTGTCGAAGGGCAGCACCACGAGGACCGGGCCGAAGAGCTCCGACTGCACGATCTCGCTGTCCTGGGCGGCGTCCGCGACCAGGGTGGGGCGATAGTACGCGCCGTTCTTGAGATCTCCCTGAGGAGCTTCGCCGCCGGTCACCACGCGCGCGTAGCCACGCGCCCGGTCGACGAAGGCGGCGACGCGGTCGCGCTGGACGTGCGAGATCAGCGGCCCGAGGTCGGTGCCAGGGGCGAAGGGATCGCCGACCCGGACGGACTCCATGAGGGCGGCGGTCCTCTCGACGAACGCTTCGTAGAGGGGCCTTTGCACGTACGCGCGCGTGGCGGCCGTGCAGTCCTGCCCGGTGTTGATGAGCGAACCGGCGACGGCTCCGTTGACGGCGGCTTCGAGATCGGCGTCGTCGAAGACCACGAAGGGTGCCTTGCCGCCCAGCTCCAGGTGGATGCGCTTGACGGTGGCGGTCGCGATCTCGGCGACGCGCTTGCCGACGGCGGTGGACCCGGTGAAGGACGTCATGGCCACGTCCGGGTGACCGACGAGATGCTCACCGGCGACCTTCCCCGCGCCGGTGATGATGTTGATGACACCGTCCGGGATACCGGCCTCGGTGGCGGCCTGCGCGAACATCAGCGAGGTGAGCGGGGTCAGCTCGGCGGGCTTCAGCACGATCGTGTTGCCCGCGGCGATCGCCGGGAGGATCTTCCAGGCGGCCATCTGGAGGGGATAGTTCCAGGGCGCGATGGAGCCGACGACACCGATGGGTTCACGGCGTACGTACGACGTGTGGTCGCCCGAGTACTCCCCCGCCGACTGCCCCTGGAGATGCCGGGCGGCACCGGCGAAGAAGGCCGTGTTGTCGATGGTCCCGGGGATGTCGAACTCGCGGGTCAGCTTGAGGGGCTTGCCGCACTGGAGGGACTCGGCGCGGGCGAAGTCGTCCGCGCGCTCGGCGAGCACGGCGGCGAAGCGGTGCAGGGCGTCGGAGCGCTCGCCGGGGGTGGCTCCCGACCAGCCCGGGAACGCGGCGCGGGCGGCTGCCACGGCGGCGTCCACGTCGTCGGTACCGGCCAGCTCGTACGTGTAGACGTCCTCGCCGGTGGCCGGGTCGACGACGGCGTGGGTGTGACCGGAGGTGCCCTTGGTCAGGCGGCCCGCGATGAACTGCGCGCCGTCCGCGAAGTACTCCTGTGCGGGGAATCGTTCCGGGGTGACGCTGCCCGGGTTGTGCATGTCGCTCTCCTCCGCCTTCGCCCCGCTTCGTCCGCTGGCGGGTGGCGTAGCTCCAGCTCGATTTGAATGCCGATCCTGACAGAGCAAAGGGACTCCAACAAGTGATTCCGTTGTTGCCTTTTGGTTACGCGACGGAATCTGTCGACCAGGTGTCGAGTCCGTACGGAAAAGGGGGGACGGAGTGTCAGTGGTGCCTGCCAGACTCGCGTGTATGGACAAGATCACGGGGAAGCTCGCGGCGGGGGCCGCGGAAAAGATCGATTCGCAGGAAGCCCTGATCAGGGAAGTGCGTGCCGGGACCAGGGTCAAGTACCTGCACTTCTGGGGCCACCGGCCACGCCCGGACGGCCGCGTGAGCGCGAGCTGTCTGAGCCAGTGGTGGCCGTCGCCGTTCACCGTGGACGGGGTGACGTATGCGACCGCCGAGCACTGGATGATGGCGGGCAAGGCGCGGCTGTTCGGCGACGAGGAGGCACTCGCGCGGGTCTTGGCTGCGGGGCATCCGTCTCAGGCCAAGAAGGCGGGAAGGCTGGTGCGGGGGTTCGACGAGGAGATCTGGGCGCGGGAGCGGTTCGGGATCGTCGTCGAGGGGAGCGTGCACAAGTTCGCGGGGGATGCGGAGATGCGGGCGTTTCTGCTGGGTACGGGGGATCGAGTGTTGGTGGAGGCTAGTCCGGTGGATCGGGTGTGGGGGATCGGGCTGGCTGCGGATGATGTGGCGGCGGGGGATCCGGAGCGGTGGCGAGGGCCCAATTTGTTGGGGTTTGCGTTGATGGGGGCGCGGGGGCGGTTGCGGGAGAGGTGACCCCCGGGGGGGGTGGGGTGACGGGGGTTAAGCGGGGCCCGGGGTGTGTGCCGGGTTGGGGGTGGGTGGTTTGGGGTTGTGTGCGGGGTGCGGGTCGGTGGGGGCTGGTCGCGCAGTTCCTCGCGCCCCTTAGGGGGTTGGTGTGGGCCGGGTCCAGGGGCGAGGGCGCGGGTGTGTGGGGGCTGGTCGCGCCCGCGCGGCGGAGCCGCAGATCGACACAGCCCCGCGCCCCTTAGGGGGTTGGTGTGGGCCGGGGCCAGGGGCGAGGGTGCGGGTGTGTGGGGGCTGGTCGCGCCCGCGCGGCGGAGCCGCAGATCGACACAGCCCCGCGCCCCTTAGGGGGTTGGTGCGGGCCGGGGCCAAGGGCGAGGGCGCGGGTGTGTGGGGGCTGGTCGCGCCCGCGCGGCGGAGCCGCAGATCGACACAGCCCCGCACCCCTTAGGGGGTTGGTGCGGGCCGGGTCCAAGGGCGAGGGCGCGGGTGTGTGGGGGCTGGTCGCGCCCGCGCGGCGGAGCCGCAGATCGACACAGCCCCGCGCCCCTTGGGGGTGTCGGTGCGGGCCGGGTCAGGAGGCGAGGGCGCGGGTGTGTGGGTGGGGTCGGGGTCGTGGCGGTACGGCGAGCCCGCCGCTGGTCGGGCCCCTGTGGTGTTGTCACAGTTGGACGGGTTGGTGCCGGGTACGCGGCGGGCTCGCCGTACCGCCACGACCCGCTCCCGTTTCGTCGGCGGCTGCCGGCTCATGGTCCATTCCGGCCTGTTCCAGAGCGGTCGCGCTCACGGGCGCGGGTGCATCGGAGGCTCGGAGAGGACGGGGCACCCAGGTGGGAGAGGTGCCCATGATCACGGGCGTGGGCACACCCCTGGTGGAGCGAGTGCGGGACCGCTGCCGTGGGTGTGAGGTGGAGCTTCTGCCAGGGCGGGTCAGGCCTGGGGCAGGACCGGGGCCGTCAGGCTGGGGGCGGAGTTGTAGAAGGGGTCGGTGTCCGAGGTGTCGGTGCTGTCACCGTGGTTGATGGCGAACACGATGGTGGCGATCAACGCGGCGGCCGTGAGAACACCCAAGACAGTCCCGATGATGCCCGTGATCAGACCCGCCTGGGCCTGGCCGCGGTTCGTGGCCTCGCCCCGGTCCGCCCGCTTCTTGCCCTTGACGCCGAGGATGATCGCGGTGATGCCGAGGCCCAGGGAGACGACGCCGTAGAAGCAGAACAGGCAGCAGGACAGGATGCCCAGCACCATCGCCGCGGTGCCCATGTTGTTCTGCGGGGCCATCGGCATACCGGGCCAGCCGTAGCCCTGCGGGTAACCGGGGTAGCCGTAGCCGCCGGGGCCGCCGGGGGCGTTGGGCTGGCCGTAGCCCGGAGCGCCGTAGCTCGGGAGGCCCTGGGGTGTGCCGGGGGGACCGTAGCCAGGTGCGGTGGACGGCGTACCGGGTGCGGGTGGGGCGAAGCCGTCGGACGGCAGGGAGGTCACCGTGGCCTGGTTGTGCACGGACGGCGACTGCGGCGGAGGCTGCTGGTCCTGCGGAGCGGCCCACTGTCCGGGGGCCGGCTGCTGTCCGGGCGTGGGCTGCTGCGGCACGCTCTTCTCCAGCGACGGCTTGCTCTCCGGCGGCGCCCACGGGTCGCTGTTCGCTCCCGCGCCGCCGTCCGGCTGTGTCTGGTCCCCCACGTCTTGTCCCCGTCCCCGTCGGTTGATCGTCAGACCGACCATGCTAGAGCGTCCCCATGACAGCTCCGCCACGTGGGCGGGCACGGATGCCACCGACCCCACCGGAACACCCCCGCACAACACCACCGGCAGTTCCACCACGCAAGGCAAGCACGGGTACCGCCAACCCCACCGGACACCCCGCGCCCGTGAGCGCGACCGCTCTGGAACAGGGCGGAATGGACCACGAGCCCGCAGCCGCCGAACCACGGGAGCGGGTCGTGGCGGTACGGCGCAGCCCGCCGCGTACCCGGCACCAACCCGTCCAACCCTGACAACACCACAGGGGCCCGACCAGCGGCGGGCTCGCCGTACCGCCACGACCCCGACCCCACCCACACACCCGCGCCCTCGCCCGCGCCCCTGGACCCGGCCCGCACCAACTCCCTAAGGGGCGCGGGGAACTGCGCGACCAGCCCCCACCGCCCCGCACCCCGCACACAACCCCAAACCACCCACCCCCAACCCGGCACCCCAACGCACCCCCACCCACCCCGGCCTACGATGATCCCGAGTCATCGATCAGCCGATCACCCGCGTCCCGCACGGCACTGCCCGGGACGCCGTTCCGGGGAGGAACCTTGTCAGACCAGCGCTCCGACCACAGCGCCGCACCCGCCGCCGGTCAGGCCCGTCAGACCCGTGACCTGCATGCCTTTATCGCCGGGCTGCCGAAGGCCGAGCTGCATGTTCATCACGTCGGCTCCGCCTCCCCGCGGATCGTCTCGGAGCTGGCCGCCCGGCACTCCGACTCCAAGGTGCCCACCGACCCCGAGGCCCTGGTCGACTACTTCAGCTTCACGGACTTCGCGCACTTCATCGACGTGTACCTGTCCGTCGTAGATCTGATTCGCACGCCCGAGGACGTACGGCTGCTGACCTACGAGGTCGCCCGGGACATGGCCCGGCAGCAGGTGCGGTACGCGGAGTTGACCATCACGCCGTTCTCGTCGACCCGGCGCGGGATCGACGAGCGAGCCTTCATGGACGCGATCGAGGACGCCCGCAAGGCGGCCGAGGCGGACTTCGGGACCGTACTGCGGTGGTGCTTCGACATTCCCGGTGAGGCCGGGCTCGTGTCCGCCGAGGAGACCGTGCGGATGGCGACCGACGACCGGCTGCGGCCCGAGGGGCTGGTGTCGTTCGGGCTGGGCGGGCCGGAGGTCGGGGTGCCCAGGCCACAGTTCAAGCCGTACTTCGACCGGGCCATCGCCGCGGGCCTGCGCTCCGTGCCGCACGCCGGTGAGACCACGGGCCCCGAGACGGTCTGGGACGCCCTGAACGAGCTGCACGCCGAACGCATCGGGCACGGCACCAGTTCCGCCCAGGATCCCAAGCTGCTCGCCCATCTCGCCGAGCACGGCATCGCGCTGGAGGTCTGCCCGACCTCCAACATCGCCACCCGCGCGGTCCGCACGCTCGACGAGCACCCGATCAAGGAGTTCGTCCGCGCCGGGGTCCTCGTCACGATCAACTCCGACGACCCGCCGATGTTCGGCACCGACCTCAACAACGAGTACGCGGTCGCCGCCCGCCTCCTCGACCTCGACGAGCGCGGTGTCGCCGACCTCGCGAAGAACGCCGTGCGGGCCTCCTTCCTGGACCCGGCCGGCAAGGCCCGCATCGACGACGAGATCGACACCTACACCTCGGCGTGGCTCGCCCCCTGACAGCCGGCCCTCGCCGAACAACCAGCACAATGGGCCCATGCAGAACGTGACCGCCGTGGCCCATCGCGGCGACCCCTACCGCGTCCGTGAGAACACCACCGACTCACTGCGTTCCGCGCTCGAACAGGGCGCGGACGCGGTCGAGTTCGACGTACGGCTGACCCGTGACGGCGTCCCCGCGCTGCTGCACGACGAGACACTGCAACGGCTGTGGGAAGTGGACCGGCCGCTGAAGTCGCTGTCGGTGGACGAGGTGCGCGGGCTCACGGACGGCGGGGTGCCGACGCTGGTGGAGGCGCTGGCCGCGACCGAGGGCAGCCGGGTGATGGTCGACCTGCCCGGCCCCGCCGACCCGCGGGCCGTGCGCCGGGTCGTGGACGTGATCGGGGAGTGCGGGGCGGACGACCGGGTGTACTACTGCGCGGGCGCCGACGCGATGCTCGCCGTCCGGGCGGCCGACCCGTCCGCCGAGATCGCCCTGACCTGGACCTCCATCGCGCCGCCGCGCCCGGCGGTGCTCGAAGCGGTACGGCCGCGCTGGCTCAACTACCGCTTCACGCTGGTGGATCGGGACCTCACCGCCCGCGTCCACCGCGACGGCTACCTCCTCTCGGTCTGGACCCCGGACACCCGTCGTTCGATGCGCCGTCTCCTCGACATGGGCGTCGACTCGATCACCACCAACCGGGTCGACGTGCTCTGCGGGCTCAGGAAGAAGGGCTGAGGGGCGTGCCCGATCGCCCCGCCAACTCCCTTGGCGGGGCGATGGATTGAGCGTCCACCCCTTCACCGACCCACAGGCGGATCAGCAGCGCGGCCGTCGCCTCCAGCAACGCCGCCCCCTGGTCCAACTCCCCCGCCGCGAACGGCTCGCAGCCCATGTCCCGCACCAACTGCCGTACGACCGCGAGGGCTTCGGGGTCGTCTCCGCTCAGCGGTACGCCGAGGGGGCGGCCGTCGAACACCGGGGGTGTCAGGCGCCAGACGTCCTCGTGGCAGAGGTTGAACGCCTTGACGACATGGGCCTCGGGACCGGCGGCGAGGGCGAGTTGTCCGGCGGCGGAGGGGCCGCCCGCGGTGAGCAGGCGGAAGCCGTCGCCGACGGGGTTCGTGCAGTCGATCAACACCCTTCCGGCCAAGGGGAGTTGCCGGGTCACTTCCGCTACGACGTCCCAGGGCAACGCGACCAGTACGGCGCCGGTGCCGAAGTCGGCGGCCTCGCGGAGGCTGCCGGACAAGCCTCCCCGTCGCCGCGCCAGCGCCTGCGCCCGCCCCAAGTCCCGTCCGCCGAACAGCACTTCGTGTCCGGCCCGGAGCCACTGCGCGCCCAGCGCGTCCGCCATGCCGCCGGTGCCGAGGATTCCTATCCGCATCTGCGTCTGCATGCCACGACAGTAGGAAGCGGCTCGGGCACCATGTGGTGCGTGACCTCAGACCCGACGAACACGACGAACCAGACGAACTCGACGAACCCGACGGACTCGACGGACTCGACGGACTCGATGTTTCTCGCCGACTGCCGAGCCCGGCTCGCCTTCGACCTGTTGGGCAACACCTGGAACTGTGTGGCGCTGTGGGCGCTGCGGCACGGGCCTCGGCGGCCGGGTGAGCTACGCGGGCGGATCGGCGGGATCAGCCAAAAGGTGCTGACGGAGACCTTGCGGCGACTGGAGTTCAACGGGCTCGTGGCGCGGCGGTCGTACGGTGGTTCGCCGCCGCGGGTGGAGTACGAACTCACCGCGCTGGGGCGGACGTTGCTCGACCCGATCGACGCGTTCGGGGCGTGGGCCTTCGAGCACGGTGACGAGGTCATGGCCGCGCAGGACAGCTACCCGCACGGCGGTCACACCCGGGACTTCTGAACCACCGTCGCCGGGTCGGTCGGGGTGGTGCGGGTGACGTACTGGGGTACTGGGGTGTCGTCCTTGCCGGTGTCGCGGGTCAGGCCGTAGCGGGTCGCGCCCTGGGTGGGGCCGGTGGTGATGTCCTTCTCCACGGCGTCCCAGGTGGTGGGGAAGATGTTCAGGCCGTAGTCGGCGCCGCGTTCGTTGTTGGTGAGGGTGACGCTGCCGTCGACGTAGAAGTACTCGTTCTGCCACATCTGTTGGGTGCCGGTGGGCGGGACGTCGTAGCCGATGGTCGAGTTGCCCATGCCGGTGGCGGTGGTGTCGGTGGTGCTGACCGGGTCGTCCATCCGGCGTCCGCCGCCCGAGGCCACGTGGAAGAGCTTGCCCTTCAGCGCGGTCCAACTCGGCATGACCAGCGCGCCGCTGCGGTACTGCGGTGAGATCTGCCAGCGGACGAGGACGTAACCCTGGCCGCTGAGCGTCACGTTGTCACCCCGGTGGTTCATGGTGGCGTGCGCACCGCCGGTGCTGATGACGCCGGACGCGGGGCGGTGCGGAAGCGTCGCAGGCGGGGTGTTGGGGTTCGGGGCCCGGTCCACGGCGTCGACGACCGAGCCGTAGGGGCCGGTGGTCGTCTTGGACGGTGACGGGGACGGAGACGGGGACTCGGATGGGGACGGCGAGGGTGACGCGGTGGGCGTCGGGGTGCCGGAACCCGGGCCGGGTGTGGTGACCGTCGCGGTAGGGGTGAGGGCCTTGGGGGGTGGGTCGTTCGGGGACTGGGTGACGACGTAGACGCCGCCCGCGGCGATCGTCGCGCCCGCCGCCACGGCGACGGCGGGCTTGGTCAACACCCCGAGCAACTTGGCGGACCACCCGGCGGGCGCACCGGCCGAACCGGCGATCCCGGCGGAGCCCGCCGCCCCGGAGGCTCCCGAGACTCCGGCCGAACCCACGACGCCGGAAGCACCGGCGGCCCCTGCCGAACCTCCGATACCCGAAGCCCCGGCCGCCCCGGCGGAACCAGCAACACCAGAAGCACCCGCCGCACCTGTGACCCCACCGGCGCCTGTCACACCCGCCGCCCCGCCCAACCCACTCGCCCCGACCCCGAAGGCAGCCCCGGCAACCCCCGCCGCAGCCGCCGCCGTCTTCGCGCCGAACGCCAGCGACAGCGTGAACCCGATCGGCAGCGGAACGAGGGCGATGCCGACGAGGAGGCGTTCCGCCGGTACGACGGACTCGCGGGGGTCGCCGCAGTAGGCGCAGCCTCGTAGGTGGCGGGCGATGCGTTTGCGCCAAACCGAGTCGTGGCGGCCGTCCCAGCGGGCGGTGACGTCGCGCAGGTCGGGGCAGGCGGTGTCGAGGGCGCGGACGATGCCCCGGGCGGTCTCCAGGCGTTCCTTCATCCGCTGGACGCGGACCGCCGCGTGCTGGCGGCTGATGCCGACCGCCGATGCCAGTTCGCGGCGGGTGAGTTCGCCCGCGACCTCCAGCCACCACAGGGAGAGGAGTTGGCGGTCCTCGTCGTCGAGCCAGCGCACCGCCTCCGCGACCTCGCGCCGCTGCCCCTCCAACTGGAGCCGCAGGACCGTGAGTTCGGCGAAGTCGGCGGCGTCTCCCGGTAGCCCGTCCGGGAGTTGGTCGGGGGACTTGCGGCGGCGGGCCCGGTCCCGGATCTGGCGCATGGCGATCGCCACCAGCCAGGACCGGAAGCTGTCGGGGTCACGGAGCGATCCCAGGTGGTCGACGGCGCGCAGCATCGTCTCCTGGACCACATCGTCCACGTCCGCATGGCCGTTGAGGGCGCGGCCGACCACGTTGTAGACCAACGGCAGCCAGCCCGCGACCAGTTCGTCCAGCGCCCGCCGGTCACCGGCCTGCGCCGCCGCGATGGTGGAGCGCCACTGCCGCCCGTCCATGTCGCTCCCCGCCCTCCCCGGCATCACCCGATACCGCCCGGTGTCACTTGCTGTACAGCAGCGTCCCGAAGCCGAGTTGGTCGAAACCGCCGCTGTTCGGGCCGTAGTCGCCGCCACCGCCCTCCGCACGCACCTTCTCAGCCATGAGGGTGATGAACGGGGTGGAGAGGCGTCGGCGGCGGGCGTAGTGGTTGTGCAGAATCTCCCAAACCGGGCGAACGGCGCCCCGGGCTATGTCGGAGATCACAGGCTGTTCCATGTACTTGCCGTTGCCCTGGCCGCTGCGCCAGGCGTAGGTCGTGAAGGGCACGGCCGCGCCGAGGTTGTACTTGGCGACGTACTCGGCGGCCTTCATGAACCGGTTGTCGAGGTAGCCGTAGAGGTCGGCGTCCTGGTTCCAGGCCATCTCGCAGATCGCGCCCAGCAGGCCCATGCCCATCATGGTGTGGCCCTGGTCGCGGCCGCTCTCCTGCCACTGGGCGAGGCCCTGACCGTCGTAGACGAAGGGGATGGCGTGCTGGAACGAACCGTTGCCCGCGCCGGACTTCATGTAGGTGACCCCGCGCTCGAAGGTGGCGCGGTCGTCGCAGAGGATGCCGGTCGCCATGAGGGAGGCGACGTTGCACAGGTCCCAATTCGCCCAGTAATTGGTGATGTTGGCGGTGTTGTGGTTGGTCAGGAAGTCGATGTTCATCGGCTTGAAGACCGTGGTCATCATCTTCTTGAAGCGGGCGAACTCGAAGTCCGGGTGGTCGCGGACGAGTTCGGCGGCGTTCGCGAACTGGTAGCCGTAGATGCCGGAGGCCAGGAAGCGGTCGGAGTTGCCGCTGACCGTGGTGAGGGTGGCCGACCAGGCGTTGAGGATGGCGACTGCCGTGTCGCCGTTGGCCTTTGTGCCGCCGATCCGCCAGCGCAGGGCGTTCTGGTAGGCGGCGTGGATGTCGTTGTAGAGGGTGACGTAGTTCTGGCCGGTGCCGCCGCGTACGACGGTGGCCTGCGGGCGGGCCTGCCAGGTGCTGTCGGAGTGCCGGTTGGCGGTGAGCCGTGTCCAGCCCGACAGCCACGGGTCCTTGCGGGCGGCGACACGGACCTTGGCGCGGTTCAGGTCGCCGGCGTTGTGCAGCATGCCCGGGTGGACGAGGGCCTGCGGCCGGGCGGTGGCGGTACCGATGGCGGTGGCTGTGCCGGTCTGCGCGGCGTCCGCCCCTCCCCCGGAGAACGCGGCGATCCCGCCGCCGACGACTCCCGCCGCCGCGACTCCGCCGCCGAGGGTGAAGAGACCCCGGCGGGTGAGGCGGTGCTTGTTGGCGGGCTTGCGTGCGCTGGTGGCCATGTGGGTGGCTCCGGTGCGTGAGGAGACTGGGGACGCAGAGGGAGACGGAGTGAAGGCTTCCGGGATAACAGTTTTTACGGCGCCGAGTTGGATCCCGTAAGAAGCAACCCCGGCAACACCCTTACGCAGCACGACAGTTGGACCGGGCGGCATCAGGGACGAGCGCCCTCCTCGCCGACGATCCGCGAACGGCCGTACCGGACAAGGCTGATCACCGACATACACCGGAGATCCCAGGAGCAGCCGATGCGCCCCCGTCGTCGCACCACCGTCCTCACCGCCTCCCTCGTACTCGCCCTCGCGGCAGGCCCGTTGGCCGCACCCGCGTTCGCCGCGTCCCCGTCGGCCAGCGCGCGGGCGACGGCCGGCCCGGACGCCGAAGCCCTGCGCGCCGCGCTCGCCGGACTCCCCAACTCCGACGCCACAGCGGCTCTCGTCCGGGTGGGAGGCACCGACGGTTCCTGGCGCGGCAGTTCAGGCGTGCACGATCTGGAGAGCGGTGCCACCGCCGACCCCGACGCGCGCTTCCGGGCCGGTTCGACGACGAAGGTGGTGACGGCGGCGACCGTGCTGCGGCTGGCGGCGCAGGGGAAGGTCGACCTGGACACCGCGATCCAGCACTACCTGCCACGACTGCTCACGAAGGCCTTCGAGCCCATCTCCGTACGGCAGTTGCTGAACCACACCAGCGGCATCCAGGCGGGTGACGGCTTCGGGGACGCCTTCGAGGACCAGTACGCGCACCGTTTCGACACGCTCACGCCGAGGCAGGTGGTGGCGTCGGCGGTGGCGAAGGGCCCGGAGTTCCGGCCGGGCGAGCGGCAGGATTACCTCAACATCAACTACACGATCCTCGGTCTGCTGATCGAGAGGGTGACGGGCCACTCGTACGCCTCGGAGGCCACCCGGCTCGTCCTGCGCCCGGCGGGCATGCGGGACACGTACTTCCCCGGCACGAACCCGCGCATCCTCGGCCCCCACAACCACGGCTACCAGATCGTCCAACAGCCCGACGGCACAACGAAGTTCGTCGACGTCACCGACTGGAACCAGGCCGACCGCCGGGCGGCCGGCGACATGATCTCGACGACCGCCGACCTGGAACGGCTGATCACGGCGCTGTTCCGGGGCCGGATCGTGCCGCGCCCGCAGCTGGAGGAGATGTTCACGGTCCCGGCCGGCATCGAGGGCGCCGGCTACAGCGCGGGGCTCCAGCGCTTCGAGTACGGCGGCAAGGTGTACTGGCTCAAGTCCGGTTCCCGGTACGGCTACAGCGCCGTCGTCCTCGCCACCCGCGACCTGTCCCGCACCCTCGTCTACTCGGTCAACTCGACGGACGCGAAGGGCGAGTCGATGAACGCGGTCGCGGAACGGATCGCGTTGGCGGCGCTCAAGTAGCGGGGGTCTCAAGTAGCGGGGATGAGGGCGGGAGTTGACTCGAACGTCACGGCCTCCAAACGCTTGATCTTCCTCCGCACGACGTACAGCGGGACGATCCCGATAATCCCGAAGGACAGGTCGATCACCGTCCACCAGAAGGGAATTCCGCGAATCGGCCCGCAGATCAGGGCGAGCGGAACGATCCCGGCGCAGGCGATCATCCCGAACTCGACGACCCAGATGTTGCGGACCGGGTCGCGGTAGGGGCCGTAGAAGGCGACCGCGATGACGAGGTGCGCGAAGGCCAGCCAGTCCGTGCCGTAGAGGAGGAAGGGGTAGTCGGTGTCGGCGGTGTCGAGTCCCTGTCGCACCTGCACGATCCAGTCCATCAGGGTGGGCAGGTAGTGCGGTACGGACAGGGACCTCAACACGTCCTCGGTCCAGCGGAGTTCATGGACCAGCGGAAAGGCGGTGGCGCCACTGAGCACCAGACAGACGACGAACAGGACCAGCCAGGCGCGGATGCCCTTCAGGAGGGCGGCTCTGTCGTTCATGGCGGCAGCTTACGCCGAGAATTGAACACGTTCAAAACAATGCCGACGCCTGTCGGCCGACAGGTGTGGTGTGTCGGCCGACAGATGTCGTCGCTACGACCCGAGGCTCTGCCAGAAGTCCAGGTCGTGTTCCTGGGCGAAGTCACGGGTGACCTTGGAGCAGGCCGCCGGGGGTTCGTTGCTCGACGGTGCCGTGTCGCAGGCTTTCAGGGACATCAACTCCCCTGTCTTGGTGCTGTACTTCGGCCAGTTCGGGGTGCCGGAGCCGTTCGGGTCGCCGGTCGTGGTGAAGCGGTCCCAGAAGGTGATCATCTGGCGGGACAGCTCCAGTTGGTCGTCGTCGTAGGGCAATGTCTGGCCCAGGTAGTCCCAGATGTAGCCGAGGTCGTCGACGTGGATGGCTCCGCCGAAGGGGAAGTCCCTTGCCGTGGCGCTCTGTTGCTGGAGGCGGTAGATCGAGGTGAAGTGCGGGGTGTCGCTCTCGGCGAACTCGTAGGCGTACGTCGGCACCCACTTCGACAGGCGCGCCATCAGTTGTTGGCGGTCGTAGGAGGTCGAGCCGTTCTGGACGGCGGTCCAGGCCTGGCCCGGGGTGGGGTAGGCGGTGAGCGGATACTCGGCGAGGACCTTGTCCGCGTTCGTGCCGTACGTCGACCTCACCGCCTGGGTGTACTGGTCGGCGGTCATCGGTGTGCCGAGGTAGTCGTAGTTCTGGAAGGTGAACAGGCCGCGTTCGCTGTTGGTCTGGCCCAGCATGACCGGGACCTTGGTGAAGTTCCCGGTCTGTACGGCCGTCCCCGGGTCCACCGGGAACGCGGTGCCGCCGAGGGACGGGCGGATCGGGGCCTTCAGTTGGGCGGCGACGATCGCCGAGGCCGGTTTGGCGCGCAGGCAGGCGAGGACGTCGGAGGCGGTGGCGCAGCCGATCTCCTTGACGAAGGCCTGGCTCTGCGTCTCACCGGCCGCCGCCGTCTGGAGGGCGCAGCCGCCGCTCATGATGACCGCCCGGGCGAACAGGCCCTTCGCGGTGGGCGAGGCGAGCTGGTCGCAGACAGAACTCCCGCCCGCGGACTGGCCGGCGATGGTGACGTTCTTCGCGTCGCCGCCGAAGTGCCCGATGTTGGACCGGACCCAGCGCAGCGCCGTCTGCTGGTCCAACAGGCCGTAGTTTCCTGCACCGTTGGCGTTCTCGGCGCGGAGCTGGGGCAGGTTGAGGTAACCGAGCGGGCCCAGGCGGTAGTTGACGGTGACGACGATCGCGCCCGTCTGCTGGACGAACTTGCGCGGGTTGGTGTCCTGTCCGGCGCCGCCGGTGAAACCGCCGCCGTGGATCCACACGACGACCGGGGTGTCGGTCCCGCTCCCCCGTGTACTCCCCTGTGGTGCATAGACGTTGAGGTCGAGGCAGTCCTCGGTCGTGATCGTCTTCTCGTAGCCGGGGTCCCAGCCGGAGGACTGGGCACAGCGGTCGCCGAAGCGGGAGGCGTCGCGGATGCCGCTCCAGGCGGAGGCGGGTCGTGGGGCCGTCCAGCGGTTGGTGGCGGTGGGGTCGGCGGCGTAGGGGATGCCGAGCCAGGCGTCGTATCCGGTCTGGGCCAGTCCCCTGACCTTGCCGGTGGCGGTGGACACCACCAGGGATGAGTGTTCCGAACTCCCTTGTGCGGGAGTGGACTTCAGTGCGTGGACGGCGATCGGGGACAGCAGCCCGAGGCCGAGCACGCTTGCGGTTGCCAGGATGGTGCGGACTCTACTGCGGAGTGTGGTCGTCCTTCCCATGACCCACTTGTGTAACGCCCCGGCAATATTGTCGGCAAGATGCGCGACAGGATTGGCTGCAATTGCCCCTACCAGCGCGGGAGTTACCCCGTGTGCGTCTGCACGGCCGACGGCTCGACGGAACGTGCGGTCGGTGAGGACGAGGCACCCGCCGACGAAGGTGCCGCGGCGGATGCCGACGCCGATGCCGACGGATCCCTGGACGGTGTCGTGGTCGGGACCATCGTGCGGCCCGGGGCCCGGGAGTCGGTGGGGGAACTCGGGCTCGCGGTGGGGGTGGGAGCCCTCGTCGCGGACGGGCTGGGCGGGGTCGTAGGACTACTGCTCGCGGGGGGTGGGGCGAGCGGGACCGTGGGGGTCGTAGGAGAGTCGTGGTGGGAGAGGCGGAAGGGGAGGGCCACGAGGGCGATCACCGCGCAGGTCGCGCCGGCGCCGAGTGTCGCGCGGAGCAGGCGGCGGCGGTTCGCGCCGCGGCGGATCGACTCGTAGCGGCCGGTGGGCGGGCCGAGGTACTCGGTGGAGGAGGGGCGCAGGATGACCGTGAGGGGGTCGTCGAGGTCGCGGCCCGGTTCCCCGTCTCCCTCGTCAAAGTGTGTGGTCAAGGCTTCTCCTCAGGTGGGCGCGGAGCAGTTCGCGGGCCGCGTGGAGGTCGGCCTTGATGGTTCCTTCCTTGCGTCCGGTCAGCACGGACACCTCCCGGATCGGCATGTCAGCGTAGTAGTGCAGGAGGATCGGGACGCGCAGTCGTTCGGGCAGCGACTGGACGAGCAGTCGTACGGACGGGTCGCTCTGTTCGGTCGGCGGCCGGATCGCCTCCTCCGTGGTGGCGCGGCGCACGGCCCGGCGTTCGCGCTCCAGTTTGCGCCAGTGGTCACGGACGAGGTTGGCCGCGGTGACGTAGAGGAAGCCGCGCGGTTCCGCCACCTTCGTCCAGCGGGCCCAGAGCCGGGTGAACGCCTCGGAGGCGATCTCGTGCGCCGTCTCGTCGTCGTCGACGAGACGGCGGCACCAGCCGGCGAGGCGCGGGTAGACGGCGGCGAACAGTTCGGACGCTGCCCTCTCGCGGGACCGTTTCAACGCTCTCCATGGTCGTGACGTGCAAAGTGGCTACGGGGTACGGGAATTCAGCCGGTCAGCGTGGCGAAGACGATCACGTTGTCGAGGTATCCCGTACCGGTGCGGGTCCCGCCGCAGGTGATGAGACGCAGTTCGGGGCGGGCCACGTTCCCGTACACCTCGTCGGACGGGAAGTCGGCCTTGGCGACCGTCCGTACGGTGGTGACGGTGAACGTGGCCGTCGTGCCGTTCTCCAGGCCCGCCTCGATCCGGTCGCCCTTGCGCAGCTTCGCGAGATGGCGGAAGACGCCGTCCCCGTACGCGCCGACGGTCACATGCCCGAGGATCACCGACGGCCCGGTCTGGCCGGGTGTCGGCGAGTGCCGGTACCAGCCCGCCCGGTCGTGCGCGGCGATCGGCGGCACCTGGACGGTGCCGTCGGAGGCCAGCCCCAGCTGCATGACCGGGGTGTCGACCCCGATCGCCGGGACGCGCAGGGTGACCGGGACGGAACGCGCGAGGGCGTGTGCCGTCTTGGCGGAGGGTGGCGCCGAGGACTGTCCGGTGGGCGTCGAACTCCCTTGCTGCTGAGGGGCGTTCGCGGCCGAGGTCGTCCCGTGCCCGCCGCCGCAGCCCGCGAGCAGCGTTGCCGTCGCCGCGGTGACGAAGGCGCGCCTGGAGAGCGAGGTCATACGCCGGTCGTCCTCCGGCGCCGTACGACGACGAAGGCGCCGCCGCCGACGAGCAGCGCGGCGGCTCCCGCACCGGCCAGCCCGGTCGTCATGTCGTCGGACGACTTCGACCCCGTCGTGACACCGGTGTCCGGGGCGCCGCTGGGGACCTCGGCGACCTGGCTCGGGGCCCGGGTGGAGGCGGCGGACGGTTCGGCGGAGGGCGCGGTGGACGCGCTGCGGGTGGGTTCGGCGGTGGGGGCCGGGGTCGGCGCCCTGGTGGCGCTCGGCACCGCGGACGGGGTGCGGGTCGGGGCCGCGGAGGCCCCGGCCGCGAACGCGGGCGCGGTGGACGCCAGGACCGCGCCGCACGTGAGTGCCAGGGCGCTGAGGACAGTTCGGCGCATGGATCGCTCTCTCTCGTCGGCCGCCCCACCGGGTCCGTCGGACGACGGTTCGGCGGTGGGGCGGGTCAGTGATCGAGCGGAGAGACGAGGCAGCGGGAGGGCGGGTTGTAAAGAGATGGCAAAGTCGGCCGAGAGGCGTCCGGCTCACATATTGATCATGTGTCCCGCGAGGCCGTGCACCGCTTCCTTCACCGCCTCGCCCAGCGTCGGGTGGGCGTGCACGTTGCGGGCGACCTCGTGGACGGTGAGGTCCCACTGCTGGGCCAGGGTGAGTTCGGGGAGCAGTTCGGTGACGTCGGGGCCGATGAGGTGGCCGCCGAGGAGTTCGCCGTACTTCGCGTCGCTGATCAGCTTGACGAAACCGGTGGTGTCGCCGAGGCCGTGCGACTTGCCGTTCGCGGTGAACGGGAACTTCGCGACCTTGACGTCATGGCCCAACTCCCGTGCCTGCGCCTCGGTGTAGCCGAAGCTGGCGATCTGCGGCTGGCAGTAGGTGGCGCGCGGGATCATCGCGTAGTCCAGCTCCATGGTCTCCGCGTCCGCGAGGGTCTCGGCGGCGATCACGCCCATCGCCTCGGCCGCGTGCGCGAGCATCAGCTTCGCGGTGACGTCGCCGATGGCGTACAGGTGCGGGACGGAGGTGCGGCACCGGCCGTCGACGTCGATCGCGCCGCGCTCGGTCAGCCGTACGCCCGCGTTCTCCAGGCCGTAGCCGGTGACGTTCGGGGCGAAGCCGATCGCCTGCAACACCTTGTCGGCCTCCAGGACTTGCTGCGCACCGTCCTTGCCGGTGACCGTGACGCGGACCTGCGGGCCGGACTCGTCGATCGACTCGACGCGGGTGGAGGTGAGGACGTCGATGCCCAACTTGCGGTACTGCTTGGCGAGTTCGGTGGAGACCTCGACGTCTTCGAGGGGTGCCATCCGGTCCAGGAACTCGACGATCGTGACCTTCACGCCGTAGTTGTGCAGCACGTACGCGAACTCGATGCCGATCGCGCCGGCGCCCGCGATGACGATCGACCGCGGCAGGTCGTCGGCGAGGATCTGCTCCTCGTACGTCACCACGCGCGCGGTGCGCTTGGTGCCGGGCAGCAGCCTGGGGGTGGCGCCGGTCGCGATGATGCAGTGCTCGAAGCCGATGGTGCGCAATTCGCCGTCGTAGCCCGCCACTTGGAGCGTGTGCGGGTCGAGGAAGGTGCCGCGGCCGTCGATCTCCGTGATCTTGTTCTTCTTCATCAGATAGTGGACGCCCTTGACCCGGCCGTCCGCGACCCGGCGGCTACGACGGAACGCCTCGCCGTAGTCGAAGGAGACCTCCCCCTCGACCTTGATGCCGAAGGTCTTCGCCTCGCGGGTGAAGATGTGCGCCAACTCGGCGTTCCGCAACAGGGCCTTGGTCGGGATGCAGCCCACGTTCAGACAGACCCCGCCCCAGTACTTCTCCTCGACGACCGCGACCCGCTTGCCCAGTTGGGCGGCACGGATGGCGGCGACGTAGCCGCCGGGACCCGCGCCGAGTACGACGACATCGAACCGCTCGTCCTGCTCGTCCATCGATGGTTCCTTTCCCGGAGGGAGATCCTCACCAGTGTCCAGGATGCACGCCCCGAGGCCCGGTACGTCGAGGTCAGCCCGCGACGGGGTCGGGTCCCGGCGCGCTCTTCTCCCCCGCACCGGCTGCCGGAGCCCCGCGCCGGTACACATCCTTCAGGTAGAGCACCAGCGCGGCGCCGAGGACCCACACCGGGAGGATCACCAGGGCGCGGGACAGGCCGTCGTTCTGGAAGCGGGACAGGCCCTGCATCGCACGGACGCCGACGCCGACCGGCAGGATCTCGGAGAGCGGGCGCAGCCAGCCCGGCAGATAGGCGGCCGGCATGATCCCGCCGCCGCTGCTGTTGCCGAGGATCAGCATCAGGATCGAGGCGAGGGTGACGCCCGCCGAGCCGAACAGTCGTAGCAGGACCATCGTCGTGGCCGCGACCGCGGCGCCCATCAGGGAGATCACGACGACCAGCGGCAGGAAGGAGCCGGGCAGCGCGCCGAAGCCCGTGCTGCCGGCGATGGTGGCGATCAGGAGACCGCCGACGACGCCGAACAGGGCCAGGCTGGCCATCCGCCAGCGGTACTGGAGGCGGGGGGCCAGTTGGTACGTCGTCATACCGAAGAGGTAGCCCGCGAGGACCAGACCGAAGGCCGCGTAGAAGACGGAGAGGCCCCGGGTGTCCCCCGCCGCCGCCGGGGCGACGTCCTCGACGGCGAGTTCGTGCTGCTCGGCGTGGGCCACGGAGCCGAAGGCGGTGGTGACGGTCGCGGTGACGGCGGCTCCGTTGGCGCTGCCGTAGAGGAGCTTTCCGTCGCCGAGGTAGGCCGCGTAGACCTTTCTGTCCTGTACGGCGTTCCGGGCGGCCGTCTCGTCGGGGTAGGTCTCGACGGTGAAGCCACCGGGGGCGATGCGGTCGAGGTCCTGGTTCAGGTGGGCCTGCGCGGTGCCTATCTCCGTTGTGCCGACGCGGAGTTGGTGGGGGCGCGGGGCGTGGAAGGCGGCGAGGTAGACGCTGACGAACACGGCACCGATCAGCAGCACGACCGCCACGGGGAGCAGGACGGCACGCAGGTTTCCGGGGCCGGGGGGCGGGTGGGCCACGTCCAGGGCGTGCTTGTGCGACGGCCGGGGGGTGCCGGTCGTGCCGGTGGCTCGGGGTGCGACTTGCTGGGACATCGGAGCGTTCCTAGATTAGAAGGCAACTGATATTATTTGTACATCACAATCAGCTGCCTTACAAAAGTGCCCGCTCCGAAGTGCCCCGCAGAAGAGGTCTCCCCGTGAAGCATCCCGACCGCCGCACCGGCTACGTCGCCTGGCAGATCGGCCAGATCATGGCGGCCCGGATGGAGCGCGCCCTGCGCCCGCTCCAGCTGACCCTCGCCCAGCACCGGGCCCTGATGCAGGCGGTCCTCGACCCGGGCGTCTCCAGCGCGACCGCGGCACGCCGGGCGGCGATCACCCCGCAGTCGATGGGCACGGCGGTCAACGGGCTGGTCGAGCGCGGGATGCTGGAGCGCCGCACCACGCCCGGCGACCGGCGCACCCAGCGTCTGCACGTCACGGAGGCCGGTGTACGGCTCGCGGCGGAGGCGGCGGAGACGGTCGACGCCGCCCACGCCAAGGCGCTTCACGCACTGACGCCGACGGAGCAGGAGCAGACACACACGCTGCTGCTCAAGTTGCTGGCGTCGCTGAACCCTTCGGCGCTGGAGGGCGGGGACGCGGTGTGACGAGCCCGGGCGGGCACGTTGAACAGATACTCGCCCCGGGTCCGGCCACGTGCGCCTACTTCCATTCCGGCCGCGGGCGCCACGTGCCGTCGACCGGAATCCCCGCAGCCGTCGCGATCCGGTCCCGGGACGCGAGCAGTCGGGTCCGCAGCGCCGGCAGGTCCACGCCGACCAACTTCCCGTCCCGCTTGACCACTTGACCGGCAACGAGGACGGTGTCGACGAGTCCGGGGTGACCGGCGCTGACGATCGTGCCGGCCGGGTCGGTGACCGGGAACACGGTCAGGTCGTCGGTGAGCAGGAGGATCAGGTCGGCGTCCTTGCCGGGCGTGACGCTGCCCGTGCGGGAGTCCAGCCCGCAGGACCGGGCCGCGTCGATCGTGGTGAACTCCAGCAGGTCACGGGAGCGCAGGCCGCCGTCCAAACCGCGCTGCACGGCGAAGGCCGTACGCATCGTGGAGAACAGGTCACCGCCGACCGACGGGACGTCGTCGACGGACAGCGTCGGGCGCACTCCCGCCGCCAACGCCCGCCCGGTGACCGGCGATCCGAACCCCATCTTCAGTTCGACGTCGGGACTGATCGACAGCGAGGCGCCCGCGCCGGCGAGCATGCGCAGCTCCTCGTCGCTGATCCCGTTCGCGTGCACGAAAGTGGTGGTGTCCCGCAGCAGGCCGTGTTCGTGGAGGTCGGTGACCGTGCCGGCGGCCTCGATGTGCAGGCTGGTGCGCAGGCCGAGTTCGGCCGCCAGCTTCAGCTCCCGGGCGACGGTGTCCATGCCGGTGTCGTCGGGGCCGCGCAGGCCAAGCGCCATGGAGACCAGGCCGTCGCCGGGCAGCTCGGAGCGGACGCGGCGGATGTCGGCGTCGACGGAGTCGGCGGTGCCCCACCCGGCGCCGAGGCAGAAGATCGACCGTCCCGGCGCGTCCCGCAGCGCGGCGACGGCGGCGTCCTCGTGGTCGTGGGTCTGCGCGACGTGGTACCAGTCCAGCATCGTGGTCACACCGGAGTGCAGGGCCTCCAGGCGGCCGAGCAGGGTGCCGACGTAGACGTCCTCGGGCCGGTAGTGGGGTTTGACCGTGCGGTGCATGGCCAGCGCCCACTCGGGAAACGTCCAGTCCGCGCCGGCGCCGCGGAACGCGGTCTGCCAGGAGTGGCGGTGGTTGTCGACGAAGCCGGGCATGACGATCCGGTCGCTCGCGTCGATCACCTCGGCGTCCGGCACGTCGATGCGCGCGGCCACCTCGACGATCACACCGTCCTCGATCAGCACGTCACCGCGTGCGAGGTCGCCGACGGCCGGGTCCATGCTGACCACGGTGCCGCCGGTGAGCAGGGTTTTCTTCGTCATCGGAGGAGCTCCTAACCAGTGGGGGGTGTCGTCACCAGTGGGGGGTGTCGTCACCAGTGGGGGTACGGGTGTTGTCGCCCGCTCAGGTGGTCGCCGCCTCGGTCAGCACGGCGTCGGCGGCTTCGACCGCGTCCGCGACCAGATCCGCCGTGTCCTCGGTCCCCGCCGCCAGCCGGACCAGCCCAGACGGGACCGATTCCGCTAGCTGTTGCTCGCTGAGCATTCCGCGCCACATGGATGCCGGATGCACGGCCAGCGACTCCACTCCCCCGAGGCTGGCCGACCGGCGGGGGTAGCGCAGCTTGCCGAGAAACGCGTCGGCCATCTCGAACCCACCGGCGAACTCGATGCCGAGCACCCCGCCGAAACCAGTCATCTGGTCCACGGCCAACTTGTGCTGCGGATGCGTCGCCAGCCCGGGATAGTGCACCTTCGCCACCGCCGGATGCGAGCTCAACTCCTCGGCCAGGGCAAGCCCGTTGGCGTTGTGCCGCGGCACCCGCAACGGCAGGGTGCGCATCCCGCGCAGCAGCAACCACGCGTCGATCGGCCCGAGCGTGGCACCGGTGAGGAGACCCACGTCCCATATCCGGTCGAGGATCTCGGCCGGCCCGGCCAGCACCCCGGCGGAGACATCCGAGTGGCCGTTCAGATACTTGGTCGCGCTGTGCCAGACCAGGTCGATGCCGAAGTCCACCGGGCGCTGGTTCAGCGGGGTGGCGAAGGTGTTGTCCGCCATGGTCAACACGCCGTGCGCGCGGGCCAGTTCGGCTACGGCGCGCAGGTCGGTGATCTGCAGCAGCGGGTTGCTCGGGGTCTCCACCAGGATCAGCCGGGTGCGCGGGGTCAGCGCCTTCGCGAACGCCTCCGGGTCGGTCTGGTCCACCAGCGTGGTCGTCACGCCGAGTCGCGGCAGCAGGTTCAGCAGTACCGACGCCGTACCGCCGTAGGTGGACCGCTGGCCGATGACATGGTCACCGGCGGACACCAGGGCCAGCACGGACGTGGTGAGCGCGGCCATCCCGGAGGCGGTGACCATGGCCGTCTCGGTGTTCTCCAACTCGGCTACGACAGCGGCGACTTGGGCGTGGTTCGGGTTACCGAACCGGGTGTAGAAGTCCTTGCCGCGCGGCTCTACGGCACCATGTGCGAACGTCTCCGCGTCCTCGGCCGAGAACGCCGCCGTCTGGTAGATGGGCGGGGCCACGGCACGGCTGGGATGGACCTCGCGATCGGCGTGAACGGTGATGGTGCTCTTGCCCGGCATGGCTGCCCTTCCGTGGACCTGGACCGTTGGTGCGACTCCATGAATCGTGACCGCCCAGCGGTCCAAGATGCCCGGATCTCGGCAACTTCGGCAGTAAATTGCGCGCTGGGCGGGCGCGCAATTGTGGTAGTCGCACTCTTGGCGCAATAATCTGCCGTCATGGACGAGGTGGACCGATCGATTCTGGCCGTGCTCGAAACGCACGGCCGCATCAGCAACAACGAGCTGGCGGCCCGCGTCGGGCTCTCCCCGTCCCCCTGCCTGCGCCGCGTGCGCCAGCTGGAGGAGGCCGGGGTCATCCGCGGCTACCGCGCGCTGATCGATCCCGCCGCGATCGGCCGCAGCCTGCGGGTCTTCGCGGGCGTACGGCTGATGCGGCACATCCGCGCGGACGTGGTCGCCTTCGAACGCGGGGTCACCCGGCTGCCCGAGGTGGTCGCCTGCCACCACATCACCGGCAACTTCGACTATCTCCTCCAGGTCGAGGTGGCCGACCTGCCCGCCTACGAGGAGTTCCACGCGAACCAGCTGGCCACCCTGCCCGGCGTGGCCACGGTGACCAGCTACGTCACGATGAAGACGCTCACCGCGGACACCGACACAGGTACCGCATGACGGTCAGAGCGTGATGGTCCCGCGGATACGCACGACGGCGGCGCCGCTGACCCACACGGTGCCGTCCGCGTCGGCGCTGATCTCGATGCTCGCGGCCCGCCCCAGCCGCGTGCCCTGGGAGACCCGGTAGGAGGAGGGCACGGCGCCGGTGGCGGTGAGCCACTGACCGACGCCGGCGTTCATGCTCCCGCACGCGGGGTCTTCCGGGACACCGACGCCGGGGGCGAAGGTACGCATCTCGAAGGCGTGCCGGGACCCGTCGGGGTGGGCCCCGATCGCCCCGACCATCGCGTCCGGCAGGAGGGCGAAGTCAGGTTCGAGAGCGAGCACCTCCTTCGCCGTGGCCAACCGGACCACGGCCCAGCCGGGACCGTTGTCGACCCACTCGTGGGCCACGACCCGGTCCCGCGAGATCCCGAACGCGCCCACGATCCGCAGCAGTTGATCCTCATCGAGCGCCCCCTCACGTACCCGGGGCGGAGCGGCGAACGCCAGAGTGCCCTCACCCCGTCGCACGGTGACCAGTCCTACGCCGCACTCCTGCACGATGCGATCGTCGTGCCGCGGTGTGCCGCCGCCCTCCAGCCAGGCGCGCGCGGACCCGAGGGTGGGGTGCCCGGCGAACGGCAGCTCGCCCCCGGGGGCGAAGATCCGCAGCCGGTAGTCCGCCTCGGGGACGGTGGGCGGCAGCACGAACGTGGTCTCGGACAGGTCCGTCCAGCGCGCCAGCCCCTGCATCTCCTCGTCGCTCAGCCCCGTCCCGTCCAGGACGACCGCGACCGGGTTGCCGGAGTGGGGGCTGGTGGAGAACACGTCGACCTGCACGAACGAGCGGTTGCGCGGCATGGTCATCAAGGCCCTTTCACACGGCTGAGGGGAAAGCGGGTCCATCCCAACGGGCGACCGCACGCCGAGAACAGGGCCACTCACAACAAAGTGGATTGATGTCCCTCGGGCCGAAGCATCGGATGTCAGCCGAAGTGCCGAACACGAGCGGCCGTCGCAGGCGTGTACGGCAACCAGTCATGCACCGAGCCACGCACGACGAACTCGGCGACCGCACCGGCGAAGGTGTGCCCCAGCTCCCGTACGGCATCGGTGGTCCGACCCAGCATCGGGCTGTCCGGATAGGCATCGAACGTTCCGAAAAGGAAGGGAAGTTCACCGCAGTGGGTGGCACCCAGGCCGTACGGGTCCTCGGCCGGCCGGTAGTCGAACTCGTAGACGTAGGTCGCGTTGCCGCCCGCCGCGTGGTGGTCGGCGATCCGCAGCGAGTCGGCGCGGAACAGCTGGTCGGTCACCGTCGCGGTGAACACCCGTGCCGCGGTGGGCTCTTCGAACCGGGTGGCGTATCGCTGGTACAACTCATCGGCGGATTCGCCGAGTTGCTGGCCCAGAAGGTCCAACGCGCCCTCGGTGGTGAGGTTCTGGATGTTCGGGTCGAAGGCGGTGAAGGCGCTCGCCTCGTCCCGAGTGGTACCGATCAGCAAGGACTTGCCCTCCAGCCCACCACCCACGACCCCCCGACGCAGATCGCCGGGCACACCGGGCCCGCCCAGCACCGGATGCATGGGCGGAGCGGCGTTGCCAGGACGCGCGAGCTGCCCCGCGAGCCTGCCGTATGCGGACAGCAACCGCTCAACGGGCAACGCACGCAAGGCAGTTGCCGCATCCGCTCCACCCGGCACCCCGAGCAGCCGTAGATACGCTTCGGTGTTCTCGGCCGCGTGCTGGGGATCCTGCGGGGCCAGGCCGAACGGGCCGCTCTCCAGCAGCACCCGGTTCACGAGTCCCGAGGTCCGCGGATCGAGGGCCAGTGCCAGCGACGCATACGCTCCGGCCGACTGTCCGCCGACCGTCACCTCGCGCGGATCGCCGCCGAAGGAGGCGATGTTGTCCCGCACCCAGGCCAGCACGGCGGCCTGGTCCTGGGCGCCGAGGTTGGCGGCGCCGATCTCCGGCAGATACAGGTAACCCAGCGGGCCCACACGGTAGTTGGCGGAGACGACCACGATGTCGCCGAGCGCGGCGAGCCGCCCGCCGTCGTACCAGTCCCAGCCGCCGGAACCGCTGGTGAAGCCGCCCCCGTGCCACCACACCAGGACCGGCCGGGCCGCACCGCCGTCCAATGCCCCTGCCGGAACATGGACGTTGAGGTTCAGACAGCCGTCCTCGTCCCAGTCCGGCACGCGGGCCCCCATCACCCGTTCCAGCCGGGAGGCCCCCTGCGGAACAGCCGGCCCGGCCTGCGCCGCCTCGCGCGGCCCGGTCCACCCCGGGTGCGGCCGAGGCGGCGCGAACCGCAACTCGCCCACAGGCGAGGCGGCATACGGAATCCCCCGGAAGGAGACCACTTCTCCCCGCGCGACGCCCCGGACCCGACCACGATCCGTCTCCACGACACCCACCACCATCGGGCTCACCCTCTCTCCGTCGTTCGCTCCGAACTGTTTCTAGCGGTGTGTATCGATCCGAGCCAGAATGGGGAAACAGAAGCGCGAAAGCAGGACAGAGGACCAGGCAGATATGGCGAGAGCAAGCCACCCCTTGAGCGAGACGGACTGTCGGATCGCCGCCGCGATGCTGGCCTCCCCGCGGGCCTCGTGGCGTACGGTCGGCCGGGTCCTGGGCATCTCGGAGCGCACGGTGGTGCGGCGCGCGGCGCCGCTGTTCCACGACAAGACGCTGCGCGCCACCGCCGTACGCAGCCCGGTGTGGTTCCCGGACCTGATCCCGCTGGCCCTGCGCATCCGTTGCCGGCCGAACCAGATCAGCGCCATCGCCGCCACCCTGGCCCGCCGCCCCGACACCATCTGGGTGGACATCCTCGGCGGCGGCGACGAGATCTGCACGATCCTGTTCCTGGACGGCCCGGACGCCCGCAACTCCCTGCTCCTGCGCGACCTCCCGGCCACCCCCGCGGTCCAGTCGTGGACCTCGCACATCCTGCTACGGGTCTTCCCGGCGGCCTTCGACTGGAGCGGCGGCCTGCTGACGGAGGCCGAACTGACCAGCCTCAGACCGGAGTTGCCCGCCCCGGCGGCACGCCCGTCCCTCCAGCCTCTCGACCACGCCCTGATCACGACCCTGGTCGAGGACGGCCGGGCCTCCTACGCCGACCTCGCCCGCCGCGCCGACACCACCGCCCTCACCGCCCGCCGCCGACTGGAGGCGCTGGTCGCCGACCAGGTCGTCAGACTCGCGACCGAGGTCGACCTGGCCCGGCTGGGCATCCGCACCGAGGCTCTGCTGTGGATCACGGTCTCCCCCGGCGGCCTGGAGGAAACGGGCCAGGAACTCAGCCGCCACCCCCAAGTCCGCTTCGCCTCGGCCACCACCGGCTCGGCCAACCTCCTGGTGGCCGTCGCCGCCGCGGACCTCAACGCGCTCTACCACTTCCTGAACGACACGATCGGCGCGCTGCCGCACGTCTCCACGATCGAGGTCACCCCGATCCTGAGCGGGGTGAAGAGGACGGGGCTGGTGCGGGCCGGGAGCCTCTGATCCGACCAGGTTCTTGTCAGGCTGCGAGGTGGGAGCGCTCTCCGCGCGGATCGAGTCCTTCTCCCACACTTCTCTGTCACGGAGATAGCGGGGCTGATCCGCCACGATGGACCTTGTTTCCGCGCCACCGGCGGTCAGTCTCCAGCGCACGGTTCCGCTGACGTGCCGTGCGCAGATGTCGATGAAGGCCTGTAGCGCACAGTGGCGCTCGCCGTACCAGCGGCCCTCCGCTCGCTCATCTGGTTCAGGCCGACCTCCTTGAGTTCCTGGATCTTCCGGTCGCGATCGACGGGCTCCAGGTCGTACGGGCTCCCGTAGTAACCGTCGAAGCCGAGCAGGTTCCACCGCGCATCGGGCGATGAGTGGGCGGCGGCGTCGCGTTCGCCGTCGAACCCTTCGGGAACAGCGCCTGCTTGTGGACCGAGACCGACGCCGTCGCCGCCACCGATTCGAGCGGCGTCACCAACGCCTGGGGCAGCAAGATCGCCCGCTTCAAGTTCGCCAACGGCACGGTCCTCAACCTCGGTTCGTCGCAGGTCACCAAGTTCAGCCGGTCTCCGGAGCCGACCGGGAGCGCGTATTCCGACTTCCAGGGCTTCACGGCCCTCGGGCAGTACCTGTACATGATCGACGGAAACGCGTACACATACGCGGACAGCACGACGACGACACCCACCGACCCCGACGGCAACACCTACGTCACCAGAATCGACTGGAACACCGGGTCGGTGAGCGACCGTCAGCTCACGAAGGCCGCCCAGAGCCTCTACTTCCGCGAACCCGAAGGCCTCGCCATCCAGATCCCGGACACCAGCGACACCGCGGCCTGCCGACCGGCCAGGGGATTCGCCTCGGAACACTCCGCCACCGACACCGACAAGATGGCGGGTTTCCCCTACAAGAAATCCCTCATCTGACCATGCCCCGCTCTCCCAAGGGACTCCGCACATGAGCAAGACGGCCGTCACCTCGGCCACCGTTCCCGATGCCGCGCCCAACCGACCTGGGCTGTCGCCATCGGCCGCACCGGCACCACTGCACCGAGCGATCACGCTGCTCGCCGTCATCGCCCTGTTCATCGGGACGCGCGCCGACTGGACCACCGCGATCGCGAAGCGGCCGACGATCGGGGTGTCATCACCCTCGGTTACGCGGGAATCCTGCTTCTCGGGATTCTCGCTCTCGCCGTGCACAGCCGCCGTGCCCTGATAAGCGTCGACCTCGGCGCACTGCTGCTCGGCATCGTGCTGGCCCTGTGTTCGTAGGCCCTCGGCGGCGGGATGAACGACGAGACGGTGCTGATGACCCAGGCCACACACGAGTTCGTGCACGGCCACGCCGTGTACGGGCACGAATGGCCGTGGGTGTTCGAGCGCAGCCACGTCGGGGTGACGAAGACGATGTCGGGCGGCGCGGACCACTCCTTCGCGTATCCGCCACTGGCCGTGCTGCTCAACGCCCCCGTGTACGCGCTGATCGGCGCAAAGGCGATCACGTTCGTCCCGACCCTCCTGCTGATCGCCGGCACCGCAGTGCTGTGGTGGCTCCTGCCGACACCGTGGCGGTCAGCCGCGACAGCGGTCTGCCTGGGCTTCCCCATGCTCAAGGGCTACGCGGCCATGGGATACCCGGCGATCACGGCACTCGTCCTGCTCATCCCGGTGGTCGTCCGCTGGCCCTCGATCGGTGCCGGCGGACGACTTCGCCGCTCGGACATCGTGCGCGCCGGGCTCCTCGGAGCCGCCTGCGCGACACACCAACTGCCCTGGTTCCTCACGCCGTTCCTGCTCATCGGTGTCTACGCGGTACGGCGCGGCGAGCTCCCGGCACGGGCCGCGCTCGGCGTGGTCGCACGGTTCACCGCGATCGCCGCGGTCGTGGCCCTGACCGCCAACGCCTACTTCATCGTGCAAGGCCCGCGAGCCTGGCTGGCCGGCCTGGCCCTGCCGTTCACCCAGCACGGGGTACCCCACGGCCAGGGCGTCATGGGCCTGTCGTACTACTTCTCCGAGGGCAGCAGTCGCCTGGACTTCTACTCGTACGGCAGCATGCTGCTGGCCGCCGCGCTCCTCGCGCTGTTCACCCTCTTCGTACGGCGACTGGGCCCGGCCGCCGTCGTACTGCCATGGTGCGCGTTCTACCTGGCCACGCGGTCGCAGGACGGCTACTACTTGATGATGACCCCGTTGTGGGTCGCCGCCGCAGCCACCGCGACCAGCTCCTCCTTCGCCTCGGCCTGGCAGCCCCGGTTGCCGTTCGGCCGGCGGCGGGCGGTCAGCGTGGCCCTGGCCGCGGTGCTGGTGGCTCCGGCCGCTGTCTGCGTGACCGTCGCTGCCGCAAGCGGGCCGCCGATCCGGCTGGTGGTCGGCGACGTACGGGGCGACAGCCGCGGGATCCAGGGGCTCACCATGCAGGCGACGAACACCGGTGACACCGCGCTGGCTCCGCACTTCGCCTCCAGCACCGGCGAGAGCACCTCCGCGTACTGGACCGTACGCGACGGCCCGGCCGTGCTGCGCCCGCACCAGTCGGCGCGTTACGTCCTGGTGCCGAGCACAGGACGCTATCCCCTGCCGGACCGGGCCCACCTGCGGGTACGGCTGAGGGTGTTCACGGACCGGCCGCAGACGCTGAGCAGCAGGGACATCCAGGTACCGAAGCGATAGCCGCCTTCCCTCACCGGGGCAGGGCGGCCGATGACCTTCGCTCGTCGCCGGTGAGGGCTGGATCGGCGGGCCCGTCCGTGTTTCCGCGGCAGGGCCCGCCCTGGACATACCGGGCAGTCACTCGCCACACCACGGACACACGTGACGTACTTGGCCTGGCTCGGCGGAACGTCGGCGAAGTGGATGCCGCGCAGGGTGCCCCGATTGGAGACGGAGCAGTTGGCCTGCGCAAGGTCGAGATCCTGGCCGGTCGCCTCGCGGAACCCGGCACCGCGGAACCACTCGTGGAAGCTGCCACGATCGTCGGGGAAGACCTTGGGCTCCAGCACCCAAGCGCCCTCAATCCCCAGTGGTCGCACGTGTTGATCCCTGCTGGCGAGGTTCGGTCACTTCTTCAGGGCCCGACGGAGCTTGCCCGCGGCGCGGCGCAGGATCGTCGACCGCGCAGGGCGAGGGCCAGGGCGGCGCCGTCCGGGATCCTTGGCCACCAGGTCGGCCGCAACGGCGGCGAGACGTTTGACGACGACACCTCCGCTCGCGGAGACCTCGAGGGCCAGCGGGAGGGCCACCGGCTCGCCGACTCCGGTCGAGGGCAGAGTGAGCTCCAGTCGCCACCGGCCGCCCGCCAGCTCGTCGAACGGGAGGTCGGCAGTCAGGTCGGCGTCGCCGGTCACGCGGGCGATCAGCGTGGCGGGGAGGGCGACCGTACGACCGCTCGCGACGTCCGTCAGCTTCAGGGCCGCCGCCTGCTCGCCCTGGACGTGGAACGGCAGGACAACGGCGAGGCGGCCGGGTTCCGTCGTCACGGTGACGTCGGCAGGGGCGAGACCGGCGAACTCGTACGGGAGCCGGTCGGTCCGCCGGTCGACGTCGAGGGAGAGGTTGCCGTGCGGGTCGGTCCAGTACGGCAGGACCAGGTGGGCCGGGGAGCCGACAACGGCGCCGCCGCGCCCGCGCCCGGCCGCCTGACTGCGGACGGCACCGAGGCGGGTCTCCTTGGACCACCCGCAGGAGCTGATGCGGACAAGGACGTCCCAGATACCGGCGTCCAGTCCGGCGCCGTTGGCCGCCGACAACGGGTCCACCCGCGCGCCGGCACGCAGCACCTGCCGGAAGTGTCCCTCCTGCCCCTTCACGGCGACCTTCTCGCGGGTGAGCTCGACCGGCTGGAAGAACTCCGCGCCGGACGTGCGCTCACGCAGGACGAGATCCGCCCTCGACCTGCCCAGCGGTGCGGAGGTGTCCGCGCCCAGCAGCGCGACGGCCTCCATGCTGTCCTGCGACAACGACGGGACCAGGAGGTCCTGCTTGCCGTCGTTGCGGAAGGTGAGCGGCTCGCCGCCCGAGGTGAGGGTGGCGGTGAAGCCCACCGTCAGCACGCCCGTGTCCCAGGTGAGGCTGTCCAGGGTGCCGGAGGCCTTGATCCCGGACTCCCAGCGGGCGAATTCCCCGATGTCGTCGAACCGGCCGGCGGCGATCAGCGCCGCGACGATCTGCTGCGCGGGGGGAAGACCCGCGGCGACTCCCGGGCCGAAGCGCTCGACGACCACCTTGTGGATCTCGTCGAACAGCTCCCGGCGGTAGTCCTCCGGCAGCTTCAGCAGGCGCTGTCCGCGCATGCGCTCGACCATCTCGTTGCGCAGCCAGCGGCGGAAGAGCTTGTCCCGCAGCGGGCCGGGCTCGGTGAGTTCCTCGACGACGTCCAGGGCCTCGCGGAGGTTCTTGAAGTAGCCGACCGGGTCGAAGCGCTGGAACCCCGCGTTGGACGCGTCGTCCCGCTTCACGTGGTAGTAGCACAGATAGTCACTGAGGACGGAGATGTTCTCCGCCCGCAGGTACGCCTCGGTGACGAAGACGTGGTCCTCAAGCCGCCGGCGCCCCTCCATGTAGCGGAGGTTGTGCCGGTCGAGGAATTCCTTGCGGAACATCTTGTGGGGGGTGAGGCTGTCGATCAGTGGGGCGTTGTCGACGTTGGCGTGCGGGCGGTTCTTGCGGAACAGCTCCCGGGGAACGCCACGGCCCTTGCCGACCATCTTGCCCACGACGACGTCGGCCTTGTTCTCCACGCCGTAGCCGTACATGCGTTCGAGGGCTTCGTCGCCCAGCCAGTCGTCGTTGTCCACGAACTGGATGAACTCACCCTTGGCGGCCGCGATGCCCACGTTGCGGGGCTTGCCGGACCAGCCGGATGCCTCCTGGTGGATGACGTGCATGTTCGCGTGCTCGGCGGCGAGCCGGTCCAGGCGCGCGGGAGTGTCGTCGGTGGAACCGTCGTTGACGAAGATCGCCTCGTACTCGTCGTCCGGCAGGCTCTGGCGCAGAAGAGAGGTGATGCAGTCCTCGATGTACTTGCCCGGGTTGTAGACCGGGATCACCACGCTCACCTTGATGGGCATGTGTCTTCTTCCGCCTCAGCTACTGGGGATCATTCGTCAGGACCCGGCGTACGCCGCCGCTCGGTGGACGTTCGGTCAAGGCTAACGGGTGACGGGCCCACCGCAGTCACAGCAAGTGACGGACCGGGGCACAAACGGATCACAAAGCCTGTGGAACGGTTTCGCGAACTGTGGCCGACCAGCCGGAGTGTCGCTTGACAGAGCCCTGGTTAGGATGCGGCGCATGAAGGCTCTCGTTCTCTCCGGTGGCTCAGGTACCCGCCTGCGCCCCATAACCCACACATCGGCCAAGCAGCTGGTGCCCGTCGCCAACAAACCCGTGCTCTTCTACGGTCTTGAGGCCATCGCCGACGCCGGGATCACGGATGTCGGGATCATCGTCGGCGACACCGCCGAGGAGATCCGGGAAGCCGTCGGTGACGGCTCGAAGCTCGGGATCGACGTCACGTACATCCCCCAGGACAAGCCGCTCGGTCTGGCGCACGCGGTGCTCATCGCGAGCGAGTTCCTCGGCGACGACGACTTCGTCATGTACCTCGGCGACAACTTCATCGTGGGCGGCATCACCGGCCTCGTCGACGAGTTCCGTACCGAGCACCCCGACGCGCAGATCCTGTTGACCAAGGTGCCCAACCCGACGTCGTTCGGTGTCGCCGAGCTCGACGAGAACGGCCGGGTCAAGGGGCTGGAGGAGAAGCCCGAGCAGCCCAAGAGCGATCTCGCGCTGGTGGGCGTGTACCTCTTCACGCCGGCGATCCACGAGGCCGTCCGCTCCATCGAGCCCTCCTGGCGCGGCGAGCTGGAGATCACCCACGCCATCCAGTGGCTGATCGACCAGCGCAGGGACGTGCGCTCGACGACCATCTCCGGCTACTGGAAGGACACCGGGAACGTCGCCGACATGCTGGAGGTCAACCGCTCCGTCCTGGAGACGATCGAGCCCCGCATCGAGGGCACCGTCGACGAGTCCAGCGAGATCATCGGCCGGGTGCGGATCGACGCCGGCGCCGAAGTCCGAGGGTCGCGCATCGTCGGCCCGGCCGTCATCGGCCCCGGTTCGGTGATCACCGACTCGTACATCGGCCCGTTCACCTCGGTCTCCGAGGGCTGCCGGATCACCGACAGCGAGGTCGAGTACTCCATCGTCCTGCGGGAGTCCTCCATCACGGGCGTACGGAGGGTCGAGGTGTCCCTCATCGGCCGCAACGTCCAGGTCACTCCCGCGCCCCGCAACCCCGCGGCCCACCGTCTCGTCCTCGGTGATCACAGCAAGGTACAGATCTCCTCATGACCTCCCCTTCGGCCCCGGCCCGCCCGACCCGGATCCTGGTGACCGGCGGCGCCGGCTTCATCGGCTCGCACTACGTCCGTACGCTGCTCGGCCCCGAAGGCCCGGGTGACATCGCGATCACCGTCCTGGACAAGCTGACGTACGCGGGCAACCCGGCCAACCTCGACGAGGTGCGCGAGCACCCCGGATTCGCCTTCGTGCAGGGCGACATCTGCGACCCCGAGCTGGTCGGCGAGCTGATGGCCGCGCACGATCAGGTGGTGCACTTCGCCGCCGAGTCGCACGTGGACCGCTCCATCGACGGCGGCGCGGAGTTCGTGCGCACCAACGTGGTCGGCACCCACACCCTCATCGACACGGCCTACCGTGCGGGCATCAAGACCTTCGTGCACATCTCCACCGACGAGGTCTACGGCTCCATCGACGAGGGCTCCTGGCCGGAGACAAACCCGCTGCAGCCCAACTCGCCGTACTCCTCGGCGAAGGCCTCCAGCGACCTGATCGCGCTGTCGTACCACCGCACCCACGGCCTGGACGTCCGGGTCACCCGCTGCTCCAACAACTACGGGCACCACCACTTCCCCGAGAAGGTCATCCCACTGTTCCTGACCAACCTCCTCGACGGCAAGAAGGTCCCGCTGTACGGCGACGGCGGCAACGTCCGCGACTGGCTGCACATCGACGACCACGTCCAGGGCATCGAGCTCGTGCGCACCAAGGGCCGCGCCGGCGAGGTCTACAACATCGGCGGCGGCACGGAGCTCAGCAACAGGGAGCTGACCGAACTGCTGCTGAAGGCGTGTGGCGCCGACTGGGAGACCAGTGTCGAGTACGTCACCGACCGCAAGGGCCACGACCGCCGGTACTCGGTGGACTGCACGAAGATCCGTGAGGAGCTCGGCTACGAGCCCCGCAAGACCTTCGAGCAGGGCCTCGCGGAGACAGTGCAGTGGTACCGCGACAACCGCGCCTGGTGGGAGCCGCTGAAGGAGCGGGCCGCACTCTGACCGACAACCGCGGCCGGCTGGCCCGGTCTCCGATCGGGTGACGCCGACGGGATGCGCGACGCACGAGGCTCCCGTGCCGTTGGGGGGGAGTTCGAAGTCTCGACCCACAGGCACAGGAGCCGCGTTGGTTCCGTGTTCTGCCGACCTGAAACGGGGCCCGGCCTCCCTGGTGGGCCCCGCTCGAACGCGATGCCCCCACAACCCCACGCTCCCTACAACCCCACGATCTTGTTCCACTCCTTCGCGAACTCCACCCGCTCCGTCGACGTGATGTCCCGCGCGATCGCAAGGTGCTTCCGCATCGTCGAGTCCGGGAAGATCAGCGGGTTCTCGGCCAGCTCCGCGGTGTCCTTGTCCTTGGAGGCCGCGAGGACCGCCTGCGCTGCCGGGACCGGGCAGACGTAGTTGACCCAGGCGGCGAGTTCCGCGGCGACCTCGGGGTCGTAGTAGTAGTCGATCAGCTTTTCGGCGTTCGTCTTGTGCCGGGCCAGGTCGGGGATCATCAGGGAGTCCGCCCAGAGTTCGGCGCCCTCCTCGGGGACGACGAAGCGGATGTCCGGGTTGTCGGCCTGGAGTTGGATCACGTCACCGGAGTAGGCCTGGCAGGCGAGGACGTCTCCGCTGACCAGGTCCTTGGTGTAGTCGTTGCCGGTGAAGCGGCGGATCTGGTTCCGGCTGATCTGGGTCTGTACCTGGTCGCACACCTTGTAGAAGTCGGCGGCGGTCCACTTGGTGATGTCGACGCCGTTGCCCTGCATCAGCAGCGCGAACGCCTCGTCGAGCCCGGAGAGCAGGGTGACCCGGCCCTTCAGGTCGCTCGCCCACAGGTCGGAGACATGGCGGATCTCGCGGCCGAGCTTGCGATGGTTGTAGGCGATACCCGTGATCCCCGACTGCCACGGCACGGTGTACCGCCGCCCCGGGTCGAACGCGGGCGAACTGAGCTGCGGGTCGAGGTACTTCGCCACGTTGGGCTGCGCGGACCGGTCCATCCGCTGGACCCAGCCGAGCCGGACGAACCGCGCGCACATCCAGTCGCTCATGACGATCAGGTCGCGGCCGGTCTGCTGGTGGTTCATGAGCGCCGGGCTGATCTTGCCGAAGAACTCGTCGTTGTCGTTGATCTCCTCGATGTAGTCGACGGAGATCCCGGTCTTCTTCTCGAACGCGTCCAGCGTGGGCCGCTTCGTCTGGTCGTCGTCATCGGTGTCGATGTACAACGGCCAGTTCGCCCAGGTCAGCCGCTTGTCCTTGGCGGACAGATCGGCACCGGCACGGTCCCCGGCCTTCACATACGCGGCGGGCACACCGCACCCGGCGAGCGCGCCGAGCGCGGCGGTACCGCCGAGCGCACGCAGCATGGAGCGACGGGAGGGCGAGTACGACTTCGGAGTCTGGGGCACCCGCGCAGCATGACCCGCCGACCCCTGCCCGATCAATGGACGCTGCGTCGAGCAGCTTCGTACGGACCCGACACCTTGTCGATCGGTTGCCTGTGAAGTAACCGCCCGTTCACCTGCGGGGTACGCAAACCGCGCGGCCCCGGACGGTCAACTCCCGTCCGGGGCCGCACAGTTGCTTCTGCGAGATCAGCGAATGCCTACGCGTCCAGCGACGTCATCACGTGCTTGATCCGCGTGTAGTCCTCGAACCCGTAGCCCGACAGGTCCTTGCCGTAGCCCGACTTCTTGAACCCGCCGTGCGGCATCTCCGCGACCAGCGGGATGTGCGTGTTGATCCAGACGCATCCGAAGTCGAGGGACTTCGAGAGCCGCATCGCCCGCCCGTGGTCCTTCGTCCACACCGAGGACGCGAGCGCGTAGTCGACGCCGTTGGCCCACTCGATGGCCTGCGCCTCGTCCGTGAAGGACTGGACGGTGATGACCGGCCCGAAGACCTCGTTCTGGATGATCTCGTCGTCCTGCTTCAGGCCCGAGACGACGGTCGGGGCGTAGAAGTAGCCCACCTCGCCGACCCGGTGGCCGCCCGACTCCACCTTCGCGTGCGCCGGCAACCGCTCGATGAAGCCGGTCACCTGCTTGAGCTGGTTGGCGTTGTTGAGCGGGCCGTACAGCACGTCCTCGTCGTCCGGCTGACCCGTCTTCGTCTCGGCCGCCGCCTTCGCGAGCGCCGCCACGAACTCGTCGTGGATCGACTCCTGGACCAGCACGCGCGTCGCCGCGGTACAGTCCTGGCCCGCGTTGAAGAAGCCCGCCACCGAGATGTCCTCGACGGCCTTGGCGATGGCCGCACTGTCGAGGTCCTCGAATACCACGACCGGGGCCTTGCCGCCCAGCTCCAGGTGGACCCGCTTGAGGTCCTTGGACGCGGACTCGGCGACCGACATGCCGGCCCGCACGGAGCCGGTGATGGAGGCCATCGCCGGCGTGTGGTGCTCGACCATCGCGCGGCCGGTGTCGCGGTCGCCGCACACGACGTTGAAGACGCCCTTGGGCACGATCGATCCGATGATCTCGGCGATCAGGACGGTGGAGGCGGGGGTGGTGTCCGAGGGCTTCAGGACGACCGTGTTGCCGGCGGCGAGCGCGGGGGCGAACTTCCAAACGGCCATCATCATCGGGTAGTTCCACGGCGCGACCTGCGCGCAGACGCCGATCGGCTCGCGCCGGATGATGGAGGTCATGCCCTCCATGTACTCGCCGGCCGAACGCCCTTCGAGCATCCGGGCCGCGCCCGCGAAGAAGCGGATCTGGTCGACCATCGGCGGGATTTCCTCGGAGCGGGTGAGCCCGATCGGCTTGCCGGTGTTCTCCACCTCGGCCGCGATCAGCTCCTCCGCGCGCTCCTCGAACGCGGTGGCGATGTCCAGCAGGAACTTCTGCCGCCTGGCCGGGGTCTCGTCCCGCCAGGCCGGGAAGGCCGCGGCGGCGGCCGCCATCGCGGCGTCCACGTCCGCCGCTCCGGACAGCGGCGCGGTCGCGTACGCCTCACCGGTCGCCGGGTTGACCACCTCGGTGGTCCGTCCGTCGGCGGCGTCCCGGAACTCACCGTCGATGTAATTGCGCAGACGACGCAGCTCGGTGCTCACTGCCGGCCCTCCAAGGTCTGGGTGTTCTGAGTGTGTCCAATCACTGAGACACCCACCCTAATCGCCCGACCCACGTTTTCAACACCCCCGATTGCGCCAAGGCTACGAAATCCGCAAGTCTCGACCACGTAAACAACGAATTTCATCGAAGCGGCCTTGCGGAACGGTCGAGACGTCGTGCACAGTGAAGCCGTGGCCAGTCGCAGCGCAGAACAGAGGGACTCCCGCGAGTCCAGGAACGGCAGCACTCCTCATCTGGACGCCGTCTCCCTCGCCATCATCGAGCAGCTCCAGGAGGACGGCCGCCGGCCGTACGCCGCGATCGGCAAGGCCGTCGGCCTCTCCGAAGCGGCCGTGCGCCAGCGCGTCCAGAAGCTGCTCGACCAGGGCGTCATGCAGATCGTCGCCGTCACGGACCCGCTCACCGTGGGCTTCCGCAGACAGGCGATGGTCGGTGTCAACGTCGAAGGTGATGTCGAGAACGTCGCCGACGCGCTGACGGCCATGCAGGAAGTGGAGTACGTGGTGATGACCGCGGGCTCGTACGACCTCCTCGCCGAGATCGTCTGCGAGGACGACGACCACCTGCTGGACGTCATCAACAAACGCATCCGGGCTCTCCCCGGCGTGCGCTCCACCGAGAGCTTCGTTTATCTGAAGCTCAAGAAGCAGACCTACATGTGGGGAACCCGATAACCGTGAGCAAGGACCTCAGCCGCACCGCGTACGACCACCTGTGGATGCACTTCACCCGCATGTCCTCGTACGAGAACGCGCCCGTTCCCACGATCGTCCGTGGCGAGGGCACTTACATCTACGACGACAAGGGCAAGCGCTACCTCGACGGTCTCGCGGGTCTGTTCGTGGTCCAGGCCGGTCACGGCCGCGCCGAGCTGGCCGAGACCGCCGCCAAGCAGGCGCAGGAGCTGGCGTTCTTCCCCATCTGGTCGTACGCCCACCCGAAGGCCATCGAGCTGGCGGAGCGTCTCGCGCACTACGCGCCGGGCGACCTGAACAAGGTCTTCTTCACCACCGGCGGCGGCGAGGCCGTCGAGACCGCCTGGAAGCTCGCCAAGCAGTACTTCAAGCTGCAGGGCAAGCACACCAAGTACAAGGTCATCTCGCGCGCGGTCGCCTACCACGGCACCCCGCAGGGCGCCCTGTCCATCACCGGACTCCCGGCGCTGAAGGCCCCGTTCGAGCCGCTGGTCCCGGGCGCGCACAAGGTCCCGAACACCAACATCTACCGCGCCCCGCTCTTCGGCGACGACCCGGAGGCCTACGGCCGCTGGGCCGCCGACCAGATCGAGCAGGAGATCCTCTTCGAGGGCCCGGAGACCGTGGCCGCGGTCTTCCTGGAGCCGGTGCAGAACGCCGGCGGCTGCTTCCCGCCGCCGCCCGGCTACTTCCAGCGCGTACGCGAGATCTGCGACCAGTACGACGTGCTGCTGGTCTCCGACGAGGTCATCTGCGCCTTCGGCCGCCTGGGCACGATGTTCGGCTGCGACAAGTTCGGCTACGTGCCGGACATGATCACCTGTGCCAAGGGCATGACCTCGGGCTACTCCCCGATCGGCGCCTGCATCATCTCCGACCGCCTGGCCGAGCCGTTCTACAAGGGCGACAACACCTTCCTGCACGGCTACACCTTCGGCGGCCACCCGGTCTCCGCCGCGGTCGGCCTCGCCAACCTCGACATCTTCGAGCGCGAGGGCCTCAACCAGCACGTCCTCGACAACGAGGCCAACTTCCTCCAGACCCTCCAGAAGCTGCACGACCTCCCGATCGTCGGCGACGTCCGCGGCAACGGCTTCTTCTACGGCATCGAGCTCGTCAAGGACAAGGCCACCAAGGAGACCTTCACGGACGAGGAGTCGGAGCGCGTGCTCTACGGCTTCGTCTCCAAGAAGCTCTTCGAGTACGGCCTCTACTGCCGCGCCGACGACCGCGGTGACCCGGTCATCCAGCTGTCGCCGCCGCTGATCTCCGACCAGTCGACCTTCGACGAGATCGAGGGCATCGTCCGCCAGGTCCTCACGGAGGCCTGGACGAAGCTCTAGCCTTCGGCGATTCAACGGTTTATACGGCCCGGGGTGCACCCGTACGAGTGAGAACGGTGCACCCCGGGCCGTGTGCTGTCCGGGGTCACGTCCCCCGCCTCCTTAGCGTGCCTGGTAACCGATCGGCCCCGTCCTCGTTCCCCCGCAAGGGGGACGCGGTACGGAAAACGGATCAGAACGAGGTGTACGCGCATGGTGGCCCCGCCGGACAACGACGTGCTCTGGGCACGCGCCCTGCACTTCCAGCACCACGACGGCACGCCCGCGCTCGGCGGTGTCTCGCTCGGCGTCCGGGAGGGCGAGATCCTCGCCGTCACGGGCCCGCGCGGCAGCGGCAAGACGACCCTGCTGCGCTGCCTCTCCGGCCTGGAGCGCCCCGGCCGCGGCGAGGTCTGGTTCAACAGCGTGCCCGTGCACACCATGGGCCCGATGACCCGCGAACGGCTGCGCCGCGACCGCTTCGGCTGGATCGACCCGGCGCCCGTGCTCGTCCCGGAACTGAACGTCTGGGAGAACGCGGCCCTCCCCCTGATGCTCCGCGGCACCAGCCGCCGACGCGCCAAGACCGCCGCCCTGGAGTGGCTGGACCGCCTCGACATCGGCGACCACGCCCGCAAACGCCCGCACGAACTGCGCCAGGCCGAGCGCCAGCGCGTCTCCATCGCCCGCGCGCTGGCCCCGGCACCCACGGTCCTGTTCGCCGACGAGCCGACCGCCCCGCTGCACCGCGCGGACCGCGCCCAGGTCCTGCGCACCCTCACGACGGCCGCCCGCTCGCACGGCATCACGGTCGTCCTCGCGACCCACGAGGCGGAGACCGCGGCTCTCGCGGACCGCACGGTGTCGCTCCTGGACGGACGCCGTGTGAACACGGTTCACCTCCCCCCGGTCGCCGAGTCGGAAGGCCGGGCCGCGTGCTCGCTCTCCGTCTGACCCGCGGCTCGCACCCCGCCGTCCAACTGCGCCGCCTGCTGGTCGCGGTGGCCTCGGCGGGCACGGGCTTCCTCCTTCTCTGCACCCTCGGCTACGCGATCGGCCACCCCGACTCCCCCGCCGCCGCGGCCCTCCGCCTCGCCTGGTGCGCGACCCCGATGGCCGCCACGGTCTACTTCGCGGTGGCCGTCGCCCGCACCGACCCGTCGACCAAACCCCGCCCCGGCCTCTCCGCGATCGGCCTCGGCCCCGGCCGCCTGATGGCGATCTCGGCGACGACGACAGCCCTCGCCTGCACCCTCGGCTCCATGCTGGCCCTGCTCTTCTTCCTCCACCTCCGCGGCGACCTCACGGGCATGCCCTTCGACGGAGCGGCGGCGGAGTTCCTGGCCTCGGACCAACCCCTCCCCCTCCCGGCCGCGCTGACCCTCCTCGCCCTCGTCCCGGTCATCGCCTCCCTCGCGGTGGCCCTCGTCCTACGGCCCAGGGACCTCCGCCCAGCCTCCGAGAAAGGCCCGGCACGGTCGTACGGCCGCTTCGGCGCGCAGGGCCGCCCGGGGTCCCGCGAGACCTTCGGGACGTACGGCCGCTTCGGCGCCCGCCTGCGCGGCGGTGACCGCCGTAGCGCGACGGAGGACGAGCCCACGAGTGAGACCGCACCGGCCCCCGACCCGGACCCCTCACGCCCGGCCGCGCCCCGTGAGGCCCCGCGCGGGCTCCCCTGGGGCGTCGCGGTGCTGGCGGCCGGGCTCGCCGTGGAGGCGTACGCGAGCCGGGTGAAGGACGGCGGCGGGCTGTCGCTGCCCGGCGGGCTCGCGGACGGGCCCGCGAGCGTCCTGGTCGGCTGGGTGCTGACCGCGATCGGTCTTGCGCTGGCCGGGCCCGGACTCACGCACCTCTGCGGGCGGTTGCTCCAGTCGGTCGGCCCGGGCGCGCTGCGGCTGCTGGCCGGACGGGTGCTGATGGAGGAGGCGACGCGGATCGGACGCCCGCTGGGCGTGGTGTGCGCGGTGGCGTCCGGTGGCTTCGCGATGACGGCGCTCTACGACGCGGACGCCCCGGCCTTCGGCCCGCTGACCACGCTGGGCGGGCTGGTGGTGACCGGCTGCACGGTGGCCACCCTGCTCACCGCCGCGCTGGAGGCCAAGCAGGCCCGCGCCGACACCACGGCCGCGCTGCTCCGCCTCGGCGCCCCCGCCGCCATGCTGCGCAGCGCGGCGGCCCTGCGCGCGGGCGCGCTGCTCGCCCTGTTCCTCCCGCTGACCCTGGTAGTGGCCGAGCTGGCGGCTCTGCCGCTGGCCGGCCGATGAGTTTTCCTTCGACCACCGGTCTACCCACCGAATAGCACGCACGCCCGATGGGAGAGGCCCCGCATGTACCAGCAGATGATCTTCGTGAACCTGGCCGTGAACGACGCCGCAGCGTCGAAGAAGTTCTTCACCGAGCTCGGTTTCTCGATCAACCCCCAGTTCAGCAACGACGAGACCACCTGCGTCGTGATCAGCGAGACGATCATCACGATGCTCCTCGAAAAGAAGCGCTACAGCGACTTCACGAAGAAGGAGATCGCCGACTCGGCCAAGACCAGCGAGGTGCTGCTGTGTCTGAGCGCCGAGAGCCGCGAGAAGGTCGACGAGCTGATCAACAAGGCGGTCGCGGCGGGCGGCACCGCCAACGACGACATCCAGGACCAGGGCTTCATGTACGGCCGCTCCTTCGAGGACCTCGACAACCACTCCTGGGAAATCGTGTGGATGGACCCCGCGGCCGTCCAGGGCTGACCGACTCGGTGCCTAGCATGGGCGCGTGCAGACGAGCCCGGCCCATGCGGCCCACCACGACGAACGCGAGATCGAGACGGTCGAGGACTTCGACGCGACCGTCTCGTCCCGCGGCACCCTCGCCGGACACCGCGTCCAGGGCGTCGATCTGACGGACCGTACGCGGGAGTTGCTCACCACGGACACGACGGGCGCCGTCTTCCTCGGCTGCCCGATGCGCGACGAGGCGGCGGCGAAGATCCGCGCCGACGGCGCCCTGGTCTTCCCGCCCGTCCCACACCTCCCCTTCAACCCCTACCGCGGCCATCTCTACACGCCGGACGAGCTGTTCGCCGCGCTCGACAAGGGGTACGAGCAGACACCGGACGCGCTCGCGTACGCCTGGCTCCAGCGGACCAAGGCCGATGGCGACATATACGCGTCGATGCTGCGCGCCGTCCACGACGACTCCATCTCCGACGCCCTCGACGAACTCCTGCGCGGCGCACGGGTGGTGGGCGTCATGGGCGGCCACGCGATGGCGCGCGGGACGGCGGCCTACGGCGGTGCCGCACGCCTGGGCCGCGAGCTGAGCCGCGCCGGGTTCACGGTGGCGACCGGCGGCGGCCCCGGCGCGATGGAGGCGGCGAACCTGGGCGCGTACGCGGCGCCGTACGAGGACGCCATGCTGGAGGAGGCGTGCGAACTCCTCGCCGGATCACCGTCGTTCAGCCCCTCGATCACCGACTGGGCCCAGGGCGCCTTCGAGGTCCGCACCCGCTGGCCGAAGGGCAACCACTCGATCGGCATCCCGACGTGGTTCTACGGCCATGAGCCGCCGAACGCCTTCGCGTCGCACATCGCCAAGTACTTCGCCAACGCCACCCGCGAGGACGGCCTGTTGGCCCGCTCGAACGCGGGTGTGGTGTTCCTGCCGGGCGCGGCCGGGACCGTACAGGAGATCTTCGACAACGCGACGCCGAACTACTACGAGTCGCGCGGCGAGCCCACGCCGATGGTGCTCGTGGACCGGGAGCACTGGACGGAGCGGCTGCCGACCTGGCCCCTGCTGCGTGCACTTGCCCGGGAACGGCCAATGGAGGCCCGTATCGCCCTCGTTGACCGGATCGAGGAGGCTCCGGAGGCACTGAAACGTCTCGCAGATTAAAGTGCAGGTAAAGGCAACTGCTGTACACCGCATATGCATTGACACTGCTTACGCAGCACTTATAGACCAGTGAGACGCCTGGGGGCAGTGGTGCCTCACCTCATTGCCGCTCCATCTCCCCCTAAACCCCCCGCAGTTGCACATCCCGTGAAGGGCAAACGTGTCCATATCTCGACGTTCCGTACGCATCCTCGGTGTCGCGTCCGCTTCGGCCGCACTCGCGCTCGGATTCGCGGGCAACGCGCTCGCCTGCAACATCAGCGAGTTCTCCGCCACAGCCACTTGTGACGGCACCAACGGTGTCATCACCGTCACCGACAAGGACGCCTCCGCTGTCGAGGCGACCATCACGGTGTTCCTGGAGAACAACGGTTCCGACGCCAAGCAGATCGGCGAGGCCCAGACCGTCAAGGGCTCGGCCAAGGGCGAAACCGTGTCCTTCTCCGAGGACTGGCTGCCGAACGCCACGTACCGCATCCATGTCAAGGCGGGCAACCAGGTCGACAAGGACATCACGCCGAACCTGACCACCCCGTCCAAGGCCTGCGCGACGGACTCGCCCAGCCCGACCCCGAGCGAGTCCTCTCCGGCCCCCTCGGACAGCGCCACGCCCCCGGCCGAGTCCGACACCCCGACCCCGTCGGCCACGGAGAGCAGCAGCACCGCTCCCGCGACGACGACCGACAACGCGCCGTCCCCGGCGGCCGGTTCCTCGAACCTCGCCGAGACCGGTGCCAACTCCAACACCGGCATGATCGCCGGTATCGCGGGCGCCCTCGTCGTCGTGGGCGGCGGAGCCGTCTACTTCGGCATGCGTCGCCGCGGTGCGACCAACGGCCGCTGATCCACCCGCTGTTCCTGCTGTGGCCCGTCCGGTTCGTGGGGACGGGCCACACGCATGTCCGGGCTAGGCGTCGCCGAGTACGACCATCTCGGCCGCGTCGAACTCCACCCCGACCACGCTCCCGACCTCCGGCGCCTCCCGCAGCGCACAGGCCGCCTCCAGCCGCGGCGCGTCCTCCGGCTGGAGCTGTACGGCGACATGGGTGCCCTTGAAGGTGCGGGCGGCGACCGTGCAGCGCAGGCCCTCGTCGGCGGGCAACAGGCGTACGCCTGCGGGGCGTACGAGGAGGGTCCGGGTGCCCTGAGGGGCGTCCTCCGGGACCGGCAGCTTGCCCCACGGGGTGTCGGCGGCCTCTCCGGCGATCGTCGCCCCGACCACGTTGTCGAAGCCCAGGAAGCGGGCCACGAACTCGTCGGCGGGGTGCTGCCAGACCTCAAGTGGCGTACCGGACTGGGCGATCCGCCCGTCCCGCATCACCACGACCCGGTCGGCCAGCGCGAACGCCTCGCCCTGGTCGTGCGTGACCGCGAGCACAGTCGTGCCCAACACGCCGAAGAGTTCCCGGAGTTCGACGACCAGCCGCTCCCGCAGTGATCGGTCGAGCTGGCCGAGCGGTTCGTCGAGCATGAGGAGACGAGGGCGGGGCGCGAGGGCACGCGCGAGGGCCACGCGCTGCTGCTCACCGCCGGAAAGCCCGGCCACGGCACGGCGGGCTGCACCCGGCAGTCCGACGAGGTCGAGCAACTCGCCCACCTGGACGTCCTGTTGCTGCCGGGACGCTCCGTGCATACGCAGCCCGAAGGCGACGTTGCCGGCCACGTCCCGCTGCGGGAACAGCTGATGGTCCTGGAACATCAGACCCACGCCCCGCTTGTGCGCGGGCACCCCCGACTGGTCCCGGCCGTCGAGCAACACCCGCCCGGAGTCGAGGGGTTGGAGCCCGGCGACCGCCCGCAGCAGCGTGGACTTGCCGCTGCCGCTGGGGCCGAGCACACACACGATCTCGTGCTCGACGACTCCGAGGTCGACGGCGTCCAACACCGGGCGCCCGCCGAACCGTACGGTCGCGTCCTCAAGGCTCAGCAGCGGCCTGTTCTGCGGCACGCTCGGCGGCATGTTCGGCCGCCTGTTCCGCGGCATGTTCGGCGGCATCTAGAACTCCCCCGTCCGGTCGGTGCGCAGCCGCTCAAGGACCAGCAGGGCCACCGCGCACACCACCATCAGAATCGTCGAAAGGGCCATCGCCTGGCCGTAGTTGAGATCACCGGGCCGGGACAGCAGTCGGGCCACCGCGACCGGCAGGGTCGGGTTGTCGGGCCGCGCGATGAACACGGTCGCCCCGAACTCCCCCAGCGACACCGCGAACGCGAACCCGGCGGCGATGAGCAACGCCCGCCGTACGAGCGGCAGATCGACCTCGCGCCACACCCGCCAAGGCGACGCCCCGAGCACGGCCGCCGCTTCCCGCAGCCGCCCGTCCACCGCCCTCAGCACAGGCAGCATCGTCCGTACGACGAAGGGGACGCCGACCAGCGCCTGTGCGAGCGGCACCAGGATCCACGAACTCCGCAGATCCACCGGGGGTTTGTCGAGCGAGATCAGGAACCCGAAGCCGACCGTCACCGCCGACACCCCGAGCGGCAGCATCAGCAGCGCGTCGAACCCCCGCACCAGCCGCCCGGCATCGCGCCGGGTGAGCGCCGCGGCGGCGAGACCGCCGATCACCACGGCGATGACGGTGGCGGCGAGGGCGTACTCCAGCGAGTTGCCGATCGCGGCGATCGGCGGGACCAGGAAGGTGCCGCCGTCGTCGTGGGTCAGCGCCCGGTAGTACCCGAAGTCCGGTGTGTCGAGCGACCGTTGGACCAGCACGGCGAGCGGCAGCAGAAGCAGTACGGCGATGGACGCGACGACTCCGGCCAGCAGGGACCACTGGCCGGCCCCGCGCGGGCGCCGTGCGGTCACCGACGGGTCCACGAGCCGTAGGGCGCTCTCCCGGCGTCGTACCGTCCAGGCGTGGACGGCGAGGATCGCGCCGACCGCGACGAACTGGACGATCGTGAGGACGGCCGCCGTGGACAGGTCGAAGACCTCCGAAGTCTGGCGGTAGATCTCGACTTCGAGGGTCGAGAAGGTCGGGCCGCCGAGGATCTGGACCACGCCGAAGGACGTGAAGGTGAAGAGGAAGACCATCAGCGCGGCGGCGGCCACGGCGGGCCCGAGCGCGGGCAGCGTCACCTTCCGCCAGGCCCGGAACCGGGAGGCGCCGAGCATCCGCGCGGCCTCCTCCTGGCGCGGGTCGAGTTGGGCCCAGAGGCCGCCCACCGTCCGTACGACGACCGCGTAGTTGAAGAAGACGTGCGCGAGCAGGATGGCCCACACGGTGGTGTCCAGCCGTACGCCCCACAGGTCGTCGAGGAGTCCGCCCCGGCCCACGAGTGCGAGGAACGCGGTACCGACGACGACCGTGGGCAGCACGAACGGGACCGTGACGACGGCCCGCAGGACATGTCTGCCCGGGAAGTCGAAGCGCGCGAAGACGTACGCGCCGGGGAGCGCGACCAGCAGCGTGAGCGCGGTGGACGCAAGCGCCTGCCAGGTGGTGAACCAGAGGACGTGCCGGATGTCGGACTCGACCAACACATCCCCGATACGGCCCAGTTGCCAGGCGCCGTCGACCTTGAGACCGCGCGCGACGATCGCGGCGACGGGGTAGGCGAAGAACACCGCGAAGAACGCGACAGGCAGGGCCATGAGCCCGAGCCGCGTCGCGCTCCCCTTACGGGTTTTCCCCGTCTTTCGCGGGGCTGCCTCAGTCGCCGCTTCGGCTACTTCAGTACGAGCGAGGTCCACGACTTGACCCACTGGTCCCGGTCGGCGGCGATCTTCGCGGGCGCCATGGTCTCGGGGTCCGGGGCCTGGCGGCCGTACTGCACGAACTCCTGCGGCACCGTGGCGCCTTCGATCACCGGGTAGACGAACATGTTGAGCGGCATGTCCTGCTGGAACGCCTTGGTGAGCAGGAAGTCGAGGAACGCCTTGCCGCCCTTGGTGTTCTTGGCGTTGCTGAGCAGCCCCGCGTACTCGGTCTGCCGGAAGCAGGTGCCGTACGACACCCCGGTGGGCGCGGTGGTCGGCTTCGGGTCGGCGTAGATGACCTCGGCGGGCGGCGAGGAGGCGTACGAGACGACGAGGGGCCGGTCGCCGCCTGCCTTCTTGCCCCCGGCGGAACCGGAGAACTCCTGGTCGTAGGCCTGCTCCCAGCCGTCGACGACCTTGACGCCGTTGGCCTTGAGCTTCTTCCAATAGCCCTGCCAGCCGTCGTCGCCGTACTGGGCCGCGCTGCCGAGCAGGAAGCCGAGGCCGGGCGAGGAGGTGGCCGCGTTCTCCGTGACAAGGAGGTTCTTGTACTCGGGCTTGACCAGGTCCGCGAAGGAGGTCGGCGGGGTCAGCTTGTGCTTGCTGAAGTAGGCCTTGTCGTAGTTGACGCAGATGTCGCCGGTGTCGATGGGCGTGACCCGGTGCTTGGTCTGGTCGACGCGGTACTCGGGCTTGACGAGACCTGCGCCCTTCGCGTCGTAGGACTGGAAGAGGCCGTTGTCGAGCGCGCGGGAGAGCAGGGTGTTGTCGACGCCGAAGAAGACGTCGCCCTGGGGGTTGTCCTTGGTGAGGATCGCCTTGTTGACGGCCTGACCGGCGTCGCCGTCCTTGAGGACCTTGACCGTGTAGCCGGACTGCTTCTCGAAGTCCTTGAGGACGCTCTTCGAGACGGCCCACGAGTCGTGGCTGACGAGGGTGACGGTCTTGGAGTCGGAGCCGCCGCTCGTGTCCGACCCCGACCCGCACGCGGAGAGCGTGACCAGGCCGAGGCCGACGAGCACAGCACAGTACTTCTTGGTGTTCACGGTGATGACCGAACTTCCTACCCAGAATGACCTGGGCGAGGTTCAGAGGGTCTGCGGCCCGATTGCCGCACTCTCAGCGCTGCGCGCTCCCCTGTCGGATATGAAGGTGTACGTACAGGTGGTACGGGTGAAGATTACCGCTCGGTGGCCGCGAGCTGGCCGCACGCTCCGTCGATCTCCTGGCCACGGGTGTCCCGGACGGTGACCGGCACCCCATGGGCCGCGATGGCCTCGACGAACGCCTTCTCGTCCTCGGGGCGGGAGGCCGTCCACTTCGAGCCCGGCGTCGGGTTCAGCGGGATCAGGTTGACGTGCACGGGCTTGCCCTTGAGGAGGCGGCCGAGCCGGTCACCGCGCCACGCCTGGTCGTTGATGTCGCGGATCAGCGCGTACTCGATGGACAGTCGGCGCCCCGACTTCGCCGCGTACTCCCAGCCCGCGTCGAGGACCTCGCGCACCTTCCACCGGGTGTTCACGGGGACCAGGGTGTCGCGCAGCTCGTCGTCGGGCGCGTGCAGCGAGATGGCGAGCCGGCACTTGAAGCCCTCGTCGGAGAACCGGTGGATCGCCGGGACCAGTCCGACGGTCGAGACGGTGATCCCGCGCTGCGAGAGGCCGAGGCCGTCCGGCTCGGGGTCGGTGAGGGCACGGATCGACTGCACGACCCGCTTGTAATTGGCGAGGGGCTCGCCCATCCCCATGAAGACGATGTTGGACAGCCGCGCGGGACCACCGGGGATCTCTCCGTCCCGCAACGCCCGCATCCCGTCGACGATCTGGTGCACGATCTCACCGGTCGACAGATTGCGGTCGAGCCCGGCCTGACCGGTCGCGCAGAACGGGCAGTTCATCCCGCACCCCGCCTGCGAGCTGATGCACATGGTGACCCGGTCCGGGTACCGCATCAGCACGGACTCGACGAGCGTCCCGTCGAACAGCCGCCACAGCGTCTTGCGGGTGGTGTCCTGGTCGGTCGACAGATGCCGTACGACGGTCATCAGTTCAGGAAGCAGCGCCTCTTGCAGCTTGGCGCGCGAACCGGCGGGGATGTCGGTCCACTCCGCCGGGTCGTGCGCGAACCGCGCGAAGTAGTGCTGCGAGAGCTGCTTGGCGCGAAACGGCTTCTCCCCGATCGCGGCGACGACTTCCTTGCGCTCGGCGGGCGTGAGATCGGCAAGGTGCCGCGGCGGCTTCTGGGCTCCGCGGGGGGCGACGAATGTGAGTTCTCCGGGCTTAGGCATGGCCCTACCAGTGTCGCAGACATACGAAGAGGGACTCGCCGCCCTGTGGACAACGAGCCCCTCGTACGCAAAACCGCAGGTCAACCGCTCCGTAAGCCGGCCGGTTCTCAGCCGGAGCCGACGAACAGCACCAGCAACAGCCACACCACCGGAGCCGTCGGCAGCAAGGAGTCCAGCCGGTCCATGATGCCGCCGTGCCCCGGCAGCAGCGTGCCCATGTCCTTGATGCCGAGGTCGCGCTTGATCATGGACTCGCCGAGGTCGCCCAGCGTGGCGCTGGCCGCGACCGCGAGGCCCAGGATCAGGCCCTGCCACCAGCTGCCGTCGTCGATCAGGAACTGCATGCACAGCGCGCCCGCCACCATCGCGAAGGACACCGCCCCGAACAGGCCCTCGCGGGTCTTTCCGGGGCTGATGCGCGGGGCGAGCTTGTGCGTGCCGAAGCGCCAGCCGATGGCGTACGCCCCGGTGTCGCTGACCACGGTCAGCAGCAGGAATGTCAGGACCCGCCAGGCGCCGTCGTCGGCGGTGAGCATCAGGGCGACGAACGTGGCCAGGAACGGCACGTAGAACGCCGCGAAGACGCCCGCCGTGACGTCCTTGAGGTAGCCCTCGGGCGGTTCCGTCATCCGCCAGACGAGGACGGCGAGCGCCGTGAGCGCCATGGCGACCCAGGCTCCCTCAGGACCCCGGACGTAACCGGCGACGACCATCGCGGCGCCGCCGACCGCCAGGGGCACTAGGGGCGCCTTGATGCCCTTGCGCTCCTGCAGCCGCGAGGTGAGCTCCCACAGGCCGACCACGACGGCGACCGCTATCACTCCGACGAACGCGGCCTTCACCACGAAGAGGGACGCGATGATCACCACGGCGAGCCCGACGCCGACCCCTATGGCCGCACCGAGGTCCCGGCCCGCGCTCTTCTTCTGCGGGGCGGGCGCCGGTGGCGGGACGTCGGGCATGGGCTCCGGATTCTGCGGCACCGCCCCGTAGGGCTGCGCCTGCGGCGTGTCAGAGGGCTGCGTCCGCGGGTCGTACGGCTGTGACTGCCGTACGTCGTACGGCGGTTGCTGCGTCTCGTCGCGGAACAAGGGGCCGCTCAGCCGAGCGGCCCCCCGGTCGTCATCCTGGTGTCCGCCGTATGCGGGCTCGTCGGGCACGATGGGCATGGGGCGAGTCTGCTGCGCCTCAGGCGCATCGTACGTGGGACCCGCCGGGGCAGCCCCCTGGACAGGCCCCTGGTCGGACGGCCCCCAGTACCCGGCTTGTGGCGGTGCTCCCCAGGAAGAGTCGTTCATCAGACCTCGAGCAGCTCCGCTTCCTTGTGCTTGAGGAGTTCGTCCACCTGGGCGACGTACTTCGCCGTGGTGTCGTCGAGCTCCTTCTCCGCACGACGGACCTCGTCCTCGCCGGACTCCTTGTCCTTGACGAGCTTGTCCAGGGCGTCCTTGGCCTTGCGGCGGACCGCGCGGATGGACACCTTGGAGTCCTCGGCCTTGGTCCGGGCGACCTTGATGTAGTCCTTGCGGCGCTCCTCGGTCAGCTCGGGGAAGGTCACTCGGATGATGTTGCCGTCGTTGCTGGGATTCACGCCCAGGTCCGAGTCGCGGATCGCCTGTTCGATGTTCCGCAGCGCGGTCTTGTCGAACGGGGTCACCACGGCCATGCGCGGCTCCGGCACGGAGAACGAAGCCAGCTGGTTGATCGGCGTCAGCGCTCCGTAGTAGTCCGCCACGATCTTGTTGAACATCGCCGGGTGCGCACGGCCGGTGCGGATCGCGGCGAAGTCCTCCTTGGCGACCACGACGGCCTTCTCCATCTTCTCCTCGGCCTCGAGGAGGGTCTCTTCGATCACCACTTGCTCCTGCGTGTCTTGAGTAGGCCCGGCTGCTGTGCTGTGTCGGCGTCGGCGGCCGGCTGCGTCGCGTCTTCTTCCTGCACGGTTCCCGACCGGCAGGACATTGTCCATCCCCCGGTCAGGGTCATCAGCCCTGGCTGCCTTGGTCACCCACAAGCGTGCCGATCTTCTCACCCTTGACGGCGCGGGCGATATTGCCCTCCGCCAGAAGCTCGAAGACCAGGATCGGAAGCTTGTTGTCGCGGCACAGCGTGATGGCGGTCATGTCCGCGACCTTCAGGTCCTGGGTGATGACCTCGCCGTAGCTGAGCGAGTCGAACTTGACGGCCTCGGAGTTGGTCTTCGGGTCGGAGTCGTAGACCCCGTCCACGCCGTTCTTGCCCATCAGCAGCGCCTCGGCGTTGATCTCCAGGGCGCGCTGGGCGGCGGTGGTGTCGGTGGAGAAGTACGGCATGCCCATACCGGCGCCGAAGATGACCACGCGGCCCTTCTCCAGGTGGCGCACGGCGCGCAGCGGGATGTACGGCTCGGCGACCTGACCCATGGTGATGGCGGTCTGGACGCGGCTGTCGATGCCCTCCTTCTCCAGGAAGTCCTGGAGCGCGAGGCAGTTCATCACCGTGCCGAGCATGCCCATGTAGTCGGAGCGGGCCCGGTCCATGCCGCGCTGCTGGAGTTCGGCGCCGCGGAAGAAGTTGCCGCCGCCGATGACGACGGCGACCTCCGCGCCGTCCCGTACGACGGCCGCGATCTCACGGGCGATCTTGTGCACCACATCGGGGTCGACGCCCAGGCCACCGCCGCCGGAGAAGGCCTCTCCGGACAGCTTCAACATGAACCGGCCGCGTACCTTGCCGTCGTCGGTCTTCTGGGGCTTGGTGGTCATGACGTTCTCGCCTCTTTTACGTGGTCGCACATACGAAGAAGGCCACTGCCGGTGGGGTGTGGTTCGCATCCCATGCTCGGCAATGGCCTCCTCGTCAGATCTGCTGTCGTCCGCCACGCGCGCGTGCGCGACGGCGTACCGGCTCGACTGCTGACGACCCTAGCGGGATTCCGCGGGGCGCCGCGCGTCGATCGCGGTACGGACTCAGATGCCGACCTTGATGCGCGTGAAGCGCTTCAGGGTGACACCCGCCTCGTCCAGAACCTTCTGGACGGACTTCTTGGGGTCGAGCGCGTACGGCTGACCGAGCACCGTCGCGTCCTTGAAGAAGCCGTTGACGCGACCCTCGACGATCTTGGCGATCGCGGCCTCGGGCTTGCCCTCGGCGCGGGTGACCTCCTCGGCGATGCGGCGCTCGGACTCGACGACCTCGGCCGGCACGTCCTCCTTGGCCAGGTACTTCGGCGCGAAGGCGGCGATGTGCTGGGCGACACCGCGGGCGACCTCGGCGTTCGGCTTGTCCAGCTCGACGAGGACACCGATCTGCGGGGGCAGGTCGGGCATCGTGCGGTGCATGTACGCGGAGACGTAGCCGTCGGTGTACTGGGCGAAGCGGTCCAGGACGATCTTCTCGCCCAGGTTCGCGTTGGCCTCGTCGACGAACGCCTGAACCGTCTTGCCGGACTCGATCTCGGAGGCGAGGAGCGCCTCGATGTCGGCCGGGGAGGTGGCGGCAACGTGCTGGGCGATCTGGTTGGCGACGGCCTGGAACTTCTCGCCCTTGGCGACGAAGTCCGTCTCGCACTTCAGCTCGACCAGGACACCGGAGGTGTTGTCGTCGGCGATGACGGAGACCACGGCGCCGTTCTCGGCGGAGCGGCCCTCGCGCTTGGCGACGCCCTTCTGGCCCTTGATACGGAGCGCCTCGACGGCCTTCTCGACGTTGCCGTCGGCCTCGTCCAGGGCCTTCTTGCAGTCCATCATGCCGGCGCCGGTGAGCTCGCGGAGCTTCTTGACGTCGGCGGCGGTGTAGTTCGCCATGATCTGAAAATCTCTTCTCGGAGTTCGAAGTCTCGAAGTCGGCGGCGGCCGCGTGGTGAGCGGGCTTCCGCCAAAGATCTACGGGCTACGAAGATCTAGGGGCTGTGGATGAACGGCGGGTGGCGCGGTCCGCACCACCCGCCGTCACTTCAGTCAGCCCTTTGGCCCGGAAGGTCAGGCCGTTGGCCGGGTCAGGCCTGCTCGGCCTCGGCGGCCGGAGCGGCCTCGACCTCAGCCTCGGCGACCGGAGCGGCCTCGGCGGCGGGGGCCTCGACCTCGGCAGCGGCCTCAGCGGCGGGAACCTCGTCGGCCTGCTCGGCGTCGGCGACCTTCTCCGTCTCGGCGGAGGTCTGCACCTCGGCCTCGGCGGCCGGAGCCTCGTCAGGCTTCTTCTCGCCCTCGAGCAGGTCGCGCTCCCACGCGGCGAGCGGCTCGCCGGCGGCCTTGTCACCCTTGGCCTCGGCGGCGACACCGGAGCGGCTGATGAGGCCCTCGGCGACGGCGTCGGCGATCACGCGGGTGAGCAGGGTGACGGAGCGGATCGCGTCGTCGTTGCCCGGGATCTTGTAGTCGACCTCGTCGGGGTCGCAGTTCGTGTCGAGGATGGCGACGACCGGAATGTTGAGCTTCCGGGCCTCACCGACCGCGATGTGCTCCTTCTTGGTGTCCACGATCCAGACGGCGCTGGGAACCTTGGACATCTCGCGGATACCACCGAGGGTCTTCTCCAGCTTGGCCTTCTCGCGCGAGAGCACGAGAAGCTCCTTCTTGGTGAGACCGGACGCGGCGACGTCCTCGAAGTCGATCTGCTCGAGCTCCTTGAGGCGCTGCAGACGCTTGTAGACGGTGGAGAAGTTGGTGAGCATGCCGCCCAGCCAGCGCTGGTTGACGTAGGGCATGCCGACGCGGGTGGCCTGCTCGGCGATGGCCTCCTGCGCCTGCTTCTTCGTACCGACGAACATGACCGTGCCGCCGTGGGCGACGGTCTCCTTGACGAACTCGTAGGCGCGGTCGATGTACGACAGCGACTGGAGCAGGTCGATGATGTAGATGCCGTTGCGCTCCGTGAAGATGAAGCGCTTCATCTTCGGGTTCCAACGACGGGTCTGGTGACCGAAGTGGACGCCGCTTTCCAGCAGCTCCCGCATCGTGACGACGGCCATGGCCGTTCTCCTTGATTTACTCGGTTGTGCCGCGAGCACCGGACGGCACTCGCGCCTGACGCCCACGTGCGCGTGCCCAGAGGACCGAGGAGCGCTGACACCGGTTTCGTCTTACGACGGAGGACCGGATGCCGGGGCGTGCGAAGTCGACCCGGTGACCCGGATCGCCAAAGGAAGTGTACGGGACCCGCGAGGCACCGGGTGACGCCGTTGTCCACAGCCCCTCGTCGGTCCACAGGTCCCGGCCATGATCGACTCGGATACGGCACGGTTTGTGCCATGCGAACGCGACGACGTGACCTTCCTGTGCGCGCAGCCCTGGCGTTACTGCTGGGCCTGCTGCTGACCTTCTCGACCTGCACGGCCCGGGCGAACGACAGCCCACCACCCGTACCCGCAGTCCCGGCCCCCTCAGTACCGGCCATCGCCCGCACCTGGCCCGTCGGTTCCCACCCCTTGGTCCTACGCGGCTGGGAACCCCCGGCGACGGTCTACGCCCGGGGCCACCGGGGCGTGGACTTGGCGACCCCGGCCGGCGCCGAGGTACGAGCGGTGGCGGCGGGCCGGGTGTCCTTCGCGGGTCGGGTGGCGGGGAGAGGGGTGGTCGCGGTCGAACTGACCGGCACGGACTTACGCACGACGTACGAGCCAGTGACGGCGACGGTGAAGAAGGGCGACGAGGTGGAACCGGGCGAGGTGGTAGGCACCGCGGAAATCACCGGCTCCCATTGCGCAACGACGTGCGTGCACTGGGGCCTACTGAGAGGAGAGACGTACCTGGACCCGCTGGCGCTACTGCCGCCGTGGCTGCTGAATCGGGGCCCGTCACGTCTGTTGCCGGTTCTGTGACCCCGCTCCTTTTAGGGGCGCGGGGAACTGCGCGCCCAGCCCCCACCGGGCCCGCGGACGAAACTCACCCCTGAACCCCCCGCAAAGCCATACTCACCGCAGCCTCAGTAATCACCGAGGGATCCTCCGCCGCCCCCAGCTCGATCCTGCGGACCGCCGCATCAACAACACCCTGAACCAACATCGCCGCCAGCCGAGGCTCCCCATGCCCCATCTCCCCGAGCGCCGAGACGATCATCGCCACCAACCCCCCATGCGCGGCACGGATCTTCTCCCGAGCCCCCGCATCGAGTTCGCTCGCGGAGATGGCAACAACAGCCCGATGCCGCCGATCCCCGACCAACGCAAGCTGCTGCCGCACATACGCCTCGACCTTGCCCTCCGCCGAGTCAGCACGTTCCATCGCCGCCGACACATCCGCCGCCCAGACGGGAAAGTCGACCTCGCACAGCTCCTCGACGACAGCGGCCCGAGAGCGGAAGTACTCGTACACGGACGACCGCGCCAGCCCCGTCCGCTCGGCCAGGGCCGGGAAGGTCAACGCCTCCGTCCCACCCTCGGACAGCAGGGAACGAGCCGCGTCCAGCAGGGCGGCTCGCTGCATCGACCGGTGCTCGGCCACGGAGGCCGCTCGAATCCTTGGCACGTCAACCACTCTACGGACGGTGCACGTCCGACGGGAGTGACAAGGGCCATGCAGGCACGATTCTGCGAGGTCGAGAAGGCGGTACGTCTTCTGCTCAACGGCCGAAACTCGCCAGCTTGGCCCGCAGCTGCAACACGGACTTGGTGTGGATCTGGCTGACCCGGCTCTCGGTCACCCCGAGCACGTTGCCGATCTCGGCGAGCGTGAGGCCCTCGTAGTAGTACAGCGTGACGACGGTCTTCTCGCGCTCGGGCAGTGTGTTGATCGCCCGTGCCAGGAACCGCCGCAGCTCCCGCCCTTCCGCCACCTCCACCGGGTTGTCGGCGGCCGTGTCCTCCAGGGTGTCCATCAGGCTGAGCCGGTCGCCGCCCTCGCCGCCGGCATGCAGCAGCTCCTCCAGGGCGACCACGTTGGCCAGCGACAACTGGCTGAAGACGGCGTGGAGTTCCTCCACCGCGATGCCCATCTCGGCGGCAACCTCGCCCTCACTGGGCGTGCGCCTGAGCCGCGCCTCCAGCGTGGCGTACGCCCGCTCCACGTTCCGCGCCTTCTGCCGCACCGAGCGCGGAATCCAGTCCAGCGCGCGCAGTTCGTCGATCATCGCGCCCCGGATGCGGGTGATCGCGTACGTCTCGAACTTGATCTCCCGCTCGATGTCGAACTTCTCGATCGCGTCGATCAGTCCGAACACCCCCGACGACACGAAGTCCGCCTGTTCCACATTGGGCGGCAGCCCGACGCTCACCCGTCCCGCGACGTACTTCACGAGCGGCGAGTAGTGCAGGATCAGCTGCTCACGCAGCCGCTCGTCGCCCGTCGTCTTGTACGACCGCCACAGCTCGTCGAGCGTCGAGGGAGCCGGCGGCCGGACGCTGCCACCGTCGCGGGCGGCTGGGGGGATCGCCGCCCGGTCGGACCCGGAGGTGTGCTGGGGCATTCGTCGCCTTGTGCCGTTCTGCTGTGAAGTGGGGGTGCCTGGGTGAGCTGTCGGAGTGATGGGGAGATGCCGGTCTGTGCCGGAATCCCCGTGAGCGTAGCGTGACTGGAGTGTCGCGGTGTGCGAAGGGCGGGGCTCGGACCGGGCACGGACGCGTTCGAGAGGGTGCCGGAACGGGTCGCTCCGATTGCTCTGCGTGATCACCGGAATGCGCCAACTGCGGGAATTCCCAAGGGCGTCGGGGTTCCCCCGGACGGCCGAACACGCTCGGTCAGCGGCGCCCCCGATCGGGCCGGACCGAGATCATCGCCTGGCGTGTCAACTTCCAGCCGTCGCCGTGTCGTTCGACGTAACCAAGTGCTCGGAGTTCGTACAGTCTCGCGATCGCGTCGTCCTCCGTGGTCTGCGCGCCGCGCGCGATCTCCCGTGGCAATGCGGCCCTGTTGCCGGGCAGTGCGGCGAGGATGCGCCGGGCGGCCGGCTCCAACAGGTCGCGCGGGAGCACCGGTCCGCGTCGGTCGGGGGCCAGTTCGCCCATGCCGCCGACCAGTTCGACGATTTCCGCCACGTCGGTGACCAGTACCGCGTCCCCGCGCAGCAGTTCGTGCACCCCTGCGGACAGTGCACTTGTGGCAGGCCCGGGCACCCCCATCGTGTGGCGCCCCAACCGCTGCGCGGCCCGCGCCGTGACGAGGGACCCGCTCCGGTACGCGGCCTCGACCACCACAGTGCCCCTGGTGAGCGCGGCGATCACCCGGTTCCGGAGGATGAACCTGCTCGGCGTCGGATGCTCGCCGGGCGGCAACTCGCCGACCACAAGCCCCTGTTCGGCGATCCTCCGGATCAACTCGGCATGCCCGCGCGGGTAAGGCCGATCGACGCCGCAGGCGAGCACGGCGACGGTGACATCGGTCGCGCCGAGGGCGCCGCGATGGGCGGCACCGTCGACTCCGTAGGCTCCGCCGGACACGACCACCCAGCCGCGTTCGGCCAGTCCGGCGGCGAGGGTGGCCGCCATGTGCGCGCCGTACTCGGTGCAGGCGCGGGCGCCGACGACGGCGACCGACTTGAGTGCCAACACCCGCAGGTTGGGATGCCCGCGCACCCACAGTCCGATCGGCCGCGCGTCTCCGAGATCGTCGAGCTGGGCGGGCCACTCGACATCACCGGGACACACGAACCGGACGCCGGCATCCTGCGCGACGGCCAAGTCCCGCCCGGGCTCGACCAGTCCGGCCCGTGCGCACAGCCCGGCCCACCGCTTGTCGGTCACCCCGGTGAGCTGCGGCCCTCCGTTCCCGAGCCGCCGGGCGACCTCCACGGCCCCCAGCTCCCGGACCCACCGGCCGGCGACCTCGTCGCCGGGTTCGACAACCCGGGTCAGAAAGACGCGGGCGAGCAGATCGTCGCCCACGTCATGGGTCCCGATCCGGTCATCAACCCCGGTCGCATCGTCGGCCCCGGCCGGGCCATCGGTCCCGACCCGGCCATCGGCCCAGATCACATGGCCGGCCCTGACCCGGCCATCGCCCCCCGTCCTGTCATTGACCCCGCCCGCGTCACCGGCACGGGTCATGTCACCGGCTCGGGTCACGTGGTCGGCCCCGATCTCATCACCGGACCCGTCCCGGCCATCGGCGCGGACGCGGTCATCGGTCCCGGTCGCGCCAGTGGTCCCGTCCCAGCCATCGGCCCCGCTCAATTGACCGGTGCCGGTCGTGCCATCGGTCCGGGCGCGACCTTTGGCCCCGCCAACGTCATCAGCCCCGGCGAGATCAGGACTCCCGGCCCAGCCATCGACCTCCATCCGGCCATCACCCCCGGTCGCGCCCTCGATCCCGGTCCGGTCATTGGCCCCGCCCGCGCCATCAGTCCCAGCCCGGTCAGGACTCCCAGCCCAGCCACCGCCCCCGGTCGCACCATCGGCCCCGGTCCGGCCTTTGGCCCCGCCCGCGCCATCGATCCCGGCCCGATCAGAACTCCCGGCCCACCCGTCGACCCCGTTCACACTCCCGATCCCGGTCCGGCCATCACCCCCGGTCGCGCCCTCGATCCGGGCCCAACCCTTGGCCCCGCCCGCGCCATCAACCCCAGCCCGATCAGAACTCCCGGCCCACCCATCGACCCCGTTCACGCCCCCGATCCCGGTCCGGCCATCACCCCCGGTCGCGCCCTCGATCCGGGCCCAACCCTTGGCCCCGCCCGCGCCATCAACCCCAGCCCGATCAGAACTCCCGGCCCACCCATCGACCCCCATCCCGTCGTTGACCCCGCCCGAACCATCGGCCCGGGTCACGTCATCGCCCCGATAGCCATCGGCACGCCTCGCGGTACGCCCGTGCGCAGTTGGAGCGCGAGGGCGACATCCATCGCGCCGGGTCGGTCGTGGCCGACCAGGTCCGCGACCGTCCAGGCGACGCGCAGCACCCGGTCGAGCCCGCGCGCGGTGAGCGCACCGCGCTCCAGGCTGCGCTCGGCCTCGTCCATCGCGCCGCGCTCGGCGTGCCAGCGGCTGCGCAGTTCGCGGCCGGGCACCTCGCTGTTGGTGCGCCAGGGCGTGTCCGCGAGCCGCGCCGCCGCCCGCTCCCTGGCCGCCCGCACCCGGTCCGCGACCGTCGCCGTGGACTCGCCCCGCGAACCGCGCCCGGTGAGCTGGTCACGCGTGACGCGGTCCACCTCCACCCGCAGGTCCACCCGGTCGAGCAGCGGCCCGGAGAGCCTGGCCTGGTACCTCCGGATCGACATCGGCGCGCACTCGCACAGATCATCGGTCTGCGAGAAACGGCCGCACGGACAGGGGTTGGCCGCGAGCACCATCAGGAACCTAGCCGGGAACCGGACCACGCCCGCACTGCGCGCGATCACCACATGCCCGGCCTCCAGCGGCTGTCGCAGCGCGTCGAGGGCCTGACCGCTGAATTCTGGCGTTTCGTCCAGAAAAAGCACCCCTCTGTGTGAAAGCGACACCGCCCCGGGCCGTGCGATCCCCTGCCCGCCCCCGACGAGCGCCTGCATCGTGGCCGAGTGGTGCGGGGCGCAGTAAGGAGCGACGTCGATCAGGGGTTTGCCCGGAGGCAGCAGGCCCGCCACCGAGTGCACCGCCGTGACTTCCAGGGACTCCTGCCGGTCGAGCCGGGGCAGGACCGCGGGCAGCCGCTCCGCGAGCATCGTCTTCCCGGCACCCGGCGGGCCTTCGAGGAACAGATGATGGCCGCCGGCCGCCGAGACCTCCACGGCCGTCCGCGCCGAGAACTGGCCGACGACATCGGTGAGATCGTGCCCTGGGTCGTGCTGGGACGCGCCCACACTGTGCATCCCCGTGGCCGCGCCCGTGCCGGGCATACGCAACCCGGCGAGCAGCGGGTCCGGGCGTCCCAGCTCGTCCGGGTCCTCGTCGGGGACCGGTTCGTCGGCTAGTACGGCGATCAGCTGCCGCAGGGTGCGGACGCCCAACACGGATACCCCGGGCACGAGCGACGCCTCGGCGGCGGCGCACTCCGGGACGACGACCTGCTCGTATCCGGAGTCGGCCGCGGCCAGTACGGCGGGCAGGATGCCCCGGACCGGCCGGACCCGTCCGTCCAGGCCCAGTTCGCCGATCATCACGATGTCGGCGAGCACGCGCGGATCGATCCGCTCGGCCGCACCGAGGACGGCCGCCGCCACGGCGAGGTCGAACCCGCTGCCGCTCTTCGGCACCGACGCCGGGCTGAGCCCGACGGTCAGTTTCTTCTGCGGCCAGGGCGCTCCCGAGTTGACGACCGCGGCCCGCACCCGATCCTTGCTCTCCGTCAGGCTCTTGTCGGGCAGTCCCACCAGCGTGAACGCCGCGACGCCCGGTTCGAGGTCGGCCTGCACCTCGACGACCACACCCTCGACGCCCACCAGCGCCACCGAACACGTACGAGCGAACCCCATCTCAGAACACCCCCCGGGCGTGCTCGACCACGGCCCTGCCGCGCCGGGGCACGACGACGCCCACCAAGTCGATACGGACTCCTCCCGGCGGGGCTCCCCCGTGCGCGTGGATCCACCGCGCGGCGAGGCCTCGTAGGCGCTCCGCCTTCTTGGGTGTGACGGCGGCCATCGGGTGCTGGAAGGCGCCCCTCCGCCGGGTCTTGACCTCGCAGACCACCAGGACGTCCCCGTCCCGCGCCACGATGTCGATCTCTCCGGTCCTGCCACAGCGCCAGTTGCGCTCCAGGACCGTCATCCCGGCGGCGACCAGCCGTCGTGCGGCCACTGTCTCGCCGTACTTGCCGAGTGCACTGCGTGCGTTCATGTCGGCACCACCTCCGGCACCAACCGTCACGCAGAACGGTCCACCAAGTGGATCTTGGTGGACCGTTCAGTGATTGTGGAAAACTCCGTCACCCACACGAGTGACAGCCACCCCACGGGCAGCCGCCGTCACCCGCACCGCCGTCAGCCGCCCGGCAGCTCCAGATCGCTCTTGTTCAGCTCCTCGATGTTCACGTCCTTGAACGTGAGCACGCGGACCTGTTTCACGAAGCGAGCCGGTCGATACATGTCCCACACCCAGGCATCCGCCATGGACACCTCGAAGAACACCTCACCCTGAACCGAGTGCACCTGCATCTCGTAGTCATTGGTGAGGTAGAAGCGCCGTTCGGTCTCGATCACATATTTGAACAGACCGACGACATCGCGGTACTCCCGGTAGAGCTTCAGCTCCATCTCGGTCTCGTACTTTTCGAGGTCCTCGGCGCTCATGGCATGTTCCCCTTCACCCGTGCGATCCCACCATTGTGCGCCAGTCCCGTGAGCCCCTAGACGATTTCGGTGTCGAGGGTCACGGGCCCGGCCGGGGGACCTTCGTCGAGCAGCCTGCGGAGCAGCTCGGCGAGTCTGGTCGGATACACCGTCTCATGCGCCCGGTCCAGTTCCCGGCACGTCCACCAACGCGCTCCGGAGACGCTGCGGCGCTCCAGCTCGGTGAGGGCCGTGGCGCCGGGCACGCCCTCGGCCGTGGCGGACGTCCTGGCCAGGAAGTACCACTCGTCCTGGTCCCAGCGGCGGCCCGCGAACGGGAAGGAACAGGTCCGCGTCCACAGCACCGGGCCGAGTTCGACCTGGGTGATGCCGGTCTCCTCCGCGAGTTCCCGTAGCGCCGCCTCCTCGTGGGTCTCGTCGCCCTCCAGGCCGCCGCCCGGCGTGAACCACCAGTCGTCGGACGGATCGTCCGGCTCATGGCCGTGGAGCAGCAGGATGCGGTCCTGCGGGTCGAGGAGGATCACCCGGGCGACCTTGCGCAGACCGCCCTCGTACGAGTCGCCGTAGGCGCCCTCCTCGGTGGCCTCAGCGGGCACCGGCGGGCTCCGTCCGGGTGCGGGTACGGCGGCCGGCCGCCAGCTTGGCGATCGGGCCGTAGGCGCCGCCGCCGAGGACGAGCACCGCGCCCGCGATGATCAAGGCGACGATCGTGCTCAGCGGGCCGGGGCGGGAGAGGGCGCCGAGCGGCTCGAAGCCGGTGGGGCGCTCCAACATGCCCTTCATGGGCCAGACGACGGCGTCCACGCGGGCGCTCACGGCGCTGCTCGCGACGGTGCCGGCGGCGACGTCCGTGAGGTGGGCGCTGGAGTCCAGGGAGCCCTGGCGTTCGTCGCCGAGGAGGAACAGGCGGCCCTTGGGGACCTTCACCGCGGGGATCGTCTTGATCTCGGCCGGCCCGCCCTTGAGGTAGTCCTCGGCGATCTGCTTGCCGTTGACGACCAGCTTGCCGTTCGTACAGCAGGAGACGGTGTCCCCGCCGACGGCGACCACACGCTTGACCACGGGCGCGTTCGTCACCCAGGTCTTGTCCGTGAAGACCACGACGTCACCGCGGCGCACCTCGTCGCCGTCGACCCGTTGGGCCAGCACCCGGTCGCCCGCGTCGATCGTCGGCGTCATCGAACCGGTCGGCACCGTGTACGGCCGGTAGACGACCGCTCCCCAGCCGAATCCTCCGAGGAACAGCACAAGGCCCAGCGCGACGGCCAGTCCGGACAACCGCTGTCCGGTCCGGCTGCCCACCGGGCCCTTGCCTGTGCCACCGCCGGCACGCGGGGCCGTACGTGTTGCGCTCTCGCCACCCATGGGTCCGCACCCTACCCGGCGGTACCGAGGGTGGTCAGCCCTTCCTCCGGGACCAAGGTCACAAGCTCTACAAGGCCTTTACTCGGTCTTGGCCGAGCGCCTACGACGCCACAGTGCCAACGGCAGGACACCGACGAGGGCGAGGCCCTCCGGAGCGGCCGTCAGGAGCCGGGAGGCGGAGGCCTGGGTGTTGATGCCCGCCTGGTCGAAGGTGTCCGGGACCGGCAGCGTGCCCCAGCGGTTGATGGGCCAGGCCTTGACGATCGCGCGGCCGACGACCTCCTTCACCGGGACCATGCCGTGGTGCTTGTCGGACTGGTTGTAGCGCGAGTCCCGCGAGTTCTGCCGGTGGTCGCCCATCACCCAGATGTCGCCCTTGGGGACCTTGACGGTGAACTGGCCGCCCTGGTCGTCGTTGGTGCACGGGGTGTTGCCGGGGTAGACGTACGGCTCGTTCAGCGCCTTGCCGTTGACCGTCAGCGGGCCGGTGCCGCTGCAGGAGATGGTGTCGCCGCCGACGCCGATGACCCGCTTGATGAGGTCCTTCTCCTGGGCGGACGGCATCAGGCCGATCCAACTGAGCACCGTCTGCAGGGCGTTCGGGTTCGCCGCCGGCTCGCCCGCCAGCCAGTTGTCCGGGTCGTGGAAGACGACGACCTCACCGCGCTCGGGCTCGGAGCCGAACCACGGGGTGAGCTTGTCGACCAGGACCCGGTCACCCTGCTGGAGGGTGTTCTGCATCGAGTCGGAGGGGATCGAGAACGCCTGCACCAGGAACGTCTTGATCAGCAGCGCGAGGACGAGCGCGATGACGACCAGGATCGGCAGCTCCTTCCAGAAGGAGCGCGGCTTCCTGGGTTGGGCGGGCGGATCGCCCGGTCCCCGTTCCTCGGTGCGGGTCGTGTCGCCCGGCGCCGTACCGTCCTCGTCAGCTCCGGAGTCACTCCCGGAGGTCACGGCGCTGTCCGCGACCGGGTCCGGTGCTTCCACGGGACGTCCGCGGTGCTCCTCGCCGTCGTGTCCGGACCGTGCGCCAACCGCCACATCCCCCACGCCAACTCCTTACTCTGTGCCGCCGCCTGCCCCATCCTCGGCGCAGGCCCACCACTCCCATAACGAGCGGGAGTTCCGCAGGGCTCGGGAGTTGGGCCGATCCGTTCGGATCGACCGGGGCAACCCTATGCGACAGTTCGGGACCGGCGGTCGTCCCCGACACGGAGTTGGAAACCGATGCGAAGGTTTTAGGTTCGTTCAGGCTGGTCCAGTGGCCCATGGGCCAGGCGATCACCTTGGCCCGCCCGACCACCGAACTGAGCGCGACCGTGCCTCCGTAGCTGGTGTTCTGGTGGGCTCGGGAGTCCGCCGAGTTGCCGCGGTGGTCGCCCATCACCCACAACCGGCCCTTGGGAACGGTGATGTCGAACTTCGATTCGGACGGGGCGTTCCCCGGATACAGGTAGTCGGCCTCGGTCAGCGGAACGCCGTTGACGGTCACCCGGCCTTGCGCGTCACAGCACTTGACGTGGTCACCGCCGACGCCGATGACCCGCTTGATGAGGTCCTTCTCGTTGTCGGACGGCAGCAGGCCGATGAACTGGAGGCCTTCCTTGACCTGCTTGACCACGATGGGGTCGTTCTTCTTGGTGGTCTGTTCGTCCGCGAGCCAGCCGCCCGGGTCGTGGAAGACGACGACGTCACCGCGCTTGGGCTCGGAGCCGAACCACGGGGTGAACTTGTCGACCAGGACCCGGTCGCCGATCCGGATCGTCTGCTCCATGGAGCCCGACGGGATCACGAACGCCTGGAGGAGGAAGGTCTTCAGGACCAGGGCTATGAGGACCGCGACTCCGACCAGGAGCGGTATCTCCCGGACCGCGGAGCGCCGTCTGCGCCGCTTGACCTTGCGCTGGAGCTTGCGCCGCTCGGCCCGGCTGCGGCCGGCTCCCCCGGCCGGGGCGAGCGCGCCCGCGCCCGCGCGCCGGAAACCGGTCGGCAGCAGGTTCTCGTTCCCGAAGGAGCCGCCCGGCGGTGTGGCGCCGCGGGGCTTGCCGCGGTTACCCATGGGCGCCGTCCGCGGCGGGTACGCGCGCGTAGGCGCCGGGTCGGACGAGGTGGGTCCAGTGCCCGGCGGGCCAGACGACCCAGTCGGCTCGCCCGATGACGTCACCAACAGGAATCATGCCTCCGCCCGGGTCGCCCAGGTGGTCCCGGGAGTCACTTGAGTCGCCGCGGTGGTCACCGAGGACGAACAGCGTGCCGTCGGGCACGACCACGTCGAAAGCCACGGTGGACGGAGCGTCACCGGGGTACAGGAACGCCGTCTCGTCGACCGACCGCCCGTTCACCTGGAGCCTCCCCTTCTCGTCGCAGCAGACCACGTGGTCTCCCCCCACACCCACAACGCGCTTGATGTAGTCGGCGTCCCCGAAATAGCCGGTTCCGTCGAACACCACGATGTCGCCGCGCCTCGGATGAGCACCAAAACGGTACGCCAACTTATTTACGAGAACGCGGTCGCCGATCCTCAATCCGGATTCCATGGATCCGCTAGGAATGTGGAATGGCTGGACCAAGAACGTGTTGAGCAGCAGCAGAAACACCAGACAGACCAGGGCAGTCAGGGTGATCCGGCCGCCCGGCAGCCACTCCGCGACCCGCGACACCAACGCGAAACGCGACCGGTCCTCCGGCCCTTCGGTGTCCGAGGTGGCCTCGGAGTCGGAAGGACGGGAGGAGCGGTCGCGCTCCGTGTGCTGTGCTTCGGTGTCCATCGGAGCCAGATGTTATCCGGCCCCGATATGAACCCCGTATCAAGCTCAGTTGTCGCGCTTCTCCTTGATCTTCGCGGCCTTGCCGCGCAGGTCACGGAGGTAGTACAGCTTCGCGCGACGGACGTCACCACGGGTCACGAGCTCGATCTTCTCGACGATCGGGGTGTGCACCGGGAAGGTGCGCTCGACGCCGACGGAGAACGAGACCTTGCGGACCGTGAAGGTCTCACGGACACCGGCGCCCTGGCGACGGATGACTACGCCCTTGAACTGCTGCACACGGGAGCGGTTGCCCTCGATGACGCGGACGTGGACGTTGACGGTGTCACCCGGGCGGAAGGCCGGGATGTCGGTGCGCAGCGAGGCGCCGTCGACGATGTCGAGCAGGTGGGACATTTCGTCTGCTTTCTTCATCGATGCCACAGGTCACCGACGGGAGTTAGGTGAAGGGAAGGATGCTGTCCGTGTCGGGGCGGGCGTCATGTCCCCCTGTGGCAGGGGCGCACGCCGGACGACGCACAACAGCGACCTATTCTTCCACGCCGTCCGGCCTGCGCCAAAATCGGCCGTACGGCTCCCCCGCCGGGTCCGGTGACCAGCCCAGGATCGAGAGCATCTCGCGGTCCTTCTTGTCGAAGGTCTTGGGCTCGCAGCGCTCGATCAGGTCGGGCCGGTGGGCGGCCGTGCGCTTGAGCGCCTCGTCGCGCCGCCAGCGGGCGATCTTGCCGTGGTGGCCGCTGAGCAGCACGTCCGGGATCCCCTGGCCGCGCCACTGGGGCGGCTTGGTGTAGATCGGCCCCTCCAGGAGGTTGGCCATGGCCCCGGGCGCGAAGGAGTCGTCGCGGTGGGACTCGGCGTTGCCCAGGACACCCGGCAGCAGCCGTGCCACGGCCTCCGTGACGACCAGGACGGCCGCCTCGCCGCCGGCGAGCACGTAGTCGCCGATGGACACCTCGTAGACGGGCATCCGGGTCGCGTACTCGTCGATGACCCGCCGGTCGATGCCTTCGTAGCGGGCGGGCGTGAAGACCAGCCAGGGCCGCTCGGAGAGTTCTACGGCGAGTTCCTGGGTGAAGGGCCGGCCGCTGGGCGTGGGCACGACGAGCGCGGGCGTACCGGAGCCCGTCTCGTAGCCGTCGGCCAGGACGGAGTCCAGGGCGTCGCCCCAGGGCTCGGTCTTCATGACCATGCCGGGGCCGCCGCCGTAGGGGGTGTCGTCGACCGTGTTGTGGCGGTCGTAGGTCCAGGAGCGCAGATCATGCACGTGCACATTCAGCTGTCCACGCGCGCGTGCCTTGCCGACGAGGGAGACGTTCAGCGGTTCGAGGTACTCGGGGAAGATCGTGACGACGTCGAGCCTCATGCGTCGGCGTCCTCTGCGGACTCTTCCCGGCTGGACACGATCTCCGCGCGGTCGTCGATCAGGCCGGGCGGCGGATCGATGACCGCGCGCTGCTCCTCCAGGTCGATCTCGATGACGATCGACTCGACGAACGGGATCATCACCTCGCTGCCGTCGGGCCGCTCCACGATGAAGAGGTCCTGGGAGGGCAGGTGCGAGATCTCGGTGATCCGGCCGACCTCCTCGCCGTCCTTGGTGACGACGTCGAGGTCCATCAGCTGGTGGTCGTAGTACTCGTCCTCCTCCTCGGGCAGCTCCTCCGGGTCGATCTCGGCGATCAGGAGGGTGTTGCGCAGGGCCTCGGCGCCGGTGCGGTCGCTGACGCCCTCGAAGCGCAGGAGGAGACGGCCGCTGTGGACACGGCCCGTCTCGATGGTCAGGGGGCCGGTGGAGGCGGGTTCGGTGGCCAGGACGGCGCCGGGCGCGAGCCTGAGCTCCGGCTCGTCGGTGCGTACCTCGACGGTGACCTCGCCCTTGATGCCGTGGGCACGGCCGATACGAGCGACTACCAGCTGCACTGTGCTTGATCTCCTGTAGTACGACGACGGGCCGGGGACGGCCCGCAGGCCCTCCCCGGCCCGAGCCGGTGTGCGATAAACGTCAGCGGACGTGGTCCACGTCGACAAGGTCGACGCGGACACCTCGGCCGCCGATGGCACCCACGACGGTGCGCAGAGCGCGAGCAGTACGGCCGTTGCGACCGATCACCTTGCCGAGGTCGTCGGGGTGTACCCGGACCTCCAGCACGCGCCCACGACGCAGGTCGCGCGAGGCGACCTGCACATCGTCAGGGTTGTCCACGATGCCCTTCACGAGGTGCTCGAGAGCCTCCTCGAGCATGCTCAGGCCTCGGTCGACTCGGACTCGGCCGTAGCCTCGTCCTTCTTGTCGGCCTTCTTCTTCTGGGTGATCGCCTCACCCTTGCTCGCGTCGTCGCCACCAAGGGCGTCGAACACGGGACGAGCGGCCTTCGGCGCGGCCACGAGCAGCGGAGCCGGGGCCGGCAGGCCCTTGAACTTCTGCCAGTCGCCGGTGAGCTTCAGGATGGCGAGCACGGGCTCGGTCGGCTGCGCGCCGACACTCAGCCAGTACTGCGCGCGGTCCGTGTCGACCTCGATGCGCGAGGGGTTCTGCACCGGGTGGTACAGACCGATCTCCTCGATGGCCCGGCCATCACGGCGGGTACGGGAGTCGGCGACGACGATGCGGTAGTGAGGCGAACGGATCTTGCCCAGACGCTTCAGCTTGATCTTGACTGCCACGGGAGTGGGTTCTCCTGGTTTTGACGTGGTTGGGCACGGCGAGATGGCCGCGTGGGGTTGCGGTACCCGAGTGCCCGATGGACGCGTCAGCCGGAGGCGAGAGGGTTCCTGTGCGGCTGTCGAGTACAGCTAGCCATTGTGCCACACCCTGGCGGCCCGCCCGACCGGGGAGGATGCCCCCGCCCATACGGAAGCGACACCCGGCGCCGGGAGGTGACCGGCGCGGGTGTGCGCAACCCGACCTGCGGGATGCGGCTGCCACGAGCAGCCGCGTCCTCAGGCCGCGCCCACGACCTCCGGGATGCGGAAGGGCTTGCCGCAGCCCCCGCACACGATCGGCGCCTGGGCCAGCACCGACGGGACGACCCGTACGTTACGACCGCAGTCGCAGACCGCCTTGACGCGGACGCCGCCACCGGACGAGCCGTGCCGGGCGGCCGGGCCGCGGAAGGTACGGGAGGTGTCCGCCGAGGTGGCGACGGTGTGGGCCTTGAGCGCGCGCTGGAGGCGCTCGATCGTGGGCCGGTAGCGCCGCTTCGCCTCGGGGTTGAGCTGGACCAGCGAGAAGCCGCTGCTGGGATGCGGTTCGTCGGGGTGGTCCAGGCCCAGCTCCTCGGCGATCGCAAGGAATCTGCGGTTGTGGTAGCGACCGGCACGGGACGTGTCACGCACGCCGCGCGAAGCGGCGATGCCATGGACTGCCTCATGGAGCAGTCGCTCGAAGGAGAGCTCGTGTCCGCAGGCGGACGACGACTCTCCGATCAGGGACTCGGGCGCGGCCAGATCGGGCAGTTCGGGGTGGTACCGCTGAATATCGGCCCACGCCTCTGCCAGCTCTGCGGCGAGAACAGGTGGTGTCTGTGTCGTGCTCACGTAATGACAACGAGCCGGAGTGCCCCTGTGTTCCGATTCCGGGGCATCCCAAATAATTTGCACGTACCCGTCAGTTGCCGCTGATGCGTCCGGAGGAGGGCGGGTGCGCTGATCTGCGGAGAAGCCTCACAGCTCAGCACAAGGTGGTGCGTAGGCCCACGTACGACCCGGCGCGTAGACGCTGTCCGCGCGCCGGGTGAGGTGATGTCCGCCGTTGCGCAAGGGGCGTTTCGGTCGCTCTCCCGCCGGAGCCCGCCGCTTCAGTAAGCGCGGGCGACGACCGCGACATTACCGGGCGCCTTGTCGTCGTCCGGCACCGACCCGTCCTCGGCGACCAGACACCGTACGGTCACCGCGTGCTCGGCCAGCTCGGCCTCGCCTTCTTCGCCGAGCGTCGCCCACGGGATGCGCGCCCAGCCGCCGGCGGTCGCGGCCTCGACGGCCTCCGCGATCGTCGACACCTCGGAGGTCCGGGACTCGCGCCGCTCGCGGGACTGCCTCAGCAGCAGCGCCTGATCCTCCTCCAGGACTACGGGAAGCAGCGCTACGAGAGAGTCGATCGCCACCGGCTCCTTGCCGCCCGGGATGCGACGGGCCACCATCGCCGTGCCGTTCTCCAGGTCACGGGGTCCGACCTCGATCCGTACCGGTACGCCCTTCAGTTCCCAGTCGACGGCCCGGCGCCCGAACGGGATGTCCGTGCGGACGTCGACCCGGACGCGCACGCCCGCCGCCTTCAGCCGGTCCCCGATCTCGCGGACCTTGGCCAGAACCGCCTCGTCACCCTTGATCGCGAGGACGACGACCTGGATCTGCGCCAGCCGCGGCGGCACCCGGAGTCCGTCGTCGTCGCCGTGCATCATCACCAGGGCGCCGATCATGCGCGTGGTGGAGCCCCAGGAGGTCTGCCAGACGAGTTCCTGCTTGCCCTCTTTGGACAGGTACTGCGTATTGAAGGCCTTCGCGAAGTTCTGGCCCAGCTCGTGACTGGTCGCCATCTGCAGCGCCTTGCCGTCGCCCATCATCCCTTCCAGGGTGAGGGTGTTGATCGCGCCCGCGAACCGCTCCTTGGCCGTCTTGCGGCCCGGTACGACGTCCATCGCGAGGACGTTGACCATGAAGTCCTCGTACACCTGGCGGTGGATGTGCGCGGCGAAGTCGCGCGCCTCCTCGTAGGTCGCGTGCGCCGTGTGGCCCTCCTGCCAGAGGAACTCGCTGGTGCGCAGGAAGAGGCGGGGGCGCAGCTCCCAACGGACCACGTTCGCCCACTGGTTGATCAGCAGGGGCAGGTCCCGGTAGCTCTGCACCCACTTCGCGAAGTACTCGTTGATGATCATCTCGGAGGTGGGCCGGACGACCGCGGGCTCCTCCAGCTCCTTGCCGCCGCCGTGCGTGACCACGGCCAACTCGGGCGCGAAGCCCTCGACATGGTCGGCCTCGCGGGCGAGGTAGGACTGCGGGATCAGTAGCGGGAAGTACGCGTTCTCGGTGCCCGTCTCCTTGATGCGGGCGTCCATCTCGGCCTGCATCCGCTCCCAAATGCCGTACCCGTACGGTCGGATGACCATGGAGCCGCGCACCGGGCCGTTGTCGGCCAGCTCGGCCTTGCTGATCAGATCCTGGTACCAGCGGGGGAAATCATCCGCCCGCGGCGTGAGTACGGGTGCCTTGGCCATGGCGCGATGGTACGGGCCCACGTTGCCGTCATGTGAATTCTCGCCACTCCCACAGGGAAGCCACAAGCCGGGCCCCACAACCCCTGGACGCCGTAGCGCGTGCGGAGTTTGCTGGCATACGGGGGAAGTGCGGGCGCACATCACGGGGGCCTCGGAAACGGGCACGGCCACATCTCTCGGCGGATTGGGGCGCTTTCCATGACACCTACGCTCGTGCGGCACTACCTGCCTCATGCGGGGCCAGTGCCCCGCGTGGACCTGGATGCACGCGCGCGTGACTGGTCCGAGATCCAGGAGCGGATGCTGGTGCCGCTCTACGAAGCGGTCTACGAGCGACTGGAAGTGGGACCCGGCACCCGGCTGCTCGGCCTCGGCTGCGGCTCCGGGCTCGCCCTGCTGATGGCGGCCTCCAGAGGAGCGACGGTCACCGGTGTCGAGCGCTTCTCCCCCGAGCGCCTGGCCCTCGCCCGCGAGCGACTGCTGCCGACCGCCTGGTCCCCACGCGCGCGTGCGCACACCCGGCTCGTCCACGGCTCCCCCAGGGACGCGGCCGGCGCGGAGGCGCCCGCGTACACCCTGGTGACCGCCTTCGAGCCCATCGGGTGCCTCGCGGGCGACTCGGAGGGACTCGGCGACATGCTCGACGCCGCGACACCGCTCGCCGCGCGCGGGACGCCCGTGGTGCTGGCGGGCTGGGGTCCGCCGGAGCGCTGCGCGACCTCGTCCGTGCTGCGGGTGGCCACCAGGCTGGCGGACCCGCTGCGCGGCACGGGCAGCCCGCGCCCGGTGCTGCGCGACGACCTGGAGGAGGTCGCCCACCGCGCGGGACTCAGGCCGGACGGCTCAGGCCGGGTGGCGTGCCCCTTCGGGTACGCCGACGTCGAGAGTGCCGTACGGGGGTTGCTGTCGACGGGGCTCTTCGACGCGGCGATCGTCGCGACGGATCAGGCGCAGGTGGACAAGGAGTTGGCGGAGGCATTGCATCCGTATCGACGGCCGGACGGGACGGTGTGGATGCCGAACGTCTTCCGGTATCTGATCGCGCGTACGACCTGAGGATGACTCATCACGGGTGCGACCTGAGGATGACTACGGCTCTTCCTTGAAGAGGCGCGTGACGCCCGCGATGCGGTAGGCGTCCGTCTCCTCCAGGGTCTCGTTCTCCAGGAGCGCCGCCGCGAGCGCGTCCAACTGGTCGCGGTGGTCGCCGAGTTTGCGGATGGCCTCGTCGTAGCACTCGTCGACGATGCGGCGCATCTCGTCGTCGATCACGTCCAGGGTCTGCGGCGCGGCGGCGAGGCCGTAGGCCTGCTGGGCGTCGTTCGGGAGGGCGGAGAGGCGGCCGACGCGCTCGCTCATGCCCCAGCGGGCGACCATCCCGCGCGCGATGTTGGTGACCTGTTCGAGGTCGTTCTCGGCACCGGTGGTGATGACTCCGTAGACGACCTGTTCCGCGGCCATGCCGCCGAGGGCGCCGATGATGCGGCCGCGCAGGTACTCCTCGGTGTACGCGTACTTGTCCGCGTCCGGCGTCGAGAGCGTGACGCCGAGGGCCCTCCCGCGCGGGACGATGGTGATCTTGCGGACCGGGTCGGCGCCGGGCTGGAGCATGCCGAGGAGGGCGTGGCCGCTCTCGTGGTAGGCGGTGCGGCGGCGTTCCTCCTCGGGCATCACCAGCGGGCGTTCGGCGCCCAGTTGGACCTTCTCCAGGGCTTCCGAGAGGTCGGTCTGGGTGACCTGGTCCTGCTTGCGCTTGACCGCGAGGAGGGCGGCCTCGTTGGCGAGGTTGGCGAGTTCTGCGCCGGTCATGCCCGGGGTCGTGCGGGCGACCTGGGCGAGGTTCACGTCCTTCGCGAGCGGGATCTCGCGGGTGTGGATCGCCAGGATCGCCTCGCGGCCACCCCGGTCGGGCGGTGAGACGACGACCACCCGGTCGAAGCGGCCGGGGCGGGTCAGCGCCGGATCCAGGACGTCGGCGCGGTTGGTGGCGGCGATCACGATGACGCCCTCGGAGCCGGAGAAGCCGTCCATCTCGGTGAGGATCTGGTTCAGGGTCTGCTCGCGCTCGTCGTGACCGCCCATGCCGCTGCCGCCGCCGCGGGCCCGGCCGATGGTGTCGATCTCGTCGATGAAGATGATCGAGGGGGCCACCTTGCGGGCCTCCGCGAACAGTTCACGCACGCGTGAGGCACCGACACCGACGATCATCTCGATGAACTCGGAGGCCGACGCCGAGAAGAACGGCACCCCCGCCTCCCCCGCGACCGCCCGCGCGAGCAGCGTCTTTCCGGTGCCGGGCGGACCCGAGAGCAGCACACCCCGGGGCATCTTGGCGCCCATCTTGCGGTACTCCTCGGGGTTCTTGAGGAAGTCGACGACGTCGTTCAGCTCGCCCTCGACCTCGTCGATGCCGGCGACATCCTCGAACGTCGTGCGCTGTTTGCCCGGCTCCAGCTCGACCGGCTTGGGCGGGGCCTTGCGGCCGAGCATGCCGCCCGCGCCACCGAGCCCCGAGCTCATCCGGCGCGCGATGAAGAGCCACAGGACCACCAGGAGCAGCATCGGGGCCAGCGAGATCAGCAGATTGGCCAGAAAGCTACGGTGTTGTACGACCGGCTCCGCCGTGACGGTGACGTTGTGTTTGGTCAGGTCCTCCCAGAGCTGGTCGTCCGCGAAGGTCGGCCGCTCGGTGTCGAACTTGGTGTACTTGCCGTCGCCGTCCGGCTTGTCCTGGCCCTTCTTGAGCTGCCCCTGGATCGCATTGCCCTTGGCGTAGATCTTGGTGACGTTGCCCGCGTCGACCTGCTTGCTGAACTCCGTGTACGAGATGGTGGGTTCGTCGCCCTCGTTGAAGAACGACAGGATCAGGTTGGCGACCAGGTACACGACCAGCGCGGTGAGGATCAGGCTCCACCAGCCGCCGCGCATCTTCTTCCCGCCCGGCGACGGCTTCGGGGGCTCGTCCGGGGTGCCCTCGGTACGCCAGGGCTGGTCGGGAGACTTGCGCGGCGGCGCGGGGTTGGTCATATCGGGACGTTACGACACAGGCCGGGCGTCGGCACGCCCAGCACGCGCCGAGGGCGCCCTTCCGGAGAGGGGCGCCCTCGGCGACGTAGAAGACGGGCTGTCAGCGCATGAACCTTCTCAAGCTCAGCCCATGAACTTCTTGAACTCGTCCGGCAGCTCGAAGTCCTGGCCGCCCTGCTCGGGCAGGCCGAACGCGTTGCCGCCCGGAGCGGCGCCGGCCTCGCGGCGCTTGGCCTCTTCCAGTTCCTGCTGCTTGCGCTTCATCGGGTTGCCGGAGCGCTGCTTGCCCTTGGCCTGCTTGGGCTGCTTCTTGGTACGGCCGGGGCCGCCGCCCATGCCCGGCATCCCCGGCATACCGGGCATCCCGCCGCCCTGCGCCATGCGGGACATCATCTTGCGGGCCTCGAAGAACCGCTCCACCAGGCCCTTCACGGCGCTGACCTCGACGCCGGAACCCTTGGCGATACGGGCGCGGCGCGAGCCGTTGATGATGGTCGGCTCGGCGCGCTCGCCCGGGGTCATCGACTTGATGATCGCGGCCGTACGGTCGACGTCCCGCTCGTCCAGGTTGTTGATCTGGTCCTTGATCTGGCCCATGCCGGGGAGCATGCCGAGCAGCTTGCTGATGCTGCCCATCTTCCTGACCTGTTCCATCTGGGACAGGAAGTCGTCGAGGGTGAAGTCCTGGCCCTTCTTGGACGCCAGCTTGGAGGCCATCTTCTCGGCCTCTTCTTGGCTGAACGTCTTCTCCGCCTGCTCGATCAGGGTGAGCAGGTCACCCATGTCGAGGATGCGGGAGGCCATCCGGTCCGGGTGGAAGGCGTCGAAGTCGTCAAGCTTCTCGCCGTTCGACGCGAACATGATCGGCTTGCCGGTGACCGAGGCGATGGAGAGCGCGGCACCACCACGGGCGTCGCCGTCGAGCTTGGAGAGCACCACGCCGTCGAAGCCGACGCCGTCGCGGAAGGACTCGGCGGTGTTGACCGCGTCCTGACCGATCATCGCGTCGACGACGAAGAGGATCTCGTCCGGCGAGACCGCGTCGCGGATGTCCGCGGCCTGCTGCATCAGCTCCTGGTCGATGCCCAGGCGGCCGGCGGTGTCCACGATCACGATGTCGTGGACCTTGGACTTCGCGAACTCGATGGAGTCCTTGGCGACCTTGACCGGGTCACCCACACCGTTGCCCGGCTCGGGCGCGTAGACCGCGACTCCGGCGCGCTCGCCGACGACGCTCAGCTGGTTCACCGCGTTCGGGCGCTGGAGGTCGGCGGCGACGAGCAGCGGCGAGTGCCCCTGGTCCTTGAGCCACTTGCCGAGCTTGCCCGCGAGGGTCGTCTTACCGGCACCCTGGAGACCCGCGAGCATGATCACGGTGGGCGGGTTCTTGGCGAAGCGCAGGCGCCGGGTCTCGCCACCGAGGATCGTGACGAGTTCCTCGTTGACGATCTTCACGACCTGCTGGGCCGGGTTGTTCAGCGCCCTGTTGAGGTCGGCGCCGAGGGCGCGCTCCTTGACGTTCTTGATGAACGTACGGACGACGGGCAGCGCCACGTCCGCTTCGAGCAACGCGATCCGGATCTCACGCGCGGTGGCGTCGATGTCCGCCTCGGAGAGCCGTCCCTTGCCGCGCAGGTTCTTGAAAGTGGCTGAGAGGCGATCAGAGAGAGTATCGAACACGGCGCTCGCGGTCCTCGGGGTCGGTGGCTATTGGGGAATCGCCCTCCAGGGTATCCCGGTCGCACAAGAGCGGGTCACGGGTCAGGCCCGCAGGGTTTCCTCCAGTTTGCGTGCCACCGCCGTGGCCTCGTCCCCCGGCAGGGGCATGCCCTCCGCGCCAGTGACGTAGAAGGCGTCCACCGCGTTCGAGCCCAGGGTGCTGACGTGCATGCTGCGGACGCGGACCTTCGCCTCGTCCAGGGCGCGGCCGATGCGGTGCAGCAGCCCGGGGGCGTCGTGCGCGCGCACTTCGATCACCGTCGCGTGCCGGGAGGCCGCCGCGGCGACCGTCACGCGGGCCGGCGGGGCCACCACACCTCGGCGGCGCGGATACGCGGCGTCGCGCTCGGCGAGGCGGCCCGCGATGTCGAACGAACCGTCCAGGGCGCGTACGAGATCGGCGCGCAGCCGGGCGGCCTGGGGCAGGGAGCCGTACTCGGCGGCGACCCGCCAGTTGAGCAGGAGCACCGAGCCCTCCACGCCGTCCGGCAGGTCGAGCGCGCGCAGCTCCGCCGTACGGACCGTCAGGCGGTGCATCGCCAGGACGCCGGCCACCGCGGGGAGTACGCCCGGCTGGTCGGGGACGGCGATCAGGAGTTCCACGCCGAGGGGTTCGGGGTCGCCGGCGGGCTCGTCCTCGGACGGGGGCTCGGTCTGGGCGCGGAGTGCCAACACCGGGCCGCCCGTTGCCACCGCCTCGATCGCGAGCCGTTCCTGTTCGGCGGTGGCCGCGCCCGCCTCGGGCTCCTCGGGGACGTCCCCGGAGAGCACGGCGGCGACCCGCTTCACCAGGTCGGTGACGAGGCCGGCCCGCCAGGACGACCAGGCGGCCGGTCCGGTGGCCAGCGCGTCCGCCTCGGTCAGCGCGTGCAGCAGCTCCAGGGTGCTCGTCGTACCGACCGCCTCGGCGACCGAACGGACCGTCGCCGGATCCTCCAGGTCGCGCCGGGTGGCGGTCTCGATGAGCAGCAGGTGATGACGTACGAGGGTGGCGAGCACGGCGACTTCCGCGCGGTCGAAGCCGATGCGGGCGGCGACATCCTTGGCGATGATCTCGCCGGCCACCGAGTGGTCGCCGGGCCAGCCCTTGCCGATGTCGTGCAGCAGCGCGGCGACCAGCAGGAGGTCGGGGCGGCTGACGCGGCGGGCGAACTCCGAGGCGCGGACGGCGGTTTCGATGAGGTGCCGGTCGACGGTCCAGATGTGCACGGCGTTGCGCTGCGGCCGGCAGCGCACCCGCTCCCAGTCGGGGAGCAGCCGGGTGATCAGGCCTTCCGCCTCCAGCGCCTCCCACACATCCACCGTGGGCTGCCCGGAACCGAGCAGCGTCACCAGCTGCTCGCGCGCCTCGGCGGGCCAGGGCGTGGGCAGCGGGCGCACGGTGGCCGCGAGGCGCCGTACAGCGTGCAGCGAGAGCGGAAGACCGGCCTGCGCGGCGGCAGCGGCGGCGCGCAGCGGGAGAACGGGGTCGCGCTCGGGGCGCGCGGCGCGGGCGAGCACCACCTCGCCGTCCTGTTCTACGACCCCTTCGGCGAGCGGGGAGCGCTCGGCGGCGGGTTTGGCGCCCCCGCCGAGCATCGCGCGCAGCCTCGGCCGCACGGCACGGGACCGCAGCACTCGCCCCACTTCACGCCAGGTGACATCACTGGCGTACGACACGACACGTGCCGCTTCGTAGACCTGCCGCAGCAGGGTGTCCGCGTCGAGGAGGCCCAGCTCGGCGGCGACCTGGTCCTGCTCCTGGAGTGCGAGCCGGTCGGTCGCGCGGCCGGTGGTGAGGTGCAGGGCGTCGCGCACGTCGAGGAGGCGGCGGCGGGCGTCGGCGAGTCCCTCGCGCGGGGCGTCGGCGAGCCAGGAGGCGGCTACGGCGCGCAGCGCGGTGGCATCGCGCAGGCCGCCGCGAGCCTCCTTGAGGTCGGGTTCGAGGAGGTACTGCAACTCGCCCTGGCGCTCGGCGCGTTCGGCGCAGAGTTCCTGGAGTTCGGGGAGGCGTTTGGGCGCCTGGTTGCGCCAGTCGGCGAGGACGGCCGTACGCAATCCGGCGGTCAGGCCGAGGTCGCCGGCGATGTGGCGGGCGTCGAGGAGGCCGAGCTGGACCTTGAGGTCCTCGCCGGCGGTCTTGCGGGCCTCGGACGGGGTGCGGACGGAGTGGTCGAGGGCGAGGCCGAGGTCCCAGACCGGGTACCAGATGCGGTCGGCCAGGGCCGCGACCGCGCCGGAGTCGCTGCCGTCGTGCAGGAGAAGGAGGTCGAGGTCGCTGCGCGGGGAGAGTTCGCCGCGGCCGTAGCCGCCGACGGCGACGAGGGAGACGCCCTTGAGGGCCTCGGAGCCCGCGGTGAAGAGGCCGGTCAGCCAGTCGTCGGTCAGTTCGGCGAGGGCCGCACGGCGCGGCGGCCCGGACCGCACCCCCTCAGTGAGGAGGCGCAGCCGGGCCGCCGCGTAGCCGCTGGGTCCGGAGTCCTCTGCATCCTTGCGCACGTCCGTACTCGTCACCCAGCGACTCCTGTTCGTTTCTTTTTAGAGCGCGTCCGGTCCGCGCTCGCCGGTCCGGACCCGGACGGCCGTCTCGACCGGGAGGGACCAGACCTTGCCGTCACCGATCTTGCCGGTGCGGGCGGCCTTGACGATGACGTCGATCAGCTGCTCGGCGTCGTCGTCCTCGGCCAGCACCTCGATGCGGATCTTGGGGACCAGGTCGACCGTGTACTCGGCGCCCCGGTATACCTCGGTGTGTCCCCGCTGACGACCGTAGCCGCTCGCTTCGGTGACCGTCAGACCGTGGACCCCGAAGGCCTGCAACGCTTCCTTGATCTCGTCGAGCCGGTGGGGCTTCACAACGGCGGTGATGAGCTTCATGCGTCCACCTTCTTCGTCGCCGTGGCGGAGTTGAGCGTGCCGCCGCTGAGGCCGCCGCCTGCGCCGCTGAAGTCGTATGCGGTCTCGGCGTGCTCGGCCTGGTCGATGCCGGCCACCTCGACGTCCTCGTCCACGGTGAAGCCGATGGTCTTGTCGATCAGGAAGGCGAGGATCGCGGAGACGACCAGCGAGTAGCCGAGCACCGCGCCGACACCGACGAACTGCTTGCCGAGCTGGGCCAGGCCACCGCCGTAGAAGAGGCCCTTGGCCGTCTGGCCGACGCCGCCGGTGGCGAAGAGGCCGATGAGCAGCGAGCCGACGATACCGCCGACGAGGTGGACACCGACCACGTCGAGCGAGTCGTCGAAGTTGAACTTGTACTTCAGGCCGACGGCCGCGGCGCACAGGACACCGGCGATGACGCCGACCGCGATGGCGCCGAGCGGGCTCACCGAGCCACAGGCCGGGGTGATGGCGACCAGACCGGCGACCGCGCCGGAGGCGGCACCGAGGGTGGTGAAGGCGCCGTGCTTGATGCGCTCGTAGATGAGCCAGCCGAGCATGGCGGCGGCGGTGGCGACCTGGGTGTTGGTGAACGCGACGGCGGAGACGCCGTCGGCACCGAGCCAGGAGCCCGCGTTGAAGCCGAACCAGCCGAACCACAGCAGACCGGCGCCGAGCATGACGAGCGGCAGGTTGTGCGGCCGGAACGGGTCCTTCTTGAAGCCCACACGCTTACGGATGACGAGGATGGCGCCGAGCGCCGCCGCACCGGCGTTGATGTGCACCGCGGTACCACCGGCGAAGTCGATCACGCCGTACTTGAACAGCCAGCCCGTGGTCGGCTCCCAGACCCAGTGGGCTACGGGGAAGTACACGAGGGTGGCCCACAGCGCGATGTAGACCGACCACGCCACGATCTTCACGCGGTCCGCCAGGGCACCGCTGATCAGCGCCGGGGTGATGATGGCGAACATCAGCTGGAAGACGGCGAACGCGTAGATCGGGATGTTGTACGTGGCGAACGGCTCGGTCAGACCGATGTGGCGCATGCCCACCCAGTCGAACCCGCCCAGGAAACCGTTGCCGGTGTCGAAGGCGATGCTGAAGCCGTAGAGCGTCCAGAGAATGGTGATTATGGCGATGCTGATGAAGCTCATCATCAGCATGTTCAACACGCTCTTGACCCTGACCATGCCGCCGTAGAAGAAGGCGAGGCCGGGGGTCATCAGCAGAACCAGCGCGGCGCTGAGCAGCATGAAGGCGGTGTTGCCGGTGTCGATCTTGGGAGCGGCTGCTGCTAGCGTCAGGATGCCTTCTGGCATCGGCGTCTCCTCGTCATCCGAACGGCCCGTGCGGGCAAGGTCAAGGTTTGGGCCGGTTTTCCGCCATGAGGTTGTCCCAGCCTGGTTTCTATGAAGGCCGCACAACGTTTCAGGCATGTGACGAAGGCGTCCGCCACGTTACGGAGGGATGAATCGACGCCCCGCTCGCGGCGGCCGTGACCACTCCGTGATCGCCCGGAGCGCCCCCCGGAGCTGTATACGGCCCGGTTGACCTGGACAGTTCGAGCCCCGCGCACACGAACGCGGGGGCGGACGCGTTCGGCGCCCGCCCCCGTGTCTCCCGGATCTACGTCCCTACGTCTCTACGTCAGACCTTGACGCAGGCCTTGATGGTGTTGGTCCCGGAGTCGGACTTGTTGTTGATGTATGCGGTCACCGTGGTCCGCGCCGACAGGCAGAGCGCGGTGTTGTACTTGATGTGCACCTCACCGTTGAAGCCGACCGGACGGCCGCTGTTGCTCTGGGTGTAGTTGTTCGCCTTGACCGCGTACGTCGTGGCCCGGGTGCCCGCCTTGCGCTTGCCGCACTCCACGGTGGGGGTGACGGCGACGGTCCACTGGTAGCCGGCGGCGATCGCGACGTTCAGCTTGCACTTCGTGCTCTCGTACCAGCGCTGGGTCATCGCCATCTTGGTGACGGTGGCGCTCTTGCCCCCGGTGCACTTGGTCAGCACGGTGGTGCGCATGGTCGGGTTGATGAGCTTGACGCCGAGGAACGCGTCCGAGATGGCGCCCTTCTGCTTGTAGTAGTAGTGCTTGAAGGTGACCTTGCCGGAGAGCGTCGTCCTGACGCAGCGCCCGAGCGGCTTGGAGTAGAAGTTCGCGCTCTTGCTGTACGGCTTTGTGTACGTCTTGGTGGCGATCGCCGACGCGTCGGTGGCGCCGGCGGCGAGCAGCCCGGTGGACATGACACCCGTTGCAAGGGCAACGGCGAATAGCCTCTTGGCCATTTTTGGAATCCCCGTTATGTCAGGAACGGCAGCCCCCTGCCGCCGTTCGAAACGCCGCCGCCCATGATTAGCGGCGGCGAATCAGTAGATTGCCGAAGTCGCCATGGTAGGCGCAAGCGATCATGTGAAAAGGTTTCACCAAGATCGGGCTCCCCGACTGAGTACGGCCCCTCAGAAGAACCGCGACACAGACCGGCCGCGGTCGGTCCTCCGAATGACCTGGCATGGGGGAGCCGAGTCGGGCGGTTCGGGAGGGCCGGCCGCGGCCGGGGCTCTGGGGTGTTCAGACCGCTTCGGCGGTCTCCGGCAGCTCGATCGCGAGCCGCTCGGTGAGGTCGACGACTGCGGCCAGCTCGCCGAAGTCGCGGAACGCGGTGTCGACGGTCTTTCGGATACGTGTGTTGACGCGCTCGGAGCGCACCTTCTTGGCGACGGTCATCGCCTCCGTCGCCAGCACCGCGCTCTGCTCGGGCTCGCGCCGCAGCAGGTGCACGGTGGCCATGCCGATGAGATTGAGCGCGTACGACCGCTTGTGGTCGTCGTCCTTGGCGAAGAGGTCCACCGCCCGCTGCATGACGGGCTCGGCGAGCGAGGCGTAGGCGGGACTGCGGCCGGCGACGTAGGCGAGGTCGCGATAGGAGTGCGAGTTCTCGCCGTACAGCTCGGCCTCGGAGAAGAAACGGATCCAGTCGGGGTCCGGGTCGTCCCAGTCGTCCACGTCCCCGAAGGTGTCCTCGGCCATCCGGACCGCCCGCTTGCACTTGCCGGGCTGGCCCATGTTGGCGTACGCGCGGGCCTCCATCGCATACAGCATCGACTGGGTGCGCGGACTCGCGCAGTCCCGGCTGCCGTACTGCGCGAGGTGGATCAGCTCCAGCGCGTCGTCGGGCCGCCCGAGATGGATCATCTGCCGACTCATGCTGGACAGGACATACGACCCGAGCGGCTTGTCGCCCGCCTCCTTGGCGGCGTGCAGGGCGAGGACGAAGTACTTCTGCGCGGTGGGCTGGAGCCCCACGTCGTACGACATCCAGCCCGCCAGCTCGGCGAGTTCGGCGGCGACCTTGAACAACTTGCGGTTGGTGGCCTCGGGTTGGGGCTCCTGAAGGAGGTCGGTCACCTCGTGCAGCTGCCCTACGACCGCTTTGCGGCGCAGGCCGCCGCCGCACTGGGCGTCCCACTTGCGGAACATCGCCGTGGTGGACTCCAGCAGCTCCAACTCGGGCCGGGAGAGCCGCCCTTGGTGCCGGGAGGCGCTCGCGGGCTCGGGCTCCGGCTGGTGGGCCGAGGGGCCAGGGACGAGCCAGCGCTGCATGGGCTCGATGAGGGACGGTCCCGCGGACAGGGCCAGCGAGGCCCCGAGGAAGCCGCGGCGGGCCAGCATGAGGTCGCTGCGGGAGAACTCGCTGAGCAGGGCCACCGTCTGCGGGGCCGTCCAGGGCAGGTCGACGCCGGACACGGAGGGTGCCTGGCGGGCCGCGCGCAGCCCCAGGTCCTCGACCGAGACGACACAGCCGAAGCGCTCGGAGAACAGCTCCGAGAGGATCCTCGGGATCGGCTCGCGCGGGTTCTCGCCGTCCAGCCAGCGGCGCACCCGCGAGGTGTCCGTCGAGATGTGGTTGGCCCCCAACTGCCGCGCCCTGCGGTTCACTTGCCGCGCCAGCTCACCCTTGGACCAGCCGCTGCGCACGAACCACGAGCCGAGCAGCTCATTGGGGCGCTTGTCCGTACTGGTCGCGGTTGTCCCGCTTCCGCCGTTGCCGCCCACTGGAACGCCCCCATCCCTGGAACCACTTGTCGCCGCTGTGCGCCAAGCCCTATCAGAATGCCGGTAAATACGGCTTCCCGTCCCGCACTTGTCACCCTTCGAACGAGATGACGAGTTGCCTCCGGCATACCCACGAGCGCATGTGCCCCGAGGACTTGTGCACTCAAAGTAATCCTACGATCACCGGTCCAGCCACGGCGATCCCGGAAACGCCACCATTCGCCACCCCTTCGAATGAACCTACGGTTGCCCGCGCACGATTCACTTGACATAGGACGGCCGGGAGTGGGCGTAGCGGTGCACGCAGGGGCGCGCACCGTCGAGCACACCACCCGGGGTACCCCTGAGCGCCGCCTGGACCACGCGGCACGGGGCAGGCGTGAACGCAGAGTGACGTTACGCATCCGTCTCGTAACCACCGGTGCGTTGGACCCGTTGGAGGGGGCATGGGCTTCACGATCGGCAGCAGCCGGGGTATCCGCGACATCCGGTCCGGCACGCGCCGCCGCGGCCGCGCGTCGGAATGCACAGCGGTGGCCGAGTTCACCGGCCTCTGGGGCTGGGACGTGGTCGCCGGCGCACGGGCCGCGGGCGGCGCGTGCTCCTGCGGCGACACCAAGTGCCCCACGCCGGGCGCGCATCCACTGACCTTCGCTCCGGAAGTGCGGGCCGGCGCGACCCTCGACGAAGTCACCGACGCCTGGGCCGAGTTGCCGGGCGCTGCGGTGATGCTGCCGGTGGGCCGCGCGTTCGACGTGATCGAGGTGGCCGAGCCCGCCGGGCGCCGCGCGCTGGCCCGCCTGGAGCGGATGGGCCTCCCGCTCGGCCCGGTCGCGGCGACCCCCGACCACCGCGCCCAGTTCCTCGTCGCCCCCGGCGCCGCCGCCGAACTCCCTTCCCTGCTCTACCGCATGGGCTGGGACGACCCCACCTCCCTGGACCTCCGCGGCCTGGGCCCCGGCACCCACATCACCGCCCCACCCTCCGACCGAGCAGGCCTGGGCCCGGTCCGCTGGCTCCGCTCCCCCGCGCTGGACTCGGCGACCAAACCACCGGCCGCGCGGCTGCTGTTGGGCACGCTGGCGTACGTGGCACACAGGTCGCGCGCGTAGCCGTAGAGACGACGAAGTGCCCTTCTCCAAGCTGGAGAAGGGCACTTCGTCAAAGGGGGCAAGCGAAGCGCCCCTTCAGGGGCGCGGGGAACTGCGCGACCAGCCCCCACCGACCCGCAGCCAAAAAACCGCCCAACCCGCGGAGCGTCAGTCCCCGATAAGGGCATCGACAAACGCCTCCGGCTCAAAGGGCGCCAAGTCATCCGCCCCCTCGCCAAGCCCGATCAGCTTCACCGGCACCCCCAGTTCACGCTGAACGGCGATCACGATGCCCCCCTTGGCGGTACCGTCCAGCTTCGTCAGCACAATGCCGGTGATGTCGACGACCTCGGCAAAGACCCGCGCCTGCACCAGCCCGTTCTGCCCGGTCGTGGCGTCGAGCACAAGCAGGATCTCGTCGAGCGGCGCATGCTTCTCGACCACCCGCTTGACCTTCCCGAGCTCATCCATGAGCCCGGTCTTCGTGTGCAACCGCCCGGCCGTGTCGATGAGGACGACATCGACCCCCATCTCCTTGCCCTCCTTCACCGCGTCGAACGCGACGGAGGCAGGATCCCCGGCCTCGGGCCCGCGCACGGTGTGGGCACCGACCCGCTCACCCCAGGTCTGCAACTGATCGGCGGCGGCAGCCCGGAACGTGTCGGCGGCGCCGAGCACGACCGTCCGCCCGTCGGCCACGAGCACGCGCGCGAGCTTGCCGGTCGTGGTGGTCTTGCCCGTGCCGTTGACCCCGACGACCATCACGATGCCGGGCTTACGGTCCTCGGGCTCGGTCCTGACCGTGCGGTCGACGTCGGTGCCGACCAGCTTGAGCAGCTCCTCGCGCAGCAGCGTGCGCAGTTCCTGCGGGGTGCGGGTGCCGAGCACCTTCACGCGGGCGCGCAGGCCGTCGACCAGTTCCTGGGTGGGAGCCACGCCGACGTCGGCGGTGAGGAGGATCTCCTCGATCTCCTCCCAGGTGTCCTCGTCGAGGTGCTCGCGGGACAGCAGCGTGAGCAGCCCCTTGCCGAGCGCGTTCTGCGAGCGGGAGAGCCGGGAGCGCAGCCGGACGAGGCGTCCGGCGGTCGGCTCGGGAACATCCAGCTCGGGGACATCCAGTACGGGGGGTTCCTCGACGGCGACCGGGGCCGAGCCGTCCGGAAGATCCACCTCCTCTATCGTCCGGCGCGCTTCGTCGCGCGGCGTCTCGGCCTCGTCGCCGACGTGCGGCTCGGCCGGCGGGGCGGTGATGTCGGGCACGGAGGTGGGCGGCGGGGGCAGCGGCTTCTTGCGCCGACTGCCGACGACGAGCCCACCCAGCGCACCGAGCACGACCACGGCGATGACTACAGCAAGGATGACGGTTTCCATAACCCACTCAGTATCAGCCATGGGTCTGGTCCGTACCCAGCGCCTGTTTTCCCACTGGGGCAAATGCTTGCATTCATACATACAACGGGATCAATGTACGATCTCTCCCCATGGCAAGCCACGGCCTCGAAACCCGGGGCATCGAACCGGTACCCCTCGCCGAGCGCACCGCGAGCACCCGCGCCCTCTTCCCCACCTGGGTCGCCGCCAACATCACCGTCCTGCTGCTGACCATGGGCGCGACCCTCGCCGTCACCTTCGGCCTGAACTTCTGGCAGACCCTGGTCGTCGGCATCGTGGCCCCGATCGTGGCGTTCGGCCTGGTCGGGCTGATCGGCATCGCAGGCAAGCGGGGCGGCGCCCCCGGCATGGCACTGTCCCGGGCCGTCTTCGGGCAGCGCGGCAATCTGCTCCCCGGTGCGCTGATCTGGGTCGCGCGCTGGGGCTGGGAGACGATCAACGCGGTGACCGGCGCCTACGCGCTGCTGACCGTGCTGGACGTGCTCTTCGGCATCCGGCGCGGTACGGCGCTGATCGTCGTGACCCTGCTGCTGTTCGTCACCGCCACGTTCGCGATCTCCGGCCTGGGCATCGACGCGGTGCAGCGCTGCACCAGATGGGCCACCTGGCTCTTCGGCGTCTTCTCGGTGCTCGTGCTGGGCCGACTGCTCGTCGACACGGACTGGGGCAGGGTCTTCGGGCGGGGTCCGGGCCCCGTCTCCGCCGTGGTCACCGGTATCGGGCTGGTCGCCGCGGGCGGGATGAGCTGGGCACCGGCCGCGCCTGACTTCACGCGGTATCTGCCCGGTACGGCGTCCTCGGCGGCGATCGTGCGCAACACGGTCACCGGCGCCGGGATCGTCGTACTCCCGATGGTCCTGATGGGCGCGGTGATGGCGGCGGAGCTCCCGGATCTCGCGGCCACCGCCGACCCGGTGTCCTTCCTCGGCGAGATCCTCCCGCTGTGGCTCGCGGTGCCGTACCTGCTCATCGCGCTGGTCGGGATGCTGCTGATCAACGCGATGTCGATGTACTCGGCGGGCTTCACCGCGCAGACCCTCGGTTTCCGGGTGTCGCGCCCCTGGGCGGTCTCGGTGAACGCGGTGATCTCGCTGGTCCTGGGCGCGGTCCTGATGCTGGCCACGACCGGTGTCATCGGCTCCTTCGTCGCCTTCCTCTCGCTGCTCGCGGTGGCGTTCTCGGCCTGGATCGGCGTCTTCGGCGTGGACATGCTCCGCCGCACGGAGTACGACCCCGTCGCCCTGCTCGACACCACCCGCACCAGCGCCTACTGGTACCGGGCGGGCTTCGCTCCGGCGGCGGTCATCGCGTGGGCGCTCGGCCTGGGCGCCGGCCTGCTGTTCACGAGCTCGGACTGGTTCACCGGCCCACTGGCCACCGGCAACCCGGTCGGCGAGTACGGCATGGGCTGGGTGGCGACGATCGCGGTCTCGGGCCTGCTGTACGCGGTCCTGCCGAAGCCGCCTGTCCGCGAGGCGGCGCGCGCCGGGGAGCCCGCGAGGGTGGCGGTCTAGGGCCGGTCCCAGGAAATCGGCGGCGTCTGGTGCGCGCGGCTGCAAGGCGATCCGCCGGACAGGCGCTACCCGTTCCGGCCGCTCTTGTGCAGGGCGGTGCTCGCCCGGAAGCGCAGCCGCAGGCAGCGGTCGGCCGCTTCGTGCGGCGCGTCCTGGGCGCAGCAGCAGTGTTCGGCCAGCTACCGGAGGTCCTCCGGGGCGAGCCAGAGGGCGATGCGCCCGTGCTCGGCCTCCGCCTGCGGGTTCGTGGGTGCGGGATCGCTCATCCCCCGAGCCTACGAGCAACTCCGGCCGCCCCCATGGCCATCTGACGTACCGTCAGCTACCGTCCCCCAGCACACACGACCCCACCGCACACGAAGGGGGACCTCCCATGCCCGTCTCGGTCGTACGTTTCAACCTCGTCGAACCCGGCGCCACCCCCGCCTCGCTGAGCGCCCGCTACCGGGCCGCCCTGGAGATGGCCGCGTACGCCGACGAGCACGGGATCACCACCGTGCAGACGGAGGAGCACCACGGTGTCGCCAACAACTGGCTGCCGTCGCCCTTCGCCTTCGCGGGCGCGGTGTTCGGGGCGACCCGGCACATCGCGGTGACCGTCTCGGCGGTGATCGGCCCGCTGCACGACCCGCTCCGGCTGGCCGAGGACATCGCCGTACTCGACCTGTTGAGCGGCGGCCGACTGGTGACCGTCGCCGGGATCGGCTACCGACCGGAGGAATACGCCCAGTTCGACGTGGAGTGGAAGCAACGGGGCAGGCTCCAGGACGAGTTGCTGGAGACGGTCCTGAAGGCGTGGTCCGGCGAGGAGTTCGAGTATCGCGGCCGTACCGTACGGGTCACCCCGCGCCCGTTCTCCGACCCGCACCCCCTGCTGCTGGTCGGCGGTTCCTCGAAGGCCGCCGCCCGTCGGGCCGCCCGGCTCGGTCTGCCGTTCTTCCCCAGCGCGCACCTGCCCGACCTGGAGGCGTACTACAAGGACCGGCTCGTCGAGTACGGCACCGAGGGCTGGACCATGATGCCGGGCGCCGAGACCCCGCTGCTGCACATCGCCGAGGATCCGGACCGGGCCTGGGCCGAGTACGGGGCGCACTTCCTGCACGAGGCGCGGACGTACGCGTCCTGGCAGTCCGGGGACATCCGCTCGGCGGTGAAGTCGGGGGCGACGACCGTGGCCGAGCTGCGCGCGGAGGGCGTCTACCGGATTCTCACGCCGGACGAGTGCGTGGCGCTGGGGCTCGACAACCTCGTACTGCATCCGCTGTCGGGCGGGATGCCGGTGGACGAGGGATGGCGCAGCCTGCGGCTGTTCGCGGAGCGGGTGCTGCCGCGGCTCGGGGAGTGACCCCGATCCGGAGAGTGACCTTTACCCGCAACCGGTGGACCGGCCGGTCGACCGGTGGTCCACTGCGGTCATGACCTTGGCTGTGGATGTGTTCCTGCGTGACGCGGACGGCCAGTGGAACGTGCTCGACGTTCCGGAGGGGTGCAACGACTCGGCCGGCTTCGAGAACTGGCGCGAGACCGTCTGGGGTTCGGCGCCCGTGCGCGCGCTGGGCTGCGTGTACCTTCCCGTGCTGGCCTCCAGCGACCTGTACGTCGAGGCCACGGACGTACCGGACTTCCTGCGCGAGCTGGCGTTGCTGCGGGAGCGTCTGGAAGCTGTCGCCGCGGCGGTCGGCGAGCGCACCGACCTCGTGGAGAGCCGCCTGGACAACATCGAGGCCGCCGCTCTCCGGGCCCGGGAGATCGGCGGCGGCGTCCTCATCTGGTGACCGATGGGTGGTTTCGGGGAGACGGGCGGCGGGGGATTGAGCCCGCCTCCCCGAGTTCATGGGGCCCCGGCTCACGGGACCCGATTCTTGGGGCCGGTCAGCCCATGTCCTCCAGCCGCTTGCCCTTCGTCTCCTTCACGAACTTCAGGACGAACGGGATGGAGAGCGCGGCGAAGACCGTGTAGATCACGTAGGTCGCGGAGAGGTTCCAGTCGGCCAGCGACGGGAAGCTCGCGGTGATGGCCCAGTTGGCGATCCACTGCGCGGAGGCCGCGACACCCAGGGCGGCGGCGCGGATCCGGTTCGGGAACATCTCGCCGAGGAAGACCCAGACCACGACACCCCAGGACAGGGCGAAGAACAGGACGAAGACGTGGGCCGCGATCAGCGCGGTCCAGCCCTGCGCGGAGGGCAGCTTGCCGTCGACCAGGTGGTACGAGAAGGCCCAGGCCTCCAGCGCGAGACCGACGACCATGCCGACCGAACCGATGAGGGCCAGCGGCTTACGGCCGATGCGGTCCACGAAGATCATGGCGATCACGGTGCCGATGATGTTCACGATCGACGTGGTGAAGGAGTAGAAGAACGACTGGGTCGGGTCGACGCCGACGGACTGCCACAGCGTCGCGGAGTAGTAGAACGCGACGTTGATGCCGACGAGCTGCTGGAAGGCCGAGAGGCCGATGCCGACCCAGACGATCGGCTTGAAGTAGAAGCCTCCACCACCGAGCAGGTCCTTGAAGGTCGACTTGTGCTCGCTCTTCATCGCGTGCTCGATCTCGGCGACGCGGGCGTCCAGGTCGATGTCGTCGCCCTCGACCTCACGCAGCACGTCGTGGGCGCGGCTCAGCTTGCCCGCCGAGATCAGGAAGCGCGGGGACTCGGGGATGGCGAAGGAGAGCAGGCCGTAGAGGATGGCCGGGATCACCATCACGCCGAGCATGACCTGCCAGGCCTCCAGGCCCATCAGCTTGCCGCGCTGGTCGCCGTCGGCGGCGTTCAGCAGGCCCCAGTTGACCAGCTGCGAGATCGCGATGCCGATGACGATCGCGGCCTGCTGGAAGGAGCCGAGCCGGCCGCGGTAGGCGGGCGGGGAGACCTCGGCGATGTAGGCCGGGCCGATGACGGAGGCCATACCGATGGCGAAACCGCCGATGACCCGCCAGAAGGCGAGGTCCCAGAGCGCGAAGGGCAGCGCCGAACCGACGGCGCTGATGGTGAACAGCACCGCGGAGATCTGCATACAGCGGATACGGCCGATCCGGTCGGCTATCCGGCCGGCGGTCGCCGCGCCGATGGCACAGCCGATCAGGGCGATGGCGATGACCTGCGCCAGGACCGTGGAGCCGACGTCGTAGCGGTCGCGGATCGCTTCGACGGCGCCGTTGATCACGGAGCTGTCGTAGCCGAAGAGGAAACCGCCCATCGCGGCCGCCGCCGCGATGAAGATGACGTGCGCGAGATGTTCGGGATGAGCCGGCCCGGCTCCTGACTGAGGTGCCTGCGCAGTGCTGGTCACGTGTAACTCCTGAGGCCACCGGCGTCGCTGCCGGGGTGGGGGGGCGACCCTTCCAGTGGCGCACAGCTTCCCGCTGCCCACCACCTGAAGGTAAAAGCAACGTTGCAGAGACTATGCCTTCAAGTTTCGAAGTCAATAGGGGGTCTGATGTGAAATCCAACGCCACAGGTCACGCCACGCGTTCAACACTTGAACGCGCGATGAAGGTCTAGCGGAGGCGCTGCGAAATGACCTTCGACACCCCGTCGCCCTGCATGGAGACGCCGTACAACGCGTCGGCGACCTCCATCGTGCGCTTCTGGTGGGTGATCACGATCAGCTGCGAGGCCTCCTGCAGCTCCTGCATGATCCGGATCAGCCGCTGGAGGTTGGTGTCGTCGAGCGCCGCCTCGACCTCGTCCATCACATAGAACGGGCTGGGCCGAGCCTTGAAGATCGACACCAGCAGCGCTACGGCGGTGAGGGACCGCTCCCCGCCGGAGAGCAGCGAGAGCCGCTTGACCTTCTTGCCGGGCGGGCGGGCCTCCACATCCACACCCGTGGTCAGCATGTTGTCGGGATCGGTCAGGATCAACCTGCCCTCGCCACCCGGAAACAGTCGGCTGAAGACACCCTCGAACTGGATGGCCGTGTCCCGGTAGGCCTCGGTGAAGACCTGCTCGACGCGCTCGTCGACCTCCTTCACCACTTGAAGCAGGTCGGCGCGGGTCTTCTTCAGGTCCTCCAGCTGCTCACTGAGGAACTTGTGCCGCTCCTCCAGCGCCGCGAACTCCTCCAGCGCGAGCGGGTTCACCTTCCCGAGCTGCTGGTACGCCCGTTCGGCCGACTTGAGCCGCTTCTCCTGCTCGGCGCGGTGGAATGTCCGGGGCTGGTTGCGCGGGTCCTCCGGATCATCGGGCAGCACCTCACCCTCGGCGGCGAGCGAGGGCGGCACGAGCTGATGCGGCCCGTACTCCTCGACGAGCCCCGCCGGCTCCACCCCCAACTCCTCCAGCGCCTTGCTCTCCAGCTGCTCGATCCGCATCCGCTTCTCGGCACCGAGCACTTCCCCTCGGTGCACGGAGTCGGTGAGCTTGTCGAGCTCGCCCTTGAGGTCGCGCCCCTGGTTCCGGGCGGCGGCCAGCTCCTGCTCGCGGCGCGCCTTGGCGGCATCGGCGGCGGTGCGCTCCTCGTCACCACGGGCGAGGGACACCTCGACATGCGCGAGCAACTGCCGAGCCCCGAAGGCAACGGCCTCCGCCACGGCCGCCTCGTGCCGCAGCCGCGCGAGCCGCTGCTCCGCCCGCGCACGCGCCTCACGCTCCGCTCGGGCCCCCCGGTCCAGCGCATCGGCCCGCCCGGCAAGCCCCTTGACCCGCTCCTCATGCGTACGAACCTGAAGCCGCGCCTCCATCTCGGTCTGCCGCGCATTGGCCCCATCAGCGGCAAGCCGATCCCGCACGGAGGTATCGGGCTCCTCCTCGACCGGCATCTCCTCAGCAACAGCCAGCCGTTCGGCCAGTACTTCAGCCTCTTCTACGGCCTTGTCGAGCGCGTCCTGTGCCCGTGTCGCCGCCGCGGTCGATCGCTCGGCCTCCCCGGCGGCGCCCCGCGCCTGCCCTGCGAGCCGCCCCAACTGCTGTGCCACGGTCGACTTCTCGCGCTCCGCGGCTCGGCGCCGCTCCCCCAACTCCTCGACGAGCGCGGCGCATTCCTTGCGGTGCTCGCCTGCGGTCTGCTGGGTGGCGGCCAACTCCTCGCAACGGATGGCCAGTTCTTCGAGTTCGGCTGCGGCTTCGTCCACTGAGGCCTGGACTTCGAGGAGGCTGGGGGCGCCTGCGGAGCCGCCGTGGGCGAAGTGGGCGCCTAGCAGGTCGCCTTCGGCGGTTACCGCGGTCAACTCGGGGTGCGTATATACGAGTTGCTCGGCGGCTTCGAGGGTGTCGACCACGACGTAGTTGTGCAGGAGGCGGCGGACTGCGGGCATGAGGTCGGCGGGGGCGCGGACGAAATCAGCGGCGAAGGGTTGTCTGTTGTCTGCGGGCTCGTCGTGGCTGGGCGCGCCGTTCCCCGCGCCCCTTTGGGGCGCCTCAGTCACCGGGGTCGAATGCTCAGGGTTGCCTGCCAGCAGCAGTGCCGCCCTGCCTCCGTCCTGTTTGCGCAGCAGGCGGATTGCGTCCGCCGCCGATGCCGGTGTCGTCACGGCGATCGCGTCCGCCGCCGCGCCGAAGGCCGCCGCCAGGGCTACCTCGTGGCCCGGGGTCACCGTGAGCAGTTCTGCGGCCGGGCCCAGGATTCCGGTGAGGCGGTCGCGGGCGCCCAGCAGTATTCCGGTGCCGTCCTTGCGGCGCAGGCCCAGCGCCAGCGCCTCGTGGCGGGCCTGGGTCGCGGCCCGCTTGCGTTCCGCCGCTGTGGCCGCTTCCCGGGCTGCCGTCAACCCGGCCTCCGCCTCGGCCAGTTGGCGCTTGGCCGCCTCGTGCTGTTCGGAGAGTTCCGCGTCGCCGGCGTCGAGGCCGTCCACCTCGGCCTGGAGTGTCTCGTACTCCTCCTGCGCGGTGACCGCACGCTCCTGGGCCTCGTCGCGGGCGGAGGCCAGGCGGTCGATCTCGGCCTGGGCGGAGGCGGCGCGTGAACGGGCGGCGTTGACCTGGCCGTTGAGACGGGCAAGGCCCTCGCGGCGGTCGGCGATGGAACGGGCCACGTCCTTCAGGCGCCGTTCCTCGGCCGTCAACTCCCGCTCCAGCTCGGAGCGGTGGGCGACCGTGTCCTCCAGGGCGTGCTCGGCCGCTTCCAAGGCCGCTTCCAACTCGGCTTCCTGTTCGCGGATGCGGGCGGCCTCGCGCTCCATGTCCTCGGGGTCGCGGCCTCGCCGTTCCTCCGGTGGAGCCGACGTCGCGCTCTTCACCCGGGCGTCGGCCAGCGAGATCGTGCCGCGTACCCGCTCGGCCAGCTGGGACAGCTCGTACCAGGTCTGCTGGGCGCGCTGGAGGCGTGGGGTGAGCTGCCGTACCTCGTCCTCCAGGAGGCCCTCGCGCTGGAGTGCCTTGCGCAGCTCCAGCTCGGCGGCCTCCTTGCGGCCCTTCAGTGCGGCCTCGTCGGCGATCTCGGTGTTCAGCGCCTGGCGCAGTCGTACGAGATCGTCGGCGAGCAGGCGGAGGCGGGCGTCGCGGAGGTCCGCCTGGATGACGGCGGCACGGCGGGCGACGGCGGCCTGGCGGCCCAAGGGCTTGAGCTGGCGGCGGAGTTCGTCCGTCAGGTCCTGTACGCGCGCGAGGTTGGCCTGCATCGCGTCCAGTTTGCGGAGGGCCTTCTCCTTGCGCTTGCGGTGCTTGAGGACTCCGGCCGCTTCCTCGATGAAGGCGCGGCGGCCCATGGGGTCGGCGTGGAGCACGGAGTCGAGCTGGCCCTGGCCGACGATGACGTGCATCTCGCGGCCGATGCCGGAGTCGGAGAGGAGTTCCTGGATGTCGAGGAGGCGACACGTGTCGCCGTTGATCTGGTACTCGCTGCCGCCGTTGCGGAACATGATCCGCGTGATGGTGACCTCGGCGTACTCGATGGGCAGTGCCCCGTCGGAGTTGTCGATGGTGAGGGACACCTCGGCGCGGCCCAGCGGGGGGCGGCCGGTGGTGCCGGCGAAGATAACGTCCTCCATCTTGCCGCCGCGCAGTGACTTGGCGCCCTGTTCGCCCATGACCCAGCTGAGCGCGTCCACGACATTGGACTTGCCCGAGCCGTTCGGACCGACGACGCATGTGATCCCCGGCTCGAACCGGAGCGTGGTCGCCGAGGCGAACGACTTGAACCCCCGCAGGGTCAGGGCCTTGAGGTGCACGCCGCTGGACTCTACCTTCCGCTGCTCGCTCTCTCCATGAACGTCCGGTTCCCCGCGGTTTCGCCCTTGAACGTGCAGGGCACACCAAACGTTAAAGAGGGTGGAGGCATGCGGGGGAAAGAAAGAAGGGACGCCGAAGCGTCCCTTGCAAACTCTGACAGTGCAGCGGTTGATGCTGGCAGCTCAGCCACTGTTCGTCATGGTGCGTCGTAGTGATCAGGTGAGCGCGGGCTCAGCCTGGCGTACGTCGATGCTCTCGAGAAGCGAATCGTGAGTTGCGGCAGCCGTCAGCGCGTCGTTCTCTTCCTGGATCCGAACGAGCTCGGATTCCAGGTCCTGGACGCGCTGCTGGAGCCGTCGCATCTCGGCGAGGAGTCGCGGGTCGGAACCGCCGACGTAACCGAGAAGCGCCTTTGCCATGATGGATGGTCCTCCACACTGAGTGACCGACCGAAGCGGTGTGGGTCGTGAGGGAATCGCACCCGCGGTGCTTGACAGTCTTGGGTGTTGCTCTGCTGTTCTTCCATGCCAAACAGCTAAGGTGCGCGGGGCTTTCAGAGTCTCACCAAAAAGTTTGACGGTCAACACGATCACGCCCTGTATTGGCGGGCATCCCGGGGGCGCGCGGCCCTGAGCGGGCGGCGCTGCGACTCCTGCGGGCTTCTTCAGGTGTGGCGATCATCCTTAGGTGCGGAGCCTGCCAGAGCGAGCCGTTCTTGGCAACCACCAGGCAATTTCCGCTAGCGGCAGCTGCCGGTGGCATGTCCCGCCGCTTCCGCCAGGACCGCTTTACACCGTTTCGCAGTTTGTGCTCAGCGGATCGCGAAGCCGTCGTAGCCGCCGCGGGGTGTGTCCCAGATCTCGGTGACGCCATCCACGCGCCCGGGCGTGTCGTGCCCCTGGAGCCAGTCCAGGAGTCCTTGGCAGCCCTCGCGCGATCCTTCCGCGACCACTTGCACGCGTCCGTCGCCCAAATTGAGAGCAAAACCACTCAGGCCCCCGATCTCCAGAGCCTTGGCACGGGTAAACCACCGAAAACCCACACCTTGCACACGCCCTCGCACCCAGGCGACCATCCGCACATCCACGCTCATGGCTGCAACCTAACCGGCCAAAACCTCTCTGGGCACTTGCTCCCCTCCCGCCATGCGGTACCGTCCGCCCCAATGAATCTCATATGAAACTCACTCGATCGAGTGAGCTGGGTCACCGCACGGACGAGTTGACCGCAAGGACGAAAGGCAAGGACATGGGACGCCACCGACGCTCCGCCGCCGGCCGCGCCGCCACGAGCCGCGCCACGGGGGTCACAGAGACGCACGGCTCATACACGAGCGGCTACGACCCGCATGACTCGTACGACTGGAACGACCGCTCCGACCTCTCCAACCGGAACGACCGCTTCGACTGGAACCCGGCCGACGGCTCGACGATCGGCATGGCGCCCTATCTCCACCCGGAGGGTCCCGCCGAGTTCCACCCGAACCACCAGACCCACGCGAACCACCAGGTCCCCGCGGACCATGGGGTCCGCGAGGTCCGCTCGAACCACGAGGTCCCGCCGAAGAGCGAAGCCCGCCTGCGGGCCGAGACCCGGCTGAAGGCCGACACCCGACTCAAGAGCGAGGCCTATCTCTTCGCCACCGAGGAGGACTACGCCGTGGTCTTCCCCGAGGCGGCGGGTGCCTCCTCCCGGGGCGACGGCTCACGCCCGGGCCGCGGACGCCGCCGCAAGCGCAAGAGCGTGACGCCGGCGGTCAAGTCCGGTCTGCTCGGCGTCTCCGCCGCGGTCGCCATCGGCACGGTGGCGGTCGCCGCGGGCGCGATGCCGGGGCTGGAGAACTACAAGCTCGGCGGCGGTGGCGGCTCGGACAAGGTGCAGGCGGCCGGTTCGCCGTCCAACTCCGCGACCGAGCAGGGCGGCACCTCCGGCAGCGCGGAGTCCCGCGACGACGGCTCCTCCACGAGCCGTGGCGCGAACCGCGCGGCCTCCCCCTCGGCGGCTCCGACCAAGTCCGCCACCGCGCCCGCCACGAAGGCCCCGGCAAAGAAGCCGGCGGCCACCCCGACCGAGGAGCCGACGACCAAGGCTCCCTCGGCGAAGCCCACCACTCCGACGCCTACGCAGTCCGCCGACGCACCGGTGACGGTCTCCGCGGAGGCCGCGGCCGAGGCCGCGGTGCTCAAGCTCGTCAATGAGCAGCGGGCGATCGTCGGCTGCAGCCCGGTGGCCGCGAACAGCGCGCTGACCGAGCTGGCCGAGAACTTCAGCACACAGATGGCCACCGAGGACTTCTTCGACCACACCGACCCCAGCGGGGCCACTCCGTGGGACCGGGCGGAGAAGCTCGGCATCACCAACCTCGGCGGCGAGAACATCGCCCGCGGCCAGGCCGACGCGGCCGCGGTCATGGACGCCTGGATGAACAGCCCCGGCCACAAGGCCAACATCCTGAACTGCGACTTCAAGACCCTGGGCGTGGGTGTGCACTTCGGCACCGACGGTCCTTGGTGGACGCAGGACTTCGGGTACTAGTCCGAGGCCGTAGGACTCCTATGGACGCCTACAGGGAGCGCTAACCACTGGTTAGTGCTCCCTTTTGGTTAGCGCTGCGTTCGCGTACTCTGGCGACATGGACACGACCCAGGAGCGTACGGAGGAGCAGAGCTTCCCGTACGACGTCTTCGCGAAGGCCTGCCCCTCCCGAGGCACCCTGGAGCACGTCACGGGCCGCTGGGGCGGACTCACCCTGTGCGCGCTGCACGAGGGCTCGCTGCGCTTCAACGAGCTGCGGCGCCGCGTCGACGGCGTGAGCGAGAAGATGCTCTCGCAGACCCTGCACGCCCTGGAGCGCGACGGCCTGGTCCACCGCGAGGCCCAGCCGACCAACCCACCACGCGTGGACTACGAGTTGACCCCGCTGGGACACGGCGTCGCCGAACGCCTCACGGGACTGGTCGACTTCGTGGAGTCCCGCATGGACGACGTCCTCGCGGCCCGCACGCGCTACGACGAGACCCGCGGCGCCCGCTAACTCCTCGGCGCCCGCTGGCACTTCGGGCAGAAGTAGCTCGACCGGTTCATCCACGCCCGCCGGCTCATCGGCGTACCGCAGCGCCGGCACGGCAGACCCTCACGGCCGTAGGCGTCGAGCGAGCGGTCGAAGTAGCCCGACTCCCCGTTCACGTTGACGTACAGGCTGTCGAAGCTGGTGCCGCCCACGTCGAGGGCCGCGTTCATCACATCCCGTGCGTGGCCCAGGAGTTCGGCGGTGCGCGGGCGGGTGAAGGTCGCGGTCGGGCGTTCGTAGTGGACGCGGGCCCGCCAAAGGGCCTCGTCCGCATAGATGTTGCCGACTCCGCTGATCAACGACTGGTCGAGCAGGGCCCGTTTGATGGTCGTCCGCTTGCGGCGCAGGGACTGGTGGAACAACTCGTCGTCGAACAACGGGTCCAGGGGGTCGCGCGCGATGTGCGCGATGACGTCCGGCAGCCCGTCCGGAGTGGTTTCGTGCAACGACAGCCCACCGAAGGTGCGTTGGTCGACGAAACGGAGTTCGGTACCGAGGCCGTCCGCGAACCGGACCCGGATGCGCAGATGCTTCTCGTCGGCCAACTCATGCGGCTGGACCAGGAGTTGACCACTCATCCCGAGATGCGCGAGCACCGCCTGATGCGTGTCCTCCAACGGCAGCCACAGATACTTGCCGCGCCTGCTCGGCGTACCGATCCGATGTCCCTTGAGCCGGTGGGCGAAGTCGTCGGCGCCGGCGACATGCCGCCGCACCGCACGCGGATGCAGTACCTCGGCATCGGCGACGGTGCGCTGGGCGACCCACCGCTCCAGACCGCGTCGGACTACCTCGACCTCGGGCAACTCGGGCATGACATCCCCTTGTGGCAACGGGTGAATGAGCCGAGCGCCCGTCCCACGCGGGGACGGGCGCTCGGTCGCGCTGTTCGGTCAGGCGGACGCCGACGACGGGTCGGCGCTCTCCTCGGCAGGCTGCTCAGCGGCCTCGGTGGCGGTCTCGACGGCCTGTTGTTCGGCCGTCTCCTTCGCCTTCTCGGCTCGCTCGTCCGCGTCGGCCCGGATGGACCGCCAGGCGGACTCGGCGGCCTGCTGCTCCGCCTCCTTCTTGCTGCGGCCGGTGCCGGTGCCGTACGAGACGCCTCCGACGCGGGCGGCAGCAGTGAAGGTCTTCTCGTGATCGGGGCCGGTCTCCGTGACCAGGTACTCGGGGACACCGAGCCCCTCGGTCGCGGTGAGCTCCTGGAGACTGGTCTTCCAGTCCAGGCCGGCACCGAGGTTCGAGGACTTCTCGATGAGCGGGTCGAACAGGCGATGTACCAGTTCGGAGGCCGCGTCGAGGCCCTGGTCGAGATAGACCGCGCCGATCACCGCTTCCAGGGTGTCGGCGAGGATGGACGCCTTGTCCCGGCCCCCCGTGCCCTCTTCACCACGGCCGAGCCGGATGAAGGAGCCGAGTTCCAGACCGCGACCGACCTCCGCCAGCGCACGAGAATTGACCACCGCGGCCCGCAGCTTGGCCAGTTGGCCTTCGGGCAGGTCGGGGTGGGTGGTGTACAGCGTGTCCGTGACGACCAGGCCGAGCACGGAGTCCCCGAGGAACTCCAGCCGCTCGTTCGTCGGCAGACCGCCGTTCTCGTACGCGTACGAACGGTGGGTCAGCGCACGCACCAGAAGGGCGGACTCGAGGTGGTACCCGAGCCGCCCTTCCAACAGCGTGTGGGACGAGGCTGTGTCCGCGTGTTTCTTGGCGACTGAGTCGGCCTTGACGTCAGACATGGTGCCTCTCACCAGCCGCTCAGACCTCGAGGACCTGGCGCTTGTTGTACGTGCCGCAAGAAGGGCACGCGATGTGCTGCTGCTTGGGCTCGTGGCAGCGCTCGCACGCAACCAGAGGGGTGACCGCAGCCTTCCACTGCGACCGGCGGTGGCGCGTGTTGCTGCGCGACATCTTCCGCTTCGGAACAGCCACGGCTACTTCTCCTGCTTCTCGTTGGCGCGCGCCGGTCGGGGCGCTTCGCCACTGATCTCGTCCTTCTCGCCGTCTTCGAGTGAACCGGCGAGTCCCTGCAGTGCCGCCCAACGGATGTCGACGGCGTCATGGTGGTGGTCCGGGTCGTCCGTGAGCCGTACTCCGCACTCGGAGCACAGGCCCAGACAGTCGTCCTGGCACACCGGCTGCATCGGCAGTGCGAGCACCACCGCATCGCGCAGCACGGATTCGAGGTCGAACAAGCCGTCCTCGATGAAGAGCCTGTCCTCGTCTTCCTCGGCGTCGTCGACCGGTTCCGCCTTTACGCGGCCACGGTCGTCGGCGTCAGGGTACGAGAACATCTCCTGGAAGTCCGCTTCGAGCGACAGCTCCAGCGGCTCCAGACACCTTACGCACTCCCCCTTGGCCGTTGCACGGGCGGTGCCTGTGACAAGCACCCCTTCCATGACGGACTCAAGGCGGAGGTCGAGCTCCACCGGGGCGCCTTCCGGCACTCCGATGACCCCCTGGATCCCGAGATCCTTGGGAGCGTCGATCGAACGGTTCAGGCGCTGCAGCGCACCAGGACGCCGACCCAGCTCGTGAGTGTCGAACACGAGAGGGTTGCGGTGGTCGAGGCGGGCGTTCAGAGCCATCCCTGTCTTTCGGTCTGCTAGCTCAAGAGGACGCTGCCCTTCGGTGCTTCCGGGCAGCGTTGATCGCGGACGTACACGCGACCGAAGAGCCAGGATACTGGACCTTTCGCTCACGGCCCAATCCGGTGTGCGCTCTCGGCCACCGGCCCCGATCGCTACAGGCCGCGACCCTGCTCGTACGCCCGCAGCTGCTCCGCGCTGATCATGCCGGTGTCGAAGAGGCTGGTCTCGTCGAGCGCGTAGCCCTGCTGAGCCTGGGCCTGCTGGTTCTGCTGCTGGTCGAGCTGGGCCTGGTGCATCTGGTTCGGGTCGTACACGGGCTGCTGGCCGGTGTCGTAGCCCTGGTAGGCGTAGGGGTCGGCCTGCTGGTACCCGTAGGGGTCCTGCTGCTGGGGCTGGGCGTAACCCTGCTGCTGATAGCCGTACGGATCCTGCTGCTGCGCGGTCTGCTGGTAGTCGTAGGCCGCCTGCGGGGCGTAGTCCTGCTGCTCGGGCTGGAGCGGGGTGGCCGAGACCGGGGTGTCCGTGACGGTCGCGAGGTCGGCGAGGTAGTCGGCGTCGCTGGTGTGCTGGACCTGGTTGCCGTCGTCGTCGAGGGAGAGGGCGCCGAGGTCGTCGCTGGCGATCCGCCCGTGCAGCTTCTGCCGGCCCTTTCCTACGGCCTCCAGGGTCTTGGCGAGGACCGCCTCGAAGGCGCCGAGCTTGACGTCCACGTACGCGTCGGCGTCGCGGCGCAGGGTCTCCGGGTCGTGGCTGCGCTCGGGGGCGTCCTCGTCCTCGTAGCCCTGGTCGTCGATGCCGGGGCCGGTGCCGAGCAGCTTCTCGCGGCCGCGGCCGACCGAGCCGAGGGTCTTGGTGAGGACGACCTCGAAGTTGGCGAGCTTGGAGTCGACGTAGTCGTCGGCCTCCGCGCGGACCTCCTCGGCCTCCTGGCGGGCCTCGGCGAGGATGCGGTCCGCCTCGTTCTGCGAGCGGCGGGCGACCTCGGTGTCGGAGATCAGCGAGCCGCGCTCGGCGTGCGCGGTCTGGATGATCCGCTCGGCCTCCTGGCGGGCCTGCTCGACCATCTCGTGCCGGCCACCGATCAGCTCCTGCGCCTCCGCCAGCGAATCGGGCAGGGCCGCACGCACCTCTTCGAGCAGCGTGAGCAGCTCGGCGCGGTTGACCACGCACGAGGCCGACATGGGCATGGAACGGGCGCTGGAGACCGAGGCGACGATCTCGTCGAGCTTCTTCTGCACGTCCACCGTGTGCTCGCCACTCTCTACCGACGTGTTGGAGACGGACGGGTCGACTGTACGACCACTCCCGCCCCGCCCGACACCGGGTGACGCACTGTCAGTCCCTCAGGCCTTGCCGAGCCGCTCGGTGAGCGCCTCCAGGACCACGCCGGGTACCAGGTGGGAGATGTCGCCGCCCCACTGCGCGACCTCCTTGACCAGCGAGGACGACAGGAAGCTGTAGGTGGGGCTGGTCGGGATGAACAGGGTTTCGACGCCCGACAGTCCGTTGTTCATCTGGGCCATCTGGAGTTCGTAGTCGAAGTCGCTGACCGCGCGCAGGCCCTTGACGATGGCGGGGATGTCGCGCTGCTTGCAGAAGTCGACGAGCAGGCCGTGGTAGGCCTCGACCTGGATGTTGCCGAACTCCGCGGTGACCTCGCGGATCAGCTCGATCCGCTCGTCGACGGTGAACATGCCCTTCTTCGACTGGTTGATCATCACGACGACGTGCACGACGTCGTACAGCCGGGAGGCACGGGCGATGATGTCGAGGTGTCCATTGGTGATGGGGTCGAACGACCCCGGACAAACGGCGCGGCGCAACTGAGTTCCCTCGCTCTCCGGTCCGGTCATCGTGCGTCTTCGCACGTAGAGGCGGCGCGACCGTACCAAAAGGTCCCCTCGCCGTAGCGACGGGCCCGGATCGCGTCGAATCCGTCCGGCCACCCGAATTCGCCGCCTCTGGTGCTGCGCTCCACGGTGACGAGAGCGTCCGGCGCGAGCCAGCCCCCGGACCGGAGTGTGAGGAGAATCTCCCGAAGATCGTGATCTGCGACAACGTACGGCGGGTCGAGGAAGACGATGTCGTACGGGTCTGTCGGCGCCGGTGTCTGAACGATCTGTTCCGCTTTGCCCGCCCTGACCTCGGCGCCGGGGAGGCCGATGTTCTTGACGTTCTCCCTGATGACGCGGGCGGCCTTCGGGTCGGCCTCGACGAGGAGGGTGTGGCTCGCGCCGCGGGAGAGGGCTTCGAGGCCGATGGCGCCCGAGCCTGCGTAGAGGTCGAGGACTCGTTCGCCGTTCAGGGGGGCGCCGAGGAGGGACTGCCAGGTGGAGAAGAGGCCCTCGCGTGCGCGGTCGGAGGTGGGGCGGGTGCCGGTGCCTGGCGGGACGGCGAGTCGACGTCCGCCGGCTTCGCCGGCGATCACGCGGGTCATCTGGGGTCCTTGTTCGTGGGTCGGTGCAGGTCCATTGTGGCTGGTCGCGCAGTTCCTCGCGCCCCTGAAGAAGGTGGCCTTCCGCTAGCCCTTTTCCAGGTACTGCTCTCTCTCCTCGTCCAGTAGCGCGTCCAGTGCTGTACGCAGGCCCGGCAGACGCTCCAGGTCTGGGTCGGCCGCCACCACCGCCGTCGCCTCCTCCCGCGCCTCCGCGATGACCTCTTCGTCCTCGATGACCGACAGCACCCGCAGGGAAGTACGGGCGCCGGACTGCGCCTGCCCCAACACATCGCCCTCGCGCCGCTGTTCGAGGTCGATGCGGGAGAGTTCGAAGCCGTCGAGGGTGGAGGCGACGGCGTTGAGGCGTTGGCGGGCGGGACTGGCCTCGGGCATCTCGCTGACCAGGAGACAGAGGCCTGCCGCCGAGCCACGACCGACTCGGCCGCGGAGCTGGTGGAGCTGGGAGACGCCGAAACGGTCCGCGTCCATGATCACCATGGCCGTGGCGTTGGGCACGTTGACGCCGACCTCGATGACCGTCGTGGCGACCAGGACGTCCGTGTCCCCGGCGGCGAAGCGGCGCATCACGGCGTCCTTGTCGTCGGGGTGCATACGGCCGTGCAGCACCTCGATCCTCAGCCCCTGGAGCGGGCCCTTGGCGAGCTGGGCCGCGATGTCGAGGACCGCGAGCGGTGGACGCTTCTCCGCCTCGTCCTCGGGGGACTTCTTCTTGGCCTTGCCGGCCTTCTTGGGGTCGTCGTCCTCGTCGCCGATGCGCGGGCAGACGACGTACGCCTGATGGCCGTTGGAGACCTCCTCGCGGACGCGCTCCCAGGCGCGGGCCAGGAAGTGGGGCTTGTCGGCGGCGGGGACGACATGGCTGGCGATGGGGGAGCGGCCTGCCGGGAGTTGGTCGAGGACCGAGGTCTCCAGATCGCCGAAGACCGTCATCGCGACCGTGCGTGGGATGGGGGTCGCGGTCATGACGAGGAGGTGCGGGGGCTGCTTGCCCTTACCGCGCAGGGCGTCTCGCTGTTCGACGCCGAAGCGGTGCTGTTCGTCGACCACCACCAGACCCAGGTCGTGGAACTGGACCTTGTCCTCGATCAACGCGTGCGTGCCGATCACGATCCCGGCCTCACCGGTGACGAGGTCCAGGAGTGCCTGACGCCGCCCGGCCGTCCCCATGGAACCGGTGAGCAGCGTGACCTTGGTGGCCCGCTCGGCCCCGCCCAGCATCCCGCCCTCGGCCAACTCCCCCATCATCTCGGTGATCGACCGGTGATGCTGCTGAGCGAGCACTTCGGTGGGCGCGAGCATCGCGGCCTGACCGCCGGCGTCGACCACGGCGAGCATCGCGCGGAGGGCCACCATGGTGTTGTGGGTCACTGTGAAGTTGTCGGTGACGTAGGCATGGCTGGGGTGCGTGACGCTGATGCACTGAACGGGTTTACGTCCGACGTACTCAACTGCTCGGATTCCGCGACGGAATGTGCGGAATGTGTTGTATTTCGGCCTGGTCCCTGCTCGTTCGGCTTTGCGGGCGAGCCTGAACGGCGCGTATTCGTCGGGCAGGGCCACAGAGACGTTGAAGGACGCCTTCTTCGGCAGGACGCGTGCTCGACCGCCGAGTGAACGCACCAGCCAGGCAACGTCGTTCGCCAGTGTGAGCGAGGCAGAACAGAACGAGGGACTGAAGCCGTCCGCGTCGACGGTGCCCTCCGTATCCATCAACCCTTGCAGCAGAGCAAGGCGGTTCTTGATCGACGTGTTCTTGAATTCGTCGGGAACGAACTTGCTGTGCGATGTGACACCCCAGAGATTCAACCCACGCAAGGTCTGGATCACGGGGTTGCGGACCCCTCCAGCACGTTGGGCAAGCTGAACGGTGAAGTCGCCACGGGAGCCCTTCACCGGGACCACGTGGCACTCAGGGGCGACAGCCGCCGCCACGGCATCACGGATCTCGTCGTCCATCGTGGACAACCGCAGGTTGTGCCGGAATGAGCCGTCGCCCAGAAGGACACCGAACAGGTAGGGATCGAGAGGCAGTCCACAGTCGCCGCCCAGATCGACTGGAGCGGCTGCTGGGAGATACCACTTCGAGGATCCGTTGGCCCTGAACGTGTCCAGGCGGATCTCCCGAGTCGTCATGACCTTGGGGGTCTGTCCTCGGTGCCACCCGCGGCTCGTGCCGACGATCCAAAGATGTTCGTCGTCGCACTCCACGTGGCTGCCGTCGGAGAGGACCAGGCGCCAGACCTCACGCTCTCCCTGGGGGAAGACCCCGTCGATCAGCGCGATCTCCCCGTCCGGCACGACAACCTCGTCCCTCACCGTCAGATCGCCCATACGACGGAACCCGGCGGGTGTGAGCACGAGCGAGTCGAGCGGCTGGGCCTTGCCCGATCCGACCTCCCCTTGGAGCAGCCGGTGCATCGGATGCTCCGTAGCCAGATCGTCGAAGATCTCCTTGGACACCTTCACCTGCCCGTCCGTGAGCGTGAACGGAAGGCGGTCGTCGAAGGCGGAGAGGAGGCCGTCGGGGGACGGTTTGCGGGCTACGGCGGGGAGTTGGGCGTCCGCGTGGCGGCGGCGGGCCAGGGCCACCTGGAGGACGAAGGCCTCGTCCCACTTGAGGCGGTCGCGGGCGGCGGCGATGTCCGCCTTGGTGTGGGGGCGGTGGATCTTGAGGAGGGCCTCGGGGAGGGAGACCAGGCCGCGGCCCTCGCGGAGGGAGTCCGGGAGCGGGTCCACGGCTTCCTCGGCACTGGGCAGTGCCGTCTGGAGGGCCTTGCCGATCTTCCAGGACTCCAGTTTGGCGGTGGCGGGGTAGATGGGGATCAGGGTGCCCGCCCAGGTCTCCACCGTCTCCTCGGTGTCGCCCTTCAGCAACTCGTATGCCGGATGAGCGAGTTGAAGACGGCGGTTGAAGACGGAGACTTTGCCCGCGAACATCGCGCGCGTGCCCGGCAGCAGTTCCTTGTGGGGTTTATGAACTCCCGAGCCGAAGAAGACGAGTTGGAGTCGGCCGCTGCCGTCCGTGATCGTGACTTCGAGACGCTGGCCCTTGCCCCGGGGGGCCTTGCTGGACGCGAAGGAGTGCAGGCGGGCGTCGGCGACCTGGGCGACCACGGTGACGTGCTCGTCCATCGGCAGCTCGGCGAGGTGGGTGAGCTGGCCCCGCTCCTCGTAACGGCGCGGGTAGTGATGCAGGAGGTCGCCCACCGTGTGCAGGCCGAGATGCTCGGCCATCACCTTCGCGGTGGCGGGGCCGAGCACCTTTTTCAGGGGTTCTTCCAGTGCGGGCACGAGATCCATTGCACACCACGCCACTGACAATGCCGTATACGTCTTGCGAAACTCCTGGTCAGGTGGGTCGTTCGCGGCCTAGGATGGCGCGCTCCGGCCATCCCCCGCGGTCACCGCCTCACAGGGACCGCCCGACCCTCGCGCCGATCGCACTTCCCCCACCTCGGCGCTGCGACGATGGACTCCCAGACCTCACAGTCATCCCAGTCACCTCACACGTTCCAGGTCGACCTGCGCGGTCTGGTGGACCTGCTCTCCCATCACCTCTACTCGAGCCCCAAGGTCTATCTGCGCGAGTTGCTGCAGAACGCCGTGGACGCGATCACCGCCCGCCGGGCCGAGCAGCCCGACTCCCCTGCCCTGGTACGGCTGTTCGCCGACGGGGGCACCCTGCGCGTCGAGGACTCCGGCGTCGGGCTCACCGAGGCGGACGTGCACAACCTCCTTGCGACCATCGGCCGTAGCTCCAAGCGCGCCGACGGGCTCCAGGAGGCCCGCTCCGACTTCCTCGGGCAGTTCGGCATCGGGCTGCTCGCCTGTTTCGTGGTCGCCGAGCGGATCCGGGTCGTCAGCCGCAGCGCCCGTACGCCCGACGCGCCGCCCGTGGAGTGGACGGCGACCGACGACGGGTCGTACACCGTGCGGACCCTGCCCCACGCCGAGCGCCCCGAACCGGGCACCACCGTGCACCTGGTGGCGCGTGCGGGCGCCGGTGAGTGGCTCACCAAGGAGAAGGTCCTCGCGCTGGCGCGGGACTTCGGGGCGCTGCTGCCGTACGACGTGCGCGTGGACGGCGAGGCGGTCACCGATCTGCCCGCGCCCTGGGACCGGTCGTACCCGAGTCCCAGCACCCGCAGGGTGGCGCTGGCCCGGCACTGTCACGACCTGTTCGGATTCACGCCGTTGGACTCGATCGACCTGTCGGTGCCGCTCGCGGGGATCCGGGGTGTGGCCTACGTCCTTCCCGGTGCCGTGAGTCCGGCGCAGCGGGCGAGTCACCGGGTGCATCTCAAGGGCATGTTGCTCACCGAGCGGGCCGAACAGCTGTTGCCCGACTGGGCGTTCTTCGTGCGCTGTGTGCTGGACACGGACAGTCTGCGGCCCACCGCCTCGCGCGAGTCGCTGTACGAGGACGAGACGCTGGCCGCCGTACGGGAGGCGCTCGGGGAGCGGATCCGCGCGTGGCTGACCGGGCTCGCGGCGGGTGATCCGGAGCGGCTTGCCGCGTTCCTGTCGGTGCACCACCTGGGGGTGAAGTCCCTGGCGCGGCACGACAAGGAGATGCTGCGCACGATGCTGCCGTGGCTCCCGTTCGAGACGACCGACGGACGGGTGTCCCTGGAGGAGTTCGCACAGCGCCACCCGGTGGTGCACTTCACGCGGACCGTCGAGGAGTACCGGCAGGTCGCGCCGATCGCGTCCGCGCAGGGCATCGGGGTGATCAACGGCGGTTACACCTACGACGGCGAGCTGGTCGAGGCGCTGCCGTCGGTGCGCCCGGGGACGGTGGTCGCCGAGCTGGACTCGGACACCGTGACCGCGCACCTGGACTCGGTCGACCCGGCCGAGGAGCTGGCCCTGGCGGACTTCCTGGCCGCCGCGCGGGCCAAACTGGACCCCCTGGGCTGCGATGTCGTCCTGCGGGCGTTCCATCCACTGTCGGTGCCCGCGCTGCACCTGGACGACCGCTCGGCCCGGCACGAGCAGGCCCGCGCGGAGGCCGAGGAGCAGGCCGACGACCTGTGGGCGGGCATCCTGGGCTCGCTGCGGGGCAGCGCTCCACGCGCGCGTCTCGTGCTCAACCATCTCAACCCGCTGATCCGGCGCATCAGTTCACTCAGGGACCGGGACCTGATCGGGACGGCCACGGAGTCCCTGTACGGGCAGGCACTCCTGATGGCGCAGCGACCACTGCGTCCCGCCGACTCGGCGCTGCTGAACCGGGCGTTCATCGGCCTCCTGGAATGGGCCACACACGGGGAGAACGACCACTGATGACAGGGATCACGGACTTCGACGCGCTGCGCCGGGCGATGGCGGAGAACTCCGAGGAGCCGGAGGGACCGGCCCGCAACGCGCGCGCGGAGCAGCTGCTGGCCGAGGCCGAGAAGCTGGACGTTCCGCTCGCGGTGATCGAGGCGCTCGGGCACCAGCTGAAGGTCTACAACTACAGCTCCGAGAAGGACAAGATGTTCGTCCCCTTCGCGCGCCTGCTGCGCATGTGGGACGAGCGGCCCGAGGACTTCGACGAGTACGAGGTCCACTCGCTGCACTGGGTCTTCAAGTGGATGTCGTCCGGGATGCTGGGCCAGCCGCACATCCCGCTCGCCTCGATCGAGAAGTGGCTCGGCGAGATGGACCACCGCTACCGGCTGGCCGGTCACTCCGAACGGGCCGTGCGCAGCGCCGAGTTCAGCGTCGCCTCGCACGTCGGTGACCTGGCGCGGGCCGAGCGGGCCTACGCCGCGTGGCTGGCCGCCGACCGGGACACCATGGCCGACTGCCACGCGTGCGAGCTGCACACCCAGGGCGAGTGGCAGGTGCGGCAGGAACGGTACGCCGAGGCCCTCGGCCTGTGGGCGCCGGTCCTGGAGGGCGAGTTCACCTGCGCCCACGAGCCGCACACCGTCCTCGCGTCCTCCCTGGCCCCGCTGCTGCACCTGGGACGGGCCGACGAGGCGCGCGCCCATCACCTGCGCGGTTTCCGTCTCGTACGGCCCATGGAGAGCATGCGGGGCGCCTACGCGGACCATGTGGAGTTCTGCGCGCTGAGCGGCAACGAGGCGCGCGGTCTGGAGCTGCTCGCGGAGCGTCCGGCGTACTTCACGGACTCCGGGAACCCGCAGAGCGGGCTGGACTTCCTGGCCACGGTGACCCTGCTGATGGACCGCCTGACCGAGCTGGGACTCGGCGACCAGCAGGTGCCCGGGCCGACCGGCCGTATCTGGACGGCACGCGAACTCGCCGCGCACGCACGCGTGGAGGCCCTTTCCCTGGCCGCCCGCTTCGACGAGCGCAACGGCACGACCCACGTCGGCGACCGGGCACGCGCGCGCATGGACCAGCGGCCCCTGGTGGAACGGCTCCCCCTGGGAGTGCGTTCGGCGGGCCGGCCCGTCGCGGCACCGGTGACGCCCACGGCACCCGAGGTCATCCCGGAGAAGGACCTCACCGCGCTCCTCACGGAGGCGCGACGGCTGTCGGACACCCTCCAACCGCACGCCGTAGAGGCCTGGTTGGCCGTCTCGCAGGCTTCCGAGGGCGTCGAGCTGTCCGCCCGCGACCGCGCCGAGATCGCCGACCACCAGGCGATGGACCGGGGTCCCGAGGGCATCGCCCTCTTCGAGCGCGCGGCCGAGCTGTTCGCCGAGGCGGGCGACCCCGGGGAGGCGTGGGCGGCACGCGCGCGTGGAGCGTACGTACGCGCTCTCACGGGCGAGATCGACGAGGCCCTCACCGCGATCGCCGAGCCGTACGACGGGGTGCTCGCCCTGTACTCCGAGGAGGGCACCGGCGTACGGCAGACGGCGGCCGTGCTGATGAGCCGGGCGCGCATCCTGATGCGCAGGGTCCACGGGGACTCCCCCGATCACACCCCCGACAGCGGGGACCTGACCACCGCCGAAGCCGCCGTACGGGAAGTGCTCGCCCTGGTCGAGGGGCACACCGGGGACGATGTGCGGCTGGCCGCGCGGGGGGCCGAGGGGCAGGCGATGCTGGCCGAACTCGCGGTGCGGGGCGAGGACTTGGAGACGGCCGTGCGGCTGTTCTCGAAGGCGTCTACGGCGTTCGTGGTCGCGGGGCTGCCGTGGTTCGCGGTGGAGTACGAGGCCCGGCTGGCCGGGCTCGCCCATCACCTCGGGGACGTCACGGAGGCGGAGCGGGCGCTGCGGGCGGCCCTGGAGCACGGTGGGCCGTATCTGGAGGCCCCTGGGCGGGCTCAGCTGCATCTCCAGCTCGCCGAGGTGCTCGGCGGCCGTGGACGGTCCGAGGAGGCCGCTGAGCACGCCCTGGAGGCCGCGCACTGGTCCGACGAGGCGGGCGAGGGGCCGACGCTGGGCGCCTGGGCGCGGCACCAGCTCGGCGGCTTCCTGCTGCGCCAGGGCCGCTGGGCCGAGGCCGCGGAGGTGCTGGAGTCGGCGCTGCCCGACCTGAGCGTCGAGACGCACGGCGACGGCGCGATCGTCCAGACGCAGTGGTGGCTCGGTGACTGTCTGAGCGAGCTGGGCGAGCACCGGGCCGCTGCCGAACGGCGTTTGCAGGCGGCCGAGATCGCCCGGACCTGGCCCGAGCAGAACGACCACGCGACGCTCGCCCACCTCGCCGCCGAGTCACTGGGCCACGCGGAACTGCCCGCCGAGGCGGACCAGGCGTACGAGCGCGCGGGCGAGCTGTGGCGGTCCCTGGGGAACGTGCACGGGCTCGTCCGCTCACTGCGTGCCCGCGCGTGGCTGGCGTTGCGCGCGGACCTGGCGGACCGGGGCCTTGACCGCGCGCGGGAGTTGATGGCGGGCGCGATCGAGGAGTGCGAGGCCGCGCTGCTCGTGACCGACGACCAGGAAGCGCGGCAGCGGCTCACCGGCGAACTCGGCCACACGCACCGGCAGTTCGGCGAGCTGCTGGCCCGTTCCGTCGCCGAGGAGGCCGAAGACACCGCGATCCAGGCCGCGTTCGAGGATGCCCTGGCGCAGACCGCGGAGTCGGTCACCGTGTTCGCGGCCCTAGGGGAGGGCGCGGTGCACACCCGCACCGGCGCCGAACTCGCCGCGGGCTGGCTGGAGGCCGACCTCAGCCGCCCCGCCGACGCGGCGGCACGCGCGCGTGGCGTGCTGAAGGCCTACGAGGGCGCCGACGACGGCGACGAGACGGTGCGGGCCCGTCGTGCCGAGGCGGAGCAGCTGCTCCAGCTGATGGAGGAACAGACGGAGAAGTAGGGGGAGTTGGGGCGGGGCCGGAGTCCTACTCCACGCCGATGAGCAACAGGGCACCCTGCCGGCCGCCCCGGTACACCACCGTGTCGACGGCGAGGTACGACTCCCGGACGTGCACCTCCAGGATGTCGGCGACGCTCACGGGTGCCTCGTCACCGAGGACGAGCGTGACCAGCTCGCCACCGGCCGCGAGCATGCGGTCGAGGACGGCCCGGGCGGTGGCCGTGACGTCGGCACCGATCACCGCCACATCGCCGTCGACGAGCCCCAGGACGTCCCCTGCCTGGCAGATGCCGGCCATGGTCCAGGACTGGCGTTCGGCGACGGCGACCTCGGCGTAGCGGGTCGCGCCCGCCGCCGAGGTCATCGAGACGACGTCCTCGTCGAAGCGCCGCTCCGGCTCGTGCACGGCGAGCGCCGCGATCCCCTGCACCGCGGACCGCGTCGGGATCAGCGCGACCCGAATGCCCTCGGCACGGGCCTGCTCGGCCGCTGCCGCCGCCGTATGACGCAGCTCCGCGTCATTGGGCAGCAGCACGACCTCACGCGCGTGTGCCCGCCGTACCGCCGCGACCAACTCCCCACTGGCAGGCGGCTCTCCTGGGCGCGCGAGCACAGTGGTCGCGCCGGCCTCTCCGTAGAGCCCCGCAAGACCCTCCCCCGGCACGACGGCGACGACGGCCCGCTGAGCGCGCTCCCTGGGCGGCCGTTCGGCACCCGTGGTGTGGACGTCGCCGAGCCCGAAGTGGGTGATCCGGATGCGGTACGGCCGCCCGGCCTCGACGCCCGCCTCCACGGCGGCGCCCGCGTCGTCGACGTGCACGTGGACGTTCCACAGGCCGTCGCCGCCGACCACGACGAGCGAGTCGCCGAGGGCGTCCAGCCGCTCCCGCAGCCGCGTCACGGCCGAGTCGTCGGCCTCCAGGAGGTAGATCACCTCGAAGGCGGGGCCGCCCTCGCAAGGGGTGGCCGCAGTGGCTCCGGGAGCCGAAACGTCCTCCACGCGTGCGTGCGTCCCGTCAGCGGCTGCATGCGTCCCGTCAGCGCCCACGCGTGCGTGCGTCTCCAGGACCCTGAAGACCGGCACCTCTCCCGTGAACGTCTCCACCAGCGCGGCCAGCACCGCCACCAGCCCCCGCCCGCCCGCGTCCACGACTCCCGCGCGCTCCAGGACGGCCAGTTGCCCGGGGGTCGCGGCCAGCGCCGCGCACGCTCCCTCGTAGGCGGCCCGTGCGACGGTCCCGCAGTCGCCCTGGGTGTCGTCGGCCGCGTCCGCCGCCGCCGAGGCGACCGAGAGGACCGTGCCCTCGACCGGGTGGGCCACCGCGTGCCGGGCGGAGTCGGCCGCGCGGCGCAGGGCGAGCCGTAGCCCCTCCCCGTCCGTGTGAGCCGTCTCACCGTCGGCGGCGAGGACCTGGGCCATGCCGCGCAGCAGCTGCGCGAGGATCGTCCCGGAGTTGCCGCGCGCCCCTATGAGCGCCCCGTGGGCCATCGCCTGGGCGGCGTCGGCCAGCGGCGGTTTCCGTTCGGTCAGGGTGCCGTGCCCGTCGAACACCGCCTCGACCGCGGCGGCGGCGGACTCCATGGTCAGGTACAGGTTGGTACCGGTGTCCCCGTCGGCCACGGGATACACGTTGATCGCGTCGATCTCCTCGCGCGCACGCCCCAGCGCCCGCAGCGCGAGACCGCACCAGGTACGCACCGCGAGAGCATCGAAGAATGTCTGCGGCACCTGCGGCACCTGCGCCTCCTTGAGCTGCTGGACTGGGAACGCAGCGTAGACCTTGGGGCGGCCCGGTCCCGAGGAGGGCCGGAGCGAGGCCCCGACCAGGCATGGTAGTTTCGTTGCACTGGCGCGGTCGTTGTATGCTGCTCCGGTTGCCCGATCCCGATCGGGCCATCCGCCCTGGCAGCGCCACTTCCAGATCCTACGATCTCGATCCCGGCATGCCGGGATCATCCGTAAGTGCATCTGTGCATCTGAAGTCTTTGGAGTGACCCGTGGCTGCCAACTGCGACGTCTGCGGCAAGGGGCCGGGCTTCGGCAACAACATCTCGCACTCGCACCGCCGTACACCGCGTCGCTGGAACCCGAACATCCAGCGCGTTCGTACCGTGGTCGGCGGGACGCCGAAGCGCGTGAACGCTTGCACCTCGTGCATCAAGGCCGGCAAGGTCTCGCGCTGACGCACTGCTGAGCGCGCGGCCACTGCTGGTTCGCTGCATCGAGCCGGTCCACCTCGTGTGGGCCGGCTTTTTGCCGTGCCCAGGGGCAGGTTCAGTTGCCGAAACGCCACCCATGATCCACCGGCCCGATCCCCCCGCCGAGCGCGAACCCCGCCGCGATCGCCCCCGTGACATACACCTTCGCCGCCGTCACCGCCTCCGGCACCGACCGCCCCTTGGCAAGCTCCGAGGCGATCGCGGAAGCAAGCGTGCAGCCGGTCCCGTGGGTGTGCCGGTTGTCGTGCCGGGGAGCACGCAGCCAGTGCTCCTCAGAACCGTCGGTGAGGAAATCCACGGCGTCACCCGGCAGATGACCGCCCTTGATCAACACCCAACGCGGCCCGTACGACAGCACAGCCGCCGCGGCCTCCCGCACCTGCGCCTCCGACTCGACCCGTACGCCGGTGAGTTGCGCCACTTCGTCCAGATTCGGCGTGGCTACGGTCGCCACCGGCAACAGCTTCGTCCGTACGGCGTCCAGCGCGGAGTCCGCCAGCAGCGAGTCCCCGTGCTTCGAGATGCCGACCGGGTCGACGACCGTAGGAACATCCGTGTCACCGATCAACTCCGCGACCGTCTCGACGAGTTCGGCCGACGCGAGCATCCCGGTCTTCACGGCCTGTACGCCGATGTCGTCGACCACGCTGCGGTACTGGGCGCGCACCGCCTCCGCCGGAAGTTCCCAAGCCCCTTGCACACCGAGGGAGTTCTGCGCGGTGACCGCCGTGACGACGCTCATGCCGTGCACACCGAGCGCCAGCATCGTCTTCAAGTCGGCCTGGATCCCGGCCCCGCCACCGGAGTCGGAGCCGGCCACCGTCAGTACAAGAGGCTTCACGACTCGATGTCCCCGAAGTGGTCCCAGCCGCCCTTGCTGGTCCAGGGCGCCCCGTCGACCGTCACCTGGGGCAGCGCCGAGGGGTTGAGGACCTCGCCGATCACCTTCCAGCGGGCGGGCAGCTTCACGTCCGGCGCGAAGGTCGCCACGATCGCGTGGTCCTCTCCCCCGGTGAGCACCCACTGAATGGGGTCGACGCCGACGGCCTGACCGATGTCGTTCATCTGCGTCGGGACGTCGATCGCGCCGGACCGGATGTCGATACGGACCTTGCTGGCCTCCGCGATGTGCCCGAGGTCGGCGATCAGCCCGTCGCTCACGTCGCACATCGAGGTCGCGCCGAGCCCGGCCGCCGCCGGACCCGCGTGATACGGCGGCTCAGGGCGCCGGTGCGCCTCGACGAACGCGCGCGGCGAGCGAAAGCCCCGCGACAGCACCGCGAACCCGGCCGCGGACCAGCCCAGCCACCCGGTCACGGCGACCACGTCGCCGGGCTGGGCACCACCCCGGGTGACCGGCTCCCGGCCCCGCAGATCGCCGAGCGCGGTGATCGACACCATGATCGTGTCGCCTCGTACGACATCGCCGCCGACCACCGAGGCGCCCGCGACCTGGCACTCGTCGCGCAGTCCGTCCATCAGCTCCATGGGCCAGGTGACCGGGAGTTCGGCCGGTACGACCAGCCCGAGGAGCAGCGCGGTCGGTACGGCGCCCATGGCGGCGATGTCCGCGAGGTTCTGCGCGGCGGCCTTGCGTCCGACGTCGTAGGCCGTGGACCAGTCGCGGCGGAAGTGGCGGCCCTCCAGCAGTATGTCGGTGCTCGCCACGACCCTGCGGTCGGGCGCGGCGACGACCGCGGCGTCGTCGCCGGGGCCGACCCGGACCGCGGGGGTGGTGGTGAGCCGGGAAGTGAGCTCCCTGATGAGCCCGAACTCCCCCAACTCACCGACGGTGCCCTTCATCGTTCGTCCTCTTCTCGTGACGGCAGCGCCCGGTCGCGAGCCGTCGGTGTGCTCGGTACGGTCGAGGTGACCGTCGACTTCAGTCGTGCCCGCGCCGAGGCACGTGGCCCAGGACCTCCGCAGGTCTCCCCGTGGTGAGCGGCGACGCGATACCGTGGCGTTCCTTTTCCCCACATGATCCTCGTGGCCGCCCTGGAGGTTCCGTGGTACAGGCGTACATCCTGATCCAGACGGAGGTCGGCAAGGCGTCGACCGTCGCCGAAGCGATCAGCAAGATCCCTGGAGTGATCCAGGCCGAGGACGTGACAGGACCGTACGACGTGATCGTGCGGGCCCAGGCCGACACGGTCGACGACCTCGGCCGCATGGTGGTCGCCAAAGTCCAGCAAGTGGACGGCATCACCCGCACCCTGACCTGCCCGGTGGTGCATCTGTAGCCCCCGTCTACCCTTGGCCGGTGAACTCTCTCCGTCACCGGCGCCGTTCTGTCCTCGGGCTGTCCGTGCTCGCCCCGCTGATCATCGTTGCGGGCTGCTCCTCAGCAGACGACAGCGCATCGGCGGCGGTTCCCTCGCCGGGCGCGAAGGTCACCGGGCTGTGCCGGAACCTGGACAAGGTGTTGCCGTCGAAGGTCGACGACCAGGGCCGCCGGGATCCCGAGCCCGCGTCCGCGCTGACCGCGGGCTGGGGGAACCCGGCGATCATACTGCGCTGCGGTGTCGTCAGACCCGCCAAGATGAACGACCCGGAGGCCGACGGGGTCGAGGTGAACGGCGTCGGCTGGCTCCTCCAGAAGGAGGACGACGGCTCCTTCCGTTTCACCACGACACTGCGCAAGGCGTACATAGAGGTGACCATCCCGAAGGACCGCACCGGAGACGGCATGGCGCCCCTTGTCGACCTCGCGAAGTCCGTCAAGAAGGCGATCCCCGAGGGGATCGCCGACTAGCCCGACTCACACCACGGAACCGACCGGCTCAGCGAAGCCCCGTCGACCGGCGCAGCGCCGCCTGCACCAGCAGGTCCACCAACTCCCCGTAGGGGACACCGCTGGCCTGCCACATCTGCGGGTACATCGAGATCGGCGTGAACCCGGGCATCGTGTTGATCTCGTTGATGACGAACTCGCCGTCTTCGGTAAGGAAGAAGTCCGCCCGCACGAGCCCCTCGCAGGAGGCCGCGTCGAAGGCGTCCACCGCGAGCCGCTGGACCTCGGCGGTCTCCTCCGGCGTCAGCGGGGCGGGCACGATGCCAGGAGTCGAGTCGATGTACTTCGCCTCGAAGTCGTAGTACGCGTGCTCCTGGGGCGGCGGAATCTCGGCCGGCACACTCGCGCGGGGCCCGTCCTCGAACTCCAGGACCCCGCACTCGATCTCGCGTCCGCGCAGCGCGGCCTCCACGAGGATCTTCGGGTCGTGCCGCTGGGCCTCGGCGATCGCCTCGTCCAGACCGGCCAGATCGTCGACCTTGGTGATGCCGATCGACGACCCCGCGCGCGCGGGCTTCACGAACAGCGGCCAGCCGTGCTCACCCGCGAAGTCGATGATCTTCTTACGCGCGGCGGACTCGTCCCGCTCCCACTCGCGCGGCCGGATCACCACGTAGGGGCCGACCTTGAGGCCGAACGAGGTGAACACCCGCTTCATGTACTCCTTGTCCTGGCCGACGGCCGAGGCGAGCACACCCGCGCCCACGTACGGCACACCGGACAGCTCCAGGAGTCCCTGCAGGGTGCCGTCCTCGCCGTAGGGGCCGTGCAGGACGGGGAAGACGACGTCGACCTCGCCGAGGGCCTTGGGCACGGATCCCGGTTCGCTGACGACGACTTCGCGGTTCCCGGGGTCGAGCGGGAGCACCACTCCGCCCTCGCTCGACTCGGCGAGTTCGTCGACGTCCGGGGTACGGCGGTCGGTGATCGCCATCCGCTCCGGGGCGTCGGCGGTGAGGGCCCAGCGGCCTTCGCGGGTGATGCCGATCGGCAGGACGTCGTACTTGTCCCGGTCGATGGCCGCGAGGACGGCGCCGGCGGTGACCACGGAGATCCCGTGTTCGGAGCTGCGACCGCCGAACACAACGGCCACACGCGGCTTGCGAGGCGGCTGCTCAGGGTTCTGGGAGAGGTTCTCGGTGCTCATATCGCGATGAGAGTACCCGGTGGTAGTGCTTTGAGTCAGCGTCCGTTGACGAGCGGCGGTTCGATCAGCGCCCTGAAACGGGCGGTTCGCGCAGCGCCCCAAAGGGGCGCGAGGAACTGCGCGCCCAGCCACGACGGCGCCGCAGCCGCCCAACGACCGAATGCGGCACCCCCTGGGGCGGAGCCCTCAACGACGCTCAGGCTTAGCGCTGCGCGACATGAGCTCCTTCACCGCGACCACCGGCGACTTCCCCTCGTGCACGATCTCGAACACCGTCTCCGTGATGGGCATGTCGACATCATGCCGACGGGCCAAGTCCAGTACGGACTCACAGGACTTGACGCCCTCCGCGGTCTGCTTGGTGACCGCGATCGTCTCCTGGAGGGTCATGCCCTTGCCGAGGTTCGTACCGAAGGTGTGGTTGCGCGACAACGGCGAGGAGCAGGTCGCCACCAGGTCCCCCAGGCCCGCGAGCCCGGAGAACGTGAGCGGATCCGCGCCCATCGCGATACCGAGCCGGGTCGTCTCGACGAGACCCCGGGTGATGAGCGAACCCTTCGCGTTGTCCCCGAGCCCCATGCCGTCCGCGATGCCGACGGCGAGCCCGATCACGTTCTTCACCGCGCCACCGAGCTCGCAGCCCACGACGTCGGTGATGGTGTACGGCCTGAAGTACGGCGTGTGGCAAGCGGTTTGGAGCCGGCGGGCCACGGCCTCGTCGGTGCACGCGACCACCGCGGCGGCCGGCATCCGGGAGGCGATCTCGCGCGCGAGGTTGGGTCCGGAGACCACGGCGATACGGTCCCGGCCGACCTTGGCGACGTCTTCGATGACCTCGCTCATCCGCATGACGGAGCCGAGTTCGACGCCCTTCATGAGCGAGACGAGGACCGTGTCGGGCGCCAACAGGGGTGCCCATTCGGCCAAGTTGGCGCGCAGCGTCTGCGAAGGGACCGACAGGACGGTGAAGTCGGCGTCGGCGGCGGCCTCGGCGGCGTCGGTGGTGGCCCGCAGGTTCTCCGGGAGTTCGACGCCGGGGAAGTAATCGGGGTTCGTACGTGTGGAGTTGATGGCCTCCACGACTTCCGCGCGACGCCCCCACAGCGTGACCTCGCACCCCGCGTCGGCGAGCACCATGCCGAAAGCCGTGCCCCACGAACCGGCGCTGAAGACAGCCGCCTTGACCGGCTTGCTCACGTGCCCTGCCCCTCTTCCTGCTCGACCTTCGGCTCGCTCGCCGACTCGGCCTGAGACTCCAACTCGTGGGTTTCCGCGGCCGTCCGGCGCCGCTGCTCGATCCGCTCACGGCGCGGGTCGTAGGGCGTCGCGGGTGCCTGCGCGCCGCGGACCTGCTCCAACAGGCGGGTGATGTCGGCCATGATGACCTCGGTCGCCTCCTTGAGGAGGTCCGGGCTCATCTCCTTGCCGTAGAAACGCGTGAGGTCCACCGGCGGACCCGCAAGCACATGGCTGGTCTTGCGCGGAAAGACGCGCAGCTTCTTGGCATACGGCGGGAGCAACTCGTTGGCGCCCCACTGCGCTACGGGAATCACCGGGCACTGGGTCTGCAGGGCCACCCGCGCGGCACCGGTCTTTGCCGTCATGGGCCATTGGTCGGGGTCCCGGGTGATGGTGCCCTCGGGATAGAACGCGACGCACTCACCGCGTTCCACGGCGTCGATCGCGGCGCGGAAGGCACTCAACGCGTCCGTGGTCTCGCGGTAGACGGGGATCTGTCCGGTGCCGCGCATCGCGGCGCCGACGAATCCCTTCCCGAAAAGGCTGCTCTTCGCCAGGAATCGCGGAACACGTCCGGTGTTGTACTGAAAGTGTCCGTATGCGAAGGGGTCCACGTGTGAATTGTGGTTCACCGCGGTGATAAACCCGCCCTCGGCCGGAATGTGTTCCATTCCGCCCCAGTCCCGCTTGATCAGAACCACCAGCGGCGGTTTGCAGAGGACCGCTGCGAAGCGGTACCAGAACCCGATTCTGCGGCGGGGCACGCGAACACCTTCCTCTTGGACCCGGGGGGCCGCACAAGTGTCACCCCAGGCCGTCGGTCTGTCGAGAACACCGTACGCCCCGCCACCGACACCGCCAGGGGCGCCGGGTGACAATGGCCGCGACAAGAGAGGGGCGGAACGCCCGTGCAGTGGACCTTGGTCATCCCCCTGAAGCCTCTGGCGCGCGCCAAGAGCAGGCTCTCGGACACCGCGGGCGACGGGCTGCGCCCGGGCCTCGCCCTCGCCTTCGCCCAGGACACCGTGGCAGCCGCGCTGGCCTGCCCGGCGGTCCGCGATGTGGCGGTCGTCACGGACGACGCCCTGGCCGGCCGCGAACTGGCCGCGCTGGGCGCCCGTATCGTCGCGGACGAGCCGGGAGGCGGCCTGAACGCCGCTCTGCGGCACGCGGCGGCGGTCGTGCGGGTTTCCCGCCCCGAAAGCGCGGTCGCGGCCCTGAACGCCGATCTGCCGGCGCTGCGCCCCGCGGAATTGGCCCGGGTCCTCGACGCGGCCGCCGAATTCCCCCGCGCTTTTCTCCCGGACGCGGCCACAATCGGTACCACCTTGCTCACCGCGCGAGAGGGCCGCGAATTGCGCCCGGCTTTCGGCCCGGATTCCCGCACCCGCCATCGCATCTCCGGGGCACGCGAACTCACCCTGGACGCGGTGGATTCCGTACGGCAGGACGTGGACACCGGCGAGGACCTGCGCGCGGCACTGGCCCTCGGGGTCGGACCGCGCACGGCGGCAGCGGCGGCGGGGCTGCTGATTCCGGGGCAGTAGACGGCAGTGGGCGGCAGTAGGCTGCGGCCATGCAGGCGACCGCTTACACCTACGACGCCGGAACCCGTACCGGAAGTGTGCTGCTCGACGACGGCACCCCGGTGCCCTTCGACGCCCCCGCGTTCGACGCGGGCGGGCTGCGGCTGCTGCGGCCGGGACAGCGGGTGCGGATCGAGACCGAGGGCCCCAAGGACGGGCTCAGGGTCACGCTGGTGACGCTGCAGACCTTCTGAACGCCCGCCTACGGGCCGTGAATACGCCGCGGGCCGGACTCCCAGAGGGAGTCCGGCCCGGTGCGTGAGTGCCCTGCACCCGTGACTAGCGGGTGGCGGTGGCCTTCTTGGCGGTGGTCTTGCGCGCCGTCGACTTCTTGGCGGGGGCCTTGGTGACCGTCGCCTTCTTGGCCGGGGCCTTCTTGGCGGTGCCGGTGGCCTTCTTGGCCGCCGTCTTCTTGGCCGTCGCCGTGGTCTTCTTGGCGGTCGCCTTCTTCGCCGTGGCCTTCTTGGCCGTGGCCGTGGTCTTCTTGGCGACCGTCTTCTTCGCCACGGTCTTCTTCGCGGCGGCCGTCGCCCTCTTGGCGGTGGTCTTCTTGGCCGCGGCCTTCTTGACCGTCGCCGAGGCGGTGCCGCTCAGGCTGCCCTTGGGCGCCTTCTTGACGGCGACCTCGCCGCCGCGCGGGAGCTTCTTCGAGCCGCTCACCAGGTCCTTGAAACCCTGGCCCGCGCGGAAGCGCGGCACGGAGGTCTTCTTGACCCGAACCCGCTCGCCCGTCTGGGGGTTGCGGGCGTAACGGGCCGGACGGTCGACCTTCTCGAACGAACCGAAGCCGGTGACCGAAACCCGGTCCCCATTGACCACGGCACGGACGACGGCGTCCAGAACCGCGTCGACCGCCTCGGCGGCCTGCTGACGGCCACCGACCTTGTCCGCAATCGCTTCTACGAGCTGCGCCTTGTTCACGTCTTCCCCTTCGGAGACATTGCCGGAACGAAACTGCTCCGGCTTTTTCGCACGTTAGGCAGATATATACCGCAAATCAAACACGAAACGGGCTAATCACCCGTGCGCCGCAACGAACTCGGCTGTCCTGGACTTGTTTCAGCGTTCCTCTTCCGGGAATCGACCCGCGTCGAGGTCCTCTGTGAACCGGTCCAGCCGCCTTGTCGCGTCGGCGAGATCGTGCTTGGCCGCGGCCGTAATGACCAGCAGCTTCCGGGTCAGCGCCATCCGTACGCCCTCCGGGACTTGCAGTGCGCGCACCCTTGTGTGCGCTTCCTTGAGTTGGTCCGCGACTGCCGCATAGAGCTTGAGTTGGCCGTCGTGTTCCATGCACAGATTGTGCCATCTGGGGCGAGTTGTCGCCTGCGGGGGTAGCAACTGGTGCCTCAAACAGCGTGACGGAGCCCGGCGGCAGCCTTGGCTCAAAGCTGCGCGTACCCCGTCAACACCCTGTCTAACACAGGGAGTTGAGCAAAGCGTTGCAGGCGCGCAGGGCCGTTCGGGTGCAGACATGGCTGTACCCCCAATCGTGGCGATCGGGGGTACAGACGGGGTGTCGCGTGGCCGAATCTCGACCCGTGGAAGGCCTCGTGAGGGTCCTTGGGGTCAGACCTGGACCGTCCGGGGCTTGTACGAGGGGCGCTTGGCCTCGTACGCGGAGATGTCGCCCTCGTTCTGGAGGGTGATGGAGATGTCGTCCAGGCCGTTCAGCAGCCGCCAGCGGGCGTTCTCGTCGAGTTCGAAGGCGGCGGTGATGCCTTCGGCGCGCACCTCGCGGGCCTCCAGGTCGACGGTGATCTCGGCCTGCGGGTCCTTCTCGGCGAGTTCCTGCAGCGCGTCCACGATCTTCTGCTCCAGAACCACCGTGAGCAGGCCGTTCTTCAGCGAGTTGCCGCGGAAGATGTCGGCGAACCGGGAGGAGATGACGGCCTTGAAGCCGTAGTTCTGCAGCGCCCACACGGCGTGCTCACGGGAGGAGCCGGTACCGAAGTCGGGGCCGGCCACCAGGACCGTGGCGCCCTTGCGTTCGGGGCGGTTGAGGATGAAGTTCTCGTCCTTGCGCCAGGCCTCGAAGAGCCCGTCCTCGAAGCCGTCCCTGGTCACCTTCTTGAGCCAGTGGGCGGGGATGATCTGGTCGGTGTCGACGTTGCTGCGGCGCAGCGGGACGGCCCGGCCGGTGTGCGTGGTGAATGCTTCCATGGCTCTCAGACTCCAGCGGGCACAGGGGCGTCGGACAGATCGGCGGGCGAGGCCAGGTGGCCCAGCACGGCGGTCGCGGCGGCGACCTGCGGCGAGACGAGATGCGTACGGCCGCCCTTGCCCTGCCTGCCCTCGAAGTTGCGGTTGGAGGTGGACGCGGAGCGCTCACCGGGTGCCAACTGGTCCGGGTTCATGCCCAGACACATCGAGCAGCCCGCGTGCCGCCACTCGGCGCCGGCCTCCTTGAACACGAGGTCCAGGCCCTCGGAGACGGCCTGCAGACCGACCCGCGCGGAGCCCGGAACGACCAGCATCCGTACACCGTCGGCGACTTTGCGGCCCTCGACGATCGCGGCGGCCGCACGCAGGTCCTCGATACGGCCGTTGGTGCAGGAACCTACGAAGACGGTGTCGACCTTGATGTCGCGCAGCGGCTGGCCGGCCTCCAACCCCATGTATTCCAGGGCCTTTTCGGCGGCGAAGCGCTCCGAAGCGTCTTCGTACGAAGCCGGATCGGGGACGGTCGCCGAAAGGGGCGCGCCCTGACCGGGGTTGGTGCCCCAGGTGACGAACGGCGCAAGCGAGGGACCGTCGATGACGACCTCGGCGTCGAACTCCGCGTCCGCGTCGGTCTTCAGGGTCTTCCAGTACGCGACGGCGGCGTCCCAGTCCTCGCCCTCGGGGGCGTGGGCGCGGCCCTTGATGTACTCGAAGGTGGTCTCGTCGGGGGCGATCATGCCCGCGCGGGCACCGGCCTCGATCGACATGTTGCAGATGGTCATGCGGGCTTCCATCGAGAGTTTCTCGATGGCGGAGCCGCGATATTCCAGGATGTAGCCCTGGCCGCCACCGGTGCCGATCTTCGCGATGATGGCGAGGATCAGGTCCTTGGCGGTGACGCCGTCGGGCAGTTCGCCGTCGACCGTGATGGCCATGGTCTTCGGGCGGGCCAGCGGCAGCGTCTGCGTCGCCAGCACGTGCTCCACCTGGGAGGTGCCGATGCCGAACGCCAGCGCGCCGAAGGCGCCGTGGGTGGAGGTGTGGGAGTCACCGCACACGACGGTGGTACCGGGCTGGGTCAGACCCAGCTGCGGTCCTACGACGTGCACGACACCCTGCTCGACGTCACCCAGGGAGTGCAGGCGCACGCCGAAATCGGCGCAGTTCTTGCGCAGCGTCTCCAGCTGGGCCCGGGAGACCGGGTCCGCGATGGGCTTGTCGATGTCGAGGGTCGGGGTGTTGTGATCCTCGGTGGCGATGGTGAGGTCGAGGCGCCGCACCGGACGGCCCGCCTGACGGAGACCGTCGAAGGCCTGCGGGCTGGTCACCTCGTGCAGCAGGTGCAGATCGATGAAGAGGAGGTCGGGCTCGCCCTCCGCGCGCCGGACGACGTGGTCGTCCCAGACCTTCTCCGCGAGTGTCCTACCCATCGCTTTCCCTCCGGCCGACGAAACAGCGCCGGCCCAACTAGAGATTTTTGAGGAGACGGCGCTCGCACCCCTGGTTCACGGGCAGCCGCCGCCTGGCCCGTTGGTCCGCGGGCCGCTGTGTCTACAAGAGTTGCGCGTCTCACGAAAAAAGGAACTTGCGTTTCACAGAGTGAGACGCGAGTATCGTTTCATGGACAACAGTAGCGGCGTCGGCGTCCTGGACAAGGCAGCCCTTGTCCTGGGCGCTCTGGAGTCCGGTCCGGCCACCCTCGCGGGTCTGGTCGCGGCGACCGGGCTGGCACGACCCACGGCACACCGGCTGGCCGTGGCTTTGGAACACCACCGCATGGTGGCGCGCGACATGCAGGGCCGGTTCATTCTCGGCCCCCGTCTCGCCGAGCTGGCCGCGGCCGCCGGCGAGGACCGTCTGCTCGCCACGGCGGGCCCGGTGCTCACGCATCTGCGGGACATCACGGGCGAGAGCGCGCAGCTCTACCGCCGCCAGGGCGACATGCGCATCTGCGTCGCCGCGGCGGAACGTCTGTCCGGACTGCGGGACACGGTCCCGGTCGGTTCGACGCTCACGATGAAAGCCGGTTCGTCCGCGCAGATCCTGATGGCCTGGGAGGAGCCGGAGCGCCTGCACCGCGGCCTCCAGGGCGCCCGCTTCACGGCCACGGCCCTCTCGGGCGTACGGCGCCGGGGCTGGGCCCAGTCCATCGGCGAGCGGGAGCCGGGCGTCGCGTCCGTCTCCGCGCCCGTGCGCGGCCCCTCGAACCGCGTGGTGGCCGCCGTGTCCGTCTCCGGCCCCATCGAGCGCCTGACGCGCCACCCGGGCCGTATGCACGCCCAGGCGGTCATCGACGCCGCCGCCCGCCTCTCCGAGGCCCTGCGCCGCACCGGCTGATCCCCCGGAACATCACAGGAGGGCCTGCCTCAACGCCGCGGCAGGCCCTCCGTCATGTCCGGACCTACTCGGCACTCCCCGACCGGTACGCGAACCGGTCCTTGGCCCGCCGCCCCCGCTGCTCCACCGGCACCTGTCCGTGCGCCGCCGCGAGTCCGAAGGCCGGCATGTCGGCGTAGATCGCCTCGTACGACCCCTCGGGCACCACATAGCTCTCGTGCCACAGCCCGACATGGCCGCGCACCTTCCCGGCCTTCTCCTTGCGGTTGATGATCGCCCACGCCCTGTGATGGAACATGTCGGGCGAACTCGCGTACGCGTAGAGCTTCTCCTTGGACTCCCAGTACTGGACGACGTAGTACGTCCGCGGGGACGCCGTCAGCAGCACATGCCCGAGCAATCCGCGGCTCTTGTCCTTCCCGAGCTCCCGCAGCATGCGCGGCATCGCGAGGAACACCGGCACCCAGTGGTGCACGGCCCAGAAGCGGTTGATGCGCATCCCGATCAACAGCACCACCACCTCTCCCTCGGCGGCAGCGGTGGTACGGCCGTTGACAGCCTTCGCGAACATGGCGCCCCCTTGTTGGGTACCAGCACTATCCGATAACCCGTGTTTGGATAGTGCCGGTACCCGAGGAAGGGCGCAAGACATGCGGCTGGCCGAGTTGAGCGAGCGCAGCGGTGTGTCCGTCGCGACGATCAAGTACTACCTGCGCGAAGGCCTGTTGAGCCCCGGCCGCCACGTCAACACGACCACCGCCGAGTACGACGAGGAGCACCTGCGCCGGCTGCGGCTGGTGCGCGCGATGATCCAGGTCGGCCGACTGCCGGTGGCGACGGTCCGCGAGGTGCTCGGCCATGTCGACGACGACTCCCTCGGCCGTACGATCCGGCTGGGCGCGGCCCTCTGGGCGTTGCCGCAGGTGCCCGAGCCGGACGCGGAGGACGAGTACGTCCAGTCCGCGCACCGCGAGGTGGACAAGCTCCTGGAGACGCTGGGCTGGTCCAACTCCCAGGCGCTGGTGACCATTTCGCCGTCCTACCGCTCACTGGTGGTGGCGGTGGCCGCACTTCGTCGGCTCGGGTACGACTGGCCACCCGAACTCGTCGTGAACTACGCCAAGTTGATGCATCAGGCGGCCGTCCTCGACCTGGACTTCGTGGAGACGCACCCCTCGGAGGCCGAGAAGGTGGAGACGGCGGTCGCGGGCGCGATCTTCGTCGAGCCGGTGCTCCAGGCGCTGCACCGGCTGGCGCAGGAGGAGGAGTCGGCGCGGCGGTACGGCTTCGAGTGAGCAGGGAACGCGAAAGCCCCTCCACCGAAGTGGAGGGGCTCTGCTGTACGTACCCCCGACCGGATTCGAACCGGCGCTACTGCCGTGAGAGGGCAGCGTGCTAGGCCGCTACACAACGGGGGCCTAGATCGTGCAGGCGTTTAAAACTATACAGCCGCAGATCAGAGCTGGTCTACCAGGACTCGAACCTAGAATGACGGTACCAGAAACCGTAGTGTTGCCAATTACACCATAGACCAAGGTGATACAAGGTAAAGCGTACCCCCGACCGGATTCGAACCGGCGCTACTGCCGTGAGAGGGCAGCGTGCTAGGCCGCTACACAACGGGGGCCCTAGCGATCCTGCATGAGAGGCGGCGGGTGCGACCCGACCACCTTCCTGGGAAGGATCTGTACCCCCGACCGGATTCGAACCGGCGCTACTGCCGTGAGAGGGCAGCGTGCTAGGCCGCTACACAACGGGGGCTTTGCAGAGTTGACCTCTGCGGTTGCAGATGAGCTCTGCGAGCTGGCCTACCAGGACTCGAACCTAGACTAACGGAACCAGAAACCGTCGTGCTGCCAATTACACCATAGGCCACTAAGACTCAATCCCTGTCGGGATCTTGTTCTAGCGTGCGCCTCCAGGTGACTGACTTTTCGGTCTGTTCTCCGGCGGCGCAGGAAGAACATTACCTGAAGGTGGACGGGGCTCCAAAACGGGTATCAGCACCGAGGAGCGCGGGAAGTTCGGCGAGCGAGGCGATCCGGTGCCGCCCCACGAGGGCCTCACCAGGGGTGTGCCCGCCGTGACGGTCGATCCACACGGACAGCAGTCCGGCGTCCGCGGCACCGCGCCAGTCGATCTCGGGGTGATCTCCGACATACGCCACCTCGTGCGGCGGCAGTTCGAGCGCCTCGCAGGCCGCGAGGAAGGCGCCGGCCTCAGGCTTGGAGACGCCCAGCTCGGCCGCGCACAGGACGGCCTCGAAGCGGTCGTACACACCGAGGGCGCGCAGTTTGCGGTCCTGGACGGTGAGGCTGGAGTTGGAGAGGACGGCGTGCCGGTGGGTGGCCGCGAGGGCGTCCAGGACGGGCAGGACGTCGGGGAAGAGGGCCCAGGCCGTCTCGTAGTGGGCCTTGTAGCGCTGGAACCAGTCCTCGGCCTCGGTGTCGGTCAACTCCCGGTCCAGGAACAGCCGGACGCGGTCCAGTCGCTGTCCCTCGAACGAGACCTCGCCGGCCGAGAAGCGCGCCCAGTGGAACTCGGTGGCCACCCGCCAGCGCTCCAGGGCCTCCGCCAGGTCCGCGTGCCCGTCGGCCAGTCCCTCGGCCAGCAGGTGCTCGCGCATGGCCGCGCGGTCCGCACCCGTGTAGTCGAACAAGGTGTCGTCGACGTCCCAGACAACGGCCCGAATGGTCATGATCCGACGGTAACCCGCGGCCCGGGGGCGCGTCTGCCCCCGGCCCGCCGTCACACGGGGACGATGAAGAAGTCCGTGACGAAGCAGGTGACTTCACCGGCCGCCGTACGGCCGATGAAGGTCGGATACGCGCCGTCGCCCCAGCCGGAGCCGAAGGCCGCCAGGGTGTGGCCGGTGGAGGGAGAGGTGACCAGGTAGGGCCCCGGAGCGTGGCCGGTCTCCTCGAAGGCGTCCCACAGCGGGCCCTCGTCGCCCTCGCACTCGGGGAAGGAGCCGTCGGCCGACGCGTCGTAGAACGAGCCCGTGCCGGCGTCGACTCCGTAGCCGTAGAACTCGTCCTCGGTGAGTTCGGCGAGGTCCTGGCCGGGCTGGAGGGCTAGTTCCCAGGCGGTGGTGGGTTCGTCCCGTATGACCAGGCGGGCGGCGGCCACGCGCAAGTGGGGCTTGTCGGACGGGAGTTCGTCGGGCTGGGTGAGGGTGGCGACGGCCGCTTCGACTCGGTAGTGGCCGGGGGCCACGGCGACCGTGAAGGGCTCGGACTCGCCGCCGCCCAGGGAGACGAACGGGTCGCAGGCGACCACCTGGCCGGTGGGAAGCCAGAGTTGGCCGCCGTCGACGAGGTGGATCACGCCGACCGTGCCGGTCTCGTCCTCCCTGAACTCGCTGCCCGGCGTGAACAGCCAGGTGTAGTCACGAGCGGTCATCGGCATGAAAGGTGCCTCTCCTGAACGATCTTCAATGATCCGGAACCCTAGCGCCCCGCACTGACAACGCCGAAGGGACGGCAGGCCGTTGCGGCCGCCGCCCCTTCACGCGCGCGTGCGTTACGCGGCCAGCTTGGCGAGGGCCGCGTCGATCCTGGCGAGGGTTTTCTCCTTGCCCAGGATCTCCAGGGACTCGAAGAGCGGCAGGCCGATCGTGCGGCCGGTGACGGCGACGCGGACCGGGGCCTGGGCCTTGCCGAGCTTGAGGCCGTGGGTCTCACCGGCGGCCAGGACGGCCTCCTTGAGGGACTCGGGCGAGGTCCAGTCCGCGGACTCCAACTTCTCGCGGGCCGTGCGGAGAAGGGCGTCCGAGCCCTCCTTCATGGCCTTCGTCCAGGACGCCTCGTCCTCGACCGGCTCGGCCAGGAACAGGAAGTCGACGTTGTCCGTGATCTCCGACAGCACCTTCAGGCGGGTCTGCGCGTGCGGCGCGACCGCCTGCCACTTGGCCTCGTCGAAGTCCTCCGGCGCCCAGGGGGCGAACGGGGCCTGGAGCCAGGGGGCGCAGCGCTCGGTGAAGTCCTTCACGTCCAGCAGGCGGATGTGGTCGGCGTTGATCGCCTCGCACTTCTTCAGGTCGAAGCGCGCCGGGTTCGGGTTCACGTCGGAGATCTCGAAGGCCGCGACCATCTCGTCCATGGAGAAGACGTCCCGGTCCGCCGCGAGCGACCAGCCCAGCAGGGAAAGGTAGTTGAGCAGTCCCTCGGGCAGGAAACCGCGCTCCCTGTAGAGGTTGAGCGAGGACTCCGGGTCGCGCTTGGAGAGCTTCTTGTTGCCCTCGCCCATCACGTACGGCAGGTGCCCGAAGGAGGGGATCTGCTTCGCGATGCCCAGGTCGATCAGCGCCTTGTAGAGGGCGATCTGGCGCGGGGTGGAGGAGAGCAGGTCCTCCCCGCGAAGGACGTGGGTGATCTCCATCAGGGCGTCGTCGACCGGGTTGACCAGCGTGTACAGCGGGGCGCCGTTGGCCCGGACGATGCCGTAGTCCGGCACGTTCTCCGCGGTGAACGTCAGCTCGCCGCGGACCAGGTCCGTGAAGGTGATCGTCTCGTCGGGCATCCGGAACCGGACGATCGGCGTGCGGCCCTCGGCCTTGTAGGCGTCGATCTGCTCGGCGCTGAGGTCGCGGCAGTGGCCGTCGTAGCCGGACGGCTTGCCGGCGGCACGGGCGGCGGCCCGGCGGGCGTCCAGCTCCTCGGTGGAGCAGTAGCAGTGGTAGGCGCGTCCGGCGTCCTGGAGCTGCTGCGCGACGTCCTTGTAGAGGTCCATCCGCTGCGACTGGCGGTACGGCGCGTGCGGGCCGCCGACCTCGGGGCCCTCGTCCCAGTCGAAGCCCAACCAGCGCATGGCGTCGAGGAGTTGGCCGTAGGACTCCTCGGAGTCGCGGGCCGCGTCGGTGTCCTCGATGCGGAAGACCAGCGTGCCCTGGTGGTGCCGGGCGAACGCCCAGTTGAACAGGGCGGTGCGGACCAGGCCCACGTGGGGGTTGCCGGTCGGCGAGGGGCAGAAACGGACGCGTACAGGTGCGCTAGCCACGCTTGACAACCTTGTTGGTGAGAGTGCCGATGCCTTCGATGGAGACGGCGACCTCGTCGCCGACGGTGAGCGGTCCGACGCCTGCCGGGGTGCCCGTGAGGATCACGTCGCCGGGGAGCAGCGTCATGGCCTCGGTGATGTTGACGATCAGATCCTCGATCGAGTGGATCATCTCGCTGGTGCGGCCGAGCTGTCGCTGCTGGCCGTTGACCGTGAGCTGGATGGTGAGGTCGCTCGGGTCGAGGTCCGTCTCCACCCAGGGGCCGAGCGGGCAGGAGGTGTCGAAGCCCTTGGCCCGGGCCCACTGCTTCTCGCGCTTCTGGACGTCCCGCGCGGTGATGTCGTTGGCGCAGGTGTAGCCGAGGATGACGTCCTTGACGCGCTCGCGCGGGACCTCGCGGCACATCCGGCCGATGACGACGGCCAGTTCGGCCTCGTGGTGGAGGTCCTCGGTGAAAGAGGGGTACTGGATGTCGTCGCCGGAGCCGATCACCGAGGTGGACGGCTTGAAGAAGGCGAAGGGGACGTCCGGCACCTCGTTGCCCAGTTCCCGGGCGTGCTCGGCGTAGTTGCGGCCGTAGGCGACGACCTTGTTCGGGAGGACCGGCGGCAGCAGCCTGACCTTGCTGAGCGGGACCTTCGTACCGGAGAGTTCGAAGTCCGCGAACGGGATGCCCTTGATGATGTCGAGGACGAGCTCGTCCGGCTTGTCGCCCTCGACCGCGCCGAAGGCGACGTTCCCGTCGATGGAGAATCTGGCGATGCGCACGGGATCCTGGCGCCCCTCACTGAGCTGGCTGGAGTCTGACGCTCCAGGCTAACGCGGTGCGGGTGCCCTGCTCGCGCGATTACTCCGCGGCGGCGGTGACCGGGATCTCCATGAGGATGGTGCGGCGCGGGTTGGCGGTCTGGGCCGGCAGGTCGAGCGAGTGTTCCTGCAGCTCCGGCGTCTGCAGCGGCTCGGCGTCCGTGAGGTGCGCCAGCGTCGTGCGTCGCGGGTTGGCAATGTTGCGGAACATCATCGTGGTCTTCACTGTTGTACTCGACCCTCGTCGTCCGTGAGTGGATGGTTGGCAGTATGTGCCCTCATGTAAAGCGTCAGGCTAAACATCCAATTCCCGAGCGAAGACGCGAAGAGGCCTTGATCCGCGTGTGAGTTTGCTCACGGCCGCATGGGCAAAGCGTCCAATTCGGACCCCCAACTCACCTCAACGAAACGGACATTGCCCCCTTGAAGCTGTCATTCCGCTCCTGATCATGGCGACTTGGGCACATGGCATGCCCCTGGGGGCGGTAGGGATATGCCCCCTTTGGAGTGAATAGCTTTCTACGTCTCGTGACGCACCCCTCACGCGGTGTCACACAGGTCACAGCCTGGCCTACGGGCCTTGTTGGAGATCCTGCACTGTGCTGGAATTCCACGGACCGCCGCAGAATCAGCCCGGCGCTCAGAGGGCGCAACGCAGCGCCAGGGGCGGCGGAAGGGGGAGCAGCGCCGGTCACTCACGACCACACACTGGGGTGCGCGTTCAGGGCGCTCCCTAAGACGCCGACACCGTCCTTCCGTTCACGCGGAGGGGCGCCTGGTCCAGAGGTTGCGACGCTAGTGCAGGGACGTTTCAAGAGGGATGGCAGTGCTTCGGCGGAGCCGGAGCCGCATGGCGGGGCTGGCCCCAAGACCGGCAGCTCCTCGCCCCAGCACGCCCAGAACCCGGGCCCGGCGCCGTCAGGTGACGGTGGAGGCCCCGGGCGCCCTGGTGTGTCCGCAGCCCCGACCCCCGCGCCCCCGGTGAAGCCGCCGTCCGGCGCGCCAGGACCCGGCTCGCGCGTCGCTCTGCGTAACTGGCGCATCTCCACGCGTCTGGTGTCGCTGCTCGCGCTCCCGGTGGTCGCGGCCACCTCGCTGGGCGCGCTGCGCATCAGCGACTCCATGACCGACATCCAGCAGCTCGACAACATGAAGCTGCTGACGGACATGACCAAGCAGGCCACCGCGCTCGCCACCGCGCTGCAGGACGAGCGCGACCTGTCGGCCGGCCCTCTCTCGCACGGCGGCAAGGCCACCGACTACGAGGTCAAGGGCTACGAGGAGAAGACCGACCGCGCCCGCGACAACTTCATCAACGCCTCGGAAGAGGTGGACACCGCCAGCAAGAGCGGCAACCTCCAGGGCGTCCGGGAGAGCCTGGTCGGTCTCGCGACCGAGCTGGACAACCTCGACAAGATCCGCAAGACGGCGTACCAGTCGAAGGGCAACTCGACACAGACGGTCGACGCCTACCACCGGCTGATCAGCCAGCTGCTGGACCTCTCGCAGGACATGGCGGAGGCCACCAGCAACCCGGAGATGATCCAGCGCACGCGCGCCCTGGCGGCCTTCTCCTCCGCCAAGGAGTTCTCGTCCGTGCAGCGCGCCGTGATCGCGGCGGCCCTGCCCGCGAGCAACACGGTCGCGGGCAGCCTCTCCGCCAACGACCGGCTGTACGCCGACTCCGCTCTGGAGAGCGAGAAGTCGGAACTGAGCATCTTCCGCAACATCTACGGCGACCAGGGCGCCGAAGAGCTCATCACGCCGATCGAGGACAGCAACCCGATCATCGAGTCGGCGGACACCTACGCCCAGCGTGTCCTCGACAACCAGAACGGCCTGGCCTCGCTGGACAAGCGGTCGTACAAGGACTGGGTGGACGACAGCTCGACCAAGATCGAGCAGATGAAGAAGATCGAGCACACGCTCCTGGAGGACATGGAGCAGAAGGCCCGCGAGCTGCGCTCCGCCTCCGAGCGTGAGGCGATCATCTCCGGTGCGCTGATCCTGCTCGTGCTCGGTGTCTCCCTCGTCGGCGCCTTCGTCATCGCCCGGTCCATGATCCGCTCGCTGCGCCGCCTCCAGGAGACCGCCAACAAGGTCGCCCAGGACCGGCTGCCCGAGCTGGTCCGGCAGCTGTCCGAGTCCGACCCGCAGGACGTCGACACGTCCGTGGAGTCGGTCGGTGTGCACTCCCGGGACGAGATCGGCCAGGTGGCCTCGGCCTTCGACGACGTGCACCGCGAGGCCGTCCGCCTCGCCTCCGAGCAGGCCATGCTGCGGGGCAACGTCAACGCGATGTTCACCAACCTCTCGCGCCGCTCCCAGGGCCTCATCCAGCGTCAGCTCTCGCTCATCTCCGAGCTGGAGTCCCGCGAGGCCGACCCGGACCAGCTGTCCTCGCTCTTCAAGCTCGACCACCTCGCGACCCGCATGCGCCGTAACGGTGAGAACCTCCTGGTTCTCGCCGGTGAAGAGCCCGGCCGCCGCTGGACCCGACCGGTCCCGCTGGTCGACGTGCTCCGCGCCGCCGCCTCCGAGGTGGAGCAGTACGAGCGCATCGAGCTCTCCTCCGTGCCGACCACCGAAGTGGCCGGCCGCGTGGTCAACGACCTCGTGCACCTCCTCGCCGAGCTGCTGGAGAACGCGACCTCCTTCTCCTCGCCGCAGACCAAGGTCAAGGTCACCGGTCACGCGCTGCCCGACGGCCGCGTCCTGATCGAGATCCACGACACCGGTATCGGCCTCTCCCCCGAGGACCTCGCGGCGATCAACGAGCGGCTCGCCTCGCCGCCCACCGTGGACGTCTCGGTCTCCCGCCGCATGGGTCTGTTCGTGGTCGGCCGGCTGTCCCAGCGCCACGGCATCCGCATCCAGCTGCGTCCCTCCGACTCCGGTGGTACGACCGCGCTGGTCATGCTCCCCGTCGACGTCGCCCAGGGCGGCAAGAAGCCCGCTCCGGGCAAGCCCGGTCAGGCCGCCGTCGGCGCCGCGGCGGCAGCGGCAGCGGCCGGTGCCGGTGCGGCCCGCCGGGGCAACGGCCAGGGTGGCTCCGCGCTCGGCGCGGGTGCGCCCGCCGGTGGCAGTGGTGGACTTCTCGGTGCCGGGGCCGCTCCGCGCGGCCAGGTCGGTTCCGGTCAGGGCCCGCGGGCCGCGCTGCCCGGTGCGGGCGGTGGACGTCCGGGTGGTCCGGGCGGTGCGCGTGGGCCTCAGGGTCCCTCGGCGCCGCAGGGCCGTCCGGCCGGCGCGGGTGCCGGTTCCGGTGCCGGTCTCTTCGGCCAGGCGCCGGGCACCCCGCAGGGTCTGCAGGCCACCGGTACGGGTACGCCGCAGGGCTTCGGCGACGGTCGCCAGGACGCCTTCGGCGGGATGCCGCCGCAGAACAACAACAACCCGGTGCCGCCGCAGCGCACGAGCAACGACGAGCCCGAGCCGCCCCGCGGTGGTGGCCGGCGGCGCGGGCGTCAGCCCCAGCTCCCGCCGCGCGGTGGAGCGCGGGCCGAGCTGCCCGGCGGCAACAGCAACCAGCGCCCCAGCTGGAGCGACGAGAACGCGCAGCCCCCGCTGGGCCGCGGCAACCTCGACGCCCCGCGCGGTCACGACGAGCGGGACGCCGAGCAGACCTCCCGGATGCCGCGCATCGACGACCACCAGGGCCCCGCGGCCACGACGGAGATGCCGGCGATACCGCGCTTCGACGCCCAGGACAGCGGCCAGTTCCCGCGCCCCGGTGCCAACGGAGCGCAGAACACGGGCCAGTTCCCGCGCCCCGGCACCAACGGGTCGCAGAACCCCGGGCAGTTCCCCCGGCAGGGCGCCAACGGGTCCCAGGACAGCGGGCAGTTCCCCCGCCCGGGCACGAGCGGGCCGCAGGACACGGGCCAGTTCCCCCGTCCCGGTGTGAACGGATCGCAGGACAGCGGGCAGTTCCCGCGGCCGGACTCCGACGCCCCGCGTCCCGGCGCCAACTCCCCGCAGAACGGCGGCCAGTTCGTCCGCTCGGACGTCTTCGGCTCACCGAACAGCCCGGCCAACAACCCGTCGAACCCGGCCAACACGGGACAGTTCGCGGTCCCGCAGGCGTACGACCCCAGCTCCACGGGCCAGTTCGCGACCCCCGGCTTTGACAACGGCTCCACCGGTCAGCACAATCTGCCGAACCGTCAGAACCCCGCGAACACCGGGCAGTTCGAGCGGCCGCAGGTCAACGGGAACCGCAACGGCGCCGACCTCGGCACCGGGCGGCCGCCCGCCCCGCAGCGTCCCACCCGCCAGGAGCCCGAGGCGTTGCCGCCTGCCACGGGTCCCGGTGACGGCAGGACGCCGCTGTACGACACGCTGGAGACCAACTGGTTCCACGGCCAGCAGGCGGAACAGCAGCAGAGCAACGGCTCCTCGAGCAACGGCTCCGCTCCCGCCCCGCAGTCGTCGGCACCGTCGGTACCGGCGACACCCCCCCAACGTCCCACGGGCGGTACCTGGCGCAGCTCGCCGAACGACGATCTCGTTCGGCAGGCAGAGCGTGTACGGCAACCGGCCGCGGGCGGCGTCACCACTTCCGGCCTGCCGCGCCGGGTGCCCAGGGCGAACCTCGTCCCGGGTACGGCTCAGCAGCAACAGCACCAAACCGGTCCGCAGGTCTCCCGTGCGCCTGACGACGTACGTGGCCGGCTGACCAATCTTCGTCGGGGCATCGCACAGGGTCGACAGGCCGGTACGGGTACCGGCCAGACCGGCAGCTTCCCCAGCCCCACTCACCAGCAGGAGCGTTAGTTGAGCCAGATGAGCCAGGCGGCACAGAACCTCAACTGGTTGATAACCAACTTTGTGGACAACACCCCCGGGGTGTCCCACACCGTCGTCGTGTCTGCCGACGGACTCCTTCTGGCCATGTCGGAAGGGTTCCCGCGCGACCGCGCCGACCAACTCGCGGCCGTGGCCTCCGGGCTCACCTCGCTGACGGCCGGGGCATCCCGGATCTTCGAGGGCGGCGACGTGGCACAGACGGTCGTGGAGATGGAGCGGGGATTCCTCTTCCTCATGTCCGTCTCGGACGGCTCGTCCCTGGCAGTGCTCGCGCACCCCGAGTGCGACATCGGTCTCGTCGGCTATGAGATGGCACTGCTCGTCGACCGTGCGGGGGCGGTTCTCACGCCGGACCTGCGCGCCGAACTCCAGGGCAGTCTGCTTCACTGACCGGCCCCGGCACCACCCGTCTCACCAAATCACCGTCCGGCCGCCACAATCCCCCCACCGGCCCTGTCAGACGGCTAGCCCGACCGACTTGCTGTCCCGCCCGGAGGATTCATGACCCCGCCCACCGCCTCTCACGACCCGTACGCCGAGCCGTACGGGGACGAGGGCGACCAGCCGCTGGTCCGTCCGTATGCGATGACCGGCGGCCGGACCAGGCCGCGCTACCAGCTCGCCATCGAGGCGCTGATCAGCACGACGGCCGACCCGGCAGCGCTGATGGGACTGCTCCCTGAGCACCAGCGCATCTGCCACCTGTGCCGCGAGGTCAAGTCGGTCGCGGAGGTGTCGGCACTCCTCGCCATGCCCCTCGGTGTGGCCAGGATCCTCGTCGCGGACCTCGCCGAGGCCGGACTGGTGGCCATCCACCAGCCGGGCGGCGACGAGAACAACGGCGGCGCACCGGACGTGACGCTGCTCGAAAGGGTGCTCAGTGGACTTCGCAAGCTCTGACGGAGGGCGGGCGACCACCTCCGCGAAGATCGTGGTGGCGGGTGGCTTCGGCGTCGGCAAGACCACGTTCGTGGGTGCCGTCTCGGAGATCAACCCGCTGCGCACGGAGGCCGTCATGACGTCCGCGTCCGCGGGCATCGACGACCTCACCCACACCGGGGACAAGACCACCACCACGGTGGCCATGGACTTCGGACGCATCACCCTGGACCAGGACCTGATCCTGTACCTCTTCGGTACGCCGGGTCAGGACCGTTTCTGGTTCATGTGGGACGACCTGGTACGCGGCGCGATCGGCGCCGTCGTCCTGGTGGACACCCGCCGGCTGGCCGACTGCTTCCCCGCGGTCGACTACTTCGAGAACAGCGGGCTGCCCTTCGTCATCGCCCTCAACGGGTTCGACGGCCACCAGCCGTACAACCCGGAAGAGGTCCGCGAGGCGCTGCAGATCGGTCCGGACGCGCCGATCATCACGACGGACGCCCGGCACCGCTCGGACGCGAAGAGTGCGCTGATCACGCTGGTCGAGCACGCGCTCATGGCCCGGCTCCGGTAGCTCTCGACGGGTCCCTGCATGCAGTTCTCAAGTCGGCAGCGCCATACGGCAGTTGTCGTAGACACCCCGGAGCCGGCTGTGGCCTTTGACACGGTCGGCCCCGGTGTTCATAACGTTTCGGCAGAGGAATCCGGTGGTACCGCAACACGTCGCGGTCATCCGGTGCCGCTGCGCTAACAAAGCCCCGTCTTTTGGCGGGGCTCGCTCTTTATGACCGTTTTATCTGGGGCTTACATCACTCGGAATCCGCGGTTCCGACTGTTTGGAATCGCGGATGCTGACGTGCTGGAATGCGTGAACTGCCCAATAGTCAACGACGTACTGATAAGCAGAGGTCGTTGACGGGCTTGAGACACTGCGGCACGACGATAGGTGCCGACCGCCGGAAGGTTGTTGGTCGAGTGAGGCGAAGCAAGAACGGTCCCGAGCCGTCGGCCCGGGGCAACTTCACCCCGCCGCCGCGCGGAGCGGCGCCCGCCCCTGTGCCAGGCTCGGAGCCCACGGCGCCCCCCGCTCCCAGCGGCAGCCGTTTCTCCCCCCGCAACTGGCGGGTGCCGACCAGGCTGAACGCGATCCTGCTCATACCCGTGGGCGTCGGCCTCATCATGGGCGGCTTCCAGGTCAAGAGCTCGATCGACACCTGGCAGAACGCCGAGGACGCGGAGAAGACCGCCCGCGTGGTGCAGGCCGCGCTGACCTACAGCAACGCGATCACCAACGAGCGTGACGTGACCGCCGCTCCGCTGCTGGAGGGCAAGGGCGCGAAGGACGCGACGGTCGTGGCCGCCCGCAAGGCCACGGACGACGCCGCCGACGTCTTCGACAAGGCCGCGCAGAACATGCCGGACCAGCCGGGCCTTGAGCGCCGGCTCAGCCGCTTCCGCAAGGTGGAGCCGCAGCTGCAGTCGATCCGGACCGCCGCCTACACCTCGAAGATGAAGGGCGTGCAGACCGAGGAGAGCTACGTCAACCTGGAGCACCCGCTCCTCGAGTTCTCGAACGAGCTCGGCCTCGGCACCGGCAACATCACCAGCTACGGCCGCTCGGTCTACGCCATCGCGCTGGCCAAGGGCGCGCTCTCCCTGGAGCGCTCCATCGGCACCCACCTGCTGATCAGCCCCGGCCCCGACCAGACCAGCCTGGCGACCCAGCGCACCGCCATCACCTCGTACGCCTACCTGGAGGGCATCGCCATCCAGGAGTACCAGGCCGGCGGTACCGACGCGGACATCGCGAAGCTGAACACGGCGCTGGCGAAGGTGCAGACCGACGGCGCGGCCATGGTCAAGCAGGCCGCCGCGCAGGCGAAGGCCGCCAACAAGACGTACGTACCGCCGCCGAGCGACCCGGTCAAGATCGTCACGGCCATGTCGCAGCTGCAGACCACCGACACCTCGGCGCGCACCGCCCTCGCCGCACAGGGCATCACCGCCCAGAACTGGTGGGCGGGCACCACCCTCAAGTACAACGCGTACCGCAAGATCGAAGAGGACAAGGCCGACATCGCGGTGAGCGAGGCGTCCGGCATCGCCGACAACGCCAAGCGCGACGCCATCATCACCGGTGCCGCCGTCGTCGTCGCCCTGCTCCTCGCCTTCATCCTGGCCGGCGCGGTCGCCCGCCAGATGAGCCGCGCGATGCGCCAGCTGCGCAACGCCGCCTTCGGCATCGCCGAGCAGCGCCTCCCGATGCTGGTCGACCAGCTCTCGCGCACCGACCCCGGCCGCGTCGACACCCGCGTCCAGCCGATCCCCATCACCACCACGGACGAGATCGGCGAAGTCGCCAGAGCCTTCGACCAGGTCCACCGCGAGGCCGTACGACTGGCCGCCGAGCAGGCCCTCCTGCGAGGCAACATCAACGCGATCTTCACCAACCTCTCGCGCCGCAACCAGTCGCTGATCGAGGGCCAACTGACCCTGATCACCGACCTGGAGAACAACGAGGCCGACCCGGACCAGCTGGAGAACCTCTTCCGCCTGGACCACCTCGCGACCCGTATGCGCCGCAACGGCGAGAACCTCCTGGTCCTCGCCGGCGAGGAGCCCGGCCGCCGCTGGGACCAGCCGGTCCCGCTGGTCGACGTGCTGCGCGCCGCCTCCTCCGAGGTGGAGCAGTACGAGCGCATCGAGCTGTCGGGTGTCCCGGAGGCCGAGATCCACGGCCGCGCCGTGACCGACCTCGTGCACCTGCTCGCCGAGCTGCTGGAGAACGCGACGACGTTCTCCTCCCCGCAGACCAAGGTCCGCGTGACCGCGACCCGGCTCCCCGACGGCCGCGTCATGATCGAGATCCACGACAAGGGCATCGGCCTCACCGCCGAGGACTTCGCGGACATCAACCACAAGCTGGCCAACCCGCCGACCGTGGACGTCGCGATCTCCCAGCGCATGGGCCTGTTCGTGGTCGGCCGCCTCTCCGACCGGCACGGCATCCGCGTCCAGCTCCGCCCCTCGGGCGAGCAGGCCGGTACGACCTCGCTGGTCATGCTGCCGGACGCGATCACGCACGGTGGTGGTGGCGAATCGCAGCTCCAGCGCGACGAGTTCACCGTCTCGCAGATCATGCCGGAGCAGCCGCAGCCGCAGTACCAGGGCGAGAACTTCAGCCAGACCCCGCTGCGCACGGCCGCCGAGCTCGGTTTCGACGACACCCGCTATCCCGAGGTGCCGGACGACATCCGCGAGCTGGACCCGGTGGGCCGCTCGCTGATGCGCGAGGAGCGCCGCGCGGCCCTGGAGACCCAGAAGCCCGGCCAGGAGCTGGAGGCCGGCGACTACCCGGAGTTCCCCGCCGAGTTCGACGACCAGCAGCAGCCGTACGGCAACGGGCAGCAGGGCTACCAGGAGCAGCCGACCGGCTTCACCGGCCAGCCGGCGTACGAGGAGCAGCAGCAGACGTCGTACGACGAGCCGCGCCAACCCTCGTACGAAGAGCAGTACTTCGCGCCGAACGGCACGGCCGGGCAGAACGACACCTTCGCCGAGTCCTTCCAGGCGAACGGCGGCTACCCGGAGCCCGGGTACGCGGAGCCGGTGCAGGAGGAGCACGCGTCGGCGCACTCGGCGGCACCGGAGACGTTCTCGGGATTCGAAGAGCCGTCCTACCGGGACGACTGGCCGCAGCAGGACGGTTACCGCAACGGGTACCCGGACCAGTACGCTCCGGAAGCGGAGTCCACGCAGGCCGCTGACGTGAGTGAGCGGGACCACGTAGGCTTCGAGCGTCCGGGACCGGCCCCCTCCGCCGTGCACGCGCTGACCGACGCGGGACTTCCGCGCCGCGGTTCGGCCGCGAACGGTACGAGTACGAACGGTTCGCAGCCGGGTCCGTCGGCACCGGAGAGCAGCAAGGTCGACATCTTCGGTACCGCGAGTGCGGGCGGCAGCACGGGCACCACGGACTGGCAGTCGGCGAACGACGAGCGCTGGCAGCAGGCGTCGGCGCTGAAGAAGCCCAAGGCGGGCGGCGTCACCTCCTCCGGCCTGCCGCGGCGGGTACCCAAGGCCAACCTGGTCGAGGGCACCGCCGAGAGCACCCCCCAGGGCGGCCCCCAGGTCTCCCGCGCTCCCGAGGACATCCGGGGCAGGCTGAGCAACCTCCGCCGCGGGGTCCAGCGGGGACGCAGTGAAGGCAGCGAAACGAACGGTCAGGGCTTCGGCTCTGGCAGCACCTACAACCAGGAGCGTTAGTGTGAGCCCGATGAGCCAGGCGGCGCAGAACCTGAACTGGTTGATCACCAACTTCGTGGACAACACCCCCGGTGTGTCCCACACAGTGGTGGTCTCCGCCGACGGACTCCTTCTGGCGATGTCCGACGGCTTCCCGCGCGACCGTGCCGACCAGTTGGCGGCCGTCGCGTCGGGCCTGACCTCGCTGACCGCGGGTGCCTCCCGCATCTTCGAGGGCGGCGCCGTGAACCAGACGGTTGTGGAGATGGAGCGGGGATTCCTCTTCCTCATGTCCGTATCCGACGGTTCCTCGCTCGCGGTTCTCGCGCACCCCGAGGCGGACATCGGCCTCATTGGGTACGAGATGGCCCTTCTGGTGGACCGGGCCGGCACGGTCCTGACCCCGGACCTTCGAGCAGAGCTCCAGGGGAGTCTTCTCAACTAACAGATGGACGGTGCGTTTTGGCGTCCTGAGGCCATAAGGTTTCGGGACGCGGCTCCACATTGATGGGTGCCCGGCACAGTCGGAGGAGGAGAAAAGTGGCAACACCCCCAGGCGGTTCGTCTTCGGGCAACTGGTCGTACGGCCCCGGCCAGGGGCAGGGCGACGGTTCCCAGAACCGGTACAACTTCCCCTCCTCGCCGTCCCCGCGCCGCCAGCAGCCGTACCCGCAGGGCCCCGGCCCTTCGCCGTACGACCAGCCGCCGGCGCCGCGTATCCAGCCTGTGCAGCCCCATCGACGCTCTCCCGAGTCGGCGCCCGCGGGGTCGACGAGCAATCCCCTGGTGCGTCCGTACGCCATGACCGGCGGCCGGACGCGCCCCCGCTACCAGCTCGCCATCGAGGCGCTGGTGCACACCACCGCACAACCGCACCAGATGCAGGGCCAGTTGCCCGAGCATCAGCGGATCTGCAACCTCTGCCGGGAGATCAAGTCGGTGGCCGAGATCTCGGCCCTCCTGACGATCCCTCTCGGTGTGGCCAGGATTCTCGTCGCCGACTTGGCGGAGGCGGGCCTGGTCGCCATTCATCAACCCGGCGGCGACGAGAACGCCGGCGGCCAGCCAGATGTGACACTGCTCGAAAGGGTGCTCAGTGGACTTCGCAAGCTCTAGCGGAGGGCCTTCCCGCTCCACCACCTCGGCGAAGATCGTGGTGGCGGGTGGCTTCGGCGTGGGCAAGACCACGTTCGTCGGGGCCGTCTCGGAGATCAACCCGCTGCGTACCGAGGCTGTGATGACGTCCGCGTCCGCGGGCATCGACGACCTCACCCACACCGGAGACAAGACGACCACAACGGTCGCCATGGACTTCGGCCGTATCACCCTGGACCAGGACCTGATCCTGTACCTCTTCGGTACACCCGGTCAGGACCGCTTCTGGTTCATGTGGGACGACCTGGTACGCGGCGCGATCGGCGCGATCGTGCTCGTGGACACCCGCCGTCTCGCCGACTGCTTCCCCGCGGTCGACTACTTCGAGAACTCGGGTCTCCCCTTCGTCATCGCCCTCAACGGCTTCGACGGCCAGCAGCCGTACAACCCGGACGAGGTCCGCGAGGCGCTGCAGATCGGCCCGGACACTCCGATCATCACGACGGACGCGCGGCATCGGGCGGATGCGAAGTCGGCGCTTATTACGTTGGTGGAGCATGCGTTGATGGCGCGGCTGCGGTAGCACGCGGCATCACGACGACGTCGAGGGGCCAACTCCGGCTGGAGTAGGCCCCTTTGTCGTACCCCCTGCCACAATGAACGCTCTTCGGTTCGGCAAGGGGGGCGCGATGAGCGCGGAGGCGGCTGCACTACGTCTGGGGACGACCGTGGTGAAGGCGGCGGCGCAGACCTGGCTGGGGGGCAAGCGGCAGGAGCAGGAGCGCCGGCTGCCGATGGACGATCTCATACGACGACGGGTGCCGGGCCTGCGCCAATCGCGCAGCGTCCAGCGGCAGTTCGAGGAGATGGCCGACACGGTGGCCGCGCGGCTGGAGCCGTTCCTGGCCCAGGAGTTCCGCGGGCTGGACGAGAGCGGCCGGGAAGCGGCACTCAACGGGGTGTGCGACACGTTCGCGCGCGCCGACCTGTCCGACGAGGCGATCCTGGCGGCGGATGCGCAACCCGCCGAACTGATCCGCCGCATCACGGCATCGGTGAGCGCACCGGTCGGCCTGAGCGAGCCCGAGACACGGCTGTATGAACTCCTCTTCAGCGAGTGCTGCGAGTACTACATCAGCATCGTGCGGACCCTGCCGGTCTTCGAGGAACGGACGCTGACCGAACTCCTGACCCGCACCAGCTCCTTGAGCGACGGAGTCACCCGCGTCCTCGAACGCCTCCCCGACCGCTCTCTGTTCGCCCCGGACGGCACCGACCAGGACCAGGAATTCCGCCGCTGGTACATGGAGTTGGTCAGCAACAGCCTCGACGAGGTGGAACTGTTCCGCCGCACGTCCGACCGCGCCGCCGCGCAGGTACGGCTGTCGGTGGCCTACGTCAGCCTGCGCGCCACCGGGGACGACGGGACCCGCCGCCGCGCCGCCGTCCGCGCGCTGCCGCTCAGGCCGGATCTGAGCGGCTGGGAGGAGTCCGGGACGGAGAGTTCCGGGATGCGGGTGGAGTCGGCGCTCGGCGGGGCGTCCAGGGTGCTCCTGCGCGGCGAGGCGGGCTCCGGCAAGACCACGCTGCTGCGCTGGCTGGCGATCACGGCGGCGAGGGGCGCCTTCACCGCTGAACTCGCCGACTGGAACGGTCTGACGCCGGTCTTCGTGAAGCTCCGTGAGTACAGCGGCCGTCAACTCCCCAAGCGGCCCGAGGAGTTGCTGGACGGTGTCGCCGGGAACATCACCGGGATCATGCCCAGGGGGTGGGTGGAACGCCAACTGCGGGACAACAAGGTCCTGTTGCTGGTGGATGGAGTGGACGAGCTACTCGGCTCGGAACGGCGGTCGGTGCGTGACTGGCTGCGCAAGCTGCTAGGGGCGTACGGCGGCATACGGGTGGTCGTGACCTCGCGTCCGACCGCCGCCGGGGCGGACTGGCTGCGCCGGGAGGACTTCACAGCCCTACACCTGGACCGGATGACCCCGCCGGACCTGGCCGCGTTCGTACGGCAGTGGCACGAGGCGGTCCGGGATTTGGGGGACGAACTTCCGTGCGGTGTCGACGAGTTGCCGCGCTACGAGCAATCTCTCTTGAACAGCCTCAAGGATCGTGCGCATCTCCAGTCCCTGGCGGGGACGCCGTTGCTGGCCGCCATGCTCTGTGCGATGCACCTGAACAGGGGCAGCCAACTCCCCCGTGACCGCATGGAGTTGTACCGCAACGCGCTCCATACTCTGGTCCACGAACGCGACGCCGACCGGAACGTGCCGAGCGCGCAGGGCAGCAAGCTGAGTCTCGGTGACAAGCTGGTGGTGCTACGGGATCTTGCCTGGCGCCTGTCGGACAACAACCGCAGCGAGATTGCCTTAGACCAGGCCGCCGTCCATGTCGCCTCCAAGCTCTCGGCGATGCGGCACCTAGAGGTACAGGACGGTCACCGGGTCCTCGAACAGCTGCGGGACCGGTCCGGCATCCTCCGCTCCCCGGTCGAGGGCCGCCTCGACTTCGTCCACCGGACCTTCCAGGAGTACCTGGCCGCCGACGAGGCCTCGAAGGAGGACCGGATCGGCAACCTGGTCGGGCGGGCCCACCTGGACCTGTGGCGCGAGACGATCATCATGGTCGCTGGGCACGCCACCACCCTGCAGTGTCGGGAGCTGTTGGACGGCATCCTCGACCGGGCGGAGGCGGAGCCCCGGCACGCACGGGCGCTGCGGCTGCTCGCGGCTTCATGCCAGGAGACGCTGCCGTCGGTCCCGGACGGGTTGGCGGGGCGGCTGGACAGGGCTATGTCGGCACTGCTTCCGGCTCGTCGGCAGACGGACCCGCCGGCTCTGGCGGCGGTGGGGCCGAGCCTGTTGCGGCGGTTACCGCGTTCGCTGGGTGAGTTGACGGAGAAGGCCGCGGTACAGACCGTACGGACTGTAGCGATGGTCGGCGGTGAGGAGGCACTGGCGTTGATGGTTGCGTACGCCGAGGATCGGCGCCGCCCCGTCGTCCAGGAAATCGTCGAGGCCTGGGCGTACTTCCACGCGGACGCCTACGGCGAGCAGGTACTGGCCGGGCTGCCGTTGGAGAGACACCTCGTGAGTCTCACGCACTCCCAGCAGTGGCGTGCGGCGACTCGGTTGAAGTCCATCACGGAGCTGTCGATCCAATACCCGCTCCCGACGCTCGCGGCCGTGGACCAGCTCCCTCCCGTGACGAGTCTGGCGGTCGAGAACCTCGATGGCTCCGGAGACCTCTCAGTGCTGACGGCTCACCCACAGCTGCAGTTGTTCTCAGTCTTGGGGCGCGGAAAGCTGCACGGGCTCGAATCCGTGGAGAACTTGCGGAACCTCGTCTACCTTGGGCTCGGCCACGGGGGCACGACCGACCTCGACAGCCTGCGTCTTGGGTTGATGACGTCCTGGCTGAGCCTCTATGAGCTGAGCGAGACCAGCGAACTGACCGCTTTGCGCTACTTCCCCAATGTCAGAAGCCTTCTTCTGTCGGCCACGAGCACATGTACGCCGCGTGGCCTGAGCAGTGTCTCCGCCATCCCCGGGCTCCATGACCTCAGCCTCAGCGACCTGCACTTGCTGGAGTGGCTGACAGCCCGTGAACCCCTTCCGGCCGAATTGCGGACACTCATGCTGTATGACTGCGTCGTGCCCGGGGACTCCGGTGCCTACCGCGACCTCAGTTCCCTCCACTCGCTGCACATCAGGTCCTGCCGGTTTCCCGACGGCACCCCCATCACCACCCTCGACCTTCCGGTCAAGAACCTCTCCATCGGCTGACCCGCCAACGCCAACGGCCCCACCCTCCCGAAGAAGAGTGGGGCCGCCGTGAACGCGCTAAAAGCCTCAGTGCCAGCTGTGCGGGGCGCGGAAGCCACCCTCGCGCTCAAGCCGACGCCAGCCGGCCTTGGGCAACGGACGGTGAGCCGGAGCCTCGGCAGGCGCGGCCGCCGCGCGAGCCAGCAGGATCGCCGTGATGGCGGCGACTTCCTCGGGCTCGGCGTGGCCCTTCTCGACGCGAATGTCAGGGGTGCTCATAGGTTCAGTCTCCGTGGCTGAGGTTTCCGCACGGGTAGCGCGGAGGGTCCGCTGGGTTACTGCGGGGGGTTGCCGTGCTTGCGCGAGGGCAGGTCCGCGTGCTTGGTGTGCAGCATCGCGAGGGAGCTGATGAGTACTTCGCGGGTCTCGGCGGGGTCGATGACGTCGTCGACGAGTCCGCGCTCAGCCGCGTAATACGGGTGCATCAGCTCGGACTTGTACTCCTTGACCATGCGCGTCCGCATCGCCTCGGGGTCCTCGGCGTCGGCGATCTGGCGGCGGAAGATGACGTTGGCGGCACCTTCGGCGCCCATCACGGCGATCTCGTTGGTGGGCCAGGCGTAGGTGAGGTCGGCGCCGATGGACTGGCTGTCCATGACGATGTAGGCACCTCCGTACGCCTTGCGCAGGATGAGCGAAATCCTCGGCACGGTGGCGTTGCAGTACGCGTAGAGCAGCTTCGCTCCGTGCCGGATGATTCCGCCGTGCTCCTGGTCCACGCCGGGAAGGAATCCCGGAACGTCCAGGAACGTAACGATCGGAATGTTAAAAGCGTCACACATCTGGACAAAGCGCGCAGCTTTTTCGCTGGCCTCGATGTCCAGGACGCCCGCGAGGGTCTGCGGCTGGTTGGCGACGATGCCGACGACCCGGCCATCCAGGCGGGCGAGCGCGCAGATGATGTTGCGGGCCCAGCGCTCGTGGACCTCCAGGTAGTCGCCGTCGTCGACGATCTCCTCGATGACCTTGGTCATGTCGTACGGCCGGTTGCCGTCGGCCGGGACCAGGTCGAGCAGGATGTCCGAGCGGCGGTCGGCCTCGTCGCTCGACTCCGCGCGGGGCGGGTTCTCGCGGTTGTTCTGCGGGAGCATCGACAGGAGGTAGCGCACCTCGGCGAGGCAGGTCTCCTCGTCGTCGTAGGCGAAGTGGCAGACGCCGCTCGTCTCGGCGTGCACGTCCGCGCCGCCCAGGCCGTTCTGGGTGATCTCCTCGCCCGTCACCGCCTTGACCACGTCCGGGCCGGTGATGAACATCTGCGAAGTCTCGCGGACCATGAAGACAAAGTCCGTGAGGGCGGGGCTGTACGCCGCACCGCCCGCGCACGGGCCGAGCATCACGCTGATCTGCGGGATGACGCCGGACGCCTTGGTGTTGCGCTGGAAGATGCCGCCGTAACCGGCGAGCGCGGAGACGCCCTCCTGGATACGGGCGCCCGCGCCGTCGTTCAACGACACCAGCGGCGCACCGGCCGCGATGGCCATGTCCATGATCTTGTGGATCTTCGTGGCGTGGGCCTCGCCCAGCGCGCCGCCGAAGATCCGGAAGTCGTGCGCGTAGACGAAGACCGTGCGGCCCTCGACCGTGCCCCAGCCGGTGATGACACCGTCGGTGTACGGCTTCTTCGCCTCCAGACCGAAGCCCACGGCGCGGTGCCGGCGCAACTGCTCGACCTCACGGAAGGATCCGGGGTCGAGGAGCAGGTCGATGCGCTCCCGGCCGGTCAGCTTCCCCTTGGCGTGCTGCGCCTCGGTCGCCTTCTCGCTCGGGCCGGCCAGTGCCTGCGCACGGATCTCGTGCAGCTCGGCCACTCGCCCGCGCGCGTCCGTCGGCTCACCCGGCGCCTCATCCAAAACGGTCATGTACTGACCCTACGAAGGACACCAAGGAAAGGGCGCCGTTGACTCTGCACAGTCTCCGGCCCGTTTTCCTGGTACCCCTGAACAGAACCTCGGCGCCATGCAGCCGTTCCGACTGCTCAAGGGGCTTACCCGTTGTAGGAGTCACACAAAGGCGTCAGCTGAGAGCCACCTCACATTCATGTGCGGCGGATGCCATCCCTGGAGTGATTCACGAGCGATTCCCGAGTGGTTCACGAGGCGGCTCCCGCGTTGCCGGGGCCGCCGGGAGGGCGTACTCGTAGTAGTTGGAGCAACGCGCTGCGGATGATGTTGAAAATTGAATGGAATAGGTCTACGGTCCTTCGTGTTGGCATCGTTGAACGTTCAACAGATTCATCCCTGCACCACTTTGCACCACCCCGCACAACCCCCCGCACCACTCCCGTCCCCTTTAGGAGCACGTCATGGGCATCTTCGGCCGCAAGAGCGACGAGACCGACGCCACCACCTCGGCACCCACCGCCGTCAACCCCGACCTGGCCGCGCTGACCGGCGACTACACCATCGACCCGTCGCACACCACGCTCGGCTTCACCGCCCGGCACGCGATGGTCACCAACGTCAAGGGCAAGTTCCTCGACTTCACCGGCACGCTGCACCTGGACGGCTCGGACCCGGCCAAGTCGACCGCGTCCCTCGACGTCAAGATGGACAGCATCGACACCGGTTCCCCGGACCGTGACGGTCACCTCAAGAGCGCGGACTTCTTCAAGACGGACGAGTTCCCGACGATGACCTTCCGCTCCACCTCGGCCGAAGCCCTCGGCGGCGACGACTACCGCATCACCGGTGACCTGGAGATCCTCGGCACCACCAAGCCGCTCACCATCGACCTGGAGTTCAACGGCGCGGCGAAGGACCCGTTCGGCAACGAGCGCGTCGGCTTCGAGGGCAAGGCCGAGATCCTGCGCTCCGACTTCGGCCTCACCTGGAACGCCGCGCTGGAGACCGGTGGCGTCCTCGTCTCCGAGAAGATCAAGCTGAACTTCGACATCTCGGCGATCAAGAGCGCCTGAGGTCGAGGTTCAAGAACGCCTGAGGCCGAGCCAGACCGCGAGATCCTCGATCTCGGCCTCCACGGCATCGGCGATGCTCCTGCTGAACTCCACGTCCTGATGGACGGCGTTCACCAGGAGCACGCCGGCCTTGCGGTCCGCGACGGCGTCGAGCTTCCCGACGAGCTGGTCGCCGTAGAGGATCGGCAGGGCGAAGTAACCCCAGCGGCGCTTCTCGGCCGGTTTGTACATCTCCAACTGGTAGTCGTAGCCGAAGAGTTCGGTGGTGCGCTTCCGGTCGTGAATCAGCCGGTCGAAGGGCGACAGCAGTGCCGCCCGCCCGGTGAACTCCCTTTTCAGGTACGTCGGATCGACGCGCCACTGCCCCTTCACCCCTTCTACGACGGCCGGTTCGCCGACCGCGCCGACGACGGCGGGTTCGACCGGGAGGGCGGTGCCGGTGGCGCGGGCGATACCGAGAGCGCGCAGCCGTCGTTCGTCGCGGAGCCTGCGCGCTTCGTCGAGTGGTACGGCGGGTTCGTCCGGGTAGACACGTGCGGCCAGGTCCCACAACCGCTCCCGTCCCGCGCGCCCCGCGATGGCGACTTCCCCCCGCAACACCATCAGCTCCAGGAGCTGGCTGACGTTGCGGTTGTGCGTCCAGCCGGACGACTGCCACGGCACCGCGCAGGTGTCGGGCAACTCCCTTGAGGTGAGCGGCCCTTGACCGTCGAGCCGGTCGAGGATGTCGCGACGGCAGGCGTCGTTGGCGGCGACCCACTCCCGGTAGTGCTTCGATTTCTTCTCCCATACGGCCATGTCGGCGCGGTACAGCGCCAGGTCCTCGCTCGGGCGGATCATCGCGCGGAGTTCGAGGAGGCTGCGGTTCGCGAGCGCGGCGGTGAGGTCTTCCCGCGCGTACGACGAACCCAGGCGACTCCAGGCGACCAGGTCGGCGTTGGGCGCGATCGCGGCCGTGGGGTCGATCTGGAGGAGCGTCAACTGGCGTACGACCGCATGGAGTTCGGTGGGTCGGTCGGCGTCGAGGAGTTGGGCCTGGACGGCGATGCGGCGGGCTTGGGGGCGGGTCAGTTCATGCACCGTTCGTACTCCTTTCGTACTCCTTGCGCAGGCCGGCCGGGACCAGGCGTGGGTGGGTGTCGGGCAGGGGTCTGCCCTTGGCCGCGGCCCACGCGGAGATCTCTTCGAAGTCGGGGGCAGGTGAGCCCATGACCGCGTACACCGGGAGGGGGTCCTCGGCGAGTGCGGAGCGGGGCAGGGAGAGACCGAAGCGTTCCTCCAGGACGGCCAGGCCGAGGCGCTCGCGTTCTTCGAAGTCATCGATGTCGGGATCACGGTAGGTCTCTCCGTCCGAGTGCAGGATTCCGGCGGCCACGAAGTCGGGCAGGAGTAGGTCGGGTTCGTGCCCGTAGCGGCGGCTCTCCTCGCAGAGCCCGAATCCGCAGACGGTGCGGCCGTCGCGCGCGTACATGACGATGGTGGGCGGGTGCTCCGAGTTGTGGTGGTAATAGACGGCTTCCACGCCGTCCCGCGATACCTCCCCCAGCCGGTCGAGGTAGGGGCCGTAGGTGATGGCGAACGCCCAGCCGGCGTCCTCGCCGACGCGGACCACGGCGCTGCCCGGCCTGCGGTCGGGGTAGGCGTCGACGTCGAGATAAGCCACCTCGAGGTCGGTCATCGGTTCCGCCCTTGCCCCGGGCGGTGCGCCGAGGCGGAGGGCCAGTTCCTCGGCGCCGATGCCGCGGGCGAAGTGGACGTCCAGCATCCACCCGGAGCTCGACGTTTCGCCCACCAGCCACTGGATGCCGTCCCCCACGTGCCGCCCCTTTCAGCAACCAACAGACGCCCTGCCTGTGTCTGTTGACCCTAGGACGCACCACTGACATCTCAGTCGTCCGTCGGCCTGTCCTGGCTCCTGGCGTCGGCTCTGGGCGAGCGGCGTTTCACTCACCCCGGTACAGACGCTCCAGGTCCACCAGTACGACCTCTCCCCGGTCCTCCGCGGCTCGCAGTTCGTCGGTGAATCCGGCGCCGCTGTAGCAGGCGGGTCGGACGGCCGACGTGTCGACTCCACGTCCAGCAAGCAACGCGGCAGCATGACGCAACCGCTCCAGATGTCCCACGCCCATCACCTGATCCCACTTGGCCTCGCCAAGGGATAGCAGTACGCCGTTGTCCTGGCCCACCGCGCCTCGTACGACCACGTCGATCTCGTGGGCGGTGCGCTCCGCCTGGTCCGGAACGGTCCCGTACGAGACGTCGATCGGCATGCCGCCGAAGGTCTCGGGAGCGGCGAAGTGGGCGACCCACTCGCGGCAGATCTGCTCGAAGTGCGGTCCTACGACGCCGGAAAGGAACCGGGGCCGGGAACTCGCCCAGACCTGATCCGCCAACCCTCTGTCCAGCAAAGGGAGTTTGGGCCGGGAGATGGCGTGGTCGAAGGCGATCAGCGGTTCGCCGACGCGGTAGACACTCCGGTTTCGGCGGAAGGCGTCAGTCTCCTTGCGGACGAGTCCGCAGTCCTGAAGGACCGTGAGGGGGTGGGTGATGTCGCTGGTGGGCCGCTCCAGGCAACCGGCGATCCGGCCCGCCGTGGCGTTGCCGGAGGCGAGGGCCGCGAGCACGGAGTGGTACAAGGCCCGGTCCCGGAGGTCGGATTCGTCGGCCAGGAGGTAGCGGGCCTCGCGGTAGAGCGGAGAGCGGGGCGAGAGCGCGGTACGGCAGACCCAGGCATCGAAGTCGTCCAGGCCGGCCGGGACGTCGTCACGTACGAACTCCCTTCGGTAGGCGGGAGTTCCGCCCACGACGCTGTGCACGAGGAGTGCGAGCCGGGGGTCTTCTTCGATGCCCCAGAACTCCGCCGCCTGCCGGAAGTCCAGTGGCTGTACGACGAGTTCGAGACCGGCGCGGCCCCGCAGGGGCGAAGTGCCGCTGAGCAGCTTGCCCATGAAGGACAGGGAACTGCCGCAGAGGAGGAGGCGGGTGCGGGACTCCAGCCGTTCGGGGCGGCGGGGGCCGTAGGCGACCTGCACGATGGAGGGAAGAGAGGGCGTGGCCCTGGCGAGGTACGGGAACTCGTCGATGACCACGGGGACAGGTCGGTCCTTGCCAAGGGCGAGCAGTGCGTCGACGGCCTGTTCCCAGCGGTCGAAGCGCATGGGGGCGATGCTGCCGGTGTACTGGCCGAGTTCCTCACCGAAGCGGCGCAGCGACTCCGCCTCCGTCGCCTCGTACGCACAGAAGTAGAACCCTCCGGCGGCCCGGGCGAGGGAGTCGAGCAGAAAGGACTTGCCTTGCCGGCGCCGCCCGGACACCACGGCCATGGTGGCCTCCGGCCCCTCGTCGGCCGCGAAGGCGGTGAGTTCGCTCCATTCCCAGTCGCGGGCGAACATGTCTGGAGGTTTCGGGAGGTTGAGAAGAGGGCGGGAGTAGGGGCCGGGCATGAGCGCCTCCAGGCAGAATCTTAGGGAAGTACGTTTCCCGGAAATACGCTTCCCTTAACGAGGATCTGGGATCTCGGTCACGGCGGCTGCAACGCCGACGGCTCCGACCTTTCTGCGGGCACTATGGATGGGTGCAGCAGTGGGCGGTGCTGCGTGGGGACGAGTGGTGGGCGGGGCCAGTGGGCGACGGGGATCACATCGACATGCGGGGCAGTACGTTCTACGGGCCCGTGACGGGGAAGTCGGAGTCCTCGCGTGCGGCCCCCTCCCCCACCGCGTTGTCGGCGCTGCCTGCCGCGCCCGCCGTCTTCACCGGGCGTGAGGACGAGGTGGCCGAGTTGTTGGGTGCCCTTGATCCGGGGGTCGGTGGTGGTTCCGAGTCCGTCGTCATTTCCGCCGTCTCGGGGTTGGGTGGGGTCGGAAAGACCGCGCTGGCGTTGTGTGTTGCGCATGCGGCGCGGGGGCGGGGGTGGTTCGCCGGGGGTGCGTTGTTCGTCGATCTGCGGGGGTACGACGACGTTCCGGTGACTGCGGATCAGGCGGTGCTGGCGTTGTTGCGGGCGCTGGGGGTGGGGGATGCGGATCTGCCGCCTACGGCTGATGAGCAGTACGCGCGGTATCGGGCCGAACTGAGTTCCCGTGAACCGGTGTTGATCGTTCTGGACAACGCGTCCGATCCTGCCCAGATCGCTCCCCTGTTGCCGGGAGAGGGCGGCGGGCATCGGGTTCTCGTGACGTCCCGGGAGGTCCAGGACTCGCTTCCGGTACGGCAGTTCAGGGTGGACGGGCTGACGCCGGACGCGTCGCGGGACCTGATCGACCGGTCGCTACGGCAGTACGAACCCGGGGACCGTCGGGTTACGGATGAGCCGGAGGCTGTACGACAACTCGCCGAGCTGTGCGGGCACTTGCCGCTTGCCCTGCTGATCGTCTCGGCGTTGCTACGGCGGCGTCGGCAGCGGCCGGTTTCCACGCTGGTCGGTGAGTTGCGGGTGGCCGAGGATCGGGTACAGGCGTTGCGAGCGAAGGGGGTTGATCAGTACGGCAAGGAACTGAGTCTGCGGCCCGTGTTCGACGTGATGTATGCGCGGATGGAACCTGAACTCGCCCGGGTTTTCCGGCTGTTGGGGCAGGCACCGGGGGACAGTATCGAGCTCAAGGTCGCGGGCACCCTGACCTGGCTGGAGCGGGAGCGCCTGGAACCATTCCTTGACGAACTGGCAGCAGTCTCGCTCCTCACGCCGCTCCCGGGCGGTGGGCGCTGGGTGATGCATGACCTCGTACGAGTCTACGCCCGGCTCGTCGCCGTCGAGGATCCCGGGGTGCATGAGGATGTAGCCCAGGCCCGGAGGAGGTTGCTGAAGTTCTACGTCAAACTGCTCGCATCCGCCAAGACTCACGTCGAGGGGATCGCTGAAGAGGAACCCCAGAATTACTTCAACACACGCGAACGTGCCGTGGCATGGCTCGATTCCGAGCGTACTGGACTGCTGGAGATCTGCCACTGGACCGACGGCGATGACAAGGGACGGCCCGACTCTCTACTGATCGCCCTGTACCTGGATAGCTACCTCTTACTTCGCCGTGCCTTCGACGACTGGGCCACCGTGACAAAGGCCGCGTATGAGGCCGCCTGCCGAGTCCACGACTCCTGGGCCGAGGCCAGGACGTCGGATGCTCACGGCCTAGCCCTGTTCCTTCTGCGTCGGTTCGAGGAGGCCGAGACCGCCCACCGCCGAGCCCTGCGGTTGTCCGAGGACTCCGGCGACGCCGAGGTACAGACCATGGCATGGGACCACATCGGAATCACGCTGGTGGCACTCAGGCGGTACGACGACGCGATCGACGCCCACACCCGCAGCGCGCGGATCGCCGCCAAGGCGGGTCTGGTCCGGCACGCATCCAATGCACGCGTGAATCTCGGCGCTGCCCTAGGTTCGGCGGGTCGCATGGAAGAGGCACAAGACGCCTTCGAAGAAGCCCTGGCCGTCCACGTGGAACTCGGCGACAAGAGAGGCGAGATAGCGGCCCGTGACGGTCTTGGCACCATCCTTTTTAAGCTGGGCCGACATGAGGAAGCCGTCACCGCCTTCGTCCATGCTCTGGGGCTCTGCGCCGAATCCGGCGACTGGCACCGCCGGGCCAACATCTGGAACAACCTGGGGCGGACCTGGAGGAAGTTGGGGTTGCATGACGAGGCACTCGGAGCCCACATCCGGGCATTGAACTGGTACGTCTTTTTCCGCGACCGTCTTGGAGAGACCTCGGCCCGGGCCAACATACGCGCCGCGCTTCTCCAGCTCGACCGCACCAAGGATGCACAATCAGTCAGGCGCCAAGCGCTGGATCTGTACCGGAAGTTCGGCGACGATCCCAACATCACCGAGCTCCCGAACACTCACCCATGACCCACCGCAAACTCACACCACACCACCTTCCCTGGCGCCCGCTCCCCCACCCCCCACTTGTCCGCAAGCATGGAGACCAGCATCAGGCCGCGGCCGCCCTCCGCGTGGAGATCCCGGTACTGGGTCCTGACCTCGCGGCGTGGGCCGGTGCCGCTGTCGTGGACCTCTACACGGAGGACTCCGTCGAGGTGGACGCAGAGGCGGAGGGCGAGGCCCCGGCCGGGTGGTACGCCGTGGAGGATCGCGTTTGTTGCCAACTCGCTTACGCAGAGCAGCACTTCGTCGGCCCGGTCGGTGATCTCCCAGTCCGCGAGGGTGTTCCGAGTGAACTCGCGGGCCAGGGCTACTGATCTGCGGTCGCGTCGGTAGAAGGCCTCGCGGGTGTGGCTTTGGTGGAGTTGTTCGTTCATGGGACCACTGTCACAAACCGTCACTATCGTGGGGCAGTGAGTGAGGTCGTATTTGTTTTCTCTACGACCTCACTACGACGACTTCGGGTGTGCGCGGGGGAAAGGGACACGCATGCAATCGGCGAAGAGGCCCAAGAAGGTCGGTACTTGGCAGGCGGTCGGAGGGCTGGTCGCCCATTACCGGAGGCAGGCCGGGTTCACACAGGAGCAGTTCGCGGAGACCGCGAACCTGCACGTTGACACCATCAGGTCCATCGAGCAAGGGCGGCTTGCGCTGCAGGACCGTCGGGCCATGGAGTTCGATGAACTGCTGCACACCGGTGGGGCGTTGTTCGCCCTCGTCGACAAGTTGCCGGTGCAGGAGCGGATGCCCTCGTTCGCACAAGGGCTCGTCGACAACGAGCAGGAGGCCATCGCCATCCTGTCGTACGAGAACATGGTCGTGCCCGGTCTGCTTCAGACCGAGGCGTACGCCCGCTGCGTCTTCGAGTCTCGGCATCCAGCGGTCGAGGACGAGACGGCCGACCAGTGGGTGGCCAACCGGATGCAACGGCAGGAGATCTGGACGCGCGATCGGCCTCCGGTGGGCCACTTCATCATCGAGGAGAGCGTCCTGCGGCGGAACGTCGGCGGCCCGGAGGTCATGCGGGACCAGATCCGCAAGTTGATCGCGGCCAACGAACCCGTGCACATGGGTGTGCAGATCATGCCGATGGACCGGATGCCCCACGCGTCCCTCGGCGGTCCCCTGGTACTGCTGGAGACCCCGCACCACGAGCGCCTCGCCTACCTGGAAGTTCAGCGCGCCAGCTTCCTCGTCGAGGACCCGGAAGAGGTGAGTAACTACCACCTGAAATATGGAATGCTGCGGTCACAGGCGCTTTCTCCCTCCGAGAGCATGCGCCTCCTGGAGCGACTGCTAGGAGAGCAATGAACACCGCAGCACGGCAGCACGACCGCTCTGGCGACCTGGCCTGGTTCAAGTCCAGCTACAGCAGCAGCGAAGGCGGCAACTGCCTCGAAGTCGCCGCCCACCCCGCCGCCATCCACATCCGTGACTCCAAGGTCCCCGCCGGCGACATCCTCACCGTCTCACCCAGCACTTGGACAGAGTTCCTGAGCCGGGTCACGCATCCCGCACCCTGAACGCCGCTCCCCCCACCACCAACAGCCCCACCGCATACGCCGCCAGCACCCCCAGCCCCGCCCACGGACCGATCGCCAACCCCGTCAGGTTCTTCGTCGCCTGGATGGACAGGCCCGCCGGCATGGGGGCCCAGCGTTGCAAATGGTGTTGCCAGGTCGGGGAGTTGATGACGTGGGACAGGACCGGGACGACATAGAGAACGCCCAGGCCCAGGGTGATCGCGCCGCCCGTGTCGCGGAGCAGGGTCGCCAGGGACAGGCCCAGGAGCGTCACCAGGACGAGGATCAGGATCGAGCCGCCCGCCGCGCGGAACATCGCGCCGTCCACCGGCGGCGGGGCCGGAAAGATCAGGCGGGCCAGGCCCAGGGCGGACAGCACCGCCAGCACCCCCGCAGCCGACGTCAGCAGTGACAAGGTCACCGCCTTCGACGCGAGCACCCGCCATCTCCCCGGCATCGCCGTCAGCGTCGTGCGGATCGTGCCCGTGCCGTACTCCGCGCCGATCGACAGCGCGCCCAGGACCAGGCACACCGCCTGGCTCAACTGGACGCCGGTGAGCGCCAGTTTGACCGTGTCCTCGTGGCAGGCCGTCGGTGTCGGGCATACGCGGGTCGTGAGCGACGAGGCCGCCGCCGCGCCCATCGCCGCCGTCAGGGCGACCGTTGCCGCCAGGAGCCACCAAGTACTGGGCAGCGTGCGGAGCTTGGTCCACTCGGCATGGAGAGCGTGCAGAGAACCTCGCCACCTCACGCGTCCCGCCTCCTTACCGTCCAGGCCGCCAGCAGGAGCGCCGCCGCCGCGTACGCCACCAGGACCGCCAGGCCGTTGTACGGGGACAGGGGGTAACAGCCGCTCTCCGGGAGGCAGTTGTGCTGGACCTGGGGGTAGTACGTCACGCCCTGCTGGACGGCGAAGGCTGCCGCCGGTGTGACCCGTAGGAGCCATTGCGCGACGGGGAGCGGGAGGGCGAAGGACAGGATCTGCGGGAGGATCACCAGGACCACCACCGTGGCGATCGCGCCGGCGCTGTTGCGCAGGACCACCCCTACGGCCAGCGCCAGGACCGCCACCAGGGACAGGAGTACCGCGCTGCCCACCACCGCCCTCAGGGCCGGGTTCTCCAGGAGGGAGAGGTCGGGGAACTCCGGGGGCTTGAAGCCGTTCGAGCGCAGGGTCTTCTGGGCCAGGGTGAAGCCGATTGCCGTAGCCAGCAGGCCTGTTGTGAAGGTGATCGCCGCTATCACCGTCGTCTTCGCCGCCAGCACCTTCAGGCGGGACGGGGTCGCCGTGAACGTCGTACGGATCAGGCCCCGTTTGTATTCGGTCGTCACGAAGAGCGTGCCCAGGGCGACCATGAAGAGGAGGCCCATGAAGACTCCCTGGAAGCTCATCTGGACCGTGTCGGGGCTGTTCTCGTCGGGGGCGATGTCTCCCTGGCCGGTGAGGGTGTAGGTGCCGGTCGCGGTCACCGTCGTCGTACCCGGTCGGCTGTTCGGGCCGTCCGCAGTCGGGGCGCCGATGTCCGTGGCCGTCCAGCCGCTGTCCGTCGACTTGCCCTGGAAGGTGAGACGGTCGAAGGTGCCGGTGGCCTGGCCGCTGCCCGCCACCTCGCTCGTACCGCCGAAGGAGCGGTGCACGATCTCGTGGACGGGAGCCGCCAGGAACAGCCCCACCTGAACCGTCCCCCGCAGCCCCCCACCAACTCCCACCTCCCCAAGCGGGGTCCATTTCTCACCGTCTACCGACGCATAGCCGGTTAGTTTTCCCCCCAGCCTTTTCAGCCTGAGCCACTGCGGCGCCTTCGCCAGGTCGCTGCTCGGGCCCGCCGTGTCGTGGGTGAAGTTCCACTGCATACGGACGCCGTGGGCGGGCGTCGCCATCACCGCCACGTACGGCGAGCCCTGCTTCAGGCTCGACTTGACCATGATCCCGGCCTTCGTCCAGGGCCCAAGTCCCTTGCCGGAGGCGTCCTTCAGGCCGGTGACCCGCGCCGTGATCGTGCCGTCGCCGGTCAGCGTGCGGTGGGTGAAGCGGAAGGAGTCGTTGACCACCTCGCCGCCCGGGCCGAGGACGACCGGAGGGCCGCCGCCGGTGGTGGAGCCGCTCGCGCCCATCTGGGAGATCACGACCGTGACCACGGCCGCCACCGCCAGCACCAGCAGCCAGGCCCTGACCGTCCAGAACTTCGTCCACTCCGCGCGCAGCAGACGGCCGAAGCCGGCCCGGGTGGGGTGGAGGGCCGAGCGGTACGGCGGGACGGTTTTCGTGGGAGTCGTCATCGGGTCACCTCGTCCGCGTCCGAGGCGGGCGTGGACGTGGACGTGAACTCGACCGCGTTCCGGGTGAGTTCCATATACGCCTCCTCCAATGTCGCCCTATGCGCGCCCACTTCGGCGAAGGGGACGCGGGACGCGGCGAGCAGCTCCACGATCCGTTCGGCGGGCAGGCCAGTGACCGTGAGGGTGTCCCGGTCGATGACGGCGACCGTGCCGCCCTCCCTCGCCAGCAGTTCCATCGCTTCTGTACGACTGCTCGTGCGCAGCCGTACCCGGTCGCCGGAGGCCGCCGTAAGGAGGTCGGCCACCGCCGTGTCGGCGATCAGGCGGCCCCGGCCGATGACGACCAAATGGTCGGCGGTGTCTTCGAGTTCGCTCATCAGGTGGCTGGAGACGAGGATCGCGCGGCCCTCCGAGGCCAGGTGGCGCAGGAGGGTGCGGATCCACTGGATGCCTTCTGGATCAAGGCCGTTGACCGGTTCGTCGAGCAGCAGGACCGGTGGGTCGCCGAGCAACGCGGCTGCTATGCCCAGGCGTTGGCGCATCCCGAGGGAGTAGCCACCCGCCCGTCTCCGGGACGCCTGCTCCATGCCGACCTGTTCGAGGACCTCGTCCACGCGACGCATCGGCAGGCCGTGCGAGTGGGCCAGCCAGCGGAGGTGGTCGCGGCCCCGGCGGCTGGGGTGCAGGGCGGCGGCGTCCAGGAGCGCGCCGACCTCCAACAGCGGGGTGCGCAGGGCGTGGTAGGGACGGCCGCCGATCAACGCCTGTCCTCCGTCGGGGGCGTCCAGCCCCAGAACAGTGCGCATGGTGGTGGACTTCCCCGCCCCGTTGGGTCCGACGAAGCCGGTCACCGTGCCGGGCTCGACCCTGAAGGACAGTCCGTCGACCGCGAGCGTCCGCCCGAACCGCTTGCGCAGATCGCGGACTTCGATGGTCGCTTCGGTTGCATCGGTTGCGCCGGTTGCGTGGCTCATGGTGAGGGAGGCTAAGGGCGGCCGGTGCGGTGCGTCGTCACGCCCGGGAGGTCCCTCGCGCGGGGGACGCCGGGCCGGACGGGGGTCGGCACAATGAGGGGGTGGCTGTGGAGAGAAGCGGGCCGGGGAATCTCGTCGCCTCTGGTGTCCTGGGTGTTCTCGCGCTCTCCGAAATGCTGCTGCGCAGCACCGACTTGGGCGCTGGGTTCGCCGTCCTCCTGCTGCTCACCCTCGCTTCCACCCTGCCCCTCGCCCTCGTACTGGGGTCCGGTGGCCCCGCGCGCAGCGGTACCGCTGTCGCCGTCAGTACGGCCTGCGTGCTGTCCCTCGTGCCCTTCGGCATCCTCACCGTCGGCGGGGTCGTGGCCCAACTGGTGTGCGTCTACGTGCTGGGCCGCGCCGGAGCCACCCGCCTCGGCGGACTGCTCGTCCTGCCCTACGTCGTGATCGCCCTCGGCAGTCAGGAAGAACCGACCCGGATCGTCGCCGTCCTCGTCGCGACCCTCGCCTCCGCCGCCGCGGCCACCGGCATCGCCCACCACGTACGCAGCACGGCACAGGCGCACAGCGCGACGGAACAGGCCTTCGCGGACACCCTCCTCGAACATGCCGCCCGGGGTGAACGGGCTCGTATCGCACGGGAGTTGCACGATGTCGTCGCGCATCACATCTCGATGATCGCCGTCCAGGCGGAGACCGCCCGCCTCACCACCCCGGGGCTCCCGGCCGAGGGCGCCACCCGCCTGCTCGCCATCGGCGACACGGCGCGCACCGCCCTGACCGAGATGCGGCGGCTGTTGGGCGTGCTGCGGGAGGACGCCGACACGGGGGTCCAACGCCGCCCCCAGCCCGGCCTCGCCCAACTCATCGACCTGGTCGACGAGTCACGCGACGCGGCCGGCTCCCGCACCCGCCTCATCGTCAGCGGGCCCGTCGCCGCGCTCGACCCCGGCATCGAGGTCACGGCGTACCGGATCGTCCAGGAAGCCCTCACCAACGCCCGCCGACACGCGCCGGGTGCCGCCGTGGACGTAGAACTCCGTTACGGGGACGGGGACTTGGCGGTGCGCGTGCGTGACAACGGCCCGGGGTCCACCGGCCCGGGATCCGCCGCCGCCCTCTCCGGTCACGGTCTGCTCGGGATGCGCGAGCGTGCCGCGACGGTCGGCGGGACACTGCGCACCGGGCCCGCTCCCGGCGGCGGTTTCCTGGTCGAGGCGCGGCTTCCCGTCAAGCCGGAGGAAGAGGCGGCGCTGTCGTGAACATCCGTATCGTCGTCGCCGACGACCACGAGATCGTCCGGTTCGGATACGCCGGACTCCTCGCCACCCAGGCCGACTTCACGGTCGTCGGCACGGCCCGCGACGGCGCCGAGGCGGTCCGCGTCTGCCGCGAGGAGTCACCGGACGTGGTGCTGATGGACGTACGAATGCCGGTCATGGACGGCATCGAGGCCACCGCGCGGCTCCAGAACTGCCCTGAGGTACCAAGGGTGTTGGTGCTGACCACCTTCGACCTCGACGAGCATGTCTACGACGCGCTGACCGCGGGGGCGAGCGGGTTCCTGCTCAAGGACGTGACCGCCGAGCGGCTCTTCGACGCGGTGCGGGTCGTGGCGGCCGGTGAGGCGTTGCTCGCACCCGGGATCACCCGGCGGCTGATCGCCGAGTTCGCCCGCCAACGGCCCCGAACCGGCCCCGCGCGCACCGCACTTGACGCCCTCACCCCACGCGAGACCGACGTCCTGCGGCTGCTGGCCCAGGGCCTGTCCAACCCGGAGCTGGCCGCCCGCCTGCACGTCGGCGAGGAGACCGTGAAGACCCACGTCAGTCGCATTCTGTCGAAGCTGGGGCTGCGGGATCGTACACAGGCCGTGGTGATGGCCTACGAGACGGGACTCGTCGTGCCGAGGACCGGCTGACCGATGGCTGAAACACACCCCTTGTGCGGACGTTCACAGGGTTCCCATAATCCATCAACAGATTTGACCAGCCCATGTCAGAAATTGAGCATTTCTTTGATGCTCTCGATTGACATGTGCGCGTCATTGCCACCCCCACGGAAGGCATCACGTTGAAGAAGCTCCTCACCGCCCTCAAGAGATGCGCGGCCGTCGGCGCCGCCGCTCTCGCGATCGCCAGCCTTCAGCCCGTCTCGGCCGCACAGGCCGCCCCCACGCCCGTCGTCGGCGGAACCACCGCCACGCAGGGCGAGTTCCCGTTCATGGTCCGGCTCTCGATGGGCTGTGGTGGTGCGCTCTACACCCCGCAGATCGTGCTGACCGCCGCGCACTGTGTGAGCGGGACCGGCGCCAACACCAGCATCACCGCCACCGCGGGTGTGGTGGACCTGCAGTCCACCACCGGGCGGGTCCAGGTCAAGTCGACGTACGTGTACCGGGCGCCGGGGTACAACGGCAACGGCAAGGACTGGGCGCTCATCAAGCTCGCCTCGCCCATCACCACCGTGCCGACGCTGAAGATCGCCACGACCACGCAGTACAACACCGGGACCTTCACCATCGCCGGGTGGGGTTCGGCCAGTGAGGGCGGGGCCCAGCAGCGGTATCTGCGCAAGGCCACCGTGCCGTTCGTCAGTGACGCCACCTGCCGGACCTACAGCGGGTACAGCGGGCTCGTCGCCAGTGACGAGATCTGTGCCGGGTACACGGCCGGTGGGGTCGACACCTGTCAGGGTGACTCCGGTGGTCCGATGTTCCGCCGGGACAGCGCCAACGCCTGGATCCAGGTCGGCATCGTCAGCTGGGGCATAGGGTGCGCCCGCGCGAACGCGCCCGGCGTGTACAGCGAGGTGTCCACGTTCGCCTCCGCGATCGCGTCGGCGGCGGCTTCGCTCTGACGTACGTCCTTCTTCCGCGGGTCCGGCGCCACATGCCACATGTGCGCCGGGCCCGTGTTTTCTCGCCCCCTACCGCTCCTTCAGAAACCGCCGCCGAAGTCCCCTCCACCGCCGCCGTCCCCGCCGCCTCCGAAGTCCCCTCCCCCGCCGCCGAAGCCTCCGCCGAAGTCGTCGGAGTCGAAGTTCGCGCCGGAGACGTCACCTCCGTCGTAGCCGCCGCTGCCGAAGTCGCCGTAGCCCGTGCCGTAGTCGGAGGCGTAGGACGGGGTGGACATCATGCTGCCGAGGACCGTGCCGACGAGGAGGCCGGGGAGGAGGCCGCCGCCGAAGTAGCCGCCTGCCCAGGGGCCGTAGGCCGGGCCGGCGTCCCAGTACGGGCGGCGGCCGTAGTCGGTGTCGACCTCGCGGATCATCGGGTCCCGGCCGTCCGCGAGGCGGGCCTGGTCGGCCGCGCAGACCGGGACCTCGCGGGGTGCGCCGCCGGACGGGGTCCAGGTGGCGTCGGCGACCGAGGGGCCGTGGCGGGGGTCGAAGAAGCAGGGGGCGCGGCGCTCGGGGAGCGGGCGGCCCTCGCGGCGGGCGGCGAGTTGGGCGAGCGAGAAACGGCCGTCCTCCAGAGCCTGGGTGACCGAGCGGACGTCCTCGGGTTTCGTGGCCGCCGCCATGTACGACTTCGCCTGTTCGTAGGCATCGAGGGCGCGTTCGTAGTCGGCGCGCATCGCGTCGTCGGCGCCGGGTTCGGCCGGGTGGAATTCGAGGCGGTCCAGTTCCTCGCCGAAGGCCGTGATGTCCTCGTCGACGACGACCCGCAGCTTGTCGAGCGCGGCGCGCTGCTCCTCCTCGCGGCGGCGACGGCCGCGGCGCACGAGGGTGTACGCCCCCGCGCCACCGGCCACCAGTACCCCGCCCGCGACGATCAGCGCCGTACCGGAGACTCCCCCGCCACCGTCCGACGAGCCGCCCCAGGACGCGGGCGCGGAGCCGCCCATGCTGGCGAGCGCGCGGTTCGTGAAGTCGGTGAGCTGGGTCTTCGCGTCCTCGCCCTGGACGCTGCTGACCAGGTTCTTCACGGCCGCGTTCGACAGCACCCGGGAGTCGGCGCGGGCGTCGAAACGGTCGCCGAGGCGGATCGCGTAGAGGCCGGTGATGCCGGTGGCGGTGCGGAGGTTGGTGAAGAGGTCCGCCGTCGGGTAGTCGGCGGGGAGGACCGCGACGAACACCGGCTTGTCGGCGTCCTTGATCCGCTTGGTCAGGGCATCCGCGTCCGCCGTGGACAGCTGGCCGTTCGCCGACGGGTCGACGTAGACCGGGCTCTTGCGCAGGGCGTCGCCGATCGTCGAGACGCCGGTGTCCGCGGCGGCCGGGGACGCCATGGTCAGGGCGGCGAGCAGCAGGGCCAGCAGCAGCCCCAGCGGTAGCCCCGGGAGGCTTCGGGTCCGGATCACGGCCTTCATGACTCGACGCTACCCGAGGTCGGTCCCTTTGGCCGGTGCTCACCAGCTGATCCGGGCCGCCACCGGCAGATGGTCACTGCCGGTCCCGGGCAACACCCATGCGCTCCGCGCCTCCACCCCCCGTACCAGAATCTGGTCGATGCGCGCGATCGGGAAGGACGCCGGCCAGGTGAAGCCGAAGCCGTTCCCTGCCGTTTCCTGGGCCGAGCTCAGGCGTGCGGTGAGGGTGTGGAAGGCGCGGTCGTCCGTGGTGCCGTTCAGGTCGCCGAGGAGTACCACCCGCTTGTTCGGCTCGGCGGCGACCGCCTTGCCCAGCGTGCGGGCGCCGAAGTCGCGCGAGTCCGTCCAGAAGCCGTCACTGGGCATCAACCGGACCGACCCGAGGTGCGCCACGTAGACCGCGAGCGGCCCGAGGTCCGTGGTCACCGTGGTGCGCAGTGCCCGGGTCGGTTCCTTCGGGGCGTCGGCCGGCTTGGTCTTCGCCAGCGGCCCGACATCACCCCGTACGACATTCACCGGCCGGGTGTCCGACAGCGGCAGCTTGCTCCACAGGCCGACCGTACCCCGCACCGCGTGGTACGGGTACGCCTTCGCCAACCCCTTCTCGTACGTGCCCATGGCCTGCGGGGTCAGCTCCTCCAGGGCCAGCAAGTCCGCGCCGGAGGCGGCGAGTTGGCGGGCGGTGCCGGTCGGGTCGGGGTTGTCGGCGCTGACGTTGTGGCTGGCCACGGTGAGGTCGCCGCCCGGGTGGGACTTGTCGACGAGCAGCCCGCCGAAGAGGCTCAGCCACACCGTGACCGGCAGCAGCAGGGCGACCGTCGCCGAGGCGGAGCGGCGCCATACCGCCCCGGCCAGCAGCACCGGGACGAACACGCCGAGCCACGGCAGGAGGTTCTCCACCAGGCTGCCGATGCCCGCGAAGGTCGGGACCTGGGCGTGCAGCAGCATGAGCAGACCCAGCAGCAGGGCCAGCACGGCGAACACCGGGCCGCGCTTCCAGGGGGCGAGGGGAATCCGGGGGATCATCACCACGTCAGCAAAGGCCGCCCGGTGTTGTCGGCGCGTATCGGGTTTTCGATACGCGGACGATAGGTGCCGACTTCTAGCATCAACGACATGTGTCGACTTCCAGCATCAAACGTATGCGTGTTCTGATCGTCGAGGACGAGCCCTATCTCGCGGAGGCCATCCGCGACGGTCTGCGTCTCGCGGCGATCGCGGCCGATATCGCCGGTGACGGCAACACCGCGCTGGAGCTGCTGAGCGTCAACAGGTACGACATCGCCGTCCTCGACCGCGATATCCCCGGTCCCTCCGGCGACGAGGTCGCGCGCCGTATCGTCGCCTCCGGGAGCGGTATGCCGATCCTCATGCTCACGGCCGCCGACCGTCTCGACGACAAGACCACCGGGTTCGAACTCGGCGCCGACGACTATCTGACGAAGCCCTTCGAACTCCAGGAACTCGCGCTCCGGCTCCGGGCGTTGGACCGCAGACGCGCCCACAACAGGCCGCCCGTACGGGAGTTGGCGGGCCTGCGGGTCGATCCGTTCCGCCGGGAGGTCTACCGGGACGGCCGCTATGTCGCGTTGACCAGGAAGCAGTTCGCGGTGCTCGACGTCCTCGTCGCCGCCGAGGGCGGTGTCGTCAGCGCGGAGGAACTCCTGGAGCGGGCCTGGGACGAGAACGCCGATCCGTTCACCAACGCCGTGCGCATCACCGTCTCGGCGCTGCGCAAGCGGCTCGGCGAGCCCTGGATCATCGCCACCGTGCCGGGTGTCGGCTATCGCATCGACGCGCGACCCGAGGCCGGAGACGACGGAGCCCACGGGGAAGACCGTGGATAGGGCACCCGGGTTGAGCGTCCGTCTCAAACTCACCCTCAGCTACGTCGGATTCCTCATGCTCGCCGGTGTCCTGCTGCTCGCCGCCGCGTGGTTGTTCCTGACGCGGGTGCCCCACATCGGGCTCATCATCCAGCCCGACTACACCCTGTCCGTGCTGCGCGCCTTCGCTCCGGTCGCCGCCGTCGCCCTGGGGTTCCTGCTGGTGTTCGGCCTGGTCGGAGGGTGGATCCTCGCCGGCCGCATGCTCGCCCCGCTGACCCGCATCACGGACGCCACCCGGATGGCCACGGACGGCTCGCTGTCCCACCGCATCCAACTGCCGGGCCGCAAGGACGAGTTCCGCGAACTCGCCGACGCCTTCGACGCGATGCTCGCCCGGCTCGAAGCCCACGTCGCCGAACAGCAGCGGTTCGCGGCCAACGCCTCCCACGAGCTGCGCACCCCGCTGGCGATCTCGAAGTCCCTGCTCGACCTGGCCCGCGCCGACCCGGACCACGACACCGGCCAGATCATCGACCGCCTGCACACCGTCAACACCCGGGCGATCGACGCCACCGAGGCCCTGCTCCTGCTCAGCCGCGCCAACCAGCGGTCCTTCACCCGCGCACCCGTCGACCTCTCCCTCCTTGCGGAAGAGGCCACCGAGACGCTCCTCCCGCTCGCCGAGAAACACGGCGTCACCGTCGAGACCGGCGGCGACATCACCCCCACGCACGGTTCGCAGACGCTTCTGCTCCAACTGACCACGAACCTCGTGCAGAACGCGATCGTCCACAACCTGCCCGAGCGGGGCACCGTGTGGGTGACCACCGCCGTCCGCGCCAGGACCGTCGTCCTCACGGTCGAGAACACCGGCGACCCGCTCACCGCCCACCAGGTCTCGACCCTCACCGAGCCGTTCCAGCGCGGCACCGAGCGCGTCCGTACCGACCACGAGGGAGTCGGCCTCGGCCTGGCGATCGTGAAGACCATCACCGGCGCACACGACGGCACCCTCACGCTGACCCCGCGCCCGGACGGTGGGCTCCGCGTCACGGTGGAACTGCCCGCCGACACCAACTCACCGCACCCCCCGCGCCGTTGAGGCCGCGGGGGGTGCGGTGAGTCATCGGGCAGGACCTACGCCGCCCGGTACGCCTCCTCCAGCTTCTTCACGGCCGCCGCGTACTTGCCGGTCAGCAGCAGATGGTCCGCGTCGGCGAACGGCTTCGACACCGCCGCCGTGACGTTCTGGCCCACCTTCGCCTGCACGATCAGCCGCGCCTTGGTGACGAGCGCCTTGCCGGTCGCCGACGACCGGGTCTTCCCCGCGGCGGCCACCAGCGCCTTCAGGGTGGCCGTGCCACCCGTCGGCGCCTTCGTCAGCGTCGTCAGTCCCCAGCCGTACGGGAACTGCGGATCGTACGACGTGTCACCGACGTTGATCGGGAGCTGGGCCTCCGACTTCGGCCAGGTGACCGGGAGTTGGCCGGTGAAGGACCGCTTGCCGTAGAGCACGTCGGCCACGCCGTCGCCCTCCGTGCCGGGCAGCCAGGAGGCCACCACGGCGTCGATCTTGGGGAGTTGATCCCCGATCAACTGCGGGCGCCCGGAGACGATCAGCACCGCGCACTTCATCGCCGCGCACACCTTGTCCACGGCTGCCTGGTCGGCGGGGGTCAACGTCAGGTCGTTGCCGTTGCCGACATCGCCGATGCCCTCGGCGTACGGGGTCTCGCCGACGACGACCACGCCCACGTCATAACCGCTGGTCGAAGCGGACGCGTCCTTGGAGTAGGTGACATTCCCGCCGGCGTTCTTCATCCCCTGGAGGATCGTCGTGCCGGTGGTGTTGGTGCCGGACGCGCCCTGCCAGGTGATGGTCCAGCCACCGGTCTGGTTGCCGAGGTCGTCGGCGTTGGAACCGGCGACGTAGACCTTCTGCGACTTCTTCAGCGGGAGGACGTTGTTCGCGTTCTTCAGCAGCACCTGCGACTCGGCCGCCGCCTGCCGCGCCACGGCCCGGTGCGAAGTCGAGCCGATCTTCGAGGCGTTGCTCGTGTCGGCGTACGGCTTCTCGAAGAGGCCGAGCTTGAACTTCTGGGTGAGGATGCGCGATACGGCGTCGTCGATCCGCTTCTCGGTGACGTGGCCCGCCTTCACCTCGGCGATCAGCGTCGAGCTGAAGTCCTTGTAGCTGTACGGGACCATCATCATGTCGACGCCCGCGTTGACCGAGGTGCTGACGTGGGACGCGTAGTCGCCGGGGAGTTGGTCGATGGCGTTCCAGTCGCTGATGACGAAGCCGTCGAAGCCCATCCGGTTCTTGAGGACGCCGTTGATCATGTCGGCACGGGCGTGCATCTTCACCGGGCCCAGGCCGTCGCCGACGATGTCGAGCGAGGAGTAGGACGGCATGACCGTGCCGATGCCCCGGTCGACGGCCGTCTGGTAGGGGGCGAGATGGATGGCTTCCAGCTGCTGCCGGGTGACCGTGGTGACGCCCTGGTCGATCGTGTACGTGCCCGTCGTGGAGGAGCCGTACGCGGTGCCGCCGTCGCCGACGAAGTGCTTGGCGGTGGCGAGGACCTTGTCGTCGTCCTTCAACTGCTTGCCGTTCGCGGCGCCTTGGAGACCCTGGATCATCGTCTCCATGGACTGCACGAGCGCCGGGTCCTCACCGAAGGACTCGTAGGAGCGGCCCCAGCGTTCGTCACGGGTGACGCAGAGGCAGGGTGCGAAGTCCCACGGGACGCCGGTCGCGCGGACCTCACTGGCCGTCACCGCGCCTGTTTTCTCGGCGAGTTGGGGGTCGCGGGTGGCGCCGATGCCGATGTTGTGCGGCATGATCGTGGCACCGGCCAGGTTGTTGTGGCCGTGCACCGCGTCGACGCCGTAGATCAGCGGGATCTGGAACCGCGTTGCCTGCGCCCGGAGTTGGAACGAGTCGATCATCTGCGCCCAGGCCGCTGCCGTGTTGGGCGTCGGGGTCGAGCCGCCGCCGGAGAGCAGGGAGCCGAGGTCGTAGGTGGCGACGTCGGCGCCGGTGCCCACACCGCCGCGCTCGGCCTGGGTCATCTGCCCGGCCTTCTCCTCCAGCGACATGCGCTTGACGAGGTCGGCGACGCGCTTCTTGATGGGCAACTTGCTGTCCAGGTACGGCAGTCCGTGCGCGTCGACGACGACCTGCGGGTTCTCGGCCGGGGCCTTGGCGCCGGTGACCGTGAGCTTGAGCGGGATCGTCTCGGCGTTCTCTGCCGACCTGTCCTTCAGCGTGCGGACCTTGACGGTCTGGGTGGTGCCGGACACGGTGCCCGCCGGGAAGGTGAGGGTGCCGGAGACCGGGGTGTAGTCCTTGCCGGAGGTGGCGGTGCCGCCGTCCGGCGCGTAGGCGACGGTCACCGGGTCGTCCAGCGGGACGGCGCCGGTGGTGGCGACGGTGACCTTGACCGTGGCCGTACCGCCCTCCTTGACCGGGTAGACGGCCGCGTCGGTGGTCACGGAGGCGCGCAGGGACTGGTCGGCCTTGCCGTACAACTCGACGTCGTCCATGGCGAATTGGCTCTTGACGCCGGCCGGGAGCGTGACCGCGTAGCCCCACATCTGGGTCAGGCCGAGGACGTGGTCGATGCCGCCTACGGGCTGGTAGTCCGTGCGGTAGACGAAGTTGGTGAACGGGATCTCGATCTGCTTCCAGCCGGTGAAGTCGTCCGTGAAGGATGTCGTCCACAGCTCGGAGGCCTCGCCGTTCGCGCCGCCGTCCTTGATCTCGAAGTTGGTGGCCTTGCCGGTGTTCTGGCCGTCCCACCAGAACCGGATGCCCTGGTGCGCCGACCAGTCGTGGGCGGGCGCGGTCGCGGCGTAGTCGTGGGTGAAGCCGCCGTAGCCGCTGATGTCGTAGGTGCCGGAGAGTACGTGTTCGCCCTCGGGGGCGTCCGGTCTCGCGGTCAGGGCGAGTTGGGGCGGGTCGTCGGTGTCACCGCCCCAGGTGAAGATGCCCTCGGCGGGCTGGCTCGCGAAGGGCACCTCGCCCTCGAAGCGGTCGACGGGGGTGGGGGCCGGATCGGCGGCGGCGGCCGCCTGGGAGACGGCGGCCGGTGACAGCAGCGCGGCGCACAGGGCGGTGGAAACGAGCAGGGCGGTTCTTGGCATGGACCTTCCCTCGGCTCTGGAGCTCTGGTTCACTCTGGGTTCGCACAGTTCACTCATGACTTAGATCACGCCGTGAGTTAACTAACGGCCCGCAGACCCGTCAAGACATCTCGTCAGGAAGGGCTAACGCATCCATGTCCAGGAGAACCCCCCGCACGGCCCGGCTGCTGCTCGCCGGACTGCTCTCCGTGGCCGGCTTCACCGCGGCCGTACCCCCCGCGCACGCTGCCGGTGAACAGGTCACGGCCTGGCTCACCACCACCGACGACGCCGCCGGACGCCATGTCACCCGCGGCCTCCAGGCCCAGACGCCGTTCGCCTTCTCGTCCGGGACGGGTGGCACCGGCGAGAACATCACCGTCGACGAGAACACTCGCTACCAGACCTTCACCGGGGGCGGCGCGTCCTTCACGGACACGGCGGCCTGGCTGATGAACAGCAGCGGCGCGCTGTCGACGGCGACGCGGAACGCGACGATGACCAAGCTGTTCTCGCCGACCGACGGGATCGGCCTGTCGTTCCTGCGCAACCCGATGGGCGCCTCCGACCTGGCGCGGTACGGCTACTCGTACGACGACGTGGCGGCCGGTCAGACCGACCCGAACCTCAACTCCTTCTCGATCGCGCACGACCTGGCCGATGTCGTGCCGCTCACCAAGCAGGCGCTCTCACTGAACCCGTCTCTGACTGTCATGGCCTCGCCATGGACGGCGCCGGCGTGGATGAAGGACAGCGGTTCCCTCAACGGGGGTTGGCTGAAGTCCGAGGACTACGGCGCCTACGCCAACTACTTCGTCAAGTACCTCCAGGCGTACAAGGATCAGGGCGTTCCGGTCTCGTACGTGACCGTCCAGAACGAGCCGACGTGTTGCTCCGGCTACCCGTCGATGAGCTGGAACGCGTCCGGGCTCGCGTACTTCACCAAGAGTGAGCTGCTGCCGAAGCTCAACGCGTCCGGCCTGACGACGAAGGTGCTGGCGCACGACTGGAACTGGGACGTCTACGACTCGTACGCGGCGGCGACCGTGGACGACGCGGCCGTCCGCTCGAACCCCAACTTCGGCGGGATCGCCTGGCACGGCTACGGCGGTGACATCGCCAAGCAGACCACCGTCCACAACCAGTACCCGACGCTGGACGCCTTCGGCACCGAGCACTCCGGCGGCACCTGGATCGCCAACCAGCAGCGCGAGGACATGAACAACATCATCGACTACACCCGCAACTGGGCGAAGTCGGTGACCAAGTGGTCGTTGGCCGTGGACCAGAACATGGGCCCGCACAACGGCGGTTGCGGCACCTGCACCGGCCTGATCACCGTGCACAACGGTGACGGCGCGAGCGGGACCGTGGACTACACCGTCGAGTACTACACGATGGGCCAGCTGACGAAGTTCGTACGGCCGGGCGCCCAGCGGATCGCTTCCACCGCGTCCACGAACGTGCCGAACGTGGCGTGGCGCAACCCGGACGGCTCGAAGGCGCTGATCGCGTACAACGACGCGTCCACGGCGAAGACGGTGACCATCAACTGGGGTGGCCAGCACGCGACTTACTCCCTCCCCGGCAAGACGTCCGCGACGTTCACCTGGGCGGGCACGCAGTCCGGCGGCGGCAGCCAGACCGGCGCGTTCGTCGGCCTCGCGAGCAAGTGCCTCGACGTGGCCGGGGGTTCGACCACCAACGGCACGGCCGTCCAGCTCTACGACTGCAACGGCTCGACCGCCCAGCAGTGGACCGTGGGCACCGACGGCACGGTGCGCTCGCTCGGCAAGTGCCTTGACGTGACGTCGGCTTCGACGGCTGACGGGGCCAAGGTGCAGTTGTACGACTGCAACGGAACCGCCGCGCAACAGTGGTCGTACAACGCGACCACCGGTGATGTGGTGAATACGGCGGCCAACAAGTGCCTTGATGTGACGGGCAATACGTCTACGAACGGGACTCGGGCGCAGATCTGGACGTGCTCGGGGGCTGCCAACCAGAAGTGGCATCTGCAGTAGGCGGGGCGGGTCATGTCCCGCCCTCGACGGGGGGCGGGACATGAAACGTGTCGTGGGGGCGGTTGTGGGTGTGGCGGCCGGGGTGGGGTTACTGAGCGCGTGCAGTCCCGCGCAACTCCCATTGGCGGCGGCCTGGTTGGGCACGGACGGACAGCCGGTCGTGCTGGTGAAGCCGTGCGGTCACGACCGCGCGGGGGACATCGACCTCGGCAGTTGGACCGAGGAGGAAATGGTCGACCCGACGAGCGAGACAGCGGTGAGCCCAAGCGCGGAGAGCCCAAGCTTGGGCACCGGCTGGCGGACACCCCTGGTAGGGCCCCCGCTGGAGCCCTTCGGCACGACGACGTTCCCGCTCTTCGAGCCGCCCCGCTCGTGGCGGACCGAGGCGACCGGGCCGCAGAAGCTGGCGCCCGGCCGCACCTACTCCCTGACGTTCAAGGTGTTCGAGGGCGGCGGCGTCCAGTACACCGGCGATCTCTACTTCACCGCGAAGGACCTCACGTCGCTGCACCCCGGCCAGGTCTGGGCCGACGACCGCGCGATGAGCCGGGACGACTTCGACGACCTTGTGGACGACAAGTGCTGAGCCGGGCGCGGGGTCGTCGGTGTGCGGCGGCGGTTGCGGGTGCGGTGGCGGGGTGTCTGCTGCTCAGCGGGTGCGCTGCCGTCGATCTGCCGCTGGCCGGGATACGGCTCGGGGCGGACGGGGTGCCGTACGCGCTCATCCGGCCGTGCGGGGACGACAGTTACCAGTCGCCGTCGCTCGACGGGTCGGCCGCGAGCGCTCAGGGTGGGCCGGTCACCACGGGGTGGGATGTGCGGAAGGAGAAGCTGAGCGGGGACGCCGAGTTCCCGCTGTTCTCGCCGCCGGCGGCCTGGCGGGCCCGGCACCGGGGCGAGCAGCGGCTCCTGCCGAAGCACACGTACACGCTGGTCTTCGGGCACTACATCACCGGTGACTCGTACAACGGGATCGTGGAGTTCACCACCGAGCAGATCACTGCCCTCGAACCCGGCCAGGTCTGGGCCGACGGCAAGGTCATGAGCCTCGGCCAGTTCGAGAAGCTCGCCGAGGACTCCTGCTGAACCTCTGGATCGCCTACTCGGCCGGCTCGACGCCCGCGCGCAGCAAGCCGTACGTGTACGCGTCCGCCAGCGCCTGCCAGGACGCGGCGATGACGTTCTCCGCGACGCCTACCGTCGACCACTCCGCCGAGCCGTCGGACGTGGCGATCAGGACGCGGGTCGTGGAGGACGTGCCGTGCTTGCCCTCCAGGATGCGGACCTTGTAGTCGACCAGCTCCAGCTTGGCTAGCTGGGGGTAGATCTTCTCCAGGGCTACGCGCAGGGTGCTGTCGAGGGCGTGGACCGGGCCGTTGCCCTCGGCGGTGGCGACGATGCGCTCGCCCTTGGCGAAGAGCTTGACCGTGGCCTCGTTGGCGTGGGTGCCGTCGGGGCGGTCCTCGACGATCGCGCGCCAGGACTCGACCTCGAAGTAGGAGCGGGCCTTGCCCTCCGCCTCGGCGCGGAGGAGGAGTTCGAAGGACGCGTCCGCCGCCTCGTACGTGTAGCCCTTGAGCTCGCGTTCCTTGACGCGGTCCACCACCCGGCCGACCAGTTCGCGGTCGCCGCTGATGTCGACGCCGAGTTCCTTGCCCTTGAGTTCGATCGACGCGCGGCCGGCCATGTCGGAGACCAGCATCCGCATGGTGTTGCCGACCTGCTCGGGGTCGATGTGCTGGTACAGGTCCGGGTCGACCTTGATCGCGGAGGCGTGCAGGCCCGCCTTGTGGGCGAAGGCCGAGACGCCTACGTAGGGCTGGTGCGTGGACGGGGTGAGGTTCACGACCTCGGCGATGGCGTGCGAGATGCGGGTCATCTCGCGGAGCTTGCCGTCGGGGAGGACCTTCTTGCCGTACTTCAGCTCCAGGGCCGCCACGACGGGGAAGAGGTTGGCGTTGCCGACGCGCTCGCCGTAGCCGTTCGCCGTGCACTGGACGTGGGTCGCGCCCGCGTCGACGGCGGCGAGGGTGTTGGCGACCGCGCAGCCCGTGTCGTCCTGGGTGTGGATGCCGAGCCGGGCGCCGGTGTCGGCGAGGACGGTGGAGACGACCGCCTGGATCTGCGCCGGGAGCATCCCGCCGTTGGTGTCGCAGAGGATGACGACGGAGGCGCCGGCCTCGGCGGCGGACCGTACGACCGCCTTCGCGTACTCGGGGTTGGCGCGATAGCCGTCGAAGAAGTGCTCGCAGTCGACGAAGACGCGGCGGCCCTGGGCGACGAGGTGGGAGACGGTGTCGCGGACCATCTCCAGGTTCTCGTCGAGGGTGGTGCGCAGGGCCAGCTCGACATGGCGGTCGTGGGACTTCGCGACGAGGCAGATGACCTCGGTGCCGGCGTCCAGGAGCGCCTTGACCTGCGGGTCCTCGCTCGCCTTGGCCTTTGCTCGCCGGGTGGCGCCGAACGCGACCAGCTGGGCGTGCTTGAAGTCGATCTCCTGCTTGGCGCGGGCGAAGAACTCGGTGTCCCGCGGGTTGGCGCCGGGCCAGCCGCCCTCGATGAAGCCGACGCCGAAGTCGTCCAGGTGCCGTGCGATGGCCAGCTTGTCCGCGACGGTGAGGTTGATGCCCTCCCGCTGCGCGCCGTCACGCAGGGTCGTGTCGAAGACGTGGAACGAATCGTCGAGTTCGCTGGTTTCCGTCATGGTCTCTGGCTCCTGAGGATCTGAATCTCGGTCTGTACCGGAATGACCGGCTCCACCGTCCCTCAATGATCCCTCGCACTGCTTTCCCGGCTGAAGGTGGGCCAGAAAAGCGAAAAACCCCTCGCGGGTGCGAGAGGTCTGCGCGCGGGTCGAGTGACGACGGTGGCCGCCCGTACCTGGTCGTACGAGGCGGTCACTGCGGACCGGCGCGCCTGCTGCCAATAATCGTGGCGAACGAGAACACGGACGCAGTTTGGCACACCCCGCGTCCGTGCTCACCGTCCGTCTCATGATGCGAACAGCCGGTTGATCAACTCAGGTGCCGTACGAACACGTCGAGCGTGCCGTTGGTGTCGTCAGGCACCAGGTCATCGGCATACGACGCGAAGGCGACGGCCAGTCCGTCCGGCTGGACGGAGGGGTCCGTCGAGGACCCGTCACCCGGGCCGCCCCGCGCGTTCGCGCTGACGAGCTGTGCGGTACCGGCCGTCAGGTCCGCGAGCCAGACCTGGCGCGGCCCGTCCGGACGGGCCAGTCGTCCGGACTCGTAGGCGACCCGGAGCCCGTCCGCGCTGAGCGAGGCCCCGTAGGTGAAGGCGCCCCTGCCCTGGCCCTTGATCAGGTGCGTGCGGCCCGTGTCGAGGTCGCGGACGAACACGTTGGCGCTGCCGTTGGTGTCCCCGTGCGCGAGGTTCGACGCGTAGGAGTCGAAGGCCACCCGGCGGCCGTCCGCGCTGATCGACGGTCCGGTGGACTCGCGGTTCGCCGCTCCCCCGTTCCGCGCCACGGACGCCTTCTCCAGGGTCCCGGTCTCCATGTCACGTACGTAGATGTCGCTGTCGTTGGCGGGGCCTCCCGGGTGCGGGATCGAATACTGGTAGGCGATGTGGCGGCCGTCGGCGCTGATCGAGGGCCGGCCCGCGGCGCGTGAGCCGTCCTCGGAGACCTGGCTGACCGGCGCGATCGAGCCGTCGTAGACGCGGTAGCGGTAGACGCGCGCCTGCTCCACGTGGTCGGGCGTGGAGGGCAGCGTGGCCACGAACGCGACCCACTGGCAGTCGAAGCTGATCGCCGGACCGCCCATCGACGTGAACGGCACTCCCTGATAACTGCGCGGCAACGGGCTGATCTTGCCGACGCTGCGATTGCGCACATAGATCAGCGGTTCGTGGTCCTGGCGTGGAATCGTCGTCAGGTCGGCAGCCTGGGAGACGAAGGCGATCATGCGGCCGGTGGAACAGGCCGACGGCTCGTAGGAGGGGCCGTCGGCCATGACGTCGCCGGGCTTCGCCGCGTAACTGACCGCGTGCGTCCCGGTCGAGCTGCGGAAGAAGACGTCGGACTGGCCGTTGGTGTCCCCGCTGTCCACGGCCGCGTTCGTGGTGAACACGACACCGTCGTCCGTCGCGGCCGCCCCGAACGACGCGTCGGTCAGTTGCCCGTCGCTCGTGGAGAGGCTGGCGCGCTCGGTGTAAGGGATCTCGGGTGCGGCGCTCGCCGTCGTTCCCGCCAGGGTCACCGCGGCGGTGACGAGGGCGGTGGCCAGTGCGGCCCGTGCTCTGATGTCCACGATCTGTTCCCCCTGTTGATGGTGGTCGGTCGTTCAGTGCCGGTGGATGAACACGTCCGGGACCCTGTTGGTGTCGCGCGGGACGAGGTTCGTGGCCGCGGAGGAGAACGCTGCGGTACGACCGTCGGCGTCGAGGGCGACGACACTGGAGGCTCCGTCGGCACCACCGGTCAGCTGGCGGATCGCCCCGGTGCGCAGGTCCTTGACGAAGATGTCGGCGACGCCGTTCGTGTCCCCCGGGACGAGGTTCGTGGCGCTCGAACTGAACGCCGCGTAGCGGCCGTTGGCGCTCAGGCTCACGTCGCCGCTCGCGCCGTCGGCCTGGGTGCCGTCGGCGGCGGTGCTGACCCGGACGGTGGTCTGTGCCGTCCGGTCGTACACGAAGATGTCGGTGGCCTTGTTGGTGTCGTCGGGCACCAGGTAGTAGAGGCTGGACTCGAACGCCACCGACCGCCCGCTCCCGCTGATCGACGAGGCGTCCGCGTACTGCTTGTAGGCGTACCTGTTCGGCCGGCTGATCAGTTCCGTGGTCTGGGTGCGCAGGTCGCGCAGGTACACGAGCCTCGTCTTGGAGACGTCCGCGTGCTCGGGATCGAGCAGGGCCGGGGTGTCGAAGGTGACGTACCGGCCGTCCGCGCTGAGGGCGGGGAACAGGGCGTCCGCGTCGGCCAGGACACCGGAAGTCGTGTACTGGACCAGCTGGTTCCGGCCTGTCCCGCGGTCGTGGACCACGACGTCGTCCCGGCCGTTCGTGTCGCCCGGAGCGGCGTCCGGGGCCGAGGTCACGTACGCGACCATCCGGCCGTTCGCGCTGATCGCGGGCATCATGTGGACGTTCGCCGCGGTCGGGTGGCCGGTGCTGACCCGCTCGGTGCGGTGGGTGCGGCGGTCGAGGAGGTAGACGTCGTCGACACCGTTGTCGTCACTCTTCGCGAGCGGGGCCGCCGTGGCGAAGACGACGTAGCGGCCGTCCCCGCTCAGCGCGGGGGCACTCGCCGGACCCTCGGCGACGCGCTGGGTACGACCGGTGCGCAGATCGCGGAGGAAGACGTCGGCGACGCCGTTCCGGTCGCCGGGGACGAGGTTGGTCGCGGCCGAAGTGAACGCCACATAGCGGCCGTTCGCGCTGATCGCCGGCGCGGCGGAGGCGCCGTCGGCCTGGGTGTGGTGCGTGCCGGTGCTGACCCGCTCGACGCTGGGCGTGTGCGGTGCGGCGGTCGCGGTCACCGCAGTGCAGGCGAGCACGACGCCGGCGGCGAGACCGACGGTGATGCGTGCGGACATGAACATGGTTCCCCCCGAAACCTTGTCTTCCCCCGGGCCCTTGCGCCGAGGGCTCCCCTTGAGGCAAACGCAGCATCGGCCATACGGTCAATCGGCCTTATTGCGTACAACCGGGACGGAAGGTCACGCGTCCGCGAGGAGCCCCTCGTCGATGAACTCCCGTACATGGCCGAGAACTTGCGTCCGGTCCGTGCCCCGCAGCCCGATCGCCACATGGATGGAGAAACCGTCGAGGAGAGCGCGGAGCCGGGCGGCGAAACGGTCCGGGTCGACGCGCCGGAACTCCCCCCGTGACACACCCTCCGCGATCACCGCGACCAGGTCGCGGTGCCAGACGCCCTCGATGGCGGCCTGCCGGTCACGGGCCTCGTCATCGGCGTTCTGCGAGCGGTTCCAGACCTCCAGCCACAGGGTCCAGTGCGGGTCGCGGTGCCCGTCCGGGACGTACAGGTCGACGTACGCGTCGACGCGCTCGCGGGCCGTGGCCGTGCTGCGGGTGAGCAGGCGGCCGCGCTCGGCGCCCAGCCTGCCCTCGCTCCATTCCAGGGCCTGGAGCAGGAGTTCGTCCTTGGAGTGGAAGTAGTAGAGGAGGTGCCCGCTGCTCATGCCGACCTCGCGGCCGAGCGCCGCCATGGTGAGCTGCTCCAGACCGCGTTCGGCGATCATGCGCATGGCTGCGGCGAGTACGTCCTCGCGCGGCGGCGCGTTCTTCCGCGCACCGGCCATCGTCCGACTCCCTCCCGCTGGGTCCCTAGATCTTCGGCTGTTGCTGGGTGATGCAGTGGATGCCTCCACCGCCCGCGAAGATCGTACGGGCGTCCACCAGTGTCACCGTCCGCTCGGGGAAGAGGCGGCGGAAGATACCGGCCGCGATCTCGTCGCCCGGGTCGTCGAAGGCGCAGAGCACGACCCCGCCGTTGCAGAGGTAGTGGTTGATGTAGGAGTAGTCGACCCAGTCGCCGTCCTCGTCCTTGAGGACGGTCGGGGCCGGGACCTCCACGACCTCCAGGGGGCGACCCTTCGCGTCGGTCTCGGCGCGGAGCAGGGCGAGGTACTCCTGCGAGCGGGCGTGATCCGGGTGGGCCGGGTCGCGCTGGCTGTGGACCAGTACGGTGCCGGGCCCGGCGAAGGCCGCGACGATGTCGACGTGGCCCTGCGTGCCGTAGACGCCGTAGTCGCCGGTGAGGCCGTGCGGGAGCCAGATGGCCTTTGTGGTGCCGAGCTTGGCGTGGATCTCCGTCTCGACCTGCTCGCGCGTCCAGCCGGGGTTGCGGCCGGCGCCGAGCTGGACCGTCTCGGTGAGCAGCACCGTGCCCTCGCCGTCGACGTGGATCGCGCCGCCCTCGTTGACGAGGCTGCTGCTCAGCGCCGGTGCCCCGGCCAGGTCGGCGACATGGCGGGCGATCTTGGAGTCGTGCTCCCAGCGGGCCCAGCTCTGCGCGCCCCAGCCGTTGAACGTCCAGTCCACGGCGGCCAGTTGGCCGTTGTCGTCGGTGACGAAGGTCGGGCCGATGTCCCGCATCCACGCGTCGTCCAGCTCCCGCTCGACCAGCTCGACGTCCGGTCCGAGCAGCTCGCGCGCCGACTCGCCCTGCCCCGGCCCGTGCACCATCGTCACCGGTTCGAAGCGGCGCACGGCACGGGCGACGGAGGCCCAGGCGGCGCGGGCCTCGGCCAGTTCCTCGGCGTTGGTGAAGGTCGGGTTGGGCCCGGGCCAGGCCATCCAGGTGCGCTCGTGCGGGGTCCATTCGGCGGGCATCCGGAAGCCGTCGGAGGCAGCGGGCATGGGGAGGTACCTTTCAAAAAGTGTGACACTTTTCGCGAAAGTGTCACAGAAAGTAGAGGCGGTTGAGGGCGACGGACTCAGCCGGTTCGGAGCGGATCGGTTCGCCGTCGAGGGTGACCAGCCCGGTCCGCTGGTCCACATCGACCGCTCCCGTACGGGAGTTGAGCCGCAGGTCGGCGGGCCCGATGCCCCGCGTGCCGCGAACTGCCACGCGTCGGCGCCGAGTCGGCATCGCGTCGTTGCCCTGGTCCAGGGCGGCCTGGGCCACGAAGGCCACGGAGATGTCGGCGGGCGTCGAGCCGTGCGCGCCGAACTGCGGGCCCAGGACCAGGGGTTCGCAGGTGTCGGTCGCCGCGTTGGGGTCGCCGACCACGCCGTAGGCCGGGAAGCCGGACTTCAGCACCAGCTGCGGTTTCGCGCCGAAGTACTCGGGGCGCCACAGCACGATGTCCGCGAGCTTGCCGACCTCGATGGAGCCGACCTCGTGCGAAAGTCCGTGGGCGATCGCGGGGTTGATGGTCAGCTTGGCGATGTAGCGCAGGACGCGGTCGTTGTCGTGGCCGACGTCCGGGGCGCCCAGTTCGGCCTTCATCTTCCCGGCCATCGCGAACGTACGGCGCACGGTCTCACCGGCCCGGCCCATGCCCTGCGCGTCCGACGAGGTGATGCCGATCGCGCCCAGGTCGTGCAGCACGTCCTCGGCGCCCATCGTCCCGGCGCGGATGCGGTCGCGGGCCATGGCGGCGTCGCCGGGCAGGTCGGTCTTCAGGTCGTGGACGGAGACGATCATGCCGTAGTGCTCGGCTACCGCGTCCCGGCCGAAGGGGAGGGTGGGGTTGGTGGAGGAGCCGATGACGTTGGCAACTCCCGCCATTTTCAGGACGTTCGGCACATGTCCGCCGCCGCAGCCCTCGATATGGAAGGCGTGGATCGTCCGACCCTCCAGCACCCGCAGGGTGTCCTCCACCGACAGGCACTCGTTCAACCCGTCGCTGTGCAGGGCGACTTGGACGTCGTACTCCTCGGCGACCCGCAACGCGGTGTCCAGCGCGCGGGTGTGGGCGCCCATGTCCTCGTGCACCTTGAATCCGGACGCGCCGCCCTCCGCCAGTGCCTCGACCAACGGGGCGTCCGAGGACGACGAACCCCGGCCCAGGAAGCCGATGTTGACCGGCCAGGCGTCGAAGGCGTTGAACGCGTGGCGCAGCGCCCAGGGCGAGTTGACGCCGACGCCCCAGACCGGGCCGAACTCCTGCCCGATGATCGTGGTCACCCCGGAGGCGAGCGACGCCTCCATGATGCGCGGCGAGAGCAGGTGCACGTGGGTGTCGACCGCGCCCGCGGTGGCGATCAGCCCCTCGCCGGACACGATCGAGGTACCGGTGCCGACGACCACGTCCACCCCGTCCAGGGTGTCGGGGTTACCGGCCCGTCCGATGGAGCAGATCCGCCCTTCCCTGATCCCGATGGACACTTTCCGGATGCCCTGTACGGCGTCGATCACGACGACATTGCTGATCACGACGTCACACGTCTCGCGCACGGCGGCGGCCTTGAGGTGCAGTCCGTCACGGGCCGTCTTGCCGAACCCGGCGAGGAACTCGTCGCCGTAGCGCTGCGCGTCGGACTCGACGCGGATGGTCAGGCCGGAGTCGCCGAGGCGGACGCGGTCGCCGGCGCGGGGGCCGTGGGTGGCGGCGTACTCGTACGGGTTCACAGCTCAACTCCCAGGTAACCGCAGGCAGTTGCCCGGCGCAGCGCCTCCGCCTTCGCGCCCGGCGCGTCCAGCGGGCCGTCGACGAGGCCCGCGAAACCGATCGCGATCCGCTCGCCGCCGATCGGCAGCAGGCCGACCTCGGCGCTCTCGCCCGGGCCGAAGCGGACGGATGATCCGGCGGGTACGGCGAGCCGCATGCCGTAGGCCTCGGCGCGGGGGAAGTCGAGGCGCGGGTTGGCCTCGAAGAAGTGGAAGTGGGAGGTCACCGAGACGGGGACGGTCGCGGTGTTGGTGACCGTGACGCGGACGACGGCCTCGGGTTCGGCGTGCGCGGGGCCGGGGAGGAGCGCGCCCGGGGCATCGGCCGCCAGTCCCCCGCCGATCGGGTCCGAGACCACCGCGAGCCGCGAACCGTCGTCGAAGACCGCCTCGACGTGCACCTCGGTGACGATGTCGGCGACACCCGGCAGGACGTCGTCGGGACCGAGGACGGAACGGGCGCGCTCGATGGCCTCAGCCAGCCGCCTCCCGTCCCGGGCCGCCTCGCACACCGTGTCCGCGATGAGCGCGGTGGCCTCCGGCACGTTGAGCCGCAGGCCGCGCGCCTTGCGGGCGCGGGCCAGTTCGGCGGCCGAGAACAGCAGCAGCCGGTCGCGTTCCGTGGGGGTCAGTCGCATCCCGTATCCCTCCTTTAGAGCATCACTCTAAACCGTGAAACCCCTATCCGGAATGGTTGACGCGCGACCACCCTTCGGTTCACATTGAACGTCACTCTAAGAAAAAGGTGGCCCACCATGCCGATCGAACAGCGCGGAGTCGACACCATCCCGGACAAGGAACGCACCAGCGGTCCGCGTGATCTGGTGTCGATCCTGCTCGGTTCCAACCTCTGTCTCGGCGTGATCATCTTCGGCTGGCTGCCACCGTCGTTCGGCCTCGGCTGGTGGGCCTCCGTGTCGTCGATCGTCGCGGGCACAGTGGTCGGGACGGTGTTCACGGCACCGCTGGCGCTGGTCTCGCTGCGCACCGCGACCAACCTGTCGACGTCGTCCGGCGCCCAGTTCGGGGTGCGGGGCCGACTGGTCGGCTCGGTCGTGGGGCTGCTGCTCGCCCTCGGCTACACCGCGCTGACGGTGTGGATCGGCGGCGATGTGATGGTGGGTGTGCTGGGGCGGCTGTTCGGGCTGCCGGCGGGCGGGGCGTCGTACGCCGTCGTGTACGCGCTGCTCGCCGGGGCGACCGTCGCGGGCGCGGTCTACGGCTACCGGGTGCTGCTCGCGATGTCCCGGGTGCTGTCGGTCGGCATGACGGCACTGCTGATCCTGGGCGTGGTCGCGTACGCCCCGCACTTCACGACCGGCGCGCTGCCGGAGGCGGGCGGGTATCTGCTGGGCGGGTTCTGGCCGACGTGGTGTCTGGCGACGGTGGCGGCGGGACTGTCCGGGCCGATCGCGTTCATCACCCTCCTCGGCGACTACACGCGCTACATCTCACCGGCCCGCCACTCCTCACGCCGGGTCCTGCACGCGACCTGGCTCGGGCTGATCGCCGGTCTCCTCGTCCCCCAACTCTTCGGCACGTTCACGGCGTTCGGAGCGCGGGCGGCTCTCGACTACGCGGGCCCGCTGGTGTCGGCGTCGCCCACCTGGTACCTGGTCCCGCTGCTGCTCGCCGCCTCGGCGGGGTCGGTGGGCAACGCCGGGCTGATGCTCTACTCCATGGGCCTGGACCTGGACGCGATCCTGCCGCGCGCGTCCCGGGCGCGGGCGACCTGCACGGTCGCGATCGTCGCCACGGTGTGCGTCTTCGTCGGGCACTACGCCTGGAACGCGCAGTCGGCGATGACGTCCTTCGTGCTGCTCCTGACGGCGATCGGGACGCCGTGGGCGGTCATCACGCTGATCGGCTTCGTGCGGTGCGGCGGGATGTACGACGCGGATGCCTTGCAAGTGTTCAACCGCCGTTCCCGGGGCGGGATCTACTGGTACCGCGCGGGCTGGAACGTCCCGGCGGTGATCTCCTGGGCGGTGGGCGCGGGGGTCGGTCTGCTGGCGGTGTCGTTGCCGTCGTACGAGGGGCCGTTGTTGTCGCTCACCGGCGGGGTGGACTGCAGTTTCCTGCTGTCGGGGGTGGTGGGCGGGCTGACGTTCGTCCTGTTGACGACGAAGGCCGCCGCGAACACCGGGTCCGCGACGGCCGCCGAGGTGAGCAGTCGTGTCTAGCCGAGCTGGTGCATCCAGCCGTGCTTGTCCACGGCGTCGCCGCGCTGGATGTCGAGGAGGGCCGCGCGGAGGTTCAGGGTGACCTCGCCGGGCTCGCCGTCGGACTGGTGCCACTCGGCGCCGGTGCGCTTGACCGTGCCGACCGGGGTGATGACCGCGGCCGTACCGCAGGCGAAGACCTCCGTCAGCGTGCCGTTCTCCGAGTCGCGCTGCCACTGGTCGATGGAGATCCGGCCCTCCTCCGGCTCGTAGCCGAGGTCGCGGGCGAGGGTGAGGAGGGAGTCGCGGGTGACGCCCTCCAGGATCGAGCCGGTGAGAGTGGGGGTGACGATCTTGTTGCCGTACACGAAGTACAGGTTCATGCCGCCGAGTTCCTCGACCCACTTGCGCTCGACCGCGTCGAGGTAGCAGACCTGGGCGCAGCCCTGCTCGGCGGCCTCGGCCTGGGCGAGGAGGGACGCGGCGTAGTTGCCGCCGGTCTTGGCGTCGCCCATGCCGCCGGGGACGGCGCGGACGTGGTCCTCGGAGACCCAGATGGAGACGGGCTTCACGCCGCCGGGGAAGTAGGCGCCGGCCGGGGAGGCGATGACGAGGAAGAGGTACTCGTTGGCGGGCTTCACGCCCAGGCCGACCTCGGTCGCGATCATGAACGGGCGCAGGTACAGGGACTCCTCGCCGCCGTGCGCCGGGACCCAGTCGCGGTCCTGCTGGACCAGCACGTCACAGGCCTCGATGAACGTCTCGACCGGCAGCTCGGGCATGCCGAGGCGGCGGGCGGAGGTCTGGAAGCGGCGGGCGTTCTTCTCGGGGCGGAAGGTGGCGACGGAGCCGTCGGCCTGCCGGTAGGCCTTGAGGCCCTCGAAGATCTCCTGCGCGTAGTGCAGCGTCATGTTCGCGGGGTCGAGGGAGAGCGGGCCGTACGGCACGAGCTGGCCGTCGTGCCAGCCGCGGCCCTCGGTCCACTTGATCGTCACCATGTGATCGGTGAAGTGGCGGCCGAACCCGGGGTTCGCCAGAATCGCGTCGCGCTCGGCGGCGGAAAGTGGCGAGGCCGAGGGCTTGAGCTCGATCGTGGGCGTCGTCATGAGTGGTTGTCCTTCACCGGTTGTGTGTGACGGGCCGCGCTCACGCCCCTCGACTGCCAGTGGCCAGTGTTAGGACGTCCGAGCATTCCCTCATTCCGCGGCTCCGCGTTCGATTATCGCGCGGGGAGGACCGTGGACGAAAACGGCGTGAATGCGACCCAGGGATGATGGTGGCACCCGGCGGGGACGTAAGAAAAGCCGCCGGGTGCATATGCGACCCGGCGGCTTCGAAATACTGCGAGAGTTTTTCGAGTGGCGGCGGGGTCAGCCGGCTACTCGTACGGCGAGCGCGTCGCCGATCTCGGTGGTGCTGCGGGCGGGCTTGCCGGTGCGGTCCGCGAGGTCGGCGGAGACGGCTTCCTCGATGCGGACGGCCTCGGGCTCGTAGCCGAGGTGGCGCAGCAGGAGGGCGACGGACAGGACCGTGGCGGTGGGGTCGGCCTTGCCCTGGCCCGCGATGTCCGGGGCCGAGCCGTGCACGGGCTCGAACATCGAGGGGAACTCGCCGGACGGGTTGATGTTCCCGCTCGCGGCGACGCCGATGCCGCCGGAGACGGCCGCGGCGAGGTCGGTGATGATGTCGCCGAAGAGGTTGTCGGTGACGATCACGTCGAAGCGGGCCGGGTCGGTGACGAGGTAGATCGTCGCCGCGTCCACGTGGATGTAGTCGGTGGTGACCTCGGGGAACTCGGCCGCGACCTTGTTGAAGACGTTCGTCCACAGGTGGCCCGCGAAGGTCAGCACGTTGTTCTTGTGGACCAGCGTGAGCTTCTTGCGCGGGCGGGCCTGGGCGCGGGCGAAGGCGTCACGGACGACGCGCTCGACACCGAAGGCCGTGTTGACGGAGACCTCGGTGGCGACCTCGTGCTCGGTGCCCTTGCGGATCGTGCCGCCGTTGCCGGTGTACGGGCCCTCGGTGCCCTCACGGACCACGACGAAGTCGATCTCCGGCTCACCGGCGAGGGGGGTCGCCACACCCGGAAGCAGCTTGCTCGGCCGCAGGTTCACGTGGTGGTCGAAGGCGAACCGGAGCTTCAGCAGGAAGCCGCGCTCCAGCACCCCGGACGGAACACTCGGGTCACCGATCGCGCCCAGCAGGATCGCGTCGTGCGGCTTCAGCGCGGCCAGGTCGGCGTCGGTGAGGGTCTCACCGGTGGCGTGGTAGCGCCGGGCGCCGAAGTCGAACTCCTTGGTCTCCAGCTTCACATCCTGCGGAAGGACGGCGGAGAGGACTTTGAGACCTTCGGCCACGACTTCCTGACCGATGCCGTCACCCGGGATCACTGCGAGATCGATGCTGCGAGACATGCCCGACACCGTACTCCGCGTCCCATGGGATGACACCGGGTGTCCATGATGCGGACGGGTGCGGACGGGTACGGATGGTTCTCGGGCGCCGATGTCGGCCGTTCGACCGGTGTTCACCCCATTGCCGGGAGGCCGTTGGACTTCTGGGGGAGCTTCATCGACATGGAGACACCCGACTGCGGCATCCCGGAACACCTCGCGGCCCGGATGAGCATGGCCGAGCAGTACGAGTACCTGCGCACGAAGCTGACCAGGCGCCGCACCCTGGTGACGGCGGGCGCGGTGGCGGCGGGCGGGCTGCTGACGGGGTGCGCGGCCGGTGGCACAGGAACCAGCGACCAGAAGGCAGCCGCCGTAAAGACGAATGCCCCCGCCACGTCGAAGGTGCCCGGCGCCGTCGTCACCCCCTTCGGCCGCCATCTCGCCTTCGGCGCCGACCCGAAGACGGAGATGCGGATCTCCTGGCAGGTGCCGTTCGCGGTCAGGAAGCCGTACGTGCGCGTCGGGACAAGGCCGGACGACCTGAGCCGCCGGATCACCGCCGAGGTACGCGACCTGCACACCCCCGGACTGACCGGCGTCCGCCCGGCCGTCGAGCAGTACTACGTCCACGCGGCGCTCACCAACCTCCGCCCCGGCACGACGTACTACTACGGCGTCGGCCACGAGGGCTACGACCCGACGGCACCGGCACACCGCCCGACGATCGGCTCGTTCCGTACGGCACCGGCGAACCCCGAGAAGTTCGTGTTCACGGCCTTCGGCGACCAGGGCGTGAGCAACGCGGCCGCCGCCAACGACCACGTGATCCTGCGCGAGGACCCCGCCTTCCACCTCCACGCGGGCGACATCTGCTATGCCGACACCAACGGCCAGGGCAAGACGACCGACGGCTACGACCCGACGTACTGGGACCTGTTCCTCAAGCAGAACGAGCCCGTCTCCCGGTCCGTCCCGTGGATGGTGACGACCGGGAACCACGACATGGAGGCCTGGTACTCCCCCGACGGCTACGGCGGCCAGCTCGCCCGCTGGTCCCTCCCGGAGAACGGCTTCGACCCGTCGCACGCGCCGGGCGTGTACTCCTTCGTCTACGGCAACGTCGGCATCGTGGCGCTGGACGCGAACGACGTGTCGTACGAGATCACCGCCAACCTCGGTTACACGGACGGGAAGCAGACGAAGTGGCTGGACGGCAGGCTGCGTGAGCTGCGGGCGGCGAAGGGGGTCGATTTCGTCGTCGTCTTCTTCCACCACTGCGCCTACTCGACCTCGCAGCACGCATCCGACGGCGGGGTACGGACCGAGTGGCTGCCGCTGTTCGCGAAGCACCAGGTGGACCTGGTGATCAACGGGCACAACCACGTCTACGAGCGGACCGACGCGATCAGGGACAACGCGGTCGGCAGGGCGGTACCGATCGGCGCGTCCACCGATCCGACGAAGGACGGGATCGTCTACGTCACGGCGGGCGGCGGCGGGCGCGATCTGTACGGCTTCCCGGCGGGCGTCAAGGAGAGCTACGAGGGGCACGTCACGCGGCACGGGACGGTCGACACCGTGCAGTGGGCGAAGGGGCAGCACACCAAGGCGGAGACGGTGGAGTGGTCGCGGGTGCGCTACCGGGGTTTCTCCCTCCTCTCGGTGGAGGCGGAGAGCGGCAGTACGCCCCGGCTCAAGGTCTCGGCCCTGGACGGGGACGGCAAGCGCATCGACCACTTCGAGGTGCGGCGCGGTCACTGAGACCGCGCCGCACCCCGTGCGGGCGCGGCTCCCGGCTTGTGGGCGTGCTCTAAGACTTCAAGGCGTTACGTCGGCTCAGTGGCCGGTCTCTCCGCCGTTGTCCCGGCGGTCGAGGGCGCGCTGGAGGGCAGCGGCGGCGTTCTTGCGCTCCGACTCGCTCGTGCGGGGCACGTGGCGGACTCGGCGGCGGGCGGTCGTCTCGGCCATGGGGAACCGACTCCTTCGATAATTCCTGGAGTACTGAAGGGGGTTACGAGACTCCCCCACTGCCTAATGGGCGTGGGAGGTGCCCCCAGAGAGACGGGGAGCGACGGACCACAGGGGTTGCCTGCACGGTGTCCGGCTCACGACCGCCATTCGCTTGGTCTAGCGAGACGTTCGGCTCCTACAAAGCTAGGACAGGACCGTGCATCTGTCTCCACAATTACTCGGACTTCCTACTATCTGAGACGGTGAAACGAGTCACACGGCGCTGACCTGCGGTTTCCTTCCGGCCCGGAGTTCGCGGACGAGGGCCCTGACGGCCGTCGTCGCCGCCAGTTCGGGAGTGGTCACATAGCCGACCTTCCGCGTCGGCCGCCGCACCCCGAGATCGGTGACCTCGACCGAGGGCGGCGCCCCGGTGAGGGAGAGCCTGGGCATGATGGCCATGCCGAAACCGCTGCCCACCATGGAGAGCACCGCCCCGTCGTCCTCGGCGCGCACCGTCGCCGCCGGGATCCAGTCCTGCGCGGCCCACCAGGCGCGGGTGTACGAGGAGCAGTTCTCGGCCCAGTCGACCAGCGGCAGCGAGCGCGGCGCCGGGTGACCGGCCGGGTGCACCAGCGCGTACGGCTCTTCCAGGAGTACGTCGCCCACCAGCCCCGGCGGGACCGGCTGACCGGTGCCGACGGTCGCGATACCGAGGTCCGCGCGCCCCTCGGCCACCTCGCCGGCGGTGCCGGGCCCGATCTCGCGGACCACCCGCACGGTCGGCTCGATCCCGGGGTGGGAGACGGCGAGGCGCTCCAGCACCGGCGGCAGCAGATGCAGGGCCGCGCTCCGGAAGGCGGCGATGCGCAACGGCCCACCGACCACGGCCGCCTGGACGCCCCGCGTCTCGGCGACCATCACCTCCAGCATCCGCAGCACACGGCGTGCGTGCGCGACGGCCCGCGCACCGGCGGGCGTGGGCCGGGCACCGTACCGCCCGCGCTCGAACAGCACGACGCCCAGCTTCCGTTCGATGCCGCGCACCGCGTGCGAGACGGCGGACTGGGTGCTCCCGAGCCGGGCACCGGCGGCCGAGAAACCACCCTCGTCGGCCACCGCGACCAGGGTCCTGAGCTCCTGCGGCGCAAGATCGACAGACTGCACTCGGGGTCTCCCACCTGCTGCTATGAGGATGATTCATGGACCGACTCGTTCCATGAGCGCAACCCTCTCCCCGACCCCCGCATTCCTGCCTACGGTCCCGTCCCATGACCAAGTCCGACATCGCGCTCACCGTGCACCAGACGTCCCGCCCGACCGGCTTCCCCACGCCCGCCCATTTCCGCTTCGTGGAGTCACCCGTTCCGGAACCGGCTCCGGGCACCGCCCTGGTCGAGAACCTCTACTGGTCCGTCGACCCCTACCACCGCGAAATGATGGACGGCGACTTCGAGTTGAACGCCCCGCTGGAGGGCCGCGCCCTCGGCCGGATCGTCGCCTCCCGCGACCCGTCACTGCCCGAGGGCGAGATCGTCTTCCACCGCGAGGGCTGGCGCACCCACTCGGTCCTGCGGCCCGAGGAGGTCCGCCGGCTCCCCCACCACGACGGGGTGCCCCTGTCCGCCTACCTGAGCGTGCTCGGCGGCACCGGTCTGACGGCGTACGTCGGCCTCACCCGGATCGCTCGACTCCGCGAGGGCGACGACGTGTTCGTGTCCGCGGCGGCGGGCGGAGTCGGCACGGCGACAGGACGCTTCGCGAAGCTGCTGGGGGCGGGCCGGCTGATCGGCAGCGCGGGATCGGCTGAGAAGGTCAAGTACCTGACGGGGCACGTGGGTTACGACGCGGCCTTCGACTACCGCACCGCCCCCGTGGCCGAACTCCTCGCCGAAGCTGCCCCCGACGGCATCGACCTGTTCGTCGACAACGTCGGGGGCGACCAACTCGCCGCCGCGGTGGGCGCGTTGCGCGAACGCGGGCGAGTGGTGCGCATCGGCACGGTCGGCCAGTACAACACCCCGGACGCGCCGCCCGTGCTCTTCAACCACGCCGATGTCGTGGAGAAGAGCCTGCGCATCGAGGGCTTCCTGGTGCGCGACCACCGGGACGCGCAGGAGGACTTGTACGAGTTCGCCGTACCGCGGCTGCGCGCCGGGACGCTGGCCCTGGACGAGACGGTGGTGGACGGCTTCGAGCTGATCGTGGAGGCGTTCCTGTCGATGCTGCGGGGCGGGAACACGGGCAAGATCCTGGTACGGGCGGCAGCGTGACGGATCGTCAGAGCACGTCCCCGTCACGCCAGTCGAAGAGGAGGTCGGCGCCGAGGTCGAGCGGCCCGCCGAGCGCGGGTCTGACGTACGTGCTGTCCTCCTCCTCGGGCAGATGGACGATCCCGTCCGGCCCGAGGGCGGAGATCTTCCCGCCCCACAGCCGCCAGCCGCGCACGGTGTAGAGCCGGGCCCCGTCGTCACTGGCCCCGAGCAACCCGACGTCGTAGGCGTGATCGACGATCCGCTCCAGCTCGGCCATGACCAGCCCCCCGTACCCCTTCCGCCGGGCGTCGGGCCGCACCCCGACCCCCTCCACGTACCCGACCCGCAGCCAGCGCCCCCGATACCGCACCCGGCGCATCACGACCGAGCCGTGCGCGAGGAGGAGCCCGGTGTCGTCGGCGAGCAGCGCGTGGACGCCGCCGAGGCCGTGTTCCCAGTCCTGGTCGGTGAGGTCGCCGCCGAAGGCCGCGTCGAGCAGTTCGCGGGCGGCGCGGAGGTCGGCCGGGGTGAGGTCGGCCGTGTGGACGGTGCGCATACGGATGGTCACGGGGTCAGTATCGGAGACGGGGGCTCAGAGCGCTGCCGTCATCACCGTCATCACCGCATCGCGAAATCCGTGCGGGTCCTCGACCCAGGGGAGGTGCCCGGCGTTCGGCAGGGTCACGCGGCGCACGCGGGGCAGTGCCCGCTCCAGCGAGTCGACGGCCGACCGGGGCCGGATGTCCCGCTCCCCGTCGACGATGAGCACCGGCAGGTCGAGGGCCTGGCAGGCGGCGTACAGGGCGGGGGTGCCGGTGGTCTGTCTCGCCTCGGCGTTCAGGGCTTTGTTGCAGGGGAAGTTGATCGGAAACCAGGGGTCGGCCATCCGCTCCGCGTGCTCGACGGCCCGCTCGCGGTCAGCGAAGTCGGCCGACCATTGGAGCACCGCCCGTTCACGGCTCTCGCCGGGCAACTCCCGCCAACGGGCGAGCCGTTGGGGATCTTCGCCGAGGCGTGCGACGAGGTTCGCCTCGTAGGCGCCGTGCCAGTCGGCGTCCGGACCGATGCCGGTGCCGCTGACGTAGATCAGCGCGGCGACCCGATCCGGGTGGGCGAGGGCGTAGTTCAGGGCGAGCGACGCGCCCCAGGAGTGGCCGAGCAGCACGGTCCGCTCCAGCGCGAAGTGTCTTCGTACGGCGTCGAGATCGGCCACGAACCGGTCGGTGGTCCACGGCCCCGCGCACGGATCGGATCGCCCGCAGCCGCGCTGGTCCCAACGGACCACCGTGGCCCGGTCGTCGAGCATCCCGGCCACGTCCTCGAACATGTCCCACAGCCCGGGCCCGCCGTGGCACAGCACCAGGGGTGTGGTGCCGGGTGTGCCACGGCCGGTCCGGGAGGCCCACAGCCGTACTCCGTCGTCCGCCGTAACCGTGTCGTCGTTCCGCGTACGGGTCATGGAGGTGTCCCTAGGCACTGTGGGTCGCGCTACGGATCGCGCGCCATCGGCGGAGGAAGAAGCGCAGGAAGAGCGCCTCGGAAAGGACGGCGTACAGGAACACGGCTCCGGCGACGAGGCAGTCACCCAGGAGACCCGGGCCGGATGCCAGGCGTTCGGCCAGGAAGTAGCCGCCGAGGCTCTCGCCGAGAACGCCCGTGCTCAGTATGAACACGACCGTGGCGATGTACGGGTAGCCCATGTGGGTGCCAGACGCGATGAGCCGGGACTCCCAGCCGAGCAACTCCCCTTCCCCCAGGACCCCGTTGATCTGACGCTCGACCATCGCGACGCCCCGGCCCGCCCGTTGGGAACGGTGGTACTCGCCCAGCCAAATCAGCAGGCTCGCCTTCGAGGCACCGGGGACGAAGACCAGACAGGCGGGAATCAGGATGCCCCGGGGCAGGTCGGAGCTGAACATCGCGGCGAGAACGACGGCGAGGGAGGTGAACGCGAAGTTCATGATCTGGATGCGGTTACTGATGGCCTGCAGGCTCTCCGTACGCAGCGAGTTGTATTCGGCGAGCAGCGCCGTCAGCGCCGGTGAACCCGCAGGACTGGGCGGCGGCCTACGAACAGCGGCCTTGCGTGGAGCAGGCGTTGACGGTGATGGCGGGTCAGTCACCCAGTGATTGTGTCCAGCAACTCCGCCGACGACACACCGGCCGAGTCCATGAAAGCGTAGGGGACCGCGCGGAAGCCCAGCGATCGAGCACGGGCCAGATTGGCCGGGCGGTCCTCCACCAGCAGGGTCGCCGGCGGACTGGTGCGCTCCGCGACGACGTCCAGGAGCCCACGTCCCGAAGTGCCTTTGGTAACTCCCAGACGACAGGACAGGAAGACCAGTCCGGGATCGACCCACCGGCCAAGACCGAGCCGCTCTGCCTGCTTCGCGTACCAGAAGGTGGTGTTGTTCGAGGCGATGCCCACCGGGCGAGCTCCCCCTTCGGAGGCGGCGGCAAGGAACTCATGGGCCACCGGGTTCGCCACCAGCAACTCCCCCTCCAGTTCCGCGATCAGCTCCGGAGGGATGACTCGGTCCAGTTCCAGAGACAGCGCCTGCCAGTACTGTGCCTCCTCCGATTCCCGCACACTGAACCAGTTCCAGAGCCGCCGGCCGATTCTCTCTACGAACGAGGGGTCGAGTCCCCACCGGTCCGCGAGCCCTGCCCCCGGGGTCAGTAGCAGCGACTCCCAGGGGTCGCAGAAAAGGACGTTGCCGAGATCGAAGAGGATCACTGACGGATCGTCGTTTTCCGCGCTCATCTGGAGAACCCCCTCGTGTAGAGGTACAGGACGGCAGCCGGGATGCGCGACGCAAGCATGCCGCACATCCCGACTCCCGGCAGACGCTCAGCCCATGTGCGGGTACGTGTAGTCCGTCGGCGCCACCAGGGTCTCCTTGATGGCGCGGGTCAGGGTCCAGCGCATCAGGTTCTGCGGGGCGCCGGCCTTGTCGTTGGTGCCGGAGGAGCGGCCGCCGCCGAAGGGCTGCTGGCCGACTACCGCGCCGGTGGACTTGTCGTTGATGTAGAAGTTGCCGGCCGCGTAGCGGAGCTTCTCCATCGTGTAGGCCGCCGCCGCACGGTCGTTGGCGATGACCGCGCCGGTGAGGGCGTAGTCGGACACCGACTCCATCTGGGTCAGCATCTCGTCGTAGTTCTCGTCCTCGTAGACGTGGACCGCGAGGAACGGGCCGAAGTACTCCGTCGTGAAGACCTCGTTGGTCGGGTCGCTGCACTCCACGACCGTCGGGCGGACGAAGTAGCCGACCGAGTCGTCGTACGAACCGCCCGCGACGATCGTGCAGTTGGGGTCCGCCTTCGCGCGGTCGATCGCCGCCTTGTTCTTGGCGAAGGAGCGCTCGTCGATGACCGCGCCGATGAAGTTCGACAGGTCGGTGACGTCACCCATCGTCAAGTGGTCGACCTCGGCGGCGAATTCCTCCTTGAAACCGGAGTTCCAGATCGACGCCGGGATGTACGCGCGGGAGCTCGCGGAGCACTTCTGGCCCTGGTACTCGAAGGAGCCCCGGGTCAGCGCCGTCTTCAACACGGCGCGGTCCGCGCTCGGGTGGGCGACGACGAAGTCCTTGCCGCCGGTCTCGCCGACCAGACGCGGGTACGAGCGGTACTTCTCGATGTTGTTGCCGACCGTCTTCCACAGGTACTGGAAGGTCTTGGTCGACCCGGTGAAGTGGATGGCGGCCAGGTCGCGGTGCTCCAGGGCGACCTTCGAGACCTCGATGCCGTCGCCGGTGACGAGGTTGATGACGCCCTTGGGGAGACCCGCCTCCTCCAGCAGCTGCATGAGCAGGACGGCGGAGTGGGTCTGCGTCGGCGACGGCTTCCAGACGACGACATTGCCCATGAGCGCCGGGGCCGTCGGCAGGTTGCCCGCGATCGCCGTGAAGTTGAACGGCGTGATCGCGTAGACGAAGCCTTCGAGCGGGCGGTGGTCGAGGCGGTTCCAGACGCCCGCGGAGTTCGCCGGAGGCTGCTCGGCGAGCAGGTCGCGGGCGTACTTGACGTTGAAGCGCCAGAAGTCGACGAGCTCGCAGGGGCAGTCGATCTCGGCCTGCTGGGCGGTCTTCGACTGGCCGAGCATGGTGGACGCGGCGAGGGTCTCGCGCCAGGGGCCGGAGAGGAGTTCGGCCGCGCGCAGGATGATCGCGGCGCGGTCGTCGAAGGACATCGCGCGCCAGGCGGGCGCGGCGGCGAGGGCCGCGTCGATCGCGTCCTGGGCGTCGTCCTGGGTGGCGTTGGCGTACGTGCCGATGCGGGCCTTGTGGTTGTGCGGCTGTACGACGTCGACGCGCTCGCCGCCGCCCAGTCGCCGCTCGCCGCCGATGGTCATCGGCAGGTCGATCGGGTTCTCGGCCAGTTCCTTGAGCTTGACCTCAAGACGGGCCCGCTCGGGAGAGCCGGGCGCGTAGCCGTGCACCGGCTCGTTGACGGGGGTGGGGACCTGGGTCACAGCGTCCATGAGATCCGTAACTCCTTGTACGTGAGCGGGTGTTGGGGTCAATCCCTGGTCGGCCTCGGTCGGCCTCGGTCAGCCCTTGGTGAGGGTCGACCGTGCGAAGAAGAGGAGGTTGGCCGGCTTCTCCGCCAAGCGGCGCATGAAGTATCCGTACCAGTCCGTGCCGTAGGCCGTGTAGACGCGCATCCGGTGACCCTCGGCGGCGAGCCGCAGGTGCTCGTCGCTGCGGATCCCGTAGAGCATCTGGAACTCGTACTCGTCGGGCTTGCGGCCCGCGCGGCGGGCGAGTTCCTGGCCGATGGAGATCAGGCGCGGGTCGTGGGAGCCGATCATCGGGTACCCCGTTCCCTCCATCAGGATGCGCAGGATCCGGACGTACGCCTTGTCGATCTCGTGTTTCTGCTGGTAGGCGACCTCGGCGGGCTCCTTGTACGCGCCCTTCACGAGCCGGACGCGGCTGCCGGCCTCGGCGAGGCGGCGGGCGTCGGACTCGGTGCGGAAGAGGTAGGCCTGGATGACGCAGCCGGTCTGCGGGAAGTCCTTCCGCAGTTCCTCGTGGATCGCGAACATCGAGTCGAGGGTGGTGTGGTCCTCGGCGTCGAGCGTGACGGTCGTACCGATGGCGGCGGCGGCCTCGACGACGGGCCTGACGTTGGCGAGGGCCAGCTCGTGGCCGCCGTCCAGCGCCTGGCCGAACATGGACAGCTTGATGGACATCTCGGCCCGGGTTCCCAGCTCCAACTCCTTGAGCCGGTCGACGAGTTGGAGATAGGCGTCGCGGGCGGCGGCGGCCTGGTCCGGGGTGGTGATGTCCTCGCCGACGACGTCCATCGTCAGCTCAAGGCCCTTGGCGGTGAGGTCCTGGACGATCGGCACGATCTCGTCCACGGTCTCGCCGGGGATGAAGCGGTCGACGACCTGCTTGGTCACAGGCGCCGCCGAGATCAGCCGACGCATCTGATCGCTGCGCGAGGCGGCGAGAATCACGGGACCCAGCACGGGGGTACCTCCAAGCAGTCGGACATACGGGAACCACCGTGAAACCTAGGGTTGTCTCCGATCGTCGACCATCGACAGCTGTCACGCATCCGTGCCGCAGATCTCAGACAGATGTATGAAGGCGGCGCGGGAATGCGGGAGAATGCCCGGGTGACATCCGATTCCAGAGGCGACTACCAGGAGCTCGTGGACGAGATCTCGGAGCTCCTCGGCGCCCCCGCGACCCTGGAGAACCGCGACTTCGAGCTGATCGCCTTCGGGGCCTACGACGGTGAGGGCGACCTGGACCCGTCCGCGCTGGACCCGGTCCGCACCCGCTCGATCCTGACCCGGCGCTCCACGGCGGCGATCCGCACCTGGTTCGAGGGCTTCGGCATCACGCGCGCCACCGGCCCGGTCCGCATCCCGCCGACCCCCGAGGCGGGGGTCTACCGCGGCCGTATCTGCCTCCCCGTACGCCATCGGGGTGTCGTCCTCGGCTACGTCTGGCTCCTGGACGACGACGATCCCGGCCCCGCCGTTGCCCAGCTGGACGCGGCGATGGAAGTGGCGGCCCGGATCGGCGCGCTCCTCGCGGACGAGGCCCAGGCGGGCGCCGACCTCACCCGTGAGCTGCGGGAGGTCCTCACCGCCGAGCGCGGCTGGCAGCGGGACATGGCGGTGGCCGCCCTCCGCACGGCCCTGGGCCCACGCGGCGACGGCCCGCACGCGGTGGTCTGCGTCGCCCCCTGGCCGTCCGCCGACCCGGACGACGCCCCCTCCGCGCGTACGGTGCCGCACGCGACCGCGCTGTGCACGGTGCCGTGGGGCGCGGCCGGGCAGCAGAGCCTGGCGGTGCTGGTCCGGCTGCGCACTACGGACGTACGGACACCGGCGGCGAGTGCGGCGGCGCGGGTGCTGGGGGATGTGCGGGGGGCGGGACCCGGCGGCACCTCGCAGCCACCGGCCGACGGACGCGCCCCCGTCGCCGGTATCGGCGCCCCCCGCACCGGTCTCACCGATCTCGGTGTCGCCTGGCAGGAGGCCACGGCCGCGTGTCGGGCGGGGCTGGCGGAGCCGCGGTTCGGGGCGGTGGTCGAGTGGGCGGAGATCGGGCCGTACCGGCTGCTGGCCGCGCTGCCGCCGGAGGCCGCGCACGATCCGGTCGTGGCGCCGCTGCTCTCCCCCGCGCACCATGAACTCGCCCGTACCGCCGAGGTGTACCTCGACCGGGCGGGCCAAGCGGGGCGTACCGCGGCCGAGTTGGGGATCCACCGGCAGACGCTGTACTACCGGCTGTCCCGGGTGGAGCAGTTGACGGGGCTGGATCTGGACGACGGCGAGGACCGGCTGCTGCTGCACATGACGCTGAAGAGTCACCGCCTGTGACGATCGCGCCCTGCGCGGGGCGGACGGGTCACGAAGGGATGACGTCAACTACGCAGCGCCACCGGCCGTATGCGTATTTGAACTCATCACCCTGTCCGAAAAAGGCGATCTTGTGCAACGCTCTTCGCACGCCCAACAGGCAGCGTGAGCGGGGGAGTTAGTAGTCACGCGAGTACTGAAGCGTGCCGTGGTCCGTCTGGGGCCGGACCCGGCATCTCCCTTGTGCACACGCATGCGCGCCACCACGTCCGACGGGGGTCGTGGGCGGCGCGTCGACGGGCTCAGGGGGAGATTTTGACGATCAGGGTAGTGGCGGCCGTCGACTTCGGAACGCATGGGTCCGGTTTCGCCTGGTGTCCCGTCGACTCGGTCAACGACGAGGCCGACCGGAAGATCTACTACTTCGACCAGTGGCAGGACCAGCCGGTCGTGTACCCGAAGAACCTCACCGCGCTGCTCCTGGACGGCCAGGACAAGGTGATCGACTGGGGGTACTCCGCGCGGCGCGCGCTGTCGAACGCCGGGATGCGCTCCGGCGCCGGGGACCTCCGGCTGGTCCAGGGTTTCAAGATGTGGCTGCGCGCCGGTGACACACCGGCGAACGGACACCTCAACGGCACACCCCAGAAGGCCCTGCCGCTGATCGCGGCCTATCTGCGGCGGCTGCGGGAGGTGGCCGTCCAGCACATCACGGACGGCGGGTACCGGGAGGACGAGATCCGCTGGTGCCTCACCGTCCCCGCGATGTGGACGGAGTACCAGCGCAACGCCATGCGCAAGGCAGCCGAGCGCGCCGGGTTCCCGGCGACACCGGACCGGCTGCTGCTGATCACCGAGCCGGAGGCGGCGGCCATCCACGCCTTCGCGCGGACCCCGGCCGGCGCGGCCGAGCTGCCGATCATGGTGGTGGACTGCGGCGGCGGCACCGTGGACATCGCCGCCTACCGCCCCGAACCCGGCGGCAGGCTGGCCCAGTTGGGGCATACGGCGGGCGGCGACCTCGGGTCGTCGTACATCAACGAGCGGTTTCTGACCGGGGTGGTGAAGCCGCGGTTCGGGGCCGAACTCCTCGACCACATCGAGCAGCACGCGCCGGACGCCCTGCAAGAGATGCTGGACGCCTTCGAGGGCGCGAAGCGGCAGCACGACATCGGCCGGGACACGCCCCTGTCGATCACCATCCCGGGGAAGATCTACCAACTGCTGCACAGCCGGGGCGGGTTGCAGCGGCTGGCGCGGATGCAGGGCGGCCAGGACTTCCACGTGCTCGTGGACTCCGCCGACGCGGACAAGCTGTTCGACGGAGTGGTCCGGCCGCTCACCAACCTCGTCGCCGAGCGGATCGTCGACATGCGCAACCTGCTGGGCGACCGCACGGCGGGCATCCGGATCGTCCTGGTCGGCGGTTTCGCCCAATCACCTTATCTGCGCAGCCAGTTGACGGCCTTCCTGCAGAAGCGGTACGGCTCCGCGGTGGAGCTGCTGATCCCGCCGGACCCGGCGCGGGCGGTGCTGGCCGGGGCGGTCCACTACACGTACCAGCCCAGCGTCGTCTCCTCGCGCACGGTGGAACTCACCTACGGCATCAGTTGCAGCCTGCCCTTCGAGCCGGACGTGGACCCCGCGCGGCTGCGATTCGTGGACGACCGCGGGATCTTCAGGTGCCGGGACCGGTTCCTGGTGTTCGTGCGCAACGGCGACTCCGTGGACATCGACCAGACCGTCAGCAACGAGCTGGTGCCGATCCGCAGGGACCAGTCCGACATGAGTTACGACCTGCTGGCGACCACCGAGAAGGACCCTCGCTACTGCACCGGCCCGGACGTGCGTGTCCTCGGCACGGTCACGGTCGACCTGGGCAGCGCCATGCGGCTGCCGATCGACGACCGGAAGGTGGACATCTCCATGTGCTTCGGCGGTACGGAGATCCAGGTGACGTCCCGCAACGTCCACACCGGCCACACCCTGCGGACGGCCCTGTCCTTCAATCCCGACACCGGTTCGTGAGGCGGCGAGATGACGATGTATCAGACACGTCCCGACGGGGAGCAGCCGCAGGATGTCGCGGGTGCGATGGCCCAGTACCTCGGGGACATAGGCCACAGATTCGGCGTGTACGCGGACCAGTTGCGTCAACTCTCGCAGCAACGGCAGGAGAACATCGGCCAGTTGCGCGCCGAGCTGCGCGAACAGGACGCGCGGCTCAATCAGTTGCTGCAACTCCACAACCAGCTCCGGGAGGAGCTGAGCGGCGCGGCCGAGGAACGGCACCACGCCCTGGCCGCCGACTTCAAGAATCTGGTGCAGCTCGAAGTGCTGCCCACCTGTATGCAGGTGGAGGCCTGCTGCCCGAGCGCCCAGGAGATCGACACGCAGTGGCGGCGCATGACCCTCACCCGACGGCTGTGCCGGGTGCTGTTCGGCGCTCTGCCGGCCATGAACAGCGAAGTGCGCACTGTGTTCAAGAAGTTCGTCGAGAGCGCCGGTCCTGAGGTCGAGAAGCAGGTCGTACCGCTCGCGGAACCCCTGTGCGCGAAGGTGAACGCCCTGCGCGCCGCGATCGCGGAGACGGGAACCGCCTTCCGCTGGGACTTCGAGGTGCTGCCCAACAGCGTCTACTCGCCCGAGAAGCACCAGTTGTGGCAGACCGCGTCCAGCCAGTCCCTGGTCCAGTACGCCGTCATCCCCGGCTACGTCGTACCCGGCAGGCCGCCGTACGTGCAGGCGACGGTCTTCACGGCCCTGCTCGCACAGTTCGGCACCCCAGTCCATCAACCCTGAACCCCGGGAGACACCATGCCCGCGAAGGCCATTCTGCTGCCGTTCTACGTGGTCGTCGACACCTCTCTGTCCATGTCCGGCGAGCCGATCGACGCCGTCGGCAACATCATTCCGACCCTGTGCGACCTGCTGCGGGAGAACCCCACCCTGCGTGACAAGATCCGCTTCAGCCTGGTCGAGTTCTCGTCCCGGGCCGATCTGCGGGTGCCGCTCAGCGATCTGCGCGATGTGCAGAAGCCGCCGTTGCTGACCGCCGACGGGGCGACCTCGTACGCGGCCGCCTTCCGCCTCGTACGCGAGCTGATCGAGACGGACACCGAGCAACTGCGGGCCGACGACTTCTCGTTCCACCGGCCGGCGATCTTCTTCATCACCGACGGGGAGCCGACCGACGCCGACGACGTGTGGCACCGGGAGTTCGACACGCTGGTGACCGGCCCGAACCGGCCGAACGTCGTCCCGTTCGGGGTCGGCGAGACCAATCCGACGACGCTGGCCGAACTGGTCCACCCCAAGGACCGGTTCCACGCCTACACGGTGGCGGAGGGGCACACCGCCGCGGACGCCATCAAGGAGACCACCCAGGTGCTGATCCAGAGCGTCCTGGCCTCGGCCAAGGGCACCGAAGAGGGCGCCGACGGCTTCGTCCTCGACCGCGACTTCCAGACCGAGGCGGTGATCCCCGTCCCCATGGACGAGGACATCCCCTGGAAGGACTGAGGAGACACCGGATGACCGCGAAGAGCATCGACGGCGTGGAAGGCGTGGACGGTATCGATGACGTCGGCGACATCGGCGATACCGCCCCCGAAGACCTCACCCCCTGCACCTTCCGGATCGGCGACCCCGGCTCGCACGAGGAGGTGCTGCCCCGGCTCGCCCTCCCGGCCGAGCCGCACGCCGAGTACGGGAACTTCCCGGTGCCCGTCTGCCCCGGCTGGCGCAAGCCGGACACCGTGTTCGACGGGGCGCGGCACGGCACGCTGACCGTACGGGCCGCCAGCACACGCGGCGACGGCCACCGACACGGCGGCACACCACGGCAGGACGACTACTGCCTCTACGGCACCGACGACTGGCTCGTCGCGGCGGTCGCCGACGGGGTGTCCCAGGGCGCGTTGTCGCATCTCGCGGCGGAGGCGGCGGCCGAGACCGGCTGCCATGCCCTGGCGACCCAACTCCGGGCGGGCGTCGCGCCCGAGGAGCTGGACTGCGAGTCCGTGCTGCGCGACAGCGCCAAAGCGGTGGTCCGCGCGGTCCATCACTCGCTGGCCCGGGAGACCGGGGAGACCGGTGTGCTGGCGCTGGGCGCGGTGGCGCAGCTGGCCTCGGCGGCCGTGGTGTACGCGGTGGTACCGGTCGGCGCCGGAACCGAAGTCGGCCGGGAGGCACTGCTGTTGTGGGTGGGCGATGTCACCGCCTGGACGCTGAGCGACGCAAAGGGCTGGCTGCCGCTCACCGAACTCAAGGCGGACGGCGGCAAGAAGGTCGTCACCGGCGCCACGGCCGCGCTGCCGCTGCTGGGCCGGGAGTCCTGGCACCGGGCGATGTTCACGCTGGCGGCGGACGAGGCGGTCGTACTGATGACGGACGGGGTCGGCGACGCCCTGGGCGACGGCAGCGGCGAGGTGGGCGCCGCCCTGCACTCCGCGTGGCGACGGCCGCCGGAGCCGCACGCGTTCGCCGCGCAGGTGGACTACCAGCGCTCCACCTTCACGGACGACCGTACCGTCGTGGGGATCTGGTCCTCATGATGTTCTCCAGCCGTGACCACCTGGTCCTGACCAGGGACAAGATCGGCACCATGGAGCCGCTCGACCGGGGCGGCCAGGCCCTGGTGTACGCCGTCCCGGACCTCGAACTCCCGGACTGCCCCGGCCCGTTGGTCTACAAGGAGTACCACCAGTCCCTGCCGGACGGCTTCGCCGAACCCATGCTGGCCATCGTCGCCCTGCGCGAACGCCTCACGCCGAAACAACGGCAGATCCTCGACGAACGGACCATGTGGCCCGTCCGCCTGGTCCAGGACGGTTCCAGAGCCTGCGGCATCGTGATGCGCCGCATCCCCGACCGCTACTTCCACTCCTTCCAGCGTTCCAACGGCGAGATCGTGCGCCGCCCGCGCGATGTCCAGCATCTGATGGCCCCGCCGGAGGACAACAAGGACGCCGGCATCGTCCCGGCCAGGCTCGGCCAGCGCGGCGCGCTCTGCCGCGAACTGGCCGTCGTCCTGGGCCTGTTGCACGGCATCGGCGTCGTCTACGGCGACCTCAACCAGCGCAATGTCCTCTACTGGTCGGATCCTGGGGGCGGTTGCGGCCTGGTAGTCGTGGACTGCGACGCCGTCCGCGCGACCGGCAGCGTCTCCCCACTCCCCCAACTCCACGTCGCCGACTGGGCACAGCCGGAGGCCGGCTCGGTCCAGAGCAAGGCCTCCGACCGCTACAAATACGGTCTCTACGTCCTGCGTACCCTGGTCGGCCGAGAGATGGGCAGCGTCAGCCGCGACCCCACGGACCTCCAGGGCACCCTGAACCAGACCGGCCTCCACCTCCTGCGCCGCGCCCTGTCGGACCAGCCGTCGGATCGCCCGTCGATGCACGAGTGGTTCCGGTACTGGAACTCGGTGATGTCCTAGGGGGCTGCCACAGGGGGCCCAAGTCGCAGGCATCGCCGGGCAGATGATGATCCACTGTCCGGCATGCCGCTGCTGATGCTGGACCTGGACAACACCCTGGTCGACCGTGACGCCGCGTTCGGGAAGGCGGTGCGGGAGTTCCTGTCCGCACACGGCCTACCGCCGGACGACCTCACCTGGCTGATGGCGGCAGACGCCAGCGGCTACACCCCGAGGCAGGCCCTCGCGAGGACCATGACCGAGCGCTACGACGGGACCGTCCCCGCCGACGCGATCCACACCTTCCTCGACCGGGGCGCCGCCGACCACGTCACCCTGGACGAGCCCACCCGCGACGCCCTCACGAAGGCCGTCGCGGCGGGCTGGACATGCGTGATCGTCACCAACGGCCGTGTCTCACAACAGGAGTTGAAGATCCGGAACACCGGACTGGACAAGCTCGTCCACGGCTGGGTGATCTCCGAGTCGGTCGGCCACAAGAAGCCCGCCCCGGAGATCTTCCACGCAGCTGCGGCCAAGGCCGGGCAGCCCCTTCACTCGTCGTGGCTCATCGGCGACTCGGCACCCGCCGACATCGGGGGCGCGGTGGGCGTGGACGCGTGCAGTGTGTGGGTGTCGAACGGCCGCACATGGACCGAGACGGCATTCCGCCCCACACACATCACCGTCGACGCCGCGTCCGCGATCCATCACGTCATCGGTGCCCCGGAAACAGCTTGTCGGTAAGGGACTTCAGCACTGCCGTAGACCGGGCGCCGGGTCCTGCCCGGTCGAGACGTCGACCGCGGGGACGTTGCCCCAGGCGCCGTTGTCGAGCTGGGTCCAGTACCAGATGTCGTTGCCGCCCGGGTGCGGGTCGCCGTGACCCCAGCACTGGAACAAACTGAAGGTCCCGTTCAACTGCCCCCGGTTCGCGGAACGATAGGACCGGTCCGCGTACCCCTTCGCCCCGGCCTTGTTACCGCAGTACAGCCGGGCATCGGAACGCACACCGCACTCGGCCCTCACGGACTTCACCGTGGTGGCACCCGAGGTCGCGCTCGCCGGCGACTGCGCCGAAGCCATCCCCAGCGCCAGCGCGCCCGCCATGGCCAGCATGCTGATCTTCTTCCGTACGTTCACTGCCTGCTCCTCGCTGCGTGCGGTGCCTGCTTGCACGGCGATCATGGAGGAGGCCCGGAACCACCCGCAGCGGCCATACGGGCGAACGGCGTTGATGCCGCCCGTGCGGGTGACGGGGTACGCCCCCGGCGGATGAGGGGGCGTGCGCGCCGTCGCAAGCGGACGTGCCGTAGAGGCGGGTGGAGGTGCGGGCGTCACGTCTCCTACGGCCGTCCCGGTGTCGTTCCTACGCCACGGGGAACATCCCGCTGAGCCGGGGCAGCCGCCGCTCCGCCTCCGCATCGTCACTCGCGTCCCAACGTTCACCGGCCGGGTCCAACGACCCGTAGTCATCGCCCCGTTGAGCGTCGACGACACCGTAGAAGTCGTGCTCGCTCCTACCCGTCACCTGCGTGAAGGCCCGGAGCGCCGCGTAGTCCAACTCCTCCCACACGAGCCACTCCTCCTCGTCCCAGGCCTCCGGCTCCCGCCCCACCAGCCGTACGACCTCCGGAAGTTCGGCCAGCGCGTCCGGATCACGGGCCACCCGCTCGAACGCGTCCCGCCCCAACCCGACCAGCCAGAGTTGGAAGTAGAAGAAGCTGTCGTCGGAGCACCAGCCCATGATCCGATCCGCCGCGGCCCACAACTCCCAGGTGAACGTGGGGTTCAGCACCCGGCCCAGGCATATCTGGAACTCCACGATCTCCGGCTCGGCACAGCGCGCCAAGTGCCCGGACAGCCACACCACTCGCTCGTCAGGGTCGGGCGTCCGCCGTCGGCAGCTCTCGATCAGGTTCCAGAAGGTCTCGTCGTCCACGGCCGCACTATGGCAGGCGGCACTGACATCGCCCTCCGGGTGGGTAGGTAGGGTGCAGAAGTGTGACACTTTCCGGCAAAGTGTCACACTTCCACGAAGAGGGTCCTCACCGGCGGGCGTCGGCGGCCTTCAGGCTCGTCACGAAGGAGGAGAAGGCCCCGGCAGGGAGGTCGAGAACCGGACCGCCAGGGTTCTTTGAGTCGCGGACGGGGACCACACCACGCGAGGCGACGAGGTTCGTGGCGACCTCGATGCACTGACCGCCGTTCTCGCTGTAGGAGGAGGTGAACCACTGTGGGGTTTCGGTCGTCACGGGGTGCCCTTTCGTAACTGGCTGATCATGGCCACGGATTCAGCCTGCGAGCAGGCCTGGGCCTGTAGTTGATGGTAGGACGTGAGGATCGGCAGTACGAACGCGCTTTCCCGTTCGAGATGGCCCCGGTGGGCGGACTCCGCGTAGGACACCAGCGAGCGGTCCGGCAGCGTCAGCAGCGACACCGGCAGAGTGAACGGCCGTCGCTCGCCCATCGCGAACGGGGCGACCTGGAGCACGGTGTTCGGCAGCTCGGCGAACTCAAGCAACCGGTCCAACTGGCCGTTCATGACGGCGGGTTCACCGACAGGGCGACGCAGACAGCTCTCGTCCAACACGACGAATACCAACGGTGCAGGGGTCCTCACCAGCGTGGCCTGCCGTTCCGCGACGAGCGTGACACGTTCCTCGGCCTGATCTTCCGTGATGGCTCCGCGCCTGACGACGCCCTGCGCGAGGACGGCCGCGTAGTCCGGCGTCTGGAGCAGACCGGGGACGACACCGACCTCGTACAGCCGGATCTCCGCCGCCTGCGCCTCGTGGTCGATGAACTGCGGGAACCCTTCGAGGAGTCCGGCATGCCGCACCTTGCGCCAGGCGCGTTCGAAGATGTCACCGGTGCCCAACGCCGCGTCGGCACTCCGCGCGAGACGCAAGGTAGGAAGTTTGCGCCCGACTTCGACCGACGAGATGTGCGTACTGGAGTACCCCATCTCCTCGGCCAACTTCTCCTGCGTCCAGCCGCGTTCCTCCCGTGCCCTGCGCAAACGTGCGCCGAACGCCGCCTGGGGTGAGCTGTCGGGATCCAATTCCCTTCGGTTCAAAGGACTTTCACCAACCTTTCGTCCTGGTCCGAGAAGTTGAATGCTTCCCGGCCGACCGTCACGCTGAACCCCCTGAGTAGTGGAAGCGCTACGGAGAGGAGCGGCCGTGCCCGACGAGAACGTACCCGTGAGATCCGAGCCCCCTCCGCCGATTTCACCGAATCCGCCAATTCCGCCTCTCGGCACGCTCGTTGTGGACGCGCAGGGCCGGATCGGGGAGTTCCGCGGCGAGTGGTGCGGCGCGTGGTCCCTGCGCAGGGTCACCGGCGGGACGGAATGGACGGTGTCCCCCGAGGACGTACGACCCCCCACCCCCGAACAACGCCTGCGCGCCGAGACCGCCCGCGCGAACGCCAGAAGCCGGGGTGAGCTGCTGTGACGGTCCCAATCCGCCGCACCTTCCGCAACCCCAGACTTGGGCCTTCACCCACCTCCGCGAGCATCCCGGGCACACCAGCTACGCCGAACTGATCGAACGCCCATGGGTGATGTGGGAGGGCACCCCGACGTGACCGACCGCCCAAGTCCAACTCCGCCTGCGCGGCCCTGACAGCACAGGCCAACCAATCCAGTCCAGTGGCCCGGAATTAGAGCTGACCGACGCCACGCCGGGACCCTACTGTCGATGCCATGACGACCGGGCCGCGCCCCAAACCCCCCTCCCCCGAGGCCACTTCGAACGTGCGGCCCCCACCCCCGCTCCTCACCCGCCCCCTCCTCCTCCGTTTCGTCAGCATGGTCGGCGCCAGTCTCAGTTTCTTCCTGCTGCTGTCAGTCGTACCGGCGTATGCGGCAGAGCGCGGCGGCGGAGGCGCGGCCGGCCTCGCGACGGGTTCGTTGATGCTGGCGACGGTGCTCGGGGAGTTGGGCACGCCTCGGCTGGTCGCGCGCTTCGGGTATCGACTGACCCTGATCACCGGGCTGTTCCTGCTCGGGGCACCGGCGTTGGTACTGACCGTCTCCGGGCAGGCCGTGTGGATCGTCGCCGTGTGCTTCGTACGGGGGCTCGGTTTCGCGCTGACGATCGTCGCGGGCGGGGCACTGACCGCGTCGCTGATCCCGGACGAACGACGGGGCGAGGGACTCGCGTTGGTGGGTGTGGTGTCCGGGGTGCCGTCCCTGGTCGCGCTGCCGCTGGGCCTGTGGCTGGCCGGGCGCGTGGGCTACGGGCCGGTCGCCGTCAGCGGCGGCCTCGCCGCACTGGCCGCGATCGCCTTCGTCCTCGGACTGCCGGACCGGGCGGAGCGATCGGACCGAGCGGACAGTTCCGAGCGACCGCTCGGTGTCGTACGCGGGCTGCGAACAGGCGCCCTGCTGCGGCCAGTTGTGGTCTTCGCGGCCACCGCCACCGCCGCCGGCATCGTGGTCACCTTCCTGCCGCTGGCCGTCCCGTCGGCGTCGGCCGGAGTCGTCGCGGTGGCGCTGTTCATGCAGACCGCCGCCTCGACCCTGACCCGCTGGCTCGCGGGCCGCCACGGCGACCGGCACGGCAGCGCGCGGCTCGTCTTCCCCGGCCTGCTCCTGTCGGCGACAGGCGTCCTCGTCATAGCCCCAACTGCCAACCCTGTAGCGGTAGTTGCGGGCACCGCCCTGTTCGGCGCCGGCTTCGGCATCACCCAGAACGCCACGCTGGCCGTGATGTACACCCGCGTCTCCGCCGCCTCGTACGGCACCGTCAGCGCCCTGTGGAACCTGGCCTACGACGGCGGAATGGGCGTAGGCGCGGCGGGCTTCGGCATCGCGGCAGGCCTGACCGGCTACCCGTGGGCGTTCGCGCTGACGGCCTTGCTGATGCTGGCGGCGGTGGCACCTGCGATACGGGACCGGCAGGTCACTCCGCCTTCCGCACACCCTCCAGCACCTGCCGCAGACCCTCGGTGAGCTGCCCCGCGTCGGGCGCGGCCTTCGGGTCGAAGGTCCACTGCATGATGAGGCCGGACATCACGATCATGTAGAACGAGCCGAGTGTGTCGGCGGTCTCGTCCGACACCTCCTCCTCCGGCACGCCCATGAGCAGCGACACCAGCCCTCGGCCACCCTCGCGCTGCGCGAGCGACAACTGGTCGCGAACCTCCGGCAGTTGGTCGCCCATCGCCATGATCTCCCCGCTGAGCCGCCACATCGAGCCCGGCTCGCGGAGCGAGGCGACGATGTTCGACCACACCTCCCTGAACCGCTCCAGCGAGCCCGGCGCCCCTTCGAGCCCGTCTCCCCACTCGAAGGACATGCCGTCCACCAGTGACACGTACGCCTGCGCGAGCAACGCGTCCTTCGAGCCGTAGTGATAGCCGATCGACGCGAGGTTGGTCCCCGACTCCTTGACGATGTCGCGCGCAGTGGTCCGCGCGAACCCCTTCTCCAGCAGGCAGCGCTTCGCGCCTTCGAGCAGATCCTCACGGTGTCCCATGCCTCCCACCGTACCGCCAGTTCCATACAGCCGTCCCAGACGGATGACTTATACAGTCGTTCTAGACAGACGTTTAATACGTGCGTACATTCACTGTCATGACGAATCCGAAGCACTCACCGAACCCCCCGGGCACCCCCAACTCCCTTGCCGGGCACCGCGAATGGACCGCCCTCGGCGTCCTGATGCTGCCCCTGCTCCTCGTCTCGATGGACGCCTCCGTCCTCTACTTCGCCATCCCGGCGATCAGCGCGGACCTGGAGCCCAGCGGCACCCAGCAACTGTGGATCTTCGACATCTACGCCTTCGTCCTGGCCGGCCTGCTGATGACGATGGGCTCGATCGGCGACCGCATCGGCCGCCGCCGGCTCCTCCTGATCGGCGCCGCGGCCTTCGGCACCGCCTCGTTCATCGCGGCCTACGCGGACAGCGCCGAGACCCTGATCGCCGCCCGCGCGGTCCTCGGCATCGGCGGCGCGACCCTGATGCCCTCGACGATGGCGCTGCTGCGCACGATGTTCACCGACCCCGGCCAGCGCGCGAAGGCGATCGGTCTGTGGTCCGGCGTGATGACCGCGGGCGTCGCGCTCGGCTCGGTACTCAGCGGCGTCCTCGTCCAGTACTTCTGGTGGGGCTCGGTCTTCCTCATCAACCTTCCCGCGATGGCCCTGCTCCTGCTCATCGGCCCGTTCCTGCTCCCCGAGTCCAAGAACCCCGCCCCCGGCCGCTTCGACTGGCCGAGCGTCCCGCTGTCCCTGGCCGGCGTCCTGCCGGTGATCTACGGCCTCAAGGAGATCACCTCGGAGGGCTGGCACGCGCAGTACGTGGTCTCGATCACCGTCGGCCTGCTCTTCGCGTCCCTGTTCGTCCACCGCCAGCGCACCACCGCCTCCCCGATGATCGACCCGGCCCTCTTCCGGGCCCGCGGCTTCGGCCCCGCCGTCGTCATGAACCTGGTCTCCACCTTCGGGATCATGGGCTCGGCCTTCTTCACCACGCAGTACGTGCAGTCGGTGCTCGGCAAGAGTTCGATGGAGGCGGCGCTGTGGGCACTGCTCCCCTCGGCCCTGGTCGGCGTGGCAGCCCCGCTGGCAACGACCCTCGTCCAGAAGGGAGTCGACCGCGCCCACGTCGTCGCGGCCGGCTTCACCCTCGCCTCCGGCGGCTACGGCATGCTGACCCTGGCCGACACTGACTCCCTCTGGCTGGTCCTGGCCGCCGCCGGCGTCCTCGCCTCCGGGATCGTCATGGTGATGTCCCAGATCATGGACCTCGCGATGGGCAGCGCCCCGGTGGAGAAGGCGGGCGTCGCGTCCTCCCTGATGGAGACGGGCGCGGAGTTCGGCGGCGCCCTGGGCATGGCCGTCCTGGGCTCCATCGGTACGGCGATCTACCGCCACGGCATCCCGGCCTCGGCCCCCGCCCCGGCCCACGAGACCCTCGGCGGCGCCCTGGCCGTCGCCCGGCAGCTACCGGGGCGCACGGGAGACGCCCTGACCGCGACCGCCCGGGAGGCCTTCACCGACGGCATGCACGGGGCGGCGATCGCCGGGGCGGTGCTGCTGCTGGGGGCGGCGTTCGCGGCGGCGCGGACCCTGCGGGGCATCCAGGTGAAGACACCCGAGCCGGTCGCGGCAGAGCCGCAGAAGGCGGAGGTGTGACCCCCAACTACACAGAAACGCCGGGTGGGTTGAGGATTCTCTCCTCAACCCACCCGGCGTTCACGTATCAACCCGGTCGGCCAAACTCAGCCCGTCCGGCGCCCTTTCAACGCAGGCCTGCTATTTCCAGCCCGTCCGGCGTTTGAGGACGAGGCCCCTTCAGGGCCGATGGGGGTCTGGGGGCGCAGCCCCCAGCACCACCTCAGCCTCAGACCAGGTTCACCGAGCGGGCGGACGTCGCGCCGATCTCCTCGGCCACCTCCGCCAGGACATTCGCAGCCACCGTGTCGTCAACGGTCAGCACGGCCAGCGCCTCGCCGCCCGCCACCGACCGCGACACCTGCATCCCGGCGATGTTGATCCCGGCCTCGCCGAAGACACGGCCGACCGTGCCGACGACACCCGGCCGGTCCTCGTAGCGCAGCACCACCATGTGGTCGGCGAGCGCGAGGTCGACGTCGTAGTCCCCGACCGCGACGATCTTCTGCAGGTTCTTGGGACCGGCGAGCGTCCCGGACACCGAGACCTCCTCGCCGCTGCCGAGCGTGCCGCGCACGGTCACGACGTTGCGGTGGTCGGCGGACTCCGAGCTGGTCGTCAGCCGTACCTCGACACCCCGCTCCTGCGCGAACAGCGGAGCGTTGACGTACGACACCGTCTCGGCGACGACGTCCTCGAACACGCCCTTGAGCGCGGAGAGTTCGAGCACCTTGACGTCGTGCTGGGTGATCTCGCCGTAGACCTCGACGTCGAGCCGGACCGCGACCTCGCCCGCGAGGGCGGTGAAGATGCGGCCGAGCTTCTCGGCGAGGGGCAGGCCCGGCTTGACGTCCTCGGCGATGACGCCGCCCTGGACGTTGACCGCGTCGGGGACGAGTTCACCGGCGAGGGCGAGGCGTACCGACCTGGCGACGGAGACGCCGGCCTTCTCCTGTGCCTCGTCCGTGGAGGCGCCGAGGTGCGGGGTGGAGACGACCTGGTCGAACTCGAACAGCGGGGAGTCCGTGCAGGGCTCCTTCGCGTACACGTCGAGGCCGGCACCGGCGACGCGGCCCTCCTTGAGCGCGGAGTACAGCGCCGCCTCGTCGACGATCCCGCCGCGCGCGGCGTTGACGATGCGCACGGTCGGCTTGACCTTGCGCAGCGCCTCGTCGCCGATCAGACCGACCGTCTCCGGGGTCTTGGGCAGGTGCACGGTGATGAAGTCGGAGACTTCGAGCAGCTCGTCCAGCGACAGGATCTTGACGCCCATCTGGGCCGCCCGCGCGGGCTGAATGTAAGGGTCGTAGGCCACGACCTTCATCCCGAAAGCGGACATGCGCTGCGCCACGAGGGCACCGATACGCCCCAGACCCACAACACCCAGGGTCTTCTCGGCCAGCTCCACGCCCGTGTACTTGCTGCGCTTCCACTCACCGTTCTTCAGCGCGGCGTTGGCCTGCGGGATGTGGCGTGCGGTCGCCAGCAGCAGACCGCAGGCCAGCTCGGCGGCGGTGACGATGTTCGAGGTGGGGGCGTTGACGACCATCACGCCGGCCTTGGTGGCGGCGGAGACGTCGACGTTGTCGAGGCCGACGCCGGCTCGTGCGACGACCTTCAACTTCCGTGCGGCGGCGACCGCTTCGGCGTCGACCTTGGTGGCCGAGCGGATCAGGATCGCGTCCACGTCGGCGATCGCGGGGAGCAGCTCGCCCCGGTCGGCGCCGTTGCAGTGCCGGATCTCGAAGTCCGGGCCGAGGGCGTCCACCGTCGCGGGCGACAGCTCTTCAGCGATGAGTACGACAGGTTTCGAGCTCACGTGAGTCCTCACAAGTCCATTGCGTGCGGACGGCCGTCCCGACGGCCGCAGGCGGTGGAGGCAGCGGCGCCGGGGAATGTCGGGTGCGCTCCCGCGTCGTTCGGTGCGTGCTCTCGGTGTGCCGGCCGAAGGTTCTCGTAGCGGAGCTACTAGGGCCTTCGGCCGGTGCGGCGAGAGTGCGTGCCGGGCGGCGCGGGGGAGTGCCTGCCATTCCTCGGTGTCGCTATGGGGCCGCGTGGAGACGCACGACGCTGTGGGCCTGACGCGTATTAGTACGGCAGTGTAGTGGCGCTCCGACAGTCGTCTTACGCCTCTGCGGAAGGATCACCCGTCCGAGGCTGGACGGGTTGGACAAAGGGGCCGGAGCGCTCGCTCCGGCCCCTCGGCCTCAGGACTTACGCCTCTTCGTCGACCCAGCTCATCAGCTTGCGGAGCTGCTTGCCGGTGCTCTCCAGCAGGGAGTCGGCGTCCTTCTGCTTGTACTCGTTGTACTTCTTCAGGCCACCGTGGTACTCGGCCATCCACTCACGGGCGAAGGTGCCGTCCTGGATCTCGGCGAGGACCTGCTTCATCGTGGCCTTGGTCTCGTCCGTGATGATCCGCGGGCCGGTGACGTAGTCGCCCCACTCGGCGGTCTCGGAGATCGACCAGCGCATCTTCTCCAGGCCGCCCTCGTACATGAGGTCGACGATGAGCTTCAGCTCGTGCAGGCACTCGAAGTACGCGATCTCGGGCTGGTAACCAGCCTCGGTCAGCGTCTCGAAACCGGCCTTGACCAGCGCGGCCGTACCACCGCAGAGAACAGCCTGCTCACCGAACAGGTCGGTCTCGGTCTCCTCGGTGAAGGTCGTCTTGATGACGCCGGCGCGGGTGCCGCCGATGCCCTTCGCGTACGACAGCGCGAGCGCGAAGCCGTTGCCGGTCGCGTCCTGCTCGACGGCCGCGATACACGGAACGCCGCGGCCCTCCTCGTACTGGCGACGGACGAGGTGGCCCGGGCCCTTGGGGGCGACCATGCAGACGTCGACGCCGGCCGGGGGCTTGATGAAGTCGAAGCGGATGTTCAGGCCGTGGCCGAAGAACAGCGCGTCGCCGTCCTTGAGGTTGTCCTTGATGGACTCCTCGTAGACCTGGGCCTGGATCGGGTCCGGCACGAGGATCATGATGACGTCGGCCTCGGCGGCGGCCTCGGAGGGCGTCACCACGCGCAGGCCCTGCTCCTCGGCCTTCGCCTTGGACTTGGAGCCCTCGTGCAGACCGACGCGCACGTCGACGCCGGAGTCACGGAGCGACAGCGCGTGGGCGTGGCCCTGGCTGCCGTAGCCGATGACCGCGACCTTGCGGCCCTGGATGATGGACAGGTCGGCGTCGGCGTCGTAGAACAGCTCGGCCACTTTGGGTTCTCTCCTTGGAGTGCAGGTGTTGCGTCCCACCGTATGACGGCGGGGGTGAGGGAAGTTTCCGGGTCTCGGAATGCGGGCGGCCGGCTGCTGTCGGCCGCCCGCATTCCGGTCGTAGATGAATCCTCTACGAGGGTTACGCGGACCGGTCGAGCGCGCGCAGCGAGCGGTCGGTGATGGAGCGGGCGCCGCGGCCGATCGCGATCGTGCCGGACTGGACCAGCTCCTTGATGCCGTACGGCTCCAGCATCTTGAGCATGGCGGACAGCTTGTCGCTGGAGCCGGTGGCCTCGACGGTGACGGCCTCCGGGGAGACGTCGACCGTCTTGGCGCGGAACAGCTGGACGATCTCGACGATCTGGGAGCGCGTCTCGTTGTCGGCGCGCACCTTCACCAGAACGAGTTCGCGCTGAACCGCGGAACCCGCTTCCAGTTCGACGATCTTCAGCACGTTGACGAGCTTGTTGAGCTGCTTGGTGACCTGTTCGAGCGGGAGTGCCTCGATCACGTTCACCACGATCGTGATGCGGGAGATGTCGGGGTGTTCGGTGACGCCGACGGCGAGGGAGTCGATGTTGAAGCCGCGCCGGGAGAACAGGGCGGTGATCCGGGCGAGGACACCGGGCTTGTTCTCCACCAGGACGGAGAGCGTGTGCTTGGACATTTCTCTTTCGTCTCTCTCGCTCAGTCGTCTTCGTTGTCGCCGAAGTCGGGGCGGACGTCCCGGGCGAACATGACCTCGTCGTTCGAGGTGCCGGCGGCGACCATCGGCCACACCATGGCGTCCTCGTGGACGATGAAGTCGATCACGACGGGGCGGTCGTTGATCGAGTTCGCCTCCTCGATGACCTTGTCCAGGTCGTCGGGGGACTCGCAGCGGATCGCGTAACAGCCCATCGCCTCCGACAACTTGACGAAGTCGGGGATGCGCGTGCCGGCGCTCGGCTGCTTGCCGTCGGCCTCCGGGCCGCTGTGCAGCACGGTGTTGGAGTAGCGCTGGTTGTAGAACAGGGTCTGCCACTGGCGGACCATGCCGAGGGCGCCGTTGTTGATGATGGCGACCTTGATCGGGATGTTGTTCAGGGAGCAGGTGGTCAGCTCCTGGTTGGTCATCTGGAAGCAGCCGTCGCCGTCGATCGCCCAGACCGTCTGGTCCGGCGCCCCGGCCTTGGCGCCCATCGCGGCCGGGACCGCGTAGCCCATGGTCCCGGCGCCGCCGGAGTTGAGCCAGGTCGCGGGCTTCTCGTACTGGATGTAGTGCGCGGCCCACATCTGGTGCTGGCCGACGCCCGCCGCGAAGATGGTGTTCTCCGGGGCGAGTTGGCCGATGCGCTCGATGACCTGCTGCGGGGAGAGCGAGCCGTTGTCGGGCTGCTCGTAGCCGAGCGGGTACGTCTCGCGCCAGCGGTTGAGGTCCTTCCACCAGGCGCTGTAGTCGCCGGTGTGACCGTCGCTGTGCTCCTTCTGGACGGCCTGGACGAGGTCGGCGATGACCTCGCGGGCGTCCCCGACGATCGGCACGTCGGCGGCGCGGTTCTTGCCGATCTCGGCCGGGTCGATGTCGGCGTGGACGATCTTCGCGAAGGGCGCGAAGCTGTCCAGCTTGCCGGTGACACGGTCGTCGAAACGGGCTCCGAGGGCGACGATCAGGTCGGCCTTCTGCAGCGCGGTGACGGCGGTGACCGCACCGTGCATGCCCGGCATTCCCACGTGCAGCTCGTGACTGTCGGGGAATGCGCCGAGCGCCATCAGGGTGGTGGTGACGGGCGCTCCGGTGAGTTCTGCGAGGACCTTCAGCTCGGCGGTGGCGTGTGCCTTGAGGACACCGCCGCCGACGTAGAGGACGGGCCGCTTCGCGGCGGTGATGAGCTTCGCGGCCTCGCGGATCTGCTTGGCGTGCGGCTTGGTCACCGGGCGGTAGCCGGGCAGGTCCATGACCGGCGGCCAGGAGAAGGTGGTCTTCGCCTGGAGGGCGTCCTTCGCGATGTCGACCAGCACCGGGCCGGGCCGGCCGGTGGAGGCGATGTGGAAGGCCTGCGCGATGACGCGCGGGATGTCCTCGGCCTTGGTGACCAGGAAGTTGTGCTTGGTGACCGGCATCGTGATGCCGACGATGTCCGCCTCCTGGAAGGCGTCCGTACCGATCGCCTTGGACGCGACCTGCCCGGTGATCGCCACGAGCGGCACCGAGTCCATGTGCGCGTCGGCGATCGGGGTCACCAGGTTGGTGGCACCGGGCCCCGAGGTCGCCATGCAGACGCCGACCTTGCCGGTGGCCTGCGCGTAACCGGTGGCCGCGTGGCCCGCGCCCTGCTCGTGCCGGACCAGCACGTGACGCACCCGCGTCGAGTCCATCAGCGGGTCGTACGCCGGAAGGATCGCACCGCCGGGGATGCCGAATACCGTGTCGGCCCCGACTTCCTCGAGAGAGCGGATGAGGGACTGCGCGCCCGTGACGTGCTCGGGGGCGGACTGCTGTCCTCCGGATCGGGGCCGCGGCTGCGGATGGGCCCCGGTGGCCTGCTCGGTCATCGTCATTCTCTTCTCGATGCTGAGGGTTTATGCGAGGTTTGTGCGGGTTTCTGCTGCTGCACGACTGGTTCCTGTGCAACAAAAAACCCCTCGTGCCGTGAGGCAAGCGAGGGGAGCGCGCCGGGTGCGGTCGCTGGGAGTTCCGGGTCCGTCCGGAGGTCACCAGCGTCAGCCGACGCGCTTTCCAAGTACGAGAATTCGGGTGCGCATGGCATTGACCCTCCCCCCGGCACGCATCCACTGTCAAGTGGGTGGGACGGGAGTCTCATTATGTGAACGGAGGGCCGTTCCGCCACCGAAAACCGCGGGCACACCACTGGTGTACACCCCCAGGGCGCCCCCCGCGAACGCGGGCTCTGCCGGGCCGTGCGGCACCGGATAGTGACCGCGCGCGAGGGCCCTGCGCAGCCGGTACTCGTCCAGCGGTGCGGAGAAGGCCATGCCCTGCCCGTGCGTACAGCCCATCGCGCGCAGGGCGACCACCTGCTCCGGCAGATCGACCCCGTCGGCCACGGACTGGAGCCCGAGATCGCAGGCGATCCGCAGCAGCCCGCTGGTGATCTTGTGCAGCCGCGCGGACTCGACGACGCCCTCGACCAGACTGCGGTCCAGTTTCAGTACGTCGACGGGGAGCCGCCGGAGCGCCGTGATGGCCGCGTAGCCGCTCCCGAAGCCGTCGAGGGCGATCCGGACGCCGAGGCGCCGCAGCGCGGTCAGACGGCGCTCCAGCTCGTCCAGGGAGACCCTCGGATCGGTGTCGGACAGCTCGATCACCAGCGCACCGGACGGCAGCCCGTGCCGGGTCAGCAACGCCTCGATCGAGCCGAGCGGCATCGACTTGTCCAGCAGCCGCCGGGCACTTATCCGCACGGCCACGGACACGGCGAGCCCGGTCGCCGTGCGCTCGGCGGCCTGCTCCACGGCCTCCTCCAGCATCCAGCGCCCCAGCTCGGCGGTCTTGTCGCTGTCCTCGGCCACCCGCAGGAACTCGGCCGGCGTGAACAGCACCCCTTGCGAGGACCGCCAGCGCGCCTGCGTGGACACCGACGCGATCCGGCCGTCCACCAGCGACACCACGGGCTGGTGCAGCAGCGCGAACTCCCCGTCGTGCAGCGCGGCCCGCAGCCGCGTGGCCAGTTCCGCCTTCCGTACGACGTCCTGCTGCATCTGCGGGGCGTACAGCTCGACGCGGCCCTTGCCGGCGCCCTTGGCGCGGTACATCGCGAGGTCCGCGTTGCGCAGCAACTCCCCCGCGCCCAGGCCCGGTTCGGCGAAGGCGACGCCGATGGAGGCGGCGACGCGGACATCGTTGCCGTCGATGAGGTACGGCTGGGACAGGGTGACGCGCAGGCGGTCGGCGAGCTCCATGATGTGCCGCTCGCGGGCGGCGCGGTCCCGGGTGCCGTCGCCGACGATCAGGGCCGCGAACTCGTCGCCGCCGAGCCGGGACGCGGTGTCGCCGTGCCGGACCGCGCCGTCCAGTCTGCGGGCGGCCTGGATGAGGAGTTCGTCGCCGGCCTGGTGGCCGATGGTGTCGTTGACGGCCTTGAAGCCGTCGAGGTCGATGAAGAGGACGGCCGTGCCGCGGTCGGTGGAGCGGCGGCCGGAGAGGGCCTGCTGGACGCGCTTGGTGAACAGCGCGCGGTTGGGCAGGTCGGTGAGCGGGTCGTGCTCGGCGTTGTGCTGCAACTGCGCCTGGAGGCGCACCCGTTCGGTGACGTCCCGGCTGTTGAAGATCAGGCCGCCGTGGTGCCGGTTGACGGTCGACTCGACATTCAGCCAGCCGTCGTCGCCGGAGCGGAAGCGGCACTCGATGCGGGTGGTGGACTCCTCGAAGGGGCTGGCGGTGAGGAAGCGGCGCACCTCGTGCACCACGCAGCCGAGGTCCTCGGGGTGGATCAGCGAGGCCAGTTCGGTCCCGACCAGCTCCTCCGCGGCCTTGCCGTAGACACCGGCGGCGGCCGGGGAGACATAGCGGAGGATGCCGTTCGGGGCGGCGATCATGATGACGTCGCTGGAACCCTGCACCAGGGAGCGGAAGTGGTTCTCCTTCTGCGCCAGCTCCTGGGTGAGGGTGATGTTGTCGAGCAGCATGATGCCCTGGCGCACCACGAGGGCGAGGACCACGCAGCCCGCGGTGATGAGCACCACGCGGTCGGGGCTGCGGCCGTTGAGCACGTTGTAGAGAATCCCCAACGTGCAGACGGCGGCGGCGAGATACGGGGTGAGCGCGGCCAGCGAACCGGCGATGGGCCGGGTGGCCGGATACCGTCCTTGATCGGCGCCCGGCGCGGAGGCCTGGTGCTGGACGCCGGCGCGCTGCCCGGGCCGGTGCTCGTGCACCACGCGCGTGTGCCGCTCGTCCTCGGGCTGGGTGTGCCGGGGCGCGGCCCAGGGCGCGTACGCGAGGAGCAGGGAGCCGGCGAACCAGCCCGCGTCGAGCAACTGGCCCGAGTGGTAGTTGTTGTGGAGCAGCGGCGAGGTGAACAGGGCGTCGCACATCACGGTCAGGGCGAGTGCGCCGATCGCGGTGTTCACCGCGGTGCGGTTGACCGAGGAGCGCCGGAAGTGCAGCGCGAGCACCATGCTGACCAGCGCGATGTCGAGCAGCGGGTACGCCAGCGACAACGCGGTGTGGGCCACGCTCGGCCCGTCGAACTTGGCGGCCTGGGCCAGCGCGAGGCTCCAGGACAGCGTGAGCAGCGAGCCCCCGATCAGCCAGGCGTCCAGCGCCAGACAGACCCAACCGGCTTTCGTGACCGGCCTTTTGGCGAGGACGAGGAGCCCGACGATGGCGGGCGGCGCGAAGCACAGGAAGAACAGATCGGCGAAACTGGGGCTGGGCACCTGTCGCTCCAGCACGACCTCGTACCACCCCCAGACCCCGTTGCCCAGTGCCGCCATCGCCGAGGAGAGCGAGAACAGCAGCCAGGCGGGTCGAAAGCGGATACGGCGGCTTCGCGCGTAGAGGAAGCACGAGACGGCGGCGGTACCGGCTGCCGCGCTGAGCCCGAAGTCGCCCATGATCAGGGCGAGTTGGGCGGACCCCCAGTCGAGCGCGGAACCGACGGCGTATCCCGCGCACACCAGGGCCAGGACGAGTTGCTGGACCAGGCTCCACACGCCGCTCGTTCCCGGCGGTCGTGGCTGCCGCGCTCCCGGCGAAGTCCGGTCCCGGAGCGCCCCGTTGAGGGTGGTCGTCGGAGACGGTGGCGAACTCACCGTGCCCTCCCGGTCCGCGTCGCTCCCGGGTCCCGCGGGCCCCGGTGCGCTGGATGAGCGTGCCTGCGGCGGCTGTTGGGCCTGCGGTGGTGATGACTGTGGTTGCCGTGCTGCCCGCCGCGGCCGCCATGACCGCAATGGTCGGCGTGGCTGGCGTGGTTGGCGTGCTGGCCGCGGCTGCGCGCGGCGGTGCGCCAGGGTCGCCGCCGGCGGCCCCGCCGCGTCGGATCGCTCGTCCATAGGCCGTGCATCGCCCGTCGCCCCCCTCACAGTCTGAAATGTCCAACCCCGGCGCCGAACGGTGCGCGGCGCAGCCCCTGCCGGGACGATACACCAGACTCGTCACTCAGGGACATAGTTCCTCTACGCTCCGTGACGACCAGCGAGGATGCGTGCACGCCCCGCTTCCGGAAGGTTGCGGAGGGTGCCGAAAGCGGATTACCGCCCTGTTGTGGCTAGTTCCCCGTTTCGCCTGTCGTAAGGATCACGTTGCGCAACGGCTGCCGGTTCACGAATCGTCCCAACTGGTCGACAACCAGGCGCTTCGCACGCGGCAGGAACGCCGAGGTGGGCCCGCCGACATGGGGACTGATCAGCACGCCGGGCGCGTGCCACAACGGGTGTCCCTGGGGCAGCGGTTCGGGGTCGGTGACGTCCAACGCGGCGGTGATACGGCCGCTTTCGAGCTCCGCGAGCAGCGCCTTGGTGTCGACCACGGGGCCGCGGGCCACGTTGACCAGCAGCGCCCCGTCCTTCATCCGGGCCAGGAACTCGGCGTCGACCAGGTGACGGGTCGTCTCGTTCAGGGGCGTGGAGAGGATGACGACGTCCGCTTCCGGGAGCAGGGCGGGCAGTCCGGCGAGCGGATGCACCGGCCCGCGCGCGGTGGTACGCGCGGAGCGCGCCACCCGCGCCACCCGCGCGAGCTCGAAGGGAGTGAGCCGGTCCTCGATGGCGGAACCGATCGCCCCGTAGCCGACGATGAGGACGGACCGGTCGGCGAGCGCGGGGTGGAATCCACCGCCCCACTCCCCCTTGTCCTGCGCCCGCACGAAGTCGGGGATCCCACGCAGCGAGGCGAGAACGAGGGCCAGGGCCAACTCACCGGTGCTCGCCTCGTGCACTCCGCGCGCATTGCACAACTGCACGCCGGAGCGCAGGTACTTGAGCCCCGGCTGCACATGGTCGATGCCGGCCGACAGCGTCTGTACGACCTGCACGGAGCCCATCTCCGGCAGCGGCCGCAGGCCGACCTCGCTGCTCTTCATATACGGCACGACATAGAAGGCACAGGCGCCCGGGTCCGCGGGAAGGTCCTCACCCCCGTCCCAGAAAAGGTAGTTGGGCCCGTCGGGGAGCCCTTCGATCTCCTCCGGCGGAATGGGCAGCCACACGTCAATGGTCGTCATGGTCAGGAGGCTATGTCAGGCACGCGCGCGTGCAGAGGTTAGGTTTGTGGGCCAGGAGAGGGAGGGTCACGAGCACGTGGAGCGCAGGACGATCGGTGCGGGGGCGCTCGCGATGGGGGCCGTCGGACTCGGCTGCATGCCAATGAGTTGGGCGTACAGCGGGTCGCGGCGCCGGGGCGAGGAGTCGGTCAGGGCCGTGCACCGGGCGCTCGATCTGGGCGTGACGCTTCTGGACACCGCCGACATGTACGGCCCCTTCACCAACGAGCTGTTGTTGGGGCGGGTGTTGAAGGAGCGGCGCGCGGACGCGTTCGTGTCGACCAAGGTCGGCCTCCTGGTCGGCGAACAGCACATCGTGGCCAACGGCCGCCCCGGCTACGTGAAACGCGCGTGCGACGCCTCACTGCGCCGCCTCCAGACGGACGTCATCGACCTCTACCAACTGCACCGCGCCGACCCCGAGGTCCCCGTCGAGGAGACGTGGGGTGCGATGGCGGACCTCGTACAGGCCGGAAAAGTACGGGCGTTGGGCATGTGCGCGGTAGGCGCCCGCGCCGCCCGCCGCCCCGGTGCACGCCTCCATGACGGAACGATCCGCCAACTCCAGCGCGTACAACAGGTGTTCCCGGTCACAGCGGTACAGGCCGAGTTGTCGGTGTGGTCCCCGGAAGCCCTGGACGCGCTATTGCCCTGGTGTACGGCACGAGGCGTCGGCTTCCTCGCGGCGATGCCCCTGGGCAACGGCTTCCTGACCGGCACCCTGACCCCGGGCGAGGGCTTCGAACCGGACGACCTACGCGCCCGCCACCCTCGCTTCACCGCCGAGATGACCGCCGCGAACCAGCCGATCATCGCCGGCCTACGCCGCGTGGCCCGCCGCCACGGCCCGGAGGTGACCCCGGCCCAGGTGGCTCTGGCGTGGGTGCTGACGCAGGGGGCGCATGTGGTGGCGGTACCGGGGGCCAAGCAGGAGCGGTGGGTTAGGGAGAACGCGGGGGCGGCGGGGGTGCGGTTGACGGCGGAGGATCTCAGCGAGGTGGCGGAGTTGCCTGCGGCGCTGGGGTCTTGGGATTGACGGGGGGTACGGGGTGTTGGGGCTGGCGGTGTGGCCGGTTCGCGGGGCCTTGGGATCGGCGGCGCGGCCCACTCGCCGAACCTTGGGACTAACAGCACGGCCGACTCGCGCGGCCTTCAGACCGACCACGCGACCGGCTCGCGGGGCGCTGGGTACTGGCGGTGTGGCCGGTTCGCGCGTGTTGAGGCTGGCGGCGCAGCGCACTTGCCAGGCCTTGGGACCGGCTGCACGGCCGGTTCGCGGGGCGTTGAGGCCGACGATGCGGCCAACCACGAGGCCTTGGGATCGGCGGCGCGGCCGACACCCGGCCTCTTGAGACCGACCACCGTGCTGCCTGCGGGGCGCTGAGGCTGACCGCCGTGCCCGCTCCGGTACTGGCCGTCGGCTCGGTCGCGCGAAGGCAACGGCTCGATCGTGCGTCGGTGCGCGGTGATCGGGAACTCGGGCGGGGTGAGCGGTGTATGAAAAGTAGAACCAGCCGCAGGGGGCGGCCGTGAGCCCGCTGTAAGAGCTTGCCGTATCCACTGGTGAGTACCCGCCCGTCGAAGGGACCTGATCGTGCAACGTCGAGTCGTGTCGGCCACCCTGGCCGTGACCGCACTCCTGCTGGCGGCAGGCTGCTCCTCCGGCGGGGAAGGTATCCCGGACGGCGTCCACAGCTCGTCGTCCGGCAGCTCCGGTACGGCGACCGGATCCTCGCCCTCCGCACAGGCCGCCGAGCAGACCCCGCCCGCCAAGGGCACGGTGAAGGTGCTGCGCACGGTCACCGAGGGTCTGAAGACGCCCTGGGGCCTCGCCCCGCTGCCCGACGGGAACCTGCTCGTGTCCTCGCGTGACGACGGCACGATCACCCGGATCGACGAGAAGACCGGCAAGAAGACCGAGTTGGGCACGGTGTCCGGGGTCTCCCCGGCCGGCGAGGGCGGCCTCCTCGGCATCGCCCTCTCCCCCGACTACGCCTCGGACCACATGATCTACGCCTACTTCACCTCGGCCTCGGACAACCGCATCGTCCGCACGCTGTACGACGAGAAGAAGCCGGCCGGTGAGCAGCTGGGCGCCCCCGACACGATCTTCAAGGGCATCCCCAAGGGCTACATCCACAACGGCGGCCGCATCGCCTTCGGCCCCGACGGCATGTTGTACGCGGGCACCGGCGAGAGCGGTCAGCGAGGCCTGGCCCAGGACAAGAAATCCCTCGGCGGCAAGATCCTGCGACTCACCCCGGAGGGCGACCCGGCGCCGGGCAACCCGTTCCCGAACTCGCCGGTGTACACCTACGGCCACCGCAATGTGCAGGGCCTCGCCTGGGACTCCAAGCAGCGGCTGTTCGCCTCGGAGTTCGGCCAGGACACCTGGGACGAACTGAACGCGATCAAGCCCGGCGACGACTACGGCTGGCCGGACGCCGAAGGCAAGACCGACAACCCGAAGTACCACAGCCCGATCACCCAGTGGCACACCGACGACGCCTCCCCCAGCGGCATCGCCTACGCCGAGGGCTCCATATGGATGGCGGGGCTCAAGGGCCAGCGCCTGTGGCGCATCCCAATGGACGGCACGAAGGCGTCCGCCGCCCCACAGGCCTTCCTCACCGGCGAGTACGGCCGACTGCGCACGGTGGTGTCGGCCGGCGACGACAAGCTGTGGCTCGTGACCAGCAACACGGACGGCCGGGGCACGCCTAAGTCGGGGGACGACCGGATTCTGGAGCTTCAGGTGACGTAGGTCCAGGGGACGGAGCGGAGCCGGGGGCGACGTCGGACACGGAATCGGAGCCGGACTCAGCGTCGGAGTCGGACTCAACGCCTGAGTCGGACTCGGGATCGACATCCGCGTCGGACTCAGCGTCTGACTCGAGATCGGAGCCGGACTCAACATCGGCGTCGATGTCGAACTCGGCACCGCCAGCGGCAGCGGCAGCGGGCTCAGCGTCTACGTCGGCGTCGACGTCGACGTCGACGTCGGACTCAACGTCGGAGTGGGACTCGGCGTCAGCGCCGGAATCGGACTGAACGTCGGCGTCGGCGGCGGACTCGGAATCGGCATCCGCGTCGGACTCACCGTCCTCATCCGCATCCGCCTCCCCGCCCCGCAACCGTACGACCACCCTCCCGGACTCCAGGTCTATCGGCCCGCGCCCCGGGTCTCCGTCGGCGACGTCGACCCTGGTCAGCTCCAGCCGGTTGGCCTCGTCCTGGGTGTGCTTGCGGCCCGGTGAGAACAACTCCTCGAACATGTTGAACACGGCGCCTCCCCTGTGCCGGTCCCCTACAGCGTACGACTCATCGCGCGGAGCGCACGGTGAGCGGGTCGGGCGGGAACAGCTCCAGCCGGTGGGCGACGGCCGCCGCCTCTCCCCGGCCCGAGACGCCGAGCTTGCCGAGGATGTTCGAGACGTGGACGCTCGCGGTCTTCGGGGAGATGAAGAGTTCCTCGGCGATCTGCCGGTTGGTGCGGCCGGCGGAGACCAGGCGCAGCACGTCCCGCTCTCGACTGGTGAGGCCGAGCGCCTGGACGGGATCAGTGGGATCGGCGGGGTCGGCGGGGGCCGCTCTGCGCGCCGGGACCTTCGTGAGCGTCAGCCGGGCCCGCTGGGCGAGCAGCGCGACGGCGTCGGCGAGTGGGCGGGCGCCGAGGTGGTCGGCGACGGCGGCGGAGAGGCGAAGCAGTTCCGTGGCGCGGTCCCGCTCGTCGTCACCCCCGTCCGGGTCGGACAGCAGCGCCTCGGCCAGGCGATACCGGACGCGGGCGAGGTCGTAGGGGCGGTCGAGGCATTCGAAGGCGGCGACCGCCTCGGACCAGTCGTCCGGGGTGGCCCGGCCCTCGGCGTGCCGCAGTTCGGCGCGCAGCCAGCGTTCGTGGGCCTGCCAGACGGGGACGTTGGAGGGGACCGGCTTGGCGGCCTCCCGGATGCGGTCGAGGATCTTGGGGCGGCCGGGGTCCGCGACGGGCACGCCGAGGGTCCGGGTCTCGGCGATGGCCGCGGTGACCAGCAGCGGCCAGGCCTCGAACTGTGTGCCGGGCCGGAAGCCGCAGTCCAGGACGAGTTCGAGAGTGGCTCGCGCGTCCAGGAAGCGGCCTTCGGTGGCGGCGACCTGGAGTTCGATCCGCTCCAGGGGCAGATGGTGCTGCGGGGCGACGTCATGGGTGCCGAAGTGCTCGCGGGCCGCGGCCAGTTGGCGCCGGGCCTCGGCCACATCGCCCCGGGCGAGCGCGAGTTCGGCGCGGAGCCGGGCGTGGAAGCCGCGGGGTTGGGCGCTCTGGCCCACGCGCTCCGACTTGGACGCCGCCTCGGCGGCCTCGTCCCAGCGGCCCAGGGTGAACAGGGATTCGGCGAGGTTTCCCCAGATCCAGGCCTCTTTGTCGAACTGGCCGAACTTCTTGGCGAAGGCGATCCCCGTCTCCAGGATCGACACGGCTTCCCGGGAGCGGCCGACCGTCTGGAGGGAGGACGGCAGGTTCACATAGCTGCGGCCGGCGACGATGGAGATGCCCTCGGCGACTGTCCGTTCGTTCACCTCGACCAGTTCGGCGAGGCCCCCCTCGACGTCGCCTGAGGCGACCATGAGGCCGGCCAGGGTGAGGCGGGCGTCCATCTCGATCTCGCGGGCGCCCACCATGCGCGCGTACTCGACCGCGCGCTCGGCGGCCACATAGGCGTCGGGTCCCGGGACATGGACCATGGACCAGCCGGCGACCTTGGCGAGCACCTCCGCGTGCACTTCGGAGGGCGGCAGTCCGCGGACCAGCTCCTGGGCGGCGGCGAGTTCCGACCAGCCGTCGCCGCGGGCCTGGTGCCGCATCAGGGTGGAGCGCTGCACCCAGAACCAGGCGGCCCGCAGCGGGTCCTCCTCGTCATTGATGAGGTGCAGGGCCCGCTTGGTGATCTTCAGGGCGCGCTCGCGCTCCCCGCTCAGCCGTCCGGCGACGGCGGCCTCCGCCATCAGGTCGAGGTAGCCCAGGGGCGCGGTCTCCGGGTCGCAGCCGCAGGGAGGGTAGACCTCGGCGTAGTCCACGGGACGCAGGCTCGCGCGTACGGCCTCGGGGGCGGTGTCCCAGAGCTCCATCGCCCGCTCCAGGAGCCGTAGTTGCTCGGAGTGGGCGTGTCGGCCGCGGGCCGCGACGGAGGCGTCCAGGACGGCGGGGAGGGCCTTGGCGGGATCGTGGGCGTGGTACCAGTAGCTCGCCAGGCGCATGACGCGCTGGTCGGCGGGGACGAGCGTCGGGTCGGCCTCCAGGGCTTCGGCGTAGCGGCGGTTGAGGCGGGAGCGCTCGCCGGGCAGCAGGTCGTCGCCGACGGCCTCGCGGACCAGGGAGTGGCGGAAGCGGTAGCCGTCGTCGCCGGGCGCCGCCTGGAGGATGTTGGCGCCGACGGCGGACCGCAGCGCCTCGATGAGGTCGTCCTCGGACAGCCGGGCGACGGCGGCGAGCAGCCGGTACTCGACGGTGGAGCCGCCCTCGGCGACGATCCGGGCGACCCGCTGGGCGCTCTCGGGCAGTGACTCGACCCGGACGAGGAGCAGGTCGCGCAGCGAGTCGGTGAGGTTGGAGCGGCAGCCGTCGTGGGCGGCGACGGCGAGTTCCTCGACGAAGAAGGCGTTGCCGTCGGAGCGTTCGAAGATCTCGTCGACCTGGGCGGGGTCCGGTTCGGCGGCGCGGATGCCGGCGATCTGGCGACCCACTTCCTGCCGGTTGAAGCGGCCGAGTTCGATCCGGCGGACCGTGCGGAGCCGGTCGAGTTCGGCGAGCAGGGGGCGCAGCGGGTGGCGGCGGTGGATGTCGTCGGCGCGGTAGGTGGCGAGGACGAGGAGGCGGCCGGTGCGCAGGGTGCGGAAGAGGTAGGCGAGGAGGTGGCGGGTGGAGGCGTCGGCCCAGTGCAGGTCCTCCAGGGCGACGATCACCGTGCGGTCGGCGGCGACGCGCTCCAGGAGGCGCGCGGTGAGCTCGAAGAGGCGGGCCATGCCCTCCTCGTCGTGCCGTCCGGCCCGGTGAAGAGTGGCTGTCTCCGCCAACTCCGGGAGCAGCCGGGCGAGTTCCTCCTCCTGGCCGGCGGCCGCGGCGGACAGCGCGTCGGGCAGTTCGCGGCGCAGCGCGCGCAGGGCGGTGGAGAAGGGGGCGAAGGGCAGTCCGTCCGCGCCGATCTCGACACAGCCGCCGAGCGCCACGACCGCGCCCCGGCGGCAGGCCGCGGTGGCGAACTCCTCGACCAGCCGGGTCTTGCCGACACCGGCCTCGCCGCCCAGCAGCAACGCCTGCGGCTCGCCCGCGGCGGCGCGGGCGAGCGCATCGTTCAGCGTGTCCAGTTCGTCGGCGCGACCGACGAAGACCGGACTGACGGACCTGGTCTCCACACTCGCGAGCATGTCACGCGGGTCTGACAACGCGGCACCGGTTTTCGGGCGGACGGCCGCGGGGAGGAGCGCCCCGCCGGCCTGCCGGGCAGGCGCCGTACGGCCGTTGTCCTGCGCCGTACGGCCGTCTTCCCGGGCCCTAACGGTCACGACGCGCGGGCGAACAGGTGCCTGCGGGGGCCTCCGGTGTGCACCTCCCCCTCGGCGGCCTGGCGGGACTGCTCGCGGCGGGCGGCACGGGCGCCGCGCACGGCCTCCCGAGCCAGCCGCTCGTTCGCGGCCTGCTGGCGGAGTTCGGCGGAGCGGATCTGGTGGAGTTCGTACTCGTACATCTCAAGTCCCTTGGTGGAGTGCGGTTTCGGGCTTCGCTTTCTGCGATGCCTCAACCTTCGTCTCCAAGGGGGGTCCGCCACATCGGGAGAGTTCCGCATCTTGCGGGGCCGGGCGGGCCTTAGACATGCGTAAGGGGGCTCAGGCGGCTCCGTAAGGTGCTTACGGAGCCGCCTGAGCCCCCTGGTGAACTGCGGCTGACTCAGGTGGCCGACGGCAGGCTGAGCAGGACGTCGGTGTACTTGAGGACGGCCAGGAGCAGGCCTACGACACCCAGCGCGACGCCCGCCCAGGCGACCGACTTGATCCAGGTGGCCTGCGGCTTGCCGGGAGCACCGAACGCGGGGCGGACCAGCGCCGCGACACCCACGAGGGCGCCGACCAGGGCGAAGATGCCGGCCCACAGCGCGGTGGTGTGCCAGGCGTCGCCGTAGACCTCCTTGATCTGGGTGGCGACACTCGCGGTGGAGGCGGTGTGGAGCTGGCCCTTGAGGGTCTCGCGGGCGGCGGCGACGGAGCCGATCCAGCCGCCGGAGAGCGAGATGAAGCCGAGCGCGGCGGAGACCACGGCGGCGGCGCCCTGGCCGACTCCGGAGGGGCCTTCCGGCTCCTCCAGCTGGAGCTTCGCGAGCTCGGCCGCGTACTCCTCCTCGGAGAGGTCGTCCTCGTCCTCGACGGCCTCGGCGGCTTCGGCCTCTGTGCTCGCGGTGTCCGGCTCGGTCACTTCCTCGTCGGTCTTGGTGACATCGGTCTTGGTGACGTCGACGGACTCCGCGTCGCTCTTCACCTCGGGGGCCTCGTTCGCGGCCTCGTCAACAGTCTTGGTACCCATGGTGCGCACGGTAGGGGTGAAGTATGAGAAGTTCCTTAAAGATCGCCGTGTTGCGCACGCGCGCGTGCCTCGCGCCACTCGGGGGCGAGCACGGACCACACCTCTATGTCATGCCGTACGCCCTTGTGGGGGTGTGATTCGCGGAGGACCGCGTCCCTGGTCATGCCCATGCGGCGGGCAACATTCAGGCTCTTCTCATTGCCCGCAGCGGCATGCCATTCGACGCGGTGGATGCCGCGCTGCTCGATCGCGAAGTCGATGAGAATCCGTATCGCGCGGGTGATCAGTCCGTGGCCCGCACCGGCGGGTTCCAGCCAGCAGCCGACCTCGCAGTTGCCCTGGTCGGCGTGGAAGTTCAGGAAGAGGACCCCGCCGACGAGCTTGCCGTCCAGCCAGATGCCGTGCAGGGACGCGCTGTCGGCGGCCCGCAGGTCGGCGTAGCGCTGGAGCATGGCCCGCGCGGAGTCGACGTCCGTCTCCTTGGACCCGAAGGCGATGTACTGGCCGATGAACTCCCGGCCGCGGTCCAGGTGCGCGAGGAACTCCTCGGCGTGCCACGGCTCCAGGGGACGCAGTTCGGCTCCGTCGTCACCCAGGGATATCGCGTACATCCTGTTCCCGCTCCTTCGCCAGGACGTCCGCCACCTCGGCGTCCGTCGCGGCGGCCAGCCTCTCATGGGCGGCGCGGCACTCGGGGGGCTCGATGCTGATGCGGGGCAGGACGCGGTCGAGGCCCCGGGGCAGCCACCAGTTGGCGCCGCCGAGCAGGTGCATGAGGGCGGGGACCAGGAGGGTGCGCAGTACGAAGGCGTCCAGGGCTACGGCGGACGCGAGCGCGATGCCGAACATGGCGATCACGCGGTCGCCGCTGAGCACGAAGGCGAGGAAGACGGAGATCATGATGACCGCGGCGGAGTTGATCACGCGGCTGGTCTCCGCGAGGCCGACGCGGACGGCGCGGCGGTTGTCGCCGGTTTCCAGCCATTCCTCGTACATCCGGCTCACCAGGAAGACCTGGTAGTCCATCGAGAGCCCGAAGAGGACCGACACCATGATCACGGGGAGGAAGGGCTCTATCGGCCCGGCGCGTCCCAGGCCGAGGAACTCGCTCCCCCACCCCCACTGGAAGATCGCGACGACGACCCCGAAGGCGGCGGCCACGGCGGCGACGTTCATCGCGGCGGCCTTGAGCGGGATGCCGACCGAGCGGAAGGCGAGCAGGAGCAGCACACAGCCGAGCGAGATGACGACCCCGACGAACAGCGGGAGCTTGCCGACGATCACCTCGGCGAAGTCGTCGTAGCTCGCCGTCACCCCGCCGACGTGGATGTCGAGCGAGGTGCCCGTCTCGGCCCGCGGCAGCACCTCGGTGCGCAGCCGGTCGACGAGGTCGCTGGTCTTCTGTGACTGCGGTGCCGAGTCCGGTACGACGCTGAAGTACCCGGTGGAGCCGCCGGCGTCGTAGGTCACCGGGGTCACGGAGGCGACGCCCTCGGTGGTGCGGAGGGTGGCGTCGAGGTTGTCGAGGGTGAGCTTGTCCTCGGCACTGTCGATCTTGGTGACGAGGGTGAGGGGGCCGTTGACGCCGGGCCCGAAGCCGCCGGCGAGGAGGTCGTAGGCCTGCCGCGTGGTCGACGACTTGGGGTCGTTGCCCTGGTCGGAGGTGCCGAGGTGAAGGGCGAGGGTGGGCAGCGCGAGGACGGTGATGACGACCAGGGCCAGGGTGCCGAGCAGTTTGGGGTGGCGCTCGACGAACGCGGACCAGCGGGCGGCGAGGCCGGTGGGCAGCTCCGGCTGGGGCCCGTGCTCGGCCAGTCGGCGCCGTTCGCGGCGGCTGAGGGCGCGGGGGCCGATGAAGGACAGCAGGGCCGGGAGAAGCGTCACGGAGGCCGCGACGGTGAGCACCACGGTCAACGAGGCGGCGATCGCGACCCCGTTGAGGAAACCGAGCCGCAGGATCAGCATCCCGAGCAGGGCGATGCACACGGTGGCGCCCGCGAAGACGACCGCGCGCCCGGTGGTGACGACCGCATTGGTGACCGCCTCGGTGACGGACAGCCCGCGTTTCAGCCCGCGCCGGTGCCGGGTCACGATGAACAGGGCGTAGTCGATGCCGACGCCGAGCCCGATCAGCATGCCGAGCATGGGCGCGAAGTCGGCGACGGTCATGGCGTGCCCGAGCAGCACGATCGCCGCGTACGCGGTGCCGACGCTCAGCAGGGCGGTGCCGATGGGCAGGAGTGAGGCGGCGAGCGACCCGAAGGCGAGGAACAGGACGAGCGCGGCGACGGCGACCCCGACGATCTCGGCGGTGTGCCCGCTCGACGCCTCGGTGAGCGCGATGGCGCTGCCGCCCGACTCCACCTGAAGCCCGTCGGTCTCGACGGCCTTGGCAGCGCTCACGACCGCCTGCGCCTGGGACTTGTCGATGTCCTCGGCCTGGTGCGCGAAGGTGACGGTGGCGTAGGCGGTCCGCCCGTCGGCGCTGATCCGGCCGGTGCCCTGCCCGTCGTACGGACTGACGACGGAGGCGACTCCGGGCAGGTCGGCGATCTTGTCGAGAACGCCGGTCATGGTCTGTTCCACATCGGTGGCGCGGACGGAACCGGGCGAAGTGCGCCAGACAACGGTGTCGCTGTCGCCGCCGAGACCGGGAAACCCCTCCTGGAGGAGTTGAGTTGCGCGCCCCGACTCGGTGCCGGGTGCCTCGTAGTCGTTCGAGTACGCCGAACCGGCGACGGCGGCGGCCGCGGTGACCCCGCCGAACGCGAGGAGCCACAAGAGGACGGCGACCAGGCGGTGCCGAACACACCAGCGTGCAAGGGCTGCCACGAACGTGCTCCCGGGGATGGCGAATTGTGGATCTTTGACCGGGAATACAGGTTCAAGGGATGAACAGCCCGCAAAGAACGCATGAGCAATGTGTGGCCCACTCTTGCAGCAGAAAATGATCGTTTACGGCGTTCGTGCGCCGAATCACGGGAGTGGGAGCCAGATCACAGGACAGTAACGGCAACTCTGTCAGGGCACCCGGCTCAGTCGAACTGGTCCCCCAGCGCCATCACCATCGCCCCGACCACCAACAGCCAAAGCGCCCTTCTGGTACGGCCCCTGGACCCGAGCACCGACGCGAGCGCACACACCGCGGCGCCGAGGGCATAGGCGGCCGGAACAACCACCGGCCCGGATCCACTCGCCCGGAGCACCGCCGCGGCCACCCCCGCGAGGGCCAGCACGGCACCGGTCAGCGCGGCCGTCCAGCGGGCCCGCCGCGCGTCCAGTGCCGGATCCCCGAAGTCCTGCAATTCGGATATCTCGGAATCTCCGCGTCCGTCCATGGCGGGCGAGCGTAGCGCCTCCACCTGAGAAACCTGGTGCGCGGCCAACCGACGTCCTCCACAATCTCGTTGCTTCCTCATAGGAACCTACGCAGAACCGGAGGACACCGTTCACCGATGCCGAACACCGACCTGACCGCCCGCCTGACCCACCCCCGCTATCCGCGCAGCAACGGCTACGACCCTCGCTGGACCATCGAGAACCAGATGGGCCCGCATGCCCTGTGGCTGCTGGAATGGCTGGCCCCGGCGCTCGGCCTGGACAGCCTGCGGCCCGGCGCGCGCGTACTCGACCTGGGCTGCGGACGCGCCATGACCTCGGTCTTCCTCGCCAAGGAGTACGACGTCCAGGTCACCGCCGCCGACCTGTGGGTGAAGCCCGAGGAGAACGCCGTACGGATCACCGAGGCGGGCGTCACCGACCAGGTGCTCCCCCTCCACGTGGAGGCACACGCTCTCCCCTTCGGGGACGGCACGTTCGACGCGATCGTGTCCATCGACGCCTATCAGTACTTCGGCACCGCCGACCTCTATCTGCCCACGCTGACACGGTTGTTGAAGCCGGGGGGCCGGATCGGTGTCGTGATGCCCGCGCTGCGGGAGGAACTGCCGGGCGCCGAACCGCCGGAGCACCTGAAGCGGTACTGGGAAGGGGACCCGGGCTTCTGGGCCTTCCACTCCCCCGCCTGGTGGCGCAGGCACTGGACACGCGGCAAGGCAGTGGAGGTCGAGACGGCCGACTGGCTGCCCGACGGATGGCGCGACTGGCTGTTGTGGAGCGAGGTGTGCGCCGAGGAGAGCCCGAGCGAGTTCATGGCGGACATGGCGCGCACGTCGGCGGAACTGGTGAACGCCGACGTGGACCATCTGATCGGCTTCACACGTGTCGTGGGGCGCCGACTGTGAAGTGACACACCTGGGGGGGGATGCATCGCAACCGATGCATCCCCCCGGGGCTGTTGATGTCCTACGGCTGAATTCCTACGGCCGTATCAGCCTTCGCTGACGCCCAGTTGCTCCAGGATGAGCTCCTTGACGCGGGCCGCGTCGGCCTGGCCGCGGGTGGCCTTCATGACCGCTCCGACCAGTGCGCCGGCCGCTGCCACCTTGCCGCCGCGGATCTTGTCGGCGATGCCCGGGTTGCCGGTGATGGCCTCCTGGACGGCGGTGGTGAGGGCGCCGTCGTCGGAGACGACCTTCAGGCCGCGCTTCTCGACGACCTCGTCCGGGGTGCCCTCGCCGGCGAGGACGCCCTCGATGACCTGGCGGGCCAACTTGTCGTTCAGGTCGCCGGCGGTGACCAGGGCGGTGACCCGGGCGACCTGCTCCGGCGTGATGGGCAGCTCGTCGAGCGCCTTGCCGGACTCGTTGGCGCTGCGGGCGAGTTCACCCATCCACCACTTGCGCGCGGAGGACGAGTCGGCACCGGCGTCGATCGTGGCGACGATCGGGTCGATGGCACCGGCGTTGAGGATCGACTGCATGTCGAACGCGGTGATCCCCCACTCCTCGCTGAGCCGGTTGCGGCGGGCCAGCGGCTGCTCGGGCAGCTCGGCGCGGATCTCCTCGACCCACTCGCGCGAGGGGGCCACCGGAACCAGGTCCGGCTCCGGGAAGTAGCGGTAGTCCTCCGCCTCCTCCTTCACGCGGCCCGAGGTCGTGGACCCGGTGTCCTCGTGGAAGTGGCGGGTCTCCTGGATGATCGTGCCGCCGGAGTTCAGCACCGCGGCATGGCGCTGGATCTCGAAACGGGCGGCACGCTCCACGGAACGCAGCGAGTTGACGTTCTTGGTCTCACTGCGCGTGCCGAACTTCTCGCGGCCGTGCGGGCGCAGCGACAGGTTGACGTCACAGCGCATCTGCCCCTGCTCCATCCGCGCCTCGGACACACCGAGCGCCCGGATCAGCTCGCGCAGCTCCGCGACGTACGCCTTCGCGACCTCGGGAGCACGCTCGCCCGCACCCTCGATCGGCTTGGTGACGATCTCGATGAGCGGGATGCCGGCGCGGTTGTAGTCGAGCAGCGAGTGCGAGGCGCCGTGGATACGGCCCGTCGCGCCACCGACGTGCAGCGACTTGCCGGTGTCCTCCTCCATGTGGGCGCGCTCGATCTGCACCCGGAAGGTCTCGCCGTCCTCCAGCTGGACGTCCAGATAGCCGTTGAAGGCGATCGGCTCGTCGTACTGGGAGGTCTGGAAGTTCTTCGGCATGTCCGGGTAGAAGTAGTTCTTCCGGGCGAACCGGCACCACTCGGCGATCTCGCAGTTCAGCGCGAGGCCGATCCTGATCGCGGACTCGACGCCGATCGCGTTGACGACCGGGAGCGCGCCGGGCATGCCGAGGCAGGTGGGGCAGGTCTGCGAGTTGGGCTCGGCGCCCAGCTCGGTCGAACAGCCGCAGAACATCTTGGTCTTGGTACCGAGTTCGACGTGGACTTCGAGGCCCATGACGGGGTCGTAGGTCGCCAGGGCGTCCTCGTACGACACCAACTCGTCGGTCGTGGTGGTCACGGTGAAAACTTCCCTCTCAGCCCAGCAGGACGTCGTCGTCGCCCAGCCGCTTCAGCTCGCGGTACAGGATGGCGAAGCCGGTGACGAGCGCGACGGCGGACACCGTGGCGTCGATCAGACGGAGCGTGTCGTGCTCGGTGCGCGCCTTCTTGATCTGCTTGGCGACACCCAGCGCGCCGAACGCGGTGGTGGCCATCGACACATACGTGCCGGACTTGGACTTCTTGAAGCCCTTGGCCTTCGACAGTGCATTGCTCACAGCGACGGTGCCTCCTCAAGCAGCGGGTGGCCCCACTTTTCCACGAAGGCGGCCTCGACGGCGGCGCCGACCTTGTAAAGCCGGTCGTCCTTCAGCGCCGGGGCGATGATCTGCAGCCCGACCGGGAGACCGTCCTCCGGCGCGAGACCGCAGGGCAGCGACATGGCCGAGTTGCCCGCCAGGTTGGTCGGGATGGTGCACAGGTCCGCGAGGTACATCGCCATCGGGTCGTCGGCGCGCTCGCCGATCGGGAAGGCGGTGGTCGGCGTCGTGGGCGACACGATCACGTCGACGCTCTCGAACGACTTCTCGAAGTCGCGGGTGATGAGCGTACGGACCTTCTGGGCGCTGCCGTAGTACGCGTCGTAGTAGCCACTCGACAGGGCGTACGTCCCGAGCATGATGCGGCGCTTCACCTCGGGGCCGAAGCCCGCCTCACGGGTGATCGAGGTGACCTCTTCGGCCGAGTGGGTGCCGTCGTCGCCGACACGGAGGCCGTAGCGCAGGCCGTCGAAACGGGCCAGGTTCGACGAACACTCGGAGGGCGCGATCAGGTAGTACGCCGACAGGGCGAGGTCGAAGGACGGGCAGTCCAACTCGACGATCTCCGCGCCCAGTTCCTTCAGTACGGCCACAGCCTCGTCGAAGCGCTGGATGACGCCGGTCTGGTAGCCCTCGCCGCGGAACTGCTTGACGACGCCGACGCGCATGCCCTGCACGCTGCCGTTGCGGGCGGCCTCGACGACCGGCGGGACCGGGGCGTCGATGGACGTGGAGTCCAGCGGGTCGTGCCCGGCGATGACCTCGTGCAGGAGCGCCGCGTCCAGGACCGTACGGGCGCAGGGCCCGCCCTGGTCGAGGGAGGACGAGAACGCGACCATGCCGTAGCGGGAGACCGCGCCGTACGTCGGCTTGACGCCGACCGTGCCGGTGACGGCGGCCGGCTGGCGGATGGAACCGCCGGTGTCGGTACCGATCGCGAGCGGCGCCTGGAAGGAGGCGAGCGCGGCGGAGGAGCCACCGCCGGAGCCACCGGGGATCTTGGTGAGGTCCCAGGGGTTGCCGGTAGGCCCGTAAGCGCTGTTTTCCGTACTCGACCCCATGGCGAACTCGTCCATGTTGGTCTTGCCGAGGATGACCACGTCGGCGGCCTTCAGCCGCTTGGTGACGGTCGCGTCGTACGGCGGGATCCAGCCCTCGAGGATCTTGGAGCCGACCGTGGTCGGGATGCCCTCGGTGGTGAAGATGTCCTTGAGCGCGAGCGGGACACCGGCCAGCGGCCCGAGCTGCTCGCCCCTGGCCCGCTTCGCGTCGACGGCGCGGGCCTGCGCGAGGGCGCCCTCGCGGTCGACGTGCAGGAAGGCGTGCACCTTCGCGTCGACCTCCTCGATCCGGGCGAGGTGGGCCTCGGTGACCTCGACGGCCGTGAGCACGCCGGACGCGATGTTCGCGGCGGTCTCGGCTGCGGTGAGCCGGATGATGCTGCTGTGGTCCGTCATGGTGATTAGTCCTCCCCCAGGATCTGCGGCACCTTGAAACGCTGCTGCTCCTGGGCCGGGGCGCCGGAGAGCGCCTGCTCGGGGGTGAGCGAGGGACGGACCTCGTCCGCGCGCATGACGTTCGTCAGCGGCAGCGGGTGGGAGGTCGGCGGTACGTCTTGGTCGGCGACCTCGCTGACGCGGGCGACCGCGCCGATGATGTCATCCAGCTGTCCCGCGAAGTGCTCAAGCTCTTCGGGCTTCAGCTCCAGACGCGCCAGCCGGGCGAGGTGGGCGACCTCCTCGCGCGTGATGCCAGGCATGCAGCGTTCCTCTGGGGTGAGTGTGTGTGGTTTGGGGCCAATCCTATGGGGCGGGGGGCCATAGCCGTTAAACGGTTTCCGCCCGGCCTTGGCTAGGACTGCTAATCGCCCACTTCACAACAGGGCCGAGGGCAACCCCCAAGGGGCGCGGGGCTGTGTCGATTTGCGGCTCCGCCGCGTGGGCGCGACCAGCCACAGCGAACCCGTCAGCCGCGAACCGACCGAAGCCCCCTCCCCCTTAGGCGCAGAAGGTCAGCCGATCCGCCCCGGATCATCCGCGGCGGCAGCCGGCAGAGCAGCCCGCGGCCGCTGCCACCCCCGAGACCCCCGCGCCCGCAACCAAGCCGTCATGTCCTCCGGCGGCATCGCCGCAGCAACAAGCCACCCCTGAACCGCGTCACACCCCAGATCCCGCAACCGCTCCCACGTCTCGTCGTCCTCAACCCCCTCAGCCACGACGAGCAGCCCAAGGGAATGCGCGAGATCAACGGTGCACCGAACGATCTCCGCATCCTCCGTGTCCACCGCGAGCCGCGCCACGAACGACCGGTCGATCTTCAACTCACTGACCGGCAGCCGCCGTAGATGCACCAGGGACGAGTACCCCGTCCCGAAGTCGTCGAGGGACATCTTCACGCCGTGCCCGGTCAGCCCGTTGAGGGTGTCCGCGGCGCGCTGCGGGTCCTCCAGGAGGACGTGTTCCGTGATCTCCAGTTGAAGCGAGCCCGGCGGGACCCCGTGCCGGGCGAGGCGCGCGGCGACCGAGCCCGCGAAGCCGGGGGTGTGCACATCGCGCGGGGAGACGTTCACCGCGACCGGCACGAACAGTCCCTGCGCCCGCCACCGGGCGACCTGCGCGAGCGCCGTGTCGAGGACGTACTCCGTCAGGTGGGGCATCAACCCGGACGACTCGGCGATCGCTATGAACTCGTCCGGCGGCACCTTCCCGCGCTCCGGATGCACCCACCGCACCAGCGCCTCCAGGCCCGCGACCTGACCGTCGAAGCGCACCTTGGGCTGGTAGTGCACCTGCACCTCGTGCGCGTCGAGCGCCCGCCGCAGATCCCCCAACAGGCCCAGCCGGTCAGGGGTGTTGGAGTCCCGCTTGGACTCGTAGACCTCTACGCCCGTACGGTCCCGCTTCGCCTGGTACATCGCGACGTCCGCCCGGCGCAGCAGGCCCTCGGCGTCGAGGGCGTGGTCGGGGAAGACGGCGACGCCCGCGCTGGCCTCCAGGACGAGGGTGAGCCCGTCGAGGTCGAGCGGGGAGCTGAGCGCGGCGACGAGGTTGCGGGCGACCCGGGTCGCGGACGTCGTGGAGTCGGCGACGGGCAGCAGGACGGCGAACTCGTCACCGCCGAGCCGCGCGGCCTCCGCCCCGCGCGGCAGCGCCACCCGCAGCCGGTCGGCTATCTGCAACAGCAGCCTGTCTCCGGCCAGATGACCCAACGTGTCGTTGACCGACCGGAACCGGTCGAGGTCGATCAGCATGAGCGCGGCCTTGGCGCCGATGCGCTCGGCGTCGTCCAGGGCGGTCCAGATGCGCTCCAACAGCCACTGCCGGTTGGGCAGCCCGGTCAGCGGATCGCGCAGCTGTTCCTCGGCCCGGGCGCGGGCCATCCACAGGGTGGAGTCGAGGGCGATCAGCGGGATCGAGAAGAGGGGCAGCAGGACCGGCTGGGCCACGGCGACCACGCAGATCAGCGGGGCGATGCCGAGCAGGGCGACCGCGACCAGTCCCTGTCTGTGCAGGGCGGTGCGGGCGACGGTGGGCAGTCCGCCGTGGCGCGGGGCGTGCAGATACCAGAGCAGGGTGCGGGTCACGGCGAGATAGGCGAGGGCGACCAGCACGACTTCCGGGGCGGTGTAGACCGTCCAGGTGTCCGGGTTCCACGGCTTCTCGACGGACGGCACCCGGCCGAACGCGCCCAGCACGAGCGCTCCGGCGGCGATGCCGAGGATGTCGACCGCGCCGTGCACCAGGCCCTGGCGCCAGCGGTTGCGCCTGGCTATGCCGACCAGGACGACGACGGTGAGACTGACCATGCCGGCGGCGACCCAGCCGTAGAGCAGCAGGACGCCGAGGGTGAGGGCGGCGCCCGAGCCGGTGCCGCCCCACCAGCGGGCGCGGCCGAGGGCGACGAGGTGGCCGACGATGATGCCGGTGAGGACGGCGAGCGACCAGCCGACCGTGCCGGACGGGAAGAGCGCGTGGTCGCCGGTGAACGCCCGGAAGAAGCCGGCGCCGAGGACGAACCCGGCCGCGACCACGACCGCCGTGGGCAGCGCGGGCCAGGTCAGGTGCCGTCCGGATTCACCGCCCGACAGTCCGGAGGCGTGGGCGGCGGAGAGTGGTGCGTCGTGGCGCGCGTCCGGTGTGGAGTACTGTCCGGTGGCGCGCGGCTGGGTGCTGCCCGGACGCTCCACGGGGCGCGCTCCCCAACGACTCCCCCGCCAGGCGCCGGTGAGCCGGCGCAGGAGTGAGTCCGGGGGGGCGCTCTCGGTCGGTTCCATTCCCGTCCCTCTCACAGCCGGCGGTGCCCACGCCACGCGGTCCGCTGCCCTACTTCCGTCAACGGCACCGCGTTTGGAAAACCACTCCCCCTGCTCACCAAGAGCAGGAGGTTGCCCCAACCGCAGCTGGGCACGGCAGGTGCACACCTCAACAGTAGGCCGCAGAAGGCTTCCACGGGCAGCGGTCGTAGACGGTTGCCCGAATGCGACCCGGCCACCCGTATGCATCTGGTATGCGCCGATCGGGTGGCCTTCAACCGCTGCTCCTCGCTACTCCTCGACCGGAAGCGCGACTTCGGCGGCCGCCTCGGGTCCCTGTTCCAACAGGACGGTGAAGCCGTCCTCGTTGAGAACAGGCACCTTGACCTGCATCGCCTTGTCGTACTTCGAACCAGGATTGTCACCTACGACGACGAAAGACGTCTTCTTCGAAACAGAACCGGTCACTTTCGCTCCCCGGCTCTGCAGGGCGTCCTTCGCCCCGTCCCGCGTGAAGTGCTCGAGAGTGCCGGTGACGACGACGGTGAGCCCTTCGAGCGGGCGCGGGCCCTCGTCCTCGGCGGAACCCTCCTCCTCCATCCGGACCCCGGCGGCCCGCCACTTGCGGAGGATCTCCTGGTGCCAGTCCTCGGCGAACCACTCCTTGAGGGAGGCGGCGATGATCGCGCCGACGCCATCGGTGTTCGCCAGCTCCTCCTCGGTGGCCTGCTCGATCCGCTCGATCGAGCGGAACTCACGGGCCAGCGCCTCGGCCGCGACCGGGCCGACATGACGGATCGACAGGCCGGTGAGGATGCGGGCGAGCGGGCGGTCCTTGGCGGCGGCGATGGTCTCCAGCATCGCGAGCGCGTTCTTCTTGGGCTCGCCCTGCTGGTTGGCGAAGACCGTCGCGATCTTCTCCTCGCCGGTCTTCGGGTCCCGCTTGGGCAGCCCGCTGTCCTGGTCGAGGACGTACGCCTTGATGGGCAGCAACTGCTCGATGGTCAGGCCGAACAGGTCGCCCTCGTCGCGCAGCGGCGGGTCCGCGGGCTCCAGGGGCTTGGTGAGGGCGGCGGCCGAGACATAGCCGAAGTGGTCGATGTCGAGCGCCTTGCGGCCCGCGAGGTAGAAGAGGCGCTCCCTCAACTGGGCAGGGCAGGTACGGGCATTCGGGCAGCGGAGGTCGATGTCGCCCTCCTTCATCGGCCGCAGCGGCGTCCCGCACTCGGGGCACTCGGCCGGCATCACGAACTCCCGCTCGCTGCCGTCGCGCAGGTCGGCGACCGGGCCGAGGATCTCCGGGATGACGTCACCGGCCTTGCGCAGCACCACCGTGTCGCCGATGAGGACGCCCTTGGCCTTGACGACCTCCTGGTTGTGCAGGGTCGCGAACTCGACCTCCGAGCCGGCCACCGTCACCGGCTCGACCTGCGCGTACGGCGTGACCCGGCCCGTACGGCCCACGCCCACGCGGATGTTGACCAGCTTGGTGTTGACCTCCTCGGGCGCGTACTTCCACGCGATCGCCCAGCGCGGGGCGCGGGAGGTGGAGCCGAGCCGTCCCTGGAGGGGGATCTCGTCGAGCTTGACGACGACGCCGTCGATCTCGTGCGCCACGGAGTGGCGGTTCTCGCCGTAGTACCGGATGAACTCCCGTACGCCGTCGAGGTCGTCGACCACCCTGTTGTACGAGGAGGTCGGCAGGCCCCAGGTCTTCAGCAGGTCGTAGGCCTCGGAGAGGCGGGTGAGGGGGTCGAAGCCCTCCAGGGCGCCGATGCCGTGCACGACCATGTGCAGGGGGCGGGTGGCGGTGACGCGCGGGTCCTTCTGGCGCAGTGAACCCGCCGCCGCGTTACGGGGGTTGGCGAAGGGCTTGTCACCGGCCTCGACCAGCCGGGCGTTCAGCTCCTCGAACTTCTCCATCGGGAAGTAGACCTCGCCGCGGATCTCCACCAGGTCGGGCACGCGGTCGCCGGTCAGCCGGTCCGGGATGTCCGCGATCGTCCGCACGTTGGGCGTGATGTCCTCGCCCGTACGACCGTCACCGCGGGTCGCCGCGCGCGTGAGACGGCCGTGCTCATACGTCAGGTTGACGGCGAGGCCGTCAACCTTCAGCTCGCACAGGAAGTGGTGGTCGGAGGCGCCCACGTCCTTGTGGACGCGCTCGGCCCAGGCCGCCAGCTCCAGGTCGTCGAAGGCGTTGTCCAGGGAGAGCATGCGGGAGCGGTGGACGACGGAGGTGAACTCCGTCTCGTACGCCCCCGCGACCTTCTGGGTCGGCGAGTCCGGCGTGCGCAGCTCCGGGTACTCCTCCTCCAACGCCTCCAGGGAGCGCAGGAGTCTGTCGAAGTCCGCGTCGCTGACGACCGGGGCGTCGTTCACGTAGTACCGGAAGCGGTGCTCCTCGATCTGCTCAGCGAGCTGCGCGTGCTTCTCCCGTGCCTCTGCGGGCACCGTCGTCTCCGCTTGCCTGTCGCCGGCCACCGTGTTGTCCTTCCGTCACTCAGGGTTGTCCGCGAGGGATCTCGCCGCCCGGACGCAGTGGGCGAGGGCACGGCGCGCGTACTCGGGAGAAGCCCCCGCGAGTCCGCACGCCGGGGTGATCGTGACCGCCTCCGCGAGAAGTCCCGGTCGCAGCCCCAGCCTGCGCCACAGCGTCCTGACACCCATGACGCTACCGGCAGGGTCTGACAATGCGGAGTCCGTGCCCGGCACGACACCGGCGAAGAGCCGGGTGCCGGCCTCGACCGCTTCGCCGATCACGTCGTCGTCACGCTCGGTGAGGAGCGAGAAGTCGAAGGAGACCCCCGCGGCGCCCGCCCGGCGCAGCAGGGCGAACGGCACGTCCGGTGCGCAGGAGTGGACGACGACCGGGCCGTTCGTGTGCACCCCGACGACCTCGCGGAGCGTGCTCTCGACGAGTTGGCGGTCCACGGCCCGGTAGGTGCGGTAGCCGCTGGCGGACCTGACGTGTCCGCGCAGGACGCCGATCAGGGACGGCTCGTCGAGCTGGAGCACGATCTGGGCGCCGGGGACGCGGCGTTGGACCTCGGCGAGGTGGTTGCGCAGGCCCTCGGCGAGCGAGCCGGCGAGGTCGCGGCAGGCGCCGGGGTCGGAGAGTACGGCCTCGCCGTTCCTCAACTCCAGACTGGCGGCGAGCGTCCAGGGCCCCACGGCCTGCACCTTGAGCGGCCCCTCATACCCCTGGGTGAACTCCTCGAACGCGTCGAGGTCCTCCCCCAGCCATGCCCACGCCCGCTTCGTGTCCCGCCCCGGCCGGTCCCCGATCCGCCAACCGCTGGGCTCCACACGCGCGTACACCTCGACGAGCAGCCCGGCGGTCCGGCCGATCATGTCCGCGCCGGGTCCCCGGGCGGGCAGTTCGGGCAGGAACGGAAAGTCCTCGAAGGCCCCGGTCGCGGTCTTCGCGGCCTCGCGGGCGTCGGTGCCGGGGAGGGAACCGACACCGGTGGCGGGACCGAAGCTGAACTGGCTGTTGTTGCTCACCCCGGAAGACTACGGAACCCTCCGGGGGTGTGGCGGCGCCCCTGGGGGCTGCGCCCCCAGACCCCGCTTCGGCCTGAACGGCCTCGTCCTCAAATGCCGGACGGGCTGAGAAACGACCGGCGCTTCAACGCTTCCCGGACGCGTGCCGCTCCAGGAACCCGGCCAACCGCTCCGGATCCGCGACCTCCAGGTTGTTGTGGAAACGGCCGCGCTCCCAGGAGACATCCGTCCCGCCGTGCACGCTGCCGCTCCCGATGAACTCGCCGTCGGCGTCGAGCAGGGCGATGGTCGCTCGGCCGTGGCAGCGGCAGATGTCGTCCGCGAACGTGCCGGTCGTGGTGAGAGAGCGCAGCCCCGCGAGATCCTCGGCGTCGAACACCTCACCAAGGAGTCCGCGTTCGGCGAGCGGCCCTCCGTTGTCGCCACCTTCGAGGACGACCGCGGCTGCCGTGCGCGCCCAGACCTCGTCGAGCCAGCCCAGGATCTCCGCACCGTTCGCCCCGCTCACCGTCCCGGCCGCACCGTCAGGTCGTTGACCTCCGCGTCCCCCGGCAAGTCGATCGCCATGAGGATCGTCGTCGCGACCGACTCGGGGTCGATCCACTGGGCGGGGTCGTACTGTTTGCCCTCCTGTTGGTGGACCTTGGCCTGCATGGGGCTGGCGGTGCGGCCGGGGTAGACGGAGGTCACGCGGACGCCGTTGTCGTGCTCCTCGTGGCGCAACGAGTCAGCCAGGGCCTTCAGACCGTGCTTGGACGCGGCGTACGCGGACCAGTCGGCGCTCGCCCGCAGGCCCGCGCCGGAGTTCACGAAGAGCACGTGGCCGCCGGACAGCCGCAGTTGGGGCAGGAAGTGGCGGGTCAGTTCGGCGGGGGCGATCAGGTTGACGTTGAGCTGGTGGCGCCAGGTCTTCGGGGTCAGCTCGCCCACCGGGCCGAGGTCGACGACCCCGGCGATGTGCAGGAGCGTGTCCACCCGGTCGGGCAGGCTCTGGTGGGAGAACGCCCAGCTGAGTTTGTCGGGGTCCGCGAGGTCTCCCACCAGGGTGCGTGCCCCGGGGTACTCCGCAGCCAGTTCCTTCGCGCGGCCCGCGTCGCGCGCGTGGAGCACGAGTTCGTCCCCGCGCGCGTGCAGTCGGCGGGCGACGGCCGCGCCGATGCCGGAACCGGCCCCGGTGATCACATGTGTAGCCATGCCCGCCATGCTCGCATCAGCGGGTACCGAAGGACTCCTCCAGGTAGGCCAGCGCCCCCACCGGCTCCTCCGCGAAGAACACCAGGTCGGTGAGCGGGACGGGCAGGAACCCCTCGTCCTCCATGCGCCGGAACTGGGTCTTCAGGCCGTCGTAGAAGCCCGCGGTGTTGAGCAGGACGACCGGCTTGTCGGTGTGGCCGTGCTTCTTCAGTTCCAGGATCTCCGTGGCCTCGTCCAGCGTCCCGGTGCCGCCCACCATGATGACCACGGCGTCGGACTTCTCCAGGAGCAGCCTCTTGCGTTCGGCGAGGTCGGACGCGATCACCATCTCGTCGGCGCCCACGCGTGCCGACGCCGCCAGGAAGGTCACCGAGACGCCCACCAGCCGTCCACCGGCGGCCTGTACGCCGTCGGCGACCACCTTCATCAGCCCGGACTCCGAACCGCCCCACACGAGCGTGTGCCCGCCCTTGCCGAGCAGTTCGGCGAACTCCCGCGCGGGGTGCGTGTAGCGCTCGTCCAGGTCGGCGGCGGAGAGAAAGACACAGATCTTCATGTCGTCACCGTACGCGGGAAGAACCGGGGGCCTGCGAGTGCTTTTCCGGTATGGCTCAAGGACACACGATCACGATCGAGCAGGGCGACCAGCGCGTACGCGTCGTCCACGGCGACCAGGTGCTGGCGGAGAGCGACCGGCCCCTGATCCTGAAGGAGACCGGCTCCCCGGTGCGGTACTACCTCCCCCCGGAGGACGTCCGCCTCGACCTCCTGGCCCCTTCCGAGACCCACACCCACTGCCCCTTCAAGGGCGACGCGTCCTACTGGTCCGTCCCGGACGCGCCCGACCTGGTCTGGGCGTACCCCGACCCCAAGCCGGACGTGGCGCAGATCAAGGACCACCTGTGCTTCTACGAAGTAGAAGTGTTGTGACCGGTCGACCGAAAGCGCTGTGACCGATCGACCGAGAACGGGCCCGTACAGGCCGGGTCAGGCCATCGCCGTCGCCGCGCGCGTGGTCGTAGCGATCGTCGCCGACCCCACCACCCGCGTGTCGTCGTACAGCACGATGGCCTGCCCGGGGGCCACACCCCGTACCGGCTCCCTGAACGAGACCTCCAGGGTGCCGTCGACGAGTTCGGCGGTGACCTCGGTCTCGCCGCCGTGGGCGCGGAGCTGGGCGGTGTAGGTGCCGGGGCCGGCGGGTGCCGTGCCGCACCAGCGGGGCTTGACGGCGGTGAGGCCACTGACGTCCAGGGCGGCGGCCGGGCCGACCGTCACGGTGTTGTCGACCGGGGAGATGTCCAGGACGTAGCGCGGCTTGCCGTCGGCGGCCGGGGTGCCGATGCGCAGGCCCTTGCGCTGGCCGATGGTGAAGCCGTACGCGCCCTCGTGCGAGCCGATGACGGAGCCGGACTCGTCGACGATGTCGCCCTCGGCCTTGCCCAGGCGGTTCGCGAGGAAGCCCTGGGTGTCGCCGTCGGCGATGAAGCAGATGTCGTGCGAGTCGGGCTTCTTGGCGACCGCGAGGCCGCGCCGCTCGGCCTCCGCGCGGATCTCGTCCTTCGTCGTCACGGTGTCGCCGAGCGGGAACAGCGCGTGCGCGAGCTGCCGCTCGTCCAGGACACCGAGGACGTAGGACTGGTCCTTCGCCATGTCGGAGGCGCGGTGCAGTTCGCGGGTGCCGTCCTCGTTCACGATCACCTGGGCGTAGTGGCCGGTGCAGACCGCGTCGAAGCCGAGGGCGAGGGCCTTGTCGAGGAGCGCGGCGAACTTGATCTTCTCGTTGCAGCGCAGGCATGGGTTCGGGGTGCGGCCGGCCTCGTACTCGGCGACGAAGTCCTCGACGACGTCCTCGCGGAAGCGGTCGGCGAGGTCCCACACGTAGAAGGGGATGCCGATGACGTCGGCCGCGCGGCGGGCGTCGCGCGAGTCCTCGATGGTGCAACAGCCCCGCGCGCCCGTGCGGAACGATTGAGGGTTGGCGGAGAGCGCGAGGTGGACGCCGGTCACGTCGTGGCCGGCTTCCGCGGCGCGGGCGGCGGCGACGGCGGAGTCGACGCCACCGGACATGGCGGCGAGGACGCGAAGAGGACGGGGGCGCTGCACGGAGGTCTCAGTCATAACCCTTCCAGAGTACGGGTCGACGGGAACCGGGGCCCGCGAGTATCCGTTGACGATCACATGGGGGAGACACAGAGCGATCAGGACGACCGGACGGCGAAGCCGCCGGGCACCGAGGAGAAGCCGCCGGGCGGCACCGGGCGGCACCCCGGCCGGCGTGCGCTGCTCATCGGCGGCGCCGTGGCCGCCGTAGGGACCGCGGTGTTGGCGCGGGACGAGTTGTCGCGGTTGTGGTGGCGGGTGCCGGGGGTGGAGAAGCCGCGGACTCCGGGGGCGGTCGATTTCCCGGGGGCCACGTGGGTGGCGGCGTCCTCGGCGAACTACCGGCGGGCGGACCGGCCGGACGACTACGCGATAGACCGGGTGGTCATCCATGTCACGCAGGGCAGTTACGAGAGTGCGGTGAAGGCCTTCCAGGACCCCGGGCACCAGGCCGCCGCGCACTACATCGTCCGGCAGCGCGGGGACATCACACAGATGATCCGCGAGCTGGACGTGGCCTTCCACGCGGGCAACCGGTCGTACAACGAGCGCAGTGTCGGCATCGAGCACGAGGGCTTCGTGGAGCGGAAGTCGTCGTTCACGGACGTGATGTACACGAACTCCGCGCGGCTGACAGCGGAGATATGCCGACGCTACGGAATCCCCGTCGACCGGGAGCACATCATCGGGCATGTGGAGGTGCCGGGGACGGATCACACGGACCCCGGGCGGTACTGGGACTGGGACCGGTACATGACACTCGTAACACGGGCACACCGGACAGCATCGTGACCCAGGTCACATTCGGCTTTGGCTATGAGTCGTTTCAGTCACGGCCGTGTCCGATGCGTCCCTCGCTCCGGATGTGACCTGGGGTACACCAACTCACCTTGCGGGCAAGGAGAGTTGTGGAGGCGACGTGCAGGCTTAGCTTTCACAGCTCGCCCTGCTCACTGCTAACAACTCCCCAGTCTTTACACAGCCCTTAGGTCAAATCTCTCGCTCCATGACACACACCAGCGAGCCCGCGTCCGAAGAGAACACAGACGCCAAGGGCAACCACCGCAAATCCACCGCCGAGAAGCGCGAACACGGCAAGGACAGCGCGGCCCGGGGCAAGGGTCTGCACCGCCGCAAGTTCCTCGGCGGAATGGCCGGGACCGGTATCGCGGCGGTCGCCGCGGCCGGGGGGGCCTTCTCCCTGCTGAACGGCGCGGCGAAGAGCAAGGCGTCCGCGGCGGACAGCACCCTTGTCATCCCGGACCTCCTCGAGGGCACCACCACCGACAGCGTCACGACCTTCACGCTGGAGGCCAAGACCGGCACCGCCGAGGTGCTGAGCGGCGTCACCAGCGACACGATGGGCTACAACCAGGCGTTCCTCGGCCCCACCATGAAGTGGACCAACGGCGACACGGTTCTGCTGAACATCACCAACAGCCTGGGCGAGGACACCACCGTCCACTTCCACGGCGCCCACGTGCCCGCGAAGATGGACGGCGGCCCGCAGGTCGCCTTCGCCGACGGCACGACCTGGGCGCCCACGTTCACGGTCAAGGACCCGGCCACCACGCTCTGGTACCACCCGCACGCCCTGGGCACCACCGCCAAGCAGGCCGTGCACGGCCTCGCCGGGATGATCATCGTCGAGGACTCCACGGACGCGTCCGCCGCGCTGCCCAGCGACTACGGCGTCGACGACGTCCCGCTCATCTTCCAGTCCCTCGCCGTGGACACCGACGGGGACATCAAGTACGACGCGGCCGGCTACCGACTGAGCACCACCGCCTTCCCCCTGCTGCTCAACGGAACCAACGTGGACTCCACCACGCTCGGTTTCACCGCCACCAAGACCCGGACCCGGTTCCGCGCCCTGAACGCCTCGCCGTCCGACATCATCGTGATCCAGCGCAGCGACGGCGGCACCCTCACGCAGATCAGCACCGACCAGGGCTATCTGACCGAGGCCACCGACGTGACCACGATCCGCCTGGTGGCCGGCGCCCGTGCCGAGTTCACGATGGACCTCACCGCGGACGCCACCCTCCAGGCCGTGATCACCACCGGCTGGATCCGCGGCGGCAGCGGCACGTACGACGTCCTCGCGATCACGGCCAGCGGCACCGACACCCCGGACGACCTGCCCAGCACCCTCAACACCATCGACCGGTACGACACGAGCGACTTCACCGCCCGGACGATCACCCTGGGCCAGAACGGCGCCACCATGCTGATCAACGGGTCGGCGGGCACGTCCATGGCCGCGATGGCGATGATCAGCACGACGGTCGGCTCGAAGGAGATCTGGACGATCGCGAACTCCACCCAGCTGGAACACTCGTTCCACCTGCACGACGTGCCGTACCAGCTGATCTCCGTCAACGGCGAGGATCCCACCGGGGTCCAACTCGGCTGGTACGACACCTACGAAGTGGTCGGCGGCGGCTCGATCCAGATCGCCATGGAGTTCACGGACTTCTCCGACGACACCTATATGTACATGCTCCACTGCCATCTGCTGCAGCACGAGGACGAGGGCATGATGGCCTCCCTCATGGTGACGGAGAGTTAGAGGGAGCAGGTGCTCTCAGGTCAGCCCGGCGGCGCGCGCTCGTTCCACCGCCGGGCCGATCGCTTTCGCGACGGCCTCCACGTCGGCCTCCGTGGAGGTGTGGCCGAGGGAGAAGCGCAGGGTGCCGCGGGCCAGGTCAGGATCGGTGCCGGTGGCGAGCAGGACATGGCTGGGCTGGGCGACGCCCGCCGTGCAGGCCGAACCCGTGGAGCACTCGATGCCCTGGGCGTCCAGCAGGAGCAGGAGCGAGTCGCCCTCGCAACCGGGGAACGTGAAGTGGGCGTTGGCCGGCAGCCGGTCCACCGGGTCGCCGCCGAGGATCGCGTCCGGGACCGCCGCACGGACGGCCGTGACGAGGTCGTCGCGCAGGGCGCCGATCTCGCGGGCGAACCATTCGCGCTGTTCGGCGGCGAGCCGGCCGGCGACCGCGAAGGAGGCGATCGCGGGGACGTCGAGGGTGCCGGAGCGGACATGGCGTTCCTGGCCGCCGCCGTGCAGGACGGGTACGGGGGTGTACTCACGGCCCAGCAGCAGCGCGCCGATGCCGTAGGGGCCGCCGATCTTGTGGCCGGAGACGGTCGCCGCGGCGAGCCCGGAGGCGGCGAAGTCGACCGGGACCTGGCCGAAGGCCTGCACCGCGTCGGCGTGCAGCGGGACCCCGAACTCCTTTGCCACCGCGGCCAGTTCACGGACCGGCAGGACGGTCCCGATCTCGTTGTTGGCCCACATCACGGTCGCCAGGGCGACGTCGTCGGGGTTGCGGGCGATCGCCTCGCGCAGCACCTCGGGGTGGACCCGGCCGTAGGAGTCGACCGGGAGGTACTCGACGGTGGCGCCCTCGTGCTCGCCCAGCCAGTGGACGGCGTCCAGGACGGCGTGGTGCTCGACGGGGCTGGCCAAAACCCGGGTGCGGGCCGGGTCGGCGTCGCGGCGGGACCAGTACAGGCCCTTCACCGCGAGGTTGTCGGCCTCGGTGCCGCCGGAGGTGAACACGACCTCGCTGGGGCGGGCGCCGAGCGCTTCGGCGAGGCTTTCCCGGGACTCCTCGACCGTACGGCGGGCCTTGCGGCCGGAAGCGTGGAGGGAGGAGGCGTTGCCCGTGATGCTCAGGTGGGCCGTCATCGCCTCGACTGCCTCGGGAAGCATCGGGGTGGTCGCGGCGTGGTCGAGGTATGCCATGGTGACGCCGATTCTACGGGCCCCGGTGGGCACCCCGGAGGGGCGGGCAGGCCTGGCGGGATCCGGCCGGTCTCCTAGAAGCTCCAGGAGACGGTGCTGTCCAGTTGCATGAAGGCGACGAGGACCAGCAGATCGGCGATGCCGAGCCCGAGGCCGAGGAAGGCCCGGCCGCGACGGGCGGTACCGCGCCACAGCGCCACGCCGGCCAGGGCGATGGCGATCGGGCCCAGGAACACATTGAGCACGAGCAGGCCGACGAGGCCGAGGATGAAGGACGCGACGGCCATGCCGTCGGCGTCACGACGGCCGGTGGGCTTGACGGCGGCGTTGTTGTTGTCGGTGGTGGTGCCGCTGGTTGCCGGTGCGGTGAGTTGCATGGTGGTTCGGCTCCCGATGATCGGGTGGACGGTGGGTCGGGCGGCGGTCAACAGGCGGCCGCAGCAGGTCAGTTGGCGGTCGTACGGCTGCGACGGCCGTGCCGCTCGCGGAGCGCGAAGATGCCCAGCCAGACGGCGATGACGGTGGCGGCGACGGCGGTGAAGGCGAGCGGCGCGTGGGCCACGGTGCCCACCACGACGCCGAACAGCAGGAGCGCTACGACGAGGAACAGCATGGGATGAATCCCCCTCCGAGCCGACCGGCACGTCCGGGACGACTCTCGTTACGTTTCGGTGAACGGTTGTAGTAACACTTGTTCACTGAACTTGATTCTAGCGCGTCCGGCGACTTTCCAATTACGGAGAACAGTTGTTAACTGGATGACATGAGTCACACCCTCGGCATCCGGCAGGTACAGAAGCAGAAGACCCGACAGGCGTTGCTGGACGCCGCGTTGGGGCTGCTGGAGGAGCAGAGCCTGAGCAGTCTGGGCCTGCGCGAGGTCACCCGCGCGGTGGGCGTCGCGCCGACCGCCTTCTACCGGCACTTCCGCTCCACGGCCGACCTCGGGGTCGCGCTCGTGGAGGAGGCGCTGGGCAGCCTGCATCCGATGATCCGGCAGACCGTGGCCCCGGCGGACAGCGACCAACGCATCGAGCGCGCCGTCCAGTTGATCGCCCATCACGTGGACGCGTACCCGGCCCATGTCCGCTTCCTCGCGCGCGAGCGGCACGGCGGGGTGCAGCCCGTACGGGAGGCCATCCGGGAGCAACTCGCCCGGTTCGCCGAGGAGGTGAAGGCCGAACTCGCCAAGGACCCGGAGTCGCGGGGCTGGCGCGAGGACGACCTGCTGATGCTGGCGCATCTCTATGTCGACCAGATGCTCGTCACGTCCTCGCTGTTCCTGGAGGCCCAGGAGGCACCGGCCGAGGAGCGCGAGCGGGTGACCCAACTGGCCACGCGCCAGATGCGGTTGATCAGCGTCGGCCGCCGCCACTGGCTCGGCTGACGCCACATCGGAAAAGGCGTACGACAGCGACAGGCATACGACAGGGGCGGCACGCCCGGTGTACGAGCGTGCCGCCCCTGTCGTGCGGGAGCCGCGGTCAGCCCTGCTGCGGGGCCCCGCTCATCTGGCCGCCGCCCGGGCCGCCGCCGCACCCGCCGCCGGGGCCGCCGCCCTGGCCGCCCTGTCCGCCGCCCCCGCCGGGGCCACCGGTCGGCATGCCGGAGGCGTTGCCGGTCGGCTTGCCCGTCGGCGCGCCCGAGGCCGCGGCGCCCGTGGGCGCGCCGGACGGGGCGCCGCTGGGCCGTGCCGTGGCGTTGCCGGTGGGCATGCCGGAGGCCGCCGAACAGGACTGCGTGGAACCGGAGTTGCCGCTGCCGGAGGACGACGACGAGTCGCTCGACCCGCAGGCCGCCAGGGCCAGGGGCGAGAGCGCCAGCAGGGCCACTGCGGGGAGGAGACGCGCACGCTTCATGAGAAACAACTCCAAAAACGATGAGGATGTCTTGTGACGGGAACTCAACCAACGTCGCTTAGGGCTTCGTTGTCGGCGCCCTGTCCCCACCCTGTGCACGGAGTAAAGGGAAGCCCAAGAGACCGCCCTGACCTGCTACTTCACGATCGGGCCGCGCCTACTCGCTGGTACAGCTCCGTGACAGAAGCAGCCGCCGCGGCCACCTCCGCGCGTGCCTCCGGCGGTGATACGACCTCCAACGCGTCGGCGAACTGGAGCAGTTGACGCGCCTCGCGGACGACGCCGTACGACAGCCGCACCGTCGCCCAGTCGCCCTCGCCGTCAACGGCGCTGTCGGGTGCGGGGAGTTCGGCGAGCGAGGAGGCGTTGAGGCGCAGGAACATGTCGAGGTGGGAGCGGCGGACGCGGACGGTGACGTCGAGTCCGCCGGGGCGCTCCTCGACCTGGCGGCGCAACTCCTCCCAGGCGTCGGCGAGTTCGACACCAGGGCGACGCTTCACCGGATCGGGCAGGAGGCCGGCGGAGTGCACACGGTCGACACGGAAGAGGCGAGGCCGCGCGCGGCGGTCGGCGACGAGGTACCAGACACCGGCCTTGGAGACGAGACCGTAGGGATCGACGGTGTAGGTGCTCGGCTCCCTCGCCCCACTGTGCCGATAACGCAGCCGCAGCCGCCGATCGGCGAAGACCGCGTCCTGCAACACGTCCAGATCCACGGCGGGTTGGGGCCCGCCCTTCCACCGCGTGGCGTCGACGAGGATGCGCCGGGAGGTCACCTCGGCGGCCGGCCGGTACGGGGCCGGCAGCGCGGCCATCACCTTGCGCAGCGCGGAACCGAGCGCGGCGTCGAGGCCGAGTGCGGCGTGCGCTCCCTGCGCGGCCAGGATGAACAGGGCGCGCGACTCGTCGGCGGTCAGTCCCGTGACGTCCGTACGGAACCCGGCGAGCAGCTCGATCCCGCCGTGCCGCCCGCGCTCGGCGTACACCGGCACCCCCGAGGCCGACAACGCCTCGACGTCCCGGTAGATGGTCCGCACCGACACCTCCAGCCGGTCGGCGAGTTCATGCGCGGGGACCCGCCCCCGGGTCTGCAGGAGCAACAGGATCGAGAGGAGACGGTCGGCCTTCACGGCTCCAGCATCCGCCTCCCGGAAACCCGGCACAAATGTTGACGGAAACTGTCAGGTTATGGATCCACCATCACCGCCATGAACACCAACGCGAACGACCCCCGCCCCCTGTACACCCGCGCCACCGAGCAGGCCGCCGCCCTGATCAGGACGGTACGCCCGGAGCAGCTGGACGGTCCGACCCCCTGCGCGGAGTTCGACGTACGGACCCTGCTGAGCCATCTCGTCGGCGGCACCCACCGCATCGCGACGGTCGGTGAGGGCGGCGACGGCATGGCCGTCCACCCCTTCGTGGACGGCGTCGACGACAAGGGCTGGACGGCCGCGTACGACGAGGCCCGCGCCCGGGTCCGCGCCGCCTGGGCGGACGACGCCCGGCTGGACGCGCCGGTCCGGGTCCCGTGGGGGGAGGCATCGGGCCGGATCGCGCTCTCGGGCTACGTCATGGAGAACGTCACCCACGCCTGGGACCTCTCGGAGGCCTTGGGCCACCCCGTCCAACTCGACCCGGAACTCGCCGAGTTCGCCCTCGCCATCGCCCGCCGGGTCCTCCCCGACGCCGAACGGGACGCTGACACCCCCTTCGCCACGGCACAGGCGGCACCCGAAGGGGCCGACGCCTACGGCCAGTTGGCGGCCTGGCTGGGACGAAAGCCGGTCAACTGAGCCTCGCCCGCGCCAACTGCCGTGACTGCGCGACCAGTCGATCCTCGCTGTCCCAGACCTCCGCGTCCTCCTCAAGGAAGCCGCCGGCCAGGTTGCGGGTGGTGATCGACACCCGCAACGGTCCTGGTGCGGGGCGGGCGCGGACGTGGACCGTGAGTTCCACCGTGGGAACCCAACCCTTGAGGCCGATCTCGAAGGCGGTCGGCGGGAGCGCGTCCACCGCGAGGAGCAAGGAGAGCGGGTCCGCGTCCCGGCCGTCCGCCAGGCCGAACCAGGAGCGCATCTCGCCCTTGCCGGAGGGGGCGCCCAGGGCCCAGCCGAGGGTGGACGGGTCCAGCTTGAGCATCAGGCGGTCGGCGATCGCCGAGCTGCCGGAGACGGGAGCGGGACCGTCCTGCGGGCCGAAGCACTGGTCCATGGGCGGGAAAGCTGGGGGCTTCGCCGTCGTGCGGACGTCGTCCGGGAGGGTGTCCAAGTTGCCGTAGGAGGCCAGGACCCGGATGCGTTCCACCTCCGCGCCCTCTTCGTCGTACTGGAAGAGGGACGCCTGGCCGGTGGAGAGGGTGCGGCCGGTGCGGACCGTATCCGTGCGGATGACCGCCGGGCCCGGCTGGGACGCGGTCAGGTAGTGCGCGGAGATCGTGAACGGGTCGCTGTGCGGGAGCGCGTCCGCCAGGGCTCGGCCCAGGACCGCGAGGAGGTAGCCGCCGTTGACGGCGCTGATGATCGTCCAGCCGCCCGAGAGGTCGATGTCGTAGACGCCTGGCGCGCGGCGGGTGACCGCCGTGTCGCGGTCGAACTCGCTGTCGCCGATCGTGGCCCGTACGGCCGCCGGTGCGGTTGCTGCTTCTCCCATGGGTGAACCGTACAACAGTCCATTACTAAGCGGTAGCTTTGTTGTTGCGGGCGCATTAAACCACCGGACTCCCGGGTGAGGAACCGGCAATTTCTTGGTAAGTGTCCGGACTCGTCCGTGACCCCCGGCCGGTGATCCCCCTCTTGGGGGACATGAGCCTCACCGGGACCTCGTTCCTCTACACCGCCGTCGTGCTGACGGTCGTCGCCCTCATACTGCCGCTCGTGCTGTGGTCACGGATGCGCGGCCCCAAGGCCGTCCGCGTGGCGGCACGGGCCCTGATGCTGCTGTTCGCCCAGGCGACCGCCGTCACCTTGGTCTTCGTCATGGTCAACAACCAGAACAACCTCTACGACAACTGGGCCGACCTTCTCGGCACCGGCAACCACGTCCAGCAGGCCGCCAATCTCGGCAAGAACGGCACCGGCAACATCTCGCTGAAACGGTTGCCCAAGGTGAAGCAGGCCTTCTCCCCCGCCGAGGGCGCCGGCATGCGCGCGGCCGGCGGGGTGGAGGTCACCCAGCTCAAGGGCCAGGTCTCCGGCGTCAACGCCGAGGTGTACGTGTGGCTGCCGCCGCAGTACAAGGAGCCCGCCTACCGGCACCACAAGTTCCCGGTGGTGGAACTGCTGCCGGGCTATCCCGGTTCGGCGAAGGCCTGGTTCGGGTCGCTGCACGCCAACGAGCAGCTGATGCCGCTGATGAAGAGCGGGCGGGTCGCGCCCTTCATCCTGGTCGCGCCGCGCACCAACCTGCTGGCCGGCGTCGACACCGGCTGCGCCAACATCACCGGCACGGTCAACGCCGACACCTGGCTGAGCGTCGACGTACCGAAGATGGTCATGGACAACTTCCGCGCCCAGCCCGCCCCTTCGGGCTGGGCGGTGGCCGGCTACTCGGCCGGCGCGCACTGCGCGGTCAAGCTCGCCGTCGCCCACCCGGACCGCTACCGCGCGGCCGTGGGCATGTCCGGCTACAACGACCCGATCGGTGAACGCAATTCACTCGCCGCGGCCAGCCCGGCGCTGCGCGCCGCGAACAACCCGTACCTGCTGCTGAAGGAGAAGAAGACCCCGCCGCCGATCGCCCTGTACATCTCCGGCGAGTCCGGCGACGGCTACGAGGCGGGCACGGCCCTGGCGTCCGTCGCCGAGGCGCCGACGACCGTGCACGTGGTGTTCCTGCCGCGCAGCGACGGCGGGCACACGATGGCGCTGTGGCGGCCGCAGGTGAAGGCGGTGTTCCGCTGGCTGACGCTGGAGATGGGCAAGAACCATCCGCACGCGAAGACCGGGTCCACCACTACTCCTCACGGACGGTCGACCTCCGGTTCCACGCACGCGGAGCTCGCCAGTGGTACCGCATCGCGAGCAGGCGCAACACGAAAGCGGTGACCACCGCGAGCCCACTGGTGAACGGGCCCAGCGCGTCGTAGCGGATGCACACGGCGACCATGGTGGCGCCGACGATCGCAGGGACCGCGTACAGGTCGCGGTCCCAACGCAGCAGGGACGGGGTCTCGTTGGCCAGCACGTCCCGCAGCACACCGCCGCCGACGGCGGACCCGAGGCCGAGGGCCACCGAGGAGGTCAGGCCGAGCCCGTAGTCGTACGCCTTCACCGTGCCGGTGACGCAGAACAGGCCGAGGCCGGCCGCGTCGAAGACGTTGACCCCGAACTGGATGCGCTCCACCTGCGGGTGGAGGAAGAAGACGAGCAGGGCGGCGAGGAACGGAGTGAGGAAGTACCCCAGGTCCGTGAAGGCGGCCGGGGGGACCGCCCCGATGACGAGGTCCCGGAAGACCCCTCCGCCCAGCGCGGTGACCTCGGCGAGCACGGCGATGCCGAACACGTCGAAGTTCTTGCGGACGGCCAGCAGCGCGCCGGAGATGGCGAACACGAAGATGCCGACGAGGTCGAGCGTGTGCTGGACGGAGGGGCTGAACAGTTGCTGAAGCACCCCACATTGTTACCTACAGAAGGGCGCCTCCCTTTCAAACCAAGGGTTACAGGGTCGGTTTCCCTGGCGTGTACAGCCAGGTCTGGAACAGGTCGTCGAGTTGCCGGCCGCTGATCTTCTCGGCGAGCTTGATGAACTCGGCGGTGCTCGCGTTGCCGTAGCGGTGGAGTTTCGTCCAGGCGGGCAGCAGCTTGAAGAACGCGGTGTCGCCGATGCGTTCGCGGAGCATCTGGAGGGTCATCGCGCCGCGCTGGTAGACGGCCGAGGCGAACATGGTGTCCCGCTGCGGATCGGCTACGACGGTCTGCCAGAAGGAGCTGTCGGCGGGACGGGAGTTGTAGCCGGCCAGGAACGAGTCGTGCGCGGTGCGGGTGCCCTGGTGCTCGGTCCACAGCCACTGGGCGTAGGTCGCGAAGCCCTCGTTGAGCCAGATGTCCTTCCAGTGCGCGACCGACACGGAGTCGCCGAACCACTGGTGGGCCAGCTCGTGCACGATCGTCGACTCGCTGCGCACGGCCGAGTAGGCGGGCTTGCTCTGCACCTCCAGCGAGAACCCGGCCTCCGGCATGTCGTCGACGATCGCGCCGGTCTCCTCGAAGGGATACGGCCCGAAGACCTGCGACCAGTAGTCGGTGGCGGCGGCCGTCACGGCGTACACGTCGACGCTGTTGCTGTTGGCGAGGACGGGGTCGATGGCGACGTAGATCGGGGTGCCGCCGGGGGTCGTCCCCGTCTGCACGTCGAACTTCCCGATGGTGGCGGTGGCGAGATAGGTCGCCATGGGCTTCGACTCCCGCCAGTGGGTGTACGTCGAGCCGCCCTTGTCGTACGTCGAGACGAGCCGGCCGTTCGAGACTCCGGTGAGCCCCTTGGGGGCCTTGATACGGATGTCGTAGGTGGCCTTGTCGGAGGGGTGGTCGCTGGACGGGAACCAGGTGGAGGCCGCGTTGGGTTCGCAGGCGACGAAGACTCCGTCGGTCGTCTTCATCCAGCCGTAGTCGGAGCCGAAGACGATGGGGCCGTTGAGGGGTTCGGGCACTCCGCCGTAGGTGACGGTGACCGTGAAGTCCCGGCCCTTGCGGAGCGAGTCCCGCGGGGTGATGCGCAGTTCGTCGCCGGTGCGGGTGAACTGGGCCGGTCTTCCGTTCACTTGGACCCTCGTGACCTCCAGCTTCTGGAGGTCGAGGTCGAAGGAGGAGAGGTTCTGGGTGGCGCGGGCGGTGAGTGTCGTACGGCCGTCGAGGCGGTCGGTGTCGGGGTTGTAGGCGACGTCGAGGGTGTAGTGCCGGGCGTCGAAGCCGCCGTTGCCGAGTTGGGGGAAGTAGGAGTCACCGATGCCGTCGGCGCCGGGGGTGGGGGCGGAGGAAGCGGCGATGACAAGAAAAGAGGCCGCCGCGGTCGCGAGGGCCCCCAGACGTGCCGAACGGGAGAGTGCCATGGAGTCGTCCCTTCGGTGCGTGTTTCCGATCAGTCGGACACGCCGGACTCTGCCCCACTCCCATGCGTCATGTACATGACTTTACCAACTTGTCATGTGCTACTGGGCAGTTGGCTCCACCACGTCGCCCACTCCGGCCAGAATTCAATTTGAGGCTCATTTGAGGTTCATTTGAGGTTGCCGACAAAGTGATGGCAAGGAGATCGCAAACTGCCTATTGCACCGTCCGACTCATCAACTAACTTCACGCTTACGGGGGAGTCACCACACGGGGTGGTTGACGGGTCTCCCCCATTCCTCAATGAGGGACCAGTGTCTTGACGCAATACGCGAGAACCATGACCGTCGGTGCGGCAATGCTCGCTCTGGTCGCCGTGGGAACGACCACGGCGCAGGCCGCCACGTCCACAACGAATCGCCCCAACAATTGCGGCACGGGCTCGGTGTACGACTTCGGTACCCCGAAATCCGCGCGGATCGGGATGGTGCCCCCGTCCAGTGCGCCAGGTGGGCACACCCTCGGCATCACCCTGACCGCCGGGACCTCGATCACCGGCACCATCAGCGGTACGGTCTCCGGCGAGGAGGGCATCATCGTCGCCAAGGCCAAGGAATCCGTGACCGCCTCCATCGCGCTCACGATGACGGCATCGGTCTCCTACTCGGACAGCTGGAAGGTACCGGCGTCCTGGCGGAAGGGATATCTCCACGCCGGTGCCGACCGGGACACGGTGAATTGGAGTTACGGACACTACGGCGCGAATTGCAAGTGGGTGGTCACGCGGCACGGGGTCGCGAAACTCCCGTACCACATTCCCGCTTTCTGGAGCAGCAAGGGATGATTTCCGTCGCCGCAGGTCGTTTCTCGCAATACGCCGCCCGCGTTGCCGTACTTTCCGCGGCGTTGATATCCGTGGCGGGCTGCGGCGACACGGGGTCGTCCGCGCACCGAACGGCGCCGGACAGGACAGTGTCCGCCTCGCCGGCCGCTGAAGTGCGGTTGCCGACGCTGGAATCCCTCAAGTCCCCTGTTCCGGCAGGGAAGTTGGTGGTGGCCCGGAGCGGGCAGGGTACTCAGCGGATCGACGTGCCCTTGGGGAAGGCGGACGCGTATCTCACGGTACGGCTGATCTGCCTGGGGCCCGGCGATGCGAAGGTGACCGACGGATCCGGCGGTTCCGTCATCGAGGTGGCCGGCTGCAACGCGACGGCGGCATACACCACCGGATTCACCGGCACGAAGAGCGACCGGGTGATGCGGATCGCGGTACGGCCTTCCGTGGCGTGGCGGCTGCTGGTCTGGGGGTAGCCCCGGCCGCCTCTCGCCCTGGACGCGAAGACCCCCCGCAGCTACTGCGGGGGGTCTTCGCGTCGATATCCGAAGTGATCAGTTCTGCTTGTCGGTCGACTCCTGGTCGTCCGCTTCTACTTCTGCGTCCGCTGCTGCCTCTGCGCCCGCTTCCGGTTCCGCTTCCGCGGAGTCGGAGGGCTCGGTGGCCTCGGCGGACAGCGTCGCTGCCACCGCCGCCGACGTCTCCGCCGACTCCTGGAGCGCCGTCTCGCCGAGCAGCTTCTCGGCCTCCTTCGCGGCCGTCAGCAGGACCGTGTCCTGCGGGGCCTGGTCCGCGAAGTTCTCCGGGTGATGGCAGGCGACCTGCTGACCGGGAGCCAGCTCCAGGAGCGGCGGCTCGGTCGTCGTGCAGATCTGGGTCGCCTTCCAGCACCGGGTGTGGAAACGGCAGCCGCTGGGCGGGGAGATCGGCGAGGGCACATCGCCCTGGAGCAGGATGCGGTCGCTCTTCGCGTTCTTCCGCCGCGGGTCCGGGATCGGCACCGCCGACATCAGCGCCTTGGTGTACGGGTGCATCGGCGCCTTGTACAGCAGCTCGCGGTCGGCGAGTTCGACGATCTTGCCGAGGTACATCACCGCGATCCGGTCCGAGACGTGCCGGACCACCGAGAGGTCGTGCGCGATGATCACGTACGTCAGGCCGAGCTCCTGCTGGAGGTCGTCCAGCAGGTTCACCACCTGCGCCTGGATCGACACGTCGAGCGCGGAGACCGGCTCGTCGGCCACGACCAGCTTCGGGTTGAGCGCGAGCGCGCGGGCGATGCCGATGCGCTGGCGCTGACCGCCGGAGAACTCGTGCGGATAGCGGTTGTAGTGCTCGGGGTTGAGCCCGACCACCTCCAGCAGCCGCTGCACTTCCTTCTTGATACCGCCCTCGGGGCTGACGCCCTGGAGCTTGAAGGGAGCACCGACGATCGTGCCGATGGTGTGGCGCGGGTTCAGCGACGAGTACGGGTCCTGGAAGATCATCTGCATGTCGCGGCGCAGCGGACGCATGCCGCCCACGCCGAGGTGCGTGATGTCCTTGCCCTGGAACTCGACGGTGCCGCCCGTCGGCTCCAGCAGCCGGGTGATCAGCCGGCCCATCGTCGACTTGCCGCAGCCCGACTCGCCCACGACGCCCAGCGTCTCGCCGGCCTTGACCTCGAAGTCGAGTCCGTCGACCGCGTGCACGGCGCCGACCTGCCGTTGCAGCAGGCCCTTCTTGATCGGGAAGTGCTTCTGCAGCCCGGTCACCTTCAGCAGGGTCTCGCCGGGGGCGACACCGCCCTTGGTGGCCACGCTGCCTTCGCTCTGCACAGGGATGCTCACTGCTGTGTCCTTGGGTTTCTCGCTCACAGCTTCGGCGCAATCTCTTCGATCCAGATACGCTCCCGCTGCTCCGCGCCCAGGTGGCAGGCGGCCCAGTGCCGGCTGCCGACCTCGGTCAGCTCGGGACGGACCGTACGGGTGACGTTGTCCTTCGGGACGTCGGCGTAGGGGCACCGCGGGTTGAAGGCACAGCCGGACGGGATGTTGATCAGCGAGGGCGGGGAGCCCTTGACCGGGATCAGCCGCTCCTGCTGCTCACGGTCGAGCCGGGGCATCGAGCCCAACAGGCCCCAAGTGTAGGGGTGTCGGGGTTCGTAGAACACGTCCTCGGCCGGACCGCGCTCGACGCACCGGCCGCCGTACATCACCAGGATGTCGTCGGCCAGCTCGGCGACGACGCCCAGGTCGTGGGTGATGACGATGACCGCGGAGCCGAACTCCTTCTGCAGGTCCCGGATGAGGTCGAGGATCTGCGCCTGGACGGTCACGTCCAGGGCGGTCGTCGGCTCGTCCGCGATCAGCAGCTCGGGGTTGTTGACCAGCGACATGGCGATCATCGCGCGCTGGCGCATACCGCCGGAGAACTCGTGCGGGTAGCTGTCCACGCGCTTGTCCGGCTGCGGGATGCCCACCCGGTCGAGCATCTCGACCGCGCGACGCTTGGCGGTCTTCTTGTCGACGTCGTGGTGGATCCGGTACGCCTCCACGATCTGCGCGCCGATCGTGTAGTACGGGTGCAGCGCGGAGAGCGGGTCCTGGAAGATCATCGCCATCTGCCGGCCGCGCAGCTTGCGCACGTGGTCGGGGTCGGCGGTCAGCAGCTCGGTGCCGTCCAGCCAGATCTCGCCGGAGATCTGCGCCTTGCGCTTGCCGTACTGGCCGGCGGTGTGCAGGCCCATGATGCCGAGCGAGGTCACCGACTTGCCGGAGCCGGACTCGCCCACGATGCCGAGGGTCTTGCCCTTCTCCAGCGCGAAGCTGAGCCCGTCGACGGACTTGACCAGGCCGTCGTCCGTGGGGAAGTGCACCTTGAGGTCGCGCACCTCGAGGAAGGCGGTCGGGGCGGGAGAGGCCTCCGTGGGTTCGCCCACGGCGGCCCCGCTCTTGCTGAGTTCCGTCATGAGAGCCTCACTCGGGGGTCGATCACGGCGTACAGGATGTCCACCACGAGGTTGGCGAGAAGCACCGCGAGAGAAGTGATCAGGGTGACGCCCAGGATGATGGGCAGGTCCTGGTTCTTGATGGCAGTGAGCACCTGTCGGCCGAGGCCGGGCAGGTTGAACGTCGACTCGGTCAGGATGGCGCCGCCGATGAGGGCGCCGAGGTCCATGCCGAGCATGGTCAGGAGCGGGGTCATCGTGGAGCGCATGGCGTGCTTGCCGATGACGACCGGCTCCGTGAGGCCCTTGGCGCGGGCGGTGCGGATGTAGTCCTCGCCGAGGATCTCCAGCATGGTGGCGCGGGTGATCCGGGCGTACATCGCCGCGTACAGGAAGGCGAGGGTGATCCAGGGCAGGATCATGCCGCCGAAGTAGCCGCCGATGCTCTGGTCGAGCGGCACGTACTGGGCGTCCAGCCAGTGCAGCCCGAAGGTGAAGATCGCCAGGCTGAGCATGCCGGTGAAGTAGATGGGGAGGGAGACACCGGAGAGGGCGATGACCATCGCGCCGCGGTCCCAGAGGGTGCCCCGCTTGAGCGCGGAGAGCACACCCGCCGCGACACCGAAGACCAGCCACAGCACGGCGGCACCGAGCGCGAGCCCCAGGGTCACCGGGAACGCGGAGGTGAGCACCGGCCAGACGGCCTGCTCGCTGCGGAAGGAGTAGCCGAAGCAGGGCGCGGCGCAGTGCGTGACGTCGCCGCCGCCGGAGTAGGTGCGACCGGCGAAGATGCCCTTGAAGAACTCCCAGACCTGGGAGTAGATCGGGTCGCTCAGGCCCAGCTTCTCCCGTACGGCCTCGACGGATGCCGGGTCGGCCTGCTTGCCCACGAAGCTCGCGGCGATGTCGACGCCCGCCCACTTGGGGACGAGGAAGAAGATGCCGAAGACCACCATGACGATGACCACGAGCATCACTGCGGCGGCGAACAGCCGCCTGATGAGATAAGCGAGCACAGCTTACGGCCCGCTGCGGGGCCGCGGGCCACCGGAGATTGTCCGATGGCCCGCGACCACGCCGCGCCGGCCTTCACCTGCCTTTCGTGCCGTACGGCGGGTGTGCCGGTTTACTTCTTCGGGTTCTTCAGGCCGAGATTGACGAAGTCGTACGTACCGCTGTAGTTGTCCGTCGTGTAGACGTTCGCGAGGTTGTCGCTGCGCCAGTTGATGAACTTCTCGAAGGTGAAGGGCAGGTAGTACGCGCCCTCCATGACCTTGTGGTTGATCTCGGTCGAGATCTGGGTCTTGCCCGACGCGTCCAGCGTGGTGACGAACTTGTCGAACAGACCGTCGATGGTCTTGTCGTTGATCAGGGCGAAGTTGTTGTTACCGCTGGGCAGGATGTACTTGCTGTCCCACAGCGGCAGACCGAAGCCCTGGACGGTCGGGAAGTCGGCACCCCAACCCATGATGATGATGCCGTAGCCCTTCTTCTTCACGTTCGAAGGGCTGCCGATGATGCCGCTGGTCTGCGAACCGTCGAACTGGTCGATCTGCGCGTTGATGCCGATCTTCTTCAGCGACGCCTGCAGGGACTGCGCCGTGGCGACCTCGACCGGCTTGTTGTTGCGCACCGCGATCGTGGTGGAGAAGCCGTTCGGCTTGCCGCACGCCTTCAGCGCCGCCTTGGCCTCGGCGATGTTGCCGTTCTTGTTGGCACCGGCGATCTTGTACGGGTCGTACTTCTGGCCCTCGGCGCCCGGGACGGACGGCGGGAGCATGTTGGTGCCGATGTCACCACCGGCGATCGGGCCACCGCGCGCGGTCTGCAGCGAGACGTGGTCCGCGCCGAGGATGACGGCCTTGCGGCACTCGACGTTGTTGAACGGCGCCACGCTCTGCGGGAAGGTCGCGTAGCGGATGTAACCCGAGACCGGGTTGTCCAGGTTGGCCTTGTGCTCCTTCAGGGCGGTGGTGCGGCCCTGCGGGGACATGCCGGTCTGGTTGATGTCCAGGTCCAGGTCACCGTTGAGCAGGCGCTGGTCCAGCTGGTTGGCGTCCGAGAAGAACTGGACGGTGATCTTGTCCGGGTACGCCTTGCGGACCGGGTCCGAGGACTGCTTCCAGTTCGTGTTGCGCACCAGCGTCAGGCTCTTGCCGGGGCTGTACGACGCGAACTTGTACGGGCCGGAGGAGAACGGCTTCAGGCCGTACTTGGACTTGGTGTCCATGTCCTGGCGGACCGGGGAGGCCGAGACCAGACCCAGCACCTCCTGGAAGTCCGAGTTGGCCTCGGGGAGGTGGAAGACGATCGTCTTGTCGTTCGGCGTGGTGATCGACTTCAGGCCGAGCTTGTCCTTGGACGTGTCCTTGTAGGGACCCTTGTACTCGCCCTTGGGGTCCAGGAAGTCCTTGAGGTACGTCGGGCCGCCGGACAGCACGTCCTGCGCCCACACGCGCTCGATGCCGTACTTCACGTCCTTGGACGTGATCGCCTTGCCGTCCTCCCACGTGACGCCGTCACGCAGGGTGTACGTGTAGGTCTTGCCGCCGTCGGTGACCTTGGCGAGACCGGTGGCGAGGTCCGGGGTGAGCTCGGCGCCGGCCTTGCCCGGCTCCGTCTTGCCCGTGACCAGCTGGCGGCTGTAGTAGCGCGCGAAGTCCCACATGAAGCCGTAGTAGCCACGCGTGGTGTCCCACGAGTCGGCGTCCTGGGCACCGCCGAACTTCAGCGTGCCGCCCTTCTTGACCAGGGAGGCCTGGGCGACCTTGTTGTTGGCGGCGTCGAAGCCGGCGGCACCGGTCTTCGAACCGTTGTTGTCGTCGCTGCCGCCGCCGCACGCCGCCGTGGTCAGCAGTGCGGCGACCGCAGCAGCGGCGGCGAATGCCTTCTTGCGCCGCCCTGGAGTGCGTTGGGTAGTCACGATCTCGGATCCTCCGGACTAGATGAGAGACCCCGTGCTGGTGCCACGGGACAGATGAGAGTGGTACGGATGTTCAGCGGGATGCCTTCGGGTCCAGCGCATCCCGCACGCCGTCTCCGAACAGGTTGAAGGCCAGGACGGTGATGAAGATCGCCACACCCGGGACCACCATGTACATGGGGTCGGACTCGTAGTAGTCGATGGCGCTCGACAGCATCTGTCCCCAGGACGACGTGGGCGGCTTGACGCCCACGCCCAGGAAGCTCAGCGCGGCCTCGGTGAGGATGTTGGTCGGGATCATCATCGTCGTGTACACGATGATCGGCGCGACCAGGTTGGGCAGCAGCTCCTTGAACAGGATGTAGAACCGCCCGGCGCCCAGCGATCGGGCGGCCTCGACGTACTCGCGCTCACGCATCGAGAGCGTCTGGCCGCGCACCACGCGACCGATGTAGGGCCAGCCGAAGAAGCCGATGACCAGGATCATCACGAACACCCGCACGTTGGACCCGGACAGGCCCAGCATGTCGTTCGGCATGACGGAGACCAGGGCGATCGTGAACAGCAGCTGCGGGAAGGCCAGCAGGCCGTCCATCACGCGGCTGACGAGCGAGTCGACCCAGCCGCCGAAGAAGCCGGCCAGGATTCCCAGGATGGTACCGAGGACGACGGCGACCAGGGCGGACAGGAAGCCCACCAGGAGCGAGACGCGGGCGCCGTAGAGGATGCGGGCGAAGATGTCGCGGCCGTTGACCGGTTCCACGCCCAGCAGGTGGTCGCCGCTGATGCCGCCCAGCGACCCCTTGGGGGTGCCGAACAGCGGGTCGATCAGGTTCTCGTTGTACGCGTCGGGGTCCTGCCCGAGCAGGTGGGTGATGACCGGCGCGAGCAGGGCGAGCAGGATGAGGACGAGCACGACGATGCCGCCCGTCAGAGCGAGCTTGTCCCGCTTCAAGCGCTCCCAGGCGATGCGGCCCAGGGAACGCCCCTGTACCGACTTCGCCCCGGCGCTCACTACCGCCGCTTCCTCGGCCGCGCTGGGGGCCGTATCCGCAGTCGGCTCGTGCAATGGTGCCGTCATCTGGCAGGGACCCCTCTCAACCGGCGGTAGCCGGCCCACACTTGCCGCTGTGGCGGCGTGATCAGTCCGTCGTACATCGGGGCACACGGCCCCTGGTGCGGGAGTCTTCAACGCTTTGGTGATCTGTTGCCAGACTTGGCGGTGAATGGATGCGCAAACGTGATGCGGTCAGGAGGGTTCCGTTATACGGACACGGGGTAACGCCCCCCGGACGCAGGGCACTTGGGACAGAACGCCAAATCGGCGCCATTTTGCACATCTCGCCGCTATCTACGCGCGAAGAAATGTGTCGTAGACGTAAATCCTGCGGAGAAGCGGAGAAGAGGACTCGCCGGGTCAGTATCCACCACGGACGGGTGGGTAGCCGTACCCGCCCGCCTGAACGGGTGCCGCGTGGGCCTCACGGTCGTAGAACGGGCGGGCGTTCGCCCGCAGCCAGAGCGCGACCGGGTCGTACTCGTCGGACATCGCCACGGTCGACACCGGCAGCCCGTCCGGGACCGCGCCGATCGACTGCTGCATCATGCCGCGCACCGAGTCCACGGCGGGCGGGCTGGTGTCGTAGACGTCCAGACCGATCGCGAGATACGGCGCTCCGAGCGCGGGCTGCACCCAGGCGCGGCGCAGCGCGCGGACCGCCGGGGTGCGGTGGGCGTTCTGCGTGAGGAGGCCGTAGAACTGGGGGATCTCGATGCCCGGTTCCGACAGGCGCAGGGGCCCTGCCGGTTGGCGCTCCAGGCCGGTGGCGATACGGCGGAGGTCGAGCCAGGGAATGCCGACGCCGCCGCCGGGCGCGTGCGGGTTGAGCCAGAGGCCGAAGTGGTCGGGGTAGAGGGTGCGGGCCACGTCCAGGCCGTCGACCACCTCGTACGAGCGGTTCCAGCCGCTCGCCGACAGTTCCTGGGCGGAGGTGACGCAGGGGGCGTAGCCGTACTTGTCGACCTGCATGTTTCCGTACTGGGCGTCCGGGGAGCCGGACTGGCCGTGCCACAGGAGCATCCAGATCTGGCCGGAGTGGGGGGTCGCGAGGGCGCGGAGGAGTGCCTCGTAGGCGTCGTAGCGCCCGGGCGTCACCTGGCGCAGCATGTGCTCGACCTGGCCGGTCGCGGTGTCGCTGGCGCTCACGAGTACCGCTCCTTCTGGTTAGTTGCCCTGCGTTGGAACCAGCTTAAGCGCCCAGTGGGTTGGGGCCTGGTGTGCGTTGGCGAGTGCGGGTGCGTCGTGGCTTGTCGCGCCCACGCGGCGGAGCCGCAAATCGGCACAGCCCCGCGCCCCTGAGGGGGTAGCCCTTGGGGCGCTTTCTAGTGACCCTGCGTATAGAAGGGGCGCACTGTCTGCCTCATCCAGTCCGCCACCGGGTCCTGGGTTACGTCGAGGAGGACCAGGTTGACCTGCCACTGAACCGTGACCTGGCCCAGCGCTCTCGCCAGGGCCTCCATCGGGGCCGCTCTCAAGTCGCCGTCCCAGTTGGTCAGTTCTACGCCTACGAACATGACCGGGGCCGCCGTCTCGATGGCGGCGAGGCAGCGGCGGGCCGTGGCGACCACGCCGATCGCGGCGAACTCGGTGGAGGCGGCGGCGAGGAAGTCGACCGGGTCGTCCTGCCAGTCGGGTTCGAAGAGGCGGACGCGGCCGCCGCTGGTGGGGCCGTCGAGGGCGGTGCGGCCGATGCGGCACAGCTCGGCCACCGCGAGGGGCGGGAGCGGGACGCCGACCACGCCGCCCGGGTTCACCGCGAGGCCGACCTGCGGGGGCAGCCCGCGCGCGAACTCCACCGCCGGCGCGATCGTGAACGACAGATGCGAGCCGACGACCTGACGGAATTGTTCCTCGGAGCTGAAGACCGGGACGAACGCCTGCCCCTCGATGTCCAGCGTCGGCAGGTCCAGCGGGCCGCTCTGCGGGCCGCCGCCGCTGGGGAGCGGGACCCAGACGAAGCTGCGGCCGAGCACCTCGACGATCCGGCCGCCGGCCGAGGGCATGCCGAGGGACGCCGAGAGCACCTCCTCCAGCTCGTTGCCCGGCCATCCGCCGTGCGGATGCGGGTGGGGGTACGCCTGTCCGGGGAAGTCCGCCGGGAAGTCCATCTACCTACCGCCTGCTGGTCAAACCGCCTGCTGTAACCCTGCTGTGGCTGAAAAGGCTAGCGGCTCAGTCGGCGAAGTCGATCCGGCGCAGCACGTCCGCCGCGTCCCGGTCCAGGAGGACCGCCGAGCCCACTCCGTGCGGCAGTTCACCGCGCTCCACCACGCGCAGCAGACGGGCGGCGGCCCTCCGGTGGCGCAGGAACGCGTAGCGCGAGACTCCGCGGCCTCGCTCGCGCTGACCGTCGAGCGCGGTGTCCGGGGTGACGTCGAGGAACACCATGTGCAGTGTGCCGCCCCGGCGCCCGGCGGCCCGGGCCAGCCAGCCGCGCACCCAGGTCTGCGTACCGCAGTCGTGCACGACGGCTCCGGACGCGGAACGCAGGGTGCGGTGCAGGCCCGCGTAGTGGGCGAGGCGGACCAGGGGGCGGTAGATCGCGTACGGGAGGAGGCCGGACATGCGGGACACACGCGCGTCCCAGCGGTCCCGGGTGTCCTGGCTGTCGACGCCGATCCCGTTGCCGCCCGTCACCGCGCGGCGCATCAGCGTGGACTTGCCGCTGCCGGGCAGGCCGGTGACGACGACCAGGTCACGGGGGCCGAAGCGGAGTCCGTGCGGGCTGTGGCCGGCGCGCTCGCGGAGATCACGGACCGTCGGTACCGGGCGTGCCGGGCATGCCTCTCTGGCCGGGGCCGAGGGCTGCTTGGGCAGCGCTGCAGCCGAGGTCGTGGCGTACACCGTGGTCCTTGTCACCGTGATCGTCCTCCCTGCGGGGTCAGGAAAGGTTCTCCCCACTGAACGTAAAGAGAAGGTAATGCACGGTGTCTCGCGGTTCCGTTCGCGTCCGGCCACAGGCCTGTTACAAAGCCTGTGCGATGATGTGCCCGCCTAACTGCATACCGGCCGCTTGAATCCGCGCGGGAGAGTCCCCAGTCGTACGTCACCTGGGGCGCCGAAGGAGCAAGTCCCTCCCTTGAATCTCTCAGGCCCCGTTACCGCGCGGGCGAGGCACATCTGAAAAGCGGACCGCCGGCGACGGTGGTCCCACCCAAGGTGCAACCCATGTCCCGCGTGCGGTCATGGCGAACCTCTCAGGTCCCGATGACAGATGGGGAGGAACGACCTCGCCGTCATGCCTTGGGAGACCGACCGATGAGCAGTACCGCCACCCCTGAGACGCGCCGCACCGCGCTCGACGCGCTGCACCGCTCGCTCGGTGCGACGATGACCGACTTCGCCGGCTGGGACATGCCGCTGCGCTACGGCTCGGAGCGCGACGAGCACCTCGCCGTCCGCACGAAGGCCGGCCTCTTCGACCTCTCCCACATGGGCGAGATCACCGTCACCGGACCGCAGGCCGCCCAGCTCCTCAACTACGCCCTCGTCGGCAACATCGCCTCCGTGGGCCTCGGCCGCGCCCGCTACACCATGATCTGCCGGGCCGACGGCGGCATCCTGGACGACCTGATCGTCTACCGGCTGGCCGAGACGGAAGCTGCATCTTCTACCTACATGGTGGTGGCCAACGCCTCCAACGCCCAGGTCGTGCTGGACGCACTCGTCGAGCGTGCCGTGGGCTTCGACGCGCTCGTCCGCGACGACCGTGACGCGTACGCCCTGCTCGCCGTCCAGGGTCCAGAGTCCCCCGGCATCCTCAAGTCGCTCACCGACGCCGACCTCGACGGCCTGAAGTACTACGCCGGTCTGCCCGGCACGGTCGCGGGCGTCCCCGCGCTGATCGCCCGCACCGGCTACACCGGCGAGGACGGCTTCGAGCTGTTCGTCTCCCCCGGTGACGCGGAGAAGCTGTGGCTGGCGCTGACCGAGGCCGGGGCGTCGGTCGGGCTGATCCCGTGCGGGCTGTCGTGCCGCGACACCCTGCGTCTGGAGGCCGGGATGCCGCTGTACGGGCATGAGCTGTCGACCTCCCTCACTCCGTTCGACGCCGGGCTCGGCCGGGTCGTGAAGTTCGAGAAGGAGGGCGACTTCGTCGGGCGCGGCGCCCTGGAGGCCGCCGCCGAACGCGCCGCCTCGCAGCCGCCGCGCGTCCTGGTCGGGCTCGTCGCCGAGGGCCGCCGGGTCCCGCGCGCCGGGTACCCCGTCGTCGCCGACGGCCAGGTGATCGGTGAGGTCACCTCCGGCGCCCCCTCCCCCACGCTGGGCAAGCCGATCGCCATGGCGTACGTCGACGCCGCGCACTCGGCGCCGGGTACGACCGGTGTCGGCGTGGACATCCGGGGCAGTCACGAGCCGTACGAGGTCGTGGCGCTGCCGTTCTACAAGCGCGAGAAGTGACAGTCGTCGTAGCGTCACGTCTGTGACCCGGGGCGGATCGCCCCTGCATGCCGATGTCCTGCGTAGTCCCCCATTCATCAGCACTCCCCCGCGTACAGGAGAATTCAGGCCATGAGCAACCCCCAGCAGCTGCGCTACAGCAAGGAGCACGAGTGGCTGTCGGTCGCCGAGGACGGCGTCTCGACGGTCGGCATCACCGAGTTCGCGGCCAACGCGCTCGGCGATGTCGTCTACGCCCAGCTCCCCGACGTCGGCTCCACGGTGACCGCGGGCGAGTCCTGCGGTGAGCTGGAGTCGACCAAGTCGGTGTCCGACCTGTACTCGCCCGTCGGCGGCGAGGTCACCGAGATCAACGAGGACGTCGTGAACGACCCGTCGCTGGTGAACTCGGCGCCCTTCGAGGGGGGTTGGCTGTTCAAGGTGCGTGTCGCGGAGGAGCCGGGCGACCTGCTCTCCGCCGACGAGTACACCGCGTTTTCCGCCGGCTGAGGAGTCGTACACCCACATGTCTGTACTGAACACGCCCCTGCACGAGCTCGACCCTGACATCGCCGCGGCCGTCGACGCCGAGCTGCGCCGGCAGCAGTCCACGCTGGAGATGATCGCCTCGGAGAACTTCGCTCCGGTCGCGGTCATGGAGGCGCAGGGCTCGGTCCTCACCAACAAGTACGCGGAGGGGTACCCGGGCCGTCGTTACTACGGCGGCTGCGAGTACGTCGACGTGGCCGAGCAGATCGCGATCGACCGGGTCAAGGAGCTGTTCGGCGCCGAGTACGCCAATGTGCAGCCGCACTCGGGCGCCTCCGCGAACCAGGCCGCACTGTTCGCGCTGGCCCAGCCCGGCGACACGATCCTCGGCCTGGACCTGGCGCACGGCGGTCACCTGACCCACGGGATGCGGCTGAACTTCTCCGGCAAGCAGTTCAACGTGGTCGCGTACCACGTGGACCCGACGACCGGTCTGGTCGACATGGCCGAGCTGGAGAAGCTCGCCAAGGAGCACCGCCCGAAGGTCATCATCGCGGGCTGGTCGGCGTACCCGCGTCAGCTGGACTTCGCCGAGTTCCGCCGCATCGCGGACGAGGTCGAGGCCTTCCTGTGGGTCGACATGGCGCACTTCGCGGGCCTGGTCGCCGCGGGTCTGCACCCGAACCCCGTCCCCTACGCGGATGTCGTCACGTCCACGACCCACAAGACGCTGGGCGGCCCGCGCGGCGGCATCATCCTCGCCAAGCAGTCCTTCGCGAAGAAGCTCAACTCGTCCGTCTTCCCCGGCTTCCAGGGTGGTCCGCTGGAGCATGTGATCGCCGCGAAGGCGGTCTCCTTCAAGGTCGCGGCCGGCGAGGACTTCAAGGAGCGGCAGCGGCGTACCGTGGAGGGTGCGCGGCTGCTGGCCGAGCGCCTGGTGCGGGACGACGTGAAGGCCGTAGGGGTCGACGTGCTGTCCGGTGGTACGGACGTGCACCTGGTCCTGGTCGACCTGCGGAACTCCGAGTTGGACGGTCAGCAGGCCGAGGACCGGCTCCACGAGGTCGGCATCACGGTCAACCGCAACGCCGTCCCGAACGACCCGCGGCCCCCGATGGTGACGTCCGGCCTGCGCATCGGTACGCCGGCGCTGGCGACCCGCGGCTTCACGGCCGAGGACTTCGCCGAGGTCGCGGATGTCATCGCGGAAACGCTGAAGGCGCCATCTCCCTTCGGGGAGGCCGACGTGGCGGGTCTGAAGGCCCGTGTCACGGCGCTGGCGGAGAAGTACCCGCTGTATCCCGGGCTGTAGCCCCTCGGGGACACCGGCGCACACTGGGAGGTGCGCGCCGGTGTCCCACCCCTTGCACCACCCCGCACGTCTTGCGTTCTGAGGAGTCACCGTGGCCATCTCGGTCTTCGACCTGTTCTCGATCGGCATCGGCCCGTCCAGCTCCCACACGGTCGGCCCGCTGCGGGCGGCCCGCATGTTCGCGCGCCGGCTGCGCAACGAGGACCTGCTGGACTCCGTCGCCTCCGTCCGTACCGAGCTCTACGGCTCCCTCGGCGCGACCGGTCACGGGCACGGCACCCCCAAGGCGGTGCTGCTCGGCCTGGAGGGCGAGTCGCCGCGCACGGTGGACGTGGAGAAGGCGGACGAGCGGGTCGAGCAGATCAAGGAGGCCGGGCGCATCCGGCTGCTGGGGGAACACGAGATCCCGTTCTCCTTCGACAACGACCTGAAACTGCACCGCCGAAAAACCCTCCCGTACCACGCGAACGGCATGACGCTGTGGGCGTACGACGCGGCCGGCGAGGAGCTGTTGTCGAAGACGTACTACTCGGTGGGCGGCGGTTTCGTCGTCGACGAGGAGGCGGTGGGCGCCGACCGGATCAAGCTGGACGACACGGTCCTCAAGTACCCGTTCCGCACGGGCGACGAGTTGCTGCGGCTGACGCAGGAGACGGGCCTGTCGATCTCCGCGCTGATGCTGGAGAACGAGCGCGCCTGGCGCACGGAGGAGGAGATCCGGGCCGGGCTGCTGGAGATCTGGGGCGTGATGCGGGCGTGTGTCTCGCGGGGCATGTCGCGGGAGGGCATCCTGCCGGGCGGCCTCCGGGTCCGGCGCAGGGCGGCCATGTCGGCACGCCAACTCCGCGCGGAGGGTGACCCGTTGGCGCACGCGATGGAGTGGATCACGCTCTACGCGATGGCGGTGAACGAGGAGAACGCGGCGGGCGGCCGCGTGGTGACGGCCCCGACGAACGGCGCGGCCGGCATCATCCCGGCGGTCCTGCACTACTACATCAACTTCGTGCCGGGCGCCGACGAGGAGGGCGTGGTCCGCTTCATGCTCTCGGCCGGCGCGATCGGCATGCTCTTCAAGGAGAACGCCTCCATTTCCGGCGCCGAGGTCGGCTGCCAGGGCGAGGTCGGGTCGGCGTGTTCGATGGCGGCGGGCGCGCTGGCGGAAGTCCTCGGCGGCTCCCCGGAACAGGTCGAGAACGCGGCCGAGATCGGCATGGAACACAATCTCGGCCTCACGTGCGACCCCGTCGGCGGGCTCGTCCAGATCCCCTGCATCGAACGCAACGGCATGGCCGCGGTGAAGGCGGTGACCGCGGCGCGGATGGCGATGCGGGGGGACGGGTCGCACAAGGTGTCCCTCGACAAGGTCATCAAGACGATGAAGGAGACGGGGGCGGACATGAGCGTGAAGTACAAGGAGACGGCGCGCGGGGGGCTGGCGGTGAACATCATCGAATGCTGAGAAGGTAGACCCTGACCAGCGCGTTCTTGATCGCAGATGTCCTTCAGGAACCCCCGCCTCCCGGGGCGACAAGTCCCGTCTCGTACGCGAGGACGACGGCCTGGACGCGGTCGCGCAGCTCCAGCTTGGACAGGATGCGGCCGATGTGGGTCTTGATCGTGGTCGGGCTGAGGAGCAGGCGGTCCGCGAGTTCGGCGTTGCTCAGGCCCGTCGCGAGCAGGCGGAGCACCTCCAGTTCGCGTGGGGTCAGGCCGGACAGGTCGCGGTGGAGACCGGTCGGGCGTTCCTCCTCGCGCTGGGCGAAGCGTTCGATCAGGCGGCGGGTGATCGCGGGCGCGAGCAGGGCGTCGCCGGACTGCACCAGGCGTACGGCGGCGACGAGATGCTCGGGGCTGACGTCCTTGAGCAGGAAGCCGCTGGCTCCGGCGGTGAGCGCGGCGTAGACGTAGTGGTCGAGGTCGTAAGTGGTCAGGATGATGACCTTGGTGCCGTCCGGCCCGTCGGCGAGGATCCGTCTGGTCGCTTCGATGCCGTCCATCTGCGGCATCCGGATGTCCATGAGCACGACGTCGGGCCGGGTGCGCCGGACCGCGGCGAGTGCCTCGGCTCCGTTCGCCGCCTCGGCCGTCACCTCGATGCCGTCCGCGGCGAGGATCATTCCGAAGCCGGTGCGTACGAGGGCCTGGTCGTCGGCGATGACGGCGCGCAGCGCCGGCCGGTTCACGCCGTCCGCCACGGGACTCGGGCCTTGATGCGGTAGCCGCCGGCGAGGATAGGACCGGCCGTGAGTTCGCCGCCGTAGACCGCCAGCCGTTCCCGCAGCCCGATCAGCCCGCGGCCGTTGCCGTCCGCCCGAGGGGTGTCGCGGGCGGCTCCGGTGTCGGTGATCTCGATCTCCAGTGAGTCTCCGGTGTATCCGACGGTGACGGAGGCGTCGGCGCCGGGCGCGTGCTTGATGGTGTTGGTCAGTGCCTCCTGTACGACGCGGTAGGCCGCGAGGTCCACCCCGGGCGGCAGCGGGTCGGGCGGCAGCGACATCGCGACGCCGACCGGCGTCCCGGCTCCACGTACCCGCTCGATCAGGGCGTCGAGCTGCCCGAGGCCGGGCTGCGGTTCGAGGCCGTCGGCGGGGCTGTCGGGGCGGCCGGTGTCCGGGGCGGCCAACAGGCCCATCACATGCCGCAGTTCGGCCATCGCGGCCCGGCCTCCGGCCTCGACCGCCAGCAGGGCCTGCTTCGACCGCTCCGGCGCCGCGTCCATCACCTTGCGTGCCGCGCCCGCCTGGATGACCATCACGCTCACATTGTGGGTCACGACGTCGTGCAGTTCGGCGGCGATCCGGGCCCGCTCCTCCTCGACGGCCCGGCGCATGCTCTCCTCCTGGACCTGCTGCAACCGTGTGTACCGGTCCCGGCTGGCCGCCAGCCGCCGCTGCCAGAAGCGGACGGTGCTGGCCAGCACCCCGGCGACCAGCAGCACGACCGCTGGGCTCGACCAGCCCGGGAACACCGGATCCGTGTCCTGGAACGCGAGGCCGGCCAGCACGGCGGCGACGACAAGACCGGCCGTCGCCCGCGCCCGGTAACGGCTGTACATGATCGCGCTGTAGGCGCCGATGACGCAGGTCAGCACGTTGATCCAGGAGGCGGCGTCGCCGATGACCACCGCCGCGCCCACCACCACCCCGAACGTGGCCAGCGGATACCTGCGCCGGGCCGCCAGCGGCAGCGCGGACAGGACGACCAACGGCCAGGCCGGGGAGGAGGGTTCGCCCTCCGCGACCCGCGCACCCGGTACGGGGGGCGTGGGCGGGCGCGGGACCGACACCCCGTCGCGGGCATACCCGGACTCGGCCTTCGAGCTGACCCGAACCGGCCCGTCGCCGGGATAGCGCGACGCCACGACCAGCGCGAGAACGGTCAGCAGGACCGCCAGCACCACATCGGCGCGCACGGCCCGCCGCGACCGCGGGGCGTCCTCCGCCTCCGACCGCAGCGCGTCGCGCAGTTGCCGACGCCAGCCTTGCCGTCCCTCCGTCTCCACCGGCTCATTGTGCGGTCCCCGCACCTCCTTCCGCGTCCTCCTGCGCGGCCAAATCGCCGTCCCTCAGGCGTACTTCGCAGGGATGAGGCCGCAGGCACCTCCTTCGCAGGGAGGCCCGGATGTCGGTGCCGCGGCCGACGCGCCCCACAGGACCACGGCCCTACCTTCGCTGAGCCGACACAGACAACTCCCTCGCGACCTCCCGACCTCCCGACTTCCCGACTTCCCGACTTCCCGACCACAAGGACGGACCACACCCATGACTCACGTGATCGAACTGGCGGGCGTGGCGAAGCGCTACGACAGCGCCGGTGCGCCCGCACTGGGACGCCTGGACCTCAGCGTCGCCCAGGGCGAGGCGCTTGCCGTGACCGGTCCCTCCGGCAGCGGCAAGTCCACGCTGCTGAACCTGGTCGCCGGCCTCGACAAGCCGACCGAAGGCGCCGTGACCGTGGCCGGGCAGCGGATCGACCAGCTGAGCGAGCACGCGCTGGCCCGGTTCCGCCGCGACCGGATCGGCATGGTCTTCCAGTTCTTCAATCTGCTCGACGACCTCACCGTCGCCGACAACATCCAGCTGCCCGCCCAGCTGGCCGGGACCCCGCGGCGCAAGGCGGCGGCCCGCGCCGACGAGCTCATGGAACTGCTGGGCATGACCAGGCACGCCCGCGCCTACCCGGGCCGGCTGTCCGGCGGCGAGCGCCAGCGGGTCGCGGTCGCCCGGGCACTGGTCAACCGGCCGGCGCTGCTGCTCGCCGACGAACCGACCGGCGCGCTCGACACCGCCTCGGGCCACGACGTACGGGAGCTGCTGATGGAGCTGCACCGCGGCGGGCAGACCCTCGTCCTGGTCACCCACGACATGGCGCTGGCGGAGGCGTGCGCGAGCCGCACCATTCAGCTGGTCGACGGCCATCTCTCCCTCGACACGCGTGCGGAGGCCGTCCGATGAGCCCCTTCAACACGCATGTGGAGGCCGCCCGATGAGCCCCTTCGGCACCGGCGCGCTCGGCCGGGTCGTGCGCTCCGGGGTGGGACGGCGCCGGGTGCAGACGGTGGTGATCGCCGTGGCCACCATGATGGCGGTCGCCGCGGCCGTGATCGCCGGGTCGCTCATCGTCGTCTCGAACGCCCCCTTCGACCACGCCTTCGCGAAGCAGCACGGTCCCCATGTCACCGCGCAGTTCGATCCGGCCAAGGTGAGTGCGGCGCAACTGGAGGCGACGAAGCGGCTGGCCGGCGTCACCGCGAGCGCGGGGCCGTATCCGTCGACGACCATCAGCCCGGTCGATTCGGACGGCGGGCACCTGCCGGCCTTGAGTCTGGTCGGGCGGTCCGGTCCGCACGGCGACGTGGACGACCTGGACCTGCAGTCCGGCCGGTGGGCCGCGAAGCCGGGCGAGGTCGTTCTCTCCGCCTCCTTCAAAAGCCCCTTGCTTGAGGTCGGTTCCACCCTGAAGGCATCGAATGCCGCCGACAGCCCGACCCTGAAGATCGTCGGCTTCGCGGTGTCGGCCGGCAAGACCGCCGATGCCTGGACGACCCCGGGGCAGGTCGGCGCGCTGGCCCCGAAGGACACACCGGTCACGCGTCAGATGCTCTACCGCTTCGACTCCGCGGGAACCAAGGCGCAGATCTCCGCCGACCGCGAGAAGCTCATCGCCGCCGTACCGTCCGGGGCCCTGCTGGGCACCGAGTCCTACCTGGACACCAAGCGTGCCGCCGACACGGGCGCGGCGGCGACCATCCCGTTCATGGTGGCCTTCGGCGTCCTCGGCATCGTGATGTCCGTGATCATCATCAGCACCGTGATCAGCGGCGCGGTCGGCACCAGTCTGCGCAGGATCGGCATCCTCAAGGCCATCGGCTTCACCCCGAGCGAGGTCGTGCGGGCCTATGTGGCCCAGGCGCTGATCCCGGCCGGCGCCGGTATCGCCCTCGGGGTCGTGCTGGGCAATGTGCTGGCCGTTCCGCTGCTGGAGGACACCGAGCAGGTGTACGGCACCGCCTCGCTGACGGTGGCCTGGTGGGTGGACGTCGTCGTGCCGGCCGTCACGCTGCTGGTCGTCGGGATCGCGGCGCTGGTCCCCGCGCTGCGGGCCGGGCGGCTGCGCACGGTCGAGGCCATCGCGATCGGCCGGGCACCCCGCACGGGGCGCGGCCAGTGGGCGCACCGGGCGGCCGGGCGGCTGCCGCTGCCGCGGGCGGTGACCTACGGCCTCGCCAGTCCCTTCGCGCATCCGGTCCGTACGGCCGCGATGCTGCTCGCGGTGGCCTTCGGCACGGTCGCGGCGACCTTCGCGGTGGGACTGACCTCGTCCCTGAACGCGGTCGGCAGCGCATCGGATCCCGAGGACCGCGCGGCGGTCACCGCCATCGTCGGCGGGCCGACCGTCCCGGGTGGCGCCGGAGGCGGAGTCCGCCACATGAACCCCAAGGCAGGAAGTGCCAGTCCTCCGTCCGCCGACCCGGCGAAGGTCCGCGCCGCCATCGAGGCGCAGGCCGGCACCGCCTCGTACTACGGCATGGCCGAGGACGATGTCACCGTGGTGGGGATCTCCGGCTCGGTCCAGGCCACCCTCTACCAGGGCGATTCACGTCCCGGCAGCTACGAGATGATCTCCGGGCACTGGATCACCGGTGCGGGCCAGGCCGTCGTACCCACGAATTTCCTGGAACGGACCGACACCAAGATCGGCGACACGGTCCGGGTGACCCTCGGGAAGGACACCCAGACCCTGAAGATCGTCGGCGAGGCCTTCGACACCTCGAACGACGGCCTGTCGATCCACGCGGACCTCGCCAGTTTCGCCGGGGCCAAGCCCCAGGTCTTCCAGATCGAGGTGAAGCCGGGCGTCTCCCCCGCCGCGTACGCCGAGCAGCTCCGCGCGGTGGTGGAGCCGATGGGCGGCGACGTCATGGCCAACTCCTCCTCGCAGCAGGAGAACACGATCCTCATCATGGACGCGATCGCGGTGCTGCTCACCCTCATGCTGGTCTCCGTGGCAGGCCTCGGTGTGCTCAACTCCGTCGTCCTCGACACCCGCGAACGAGTCCACGACCTGGGCGTCTGCAAGGCACTCGGTATGTCACCGCGGCAGACCGTGAGCCTCGTTCTCGCCTCGGTGGCCGGGATCGGTGTGCTCGGCGGACTGATCGGGGTACCTCTCGGGTTCGCACTGCACGGCTTCGTGCTGCCGGTGATGGGGCACGCGGCGGGCACCGATCTGCCGCCGTCGATCATCGATGTGTACGACGCTCCCCAATTGGTGCTGCTGGGGCTGGCCGGCGTCGCGATAGCCGTGCTGGGGGCACTGCTCCCGGCCGGCTGGGCGGCCAAGGCCCGTACGGCGACGGCGCTTCGCACGGAGTAGGCGCTCGGCACACACCCTGGGCTCACCGGGGTTGCCGTCCCCGTGGGGGGCACAGGAGTGGCCGACACCATGGTCGTCTCCGTCCTGGAACGCCGCCGGGGGATGGGGCCGCGCTGAAAAGGCTCATCGGGTGAGGAGTTGGCCGACCTCGGTGACCTGGTCCGTATCCCAGTCCGCGAAATCCGTCGACGTCGAGTTCCGTCTACCAGTCCGACCATCGAAACTACCGGCCATCACCTCGCCCCACTCAACACACCTCTTTCTCTCCTCGGCCTTTTCGGGGCGGGTCAGGCCGAGCGGTGGCGGATCCACCACACGCACAGCCCCGCGAGCGCCGCCGCCAGCAACACGCACAGTCCCGTCTCCGCCCACTGCAACGGCCACAGCTGGGACGACGGATGGAACTCCGCCCAGCGGCCCGTACTGCCGTGCTGGACAAGGCACTTGGTGTAGTCGTCGGCCGCGTAGCAGCTCGGCAGATCCGGTACGCGGCGACCGGTCGCGTCGGCCGCGCCCTCGGAGAGGACCCACGCGTTCGACGGGGCCGCCGTGCCGGTCGGGTGCTGGACCGTGGCCAGGGTGGTGGGCAGGAGGTGGCCGCGGACGGACTCGAGTACGTACATCGCCGCCGCGCTCACGACCACCGTCGCGCCCATCGCCAGGACCGTGCGGCGCAGGATGAGGCCCGCGGTCACGCCGATGAGCAGGGAGAGGACGGACAGGCCGACCACGACGGGGCCGATGCCGTCGTACGGATACCACTGCCACCAGGGGAACCAGCCGCCCAGCAGCGAACCCGCCGGCTGCCACCACCAGGTCATCGCGGCGGCGATGGTCCCGCTGATCAGAGTCGTGAGGACGACGGGGACCAGCAACTTGGCCGCGAACCAGCGCAGTTGCGTGACCGACTGCGTGCACACGGTCCGATACGTGCCGGACTCCAACTCCTGTGCCAGTTGGGGGCCGCCGAGGAAGACGCCGAAGACCAACGGCAGCGCGAGCATGGCCTGGAGGGGGCGGCGCATCGGGAACTGGTACGTCTGCCCGAAGGAGTTGAGCTTGTGGGAGCAGTCGCCGGCCGGGACGGTGGTGCCCCGGCAGGCGTCGAGGTGGCCCTCGGCGATGGCGGTCGTCATCTCCTGGTGGCGCACGATCGCGTACGCCGCTACGGCGAGCGCGGCGCCGATGCCGATCCAGAACGCCAGCCGGTTCTGCCGCCAGACCAGCCAGGTCAGCCCGCGGAGCCGTAGCCGTCGTCGTAGTCCTGACTGTAGCCCCGAACTGGGCGTGAGCGAAGGGTAGTTGGTGGTCACGGAGCCGCTCACACCGTCACCTCGCGATGCGCGCCGGCGCGTGCCGTGGACGTGATCAGCGGGGGTGCGTCGGCTGTTCGCAGGTGGGCCAGGAGCAGTTCCTCCAGGCTCGGCAGGGCCGGGGTGTGGTCCGCCGGGAGTGGGCCCCTCGGGCGGATCAGTGCCGTCGTACGACCGCCCGTGCTGCGGGTTTCGACGGTCACCTGGCCGGGGAGCTTGGCCAGTCGGGCCGCCTGTGCGTCGGGGGCGGAGACCGTCCGGTGGGCGCCGATGAGTTCGGCCACGTCGCCGGCGAGTTTGACCGTGCCGTTGTCGATCAGGACCAGGAAGTCGCAGGCGCCTTCGAGTTCGGAGACCAGGTGCGAGGACATCACGACGGTCGAACCGTGCTGGGCGGCCTCGGACATGAGCAGGTCCGTCATCTGGCGCCGGACCAGCGGGTCCAGGTCGGCCATCGGTTCGTCGAGCAGGAGCAGCCGGGGGCGCTTCCCCAGGGCCAGCGCGAAGGCCACCCGGGTGCGCTGGCCGCCGGACAGGGTGCCGACCCGGGCGTCCATCGGGATGTCGCCGACGGAGATGATCCGCTCGGCGGTCTCCTGGTGCCAGGTCGGGTTCAGCTCGCGGCCGATACGCAGCGTGTCGGAGACCCGGAAGCGCGGATAGAGCGCCTTCTCCTGGCTGAGGAACGCGGTGTGCTGCCGGGCCTCGGCGGACCGGGCCGGGTGTCCGCCCAGCCGGATGGTGCCGGTGCTCGGTTCCAGCAGACCGGCGGCCAGCGACAGCAGGGTCGTCTTGCCGGCGCCGTTCGGGCCGACCAGCGCGCAGATCCGGCCGGCCGGCAGCCGGAACGAGCAGTCCCGCAGCGCCCACCCACGCCGGTAGCGCCTGCCCAGCCCGACCGCTTCCAGCGCCGGGCGCTCTGCCGGATCAGTCATTGTGCTGCCGCACCCGTGCGGCGAGGACCAGTGTCGCGACCCCGGCGAGCAGCAGCGCCGCCTTGATCAGCGACGGGCCGTAGCCGGGTACGCCGAAACCCCAGAGCGTGAGGCGGTCGTAGAGCCGCTGGGCGAGTGGCACCCCGCCGCAGAGCGCCAGCAGCGCTCCGGACAGCAGGAGGAGGTTCTTCTTCAAGGCCGGGCCTTCCATGAGGGATCCGATGTGACTCCCGGAACGCTAGGAGCGGCGGTCCATGGGGGGCTTCGGCTCAAAGTCGGTGCTCCGACCTCGTCGTACGACCAAAGTCTCTAGACCAAAGTCTGTACGGCCCCCGTCGAGAGCCCCTCTACATTTGTCGCTTGTGAGCGGTTACCGGCGTGAGAAGACCATCGACCTCGGCATTGTCGTGCTGGCCCTTGTGCTGTCCGCCGCCCTCTCCCTGGTGCAGGTCAGGGGTGATCTGGCGCTGAGCCCGGGGCTGGGTTCCGGTACCTGGCCGTTCGGCCGGCTGGTGTTCTCGTCGCCGTTGCTGCTCGGCTTCACCTGGGCGCTGAACCCGGTCTCCCTGCTCGCCGTAGGTGCGCTGTGGTGGCGCAGGCGGTGGCCGACCGCGGTCGCCGTCGTGGCGATCGTCGCCGCGACCGTCACCCCGGCCGTGGTGCCTCTGATCGTGGCGCTCTTCACCGTCGCCGTCCTCCGGCCCCCGCGCACGATCCTGACCATCGCCTCGCTGGCACTGCTGCCGATCCCCGTCCATTTTCTGAGCAGTCCCTACGTCTCCGGGGTGCCGCTCGCCAACGCGGTGATCCTGGGTGTCCTGATCGCCGCCGCGGTCGGCTGGGGCCTGTTCGTCCGTTCGCTCAGCGAGCGCACCGAACGGGCGGAGGCGGAGGCAGTGTTGCGTGCCCAGCGCGCTCAGCGGGAGGCGCGGGAGGACATCGCGCGGGAGATGCACGATGTGCTGGCCCACCGGCTGTCGCTGCTGAGCGTCCACGCGGGGGCGCTGGAGTTCAACGCCGGCGCGTCCGTGCGGGAGACCACCCGGGCCGCCGCCGTGATCCGGGAGAGCTCGCACCAGGCGCTGGAGGATCTCCAGGTGGTGCTGCGGGTGCTGCGGTCGCCGGCCGGGGGTCCCGTCGCGGACGGCAGCACCGCGACCCGGCCCGCGCGGACCGGGCTCGCCGAGGTGCCCGACCTGGTCAGGGAGTCGCGGGACGCCGGTATGAAGGTCGACCTCGACATGGGCGGCACCCGGTCGGGCAACGGTGGCGGTCCTACGGGTATCGCCGGGCTCGCCGCCTACCGGTTCGTGCAGGAAGGGCTGACGAACGCCAGGAAGCACGCCCCCGGTACGCCGGTCAGGATCACGGTGGCGGGCGGCCCCGGCGACGGTCTCACCCTGGAGCTGACCAATCCGGCCGATCCCGCCCATCCGACCGGACCAGGTGGCCCGCGCGACGGCGTACCGGGGTCCGGGCAGGGGCTGATCGGCCTCGCGGAGCGCGTCGCGCTGGCGGGCGGCCGGTTCAGTCACGGCGAGGACGGAGCGGAGTACGCGCTGCGGGCCTGGCTACCCTGGCCCGCATGATCCGTGTGCTGCTCGTCGACGACGACCCACTGGTCCGCTCAGGACTCCGGCTGATGCTCGGCGGCGCCGACGACATCGAGGTCGTGGCCGAGGCGGCGGACGGCGACGAGGTGCTCGCCCTGGTCGACGAGCACGCCCCCGACCTGGTGCTGATGGACATCCGGATGCCCGGCGTGGACGGCCTGGAGGCGACCGAGCGGCTGCGGGCCCGGCCCGGCGCACCGGCCGTCGTGATGCTGACGACCTTCAAGGACGACGAGCAGGTCCTCGGTGCGCTGCGCGCGGGCGCGGCCGGTTTCCTGCTCAAGCACACCCCGCCCGCCGAGATCGTCGCGGCGGTACGCCGGGTGAAGGCGGGCGAGCCGGTGCTCTCCCCCGCGGTGACCGAGCAGCTCATCGCCCGGGTCACCCAGGGCGGCGATACGACAGTCCCGCGCCGGCCGGAGACCGCCGAGGCCCGCATCCGCCTCGACCGGCTGGGCGACCGGGAACGCGAGGTCGCCGTGGCCGTCGGCCGGGGCAGGACCAACGCGGAGATCGCGGCCGAGCTGTACATGAGCGTGGCCACCGTCAAGGCCCATGTCTCCCACATCCTCACCAAGCTGGAACACACCAACCGGGTCCAGATCGCCCTGACCGTGCACTACGCGGGGCTGGTCTGACCCGCCACGGACGCAACAGATCCCCTTTCCCATTGATGGAGACGAGACGTGACACCCAGCCCGGTCCCCTACGGCTCCTGGACCTCGCCGATCACAGCGGACCTGGCGTCACGCGGAATGACCGCGGGCCAGGTCGCGGCACCCTCCTGTCTCGGCTTCCAGGGCGAGGAGTTGTGGTGGATCGAACCGCGCCCGCAGGAAGACGGCCGCTCGGCCCTCATGCGCAAACGGCGCCCGGACACCGAGGCCGAAACCGATCCAGACACCGATGCCTCCGCCGACGCCGAGACCGTCCTGCCCGAACCCTGGAACATCCGCAGCCGCGTGATCGAGTACGGCGGACGCCCCTGGGCGACGGCCGCCGACGACCACGGCGTACTCGTCGTGTTCGCCAACTTCCCTGACCAGCGGCTGTACTTGTACCGCCCGGACACCGAAGGCGCCGTACCCCAGCCGCTGACCCCGGTCTCCCCCGTCGGCGGCGGACTGCGCTGGGCGGAGCCGGAGATCGACCCGGCGCGCGGCACGGTCCGTTGCGTACTGGAGGAGTTCACGGGTGAACGGCCGGGCGATGTACGCCGGTTGATCGCGCAGGTCCCGCTGGACGGCAGCGCGGCCGAAGACCGGTCCGCCGTACGGGAGTTGAGCGACGACCGGCACCGGTTCGTGTCCGGTGCCCGCGTCTCCCCCGACGGTTCACGGGCCGTGTGGCTCGCCTGGGATCACCCTCATATGCCGTGGGACGCGGCCGAGTTGAGGATCGCCGATGTCGACGCCGACGGACGTTTCCAGCGGGCCCGCACGTTGGTCGGAGGGCCCGGTGACCCCGTGGCCCAGGCTGAATGGGCGCCGGACGGAACGCTGTTGGTCGCCTGCGAACGTACGGGCTGGTGGAATCTCCACCGCGTCGACCCCGAGACCGGCGCCGCGCACACCCTGCACCGAGCGGCGGAGGAGTTCGCCGGCTCCCAACGTCTCGGCCTGCGCTGGTTCGCGCCCTTGGCCGACGGCCGGATCGCCGTGCTCCACGGTCGAGGGGCGCAACGTCTGTCCGTCCTCGACCCGGTCACCGGCGACCTCGTGGACGTGCCGGGCGACCGGACCGAGTGGCTGCCGCATCTCGCCGTCTCGGGGACCCGGATCGCGGGGGTCGCGGCCGGCCGCGAGACGTCGTACGAGGTCGTGGAGGTGGACGCCGACACACGCACGCCGGACGCGGCCGGGCAACCCACCGCCCTCACCGCCGGACAGCTCACCGCCCGTGTGGTCGGACACCGGCACCAGGCCTCCGTGGAACCGTCCTACTTGCCGGAGCCCGTGGCACGAGTGTTCAAGGGGCCGGACGGCCGGGAGGTGCACGCCCACGTCTACGCCCCACGCCACCCGGACCACACCGGCCCGTCGCCGGACGATCCCGCGCCGTACGTGGTGTGGGCGCACGGCGGCCCGAGCCTGCGCGCACCCCTCTCCCTGAACCTCGAAATCGCCTACTTCACCTCGCGCGGCATCGGCGTGGCCGACGTCAACTACGGCGGTACGCCCGGCTATGGGCGTGCGTACCGCGAGCGGTTGCGGGAGCAGTGGGGTGTCGTCGATGTGGCGGACTGCGCCGCTGTGGCACGGGAGTTGATCGACGAGGGCGTGGCCGATCGCGCCCGGCTGGCGATCCGGGGCGGCAGTGCCGGTGGTTTCACCGCGGCGGCGTCCCTGATCACCACGGACGTGTATGCCTGCGCGACCATGCTCTACCCGGTGCTGGACCTGGAGGTCCTGGCCGCAGGGGGATCCCACGACTTCGAGTCGCACTACTTGGAGTCCCTGATCGGCCCCAACACCGCCGATTCGGCGGCACGTTACCGAGACCGCTCCCCCGCCGCCCACCCGCAGGACATCAAGGTGCCCTTCCTCCTGCTGCAAGGAGCCGACGACCCCATCTGCCCGCCCGCGCAGAGCCGGGAGTTCCTCGCGGGCGCGTCCGCCGTCCCGCACGCGTACCGCCTCTTCGAAGGAGAGGGCCACGGGTTCCGCCGCCGGGACACGATGGTCGCCGCGCTGGAGACCGAACTCTCTTTCTACGGCCAGGTCTTCGGCTTCACACCGCCCGACGTGCCGGTGCTGGACCTGCGTACGGCCGGGGCGCCCCGCTAGCGAGGGATGAGTGCCGCGATCGCGGTGTCGAGGGAGCGTTCGAGCGCGGTCGGCCGCCGGTGTACGTGCGCCAGCATGGCGCCGCCCTGCAACGCGGCGAGCAGCAGGCGCCCCGCGTCCTCGGGTTCGGCGTCCGCGCGCACCCGGCCCTCGGCACGGGCGCGGGCGACCAGATCGGCGAGGCTCGCCTCCCAGCGGCCGAACAACTCCGCCAGGATTCCGCCCAGTTCGGGCTCGTCGTCGACTTGCCCGGCGAACACGCCGAGCGGGCACATCCCGTACCCGCTCTCCCGGTGCGCCGCGACCACCTGGTCCCGCCAGGCCCCGAGGTCGGCGTGATCCGGATCCCGTAGCGCCGACTGGGTCTCCATCACGCGGTCGAACTGGTGGTGCAGCACCGCTTCCGCCAGCTCTCTGCGGCTGTCGAAGTAGTGGTAGAACTGCGATTTCCCCGTGCCGCTGGCCGCCAGTACGTCGTCCAACGACGGCCCGGCCAGGCCGTGTTGACGCATCAGCCCGGCCGCCGCGCCGACGATCGCGGCACGGGTGCGCCGACCGCGCTCGGTCGCCGGTAGAGCTTTCATGGTCGTCCTGTCTGTCGTCCCACTCCGTCACCCTGCCAAGAACTGTACTATTCGGTACAGTACAAGAATGGTCACCTACGAGACGAGTGCGGCGGACCTCGCGTCGGTCCCCGCGTCCTATCAGTCCGAGTCGCGCTACCTGGGCTACCGGGAGGCCGACCTGGCCAGGCCGTACGCCAAGTTCTTCCGCGAGGACGTCCTGCCGGTGCAGCCCCATGTGCACGAGGCGCTGCTGGCGGGCATGGCCCCGACCGAGTACGGCTACGGTCCCTCCGACGCGGTCCGGATGCTCACCCGGCCCGGCCGCCACCCGATGGAGACCGGCTGGACGGTCCTGGACGACGGCACGGTCATGGTCTCCGTGCTGACGGACATGCCCGGTGTGACCGGTGAGATGTGGGACTGGTGGTTCGGCTGGCACAGCTGCGAGTCGGCCCGCTACAAGCTCTGGCATCCGCAGGCCCACCAGTTCAGCGCGGTCGGCCAGGCACGCAGCGGCGACCGCCGACTCACCGACCGGCAGCGCTACATCGGCAACGTCTCCTACGTCGATGAGTACGTCGGCGGTCACCTGGTGCCGCTCGCCATCCGCTTCGTCGACCCCTCACGCATGGGCTTCGACGACATCCCGGCCGGTGACACCGCCATCGTCGCCCGGGTCGGGCCGAGCACCGCGCCCGCCGCCTTCGGCTGGATCGTCCACCAGGTGCGCGCCACCGACTCCGGCGCGGAGATGCGCAGCCGGTTCTTCCTCAACTACCCGCAGCACCTGGACCTGCCGCCCGCGTCGGTCGCCCAGCCCCCGGCCGGCCGCGCTCCCGCCGGTCCACCCGACCTGCAGGCGCTCGGCGTCGCGCTGCTGCACCACTGCGCGGCCGAGATGAACCACCTCGCCTCGTTCCTGCCCGAACTCCGCGAGGCGTTCGACGGAACACCGTGAGCGGCACCGACCGCCCACTGCCGACCACCGGCCGCTGAGCGTCAACTCGGCGGCGTTCAGGCCGGGTTGTCCGTGACGGCCTGCGTCGTGGCGTGGAGTACGGCGTCGAGGACCTTCCTGGCCTGATCCCCGTCGGGCAGTGCGCGCGCGATGGTGACCGCGCCCACCATCGCCGCCACCGCGGCCCAGGCCCGCCCCTCCCGCTCCTCCGGCGGGCCCTGCATGGCGGGGGCGAGGAGCGCGACCAGGTCGAGCATGCGCCGCTGGTACACCTCGCGCACGGAGTCGCTCGCCCGGGACACGTCCGCGCTGAGCGCCGGCATGACGCAGCCGTGGGCGACGTCCTCGCGATGGTCCTCGCCGAGGTACACGCCGAGGAACTCCACGAGCCGGCGCCGCCGTTCGGCCGGGTCGGGGTCGTCGACGACGGCGAACTCGGCGCCGAGTTGCGCGTCGACCACCTGCTCCAGGAACGCCTCCTTGCTGCCGAAGTTCGAGTACAGGGCCCCCGAGGTGACCTGGGCAGAGGCGGCGAGGCCGTCGACCCCGATGCCCTGGAACCCCTTCTCCTTCAGCGTGCGCGCCGCCGCGGCCAGGATCGACGCCCTGGCCTGCTTCTTGTGGTCCTTCGGGTACCGCATCGCGAGCCCTCGCCTGCCCTTCCCTGCGTTCCGGTCGTCGACCTGCCTTGCGTTCCGGTCTACGACATCGTAGCGTAGCAGTCGTTATATAACGATCGCTACGCCATGGCTTCGCCCCCCGGCCACCAGCGCGAAGCCCTCCACAGGAACTCGCAGCGACCCGCACGGAAACCCCACGCGGAGTCCCGCACAGGAAGAGAGCACGATCATGACCACGACCCACGACGAAGCCGTCACCCGGACCGTCGACATCGGCGGCACCCCCTTCGCCTACCGGGAGGTCGGCCCCACCACCGGCACCCCGCTGGTGCTCCTGCACCACTTCACCGCGGTACTCGACGACTGGGACCCCGCCGTCGTCGACGGTCTGGCCGCCACACGCCGCGTCATCCTGGTCGACCTCAGGGGGGTCGGCGCCTCGGGCGGCACCACGCCCGACAGCGTCGAGGCCATGGCGGCCGACGCGATCGCCTTCGTCACGGCCCTCGGGCTGACGACGGTCGACCTGCTGGGCTTCTCACTGGGCGGCATGGTCGCGCAGGAGTTCGTGCAGCGGCGCCCCGACCTGGTCCGGCGGATCGTCCTGGCCGGCACGTCACCCGCGGGCGACGCGGGACCCGCCGGCACCCTCACCATCCTGCAGAACGCCATGGAGGTCGCCGGTACCGAGGGCAAGCACCCCAAGCACTTCCTGTTCTTCTCCCCCACGGAGGCGAGCCAGGCCGCGGCCGACGCCTTCCTCGGCCGCCTCGACCAGCGGACCCAGGACCGCGACACCGCCGTGACCAACGAGACCATCGGCGCCCAGGTGACCGCCCTGGCCAAGTGGGAGCAGAGCAGCTCCAGCGCCGGCCTCGCGAACGTCCTCCAGCCCGTGCTGGTGGTCAACGGCGACGACGACACCATGATCCCGACGATCAGCTCGTTCAACCTCGCCGACCAGCTGCCCGACGCCGAGCTGAGCATCTACCCCAACTCCGGCCACGGCGCGCTCTTCCAGCACCACGAGCTGTTCGTGCGGCAGGTCCTGGACTTCCTGCGCGACTGACCGTCGAGCCGTTTCCTACGGCTGCCGTACGGCTGCTGGGGGTGTCCTCGTCCAGGACACCCCCAGCGGCAACTCCCGTGCCGCGCCCACCACTTCCCTGCGAGGACCGCCCGCGCACCGCCACGAGGACTATGCTGCGGTGAGGACGTCCCAGACCCCGGCGGCTCGTCGTAGCTCGGCACAGATGCTCGACACAGATGGTCGCGGGGAGCGGCTTCTTCGTCCGTCACCCGGCGCATCCCTGTACGCCCCCTTGTCGGCAGCGCGCCCTGGGCACCGTAACTCCCGGTGCCACCACGCCCGTTGCCGGATGCTCCTCCGAACCGAGGCGTCATGCCCCTCACTCACCTCACCGTCCACCGCCATGACCGACGGAAACGCGCCTTGATCACCCTGGTCGGCGAGATCGACCTGGAATCGGCCCAGCTGGTACGCGCGGTACTGACCCAGTGCCTGCGCGACGGCATCCGTACCCTCGACGTCGACCTCACCCCCGTCACCTTCTGCGACTGCAGCGGCCTCAACGTCTTCCTCCACGCGGCGCGGACGGCCGCCGCGGTCGGCGGGACCCTGCGACTCCATCACCCGCCACGGACGCTGGGCCTGATCCTCGACGTCACCGGCTCCCAATTCCTGCTCCTCGGGGCGCCGTTGGGGTGTCCTCCGGCCCCTGCCGAGGGTTCCCGGCACCCCACCGCGCACACCCCGCCACACCGGACGGTTCCGCTCGCCACCGTGCTCTCGGGTGACGCACGGTGACCGCCCGGTCGGGGCGGGTTCCCCTGCTTCCCATCCTCAGACCAACTGCCGTACAGCTCACGGGAGTTCGGGACAGCCTCTGGACGCGGTGCCGCGAATGAGGTCCGGCGGCCGGTCGGCCCGGATCCAGGTGCTGGTCGCCGAGCAGGCGGCACGGCGCGGCGGGCGGGCCGGTGTGCTGGACGTGTGCACGGCGGCCGTGGCCGCGCTCCCCGTCGGCGGGGCCGGGCTGTCCGCCATGTCCCGCACCGCGGCGAGCCATCCGCTGTGCAGCACCGACGACATCAGCGAGCAACTGGAGGAACTGCAACTGACGTTGGGCGAGGGACCGTGCGTGGACGCGTTCCTGGACGGTTCGGCCGTCCTGACGCCGGACCTGCTCACCGGTCAACTCCAGGACCGCTGGGCCGTGTTCGCGGACGCGGCGCTGGAAGCCGGGGCCCGCGCGGTCTTCGCGCTCCCCCTCCAGGTGGGGGCGATCAGCCCGGGGGTCCTGGACCTGTACGCCGACGTGCCGACCGTACTGGACCCGGACCAACTGGCCGACGCCCTCGCGTTCGCCGATCTCGCGACACTGCTCCTGCTCGACGCCCGGATCGACGCGACGGGCGGGCCGGCCCCGGCGGACCGGGGCTTCGAGGATCTGGACGGATACCGCGCGGAGATCGACCAGGCCACCGGCATCCTCACCGTCCAACTCGGCATCGGCATCGACGAGGCCTTCGTACGACTGCGGGCGCACGCCTATATGCGGGGGCGGCGGCTCGCCGACGTGGCCGCCGACGTCGTGACCCACCGGCTCCGTTTCTCCCCGCACGCGGAGTCGGACCAGGGCGACGAGGACACCTGACGCCCCGTCACCGGTCGGCGCACCCACCGCACTTCCGGCCCCCCTCCCGGCGGAACCAGTCCCAACGAAGGTGACACGATGAATCAGCAGCTCCTGGCCAAGACCTTCGTCGAACTGGCGGACAACCTGGTCGCCGACTTCGATCTGATCGACTTCCTGCGTCTGCTCACCGACCGCTGCGTGGGCGTGCTCGGAGCCGACGCGGCGGGCGTGCTGCTCGCGGACCGCGACGGCGAACTGCGGGTGATGGCGGCCTCCGACGAACAGGTACGGCTCCTGGAACTCTTCCAGCTCCAGAACGACGAGGGCCCTTGCCTGGAGTGCTTCCGCTCCGGCTCACCCGTGATCGTCCCCGATCTGACCCGGGAGGCCGAGCGCTGGCCGCGGTTCGTCACGACGGCCCACCGCAGCGGCTTCACCGCCGTACAGGCGCTGCCGATGCGGCTGCGGGACGAGGTCGTCGGCGCCCTCAACCTGTTCCGGGCCGCCCCCGGCCCGTTCGACCCGGCGGGCACCCTGGTCGCCCAGGCACTGGCCGACGTGGCCACCATCAGCCTCCTCCAGCAGCGCTCCAGCCACCGCAGCACGATCCTCAACGAGCAGCTCCAGACCGCCCTGAACAGCCGCGTCCTGATCGAGCAGGCCAAGGGCAAACTCGCCGAGCGCCTCGGCATCGACATGGAACGCGCCTTCACCACCCTGCGCGGCTACGCCCGCGCGCACAACCGGCGGCTGTCCGATGTGGCGCGCGTTTTCGTGGACGACTCCGAGCCGCTGCCCGGTCTGGGGGCCTGACCGGGCAGCGGCTCAGGAGTCCTGGCCCGCTGGTCCGCCGTGGTCGCGAGGAGGAGGGGCCGCGGACCAGTCGAAGGTCAGGCGTACGTGCTGTTTCGTGATGACGGCCGGGTCCTCGTCCGGTGCTGTCGGAGCTGTCGGTGCTGCCTCCTGGGCCGAACTCACCGTCAGGCGTGGGGTGATGGTGTCGCGGGCCTCGCGGTCCCAGGCGATGACCTGCTGGGCCATGGCCTGGGCGAGGTCGTCGGCGTGCGGGCCGTAGGCGTGGATGCCGAACTCCCAAAGGGGCGTGCCGTCTTCGGGGAGTCTCCGGGTCAGTAGGCGGGCCAGGGAGTGGTTCCGGACGACGGCGGCCGCGTCCCAACCACCAGGCGTCGTACGGATGTTGGGGTCGTGGTCCGCGGGGACGGCGAGCCGGGCGAAGCCGTCGAGGTGGGTCGCCAGCCACAGCAGGAGCATGTCGAAGGGCGTCTCGCCGGGGATGGTGATGCCGGTCCAGTGTTCGACGCGGGGCATGGCGAGGGCGTCGTCGAGGCGGCTGGTGTCGACGGGGGTGCCGTCGGCGAACCGTACGGTCACCTCGCCGCCGCGGAGTCGGGTGACGGCGTCCTCGCGGTGGCCGGGGCCCTGGAGGGGGACGAACCCGCACACCGTGTAGGCGTCCGCGGTGAGCAGTCCGGCGCGCTTGGTGAAGGGGATGGACCAGGTGTAGCCGTGCACGCGCAGCGGCACCACCAGCCGTCCACCGTCGGCCAGTTGAGCGGTCCAGGAGGGCGGGAGGTCGCGGGCCTCGACGGTGACGAGGACGGCGTCCACGCTGTCGGGGGCGGCGAGTTGAGCCGGGGCGTGTTCACCGTCGCCGAGGTGGACGCGGACCCGGTGGTGGCCGGTGTCGTCGAGGAAGCGGCGGGCGCGGTCGGTGACGTAGGGGTCGATGTCGATGCTCGTCACGCTGCCGTGCGGGCCTACGACCTCCTGGACGAGGGCCGCGTTGTAGCCGCCGGAGCCGATCTCGAGCACGGTGTCGCCGGGGCGGAGCGCGGCGTCGCGGAGCATGGCGGCCTGTACCCAGGGCGCGGAGACGCTGCTGGTGGCGGTCGCGCCGGGGGTGCGTTTGGTGACCGGGGCCTGGTGTGTGTCGTAGGCGTCCGGCAGGGCGGTGCCGGGCAGGAAGCGGTGGCGCGGGACGCGTCGGAACGCGGCGTCGATCGCGCCGCCCGCGTCCACCCAGCCGTCCGCGACGAGCCGGTCCGCCATCGCCTCCCTCAACTGGGCTGCCTCGGCAGCCTGTTGGGCGGGCTCGGGAGTCGCGGCCGGGGTGATCGGGTAACGGTGGACGGGCGGCAGGCCGGGCAGCAGGCCGGGCCAGACCGTGTCGATGACCTGCGCGCTCGGCGTGAACAGCGGCTGGGACAGCGCGGGCAGGTCGGCGACCTCGTGCCACTCCCAGCGGTGGATCAACTGCGGTTCGGTGACGGCGGGTTGACCGGTCCAGGCGGTGACGCGGACGGCGCCGGTCAGCCGGGGCATGTCGTGCGTGGAGTCCAGCAGAAGGGCGAGGAGCCGCGCTCCACCCGGCTCGGCTTTCAACCCCGTCTCCTCCGCCAACTCCCGTACACCCGCCGTCAGAAAGCCCTCGCCGGCGTCGTTCTTGCCACCGGGCAACTCCCAGACCCCGCGCACCGACCAGCCGAGCAGGATGCGTCCCACCGGGTCGGTGACGACGACGCCGGCGCCGGTGAGGGCGTGCGGTGAGGGGCGCTTCTTGCCCGCGAAGGTGGAGGGTGCGGGGGCGGGGTCACGCAGGACGACGAACGCGAGCCCGTCCGCGTCGTACCGTTCGGCCCTCGCCCAGCCCGCGCACAGCGCGCCGAACTCCTCGTCGTCCAGGGCGATGGACCGCTTGCCTTCCGGTACGTCCGCCGCGACGGGCGTGATCACGCAGACGACACCGCCCGGCCGCAGCCGCTCGCGCAGCCGGTTCATCACCCGGGTGCGGTCGTGGACGAAGGCCCAGCTGAGGCGGAAGGTGATCAGGTCGTAGGCGGGGTGGGGCAGGGCGTCGAGGCTGTCGCGTTCGATGTCGAGCAGGTGGTAGTTCACCGCCGCGGTGGCTGCGGTAGCCGCGTTCTGGGCTCGGGCGTGGGCGAGGGCGGTGGGGGCGAAGTCGACGGCGTCGACCTCGTAGCCCGACTCGGCGAGGTGGCGGGCGAGTTCACCCAGTCCGCAGCCGACGTCCAGGGCGTGTCCGCCGCCGTCGGGCGCCGGGGCGTGCTCGGCGAGCAGCGCGCGTTCGGCATCGCGGAGGGGGCTGAAGGTGTTGCCGTCGGCGTAGTGCGCGTCCCATGCGTCGGTCACGGGGTTCTTCCTATCAAGACGGCGGGCGGGGCGCCGCCGCGGGCGAGCGCGAACTTCCGTTCGGTGGGCGGCATTTGGTCCCCCCGCCGCGCGGACGCTCCAAACACTCGATGGGGTTCAGGCGCTGCCCTGAGGGCCGCTGGGAGGCACGGTCACGATCCGGTGCGGACAGGCCGCGCAGAGGACGACCCTCACCCGTTCGAGGGGTTGCCGGACAACACTGAACCGACCGGAAGGTCCGACGCGTCGTCGGGGCGCACCTCGCCGTCCTCGTCGACGTCCGGCGCCTCCTCCTCGTCCTGGACCGGCTCCGGCCCCGCCTTGGGGAGCAGACAGCCGGGACGCTCGGGACCCACGCTGCGACGACGACGGAATCCGGCCCTTTCCGGACTGGAGTAACGTGAGATTACCGAGCGCACCTCGCACGCCGTCAGCCGTTTCGGCGTCGCCCTCGGGGAACGGCAACGCCGGAGCGCATCGCGTCCGGCCGGAAATGAGCCGCCCCACATGAGCCTCATGAGTCTCGGAGTACTGCACTCCTCCCGCAAGGAGAACGAGTTCCGTCTGCCGCTGCACCCCCGCCACCTCGACCGGATCGCCCCGGACATCCGAAAGCGGATCTTCCTCGAACAGGGCTACGGCGAAAGGTTCGGCATCGCCGACGACGCGCTGCGCCCCCTCGTCGGCGGCCTCCGTTCCCGTGACGACCTGGTCGCGGAGTGCGACATCATGCTGCTGCCCAAGCCCATGCACGAGGACCTCGCCGAGCTGCGCGAGGGCCAGGTGCTGTGGGGCTGGCCGCACTGTGTGCAGGACGAGAAGACGACACAGCTCGGCATCGACCGACGGCTGACCCTGATCGCCTGGGAAGCCATGAACCACTGGACGTCCACGGGCGCCTTCAGCGTCCATGTGTTCCACAAGAACAACGAGCTGGCCGGTTACTGCTCGGTGCTGCACGCCCTCCAGCTCGGCGGGCTGACCGGGAGCTACGGCCGTCGGCTGCGGGCCGTGGTCATAAGCTTCGGCGCCACCGCACGCGGCGCGGTCACGGGCCTGGGCGCGATGGGCGTCTCCGACGTCACGGTGCTCACGCAGCGCGCCGCGGCGGCCGTGGCCTCGCCGATGCCGTCGGTCGTGATGGGTCACTTCGAGGAGCAGGAGGACGACCCGACGCGCCTCCAGGCGGTCACCGGCCTCGGGCCCGTGCCGCTCGCGCAGTACCTGGCCGGGTTCGACATCGTCGTCAACTGCGTGCTCCAGGACACCGACGCGCCGCTGATGTTCGTCAACAACGAGGAACTCGCGCTGTTCCAGCCGGGGACCTTCTTCATCGACGTGGCCTGCGACGAGGGCATGGGCTTCGCCTGGGCCCGGCCGAGCGGCTTCGGCGACCCGATGGCCACGGTCGGACCGGGCTGCCACTACTACGCCGTCGACCACAGCCCGTCCCACCTGTGGAACTCCGCGACGTGGGAGATCAGCGAGGCGCTCCTGCCGTATCTGCGTACGGTCATGAGCGGACCGACCGCCTGGGACGACGACGTAACGGTCCGGAAGGCCATCGAGATCCGGGACGGTGTCGTCCAGAACCCGAAGATCCTCTCCTTCCAGCACCGGTCGGCCGCCTACCCGCACAACCTTGAGGCCCAGCGGCCCGAAGGTCATGAGGTGAGGCGGCCTGACGGCAAGGCGGTTGAAGGCCCAGTGGTGGTCTAACTCCGGTTGACACCGGTGGCCACCGCGTGGCCGATGAAGAGATAGACGAGGGCGGGCAGGCCGTAGTTGACGACAGTGCGCCAGTCCGCCGAGTGGATGGTGAACAGGTTGTGCGACCAGCCCGACAGCCAGTTGGCCGCGTTGTGGACCCAGTCGACCGAGTTGTTCGCGGTGTTGGCGTCGAACAGATAGAGAGCGATCCACAGGATCAGGATCAGTGCCGCGATGTCCGCGATGACGGAGATAACCGTCCCCGCGGGGCTTCCGCCGTAGCGTCTGGACATGTTCAACGGGTGGCCCGGAACGCCGAGTTGAAACCTCTCGGCGTCCGGTGCCGTCGGCGGTGGGCTGGTTGGCGCGGGTCGGGGGCGACTGGAACGCAGGGCTGTCCGGCGGAGACGGCCCGAGCGCAACGCCACCTTCCGTAAGCGGCCGGAAGCGGATGGCCACCGGACGTCTGTTCGGGGGGAGTCGCGGGGGTTAGCGTGTGCCGTACGGCCCCAGTCCCCGGCAGCGTCGACTTTCTCTCGCGCACCCCGGGTGCGCATCTCGCGCGGCGGTGCCGGTTCGTGACGCGGCAGCGACGCGCTCCGTGCGGGCGCCCTTCTGCCGCCCGCCGCCTCGCACGTGTTTCACGACAGGCGGACACATGTACGCGCTGATCGTTCCGGCTTCGACCCCCTTCGTCCTGCTCGCCACCGTCCTGGGCCTGTCCTGGTGGGAGGACCACCTCCTGCCGACACCGGCACCGGCACTAATCCCCACCCCGGCCGAGGCTCCGCTCCCCCAACTCCTCAGTACCGATGCTCCGTTGCCCGCGCGCTCACCCGACGCCCGCCCGGAAAGTGACGCTCGATCACCCGCGCCACCCCGTCCTCGTCCAGCGAGAGCGTGACGTGGGCGACCGCGTCGAGAACACTCGGGTGGGCGCCCGCGACGGCGTACGACATGCCCGCCCAGGCCAGCATCGGGAGGTCGTTGGGCATGTCGCCGAACGCCATCGTCTCCGCGGCGGTGATGCCACGGTCGGCCGCGAACTGCCGTAGCGCATGGGCCTTGCTCACGCCCACGGCGATCGCCTCGACCAGGCGCTCGCCGTTGGAGTGGTACACGGTGACCAGGTCGCCCAGGGCGGGGGCGGCGAGGGCGAGCAGCTCGTCGGCGGTCAAGTGCGGGTGCCGGCCGACCAGTTTGGGCGCCGGACGGTTCCACAGGCCGGCCTCGCCGGGGCGCCGGACGGTGATGTCGTCGTCCCACGCCCCGGCCTCGTAGCGGTCGTCGCCGTGGAGTTCGGTGGCGTACTCCACGGCGAGGCCGATGCCCGGGATCGCCGCGCGAAGCCGCCGGACGGTCTCGGCGAGGGTGTGCGGGTCGATGGCGTGCTCCGCCACGACACTGCGGGTGGCCATGTCGTAGAGGTACGCCCCGTTGGAGCAGATGGCCGTCCCGGACCCGCCGAAGGCGTCGGCGATCGGACCCATCAGACGGGGTGGGCGGCCGGTGGCGAACACGAACTCGGCGCCGGCGTCCCGGACTCGGGCGAAGGCCTCGACGGTGCGGGCGGAGACAGTCCCGTCCTCGCGCACGACGGTGCCGTCGAGGTCGGTGGCGACGAGCCGCGGGGGAACACCGTCGCTGATCGTGTGCGTCATGTGCGGCTCCTCGCCGCGAGGTGTCTCGCGGGCCGGGTCGGTGGATGTGTGGATGTCACGGGGAGCGGGGTGGGGTGGGCGCCTGGTCCAGCGGTAATTGCCAGGCACAGCGCACCACTTGCTGCCAACCTTGACCGGGTACCTGCCTCTCGGGAAAGGGATTAATGACCATCGAAGCCGCCCCCACCCCCACCCCCACCCTCGTCCGCAGCCTGCTCGCCAAGCAGTTTCCCGACTGGACCCGACTCCCCTTGAGCCGCCTGGAACCCGCCGGCTCGGACCACGTCATCTACCGGCTCGGCGACACCATGTCCGTACGGCTGCCCCGGAGCGACTGGGCGGACGGCGAGGCCGCCAAGGAACACACCTGGCTCCCCCTCCTCGCACCCCAACTGCCGCTCGCCGTACCGGAACCGCTCGCACTCGGCGCACCCGGCCGCGGCTACGCGTGGCACTGGTCCGTCACCCGCTGGCTCGACGGCACGACGGCGAGCGTGGACGGCCTCGCCGATCCCGACCTGGCCGCCGGTCAACTGGCCTGCTTTCTAAGGGCGTTGCAGGCGATCCCCGCCGCCGGGACCCTGCTCCCCGGATCCCATCCCGAGCTGGACCGCGCCCCGTTGGCCGATCGCGACCAGTCGACCCGGGCGGCGATCGAGGCCGTGGCCGGAGTCTTCGACAGGGCCGCCCTGACCGAGGTCTGGGACAACGCGCTCGACGCCCCCGCCTGGGACCGCGAACCGGTCTGGTGTCACGGTGACTTCCACACGGGCAATCTGCTCACCGTGGACGGCCGTATCTCCGCCGTCATCGACTTCGGCGGCCTGGGCATGGGTGATCCCGCCTGCGATCTGGTCGTCGCGTACACCTTGCTGTCGGCCACCACCCGCCCGCTCTTCCGCGCCGCGCTCGGCGTGGACGACGCCACCTGGACGCGCGGCATGGGCTGGGGCCTGGCCACTGGGCTGAACGCGTACACGAGCTACGCGGCCACCGAACCCCGCGTCGCCCGGCAGACCACCCGCCAGCTCACCGAGGTCCTCACCGAACACGCGGCACGCGGCACGCGGCACGCGGCACGCGGCACGCGGCACGCAGCGCTCAGCACTCGGGGCTCACCCCAACACACCGGCCGGCGCCCGCAGTTCGGCATGAAGCGGGAGCCGGACTCTGAAGGTCGCCCCGCGCCCGGGCGCCGAGTCGATCTCCACCCGCCCCGCGTGTGCGGTGACCAGGGAGTCGACGATGGCCAGCCCCAGCCCGGCGCCACCGGTGGCGCGCGTACGGGACGTGTCGGCGCGGTAGAAGCGTTCGAAGACGTGGGCGGTCTGGGCCGGGGTGAGCCCCGGCCCCTCGTCCGCCACCTCCAGGACCGCGTCCTCGCCGACCGTGCCCACCCCGATGCGGATCGCGGTGCCGGGCGGGGTGTGGGCGACCGCGTTGCCGACGAGGTTGGTCACGACCTGGCGCAGCCGGGCCTCGTCGGCCAGGGCGGGCGCCGAGGCGGGGGCGCCGACGCCGTCCGGGCCGGTGAGGGCGACCGGGCGGGTCGCGTCCAGGGCCCGTATGTCGTGCAGGGCGTCGGCGGCGAGGGTGCGCAGGTCGGTGGGGGCCAGTTCGAGGGCCGGACCCGGCTCGCCGGTGGTTCCCAGGCCGTGCTCGTCGAAGCGGGCCAGCAGCAGCATGTCCGCCACCAGCCGGGCGAGGCGGTCCGACTCCCGGGCGATGCGGGCCATCGTGGCGTCGATGTCCTCCCGGTCGGCGAGGGCGCCCATGCGATGCAGGTCCGTGAGGCCCTTGATGCCGGCCAGCGGGGTGCGCAGCTCGTGGCTGGCGTCGGCGACGAAGCGGGTCATCCGCGCCTCGGACTCCGCGCGGGCGGCGAACGCGGTCTCCAGCTGGGCCAGCATGCCGTTCAGGGCGGTGGCAAGGCGGCCCATCTCCGTGTGCGGGCCCGCGAGTTCGGGCACGCGGCGGGACAGGTCACCGGCCGCGATCTCCGCGGCCGTCTGCTCGATCCGGGTCAGCGGGCGCAGCCCGGAACGCACCGCGAACCAGCCGACCAAACCCAGCACCATGAGCAGCCCGAGCCCGGTGGTCTCGTAGATGTGCCACATCCGGTCCACCGTGCCGTCCACCTGGCTCATCGGCGCCGACACGATCACGCTGCCCGCCGCGCCGCCGCCCAGCAGCGTGCCGCCGACGACCCGGGGTACGGCGATCGACCGCCACCGGGTCTCGCCCGAGGTGCCGGCCACGGTGAACGGCTTGCCCGCGCGGGCGGCGACGGCGTACGCGTCCAGCCGGGGCAGGTCGGGTCCCGAAGCCCCCTCGGTGCGTTTGGCACCGGCGAGCGAGTCGATGCTGCTCTCGACGGTGCCGTTCTTGGTGACGTACGTGATGACGGGGTTGCCCAGCACCTCGGTGCTGAAGTCGGTGAGGCCGGGCGGCGGTTTCCCGCCGGTGCCGGCCCCGGTCCCGGTCTTGGCCACGGTCGACGGGAGCAGGGCGAACACCTGGGCGGAGGCCCGGAGTTGGGCGTCGACGCGGTCCGCCAGATACGAGCGCAGCGCGTTGCCGGTGACGAGACTGAACGCGGTGAACCCGGCCGTCAGCAGCACCACGGCGATCAGCAGCACCCGGCTCCGCAGCGAGGCCCGCGCCCAAATGACCCGCGGCCGCAGCCAGTTGCGGGTGCTCATGCCCGCGGCCCGCGCAGGACGTACCCGACACCGTGCACGGTGTGGATCAGCTTCGGCCCGCCGTTGTCCAACTTCCGGCGCAGATAGCTGATGTACGTGTCGACGATCCCGGTGTCGCCGCCGAAGTCGTACTCCCACACCCGCCCGAGGATCTGCGCCTTGCCGACCGTGCGCCCGGCGTTGGCCATCAGGTAGTGCAGCAACCGGAACTCGGTCGGCGAGAGGCGTATCGGCTCGCCCGCGCGGGTCGTCTGGACGCCCTCCGGGTCGAGTTCGAGGTCGGCGACCCGCAGCAGCGCCGAGGGGTCGCCGCTGGTGCGGCGCAGCACCGCGCCGATCCGGGCGATCAGCTCCTGGAGGTCGAAGGGCTTGGTGACGTAGTCGTCGCCGCCCAGGACCAGCCCCTCGATCTTGTCCTGGGTGGCGTCACGAGCGGTGAGGAACACGACCGGGATGTGCCCGGAGCGGGAGGCCGCCCCGCGCTGCTCGCGCAGTCGCCGGATCACCTCGAAGCCGTCCATGTCGGGCAGCATGATGTCCAGCAGCACCAGATCCGGCGACACGGCACGGGCCCCGTCGAGGGCCTCCTGCCCGGTGGCGGCCGACGCGACCGTGAAACCCGCGTGCCGCAGCGCCGCGCACAGCAGCTCCCGTACGGTCGGCTCGTCGTCCACGACCAGCAGGTTCACGTCGGTGGTGGTGGGCCGGGACACCTGCGGTCCGGCCCGTTCAACGGTTGCCAAGGGGTGCCTCCAGGGTGCCGGGATCGGTTCCCGGCGCCGGGGAGTGCGAGGACGTGGCCGACGGGGACTTGCGCGCGAGGATACGGCGGAGGGATGTCATTCCTCCGTAAAGGTCCGCTGTGCGCCCCAGGCTCCCCAGGAAGCCCGCCACACCGCCGGCCAGCAGCCCGAACAGCACCGTCCACAGCACGCTGCCGGTCAGCTCGGCCCGCGTACCGCCCATCTCACTGCCGAACATGCTCACCCCGAGGTTCCCGGACGCCCCGGCCAGCCAGGCCGCCGAGCCCAGGACGACCGCCGTGACGAGCCCGAACCGCTCGGCCGTCCCGAGGTGCCGGGCGAGCGGGCCGTCGTAGCGATGCAGCGGCCGGGTATCCGCGGGAGTTGTGTTCCGGGCGGCTACGAAGGCGCAGGTAAGAAGGATGACGGCGGTCACCGTGAGCGCCGCGAGCCACAGCGGCCAGCCGCCCGCCGACAGGCTCCTGAGGTGCTCGGTGCGGGGCTGCTGCTGCGCGGTGTTCTGCTGTCCGCCGCCCAGGGCGCCCATGATCGAGGCGAGCGGGTTGCCGCCCTGGCTCTGCACGGGGTGCGTCGCGGCGGTCCACTGCGTGCCCACGCCCAGCGTGAGCAGCACCGCCAGCGCGTTCGGCGCCAGCAGCAGCACCCCACCGGCCACGGTCCCGAACCGCCCGCCGACCACCACTCCGACGAACGTGACCAACGCCATCGGTACTACGGCCAGGACCAGGAGGGTGCGTACGACGGCGGAGAGACTCGGTGCCCACCCGGGCCGCACCCGGTCCACCGCACCGCCCAGCGGCACTCGCACCCGCCGGCCGACCAGGCACCCGAGCGCGAGCACCACGGTCACCCACACCAGCGCGCCGAACACGGTCGAGCCGACATGGACGTCGTACGACATCGTCGTGTCCTGCGAGGAAGCGCCGCCGCCGAACATCCCGCCCAGCGCACCGCCACCGGCGCCCGCACCGGCGCTCTGTCCACCGCCGAGCCCCTTGCTCATCACGGAGGCGGGCATGGTGATCGTCCCGTGCGCGAGGGTGGCGACCAGCAGGAACGCGATCAGCGCAGCCGCCCCGGCACCGGCCGCCCGGGCCCCCAACTCGCGTGCGGTGACCGGCCGTTGACGCAGCCGCCGGGAGAACACCAGCCACAGCACCACAGACCCGACCAGTGTCACCCCGAGCGGCATGACCGAGGCCGCCCCGCTCATCGAGGGGCTCATGCCGCCCCCGCCCCCGCCGAAGAGACCGGACAGTATCGAACCCATCGCCCCCGAACTGCCCGTGCTGCTGGCGGAGTTGACCGAACCGGCACTCACCGACCCACCAACTGCCATGGCGTCCAAGGTCATTGCCATCGTGACCGGCGATCCGACCGAGCCCGCCCCCAGCAGCCACAGCGCGAGCCATGCCACGGCGGCCATCGCGACGAGTCCGCACAGCGCGGCCGCCGCCCCTTCGAGGGCGCTCGCGCCCGGACCGTCCGGCCTGGGGACGGACACCGGACGGGAAACGGGACGGGACCTTGCGGTCGTAGAGGCAGGAGAGGCAGGAGAGGTAGTAGAGGCAGGCATCGCGGGGACCCTCCGGAGCGTTTCGGGGACGTCGTCCGCACAAGGTGGCGTACGCGTTTGCCGGGTTCCGGAGAGGTTCTGGGAGGTTTCTGAGAGTCGGCGCGGACCGGGCGCAGGTCACGGACGTGGGGCGGACCGCATCCGGCGCGGGTTCCCAGGAAGTTCCCAGACGTGCCGCGCGCGGCCCGCTATCCGAACGCGGGCAGCACCTCCCGCTCGAACAGCCGCAGACTCGACCACGCGAGATCCATCGGCATACCCCCGCACAGCGGATGGAATTGCGTGAACGGCGTTGGCGCTGCCTTGAGTTCGGTCACGCACCGCTCGGGTGTGAGGACCCGGTACTGGTCGCCGCGCCGCAGCTCCGCCAGCCCCTCGGCCGTGCGGAAGGGGGCGGCCACGTCGTCCTGGGCCTGCCATTCGCCGTAGGCGTTGGTCTCGTGCAGGAAGAATGGCGCCATCCGCTCCCAGCCCTCGTCGGGGTCCTCGGCGAGGGCCACCACCCGGTTCGGCCCGATCGGGCTGTGCCCGGGGGAGGGGCGGCCCAACTTGCCGACCTCGTCGCGGTAGTACTCCCACACCTCGGGCACGGAGGGGACGAACCCGTCGGCGATCCGGGCGGCCCGGCGCGCCGCCGGTTCGCTGCTGCCGCCGAGCAGGACGGCGGGGCCGCCCGGCCGGTACCGCGCGGGCCGTACGGTCTCGGTCGTGGACGCCAAGTACGCCTTCCGGCACTCCCCCGCGCCGCCCACCGAGCACCTCTACCAACTCCTCGGCTACTGCACGGCGTTGGGCCTCCCGCACGGCCACCTCGTCTACGCGGCGACGACCCGGGACGGACCGACGGAGCACGTCGTCCGGCGCGTGGGCATCACCGTCACGGCCCACGCCCTGGACCTCGACAGGCCACCGGCCGAGCTCCTCACCAGCGTCTCCGAACTGGCCGACCGGATCACGGCCGCACCGGCAACGAGCCGTGCGGAAGCTGATGTTCCTCCAGGGGCTACCGGACAGTAACCGCTCCCCTCTACGCTGCTGCCGCCAACAAGGCTCCAACCAGGCCACGGCGAAGGGGACTTGAGACTCATGAAGGCGATAAGACGGCTGGCGGCGCTGCTCGGTGCCACGGCCCTGCTGCTGACGGGGGCCGCGGGCAACGCCCACGCGGCGGCGGCGAAGTTCTCCGAGACGACGACGATCGGGACGCACAACGCGTACGAGAAGGACAAGTACACGTACTGGGCGCAGGCGTTGGACTCCGGGGCCTCACTGCTCGAACTGGACGTCTACGTCGACAGTTTGAGCAAGCGCTGGCGGGTCAGCCACAGCGACCTGTTCGCCAACGACAACAACTGCGAGTACGCGAGCACCCCCGCCGACCTGTACAGCAAGGACCGCAACCAGGACCTCGGCAGCTGCCTGGACAACATGGCCGCCTGGAACACCCTGCACCCGGACCACGCTCCCGTCATCATCAAGGTGGAGATGAAGGTGGGCTTCAACCAGACCATCGGCCTGGGCCCGACCGCCTTCGACACCCTGGTCTCACAGAAGCTCGGCAGCAGCGTCTACAAGCCCGCCGACCTGCTCGGCTCCTCGTACTCCACGCTGGACGCGGCGGCCAAGGCGAACGCGTGGCCCTCGCGCGACGACCTCAAGGGCAAGTTCATCTTCGAACTGATCCCGGGCACGGTCGAGCAGGCCAACCCGTTCGACAGCTACTGGACGGACCAGGAGTACGGCGACCATCTGCGCGACCTGTACGCGGCCGGCACGATCGCCCAGGCGCAGGCCTTCCCGGCCGTACTGGGCGCGGCCAACGGCGATCCCAGGGCGACCCGTTGGACCTCCGACACGTCGATCCGCCCGTGGTTCATCTTCTTCGACGGTGACGCGGCGACGTACGTCAACAACGGCTACGACACCTCGTTCTACTCCACGAACCACTACATCCTGATCATGACGGACGCGTACGCGGTGGCCCCGGCGATCTCCTCAACTGCCCCCACGGACGCGGAAGTCGCCGCGAAATTGGCACTAGTGGCAGCGGATCACGCAAGCGTGATCACTTCCGACTGGTCGGCGGAATCGGCGTCGGTGCTGTCGTCGGTGGCTACCAGAAGCTGAGGTTCCGGATCCGGGGGACGGGGCACAAGTCCCCCATGTTGCATGGCATCGACGTAAGCGCGTTCCAGTCCACCGCGTACGACACGGACGGCTCCTCCTTCGTCTTCATCAAGGCGACGGAGGGCCATTCGTACGTCAACCCCAGACTCACCGCCCAGACGAAAACGGGCCGTGCCGCGGGACTGGTCGTCGGTTTCTACCACTTCCTCTGGCCGGGCAACATCACGGCCCAGGCGGAGTACTTCGTGAGCAAGGCCCCCGAAAAAGCAGGCGACTTGCTGGCCGTGGACTGGGAAACGACAGGCGACGGCACCCACGCCACGAACGCCGAGAAGGACAGCTTCATCCGCAAGGTGAAGTCCCTCCGCCCGAACAACCGGGTGATCCTCTACACGAACCGCAACTTCTGGCTCACCATCGACAAGACGTCCTACACGGGCGACGGCCTCTGGATCGCCGACTACGTCACGGCAGGAAAGCCCCGCATCAAGGCGGACTGGAAGTTCCACCAGTACACGTCCGACCCGCACGACAAGGACGTGGCGGACTTCGCGAGCAAGGCGGCGTTGAAGACGTGGGCCGCGAGCGCCTGAGTCACGGGCGGTCGCGGCCCCACTCCATGCTCCTCAGCCCTTGAAGTCCCCGGTCCGCTCCGGCGAAGCCTCCGCCAGCCCCTTCGTGATCGCGTCCACGCCCTCCCGCAGCCCGTACACCGGCGTCCCCGGCTGCTGCCGCCAGGACTCGTCGAGCGTGCCCGAGTCGACGGTGTCGAAGCCGAGTTCGTCGATCAGGGCCCTGACGACACGCTTCGCCGCCTCGTCGTCGCCGGCCACCGGGAGGGCGAGGCGGTCGGGGGCGCCGGCCGGGCGGTGGGCGTCGAGGATGTCCTGGGCGTAGGTGCCGTTGAAGGCCTTGATGACGGTGTGGCCGATCTGCCGCGCGACCCAGCGGCTCTCGGTGAGGCCCTCGTCGAGGATCGCGGCGATCCGGCCGTCCCGCCCGGGGTAGTAGTTGTTGGTGTCGATGACCGCGACGTTCGCCGCCGCGCCGTCGAGGAAGCCCTTGGGCAGGTTCGCGACCGCCTTCAACGGGATGGTGACCACGACGACCTCGGCCCCGTTCGCCGCCTCCTCGACCAGTACCGGGGTCGCGCCCGTCTCCTCGGCCAGCGCGGTGAGCGTCTGCGGGCCGCGCGAGTTGGCGACGGACACGTCGTGCCCGAGCGCGGTGAGCCGCCGGGTGAGGTTGCCGCCGATGTTGCCCGCACCGATGATGCCGATCTTCATGACAGACCCTTCGCCGATCCAGAATTCATGCACACGCATGCTTCTGGTGGGCCTCAACCTCGGGCGGCCATCGGCTATTCCGGGTCCGCCCCCGTACGAGTGAACGAGAGGGGCGCCCGTCCACCAAAGGACGGGCGCCCCTTCCGATCAGACGGAGGTCACTCTCGGGTCACTTGTTCAGGTGGGCCCAGAACTCGTCGAACGACAGGACCTTGTCCCCGTTGAGGTCCCGGCTCTTGATGATGGCCTCGGCGACCGTCTCGGTGACGTTCCAGTCGCCTCCCTGGGCCAGGGCGGTCTTGAACTCGGCCGCGGTGATGAAGCCGTCACCGTCCGTGTCGATCCGCTGGAAATGCTTGCGTGCTTCCTCGATGTCCGCCACCGGATCCGCCCCTTCGTAACGCTTTACTGCCTGTTGACGGAGGCCAGACTAACCGGCCGCACGAGCCCGCAGCGCGGCGACCACCCACGCGAACTCCGGCCGGTGCGCCGCCGCGGGCCCACCACCCTTCACCGTGGCCAGCAACTCCCGGTAGCGGGCGAGCCGTTCGTTGGACGCCGACTCCATCCGTTCGAGTACGACGGCCGGGTCACCGCCGTCGCCCAGCACCTCCCGCACGATCGCTTCCGCCTCCGGCGACCCGGGGTCGATCCCCCGCTCCCTGGCCTCCGCGCCCAGCTGCACCAGCCGCATGGGGAACCAGGTGGACCGGCCGCGGACGGCGGCGCGCTCCTGGTCCGACGCGTTGAACTCGACGGCCTTGCGCATCTGCGCCCGGAACTCCGGGTCCTGCACCATCTCCGCCAACTCCACCCAGGCGTCCACCTGTTCGGGGGTCGGATCGTCCGGCAGGTCCACCGCGATGGAGCGCATCCGCTCCTTGATGCACGGATCCACAGCGTCGAGGTCGTGGAACAGCTCCTCCACGAACTCCTCCATGATCCGCCTGCGTTCGGCCGCCGACAGCCGTGCCAGCTTGTTCATCAACGTCATCTCCTCCGCGGTCGAACCGCGTCTCGCGACGGTCGACAACACCGCACGGGTCACCCGCAGCGACTTGATCTGTGCGTCCAGCGCCACCACATGGGCGGCGGCCACCTCCGCGATCGTCGTCTCCCCCGCCAGCACCTTGCGTACGTCGGCCAGACCGAGGCCCAACTCCCGCAGGGTGCGGATCAGTTCGAGACGGGCCGCGCACTCGGCGTCGTAGAGCCGATAGCCGCCCGCGGAGCGGGTCACCGGGGTGAGCACGCCCTCGTCCGACCAGTAGCGGATGGTGCGCACGGTCAGTCCGGTGGATCTGGCCAGCTCCCCGATGGTGAGGAGTCCGGTGCCGTCGTCGATCATGTCTGTGAGTGTGGGCCTTCCAGTGGGTGGAGACTCAAGCGGCGCAGAGAACAAGGAGCTTGGTGATGGAGACTCTTCGGGACATTCTCGATGCGGTGGCCCGGGACGACCTCCCCCCGGCGGACGGTCACGTGACCGTCGTACCGCAGATGTCCGGACGGGACGCGGGAGTGCTCGCCTTCACCGCGCACGCGGTCGTCTTCATCGACGAGGATCCGCAGTGGGTCCACGCCACCCTCGCCGCCGTACCGTGCGACGCGCTCGCGGCGCCGATGAACCCGTGGTTCCTGATGGCCCTGCTCAACCGTACGGGCCGCAGGGCGGAGACGATCGACGCGATGCTCGTGGGCACCCCGCTGCCGGGCGAACCCCCGCTCCCCCTGCGGGAGATCACGGACGGCGACCATCCGCGCATCGTGTACGCCCGCGGCCGGCGCGACGACGTGCGCGCGTGGACGACGGAGGGCGGTGTGGTGGTGCTGGGCCGCGGGGTCGGGGGCCGGCTCGAGGTCTCCGTCGAGATCGACGAGACCGTACGACACCGGGGGCTGGGGCGGGCCCTGGTGGCCGCCGCCCGCCACCTCACCGACGAGCCGCTGTGGGCGCAGGTCGCACCGGGGAACGCCCGCTCCATGCGGGCGTTCCTGGCGGCGGGCTACCGCCCGGTGGGTTCGGAGGCGGTGCTGCTCAGCGCCACATAGGCGGCACAGCGCGCCCTGGGCGTCAGTGCCACGGGCGGTAGTTCGGGTTGCTCTCGCAGTCGCTCATGATCTCGACCTTGGTCTTCTTGTCGACCGGGCAGACGCCGATGACGTACTGCCGCTGGATCCCGCCGGGGAAGGCGACCTCGACCTGGTCGGCCCACTTGTGGGTGTCGCCGATGGTCTTGTTGACGTCCACACCGCCCGGGGCGTCGATGTAGTAGTTGTAGCCCGACTTGTACCAGGTCTTGTACAGGTCGTGGTCGTACGTCGTCGAGACGTACGGCGAGGGCTGGTTGACGAGGACGTACTGCTCGATGTCGTACTGGCCGTTGACGACGTCCTTGGGGGCGAAGCCCTGGTCGAAGACGATCGCGGGGCCGCGGCTGTCGCTGCGGTAGAGGGTGCCGCAGGTGGTGCGCCAGACCGGGTCCGGGGTGATGCGGCTGATGTCCACGCGCTGGTCGACGGCGGCCATCGCGGGGTCGGCGACCACGGGACAGGCCGGGGCGGCGGCGACCCTGGCCGGGGTGTGGGTGGGGACGGTGGCGGCCGTGGTGGCGAAGACGGCCGCGAGGGACAGGGCGGCGGCAGCGACTCGTCGCCGCAGGTGAATCGTGATCATGCGGGGCACGATCCCGGTTCCGCGGCGACGAGTCGCGGATCATCACCCGTATGGGGGCGTGTCCAACCGACCGGTTTTCGATCGGTTTTCGGCCGGCCTCAGCGGAAGATGCCCGTGTGGCCCAGCGAGTAGCGGCCCGGCTGCGGATACACCGCGAGCCCATGTGGACCCCCGCCGACCTTGATGCGGGCGAGCTGGGTGCCGGTGCGGGTGTCGATGGCATAGACCTCGGAGTTGTAGCGGCCGGAGAGCCACAGGACCTTGCCGTCGGCCGAGACGCCGCCCATGTCGGGGCTGCCGCCGTTGGGGAGGTGCCACTTCTTCGTCAGCTTGTTCTTCGTGAAGTCGAAGAGGGAGATGGTGCCTTCGCCTCGGTTGGAGATGTACATCTCGCGTGAGTCCCGGCTGATGTACAGGCCGTGGCAGCCCTTGCCGGTGGGCAGGAAGTCCGGCTTGGCGAAGGTGTCGCCGTTCAGGACCCACATGCCGTTGGCCATCATGTCGGCGATGTAGAACTTCTTGCCGTCCGGCGAGATCTTGACGTCCTGCGGCATCGAACCGTGGAACGGCAGCTTCTGCTGCCCGATGACCTTCATCTTCTCGGTGTCGACCTTGAGCAGCTCACCGCTGAACTCGCAGGAGACGATGAAGTACCGCCCGTCCGGCGAGAAGTCGGCGTGGTTGACCCCGTAGCAGCCGACGTGGACCGCCTTCACCGTCTTCATCGTGTGCGCGTCCCGGAACACCAACTGCCGGTCCAGCGAGGCCATGACGATCGCGTACCTGCCGTTGGGCGTGAAGTACAGGTTGTACGGGTCGTGCACGTCAACGGGCTTGCCCGCCTTGCCCGTTCGCGGGTCGATCGGGGTGAGGGTGTTGCCCCGGTCGTTGTTGACCCACAGCGTCTTCAAGTCCCAGGAGGGGACGACGTGTTGGGGCTGCGCGCCGACCGGGATGGTCTCGATGACCTTGTACGTCTTCGGGTCGATCACCGAGACCGTGTTGGAGTTGGTGTTGGGGACGTAGACCCGCGACGGGAAGTCCCGTACGACCGGGGAGAGTTGGCCCGGGCGGTCGGCCGCGTACACGTCGGCCGGGTCGAGCACCGGTGGCATTCCGGGGAGCGCCCGCGCGACCTGCGGCTTCTTCTGCTGCTGTGGCTGGAGCGCGGCCTGGGTGCCGAGGGCCTCGTCGGCGTGGTCCTGCGAGCCGCAGCCGGCGAGGGCGGCGAGGGCGATCCCGGCGACGAGGGCGCGGGCAAGGGGGATGTGTCGCATCAGCTCAGCAGCTCCGTGGTCGTCACCGCGCGCAGTCCGCGGCGGTCGAGTTCTTGCAGTACGGCGGGGAGCGCGGCGACCGTGTCGGCGTACCCGAAGTGCATGCTCACGACCGACCCGTTGCGGACCTCGGCGAGCACCTTGCGGGTGACGGCGGGGGCGCCCGGCTCGGTGAAGTCGAGGGAGTCGACGTCGTAGGACAGCACGTGCGGATAGCCCACGCGGTGGGCCAGGCGCTGGACGAGCGGGGAGGCGGCCGGGGCACGCGAGGGCCTGAACCAGGTGCCGATCGAGCAGGTGAGCCGCTTGAGGCGGTCGGCGCAGCCGGTGATCTCGGCCAGTGCGTCGGCCTCGGACAGGGTGTTGACGGCGATGTGCCGCTGGGTGTGGTTGCCGAGGTCGTGGCCGCCGTCGAGGATGCGGCGGGCCATCCCGGGGTGGGTGTCGAGCCAGGTCCCGACCGCGAGGACGGTGACATGGGCGCCGTGTTTCTCGGCCTCGGCGAGGAGGGCGGTGGCGATCTCGGGGTCGCCCTGGCCGTGGAAGGTGAGCGCGATCCGGGGGCGGTCGCGGGGTCCGTGGGTGATCTGCGCGGGCTGGTGGGGGAAGGCGCGGGGGGCGGGTGCGGTGAGCGGCGTCACCTTGGCGGCCGAGGTCGGTCCGCTGGCGGGGGCGGCGGGGGGTGCGGTGGAGCCGGTCGTGGCACATCCGGCGGCAAGAGCGCCCCCGGCGACGAGCCCGGCACCCGCACGCAACGCCGTACGGCGATCGGTCGTGGTCACCCGCCCCATTTAAGGGGCGCCGAGTAAGAAACCGGGGCATTAACCCGTTCGGGGGACGAGCACGGGTCGCGCCACCGAACGCAACCAACTCCGGTCCAGGGGCCCCCTAAGGGGCGCGGGGAACTGCGCGACCAGCCACAGCGAGCCCGCAGACAACAAACAACCTGTCCCGGCACCCACAACAGCTCGCTCAACGATCAGAGACGCGCATCTCGAACCACGTCGTCTTCCCACGCGGCAACAGATCGACGCCCCACCGATCGGAAAGCTTGTCGACGAGGAACAACCCCCGCCCACTCAGATCCATCTCCTGAACCGGCATCAGACAAGGCAACCCACGCGAGGGATCACGAACCTCGACCCGGATCCACCCCCGCCGCCGCTTCATCCGCAGCCCGAACACCCGCGCACCGGTGTGCCGTACGGCATTTCCGACAAGCTCCGAGACAAGCAAGACGGCATCCTCGGTCAGTTTCGGACTGAGCCCCCAGTGCCGCAGAACGACGATCTGGGTGAGTCGGCGGGCCGTGCCGGCGGACTCGGGGCGGGACGGGAGCGGAACTTCCGCCTCCGTCGGATTGCCGAACAGTTCGATCGCCTTGAGTGCCCGCTCGTCCTCGACCGCAGGCGACCAGCGCGCCGCGGTCGCACGGCCTTGTCCCCGCGGCTGTCCGATACCTTCCAGCCCCGCCATGCGTCCATCATGGCGGCCCCGGACGGGCTCCGTGGCGGTTCCGGAGGAATACGCCCCCCGGAAGCCCCCGTTCCGCGACATCCGATTGGCATGTGCCAGGGTCATTTCAGGGCTTGTCGCAGCCCCTCCGACCTGCGGTGAAGGCTCTGTTGGCGGCAATCGACAGGCTCCCTCGACAAGGCAGGCTTAAGGTCAAGTTAAGGTTCCCATAAACCGCCCTGCCGAGGTACCCGTATGAGACATCACGTCAATTGCAAGTGCCCGAACGGGATTTGACGCTCCGTTTCACTCCGACTACGACCGTCCGGTTCACTGGAACTTCGCCTTGCCGGGGCCCTCTTCGACGAAGCTGCGCATCCCGCGCTCACGGTCCTCGGTCGCGAACAGCCCCGCGAACCACGTGCGTTCGACGGCGAGCCCGGTCTCGATGTCCGTCTCCAGACCGGTGTCGATCGCTTCCTTCGCCGCGCGCAACGCGATCGCCGGACCCTGCGCGAGCTTCGCCGCCCACGCGTGCGCCTCGCCGAACACCTCGGCGGCTGGGGCGAGTCGATCGACGAGCCCCAGCGCGAGCGCCTCGTCCGCTTTGACCATCCGACCGGTGAAGATCAGGTCCTTCGCCTTCGACGGACCGATGAGCCGGGCCAACCGCTGCGTGCCACCCGCCCCCGGAATCAACCCGAGCAGAATCTCCGGCTGCCCCAACTTCGCGTTGTCGGCGGCGATCCGGAAATCCGCGCACAACGCCAACTCGCAACCCCCGCCCAGCGCATAGCCCGTGATCGCCGCGACCACCGGCTTCGGAATACGCGCCACCGCCGTGAACGACTCCTGCAACGCCCGCGACCGCACGACCATCGCCGCATGGTCCATCCGCTGCATCTCCTTGATGTCCGCGCCCGCCGCGAACACCTTCTCCCCGCCGTAGATCACCACCGCCCGCACGTCGTCGCGACGTGACGCCTCCTCGGCGAGTTCCTTGAGGCGGTCCTGGGTGGCGACGTCCAGCGCGTTCATGGGCGGGCGGTCGAGGCGGATGGTGCCGACGCCCTCGGCGACTTCGAGATTCACGGTCATGCGGGAAGGTTAACGCGCGCTAACGACAACGGGCCCGGTGCTGTGTGTCACAGCACCGGACCCGCAGGTCAGGTCGACTCAGCCCAGCTCAACTCCCGTAAGGCTTACGCCTTCCACTTCGCCCACGACATGTTCCAGCCGTTGAGCCCGTTGTCCGGCGCCACCGTCTCGTCGTTGGAGTGCTTGACGACGACCACGTCGCCGATCATCGAGTGGTTGTAGAACCAGGCGGCCGGAACGCTGCTGCTGTAACCGCCCTTGACGTCCCTCAGGCCGACGCAGCCGTGGCTGGCGTTGTAGTTGCCGAAGGCGCCGCCGCCCCAGTAGTTGCCGTGGATGAAGGTGCCGGAGGTGGTGAGGCGGATGGCGTGCGGGACGTCCTTGATGTCGTACTCGCCGCCGTAGCCGACCGTTTCGCCGTTCATCCGGGTCACTTCGAGCTTCTGGCTCATGACCATCTGGCCGTTCCAGGTGTCGTAGCCGGGCTTGCCGGTCGTGACAGCGATGGTCTTGATGGTCCTGCCGTCCTGGGTGACCTTCATGGTGTGCTTCTTGGCGTCGACCACGGAGACCTGGTTGCGGCCGATGGTGAAGGAGACCGTCTTGGCCTGCTTGCCGTAGACGCCGGGGCGGCCTTCGACGCCGTCGAGGTTGAGCTTGACGGTGACCTTGGTGCCGGACTTCCAGTAGTTCTCGGGGCGGAAGTCGAGGCGGTCGTTGCCGAACCAGTGGCCCTCGACGTCGACGGCCGGCACGGTCGTGATGGTGATGGCCTTCTTCACGTCGGCCGGGTGCGTGATGCCCCGGGTGAAGTTGATCGAGAACGGCATTCCGACGCCGACCGTCGAACCGTCCTCCGGGGTGAAGTCGCCGATGAAGGTGTTCTTCGGGGTCAGCGTGGTGAAGCTGGAGTCCTCGGCGGCGACCCGGCCGTCGGAGTCCTTGGCGACCGCGTGCACGCTGTACTTGGTGGAAGCGGCGAGATGCGTCGCCGGCGTCCAGCTGGCGCCGCCGCCGGTGATCGCGCCGGAGACCTTCGCACCGTCGGCGTCCTTGACCTCGACCTCGGTCAACTTGCCCTTCGCGGCACTGATCTTGAGGGCACCACTGGTGTCGACGGCCTTCGAGCCGTTCTTCGGGGCGATGGTGACGACCGCCTGCGACTGCTTGGTCTCGGCCGTGTCCGACCCCTTGGCCTTGCTGTCGCCCGCGCCGGACCCGGAGTCGGAGCCACCGCCGCCGCCGCACGCGGTGACGGCGAGCAGCAGTACGCCGATGATCAGCGCCAGCAGCCCCTTGTTTCTCCGGCCGCGCGCGTCAACCGACGCCCCCGATATCGGTCGCACGTTCAAGACTTTCTCCCCTCGCCGGGCCCGGTCCGGCCCGCACCCCTTCGCGCATCTGACGTGCACGTCCGCGCATATTAACCGTCAGGATTTGAGCTTCATGTCAGGTGAATGTCACCGTTCGGTCGCAACTTCAACTGCCGCCTGACACAGGGACCCGGCCCCTACTCGGGTTACTTCACCGCACTGCCCGCCTTCCACTCCTTCCAACCCATGTTCCACCCGCCGAGGCCGTTGTCCGGAGCCACCTGTTTGTCGTTGCTGTGCACGACCTCGACGACGTCCCCGACGATGCTGCGGTCGAAGAACCACCCGGCCGGGCTGTCCGAGCTCCCGCCCTTGACGTCCCGCAACCCCACGCACCCGTGGCTGACGTTGACGCGTCCGGGGGCGGTCGGCGCCCAGTAGTTGCCGTGCAGGAAGGTGCCGGAGTCGGTGAGCCTCATGGCGTGCGGGACGTCCGGGATGTCGTACTCGCCGCCGAAGCCGACCGTGCGGCTGTTCATGCGGGTCACCTCCAGCATCTCCATGACCACCATTTTCCCGTTGTACGTGGTCTTCCCGGGGGCACCGGCCGTGATCGGCACGGTGGCCAGCAGGTCACCGTCGCGCCGCACCTCCATGGTGTGTCTGGCGGCGTCGACGAGGGAGACCTGGCTGCGGCCGACGGTGAAGGAGAACGTCTTGTACTGGAGGCCGTAGACGCCCTTCGCGCCTTCGACGTCCCGCAGGCGGAGGGAGACGGTGACCTGGGTGCCGGGTTTCCAGTAGGTCTCGGGGCGGAGGTCGACGCGGGTCCTGCCGAACCAGTGCGGGCGGATCTCGACGGCCGGTTTCGCGGTGACGTGGATCGCGCGTTCCACGGCGGCCCGGTTCTCGATCTCCCGGTTGAAGCCGAGGGAGACGATTATCCCGGTGCCGACGGTGGCGCGGTTCTCCGGGGTGACGTAGGCGATGAACCGCTCGTCGGGGACGTAGGTCGTGAAGGTGGTGTGCCGGGCGGAGCGGTGGCCGTCGCCGTCGAGGGCGACCGCGTCGACGGTGTACTCGGCGGCCAGCGCGAGCTTTCCGTCCTCGGGTTCCCAGCGCAGTCCGTCGTCGGAGATGTGGCCGGGGACGGGGGTGTCCTGGGCGTCCTGCGCCTTGACGACCTGGACGGACTCCAGCCGCCCACTGGGCACTTTGACCACGAGTCGCTGGTCCGGTTTGACGCCCTTGGCGGCGTCGTCGGGCGAGATCCGGATCACATCCTCGGGCGACGGTGCCTTGCCGAAGATCTCGCCGATACCGCCCCCGCCCGAGCCGTCCGAAGTACAGCCGGTGGCTCCGGCCAGCAGTCCTGCCCATGTCAGTACGGCGGCCAGTGCGAACCCTGCGCGTCGCGCGCGCCCTTGTGCATGCCTCACGGGGTGCCCAACGAGCGGGCACGCTCCGGGGAAACGTGAGTGCGACCCAAGCTCTGGGCAGAACAGTGGGGAGAACGACATGACAGACGTGCGCGGCCGGGACGCCGTACGCCCTTCACCTCGTCGTTCCATGAGCCGCAGGAGGCCGGACGGTGTCGAGCGCAGCCGAGCAGGAGGCCGTGCAGGAGGGGCGCGTCGACGACGACGTGCCGATGGAGCGCGTGGTGGAGGCCGTGCCGTCGCCACGTGCCGCGCCCGTCCTGAACGGCGCCCCGCACACGGGACCGCCGGTGCCCGTGTGGCCGGGGACGCCGATGCCGTTGGGGGCCCGGTACCGGGTCGGCCCGGACGGGGTGGCGGGCACCAACTTCGCGCTGTGGGCGGGGGGTGCGGAGGCGGTCGAGCTGTGCCTCTTCGACGCGGACGGGGTGGAGACCCGGGCCCCGCTGACCGAGCTGACGCACGAGATCTGGCACGGCTTCCTGCCCGGTGTACTGCCCGGACAGCGCTACGGCTTTAGGGTGCACGGCCGCTGGGACCCGTGGACCGGCGCCCGCTGGAACCCGGCGAAGCTGCTCCTCGACCCCTACGCCCGCGCGGTGGACGGCGAGTTCGGGCTGCCGCCCGAGGTGTACGCGCACGTCCGTGACTGGCCGCAGCAGCAGGTCGCGGACACCGTGCGCGACGACCGCGACTCCGCGCCGTTCGTCCCGAAGGGCGTCGTCGTCCACGACGACACCACCGACGACGAGTGGATGGACGACCGCCGCCCGAAGACACCGTGGGCGGACTCGGTCATCTACGAACTCCACGTCGGCGGCTTCACCAAGCTGCACCCCGGCATACCCGAGGAACTCCGGGGCACCTACGCCGGGTTGGCGCACCCGGCGGCGATCGAGCACCTGGTGAAGCTGGGCGTGACGGCCGTAGAGCTGCTGCCCGTCCACCAGTTCGCGCACGAGGACCATCTGCTGCGCAAGGGGCTGAAGAACTACTGGGGTTACAACTCCATCGGCTACTTCGCCCCGCACGCGGGTTACGCGGCGACCGGTACGGCGGGTCAACAGGTCGGCGAGTTCAAGCGGATGGTGCGTGCCCTGCACGAGGCCGGGATCGAGGTCATCCTCGACGTGGTCTACAACCACACCGCGGAAGCGGGCGAGTTGGGGCCGATGCTGTCGCTCAAGGGCATCGACAACCGCGGCTACTACCGCCTCCAGAGCGACGCCCGCCGTTACACGGACTACACCGGCTGCGGCAACACCCTGCACGTCGTCCAGCCGCACGTGCTCCGCCTCATCACCGACTCGCTGCGCTACTGGGTCACCGAGATGGGCGTCGACGGCTTCCGCTTCGACCTCGCGGCGGCGTTGGCCCGCTCGATGCACGACGTCGACATGCTGTCCCCGTTCCTCGCGGTGATCGCCCAGGACCCGGTGCTACGACGGGTGAAGCTGATCGCCGAGCCGTGGGACGTCGGCTCGGGCGGCTACCAGGTGGGCGCGTTCCCGCCTTTGTGGACGGAGTGGAACGACCGCTACCGCAACGCCGTCCGGGACTTCTGGCGCGGTGCGCTGCCTGACGTACGGGACCTCGGGTACCGCCTGTCGGGGTCGAGTGACCTGTACGCGTGGGGAGGCCGCCGCCCGTACGCCTCGGTCAACTTCATCACCGCGCACGACGGTTACACCCTCCGCGACCTCGTGTCGTACGAGGGCAAGCACAACGAGGCCAACGGCGAGGGCAATCGGGACGGGACCGACGACAACCGCTCCTGGAACTGCGGGGTCGAGGGCGAGACGGACGACGAGCGCGTAAAAGCGCTGCGGCGACGGCAGTTGAGGAACCTCCTCACCACCCTCCTCCTCTCCACGGGGGTGCCGATGCTGGTCGCCGGTGACGAGCTGGGGCGGACCCAGCGGGGCAGCAACAACGCCTACTGCCAGGACAACGAGATCAGTTGGGTGGACTGGGAGCTGCGGGAGGACCCCGGCTGGGCGGCGCTGACCGACCTCACCGCCCGGCTGATCGAGCTGCGCCACCGCCACCCGGTGCTGCGCCGCCGGGCGTTCTTCTCCGGGCGGGCCCATTCGGCGGACGGCATAAGGGACTTGGCCTGGTTCACCGCGCGCGGCACGGAGATGACGGAACGGGACTGGTACGCGCCCGCCGCCACCCTCGGCATGTATCTCTCCGGCCGGGACATCCCCGGCCGCGACGAACGCGGCGCCCCGATCGTCGACGACAGCTTCCTCGCGGTTATGCACGCGGGTCACCGGCCGGTGAGTTTCGTACTTCCGGGGCCGCCGTGGGCGGAGCGGTACGAGGTGGTCGTCGACACGTCACGGGAGGAGCAGGGGGAGGCGCCAGGGGTGGTGCATCGGGCGGGGGCGGCGATCACGGTGCCGGCGCGGGCTGTGCTGTTGCTGAGGGTTGGCTGAAACCCTGCTGGGGCAACGTTTCGGGCCGATGAAATCCACGTCGTACTCCTGGCCAGGACATCGGGCCCACTGGTCGACTGCTGCCCATGCCTGAGATATCCCGCCGTGCCTTCGGCGGCCTCGTCGGCGGCGGTGCCGTGACCGCCGTCGCCGGTACGGCCGCCACCGCCGACGCCGCCGAATCCGCCCCCGCCGAGCGCCCGTTCAAGGCCCGCCCCGCCGCCCCCGGCAGGCGCCCCAACCTCCTCGTCATCCTCGGCGACGACCTCGGCTGGGCCGACCTCTCCTCCTACGGCGCCCCACACATCAAGACACCGAACCTTGACCGGCTGGCCCGGCAGGGGGTGCGGTTCACCGACGCGTACTCGGGCTCCGCGACCTGCTCCCCGACCCGGTTCAGCCTCTACACCGGACGCTATCCGGGCCGTACGCCGGGCGGATTGGCCGAGCCGATCGCCAACAGGACGCAGGGGCTCGACCCCAGCCACCCGACCCTCGCCTCCCTCCTCAAGAAGGCGGGCTACTCCACCGCCCTCATCGGCAAGTGGCACTGCGGCTGGCTGCCCGACTACAGCCCCACCAAGTCGGGTTGGGACGAGTTCTTCGGCAACCACGGGGGCGTGCTGGAGTACTTCTCCAAGCTCGGCCAACTCGGCGACTACGACCTGTACGAGGGCGACGCGACCTACAAGGACCTGCGCTACTACACCCAGGTGCTGACCGAGCGGGCGGTGGAGTACGTCGGCCGGAAGCACGACCAGCCCTGGCTGCTGAACCTCAACTTCACCACCCCGCACTGGCCTTGGCTCGCGGAGGGCGACGCCGAGACGGGTGCCGAGATCGCGGCGAAGATCCGGGCGGCGACAAGCCAGTTGGAGATCAGCGACGCCCTCAACCAGTACGACGGCGGCTCGGTCGCCAAGTACACGGAGATGGTGCAGAGCCTCGACGCGGCCGTCGGCGAGGTGCTCGCCGCGCTGCGCCGGTCCGGGCAGGAGGAGAACACGCTGGTGTACTTCGCCAGTGACAACGGCGGTGAACGCTGGTCGTACCTCTGGCCGTTGAGCGGCGAGAAGTTCGTGCTCCAGGAGGGCGGCATCCGGGTCCCGACGATCGTGCGCTGGCCGCACCGCATCGACGCCGGCCAGGTCAGCCACGAGCCGAACTTCTCCCCCGACTGGACGGCGACCTTCCTGGAACTGGCCGGCGCCCGCCCCGACCCGGCGTATCCGCTGGACGGCACGAGCCTCGCGGGCTATCTCCTGAAGGACGAACAGCCGCCCGAGCGGGACCTGTTCTGGCGGGTGCGGGCCAACCGGGCGCTGCGGCGCGGCGATTGGAAGTACTACCAGGACGAGGACGGCGACGACCACCTCTTCGACCTCGGCGCCGACATCCGTGAACAGGCCGATCTCGCCCCCGACAAGCCGGAGTTGCTCGCCGAGCTGAAGGCGGCCTGGGAGAAGATCGCGAGCGGCCTGCTGCCGTACCCGGCGGCCTAGGACCTGCTCGTCAGCCGAGAATCCCCCGGTCGTACGCCACCGCGACCGCCGCCGCGCGGTCCTTCACGCCCAACTTGCCGTACAGGTGGGTGAGATGGGTCTTCACGGTCGCCTCGCTGATGAAGAGTTCGCGGGCGATCTCGCGGTTGGAGGTGCCCTTGGCGACCAGGGCGAGGACCTCGCGTTCGCGGGCGGAGAGCGGTTCGTTGCCCGGGGACTGGGGGCTGCGGACCGCGGAGACCAGGCGGGAGGCGACGGCCGGAGAGAGGACCGTGCGGCCTGCCGCGGCCGCGCGGACGGCGGTGAAGAGTTCGTCGCGCGGGGCGTCCTTCAGCAGATAGCCCGTCGCGCCCGCCTCGATCGCGGGGAGCGTGTCGGAGTCGGTGTCGTACGTCGTCAGGACCAGCACCTTTGCGCGGGCGGCGCGGCGGGTCAGTTCGCGGATGGCGTCGACGCCCGCGCCGCCCGGCATCCGCAGGTCCATCAGGATGACGTCGGGGTCGAGGTCGGCGGCCCGCTCCACGGCCTCGACGCCGTTGGACGCCTCGCCCAGGACGCGGAATCCGGGCGCGGACTCGAACATGCCGCGCAGACCGTCCCGTACGACGGGATGGTCGTCGACGATCAGCAGGGAGATCAGCAACTCGTCACTCATGGCGGACCAACGGTACGCGAGCCGAGAGGGCCGTGCCGTGACCGGGCTCGGCCTCGATGGTGAGGGAGCCGGCGATGCGTTCGGCGCGGGCGCGCATGCCGTCGAGCCCGAAGCCGCCGGTGCGGGTGCGGTCGGGGAGGGCCAGCGGGTCGAAGCCCTGGCCGTCGTCGCGGATGTCGAGGATGACCTCGTCGCCCATGAAGGAGAGGGTCACGCCGACGCGGGTGGCGCGGGCGTGCCGGGCCGCGTTCGACAGGGCCTCCTGGGCGATGCGCAGCAGGGTCGCGGAGACCTCGTCGTGGAGTTGCTCGGTGGTGCCGGTGACGGTGAACTCGGCGCGGACGCCGGTGCGTTCGCCCCACTCGGCGACCGTGTTCTTCAGTGCCTCGGGCAGTCCGTCGTTCTCCAGCGCGATGGGCGCGAGGTTCTGCACGGAGCGGCGGGCCTCGCCGAGGCTGTGCCGGGCGAGGTCGGAGGCACGGTCGAGGTGGGTGCGGGCGGTCGCCAAGTCGGGTGCGTTCGCCACGACTTGGAGCTGGGCGATGATGCCGGTCAGCCCCTGGGCGATGGTGTCGTGGATCTCGGCGGCCAGCCGCCTCCGCTCGTCGGCGACCCCGGCTTCCCTTGCCTGGACGAGGAGTTGGGCGTGCAGGGCGGCGTTCTCGTCGAGGGCCTGTTGCAGGGCGGTGTTGGTGCGTTCGAGTTCGGTGATGGTCTCGCTGCGCTCGCGGGAGCGCCGGGTCTCCGCCTCCTGCAGATGGGCGACCGCCAACTGCAGGGCGGACATGGCAACCAGGAGTGCGACGAAGAGGATCCACTGGACCGCGCTCCCGAACGGCATCCCGCCGGCCTGCGCACCGGCCACGGTGACCGAGCTCGCGACCAGTGCGAGTCGCTGCCGGTTCCTGCCGGGGATCAGCTCGTCGGCGTCCATGTAGCCGGAGGCGGCGTAGAAGGCGAAGAACGGGTCGATCCAGGTGAGGACGAAGGCGAGGGCCCAGCGGAGGACGTAGTACACCGTGCCCGTCCGCGACGGGGTCCGGCCGCGGCCGGGGCGACGGACACGGGTGGCATGCCACCACACCTGAAGGACGAGCGCGGCACCGGCCAGGGCCCAGCCGGTGCTCCACTCGGCGCTGGTGTAGTCGAACAGACCGGCGGAGGCGACCGCGAGGACGACACTGATCCCGAGCAGCCCGTACGGCCCCCACGTGTGCAGCTGCTCCCAGCGCCGGTCGATCTGGCGGTCCCTGGTGGTCATCTCCCCAGTCTGCACGGCCGCCTCCCCTACTCCCAGCGGAACCAGCGGGACGCGCCCGCCGTGAGCAGCACGGTCCACGCCACCAGCACGCCCAGGTGGGCCCAGCCCGGCCAGTTCCCGGCCGCCGCCCGGTTCAGGGCCTCGGCGGCGGCGCCGAACGGGGTGTAGCCGACGATGCGGGCCATGACGTCCGGCATGGAGTTCACCGGGATCCAGACGCCCGCGCAGAACATCATCGGGAAGAACACCGCCGACCCGATCGCACCCGCGATCTTGGTGGTCCGGGACAGCGCGGAGACCACCGCGCCCAGCGCGAGCGCGGCCAGGATCGCGAGGAGCAGGGCGAGGAGATAGCCGCCGGGCTGCTTCGGGAGGCGTACGTCGAAGGCGAGGCGGCCGACGATCAGCGCGAGCAGGGCGGAGACGAGGGCCGCCGCTCCGTAGACCACCATCTGCGCGGAGAGCAGGGCGGTCGGGCGGGCCGGGGTGGCGGACATACGGCGCAGGATGCCGCGTTCGCGGTAGCCGGTGAGGTTCTGCGGCATCGACTGGAGCGCGCCGACGATCATGCCGAGCAGGACGGCGACCGGGACGTACACGTCGATGGTGCGCAGGCCGCCGAGGCCGGCGTCGTGGTGGCGGAAGCCCGGGATGGAGCCCAGGATCACCAGCAGCAGGGTGGGGAAGAGCAAGATCCAGAAGAGGGCGCCCGGTTCGCGACGGAAGAGCTTCAACTCGGTGCGCAGGACTGCGGTGTTCATGCGGTGACCTCCGTCAGGTCCAGGAACGCGTCGTCCAACGTGGCGTCGGAGACCCGGAGTTGGTGGGCGGTGATGTGGTTACGGGCGAGCAGCGTGATGACCGCGTTGACGGTCTCGTCCGAGCCGGAGAGCGTGATCCGGCCGTCCTTGTGCGTCACGGACGTGAGCGCGGGGAGCGCGTTCAGGTCACCGTCGTCCAGTGCCGCGGAGGGCGTGAAGCTGATGACGGTGGAGCCCGCCGAACGCCGGATCAGCCCGTCCGGGGTGTCGAGCGCGGCCACCCGCCCCTTGTCGATCACGGCGATCCGGTCGCACAGCCGCTGCGCCTCCTCCATGAAGTGCGTGACGAGCAGCACGGTGACCCCGCTCGCCCGCACGTCCTCGATCAGCTGCCAGGTGTCACGGCGGGCACGCGGGTCGAGGCCGGTGGTGAGTTCGTCGAGGACGACGACCCGGGGGCTGCCGATCAGCGCGAGCGCGATGAACAGGCGCTGCTTCTGCCCGCCGGACAGCTTCGCGAACCGGGTGGTCAACTTGGCGGTCAGGCCCAGGCGTTCGGCCAGCGGCCGCCAGTCGGCGGGGTGCGGATAGAAGGACGCGTACAGCTCCAGCGCCTCGCGGACGGTGAGCTTGGCCTGGAGCTCGCTCTCCTGGAGCTGGGCGCCGAGGACCCGGGCGACCTCTTCGTGGTCGGCGACGGGGTCGAGGCCGGTGACCCGGACCCGGCCCGCGTCGGGGACCCGCAGGCCCTCGACGCACTCGACGGTGGTGGTCTTGCCGGCACCGTTCGGGCCGAGGATCCCGAAGATCTCGCCCTCCTCTACGGCGAACGAGACCCCGTCCACGACGGCCCGGCCGCCGTAGGACTTCCGTAGTGCGCTGACTTCGATGACTGGTGTGGCTGGCATGTTCCGAGGGTCCCGCCGGGGGCGGTCCCGGCACATCGGCCATCGCGCTCGACCGGCCATCAACCGATCGGTTGATGCGCGACTACGACTCCCCATGATGTGCCGCTACGACCCTCGAACACCCAGGTCGTAGGACCAACGGCGGATCCGGGTCCGGCCAAAACTCGGTGGGCACTGTCAGTGGTGGTCCGTAGGCTCGCCCGTGATGACCACGACACCCGCCTCCGCCGAAAACCACCCCGACCGATCCGCCGTCCGTACGCTCGCACGGCTGTGGCCGTACGTCCGCCCCGTGCGGGTACGGCTGTTCGCCGCGGCCGGGGTCGCCGTCGTCGCGTCGTGTACGGGGCTGGTGTTCCCGCTCGTCCTGAAGTGGATGGTGGACGGGCCGGTCGCCGACCGGGACACGGCGGGCGTGTGGCTCGGGGCGCTGTATCTGCTGCTGCTCGGGATCGCGGAGGCGGTCTTGTTCGGGCTGCGGCGATGGCTGGTGGCCCGGCCGCTGTCGCGGGTCGAGGCGGAGATGCGGGCGGATCTGTACCGCCATCTGCAACGCCTGCCGGTGTCCTTCCACGACCGATGGCCCTCGGGCCAGCTCCTCTCCCGGGGCACGACCGACCTGATGCTGCTCCGCATGTTCCTCGCCTTCCCCCTGACGTTCCTGCTGGTCAACGGCGTGACGATCCTGGTGGGCGTGATCATCATGCTGCTCCAGGACTGGACACTGGGCCTGGTGATCCTGGGGCCCGCCGTGCCGGTGATCGTCATGTGCGTGATCTTCGAGCAGCGGTACGCGCATGTGGCGCGCCTCGCCCAGGACCAGGTCGGCGACCTGACGACGGTCGTCGAGGAGAGCGTGCTCGGCATCCGCATCATCAAGGGCTTCGGCCGCCACCGCAGCCAGGCCCGCGCCTTCCGCGACCTGTCCCGCACCCTGCGCGGCACCGAACTCCGCAAGGCCCGGCTCCTCGCCACGATCTGGGGCGTCATCGTCACCCTGCCCGAGCTGGCGCTCGGGGCGGCGCTGGTGGTGGGGACGGTGCAGGTCGCGGACGGGGGGCTGTCGGCGGGCACGTTGGTGGCGTTTCTTTCGACGGCACTCGCGTTGCGCTGGCCGGTGGAGTCGATCGGCTTCCTGCTGGCGATGAGCCAGGAGGCGGCAACGGCGACGGAGCGCTATTTCGAGGTAATGGACGAATCACCGGAGGCGGAGGCGCCCCAAAGGGGCGCGGGGAACGGCGCGACCAGCCCCCACCGGCCCGCGCCCAACAACGACGGCATCCGTTTCTCCTCCGTCTCCTTCCGCTACCCAGACGCCCCGCCTGACTCCCCACCCACCCTCGACCGCATAGACCTGCACATCAAACCCGGCGAATCCATGGCCCTGGTAGGCGCAACAGGCACCGGCAAAACCACCCTCACCGCCCTCGTCCCCCGCCTCCACGAGGTGACCTCCGGCAAGATCACACTGGACGGCAAGGACATCACCGCCATGCCCCGGGAAACGCTGCGCGCCCTCGTGGCCGTGGCCTTCGAGGAACCGACGTTGTTCTCGGCCAGCGTCGGGGAGAACGTACTCATGGGGGCAGAAGAGGGCGCCGGACAAGCGGAGTTGGAGCGCGCACTGGCAGTCGCACAGGCCGACTTCACGCACGCGTTGCCCCAGGGCACAGACACCCAGGTGGGCGAACAGGGCCTGAGCCTCTCCGGCGGCCAACGCCAACGCCTCGCCCTGGCAAGGGCGGTGGTGGGCAAACCCCGCTTCCTGGTCCTCGACGACCCGCTCTCCGCACTGGACGTCCACACCGAGGCCGCCGTAGAAGCCGCGCTGCGCCAAGTCCTCGCCGACACAACCGCGTTGATCGTGGCCCACCGCCCGTCCACGGTGCTGCTCGCCGACCGCGTGGCCCTCCTGTCCGACGGTCGCATCACGGCGGTCGGCACCCACCAGGAACTCCTGCGGACGAACGCGGAGTACGCACACCTCATGTCGGGCGCCGAGCACCAGGGGGACGAACGATGACCGCGGCGACCACCTCCGCCCCCACCACCGGCGGCGACGACCACGAGCCCGAATCCCCGCACCCGCACAAGCCCGCCACAGTCGACCCCTTCGACCACGACACCCTGCCCACTCCCCCGGGCGCGACCGCCACCCTCCTGCGCTCCCTGCTCGCGCCCATGAAGGCACGGGTCACCGTCACGACCCTCCTCCTGCTGCTCCAGCAGGCGGCCGTACAGGTGGGCCCGCTCCTCGTGGCGTACGCCATCGACCGCGCGGTACCGGCGTTCCGGAAGGACGACCACGGCCCGCTGATCGCCGTAGGAGCGGGCTACCTGCTCTGCGCGCTGATCTCCGGCGGACTCCAGTACGCGTTCATCGGCGCCTCCGCCCGCGTCAACCAGGACGTGCTGCTCGATCTGCGCGGCCGGATCTTCCGGCACGCGCAGGCGCTCAGCATCGACTTCCACGAGCGGTACACGTCCGGCCGGCTCATCTCCCGTTCCACCACGGACATCGAGGCCCTGCGCGAACTGCTCAGCGAGGGACTCCAGGAACTGATCACGGTCATCCTGTCGTTCGTGTACATCTCGGCGATGCTGCTCTGGCTGGACCTGGGTCTCGGCGCGGTCGCGGTGGCGTCCTTCGTGCCGTTGTACCTGCTGGTACGGGTCTACCAACGGCGCGCGGTACGGGTGTACGCGGTCCGCTCCACGGCGATCGCGCGCGTGATCGTGAAGTTCGTCGAGACGATGAACGGCATCCGCCCGGTCCGCGCGTTCCGCCGCGAGGACGTGAACGACGCCGACTTCCGGGTCCTCAACCGACAGCACGAACGCTCCAACGGCGACGCCCTGTTGGAGATGGCCCGCTACGTCACCGGCTCCCGCCTGGTCGCCAACACGGCCGTCGCGGTGATCGTGCTCTGGGGTGCGACCCGAGTCGCGGACGGCACCCTGGAGTTGGGCGTGCTGGCAGCCGCGGTCCTGTACCTACGGCGACTCTACGACCCGATCGACCGCCTCGGCATGTTCCTCAACTCGTACCAGTCGGCCGCGGCTTCCCTGGAGAAGATCGCGGGCCTGCTGGCCCAGACCCCATCGGTCCCCGAACCCTCAACACCCGTCCAACTCCCGGAACTTGAGACGGACCAACCCGGCCGCGAGGTCGTCTTCGACGGCGTCCGCTTCGCCTACCGCACCGGCGGCGAGGTGCTGCCCGTCTTCGACCTCACCCTCCCCGCCGGCCAGACGGTCGCCGTCGTCGGCTCGACAGGCGCGGGCAAGTCCACCCTGGCCAAGCTGCTGGCCCGCTTCTACGACCCCTCGGACGGGCGGGTGCTGCTCGACGGCGTCGACCTGCGCGAGCTGTCCGCGCCCGAACTGCGGCGCGGGGTGGTGATGGTGACGCAGGAGGCGTTCCTGTTCTCCGGCACGGTCGCCGAGAACATCGCGATCGGCCGCCCGGACGCACCGCGCGAGGAGATCGAGCGGGCCGCGAAGGCGATCGGCGCGCACGACTTCATCAGCGCGCTGCCCGACGGCTACGACACGGACGTACGCAAGCGGGGTGGCCGTATCTCGGCCGGTCAGCGCCAACTCGTGGCGTTCGCACGGGCGTTGCTCGCCGACCCGGCCGTGCTCATCCTCGACGAGGCGACCAGCTCCCTGGACGTCCCCGGCGAACAGGCCGTGCAGCGCGCCATGTCGACGGTCCTGCGCGGCCGTACGGCGGTCGTGATCGCACACCGGCTGTCCACGGTCGAGATCGCGGACCGGGTGCTGGTGATGGAACACGGCAGGGTCGTCGAGGACGGCACACCGGCCGACCTGATCGCGGGGACCGGGCGCTTCGCGGACCTGCACCGGGCGTGGCGGGACAGCCTGGCGTAAGCACGCTCCGCGAGTTGGGTGGGTTTTTGGCTGCCGGCCGGTGGGGGCTGGTCGCGCAGTTCCCCGCGCCCCTAAAGACGTCGGCCCGCCGCGGGTTTTCGGGCAGGGGTGTGCGGCCTGGCGTGGAAGCGCTGGTACGCGACAGCGCGCCCCAAAGGGGCGCGGGGAACTGCGCGACCAGCCACGACGCACCGCAAGGCATCAACGCACCTCAGCCCCCCACCCCTCCCCGCTTGCGAAGCGGAACCCCGTTCCGTATCGTTTCCGGAACGGGGTTCCACTTACGCATCCTGGAGGACACAGCCATGCAGTACCGCACCCTCGGCCGCACCGGCGTACAGGTCAGCGCCCTCGCGCTCGGCGCCATGAACTTCGGCAGGATCGGGCGGACCACGCAGGAGGAGGTCACCGCCATCGTCGACGCCGCTCTCGCGGGCGGGGTCAATCTCATCGACACCGCGGACGCGTACAGCGGCGGCGAGTCCGAAGAGCTGCTCGGCAAAGCCATCGCCGGGCGCCGCGACGACATCGTGCTGGCCACGAAGGCGAGCCTGCCGATGGGCGAGGAGCGCAACCACCAGGGCGCCTCGCGCCGCTGGCTGGTCAGCGAGCTGGACAACAGCCTGCGCAGGCTCGGCGTCGACCATGTCGACCTGTACCAGATCCACCGCTGGGACCCGCGCACCAGCGACGAGGAGACCCTCTCCGCGCTGACCGACCTCCAACGCGCCGGAAAGATCCGCTACTTCGGCTCCTCGACCTACCCCGCACATCGCATCGTCCAGGCGCAGTGGGCCGCCCGGGAGAACCACCTGGGCCGTTTCGTCACCGAGCAGCCCAGTTACTCGATCCTCCAGCGCGGGATCGAGACCCACGTCCTGCCGGTGACCGAGGAGTACGGGCTCGGCGTCCTGGCCTGGAGCCCGCTCGCCTCGGGCTGGCTGTCCGGCGCGATCCGCGAGGGCCGGGAGGTCACCACCAGCCGCTCCGCGTTCATGCCCCAGCGCTTCGACACCACCGTCCCCGCCAACCGGGCCAAGCTCGACGCCGTCGAACAGCTGGCCAAGGTCGCCGACGAGGCCGGACTCACGATGATCCAGCTCGCGCTCGGTTTCGTGACCGCGCACCCCGCCGTGACCAGCGCGCTGATCGGCCCGCGAACCCTGGACCACCTGCACAGCCAGCTCGCCGCCGCCGACACCGTGCTCTCCGCCGACGTACTCGACGCGATCGACACGATCGTCGCCCCCGGCACCGACCTCGCCGCCCACGAGAAGAACGACACCCCGCCCGCACTCCTCGACCCGACCCTGCGCCGCCGCTGAGACCCACCGGGCACAACCCCAGAACGGAAGCACACCCATGTCCGACTCGAACCCGGCGATCGTCTCCGTGAAGCCGGTGATCCTCCCCGCCCCAGGTCGCGGCGAGGACCTCCAGATCCGCGTCTCCGCACCCGTGACCGGCGACGATCTACCGGTCATCGTCTTCTCGCACGGCTTCGGCTGGTCGATGGACGGCTACGCCCCGCTGGCCGACCACTGGGCCGCCCACGGCTTCGTGGTCGTCCAGCCCACCCACCTCGACTCCAGGACGCTCGGCATCCCGCACGAGGACCCCCGCTTCCCGGAGATCTGGCGCATCCGCATCGAGGACCTCAAGCGCGCACTGGACGAACTCGACGTCCTGGAAGCCTCCGTGCCCGGCCTCGCGGGACGCGTCGACCACGACCGCGTCGCCGTGGCCGGCCACTCCTGGGGAGCGCAGACGGCGAGCACACTGCTGGGCGCCCGCGTCCTCGACCCCGACGGCGTACCCGGCGAGGACCTGTCCGACCCCCGCGTGAAGGCGGGCGTACTCCTCGCCCTGACCGGCCTGGGCGACGACCTGACCCCGTTCGCCGCGGAGCAACTCCCTTTCATGAGGCCGTCGTTCGCCACGATGACCCCACCGGCGCTGATCGTCGCCGGTGACCACGACCAGTCCCAGCTCTCCACCCGCGGCCCGGACTGGTTCACCGACCCGTACACCTACAGCCCCGGCGACAAGACCCTGCTCACCCTCTACGGTGCGGAGCACTCACTCGGCGGCATCCCCGGCTACGAGGCAGCCGAGACGACGGACGAAAACCCGGCCCGCGTCGCCCTGCTCCAGCACCTCACCACGGCTTTCCTGCACAGCGCCCTGCACCCCGAGGACACCGAGAACACCGACTGGCTGGCGGCGACCGCCGCACTGGAGCAAGTCCCGCACCCGCTGGGGAAGTTGCAGAGCAAGCAGGAGAGGAGTGAGGGTCACGGAGGACTCGATCGGTCAGAGCTCGGCGAAGCGGAAGCGCTGTGAGCAGAACGAAGATGCCGAAGAGCGTGATCGGCAACAGTCCTACGGGACGCAGAAATGCGGTGGGATGCGCCATGACCGCGCTCCATGCGACGCTCCCATTGCCGGTCACGTCCGCGAGCATGACCACGGCAGCGAGCAACGGTCCAGCAGGGCGGGCACGGATGATCATCAGCGCCACCAGTGGATCCAGCAACAAGAGCACGTGGAAGAGCAGTTGGACGGGTACCGGCGCGTAGTCGTAGGCGTCGAGTCCGCCCGTCACCAGCATGTACCCGTGCGCTGCAGTCCCTTCGAGGAATCCGACCGCGTACACGGTCGCCGTGCACCGGATCCAGACCGGACGATCCCCCCATCGCATGACGGCCACCCTAGCTCGCCCTTGGACATCAACCTCCAACGAGGCCCCGAGCCTGGTCACGGTGCCGGCCGGTCTGCCGCTACCCTGACCCGCTCACCGATGACCACGCTCAAGAGCAGCGGCGCCTAGGAGAACCACACCTCCCCTATCCCCGCTTCCCCCTCCTCACTCCGGTCGACCACGAACGTCGACTCGACACGCTCCTCATCCACGTAGACGGACAGCGCGCCGCCGGTCAGCACATGCAGGAGCCCGTCGTAGTCGACGAAGTCCTCGTCATCGTCCACCAGTTGACCTGGGTCGATGCCCGCAACCGCCAGCGTGGCCCGAAGGTCACCGCTGACATCCAGTTCGCCGAAGCCCTCGACCGTCAGATCAGGAGCCCCCGGCACCGCGACCAGAATCTTCAAGTAGGCCGCCCCGAAGTCCCGTTCACAGACGGCGACGATCCGGGCGTCAGGATGCCTCTTCTTCTGGGCCCGGAACTCGTCCTCCAGCGCACTGGACAACACCCCGTCCTCGACGAGCGCCGGGTCCGTCACCTTCACCGTGGCCCCCCACGCAGCAGCCCGTACGACATCCAACTCCCCTCGATCCGCAGGGTTTTCGGGATGTCCCAGCCGCGACGGAGCCTCCTCGCCGCGAATCCCCACGACCGTCGACAGCGACAGCACAGCCGCCCTCGCCGCCTCCGGGTCATGCGCCATGACGGACGGTCGCTCGTCCGGCCGTAGCGGAGGGGCGAAGGGCGGCTGGACGACGACCAGATGCGCGTGTCCGCTGTGACGAGGGTCCACCCTGGTTTCGGGAGCTACGGGACTCATGGCGCCGAGCGTATGCCGCGAGCCCGCGCCAACCTGTGAACACCCTGTGGAGAAGGCGAGTTGACCCGGTCACCGAAGCGCGGATCGGCTTCGGCATGTACATGGGCGTGTCTAGCGTGTGGTCCGTTCGTCGGCGCCACATCGACCACGGGGGCCCCTGGTGCCGCGAACACCCCATGCCTACGGGCCCCCACGGGGACTTCACGTGCAAACACCCATACGCCACCGGCGGTTGCGCGCACTGCGGCGGTCGGTCGTCGCGCTCGCGTGCGCCTCGGTCATGGCGCTCACCGGGCTTCCGGGCATCACGGCGGCGGATGCCGCGCCGAGACCGCTGGATCCGGGCAAGCGCTGTGACGAGTTGTACGGCCTGCCGAGCAACACCCGCCCGACCACGGGACTTCCGCAGTTCGACGCGTCCCGCGCCACCTCCCAGTGGGACGACTACGCGTACGTCAATCCCGCCAAGGAGTGGGACGGGCTCGGGGCGCCGTCCGCCGCGAAGCAGGCCGCGCTGTCCGAGCTGACCAGGGCTCCGGCGTCGCAGCCCGACCGGGTCTGGTGGAGGTGGCTCCAGCAGAAGGACAAGTACCCGAATTTCATTGACTATCGGGACTCCGTGTTCCTCCCGAACTCCGGGAACGACCCGCGCGGCAAGGCCTTCGAGCGGAAGGTGATCAAGGATCACGGGCTGGTCGGGCCGGAGTGGATCTGCCAGAAGGAGGTCGAGTTCAAGGACCCCGACACCGGCAAGACCTACCGGCGCAAGCTCGACGCGTACAACACGCGCACGAAGCAGATCCTGGAGATCAAGTCCAACGGCAGCCCGGACCGCACTCAGGTGCCCAAGGACCTGGCGTGGGCCAAGGATTCGGCCTGGAAGGACAGCAAGGTCAAGTATGTCTTCGCCGAGCCGCAGAAGGCGGACGCGAAGAAGTTCCTGGGGAACATGCGGCAGTTGGCCGGTGACCGGGTCACCGAGTACAACTACCGTTCCGACCGGGTGGAGTTGGCGCCCAGGAGCGGTGGTCAGCGCGCTACCAGCGGGCTGATGCAGCCGCCCGGCCAGTCCGGTTCGACGCGCGGCGGGCTCACCGATCTGATCCGGGAGTCGCGGCCCACGCCGAAGACCATGGCGGACTTCCTGAACGCCAAGAACGCCGCCAACCCGGGTGGTCTGCCGCGCGGTCCGGGCGGCGTCGACTTCTCCACCCTGGACCTGAAGTACGTCGGCAAGCCGGTCAAGGGCAAGGGCGTCGACTTCGCGTTCGACGCCAAGGAGGACCCCACCGAGCAGTCCGGCTGGGGCGGCAAGGCCAACTCCCAGCTGATCTCGGACGCGTTCTTCACCTGGCTCGCGCTGACCCCGGACAAGTTCTGGGTCAACCTCAACCCCGACGAGCCGGACCGCATCATGGACGCCAAGTTCGGCAGGACGGACGCCGGTCGGGTGCTGCTGGAGGCCGATCTCCAGATGAAGCACGACTTCTACAAGGCCATGGACCCCGCCACCGACCTCGGCAAGCGCTACTGGGCCGCTCTCCCCAAGGAGAACGGCAAGCCCTGCATGCCCGGTCTGCGCAACTGGATCGAACCGAAGACCGCGCAGGTCCGTGAGCAGGACGGCGGCATCTACATCCTCGACACCCCGCTGCGCCTGAAGTCGACCGCGCAGACCACGGTCACCCAGGGTCCCGGCGAGCCGATCTGCACCCCGGACGAGGCCACGACCAAGGCGGCCCAGCGGGTCATCGACCAGATGATCGTGCCCGCGGTGGAGAAGACCATCAACTCCGCGCCCCAGTACGCCGATCTGCGCCGCGTCTACACCGCGCGCGTCGCCGCCGAGTACATCCGCCAGCAGGACGCCAAGTCGCCCACCGACTACCACCCCATCATCAACAGCGGCGACGCCACGCGCTGGCCGCTGCGCGCCCCCAACCAGAACTGGACCCGCGAGGCACTGTTCCAGAAGTACCGGAACATCTACACGCACGGCGAGTTCACCTACGACGTCCCCGACGCGAACGGCACCGTGCAGGTCTACATCGTGGGCGGCGTCGACCTCTCCAAGCAGCCCAAGCAGAACGTCGGCAAGGTCCAGTTCACCGCCCAGCACCGCTACTTGCCGCGGCAGACGCAGACCAGTGTGAAGACCCTCACCGACAACACCGACACGACGGGGCAGTTGCTCCTCGGCGCGAACACGGCCGCCGACGACACCGGCACGTCCTCGCCCACCCCGACCCCGACACCCACCCCGACCCACACCGGGAAGCCGACACCCACCCCGACCCACAGTGGCGGAGGCGGCGGGAGTACCCCGGCACCGGCACCCACGACACCCGCACCGAACGACCCCGGCGGGGACCTCGCCCACACCGGCAACGACGCCCCGATCGGCCTGATCTCGGGCATCGCCGGCGTCCTCGCCGTGGCGGGCGGAGTGCTCGTGTGGTGGATGCGCCGCCGTAGGGCCGCCCAGGGGTAACTCCCGGCGGACGAGCGGACGAACGGACGAACACCTGATGGGGCCGGTACGCGTATCCCGCGTGCCGGCCCCTTGGCCTGTGGGCGCGCGATATTCGATGGGCAACCGCGCTCACGCTCGGTAATCTTCGTTGCCTCCAACCACCCCCGGATCGCTCACGGCTGCGCGCGCCCGGCAGCCCGAGCAAGGAGGCACATGATCGACGCGTACGAGGATCCCGGGACACCCGACTGCCGGGGCGGCTGGCGGTTCCTGTGGTGGCTGGTGCGGCGGCAGCCGGGGCGGGCGGTGTCCGGGGCACTGCTGTCGAGTGTGTGGATGGTGCTGATGGCAGCGGCGCCGTATCTGATGTCCCGGGCTGTTGATGACGGGCTGGTGCCGGGGAACATGGGCGCGCTGGCCTGGTGGACCGGCGTGCTGTTCGTGGTCGGTGCGGTCAACTCCTGGCTGAGCATCATGCGGCACCGCACGATGACCCGGGTCCGGATCGACGCCAACTTCCGCACGGTCAAGCTGATCGTCGGCCAGACGGCCCGGCTCGGCGCCGTGCTGTCACGACGCGCGCAGGCCGGCGAGGTGATCACCACCGGCGTCGGCGACGTGTGGACGATCGCCCAGTCCCTCACCGTCGTCGGCCCCGGCTTCGGCGCCCTCGTCGTCTACGGCGTGGTCGCGGGCGTGCTGCTGTCGATCTCGGCGCCGCTGGCCGCCGTAGTGCTGCTGGGCGTGCCGGTGATCGCGCTGCTCGCGGGGCCGTTGACGCTGCGGTTGCAGAGCGTGGAGACGGAGTACCGGGAGCGGCAGAGCGTGCTGACCGCGCGCATCGGCGACCTCGCGGGCGGCCTGCGCGTCCTCAACGGCCTTGGCGGCAAAGGGCTGTTCGCGGACGCGTTCCGCGGTGACTCGCAGCGGTTGCGCGCGCAGGGCTACCGGGTGGGCGCGGTGGCGAGCTGGGTGCAGGCGATCGGGGTCGGGCTGCCGACGCTGTTCCTCGCCGTGGTGACCTGGCTCGCGGCCCGGCTGGCGGCCCAAGGGCAGCTCAGCATCGGCGAGTTGGTCGCCGTCTACGGCTATGTCGCGGTGCTGATCGGCCCGGTGGCGTTCTTCGTGCAGATGGTCTACGAGTTGAGCCGGGGCGTGGTGGCCGCGCGGCGGGTCGTAGAGCTGCTGCGGCTCGAACCCACGCCGGACAAGGGGGAGTTGGCCGCTCCCGCCGAACCGGCCGACCTGCACGATCCCGACTCGGGGGTGCGGGTGCTGCCGGGGCGGCTGACCGCGCTGGTCGGGGCGCGGCCCGGCGACACGTTGGCCGTGGTGGACCGGCTCGGGCGGTACGCGCCGTCACTGGCGACCTGGGGCGGGGTGCGGCTCGACGGGATTCCGCTGGAGCAGGTGCGGGCGCGGATCCTGGTCGCCGACAACGAGGCCGACCTGTTCGCCGGACCGCTGACGGAGGTCGTGTCGGGGCGTCACGAGCGGTCGGCGGAGGCGGTGGCGAAGGCCGTCCGCGCGTCCGCCGCCGACGACATCGTGCAGGGGTTGCCGGAGGGTCTCGACTCGGCGGTGGCCGCGCAGGGACGCAGCCTCTCCGGGGGACAGCGTCAACGGGTGCGGCTGGTACGGGCGTTGCTCGCCGAGCCGGAGGTGCTGCTCGCGGTGGAGCCGACCTCGGCGCTCGACGCGCACACGGAGGCGGCGGTCGCGCGACGGCTGCACGAAGAGCGCACGGGCCGTACGACGGTGGTGACCACGACGTCCCCGCTGGTCCTGGACCACGCGGACACCGTGCACTACCTGGTCGACGGCAAGGTCGCGGCCAGCGGCACCCACCGCGGGCTACTGGACTACGAGCCCGGCTACCGCGCGCTGGTGGCCCGGGACACGGAAGAAGAAGAGGTCGTACGGTGACGCAGTCCTCGCCGGCCAAGGGGACCCAGTCCTCCTTGGCCAAGGGTCAACTGCCCGTCGCGGAACGGGCGGACGTACGGCGGGCCGCGCTCCGGCTGGTACGGGTGGACCGGCGGGCGTTCGCCGTCGTCCTGGTGGTGAACGCGCTGGCCGCCGGGGCCGGGCTCGTCGGGCCCTGGCTGCTCGGGCGGATCGTGGACGAGGTGCGGGCCGGGGCCGGGGTGAGCACGGTGGACCGGCTGGCCCTCGTCATTGTGGCGTGCGCGCTGGCCCAGTTGCTGCTGGCGCGGTGGGCGCGGTACGTGGGGTACCGGTTCGGTGAGCGCACGCTGGCGCGGGTGCGGGAGGACTTCGTCGACCGGGCGCTGGCGCTGCCCGCGTCGGTGGTGGAGCGGGCCGGGACGGGTGACCTGACCGCGCGCGGCACGGCGGACGTGGCGATCGTGGGCACGACCCTGCGCGATGTCGGACCCGAACTGCTGGTCTGCTCGGTGCAGGCGCTGTTCGTGATGGGCGCGGTGTTCGCGCTCGACCCGCTGCTCGGGCTGTTCGGGGTGCTGGGTCTGACGCCGATCTGGTTCGCGCTGCGCTGGTATCTGCGCCGGGCCCGGGACGGCTATCTCGCGGAGGGCGCGGCCAATTCGGAGGTCGCCGAGAGCCTCACGGCGACCGTGGCCGGGGCCCGCACGGTGGAGGCGTTCCGGCTCCAGGAGCGACGGGTCACCGCGAGCCGCGACACGCTGCGGACGGCGCTGCGAAGCCGCCTGTACACGCTGTTCCTGCGGACGGTGTTCTTCCCGGCGGTCGAGGTGTCGTACACGATCCCGGTGGCGGGCGTGCTGTTCGTCGGCGGCTGGCTGCACGGGCGCGGGGAGGTGGGCCTGGGCGCGGTGGTGGCGGCGGCGCTGTATCTGCGGCAGTTCACCGACCCGCTGGACGAGATCCTGATGCGGATCGAGCAACTCCAGAGCAGCGGCGCCTCGTTCGCCCGCGTGGAGGGACTCGCCCGGGCGCCCCGCGCGGAGGGCGACGACGACGGCCCGGCCCCGGCGGACGACCGCATCGACGTGACGGGCGTGCGGTACGCCTACGAGCGCGGCGGCGAGGTGCTGCACGGCGTCGACCTGACCGTACGGCCGGGCGAACGGCTCGCGGTGGTCGGCCCGTCGGGCGCCGGCAAGACCACGCTGAGCCGGCTGCTGGCGGGCGTGGACGCGCCGACCGAGGGCACGGTGACGGTGGGCGGGGTCCCGGTCTCCGGTCTTGCCCCGGAGACACTGCGCCGCCAGGTGGTACTGGTCACCCAGGAGCACCATGTCTTCCTGGGCTCGGTCCGCGACAACCTCCTGATCGCCGAACCGACCGCCACGGACGAGGAGTTGTGGGCGGCGCTGGCGGCGGTCGGCGCGGAGGAGTGGGTCCGGGACCTGCCGGACGGTCTGAACACCCGCCTGGGCCCCCGCGGTTCGGCCACGGACGGCTCGCAGGCCCAGCAACTCGCCCTGGCCCGCGTGGTGTTGGCCGACCCGCACACCTTGATCCTGGACGAGGCGACGGCCCTGCTCGACCCGGCCACCGCCCGTCACACGGAGCGTGCCCTGGCCGCCGTACTGGAGGGCCGCACCGTCATCGCCATCGCCCACCGCCTGCACACCGCCCACGACGCGGACCGGGTCGCGGTGATGGAACACGGCCTGCTGACCGAACTGGGGCCGCATGAGGAGCTGGTGGCGGCGGGGGGCGCCTATGCGGCGCTGTGGAACTCGTGGCACGGGGACGGGCGGGCGTCGGGTGGCTGACGCCGGGCGGTTCTCGCCCCCTCCGCCCCTTCCTGTCCCGTCCCTGGGGGGCTCCACCCCCAGACCCCGGTCGGCCTGAACGGCCTCGTCCTCAAGCGCCGGACGGGCTGAAAGACGGGGCCCCGTCCGGCAGTTGGGGCGCCGGCACCCGGCCACCCTCGTGGCGTCGGGATGATCGCACCTGCGAACATGTTCCCGTCAGCCACGCCGAGTCGCGCGCCCCGCGTAGCCATGTGCCCGCGCGAAGGAGAACAGCACCCCATGTCGCAGCCGCCAGTGCCGCCTCCCTCGCAAGGCCGGCCTCCGCAGCCGCCCCCGTACCCCCAGCAGGCCGGGCCGTATCAGCCCCCTCAGTCCTACGGCCCCTACCAGCCCCCTCAGCCGGGCCCTCTGCCACACGCTCAGAATCCTTATGCCCAGCCCCAGTTCCCGCCCCCGCCTCAGCAACCGCCCACCCGCACACGGCGCCTGCCGCTCGTGCTGTGCGCAGTGGCCGCCGTCCTGGCTCTCCTCGCCACCGGCACAGTCCTCATGCTCCGCGACGACGACTCCACCCGCTCGGACGGCAGGACGAGCGCCACCTCCCCGACCCCCACGCCCACCCCGACCACCATCAACGGCCGGGAGTTCCTGAACGTGGACCCGCCCAAGCCGAAGAGCGACAGCGACTACATCCAGACTCCCGGAGCCTGGCTCACCTCCCGCGTCTACGCCACCGGCGCCGAGCAGGCCGTCACCGGCTACAACCTGACCACCGGCAAGCGTGCCTGGACCGTCCCGCTCTCCGGCGGGCTCTGCGGGGCCTCCCGCAACGTGACCTCCGCCGGTCTCGTCGCCGTCGTGTTCCAGACCGAGGACACCGTCAAGGGTCGCTGCACGCGGTTCGCGGTGATCGACGTGAACAAGGGCGTCAAGGTGTGGGAGAAGCCGATCACCGACGAGAGCGTCAGCCTCGGGCTCGGGCTGAACGTCGCGATCAGCGACACCGTCGCGGCGGCCGGTTGGCCCGACGGGTCCGCCGCCTACGACACCTCCACCGGCGCCCCCGCGTGGACCGCCCCGGCCGACGGCTGTACCCAGGAGGAGCACCTCGGCGGTGCGGAACTCCTCACCCTGTCCTACTGCAAGACCTCCGCCGGCATGAAGTTCCGCGTCGGCGAGCGCGATCCGGGCACCGGCAAGGCGACGTGGCGGTACGAGGTGCCGAAGGCCAGGGGCGCCTGGCTGGTGTCCAGTGAGCCGCTCGTGCTCGGCCTGCTCCAGAACGACGACGGCCTGGACGCCGACCAGTTGGTCACCGTCTCCGACGAGGGCAAGGTGCAATCCACCATCCCGCTCGGCGACGACTACGTCGCGGGGTGCGGTGAGACCGGCGGCTGCGGCGCCACGGTCGTGAGCGGCGACACCGCCTACCTCGGCAGCGACCCCCACAACTACTCCGCGGGTAACCGGATCACCGCTTTCGACCTGACCACCGGCAAGGCCATCCGCAGCTTCCCGGCCCCGGACGACTCGACCCTCGTTCCGGTGCGCGCCGAAGGCAAGGCCCTCGTCGCCGCGCAGGAGGCCGAACCCACCACCCCCGCCCGGGTCCTGCGCCTGGACCCCGCCACCGGCAAGAGCACCACGTTGATGGAGATGCCCAACGAGCTGTCACTCAACAGCACGCTGCACTCGTTGATCAGCACCGATGTCAAGGAGCCCATGCTGTACGACGACGGGCGGTTCTTCCTGCACACGGGCAGCGGCTACCTCATGGGCGAGACAAGCCCCGATCCGATGACGCTCGCTTTCACGACCTGGTAGGCATCCGTCGGGCAGTTCACGGACGAAGGCGCCGGACGACAGCCCGCCCGCTCACGGTCGAAGAAGCGTCAAGCGACGCTCCGGATAACGGACTTGAACACCCGGTCAACGAACGAATTCCGGCCAACTTCCTGACGCGCTCCTGACAGAAAGCGCGGACTGCTGCCACTCTTCCCACTGGCGCTTCACAGCAACCCCACAGCTTCACTCCTGTGATCACTGCGATCCCTGTGATCTCCCCTGGTCGCGCGATCCGCGACCGTCCTGAAGGAGTCAGTGTTGAGAAGCAATTCCTCGCGCAGACGCACCTCCCACATAGTCGCCGTAGCCGGCGTCACCGCTCTGCTCGCCGCAGCCGTCCAGGCCGGCGCGACCTCCTCCGCCGCTCCGGCCAACCCCCTTGCGGGCAAGGGGAATCCGGCGCACACGGCCCTCTCGCTCTCCCCCTCGCAGCGCGCCGAGCTGCTCCGCGACGCCTCGTCGGCGCGGACCTCGACGGCCAAGGACATCGGCCTCGGCGCCAAGGAGGCACTCGTCGTCCGTGACGTCGTCAAGGACGCCGACGGCACGGTCCACACCCGCTACGAGCGCACCTACGGCGGACTCCCGGTCCTGGGTGGCGACTTGGTCGTCGACACCGCCAAGTCCGGTGCCACCGAGCGCGTCATCAAGGCGACCAACGCCACCATCGCGGTCGCCGACCTCACCCCGGACGTCACGACCGCCGCCGCCGAGAAGCAGGCGGTCTCCCGCGCCAAAGCCCTCGGCTCCACCAAGTCGGCCGCGGACTCGGCCCGCAAGGTGATCTGGGCGGCGAGCGGCAAGCCCGTCCTCGCCTACGAGACCATCGTCGGCGGCTTCCAGGACGACGGCACCCCGAACCAGCTCCACGTCATCACCGACGCGGCCACCGGCAAGAAGCTCTACGAGTACCAGGGCATCGAGAACGCCACCGGGGTCGGCAACACCCAGTACAGCGGCCAGGTCTCGCTGACGACGACCCAGTCGGGCTCCAACTACAACCTGACCGACGGCGACCGCGGCGGCCACAAGACGTACAACCTGAACCACGGGACGTCCGGCACCGGCACGCTGTTCTCGCAGACCAGCAACACCTGGGGCAACAGCACCACGTCGAACGCGGCGACGGCCGGCGCCGACGCGCACTACGGCGCGGCGGAGACCTGGGACTTCTACAAGAACACCTTCGGCCGCAGCGGCATCAAGAACAACGGTGTCGGCGCCTACTCCCGTGTGCACTACGGGAATTCGTACGTCAACGCGTTCTGGGACGACAGCTGCTTCTGCATGACGTACGGCGACGGTTCCGGCAACGCGGACCCGCTGACGGCCCTCGACGTGGCGGGGCACGAGATGAGCCACGGCGTCACCTCCAACACCGCCGGGCTCAACTACTCCGGTGAATCAGGCGGGTTGAACGAGGCGACCTCCGACATCTTCGGCACCGGCGTGGAGTTCTACGCCAACAACTCGACCGACGTGGGCGACTACCTCATCGGCGAGAAGATCGACATCAACGGCGACGGCACGCCGCTGCGTTACATGGACAAGCCGAGCAAGGACGGCGGCAGCGCGGACAGTTGGTACTCGGGGGTCGGCAACCTCGACGTGCACTACTCGTCGGGCATCGCCAACCACTTCTTCTACCTGCTGAGCGAGGGCAGCGGCGCCAAGGTCATCAACGGCGTCAGCTACAACTCGCCCACCTCGGACGGACTTCCGGTCACCGGCATCGGCCGGGACAAGGCGCTGCAGATCTGGTACCGCGCGCTCACCACGAAGTTCACGTCCACCACCAACTACGCGGCGGCCCGCACCGGGACGCTCGCCGCGGCCGGTGAGCTGTACGGCACGACGGGCGCCGAATACAAGGCGGTGCAGGACGCGTGGGCGGCCGTCGCGGTCGGTGCGCGCTCCGGTGGCGGCGGCGGTGGCGGCACCTCGTTCGAGAACACGGCCGACGTGTCGATTCCGGACAACGGGGCGGCAGTCACGTCCTCGGTGACCGTGTCGGGGCGGACGGGCAACGCGCCGACGAACCTCGCTGTCGCGGTCGACATCGTGCACACCTGGCGCGGTGACCTGGTGATCGACCTGGTCGCTCCGGACGGGTCGACGTACCGCCTGAAGAACTCCAGCTCGTCCGACTCGGCGGACAACGTGCAGGCGACCTACACGGTCAACGCGTCCTCCGAAGTCGCCAACGGCGTCTGGAAGTTGAAGGTCCAGGACGTGGCGGCACAGGACACCGGCTACATCAACAGCTGGAAGCTTACGTTCCCGTAAAAACCAGTCGTCCACTTCCGGCCGCACGAACTGAGCGCCGCCTCGGGGTTTCAACTCCGGGGCGGCGCCCTGTTGTGGGCGTTTACATGGCCGCAATGTTTCCCGGACAGTCGATTTTCGGCCAACATCACTTGGGGGTCCTGACATGTACGCGCCCCTGATGCCACTCTTCCCTCACGCCGCTTCAGCACAGCCAATTCACAATCGCTCCGGTCGGTAACCCCACACCGTCCGGACTCCCCCACAGAGGAGCTTGCGTGACCCCCCTCTACGCGCGTCACAAGCGCACCACCCTGGCCATCGCCACCGCGGTAGCCGCAGGCGCCCTGCTCGCCACCGGTGTCAGCACCGGTGCCTCAGCCCAGCCCGCCGCCGCCAAGCCGGCCCCCCTCGCGGCCGCCCCGCAGCTCCTCTCCAACTCCGCGCGCACCGCGCTGGTCCAGGAGAAGCAGGCCGCAGCGCCCGAGACGGCCCAGCAGATAGGCCTCGGCACCAAGGAGAAGCTGGTCGTCAAGGACGTCGTCAAGGACGTCGACGGCACGGTCCACACCCGCTACGAGCGCACCTACGCGGGGCTCCCGGTCCTCGGTGGCGACCTGGTCGTCCACACCGCGCCGTCGGGCAAGACCGAGGGTGTCACCAAGGCGCACTCGGCGACCATCAAGGTCGCCACGGTCACGCCGAAGATCTCCACCGCCAAGGCCGAGAAGCAGGCGCTGACCATCGCCAAGGCCGCCGGCTCCGACAAGACCGCCGCCGACGGTGCTCGCAAGGTCATCTGGGCCGGCTCCGGCACCCCCGTCCTCGCCTACGAGACGATCGTCGGCGGCTTCCAGGACGACGGCACCCCGAACCAGCTGCACGTCATCACCGACGCGGCCACCGGCAAGAAGCTCTTCGAGTACCAGGGCATCGAGAACGCCACCGGCACCGGCAAGACCCTGTACTCGGGCACCGTCAGCCTCGACACGACCCTGTCGGGCACGACGTACAGCCTGACCGACGCCACGCGCGGCAGCCACAAGACGTACAACCTGAAGCACGGGACGTCCGGCACCGGCACCCTGTTCACCAACACCACCAACACGTGGGGCACCGGCGCCGCCTCCAGCTCCACCACCGACGTGACCGCCGCCGCGGACGCCGCCTACGGCGCCCAGGAGACGTGGGACTTCTACAAGAACACCTTCGGCCGCAGCGGCATCAAGAACAACGGTGTCGGCGCCTACTCCCGCGTGCACTACGGCAGTTCGTACGTGAACGCGTTCTGGGACGACAGCTGCTTCTGCATGACGTACGGCGACGGCTCGGGCAACACCCACCCGCTCACCTCGCTGGACGTGGCCGGCCACGAGATGAGCCACGGCGTCACCGCCAACACCGCGGGCCTGAACTACTCGGGCGAGTCCGGCGGCCTGAACGAGGCGACCTCCGACATCTTCGGCACGGGCGTCGAGTTCTACGCGGCGAACTCCTCCGACGTCGGTGACTACCTCATCGGCGAGAAGATCAACATCAACGGCGACGGCACCCCGCTGCGCTACATGGACCAGCCCAGCAAGGACGGCGGCTCCGCCAACTACTGGTCCTCCTCGGTCGGCAACCTCGACGTGCACTACTCGTCGGGTGTCGCCAACCACTTCTTCTACCTGCTGTCCGAGGGCAGCGGCGCGAAGACCATCAACGGCGTGAGCTACAACTCGCCCACGTCCAACGGCTCCACCGTCACCGGCATCGGCCGCGCCAAGGCGCTGCAGATCTGGTACAAGGCCCTGACGACGTACTTCACGTCGACCACCAAGTACGCGGGCGCCCGCACCGGCACCCTCTCGGCGGCGGCGGCGCTGTACGGCTCCGGTTCCACCGAGTACAACGCGGTGGCGGCAGCCTGGTCGGCCGTCAACGTCAGCTGACGACAGCCGAGTTGACAGCCAAGTGACTAGGGCGGTACCCGGAGCGAAGGCAATTCCGGGTACCGCCCTACTCTTGGGTTCCATGTCCTTCACGTACGACGACGTCGGCGCGACCCGCGAACGCGGCTTCTGCCCCCCGGGCTTCCACCCCCTGTATGTGCGCACCCGGATCGGCGAGGGCGAGAAGGTCTTCCGCCGAGCCGCCGAAGCGGTCCTGACCTGGGAAATGCACCGCGAAATGGGCGTAGGCATCGAGGCAACCGCGGAAAAGGCGGCCCCCGGCGTAGACGTAACGGTCACCCTCGCCGGCCTCATCAAGGGCCCCTGCCGCATCGTCTGGACGGTAGAGGAACACCGCAGAGCAGGCTGGGCCTACGGCACCCTCCCCGGCCACCCCGAATGCGGCGAGGAAGCCTTCGTGGTCGACCGCACGGGCGACGGCACGGTCTGGCTGACGGTCTCCGCCTTCAGCCGCGGCGCAAAGTGGTACGCCCGCCTGGGCGGCCCGGCGACGAGAGGCTTGCAACACGCGTACGCCCGAAAGATCGGCAGCACGCTGCGGGAGATGTGCGCACCGTATTCGGAGGTGTGAGGCGGGAACCAGCCGATGTCCGGTTTTTCGGAGGTGCAAAGGGGGCAGGGGAAGTCCGGCGCTAGCGGACGCGCCCTTTAGGGGCGCGGGGAACTGCGCGACCAGCCCCCACCGGACCCGCAGCCAAAGCACCGGACTTACCACTACCTCATCAACACCCCGGCCCCCTCCACCCCGTCCTCCGACGGCACCGCCACAAGCCCCAACTCCGCACCGGACGCCAGCAGTCGATGCGCAGGCAGAATCCGGACCGTATACCCATAGGGCCCGGTGCGATCAAGGGCAAGCGGCCCCTCGTACAGCCAGTGCCCCTCCGCATCCGAACCCGCCGGCTTCAAGGGGACCGTCACCGCATCCCCGATCCGATCCTCCGGATCCACCCGCCCCGAAACCACCTGCACTTCCACATCGTCCGGAGCAAGCCCACCCAGCCCCACCCGCACCCGGAGATTCAGCGTCGTACCGAGTTCCGCGGTGGCCGTAGCCGCAGATGTCTCCACGTGGTCGACGGTCACCCCGTGCCAAGCGGAGCGCACCCGCCCCTTCCACGCGGCCAGTTCACGCGCCGCGTCCGGCGTCATCGCCCGGTGGGCATGCGCGGCCGGCGCGTACAGCCGCTCCACGTACTCCCGGACCATCCGCCCCGCCAGCACCTTCGGCCCCAGCAACGTCAACGTCTGACGGACCATCTCGATCCACCGGTCCGGCAGCCCGTCCTGGCCGCGCTCATAGAAGCGCGGGGTGACGCGCTGCTCCAGGAGGTCGTAGAGCGCCGCGGCCTCCACGTCGTCCCGGTGGTCGGGATCCGTGCCGGTGCCGTCCGCCGTGGGAATGGCCCAGCCGAAGTCGGGCTGGAACCACTCGTCCCACCAGCCGTCCAGGACAGAGAGGTTGAGGCAGCCGTTGAGCGCCGCCTTCATACCGCTCGTGCCGCACGCCTCCAGCGGACGCAGCGGGTTGTTGAGCCAGATGTCGCAGCCGGGGTACAGCTTCTGCGCCATCGCCATGCCGTAGTCGGGCAGGAACACGATCCGGTGCCGGACGCGCGGATCGTCCGCGAACTTCACCAACTCCTGCACCAGCCGCTTGCCCCCGTCGTCCGCCGGATGCGCCTTGCCCGCCACCACGATCTGGATCGGATGGTCGGGGTGCAGGAGCAGATCCATCAACCGGTCGCGGTCGCGCAGCATCAACGTCAGGCGTTTGTACGACGGGACGCGGCGCGCGAACCCGATCGTGAGGACGTCGGGGTCGAGCACACCGTCGATCCACCCCAACTCCGCCGATCCCGCGCCGCGTTGCCGCCAGGACACGCGGAGCCGTTCCCGTACCTCCACCACCAGTTGCTCGCGCAGATCGCGGCGCAGCTCCCAGATGTCCTGGTCCGGGATCTCCGCGACCGCGTCCCAACGGTCCGAACCACCCACCGTCAGCGCGTCCTCGGTGCGCTGGGCGCCGATCTGCCGCGCCCCGAGCCGGAACACCTCGGGGGCCACCCAGGTCGGCGCGTGCACCCCGTTGGTCACGGAGGTGATCGGCACCTCCTCGGCGTCGAACCCGGGCCAGAGACCGGAGAACATCTCGCGGCTGACCTGACCGTGCAACAGGGAGACGCCATTGGCCCGTTGACCCAGCCGCAGGCCCATCACGGCCATGTTGAACAGGTTCGGCTCGCCGCCCGGGTAGGTCTCCATGCCCAGCCGCAGGATGTTTCCGACGTCCAGGCGCGGGAGTTCGGCCTCGGGACCGAAGTGGGTGGCCACCAACTCCCGGTCGAAACGGTCGATTCCGGCCGGGACGGGGGTGTGCGTGGTGAACACCGTGCCGGCCCGCACCGCCTCCAGGCCCGCGTCGAAGTCCAGCCCCGCGTCGCAGAGTTCGGCGATCCGCTCCAGGCCGAGGAAGCCCGCGTGTCCCTCGTTCGTGTGGAACACCTCGGGCTCGGGGTGACCGGTGAGGCGACAGTACGTCCGTACCGCCCGCACACCCCCTATGCCGAGCAACATCTCCTGGAGCAGCCGGTGTTCACTGCCGCCGCCGTAGAGGACATCGGTCACGCCGCGCTCGCCGACGTCGTTCTCCTCGACGTCCGAGTCCAGCATCAGCAGTGGCACCCGGCCGACCTGTGCCAGCCAGATCCGGGCGCGCAGCGAACGGCCGCCGGGCAGCGCCAGGGAGACCTGGGCCGGGGAGCCGTCCTCCTCCCGCAGCAACGCCACCGGGAGTTCGTTGGGATCGAGGACGGGATAGTGCTCCTGCTGCCAGCCGTCCCGGGACAACGACTGGCGGAAATAGCCGTGCCGGTACAGGAGTCCGACGCCGATCAGCGGTACGCCGAGATCGCTGGCCGATTTGAGATGGTCGCCGGCGAGGATGCCGAGGCCGCCGGAGTACTGGGGCAGGGCGGCCGTGACACCGAACTCCGGTGAGAAGTAGGCGACGGCGGCGGGCAGTTCACCGGGGTGGGTCTGGTACCAGCGGTCACCGCCCACGTAGTCGGCGAGGTCACCGGCGACCTCGGTGAGCCGGCGCAGGAAACGGCTGTCCTCGGCCAGCTCCGCGAGCCGCTCGGCGGAGACGCTGCCGAGGAGTCGTACGGGATCGTGTTCCGAGGCGGCCCAGCGCTCGGGATCGACGGACTGGAAGAGATCACGCGTGTCGGCGTGCCAGGACCAGCGCAGATTGCGCGCCAGATCACTGAGAGGTCGGAGGGGTTCGGGGAGAACGGGACGGACGGTGAATCGACGGATCGCCTTCACAGCTCCACCTCGGCGCTTCGCTGGATGACACACGGCTATGTGTGTCGTCGTGTGTGATGACGGTACCGGCGATGGTGTCGCCCTCGCTGGGGGCTCTGCCCCCAGACCCCCGTCGGCCCTGAAGGGGCCTCGCCTCAAACTCCCCCAGAGGGGGACCCCCAACGGGCTAGTCATTGCCGACCTGCGCTGAAGAAGTTGAACCGGCATGTACTGAAAAGGCGCCCTCGTGCGCCCTTGTGGTGCTTCGCGCCTCACGAGAGGCTGCGCAGTGGAGAGTTGAAGGAGGGGAAACTCGACATGGCACGGACGCGCACGCGGCGTCTGCGCCGGGTGGGGGGTCTGACCGCGGTCACCACAGTCGTGGTGTTTTCGGCCATCACCCTGCCCGCGCACGCCGCACCGGAGGGGACCATACTCGGCGCCGGTGAACCCGGCTCCGTCAGCGGTAGCTACCTGGTGACACTCAAGGGGGGAACAAAGGCTCCGTCGGCCGCCGGAAAGGACCTGGCCGCGAAGTACGGAGCGAAAATAAGCCACACCTACGGCACGGCCCTCAACGGCTACGCCATCGAGGCGAACGAGAGACAGGCGAGGCGCCTCGCGGCGGACGCGCAGGTCGTCTCCGTCACCCAGGACACCCGGATCACCCTGGACAGCGGCGGCCGTAGCGCCGCCGACCGTGTTCAGCGCAATCCGCCGTCCTGGGGGCTGGACCGGCTCGACCAGCCGGGCCTGCCGCTGAGCAAGAGCTACACCTCGCCGACGTCCGGGGGCAGCGGGGTGACGGTGTACGTGATCGACACCGGCATCCGGATCACCCACAAGGACTTCGGCGGCCGGGCGAGCTACGGCTGGGACTTCGTCGACAACGACACCACCGCCCAGGACGGCAACGGCCACGGCACCCACGTCGCCGGCACGATCGCGGGCACCACGTACGGCGTCGCCAAGAAGGCCAAGGTCGTCGGCGTACGGGTCCTGGACAACGCAGGAGCCGGTACGACCTCGCAGGTCATCGCGGGCATCGACTGGGTCACCCAGCACGCGCACAAACCGGCGGTCGCCAATCTCAGCCTGGGCGGCCACCACAACGCCCAGCTGGACGCGGCCGTACGCAATTCGATCGCCTCCGGTGTCACGTACACGGTCGCGGCGGGCAACGACGGGCTACAGGCCGGCCTGTACTCCCCCGCGGACGTGAAGGAGGCCATCACGGTCGGCGCCACCGACCGGAACGACGCACGGGCCGCCTTCTCGAACATCGGCCGGGCCGTCGACCTGTTCGCCCCGGGCGTCGCGATCACCTCCGCGTCGTACACGAGCGACACGGCGAAGGCGACCTTCTCCGGTACGTCGATGGCGTCCCCGCACGCGGCCGGCGCGGCGGCGGTCTATCTCGCCGGCCACCCGCGTGCCACACCGGCACAGGTGTCCAGGGCGCTCGTCGCGGGGGCGGTTTCCGGGAAGGTGTCCGGCGCCGGGCCCGGTTCGCCGGACAAACTTCTGCAAGTACCGCGGTCGTAGTGCGGGAGTGACGGCTCCGGCCCCGTTCGCCCTGGACGGGGCCGGATCTTTCTGTGGAGATCTGCGCGTAAGTAGTTAGCAACCTGCCGGATTGCTAACCCGAATAGGGTGGGAAGGCTCCACCGGTACGCCCCCCAGCGGACCACGGGATCTTCTTCGCAGGACCCACCTCCCCACATCCATCCGCCCACACCCACGTTGACGCGGACAGGAGCGGTCATGCCCGCCACGCACCACTCGTCACCACCCCCGACACCCGGCACGGCCACGCCCCCCGTGCGCCCCGCCGGCACGGCACCACCCGCCCCGGAGCCACCCTCCGCGGACGGCACACCTCCCGGCATCGGACGCATCCCCGTCCTCGATGTCCGGCCGGTCGTCCAGCACGGCCACCGGCCCGCCAAGGCGGTGACCGGCGAGGCGTTCGAGGTCTCGGCCATCGTCTTCCGCGAGGGCCACGACGCGGTCGCCGCCAATGCGGTCCTCTACGACCCGGAGGGCCGCCCCGGCCCCTGGACCCCGATGCGGGAGCTCGCCCCGGGCACCGACCGCTGGGGCGCCACCGTCACACCCGGCGAACCGGGCCGGTGGACCTACACCGTGGAGGCCTGGAGCGACCCGGTCGCCACCTGGCGCCACCACGCCCGGATCAAGATCCCGGCCGGCATGGACACGGAGCTGGTCCTGGAGGAGGGCGCGCGCCTGTACGAACGCGCCATCCCCGGCGTACCGAAGGGCAAGGGCCTCCGCCCCGTCCTCCGCACCGCCGTCACCGCCCTCCGCGACGAGACCCGCCCACCCGCGTCCCGCCTCGCCGCCGCACTGACACCCGAGGTGGACGGGGTACTGGCCCGGTATCCGCTGCGGGAACTGGTCACGACCTCCGAGCCCAGGTCGCTGCTCGTCGAACGGGAGCGGGCCCTCTACGGCGCCTGGTACGAGTTCTTCCCCCGCTCCGAGGGCACTCCGGCCCAGCCCCACGGCACCTTCCGTACGGCGGCGAAACGGCTGGCCGGCATCGCGGCGATGGGCTTCGACGTCGTGTACCTGCCCCCGATCCATCCGATCGGGAGCACCTTCCGCAAGGGCCCGAACAACACCCTCTCGGCAGGGCGTGAGGACGTCGGCGTCCCGTGGGCGATCGGCTCGCCGGAGGGCGGGCACGACGCGATCCACCCGCAGCTGGGCACGCTGGAGGACTTCGACGCGTTCGTCGCGCGGGGCGCCGAGCTGGGCATGGAGATCGCGCTGGACTTCGCGCTCCAGTGCTCCCCCGATCACCCCTGGGTGGAGAAGCACCCGGAGTGGTTCCATCACCGCCCCGACGGGACGATCGCGTACGCGGAGAACCCGCCGAAGAAGTACCAGGACATCTACCCGATCGCCTTCGACCGGGACATGGACGGCCTGATCGCGGAGACCGTGCGCGTGCTGCGGCACTGGATGGACCACGGGGTGCGGATCTTCCGCGTCGACAACCCGCACACCAAGCCCGTCGTCTTCTGGGACCGGGTCATCGCCGAGATCAACGGCGCCGACCCGGACGTCATCTTCCTGGCCGAGGCGTTCACCCGTCCCGCGATGATGGCCACCCTCGCGCAGATCGGCTTCCAGCAGTCGTACACCTACTTCACCTGGCGCAACACGAAGGAGGAACTCACCGAGTACCTCAGCGAGTTGTCGGGCGAGGCGGCTGCCTACATGCGGCCGAACTTCTTCGTGAACACCCCGGACATCCTGCACGAGTTCCTCCAGGAGGGCGGTCGCCCGGCCTTCGAACTGCGCGCGGTACTGGCGGCGACCCTCTCTCCCACCTGGGGGGTGTACAGCGGGTATGAGTTGTGCGAGAACACACCGTTGCGGCCCGGCAGCGAGGAGTATCTGGACTCCGAGAAGTACCAACTCCGTCCCCGCGACTGGGTGTCGGCCGAGCGGGAAGGACGTAGCATCGCGCCATTGCTGGGCAAGTTGAACGACATCCGGCGCCGCAGCCCGGCGTTGCGGCAGCTGCGTGACCTCCACTTCCATCAGACGGATCAGGAGGCGGTGATCGCGTACTCGAAGCGGAACGGTTCGAACACGGTTCTGGTGGTCGTCAACCTCGACCCGCACCACACCCAGGAGGCCACGGTCTCGTTGGACATGCCGCAACTCGGCCTGGAATGGCACGAGTCGGTACCGGTGCGCGACGAGCTCACCGGTGAGACCTATCACTGGGGCAGGGCCAACTATGTGCGCCTGGAACCGGGTAACCGGCCCGCACACATCCTCACCGTCCTGCGACCGTCCCCGCAGATCGGAGGGTCACCCACAATATGATCGTCAACGAGCCCGTCCCGGACACCTTCGAGGACACTCCCGCCAAGGACCGGGACCCCGAGTGGTTCAAACGCGCCGTCTTCTACGAGGTCCTGGTCCGCTCCTTCCAGGACAGCAACGGCGACGGCATCGGTGACCTCAAGGGCATCACCGCCAAACTCGACTACCTCCAGTGGCTCGGCGTCGACTGCCTCTGGCTGCCACCGTTCTTCAAATCCCCGCTGCGGGACGGCGGTTACGACGTCTCGGACTACACCGCCGTACTCCCCGAATTCGGCGATCTCGCGGACTTCGTGGAGTTCGTGGACTCCGCCCACCAGCGGGGCATGCGCGTCATCATCGACTTCGTCATGAACCACACCAGCGACCAGCACCCGTGGTTCCAGGAGTCGCGAAAAGACCCCGACGGGCCGTACGGCGACTACTACATGTGGGCCGACGACGACAAGCAGTACCCCGACGCCCGCATCATCTTCGTCGACACCGAAGCCTCCAACTGGACCTTCGACCCGGTCCGCAAGCAGTACTTCTGGCACCGCTTCTTCTCCCACCAGCCGGACCTCAACTACGAGAACCCGGCCGTCCAGGAAGAGATCATCTCGGCGCTGAAGTTCTGGCTGGACCTGGGCATCGACGGCTTCCGCCTGGACGCGGTCCCGTACCTGTTCGCGGCCGAGGGCACCAACTGCGAAAACCTTCCGGCAACCCACGAGTTCCTCCGTCGGGTGCGCAAGGAGATCGACGCCCAGTACCCCGACACGGTGGTGCTGGCGGAGGCGAACCAGTGGCCCGAGGACGTCGTCGACTACTTCGGCGACTACCAGAGCGGCGGGGACGAGTGCCACATGGCATTCCACTTCCCGGTCATGCCGCGCATCTTCATGGCGGTCCGGAGGGAGTCGAGGTATCCGGTCTCGGAGATCCTCGCCAAGACCCCCGCGATCCCGTCGAGTTGTCAGTGGGGCATCTTCCTGCGCAACCACGACGAGCTGACCCTGGAGATGGTCACCGACGAGGAACGCGACTACATGTGGGCGGAGTACGCGAAGGACCCGCGTATGCGCGCCAACATCGGCATCCGGCGACGCCTGGCCCCGCTCCTGGACAACGACCGCAACCAGATCGAGCTGTTCACGGCCCTGCTCCTGTCGCTCCCCGGCTCGCCGATCCTCTACTACGGCGACGAGATCGGCATGGGCGACAACATCTGGCTCGGCGACCGCGACGCCGTCCGCACGCCGATGCAGTGGACACCGGATCGCAACGCAGGTTTTTCGTCCTGTGACCCCGGCCGACTGTCGCTGCCGACCATCATGGACCCCGTCTACGGCTACCAGGTCACCAACGTCGAGGCGTCGATGTCGTCGCCCTCCTCGCTGCTGCACTGGACGCGCCGCATGATCGAGATCCGCAAGCAGAACCTGGCGTTCGGCCTCGGCTCGTACCGGGAACTGCCGTCGTCGAATCCCGCGGTGATCGCGTTCCTGCGCGAGTACGAGGACGACCTCGTCCTGTGCGTGAACAACTTCTCCCGGTTCGCGCAGCCGACGGAACTGGACCTGCGGGCGTTCAATGGAAGGCATCCGGTCGAACTGTTCGGCGGGGTGCGCTTTCCGGCCGTAGGCGAACTGCCGTACTTGCTGACGCTGGCGGGCCACGGCTTCTACTGGTTCCGGCTCCGCAAGGAAGCCGCCTAGATCGCTGCCGGATCCGTGCTGGATCCCGGTGGGGCGGGGCGGTTTCGGTTTCCCCCGCCCCGCCGGGGGCACGCAACAGTGACACCCCGACCACCCCGGGGAAAGGAACGTGACACCATGGCGGAAACTGTCACAATCTCCGGCCGGACCAGTCCGGGTCCCGGTCCGGACCTCCTCGCGTCACTCGACCCCCTCCTGCGGGAGTGGCTGCCGAGGCAACGGTGGTTCGCGGGCAAGGGCCGTCCCGTCACGGGTTTCGCGCTGGTGGCGGCGACGGAGCTGCTCCCGCTGGACGGCGCGCTGGGCCTCTACCACCTCCTGGTCCGCGCTCACCAGTCCCCCGCCCCCGGCGACTGCTACCAGCTCCTCATAGGCGTGCGCGAGGCGCTGCCACCCCGGCTCGCGCCCGCGCTGATCGGACATGTGGAGGACGGCCCGCTCGCCGGTCACACGGTGTACGAGGCCCTGTACGACCCCCGGCCCGCCGAGGTGCTCCTGGAGGCGTTGCGCACCCAGGCCCGCATCGGCGGGCTGCGCTTCGAACGGGCCCCGGACGCCCCGGACATCGGCGCCGGCCTGACCCCGCGCCTGATGACCGCCGAACAGTCCAACTCATCGGTGGTCTACGGCGATACGTACATCCTGAAGCTGCTGCGCCGAATCGTCCCCGGCACCAACCCCGACCTGGAACTCCCGCTGGCGCTGGCCCTGGAGGGCTGCCCCCGGGTGCCGGCCCCGACGGCGTGGCTACGAGCGGAGTTCGCCGACGAGCCGTACGTCCTGGGAGTCCTCCAACCGTTCGTGCAGGGCGCTGCCGACGGCTGGGAACTGGCGTTGAGCGAGTTGTCCAAGGGCGAGGACTTCGGCGCGGAGGCGAGGTCGCTGGGCAGGGCGACGGCGGAGGTCCACGTGGCCTTGGCCCGAGCGCTGCCGACGATGACGCTGGGCCACGCGCAACTGGAACAACTGGTGAACGGCATGACCGAGCGCCTGGACGCGGCAGCACAGGCGGTCCCCGCCCTCCGCCCGTACGCCCCCGGCCTGCACTCGGCGTTCTCGGCCTTGGCGAACTTGGCGGCGGAGGGCCAGACCTGGACCGCCCAACGCATCCACGGCGACCTGCACCTGGGCCAGTGCCTGCACTCGCCGTCCGGGGAGTGGTCCCTGATCGACTTCGAGGGCGAGCCGTCCAGGCCCCTCGCGGAACGCCGTATGCCCCAGCCTCCGGTGCGGGACATCGCGGGGATGCTCCGTTCCTTCGACTACGCGGCCCACTCGACGACACCGGCGGTGCCGGGCTGGGCGGACCTGTGCCGGGCGGCGTACTGCTCGGGGTACGCGGAGGTGACGGGGGTGGATCCGCGTACTGATCCGGTCCTGCTCCGCGCGTACGAGACGGACAAGGCGATCTACGAAGTCCTCTACGAGGCCCGCCATCGCCCCGACTGGCTCCCGGTCCCCTTGTCAGCGGTCCGCCGCCTGGCCGACCCCGCCCCCGACTCCACCATCTGACCCACCCCGCCCGCATCCCGCCCTCATCCCGCCCAGGAGGCTCCGCCCGTGACCCCGCGTCCCCCGTCCAACGGTTCTGATCCGAAGCCGAGGAAGAAACCGGCCGAGGAGAAGAGCGGTACGGCAGTGCAGCCGACGGCTCCTGAGGAGAACGGGGGCGGGGGCGGCGGCGTGAGGAAGGTCGCGGGGGCTGTGGGGAAGGGTGCGGGTGAGGGGACGGTGGGCAAGGGGGCTGCTGGGAAGAAGGCGCTGAAGAAGGAGGGCGGCGGGGTGGAGAGCGCCGCTGCGAAGACGGCAGGGGCGAAGAGGGCGAAGAAGGCGGCGGCTGAGACGACTGCGCCCGGAAAGGCCGCCGTGAAGATCGGGGCCAAGAGGGCGGCGGCGAAGGACACGCCGACTGAGACGGCTGAGCCTGGAAAGGCCGGAGCCAAGGCGGCGAAGAAGAGCACGCCGGCTGAAGAGGCTGAGCCTGGGAAGGCCTCGGCCAAGAGGACGGCGCCGAAAAACACGCCAGGTGAAACGGCTGAGCCCGGAAAGGCCGCCGCCAAGAGGGCGACGAAGAAGAACGCCGGTACGAAGAAGGCCGCGGCAACGAAGGCAGCGGCGAAGAACGCCGTGGTCAAGAAGGCCGCGGCCGAGCAAGCGACGAAGAAGAACGCCGTGGCGATGACTGGTTCGGCGGAAGACACCTCGGCGACAAGAGCTGCGACGGAGAAGGCCATGACGAAGACGGGCGCCGCCAAGACGGGTACGGCGAAGAGGACGAAGGTAACGGCGAAGGTCCCGGCGGAGACGGGTTCGGCGGAAGAAGTCGTGGCGGAGACGGGCGGCGCGAGGAAGACCGTGACGAAGAAGGTCGCAGCGAAGAAGGGCGTGACCAAGAAGGTCGCCGCCAAGAAGGGTGCCGGGAAGAAGAACTCGGCGAAGAAAGGCCTGGCCAGGAAGACGATCGCGGCTGACGAGAAGTCCACGCGGCGGACGGTGACCGCTGACACGGGGATGGACTCGGGGATGGATTCCGGGGCGGCTTCTCCCGCGCCGGAGGCAGAGGTTGCCGAACGAGAAGGGGTGGCCGCCGCACCGGACCAGGGCGTTGCCACACCGGAGGAGGCTGATGCCACTTCCGGCATCACGTCCGCCCCGGAACCGGGTCCCACCTCAGAGCCGGGTGCCACCTCAGAGCCGGGTGCCCCCTCGGAGTCAGGTGCCACTCCGGGATCGGGTCCCACCCTGAAGTCGGCCACGCCGCCGCTGACGACCGAGGCCGCGGAGCCGACCGCGTCCTCGACCTCGCCCACCGCTCCGGCTGTGCTGCCAACTCCGGCCGCCACCTCGGAGCCGAAGCCGGCCACACCGCCGACCCCGCCCACCTCACCGACCACTCCGACTCCGGCGGTACTGCCAGCCCCGTCCGACACCCCGAAGCCGAAGCCGGCCACACCGCCGACCCCGCCCACCTCACCGACCACTCCGACTCCGGCGGTACTGCCGACCCCGTCCGACACCCCGAAGCCGAAGCCGACCACACCGCCGACCCCGCCCACCTCACCGACCACTCCGACTCCGGCGGTACCGCCGACCCCGTCCGACACCCCGAAGCCGAAGCCGGCCACACCGCCGACCCCGCCCACCTCACCGACCACTCCGACTCCGGCCACACCGCCGGTATCGACCGACGCCCCGGAGCCGACCACCCCACCGACGCCGGCCACCGCACCGACCGCGCCCATACCATCGGCCTCCGCCGACGCACCGAAGCCGACTACACCCACGCCCCCATCGGCTCCGCCGGCAGCGGCCGCCACCACCCCGCAGTTGGCCACCCCCTCGGCCCCGCCCACCGCAGTGGCCCCGGCCGACGCCCCGGAGTCCGCCACACAGCCCACCCCACCGACCTCCCCCACCCTCACCTCCAACCCGACCCCACCCACTCCCCCCACCATCACCATCTCCCCCGCCCTGGACGCCCCAGACCGCGACCGCCTCCTCCACGGAACCCACCACGCCCCCCACTCCGTCCTCGGCGCCCACCTGGTCCCCGGCGGAGTGGCGTTCCGGGTGTTTCGGCCGTTCGCGCTCGGAGTGACCGTCGTTGCAGGGCAGTTGAAGGCCGAGTTGCACGACGACGGGGACGGGTTCTTCTCAGGACTGGTCCCGCTCCAGGGCGTGCCGGAGTATCGGCTCGCCGTGGCCTACGAAGGCACCGTGCAGGAGGTCGAGGACGCGTACCGGTTCCTCCCCGCGCTCGGCGATCTGGATCTCCACCTGATCGGTGAGGGCCGGCACGAGGAGTTGTGGCAGGCGCTCGGGGCGCGGACGATGACGCATCAGGGGGTCACCGGCACCCGGTTCACCGTGTGGGCGCCGGACGCTCAGGGCGTGCGCCTCGCCGGTAGCTTCAACTTCTGGGACGGGACGGGCGCCCCGCTGCGCTCACTCGGCGGAACCGGCGTCTGGGAACTGTTCATGCCGGGCGTCGGCGAGGGCGAGCTGTACAAGTTCGAGATCACCCGGCCCGACGGGTCGAAGACGATGCGCGCCGACCCGATGGCCCGGCGCACCGAGGTCCCGCCCGCCACCTCCTCGATCGTCCACGCCTCGCACTACGAGTGGAACGACGCGGAATGGCTCGCCCAGCGCGTCGAACTCCCCGCCCACGAAGCGCCCCTCTCCATCTACGAACTCCATCTCGCCTCCTGGCGACCGGGTTTGACATACCGCCAGCTCGCCGAGCAACTCCCCGCCTATGTCAAGGACTTGGGCTTCACCCACGTCGAGATGATGCCGGTCGCCGAGCACCCGTACGGCGGCTCGTGGGGCTACCAGGTCACCGGCTTCTACGCCCCGACCTCCCGCCTCGGCACCCCCGACGACTTCAAGTTCCTGGTAGACGCCCTGCACCAGGCCGGTATCGGCGTCCTCATGGACTGGGTCCCGGCCCACTTCCCGCGCGACGACTGGGCGTTGGCCGAGTTCGACGGCCGCCCCCTGTACGAGCACGAGGACCCGCTCCGGGCCGCGCACCCCGACTGGGGCACCCTGGAATTCGACTTCGGCCGCCGCGAGGTCCGCAACTTCCTTGTGGCGAACGCCGTTTACTGGTGCGAGGAGTTCCACATCGACGGCCTGCGCGTGGACGCGGTCGCCTCGATGCTCTACCTCGACTACTCACGCGAGCCGGGCCAGTGGACCCCGAACGAGCACGGCGGCCGGGAGAACCTCGACGCGGTCGCCTTCCTCCAGGAGATGAACGCGACCGTGTACCGCAGGGTGCCCGGTGTCGTGACGATCGCCGAGGAGTCCACCGCCTGGGACGGCGTCACGCGCGCCACGGACCACGTCGGACCCGGCGGATTCGGCGGCCTGGGCTTCGGGTTGAAGTGGAACATGGGCTGGATGCACGACTCGCTCGACTACATGTCGCACGAGCCCGTCCACCGCAAACACCACCACGGCGAGATGACGTTCTCCATGGTCTACGCCTACAGCGAGAACTACGTCCTCCCCATCTCCCACGACGAAGTGGTCCACGGCAAGCGCTCGTTGGTGTCGAAGATGCCCGGCGACTGGTGGCAGCAACGCGCCAGCCTCCGCGCCTACCTCGCCTTCATGTGGGCCCACCCCGGCAAGCAACTCCTCTTCATGGGCCAGGAGTTCGCCCAGGGCGCGGAGTGGTCGGAGACAAACGGACCCGACTGGTGGCTCCTGGACCCCTCCTACGGCGCCGAGGCCGACCACCGAGGCGTACGCGACCTGGTCCGCGACCTCAACACGGTCTACCGCCACACCCCCGCCCTCTGGCAGCTCGACACATCCCCCTCCGGCTTCCAATGGATCACCGGCGACGCCTCAGAGGACAACGTCTTCGCCTTCCTCCGCTACGACACCGACGGCTCCCCCCTCCTCGCCGTCAGCAACTTCTCCCCCGTCGTCCGCCACGACTACCGCCTCGGCACCCCCGACGACATCCCCGCCTGGCACGAAACCCTCAACACCGACACCGCCCGCTACGGCGGCAGCGACATCACCAACCCGGACCCCATCAAGCCCGAACCCCAACCGTGGCACGGCCGCCCGACGAGCATCCGCCTGACATTGCCCCCCTTGGCGACGGTCTGGCTGCGCCCGGCGTAACAGCCACAACTCCAGTTCCCGGCCGGCACCTTCACAGCGCCGGTCGGGACCTTTTCAACCCCGGCCGCCACATTCCAGCCCATCCGGCACTTGCTGACCCAGGCCGGCAAAATCCAGCCCGTTGGGGGTCCCCCCTCTGGGGGAGTTTGAGGACGAGGCCCCTTCAGGGCCGACGGGGGTCTGGGGGCGAAGCCCCCAGCAACGCCCACACCAACACCGGCCACCAACACCAGCCGCCCTCACACCGTCCCCGCTCCCGCCAAGCTCAGCGGCAGCGACCCCGTATGCAACACCCCCAACCTCTGCGTAGCCCGAGTCAACGCCACATACAAATCACTCGTCCCGTACCGCCCCGGCTCGACAACCAACACCGAGTCGAACTCCAACCCCTTGGCCTGCCGAGGATCAAGCAGCACAACACTCCGCGTCAGATCCGGCTCGGCGCCGGCCGTCACCCCGTCCAGCCGCGCAGCCAACCGCCGATGCAGATCCCGAGGCGCGATAACCGCCAACCGCCCCTCCGCAGGGGCAAGTTCACCCACGGCCTTGGCAACAGCCCCCGGCAGATCGTCAGTCGCCCGCACCCAAGGCCGCACGCCAGTGGCTCGCACCGAACTAGGCGGCTCGAAGTCAGGATTCTCCGCGCGGACGACCGCCGCCGCGAGGTCCATGATCTCGGCGGGGGTGCGGTAGTTGACGCCGAGGCGACGGTGGTCGAAGCGGTCCTCGACGTACGGGGCGAGGATCCCCGACCAGGACCCCACACCCGCCGCCTCCGCCGTCTGCGCGGGGTCTCCGACCAGGGTCATCGACCGCGTAGGACTCCGCCGCATCAGCAACCGCCAGGCCATCGGCGAGAGTTCCTGCGCCTCGTCGACGATGATGTGCCCGAACGCCCAGGTCCGGTCAGCCGCCGCACGTTCCGCGGCGCTGCGGTGATCCTCCTCCTCATGCCGCTCCGCGAAGCGCTCCGCGTCGATGATGTCGTGCGCCGACAGCACCTCGGAACCCTCGGGATCGCCCTCCTCCTTGTCCTCGAACTCGAACGTCCGGGACGCGAAGGACACGTCCAACACACCCTGCGCGAACGACACTTGCTCCTCGCGCTCGCGCTGCGCCCGCGCCCGCCGCACCCGGTCGTCCCGCCCGAGCAGCTCCGCGGCCTCGTCCAGCAGCGGTACGTCCGCCACGGTCCACGCGCGGGTCACCGGGCGGCGGATGGCGTCCGCGTCGTCGTCGGAGACGTAGCCCACGGGGTCGGCGAGGAAGTCCGCGACTAGGTACTGCGGGGTCAGGCGCGGCCACAACTGGTCGATGGCGGCCCAGACTTCGGGGTTCTCGGCGAGTTCGTCGCGGATCTGGGTGATGTCGCTGGGGTCGAGCAGGTTGCTGCCGTCGAAGGGGTCGGTGCCGATGCGTTCGGCGACCATCTCGGTGAGCGTGTTGAGGATGTGGCCCTCGAAGTGCTCCCGGGCCGCGTTGTGCGGGAGTTGGGCTTCACGGGCGCGGTCGCGGGCCACCCGTACCAGGCCGTCGTCGAGCATGAGGATCTCGCGGTCGTGCTCGATCGCGATGACCGGGTCGGGCAGCGACTGCCAGTCGCGTACGACGGCGGCGAGGACGTCGGCCATGTCCGCCCGCCCCTTGACGGCCGCCGCCGCCCTGGTGTCGGTCGCCGTCGCCTTCACGCCGGGGAACAGCTCGCCGACGGTCGCCAGCAGCACGCCGGTCTCGCCGAGGGACGGCAGCACCTCGCCGATGTAGCCGAGGAACGCGGGGTTCGGGCCGACGATCAGGACGGCCCGCTTCGCGAGCAACTCCCGGTGTTCGTAGAGGAGATACGCGGCCCGGTGCAGCGCGACGGCGGTCTTGCCGGTGCCGGGCCCGCCCTCGACGACGAGCACCCCGCGATGGGGCGCGCGGATGATCTCGTCCTGTTCGGCCTGGATGGTCTGCACGATGTCGCTCATCCGGCCGGTGCGCGCGGAGTTGAGCGCGGCGAGCAGGACGGCGTCGCCGCTGGGGTCCTCGTGGCCGGTGCGGGTGGCGTCGCCGAGGTCGAGGATCTCGTCGTGCAGGGCGGTGACGCGGCGCCCGTCGGTGGTGAGGTGCCGACGGCGGCGCAGGTCCATCGGGGTGTGGCCGGTGGCCAGGTAGAAGGGTCGGGCGACGTCGGCCCGCCAGTCGATCAGGATCGGCGTGAGGTCGGCGTCGTCGGAGCGGATGCCGATACGGCCGATGTGGTGGCTGACGCCGGAGGTCAGGTCGATCCGGCCGAAGCAGAGCGAACCGTCCACGGCGTTCAGCGCGGCGAGCAGCCCCGAGCGCTCGGCGACCAGGATGTCCCGCTCCAGCCGGGCCTGCATGGGCGTGTTGCCCTGCCCGAGCGCGTCCGTGACGGAGTCCTCGGTGGCGCCGCGCAGCGCGTCCACGCGTGCGTACAGACCGTCGATGAATTCCTGCTCACCGTGAATTTCATCGCTGTTTGACAATTCCACTCCCGGACATATATACTGTGCTCACTAAGCCTCTTTGCGACTCAATTCCTGCGAAGTCGCGAACCATTGAATATACGCAAAGAAATCCCCCGAGCGCAATTGCTCGGGGGATTTCTTTGCGTATGCGGGTGGGATCAGAGCACGTCGGAGAGCTCCTCCAGCAGCCGCCGCTTGGGCCGGGCCCCCACCATGGCCTTCACCGGCTCACCGCCCCGGAAGACCATGAACGTGGGCATCGAGAGAACCTTGTAGGCGTTCGTGATCTCCGGATTCTGATCGACGTTCAACTGCACCACTTTCAGCCGATCGGCCTCCTCCGTGGCAAGGGCGCGCAGCACCGGTGCCATCTGCCGGCACGGAGGACACCAGTCCGCCGTGAACTCCACCAGCACCGGCAACTCGGCCCCGATCACCTCCGCCGTGAAATTCTCGTCCGTCACGTCCATTACATGGGTCACGTCGATCACAGTTCATGCCCTCCCAGTTCGCACAACGGTGGTGGCTCCTCGACCGTCGCCAGCCGCACCCCGATCTCCGCCCGCACGGCCTGCAACTCCCCGATCAGGGAGTCCAGTTCGGCCAGCTTGCGCCGGTAGACCGCGAGCGACGCGGGGCACGAGTCGCCCTCCGGGTGCCCGGCCCGCAGACACTCCACAAAGGGCCGCGTCTCCTCCAGGTCGAACCCGAAGTCCTGCAACGTCCTGATCTGCCGCAGCAGCTTCAGATCAGCCTCGTCGTACGTCCGGTACCCGTTGCCGCCGCGCCGCGCGGGCAGCAGCCCCCGTGACTCGTAGTACCGCAACGCCCGCGTCGTGGTCCCGGCCCGCGCGGCCAGCTCGCCGATTCGCATGTCCACGACGGTAATCCTTGACGTCGGCGTCAGGGCAACAGCGGTTTCCGCTCCACCGGGGAGGTCAGCACGATCGAGGTCGTGGTGCGCCCGAGGGCGGAGACCGCTTCGAGGACCGCCTCCAGGTGGACGGTGTCCCGGACGGCGACCTTGAGGATCCAGCAGTCCTCGCCGACGACATGGTGCACCTCGGTGATCTCGGGCCGCTCGATCAGCTCCAGGGTGCGGGGATGCTTCAGGGTGTAGCCGCCGTGCGGGTCGACCCGGATGAACGCCTGGATGCCGTAGCCGAGCCGGCCGGGGACGACATGGGCGCCGTAGCCGTTGATCACGCCCGCCGCCTCCAGTCGTCGGACCCGCTCGGTGACCGCCGCCGGGCTCAGCCGGACCTGTCGTCCGAGCTCGCTGAGCTTGATCCGGCCGTCGGTCTGGAGGAGGTGGAGGATCTGCCGGTCCACTCCGTCGAAGGCCACCGGTGTTTCGTCGGCGGTCGCTCGCGGATGCCGTGGTTCTTTCGGTGCGGTGGCCCGAACTCCCATGTCTCCCCCTTCAGATCCTGCTCGTACGCCCGAAGAATTATGGTCATGGAAAAGGCACGGAACGTCCTGGTCATCGGCGGCAACCGCTACTTCGGCAAGCGGCTGATCGCGCGGCTGCTGACCGCCGGGGACCGGGTCACGGTCCTCAACCGGGGTTCGTCGGCGCCGCCCGCCGGGGTGGTGCACCTGATCGCCGACCGCGACGACGAGGACGCGCTGCGCGCCGCACTCGGCCCGCGCACCTTCGACGTCGTCGTCGACCAGGTCTGTTACACCCCGCGCCAGGCGGCGATCGCCCGCCGCGTGTTCACCGGCCACACCGCCCGCTATGTGATGACCTCGACGGTCGAGGTGTACGAGTACGAGGACTCGCCCGCGCTCGTGAGCGAGGGGGCCGTCGATCCGCTCGACGTGACCGTGGATCTCCAACTCCCCTGGGACCAGCTCGAGTTCCGAGACGCGCACTACGGCGAGGGCAAGCGGCAGGCGGAGGCGGTGCTCGCGGCGGCCGGGCCGGAGTTCCCGTACACGGCGGTCCGCGTGGCCCATGTCCTGGGCGGCGCCGACGACTTCACCGGCCGCCTGGACCACTACACCGACCGCATCCGCACCGGCGAGCCGATCGCCGTCCCCGCCACCAACCACCCGGCGACGTACATCCACGTCGACGAGATCGCCGACTTCCTCTTCTGGACGGCCGGCCAGGACTTCACCGGCCCGGTCAACGCGGCCTCCCACGACCCGCTGACCACCGAGGACCTGTGCGCGGCGCTCGCCGCCCGACTCCCGTCCGGGAGAGTGGTGTTCAGGACGGCGAAGGAGGGCGAGACCACCTCCCCCTTCTCCTTCGCCCGCTCCTACGGGATGGACAACTCCCGTGCCACGCGGCTCGGTTACACCTTCACTCGGGCTCGGGAGTGGCTGCCGGGGACGGTTCGGTAGCCGGGGACGACACCCCGAGCAACCGGCGCGTCAACTGGTCCTGGTCCGAGAGGAGTTCGTCGAGGGCCGCGCGGAGGTCGGCGGGTTCCGTGCGTGCCGACTCGCGTTCGGCCGCGATGAGGACGGACCGGCGTACCAGCTCCTTCGTGAAGGACGCCGTCGTGCCCTCCGTGCGGGTCACCACCTCGGCGGTGGTCTCCTCGTCGAGGTCCAGGCCGGTGCCGTAGAGGCCGAGGAGGCGGGCGCGGCCCGGGGCGTCCGGGAGGGGGATCTCCACGGCGAGGTCGACACGGCCGGGGCGCTGGACCAGGGCCGGTTCGAGGAGGTCTGCGCGGTTGGTGGTGAGGAGGAAGGCGACGTCGGCGTCGTCGCCCAAGCCGTCCATCTCGTTCAGGATCTGGAAGAGCAGGGGCTGTTCGCCGCTGCCGTGGTCGCGGGCCTCGGCGATCAGGTCGCAGTCCTCCAGGACGACGAGCGCGGGCTGGAGCATCCGGGCCAGGGCGCAGGCGGGGCCGATCGCCTCGATGGTGGTGCCGGAGAGGACGACGACCGTGAACTGCGGGAGGTGGGAGAGGAGATAGCGGATCGTGTGGGTCTTGCCGGTGCCGGGCGGGCCGTAGAGGAGGAGGCCGCGGCGCAGGTGCTGGCCGGCGGCGCGGAGTTGTTCGCGGCGGCGGGCCACGCCGACGACCTGGCGTTCGACGCGCTCCAGGAGGCCCTCGGGGAGCACGATGTCGTCGCGGGTCAGGGTCGGGCGGCGGTGGAAGCGGAACGGGCCCAGGCCGTGGCCGAACTCGGAGCCCTCGAAGGAGAGCACCTGGCCGCGGAAGATGTTGTGCTCCCGCACGAGCACGTCGATCTCGGCGAGCAGCCGGTCCGCGAACTCCTTGTCCTGCGCGAGGACTTCGATCTCGACCTTGTTGTGCCCGTACTCGTCGGCCGGCCCGCGCAGCAGCACCGCGAACCGGTCCTCGCCGTCCACGCCGAGGTAGAACCCGCAGGAGACACAGGCGAGTTCGGCGTCGGGGGAGATGGGAAGGTGGGCGTAGTCGACGGCGCCGATGGTGAACCGGTCGTGGCGGTCGGCGGCTTCGAGGATGTCGCCGAGGGTGAGGTCGGTGCGGTTCTGCGCGCCGCGCATGCCGACGAGTTCGTAGGAGCGGCCGTCCCCGGCGAACCACTTCTCCAGCGCGAGCTGCACGTTCGGGAGGTCGTAAGGCGGATACGCGGCCTTGACGACGGGCCGGTCGCCGGGGGCGGTGCCGAGGTGCGCGCGGAGGCGTTCGGTGAGGTTGCGGGCGGGGTCGTAGTCCTTGGTCTTGGGACGGGCGACCGCGGCGAGGAACTGGTAGAAGAGTTCGCTGATCTGCTGCAACGAGAGGGGCGAGGCCTCGCGTTCGGCGCCGTATCTGCGCTCGTACTCGGCCTCGCTCACGAACTCCACTCCGCCCGGTTCGCCCATGTCTGCCTCCGTAGTGCCCAGGTTCCGACGTTTCGGACCAGAGTGACAGACCGGGATCCCCTCGGACGTCAGGACGTCAGACCATGACCCCGGCCGAGGTCTCCACCTCCAGCAGGGACGCGCTCTCCCGCTCCTCGTCGAAAGCCTTCCGCCCGCCGCGCAGCCCGAACAGCCGCTTGGCCAGGGCGATGTAGAGGACGGCGAGTATGTTGAGGACGAGGGTGGCGATCTTCAACCAGCTGATGTGTTCGGTGAGTTCGTAGATCTCCAGCGGCAGGAACGCGGCGGTGGCGACCACCGTCAGATATTCCGCCCAGCGCTTGGCGTACCAGAGCCCGCCGGCCTCGACGAGTTCGATCAGCGCGTACGCCAGCAGCAGTACGGCGACCAGGACCAGCGTGGAGTGCTTGTAGCCGAAGGTCTTCTGGATGGTGCCGACGATCGGCGAGTGGTCGAGGTCGTAGTGGAAGTGCTTGAAGACGGGCCGGAAGACGTTCAGATAGTCGTCGAAGAGCTTGCGTACCGCGTCCTGACTGTTGCTGAACTTCCATACGGCGGCGGCGACCAGCACGATGAACACCCCGCGCACGGCCCGCTCGATGGCGAGGAACCGCAGGATGAACAGGTCCCGCAGCACCTTGCCGCGCGGTACCAGCGGGGCGTGGTCGGCGGGCCCCGAGCCGTGCGGTTCGCCGAGGACGAAGTCGCCGCAGCGCAGACAGCGCCAGGCCTCCCCGAACCCGGTCTCGGCGCGCAGCCGTTCCCGCAGTGCCGTCTCATCGGGCGCGTAGGTCGCGTGCCCGTGCCGTGCGCAGTGCCGCCGGTCCCAGTCGATCTTCATGCCCATGGCCCCCGTGACTCCTGCCCAACGTGAACGTGCCGTGCGGCGCCGGAGGTTTCCGGCACGGCACGGCACGCTAGTACATCCCTACTACGTCTCTGTAAGGACTGGCCTACTACGTCCCTGTAAGGACCGGGCGGCTGAGCGACGGGGGGACACCCAGCCGCCCGGAGTGCGTGGGGCGTCCGGACCGTGTTCAGGTCGGCCCGGGCGCCACGCTTGAGCAGGAAGCGCTCAGGCCTTGGCGAGTTCCTTCTCGCCGCCCTGCTCGGGCACGCCGTCGAGGTGGTCGTCGCCGTCCTTCTCGTCGAGCAACGTCTTCTCGTCGAAGGGGAGTTCACCGGCGAGGACCCGGTCCACCCGCTCCTTGTCGACCTCGCCGGTCCAGGTGCCGATGAGCAGCGTGGCGACGGCGTTGCCGGCGAAGTTGGTGACCGCGCGGGCCTCGCTCATGAAGCGGTCGATGCCGATGATCAGGCCGACGCCGTCGACCAGCGCGGGCTTGTGCGACTGGAGACCACTGGCGAGTACGGCGATACCGGAGCCGGAGACACCGGCCGCGCCCTTGGAGGCGACCATCATGAAGAGCAGCAGACCGATCTGCTGGCCGATGCTCATCGGCTGGTCCATCGCGTCGGCGATGAACAGCGAGGCCATCGTCAGGTAGATCATCGTGCCGTCGAGGTTGAAGGAGTAGCCGGTCGGCACGGTGATGCCGACGACCGGGCGGCTGACACCCAGGTGCTCCATCTTCGCGATGAGCCGCGGCAGCGCGGACTCGGAGGAGGAGGTGGAGACGATCAGCAGGAACTCACGGCCGAGGTACTTCAGCAGCTGGAAGAGGCTGACCTTGGCGACCAGCTTGGTCAGCGTGCCGAGCACGACCACGATGAACAGGAAACAGGTGACGTAGAAACCGAGCATGATCGTGCCCAGCGCCTTGAGCGCGTCCATGCCGGTCTCGCCGATGACGGCGGCCATGGCGCCGAAGGCACCGACGGGCGCGGCCCACATGATCATGCCGAGGATGCGGAAGACCAGCTTCTGGATGTACTCGACACCGCGCAGCACCGGCTCACCGGTCCGGCCCATGGCCTGGAGCGCGAAGCCCGCGAGGAGCGCGATCAGCAGCGTCTGGAGGACCTGGCCCTCGGTGAACGCCGACACGAAGGTGGTCGGGATGACCCCGAGCAGGAAGTCGACCGGGCCCTCGGCGGCGGCCTGGGCCTGCGTGTGTCCGACGCCCTTGACGGCCTCGGTCAGGTGCATGCCGCTGCCCGGGTGGATGATGTTGCCGACGACCAGGCCGATGGCCAGCGCCACGAACGACATCCCGATGAAGTAGGCGAGCGCGAGCCCACCGACCTTGCCGACCTGAGCGGCCTTCCGGACCGAGCCGACGCCGAGCACGATCGTGCAGAAGATGATCGGCGAGATCATCATCTTGATCAGCGCGACGAAGCCGGTACCGAGCGGCTTGAGCTCCTTGGCGAAGTCCGGCGCGGCGAACCCGACGGCGATGCCGAGGGCGACCGCGACGATCACCGCGATGTAGAGGTAGTGGGTGCGGTCCCGCTTCACGGGCGGTGCTGCGGGTGCGGCAGGTGCGGGTGCGGGGGTGCTGGCCACGGCTGCCCTCCTTGACGACGTCGTCGGCATCATCCGGCGTGCGGCTCACGACCGGCGGAACCCTGGCTGCGAGTGCGGCTCACGTCCGGGGTTTGGGGAATTCAAGCGGTCCGCGCCGATCTCCGTGCGGATTTCCGTACGGAGTTCCGTGTGGATCTCCGTATGGGATCTCCACACAGCTCTCTCTGCGGGCCGGTCCGGGAGGCGGCTGCTTCCGGGGGTTGCGGTGACTATCTCCCGGCTTGTGAGAGCGGTCACCCTTACGTTCATTAAGTCCACGGCGAGTCTCCGGGCGGGCGGCCGGTGCCTGAAGCAGGAAGTCTTCGAAGGAGCGCCGGACAGCGGCGCGGAGTCGGAGAGTCCCCCTCCACGGAGTCGGGAGAGGCCAATTAGTTCATGCGTGACCCACCGGGCGTAGATACGGGAATCAGAGGGGTGAGCTGCGGAGAGACGGGGAGGCACACTGATCCCATGCGCATTCCCCGCGTCCCCCGCCCCCGCAGCCTCGCCGGCCAGCTCTTCGGCATGCAGGCCGTGCTGATAGCGGTCGTCGTCGCCGGGTACGCGCTGTTCACCTACGTCAGCGACCGCAGCCAGGCCGAGGACGCGGCCGGCCGCCAGGCGATGGCGGTGGCGCGCTCGGTCGCGGACTCGCCGTCGGTGATCGCGGCGATCGGTACGTCGAACCCCACCGCGCACCTGGAGTCGTACTCCCTGAAGGTCCAGCGGGACACCCAGGTCGACTTCGTCACGATCATGAACACGCAGGGCATCCGCTGGACGCACCCGGACAAGAAGCAGATCGGAAAGAAGTTCCTCGGCCACATCAAGCCCGCCCTGAAGGGCGACTCCTTCACCGAGACCTACACCGGCACCCTCGGCGCGTCCGTCCGCGCGGTCACCCCCGTCTACGACACCGGCCACACCCGGGTCATCGGCCTGGTCAGCGCCGGCATCCGGGTCGAGGCGATCACCCAGCGGGTCCAGGACCAGGTCACGGCGCTGATCGGGGTGGCGGCCGGCGCCCTGGCACTGGGTGCCGTAGGAACGTACGTAGTCAACGCCCGCCTCCGCCGCCACACCCACGGCATGAACGCGACCGAGCTGAGCCACATGCACGACTACCACCAGGCCGCGCTGCACGCGGTGCGCGAAGGGCTGCTGATGCTCGACGGTCAATACCGGGTGGCGCTGATGAACGACGGCGGGCGGGAACTGCTCGGGGTGACGGGGGATGTGGTGGGACGGTCCGTGGCGAGCCTCGGCCTGCCCGCTCCGCTGACGGGCGCACTGCTGTCGTCGGAGGAGCGGGTGGACGAGGTCCATCTGACGGCGTCCCGGGTACTGGTGGTGAACACCTCGCCGGTGTCGGGCGGTGAGCGTCGCGGAACGGTGGTGACGCTCCGGGATGTCACCGAACTCCAGTCGTTGATGGGCGAGTTGGACTCGGAGCGCGGCTTCACGCAGGCGCTGCGCTCACAGGCCCACGAGGCGGCGAACCGCCTGCACACGGTCGTCTCGCTGATCGAGCTGGGGCGCGCGGAGGAGGCGGTGGACTTCGCGACGGCCGAGCTGGAGCTGGCCCAGACGCTGACCGACCAGGTCGTTTCGGCGGTCAACGAACCTGTGCTGGCTGCCCTGTTGCTCGGCAAGACGGCCCAATCCAACGAGCGGGGCGTGGAGTTGGTGGTGTCCGAGGACAGCAGCATGGACGACGGTCTGCTGCCGGATTCGCTGTCCGCGCGGGACTTGGTGACGATCCTCGGCAACCTGATCGACAACGCGGTGGACGCGGCTCAGGGGAGCCTGCGGGCGCGGGTGACGGTGACGGCGTACACGGAGGCGGGGGCGGACGGGTCCGCGCTGGTGCTGCGGGTCGCGGATACGGGTTCGGGGGTGGATCCGGCGCACGCCGAGGCGGTGTTCCAGCGGGGCTTCTCGACGAAGCCGGCCGGGCCCGGGGGTCGGGGGTTGGGGCTGGCGTTGGTGCGGCAGGCGGTGAATCGGCATGAGGGGACGTTGACGGTGGCTGAGGCGGAGGGGGGCGGGGCGGTGTTCGAGGTGCGGTTGCCTTTGTGGGGGGTGGGGGCGGGCGCGGGGGCCGGTTCTGGGGCGAGTGCGGGTGCGAGTTCGGATTCGGGTGCGGATTCGGATTCGGATTCGGATTCGAGTGGGAGTTCGGGTCGGGCGCGGGCTTCGTCCCAGGGTTCTGTTTCCAAAGGTGGCAGCTCATGAGTACGGCCGAACCGATCCGCGTCCTGATCGTGGAGGACGATCCCGTCGCCGCCGACGCGCACGTGATGTACGTGGGCCGGGTGCCGGGGTTCGTGGCGGTGGGCAAGGCGCACACGGGGGCGGAGGCGCGGCGGGCGTTGGAGCGGACGCAGGTGGATTTGCTGCTGCTGGATCTGCATCTGCCGGACGCGCATGGCTTGCAGTTGGCTCGGTCGTTGCGGGCGGCCGGGTATCACGCCGACGTCATCGCGGTGACCTCGGCGCGGGATCTGGCCGTGGTGCGGGAGGGGGTGTCGCTGGGGGTCGTGCAGTACGTGCTGAAGCCGTTCACGTTCGCCACGCTTCGGGATCGGCTGGTGCGGTATGCCGAGTTCCATGCGGCGGCGGGTGAGGCGAGCGGTCAGGACGAGGTCGACCGGGCGTTGGCCGCGTTGCGGGCGCCGTCGCCTGCGGCGTTGCCCAAAGGGTTGAGTGCGCCGACGTTGGAGAAGGTGACTGTCGCTCTGCGGGATTGTGGGGAGGGGCTTACTGCGGCGGGGGTTGCGGAGGCGGTGGGGATCTCGCGGATTACTGCCCGGCGGTATTTGGAGCATTTGGTTGAGGCGGGGCGAGCGGCGCGTAGTCCGCAGTACGGGACTGTGGGGCGGCCTGAGTTGCAGTATCGGTGGGTTAAGGGGTGAGTGGGGGGTCGGTTAGGGCTGCGGCCTGGGTGCGGGCTTGGGCGGTTTCGGTGGGGGCGTTGGCTCGGATGTAGGCGTCGGCGGCCTGGAGGTAGTGGGTGCGGGCTTCGGTGGGGCGGTGGGCTGCCTTGTGGACACGGGCCAGGTTGTAGAGGGCATGTCCCTCGCCGTACGAGTCCTCGAACTCCCGGCACATCTCCCGTGACCTGCGATACGCCTCGATGGCTTCGTCCACCTGGCCATCGTCGGCCAGGCTTTTGCCGATGCTGTTCCACACCCGCCCCTCGTTGTGACGGTCACCGACAGCGCGGAACAGGTCGCGGGCGCGAGTGTGAGCCGTGATCGCCTCCGCTGTCCGGCCCACCGTTTCGAGAGCCAGGCCCATGTTGGTCAACGCGGTGGCCTCGCGGCGGCGGTCGTTGGCGGTTCGGCTTAGGTCGCGGGCGCGGGAGTGGGCCAAGATCGCTTCTTGTAACCGGCCGCCCTGGCTTAGCGCGAGGCCGAGGTTGTTCCACGCGATCGCTTCGCGCAGACCGTCTCCGATGGCCTGGAACTGGTCCCGGGCATGGGACTGGGCCTCGATCGCCTCCTCTGCCCGGTTCTCCCGCCATAGAGCGACACCCATGTTGTGCCACACCATTGCCTCGCCCAGCCCGTCTCCGACGCGGTGGGCGCCCTGCCGCGCCGCCTCCGCCACGGCAACCATGTCGTCGAAATACCGCCGCCAGTCCAGGTATTGGACAAGACACGTAGCCAGCCGCGCCGCATCGTCCGCGAACCGCTCCTCCCGCGCCCACCCCACCGCAGCGACCAGGCCTGCCCGCTCCCCGTCGAACCACGCCAACGCCTGCGCCCGGTCCCCGAACCGCTCCGGAACCGGCATCCCCGGCAGCCACCTCAGCCGGTCGTCCGCCAGATCGGCATACCGCAGATAGAACCCCAACACCCGTTCCCTCGCTACGTCCCCCTCCTCCCGCGACCCCACGTCAACCCCGAACACCCGCACCAGGTCGTGCAACCGCCACCAACCACGCCCGCTCCCCCGCTCGACGAGATGCCCCCGCGCCAGAGCCTTCAACTCCCGCACGGGAGGCGCCTCGACCCCGACCAGCACGGCAACGACCTCGTCACTCACCTCCGGCCCCGGCGCGAGGGCGAGCAACCGCAACACCCGGGCCTGCTCGGGCGACAGCCGACGATAGGAGAGTTCGAAGGCGGCACGGACACTCCGCTCCCCGTCGTCGAGATGACCGAGCCGATCACGCGACTCGCCCAGTTCCGCGACGAGTTCGGTCACCGGCTGACCCGGATCCTCCGCGAGCAACGCGACCGCGATCTGTAGAGCCAGCGGCAAGTGTCCACAGAGGGCAGCGAGTTGCTCGGCGGCATCGGGGTCGTCGACGACCCGTGTGTCGCCCGGGTCGGCGATCCGCAGAGCACGGTCGAGGAGTTCGTACGCCTCCTTCGGCGTGAGCTGGTCCAACGGGACGAGCCGCGCGCCCAGTTGAGGCAACCGGTCCCGGGATGTGACCAGGACGTGGTGCCGGGCGTCACCGGGCAGAAGAGGCCGCACCTGATCCGGCGACGAGGCGTTGTCGGCCAGGACGAGCACCGCACCGCGCTCCTGCGCACGCACCGCCAGCGTCGAACGGTAGAGCGCGACGCGTTCATCCGCCGTGGTGGGAATGTGTTCCGGCGGAATGCCGAGGGCACGCAACAACGCCTGGAGCGCCCGGTCCGCGGTGACCGGCTCCTGGTCGTATCCGTGCAGGTCGATGAAGAGGACTCCGCCCGGAAACCAGCCCCGCTCGCACGCCAGATGTGCGGTCTCGACAGCGAGCGCGGTCTTGCCGATGCCACCGAGACCGGACACGGCGGCGACGAGTACCGCCGGTGATTCCGCCGACGTAACCGCCGGGTCCAGCGCCCGCAGCAACGCCGCCGTCTCGCCCTCCCGCCCGGTGAACCCACCAGGCCTCGGCGGCAACCCGGCCAACGCCTCGGGTACGGCGGCGCCACCCCGCTGAATCACGACCTGTACGCCGACGACCTCCCGCAGAAACACCCCGCCCCTGAAATCGGCGTGGTCCCCGTCGTACCAGGAAGCTGCACTCCCACTCCCCATGGCCCGCGCAACCGCACCGGCAGCACCATCCGGATCAGCGGAGAGCAGCTCAGCCAGAGCCTCACCCCACTCCCGTACGGCATCGCGCCACGCGGGATCATTCGCCGCCTCGGCGATCTCGCGCGCAGACGCCCCACCATCGAGCCCCAACTTCCGCGCCAGCTCCGCCACCGCACAACGCCCCGCGTCCCCACCGGCCCCGGCGGACAGAGCCTCCAACAGCGCAGCTTTCATGCACTCGTCCCACCGTTCCGTACCAGGCTCACGCCGCCTGCCCCCAGTGCATCAACGGTAGGGGCTGGGACGGGAATTCACGCGGCCTTCGCGTACCAGAGGACCTGCCAGGCCAGCCCAGCCACGGCAAGCGCCTCCGCCCCCGAGATGGCAACGAGCAGTCCACTCCCCGCATCCACCCAGAACACCGCCAGCGCGGCCAGCGGCACCACGCAGAACGCCGTCAGATCAACCGCGACCTGAACCGCCTTCCGAGACCTGCGCCGCCGGTCCCCCCGATGCGCGGTCTCCCACCCGAACGCCTCGAACCCACCGCCCGGTTGGGCCAACGCCGCGAGCCCCGGCCCGAGTTCGTCGCGGACGTACGCCCCGATCGCCGAGATCTTCTGGTCGTTCACGAGATACGTCCACCCGAGCACGACACACACCGGCGGCAACGCCAGCAGCATCGACGCCTGCTTGGCCTGCGCGGCGGCGGCGATGACGGCGGCGACGACGCCCAACGTGACGTAGAGCAGGTTGTCCCGGAACCCGATCCGCGCCTTCTGCTCGTCCTTGATGCTCTGGTACTCGGCGAGCAGCAACTGCCCGACCGTCACGTCCTGTTCCGGCACTCGATTCCCTTCCCCCGCAGTACCTTATGAGTGTGCCGGAGCCGCAGCCCACAGTCCTGATCCTGACCGCACTCCCTCTCGAATACGCCGCCGTTCGCGCGTACGTCGAGGAGCGAGAGGAAATCGTCCACCGCGACGGAACCCGCGCCGAACGGGGCCAACTCCCCGGCACCCCATGGCATGTTGCCCTGAGTGAACTGGGCGTAGGCGCCGACCGGGCGGCCTCGCTCACCACCCAGCTCATCAACTGGCTGCGTCCACAAGCCGTGTTGTTCGTCGGGGTCGCGGGCAGCCTGAAGGACGACGTCGAGATCGGGGACGTCGTCGTGGGGACGCAGGTGTACGAGATCCACGGCGGGAAGCAGACGCCGGAGGGTTTCCTGGTCCGGCCGAAGGCTCTGCCGGGGTCGCACGCGTTGGAGCAGGCGGCGCGGTCCGCTGTACGGGACATGCCGGATGTCCGTGCGCACTTCGTTCCGATTGCGACGGGCGATGTAGTGCTGGCGGACGCCAAGTCCGAGATCGCCCGGTTCATCCGCAGCAACTACAACGACGCCGGCGCGATCGAGATGGAGGGCTCGGGGGCTCTCCAAGCGGCCCATCTGAACGGGCAGTTGGATGCCCTGGTCGTCCGTGGCATCAGCGATCGAGCTGACGCCGCCAAGCACGATGCCGATGCCTCGGGTTCGCAGCAACGGGCGGCCGAGCAGGCGGCGTTGGTGACGGTGGCGCTGCTGCGGAAGCACCGGCCGCGCGAGGGTTCCGCCGGCGCCGAGGAGGAGCCCCATCGGGGTGGCGGCGGAGCGACCTACGGTGGCGACCACATCGACTTCCGGGGCGGGACCTTTCACGGTCCCGTCGTCGGGAAGCGGGTCGACGGGCGGGGGCAGAGGTAGGGGCACCACTCACGGGCCGGTTCCGCGGGCGAGTGCGACCCTGCCGCCACGGCCGCTGGGGTTCACCGGGCGCTCGGCCGAACTGGACCGGCTGCTCCCGCACTTGGCCCCCGACACGGACGACGCGTCCACCCTGCCGCTTCTCATCTTCGCCGTCACCGGCATGGGCGGCATCGGCAAGACGGCGCTGGCGGTGGAGGCGGCGCATCGGGCTCGGGCGCAGGGCTGGTTCCCTGGTGGGACGCTCTTCGTGGACCTGCGCGGGTACGACGACGATCCGGTCACGGCTGATCAGGCGGTACTGGCGTTGCTCGACGCGTTGGGTGTACGGGGGCAGGATCTGCCGCCGACTGCGGAGCGGCAGCACGACCTGTACCGGAGGCTTCTCGCCGAGCGGCGGGAGCGGATGCTGCTGATCCTGGACAACGCGTCGGATCCTTCGCAGTACGTGCCGTTGCTGCCGGGGGCGGATCATCACCGGGTGCTGATCACGTCCCGGGACCGTCCCCACGCCCTTTCGGTACGCCTCATCGACCTTGAGACGCTCGACCCGGCGGAGTCCGTCACCTTGGTGACCCGTGCCTTGCACGACACCGACGAGCGGGACAAACGGCCAGAGCGGGAGCCAGATGCGCTGCGCGAACTGGCCGACCTGTGCGGCCACTTGCCACTGGCTCTCCAGATCGCGGCCGGGATGCTGCGCGTGCGCAAACCACGTGACGTCGCTTCGCTGGTAACCGAGATCCGGAAGGCCGGGGACCCAACGGTCGTACTCGACAACGGCAGCCCCGGGACGGACCTGTACGGCCGGTCACTGGTCCTGCGTCCTGTGCTCGAGACGTCGTATCGCCGACTGGCGCCTGAACAGGCGCGGCTGCTGCGGCTGTTGTGTCTTGCTCCTGAGACTGAAACCGGGGCGGAGACCGTCGCCGCGCTGGCTGACTTCGAACTCGAGCCTGCGCTCTCCCTGTTGGAAGAGTTGGCGACGACTCATCTCGTCATGCCTGTGCGAAGCCCGGCTGGGACAACTTTCGCGGTGCGGTGGCGAGTGCATGACCTCGTGCGGGCGTTCGGGGCAAGTGTAGTGGCGGGGAATGCCGAGTTGCGGAAGGAGGGAGAGGCGGCGCGGGAGCGGGTGTTGGCGTTCTACTACCTGTGGGCGAATGCGGCTGATGATCGGTTGCGGTGGCTGCCTGGTATGGCAGAGCCCCAGCGGTTCGGGGACCGTGCGGAAGCGTTGGGCTGGTTTGACGGGGAGCGGGCGGGGCTGGTCGCAGCAGTGGGGTGGGCCCGGGGAGAGCAGTTCGCGTCCATGGCAGTACAGCTATCCGATTGCCTGGTGGAGTACCTGTACTGGCGGCGGTATTTCGACGACCTGAGCGCCATCGCGGAGGCTGCCCGAGAAGGCGCCCACCATGCCGGCGATGGAGTGGCCGAGGCCCGGGCGTGGGATCACCGCGGCATCGCTTTACGGGAGACGGGCCGAGTAGAGGAGTCGATCGAGGCCCACACACAGGCCCGTGACCTGCTTCAAGCCGTCGGTCACTTCCATGAAGCCATCGCATGGGACAACCTCGGCAACGCCCTGCAGAGCGCGGGCCGGGCAGAAGAGTCGATCGAGGCCCACACGCAGGCCCGTGACCTATTCAGGAGCGCTGGGCACCACCACTTTGAGGCCAAGGCTTGGAACAACCTCGGCAACGCCCTGCACAACGCAGGCCGGACAGAAGAGTCGATCGATACCTATACCCACGTCCTCAACCTGCACCAGGTCTCCGGAGACCGCCATAGCGAGGCCATCACGTGGAACAACCTCGGCAGCACCCTTCGGGAGGCGGGCCGGATCGAGGAAGCAATCGAGGCGTACGGCAAGTCCCTGGAGATCCGCGAGGAGTTCGACGACTGGTACGGCAGGGCGCGAACCCTCAGCAACCTGGCCCGCGCCCACAAGGCCGCCCACCAACCCAACGAAGCCCGCAGCGCCTACCTCCAATCCGCCGCCGCTTTCATCCGAGCCAACGCCCCCACCGAAGCTGCCTACGCCCAATCCCACGCAGACTCATTGACCTGACTAGACCACTCCACTTACCTTCACCGGGCAGCCATCCGCCCAGGCCACACCGCAGTGAGCCCGTAGGAGGTCGTGCCCGTGCGCCCCACCGCCGCCAGCCCCCACCGAACTGCCGTACTCACACCCCTAGTTGCTCTCGCCGCCCTCTCCCTCGCCGCGACGACTCTCACCGCCTGCAGCAGCGGATCCGGCAGCAGCCCGGACACCGTCAAGATCTCCTTCAAGCAGTCGACGGACAACTCCATCAAGGTGATGGACACCTACCTCGCCGACATCAAGAAGCAGTTCGAGAAGCAGTACCCCGGCAAGAAGGTCGAGCTCGTCCCGATCAAGGCCCCGGACTCGGAGTACTACACCAAGCTCCAGCAGATGCTCCGCTCCCCCAAGACGGCCCCGGATCTGGTCTACGAGGACACGTTCCTCATCAACAGCGACATCACGTCCGGGTACTTGAAGCCTCTCGACTCCTACCTCGCCAAGTGGCCGGACTGGAACCAGTTCATCGACACGGCGAAGTCCGCCGCCAAGGCCGAGGACGGGAAGACGTACGGCGTCCCGGACGGCACGGACACCCGAGGCCTCTGGTTCGACAAGGGAATCTTCAAGAAGGCCGGCCTACCGGCGAATTGGCAACCCAAGACCTGGAACGACGTCCTCGCCGCGGCCCGCACGATCAAGCAGAAGGTCCCGAACGTCACCCCCCTCAACGTCTACACCGGCAAACCGGCCGGCGAAGCCGCCACCATGCAGGGCTTCGAGATGTTGCTCTACGGCACCAACGACGGTTCCACGGACCCCCTTTACGACAAGTCGACGAAGAAGTGGATCGCCGGCGGCCAGGGTTTCAAGGACGCCCTCTCCTTCGTCCACACGGTCTACAAGGAGAAGCTCGGCCCGGACGTGTCCGACGCCCTCGACCCCAACATCCAGACCTACGTGGCCGGTGAGCTGCTCCCCAAGGGCAAACTCGGCATCGCACTCGACGGATCATGGCTGCCCCAGGCCTGGTTGAAGGGCAGCGGGCACGAATGGCCGGACTGGTCAACGGAGTTGGGGCTCGCGTACATGCCCACGCAGAACGGCCAGGCGCCCGGCAAGGTGAGCATGTCCGGCGGCTGGACCTGGGCCATCCCCTCCAAGGCCGGCAACCCGGACCTCGCCTTCGACTTCATCAAGACGATGCAGACGAAGGCGAACGCGGAGAAGTGGTACATCGCCAACTCCGGTATCTCCGTACGGAAAGACGTAGCCGCCGACCCCGCCTACGCCACCGCCCAGCCCGGCATCAAGTTCTTCACGGACCTGGTCGCGAGCACCCACTACCGCCCCGCCTACCCGGCGTACCCGAAGGTCTCCACCGCCATCCAGGAGGCGATGGAGGGTGTGACGACGGGCGACATGTCGGTGGACAAGGCGGCGAGTTCGTACGACGACGAGCTCAAGTCGGCCACGGACAACCAGGTCACCCAGAAGTGACCACCGCACCCCGGCAAGCGGCGGGCCCGGACGCACCGAAGACCACCCCGGGCCCGACCCCCCACCAGCAACACCCCCACAACGGCACCAGCACCCGCCCCCGAGCCCGCATCCGCATCCTCACCCACCACCTCCTCCCCCTCTCCCCCGCCCTGATCCTCCTGCTCCTCTTCCTGGCCGTCCCGATCGGCTACTGCGCCTACATCGCCTTCACCGACCTCCAACTCACCGGCCAGGCCCACTCGTCCTTCGTAGGCTTCGAGAATTTCCGTACGGCCTTCAAGGACGCGGAGTTCCTCAACGCGGTATGGCTGACGCTGGTGTTCACGGTGTTGTCGTCCCTGGTCGGCCAGAACACCCTCGGCCTGGCGCTCGCCACCCTCATGCAGCGCGCGTCCAAGCCGATCCGGACGCTCACGGGCGCGATCGTGATCACGGCATGGGTACTCCCGGAGGTCGTGGCGGGCTTCCTCCTCTACGCCTTCTTCCGCCGCGAGGGCACCCTGAACGCCATCCTGGACTGGCTCCATCTCCCGTCCCAGAACTGGCTGTTCACGCTCCCGATCCTGGCGGTGTCGTTCGCGAACGTCTGGCGCGGAACGGCGTTCTCGATGCTGGTCTACTCAGCGGCCCTGAACGAGATCCCCCAGGAGATCACGGAAGCGGCGGAGGTCGACGGCGCGGGCGGCTGGCGCCGCATGTGGCACATCACGCTCCCGATGATCCGCCGCTCGATCGGCACGAACCTCATGCTCAACACCCTCCAGACCCTCTCCGTCTTCGGCCTGATCTGGGTGATGACGCGGGGCGGCCCCGGCGACAAGAGCCAGACCCTCCCCCTCTTCATGTACGAACAGGCCTTCCAGAACAGCATGATCGGCTACGGCACGGCGGTCGCCCTGCTGCTGCTCCTGGTCGGTTCGCTCTTCTCCGTGCTGTACCTGCGCCTGCTGCGAACGGAGGTCTGACCGCATGGCACTCCCCCTCTCGTCTCGTTTCTCCCTCACCTCCCGCTCCTCGCGCTCCTCGCGCTCCTCGCGCCGAACGAGCCGTCGCCTGGCGGCGGATGCGGGGCTGCTGGTGGTCGCGGCCACGTTCGCGCTGCCGCTGCTCTGGGTGATCCTCTCCTCCCTCGACCCGCACGCGGACCTGAAGGTGAAGGCCCCCGACGGCCTGACCCTGGACAACTTCCACGCGATCCTGAAACCGGACATCACCTTCACCCCTCTCCTCAACAGCCTGATCCTGTGCGGAAGCGGCACCTTGCTGACGGTGGTGTGCTCGGCCTTGGCCGCGTATCCGTTGTCACGGTTCCAGTCACGCCTGAACCGCCCGTTCCTCCTGACGATCCTCTTCGCGACGAGCCTTCCCATCACGGCGATCATGGTCCCGGTGTACGCGTTGTTCGTGCAGGTGAACCTGATCGACACCATGCAGGGCACGATCTTCTTCTTCGCCGCGTCCCAACTCCCCTTCGGCATCTGGCTGATGAAGAACTTCATGGACGGCGTACCGAAGGAGTTGGAGGAGGCGGCCTGGACGGACGGGGCGTCGTCGCTTCAGTCACTCGTGCGGATCGTTCTTCCGCTGATGGGGCCGGGGGTGGCGGTGGTGACCGTCTTCTCGTTCGTGATGATGTGGGGGAACTTCTTCGTCCCGTTCATGCTGCTGCTGACGCCGGATCAGATGCCGGCGAGCGTGAGCATCAACGAGTTCTTCGGGAACCGGGGGATGGTGGCTTATGGGCAGTTGGCGGCGTTCTCGGTTGTTTATTCGACGCCGGTGATTTTGTTGTATGTGCTGGTGGCGCGGCGGTTGGGCGGGGGGTTTGCTTTGGGTGGGGCTGTTAAGGGGTGAGGGGTGGGGTGGGTGGTGGTTCTTGCTGCTCCTCGGCCCAGGTGCGGGACCGGTCGGCTTCGGCGGTGTCACCAGCTCGGGTGAAGGCGTCGGCGGACTGGAGCCAGCAGGCACGGGCCTCGGCGGGACGGCCTGCCTCCTCGTGGACGACGGCGAGGTCGTGGAGAACCTGGCCCGCCCGGTACCAGTCCTCGAACTCCCGGTAGACCTCCAGTGCCCGCCCATACCCCTCAACCGCCTCCTCCACCCGGCCCATCTCCTCCAGAGCGCTGCCGAGACCGTGCCACGCGCGGGCCTCGCCGTGACGGTCTCCTACAGCCCGGTACATGTCACGGGCCCGGGTGTGCGCCTCGACCCCCTCCACTACCCGGCCCGCTACCCGAAGGGCGATGCCGAGGTTGTGCCACGCAATGGCCTCGCGGCTGCGGTCTCCGACAGCCTGGCACAGGTCTCGGGACCGGGTTAGGGCCTCGACCCCCTCCGACGCCCGGCCCGCCTCCAGCAGGGCGAGGCCGAGGTTGCACCACGCACCGGCCTCGCGGCGGCGGTCCCCGACGGCCTGGTATAGGTCACGGGCCCGGGTGTGCGCCTCGACCGCCTCCATTACCCGGCCCGCTCCCTGCAGGGCACCGCCGAGGTTGTTCCACGCAATGGCCTGCTCCGAGCGATCCCCGAAACGGCGAGCGCCCTCCACTGCGGCCTGGCCCACAGCGACCGAGTCATCGAAATACCGCCGCCACTCCAGGTATTCACCCAGGCAAGCGGCCAGCCACACCGCCGCACCCGCGAACCGCTCCCGCTCCGCCCACCCCACCGCCGCCACCAAACCCGACCGCTCCCCATCCAGCCACCCCAGAGCCTCCCCTCGCCCACCAAACCACCCCGGCACCTCACTCCCCGGCAACCACCGCAACCACTCATCAGCCGCCCACGCCCACCCGTAGTAGAAGTCCAGCACCCGCCCCCGAGCCGCATCCCCCTCCTCCACCCACCCCGCATCCCCCGCGACCACACCGACCCCAAACGCCCGCACCAAGTCATGCAACCGCCACCGCCGACGCCCGCTCTCCCGCCCCCGCTCGACGAGATGTGCGCGAACCAGGGCCTCAAGGTCCCGGACCGGAGGAGCATCCGCCCCGACGAGCGCGGCGACGACCTCATCGCTCGCGTCCGGCCCCGGCGCCAGGGCCAGGAGACGCAGCACGCGAGCCTGCTCGGGCGTCAGGCGTCGGTACGACAGGTCGAAGGCCGCTCGGACGTCGCGCTCGCCGTCGTTGAGGTGGCCAAGCAGGTCGCGGGACGCGGCGAGTTCAGCGGTGAGTTCGGCGACCGGCTTGCCCAGGTCCACGACCAGCAGTGCCGCCGCGACCTGGAGGGCCAGCGGCAGATGCCCGCAGAGGACGGCGAGGAGCGCGGCCTCCTCCCGGTCATCCGCGACGCGGCTGTCGTGGGGGCGCGCGATCCGCAGGGCGCGGTCCAGCAGGTCGTACGACTCCTCCGGCGTCAGTTCGCCCAACGCCAGTAGCCTGGCGCCCAGTTGGGGCAGTCGATCGCGGGAGGTGACCAGCAGTCGGTGCCCCTTTCCGCCAGGCAGCAGGGGCCGTACCTGGGCGGGCGAGGACGCGTTGTCGGCCAGGATCAGTACCGCGCCCCGCTCGCAGGCTCGGGCGGCGAGAGCAGACCGATAGAGCGCGGCCCGCGCATCCGCCCCGCCCGGGATGTGCTCCGGCTCCGTACCCAGCGCCCGCAGCAGCGCCTCCAGTGCCTGTCCGGCGGTGACGGGTTCCTCGTCGTACCCGTGCAGATCGACGAAGAGCACCCCACCCGGGAACCAGCCCCTCCCGCACGCCTCGTACCCCGCCTCGACGGCGAGCGCGGTCTTGCCGATACCGCCGAGCCCGGAGACCGCCGCGACGACCACGGCCTCCGGCGCGGCACAGGACTCGGAGGGGTCTGCGGGGTCGAACGCGGCGAGCAGCTCCCGGAGTTCGGGCTCCCGGCCGGTGAAGCCAACCGCCCGCGCGGGTAGGGCGTCGAGGGCGCTGGGCGCCGGCGCATGCTCGCGGTACTCCGCCTTCGCCGTGAAGGATCCCTTGAACTCCCCTCCCCGGAAGTCGAGATGATCCCCGCCGTACCCACTCACCGCGCACCCCCCAATACCCGGTCTCCCCAGCCCACTTGGCAGTACCGTTGAGCCCGTGCCGGAGACAAAACCCACCGTAGCGATCCTCACCGCGCTTCCGCTCGAATACGACGCGGTCCTCACGCACCTCACCGACGTCGAAAAACTCAAGCACCCCCGCTACGGCACCCGCGCCCGGCGGGGCAGGCTCTCCGGCACCCCCTGGTACGTCGCCCTGGTCGACATGGGCGAGGGAACGCTGACGGCGGCGACACTCACGGAACGCGTGCTGTCGTGGCTGGAGCCCGAGGCGGTGCTGTTCGTCGGAGTCGCGGGCGGCCTGAAGGACGACATCAACCTCGGCGACGTCGTCGTGGCGACCAAGGTGTACGCCGTACAGGGCGGCAAGCAGACCCCCGACGGATTCATGGTCCGCCCGGAAGCCTGGCGTGCCTCGCACGAGTTGGAGCAGGCGGCCAAGGAAGCCCTGCGCGGGAAGGCGCACTTCAAGCCGATCGCGGTCGGAGACGTGGTCCTCGCGGACTCCGACTCCGAACTCGCCGCCCGCATCCGCACCGGCTACAACGACGCGGTCGCCATCGAGATGGAGAGCTCGGGCGTCGCCCACGCGGTGCACCTCGCCGGCCAGGCAGGCGCGTTGATCATCCGGGGCATCAGCGACAAGGCGAACGCGGAGAAGTCCACCGCCGACGCCGAGGGCTCCCAGCCCCGCGCCGCAGCGAACGCCGCCGCAGCCGCCATCGCCGTACTCCACGAACTGGACCCGAAGCCGGTGGCCCCCGGCCAGGCGGACCCCGACCCCCGGGAGAGTCCTTTTCGCGGCTCCACGTACGGAGGAGACCACCTCGACTTTCGAGGCAGCACCTTCAACTCCCCCTTCACCGCCAAGTCGGTCGACCGACGCTCCGACAACAACTCCGGACGGTAGCCAGTCCGCGGGACCGTTCACCGCCCACGGCCCGGTACCGGTAGCGACCGCCACACTCCCGTCCCGCCCCCTCGGCTTCACAGGCCGTTCGGCGGAACTGGGCCGCCTGCTGCCCCACCTCGAACCCGCCCCGAACGGCACCCCCGAACTCCCCCTCCTCATCTTCGCCGTCACGGGCATGGGCGGCATCGGCAAGACGGCACTGGCGGTCGAGACGGCACACCAGGCGTGCGCACGGGACTGGTTCCCCGGCGGGACACTCTTCGTCGACCTGCGGGGCTACGACGACGATCCGGTCACCGCCGACCAGGCGGTCCTGGCGCTGCTGGACGCACTCGGGGTACGCGGCCCGGACCTGCCCGCATCGGCCATACGCCAGTACGACGCCTACCGCCGCCTCCTCGCCGAGCGCCGGCACCGCATGCTGCTGATCCTGGACAACGCCTCGGACCCGGCCCAGTACCTCCCCCTCCTGCCGGGCACGGACCGCCACCGGGTCCTGATCACCTCCCGCGACCGCCCGGACTCCCTCACCGGCGTCCGCCTCATCGACCTGGAGACCCTCCCTCCCGACGACTCCGCCGCCCTCATCACCCGCGCCCTCCACGACGCCGACGACCGCGACGACCGCCCGTCCCGCGAACCGGCCGCCCTCCGCGAACTGGCCTCCCTCTGCGGCCACTTGCCCCTCGCCCTCCAGATCGCCGCCGCGATGCTGCGCCGACGCCGTACGCGCGGGATCGCCTCGCTGGTGACCGAGATCAAGGAAGCCGGGGACGCGATGGCCGCCCTGGACAACGGCACGCGCGGCACCGACCAGTACGGCCGCTCCCTCGTCCTCCGCCCGGTCCTGGAGACGTCGTACCGCCGACTCCCACCCGACCAGGCCCGACTGCTGCGCCTGCTCTCCCTCGCCCCGGGCGCGGAGACCGGCACGGAGGCGGTGGCCGCCTTGGCCGACCTCGACACGGAGGACGCCTTGAGCCTCCTGGAGGACCTGGCCGCTGCGTGCCTTGTGACGCCGGTTCGGGCTGACGAGGGTTCGGACGGAGGTGTGCGGTGGCGGTTGCATGACTTGGTGCGGGTGTTTGGGGTGGGTGTGGTGGCGGGGGATGTGGGGTGGGTGGAGGAGGGGGAGGTGGCTCGGGGGCGGGTGCTGGATTTCTATGTCGGGTGGGCGGATGCGGCTGATGACTGGTTGCGGTGGTTGCCGGGAGTTGAGGTGCCGGAGCGGTTCGGGGGGCGGGTGGAGGCGTTGGGGTGGTTGGACGGGGAGCGGTCGGGTTTGGTGGCTGCGGTGGGGTGGGCGGAGCGGGAGCGGTTCGCGGGGAGGGCGATGCGGCTGGCCGTATGCCTGGGGGAATACCTGGAGTGGCGGCGGTACTTCGATGACTGGGTCGTTGTGGGCCAGGCCGCGGTGGAGGGCTCTCGCCGTTTTGGGGACCGATCGGACGAGGCCATCGCGTGGGACCACCTCGGCATCGCCCTGCGGGAGGCGGGCCAGGTGGAGGAGGCCATCGAGGCGCACACCCGGGCCCGTGACCTGCATCAGGGCCTAGGGAACCGCCTCCGCGAGGCCCGCGCGTGGCACGGACTCGGCATCGCTCTGGGGGAGGCGGGCCGGGTGGAAGAGGCGATCAAGGCGCACACCCGGGCCCTTGACCTGTACCAAGCCGTCGGGGACCGCCACGGCGAGGCGGGCACGTGGAACGACCTCGGCGTCGCCCTGGAGGCGGCTGGCAGGGCGGAGGAGGCGGTCGAGGGGTACGGCCGGGCGTTGGAGGTCTACCGGGAGTTCGAGGACTGGTATGGGACAGGCGGGGTCCTCCACAACCTCGCCCTCGTCCATGCGGGCGCCGGCCGTCCCGCCGACGCCCGGGACTGCTGGCTCCAGGCCTCTGACGCCTACGCCCGAGCCGGTGACATCCCCGAAGCCGACCAGGCCCGCACCTGGGCCGAGCAGCAGCAATAACCACCACCCCACCCCGCGTCACCTCCTCCCAACCCACACCCCCGAAAACTCCCGAGCCCCCACTCCACCGCGCACTCCCGCACCACGCACCCCAGAACCCGCAGCACCGTCTGCCTTCGCGCACGGAAGGCCGTCGCCAACCGGCGAGAGAAGCGCCCCGCATACCCGTCCGGTTCGTCGCGGACTGCCACTAAGCCTCGCCGCGCACAATCAACGTCCCAATATGTCCAGGCTCAGGCGCATCAAGCACGGCCGCCACAACCGACGAGAACCCGGCCCGAGTCAGCAACCGTTCCCAAACCGCAGGCCGATAGCTGTACCGGTACGTGAACATGGCCCTGCCCGCGAAGCCCCCCTTGTACATGCCCTGCGGCCCGTACGCACCGGGGATCGCCGGCGGTTGCGAGAACACGAAGACACCGCCCGGGTTGAGCCGCGCCCGTACAAGCGGAAACAGCCGCCCCGGGTCGACGAACCAGGCCGCACCGAAGATCGAGTAGACCGCGTCGTACGTGTCATCGCACGAGGCGAGGTACTCCAGGACCTCACCGCACGCGAACTCGGCGCCGGTGTCACCCCACCGCTCGCTCACCTTCTCGACCATGACCCGCGAAAGGTCGACACCCTGCGCGCTGACACCCCGCCCCGCAAGGTACGCGAGGGCACGACCGGTTCCGCACCCGATCTCCAGCACGCTGCGCGGGTCGCCGAGCAGTTCGGGGCCGGGGCCGTGACCGGCGTACTGCGTCCAGCAGAACGAGGGCTCGGCCTCGCCCTTGAACGCGGACTCGGCGTAGGCGTCCCACAGTTCGGTCTCGGCCGGGATGTCGTGGGGTACGGGCACGGCGTCGTTCCTCTGCATCGTGTCGGGGTGCTGGAGCCCCCGCTCTCCCCTGGGAACGGGAGAACGGGGGCCGACTGTAGCGGGCGGTCAGTGGCTGTCCGGAACCTTGTCGTCGCACGGCGAGCAGTCCGTGCCGTCGATGGCCCACAACTCCTCGTCCACGGGCCAGCCTTGGCTCTTCAGGAAGTCTCCGGTGCGCAGGCACAGGCCGTCGTTGCGGCGCTGGATGAACGGGGCATGGTGCTTGTACCGGGCACCGTTGTACAGACGGCAGATGCCGAACCAGTCGTGCGTGTCGAGGATGAGTTGGTGCACGCCGATGTCGACCAACTTGCCGACACCGAGGTGCACGTCCGGGTTCTCGATGGAGCCCATCACGTACATGACGGCGTTGCCCAGAATGCGTTCGGCCATGTCGCGGACCATCGTGTGGTCTCGTAGCAGCAGGGCTGTCTCGCGGTCCCAGATGCTCATCCCCGAGTCGAAGATGTTCATGGTCAGTTCGGTGATGTGCGGGGCGACGGCGTTGAGGAGTTGCTGCGGGTCCCGGGTACGAGTGCCTGCGGGGTGGTCGAGGGTAGCGGTCACGGGTGTTCCCTTCTTACGAGAGGAGCCTGGGTTCGGCGCCGCCCTGACCCGAAACGGCTGCCATGGGGCCCCTGTTGGGGGCGGGGAGATCTTCGTCAGCGATGGAGCAGCCTGTTGGCGCACTTGGCATGGATACGTCCCGCCCTCGCCACGCCGCCCGAGGAGCTGACCTTGTCGTACGGCTGGGATTCTTCGCCGTCTTGGATCGGGTCGTCACAGACCAGGCACATCGTGAGGCCGGTCAGAGAGTCATGGTGATCGCAGAGTGCGAGGACGGAACGGGCCAACCGTTGGACTCGCTTGACCTCACCGTCCAGGCCCACGGCCTCGATCTCGTAGAGGCGGCGCCGGGCTTCTACGACTCCGGCCTCCGCGACCTTGGCCGGGATGTCGTCATCCGGGAGGCGTCCCGCGAGCTGCTCGACTTCGGGGATCAGCTTCAGCAGGTTGCGATGGCAGTCGGCCGCGGCGTTCTGCACATCCTCGTAGCGTGGCAACGGCACGCACACGTCGAGGAATTCGACCGCGTCGGCCCGCATGCGCGCGATGTCAGGCGACGCCTCCGGGCGTGAAGGCTTGGCAAGCTGGTCTCCCTGCGCCGTGCAGCAGTAGCACCGGCACGGCAGGACGCCAGAGCCCAGCGGCAGCTCCTGCCCCTCCAGGATGTTCACGACGCCCCGATCCTCGGTGACTATGCCGTCGCCGTTCACCGAGTACACCCGGATGGTCATCTTGACCTCCGGCTTTCGCAGGGCAGTACCGTTCGTCATGTCGGCGCTCCTCAGCAGCGTTGGCCGGCCCCGGAGTCGTTCGCTCGACTGCCGAAGCGCACCCCGCGTCGAACGAGGTCCGACAGCAAGGGCGTTGACCAGGTGTGAGTACATCGTGACGCTGCGAGCGGAGCGGAACGCTCACGGATCTGTGAGCGTTGGGATCGCAGTCGGGCTACAAGCCGGCCCACGCCGCCATGTGGCTGAGCGTGTCCGGCGTCCGCCGGGACAGGTGCACCAGACCCGTGATCGTGTCCCGGGCCGCCGGGTGGTAGCGAGTCTGTTCGGGAGCCAGACGACGCGCCTCGACCAGTGACTTCAGGGCAGCCTCGGTGTGCCCGGTCTCCATCTCGGTGCGTGCCTGGTCGATCAGGAAGTGCGCGCGGCGGGAAGTCGCCAGTTGCGAAGGCAGCCTGATCGTCCGAGCCTGCTTGAGTGCGTCGTCGTAGCGCCGCATCTCGACGGCGGCGGACATCTTGTGCAGGGCGACGTTGGCTGGCCCGAAACTGAGCCAGTGCACCTCGGAAGCGTCTCCGATGCGCTTCGCAATCCTGTGGGCCTCGGTGATGTGCCGACCGACGCCTGCCTCGTCGTCAGCGCGCGCGGCAATGACGGAGCCTCCGAGATGGAGTTGTCCGGTGACCGCCAAGGCCTCACGGGTCTTGGCAGCCTGGCCGACCACAGTGTGCCCCGAGGCGATCAGCCGCTGCCCGATCCCGTACTCCCCCTCACGGAAGTAGACCAGCGCCCGCATGTACTGGCGCACCGCGCCCAGGCAGGCGTCGGAAGCGCGCTCCGCCGCCCAGGCCATACGGTCCAGGGCGACCGAGGAGAGGTCGTAGTAGCCGAGCTTCACGCTGATGTCGTGTGCCGTGCGATAGGTCGAGGCCAGTGCCTGCCACATTTCGGTCGAGGGCGTCGACCAAGCGCTGTGGGTGAGTTCGGCGACCAGGCCCGGCAGTTCGCGGGCCGCGTTGCGCAGGCGTGTGGCCCGGACCTCCGCGCACAGGTGATCGGCCCCAGCCATGAGCTGATCCGCCGACCGGACCGTCAGATCCGGGTTCGGGCCGAGGTCGTAGAGGTCGAGGGACTCCCGGATCGGCCGTACCAGTTCGGCGAGCCGGTCGCGCTGCAACTCGGTCACGTACGGCTGCCCGGTGAGCACGGTGACGTCGATCTGGAGTACGCGGGCGACGGCGGCGACGAAGTCGGCCGTGGCCGGTCGGGCGGCGCATTCCACCTGGTTCAGGAGGCTGTAGGAATAGGGCAGCCGAGCGGCGAGCTGGCGCTGGGTGAGTCGGGCCAGTCTGCGCTGTTCCCTGATACGGGCGCCCGTGTGGTTGTCGTCCAGTGAGGGCATACCGGTCTCCGTTCTGAGCGGCCACCGGAACAGTACCCAGGCCGGGCCACTCAGGCGCGCGCTTCCGTCCCGACTCCCTCCCGAGCAGGGGCCGTTGTGTGTGATCGGATGGCTCCCATGACCACGACCAACCCTGTCCTCTACCTCTTCGCCTCCGCCGCACCCCCCACCCTCGACATCGCCAAGGTCATCAAGGACGCCCAGTCCCGCAACTTCGACGTATGCCTAGGCCTCACCCCCACCGCAGCCCGCTGGCTCGAACCCCAACTCAGCGAACTGGCCCGGCTGACAGACCACCCCGTCCGCAGCGAGTACAAGATGCCCGGCGAGCCGGACGTCTGGCCGAAGGCGGACGTCATCGCGTTCGCACCGGCGACCTTCAACACGGTCAACTCATGGGCGCTGGGACTCACTCACGACTTCGTGGTCGGTGTCGTCGCCGAAGGCATCGGCAAGCGCATCCCCATCATCGCGATGCCCTGCGTCAACTCGGCCTACGTACAGCACCGGCAATTCGAGCGCAGCGCAGCCGAGTTGCGCGCCATGGGCGTCCAACTCCTGTACGGCGAGGGCGGCTTCGTACCGAACCAGCCCGGGCAGGGCAGGCCCAAGGAGTTCCCCTGGCGACTGGTGCTAGATGCGGCCGCAGCCGCAACCCGCACCTGAACAACCCACCCGCCCCCGCCCACCGAACACCCCCCCCCCACCCACCCACCGACGACTTTGCGCCGCCCCCCACTTCCCCCCACACCCGATCACCACCCCCACCACAAACGCACTCCCCTTCGATCCCCGCCCACACACCCGACGCCGACAGGACGCCGACAGAACGACCCCCGAAGTCCGCCGCACCGGCAAATGGCAAGGTAGGGAGGCATATTCATAGACCGGCACCCGCCCCCTGCCCACCCCTCACCCCTCGCCGCCACCACTCAGCGTCACCGATCTCCCCCACCCCGGCCGCGCTCCACGGCTGCCACCCGACCGAATCCGTACGTTCCTACAATCCGTAATCCTGGCCGAACAGACCGTAGTAACCGCACTCCGGCGCCCCTAGCTTGTGCCCCGTGCGCCGACCCCCAGTTCAACCCAGCCAGTCCACGCCGCCCACGCCACCCACCCCGCCGTTCGACGCGCCCGCCGCCCGGCGGCTACGTACCGCGCTCAACATGGGTCCCGAACACGTCGCGTACGGCATGCGTGCCTCGTACGGGCTCCCTTACGTCACGCCTGACCTGGTCATCGCCTGGGAGCGAGGACTCACCGCGCCCTCCGGTCCCGAACTCACCGCGCTGTCCGGTGTGTTGTGGTGTTCCCCGGCCGAACTCATCGGCAAGCCACGCACGCTGCGTGAGCACCGCCTCGCCCGGGGACTCGCGCCGGAGGACGTCGCCCGTGCCGTCGGGCTCGAACTCCTCGCGTATCTACGGATGGAGGAGCACGACCAGTGGCGCGGCACCGAGCGCCAGTCCTCCGCGCTCGCCGATCTGCTCGACCTCTCGCTGCCCGACTTCATCAGCGTCACCGGCCGCGACACCCGCCTCGCGGAACTTCTGCGCAGCGCCATGACCACCCGCTGGCAGGCCTACGTACGGCAGATCGGCAAGATGGTGTCGCTGGACCGGCGACTCCTGGAGGACTCCCTCCAGGAGTTGCACGAGGACTACCAGGCGCAGATGGTCGCCACCCTCAACTGGGGCGGCGGCAACTCCGCCGTCGACGCGAACGAGGCCGGCCGGGACTTCCTCGACCAGATCATCAGCCGTTTCTGGTCCATGGTCGAGAAGAGCACCTACTGAACACCCGGTGCCCCGGCGCCAAAACCCGGCCAGAAGCCAGGAGTTGGAGCCTAGAAAACCGACTCCGCCTCGTCCATCCGATCCTTCGGCACCGTCTTCAACTCGGTGACCGCCTCAGCCAACGGCACCATCACCACGTCCGTCCCCCGCAGCGCGGTCATCCGCCCGAACTCCCCCTGGTGCGCAGCCTCCACCGCGTGCCAGCCGAAGCGCGTCGCCAACACCCGGTCGTACGCGGTCGGTACGCCGCCGCGCTGGATGTGGCCGAGGATGACCGGCTTGGCCTCCTTGCCGAGGCGGCGCTCCAACTCGTAGGCCAGCGCCGTGCCGATGCCCTGGAAGCGCTCATGGCCGAACTGGTCGATCTCGCCCTTGTTGTAGTCCATGGAACCCTCGGCCGGGTGCGCGCCCTCGGCCACGCACACGACGGCGAACCTCTTGCCGCGAGCGAAGCGTTCCTCGACCATCTTGACCAGGTCGGCCGGGTCGAAGGGGCGCTCGGGCAGGCAGATGCCGTGCGCGCCCGCCGCCATCCCGGACTCCAGCGCGATCCAGCCCGCGTGCCGGCCCATGACCTCGACGACCATCACCCGCTGGTGCGACTCCGCCGTCGTCTTCAGGCGGTCCATCGCCTCCGTCGCGACCCCGACCGCCGTGTCGAACCCGAATGTGCGGTCCGTCGACGAGATGTCGTTGTCGATCGTCTTGGGGACTCCTACGACCGGCAGGCCGGCGTCCGACAGCATGCGCGCCGCCGTCAGCGTCCCCTCCCCGCCGATCGGGATCAGCGCGTCGATCCCGAAGTCGCGCGCGATGTCCAGCGCGTTCTCGCAGGCCTCGCGGAGGCGGTCCCGCTCCAGTCGGGACGAGCCCAGGATCGTGCCGCCGCGGGCGAGGATGCCGCTGACCGCGTCCAGGTCGAGGTTGCGGTAGTGGCCTTCGAGCAGTCCGGCGTAGCCGTCCTCGAAGCCGATGACCTCGTCGCCGTAGTTGTCGACCGCTCGGTGCACGACCGATCGGATCACGGCGTTCAGGCCGGGGCAGTCGCCGCCTGCGGTGAGAACTCCGATGCGCATCGTGCTGTGTCTCCTGCTCGCTGTTGAGACCGGTGAGCCGGACCCGATTGTTTCACGTCCCCCAGGGCGTCGCCGCTCCCACCGGACTGACGGGCGCCTTAACCACCCCCGGAGGTATTGTCAAGAGGGTTCCGCTCACCCAGGTGGGCGATTTTTATGACCGTCGAAACGGGCAGCCAGAAACCCTGAGAACCAGAAGCCCCGAGAACCGGAAACCGTCAGAATCTGCCGGAACCGGAAGAGGAGACCACGCGTGACCCGCAGCGTGTACGTGACCGGGATCGACCGCGGCGACGGCCGTCAGGTCGTCGAGCTGGGGGTCATGGAACTCCTGACCCGCCAGGTCGACCGGGTGGGGGTGTTCCGACCCCTCGTCCACGACGGCCCCGATCGCCTGTTCGAACTGCTGCGTGCGCGCTACCGGCTCTCACAGGACCCGGCCACCGTCTACGGCATGGACTACCACGAGGCCTCCGCCCTCCAGGCCGAGCAGGGGACGGACGAACTGGTGTCGACGCTCGTCGACCGGTTCCATCTCGTCGCCCGTGACTACGACGTCGTCCTCGTCCTGGGTACCGACTACGCGGACACCCAGTTCCCGGACGAGCTGTCCCTCAACGCCCGCCTCGCGAACGAGTTCGGCGCCTCCGTGATCCCCGTCGTCGGCGGCCGCAAGCAGACCGCCGAGTCCGTGCTCGCGGAGACGCGCAACGCCTATCGCGCCTACGACGGCCTCGGCTGCGACGTCCTCGCCATGGTCACCAACCGGGTCGCCCGCGAGGACCGGGACGAGATCGCCCAGCGGCTCACCACCCGGCTGCCGGTGCCCTGTTACGTCGTACCGGACGAGCCCGCGCTCTCCGCGCCGACCGTCGCCCAGATCACCCACGCCCTCGGCGGCAAGGTCCTCCTCGGGGACGACTCCGGGCTCGCCCGGGACGCGCTCGACTTCGTCTTCGGTGGGGCGATGCTGCCCAACTTCCTCAAGGCGCTGACCCCTGGCTGCCTCGTCGTCACCCCGGGCGACCGCGCCGACCTCGTCATCGGCGCGCTGGCCGCGCACAGTGCCGGCACCCCGCCGATAGCCGGCGTCCTGCTCACCCTGAACGAGGTGCCCAGCCACGGCATCCTCACCCTCGCCGCCCGCCTCGCGCCCGGCACCCCGGTGGTCTCGGTGGCCGGGAACTCCTTCCCCACCGCCGGCGAACTCTTCGCCCTGGAAGGGAAGTTGAACGCGGCCACCCCGCGCAAGGCGGAGACCGCGCTCGGTCTCTTCGAGCGGTACGTCGACACGAGCGACCTGCTCAAGCGGGTCTCGGCGCCGAGCAGCGACCGGCTCACCCCGATGATGTTCGAGCACACGCTCCTGGAGCGGGCCCGCTCCGACAAGCGCCGGATCGTCCTCCCCGAGGGCACCGAACCCCGCGTCCTGCACGCCGCCGAGGTCCTACTGCGGCGCGGTGTCTGCGAGTTGACCCTGCTCGGCCCCGAGGACCAGATCCGCAAGCGGGCCGCCGACCTCGGCATCGACCTCTCCGCGGCCCAGTTGATCGACCCGGCCACCTCCGAACTCCGCGACCGCTTCGCCGAGAAGTACGCCAAGCTCCGCGCCCACAAGGGCGTGACCGTCGAACTCGCCTACGACGTCGTCGCCGACGTGAACTACTTCGGGACCCTGATGGTGCAGGAGGGCCTCGCCGACGGCATGGTCTCCGGCGCCGTGCACTCCACCGCCGCGACCATCCGGCCCGCCTTCGAGATCATCAAGACGAAGCCGGACGCCGACATCGTCTCGTCCGTCTTCTTCATGTGCCTCGCCGACAAGGTGCTGGTGTACGGCGACTGCGCCGTCAACCCCGACCCGAACGCCGAGCAGTTGGCCGACATCGCCATCCAATCGGCCGCCACCGCCGAGCAGTTCGGCGTCGCGGCCCGGATCGCGATGCTGTCGTACTCCACCGGTACGTCCGGCTCGGGCGCCGACGTCGACAAGGTGCGCGAGGCCACCGAACTGGTCCGGCTGCGGCGGGCCGACCTGCGCATCGAGGGGCCGATCCAGTACGACGCCGCCGTCGAGCCGAGCGTCGCCGCCACCAAGATGCCGGAGTCCGAAGTCGCCGGTCAGGCAAGCGTGTTGATCTTCCCCGACCTGAACACCGGCAACAACACCTACAAGGCCGTGCAACGTTCGGCCGGCGCGATCGCCGTCGGCCCGGTGTTGCAGGGCTTGCGCAAGCCGGTCAACGACCTGTCCCGGGGCGCCCTCGTCTCGGACATCGTCAACACCGTCGCCATCACGGCGATCCAGGCACAGCACCCCAAGACCCCGGCGCAACACCTCAAGGCCCCCGCGCAGTCCCCGACCGAGAAGGCAACCCCCCAGTGAGCCCCGCCCCCGCCCCGGCCCGTGTCCTCGTCCTCAACTCCGGCTCCTCGTCGGTGAAGTACCAGCTGCTCGACATGGCGGACAGCAGCCGCCTCGCGCTCGGACTCGTCGAGCGCATCGGCGAGGAGACCTCCCGGTTCAAGCACACCTGCGTCACGACCGGTGCCGTACGGGAGTCCACCGGCCCGATCCCCGATCACGAGGCCGCCCTGAAGGCCGTGGCCGAAGAGCTGTCGAAAGACGGACTCGGCCTGGACTCACCGGAGTTGGCCGCCATCGGGCATCGGGTCGTGCACGGTGGGCAGAGCTTCACCGCGCCCACCGTCATCGACGACGCCGTGCTCGCCGAGATCGAACGGCTCATCCCCGTCGCGCCGTTGCACAATCCGGCGAACCTCGTCGGGATCCGGACCGCGATGGCGTTGCGGCCCGATCTGCCGCAGGTGGCCGTGTTCGACACGGCGTTCCACACGACGATGCCGGAGTCGGCAGCGCGGTACGCGATCGACGTGGCGACCGCCGACGCGTACCGGATTCGGCGGTACGGGTTCCACGGGACCTCGCACGCGTATGTGTCGCGGGCGACGGCGAAGCTGCTCGGCAGGGCGCCCGAGGACGTCAATGTCATCGTGCTGCACCTCGGGAACGGGGCGTCCGCCTCGGCCGTGCGGGGTGGGCGGTGTGTGGACACGTCCATGGGGCTGACGCCGTTGGAGGGGCTGGTGATGGGGACGCGGTCGGGAGACCTGGATCCGGCCGTCATCTTCCATTTGATGCGTGTTGGCGGAATGTCCACCGATGAGATCGACACTCTTCTCAACAAGAAGAGCGGTCTGATCGGGTTGTGCGGGGACAACGACATGCGGGAGATCCGGCGCCGGATCGACGAGGGCGACGAACAGGCGGAACTCGCCTTCGACATCTACATTCACCGGTTGAAGAAGTACATCGGTGCCTACTGCGCGGTACTCGGCAAGGTGGACGCGGTCGCCTTCACCGCGGGGGTCGGGGAGAACGCGGGCGCGGTGCGGGAAGCCGCCGTCGCGGGCCTGGAGCTGCTGGGGCTTGAGGTCGACGGGGCGCTGAACGCCGTACGGAGTGATGAGCCGCGGCTGATCTCGTCGGCGTCCGGGCGGGTCGCGGTCGCGGTGGTGCCGACGGACGAGGAATTGGAGATCGCGACACAGACCTATGCACTGGTCGGAAATTACAACGCCTGAGCGCATGCCCGCCCATTTGTATCTTCCGCCAGACGGAATATTCCGTAGCGAAACAAACCGATAGGATCGTCCCATGCGCCGTTCGAAAATCGTCTGTACTCTCGGCCCCGCGGTCGACTCCCACGAACAACTGGTCTCGCTGATCGAGGCCGGTATGAATGTGGCCCGTTTCAATTTCAGCCACGGCACCCACGCCGAGCACCAGGGGCGGTACGACCGCGTCCGTGCCGCGGCCAAGGAGACCGGCCGTGCCATCGGCGTCCTCGCCGACCTGCAGGGCCCGAAGATCCGCCTGGAGACCTTCGCGGAGGGTCCCGTCGAGCTGGTGCGCGGTGACGAGTTCACCATCACCACCGAGGACATCCCGGGCGACAAGACCATCTGCGGTACGACGTACAAGGGCCTGCCCGGTGACGTCTCCCGCGGCGACCAGGTCCTCATCAACGACGGCAACGTCGAGCTGAAGGTCCTCAGCGTCGAAGGCCCCCGCGTGAAGACGATCGTCATCGAGGGCGGCGTCATCTCCGACCACAAGGGCATCAACCTGCCCGGCACGGCGGTCAACGTGCCCGCGCTGTCCGAGAAGGACGTCGAGGACCTGCGCTTCGCGCTGCGGATGGGCTGCGACATGGTCGCCCTGTCCTTCGTCCGCGACGCGAGCGATGTGTACGACGTCCACAAGGTGATGGACGAGGAGGGCCGCCGGGTCCCCGTCATCGCCAAGGTGGAGAAGCCGCAGGCGGTCGAGAACATGGAGGCCGTGGTCGCGGCCTTCGACGCGGTGATGGTGGCCCGTGGCGACCTCGCCGTCGAGTACCCGCTGGAGAAGGTCCCGATGGTGCAGAAGCGCCTGGTGGAGCTGTGCCGGCGCAACGCCAAGCCGGTGATCGTGGCGACCCAGATGATGGAGTCGATGATCACCAACTCCCGCCCCACGCGCGCCGAGGCCTCCGACGTGGCCAACGCGATCCTGGACGGCGCGGACGCGGTCATGCTGTCCGCCGAGTCCTCGGTGGGCGCCTACCCGATCGAGACCGTGCAGACGATGTCGAAGATCGTCCAGGCGGCCGAGGAGGAGCTGTTCTCCAAGGGCCTGCAGCCGCTCGTGCCGGGCAAGAAGCCGCGGACGCAGGGTGGTTCGATCGCGCGTGCCGCGTGCGAGATCGCCGACTTCCTCGGCGGCCGGGCCCTGGTGGCGTTCACGCAGTCCGGTGACACCGCCCGCCGGCTGTCCCGCTACCGCGCCTCGCAGCCGATCGTCGCGTTCACGACCGACGAGAGCACCCGCAACCAGCTGACGCTCAGCTGGGGCGTGGAGTCGCACGTGGTGCCGTTCGTCAACAGCACGGACGAGATGGTCGACATGGTCGACGGCGAGATCGCCAAGATCAACCGCTTCAACCCGGGCGAGACCGTCATCATCACCGCCGGCTCGCCCCCCGGCGTGGCCGGCACCACGAACATGCTCCGCGTCCACCACCTCGGCGGCGGCGAGGGCAACTGACGTACCGCTGAAGGCTCTTGTACGGCGCTGAGGGCGCCCCCTGCGACAGGGGGCGCCCTCGGTCCGTCCGCAGTCGGCTCACGCGGCCGAGGGTGTTCCTACCGTTTCCCTGAGCCAGGTGTTGGCGCGCAGCGCGGGGTGGGCGGTGGTGATCAGCCGTACGGCCTCCGCCTTCGCCCGCTCCACGAGCCCGCGCAGTTCCTCCCAGCTCAGTTCGACCTTGGCCGGAGGCCACTCGGTCGTGAGAGTGACCGTGCCCGCGTCGCGGTGGAAGGAGTAGACGTGCTGGGTGACGGAGGCCTCGACCGCGATGTCAGCGCTGGTCTCCAGCTCTCGCACCGCGTAGTCCAGCAGCAGGGCGATGTCGACCACGGGTTCTCCCAGCAGCCGCACGCCGAGTTGCACGCCGTGGACGACCAGCCGCAGGTCGGCCTTGAAGTACAGCAGACAGAAGTCCGAGGCGTTCAGGTCCGCGGACGGTGGTCGCCAGTCAGGTGACCAGGAGTCGTCGTCGGCACGCGGCTCGAAGGCGAAGTCGATCATCCGTCCTCCCTGGTGGACAACTGCGCACCGGACAGAGCAGTGCCCCGCCGAGTGGGTACTCGGCGGGGCACTGCTCCTTCGCGGCTCCCGAACGGGCTTGTGGACGGGCTCAGTTCTGGTAGCTGTGCAGTCCGGGGACGGTCAGCGTGCCGCCGAACTGGCCGGCCTGGACCACCTTCACGTTGGTGAAGTAGATCAGCGGGATGTTCAGCGGCGGCGGGTTGTCCGGGTCGAACGTGATCGGGATCAGCCCGAACAGGTTGCCCGAGATGGACTCCGTGTACATCACCGTGTCGCCGTCGCGGATGGTGGACGTCGAGCCCGAGGCCGCCTGCACGTGGTACGTCTTGCCGGACTGCTTGTCGTTCACCGTCTGGTGCAGGTCGCCGATGTCGGTCCCGCCGGAGATGACGTACTTCAGGACCTTCTTGACCTTGCCGCTGGCGGTCTTCACCTCGACGACGCCTTGGTAGTCGGCACCCTTGAGCAGCAGCGAGCTGGCGTTCAGGTACCAGGGGTCGTCCGGCAGCAGCACCTTGTTGTCGACGCCGCTGGTGTCGTCCGTGGCGACCGGGCAGTCCGAGGTGTCGGCGCTCTCGCTCGCGGACGGGCTCGGGGTGGCCGTGGCCGAAGCGGTCGCGGTGGCCGCGTCCTCGGCCGCCTTGGTCGCGGTGTCGGTCGTGTCCTTCACGGTGTCGTCGACCGTGTCGGTGACCTTCTTGACCGTGTCCTTGACGGTGTCGGACCCGCTGGAGGAGTCGTCGGTGGACGAGTCCTTCGTGGCGCTCGCCGAGGCGGACGCGGTCGGCGTCGGGGTGGCGCTCGCCGTCGAGTCGGAGTCCGACGAACCGCCGGTGAGGATCCCGGTGATGGCGTCGCCGATGGTGTCCAGCAGGCTGCCACTGCTCTCGGACGCGGAGGGCGTCGCGGTCGCGGTGCTGCTCGACGAACCGCTCGAATCCGTCGTCTTGCTCGCCGAGGCGGACGGCGTGGGCGTGGCCGTGTCTTCGTCGTCGGAACCTGAATCCGACGAACCCGAAGCGGTCTTGCCCGAGTCGGCGTCGCCGGTGGCCGTAGCCGAGGGCGTCGCCTCGTCCTTGGAGGAGTCGGCGGACTCGCTCGCGGACGTGGACGGCGTGGCCGAGGGGCTCGCCGTCGACCCGGCGATGGCGGCGACACAGTCCTTGTACTCGTCGGCCGTCAGGCTCTTGGCCGACGGCGAGGCCGTCGCGCCGTTGTCGGCGAGAGCGAGCGAGGACGTGAATCCGAACCCCATGATCACGGCGGTCGGCATCGCCACCGTGGCTATCGCCTTGCCGGCGGGCATGTGGAGCCTGGTGAACAGCGGCTTCTTGGGTGCCGCATGCCGCGGCCCGGTTCTCACACGGGACTCGTCCACATCAGTCCCGTGGGTCACCTCGTCAGCCGGCACTGTGCCTCCCGTTCGCCCCGTTGCTCACCGGGCTCGTTCCTGACAGATCGTTCGGCTCACCCGTACCGTCGGCGGACTCGTACGGCGCGGGCTCCTGAGGCTTGGCGTAGTACGACGCGGAGTCGTGCGGGGCCGCCTCGTACGGTGTGGCGGCCTCGGCGGGGTCGCCGCCCTCTCCCTGTGCGACGTCCTGCAGCGACTGCGGCTCCGGCGGCACACCCGGCGCCCACGACACGGCCAGCGCCCCGCCGACAATGGCGAGGAGGAAGCCGATCAGGAAGCCGCCGAGGTTGGACACGGGGATGGACACCAGCGCCAGCAGGATCGACGCGACACCGGCGAAGGTGCGCACGTGCTTCTGGAACCAGAGGCTGAAGCCCAGGACCACGAGCAGCACGCCGATGATCAGGGACCCGGCGCCCGCGGTGGTCGCCATCGCCAGGGTCAGATGCCCCACCTGGAGATGTGCGTACGGGAAGTAGGCGATCGGGAGTCCGCCGAGCATGACGAACAGACCGGCCCAGAACGGCCTCGTGCCACGCCAGGCACGAAACTGCAGCCTCCGGCGGGCGAACTGGCCGGGTGCGGCAGGAGTCTCGGCGCTCATGGAAAACAGCTCCCTGGTACGGCGTTGCTGTGGTGGAGAGTCGCACCTTGTGTGAAGGCGCTGGTGGAAGGTGGACGGGCGGGGGCGCCACCGGCTCCCCCGCCCGCCGTCAAGTGCCTAGTAGCACTCGTGGGTGCCGGCCGAGACCGACATCTTCAGTCCGCTGAGCTTGAAGGTTCCGGCAGTGGTGGCCCACGCCGTCTGCTTCACCTTGGTCAGCTCGACCGACTCGGCCTGCTGCGCGAACCCGTACGGGTTCGCCGCCTCCTTGCCGCCCTTCATGCCCGGACCCTGGCCGCCGTCCTTCGTCGGGCCCGTGTCTCCGGCGGCCACACCGATGTCGATGTTGTGGAACACAGCGTCGGCGCTGAGGTCCTCGACGTCGATGTACAGGTTGTCGGCCTCGACCGGCGTACCGCTGCCGCCTGCCCGCAGCACGAGGCTGACGGACCCGAGCACCGGGATGTTCGGGGTGACCACCGACTGGCACATGTTGGTGATCTTGGCGGTCTTGAACGACGAGACCGCGACCGGGTGCAGCGCGCTCCCGCCGGTCATGGTGTAGCCCGAGTCGAGCGCGCCGTACTGGGCGAAGCCCTTGCCCTCGAGCGAGTCCGCCGTCACCTTGAACGACTGACCCGAAACGCTGAATGACGCGGCGAGAGCACCCTGCGCGAGGGCGACACCTATACACGCCGTAGCGGCGACGCTGGGCACCATGACCACAGCGAAGCGCTTCCATCTCGTCCCGCCACGCACCTGGGACTCCATATTTCCTCCTTCTCGGACGTACATCTCCTGGCCCTGACTGCCCCCAGTTGGCGGCTCAGCCGGGCAGGGATGGGAGAAGTGCTACGTCCTCGGGAAGGGGAGCGCCCGTCCTCGGAGGCGCGAACCGCGCACCGATCACCGGCGATCACCCCCGAGCGACAACCACTGGTCGCGCCTGACGCACATCACGCACAACCTTGCTGGACAGGCTCCGCCGTGCGGCGAAGACCCCCCTGCCCAAGAGCCGACTCCATTGTTTCCGGCTCTACTCGGTGGGGACCCAGAAAAATCCGTCGGCCCGACCGGCTGTCGGGGTACGGCGATGGACCGAGCGTGGCCGATCGTGGTGCATTCTCGCCGCCTGCACAAGGGGCTTCGTTACTGGGTAGTAACGGCCGGATAACCGAACAACGACCCGCCGGTATCGGCCGACGACGCTGGGTGTCATCGTGGGCCAGGACAAATCAGTTGACACCCGGGCGGAATCCGACAGATCAACGCCCTCGACTTACTCCAAGTAACAGCGGCCGCGATTACCAAGTTTTGGTAAAGCGCGGCCGCAGTGACACTCCGTCGGCAAATCTTTCACTCCGGCAACACAGGTCACGAGGTTTACCGACTGGTCAGAACGGGCCCCGCGCCCCGCTCAGAACAGCGCCCGCGCCAGTGCCCGCCGGGCCGCCGTCACCCTGGGGTCATCGGCCCCGACGACCTCGAAGAGCTCCAACAGCCGCAGCCGTACGGCATCCCGGTCGTCACCCACCGTGCGCCGCACGGTGTCGATGAGCCGGCTGAACGCGTCCTCGACGTGACCGCCCACCAGATCCAGGTCGGCGGCGGCGATCTGCGCGGGCACGTCACCCGGCTTCTCGGCCGCCTCGGTACGCACCTGCTGCGGGTCGAGCGTCGACACCCGCTGCAGCAACTCGGCCTGGGCGAGCCCCAGTTTGGCCTCGGTGTTGGCCGGGTCGTCGCTCAGCACGTTCTTGTAGGCCTGCACGGCCCCGCCGAAGTCCCCCGCGTCCAGGGCCTGCACGGCGGCTTCGAGCAGCGCGTCGTAGGGTCCCGCCGGCATCTCGGCCACGGCCTCGGGACGGTCGCCCGGCGCGGCGTCGGGGTCGACGTCCAACCCGGTGAGACCGAAGCGCTGCTCGGCGACCTGGATCAACTGGTCCAGGGTCTCCCGGATCTGCGACTCGGGAGCGGCCCCCTGGAAGAGCGGCAGCGCCTGCCCCGCGACCACCGCGAAGACGGCCGGGATGCCCTGCACCCCGAACTGCTGCATCAGCATCTGATTGGCGTCGACGTCGATCTTGGCAAGGACGAAGCGTCCGTTGTAATCAAGCGCGAGCCGCTCCAGGAGCGGGCTCAGCTGCTTGCACGGCTCGCACCACTCGGCCCAGAAGTCGATGACGACCGGGACCTCGGTGGACCGCTGCAGGACCTCGCTCTCGAACCCCGCCTCATCTACGTCGATCACCAGATCGGCCGGCGAGACGGCCCCGCCGCCGCCCTGCCTGGCGGTCTCGGCGCGCGCCTGCTCCGCCTTGACCTTGGCCTCCTGGGCCGCCTTCACCGCGGCGAGGTCGACGACTCCGCTCATGGACATGTTCCGTGGCTGCATGCGTCTATCCTCCCCCGTCCGCGCGTGTGAATGAAAAGCGTTGTGAAAGCCGTTGAGAAAGCCGGTCTGTTGCAAGCCAGTTGCGAGCTGTTCGGCGCCGGGTCCCCACCCCGCGCCCGTGGTTTCGCTACGACCCGTAGCGTAATAGCACAGGCTCTCTCCCGGATACAGGTACCCAGTGATCTCCCTCACTGCACCACAGGAACCGCCGGTTATGGTCGGGGGATGCAGAGCAGCACTCCCGTCCCACGCGCCGCCGGACGCCCGCGCAGCGCCACCGCGGACACCGCGATCCTCGCGGCCACCCGGGAGGCCCTGGTCGAACTCGGCTGGTCCAAGCTCACGTTGGGAGACGTCGCCACGCGCGCGGGGGTTGCAAAAACGACCCTCTACCGCCGCTGGGCCGGCAAGAACGAACTGGTCGTCGACGCCGTCGCGGAGCTCTTCGACGAACTCCACCTCCCCGACCGCGGCACACTGGCCGCCGACATCGAAGGCGTCGTCCTCCAGTTCGCGGCGATCCTCGCCCGCCCCGAGGCCAAGAGCGGGCTGATGGCGGTGGTCGCCGAGTCCATCCACGACGACGCCCTGCGCGAACGCATCCGCGAGTCGATCGTCGACCGCCAGAAATGCCTGGTCGTGGAGGGGAGGGCCCGGGCCCAGGCTCGCGGCGAACTCCCCCCGGAGACCGATCCCGAGGAAGCCGCCCGCACGGCCGACCTCATCTTCGACGTGGTGGCGGGCGCGGTGGTGCACCGCACCCTGGTCAGCGCGGAACCGGCCGACGAGGAGTGGGTCCACAGCTTCACCCAGGTCCTGCTGCTCGGCCTGACGTCGCTCAGCACCGCTCAGGCTCCGCCGCTTCAGGCCGCGTTCGCGAAGTCCAGCCCGCCCCTCGACGCCCGGCACGCTCCCCCACTGCCTTAAGGGCGTGGGAGGTGCCCTACTCGCCGCACCGCGCGAAAGCCCAAGTACGTCCAGCGCGAGGGCTTACGCCCGGCCCCTCCCAACCTCCGGCCGGAAACCCCCAGAGCACGCGCCAGACGCCGCAGGGCCCGCCCTTCGGGCGGACGACGGGCCTTCGCGGACACGACCTAGAAGCCGGCGGGCTCCGTGTACACCCCCCACTCGTCCCGCAGCACCCCGCAGATCTCCCCCAGCGTCGCCTCCGCCCGCGCCGCGTCCAGCATCGGGCCGATCATGTTCGACCCGTCCCGCGCCGCCGCGAGCATCGCGCCCAGGGCCGCCGCTACGGCCGCCTCGTCCCGGGCGCCCTTGCGCGCCCCCAACTCCCGTACCTGCTCCCGCTCCACCTCGTGGCTGACCCGCAGGATCTCCAGGTCACCGGTGACGGACCCGTGGTGCACATTGACGCCCACGACCCGCTTGTCGCCCTTCTCCACGGACCGCTGGTACTGGAACGCGGCCTCGGCGATCTCGCCGGTGAACCAGCCGTCCTCGATGCCGCGCAGGATGCCGGAGGTGATCGGCCCGATCGGGTGCTGACCGTCCGGGTGGGCCCGCAACCCCCGCTCCCTGATCTGCTCGAAGATCTTCTCGGCGTCCGCCTCGATCCGGTCGGTGAGCTGCTCGACGTACCACGAACCACCCAGCGGATCCGCCACGTTGGCGACCCCGGTCTCCTCCATCAGCACCTGCTGGGTGCGCAGCGCGATCTCCGCGGCCTGCTCGCTGGGCAGCGCGAGGGTCTCGTCCAGGGCGTTGGTGTGCAGCGAGTTGGTCCCGCCGAGGACAGCGGCGAGGGCCTCAACCGCCGTACGCACCACGTTGTTGTACGGCTGCTGCGCGGTCAGCGAGACGCCGGCGGTCTGGGTGTGGAAGCGCAGCCACTGGGCCTTCTCGGACTGCGCGCCGTAGACGTCCCGCAGCCAGCGGGCCCAAATCCTGCGCGCCGCGCGGAACTTGGCGATCTCCTCGAAGAAGTCGACGTGCGCGTCGAAGAAGAAGGACAGGCCGGGCGCGAAGACGTCCACGTCCAGGCCGCGGGACAGGCCGAGTTCGACGTACCCGAAGCCGTCGGCGAGGGTGTACGCCAACTCCTGCGCGGCCGTGGAGCCGGCCTCGCGGATGTGGTAGCCGGAGACGGACAGCGGCTTGTAGGCGGGGATGCCGGTCGCGCAGTACTCCATGAGGTCGCCGATGAGGCGCAGGTGCGGCTCGGGCTGGAAGAGCCACTCCTTCTGGGCGATGTACTCCTTGAAGATGTCCGTCTGGAGCGTGCCGTTGAGGACGACGGGGTCCACGCCCTGCCGCTCGGCCGCCACCAGGTACATGCAGAACACGGGGACGGCCGGCCCGCTGATCGTCATCGACGTCGTGACGTCACCCAACGGGATGCCCTTGAAGAGGACCTCCATGTCGGCGGCCGAGTCGATGGCTACCCCGCAGTGCCCGACCTCGCCGAGCGAGCGCGGGTCGTCGGAGTCGCGGCCCATGAGGGTCGGCATGTCGAAGGCCACCGACAGCCCCCCGCCGCCGTTGGCCAGGATCTTCTTGTACCGCTCGTTGGTCTGCTCGGCGTTCCCGAACCCGGCGAACTGCCGGATGGTCCACGTCCGCCCGCGGTAGCCCGTCGCGTACAGCCCGCGCGTGTAGGGGTATTCCCCCGGCCACCCGATCCGCTCGAAGCCGTCGTACGTGTCCCCGGGGCGAGGCCCGTACACCGGCTCTACGGCATCCCCCGAGAGCGTGGTGAAGTCGGCCTCACGCGTACGTGCGGCGTCGAACCGGGCCTGCCAGCGTCGGCGGCCCTCTGCGATGGCGTCAGCGTCCATGCTCTCGAATTTACTAGGACGTCCTAGTAAATGTCGAGGATCGCCGGCTCGGCCGTCACAACCACTCGCTCAAAAGCGGTCGCCGCCTTCACGAAAATCTCCTACGGTCACTGATCGCCACACCCACAAGGGAGTGGTCAGCCGACACCTGCTACCCGAAGCAGAGGCAAGGGAGGTCGGGCGCGGTGCCACGTTTTACGGAGTTCGACTTCGGTGTGTCGTGGGTGATGGGGTTCTTCCATCAGGACGGAACCCACTACGGGGACACGGCCGCCGAGATCGTCGCGAACCACCTCGCGGGGGGAAGCGGCGAGGTGGCCCTGGCGGTGCGCCGTGACGCGCGAACCCTCGGCAGCCTCCCGTCGGAGACGCTGGAGGTGCTCTGGAACGCCGGGGCGGAGTACCTGCCGAGTTTCGAGACGCGGCTCGGGAGCGGGGCGGAGTGGACGCGAACGGTCGTCGGCCTCTGCGACGCCCGGCTGTCCGTGGAAGCCTACGTACGCCCCCTCTCGGGAGCGGACACGGAGGACGGCACGGCCTGCCTCGACGCGGTCGTCGCCGAGATCGAGGCGGCCCGGTTCCTGACGGCCGAGGTGCGGGCGGCACTGGTCGACTGCGCCCGCCGCTGCACTTCGGACTTGGCGTTCCGGGTGCTGTTGAGAGCGATGGGCTGCGCAGCGCCGAGCGCCTCGCTGTCCCCGGGCCGGTACGCGCGGCTGGAGGCCGTCGGATCGGCTCTCCAGTACGGCGAGTTCGTGGTCGACAACGTCAGGTTCCTGGTCGAGGAACCCTGACGGCGGCCCAGGGCCCGCACTCGGCCGAGTGCGGGCCGGTCGCTACGCCTTCGCGGGGACCGGAGTCGGCTCGGCGAAGTGGCCCTCCAGCTCGTGGCTGATCTTCCGCTCGACGAAGAACGCGGCCGTCGGAATCGTGCCCGCGAGGAGCACCCAGAGCTGCTTGCCGACCGGCCACTTCGCCTTGGAGCCCAGGTCGAAGGCGAAGAGGAGGTACACGACGTACAGCCAGCCGTGCGCGATGGCGACGACCTCGGTGAAGCTCCCGGCGCCGTCGATCTTCAGGAGGTACTTGGCAATCATGCTCAGGCAGAGCAGGACCAGCAGCACACCCGTGGTGTACGCCAAAACGCGGTAGCGGGTGAACACGCTCTTTTTCATGAGGACGAGCGTAACCACCCGTTCCGGGCGATCTTTCCCCGGGGCGGCGGCCCGGGTCAGTCCTCGTCGAAGTCCGCCGCCGCGACCCTCAGCGGCCGCAGCATCGCGAAGATCTCCCCGCACTCCTCGGCGTCGTAGGCCCCCAGCCCGAAGTCCATCTCCATCAGGTCACGCGTGGCCGCGTCGCAGACCTCGCGGCCCTTGTCGGTGATGGAGGCGAGGGTGCCGCGGCCGTCGTTGGGGTTGGGGCGCTTGTCGACGAGACCGGACCGGACCAGCCGGTCGACGGTGTTCGTGACCGACGTGGGATGCACCATGAGCCGCTCGCCGATCTTGGACATCGGCAGCTCGCCCGCCTTGGAGAAGGTGAGCAGCACCAGTGCCTCGTAGCGCGCGAAGGTCAGACCGAACGGCTTGACGACCGCGTCGACCTCGGCGAGCAGGATCTGCTGTGCCCGCATGATCGAGGTGATGGCGGCCATGGACGGCACGTTTCCCCAACGCTGTTTCCAGTGTTCGTCGGCGCGGGCGATGGGGTCGAAAGGGAGACTGAGCGGCTTCGGCACGGCACCAGACCTTACCGGCCGGTCACATCGTGGTCAGCCCCGTCTCGCCCATCGGTCCTGCGGGCTTCCACGGCGAGCAGGGCGCAGCAGACCGTGCCGAGCACCCCGGCGCCCACGACCGCCGCGCGTACCCCGGCGAACTCGGCGGCCACACCGGCCAGGGCCATGCCGACGCCCTGGATGGTCATCAGCCCGGCGGTGAGCAGGGTCATGGCCCGGCCGCGCAGTTCCTCGGGCACGTCCCGGACGAACCACTGGTCGAGGCCCAGCGTGTACGCGGACCCGGCGCCCGCGACGACCAGCAGCACCAGCGAGAGGGCCAGGCCGGGCCGGCCGGCGTAGCCGAGGTAGGGCAGCAGGGCGCAGCAGACCAGCGGGAGCGCGATCCGCGTCCGGGTGGCGGGGCGCAGCCGGGAGCCCGCGTACAGCTCGCCGGCGATCGTGCCGACGGGCAGGGCGCACATCAGCAGCCCGAGCCCGGCCGAACCGGCGCCGAGTTCGGCCGCGTAGGGAGCGGCGAGCGCCTCCGGGGCGACGGAGAACATCGCCGGGAGCCAGAAGAGGAGGAGCAGCGCCCGGACCCGGCGGTCGGCGAGGACCTGCCGGGCGCCCTTGAGGGAGTCGGCGAGCAGGGCGCCCTTGCCGGTGCCGCGGGCGGGGCGGCGGCGGGTGCCGAGGCGCAGCAGGGCGGCGGAGGTGAGGAAGGTGCCGACGGTGATCAGCAGGGCGTGGCGCGGGGAGACCACGGTGAGCAGCAGGCCGCCGAGTCCGAACCCGACGAGCACCGCGCTCTGCGACACGATCCGCAGCAGTGAGCGGCCGAGCACGAAGAGGTCGCCGTCGCCGAGGATGTCGACGAGCGTGGCCATCCGGGTGCCCGCGAACACGGGTGAGACGACGGCGAGGGCGCAGCGGAGCAGCAGCAGTACGGCGATGCCGGTGCCTGGCGTCACCATCGCCGCGACGCAGGCCGCGCACACCAGGTCGCAGACCACCAGCACCCGCCGGGCCGGATACCGGTCGGCGACCCCGGCGAACAGCGTCCCGCCGATCAGATACGGCAGGAAGCCCACCGCGAACGCGAGCGCGCTCAGCAGGGGCGAGCCGGTGAGGTCGTAGACGAGGACGGAGAGGGCGACCTCGGTGACGACCACGCCGAGGAGGGAGAGCGCGTGCGCGGCGAAGACGATGCGGAACTCGGTGACGGCGAGGACGCGGCGGTAGCCGGTGGGCGGCGCGGGAGGGGCTTGGAGCATGGACAGCAGCGTGCTCGGCGGCGCTGCGGCGTCCTAGAGTTTCGGACAGAGCCGAATCTTCAGCTCTCAGGTTCTGCAAGTTCGCAGGTTCTGCAAGTTCGCAGGTTCTTCAGGGCCGGATCTTCTGGGGGGGGGGTGGGACATGCCGTCGCGGCTGTATTTCGGGGAGGACGACTTCCTCAGGTGCCGGTTCGCGGTGTCGCCGCTGTGGGAGACGCAGGAGGTGGTGCGCACGCTGAAGCGGCCGGAGCGGCACGGGTATCACGCGCCCTGGCTGCGGCGGACCGGTGCGGCGGCGGCCGGTCTCGATCTCGCGCCGCTGTGGCTGCTGATGCCCCGGACCGGGCACTCTCCCGACTGGTTGTGTCCGCCGCCGATCGGGCCCTCGGCCACCTTCGAGCAGGAGATCGCCGCCGTCCGCGCGGCCGATCCGGCGCGGGCCCGGGAAGACACGGCCCGGTCGCTGGCGGACACCCCGGGCGCGCTGGAGTCCGCACGGGGCCGGGCCTGGCTGCGTGAACCCGCCCGCATGATCGAGGAGTTGGCGGACGCGATGGAGGCCGTCTGGCACACCCTGGTCGCGCCGGACTGGCCGCGGCTGCGCGCCCTGCTGGAGGCGGACATCGCCTTCCACTCGCGCCGGCTCGCCGAGGTCGGGCTCGGCGTGCTGCTCCCGGAGATCAGCCAGGACTGCGGCTGGGACGCCGGGACGCTGACCGTGAGCTTCCGCGGCGAGCACGAGCGCCGGCTCGGTGGTCAGGGCCTGGTGCTGCTGCCGAGCATCTTCATCTGGCCGAACGTGGTGAGCACCTTCGAGGACCCCTGGCAGCCGACCCTCGCCTACCCGGCCCGTGGCATCGGCGCCCTGTGGACCGAGCCTGCCGACCACACACCGGACGCGCTGCTACGGCTGCTGGGGCGCGGCCGGGCCACCGTGCTGGCCGCGCTCGACGAACCCGCCTCCACGACCGCCCTCGCCCACCGGCTCCGCCTCGCGCCCTCGTCGGTGTCCGCGCATCTGACGGTGCTGCGCGACGCGGGCCTGCTCACGGCGCGACGCTACGGCCATCAGGTGCTCTACGAACGGACACCGCTGGGGATCGCGCTGGCCTCGGGCGGCGGCTGACCGGCGCGCCAGGGCTCGGCACGGTGCGAGATCGTCCATAATACTGACGAATCGTCACTTAATGTCCCCTCGCGCAAGGGAGCAGCATGTCCCGGCTGATCCGCACGTTCGCGGCGCTCACGGTCCTCGGGCTCGCGGTGGGCTGTTCGTCCGCGTCCGACGTCGACGAGGCCTCCGTCGCCGGTGCCCGGTCCAAGGGGCCGATGGGCGACATGACCTTCTGGGTCGACCCGGCGAGTCCGGCGGCCGAGCAGATCCAGATGTGGGAGCGGGAGGGCCGCAAGCAGGACGCCACTCTCCTCAAGCGGATCGCCGAGGAGCCGACCGCGCTGTGGCCGGCCGGTGAGATCGACCCCGGCCCGGTGATCAGGGCGGCGACCGCGGCCGCGCGCCAGGAGGGTCGTACGGCGGTCTTCGTGGCGTACGACATTCCGCACCGGGACTGCGGTCAGCACTCGGCCGGCGGGGCGGGGGACGCCGATGCCTACCGGGCGTGGATCGGGAAGTTCGCCGACGCGTTGGGGGACTCCAAGGCGCTGGTCGTGCTGGAGCCCGACGCCGTCGCGCACATGGTGGACGGGTGCACTCCCGGTGAATACCAGGGCGAGCGGGAGCAGTTGCTGAGCGAGGCGGTCGTCCGGCTGAAGCAGCAGTCGGGGACGAGGGTGTATCTCGACGCGGGCAACCCGTCCTGGATCCAGGACTCTTCGAAGCTCGTGGAGCCGTTGAAGCGGGCCGGGGTCGAGGAGGCCGACGGGTTCTCGCTCAACGTGTCGAACTTCCAGACGGACGCGGTGACGAAGAAGTACGGCGTCCAGCTGTCCCGGAACCTCGGCGGCAAGCACTTCGTCGTCGACACCAGCCGCAACGGCAACGGGCCGCTGGCCGGCGCCTGGTGCAATCCGCCGGGCCGGGGTCTGGGCACCCGGCCGACCACCGACACCGGCGAGCAGTCCCTGGACGCCTATCTGTGGATCAAGCGGCCCGGCGCCTCGGACGGCACCTGTGAGGGCGGTCCGGACGCGGGACAGTGGTGGCCGGAGTACGCCTTGGAGCTGGCGCGCAACTCCAAGGCGTAGCAACCCGGTTGGTCACTGGACCTGGATCCACTTGGCCTCCGACGGCGTGCCCTGCGCGTCCGTCACGAAGAGCATGTACCAGCCAGGCGGGACCAGTGCCCGGTCGTTCGGGACGTCCACGGTCACCGACTTGCCGTCCTTGACGAGGCCCAGCTCGATGGAGCGCTGCTCGACGTCGGTCGTGTGCGTGACCGAACTCGGGCGCATCAGGCGGGCCTTGACGACGCGGTCGGGGTGGTCGGTGCGGAAGGTCGCGCGGTGGTGCCGGTCCAGGGTCTCCGGACCGTCCTGCAAGACCGGCCTGTTGGTGCCGTTCTTGTGCAGCGCGGGCGGGGTGAAGATCTCCATGCGCTGCTCGAAGTGGCCGAGCTTGGTGTTGGCCTGGTCGTCGAAGAGCGGGTCGGAGCCGAACGTGACGACCCTGCCGTCGGGCAACAGCAGTGCCTCGGAGTGGTAGTTGCGGCCGACCATCGGGGCGGCGGCCTCGCGGAAGGCGTTGCCCTTCGGGTCGTAGAACTGCGCCTTGAAGATGTTGCTGGCGCTGCGGCCGCGGTAGTCCGAGGAGCCGTTGGTGGTGAAGACCGAGTCGTCCGGCATGATCACGCTGTTCAAGTACCGCGTGCCCTGCGGGAGATCGGGGCCGTCCTTGAAGACGGGGCTGTCCTGCTTGAGGTCGACGACGGCGGTGCGCGGGGTCGACTTCTTGGACTCGCCGACGCCTCCGCCGCCGAGGATCATCACCTTCTGGTCCTGGGCGGGCGGCAGGAGGAGCGAGGACGAGGTCTCGGTCTCCTCGGGGTCGCGCAGCCCGGCGACCTTGGTGAACTTGTTGGTCTTCAGGTCCCAGAGTCCGGGCTCACGGCCCTTGTTGGCGGGTCCGTACCCGGCGTTCGAGGCCGGGTAGAAGAGCTTGCCGCCCTTGGTGAGGAAGAGGGCCGGGTAGGTGGGGAAGTAACGCTTGGGGCCCGGGGTCCACTTCTTGGTCTTCGGGTCGTAGATCTCGTTGTCGCCCTGGTCGATCACACCGACGTCGTCGAGGCCGGAGACGGCGAGGACGCGGCCGTCGTCGAGGCCGACGAGGGTCGGGTACCAACGCGCCTTCTCCATCGGGTCGACGGAGATGTACCGCTCGGCCTTCGGGTCGAACTCGTAGGCGGCGCGGATGCCTTGGTAGTCCTGCTTCTCCAGGGTGATCTTCTCGGAGAGGCCGTACGTGTTGTTCGCGTCCTTGCCCTTGAGGCCGACGATGTCGTACTGGGCCTGGTTCTCGGTGACCGACATCGGGCCCGCCTCGGTGGCCTCGACGAAGACGCGGACCTCGCTCGCGGTGACCTTGGTCTGCCAAGGCTGCATCACACCACGGGCGTTGTACGTCACCTTGAACTCGCGCTTGGCCTTGGGGACGGTGACGTCGAACCTGGTGACGTAGTCGACGCCCGCCGGGGAGCGGAAGACGGTGCCCTTCTTCAGGAACATCGCCTTGTTCGGGCTCTCGTTCTTGACGCGCATCCCGCCGCCGGCCCGCTTGACCTCGCCGTCGAGGAGTTCGTAGCGGGCGGTGCCGCCGGCCACCAGCAGGTTGCCGCTGGGGAGTTGGCTGTGTCCGCCGCAGAAGAAGTCGACCGGGGTCGGGATCTTCTTGAAGGTGTTGGCCTTCGGGTCCCACAGCACGGTGTCGAAGGACCCGGCGTTGAACTTCTTCTGCTCATTGCCGGAGCCCGCCACGATCAGCACCTTGCCGGTGTGCAGCAGCGAGGCGTGGATGGCGTTGGTGCGGTACTCCTTCGGGATGTCGATCTGGTCCCAGGAGCCGTACTTGGCCATGTACCCGGGCCGGGTGATCTTGTACTCGTGGTACTGCTCGCCGGCGAAGTCCAGGGCGGCCGGGGCGTTGAGACCGGCCAGGACGGCGATGCCGCCGATGCCGAGGACGGTCTTCCTGGTTTTCTGGGACGGCTGGTACGCCATGGTCTAGTTACCCCCTGTCGTGGTGCTGGAGACGGACGGACCGGCCCCGGTGGTGGCGAGCGCGGGCTCGGCGGTGTCGAGGGTGCGCGCACCGCCGAGCAACGACCGGCGTTCCCGGCGCTCCTTGAGCAGCGAGCCGACCCAAACCCCCAGCGGCGCAAGGGAGATGACCATCGCGAGGACCGCCCAGGTGCGCATGGCCGCGTGGGTGTGGTCGAGGATCACCGAGGCGGCCAGCGAGGTCGCCAGGAGGATCGCCCAGAAGAGATGGATACGGAAGGTCATCACCCGGTCCGGGCTGGCGTCGCCACCCTTGGGCGTGACGACGAACCGGCTCGGCCGACGGATCAGCGCCTCGCCGAAGGACTTGAGATAGATGGGCGCGGAGAGCGCCGACATCGCCATGCCCGCGAGACCACCGGACCCCTCCGGCTCGTGCGGGGAGACGTTGTGCCGCCGGTTCCAGAGATAGAGCCCGATCTGAAGGGCCGCCGCATCGCTGTAGAGCATCAGCCACACAGAGGCCGCGACCTGCGTGCCGGACGCCCCGAACCACAGGAACAGGAAGCAACTCATGATGCCCAGAAGCCAGTTGACGGCCGTCATCGGGTAGTAGACGAGCATCATCGTGTACGAGAACAGCCGCCCCGGAGGCATCGTGAACGGCGCCTTCCAGTACTGCTTGATGAGCGTCTCGTACGTCCCGCGCGACCACCGCATCTGCTGCGTGAAGAAGTCGGTCCAGGAGGCCGGCCCCTCTCCGACAGCGAGCACGTCGGGCGTGTAGACGGACCGCCAGTGCGTACGGGTCAAGGGGTTGCGGTGCCGATGCAGCTCGAAGCCGGTGGCCATGTCCTCGGTGATGGAGTCGTACAGCCCGCCGATCTGCTTGACGGCGGCCATCCGTACGACGTTGTTGGTGCCGACGAACATGGGGGCGCGGTAGCGGTTGCCGGCGCGCTGGATCAGCGCGTGGAAGAGGAACTGCTGCGACTCGGCGGCCTTGGTCACGGGGTTGTGGTAGTTCCCGTACACCTGCGGTCCCACGACGAAGGCGACGTCCGGGTCGCGGAAGTAACCCATCATCCGCTCAAGGAAGTTGGGGAGCGGCACGTGGTCGGTGTCGACGGAGGCGAAGAACTCGTAGTCGCCGCCGTGCATGGCGATCCAGGCGTTGTAATTCCCGTGCTTCGTACGGGCCTTGTGGACACCCTTGGGGCGGTTCCACTCGGGAACTCCGTGCCGCGTGAAGTGCCGTACGCCCAACTCGGCGCACAGGGCCTTGGCTTGCTCGTCGTCACCCTCGTCAAGGAGCCATACGTCGACGGGCCCGGTGTGGGTCACGTTGACCGCGCCTTCAAGAGTCGCGCGGACCATGGACAGAGGTTCCTTGCCCGGGACGTACGTCGTGAGGAAGGCGACGCGGGTGCCGGGGGCGGGGACGACGGGGATCGGGTCGCGGGCGACCAGCGTGGCGTGGGCGACGGAGGCGACGTTGACGACCATGAACAGCTCGATGAGCCCGATGGCTATCAGCATCGTGACGTCGAGCCCGACCATCCACTCCTGACCGCCCTCGCGTTCGACCCAGTGGGAGGGCCAGACGAGATAGACGAGCAGGGCGGCGGTGAGCACCGGGGCGAGGCTCATCAGGAGGACAGCGCGTATTCGGTGGGGCTCGCGCGAGAGGAGCGAGGTGTACTGCACCTGGTACGACGCACCGGACGGCTCGGTGAGCGGTCCGGCCAGTCGGCTGTAGGTGTCGTAGTCGTAGCCCTCCGGCCGCACAGCGCCCTCCAATGATTGAGGAGTGATCGACGCCCGGGGAGCGCGGAACCGTGGAGTCCGAGTGGAGACCGTGGAACCGAAGATCGACCGGGCCGATACCCACACACAAGTGGACATATTGGGGCGTGTCGAACTGGGTGCGTCCAGGTGGGTGGGGAGTTGCCCCCGGCGGCGGAACGGGTGCCTCCGGCGGTGGAGCGGGGTTCGGGGGTGGCTCGGGGAGAATGCCCCGGTCATGATCCTCAGCAGCGTTCCGGAGGCATCCGTATGCACGACACCGCCGACCTCGTCGCCGAGACCTACGCACTCGGCGCCGGACCGTGGACGTTGACGCCCGTCACCCGGGGCGCGCTGGGCCAGATCTGGAAGCTGGCCGGCAACACCTCGGAACCGGGCTCGTCATGGGCGGTCAAGGAGCTCCTCTTCGGCTGCGACGAGGACCAGGTCCGCCAGGAGGCCGCGTTACGGGAGGCCGCGGAGAAGCTGGGGATCGTGTCGCCGCGGCTGATGCCGAATCGGAAGGGGGCGTACGTCTCCCACCTCGACCGCGACTCCGGTTCCGGCTCTTCGGGTGGGTCCCACGTCAAGCTGTACGACTGGATCGACGGCACCCCCGCTGACGTGTCCGACCCGGACGTCCTGGACTGGTTCGGGCGGACCATGGCGCTGCTGCACAGGGCGGGCGAGGGCGAGAGGGTGATGCCGTCCGCGTGGTACGAGCGGTGCCCGGGGGACGACGAGTGGGCGGTGCTGCGCGCGGAGGTCGGGCGGGCGGGGATGCCGTGGGCGGACGAACTGGGCCGGTTCATCGCCGGCTCCGCAAGGGAGTTGGCGCACTGGGTGACTCCGTCCGACCCCGGCGACCTGGTGACGTCCCATCTCGACCTGCAACCCCAGAACGTCCTGGTCGGCCGGGACGGTCCCGTCCTCCTGGACTGGGACAACGCCGGATCCGCGTCTGCGGAACGGGAGTTGGCCCGCGCCCTGTTCGCGTGGTCGGGCGGAAACCAGGGGGATGTGGAGGCGGGCGTGCGGGTGGCGCGGGCGTATCGGAGTGCCGGGGGGCGAGCCGTCGTACAGGGTCCGCAGTCGTTCTCGATGCTCTTCGCGACCGCCCTGAACTACGTGCGGGTACAGGCCGAGTGCGCGATCGACCCGGAAGTGACCGCGGAGCAACGGGAGTTCGGGAGCGGTCAGGTCGTCGCTTCGTTGAGGTGGGTGCCGGATCTGGGGGCTGTCTCCCGGTTGAGCGCGGCACTGGAGCGAGTGTGGTGACCGGCTGCGGGGCTGTGGTGGGGAGTTGGGGATGACGGTTCTGGTGACGGTGTGGGAAGCGGCTCCCGGGGTCGGCAAGTCGACGCTGTGCGACGGGCTGTCCCGGTCGCTCGCCGGTGCGGGGCTACGGGTGGATCACTTCCGCGAGGAGAAGATCCTGAGCCGGTCCGAATTCGCCGCGGTGGCCGGGGAGTTCGGGGCGACGGGAGCGATCAGGCCAGGACTCAGACCCTGACTCCGTCCTTGCCCCCCCTGACTCCCCCGACTCTCCCGACTCTCCCGACTCTCCCGACCCGCACCCGCCGGACCGCGCCCCGCTACTCCGCCAGATGCCGTTCGACGGTCTCCACCTTGGACGTGAGGCCGTCCGTCACGGCGGGGCGGATGTCCGCCTTGAGGACCACGGAGACGCGCGGGGCGCGTGCTTCCACGGCGGCTACCGCACGCTTGACGACGTCCATGACCTCGTCCCACTCGCCCTCGATGCTGGTGAACATCGCGTCGGTGCGGTTGGGCAGGCCGGACTCGCGGACCACGCGGACGGCGTCGGCGACGTACTCCCCCACGTCCTCGCCGACACCGAGCGGCGTCACGGAGAAGGCGACGATCATGCGTTCACGATCCCTTCCTGGCGGGCGCGGGAGGCGATGACCGCGTTCTCGGCCTCGCGCTTGAGCTTGCGCTCGGCGAAGAAGCCGCCGGTGGGCAGCACGGAGAGGACGAAGTAGAAGGCCGCCGTCTTGGCGCCCCACTTGGTGCGGTTCCAGGCGTCGGCCCAGAAGAGCACGTACAGGATGAAGAGGACACCGTGGACCATGCCCATGACGGGCACCGCGTTGAAGTCCGTGGTCCGCTTCAGCACCGAGCAGACGAGCAGGAGGAGGAAGGACACGGCCTCGGGGGCCGACACCAGGCGGAGGCGGCGGAGGGCGGTGGCGGTCTTGATGTCCACGGGTCACCTTCGGTGAGGGAGACGTCCACAGTTTGTGAACGCGAGCACAAACGTTCACCCATTGTGGCAAACGGCTGAGCGACCCGAGACTGGGGGTCCGTCGCCGAGTCCCCGGGAGTGCCCGTGCAGTTCGTTTTCTTCATGACGCTGCCCGGGCTGGTGGTCCTGCTGACCGCGCTCGCGTTCCTGGACCAGCTGCTCCTGAAGATGGGCCGCGCCGGAATGCTCCCCTGGCGGAACGCCGGACGGCAGGGCCAGATATCCGCAACCGGCTTCGAGCAGCTCCACGCGAGCCTGTCCCCCGGCAAGCAGACCGAACTGAAGGAACGCCAGAGCGCCCTGGTGATGCGGGACGACGAGGAGGACGGGGACCCGCCCTGGTCGACCGTCGACCTGCGCGCAGGGACCGCCGTCATCCGGCTGACCGCGAACGCACCCCGCGACACACCATAGGCCGCCCTTAGGGGCCAGGTCAGGGTCGTTCTCCACCCACGGGCCCTGTCCTCGACCGCCCCCCTCCGGCTACCTTCGCACCGTGGCGATGTTTCGACTCCAGGGCAGCAAGGTGCTCGCCGTCGACATGACCGGGGACGCCGTGAAGGCGAAGAACGGCTCGATGGTCGCGTACGACGGGCAGATGGCCTTCAAGAAGATGACCGGCGGTGGTGAGGGCATCCGGGGGATGGTGACCCGGCGGCTCACCGGTGAGCAGATGACGGTGATGGAGGTGAGGGGGCAGGGGACGTGCTGGTTCGCGGACCGGGCCTCCGAGATCAACCTCGTGAGTCTCCAGGGGGACAAGCTGTACGTGGAGTCGAGCAATCTGCTCGTGACCGACGCCGGGCTGCGCACCGGGACGACCTTCACCGGGCTGCGCGGCGCCTCGCAGGGCAACGGGCTGTTCACGACGACCGTCGAGGGCCACGGCCAGGCGGCGATCATGTCGGACGGTCCGGCGGTGGTGCTGCGGGTGAGCCGGCAGTATCCGCTGACCGTCGACCCCGGCGCGTACATCGCGCACCAGGGGAACCTCCAGCAGTCCTTCCAGTCCGGTGTGACCTTCCGCACGCTCTTCGGGGAGGGCGGCGGCGAGGCCTTCCAGATCCGCTTCGAGGGGGACGGGCTCGTCTACGTCCAGCCCAGCGAGCGGAACACGATCGCGGGGGACGTGTGACATGGCGTTCACCGAGATCAACTCGAAGATGATCCAGGCCACCGTCATGCCGGGGCAACGGCTGTTCAGTCAGCGCGGCGCGATGCTCGCCTACAAGGGCGAGGTCTCCTTCACCCCGAACATCCAGGGCGGCCAGGGCGGCGTCATGTCGATGCTCGGGCGCCGGGTGGCGAACGAGGCGACCCCCCTGATGACCGTCGAGGGCAGCGGCACCGTGATGTTCGGTCACGGCGGCCACCACATCCAGATCATCAACCTCACCGGCGACACCCTCTACGTGGAGGCCGACCGCCTCCTCGCCTTCGAGGGCACCCTCCGGCAGGGCACGATGTTCATGGGCTCGCAGGGCGGCGTCATGGGCATGGTCCGCGGCCAGGTCACCGGCCAGGGCCTGTTCACGACCACCCTCCAGGGGCAGGGCGCGGTCGCCGTGATGGCCCACGGCGGTGTCTTCGAGGTGCCGATCACCCCCGGCAGACCCGTCCACGTCGACCCGCAGGCCTACGTCGCCCACCACGGCGACGTACGCAACAAGCTGTCCGCGGCGCTCGGTTGGCGCGACATGGTGGGCCGGGGCTCCGGCGAGGCGTTCCAGCTGGAGCTGAGCGGCAACGGCGCGGTGTACGTCCAGGCGTCGGAGGAGAAGCTGTGAGCCAGTACGCGGGGTCCGGCCCCACGGTCCACGACCCGATGACCCTCCCGGTCGACGACAACGTCAACAAGTACACCTTCTGCGTGGAGCTCAAGGGGAGCCAGTGGTTCCTGCAGAAGGGGAAGATGATCGCCTACTACGGCTCGATGGAGTTCAACGGCGTCGGGCACGGGCGGCTCGACCGACTTGTCCGTACGTCCTTCCATTCGCCTCTGCACGCGAGCGACTGGGTCGTGGCCGAGGGGTCGGGCAAGATGCTGCTCGCCGACCGGGCCTTCGACGTCAACTCGTACGACCTCGAAGACGGCAACCTGACCATTCGCTCCGGCAACCTGCTCGCTTTTCAGCCAACTCTCGCTCTCAAGCAGTCGATCGTTCCCGGCTTCCTGACACTCATCGGAACCGGAAAGTTCGTGGCCGCCTCGAACGGCCCGGTGGTGTTCATGGAACCGCCGATCCGGGTGGACCCGCAGGCTCTCGTCGGCTGGGCCGACTGCCCCTCTCCGTGCCATCACTACGACCACAGCTACATGACCGGCCTGATGGGCGGTCTACGTGCGATGACGGGCATCGGCGGGGCCTCCGGCGAGGAGCACCAGTTCGAGTTCGTCGGGGCGGGCACGGTGCTGCTCCAGTCGTCCGAGGCACTGATGGCCGAGCAGGCCACAGGGGTTGTGCCGCACGAGCCGGGGGTACCGAGTGGGGGCGGGACCCCCACAGGCCCCGCACAGCAAGCGGGCGCACCGCGCCTTCCCGGACAGCTGGGGGACCTCCAGCGTCGCTTCGGGCTGTGAGCGGTAGTCTGCGGAGTGTGACGTCGAACATGTGCTCGCCGTCACGCCACCCTCACTAGTTCGCCTTTCAACATTTTAGGTAGACTTCATTCATGGAGACCGAGACGGCCACGCGCTGGCTGACCGAAGAGGAGCAGTGCGCCTGGCGCACCCACCTGGAGGTCAACAGGCTGCTGACGTACCAACTCGAGAAGGATCTACAGCCGTTCGGCCTGACGATGAACGACTACGAGATCCTGGTGAACCTCTCCGAGGCGGAGGACCGACGGCTGCGGATGAGCGACCTCGCGGCTGCCACCCTCCAGTCCAAGAGCCGCCTCTCGCACCAGATCACCCGCATGGAGAACGCGGACCTGGTCCGACGTGAGAACTGCGAGTCGGACCGCCGGGGCCTGTACGCGGTGCTGACCGAGCACGGCCTGGAGACGATGCAGAAGGTCGCGCCCCACCATGTCGCCTCGGTACGGCGCCACTTCATCGACCTGGCCACCCCCGAGGGCCTGTCCGAGCTCAGCAAGACCCTGAAGCCGATCGCGGAACATCTGCGGGGCCAGCGGGGACGTCCGTAAGGGCAACTGATCGACAGGCGGCCGGAGTTCAGACGGAACTCCGGCCGCGTTCGTCGTCTCCGGTCACGGCAGCATCCTTAGGGGCGCGGGGCTGTATTAATTCGCGGCTCCGCCGCGTGGGCGCGACCAGCCACGACGGACCGGCACGCAAACGACGACCGCACCACCCCCGGCGCTCCAGAACGGCTCAGCCCTCCGTGATCCCCGCGATCAGCTCGTCAGCCGCCCGGTACACATCCAACTCCCCAGCCACAACCCGCTCCGCAAGCACGCCAACCCGCCGATCCCCGTGCAGATCCCCGATCCGCGCCCGCAACGCCGTAACCGCGATCGTCTCGACCTCACGGGCCGCACGCGCCGCGCGGCGCTCCGCGAGCACCCCGTGCTCCTCCATCCACGCCCGGTGCTTCTCCAGCGCCTCCACGACCTCGTCGATGCCCTCGGCGCGGGAGGCGACCGTCTTGACGATCGGGGGGCGCCAGTCGCCGGGGCCACGGGCCTCGCCCAGGCCGAGCATGTGGTTCAGCTCGCGGGCGGTCGCGTCGGCGCCGTCGCGGTCGGCCTTGTTGACGACGTAGACGTCGCCGATCTCCAGGATTCCGGCCTTGGCCGCCTGGATGCCGTCGCCCATCCCCGGGGCCAGCAACACCACGCTCGTGTCCGCTTGAGACGCGATCTCGACCTCCGACTGGCCGACCCCGACCGTCTCCACCAGGATCACGTCGCAGCCCGCCGCGTCCAGGACCCGGATCGCCTGCGGGGCCGACCAGGCGAGGCCGCCCAGGTGCCCGCGGGTGGCCATCGAGCGGATGTAGACGCCGGGGTCGGAGGAGTGGTCCGACATGCGGACCCGGTCGCCGAGCAGGGCGCCGCCCGAGAACGGCGAGGACGGGTCGACGGCCAGGACGCCGACCCGCCTGCCCTGCTTGCGGTACGCCGTGACCAGCGCGGAGGTGGACGTCGACTTGCCCACGCCCGGCGATCCGGTGAGGCCCACGACGTAGGCCCCGCCGGTCAGCGGTGCGAGTGTCGCCATGACCTCCCTGAGCTGGGGGGACGCCCCCTCCACCAGGGAGATCAGCCGGGCCACGGCCCGCGGCCGGCCTTCCCTGGCCTGGGCCACCAGCGAGGCGACGTCCTCCATCACAGCTCCGTTCCCTTGCCGACGTGCGAGAAAGTACTGCTGCTCAGGCCTTGGGTACCCGCACGATCAGCGCGTCACCCTGACCGCCGCCGCCGCACAGTGCCGCCGCGCCGACCCCGCCGCCGCGCCGCTTGAGCTCCAGGGCCAGGTGCAGGACCAGGCGGGCGCCGGACATGCCGATGGGGTGGCCCAGGGCGATGGCTCCGCCGTTGACATTCACCTTTTCCGTGGACACCCCGAGGTCCTTCATTGACTGGACCGCCACGGCGGCGAAGGCCTCGTTGATCTCGATCAGGTCGAGGCTCTCGACCTCCAGGCCCTCCTTCTTCAGGGCGTGCAGGATCGCGTTCGAGGGCTGCGACTGGAGGGAGTTGTCGGGTCCCGCCACATTTCCGTGGGCGCCGATCTCGGCGATCCACTCCAGGCCCAGCTCCTGCGCCTTGGTCTTGCTCATCACGACCACGGCCGCCGCACCGTCCGAGATCTGCGAGGAGGTACCGGCGGTGATCGTGCCGTCCTTGGTGAACGCCGGGCGCAGCTTGCCGAGCGACTCGACCGTGGTCTCCGCGCGGATGCCCTCGTCCTTGCTGAAGACGACGGGCTCGCCCTTGCGCTGCGGGATCTCGATCGGGGTGATCTCGGCCTCGAAGACGCCGTTCTGCTGGGCGGCGGCGGCCCGCTGGTGGGACAGGGCGGCTACGGAGTCCTGCTCGGGCCTCGCGATACCCAGCCGCGTGTTGTGCTTCTCCGTCGACTCGCCCATCGCGATGTTCTCGAAGGCGTCGGTCAGGCCGTCGTAGGCCATCGCGTCGAGCATCTCGATCGCGCCGTACTTGTAGCCCTCGCGGGACTTGGGGAGCAGGTGGGGGGCGTTGGTCATGGACTCCTGGCCGCCCGCGACGATCACGTCGAACTCACCTGCACGGATGAGCTGGTCGGCGAGCGCGATGGCGTCGAGGCCCGAGAGGCAGACCTTGTTGATGGTGAGCGCGGGGACGCTCATGGGGATGCCCGCCTTGACGGCGGCCTGGCGCGCCGGGATCTGCCCTGCCCCGGCCTGGAGCACCTGGCCCATGATCACGTACTGCACCTGGTCGCCACCGATACCCGCACGGTCGAGGGCGGCCTTGATCGCGAAGCCGCCGAGATCGGCTCCGGAGAAGGACTTCAGGGAGCCCAGCAGGCGTCCCATGGGCGTCCGGGCGCCCGAGACGATCACCGAGGTCGTGCTGTTCGTTCCAGACATGAGGTGCGATCCCCTTCCAGCGTGTTTCAGCTGAGGAGTGAACGAGGGTTTACTTGAAATGTACTGAGCGGTAGACCACCCCGTCATCGGGCCGTCGGTGTGATCGCGCGCACGTTGCGTAACCATCGCGCTAGCGCTGCACTACATACATGCTGACGCGAATCGACCACATCGGGATCGCCTGCTTCGACCTCGACACGACCGTCGAGTTCTACCGGGCCACGTACGGCTTCGAGGTGTTCCACTCCGAGGTCAACGAGGAGCAGGGCGTGCGCGAGGCCATGTTGAAGATCAACAACACGGACGACGGCGGCGCCTCCTACCTCCAGCTCCTCGAACCCACCCGCGAGGACTCCGCCGTAGGGAAGTGGCTGGCGAAGAACGGGGAGGGGGTCCACCACATCGCCTTCGGTACGGCGGATGTGGATACGGACTCCGAGGACATCCGCGGGAAGGGCGTACGCGTTCTGTACGAGGAGCCCCGGAGCGGTTCCATGGGGTCACGGATCACGTTCCTGCACCCAAAGGATTGCCATGGCGTACTGACAGAACTGGTCACTTCGGCGCCTGTTGAGTCACCTGAGCACTGACCCCCGTACATATGGGCCGGTAGGGTTGGGGTCGGTCGTCGCTCGCAACCAGGGCAACGGCATGCCGGGGTCCGGGTTTCGGGGGGCGAGCGTCGGGCAGCAGCCCATGCTCCGTCGTTGATCTGACACCATTCCCCGGGAGCACCGTTCGATGGGTGGACGGCGCTCGTTGGAGTAAACCGCGACCAGGGGACGGATGGGACCGCGCAGTGCGGGGCTACGAACGCCAGGAGCGAGAGCCGGCGGCTGACGTCGACCACCTCTCTCGGTTCGAGGCCGAGATGGAGCGGCTGAAGACCGAGCGGGAAAAGGCGATCCAGCATGCCGAGGACCTCGGCTACCAGGTCGAGGTGTTGCGCGCCAAGCTGCACGAGGCGCGCCGCACCCTCATGTCCCGACCGGCTTACGACGGCGGTGACATCGGCTATCAGGCCGAGCAGATGCTCCGTAATGCCCAGGTCCAGGCCGACCAGTTGCGGCAGGACGCCGAGCGGGAGCTGAGCCAGGCCCGCGCGCAGACCCAGCGCATCCTCCAGGAGCACGCGGAGAACGCGGCCCGGCTCCAGGCGGAGCTGCACCAGGAGGCGGTGACCCGGCGCCAGCAGCTCGACCAGGAGCTGGGCGAGCGCCGGCAGACCGTCGAGTCGCACGTCAACGAGAACGTGGCGTGGGCGGAGCAGCTGCGCGCCCGTTCCGAGTCCCAGGCCCGCCGTCTCGTCGAGGAGTCCCGCGCCGAGGCCGAGCAGGCGCTGGCCGCCGCCCGTGCCGAGGCCGAGCGGGTCGCCACCGAGGCCCGGCAGCGGCTGGAGATGGACGCCGAGGCGGCCCGCGCGGAGGCCGAGCAACTCCTGCGCCGCGCCCGCACGGACGCCGAGCGGCTGCTGAACGCGGCTTCCTCGCAGGCCCAGGAGGCCACCGACCACGCCGAGCAGCTGCGCAGCTCCACGGTCAACGAGTCGGATTCCGCCCGCCGTCAGGCCACCGAACTGAGCCGGGCCGCCGAGACCCGCATGGCCGAGGCCGAGACCTCGCTGCGTGAGGCGCGCCTGGAGGCGGAGAAGGTCCTCTCCGAGGCCAAGGAGGCCGCCGCCAAGGCCCTCTCCAGCGCCGAGTCCGCCAACGAGCAGCGCACCCGGACCGCGAAGGAGCAGGTCGCCCGGCTGGTCACCGAGGCCACCAAAGAGGCCGAGACCACCAAGGCGGACGCCGATCAGGTCGTCGCCGACGCCCAGGCCAAGGCCGACAAGATCGTCGCGGAGGCCGAGGAGAACGCGCGCAGCCTCACCGCCGAGGAGACCGCCTCCCAGCTCGCCAAGGCCGCCCGTACCGCCGAGGACGTGCTCGACAAGGCGTCCGAGGACGCCAAGAACACCACGAAGGCCGCCACCGAGGAGGCCGAGCGGATCCGCTCCGAGGCGGAGGCCGAGGCCGACCGGCTGCGCGCCCAGGCGCACGACATCGCCGAACAACTCAAGGGCACGGCGAAGGACGACACCAAGGAGTACCGCGCCAAGACGGTCGAGCTGCAGGAGGAGGCCCGCCGGCTGCGCGGCGAGGCCGAGCAGCTGCGCGCCGACGCGGTCGGCGAGGGCGAGCGCATCCGCGCCGAGGCCCGCCGCGAGGCCGTCCAGCAGATTGAGGAGGCGGCCAAGACCGCCGAGGAGCTGCTGTCCAAGGCCCGCGCGGACGCCGACGAGCTGCGCCAGACCGCCACCACGGACAGCGAGAAGGTCCGCACCGAGGCCATCGAGCGCGCCACCACCCTGCGCCGGCAGGCCGAGGAGACCCTCGACCGCACCCGCAAGGAGGCCGAGCGGCACCGCTCCGAGGTCATCGAGCAGTCAGAGGGCATCAAGGCGGATGCCGAACAGGCGGCGCGCGATCTGCGCGACGAGACCGAGCGGGCCATAGAGGCACGCCGCGAGGAGGCCGCCGAGGGTCTGACGCGGCTGCACACGGAGACCGAGGAGCGGCTCGCCGCTGCCGAGCAGGCGCTCACCGACGCCCGTGAGGAGGCCGAGCGGATCCGCCGCGAGGCCGCCGACGAGTCGGAGCGGCTGCGCGCCGAGGCCGCCGACCGCATCCGCTCCCTCCAGGCGCAGGCCGAGGCGGAGGCCGACCGGCTGCGCAACGAGGCCGCGGGCGACGCGTCCGCCTCCCGCGCCGAGGGCGAGGCCATCGCCGTACGCCTGCGGTCCGAGGCGTCGGCCGAGGCCGAGCGGCTCAAGACCGAGGCGCAGGACACCGCCGACCGCGTCCGCGCGGAGGCCCAGGCCGCCGCCGAGCGGCTGGCCACGGAGGCGTCGGAGACACTGGCCGCCGCCCAGGAGGAGGCCGTACGGCGTCGTCGTGAGGCCGAGGAGCTGCTCGGGTCGGCCCGTGAGGAGGCCGGGCAGGAGCGCGAGCGGGCCCGCGAGCAGAGCGAGGAGCTGCTGGCCTCGGCGCGCAACCGCGTCGAGGAGGCACAGTCCGAGGCGCTGCGGCTGGTCGAGGAGGCCGACCGGCGCGCCAACGAGATGGTGTCGGGCGCCGAGCAACACGCCCAGCAGGTACGGGAGTCCGTCGCCGGGCTGCACGAGCAGGCGCAGGAGGAGATCGCCGGGATCAGGTCGGCCGCCGAGCACGTGGCGGACCGTACCCGGCGTGAGGCGCAGGAGGAGGCGGACCGGGTCCGCGCCGACGCGTACAGCGAGCGGGAGCGGGCCACCGAGGACGCCAATCGTCTCCGGCGCCGGGCGGCCGAGGAGACGGACGCCGCCAAGGCCCTTGCGGAGCACACCGTTTCGGACGCCATCGCGGAGTCCGAGCGGCTGCGGTCGGAGGCCGCCGAGCACGCCCAGCAGGTGCGCACCCAGGCCTCGGACACGATCGCGCAGGCCGACCAGGACGCGGCGCGGGCCCGTGCGGACGCCCGCGAGGACGCCAACCGGATCCGTTCGGACGCGGCGACGCAGGCCGACACCCTCATCACCGAGGTGACGGCGGAGGCGGAGCGGCTCCAGACGGAGACCATCAACGAAGCCGAGCGGGTGCGTTCGGAGGCCGTGGCCAAGGCGGGGAAGCTCGTCTCGGACGCGACCGGGGACGCGGAGCGGCTGCGTGCCGAGGCCGCCGACACGGTGGGTTCCGCGCAGCAGCAGGCCGAGCGGATCCGCAACGAGTCCAACCGTCTCAAGGCGGACGCGGAGGCGGAGGCCGAGCGGGTCACCTCGGCGGCGCGCGAGGAGTCCGAGCGGACGCTGGACGAGGCCCGCAAGGAAGCCAACAAACGGCGCTCCGAGGCGGCCGAGCAGGTCGACACCCTCATCACGGAGACCGCGGCCGAGGCCGACAAGCTGCTCAGCGAGGCCCAGCAGCAGGCGCAGAAGACGACGGCGGACGCCGAGGCGCAGGCCGACTCGATGGTCGGCGCGGCCCGCCACGAGGCCGACCGGCTGGTGTCCGAGGCCACGGTCGAGGGCAACTCCCGCGTGGAGCAGGCCCGTACGGACGCGGACGAGCTGCTGGTCGGCGCGCGCCGGGACGCCACCGCCATAAGGGAGCGGTCCGAAGAGCTGCGCGACCGCATCACGACCGAGATCGAGAACCTGCACGAGCGGGCCCGCCGTGAGTCCGCCGAGACGATGAAGTCGGCCGGCGACCGCTGCGACGCGCTCATCAAGGCGGCCGAGGAGCAGCTCGGCAAGGCCCAGATGAAGGCCAAGGAGCTGGTCTCGGAGGCCAACTCCGAGGCGGGCAAGGTCCGTATCGCCGCCGTGAAGAAGGCCGAGGGTCTCCTCAAGGAGGCCGAGCAGAAGAAGTCCACGCTCATCCGCGAGGCCGAGGACCTGAAGGCGGAGGCGATCCGCGAGGCCCGCCGCACGGTCGAGGAGGGCAAGCGCGACCTGGAGGTCCTGGTCCGCCGCCGCGAGGACATCAACGCCGAAATCTCCCGTGTCCAGGACGTCCTGGAAGCGTTGGAGTCTTTCGAGGCCCCGACAGCGGCCAAGGACGGCGGGGTCAAGGCGGGAGCCACGGCGGGCGCAACTCGTTCGAGTGGCAAGTCTGTTGAAGGTTAAGAAGACCCTGTGAGGTTAAGGGTGTTCTGGGGCCTTTGACCCGGTCTTTGGCAAGCGGTCGGACGGTTAGCCACTCAAAAGAGGTGTCATTCTCCAGATCAAACACGTATCCGCTCGATGACACACCGCTTCGGCCCCTAGGATTCCCCCTATCACCTCACCGGTCTCATTCGACAGGAACCCCATGAGCGACACTTCCCCCTACGGCTTCGAGCTTGTGCGGCGTGGGTACGACCGCGCTCAGGTGGACGAACGCATCTCGAAGCTCGTCTCCGACCGTGACAGCGCTCTGGCCCGTATCACTGCTCTCGAAAAGCGCATCGAGGAGCTCCACCTCGAAACGCAGAACGCCGCGGCCCAGGTAAGCGACGCGGAGCCGTCGTACGCCGGGCTCGGCGCGCGGGTCGAGAAGATCCTCCGCCTCGCCGAGGAAGAGGCCAAGGACCTGCGCGAGGAGGCCCGGCGCGCGGCGGAGCAGCACCGCGAACTCGCGGAGTCCGCCGCTCAGCAGGTCCGCAACGACGCAGAATCGTTCGCTGCGGAGCGCAAGTCCAAGGCCGAGGACGAGGGCGTCCGGATCGTCGAGAAGGCCAAGAGCGACTCCGCCCAGCTGCGTGGCGAGGCCCAGAAGGACGCGCAGCAGAAGCGCGAGGAGGCCGACGCCCTCTTCGAGGAGACCCGCGCCAAGGCCGCGCAGGCCGCCGCCGACTTCGAGACGAACCTCGCCAAGCGGCGCGAGCAGTCCGAGCGCGACCTGGCGTCGCGTCAGCAGAAGGCCGAGAAGCGCCTCGCGGAGATCGAGCACCGCGCGGAGCAGCTCCGCCTTGAGGCCGAGAAGCTGCGTACGGACGCGGAGCGTCGCGCCCGTCAGACGGTGGAGACGGCTCAGCGCCAGGCCGAGGACATCGTGGCCGACGCCAACGCCAAGGCCGACCGCATCCGTTCGGAATCCGAGCGCGAGCTGGCCGCCCTGACGAACCGTCGCGACAGCATCAACGCCCAGCTGACGAACGTGCGCGAGATGCTCGCCACGCTCACCGGTGCCGCGGTGGCCGCCGCGAGCTCGCCGGTCGAGGACGAGCCGATCTCTCGTGGAGTTCCGGCTCAGCAGTCCCGGTAAGCACCTGTCGTAAAGCTGAGGCCCGCATTCCCTTCGGGGGTGCGGGCCTCAGCCGTGTCCCGGCGGTGTCTCAGCCGCGTCCGGCCAGCAGGGGCAGGTACACGTCGTCGACGATCCCGACGAGGGTGGCGTCGGCGACCGGGTCGCGGGAGAGCACCATCTCGTAACGCAGCAGGTCCGCGGGGACGGTGACGGCCCGTCGGGGAAGGTCGGCGGTGGGGATCTCGCCCCGCTTCACGGCACGCTGAAGCAGCGTCAGCAGGATGTCGTGCATGATCCCGAACACCTTCGGGTCCAGGTCGGTCACCTCCGCGAGCAGGCCCCGGATGACGTCCGGGCCGATCTCCCGCTGCCGCTCGGCCATCAGCCGCAGCAGGGCGAGCAGGTCCTCGCGCAACTCCCCGGTGTCCGGCACCTGGTCGACGATGAAGCCGGTGCGGTGCGGCAGGGCGGCCTTGACGAGTTCGGCGCGGTTGGGCCAGCGCCGGTAGAGGACCTGCTTGCCGGTGCGGGCGCGGGCCGCGACACCCTCCATGGTGAGCCGGGCGTAGCCGACGTCGGCCAGCTCCTCCCACACGGCGTCCAGGATGTCGGCCTCCAGCGCGGCACCGCGCCGCCGCGTCTGCTCTCCGGTCATCACCGGCACCTTCCACTCAGGAAACCTCAGGAACTCTTAGGAACTCTTAGGAACTCTCAGGAGACCTTGCGTCTCTTATCGGGTCCAGCCTATCGTGGGCGCAATAAGAGACGCCACGTCTCTAAGGGGGACCACCATGCCCGACACCACCGTCCACTCCTCCGAGCGCCTCGACCCCGCCGTCCGCAAACTCGCCGGCATCCTCGTCCTGGGCGCCCTCGCCCCGCTCCTCGACAGCACGATCGTCTCCATCGCCCTGCACACCCTGGGCCACGACCTGGGCGCCTCGACAACGAGCCTGCAATGGGTCAGCACCGCGTATCTCCTGGCCCTCGCCACGGTCGTCCCGGTCTCCGGCTGGGCCGTCGAACGCTTCGACTCCCGGAACGTCTGGCTAGGCGCACTGACCCTCTTCCTCGCCGGATCACTGCTCTGCGGACTCGCCTGGAACATCGGCTCGCTGATCGCCTTCCGGGTCGTCCAGGGCATCGGCGGCGGACTCCTGCTGCCCGTCCTCCAGACCCTGGTCATGCGCGCGGCCGGCGGTCGCTCCCTCGGCCGCCTGATGGCCGCGATCACCCTGCCCACCATGGTCGTACCGATCCTCGGCCCGGTCCTCGGCGGCCTGATCGTCGGCCACCTCAGCTGGCGCTGGATCTTCTACGTCAACCTGCCCGTCTGCCTCCTGGCCCTCGCCCTGGCCTGGCGCGGCGTCCCGAAGGACACCGCCCGCCCCGGCCACCACCTGGACCTGACCGGCCTCCTGCTCCTCTCCCCCGGCCTCGCCACCCTCGTCTACGGCCTCTCCGAGACCGGCGCCGCCCGCGCGACGGCGATCCCCGTGGGCACCGTACTGATCGCCCTGTTCGCCCGCCACGCGCTGCGCGCCCGCGAACCCCTCGTCGATCTGCGCCTGTTCCAGGACCGTGCCTTCGCCGTCTCCTCGATCCTGACGTTCCTGAACGGGCTCGCCCTGTTCGGCGGGATGTTCCTGCTCCCCCTCTACTACCAACAGGCGCGCGGCGAGGGCGTGATCGCGGCCGGGCTGCTGCTGGCGCCGCAGGGACTGGGCAGCCTGCTGGCCCGGGTCACCGGACCCCTGACCGACCGGCTCGGGCCGCGCCCGGTCAGCGTGGCGGGGATGCTGCTGTGCGCGCTGGGCACCCTCCCCTTCCTGCTCCCGCATCCCAGTGCGGCCCTGCTCCTCGTCGCGCTGGTCGTGCGCGGCCTCGGGGTGAGCGCGGCCAACATGGCGGTCATGGTGGGCGCGTATCAGGGGCTCGACCGCGCCCGTATCCCGCACGCGAGCACCACCGTGCGGATCGTGCAGCAGGTCGGCGGCAGCGTCGGCACCGCCGTACTGGCGACGGTCCTGGCGCACGGGCACGGCGCCTCGGCCTTCCCGCACGCGTTCGCCTGGGCGACGGCGTTCACCGTTGTTGCCTGCCTCGTCGGACTCTGTTTGCCCGTTCGGGTGGCATCCGCCGAACGGCCGTCTTAGCGTGGCCGCATGATCGAGCTCTCGGGGCTGACCAAGCGGTACGGCGACAAGGTGGCGGTCAATAACCTCACCTTCGCCGTCAGACCCGGCATCGTCACGGGCTTCCTCGGCCCGAACGGCGCCGGCAAGTCGACGACCATGCGCATGATGCTCGGGCTCGACCGGCCGACCGCCGGTGACATCCGCATCGACGGCCAGCACTACGACCAGCTCAAGGACCCGCTGAAGTACATCGGCGCCCTCCTCGACGCCAAGGCCATGCACGGCGGGCGCAGCGCCTTCAACCACCTGCTGTGTCTCGCGCAGAGCAACGGCATCTCGAAGGCCCGCGTCCACGAGGTGCTGGACACCGTCGGGCTCACCGCCGTGGCGAAGAAGAAGGCCAAGGGGTTCTCGCTGGGCATGGGCCAGCGGCTCGGTATCGCGGGCGCGCTGCTCGGTGATCCGGAGATCCTGATGTTCGACGAGCCGGTCAACGGGCTCGACCCCGAGGGCATCCACTGGATCCGCAACCTGATGAAGTCCCTTGCCGCGCAAGGCCGTACGGTCTTCGTCTCCTCGCACCTGATGAGCGAGATGGCGCTGACCGCCGACCACCTCGTCGTCATCGGCCAGGGCCGGCTCCTCGCGGACACCTCCATGGCCGACTTCATCCAGCAGAACTCGCGCTCCTACGTCCGGATCCGCACCCCGCAGCGCGAGCGGCTGCTCGATGTGCTGCACCAGGCCGGGATCACGGTGGTCGAATCCGGCAGCGGGGTGCTCGAAGTCGACGGAGGCAAGTCCGAGCAGATCGGTGAGCTGGCCGCGTCGCATCAGCTGGTGCTGCACGAGCTGAGTCCCCAACAGGCCTCCCTGGAGGAGGCGTTCATGCAGTTGACCGCGGAGTCGGTGGAGTACCACGCGCATTCCGACGCACCCCTCCCCGTGGCGCCTGCCGAACAGCAGCAGGGCTGGGGCGACGGCTGGAAGAAGGGCTGACATGGCGGCGACCCAGGTCATCCGCTCGGAGTGGACCAAGATCCGTTCCGTGGCGTCGACGGTGTGGACGCTCTCGCTGGCCGTGGTGGTGACGATCGGGCTCGGCATGCTGATCTCGGCGCTGTCGAAGAGCCAGTTCGACGACATGAGCGCCAAGGACAAGCTGTCCTTCGACCCGACGTTCATCAGCTTCGCCGGGATGAGTCTCGGGCAGCTCGCGATGATCGTGTTCGGGGTGCTCGTCGTGGCGAACGAGTACAGCACCGGCATGATCCGCACCTCGCTCGCGGCCGTACCGCAGCGCGGCACCTTCCTGTTCAGCAAGATCGCGGTGGCCACCGGGCTCTGTCTCGTCGTCGGCCTCGTGACCAGCTTCCTCACGTTCTTCCTCGGGCAGGCGATGCTCGGCTCGCACAGGGCGGAGATCGGTGACCCGGGCGTGCTGCGCGCGGTGATCGGCGGTGGGCTCTACATGACCCTGATCGCGCTGTTCTCCATGGGCGTCGCCTCGATGCTGCGCTCGCCGATGCTGTCGCTGGGCATCCTGATGCCGTTCTTCTTCCTGATCTCCAACATCCTCGGCAACGTCTCCGCGACGAAGAAGATCGGCCAGTACCTGCCCGACCAGGCCGGCAGCAAGATCATGCAGGTGGTCACGCCGGTCGACGACTCCGCGCCGTACGGGCCCTGGGGCGGGCTCGGGATCATGGCGCTGTGGGTGGTGGCGGCGCTGGCCGGTGCGTACGTCCTGTTGAAGCGCCGGGACGCGTAGCCGAAGGGCCGGGACGCGTAGCGGAAGCGCCGGGACGCGTAGCGGAGGCCATAGCTTTACTTTCCCTTGGGCGGAACCGTCGGCGCCCCTATATCCTCCTAACCCTTACGGGGGCGTGCGCCCTGCTGTCCTGATCCTTTCGATGGGTGCGGAGCATGATCGAGGCTGTCGGCCTGACCAAGCGGTACGGCGACAAAACCGCCGTGTACAACCTTTCCTTCCAGGTGCGGCCCGGCGCCGTCACCGGTTTCCTCGGGCCCAACGGCTCGGGCAAGTCGACGACGATGCGCATGATCCTCGGCCTGGACAACCCAACGTCAGGACAGGTGACGATCGGCGGCTTCCCCTACCGCAAGCTGCCGAACGCACCCAGACAGGTCGGTGCCCTGCTCGACGCCAAGGCCGTGCACGGTGGCCGCAGCGCCCGCAGCCATCTGCTCAGCCTGGCCCAGCTCTCGGGCATCCCGGCCCGGCGCGTGGACGAGGTGCTCGGGGTGGTGGGCCTCCAGGACGTGGCGAGAAAGCGCTCCAAGGGCTTCTCCCTCGGCATGGGCCAGCGGCTCGGCATCGCCGCCGCGCTCCTCGGCGACCCCCAGGTGCTGCTCTTCGACGAGCCGGTCAACGGGCTCGACCCCGAGGGCATCCTCTGGGTGCGGAACCTGATGAAGGCGCTTGCGGCGGAGGGCCGTACGGTCTTCGTCTCCTCGCACCTGATGAGCGAGATGGCGCTGACCGCCGACCACCTCATCGTGATCGGGCGCGGGCAGCTGCTCTCCGACATGAGCGTGCGGGACTTCATCTCGGCGAACTCCGCCGATTTCGCGCGCGTGCGCACCCCGGACACCGAGCCCCAGCTCCGCGAGAAGCTGACCTCCGCGCTGACCGAGGCGGGCGGCCACGTGCTGCCCGAGCAGGACGGCGGGCTGCGCGTCACGGGACTGCCGCTGCCGCGCATCAGCGACATCGCGCACGACACGGACGTACGGCTGTGGGAGCTGTCCCCGCATCAGGCCTCGCTGGAGGAGGCGTACATGCGGATGACGCAGGGGGCCGTCGACTACCGCTCGACGATCGACCAGAAGGCCGGCCTGATGCAGCAACCGCCGCCGGGCGTACAGCCGCCCATGCCGGTACCGGGCCAGGGCCAGCCGGGCTGGTACGCGCCGCCGTCGCCGCAGCAGGGCGGCCAGCCGTTCGGGATGGGCCAGCCCCCGACGAATCCTTACGGCGCCCCGAACCCGTACGGCGCCCCTGCGGCGCCCGGTGCGGCGCTGCCGGGCCCGTACGGGCCCCCGGCGCCCATGGCTCCCCAGGCGCCGTCACAGGCGCCTCAGGGCCCGGCTCAGGATGCGCCCGCGGTTCCGGCACCCGATGCCGCCCCGGCTCCCGCGCCCGCGCAGCCCGCCGCCGCCTCCTCCCCCGCACCCGCCGCCGACCTGACCAAGCCCGAGGACGCCCGATGAGTACGCCTCAGCCCCCGATGCCGCAGGCAGCCGCGCCCAACTGGCAGGCGGCGCCCGGTCCTTCGTACGGCGGGTACACCTCGCCGATCCCGGTGGTGCGCACGCATCTCGGGCATGCGCTCGCCTCGGAGTGGACGAAGATCAAGTCGGTGCGTTCGACGATCTGGACGCTCGGTGTGTTCGTGGTGCTCGTCGTCGGCATCGGGCTGCTCGCCGCCGTCGTGGTCAGCAACTCCTCGTCCGAGATGAACGGCGAGAACCCGCTCTCCCTCGGCTTCTTCGGGCTGCTGCTCGGCTCCATGTGCATCATCACGCTCGGCGTGCTGACCACGGCCTCGGAGTACGGCACGGGCATGATCCGCACGACGATGACCGCGTGCCCCAGCCGGGGCCGGGTCCTCGCGGCGAAGTCGATCGTGTTCTTCGGGGTCGCCTTCGTGGTGACGCTGGTGGCCGCGGGGTTCATCGCCTTCGTGGACGCCTCGCTGCTGGAGAACAACGGCGCGAAGGACCCGTCCGCCGGCGAGTGGCTCAAGGGGACGGTCGGCGTCTCGCTCTACATCGCGCTGCTCGGGCTGCTCTCGCTGATCGTCGGCTCGATCATCCGGCACTCGGCGGGCGCGATCACCGTGATGATCGGCGCGGTGCTCGCCCCGCTGGTCATCGCGCTGTTCATGTTCTCGCAGTCGCTGGAGGACGTACGCCAGAAGCTGTTCGAGTACTCGATCCCGAACCAGCTGAGCGTCTTCTACTCCAACTCCCTGACGGAGAGCGGACCTTCGGGCTGGGACCCGCTGTGGATCATCGTGGGCGTGACGGCCGTGGCGTTCGCGGGCGCGGTCGCGCTGCTGGAGCAGCGGGACGTGTGAGCCGCACCACTTTTTAGCAGGTTCGCCTAGAACTTCGGCGCGTTCCTGGACCGCTGCACCCGTGTGGTGCGGCGGTCCTTCGCGTTCCAGCAGGCCTTGTGCCAGTGGCGGCGGTCGTCCACGCCCGCGTGCTCCGGCCAGGCCACGACGTGCGGTACGCCGGAGGGGATCTGCTGGTCGCAGCCGGGGCAGCGGTACGTCTTGCCCTGCGCGCTCGCCCCGGCGACATGGCGCACGCTCCACTCCTCGCCCTGCCAGTGCTCCGTGGACTGCCAGCCGCCGTAGCGGCCCGAGCGCTCGTCGTCGGCACTCTGGCCGGGGGAACCGGACTCCTTGGGTCGGTTGCGACGCGGGGACACAGAACACCTCACGGGGCTATACAGGAGGCAAGGGCTGTGTCCAGCCTACGTGGCGCGGACAGGGGTACGCGAAGGGCATCAACCCACACAAGTCCCCCTCGGGACCGCGCATTCTGCAGACAATCCGCAAATCTCTTCGCCAGGCCGTGTCTTCGGCACGTGTCGGACGGTTATGCCCGGTGGGGGAGCTCCGTGTCGGAGCCAAGGAAGCAGGAAGAACCATGCGCGTCGGAAGTTTTGTGTTGGCCGCCCAGTTCCCGGGGCAGGGCCAGGGGGAGGCACTGCACCGCGCGGTCCGCTCGGTGGAGGTCGCGGAGGAAGCCGGTCTGGACACGGTCTGGCTGGCCGAGCACCACTTCGTGCCCTACGGCACCTGCCCGTCCGCGGTCACCCTGGCCGCGTTACTGCTGGGCCGCACCCAGCGCATCCGCGTCGGCACCGCGGTCAGCGTGCTGTCCACCGTCCACCCGGTCGCCCTGGGCGAACAGGCCGCGCTGCTGCATGTGACGAGCGGCGGGCGCTTCTCGCTGGGCGTGGGACGCGGCGGGCCGTGGGTCGACCTGGAGGTGTTCGGCTCGGGCCTCGCGGCGTACGAACAGGGGTTCCCGGAATCACTCGATCTGTTGATGAACTGGCTGCGCGAGCCGTCGGTCGCGGGCACCGGGGACCGCTTCGCGTTCCGTGAAGTCCCGGTCGTACCAAGGCCGTCGGAGGCGCTGTCGGACGCGCCGGGCCCCGAGGTCGTCGTCGCCTGCACCTCCCCCGCGAGCGTGCGGCTGGCGGCCGAGCGGGGCCTGCCGATGCTGCTCGGTATGCACGTCGGGGACGAGGAGAAGGCGGAAATGGTCGCCCTGTGGCGGCAGTTGGCGCGGGCGGCCGGTCGATCGGCGGAGGAGATCCACGGCGCGGCCCATGTGTCGGCCGGCGTCTGCCAGATCGCCGACCGGCGGGCGGACGCGGTGGAGGCCCTGGTGAAGGCGATGCCGGGCTGGTTGAAGCAGGGGCTGGACGCCCATGTGACGGTGGACGACCGCGAGCGCCGGATGCGCGACCCGCTCGCGTACACCGAACTCCTTTGCGGACTGCACCCGGTGGGCACCCCGCGGCTGTGCGTCGACCGGCTCGCGGCGACCTCCGAGCGGACCGGCATCTCCCGCTTCGCGCTGCTCGTCGAGGGGTCCGGGGACCTCGCGGCGACCGAGGAGAACGTACGGCGGCTCGGTGCCGAGGTGCTCCCCCACCTCGGCTGAGCGATCCGTGCTGAACGATCCGTACCGAGCGATCCGCGGGGAGCTTGCCGCCCCGTACAGTGCACCTCCCGCGTACGGAGCGGCAAGCAAGTGCGCCGTAGCCGCGTCAGCAGTCCCTGAACTCCGGGGACTGGTTGAGCAGTTGGCTGCGCACGGAGGTGAAGCGGGCCAGCGTCTCGTTCACCGAGCCGTCCAGCGGGAACACTGCCACCCGGTGGCAGTTCTGGAAGGCCAGGCGTACACCGAAGTGCCGCTGCAGCGCGCCGCGTATCGCGTCACTCGCGAGCGCACGCAGCAACTGACCGCGTGCCTGCTCGTCCGGCGGCGGCGTCTGGTTGTCGGCGAACGCACCGCCGTCGACCTTCAGCTGAGCCACCAGGGAGCTGATCATCTCCCATGCGTAAGGCAGGGAGGTCCGGACGCAGTCGACGAATTCAGCTTCGTCGACCTCGCCTCGCTCGGCCTTTTCGAGTAGGGCCGGTGAGACGTCGAGCGACATGGGTTCTCCTCTCGCACCCCCAACTCGTGGGGGTTGCCGGACAGATAAGGGAGTCCGCGATGACGAACACGCTGCGTACATGTCTCGCGACCTCCCGTTTATACGGTAGGCAACGGAGGGGGGCGGCACCAGGAGAATGCGTACATAGGGAACTCTCAATAGGCCCACAATCGGCCATGAATGAACAAGGGGCGTCACGGGTCTTCCAGGGCGAATCGCGTCGACCCACGCCCGTCGAGTAGCGTTGCCCACCATGCGTCTCGTCATTGCCCGGTGTTCCGTGGACTACGCGGGCCGGCTCACCGCCCACCTCCCCTCCGCCCCCCGTCTGATCCTGGTGAAGGCGGACGGCAGCGTCTCGATCCACGCGGACGACCGGGCCTACAAGCCCCTCAACTGGATGTCTCCGCCCTGCACGCTGAAGGAGGGTTCCGGGGACGACGAAGGTGTCTGGACCGTCATCAACAAGGCGGGCGAGAAGCTCATCATCACGATGGAGGAGATCCTCCACGACTCCTCGCACGAACTCGGCGTGGACCCCGGCCTGATCAAGGACGGCGTGGAAGCGCACCTCCAGGAGCTGCTCGCCGACCGCATCGACACCCTCGGCGAGGGCTACACGCTGATCCGCCGTGAGTACATGACGGCCATCGGCCCGGTCGACATCCTGTGCCGGGACGCCGAGGGCCAGACCGTCGCGATCGAGATCAAGCGGCGCGGCGAGATCGACGGCGTGGAGCAACTCACCCGCTACCTGGAGTTGTTGAACCGCGACCCCCATCTCGCCCCGGTCCGCGGCATCTTCGCCGCCCAGGAGATCAAGCCCCAGGCCCGCGTCCTCGCCACCGACCGCGGCATCGGCTGCACGGTCCTGGACTACAACGCCCTGCGCGGCATCGAGGACGACAAGCTGCGCCTGTTCTGACCGATACGAAAAGGGCCGGTTCCGATCATCGGAGCCGGCCCTTTCCTGTCGTACGGAGGGTCAGATCACGGTGCCCGCACTACTCGACGTGTCCGCGCCGGCGCTCTCGGGCGCGGCCGAACTGGTCGTGTCGACAGGGGCACTTGAGGTTGCGCCGCTCGCCGAGGTGTCGGTGGACGGGGTGATCGACGGCGTGGGCGAGTCGGTCGGCGTCGGGGACTCACTCTGCGACGGCGACGTCGAAGTGCTCGGGGACGTCGACCTCGTGGGCGTCGGGCTCGACGAAGTCGGCTTGCTCGTCGGGGACTTGGTCGGCGACGGAGAGTGTGACCCGTTCCCCGACCCGCTCGTCCCGCTCGGGTTGTCCGAAGGCGTCCCGCTGCCGTCCGTCGGTGTCGGGTCGTCCGACGTGCCGTAAGTGCCGTCCGGGCCCGGATCGGTCGGGCTGCTGGTCGCCGTGCCCGTGTCGCTGTTGTCGCCCTTCTTCGCCTTGTCGGCGCCGAGGCTGTCGTCGCCGGTGCCCTGGCTGGCGGACGGGTTGACGCCGACCTTGTCGGACGGGTTGTCGGCGTTGTTGTTGGACGTGGCGCCGAGGGTGACGACCGTGCCGAGGACGGCGGCGAGCAGGACGCCCGCGCCGGCCGCGACGAGGTTGCGCCGAGCGTAGCCGCGCAGACCGCCCCGGGCCTTGTTGTGGGCCTTCGGGGTCGAGGACTGGTGGGAGACGAGGGTGTACGTCTCGCCGGACGGCTGGAGCGGCGGGAAGGGCGCCGGTATGCCGCCGGGCGGCGAGGCCGACTCCTCGTAGCGCGCGTCGGGCACCTCCTCGCCCGCTGTGGAGCCGAGGGCGAGCGCGATGCCGGAGCGGTCGGCGACCAGGGCGAGGGCACGGCGTCCGGCGACGGCACCGCGCTTGTCGGCGGCGGCACCGCGCAGGCCGATGGAGGACTCCAGCTCGGCACGGGCCCGGTCGAGGTCGCCCTCGCACAGCGCGAGGACACCCAACTCGTGCTGGAAATAGGCCTGTTCACTCACGTCGTCGGCGAGCTGGGCGGCCTCGGCGCCGGCGCGCAGGGCGTGCTCCCAGGCGCTCCAGTGCAGTCCGGCGGCGAACGCGGGGGCCGCCGTGCGGGCCAGGTGGACGGTGGTGCTCTCCTCGCCGTCACCGGGCGGTGTCGTCGCCGGCAACAGGGCGACTAGCGCGGCGAGCAGGGCGTCCGCCTCGGCGCACACGCGCTCGGGCGTGACCGAGGGGTGCCCGGCCCACCAGGAGTAGTGCAGGGCGGCGATCAGGGCGCCGGACTCGACCTCGTCGCCGTATCCGGCGGCCTCCAGCTGGGTCTGGACGCCGGCGGCGAGCCGGTAGCGGGAGCCGACCGGGGAGACCAGCCCACAGCCCGCGAGTTCGCCGAGGGCGGCGTCCGCGTGGGTGTCGCCGACGAGCGCGGGCAGATGCGCCTGGTGCGGCACCTCGCCGCCGAGCGCGACGGCGAAGCGCAGGGTGGCCCGCGCCGAGGTGCTGAGCCGGGAGGCGAGCAACGGCGCGGGCGCGGCGGCCTCGCCGAGGGACGGCAGGGGTACGTCGTCGCCCTGGTCGGGGTCGAGGGGCGGGGCGTCGAAGGGCGCGTCGACCGGGGGCGCGTCCTGGAAGACGCCGAACTCCTCGACGGCGCTGGTGCCGACGCGCAGTTCGTCGCGCTGGCGGAGCAGGGCACCGGCCTGGACGAAGCGCAGGGGCAGGCCCTCGGACTCGAAGTAGAGGTCACCCGCCCAGTTCGCCTCCTCCTCGGTGAGGACACGGCCGACCGCGCGCTCCAGGACCTCCACGGCGCCGGGCCGCCCGAGGCCGCCGAGGAAGACCTCCTCGATGGCGGAGTCCGCGGACGGTGCCGGGACCTCCGGGGTCGCGGCGATCAGGAAGGCGCACTCGGGCGTCGCGTCGAGCAGTTCGTCGAGCGCGGCGGCACCGAACTCGATGTCGTCGAGGACGACGACCGCACCGATCTCCCGTGTCAGGGCGAGGAGTTCCTCGCGGGCGGGCCGGTGCAGGGGTGCGTCGTAGACGGCGTGGAAGAGGTCGTGGAGGAGGTCGCCGGCGGTGCGGTGGAAGCCGTTGAGGCGGATCACGCCGTCGGGGGCGAGGTCCAGGCAGTCCTCGGCGACCAGGTCGAGCAGGCTGGTGCGGCCGGAGCCCGAGGGGCCGGTGAGGCGTACGGAACGGCCGCGGGCGAGCAGCCGTACGAGGCGCTCGCGCTCCTCCTGGCGTTCCAGGAGCGGCAGTTCGGGGCGGTTCAGGCCGGGCGGGGCCGGTGGTCCGGCGGCGCGGGCCGCCTCGGCGCGCTCGGCGGCGCCGAGCTTCGCGGGCCGGACGGGCCGCTGTCCTGGCGGGCAGACCTCGATCTCGCTGCCGTCGACGGGATTGACGGTGAGCAGGAAGTCGCCGGTGACCAGCTGCACGGTGCGGGCCATCGCGGGTGTGTGCTGGCCGAAGTCGGGTGTGAGGGGTTCCCGGGGCGGGCGCTGACGCGACGACATGTCGTCGCCGTCATGGCCGTACTCCTCGGGTCCCCGGTCGATCGGGTCCATAGGTCCAAGCCCCCCAAAAGCGTCGTGTGCGGGTCGACAGGACCCAGGCCCCTCCCGGCCTTGTGCACACCGCGCTGTCGCTTCTGGTCCGGGCCCGCTCGAAGGGTGGTGAGGCAGCGGGCGACCGAACCCTAAACCTTCGCACAGTATCTACGACAGGCCGGGGTACCGCGCGGTGCGAGACGTCACAGTCTCATGAGGATTGTGCGCGGTAGGTGTGGGGCGGGCGCCCGACCGGGCCTCTTCCGAAAAGTGTGTCACTTTCGGCGAAAGTGACACACTTTGGGATCACACCCTGGGAAGGGACTCGACCCCGATCCCGCCCTCGATGGCGAGGATGCGGTGCAGCCGGGTGGCCACGAGCAGGCGCTGCATCTGCGGCGGTACGCGGCGCAGCACCAGGCGGCGTCCGCAGCGGCCGGCCCGTCGGTGGGCTCCCATGATCACGCCGAGGCCGGTGGCGTCCCAGGAGTCGAGCTCGGACAGGTCCAGCACCAGATCGCCGACTCCGTCGTCGACGGCCGAGTGCAGGACCGTACGGGCGTCCGCCGCGCTGCGGACGTCGAGGCGGCCCCCGACGACCAGCTCGACGTGGTCGCCCCTGATGTACATATGCGCTCCCCGTGAGTGCGGTGGCGTACTCGGTGTTGTCTGTGAAGTCGGCGAAGTCGGTGACGCAACCTCTGACTGCGTGAAGTGCCGGGAAGTTGCCGTCTGTGAGCGAACCGATACCGAATTCACCCCTGCGTGTGATGGGGCAGGGGCGTGTGCGGTTTCAGTGCTTGTAGAAGCCCTGCCCGCTCTTGCGTCCGATGTCACCGGCGTCCACCATTCGGCGCATCAGCTCCGGCGGGGCGAACTTCTCGTCCTGTGACTCGGTGTAGATGTTGCTGGTCGCGTGCAGCAGGATGTCGACGCCGGTGAGGTCCGCGGTGGCCAGCGGGCCCATCGCGTGACCGAAGCCCAGCTTGCAGGCGAGGTCGATGTCCTCGGCGGTGGCGACGCCCGACTCGTACAGCTTCGCCGCCTCGACGACGAGCGCCGAGATGAGACGGGTCGTCACGAAGCCGGCCACGTCACGGTTGACGACGATGCAGGTCTTGCCGACGGATTCGGCGAACTCCCTTGCGGTGGCGAGGGTTTCGTCGCTCGTCTTGTAACCGCGCACCAGCTCGCACAGCCCCATCATCGGGACGGGCGAGAAGAAGTGCGTTCCCACGACGCGCTCCGGACGCTCCGTCACGGCCGCGATCTTCGTGATCGGGATGGCGGAGGTGTTGGAGGCGAGAACGGCGTCCTCGCGCGCGATCTTGTCCAGCGCGCGGAAGATCTCGTGCTTGACTTCCAGCTTCTCGAAGACGGCTTCGACGACGATGTCCGCGTCGGCGACGGCGTCGAGATCGGTGGTCGCGGTGATCCGCCCAAGGGCCGCGTCGGCGTCGTGCGCCTCCAGCTTGCCCTTGCTCACGAACTTGTCGTACGAGGCCTTGATGCCGTCGGTGCCACGCTTGAGGGCTTCGTCGGTGACATCGCGCAGGACGACGTCCCAGCCCGCCTGCGCGGAGACCTGGGCGATACCGGAACCCATGAGTCCGGCGCCGATGACGGCAAGCTTCCGTGCCACTGTGCGACTCCCCTTTGAAACGCTTACAGCGTGTATCCGTATGCCTCTCGGCGGACACTAGCGAAGGTGCGGCGCTGTGTGACCGGTAAGTAACGCGCGTCACGTCTCATCTGACGGACATCACACCGGGGCGGGTCATTCGACCCCCCGTACGGCCTAGTTGAGCACCGGCCGGCCCTGACTACGCTGGCCACATGGTCAATCTGACGCGCATCTACACCAGGACCGGCGACCAGGGCACCACCGCCCTCGGCGACATGAGCCGGGTCGCCAAGACCGACGTCCGCATCTCGGCGTACGCCGACGCCAACGAGGCGAACGCGGCCATCGGCACGGCGATCGCCCTCGGCGCCCTCCCCGAGGACCTCGTCAAGGTCCTCACCCGCGTCCAGAACGACCTCTTCGACGTGGGCGCGGACCTGTGCACGCCGGTGGTGGAGAACCCCGAGTTCCCGCCCCTGAGGGTCGAACAGTTCTACATCGACAAGCTGGAGTCGGACTGCGACCACTTCAACGAGCAGCTGGAGAAACTCCGCTCCTTCATCCTCCCGGGCGGCACCCCGGGCGCGGCCCTGCTCCACCAGGCGTGCACGGTCGTACGGCGGGCGGAGCGGTCGACATGGACGGCCCTGGAGACGTACGGCGACGTGATGAACCCTCTGACGGCGACCTACCTCAACCGCCTCTCCGACCTCCTGTTCATCCTGGCCCGCACGGCCAACAAGGAGACGGGGGACGTCCTTTGGGTGCCCGGCGGGGAGCGCTGACCGGCTGTCGGAGAGGGCGGTAGATGTCCCGGCGGGGGCGGCGGCGGTTTCAAACGGCTTTGCCGGTGCGTGAGTTGGGGTTTAGCACACCTCTACCAAAGTGGTCCAGACCTATTGACCCGTGGTCCAGACCTTTCTATTCTCGCGGCACTGTGGGTGCGAAGGCTCAGTCGCGCCCCACCATCCTCGAGATACCCCCCGACACCCCGAGGAGGCGCTCAATGCGCTTCAGACAACGAGCAGTTGCCGGGTTCACCACCCTGCTGCTTCCGCTCGCCGCTCTCGTCGGTCTGGCCGCCCCCGCCGAGGCCGCGTCGACCGCCACCGCCACCTTCACCAAGTCCAGCGACTGGGGTACCGGCTTCGGCGGCCAGTGGACCGTCAAGAACACCGGTACCAGCGCGATCAGTTCATGGACGGTCGAGTGGGACTTCCCCTCCGGCACCTCCGTCACCTCGGCCTGGGACGCGGACGTCACCAACTCCGGCAACCACTGGACCGCGAAGAACAAGTCCTACAACGGCAGCATCGCCGCGGGCGCCTCCGTCTCCTTCGGCTTCAACGGCGCCGGCAGCGGCTCGCCCTCCAACTGTCTGCTGAACGGCGGCAGTTGTGACGGCGGCACCACCGTCCCCGGTGACGCGGCCCCCTCCGCGCCCGGCACCCCCACCGCCTCCGCGATCACCAACACCTCGGTGAACCTCTCCTGGAGCGCGGCCACCGACGACAAGGGCGTCAAGAACTACGACGTCCTGCGCGACGGCACGAAGGTCGCCACGGTGACGACGACCTCGTACACCGGCACCGGCCTCACCGCCGGCACCGACTACTCGTACACCGTGCAGGCCCGCGACACCGCGGACCAGACCGGCCCGGTCAGTGGCTCGGTCGCCGTGCACACCACGGGCGGTACGACCACTCCCCCGACCACCGGCAACGCGGTCAGGCTCGGGTACCTCACCGAGTGGGGCACGTACCAGCGCAACTACCAGGTCAAGAACCTGGTGACGTCCGGCTCCGCCGCGAAGATCACGCACATCAACTACGCCTTCGGCAACGTGACCAACGGGCAGTGCGCGATCGGTGACGCCTACGCCGACTACCAGAAGACGTTCACCGCGGACCAGTCGGTCAGCGGCGTCGCCGACACCTGGGACCAGCCGATCGCCGGCAACTTCAACCAGCTGCGCGAGCTGAAGGCCAAGTACCCGAACATCAAGATCCTCTGGTCCTTCGGCGGCTGGACCTGGTCCGGCGGCTTCGCCCAGGCCGCGGCCAACCCGACCGCGTTCGCCAACTCCTGCTACAGCCTGGTCGAGGACCCGCGCTGGGCCGATGTGTTCGACGGCATCGACATCGACTGGGAGTACCCGAACGCCTGCGGTCTGTCCTGTGACACCAGCGGCGCGGCGGCGTACAAGAACCTGATGCAGGCCCTGCGCGCCAAGTTCGGCTCCAACAACCTGGTCACCGCCGCCACCACGGCGGACGGCACCTCCGGCGGCAAGATCGACGCCGCCGACTACGCGGGCGCGGCCCAGTACGTCGACTGGTACAACGTGATGACGTACGACTTCTTCGGCGCCTTCAACGCCACCGGCCCCACCGCCCCGCACTCCCCGCTCACCACCTACAGCGGCATCCCGACCCCGGGCTTCACCACGGCCGACGCGATCGCCAAGTTCAAGTCGAAGGGCGTCCCCGCGAACAAGCTGCTCATCGGCATCGGCTTCTACGGCAGAGGCTGGACCGGCGTCACCCAGGACGCCCCGGGCGGCACGGCCACCGGCCCGGCGCCCGGCACCTACGAACAGGGCATCGAGGACTACAAGGTCCTCAAGACGTCCTGCCCCGCCACCGGCACCATCGCGGGCACGGCGTACGCCCACTGCGGCACCAACTGGTGGTCCTACGACACCCCGAGCACGATCGCCGGAAAGATGAGCTGGGCCAAGACCCAGGGTCTGGGCGGCGCGTTCTTCTGGGACTTCAGCGGCGACACCAGCAACGGTGAGCTGGTGAGCGCCATCAACAGCGGGCTGAGCTGATCCCCACACGGCTCAGCACCACACCGCCGCGGGCGGACCTCACGGGTCTGTCCGCGGCGCGTTGTTTGGTGACGTGCGCCCCCGGCGTGCACCTCAGGGGGTCCTTCGGCCCGGAGCGGAGGCCGATCGGCGCCGCTAAGGAGCTCTTGACCTGGGGCATCTTGGTCCTACGACAGGAAGCGGAACACCGCACCACGGGGGAAACCATGACGCGCAGGTCCACGTCCCGCACCACCAAGAAGTCCGTCCACGCCTGGGCCGCGCCGGCCAGTGCCCTCGCCACAGCGGTCGCCGCCGCTGTCATGGCCGCCTGCCCGGTCGACGTCACCGTGACCCTCGGCTCCGCGCCCCACACGGTCGTCGTCAGTCAGGCCGACGTGCCCAACCCGGTGTGTCCGGTCATGCCACGTTGACCCTCTGCCCGGGCGGAGCCGCCTCCAGCCAGGCCAGGAAACCCGTCAACGCGTCCTCGCTCATGGCCAGTTCGAGGCGCGTGCCCCGGTGCAGACAGGTCAGGATGATCGCGTCGGAGAGCAGAGCCAGCTCCTCCTCGCCCTCGGGGAGGCGGCGGCCGGCGACCTCGATCGCGGAGCGTTCCAGCGTGCGGCGCGGGCGGTAGGCGTAGGAGAAGACGCGGTACCACTCGATGCGGTCGCCGTTGTAGCGGGCGACGCCGTAGCTCCAGCCCTTGCCGTTGGTGTCGGGTTTCTCCGGGACGTCCCAGCGCAGGGAACAGTCGAAGGTGCCACCGGAGCGCTGGATGAGTCTGCGGCGGAGGCCGAAGACGAACAGGCCCAGCACCACCAGGGCCACCACAATTCCGCACGCAGTCAGAGCGAGGACCATCGACACCGACCTCCTCGTCTCCTAGGTAAAACAGGTAACGGAACGGAAAAAACACCCACATTCGCCTCAGCCGCGGCTGGGGCCGGATTCCTCCGGTCCCAGCCGCGGCTGAGTCACGTCATCGCGTCAAACCTGGGTTCAGCGCGTCTCCACCGCACGCAGTCGGACGTCCGCGCGGCGCTCGGCGGACTCGTCGCCCGCCGCCTTCGCCTGCTCCAGCTCGCGCTCCACGCGCTGGACGTCGATCTCGTCCGACAGCTCGGCGATCTCGGCGAGCAGCGACAGCTTGTTGTCCGCGAACGAGATGAAACCGCCGTGCACCGCGGCGACGACCGTCCCGCCGTCGCTCGTGCGGATGGTCACCGGGCCCGACTCCAGCACACCGAGCAGCGGCTGGTGACCGGGCATGACGCCGATGTCGCCGGACGTGGTGCGCGCGACGACCAGGGTGGCCTCGCCGGACCAGACCTGGCGGTCCGCGGCGACGAGCTCGACATGCAGCTCAGCAGCCAAGGTGGGCTCCTCGGGTCACCACCCGGCGGTCGTGCCGGGTGTGGGTTCAATTCTAGTAGGCATGAAAGAGGGGGTGGGACACGCCCCACCCCCTCAGGTGAAGCACGGGGTCAGGAGACGCCCAGCTCCTTCGCGTTCGCCTTCAGGTCCTCGATACCACCGCAGAGGAAGAACGCCTGCTCCGGGAAGTGGTCGTACTCGCCGTCGATGATCGAGTTGAAGGCCACGATCGACTCGTCCAGCGGGACGTCCGACCCGTCGACGCCGGTGAACTGCTTGGCGACGTGGGTGTTCTGGGACAGGAAGCGCTCCACGCGACGGGCACGGTGGACGGTGAGCTTGTCCTCCTCGCCCAGCTCGTCGATACCGAGGATCGCGATGATGTCCTGAAGGTCCTTGTACTTCTGCAGGACCGTCTTGACGCGCATCGCGGTGTTGTAGTGCTCCGCCGCGATGTACCGCGGGTCGAGGATGCGGGACGTGGAGTCCAGCGGGTCCACGGCCGGGTAGATGCCCTTCTCGGAGATCGGACGGGAGAGAACCGTCGTCGCGTCGAGGTGGGCGAACGTGGTGGCCGGGGCCGGGTCGGTCAGGTCGTCCGCGGGGACGTAGATCGCCTGCATCGAGGTGATCGAGTGACCGCGGGTCGAGGTGATGCGCTCCTGGAGGAGACCCATCTCGTCGGCCAGGTTCGGCTGGTAGCCCACCGCGGAGGGCATCCGGCCGAGCAGGGTCGAGACCTCGGAACCGGCCTGCGTGAAGCGGAAGATGTTGTCGATGAAGAACAGCACGTCCTGGTTCTGCACATCGCGGAAGTACTCCGCCATGGTCAGACCGGCCAGGGCCACGCGCAGACGGGTGCCCGGGGGCTCGTCCATCTGGCCGAAGACGAGCGCCGTCTTGTCGATGACGCCCGAGTCGGCCATCTCCTCGATGAGGTCGTTGCCCTCACGGGTGCGCTCGCCGACACCGGCGAACACGGAGACACCGTCGTGGTTGTTGGCGACGCGGTAGATCATCTCCTGGATGAGCACCGTCTTGCCGACGCCGGCACCGCCGAACAGGCCGATCTTGCCGCCCTTGACGTACGGGGTCAGCAGGTCGATGACCTTGACGCCGGTCTCGAACATCTCGGTCTTCGACTCGAGCTCGTCGAAGCGCGGGGCCTTGCGGTGGATGGACCAGCGCTCGCCCGTGTACTTCTCGTCGCTGTTCAGCACCTCACCGAGGGTGTTGAACACCTTGCCCTTGGTGAAGTCACCGACCGGGACGGTGATGCCCGTGCCCGTGTCGGTGACGGCGGCCTGGCGGACCAGACCGTCGGTGGGCTGCATCGAGATCGTGCGGACCAGGCCGTCACCCAGGTGCTGGGCGACCTCCAGGGTCAGCGTCTTCTTCGCACCGTCCAGGGCCGGGTCGGCCACCTCGACGTGCAGAGCGTTGTAGATCTCCGGCATCGCGTCGACGGGGAACTCCACGTCGACGACCGGGCCGATGACCCGGGCGACGCGGCCCGTGGCAACGGCCGTCTCAACTGTCGTCGTCATTACTTGTCACTCCCCGCGGTCGCGTCGGCCAGGGCTGCGGAGCCACCGACGATCTCGCTGATTTCCTGGGTGATTTCGGCCTGGCGGGCCGCGTTGGCAAGACGGGAGAGCGTGGTGATCAGGTCTCCCGCGTTGTCGGTCGCCGACTTCATCGCGCGGCGGGTGGCGGCGTGCTTGGAGGCAGCCGACTGGAGCAGCGCGTTGTAGATACGGCTCTCGACGTACCGCGGCAGCAGGGCGTCCAGGACGTCCTCCGCCGACGGCTCGAAGTCGTACAGCGGAAGGATCTCGCCCGAGGGCACGTCCTCCGCGACCTCTTCGAGGCTGAGGGGCAGCAGCCGGCTGTCGATCGGCGTCTGCGTCATCATCGAGACGAACTCGGTGTAGACGATGTGGAGTTCGTCCACGCCGCCCTCCGCCGTGTCCAGCTCGATGGCCTCGATCAGCGGACCCGCGACCTTCTTCGCGTCCGCGTACTCGGGCTGGTCGGTGAAGCCGGTCCACTGCTCCGCGATCTTGCGCTCACGGAAGTTGTAGTGGGCGACACCGCGGCGGCCGACGATGTACGTGTCGACCTCCTTGCCCTCGGCCTCAAGACGTGCGGTCAGCTGCTCCGCGGCCTTGATGGCGTTGGAGTTGAAGGCGCCGGCCAGACCGCGGTCGCTCGTGAGGAGCAGTACCGCGGAACGGGTCGGCGTCTCCGCCTCGGTGGTCAGCGGGTGCCGGGTGTTGGAACCCGTACCGACCGCCGTGACCGCACGCGTCAGTTCCTTCGCGTACGGCGTCGAGGCCTGCACCTTGCGGTGCGCCTTGACGACGCGCGAGGCGGCGATCATCTCCATCGCCTTGGTGATCTTCTTGGTCGCGGTGACGGATCGGATGCGACGCTTGTAGACCCGGAGCTGGGCTCCCATGAGTCAGGTCCCTTCCTACGTCACTTGGCCGCGGCCGGGGCGTCCTCGCCGAGGAGCTTGCCGTCCGAGGTCTCGAACTGCTTCTTGAACTCGGCGATGGCGTCGGCGGCGGCGGTGAGGGTGTCGTCCGACATCTTGCCGCCCTCCTTGATGGAGGTCATGAGGCCCTGCTCCTTGCGGTGCAGGTACTCCAACAGCTCCGTCTCGAAGCGGCGGATGTCGGCGACCGGTACGTCGTCCATCTTGCCGGTGGTCGCGGCCCACACGGAGACGACCTGGTCGGCGGTGGCCATCGGCTGGTACTGCGGCTGCTTGAGCAGCTCGACCAGACGCTGACCGCGCTCCAGCTGGGCCTTCGACGCGGCGTCCAGGTCGGAACCGAAGGCGGCGAACGCCTCCAGCTCGCGGTACTGGGCGAGGTCGAGGCGCAGTCGGCCGGAGACCTGCTTCATCGCCTTGTGCTGCGCGGAACCACCGACTCGGGAGACGGAGATACCGACGTTCAGCGCGGGGCGCTGACCGGCGTTGAAGAGGTCCGACTCCAGGAAGCACTGGCCGTCGGTGATGGAGATGACGTTGGTCGGGATGAACGCCGAGACGTCGTTGGCCTTGGTCTCGACGATCGGCAGACCGGTCATCGAGCCCTTGCCCATCTCGTCGGAGAGCTTCGCGCAGCGCTCCAGCAGACGGGAGTGCAGGTAGAAGACGTCGCCCGGGTAGGCCTCGCGGCCCGGCGGACGGCGCAGCAGCAGGGACACGGCGCGGTAGGCGTCGGCCTGCTTGGAGAGGTCGTCGAAGATGATGAGGACGTGCTTGCCGTCGTACATCCAGTGCTGGCCGATGGCCGAACCGGTGTACGGCGCAAGGTACTTGAAGCCGGCCGGGTCGGACGCCGGGGCGGCGACGATGGTCGTGTACTCCAGCGCGCCGGCCTCTTCGAGCGCACCACGCACGGAGGCGATGGTGGAGCCCTTCTGACCGATGGCGACGTAGATGCAGCGAACCTGCTTGTTCACGTCGCCCGAGCGCCAGTTGTCGCGCTGGTTGATGATCGTGTCGACGGCCAGGGCGGTCTTGCCCGTCTGGCGGTCGCCGATGATCAGCTGACGCTGGCCACGGCCGATCGGGGTCATCGCGTCGACGGCCTTGTAGCCGGTCTCCATCGGCTCGTGCACCGACTTGCGGACCATGACGCCCGGAGCCTGCAGCTCCAGGGCGCGGCGGCCGGTGGTCTCGATCTCGCCGAGGCCGTCGATCGGGTTGCCGAGCGGGTCGACGACACGGCCGAGGTAGCCCTCGCCGACGGCGACGGACAGGACCTCTCCGGTGCGGGTGACCGGCTGGCCCTCCTCGACACCGCTGAACTCGCCGAGGATGACGGTACCGATCTCGCGCTCTTCGAGGTTGAGCGCAAGACCGAGGGTGCCGTCCTCGAACTTCAGCAGTTCGTTGGCCATGGCCGAGGGCAGGCCCTCGACCTTCGCGATGCCGTCGCCGGCAAGGGTGACCGTACCGACCTCCTCGCGCGAGGCCGCGTCCGGCTTGTACGACTGGACGAAGTTCTCCAGCGCGTCCCGGATCTCCTCCGGCCGGATCGTGAGCTCCGCCATCTGGGTTCCCTGCTCTCCTTGTTGGGCCCGAAGTTTCACTTGGGGGGATGGGGGGACTCCCCCCGTGACGAGGTGAATCCTCTGCACGGCCCAACTCGGGCCGCCTTACTACGTCTTTGTATGGGTGCTGCTAGCTCGCCATGCGGCGAGCGGCGTCATCGAGGCGGTCCGCGATGGAGCCGTTGATGACCTCGTCGCCGACCTGCACCCGGATACCGCCGAGGACCTCGGGGTCCACGTCGATGTTCAGGTGCATGTTGCGGCCGTAGAGCTTCGCGAGGGCGGCGCCCAGGCGCTGCTTCTGCGGGTCGCTCAGCGGGACCGCCGTGGTGACGACCGCGACCAGGCGGCTGCGGCGCTCGGCGGCGAGCTTGGAGAGGGACTCGAGTCCCGCTTCCAGGCTACGTCCCCGGGGCGCGGTCACCAGGCGGGTCACCAGTCGCTCGGTGGCCGGCTTGGCACGGCCGCCGAGCAGGCTGCCGAGCAGCTCGCTCTTGGCCGCGGTGCCGGCGGCGCGGTCGGTCAGCGCGGCGCGCAGTCCGGTGTTCGAGGAGACGATCCGGCCGAACCGGAACAGCTCGTCCTCGACGTCGTCGAGCTCGCCCGACTGCTGGGCGGCGGTGAGGTCGGCGGTGGCCGCCAGTTCCTCCAGCGCGTCCACCAGGTCGCGGGACTGCGACCAGCGGGAGCGCACCATGCCGGACAGCAGGTCGAGGGCGGGGCCGCCGACCTGGGCGCCGAGCAGACGCTCGGCAAGCTGGGCCTTGGCCTCGCCGTCCTGCGCCGGGTCGGTGAGGACCCGACGCAACGACACCTCACGGCCGAGCAGCGCGGTGACGGCGGCCAGCTCGTCGGCGAGCTGCGCCGCGTTCACGGACGTGGAGTCCGTCAGCGCGTCGAGACGCTCACGTGCGGCTGCCAGGGCCTCGCGGCTCGCTCCGTTCATCGTGCGGCCTCGGCCTTCTCCTCGAGTTCATCGAGGAAACGGTCGATCACGCGGCTCTGCCGGGCGTGGTCCTCGAGGGACTCGCCGACGAGCTTGCCGGCCAGGTCGGTGGCGAGCTTGCCCACGTCCTGGCGCAGCGCCTGCGAAGCGGCCTTGCGGTCGGCGTCGATCTGCGTGTGACCGGCGGCGACGATCTCCTCGCGCTGCCGCTGGCCTTCCGCGCGCATCTCGGCGATGAGCGTGGCGCCCTGCTCCTGCGCCTCCTGGCGCAGCCGCGCGGCCTCGTGCCGGGCCTCGGCGAGCTGAGCCTTGTACTGCTCGAGCACGCTCTGTGCCTCGGTCTGGGCGGCCTCGGCCTTCTCGATACCGCCCTCGATGGCCTCGCGCCGCTCGTCCAGAACCTTGTTGATGTTCGGGAGGAGCTTCTTGGCGAGGAAGCCGAAGACGATGACGAAGGCGATCAGGCCGATGACAAGCTCAGGGATCGGCGGGACGAGGGGGTTTTCCTTCGCCTCGGCCGCCAGAATGAGCATCTGGCTCATGTCAGTGCCTTTCGTCTAGTGGGCTGTCGATGAACGGCAGATCACTGGCCGTAGACGAACGGCATGACCAGACCGATGAGGGCGAGCGCCTCACAGAAGGCGAAGCCGAGGATCTGGTTGGCGCGGATCAGGCCGGCAGCTTCGGGCTGACGGGCAAGCGCCTGGGTGCCGTTACCGAAGATGATGCCGACGCCGACGCCGGGACCGATGGCGGCGAGGCCGTAGCCGATGGAGCCGAGCGAACCGGAGACGGCAGCGAGGGTCTCAGTGGCAGCCATGCTGATTCTTCCTTATCTATACGGACCGGCGGGGGTTGGCCACCGGACGCTCAGGGGTATTGCAGGGGGTGCTGCTCAGTGGTTCTCGGCGAGCGCGCCCTGGATGAAGGTGCAGGTCAACAGCACGAAGACGTAGGCCTGCAGGGCCTGGATGAAGAGCTCGAAGGCCGTCATCACGATGACCATGACGAACGAGACACCCGCGTAGGCGATACCGATGCCGTTGAGCAGGTACCAGCTGGCGATCGTGAAGAGCAGCAGCAGGGTGTGGCCCGCGAACATGTTCGCGAAGAGTCGCACGGCGTGGGTGAACGGCCTCACGAGCAGGTTCGAGAAGAACTCGATCGTCATGGCCAGCGGGAGAACCGGGCCGAGCGACTTGTCGTAGCCGGTGAAGTTCTTGAAGGCGCCGACGAATCCGTGCCGCTTGAACGTCAGCGAGACCCAGAGGATGTACACGATCGCCGCGAGGACGATCGGGTACGCGATGATCGACGTCACCGGGAACTGGGCGACCGGGACGATGGACCAGAGGTTCATCATCCAGATGAAGAAGAACAGCGAGACGACCAGCGGTACGTACTTCTCGCCCTCCTTCTTTCCGATCGTCTCGTAGACGACTCCGCGGCGGATGAAGTCGTAGCCGGACTCGGCGACCATCTGCAGCTTGCCGGGGACGACCTTCGGCTTGCGGAAGGCGGCCCAGAAGAAGCCGACGACGATGACCGAGCCGAGCAGCGCCAGCAGCATCGGCTTGTTGAAGTACACGTTGCTGTCGCCGTCCCCCAGAAGGGGCTTGAACAGGAACGAGTGCAGGCCGGGAGCCGGGAAGCCACAGCCGTCGAAGATGTGGCAGTCGGTCTCGAAGGCGAGCACCTGCGTCGGGTCAGCACTCACCGCGGGCTCCTTCAGCGTGGCGCATAGGTACGGCAACCTCGTTGTGTCGGCGCGGCGCGCAGCCGCGGTTCGGCACTGGACTGGTGTAACGGATGTGGGGGCGGCAGTGGGGCATCGAGCCTCGCGATTGAGCAGGCGTCAGCTCAGATGCCCGCGCCCGCGATGCCGCAGTTGGCACCGGACGATAGCAGGGTCGCTTACGTGCTCTTATCCCGGCCCTACCTCTCACGACGAATGCCCCGACTTCTCGGGCTCGACGTAGAGGATTTTGGCCTTCATGTGGGCACGGGTCTGCGCGACGGTCCAGACGATCGTTCCGGCGAGCAGGGTGAACGCGAAGGCTTTGGGATTGAACAGCGTGGTGTGCTTGAACGCGGCGAGGAAAATGAACAACAGAAGAATCTGCGCCGCGAAGAGCATGAGGCCCATCGCCTGGAACAGGTGCGGAAGCGATTTGGCAGTGCGCTGCAGAACGTAGAGCCCGATTCCCATGAAGAGGATCACGATCAGCGTCCCAACGGCTGCCCCAATAGCTCCTTCGCCGCCGGCGACCACACCACTGACGACGGCGGCAATCGCGCCGACGGCAGCTGTGGGCACAGCGGCTTGAAGGAGAATCCGGGCGTCATTGGACGGCATGGCGGCAACTCCGCTTGCTAAGGGGGGCGTGTCGTCATGGACGAGCGTAGTCCCGGGATGAGAGAGAACCTCACGCCAATGGACCGTCGCACTAGGGTCCTTCGGCTCTGTCCCGGGTTCTCGTGAACCGTATCACAAACTATTTGATGCGGTCTTTACCTAGAAGGTGTGCTTGCTGTCACACATGAGAGTGACAGTGCGCGTCTGTGCAAAATAGCGGCCAACTTGTCTGGTATGGGGAGGCTTTGTCTGCCCACGGGATGGCAACGCTTTAGTCAGATTCTTACCTTGGCGTCAGCGCGAGGACTCGGCTTTACGTCCGTCCAGGAGGCGCGAACGGGGGCCGACTGCGGTCGCCCCGTTGACTCCTGACACTCCGGTGACAACCGGAGGCCGCGGGTCACGCTCTTCCTCCGCCAACACCACGACAGGGTCAACTCCGGCCCTGCGACGGCGATATCGCGGCGGCACCAGGTGCTCGGCCCAGCGCGGGGCACGCGGCGTGAAGCGCGGCAGCAGGAGCAGTACGAGCCCGATCGCGCTCAGGAAGACGATGCCGAGGACGATCCACATCGAGGCCGAGTTGACCGAGTAGGACAGCGCCCCGAACGCGATCAGCGCCGACCAGAAGTACATGATCAGCACCGCCCGGCTGTGCGAGTGGCCGATCTCCAGGAGCCGGTGGTGCAGATGGCCGCGGTCCGCGGCGAAGGGCGACTGTCCGCGCCAGGTACGGCGGACGATCGCCAGCACCAGGTCGGCGGCCGGCACCGCGATGATCGTCAGCGGCAGCAGCAGCGGGATGTACACCGGCACCGTCTGGTGCACCGCCGCCTTCTCGGAGCCGACGAACAGCTGCAGCGCGTCCGGGTCGACCTGTCCCGTGATGGAGATCGCACCCGCGGCCAGCACCAGGCCGATCAGCATCGAGCCGGAGTCGCCCATGAAGATCCGCGCGGGGTGCATGTTGTGCGGCAGGAAGCCCAGGCACATGCCCATCAGGATCGCCGAGAAGAGCGTGGCCGGAGCGGCGGCCTCGATGCCGTACGAGTACCAGATCCGGTAGGCGTACAGGAAGAACGCGGCGGCGGCGATGCACACCATGCCGGACGCGAGGCCGTCGAGGCCGTCCACGAAGTTGACCGCGTTGATGGTGATGACGACCAGGGCGACCGTGAGCAGGGTGCCCTGCCACTGGGTCAGCGCCACGTTGCCGACGAACGGGATGGGCAGCCACAGGATCGTCAGACCCTGCATGACCATCACGCCGGCGGCGATCATCTGGCCGCCCAGCTTGATCAGGGCGTCGATCTCGAACTTGTCGTCCAGGACCCCGATCAGCCAGATCAGGGCCGCTCCGGAGAGCAGGGCGCGCGGCTCGTTCGAGTTCTCGAAGACCTCGCTGAGGTTGGTCAGGTGGTCGGCGACCAGCAGACCGGCGCACAGACCGAAGAACATGGCGATACCGCCGAGCCGCGGAGTGGGTTCCCGGTGCACGTCACGGGCCCGGATCTCCGGCATCGCCCCGGCCACGATCGCGAACTTCCGCACCGGCCCGGTCAGCAGATACGTCACCGCGGCCGTCACGCAGAGCGTCAGCAGGTATTCACGCACAGGCTTCCCCACAGGTCTCGCTGGCCATCACAGCCCCACACCCTAGCGAGGGACGCATATGGTTGGGGACTTCCGGGTAGCGACGATGGTTGCACGTGTGGCTGTGCACCTCGGTCCGGGTACCCCCGTTCAGCCCGGATACGGCAGGAATCCACCCACAAGATCCCGCACTTCGTCACGGGCCCGCCGGGCATCCACCCGCCCGCGCAGCACCCCCGCGACCAGCGCCGCGATCCCCGCCATCTCGCCCTCCCCCATGCCCTGCGTGGTCACCGCGGCGGTACCCAGCCGCAGCCCGCGCGAGTCTCCGTGCGGCAGCGCGCAACAGTCCAACACCACTCCGGCGGCAGCGAGTTGACCGCGAGCGGCCCGTCCGTCGACGCCGAGGGGCAGCGGGTCGGCGGTGATCAGATGGGTGTCGGTCCCGCCCGTCGTGACGACCAGCCCCTCCGCCGCCAACCCCGCCGCGAGCACCCGTGCGTTGGCGACCACCTGATGGGCGTACGCCGTGAAGGCCGGCGTCGCCGCCTCGCCGAACGCGACGGCCTTCGCCGCGATGGTGTGCATCTGCGCGCCACCCTGCGTGAACGGAAAAACGGCCCGGTCCACCCGTTCGGCCAGCTCGCTCCCGCACAGCAGCATCCCGCCGCGCGGCCCGCGCAGCACCTTGTGCGTGGTCGCGCAGACGACATCGGCGTACGGCACCGGGTTCGGCGCCGCTCCCCCTGCGACGAGGCCGATGGGATGCGCGGCGTCGGCGATGAGATAGGCGCCCACCTCGTCGGCGACCTCGCGGAAGAAGGCGTAGTCGATGTGCCGGGGATAAGCGATGGACCCGCACACGATCGCCTTGGGCCGATGGCTGCGGGCGAGGGTGCGCACCTGCTCGTAATCGATGAGCCCGGTCTCCGCGTCCACCCCGTACCCCACGAAGTCGAACCACCGCCCGGAGAAGTTCGCGGGCGACCCGTGCGTGAGATGCCCGCCGTACGGCAGCCCGAGCGCGAGGACGGTGTCACCGGGCCGCAGCAGCGCGGCGTACGCGGCGAGCACGGCCGAAGACCCGGAATGCGCCTGCACGTTGGCGTGCTCGGCCCCGAACAGCGCCTTCGCCCGTTCTACGGCGACGCGCTCGGCGACGTCGACGATCTCGCAGCCGCCGTGGTGGCGGGCGCCGGGGTATCCCTCGGCGTACTTGTTGGCGAGCGGGGAGCCGAGCGCGGCCAGTACGGCGGGCGAGGTGAAGTTCTCGGCGGCGACCAGCTGGAGAGTCGTCGACTGCCGTGCCAGCTCCCCGAGCAGGATCTCGGCCAGCTCGGGGTCCTGCCGACGCAGGACATCGGCCTCAAGGACAGGGGTGACCGACATGGTGGGCTCCGGGGCGTCGACGGTGACGTACGTCCAATGTAGGCCCGGGGCGGGTGGGGCGCGCGGTCGTTGTCAGGTCTTCGCGGGTACGCCTGTGAGGGCGGTGACCACGGGGTCGATCGCCTGATTTGGCCCCATCCCCGACGCGCCTCTCGCACTGCTCGGCCCCAGCGGGCCTCCCAGGCTTCGAGCCGCTGCGGCGGACTCCGTCCGCCGGCTGTGCTTCCGCCGGATCAAGTCCGCGCAGGTACACCCGTAAGGGCCGTCACCACCGGGTCGATCGCCTGGTTTATCTCGTCCCCGATGGAGCGGAAGAACGGGAGCGGGGCGCCGTACGGGTCGAAGACCTCGTCCGCTTCCGCCGTGGGGGCCAGGAGCCAGCCTCGTAGGGCCGCCGCCGCGCGGACCAGGGCGCGGGCGCGGGCCACCATGCCGTCCTCCAGAGGGGGCAGGGTCGCGGGGTCTATCGCCTTCACCAGGCGGGTGAACTCCTTGAGGGTGAAGGTGCGCAGGCCCGCCGAGTGGCCCATCGAGATGACCTGGGCGCGGTGGTCACGGGTGGCCGTCAGGACCAGGTCGGCGCGGATCACGTGGTCGTCGAGCAGCTCGCGGCCGGTGAAGCCGGAGGGGTCCGCGCCGAAGTCGGTGAGGACGGTCGCCGCGTTGGTCTCCATGGGTGCGCCCTCATGGCCCCACGTGCCGGCGCTCTCCACGATCAGCCCGCCCCACAGCGGGTCGCCGAGCCGGTCCGCCAGGGCATGACGGGTCAGCCGCTCGGTGATCGGCGAGCGGCACACGTTGCCGGTGCTGACGTGGAGGATGCGGAAGCTGTCCATGGGGAGCCCGAAGGTCCCCGTCACTTCCCCGTTGCCTATGCCACGCCCCGCGTCAGGGGCTGTCAATTCGCCACCTCGAGGTCGGGTACGACCTTGCGCAGCTCCTCCGCCGAGATCGCGCCCGCGCGCAGCAGCAGCGGCACCTCGCGGGTGACGTCGACGATCGAGGACGGCACGTTGCCGGGCGTCGGACCGCCGTCGAGGTACACGGAGACCGAGTCGCCGAGCATCTGCTGGGCCGCGTCACAGTCCTCCGGCGCGGGGTGCCCGGTGAGGTTCGCCGAGGAGACGGCCATCGGGCCGACCTCCGTCAGCAGCTCGATGGCGACGGGGTGCAGCGGCATCCGTACGGCGACCGTGCCCCGGGTGTCCCCCAGGTCCCACTGGAGGGACGGCTGGTGCTTGGCGACCAGGGTGAGGGCGCCCGGCCAGAACGCGTCGACGAGTTCCCAGGCCAGCTCGGAGAAGTCCGTGACGAGGCCGTGCAGCGTGTTCGGGGAGCCGATGAGGACGGGGGTGGGCATGTTGCGGCCCCGGCCCTTGGCGTCCAGGAGATCGGCGACCGCCTCCGAGGAGAACGCGTCGGCCCCGATGCCGTAGACCGTGTCGGTCGGCAGGACCACGAGTTCGCCCCGGCGGACGGCGGACGCGGCCTCGCGCAGACCCGTCGTGCGGTCGGTCGCGTCATTGGTGTCGTATCGCCGTGCCATGTCTAGCGGGCCTCCTCGTACACGTACTGCTGCGGGTCGAAAGTCGGGGCGCTGGTCATGGCGTCGCCCGGCGGGCGGTCGCGAAGCGCGGGCGGTTGTTGAGATCGGGGTGGTCGGCCGCGTCGGCCCAGCCACGCTCCTCGGTGAAGATCCACGGCACCTGCCCGCCCTGGGTGTCGGCGTGCTCGATGACGACGACACCGCCGGGACGGAGGAGACGGTGTGCGGTGCGTTCGATGCCGCGGATCAGGTCGAGGCCGTCCTCCCCTGAGAACAGGGCGAGTTCGGGATCGTAGTCCCGCGCCTCGGGGGCGACGTACTCCCATTCGGTGAGTGGGATGTACGGCGGGTTGGAGATGACCAGGTCGACATGGCCGTCGAGGTCGGGAAAGGCGTCCAGGGCATTCCCCTGCCGCAGGTCGACCCTCGACCCCTCCATGTTCTTGCGGGTCCACTGGAGGGCGTCCTCGGACAGCTCCACGGCGTGCACCCGGGAGCGCGGGACCTCCTGCGCGAGGGCGAGCGCGATGGCGCCGGATCCGGTGCAGAGGTCCACGATCAGCGGCTCCACGACGTCCATCGCGCGGACCGCGTCTATGGCCCAGCCGACCACCGACTCGGTCTCGGGGCGCGGCACGAACACCCCCGGCCCGACCTGGAGTTCCAGGTACCGGAAGAAGGCGCGGCCGGTGATGTGCTGGAGCGGCTCACGCTGCTCACGCCGGGCGATGGTCTCCCAGTAGCGGGCGTCGAAGTCCACGTCCTTCACGGAGTGCAGCTCGCCCCGCTTCACACCGTGCACGAACGCGGCGAGCTCCTCCGCGTCGTTGCGCGGCGAGGGCACGCCGGCGTCGGCCAGCCGCTGGGTGGCCTGGGCCACCTCTGCGAGCAGCAGGTTCACGCAAGTCCTCCGTGTCGTACTCGTCCGTGCGATACGTGCAGTGCTTACGCCGCCGCGAGCTTGGCGGCCGAGTCCGCGTCCACGCAAGCCTGGATCATCGCGTCGAGGTCGCCGTCCAGGACCTGGTCAAGGTTGTACGCCTTGAATCCGACGCGGTGGTCCGAGATGCGGTTCTCCGGGAAGTTGTACGTACGGATCTTCTCGGAGCGGTCGACCGTGCGGACCTGGCTGCGGCGGGCGTCGGCGGCATTCTTCTCCGCCTCCTCCTGTGCCGCGGCGAGCAGCCTGGAGCGCAGGATACGCAGTGCCTGCTCCTTGTTCTGCAGCTGGCTCTTCTCGTTCTGGCAGGAAGCGACGACTCCGGTCGGAATGTGCGTGATGCGCACCGCGGAGTCGGTCGTGTTGACGGACTGCCCGCCGGGACCGGACGAACGGTAGACGTCGATGCGGAGGTCGTTCGGGTTGATCTCCACGTCGACCTCCTCCGCCTCGGGGGTGACCAGGACACCGGCCGCCGAGGTGTGGATACGGCCCGCGGACTCGGTCGCCGGGACGCGCTGCACGCGGTGCACGCCACCCTCGTACTTCAGCCGCGCCCAGACACCCTGGCCGGGCTCGGTCGCGCCGTTGCCGCCCTTGGTCTTCACCGCGACCTGGACGTCCTTGTAGCCGCCCAGCTCGGACTCGGTGGCGTCGATGATCTCGGTCTTCCAGCCGACGCGCTCCGCGTACCGCAGGTACATGCGCAGCAGGTCACCGGCGAACAGGGCGGACTCGTCGCCGCCCGCGCCCGCCTTGACCTCAAGGATCACGTCCTTGTCGTCGTTGGGGTCACGCGGCACGAGCAGCAGCCGCAGCTTCTCCGTGATCTCCTCGCGCGTCTTCTCCAGCTCCTTGACCTCGGCCGCGAACTCCGGGTCGTCGGCGCCGAGTTCACGCGCGGTCTCGATGTCGTCGCCGGTCTGCTTCCAGGAGCGGTACGTGGCGACGATCGGGGTGAGCTCGGCGTAGCGCTTGTTCAGCTTGCGCGCGTTGGCCTGGTCGGCGTGGACCGACGGGTCGGCGAGCTTCTTCTCAAGGTCGGCGTGCTCGCCGATGAGGTCCTCGACAGCCTCGAACATCTTGGGCTCCTGAAATGCGTACGGAAGGGAAGGCGGGCGACCAAAAACGCCGGTCCCGGCACGCCGAAAAAAGGGCGTGGCCGTGGACCGGCGAAATGGAGCTCGCTACTTCGTGGAGCCGGCAGCAGCCTTGCCGAAGCGGGCCTCGAAGCGGGCCACGCGGCCACCGGTGTCGAGGATCTTCTGCTTGCCCGTGTAGAACGGGTGGCACTCGGAGCAGACGTCAGCGCGGATCGCTCCGCTGGTGATCGTGCTGTGGGTGGTGAACGACGCGCCACAGGTGCAGCTGACCTGGGTCTCGACGTACTCGGGGTGGATCTCGCGCTTCAAGGGTGTCTCCTAGTTTCGGGAGGGCGCCGGGTCGCTCCGCGGGTTGCGGGGCGTGAACCGGGGCCGACGTACCAGTCTGCCAGGACTGGGGCCATCCCCCAAAACCGGGTCCGTCTGTGATCTATTCCCTGCGGGTGCGTGGGGGCTGAGCGCGCAGTTCCCCGCGCCCCTGGGAAGTTGCGCCCTAACCAGTTGTTACGACGCCCTTGGCTTCGCCTGTTGCTGTGCCCTTTGTCGCCGCCGCCGGGATTGGCTGGTCGTTCTTCAAGGCGTTCCAGACCAGCTGTGCCTTCGACTTCTCCACGATCACGCGGTTCGGGTTGGCCGGGTCGTACTCGACCGGCATCGTCACCATGTTCATGTTCTTCGAGCTGATGCTCTTGAGGCCGTTGGCGAAGGACGTGAGGGAGTTCACCGAGCCGAGGTCGGAGTCGGTGGTGACGGCCTTGGTGGCGGTGTTCGCGAGGTCGTAGAGCCTGGTCGGGCTGGTGAGGACGCCGATGTGCTTGACCTGGTTGACCAGGGCCTTGATGAAGGCCTGCTGGAGCTGGATGCGGCCGAGGTCGGAGCCGTCGCCGACGCCGTGCCGGGTGCGGACCAGGCCCAGGGCCTGCTTGCCGTTCAGGGTGTGGGTGCCGGCCTTGAGGTCGAGGTGACTCTGCGGGTCCTTGATGGCCTTGGTCGTGGTGACCGGGACGCCGCCGAGTTCGTCGATGAGCTTCTCGAAGCCGGCGAAGTCCACTTCCAGGTAGTGGTCCATGCGCAGGCCGGTGACGGACTCGACGGTCTTCACCGTGCAGGCGGAGCCGCCCGTGGAGTACGCCTCGTTGAACATCACGCCGGACGCCGCGTCGTGGGTGACGCCCTTGGTGTCGGTGCACTCGGGGCGGTCGACGAGGGTGTCGCGCGGGATGGAGACCACGCTGGCCTTCTTGTGGCCCTTGTAGACGTGGATGATCATCGCGGTGTCGGAGCGGGCACTGCCGTCGTCGGTGCCGCCGCCGAGCTTCTTGTTGGTGCCGGAGCGGCTGTCGGAGCCCAGCACCAGGATGTTCTCGGAGCCGTTGTCGACCCTGACCGGCCGGTCGGTGCCGAGGGCCTGGTTGATGTCGACGGTCTTGATGTTGCCGTTGAGCTTGAAGTACACGTACCCGGCGCCTGCGCCGCCCAGCACCACGACGCCCGCGGCGGTCCAGGCCATGAGCAACAGGGCCTTGCTGTGCGGGCTGCGCTCCTTCTTACGGCCTCCGGCGCGGTGGCGCGGGCCGTTGTTGCCGTCCTTGCCCGGTATGACGGGCTCCGGCGTGCTCTCGGCGGACATGGGCTCCTCGCATCTCGTTCCGGGTCGGTTACCCCCTGCTTTCAGGGTTCAGGCCTGGCCGAAGCGACCGATACCGCTCATTCCTCGCTCCATGGTCGCTCCGCCAGGTCAGACAGGGAAACTCGGGAAAGGGTTGCACAACGCAGAGTGCCCATCGCGTACGGCGATGGGCACTCTGCGTAGTCGCGTCAGCGGGTTATGCTCCGCTCACCTGCGATTTCAGCCGAAGATGTCGTCCTGCTGGAAACGGGTGCCGAGCGACTTCGGTGTGCCGAACATCTCGCTGGTTGCCTTGCCGGTACTCCCGCCGTCGCTCATCGGGCGGACGTGCCGAACCGCAGCCCGGCTGCCGGGAGGCCGCCTGTGCCCGGTGCGTAGGTGGTGACCGGCTGCACGGTGCCTCCGGTCGCGTTCGCCCAGGGCATCGCGTACAGGGAGCCGTAGGCGCCCGGTCCGTAGGGCATACCTATATAGAGGTTGGCCTGTGTGCCGTACAGACTGGTGCCGGCGCTCTGCGACGCGGTCGGGGATCCCGGCATGCCGGAGGCGTTGCCGGCCTCGATCCACCGGTCGGTGACACCCGGTGCGCTGCGCAGACCGAAGACCTCCACGGCGCCCGCGTCGGCGACCGTGCCGATGTCCTCGCCCGGCAGGCCGACAGCCATCACCAGGCTGGCGTCGGTCGCGGTCGCCCCCGGGTCCCGGTTGACGACAGACACCTGGGCGCCCATGCGGTCACCGGCCTCGGGTGCTCCGGAGACGTCGTCGGGTCCCTGGTCGTAGCCACTGTTGATCTCCGAGATCACCGGATTGGCGATCTTCTCCACCCTGACCACGACGGCACGTCCGGCATCGGCCTTGGCCGCTCCCCCGTAGGTGATGTCCTCCCCCGGTACACCGATGGCGATGTACGTGGCTCGCCTGGGCCACGGGAAACCCTGCACGAAGAGAGCCTGGGTGGCCGAGACCGATGCACCGAACTGGTCCCCTGCATCGGCCTCACCGCTCACGGCCGGGCTGGACTCGTCGACGGATCCCACGTGGGCCGGGACGCCACTGCTGTTCAGTTCATGGGACATCACATCGACCTGACCTGCTGTCACTTCGGATGCGTTCGGGCCCGGCAGCGCGATGCCCTCGCCCGGTATGCCGACCGCGAGGTACTCGGGACTCGCGGTCACGGAGGAACCGAACTTGTCGCCCGCCTCCAGAGTGCCTGCTACCCCCGAACTCCCCTGGATCAGCGTCCGGTTGACGATGCCGCGAAGGTAGAAGGCAGCCCCTGTGTCCGCCTTGCCGTCGATGTCCTCACCAGGAACACCGATGACCAGGTACGGCTCCTGCTCGAGCGTGAGGCCGGCGGCGACGGCGGCGCCCATACGGTCCCCGGATTCCGAGGCCGCGGCGAGGATGCCCTCCGCGCCGGTGCCCTGTTCGAGGTGCAGCGCCGCCTTGCCGGTACCAAGGCCGCCCGTTGCCCCATAGAGAACGTCGACGGTGCCGGCGTCCGTCGCACTGCCGACGTCCTCGCGGGACGTGCCGACGACCAGGTCGGTGCAGCCGTCCTTGTCGTAGTCGACGGTGGCGAGGGAGTCGCCGAAGTAGTCGTTCGGTTCGGCGTCACCGGGTACCGAGGCAAGGTCCTGGTTCAGCTCGGACGTGCCCCTGCCACCGCCGTAGACGACGCGCAGGAGGCCGGCCTTGGCGTCACCGCCGACGGTCGCCTCGGGGTCGGCGACGGCAATGTCCTCTCTCTTGTCGCAGTTGAAGTCGTTGCCGGCGGCCAGCGGCTGGGCGGTCGCGCCGAGCGCCTGAGCGACGTCGATGCGGGGCGTGGCGGCGCCCGTGTAGCTGATGGTCCTCCCCCCGGTCTTCAGCCGTGACTCAAGGCTCGCGATGCTGTCGTTGGGGAACGCCTGCCGCAGGATCGCGAGAGCGCCGGCCACGTGCGGCGCCGCCATGGACGTACCGTTCTTCGAGGCATATCCGTCGCCGGGAACCGAGGAGACGATGCTGGTACCGGGGGCGAGGAGGTCCAGCAGCGGGCCGCGGTTGGTGAACGCGGACAGTTGGTCGTCGTCGGTGGTGGCGCCGACCGTGATCGCGGAGGCGACACAGCCGGGGGCGCTCACCGCGTCGGTGTATCCGTTGTTGCCGGCCGCGACCACGGTGGCGACTCCGGCGGCGAGCAGGTTGTCGATGGCCGGCTTGCGCGCGTCACCGTCGCAGGCGGTGGCATACCGGCCGGCGCCCAGGCTCAGGTTCGCGGCCACCACCGGTGTCCCGGACTGCCGCAGCTGCAGCACCTTCTCCAGGGCGGACAGCTGGGCACTGGTGAAGCTGAGCACGCATGGTGCGGCGCCGGGTCCGCAGATGTCCTCCGAGGTGAACTTGCTGAACACCTGGAGAGCGATGATGTTCGCACCGGGGGCGACACCGCGCTTGGGTGCTCCGGTAATGCCCTCGCCGTTGCCGGCGACGATGCCCGCCACGTGGGTTCCGTGATCGCAGTCGGCGATGGCCGTGCAAGGGCCCGTCCCGGAGTCGCCCGTGCCCGTCCCCTCCTGGTGATCGGTCCCGTCGGGGCACAGGCTGGTCGCGGTGAGGTCGGGGTCGATCGGCGAGAAGCACGCCTCGGAGATGACCCGGTCCTTGAGGAACGGGTGGTGGGTCGCAACCCCCGTGTCCAAGACGGCCACCACGCTGCCCGCACCCGTCATGCCCTGGGCGGAGGCCTGGTCGGCGCCGATGATGGGAACGCTCTCGTCCAGCGACGGCGGGACCGCGACATCCTCGGTGACGCTCACCACGCCCGGCTGGGCGGACAGTTGGTCCAGCCCGCTCCGGTCGACCTTGAGGGTGACGACCGGCATGGTCGCGAACGACTGCACCGTCTCACCGGCCGACGCCGCGGCCGAGAGGTCGGTGCGGTTCTCGGTGACGACGTTGACACGGACGGTGCCGCCGCCCGACGCCGCGTCGTACAGCGGCGGATCGACCGGGTCGCCGGTCGTCGCGGCCTCGGCTGTGGCAACGTGCGACGCCGCGGCCTGGGCCGGCACGGCGCCGAGCGTCATGGCCAGCACCACCGTGACGACCGTGGTCCAGAGGGGTTTTCTCACTGAAGCTCCCGTGGGAAGCGGGCAGGACTGAGCCCTGTGGCGTAGGTGCGGGAAAGGGGCCGAGCGCGAAGGGGCCGGACGGCGAAAGGTTCCGCCGTCCGGCCCGGCCGCTCGCAGGCGTGATCCGTCAGAAAGCGGTGCCGCGGGTCACGTGGCGTTGGCTCCGTTCTTCGGGTTCCCGTAGCGCTGGACGAACTTGAGGTAGGTGTACGCGATGCTGCGGCACAGGCTCTTGAACCGGTAGGCCGAGCAGGTGTAGTCGCGGAGCGTGGTGTGGAAGGCGTTGTCCACGTTCGACTTCTTGTTTCGGTCGAGGTAGTACTTGTAGCCCTTGTAGGTGTTGCCGATCAGGCCGTACCCGTAGTCATGCATGTCGCAGGCGGACCGGAAGTCGTAGCCGGAGGGCTTGTCCGGAGAGCTCGTGCAGTGGTCGTGGTTGATGCCGACCACGTAGTAGCCGCTGGGCAGCTTCTTCCAGTACGGGGCGTGCCAGCCGTAGTGCGCGGCCCACGCGGCGCAGCCGCTCTTCGTATACCACAGCCAGGATGTGGCGGTGTTGCACTGGCGCGGGTACGCCTGGGGGTCGGAGATCTCACCGGGGATGATGTCGGTGGCAGGCGGGCCTGAGACGCTGGGGTCGTTGATTCCGGCCGCGCCCTGGAACACGGACTGCGAGGCCGGGCGCGAAAGGCCGGACTCCTCGACGTTCGGAGCGGCCGACTCCGCCGGGAAGGTGAGGTCCCAGGAGCCGTTGGCCGGGGAGCTGATCTCGGAGACGCGGCCGGTCGTGTCGTAGGAGTACGACGCCACCGGGTCGGCGCTCTCGACGGGGTTGGTCATGGTCCGCAGCAGGCCCGAGGCGTCGTAGGCGTACCGGGCGACCGTCTGCGTGGTGGAGCCCGTGGTGAGGGTGATCTCGCGGGTGCGCCCCGTGTAGTCACCGAGCGCTGTCCCTGAGGCCGTCGTGTTCGACGCGTAGGTGACCTTCAGGGACTGCTGCGGGGTCTCCCCGGCGGCCGGCTCGTCGATCGTGGACACGCGCCCCTGGGTGTCGTAGGCGACGGTGGAGGTGCCGTTGGACGTGCTGCCCAAGCTGGTGACCCGCCACTTGTCGCTGCCGGGCGCCGCCTGACTCCACGCGAAGGTGGGCTTGAGGTCCGCGGCCGGCACCGGGTTTCCGGCCGCGTCGGTGAAGGTGTCGTCCCCCGCCCCCGTCGCGGACAGGTCCGCGCCGAGGCTTTCGACAATGGTGGTGACCATGGCGCCGGCCGTGGTGTCCCATTTCGTGGTTTCGGTGATCTTGGAGCCGTCGGTGGTCTGGTACTTATTGACCCCGCCGCCGCTCGGATAGGCGATGCTGCTCGTCAGGTCGTAGTGGAATGATTCGCCGACCCCGAGGTCGGTGACCACGATGTCGCCGTCCTGCTGTTCCAGCTTGCGATTGAGGGTGCCGCCGAGGAATTCCCTTCCCAACCGGGGCCGAATGCGCCCATGTCGGCGCGGGACGCGGGTGCCGATTCCGGCTGGGCGACACTGCCCGCCTGGGCGACTACGCTGTGTCTGCGGCCGATCCCGCCGACAGCCACGTCGCTTTCGGCGATCTGGAAGGACTGAGCCTCGGAGAAATACAGGCCGGGGCCTATCTGCTGGATCTCACCCGTGGCGAGTGGCGGGTCGACGGTGTCCGCCGCCGCGGACTGCAGCGGAAGCAGTAACGACAGAGCGAGCGCCGTTATGACCGGCACGACTAGCTTGCGCACAAATCCCCCTCGTGTAGATCAACTCACTTGATCGCTGCAGACCATAAAGAACTGACCAACACGTCCACAAGAGACTTTATGGGGAATCAAATAGTCCGCTTCTTTGCGTCGGTGAAGGACCGTGAATACCCTTGAGTACGTTGGCCGATAACCATTGAGTACGCGTACTCATGTGCACCGGTCGGCCTGTTCGGAGACTGTCCGCATGCCACGAAACCCTGCCCGGTCCAGCGGATTCACCCACTCTCCGTACGGTTCAAGACTCACCCTCGCGATAACCGCCCTCGCCGCATTGACGCTCACCGCCTGCGGCACCGAGGAGACACCTGGCGACGACGCCCGGAAGACGTCCGCCGACACCGTCGACGCCGGTTCGAGCGGTGGTTTACCCATCCCGGATCAGCGCGTTGTCTTCATGGACATGCTCAACACGGTCGGGCAGCCGTGCGCACCGGACGCTCCGCCCGAAGAGGAACCGACCCCCGCCGGCGAGAAGCCGCCGACCGCGCCCGTGGAGCCGCTGCCGGTCGACGGGTCCGCACCTGGCAGCACCGAACCGACGTCGCACACCTCCGAGTCGCCACAGGAAGCAACGCTGAGCGCGGTCGAAAAGTGCGAAGGCCGTCTCCACTCCAAGCGCATCACCAAGGCACTCAGCCGCCCGACGGCCCCGACGCCCGGCGAGATCAGGACAACTCTCAACGATCTCGGCTACATCAATGAGCGCATCCACAACCTGCGGAAGTCCGGGGCGACCACGCGTTTCTACGTTGACCTGCGGGTCTTGGGCGGGTCGCTGTGTCTGGACGGCTCGGTGACCAGCACAACCACCGTCGTCACAGCGTTCGCAGCACCCCCCACCGGCCCTTTCATCCCGGCAAAGCGGAGCTAAACACCCCCAGATGCACGTGACCTAGATCACTACAGAGGCGGATCGTGCCGCTCAAAAAGCACACAGAGAAGAGGGCCGCCCCCTTGAAGGGACGGCCCTCTTCTCTGGTATGACAGCTCTCAGACCGACCCTCAGTCACCGTTGCCAGGAGTCGTCTTCTGGATCTGGAGCAGGAACTCCGCGTTCGACTTCGTCTGCTTCATTTTGTCGAGGAGCAGCTCGATCGCCTGCTGCTGGTCGAGCGCGTGCAGCACCCGCCGCAGCTTCCAGGTGACAGCCAACTCGTCGCTGCCGAGCAGGATTTCTTCCTTACGGGTACCGGACGCGTCGACATCCACCGCCGGGAAGATGCGCTTGTCGGCGAGCTTCCGGTCGAGCTTCAGCTCGGCGTTGCCCGTGCCCTTGAACTCCTCGAAGATGACCTCGTCCATGCGGGACCCGGTGTCGACGAGCGCGGTGGCGAGGATGGTCAGCGAACCGCCGTCCTCGATGTTGCGCGCGGCACCGAAGAAGCGCTTGGGCGGGTACAGCGCCGTCGAGTCGACACCACCGGACAGGATGCGGCCGGAGGCGGGCGCCGCGAGGTTGTACGCACGGCCGAGACGCGTGATCGAGTCGAGCAGCACGACGACGTCGTGGCCCAGCTCCACCAGGCGCTTGGCGCGCTCGATGGCGAGCTCGGCGACCGTGGTGTGGTCCTCGGCGGGACGGTCGAAGGTCGAGGAGATGACCTCGCCCTTCACCGACCGCTGCATGTCGGTGACCTCTTCCGGACGCTCGTCGACCAGGACGACCATCAGGTGGCACTCGGGGTTGTTGTGCGTGATCGCGTTGGCGATCGCCTGCATGATCATGGTCTTGCCGGTCTTCGGCGGGGCCACGATCAGACCGCGCTGGCCCTTACCGATGGGCGCGACGAGGTCGATGATGCGGGTCGTCAGCACACCCGGGTCGGTCTCCAGACGGAGCCGGTCCTGCGGGTACAGCGGCGTCAGCTTGTTGAACTCCGGCCGCCCGCGCCCGGATTCGGCACCCATGCCGTTCGCCGAGTCGAGGCGGACCAGCGCGTTGAACTTCTCGCGACGCTCGCCGTCCTTGGGCTGCCGGACCGCGCCGGTGACGTGGTCGCCCTTGCGCAGGCCGTTCTTGCGGACCTGGGCGAGGGAGACGTACACGTCGTTCGGGCCCGGCAGGTAGCCGGAGGTCCGGATGAACGCGTAGTTGTCGAGGATGTCGAGGATGCCCGCGACGGGGATCAGGACATCGTCGTCGGCGACCTGCGGCTCGCCCGCGGCGGTGCCGCCGAACTCGTCGCGTCCACGACGGCCACGACGGTCCCGGTAACGGCCGCGACGGCCACGGCGTCCGCCGTCGAAGTCGTCGTCGTCCTGCGGGCCGTTGTCGCGCGGCTGCCGGTCCTGACGGTCCTGGCGGCCACCGCTCTGCTGCTGACGGTCCTGCTGCTGACCGCCCTGCTGACGGTCCTGACGGCCGCCGCTCTGCTGCTGGCCGCCGCCGCCCTGCTGCTCGTTGTCCTTGCGGCGGTCGCCGCGGTCGCGGTCCTGGCGGTCCTGACGGCCACCGCGGTCGCGGTCGCGACGGTCCCGGCGGCCCTGCCGGCCGTCGTCACCGGCGTCGCCCCGGGCCTCGCCCTGCGCGGCGGCGGGCGTCTCGGCCTTCGGCTCGCTCTTCGCCTCGGCGGTGATCGTCTCGGGGCTGCCGGCCTCGGCGGTCGCGCGGCGACGACGGCGCTCAACGGGCGCGTCGTCGCTGGCGGGCTGGCCGGGGATCTCGATCTGCTGCTGGGCCACGGCCTTCTCGGCGGCGACCTTCTCGGCCTTCTGCTCGGCCGGAGTGGCCGCCTCGTCGCCCGTACGGGTCTTGGAGGTGGCGCGGCGCTTCGGCTTGGTCTCGGTGGCGGTCTCGGCCTTGGCCGGAGCACCTCCGCCCGCCTGCGCGTCCTTGATGACCTCGATCAGCTGGCTCTTGCGCATCCGCGCGGTGCCCCTGATGCCGAGGCCGGATGCGACCTGCTGAAGCTCGGCCAGCACCATGCCGTCGAGGCCGGTACCGCGGCGCCGCCGGGAGCCGGCACCGGTGGCAGGCGCGGAGGCGTCCGTGGCGGGCGCGGCAGCGGTCTCCTCGACACGCGCGCCCATCAGATCGGTGGTGTCGCTCACGAAGGGTCCTTCCCTGGAGCGGACGTCGGCCTGTCTGGCTCGGCGACCGGTTGTGCTGTCCGGCTTCGGTTCTTGCTGTGTGAACCGTGCCGGGGCGGTGGTCCGCCTAAGCGGCGGAAGAGATTGCTGGTGACGGCGCTTCCCGAAGCAGTGGCACCGAGTGTCTGTGTCACGTGGCTTGGTCGCACCAATTCCGGAGCGTGCCCGGCGAACCGCTCTGTGCCCCTACAGAACACGGTGCGGCTTGGGAGGCTCCCGGAAGAATGTCTGTCCCTGACGGGGACAACAAGCACCTCGCCATGGTGGGGTCGGGTGCAGACTTGAGATTAACACTACCGGATCCAACAAACATTCCCCCTCTCGAAATCCGGCGACGGTACGTAGTCAATTGGCACTCGGGGCCGCGAGCGGCAGTACGCAGGCTCCGTGTGCGTCGAGATCGAGCCGGTTGGCGGCCCAGCCCTCACCGGCGAGGTGGGACACCTTGTCGGCGTTGTCGGCGTCGACAAGTGCCAACACGGTGGGCCCGGCACCGGAGATGACGGCCGGAACGCCGTCCGCCCTCAACCGCTCGACGAGCGCGGCGCTTTCGGGCATCGCCGGAGCGCGGTACTCCTGGTGCAGTCGGTCCTCGGTGGCGGGCAGCAGCAGCTCGGGGCGGCGGGTGAGGGCCTCGACGAGCAGGGCGGCGCGGCCCGCGTTGGCGGCGGCGTCGACGTGCGGGACGCTGCGCGGGAGCAGGCCGCGCGCGGTCTCGGTGAGCACCGGCTTCCCGGGCACGAAAACCACCGGAACGATGGAATCGGCGGGGGCCATCCTGATCGCCCGCGCGGCTCCGCCGTCCATCCAGGAGAGCGTGAAGCCGCCCAGCAGACAGGCCGCCACGTTGTCGGGGTGGCCCTCGATCTCGGTGGCGAGCTCCAGCAGGGCCGTGTCGTCGAGCTTGGAGTCCCCGCCTATGGTCACGGCGCGCGCGGCGACGATGCCGGCGCAGATGGCGGCGGAGGAGGAGCCCAGGCCGCGGCCGTGCGGAATGCGGTTGGCGCACACGATCTCGAGGCCGCGCGGCTGTCCGCCGAGCAGGTCGAAGGCGGTGCGCAGGGACCGTACGAGGAGGTGGTTCTCGTCGCGCGGGAGGGTCTCGCTGCCCTCGCCGGCGATGTCGATGAGCAGCCCGGAGTCGGCGACACGGACGACGACGTCGTCGTAGAGCCCCAGCGAGAGGCCGAAGGCGTCGAAGCCCGGGCCGAGGTTGGCGCTGGTGGCGGGGACGCGCACCCGGACGGCGGCGGCGCGGAAGGCTGGACCGGCCATCGCTCGATGACTCTCCTTGAGCTGCGTGATTGTCGAAGACATTCGATGGAATTCGATGACATCCGATAGGTACGTGAAGACCCTCGGGCCGTGGAGACGGCGCGGTGCCGAGCCATGCGCGCAGGCATATGCGGCGGGCGGGTTCGGTACAGCCTATCGAAGGAAGGTTCTGTGGCGACATAGGGCGCACAGGAGGCGCACGATGCGTGTCGTAAGCCCCCTGTGCACCCCCCGTGGCGCATACCCGCCAGGCGGCTTTACGCCAGGCCGAGCCGCTCGGCCGCCGTCGGCGCGTCGACCGGGATCGTGATGGGCTGCGGGGCGCCCGCGACGGCCCAGTCGGGGTCCTTCAGACCGTTTCCGGTCACCGTGCATACGATGGTCTGGCCCGGGTCGACCTTGCCCTGCTCGGCCGCCTTCAGCAGACCGGCGACGGAAGCGGCGGACGCAGGCTCGACGAAAACGCCCTCCTGAGCGGCCAACAGCCGGTAGGCGCGCAGGATCTCACGGTCCGTCACCTCGTCGATGAACCCACCGGACTCGTCCCGCGCGGCGAGCGCGTACTGCCAGGACGCGGGGTTGCCGATGCGGATCGCGGTGGCGATCGTCGAGGGGTCCTTGACGATCTCGCCGCGCACGATGGGCGCGGAACCGGAGGCCTGGAAGCCCCACATGCGGGGCGTCTTCGCGGCGATGCCGTCCCCGGCGTACTCCTTGTAGCCCTTCCAGTACGCGGTGATGTTGCCCGCGTTGCCCACCGGCAGGACGTGGATGTCGGGGGCGTCGCCGAGCATGTCGACGATCTCGAAGGCGGCCGTCTTCTGGCCCTCGATGCGCACCGGGTTGACCGAATTCACCAGCGCCACAGGGTAGTTGTCGCTCAGCTCACGGGCGAGGGTGAGGCAGTCGTCGAAGTTTCCGTCGACCTGGAGGATCTTCGCGCCGTGGATGAGGGCCTGGCCCATCTTGCCGAGCGCGATCTTGCCGCGCGGCACGAGGACGGCGCAGACCATCCCGGCGCGTACGGCGTAGGCGGCGGCGGAGGCCGACGTGTTGCCGGTGGAGGCGCAGATGACGGCCTGCGCGCCCTCCTCCTTGGCCCGCGTGATGGCCATGGTCATACCGCGGTCCTTGAAGGACCCGGTGGGGTTGGCGCCCTCCACCTTGAGGTGGACCTCGCAGCCGGTGCGCTCGGAGAGCACCTGCGCGGGCACGAGGGGCGTGCCGCCCTCGCGGAGGGAGACGACCGGCGTGCTGTCGGACACCGGAAGCCGGTCCCGGTACTCCTCGATGATTCCGCGCCACTGGTGGGTCATTGCTGGTTACTCTCCTTCAACCCGCATGATGCTGGCGACACCCCGCACGGTGTCGAGCTTGCGCAACGCCTCGACGGTCCCGGTGAGGGCGGCGTCGGACGCGCGGTGCGTGACGACGACGAGGGATGCCTCGCCGTCCTTCCCCTGCTGCCGAACCGTATCGATCGAGACACCGTGCTCGGCGAACACGGTGGCGACCTGGGCGAGAACACCCGGTTTGTCGGCGACGTCGAGGCTGATGTGGTACCGCGTGACGACCTGGCCCATGCCCGACACGGGGAGCGCGGCATACGCCGACTCGCCGGGCCCGGTGGTCGAGTTGAGCCGGTTGCGGCACACGGCGACGAGGTCGCCGAGCACGGCGGAGGCGGTGGGGGCGCCGCCCGCGCCGGGGCCGTAGAACATCAGCTGCCCGGAGGCGTCGGACTCGACGAACACGGCGTTGTAGGCACCGCGGACGGAGGCGAGCGGGTGGCTGAGCGGGATCATCGCGGGATGCACGCGCGCGGTGACGCTGCCACCGTCCTCGGCCCGCTCACAGATGGCCAGCAACTTGATCGTGCAGCCCATGTTCCTCGCGGAGGCGAAGTCGGAGGCGGTGACCTCGGTCATGCCCTCGCGGTAGACGTCGTCGAGACGCACGCGCGTGTGGAAGGCGATTCCGGCGAGGATGGCGGCCTTGGCGGCGGCGTCGAAGCCCTCGACGTCGGCGGTGGGGTCGGCCTCGGCGTATCCCAGGGCGGTGGCCTCGTCGAGGGCCTCCTGATAACCCGCGCCCGTGCTGTCCATCTTGTCGAGGATGAAGTTGGTGGTCCCGTTGACGATGCCCAGCACCCGGTTGACCTTGTCACCGGCGAGGGACTCGCGCAGCGGCCGGATGAGGGGAATCGCCCCGGCGACGGCGGCCTCGTAGTACAGGTCCTTGCCCTGCTGCTCGGCGGCGGCGTGCAGCGCGGCGCCGTCCTGGGCGAGCAGCGCCTTGTTGGCGGAGACGACGGAGGCGCCGTGCTCGAAGGCGGCGGTGATGAGGGAGCGGGCGGGCTCGATCCCCCCGATGACCTCTACTACGACGTCGATGTCGCCGCGTTTCACCAGAGCCGTGGCATCGGTGGTGACGAGGGCGGGGTCGATGCCTTCGCGGACCTTGGAGGGCCGTCGTACGGCGACGCCCGCGAGCTCGACGGGTGCGCCGATCCGGGCGGCGAGGTCGTCGGCGTGCGTCGTCATGATGCGCGCCACCTCTGAGCCGACCACTCCACAGCCCAGCAGCGCCACCTTCAGCGGACGCGTACGCATCATCCGACCTCGTTTCCTCATACCGTCATCGGTTGGACCAGTCTCACTCACCGGACGGGAGTTTCTATCCATGGTCCGGATCGTGAGACATCGATTTCATTTCTAGGGGGGTGGAAGACCGAAGATCTTCCACCCCTCTTTTCTTTCGTTCGGCTTACTCAGCCGACGTCGAGACGCAGGAGATCGTCCTCCGTCTCGCGACGGACGATGACCCGCGACTCCCCATCCTTCACGGCGACGACCGGCGGCCGGAGCACATGGTTGTAATTGCTGGCCATGGAACGGCAGTACGCACCCGTGGCCGGTACGGCGATCAGGTCACCCGGTGCCAGGTCCCCCGGCAGAAAGGCGTCCTTGACCACGATGTCCCCGCTCTCACAGTGCTTGCCGACGACCCGGGCGAGCATGGGCTCGGCGTCGGAGCGCCGGGAGACGAGCGCGACGCTGTACTCCGCGTCGTAGAGCGCGGTCCGGATGTTGTCGGACATGCCACCGTCGACCGACACATACGTCCGCAGCCCGTCGAGGGGCTTGATGGTGCCAACTTCGTAGAGCGTGAAGGCGGTCGGCCCGACGATGGCGCGCCCCGGCTCGACGGAGATACGAGGGGTCCGCAACTTCGCGGAGTCGCACTCACGGGTCACGATCTCGGTGAGCGCCTTGGCGATCTCGTGCGGCTCGCGGGGATCGTCGTCACTCGTGTACGCGATCCCGAGCCCGCCGCCGAGGTCGATCTCGGGAAGCTCGACACCGTGCTCGTCGCGGATGTCCTTCAGCAGCCCGACCACACGATGGGCGGCGACCTCGAAGCCGGACATGTCGAAGATCTGCGACCCGATGTGGCTGTGAATCCCGATGAGTTCGAGCCCGTCGAGCTGAAGGGCACGGCGCACGGCTTCGGCGGCCTGCCCGCCGGCCAGCGGAATCCCGAACTTCTGGTCTTCGTGGGCGGTGGCGATGAATTCGTGGGTGTGCGCCTCCACGCCCACGGTGATCCGAATCTGCACCCGCTGCCGCTTGCCGAAGGACTGCGCGATGTGGGCGACGCGGACGATCTCCTGGAAGGAGTCGAGAACGATGCGTCCTACGCCGGCCTCGACAGCCCGCGTGATCTCGCCGACGGACTTGTTGTTGCCGTGGAAGGCGATGCGGTCGGCGGGCATCCCGGCGGAGAGGGCCGTGGCGAGCTCACCACCGGAACACACATCGAGATTGAGCCCCTCCTCGTGCAACCACCGCACGACGGCACGGGACAGGAACGCCTTGCCGGCGTAGAAGACGTCGGCGTCGTGCCCGAAGGCGGTACGCCAGGCACGGGCGCGCTCCCGGAAGTCGGCCTCGTCGAGGACGTAGGCCGGGGTGCCGTGCTGCTCGGCGAGGGTCTTCACGTCGACACCGCCGACGGTGACGACACCGTCCGCGTCCCGGCCGACGGTCTGCGCCCACACCTTGGGGTCGAGTTCGTTGAGGTCGGCGGCCGGGGCGGAGTAGTGCCCCTCGGGCAGAACGTCGGCGTGCCGGGGACCGGCGGGGTGTGCGGAACGGCTCATGGCGTGTCTCTTCTGTCTCTTCCTGGCGCTCAGATCGTGCGGTGTCTTGTTCGGTCTTGGCGCTCAGAGGTGTTCGGGGGCATCGATGCCGAGCAGGGAGAGGCCACCGGCGAGCACCACCCCGGCGGCTTCGGCGAGCGCGAGCCGGGCACGGTGGGCGGCCGAGGGTTTCTCGTCCCCGAGCGGAAGCGTGGCCGGCAGAAAAGCGAGGGTCGCGTCGGCTACGGCGACCAGGTGACGGGCGAGCAGATCCGGGGTGCGGTGGGCTGCCGCGCGGGTGAGGAGGCGGGGGTGGTCGGCAAGGTGGGTGAGGAGGGGCGCGACGAGGGGGGTGGTGTCGTCCTCTGAGGTGAGGGGGCTCGCGTCCGCTGAGGTGAGGGGGGTGGTGTCCGCTGAGGTGAGGGGGGTGGTGTCCTCTGAGGTGAGGGGGGTGGTGTCCTCTTGTACGTCTTGTTGTACGTCGCCGGGTTGGGCGGTGAAGCCGAGGTCGGCGGCGTTGCGGCTGACGGCCCGGGTGCGGGCATAGGCGTAACGGACCCGGAAGAGGGGGTTGCTCTCCCGCTGCACGAGGTGCTCGGCGGTGAGGCGGGGCCGGTCGTGGGCGGCGGGGTGCAGGAGGGCCCAGCGGGCGGCGTCGCGGCCGAGGGTGAGGAGGGCGGCGGGGTCGGGGACCGGCACGGGCCGTACGTTCACGTCGAGCGGAGCCGGTGTCGCCGGGGTGCCGTACGCGTCGACCTCGACACCGAGGACCGCCACCCACTGGGGCTCGGGCCGGGCCGCGCAACTGGTGCGGACGAGGGAGCCCTGCGAACGCAGGAGGCGGGCGACGACCTCCATGACGACGAGGGCGCGGGGCTCGTGAGGGGCGTGCAGTTGCACGAGGTAGGGGATGGGGGCGTGTTCGCGGGTGAGCGTCGTTGCGCTGCTGGAGGCGTGTTCGCGGGTGAGCGCGTCCGGGCTGCTGGAGATGTGTTGCCCGGGGAGGGCGTCATGGCTGGCGCCCTGCCCGGCGAGGGCGTCACGACTGACGCCGGCCGCGGCCTCGTCGACGAACCCGTACCGCGGTCCGCGCCGCAGGATCTCCTCGACGAGAGGGACGGACGCCGCGCTCCCCCGCATCAGCCTGATGTTGAGGAAACCGGGCCCGGTGATCTCGACGCCACTGACGCCGTGCGCGCCGACGAGATGCGGCCGCAGCAGCTCGGCGACACGGCGGGGGGTCTCCCCGGCGGGCCGTGCCAGCTGGAGGGCGATGTTGGTGGCGTAGTCCCCCCACCCGCCGGCCCCCGGCACGGTCACCGAGACCTTCTCCGGCACGGTCACGCTCAGCTCCCCGCCGTCGACAGCACGGCGCACTGCGCGCAGCACGGTACGGGAGAGCTCGACGGGGGTCACGGGACAAGCGTATGGGAGGAGGGGGGTGGGTAGGCCAGTCGGTTTGGGTGGGGGTCCGGGATGTGGACGCGGGGGGGGTGCGGCGACATCCGCAGGGTGGGCCCGTATATAGGGGGACGTGCACGTAAGGAGGTAAGGAGGTTGAGGAGGTAAGGGGCACCTGCAAGTGGTGCGGGGCAAGTGGCACATGGAGCAAGTGGCGTGGGGCAACTGGCACGCGGGGCAAGTGGCGCGGAGCAAGGGAGGCGGAGCAAGGGAGGCGGCGGCCTCAGCCGCCGCTACGTCCACCCCGCCCGGCCCGCTCGCCCTCACTGGCACTGGCACCGAGGGCACTGCCGAGGGAGCGGCCATCGGCCGGATCACGCGGGTCCTGCGGCTCGCGTCGCCGCCCCCGCTCGATCAACTGCCGTACGAGAGCGATGAGTTCGGCAGGTTCGAAGGGCTTGGCGAGGAACGCGTCCACGCCGACGTCGAGCCCGCTGTCGACCTCGTACTGGGTGCAGGCGCTCACGATGGCGAGGGGCAGATCACGGGTACGGGGATCGCTACGCAGCCGAGCGGCGGTACGGAGCCCGTCGAGTCGAGGCATGACGACATCGAGGGTGACCACATCAGGCTGAACCTGGTGAATGACATCCAGACACTCGGCACCATCGGCCGCGGTCACGACCTCGAGACCCTCCAGCTCGAGATTGACCCTGATCAACTGCCGGATGACCTTGTTGTCGTCCACAACAAGCACCCGACCCGACGCGCCTGGCACAACTCGAGAGTAGGTCCGGACCGGCCACCGCGTCCGGGTTTTCCCCACTTCCACCCCCTGCGAGCGACCCGGCACACCTCCCCGACCGCCTTCCTGATCGCCGAGAAACCTGTTCATGGACACCCGTAAGTAGCTGGTAGGGTTCTACCCGTCGCCGCGATCACCGCGACGGACACGCCCCCGTAGCTCAGGGGATAGAGCAACGGCCTCCGGAGCCGTGTGCGCAGGTTCGAATCCTGCCGGGGGCACTCCGGGAAAAGCTCCTGACCTGCAGAAATACAGGTCGGGAGTTTTTGCGTTCACGTCAAAACACACACGGCCTTTTGACCGTTGCTCTTTCTGAGCGATGTACCGACTTCCGCGCTCTCCTTCTGACGCGTTTCCGCAGTTCAAAGGCCCTTCACCAAGGACCGGTTGGCGATACACGTCACCAAATACCGACCGCGCCGAATACCTCGGGCACCGGTGCCACTTTCGCTCGAATACCCCATGCGACCTGCCTGAACGTGCCAAAGAGCACACCAAAGCGCACACGGTCTGGTGGGTCGTTGCCGCTTCCGCCTGAACGCCGGCTTCTCCGTGCTCGCTCCGCTCGTCATCACTGTGTGCTCGTAGTTGGTGTTCGAAGGGTGGAGACCCGGCGTTGGGTCTGTCCGGCCTGGCGGCGGAGCCGGACGCCTCGCCTCCGCCCAAAGTACTGAACGACCGCCCGTTGCAGCGGAGTTGACGGATCGCTAGAGTCACTCTGCCAACTACTCACAGGAGGCTCCTTGACTTCATCGCTTCACACGTGGACACAGCCGGACGGCTGTTCCGGGGCGATCTAAGCCCCGCCGCGTACCGCTGGAGACCACTTGACCCAGGTCAAGTGCGTCCGGATCCAGCGGAGATAGCGAACAAGTCAATGGAGGTACCGAGTGCCGGCCAACTCGACGCAGCAGCTCGCCTGTACGCACCCCGGGCGCGATGTCGCGATCGTCAGTCTGTGTGCTGTTGTGGTTTCTCTCGTCGCGGTCATCGTGGTGATGGCCTTCCACGGCAACCCCCTCGCGACCTTCGGTGCGAGTGGTAGCGCCTTCGCTGCTGCCTTCAGCGGAGGCATGGGCGTACTTTCCCACCTCAAGCGCACCGCGTAGTAACCCGGGAGGGGCGGCCTGGACCGGCTGCCCCTCAGAGGTCTTCCCCGGTCACCATTGCCCACGGCCGGTCCGAGAGTTCCGGTGCCTCCCGGAGGCCGGCCGAATGAGGGCCTCTCGCCATGCCTGCCGGCGGCATCGGCTGCTTCGGCAGGTGGTCAGGCGGCCTCCTGCAGTGTGATCACATCGCCCACGCGAACTGTCCCTGCTTCCAGAACGTCCAGGTAGACGCCGAGGCATGACAGCCGGCCCAGGTCGAACACCGGGATGCGGTGCTCGCGGGCGACCGCGCGCATGATGCCGGGATCCGGCGGCAGTTCGTCATGGCCGAGGGTGGGTATCACGCAGCGCGGCGTGGGCACCACGACGCGGAACAGGGCCTCCCCCACACGCAGGCGTGAGCCCAGCCAGGCGTCCTCCGGGAATCCCGTCCCTGAGTCGGTGTCCACGACCAGGTTCGGGCGGAAGCGGCGCGCGTCGAAGTCCCCGGCGGGATACACCGTCCGCATACGGGCCAAGGAGGCCGTGGTGACGAGGTGGACCTGGCCGAAGTCGAAGAAGGTCCCCGGGGCCACGCCGCCCGACGTGATGCTTGCCCCGGTGGAGTCGACGACCGCCGACTCCCGCACCGTCTCCGGGACACCGCCCTCGTACTCGGGCACGGCGCGCTCGAGTCTGCTGTGCTCCGGTACGACGGCCGAGATGGACACTTGGCGGCCCAGCAGTTTGGACAGCTCCACGTCCAGGTCGGGGTCCTCCACCGGCAGTGCGGTGCCGTCCGGCAGTACGACCCGGACCATGCCGGAGTCGTCGAAACGGCTCCGGCAGCGCAGCAACGCGCCCCATTTCCGGGGGTGTTTGGCGCTGCCGACCGCGCCTGTCTCGTCGAGGACGGCGTATATCCGGTCGCCTGAGAGACCGTTCTCCGTGACCGTCACGGCGATCACGGCCTCGCCGAGCATCGACTTCACCGGGTATCGGTACAGCGCTGCGACAGTTCCCATTGATCAATCATGGCTGCCGGCCCCGCGATGCGGCAGAAAATTCCCGGATGCCTTCGCTGTCAGAGGGTCAGCAGTTCCTCGTAGAAGCCGCCGAACTGCCGCTCCTGGTCGATGAGATGGATCTCCAGGATCCAGTGGAGGAGTCGCCCGGCCTCGTCCGTGCGCCGCAGTGGTTTGTCGTTGGCGGGCACGATGTGGGAGTCGACGTCCTCCCAGTTGTTGTGCTCGGGCGGGAACTCGCCCACCAGGTGGCCGGCGTGCCAGCCGCCCAGTTGCCAGCCCGCTTCGGCCGCCAGTCGCTCGATCTCGGTGTAGAGCTGTTTGCCGGTGATGTCCGGGTCCGCGTCGAAGGCGCGGCGCCCTGCGGCGAAGACGGTCGAGAGGTCGTCGCGCAGGCGGTGTTTGACGGGGTCGTCGCCGAGTACGAAGGTCCGCCCGAAGTCGGCCTCGTACTCCTCGAAGATCGGTCCGAAGTCGGCGAAGGCGATGTCGTCGGCCGCGATGGTGCGGTCCGGCGGGTTCTCCCTGTACGGCAGGAGGGTGTTGGGTCCGGAGCGCACGATCCGCTTGTGCCAGTAGTGCGTGGTCCCGAACATTTCGTTCGCCAGGTCGCGGATGTGGTCGCTCACCTCGCGCTCACCCCGGCCCGCGACGACCAGGCCCCGAGCCTCGATCTCGGTGAACAGTTCGGCGGCCTTGGCCTGGGCATCGAGCAGCCGCGCCGCGCGAAGGGATTCGTCCGTCATGCCGCCGACCGTACGTATTCGGCTCCGGCACCTGCAAGCGCGTTGCGCCCTCCGGCCCCGGTCAAGGCGGCGGCCCTGTGCCGGGCGCACCTCATCCCGCGAGCAGGATCACCGGCACCGGGGCGCGGGGCTGCCAGTGCGACGGTACGGCGGCCAGCGCGTCCGCGAGGGCCGCGCCGCGCAGGAACGCCGACCCGTGACCACCGACGGTACGGGCGGTGACGCCGTCCCAGGTCACCGGGATCAGGCGGGTGCGCCCCGGGGCGGTACGGACGTCTCCGACCAGCGGGATACGGGGCAGGGCGGGCAGCGGGCGTGCGGTGAGACCGGTCAGCAGCGGGGCGAGCAGGGTGTGAGCGGCCACCAAGGCTGCGTACGGATTGCCGGGCAGACCCAGGATCCAGCGGCGGTCCGGGAGTTGGGCGAGGAGTTGCGGATGTCCTGGGCGGCAGGCGACCGCGTCCACGATCCACCGGGCGCCGCCGTCCCTGGTCAGGAAGGCGCGCAGTTGGTCGGTGACGCCGACCAACGTGGAGCCGGTCACGACGATCACGTCCGAGTCGTATGGCGTGTGGCGCACGGCGTCGGCCAGTGAGCCGGCCGGGCGGTCCGGCACGTGGTGCAGGTCGGTGACCCCGCCGCCGAGCGTGTGGACCAGGGACGGCAGCAGCGGGCCCAGGGCGTCGCGGACCTGGCCGGGTGCAGGGCGGCCGGTGTGGGTGAGTTCGTCGCCGGTGACCAGGACGCGGACGCGAGGGCGCGGTCGTGCCGGCAGCGTGTCGTAGCCGCAGCCGGCGGCCAGGCCGAGCAGGGCGGGGCCGATCCGGGTACCGGCCGGGGCCAGCGCCGCGCCCGCCGGGGCGTCCTCGCCCGCGCGGCGGATGTGCCGCCCCTCGGCCGGAGTTGGGCCACAGATCGTCGAGGCGACGCGTTCGGAGTGTTCCAGCGGCAGCACGGCCCGCGCACCGGACGGCACGACCGCGCCGGTAGAGATCTCGACCGCCTCCCCCGCCCCCAACGTCCCGCCCGACCACGCGGCACCGGCGCGCACCGCGCCCCGCAGCCGCCATGGACCGGGGCCGGGACCGACGGCGTAGCCGTCCATGGCCGCCGTGTCGAAGCCGGGCAGCGGCTGGTGCGTGCGCAGCGCGTCGGCCAGGGTCAGTCCGGCGGCCTCGGCGAGCGGAACGTGCCGGGCCAGGAGCGGTTCCGGGGCCGTGTGGGCGAGTTCCCGTGCGCGTGCCCACGGCAGGTCGCGGTACGGGGCGGTCACCGGGTCTGCGACGAGGAGGGCGGTCATGGCGGTCAGTGTGCCGCCGCCGCTTTGCCCCTGGCCGCCCGTGGGATTGCGGGCGTGCTCCGGTCCGCTCACCCGTAGTCGGGGCGGGCGGTGAGGCGAACGAAGACCGCCTCACCGCGGGCGACTTCACGCGGGCGAGTGGATCGAGCCGCGTCCTCGTGCGTTGTAGACCACGACGTCCGGGCGTTCGCCGTACGCGCGCAGGACCTCAAGTGCCTCGTCCCGCAGGACGTCGGTGACGACCTTGATGCCTCGGCGGTCGAACTCGGCGATCCAGTCCTCGTGCAGGGGGCCTTCGTCGAAGCCGGTCAGGTCCTCGACCTCGGGGCCGTGTCCGGCGATGAGCAGGCGCCGTACCCCGGACCACATGGCGGCGCCGTAACACATCACGCAGGTACGCCAGTTGACGACGAGTTCCAGGGCCGGGCCGCCGGGCGCGCCCAGGTCCCAGGTGCCGTGGGCGGTCTGGGCGAGGGAGAGAGCGACGACCTCGGCGTGGGAGGAGGACAGGCCGGAGGCCAGGACCAGGTTGACGCCGGCCGAGCGGATGCGGCCGGTGTCGCTCTCGACCACCAGCGCGGCGAAGGGGCCGCCGGTGCCTTCCTGGTGGTTGCGGGCGGCGAGGCGGTTGACGAGGCGGACGCGGTCCTCGTCGGTGGGAAGGGTGTCGGGGACGTCGGCGAGTTCGGAGAGGACCCAGTCGGGGAGCTGGACGCCGAACTGGGTGGGCAGGGCGGAGGGCATGGAGTACTCCAGTGACGGGGAATGCGCCTGCCCCTGCCTGGCCTTCGTGATCGTGGCCGGGGCGTGGGGCAGCGGTTCGGTGGCTTGAGGGCGGGGCCGGAAAGACGGGCTCGCCGTCACGAGGCGATACGCGGCCGTGACGGACTCAGGCGTCCCGTCGGCCGTGGGCGATACGGCCTCGCGTCCACGCGCGCTGGCGTGCACCGCGCCGGAGGTCGGTGGTGCCGTTGATGACGGCTCTCATGCCGACCTCCCTTCCGCTGTCGAACCGGAAACCCTCTACTGGAGAGGAACCCGCACTTTCCCACAGGACGGTGTCTGCGAAATTGCCCGCCGGTTTCCTGATCATCACTTCACGGTCGACCGATGGGCCTGGCGGCGAGGCCGGGTCCGGTGGCCACCCGTGGCACGGCGTAGGGTCGGTGGCCTGGTCGGACGTGGCGCAGAGAGGACCGCGACGGGTTCGGGCAGCCGTACGCGTCGTATGCGTACGGCTCGCCGACGGAACCGGCCGCTCGGTGCATGGGATGTCTTCGCGTCGGCCTGGTGCGGCGCTACGCGTTGATCGGTCTGTCGCCGTCGCGGAGGGTGCGCGGCTCGCGCCGGTCGAGTGCGGCGAGTACCTCCGCGCAGATGGCCAGGGCCGTCTCCGCCGGGGTGCGGGCGCCGAGGTCCAGGCCGATCGGGCCGTGGTGAGGCGCAGCAGGTCCTCGTCCACGCCGGCCTTGACCAGGGCGGCGGCGCGGCGGGCCTGGGTGCGCCGGGAGCCGAGGTCTCCGACGTAGATGACGCCGGCGGTCAGGGCGGTGCGCAGGGTGGGCATGTCGACGTCGCGCTCGTGGCTGAGCACGACGGCTGGTAGCCGAGGTGCCGCTCTGGTGAGCGGCCTGTTGGGCATGGGGCGGCGTCGATGGCCACTGCTCACACGGGAGGGCTCGCCGAGAAGAAACCACCGATGCTCCGCGTCAGCCGGGTTGCCTCCGACAGCCCGTAACGAAACGCGAGCAGTGTGTAGACCAGCACGGGGAACCCCACCAGGGCCACTGGCACGAGCAGTTCCACGGGTGCTCCAAAGGGGGACAGGGCAAGGAAGGACGCGGTGAGGATCGCCGCCGCCCACAGGCAGGCGGTGGCGAGACGGCGCCCGTCGAGCCGGTCGGGCTCCAGCGGTGCGTCCTCGGCTAGGGCGCCCGGGGGCAGCACGGCGGTGAAGTGGCCGGCAGCGATGTTGTTGGTGGCGACCGTTGCGAGTTCGGCCAGCTTCTTCGCGGATGCCTCGCGGTCGCCGGCCAGCTGGTCCGCGGCCTCGAGGAAGGCGGCATCGACACGGTTGAGGTGTGCGGCCAGGGCGGCGCGGAGCGCGCGACGTTTACCGAAGTCCGCGGCGGCGTGCTGGGCGAGCTCCCGTAATGTCACCCCGAGGTGGGAAACCTGCCGGCTGAGCTTGATGGCCTCTGTGTACCGGGTCCCGGGACGTGCAACGGTTGCGCTGAGAGTCAGGACGTTGAGCAGGGGATATATGGGTTTTGAGCAACGCGGCATGGTCTCGCCCAGTGTGGCTACGTGAACCCAGTGGAAGAGGTAGAGAAGCGGCACCGCGACATCCATCTCCCACACGGGGGTGAGCCAGCCACTCTGCGCCCAATGGCAGTCCGTGGTGGGAGTCGGTTCAAACGTTCCGCCAGGCGTACACGCCCCGTGGTTCACGGCGATCGCCAGGAGCACGACGACGTTCAGGATGACGATGCCCTTGAGCGCCTCCCGAGGGAACTGCCCCCGCTCGTACGCCAGCGCGGTGCGGATGGTGTCGGTCTCCAGCTCGAACCCCAGCTCGGCCGCCGCAGCTTCTCCCTCAGACACACGCTTCTCGACGTAACGGTGGTGCATCCGCAACAGCGGATGCGCCCATGACCTTTCGGCCGCAGAAGTCACGCCTCTCCCCCCGAAGGTCGGCTGTGCAGCACACCCTACGAGCATCCACCGACAGCGCACTTGAAACAGACGAACGGACAGGGGCGTGCAGGCGTGCGGAGATAGCGACGCCAGCCGCCGACGCGGACGGTGCCGTGGGTGGCCACTTGGGGCAGGGGCGTCGTCCCGTCCGTACCGGACGCGACGTGGCGTCCATCGCTTGACTGAGGGACTTTGCCCCTGATCCGGACGAGTGGTGGGTGTAAGACGGAGCGATCGGCGCCCGGGGTGTTGCCGTTTTCGTGGGCCTGGCCCGGACCTGGTTCGTATCCGCCCAGAGCCACGGGGCTCCTCGCCCCGCGCCGGCACGAGCGACGAGCAGGGAATCACCATGACCTTCTACTGCACGGATCCGAACTGCCCGTTCCAGCGGACTGCGCGGATCGCCGGTCGCGCCGCGGCAACTTTGCTGGGTACCGGCAGCGCAGGAGCAACAACCCTGATGGCGTATGAACTTGCCGTCCAGAATCCTGCAATGACCATTGCATCCGCGGCAGCAGCTACGCTGCTCGGCACCTGCACCGCCGCGGTCGTCAAGTGGCTCCGCAAGGGCCGCAACAGCTCTTGAGCTGCCGCTGGTCGTAGCCGTCAAGCCAGTATCGGCCGTCAAGAACTGCGACGGTTCGTGGACCGAGTAGCGGCCCCGCGACGCGCCGCACGACGAGGATCGTGCCGTGCGTGGCGACCTTCGCCACCTCGACCCGTCCTGGACCTGGTCCCGTCGGCCGCCGAAGTCACGCACGTCATGGCCTGGGCGGAGTACGGCCACTCCGCCCACCTCCGACTCAGCGACGTCACTTCACCCGACGCCCTCATGGCCTCGGCCTACCGCCGACGGCGTACCGGAGCCCGAACACTTGTGGCGTTCAGAGCCGCGGGGCTTGATCGACGCACACGGGTACGGTGGCGGAACGGGGCCAGTCGTCCGACCGGGGAGCCCGAATGACCAACAGCCCGGCAGCCGTCGTAGAAGCGGCGTTTCAGTACTACAGGTCACAGGACCGCGCCGCGGCCTTCCCGCTCTACGCCGCCGATTTCACGTTCACGAGTCCGCAGGACGATCACATCGACAAGGCGGCCTTCTTCGAGCGGTGTTTCCCGACCGCCGACCGGTTCAAGGAACAGCGGCTGCTGCACGTCACTCCCGCGAACGAGGAACTTGTCTTCGTCCAGTACGAGTACGAGCTCACGACGGGCGGCAGGTACCGCAACGTCGAGGCGATCACTGTCCGGGACGGGCTCATCCAAGAGGTGCAGGTCTACTTCGGCGGCAAAGTGTGAGCGGACTGGCGAACCCACGCAGTCACAGCCCGGGCTGCCGAGGCCCCATAGGGGCATGCCATGACTACGGCGGAACCCGGTCTCCAAGACGCCTACACCGCACCGAACTTCGCCACTTCCGCCCTCATCGTGATCGATGTCCAGCGCGACTTCCTCTCCGAAGCCTCGTACGGCGTGCCGGGCACCACGGAGATCCTTCCCGCGCTGCGGCGGAGCGTGTCCACCTTCCGCACCGCGGGACGCCCGGTCGTGCATGTCGTACGGCTCTACGAGGAGGGCGGGGGCAACGCCGATCTGGTACGTCGGCGGCTGCTGGAGTGGGGGGTGCGGATCGCCGCTCCGGGCACGCCGGGCAGTGAGCCGGCCGACGGCCTCCTTCCCGAGGGGGCGTCCGCCCTGGATCCCGAGCTGCTCCTGTCGGGCAGGCCGCAGCGGCTGGGGCCGTACGACCACGCGGTCTTCAAGCCGCGTTGGGGTGCCATCTACCGGACGTGCCTGGAGGAACTGCTGGGCAAACTCGGCGTCGACACCCTGGTGTTCGCCGGGTGCAACCTGCCCAACTGCCCACGGGCGAGCATCGTCCAGGCATCGGAGCGGGACTTCCGGGTGGCGCTGGTGCGCGACGCGGTCTCGCCGGTGACGGACTCGGCCTGGACGGAACTCGCAGGTATCGGCGTCGGAATCCTCGACACCGCCGCACTGGAAGCACTGTTGGCCGAGCCCGAGGCTCAGGCGGACTGACGACTGGCCCTGTGCCGAGACCGGGAAGGACCCGGCACAGGGCAGGAGGCTCCGGGTACGGGGCGTGTTCCCGGAGCCCCTGTCGGTGGCCGCTGTCGTGTGCTGTGCTCAGGTCGCGGGTGCAGCCTCGGGCACGGCCGACTCCGGCACCGACTCCGACTCGGTCTTCTTCCGGCCGGGCGTGTGGTTGAAGAGCAGGTTGAGCAGGAACGCGGCGAGGGTCGCGCTGGTGATGGCACTGCCGCCGATGATCTGCACCCAGGTCGGGAACGCGTGGTAGATCGTCGGGGCCGCCACGGGCAGCATGCCGATGCCGATCGAGACGGCGACGATCAGCAGGTTGCTGGTGCCCTCGAACTCCACCTTGCGCAGGGTGTTGATGCCGACCGCGGTGACGGTGGCGAACATGACCAGCCCGGCCGCGCCGATCACCGGGCCCGGCAGGGAAGCGACGATCTCGCCCAGCTTGGGGATGAGGGCGAGGACGACGAGGATGCCTCCGGCGACGGCGGCGACGTAGCGGCTGCGGACCTTGGTCATGCCGACCAGGCCGACGTTCTGGGCGAACACGGTGTCCACGAAGCCGTTCATGACACCGGCGAAGATGCCGGAGACGCTGTCACCGGCGAGGCCGCGAGCCAGGTCGGCCTTGCTCAGCGGGCGGCCGGTCATCTCGCCGACGGCGAGCATGTCGGCGGTGGACTCGGTGAACGTCACCAGCATCACCACGCACATCGAGATCACCGCGGCGATCGGGAAGTGCGGGGCGCCGAAGTGGAACGGCGCCGCGAGTCCGAACCAGTCGGCGCCCTTCGCGGAGGAGAAGTCCGTCAGACCCATGAGGACCGCGACCAGCGTGCCGACCACCAGGCCCAGCAGCACGCCGAGTTGGGCGACGAAGCCACTCGTGAAGCGGTTGACGAGAACGATGAGCAGCACGATGCCGCCGGCCAGGGCGAGGTGGCTGGGGGCGGCGTAGCCCTTGGCGGTGGCGTCCTGCCCGGCGATCAGGCCGGCCGCGACCCCTATCAGGGAGAGCCCGATGACGGTGATCACCGACCCGCTGACCAGCGGCGGGAAGAACCGGACCGCCCGCGCGAAGGGCACACAGACCAGTAGTCCGAAGATGCCGGCGGCGATCATCGAGCCGTAGACGGCCTGCATGCCGTACTCGCCCGCGATGAGGATCATCGGGGTGACGGCGGTGAAGGTGGCGCCCGCGACGACCGGCAGCCGTACGCCGAGGATCTTGCCGATGCCGAGCGCCTGCAGCATCGTCACCAGGCCGGCCACCAGCAGGTCGGCGTTGATCAGCAGCCCGATGGTCGAGGTGTCCAGCTTCGCTGCCGCCCCGAAGACCAGCGGGACGGTGACGCAGCCGGTGTACATGACCAGCACGTGCTGCAGGCCGAGCAGCCCGAGCCGCCCGACGGGCAGGATCTCGTCGACCGGGTGCCGGGCGGGTTTGTCGGTGGATGCGGACGCGGGCGCGTCAGGGGCCTGGGACACAGGGAGCCTCCGGAGGCGAAGCCGAGCTTGGGGAGAGGGAGGAGAGAAATCAGCAGCGCGTGATGGGGGCGCGCAGCGGAGACGGGGCAAGGTGGGGCCCGTAAACCAGAAGCCAGATCAGCGGGTCAAACTTTTTGTTGATTTCATTTCACCCGCGTTTCCACAGCCGAACAGTGGTGTTGCTTTTACTGTGGCTCGGCGTTCGCGATCGCCCATGACGCCCGGACATCCACTGTTAACAACGGTGGAACGGCCGCGATACGGCGATGCGTCACCGTCACTCTCAAGAACGCAGCAATCCGGACACTTCGAGGAGGTGGCGCCATGACTCTCGTACGCGGGCGTTGCGCCGATCTCCGTTGCCGTGTCCACCAGTCGGCGTGGACGCGGGGCCGTGTCGCCCACGGTGTCCCACGCGCCCTTGAGGGCTTCCGCGCCTGAACTGCCCGAGCAGTACGCCTGCTTGAGGCCGCCGCGAGCCCTCCCCTCGGTGCCCCCGACCGTTCCCGAGCCCGGCCGCCCCACGCGCGCCGCTGGGCCGCGTTCCCCAGAGGTCCTTCTTCATGACCACCGTCGCGCCCCGGCCTGTCCCGACGCAGGCCGCCCCCGTCGTGCTGCCCCGCGAGTGCACCTTCGACCCCGACGACTGGGCGATCCTCGCCCAGCACTGGTACCCGGTCGCGCTCTCGACCGAGATCGGCGACGAGCCACTCTCCGTACGCCTCCTCGACGAAACCCTCGTCGTCTACCGCGCCGACGGCCACATCGTCGTCGCCAACGACATCTGCCCGCACCGCGGCGTCCCGCTCAGCAGGGGCTACGGCGCCGGCGACGGCACCGGTATCCGCTGCGCGTATCACGGCCTGCGCTTCGGCGCGGGCGGGCGCTGCACCGACGTACCCGCGCACCCGGCGTCCAAGATCCCGGCCCGGCTCAACCTGCGCAGCTACCTGGCCGTCGAGCGCTACGGCCTGGTGTGGACCTGCTTGCGACCCGACCCGGACGCGGCCCCGGTGATCCCGGCCATGGCGCACTGGGACGAGGCGGGCTTCCAGCAGATCACCTGTCCCTGGATCGACATCGCCGCCTTCGCCGGCCGCCAGGTCGAGGGCTTCCTCGACGTCGCCCACTTCGGCTTCGTCCACCTCGACTCCTTCGGCGATCCGAACAACACCGAGGTCCCCGACTACACACCGGTACGCCACCAGTACGGCCACTCCGTCGACTACTGGAGCACCGTCAGCAACTACCCGCACGGCACCAAGGAAGCCCCGCCCGGCTTCCAGTGGCTGCGCCACTTCGACGTACACCTGCCGTTCACGGCCACCCTCGTCGTGCACTTCCCCGACGGCGGACTCCTCAACATCATGAACGCCGCCTCCCCCGTCTCCGCCCGCCAGACCCGCATGTTCGCGCCCATCGCCCGCAACTTCGACACCAACCAACCCGTCCAGGCCGTATACGACTTCAACCGCACGGTCTTCGAGGAAGACCGCGCCGTCGTCGAGATCCAGAAACCCGAGAACCTCCCCCTCGACCCCAAACTCGAAGTCCACATCCCCGCCGACCGCAGCTCCATCGCCTACCGCCGCGGCCTGCGCGACCTCGGCCTCAGCCACTTCTTCACGGCATAGGGGCGGGGCACCACGCAATGAGCACCCTCGCCACCGTCGTGCACTCCATCTCCCTCGCCAGCACCTCGGGCACCAGCCGCCTCTACGAACTCCGCCCCGCCGACCCGGCAGCCCCGCTCCCCGCGTTCGAGGCCGGCGCGCACATCGACGTCCACCTGGGCACATCCCTGATCCGCCAGTACTCACTCCTCAACTCCCCACAGGACAACGGCCGTTACGTCATCTGCGTACGCCGGGACGACACCGGCCGGGGTGGTTCCGCCACCCTGCACCGCGACATCACCGTCGGCCAGCAACTGCGCGTCTCCGCCCCGCGCAACCTCTTCCCGCTCCTCCCGGCCCAGCGCTACGTCCTCGTCGCGGGCGGCATCGGCATCACCCCGCTGCTGTCCATGGCGGAGGAACTCCACAGCCGCGGCGCCGACTTCGTCCTGCACCACTACACGTCCGACGAGCACGACGCACCCCTGCTGGAACGCGCCCGGGCCGGCGCCTTCGCCGACCGCGTAGTCGTCCACCACAGCCGGACCGGCGACAGCGTGCGCACCATGCTGCCCGCCGACCTGCGGACACCGGATCCGACCGCGCTCGTATACATCTGCGGACCAGACGGCTTCATGACCCACGTGACCGACCAGGCCACGGCCGAGGGCTGGCGGACCGACCAGCTCCACCTCGAACGCTTCGCCCCCGCCGCCCGCGAACCCGACCCCGCGACCGACGGCGAGTTCCGCGTCCGCGTCGCCAGCACCGGCGACAGCTACCCCGTACCGGCCGACATGACCATCGCCGAAGTCCTCACCGCCAACGGCGTCGCAGTCGAGCTCTCCTGCGAGCAGGGCATGTGCGGCGCCTGTCTCACCCCCGTCCTCGCCGGCCAACCCGACCACCGCGACGAAGTACAGACCGACGAGGAACGCGCCGCGAACAACCAGATGACCATCTGCTGCTCGCGCGCCCGCAGCCCCGAACTCGTTCTCGGACTCTGATGCCTGGGCGCTTCGCGCAATGCGAGGTGGCACTCAGGCGGCCAGCCCTGTCGGCGGTCGAGTGCGCGCCACCAGCGCACCCTCGACCGCCGACGGCGGCGCCCATAAGATCTTGGACATGACGCTGCGACCTACCCCGCTGTCGGACGAACTCTTCGACTACCTCGTCGCACAAGGATCTTCGCCCGATGCGGTACAGGCCGAGCTGATTGCCGAGACCGCCACCCTCGGACACGAAGCACGCCTGCAGATCTCACCGGACGAAGGCACGTTCCTGACCCTGCTGACCAAACTGATGGGAGCCAGGACCGCGCTGGAGGTCGGTACCTTCACCGGATACTCCGCCCTGGCAATCGTCCGGGGCCTGGCAGCAGGCGGGCGGCTGACCTGCTGCGACATCAGCGAAGAATGGACTCGGATCGCCCGCCGCTACTGGGACGCCGCCGGCGTAAGCGAGCAGATCGACCTGCGGATCGGCCCGGCCCTGGACACCCTGCGCTCCCTGCCCGCCGAGCCTGCCTACGACTTGGCATTCATCGACGCCGACTACCTGAACTACACCGCCTACTGGGAAGAAGTCGTACCCCGGGTCAGGTCCGGCGGCGCGATCCTCGTCGACAACGTGCTCTACCACGCCCGGGTCATCGACCCCGACGACACCGCCGACACCACCCAAGCAGTGCGGGAACTCAACGAACGCATCCGCACCGACGACCGCGTCGAGGCAACCATGATCGCCATCGCCGACGGACTCACCCTCGCCCGCAAGAAATAGCCCTCCCGCGTCAGCCGACCTGCCGACCCAGGAGACACACTCAACCTGCTCATGCGCGACGCTTGTCCAGCACGGACGCGAGGAACGGCCGGCCTGAACCCCTACGCCAAGCCCCCCGAACCGATCCCAAACACGCTCTGCGGGTCCGCCACCCGCAAACCCCGGGCATCCGTGAGAGGAGGGCCACGCACCGCCACCGGTGCGCGGCCTCCTCTCAACCTGGGGCGCTACGGCCACAGCAGGTGGCGTTCCCACAGGCCGCGGGGATCGGTGCGTTCATAGCGCAGCCGGTTGTGCAGGCGGCCCTTGTCCGCCTGCCAGAACTCGACCGCCGTCGGCACGAGGGTGTAAAGCATCCACTCCGGGCTGACCAAAGCGGTATCCGACTCGATGCGGGCCAGTGCCGTACGGAAAGAGCTGTCGCGTTCCTCAGGGCTTTCCAGATGCTCGCTCTGGCGGCCCAGCAGCACCTCGGCGCGGGCAGAGGGCGCACGCGCGAGCAGGTCGGCGGCGCTCCGTTCGGGGGAAGCAGGCTCGACAGCGCCCCGCACCCGCACCTGACGACCCAGGAGCGGCCAGTAGAAGGTGAGCGCCGCACGGGGCCGCTCTGCCAGTTGGCGGCCCTTGGGACTGTGGGCGTGGACGGCGAACTGCCAGCCGTCGGCGTCCGCGTTCTTGAGGATGAGCACCCGGGCATCCGGGCCACCGTCCGCGCCGACCGTCGACAGCGTCATGGCATGCGCATCAGGCACCCCCGCCGCGACCGCCTCCCGCAGCCAGCCGAGGAAGAGCTCGACCGGATCGGCCGGGGCACCGGCAGGATCGAAGTCCGCCAGCGGTCCCGCAAAGACCTCCAGACTCCGCAGCCACTCCCGCACGCTCACCGGCTCTTCGGCGCCGTCGTTCGTGTCCGCCGTAGCGCCGGGTCCTTCGTTCGGGCGCTCCAGATAGACCCAAGCCGGGGTCCCCGAACGCAGGGTCACCCTGACGCGGGCGTAGTCGTCGACCTCATAGGCGTCCGCTGCGGCCAGTTCGGCGTCGCTGATCGCGAAGACCTGACCCTCGACGGTGTCCTCGGGGGCATCTGAGGCGAGGACCAGTGGATGCCTGTCAGTGCCACTGGCCTCGATCACGGCGGGATCGGTGATCTGAATGGTCGTCATGCGGTGGCCGGGCAAGGCGTCCGGACTGCCGTCGAGCAGGCGGCCGAACTGGGAGAGCTGGACCTCGGGCTGTTGCAGGGTGCCGTAGGAGAAGAGGTGGTGGACGGTCTGGGTGGATGAGGTCGGATTACTCACAGGGCACGGTCTCCTTCGCTGGATGTGTCTTGGGGCTCTTGGCGAGCGGACTCGGCAGGGCCGCTCACGTCGTGCGGGCGCAGTCCGCGGCCAGGCGCAGGCTCTCCTCGACCGCGTGCGGGATGTCGGTGACCGGGAACAGCGCGTGCCGTACGGTCCGTTCGGCGTCGACGACCAGGACCAGGCGCTTGTGCCGCAGCCTGCCCGCGCCACGGAACGTCGGCAGCCGCAGGGCCGCGGCGAGTTGATCGGCGGCGTCGGAGAGCAGCGGGTACGGGATCTCCTCCGCGCTGGCGAACTCCGCCTGTTCGTGAGGGAGTTGGGTGCTGATGCCGCGTACGTCCACGCCCGCCCGGCGGAACTCGGGCCACGCGCCGCGGAAGAGCCGGTTCTCCAGCCTGCAGCCCTCGGCCCCGGGGATCGGCGGCTCGCCCCAGTCGATACCCGTGGCCGGGTAGGTGAACAGCACGGTCGCGGCGGCGTCCGGCGAGACGACGGGCAGGTCGGCGCCTGTAGTGTCGGGCAGCTGAAGGTCGTCGGGCAGACGGGTGCCCACCACGGCGTGCACGCGAGCATGTTCGGCACTGGCCTCGGCCACGGTCGCGGTGAGGGTGCCGTCGCCCAGTACCCACCGGTCGCCCCAGTCCTGCATGGCGACGAGCAGGGGCAGCAGCGCGGACCCAGCGTCGGTGAACAGGTATTCATAGCGCACCGGCCGCCGCTGATAGAGGCTGCGGTGCAGCACCCCGCTCGCGACGAGCCGGCCGAGCCGCTCGGTGAGGACGTTGCGGGACAGACCGATCCCGGCGGCCAGCGCGTCGAAGCGGACGTGGCCGCGGGCGATCTCCCGCAGGATCAGAACGTTCCACCAGTCCCCCAGAACCACGGCGGCCCGGGCGATGCCGCAGGTCTCGTCGGCGTTGTGCATCCTCATGCGCCCATAGTAGGTTCTCTTTCAGGACTCACTTTGTTTCTCATTGGAACTTACTGCCCGCCGAAGTCCGAGACGCGGGCCCTGCGTGAGGAGTTGCACCGTGACCGCCATCAGCCGGGTCGTCGCACGGGAGATCATCGACAGCCGGGGCAATCCGACCGTCGAGGTGGACGTGGAGCTCAAGGACGGATCACTCGGCCGGGCCGCCGTACCGTCGGGCGCCTCCACCGGCGCCCGGGAGGCGGTCGAACTGCGCGACGGGGACCCGACCCGCTTCCACGGCAAGGGAGTTCGACGCGCCGTCGACGCCGTCAACGAGAGCATCGCGGACGCCGTGATCGGACTCGACGCCGAGGACCAGGCGGCCGTCGACCACACGATGATCGAACTGGACGGTACGGACAGCAAGTCGCGGCTCGGCGCCAACGCCCTGCTCGGCGTCTCCCTGGCCACCGCCAAGGCCGCCGCGGCAGCCCACCGTCTGCCGCTGTACCGCTACATCGGCGGCGTCGACGCCCGCCTGCTGCCGGTGCCGATGATGAACATCGTCAACGGCGGCGCCCACGCCGACAACCCGCTCGACTTCCAGGAGTTCATGATCGCGCCCATCGGCGCGGCCACTTTCACCGAGGCCGTCCGGATGGGCTCCGAGGTCTTCCACACCCTGCGCCGCGACCTGATCGCCGCCGGCCACAGCGCCAACGTCGGCGACGAGGGCGGCTTCGCCCCCGACCTGCGCACCGCCGACGAGGCCCTCGACTTCGTCCTGCACGCCATCGAACGCACCGGCTACAAGCCCGGCACAGACATCACCCTCGTCATGGACCCGGCCACCTCGGAGTTCTTCCGCGACGGTCTCTACGACTACACGGGCGAGGGCGTCCGCCGCAGCCCCGCCGAACACGCCGACTACCTGGCCGAGTTGGTCGACCGCTACCCGATCGCCTCCATCGAGGACCCGATGGCCGAGGACGACCACGACGGCTGGCGCGACCTGACCGCACGGCTCGGCGAGCGCTGCCAGCTCACCGGCGACGACGTCTTCTGCACCAACGAGACACTGCTCAGCGCCGGAATCCGGGACGGGATCGCCAACTCGATCCTGGTGAAGGTCAACCAGATCGGCACCCTCACCGAGACCCTGGCCACGGTGTCCAGCGCCCATCGCGCCGGCTACACCGTCGTCATGTCCCACCGCTCCGGCGAGACCGAGGACACCACGATCGCCGATCTCGCCGTCGCCACCGGCTGCGGCCAGATCAAGACCGGCTCGCTCTCCCGCGCCGACCGCACCGCCAAGTACAACCAACTCATTCGCATCGAGGAGGACTTGGGCACCCAGGCACGCTACGCCGGGCGGGACGCGCTGGGACTGCGCCGCTAAATCGGTGGGGTCAGGGCTTGAGGAACCCCGCCGTGGACAGCACCTTCTGGCCCTCGGCGGACTGCACCAGCGCGATGAACGCCTTGGCGGCGACGGCGTTGGGCGCGTTCTTGAGGAGGACGATCGGGTAGTCGTTGATGGCGTCGGCGGACTCCGGGAACTGCACGCCCTGCACCTTGCTGCCGGCGGCGTGCACATCGGTCTTGTAGACGACCGCCGCGTCGGCCTCCTTCAGCTCCACCTTCGTCAGGGCGCTCTTGACGTCCGCCTCGTACGACACCGGGGTGAGCTTCAACTTGCTTGCCGTCAGGGCCTTTTGGGCCGCCGCGCCGCACGGCACCGTCTTGTCGCACAGCACGACCTTCAGCGACGACTTCGTGAGGTCCTTCAGCGAGGTCACCTTGTCGGGGTTGCCCGGCAGCGTGGCGATCTCCAGCTGGTTGCGGACGGCGGAGACCGTATCGCCTCGTGTCGCCCCGTACCCTTCGTGGTGTCTACGGCGTCAAATAGCGGGCGCCGAAAATGGAGGCAACACCCCGTGCTCATTGCTCAGCGTCCGTCCCTGACCGAAGAGGTCGTCGACGAGTTCCGTTCCCGGTTCGTGATCGAGCCGCTGGAGCCGGGCTTCGGCTACACCCTTGGCAACTCCCTGCGCCGTACGCTCCTCTCCTCGATCCCCGGTGCGGCGGTCACGTCCATCCGGATCGACGGCGTTCTGCACGAGTTCACCACCGTGCCGGGCGTCAAGGAGGACGTCACCGACCTGATCCTCAACATCAAGCAGCTCGTCGTCAGCAGCGAGCAGGACGAGCCGGTCGTGATGTACCTGCGCAAGCAGGGCCCGGGTCTGGTCACCGCCGCCGACATCGCGCCCCCGGCCGGTGTCGAGGTGCACAACCCCGACCTCGTTCTCGCCACGCTCAACGGCAAGGGCAAGCTGGAGATGGAGCTGACCGTCGAGCGCGGTCGCGGCTACGTCTCCGCCGTGCAGAACAAGCAGGTGGGCCAGGAGATCGGGCGCATCCCGGTCGACTCCATCTACAGCCCGGTGCTGAAGGTCACGTACAAGGTCGAGGCGACCCGTGTCGAGCAGCGCACCGACTTCGACAAGCTGATCGTCGACGTCGAGACCAAGCAGGCCATGCGTCCCCGTGACGCCATGGCGTCCGCCGGCAAGACCCTGGTCGAGCTGTTCGGTCTGGCGCGTGAGTTGAACTTCGAGGCGGAGGGCATCGACATGGGCCCCTCCCCCGTGGACGCGGCGCTCGCCGCTGATCTCGCCCTGCCGATCGAGGAGCTGGAGCTCACGGTCCGCTCCTACAACTGCCTCAAGCGCGAGGGCATCCACTCCGTGGGCGAGCTACTGGCCCGCTCGGAGGCCGACCTGATGGACATCCGCAACTTCGGTGCGAAGTCCATCGACGAGGTCAAGGAAAAACTCGCTGGCATGGGCCTGGCCCTGAAGGACGCCCCGCCCGGATTCAACCCGACCACCGCCGCCGACACCTTCGGCGCCGACGACGTGGACGCGGGCTTCGTGGAGACCGAGCAGTACTGAATGCCGCATCGCGCCAGGCATAGCGACACCTCGCGTGCCGGGACAAGAGGACCTCCACGCTGGTGCCCGCGCGCTGGGCTACTTCGGCCGCGCCCGCGCCCAGCCGCGCGGACACGGCCGAAGTGCCGCAAAAAACGTTCCGCACCGGCTCAGGAGAAACCCCTCGAACAATGTCTTCGTGGCAAGGATCATGGCGGGATGGCTGCGTACCTGTACGACCGGCTGGTGACGGAGGACGAGTACCGCCAGCGCATTCGGCGGCATCGTCCCAGCTCGCTGCTGCCTCTGATCGCCGCGGCGGCGGCACGCTACAGCACGCCCGAGCGGCCACACCCGTGGCTGAAAAGCCCCTCACTGAAGTACACACCCTGGGCACTGGCTGACGCGGCCCGCGTCAGCCTGGCCTACGGCACCGAGCATCTGCGCTCCGACGCCACCGAACGCGACCTGCTGGAGATCTTGGCCGCGTACTCCAGTCTGAAGGAACCGACCCTGCACGGATCCGACGACGATCCGGTCCGCCTGAGGGACTTCATGATGCGCCTGGGCGGCGAGCAGATGGCCTTCCAGGCCCCGGAGTTCGCCGCTCTCGCCCGTACCGCTGCGCTGTACCTGCACACACCGTTTCCCGCACGCCGGCAACCCCGCTGCATGGTTCCCGGCTGGGACACCGAGGTATTCGGCTGCTCGCTGCCCGACTACGTGGGCACCGCCCAACTGCTGTGGGGATGTGCGCTGTTCAACGCCGGGCGTTTCGATCCCGCGATCTTCGACAGCCCGGACGGCGAGAAGTTCAGCCGCATGGTCAGCCGGGACACGGTGCTGCGGGTCGTCGAACGGCACTTCGCCACCGACGTGGCCTCAGTCAAAGCGGTCGAGAAGCAGACCACGCAGAACCTGGCGAGGGTGGTCGGCGGCAAAGCGGCTCAGTTGCGGCGCTTCACATACAGTCCGCTGCTCGGCCGGCCCGCGGTCACCGGCTTCGGGCCCGGCCTGCTGTGCCCTTCCCCCCAGTTGGTCTGGCGCAAAGCGACCCCGTCCGGCATCTACCACACAGGACGCGAGCACTTCGGTACCGACTTCCTGCAGGAGACCGGCTACCTCTTCGAGGAGTACGTCGGCCGACAGCTCCGCCTGATACCGGACGCCGTTGTCATCTCGGAGATCACGTACCGGGTGAAGCGGAACGAACTGCAGAGCGTCGACTGGATCGTTGTCTTCGACGACCTCGTGCTGCTCGTGGAGGTCAAGTCCATGATGCCGACCGAGAACGCCCGGCTCGGTCTGGAACTCGGAGTCGCCGAGACCGACAACAAACTGGCCCGCGCCTACCGCCAGGTCAACGCCACCTCGGCTCAGATCGACCAGCGCCATCCGGCATTCGCCGGCATTCCGACCGACCGTCCACGCCAGGCACTGATCGTCACCCTTGAACCGTTCCCCGTCGCCAACGCCGACCTCCCCCACCTCGACCTGCCCACCACCGATATCCCGACCACGGTCGTCGCAGCCCACGAAGTCGAACGCCTGGTGACCCTGTCCGACACCACACCCAGCTCGCTGCTCCTGGAGCGGGCGGCCGACCCCCAACGCTCCACCTGGGCACTCAACGAATGCCTGACCGGGCACGAGCACTCCCTCAACCCCGTACTCGTCCAGGGGTGGGCCTCCTATCCCTGGGCCAGCGGCCGACTGCCGGCCTTGGACGCGGCGTAGTCCATGTGTCGCGGGTCCCCATGCCTCGGCGGCTGCTCTGCGCGCAGCAGCGAATGCGGCTGAGCCCGGCCGTTGCACCGGTTCATCCAGGAACTCCTGCGGGGACGGGGCACCACCGGTCAGTACCCGCGGCCTCGTCTGAGCGAGCCTGAGTTCCGCACACACCGGCCGGGAGGATGAGCGGTAGGATAGCTAGCATGGGTGAGCCTACCGGCAAGTACTCGATCACCATGCCGCGCGACATCGCCGAGGCCGCCAAGGCCCGCAGCGGCCCCTCCGGCCTGTCCGCATACGTCGCCGCAGCCGTGGCCCGCCAGATCGAGCGCGACAACCTCAACGAACTCATCGCCGTCGCCGAGGCCGAGCACGGACCCGTCATGGACGATGAGATCCAGGCCCTGCGCGACCAGCTCCACCAGGCCCGACAGCAGCAGACGCAGGGCGGGGCCGACGCCGCGTGACCCGCTCCCCCGCCCTTCCCGGCGGCACTCTGGTCCTGGACAGTGAGGGGCTTGCCAAGGCCGTGCTGCGTGACCGGTCAGTCACGGGATGGCTCGCCCTGGCCCGCGCCGACGACCTGCGCGTAATCACTTCCGCGGCCACCCTGGTCGAGGTCGTCCACCCCCGGATCAACCGTCCGGCCTTGGAGTGGACGCTGTCCCGTCTAGTCGTCGAGCCGGTCACCGAGCCGATCGCCCGCCACGCTGCCGCTCTCCTCGCCGACGCCGGCCTGCATGGCCACAAGTACGCCATCGACGCCATGCTCAGCGCCACCGCACTCGCCGCCCCCGGACCCGTGACGATCCTGACCTCCGATCCCGAGGACCTCGCAGCGCTGTGCGGTGGGCATACCACCGTCATCAAAATCTGATCCTGCTGCGGACGGGCGTGCGAGCCATGGCCCCGCAATCTGGGCTGAGCCAAGTGCTCCGTTGCTGCTCGTCTTCTGGTGCCGGCCACGCGATGCTGCGCGCCCTCAGCACACAAGCCAGCTCCTCCCTGCGCTTGATGATCACGGTCCGCTCTCGGCATCGCGAGGATGCAACACCCCAACGGGGCGCGGCCAAGGTCCACTCCCGCTGGTGGGACTCCGTTGCGCCAAGGTCTGCCTACGGCGCTTCGTACTCCCTGGGCATGTGGATTTCTCCGATGGTGGCCGGGTCGCGTGGTGCTGGAACGGCCTGGGTGCTGATGACCTGAGTGCCCGTGGCCTGGGCTGCGTTTGCCAGATCTCGCAGGACGTCGTCGACCACGGTGGTGCCGATGCCCTGCTGGTAGGGGTTGTCCAGGAGCAGCAGGCCGGGGAAGGCGGCTTCTTCGTCGAGGTCGGATGCCAGGAACAGGGTGGCGTAGCTGTAGGCCAGGAAGAAGAGCACCTTCGTCTCTGCCCCCAGGGCTTGGTCCCAGGGGCGGGTGCCGACGTAAAAAGTGAGGTCACTGTCGTTGATGGTGATGGCGCCCTTGACCCAGCCGCGTTCGCGGTAGCGGTGGAGAAACTCGTTCATGCGCTCGGCGAACAAGGCGCATCGTTCGACGGAGGCGAGCGCCGTTGTGGCAACTCCCGCAGGCTCTTGGCCAAGTGCGTCGACGGCTTGTTGTGCAGCGGTGACGGCCTGGCTCGCTACCGCGCGACGTTGAAGGATCTCCTCAATGGCAGGAAAGGCTGTCATCTTCTGTTCGAGCTGGGCGATCTGGGCGGCGAGGTTTTCGAGGCTGGCCATGAAGGGAGCCAGCTGCGCGGCGCGTTCTTCGTTGATGCGGTGCGCGAGCCGTGCCTGTTCGTCTTGGAGGTCCACTCGGCGCGCGCGGGCCGTCTGCAGATCGGCGCCGGTCCGGGCGGTGACGTCATCCAGGTCGGCAAGTTCCGACTTGAGCGACCGGATCTCCACTTGCGCCCGTCGGCGGCGCTGGTCGTCGTCGACCGGTTGGAAGCACAGGTAGCAGGCGTCTTCGCCGTGCTCTCGGTGCGGGTCCACGCGTTGTTCGCACGCTGGGCAGAGTCGTACGGGAAGGGCGTCGAAGATCTCCACGGAGGCGATGAGGCGCTCCATGCGGGTCACCTCCGAGGTGACCGTCTGGGCGGAGTAGGCGTGTTCGCTGCCGAGTTGTTCGAGCGCAACGACCTCGTCGACCGCCAGTTGCAGCCGCCTGGATATGTCTTCGTAGACGCTCGTCAGTGACGCGTCGTATCCGGCCGCCACCTCCGTGGTGGACGTTCCCTGCAGGAGGCTGTTGATCTCCTGCGTCAGTTCGAGACGCCGTTGGCGAACCCCGTCGAGTTGGGAAGTGACCTCTTCCCGTGCGGTCGCTACCTGGTCGAGGGTACGGGCGACGGGAATGCCGAGCCGTTCGGAGATGGCGGTGACAGCCTGCAATGTACTGTCCTGCACGTCCCGCTCCACTGCCTGGGCTACGGCAAGGCGCCGCTTGGCCTGGGCGACGGCGAAATCCTTGGTGTCGTAGCGGGAGCCGGCGAAGCCGAGGAGCATGCTGACGACGCCGCGCCGGATGAATTCCTGCTCCTTGTCGGCGAAGCCCGTCCAGGACTCCTCGTTGCGGTAGAAGTGGCGCAGAAGGTTCCGGAAGGACAAGGGCGTCAGTTCACTGGCTGTGGCCGGGTGGAGGCCCTTGGGGATGCGCAGGTTGGGCCATCCCAGTTCGCGCAGGATCCAGTCGGAGAAGTCTGCGTCGGTCAGCTCATCTCCGTCGACGTACACCTTGTTCATGCGCCCGTGCTTCAGGAGACGTGTGAGGACGCGAGGGCGTCCGTTGAGCCGGATAGCGGTGGAGACCTCGATGTATTCGTCGGAGACGGCGGCACCGAGAGCGTCGATCATCCCGCCGCGGTCGCCGAGGCAGTAGTCGATGACCTTCAGCGTGGTTGTCTTGGAGCTGTTGCGGGGCCCGCTGAGGATGTTCAGCATGCCGGTCCCAAAGGCATACTCGTCGATTTCTGCGGTGTTGTGGACGAGCCTGACGGAGTCGATCCTGATTCCGCGGTCGGGGTGGGCGGTCACGGGCTTGGTCATGGCCGGATCTCCTGGCGGAAGGGCGCGTTTCCGACCTCGTCTGGGAACAGGTCGTAGATGAGGTTTTTCAGGTCGGTGCCCGACAGGGTGGCCAGATTCCCCCGCATGGCCTGACAGCGCCGGACCAGCGGCTGGAACTCGCGGGCCTCGGCGAGACGTTGCGCTGTCCTCTTGCCGGCGGCTTTGAGCTTTACTCGTTCGACCCGGTGGCTCGTGACGGTGACAAGATCGCGGGAGATGAGGAAGGCGAGGAACTGCCGGTAGCGCTGGTCCCAGGGCCCGTAGCGGTAGCGAATCATCGGTGCCTCGACTTCGGACGGGTCGGGGGCGAGAAACGCGGTTTCGGCATCGACGGCTTCCGGCATTGCGGCGTGGGCCCGCTCCAGGAACCCCGGGTAGCGCACGAAGAAATCAAGTTTGGCGAACTTCGTCCGTCCCTCGATGTAGGGACCGGGCTCCTCACCGCAGAGGTAGATGAGCAGCAAGAGCCGTGCTGCGTGGAAGTCGGGAGAATCGTCCGGGTCCCAGGCGCGATACAGCGGGGGTACCACGCTGCTGCCGATCTTATGAGGCATCGGCGTACCTGTTCTGGCAGCGTGCTGTGATGTCGGAGAGCACTGCGTGGGCCTCGGCGAGGGTGAACTGCCGGCTGGTCACCTCGGGCATCTCGCTCACGGCCACGAGCGTCTCGAAGTACGCCGCCGAGCCGGCGTCGAGACGCCCGGCGCGGCGCTTCGCCATCGTGAGCGTGCAGATGGCGTTGATCTGATCGGCCAGATCGTCGTACGCGCGGCGCCGGGTACCGACACTGGCGCGGTAGGTACGACGGTAGGCGAGCATGGCATCATGCTGGGCTTCCGCCTCGGGCTCAGGTATTTCGGCAGCCCGCAGCTTGTGCTTGAGTTTCGTCAACAGTTCGGTGGATCCGTCTCGCCGCCGCCCAGTTGCTCTGCGCACGCTGTCATCGAGGGCCGCGCCGAAGTCGTCCGCGGTGAAGGTTCTCGGTCGCAGCTCAAGGGCGCTGCGGGCGATGTACCGGGAGATCAGCCAGATCATGACCTCCTCGACTTCCTCGTACAGCGGTTTCTCGCCCAGGCACGCTTCCACCAGTGGCGCTAGTCGAGCCATGGCCTCCGCCTCGACCTGGTCGATGGTGCGCGCCTCCACCAGAACGTCCAGACGGTCGACACACCATCCGATGTCCCTGCCATCCGGCAGTTGCACCTCTCTGAGCCTCTTGACGATGTCCGCGCGGGCGTCGGCGCCCACCGGACCGCGAGGGCGGTCGCGTTCCGCGACAAACTCGTAGAGGTCTCGCTGGGGTGTCTCGTTGACGATGAAGGTGAACCGTGTGCCGTCCGGGAGCGGCTTGCCCAGAAATAGCTTGCCCAGATAGCTGCTGTCTGCGGCCTTCTTCTCTTCTGGCCTGCAAATGTTGGCGATACTGTGCCGTGTCCCGGCTTCCTCGATCGTCTTGACCTGCCGGTATACGGGGGCGCTGTCCCGATGACACAGGATGTCTTCCAGGTCCTCCCACGAGACCGCGGTCCACTGCCCTTCGAGCATGTCCAGGCAGTCCAGCAACGTGACGGCATCCTGATAGGCGAACCCGCGCCTGCTTCGACGGCCGCCGTCAGCAGGCGCGAGCGCCACGGCCGCCTCGTGTGCACTGACGCACAGCACTGGACCCTCGATACACGGCAAAATGGCCTGTCCGCACAGTTCCCCCATAAGCCACTTCGGAGCATGCAGTAGATCACCGCCCCACCCAGAAGAGCAACGGTCGCGCAGAACATCGGCCTCGCTGCGTGTCCGTACCGCTACAGACGCAGTACGGCAGGAGAAGTAAAGGCGGCGACTCAGTCGCGGAGTCCTGGACGCGGCAATGGAGCTGTCGGAGACGCGCTCTCGCGTGAACTCACACCGCAGCAGTCGGACAGCAGATCTCTACAGCCACCCCGTGTCAGCGATACCAGGCTAATCGTGCGCCAGGTCGGGCTCCGGCGGCCGGTCGTAGGAGCTCAACAACCCCTCGATGCGCTGGTTGTTGATGGACTGCCGGTCGTACAGGCACCTCGCGTACCGACTCAGCAGGACCTCAACGCTGTTGCCGGCCCGCTGGGCGACCTCGGCCGGGTCCGCGCCCGCGCACAGCCACGTGGACAGCGCCGAGTGCCGCAGGTCGTAGGGCCGTTTCGCGAGCGGAGTGCCGGTGAGGGCGGGCGGCAGGGCGAGGTCACGGCTCTCGTGCCAGACCCGGTGGTAGGTGCCGTAGCTGATAACCCGCCCCTGTTCGGTGAAGAACAGCCGACCGTCGTCGGCCGTGCCGAACGTGGCAACATGCTCGCGCCACATGGCCACCAGATGCGGAGGCAGCGGCACCACCCGCGTTTCCCCCGGCGGACGGTTCTTCAGCCCGCGCTCGTCGTGGAACTCACCGCTGTCCGTCCACCGTTTGCCCGCCTGCGGCCGGGTGCGGTGCAGGATCAACCGCCCCCAACCAGTGGCGGGCAGGCGGCAGTCCGGCAGCGCCACCGCGACCGCCTCCTCCGGACGCAGACCCGCGTAGTACATGCCCGCGAAAAATCCGACCAGCCGACGGCCCCTCGCCCTTCGATAGCCGCCGACGTAGGAGACGGCGTCCAGCAGATCCCGAGCCTGGTAGGGGTTGGCCACCACCCGCGGATCCACCGCGACCGCCGGCTTGGGCACCCGCCAGCGGACCCTCTTCAACGGGTGGCTGCCCAACTCGCCACGCTCCACGGCGTAGTGGAGCGCGTGCACCAGCACCTTGCGCTTGCGGCGCATCGTCTCCACCGCCGCCTCACCACCGTCCAGCTTCCGGCGCAGCGACTCCAGCACATCACGCGCCAGGACCGGATCACTCAGGTCCACCAGGGGACGAGACGCCTTCGCCACCCACTGCAGCACCAACCGGTCCTCCGCCGGCATCTCCCCCTGCCCCGGCCCGGGCACGACGAACGCCCAGTGCCGCAAAGCGCGGCGCAACAGCTGCCCACTCGGCCGCCCCGGAAGATCCCACAGCATCGCCACCGTGACGGTAGTCAGCGCATCGCTGACCTCGTCCCGGGTCTTCGCCGCCCGACCGGACCAGTGAGCCCGCGCATACTCGGCCGCGAACTCATACCAGCTCAGCTGCGACGGCCCCCGTGACCCGTGACCAGAGCTGCTCACCTCGGCCAGGCCCACGCGGATGGCCCGCACCAGCTCCGCACCGAACTCGCCCGCCAGATTCGCAACGGCGCTGCCGCCGTCCGGCCGTCCATCTCCGTGCGGCTGGGCCGGGGACGGGTACAGCATCTGACCGGGGTCCGGTGCAGCACCATCGTGACGCTCTTTCAAGTCCATGCCCGCCTCCTTCTGATCGGCGGGAGCATGACTGCCCGGCACATCCACTCCAACATCCCCCTGCGAGAGGGCACTCGGGCGGCATCCGGTTGACGAGCGCGGATTGTCAGACCTTCGGCACGGCTTGCGTCGCCAGTGGTCGCATCTGGTCCCGGTGTGGCCGGTTGTGGTTCTTGGCTCACCATGCGCACTTGTATGCGCCCCAATGCTCCGAACTACCGTTCCCGGCCAGCCGGGGCACGCGGACACCGTGGGGGAATGTATGGCGAGAACCGCGCGACAGATCCTGAACGCGCTCGGCCGCTCAACGACCGTTCACGTCCACTCGACGGCAGAGCTGGCCGCTCACGTGGACTCCGCGGCGGCGGTCATCGACAAGAAGCGCCGGGAAAAGGGCCAGGAAGCGGTACGCAGGAAGCCCGACCTGCGGCCCGTCGTGCTGGCCGAGCACGGCCGGTCCATCGACCTGACGCCGTGGCAGGTCCTGCACGCCGTGGCACGCGGCTACGTCCTGGCCGGCCAGGGAATGGGGCGCGGACTGGCAGAACACTGGCTCAGCCTGAAGTTCTGCGAGGCGCTGGAAGCCAATCGCGCCCGTTCCATGGACCTCACCGACAAGGGCCGCTCCTCCGAACGCTGGTACAAGGGCATGCAGGCCCGGGAGCTGGCCGTCGGCTTCGGGCTCGCGGTGGCGGAACACCTCGTGCAGCAGCGCTACCCCGACCACATCGTCTCGGTCGTGGACACGAACACGGTGCTGCGAGCCGGCTGGCCCCTGAGCGTCTCCCAGCGGAACAAGGGCTCACGGCCCCGGCCCGACTACATCATCGAGGCGTGGAAGCCCGGAGAGCCGTCGAAAGTCACGTTCGTGGCCTGCCGGGGAAATCACCAGAAGCCGAGCAAGCGGAGCGGCCGAACCCGCAGCACCACGATCCAGCAACTGGCCAAGGGAGCCGAACTGACCGAGGGCATGCAGATCGGTCCGTGGAATTCCACGCCGTGTCTGATGCTGTCCACCGAACTCATGGGCCAGGGCGGGGTCGTGGTCAATGTGCTGCAGTCCCCCGGCGAGACTCTGCTCCCCCTGCGCACACCTGGCGGTCCGGGAAACGCCGACGAGGAGATCAGGGACAAGCCCGGAACCCCCTACCCCAACGCCATTCGCATACCCGCCCGCGACGGCCGACGGGCGCGGACCGTCGACGGATTCCAGGTTGGCGAGGACGACCTCGCCTGGTTCGGCCAACTCCTGGCCCGTACCGCAGCAGCCGGCCTGACCACCTTCTCGGGCGGAGGGAAATATACAGCCCGGTATCTCACCGCCCGCCAAGGGCGAGAGCACTACGACGTCCCCGCCTTCGCCGCAACATCGAGCATTGACGACGCGGACATCGAGGTCGGCGACACGAAATTCCTCGGCACGGACAACGTCTTCCGCATGGGAGCCGCGCGCATCGAGGCATTCTCCGGAACGGACTCAGGACTCTACAAGCTGATCAAAGACGGCAGCGTGGAAGAGTATCGGCAAGCGGCCTACGAACTCCGGTCCAAACGACACGACTCCCATGCAGCCGGGAATTGGAACGCCCCGATCTCGTTCCAGGACGACGGCACCGTCATGGCCCTGAGCATCCTGCCCATCCGCAAACGACGCACGCTATAAACCAACAGCTCACGGCATCTTGATTCTTCTCCGTACCCCACCTCAAAGATCAACCGCCCCAAGCCGGAGCGAGCCGGGAACGCGCCGCCACACTGGCAGGAGCCCGCCCTCACGACTCAGCCGCTTTAGTCGGCAAGGTGAACTTTTTCCTCATTTGTTTGCGCCCTATATCCGGTATGCCGTCTGCGCTAATTATGGCACTCATGGAACCATCCGGCTCCGAGATCTTCGCTATCTCAACGGTTCCGTTTCGGGCTTGGTAGGTCATCCAGTCAACAGTCCCTCCGGGACTGCCGCCAGTCCGAGGGGCGACTCCCGAGGGAATAAGAGTCAAGAGACACAAAGACTGAACCATGGCCAGGTCTGAACCTGTTTTGTCATGCGTCAGATCGTGCACGAACATCGACATCGCCTGCCAAGCCCAGGGCTCGAAGACAACAGCCTGCTTACCAGAGTTGACACAGGCCAACAGTCGGTCTGCCATCGGGTCGCCCTGTTTGCTCTTACTCAGGGAGAGCATTATCACGGGGGGAACATGGTGAGCCCAAGCGCTGTACCAGAAATCCTGGCCCTCGGTGACTTTATCCACCGTCTTATCCGTGCTACCCGACCATTTGCCCCATATCCCTTCCAGGCCACCATCCAAGGCTTTCTCGATCTGTGTGGCGGCTACTGAACTAGCAAGCTCCTTGAGCCACTCAGTGGTCGCGGGGTTGAATACGGCGGATCGCGCCGCGGCAGAGCACGAGGTAAGACCAACGGTACCAATCGCAACTCCTGCCACGCCCCAACTGAGCGCCTTGCGCCGACTTACCCCGTCAGCTTCATTGACGGTATCAAGGCTCACGTCTCCCCCTCTCATACACACGATGCGGCCTCCCCACCCTGACCGGGACGCGTATCTTAGGTCACAATGTGGCCAACTGACCAGGTTTCTGCAACAGTTCGCCAGCTCGTCGAAGGGCAAGGCTTCCCAGGGGCTTTCGTTGCTTCGGGATGTTGCCCAAGGGCATGGCCTGCGTACCCGAGTTCGGCCGACTGGAGATCACACACTCCTCGGAGGACGACGCGGATCTTGAGCCGGGTAAATCCGTCGAGGACTCCGACTGGGAGGGCAAGAACGCCGGCGCATAGCCCACGGTCCGGGCGCACTCGACCCGGCCGTAGGCGCAGGCCAATTGCGGTGACCACGCCATTTCAGCCTCCGCGGCACGACGGTGGAAGGCAAGCCGCGACCTGACCGGCGTCGAACGGGGCGGGCGGGATGCACGGTGGGGCTGTGGCCTCTCCTCTGGCGTCATGCGCCCCGTGAGCCGTCCGGCCGTACCAACGGTTCAGTAGTGTGCGGTCCTGGCCGACGGCGAGCAGGTCATTCCCCGTCGTGACCTGTAGTCCTCGAATTCCGAGACCGGGGAGCGGAGGGCGGAGGCGTCGGTCATGACGGTTATTCCTCGTCCGTTCCGGCAGCACCTGGGCCGGGCTGGTATCCGCACCCGAAGTACACGAACTGCCCGGGCTGGACGCGTACTTCGGTGTGCTCCCAGCGGTAGATCCCGCTTTGCTCACCCTCGTAGGTGAAGGTGTCTCCCGCCTCTATGGTGACGGCCGGGTCTGCCGTCACGTCGCCGAAGGGCCCCCACTCGTCCTCGTCCGGGAATCCGTCGGCGAACCAGCGCTGTTGCAGTTGAGCACGGACGGCGTACGACGAGGTGTTGTGGACCTCGACGCTGTACGCGGCCGTGTGAATCAGGTCGTCGCCCGACTCTTTCCCGAGCGAGGCTGTCACCTCCAAGGCGCGGGCTGCCGGACAGTCTTCTTGCTGTTTGGTCGGCACCGGCTCGCTGTAGACACCGTCGGTCACCGCGGCCATCTGGTCCGGGCAGTAGAACGTGGCTGCCTCCACGATGAACCCGGCCTGGTCGACCGGGTCGGTCAGCGGAAGCCCCACAGCGTCGGGCACGTCATTCATGTCCGTGCCGTTGGTAAGTGCCGCACAGACGGCTTGCGCGTCTTTGATGACGGCTGTACGGAAGTCGGATACGTCGCTGCCGCCAGGCAAGGACGACATGACGCCGTAGGACACGGTGCCGCTGGGCCAGGTAGAGAACGGCGCGACGTCACCGACAAACGCGGTGTCGCGGGCGGCAGCGGAAGTGAACTGCGGAACCGCGACATACGGGGGCCCGTCACTCGGCACAGCAGCTCTCTTGGACGCGGAGGTCCTCAGCGGAGCGGGGTCGGGCTGAGGCCGGACGTCGTCGGTGTGCCGGTTGACGACCATGGCAACGCCGGCGACCAGCGCAAGAACGGCCGCCCCGGCCCCGGCGACCCACCATCGGCGGTGCCGGGCGCCGGTCGTCAATGTGGGCTCGACGGCGCCACGAGCGCTGGGGGATGGTCCTGCCTCGTCCGGTCTCGGTCGCACGTCAGACATGATCGGCGTTTCCCCTTGTCACCTCACGGCCCCCACTGGCCGAAGGCGATCATCCTAAGAGTTTCACGCAGATCCACATATCGCCGTGACACCCGAGGCTGCCTGGTGCCGACGGTGTGGCACGTCTCCCCCTCCGTGTTGACCTGCCAGCCATGGCCGTCGAGATCGAAGAAGCGGCGCTTCCCCGTCCCACCGACAGTCCCGAGCAGACCTCTGTGGAAAACCGGTGTACGGAGGGCCTCTTGGGGTGATACTTCGTGAAACATGGTGAACGGGGGGCCAGATGGGGTGTGACGAACCGATCGGTGCACTGGTGGTCAATGCCTTGCTGAATGGGCGGTATCAGGACTGGCTCGGCGTCCAGATGACGGCCGAGGGCGGTTCTCCGGCCAAGCCCGCAGAACCAACCGCGCCGCCAACTCGGAAACGTCAACCGCCCAGCAAGGCGGCCAAGAAGCCTGCGACCAGCAGACGGGCCCCGAAGGACCTGGCCGTTGCGAAGAAGGGACCATCCTCCCGGCGCGCCGCGATCAACGATGCGGCGGTCCAGGCGGTGGACCAGCGGCTACGGGACTGGTTGGCGAACAACCAACACGAGCAGGCGGGCAATCTGGGCGAGCAGGTGGCACTGCGGGTGCTGCAGAGCCAGCGATATGAGGTGATGGCGACCCAGGCCCTCATGAAGGGCGGTATCAGGGACATCGTCGGCGAGCCGACCAGGATGAATGCCGAAGACTTTGTAGTCGTCACTCCCGATGGGAGGCTGGCAACCGTCAACAGCAAAGCCGTCTACTCCGAGCGATCCAGCAAGGTGCTGGCCGACGGCAACCTCCGCTCACCGAGCATTGGCCAGGCGCAGCGCGCGATGACGTATGCGAGGGAGCGAGCGAACCTGCTCAGCCCCATCGAGGGCAACCCGTACTCCATAGTCATCGAGGTGGACTTGGTCGCCAAGCTGGCCCAGTTCTTCGAGATCGCAGATGACCTGACGATGGTGCGGGTCGGTGAACCTATCTCTGTGCTGGACGACATCGTCACCGTCTGCGCCCGCCACCGCGACGACATGCCGGCGCCGTTCCCGAGCGATGACGCCGCTCTCGACGACGAGCAGCCGTGACGCCCGCCCACCCGCCGCGGTCCAGGCCCGCCAGCCCCTGGGTGTGGTTGACCCGCGACCCGCTGATCAGCACGGAACGCGACTTGGCGACTGCCGACGACGTTGCCGTCGTCCAGGAGTTCTTCGCCGACAGGCTGCCCGCTTCCTGGACTGCCTGGGTCACCGAGTGCGGCGCCCCGAGTGGGTATGGTCGCGCGCTGCTGGGGCTCGGGCGGCGGACCACCGACGTACCGGCTAACGCACCCGAGGACGCGCTGGACGTTCTGATGCTGCTGCGGCTGACCGAACCCGGTTTCGGCACGGATCTGCTGCCCCTCGAAGTGCTGCCCGACCGGCAATTGCACTGCCTCAGCGTCGGCCCGGCGGGTCCCGGCACGGTCGTACTGGTGGACCTCGACCGCCCGGAACTGCGGGTCCGGGCCGCGTCGAATCTGCGCAATTTCTTGTCCCAGTGGCAGCGGGACCTGCATGCCATCGCGATGACCGTCACCGAGTATTTCGGCCGTCGGGACAGTACGGAGGCCGATACTCTGCTGCGGCCCGACGAGTGGTCGACGCGGCGTCTGTGTTCCCAAGACGTGGTGGTCGCGTTACTGCAGACTCGGCACAATCGGGACACCAACGAGCACGATGTTGCGGTGTGCGCCACCGCCACCCTGTCTTCCTTCGCCGAGGGCGCCCCGGCCCGCTGGGCGATGACCACCATCCTGGTTGAGTCTTACCAGGCCGGCGGGAGCCTCGCGGTCAACTTCGTGCGACGGGTGCGGACCGATGGGCAGAACGGCTACCACCCGTTCCGTATCGAGTCCCGGCGTCAGCCTGTGCCGCTGCCGTTCGCCGAGTGGGCGCGGTCCCGCGGTATTGCGCTGGATGAACGCTCCGGCCGGTGGGACCACGAGACCGGCGAACGCCTGCTGGTTGCGGCCACCCGACTCCCCGATTCGCTGCGCGCCCTGCTGCCGTCCGCTGGGGTGGCGCCAGCTGCGGTGTGTGCGGCGGTGGCTACCCAGACGTGGCCGGCGTTGGACGCCGAGGCGGTGCTACGCCGGGCCTGCGCTCCGGTCCGGGTGCTGACCGGCGCGGTCCTGGTCACCGACCGTCTGCGCTACCTCGCCGACCAGCAGGTGGTGCGCGGCGCGATGATGCTCTCCACGCTGTACCGGCATCTCCAACGAGGCGACCAGCCGTCGGCGTCGGATGACGACGACACGGTCCGCTCGATCGAGGTGGACTTCGGCGGCGCGCGGAGCGTACCGGGCCGCGACGCGAGCGCGGAGCCTGTGGCGTTCACCGCCGTCGACGGTGGCCCGGTGACGGCCGACTGGCCGGTGCTGGCCGGTCCCGCACCGCTGGCCGACAGGCGGCTTGTCATACGCACCCTCGCCGTGGACGCGGACTTGTTGGCCGTGGTCGGCCCGGCCGCGCTGCGCGGCTGCCACCTCGGCGAGGTGCTGCTCGTGCCTGCGGACGCCTCGGCCCGCCACCGTGAACTCACCGACTTCCTCACGGCCGCGGACCGCGCCGGGATCTGCGTGCTGGCGGCGCCGGAATACACGACCACCATGGACGTCGCCATCGCAAAGCGACTAGACCGGGCGAGGATGACGCGTCAGTGATAGCAACCATGTGGGCCGTCGGGAGCGGCCTGTGGCCCGGCTGCCCAGGATCCGATCCGTATGGTTTCCGGTCTTCCGCTGACATCGCGGCCGTGATGCGGCGGCGGATCAAGGCGGGCGAGGCGGGCGTCGACGACCGCACGCGTTACCGCATCGCCTGCGCCACCGTGGAGCGTGCTGCACGCATCCAGGGCGAACCCATCGCACACGTGGACGCCAACGACCTGCTGGCCTGGCTGGAGGGTATCGAGTCGGCCACTGTGGTGCCGCCGGAGGGGATCGCTGACTTCGCGGCTGCCGTGAGGCCGGCCCTGGCCGGGTCCGGGCCGCTGGCCGAGGCGGTGGACGCCGCGCTGCGACGGATGGCTGGCGCAGGGGCGGGCCTGGTGATCACGCTCGCGCCGATCGCCCCGGACGCCGTCGCGGTGACCCGAGCGGCCAGTCGGCCCGACCGGCCCGCGACCGTTCGCGACCTAGTCTCAGACCCCGAGCTGGCCACCACAGTACGGGGCCTGCCACGGACAGCCGACGAAGTATTCGCCGCCGATCCGGCGCGGCTGCGGGCTGCCGCCACGCTGCGCCGACAGCTTTGCGACGCGCTGCGTGCTGGGCAGCCGCTGCCGATCGGCGCCCAGGCCAAGCATGAGGTGCTCACCGAGGTGCTGCGCGAACTCCACCATCCGGCTGCGCCGAACGGTCGGCTGCGACTGCTGTTCGCCACCGAGTCCGCCGAGACGCGGCCGTTCGCATTCGGCCCTCTGCCCGTCCGACCGCCGGGCCGGGGCCGGGCTCTCACCCTCGGGCTGATGAGCATGCGGCACACCGAGCTTGATACCGAGGTCGCGGGCTACTGGTTCCGCAACCGCCTGGTGTCAGTACCGGGACGGTCCTTCGCGGACGTGGCGGCGTACTGCCACCGCGACTCCGTACCCAGGCTGCACCGGCTCGCCGCATCTGGCGTGAGCGATCTACTGATGCACCACACCGGCTTTGAACCCGCCGTCATCGGCTTCTACCGGGCAGTCGCCGAAGTCACAGCAACCACGGACCTACGCGTACGCCCGTTCTACCTGGCCGGCCACGGCACCCTCTCAGGCACACCATGGCCTGCACTGCCCACCGAGACCGGGAGCCTCTGATGCCACGCGACTGGCAGGTGGTCTGCAAGGAATGCGGAGGCGAACTGCTCTACTCCGACCGCTCGCGGCAGGAAGCCTTCGTCCGCGGCCAGTCACCGCCCGAGCGCTGCCTGGCGTGTCGCGGCCGGCACAGCCGAGCCATCTCCCGGCTGGCGGTGAAGTACCTCGACCTCGATCCGGGGCTGCCGGTCCCGGCAGGCGGGCTCAAGGCCGGCCGGCTCGGGCGACTCGACAGACCCGCGCGACCCCACCGGGAGCGCGATATTGACGGCTTTGTCCCCGCACCGCCGGACACCTTCGGCATCCGCGACGAGGAGATCGCCGAGCTACTCACCGAACTGGCCAGTCGTCAGGTCGCGGTCGTGGTGGCCGGCACCGGCTCCGGCAAATCCACCTTCCTGCCGTGGCGACTGCTGGTCCCGCCACACCCCTTCGCGGCCGACCATCTGACCCAGCACGGCAAAATCGTCGTCACCCAACCGAGGATCGAGGCATCCAGCGGCATCCCGGAGTACGTGGCCGCCACACTGCACGGATCGGTGGCTGGCCCCGGCACCGACATCGGCTACGTCAACTCGCGGCACAAGGACAAGTCCGACCCGCGCAACAAGCTCGTCTACGTGACCGACGGCACCCTGGTGAACATGATCAGGCGTGGCGAACTGCACGACGTCTCCGTGGTCGTGATCGACGAGGCCCACGAACGCTCCCTCAACATCGATCTCATCCTCGCGCTGCTGCGCCGCGAACTGCCCGGACTGCCGCACCTGAAGGTGCTGATCGTCTCGGCCACCATCGAAACCAGCACCTTCACCGAGTTCTTCGAGCCGGAATTCCCCGTCCTGGTGTCCCGGATGCGCAGCAAGGTCATTCACGAGGTGTATGAACGCTGGTGGGCCGGTCCGGAGCTGCCCATCGCGTCCTGGCCCGCCCAGATGCCGGGTCGCGCCGCGTCCACCGTGGTGGAACTGCTGCGCTGGATGGCCACCGGCGACCGGCCCGCGGACATCCCTGCGGACGTCGAGTGCCACCAGGGAGACATTCTGGTCTTCCTCACCGGACGCGGCGGTATCACGACCGCTATCAAGGAGACCACCCAACTCATCGGAGCCGACCCAGAAATGGGCCGGGTCGCCGACGCGATCGAGCTGCTGCCGCTGTACGGCGAGCTGCCTGCCGCCCAGCGGAACCGTGCCCTGCGGCCGGAGAGTCGCCGTCGCGGCACCCGCTACCGGGTAGTCTTCGCCACCAACCTGGCAGAGACCTCGCTGACCATCGACGGCATCCGGCACGTCGTGGACACGGGTCTGATCAACCGCTCCTTCTGGGACCCGGCGACCGCCATCGAGTCAACCGAACCGGTACCGCACTCTCGGCATGGACTGCGGCAGCGGCGCGGCCGGGCCGGCCGGACCGCCCCGGGCATCTGGCACTGCCTTTACACCGAGCGGCAGTTCACCGAGCTGGAAACCGAGACCCCGCCGGAGATCGTCCGGGCGCCGCTGCCCGCCGTACTGCTGGCCGCCGCCGTCGCCGGGGTGTCCGACCCCACTTCGCTGCGCTGGCCGCGCCCCGGCCCGCCGGATGGTGAGGTGGACCGGGCGCGGGCGGCGCTGCACGCGGTCGGCGCCCTCGACAAACACGGCGACCCGACCCCCGTCGGCCGTGAACTTGCGATCACACCTACGGACTTCGACGATGCAGCGATCCTCGTCACCGCCGACCAGGCGGGCTGCGCGATCGAGGCGGCAACGGTGCTCGCGGCCAAGTCCGACAGCGTCTGGAAACATCTGCTGCTGTGGTCGCGCCAGTGGCCGGCCGCAGCCAAGATGCACGTAGACGATGTCCACAGGGCTTTCCTGGACGGCGCCACCGACGACCTCGACGTGGTGTGCCGGGTGTGGGCCGGCTGGGAGCGGCAGCCCAATCCAGCCGCCCGGACGGCGTGGGCCCGGCGGCACTACGCCAACCCGGCGGCACTGGAGGAACTGGGCCGACTGCGCCAGGAGTTGCTGCGTCCGCTCCAAGCCAAGACCCGCACCGCCGCCGTACGCCCCCTCGACCAACGGCTGCTGCCCCGAGTGCGGGCCGCGATCGCCTGGGTGCACCCGAACGCGGTCTACGTGGCTGAACCTGCCGACCCCTCCGACGAACGCGCCTCGGTGGTAAGGGACTTGCGGCCAGTAACCCTGCCCCGGTCCGACCCGGAGGTGGTACGAGCCCTGCACGCGGCGGCCCGCCCTGTGCTGGACGACGCGTCATGGGTCAGTCGGCGGCCTCCAGGCACCGAGGACTTGCTGATCCCACTCGACCGGCGGATTCGGCGGCTATACGTCACCCCGCTGGCGCCGCCGGAGCGGGTTCTGCGCGCGACCTTCTGCGTGGTCGTACCGCCCGCGCTGGTGCTTGACGGCGTCGACTGGCTGGCAGCGGTGGCGGACCTGCCCCTCGGCGCGACGCCCGCAGCTGTACCCACACTGCCTGGCGACCGGTTCGTGGCTGAGGCAGTCGGCAGCCTGGACCAAACCGTCTGGTTGCGGCTGCTGTGGGCACTTCCGTCAATGCCCGATCCGACGGTGGAGATCGAGAGCGACGACGAACCGCAGGACGGGTCCGGCGATCCGGCCGAGGAACCGGGGGACGACGTCAGCGGCGACGTAGGGGGCCGGGAGTCGGCCGCCGGGGACGAATCCGAGGACTTGACCGGCTTGGATCTGGAGGAAGGTGACGACGGCCGAAACACCACGGACGCCGCACCCCTCGTACTCCCACCGCCGCACGATATTGAGGCGGTGCTGCGGATCCGGCCCGGCGACCTTCTGCCGGCCACCCCGTTCGAGGTGGTCGTCGTCGCGGTGACGGCCGACCGGGTGGAGTGCGTGCTCGATGTCCGCCGGGCTGAGTTCACCGCGTTCACCGACGCCCATCTCGGCCGTGAGGTGGAACTCGCACTGGACCATGTACGCGTTTTCCCCCGCGACCTCCAGCCGGTGCTGGTCGCCAAACACGTCCCCACCGGCTTCGTCACCCCGATCGACCCACGGAGGATCGGCACCGGCCTTCGCTACTCGCAGCTTCTCCTTCTGAACCCGGGCGCAGCCTGGACGTTGCGCATCGCGGGCGCCGACACCGAACGTCTGCTGCTGGAACCCACACAGGCCGAGCAGACGCTGGCCGCACTGACCCGGCTCGCCGCGGACCGGGCCCCCTATCAAACGACCGGCCGAGTGGTGGACGTCACGCTGGATACTCTGTACATCCAACTGACACCGGACGGGCTGCGATTGCTTGAGGACGACCCACCCGTGGTGGTCAGCGCCTTCGCCCGGGACCTTCCGCAGGCGCCGGAGCGCATCCGGCTCGAAGCCGTCGTTTCGGTAGTGCTGACCTGGAGTAACCGCCGCAACGGGATGCCGCTGGAAGACCTGGACGAGCACCTTGCCGGCCTACGGCTGCCCGACGGGCCGTGGGAGCGCCAAGGCGACCGGCTGGTGGTGACCGAGCCGTTGACAGTCGCGGACTGGCAGCGCCTGACCGCGCTCGCCGACCGCATCGCCGACCCGGTCGCCGCCGCCCGGCACCGCGCCCACTCGACCCGACTGGCGCTGGCGAGCCGGCGACCTCACCGGATCCGGGTGGTCGACCACCAGTTGCTGAGCGCCTCGCTGGCCAGGGGCCACGACACCGCCACTATCAGCAGCGCGCCCCCGGGAGCGGGTGCAGTTCTGGCGACCCCCCTCGGCGAGCAGTTCGTACCGGCCCGGCAGGCCGACCTCTACCGGGCGTTGGGCAATCGCCTCGACGTCGGCGACCAGCTCACCGTGTACTACGGCGCCGGCCGAGACGGGCCCGGCACAGTCAACGTCCACCTCTTCAACCCGGCGGCTCGCGGCGCACTGACCGCAGGCGACATCGTGCATTGCCGGTTGGGCGCAGTGACCGTCCGCGGTGGCGAACGGCACGTGTGCACCACGGCCGGTGTCGAGGGTCTGGCCCCGGTGCAGAGTCTGCGTGCCGATCATCGTGAGGGCGACCTGGCCGATCTGCGCGTCGTAGCGGTTCCCGACAGCGGCCCGATACGGATGTCCGCGCGATTCGAACGGCAGCGCTTCACCCTGACCGCGGAAGGGTGCGCACTGTTTCCCGCGAACTCGCCAGGGCGCCGTGACCGGTGGGATCTGCGGGCGCTCGACCCGCTCGCCAACGGCTCGGCCGACATCGAGATCCAGGGCGACGACCGCCCGATGCTACTGACCGTGCACACCGACACCAGCCTGGAGGGCCAGGACGCCGCCATCCGACTGCACGAGGCGCTGACCGGTTGCCTGGTCGTCCAACAACTACCGCACCACCGGCCGTTGCATGAGGACCGGCGCGCGCTGATGACCGACATCGCCGACCGCTTCGGCTGCCTGCTGGCGACCGGTCGATTGACCGCAGCCAATGGCTATCCCAAGACGGTGGTGTGGATCGCGGCTCCCGACACCGGTACGGCCCGAGCGGCCTCGACACGGATCGGGCAGGCGTATCCGCCGGTGTGGATCAGCAGCCCGTTCCGACGCATGCACGACCAGTGGGAAGCGGTCAAGGCGGAGGTGTCCGCGTGCGGCGGCCGGGCCCGGCAGTTGACATCGCTGGACTCCGCGGGTCGCAAGCAGTGGCAAGCAGTGATGGTCGTGCCGCCCGATCTACTGTCAACGGTTCTGCAGGCAGCCCGTCGACACTGCCCCGGTATCCCGGATGGCGACTGGCGGCCTGACCCTGACGTCCTGGCACCGCAGCACCTCGGCGTGCCCGCTGCACATCACTCTTGCTGACCTCGTCGTCGTGGTGTCGTCAAGATAAGGCCGGTTCCGGCGAGGCATCCAAGACCTGGCGACACACCGCCCACCAGATCAGTGAAAAGGCGCGCCTCACTCCGGTTGCATACTTCATTGCCCCGGCTCAAGTTGGACTGTCCCGAGCGCAAGCCCCCTAGGTGTAACCGGTGTTGGGTGTGAAGATGAGTATCAGGGACAGCCAGGAGGGCGTTGGTGGGGGCATGGACGTGTGAGGCATGCGGCGGCGCAGTGTCTCAGTCCGCGGATGAGACCACGGCAGCAGCGGTACGTAGACACGCACGCTCAGCCGGGCACCCAGCGTCGAGCGTACGCAGAGAGCGGCCCGGAGGGGTCATGCAACGGTGGCGTACCCCAGAAGACCGCGAGCAGGAGCCCAGGCGGCTCCATCGCGCCGACAGGGCCGACCAGAAGAAGCCTGGAGTCCGGCAGGAACGAGACCCGGCGAGTGACCGGGTCGACGGCAAGTCGCGTCCGACCACGTTCATGGCCAGGACACTCGGTTCCCTTCGCGACAGCGTGTTGCTGCAGAGCCTGGTCGCGGCGGTTCTCGCGCTCGCGCTGGGGACGCTGGCGGTCACGTTCATCAACGAGATGGAGAACGCGCCCTCGTCGGGAGCGGCGTCAGGAAGCTCGTCCGTCCCCTTTGAAAGCAGCCCTGCGGACTCGCTCTCGTTGTCCGACTTAACGGGCGGTACTTGGGGCGATGCCTGGGACGCGATGAAGGTCAGCCTGGACAAGGGCGAGGCCAGAGTCCTGGACCGTGCGACCGGCCTCCCGCTGACGTTCGAGTTCAGCGGTGATCCGCAGCGGGACAAGTGGACTGTGTGCACTGCGGAGTTGACCAGCGGCGCGCTCGACGAGCCAGGCTGGCGGGTGACCGTGGAGATAGCGAGTCCCCGTAACACCTGCTACACGGATTCGGAAAGGCCGGAAGTCACTCCGACCGAACAATACGGCGAAGGGACCGACACCCCCACCGCCGAGGCCGAAGACGACACTGCGGGCGGCAGGGACAGCGCCCCCGACAGGGGTGTACGTCCCGGCTCTTGGTGCGGTGATCCTGGAGCCTACGGCCGCACCAGCGCCGGAACCCGTATGCAGTGCCGCTACGGCGCGGGCAACGACAACCGGTGGCGTCGCGCCAGTTGAGAAAAGTCGGAGTGTCAAAGCGGCCCCGCCGAGATCGATCGCCAGGGACTTGCACAGGGGACGTTCGCCGGCCGCTGTCAGTGGAGGCTGGCATGATGCCTCGCCATGGACACGAGAGACGACAGTGCCGAGGCGTACGTGGTCGACCTGTGCGATCAGATCCTCGGCGAGACGGCCCTGACCCAGCACAAGTTCGGCTGGCTGCTGGGAGACCCCGGCATGAGCGGGCGACGTGCCAAGCTGCCGGTTGACGCGTACTGGCCCGGTCACCGGCTTGTTGTCGAATACCGGGAGCTGCAGCACGACCAGCCAATGCCTCACTTCGACAAGCCGGACAAGCTCACCGTCAGCGGCGTCCACCGGGGCGAGCAACGGGCGTTGTACGACGCTCGCCGCGACACCGGGATCCCCGCTCACGGGCTGCGGCTGATCGTGATCCGCCCGGCCGACCTCGACGCGGACGGCCGCGGACGGCTACGCCGCAACCGGGAGGCTGATCTGGCGGTACTGCGGAAGATCCTGGCACGCGGCAGCGACGAGGACCGGGTCACCGACGCCTTCCGTACGTGGTTGCTGGCCGAGGGCTGGACGCCGGTCGATCCCGCCGACCCCTGGGCCGACGTCGAAGCGGTGCGCGGCGGCGAGCGGTTGATCTGCGAGGTCAAGGGCCGCACCAGCGAGACGGGCACCGACGCCGACATCGCCTACGGGCAGCTGCTGCGCCGTATGACGAGCCGGGACTCCCGGATACGGTACGCGCTGGTCATGCCGTCCTCGTCCGTGAAGGCCGTCGAGCGGGTTCCGGCACGCGTCCGCGAGCTGCTGCATATCGACGTGTACGAGGTGACGGACGACGACGTGGTGCGCCAGCTGCCGGCGTAGGCGGTCGTTGTCCTGCCTCGTCGCATATCCGCGCCAGGTGGCCTGCCAGAACATCGCCGTCAGCGGGCCTTCCTTGGCCGCGGACGACCTGGGGCTCCGGCCCCGGCCGCTGCGAGCGTCACGCCCCTTCGGGAGACTGTTCAGCGGCGGGTACGGCAGCGTTGGCCGCCCGATGTGCTCCGCGCTCTGCCCCGCACGAACCGGGGTGGAACAATGCGGACCCGATGTGAAGTGTGTGTTGGTTCACGGTGCGATACGGCATCGTTCGGAATGGGGGGGGTGCCATGGGGTTGGCCATGTGCCCGTTGTGCAGTGAAGACGAGGACATCGAGCTGGTCCGCAACCTGGAGGGCGGGCGTCGGCTCGTCAAGCACCGGTGCGGCTACACATGGGAGCACGGCACACCCGCTGACCCGAAGAAGCAGCCTTCCCACTCCTTCCACGACCTCAAATCCCGTTTCCCAACTGCCGAGGATGTCGAGCCCGAAATACTGGAACGCGCGGACCGGCTCAAGGCTCAGTACCTCACCACCAGACCGGGCTTCGACCCCGAAGTAGCGGCCTACTGGAAGAAATACCAGACGATATTCTCGCGCGAAGGTCTGCACACATGCGACCCCAGGGCCCTGAAGGACTTCGCCAACTCCGACATCGGAGCGCACCCCGGCAACCAGTCCATGTTCAACACCACATGGAACGCCATGGGCGACGCCGCAGCCGCAGACTCGACTCGCCAGACCATCGAATACCTCCTTTACGGACCTGACGACGAACCGCGCGAGGACCGGCTGCAACAGCTCCTGAACGGAACCAAACCGTTCGCGATGACCGGCTTCAAGGAAGCCCTCCTCACAAGGGTTCTCTGCGTGGTCGAGCCCGAGCGGTTCCTGTCCATCCTGAAATACACGACGGAGGCGGGCGGCAAGCGCGAGATCGCCAGAACGGTCTACGGATTGGAACTGCCAGCGCCAGAGTCGGTGAACTGGACCCTTGGCAGGCTCATCCTCTGGAGCAACGACCTTCTGCACACCCTCGTCGGCGAAGGATTCGCCAACCAGCAGCACTCCGCCGCATTCCTGTGGTGGGCAAAGGACCAACCCGAGAAGTCTCGATAGGTGAACACCTCTGACGGATCACCGAGGACCACTCAGGCAGCACGGCCATCTGATTTTCCCTGAGCGACTGGAGACACGACGGGCGGGTGGGGGGGACTTCTGGCGAGAGACGGGCTCAAAGACCCGGACTTGGATCGGCGTTGCGAAAGTGGCATGAGCGAACCCAACGCATGGCTCGGAAGTCCGGAGTTCGTCCTTGTGCGCGTTCGCCATTTCGAGCGGGGCAACATAGCTCGGGATCGCCGGTTGGCCAAATCGGCGATCATGCGGATCATTGATGATCCACCGCCACTACCTGCCCGCACGACGAAGGGCCGCATCCCGCACCAGCCAACAACTTCACACGACAGCCGTCTGCATTCACGGTCAGGTACGGCCGGGCCTTCCGGCGAACTCTTCGGGGCACCATCGACTGACCTGTAGTCCACCACCCTGGGCTACGACACAAAAGAGCCCACGCCCCCCACTGCGCAACCCGGCCTCGAAATGCGCTGGCCGGCCCGAGCCGACCGTCGCCCGACGCGCATGTTCCGTCGAGGCCGTTAGCGTCCCACCCTCCGGCCAACGCCACTCACCACGCTGCGCGTGTGCCGCCGCGTCGGCCCGCGCGCAGCGTCAGCGATAGGCTTCCCGTCGAGCCCTCGCCGGAAGCCGGAGACTCAGCATGGACAGCCGCTCCAGCACATCCGGATGAGAAGCCTTGGGGCACGGTCGCCGACCATCGTTCACCCCCGACCCCGCACGGGAGCGCCCTCACCGAGCCGGGCGCGCAACCGGCTCACTTCACTTGCCAGTGCACTCCGGACCGCTGCCCTGTTCGATTGAAGGGCGCATCGTATACCCCTACGCTTGCCCGAGGAAGTCGTGATCTACGTCATGGCGCATGGACCGACCGCTACGGGGAATGATCGACACAAGACGACCAAACAGGGCATTTCATTTCCGCGGGACATGCACGGGACGGCGGGCCTGACAACCTGTCAGGCAAGCGTCTGACCTGCGAGAACAGCTGGGAAGCCGACGGCCTCCGGAGCCGTGTGCGCAGGTTCGAATCCTGCCGGGGGCACCTTGGATTAGGTGCCTAAAGACCCCGCCATCAGCGCACTAGCTGAAGACGGGGTCTTCGCGTGTGTGCAGGCAGACGCTGTCGAAAGCAGGCGTTTGTCAGTGATCACGTAATGACGACGTAATGATCTTGAGTGGTCTCTTCGCTGCTCAGGACCCCAAAACGGCACTACCAGCGCAGACTTACATCACACTGCGGCCTTTCGGTTTCTCTCAAGCAAGCTCCTTCACCGTCGAAGCGGCCTAGAGTGCCGCCGTGGAGATCGCCAAGATCGTCTTGGAGTACCTGAAGGCGCTTGCCTGGCCAGTCATAACAGTTGTGCTGGCCGTCACCTTCAAAAGCGATGTGAAGCAGTTGCTGCGGCGGCTCCGCGGTGTTCGAGCTGGTGGCGCAGAGCTCGACTTCGAGGAGCGTGCGCGAGAGGAACGTGTCGCTGCTCAGGAGGAAGCCAGCGAAACCGATCAGGAAGCAGGGGCTGTATCTGCACGAGAAGACTCGGCTCCCATCCTGCTCGCCCTGGCTGAAGTGGCCGATGCCTCTCCCGAAGCAGCCGTTCTCGGAGCCTGGCGGGTGCTGGAGCAGAAAATCCTCTTCGCGGCATACGCGGCGCTGGGATGGGACCCAGATCGTCCACCGCCTCGGCGATACACGGCGCGCATGCTGATCGACGAGTTGAGTCGTGCCGGGTTGGACCAACGTGCAGTCCGATCGATGCTTCGTATGTCGGACCTGAGGAACCGGGCCGCACACGAGGAGGGGACGGTTACGCCCGAAGGCGCGCAAGAGTTCGCCATTGCTTGCGACGGCTGGATACATGTCCTGGACGGCTTTATGACCGGTATCCACTTGAGCGCGGATCTCGACGGTGAATCGCACGACCTCCCCGGGGAGCGGTCCTAGACAGTCGAAAGCCCCGGTTCAGGCCGGGGCTTTCGCGTGAGGCCCATGCGGGCCGTTTCATGCTTCGGTGTCGCTCTCCTCCCCCAGACCTTTCAGGATCCGGTCGTTCATCTCCTGCTCCTGTCCGTCGATGCACTTGGCGTAGATCTTCAGCAGAACGTCGACCGAGTGACCGGCACGGGCCGCCACTTCCGGGGCGGGCACACCGGAGTTGAGCCACTGGGAGACGCCCGCGTGCCGGAGGTCGTACGGCCGGAAGGCCAGGACCGACGACACCTGATGCGGTACGAGCGCCAGTTCCCGAGCCTGTTTCCACGCTCGCGAGTACGACGAGGCCGCGATCACATTGCCTCGCTCGCTGGAGAACAGCCGGCCGTCCTTCGCCGTACCGAACTCCTTCAAGTGCTCGCGGAGCAGTCGCACCAGCGGAGGCGGAATCGGCACGATGCGCACTTCGCCGCTGGCCCGTTGCTTCAGGCCGCGTCGATCGTGGGCTTCCCCGGAGTCCGTCCACGCCTTCCCGGCCGTGGGACGGGTCTCCGCCAGCTCAATCCGCCCCCAGCCGGACGACGGAAGTGTGCAGTCGGAGCGGCGGAGTCCCAGCGCCTCGCCTGGCCGCATGGCCGCGTAGTACAGGCACCCGAAGAACGCTTTCAGCCGTCGGCCGCTCGCACGCTCATAGCCACCAACGTAGGTGAGGGCGGTCAGCAGTTCGCGAGCCTGCCGAGGATTGACCACCACTCGACGGTCAACCTCCTGCACCGCACGCTTGCCTCGCTTACGCCGCACTCGGCTCAGCGGGTTGGACTGCAAGTGCTCCAACTCCACTGCGTATTCAAGTGAGTTGAAGACCACCGCCCTGCGTCGGCGGTACGTCTGTGTCGCCGCAGGTTTGCCGTCCATCCTCCGGCCCAACCCGTCGATCAGCTCATGCACTCGCGCGATCTCCTGCAACTCACCCACGGGGAGCGAGGCCTTCTCGATCCACCGCACGGCCGCCGCGATCTCTTCCGGCCGCTCTCGTTCCCTGCGGGAAACCGGCAGGACGTACGAGCGCAGCGCCCGCCGCAACACCTCAGGAGCGGGCCGCCCCCTCCCCGGCTTGACGAGGAGAGGAACAACCGTCGCCAGAGCATCGGTCATGCTGTCCCGTTGCTTCGCTGACGCCTCCGCCCAGCGCGCTGCCACGTACTTCACCGCCAGGTCGAGGAACGACAACGCCGCTTTCCCACCACGGAGCGAGTCAGGCAGACCGGTCACTGTGTCGAACGGTTCGCCCTTGTCGGCGGCTCGAAGCAGCCTGGCCCGGAAGCGATCCGCGAGCGCCTTCGTCTTGTGCGACTCGTGGAACGGCTCGCCATCCACGGACCAGCGGACGAGGTACGTCGGCTTCTTCGCAGAGCGGTTGATACTCAACTTCCAGATGACGACCTTGTACGACTTCACGACGCGGCCCCCTCCGCACGCTCCGCCAACCAGTCGTTGAGTACGTCGCGGCGAACCCTCAACTCCCCGTTGGGTAAACGGATGCAGGCCGGCGCGAGGCGCAGTTCTCGCCAGCGATAGAAGGTGCGCCGGGAGATCCCGCCCAGCTCTTCGAGCACCTGCCGCACGGTGAGCAGTTCGGCCGTCTTCTCACGCGCCATATAGACCACCGCCCTCCCGCACGGAGGCCGCCAGGAGAGCCGCCTCCGGCGAGTAGCCGCGCCCTGCATAGCGCCACTGGCCGACGGTGACGGTTGTCCGCCCGCTGATACCGAGCGCGGTCCGCTGCTCCTCCGCACGGTGTTCTGCACGCGCCTCACGGAGCGCGGTCAGAGTCGTCGAGTAGCGCCGTGACTTGGTGGAGAAGTGGCCGCCGTAGCCGAGCATGTGGGCCCAACGCCGCAGCCCCAGAGGTTCGAAAGGAGGCAGACCGCCCAGCCACCAACACGTACTGATCATGCGGAGGACGTGAGCCCTCACCGGCAACATGACCAGTTCCCGCGCCTGGTGAATCCGGCCGTCAACCGCGCCGGCGGACTCAGCGCCCTTCGTGGCGTACTTCGCGATGTAGCCCGCAACAGCCGCGGAGGTCAGCCGCTCCCCCGCTCCGAACGCCGCGATGGGCCGCACGTCGACCTGCTCGCCGAACCGCAGCACGCGAGTGCCGACAACATCCACGCCAGGAGCGATGAGCCGCACGCGACCGACAACCGCCTGTACCGCGTCCATCAGCAGAGCCGTTGTGGCCCAACCGGGCGGAGCCGAGGCCGGTCCGTCCGGCCCGTCGAGGCGGATCACGGCATGGAAGTGGACCAGGCCCCGCCGCTGGTACTCGGCCACCTTCGCGTACGACAGCCGGGCCACGTCCGCGAGTTCGGTACGGGACAGCCCAGCGCGCCGCGCGATCTCGCGACGCAACTCCAGCGCGAACCGGTGCCAGAGCTGACCGGCGTACGCCTGCCAGAGGACAACCCCGGCGTAGTCGTAGCAGCGCGGGCACAGGGGCTCACCGAGACGGGGCTCACCCTCTGCGTGTCGCTCATGGCATCCGATGGGCGAGCCATGCGGGCAGCACTCCCCCACCTTCCGGGGACGGCATGCCCGTACATGCCCTGCACGCTCACGACGGGTATGAACCGGCCCGAAGCCGGGAGCGGTGAAGGTGGCGAACACCCGAGGGTGCCCGCTCACCGACTCCGTGACGTTCTTGCCGCCGACCAGTCCAGCCCGGATCAGTTGGTAGGTGTCGGCTCGGTAGAGGCGGGAGCAGGACGGGCAGACCGACGCACGCCGGTTGCCGCATGCGGTCAGAAGCCGACCGCCGTAGACGTCCGACGCGTACGAGAACAGGGCCTCACCCGTGGTCGTGTCGACGACGGTTGCCCCGCCGACCAGGTGGATCGGCTTGGTGCAGCCGGCGAGGCTGACGATGTTGCGCCGCCAGGCCGCGAACTCCGGCTCTGCTGCCCTGTTGAGCAGGGCAGCAACGTTCTTCGGCAGGGGTGCGGTCATTGCAGACCACCGCCTCCGAACGCATGCCACATCACGGCAGCGATTGCTTCCGTACGGGTCTTGGCGCTGAACCGGAGTGTCGGGTCCGTGAGCCAGAGTGCGGCGGCGTGTGCCGGGCACAGATGCCGTTCGAAGCCGTCGAGCCCGATGAGGACGATCTGTTCCCGTCCGTCGCAGGTCGCCACTTCGGAGTCGACGACCCTCAACTCGCACTCAGGCAGAGGGGATTTGCGCGATCGATGCGCGGTGGACAAAGTGTGAGTACTCCTTTCACTGCTCATGTGGCGGATGGAGTGGGTTCCTGACGGGGTCGGGTTTGGCGACTTCGCGCCCCGTCGGGAGCCCGTCATACGGGCGATCACTGCGGTTCCTTGGGCGGGATCGCGACGACGCTGTACGCGATCGGTCCGAAGGCGCGACGTGCGTCGTAGTAGCCCTCGCCGAGGTCCTCCACCGGGACGTCGAGCGGAGCGGCGACGTGTTCCGCGCCCTCCTTGCGAGCGGTGGAGTCGGCCGCGTCGACGAAGACGCCGAACGACGCGTTGCGCGGTACGAGGACACTGGGGTTCGCGGTGAGGAAGTCCGCCAGCTCCCGCAGGCCGGCGATGAACGCAGCCCGGTCGCCGGAGCGGATTTCGTACGTGGACATGGCTCGCCCACCTCTCTGTTGTTCGGACATCGGGTGAGGTCGCTTCAGAAGCGGAGTTGGCCGAGGAAGCCGCTGACCGCGATGAGGACCGCCTGAACCACCGGCGCGGCCACGGTCTTTGCCACCAGGAAGCCGAAGGTTCCGCAGAGGAGCGTGTCCGCCCAGCGCAGGTAGCGGATGCGGAGCAGGAACCAGATGAACAGGCCGAGCAGCAACACGGCCGACATGGACACCAGCACGGCAGTCCCCTCTCACTTGGCCGCGGTGAGCAGTTCGGGCAGGACCGGGGTGAGGTGCGCGTACTCGGCCGCGATGACTTCGGCGTCCACCTCGGTGACCAGGTGCGAGCGGGCTCGTTCCCAGCCGTCGCCGGAGGCCAGCACGGCCGTACCCGCCTGTTCCGGAGTGATGGCCTGTGCGGCCTTGAGCGCGTCGGGGTTGAGATCTCCGAGCGCCATTTCCGCCGTACCGGGATCGGCCACCCGATGACAGACACGTCCGCCGAGTTGGGCACGCAGTGCCGTGACACCTGGCCCCAAGTCGGAGCCGACCCGTTGGCCGGCCACGACGAGGAACACCCCGAGCGCCGCGCCGAGTTGGGCCAGTCGGATCAACGCCGTACCGGCCGCGTGCGCTTCGTCCTTCTCATTGCGACTCGCGACGAGGAACAGTTCCGCGATCTCGTCGACGATCACGACGACGGGGACCGGGCGTTCCCCCTCCGACAGACCCCAGATGTTGCGCACGCGAGCCGCCCGACAGACGGTCATGCGGTCGAGCGTCAGGTCCACGAGCGCCGCCAGGAGCCGAACCGCTTGCTCACGATTGGTCGCCAGCGCGGACAACCGGGGCTCGTAGAGCGACAGTTCCATGCCGCCCTTGCAGTCGATTCCGACCAGAGCGACCGGTTGCGGAGCCAGACCCGCTACGAGTGCGTTGATCAACGTCGACTTGCCGGACCGGGTGGCACCGACGATCAGCCAGTGCGGCACACGACGCAGGTCGATGACCCAACCTGCACCGGTCTCCAGCACGCCCACGGCGACCCGGAGCAGTTGAGCGGGCCCGCGCTGTTTCGGCAGTCGAGGAGCGGCGAGCGGATCGGCCACCGAGGCGGCGATGCGTACGACTCCCGGCCTCCAGGAGGTGACCCGCACCCCATGGACCTGCCAGTCCTCCGCCATGGCGGGTCCCGCCTTGACGAAGTCCTCGGGCACCTGCCCCGGCAACAGCCGTACCAGCAGCCAGAATCCGCCGCCCGTCGGACGTATGAGCCCGTGCCACGGGACACGCGGCTGAGGCGGAGGCGCTCCGTTGCCGACGAGCCCGGACACCACGGTCAGCGCCGGCCGACGGCTCACGGCGAGTCCGCACCCGGCCATCAACGGCCGCCAGGTGCGCATCACTTGGACGACCATGACCGGGAAGCCGAGTAACAGCCACCAAGCCACGGGGTAGCGGCGGCGCAGGGCCGGGCCTGCGAGAAGCAGGCCCGACACCAGCACTGCGGCCACCACCAGAACCCAACTCGGCCAGACCGTCCCGGCCGAGGAGGTGGAGGAGGCCAGCGTCATCACTGCCCGGCCCCCTTCCCCGCCGGAGCGCTCAGGGGCCGGATCTCCGCCGCACGGAATGCGACCCCATGGCGCCCGTCGTTCTCCCACGGCGTGGCGACCAAGTCCCGTACGGCCACCGGCATACCGAGCTGCACACCGGCCGGCTCACCGGCGACACTCACGTTCACCACGTCCGCCGATGACCCGGCCATCAGGCAAAGACCGACCTGGTACACGGTCTTGCCGGTGTCACGGTCAACGCGAAGCTGACCGGTCTCGCGATTCGCTACCCGCGGAGCGGGGGGTACGGCACAGATGATCCCCGTGAACTTCGCGGTGTCGATCGGAAGGCTTGCCACTGATCTGAACTCCTCATCTCTGGCACCCGAAGGCTAATCCTTCGGGTTGCTAGACCACCCGTAGTACGGGTGGCCGGAGTCCAGAGTGGCGACCCGTAGTACGGGTTGTCAACCGTCTTGTGATGGGGGATGGTGTCCAAGAAGTTGGACAGCTTGCCCAACTTCCTTGGGCAGCCGAGAGACGAACCGGCCACGGAGGGCCTTGCATGCCACCGAAGAACACGCAGCCGAAGTACCGGCAGATCGCCGACTACCTGCGCGAGGGCATCCTGAACGGCACCTTCCCCGCCGGCCAACCGCTCCCCTCCGAGGAGGCGTTGGCAAAACAGTTCGGCGTGACACGTCCCACAGTCCGTCAGGGCCTCACGGAGCTACGGGCATCCGGCCTGGTCGAGGCGATCATGGGCCGAGGGACATTCGCCCGCTCACCCCAGAGCCGCCCAAGCCTCACACGCCCGCGCGGCGTACGCCTGGCCCCCGACGGCCGGTACATGGAAGCCGACGGCATCCAGTGGACGAACGCCGAGCCACCGGTAGCCACTCGCACGGACGCTCCCTTGACGCTGGCGGATCTCCTCCGCATCCCGCCAGGCGAGCCGATGTTCACGTACGACGCGTTGCAGACCGCCGACCACGGCCGTCTCCGCCAACTCCACCGCACCTACGTGCCGTTCTCCGTCCTGGTTGACACGAAGTACGAGGAGGAGGCACCGCCGCCGGCACCGGAGCTCTATGTGGCGCTCGCTGGGTTGGACCATGAACTCCACTTCACGGAGTACGTACGCACCCGCATGCCGCTGCCGGACCAGGCCCAGGCCCTCCGCCTGCCCGAAGGTGTCCCGCTCCTGCATGTCATCCGCGTGACGCTTGCCGGGGGAGACAAGCCGCTGGCCCTGGAGGAGTTCCACCTTCCCGGCGACGACCTGGAACTGTCGTTCAGGCTGTAGCCGAACCTCAGTTGGCTCAGACTTTCTCCACGTCATCAAGGCCCGCGCACAGCGCGGGCGCGCCCTGCCTTGCCTGAGGGACCACCACCCTGTCTTCGCCAGCGGCGGCGCGCTAGCGGCAGCGGGCATGAAGGGGGAGACGCCCTCTGTGGCTGGGGCGGTCGGCTCCACGGCTTTAGGCAGCCGCTTTGGGGCGAGCCTCTAAGATCATGGCCCCAACGTCGTGCTTTAACGGGCAGGTCCACAGACTGCCCGACGCGCCGGAAACTTACGGGGCCATGATCACTCGCCCCAAAGCAGCTCCAGCCCAAAGCCGTTCCGCCGCCCTCAACCTGCCCCGCCAGCCGCGCGAGACGCTAACCTATGATCTCAATTCGGGCTGGCAACACGGGGGGCCATGTGTCGCTTCTTCATACCTCTCCAAGCGATGACGATCTTCCTGGCGTTTTCAAGTCAGCCGATGAGATCTCGCAGGAGGCACAGAAGGAGTACCTGCGATGGACTCGTGGACGGCTTCAGTTGGCCGTTGTGGCAGCTATCGCGGGGACCGTCACAGTCAGCAGCAACGATGGAACCTGGGTCGAGAAGGCATCTGCAACCTTGGCTCTCGTCTCGTTTGCTGCAGCTCTGTTGCTCGAAGTGTTCCTTTTGCGAGGCAGCCCGGAGGAACGCTGGTACCACGGAAGAGCATTGGCAGAGTCGGTGAAAACTCTGGCTTGGCGCTACATGGCCGCAGCAGAGCCATTCCCGTCAAGCCTGCCGCCCATCCGGGCCGATGAGATACTGCTAGCGCGGATTCAAGATCTCTTCAGAGAGGCATCCCCGAATCTGCCAAGCCTTTCCGTAGGCGCAGTCCAGGCTACGGCTAAAATGCGCGAGGTAAGGGAGTCGCAACTGGAGTCCCGAAAAGCGATATACCTTGAGTTCCGGGTGTCGGATCAACAGGCCTGGTATGAGAAAAAAGCGAAAGCGAATGAGGGGAACTCGCGGCGGTGGCGATTCACCCTTATCTCATTTGAGCTCATTGGGGTTATTGTGACTACCATAACCCTGCTCGACGTGTCAGAGATTGACATAGGAGGCGCGGTGGCTGCAGCAATTGCAGCAGCGGGCGCATGGCTGGAGGTTAAGCAGTACGACAATCTAGCTTCAGCTTATTCACTAACCGCCGCAGAACTGGCTTTTGTTCACGCCACAGGCTCCGGAATTTCTGATGAAACTAAGTGGTCAGACTACGTAATTTCTGCCGAACAGGCCATCAGTCGAGAGCACACCATGTGGCTGGCTCGAAGGGTGGGGCTGCGTGCTGCAAGGAGAAGCGGATGACTCTCGAATACCAGACTAGAATCGCTCAGGCCCGCCTGAGCGAGATCTCTCAAGAGGGCGTTTACAAGACTGACTCCACCACCCGCCATAAGTGCTTTCTTAGCTATCATGCGGTGGATGCGCAAGAGGTGCTCACTTTCGTTGAATCATTTGGCGACTACTTCATTCCGCGAGCCATCGGCGTATCCGAGGATGATCCAGTAATTGAAAGCGATGACAGTGACTACATTATGGATCGCATCAGGAGCAAGTATCTTTCCAACTCTACCGTTACGATAGTCATGGCAGGAAAGTGCACCTGGGCAAGAAAATTCGTGGATTGGGAAGTCTACAGCTCTCTACGCAGGGGGAAGGTCAATCGCCTCAACGGGCTAATGGCCATCCAACTCCCTTCGGGCAAGGCGGCCGGGGGGGCTCTCCCGCCACGGGTAAGTGACAATGTCCTCAGAAACGACGGGAAAGACGTGGGGTATGCGCGGTACTACACCTATCCCAGAAGCGGTTCAACCCTGAAAAATTGGATCCAAGACGCATTCGATGCGCGTCAGACTAGAGAAAAACTTATTCGCAATACTCGAACGAGAAAAACCAACAATTCCTACTGCCCCTGAACGGCCCGAAGGATACTTTCTCTCACAAAGGGGAGGCAATGTCTACCCAGGAAAAGCCTGCCAAGCAAGAAGTCGGCCGGAAGAAGTGCTTTTTCATTGCGCCTATCGGAGCTTCTGGTTCGGACACGCGACGGCGTAGCGACCAAATCCTGAGACATGTGATCAAGCCTGCGATCGAAGGGCTTGGTTACTCTGCTACGCGAGCAGATGACATTGACGGATCAGGGATGATTACCACGCAAGTACTCGAACGAATACTTAATGACGAACTAGTTATTGCTGATCTAACAGATCAGAATCCGAACGTGTTTTACGAGCTGGCGGTAAGGCACGCCCTGCGTAAACCGTTTATTCAAATCGTGGAAGAGGGTCAGACGATACCGTTCGACGTTCAAGGTCTACGGGTAATCGAGATCAACCACAAAGATCTCGATAGCGCGGCCGCTGCAAGAAGTTCACTGTCTAATGCTGTGGCAGCTATTGAGTCGGGCACCCCCGTAGACACGCCGATGACTTACGCACTTGACCTTCAGGATCTTCGAGGCTCAGGGAAGGCAGAAGAGCGCGGACTTGCAGATATCCTTGATGCCGTAAAGGAAATCCAGCGGCAGGTAGCGCACCCTCGCACTCAACCAGAATCCAGGAGTGCGCGAGAGGTTGCAGAGTTGAAGGAATTCATCGAGTGGGTGGCCAGAAGAAAGAAGATAGACCGGGAAGATCTTGAATCGCTTTTTGAGGTCTGCCATTCTAAATTCCTGAAGAGCTGGGTCCGAGAAATTATCGAAAGGCAAATGTCGGACACCCACCTCGGAGCCCCCCTGTGAGCAGGCCTAGCCTTAGACGGCTTTCCAGCTAAATGCAGCAACTGCGGCAGTCCTGAGTGACCGTCCGAAGTCGCTAACGCCCATAGCCATCCGGGATCAACTCCTCGCTATGGCGCAAGTCGAGGCTCTTCCCGTTTCTCGCTGCCGCGACGGCGGGTACGGCGTCAGTGGTCCCCCGACCGTCACTACGGATCAGCAAGTGCTGTGACATCCACGGCTGACATCAACGAAGCCGGACAGAGACATACATCAACGTCCCTATCCGGCCCTCGCGTCAGGGAGCCGTGGCTGCCGTTGGACGCCCTTACCGAACTCCTAAAGCGGGTGTCGCAGGTTCGAATCCTGCCGAGGGCACCAGAGCAAAGGGCTCGGACCGACCTCGACCTAGGCCTTGTACAGCAGAGCGCGCCACCGACTCGCGTGCCTTGAGCTTGGCGCCAGCGATGGGGAGCGCGCCACCGGACGGCTAGTTCGCCGGCGTGGACGGTGCGATCAGGTCGTCCTCAACGGCGACCAGCTCGGCGATCTTGGTGGCAACTACTGCCATCGAATCCTCCGCCGTGTCGAACCCATTTCGGGATGCAAGGAGGGGGCTGATGTTCCGAAGTTCGCCGTAGGTCGTCTCGTGCACGACAGGGAGCAGCAGATTACGCGCAAGGAGCTCCGAGAGCTCCTTGTCGGAGACGCCACCGTGCTCGAGGCGTGTCAGTAGCGCAGGGGTGACCAGGACGAGACCCGTACGCGACCTCGCCAGGCCTCTGTCGATTTCCCGCATGAACGGTAGGCCGTATGCGATGTCCTTCTCGCTGAACCAGACCGACACGCCCGCTGCTTCCAGCAGGCCGCACAACTCCTTGGCAGCACCGCGCCGGTCATCCCATGCGTGGCAGAGGAAGACATCGCGAAGGTCTGGCAGTTGACGCGCGCGCAACACGGCGGCGTCGCGAACAGGAGTCAGCCCCTTCACCTCGGCAGGCGTGTAAGTCACGGAGGACGTGCTCGGCGACCAAGGCGCCCGCGTTCTGCCGCTACTGGAACTGCCCCCACTGGTAGCGCCGCCCCCGCCACTGTTCCGCGACGTGTAAGCAGGCGGCGGATAATAGGACCGGGACGATGGGTACCCGTAGCCTCCGCCGCTGCACGCGGGACACGCCGCACGTCCGCTGGCGGTCCGATGCCCCTGGCGTGGGGCTGTACAACGACTCATAGCTACACGGTAGTCCACGCGGCCCCGGGAGCCATCTCGTTTACGCATAGCTCGGGGTCGCCGGCGCATACCCGCAGTTTGCGATTCCCTGAGGGGTAGAGACGATCAAGGCCGCTCACATGCAGGGTGACTGTCTGCTCGCCTGCGGCCAACGGACCTCGGTGCGGGACGGCGTCGACGCCGGAGGCGCCACAGCGTCTTAAGCAGAGCCCCCAAGTTGCTTCGAGGCGAAGAGGCCGTCGGCCAACGTCTCGCTGCCACGCCTCCGCTGATGCAACCTGCTCTGGTCAACGACACCGCAGCGTGGCTGAAGCTGGAGACGGCACAGCGAGACACACGCGCGCCAGATCGGTCTGCGCGCTCTCCGTCGTGGCTGACAGGCCTCGGCTTAGGCTCAGGCACCCAGTTCGGTCGAGGTGCATTGTCCCAGAATCGACCGTGCCATTCGCGTGCCAGATCGCATGGGGAACCACGGGGAACAGCGATGACTCGCCCTGGGGCGACCCGAACTCCAACATCGCTCCGCCGCAGTTCAGCACAGCAGCCGGCCCCAAGAAACCCAAGTTCCCAAGCTGATGTAGCAGTTGTCCTGCCGTTCGTCCGGGCTGCGGCGCTGGGGCGCCGGTCCCGGCCGAGCGGCAGGACAACCAACCGCCACCGAGCAGTGGTTCATGCCGCAGGAGCTTCCCGAAGCGAGAGCCGAGGCGCCTTCGTCGTCATGTCACTCGACTCCGCAGCAAGCCCGGCCGCAATCAGCCTCGCCAGCAGCTCGGCCGCTTCAGGCCGAACGGTCCCGAGCTGCACGATCCCGTCACCGAAGACGTTCACGTCGGCCACCAGGCCGGCGAAGTCGGAGTCCAGCCCGAGCACCACGAGCTGATCAGCCAGTGCGCCAGCGCCCTGCCGTGCGCGGTTCCAGCCGCGTACATAGGGCACGCTAGGCGACAGGTTCTCCGCTCGTTTGGCTACCACTCCGCGCCGGTCGGTCATGGCTTCAGGCCCTTCCCTCGTGTTCTTCGGCAATGGGCGTTCCGTGACTTCCGTCGTTTCCGTCTCGGCGGTATCCGCTTGTCAGCGCCAGGCGAAGGAGTTCTGCGAGGCGCTCGGCCGTGGCGGGGGACACTCGGCCCAAGTCGACGAGACCGTGTCCGAAGGCGTTCACGTCCGCGCGCAGGTAGGGGAAGTCCTTCTCCAGTCCAGCGCGAACGAGAACGTCTCGCAATGCGGTGGTCGCGTCTCGGGCCGCGTACCAGCCGTCGCTGTCGAGAGGCGACCACGCGGCGGCGTCGCGCCCGTGGGTCGGCTCATCCGGCATCTGTGGTCGTCTCCTCAGGGAGGGCAACGACCGCTGAGTACGGCGTCGGGTACTCCTCGTCGAAGCGGTCCATCCGTGCCAGGAGTTCCGCGGAGGCGACCAGAACGGTTGCGAGGGCGACCGGGCGCCGCGGATTGGCTTCCGGTCGGCGGGTAGGTGCGCGAAGCCATTGGTAGCGGTCCTCGGACAGAGGGATGGCTCCGGGGACGACGATGGCGCAGCCGTGGTCGAGGTACCGGTACGACGGTGGCGATGACGTTTCGCGTTCGAGGTAGTACGTGAAAACCTCGCGGCCCTGCGAGCCCAGAAAGAAGCCGACTCGCTGCGCCCTGCGGTCGACGACCGCCGGCCCGAACAGCATCCCATTTCGTCGAAGACGGTCGAACATCTCCAACCCGAGGCGCTGGTCCACGCTCAGCACGTCGAAAAAGCGGCCGGTCGACAGCGCGCAGGGCCTTCGGGGATCGTCCGCCCACACTTGCCGACACTCGGCGGGATCGTCCGCTGCGGCGGAGAGCCACTCCATGCCACTTCTGGTCATCCTCTGCACGTCATCTCACCTCGGTCAGAACCCAGTTGCGGCCGCAATGCCGCCTGGTGTCCAGACTCAGGGGCACCACCCTGGTGAGGGCAGATGACGAGAGGTGACGGGGGATGACACGTCCCGAGTGCACACGTCATCCCCCGTCACGGGTCAACAACCCGCGAACTCCGGTTACTTGCAGCGCGCACCGGTGAACAGCGCGTACATTCGGTCGAGAAGCCAAAGAATCGCGTGCCCCAGAAGTCGCACCCATGTACAAGTGGGGAGGGAACGGTCACGTCCTCGCTGGAGCCGATCAGCGTTCACTTACGGCAAGCCCGTGTAGGCCGCGGCTGGAGTCAGCCGCGGTTGGTACGGGAGCTGCGTCAGGTTGCGCTCCGCCGTGGCCACCAACTTCCGTCGGACGCCAGCGTGAAGCGCCGTATCGCCAGTTGGGAGAACGGGCACAGCACGCCGGACGACTTCTACGGTCCACTTCTGTGTGAGGCGTACGGCCTCAGCGCCGCCGAGTTGGGGCTGAACCACGAGGGCGAGCGAGACACCGGACTCCTCGACGCCAGTTATCCGGCGAGCCCCGAAGGGGCCATCGAGACCGTCGGCCTACTGTGGCGCGCTGATCTGAACCGCTACGAGCCCCTGTTACAGGCCGAGCCGTCCGAGCCCGCATGGAACGAAGCCTCGCTTCGGTGGCTGGTCGCACCCGAACCGGCTGTTCCTCGGCAACATCGAGATGGAATGCGCGTCGGCTTCGGAGACGTAGCCGCCATCAAGACCACCGCGGACATGTTCGCCGAGTTGGACGACCGTTTCGGTGGCGACCACGCTCGGCACGCAGCCGTCCAGTACCTCAGCACCGAAGTGACACCGCTCCTGCGCGGGCAGTACACCGAGCAGGTCGGGCGAGCCCTGTTCTCCACCGTGGCGGAGGCAACTCTCCTGGCCGGTTGGATGTCCTACGACGCCTGCCGCCACGGCTTGGCACAGCGGTACTTCCTCCAGGCCCTCCGACTTGCCCAGGACGCCAACGACCGCCGACTCGCCGGGAGCATCCTGTCTGCCATGAGTCATCAGGCGACGTTCCTCGGTCGCTACACCCAGGCCGCGACACTCGCCCGTGCCGCCCTGATGGGCATCTCCCCCGTGGCTACTCCGACACTGCGCGCCCAGTTCCACGTCATGGAAGCCCGCGCTCTTGCCCGAACTGGCGACGTAGGAGCCTGCGAAGCCGCTCTGAGCGCAGCCACAAGGGCGTTGGAGAGCCGGAACAGCGACGACGAGCCCGAATGGATCAGCTACTTCGACGAGACCGAACTTGCCGCCGAGGCCGCGCACTGCTTCCGTGACGTCAACAGCGCCCGGCAGGCCGTCGCTCACGCCGAGAACGCCATGAGCGGCAATCACGTGCGGAGTGACTTCTTCGCGACCATGGTTCTCGCCGACGCGCACCTACGTGCCGGCGATGTCGAGGAGGCGTGCAGGGTGGCGCTCGATGCGCTGGACCTCGGCGAGCAGCTCAAGTCAGCCCGGTGTGTCAGCTACCTCGCCGAGTTTCGGCAGAGCCTCGCCGCCGTCGGCAAAACCACGGAAGCGCGAGCCTTCACGGAGCAAGTCGGAGAGCACAGACTCTGGGTGGCTTCCGAGGCTCACGTCAGTGTCTGACTCGCGTACGGCCGCCGCTCAGAACGGGCCCCACTCGTCTCGCCCCTCGCCGGTACGCAGTGACCGCACACGCCGCGCGAACTCCGCCGCAGAACGCTCGCTGCCGGCGACCTGGTGGCCGAGCCACGACACCATCATCAGTTCACGGAGATCCGCCAAGGTCTCGTAGCCGGGCCAGTTCATCAGGTCGAAGCCATACCGGTGAACGAACTCGGCGTACTCAGCCTTCGTATGCCAGCCGTACCGGTCGTAGAACATCGCCGTCTGGATCAGATCCCACTCACGCGGGGCCAGCGCGAAGCCGTCGAGGTCGATGAGCACCGCGTGACCGTCCCGGTGGCGGAGCACGTTACCGATGCTCGCATCCCCGTGGATCATCCCGAAGGGGAGGACGAAGTCCAGCCGGTCGTAGTCCTTGTGGAGCTTTGCGGCACGGTCCTCCAGGAACGTGCGGTCTTCCTCCGAGACGCCATCCATCTGCCTCAGAGAGCCCGACAGCTTCGCGAAGGGGTCGAAGTAGGGCAGCCTCAGGGATTCGGGTTCCTCAAGCCAGTGGAGTCGGCGCAGCAGGTCGGCCAACTCGCCCACCGTAGCGTACTCCTCGCGCTCCTGGACGCTCTCCCAGAAGGTCACGACCCGACCGCCGACCACGAGCGGTTGCGTGATGTCCGCCGGCACCCGAGTAGCCGGAAGGTCTTCCGCCTCCAACCACCGCGCAACCCGTACCGCCCGTTCCATGTCCTCCAGGACGTCGAGGTCACGGGCAACGCGAACAATGATCGGTGACTTCGATAAGCGGTACACGGCGTTGGAGCCGAGCCGCAGCAACTCTGCACCTTCCGGGTCCAGTTGGGCCTTCGCGCACGCCTCGCGCAGGACAGCCGCGAGGCCCTCCTCCGTGAACTCCGTGCCGCCGTCCTGGTCCCCGCCGCTGCCCGAGATCATGCCTTCGACCATACGGCGCCACCCTGCCGCTCGACAGGCCGCCCACGTAATAGGGGCGTAATGACCTTGGTCAGCAGGCCCCTTGAATGCCGCTCCCTCGCAGGTCAGGCCCACAAAAGCGTCACGGCCTCACCTGGCCTCCGGAGCCGTGTGCGCAGGTTCGAATCCTGCCGGGGGCACCTTGGATCAGGTGCCCAAAGACCCCGCCGTCAGCGCGCTAGCTGAGGACGGGGTCTTCGCGTATCCACGGACGGGCGGATGCGGCTGTAGTGGCCGTAGGTGGACGAACGGACGAGTTGGGGGATCTCGTGGATGTGACCACGCTTGCCGTCGCGCTCATCGGTGTCGGAGGGACGCTGGGCGGAACTCTCGGTGGGACGGTGCTCAGTCAGCGTGCCAACCGGGAGCAGAATCGGCGTGCGGATCTGGAGCGGGAGCAGGAACGTCACGAGCGGGCGATACAGCACCGGCGGGATCCCTACGCCCGTCTGAACGCCACCGCTCGCGCTTACCGGGTCGCCGCGCGGGACGCCGTAGAAGCCTCCCAGCGCGGTGAGAGTGTCGGGCCGGCGCTTCTCGACGCTGCCGAGGAAGCCTGGGCCGATGAGTACTCCCAGGCTCGGATGGCGCTGGCGAGGGACGTTCCGGACGTGGCCTCGGCTCTCAACAAGGCGCTCGGCGTGGGGTATTCGGTCGTCAAGCAGCTGGCCGGCAGCCCCGATCCGGGCAGGGCGTATCAGCGGGCGGAGAGGTGGTTCAGCGGGCCGTTGTCCGACGGCGTGTATCTGTTGCGGGTCACCCTGCGGCGCGATCTCGGTGTCGAGACCGAACCCCACTTCGAGCAGGCCCGTCTGCGGATGCTCACCACGCTCGACGACGTGCGCGACGACCTCGCGCGTCTGCTCGCCGCCGAGCGAGCCCAGGCCGCCTGACCGGTCCGATCCGCTTGGCCGGCAAGATCCGCCTGATCCACTCAAGTCATCCGATCCGCCTGACCAGTTGGTGGGGCTCAGCGGGAGCGCCGCGCGGAAGTGGAGTGGTTCGGGAGTCCTGTTGGTTCCGCGGGCGGTCTTCGCTACTTGTCCGCCCGGTACAGCTTGATGTCCTTGTTCACGAAGAGGTGGACGTAGCCGCAGCGCCAGCAGATCAGGCCGGTGGCGTTCTCGTCGGCCCAGGCCAGCTTCATGAACTCCATGCCGGTGCTGTTGAGGAGGATGCCGCGGTCGCGGAACAGATCTCCTTGGCAGACCTGGCACTTGAGCCAGATGTCTCCCAGCGCCGCGCGTACCGGCTTCTTCGCCATCGCCTGAACTCCCCCGTCCCTGCCGTGTGGTCGGAACGAGGCTACCCACACGTTCCCTCGGCGCGGGCGGTGGGTGAGAGGTGAGGGGTGAGGGGTGCGTGCCGCATACGCGAGCGGCGTGCCGCCCCTGGATGGGGCGGCACGCCGCGGATGTCACGTCACCGCTTGGGCCTCACGGCGTCATAGCGCCATAGCGCCATAGCGTCATAACGCCGTTGCGCAGGTGATCAGTGGTGGCCGCCGCCGCCACCGTGGCCGCCGCCGTTGTGACCGCCGCCGCCGTTGTGGCCGCCACCTCCGTTGTGGCCGCCGCCCCCGTGGCCACCCCAGGACTTGTCGTCCACGAGGCGGCGGTGGTCGTTGCGGAGGGTGGCGGTGTCGGAGCGGTTGTCCCAGGCGTAGTCGCGGCGGTCCTGGTAGACGTCCTTGGCGGTGTCGCGGCCCTTTCCGGTGTGGACGCGGACGGTGGCGTGGCCGTCGAGGCGGTAGTGGCGGAAGGTGTAGGTCTTGCCGTCCTTGCCCGACAGCTTCCAGCCGTCGAGGTTGACGCTACGACGGTCGTGGTTGGTGATCTCCACCCACTCGTTGTTCAGCGAACGGGCGGAGCGGTCGTCCGGCCCCGGAGAGTCGGCTTGCACGCGGCTGATCTCCACGCTCGGCCGGGCCGCGTGGTCGGCCGCGGTCGCCGGCAGTGCCGCCGCGCCGACGAGAGCGCCGGCAGCCAGAGCGGCTGCGGCCAGACGGCGGACGGACACGGAAGGTGAAGAGGTCACGGGTTCCCCCAGCATGGTGCGGGCACTTCCCTGGATACGGCTACGGCCGGACCCCGGGCTGTGCGGTGTGCGGGTGGCGGCCTGTTGGCCGCACACCCACACCTTCTCCACCGGGCGGACGGGATATGAGCGATACGTGAATCGTGTTACGAGTCGGTCGTATTTCCGTGACTGTCGGCTGTACCGTCCATTTATGTGCGTGATGCACCAGGTTGACGCCCTGGCAGGACGACATGCCTTGTGGGCACTGGGCCGGGTTCCGTTTTCGCCACGGTGCGCCACCCCGGGCCCGCCGGGAGCGTCACCCGAAAGTGAGTAACGGCGGGCCTCCCACCTGCACATTGTTACTGGTAGTAACAGGTCTTCGTCGCTCCTGCTGCCGGGTCACCGAACACCCCGTTGGTGCAGGGGGTGCCCCCGTTGAACGAGCCGTAGAAGTACTGGCCGTTCGCTCCGTACGCCACCTCGTGGGTGCCGGAGAAGGAGCAGGTGCCGTTCTCCGCCGCGCAGGTCGTCCAGGTCGCGAAGGTCGGGGGTGGCGATACGACGTAGCAAGTCTTCGCCGTGCCTGAGATCGGGTCGCCGAAGACCGTGTTGGTGCAGGGAGTGCCGCCCGGGAGCGTGGCGTAGCGGTACGAACCCGCGGCGCCGTACGCGACCGTCATCACGCCGGAGAAGGAACAGGTGTTGTTCTCCGACGCGCACGGGGACCAGATGTTGGTTGCCGGGGGTGCCGCTTCCGCGTAGCAGGACTTCACCACTCCGGACGTCGGGTCGCCGAATACGGCCGTGGTGCAGGGAGTTGAGCCGGTCGTTGTTGTGTAGTTGAAGCGGCCGTTCGCGCCGAAGGCCACCGCCGATGTGCCGTTGAGGGCGCAGGTGGCGTTCTCGGCGGCGCACTGGGTCCAAGTGCCGGGTAGAGCTTGGGTGGTGGAGCCCGTGGCGCCGGTCGTCGTGTACGCCGCTACGTAGTCGACGCTCAGGGTGCCGCCCGACGATGTCGACGCCGTGGGCGTGGTGCAGCCGCATGTCGCGTTCGGGAATGTGCCGCCCATCGCCAGGTCCAGGATGATCGACTGGTTGTGGTCGAAGGCCGCCTGCCAGGTGGCGGTGCCCACTTGGGCCTCGGAGACCGAGTAGTAGGCGTTGCCGTCCAGGTAGAACGTGATCGTCTCCGCCGATGTGTTGGTGCGGTCGAGGATCATCGCGTACGTGTGGAAGCCGTTCTGGCAGCCGGAGCAGGCGCGCAGGCCGCTGCTGATTCCGGTGCCCTCGTTGCAGGGACCGCCCGGGGAGGTGCCGCAGTGAATCGTGCCGGCCACGTCGGAGAGGGCGTTGACGTCCTCCATGACGTCGATCTCGCCGTTCTCCGGCCACTGGCCGGGGCCCAGCATCCAGAACGCCGGCCAGTAGCCCAACCCGCTTGCGGGGCTGGGCTGTTGGATGGACGCGACGACCTCCAGCTTGCCGCCCGCCGGTGCGCCCACGTTCGCGGTCGGGGTCTGGATCCGGCCCGAGGTCCACGAACTGCCGGAGCCCAGCGCGGTGATGTTCAGGTTGCCGTTGCCGTCGAGGTGGGTGTTGGCCGTGGAGTCGGTCATCGTCTCGATCTCGCCGGTCCCGAAGCTGGAACCCGGGCCGGTGTCGAACTTCCAGTTGGCCGACGAAGGGGCCGATCCCGCCGAGCCGTTGAAGTCGTCGGTGAAGACGGTGGACCAGCCGGAGGGTGCTCCGGGGGCGGCGGCGGTCGCGGGCTCGGTGGTCGTGGCGCCGTAGAGCAGGGCGACCATCGGGGCCAGGGTCGCCAGCCAGACCAGACGTCTCGGCCGCGGCCTGCGTCCGGTGGTGCGGGTGTCGTTCGATCCGAGCTTCGATCTGAACATCGATCCGAGCTTCGATCTGAACATCGATCTGAACATCGATCTGAACATCGTCCGGCCTTCCGTGTGAGGAGCTGGCGGAACGTGCGGAACCCGGCGGCCGGTGGATTGAAACGTTCAACCCGCCGGCCGACCGAGCGAAATCGGCATGGACATCGGCAGCGACTTCAGAGGTGCGGCTACTGCACGTAGCAGGACTTCGCGGTGCCGGAGATGGGGTCACCGAAGACCGCGTTGCCGCACCCGGTCGACCCGGACACGGACCGGTACACGTACCGTCCGGCCGCGCCGTACGCCACCTCGTGGGTGCCGGAGAAGGTGCAAGTCCCGTCTTCCGCCGCGCAGTTGGTCCAGGTGGCGAAGGACGGCGGGGCGCCGATCAGGTAGCAGGACTTGGCGGTGCCGGAGGCCGGGTCGCCGAACACGGCGTTGGAGCATGCCGTACCGCCGGGCAGGGTCGCGTAGGTGAAGGAGCTGCCCGCGCCGTAGGCCACCGTCATCACGCCGGAGAAGGCGCACGTGCCGCCCTCGGCCGCACAGGAAGTCCAGACGTTGGTCGCGGGCGGGGCGCTCTGGCCGTAGCAGGACTTCGCGGTGCCGGAGATCGGGTCGCCGAAGACCGCGTTGGTGCAGGGCGTGGAGCCGGTCTCCGTCGCGTAGTTGAACCTGCCGCTCGCGCCGTAGGCGACCGCCGTCGTACCGCTGACCGCGCAGGTGCCGTTCTCGCTCGCGCACTGGGCCCAAGTCCCTGGCAGCGCCTGCGCAGTTGAGCCGGTTCCCCCGCCACCGCTGCTGCTGCCCGAGGTGAACGGCTGGAAGATCCGCGCGAAGTCACCGGTGTTCTGGCTGACGCCGCTGCAACTGCCGGAGGCCGAAGTCTGGCCGGGGCAACCGCCGTTGTCGCGGTTCTGCGACCAGTACGACACCAGCGCGATGCCCCGCGAGGCGTCGAAGGCCTCGACGCTGCGGGCGTTGTCGAGGGTGAAGATCTCGCCCGCGCTGTCGTTCTGGCCGATCATCGGGGTGTTGCCGAGCTTGGCGTACGCGGCGGAGGTGGAGATGCCGAACGCGCTCGCGACCTGGCTCGCCGCCGCGTCCACGGACGTGTTGGCCGCGTTGCCCATGTCGGTGCCCGAGGAGCCGTAGTCCATGGTCATCAGGTTGACGATGTCCGGGGTGAAGCCGTTGGAGCGCGCGTTGTTGAGGACGTTCAGGCCGTCGCCCGAGAGGCCGCTGGGGAGGGCGGGGAGGGTGACGGAGATCGAGAGTGAGCGGCCGTTGTTGGCGGCCCAACTGCGCACCTGGGCAAGGGCCTTGTCGCGGCGGTCGATGCCGGAGGAGTTGGTGAGGGACGCCGACTCGATGTCGAAGTCGACGTGCGAGAGGTTGAAGGTGGTGATGACGTTCTCGATCTGCGCTGCCGCCGCCTCGGGGCTGGAGCAGGAGTCGCCGATCTCGGTGAGCGAGGTGTCGGCGGTGTAGCCGCCGAAGGACATGGAGACGTCGCCGCCCAGGCCGCGGATGCCGTCGATCTGCGACTGGAGGGCGGACTGGCCCGGCACCTGCCACTGACAGCCGGGGCCGTCGACGAACGCGGCGGTGAAGAACTTGGTGCCGTAGTTGTTGGCCACATCGGTGAGGGAAACGTTTCCCGAGCCCGCGTCGAAGTACGGCGCGAAGACATGGGCGGGCCAGGGGTTCGGGGCGGAGGCCGCGGAGGCGGGCGCCGCCGCCGAGGTGAGGCCGGCCGCCGCGAGGGCTCCGGCCAGCAGGGCGGTGGAGAGGGCGGACAGGAGGGAGCGGGATCTCGATCGGGTACGCATGCGCGACCTCCACAGAGGGGGATGGGGGGGTGAATCGATTCAATCCCTGCGCGATATTGGTGCAGACCAATTCGCTGTGTTGGCTCAGGGAAGCAGCGTTGACAGGGGCGAGTCAAGGCAAGGGCGGGTCAAGGGTTTCGGGGAGCGTCGGCGGGACCGCCGCGGCTCGACGACGGGTGTCGTGACGGGCACGGATTGGTTGCGGGACGGCGCACCTTCCTCTCAACTCCCTTTCACCGGGCGCACCATGGCGACTTATGGGGAACTTGAGCGGGGGCATCGGGGGCCGGGATCGCTACGTCGACTTCCTTCGGGCGTGGGCGATCGTGCTGGTGGTGTTCGGGCACTGGCTGATCACCGGATTGGTGCGGGAGCCCGACGGGGCGATCAGCGCACCGGAGCTGCTCGCGACCGTGCCCTGGACCCAGTGGCTCACTCTGGGGTTCCAGATCATGCCGCTGTTCTTCCTGGCCGGCGGCCATGCGGCGGGCGGCTCCTGGGCGCGGGCCCGCAACGAGGGCCGTACGGCGACCGGTTGGGTGGGACAGCGGGCGCTACGGCTGCTGCTGCCGGCCGGGGTGTACAGCGGGCTGGTGCTGGTCGCCGTCGCGATCTGCTCGGCGGTCGGGGTGGATCCCGGCATCCTCGCGCTCGTCGGGTGGGCGATGGCCATGCAGTTCTGGTTCCTGCCGGTGTATCTGCTGCTCAGCGCGGCAACGCCGGTGCTGCACACGGCACATCGGAGGTGGGGGCTGCGCGTGCCGGTGGTGATGGGGGCGGTCGCGGTCGGTGCCGATGCGCTGGTGGTCGCCGTGCACGCGCCCTTCGTCGGGCTGCTCAACTACGTGCTCGTGTGGGGCGTCGCGTATCAACTGGGGTTCTGCTGGCGGGACATGCTCCTCGCCGAACGGTCCCCCGTCTCCGTCTGCATGGCCGTGGGCGGTGCGGTCGTCTTCGCCGTGCTGGTCGCGTTCGGGCCGTTCCCGGTGAGCCTGATTCTGGTGACCGGGCAGAGTCCCAGCAACACCAATCCCCCGTCGGCGGCCATGCTGGCGTGGGCAGTTGGGCAGGTCGGGGTGGCGCTGCTGCTCGCGCCGGTCCTGCGGAGGCTGTTGGAGCGCGAGCAACTGTGGGGGCTGGTACGGCCGTTGGGCGGGGCCAGTATGACGCTCTACCTGTGGCACATGTTGCCGGTGCTGATCGTCGCCGGCGCCTTCTATCTCACCGGGCTCGCGCCCGAACCGGCTTACGGGTCGGGGAGTTGGTGGGCGTTGCGGGTGCCGTGGCTGGCTGTGCTCGGGGTGGTGCTGGTGGGGGTCGTAGGGGCGCTGGGGCCGTTGGAGCGGGGGCTCGCGGCGGTGTACGAGCGGACTCGGCCGGGTGATCTGCCGCTTGAACTCCCGCGTCGGCCTTGGGCGTTGTGGGGTGGGATGGCGGCGAGTGTGAGTGCGCTGATCTGGTTCGCCGGGCATGGGTTTGCCTATGGCGGGCGGTTCCCGGTGTTGCCTGCGGTGGGGCTGGTGGTGGGGGTCGGGCTGGTCATGGTGGTGGGGCGGAGTGCGGTGGACCGGGGTGTGCGCATCAGCGTCTGAGTGGCTTGTGTTGTCTTGCGAGTGCGGGTCTGCTGTGGCTGGTCGCGCCCGCGCGGCGGAGCCGCAAATGTCACAGCCCCGCGCCCCTTGGGGGTTGCCCTGCCCGGGACCAGAAGGCGGCGTGTGTTTTTCGCCTGGTACAGCACGGCCAGTGCCCGGCGGGCCACCGCCCTGCCGATCGGTCATGGTGATGGGGCGGGACGGCTCGTGCCGTTCCGCCCCGTCACCCTCCAACAGCCTTAGTGCCTACGGCACTTCGACACGTCGATGCGGACGATCTGTGGGTCGTGGTCGCTCGCCTGGTCCGCGAACTCCGCGTTGATGTGGACGACGTCGTAGTTGAAGGACGTCACCGCGGGGCTGGTCAGGATGTGGTCCAGGGTCTGGGAGTTGCCGTCGTAGACGTAGGTGTAGCGCTCGGCGGCGGGGAGGGTGGTGATCAGGGGCTTGAGGACCTTGTCGGCCGTCAGGGTGGTCACCGTCTGGGAGAACTCGTAGTCGTTCAGGTCGCCGAGGACGACCGCCTTGGCGTTCTTGTCCGCCGCCAGCAGGGACTTGACGAAGGTGTTGACCTCCGCCGCCTGGGCCGCGCGCTGGGTCTCCGAGCTGCGGGCCGGGGGCTGGTAGCGGCCGTGGATCGGCTGGTCGCCGCCCTTGGAGATGAAGTGGTTGGCGATCACGAAGACCTGCTCGCCCTGGAAGGTGAACTCGCCGACCAGGGGCTTGCGGCTGTCCTCCCAGGCCGCGTTGGTCGGGTCGATACGGCCCGGGGAGTAGGTGAGTTCGACGCCCTTGCGGGTCTTCACCACGCTCGTGGCCGTGGTCGCGTCGCCGCCCTTGTGGTCGGTGAAGGAGACCCGCTTGGGGTTGAAGAGGAAGACCTGGCGGATGTTGCCGCCGGGCTCGCCGCCGTCCGCGTTGTTCGTCGGCGAGATGTAACGCCACTTGTACGCCGGGCCGCCGGCCGCGCGGACCGCGTCGGTGAACCGCTTCAGGGTGCCCTCGGCCGTCACCGTGCCGTCGTTCGTCGCGCCGTTGTCGTCCTGGATCTCCTCCAGGGCCACGATGTCGGGCGAGTTGAGGTTGACCGCGACGCCCTCGGCGAGCCGGTCGAACTTCTCCTGGGTGTCGAGCGCGTCCAGGTTCTCCACGTTGTACGTGGCGACCGCGAGCTCGTCCTTCTTCTGACGGCGGGTCACCTCCTGCTTCAGGCCCTTGTCGACGAGGGTGCCGAGCTGGGTGGCCTGGACGTTGTAGCCGCCGTAGGTGGAGTAGTCGAGCGGGCCCGTGGTCGTACCTGAGAGTTCGTCACCTACGTTGGCCACGGGGAACGTTGAGGTGGTGTCGAGCGACATCACCTCGATACGGCCTGTGTTGGGCTGGTCGTAGGAGGAGTAGAGGGTGCCGCCGCGTGCCGTGGCGTTCTCGTTCGGCTTGACCGTGACCCACAGCTCGCCGTAGGCGTCCGAAGCACCGACCACGCGGGCGTCGGCGAAGGTGACCCGCATGCCCTCCAGGGACTCGTAGAAGTCCTGGGCGTAGACGGTGGGTTGGAGCGCGAGGGACTCGATGCTGCCGCCGGACGCGGTCGGGATGTAGGCGTCGGGGACCGAGGTCGCGTCCAGCGTCACGGCGTCCGGCAGGGCGTTGCCGCTGGAGAGGACCGTGGTGGTCGGGCCGGTGATCTCGGTGTTCGACTGGCTGGTGCTGCTCGGGTAGTACTCGCTGACCTTGCCGGTGACCAGGACCGAATCGCCCGCCGCCACCGTGGGCTTGGTGGAACCGGTGTAGACGAACACGGCCTCGCTGGTGCGCGGGTCGGTGTCGGGCGTCGGGTCCTGGATCCAGTAGCCGAGGGAGCCGCTGCTGCGGACGCCGGTGACGATGCCCGGGACGCGGGTGACCGTCTGGCCGGAGTACGGCGAGAGGCGGGTCGTGCCCTGGATGTCGTGGACGCGGACGGTACCGGGGTCGGTGGGCGAGCCGCCGTCACCACCGTCGCCGCCGCCGTCGCCCGAACCGGGCGTCTGGCCGGCCGAGTTGACCGGTGACGGGGTACCGGCGGTGAAGTCGGCCGCGTTGTCGTCGGTGTCGGCGAGCGAGTCGGCGCGGGCGACGCCAGCCGTGTTGGAGGCGCCGGTGGCCGGGCCGCTGCCCTCGCGGACGACCGCGGTGCCGTAGCCCGTGAGGTCGACGATGCTCGGGTCGGCCGCGCAGTCCGCGACGGTCTTGCAGGTGAGCGCGGTGGTGCCGGAGACCAGGGCGATCGTGCCGGAGGTGGCGCTCATCGCGATCGAGCCGGTGGCGTCGGTGGTCGGCAGCGCGGTCGTGCCGCCGCTGCCGGTGCCCTCGCCGACCAGGTAGCGGGCGCCGGGGGCGATCGCGCCGGTGAGGGCGGTGACCTGCCAAGTGGAGCCGGAGGAAGGCGTTCCGGGCAGGTACTGGACGCTGTAGCCCGACAGGTCGTAGGCCGTCGAACCGGCGTTGCCGAGTTCGACGAAGTCCCTGGTCAAGGTCGCTCCCGAGTTGCCCCCGCCGCCGTATACCTCCGCAATGACCGCCGAGGCGGAGGGAGTTGCGGACGCGGTGGGCAGGGCGGTGAAGGCGAATGCTCCCGCCGCGCCCACCGAGACGATCGCTTGGGCGGTGCGGCGGGCGCGGGGTCTGCGCCCTTCAGGTCTGGACACGCTGGCGGTCTCCTCGTACTTCGTGTAGCTGCCGATACCGGGTGCCTGTGGGGAGTCGGCTCAAGTTACGCGCGTAGAAAGGGAGTTGCCAGAGGGTCTCGCGTTAAATCCAGGGAACAAGTGAGCGCGGGGGCGGCTGCGACGGCCACGAAAGTGATGTTCCACACATAACCCCGGCGATCAACTGGACAACTCGCCCCATTTCAGCGGACCTTGAAAGCTCCCGGGGCGCAACAGGTTCATCGTTCAACCGTCGCTTTTTCCGATTTGATCCAGTTCACTCGGGATGGTTTGCCGTAGGGCATAAGCCTGTTCCGTCCCCAGGAAGCGTGTATCGATATGTCCAATTCATCCGATTCGTCGCAAGTCCCCTTCGCGCCCCACCCGGTGACCGCCGCCGAGGTCATCCCGGGCGACCTGATCGCCCTGACCCCGGACGACGCCGAACGCGCCTGCTGGTACGTCGTCACCCACACCCTCCCCGAGACGCCCGAGACGATCCGCGTCACCCTGCGGCCACCGCTCGGCGGAACGGACCACGACGAGGTGCTCGGCCGCGACCGCCGGGTGATCAGCGGGTGCCGGCGACTGGATGTGGGGTCAGTGCCGCGACTCGTCTCCGATGACCTCGCGTCCGTCGAGTTCCGGGAGGGCGACCGGGTGAGTTCGTTGCGGGTGGTGGATCCGGGGGCGGACGAGGTGTCGTACGTGCGGCGGTGGGGGGTGTGGCATCGGGATCTGGACGGGGGGTCGGGGGATGACGTCTTGAGCGATGCGGAGGTTCGGGGGTGGGGTGGTGCGGAGACGCCGGGGGCTGGTGCGGAGACCTCGGGTGCCGGTTCCGGTTCCGGTGGCGAGTTCGTCGTACGGCATCATCCGCGGCCGGAGCGGGTGGTGGCGGCCGTGGGAGGGCCGCGGCGGGTGGTGGTCACCGGGCTGGGGGCCGTTACGCCGCTCGGGGTCGGGGTCGACGAGTTGTGGCGGGGGCTGCTCGACGGGCGGCACGGGATACGGGAACTGGACGGGGAGGAGTTCGCGGAGCTGCCCGTGCGGGTGGCCGGGACCGTGCCCGTCGATCCGATGGAGCTGCTGCCGCGTCAGGCGGCGCGGCGGATGAACCGGGCCGCGCAGTTCGCGGTGCTGGCCGCGCGGGAGGCGTGGGGCGACGCCGGTTTCGTGGCGGGCGGCACGCGCGAGAGCGGGCTCGATCCGGAACGGGTCGGGGTCAGTCTCGGCGCGATTCTCGGGGACGCGTCCGTGCTCGTCGGCGGCGACCGCAAGCTGCGGGACAAGGGGCCGCGCGGCGTCTCGCCGCTCACCACGCCCATGACCGTTCCGTCGCAGGCCGCGTCCCAGGTCTCCCTCGACCTGCACATCACCGGCGAGGCCCGCACAGTCACCGCGGCGTGTGCCTCCGGCACGGAGGCGATCGGGGCGGCCATCGACCGCATACGGTACGGCCGGGTCGACATCGCCCTCGCGGGTGGGGCCGAGGCGGTCGTCACGCCGGCGATCATGGCGTCGTTCGCGGCGATGCGGGCGTTGTCCACGCGGGGGTTGGCGGACGGTTCGTCACCGTCACGGCCGTTCGCGAAGGACCGGGACGGGTTCGTGAACGGGGAGGGCGCGGGGGTGCTCGTCCTGGAGGCCGAGGAACACGCACGCGCGCGTGGGGCGCGGATCTACTGCGAGGCGGCGGGGTGGGGACTGTCCGCCGACGCGCATCACATGGCGGCGCCGGATCCGTCGGGCGCCGGGGTCGCGCTCGCCGTGCGGCGGGCGGTGCGGGACGCGGGCGGGTATGTCGCGGACGTCGTCCATGTGAACGCGCATGCGACGGCGACGGTGGAGGGGGATCTCGCCGAGGCGGGGGCATTGCGGGCGGTGTTCGGTCGCAGAAACGTTCCTGTTACCGCGCTCAAGGGGAATCTCGGGCATCTGCAGGGGGCTGCGGGTGGGGTTGAGGCGGTGGCGACGGTGCTGACGTTGCATCACGGGGTGGTGCCGCCGACTGTGGGGGCGGGGAGTGAGCTGGATGATGCGATCGGGCTGGATGTGGTGATGGGGGTGGCGCGGGAGTTGCCTGGGGGTGGGCTCGGGGGTGTGTCTGCGGGTGTGCGTGCGGGTGTGCCGGGGGTGGGGGATCTCGCGTTGAGTAACTCGTTTGGTTTCGGGGGGCATAACGCGGTGTTGGCGTTGCGGCGGGTGGGGTAGCGCGGGGCGGGGGCGGGGCGGGGAGAGGGGGCGGCTCGGGCTGGTTGCTCGCGGGGGGGGCTTTCCGAGGTCATTGCCGAGGTCATTGCCGAGGTCATTGCCGAGGTCATTGCCGGGGTCGTTGCCGGGGTCGTTGCCGGGGTCGTTGCCGGGGTCGTTGGCGGTTTCTTCGCGGGCGCGGTGAGCTGGGCGAGGTGGTGGTCGTGGTGGCGGTGGGTGGGTGGCTGAGTGGGTGGGTGGCGCTGCGCGGGGACCGGGAAGGGGACTGTGGCTCGGGCCGTTCGTTTGCGGGGAGTTGCTCTCTTCTGCGGGGAGTCGGTCTCTTCGCCGGGGTCTTCGCCAGAGGTCTCTTCGCGGGCGCGGTGGACCTCGTGGCGGTGACGGCGGGCGGGGTAGCACTGCGCCGAAATCGCCGGGAGGACTGCGGCTCAAGCCGATCGCCTGCGGGGAGTTGCTCTCTTCGCCGGGGTCTTCGCCAGAGGTCTCTTCACATGGCTGCGGCGACGCGATCTGGGGCCGTCGAGGCGTCTCGAATCGGCCCCGGTCTGTGAAGGTCGCTGCCCGGGAAGACGGCTTGATACGGACCCACTTGGCCGTCCGAGCCAGTCACGGGCAGGGCCGATTCAGGTCGCCTCGGTGGGGCTGGAAAAAGCCGCTGTGGTCAGTGGGTCTTGCGGCGGGGTGCTTGTGGGGAGGCGCAGGAGGAAGTGGGCGCCCTGGGAGCTTGGGACGATGGTGAGTGTGCCGTGGTGTGTGGTGGCGATGCGTGCGGCGATGGCGAGGCCGAGTCCTGCGCCGCCGCCGTCGCGGGTGCGTGCGTCGTCGAGGCGGCTGAAGCGTTCGAAGATCCTCTGGTGGTCTTCCGAGGGAATGCCCAGGCCGTCGTCGAGAACCTCGAGGACGGCCTGCCGGTGCTCGGTGTCGTAGGCGAGACGAACCGTGATGGTGCCGGCGGCGTGGCGTTCGGCGTTGTCGAGGAGGTTGCCGAGCACACGGGCCAGGAGGGCCTGTTGGCCGTTCACGGTGATCGGCTCGGGACCGACGTGGACGGTCAGGGTGAGGTGGGGTGGCGGCGTCCGTCGGCTCGTCTCGTCCCGGACCAGATCGGTCAGGTCGATGGTTGGGCCTGGGGGTTGGTCGGTGGGTCCGGCGTCGAGCCGGGCGAGGAGCAGCAGGTCGGTGGTGAGGGTTTGGAGGCGCAGGGTGTCGTCGTGTGCGGCGCGGACGACGCGGGGCCAGTCGGCGGTGTGGGGGTGGTGGAGGGCGAGTTCGAGTTCGGTGCGCAGGCAGGCGAGGGGGGTGCGTAGTTCGTGGGAGGCGTCGGCGGTGAACTGACGCTGCTGTTCGACGGCTCCTTGCAGGCGGTCGAGCGTGGAGTTCATGGTGATGGCCAGGCGGGCGATCTCGTTGCCGGTGCGAGGAACTGGGACACGTCGATCGAGATGGTGTGCGCTCAGGTCGGCGAAATCGGCGCGGATGGCCTCGACCGGGCGCAGTACCCGGCCGGCGGCGAACCATGTCGTGCCCGACACCACCAGCGTCATGCCCACCATGGCGCCGATGAGGAACCAGACGATCGTGTTCAAACGGGTCTGCTCTGCCTCAAGAGACTGTGTGACAGCGATGTCGTCGACGCCTGCGTGCACATATTTGCGGTAGATGATCTGGCGGATTGGTATGGGCCCGCGAACCGGGTCGGTCCACGGAATCAGTGACAGGTTCCCCGAACTCTCCCTCGTCTTCTGGGTAGGTCGGCACAGACTGACGTCCTTGTCCGGGGACTCGTGTGCCGGCTGGAAGGACCGAGTGCAGTCAGGTGGGTTTCTGCCGTGGAGACCGCTGATCATCGTGTCGATGGCCCAGCTCATCTCGGCTGCCTTGCGATCGGCGTTCTGCATCTGGGCAGTCCGCTCCGTGCGCGCGATGGGTATCGCGGCCGCGGTGAGCGGGACGAGGGTGATGACGGCGGCCAGGAGAGCCAGTCGCATACGGATGGTGCCCGGTCGCATACGACGCAGCAGCTGTCGTGCACCGACCCAGGTCACGGTCGGCCCCGGTATGCCGGGTCGAGGCGGTAGCCGGCGCCGCGGACGGTACGGATGGTGTGCCGACCGAACGGTGCGTCGATCTTGCGGCGCAGGGCGCTGACGTAGACCTCGACGATGTTGACGTCGCCGTCGAAATGCTCGTCCCACACATGCTGGAGGATCTCGGTCTTGGAGATGGTCTCGTCGGCTCGCTGGGCCAGGTACTCCAGTACAGCGAACTCACGGGCCGTCAGTACGACGGGCACCGTCCCGCGACGGCATCGTCGGGAGGCCGGGTCGACCTCGAGGTCCCCGACATGCAGAACCGTCGGTCGCTCCGGGCGGCCCCGGCGGATCAGGGCCCGTAATCGGGCGGCCAGCGCGATGAACGAGAACGGCTTGGTCACGTAGTCGTCCGCGCCGGTGTCCAGCCCTTCGGCCTGGTCGTACTCGCCGTCCTTGGCCGTCAGCATCAGCACCGGCACCCACTGCCCCGCTTCCCGCAGCCGGGCACACAGCCGGTAGCCGTTCACGTACGGCAACATCACGTCCAGTACCACCGCGTCGTAGGGGTTCTCCAGCGCGAGCTCCAGACCACGGCGTCCGTCGTGCCCGACGTCGACGGCGTACCCCTCGCCGACCAGGCCCCGGCGCAGCAGATCCGCCAACCGCCGGTCGTCCTCCACCACCAGTATCCGCATGCCCTCAGCATGGCCGCCGGGCGCTGAGAGGAACCTGAAGAGTCCTCAGGAACCTTCAGGTTCCTCTCAGCGCCGTCCTGCCATCGTTGCGTCCCGCAGGCTCCTGCCGGGATCGGCTTCCGGGGGGATCCCGGCAGGGGTCTGTGTGGCCTGGTTCCTGCTCTCCTCATCCCCGGACCGCCACAGCCTCAAGCCCGCAGCACTCAGCACTCAGCACTCAGCACTCAGCACTCAGCACTCAAGAATCGCCGAGAGTCTGGAAGGTCATCCATGCCATCGAAGTTCTTACCCGTGCCGACGCCGAGAGGCCGTGTCGCGTCCTCTTCTCGCCGGTCACGCAACATCCAGTCCGTTCATGGGGGAAACATGAGGAAGGCCATCGCCGCGGGCACGCTCGCGCTCGTCTCCGCCGCCGGCTGTCTGGTGCTCGCGCCCACCGCGTCCGCGGCGCCGGTTGCGCCCAAGGCAGCGGCCGCCGAGGTCCATTGCACCGGCTTCACCAACGTCGTGATAGCTCCCGACCTGAAGATCCATGTGCCGTCGGCGGGCGCAGGAAACTTCAACTGCGTCGTGGTCCGGGGGGACAACAACCTCGCCGTGCTGGTCGTGCAGGAGAGCCTGAACGCCTGCTACAGCCAGGGCATCGTTGAGGACAGGGACTTCGGGGGCAACACCGAGCAGGCGGTGAAGAACGCCCAGACGAAGATCAACCAGAGCTACGGCCGCAAGGTGCTGACGGTGGACGGCCGTTTCGGTCCCATCACCAGCTCGTACTTCTACTTCCAGCTGTACGACTACTCCAATGGCCAAGGCGGCAGTCACACGGGTTGGTGCGCCCCGCGTCCGTAGGCCGATGACCAACCTGGTCGACCCGCTGGGCCCCGCCGCTTTCCATGATCGGGGCCCGGCGGAACATGCTCGATCTCCGCATCGCCATCGGCGAACGTCCCGCGCAGGAACAGGAGTTGGGTAGGCGTACGCCGAGTTCCTGGGCCAAGCGGGTCCGTATCGAGCCGTCTTCGCGGGCGGCGATCTTCACGGACCGGGGCCGATCCAAGACGCTCAGGCCGTTCGCTTGCGGGGAGTCGCCTTCTTTGCCGGGGTCTTCTTCGCCGTCGTGGTGGACTTGGTCGCCGTCGTCTTTTTGGTCGTTCGCGTCGACTTCTTCGCTGACGCCGACGCCGACGCCGACGCCGATGCCGATGCCGATGCCGATGCCGGGGACTCGGACTGGCGCTGGGACTGGGACTGGGACTTCTTCGTCGTCGTTGTCGTCTTCTTCGTTGCCGTGGAGGTCGACTTCTTGCCGGGGGTCTGTTTGGGGGTCGCTCGGGGTGAGATGCGTCTGACCTCGGCTTTCGCTCTCGTTTCCGTACCGTCCGTTTCCGTACCGTCCGTCTCCTTGGCGTCCGGTTCCTCGCCTCGCGACTCCTTCGCCTCTCGGACGCTTTTCTCCAGGGCCGCCATCAGGTCCAGGACCTTCGCACCGGGGGCCGGGGACGGGGACGTCGCGGGGTGTTCGCCGGAGGCCTTCGCGGTGATCATTTCCTCCACCGCCTCGCGGTAGTCGTCGTGGAGGTCCGCGAGGTCGACCTCGCCCAGCGTGTCCATCAGGGCGTCCGCGAGGTCGAGTTCCTTGTCGCGGACGGTGACGTTCGTGTCGGGGGCGACGCCCTCGGGGACGCGGATCTCGTCCGGCCAGAGCAGGCCGTGCATGGCGATCACGTCGTCCACCACGCGCAGCATGCCGAGGCGTTCGCGGCCCCGCAACGCGTACTTCGCGATGGCCACCTTCTGGCTGCGCTTCAGCGCCTCGCGCAGCAGGGTGTACGGCTTGGCCGCGGGGACGCCGTTCGCGGAGAGGTAGTACGCCGCGTCCATCTGGAGCGGGTCGATCCGGTCGGCCGGGACGAACGCCACGATCTCGATCGTCTTCGCGGTCGGGATCGGCAGCTGGGCCAGGTCCTCGTCCGTGATCGGGATCATCGTGCCGTCCGCGTCCTCGTACGCCTTGCCGATCTCGGCCTGGGCGACCTCGCGGTCCTCCAGTTCGCAGACCTTGCGGTAGCGGATGCGGCCGCCGTCCTCGGTGTGGATCTGGCGGAAGGAGACGGAGTGGCTCTCGGTCGCGTTCACCAGCTTGATCGGGATGCTGACCAGGCCGAAGGATATGGCGCCGTTCCATATGGATCGCACCTGCCGCACCCGCCTTCCGATTCCGGCTCGCGATTCCGGCTCGCGATTCCGCCTTACGGTTCCGCCTTACGGTTCCGAATCGCGATTCCGGCTCGCGTCCGGTTCGTCACGTTTCCGTGGGATTCTCATCGTATGACGCCGATCACAGAGGTGGAGGGGCGAAGGGTCGCGCTCAGCAACCTGGACAAGGTGCTGTACCCGGCGACCGGCTTCACCAAGGGCGAGGTCCTGCACTACTACGCGACCACCGCCGAGGTTCTGCTGCCCCATCTGCGCGACCGGCCGGTGTCCTTTCTGCGGTACCCGGACGGGCCCGAGGGGCAGGTGTTCTTCACCAAGAACGTGCCGCCGGGTACGCCCGACTGGGTCACCACCGCGGAAGTGCCCCGGTCGGAGGGGCCGGCGCGGATGGTGCTCGTGCAGGATCTGGCGTCCCTGATGTGGGCGGCGAATCTCGTCACCGAGTTTCATACGCCGCAGTGGGTGATCAGGGCGCCCGGTCTCGCCGACCGACTCGTCTTCGACCTTGATCCGGGGGCGCCCGCGACCGTCGTGGAGTGCTGCGAGGTTGCGGTGTGGCTGCGGGAGCGGCTCGCGGCGGACGGGATCGAGGCGTACGTCAAGACGTCCGGGGCGAAGGGGTTGCATGTGCTGGCGGGGGTGACGCCGGTGTCTTCGGAGCGGGCCGTCGAGTACGCGAAGGCGTTGGCCATGGAGGCGGAGGCGGCTCTGCCTCGGCTTGTCGTGCACCGGATGACGCGGAGCCTGCGGGCGGGGAAGGTGTTCGTCGACTGGAGTCAGAACGCCGCGCGGAAGACCACGGCCGCGCCCTATACGTTGCGGGCACGGGCGGCGGAGTGTGTGTCGGCACCGGTGACGTGGGAGGAGGTGTCGACGTGCGGGAACCCGGATCAACTCACCTTCATGGCAAGGGAGTTGGAGCTACGACTACTCGAGTACGGCGATCTGCTGGAACCGTTGCTCGACGCCGGACAAGCGGGAGCCCTGCCCTGATGAGGGTCACGTGGGGATACGCCACTCACACCCTCCCCCACGTATGCCGATCCCTCGCCATCGCGTGCAACGCCTCCACATCCGCCGGCTTCAACACCCCGCCCGTCCTAGCCAGTCCGGACAGTTCCGTGTCCTGGAGTACGCGAACCTCGCGCAGCGGCGTCGTCACCCTGACGTCCGCCGGGCCGGACAGGGCGAGGACCGGGTAGACCTCGGCCGTCAGCGCGTACGACGCTCGGGCCGCGTCGGAGCGGGCTCGGCGGAGCAGGGGGAGCGGGTCTCGGCGGCCCAGGGTGACCATGGGGTCGGTGATCTGGACGCGTTGTTTGCGGGCGTGGAGCGTGTGCAGGGCGAAGAGGCCGCCGGGGCCGATCAGGAGGTGGTGGAGGCGGTCGCCGCCGGGGAGGGGGATGGAGTGGAGGGTGTGCCAGCCCGCGCCGTCGAGGTCGTCCAGGGCCATGCCCACCGCTTGTTCCGCGGTCAGAGCGCGGCGGCGGGCATCGGGGCGGAGCCGGTGCTGCGGGCCCGGGTCGCGGTCCAGGGCCACGTGCAGGGCCTCGCCGGGGCGGTTGGGGGCCAGGTCGTCGTCGGGGTGGAGGGTCAGGCGGGCCAGTTCCGCCGGGGTCGGTACCGGTGGCGGGCCCACCGTGACCGGGCCGGTGAGGAAGGGGCCGAGGGCGTGCAGGACGTCCTCTCTGCGGTCCTCGCTCAGCAGATTGATCCGGGCCGCCTCCCTGTCGTACCAGGCGACGTTCCTTCCGTCCGTGTGACAGACGTACAGCCGTTCCTGACCATGGCGCCAGGTCGGTACGACGCGTAGTCCGCTCATGCGTCATCACCCCTCGACCATGGGAACAGGCGGGGTGCTCAAGGGGCAAGAACCCGGTTACCTTTGGGTCAGTCGCTGGGGCTTGGGGAGGCGCCGTTGCGGACGCGCAGGAAGCAACCCGACGTACCCGCTCCGGACAGTCCGTGGAGCGAGATCACGCCCGGTCTGTGGATGGGCGGTCACGAGTTCAGGGGCCGCTCGGGGCAACTGGAGTTCGCGGTGGTGCGGGACGAGTTCGATCTCGTACAGACGCTGCTACGGCTGCCCGGGCACGGGCCTGATACCGGCGTCGAGCACCATGTGTGGCCGATTCCGGACGGGCCGCTGGACGGGACGCAGCTGGCCGGCGTGATGCGGCTGGCCGTCGCCGCCTGTGACGCGCTGGACGAGGGGCGGAAGGTGCTCGTCCGCTGCTACTCCGGTTACAACAGGTCGGGCCTGGTCGTCGCCCATGCGCTGGTCCGCCGCGGGTACTCCACGGAGGAGGCGATCCGGCTGATCCGTTCCCGCCGGTCCCCGTGGGCGCTGCACAACGAACTGTTCGTCGCGTATCTGCGCACCGGACTGTCCACGGCCCGGCTGCTGGAGGAGCTGGCCGAGTAGGAGAGTGGGCGAGTAATCGTTCCCTCAACCCACCCGCACATATGAACAAAAAGGACTTCCCTACGAATAGGGTGGATGGGTCCGACACCAGCGCCCCGCAGGAGAGCAGTGCCCCTCAGTCGCCCCGGTCGCCCCGTGCGCGCCACCCGTGCCGCCCGTACCACCGCCGCCGTCGCTCTGCTGCTCGCGACCGCGGTGGCCTGCGGCGACACCGGCGCGCTGCAAGGCGCGGGGGCGACCCCGACGGCGACCAGTCCCGCCAAGCTTTGGCCGGATCTGTCGCCCGCCGCCTCCCCCGCCTACGACTTCGACGAGGCGGACACGGAGACCGTGAAGGGCGTCACCGTCCCCGGCGACGACATCCGCGAGGTGGACCCGATCGCCGTCGTGCGCGCCGAGATCGCCGCGAACCCGAGTGACTACGACGACTCCAAGGCGCCGTATCGGGGGACCGCCGAGCGGATCGGCGACTGCGAGAAGAAGAACGGTGGGGACCGTGGCGGTTGTCCCGTTCTCAAGCCCTACTACCGCGACCTCACCGGCGACGGACGCGACGACCTCACGCTCGGGTTCCGGCTGCTGCCGACCAAGATGACCGCCGTGCGCGTCTACACCGTCGAGAAGCACCGGCTCGTGCAGGTCATGGCCAACGACGACGCCGTGAGCGGGGTCGAACTGGCCGGGCGTTCGGTGATCATCCGCTCGCCGTCCGAGCTCGCGGGGTACGAGTACCGCGTGCAGTGGACCTGGGACGCGGACCAGAAGGCGATGCTGCTGACGCACGACGAGTTCCTGCGCACGGGCGGCCGTAAGCACGGGGTGCGCCGCGCGACGCCGGTGCCCACCTCCGCGGCGACGCCGTGACGCGGCTCTCACTGCCCCGGTGGACCGGGACCCTCGCCTTCAAGGCCGCCGTGTTCATCACCGTGATGTGCTGCGCGCTGGCCGCCCTGCTCGGCGTACTCGTCCATGTCTCGGTGACCGACCGGACCGTCGGCCAGGCCCGCGACCTCGCGCTGTCACGGCTGAAGGAGGCGACGACGCAGTACGAGGCCGGGGACTCCCTCGTGCACGGCGCCGGCGTCGATCCCGAGGAAATGCCCCTGCCGCTACGGCAGTTGGCGGCGGCCGGGGAGCGCGGCACGATGGTCGGCAAGCGCCGGGGGCACCCCACGATGTGGGCGGCGGGACCGGCCTCCGGCGACCGGGTGCTCGCCGTGGCCGTCGACTACTCGCAGGGCGCCGACACCATCGCCGGACTCGACCAGGCGATCGTCTGGTCCTCGGCGCTGGCGATCGGGGCGACGCTGCTGGTCGGCGCGTTCGCGGTGACCCGGGTGACGCGGCGGTTGCACGGGACGGCGCAGGTGGCCCGGCGGATCAGCGCGGGTGACCTGGACGCGCGGGTGGACGATCCCCGTACGAAGGACGCGACCCTGCCGCAGGACGAGGTGGCCGCGGTGGCCGCCGCGCTCGACACGATGGCGTCCTCGTTGCAGGGGAAGTTGCTGAGCGAGCAGCGGTTCACGGCGGATGTGGCGCACGAGTTGCGTACGCCGTTGACCGGGTTGCACGCGGCGGCCGAGTTGTTGCCTCCGGGGCGGCCGACGGAGCTGGTGCGGGATCGGGTGGCCGCGTTGCGGACGCTCACGGAGGACCTGTTGGAGATCTCCCGGCTCGATACGCGGCGGGAGAAGGTGGAGTTGGACGCGGAGCGGTTGGGGGCGGTGGCCGAGCGGGTGGTGCGGGCGTCGGGGGCGGACGCGGAGGTCGTCGTCGTGCGGGACGAGTGGGTGGAGACGGATCGGCGGCGGCTTGAGCGGGTGCTGGGGAATCTTGTCGCCAATGCGTATCGGCATGGGCGGGGGCCGGTTGTGGTGACCGTGGAGGGGGCGGTGGTGGCTGTGCGGGATCACGGGGACGGGTATCCGGAGTATCTCGTCGAGCATGGGCCGCAGCGGTTCCGTACGGAGGGTGGGGCTACGGGGCATGGGCTGGGGTTGACCATCGCGTTGGGGCAGGCGGAGGTTTTGGGGGCGCGGTTGGAGTTCTCGAATGTGGGCGCCGGGGATGGTGGTGGGGCGCTTGCGACGTTGACGCTCGGATAGGTGGAGAGCTCGGGGCTGCGGGTAGTTCGTTGACTGCGGGCCCGCTGTGGCTGGTCGCGCAGTTCCCCGCGCCCCTATGGGGGCGCGCCTGCGTGGGCCGCGTTGACAAAGGGCCGCGCTCGTATCGGACCCGCCCCCACCGGTGCTCGTGTGGACCAGTGTGGCGAGCGCCCCCCGTCCACCCCTCCTAATGTGGCGATAAGTCAGGTTCGCCCCACCCCTGGAGGTTCCCCCATGTCCCTCAGCCTCTCCCTCCGCCGGATCGGCATAGCGGTTGCCGCCGGTGCGCTGGTGACCGCCGCTGCCGTTGCGCCCGCCGTGGCCGATGACGAGTGGGGCGACGAAGACCCGGGTGTCAGTCGTCAGGACGACGGTGGGTGGAACCAGCAGGGTGACGACGACTTCGGCGGCCGCGGTGACCACGACAACCAGGGCGACCACGACCACGGCGACCACGACAACCCGCGCCTCTACCGCGGTGTCGTCACGGCCGGTCAACTCGCCCTGCGTTCACGCCCGGACCGCGGCAGCAGGGTCATCCGGTACGCCTACCGCGGCGAGCACGTCTCGATCTTCTGCAAGACCGGCGGCTCGAACGTCCAGGGCAACCCGCTCTGGTACCTCCTCACGGACGGCACCTGGGCCTGGGGCTCGGCGCGCTACATCGACAACATCGGGCCCGCGCCCCGCTGGTGCTGACGGACGAGACACACGCACCACCCAAGGCACACAACCCGCACCATTTGGGTAAGTTCCGGACATGACCAACGCCGGAACCACCGTCACAGCGGACCTTCCCACACCCGCTGTACGCCTCCCCCGGCGCCGTGGCATCGAACTCACCCTCATCGTCGTGGCCGTACTCCTCTCCGTGTACGGCTACTGCGCTGTCGGTCTCGCCAAGAACGGCACGGTTCCGCCCGGCGCCGCCGGCTACGGCGCCGGGCTCGGCGTGCTCGCCCTGCTCGCGCACATCGCGGTACGGCTGCGGGCCCCGTACGCCGACCCGCTCCTGCTCCCCATCGGGGTGCTCCTCAACGGCCTCGGGCTCGTCCTCATCTACCGGCTCGACCTGGAGACCCCCGGCGACCGGGCCGCCCCCACCCAACTCGTCTGGTCCACCCTGGGCGTGACCTTCTTCATCGTCGTGGTCGTCGCCCTCCGCGACCACCGGGTCCTTCAGCGCTACGCGTACGTCTGCGTGGCCGCAGCCCTCGTCCTGCTCACCCTCCCGGTCCTCTTCCCAGCCGTGAACGGCGCCCGGATCTGGATCCGAATCGCCGGATTCTCCATCCAGCCGGGCGAGTTCGCGAAGGTGTTGCTCGCGGTCTTCTTCGCCGCTTACCTCGCGGCCAACCGCAACGCGCTCGCCTACGCGGGCCGCCGCGTCTGGCGCCTCCAACTCCCCACCGGCCGCGTGCTGGGCCCGATCGTCGCGATCTGGCTGCTGAGCGTGGGCGTCCTGATCCTGGAACGCGATCTGGGCACCTCGCTCCTCTTCTTCGGCCTGTTCGTGACCCTCCTCTACGTCGCCACCGGCCGCACCGGCTGGATCGCGGTCGGCCTGCTGCTGGCGGCCCTCGGCGCGGTCGCGGTCGGCCGGCTCGAACCGCACGTCCACAGCCGGGTCCTCGACTGGCTGCACCCCTTCGCGTCGATCGACGCGGGCCACGGCCCCAACCAACTCGCCCAGTCCCTCTTCGCGTTCGCGGCCGGCGGCATGCTCGGCACGGGCCTCGGCCTCGGCCACTCGATCCTCATCGGCTTCGCCGCCAAGTCGGACTTCATCCTGGCGACAGCGGGCGAGGAACTGGGCCTGGCCGGCCTCTCCGCGATCTTCATCCTCTACGGCCTGCTCGTGGAGCGCGGCTACCGGGCGGGGCTTGCGCTGCGCGACCCCTTCGGGCGGCTGCTCGCGGTCGGCCTCGCCTCGATCGTGGCGCTCCAGGTTTTCGTGATCGCGGGCGGGGTGACGGGCCTGATCCCGCTGACCGGCATGGCGATGCCGTTCCTCGCCCAGGGCGGCTCCTCGGTCGTCACCAACTGGGCGATCGTCGCCCTGCTGATCCGGCTGAGCGACTCGGCCCGCCGTCAGTACGACATCGAGGTGGCCGCGTGACCGACTCCATGACCCGCCACATCCGCCTCGCCGCGGCCTTCTGCACCCTGCTCCTGCTGGCCCTGCTGGTGAACGCCACCCGCGTCCAGGTCTTCCGGTCCCGCGCCTACGACGACAACATCGCCAACCGCCGCCACACCATCGCCCGTTACGACCAGCCACGCGGCGGCATCCTCGTCGGCGGGAAACCGGTCACCGGCTCCCGCGACTCCGGCGAGCAGCTCCGCTACGAACGGACGTACCGGAACGGCCCGTTGTACGCCCCGGTCACCGGCTTCGCCTCGCAGGAGTACGGCACGACGCTCCTGGAGCACTCCGAGGACGACATCCTCTCCGGCACCGACTCGATGCTCGCGCCGTTCCCCCTGTGGAACGACCTGACCCGCGCCCAGAACCCCGGCGGCAACGTCGTCACCACCCTCAACCCGGCCGCACAGCAGGCGGCGTACGCCGGACTCGGTACGCGCACGGGCGCGGTCGCCGCGATCGAACCGTCCACCGGCCGCATCCTCGCCCTCGTCTCGACCCCGTCCTACGACCCCGGATCCCTGTCCGGCAACGGCCGTTCGGCGAACCGCAGTTGGGCCCGCCTGAACGCCGACCCGGACAAGCCGATGCTCAACCGGGCGGTACGGCAGACCTATCCGCCGGGTTCGACGTTCAAGGTGGTCACCGCGGCGGCGGCGCTGGACGCGGGGGTGGTGACGGACCTGGACGCGGCGACCAACTCCCCCGACCCGTACACCCTCCCCGGCACCTCGACGACCCTCACGAACGAGGGCGACGGGTGCGTGGACGCGCCGCTGCGCTCGGCCTTCGAGTGGTCGTGCAACACGGTGTTCGCGAAGCTGGGGGTGGATGTGGGCGTGCGGGACATGAGCACCACGGCGGAGGCGTTCGGCTTCAACGACGCCGACGTGAAGATCCCGTTCTCGGTCTCCCCCAGCACCTTCGACACGACGTTGGACAAAGCCCAGTTGGCGCTGTCGTCGATCGGGCAGTACAACACGCGGGCCACGCCGTTGCAGATGGCGATGGTCGCGGCGGCGGTCGCCAACGGCGGGCAGGTGCGGGAGCCGTATCTGGTGGAACGGACGACGCGGCGGGGCGGCGAGACGGTGTCGACGGCGGGTTCACGCCCCGTCCGCCAGGCGATGCACCCGGCAACAGCCGTACAGATGAAGGAACTTATGGAGGACGTCGTCACCGAGGGCACCGGCACGAACGCGGCGATCCCCGGTGCGACCGTCGGCGGCAAGACCGGCACCGCGCAGCACGGCATCGGCAACTCCGGTACGCCGTATGCCTGGTTCGTGTCCTGGGCGCAGGGCGAGCGGGACATCGAGCCGAAGGTGGCGGTCGCGGTGGTGGTGGAGGACGCGTCGGCGGACCGGTCGGACATCAGCGGGGGCGGCGACGCGGCGCCGATCGCGAAGGCGGTGATGGAGGCGGTGCTCGGTTCGTGAGCGTTCGGTGCGGCGGGAGGCGGTGGCTGCCCTGTGGTGGGTGTCGGCCGGCCACTGCCCCACGGCTCCGGCGGGGTGAGCGGGTCCGTCAGTGGATGGCCTTGCGGGTCTCCGAGCGGACCTGGAGGGTCATCCTCGCGGAGAGTGCCAGGTCCACGTCCTCGGGGTCCTGGGTGATGGTCTTCGCGGTCATCCAGGCGACGGCAGCCGCGGTGTTGCCGTCGGCCCAGGAGCACGTCGGATAGGTGAGCGTGAGCCCGGACTTCTGCTGGCTGAGCACCTCGCAGGAGATGGTGACACCCCCTTCGGCGAAGTCCTTCCGCGGTACGGCCACGGTCACCCCGGTGGCCTCGCCGGCGCCCTTCAGCATGCTGACGCGGGCCTCGTCCGTGTTCTTGAACCGGCCGTACATCCCCGAGAGCGCCAGCGTGCCCTTGCTCGTATCACCGTTCAGGCCGTACGTGCCGACCACACCGACGGTGTCCCTCGCGTCCCAGGCGCCGTCGGCCTCCTCCTCGATCTTCTGCCCCTCGGTGTCGGAGAGGTCGGAGGCGAGTTCGAAACGGCCGTCGACCAGCGTCTTGGGCAACGTCAGCGCGTAGTCGGCCTCGGGAAAGCCGCTGTCGACGTTCTGGCCGATCAGCACGATGGCCACGATGGTCGCCACACCGACACCGAACGCCCCACCGACGACGCCGAGGACGAGCCCGACCCTGCGCTTCTTCGGGGGCGGGAACACGGGCGGAGGGGCACCCCAGCCGTAGGGCTGACCCGGCTGACCCGGCTGCCCGGGCTGAACAGGCTGACCGTAGGGCTGCTGCGGGTAGGGCGCTCCGTACGGCGAGGCGGGCGGCTGGCCGTACGGCTGTTGCGCATAGGGCTGTTGCGCATACGGCTGTTGCGGTTGGGGCTGTTGGCCATACGGCGGCTGACCGTACGACGGCTGGCCGTACGGCTGTTGGGGATACGGAGGCTGCTGTGGCGGTGGTGGCATGGACACTCCCCGACCGTACACGCGAACGAACTGACGCCCCTCCGGACAACAAGTCCCGCAGGAGGGATTGACGAGCTTGCTGACAAGCAGTCTCATAAGACCTCGGAGGATGTGACCCCGGGTAACACACGCCGATCCGCGAGGTGGGAGAACCATGACGACCCTGACCGAAGCCGACGCGATCGACGGGCTGCGTGACGCGCTCGGCCTGCTCAAGGACCGTGAACAGGTCGCCGAGCGGCTGCTCGCCTCCTCTGCCAAGCACTCCTTCGACCCCGACAAGGAACTGGACTGGGCCGCGCCCTTCGAGGACGGCAAGTGGTTCTGGCCGCCGGAGTTGGTGTCCCTGTACGACACCCCGCTGTGGAAACGGATGGGCGAGGAGCAGCGCATCCTGCTCTCCCAGCACGAGGCCGCGGCGCTCGCCTCGCTGGGCATCTGGTTCGAGTTGATCCTGATGCAGCTGCTCGTGCGGCACATCTACGACAAGGCGGCGACCAGTGCGCATGTGCGCTATGCGCTGACCGAGATCGAGGACGAGTGCCGGCACTCGAAGATGTTCGCGCGGTTGATCTCGCGTGGGGACACGCCCTGGTATCCGGTGAGCCGGGCCCATCAGAACCTGGGGCGGTTGTTCAAGACAGTGTCCACGACGCCGGGTTCGTTCACGGCGACGCTGCTCGGGGAGGAAGTCCTCGACTGGATGCAGAGGTTGACGTTTCCGGACGAGCGGGTGCAGCCGTTGGTCCGGGGGGTCACGCGGATCCATGTCGTCGAGGAGGCGCGTCATGTGCGGTACGCCCGGGAGGAGTTGAGGCGGCAGATGGTCACCGCGCCGCGCTGGTCCCAGGAGTTCACCCGGGTGACCTCCGGGGAGTTCGCGCGGATCTTCTCGATCGCGTTCGTCAACCCCGAGGTCTACACGAACGTAGGGCTTGATCGGGCGGAGGCGGTGGCTCAGGTGCGGGCGAGTGGGCATCGGCGGGAGGTCATGCAGAGCGGGTCGAAGAAGCTGACGGACTTCTTGGACGACATCGGTGTGCTGCGGGGTGTGGGGCGGAGGTTGTGGAAGGCGTCCGGGCTGCTGGCTTGAGTTCATAGTGCCGGCCGGTGGGGGCTGGTCGCGCAGTTCCCCGCGCCCCTAAAAGACATGGGCCAGCCGGTGTTCTTAAGGGGCGCGGGGAACTGCGCGACCAGCCACGACGCGCCCGCAGCCGCCGACTACCCTGCACCCATGCCCCCTGCCGCGCCCGCCTACCGCCGCCTGAACGTCGAGGAGCGGCGCAGCCAGCTTCTCGAAGCCTCCCTCACCCTCTTCGCGCACCGCGCGCCCGAGGAGGTCTCCCTCGACGACGTGGCGGAGGCGGCCGGGGTCTCGCGCCCGCTGGTGTACCGGTACTTCCCGGGCGGCAAGCAGCAGCTCTACGAAGCCGCCCTGCGCTCCGCCGCCGACGAACTCCAGCAGTGTTTCGACGAACCCCGCGAGGGCCCGCTCCTCCGCCGCCTCGCCCGCGCCCTGGACCGCTACCTCGGCTTCGTCGACCAGCACGACGCCGGTTTCAGCGCACTGCTCCAGGGCGGCAGCGTCGTAGAGACGTCCCGTACGACAGCCATCGTGGACGGCGTCCGCCGGGCCGCCGCCCTGCACATCCTCAGCCATCTCGGCGTCGCCGAACCCGGACCCCGCCTGCGCATGACCGTACGGATGTGGATCACGGCCGTAGAAGCGGCCTCGCTGATCTGGCTCGACGAGGGCAAGGAGCCGCCCCTGGACGAGTTGCGGGACTGGCTGGTCGAGCAGTTCGGGGCGGTGCTGGCGGTGACGGCGCGGCGGGATCCACAGACGGCCGCGCTGGTCCAGGGCCTCGCGGCGGATGGCTGACACTGGTGGCGTGAAGAGCGAAGAGACCCCGTTCGAGGGCGGCCCGATGGACGGTCGCTCCCTGCCCATCCTGCTCGGCCCGACCGGAACCCCGCCGAAGACCTACCGCATCCCGGTCCCCGACGACGCCGGCGGCCCGCCCACCGTCCTCGTGTACCGCCGGGTGCCGCGGGGTCACAGCAAACGGCTCGGCCTCCCCAAGGGCTGGAAGTACGAGTACGACCCACAGGGGAAGAGAAGCGGCGCACTCAAGTGGCCGTGGTCGAAGCCGGACCCCGCACCAGACGCCACGCCGGGCGGCAAGCCGGACGACACCCGCGGGTGACGGGGTTACGCCGAACCGCGCACACCCCGCGCGCGGACCCGCCGCCCCCGACTGATGCTCACGGTGCGGGGCGGAAGGCCCGCCGCGCACCGGAGGTGATGACGTGTCAGGAAGGCTTCTGCGCCTGGTCTGTACGGCAACGGTGGCGGCCGGCACCGTCCTGGCCCCGCTGCCCGCCGCGGCCGTACCCGAACCACAGGCACCCGGACAACGCCCCGTCGCCGAACTCCTGACGGACCTTCAGACCCTCTACCGCGACGCCGAACAGGCCACGGAGACGTACAACGCCACCGAGGAGAAGCTGAAGAAGCAGCGCGCCGAGGTGGACCGCCTCGACTCCGCACTGTCCCGCGCCCGCCTCTCCCTCCACGACAGCCAGGGCGCCGCCGGCCGACTGGCCCGCCAGCAGTACCAGAACAGCACCGCCATCTCCCCCTACGTCCGCCTCCTCCTCGCCCGCGATCCCCAACACGCGCTAGACGAGGGCCATGTCATCGGCCAGTTGGCGCGGGAGCGCGCCGAGACGGTGGGCCGACTGGTCGGCAGCGAGAAGAAGAGCGACAGCCTGGCCCGCGAGGCCCGCAAGGCCCTGGACACCCAACTCACCCTGGCCGCCCGCCAGAAGAAGGACCAGGACGACGTCCGCAAACGCCTCGCCGACGTAGAGAGGCTCCTGACCTCCCTCACCCCCGACCAACTCACCGCCCTGGCCGCCTTCGAGAAGACCGACATCGACAAGTCCCAGCAGAAACTGGTCACTTCAGGCGCCCTCGGCGACGACAACCGCGAGCCCTCACGGGAGGGCGACCGGGCACTGCGCTACGCGGTACAGCAGATCGGCAAGCCCTACGAGTGGGGCGCGGAGGGCCCGAAGACGTACGACTGCTCGGGCCTGACATCGGAGGCGTGGGGCCACGCGGGCACCCCGATCCCAAGGACGAGCGAGGAACAGTGGGCCGAGCTGCCGAGAGTCCCGCTGAACGAACTCCGCCCAGGTGACCTGGTCATCTACTTCCCCAAGGCGACCCACGTGGCGCTGTACCTGGGCGCGGGCCAGGTGGTGCAAGCACCCCGCACAGGCGAGAAGGTCCAGGTGTCGCCCATCGCGTCCTACCCGATCCTTGGAGCAGTACGTCCAGACAGTCGCCCTGAAGGGGCGCGGGGCTGAGACATTATGCGGCTCCGCCGCGTGGGCGCGACCAGCCACAACGAACTCGCAGCCGCCGACTCCCCACAGCCCCGACGGCGATTAGGCCACCGAAGCCAAGTAAGCCGCCGTCTTCTCCGGCTCATAGAAGAAGTTCTCAAAATCGGCCGGGTCATCAAACGCGTTGGCGAACCGATCGGCAACCGGCGGCAACTGCCCAGCCGCCCCAATGAGGTTGAGGACATGCTCCGGCGGCGGTCCAAGCATCGCGTTGGTCCACTTCGTAACGTGCCGCGCAGTCGCCCAGTACCGCTCGAACGTCGCCGTCATCCAGTCCCCGTCGAACTCCTTCTCCCCGTGATCGAGAATCGACGCAAGATACGAAGCGGCGCACTTGGAAGCGGAGTTGGACCCCTGCCCGGTGATCGGATCGTTGGCGACGACGACATCCGCGACCCCGAGAACCAGGCCACCACCGGGCAGCTGACCCACCGGGTTACGGACGGTGGGCGCGTACCGCCCGGCCAACGTCCCACCCGCGTCCGTGAGTTCGACGCCCCGCGCCCGCTCGTACTCCCACGGCGTGAACTTCTCCATGAGTTCCAGGGTCAGGGAGAGGTGCCGAGCCGGGTCCTTGACGCCGTTGAAGACGTCCAACGGGCCGCCGGGTATGCCCTCCCAGAACAGGATGTCCGCGCGGCCCGACGTGGTGAGCGTCGGCATCACGAACAACTCGCCCACGCCGGGCACCAGGTTGCAGCGGACCGCGTCGAACTCCGGGTGTTCCGGGCGCGGTCCGAGACCGTGGACGTAGGAGACGGCCAGGGCGCGCTGCGGCTCGGTGTACGGGGAGCGTTCCGGGTCGCGGGCGAACATCGAGACCAGCTCGCCCTTGCCCGCCGAGACCAGGACGAGGTCGTACGTACGGGAGAAGTAGTCGAGGTCGCCGACTGCCGCGCCATGTATGACCAGTTGGCCGCCGCGTTGCGCGAACGTCTCCATCCAGCCGGCCATCTTGACCCGCTGGTCGACCGACTGCGCGTACCCGTCGAGCTTGCCCACCCAGTCGATCGCGCGCTGTGTCGGCCCCGGGTCGTGCGAGCCGGGGGCGGCGACCGAGACGCCGAGTCCTTCGATCCTCGGGGCCTGGGACTCCCAGAAGTTCAGCTGGAGATCGCGCTCGTACTGCAGTGCCGTGGTGAACATGCACTGCGTCGACATGACCCGCCCGGAGCGGATCTCGTCCGCCGTCCGGTTGGACATCAGGGTGACCTCGTACCCGTGCGACTGGAGTCCGAGGGCGAGCTGGAGCCCGGACTGACCGGCTCCGACGACGAGTATCTTCCGCATACGGGTGGTGGCTCCTTGGTCGCGACTACTCGGGGGTGACGTCCAGCGCGTGGGCGACGAGCGCGAGCAGGGTCTCGATGGCCGAAATCCGCCGTCGCGCATCCATGATCATGACAGGTACGTGCGCGGGGATCGTCAACGCCTCCCGCACGTCGTCGGGTTCGAACCGCTCGCTGCCGACGAAGTGGTTGACCGCGACGACGTACGGCAGTCCGCAGCTCTCGAAGTAGTCCAGCGCGGGGAAACAGTCCTTGAGGCGGCGGGTGTCGGCCAGCACGACGGCGCCTATCGCGCCGCGCACCAGGTCGTCCCACATGAACCAGAACCGCTGCTGGCCCGGCGTACCGAACAGGTAGAGCACCAGGTCGTCGTCGAGCGTGAGACGGCCGTAGTCCATGGCGACCGTGGTCGTCATCTTGTCCGGGGTGGCCGTGAGGTCGTCGGTCTCCTCGCTGGCCTCGGTCATCAGCGCCTCCGTCTGGAGGGGCTGGATCTCGGACACGGCGCCGACCATGGTGGTCTTGCCGACGCCGAAGCCGCCGGCCACCACGATCTTCGTGGCGACGGGCGCGCGCGTGCGGTCCTGCTGCCAGGGCCGCAACTGCTCCTCGTCGTCGAGGAGTTGCTTCTCGTCCTTGAGCAGTCGCTTCTCGTCGTTGAGGAGCGGGGAGACGCCGTAGGCGGCGGCGTCAGAGACGACGGAGTCCACTCAGCACCTTTTCCAGCAGAGCGCGGTCAGGACGGCCCGTACCGTGAGCGGTTCCGGTTCCGTACACACGGATCTTTCCCTGGTCGGCGAGATCGCTCAGGAGCACGCGGACCACGCCGAGCGGCATCTTCAGCAGCGCGGCGATCTCGGCCACCGTGCGCATACGGCGGCAGAGTTCGACGATGGCCCGCATCTCCGGCATCACCCGGGTGTTGAGGGAACCATTCGTCAACTCCTTGCGCTCCTCCGAGGCTTCGAGCGCCGCCACGAGGGTCTCCACGAGGAGGACATGGCCGAATCGGGTACGGCCGCCGGTGAGCGAGTAGGGGCGTACCCGGGCGGGTTTGCGGTCGCCGCCGCGCACCGGGAGCTTGTTGGGCGTACGGCTCATCGCGCACTCCCCGTGGTCGCGTCTTCGAGGGATTTCCGAAGCTCGCTGCGGAGTTCGGGCGTCAGGACGTGGCCGGCGCGGCCGACGAAGAGTGCCATGTGGTACGCCACGACGCTCATGTCGCAGTCCGCGGAGCCGTGCACGCCGAGCAGCGAGCCGTCGCTGATCGACATCACGAAGAGGCTGCCGTCCTCCATCGCGACCATGGTGTGCTTCACCGGGCCGGAGTCCATCAGCTTCGCGGCGCCGACGGTGAGGCTGCCGATGCCGGAGACGATGGTGGCGAGGTCGGCTGCGGATCCTCGTGGTCCGGTGCGCTTGGCTTCGAGGGCTTCCTTGGCCTCGGCGTTCCTCCCCGGATCGGAGGAGAGGAGCAGCAGGCCGTCGGAGGAGACGACCGCGACCGACTGGATGCCGGGCACTTCCTCGACGAGGTTGCTCAGCAGCCAGTGCAGGTTGCGGGCTTCACTGCTCAGTCCGAAGGTACTGGGCGCGGTCAACTGCTTGCCTCCTCGACGGTGCCCCCCGTGGCTGCTTCGGATCGTTCGGGTGCGCTGCGCGGGGCCGGGACCGGGTTCTGGCCGGTCCTTTCGGCGATTTCCACTTCTACGTCCTTGTAGCCCGCGGAGGCGCCTGCGCGGAAGCCGCCGAGTCTGCGGCGCAGGGCGTCAGCGTCGACCGCGCCGGTTCGCTGGCGCTGGGCCTGGGCGGGTTGGGTGATCTTGGGGGTGCGTTTGGGGAGGCCCTTGTCCGTGACGGGGTCTTCGTCCTGGGCTCGTTCGTGTTCTACGGCTTCGGCTTCGCCGTCAGCCGTGAATTTGTTCCCACCCGCACCACCCGTGACGCTCTCGTCGTCGGGTGCGGGTGGCCCCTGTGGGGCGAACTCGCCGTCGGCGGCCGGCCGTTCGTCCGCCGGCGTGACTGCTTGGTCCTCCGGCGTCAGTGGCAGCAGGAGTTCCATCGTCATTTCCGCCGGGGACTCCGGCGGCGTTGCCGCGGGGGCCTCCCGTACCGCTACCGCCTGTTCCGCCAGGGCGACCAGCGGGTCCGGGTGTTCGGAACGGCCGTGCAGGACGTTGGAGTTGGCCTCTGCGGAGGCGCCGGGGAGGGAGTACGAGTGGGTGTCGGCGGGGGCCGGGGTGGAGGACGGGACCGCTGACGTGGGGGAACCTGCCAGCAGGGCGCTCGGGATGACCACGACCGCCGCGATGCCGCCCTGCTTCTGGTCGCGGAGCTGGACGCGGACGCCGTGGCGGTGGGCCAGGCGGGCCACGACGTACAGGCCGAGGCCCAGGCCCTCCTCGCCCTCCTGGTCGTAGGGGGACTCCGGGTCGAACTCGGTGAGGCGGGTGTTGAGGCTGGTCATGCGGTCGTCGGTCATGCCGATGCCCTCGTCCTGGACGGAGAGCATGACCTCGCCGTTCTCCAGGAGCCAGCCGGAGATCTCGACGGGGGTGTCCGGCGGGGAGAACGAGCTTGCGTTCTCCATCAGTTCGGCCAAGAGGTGGCTCAGGTCGTCCGCCGCGAAGCCTGCCACGTGTGCGTGCGGGGGGAGTGCCGAGATGCGGACGCGTTCGTAGCGCTCGATCTCGCTGACCGCCGCGCGGACCACGTCGACCAACGGGACGGGCCCGGCGTGCTGTTGGACGTGTTCGGTGCCGGCGAGGACGAGGAGGTTCTCGTTGTGGCGGCGCATGACCGTGGCGAAGTGGTCGAGTTTGAAGAGGGTGGCGAGGCGCTCGGGGTCCTGCTCGCGCTCCTCCAGGCCCTCGATGACGGCGAGTTGGCGCTCGACCAGGCCCAGGCTGCGCAGCGCGAGGTTGACGAAGGTGCCGCCGATGCTGGTGCGCAAACGCTCCAACTGGGTGGCGGAGTCGGTGACTTCGGCGCGGAGTTCCTCGCGGGCGTCGGCCATCTTCTGGCGCTGGCCGACGAGGTGCTTGCGGTCGGCCTCCAGGGTGGCGATGCGCTCGTGGAGGGCGGCGGCGTGCGCGTGCAGGGCGTTGACCGACCGGACGACCTGGGCGAACTCGTCGTTGCGGCCGGTGAACTTGATCGGCTCCTGGGTCGCCGGGTCCTCGGCCTCGGCCAGCCGCGTCGAGCCCCGGCGCAGGACGGAGAGCGGGCGGGTGAGGGTGCGGGCCATGGCGGTGGCGATGCCCACGGCGAGCAGCATGAGGGCGCCGAGGATCGCGATGCGGAGTTCCAGCGCCTTGACGTCGTCGTCGCGCAGCTGGGCGAGGCCCTTGGCGCGGTCCACGTAGAGCGCGGACTCCTCGCCGCGCATCAGGTCGACGCGGGCGGAGAGCGCCGCGTCGAGCTTCTTCGTGCTGGTGTCCAACTGGCTGTCGGAGAGCGTGGGTTGGGCGGTGAGGGAGGTGAGGTACTTCTCGGCGGAGTTGACCTCGGGTCCGGTGACCGTGGAGTCGTAGCCCGCGACGGCGTCCTTCGTGGCCGTCTCGCGGAAGTCGGCGAGAGCGGCGTCGGAGCGCAGCCGGGCCTGCTGGGCGGCGGCGCTGAGGGCGTCGCGCTCCTTGGCCTGGGCCTTCGTGGAAGTGGTCTCGGTGACGGAGAGACCGGTGATGGGGCTGATGACCGTCTCGGTGGTCGTCGGCACGTTCAAGGCCGCGAGAAGCAATCCCCTTGTGGCGGCGGCCTGTTGGACGGCGGCGTCGAGTTCGGCGAGCGCGTAGGCGCCGGAACCGGCCCGCGGCGGCATCTGCTCCGCCAACTGCTCGGCGAGCCGGTGCAGTTCGGTGATGGCACCGGAGTACGCGACATGCGCCTCCAGCGCGCTGCTCTTGCCGGTGAGCGCGGCCCGTCGTACGGCGGCGACGTCGTCGAGGTCCGAGCGGAGCGCGGCGGAGATGTCGGTGTCGGCGCGGAGCTCCTCGACCTGGCGGTCGACGCGGGCGCTGCGGTCCTCGGCGGGGGCCTGGGACTTGGGGCGCCCGGCGGCGATGTACGAGGTGACCTCGTCCCGCTCGTCGGCGAGGGAGTGGGCCAGCGACAGCGCGTCCTGGGTCTGTCCGGCGAGCGTCACCAGGTCCTGGGAGTCGCTGAGTTGACCCGAGGCGGCGATGAGGGAGGGGGCACCGGCCGCGGCGATGGCGGCGGCCACGACGGCTACGGCGATGATGAGCCGGTTGCGTACGTGGGTACGGCGCCCGCTGCCCGCGGGGTCGGGCACGGCCGCAGGGGTGGCGCCCCCCGGAGGGGCCGTCTGCTTGCCTGTGCGCCGCGGCCGCTTCTTCTGCACCGGTGCTCGCATTCCTGACTCGTCATACCCATGGGCCCGGGTGACGCTCCGTCATCCCGGTACGGCGACCCTCCCAGTGCCGGTAGGCAGTGGTCGCGCATCGTCCGGCCCGCCACCCGAAGGAGTGAACCCCGGAGGGGAGTTGGCGGGCAAGTTCCGGCGGCCGGTCCAGGGGCCTCGCGCGCCGTGCCGGTTGGACGTGAGCGGCGGGCTTTGGCAGGATTCGCCGCCACGCATTCCCGGAGTGATCCATTCCAGCCCAAACCAGGCGCCTGACCTGCACGACTACGTCGATTCGACCATGCGTGCCAAGCTTTTGCGGAGCCTGTGAAGAGGTCGTGCAGACTGGCCGTATGCGTACGGAACTTGTGTCGGAACCCGGCGACCCGAACCGCCCCAACGAGGACTTCGCGAGCGTCGGCCTTCCGGCCTCGGGACAGGGCGGTTCGCTGATCGTCCTGGACGGTGTGACACCGCCGAGAGGCGAGACGGGGTGTCTGCATTCGGTCCCTTGGTACACCGCGCGCCTCGGCGGAGCACTGACCGAACTGACCGTTTCCTACCGGGATCTGACCCTGGCGGAGATTCTCTCCCGGGCGATCCTCCGAACAGCTGAGGCCCACGCCACCACCTGTGACCTTTCTCACCCACGCACCCCACAGGCAACGGTCGTAGTGGCCCGCTGGTCACCCCAGGAGGTCGAATATCTGGTCCTCTCGGACTCGGCCCTGCTGGTCGAATCACCGGCCGGCGAGGTGACCGCCGTACTGGACGACCGCCTGTCCCGCCTGCCCCGCAGCGCTCTGGCGACGGACGCCATGATCGACACCACGCTCCGCAACAAGGAGGGCGGCTTCTTCACGGCCGCCGCCGATCCGTCGGTCGCGGCCCGCGCGGTGACGGGGTCGCTCCCGCGCACCGACGCCCGCACCCTCACCGCCCTGACGGACGGGGCGACCCGGTGGGTGGACAAGTTCGGCCAGGGCGACTGGGCGGACTGCTTCGCGCTCGTAAGGAAGGACGGGGCGGCGGAACTGGTGGCCCGAGTACGGGAGTTGGAGCGGGCGGACGAGGAGACGCGGACGTATCTGCGGCGGAGCAAGACGCACGACGACGCGACGGTCGTGTACGTCGAGCTGTGAACGGCCTCTAGGTCATGGGCACTTCTCCGTTCCGTGTCACTTCTCCGTTCGGTGTCACTCTCCGTTCGGTGTCACTTCTCCGTTCGGTGCCGCCTCCCCGTTCGGTGTCACTTCTCCATGACGCCGTTCAACTGGTGGATCAGCCGGGCCAGTTCGGCCACCTCGCGGCGGTCCCAGTGGGAGAGCTGGCTGACGTAGCGCGCCCGCCGGGCCTCGCGGACGTGGGCGACCCGGCGGCGGCCCTCGTCGGTGAGGTCGACCAGCCAGGCCCGGCCGTCCGCCGGGTCGGGCTCGCGGGCGATCAGCCCCAGGTCCTCCAGGGCGCGGAGCTGGCGGGACATGGTGGCCTTGCCGACGCCGATGTAGGCGGCCAGTTCGGTGGCCCGCTGCCTGCCGTACTCGTCCAGCCGGACCAGCAGGCCGTACGCGGCGGACTCCAGATCGGGGTGGACCTCGCGGGCCATCTCGCCCTGGTTGGCCCGGGCCCGGCGCAAGAGGAACGTCAACTCGCGTTCCAGGGAAAGGTATTCGTGGTCGACGGCGAGTCCGTCGGGGCCCACGGACAGCGTGCCGGCGTCGCCGGAAAGGTCGCCGCCGGAAAGGTCGCCGCCAGAAAGGCCGCCGCCCTCGCCGGAGAGTCCGCGGTCGTCCACGGGAAGCCCTCCGTCGTTTCTGTCCTCGCCCTTGTGCACGTCAGCACCCATTGGTCCGCTTTCCCGATCGTGAAAGTTTCCGCCAAACACCGTCATCGCCGCAGCTCCGCCAGTATTTCGCAGGGCTAGACCAACGGCGTCGTCCGGACCCCCTTCCCACGCGGTCTTCTGGATGCGTAGCTTCCTTACCAGGCAACGACTGGCATGGCCACGCCAACATCAAATCCCTCTCCCTCCACTCCCCCACCGCGCTCCACCGCGCCCTCGGAGGCAAGCCATGCCCCACGCCACGCCCGCGGACAGACCCCGAACGCCCCGCCTGCGGCACGTCCCCCTCGCCTTCTCCCTCGCCCTCTCCGCAATCCTGCTGGCGGCACTCCCCCATCCGGCCGGCGCCGCCACGGTCCCCGCCCGCGGTTCCGCCTACATGGGCATCGGCGTCCTGGCGCACGACGGCCAGGACGGCTCGCCCGCCGGCACTGCCGCCACCCAGACGGAGGGCGTCGACGTCAGCGCCTACCAGGGCAACGTCGCCTGGTCGACCCTGTGGAGCAGCGGGGTCAAGTGGGCCTACACGAAGGCGACCGAGGGGACGTACTACACGAACCCCTACTTCGCGCAGCAGTACAACGGCTCCTACGGCGTCGGCATGATCCGCGGCGCCTACCACTTCGCGACCCCGGACACGACGAGCGGCGCCACCCAGGCCAACTACTTCGTCGACCACGGCGGCGGCTGGTCCAAGGACGGCCGCACCCTCCCCGGTGTCCTCGACATCGAGTGGAACCCGTACGGCGCGTCCTGCTACGGCAAGTCGACGGCGGCGATGGTCAGTTGGATCGCCGACTTCCTGTCCACGTACAAGTCCCGCACGGGCCGGAACGCGGTGATCTACACGGCGACGAGCTGGTGGTCCTCCTGCACGGGCAACTCCAGCGCCTTCGCGTCCGCCGACCCGCTGTGGATCGCGCGGTATGCCTCGGACCCGGGGACGCTACCGGCAGGGTGGTCGTTCTACACGATGTGGCAGTACACGTCGTCGGGGCCGACGGTCGGGGACCACGACAGGTTCAACGGCGCGCTGGACCGCGTGGTCGCCCTCGCCAACGGCTGACGAGCCGTCCGTACTACGGCGAAGGCCCGGGCCTCCCTTACTACGGCGAAAGCCCGGGCCTCCCTTGAAGAGACCCGGGCCTTCACCTACCGGTGGACGTCCGTCACGCCGCCACCGGAACCTCCGACGTCGCGCCGTTCGTCGCCGGCGACAGCGCCAGCTCCAGGACCTGGCGGACGTCCGTCACCGCGTGGACGTCGAGCTTGTCCAGGACCTCGGCCGGGACGTCGTCCAGGTCGGGCTCGTTGCGCTTCGGGATGATGACGGTGGTGACCCCGGCCTGGTGCGCGGCGAGCAGCTTCTGCTTCACGCCGCCGATCGGGAGGACCCGACCGGTCAGGGAGACCTCACCCGTCATCGCCACGTCCGTGCGGACCAGTCGGCCGCTGAGCAGCGACGCCAGGGCCGTCGTCATCGTGACGCCCGCGCTCGGGCCGTCCTTCGGCACCGAACCCGCCGGGAAGTGGATGTGCACGCCCCGGTCCTTCAAGTCGCCGACGGGCAGCTCCAGTTCGGCGCCGTGCGAGCGGAGGAAGGACAGGGCGATCTGCGCGCTCTCCTTCATCACGTCACCCAGCTGACCGGTCAGGGTCAGACCCGCCGCGCCCGTCTCCGGGTCGGCCAGCGACGCCTCGACGTAGAGGACGTCACCACCCGCGCCGGTGACCGCGAGACCGGTGGCGACACCGGGTACGGCCGTGCGGCGCTCGGCCGGGTCCTGGGCGGACTCGGGCACGTGGTGCGGCCGTCCGATCAGGGCGCGCAGGTCGGCGTCGGTCACCGTGAACGGCAGCTCGCGCTGGCCCAGTTCGTGCTGAGCCGCGATCTTGCGCAGCAGCCGGGCGACGGACCGCTCCAGGGTGCGGACGCCGGCCTCGCGGGTGTACTCACCGGCGAGCTTGCGCAGCGCGCTCTCGTCGATGACGACCTCGTCGTCCTTGAGCCCCGCCCGCTCCAGCTGACGCGGGAGCAGGTGGTCGCGGGCGATGACAACCTTCTCGTCCTCGGTGTAACCGTCCAGCCGGACCAGTTCCATACGGTCGAGCAGTGCCTCCGGGATGGCTTCGAGCACGTTGGCCGTCGCCAGGAACACCACGTCGCTCAGGTCGAGTTCGACCTCCAGGTAGTGGTCGCGGAAGGTGTGGTTCTGCGCGGGGTCGAGCACTTCGAGCAGGGCCGCCGCCGGGTCCCCCCGGTAGTCGGACCCCACCTTGTCGATCTCGTCCAGCAGGACCACCGGGTTCATGGACCCGGCCTCCTTGATGGCCCGGACGATACGACCGGGCAGCGCACCGACGTACGTACGCCGGTGTCCACGGATCTCGGCCTCGTCCCGCACCCCACCGAGCGCGACCCGCACGAACTTCCGCCCCATCGCATGCGCGACGGACTCACCGAGCGAGGTCTTACCGACACCGGGCGGACCGACGAGCGCGAGCACGGCACCACCGCGCCGACCGCCGACGACTCCCAGGCCCCGCTCCGCGCGCCGCTTGCGCACGGCCAGGTACTCGGTGATGCGCTCCTTCACGTCGTTCAGACCGGCGTGCTCGGCGTCGAGGATCGCCTTGGCGCCCTGGATGTCGTACTCGTCCTGGGTGCGCTCGTTCCACGGCAGTTCGAGAACGGTGTCCAGCCACGTCCGGATCCACGACCCCTCGGGCGACTGGTCGGAGGACCGCTCAAGCTTCTCGACCTCCTTGAGCGCGGCCTCGCGGACCTTCTCGGGAAGATCGGCGGCCTCGACGCGAGCCCGGTAGTCGTCGGACTCCTCACCGTCGCTCATGTCCCCGTTCAGCTCGCGCAGTTCCTTGCGGACGGCTTCGAGCTGACGCCGCAGCAGGAACTCACGCTGCTGCTTGTCGACGCCTTCCTGCACGTCCTTGGCGATGGTCTCGGCAACGTCCTGCTCGGCGAGGTGATCCCGCAGGTGCTGGGTGGCGAGCTTCAGCCGGGCCACCGGTTCGGCGGTCTCCAACAGCTCGATCTTCTGTTCAGTGGTGAGGAAAGGCGAGTAGCCAGAGTTATCGGCAAGCGTGGACACATCATCGATGGCCTGCACGCGGTCGACGACCTGCCAGGCCCCGCGCTTGCGCAGCCAGGCGGTGGCCAGCGCCTTGTACTCCTTCACCAGCTCGGAAACGGAACCGGGCAAGGGTTCGGGCAGGCTCTCGTCGAGCGCGGTGCCCTCCACCCACAGTGCGGCACCGGGCCCGGTGGTCCCGGCCCCGATCTTCACGCGGCTACGGCCGCGGATCAGCGCACCCGGGTCGCCGTCGGCCAGCCGGCCGACCTGCTCGATGGTGCCGAGCACGCCGGTGCTCGCGTAAGTCCCGTCGATCCGTGGCACCAGCAGGACCTTGGGCTTTCCGGACTCGGACCGCGCGGCGGCCTGTGCGGCCTCCACGGCGGCGCGTACATCGGTGTCGTTCAGGTCCAGCGGAACCACCATTCCGGGCAGCACGACCTCGTCGTCGAGCGGCAGCACGGGCAGGGTGAGCGGTGTGGACGTCGAAGCCATGATCTCCCCTTAGGCAGTCAAGTTGAGCTATGCCGACTCAATGCTTGGGCGCCTTCGATTGTTCCCCACCCCGTGTTCGCCGTGAGCGATCAGGCGTAGTGCGCTGGGTTCCGTGCAGGTCAACACGGAAATGGGGTGGGGGCTTCCCGGGGGGGCGGGGTGCGTGCGGGGGCGGGGTGCGCTGACGGGGTGGCGGGGGGAACGGGGTCCTGTGACGTGCTGGTCGGGACTCGACGCCCGATCTCGACGGCCGACCTCAACGGCTGACCTCGGCGCCCGACCTCGGCGCCCGGCCTAGGCGCCCGACCTCGACGTCCGACCTCGACGTCCGATGTCAGTGGCGCCTGCCACGATCCCCTGACGCGACGCCATCACGATCACGATCAGGAGAGACGCATGGGCACCTGGGATGTCGGCCCCTTCGACAACGACACCGCGGCGGATTGGTGCGGCGACCTCGACGACGCCTCCCCGGACGCACGTCAGGGCTTGGTGCGGGACACCCTCGCCCGAGCGGCCGAGACCATCGATTTCCTCGACGCGCACGTCGCCGACGAGGCCATCGCGGCAGCGGCCCTGGTCGCCGCGCAATGCCCCGGCGGCGATCCCGCCCACCCCCACTACGGCCCGGACGAGCCCGTCCCCGACCTCACCGGTCTACGCGCGCTCGCCCTTCGGGCCCTCGACCGCGTCATGACCGAGCCGTCCGAACTCCTGGAACTCTGGGCGGAACCGGACGGCAGCCCCGGCCTCTGGCAGGCGACCATCAACCGGCTCCGCAGCACGCTCACACCCCGGCCACCAGAAGAACAGCTCCACCTGAGCTGACCCGCGCAGCAGCGCACCCACCCGTTCCCAACCCGAAAGGTCCACATGAGCTGGGACGTTCTTCTCCTCCACCTGCCCGACGACATCACCTCGGCGCAGGACATACCCGACGACTACGCCCCGCGCCCACTCGGCCCACTGCACGAAGTCCTCGCGACCGTGAGCCGGGCCGAGCCCGAAGCCGACCTCTCTGATCCCACCTGGGGCGACCTCACCGGACCCACCTGGTCCATCGAACTCAACATCGGCTCGGACGATCCCGTGGACTCGATCATGCTCCACGTCCGCGGCTCCGGCGACGACGTGCTCCCCTCCGTCTTCCGCCTCGCGGACGCCTTCGGCTGCAAGGTGCTGGACGGCTCCGCAGGAGAGCTGATCACTCCGGGAGGGCCCTCGGGGTGGCACGCGTTCCAGGAATTCCGCGACCGCATGTTCGGCCCTTCCGAAAAGGGCTGATCATCCGTGCCGAGGAGGCTCACAGCGTCATGGAACAGCTGCCCGAAAGCGCGGACCGGGACATCTTCGCGGAGCGGTACGAGGGGCTCCGCCGCGATCGCCCGGACGACTTCGATCTGAGCCGGGACGAATACGGCCGAGGCTTCTACTCCTGATCCAGCCGACTCGACCGAAGCGTGCCTGACTCGAACGTGCGGGGGTGCTCGACGCTCGGGAAGGGTGAGGCGCGAAATTGTGACACTTTGCGCAAAGGTGTCACGCTTCTACGGGCAGGGTCTCCTCCGGCAGGGGGCAGCGACCACGTCACGCCGCCACACACCCCGGCGCACCCCACATCAGCTCGAACCACACGACCTTCCCCTGAGTCGGCCCCACCACGAAGCTCCCCCAGGCGTCGGCGCACAGCTCCACAAGGGCGAGACCGCGCCCCCCTTCGGCATACGGCTCCGGGCAACCCGTCGGGTTCGGCGGCAGGAACCCCCCGTCCCAGACGCTGGCCCGCAGCCGCTTGTCCGCCCACTTGAGACTGAGGGAGGCGGGGCCGGGGGCGTGGCGGGTGAGGACGGAGCGGGCGATGGCGGGGGCGAGGGGGTCGTGGGGAACACGGAGGATGTAGCGCCATTCGGAGGGGGTTCGAGCCGGCGTTCGTCCATGGCAACTCTCCTGTGCCGAGGTGGAGTTGATTCGAGGCTCACCGTAGGCCGGTTCACCTAACTAGTGCCACCAGATGACACAGGTTGGCAGCCGAATAACCCGAACGAGTGAATGACATGTCGTGCGGCGACCGATAGGAAGGGGCCATGGCTTCACGGACCTTCATCACCGAGCGCCAGCGGCGCCTGGGCACCGAGCTGCGGCGCATGCGCGAGAACTGCGGGCTGACCATCCAGGAGGCGGCCGACCGACTCGGCACGAACCGCTCCCACGTCACCAACATGGAGCTGGCCCGCTTCGGAGTGAGCGCCGAGCGCGTGCGCACGCTGGCCGCCCTCTACGACTGCCCGGACACCGGCTACGTGGACGCCCTTGCCGCGATGGCCGGGGACCGCACACGCGGCTGGTGGGAGGGATACCGAGGGTCCATCACGGCGAGCGGTCTCGACCTCGCCGAACTCGAATACCACTCCACGAGTCTGCGGGTCTTCGTCGCCATGCACGTGCCGGGACTGCTGCAGACCGAGCAGTACGCGCGTGCCGTGTTGTCCGAGACCGTTCCGGCCTGGCCCATGCCGGAACTCCGGCGATGGCTCTCATACCGTATGCGGCGCCGCGACATCCTCGACCGGGACGATCCGCCCGCCTGCACCTTCGTGATCCACGAGGCAGCGCTACGGCTCCAGTTCGGCGGCCGAGAGATCATGCGGGGTCAGCTGCAGGAACTGGTCGACGCCTCACGACGCCGGAACGTCACCCTGCGGGTGATCCCCTTCAGCGCGGGCGGTTTCCCCGTTCCTGGGCTCACCGTGACGTACGCCTCCGGCGCGGTGCCGCAGCTCGACACCGTTCAGCTCGACAGGGCGACCACCACTGAATTCCTTGATGCGCAGACCCAACTGGCGAACTACCGTGCACTGATGGAGCGCATCACCAAGGCCGCGCTCCCCGTGAAGGAGTCACGGGAGTTCATCCGCACCCTTGCGGACAGCACTTGAAAGTTGGGGACATGCCCGAGATCACCTGGCAAAAGTCGTCCTACTCCGGCTCGGGAGAGACGAACTGCGTTGAAATCGGCGCCACTCCACACACCCTCGCCCTCCGCGAAAGCGACAGCCCCACCGTCGTACTCAACACCGACCGCCCCCAACTCACCGCCCTCCTGCGGCACATCAGGACCACCACACCCCGCCCCCGCCATTAATCAGTTGCCCCAGCTCACACACCTCGTACCGTCTCCCCCGTGACAGAGCCGGAATCCGAAACCCAGACCCAGACCCTCCTCGCCGCCTACGACAACCAGATGCGCGGCGCCGCCCCCAACCCGCCCGCCGGGGTGACGTACGAGAAGGACGGGCCGCTGCTGCGGATCGTCGGGGAGACCCGGGGGTTCGTGACCGGACCGCGCGACCTGGGCCTACGGGGGCATGCGCTCGATGAACTGATCGCGCGGCAGCGGGACTTCTTCGCGGCGCGTGGGGAGCGCGTGGAGTGGAAGATCCGGGGCCATGACGAACCGGCCGACCTCACGGACCGGCTGCGCTCGGCGGGCTTCGTGCCCGAGGATCAGGAAACGGTGCTGATCGGGCGGACCGACGAACTGGCCGTAGGCGAGCCCGTGTTGCCGGAGGGCGTCACCGTGCGCCGGGTCTCCGACGAGGCGGATCTGCGCCGGATCGGAGCCATGGAGTCGGCGATCTGGCGCATCGACCTGACCTGGCTGGCGACCGAACTGCTCGGCCGGATCACCTCCACCCCGGACGAGATCGCGGTCTACGTCGCAGAAGCGGAAGCGGACGGCGAGGTGATCTCCGCGGCCTGGCTGCTCTTCTACGGGGACTCCGAGTTCGCCGGGCTGCGCGGCGGTTCGACCGTCACCGAGTGGCGCGGCAAAGGCATCTACCGCGCCCTCATCGCCACCCGAGCCGCCCTCGCCGCCGCCCGCGGAGTGCCGTACCTGCACGTGGACGCCTCGGACGACAGCGCGCCGATCCTGCGCCGGCTGGGATTCCGGGCGATCACCACGACCACGCCGTACGTGTGGTCACCGGAGCAACCGCCCACGAAGAGAACCGATTTGGCATCTCGGGACTGAAGAAGAAGCTGAACGCGGGCGGCTAACCACGCGGGGAGTCAGACCCCCGAAACCTCAACCCGAGCCGCCCCAGACCCAGCCACCCCAGCCACCCCAGTCGCCCTTGCGGCTCGATCCTCCCGTGCCGCCCGCGCCCACCGCCGTATCAACGGCCACGTCGCGACACCTATCGCCAGCGAGATCAGATGACCCCAGTTCGTCATGGGGTCGGTGAACGCGATCAGGTCCGCGACCAGTGACCAGCCGAACAGGACGATCAGCGGGAGGCCGAGCCACGGCCGGAGCAGACCGGCCAGCGCTCCTATGCTCGTCGCCACGCCGAAGCTGATGCCGTAGTCGAGGCGATGGAGGGAGGTGGCGGGGAGGTGGCCCGCCAACACCGCGATTCCCACGGTCCCTTCGGTCGCCAGCGTCGCCAGGATGTGCCCGGACAGAAAGACACCGGCCGCCCGCACCCCGCCGATCCGGCGTTCCAGCGCGGTCAGTACAAGCAGGAACAGGAACGCGTACGGCGACACCATCCCGCCCACGATCCACATCGCGCTGGCGACCAGCACGAGGAACGGGTCGCGGAGGAGGTGGGTGACGTCCGTACTGGATGCCTGGTGCAGTTGGGTCACGAAGGTCGGATCGGCGTACTGCGCCACCAGCGAAGTTACGACGAGCAGCAACCCGTAACCGAAGGTGAACGGCGTCCCCGTGGGCGTCGGCAGCAACCGCCAGGGGTGGAGGCGGCGGAGTGCGAGCAGGACGCGCGACTCACCGGGGATGGCAGGGGTGGACGCCGAGACGGACACCGCGGCCGAAGTCCGAGCGGCGAACCCCAACTCCCCCACCGCGTCCGGCACTTCCCGCTGTCTGGGCATCGCGTCCAGCAGACCGGAATCCAGGGGCGCAGCCGACCCGAACTCGTCGGCCAGGGGCCCGCCCGGAGGCGTGGCGGGGGCCTGGGTGTCGGCCGTCGCGATCCGTTCCACGGTGAGGCGCTCCTTCCGGTTCCACCCCACCCTTCGCCGTCCCACCTGCCGCTGTCTATGACCGACGCCACGCGAGAGCCGATTCACAGCAACCTGAAAGCCTTCTCACGCGTCCGCCGGTACCTTGCGCCCTGACGCACCCGGACGAGTGCGCCGTGGGTCAATTCGGCTGCACAATCCGGTGAAACTGCCAGGATGAGTCGCATGACCACCGCGTACGACAGCACCACGTACGACAGCCCCGTTGTCCTGGACCGTCGCGAGGGCCCCTACGGCGAGGTGGTGCTGCGCCGGCATGGGGAGTTGCTCCAGATCATCGCCAACGGGTGCTTCCTGATGGACACTTCGGACGGGCGGTCGGAGCGGCTGCTGGTCGACGTCGCGCGCGATGCCCTCGACTCTCGCCCCGATCCTCATGTGTTGATCGGCGGACTCGGCGTCGGCTTCTCACTGGCGCATGCCGCCGCCGACGCCCGGTGGGGTCGGATCACGGTCGTCGAACGGGAACCCGCGATCGTCGAATGGCACCGATCGGGGCCCTTGTCGGCGCTCTCCGCGGCCGCTCTCGCCGACCCCCGGACCGACATTGTGAAAACGGACCTAGTCGCATTCGTCAATGAGACTTGCGCCACTTTTGACGCGCTCTGCCTCGACATCGACAACGGCCCCGACTGGACCGTCACCGACAGCAACGAAACCCTGTACTCGCAGGCCGGACTGGCAAGCTGTGCAAGGGTGTTGAGGCCAGGCGGGGTACTGGCCGTATGGTCGGCGCGGCCCTCTCCGGAATTTGAGCGAACCTTATGGAATGCCGGGTTCCAACAGGTGCGTACCGAAGAGATCCCGGTTGCCCGAGGAGTTCCCGACGTGGTGCACCTCGCCGTCCGACCTGGATAGCAAAGGCGTGGTGACTGCCCGTACCCTGCTTGCCTGACGCAGATCATTCAAGCGTCAAGCGCAGTCATGGGATCACCCCACTGGTTCCGGAAAGCACACTTCAGGGGCGGGCGATGGAGCAGACAAGTACCTCCCACAACGGTACGGCCACGGCCACGCCGGGCGCACAGCGCCGGGTGCTGGTGGTCGAGGACGACCCGACGATCGTCGACGCCATCGCGGCCCGTTTGCGCGCCGAGGGATTTCTCGTGCAGACCGCGGGCGACGGGCCGTCGGCCGTCGACACCGCCGAGGCCTGGCAGCCCGATCTGCTGATCCTCGACATCATGCTGCCCGGCTTCGACGGGCTGGAGGTCTGCCGCCGTGTGCAGGCCGCCCGCCCGGTGCCGGTGCTGATGCTCACCGCGCGCGACGACGAGACCGACATGCTGGTCGGGCTCGGGGTCGGCGCCGACGACTACATGACCAAGCCGTTCTCGATGCGGGAGCTGGCGGCGCGGGTGCATGTCCTGCTGCGCCGCATGGAGCGTGCCGTGGTGGCCGCGTCCACCCCGCGCTCGGGCATCCTGCGCCTGGGCGAGCTGGAGATCGACCACGCGCAGCGCCGGGTAAGGGTGCGCAGCGAGGACGTGCACCTGACGCCCACCGAGTTCGACCTGCTGGTCTGCCTGGCGAACACCCCGCGTGCCGTGCTCTCCCGTGAGCAGCTGCTCGCCGAGGTGTGGGACTGGGCCGACGCGTCGGGCACCCGCACCGTCGACAGCCACATCAAGGCGCTGCGCCGGAAGATCGGCGCCGAGCGGATCCGCACGGTGCACGGCGTCGGCTACGCGCTGGAGACTCCGACGCCATGAGCGACGGGCCGACGTCACGGAGGAGCCCCGGGGAACCCTGGGGCGGCGTACGCCCGTTCTCGATCAAGACCAAGCTGGGCGCGCTGGTCGTCATCGCGGTGCTCATCACCACCGGGCTGATGATGATCGCCATGCGCACGGCGACGGAGCTGCGCTTCATCACGGTCTTCTCGATGATCGCCACACTGCTGATAACGCAGTTCGTGGCCCATTCGCTCACCGCGCCGCTGGACGAGATGAACACGGTGGCCCGGTCCATCTCGCGCGGTGACTACACCCGCCGGGTGCGCGAGAACCGCCGGGACGAACTGGGCGACCTGGCCGGGACGATCAACATCATGGCCGACGAGCTGGAGGCCCAGGAGCGCCAGCGCAAGGAACTCGTCGCGAACGTCTCGCACGAGCTGCGCACCCCCATCGCGGGCCTGCGCGCCGTACTGGAGAACGTCGTCGACGGCGTCTCGGCCGCCGATCCGGAGACCATGCGGACGGCACTGAAGCAGACGGAGCGGCTCGGGCGGCTCGTGGAGACGCTGCTCGACCTCTCCCGCCTCGACAACGGCGTCGTACCGCTGAAGACGCGGCGGTTCGAGGTGTGGCCGTATCTCTCGGGCGTGCTCAAGGAGGCCAACATGGTCGCCTCCGCGCGCGCGGGCATCGCGTCGGGTTCGGGCAGTCACACGCGGACGGACGTCCATCTGCACCTGGACGTGTCCCCACCGGAGCTGACCGCGCTCGCCGACCCGGAGCGCATCCACCAGGTCGTCGCCAACCTGATCGACAACGCGGTCAAGCACAGCCCCGCGCACGGCCGGGTGACGGTCAAGGCGCGGCGCGGGTCGCTGCCCCAGTCGCTGGAGCTGGAGGTCCTGGACGAGGGGCCCGGCATCCCGAAGGCGGAGTGGGCGCACATCTTCGAGCGGTTCAACCGGGGCGCGGTCAGCTCGCCCCACGGACCCGGCAGCGACGGCGGTACGGGCCTCGGCCTCGCGATCGCCCGCTGGGCGGTGGATCTGCACGGCGGCCGGATCGGTGTGGCCGAATCCGACCGTGGCTGCAGGATTATCGTCACCCTCCCGGGACTCCCCGCCATGCCAAGTTGACGTAAAGTTCGACCCGGAGCCCCAAGATCCACGACGGTCCGCGCTGACGGACACGTGTGATCAGGCACAGGCCCGCGCCATCGGCGCGTCCGGCCCGCATCCACGTGCGTCTTCCGCAGCGGAACCACGCTTGTTTCCCGCCATTTCAGTGCTCGAAACACACTTTCCGATGTGACTTACGCGACGATGGACCGGCCCGACCTGACCTTGGCGGTCATGGGGGCGTAGCCTTAATTCCCGCTGTCCATCACCTTGTGAAGCGGAAGAGGGCGGTTGCCGCCGTGTCGTCACAGTCCCCCAGTAACTCGACCATCTCGACCGAGTCCGACCAAGCCGCGGGTAAGAATCCCGCGGCGGCGTTCGGTCCCAACGAGTGGCTCGTCGACGAGATCTATCAGCAGTACCTCCAGGATCCGAACTCGGTGGACCGAGCCTGGTGGGACTTCTTCGCCGACTACAAGCCGGGCGCGGCTGCCGCCCCGACCTCGACTTCGGCGGGTACTGCGGCCGCGGGGGCCGCAGCGCCCACCACTCCGGCCCCGGCCGCACCCGTAGCCGCAGCTCCGGCTCCGGCCCCGGTTGCTCCTGCCGCGCCCGTGGCTCCGGCGGTCCCCGCGCCGGCGCCCGCAGCCGCCGCTCCGGCGCCGGTGAAGGCCGTAGCCCCGGCTCCGGCGCCTGTGCCTGCGAAGGCGGCGGCCCCGGCCGCTCAGCCGAAGAAGGCGGAGCCCGCGGCCGAGGCCACGGGTGGCCCGGAGTTCGTGACGCTGCGCGGTCCCGCCGCCGCGGTCGCGAAGAACATGAACGCTTCGGTCGAGGTCCCCACCGCCACGTCGGTGCGCGCGGTCCCGGTCAAGCTGCTCTTCGACAACCGCATCGTCATCAACAACCACCTGAAGCGTGCCCGGGGCGGGAAGATCTCCTTCACCCACCTCATCGGCTACGCGATGGTGCAGGCCATCAAGGCCATGCCGTCGATGAACTACTCGTTCGTCGAGAAGGACGGCAAGCCGACCCTGGTCAAGCCGGAGCACGTCAACTTCGGTCTCGCCATCGACCTGGTGAAGCCCAACGGCGACCGCCAGCTCGTCGTCGCCGGCATCAAGAAGGCCGAGACGCTGAACTTCTTCGAGTTCTGGCAGGCCTACGAGGACATCGTCCGCCGCGCCCGCGACGGCAAGCTGACGATGGATGACTTCACGGGCGTCACCGTGTCGTTGACCAACCCCGGCGGCCTCGGCACCGTCCACTCGGTCCCCCGCCTGATGCCCGGTCAGTCGGTCATCATGGGCGTCGGCTCCATGGACTACCCGGCCGAGTTCCAGGGCACGAGCCAGGACACCCTCAACAAGCTCGGCATCTCGAAGGTCATGACGCTCACGTCGACCTACGACCACCGGGTCATCCAGGGCGCCGCCTCCGGCGAGTTCCTGCGGATCGTCGCGAACCTCCTGCTCGGCGAGAGCGGCTTCTACGACGAGATCTTCGAGGCGCTGCGCATCCCGTACGAGCCGGTCCGCTGGCTCAAGGACATCGACGCGTCGCACGACAACGACGTGACGAAGGCCGCCCGCGTCTTCGAGCTGATCCACTCCTACCGGGTCCGCGGCCACGTCATGGCCGACACCGACCCGCTGGAGTACCGCCAGCGCAAGCACCCCGACCTGGACATCACCGAGCACGGCCTCACCCTGTGGGACCTGGAGCGGGAGTTCGCGGTCGGCGGCTTCGCCGGCAAGTCCCTGATGAAGCTGCGCGACATCCTCGGCGTGCTGCGCGACTCGTACTGCCGCACCACCGGCATCGAGTTCATGCACATCCAGGACCCGAAGCAGCGCAAGTGGATCCAGGACCGCATCGAGCGCTCGCACTCCAAGCCGGAGCGCGAGGAGCAACTGCGCATCCTGCGCCGCCTGAACGCGGCGGAGGCCTTCGAGACCTTCCTGCAGACGAAGTACGTCGGCCAGAAGCGCTTCTCGCTCGAAGGCGGCGAGTCGGTCATCCCGCTGCTGGACGCGGTCATCGACAGCGCGGCCGAGTCGCGCCTCGACGAGGTCGTCATCGGCATGGCCCACCGCGGCCGCCTGAACGTCCTCGCGAACATCGTCGGCAAGTCGTACGCCCAGATCTTCCGCGAGTTCGAGGGCAACCTCGACCCGAAGTCGATGCACGGCTCCGGCGACGTGAAGTACCACCTGGGCGCCAAGGGCACCTTCACCGGCCTGGACGGCGAGCAGATCAAGGTCACCCTCGCGGCGAACCCGTCCCACCTGGAGACGGTCGACCCGATCATCGAGGGCATCGTCCGCGCCCGCCAGGACATCATCAACAAGGGCGGCACGGACTTCACGGTCCTCCCGCTCGCCCTGCACGGTGACGCGGCCTTCGCGGGCCAGGGCGTGGTGGCCGAAACGCTCAACATGTCGCAGCTGCGCGGCTACCGCACCGGCGGCACGATCCACATCGTCATCAACAACCAGGTCGGCTTCACGGCCGCTCCCGAGTCCTCGCGTTCGTCGATGTACGCGACGGACGTGGCGAGGATGATCGAGGCCCCGATCTTCCACGTGAACGGCGACGACCCGGAGGCCGTGGTCCGCGTGGCCCGTCTGGCCTTCGAGTTCCGTCAGGCGTTCAACAAGGACGTGGTGATCGACCTCATCTGCTACCGCCGCCGCGGTCACAACGAGTCGGACAACCCGGCCTTCACCCAGCCCCTGATGTACGACCTCATCGACAAGAAGCGCTCAGTGCGCAAGCTGTACACCGAGTCGCTGATCGGCCGAGGCGACATCACCCTGGAAGAGGCCGAACAGGCACTCCAGGACTACCAGGGCCAGCTGGAGAAGGTCTTCACGGAGGTCCGCGAGGCGACGGCCCAGCCGGGTACGGCGCCGATGTCGGACCCGCAGGCGGAGTTCCCGGTCGCGGTCTCGACGGCGATCTCCTCGGAGGTCGTGAAGCGGATCGCCGAGTCCCAGGTCAACATCCCGGACACCTTCCACGTCCACCCGCGCCTGCTCCCGCAGTTGCAGCGCCGGGCGACGATGGTCGAGGACGGGACGATCGACTGGGGCATGGGCGAGACGCTCGCGATCGGCTCCCTCCTCCTGGAGGGCACCCCGGTCCGCCTCTCCGGCCAGGACTCCCGCCGAGGCACGTTCGGCCAGCGCCACGCGGTCCTCATCGACCGTCAGACGGGCGAGGACTACACCCCGCTCCAGTACCTCTCCGAGGAGCAGGCGCGCTACAACGTCTACGACTCGCTCCTCTCCGAGTACGCGGTCATGGGCTTCGAGTACGGCTACTCGCTGGCCCGCCCCGACGCGCTCGTGATGTGGGAGGCGCAGTTCGGCGACTTCGTCAACGGCGCGCAGTCCGTGGTCGACGAGTACATCTCGGCGGCGGAGCAGAAGTGGGGCCAGACGTCCGGCGTCACGCTCCTGCTCCCCCACGGCTACGAGGGCCAGGGCCCGGACCACTCCTCGGCCCGCGTCGAGCGCTTCCTCCAGCTCTGCGCGCAGAACAACATGACGGTCGCGATGCCGACCCTCCCGTCGAACTACTTCCACCTCCTGCGGTGGCAGGTGCACAACCCGCACCACAAGCCGCTGGTGGTCTTCACCCCGAAGTCGATGCTGCGTCTCAAGGCCGCGGCGTCGAAGACGGAGGAGTTCACGACGGGTCAGTTCCGCCCGGTCATCGGCGACGCCTCGGTGACGGACCCGGCGGCCGTCCGCAAGGTCGTCTTCGTCACGGGCAAGCTGTACTACGACCTGGACGCCGAGCGGGTCAAGCGCGGCTCCACGGACACGGCGATCATCCGCCTGGAGCGGCTGTACCCGCTTCCGGGTGCCGAGGTCCAGGCCGAGATCGCCAAGTACCCGAACGCCGAGAAGTACCTCTGGGCCCAGGAGGAGCCGGCCAACCAGGGCGCCTGGCCGTTCATCGCCCTGAACCTGATCGACCACCTGGACCTGGCGGTCGGCGCGGACGTTCCTCACGGGGAGCGCCTGCGGCGGATCTCCCGCCCGCACGGCTCGTCGCCAGCGGTTGGTTCCGCCAAGCGGCATCAGGCTGAGCAGGAGCAGTTGGTGCGTGAGGTGTTCGAGGCGTAAGCGCCCCGCACTGTCGTACGCGGCCGGGCCGCACCCTCACTCCGGGGGTGCGGCCCGGCCGTTTGCGCGCACTTATCCTTGACCCATGTACTTCACGGACCGTGGCATCGAGGAACTGGAGAAGCGGCGCGGCGAGGAAGAGGTCACCTTCGAGTGGCTCGCCGAACAGCTGCGGACGTTCGTCGATCTGAACCCCGACTTCGAGGTCCCGGTGGAACGCCTGGCGACCTGGCTGGCCCGGCTGGACGACGAGGACGACGACGAGTAGTTCCTACGGTGGAGCAGCCGTGGTTGGTTCCTACGGCTGTGCCGCGGTTGTGTGTCAGTCGCGCGGGCGGGCGAGGTCGTAGGCGAGACCCAGCAGCCCGTGGGCCAGGAGCAGCGCCCCCGTGGCGGTCCAGCCTCCGCTACGGCGTCGTAGGCCCCAGGTCGTGAGCGGGAGGCTGACTGCCGTCTGGGTCAGGGCCAGGGCGCGTGCTCTGGGGGTGCCGGACCAGGGCATCCAGGGGCCGAGGCGGCTGCTGTCGACGGCGTCGAGTTCCGCGCGGACCGCCTCGCGCCAGCCCGACCACTCCACCTGCTGGGCGTCCGGGCGGATGCGGGCGATCTCGCGGAGGCGGTCGGCGGGTTCGCCCGGGGTGAGCCCTGTGGGTAGCGCCACTCCCGCGCGCGTGAGGATCGCCAGGAGGCCCCGGAGACGGGCGCGGGCGTCGGTCTCGGGGTCCGGTTTCGTGAGGTGGTCCAGGGACTGCAGGTCCAGTACGGGGTCCAGGCCCAGGCGGGCGGCGAAGGTGCGCATCGCCTCGTCCTCGCCGGCCGGGGTGCCGTCGGTGAGCCAGACGTAGCCGACGGGGCGGCGGAATCCCGAGGCCAGGATGTAGCCCGCGCGGTCGGCGTCCCACCACAGGGCGAGTACCGGCCAGGGGGCGCCGACTGCGAGTGCGGTGGCCCAGCCGGTGAGGACGCGGTCGACCGGTTCGCCGCCGTGCAGCCAGGGCTTGCCCTCGGGGACGAGCACGCTCCAGTCGTCGCCCGCGCGGGTCAGCAGCATGCGTTCGCGGAGCGGGTGGGCCGCCTGGGCGACGGACTCGGGATCCGCCCGGCAGAGCAGCAGGGCGCCCGGGGTGGCACCGGTCCGGTGTCTGGCCTGCGGCTTCTCCGTCGACATGGTCACACGCTAGGGCAATACGCCCATTTCCGCCGGTTGTTCGGAGTCCGGCGTCCGGCGTCCGCTGCCCAATCCCCAATCCCCAACCTCCGACCTCCGACCTCCGACCTCCGGTGATCACTGAAACGAGTGTCTTGACTTTCGACATCCACGATATATCGTGTTTCTCGGAAGACGCGATATGGCGCGTCGAGTTCCGTCCGGTTAGGCCGAGGAGGTCTGCATCATGTCCGAGTGGTCCGTCGCAGAGCCCAAGAAGCTCACGTTCGACGAGCCCGTGAGCGATCTCCACGTGCGCATCGTCAACGGAACGGTGAACGTCGTGGGGACGGACGAGGGTTCCGCCCGCATGGAAGTCTCCGAGATCGACGGGCCGCCCCTGGTGGTGACCCAGAAGAACGGCACGCTGACGGTGGCGTACGAGGACCTCCCCTGGAAGGGCTTCCTCAAGTGGCTCGACCGGAAGGGCTGGCGGCGCAGCGCGGTGGTCTCCCTGGCCGTTCCCGCGAGCACCCGCGTCGAGGTCGGGGTGGTCGGCGCCGCGGCCGTCGTCTCCGGGATCAGCGGGCCTTCGGTGGTGCGGGGCGTCACCGGTGACACGACCCTCGTCAGCCTCTCCGGCTCCGTTCGCGCCGAGACGGTCTCCGGGAATCTGGAGGCCCAGGCCGTCACCGGCGACCTCCGCTTCAACTCAGTCTCCGGCGACCTCACCGTCGTCGAGGGCTCGGGGCCCTCCGTGCGCGCCGAGTCGGTCAGCGGCTCCATGATCGTGGACCTCGACCCGGACGGCCCGACCGACGTCCGGCTGACCAATGTCTCGGGCGAGATCGCCATCCGGCTGCCGCATCCGGCGGACGCGGACGTCGAGGCGAACACGGCGAGCGGTTCGATCTCCAACGCGTTCGACGGGTTGCGGGTGCACGGCCAGTGGGGCGCCCACAAGATCACCGGTCGCCTGGGCGCGGGTACCGGAAAGCTGCGCGCGACGACCGTCTCCGGTTCGATCGCACTGCTGCGCCGTCCGGCGGCGGAGGACGAGGGCGAGGACGGACCGTGGGACGGCGACACGGAGGTGACCGTCTCGGCGACACGGGCCGACAAGACGCCTCGGCCCGACATGACGAAGGGGCCCGGAGTTGCGACGAGGCCCGGAGTTGCGACGGGGCCTGGCACAGCGACGGGGCCCGAGGACGGTGGGCCGGGCGACACGGCCGAGGAGACGGGGTCACAGGAGAGGGGGCCGGACACCTCGGACGACTCCGGGGAAGCCGCCGCGTCGGACGACACTGCCGGGGAGACGGAGCCCGAGGGCAGGACCAGGACCGTAGACGCTTCGGACGACGCCACGGGTGCCCCTGCGCACGGCGTGACGGACGACGCTTCCGGCGCCCCTGTGGACGGGGCTCAGGGCGACTCGGGGGACAATTCCGTTTCCGGCCCGGGTGGTGCTTCCGGCACCGCCGAGGCCGACGGCACGACCGACAAGAAGGTGCTCTGACATGCCTCCCGTCTTCGCCCACGGCCGCCTCCGCCTCTACCTGCTGAAGCTGCTGGACGAGGCCCCCCGACACGGCTACGAGGTCATCCGCCTCCTGGAGGAGCGCTTCCAGGGGCTGTACGCGCCCTCGGCGGGCACGGTCTACCCGCGCCTGTCCAAGCTGGAGGCCGAGGGCCTGGTCACCCACACCACCGAGGGCGGCCGCAAGGTGTACTCCATCACGGACGCCGGCCGCGCCGAACTGGCCGACCGCAGCGGCGAGTTGGCCGACCTGGAGCTGGAGATCCGCGAGTCGGTCGCCGAACTGGCCGCCGAGATCCGGGCCGACGTCCGGGGCGCGGCGGGTGACCTGCGGCGCGAGATGCGCGCGGCGGCCTCCGAGGCCCGCCAGGGAGCCCGGACCGGGCGAGCCAAGCCGGGCGAACACGAAGGCCCCGCCGGGGACTTCACGGACTTCGCCGACAAGGAGTCGTGGCGCGCCGCCAAGGAGGAGATGCGCCGCGCCAAGCAGGAGTGGAAGGAGCAGGCCCGGCGCGCCAAGGACGAGAGCCGGCGGGCCCGCGAGGAGGCCCAGCAGGCCCGGCGCCAGGCCAAGGAGGCGCAGACGCGGGCCTGGGCGCAGGCCCAGGAGGAGATGCAGCGCATCGGCCGTCAGGTCCAGGAGCACGCGCAGGACCACTTCGCACGCGGCGACTGGCCCACGGGGGTGCGCGAGAGCCTGAGCGAACTGGCCAAGGAGTTCGGCGACTTCGGGAAGGAGTTCGGCAAGGACTTCGGGTTCGGGGGGCGACCGGGTGCGGGTGCGGGTGCGGGTGCGGGCAAGTCGGCCTCGACGCCGGCGGCGCCCTCGACACCCGAGTACAGCCAGACCCCGGAGGACTTCCCCGCGGAGTACGAACCGACCTGGGCCCACGAGGACTCCACCGGAGACCCGGCCCGCGATCTGGATCGCCTGCTCGACCGTTTCCGGGACGACATCCGTGACGCGGCCCGCGACCGCGGCGTCACCGAGGACCAACTCCGAGACACCCGGCGCCACTTGTCGGCGGCGGCGGCGCACATCGGGGCGGTACTGCGCGGGGGGCACAGGGGCTGAGCCGACGGCCACGGTAGGGCGGGGCTCCGGCCTGGGCGGCCCGCCCCGCCCCGCCCGTGAGTCAGCCCGCCGCCCTCGCCTCTCCCCCGCCGTACAGCACCCGCGTCGCCGCCTCGTGCGTCACCCCGTGGTCGGCGAGCACCTCACCCGGCACACCGGGGAGGACGGTCAGGGCGAGGAGAAAGTGTTCGTCACCGACGTGCCGGTCGCGATGGGCGACGGCGATGCGCAGGGACTTCTCCAGGACGTCCTTGGCGCCACGGCTGAAGACCCGGCGGCCCGACCACGGCTCCTTGTCCTTGCGGTCGCCGGACATCGCCCCGACGCCGTGCACCTCCTCGACCCGGGCGACGATCTCCGAGACGTCGATACCCAGCCCGGCAAGGGCGTCGGCCTCGGCCTGCGAGAGCCCCGCACGTCGGCGCGCGTCGCCCAGAGCCTGTCGTACGGACTCCTTGCGTTCCTCGGGAGCGAGACCGAGGGCGGTCAGGGTGAAGGAGGCGCGACTGGCCTCTCGGTCGAGGAGGGCCAGCAGCAGGTGTTCGGGGTCGACGGAGCCGGACCCCGACCGCTCGCGGTGCTCCACCGCGCCCCGCACCACGGCGCGGGCGTCCTTCGTGAACCGTTCGAACATCACTGCCTCCCGTACTTCTTGTGCACGGCCTGCCTGCTGACACCGAGTTCCGCGGCGATCTCCTGCCACGACCAGCCCTGATTACGCGCGCTGCGCACCTGCACCGCCTCCAGCTGCTCCACAAGCTTGCGCAGCGCGGACACGGCACGCAGGCCGACCCGTGGATCACGGTCACCCGCACGCTCGGCGAGATCCGTTGCTTCGGTCATGATGTCAACTTACGTTGACGAGCCCTGCATGTCAACCAAAGTTGACGACCGGTGGCAACACGCAAGGTGGCCGCAAACGCCGACGGCCGGCCCGGAGAACCGGACCGGCCGCACAGAGCCACACGCAGGGAAGGGAGTTGCCAACCGGGATCGCCGACCCGGATCGCCGACCCGGATCGCCGACCGAGCTTGCTAACCGTTCGTGAGCACGATCTTGCCGAACTGCCCGCCGGAGTCGAGCCGTTCGAACCCTTCGCGGGCGCGGTCCATGGGCAGCACCTCGTCGATGACCGGCCGTACACCCGTCGCCGCACAGAAGGCGAGCAGGTCCTCCAGCTCGTCCTTGGTGCCCATGGTCGAGCCGACGACCTTGAGTTCGAGGAAGAAGATGCGGGTGAGTTCGGCGTGCGAGGGGCGGTCGCCGCTCGTGGCACCGGAGATGACGAGCGTGCCGCCGGGCTTGAGCGATTTCACCGAGTGGGACCAGGTGGCAGCGCCGACGGTCTCGATGACGGCGTCCACGCGCTGCGGCAGCCGCGCCCCCGGCTCCACCGCCTCCACGGCACCCAGCTCCAGCGCCCGCTTCCGCTTGGCCTCATCCCGACTGGTCGCGAAGACCCGCAGCCCGGCCGCCTTGGCGAGCACGATGGCGGCCGTGGCGACACCGCCGCCGGCACCCTGCACGAGCACCGAATCACCGGGCCGTACACCGGAGTTGGTGAAGAGCATGCGGTACGCGGTCAGCCAGGCCGTGGGCAGACAGGCGGCCTCCGCGAAGGACAGTTCCTTCGGCTTCGGCAGGATGTTCCACGTCGGTACGGCGACCTGCTCGGCGAAGGTGCCCTGGTAGTGCTCGGTGAGGATGGAACGGGGTTCCTTGGGGCCGACGCCGTGACCGGTCTGGCCGATGACGGAGTGCAGGACGACCTCGTTGCCGTCGGCGTCGACACCGGCGGCGTCGCAGCCGAGGATCATCGGCAGCTTGTCCTCCGCGAGGCCTACGCCGCGCAGGGACCAGAGGTCATGGTGGTTGAGGGAGGCGGCCCTGACGTCGACGACACTCCAGCCCGGCCGGGCCTCGGGGGCGGGACGCTCCCCCAACTCAAGGCCGGAGAGCGGCTGGTCGCGGTCGATTCGGGCGGCGTAGACGGCGAACATGACCTTGACGATAGGCTCCGCCGGTTGACCAGGGAACTACCTCGCCCTGTGACACATGCCCTCTTGCGCAAGGGGTGCGGGGTATTCACCTGGTCGTCCCCTGGGGGCTGCGCCCCCCAGACCCCCCGCTATCGGCCTGAACGGCCTCGTCCTCAAACGCCGGACGGGCTGAGATGCCCGGAGCCCGCGAGTACCTGCGGCCCGGAGCCCATGGGCATCTGCGGCCCGAGCCCGTGGGTACCTGCGGCCTGAGCCCATGGGTACCTGCCAGCCGGACCCCGTGAGCACCTGTCGGCCAGAGCCCGCAGGCACCTGCCCGCCTGAGCCCACGGACGCCCGCCCGCCGCAGCCCGCGGACACCCACCCGCCAGACCCTGTGGGCACCCGCCCGCCGAACCCCGCGGCCCACCGAAGCCCGCGACCCGCGGCCCGCAGCCGCCGACCGACCCCGGCCCCCCACGGGCAGGGTTCACCCATAGACGCCCCGAACGGGTGGGCGGGCGGGAAAAAATAAAGCCCCCACGGCACCCGCCCACCCCTCAGATCACCTGAACGGGCGGGCGGGCGAGTAAAAGAAGGGGCCCCGCCCCAACGGACGGGGCCACCGACGCTCACCGCCGGGCAACCCCCTCCGCCCGCGCCGCCGCAGCCACAGCCGCGGTAACCGCAGGCGCGACCCGCTCATCGAACGGCGACGGAATGACGTAGTCCGCGGCGAGATCGTCCCCCACGACACCGGCCAACGCCTCGGCCGCCGCGATCTTCATCCCCTCCGTGATCCGGGACGCCCGCACCTGCAACGCCCCCGCGAAGATCCCCGGAAACGCCAGCACGTTGTTGATCTGGTTCGGGAAGTCCGACCGCCCGGTGGCGACGACCGCCGCGTACTTGTGCGCCACATCGGGGTGCACCTCGGGATGCGGGTTGGCCATCGCGAAGACGAACGCACCCTTCGCCATGGAAGCCACCGCGGGCTCCGGCACCGTACCCCCGGAAACCCCGATGAAGACGTCGGCACCTTCCAACGCCGCCTCCAGCGTCCCGGAGATACCCGCCTTGTTGGTGATCTCCGCGAGCTCCCGCTTGACCGGCGTGAGGTCGTCCCGGTCCCGCGAGACGATGCCCTTGCGGTCCGCGACGGCGACATCCCCGAGCCCGGCCTCCAGCAGGAACTTGGCGATGGCCACGCCGGCCGCGCCCGCACCGGAGATGACGGCCCGAAGCTCGCCCAGCTCCCGCCCGGTCAGCCGCGCAGCGTTCCGCAGCGCCGCCAGCGTCACGATCGCCGTACCGTGCTGGTCGTCGTGGAAGACCGGAATGTCCAGCCGCTCCTGGAGCCTGCGCTCGATCTCGAAGCAGCGCGGCGCCGAGATGTCCTCCAGGTTGATGCCCCCGAAGGAGGGCGCGATACGCGCCACGGTGTCGATGATCTCGTCGACGCCGGTGCAGTCCAGCGCGATCGGCACCGCGTCCACGCCGCCGAACTGCTTGAACAGGATCGCCTTGCCCTCCATGACCGGGAGGGAGGCCTCGGGACCGATGTCGCCGAGTCCGAGCACGGCCGTACCGTCCGTCACGACGGCGACCACGGACGATTTCCACGTGTAGTCGTGGACGAGTTCCGGCTGCTCCGCGATCGCGGTGCACACGCGCGCGACGCCGGGTGTGTACGCGAGGGACAGGTCGTCCTTGTCGCGGATCGGCACGGTGGCCTGCACGGCCATCTTGCCGCCGCGGTGCAGCGCGAACGCCGGATCGAAGGTATGGAGGGGCTCGGCCCCGCCGTCCTGATCCGTACTGCTGTCGCTGCGAGGATTGACGATCTCCGCTGCCACTTTGTCTTACCCCTTAAGTCTTCATTGATTTTGAGGGTGGCCACTCCCTGGTGAGGGGTGGGCGGGCACCGCGCAGGGCCCAGAGAATTGATGCGTACGAGCACCTGCGCGACGGGCGCGCCGCACACGCGCCCTGAGCCCCGGATGAGGGGTGTAAAGACCCTTCTTACCGGACGGACACCGCCGAGGACGAGTCCAATAGGCGCAAGGTCACATCTCGTCCGCCGAGGGCGGAACGATGATCGATCACATCGTGAGACATACCGAAGATCTTCCGGCCGGAACGCGTGATTCCAGCAGATGGTCCGTGATCAGGGCGTCTCGATGTACCGACCTGATGCGATTCGGGGTTCACCCGTTATCCGATTTTGACATGGAGAGTCCCCTGAATGGTTCAGTCCGAATGGCAAGATGCCCTAATCACACGAGGTCGCGACACCCGAAGGTGTGTGTTCTCGTCGACCCGTCGGCACCGCCATCCATCCGCCGGAGGAACTCACCATGACCGCAAGATCCACCCGTCGTACGACCGCCCCGCACACCCGGCTGGCAGCGGTCGGCGCGCTCGCGGTCGCCGGCACCCTGGTGCTCACCGCCTGCGGTGACCAGACGAACAAGAGCGACGGCTCGGACTCGTCGTCGTCGTCCTCGGCGCCGCTCGCGAGCAAGCTCCCCGCCGACATCCGCAAGGCCGGCGTCATCCAGGTCGGTTCGGACATCGCGTACCCGCCGGTCGAATACATGGAGAGCGGCAAGGCCGTCGGTATCGACCCGGACATCGCGGACGCGCTCGGCAAGCAGCTCGGCGTGACGTTCAAGTTCCAGAACGGCAAGTTCGACAACCTGATCGTGGGCCTCCAGGCCAAGCGCTTCCAGGTGCTCATGTCGGCGATGAACGACACCAAGGCCCGCCAGGACGGCATCAACTCGGACACCGGCAAGAAGGTCGGCGACGGCGTCGACTTCGTCGACTACTTCACCGCCGGTACGTCGATCCTCGTCCAGAAGGGCAACCCGAAGGGCATCAAGTCGCTCGACGACCTGTGCGGCAAGGTCGTGGCCCTGCAGAAGGGCACCACGTCCGAGGGCATCGCCAAGACGCAGAGCACGAAGTGTACGACCGACGGCAAGAAGGCCATCGACCTGCAGACCTTCGACACCGACCCGGAGGCGCTGCTCCGTCTGAAGCAGGGCGCGTCCGTCGCCGACCTGAACGACTTCCCGGTGGCGGCGTACAACGCGAAGACCTCCAGCAGCGGCAAGGACTTCGAGGTCGTCGGCGACCAGATCGAGGCGGGTCCGTACGGCATCGCGGTCAGCAAGGAGAACACCCAGCTGCGCGACGCCCTCCAGGCCGCCCTCGCCGCGATCATGAAGAACGGCGAGTACACCAAGATCCTGCAGAAGTGGAACGTCACGGACGGCGCGGTGACCGAAGCCAAGATCAACGGCGGCTCCTGATCCCGCGCGACGTTGAAAGGCAGTCACCGTGACTGAGATTTCCGACCGGATTCCGCCGCCCGTACCCTCGGTGCCGCCCGAGCAGATCAAGGCCATCCCGGTGCGCCACTACGGCCGCTGGGTGGCCGGGGCCGTGATCCTCGGCCTGCTGGTGCTGATCGGGATCGCGTTCTCCAACGCGAAGATCAACTACGGCGTGATCCCCGACTACCTCTTCGACCCGGGCATCGTGTCCGGCGCCTGGACCACGCTGTACATCTCGGTGCTCGCGATGCTCCTCGGCGTCGTACTGGGCATCGTCATCGCCGTGATGCGGCTGTCGTCGAACCCGGTCACCAGCACCGTGGCCTGGGTCTACATCTGGTTCTTCCGCGGCACCCCGGTCCTGGTCCAGCTGCTGCTCTGGTACAACATCGCGCTCGTGTTCCCCATCCTGAACCTGGGGTTCTACAAGGACGAGATGAACCAGGTGATGACGCCGGTCCTGACCGCGCTGCTGGGCCTGGGCCTGAACGAGGCCGCGTACATGTCGGAGATCGTCCGGGCCGGCATCCAGTCGGTCGACGAGGGGCAGACGGAGGCGTCGCACGCCCTGGGCATGACGCAGGGCAAGACGCTGCGCCGGGTGGTCCTCCCGCAGGCGATGCGGGTGATCATCCCGCCGACCGGCAACGAGTTCATCAACATGCTCAAGACCTCGTCGCTCGCCTACGCCGTCCAGCTGCCCGAGCTGATCAAGAAGGCCACGGACATCTCCAGCACCTCGCTGGCGGTCGTCGAGATGTACTTCGTGGCGTGCATCTGGTATCTGTTCCTGACCACGATCTTCAGCATCGTGCAGTACTACATCGAGCGCCGTTACGCCCGCGGTTCGAGCCGCAGCCTGCCGCCGACCCCCCTTCAGCGGATGCGCAAGTACCTCCGCATGTTCGGCTCGTTCCGCCGCCCGGAGGTGGCCCGATGACCAGTCTCGCGAAGGACATCGCCCCGAGCACCGGCGGCCAGCCGATGGTCAAGGCCGAGGCCGTGCACAAGTCGTTCGGGCTGTCGCACGTCCTCAAGGGCATCGACCTGGAGGTGAACCCGCGCGAGGTGTTCTGCCTGGTCGGCCCGTCCGGTTCCGGCAAGTCCACCTTCCTGCGCTGCATCAACCACCTGGAGAAGATCAACGCCGGGCGGCTGTACGTCGACGGCCGGCTGGTCGGCTACCGGCAACAGGGCGACAAGCTCTACGAGTTGAAGGAGAAGGAGGTCTCGGCGCAGCGGCGGGACATCGGCATGGTGTTCCAGCGCTTCAACCTGTTCCCGCACATGACGGCGCTGGAGAACGTCATGGAGGCGCCGATCCAGGTCAAGCGCGAGACCAAGGCCGTGGCACGGGAGCGGGCGCAGCAGTTGCTGGACCGCGTGGGCCTCGGCGACCGTACCGGCCACTACCCCGCCCAGCTCTCCGGCGGCCAGCAGCAGCGCGTCGCGATCGCCCGGGCGCTGGCGATGCAGCCCAAGCTGATGCTCTTCGACGAGCCGACCTCGGCCCTCGACCCGGAGCTGGTCGGTGAGGTGCTGGACGTGATGCGGGACCTCGCGGCGGACGGCATGACGATGATCGTCGTCACCCACGAGATGGGCTTCGCCCGCGAGGTCGGCGACTCGCTGGTCTTCATGGACGACGGCGTGGTGGTCGAATCCGGCCATCCGCGCGAGGTCCTGATGAACCCTCAGCACGCACGGACCAAGTCGTTCCTGTCGAAGGTGCTCTGAGCCGCTGTCCTCTGACGGGTTCTCGGAAACAGCCGACAGGAAAAGGGCTGGTGCGGAAGGCAATTCCCTTCCGCACCAGCCCTTTTCATCTGCACATTGTTCAGTGCGGGTACGCCGTCCAGCCCTGACCCGGCACATAGACCTGATGACCGCGCTTTTCGATGACGTCACGCGAGTCGCAGGTCGCCTTGCTGGTCCCCGTACCGGAAATGGTCTTTCCGTACTTCGTCGACCGGTAGAACGTGTCGGTGTAGATACAGCCGACGTACGCCCGGACCTTGCGGCCGCAGGGATTCTTGGTGAAGTTCACCGTGTACGACTTGCCGCTCGTGGAGCCGCTGACGCTGACCGTACAACTCGGGTCGGCCTGGGCCCCGGCCACGAATACCGGAAGTCCGCTGAACGCCAGCACGGATACCGCGCCGACGACGATTCGCTGCTTGAGTCTCACTGTTTCCCCCTGAGTGCGCGGCCGAGGCTCACTTGGCGCTGATGTACCCGGTGTACGTGTAGGAGATGAACTGCGCGGCGCCGCGCGGCCCGTCCTGGATGAAGCCGGTGAACAGGACGTAGTTCTGCGGGCCTTCCTTGAAGTCGTAGTCGCAGACCTTCGCCGCGTTGAACGCGCCGTCGGTGTCCGCGCACTGGCCGACCCGTCCCGAACCGTCCATCGCCTTCCACTTCACGACGGCACGCAGACCGTCCTTGCGAAGGTCGTTGACGATGAACTTGTCTCCGTCGGCGTCGAAACAGACGTCATAGACGGAACCCTGGTCCACCGCACATGTCTTGCTCGCCGCACTGGCGGGAGTACCCGCCAGCAATGTCCCCGCGGCCGCGATGGTCAGCGCGGCAACGGCGGACAGAGGCCGAATTCTCATTTCAGACCTATCCCCTCTCCAAGCCCCCGTGGTCTTGGAGTGGGCATTGGATCATCACCCCCACCGAGAAGCAAGGTATTTCGCTTCAGCAACTCAGCGTGAGGGCGCGGTCGATGACGTAATACACCCGCTCACCGACCCATTCGGCAGACCTGAACTCACTTTAGGGAACGCCTACTTGAGCGCGAGCAGCAAGGTGTCCGACGGCGAGCACCACACCGCCCGCGCCTCCTCGAACCCCTTCTCGCGCAGCACGCTCGCGTGCCATGCCGGTGAGGGCATTTCGCCGTCCGCGTGGTCGCCGTAGATCTCGAAGCGACGGGCCGTCGGTTCGGCGAGGACCGGGTCCTGGGCGGCGAGCTGCCACCAGTCGGCCCAGTCGAGGGCTCCGTTGCGCATGGCCTGATCCATGCGGGCGTGGCGCTGGGTGTGCTCGATCGCGTTGATCCGCGGTGTCGTGTCGTCGATCATGTGGTCGGCGTTCATGAAGACGCCGCCGTAGCGGACGAGTTCGGCAAGCTTGCCGTAGAGGGCCGCGAGGGGATCGACGCGCAGCCAGTGCAGGGCTGTGGCCGTGAGGACCGCGTCGTACGAGTCGTAGGGCAGGCTCGTCGTCCACTCCGGGTCCTTGAGGTCGGCCGTGACGAAGGAGACCCGTTCGTCGCCCTCGAAGGTGCCGCGGGCGATGGCGAGGAGGGCGGGATCGAGATCGACCCCGGTGCTGGTGGCGTTCGGGAAGCGGGCCAGCAGCCGGGCCGTGATGCTGCCGGTGCCGCAGGCGAGGTCGAGGATGCGCGGCTCGGGGCCGACGCAGGCCTCGACCATGTCGAGCATGATCCGGAAGCGGTCCTCCCGGTCGGGCATGTACCACTCCTGCTGCTTGTCCCAGCTCTCCTGCCAGGCCTGCCAGTCGGTTCCGACACCGGTCGTCATGAGGACCCCCTGTCCACTCACTGTCGTAATACCCTGGAAGCGCGATCAGCTGTTACCTGACCGCGTCCACGACAATAGAGCTCCTCCGTAAGGACCACAAGTGGAACTGGCCTATTACTCGGACTATGCCGTACGCCTCGTCAACACCGAGGAACCGGCGCGGGGCAAGGACGCCCTGACCTCGGTCGAGGCCGTGCGCGACCTGTTCGGCACCAACCAGGAGGCGGCCCGCCGCGCCGCCGACGCCGACGTCACGCGCTTCCGCTCGGTCCGGGCACGGCTGCGAGCGGTCTTCGAGGCGGCGGACGGCGGCGACGAGACCCTCTCCGTGAACCTGCTGAACTCACTGCTCCTGGAGTTCCCGGTCAGCCCGCAGATCTCCGGGCACAACTTCCGCGACGACGACGGCCGCCCGCTGTGGCACATGCACCTCGCGGACCACCCGTCGAACGCGACGGCCGGCTATGCGGCGATCGCGGCGATGGGCCTGGCCTTCCACCTCACCGAGTACGGCGTCGACCGCCTGGGCCTGTGTGAGGCGGCGCCGTGCCGCAACGCCTACCTGGACACCTCGACGAACCGCTCCCGGCGCTACTGCTCGGACCGCTGCGCGACCCGCGCCAACGTGGCCGCCTACCGGGCCCGGAAGCGCCTGGAGGCCGACCGGTCGGAGAGCACGGGCCTGGCGGCCGAGAAGGCCCAGCGGACGAGCGCGACCGGCGACCGCTGACCGGCCTTCGGCGGCCGGTACCGAAAACGCACCTTGCCCAGCACCAGATCCTCGGGAACGGCGCCGTAATCGGTACTGTCCCCCCCGGCGAACGCGTTGTCCCCGAGCACCCACCACCCGCCGTCCCGCCGCTCCGCGGCCCGCTTCACGACCAGCAGGTCCTGCTGGAACGGATGCCGCAGCACGACGATGTCGCCGGGCCTGATCCGCGCCCCGTACTGCACCACGAGCAGATCCCCGTGCAGCAGCGTCGGCACCATGGACGGCCCGGTCACCTCGGCCGTCCCGAAGGGCAATGCGGCCCTCCCCCGCTCGGTCTCCTGCGACAGCTCCGGCATCCCCGGCACCTCCCCGGTCCTATCCTCCACCAGTCTGAGTCCGACCCTGGACTTTTGTCCTAAGCCCATGGGGGCACTCGCGAAATCAGCTTCTCCAGGGAGTAATGTCCCACCTGAGAAGACGATCACGAGGAAGGAACGCTCCATGCTTTCCCGCCTGTTTGCCCCCAAGGTGAAGGTCAGCGCGCACTGCGACCTGCCCTGCGGTGTGTACGACCCGGCCCAGGCCCGCATCGAGGCGGAGTCGGTGAAGGCCGTGCAGGACAAGATGGCCGCCAACGACGACCCGCACTTCCAGGCGCGCGCCATCGTCATCAAGGAGCAGCGCGCCGAGCTCGCGAAGCACCACGTCTCGGTGCTCTGGAGCGACTACTTCAAGCCCCCGCACTTCGAGAAGTACCCGGAGCTGCACCAGCTGGTCAACGACACCCTGAAGGCCCTCTCGGCCGCCAAGGCGTCCACCGACCCGGCGACGGGCCAGAAGGCGCTCGACTACATCGCCCAGATCGACAAGATCTTCTGGGAGACCAAGAAGGCCTGACACCCAGTCGGCCCGGCCCGACCGGCGATCGGTGCACCATCGCAGGTCAGTGGGCATGGGGAAGGGGCTCCGCCGGTTCGCCAGCGGGGCCCCTTCGTCGTTCCCGCGTCAGCGACGGCAGACGAGGACGCCACCGAGACACGTGATCTCGAAGGCCCCGTGCCGGTCGATGTGTTCGACGAGGATGGCGCGGGCCCGCTCGATGGTGGCGTCGAAGGGCACGTCGTGCTGGTCCGCCCAGGCCCGGTAGGAGGTCATGTGCGCGATGACCGGCTCGGGATCGTGGACCGCGATGGTGCCGGGCAGTTCCATCGTCGCCACCCTGCCGAACTCCTCACCCAGGACGGCCGGTGCCATCTCCAGCGTGAATCGGGCGCTGAGCGAGATGCGGGCCGGGCTGCGTCCGGTGCCGAGGACATCGCCTGCGGCCCGCTGCCACAGATCGTCGAGTTCGGCCTTGTCCCGGTCGCTGTTGGTGGAGGCGATCACCAGGCCGTCGCGAGCGACTACGCGGGACAACTCCCGCACTGCCAGGGGGATATCGGGGACGTGGTAGAGCATGTGCAGCGCCAGGGCGGCATCGACGCTCTCGGTCGCCAGCGGCAGGAGGGTGGCATCCGCTACGGCGACCGGGCCGGGGACCCCGGCGAGAATGCCGGGAGCGATGTCCAGGCCGAGCAGGGCCAGATCGGGACGGTCCTCGCGCAGCCGCTGGATGAACTTGCCGTTGCCACAACCGACATCGACCACACGTCCGCGCTCCCGCACACCACTGAGCTTCTCGGCGACGATGCCGGGCAGGTCGTAACGAGGCGTCTGCCACCGGTAGAGCGACTGGCGAGCGGCGAGGTCCCGGTCGCTGCTGTAGGCGCTTCCGGCGAGACGGCTCCGGTCGGTGACGGCGGCGGCATGTGCGGACGGCAGTTCAGTCACGTCGAAACCTCTGGGGCGGAGACACGTCGCTTCAGTCGTCCCAAGGGTTGAAGCTCCTGTGGACGGAGCTCAGGCTGCTGAAGCACTGTCCATGTACCTTCCGGCCCAAGTCGCGATCGTGTCCAAGTGCTCAACCTGCAGACCTACCCGACAAGCAGGCTGTACGAGCAGCGTGAGGCTCCCCCTCTTGGTACGTCGGTCGGCCCACTCGTGGTCCAGAGCGGTGAAGTCGTCATCGATCCAAGCGGCTGGGGCGTCACCGAGCCACATATCGACGTAATCGCGTTTCCACAGGTAGCCGTTGGGATGGCTGGTGGTGATCTGTGGGCGCGGCAGGTCGATGGACGGCAGGGGCGGTAGGCCGAGGAGCGGCCCGACGAGGTTGGTGGCGTCCTGGCGCCAGCTACTGCACCAGACCGGGGTGACCAGGCCGCTACGGATGATGTTCATGAGCAAGGGGCCGTGGACGGGGTTGAGCCAGACAGTGACCGGGTCATCGACGCTCCGACCGGTAGGCACGACTTCGTGGCGGGTGTGGGTCGCCGGGCTGGCTCCCGCCTCGTCCGGGAAGGGTATGAGGACGCCGTCGACGTCGAGGAGCAGGTAGGGCGGGCGCATCGGTTTCTCCCTGGGGAGCTGTCGTGGGGGTCAGAGTTTGCGCGCGGTGATCAGCAGGGTGGTGGGCCAGCGGCCACCGTGGCGGGCGTCGTGGAACTCCTCGGCCGAGGTGAGCCAGAGCCCGGCGCGGTCGAGGTGCTTCTCCCAGCGGTTGGTGTCGAAGTCCCAGCGGGCGATGGGGAGTCGGCTGCGGTCGGGGAGGGTGACGTAGTCGCGGCGGGGCCGGTCGTCGGTGGCGGGGCGTAGGCCGCCGCGCTGGGGGTGGGGGACCGAGAAGGCGAGAGTGCGCCGGGGTTTGAGGTGCTGGGCGATGGCCGGGAGCAGCAACTCTGGGGCGACGAGTCCGATGGCGCCGAAGACTGAGTAGACGGCGTCGAACTGCTCGTCTGTGGCTTGCAGGTAGTGCAGGGCGTGGCCGGCGACGAAGGTGAGGTTGTTCAGCCGGCCGTAGTGGGAGCGGGCTCGGCGGACTTGGAGGCCGACGAGGTCGACGCCGGTGACGTGGGCGCCGTAGCGGGTGGCGAGGTGGGCGGCGTTGTGGCCGGGGCCGCAGCCGAGTTCGAGCAGTCGCTTGTGGCGCAGGTCCGGGCCGAGGATTTCGGCGCCGGGCCCGCTGCCGGGCCGGGTGGTCCATTCCATCCGGGCGGGCACGGCCAGCGGTTCGGCGGGGGCAGCCGTGGTGCGTTGCAACGCGTGGACGTACCAGGGGGAAGCCTGGGCGGCGAGCACCTAGACCTCCAGGAGGTGGAGGACGTCAGTGAGGTGACGGCGTACGGCCTTGATGTAGGCGGGGTCGGTGGCCGGGTCGTTGATCCAGCGGATGGACTGCTCCATGAACCACTCGACGGCCCACATGCGGTGCCAGCCCAGTGCCCACTTTTCGGCGGGGAGGCCGCCGCGTTCGGCGAGGGCGTCGGGGGTGCCGCCTTCGGTGACGTAGGTGTCCAGGAAGACGCGCAGGCGTACGGGGTCGGGGGTGTCGAGGGTGCCGTGCCAGCTGGCGAGGTCGAGGAGGCCGGGTCCGGTGAAGGCGCGGGCGAAGTCCAGCAGTCGCCAGCCGCGCCGGCCGATGTGGAGGCTGGTGGGGTGGAACTCGGAGTGGACCCAGCCGAATGGAGCCACCGTCGTACCGGCCGAGCGTACGTCGGCGGCCTGGGCGATCCGGTCGAGTGCGTCTTCGGCGTCGTCCGTGTCCTGCCATCGGTCGGCTTTGCGGAGGCGGCCGAGGTGCTCCAGGGCTTGGCTCGGCAGGGTGCGCAGCCGTTCCTGGTCGAGGACGGGCAGGGCGGGGGCGGTGCGGGTGCCGTGCAGGACGACGGCTGCGGCTGCGCCGTCGAGGTCGTCGGCCTCACGGATGGGGGCGCCGAGGTCTTCCAGCAGCATGCCGAGCCAGCCGTCCAGTACTGCGGAGGCGTGAACGGAGGGCACCGGGACACCGAGGGTGTGGGCCAGCCGGAGGGTTTGGTCCTCGCTGTCGAAGGGCCTCTTGGCGTACTTGAAGATGGCGGTGGTGTTGTCGGGGAAGGTCAGTCGTTCGACGCCGGACATGGACCACACGCGTACCTCCTCGCGAACGGCGGTGGTGCGGCTGGCGAGGGTGAGCAGGTTGTCGAGGAGTTCGGTGCTGGGGTTCGCGGTCACGTGGGGGCTCCAGGGGGTTGGTGGCGTCCGGGGCGGGCGTGAGGTGCCGGCCCGCCCCGGAGCCAGGGTGGTGGTGCTACGCGGCTGGTGCCGCGCGGTGGGCGTAGACCTGCTCGATCCAGCCGGACTTGAAGGCGGCGAGGTCGTTGCGGAAGGCGGTCATCGAGGCACCGTAGGGCGCCACGACGCCACCGGACTGGTCGGGCACGGACTGGCAGCCGTGCACGAGCCGTCCGCCGAGGGCGGCGTGGGCTTTGATGGCCTCGATGCGGCGGTGCTCGTTGAACCAGCCGCCGTGGTAGACCTCGTCGAGCATGCCGCCGGTCTCGTCGTCCAGGTCGAAGACCACGGAGGTGGCGGCGGGGAAGAACCAGCACGGGCCGACGTTGGAGATGTGTCCGTCCAACTCGACCTTGTTCAGCGCCATCAGCGTGGCCGCCTCGCGCAGCATCCGCAGATGGTCGGCGGTGAACTGCGGCAGGCCGAGGCCGGCGAGGTGCTCGTCGCGGAAGAGGTACGCGTACACCTCGTAGGCGGTGGCGAGCACCATGGAGGCGTCCGAGGTGGACTTGGCGTGGGCCTTGATGAACTCCAGCGCGAGTTGCTCGACCGCGCTTTCGGTTGTCTCCTCCACGTCCAGGAGCTGGGACTTGACCAGCTTCCAGTCGGCGACGAGCCAGGTGCTGGACTCGAAGCGGAAGAAGTATTCGGCCGGGTCGATGGTGATGCGCCGGCCGTCGATCTGGATGCCGGGCAGGCGGCTCCAGCGCTCGTCGAACGCCTCGGGCAGTACGACCGTGATGGCCGCGGTGTCGATGGTGGTCACCGTGTCTCCGTCTCTGATCGGCCGGATCCGGGCACAGGAATGCCCGAACCCGGTGTAGGCGTACGGAACTTCGGGGGCCGCCCGGCCGAAGGGGGAGCCTGGTCACGGTGTCGGACCGGGGCCGGGCGGCTGATGATTAGTGAACCCTCCGTCACGCACAGTGGGTACGGTGAGAGGCAGTTGAAGCGGTATACGCGGTTTACAGCCCTGGACGGGAGGCGAGCGTGGCAGCGCCGAGAGACCCCAACTCCCGCCTGCGCGACACCATTTCCGCGACCGGTTGCACCTACGAGGCCCTGGCGAGAGACGTCCGGCGCATCGCGGCCGAGAACGGCGAGATCCTCCAGACGAACAAGTCGGCCGTCTCCCACTGGGCCAACGGCACCCGCCAGCCCACCGGCCGGACCGGCCAGTACCTCGCCGAAGCCCTGTCCCGCAGAACGGGCCGCATCATCACCCAGACGGCGATCGGCCTACGCGCACCTGATGGCGAGGAGTCGGCCCAAGGGGATCCCGTTCTTGCCGCAACTGACCTAGGCCGGGCTGATGTTGAGCGCCGCCGCTTTCTCGCGGTGGCCGCCTTCACCACCGCTGGCGTCGCCATGCCGCTCGCCCACGACCATGAGGCCACTGCCCGCATGCTCCGCGCCCGCACCGGAACCTCCGTCGTCGGAACGGAGGACGTGGATGTCGTACGGCAGATCACCGCGGCCTTCAGCGCGGCAGACGAACGCCTCGGCGGCGGCCACGGCCTGACCACGGTCACCGCCTACCTTGCTGACACCGCCGCCCCCATGCTCCGGGGCCGCTACCCGAGCGAAGCCTTACGACGGGGAGCCTTCGGCGCCGTGGCCGAACTCGCCTACCTGGCAGGCTGGAAGCACCACGACCTCGGCCAGGAAGGCGCCGCCCAGCGCTACTACCAGGTCGGCTACCAGCTCGCCTGGGAAGCCGACCCGCACGGCCACGCCGCCTGGATGATGCGCGCCCTCGCCCACCAGGCCCTCAGCCTCAAACAGCCCCACCACTGCGTCGACCTCGTCGAAGGCGCACTCGTCCGCGGCCTGGGCCACGTCGACGGCCAGACCGAAGCCCTCCTCCACATCACCCACGCCCGTGCGTTCGCCGCCGTCGGTGAGAGGCCCGCAGCGGCCCGCGCCCTGCTCGCTGCCGAAGACGCTCTCCTGCGCGACGACGTACCTCAGCCCAGCTACTCCCGGGTCAGTGGTCCCGCTGCCGGCACCGTCGCCAGCCACACCGCCCGCACACTCACCGACCTCGCCGACCACATCGGCACCGAACAGCAGCACCGAGACGCCCTGATCCGCTGGGACCCCGAGAAGTACAAGCGCGTCCACGCCCTCACCTACGCCGACCTCGGCGACAGCCTCGCCGCCCGAGCCCGTGCCGACGAAGCCGTCGCCGCCTGGGGCCAGGCCCTGACGCTCATGGAGGGCATGACCTCAGACCGCACCCGCAAAGCGATCACCTCGCTCCGCTCCACCCTCTCCACCTACCAGCGCCGCAAAGTGCCCGGAGCCGCCGAACTCGCCCGCCGCGCACGCGAAACACTGGCCTAAGCTGCCCACCAACCGGCCGACGAAGGGACACCAGCCGTGGCTCAGCGGACAACCGACGACCAGCCCAAAGCCCTACCGCCCGCCCTCGAATCCATGACCCTGCTGGTCGCCGCCGTCATCGTCCACGACAAGGCCACCAACCGGGTTGTGCTCCTCCAGCGGAGTCAGAACGCCAAGTTCGCTCAGGGGATGTGGGATCTTCCCGTCGGTAAGAGCGAGCCTGGGGAGCCCATCACCGAGACTGCGGTACGGGAGCTGTACGAGGAGACCGGGTTGACGGTGAAACCGGAGTCCCTGAAGGTCGCCCACATCATCCACGGCGCCTGGGGCGTCGAAGCCCCCAACGGCTTCCTGACCGTCGTCTTCGCAGCCCACGAATGGTCCGGAGAACCGGAGAACCGGGAACCGCGCAAGCACGCGCAGGTCAGGTGGGCCGATGTCACCGCCATCCCGGGGGACTTCGTGGACACCACGGCCAGCGCCCTCCACCGGTATCTCGCAGGCGGTCCAGAAGTCTCCCTCGACGGCTGGCAGTAAGGCGCCAATGCCCCTCGTGAGCTGAAGGGACCGGTGTTGAATCTCCTCCTTCACTTCTATGCGACCGTGTCGGCTCTAGCCACTGTTGTAACTCCCACAGCAGTTCTGGTCGGCTTCGTATTTGTTGCCCGCCCTGTCAGAAAGCCAGGGTGGCTGATCGACCGAACCCCCTTCTTGCGGGGGCGCACTGACGTATCGGTACGAACGCTGGTCCGCGAAGCCGAAGGCGCACTGAACGAGCTGGGAATCGAGCACCCGAAGAAGTGGGGTGAGGCCGAACTGAAGCTATGGGCGCTGGCCGAGCGGGGCCGCTTCGCGACTTCCGTATCTCTCCTGCTCCTGTCATTCACCACCATCCTCACGGGTGCACTGCTCACGGCGCTCGTGAAGCACCACTGGAACATGGCGATGGAGATGTGGCTGCCGTCATATGCGTTCTTCCTGCTCACGGTGTGTTATATCCAGCTCGACCTGATAGCGATCAGGCGCGGACGATCGCCTGCATATGTGCAGTGGGCCTCTGTGAGCACTCTCGTGGCCTGCCAGGCCCACGCGGATGAAGACCGGGCAACATCCGTGACGATGGCACAGCTAAGCAGGAACGTGGAGCGACTCAGCGACGCGCTCATCACCTACGCGCAGTTTGGCATCTCTCGAAAGGCAGGCCCACGTGTAGTCTTTTTGGCCCATTGCGTCGGCATGTCCCGTCGGCTGGAGGGTGATTTCCAAGCCTGCCTGCGTGATCGTTCGCATGTGACGGCCCTCGCCAAATACATCGTGGCCTTGGTTGACGCCCTCGGCCGTCAGGAACCCCTGAGCATGGTCCTTCCGGCGGAGTCCGCGTCAGCGGACTCCGTATCCGTCGAGGCACCACTGCCGTGGCGTATGGTTCTGGGCCACCTCCTGGCTTTTCTCACCGGAGTCGGGTTGGTTGTGGGATTCAAGGCCCTCGGGCTCAGCGCCGAATACCTTGTTTTCCTCGCCCCGCTGATCTACCTGGTGGTCCAGATCCCCTATCTGGCCACCGGCAGAGTCCCCACGGCGCTGCGGCACGTTCCCCGCCTCACGACGCCTCCGCCTGAAACCAGTTCGGAAAGCGTGACCCACACACTCGCCGCCGACCCTGCATCCGATGCTCCGCCATCCCTCGTGCCCGTGCCACGCAGACACGGCTAGGTTCGGCCGTCGAGATCAGCCGCATGATGAGCACACCAGCCTCCAGGAACATTCGCACCCACAACTGGCGCTATCGCTGCGTCCGCGTGCTCAATCTCCTCCCTCAGGACTTCGACCTCGTCGCCGCGGGCACCAAGACCATCGAGGTACGGGTGAAGTTCCCGCACCTCTCCGACCTCGCCGCCGGTGACATCATCCGGTTCCGCATCAAGGGCACCGATGAGACCTGCGAAGTGAAGGTCAAGCGGGTAAACGAGTACCCCGACTTTGAGGCGCTGCTTGACGGCGAGGGAGCGGCCAACGTCAACCCGACCGCCGCCCGCGAACAGCAACTCACCAACATTCGCGCTATCTACTCGCCCGATAAGGAAGCTCTGGGCGCCCTCGCCATCAAAATCGTACGTATTGCGGGTTGAGCCCCGAGCCAACGGCCAACGGTGCCTTGCAGGAAGTTCCGTATCCGGAACGTACTCACATCGGATGACGAAACACTCTGGCCAGTCCAACGAAAAATGGGAACCTGCGGACGCGGGTAGGGCTAGTGCAGACGCCGACGGGCTCGACATGAAGGCGACAGCAACCACCGCAGCGGTCATGGGCGCGCCCGCCTGCCCGTTTCCGCCCCTCACGGACGACGGCGCCTGTCACACAGACAGAAAACGGATCGATCAGTTACCTCTAATCCATCCGATATCCATGAGGAATTCAGATAGCCCACCACCAACGATAGGCATGTTCACGCCATCTCCCCTGGAGCTGGGCGCATCGCGTCCACACGGCCAGGCAATTCACAACGGCAAGCTGATCACCTTCCCGAGGCTTTCAGCCAACTCCCATCCAGCAGGTTCACCGACAGGCCCTCAAGCCAAGGATCACTGCGTCACACCCTTCACAGCAGAAACACAGGGGGAACGCAGTGCACACACGAGCACGAAGATTCGTCATCGCGATCCTGAGCCTGGCTCTGATAGCAGCCGCAGGCGTCGCACCCGCGTGGGCCCTGCCCAGCAGATCGACCGGCAAGTCGACCGATGCCGTCACCGCATCGGCCTCGGCTTCCGTCCAGAAAGTCCAGGCCGATCGGCCGAAGCCTCCCAAGGCCATGACCTTGACGGAGCGCCGGAAGCAGGTGAAGCAGTCCCGGGACGACCTGTCACCCATGAGTCGCTACAGAGACTCACCCACCAGGAAACCGGTGGGCAAGCCCCACCCCAGACCCGGCAAAAGCGCTGTCGAGCGCCGCCTCATCGCCGAGGGGAACACGACGCGCCGGCCCCTCACAGCGGCGGCAACCGCTGATCCGGCATGGGTTTCGAGCTTGGCCCTGGCATCTCCGGGGAGGCTCAGCATCGGCGGATACCTGCAGTTCTCCTCCGGCACCGGTTCGTCCTATTCAGGGCTGCTGTTGCTCATCCGGAACGAGGCGGGAACGGTCGTCTACGCCCAGGAGATCAACAAGGCCACCGATGATCCGGTGGGGAAGGGACAGCTGGACAACGGAGCCTGGTGTTACGGCTGGTGGCCGAACGAGCCCCACGCCGACGACCAATGCTTCTGGTGGGGCGGGAACACTCTGGGCGGATACCTCGAAGACGGCAAGAACTACTACGCCCACATCTACCTCAAGGGCGCGGACGGTACCTACAGCCCGAATGGCACCACCTCTCCGCTGGTCCAGGCGTTCTACACGCCTGACATCCCCGGCGCCCAGGCCGGCATCTGCTCCTGCTACGGGCAGGCCCACCGCGCGGACCCGGTCAGCACGGCCACCGGCATGTTCTTCGAGCAACTCACCGACGCCCAGACGATCGGCGTCGGCAAACAAGTGGCCCTCGACCGCACGTACCGCTCCGACTCCACGGCGACCGGACTGCTCGGCCCCGGCTGGGCGACTCCCTTCGACGCGAAGCTGACGATCGCCTCCGACAAGGTCACCTATCAGGCCGATGACGGGGCCCAGTTCGTGTTCCCGCAGGCCAGCAACGGGACGTACACCACACCCGCAGGGTCGGTCGCCAAGCTCGTCAAAGGCACCAGCACCTACACCGTCAGCACTCCCGACCACACCACGAGGACCTTCAACGTCACCGGACAGCTCACGTCGCTCGTCGACAACGCCGGCAAGGGCCTGACGTTGACGTACACCTCGGGCAAGTTGTCCTCCGTCAAGGACACGGCGGGCCGCACCACGGGCTTCACCCTGAACGCGGACGGCCAGGCCACCAAGGTGAGCCTCCCGGACTCCACCTCGGTGTCGTACGCCTACACGGACGGTCTGCTGACGGGCGTCACCGACCCGGCGGGCAAGGTCTCCTCCTACGGATACAACGCCGACAAGCGACTCACCTCCTACACCGATCCCGCCGGCGGCAAAGTCACCAACAGCTACGACTCCACCGGCCGGGTCAACTCCCAGAAGGACCCCAACGGCAAGACCACGAGCTTCATCTGGGACAGCGGCGGGGTTTCGCACACCACGGCTCCCGACGGCGGTGTGTGGAGCGACATCTACGCCGGCAACATGCTGATGGAGAGCATCGACCCGTACGGCAACACCGTCTCGTACGACTACGACCGCTATCTGCGCCCGACCGAGATCACCGACCAGCGCGGCAACACCACGTCGATGACGTACGACAGCGCCGGACGCATGCTCACCCGCAGCGCGCCGTCGTCACTCGGCTACTCCGAGAGCTGGACCTACGACAGCGCGGGCAACATCCTCAGCCACACCGACGGGCGCGGCAACAAGACGTCGTACGTCTACAACACGGCCAACCAGCTGACCTCCAGCACCGATCCGCTCGCCGGCAAGACGTCGTACACGTACACGTCGCTGGGCGCCCTGGGGACGGTGACGAGCCCGCGCGGCAAGGTGACGACGTACGGCTACGACGCGGCGGGCAACCGGACTTCGGTCACCACCCCGCTCGGCGAGAAGTCGACGTTCACCTACGATGGCGCGGGCCGCGTCCTCTCCAAGACCGACCCCCGCGGGAACGTCTCCGGCGCCGACCCGGCCGCCTACACCACGAAGTACACCTACGACGGGCGCGGTCTGCTCAGCACCGCCACCGACCCGCTGGGCCGCACCACCACCTACGGCTACAACGGCGCCGAGCAACTGACCTCCGCCAAGGACCCGGCAGGCAACACCACCGCGTACGGCTACGACGACGCCGGAAACCTCCTGCGGACCACCGACGCGGCCAGCAAGACAGTCACCCGCACCTACGACTCCGGCAGCCGCCTCCTCTCCGAGACCGACCCGCTGGGCAACAAGACGACCTACACCTACGACAAACTCGGCCGACTGCTGAGCGCGGTCTCCGCGCGTGGCAACGTCTCCGGCGCGGATCCCGCCGCCTACACGACGAGCTACTCCTACGACGAGGTGGGCAACCGCACCAAGGTCACCGGCCCCACCGGCGCGACCGTCGGCACCGAATTCGACGCCGTGAACCGGCCGACCAAGGTCACCGACCCTCTGGGCAACGTAACCGCCTACGCGTACGACGCGGTCGACAACGTCACCAAGGTCACCGACCCCCTCGGCAAGAGCGTCTCCTCGGTCTACGACAAGAACGACCGGCTGAGCACCACCACCGACCCTCTCGGCAAGACCACCACCTACGCCTACGACACCGACGGCAATCTGCTCAGCCGCACCTCCCCGCTGGGCAACAAGGAGTCCTGGACCTACGACGGCGACAGTCGCCAGGCCACCTCGGTCGATCCGCGCGGCAACGTCTCCGGTGCCGACCCGACGCAGTTCACCACCACCAACGGCTACGACACGGCCGGAAACCTCACGACCGTCACAGACCCGCTCAGCGGTGTGATCGGCACCGAGTACGACGCGGCGGGCAATGTCACCAAGCGCACCGACGCCGACAAGCGCGTGACGACGTACGGCTACGACAAGCTCGACCAACTCACCACGGTCACAGCCGCCGACGGCGGCAAGACCGCCTACGAGTACGACGCGGCAGGCAACGTCACCAAGCGCACCGACGCCAACAGCCACGCCACGTCGTACGCCTACGACGACGCTCGCCAACTGACCACGATCACCGACCCGCTCAACCGCGCGACCTCGTACGCGTACGACGCCGAGGGCAACCTCACCAAGAAGACCACCCCGGTCGGCTCCACCAGCTATCTCTTCGATGCCCGCGGGCAGCTCACCAAGGTCGACTACTCGGACAACACCCCCGACGTGTCGTACGCCTACGACCCCGCGGGGCGCATGACGACCCGCGCCAATTCCAAGATCTCCGAGGACTTCGGCTACGACGCGGCCGGCCATCTCACCAAAACCCGTAGCTTCGCCTACACCTACGACGCCGCCGGGCAGATGCTCACCCGCAAGTACTCCGACGGCAACACCATCACCTACGCCTACGACAACGACGGCCGCACCTCGTCGATGACGGCCGACGGAGTCACCACCAGCTACGCCTGGGACGCTGCGGCCAACCTGACCCGATCCACGCTGCCCAACACCGAGACCGAGGACCGCGCCTACGACCGAGCCGGCCGACTGACCGCGGTCACCTCCGCCAAGTCCGGCACCACGGTCACCAAGACCGCCCTCACCCTGTCCGCGGCCGGACTGCCCACCCACGTCGACGTCACCCGGGCCAGCGTGGGCACCGGCGGCTACGACCAGACGTACGACACCGCCGGTCGCCTGACATCCGGCTGCTACCCGCAGCCCTGGGTCACCGGCTGCGCGTCGACCCGTACCACCTCGTACACCTACGACAAGGCCGGCAACCGCCTGACCTCCACGCTCGGCGCCACCGGCACGAGCTACATCTACGACGCGGCCGACCAGCTGACGTCTACGACGAGCGGCACCACGACCACCGCGTACGGCTACGACGGCGAGGGCAACCAGACCAAAGCGGGCGCCGACACCTACACCTACGACCTGGCCGGACAGATCTCCGCCGCCACCGTCGCCGGCAGCAACTACACCTACGACCACGACCCGAGCGGCAACCAGGTCACCGCCAGCAAGGACGGAACGGTCACCACCCGCACCCAGTGGGACCCCAACGCCCCGCTGCCCATCATGGCCACCGAGTACGACAGCGCGTGGGCCATCAAACAGTCGTACCGCTACGACCCACTGGGCCAACCCGCCGCCACCGAGACCGGCGCGGGCGCGCTCTTCTACTACCACCACGACACCCAGGGCTCCCCGGTCGACGTCACCGGCAGCACCGGAACGCTCTACCAACGCTGGGCCTACGACCCGTACGGCACCCGCGTCCTGGGCACAGCCACCACCGGCGCACCCGCGAGCACCCCGTCGTACACAGGCGCCCGCTACGAGACCACCACGGGCAGCCTCGACCTCCACGCCCGCCAGTACAACACCACCACGGGCCGCTTCAACCGCTCCGACCCGGCGACCCCCGACCGCAACAGTGCCTACGTCTCCGCGTACGCCTACGCCGACAACACACCCACGGTGTACACCGACCCCAGCGGCCTGACGCCCGTACCAGGCGACAACGGCAACGGGAAGGTCGACAGCCTCGGCGAAGGTCTGAAGATCTTCGGCAACGGCTTCCTGCAGGGCCTGAAGGCGCCTTTCGAGTTCATGGGCGACGCCCAAGACGCCGTCACCGGCGAGAACGGCGGCGCCGGCGCCTTCATCGACAAGTACCTCCCCGTCCGCCCCGCCTACCGGCTCTATCGGGCCGAGTACCTGCTCCGCCAGCAAGGCTGCGACGCGCTTGCTGACCTGTACGGCGCCGCGGCGGACGAACTCGCACAGCAGCTCGCCGTCACCGGCCTCAGCGGTCTGACGGGTTGGCGCAGGGGCGCAGTCGAGCCGGGCGGAGGACGGTATTACGGGGAAGCGAACTCGACGCGGTTCGGACTGCCCTACTACACACCGGAGACCCCGTCGTCGAGGAGCCGCATCAACCCGGAGGGTGGCAGAATGAACTGCGGGTTGTGCGCAACCGCAGGCGATGACCTGATGGCCGGTCGGAATCCGAATGGTGTGTCCGGGGCAGACCGCCCGCTGACGCGTGCCGAGCTTTCGGCGATGACGGGCCTCGCGTTCCGGAAAGTCGGCGGTCTGAACGTCATCGTGAGCGACATGCTTCGCTGGGGACCCGGCGCGCGGGCGATCGTAGGAGCGTGGCCGAAGAAGGGTCTGGGCCACTATTTCAACGTCGCCAACGTCGACGGAAAAGTGGTCTTTCTCGATTTTCAGTCAGGCAAAGCGAAGCCGGCGCTCGAGAAATACCGCAACTACTACGTGATGAGGACCAACTGACATGCTCGATCCGGCTGAAGCCGAACGCAGGGCCGCGGAGTTCCTTGCGGAGGCGAGCAGGAGTTGGGGACAGTCCTCCAACGTGAGGATCATCTCCGAGTACTGCTTCACAGACGGGGGACGGCTCATCGCGCCCTACGACCATGTCGAATACCTCGATCACGGACGTGAGGACATGCAACTCGGCGGAAACTTGCCTGTGGCCGTCGACTTGAACACCGGCGGGTGCTCCTTCATCACCTGGGAGGAAGCAGAGGACATGATGGAGCGCGACCTGCTCTGACTCCGCACTGACTGGGTGAGTCCTGCTCCAGGGCAATGGAAATCGGTGTCCATGGTCCGCACACAGTCCGCAGGACACCCAGTCAGGACCGTCGCAGACCATCGCCAGCCAACCAGAAAGAGCCAGGTCAGCGACCCGCAGCAATCATCGCCGCAGGTCACCAACCCGGCCCATTACTAGGAGACCAAGAAGGCCTGACACCCAGTCGATCTGTCCCCACCGACCGGCGATCGGTGCACCATCGCAGGTCAGCGGGCGCAGGTCAGTGGGTTTGGGGAAGGGGCTCCGCCGGTTCGCCGGCGGGGCCCCTTCGTCGTTCCCGGCCCGCCGAAACCGGCCCCGTGCCATCCTGGACACCGTGAACCGCGACGACCTCGTACGGCTGCGCCAGGCCCGTGACCGCATGAACCGCGAGTACGCCGAACCGCTCGACATGGCGTCGATCGCCCGCACCGCGCTGATGTCCCCGGGCCACTTCCAGCGCAGCTTCCGCGCCGCGTACGGGGAGACGCCGTACAGCTATCTCATGACCCGGCGGATAGAGCGGGCGAAGGCCCTCCTCCGGCGCGGCGACCTGAGCGTGACCGAGGTCTGCATGGCCGTCGGCTGTACGTCTCTCGGTTCCTTCAGCTCCCGCTTCACCGAGCTGGTCGGCGAGACCCCCAGCGCCTACCGCGCCCGCTCCCACGAGGCGGGCGCGGTCATCCCGTCCTGCGTGGCCCGCACTTTCACCCGCCCGAACCGGGCGGGACCGCCGCTCCGCCCCTAGCCTGATGCCCATGGATCTCAAACTCCGCCAGTGCTTCATCGCCGTCGACGACCACGACAAGGCGCTCGCCTTCTACTGCGACGTCCTGGAGCTGGAAATCCGTAACGACGTCGGTTTCGAGGGCATGCGGTGGGTGACCGTGGGGTCGCCGTTGCAGCCGGACGTGGAGATCGTCCTGGAGCCGCCGGCCGCGAACCCGGACGCCTCCCCCGCCGACAAGCAGGCCATGGCCGAACTCCTCGCCAAGGGCACCCTGCGCGGCGTCAACTTCACCACCGCCGATCTCGACACCCTCTACGCCCGCGTCCAGGAGTCCGGCGCCGAGGTGATCCAGGAACCGACGGACCAGCCGTACGGCGTCCGCGACTGCGCGTTCCGCGACCCGGCCGGGAACATGCTGCGGTTCATGGAGCGGAGCGGGGACTGACAAGTGGGGCTGACAAGTGGGGCTGACAGGCGGGGCTGACAGGCGGGGCTGACAGGCGGGGCTTGAAAATCTCACGGGCAGGTCGCGGCCTCCCGCCTACGATCACGGCATGAGCACCCCCGCCGGCATCCGCTGGACCTACGCCTTCGTCGACCGCCCGCACGACCGCCTCGGCCCCGCCCGCGACTTCTGGACGGCCGTCACGGACACCCGGCTGTCCGAACTCCGTGGCGAGGATGGCGAGTTCGTCACCCTGCTGCCCGACGGCACCGACGCCTGCGTGAAGGTGCAGGGCGTCGAGGCCGGCCCGGGCGGCGCGCATCTCGACTTCTCCGTCGAGGACGTACCGGCGTTCGTGGACTCCGCGCTGCGACTCGGCGCGGAGACCGTCGCCGAGCACGACGGCTGGGCCGTACTCCGGTCCCCCGCCGGGGAGTTGTTCTGCGCCGTCCCCTGGCACGGCGAGTCCGTACGACCGCCCGTCGTGGCCGGTACCCGCCTCGACCAGGTCTCCCTCGACCTCGGGCCCGGCTCCTACGACGCCGAAGTCGCCTTCTGGAGCGCCCTGTTGCCCGACTGGGCCTCACTGTCGGGTGCGCTCCCCGAATTCCATGTGCTCAAGCCGCCGCCCGGCCTGCCGATCCGCATCCTGCTCCAACGCCTCGGCGAGGAACGCCCCGCCACCGCCCATCTCGACCTGGCCTGCGCGGACATCGCCGCGGCCGTCGCACGGCACGAGGAACTGGGCGCGACCGTCGTCTCCCACGGCAAGCACTGGACGGTGATGCGGGACCCGGCCGGCGGCGTCTACTGCCTCACGGGGCGCGACCCGGAGACCGGCGGGCTCCCTAGCCGCCCCTGACGCAGACGACGATCACCCGCGGGTCGTCGTACCGCGAGTCCGTCGGCCTCGGGCAGGCGCTCGCCGTGTCCTTGTTCTCCTGCCACTGCCACTGCGTCCCGCTGGGCGCCCGCGCGTCGCCGGAGTCCTGCAACCACAGCGTGAGCCCGCCCCCGACGGCCACCGCGACCGCCCACGCGACCAGGGCCCGGCGCCATAACCGGCTCAAGCCGTCCACACCTCCACGTCCACCACCGCGCCCACCGGAATCGCCCCGTACACATGCGGGAACTCCTCCCCACCCGGCTCCGGCGCCTCGTACTTCAGCGGTACGCCGAGCCGCCCCGGGTCCACGACCAGGACCACCAGCTCGTCGGGGCCGTCGTAGGAACCGTACAAAAACGCTGCCACGCGCGGGAGTTGGGCGCGGGTCGAGCAGTGGATGAAACCCTCCTCCTGGAGGGTGCGGCCACGGGTCGACCACTCATAACTCCCCCGCTCGCGGGCCGCGTCCCACAGGGCGCGCTCGGTGATGTGGAGGATGAGGGCGGGACTGGGGGCTGTGGTGGGTTCGTCTTCCGGCATGGGATCACGCTACGGCCCGAGCCGTGCCGCCCGCGCCCGCAGGTACCGCTGCTCGGGCAGGCTGAGGGTCCTGTCCGCCGCCGACTCGTAGGCGGCCCGGGCCGCGGTGAACTCGCCGGCCCGTTCCAGGAGGTGGCCGCGGACCGCGTCGGGGCGGTGGCCCTCCCCCAACTCGTCGGCCAGTAGGTCCAGTTCGGCCAGGCCCGCGTGCGGACCGTCGACCATGGCGACGGCGACGGCCCGGTTGAGGCGTTCGACGGGGCCGGGGACCAGGCGCACCAGCACCTCGTACAGGCCGAGGATCTCGTACCAGTCCGTCGCCCGCGCCGACGGCGCCTCGTCGTGTACGGCGGCGATCGCCGCGCGCAACTGGTAAGGCCCCGCGGGCCCTTGGGACAACGCCCGGGTGACGAGGGCGACGCCCTCCTCGATCGCCGCCCGGTCCCAGCGGTCGCGGTCCTGTTCGTCGAGGGGGACGAGTTCGCCGTGCGGGCCGGTGCGGGCGGCTCGGCGGGCGTCGGTGAGCAGCATCAGCGCCAGCAGCCCGGCCACCTCTCCGGACTCGGGGAGCAGTTGGTGCACGGCGCGGGTCAACCGCATTGCCTCGCACGCGAGTTCGCGCCGCGTGAGACTCGGGCCGGACGTCGCCGTATAGCCCTCGTTGAAGATCAGGTACAGCGTGTGGAGGACGGCGGGCAGCCGCTCGGCCCAGTTGTCCGGCCGTCCGAAGCGCACGCCCCGTACCTTCGCCTTCGCCCGGCTGATCCTCCCCCAGTTCTCGGCTTCGCTCGAACCGGGGGGACCCCCATCGCCATCGTCGCCTCGGGCACGAGGTACGCCCGGGCGATCTCCGCCGTCGTCAGTCCGCCGACCGCCCGCAGGGTGAGCGCGATCTGCGCGGTCGGTGTCAACTCCGGGTGGCAGCACAGGAAAAGCAGGGAGAGGGTGTCGTCCTCGCGCGGCGGCTCGGCCGTGTACGGCTCCCGGGGCTCGAGTGCCGCCGCCTTCTCCTCCCGCGCCCGCCGCGCCTCCTCGCCGCGCAACGCGTCCCTCAGCCGCCGCGAGGCGACCCGGATCAGCCAGCCGCGCGGATTCTCCGGCACACCGCGCTCCGGCCACTGCCGGGCCGCCGCGAGCAGCGCCTCCTGAACGGCGTCCTCGGCGGTGTCGAAATGGCCGTACCTGCGCACGAGCGCGCCGAGGACCTGCGGCGCGTGTCGGCGCAGCAGGTCCTCGATGCCGGTGGTGCCGGTGGTGTCCCGCATACGGCTCAGATGTCCCCGCCGCCGTCCCCGATGGGGCGGATCACCACCGCGCGGTTGACGGCGCCCTCGGGCAGGGGGCAGCGGGTGACGCGGTCGGCGATCTCCGTGACGCGCTCCAGGCTCGCGCACTCCAGGACCCAGTAGCCGGCCATCAGCTCCTTGGTCTCGCTGTACGGCCCGTCGGTGATCACGGCCTTGCCGTCCGCGCCCAGCGCCACCAGCCGGGTCCGCGCCGGCTCGGTCAGCCCCTGCGCGTCGATCAGCTCACCCGTCTCGGACAGGTCGTCGTTGATGGCTCCCATGTGGGCGAACATGGCCTGCATCTCGGCCTCGCTCCAGGCCGGGGAACCGGGGGTGGGCTTGCCCTGCATGCCGTCCTAGTCCGCCTGTGTGCCCTGCACCATGACCAGGTACTTCATGAGTCCGCTCCTTCGGCTCGTGCCACCCGTGCCGGGCGGCTGTCACAGGAGACATCGGAGCCGGGCCGGGATTCTCGACACGGGTTCAGGATTCTTTCGGGCCGGATTCGGCATCGGGCTCCCCTTTGGGCCCGGCGCCCTCGCCGACGTACGCCTCGCACTCGGGGTTCCGGCACGGGCCGGCCACCCACTTCGGTACCCATGCGCCGAGCGTCTTGTACCGCCGCACGACGGTGGCCACCGGCTGTCCGCAGTCGGGACAGGTGTGCTCTTCTCTGCCCATGCACTCAGCCTAGAACCGTGCGGGGCTCGCGCCACATCGGATACATGCGCGGGCCGTCCGGGAGATCGAGGGTGGTGTCGGTGAAGGTGTAGCCGAGGCGCTCGTACAACTTGGTACTGCGTTCACTGCTCGCCTCCAGGTACGCGGGCAGGCCCTCGCGGTCGCAGCGGTCCAGGACGTGCCGGATGAGCGCGGCGCCGAGTCCCTCGCCCTGCCGGCCCGGCGCCACGGCGATCATCCACAGATACTCGTGGGCCTGGCCGGCGGGATGCCCCTCCGCCATGAGCCGGGCGATCGTCTCGACCCGCTCGTTGTCGGGATCCACCAACTCCCGCAGCTCTACGGCCTCGTCCTCGCCGTTCTCCGGATGCGCCTCGCCCGGCACCGACAGCCACAGCGCGCACGCCGCGCCGTCCTCGGCGAGGTCGATACGGCCGTCGGCGAACACGGCGTCGGTGAAGGCGGCCATCAGCTTGTGGTGGGTCGTACGGCGGTACTCGGCGTCGGGGAAGACCCAGCCGCTCACCGGATCGTCCTGGAAGGCCTCGTCCAACAGCCGGACGACCAGCTCTCTGTCGCCCTCGCCCGCCGCCCGTATCGCCACGCCCATGTTCCGCCCCTTAGCTCTCAACAACCGTCACCTGAACGGCTGTTGAGACTAGCGGGACTTTTGGGCGAGTGAGCCGAAGGGGCGCGCCTGTGTCGAGAGCCCGAACGCGCGGAGGCCCGCAGGGCCGAGCACGATCGGGCTCTCGACACCGCCACGCGCCGGTAGGCGCATATGGAACACAGCGGCGCCCCGGAGGCGAACCGAGCCTCCAAAAAAGGTGCGCGGGCCCCGCGCACCGTGGGGATGCGCGGGACCCGTCTGTCCGGGGCCTCCGGTGGCCGTGCGGGGTCAGGACCGCGCGGTTCCGTCAGGCTCCGGAGTCATCAACTGCTGCGCCGGGTCACGAACTCGGCCAGCGCGAGCAGACCGCCCGCGTCCTGCGGGTCCGGGATCGCCCGGGCCAGCTCCTGGACGGCGCGCGCCATGTGGTCGGCCGCCTGGTCCTGCGCCCAGTCCCGCCCGCCCGCCCGCTCGACGGCGAGCGCGGTGCGCTCCAATTCCCCTTCCTCGTACGGCAGTCCGTACAGCTCTGCGAGTTCCTCGGCCGCCGGTGTGCCCGAGGTGAGGGCGGCGACCACGGGCAGGGACTTCTTGCGGACGGCGAGGTCGGCGCCGGCCGGTTTGCCGGTGCGAGCGGGGTCGCCCCATATGCCGATGACGTCGTCGATCAGCTGGAAGGCGAGCCCGGCCTGGCGGCCGAACGCGTCCAGCGCCTCGACGTCCTCGGCGGACGCCCCCGCGTACAGCGCGCCCACCGCACAGGCGCAGCCGAGCAGCGCGCCGGTCTTGGCCTCGGCCATGGCGAGCACCTCGTCGAGGGTGACCTCGCCGGGGGCGCGCTGTTCCATGGCGGTGTCCGTGTGCTGGCCCTCGCACAGTTCGATGACGCAGTCCGCGAGCCGGGCGGCGGCGGCCGGGGACGCGGGGTGCGGGTCCTCGGCGAGCAGTCGCAGGGCCAGCGCCTGGAGGGTGTCCCCGGCGAGGATCGCGTCGGCGTCACCGAACACGGTCCACGCGGTGGGCCGGTGTCTGCGGGTGGTGTCCCGGTCCATCACGTCGTCGTGCAGCAACGTGAAGTTGTGGACCAGTTCCACCGCCGCGGCGGCCCGCAGCGCGCTCGCCCGTGCCCGCTCGCCGCCGAGTGCGCCGGCGGCGGCCAGGACGAGGGCGGGGCGGATCGCCTTGCCGGCGTTGCCCGCCGCTGGTGTGCCGTCCGCGTGCTCCCACCCGAAGTGGTAGAGCGCGATCCGGCGCATCGAGCCGGGCAGCGAGTCGATCGCCGAGCGCAGCTCGGGGTCGACGGACGCCCTGGCCCCCTCCAGGATCACCGCCGCCTCGTGCCCGTCGGGCGGCGGTGTCGGTGTCCCGCCTGCGGGCTGTTTCGTCTCCGTCCCGAGCTCGGCCATGGGGTCCCCCTCGGAGAGTCCGCGGACGGTGACTTGGGGTGTACCCGCCCTTGCGGGCGGGAACACCGCGTCCAGCTGCTGAAACGTCACCTCCAGCGGCCGATCTCGACGTTCTCCAGGACGCCGAGGGCGTCGGGCACGAGGACCGCCGCCGAGTAGTAGGCCGTCACCAGGTATTTGATGATCGCCTGTTCGTTGATGCCCATGAAACGCACCGACAGGCTCGGCTCGATCTCGTCCGGGATGCCGGCCTGCTGGAGGCCGATGACACCCTGGTCGGCCTCGCCGGTACGCATGGCGATGATCGAGGTGGTCCGCCGGTCACTGACCGGGATCTTGTTGCACGGGTAGATCGGCACCCCGCGCCAGGTCGGGATGCGGTTGCCGCCGACCTCGATGGACTCCGGGACCAGTCCGCGCTTGTTCAGCTCGCGGCCGAACGCGGAGATCGCGCGCGGGTGGGCGAGCAGCATCCTGGTGCCGCGCCGCCTGCTGAGCAGTTCGTCCAGGTCGTCCGGGCTGGGGACGCCGTCGTGGGGCTGGAGCCGCTGGTCGTACTCGCAGTTGTTGAGCAGGCCGAACTCGCGGTTGTTGATGAGTTCGTGCTCCTGGCGCTCCTTCAACGCCTCGACGGTGAGCCGGAGTTGCTGCTCCGTCTGGTTCATCGGCTGGTTGTAGAGATCGGCCACGCGCGAGTGGATGCGCAGGACGGTCTGGGCGACGCTCAGTTCGTACTCGCGCGGCCGGGCGTCGTAGTCGACGAACGTGTGCGGGATGTCCGGCTCGCCGGAGTGGCCCGAGGCGAGGTCGATGGACTTCTCGCCGTACTTGTTGGTGCGCTGCTCGGGGATCGCGCGCAGTTGCGCGAGGTGGTCCCGCAGGGTCTCGGAGCGCTCCGCGACCTGCTCGACGTCGCCGCGAGCCAGGATCAGCACCGTGCAGGCCGTGTCCGCGCGGGCCGTGTACTCCCAGATGGCCTCCGGGTCGAGCAGCGCCTCGTCGCCGAAGTAGGCACCGTCGGCGAGGACCCCGAGGACCGTGTCGTCGCCGTACGGGCCCGTGCCGACCTTCTCCACCCTGCCGTGCGCCAGCAGGTACACCTCGTCGGCCTGGCCGCCGAACGACGCGATCGCCTCCCCCGGGGCGTACTCGCGCTGCCGGCAGCGGGTCGCCAGCTCCGAGAGCACCTCCTCGTCCTCGTAGTCCCGCAGCGCGGGCAGTTCGCCGAGCTCCGCGGGGATGACCTCGACGCGGTCGCCGGTCTTCACGAATGTCACCCGGCCGTCGCCCACGGAGTAACTCAGCCGTCGGTTCACCCGGTATGTGCCACCCTGCACGTTCACCCACGGCAGTGTGCGCAGCAGCCAGCGCGAGCTGATCTCCTGCATCTGCGGCGCGGACTTCGTGGTCGTGGCCAGGTTCCGCGCAGCCGCCGTACCAAGACTCTGCTGCGGCTTGTTCTGCTCCGCGCGGACCTCTTCGCCTACCGACATAGAGAAATGCCCTCCCCATTCGCCCGGCACCTGTGCGCCGGGCATCGTTCTCGCGCACCAGCCTTCCTCACGGAGCGTGCCGATGGTATTACCCGAAAGAGCGGGAATGGATCTTCAACTGCTGGGCACAGGGGCTGTTTACGTCGAATGTTGTTCGAGTTGCCGCCGGGTCGGCCGGTGTCCGGATCGACTCGCACACCGTACGAAGAAGTCGTCCGTACCGCGCTTTTTCGGTACAAGCAGCGATACGAGACGGCCTTGTACGGCGGCCGTCGCACAGCACGAAGGAGGCGTTCATGGCCTCACCCATGTCCGCGGGCGGTTTCCTGGCCGGTCTGAAGGCGGAGGGCGTCAAGGTCGTCGAGGTCGGCGACTGGGAGCACCACAACCGCAACCACAAGGGTCCGTGGGGACCCGTCCACGGCGTGATGATCCACCACACGGTCACCAAGGGCAGCGCGCAGACGGTGGCACTGTGCCGCGACGGCCGCCCGGACCTCCCCGGCCCGCTCTGCCACGGCGTCATCACCAAGGACGGCCACCTCCACCTGGTCGGCTACGGCCGCGCCAACCACGCGGGCCTCGGCGACGACGACGTCCTGCGCGCGGTGATCGCCGAGAAGGCGCTGCCGCACGACAACGAGGCCAACACCGACGGCAACCGGCACTTCTACGGCTTCGAGTGCGAGAACCTCGGCGACGGCGAGGACCCCTGGCCCGAGGCCCAGTTGGAGACGATCGAGAAGGTCTGCGCGGCGATCTGCCGCTACCACGGCTGGTCGGAGCGGTCGGTGATCGGACACCTGGAGTGGCAGCCCGGGAAGGTGGACCCGCGCGGGTTCACGATGACGTGGCTGCGGGACCGTGTCCGTGACCGGCTGAAGTGACTCCCGGGACAGCACAGGCGACACGGGCGACACCGCCGACCCGGGTGACAATGGTGCCGTGACCAGCCCCGACCCCGCCGACCTCGCCGCCCTGCGGCCCCAGCTCCCGTCGCCGGTGCAGGAGATCGCGGACGGGCGTTTCGGGCGGCACGGCATCCGGCTGCTGCTCAAGCGGGACGACCTGATCCACCCGGACCTGATCGGCAACAAGTGGCGCAAGCTCGCGCCCAACCTCGCGGCGGCGGCCGGCCGTACGGTCGTCACGTTCGGCGGCGCCTACTCCAACCACCTGCGCGCCACCGCCGCCGCGGGCCGCCTCCTGGGTCTGCCCACGGTCGGCGTGGTCCGCGGCCAGGAACTGTCCGCCCGCCCGCTCAACCCGTCCCTGGCCCGCTGCGCGGCCGACGGGATGCGCCTCCACTTCGTCGACAGGTCGACGTACCGACGCAAGTCCGAACCGGAGACGCTGGCCGGCATCCTGCGCACGGTGGACGCGGTGGACGCGTACGTCGTCCCCGAGGGAGGCAGCAACTCCCTTGCCGTGCGCGGCTGCCGGGCCCTGGGCGAGGAACTACGCGCGCGTGCCGACGTCGACGTCGATGCCGACGTCCCTGTAGATGTCGTCGCCCTCGCGTGCGGGACCGGCGGCACGCTGGCCGGACTGGCCGCCGGACTCGGCCCCGACCAGCGCGCTTTGGGGATACCGGTCCTCAAGGGCGGCTTCCTGGCCGCCGACATAGAGCGCCTCCAGGAGCGCGCCTTCGGCGGTCGGCGGGGCGACTGGTCGCTCGACGACCGCTTCCACTTCGGGGGCTACGCGCGCGTGCCGGCCGAACTCGACGCCTTCGCCGGAGACTTCGAGCAGCGGCACGGGGTGCCCGTAGAGCGTCTCTATGTCGCCAAGTTGCTGTATGGACTTGTCGCCCTTGCCGACGAAGGCGCCTTCCCGCGCGGGAGCACGGTCGCCGCGGTGATCACCGGGCGGCCGTTCCCGTAAGCCCACTTCAGGTGCCGTAGAGACCGCCGGGCACTCCAGGCGCCGTAGAGACCACAACCGCTAGGCAGCCTCCCGGTAAGCCGCCGCCTCCTCCAGGTCCAGCCTGCGCAGCAACGTGCGGAGCATCTCGTCGTCGATGTAGCGGCCGTCGCGGAGGCGGACGAACATCGAGCGTTCGGCGCTGATCATCTCGCGGGAGAGGCGGCGGTAGGTGTCGTCGACGGTCTCGCCGGTGACGGGGTTGGTGGCGCCTAGTCGCTCCCAGACGGCGTTGCGGCGGCGTTCCAGGACCTCGCGGAGGCGGTCGGCGAGCGGAGGTGGCAGGGCGTTGCGTTCGTCCTCCAGGAGGGCCTCCAGGCGTTTTTCGGCGACTCGGGAAGCCTGCGCCTGGGCGTTGGCCTCGGCGAGCGTCTCGGCCTGCTGGTCGCGGCCGGGGAATTTCAGCAGGCGGATGATCGGGGGCAGGCTCAGGCCCTGCACCACCAGCGTGCCGATGACCGTCGTGAAGGTCAGGAACAGGATGAGGTTGCGCTGCGGGAAGGGGTCGCCGCCGTGCACGGTGAGCGGGATCGAGAAGGCGATGGCCAGGGAGACCACGCCTCTCATGCCGGCCCACGCGGTGGTCATCGCCCCCTTCCAGGTGGGGCTGTCCTCGCGCTCCCTGATCCGCGCCGACAGGAAGCGGGGGATGAAGGCCGCCGGGTACACCCACACGAACCGGGTCGCGACGACGACCAGGAAGAGCGCGATCGCGTACCAGGCGGCGTCCAGGCCCCGGTACTCGCCAAGTCCCTTGAGGACCACCGGCAGTTGGAGTCCGATCAGGGCGAACACCGCGGACTCCAGGACGAAGGCGACCATCTTCCAGACGGCCTCCTCCTGGAGGCGGGTCGCGAAATCGACCTCCCACGCGCGGTGGCCCAGATAGAGCGCCACGACCACGACGGCGAGCACCCCGGAGGCGTGCACCTGCTCGGCGACCGCGTAGGCGATGAACGGGATCAGCAGCGAGAGCGTGTTCTGCAGCAGCGCCTCCTTGAGGTGCGTGCGCAGCCAGTGGATCGGCACCATCAGGAGGAGCCCGATACCGACACCGCCGACCGCCGCGAGCAGGAACTCGCCGATACCGCCGGCCCAGGTGGCGCCCTCGCCGATCGCGGCCGCGAGGGCCACCTTGTAGGCGGTGATCGCGGTGGCGTCGTTCAGCAGGGATTCGCCCTGGAGGATCGTCGTGATCCGTGACGGCAGCCCGACCCGGCGGGCCACCGCCGTCGCCGCGACCGCGTCCGGCGGCGCCACCACGGCGCCCAGCACCAGTGCGGCGGTCAGCGGCAGCCCCGGCACGATCACGTAAGCAGCCCAGCCGACGACGAACGTGGCGAAGAGCACGTAGCCGACCGACAGCAGTGCCACGGGCCGCACTTGGGCCCGCAGGTCGAGGTACGAGCTGTCGGTGGCCGAGGTGTACAGCAGCGGGGGCAGCAGCAGCGGCAGTACGACCTCCGGGTCGAGGGTGTAGTCGGGCACCCCCGGGACGTACGAGACGACCAGCCCGACCGCGACCAGCAGCAGCGGTGCCGGCACCGGGGTGCGCCGGGCCGCGGCGGCCACCACGGCGCTCCCCGCCACCAGCAACAGCAGTGGCATCACGTCCATCGTCCTCGCCCGCCCTCGTTTTTCCGCGCGGCCAACCGCACACCCGTCGTAATCTGGCAATCATGAAACAGTGCACGCACGCCGACGCGCTGCCGCTCCCTGAACCGGGGCCCCAGAGCGAGACCTGTCTGGAGTGTCTGGCGGCAGGCACCCACCCGGTGCAGCTGAGACTGTGCCTCTTCTGCGGCCATGTCGCCTGCTGCGACTCCTCGCCGCTGCGCCATGCCACAGCACATCACAAGGACTCCGGGCATCCGGTGATGCGGACGTTCGAGGTCGGGGAGAGCTGGCGCTGGTGCTTCGTCGACCACGTACTCCTGTGACCCCGTAATCCGGCCGCTTGTTTCCCGCCCGTTTCGACGGTTCGACCGTCTGACGTCTGGGTACGTCAACCCGGCGCGCGCTCTTCCCAATTGGGCCCGCAGGACCCCTAGCCACGGAGCGTATCCGTAGGTTTACTATGAGTGACAGCATGGGGTTGGGGTCCCGGGGACAGAAAAGTTCGGAGCGCGGTAGCGTCACCGCTGAACCAAGTATCGCGTTACCCCGGGGGGCGACCCCTGGGCCCCCGAAAGAGCTTGTACCACCTTGGAGGTGAGGGTGTCCCAGATCGCAGGCGAGCCCGCGACCCAGGACTTCGTGGAAGTCCGGCTGCCGGCTGCGGGTGCCTACCTGTCGGTGCTGCGTACGGCCACGGCCGGCCTCGCGGCCCGTTTGGACTTCACCCTCGACGAGATCGAGGACCTCCGCATCGCGGTGGACGAGGCCTGCGCGATCCTGCTCCAGCAGGCCGTGCCGGGCTCGGTGCTCAGCTGTGTCTTCCGCCTCGTGGACGACTCGCTCGAAGTCACCGTCTCCGCCCCGACGACGGACGGTCACGCCCCCGCGCGCGACACCTTCGCCTGGACCGTGCTCTCGGCCCTCGCGGGCAAGGTCTCATCGGCAGTCGACGAGGACAAGACCGTTTCGATCAGCCTCTACAAACAGCGCGGCGCGGGACCCGGGCCGGCGTGAGGAACGGGGACGGGCCGGTGCGGGACGAAGAGCGCGGCACACGGGAGCTGCCGGCCGAGGGCGGCTCAGGCGGATCCCGCCGCACGGCGGACGACGGCGCCCTCGTGCCACGCGGCCAGATCCCCGAGCAGGCCCGGCCGCACCCGGAGGAAGAAACCTCGGAGGCCGGTGTGATGGACGACGGTCAACGTGAGCAGGACGGTGCCGTGCGTATTGGTGGGGTCTCCCCCGTTGCCGGGGGTTCCCCCGCTCCGACTGAGTCGAGCGTGGGGGAGGAGGCGAAAGCTCGGGAAGGGGCGACAGGCCAGGCGATGAACGAGCACGAGCGGGACAACGTGGCGGGCACGCAGAGCGTGCAGGTCACACGGCACGACCCCCAGGACCGCAGCGGGGCTCGCGCACTCTTCATCGAGCTGCGCACGCTCAATGACGGCAGCGTCGAGTACGCGGAGCTGCGCAACCGGCTGGTCCGTATGCACCTGCCGCTCGTCGAGCACCTCGCGCGCCGCTTCCGCAACCGCGGTGAGCCGCTGGACGACCTGACCCAGGTCGCCACCATCGGCCTGATCAAGTCGGTCGACCGCTTCGACCCGGAGCGCGGTGTCGAGTTCTCGACGTACGCGACCCCGACGGTCGTCGGCGAGATCAAGCGGCACTTCCGTGACAAGGGCTGGGCGGTGCGCGTCCCGCGCAGGCTCCAGGAGCTGCGTCTGTCGCTGACCACGGCGACGGCGGAGCTCTCGCAGCGGCACGGCCGCTCCCCCACGGTCCACGAGCTGGCCGAGAAGCTCGGCATCTCGGAGGAGGAGGTCCTGGAGGGCCTGGAGTCGGCCAACGCCTACTCCACGCTGTCTCTGGACGTCCCCGACACGGACGACGAGTCCCCGGCGGTCGCGGACACGCTCGGCGCGTACGACGAGGCCCTGGAGGGCGTCGAGTACCGCGAGTCGCTCAAGCCGCTGCTGGAGGACCTGCCGCCCAGGGAGAAGCGGATTCTGCTGCTCCGCTTCTTCGGCAACATGACGCAGTCGCAGATCGCGCAGGAGGTCGGCATCTCGCAGATGCATGTGTCCCGGCTGCTCGCCCGGACACTGGCCCAGCTGCGGGAGAAGCTCCTCGTCGAGGAGTGATCCGCCTGCCGAAGTCAGCTCTTCGGCTCTTCGGTTCCACGGCCGGGCCCTCGGATTCCGAGGGCCTGTGTCGTCGCCGGGTTCACCAGCAGCACCAGCGCGCCGATCGCGACCACCGCGAGCGCGATACCGGCCGGGATGGCCACGCTGTCGGCCTGGAGCAGGTTGTAGGCCACGGGCAACGCCATGACCTGGGTGATGACGGCCGGACCCCGGCTCCAGCTGCGCAAGCCGATCAGTCCGCGCGCGGCCAGCAGCGGCAGCAGCGCGAGCACCACCAGGGTCACCCCACCGGTCACGGCCTGCTGCCGGTCGTCCGGTTCGCCGGTAAGACCCAGGACGAGCATCCACACCCCGGCGACGGCGAGCGCGAGGCCCTCCAGTGCGACGAGGACCGCCGCGTAGGTCAGGCGGCGCGGGCGGGGTCCGTCGGGGCCGTCGGTCTGCGGGGCGGGGATCTGCTCAGCACTCACCCCAGCAGGGTAGTCCCCGGGATCCGGCCCCAGGTGTTCAGGCTCACGCCGTCTCCTCTTACCCAACCCCTACCTCGGTATGGGCCGGGTACCCCCCAGTAGGTACGCTGCAACTCATGCGTGCACTTCTCGTGGTCAATCCGGCGGCAACCACCACAAGCGCACGTACGCGCGATGTCCTGCTCCACGCACTCGCGAGCGAGATGAAGCTGGAAGCGGTCACCACCGAGTACCGGGGCCACGCGCGCGACCTCGCCCGGCAGGCCGCGGAGACCGGGAACGTCGACCTGGTCGTGGCCCTCGGCGGCGACGGCACGGTCAACGAGGTCGTCAACGGCCTGCTGCACACCGGCCCCGACCCGGACCGCCTGCCCGGCCTCGCCGTGGTCCCCGGCGGCTCCACCAACGTCTTCGCCCGCGCCCTGGGCCTGCCCAACGACGCCGTGGAAGCGACCGGCGCCATCCTGGACGCCTTGCGCGAGGGCCGCGAGCGCACGGTCGGCCTGGGGCTGACCTCCGGGACGCCCGGCACCGAGGACGAGGCGGTGCCCTCGCGCTGGTTCACCTTCAACGCCGGGCTCGGGTTCGACGCCGGGGTGGTCGGGCGGGTCGAACAACAGCGGGAGCAGGGCAAGAAATCCACACACGCTCTCTACGTGCGTCAGGTGGTCCGGCAGTTCCTCGGCGAGCAGCACCGCCGGCACGGGACGATCACGCTGGAGCAGCCCGGTGCGGACCCGGTCACCGATCTGGTGGTGGCCATAGTCTCGAACACCTCGCCCTGGACGTATCTCGGCAATCGCCCGATGTACACGTCACCTAAGGCGTCGTTCGATAAAGGCCTCGACGTACTCGGTCTCAGCCGCCTGTCCAGCGCCGCGGTTGCCCGGTATGGCACCCAGTTGCTCACTTCGTCCCCCGAACGCGGACCCCATGGCAAGCACGCTGCGGCGCTGCACGACCTGAGTGAGTTCACCTTGCATTCGAAGGTCCCCCTGCCCCTCCAGATGGACGGCGACCACCTCGGACTGCGTACGAGCGTGACGTTCACAGGCGTACGCCGTGCACTGCGTGTGATTGTGTGAGCAGAAAGGGCTGAAGTCCTTTCACTCGAACGTTTAGACCAGGGTCCACCCCATGGAAGTACGGCTGTGACCTAGTCGACACCGAGGAATCAAAAAAAACTTTCCGGAAGGGGTTGTATCCGCCGCTGAGGTTTGCGAGTCTCTACGTGGCGATCGAGACGGCCCGCAACACCGGCCTCCACGGATCACCGGAACCCCTCTTCAATCCACAGGACCTCCGCCAGTGAACCTGGCGTTCGGCCCTTCACTTGTTGAGGGATTCGTGAAAGCGTTCACATTCACAAGCAACCCGCACGTAATACCAAGGAGAGGTAGCAGCCATGGACTGGCGTCACAACGCCGTTTGCCGCGAGGAAGACCCCGAGCTCTTCTTCCCCATCGGCAACACCGGTCCTGCGCTGCTGCAGATCGAGGAAGCCAAGGCCGTCTGCCGTCGCTGTCCTGTTATGGACCAGTGTCTGCAGTGGGCGCTCGAGTCCGGCCAGGACTCCGGCGTCTGGGGTGGTCTCAGCGAGGACGAGCGCCGCGCCATGAAGCGCCGCGCCGCTCGCAACCGTGCCCGTCAGGCCTCCGCCTGACGTCCACCCCGCTCACAGCCTGAGCTTGGCGGCGCGTACAGCGAGTACGCATCTCCCGCCCCCGAGCCGCAGCGCGCAGTACCCCCGATGCGCATAGCAACGAGCGACTGGCCCCGGATCATCCATTGATCCGGGGCTCTTTGCTGTTCAGGTACGACCGTTGCTGTTCCGGTACGGCCGTTCAAACACCCGCGCGTGCACGGCAGTTCGGGTCCGCGCATGTGAAGGTCGTGTGCACATACGTCACTTGTGCGCCTGCACCGGCACGTCCAGGATCACCCGGGTCCCCCGCTCCGGCCCCGGCACCATGTCGAACGTGCCGCCCAACTCGCCCTCCACCAGCGTCCGTACGATCTGTAGGCCCAGGTTGCCCGAGCGGTGCGGGTCGAATCCCTCGGGGAGGCCTACGCCGTCGTCCTGCACGGTGACCAGGAGGCGGGCGTCCTTCGAGGTGCCGCCGCGGACCGCCGAGACCTCGACCGTGCCCGTCTCGCCCTCGCGGAACCCGTGTTCGAGGGCGTTCTGCAGGATCTCGGTGAGGACCATGGAGAGCGGGGTGGCGACCTCGGCGTCCAGTATTCCGAAGCGTCCGCTGCGCCGGCCGGTGACCTTGCCCGGGGAGATCTCGGCGACCATCGCGAGCACCCGGTCGGCGATCTCGTCGAACTCCACGCGCTCGTCCAGGTTCTGGGACAGCGTCTCGTGCACGATCGCGATCGAACCGACCCGTCGTACGGCCTCCTCCAGGGCCTCCCGGCCGCGCTCGGAGTCGATCCGGCGGGCCTGGAGACGCAACAGGGCGGCGACCGTCTGGAGGTTGTTCTTCACCCGGTGGTGGATCTCCCGGATGGTCGCGTCCTTGGTGATCAACTCCCGCTCGCGACGACGCAGTTCGGTGACGTCCCGGAGCAGGACCAGTGAACCGATGCGGGTGCCCTTGGGTTTGAGCGGGATCGCCCGGAACTGGATGACCCCGTCCCGCGCCTCGATCTCGAACTCGCGGGGCGCCCAGCCACTGGCGACCTTGGCCAGCGCCTCGTCCACCGGACCCCGGGTGGGGGCGAGTTCGGCGGTGGTCACGCCCAGGTGCTGGCCGACGAGGTCGGTGGCGAGGCCCATGCGGTGGTAGGCGGACAGGGCGTTGGGCGAGGCGTACTGCACGATGCCGTCCCCGTCGAGGCGGATCAGTCCGTCGCCGACGCGCGGCGAGGCGTCCATGTCGACCTGCTGGTTCGGGAACGGGAAGGAACCGGCCGCGATCATCTGCGCGAGGTCCGACGCGCTCTGGAGATAGGTCAGTTCGAGGCGGCTGGGGGTGCGCACGGTGAGGAGATTGGTGTTGCGGGCGATGACACCCAGGACGCGCCCGTCCCGTCGTACCGGAATCGACTCGACCCGGACGGGGACCTCTTCGCGCCACTCGGGGTCGCCCTCGCGGACGATGCGGCCCTCGTCCAGGGCCGCGTCCAGCATGGGGCGGCGGCCGCGCGGGACGAGGTGGCCGACCATGTCGTCCTGGTACGAGGTGGGACCCGTGTTCGGCCGCATCTGGGCGACGGAGACATAGCGGGTGCCGTCGCGCGTGGGGACCCACAGGACCAGGTCGGCGAAGGAGAGGTCGGAGAGCAGCTGCCACTCCGAGACCAGCAGGTGGAGCCACTCGAGGTCGGAGTCGTCGAGTGCGGTGTGCTGGCGTACGAGTTCGTTCATGGAGGGCACGTCTGCGAGCGTACCCGCCGGTCTGTACCTGTCCTAAAAAACACCCGCGGGCCGCGGCGCCTGAGAGGGACCCTCAGCCCTCTCGGCACCGCAGCCCGGAGCAGCAACGGCCACGGGGTGTGCGGTCCCGATCGGCCGATGGATGAGGAGCCGGGGCAGTCAGGGCAGAGAGCCTCGGTTCCTCGGTCCGTCCTCCTGTGCGGGGAGGACGGAGGCTTACGCCTTAACACATTGTGGACTAGACCACTATCCGTGTCCATGCGTTGAAGGATGTTTGATGGTGGCGCTTTTCCGCTGCGATCCGCTCGGTCCGCCACTCGTAGGACGTCCCGGCATCCACGGCGAAGCCTAACGGTGTTGAGTCATGTGCGGGACCAGATGGTCATGGCAATTTCGGCGACCGCCGCCAGCTCCTCGCGGCTCGCCCCGTCCCGCGCCTGCTGGGACATTCCCTGAATGACCGCCCCCGCGTGCCGGGCGAGCGCGGCGGCATCGAGGTCCGCGGGCAGCTCCCCCGCCGCGATGTCCGCCTCGATACGACGCTCCAAGGTGACGAGGTTGGCGTTGCGCCGCTCCCGCAGCGACTCCTCCACCTCGGGGGTCGTGCAGTTGGTGGCCGCGTGGACGACCAGACAGCCGTGCGGCCGGTCGGGTGCGGTGTACTCGGCGGCCGCCTCACGCAGTATCCGCGCCACGGCGGCCCGGGCGGTGGGTTCCTCGGCGAGCGCACGGTCGGTGAAGGAGCCGTAGCGCGTGCCGTACTCCGCCACGACCTCGGCGAACAGGGCCTGCTTGTCACCGAAGGCCGCGTAGAGGCTGGGGGCCCCGATGCCCATGACGCGGGTGAGATCGGAGACGGAGGTCGCCTCGTAGCCGTGCTCCCAGAACGCCAGGACCGCCTGCTCCAGCGCGGTCGCACGGTCGAAGGAACGCGGCCGACCTCGGGTCTTGGCTGCCTTGACCTGCGGTTTCGTCTCCTCGCTGCGCACCATGGAGTGAATTGTATAGCGAGTGCTAGAGAAATGTCGGCGGGCTGCTGTACGGTTTTTCTGTAGCGACCGCTAGAGAACTCACTACGGAGACATGGAGGGGCTTCGACATGGGCGTGCTCACGGGCAGGACGGCACTGGTCACGGGTGCGGGCAGGGGCATCGGGCGGGGCATCGCCGAGCGGCTGGGGCGGGACGGGGCGCGGGTGGCCGTGCACTACGGCAGGAGTGAGGCGGCGGCGAAGGAAGTGGTCGCCGCGATCGAGGAAGCGGGCGGCTCGGCGTTCGCGCTCGGTGCGGAGCTGGGCGGGCCCGGCGATGTCGAAGGGCTCTGGGCGGAGTTCGACCGGCACGCGGACGGGCTGGACATCCTGGTGAACAACGCGGGGATCGGATCCTCCTCGCCGATCGAGGAGATAGGGGAAGAGGAGTACGACCGCGTCTTCGCGGTGAATGTGAAGGCACCGTTCTTCCTGGTCGCGCACGGCATGGGCCGGCTGCGGGACGGGGGCAGGATCATCAACATCTCGTCGGGGCTGGCCCGCACCGCGGCGATGCCGCACAACATCGCGTACGCCATGACGAAGAGCGCCCTGGACGTCTTCTCCCGGGACCTGTCCAAGGTGCTGGGCCCCCGGGGCATCACGGTGAACTCGGTGGCGCCGGGCGTCATAGACACGGACAACACGGCCGAGCTGCTGCACGGGAGCGAGGACAGCTGGGCGCGGGTGGCGGCCTTCTCCGCGCTGGGGCGGGTGGGAGAGACCGCCGACGTGGCGGACGTGGTGGCGTTCCTCGCGTCCGAGGGTGGACGGTGGATCACCGGGAGCTGGGTGGATGTGACGGGAGGTTCGCTCACCTAGGTCCTGTCCGCGAAGTCCGGTCCTCCGCCGGGAGGGCGGGCCCTGCGGCGTCCGGTGCGCGCTCCGGGGGTCACCTGGCCGGAGGTTGGGCGGGGGCAAGGCGTGCCGGGCGTCGCAGGGCAGGCGGGACTTCGCGGACACGGCCCGGCGGCCCGGCAGCGTGCGGTCAGCGGGTCTCCGTCACCTTGGCCAGGGCGCGGGGCGCGTCCGGGTCCTGGCCGCGGGCGATGGTGACCTCGTAGGCGAGGAGCTGGAGCGGGAGGATCTCCAGGATGGGCTGGAGTTCCTCGGGGACGCCCTCGACGGGCAGGACGAAGCCGGCCGAGGCCTGGTCGACCTGGCCGGCCGGGCCGATGACGACCAGGTCGGCGCCCCGGCCGCGCAGCCGGTCGAGGACGGGCTGGAGGGCGGTGCCGCCCTTGCCGTCCGTGACCACGGCGATGACCGGGGAGACGTTGTCGACCATGGCGAGGGGGCCGTGCAGGAGGTCGGCGCCGGAGTAGGCGAGGGCGGGGATGTAGCTGGTCTCCATCAGCTTGAGGGCGGCTTCCTTGGCGGTGGGGTAGCCGTAGCCGCGCGAGGTGATCACCATGCGTTCGGCGAAGCGGTAGCGGGAGGCGAGGGTGCGGACCTCGTCCTGGCGGGCGAGGAGCTGCTCGGCGAGGTCGGGCAGCGCCTTGGCCGCCGCGCCGTCGCCGCCGCGCAAGCCCTCGACGAAGAGGTAGAGCGCGAGGAGGGAGGCCGTGTACGTCTTGGTCGCGGGGAGGGCCTTCTCCGGGCCGGCCATGACGTCGATGTGGTACTCGGAGACGGCGGCCAGCGGTGAGTCCGGGTTGTTGGTCACCGCGACCGTGATCGCGCCGGCCTCGCGGGCGGCCCGGGTCGAGGCGACCAGGTCCGGGGAGCCGCCGGACTGACTGACGGTGACGACGAGGACGTCGGTCAGGTCGGGGTGGGCGCCGTAGGCCGTGGTGGTCGACATGGAGGTGAGTCCGCAGGGCAGGCCGAGGCGGATCTCCAGGAGGTACTTGGCGTAGAGGGCGGCGTTGTCGGAGGTGCCGCGGGCGGTGAGCAGTACGAAGCGGGGCTTGCGGGCGGCCACGTCCTGGGCGACCTGGCGGATGCGCGGGGCGCCCTCGTCCAGGATGCGGCGCAGGACGGCGGGCTGTTCGGCCATCTCGCGGGCCATGATCCGGCCGGGGAGGTCGCTCTGAGGGGCCGGGGTCGTGGCGGTCATGCGGGGTCCTCCGGAGGTCGGTCGGCGCTGTGGTGCGGTGTCCATTTCACCCCCTCCGCGGGAGGTACGCCTCCGTTGGGCGGTTACCGGTTTTCGGACAGGCGGCGAACTCTGGGAGGCAAGAGCCTCCTCTGTTAGATTGGTGCGCGGATTGGTCTAAACCACACAGCTCCTCCGGGCTCCTCGAAGCCCCTCTGCAGAACGGCAGGCCAGCGTGGAAGTTGTCATCGTTCCGGACGCCAAGTCGGGCGGCGAGCTGATCGCCGAGGCCATGGCACAGCTGCTCCGGCGCAAGCCGGACGCCCTTCTCGGCGTGGCCACCGGGTCGACGCCGCTGCCCATCTACGAGGCGTTGGCGGCGAAGGTCCGCGCCGGCGCCGTGGACACCTCGCGGGCGCGGATCGCCCAGCTCGACGAGTACGTGGGGCTGCCCGCCGAGCACCCGGAGTCGTACCGCTCGGTGCTGCGGCGCGAGGTGCTGGAGCCGCTCGGGGTCGGGATCGACGCGTTCCTCGGGCCGGACGGGACGGCTGAGGACGTACAGGCGGCGTGCGAGGCGTACGACAAGGCTCTGGGCGAGGCCGGCGGGGTGGACCTGCAGATACTGGGCATCGGGACCGACGGGCACATCGGGTTCAACGAGCCGTGCTCCTCGCTGGCCTCGCGGACCCGGATCAAGACGCTGACCGAGCAGACGCGGGTGGACAACGCGCGGTTCTTCGACGGCGACATCGAGCAGGTCCCGCACCACGTCATCACGCAGGGCATCGGCACGATCCTGGAGGCCCGGCACCTGGTGCTGCTCGCGACCGGCGAGGGCAAGGCGGACGCGGTCGCCGCGACCGTGGAGGGGCCCATCGCCGCGGTGTGCCCGGCGTCGGCACTGCAGTTGCACCGGCATGCGACGGTCGTGGTCGACGAGGGCGCCGCGTCCAAGCTGAAGCTCGCGGACTATTTCCGACACACGTTCGTCAACAAGCCGGACTGGCAGGCTATTTGAGGGGCGGGTTCCTCAACCCGCCGGACCGGCGGGGCATCTGAGGAGCGGGCTCCTCAACACGCCCGACCCGCAAGGGATCCGCCCCCGTTCCACCCGTGTACGTGCCGGTGCCGGGCCCCCTCGTGGAAGGTCCGGCACCGGTGTATTCGGGGGTGGTCCCCTGGTCGGGGTCGCTCCCCCGGCTCACGGTCACGCCCCGGCGATGACCTCCGCCGCCGCGTGGCCGCAGACTCGGGCCGCGCCGTGAGTCGCGATGTGCAGGGCGCCTCGGGGCGGTGCCTGTGGGACGCCCATCTCGACCACGACGGTGTCGGGGCGGGCCGCCAGCAGGGTGTCGAGGGTGGCCGCCATCCAGGGGTGACGGTGTTCGTCCCGGACCACGACGACGATGCGCCGCGTACCGGCCGCCTTCAGGACCGCGCCCCCCGCGTCCTCCCCGGCGAACCCGGCCGTCTCCGTGCCGGGCAGGAGCCGGGCGAGTTCGGCGGCCACGCCCCAGGGGGTCTCGTCGCCCACGGCGATGTTCGCGACCGGGGTGAGGAGGGCGACGTAGGGCGGTTCGGTGAGCGGGGTGAAGTCGTCGGCGCCGGTGACCGTGAGGGCACGGCGGGCGGCGACGAGGCCGATGTCGACGCGCGTCACCTCTGCCGTAGAAGCGGAGCCCGCGTCCGAGGCGGAGCCTCCGTCCGAGGTGGCCGCAGCCGCCGCCGAAGCCGTCCACCGAGCCAACCCCCGTACCCGTTCCGCAGCTTCGGCCAGGCGTTCCTCCGGCAGCTCCCCCGACCGCACCGCCCCCACCAGCGCGTCGCGCAACCGTCGTACCGTCTCGTCGTCCGCGAGGCCGCCGCCCACGCAGATCGCGTCGGCACCGGCGGCGATCGCGAGGACGCTGCCGCGTTCGATGCCGTAGGTGGCGGCGATGGCCTGCATCTCCATGCCGTCGGTGACGATGAGGCCGTCGTAGCCGAGCCGGCCGCGGAGGAGGTCGGTGAGGATGCTGAGGGAGAGGGTGGCCGGGCGGTCCGGGTCCAGGGTCGGGACCAGGATGTGGGCGCTCATCACCGCGCGGGTGCCGGCGGCGATGGCCGCGCGGAACGGGAGCAGTTCGCGCCGCTCCAGGACCGGCGAGTCCGCGTCGATGCGCGGCAGCGCGTGGTGCGAGTCGACGGCCGTGTCCCCGTGGCCCGGGAAGTGTTTCGTGCAGGCGGCGACGCCCGCCGACTGGAGGCCGGTGACGTAGGCCGCCGTGTGCCGGGCGACCAACTCCGGGTCGGCGCCGAAGGAGCGGACCCCGATGACCGGGTTGGAGGGGTTGGAGTTCACGTCCGCGGACGGGGCCCAGTTGAGGTTGACCCCACACTCGGCGAGTCTGCGGCCCAGCTCGTGCGCCACCTCCCTCGTCAGGTTCACGTCGTCCACCGCGCCCAGCGCGTGGTTGCCCGGGAACGAGGAGCCCGTGCGGGCCTCCAGGCGGGTGACGTCTCCGCCCTCCTCGTCGATCGCGACCAGCACGTCGTCCCGCTCCGACCGCAACTGGGCGGTCAGGGACGACAGTTGATCGGGCGAGGCGATGTTGCGGCCGAACAGGCCCACCGAGGCCAGGCCTTCACCGAGGCGGCGCAGCAGCCAGTCGGGGGCCGTGGTGCCGGGGAAGCCGGGCTGCAGGACTGTCAGGGCGTCGCGCGTCAGGGTGTCTGTACCGCTGGCGAGTGTCGTCATCGGTTGCGTTATCCCTTCACAGCGCCCGCGGTCAGCCCCGCGGCCATCTTGCGCTGGACGATGAGGAACAGGACGACGATCGGCACGGCCATCATCGTGGCGCCGGCCATCATCGGGGCGTACTCGGTGCCGTGCTTGGTGGTGAAGTTGCCGAGCCAGACGGTCGCCGTCTGGTGCTCCTGGCTGAGCAGCATGAGGGCGTAGAGGTACTCGTTCCAGGCCTGGATGAAGCCGTATACGGAAGTGGCGACCATGCCGGGGGCCAGGAGCGGGAAGACGACCCGGATGAAGGCGCCGGTGCGGGAGCAGCCGTCGACCATGGCAGCCTCCTCCAACTCCTTCGGGATGTTGACGATGAAGCCGCGCAGGGTCCACACCGTGAACGGGAGGATGAAGGTCAGGTACGTGATGACCAGGCCGGAGAGCTTGTCGTACTGGTCGAGGTCGTTCAGGAGCAGGAAGACCGGGATGATCATCGAGACCAGCGGAACCATCTGGACCGCGAGGATGCCGACGATCACGATCTTGCGGCCCCGGAAGGCGAACCGGGAGATCGCGAGCGCGGCCAGCAGGCCCACGATGACGCCGATCACGACCACCGACAGGGACACGATGAGGCTGCGGCCGACCGGGCCCCAGAAGTCGGCGATGTCCAGTGCCCGGCGGAAGTTGTCGAGCGTGATGCCGGTGGGCAGCAGGCTCGGGTCCGGGTCGATGGCGTCCTTCGCCGGTTTGAACGCCGTGTCGAGCATCCAGTAGAGCGGGAAGCCGACGACGACGAAGACGAGCAGGCCGAGGAGGTTCCAGCCGACCTTGGACTTCCGGCGCCCACCGGTCGGCTTCCGGGGCGCGTCGGTCGTGAGCGCGCTCATTCGACCTCTCCGATCTGAAGCATCTGACGCATGTAGACGGCGACGACCCCGAGCAGCAGCACCACCGTGACCAGGGCTATCGCGGAGCCCTGTCCGTAGTCGTTGACGACGAAGGCACGGTCGTAGGAATAGGTGCTGAGCAGTTGGAAGTCAGCCTCGGGGTGGCCGCCGCGCATCACGAACACCTGCGGGAAGACGCCCATGTCCCAGATCACCGAGAGGGTCGTGAGCATCACGATGATCGGCTTGAGGATGGGCAGGGTGACGTACCGGAAGACGCCCCACGCTCCGGCGCCGTCGAGGCGGGCGGCCTCCTCCAACTCCTGGGGGACCTGGGTGAGTCCGGCGCTGAGCGTGATCACCACGAAGGGCACCGCGCCCCACACCACCAGCAGCATGATGACGAGGAGGCCCTGCGGTCCGCTCGCGAACCAGTTGTGGCCGACCATGTCGACGCCGGGGAGCCTGCTGAGCAGGGCGTTGAAGACGCCGTAGTCCGTGTCGAAGAGCCACTTGAAGACGGTGGTCGCGACGATCACCGGCATACCCCAACTGGCCACCAGGACAACGTTGATGAGGGTCTTCACCCAGCCGGAGACCTTCTGCTGGAGCAGCGCGAGCGCCATGCCGGCGACCATCGTGAAGATGACCGAGCCGGCCGCGAAGACGATCGTGCGGACGACGACGCCCCAGAACTCGCCGTCGCCGAGGATCCCGGAGAAGTTGTCGAAGCCGACCCACTCGGCGGGCTTGAAGCCCCACAGCTGGGACTGCCCGAAGGACTGGAAGGACAGCGTGACCAGGCGGACCAGCGGATAACCCATGACCAGGGCCAGGACGAGCAGACAGGGCGCGAGCAGCAGCCAGGGGATCCCGGCGCCGTTCGCTGTCCGCCGTCTGCGAGGTGCGCCGGAAACGCGCGGTGGGGGCGCCTGCCGCTGCGGCGGCACCTTGGCAGGTGTGGTCGTGTCGGCACTCATCGCGCGCTCCTCAGCGATCCCTCAGGTCGTACGGCCGTGCTTCATACGAGTGGCGGGGCCCTGCCCCGAGGACACGCAAGGCGTCCAACAGGGCCCCGCACTCAGGTCACTTGGTGTTGATGACCTTGTCGATCGCGGTGTCGGCCGCCTTCGCCGCGTCCTCGACCGACTGCTTGCCGGTGCCGATGTTCTGCAGCATCGTCTGCAGAACCTGAGCCTTCTCGACCTGGCCCCAGCCCGGTGCCATCGGGACGAACCAGTTGGACTCGGCCGCGGTGGCCGGGACCGCCGTCGCGGGGTCGCTCTTCAGCGTCGCGAGGTCGGTCTTGTTGTTCGGCAGGTTGCCCTTGGCCATCAGGCCCTTCTGGCCGGACGGACCGGTGAAGGCGTTGATCCACTCGGCGGCGAGCGCCTGTGCCTTGGACTTGACCGGGATCGCGAGGTCAGAACCGCCCAGGAACACGGGCATGTTCTTGCCGGACGGGCCGGGCATCACGAAGTTGACCAGGCTGGTCTTCAGCTTGCCGCCGGTCTTGTCGGCCTTCGGGTCGGCCGCGCTCGCGCCCTCCCAGGCGGCGCCGAAGATCATGGCCGCCTTGCCCTGGCCGTAGACGATGTAGCGGTCGGACTCGTCCTTGGTCTTGTCACCGTGCATGTACTTGTCGATGACGGTCTTGAACTCGTTGAGGCCCTTGATGGACTCCGGCGAGGAGAGGTTGCCCTTCCACTGGCCGCCGGACTCCGCGGCGATGGAGCCGCCGGCGTCGTAGACGAAGGACATGGCCGCGTACCAGTCACGGGTGGGCTGGTACCAGGCGCTGAACTTGCTGCCTTCCTTCTTCTGGATCTTGTCCAGGTCGGCGGTCAGCTCGGTGTACGTCGTCGGGGGCTTCTTGATGCCGACCGAAGCGGCGATGTCACTGCGCCAGTTGGCGACGCGGCCACCGGCGTAGTAGGGGACGCCGTAGGTCTTGCCGTCGTAGGTGACCGAGGCCTTGAGGCCGTCCAGCCAGGCGGAGGAGTTGGTGAACTTGGAAGCGTCGACGGGTGCGAAGGCGCCCTTGACCATGTAGCTCAGCATCTCGGTGTTGCCCATCTCGACCACGTCGGGCGCCTTGTCGGTGGCGAGGACCGCGTCGAGCTTGGTGTTCTTGTCGGGCCAGCCGTAGTACTCGTGCTTGATCTTGACGCCGGGGTGCGCCTTCTGCACGGTCGCGTCGGCCGCCTTCACCAGGTCGGGCCAGTTGTTCTGCGCGTCGACGGTGAGCCAGACGGTCAGCTCCTTGGCGTCGGCGCCGCTGTTCGAAGAGCTCTTGTCGTCGTTGCCCCCGCACGCCGCGATGGAGACCATCATGCCCGCGATACCGATCGCGGCTATCAGCTTGCGCTTCACGCCACCCTCCTCAGGGATGCCTGCCACACCTCCCGCCCAAGAGCCGGGACCTGAACCAATGGTGTAGACCAGTACCGGGAGCTTGGACCAGACCACAGAGCCTGTCAAGGGCCCCCGAAACACCCCTGACCAGCCGTTATGCGACCTACATATGCAGGAACCTTTAAGTAAGAAGGCAGCGAAAACAACGCTGCCGGAGTACTGTCTTCCGCTAGACCACTTGCCGCTGTGGACTAGACCAAAACAGGCGGCGACGGTATACAGAGGGGATCACCAAGTGACCCTTGTCCGGAGCCGGAAAGGCGGAGCATGAGCACCGACGTCAGCAGTGCGGAGAACGAGGGTGGGGCCACCGTCCGCACCGCGCGTGTGCCCAAGTACTACCGCCTGAAGAAGCACCTGCTCGACATGACGGAGACGTTGCAACCCGGCACACCGGTCCCGCCCGAGCGCACGCTGGCCGCGGAGTTCGACACCTCGCGCACCACCGTGCGCCAGGCACTTCAGGAACTGGTCGTCGAGGGCCGCCTGGAGCGCATCCAGGGCAAGGGCACGTTCGTCGCCAAGCCGAAGGTCTCCCAGGCCCTCCAACTCACCTCGTACACCGAGGACATGCGCGCCCAGGGCCTCGAACCGACCTCGCAGCTCCTGGACATCGGCTACATCACCGCCGACGACACCCTCGCCGACCTGCTCGACATCACCGCCGGCGGCCGGGTGCTGCGCATCGAGCGCCTCCGCATGGCGAACGCCGAGCCGATGGCCATCGAGACGACCCACCTCAGCGCGAAGCGCTTCCCCGCGCTGCGCAGGTCACTCGTCAAGTACACGTCTCTCTACACTGCGTTGGCCGAGGTCTACGACGTCCATCTCGCCGAGGCCGAGGAGACCATCGAGACCTCGCTGGCCACCCCGCGCGAGGCCGGCCTGCTCAGCACCGACGTGGGCCTGCCCATGCTGATGCTCTCCCGCCACTCCCTCGACAAGGAGGGCAAGCCGGTGGAGTGGGTGCGGTCGGTGTACCGGGGGGACAGGTACAAGTTCGTGGCCCGCCTCAAGCGGCCGCAGGACTAGTTCGTGGCCCGCCTCAAGCGCCCACAGGACTAGTTCGTGGCGCGACTCAAGCACCCACAGGGCTAGGGGACTTACGGAGTCACCCGGGTTGCTCTACGTTCCTCCCGTCGCCGCATGGACGGGAGGACCACCCGGTGCGTACCGCGAACGTCCGAACCATCGTCGTCTGGACCCTCGTCGCGCTCGTCGGCACGGCGGGCTGGTCCGTGCTCGCGCTGGCGCGGGGCGAGAACGTGTCGGCCGCCTGGATGGTCGCCGCCGCCCTCGGCTCGTACGCCATCGCCTACCGCTTCTACGCGAAGTTCATCGTGTACAAGGTGCTCAAGGTCGACGGCACCCGGGCCACCCCGGCCGAACGCCTCGACAACGGCATCGACTACCACCCCACCGACCGCCGCGTCCTGCTGGGCCACCACTTCGCCGCGATCGCCGGCGCGGGCCCGCTCGTCGGACCCGTACTCGCCGCGCAGATGGGCTACTTGCCCGGCACGATCTGGATCGTCGTCGGCGTCATCTTCGCGGGCGCGGTCCAGGACATGGTGGTGCTGTTCTTCTCAACCCGCCGTGACGGCAGGTCACTTGGGCAGATGGCCCGTGAGGAGATCGGCCCCTTCGGCGGCGCGGCGGCGCTGGTCGCCACCTTCGCCATCATGATCATCCTGCTCGGCGTGCTGGCCCTGGTCGTCGTGAACGCGCTGGCCTCCTCCCCCTGGGGCACCTTCTCCATCGGCATGACCATCCCGATCGCCCTGCTGATGGGCTTCTATCTGCGGGTACTTCGCCCCGGCCGCGTCTCCGAGGTCTCCCTGATCGGCGTGGCCCTGCTGCTGCTCGCCCTGGTCGCGGGCCGCTGGGTCGCCGAGTCGTCCTGGGCCGGCACCTTCACCCTCGCGCCCTCGACGCTGGTGATCTGGCTGGTGGGCTACGGCTTCGTCGCCTCGATCCTCCCCGTCTGGACCCTGCTCGCCCCGCGCGACTACCTCTCCACGTTCATGAAGATCGGCACCATCGCCCTGCTGGCGATCGGCGTCGTGGTCGCCCTGCCCGCCCTGAAGATGCCCGCCGTCACCGACTTCGCCAAGCACGGCAACGGTCCGGTGTTCGCCGGCTCGCTCTTCCCCTTCGTCTTCATCACGATCGCCTGCGGCGCCCTGTCCGGGTTCCACTCGCTCATCTCCAGCGGTACGACGCCGAAGATGATCCAGAAGGAAACCCAGATCCGCATGATCGGCTACGGCGCGATGCTGATGGAGTCGTCCGTCGCCGTGATGGCACTGGTCGCCGCGAGCATCATCGACCCGGGCCTCTACTTCGCGATGAACGCCCCGTCGGGCGCGATCGGCACGACCGTGCAGAACGCCTCGCAGGTGGTGAGCAGTTGGGGCTATCACATCTCCCCCGCCGACCTCGCACAGGCCGCGAAGAACGTCGACGAGGCGAGCCTGCTGTCCCGTACCGGCGGAGCGCCCACCCTCGCGGTCGGCGTCTCGGAGATCTTCTCCAAGGTGACCGGCGGGAGTCTGCGCGCCTTCTGGTACCACTTCGCGATCATGTTCGAGGCGCTGTTCATCCTGACCGCGCTGGACGCGGGCACGCGGGTGGGCCGGTTCATGCTCCAGGACATGCTGGGGAACGTCTACCGGCCGTTCAAGAACGTGAGTTGGAAGCCGGGCCTGGCCCTCACGAGCGCGATCGTGTGCGCACTCTGGGGCTACTTCCTCTGGGTCGGCGTCCACGAACCGCTCGGCGGGATCAACCAGCTCTTCCCGATCTTCGGCATCTCCAACCAACTGCTGGCCGCCGTCGCCCTGGCCGTCTGCACCACCCTCCTGGTGAAGTCCGGACGCCTCAAGTGGGCCTGGATCACCGGGGTTCCGCTCGCCTGGGACGCGACGGTCACCCTGACCGCGAGCTGGCAGAAGGTGTTCTCCAGCGACCCGAAGGTCGGCTTCTTCAAGCAACGGTCCGTGTTCCAGGACGCGATCGACGCGGGCAAGGTCCTGCCGCCCGCCAAGTCGATGGACGACATGCACACCGTCGTCACCAACTCCACGGTGGACGGAGTGCTTTCGGCCATTCTCGCGGTGCTGGTCGTGGTCGTCATCGCGGACGCCCTTCGCGTCTGCGTTCGACACATCCGCCGCCCCGCGCTCTCCACGCTGAGCGAGACGCCGTACGTCGAGTCGAACATCGTGGCACCGGCCGGGCTGATCCCCACCCGGGAGGAGAAGGAGGAGGCGACCCGGGATGCGGTCGGCGTTCCAGCGGGCGATTAGCGGGGTGCGTTGGTACGTCCGGGAGTTGATGGACGAGTCGGCGTACGACCGCTGTGTGGCGCACGTACGCCGGGACCACCCCGACGCGGAGGTCCCGAACCGGCGCGACTTCGAACGCATGCGGACGGACCGCCAGGAGGCCGACCCGCGCCAGGGCTTCCGCTGCTGTTGACCCTGTTCCGGCCTGTCCCTGACACCGATGTCACGTCTTCACGGAATCGACATGCCGATATACGGACGAGGTCTTCCGCTCGCGCGATGCCGTGACCTAGATTGCCTGCGCATTACACAGGCGATCATCGAAGGTGACGGAGCCGCGATATGTCAGATGTACCGGAAGTCCCGCCCGAAGCGGCAGCACCGGTGGTGACACCGACACGCGTCGTCATCGCCGTCTGCCTGTTCGCGCCCTTCGTCGCGCTCCTCTGGGTCGGCTCCTACGCCAAGACGGACCCCGCGTTCATCGGCATCCCGTTCTTCTACTGGTACCAGATGCTGTGGGTGCTGATCTCGACGGCGCTGACGATGACCGCCTACAAACTGTGGCAGCGCGACCAGCGGGCCCGCCATGGAGGTAACCGGTGAACGACGGCGTGAACGGCGTCGCCCTCGGCGTCTTCATCTTCTTCTTCCTGGCCGTCACGGTCCTGGGCTTCCTGGCCGCCCGCTGGCGCCGGGCCGACAACGAGCAGAGCCTCGACGAATGGGGCCTGGGCGGACGGTCGTTCGGCACCTGGGTCACCTGGTTCCTGCTCGGCGGCGACCTCTACACGGCGTATACGTTCGTCGCGGTCCCGGCGGCGGTCTACGCGGCGGGCGCGGCCGGCTTCTTCGCGGTGCCCTACACGATCCTCGTGTACCCCCTCATCTTCACGTTCCTGCCCCGCCTCTGGTCGGTGTCGCACAAGCACGGATACGTGACGACGTCCGACTTCGTGCGCGGCCGCTTCGGCTCGAAGGGCCTGTCCCTGGCGGTGGCGGTCACCGGCATCCTCGCGACGATGCCGTACATCGCGCTCCAACTGGTCGGCATCCAGGCCGTGTTGGACGTCATGGGGGTGGGCGGCAGCGCGAGTTCCAACTGGTTCGTGAAGGACCTGCCGCTGCTGATCGCGTTCGCGGTGCTGGCGGCATACACCTACTCCTCCGGCCTCCGCGCCCCCGCGCTGATCGCGTTCGTGAAGGACGGCCTGATCTACATCGTCATCACGGTGGCGATCATCTACATCCCGATCAAGCTCGGCGGCTTCGACGACATCTTCAGCGCGGCGGGCGCCAAGTTCAAGGCGGCGGGAGCGGGCGGACTCGTACCGGCCCCGGCGGGCCAATGGACGTACGCCACACTGGCGTTGGGCTCGGCACTGGCCCTGTTCATGTACCCCCACTCGATCACGGCCACGCTCTCCTCGAAGAGCCGCAACGTGATCCGCCGCAACACCACGATCCTGCCCCTGTATTCACTGATGCTGGGCCTGCTCGCACTGCTCGGCTTCATGGCGATCGCGGCCGGAGTCAAGGTAACCAACGGCCAGTTGGCGATCCCACAGCTCTTCGAGAACATGTTCCCTGACTGGTTCGCGGGCGTGGCCTTCGCCGCGATCGGCATCGGCGCCCTGGTCCCCGCGGCGATCATGTCCATCGCGGCGGCGAACCTCTTCACCCGCAACATCTACAAGGACTTCATCAAGCCGGACGCGACCCCGGCCCAGGAGACCAAGGTCTCCAAGATCGTCTCGCTCCTGGTGAAGGTCGGCGCCCTGGCCTTCGTCCTGACGATGGACAAGACGGTAGCCATCAACTTCCAGCTCCTGGGCGGCATCTGGATCCTCCAGACCTTCCCGTCCCTGGTAGGCGGCCTCTTCACCCGCTGGCCCCACCGCTGGGCCCTCCTCACCGGCTGGGCGGTCGGCATGATCTACGGCACCCTCGCGGCGTACGGGGTCGCCTCCCCGACCCAGGACCACTTCGGCGGCTCGTCCAAGGAGATCCCCGGCATCGGCGAGATCGGCTACATCGGCCTGACGGCGTTCGTCCTGAACGTCGTGGTGACCGTGGTCCTCACGTTCGCGTTGAAGGCGTTCAAGGCCCCGGAGGGCGTGGACGAGACAGCTCCGGGGGACTACACGGCAGACGCAGGCGACCCGGGCGTAGAGGTGGAACTACCTCCGGCAACAGCAGGGGCAACCCATTAGCGCCGGGTGAGCATCCCCACCTAAGGGGCGCGGGGAACTGCGCGACCAGCCACGACGAACCCGCAGCGGGCCACCGAGAGCACCCCCCTCGGCGGCCCGCTGTTCGTACACACTCACCTACATGGACATCCTCATCCGCCGAGCAATCCCCACCGAATACGAAGACCTCGGCACCCTCACAGCCCACGCCTACCTCGACGACGGCCTCCTCGACTACGGCGAGACCGACCCGTACCTCCCCGTGCTGAAGGACGTAGCAGGCCGAGCCGCAGCCGCCGAGGTCCTCGTCGCCGTAGAGGGTGACCACCTCCTCGGCGGAGTCACCTTCGTCCAAGGCCCCGGCCCCGTCGCCGACATCGCCCGCCCCGGCGAAGCAGAAATCCGCGCACTGGCAATCACCCGCACCGCCCGAGGCCGAGGCGCCGGCGAGGCCCTGGTCCGCGCCTGCCTCGACCGCGCCCGAGCCACCGAAGGCTGCACGGCCGTGGTCCTGTCGACCCAGAGCTCGATGCACGCGGCCCACCGCATCTACGAACGCCTGGGTTTCGTCCGCACACCCGACCGGGACTGGAATCCCGTGCCACACCTGGACGATCTCACTCTGCTCACCTATCAACTGACGCTCTGAAACCGCCGCGACACAACATCTGGGGTTGCTACGACAGCCCGGCACAAGATGTATGCTCATGCTCGCTGTCGCCGCAGGGGAATCCGGTGCGAATCCGGAACTGTCCCGCAACGGTGTACTTACGTGCATATGCACGCATGGCCAGTCCGAGGACCTGCCGACAGCTCGCGTCCGGCCACCCGGCCAGGCGCATGACGTCCGGGCCTCGTGGAGTGGGCCGGTGGACGCGACGCCCCGTGCGCTCGTGTACTGCCGCCTGCCCTCGGCGAGGCCCCGTGCCGAGCGAGGGAGAGCCCCACCGTGACCATCGCGCCAGCAGAGCCGGCATCAGCGACCCAGGTGAACGAGGCGACCGTAGCGACCGCGACCGGAACCGACGTTCCTGGTACGGCCGTTCCCGGAGCGACCGTTCCCGGAGCCGACGGCCCCGGTACCGCGATCCTGCGGACCCTGACCGAGCTGACCGCCGATCTCCCCGACGCCGACCCCGGCCGGGTCGCCGCCGCCACGTTGCGCGGCCGGTCCGCGCACGCGGACGTGGCGGAACTGCGCGAACTGGCCACGGAGGCGGCCGCCGGCCTCATCTCCGAGGACCCCGTCTACTCCCGCCTCGCCGCCCGGCTGCTGACGATCAGCATCGCCGCCGAGGCCGCCTCCCAGGGCGTCACGACGTTCACCGAGTCCGTCGCCGTGGGCCACCGCGAGGGCCTCATCGCGGACCGCACCGCCGAGTTCGCGACGCTGCACGCGGCCCGCCTGGACGCGCTGATCGACACGGAGGCCGACGACCGCTTCGGCTACTTCGGGCTGCGCACCCTGTACAGCCGTTACCTGCTCCGCCACCCGATCACCCGCAAGGTCATCGAGACGCCCCAGCACTTCATGCTGCGTGTGGCCGCCGGTCTCGCGGAGGACGACAGCACCCGCGCCCTGGACGAAGTAGCCGCGCTCTACCGCCTGATGAGCCGCCTCGACTACCTCCCCTCCTCCCCCACGCTCTTCAACTCCGGCACCCGGCACCCCCAGATGTCGTCCTGCTACCTCCTCGACTCCCCGCTGGACGAGCTGGACTCCATCTACGACCGCTACCACCAGGTCGCCCGCCTCTCGAAGCACGCAGGCGGCATCGGACTGTCGTACTCCCGTATCCGCAGCCGGGGTTCACTGATCCGCGGCACGAACGGCCACTCGAACGGCATCGTCCCGTTCCTGAAGACGCTGGACGCCTCGGTCGCCGCGGTGAACCAGGGCGGCCGGCGCAAGGGCGCGGCCGCGGTGTACCTGGAGACCTGGCACTCCGACATCGAGGAGTTCCTGGAGCTGCGGGACAACACCGGTGAGGACGCCCGCCGTACGCACAACCTGAACCTGGCGCACTGGATCCCGGACGAGTTCATGCGCCGGGTGAACGAGAACGGCGACTGGTCGCTCTTCTCCCCCGCCGACGTGCCCGAGCTGGTCGACCTGTGGGGCGACGAGTTCGACGCCGCGTACCGCAAGGCCGAGGCGCAGGGGCTGGCCAGGAAGACCATCCCGGCCCGCGACCTCTACGGCCGCATGATGCGCACCCTCGCGCAGACCGGCAACGGCTGGATGACCTTCAAGGACGCGGCCAACCGCACCGCCAACCAGACGGCCGAGCCGGGCCACACCGTCCACTCCTCGAACCTCTGCACGGAGATCCTGGAGGTCACGGACGACGGCGAGACCGCGGTCTGCAACCTGGGTTCCGTGAACCTGGGCGCGTTCGTCGACCAGGCGAACGGAGACATCGACTGGGAGCGGCTGGACGAGACGGTCCGCACGGCCGTCACCTTCCTGGACCGCGTGGTCGACATCAACTTCTACCCGACCGAGCAGGCGGGCCGTTCCAACGCCCGCTGGCGCCCGGTCGGCCTGGGCGCGATGGGCCTCCAGGACGTCTTCTTCAAACTCCGCGTCCCCTTCGACTCCCCGCAGGCCAAGGCCCTTTCCACCCGTATCTCCGAGCGCATCATGCTCGCCTCGTACGAGGCATCCGCCGACCTCGCCGAGCGCAACGGCCCGTTGCCCGCCTGGGAGAAGACCCGCACCGCTCGCGGCGTCCTGCACCCCGACCACTACGACGTGGAACCGACCTGGCCGGAGCGCTGGTCGGCACTGCGGGAACGTATCGCCCAAACCGGCATGCGCAACAGCCTGTTGCTGGCGATCGCCCCCACGGCCACCATCGCCTCGATCGCCGGCGTCTACGAGTGCATCGAGCCGCAGGTCTCCAACCTCTTCAAGCGCGAGACGCTCTCCGGCGAGTTCCTCCAGGTCAACTCCTACCTGGTCGACGAGTTGAAGCAGCTCGGCGTGTGGGACGCCCGCACCCGCGAGGCGCTGCGCGAGGCCAACGGCTCGGTGCAGGCCTTCAGTTGGATCCCGGAAGACGTGCGCGCCCTGTACCGCACGGCCTGGGAGATCCCGCAGCGCGGCCTGATCGACATGGCCGCCGCCCGCACCCCGTACCTGGACCAGTCCCAGTCCCTGAACCTGTTCCTGGAGACGCCGACGATCGGCAAGCTCTCCTCGATGTACGCGTACGCCTGGAAGCAGGGCCTGAAGACGACGTACTACCTGCGCTCCCGCCCGGCCACCCGCATCGCCCGCGCCGCCCAGGCCCAAACGCAAACCCCCATCCCCGTACAGCAGTTGACCCCCGACGAAGACGCGGTCGCCTGCTCCCTTGAGAACCCCGAGTCCTGCGAGGCCTGCCAGTAATGAGCTCCACCGAAAAGAACCTCCTCGACCCGGGCTTCGAGCTGACCCTCCGCCCCATGCGCTACCCGGACTTCTACGAGCGCTACCGGGACGCGATCAAGAACACCTGGACCGTCGAGGAGGTCGACCTCCACTCGGACGTCGCCGACCTCGCGAAGCTGACACCGGGTGAGCAGCACATGATCGGCCGGCTGGTCGCGTTCTTCGCGACGGGCGACTCGATCGTGGCGAACAACCTCGTGCTGACGCTGTACAAGCACATCAACTCCCCCGAGGCGCGGCTGTACTTGAGCCGTCAGCTCTTCGAGGAAGCGGTCCACGTCCAGTTCTATCTGACCCTCCTGGACACCTACCTCCCCGACCCGGAGGACAGGGCGGCCGCCTTCGACGCGGTGGAGAACATCCCCTCCATCCGCGAGAAGGCCGAGTTCTGCTTCAAGTGGATCAACGAGGTCGAGAAGCTGGACAGCCTCCAGACCCAGGCCGACCGCCGCCGCTTCCTCCTCAACCTGATCTGCTTCGCCGCGTGCATCGAGGGCCTGTTCTTCTACGGCGCGTTCGCGTACGTCTACTGGTTCCGCAGCCGAGGTCTCCTGCACGGCCTCGCCACCGGCACCAACTGGGTGTTCCGCGACGAGACCATGCACATGAGCTTCGCCTTCGAGGTGGTCGACACCGTCCGCAAGGAGGAGCCGGAGCTGTTCGACGACCGGCTCCAGCAGGAGGTGACCGACATGCTGCGCGAAGCCGTCGAGGCGGAGCTGCAGTTCGGGCGCGACCTGTGCGGTGAGGGTCTGCCGGGCATGAACACCGACTCGATGCGCCAGTACCTGGAGTGCGTCGCGGACCAGCGCCTCCAGCGACTGGGCTTCGCGCCGGTCTACGGCTCCGAAAACCCCTTCTCCTTCATGGAGTTGCAGGGCGTGCAGGAGCTGACGAACTTCTTCGAGCGCCGCCCGTCGGCGTACCAGGTCGCCGTGGAGGGCACGGTCGACCTCGACGAGGACTTCTAGCCCCACGCGGCCGACCCCGGTCGCCCTTTATCTGCCTCTTACTTCGCGGACGGCCCATGGAGCTTCCATGGGCCGTCCATGGAGTTTCTATGGAGCGGCAAAGTTCATGGGGTGCGTCTGTTCGCGGTCTCGTCGCCCCGGCTACGTTCCACCCGTCCTGTTCATGTCATTCACCAATGGCCCCACAGGACGCTCAAAGTGTCATGCCCATGACGATGCCATCTGCCGCCGCTACGCGCGTCACAGGCCTGCCACCACGCCGAGGAACCCCACTCCCACGATGGAGGCAGTACCCCCATGCGTGAAAAGCCCCGACGGAGTCTGCGAAGACTGCTGACCGCCGCCATACCCGCCCTCACCCTCAGCGTCTTCGGGCTCGTGGCGGCCTCCCCCGCCGACGCGCAGCCCGCCCCCCAGGCGGCCGTCCAGTCCGCCCAGGTCTCCAAGGTCACCCAGAACTCCAAGGCCCTGACCTCCCCCGCGGCCCAGGCCGTCCACTCGACCGGCAAGGCCGGGCAGAAGGTGCCGACCGAGCATCTGTGTGCCGCCGCGGCCCCCGGTTCGGCATCCTGCTTCGCGCAGCGGCGCACCGACATCAAGCAGCAACTGGCCGCCGCCGTGCACGCGGACGCCGCAGCCGCGGTCTCCGGGCTGAGCCCGGCCAACCTGCACAGCGCGTACGCGCTGCCCTCGACCGGCGGCTCCGGCCTGACGGTCGCGGTGGTCGACGCGTACAACGACCCCAACGCCGAGTCGGACCTGGCCACTTACCGCTCGAACTTCGGCCTCTCCGCCTGCACCAAGGCCAGCGGCTGCTTCAAGCAGGTCAGCCAGACCGGCTCGACCACCTCCCTGCCGACGAACGACACCGGCTGGGCGGGCGAGGAAGCGCTCGACATCGACATGGTCAGCGCGGTCTGCCCGAACTGCAACATCATCCTGGTGGAGGCCACTTCGGCCACCGACGCCAACCTCGGCACCGCCGAGAACGAGGCCGTCACCCTGGGCGCGAAGTTCGTCTCCAACAGCTGGGGCGGCGACGAGGCCTCCTCGCAGACCTCCGAGGACACCTCGTACTTCAAGCACCCGGGCGTCGCGATCACCGTCTCCTCCGGTGACGAGGCCTACGGCGCCGAGTACCCGGCAACGTCCCAGTACGTGACGGCAGTCGGCGGCACCGCGCTGTCGACGTCGTCCAACACGCGCGGCTGGACCGAGTCCGTGTGGAAGACCAGCAGCACCGAGGGCGGCGGCTCCGGCTGCTCCGCCTACGACGCGAAGCCGACCTGGCAGACCGACACGGGCTGCACCAAGCGCATGGAGGCCGACGTCTCCGCCGTCGCCGACCCCGCCACCGGCGTGGCCGTCTACGACACCTACGGCGGCTCCGGCTGGGCGGTCTACGGCGGCACCAGCGCCTCGTCCCCGATCATCGCGGGCGTCTACGCGCTGGCCGGCACTCCGGGCTCCAGCGACTACCCGGCGAAGTACCCCTACTCCCACACCAGCAACCTGTACGACGTCACGAGCGGCAACAACGGCACCTGCTCGACGAGTTACTTCTGCACCGCGGGCACCGGCTACGACGGCCCGACCGGCTGGGGCACCCCGGACGGCACCGCCGCCTTCACCTCCGGCACCACCACGGGCAACACGGTGACCGTCACCAACCCGGGCAGCCAGTCCACGGTGACCGGCTCCACGGCCAGCCTGCAGATCTCGGCCTCCGACAGCGTGAGCGCGACCCTCACCTACAGCGCGAGCGGGCTGCCGACCGGCCTGTCGATCAGCAGCTCGACCGGGCTGATCTCCGGCACCGCGTCCACCGCCGGCACCTACGCCGTCACGGTGACCGCGACCGACTCCACCGGCGCCTCCGGCTCGGCCTCCTTCACCTGGACGGTCAGCACCTCCGGCGGCGGCAGCTGCACCTCGTCCCAGCTCCTGGGCAACGCGGGCTTCGAGTCGGGCAACACGACCTGGACCGCGAGCAGCGGGGTCATCACCAACGACACCGGCGAGGCGGCCCATGCCGGTTCGTACAAGGCCTGGCTCGACGGCTACGGCTCGACCCACACCGACACGCTGTCCCAGTCGGTGACGATCCCGTCCGGCTGCACGGGCACGACGTTCACCTTCTACCTGCACGTCGACACGGCGGAGACCAGCACCAGCACGGCTTACGACAAGCTGACGGTCACCGCCGGATCGACCACCCTGGCCACCTACTCCAACCTCAACGCGGCCACCGGGTACGTCGCGAAGTCCTTCAGCCTGTCGGCCTTCGCCGGCACCACCGTCACCCTGAAGTTCAGCGGAGTCGAGGACTCCTCGCTCCAGACCAGCTTCGTCGTCGACGACACCGCCGTCACGACCGGCTGACCTCCTCATGAGCTGAGCCCCGGCCGTCTCGCAGCGGTCGGGGCTCTGTCATGTCCACGAATACTTCACAGTTCACGGGGGATCCGGATACGGCCGAGACACGTCAAAAGGCAAAGGAGGCCCCCCATGCGTCGATCGATTCTCGGTCCGTCCCTCGCCGTCGCCACCCTGGCACTCGCCCTCACAGGCTGCGGCGGCACGAAGTCCGACACCGGCAGCGGCAGTGTGTCGCCGTCGTCCTCCCCCACACCGAGCAAGAGCCGGTCGGCCTGTACGGCGAAGGAGACACTCGCCGCCACCGACACGAACGGCACGTTCTGCGTGACGACCGGCAACACCGTCCGCATCCTGCTGGACGGGACGACCACCCGCCCCTGGGCGCCGGTCAAGACGGTGGGCAGTGGCCTGAAGGCCACCAACAGCGGGATCCTGATCCGGCCCGGCGACGCGAGCAACGCGTACGAGGCGGTCTCGGCCGGGACCGTGAAGCTCACGTCGTCCCGGCCGCTGTGTGCCACCGCCGCGCACAAGATCTCGTGCAAGGGCATTCAGGAATGGTCGGTCACCGTCGTGGTGTCGAAGTGATCATCCGGTGGGCGGTCCTGATCTGACGGTCGATGCGCCGGTCGTGCGCGATACCGAGCAGCGACGGGAAGGCCACGGCCACGAGGGCGGCGGCGACAGCGAGAAGGGCGATGAGGTTGTCCACGGCTGCGTTCATGGACATGAGTCTCGTCCTTTTGACTCCTTACCGTGAGTGGCAGGACTGCCGCACACCCTCGATTTACTGCCAATCCGGGGGCACACTGGCTCCATGCTGAAAAACGTGGCCGTAGTCCTGCTCGACGGAGTCGCCCCCTTCGAACTCGGCGTCGTCTGCGAGGTGTTCGGCCTCGACCGCAGCGACGAGGGGCTGCCGGTCTACGACTTCGCGGTCACCTCGGCCGAGGGGCCGACGCTCACCACCCACGCGGGCTTCTCCCTGACCGTCGACCACGGCCTGGAGCGCCTGGAGAGCGCGGACCTCATCGCCGTACCGGCCGGTGCGACCTACACGGCCCGGGAGTACCCGGAGGAACTCCTCGACGCCCTGCGGCGGGCCGTGGACCGGGGTGCCCGGGTGCTCAGCGTCTGTTCGGGCGTGTTCGTGCTGGCCGCGGCCGGGCTGCTGGACGGGCGGCGGTGCGCGGTGCACTGGCATCACGCGGAGCTGCTCGCCCAGCGGTATCCGAAGGTCGTCGTGGAACCGGATGTGCTGTACGTCGACGAGGACCCGGTGATCACCTCCGCCGGCACCGCGGCCGGCATCGACGCCTGTCTGCACATCGTGCGCAAGGAGCAGGGCCCTGAGGTCGCCAACGCCATCGCGCGGCGGATGGTCGTACCGCCGCACCGCGACGGCGGCCAGGCCCAGTACATCGAGCGGCCGTTGCCGCGCTCGCAGTGCGACACGGTGGGCGAGGTGCTGGTGTGGATGGCGGAGCACCTCGACCAGGAGGTCACCGTCGAACAGCTCGCCGCCCGTGCCCACATGTCGCCGCGCACCTTCGCCCGCCGCTTCCAGCAGGAGACCGGGACCACGCCGTACCGCTGGATCCTGCGTCAACGGGTGCTGCTGGCCCAGCAGTTGCTGGAGGGGACGGACGAGACGATGGACGCGATCGCCTGGCGGGCCGGCTTCGGCACCGCACCCGCCCTGCGCCACCAGTTCGTCCGGGCGCTGGGCACCACCCCGAACGCCTACCGGCGCACGTTCAGGGGCCCGGAAGCCGCCTGAACGTACGCCCCTCACCTCACCTCGGCAGGGCCCTGAGCAGCAGCCCGTGCGGGTGGAGGGTGATGCCGATGCGGGTGGCGTCGTTCGAGCCGGACACCTGCTCGAAGCGGTACCTCGTCGCCACCGCCGCCGTGAGCAGGCTCAGCAGGGCCATCGAGAAGTGGTCGCTGGGACACTTCCGGTTGCCGTTGCTGAACGGGCTCATGGCGAACTTCGGTACGTCCTTGGACCGTTCCGGAAGCCAGCGGTCGGGGTCGAAGTCCTCGTTTCGGTCATACGAACGCGGGTCGCGCTGGATGGCGTAGGGGCTGTAGATGATGTCGGCCCCGGCCGGAATCCGATAGCCGCCCAGTTCGGTGTCGGCGACCGCCCGCCGCGTCAATATCCATACGGCGGGAAGCAGCCGCAGCGTCTCGACGACGACATTGTTCGTGTACGTGAGCTTGCGGACGTCGTCGAATGCCACCGGGCGGCCGCCCGTTACGGATTCAACCTCTTCGCGTACCTTGTCGGCGTGTTCCGGGTGTTCGGCGAGGACCTGGAGCAGCGACATGATCGTGGACGCGATTGTCTCGCTTCCGGGGGTGAGGATGGCGACGACCTGGTCGTGGATCTCCTGTTCCCCGATCGGGTCGCCATTGTCGTCCGTCGCCTCCAGCAATGCGGTCAGCAAATCGTCCGGCTTTTGACCGGATTCGCGCCGCTCGGCGACGATCTCGTCGACCAGGAGATGCAAATCGGCCAATGCCCGGTTGAATTGGCGGTTGGCCGGAAGGGGCAGCCGGTAGAGCGGTCCGGCCGGTACCACCATCCGCCGGTACATGCCCCGGAAGACGGTGGCGAGCGCGACACACAGCCGCTCGGCGCGCTCGTCCATGAAGTCGCCGCGCAGCAGACAGCGGGCCGCGATCCGCACGGCGACCCGGAAGGACTCGGAGGTGCAGTCGATCGTCCCGCCGGACTTCCACCGCTCGGTGAGCGCGTGCGCCTCCTCCTCCATGATCGGCCCGTAGCCGGGGATCACGTCGAGCCGGAACGCGGGCTGGATGATGCGCCGTTGGCGCCGGTGCAGGGACCCGTTGGCGGTGGCCACGCCCTCCTTGCCGAGCAGTCCCTCCAGGGACTCCCACAGCGGGCCCGCGATGATGAACTCGGGGTTCAGCGCCAGGGCGCCGGTGAGGGCGGGCGCGGTGACGGCGTAGACCGTCTTGGGGCCGAGCTTCAGCCGGACCACGTCGCCGTGGTCGCGGAGTTGGGCCATGAAGGCCAGCGGGTCGCGGACCAGCTTCCAGCCGTGGCCGAGAAGCGGGACCCGGCCGCCCGCGACGGGCGGTTCGAGCAGCTCCGGCACCTCGGATGCCGCGGGCCGCACAGACTCGACGGTCATTTCTCACCTGCCGCTTCGTTGTTGACGTACGGGGGTGTGGACCGGTCGTCCCAGCTGTCGACCATGTAACGGCCGGACTCGTGGTGGAACCAGTAGACGGTGCTGAACCAGTTCCGCATATTGCCGAGGCAGGTCCGTACCGCGGCACTCAATTCCATTCCGCGCACGGTGCCGTCGTCGAGCCGGTCGGCGAGCCGTAAGGTGTCCTGTTCCGCGACGAGGAATTCGGCGATGCATTCCTCGACCCGGCGCCTCACTTCGGCGACCGTCTCCTCAAGAGTCAGCCCCTCGTGTGCGATGAGGCTGATTCCGAGATTGTGGACCTCGTCGCCCGCGAGTTCTTTGGGCAGCGAGCAGAGGTCGTTGTACCAGGCGGCGAATTCCTGGCTGAGCAGTGCCGCCCGCCGATATCCCGGGTGTTTCCTTACGGAGTCCGGGAGTTCGAGTCCCGCGCTCGCCTCCAGCAGATCGGTCCAGATCCAGTGCGCGAAGGTGAGCCGGCGCAGTGCGAGGTATTCCTCGACCGTGGGGACGGTCCCCTCGGTGCGGTTGCGGAATTCACGGTCGTAGGCCTCGATGACCGCGTGGAAGTGCCGGGCGAACCGCGCGTTCCAGGTGTCGGGCAGGAACGAGTAGATCCGCATCACGCTGTCGGCGAACCCGGCGACCAGCGGGTCCGGGTGGAGCAGATGGTGCCGTGGTGATTCCAGTGCCGCGTGCAACCGGAACCTCAACCGCCGCCAGGCGTCGGGGCGTTGGTGCACGATGTCCCGGTCGTGGCGGTCGTCCCAGACGAAGAACCACGCGCTGTAGTCCGCTATCGCCTGGAGCACCTCGTCCGGTGCGCCCAGGTAATACCCGGCCATCAGGTCCGTGTAGCAAAGACCGTCGGCATATTCCCTGACCTTGTCCCCCGACATGAGGCGCTTTTCCAGCAGCCAGACACGTGTCTTCTCCTGGAGCCTCGGCCAATACGGATGCAGTTGCCGGGGAAACGCCGTCTCGATCACCGGGAGAGAGAGCGACGGTGGAACCGCGATCGCCGTCGTTACCGTTGCCGTTGCCGATGTGGTGCTGTGTGAGAAAGCAGGCACGAACAAACCCCTCTCAGCCGCCAGTTGCGCACGCCCCTCCCGCTGTGCCGGGCGTGCGCCGTTGCGTATCCCCGCACTTCCTATTCAGCACCACAACTGACCGTTCTGGGAACGGATTTGCTCCCTTCACTACCCCCAAGTGCCGAGAATCCCCCCTTGTGTGACCGATTCTGGATCACTACACGAGCGAAAACGATCGAATGTACGAGGGACAGACGAACGGCGCCTGGTCAGGGAGTTGCACCTGAACAGACGCCGTACGTAAGGGAGATGTGTCGACCGCTGGGGTCGGCCGGATCAGTCGTTGGCGACCACGGGATAACGGGGCTCGTTCTCGGCCATCTGCCGCAGCGCGTCCTTGCGGTCGCGCTTGGAGAGCCGGTCGATGTAGAGGTAGCCGTAGAGGTGATCGGTCTCGTGCTGCAAACACCGTGCGAAGTACCCGGTGCCGCGGACCTTGATCGGGTTGCCCCGCTCGTCCTGCCCGGTCACCTCGGCGTAGTCCGGGCGTGCGAGCGGCGCATACGCGGTGGGCACCGACAGGCACCCCTCGTTGCTCTCGTCCAGATGCCGCTTGTCGGCGGGCAGATCGACGAGCTTGGGATTGCAGACGACACCGACGTGCCGTTTGCCCTCGTCGTCCATGCAGTCGTAGACGAAGACCTTCAGGTCCACGCCGACCTGGTTGGCGGCGAGACCGACGCCCTCGGCAGTGCGCTGCGAGGCGAACATGTCCGCCACCAGCGTCTGAAGCTCCGCGCCGAAGTCGGTGACGTCCTTGCACTCCTTGTGCAGCACCGGATTCCCGACGACCGTGATGGCCCGCGAACTCCCCCGCTCCCGCCAGGCCGCCTCACGCTCCTCGGTCCCCTCGGTGTCGACGACAAACCCCTCGTCATCCACGGGGAGCACGCCCACGTGCTGCTGATCGGTGTCCTGCTGCGCCATGCCGACGAACGCCTTCCTAAAGCCAAGAGGGGGGAGAAGTTGCTGATACAGGGTACGTGGAGTTCTTCAGGAGACACGGGGCTGAGCTCACCTGCGGGTGGCCACCGACAGCGCCCCGTCTTCCAAGGGGCCGCGGGGCTGTGTCAATGCGGGCACGACCCCGGTCTTTTAAGGAGCGCGGGACTGTCCTGATGTGCGGCTCCGCCGCGCGAGCGCGCCCTGTCTTTTAGGGGCGCGGGGAACTGCGCGACCAGCCACAACGGACCCGCACCCGACCACCGACCTCAGCAGACCTCTTCCAAGTCCCGCCAGTCCCGAGAGTCGGGGCTATCGGCAACCCACCCGTCCAACAACCCCCGAACAAGCGACGCGGGGGCCGCAAGCCCACACTCCCGCTCCGGCACCCACAACTGCCCATCCGTCCGATGCCCCAGCGGCCCAGGATGCCCCGGCTCACTGTGATCATGCGGATCAAGATGCTCCCCATCACCCTCATCGGAAGGCATCCGGGACTCAGAACACATCCGGCACAACAACCGCACGGAAGACGACCAGTCCTCCGCCGCGAACCCCGCATCCGCCGCCAACTGCTCCAGCGCATCCCGATCAGCCTCGGCAGCAGCCTCAAGCAGCACGACCCACGTAGGCACAGGAGACGGCGCCCACAACTCGATCTCGTCGAACACGGGGTACGAGTGCCCGGCCGCCGTGGTCCGCTCCCCGTGCGGCACCCCGTCGTGGAGCACGACCTCACCCCACCGCCGCCCGGACGAGGGAAGCGGAATGGACAGCACCTCGATCCGCGCGGGATCCAGTCGCCGCCCCCACACCACCTCGGCCTCCCCCTCGGGAGACAGCCGTACGGCGGCGCTGCCGAGATCCATGCCCGCCGGCTCACCCGCCCCGGTGACCCCACCCGGCACCCGCAGCCCGTACGCCTGCCAGGCCCGCCGCGCCAGCGGCCAGTCCTGGAGCGCGGTGGCCGCGATACCCACGTTCCACCAGTCAGGCGCGCCGGCCTCCCGGTCGAGCAGCGCGACGGCCCGCAACCCGGCCGCCCGCGCCTGCTCCCAGTCGTGCCGGAACTTGTGGAGAAGGGCGAGATTGAACCAGGACTCGGACAGCCAGGGCTCCAGATCGGCGGCCCGCGTCAGCAGCGCGCCCGCGTCCTCGTACCGACCGTCGCCGATCAGCGTGAACGCGCGGTCTGTGGCCTGCCGCCAAGAGGCGGAGGGCCGATGCCGTCCCTTGCCGAAGATCCTCACGATTCCCGCCTGCCAGTTCCGTTCGTTGGGCTGGCTGTGCCCCCGGACACCCTCTTCTTCGCATCCAACCACGTACGGCTGGGAGGGCGCTCATTACCCATGGGTTACCCAGCCGAAGGCAAGGTCAGACAGTCCCGGGACAGTACCCGGGCCAGTGCTTCCACGACCTCGGGAGCGTAGTCCCCGGCGGTCCCCAGGCGCAGCTCCTCCAGCGCCTGGAGAGGCCCGCCGGGGCCGCCTGCCCGGGTTTTCTCCTCGTACGCGTTCACGGCCCGGACGATCCGCGCGGACACCGGCTGCTCCCGGCACGGGTCGGCCTGCCGCTCCACGACGGCCGCCACCTGAGGACTCACCCCGGTCTGCCGTACGACGGCCCCGCCGAGCAGCGCTATCCGCCGCTGCTCCTCCGGCGGGAGTACGGCGGTGGCGCCGGCCGGTACCGGGTCGACGAGGCTGAGCTGGCCGATGTCGTGCATCAGTGCTGCGTACTCCAGGACGGTGAGGTCGGGTTCGGACAGCCCCAGGTCCCGCCCGACCGCCTGACAGAGCGCGGCGACCCGGCGGGCGTGCCCGGCAGGCGTGTAACCGGCGATCTCGGTGGACCGGGCGAGGGAGGCGATGGTCTGGCGGTAGGTGTCCCGTACGGCCGCGTACCGCCGGAAGGACAGCTGGGTCAGCAGCAGCGGCAGCGAGAACACGGGCAGCGCCCACAGCCCCACGACGGCGACCGCGAGCGCCATCACCGCGCCGGTCGCACACACCGCCGACCCGACCCCGAGCATCCCCCGCAACTCGTCCCGCAGCAGCGGCCCGAACGGCCACCGGGTCCGCGAGTGCGCGAGCGCGGCGGCGAGCACGGCGTCGCAGAGCGCGGTGAGGGAGAGCAGCGCGAGGAGGAGCAGGGCGTAGGCGGGACCGCCCCAGTGCCCGAACACGCCCTGGTTGTACAGGGGTTGGAAACAGACGGCCGCGAAACCGACGGTCAGGATACGGCGTGCCATGTGGTCGGGGGTACGGCTGTGGCCGCGCGCGATGTGCGGCACACAGCCGACGAGCGCGGCGCCGACCACCACGGCGACGGTCTGGAAGACGCCGTGGTGGGTGGGGTGGCCGGCGTCGGCGCCGAGGAGAGCGTAGGAGAGGGCGCCTGCGGCGCCGAGGGGGGCGGTTTCGCGGAGGCCGGTGGTGCCGTTCCAGCGGCTCAACTCGCCTACGGCTACGAGGAGTCCGAAGGCGAGGGCGACGGAGGGCTCTTCGAGGCCGGTCCAGAGGGTGAGGGCAAGGGAGGTGGTGGCGAGGAGGGCGGCGGAGGTGTGGATGAGGGTGAGGATGAGAGGGGGGCGAGGTGAGGGCATGGGTGGTCAACCCCTCATCCCACTGGAAACGGTCGGGCTGGGTGGGAAAGCAATGGACGACTGGACCTCGTCAGCGGTCACCGCCGGATGCCACCCACACCGCCCAAGCGCCCGCACCAACGCCCGAACCATCAACGGGTCGAACTGCGTACCGGCACAGCGCGACAACTCCTCCAGCGCAGCAGACACCGGCCGAGCGCGACGGTAGGACCGAGTCGACGTCATCGCGTCGAAGGCATCGGCAACGGCAACCACCCGCGCGGACTCCGGGATCTGACTCCCCAACAGGCCGTACGGATACCCGCTCCCGTCCAAGCGCTCATGGTGGTGCAGGACAGCCGCACGGGCCTCGCCCAGGAAACCGATGCCCCGCACCATCTCGTGCCCGTACTCGGGATGCAGTTCGATCACCCGCCGCTCCTCGGGAGTCAACGGCCCGTCCTTGCGCAGCAAGCGCGTAGGGACGCCGAGCTTTCCGACGTCGTGCAGGATCCCGGCGAAGCGGAGCACTTCCACCCGGGAGTCGTCCATGCCCAGTTCCCGCGCGATCATCATCGAGGCCTGCCCGACCCGCTCACTGTGCCCGCGGGTGTACCCGTCCTTGATGTCGACGGCCTGGACGAGGGCGCGGATGGTGGCCTGATGCGCGGCTCGCTCCTGGTGGTACTGGGCGAACACCCACCAGGACACCCCCATCGGCAACAGCACGAGCAGCGCGGCGACGGGGCCGTAGGGACTGCGCCACAGGACGGCCATCATCAGCCCGGCGAGCCCGTGCACGCCGATGGGCGCCAGGGACCGTAGGAACAGACCGCGCCAGGCCCGGCGCAGGGGCACCCGCTCGGCCAGCGCGAGGATCCCGCCGTCGAGCACGGTGAGGACCAGGCAGAAGGCGAGGACGGCGGCCAGGGCGGGCACCAGCGCGTACGGGAAGTCGGACGCGACGACGGCGTTCCGCCCGCCCAGCGCCCAGTGCACACGTGCCGCCGCCCACACGCCCAGCGCGAGCTGCGCGGCCCGCCAGCTCCGCCGCAGCCAGGGCGAGCCCTGCTCGACGTGGGAGAACAGCGCCCCCGGCAGCGGCACGAGCGCGGCGGCGGGTGGCGGGAGGAGGAAGGCCGCGGCGAGCAGCACCGGGTAGAAGGTGCCCGCGAACCGGCGCCGGGCGACCTGCTCGCAGCCGGCGTAGAGCGCGGCCAACAGCGCGACCGCCCACCAGGGTGTGTGGACGGTCGGCAGCGGAAGCAGACACCAGAGGGCGCCGGAGACGGCACAGACGACGTACGCACGTGCCCGTGCCGGTGTCGCCTCCATGGCTGCTGCCCTTCCCCCGACCATGCCTGTCCAGGCCGAGGAGCCTAGGGCGGTCGGGGGAGGGACGCGGGCGTATCACCCGCGGATTAGCACGTTCGAGTGACGACAGTCCGTTCAGGACTCCTGCGGAGAGTCAGGACTCCTGCGGGGAGGCCGCCACGTCATGCTCGGGCACGGCCTGTCCGGACCGGATCATCTCCAGGCGTCCCATCACCTTGGAGCGCAGGTCCGACGGCACGTCGTCCTGACCGCAGCACCGCTTGACGAGCTTCTTCACGGCCTGCTCCAGGCCGTACTTCTCCAGGCACGGCGAGCACTCCTCGAAGTGCACCTCGAACTTGGTGCAGTCCGCGTCCGGCATCTCTCTGTCGAGGAACTCGTAGAGATGGTCGAGGACCTCACTGCAGTCCGTTTCGTGCGGCTCTCCGCAGCTCATGAGCCCGAGCCTTTCGCTTCGTTCGACTCTCCGGCACCGGCCGGGACCAGTCCGCGGTCACGCGCGTAGTCCTCGAGCATGCCGCGCAGTTGACGGCGGCCCCGGTGCAGCCGGGACATCACCGTACCGATGGGTGTCCCCATGATGTCCGCGATCTCCTTGTACGCAAAGCCCTCGACGTCCGCGAGATAGACGGCGATGCGGAATTCCTCGGGGATCGCCTGGAGCGCTTCCTTCACGTCCGAGTCGGGCAGGTGGTCGAGCGCCTGCGACTCGGCGGAACGCAGACCCGTCGACATGTGCGACTCGGCACGGGCGAGCTGCCAGTCCTCGATCTCCTCGGCCGCGGAGCGCTGGGGTTCACGCTGCTTCTTGCGGTACGAGTTGATGAAGGTGTTCGTGAGAATCCGGTACAGCCACGCCTTGAGGTTGGTGCCCTCGCGGAACTGGTGGAAGGACGCGTACGCCTTCGCGTACGTCTCCTGCACCAGGTCCTCGGCGTCGGCCGGGTTCCGCGTCATGCGCAGCGCGGCCGAGTACATCTGGTCGAGGAATTCGAGCGCGTCCCGCTCGAAGCGCGCGCTGCGCTCCGTCGTGGACTCCGTGCTCGTGCCCTGGCCCTCGGGCTGCTCCGCCTGGCCGTGTTCGGTCCCTGCGTCGGTACCGGGAACCGGACCCACCTCCTCAAGACTCCGGGCAGCATCGAAGCCGATGCCACCAGAATCGGAGGATAGACGACGATCCGGTCCGCCCGCCGCCCCAATAGGGGTGGCCTTGGTCGCGTGCAGCACCGACCAGTCCAGGTCGGAGCGGCTGCTACGGGCCGGGCAGAAGGTCGAACCCATGCGGCGGACTTCCTTTCTACGACTCTCTATGTCCGCCACAACAGTGGTAAGGGTCCCGGCATTCCCGCCCTTTACCCAAGTGTTCGAGTCCACTCCACCACGCGCCCCGTGATGATCTCCAGGGCCGCCTCCTGCCCGATCTCCGCCCGCTTCGGCACCGCGAACCCATGATCGCCGTACGGCACCTCGACCAGCTCGAAGTCCCCCTCGGGGAACTCCGCCGGCTTCCCGAAGGGATCGTTCCCGCCCTGCACGACGAGCGTGGGTACCCCGGCGCCCAGCAGTTCGTCGGCCCGTGACTTCTCGGGCTTGCCCGGCGGATGCAGCGGGAAACTGAGCGCGAGGACAGCGGCGGCACCCAACTCCGTAGCGGTACGACAGGCCACGCGGGCTCCCGCGCTACGGCCCCCGGAGATCACCGGCAGCCCCGGCTTGGCCACGGCCGCCCAGATCCCCCGCCAGCCGATGTCGAGCGTCTTGGGCGCGGGCGCCACTTTCTTCCCGGCGACCCGCCAGGGCTGCTCGACCAGGGCCACGCTCACCCCGTGCCCGGGAAGCACGGCGGCAAGGGCCTGCAGATCCCGGGCGTCGACACCGCCACCGGCGCCATGACTGACGGCGAGGACGAGCCGCGCCTTCTTGGCCGGGTGCCAGGTGACGCGGGCGGCCCCCGCGTCGGTCTCGATGGTCTCGCTGGAAATGATCTCGCTCACGCTAGAAGAGTGTGCCCTCCTCGGGCCCCTCCAGCTCCTTCAGCAGCTCCGGCCCGTTGTTGCGGACATTGCTGACGGCCGTGGACACCGGATACGCGCGCATCAGCCCGGCCGGCGGCGGGTCGAGCAGCTCGCGCAGGTCGTCCGGGTCGGTGCGGGAGGGGTCGAGCCAGGAGTCCCAGCGGTCCGGGGTGAGCATCAGCGGCATCCGGGGATGGATGTCGGCCAGCGCGTGCGGCCCCTCGGCCGGCGGGACCGCCAGCGGGGTCGTCTCCGCCTCGGTCGTGATCACCGAGCAGGTGACCCACCAGGCCAGCGGATGGTCGTCGGGCAGGGTCCGGTCCCGCCAGAACTCGTACAGCCCTGCCATCGCGAACACCGACCCGTCGGCGGGCAGCACGAAGTACGGCTGTTTGCGCTGCCGCTTCTTCTTGCCCTCGACCTCCAACTCCCGCTCGTCCTTGGCGGTGACCCACTCGTAGTAGCCGTCGGCGGGGATGATGCAGCGCCGGGTGGAGAAGGCGCGACGGTACGACGGCTTCTCGTGCACGGTCTCCGCGCGGGCGTTGATCATCCGCGCCCCGCCCTCGGGGGTCTTCGACCAGCTCGGTACGAGTCCCCACTTGAGCTTGCGCAGCTGGCGAACCGGCTTCCCCGTGACGGAGGAACTGGTGGATGCAGCGTCCGCGTCCTTAAGTGGGCGGTCGAGGACTGCATAGACCTCTTTGGTCGGGGCCACGTTGTAGTCGGGGGCCAAAGCCTCCTCGGGCTCCCACTTCTCGATCTCAAAGACTCCTGCGAGATCCTCGGGCCCACGACTCGCTGCATACCGTCCGCACATACGTGCCAGACTGCCAGATTCGACGACCACCACGGGAGCCTCCGCCGCCAATGGACAGCACCGCAATCACCTCGTTCAGCGCCCTCTGGGACGAGGTCTTCGGCAGTCAGCCCGACCCCGATCTGTGGGTGGTCATCGCCACCATGGTCGCCGCGCTGGCCGTGGTCGTCCCGCACGGCCTGTGGCGCCTCTCCCGCAACGCCATCACCATCGCCCACGAGGGCGGCCACGGCCTGGTGGCCCTGCTCACCGGCCGCACCCTCACCGGCATCCGCCTCCACTCCGACACCAGCGGCCTCACGGTCAGCCGAGGCAAGCCACACGGCCTCGGCATGATCCTCACGGCAGCCGCCGGCTACACCGCTCCCCCACTCCTGGGCCTGGGCGGCGCGGCCCTCCTGGGCGCCGGCCACATCACCCTCCTCCTGTGGCTGTCGACCCTGTTGCTGATAGCCATGCTGGTCATGATCCGCAACGCCTACGGCGCCCTCACGGTCATCCTCAGCGGCGCAGCCTTCCTCCTCGTGTCCTGGCTGACGGGCCCCCAGGTGCAGGCGGCTTTCGCGTACGCGGTGGTGTGGTTCTTGTTGCTGGGAGGCGTACGCCCCGCATTCGAGCTCCAGGCAAAGAGGTCAAGGGGCGGCGCGGGCGACTCGGACGCGGACCAGTTGGCGCGACTGACCCACGTACCAGCGGGTCTATGGCTGTTCCTCTTCCACCTGGTGTCCCTGTGCTCGCTGATAGGCGGAGGACGCTGGCTACTGGAGCTATGACGCGCCCCGAAGGGGCAGGCGTCCAGGGGCGCGGGGAACTGCGCGACCAGCCCCAACGGCGCGGCACTCGACAGACGGCCTACTTATACAGTGGGGCCATGGCCCCGAACGACTCACAAACCGCCCTCTGGCCCGCCCCCACCGCCGCCGGAGCCGTCGACGCGACGGTCCACGTCCCGGGGTCCAAGTCCGTCACCAACCGCGCCCTCGTCCTCGCCGCCCTCGCCAGCGAACCGGGCTGGCTACGCCGCCCCCTCCGCTCCCGAGACACCCTCCTGATGGCCGGCGCCCTCCGCGCGATGGGCGTAGGCATCGAGGAGGGCGTAGGCACGGAAACGGGCTCCGGCGAGTTCTGGCGAGTCATCCCCTCGGGCCTCCACGGCCCGGCCACGATCGACGTAGGCAACGCCGGCACCGTGATGCGCTTCCTCCCCCCCGTCGCCGCCCTGGCCAACGGCCCCATCCGCTTCGACGGCGACCCGCGCTCCTACGAACGCCCCCTGCACGGCGTGATCGACGCCCTCCGCGTCCTCGGCGCCCGCATCGACGACGACGGCCGGGGCGCGCTGCCCCTGACCGTGCACGGCGGGGGCGCGCTGGACGGCGGCCCGGTGGAGATCGACGCCTCGTCCTCGTCCCAGTTCGTGAGCGCCCTCCTCCTCTCCGGCCCCCGCTTCAACCAGGGCGTGGAGGTCCGCCACACCGGCTCCTCCCTCCCCTCGATGCCGCACATCCGGATGACGGTCGACATGCTGCGCGCGGTCGGCGCCCAGGTGGACACCCCGGAGTCGGGCGGCGAGCCCAACGTCTGGCGGGTGACCCCGGGCGCACTGCTCGGCCGGGACCTGACCGTGGAGCCGGATCTGTCGAACGCCCAGCCCTTCCTCGCGGCGGCCCTCGTCGCCGGCGGCAAGGTCGTCGTACCGGACTGGCCGGCCCGGACCACCCAGCCCGGTGACCGGCTGCGGGAGATCTTCACCGAGATGGGTGGTTCCTGCGAACTCACCGAGTACGGGCTGGAGTTCACCGGTTCGGGTGCGATCCACGGCATCGACGTGGACCTGGGCGAGGTCGGCGAACTGACCCCGGGTATCGCGGCCGTGGCCGCCCTCGCCGACTCCCCCTCGACCCTGCGGGGCGTCTCCCACCTGCGCCTGCACGAGACCGACCGGCTCGCCGCGCTCACCAAGGAGATCAACGAGCTGGGCGGTGACGTGACCGAGACCGCCGACGGTCTGCACATCCGCCCGCGCCGCCTGCACGGCGGGATCTTCCACACCTACGAGGACCACCGCATGGCCACCGCGGGCGCGATCATCGGCCTCGCGGTCGAGGGCGTGCAGATCGAGAACGTGGCGACGACCGCGAAGACCCTTCCGGACTTCCCCGACCTGTGGGCCGGAATGCTCGGGAGCGATGGGGCGTAGGGGACACACGCCATGCGTCGCTACGGCAAGAACACCGACGAGGACGACATCCGCCAGCGCCCGAACCGCAAGGGCAACCGGCCGCGCACCAACATCCGCCCCAAGCACGAGGAGGCGGTCGAGGGCATGGTCCTCACCGTCGACCGGGGCCGCCTGACCTGCCTGGTCGAGGACCGGGTCGTGATGGCCGTCAAGGCCCGTGAACTGGGCCGGAAGGCGGCGGTGGTGGGCGACCTCGTCGGCATCATCGGCGACCTGTCCGGTGACAAGGACACCCTCGCCCGCATCATCCGCATCGAGCCGCGCACCTCGGTGCTGCGCCGCACGGCCGACGACGACGACCCGTACGAGCGCGTGGTCGTCGCCAACGCCGACCAGCTCGCCATCGTCACCGCCCTCGCCGACCCCGAGCCACGCCCCCGCCTGATCGACCGCTGCCTGGTAGCGGCCTACGACGGCGGCCTCGACCCACTCCTCGTCCTCACCAAGTCGGACCTGGCGTCCCCCGACCAACTCCTGGAGATGTACGGCGCGTTGGGCGTCCCGTACGTCGTCACGAGCCGCGAGGAGCTGGAGAACGGCACCGCGGTGGAACGGGTCCGCAAGCAGCTCGACGGCAAGATCACCGCGTTCGTCGGCCACTCCGGTGTCGGCAAGACGACCCTCGTGAACGCCCTGGTCTCGCTGGAGCGCCGACGCAGCACCGGCATCGTCAACGCCGTCACCGGCCGCGGCCGGCACACCACGACCTCGGCGCGCGCGATCCCGCTGCCGGACGACTCGGGCTGGGTCGTCGACACCCCCGGCGTCCGTTCCTTCGGCCTGCACCACGTGGACCCGTCCCGGGTGATCAAGGCCTTCCCCGACCTGGAGCCCGGCACGGAGAACTGCCCGCGCGCGTGCAGCCACGACGAGCCGGACTGCGCCCTGGACCAGTGGGTGGCCGACGGTCACGCGGACCCGCAGCGGCTGTACTCGCTACGGCGGCTGCTGGCCACCCGTGAGCGAACCGAGGGCGACTGATCACCGTCTGACCACCGCGTGTTTGTGGGGACTCAAGTTCGGTAAGTGCATAATCGCACCGAGCCGGACAAACGGGAGGACAGCACAATGGCGTGGCTGCTGGTTGTCGTGGCCGGAATTCTGGAGACCGGGTTCGCCGTGTGCCTGAAGCTGTCCCACGGCTTCACGCGCCTGTGGCCGA
>NZ_CP108676.1:0-2385000 GCF_045162825.1 Streptomyces prunicolor | reverse complement strand
TGGCGAGCGAAACCGGATGAGGCCAAACCGTATGCGTGTGAGACCCGGCAGGGGTTGCGTATACGGGGTTGTGGGATCTCTCTTCTGTCGTCTGCCGGCTGACAGGACGAGTCAGAAACCGTTGATGTAGGCGAAGGACATGCGAAAGGTCCGGCGTAGAGGGTAAGACCCCCGTAGTCGAAACATCAACGGCTCGTTTGAGAGACACCCAAGTAGCACGGGGCCCGAGAAATCCCGTGTGAATCTGGCGGGACCACCCGCTAAGCCTAAATATTCCCTGGTGACCGATAGCGGATAGTACCGTGAGGGAATGGTGAAAAGTACCGCGGGAGCGGAGTGAAATAGTACCTGAAACCGTGTGCCTACAAGCCGTGGGAGCGTCGCGCATTGAGTTTACTCAATGCGTCGTGACTGCGTGCCTTTTGAAGAATGAGCCTGCGAGTTTGCGGTGTGTTGCGAGGTTAACCCGTGTGGGGAAGCCGTAGCGAAAGCGAGTCCGAATAGGGCGATTCAGTAGCGCGCTCAAGACCCGAAGCGGAGTGATCTAGCCATGGGCAGGTTGAAGCGGAGGTAAGACTTCGTGGAGGACCGAACCCACCAGGGTTGAAAACCTGGGGGATGACCTGTGGTTAGGGGTGAAAGGCCAATCAAACTCCGTGATAGCTGGTTCTCCCCGAAATGCATTTAGGTGCAGCGTCGTGTGTTTCTTGCCGGAGGTAGAGCACTGGATAGGCGATGGGCCCTACCGGGTTACTGACCTTAGCCAAACTCCGAATGCCGGTAAGTGAGAGCACGGCAGTGAGACTGTGGGGGATAAGCTCCATGGTCGAGAGGGAAACAGCCCAGAGCATCGACTAAGGCCCCTAAGCGTACGCTAAGTGGGAAAGGATGTGGAGTCGCAGAGACAACCAGGAGGTTGGCTTAGAAGCAGCCACCCTTGAAAGAGTGCGTAATAGCTCACTGGTCTAGTGATTCCGCGCCGACAATGTAGCGGGGCTCAAGCGTACCGCCGAAGTCGTGTCATTTCAGCAATAGGGCCAACGCCCGCTGGGATGGGTAGGGGAGCGTCGTGTGCCGGGTGAAGCCGCAGCGGAAGCTAGTGGTGGACGGTTCACGAGTGAGAATGCAGGCATGAGTAGCGATACACACGTGAGAAACGTGTGCGCCGATTGACTAAGGGTTCCTGGGTCAAGCTGATCTGCCCAGGGTAAGTCGGGACCTAAGGCGAGGCCGACAGGCGTAGTCGATGGATAACCGGTTGATATTCCGGTACCCGCTGTGAAGCGTCAAACATTGAACCAGGCGATGCTAAGTCCGTGAAGCCGTTCCGGACCCTTCGGGGAATGGAAAGTGGTGGAGCCGACGGACCAGACCTGCAGTAGGTGAGTGATGGGGTGACGCAGGAAGGTAGTCCATCCCGGGCGGTGGTTGTCCCGGGGTAAGGGTGTAGGACGAGTGGTAGGCAAATCCGCCACTCACATAGTCTGAGACCTGATGCCGAGCCGATTGTGGTGAAGTGGATGATCCTATGCTGTCGAGAAAAGCCTCTAGCGAGTTTCATGGCGGCCCGTACCCTAAACCGACTCAGGTGGTCAGGTAGAGAATACCGAGGCGTTCGGGTGAACTATGGTTAAGGAACTCGGCAAAATGCCCCCGTAACTTCGGGAGAAGGGGGGCCATCACCGGTGATCGGATTTACTCCGTGAGCTGGGGGTGGCCGCAGAGACCAGCGAGAAGCGACTGTTTACTAAAAACACAGGTCCGTGCGAAGCCGTAAGGCGATGTATACGGACTGACGCCTGCCCGGTGCTGGAACGTTAAGGGGACCGGTTAGTGCACTTTCGGGTGTGCGAAGCTGAGAACTTAAGCGCCAGTAAACGGCGGTGGTAACTATAACCATCCTAAGGTAGCGAAATTCCTTGTCGGGTAAGTTCCGACCTGCACGAATGGCGTAACGACTTCTCGACTGTCTCAACCATAGGCCCGGTGAAATTGCACTACGAGTAAAGATGCTCGTTTCGCGCAGCAGGACGGAAAGACCCCGGGACCTTTACTACAGTTTGATATTGGTGTTCGGTTCGGCTTGTGTAGGATAGCTGGGAGACTGTGAAGCTTGGACGCCAGTTCAGGTGGAGTCGTCGTTGAAATACCAGTCTGGTCGTGCTGGATGTCTAACCTGGGTCCGTGATCCGGATCAGGGACAGTGTCTGATGGGTAGTTTAACTGGGGCGGTTGCCTCCTAAAGAGTAACGGAGGCGCCCAAAGGTTCCCTCAGCCTGGTTGGCAATCAGGTGTTGAGTGTAAGTGCACAAGGGAGCTTGACTGTGAGACCGACGGGTCGAGCAGGGACGAAAGTCGGGACTAGTGATCCGGCGGTGGCTTGTGGAAGCGCCGTCGCTCAACGGATAAAAGGTACCCCGGGGATAACAGGCTGATCTTCCCCAAGAGTCCATATCGACGGGATGGTTTGGCACCTCGATGTCGGCTCGTCGCATCCTGGGGCTGGAGTCGGTCCCAAGGGTTGGGCTGTTCGCCCATTAAAGCGGTACGCGAGCTGGGTTTAGAACGTCGTGAGACAGTTCGGTCCCTATCCGCTGCGCGCGCAGGAACATTGAGAAGGGCTGTCCCTAGTACGAGAGGACCGGGACGGACGAACCTCTGGTGTGCCAGTTGTTCTGCCAAGGGCATGGCTGGTTGGCTACGTTCGGGAGGGATAACCGCTGAAAGCATCTAAGCGGGAAGCCTGCTTCGAGATGAGTGTTCCCACCCACTAGATGGGTTAAGGCTCCCAGTAGACGACTGGGTTGATAGGCCGGATCTGGAAGGCGGGTAACCGCTGGAGGTGACCGGTACTAATAGGCCGAGGGCTTGTCCTCAGTTGCTCGCGTCCACTGTGTTAGTTCTGAGACAACGAACAGTTGTCGGCTAGAGCTTGAACCACACAACAGAAAAGTGTGCTTGTTCGCTCGAAACCATTAGGGTTTCGGTGGTCATAGCGTGAGGGAAACGCCCGGTTACATTTCGAACCCGGAAGCTAAGCCTTACAGCGCCGATGGTACTGCAGGGGGGACCCTGTGGGAGAGTAGGACGCCGCCGAACAATATTTGGAGGACCCCTGGTCCCAGCGTTCACGCTGGGACCAGGGGTCCTTTTGTTTTTTCCAGAAACTTTCAGAAACACAGTCCGGAGCGCGCCGAGTAGCTGGCTGCGCGAGAATGACTTGCGGTACCGAAGACAGGAGTCACCGATGTCCACCAACTCTCCCGAGGACCGACCGGAGCGCGACGAGCGGCGACGGGACAGTGGTGACCGCGGCGACCGTGGCGGGTACCGCGGTGGCCCGAGCCGTAGCAACGATCGAGGAAACGACCGCGGCGGCAGCGGCAGCGGCGATCGCGGTGGCTACGGCCGTCGTGATGACAACCGTGGTGGCGCCCCGCGCCGCGACGACCGTGGCAGTGGCGGTGCCGGTAGTGGTGGCGGTGGCGATCGCGGTGGTTTCCGTGGACGTGACGACCGTTCCGCCGGCCCGCGTCGCGATGATCGTCCGTCCGGGCCGCATCGTGACGACCGGCCCGCCGGCCCGCGCCGTGATGACCGTGGTGGCGAGCGCGGAGGACGTCCCGCAGGCGGAGGGTTCCGTCGGGACGACAACCGTGGTGAGCGCCCCGCGTTCCGGCGTGATGACCGAAGCGACAACCGTGGCGGCGAGCGTCGCGACGACAACCGTGGCGATCGCGGTGGTTTCCGTCGCGATGACAACCGGGGGGAGCGTCCGCCGTTCCGTCGGGACGACAATCGCGGTGGCGGTGGTGGTTTCCGGCGTGACGACAATCGCGGTGAGCGGCCTCCGTTCCGGCGTGATGACCGCAGCGACAACCGAGGTGAGCGTCCTGCCTTCCGGCGTGACGACGACCGCGGTGACCGTGGCAGTTACCCCCGCCGTGATGACCGTCGCGATGACCGCCGTAGCGACAGCCGTGGCAGTGACGATCGCGGTGGCTACCGTGGTCGTGACGACCGTTCCGCGGCTCCGCGTCGTGACGACCGGCCCGCCGGCCCCCGTCGCGATGACCGCGGGGGCGATCGTCCGGCCTTCCGTCGTGACGACAGCCGTGGTGAGCGTCCGCCGTTCCGCCGTGACGACCGCAGCGACAACCGGGGTGGCGAGCGTCCGCCCTTCCGTCGTGATGACCGTAGGGACGATCGTCGTGACGGTGACCGTCCTGCCTTCCGGCGGGACGACAACCGCGGTGACCGTGGCAGCTACCCGCGTCGTGACGACCGTCCGTCCGGGCCGCGTCATGATGACCGTGGTGGTGAGCGTCCGGCCTTCCGCCGGGATGACAACCGTGGTGAGCGTCCGCCGTTCCGGCGTGATGACCGCAGCGAAAATCGGGGCGAGCGTCCTGCCTTCCGGCGTGACGACGACCGCGGTGACCGTGGTGGATTCCGTGGGCGTGACGACCGTTCCGCGGCTCCGCGTCGTGATGACCGGCCCTCCGGTCCCCGTCGTGACGACCGCCCGTCCGGTCCCCGTCGTGACGACCGCCCGTCCGGTCCTCGTCGTGACGACCGGCCCGCCGGCCCGCGTCGCGATGACCGTGGTGGCGAGCGCGGAGGACGTCCCGCAGGTGGAGGGTTCCGTCGGGATGACAGCCGCGGTGAGCGGCCGGCGTTCCGCCGTGACGACGACAGGCGTGGCGGTGGCCGGTTCCGTGACGAGCGGGAGCGTGACCGCGACCGTGAGCCGATCAAGCGGCTGCCGATCCCCGAGGACGTCACGGGCGAGGAGATCGACAAGGACGTACGGCAGGAGCTGATGAGTCTGCCGAAGGGGCTCGCGGAGGACGTGTCGAAGAACCTGGTGATGGTCGCCCGGCTCATCGACGAGGACCCCGAGGGCGCCTACGCCTACTCCAAGATCGCCCTGCGTCTGGCGTCGCGCGTCGCCGCCGTACGTGAGGCGGCCGGGTTCGCCGCGTACGCGAACCAGAAGTACAGCGAGGCGCTGGCCGAGTTCCGGGCCGCGCGGCGGATGACCGGCAGCGTGGATCTGTGGCCCGTGATGGCCGACTGCGAGCGTGGGCTCGGGCGGCCCGAGAAGGCGCTGGACATGGCCGGGGCCCCCGAGGTGCACAAGCTCGACAAGGCCGGGCAGGTCGAGATGCGGCTCGTCGCGGCCGGCGCCCGGCGTGACATGGACCAGCTCGACGCGGCCATCGTCACGTTGCAGAGCCCCGAGTTGGCCTCGAACACCGTGCAGCCGTGGACCGCGCGGCTGCGGTACGCCTACGCCGATGCCCTGCTCGCCGCCGGGCGTGAGGACGAGGCGCGGGAGTGGTTCGTCAAGGCCGTGGAGTCCGACAAGGACGACAGCACGGACGCGTCGGACCGCCTTGCCGCGATGGACGGTGTCGAGTTCGTGGACGCGTTCGACGAGGACGAGGACGCCAGCGACACCGTCGGTGTGATTGACGCTGAGACCGAGGTCGATGACGAGGTCGAGGCCGAGCCTCAGGACGACGTCTCCGTAGTCGACGAGTTGGACGACGAGGACGAGGACGTCGATGACGAGGTCGAGGTCGAAGCCGCGGCCGAGGGCAAGGAAGACGTCGTCACGGACGATGTCCTTCTTAAAGAAGACGACGACAAGAACTGACCTACGTCAGTGAAGTGACAAGGGCGGGACCCAGCACTCTGGGGTCCCGCCCTTTCGCGTCTCCGGAGTCGGTCGCGGCGTCTCAGACGTCCAGCGCGCGCAGCACCAGCCCCGACGCCGGTTTCGGGCCGAAGGACGTCGACTTGCGGGGCATCGTGACGCCCTGGCGGGCCAGGTCGCGTACGACCTCCTCGCGGACGGGGTGCATCAACACGGCCGTACCGCCGTCGCGTTCGGCCTTGCGGACCGTGGCGGCGGTGTCATGGATGTAGGCGATGCGGGCCGGGTCGTCCTCAGGGATGAGCCAGACGTGGTCCAGGAGGGTGGCGTGCAGGACCGTGGCGTCCAGGGTGCGCCAGGCCGTGGGGCGGTCGGCCGGGATCGTACGGGCCAGGAGAGCCGGGTCCGGGCGGTCGACCAGGTGGAAGGCGCCGTCGCCGGCGAGGAGGAACGCGTTGCCCGCGCAGGCCGCGTCGGCGAGGGCCTCCAGGGCTTCCGGGAGCGGGACTTCCAAGTGCTGTACGCGGAACAGGCCGTCCAGGGACGCCAGCGCGTCGGACACCGGGACGCCGTGCAGGAGGCGGTGGATCGCGCGGACGCGGAGCGGGTAGCGGGCCGTGTCGACGAGGAGGACCAGGCCGTAGTCCCAGGGGCTGGGAGAAGGGTGCTCCGCGCGTAGACGTCGGTACGTCGCCCAGCGGTGATGGCCGTCGGCGATCAGGGCTTGGTGCTGGGCGAGGTCCGACTGGATGCGGGCCAGGTCGGTGGGGTCGGTGACCGACCAGAGGCGGTGGCTGTAGCCGTCCTCCGTAGTCGTCGACAGGAGTGCGGGGTGCTCGGCGATGCGCTCGACCACCGTCGTCGTGTCGGCCGGTGAGCCGTTGCCCCGGTACGTCAGGAGCAAGGGTTCGAGGTTCGCGGAGGTGGCGCGCATGAGGGCCGCGCGGTCCGCGACCACGTGCGGCATGACGTCCTCGTGCGGCAGGACCACGCCCTCCGACGGGTCCGACAGGCGCAGGGCGCCGATGACGCCGCGCTGCAACAGGCCGTTGCCGTCGCGCTGTTCGTAGACGTACAGGCCGGGCTCGGGGTCGGTGGTGAGGACTCCCTCGGAGAGCCAGCGGCGCAGGGTGTCGGCGGCCTGTTCGTTGCGGGCGCTCGGGGTGACGGCCTGCGGGAGGATCAGCCGGACGATGTTGTGCGGGTCGGAGTCCTGAAGGTGGTGCAGGCCGTCGGGGCGTACGACCACGTCGTACGGTGGGGACGTCACGGCGGCCAGGCTGCCGACCAGGTCGGGGTCGTAGCGAAGGCCTCGGAACGGGGTGAGTTCCAGGCCTCGGCGCTCCGTTGCTTCCGAGTGACCTGCGGTGTTCATCCCGGCATCGTACGTGTGTCAGTGGCATGCGGGATGATCGGGTGAAAGCGATCGAACGAGGAGCGATGTGGAATGAGCCAGAGCGTCAGGACGAGCCCCGACGGCAGTGCCCGGGCCCTGAGCGAGGCGTACGACACGGCGCTGCTCGACCTCGACGGGGTGGTGTACGCGGGGGGCAACGCGATCGCCCACGCGGTCGACTCGCTCGCCACCGCGCGCGGGGGCGGGATGCGGCTGGCCTACGTCACCAACAACGCGCTGCGGACGCCGGATGCCGTGGCGGAGCATCTCACCGAGCTGGGGATACCGACCGGTGCCGACGACGTCATCACCTCCGCGCAGGCCGTCGCCCGGCTGATCAGCGAGCAGGTGCCGGCGGGCTCCCGGGTGCTGGTGATCGGCGGGGAGGGGCTGCGGGTCGCGCTGCGCGAGCGCGGACTTGAGCCTGTCGACTCGGCGGAGGACGAGCCGGTCGCGGTCGTGCAGGGGTACGGCGGCCCGGACCTGGCGTGGGGGCGGTTCGCGGAGGCCTGTTACGCCATCGCGCGCGGGGTGCCGTGGTTCGCGTCCAACACCGACCTCACCATCCCGAGCGCGCGCGGCATCGCGCCGGGCAACGGCGCGGCGGTCGAGGTCGTACGGATAGCGACCGGGGCCGAGCCGCAGGTGGCGGGGAAGCCGTTGCCGCCCATGCACAAGGAGACGATCCTGCGGACGGGCGCCGAGCGGCCGTTGGTCGTGGGGGACCGGCTGGACACGGACATCGAGGGGGCGTTCAACGGGGACGTGGATTCCCTGCTCGTCCTGACCGGTGTGACCGACGGCGCTCAGCTCCTCGCCGCGCCGCCGCAGCACCGGCCGACGTACGTCGACGCCGATCTGCGGGGCATGCTCACCGGGCAGCCCGAGGTCACCGAGGCGGGAGACGGCTTCCGGTGCGGTGGCTGGACGGCGACGGCGGGCCGCGACCGGCTGGAACTCGACGGTGAGGGCGAGCCCTTGGACGGGCTCCGGGCGCTGTGCGCGGCGGCCTGGACGGCGGCGGGGGACGGTTCCTGCACGCTGGACGGGGAGAAGGCGCTGGCGCGACTGGGGGTGTGAGGCGCCGCTCGTCGAGAGGGGTACGGAGGGACTCGACCTTCGGCCGGAATGCGAGGGTAGGCTAACCTAACCTCGTGTTGGTCGACAGTCCCCCAGAACAGCGCGCGGAGACCGCCCCCGCGCCCCCAACCCGCCGGGCGATACGTGTCCTTGGGCTCTTCGCCTCCGTGGCGCTCCTGGTGCTCGTCGCCTTGGCGAGCATCGCGATCGGCGCGAAATCGCTGCCGTTGGGGGATGTGTGGCACGGCCTGTTCCATGACTCGGGGACCTACGCGGACATCGTGGTCGACGACCGGATCTCCCGTACGGTCCTCGGGCTGCTCGCCGGTGCCGCGCTCGGCCTCTCCGGCGCCGTCCTCCAGGCGCTCACCCGCAACCCCCTCGCCGACCCCGGCCTGCTCGGCATCAACGCCGGCGCCTCGGCCGCGGTCGTCACCGCGATCACGTACTTCGGTGTCACGTCGCTGAGCGGCTACGTCTGGTTCGCCTTCGCGGGCGCGGCTGTCGTCGGCGCTCTGGTCTGGTTCCTGGGCGGCAGCCGAGGCGCCACACCCGTGCGCCTCGCGCTCGCCGGTACCGCGATCAGTGCCGCGCTCTACGGCTATCTCCAGGCCGTCATGATCATGGACGACGCGGCGCTGTCCAAGATGCGCTTCTGGACGGTCGGTTCGCTGTCCTCGGCCACCGGCTCGACGATCACCCAGGTAGCGCCGTTCCTCGCGGTCGGCACGGTCGTCGCCCTGCTGCTCGCCCGGCCGCTGAACGCGGTGGCGATGGGCGACGACACCGCCCGCGCCCTCGGTGCCAACCTCAACCGGACCCGCGCGCTCGCCATGCTCTCCGCGACCGTGCTGTGCGGGGCGGCGACCGCCGCCTGCGGCCCGATCGTCTTCGTCGGCCTGATGGTGCCGCACGTGGTGCGCTCGTTCACCGGGCCCGACCTGCGCTGGATCCTGCCGTACGCCACGATCCTGTCGCCCGTGCTGCTGCTCGGCGCGGACGTCCTCGGGCGGATGATCGCGCGGCCCGCGGAGTTGCAGGTCGGCATCGTCACCGCGGTCATCGGTGGTCCGGTCTTCATCTATCTCGTACGACGGCGGAGGACGGCCCAGCTGTGACGGCCACATCAACTCAGGCTCTCCGTACGCGAGCTGTACGGACCGGCGGGCTCTCCCTCCGCTTCGACCTCCGTGCCTTCACGGTCGTCGTCCTTCTCCTGGTCTGCGCGCTCGCCGCGAGTGTCGTGCTGATCGGTACCGGGGACTTCCCGATCTCGGCCGGGGATGTGCTGAAGACGCTGTTCGGGGGAGGTGATCCGGGTCAGGAGTTCATCGTCAACGAACTGCGGTTGCCGCGCGTCCTCGTCGGGCTGCTGGTCGGGGCCGCGCTCGGGCTCGGCGGAGCGCTGTTCCAGTCCATCTCCCGCAATCCGCTGGGCAGTCCGGACGTGCTCGGCCTCTCGCAGGGGTCGACGGCCGGGGCGCTCGTCATGATCGTGCTGTTCTCCGGCAGCGCTACGGCCGTCACCCTCGGGGCGCTCGTCGGCGGTCTGGTCACCGGGCTCGCGATCTACCTGCTCGCCTGGAAGCAGGGGGTGCACGGGTACCGGCTCGTCCTCGTCGGCATCGGCGTCTCCGCCGTCGTCACCGCCGTCAACGGCTATCTGCTCGCCAAGGCCGACCTCGTCGACGCGGCCCGCGCGGTCGTCTGGATGACCGGCTCCCTCAACGGCCGTGACTGGACCCAGGTCTGGCCGCTGCTCGCGCTGTGCGCCGTACTCCTGCCGCTGGTCCTCGCCAACGCGCGCGGGCTGCGGATGATGGAGATGGGCGACGACGTGTCGTACGCCCTCGGGGTCCGCGTCGAGCGCGTACGGCTGCTGCTGATGGTGGCCGCCGTGCTGCTCACCTCGGCCGCGACCGCCGCCGCCGGACCGGTCGGCTTCGTGGCGCTCACGGCGCCGCAGCTCGCCCGGCGCCTGACCCGCTCGCCGGGTCCGAACCTGGTGCCCTCGCTGTGCATGGGCGCCACCCTCCTGGTCACCGCCGACTGGGCCTCCCAACGGGCGTTCGGCGCCGACCAGTTGCCCGTGGGCGTGGTCACCGGAGTCCTCGGCGGGGTCTACCTGCTGTGGCTCCTGGTCACCGAGCGCAAGGCGGGCCGGATATGAACGACCAGGGCAACCAGGGCAACCAGAACGACCAGAGCGGCCTCAGCAGCGGGCTGAACAATCGAAGGAGCACCGTGAACCGCCTGTCCGCCGAGAACGTCACCCTCGCCTACGACCAGCGCGTCATCGCACGCGAGCTGTCGGTGGAGATACCCGACAACTCCTTCACGGTGATCGTCGGCCCGAACGCGTGCGGCAAGTCCACCCTGCTGCGCGCCCTGTCACGGATGCTGAAGCCGAACGAGGGCCGGGTGCTGCTCGACGGGCAGGTCATCCAGTCGATGCCGGCGAAGAAGGTCGCCCGCACCCTGGGCCTGCTCCCGCAGTCGTCCATCGCGCCCGACGGGATCACCGTCGGTGACCTCGTGGGCCGCGGCCGGTATCCGCACCAGGGCATCCTGCGCCAGTGGTCCCAGGAGGACGAGCGGGTCGTACAGGAGTCGATGGCGCAGACCGGTGTCGCCGAGCTGGCCGATCGCTATGTCGACGAACTGTCCGGCGGGCAGCGGCAGCGCGTGTGGATCGCGATGGCGCTCGCCCAGCAGACACCCCTGCTGCTGCTCGACGAGCCGACCACCTATCTGGACATCCAGCACCAGATCGACGTCCTCGACCTCTGCGCCGAACTGCACGAGGAGCAGGGCCGCACGCTGGTCGCGGTGCTGCACGACCTCAACCACGCCGCCCGGTACGCCACCCACCTCATCGCGCTGCGGGAGGGCGCGGTCATCGCGCAGGGCGCCCCGAGCGACATCGTCACGGCCGAACTGGTCGAGGAGGTCTTCGGGCTGCGCTGCCAGGTCATCGACGATCCGGAGACGGGGACGCCGTTGGTGGTGCCGGCGGCGCGCAAGGCACGTACGGCACAGGCGCGGACCGACCACCGGAAGGTGGCCGCCACAAAAGCTCCCTGAGGTGACTACAGAAGCTTCCTGACGCGACTACAGAAGCTTCCTGAGGCGGAACAGGTCGAACACGTTGGCCTCCAGCTTCACCCGGCCCGAGCCCCAGGCTTTCGCGAAGTTCAGCCCGCCGTTGACCATGGCGACCAGGTCGTCGCCCGCCATGATCAACCTGATCTGGGCCTTCTCCGCCGGAAGGCCCTGCACGGTCTCGTCCACCACGATGCGGCCGCCGGTGAGCCGGCCGACGAACGTGACGTCGAGGTCGGTGATCCGGCAGCTGACCGAACGGTCCATGGCCGCGGCGGCGCGGACATTCCCATCGGCCTTCTGCATGTTGTCCGAGAGCTTCTCGAGTGCGACGCGGCACTCTTCGATCGTTGCCATCGTGATCGACGGTACCCCAGGCCTACGAGGTAGCGTCTGGGCATGAGCGACTCATTGCCCGAGGCCGAGGTCGGGGCCGTAGCGGAGGGTGTTCCGGAGGCCGTCGTGGAGGCGGAGCCCGCGTACGACCCCGCCGCCCCCGCGCCGCTGAACGTGGACCGCACGCCGAGCGGCAACGCCGACGTCGACGCCCAGCTCGGGCGGCTGGCCGACACCGACCACCTCGCCACGGACGGGCATGTCGAGGTGTACGAGGATGTACACCGGGGGCTGCGCGACGCACTCACCGCGCTCGACGCCCGCCCGGGACCTCCGGCGCCCCCCTCGCCGTACGGAAACTAGGAGCTGAACCGAACGTGGCAGGAGTGGCACGCCGACGTCTCGACGCCGAGCTGGTCCGACGGAAGCTCGCGCGGTCGCGGGAGCACGCGAGCCAGTTGATCGCCGCCGGCCGGGTCACCGTCGGCAAGACCGTCGCGACCAAGCCCGCCACCCAGGTGGAGACCGCGGCCGCGATCGTCGTCGTAGCGGATGACGACGACCCCGACTACGTCTCGCGGGGCGGCCACAAGCTCGCGGGTGCGCTGGAGGTCTTCGTACCGCGGGGGCTCGTGGTCGAGGGACGGCGGGCGCTGGACGCCGGCGCGTCCACCGGTGGCTTCACCGATGTGCTGTTGCGCGCGGGTGCCACGCAGGTCGTGGCGGTCGACGTCGGGTACGGACAACTCGCGTGGTCTCTTCAGAGCGATGAACGCGTCACCGTCAAGGACCGTACGAACGTACGCGAGTTGACGCTTGAAGCGATCGATGGGGAGCCTGTGGATCTAGTCGTGGGGGATCTGTCCTTCATCCCGCTCGGGCTGGTGCTGCCCGCCCTGGCGCGGTGCACGAAGCCGGACGCGGACCTGGTGATGATGGTCAAGCCGCAGTTCGAGGTGGGGAAGGAACGGCTGGGGAGCGGCGGTGTCGTACGCAGCCCCGAACTCCGGGCCGAGGCCGTACGCGGTGTCGCCCGGCGGGCCGCGGAACTGGGGCTCGGGGTGGAGGGTGTCACCGCCAGCCCGCTGCCCGGGCCCTCCGGGAATGTCGAGTACTTTCTGTGGCTGCGGGCCGGCGCACCCGAACTTGACCCGGCCGATGTTGACCGTGCAGTGGCGGAGGGGCCGCGTTGACACAGAACCGAGCTCGTACTGTTTTCCTGCTCGCGCACACGGGTCGCCCTGCGGCCATCCGGAGTGCCGAGCTGGTCGTCAAGGGGCTGCTCCAGTCCGGTATCGGAGTGCGCGTCCTGGAGTACGAGGCACGCGACCTGCCGCTCCCGGACGAGGTGGAGACGGTCACCGAGGCCACCCCGCAGTGCCTTGAGGGCTGCGAGCTGCTCATCGTCCTCGGCGGCGACGGCACGCTGCTGCGCGGCGCGGAGTTCGCGCGGGCGTCCGGGGTGCCGATGCTCGGCGTCAACCTCGGCAGCGTGGGGTTCCTCGCGGAGGCGGAGCGGGACGATCTCGACAAGGTCGTGGACCGGGTGGTCACGCGGGCGTACGAGGTCGAGGAGCGGATGACCGTCGATGTCGTCGTGCACAAGAACGGCAACATCGTGCACACGGACTGGGCGCTGAACGAGGCGGCGGTGCAGAAGGCCGGCGCCGAGAAGCTGCTGGAAGTCGTCCTGGAGATTGATGGGCGCCCGGTGACTGGGTTCGGGTGTGACGGGATCGTTTGTGCGACGCCTACTGGGTCTACGGCGTATGCGTTCTCGGCTGGGGGGCCTGTGGTGTGGCCCGAGGTCGAGGCGTTGCTGATGGTGCCGATCAGTGCGCATGCGTTGTTCGCGAAGCCGTTGGTCACGTCGCCGGATTCTGTGCTTGCCGTTGAGGTGTTGCCGCATATCCCCCCGGGGGTTCTGTGGTGTGACGGGCGGCGGACTGTTGAGCTGCCTGCCGGGGCTCGGGTTGAGGTGCGTAGGGGCGCTGTGCCTGTGCGGCTTGCTCGGCTGCACCATGCGTCGTTTACCGATCGGCTTGTTGCTAAGTTCGCTCTGCCTGTTTCGGGGTGGCGTGGGGCTCCTCATTAGAGTGCGCGCCGGTGGGGGCTGAGCGCGCAGTTCCCCGCGCCCCTAAAAACAAAAAACAGAGTGGGGACACTCCCCCGGGTGACAGGGCGCCTCGCGCTTCTCCCTCCCTACCTCGTAAGGTCTTCACCGTGCTGGAAGAGATGCGGATACGGTCGCTCGGAGTCATCGACGATGCTGTCGTCGAACTGTCGCCGGGGTTCACCGCTGTCACGGGTGAGACCGGTGCGGGTAAGACCATGGTCGTCACCAGCCTCGGGCTGTTGCTGGGTGGGCGGGCCGACCCGGCGTTGGTGCGGATCGGGGCGAAGAACGCGGTCGTGGAGGGGCGGATCTCCGTTCCTCCCGGCGGCTCCGCCGTGCTGCGCGCCGAGGAGGCCGGTGCCGAGCTGGAGGACGGGACGCTGCTCATCAGCCGTACCGTTTCCGCCGAAGGGCGCTCCCGGGCGCACCTGGGCGGGCGGTCCGTGCCGGTGGGGGTCCTCGCGGAGCTGGCCGACGAGCTGGTCGCCGTGCACGGGCAGACCGATCAGCAGGGGCTGTTGAAGCAGTCCCGGCAGCGGCAGGCGCTCGACCGGTACGCCGGGGACGCCGTCACCGGACCGCTCACGAAATACGCGGAGGCGTATCGGCGGCTGCGCGCCGTCGCCGTCGAGCTGGACGAGATCACCACCCGCGCGCGTGAACGGGCCCAGGAAGCCGACATGTTGCGCTACGGCCTCGACGAGATCGCGGGCGTCGAGCCGCGTCCCGGTGAGGACGTCGAACTCGCCGCCGAAGCCGAACGGCTCGGGCACGCCGAGGCGTTGGCGTCCGCCGCCACGGCCGCGCACGCCGCGCTCGCCGGCAACCCCGAGGACCCCGAGGGCATCGACGCGGCGACCCTCGTCGCGGGTGCGCAGCGGGCCCTGGAGGCCGTACGGTCGCACGATTCCGAACTGGCCTCGCTCACCGACCGGATCGGTGAGATCGGCATCCTTCTGGGCGATGTGGCGGGGGAGTTGGCGGGGTATGCCGACGACCTGGACGCCGATCCGCTGCGGCTGGCCGCGGTCGAGGAGCGCCGGGCCGCCCTCAACGCGCTCACCCGGAAGTACGGCGCGGACATCACCGCCGTGCTCGCGTACGCCGAGCAGGGTGCCTCCCGGCTCACCGAACTCGACGGCGACGACGAGCGCATCGACGAACTGACCGCCGAGCGGGACGCGCTGCGCGGTGAACTGGGCGGCCTCGCCCAGGCGTTGACCGACGCGCGGATGGAGGCCGCCGAGCGCTTCGCCGCGGCGGTGACCGCGGAGCTGGCTTCCCTCGCGATGCCGCACGCGCGCGTGTCGTTCGAGATCCGGCAGACCGAGGACCCGGAGGGCGTCGAGGTCGGCGGGCGCGCGGTCGCCTACGGCCCCTCGGGCGTCGACGAGGTCGAACTGCTCCTCGCCCCGCACCCGGGCGCTCCGCCGCGCCCCATCGCCAAGGGTGCGTCCGGCGGTGAACTGTCCCGCGTGATGCTCGCCGTGGAGGTCGTGTTCGCCGGAACCGACCCCGTCCCGACCTACCTCTTCGACGAGGTCGACGCCGGCGTCGGCGGCAAGGCGGCGGTCGAGATCGGCCGGCGCCTCGCGAAGCTCGCGAAGACCGCGCAGGTCGTCGTCGTCACGCACCTGCCCCAGGTCGCCGCCTTCGCCGACCGGCAGTTGCTGGTCGAGAAGACCAACGACGGGTCCGTCACCCGCTCCGGCGTGAAGGTCCTCGAAGGCGAGGACCGCGTACGGGAGTTGTCCCGGATGCTGGCCGGCCAGGAGGACTCGGAGACGGCGCGGGCGCATGCGGAGGAGTTGCTGGCGACGGCACGGGCGGACGGCTAGCGGGTAGTTCCGTGGGGGTGCCGGTGCCTGCTCCTGTGTGAAGGTTCTCGAAGGCGAGGACCGGATACGGGAGTTGTCCCGGATGCCGGCCGGCCCGGAGGACTCGGAGACGGCCCGGGGCGCTGCTCAAGGAGCGGCCTCTCGACAAGGTGCTCGCGGGGGTCGTGATCGCCGGTGCGGCGCACTTCGTCAACCTCGTGGACCTACGCCCAGGTCGGGCCGTCGGCACCGTACTCGCCCTCGCCGCACCGGGGTTGCTGCGCCGGGGGCCCGGCGCGGAACTGGCCGCCGCCACGATCGGCGCCGCCGGTGCGGTGCTCCCGGACGACCTCGGTGAGCGGACGATGCTCGGCGACGCGGAGGCACACGCCTTGGGCGCGGCACTCGGCGTGGCCGTCGTCGCCGGCAACGGGCGGGCGGGGCTCGTGGCGCATGCCGCCGCTGTGGTGGCTGCGGCGGTCTACGGAGACCGGGTGAGCGCGTTGGCGCGGGCGTTGCGAGGGGGCGGTGAGGTGAGGTGTGGGTGCGCGGCGGGCTCGGGTGGTGTGTGAGCGTGCCTTCTTGGACGGGGGCAGGCCTGGACGGTCCGTGAGCGTGCTCCCTCGGACGCGGCCCGCCGCACCCCTCCTGCCTCATCCACCGCAGAACCCCCCTCCCCCTCACTCGTACGGGTGATCCCCGCGCCCCTGTTGCCCTTCCGCACAGCCCCCACACCTTCCGGCGTTGCCGGAACACCCGTACGTGCTGGCATCCTTGAGACGGAACGCGTAGGAAGCGTGCGGTACACCCCCTCCGCCCGATCCTTCTGTACTTTTCTTCGTGACCGCCCGTCGCCGAACCAGGAGCCCCGGCCACGTGACCCCCGTGAGCAGCCACTCACCGCACGGCCAGTCGCCGCTGCGCACCGTGCAGGTGCTCGGCGGAGGCAATGCCGCCAGTAGCGCGCATGTGCGCTCCCTGGCCTCCGGGCTCGTCGCACGGGGCGTGCGGGTGACGGTGTGCGCCCCCGTCGAGGCCGATCACACCTACGACTTCACGGGCGCCGGTGCCGAACACGTGCACGTGCCCCGCAGCAGCGACCCGGCCTCCGTCGCCGCGCTGCGAGCGGCCTGCGCCGACGCCGACCTCGTGCACGCGCACGGGCTGCACGCCTCCTTCCGCGCCGTCCTCGCGCTCAGTGGTCGCCGTACCCCGCTCGTCGTGACGTGGCACAACCGCGCCCATGCCGAAGGGGCCAGGGCACACCTGCTGCGGCTGCTGGAGCGGCGGGTCGTGAAGGCCGCCGTCGTCGTCCTCGGGACCACGTCCGATCTGGTCGACAGGGCTCGGCGGACCGGCGCCCGGGACGCCCGTCTCGCCGCCGTCGCACTGCCGGGGCCGCGCCGGGCCGTCGCGGACCATGAAGATCTCGATCCGCTGAGCCCCAAGCTCCGGGCCGAACTCGGCGCCACCGACCGCCCGTTGCTCCTCGCCGTCGGCTCGCTCGACCGACAGCGGGGTTACGACACGCTCCTGGACGCCTCGCGCGGCTGGTGCCGTCTCGATCCGACGCCGTTGCTCGTGATCGCGGGGGAGGGGCCGCTGCGGGGCGAGTTGCAGCGCCGCATCGAGGACGAGGAACTGCCGGTGCGGCTCATCGGACGGCGCGATGACGTGAGTGAACTTCTCGGCGCCGCCGACCTCGCACTCCTGCCCAGCAGTTGGGAGTCCCGCTCGGTGATCGCCCAGGAGGCCCTCCATGCCCGCGTGCCGCTCGTCGCGACCGCCGTCGGCGGCATCCCCGAACTCGTCGGAGACGCCGCCGAACTCGTGCCCTACGGCGACGCCAAGGCCCTCGCCGACGCGGTCATCGGACTGCTGCGCGACCCCGAACGCCGGGAACTGCTCCGGGAGAAGGGCGCCCGACAGGCGGCCACTTGGCCGACCGAGGACGAGACCGTCGCCCAAGTGCTGAGCGTCTACGACGAGTTGACCCAGCCCCTGCCGTTCACCTGAGAAACGGCACCTCAGGGGACGAGCCTGCGGGCCCGCAGCGCCAGGCTCAACGCCAGTACCGTCTGCGGGTCTTCGAGGTCCGTGCCGAGCAACTCCCCGATGCGGGCGAGCCTGTTGTAGAGGGTCTGCCGGTTGAGGTGCAGCTCGCGGGCCGTCTCCGCCTTGCGGCCCGCGTGCGCCAAGTACGTTTCCAGGGTGGGCAGTAGGGGCGGCTTGGAGCGGTTGTCGTGGTCGCGGAGCGGGCCGATCGCGCGGTCCACGAAGGCCGCCAGGTCGGGATGGTCGCGCAGTCGCCACAGCAGCAGCTCGATGTCCAGGCGCCGGGCGTCGTACCAGGGCTGGTCGGTCAGGCCCTGTGCCGCTGTCGCCGTCTCGGCCGCGTGTCGTAGGCCCGCCGACGCGGCCGCCCAGCCGCCGGCCACGCCGACGACCACGATCGGCGGCTGTGCTCCCGGGCGTTGCATCCCGGCCCGCTCGACTCCCGCCCGCAGCGCCGCCGCCACCCGATCCGAGACCGCCGATCGCTCCGACTCCGAGCGCAGGCCGAGGAGGAGTGGGACGCGGCCCTCCACCGGTCGTACGCCCAACAGGACCGGGACGCCCACCGAGGCCAGTTCCTCGGCGACCGCGCGGGCCAGGACCGCCCAGCCGCCGCCGGGGGCGGCCAAGGCGTCGCCCAGCCGCATCACCACGGGCAGCAGCGGGCTGGTGCCGGGCTTGAAGCCCAGTACGCGGGCCTGTGCCGGGGCGTCCTCGGCGGCGATGCGGCCCTCGGCGAGGTCGGTGAGGAAGTCGCCGCGTCCGCGTGCCGCCAGCTCCTCCTCCTGGCGGGCCTGCATCAGGACCACGGCCAGGATGTCGGCGGCCCGTTCGGCGGCGATGCGGTGCACGGGGGCGAGCGGCCCCCGTACCGGAAGCAGCACGATCCGCGCCCGCACCGAACCCGTACCGGGACCGCCCCCGGGCACCTCCACGATCACCGAACCGGCGGGCGGCGAGGCGTCCTTGTGCTGGCCGCGCAGCCCCTCCCACACCTGGAGCGGGTCGGCGCCCTCGGGGCCCGCCCCCGCCGCGTAGAGGAGTTGACCGTCCGGGGTCTCCAGGAAGACCGGGTTGCCGCTGAAGTCGGCCAGGATGCCCAGGACTTGGGGGATTCCGCCGCCGCCGAGCAACGCCTCCGTGCAGCGGCGGTGGACCTCCTCGGCCTGCTGGAGCAGCGCGTAGTGGCCGTTGACGATCTCGGTGTGGATCTCCTCGGTGACCGCGACGAACGGCACCTCGCGGTGCAGCTGGACGAGCGGGAGGCCGGTCGCGCGAGCCGTCTCGACCAGGGTGGCGGGGAGACGGTCGAAGCGCGGGCCGAGTTCGACGACCAGGGCCGCGATGCCGCGCTCGGCGAGGGTGCGGACGAACGCGCGCTGCTCCGCGGGGCGCGTACCGAGGCCGTAGCCCGTGGTCAGGAGGAGTTCGCCGCCCTTGAGGAGGGAGGCGATGTTCGGGACCTCGCCCGCGTGCACCCACCGTACGGTCCGCTGGAGCCGGTCGGCGCCCGCCAGGATCTCCGGCAGCCCGCTGCGCAGCCCGGGCAGCTCCAGCGCCCGCTGAACGGTGATGCCGGCGCCCTGGCTGTCGAATGTGCTGTCCGTACGGCTGTCCATGCTGCGGACGGTACCTGCGGAAACGCCCCGGGCACATCTCGGGCCCGGGGCGTGTGCTCGGCGGTGGTGTCCGTTTCCTCTGCCGCAGCTGGAGGCCGCGGCGGTGTGTCAGCTCTGTGCGGTGTCGTCGTCCGCCTGCTCGGCGCCCTCGGCCGCGAGGGCCTTCTCGCGCATCTTGCGCACCAGCTCCGCCTTCTGGTCGGCCGCGCCCTGGCGGTCGAGGTTGCGGTGCGGACCGTGGTTCTGCCGTTCTTCGCGGGACTGCTTCTTGCGCTTGCCGCCGCCCATGCCCACGGGGTTGTTGATGTTCTTGCTCACGGTCACGGGTTCTCCCGGTAGTGATGTGGAGTGATCTACGGATTCATCGGAAGAACACGGCGAAGACGTTACCCGGTCCCGTCGGTCCCGCAGACCAACTTCTTCGCCGCCGCGGGCGTTGTGTCCGGCCACGCGCCCCGCTCGGACAGGTGGAGAACGAGGGCGGCGATGTTCCAGGCGTCGTCCTCGCCGCGGTGGTGCCGGCCTTCGAGGCGCAGTCCGGCGATCTCCAGGGCCTGCGCCATGCCAGGACGTTTGCGGAGGCCGTGCGCCTCGGTGAAGGCCGCTTTGGCGTTGGTGTGGTGCCGGCCGAAGGGATAGGGCGTCCGGGTGCTCTGGCACTGCCGGGTGAACTGGTTGCGGTCGTAGTCGCCCCAACTGGCCCACGGGCGGGACCCGGCGTGATGTTCGGCGGCCAGCAGCCGGCACGCCTCGGCGAAGCCGACCCCTCCGTCCACCTCGTGCTGCGTGAGGCCGGTCAGCTCGGTGCAGAACTCGCTGACCGCGGACCGGACGGGCCGCACCAGGATCCGATGCCGGGCGAGGCGTTCCGCGCCGGCCAGGTCGACGACGGTCAGCCCGATCTCGATGATCTCGCTGACCGCGCCCGGCGGTTGGCCGCCATCCCAGCAGGTGGCTTCGACGTCCACGACGTTCAGGAGCCGCCCGGCCCCGGTGCTGGTGCTGTCCATGGCGGGAAGGGTAGGGATGAGCGGCGGCCGGGGCACCTGAATTTCCCGCTGTGGTGCGGATGCGGGGGTGCCGCCGTCCCCGGGCACAACTCGGGCCCGGGGCGCGCGCTCAGCAGCTTGTCAGCCGCCGTAGGCCCCCGAAGCCGTCAGGCGTAGTGCCGTGTCGATCAGGGGGACGTGGCTGAAGGCCTGCGGGAAGTTGCCGACCTGGCGTTGCAGGCGCGGGTCCCACTCCTCGGCGAGGAGGCCCAGGTCGTTGCGGAGCGACAGGAGCTTCTCGAAGAGCTTGCGGGCCTCGTCCACGCGGCCGATCATCGCGAGGTCGTCCGCCATCCAGAACGAGCAGGCCAGGAAGGCGCCCTCGTCGCCGGGGAGGCCGTCGACGCCCTCGTCCGTGCCCGAGGTCGGGTAGCGCAGGATGAAGCCGTCCGGGGTGGACAGCTCGCGCTGGATCGCCTCGATGGTGCCGATCACGCGCTTGTCGTCCGGGGGCAGGAAGCCCATCTGTGGGATGAGCAGCAGCGAGGCGTCCAGTTCCTTCGAGCCGTACGACTGGGTGAAGGTGTTGCGCTCCTTGTCGTAGCCGCGCTCGCACACGTCCCGATGGATGTCGTCGCGCAGTTCGCGCCACTTCTCCAGCGGGCCGTCCGCGTCGCCCGACTCGATCAGCTTGATCGTGCGGTCGACCGCGACCCAGGCCATCACCTTCGAGTGCACGAAGTGGCGGCGCGGGCCGCGCACCTCCCAGATGCCCTCGTCGGGCTCGTCCCAGTGCTTCTCCAGGTAGCGGATCAGCTTCAGCTGGAGCAGGGAGGCGTAGTCGTTGCGGGCCAGGCCCGTCATGTGGGCCAGGTGCAGGGCCTCGGTGACCTCGCCGTAGACGTCCAGCTGGAGCTGGTGCGCGGCGCCGTTGCCCACCCGGACCGGGCCCGAGTTCTCGTAGCCCGGCAGCCAGTCCAGCTCCGCCTCGCCGAGCTCGCGCTCGCCGGCGATGCCGTACATGATCTGCAGGTTCTCGGGGTCGCCCGCGACCGCGCGGAGCAGCCACTCGCGCCAGGCGCGGGCCTCCTCGCGGTAGCCGGTGCGCAGGAGCGAGGAGAGGGTGATGGCCGCGTCGCGGAGCCAGGTGTAGCGGTAGTCCCAGTTGCGGACGCCGCCGATCTCCTCCGGGAGGGAGGTGGTGGGCGCGGCGACGATGCCGCCCGTGGGGGCGTAGGTCAGCGCCTTCAGCGTGATCAGGGAGCGGACCACCGCCTCGCGGTACGGGCCGTGGTACGTGCACTGGTCGACCCAGTCGCGCCAGAAGTCCTCCGTGGCCTCCAGCGACTGCTCCGGCTCGGGGAGCGCGGGCGGCTGCTTGTGCGAGGGCTCCCACGAGATGGTGAACGCGATGCGGTCACCCGGTGCGACCGTGAAGTCCGCGTACGTCGTGAGCTGCTTGCCGTAGGTCTCCGCCGATGTGTCGAACCACACGGAGTCGGGGCCCGCGACGGCCACCGTGCGGCCCTCGTGCTTGTGAACCCAGGGGACGACCCGGCCGTAGGAGAAACGCATCCGGAGGGCCGAGCGCATCGGGACGCGGCCGGAGATGCCCTCCACGATGCGAATCAGCTGGGGGGCGCCGTCGCGAGGGGGCATGAAATCGGTCACGCGGACCGTGCCTCGCGGGGTGTCCCACTCGGACTCCAGGATCAGCGAGTCGCCGCGGTACCCGCGCCGGGCCGCCATGGGCGGCGGCGTGTCGGAGGCGTGAGCCGGGCCCAGCCGCCAGAAGCCGTGTTCCTCGGTTCCCAGTAGACCGGCGAAGATGGCATGGGAGTCGAATCGGGGCAGGCAGAGCCAGTCCACCGTGCCGTCCCGGCAGACCAGGGCAGCGGTCTGCATGTCTCCGATGAGTGCGTAATCTTCGATGCGCCCGGCCACGTGCAACTCCAGTCGAACGGCCACGTCGCCCCACGAAAAAGGGGCGGTCGCTGTGTGCGGTCAAGGGATCGTTTGTAGTGCGTCGTTGAGGCATGAAGCAAATGACGGTCGTTGCTCAACGAACTGACGAGCTCTCGTTGTTCCGGGATATACGGGCGGGGGTGGTGCCGTGTTCCGGACCGGCTCGGCAGCGAGTGTCCGAGCAGGATACGACGCACGTAGATGATCTGTGTGCCGCTCTCGCCAACGGACCTGGGCCGAACGGGTGAGCACCCGGTGAGAAGCAGGTAACCAGGGCGCGTCTGTGTCGACGGGAGGCCTGTTCACGTCGATGCAGGTCGCGTCCGTGTCGAGGCGGGCGCGGAGCGTGGCCGGAAGCCATCCCCTCCGGGCGCTGATACCCTGGTAGCCCGTGGACCGGTGGGCAAGAAACCCCCGAACCGCAGCGACGGCGCCTCCAGAAAAACCCGGGTTCACCGGGCGGGCAGCCGCACCGCACCCCAGACCGCGACCACGGGAGCCCCCTCTTGGCCATGCCGCCCGCTGCTTTCCGAAACAGCAACACCACGACGACCAAGCACATCTTCGTCACCGGGGGTGTCGCCTCCTCACTCGGCAAGGGCCTCACCGCCTCCAGCCTCGGCATGCTCCTCAAGGCACGGGGCCTGCGCGTCGTGATGCAGAAGCTCGACCCGTACCTGAACGTCGACCCCGGCACGATGAACCCCTTCCAGCACGGTGAGGTGTTCGTCACCAACGACGGTGCCGAGACCGACCTCGACATCGGCCACTACGAGCGCTTCCTCGACCGCGACCTGGACGGCAGCGCCAACGTCACCACCGGCCAGGTCTACTCGACGGTGATCGCCAAGGAGCGGCGCGGCGAGTACCTGGGCGACACCGTGCAGGTCATCCCGCACATCACCAACGAGATCAAGCACCGCATCCGGCGGATGGCGACCGACGAGGTCGACGTCGTCATCACCGAGGTCGGCGGCACGGTCGGCGACATCGAGTCGCTGCCCTTCCTGGAGACGGTCCGCCAGGTCCGCCACGAGGTCGGCCGGGACAACGTGTTCGTGGTCCACATCTCGCTCCTGCCGTACATCGGCCCCTCGGGCGAGTTGAAGACCAAGCCGACCCAGCACTCGGTCGCGGCCCTGCGCAACATCGGCATCCAGCCCGACGCCATCGTGCTGCGCTCCGACCGCGAGGTGCCGACCGCGATCAAGCGCAAGATCTCGCTGATGTGCGACGTCGACGAGGCCGCCGTGGTGGCCTGCCCCGACGCCCGCTCGATCTACGACATCCCCAAGACCGTGCACAGCGAGGGCCTGGACGCCTATGTCGTCCGCAAGCTGGACCTCCCGTTCCGCGATGTGGACTGGACGACCTGGGACGACCTGCTCGACCGGGTCCACAACCCGCTGCACGAGATCAACCTCGCGCTGGTCGGCAAGTACATCGACCTGCCCGACGCCTACCTCTCGGTCACCGAGGCGCTGCGCGCCGGCGGGTTCGCCAACAAGGCCCGCGTGAAGATCAAGTGGGTCACCTCGGACGACTGCAAGACCCCGGCCGGCGCCGCCAAGCAGCTCGGTGACGTGGACGCGATCTGCATCCCCGGCGGCTTCGGCGACCGCGGTGTCTCCGGCAAGGTCGGCGCCATCCAGTACGCCCGCGAGCACAAGATCCCGCTGCTCGGCCTCTGCCTGGGCCTGCAGTGCATCGTGATCGAGGCCGCGCGCAACCTGGCCGGCATCGCGGACGCCAACTCCACCGAGTTCGACCCGGCCACCGGCCACCCGGTCATCTCCACCATGGCCGAGCAGCTCGACATCGTCGCCGGCGAGGGCGACATGGGCGGCACCATGCGCCTGGGCATGTACCCGGCCAAGCTCGCCGAGGGCTCCATCGTGCGCGAGGTCTACGACGGCAAGGAGTACGTCGAGGAGCGCCACCGGCACCGCTACGAGGTGAACAACGCCTACCGCGCGGAGCTGGAGAAGAAGGCCGGTCTGCAGTTCTCCGGCACGTCCCCGGACGGCAAGCTCGTGGAGTACGTCGAGTACCCGCGCGAGGTGCACCCTTACCTCGTCGCGACCCAGGCCCACCCCGAGCTGCGCTCCCGCCCGACCCGGCCGCACCCGCTCTTCGCGGGCCTGGTCAAGGCGGCTGTGGAACGCAAGACGGGCAAGTAGTACGAAGGTTGTACGGTGACCGGGGTGCGCGCCTTCAAAAGGTGTGCACCCCGGCCGTTTTTACGTGACGCCCGTGAACGTGTGTTTCGAGTACGTGTTTCGTGTACGTGTGGAGGGACAGCGCATGACGATCAAGGACACCCCGGAGGAGTGGGAGATCCGGGCGACCGTGACCCCCTTCGTCGGCAACAAGACCTCCGTGCGTACCGACGACGTGGTCATGCCCGACGGCACGGTCGTGCACCGCGACTACCAGGTCCACCCCGGCTCCGTGGCGATCCTCGCCATCGACCAGGAGGACCGGGTGCTGCTCATCAAGCAGTACCGCCACCCCGTACGGCAGAAGCTGTGGGAGATCCCGGCCGGACTGCTCGACATCCCCGGCGAGAACCCCCTGCACGCCGCCCAGCGCGAGCTGTACGAGGAGGCGCACGTCAAGGCCGAGGACTGGCGGGTGCTGACCGACGTCTACACCACGCCCGGCGGCTGCTCCGAGGCCATCCGCATCTTCCTCGCCCGGAACCTGTCCGAGGCCGAGGGACAGCGCTTCGAGGTCGAGGACGAGGAGGCAGACATGGAGCACGCGCGGGTGCCCCTCGACGACCTGGTCCGCGGGGTCCTCGCCGGCGAGCTGCACAACAACTGCCTCGCCGTCGGCGTCCTCGCCCTCGTCGCCGCCCGGCACGGCGACGGCGTCGACGCGCTGCGCCCCGCCGAGGCGCCGTGGCCCGCGCGTCCCTTCGAGTCCTGAACGCAGCCCCTTTGTCACCGATCCCCGGTGTGACGATCGGCTGATCCGATCGGGGGACGTGCCCGCCGCGCTCCGCACGGTTCGTCGCAGAGCGTGAACTAGGCTCTGGAATCACCCGATCCGGAGTCCCGGCGGGCTATGCGCGTGCAGTGGGACGGGAGTGTGGCCCGTGACGGATCAGGCGGTGGACACCGGCGGCGTGAGGCTGTCCGAGGACACTTCTCCCGAGGGCCAATTCCTGGGCCGCGCAAGAGAGTTGAAGGAGCTCCGGGCCGACATCGAGCGCGCGGGCCTGGACACCATCGCGGGCCGCAAGGCCCCCCGCGCACGCGTCCTCCTCATCGCGGGCAAGCCCGGCTCCGGCCGCAGTTCCCTCGCCGAGGAACTCGCCCGACAGGTCGCTGACCGTTACGACGCCGGTGTGTTCCGGGCCCGGCTGAGCGAGCCCGACGGCACCCCCGTCCCCACCGAGCGCACCGCCCGCGAACTCCTCACCGCCCTGGAGCTGCCGACCCCGGCCGGCGCCTCTGAGGACGATCTTTCGGACATCCTGCGCGCGGCCCTCACCGACCGCCGGGCGCTGCTCCTGCTCGACGACGCGGCCGACGCCGAGCAGGTCGACGCGCTGCTGCCGGACTCCCCGGACTGCCTGGTCGTCGCCGTCTCCGGCGGCCCGCTCACCGGCATCGCCGACGTCCGTCCCTGCACCCTGGGCGGCCTCGACACCAAGTCCGCACTGGAACTCCTCACCCGCTACACCGGCGCGGTCCGCATCACCGTCGACCCGGTCGCCGCCGAGGGCCTCGTCGAGGTCTGCCGGTCCCAGCCCGCCGCGCTGACCCTGGCCGGCGGCTGGCTCGCCGCCCGCCCGCAGGCCGCCGTCGCCGACCTCGCCAAGCACCTGCACGCCGAGAGCGACGAGGGCACGCCCCTGAGCCGCGTCTTCCGGCTCGTCTACGGTTCGCTGCCGAGCCCCGCCGCCCGGATACTGCGACTGCTCTCCCTCGCCCCGGCCGGCCTGGTCGACCCGCAGACCGCCTCCGCGCTCGCCGGCTGCTCCGTCAACGGCGCCCGCACCACCCTGGACGACTTCGTCGCCGCCGGCCTGCTGCGGACCCTGGACTCCCCGCTGCCGCAGTACGAGGTCCCCGGCTGCCTCCAGCCCCTCCTGCACGCCCTCGCCGAGACCCAGGACCGCCCGGCCGAACTCCAGCTGGCCCGCGCCCGCATGCTGGAGCGCACCGTACGGCTGCTCCAGTCCTGCCGCGCCATCACCGAGACCGACAGCCCCCAGGCCCGCGAGAAACTCCTCGGCACGCCCCGCGCGCTGCGCTTCCCGACCCCCCGGGCCGCCGCCGACTGGCTGCGCGTCCGCCAGCCCGCCCTGCTCGCCTCCGCCCGCCTCGCGGTCGCCGACGGCGAACTCGACACGCTGGCCCGCCGGTTGATGTCCCAGCTGGTGCGCGCGATGGTCGCCCACTTCGGCACCCAGGCCGCCGCCCCCGAGCTCTACGGCATCCACCGCCTCGTCCTCGACGTGGCCGAGCGGCGCGACCTGCCCCGCGAGAAGGCCGCCGCGCTGCTCAACCTCGCCGATCTGGACGCGCAGACCGGCCGGACGACCGAGGCGCTGGTCCGCTACCGGGCCGCGCTGGACGCCGGACGCGAAGCGAACGACCCGTATGCGACCGGCCGCGCGATGGAATCCGTAGGAGGCGCGCACCAGGAGCTGGGAGACCACGACCGGGCCGCCGACTGGTTCGGCCGCGCGCTGGCCCAGCGGCTCGCCCGGGACGAGCGCGCGGAGGCCGCCCGCCTCTACGGCCGGATCGCCGCCGCGCACACCTATGCGGGCCGCTACGGCGAGGCGCTGAGGAACTGGCGGGCGGCTGTTGCCGGGTACCGCAAGAACGGTGATGTGGCCGCCCAGGCAAGGGCGTTGAGCGAGTTGGCGCGGGTCCAGGAGTACGCGGGCCGCCCCGAGGAATCGCTCGCCACCTGTCACGAGGCCGTCGAGTGGGCGCGCCGCGCCGAGGACGTACGGCTGCAGGCGGCGTTGCAGCTGCGGCTGGCCGACACCCTCGACCGGCTCGGCGATCCGGCGTCCGCCTCGCTGCACAGGGGGACGGCCGAGCGGATGCTGGGCGAGGAGCTTCTGGAGGGCGATTCGGCCCCCGAAACCCCGGAATCCGCCGTCGAACCCCTGGAACAAGACGCTAACGCCTGCGAAATCCGTAGTACATCCGCAGAAGATTGATGCATTGAAAGGCTAGACACCGAGAACACCTTCATTAGACTGGCTCTGCCGCACCTTCCCCTGCGGTCTCCCGGTGCGCTCATGCATGTCCGGGTATGAGATGTATTGCCCCACACCCTCTGAGCCAAGGACCGTGATCGACGTGAAGGTCGGCATCCCCCGCGAGGTCAAGAACAACGAGTTCCGGGTGGCCATCACCCCCGCCGGTGTGCACGAGCTGGTGCGCCACGGCCACCAGGTCTTCATCGAGCAGGACGCCGGCGTCGGCTCCTCGATCACGGACGACGAGTACGTCTCGGCCGGTGCCCGGATCCTGGCCACCGCCGACGAGGTCTGGGCCACCACCGACCTGCTGCTCAAGGTCAAGGAGCCCATCGCCGAGGAGTACCACCGCCTCCGCAAGGACCAGACGCTCTTCACCTACCTGCACCTGGCCGCCTCCAAGGAGTGCACCGACGCGCTCGTCGAGTCCGGCACCACGGCGATCGCCTACGAGACCGTCGAACTGCCCGGCCGCGCCCTGCCGTTGCTCGCCCCGATGTCCGAGGTCGCGGGCCGGCTGGCCCCGCAGGTCGGCGCCTACCACCTGATGCGCTCGGTCGGCGGCCGCGGTGTGCTCCCCGGCGGTGTCCCCGGCACGCAGCCCGCGCGCGCTGTCGTCATCGGCGGCGGTGTCTCCGGCTGGAACGCCACGCAGATCGCCGTCGGCATGGGCTTCCACGTCACACTGCTCGACCGCGACATCAACAAGCTCCGCGAGGCCGACAAGGTCTTCGGCACCAAGGTCCGGGCGATCATGTCCAACGCCTTCGAGCTGGAGAAGGCCGTCCTGGACGCCGACCTCGTCATCGGCGCGGTGCTCATCCCGGGCGCCAAGGCGCCGAAGTTGGTCACCAACGAACTCGTGTCGCGGATGAAGCCCGGAAGTGTTCTTGTCGACATCGCGATCGACCAGGGCGGCTGCTTCGAGGACTCGCGTCCCACGACCCACGCCGAGCCGACCTTCCCGGTCCACAACTCGGTCTTCTACTGCGTCGCCAACATGCCCGGCGCGGTGCCGAACACGTCGACCTACGCACTCACCAACGCCACGCTCCCGTACATCGTGGAGCTCGCCAACCGCGGCTGGGCCGACGCGCTGCGACGTGATCCTGCTCTCGCCAAGGGCCTCAACACCCATGACGGCAAGGTGATTTACCGCGAGGTCGCCGAGGCGCACGGACTGGAGCACGTCGAGCTGGAATCGCTGCTCGGCTGACTCTGTCGACTAAGTCACCGTTCAGTAAAAGGCGATACGTCAACACAGGTCGTCAACACCGCACGCCCGGCCGGACCTTGCCCGACAAGGTCCGGCCGGGTGTGTGTATGGTCACTTTGCGGCACTAGGCCAACTCGCCCCGAACGTAACCCTTGAACCGATTCGTGCACCGGTGAAACCTGCCGTGCGACTGCCGTACGCCCTTGACAGAGGGATGTTTCATTGCCGACACATCGGGCCGGGTAAGGCGGATTGTGTTGCTGCGAACACCCGACACGCCATAGAGTCGCCGAACGTCGGCATGGTGCCACGCTGACCTATCGAGAAATTCCCTGGTCACCAAGGAGGTAAGACGACTTGTGAATGAGTCGACATTTTCTCCCGGGGGTGGTCAACCAGGAATGCCTGCAAAGGGCCAGGAGCCCGCGGGGTTCGAGGCTGTCGGCTCCGTCGCGGTGCGTACCTTCGCAGCCCACCGGGGTCACCACAAGCCAGGGGCGACCCAGCCAGCACACCAGAGCATGGATGGCCATCACGTGAACGCCATGGCCGGCGACGGAAGGGGCGCGCCCCACAACCAGTTCGCCGACTTCGACGAACTGCCCGACGGGCACTTCTACGACCCCGACGCCGAGTACGAGCCCGATCCCGAGTACGCGGCCACACTCGCGCCCGACGCTGCCCGCCAGCGCCGTGAGCGCGTGGGCCCGACCGGACGCCCGCTGCCCTACTTCCCGATCCCGGGTCCGCTGACCAGTCACGGCCCCGCGACGATCGTCGCGATGTGCAACCAGAAGGGCGGCGTCGGCAAGACCACGTCGACCATCAACCTGGGTGCCGCGCTCGCGGAGTACGGCCGACGCGTACTGCTCGTCGACTTCGACCCGCAGGGCGCGCTGTCGGTCGGACTGGGCGTCAATCCGATGGAGTTGGACCTCACCGTCTACAACCTGCTCATGGAGCGGGGCATGTCGGCCGACGAGGTGCTTCTCAAGACAGCAGTCCCGAACATGGACTTGCTGCCCAGCAACATCGACTTGTCGGCTGCGGAAGTGCAGTTGGTGAGCGAGGTCGCGCGCGAGTCCACCCTGCAGCGGGCGTTGAAGCCGCTGATGGCCGACTACGACTACATCGTGATCGACTGTCAGCCCTCCCTCGGCCTGCTCACCGTGAACGCCCTGACGGCGGCTCACAAGGTGATCGTGCCGCTGGAGTGCGAGTTCTTCGCGCTGCGTGGAGTCGCGCTGCTGACGGAGACCATCGAGAAGGTCCAGGAGCGCCTCAACCCCGAGTTGGAGCTCGACGGGATCCTCGCCACGATGTACGACTCCCGCACCGTGCACAGCCGTGAGGTCCTCGCCCGCGTGGTCGAGGCGTTCGACGAGCACGTCTACCACACGGTCATCGGGCGTACGGTCCGCTTCCCGGAGACCACGGTCGCCGGTGAGCCGATCACCACGTACGCCTCCAACTCCGTCGGTGCCGCCGCCTATCGCCAGCTCGCCAGGGAGGTGCTCGCCCGGTGTCACGCCGAGTGAGTCTGCCGGGGGCCGACGAACTGTTCCGTACGACAGGGGGGATGGCGCTTCAGTCGTCCACACCCAGGAGCCGGGCCAACGGCGAGGCCCGGGTACCGGCTCCGGCGGGGGAGAGCGACGGCGCCGCCGCCGGGGAGGACGCCCCGCAGTCCGTACCCGCCCAGGGCGGTGACGGAGAGGGCGCCGAGCACGTAGCGGCGGACTCGGACGGCGGTGAGTCCCGCAGCCGGTCGGCGGACGGCTCCGGGCGACGTCAGGGGGCGCAGGAAGGTTCTGCCCAACCTCGGAAGCAGCGTCAGGGAGCGCAGGCCCAGCGCCGGCCCACCGGGCGCGAGCGGCACGACGAGAAGATCACCGTGTACGTGTCCGCCGAGGAACTCATCGACCTGGAGCACGCACGCCTGATGCTCCGGGGCGAGCACGGCCTCGCGGTCGACCGTGGCCGGATCGTGCGCGAGGCGGTCGCCGTCGTCTTGGCCGATCTGGAATCCCGCGGGGACGCGAGCATTCTCGTCCGTCGGCTTCGCGGGCGGTAGCGGTAGCCTGCGGGGGCCATGACCTCGAACGACGCTCCCGCATCCGGCGCCCCCGCCGGCCGTCGGCGTGCGCTCGGGAAGGGGCCGGGTACGGCTCCGGAGCCTGAGGCCGAGATCGCGGTCGTCGTGGCGGTGCCGGAGCCCGAGGCCGTCGTGGAAGAGCCTGAGGTGCCTGTTGAGGAGCACCCGGCCGCCTCGGCCGAAGAACCCGATGACGGAGTCTTCAAGGTTCGGCTCGCCAACTTCGAGGGGCCGTTCGACCTCCTCCTCCAGCTGATCTCGAAGCACAAGCTCGATGTGACCGAGGTGGCGCTGTCCAAGGTCACCGACGAGTTCATGGTGTACATCAGGGCGATGGGGCCCGACTGGGACCTGGACCAGACGACCGAGTTTCTCGTCGTCGCGGCGACCCTGCTGGATCTGAAGGCGGCGCGGCTGTTGCCCTCCGCCGAGGTCGAGGACGAAGCCGATCTCGCGTTGCTGGAGGCCCGGGACCTGTTGTTCGCGCGGCTGTTGCAGTACCGCGCGTACAAGCAGATCGCCGACATCTTCAACCGGCGCCTCGACGAAGAAGCCCGGCGCTACCCCCGTACCGTCGGGCTCGAACCGCACCACGCCGAGCTGCTGCCCGAGGTCGTCATCCGGATCGGACCGGAGGGCTTCGCCAAGCTCGCCGTGAAGGCGATGCAGCCCAGGCCCAAGCCGCAGGTCTACATCGACCACATCCACGCGCCGCTCGTGAGCGTGCAGGAGCAGGCCGGGATCGTGGTCGCGCGGCTGCGGGAGCTCGGCGAGGCCAGCTTCAGCGTGCTCGTGGAGGACACCGACGACACCCTGACCGTCGTAGCGAGGTTCCTGGCACTGCTGGAGCTGTACCGGGAGAAGGCCGTCGCGCTGGACCAGGAGACCGCGCTCGGGGATCTGATCGTGCGCTGGACCGGTGGGGAGGGGGAAGGTGAGCCGGTGGTGACGGACGAGTTCGACCGGCCGCCCGAGCCGCCCAAGGAGATCAAGGAGGAGTCGGCGTGAGCGAGGAGACCACGGGCGTACCGGCGAGCCCGTCCGCCGTCGCGGATCTCGCCCTCAAGCCCGCTCTGGAGGCCGTCCTGATGGTCGTGGACGAGCCCGCGACCGTGGAACACCTCGCGAAAATACTCCAGCGGCCCAAACGGCGGATCGCGGACGCGTTGCGCGAGCTGGCCGACGAGTACACCGTGCAGGGGCGCGGTTTCGAGCTGCGGCTGATCGCGGGCGGGTGGCGTTTCTATTCGCGGCCCGAGTACGCGCCGGCCGTCGAGGGGTTCGTCCTGGACGGGCAGCAGGCCCGGCTCACGCAGGCTGCGCTGGAGACCCTGGCGGTCGTCGCGTACCGCCAGCCGGTGAGCCGCAGCAGGGTCTCGATGGTCCGCGGAGTCAACTGCGACGGTGTGATGCGCACCCTCTTGCAGCGGGGTCTGGTCGAGGAGGCGGGCACGGAACCCGAAACAGGTGCGATCCTGTACGTGACGACGAACTACTTTCTGGAGCGGATGGGCCTGCGCGGCCTGGACGAGCTCCCGGAGCTCGCGCCCTTCCTCCCTGAGGCTGAGGCGATCGAGGCGGAGACGCTGGAAGGGGTCCCGTCGTTCGATCCGGATGCACCGGATGCAGATGCAGACGAAACGACGACGACGGAACTTTGATGCGAAGCAGTGGCAGTGGCAGTGGCAGCAGTGGTGGCGGCGGTAGGAGCGGCGGGCGCGGCAACCCCGGCGGGGGCGGCAGTTCCCGGGGTTCCGGTGGGGGCGGCGGCCGTGGCTCCGGCGCGGGCGGCAACTCCCGGGGAACCGGTGGGGCCGGCAACTCCCGGGGTGCCGGTGGCGGCGGCTCCCAGCCGAGGGGCGCGGGAGGCCGTGACGACAAGCCGAAGCGCGCCGGAAAGCCGCGTCCCGAGGAGCGGCGCTACGACGTAGGCCCCACGGGATCCCACGAAGGTCCCAAGTCAGGGCGTGGTGCAGCGGCGCGTGGCGGTGCCAAGGGCGGCCCCAAGCAGGGCCAGGGCACCGGACGCGGGCGCTGGGCGCCGGCGACCTCGCGGGAGTACGACGCGCGGGCCGAGGAGCGCAACCGGGAGCGGTACGCGGGCAAGAAGGACATCAAGCCGCCCAAGACCTTCCCGGGCGCCGAGCAGGAGGGCGAGCGGCTGCAGAAGGTCCTCGCGCGCGCGGGCTACGGCTCCCGGCGTTCCTGTGAGGAGCTGATCGAGCAGTCCCGGGTCGAGGTCAACGGCGAGATCGTCGTCGAGCAGGGGCTGCGCGTCGACCCCGAGCACGACGAGATCAAGGTCGACGGGCTGACGGTGGCGACGCAGTCGTACCAGTTCTTCTCGCTGAACAAGCCCGCCGGTGTCGTCGCGACGATGGAGGACCCCGAGGGCCGACAGTGCCTCGGCGACTACGTCACCAACCGCGAGACGCGTCTTTTCCACGTCGGGCGGCTCGACACCGAGACCGAGGGTGTGATCCTGCTCACCAACCACGGCGAGCTGGCGCACCGGCTGACCCACCCCAAGTACGGCGTGAAGAAGACCTACCTCGCGCACATCGTGGGCCCGATCCCGCGCGATCTGGGCAAGCAGCTCAAGGACGGCATCCAGCTGGAGGACGGGTACGCGCGAGCGGACCACTTCCGTGTCGTCGAGCAGACCGGCAAGAACTACCTGGTCGAGGTGACCCTCCACGAGGGCCGCAAGCACATCGTGCGCCGCATGCTCGCGGAGGCCGGCTTCCCGGTCGACAAGCTGGTGCGTGTCTCCTTCGGCCCGATCACCCTGGGCGACCAGAAGTCGGGCTGGCTGCGGCGGCTGTCGAACACCGAGGTCGGGATGTTGATGCAGGAAGTCGATCTCTAGGTCTGAGTTCTGTTCGTGGCGGCCGGTTCCGGGGTTCTCCGGGGCCGGCCGCTTCGTTTTCGTCGTTTCGTTTCTGTCGTTTCGCCTTCGTCGGGTCGCATCCATCGGTTGCGGGGGGTTGCGCGGGAGTGCGGCCACTCTTTATGGTCTAACTGACCATTAAGAGAGTGGGTGCACGTGACCACATCACCGGGCTACGACAAGTACGCCTTCGAACCTTTCGCCGTCACCGCCGACCTCGCTGTCCTCACGATCCGCGCGGGCGCCCTGCATGTGCTGCTCGTCGAGCGCGGCCAGGAGCCGTACGCCGGGCACTGGGCGTTGCCCGGTGGCTTCGTGCAGCCCGACGAGTCCGCGGAGACCGCCGCCCGGCGTGAACTCGCCGAGGAGACCGGCCTGTCGGACGTCTCCGGGCTGCACCTGGAGCAGCTGCGCACCTACAGCGAGCCCGACCGCGACCCCCGGATGCGGGTCGTCACCGTCGCCTTCGCCGCGCTGCTGCCCGACCCGCCCGAGCCGCACGCGGGCAGCGACGCGGCGCAGGCCCGCTGGCTGCCGTACGACGCGCTCGGGCCGCTCGCCTTCGACCACGACCGGATTCTGGCCGACGCGCACGAACGGGTGGGCGCCAAGCTGGAGTACAGCTGCCTCGCCACCGCGTTCTGCCCGCCCGAGTTCACGCTCGGGGAGCTGCAACAGGTCTACGAGACCGTGTGGGGCACCGAGTTGGACCGCCCCAACTTCCGCCGCAAGGTGCTCGCCACGCCCGGTTTCGTCGAACCGGTGCCGGGCGGCGCCAAGTTGACGGGTGGTCGGGGGAAGCCGGCCGCGCTGTATCGCACCGGGGACGCAACTGCCCTGTACCCGCCCCTGCTTCGGCCGACCCGAGAAGGACGTCCCGCATGACCACGACCGCTGTTCGCAAGCGCGCCGCCACCGGAGCCCTGGTGGGGCTCGCCCTCGGGGACGCGCTGGGTTTTCCGACCGAGTTCAACGACGTGCCCTCCATCCTCGCCAAGTGCGGTCCCTGGCGGGAGATGGAGCTGCCGAGGCCCGCGATCGTCACCGACGACACGCAGATGACGCTGGCGTTGGGGCGGGGGCTGCGAACTGCCATGGAACGGGGGGTGCTTGGGCCCGACGGGATGACCGAGCCGGTGCGTGCGGAGTTCATCGCGTGGAACCGCTCCCCGGACAACAACCGTGCTCCGGGGAACACTTGCCTCACGGCCTGCGACCTGTTGGAGCGGACGGACCGACTCTGGCAGGACGCCAGTCAGATCGGTTCCAAGGGCTGCGGGGCCAACATGCGGGTCGCGCCGATCGGGCTCGTCCCCGGCCTCGACGATGAACAGCGTTCTGGCGCCGCCCAGTTGCAGTCCGCGCTGACCCACGGTCACCCGACCGCCCTCGCCGCGTCCGACCTCACCGCGCACGCCGTACGGCTGCTCGCGCAGGGCGCCGAACCGACCGGGCTGGTCGGGCTGCTGCGGTCGTACGCCCTGGAGAACCGCACCCGGTATCACCACCGCTGGCTCGGCGACCTGTGGACGCGGAGCCAGGATCCGACGCCCGAGCACTTCATCACGCGCGGCTGGGACGAGTGCCTGGCGGTACTCGGCCGGCTTGAGGACGCGGTACGGACCGTCTCCCCGGAGACCGACCCGTGCCTGGCCACGGGCGCGGGCTGGATCGCCGAAGAGGCCCTGGCGACCGGGCTGTTGTGCTTCCTGCTGTTCCCCGGGGAGCCGGTGACCGCGTTGCGCCGTGCGGCTTGTACGTCCGGTGACTCGGACTCGATCGCTTGTCTCGCGGGGGCGTTCGCAGGGGCGTATCTGGGGGCGGACGTGTGGCCGGGGGAGTGGGCGGGGCGGATCGAGTATCGGGGGGAGCTGTTGGGGCTGGGGGCGCTTTGGGATGCCTGACGAATTGGTGCCATGTCTGACGTGGATGGACGGTGTCAGACAGTAGGCGTATCGTGGCAGGCATGAGTAAGACGAAGCGCAGGCGCGTGCCGGTCCGGGAGTTGTCCCGGCACACCGCGGCTCTGTTGGACGCCGTGGCGGCGGGGGAGTCGATCGAGGTCACTCGGGACGGGGTGCCGGTCGCCATACTGTCTCCGCTGGAGCCGGCCGAGCGGGACATCCGTGCCGCGATCGCCATCGGCCTGCTCGACGCCTCGGTCATGGACGAGGGGCACGGCGTCGAGGCCGTGGACGCACTGGAGCGGCTGCGCGCGGTCAGACGGGACGCGGAGGGGCGCGGACCCACCGCGGAGCTGCTCGCTCAGCGCGAGGAGGAGACGCGGTGACGCTGCTCTACCTCGACGCGTCGGCGATCGCCAAGCTGCTGCGGGTCGAGGCGGAGACGGCCGCGCTGGAGCAGTGGATCGGGCAGCACGGCGGAATGCGTCGTGTCGTCACCTGCGACCTGGCGCAGACCGAGGTGCGGCGGCTGCTGCATCGGCTCGGTGCGGACGAGGTCGAGCGCTCAGCGGCCGAGGCGCTGCTGAACTCCGTCGCCAGCGTTCGCCTCACGCCCGAACTGATGTCGGAGGCCGGGGACTTGGCGCCGAACACCTCGTTGCGCAGCCTCGACGCGATCCACACTGTGGCGGCCCTCAAGCTCGGTCATGGGGTCAGCTGGTTCGTGACGTACGACAAGCGCCAGGGCGAGGCCGCCGCCGACGCGGGGCTTGCGGTGGCGTCACCCCGCTAGGGCGTCGGCGGACGCGCGGCGGACTCCGATCAGGAAGTCCTCCACCCGGCGCCGGTCCGGCTCCGCCGGGAGAGGGGTGCCGGTCGCCGCCTCCTCCGTCTCCGTTGCCAGGCGGGTCATCCAGGACTCGACCTCGGGCCAGGGGACTTCGCCGCGTTTCACCGCGAGGAGCGGGGCGCGTTGGTCGCCGACGTCGATCGCCAGGGCGCCCGTGCGGAGCGTGTCGCGGGCGCTCATCAGCAGGCGGAGCAGGTGCATCGCGTGTTTCCAGCGTGGGGCGCCGTGCGTGCGGATGTCGGCCTCCAGCTTCTTGCGCTGGCCCAACGCGTAGCGCGTGAACGTCTCATGCACCTGGCGGGAGAGGAACGCGCCGCGCAGGGTCAGGAGTTCACGGCCCGTGTCGTCGATGTGCTCGACGAGGGGCGAGTGGAGGCACTCCAGGATGTTGGGGTTGGCGCGCAGGGCCAGTTCGCAGAAGCGCTCCAGCTCCCAGCTGAACTGCTCCTCCGCCGGGCCCTCGATGTGCGTCGGCGGCTTGTCGAAGCGCCAGAAGAGGGGAGTGGGGGCGAGGAACACGCCCCTGCGGTCCGTGTCACTCGTGTCCGTCGCCAGGCCGAAGGCGCGTGAACCCATCACGCAGGCGTAGATCGTGTGGTCGCGGACCAGGGACTCGGGGTGCATTCCGGGAGCGTACGCGGCACGTCACGCCAGGCGGATCGAATTTCCCTCCACCTTGATCTGCTCGGCCGGCAGCGGCTTCGGTGCCGGGCCGCCCGCGACCGAACCGTCCGCGATGTTGAACTTGCTGCCGTGGCACGGGCAGTTGATCGTGCCGTTCGCGACGGCGCTCACCGTGCAGCCCTGGTGGGTGCAGATCGCCGAGAAGGCCTTGAACTCGTCCTTCTTCGGCTGGGTCACCACGATCTTCTGGGCCTTGAGGATCTTGCCGCCGCCGACGGGGATGTCGGAGGTCTTCGCCAACTCCTGGCCGCCGGAGGCTTTCACGGACGACGAGCCCGAGGAGTCGTTGCTGTCGCCGTACTTGCTGCAGCCCGCGGTGAGCGCGGCGGCCGCACCCGTCACGAGGACCGTGCGGCGCGTCGAGCTGTCGGTCATGTAGTCACTCCGAAGGTGGTCGTCATGTGGTCACTGAGACGGTGGTCGTGTCGTCGTGACGACGGTGGTCGTGGCGTCGCTACGGCGCTGGCCAGGTCGCTACTTCGCCCGTGGTCATGTCGTCACCCCGACGGTGGTCATGTCGTCACTCCGACGGTGCGGAAGAACCAGAGGGCGGAGGTCAGCCAGAGCAGTGTGAGGGCGGTGAAGACCAGTCCGCCGACGAGCGGCAGCAGCCAGCCGGGGAGGCGCCCCGAGCGGAGCAGCAGCATCTTGGCACTGAAGGCGCCGAAGAACGCGCACCCCAGGAGGGAATGCCACATCACACGTGTCGAGTACGTCTGGTAGCCGAACGCGTAGAGGCAGTGCACCGCGACCGGCACCGCGACCAGGAACGCGATCCGCCCCGACCAGCGGTGCAGGGTCGCCGACCAACTCGGGCCCGGCAGCTTGCCGTAGACCATGAAGGCCGAGACGACCTGGACGAGGGCGAAGAAGAACGCGGTGGTCGCGAGCCAGGACTTCACCGCGCCCGTGCTGCTGAAGCCGGCGAGGTTGAAGGCGGTGCCCGCCGGGTCGTGGACCTTGCCGTAGACGCCGAGTCCGACCGCCACGGCGGCGGCCACGAGGGCCGGGACCAGGTAGCGGGCGGGGCTGTCGTGGTGGGGTGCGGGTGGTCGTGAGGGGTAGGACTGGGTGGCGGCGTTCGGGTCGGCGGTCATGATCGGCTCCCTGAGGCGGATGGTGGGTCAGGGGGTGACGGGCTGTGCCGTGAGCTGCTGGCCGTCGACCGTGACCGCGCCGGTCTCCGGGTCGATACGGGGTGCGGAGGCGGCCTTGCCGTCGCGGGTGACGATGCCGGTCTGGCGGCCGTTCGGCAGCACGATCCAGCCGCCGTCGATCTTGGCGCCGCGCACCTTGGCCGTCGCGCGCCACAGGCCGGACGGCTTGACGGCCTTGTCCGCGGTGAACGCGTACTTCCGGCCCTCGTCCTTGACCGTGCCGCGGATCTTCTTGCCCTGCTCGATCTTGCCGTCGAGTACGGCGCCGTTCGGGGCGGTGAGCTTCATGCTGCCGTCGTCCTTGACGGGGCCCCGCAGCCAGGCCTCCTTGTAGCGGCCGTCGCAGAAGTAGGCGACCGCCTTGCCGTCCCGGACGGTCACGGCGACCGACGCGGTGTCGTCGCCTGTGCGGCCGGCGTAACTGGCGTTCGCGACAGGCGACTTCGACGGTGTCGGGCTGGGTGTGACGGTCGGCGTCGGTGACGGGTTCGCCGATTTCTTCGGCGACGCCGACGGTGATGCCTCGCGCTGCGTGGACGACGAGACGGTCTTCGTCCCCGACGTCGCGTTGAGCGTCAGCATGAACAGGCCGAGCACCAGACCCGCCAGAAGTGTGAGCAATGGTCCAGGACGCTTCACTGTGGCCCTCCCCCGAGGCGTGCTTCCAGCCCATGAGAGCGGACTCGGGGCTGTGGGTAAAGAGGCATACCGGGATGATCTCACCGCAAGTAGCGGAACGGGGTGATTCGGGTGACATTGGCAGGGTTCGAGGCCGGGCCCCGATCGGCGGCCGGCCGCTCTCGAAAGGTGCGAGCCATGGCGGGCAACGATCTCGGCGGTCTTCTCGGTGGTCTTCTGGGGGGAGGCAGGAGTGGTTCCGGTAGCGGTGCCATCCTGGGCGCGTTGCTCGGGGCCCTCGGCAGTGGCTCGGGCAGCGGTAGCGGTAGCGGTAGCGGTAGTGGTGGCAATCCGTTGGGCGGGCTGCTCGACATGCTCACCAAGTCCGGTCTCGTCGACCAGAAGGACTCCTGGGTCGGCACCGGGCAGAACCAGTCCGTCACCGGCGCCCAGATCCAGCAGGCGCTGCCCGACGAGACCCTGCGGAAGGTCGCCGAGCAGGCCGGCGTCAGCCCGGAGGAGGCCGCGAGCGACCTCGCGCGGACGCTGCCCCAGGCCGTCGACAAGCTCACCCCGGAAGGGCAGCTGCCGCAGGCCGCCTCGCTGGAGGAACTGGTCCGGCAACAGTCCCTGTGACCCGTCTCGGTGGGCGGGCGCCGGGCACCCGTACGGGACGGGCTGACTAGGCTGGTCGTACAGAGAGCCGGGTTGTACATCAGCGAGGAGCAGAGCCGTGGCGGTACGAGCGGTCCGGGGCGCCGTCCAACTGGACAGGGACGACGCCGGCCACATGGACGAGCAGGTCGGAGCGCTGCTCACCGCCGTTCTGGAGCGGAACGGCCTCACCGCCGAGGATCTGATCAGCGTCTGGTTCACGGCCACGCCCGATCTGCACAGCGACTTCCCGGCCGCCGCCGCCCGCAAGCTCGGCAGCGACTTCGCGGACGTACCGCTGATCTGCGCGCAGGAACTCGACATCGCGGGTGCCATGCCCCGCGTGGTCCGCGTCCTCGCGCACATCGAGTCCGACAAGCCCCGCGCCGACATCACGCACGTGTACCTCGGTGCCGCGGCGGCCCTGCGCAAGGACATCGCGCAGTGAGGACCGCGCTCGTCATCGGCACCGGCCTCATCGGTACGTCCGCCGCGCTCGCCCTCGTCTCCCGGGGCGTCGTCGTCCACCTCGCCGACCACGACCCCGAGCAGGCCCGTACGGCCGCCGCGCTCGGCGCCGGTACCGACGAGGCGCCGGACGGGCCCGTCGACCTCGCGATCGTCGCCGCGCCGCCCGCGCTGGTGGCCGGGGTGCTCGCCGACGCGATGCGGCGGGGGGTGGCCCGGGGCTACCTCGACGTGGCCAGCGTCAAGGGCGGTCCGCGGCGGGAGTTGGAGGCGCTCGGCCTCGACCCGTCGGTGATGTCCAGGTACATCGGCTCGCATCCCATGTCCGGGCGCGAGAAGTCGGGTCCGCTGGCGGCCACCGGTGACCTCTTCGAGGGCCGTCCCTGGGTGCTGACGCCCACCCGTGACACGGACACCGAGGTGTTGAACCTCGCCCTGGAGCTGGTCTCGCACTGCCGTGCGGTGCCGGTCGTCATGGATGCCGATGCCCATGACCGGGCTGTGGCTCTGGTGTCGCACATGCCTCATCTGGTGTCCAGCATGGTCGCCGCGCGGTTGGAGAACGCGGAGGAAGCTGCCGTACGGCTGTGTGGGCAGGGGATTCGTGATGTGACCCGGATCGCCGCGTCCGATCCCCGGATGTGGATCGACATTCTGTCCGCGAACCCGGGGCCGGTTGCCGACCTGCTCACCGATGTCGCGGGGGACCTGGAGGAGACGGTGCGTGCGCTGCGTGCGCTGCAGTCCGCCGATGACTCCAAGCGGCGGGAGGGCGCGGGCGGGATCGAGGACGTGCTGCGGCGGGGGAACGCGGGGCAGGTCCGGGTCCCGGGCAAGCACGGGTCCGCTCCGCGGGTCTACGAGGTTGTGGCTGTGCTGATCGACGACCAGCCGGGGCAGCTGGCCCGGATCTTCGCGGATGCGGGGATGGCGGGGGTCAATATCGAGGACGTGCGGATCGAGCATGCGACGGGGCAGCAGGCGGGGCTTGTGCAGTTGATGGTGGAGCCGAAGGCTGCGCCGGTGTTGACGGCGGGGTTGCGGGAGCGGGGCTGGGCGATCCGGCAGTAGGTAGGTGCGGGGTGGGTGGGGGCGGGCGTCTTCTGGGGGCTCTGCCCCCAGACCCCCGTCGGCCCTGAAGGGGCCTCGTCCTCAAACTCCCCCAGAGGGGGGACCCCCAACGGGCTGAGTGTGTGCGGCCTGTGTTGAAAGGGTGCCGGGCGGGCTGGATCACGCGCACCGGCGTCCAAGAAGAGCGGGGGCCGGACGAGTGACGCGAACCCAGTAACCTTGTCCGGGGCGCACTCGCGACCCCGCCCCGCTCACCACCCCGCACCAGGAAGGTGTCCTCCCGTGGAAAACGGCGCCGCCCGGACCGCCCCGGCAGTGATTGTCGCCATCGACGGCCCCTCCGGCACGGGCAAGTCGAGCACGTCGAAGGCCGTCGCCTCGCAGCTCGGGCTGAGCTACCTGGACACCGGGGCCCAGTACCGGGCGATCACCTGGTGGATGGTGAACAACGGGATCGACCTCACCGACCCGACCGCGATCGCGGACGTGGCAGGCAAGGCGGAGATCATCTCCGGTACGGACCCGGCGAACCCGACGATCAGCGTCGACGGCGTGGACGTGGCCGGTCCGATCCGTACGCAGGAGGTCACCTCCAAGGTCAGCGCGGTCAGCGCGGTGCCCGAGGTGCGGGCCAGGATCACCGAGCTGCAGCGGTCGCTGGCCGCCGAGGCGGAGCACGGGATCGTGGTGGAAGGGCGGGACATCGGTACGACTGTGCTGCCCGACGCCGACCTGAAGATCTTCCTCACCGCATCCCCCGAGGCGCGTGCCGCCCGGCGGAGCGGTGAGCTGAAGGGCGCCGACGTCCAGGCCACCCGCGAGGCGCTGCTGAAGCGGGACGCGGCCGACTCCTCGCGCAAGACCTCGCCGCTCGCGAAGGCGGACGACGCGGTCGAGGTGGACACCTCCGACCTCACGCTCCAGCAGGTCATCGAGTGCGTCGTCACCCTCGTCGGGGAGAAGCGGGCAGCCAAGTGACCGCACCTTCACAGCGCGGCGCCGAGATCGGGCGGCGCATCGGCGTCGGCCTGATGTACGGGCTGTGGAAACCGCGTGTGCTGGGTTCCTGGAAGGTTCCCGCCACCGGCCCGGTGATCCTCGCCGTCAACCACTCGCACAACATCGACGGCCCGATGGTCATCGGTGTGGCGCCTCGCGCTTCACACTTCCTTGTGAAGAAGGAAGCGTTCGTGGGCCCTCTCGGGCCCTTCATGCGCGCAGTCGGGCAGGTGGAGGTCGACCGCTCGACCGCCGACCGTACGGCCGTCACCCGCGCGCTCGACATCCTGAAGGGCGGCGGGGTCCTCGGGATCTTCCCCGAGGGCAGCCGTGGCGAGGGCGACTTCGCCGCGCTGCGCGCCGGGCTCGCCTACTTCGCGGTCCGCAGCGGCGCCCCGATCGTGCCGGTGGCCGTGCTGGGCAGCTCGGAGAAGAGCGGACGACTGATAAAGGCGCTGCCCCCGCTGCGCTCCCGCGTCGACGTCGTCTTCGGCGACCCGTTCGACGCGGGCGACGGCTCCGGCCGCCGTACGCGCAAGGCCTTGGACGAGGCCACCGAGCGCATCCAGAAGCAGCTGGCCGCCCACCTGGACGACGCCAGGCGCCTCACCGGGCGCTAAGAGACACTTGAGTAGTGGATCACCCGAAATCCGGGGGTTCCACCGATCACCACGATGAACGAGGTACCGATCTTCATGAACGACCAGATCCAGCCCGACGGCTCCGGCGAGGAGCACGAGCACGGGGCGCTCGGCGACGCCGAGTACGCGGAGTTCATGGAGCTCGCCGCCGTAGAGGGCTTCGACATCGAGGACGTCGAGGGCGCCATCGGCGAGGCGGGACACGGGCCGCTGCCCGTCCTCGCCGTCGTCGGCCGGCCGAACGTCGGCAAGTCGACTCTCGTCAACCGCATCATCGGGCGACGCGAAGCCGTCGTGGAGGACAAGCCCGGTGTCACGCGTGACCGTGTGACGTACGAGGCGGAGTGGGCCGGGCGTCGGTTCAAGGTCGTCGACACCGGCGGCTGGGAGCAGGACGTCCTCGGGATCGACGCCTCCGTGGCCGCGCAGGCCGAGTACGCGATCGAGGCCGCCGACGCGGTCGTCTTCGTCGTCGACGCCAAGGTCGGCGCCACCGACACCGACGAGGCGGTCGTACGACTGCTGCGCAAGGCCGGCAAGCCCGTCGTGCTGGCCGCCAACAAGGTCGACGGTCTGAGCGGCGAGTCCGATGCTTCTTACCTGTGGTCCCTGGGGCTCGGCGAGCCGCACCCCGTCTCCGCGCTGCACGGGCGCGGCACCGGCGACATGCTGGACGCCGTCCTGGAGGCGCTGCCGGAGGCGCCCGAGCAGACCTTCGGCACCGCGGTCGGCGGACCCCGTCGTATCGCCCTGATCGGCCGCCCGAACGTCGGCAAGTCCTCGCTGCTGAACAAGGTGGCGGGCGAGGAGCGCGTCGTCGTCAACGAGATCGCGGGCACCACCCGTGACCCGGTCGACGAGCTCATCGAACTCGGCGGCGTGACATGGAAGTTCGTCGACACCGCCGGTATCCGCAAGCGCGTCCACCTCCAGCAGGGCGCCGACTACTACGCCTCGCTGCGCACTGCCGCCGCCGTCGAGAAGGCGGAGGTCGCGGTCATCCTGATCGACGCCTCCGAGTCCATCTCGGTGCAGGATCAGCGCATCGTCACCATGGCCGTCGAGGCGGGCCGCGCGATCGTCCTCGCCTTCAACAAGTGGGACACCCTCGACGAGGAGCGCCGCTACTACCTGGAGCGCGAGATCGAGACCGAGCTCGCCCAGGTCGCCTGGGCGCCCCGGGTGAACATCTCGGCGCGCACCGGCCGCCACATGGAGAAGCTGGTCCCGGGCATCGAGACCGCGCTGGCCGGCTGGGAGACGCGGGTCCCGACGGGCCGACTGAACGCGTTCCTCGGCGAGTTGGTCGCCGCCCACCCGCACCCGGTCCGCGGCGGCAAGCAGCCCCGCATCCTCTTCGGCACCCAGGCCGGCACCAAGCCCCCGCGCTTCGTCCTCTTCGCCTCCGGCTTCATCGAGGCCGGCTACCGCCGCTTCATCGAGCGCCGCCTGCGCGAGGAGTTCGCCTTCGAGGGCACCCCGATCCACATCTCGGTCCGGGTCCGCGAGAAGCGCGGCAAGAAGAAGTAGCCGTAGTCAGAGAATAAGTAGCCGTAGCCGTACGGCTGTTCCGACGGCCGACTGTTCTGACGGCCGGCTGTTCTACGACGAAGAGGGCGGCCCCTGTTGGTACAGGGGCCGCCCTCTTCGTGTGCGTGCCGTGCCGTGCCGCTCAGATGCCTCGGCGTGGGCCGGGTGGCAGGGCCGCCGGGATGTGGTGCATCCCGGTGTGGCCGTGCTGTTGTTGCTGCTGCCCGGCGTGGCCGAGCTGCCCGACGCGCTGCCACTGCGACTGCTGCCGGGCGCTGTAGGCCCCCGCGCTGTACGCGCTGTACGAACCCCCGCCGAGTGAACCCCCGCCGAACGAGCCGTTGCTGAACGAACCGCCGCTGAACGAGCCCGTGCTGTGCGGGCTGTGCCCGAAGGCGGTGAAGCCCAGCTCCTCCTCGCCGCTGCGGTCGCCCGGCAGCGAGCGGAAGGTCTTGACCCACTCCGAGTAGAGCCGGTCGTAGATCGGCGTGGCCGATGGACCGCCGGTGCTGTCCCGGTCCGATCGCGAGGACGGGATCGACTGATAGGGCCGGCTGCGGGGAACGTCGTATGCGTGCACGTATGTCCAAACGACGCGTGACCTGAAGGGATGCGGCTCAGGTGCCCGCGAGCGGCAGTGCGGAGCCGACCAACTGGCCGTTCGCCGCGGCCTTGTCGAGCGCGCTGCGCAGCAGGTCCTCGCGGGGCTGGCGGCCGATCGAGCCGACCGGCGCCGCGAACATCAGCACCTGCTGGTGCTTGTTGGCGGCGGCCCGCCAGCTGTCGGTGACCTGGAGCGCCTGGTGCGCCTGCCACCAGGCCACCGGGGAACCGCCGTTGCTGCTCGGCTGGAGCACCGCGTGCAGCTGGCCCGCGGCGAGCAGCACCGACCAGCCGTGCAGCACGGGCGGCACGGTGGTGATCTCGCTGAGCGGCATGAAGCCCTGCTCGATCAGCAGCGGCAGGAAGTCGTCCCCGGTGTCGGTCGAGCCGGGCCGCACGATGGGCGCGGTCGGCTCGACCACCAGGGCGGGGTGCAACTCCCCTGAGATCAGCACGAGTCCGCTGGTCACCCCGAGCACGGCCTGCTCGGGTGCGGCCTTCTCCGGTGCGCCGGCCGGGGCGTGCGTGTTGCCGCTGATGGAGCGGACGGCGCCCTGCAGCTGCTCCTCGGTGACCTGGACGATCTGGGAGGGCAGGCAGGTGGCGTGGGCGAAGGCGAGGACGGCGGTCTCGTCGCCGATGAACAGGACGGTGCTGGTGCGCTCCTGATCGGAGTCGCCCTGGGTGCGGCACGACGTGCAGTCGTAACTGCCCGGGGCGTTGTCTCCGGCGAGCAGCCGGTCGGCTTCTTCGTCGCCGATCTCGGCGCGTACGTCGTCGCTGACGTCGAGCATGCGCGGCACGGGTGGCTCCCTCGGAATGCGGTGCCCGGTGGGTCCCGGGCTCATGAAGAAGACAACGGAGGACCTGTGGCGGGAGTCACGCCCCGGAGCGAACCGAATCGAACCAACCGAAGCGGATGGTCACAGTCGGTGCGGAAATGGACACTCCATGTCAACTCTGAGAAAGGTCAAGGGAGTTGGCCACGTGAAGCGGGTCACAGCGTTTGTCGGCAACTGGTCGAGAAATCACGAAATAAGAGAATTTAACGAGTGGCCGAAAAATGCCGATACCCGCGGTAACAGTGAACTGGCCTGCGGGGACGGGGAGTTGGTCGACATCGGCTCGTCCACCTCCGTACATTCCTCGGCTGTGTGCAACGAGCACCGCTCGGGTACGTCCGCCGGCCGAACAAGCCAGCAAGCAGCACCACTTCCGGCGGACGGGGAGGAGCGCGAGGACCGCGTGGATGCGTGGAAGCCGCGAACCGCCTTGGGGGAACCGGGTTGTTGGAGAGGGAACTACATGTCCGAATGTGCCGATACCACTCGCGAGAACGCTCCTAAGGCCCAGCACAAGGGCCATGCGCGTACGACGGCGGTCCTCGCCGGGGCGGCTCTGCTGGCCCCCCTCGGACTGCTGGCCGCAAGCGGCAACGCCGCGGCGGCCGACAGCGGAGTGTGGGACCGCATCGCCCAGTGCGAGAGCGGCGGCAACTGGCACATCAACACCGGCAACGGCTACTACGGAGGACTCCAGTTCTCCGCCGGCACCTGGCGCGCCTACGGCGGTTCGGCCTACGCGGCCACCGCCGACCAGGCCTCCAGGTCCGCGCAGATCGCCGTGGCCACCAAGGTCCAGCACGCCCAGGGATGGGGCGCCTGGCCGGTCTGCTCGGCACGGGCAGGAGCGAGCGGCAGCGCACCCGCGGCCTCCTCCGGCACGGTGAGCGAGAAATCGACGACGAAGACGAAGAAGTCGACCACCGAGTCGACGTCCGAGTCGACGACCAAGAAGTCGACCAAGAAGGCGACCCCGTCGAAGCCCGCGGAGACGCCGGCTCGCGGGACGAACAACGCCTCGCGCGGCACGTCCCGCGGCGACTACACCGTCCGCGAGGGTGACACCCTCAGCGGCATCGCGGCCGAGCACGGGACCACCTGGCGGAAGATCTACGCCGCCAACGAGTCCGTCATCGGCACCGACCCCGATCTGATCGTCCCCGGCCAGCAGCTCGACCTCTGAGCCGAACGCCTGTGAGACGGACGGCCTTTGAGATGAACGACCTCTGAGCCGAGCCGCTCCCGTGCCGCCCCCGCCCGGTCCTCCGACCGGGCGGGGGCGCGCCCGTTACGCGAGTTCGGCCGCCTCGCCGCCGAACACGACCGTCCCGCGCCGCAGTTCGTACACGATCGCCGCCCGGCCGCGCAGCACCGGCGGCAACCGCTGCTCGGCCACGACCACACACGCGTCCAACCCGCCCAGCAGTTCGTACGTGTGCGCCGCGACCGCGGGTGACATGCCCTGCGCCGGTTCGTCCACGAGCACCACGCGCGCGCGTGCCAGCAGGGCCCGGGAGAGGGCGAGCATCCGCTGCTCGCCACCGGAGAGGGTGTCGGCCCGGCGGGGCAGCAGCGGGCGGAGCTGGGGATACGCGTCGAGGGCAACGGCATAGTCCCGCGCGGCGAGTTCGAGGTTCTCGTGCACGGTGAGCGACCCGAACACGGCCCGCCGTTCCGGCACCAGACACAGTCCCCGGCGAGCCCGTTCGTACGCGGGCATACGGGTCACCTCGGCGCCGTCCCACACCACCGCGCCGCCCGACAGCGTGACCGTACCGGCGAGGGCGCGCAGGGCGGTTGTACGGCCGGAGCCGTTGCGGCCCAGCAGCACGGTGAGCCCATGGGCGGGGGCGGCGAGGGTGATGCCGTGGAGCGCTTCGAGGGGGCCGTAGCGCACGCGCGCGTGGCGCAGGGAGATGGTCATGCTGGGGTCTCCTGGGGACCCGGTGCGTCAAGGACGCGATCGGGCGGGCCGGAGGCGACGATGCGACCCGCGGACATCACATGGACCACGTCGGCGAGGTCGGCGACCAGATCGAGGTCGTGCTCCACGACGAGCAGGGCGGTGCCCTCGGCGGCCAGCGCCCTCAACACCAGGGTCAGCGCGGCCACTTCGGCGGTGTCGAGTCCGGCGGCGGGTTCGTCGAGCAGCAGCACACGCGGACTTCCGGCGAACGCCCGCGCCAGCTCCACCCGGCGCAGCGTCCCGGTGGGCAGCCCGGCGGCGGGCAGCGACCGTACCTCCCCGTCGAGCCCGAACAGCCGCAACGCCCGCTCCACGGAACCCGGTTCGGCGACCCGACCCTGCTCGGCACCCACGCGCACGTTCTCGGCGACGGTCAACGAGGGGAACACCGCGAGCTGTTGAAAGGTCCGGGCGATCCCGAGCCGGGTCCGGGCGTGCGCGGGCAGCCGGGTGATGTCCCGCCCGCCGAACCGGACCCGCCCCCGCGCGGGCCGCACGGTCCCGGCCAGACAGTGGAACAGGGTGCTCTTTCCAGCCCCGTTGGGCCCGACCACAGCGGTGACCTGCCCGGCCCGCACGACGAGATCGACTCCGTCGAGCGCGGTGAAACCGCCGTAGCGGGCGTGCAGGGCTTGGGCGGTGAGGACGGGTGGGGTGGGTGTCCGTCCGGGGGCGGGGGCGTGTTTCCACCCGGTGTCGTGCCGGGCCGGGCGCGCAACGTCCGTGTGATCAGCCGGCGTTGCGCTCGCCTGGCCCCGATGCCCGGGCTCGGTGGCGTGTCCCGACCCGGTGTCGGGCTGGGCAGGATGTGCAACACCCGCATGGGCAGGTGTGATTGCGCCCGATCCACCCCGCTGCCCGGCCCCGGCAGCGTGCCCCCGAAGACTCCGCGCCCCAGGCGCTCGCCCCGCGTCGCTCTCCGATTGGCGCACAACACCCGGCCCGGCAGTCTCCGTTGACCCTGCGCGCGCATACACGGGCCGCAGCTTTCTCCGCACTCCCACCCCCAACACCGTGAGCCGCACCCTCTGTTGAGCTCGCGACCGCCCCGCCGCCACCCGCAACGCCTCGTACGGCCCCCCGGGAAACCGCCCCACGCCCACCGCCAACACCCCGATCAGCGCAGCCGCCACCCCGCCACGCGCCCCCGCGTCCAGCCCGACCAGCAGGGCCGCGGCGGCCAGCGCGCCCAGGGTGCTGTCGGCGCCCAGGACGACCACCGCGGCGAACCACAGCAGACCCCGTACGGGGTCGTAGGCCGAGGGGTCGAAGGCGCGTACGCCCATGCCGAGCATGCCGCCGCCGAGGGCGGCCAGGGCGGCGCCCGTGACGAAGGCCAGGAGTTTCAGGGGCGGGACCTGGACGCCCGCCGCGGACGCGCCCTGTTCGTGGTCGCGCAGGGCGGCGAGGGCGCGGCCCGTGCGGCCCCTGCGCAGGGCGTGGGTGGTCAGCAACGCGGCTGCCAGGAGGGTGAGTTCGAGGGCGTAGTAGGCGCGGTCGCCGTCGAAGCCGGACGGGCGGCCGAGCGACAGGCCCGACGTGGCGTACGGCTGGGCGAAGACGAAGCGGCTGACCCCGACGCCGACCGCGAAGGTCGCGAGGGCGAGGGACAGGCCGTGGCGGCTGATCGCGGGCCAGCCGGTCAGCAGGCCCAGGGGAGCCACCAGGAGTACCGCGACCGCGAGTGCGGCCAGTTCGGGGAGGCGGGGGAGGAGCGGGAAGCGGCCCGCCGCCAGCAGCGCCGTGAACAGGGCACCCAGGCCCGCGTACGCCGCCTGCCCCAGCGAGAGCTGACCGCCGCGCCCGGTGACCACCACCAGGGACAGCAACACCACACCCAGCGCCGGGACTTGGACCGACGTGTGCAGGTCCGAGCCCGCGAAGCCGAGGGGGAGGAGGAACAGCACCCCGGCCACGATCCAGGCGCCGGGGGGTGTCGCGACGCGCGCCGTCGTCGTACGGGGGAGGGCGTCCCGGGCGCCGAGGCCGGGCAGTACCAGCGCCGCGACCAACAGGGCGACCACGAACAGGTTCGCGCCCACCGCCTGCACCAACTGCCCACGCCAGCCCGCCGGATGAAGCCGCGTCAACTGGCTCTGCCCGACCCCGATCCCCAGCGCCACCACCACGGCCACCGGCAGGCTCCGCATCCGCGCGGCCACCGCGACCGCCACCACCTCCATGACGAGCAGCGGCAGACCGTACGGGTCCAGGCGCACGTACGGCGCGAGGAGTACGCCCGTCAGGCCCGCTGTGAAGGCCCCGAACGCCCAGCCCGCCGCCGCCACCCGGTCCGCGTCCACGCCGCCCAGGACCGCGAGTTGGCGGTCGTCCACGACGGCCCGCAGCTCCCGCCCGAAACGCGTCCAGCGGATCACCGCCCCGACTCCGGCGGCCAGCACGAGCACCACCGCCAACTGCCCCCAGGGATCGGCCGATACCAACTCCGGCGCGTCGTCCCGCGCCCCCTGCCCCCACACCAGCGCGGCCCCGCCGACCAGCAGCACGAAGACCCCGATGGACGCGACCAGCGTTCGCGCCGGGTCGCCGCCGAGGACCGACAGCGGCCGGAAGACGAACCGTTCCAGCACGACCCCGATACCCGGCGCCAGGAAGAGCAGGGTCACCATCGCGCCCAGCCACAGCGGCCAGCCCCACCCGACCACGCACTGCCGCAGCGCGTACGCGCACACCATCGCGATCGCGCCGTGCGCGAAGTTGAGGACGCCGGTCGCCCGGTACGTCACGATCAGGCCGATCCCGGTGAGCGCGGCGGCGCTGCCGATCGAGAGGCCGGCGAGGGTGAGGTCGTAGGTGAAGGTGGACATCGGGGGCGTCAGTCGTCGGCTTCGGCGGGTTCGCAGATCGGGCAGGGGCTCAGCTCGCCGTTCGCCACCAACTTCGCGTCCACCGGCACCGCTTCGGGCTTCCCGGCGACCAACGGGCAGTCCGCGCGGTGCCACAACGTGCCGCCCGGCACCATCAGCAGGTCTCCGCTGATTGCCATGGGCGCCGCGGCGGTCTGGGCGGACTCCTCGACGTCGTCGGGTTCGGCGGCCACGAGAAGGCCGTACAGCTCCTCCACGCGCGCGGCGGCGAGGGCGCTGCGGCCGTGGGTGAGGAGGACTGCGGCGGCGACGATCAGCGCGGCGCCGGGGATCGTGCAGGAGGCCAGGTAGGGGAGTTGGCGCTCCGCGTAGCGCTCGCCGGAGACGCCGTACCAGCCGATCACGCACAGGACCGCACCGGCGGCGAGCGCGGCCCAGCCGGCCCACAGGGCGGGGTGCACGGTCCGCAGTCGGGCTGTCCGCATTTACGGCCCCCACACGTCGGGTGTCTGTCCATGCCGGCCAATGGCTTGCACTATGCCTTCTGACACCTGACCTGAAAACACCGGGCGAGCACGGCCCGGAACGACACCCGGCGGTGAGCCAGATGGTTCTCGGGAGCGACCTCAGGCGAACGAACACACGGCGGGGACGGGGTACTTCGGCGGCAGCCGCCCTGGTCCTCGTGCTCGGCCCGGCCCTGGCGGCCTGCAGCGACGACAGCGGGGGCGGCGGCAGCGCACCACCGCCCACCCCGTCCGTCGAGCAGCCGACGAGCGCACCGGCGACCGCGCCCGCGGATCCGGCCGCCGCGACGACCCGGATCAAGGCCAACTGGAAGACGTTCTTCGACCCGGCCAGCTCCAGCGCGGACAAACAGGCCGTCCTGGAGAACGGCGAGCAGATGGGCCCGGTCCTGAAGGCCTTCAGCGGCGACAAGCGCGGCGGACAGGTCCAAGCGGACGTCCAGAAGGTCGAGTTCACCTCGGCGACCAAGGCGACCGTGACCTACAGCCTCACCCTGAACGGCGCCACCGCCCTCCCGAACGCCTCCGGGACGAGCGTCGAACAGGACGGCACCTGGAAGGTGTCCGTCAACACCCTGTGCGCACTGGTGGCGTTGAGCGGCGATGCCTCGCAGTCGCCCGGGGCGGACTGCTGAGGCCGCTGCCGCGGTGCTGCTGCTCCTCCTGGGGAGCACGGCCTGCGGCAGCCGCCTCCCGGAGAGCGACTTCGAGCACGGCGACTCCCGTACGCCCGCGCCCAGTAGCGGCACTCCGATCCGGGTCGGCATCATCACCAGCGCGACCAGCCCGGTCGGCGGCGACACCTTCACCGGCCCCCGCGACGGCGCCCAGGCGTACTTCGACCGCCTCAACGCGCGCGGGGGCATCGGCGGGCACCCGGTCCAGGTGCGCCTGTGCGACGACGGCGGCAGCGGTGTCGGCAACAACGCGTGCGTGCACCAACTCGTCGACGGGGCCGATGGGGACGCCGTCGTCGCCCTGGTCGCCACCACCGCCCTGGACTACGCGGGCGCCTCCCGCGTCTCCCACGCGCGCGTGCCCGACATCGGCGGCCAGCCCATCGGGGCCGCCTACGACACGTACCCGCACCTGTACGGCATCTACGGCAGCCTCGCGCCCCGCGCCGGGACTCCGGGCTGGGGCGGGAAGTTGTACGGCGGCACGGAGGTCTACCGGTACTTCAAGCGCGAACAGGGCGCCCGTACCGCCGCCGTCGTGTCGTACAACCAGGCCGCGTCCGCCGCCTACGCCCGCCTCGTCGAGCAGGGGCTGAAGGCCGAGGGGTACAAGGTCGTCTCCGAGCAGGTCGACTTCGCGCTGCCCAACTTCCGCGCCGCGGCAGCCGACTTGAAGCAACAGGGCGCCGACCTCGTCTTCGACGCCATCGACACGCACGGGAACGCCCAGTTGTGCGCGGCGATGGACCAGGTCGGCGCGAAGGTCATCGCCAAGGTGACGAACGTACAGAACTGGACATCCACCGTCCCGGAGGACTACAAAAACTCCCCGCGCTGCCGCAACGCGCTCTGGGCGACCGGGTCCAGCCGGGACTTCGACGACACCTCCCAGGCGGCCGTACGAGAGTTCCGGGACGCGACGAAGGGGCTGAAGACGCATTCCCAGTGGCAGTTGGAGGGGTGGGCGGCCGCGATGTGGTTCACGGACGCGGCGAAGTCGTGTGCGGGAACAGGCATCACACGCGCGTGCGTCGACGGCTTCATGAACCGGAGCGAGAACTACACCGCGGACGGCCTGCTGGTTCCCGTGTCCTTCGAGAGGCTTGCCAAGCCGCCGACGACACGCAGGACGTGCCTGTCGGTGGCCCGCTGGCAGGACGGCAAGGGGTGGGTCTCCCAAGGGGACATGAACGGCACCTGTTTCGATGTGCCGCAACTCCCGTACAGCCCTTGATACAGACTTCGACCATGTTGGAGACCTCGGCACGACTCCTGCGCCTGCTCTCGCTGCTCCAGGCCCACCGCGAGTGGTCCGGCGCCGACCTGGCCGACCGGCTCGGGGTCACCCCGCGGACGGTGCGCCGGGACGTGGACCGGCTACGGGAACTGGGGTATCCCGTCAACGCGAGTCCCGGCACGGGTGGCGGCTACCAGCTGGGCGCGGGCGCCGAGTTGCCGCCGCTGCTGCTGGACGACGACGAGGCGGTCGCCGTGGCGGTCGGGCTGCGTACCGCCGCCGGGCAGGGCATCGAGGGCATCGGCGAGACCTCCGTACGCGCCCTCACCAAGCTCGAACAGGTGCTGCCGAACCGGCTGCGCCGCCGGGTGGGCGCCCTCAACGCGTTCACCGTGCCGATGCTGCACAACACGCTGCCGTCCGCCGTCGACCCGGCCGTGCTGACCGAGCTGGCCGCCCTGTGCCGGGACGCCGAGCGACTGCGCTTCGACTACGAGAGCCACGACAGCACGCCCACTCGCCGCCGCGTCGAACCGCACCGCCTGGTGTGCACCGAGCGCCGCTGGTATCTGGTCGCCTGGGACCTGGACCGCGAGGACTGGCGCACCTTCCGCGTCGACCGCGTCACGCCCCGGCCACCGCACGGGCCGCGCTTCACCCCGCGCACACCACCGGCCGAGGACCTCGCCGCGTACGTCTCGAAAGGGGTCTCCACGCGCGCGTACGCCTCGCACGCCGTCGTACGGCTGCTCGTCCCCCTCCAGGAGGCCGCCGAGCGGATCTCACCGTCCGCCGGGACGCTGGAGGCCGACGGACCGGACGCCTGTCTGCTGCGGACCGGGGCCCCGAACCTCGACCTGATGGTGATCCACGTGATGATGATGGGCTTCGACTTCGAGGTCCTGGAGCCCGCCGGGCTGACCGAGAACATCAGGACGGCCCGGGACCGGCTGTCCCGGGCGCTGGACCGGCACGGCCGGGGAGCCGACGGCGGTTCTGTGCTCAAACGGTGAAACTCTTATGCGGCGTCAGCTTCCGCCGTACGGCACGGAATCGGAAAGGAATGGGGCGCCCGGCCGGTTCTCGCGGCACCTTTCCGTTGGGCTATTCGGTGAGCCGGACCGACAGGCGGGAATTACGTTCGAATGCCTGCGGAAGACGTACGGAACCGCTCATATGTGTGAGGGATGCAGCACAAAACACACGTCCTGATCCTGTGACAGAAGTGTGACCGGAGAGGGACGGAGAGAGGAGAAGAGGGGCTAGCGTGGCGGGCATGGCATCCATTCCGACTCCACCGGCAGAGCCCCAGGACAGTCCGAACAGCTATGTGGGCCTCGACGGGACAGAGGCCGAGCGGCTCGCGCGGGAGCGCGGCTGGTCGAGCGTGCGGTCGCTGCCGCCGGGGGCGATCATCACCATGGAGTTCCGCGTGGGACGGCTCAACTTCGAGGTCGAGAACGGCACGGTGACGCGCGCCTGGAAGGGCTGAGCGCACACGTCGGGCGTACGTGTTCGGCGCACGCATTGAGCGCAGATGCGACGAAGGCCCCGGTTCCGCTGGAGGAACGGGGGCCTTCTTGATGCGCGGGGAGGGTTGTGCGTACCGGCCCCGCGGTCCGGGGCGGGGTCAGCCGCCCGTCGCCGGACGGGCGGCGGCCGTGGCCGGGGTGGTGCCGCGCGCCACGCGGTCCGGGTGCGGCGGACGGCGGCTGCCGATCGGGGTGACCGGGGTGCGCTCCGAGCGGGTCGTGTGCGGGCCCGGGGCGAGATGGGCGGGCGGCCGGGCCGAGCGGCTCGCGGTGACCGTCTCGCGGGCCGCCGGGACCTCGTCGCCCGAGGAGGCGCGCGGCTTGAGCAGTACCGGTGCGGTGACCGGCGAGGCGGGCGCGGGGGCGGGTGCCGTACGGCCGCGACGGGCGCGCCAGCGGTCGCGCAGGTCGAAGATCCGGGTCTCGGCCAGGGCGATCAGCGGCTCGCACCAGGGGAGGGCGAGCAGGACCAGCAGACCGGCGGCCCAGCCGAGCAGGACGTCGCTCAGCCAGTGCGTACCGAGGTAGACGGTGGCGAGACCGACGCCGAGGGAGGTCACCGCGGAGGCGGCGGACAGCCAGCGGCGGGCGGCCGGCGTGGAGGCCAGATAAGCCAGAATTCCCCAGGTCACGACCGCGTTGGCGGTGTGGCCGCTGGGGAATATATCGCCGCCGAGGCCCATCTCGTTCGAGCCGATGACGGTGGCGTAGTGCGGGCCGAGGCGGCCCATGCCGAGCTTCGCGGCGCCGACCGTGATGTTCAGCAGCAGCAGCAAGGTGCCCAGGGTCAGCAGCGGGCGCAGCGTGTGCTGCCGCCAGGAGCGCCAGCCCAGCCAGGCCGCGACCATCACCGCGGTCGGGCCGCGCTGGCCCAGGACCACGTAGTAGTCGACGAACCAGTGGATGCCGGCCCACTGCTGGTACGGCCGGAAGAACATGACCTGCCAGTCGAACCGGACCAGCCAGGACGTGGTCACGACGAGCCACACGATGGCCAGATAGAAGGCCAGGGTCGCCGCAAAGAGCACGACCCTGTGCCGGCTCATCTTCGGCACATCGATGTTGGCCGGCCGTTCAGGTTCACGGTCCAGCCTCGCGAACACCCGGTCCAGACGGGTGAGGTTTCCTTCGGTACGCACCCAATCGACGTTACAGCGAGTGAGTGTGGATCCCCGTCGAATCAGCGGCTTTGTGATGACGATGTGATGTGGGAAAGCTCTCAGCGGCGGGTTTATTTCCGAGGATTCCGCAATCTCGGTCGGCTCCGTCCTTCAATTCCTTTGATCATGCCGGGTCGAGTTTTATGGCCCTTATGAATTAGTTCACCAAATCCTGGGGTGAAATTGGCCGGGCGCTCATGGAGCGTGACGAGTGGATCATGGGGCACGCCGAGTGGATCATGGGCGTGCTGAGTGGATCACGGCGGGCCGGATCCGTTCAGCCAGAACGCCCCGTACACGGCCGATGCCACCGCGACACCGCCCACCACCCACGCTGACCTGGAGGTACGCAGCCGCGCCAGGGCGAGTGCGAGGGGGAGGAGCAGGGGGAAGGCGGGCATCAGCAGGCGCGGTTTCGAGCCGAAGTAGCTCGACGCGCACAGCGCGAGCGCGGTGACGACCCCCGTGTACACCAGGAGGGGCAGCGGCTGCCCCTGCCGGACGCCCACGACGTACAGCCAGAGCACCAGCCCGACCCCGACGATCAGCCCCACCCCGGCCAGGGCCGAGGGGAACGACGTGAACTTGTCGCCGACGAAACGGGCGAAGGCGGCGCCCCCGTCGAAACCGTTGCGCCAGCCCGCCTGCACGTCCAGATAGCCGAACGGTCCTTTGCCGGTGCGGTGTCCGACCCACAGGACGTACCCGGCGGCGCCCAAGGGCGCGAGCGCCATCCCGAGGGCGCGCGGCCAGACTCGCGCGCTGGGCGCGGGCGCCGTGCTGCGGTCCCGCACGAAAGAGGCGATACCGGCGACCCACACCGCGGCCACCACGGCGAGCCCCACGGGCCGGGTGAGACCGGCGAACAGAGCGAGGGCGCCCGCGGTCACCCAGCGGCCGGTCAGGACGGCGTACAGGGACCAGGCGGCGAGCGCGGTGAAGAGCGACTCGCTGTACGCCATCGACTGCACGATCCCGACGGGGAGTACGGCCCACAGCAGTACGGCACACACGCCCACGCGACGGCCGTGGACATGCTCCACGACCGCGAAGATCCCCCAGGCCGCAGCCGGCGAGGCGAGCACGCTCACCACGAGACCGCCGTCGGCGTACGACAGCGGGGAAATCGCGTGTATGAGCCTTTCCAGCCAGGGCAGCAGGGGGAAGAAGGCGAGGTTCGAGTGGACGTCGCCGTTCGGGAGGCGGACCTCGTAGCCGTAACCGAGGTCGGCGACCCGGGTGTACCAGAGGGCGTCCCACCGCGCCGTCAGCAAGGTGTGGGCGCTCTTGCCGCGCGCCGCGCTCCACACCGCGAGCACCACCAGGCCCAGGGCGCGGACGGCGGCGTACCCGAGGAGGGCCGGGGCCGCCCGGCGGAGAGGTGCTGCAAGATCGGTCACGGACCTGATTATCGAGGGCGGGCGGAACCGGCAGGCCCGGCGGGGCGTGGTCCACAGAAGGGTGAGTGGTGTACGCCACACGTGTTCTCCGGAGAGTGTGAGAGGTCCGCCACGTGGCATTGGCGTGAACTCGCGTACTCTGACGGCTCACTCGCCTTCGTTGCGCGGGTCGGAGACACCGCTCCTCTCCGGCCGCAGTCACGGGGAGTCCCCACCCCGTGAGCCCCGCCGAACGCGAGGGAACATCTGGGAGGTAGTACATGTCCGGGACGACCATGGCTGCCGCAGCGCTGCGCCGTCGGGCGGCCGGGGCCGGTGCCAACCGCTGGGTCGTCCTCGTCGTCCTCTGCGTCAGCCTGCTGCTCGTCGCGCTCGACGCCACCGTGCTCCATGTCGCGGTGCCCGCCGTCACCGAGGACCTCAAGCCCGGCGCGATAGAGCTGCTCTGGATCGTCGACGTCTATCCGCTGGTCTGCGCCTCGCTCCTCATCCTCTTCGGCACGCTCGGCGACCGAGTGGGCCGCAGGCGCATCCTGCTCCTCGGCTACGGCCTCTTCGGCGTCGCCTCCGGTCTCGCGGCCCTCGCCCATGACGCCCAGGTCCTGATCCTCGCGCGGGCGCTGCTCGGCGTCGGCGGCGCGATGATCATGCCCGCCACGCTCTCGATCCTCCGCCAGGTCTTCCCCGACCGGCGTGAGCGGGCGGTGGCGATCGGCGTGTGGAGCGCGGTGGCGGCGGTGGGCGCGGCGGTGGGTCCGCTGCTCGGCGGTTTCCTTCTCGAACACTTCTGGTGGGGCTCGGTCTTCCTCGTCAACATCCCCCTGATGCTGATCAGCCTGCCGATCGGCCGGCTCCTGCTGCCCGAGTCCCGCGGCGACCGCAACGGCCCGTGGGACGTCGTCGGCGCGCTCATGGCCGCGGGCGGTCTCTTCGGCGTCGTCTTCGGCGTGAAGCGGCTCGGTGGCGGGGAGCCGGTGGAGAGCGGGTGGACGGTGGCTCCGCTGCTCGTGGGCGCGGTGCTGCTGGTTCTTTTCGTACGACGGCAACGGCGCCGTACGCATCCGCTGGTGGACCTGAAGATGTTCCGCAGGCCGGCGTTCAGCACGTCCGTGGGCTGCATCGTGCTGGCGATGCTGGCACTGGTCGGCCTGGAGCTGATCGCGGCGCAGTACCTGCAACTGGTGCTGGGCCTGTCGCCCCTCCAGACAGGTCTACGACTCCTGCCGCTGACGTTCGCGGCGATGGCGGCGGGGTTGTTCGGGGCGCGGATGCTCCGGCGGTTCGGGCCGCGCCGGATGGTGTGCTTCGGGTTCTGCCTGACCGCGTTCTCGGTGCTGACGCTGACCGCGATGGGCGAGCGGGACGACACCGGGCTGCTGCTCTTCGGGTTCCTGTTGCTCGGGTTCGGGCTGGAGATGACGCTCTTCGGGGCGTACGAGTCGATGCTGAGCGAGGCGCCGCCGGCGCAGGCGGGTGGCGCTGCGGCCATAGGCGAGACCTCGTACCAACTCGGCGCGGGTATCGGCATCGCGCTCCTCGGAAGCGTGATGAACGCGGCGTACGCGCCCGGGTTGTCGTCCGTTCCCGGTGTACCGGCGTCCGCGTCGGCCTCGGCGGGGCATTCGCTGGGCGAGGCGTACGACGTTGCCGGGCGGCTGGGAGGGGAGCGTGGAGCGGCCCTGCGCGAGGCGGCTCGGCACGCTTTCGTGCACGGGCTGCATGTCACGTTGCTTGTCAGCGCGGGGTTGCTGTTGCTGGGGGCAGTGATGGCATTGCGGTTGCCCCGAGTGATGCAGTGCGAGGCACCTCTGGCCACGGTCCCTGCCCCCAGGGAAGTAGCAGACTCCCGCATCTCAGCCTGACCAAAGACGTTCTCCCACCCACGCACCACCCGTTTACGGGCAACTGAGGGGTGGACGCGTCTTGTGGGGGTGCTTCGCCGTTGGCGGCTGCGGGCTGCGGGGGCTCGGACGTGGTTGTGGTCGTGGGCGCGGTCGCCCGCGGCGTTCCGCCCCCGCCGGAGACGGTCACCTTTTGGATGCCCGTAAACGGGTGGGCGGGTGGGCGGGTGGGAGAGGCTTGTGGCTGTGCTGGACGTGCCCGAGCTGTCGTCGTAACGTCGAGCCCGTTGTCGTAACTAGCGGTGATAGTTTTAGTACCGGAGGCTCTGTCATGGCTGCGTCCCCGAAGTTGCCCCCCTTCGACCCCGCCGATCCCCTCGGCATCGACGATCTGCTCGACCCCGAGGACCTCGCGATCCGGGACACCGTTCGTACGTGGGCTGCCGACCGGGTGCTGCCGTACGTCGCGGAGTGGTACGAGAAGGGGGAGTTGCCCGGGATCCGGGAGCTCGCTCGCGAACTTGGTGGCATCGGGGCGCTCGGGATGTCGCTCGACGGGTACGGGTGTGCCGGCGCCTCCGCCGTTCAATACGGGCTCGCCTGCCTGGAGTTGGAGGCCGCCGACTCCGGGATCAGGTCGCTCGTGTCGGTGCAGGGGTCCCTCGCCATGTACGCCATTCATCGCTTCGGGAGTGAGGAGCAGAAGCAGGCGTGGTTGCCGCGTATGGCCTCCGGTGACGTCATCGGCTGCTTCGGGCTCACCGAACCCGACCACGGTTCCGATCCCGGCGCCATGCGCACCTACGCCAAGCGCGACGGCGGCGACTGGGTGCTCAACGGGCGGAAGATGTGGATCACCAACGGGTCGGTGGCCGGCGTCGCCGTCGTATGGGCGCAGACCGATGACGGGATCCGGGGGTTCGTCGTACCGACGGACGTATCCGGCTTCTCCGCGCCCGAGATCAAGCACAAATGGTCACTCCGCGCATCCGTCACCAGCGAACTCGTCCTCGACGACGTGCGGTTGCCCGCTGACGCGGTGTTGCCGGAGGTCGTGGGGCTGAAGGGGCCGCTCGGCTGTTTGTCGCACGCTCGTTACGGAATCGTGTGGGGTGCGATGGGCGCGGCGCGCGCTTCCTTCGAGTCCGCGGTCGCGTACGCGAAGACGCGGGAGCAGTTCGGGCGGCCCATCGGCGGCTTCCAGCTCACCCAGGCCAAGCTCGCCGACATGGCGGTCGAACTGCACAAGGGGATTCTGCTCGCCCACCATCTGGGGCGGCGCATGGACGCCGGGCGCCTGCGTCCCGAGCAGGTCAGCTTCGGCAAGCTGAACAACGTACGGGAGGCCATCGAGATCTGCCGTACGGCACGGACGATCCTCGGTGCCAACGGGATCTCACTGGAGTACCCCGTGATGCGGCACGCGACGAACCTGGAGTCGGTGCTCACGTACGAGGGCACCGTCGAGATGCACCAGCTGGTGCTGGGCAAGGCGCTCACCGGACTCGACGCCTTCCGGTAGGAAGTACCGACAGGAAGTCCCGAAGCCCTGTTCAACCCTGCGGGAGGCAGGGCCGGTAAGCGGCCCTGCCTCAGCTCTGGTTGAAGAAACCGTCCTCACGGCGCACGGCGGGGTCGCCGCTGACGATCTCCGTGTTGGCGGGGGTCAGCAGGAAGACTCGGTTCGCGACCCGCTCGATCGTGCCGCGCAGGCCGAAGGTGAGACCGGCGGCGAAGTCGACCACGCGCTTGGCGTCGGTCGCCTCCATCGCCGTGAGGTTCACGATCACCGGAACCCCTTCCCGGAAGAGCTCACCGATGGCGCGGGCGTCCCGGAAGCTGTCCGGGGTGACCGTGCCGATCCGTCGGCCCTTCACCTCGGCGACGTCCTCGGCCACCTTCACTCTCGGATCCGTGACCCAGGCATCCCCGGGCTGCTCGGTCCCTTCGGAGTAGTCGTCGTCGTAATAACGCTCGTCATCGTTGTCGTCAACGAGCCCAAGCCAGGCACTCGCCTTGCGTACCGATCCCATGGACGCCTCCTCTCACAGCGGTCTTACTTGCTTTCCACATCCCTATGGTCATCCATGATGCGGATCGCGCGCCAAGTGGATAGACGCCGCGCGGGGGGTTTGTGACGCTACTGGTGCACAGCCAATACGTCGAGAGCCCCTGTGTATCAAGGGTGTTGCTGGACAGGGCTGCTGACTGGGAGTGAAATATGATTCTTCGCGGCGTCCGGGTGATGGCTGGTGCGTACGGGTGAACGGGGTGGTCGATGCGATGCGGCTGCTCAACGCCCGGTCAGCTGCCCTGTCGATCTCCAGATGCCCAGTCAGATGTCGTTCACGCCACGGGGGGTTGTCGTGTTCGGAATGGTCCGGCCTTGCAGTCATCGGCTCGGTGAGAACCTCAAGTCCCAGTGGATGGCGCATTTGTGCGGGCTGTGTCTCGCGCTGCGCGGGGACCACGGGCAGTTCGCGAGGATTGTCACGAACTACGACGGTCTGCTCCTCTCGGTCCTGACGGAGGCTCAGGTCGAGCGGGCGGGTGGCGGATGGCGTCGTACGGCCGGGCCCTGCCCCCTGCGCGGGATGCGGACCGCGTCCGTCGCGCAGGGCGAGGGGGCGCGGCTCGCGGCGGCCGTATCGCTGGTGCTCGCCTCCGCCAAGGTGCGTGACCATGTCGCCGACCGGGACGGGCTGCTGGCCCGCAGGCCGGTGGCGCTGGCCGCGCGGCGGGTCGCCGGGAGCTGGGGGCGGGCCGGGGCACGCACAGGTTCCGCTGTCGGGTTCGACGCCGGTGTCCTCGTCGACGCCGTGGACCGGCAACTCGGCATCGAGACGCTCGCCGGGCCCGGTACGCCGATCCTCACCGTCACCGAACCGACCGAGACCGCCACCGCCGCCGCCTTCGCGCACACCGCGCTCCTGGCCGGACGGCCCGGCAACGCCGTACCGCTCGCCGAGGCCGGACGCCTCTTCGGGCGGCTCGCGCATCTCCTGGACGCCGTGGAGGACAGGGAGGCGGATGCGGCGGCCGGTGCTTGGAATCCCCTCACCGCGACCGGCACCCCGCTCACCGAGGCCCGGCGGCTCGCCGACGACGCGCTGCACGGGATTCGGCTCGCGCTGCGGGAGATGGCCTGGGGGTCTGGGGTCTCCCCAGAAAGGCACAGCACCGACGGCAAGCTGGCGCATCTGCTCCTCGCGCACGAACTGGGCCGCTCGGTGGACCGTGCCTTCGGTACCCAGTCCTGCGGGCACGGGACCGGGGCCCGGGCCGGGGTCGAGCACGGGCACGGGCATGTGCCAGAGCCGCAGGGTGCCTTCGGGCCGCCGCGGACTCCGTACCTGCCGGGCGATCCGCGGCACGACGGCAATCCCTACGGCGGTGAGCCCCCGCGGCCCGACAGGCGCGGTTTCTGGGCCGGGTGCGCTGTCGCCCTCGGGCTGTGCTGCACCTGCAAGGTGTGCTGCGCCGACGAGTTCGAGGGGCCGTGGTCGGGGCGGCGGCGCGAGGGGTGCTGTTCCAGCTGTGATTGCTCGTGCTGCGACGCGTGCGAATGCTGCGAATGTTGTGAATGTCTGTCGTGTTGCGACTGCTGAATATGCCAAGCGTCGTGATCTGTTGACCGTGGCGGGTCGTCACTGCCGTTGTATACGCGGCACTTGGGGATCATGGATGACCTGCGAGGTCGGACCGTCCCTGTTTCAGGGTGGTAAAACAAAAACATGATCCGGTGACCGGTGTGCCGTGCGTGTCGTTGGGCGGGAGCAGAACCATTTCTGCCCCAGGTTCGATCCCTGATCGAGCCTGATCGAACCCGATCAACTCGCCACCCACTTAAGGCACTTCAGTGGACGTCACAACAAAAGCGACCACCAGCATCCGCACCAGGCTGCTGAGGATTCTGATCCTCGCCCTCGTGGTCCTGCTCGCCCTGCTCGGTATCGCGGCCGCCGACCAGATCTCCGCCTATCGCAACGCCTCCGCGACCGCCGACAGCGCCCGCCTGGAAATCACCCTCCAGGGACTCGTCCACGAACTGCAGAAGGAGCGCGGACTCACCACCGGATACGTCGGCGGCGTCAAGCAGTTCAGCGCCAAGTTGCCCACGCAGCGCAAGGCGACCGACGCCGCGCGCCAGCAGCTGGACGTGGCCCTGAAGGGGCGTGAGGACTCCGCCGCCGGTTCCGTGCGCGAGTCCCTCGGCCGGCTCGACGGGCTCGCCGGGATCCGCAAGGGCGCCGACGACGGCAGCGGCGTGGTGAAGGACACCTTCGACTACTTCACCAACACCATCACCGTCCTCGACCGGCTCGACCTCGGCCTCGAAGACGTCCACGACGGCAAGCTGCGCGACGCCTACCAGGCACTCCAAGTCCTCGGCAACGCAAAGGAGTTCACCGGCGAGGAACGCGCCATCGTGCTCGGCTCGGTACGCGCCGGGAAGTTCCGCGGCGACGACTACAGCCGGTTCATGGAGATCCGCGCCGGACGCCTCGCCGCCCTCGACGCCTTCCCGCGGTCGGCCACCGCCGTCCAGGAACGGCGCCTGAACACCGCCCTGACCACGCCCGACGCCGAGCGCGCGCTGGCGTACGAGAGCAAGGCGGTGCACGGCACCGGGAAGCTGAAGGCGAGCGCGATCCCGCCCATGGCCTGGTGGGACGCCATGACCTCCACCATCAACGGGATGCGGAACGTCCAGATCACCCTCGGCACCGATGTCGAGAACAGGGCTGCCCAGTTGGAGAGTTCGGCCCAGCGCGACCTGCTGCTGTTCCTGCTGCTCGCCCTCGCCACGGTCGTCGCGCTCGGCGCGCTGGCCCTCGACTGCGTACGGTCCGTCTCCTCGCCGCTCGTCGAACTCGCCCGGCAGGCACGGGAGGTGGCCGGGAGCCGGCTGCCGCAGGCCGTGGCCGCCGTACAGGACGGGTCGTCCGGGGCGGCGCCGCAGCCGCCCGCTGCGCTGGCCGTCGCCGACCGGGCCGGGGCCGAAGTGCGGGAGGTGGCCGACGCGTTCGACCGGGTGCAGCGGTCCGCCTTCGAACTCGCCACCGAACAGGCCGTGTTGCGGCGCAATGCCACCGACTCGCTGGTGAGCCTGGGGCGTCGCAACCAGAACCTGGTGCGCCGTCAGATCAGCTTCATCAACAAGCTGGAGCACGAGGACGCCGACCCCGCGACCCTCGCCAATCTCTTCGAACTCGACCACTTGGCCACCCGTATGCGCCGCAACGCCGAAAGCCTTCTCGTGCTCGCCGGGGAGTCCAGCCCCCGTCCCTGGTCCACGCCGCTGGCCGTCAACGACGTGCTGCGCGCCGCGCTGTCCGAGGTCGAGGAGTACCGCCGGGTCACCCTGCGCCGGATCGAGCCCGCGTTCGTCACCGGCTCGGTCGTGGTCGAAATTGCCCATCTGCTCGCCGAGTTGGTGGAGAACGCGCTGAGCTTCTCGCCGCCGGACTCCGACGTGGAGATCGAGGGGCGGCGTACCAGCGCCGGCTATCTGGTCGCGATCGTCGATCACGGCTTCGGCATGGACAACCAGGCCCTCGCCGAGGCCAACGTACGACTGTCCGGCACCGCCAGCTTCATGGCCGAACCCACCCGGTTCCTGGGCCACTTCGTAGTCGGCGCGCTCGCCCGCAAGTGCGGCATCGAGGTACGGCTCGGCGAGGCACCGGCGGCCGGTGTGGTCGCCCGGGTGCTGATCCCCGCGGGGCTGTTGACGGAGGCCCCACAGGGCAAGGCCGCGGACAAGCCGGTGCTGCCTGCGCCGCGCAACGAGGAGGACGCCGTGGAGCCGGTGACCGTCACGGCCGGGTCGAAGCCCGCCGTCGAGAGCAAGGCCTCCGGCTCCAAGGGCGGCACCTCCGCATCCCGTACCCGCAACGGACTCGTCAAGCGGCCCCAGCGCAGCGCGATCTCGGAGGCCGTCACCGAGACGGACCGGCCCAGCCGCCCGGCGCCCACCGGACCGACCACCGACCGCAGCCCCGAGGAAGTCTCCGGAATGCTCTCCACTCTGCGCAGCGCCCACATGCGCGGCGGCATCAGCGTGGAGAAGGAGAAGGAGAAGGCCAAGAAGGCCGCCGAACAGAACGAGGGTGCCGCCAAGTGACCACCGTCGACACCCCGCGCGACTCGCAGACCTTCAACTGGCTGCTCGCCAACTTCGTCAAGAGCACCGACGGCGTACGCGACGCGGTCGCCGTCTCCTCCGACGGGCTGCTGATCGCCGTGTCGGACGGGCTCGGGCGGACCGAGGCCGACCATCTCGCCGCGATCGTCTCGGGGTTGAGCAGCCTGGCGCGCAGCGCGTCCAAGCGGTACAGCTTCGACGGGGTCAAGCTCATCATGATCGAGATGGGCCGGGGTTTCCTGCTCGTCTCGGCGATCCGGGACGGCAGCTGTCTCGGCGTCCTCGCCGACAGCAGCGGTGAACTGGGCCTCGTCGGCTACGAGATGGCGGTGCTCGCGGAGCGGGCGGGTGATCTGCTCACCCCGACGCTCATCGCCGATCTACGGCAGGCGTTGCCACGGTGAACGGTGAACAGCCCAGGGACGTAGAACCTGACGAGGACGCGACGTTCGTCCGGCCGTTCATCATCACCGGCGGCCGGTCCGAGCCTCTCCAGGCCGATCTGCGGCTGGAGACGCTGGTCGTCGCCGTCGGCGTGCCGGATCCGTCGCTCACGTTCGAGCGGCGCCACATCGTCGCGGTGTGCGAACAGCCGACGACCGTCGCCGAGGTGGCGCACCGGGTCGGCGTACCCCTCGGAGTGGCCAAGGTGCTCATCTCCGACCTCGTCGTCGCCGGGCAACTCGCCTGTCGGCAACCCGCGGAGCTGCCGCTCCCGATGCTCGAAAGGATCAGGGACCATGTCCGGGCGCTCTGACAAGATCGTGCCGCTGGCCGTGAAGATCGTGGTCAGCGGCGGCCTCGGGGTCGGCAAGACCACGTTCATCGGGGCCATTTCGGAGATCGAACCCCTCGACACGGAGGCGGCGATCACCGAAGTCTCCGTCGGCGTCGACTCGTTGGTGGGGGTCGAGGCGAAGACCACCACGACCGTCGCCCTCGACTTCGGGCGGATCACGCTCGACCCGACGATCGCGCTGTATCTGTTCGGGACGCCCGGGCAGGACCGGTTCTCCTTCCTCTGGGACGACCTGGTGGAGGGCGCGCTCGGCACGGTGGTCCTCGTGGACACCCGGCGGATCGAGGACTGTTTCCCGGCGGTCGACTACTTCGAGTCGCAGGGCGCGCCGTTCGTTCTCGCGGTGAACCGCTTCGACGGCGCGGACCGGTTCGACGTGGACGAGGTCCGGGAGGCGCTCGGGCTGGGTGCGGATGTGCCCGTGCTGGAGTGCGACGCGCGGAACCGCGATTCCGTACGGGACGTGCTGGGGGCGCTGATGGACCGGGTGATCGGGGTCCGGGCGGCACCACGACGGCGTACGGCCGCCCTGACGCGGTAGGCGTGGTGGAGGAAGTGCGGACGGAACCCGAGGGGAGGGGTGTGTGAAGGCGGAACGGGTGGAGCGGGAGAACACGTGAAGCGCACGGCCAGAGGGAGATTCAGGCGACCGGGACGCGCAGTGGGTCAGCTCAACAGGAAGAGGACCACACTCGACCGAGGTCGATGTGGGAGCGCTTGACCAGCCACTGCTGCGAATGCATGGGATAAGTGGAACAGGCATCCGGTGGGGCGTCAACCAAGATGAGACGTACTGCTCACAGTGTGGACTTCCTTGACACCGAGGGGAAACGGCGCCGTACAGTCGGTGGACGGTCCTGCTGAGGGGCTCGGCCGTACGGTGCCGCCAGGCGCCCTGTGTGAAGGCATTCGCCCGTGTTGCTCACGTCACGGAGTCTTCGCATGTCTTCCGACATTCCCACCCCCGTATCCGCCTCCCCGACCACAAGGCTCTCACTCGTGATCGTCGGCGCCGGGCCGCGGGGGACCGGTCTCATCGAGCGCATCGCGGCCAACGCCGTTGATCTGTACGACGGTTCGGGTCTCGACATCCACCTCGTCGACCCCCATCCGCCGGGCGCCGGCCGCATCTGGCGCGCGGCCCAGTCCCCGCTGCTGTGGATGAACTCGCATGCCGAGGACGTCACCATGTTCACCGACGAGACGGTGGTCATGGTGGGTCCGGTGCGCCCCGGTCCCACGCTGCACGAATGGGCCGCCATCGAGGGCAGCACCTTCGCCGACCGCCAGCTCCAGGGCTCCTACCTGCGCTGGGTGCACGAGGAAGCCGTCGCCGCGCTGCCGCCGGGCGTCACCGTCCACCACCACCCGCGACGCGCCCTCCGGGTGAGCGGCCCGCGCGACGGACGCCAGCAGGTGTGGCTGGAGGGCAGCCCGGACCCACTCCTCGCCGACCTCGTCGTCCTCGCCCTCGGCCACCTCGACGCCGAACTCGACGAGGACCAGCGCGAGTTGGCGGCGTACGCGCGCGCCCACGACCTCGTCCATCTGCCGCCCGACTTCACCGCCGACAGCGACCTGACCTCCCTCGCCCCCGGCGAACCCGTCCTCGTCCGCGGCTTCGGCCTCGCCTTCGTCGACCTGATGGTGCTGCTCACGGAGGGCCGTGGCGGACGCTACGACGGTGACACCTACGTCCCCTCGGGGCAGGAGCCGGTGCTGTACGTCGGGTCGCGGCGCGGAGTGCCGTACCACTCGAAGATCGGTTACGAGTGGAGCGGTGAACGGCCGCCGTTGCCACGGTTCTTCGGGCCCGCCGAGGTCGACGCGATACTCGCGTTGCCGGGGGGCTTCGACTTCCAGCGGGACGTATGGCCGCTGATCGAGAAGGAGTTGGGGTTCGCGCACTATCACCGGCTGTTCGGTGTGCACCCCGAGCGGACGGCGATCGCCTGGACCGACTTCGAGGAGAAGTACGCGGCCGGTGAGGCGGCGGAGCGCGAGGCCCTCGTGGCGTCCGCGGTGCCCGACCCCGCCGACCGGCTCGACCTCGCGGCACTCGACCGTCCGCTGGACGGGGTGCGGTACGCGTCGGAGGAGGAGTTCCAGGACGGGCTACGGGCCTACATCGAGGGCGATCTGAGTCGCCGTCACGATCCCTCCAACAGCCCGGACTTGGCGGTCTTCCTCGGACTGCTCTCCGTCTACGTGCAGTTGATCCGGCTCGGTGACGTCGGGCCCTGGTGGCACGGCTTCTTCAGCTATCTCGCCTCCGGGCCGCCCGGACCCCGGCTGCGCCAACTGCTCGCGCTGTCCCGGGCCGGCCTCGTGCGGTTCGTCGGCGCGGACATGGCCGTAGCGGCCGAGGACGGGGTGTTCCGGGCGTCGAGCGCGACCGTGCCCGGCGTGACGATCGAGGCGCGGGCGCTGGTCGAGGCGCGGCTGCCCGAGCCCACGGTGGGGCGGTCCGTCGATCCGCTGCTGCGTCAACTGCACGCCGACGGGGCCGTGGTGGAGACTCCCGAAGGGCTGCTGCGGGTGGACCGCACCGACGGGCGGATCCTCGACCGGGACGGACAGCCGCACCCCCGGCGGTTCGCGCTCGGGCCCTACACCGACGTACGGACGCCCGGCGCGTTCACCCGGCCGCGCACCGGCGGCCCCGCCTTCCGGCAGAACGACGCCACCGCACGGGCCGTGCTGGCGTTCCTGCGGGACCTCGCGTGTCAGGCCTCCGCGTAGCCCCGAGCTTGTGAAGTCCCGAGCTTGTGAAGTCCCGCGTCTCATCGAGGACTTGGCCCTCTCCGAGGTGCTCTGCTCCCGAACGACAGGAAGGCTTTCCTCCCATGACCTCCTCGCACGGCCGGGGCCTGCATCTGGCCGCCGCCGTCGACCAGCGGTCGGCCTACGACGCCGACTCCTACGTCGAGTTGGCGCGGCTCGCCGAGAGCGGCGGCCTCGACTTCGTGACGCTCGACGACACCTTCGCGCGGCCAGGACCCGACGCCCTCGCCGTCCTGTCCCGGGTCGCCCCGGTGACCAGCCGGATCGGTCTGGTGCCCACGGTGACCGTCACGCACACCGAGCCCTTCCATGTGCAGGCCGCGGTCGCGACCCTCGACTGGGTCAGCCGGGGCCGGGCCGGCTGGCGGCTCGATGTGTCGACCACCGAGGGCGAGGCCCGCCTCTTCGGCCGCCGACATGCCGCGCCCGCCGACGCGTTGTGGGCGGAAGCCGGTGAAGTCGCTGAAGTGGCCGCCCAGTTGTGGGACAGCTGGGAGGACGACGCCGAGATACGGGACACCGTCACCGGCCGTTTCGTCGACCGCGACAAACTGCATCACGTCGACTTCGAGGGCTCGGAGTTCTCCGTCAAGGGCCCCTCGATCGTGCCCAGACCACCGCAGGGCCACCCGGTCCGCGTGGTCGACGCCACCGAGGGCCAGGCCCGGCGGACGGCCGCCCGGTACGCCGATGTGGCCCTCGTCCGCGCGGCGAGTTCCGCGCAGGCCGGCGCCGTACGGGCCGAACTGCGGGCGTCCGCCGAGAAGTTCGGCCGGGATCCCGACACCCTGCGGGTCCTGGTGAGCCTCGTCGTCGACCTCGGCGACGGCGAGCACGCGGCCGAGCCGGGTCACGGCGGAGGCGGCCCCCGGCAGACCGCGCACGGCCCGCTGTACCGGGGCGGTCCCGTCGACCTCGCGGAGCTGATCGCCGGCTGGCACGGCGACCGTACCGTCGACGGCTTCCACCTCACCCCCGTCGAACCCCGCCGCGACCTGGAGCGGCTCGTCAACGGCACGGTGGCGCTGCTCCAACACCGGGGCCTGTTCCGCACGTTCTACCCGGGCAGCACGCTCAGGGAGCACCTGGGCCTGGCCCGGCCCGCCAACCAGTACGCCGTGACGGGGGGAGCGTCATGACCGTACGGCCACGCAGGAAGATCCATCTGGCGGCGCACTTCCCCGGCGTCAACAGCACCACCGTGTGGGCCGATCCGCGGTCGAAGTCCCAGATCGGCTTCTCCTCCTTCGAGCATCTCGCCCGCACCGCCGAACGCGGCCTCTTCGACTTCTTCTTCCTAGCCGAGGGGCTGCGACTGCGCGAACACAAGGGCCGTATCCACGACTTGGACGTCGTCGGACGCCCGGAGTCCCTCACCGTCCTGAACGCGCTAGCCGCTGTCACCTCGCGCATCGGGCTGGCCGCCACGGTCAACGCGACCTTCAACGAGCCCTACGAACTCGCCCGCAGACTCGCCACGTTGGACCACCTCAGCGGCGGCCGGGCCGCCTGGAACGTGGTGACCTCCTCCGACGCCTTCACCGGCGCGAACTTCCGGCGCGGGGGATATCTGGATCGTGCGGAGCGCTACGCACGGGCGGCCGAATTCGTAGCCGTAGCAAGGGAGTTGTGGGACTCCTGGACCCCCGACGGGCTGTCCCGTCCCTTCGCCCACCGGGGTCAACACTTCGACATCGCGGGCGAGTTCACCGTGCCGCGCTCACCGCAGGGGCACCCGGTCGTCATCCAGGCCGGGGACTCGGGGGAGGGGCGGGAGTTCGCGGCGCGGACGGCCGACGTCATCTTCACGCGGCACGGCACGCTGGAGGACGGTCGTGCCTTCTACGCCGACGTGAAGGGACGCCTCGCGAAGTACGGCCGTAGCGTGGACGAGCTCAAGATCATGCCCGGCGTCAGCGTCGTCCTCGGCGACACCGCGGCCGAGGCGCAGGAGCGGGCCGCCGAGATCCGGCGGCAGCAGGTCTCCCCGCAGAACGCGATCCTCGCCCTGGAACAGATCTGGGGCACGGACCTCTCCTCGTACGACCCCGACGGCCCGTTCCCCGACTTCGACCCGGTGCCGGATGCGTCGCTCACCCAGGGGCGGACCCGGCGCGGTGACACCGTCGCGATGGCCGAGAAGTGGCGGGCGCTGTCCCGCGAGAAGGGGCTGTCCATCCAGCAGACCGTGATCGAGGCGAGCGGCCGGCAGTCCTTCATCGGCACCCCGGAGGCGGTCGCCGCCGAGCTGGAGACCTTCGTTCGACAGGACGCCGCCGACGGCTTCATCCTCGTCCCGCATCTCACTCCGGGCGGCCTCGACGAGTTCGTGGACCGGGTGGTGCCGCTGCTCCAGGAACGCGGCGCGTTCCGCACGGAATACCGGGGCACGACCCTGCGCTCACATCTCGGGCTCCCCGACCCGGCGGGGAAGGGGTGACCGCACGACGACAGGGTTGAGCGCACGACGATGGAGCTGACGGCATGACCTCGGACGCGGCCGACGAGTGGCAGCAGTGGCACGAGCGGCGGATGGAGACCGTGTCGGCTCCCTACGGGCCCCTCGCCCTCACCGGCACGCACTGGCTGGAGGACCATCCGGACGGCCGGCTTCCGGGCATCCCCGGCGTATGGGTCCTCGACGGTGACGCCGGCCTGGTGGTCCTCACCGCGTCGGCGGCCGACGGACTGACCCTCGACGGGGAACCCTTCACCGGCTCGGTCCGCCTCGGCGTGGACACCGGCTCGGTGAGCACGGCCCGCGTCGGCCTCGGCGAGCGCCGGCTGGCCGTCCTGATCCGTGAGGGCGCCTGGTGCGTGCGGGACTACGACCCCGGCTCGGCGGCGCACCGCGCGTTCCGGGGCGTCGAGGTCACGCCGTACGACCCTCGCTGGTCGGTGCCGGGGCGCTTCACGCCGTACGACACGCGGCGCACCGTGCGGGTCGACGCGGCAGACGGTGTCGAACGTGGGCTCGGGCTCGCGGGTGAACTCGCTTTCCGGCTCGACGGGTTGGAGGCGACGTTGCAGGTGGGGGTGCAGGCCGACGGGAAGTTGTGGGCGGTGTTCGCCGACTCCACGAGCGGGGAGGGCAGTTACCGGTTCCGGTTCCTGTACCCGGCGGCGCCCGATGACGAGGGGCGCACGACGGTCGACTTCAACCGGTCCGTGCTCCCGCCGTGCGCGTTCGCCGACCATTTCATCTGCCCTTTCCCGCCGCCCGGGAATACGCTGGGCCTCGCGATCGAGGCGGGGGAGCGCATCCTTCGGCAGGTGGGGCGCTGACCTGCGGCGGGCCGGTTTTCGGCCCACTGCGTTCGGGTGATCAACTCGCGTAGATCGTGGGCCAGTTGAAGGTCGTACGGCCGAAAGGCGCCCTTGCGCCCATCGGGCGGGCGGCCGAATACTCCCCCACAGCGCTTGTCAGGAGCACGGCGTGTTCGAAAACCGGACGGCCGACCCTGACTGCGCCTCACGGGCCCCGACCCCACGCGGGCCCCCGAATTCCCCTAGGAGGGAACGAAACGTGAGGATCAAGCGCACCACCCCCCGCAGCGGAATCGCGAGACGGACCAGGCTGATCGCCGTGGCCACCGGATTCGCCGCCGCTGCCGCGTTCGCCGTCCCCACCGCGAGCGCCAGCGATGCGCAGACGTTCAGCGCGACGCAGCTCTCCACGGCCAACTCGTCCGTGCTCAAGGCCGATGTCCCGGGCACCGCCTGGGCGGTCGACAGCAAGACGAACCGTGTCGTCGTCACCGTCGACAGCACGGTCTCCCAGGCCGAGATCGCGAAGATCAAGTCGCAGGCGGGCAGTACCGCCGGCGCGCTCACCATCAAGCACACGGCGGGTCAGTTCAAGCGGCTGATCACCGGCGGCGACGCCATCTACGGCGGCGGCTACCGCTGCTCGCTCGGCTTCAACGTGCACAGCGGGAGCACGTACTACTTCCTGACCGCCGGCCACTGCGGTGAGGTCGCCTCCACCTGGTACTCCAACTCCGGTCAGAGCACGGTGCTGGGCACCAACGTCGGCTACAGCTTCCCGACCAACGACTTCGCGCTGGTGCGCTACACCGGCTCGGCCGCGCACCCGAGCACGGTCGGCACCCAGACCATCTCCAGCGCGGCCACGCCGAGCGTGGGCACGACCGTCTACCGTCGTGGCTCCACCACCGGCACGCACAGCGGCCGGGTCACGGCACTGAACGCCACCGTCAACTACGGCAGCGGCGACGTGGTGTACCAGATGATCCAGACCACCGTCTGCGCCGAGGGCGGCGACAGTGGCGGGCCCCTGTACTCCGGCACCGTGGCCTACGGTCTGACCTCGGGTGGCAGCGGCAACTGCACCTCCGGCGGGACGACCTTCTTCCAGCCGGTCACCGAGGCGCTGAGCTACTACGGCGTGAGCGTCGGCTGACGCCCGCCTGAATCACTTCCGCTCCGGACTGCAGCCGGCAGCGGGTGAGCCCCCGTACGCAACTGGCGTGCGGGGGCTCGCTCTTGTGCGGTGCACGGAGTTACCGTCGTGGGTATCGGAGAAGGCACCTGATGCGCCACGTCGGACCCTGGGGGGCCGTGATGGTCGAGGAGCTGGTGACGGCGGGAGTGACACTCGCGTCCGTCGCAGTGGTGTACACGATGGCGGCGGCGCGGGTCGTCAAACAGTACGAGCGGGGTGTGGTGTTCCGGCTCGGCAGGCTGCGGCCCGAAGTGCGCGGGGCCGGCTTCACGATGGTCGTCCCGTTCGTGGACAAGCTCCGCAAGGTCAACATGCAGATCGTGACGATGCCCGTGCCCGCGCAGGAGGGCATCACCCGCGACAACGTGACCGTGCGGGTGGACGCCGTCGTCTATTTCAAGGTCGTCGATGCGGCGGACGCGTTGGTGCAGGTCGAGGACTACCGGTTCGCCGTCTCGCAGATGGCGCAGACCTCGCTGCGGTCGATCATCGGCAAGAGCGACCTCGACGATCTGCTCTCCAACCGCGAAAAGCTCAACCAGGGCCTGGAGTTGATGATCGACAGCCCCTCCATCGGCTGGGGTGTGCAGATCGACCGGGTCGAGATCAAGGACGTGTCGCTGCCGGAGACGATGAAGCGCTCGATGGCCCGGCAGGCCGAGGCCGACCGTGAGCGGCGGGCCCGGATCATCAACGCGGACGCCGAGTTGCAGGCCTCGAAGAAACTCGCCGAGGCCGCCGAGCAGATGTCGGAGCAGCCCGCCGCGCTCCAACTCCGGCTGCTGCAAACGGTGGTGGCGGTCGCGGCCGAGAAGAACTCGACGCTCGTGCTGCCCTTCCCGGTCGAGCTGCTGCGCTTCCTGGAGCGCGCGGCCCCGGCTCCGGCCGCACCGGCCGCGCCCGTAGCGCCTGTTGTTCCCGCGGCACCCGTTGCGTCCGCGGCGCCGGTTGCCGCTGTGGCGCCGCAACCGGTGCAGGAGCAACTTCCGCCCGCCGAGCCTCAGTCGGATCCGGACTCCGACGGGGCGATTTCAAGACAGGACTAGACCTCACCGGCTGATGAGCGGTGCTCGCGCCCAGTGTTTGCAGTGCGAACGGCCTGGGGTGACCGTGAACATTCAAGTCGAGGGGGCGTGCAACCGCGTTCCCCGCACGACCTGAAGTCGACCTTGTGCGCTCCCTGTGAGATTAGGAAGAGTAGGCGCTCGTCAACCTACCTTTCGGCTGGTCGGGTCCCCATAACCTGGCGGGCCGACCCCCCCACAGGAGGACACGAGTTGAAGCACCGACGCATACCCGGGCGACGGGTGGCCGTGGCAGGCGCGGGCATAGCCGCACTGGTCGTCGCGGGAGTCACCTTGCAGAGTGCGAACGCCAGCGAGACCTCGCAGGCGGCCGCACCCCACACCCTCTCGGCCCTCGCGGCCGGAAAGCTCGCCTCGACGCTCGGCAAGAGCCTCGGCACCGACGCGGCCGGCACGTTCTACGACGCGAAGACCAAGAGCCTCGTGGTCAACGTGCTCGACGAGAGCGCGGCCCACACCGTCGAGGCGGCCGGCGCCAAGGCGAGAATCGTCGAGAACTCCCTCGCGGAGCTGACGAGCGCCCGGACGACCCTCAAGCAGGACGCGACCATCCCCGGCACCTCATGGGCGACCGACCCCACCACCAACAAGGTCGTCGTCACCGCCGACCGCACGGTCTCCGACGCCGAGTGGACCAAGCTCACCAAGGTCGTCGACGGACTCGGCGGCAGGGCCGAACTGCAGCGCACCAAGGGGGAGTTCAAGCCCTTCATCGCAGGTGGCGACGCCATCTCCGGCTCGGGCGGGCGCTGTTCGCTCGGCTTCAACGTGGTCAAGGGCGGCCAGCCGTACTTCATCACCGCCGGGCACTGCACCGAGGCCATCTCCACCTGGTCCGACTCCAGCGGCAACGAGATCGGCACGAACGAGCAGTCCAGCTTCCCGGACAACGACTTCGGCCTGGTCAAGTACACCTCGGACGTCGCCCACCCGAGTACGGTCGACCTCTACGACGGCTCCTCGCAGGCCATCACCCACGCCGCCGCCGCGACGGTCGGCGAGAAGGTGACCCGCAGCGGCTCGACGACCCAGGTCCACACCGGCACGGTCACCGGCCTGGACGCCACCGTGAACTACGGCAACGGCGACATCGTCAACGGCCTCATCCAGACCGACGTCTGCGCCGAGCCCGGTGACAGCGGCGGCTCGCTGTTCGACGGCGACGCGGCGATCGGCCTCACTTCCGGCGGCAGCGGCGACTGCACCTCGGGCGGCGAGACCTTCTTCCAGCCGGTCACCGAGGCGCTGTCGACCTTCGGGGCGGAGATCGGCTGAGCAGCGGTAGTACGGCAGTTGTAGTACGACGGTTGTAGTACGACGGTGAGGTCCCGCCCCCGCGCGAGGGGGCGGGACTCTCGCGTACGGACCGGGGGTCGGCTCAGCGCTTGGGCCAGTACCACAGCGGTTCGTCGAGCGGGCCCTCGCGGCCCGCCACCGTCGTCTGCCCGAACTCCTTCACCAGCTCTATGGAGTTGACGTCGAGACGGTGCCGTATCGCGCCCTTCTGGAGGGCGTCCGCGAGCGGTCGGGCGTGGGTGACCACGATGATCTGGGTGTCCTTGGTGGCGGTGAGGATCAGATCGGCGAGCGGTGGGATCAGATCCGGGTGGAGGCTCGTCTCCGGCTCGTTCAACACCAGCAGCGACGGTGGCCGGGGCGTCAACAGGGCCGCCGCCCACAGGAGATAGCGCAGGGTGCCGTCCGACAGTTCGGTGGCGGTGAGTACGCGCAGCAACCCGTGCTGGCGCAGGGCGAGTTGGAAACGGCCGCCGAGGTCGGCGATGTGGACCCGGCTGCCGGGGAAGGCCGCGTCCACGGCGGTGTCCAGCGCCTCGCCGTCACCGATCTCCCGGATCGTCTGGAGGGCGGCGGCCAGATCGGAGCCGTCACCGCTGAGCACGGGTGTCCGGGTGCCGATCCGGTCGGCCCGGGCCGGCGCGTCCGCGTCGGTGCGGACATGGTCGTAGAACCGCCAGGACCTGATGAACTCCCGCACCGCCAGCACATCGGGGGCGTGCTGCGGGTCGGCCAGTTCGCCGAGCATGCTGTCGTACGGGCGCAGGGTGCCGTGGGCGCGGGACCAACCGCCGCCCGCGCCGCGGAGTTTGACGGCGGCTCCCGCGCGGTCGGAGAGGACGGAGGCCGGACGCAGGACGGGGCCGCTCCAGATGGACTCGCGTTTGATCTCCGGGTCGAGGTTGAACATGGAGGGGGCGCTGCCCGCACCGGGGGCGGGGCTGGGATGCCCGAAGTCGACCGCGTACCCGAACTCGTCGCCCGCGAAGCCCAGTTGCAGACTGACCGGGCCCGAGCGGGTCGTGCCCTGCACGGGATGGAGGCCCTCGCGCACCGCGCGGCTGATCTTCTCCGGGCCCGCCCACAGCACTGACGGCAGCCCGCCCTCCTGCGCGAGCGCGGCGACGGCGCCGCCGCGCGCGGACGCGGCGAGCAGGCGCAGCGAGCGGTAGAGGCTCGACTTGCCCGTGCCGTTCGCCCCCGTGATCACGTTCAGTCGCGTCAGCGGGACGATCAGGCGGCGCAGGGAGCGGTAGTTCTCGACGGCGAGGGTGCTGATCATGCGTCCAGGGTTGCAGACGGGGCTGACAACGTGGGTCGGTCCAGGAGATCCTCGTGCTTCCGGCGCAGCGTCGCCGCCAGCAGGGTGACCACGATCCCGGCGAGCGCCCAGGCGGACAGGACGAGCAGCGGGCCGGTCACGGCGTTGCCCTTGAAGTAGGCGATCGAGCGTGCCACCCAGGTGCCGGCACCCGGTGGCAGCGCGGGCCCGATCGCGTTCCAGAACGGCGGCAGCAGCGGCAACGGGAAGGCACCGCCCGCGCTCGGGTTGCCCGCGATCACCACCAGCAGGATCGCCAGACCGATGCCCACGACCCCGAAGACCCCCTGAAGCCCGAGGGTCGCCGCCCCCACGGCGAACGTGATCAGCGCGCCGAGCCCCCAGAACGCCATGACGCTCCCCGGCAGCGCGCCCAGGACCGGCCCTACGATCACCGCGCCGCCGAGACCGCCGACGATCGCGACCAGCGCCATGGTGACCAGCCGGATCACCGCGCGGCGCGGGTTGGCGGGCCGGGCGCCGGTGCTGATCGCCAGGATCGAGGCGCACAGATAGCCGCCGACACACCAGCCGACGACCAGGTAGAACGACGACAGCCCGTCGAAGTCCTGGGACGAGGCCGGAGCCACGTCCACCGTCCGGACCGTGCGCTGCTCGGTCCTGTCCAGGCCGGCGGTGATGGTCTCCAGGGTGGTCGCGAGAACGGTGCCACCGCCGGTGGCGACCAGGAGCGTGTCCTTGGTGCCGCGCGTGTCGATGACGAGGGCGCCGTCGATGTCCCGGTCCAGGATCTGCCTCCGCGCGGTCGCCGCGTCGGACACCGCGCGCGGGGCGAGCGGTGAGCCGGGCAGCTGCTTCAGCCGGGCCACCGTCTGCTCGGCGGTGACCTGGGGAGCGACGACCCCGAAAGCCACGTCCCTGGGCTTCGGGTTGTGCAGCGCGCCTACGTAGGAGGCGATGAAGAGCAGCTGAAGGGCGACCACACCGACGACGAGCAGACCGGCCCGCAGGGTGACCGCGTCCTTCACCTCACCGAAGAAGGACGTACGGGACGTACCGGCACCCGGGGTCTCTGTCATGGCCCCACGGTCTCGGCGGCCGGGTCTTCACGCAGGCGGGAAGGGGCCGAACGGATGCCGTACATGTGTTCGGAAAACATTTCTCCGCCAACTTCCCGGCCCGGGCGGGGAGCTGACGGAACGGCGCCTTTTTCGGCCACCGTGCACCTCCCCAAGGAATCGTTTGCATGTTCGAATGAGGTCGCTGACCGGGGCTGATGGGGCTAGAGTAATCGAACGGGCGTGCGATGAACATATCGGGCGGATGGCCGAAAAGGGGTGGAGCGATGGAGGTGCGGCATGGCGGGCTTCGCCCATCTGCACGTCGCGTCCGGTTACTCCGCCCGCTACGGCGCCTCCCACCCCGAACAGCTCGTCGGCCGGGCGGCCGAGCGGGGCGTGACGGCGCTCGCGCTCACCGACCGGGACACGGTCACCGGCGCCGTCCGCTTCGCGCAGGCATGTACGAAGGAGGGGATCCGGCCGATCTTCGGCATCGACCTCGCGGTGGAGGCCCTCGCACCCCCGCCGCCCGCACAGCGCCCGCGCACCCCCGCACGCGGCGGCGCGCACGTGGTCGAGCCGCCGCTGCGGTTCGTCCTGCTCGCCCAGGACCGGGCGGGCTGGGCGCGACTGTGCCGCATCACGTCGGCGGCGCACGAGGGCGCCCTGTCCGGTACGGCGCCGGTGGTGCCGTGGGAGGCGCTGCGCGAGTACGGCGGCCCCGGGCTGACCGTGCTGCTCGGGCCGCTCTCGGAGCCGGTGCGGGCGCTGTCGGTGGGCCGGGAGGACGTCGCGATGAAGCTGCTGGCGCCCTGGCGGGAGATCTTCGGGAAGGGGGTCCGGTTGGAGGTCGTAGCGCAGAATCGTTTCGGCACCGCTCCGGGCTCCCTGCGCCTGGCCGCCCGCACCCTCGCCCTGGCCGACCGCAGTGGGACGACCGCCGTGCTCTCCAACGCCGTCCGCTATGCCGACCCCGACCAGCACCGCCTCGCCGACGTCCTGGACGCGGCCCGGCTGCTGCGCCCCATCGACCGGCGCCGACTGGACAGCGGGCAGCGCTGGCTCAAGGACGAGAGGGAGATGACGGTCGTGGCGCGGATGATCGCCGAGTGCGCCGGAGCGGACGACCGCCGGGCCCGCCGGCTGATGGCGGACACCGCGCACACCGCGGCCGGGTGCGCAGTGGACCCGGCGGCCGACCTCGGCCTCGGCGCCCCGCACTTCCCGGAACCGTCGCTCTTCGGCGCCGGACCGGAGACGGGCGGCACGGCCGGGCTGCTGCGCCTGAGGTGTGAGGAGGGCCTGGCCCGACGCGGCCTCGACCGTGACCGCGCGGCACTCGACCGGCTGGAGGAGGAGCTCGCCGTCATCTCCCACTGGAACTACGACGCGTACTTCCTCGCCGTCGGCCAGGTCGTCGCCGACATCCGGGCCAAGGGCATCCGGGTCGCCGCCCGCGGCTCGGGCGCTGGTTCGCTGGTCTGCCACGCGCTGGACATCGCCACCGCCAACCCGCTCGACCACAGCCTGCTGTTCGAACGCTTCCTGAGCACCCGCCGCGAATCGCTGCCCGACATCGACATCGACGTGGAGTCCGCCCGCCGCCTGGAGTGCTACGACACGATCTTCGAACGGTTCGGGAAGGAACGGGTGGCGGTCACCGCGATGCCCGAGACCTACCGGGCACGCAGGGCGCTGCGCGACACCGGCCTCGCGCTGGGAATCGCCCCGGCCGACGTCGACCGGATCGCCAAGAGCTTCCCGCATCTACGCGCCTCCGACATCAGGAGCGCGCTCGCCGAGCTGCCCGAACTACGCCAACTGGCAGGCGAGGCGGGTCGGTTCGGGCCGCTGTGGGAGCTGGCCGAGGGCCTCGACTCCCTGGTCCACGGCATGGCCATGCACCCCTGCGGAGTGGTCATCAGCGACGCGACCCTCCTGGACCGGCTGCCGGTGCAGCCCACCCCGCAGGGCGACTACCCGATGGCGATGGCCGCGAAGGAGGAGATCGAGGCGCTGGGCAACATCAAACTCGACGTCCTGGGCGTCCGGATGCAGTCCGCGATGGCCCACGCCGTCACCGAGATCGAACGCGCCACCGGCAACCACATCGACCTCGACAACCCCCAACAGGTGCCGCTCGACGACGTGTTCGCGTTCAAGCTCATCCAGGAGAGCCAGACGCTGGGCCTGTTCCAGCTGGAATCCCCGGGCCAGCAGGACCTGTTGTCCCGGCTCCAACCCCGTGACGTGCAGGACGTCATCGCCGACATCAGCCTCTTCCGCCCCGGCCCGGTCGCCGGCGGTATGCCCGAGCGGTACATCGCCGCGCGTCACGGCGGTACGCCGGTATATGCGCACCGGGACCTCGAACCCGTGCTCGCCGACACCTACGGCGTGACCATCTGGCACGAGCAGATCATCGACACGCTGCATGTACTGACCGGCTGCGAGCGTGCCTTCGCGGAGATCACCCGGCGGGCTCTCGGCGACAAGGACCAACTGCCCCGGATCAAGGACTGGTTCCATGAGAAGGCACGCGCGCGTGGCTACAGCGCGGCCGTCCGGGACGAGGTCTGGAGGACCGTCGAGGCCTTCGGGGCGTACGGCTTCTGCCGCGCCCACGCGGTCGCGTTCGCCGTACCGGCGCTGCAGAGCGCGTGGCTCAAGGCGCACCATCCGGCGTTCCTGCTGGCCGGGTTGCTCGAACACGACCCCGGGATGTGGCCCAAGCGCGTCCTGGTGTCCGACGCCCGACGGCGCGGTGTGCCGGTGCTGCCCGTTGACATCAACCGCTCCCGGGTGAAGCACACGGTGGAGATGACCGAGAAGGAGGAGTGGGGCGTGCGGCTCGCGCTGTCCGGGGTGCGCGGTATCAGCGAGGAGGAGGGCGCGCGGATCGAGGAGGGGCAGCCGTACGGATCGCTGTCGGACTTCTGGCAGCGGGGTCGGCCGAGCAGGCCGGTCGCCGAACGCCTCGCGGAGATCGGCGCGTTGACCTGTCTGCACGACGGCCGTCTCACGCGGCGTGATCTCCTGCTCCAGATCGCGGAGTTGCACCGGCAGTCCCGCAACCGGACCGCGGGGGACGGTCAACTGCCCATGGACACGGGCGCCGTTGGGGGAGTGGAGCCGAGCGGGTTGCCGGAGCTGACCGGACGCGAGGCGCTGAGCGCCGAGTTGGGCACGCTCGGCATCGACGTCTCCCGGCATCTGATGGAGCATCACCACCGGCTGCTGCGCGAGATCGGCGCGACGGACGCGGCGCATCTGGCCGAACTACGGGCGGGGCAACAGGTGTTGGTCGCCGGGGTGCGGGCCTCGACGCAGACCCCGCCGATCGCGAGCGGCAAGCGGATCATCTTCGTCACCCTGGAGGACGGCTCGGGTCTGGTCGACCTCGCCTTCTTCGAGGACTCCCATCCGGCCTGCGCGTACACCGTGTTCCACAGTGGGCTGCTGCTGGTGCGCGGCACGGTCCAGGTGCGCGGCACCCGTCGTACGGTCGTCGGTTCCATGGCCTGGGACCTGGACGAGATTGCGGGCGCCCGTCGGGACGACGGCCCGGAGGCGGCACTCGCCCTCCTCGGCCAGAGCCGCCCGCATCCGACGCCCGCCCAGCCGCAGCGCACCCTGGCCGACGGCACCGCCGGCGCACGGCTGCATCCGTACGCCGACCTTCAGCCCGCGGGCACCCGTTCCGCCGACCTGAAGAAGTTCGGCCATCGCAGCCCCGGTTCTCCAGATCTTTAGGTGCCTCACGAGACATGCGGTGCGTCCCCATGGGGCTGGCGACGAGTGGGGTCACCGTCGGAGCGTGAGAGGTACGACGGTCGCCGACTGGCTTGAGACCTGCTCACGGCGAGCGGCGTTCTCGGCGTACAAGGCGGCGATGGTCTCGGCCTGCCTGCGGTCTTGGAGACGGGCGGGGCTGCGCCCGATGCGGTGGCCCCAGTCGGTCGGCACGTGGGTGGCACGGTTCATGGTGGCGCGGCTGACGCCGGCTTCCCGCCAGAGGTTGTCCTTGGTGAGTTCGCCGTCGGTGCGGGTGGGGCGACCGGTGAAGAGCCTTTCCACGGCGTCGCGCAGGGCGCGTTCAGCGCGCGGTGAGATGCTCGGCCGACGTCATGGTGTGACCGTTCGCGGGACGCGCTCGACTTCGTTGAGTTGCTCGGTCAGTTGGGTCCGGGCGATCGGGCGAGTCGGAGACTGCCGCAGCAAAGTCCGGGACACGGACGTCGGGTCGGTCGAACTGCCGGTCTGTGGTCATCCGGCGTGAACCGGGTCACCACCGGGCGCGCAGCACGCCGTCGCTGTCGGGCAGGGCGGCACAAAGAAGCGGGTGGCGTTCGTCGAGGTACGTGGGCAGGGCGCAGGCCGCCCGGGCGCCGACCACCAGGGTGGCGAGCTCTCGGTACTCGGTGTCGTCGACGATCGCGTGGCTGATCGTCCCGTCCTGTGCCTCCCAGACGAACTCCGCGGATCCCTCTTCTGGCAGCGTGGCGAGGACCGCGCCGACATCGGGGTTCAGGTCGGGCCAGACGGTCAGCAGGGCGCGCGGGCCGAGACCGGTACGCACCGCGTCGAGGTTCTCCGGCGTGAGGCGGTGGAAGCGTGCAGCGTTGCGGACGTAGCCCTCCTCCAGGAGCACTGCCTTCCGTGAGCCCAGCGCCGTGCGCACGCGCGCCCAGAACCCCTCGTCGGCCGCCTCTGTCACATCCGGTTCCTCCAGCTCCGCCGCGTAGGGGGAGGTCGTCATCGGTTCCGGGAAGAGGCCGAGTTCCCGGGTACGGGCCACGGCGTCCCCGCAGAGCCGGTCGCTGCCCACATACACGTACTGGTCCCACCCGACATGCACGGTGAACACGTCCCCCACCTCCAGACGACACCAGGCACCTTGGTCGCGGAGCATGGCCCGGACCAGCTCCAGGGCGACCGGAAGGGAGACCTTGGCCCCGTCGTGGTAGCCGGCGAGGTCGGGCGGGAAGAGCCCGCCGAGGCCATGTCCCGCATCCGGCGGCTCCATGCCGAAGTGGACGAGACCGGTGACTGCGGGCTCGCGGATCTCCAGCCGATCGATGCCCGAGGCCTCCGCGAAGGCGGCGATCGCCGCGAGGTATGCGGCTTCGACCGGCCCGTGGTCACTGACCGCCTCCTCGGCACCGGTGTAGTGGCCGTGTTCGTCACGGTCGGCGGGGTCGTACTTGGTGATCCGGTGGACGAAGGACGGAGGCACGTTGCTCCCTGCGCGGTCGGAAGGGGTGCCAGCGTAATTCCCCGGTTTCACTCCAGCCGGAGAGGCCCCCTCCGACGGCGCGACGGCTTCACAGCTCAGGAGAGCAAGCCGAGGCGGCCCGCCCTGTCGGCTGCCCGGCATATACACACAGCCCAACAGATCCACTGCTCAGGCACATCAACGGGGGGTGTGTGACCGTGCTCCGTAGATGGCCCGGGTGGACAGCTTCGATGCTCAGCCTCAGGCAGGGAATGTCATGGGTGCAGGGTGCGGTGGCGGGCAAGGTCACAGCAACGCGGCGATGCCCTCCCGGTTCTCGGGCAGCCCGGCCGCGCGGAACCACAACACGTTCCCGGAGATGCCGCCCGTCGCCTCGTCGTTGTCCACGAAGGCCCGCAACAGGTCGCGTTGGGCGGCGGCGAGCGGGTGGGTCGGGTCGTAGCCACCGGCAAAGGCTCTGAGCAGGATCGGCCCGCGTTCGTGGTCGGTGACCGATGTGCCGTCGGCGGTCACGATGGCGACTGCCACTGGTGCCACCTCCTCGAAGGTTTCGGCCAGGTCGAGCGCGGAGCGCAGCACGGTGAACCGGAACCACCCGTCGAGCCCTGGCAGCGGCTCGGGGAACCAGCTGTCCGTCGTTCGCGGGTCCCGCAGGGCGTCGAGGAGGACAGCGAGAGCGCGTGGCCGGTCAACAGGGGCGGGACCGAGCGCGGCGCAGACCCGCACAGCCGGGTCGGAATCGGCGAGCAGGTCGGAGGTGTCCATCCGCCACACGCCGAGCGCCCGCGCCACACTCGCTCGCTCCCGTCGCCCCGCCGCGGAGCCCAGCCGTGCCCGCAGCAGCGTGGCGGCCCGCGGCACCCGGTCGGCGAGCCCTGGGGCGGAGAGGAGCGGCACTGCGGCGCCGAGCGAGGCCTCGCGGACGTGGGGATCGGGAGAGGAGAGGAACGGCTCGACGGCGTCGTACAGGGTGGGGCGTATCTCCCGGCACGCGTGCAGTGCGGCGAGCTCGTCCGGGTCGTGTTCGCGTCGCGTCGCGTCGTGCCAGGGCGCCCACTGCCAGTCGGTTCGGTCGCGCACCGGGTCCTCCCCGTAGGCGGCCGACTCGGCAACCTGCCCCAGCCAGCCGAGCAGGGCGGCCCGCAAGCTGCGCGGCGGCCCGTCGTCCCACGGGAAGTGCCCCTCGTGCTCGGCGAGGCCCACGGGGTGGTCGAGGACCGCAGCGACGAACAGCGCCGCGGGCGCGGTGACGGTGTACAGCGAGCCCTGGTGCAGCACGCCCATGTCCAACGCGGCCAACGCCTCGGACCGAACCTCGGGATCTTCGTCCACGAGGGAGCACAGGGAGACCGGTATGTCCTCACCGGAACCGTAGGCGTGCTGGAGGGACTCCCAGGCCGTCCCCAACAGCAGTTCTCGGGCCGCTGCCGGCAACCCGCTCAAAATCCGCGTCATGCAGGCACTCTCGCTGTCCGTCATGCACGCACCCTGCCAGCACCCACTGACAACGCCCCCTTCTCGGAAGAGGGACGAACGGGAAAACCGCAGCTCGGCCCGCTCAGTCACAGGGGGCTCGAACGTCAAGGGCAGTCTTCGCCCACCTGGCGATGTTCGATTCGTGTTCGATATATTGATCTCAGGGGTGCAGAGGCAACCCTCGGAGCACTGAGAGGCGGATGATCATGCTGCTGCGAACGGCGTGCGTCTCGCGGCCCATGCCGACGAGCCCGTCCGCGGCAAGGAAAAGAGACACCCTGAGGCATCTGGAGAACCCCGGGAGTGCGGGATGACTACGCGTCAGCGGCACATCGCCCACCTGCACCTGCACGACGTGCTGAGTGAGGCCCAGTACAACGACGCGATCGAGCGGATGTCTGGAGTCACGCCCCATGTCCAGGCCGTTCGGCCCGACGCCGTACAACTCGATCTGACGTCGGCGCTCCGGTACTTCGACCTGCGCCCGTACGACATGGTCCAGACAGCGATGATCAGACTGAAGCTCTTCTACGGCCTCGACAGCAGCGCAGGCCTCGCGGGCAACCGCATGCTGGCGGCCATGGCGGCTGATGAGTCCGCGCCCGGCGAGACCACCTGGGTCCCTGCCGAACGGGTCGCCGACTGGCTGCACCCCCGACCGGTCACCGCACTGCCCGGAATCGGCCGCGCCACGGCGGACACACTTCACCGGTACGGCCTGCACACCATCGGTCAGCTCACCGACCTGCCCTCGGCGACCCTGCAACGGCTCCTCGGCGCGGGCCAGGCACGGCTGTTGACCGAGCGCGCCCGCGGTCACGACCCCCGCCCGGTCGTCCCCGCGGAACCGGCGGCGCACTTGGCCGCCGACCTGGTCCTGAGCCGGGACTGCCTCGACCCGGCCCAACACCACCGAGCCGTCCTGGGACTTGCCAACCGGATCGGTCAACGCCTGCGGGGAGAAAGGCAGTTCGCGGGCCGACTCACTCTCACGGTCCGCTACGCCGACCGCAGCTCCAGCACGCGCACCCGCGCCCTGCCGGAACCCACCGACCACTCACCCGCCCTCGCCGCCACCGCCCTGGGCCTGTTGACCTCCCTCGGACTGCAACGCGCCCGCGTCCGCGCCTTCGTACTCCGTGCCGACGATCTGCGGCCGGCCGGCAGTGCCTACCGTCAGCTCTCCATGGATCCGGCAGACGCCCGCGCCCGCGCGGTCGAAGCCGCCGCGGACCGTGCCCGTCGACGCTTCGGACCGGAGGCGGTACGCCCGGCGGCGCTGGCCGACTGACCTCTGCCGGCCACAACCGTCCCTGCGCTCAAGGGTGTTGGCTCAGGTCGGGGTTCTTCCGTATCCGCCAGGCCCGCAGCAGCAGGAAGAGCCCGATCAGCACGACCACCACGCCCAGTACCGCGTACTGGCCGTGGCCGGACATGGCCGAGCCGTTCATCGCGCCGACACCCTGCGCGATCCAGACCGCGCCGAGCACGACGAGGATGATCCCGCCGACACCACGGACCACCATGGTCACTCCATTTCCCGCACCGATACGTCACGCGGACGGCACCCGCCCGCGTTCATCGCTCAGCTTCGTCCTGTTCGGCGCGGCTGGGGCGGTCGAAAACCTTACGGAACGAGAACGTCGTGCGGTCGCCGTCCCCATGTGACCAAGGCCGCTTGTCCGTACGTCAGTTGGCCCACGGTGCGACGATGCGCGTGCCGTCCGCCAGCTCCGCCTCCAGGCCGATGGTCGTGGTGACCCAGGTGACCGCGGTCCGGTCGGTGGGGTTCTCGGCGCCGAAGGTCACGCCGGGGTTGATGATCAGCGTGTCACCCGCGCCGACCCGCTCGGTACGGCCGTCGAGCGTGATCACCAGCTCGCCTTCGAGGATGTGCAGGATCTCCTCGCGGTTGACGGTGTGCAGGGTGGCTTTGGTGCCGGCGGGGATCTCGCCGCGCCAAGCGCACAGTTCCTTGCTGCCGGTGGAGGGGTGGGCGTACGAGACGAAGCGGGCGCCGTGGATCTCGTGGACGACGGCGTCGGACGGGTGGACGACGGGCATGACTGCCTCCAGAAGTGGCCGGCTGGACAGCCGGGTGGCCAGATGGTCAAGCTGCTTGACCATGTCCCCAATATGGTCAAGCAGCTTGACCGGTTCGTCAAGGGTGTTTCAATGCCGTCGTGGAGAACTCCGAGGCCATCGCCCTGACCGCCGCCCTGCTCGCCGCCGCGGGTGACCTGACGAAGCGCATCAACGACGGGGTCGTGGCCCGCGGGTTCGAGGTGCGCCCGGCGCACGGCTTCGCCTTTGCGCGGCTCGCGCCGGACGGTGCGACGGCCACCGATCTCGCCGCGCACCTCGGCATCACCAAGCAGGCAGCGAGTCAGCTCGTCGACGAACTCGTGCGCAAGGGATACGTCGAGCGGCGTCCGCATCCCGGTGACGCGCGCGCCCGGCTGGTCGTGCTCACGGAGTTGGGCTGGGCCTGCACGCGAGCCGCGGAGGAAGCGGCGCTGGAGGCCGTGCAGCCCTGGATCGAACTGCTGGGTGAGGGTGAAGTGCGCGTGTTGTGTGACCGTTTGCGGCGAATTGCGCCCTACGGTCCCCTCAGGCCCGCCTGGTGACTGGCTATCACTGGAAGTTTTTACTGACGCGTAACTTCACACTTCACCTACTCGCTCGTAACTTGACGAGTGAACAGCATTCTTGTGATCCGGATCACAGGGCGTAAGGCCGTCGCAACTCCCTTGAGCCGCAAGGAGATCACACGATGCTGCCCTGGAAACGAGTGCTCAGACCCCTGACCGCACTGCTCCTGACCGCCGCGGTCGTCGCCGTACCCGCCGCCACCGCCCAGGCGTCGACCGCGTCCAGCACCGGTTGGAACGACTACAGCTGTGAGCCCTCCGCCGCCCACCCCGACCCCGTCGTCCTCGTGCACGGCACCTTCGCCAACGGCACCGACAACTGGCTGGCCCTCGCGCCCTACCTGGAGGCCCGCGGCTACTGCGTCTTCTCCCTCGACTACGGCCAACTCCCCGGCGTCCCCCTCGTATACGGCCTCGGCCCCATCGACGAGTCGGCGGCACAGCTCCAGGTCTACGTCGACAAGGTGCTCGCCGCGACCGGCGCCGCCAAGGTCGACCTCGTCGGTCACTCGCAGGGCGGCATGATGCCCCGCTACTACCTCAAGTTCCTCGGCGGCGCCGCCAAGGTGGACGCCTTCGTCGGCATCGCGCCCGACAACCACGGCACCACCCTGGACGGCCTCACCAAACTCCTGCCGTACTTCCCGGGTGCCGAGGACGTGATCGCCTCGGCCGCTCCCGCCCTCGCCGACCAGGTCGCCGGCTCGGCCTTCCTCGCCAAGCTGAACGCGGGCGGCGACACCGTCCCCGGTGTTCACTACACGGTCATCGCCACCAGGTACGACGAGGTCGTCACGCCCTACACGAGTCAGTTCCTGAGCGGGTCCGACGTGCACAACGTGCTGATCCAGAACCTGTGTTCAGTCGATCTCTCCGAGCACGCCCTGCTCGGGCTGACCGACCGGATCGCCTTCCACGAGGTCGCCAACGCCCTCGACCCCGCGCACGCCACCACCACCAACTGCCTGTCGGCGCTCAGTTGACCGTAGGCGCACCGCGGGGCCTGTCCGACCTGAGCCGCCGGACAGGCCCCGCCCCCTGCACAGCCGTACTAACGGCCGTGCCGTCCATGGCCGTTGGTCGCGCGACGGCGGACCGAGGCGAACAGGGCCGCCGCGCCGAGCGCCAGGGAGGCGGCGCCGCCCACGATGAGATACGGCGAGCTGTTGTTGGCGCCGGTCTCGGCGAGGTTCTTCGAACTCCCCGCCGTCTGCGGCTCGTTGGCCTCGGTGGTCGGCTGGCTCGTCGCGGCGACCGGCTCCGCCGACGTGCTCGCGTCCGCGTCCCCGTGGCCGTGGTGCTCGACCGTCGACTTGTCGGCGCCGGCCGCGATCTGTTGGCTGGAGGGCGCGGAGGCGGTGGGGGCCGGAGTCGTGGGAGCGGCCGGGGTGGGCGTTGAACTGCCCCTTGAACTCCCGTCCGTACCAACGCCGTTGGCCTCCGTGCCGCTGCCGCTGCCGCCGAAGCTGACGTCCGAGCAGGAGTAGAACGCCTCCGGGCTGTCCGAGCGCTGCCAGATCGCATACAGGAGCTGCTTGCCTGAGCGTTGCGGCAGGGTGCCGGAGAAGGTGTAGAAACCGCCCGAGGCAACCGGGTCGGTGGAGGTCGCGACCGGGTGCTCCAGGTCCAGGTCCGCCCAGGCGAGCGGCTGCGCGGGGTCGTAGCCGGACTTGGTGATGTACACCTTGAAGGTGCCCTTGTGCGGGGCGGTCACGCGGTACTTGAAGGTGTACGAGCCGCTGCTCACGCTCGTCGCCGGCCAGTCGGCGCGGGCCAGGTCGAGGCCCTTGAACTCCTCGTTGTTCGCGCTGCACAGCTTGCCGTCCGGGATCAGCGTCTGATGCTGCCCGTTCGCGTCGCCGATCCGGATGCCGTTCCAGTCGTAGAGCGCCTGCGTGCCGCCGGCCGCGACCGCCGCCTTGCACGCGTCCGACTTCGGGCTCTCCGGCCCCTCCGCGTAGCACTGCGCGACCCTGCTGACCGGGTCGCCCATCGAACCGTGCGCCACCGCGGGCGCCGCGCCGAGCGCGGTCAGGGCGAGCGGGGTCAGACCGAGGACGGCGACAGCGGCGGCCTTACGGCGTGCGGGCATGGCGGAACTCCAACTCCTCGGACGGTGCGCGGCGCGGGGGACGGATCCCGTGGGGGTGATCAGAAGCTAGCCCCTGGAAACCGCGAAATCGCCTGTTGGAGAGGGGGGAGGGAGATCCTTATGGTGGCGTTAAGGCAGGGCTAACTGAGGGCTCAGGGAGGGACGGTTCCGTGAGCGCGGAGAGGGATGTGGTGCGGATGAGTGGACCGGACGGGGTTCGTGTCGCCGGCGTCCCCGATGTACCCGTGGTGAAGGCCGTGACCGACATGGCGTACCGCCACTACATTCCGCGCATCGGTGTGGTGCCGCAGCCCATGGAGGCGGACCACATGGCGAATGTGGTCGCCGGGCGCGTGTACGTCACGGGAGAGCCCGTGATCGGGCTGGTGGTGATCGAGGAGCGTGAGGATCACCTGTTCCTCGACAGCATCGCCGTCCACCCCGAGGCGCACGGCAGGGGCGTCGGGCGGCTGCTCCTGGACTTCGTGGACGCACGCGCGCGTGAACTCGGTCTGCCGGAAGTCAGGCTCTACACCAACGCGCTGATGTGGGAGAACCAGAAGATCTACCCGAGGCTCGGGTACGAGGTCGTGGAGCGGCGCACGGACGGGCCGTACGACCGCGTCCACTACCGGAAGCGGCTGCACTGACCGGGGCGGACAGGCGGCAGGCCGGGCTCAGCCGTCCGGCCACCACGTGCGGGCGATGTCCTTTCGGACCTCGGGGCGCTCCACAGGGCGCTCGTCGGCCTTGTCCCGTACCCGACGGGTGTCCGACTTCTTCAGGGGCTTCTGCACGGTTACGCGGCGCATGGCTGCCTCCTTGTGTCCACCCGGGGTTCGTGTTCTCACGGGGTGGACCGTTCCCGGGAGGGTGACTCATCGGCGGGGATCTGTCTGTGGTCGCTGTCACGATGGGACTGTCAGTGGCGGGTGTCACCCTTGGCGCATGAGTGAACCTGTAGCGAACTACGACTGGGACGCGGAGGCCGCCGCCTTCGACGAAGAGCCTGATCACGGCCTGCGCGACCCGGAGATCCGGCGGGCCTGGGCCGACCGGCTGCGCGCCTGGCTGCCCGCCGACCCCGCCGACATCCTCGACCTCGGCTGCGGCACCGGCAGTCTCTCGCTCCTCGCGGCCGAGCAGGGGCACCACGTCACCGGCGTCGACCTCTCCCCGGCGATGATCGACCTCGCCCGCGCGAAGCTGGCCGGCCGTGACGCGGCGTTCCTCATCGGTGACGCGGCCGTGCCACCGGTGGGTGAGCAGCGCTTCGACGTCGTCCTCGTACGGCATGTGCTGTGGAGCCTGCCCGACCCGGCCCGGGTCCTGCGGCACTGGCGCGGACTGCTGCGTCCCGGCGGCCGGCTCGTGCTGATCGAGGGTGTGTGGGGCACGGTCAGCCCGGCCGGCATACCCGCCGACCGTCTCACCGAGCTCCTGGCACCCCTGGTGTCCGCCGCCGGGCAGGTGCGCGTGGAGCGGCTCTCGGACGACCCGCTGCTCTGGGGCAGGGCCGTGGACGACGAGCGGTACGCGGTGGTGGCCGTGCCGTAGCCCGGCCCGCCCCGCCGTCACACCGACAGCGCGCCGGACGTCACGCCAGCAGCGCGTCGAACCCGCCCGCACGGGCCAGCCTCTCCAACTCGTCGAGCGCCCCCACGGCCGCCGCCGCGGCCGCGGGGTCCGACCCGGCCAGCCCGCTCTCCTCGAACTCGTCCTCGTCCAGCCGCTGTACGTCGCTTTTGTCGGCGGAGACCCAGAGGTCCAGATCGAGGTCCTCCACGACGAGTTCGGCGCCCGAGAGCGTGGCGGGGCGGGTGATGTCGCAGTACCAGCCCTTCAACTGCCCGGTGCTGTCCCGGACTTCCTTCACGGCGTACCAGCGGTCCCGCCAGTAGTACTCGGTGAACACGTCGCCTCGCTCGAACCGCACGAAGCCGAAGTCGCGGACGCCGTCACCGGCCCACGGGGCGCGGACGGCGAGGCGGACGCCGTCGTCGAAGAGCAGTTCCGCCGAGTAACGGATCTTCGTACGGCCCGCCTTGACGAGGACGACGTCCAACTGGCGTGTGGGATCAGGTGAGTTCACGGACATAGCGCACCTCCGCGGCGCAGATTTCGTAGCCGAACCATTTGTTGATCGCGAGCATCGGCTCGTTGCCGGCGTCGTTGCCCGTGAACGCCTCCGTGTATCCGGCGGCGCGGGCGCGGTGCAGGGAGTCGTTCTTGGCGAGCTTGGCGAGGCCCCGGCCGCGATGGGCGCGGGCGCTGCCGGTCATGGCGGTGAAGTAGCGCGTGCCGCCGTCCGCGCGGACCGCGCTGAAGGCCGCAGGGCGTCCGTCGACGACGGCCACGGACGTCAACTCGGCGCTGAACAGGGGGTGTCGCCAGGTCTCGTCCAGCCAGGCCTCGTAGTCGCTGAACTCGGTGTCGATGTCGCTGGGTTCGTCCCGCGACGCCTCCGCGTCCAGGGCGAACAGGGGGCGCGGGTCGGCGTCGAAGTCCGAGCCCGGGCGGATCTCCACGTCCGGCGGCGGGTCCTGGAGCGGAGGCAGCGTGCCGTGCGCCAGGTCCAGGCGGAGGAAGCGCGCGGAACGGCTCGCCGTATAGCCGAAGTGCTCGGCGAAGACGCGGTTGGCCGGGTCGTCCAGGACCCAGGCGTGGAGCCGGGTGGCGTTCGCGCCGGCCAGGTGTTCCTCGGCGGTGCGGACCAGGAGTCCGCCCGCGCCCCGGCGGGTGTGCTCCGGGTGCACATGCACGTTGACGAAGCCCTGGCCCGGCTCCGGGCTGTCGTAGGCGATGCCCACCTGGGCCGTGCCGATGATCTCGCCGTCCTCCTCCGCGACCAGCCTGCGCAGCGCGGCCTCCGGATGGGCGTGGGCGATGTCGAAGGCGACGGACTCCGGGGTGAACACCATGAAGGGGAGGACGACACGGCGGACCTGGACGAAGCCGTCCAGGTCGGCTCGGACGCCGGGGCGAAGGTCGCGCACGATCACGGTCATGGAGTCGCACGCTACGGCGGACCCGAGCCGGAGTGCCTCCCATTTTCCGGTGGGTGCGTTCTGTGGTGGGTGCGGGACAATCGGGCCGTGACTTTGAAGATCCACATCGACGACAGTGCGGCGCCGTACGAGCAGATCCGCGCCCAGATCTCCGAGCAGGCGCGGGCGGGGGTGCTGCCGGTGGGGTACCGGCTGCCCACCGTCCGAGGGCTGGCCGAGTCGCTCGGGCTCGCCGCGAACACGGTCGCCAAGGCGTACCGGGCCCTGGAGGCGGACGGGGTGATCGAGACGCGCGGGCGCAACGGGACGTTCGTCGCTGCCGCGGGCTCGGCGGCTGAGCGTGAGGCGTCGTTGGCCGCGCAGGCGTATGCGGAGAAGGTGCGGCGGTTGGGGCTTGCGGAGGGGGATGCGGTGGCGGCTGTGCGGGATGCCCTGCGGGCGGCTTACGGGGAGGGGTGAGGGAGTTCGGCACCGCCGTTGTGCGCCGTTGTGGCTGAGCGCCGCTGCGGCGGAAATGAATGGCAGCCGTATTGGATGGGTTGCCGGCGGGCTACGAGCCGTAGCGCAGCCGGTGTCGTCACAAGTACAACCCCGCGTCCGCGCCCTCTCGTTGGTCCGGTACCGACGTCGGCTGGGTGCCCCGGCGCAACGCGTACAGCTCCGCCAGGGTCGCGCCCTCGCGGCCCACTCCCTCCTCCGTGCCGAGCCAGTTCACCGCCTCCTTGCGGGTGAGCGCGCCGACCTCGATACGGGCCAGGCAGCGGCCGGGGCGGACCACGGCGGGGTGGAGGCGCTCCAGGTCCTCGTTGGTGGTGACGCCCACCAGGACGTTGCGGCCCTGGCCGAGGAGGCCGTCCGTGAGGTTGAGGAGGCGGGACAGGGCTTGGCCCGCCGTGTGCTTCGCCTCGCCGCGGATCAGCTCGTCGCAGTCCTCAAGGAGGAGGAGCCGCCAACGCCCTTTCCCCGTCGTGTCGTCCTCGCCGATCGCGATGTCCATCAGATAGCCGACGTCACTGAACAGCCGCTCCGGGTCCAGCACACAGTCCACCTGACACCAGTCCCGCCAGGAACGGGCCAGCGTGCGCAGCGCCGAGGTCTTGCCGGTGCCCGGCGGGCCGTGCAGCAACAGCAGCCGGCCCGCGATGTCCTCCGGCGTCGTCTTCATCAGGGTGTCCATCGCGTCGGCCACCGGACGCGTGTAGTTGGCGCGCACCTCGTCCCACGTGCCCGCCGAGATCTGCCGGGTCGTCCGGTGCGGGCCGCGCCTGGGGGAGACGTACCAGAACCCCATCGTCACGTTCTCCGGCTGCGGTTCGGGCTCGTCGGCCGCGCCGTCGGTCGCCTGGTCGAGGACTTTCTCGGCGAGCTCCTCGGTCGTCGCCGTGACCGTGACGTCGGCGCCCCTGTTCCAGCGGGAGATCAGCAGGGTCCAGCCGTCGCCCTCGGCCAGCGTCGCGCTGCGGTCGTCGTCGCGGGCGGCGCGCAGCACGCGGGCGCCCGGCGGGAGCAGGGTCGCCCCGGACCGTACGCGGTCGATGTTCGCCGCGTGCGAGTACGGCTGCTCGCCCGTCGCGAAGCGGCCGAGGAACAGCGCGTCGACGACATCGGACGGGGAGTCGGAGTCGTCGACGTTGAGCCTGATCGGCAGAGCGTCGTGTGGGTTAGCGGACATGGGGCCATGATCCGGCACAGGGACGCCCCGTGCACCCGCTTTCCGTAGTGCGCCCCCGAGTGTCGCCTCCGCCAGGTGCGCCCGATGCATCCGATGTGTCCCGCTTGTGTCCGCCGTGTATCCCCTCCTTCCTGTTACAAGGCTGTGCACGCGCAGACCTGCCCCACCGCCCGGAACCGACGTTACTGTTGCCCTTGATGGGACGTCATGGGTGGAATTCGGGGGCACTGCGGTGGCGGCTCACCGCGCTGCTCGGCGTGGGTGTGGCCGCACTGGCCCTGATCGTGACCCTGATCAACACGCTGCCCGGCGGCGGCAGCACCGCGGGCACCTCGCGCGACGGCGACAAGGTGCACGGCACTCCGGCGAGCCCGCCCGACGAGGACCGGCCGGAGGTCGGCTGGGGCTTCACCCACACCCAGTACAGCGCCGACGAGGGCAGCGACACCGCGACCGAGCGCGTCGAGGGGCTGCTGGCGAAGTCCCAACTCCCCCAGGACCAGGCCATCATGGGCTGGGGCGCCGACAACCCCGAGCCGGTGAAGGGGCGTTACGACTTCGGCGCCCTGGACCGCCGCGTCGACTTCATGCGCAAGTCGGGCGGCACCCCCGTCATCACGCTGTGCTGCTCCCCGGACTGGATGAAGGGCGGCAAGTCCGGTGTCGGCAACACCGATTGGAGCCAGGCCTCGTTGGAGACGGCGCCGAAGCCCGAGCACTACGCGGACTACGCGGCGCTCGCCGCGACGGTCGCCAAGCGGTATCCGGACGTCACCCACTTCATCGTGTGGAACGAGTTCAAGGGCTTCTGGAACGACGCGAAACAGCGCTGGGACTACGAGGGTTACACCCAGCTCTACAACCTCGTCTACAAGGCGCTGAAGAAGGTCAACCCGAAGATCATGGTCGGCGGTCCGTATCTGGTGATGGACAGCGTGGACCCGCGCGACGCGAACGCCTCCAGCACCTTCAAGGGGACTTGGGGCGCGATGGACCAGCGGATCATCGACGCCTTCGACTACTGGAACAAGAACAAGGTCGGCGCGGACTTCGTGGTCGTCGACGGCTCCAGCTACACCAACGACGACGACCTGCTGCCCAACGAGTTCGGGGCCACCGACAAGCTCACCGCGGTGAGCGAGTGGGTACGGCAGCAGACGCACGACCTGCCGCTGTGGTGGGCCGAGTACTACGTCGAGCCCGCCGACGGCAACGACGACCGCAAGGGCTGGTCCGAGACCCACCGCGTCGCCGTCCAGGCCACCGGCATGATCGCCATGGCCAAGGGCGGCGCCACCTCCGGCTTCTACTGGAACCCGGAGGACGAGAAGGGCACGGACTGCGCGGGCTGCCTGTGGACACCGACCGACAGTTCCGACGGCGGGAAGCAACTCCCCATGTACGACCTGGTGTCCCGCTTCGACGCGGCCTTCGGTCCGGGCACGACGTACGAGACCGTGTCGGTCGCCGCCGACGACGTGCCCAACGTACGGGTCCTCGCCACCGACAGGACGATCCTGGTCGTGAACACCCTGGACCGGCAGATCAGCGCGAAGGTCGACGGCAAGGAATTCGACCTGGCGGCCTACGGGGTCAAGTGGCTCACGCGATAAGCCACTTGACCCCGTAGAACCCCGGAACTCCGCTGCTGCACGGTCACTTCATCGTCAGGAACCGCTGCACCAGCGAGGCCAGTACCACCGCCAGCAGCGGCAGCGAGAACCAGAAACTGCTCTGTAGCCACCGTAGTTGACGCACACTCGGCCGGACCGCGACCCGGACGACCTCGCGGGCCGTCAGCATCAGGATCAGGGCGAGGGCGGCGAGCGCGCCGACCACCGACCACGGCGTCCAGGTGATCTGCGGTCCGATCGGCCCGGGATCGGGCTTCGGGACCGCACCCGCCGGCTGCTCGCGCAGGGAGTACATGGTCACGTCGGCGTTGACGAGGACCTTCTTCAACTCCTGCCGGTTGTCCAGGTTCTGGATGAGCCGGGACTCCCAGGTCGCCGAGTAGCCCGCGTCCAGCTGGAGCGAGACGACCTGGCTCTTGTTGAGCATCAGATACGAGTTCGGGCCCGCGTCCTTGAGCGCCTTCACCAGACCGGACACCAGCACCGGGTCCGAAGGGGCCAGCGTGGGAACGTAGTTGACCCGCTCCATGTCCTTCGCGCCCCACGGCATCGCCGGCGTCACGTCGTTGACCGTGTCCTCGGTCAGCCACAGCAGTCGTACGGTCGGCTTGTCGTGGGCGTACACGTAGTTCATGGCCGCGACCTCGCCGGGCCGCACCCGCTCGAAGCCCTCGTTGCCCCAACGGGCCACCAGGAAGCCGCTCATGAGCAGCAGCCCGGCGAGCAGGGCGGCCAGCGGGGCGAGGCTCATCCGGTCCTTCTCGCGCTCCTTGGCGGTGGCGCCGGTGCGCGGGAAGAGGGCGAGGCCCGCGAGCAGGGCCGCGCCCGGCACCGCGAACATGAAGACGCGCAGCGCCATCTCGCCGCCGTAGGACTGCATGCCGAAGCCCAGGAACGGGACGAAGGTGAGGACGAGGAGGGAGCGTTCGCGGTACTTGTGGTCGCGGCGGCGCCACCAGCCCCAGCAGGCGAAGGCCATGACACCGCCGGCCAGCAGGACGCGGGTGTAGAGGACCAGCTTGTGGGTCGAACTGCCGCCCTGGATACGGCCGGAGACGGACGTCGAGACATTGCTGCCGACGCCGCCGACCCCGCCGAACAGGTCGTTGAAGTGCCCGGACCAGTACGGCTCGGCCATGAAACCGAGCCAGACCGCGACCAGCACCCCGAACAGGATGGGCAGGCCGCGGAGTTCGGAGCGGCCGATCAGGACGAGGACCATGAGCACGCCCAGCATCACGAACGGCGTGAGCTGGTGGGCCGGGACGCTCGCCGCGAACAGACCGATCAACACCAGGAGCAGGACGGCCTGTTGGCGCCGGTCGGTGGGTTCGACCTCCGCCTCGCCGGGCCGGATCTTCGTCCACAGGACGTGCGGTGCCCGGAACCAGACCAGGAGGATCGCGACGAAGGCCAGGTAGAGGAGGAACGTGAAGCCCTGCGGGGAGAAGTAGTCCTGGCCGACCCAGCCGCTGAGCACGAAGATCCAGATGCCGGTCCACTTCGCCCGCCAGCTCGCCCGCAGTGAGCGCACGAGCAGGAACATCGGTGCCAGATAGGCGAGTTGGATGGCCGTGGGCCACCAGCGGATCACCTCGGACCAGTCGGTGACCCCGCACGCCTTGCCGATGAACGCGGCCACCGCGAAGAAGCCCGGCCAGCTCCAGCGGGCGTCCAGGTCGGGTACGGCCGACCCGGTGCGGTCGATGTAGTCGATGAACCCGAGGTGCTGCCACGCCGTCGGGAAACGCGGCTCGGGCTCGATCACCGCGGGCAGCGCGTGCAGCGAGACCACCGTCGCGAGCAGGGTGATCAGCAGCAGCGCCTTGTGCTCGCGGCCCAGCCACAGCAGCGAGGCGAACACCACGATCAGCAGCGCGGCGCCGACCAGCGTGGGCAGCGGCAGCACCGAGATCAGGCCCAGCCCGCCCATGCGGTCCAGATCGGACTCGCCGAGCCGCGCCGCGGGCACCCAGTACAGGAGCAGCGCGGCGACCAGCAGACAGCCGAGGACGACACCGGGACGGGTGGGCATCAGGCGCTCGCGCAGGGACAACGGGCGTGCGGGCGGCGGCACTTCGGACTCCCGCGCCTTCCGCTCCTGCTCCGCCGCGTCCGCCCGGGCCTGTTCCCGTACGAGCGATTCCTCCGGTACGACCACGCGGTCGGAGCCGTTGGCGGGCTCGAACGGCGCGTCCACCTCCGGCTCGGCGGACGGGCTCACCGAGGACTCCGAGCCGGGTTCCCGTTCCTCCACCGGCAGTCCCACGATCTCGGACCGCTTGATGCCGAGCGCCCAGGTCGGCCGCTGCTCGCCGGACACGATGGGCGTGCCGGTGGGCGGGGTGCCGGGGCCCGGGCGTACGTCGGGCCGGCGTTCCAGGTGGTCGAAGTCGACGTGGATGCCGAGCGCGAGGGTGTCGGAGTCGAGCGCCCAGGCCGGACCACGACGGCGCGGCGCGGTGGCCGGGACCTCGCGGGCGCCCAGGTCGGCGAGGTCCCCGTCGGGTGCCGCGTCCTCGGGCAACTCCGCGGCCGGTGCGGCCCGTAGCGTCTTGAAGAGCTTGGGCGCGGCGATCGCCACGATCACCGCGAGGCTGGAGATCTCGGCGACGCCCGCGCCGGTCAGGCCCATGCGGGGGAGCAGCAGCAGTGTCAGACCGAGCACCAGGACACACAACAGGCCTTGCAGCCAGGCGAGTCCACCGGTGCGGCTCTGCGCGCGCAGCACCGCGAAGTACGTCTCCATGAGGACCCGCAGCAGCGCGCCCACCGCGAACCAGCGCAGCAGCGGCGTCGCCGCGTCCGCGTAGCCCGCGCCGAACACGCCCAGGATGTACGGCGCCCCGATGAACAGCAGCCCGCAGATCGGCAGCATGATCCGGGCCATCCGCTTGAGCGCGGCCCGGGTGTTGGCGGCGATGCGCGCCGGGTCGTGGGAGCCCTCGACGGTCAGCGAGGCGCCCATGTTGATGGCGAGCAGGTTGACCGTGCCGCCTATCGTCGTGGTGATGTAGAAGTACGCGTTGTCCTCGGAGCTGACCTGCGAGGCGATGATCACCGGCACCAGGTAGACCACGGCGAGCGAGAACAGCGAGCCGGTGTAGTCCCCGGCGAGGAACCTGCCGATCTCCCGCAGCGTCGGCGGCTTCGCGTGCTCCTCGGTCGCCTTGATGTGCCGGGGCACCAGCCGCCGGAACACCAGCCAGCCGAGCGGCACCACGGAGAACGCGATCGCGGCGACCCACGACACGAAGACACCGCTCGCGGCGAACACCGACGCCAGCCCCACGAGCAGCGCCAACTTCACCGCGGAGAACACGGTGTTGCCCACCGGCACCCAGGGCGCGCTGCGCAGCCCGGTCAGCACCCCGTCCTGGAGTGTGAGCAGGTTCCAGGCGACGACCGCGACCACGAAGCCGAGCGCGGGGATCGGCCCGTGCAGGAAGCGGTACGAGGGTCCCCAGTCGCTCAGGGTCAGCAGGAAGATCCCGGCCCCGCACGCGACGACGATCGAACTGCCCGCGTACGTACGGAAGATGAGGCGTCCGGTGGCGCGTCCGGCGACCGGGATGAAGCGGGCCAGGGCGCCGGTCAGCGTGACCGCCGTGAGCCCGGCCAGCAGCTTCATCGCGGCGATGGCAGCCGAGCCCTGGCCGACCGCGGTGGGCGAGTAGTAGTGGGCGGCGATCAGCCAGTAGCCCAGCCCCAGCACCGCGGAGATCCCGGTGTTGAGCATCAGGGCGTAGGCGTTGCGGAACAGCGGGCTGCCGCCGGAGGACTTGCTCCTTCCCGGCAGGCGCAGTCGGCGCCCCGTCCGCTGGGGCGCCTCGGTCTCGGGCGCCGCGTCCTGGGTGGTGGTCGTCGTGTCAGACACGGGAACGGCTGGCCTTCCGGCGGACCTGTCGAGCTCTGCGGACCATGGCGTACCCCTGGGTGAGGGCACGGTCCCTGGCGAAGTTACGGGCGATCGCACGGCCCTCGACGAGCCGCTCGAACTCCTCGACTCCCGTACTGCGGCGCACAGTTACCCGCCTTAGCGCGTACGGCCCCTGGCGGCGCCGGGCGAGGTCGTTGCCGACGGCGAGCGCCTGCGCGAACCCGGTCTCCCGTACCGCCTGGCGCACCCGGCGGCTGGAGTAGCCGTACGGATACGCGAACGAGACGGGTACGGCGCCGAGTTCGTCGGCGACGATCTCCCGGCACCGGACCAGCTCCGTCCGTAGGGTCTCGTCGTCGAGCTGGTCGAGCTGCGGGTGGGTGTGGCTGTGGCCGCCGATCTCGACGTCCGCGCCCGCGAGTTCGCGCACCTGGTCCCAGTCCAGCATGGTGTCCAGGCCGCCGCCGGTGTCGTGGGCGCCGCGGATCCAGCCGGTGGTGACGAACAGGGTGGACGCGAAGCCGTGTTGGGCCAGCGCGGGCAGTGCGTGCCGGTGCACACCCTCGTAGCCGTCGTCGAAGGTGATCAGGACCGGGCGCTCGGGCAGCGGTTTGCCGGAGCGCCAACTCGCGGCCAGATCAGCCGTGTTGACGGGCGTGAAGCGCAGGTCGCCCAGGAGTGCCAGCTGCTCCGCGAACGCCTCGGGCGCGACGGACAGTTCGCGGGTGGCGTCGTTCGGGGCGGCGGCGATCGAGTGGTACATCAGGATCGGCACCGGTGTGTCACTCATGGTCGCCCCCCGCCGCGCTCGTCGCGGCCACCGCGTCCGTGTGTGTCCGCGCGTCCGTGTCCGCTCCCGCGTTCGGGTGCGTCCCCATGCCCGTGCGCGCCCCCATGCCCGCGTGCTTCCCCACGCCCGCGTGCCTCCCCGTGCTCATGTCCGCCCTCCGCGCTCATTACCGCCCCCGCGCCCGCCCCCGCGCTCGCGTGCGTCCCCTCGATCTCCACCACCGCGTAGGTTGCCCCGCCGCGCCGGGCCCGGACGCTTCCGACGACATACCCGCCCGCCGCCGTGAACACCCCGGCGACGATCGCGCCCGCCCGGCCCGCGCCGCCCGGACGGGCGAACACGGCGTCGCGCAGCCCGCGCACGACCCCGGCCGGCAGGACCCGGGTCGTGTACCGGCGCTCCGACTCAAGTCCCTTGTCAGCGCCGACACTTCGGGCCACCAGCGCCTTGGAGAGACCCTCGGCGTACGTACGCGTGCGGAAGTACCCGAAGTGCTCACGCACCGCGGGCACCCGGTGGTGGATCACCGCCCGGTCGTCGATCAGGAGCACCGCGTCCGGTCTGGCCCGCGTGAGCCGGATGCAGAGTTCCGTCTCCTCGCCGCCCAGCGGACGCTTGTCGCCGTCGCGTCCGATACCGGTCGCGAAGCCGCCGGCCGCGTCGAACGCCGTACGCCGGAACGAGGCGTTGCCGCCGAGGACGTTGCGCACCCGGACCCGGCCCGGCGGTAGGCCCTTGTACGTGCAGCCCACCACCCAGTCGAACTCCTCGGGGAACCAGGCGGGTCGGCGCCCCGACGCCCAGATCGGCATCGTGCGGCCGCCGACGGCCATCACCTTCGGATCGGTGTACGCCTCGGTGAAGTACCGCAGCCACTCCCGCTCGGCCACGGCGTCGTCGTCGAGGAAGGCGATGACCTCGCCGCGCGAGACGGCGATGCCGGTGTTGCGGCCCGCGGACAGACCGCGCGGGCCCGCGTTCGCCAGCACGCGGACCTCACCGGTTTCCTCGACGTCCTTGTACTCCCTGGTGAGTCGGTCCAGGAGAGCGGGGTTGTGGTCGACGACCAGCAACGTCTCCAGCGCGGGCCGTGACTGCGCCCGCACCGAGGAGACCGCCGCGAGGATGTCCTCCCAGCGGTCCTCGGTGTAGACGCAGATCACGACGGAGATGTCGGGACTGCTCAAGACACCTCTCCCCGCACCGAGTTGAGCTGCGGGTCGAGCTGCTTGTCGAGTTGAGGATCGCGTTGCGGGTCGAGCGTGTCGATCATCGTGGAGTGCGAACGACGGCGCAGCGCACGCCGGTTGGAGCGCTCCTTGAGGATCACCTTGAGCACCCGGATTCCGTCCCGCACGGCCCGCAGATTGCTCGTGCCGTGGATACGGAGGTACTCGTGACTGGGGATCTCCTGCACCTTGAGACCGGCCTTGACCACCCGGATGTTGATGAGTGTCTCGATCTCGAAGCCGGTGCAGTCGAGGTCGATCTTGTCGAGGCAGTGCCGCCAGAACGCGTTGTATCCGTAACAGAGATCGGTGTAGCGGGCGCCGAACTTGCGGTTGACGATCGTGCACAGCGCCCAGTTGCCGAGCTTGCGGATGAACGTCATGTCGTCCGTGCCGCCGCCGTTGGCGAAGCGGGAGCCCTTGGCGAAGTCCGCGCCCGAGACGAGGGCGGAGACATACTTGACGATCTCGTGTCCGTCGGCCGAGCCGTCCGCGTCGACCATCACGATGATGTCGCCGCTACAAGCCTCGAACCCGGTGATCAGGGCATCCCCCTTGCCCTTGCCCTGCTGTTCGACGACCTTGACCCCGGGCCACAGCTCGCGGGCCACCTCGACGGTGTTGTCGGTGGAATTGCCGTCCACAAGAACCACTTCGTGTATCCACGCGGGCAGTGTCTTGAAGACGTAAGGGAGATTCTCCGCCTCATTCATGGCGGGAATCACCACGCTCACCGGCGGTGTGATCGCCAGGTGAGAGGAGATGGGCCGGTAAATGGCCGACATTAACGGATCTTGGCCCGATGCAGCTGGGCGCAGAACAGAACTCACGAATCTGGTCCCTCTCGTCCGGCGGACCGCCCGCCCCTGGGCGGCCCGGCTCTGTGCTCCGGTTCGAAAGGGGGGTTCTCACGGGCGCCACGGAGAATACGGATCTCCGTGCACGCATGGTGAGCTGGCAAAACTGGTCGACCCCCGGAAAACATGAAAGCCGGCCGCGCGGACGACTCGGTCACAGAATTCGGTCACCGAGCACGGCACCCCCCTACCGCGCCCCGCCCCGGATCCATCGCGGTCCTTGAGCCCTCCCCTAGAGCCGCTCAATGATGAACCAGTGCGGGTGAGATGTACGACGGTATTGATGATTGAACCTGTATGGCAAGACCTGGAAGGAGGTCTCACGTTTTTGTTGGTTTGACCGTTACACAACTTTGTCAGCCGTTGTGCGGCCCGGCATATGCCGTATGAATACCGATAGCGCTATCAGGCCACTGATCACCGCCACCGTGATGATTCCGCCGTCGACCGACCACCGGTGTACGGCCAGCATTCCCTGGGCCACCAGCATGTCGACGACCACCGCGCCCGCCACCGAGGTGAGAACACGGCCGAAAGGATCAAGTCCGCGCAACACCGCGGCAATTGCCGAAGCCGGCGCAGCGAACAGGAAGAACAGCGCGAACGGACCGCGCAACGGTGATCCCGAGTCGGCAAGCGCGAGCAGCGCCCCGACCCCTCCCACGGCGACTGCCACGCCTGCGAGCAGCGGTGCCAGATCCCTCCCCGGTCCTGGCCGTGCCCGCTCGGTGTCAGCGACGGATGGTCTCTTGATACGTATGGTCTGCATTGGCGACTTTGCCCCCCAGCGCGCCGGATGCCGGACTTCAATGTCGCGCAGCCCGACCGGGCACGTCAAGGTGCGGAAGCCGCTTGCACCGGTTCTCGTGCATCCCCGAAAGGATGTTCCCCGGAGGCGTGTGCTGCCTCCGGGGAAACGGCTGTTCGGGCGGAGCGGTGGAGCGGGTGGAGCGGGTGAGCGTGGTGCGGGCGGGTGTTACGAGACGAGCTTCAGCAGCTTGTTCGGCGAACCCGTGCCCGCGCTGGTCACGACGCCCGAAGTGGCGCCGTTCACCAGGGCCGTGGCGACCTGGGCCGGAGTCGACGAGGTGTGGCCCGCGAGGTAGACGGCAGCCGCGCCCGCCACGTGCGGGGTCGCCATCGAGGTGCCCGACAGGGTGGCGGTGGCGGTGTCGCTGGTGTTGTAGCCCGCCAGGATCGACGAGCCGGGCGCGAAGATGTCCAGTATCGAACCGTAGTTGGAGTAACTGGCCTTGGCGTCCGTGCTGGTGGTCGCGCCGACCGTGATCGCGGCGGAGACCCGGGCGGGGGAGTACGAGGAGGCGTTGGCGGCGCTGTTGCCCGCCGCGACCGCGTAAGTCACGCCGCTCGATATGGAGTTGGCGACCGCCGTGTCGAGCGAGGTGGAGGCGGAGCCGCCGAGCGACATGTTGGCGACCGCCGGCGTGGTGTGGTTCGAGGTCACCCAGTCGATGCCCGCGATCACCCCGGCCGTCGTACCCGAGCCGCTGTTGTCGAGCACCCGGACCGCCACGATGTTCGCCTTCTTGGCGACGCCGTACGTCGAACCCGCGATCGTCGTCGCCACATGCGTGCCGTGGCCGTTGCCGTCGGAGGCGGTGGTGTCGCCGTCGACCGCGTCGTAGCCGTACGCGGCACGGCCGCTGATCTGGGTGTGCGTGATCCGCACGCCGGTGTCGATGACGTACACGGTCACGCCGCTGCCCGCGCTGTCCGGGTAGGTGTACGTCCCCGAGAGCGGCAGTGCGGCCTGGTCGATGCGGTCCAGGCCCCAGGGCGCGCTGGACTGGGTGGTATCGGTCAGGTGGACGCGCTGGTTCTGCTCCACTGCGGCGACCGCCGGATCGGCGGCGAGTCTCTTCGCCTCGGTCGCGCTGAGGCTCGCCGAGTAGCCGTTCAGTACTGTGCCGAACGTCTTCGTGACCGTGCCGCCGTACTCCTTGACCAGCCCCTTGCCCGCGGCCGAGGACGCCTTGAGACCGGCGCTCTTCTTGAGGGTGACGATGTAGCTGCCGTCGACGGCTGTGGGGGAGCCGGCGGCCAGTACCGTGCCCGTGGCCGGGGCGGCCTGGGCGGGGAGTGCGGTGAGCCCGCCGACGAGAGCGGCGGTGGCGGCGCCGGTGATCGCGGCGAGCCGGAGCTTGTTGCTACGCAGGAGTGCCATTCGAGGGAGTCCTCCTCCAGGCGGCGCGCGCCCGGGTCGGCGCGCGACTGTGGGGGTGCGCACGCTGTCGCGCGCACAACCCTGGAGCGTTGCGTTCCGCACCAAGGCTGAGCAAAGCCTGGGTCATGAACCGGTGTGGTTCAAGGGAGTTGACGGCCTGTCACAGACCTGTCATGAGCACGCAATCAATCTCTCCGTTGGCATGGACACTTCCCGCCGGTGCGTGTCGCTGCTACCACGGTTGTGGCAGAGATCCTGCTAAGGGAGGTTCCATGAGACGTTCCCGATTTACGGCATACGTGACCTCGCTCCTCCTCGCCACCGCATGCGCCCTCACCGGGGCGACGATGGCGCAGGCGTCCCAACTCGCCGCCACCGGCGGCTATGTGGCCCTCGGCGACTCCTACTCCTCCGGGGTCGGCGCGGGCAGCAAGATCAGCTCCAGCGGGTCCTGTGACCGCAGCACCAAGGCGTACCCCTACCTCTGGGCGGCCGCGCATTCACCCTCGACGTTCGACTTCAAGGCTTGCTCGGGCGCTCGTACGGGTGATGTTCTCGCCAACCAGCTCGGCACCCTCAGCACCTCGACCGCCCTCGTCTCGATCAGTGTCGGCGGCAACGACGCCGGCTTCAGCGACGTCATGACGACCTGTGTCCTGCAGTCCGACAGCGCCTGCCTCAGCCGGATCGCCACCGCGAAGGCGTACGTCGACTCGACGCTGCCCGGCCTCCTCGACAAGGTCTACTCGGCGATCAGCGCCAAATCCCCCGCCGCGCACGTGGTCGTGCTCGGCTACCCGCGCTTCTACAAACTCGGCACCACCTGCCTCGGCCTCTCCGCGACCAAGCGCTCCGCCATCAACGGCGCGGCCGACTACCTCGACGCCGCCCTCGCCAAGCGCGCCGCCGACCACGGCTTCACCTACGGCGACGTACGCACCAAGTTCACCGGCCACGAGATCTGCTCCGGCAGCTCCTGGCTGCACAGCCTCAACCTGCTGAGCATCACCGAGTCGTACCACCCGACCGCGGCCGGCCAGTCCGGCGGCTATCTGCCGGTCCTGACCGGCGCGGTCTGACGTCTCAACCGTCAGAGGGTGATGCCGAATCCGAGGGGGAGGCCCCGTCCGACGGGGTCTCCGCCACGCAAGTCACCGAGAACGGCACCGAGTTGGACTCTTCTTTCACCGGGCTGCGGATCTCGACACTGATCTCGTTCTTGAACGTCCCGCTGGTCGAGTACGTCGTCAGGAACACGCGGTCCTGCTTGGTCTTCCCGCCGCCCGACGGGAACGACAGCGTCTTCCAGCCGGGGTTGGAGACCGAACCGGTCTTCGTCACCCACCGGTAGGACACCTGGGCGGGCAGCTTCCCCACCGTGATGCTCGCCGTGAAGGTCGGCGCCTTCGCGTTCGGCGGCGGACAGCTGCCGGAGTACTCGGTGTTGGCGCCCTCCACCGACACCTTCACCGACTGCGGCGCCGAGGACGACTTGCTGGCGCTCGGGCTCGGCGTTTCGCTCGCGGCCGTGGTCTCGCTGCTCGCACTGGGCGAAGTCCCGTCCGAGGGCTGGCTCTTGGGCGTACTGGTGTCCTTGCCCGCGTTCGCGTCCTTGTCGTCGTTCCGGTTCATGAACGCGTACGTCAGCCCGCCGATCGCCAGGGCCAGCGCGATCAGCCCCGCGATCAGCACGGCGGCCGCCCGCCGGTTGCGGTGCGGTTCGTCCGCGGCCGTCGGCGTCGAGTAGGAGTCGGGCGGCGGCCCGAACCCCTGCACCGGCTGCGGCGGCGTCCGCGAGTCCTGCTGGGAGTAGCCGTCCTGCGGATACCCCGCCATCGTCGGCGAGTACGGCGTCGTCGGCGCCGTGGACGCGCGAGGAGTACCGCCCGCGGCGACCAGCCGTAGATCCTGCTCCGCCTGCTCGGCGGAGAGCCGTTCGGCCGGGTCCTTGCGCAGCAGGCCCTCGATGACCGGGGTGAGCGGTCCCGCCAGCCGCGGGGTCGGCAACTCCTCGTCGACGATCGCGCGCAGGGTGCTCAGCGGGGTGTTCTGGCGGAACGGCGAGTGGCCCTCGACCGCCGCGTACAGCAGCACACCGAGCGCCCACAGATCGGACTCGGGGCCCGGCGTACGGCCCAACGCCCGCTCCGGGGCGAGGAATTCGGGCGAGCCGATGACCTCGCCGGTCATGGTGAGCGCCGAACTGCCCTCCACCATGGCGATACCGAAGTCGGTCAGGACGACCCGACCGTCGTTCGACATCAGCACGTTGGCCGGTTTCACGTCCCGGTGCAGCACCCCGGCGTCGTGCGCGGCGCGCAGCGCGGCCAGCACCTCGGCACCGATGTGCGCGGTCCGCTGCGGTGTCAACGGCCCCTCGGCGTCCAGGAGATCGGCCAGGGAGACACCCCGCACCAGCTCCATGACGATCCACGGGCGGCCGTCCTCCGTCGCCACGTCGTACACCGTCACCACGTTGCGGTTGGCGACCCGGGCCGCCGCCCACGCCTCGCGCTCAAGGCGGGCGTACATCCGCTCCACGTCGTCGGAGGCAAGTCCGCCGGGCGCGCGCACCTCCTTGACGGCGACCTCGCGTTGCAGCACCTCGTCGCGGGCCCGCCACACGGTGCCCATCCCGCCCTCACCGAGGGGGGACAGGAGCCGGTAGCGGCCCGCGATCACACGTTCAGTGCCCGGATCTTCGGACATGGGCTCCCCCCATTCGCAGCCGGGCGAATTTTCGCCAAACGTAACTCAGCCGAGCGCTGATGCCGCCCCCTTGAGCACCAGTCCGACCCCGAGGGCCACGACGACGAACGCCGATCCCAGCGGCAAGGTCCGGCGGACCAGCACCGCCATGGGGCTGGTGGTCCAGCGGGGACGCCGGTCCAGCACTCGGTTCATCCCTGTACCCAGCTTGACGACGGCGAATCCGGCGGCGGTGAGGGTGAGGGCGAGGCCGACGCCGTACGCGACGACGAGCAGCAGCCCGAACCAGGCCTGACCGAGCGCCGCGGCGCCCACGAGGACGACCACGGCGGAGGGGCTGGGGACCAGCCCACCGGCGAAACCGAGCAGGATCGTGCCGCGGACGGTGGGGGCGGTCTCGTGGGTGTGGGTGAAGCCGCCGTGCGTGTGTTCCACGGCGTGGTCGTGGGGGTGCGGGTGGTCATGGCCGTGGTCGTGGTTGTGACCGTGCTGGTGGTCGTCGTCGTGGCTGTGGGGGTGGGGGTGGGGGTGCGCGTGGGTCTCGGCGTGGGGGGCCGTGGGCGCGGCTTCGGTGTGGGCGGAGACCAGGACGAGTGCGCGCTCGGGGGTCTTGGCGGTCTCGTGCGGGTGGTCGTGGTCGTGGTCGTGAGGGTGCTCGTGGGGGTGCGGGTGTGAAGGGGCTTGCGGGCGTGGGCGGTTGCGCCATGCCCGGCGTACGAGGTTGGTGCCCGCGAAGAGGACCAGGACGCCGCTCGCGATGCCCAGCCAGGCGATCACCGAGGGGGTCGCGGCGGAGCCGGCCGTGACCAGGAGGCCCAGGGCGATCACGCCGAGGGTGTGGGTGACGGTGACCGAGGCGGCGAGCGGGAGGACGTCCTTGAGGCGGGCGCGACCGCCTCGCGCGGCTGCCGTGGCCGCCATGAGGGTCTTGCCGTGGCCGGGGGCGAGCGCGTGCATCGCGCCCAGGGCGACCGCGATGAGCAGGGCGAGGGCGGCGAAGCCGACGGTGAGGTGGTGGCGGGCCACCAGGTTGTTCAGGGCCTCCGTCCAGCGGTCGGCGCCGCGCGGCAGCACGGAGGCGGCGGGCGGTTCCGACGTGGACTGGTCGGCGTCGGTGAGGGCCGGGCCGCCGGGGCGCGCGTGCAGGGACGCGGTTGTGGTGTCGTCGGGGGAGGAGAGCAAGTCCTTGGGATAGCTGGTGAGTTCGTGCGAGTTCGACTTCGTCGCCACGTCCGACTTGGTGAGCGTCATCCGGTCGGCGCGCGCGGTGATCTCCCGCCAGCCCGGGCCGGTGGTCAGCCCCGCGCTGTGGAAGCCCAGGGTGACCGTGCTCCCCTTGGGCAGCGGGGCGGTCGAACTGCACTCCAGGCGCAGGGTGTTGAGCCCGGCCTGCCCCGGCCGCAGCCGTGCGGTACTGCTGCCGGGTGTGAGGGCGACCGTACGGTCGTCGACGGTGACCTTGCTGCCCTCGGCGGCCTTGTCGCAGCGCTGCCGGGCCCACTCGGTCATGCCCAACCGCTTGATCTCCGGCTTGACTTGGGTCGCCGGGATCTCGGCGAGGTCCTCGATGTGCGTGACGCGCAGCTCGCCCGGGGCGACGACGAGACCGTCGTAGCGGTTGACGGTGAAGTTGCCGAGGGGGTGCGCGCTCGCGGCGGTCGTGGGGACCAGCAGGAGCGCGCCGGCGGCCGTGAGGACGGTCGCCGCGGAAGCCAACAGGCGGCGGACCGGCGTCACTTGGTTGCCTCCAACGCCTTACGGGCCTTGCTCGCGCCCAGCGGTGAGAAGCCCGGGTTCAGCTTCAGGGCCTTGGTCAGGTGGGCGCGGCCGTCCGCCTTGTGGCCCGTGGCGAGTTCGATGATGCCGAGGTGGTAGATGAACGAGGCGTTGTGGTAATTCGTGGCCGTGGCCTGGCGGGCGTAGGGGAGGGCTTCCTTGTCCAGGCCGTTGACGTGCAGGGCCCAGGCGAGGGCGTCCGCGGTGTGCACGGTGTGGCGGCGGGCCCACTCGGCGCGGGCGGCCTTCAGGGCCGACTTGACGTCGCCGTGGTCGGCGGCGGCGAGTGCGGTGTCCAGGTCGGCGTTGACGCCGTTGGCGCGGGCCAGCGCGATCCAGGCGTCGACGAGGGCGTACTGGTCGTCGGCCTTGGTCTTGTCGCCCTCGGCGCTCCGGCTCTCGTACAACTCGCCGAGTTCCACGAGGGGTTGGGGCAGCGGGTAGCGGGAGACCACCAGCTCCATGCCCTTGATGGCGTCGGCGCGGTCGCCCAGGGCGGCCTGGGTGCGGGCGCGGCCCTCCAGGGCGGGGAGGTAGTTCTCGTCGGCGGCGAGGGCACGGCCGTAGTCGTTCAGGGCGGTCTTGTAGTCGCCCTGGTTCCAGGCGAGTTGGCCGAGCGTGCCGGCGACGTACGAGATGTCGCCGGGGGAGGTGGCGGCGGCGAGGGCCTGCTCCAGGACCCGGCGGGCCGTGGTGACATCGCCGCGCAGTTCGTGCACGTACGCGTACCGGGTGAAGACCGGGACGCCGGGCTTGCGGGCGTCGGCGAGGTCGGCGGCCTTCGACGCGTCGGCGTAGCGGCCGAGTTCGACGAGCGCGTCGATACGGGAGCACAGGGCGCGCTCGCTGTAGGGGTTCTCCTTCAGCACCTGGTCCGCGTAGGTGAGCGCTTCCTTGAACTCGTGCCGGGCTGCCGCGAGCGCGGCACGGCCCTCAAGGGCGTTCTCGTTGGCGGGCGAGATCTTCAACGACCGCTGGAAGGCGGCCTGCGCCTGCGGGTACCGGGATGGGTCGCCCTTCGTCCTGGCCTGTTCCACATACGCCAGCCCGAGCGTCGCCCACCCGTCGAAGTCCTTGGGCTGCGTCCTGAGATGGGCCTGCAGCGCGGCGATACTCGCGTCCAGGCTCCCACTGGCGAGCAACTCCGGCGACACGGCACTCGACGCGGCGACCCCGGTGGCCCCACTGTCCTTGGCCGCCCCCATCGCGATGGCCCCGGCGGTCATCGCCACGGCCAACAGCGCGGCACAACCGGCTAGTTGGACGGTCCGCCAGCGACGGCCCGCGGCGGCTACGCGACGTACGGCGGCGATGCGGTCGTCGTCGAGGTGGGGGAGCACGGGGGGTGTGTGGCTGTGGGGGGTGGTGGATCCATCGGCCTGATCGTGATCGTGATCGTGGTGCTGGTCATGATCGTGGTCGTGAGAGTGACCCGGCTCATCGGCGTTGCCGTGCACGGGAGTTGAGGCCTGGTCCGTGTCGTCGACCGCCGCCTCGGAGGCTTCCGTGTCCGCGTCCCGCTCACCCTCCGGCCCGACGTCCTCCTTCGTGCTGCCCCCGTCCTCGCCCCCCGAGTCGTCGCCCTGTTCCCACAGTCGCTCCCACTCCCGCTGGGTCGCCGCCGGCTGCTCGTCCTTCGGCGGCTTGTTGTCGTTCTCGCGCGGGGCCATGCCGTTCCTCCATCGCCTGGGTGGTTCCGTGGATCGGTGGATACGTGGGGATACGTGGGTCAAGTGCCGTACTGCTCAAGGAAGTCGCGTGCCGTACCGCTCAGGGAAGTCGCGACACGGGGTGGCGCGGCCCGCACCGTGGGGGAAGGTGAAGTGCGGGCCGCGCCAGTCGGGGGGTTTAGTACGGGCGGTGGGTCATCCGGCGGCGCCACCACGCGACGCCCGCGCCGATCAGCAGGACACCGGCGACACCGGAGGCCGCCGACGCGACGATCAGCATCATGTTGTCCGTGCCGGAGGACGAACCCGCCGGCTGCAACGCGTCGCCCAGCTGGTTCTTGACGTCGCTGCCGCTGGTCGTGCCCTTGGCGAGCGGACCGCGCGAACCCGAGGTCGGCTCGGCGACGTACGGGAAGTACTTCTCGAAGCCCTTGTCGTTCTTGTCGACCGCGTCGCCCAAGTCGTTCTTGGAACCGACCAGTTCACCCTCCATGACCTGGAGCGCCTCGTCGATCACGTCGTCGGTGAGCCGACGCCCGTTCGGGAAGCCCGCGTTGTCGCCGTCCAGGACACCGAGGCGCTTGGGGTGCGCGGTCGGCTTGATCGACGTGTTGAGGCGCAGCATCTCCGACGGAGTCGCGTACGGCTGCTCCGTGTTGAGGTCCTTGACGCCCGTGAGGAACACGCTGACGAGGTCGTTGCGCGGCTCGGCCGGCGCCTTGATCTTGTAGATCGACTCGATGAGCTTCGGGATCTCCGGCTCGGTCACGTTTTTCAGGAACTGCGCGTCGTCCTTGGGCTCGGACGCGTTGAACTTGTCCTTGTCCTTCTGCGGGTTGACGACCTCGTTGACCAGCGGGTTGCCCAGGCGCGAGACCTGCGTGTAGTAGCCCTTGGCGTTCTTGCGCTGGGTCGTGGAGTAAATACCCACGGTCGGCCGGGACTTGGACTGCCGGATCAGGTCGTTCGGCACCTGGAGGGCGATCGTGTTGACGTTGTAGCCCTTGAGGGTGTCGTTGCCGACCTCGCTCAGGTTGCCGCCGTACAGCAGGTCGAAGACGCGCAGGTCCGCGAAGAACGGGTCGTCGGCCTGGCCCGCGAAGGTCGCGCCGCCGTTCGACGTCTTGTAGATCGCCTGCGAGCGCAGCTTGGCGTAGTCCGGCATCGACGCGTCGCCGACGTCCGAGGGCGCCGCCGGGATGTCGTCGGCGACCTTCGTCTCGGAGACCTTCTTGCCCTTCTTGAGCTTGATGAGCTCGATGTCGTACGACTGCGTGATGTTGAGGTCCGGGTCGGTGAGGCTGGTCACCGGACCCGTGTTGTACAGGAACGTCTTCTTGTTCTTGATCTGCGTGTTGAAGGTGTAGCGGAAGACGAAGTCGTCCAGCGCGTCACCGTTGTTGTCGATGTGCAGGTCGTACTGGGCGTCGTCCGCGAACTGGTAGAAGTTCGGGCCGCCGGCGGGCTCCTCGAACGGGATCCAGTTCGCCACGATCGTCGTGGTGTCCGGCTTGTCCGGGCTGACGAACGCGTACAGGTCCGTGTTGTCGTACTGCGGAGTCCCCGAGATGAGGGGGGCCTCCCGGTGGGAGGAGGCCGAGGCCACTCCCGGTTCCAGCGCGGCCACACCGGCGGCCGCGAGCCCGCCAGCGGCCAGCGCGCCGCATATGAGGGCCGCGATGTTCCTGCGCCCCGCACCGCTCCTGGAGATAGGTGTCATGCCGTCCGTCCTCAGTGCCAACTTGCCTGACGCAGGAGGATTCGGAGCAGGTGCCGGGGCGGATTGGTCAAACCTGAAAAGTTTTTTTGGCGCCTTCCAATCCGTCCCTTGACCCGCGTTTTGGGCAAGCTGATCCGTAACCCATCCGTAGAGGTGTTCGCTACGAACGCCTCGTGTGACGGGATGTGATGAGGGGATGGGCCGCGTGCGGTCGAAGAGTGGGGGACGGGTGGAGGCCGACGAGCTCCTGGTGCAGGTGGCGGCAGGTGATCAACGGGCCTTCGAGGAGCTGTACGGACTGGTGTCCGGGCCGGTGTTCGGGCTGGTGCGCAGGGTGGTGCGCGACCCGGCGCAGTCCGAGGAGGTGTCCCAGGAGGTGCTGTTGGAGATGTGGCGGTCCGCCGCCCGCTTCGACCCCGGCCGGGGCAGCGCCCTGTCCTGGGTCCTCACCCTCGCCCACCGCCGGGCCGTCGACCGGGTGCGCAGCGCCCGCGCGGCCGGCGAACGCGAGCAGCGCGAGGCCCGCCGCTCCCACCACCCCGCCTTCGACCAGGTGACCGAGGAGGTCGAGGCAGGCCTGGAACGGCAGTTGGTGCGCCGCTGCCTGGACCGGCTCACCGCCCTGCAACGGCAGTCCGTCACCCTCGCCTATTACGACGGCTATACGTACCGTGAAGTGGCCGAGCGGCTCTCGCTGCCGCTGGGCACGGTCAAGACCCGCATGCGTGACGGACTCACCCGGCTGCGCGACTGCCTGGGAGGTGTCGCATGAGCATCCTGGCCCGACTGTTCGGCCGGGGGGACGTCCACTCGCTCGCCGCCCCCTACGCCCTGGACGCCCTCGAACCCGACGAGCGCCGCCAGTTCGAGAAGCACCTCAGGGGCTGCGACCGCTGCGCCGAGGAGGTGCGGGCCATGACCGAGGACGCGGTCCGCCTCGCCTGGTCCACGGTGGCCCAGCCGCCGCTCGCCATGCGCGACCGGGTGCTGGCCGCCGTACGGCAGACCCCGCAGGAGCCGGGGCCGCTGCGGGAACATGTGCGCGAACCACAGGCGCGGGAGTACACACCCCGGCTGCCGGCACATGTGTGGGGCACACAGCCGCAGGCCTCGCGCGCCCGCGCACCCCAACGGCGCCCGTTCTTCGCGCCGTTCGCCACCGCCACGGCCGCCGCCGCTCTCGTGGTGGCCTCGCTGTTCGCCGTGCAGGCCAACCAGACCCAGGACAAACTGAACGCCGAGCAGGCGCAGTCACGTGAGATCGCCCACGTTCTCGCAGCTCCCGACGCCCGCGCGACCACCGGCGCGGACAGCGCGGGCCGGAGCATCGGCGTGATCGCGTCCGCGTCGGAGGGGCGCGCGGTCGTCACCCTGAGCGGATACGGCGCACCGCCGAGCGGGCGCGTGCGTCAACTGTGGCTGATGCGCCCCGATGTGCAACCGCGCTCCCTCGGGCTCTTCAAGGACGACACGCCCTTGGTCACCACCGGACTCGACAAAACTGCAACATCACTCGCAGTGACCGTGGAGCCCGACGGAGGCTCAGCACAGCCCACAACTCAGCCAGTTGTCCAACTCGCCCTGAAATCGGTTGGATTCGGAGAGTAATCAAGGAGGGGTCGTCAACACCCTTATGGGGAAGGTGAATCCTGAGACCTCGATACACGAGTGCTCGGTTGGGGCGATAGGGTTACCCTGCCCGGGCCGGGTGGACTCGTACGGGTGGGGAGTGACATGGAACAGATAGTGCGCAGCAGGGCAAGGGTCCCTGCGATCACGTGCGGGAGCAGCGCGACGAGTTCGCGCCTCGACCGCCATCTCTCGGTGCTGGGCGGCCCTGTCGTCCCGCAGCGCGAGACGGCAGAGGCGACCTCGTTGATGCGTGAGCTCACCTCGCGTGACACCACGCAGGAACGCAGCGCCACAGGTACCCGAGTGAGCCGCGTCAAGCTTTTCGCGCCACTGCGCAGGCTGCGCCGTTCACTGTTCGGCGGTCGCTGAGCAACTCCTCGGTGTCCCCGGGGAGTTGCCGGGGGCCCGCGCTCAGGCCACCACACCGTCCCGGCGCAGTGCTGCGATCTCTACGTCCGCCATCCCCACGGCACGCAGCAGCGCCTCGGTGTGCTCCCCGAGCGCGGGCACATCGCCCATCCGCGCCTCGCCTCCGCCCGGCAAGGTGATGGGCGGCAGCAGCGCCCGCAGCGGCCCGACCGGCGAACCCACCTCCCGCCACCGCTCCCGGGCCGCCAACTGCGGGTGCTCCGCCAGCTGTTGTACGTCCCTGAGCCGCGCGCAGGCCACACCGGCGCGCTCCAGCATCCCCACGGCCTCGTCGGCGCCGAGCCCACCCAGCGCCGCACCGACGAGGGCGTCGGTGCGCTCCCGGTTCACGACCCGCGCCGCGTTCGTGGCGAAGTCGGGATCACTCCCCAACTCCGGTCGCTGGATGACCTGTTCGGCCAGCCGCCGCCACTCCCGGTCGTTCTGCACCGACAGCAGCACCCGTCCGCCGTCCGCCGTGGCATAGGCGTCGTAGGGAGCGATGACGGCGTGCGCAAGACCCGTGCGCGCCGGGGGAGTTCCGCCGTGCATCGCGTGATGCAACGGATGCCCCATCCACTCCGCGAGCGCGTCCAGCATCGACACCTCCACCGGCCCACCACGCCCGCTCACACCTCGGCGCACGAGCGCCGCGAGCACACCTGAGAAGGCGTACATGGCCGCCGCGATATCGGCGGCAGGAATCCCCGCCTTCACGGGCTGCTCCGGCGTCCCGGTCACCGACACCAGCCCCGCCTCGCACTGCACGAGCATGTCGTAGGCCCGCTTGTCGGCGTACGGGCCGCTCGGGCCGTACCCGGAGATGTCCACGGCGACCAGCCGCGGCTGTGCCGCACACAGCGTCGCCGCGTCGAGCCCGAGCCGGGCGGCGGCCCCGTGCGCGAGGTTCTGCACGAACACGTCCGCGCCCGCGACGAGTTGGCGTACGACGTCCAGCCCGCGCGGATCCTTCAGATCCAGGGCGATGGACTCTTTGCCGCGGTTGCACCACACGAAGTGCGAGGCGAGACCGCCGGCCGCCGTGTCGTAGCCGCGTGCGAAGTCACCCCCGTCGATCCGCTCGACCTTGATCACCCGGGCGCCGAGATCGGCGAGCTGACGGGTCGCGAAGGGCGCGGCGACGGCCTGCTCGACGGCGACGACGGTGATGCCCTCTAGGGGCGGCGGGAGGGCGTTCATGCGGGGATCATGTCCCGGGGTGACAGCTTTGTCATGCGGGAAGGATGATTCCTGTGGCCGGTGCACCGATCGGCCGGTGTATCCGTCCGCGCCGCCGGAGGTGCCCGTGTGTGACCCGCACGATCAGCACGACCACGAGACGACGACCGCCACCGACCCGGTGATGGCGGCCTCCGCCCACACCACCGCGCCCACCTACGTCCCACCCACGGGCCTCGCCCGGGACAGCCCCGCCAAGGCGACCGCGCTGGACTGGATCAGGGAGCACACGGACCGCATCACCGGCCTCAACTCCGAGATCTGGGACAACGCCGAACTCAGCCTGCGCGAATGGAAGTCCTCCCTGGCCCAGGCCGCCTTCCTCGAACAGGCCGGATTCCAGGTCGAGTTCGGCACGGCCGGCTTCCCCACCGCCTTCACCGCCACCTACTCCCACGGCACCGGCGGCCCGGTCCTCGGCTTCAGCGGCGAGTACGACGCGCTGCCCGGCCTCTCCCAGCACAGCGGCGTCGGCCACCACGACCCGCGCGAGTACGTCCACGACCCCTTCGCACCGGGCTACGGTCCGGGCCACGGCTGCGGCCACTGCGTCCTCGGTACGGCGGCGGCAGCGGCCGCGGCGGCCGTGGCGCAGGCCGCGCAGCGACACCAACTCCCCGTCACCGTCAGGTTCTTCGGCTCCACCGCCGAGGAGAACCTGATCGGCAAGACCTACGCGGTCAGCCAGGGCGTCTACGACGGCCTCGACGCCTTCCTCGACTGGCACCCCTCGACCTCCAACGCCACCGGCTGGCGCACCAGCACCGCGATGACGGCGGTGACCTTCACCTTCCTGGGCGTGGCCGGGCACGGCGGCCATCCCCTGGGCAACAAGAGCGCGTTGGACGCGGCCGTGATGATGGCGACCCTCTCCGAGTTCCTGCGCGAGGAGAACGTGGCGCCCAGCGGACGCCTCCACTGGGTGATCAACAACGGCGGTGACATTCCGAACGTCACGCCCGAGATCGCGGAGATCAGTTACTACGTCCGTGAGGGCAGCCCCGCCCGGGTCCAGGTCCTCCTCGACAAGGTGATCGCCGTCTCCGAGGCCGCGGCGAAGGCCTCGCAGACCTCGGTGCGGCACCGCATCACCGCCGCCTGCTGGAACCAACTTCCCTCCAGGGCCTTCGCGGAGCTGATGTACGACAACATGCGGCAACTCGGCCCGCCCGAATTCACCGACGAGGCGCAGCAGTTGGCGCGGGAACTGCAGGAATCGCTCGGGCTGCCCCAGCAGGGCATGCACACCGAGATCGCCGAACTCGCCCCGCCCAACCCGGTGTTCCTCGGCGGCGGCTCGACGGACGTCGCCGACATCAGCTGGAACGTACCGACCGTCTCCATGGGCGCCGCCCTCGCCCCCATCGGCACCAAGCTGCACACCTGGGCCCTCACGTCCTGTGCGGCGGCGGCCCCCGGCCGGGCAGTCGTCATCGCCGCCGCCCGCTATCTCACGGCGACGGCGATCGACCTGCTCACCCAGCCGGAACAACTCAGGGCGATCAAGGACGAGTTCAGGGAACGCACGGAGGGCGTCGTATGGCGGACGGCCCTGCCCGACGGCTACGAACCGCCCATGTACGAACCGCCGGAGTGGTTCCTGGAGCGGACCGGCCAGAGCTGGCCGCCGGACAACATCACCTGGCCGCCCCAACGAGTCGTGTCCCAGGAGAAGTTCTCGTCATTGGGGCCCGAACTGCCGCCTCAGCAGTAGTAGTTCACCGCTCGCCGTGCGCGTACCGGCGTACGGCGAGCGGTGCGAACACCGCGATCAGCGCGGCACACCACGCCAGCGACCCGGCGATCGGATGGGCCACCGGCCAGGCGGCGCCCTCGGGGACGGGGGAGTTGCCGAACAGGTACCGCAGGGCCGTCGTCAGCGCGCTGATCGGGTTCCACTCGGCCAGGGTGCGCAGCCAGCCCGGCAGCCGGTCCGTCGGGATGTACGCGTTGGACAGCAGCGGCAGCATGAAGGTCGCGCTGCCGAGCTGACCGGCCGCCTCCTCGCTGCGGGAGGCCAGCCCGAGCAGGATGCCGACCCAGGCGCAGGCGAACCGGAACAGCAGCAACAGGCCCACGGCAGCGGCGGCTTGGAGCGCCGACCCCTCGATCCGCCAGCCCACCGCGAGACCGACCAGCAGGAACGGCACGGTACCGGCCGCCGTGACGACCAGGTCGGCGCTCGCCTGCCCGAGAGGCACGGCCGCCCTGCTCATCGGCAGGGTACGAAGGCGGTCCGTCACGCCCCGGTGCGAGTCCTGGGCGGCCTGGAACATGCCCGTCATGATCCCGTTGGCGGCGGTCGCGACCAGCAACCCGGGGACGAGGTAGGAGCGGTACGCGTCACCCGGCATCGCGAGCGCGCTGCCGAACACGTACCCGAAGAACAGCAGCATCGTGATCGGCATGGTCTGGGTGAGGATCACCAGCGCCGGGTTGTTCCGCACCCGGCGCAACTGCCGGCCGAGCATCGCGCTGCCGTCGTACGCCAAGGCGCTCATCCCACGGGCTCCTTGCTGTCGGTCAGGCGGAGGAACACGTCGTCCAGGGTCGGCGGTCGCATGCTCGCGTCGAGCAACGGCACGCCCGCCGCGTCGAGTTCGCGAACCAGCCGGGGGAGGGTGAGCGTCGGATCGCCGGTGACCGCGCCGACGGCGTTGCGCTCGTGGTCGAACGAGGGCTCGGCGCCGGTGAGTTGGTCGAGGACACCGGCCGCCTTCGCAAGAGCGTCCGTGTGCGCGACGACGACTTCGGCGTACGTCCCGATGAGCGCCTTGAGTTGAGCAGGTGAACCGCTGTGCGCGACCCGCCCCCGGTCCACCAGGGCGATGTCGTCGGCGAGTTGGTCGGCCTCCTCCAGGTACTGCGTGGTCAGCAGCACGGTCGTACCCTCCCTCTTCAGGTCCCGTACGGCGTCCCAGATCCGGTTCCGGCTGGCCGGGTCGAGCCCGGTCGTCGGTTCGTCGAGGAACAGCACGTCGGGGCGTCGTATGAGACTCGTCGCCAGGTCGAGGCGGCGACGCATCCCGCCCGAGTAGGTGGACGCGGGACGGTCGGCGGACTCGGTCAGGCCGAAGCGGTCCAGCAGCTCAGCGGCCCGGTCCGCCGGGCCCCGCACTCGGTGCAGCCGCGCGAACAGGCGCAGGTTCTGCCGACCGGTGAGGTCGCCGTCGACCGACGCGTACTGCCCGGTGACGCCGATCCGACGCCGTACGGCCGAAGCCTCCCGGACCAGATCGTGCCCGGCGATCCGAGCGGAGCCCGCGTCCGGCCGCAGCAGCGTGGTGAGCAGGCGTACGGCCGTGGTCTTGCCCGCGCCGTTGGGCCCGAGGACTCCGCAGACCGTGCCCTGCGCCACCGCCAGGTCCAGCCCGCGCACGGCGTGCACAGCACCGAAGCGCTTCTCCAGACCTTCACTAAGTACAGCGTACGTAGTAGTCATGGGTTGACCATAGCGCACTACGTACGGTGTACGTAACTACGATGGTGAGCGAGGTGATGATCAATGGCGGACCGAGCGGCCGTACCCGAAGTGATCTGGGCGCGCCCCGAGCGTGCGGGGCGGGGGCCGAAGCCGGCGTTCCGCCGTGCGGACATCGCGGCGGCGGCCGTGCGGATCGCCGACGGTGGGGGGCTGGACGCGGTGTCGATGCGACATGTCGCGGCCGAGTTGGGGTGCGGGACGATGTCGCTGTACAACTACGTCCCCCGCAAGGAGGACCTGTACGAGCTGATGGTCGACGCGGTCAGCGGCGAGCACGAGGAGTGGGCGCCGTCGGGGGACTGGCGGGCGGACATGATCCGGGTCGCGCATCAGACGCGGACGTTGATGCATCGGCATCCCTGGCTGCCGCGGTTGATGTCACCGGTGTACGGGTTCAGTCCGAATGCCCTGCGGTATCTGGAGCGCTGTCTTGCCTGTCTTGATCCGGTCGAGGCGACTTACGGCACGAAGATGCAGCTTGTCGGGCTGCTCAACGGGGTCGTGACGATGTACGTGACCAATGAGTTGGCGACTGCTGAGCGGTCGCGGTCGTTGCCGTGGTCGGAGGAGCAGGAGAACGCGGTGCGGATCGCGTACTTGGGGAGTCAGATCGCGGGTGGGGCGTATCCGCGGATGGCTGCGGCGTTCACGGAGGATCCGGGGCCGATCGATCTGGACGCGGTGTTCGACATGGCGTTGGCGAAGGTGCTGGACGCCTTCGATCCCGAGCGGGGCTAGCGCCCATCACATTCCGGCGGAGCCGGATTCATTCACGCGAAATCCGGATCGGCGAGATCCACGGTGATCGAGTTGCCCAGGTTGTTGGTGAAGGTGGCCATGGACCCGTCGACCTTGGCACGGACGAAGGGGTTGGAGTCGCCCAGCGAGACCACCCACACGGGATTTTTGTCCCGGTCGAGTCGGGCGAAGAACCCCTCCGAGCCGTGCGAACCGTCGCCGCAGCAGACATAGCCGGATCCGTCCGGGATTTCGGCGAGGCCCTGAGGGTGGATGTCGATCGAGGTCAGGGTCTCGGGGTTTTCGGCCAGCCACGTCTCGAAGTCCAGCGGGGCGCCGAGTTCGAACCATGACAGGGCGGCGCTGTCCACCTCCACCGCGCGAGCGGAGCCGTCCGCGCGGAACAGGCCGTCCCAGGCGGGTGCCTCTCCCGCTCGCCACAACTCCGTGATCCCGTTCATCGCTTGCGCGTCGGGTTCGTTACGTGTTCGGGCTGCTCGTTCAGCCCCTGCCATGGCACACGACAGCCGTTCTCGTCCCTGTTGTACGGCTTCTTCATACGGTCCTCGAAACTCCAGTCCCACGTCTTGCCGCTTGTCTTCTCGGGGTTCGCCGCTGATGGATCGACACGTTCCACCTTGACCCGGTAGTCGGGGTTCTGCGCACGGACATCCCGAGCCGCGTCCAGGCGCCGGTTGTCGTAGCTGACCAACTGCCCACCCCGCTCGATCACCCGCAGGGCCGCGTCGGGCCGGTTCCAGTCCCAGCTTCCGTTCTGCATCATTTCTACGTAGTCGTTCGGGTTCACCGTCCGCTGCGAGAAGTTGATGGTATCCGGATCGACCCAGTCGCCCCCGTCGTCCGGTTCCGGGCTGCACTGGGCGGTCGAACCCGGATCGCCACTGCCGGCACCGGCGCCACCGGCGGCGGTCTGCGTGGTTGTCACGCCGTCGTCGTCCGCCGCCGTCGAGCTGGTGGCGTCGTGGCCCGCTGCCGCCGCGGCGTCCTCGGCGGGGGTGGTGCCGAGGATCGGGGTGGAGTTGGTGCCGCCGAGGTTCTGGTTCTTGGGGCGGGTGGGGATGCCGTTGGCGCCGCAGTCGTCGCTGACGGAGGCCGCCAGGACGAAGACCGCGCCGGCGACCGCTGCCTCGGGGGCGAAGAAGAAGCCGGCGGCGATCGCGAGGCCCGCCAGGACGACCGCTCCGCCGACCATGTACGCGGTGCTGTGCGAGCCGGACGAGCCGGACGAGCCGGAGAACAGGGCCCCGCCGTTGCCCACGGTGTGCAACTTGCCGTCGCCGAGGTGGACAGTCACGTTGTTGCCGGTCTTCGAGCCCGTGTCGTGGGACACCGGCGTGTGCGAGCCGGCGCTCGAATAGTCCTGGTTCATCGCGTCGTCGAAGTCTTTGTTGAACTGCTTCTCCCACGCGTCCTGTTGCTGGTGCAGCGCCCGTTCATCGGCGGCGTTCTTGACCCGCTGGGCGGCGGCCTTCGCCGCCCCGATCGCCCACTGCTCCTGCGACCATTCGAGCATCCGGCCCATCTGGCCCGCCTGGTAGTTCTTGAGCCAGGCCTGCATCTGCTCGTAGGCCTCCTCCTGGGCCTTGATGTCGTCGCTGGCGCAGGCGTCGTTGCCGCTGGTGTCGGTGTTGTCCAGCGGGTCGTCGTTGCCGTAGGCGTACGGGTTGGCGTCGACCGCCGGGGTGGGCGCGTTGGTGGCGGAGTCCGCGCTGGTGAAGGCGCCGTTGGCGGGGTCGTACCAGCGGGTCGCGGTGTTGACCTGGCCGGTGGCGGAGTCGGTCCAGCCGCCCTGGTAGCCGAGGTCGGTCTGGTTGCCGCTGGAGGCGGTGCGGTTTCCGTAGGCGTCGTAGGCGGTGGAGCCGCTCAGGGCAGTGCCGGTACCGGTGAAGGCGCCGGTGATGTCGCCGTGGCTGTCGGACAGGGCGAAGGCGGCGCCGGTGCCGGCGGCGGTTGAGGTGGAGAGCAGGCCCCCGTAGGGGTCCCGGCCGAAGTTCTGGGAACCGTCGGAGACCGGGGTGTTGGTCCCGTTGTCGTAGCTGAAGGTGGCGTTGCGGCCGCCGGAGGAGGCGGTGGCGAGTCGGCCGAAGCCGTCGTAGGAGTAGGCGGCGCCGGTGCTGGAGGCGGTGACGTCGTCGAAGGCGTCGGAGCTGTAACTGGTCGTACTGCCCGAGGAGTTGACGCTCGCGGTGGTGCCGCGCGCGGTGTAGCCGTAGGTGGTGGTGGCGGAGCCGCCGGCGACGGAGGTCAGCTGGTTGCGGGCGTTGAAGGTGGCCGTGGCGGAGCCGGCGGTGGTGCGGTTGCCGTTGCCGTCGTAGCCGTAACCGGTGGTGCCGGAGCCGGTGGTCGCGGACTTCAGGCGGCCCGCGTAGTCGTAGTCGTAGGTGCTGGTGCCCGATCCCGCGGTGCCGGTGGTGGTCACGGTGGCGACCTGGCCGTCGGGGTTGTAGGTGTACGCGGCGGACGCCTCGGTGCTGCCGGACGGGGAGGTCAGGACATCGGACTTGAGCTGGTGGAGCGCGGTGTAGTCGTAGGCGCGGGTGGCTCCGCCGGTGCCGTAGCCGATCGTCTTGACCTGGCCGACGGTGTTGTAGGTCAGGGTCGCTGTGGTGCCGGTGAGCGGGTCGGTCTCGCTGTCGACCCGTTGGTCGGCGTCGTAGCCGAAGGCCGCGGTACCGGCCTTGTCGGTACGTGAGGCGATCTGGCCGTTGTCGTCGTAGGTGTACTGCGCGGTGCCGGAAGGTCCGGCCATGGCGACGACGAGCCCGCGGTCGTCGTAGCTGAAGGTGTCCGAACCCCCGGGTGCGGAGACCGAGTTGGGGCGGCCCGCGGCGTCGTAGCCGAAGGAGCGGGTCGTGGTGGCGGCTTCCGCGCCGGTGCCGGTCTGCGAGGTCAGCTCGCCGTTGGCGTCGTACCCCTCGGTGACGACCACCCCGCCGGGGCGGGTGACGGTGTGCATTCTGCCGTCGGCGTCGTAGGCGGTGGTGGTGGTCCGGTCGGCGGCGGAGGTGAGCCCGGTGACGCTGGGCAGGATGTTGCTCTCCGGCAGGCCGAGGGAGTTGTAGGTGTAGAGGGTGACGTTCTTGTCCGCGTCGGTGTAGCGGGTGCGGCCGCCCGCCGCGTCGTAGCCGAAGGACGTGGCGATCGAGGTGGTGGCGTCGGCGGGCTGGCTCTGGCTCACCATCCGGTTCAGCGCGTCGAAGGTGGCGGTGCTGGTGTGCTGCCTGGCGTCGGTGGCCGAGGTCTCGTTGCCCGCGCCGTCGTAGCCGTAGGCGGTGGAGCTGAGCGCCGCGCCGGTGGCGTCCAGTTTGGTGGTCGAGGTGAGCCGCCCGGCGAGGTCGTAGCCCTGGGTGGTCCTGGTGCCGTCGGCGGCGGTCGTCGTGAGGCCTTGGCCGGTGGCGTCGTAGGTGTAGCCGGTGACATTGCCCACCGGGTCCTTGGTGGTGACCGGTTCGCCGAGCGCGTCGTAGCCCGTGGTGGTCACGTTGTGCAGCGGGTCCTCGATCGAGGTGACGTCGCCGAGTGCGTCGTAGCCGTAGTCGGTGGTGTAGGCCGCGGCGGTGGGGGTGCGTTCCACCTGGGTGGCGGTGATCTGCCGGCCGAGCGGGTCGTAGGTGGCCTCGGTCCTGGCGCCGGTCGGGTCGGTGGTGTTGAGCGGTTCGCCGTCGGTGTCGTAACCGGTATGGGTGACGCGACCGCCGGGCAGGGTCTGCCGCACCTGGTCACCGAGCTGGTCGTAGGTGTACGACGCCTGGTTGTGCAGCGGATCGGTCTCGGTCAGGACCTCGCCGAGCGCGTCATAGGTGTAGGACGTGGTCGGGGTGACGCTGCCGGACCCGTCGGGCGCGGTGTACGAGGGCTGGGACACCGCGAGTACCCGGCTGTCGGCGTCGTAGGTGGTGGTGACGATCCGGCCGTCGGGGTCGTTGGACTCCACCTGGTCGCCGAAGGTGTTGTAGCCGTCGCTGGTGACGGCCACGGTCTGCTGGGCGGCGCCGCCGCCGGTCTCGGTGCTGACCGGGGGCGAGGCGGTGGTGGTGAGCCGGCCGGCCTCGTCGTAGGCGGCGGTGGTGGTGTAGGCCGCGGCGGCCGCCCCGGCCGCGTTGCCGCGCGGGTCCGTCTCGGTGGTGGGCAGGCCGCGCTGGTCGTACGTCCAGGTGGTGGTGAGCGGTGCGGATCCGGCGGTGCCGCCGCCGCTGTAGAGCGAGCTCGCCTCGGCGGCGGTGAGGACGCGGTTGTAGACCTGCGCCTTGCTGATCGAGCCGTTGAAGTACTGGGCGGCGGCCCCGGCGGTGTAGCCGCGGCCGATGGCCAGTGCGCCGGTGCTGGCGATGGGGGTGGTGTCGGTCGCGGTGCCCTGGGCGATGCCGTTGACGTAGAGCGTCATCTTGCCGGTGCTCGCGTCGTACGTGCCGAGCAGGTGGGTCCAGGTGTTGAGGGTGGGCGCCGCGGTGGAGTTGGCGCCAGCCAGGGTGGGCGCGGCCACGTCGGTGGTCGCCCGGTCGAAGGCCCAGCGGCCGGCGGTGGGGTTGTAGTCCAGCGAGAAACCGGCGGCCTTGGAACCCTGCTGGGAGATGACGGTCTGCCAGCTGCCGGTGGGCGTGCTGGTGATCTTCGCCCAGGCGGCCACCGAGAAGCTCTTGGCGGTGTTGACGACGGTACCGGCGGTGGCGATCTGCCCGGCTCCGGCGAAGACGGCCGAACCGCCGTTGTCGGACGACCAGTTGGTGGATGCGTTGAGAGTGCCGACGTTGCCGGTGCCGGAGAAGTCGGCGGCGGTCGGGCTCTCGCCGTCGTCGAGCTTCCACCAGCCGGCGGCGCCGACGGAGACGGCGGACTGGCCGCTGGTGGTGGCCGAAGTGTACAGCTCGCTGATCTCGTTCTGGGTGAGCTGGCGTCCGTACAGCTGGACGTCGCGGATCCGGCCGGCGAAGTAGTTGACGGACGCGGTGGCCGCCTTGCCCCGGCCGATCGCGACGCCGACGGTGCTGGCCATCGGGGTCGGATCCGACACCGGGCCGGTGCAGCCTGTGCAGATCCCGCTGACCTCGGCGGCGTTGACGTAGAGGCTCATCCCGCCGAGCCCGTCCTCGACGCCCACCAGGTGGGTCCATACCCCGGCCGTTGCCGGAGCGCTCGCCGCGGCGGTGTAACTGGCCGACGTGGCGGTGTCGTTGGCGGCTCGGACGAACGCCCAGGACTTGGTGGTGTGGTTGTACTCCAGCTGGAAGGCACTGTTCTGGGCGCCCTGCTGACTGACGACCGTGAAGTCCTTGGTGGTGCTGGTGGCGCTGAGGTACGCCCACGCGGAGACGCTGAAGGCCTTGGTGGTGTCCACCACCGGGGTGCCGCTGGTGAGAATTGCGCCTGAAGTGCCGTTGAACGTGGCGTAGTTGCCGCCGGGCGGTGCCCAGGTCGCCCCGGTGGCCGGGACGCCGGTGAAGCCGTTGCCGGAGGAGTCGGCGGCGTTGACCGCGCCGTCGGTCAGCGGCCAGTAGCCGGTCGGCCCGGTGGCGTCGGTGCGTACGGACTGCGAGGTGGTGTGGCCCGCGGCGTCGTAGGAGTAGCCGACCTGGCGGGTCTGGCCGTCGCCGGTGAGGAGTTGGGACAGGACGTTGTCGTCCGGGTCGAAGGTGTTGGCGGTGACCCGGTTGACGCCTGTGGGGTCGACGGCGGTGCTGGTGGTGCGGTCCGCGGCGTCGACGGAGTACGTGGTCTGCCGGGTGCAGGAGGTGCCGGTCCAGACGTCGCATTCCCAGGTGCGGTTGCCGGCCGCGTCGTAGTCGTACGCCTTGTCGGTGACGGCGGACGCGGTGCCGGAGGCGACGGTCTCGGACTGCAACCGGTCGTCGTCGAAGTAGCTGTAACTGGTGGTGCGGCCCATGGAGTCGGTGACGGAGGCCAGCCGCCCGGCCGGGTCGTAGGCCCGCGACTCCAGTACGAGGTCCTGCGCGCCGGAGGGCGCGGTCGGGTCACCGGTCCAGCCGTTCAGAGTGGTGTTGAGCAGCTGTCCGGTCGCCGAGTAGCCGTAGCTGTAGGTGGTCCCGCCGGGGTCGGTGCGGGTGGTGGTCCGGCCGGAGGTGTCGTACGTGTAGTGGGTCGTCAGGTTCGCCGGGTCGGTGGCGGTGATGACCCGGTCTTGGTCGTCGTAGACGTAGCCGGTGCTGCGGGTGGCGTCGTGGCCGGTGGTGTCGGCGGTCGAACTGCCGGTCAGGTCACCGTCGACGTCGTAGCTGTAGGTGGTTTTCGGGGTGTGGACGGTGCTGGTGACGGCGTCGGTGGTGGCCTGGTCGGTGACGGTTGCGACCCGGTCGAGGGCGTCGTAGGTGTAATTGGTCTGCACACCGCCGACCGGCGCCCCGTAGTAGGTGAAGGTCACCGGGTAGGTGTCGGAGCTGACCGCCTTGGTGGTCAGCCGGCCGAACACGTCGTGGCTGGAGTAGGTGGTCTCGCCGGAGGGGTCGGTCTCGCTGCAGACCTGTCCGTAGCAGTAGGTGAACCTGGTGACCTGGCCCCTGGGGTCGGTGACCGTGGCGAGCATCCCGTAGGGCTCGTTGGTGACGACGCCGAGGGTGTTGGTGAACGTCTCGTTGTTGTTGTAGTACCTGTACTTGACGGTCCGTCCGCTCGGGTAGTCCGAGGTCGGGGGCGTGGTCACCGAGGCGATGGCGCCGAACGGGGTGTACGTGTAGGCCGTGCGGTAGGCCGGGTCGGCGGTCCCGGTGGCTCCGGAGCGGGCGTCGGCGGCGTAGAGGACCTTGCCGTTGAGCGGGTCCATCGGGTCGGCGGCGTTGGTGTGGTAGCTGAAGTACGAGGTCTGGCAGGAGTTGGCCGCACGGCAGGTGGTGGTGGTCAGTACGTTGCCGTACACGTCGTGCCGGCGGGTGACGGTGTGCCCGTCGGGGTCGGTGCTCGCGTCCTGGAAGCCGAGGGAGTCGTAGGCGTAACTGGTGGTGCCGCCGAGCGCGTCGGTCACGGAGGTGGTGCGGTTGCCGTTGGCCGGGTCGAAGGCGTACTTCTCGGTGCCCTGGGTGGGATCGGTGACGGTGACCGTGGTCGACGGCATCAGGGTGGTGGCGGAGCCCTTGGCCTGGTACAGGCCGAGCGCGGCCTCGACTCCGGTCAGGTCGACGTCGGTCTTGTAGACCCCGACCTGACCGATCTCACCGTTGAAGTAACCCTGGGCGTTGGCGGTGGGGAGCTTGGGCCAGGATCCTGCGATGTACCCGGCGCCGACGGTCACCGTCGTCTCGCCCCAGGTGGCCGCCTGGCCCGCGATGGACTTGCCCGCGCGGGTGGCCTGGCTCTGCCCGTCGAGCCACAGGGTCTGGGTGGTGCCGGTGGCGCTGAGTTCGACCAGGTGCCAATTGCCGTCGTTGACAACGGCCTTGGACGCCATCGGGGAAGTGGTGCCGTCCCAGAACTGGCCGTGCAGCAGACCGTCCGAGCCGATGTAGAGGGCCGGGGTGTAGCTGGTGGGCACCGAGCCGGTCTGGCCGTTCTGGTACGAGAAGAGCACCCCGCCGGCCTGCTTGGTGTTGAACCACAGGGCGACGGTGGCGTTCCCGGTGCTGTCGTCCAGGGCGCCGGAGGGCAGCGAGAGGTACGAGGAGGTGCCGTTGAAGCCTGCGGCGGTGTCTCCGCCGGGGCCGAAGATGCCGGGTTCGCCCAGCATGACGTCGTTGTAGATGCCGTCGGTGGCGCTGTCGGCCGCCTTGTCGATGCCGTACTGGTTGACCGCGGTGAGACCGGCCTGCTCGGTCATCGGGTAGTCGTACGAGGGCCGGGTGCCGCGGACGGCGCCGTAGTAGGCGGCGCTGCTGCCCGTGGTGACCGGGGAGGCGAGCCGGTAGGTACCGCCGTCGGCGTCGGTGACGGTCGCCGCGCGGTCGGTGAGCGCGTTGTAGGTGACGGCCAACGCGGTCTTGCCGGAAGGCAGTTGGGTGCCGGTGAGTTCGTCGGCGGCGAGCGTCCCGGAGGCGTACTCCTGCTGGACGGCGGGGAGGCCGAGCGGGTGCTGCAGGAAGGAGACGTCCTGGATCTTGCCGTTGAAGAAGCCCAGCGCGTTGGCGGTCGGGCTGGCCGGCCAGGAGCCGGTGAGTTCACCCGCGCCGACCGTGGTGTACGGCCAGGCGCCGAAGGTGATGGTGGTGCCGGTGAGGGTGGCGACCTGCGCACCGTCGAGGAAGAGGGTCTGGTCGGTCCGGGCACCGGAGAGCACCAGGTAGTGCCATTTGCCGTCGTTGACCGCGTTCGGTGAGGTCATCGGTGCGGCATGCCCGTTCCAGAACTCGGCGCGGAGCTTGCCGTCGCTGCCGATGTAGATCGACGGGACGTAACCGGAGGTGACGGCCGTGCCCGGCTTCCCGCTCTGGTACGAGAACAGCGTGCCCCCGGCCTGGGTGGTGTTGAACCACATGCCGACCGCGAGGTTGCTGGCGGCCGCCACCAGGTTGTCCGGCAGCGCGGCATAGGAACTGGTGCCGTTGAACGACGCGGCGGTGGCGGGCGATCCGGCCAGCGGGCCGGGCTGACCGAGGGTGACATTGGCCAGCGTGGCGTTGGTGGTGCCCTGGTTGACCACGACACTGTCGGCGGCGGTCGTGGAACCGGTGGCGTCACCGAACCGCCAGTAGTCGGTCGGGTTGGAGTCCTGGACCATCGAGGCGAAGTGCGATCCGGAACTGGTGCCCGAGGTGTACGTGTAGCCGGTGCAGGCCGTGGACGTGGTGGTGCTGGTCGCCGGCGGGCACACACCCGTGAGGTAGTTCGCGGCGTTGTAGGCGTACGTCCAGGGGTGGGTGACCCCGGCGACCGTGCGGTCGGTCACCGAGATGACATGCGGGACGTTCTTGACGGCGCCGTCCGTCGCCGTCAACTGCTGTACGCCCCAGGTCAGTTCGATAAGGATGTTCGTGTCGGGCGCACTGTTGGTGGCGCCGTCGTTGTACCCGTTGTCCTGGTTGACGCCGTATCCGGCCTGGACCGGTTCCTTGACGGCGGTGGTGCCGCCGCCGGGCAGGGTGAGGGTGACCGTCTTCCATTCGAGGTCCACTCCGTGCCCGTTGCGGTTGCCGAACTCGGACAGGCCCCAGTACGGCTGACCGGTGACCGGGTCGGTGGCCCCGACGGTGAAGATGTAGCGCATGCCGGACTTCTCGGTCAGCGCGAAACCCGAGACGCCGTAGCCGTCCGGTGGGACCGTCAGGACCGCGTAGTCACCGGCCGGGGGGCTGTAGGTGCCGTCACCGTTGGCACCGAAGCGCTCCTGCCGGCCGTCGGCGAGCGTGATCACCATGCTGCCGGAACCGTCGGAGTCCGGCGTCGCCCGCATGTCCAGCATCGACGACCAGCCCGCACCGAACGCCTTGAAGACGCCCGGGTCAAGGCTGTTGTAGGTCCGCTCGATGTTCAGCGCCGGGCCGTCGGCCACCGCGCCCACCGACAGGTCGGTCGCCTGGGTGGAGTAGTCGCCCATCTGGGGGTCGACGCCCTTGACGGTCGTGTCGTACGGGGCGACGCCCAGGTGCGCGGTCACCAACGGCTGTGGCGCGGAAGGGATGTTGAAGTAGTCCGGTGCGGACCACAGGGAAGTCGCGTTGCCGTCGCTGACCAGCGCGGTCCAGTAGTACGTGCCGCCCCAGGCGAGCTTGGCCGCCGGCACCACCCAGGTCGAGGTGGCGATCGCACCCGAGGTCGCCAGCGCGGTGGTCGAACCGTTGGCGTAGACCGCGAAGGAGTAACTGAGCGCGGTGCCCGGGTAGTTGTCCGGGTCGTGCCCGGTGACACCGAGGGTGGGGGTGAGGCTGAAGACGGAACCGTTGTTGCCCGGGGTGAAGGTGTCGATGATCGGCGGGTTGTTGACCACCGGCAGCGAGTAACAGGTCTGCGGGACGCCGTAGGTGGAGAACAGCACACCGTTGTACGCCATGTCCCAGCAGATCAGATACGTCACCCCCGCGGTGAGCGCGGGGATGGCGGCGGTGACGGTGACCGGCTGATTCGGGGCGACCGTCGACGGCATCACGGCGGGGGTCGAGGCCGGGGTGGTGAGCAGCGTGCGGGTGGTGCCGGAGACGGTGTAGAGCTGGTAGGAGAGCTTGTAGCCGTTGGCCGGGGTCCAGGTCGCGGTGCCCCGGTTCTGCACGGTGACCTTGCCCCAGCCGGGCTGGTTGTTCCACGGCGAGGCGTAGCTGACCTCGGAGTACGAGGCCCCGGCGCCGTTCGGCGTGTACTCCACCGAGAGGTAGGCGTCGTCCGCGTAGAACTCCTTCGCCCCGGCAGCGGTGTTGGGGGCGGTGAGCTGCAGCCCGTAGTTGGCCGCCCAGCCGTGCGCCCAGTTCATCGCCGTCGCGGTGTTCAGGCCGATGCCCTCCCACTGGCGGCCGTTGGCGCAGTCGGTCCCGGCGGCGAAAGAGGCACTGCCGATCTGCGCACCGGCCGCCGGACCCGGATACGTATTGATCTTCGTCGGATCCCAAGTGGCGCTTACGGCGGCGACGTTCACCGGCTGGACCGAACAGGTGCCGCTGGTGTCCTTGCCCGAGAACTCGGTGTCGAGCCAGAGCGTGGAGTTGACGATGTAGTCGTTCGCGAACTGCGTCTTGAAACCGCTGAACTGCAGGTAGGAGTTGTAGGTGTGGCTGAGGTACTGGCCCACGTACAACTGCCCGTTGCCGTTGAAGTTCTGCGTCACCCCGGACTCGACGTAGGTCGTGGCCGAACTGGCGCCCTGGCCGGTCGGGTTGGCGGCGGACGTCAGCGTCCGGTACGACGCGTCGGAGGCACCGGGCGACGCGGCAGCGCTCGGCGCCGCTGAGCCGGTCGCGGGAGCGGAGCCGGTCGTGGAAGGCGCGATGCGGGCCCAACTACCGTCGGAACGACGCTCGTTGATGGCATGGGTGTGGATCTGGGCGGTGTACGTACCGTCGGCGTTCTTGAACACGGTAGTGGTCGCGGTGTCCAGCTTGGGCTGCTCGACGCTGGTGGACGCACGGAAACCCTGCGGCTTCTTGTGCGCCGGTGCCGGTACGTCGGCAACCGGCTTGGGTGCTTTGTGCACCCGGCTGCCCGAGCCGGCCGGATCACCCTGCTCGGCATGGGGCTTGTAGGCCGGCACGGCACCCTTGACCGGACCGGTCGCCAAGGCGCCGACCTTCGACTTCGCCTTGCTCGCCGTGGCCGACGCGGAGACCGCGTGCTTCTTGCCCGCCGCCGAACCACCCTGCTGCGCCGGCGTGACAGGCGCCGCCGCCGAAACCGGCAGCGCCACCGCCGACTGCCCGCCATAGGTGACGATCAACGCGGTAACCGCCAAAAACGCCGTCGCCCGTAACGAACCCGGCACACGTCGAGCGGATATCCAGAAATGACCCACCGCTGTTCTACCCCCCAGAAGAACCACAAGCCCCTTGGGTGCCAGGCCCGGTTGGGGGACCTTCTATCAGTACGGAACCGAAACCGGACAGTCATTCATCTCGTGCCATATCGTCCATATTTCCTCAACACCGACCCGGCATTGATCATTCCGCGAGCATTTCTTTGCTATTCCGAGGGATGTGACGACCCGTTCACGGGAGAAGCTGACTCCCCCGGCGGGGGTCGGGGCTGCATAGCGGACAGGGGACGGTCGGCGGGGATGGGACCACAACGGACCGGCACCCTACGGGCGTTGCTCTACGGCGTGCTGCCGCCGCTGCTCGTGTTGTCGGCGCTGTCCGCGACCGGCGCGTCCGCCCTGCCGGTGGCGGATGTGACGCCGCTCAGTGCCGAATGGCCGCTGGACGCACAGCACTTCGACGCGGTGAAGGTCTGGGGGCTCAGCCGGGGAGCCGGTGTCACCGTGGCGGTGGTCGACAGTGGGGTCGGTGCCAGTCACCCCGACCTCGCCGGGCGGGTGCTGCCGGGTACGGACATCACCCGCCAGGCGGCCAACGGCCAGATCGATGTCTCCGACGACTCGCACGGCACGTCGGTCGCCGGGGTCATCGCGGCAACCGGCGGCACCGGGCACGGCATGGCAGGGCTGGCCCCCGCATCGTCGATCCTGCCTGTCCGGATCAGTACCGACGGCGCCGCGGATCCGCTCGCGCTCGCCGAGGGCATCGTCTACGCGGCTCGGCACGGAGCCAAGGTCATCAATATCTCGATGACCACCGACGTGGCCGACCCGCAACTCCGCGACGCCGTCCGCTACGCGGTCGCGCACGACATCGTCGTGGTGGCGGCAGCGGGCAACGACGGGCGGGCGGGGAATCAGGTCAGTTATCCGGCCGCGTTTCCCGGGGTCGTCGCCGTTTCCGGAACAACCAGGGAGAGCGCATTCTGGCCGACCAGTGAATCGGGCTCGTACATATCCCTGGCCGCTCCGGCAGTCGGCATCTATTCGACGAACAACAGCGGCGGCTATCTCACCAAGGACGGAACAAGCTATTCCGCTCCTTATGTCTCCGCCACCGCCGCACTGCTACGCGCCGCTTTTCCTGCGGAGAGCGCCGGGCAGATCATCGCCCGGCTCATCACCACCGCCGACCGGCCGACCGGCGCGGGAGGCGCCCACGGCCGCGACGACCACCTCGGATACGGCGTCGTCAACCCGCTGAAGGCCCTGCGGGCCCCGGCACCGGCCGCCCGTACCAACCCGCTGATCGCTGCCGTCGGCGGCACGGCGGCCAAGTCCGCACGGCAGAGCGCCGCCACGCCCTGGGCCGTCGGCGGCATCGCCGCCGCGTCGGTGGCGATCGCCGCGGGTGGGCTCGTGGTGCTCCGCCGCCGCCGCCGCACCTCCTGAGCCCGGTGCCCCAGCTCCCGACCCCGCCACCGACCAGCAGCAAGGATCATCGCCATGCCGGTTCCGACCATCGCGCGCCTCGTCGGCGGTGTCCGCAGACGCCCGGTCCTCGTCGGCGGTGGCGCCCTGACCGCCGCCGTCGTCGCAGTGACGCTCTCCGTGCTCCTGTCCGGGAACGACGCCCCGAGCCCCCGGGCGAACAACGTCTCCCGCAACTTCCGTGCCTGCCTGCTCGTCTCCCCGACCAACGCCACCGACGCCGGGCTCGCCCGGGCCGCCTGGCAGGGCATGCAGCAGGCCGCCGCGGCCGGGCACGTCAACGCCCAGCGATTCCCCACGCCGACCATCGACGCCAAGGCCGCACTGCCGTACATCAACGGTGCCGTCCAACAGCACTGCGGTCTGGTCATCGCCGTCGGCGCCGGTATGAAACCAGCCACCGAGGCCGCCGCCACCGCCAACCCGCACCAGCGGTTCGCCCTGGTGGGCGGCGCCTCCAGCCACCCGCGCATCGTGGCCGTCGCGGCGACGGACGGCAGCAAGGGCGTGTCGGCGAAAGTCGAGAGCCTCATCGCGATGCTCACCCCGCCCGACGCTTGACAACCACACCTCCAGCCCTGTCTGTATGGCTTTGGGGCTAGAGCAGTGCGAACTGGCCCTCCGGGCCCTCCTCGTGGTGGTCGAGGACCGATGCGGGGTGGCGCGTCCACTCCGGCACCGGGAGGACGCCCGCCTTGCGCAGCTCCGCCGCCGTGATCTGGTCCGTCACCTCCAACTCCTGCTGCTGTGGGCGCAGTTCCGCCAGCAGCGCCAACACCGTGATCAGCTCCAGCAGTTCCGACGTCCACGTCTGCTGCCAGGTCGTCGGGCGGATCGCCGCCAGGGTGCCCGGGTCGGCTTCCGCCGTACGGGAGTTGAACCACTGTTCCAGTACCCGTACCCCGCTCACCTCGAAGTCCCAGGACTCGGGCGGTACCGGGGAGATGCGGCCCTCGTCGAGGTGCAGGGTCTCCTCGTCGCGGTCGTAGTGGAGGGTGAGGGGGAGGGCCGGCAACGGGGCGCGGACGTACGGGCGTCGGCCGCCGGGGAGTTTGGGGCGGTCGCCGTTGCGGCGCATCAGCCAGAGGATGCGGTGGCCCAACTCGACGCCGCGTGCCCAGAGTTCGGGGTCCCGGGTCAGGGGTACGGCCGGGCCGGGGCGGGCCGTCGTCACCGTCCAGGCGAGGACGTCCGCCGGGGTGGGGGAGTGGCCGAGGCGGGTGGCGAGGTGGGGCAGCAGGCCCGGTGCCAGGTTCGGTTCCTCGGCTGCTGGGCGGCGGTAGAGGGGGCGGACGCGGCCTGGGCGGACCAGCGGGAGGATCGTGGACGCGAGCAGGAGGGGGCCGGAGGTGCCGGGGGCGCCCGGTGTCTCCACCACGAAGATCTGGCGTTCGTCCGCCACCCGCCACAACTCCGGGCGGGCCACGTCGATCAGGCGGTGGTCGGGGATCAGCCACTGCTCGTCGAAGGGGGCGTGCAGGACGCGGATCGGTTCCGGGGAGGGGCCTGTGGCCCGGATGAGTTTCTCCGTGCCGCTGGGCTGGCCGGGGAGTTGGGACACCGCAGAGTGCAGGGTGCGTGAGCGGGTCGGCTCGAACAGGGTTTCCCGGTCGGGGACTTCGGCCTTCACCAGGGCGTCCCAGCGCGCTTTCAGGGTTGCCGGGTCAGGTGCCGTCGGCCACCCCCGGCCGAGCCGGATCGGTGCGACGGACCACGGCATGAGGTCCGCGAGCAGCGGAGCGTCGTCGTGCGTCACGCTGGGCATCGTACGACGACGTCAGTTCGCGGAGTCGAGGGTGACCGAGAAGGAGAAACGGTCGCCCCGGTAGTGGATGACTGCCACGTCCAGGACTCTGCCCTGTGTGTCGTAGGTGATGCCCGTGTAGTGCAGGATCGGGCTGAGGAGCGGGACTTGGAGGAGGCGGGCGGTCTCCGGGTCGGCGAGGCGGGCCGCCACCGTGTCCGTGATGCGGCTGATGTCCGCGCCGACGACGTCGCGCAGCACCTTGGTCATCGGCCAGCGGATCAGGTCGTCCAGGTCGAGGCGGGCGGCGAGTTCGGGGCGGATGTGGTTGCGGGCGTGGTTGGTGGGCTCGCCGGTCTTCTCGTCGCTGCGGAGGCGGTGGTACGTCGCCACCTCGGGCAAGTCCGGGAAGTACTCGGTGAGTTCGGGCGGCACCGGCGCCTTGCCGTGGTCGAGGAGTTCCGTCGTCATGCCGGACTGCTGGGCGACGATCGCGTCCACCGAGCCCAACAGCCGTACGGGAGTGGCCCGCTGGACGTCCGGCTCGATGAACGTGCCCCGGCGACGGTGCCGGGTGATCAGCCCCTCGTCCTCCAACTCCTTCAGCGCCTGCCGCATGGTGAGCACGCTGACGCCGTAGTGCCCCGCGAGTTGCTCCTCCGTGGGCAGCCGCAACGGGTCCCGGGGTGAGCGGCCGAGTATCGAGGCGCGCAGCGACTGCGACACCTGGTACCAGAGCGGCAGCTTGCGGTTCAGGACGATCGAGTCCGGAGCGAAGGAGGTCACGGGGCCATCCGTACCGGTAGGGGATCGTCAGGGCAAGGGGCGGAAGTGACGTTGAAGGCCCTGCCACACCTCGTCGTAGCCCTGCTGGAGGTGATCGGCGTGTGCCGCCTGGGCCGTCGCCGTCACCGGCCAGCGGGTCTCGAACATGAACGCCAGGCCGTCGTCGATCTTCTGCGGGCGCAGTTCGGCGGCGCTGGCACGGTCGAAGGTCTCCCGGTCCGGGCCGTGCGCCGACATCATGTTGTGCAGTGAGCCACCGCCCGGCACGAACCCCTCGGCCTTCGCGTCGTAGGCGCCCTCGATGAGGCCCATGTACTCGCTCATCACGTTCCGGTGGAAGTACGGCGGCCGGAACGTGTCCTCGCCCACCAGCCAGCGCGGCGCGAAGACCACGAAGTCCACACCGGCCAGACCCGGGGTGTCCGACGGCGACGTCAGCACCGTGAAGATCGACGGGTCCGGGTGGTCGTAGGAGATGGAGCCGAGCACATTGAATCGGCGCAGGTCATAGGTGTACGGCACATGGTTGCCGTGCCAGGCGACAACATCGAGGGGCGAGTGGTCGTAGGTCGCCGTCCAGAGGTTGCCACAGAACTTGTTCACCACCTCGACCGGGCCCTCGACGTCCTCGTACGCGGCGACCGGCGCGCGGAAGTCCCGGGCGTTGGCGAGGCCGTTGGCGCCGATCGGGCCGAGGTCGGGGAGTTGGAAGGGCGCCCCATAGTTCTCGCACACATATCCGCGGGCTGAAGCATCCAGTAGCTCCACACGGAAGCGCACCCCACGAGGGATCAGCGCCACATGTCCCGGCTCCACATGGAGGAGCCCGAACTCCGTGCGCAGCAGCAGCCCGCCGCGCTCGGGGACGATCAGCAGCTCGCCGTCCGCGTCGCTGAAGACACGGTCCATGGAGGCGTCGGCGTGGTAGAGGTGCACGGCCATGCCGGTGCGCTGGGTCGCGTCGCCGTTGCCGCCCAGGGTCCACAGGCCGGCCAGGAAGTCGGTGCCGGGCGCGGGGTCGGGGAGCGGGTTCCAGCGCAGGCGGTTCGGGTCGGGCACCGTCTCCGTGAAGGGCGCCGTAAGGATCGAGCCGTTGTCGGCTCGGGTGAACGCAGGGTGCGCGGCCGAGGGGCGGACGCGATACAGCCACGAGCGGCGGTTGTGCGCCCTCGGCTCGGTGAACGCCGTACCGCTGAGCTGCTCGGCGTAGAGGCCGAGCGGTGCGCGCTGCGGGGCGTTGCGGCCCTCGGGCAGGGCGCCCGGCACCGCCTCCGAGCTGTGTTCGTTGCCGAAACCGGTGAGGTGGGTCAGCCCCTCGGCGGTCTTGCGTGCGTCCCCGCTCATGCCTGCTCCCTGCCGTCTGATTCCTATGTATCACCGTAGGATTGCGGTTTCGCGGGCGCAAGAGGACGGGGAGGGGGCGGCCGGAAAGAATGAGGGGTGCGGCCGGAAAATCCGACTCACGGAGACCAAGAACCAGCCTCCAGGGGGATCCGGCTGTCGGACCGTTGTTCTACTCTCCCCCGCATGTCGTGGTCGCGCGCACTTCTCACCGCGCTCGCGGTCTGTGCCCTGCTGCTGGCCGGATCGGCGGGCTGCGGCTCCGGTGATACCCAGGGGCGGAAGGGCGAGGGGGTGTCGCCGTCGCCGGTGGGCAAGGTCCTCGACGACACCGACGAGCAGGGCCGGCACTACCGCGAGGTGGGCAAGAAGGGCGCGCCGGAGGTCGGCATCGAGGTGGAGCCCGACGCCGCCGAGGACAGCTGGGACGTCACGCTGACCGTGCACGACTTCCGCTTCTCGCCCGCCGGCGCGAAGTCGGTCGCGGTCGCCGGCCGGGGAACCGTCCGCCTCCTCGTCGACGGCCGCACCGTCGCGCGCCTCCGCGTCCCCGAGTACCGCCTCGCCGGCGACCTCGTCCAGCACGGCACCCACCACGTCACCGCGCGCCTCTACGCCGACGACGGCACCGTGTGGGCCGTGCACGGCAAACCGGTGGAGAGTACGGCGGACATCACGGCGTCTGTGGCGCAGGCCACGCCCGACGGCAGCAAGGTCCCCAGCTCCAGCTCCACGTCGGCGCAGGGGTCGAAATGAGTGCTACGGACACCCAGTTCCGTACTCAGGTACGAGCTTCACCTGACCGCGACGGAAAGGCATGATGAAGCCCGTGCCCCACACGACATCGCTCCGGCGTGCGCCCGTGCAGCGGCGGAGCGCCGAACGGCTGACCAGGATTCTCGACGCCTGCGCCGACCTGCTCGACGAGGTCGGCTACGACGCGCTGAGCACCCGGGCGGTGGCGCTGCGCGCCGGTGTCCCCATCGGCTCGGTCTACCGCTTCTTCGGGAACAAGCGCGCGATGGCCGACGCGCTGGCCCAGCGCAACCTGGAGCGCTACACGGAGCGGGTCACCGAGCGACTCAAGGAGTCGGGTGCCGAGGGCTGGCGGACGGCGGTGGACGCCGTCCTGGACGAGTACCTCGCGATGAAGCGCACCGCGCCCGGCTTCTCCCTCGTCGACTTCGGCAACCAGATCCCCATCGGCTCGGGCCACGCGGAACCCAACATCCGCGTCGCCGACCGCCTCACCGACCTCCTCTCCGGCTACCTCGCCCGCGAGCCCGACGAAGACCTCCGCCGCACCTTCCTCATCGCCGTCGAGACCGCCGACGCCCTCGTCCACCTGGCGTTCCGGGTCGCGCCGGAGGGTGACGAGAAGGTCATCGGGGAGACGCGGGAGTTGTTGCGGGCGTATCTGGCACGCGTGTTGGACTGACCTGCGGTCCGGGCGCCGGGTGGCGCTCCGCGGGTATCGAGCGGGTCTTGGGCTGCCTGCTTGCCTGCCCCGCACGGGGGTGCTGGACCGACCTCCGGTCGGGCGGTTGGCTCTCGGCGGGTACCGGGCGGGGTTCGGGCGCTGTGTGCCGGGCGCCCGTCCGCCCTTCCGGCCGAGCCCCCGCCACCCGCCCCCCCACCCCCGCAGGTTTCCGACCTCACCCCCGTCGCCCCCTCGCCACCCCCCATACCGCTCGGTATGCTCGCCGCCAAGAGGCAACGTCGCCCATGGGAGGCCCTCGTGTCCCGCACCGCCCTGCGCATCTGCCCCCTGTGCGAAGCCACCTGCGGGCTGATGCTCACCATCGAGGGCACCCGGGTCACCGGCGCCCGAGGCGATCGCGACGATGTGTTCAGCCGGGGGTTCATCTGTCCCAAGGGCGCCTCCTTCGGTGCTGTCGACGGAGACCCCGACCGGCTGCGCGGCCCCCTCGTGCGGCGGGACGGCGAGTTGCGCGAGGCCAGCTGGGAAGAGGCGTTCGACGCGGTCGCCGCCGGCCTGCGCCCGATCGTCGAGCGGTACGGCCCGCACGCCGTCGGTGTCGTCCTCGGCAACCCCAACGTGCACACCATGGCCGGCGCCCTCTACCCCCAGGTCCTGCTCGGCGCCCTCGGCACCCGCAGCGTCTTCACCGCGTCCACGGTCGACCAGATGCCCAAACACGTCTCCTGCGGCCTGCTCTACGGCGACGCCAACGCGATCCCGGTACCGGACCTCGACCACACCGACCACCTCCTCCTCATCGGCGCCAACCCCCTTGAGTCCAACGGGAGTCTGTGCACCGCACCCGACTTCCCCGGCAAGCTCAAGGCGCTCAAGGCCCGCGGCGGCACCCTCACCGTCATCGACCCGCGCCGCACCCGCACCGCCAAGCTCGCCGACCGCCACATCGCGGTCCGCCCCGGCACCGACGCCCTGCTGCTCGCCGCGATGACCTACGTTCTTTTCGACGAACACCTCGTGGAACTGGGCGAGTTGGCCCCGCACGTGGAGGGCGTCGAGGAACTCCGCGCGGCCGTACGGGACTTCACCCCGGAAGCCGTGGCCGGCGCCTGTGACGTGGGCGCCGACGAGATCCGCGCCCTTGCCCGCGAACTCGCCGCCGCCCCAACTGCCGCCGTGTACGGCCGTATCGGCAGCTGCACCGTCCCGCACGGCACCCTGGCCAGCTGGCTCGTCGACGTCCTCAACATCCTCACCGGTAACCTCGACCGGCCCGGCGGTGCCCTCTTCCCGCGGGCCGCCACCGACCGGACACCTCGGCCCGCCGGACCGGGGCGCGGCTTCGAGCTCGGGCGCTGGCACTCACGGGTGAGTCAATACCCGGAGGCGAAAGGGGAGTTGCCGCTCTCCGCGCTCGCCGAGGAGATCGACACCGCGACCGCCGAGGGCGAACCGATCCGCGCCCTCATCGTCGCCGCCGCCAACCCCGTGCTCTCCGCACCGGACGGCGCCCGCCTCGACAAAGCCCTCGGCTCACTGGACTTCATGGTCAGCGTCGACCCGTACCTCAACGAGACCGCGCGCCACGCCGACGTAGTACTGCCGCCGCCCCCGCCCTCCCAAAGCCCGCACCACGACTTCGCGTTCAACACCCTCGCCGTCCGCAACCAGGTCCGCTACACCCGCCCCGCGATCCCGCTGGAGCCCGGCCGGATGGCCGAGACCGAGATCTTCGCCCGGTTGATCCTCGCCGCGAGCGGCATGCACGGCGCCGACCCGGCCGCCGTCGACACGATGGTCATCGACCAGACCCTCGGCAAGGCCGTCACGGACCCCAACTCGCCCGTCCACGGCCGCGATCCGCACGAGGTCGCCGCCCAACTCGTCGGCGACACCGGCCCTGAGCGACGGCTGGACATGATGCTGCGCCTGGGCCCGTACGGCGACGGCTTCGGCGTACGACCCGACGGGCTCACCCTCCAACAACTCCTCGCGCACCCGCACGGCATCGACCTGGGCCCGCTCGCCTCCCGCCTGCCGCAGCCGCTCAAGACCCGCAGCGGCAAGGTCGAACTGCTCCCGCAGCCGATCGTCGACGACCTGCCCCGGCTCCGGCAGGCGATGAGCGACCGAGCCGACGGGCTGGTCCTCATCGGCCGTCGGCATCTGCGCTCCAACAACAGCTGGATGCACAACGTGCCCGCCCTCACCGGCGGCACCAACCGCTGCACCCTGCACATCCACCCCGAGGACGCCGAGCGCCTCGGCGTGGTCGACGGGGCGCCGGTGCGGGTGAAGGGTGCCGGGGGAGAGGTGACCGCCCCCGCCGAGATCACGGACGCCCTGCGCCGGGGTGTGGTGAGCCTCCCGCACGGCTGGGGCCACGACCGTCCCGGCACCCGGCTCAGCCACGCCGCCGCCGATCCGGGCGTCAACGTGAACCAGCTGCTCGACGGCAGTCAGCTCGACCCGCTGTCGGGCAACGCGGTGCTCAACGGAGTGCCCGTGGAGGTCGCCGCGCTCACCACACCGCTGTGACCTGGACTTTTGCGCTTATTGCTCGCGCGTCAACATCTTGTTAACGGAGCTTTGCGCGACCTAACGTCGTCGGACCGCCGCCCCTGGTGGGAGTTCAAAGGCGAACGTTAGGTGTTCCACTCATGCTGACCATCCTCGGCTTCACCATGATCGCGACCTTCCTGGTCCTGATCATGCTGAAGAAGATGTCGCCGATCGCGGCGCTCGTGCTGATACCGGCGCTGTTCTGCGTCTTCGTCGGAAAGGGCGGCAAGCTCGGCGACTACGTCATCGACGGCGTCACCAGCCTCGCGCCCACCGCGGCGATGCTCATGTTCGCGATCGTCTACTTCGGCGTGATGATCGACGTGGGTCTCTTCGATCCGATCGTGCGAGGGATCCTCAAGTTCTGCAAGGCGGATCCGCTGCGCATCGTGGTCGGCACGGCGGTCCTCGCCGCGATCGTCTCCCTGGACGGCGACGGCTCGACCACCTTCATGATCACGGTCTCGGCGATGTACCCGCTGTACAAGCGCCTGAAGATGAGCCTCGTCGTGATGACCGGCGTCGCCGCGATGGCCAACGGCGTGATGAACACGCTCCCTTGGGGCGGCCCCACCGCCCGCGCCGCGACCGCCCTCAAGGTCAGCGCCAGCGACATCTTCGTCCCGATGATCCCGGCGCTCGCCGTGGGCATGCTGGCCGTCCTCGTCCTCTCGTACGTCCTCGGCCGCCGCGAGCGCAAGCGGCTCGGCGTGCTGACGCTGGACGAGGTGCTCGTGGAGGAGCCCGCCGAGTCGGAGACGGTCCTCGTGGGCGCCGGCACGGGCAAGGGTGCGGAGAAGGGCACCGGCGGTTCGGGCGTCGGCAACGACCTCAAGGGCAACGGCAGTTCGGGCTCCGGCACGGACGCGGACGCCGAACTCCCCGACGAGGACGACGGTTTCCAGGGACTCGACCCCAACAGGGCGACCCTGCGCCCCAAGCTCTACTGGTTCAACGCGCTGCTCACGGTCACTCTGCTCACCGCCATGATCATGGAGTGGCTGCCGATCCCGGTCCTCTTCCTGCTCGGCGCCGCCCTCGCCCTGACCGTCAACTTCCCCCACATGCCCGACCAGAAGGCCCGCCTCGGCGCCCACGCGGAGAACGTCCTCAACGTCTCCGGCATGGTCTTCGCCGCCGCCGTTTTCACCGGCGTGCTCCAAGGCACGGGAATGGTCGACCACATGGCGACCTGGCTGGTCGACAACATCCCCGACGGCATGGGCCCGCACATGGCCTTCGTCACCGGCGTGCTCAGCATCCCGCTCACGTACTTCATGTCGAACGACGGCTTCTACTTCGGCATCCTCCCGGTGCTCGCCGAGGCCGGCAACGCCCACGGCGTCTCGACCCTGGAGATCGCCCGCGCCTCGCTCGTCGGTCAACCGCTGCACATGTCCAGCCCGTTGGTGCCCGCCGTGTACGTTCTGGTCGGCATGGCCAAGGTCGAGTTCGGCGACCACACCAGGTTCGTCGTCAAGTGGGCCGCCCTGACATCGCTCGTCGTCCTCGGGGCAGGAATCCTCTTCGGCATCATCTGACCCGGCATCATTCGACCCACGGGACAAGGGACTTCGTCATGGCGCCCGGCAGGAACCGCGGCTGGCTGCTCCGCCTCGTCATCGCCTTCAGCTTCACGCAGGGAGCGGTGTCGATGGCCCGCCCCGCCGTCTCCTACCGGGCCCTCGCACTCGGCGCCGACGAGCGGGCGATCGGCGTCATCGCGGGCGTGTACGCGCTGCTCCCGCTGTTCGCCGCTGTACCGCTCGGCCGCCGCACCGACCACGGCCGCTGCGCACCCCTGCTGCCCGTCGGCGTGGTCCTGATCTCCGGCGGCTGCGCGCTCAGCGGACTCGCCAACTCCCTCTGGGCGATGGCGATGTGGAGCGGCGTGATGGGCCTCGGCCATCTCTGCTTCGTGATCGGCGCCCAGTCGCTCGTGGCCCGCCAGTCCGCCCCGCACGAACAGGACCGCAACTTCGGCCACTTCACCATCGGCGCCTCCCTCGGCCAGCTCATCGGCCCCATCGCCGCGGGCGCCCTGATCGGCGGCTCCGACATGGCCGGCAGCAGCGCGCTCGCCCTCCTCGTCGCGGGCGCGGGCGCCGCCGTATCGTTCACGTCCCTGTGGCGCATCGAGGACCGTACGACCGTCAAGTCCCGTACGGAGCAAGGCGATCGCGTGCCCATGCAGAGCATCCTGGGCGCCCGGGGCGTACCCGCGGGCATCTTCATCAGCCTCTCCGTGCTCTCCGCGACCGACATCCTCACCGCCTACCTCCCGGTGGTCGGCGAGCACCGCGGTATCGCACCCTCGGTCATCGGCGTCCTGCTCAGCATCCGCGCGGCGGCCACCATCGCGTGTCGACTGGTCCTGACCCCGCTGCTCCAACTGCTGGGCCGCGCAGCCCTGTTGACCGCGACCTGCCTCCTGGCGGGCGTCCTGTGCGCGGGCATCGCCCTGCCGCTCCCGGTCTGGGCCATCGGCCTGATGCTCGCGATCCTGGGCTTCTGCCTGGGCGTCGGCCAGCCTCTCTCCATGACGACGGTCGTCCAGGCCGCCCCCGACGACGCCCGCTCCACCGCCCTCGCCCTACGGCTCACCGGCAACCGCCTCGGCCAGGTCGCCGCGCCCGCCGGCGCCGGTCTCGTCGCCGGAGTCGCGGGTGTGGCCGCGCCGTTCGTGATGCTCGGTGCGCTGCTGGTGCTGTCGGCGGGGGTCGCGCTGCGCTCACCGGGCCGATCGTCCGAGGGGCGTGCGGCTTCCGGCGGGGTGCGGCGGGCCGGTCCGTCCTTGAGCCGGAAGAGCGACATCTAGCGATATCTGACGGTGCGTACGGCGCTGCGCACACGTTCGCCGGGCCGGACGTGAAAAGGAATCAGGTTAAGGAGTAATTCGTACGATAATCACCTGATTCGGAGGGCTGTTCATGCCGACCTCATTCCTGCCCCGTAGAGCCGCCGCCTGGGCGGTTCTCGCCGCCGCGGCAACCGTCGTCTGCGGTGCGCCCGCCGCCGTCGCCGCCCCCGGTGACAACGGAGACGTCAAGATCCACGAGGTGGGCACGCCCTTCACCGACGAGCGCAACCAGCCGAAGGTCTGCGACTTCTACCTCGACGCGTTCAACTTCGACACGGTTCAAGAGGTCACCTGGTCCATCGAGACGCAGCCGTCGATCCCGGGCGGCGCGACCCGTTCCGGCTCCATCACGCTCACGACCGGTACCGGCCATACCATGCCCGTCGCGCAGCTGCCGAACGGCATGTACAAGCTGACCTGGAACTTCGTCGGCGAGAACGGCAACGGCAAGCACAAGGTCTTCCAGGTCGACTGCCCGTCGCCGCCGCCCGGTGGCAGTACCGGCGGCACCACCGGGGGCGGCACCGGTGGTACCGGCGGCGGTACGGGCGGTCCCAATGGCGGTCCGCCCGCAGGTGGTGGCGGGCTGGCCCGGGACGCGGCCCTGTCCCCGCTCGCCGGTGCCGCCGCGGTGGGCCTGACCGCGGTCGGCGGGGTGGTCTGGTTCCGGCTGCGCCGCCGCCCCCACGGCGCGTCCTGAGCGGATGCGATGAACTCCAGCGCCGCTCCGCGCCCCACCGGGGCGCGGAGCGCTGACCCCACGCGCCCGCGCCACGGGCCGCGACCGGTCACGGACGGTCGGCGGCCCGCCGGTCGCACCTCCCGCGAGGCACCCGGCCGCACCATCACGCGCACGGTGCGGCGCCGCCCGCCCTGGTACCGGACGCGCGCCTACCGGCTCATCCGGACCCTCGTGCTGGCCGTCGTGGTGATGGTCGGCGGTGCCCGCTGCGCCGGCGGCGCGGACACTTCCGACCTGGTCCGGGCGGCTCCGTCGGCCAAGGACACTTCCGGTTCGACCCGGGCGGCTCCGTCGGACAAAGGCACCTCCGGTCCGACCCGGACGGCTCCGGCGACCCCGGACAACCGTACGGACGCGCGCGGCGGCCAACAGCCGTCCCCCGCACGCCCCGTGGTTCCCCCCGGCCGCCCCGCACACCCCGTGGCCCGCCCCGCCCGCCCGGCACCCTCGCCCCGCCCCCTCCCGGGCTCCCGCGCGACCGCCCTCGCCATCCCCTACCTCGATGTCGACGCCCCGGTCATGCCCCTCCGCCTCGGCCACGACCGCCGGATGTCCGCGCCGCCGGACGACGACCCGAAGCGGGTGGGCTGGTACGCGGACGGACCCGCCCCGGGCGAGCAGGGCACCGCCGTCGCCGTCGGTCATCTCGACACCATGACCGGTCCCGCCGTCTTCGCCGGCCTCGACGAACTGAAGCCCGGCCGCCTGATCGAGGTCCGGCGTGCCGACGGCAGGACCGCCGTCTACGCGGTCGACGCGGTGAAGACGTACGAGAAGGCGCACTTCCCCGACCGGGAGGTGTACGGGGCCCGGGGCCGCCCCGAGTTGCGGCTCATCACCTGCGGTGGCAGCTACGACCGCAGGACCGGCTACGCGAGCAACACCGTCGTCTTCGCGCATCTCACCGCGATCCGGGAGCGCGCCCGAACTGGCTGAAGATGACCGTCCGTTTTCTCACCACCCGGACCGAACCGCCCGATCCCGTCCCGTCTCTTCCCCCGGGTGCGCACATTCCGTTAGCTTCCGTGACTCACAAGCCTCGTACGACCCGTGCGAGGTGTCCGGACCGCGGAGCACCGTCGCCCAAGTGAGCCCCCGGGGGCACTCGTCATGACACGCGCCATCTCCCTGCACGACGTGAGCAAGGCCTACGCGCGAGGCCCCCGCGTGGTGGACCGGTTGTCGCTGGACATCGCGCCGGGGGAGTTCCTCGTCCTGCTCGGGCCGTCCGGGTGCGGCAAGTCGACCGTGCTGAGAATGATCGCCGGCCTGGAGCAGATCACCGAGGGAGAATTAAGACTCGACGGCGAGTACGCCAACGAACTCGCCCCCTCCGAACGGGACATGGCGATGGTCTTCCAGAACTTCGCCCTCTACCCGAGCATGACCAGCCGCGACAACATCGGCTTCCCGCTGCGCATCGAGACCCCCGGCGAGGACCCCCGCGCCCGCGTGGACGCCACCGCCCGCATGCTGGGCATCGAGGACCTCCTGGAACGCTTCCCCAGCCAGCTCTCCGGCGGCGAACGCCAGCGTGTCGCCATGGGCCGGGCCATAGCCCGCCACCCTTCCGCGTTCCTGATGGACGAGCCGCTCTCCAACCTCGACGCCAAACTCCGCAACCACCTGCGCGCCGAAATCTCCTCCCTCACCCGCAAGTTGGGCGTCACCACGGTCTACGTCACCCACGACCAGGCCGAGGCCATGTCCCTCGGCGACCGGGTCGCCGTCCTGCGCGGCGGGGTCCTCCAGCAGGTCGGCACCCCGCGCTCGGTGTACGCCCTGCCCCGCAACGTCTTCGTCGCCGCCTTCATCGGCACCCCGCGCATCAACCTCCTGCGCGGCCTGGTCCGGGCCCCGTTGGACGGCGCGATGACCATCAGCCTCGGCAAGCAGTACCTACGGCTGCCCGAACCCCTGTGCCTGGACCACCAGTTGCTCCGCGTCCAGCAGGGCCGCGAGGTCATCGTCGGCCTGCGCTCCGAGGCCATCCGCATCGCCAAGCCGGCCGCCGCCCGCCCCGGCGAGGTGGTGATCAGCGGCCTCGTAGAGCACGTGGAGTTCCAGGGCCACGAGGTCCTCGTCCACTTCAACACCGGTTCCCGGCCCGCCGTCGTACCGGAGTTGGAGGCCCCGCGCCCCGCCCGCCCGGCCAGGCGCCGCCGACGCGAGGGCGGTGTCATCGGCCGGCTGCGGGAACGCGCGGGCGTCCTGCGCGCCGGACCGGTCGTCACCCTGGACCACGCGGCCGACGCCGAGCCCGACCTCGTGCCGCCCGAGGGTCGTCTCCCCGGCGACCTCGTCGTCCGCACCACTCCGGACATCGAACTCCGGCACGGTATGCAGGTCCCGCTCCTCGTCGACATCGCCCACCTGTTCGTCTTCGACCAGCACGGCGAACGGATCTCCCCGGCCCCGGCACGGCTGCCCGACCTGGACGAGTGACGCCCGGTACGGATAGGCGCATGACCCTGCACTTCACCCGAAACCGGGCAGCCCTCGCGACCGCCGGCCTCCTCCTCGCCGCCGCGGCCCCCACCGCCTACGCCGGCCTCGACACGGAGACCGTTCCCGCGCCGACGCGCGGAACGCCGTACGTCGAGACGCAGCTCTTCTTCGGTACCGAGCGGCCGGACGGTGGACCGGCCGTCACCGACCGGCAGTTCATGGCCTTCGTCGACAAGGAGGTCACGCCCGACTTCCCGAACGGGCTCACCGTGCAGAACGGGCGCGGGCAGTGGCGGGACGCCAACGGGAAGATCGAGAAGGAGCGGTCGTACGAGCTGATCCTGCTGTATCCGGTGACGGCGGCCGGTGCGAACGACCGGAAGATCGAGGGGGTCCGGCGGGCGTATGAGAAGGCGTTCGCGCAGGAGGCGGTGGGTCGGGTGGACGACCGGACCCGGGCCGACTTCTGAGGTGATCGGCGGCTATGGCTTGATGCGGCGGGGCGCTTGTGCCCCGGGTCTCTGGCGCCGGAAAACTAACGCCGCTAGTTTGTGAGGCGGACGACGACGTCACGCCCGGGAGGCAGCACGATGAAGGCACACGACGGCATGTACATCGACGGCGCCTGGCGCCCTGCCGCGAGCGGGGAGGCCATCGACGTGGTGAACCCGGTCGACGAGCAGGTGATCGACCGCGTCCCGGCCGGTACCGCTGCCGATGTCGACACCGCCGTACGGGCCGCCCGTGCCGCGCTCCCGGGCTGGGCCGCGACCTTGCCCGCCGAACGCGCCGCCCAACTCGCCGCACTGCGGGATGTGTTGGTGACCCGCAAGGACGAGATCGCCGAGACGGTCACCGCCGAACTGGGCTCACCGCTCGCCTTCTCGCAGGCCGTCCACGCGGGCGTGCCGATCGCGGTGGCGGGCTCCTACGCCGAACTCGCCGCGACCCACGCCTTCGAGGAGAAGGTCGGCAACTCGACGGTCTACCAGGAACCCATCGGCGTGGTCGGCGCGATCACCCCCTGGAACTACCCCCTGCACCAGATCGTCGCCAAGGTCGCCCCGGCCCTCGCCGCAGGCTGCACGGTGGTGCTCAAGCCCGCCGAAGACACCCCGCTCACCGCCCAGTTGTTCGCCGAGGCGGTCGACGAGGCGGGCATCCCGGCCGGTGTCTTCAACCTCGTCACCGGCCTCGGCCCGATCGCCGGACAGGCCCTCGCCGAGCACCCGGGCGTCGACCTGGTCTCCTTCACCGGCTCGACGGCGGTGGGCCGCCGGATCGGCGCGACGGCGGGTGCCGCGGTGAAGAAGGTCGCCCTCGAACTCGGCGGCAAGTCCGCCAACGTCATCCTCCCGAGCGCCGACCTCGCCAAGGCCGTCAACGTCGGCGTCGCCAACGTGATGTCCAACTCCGGCCAGACATGCAGCGCTTGGACCCGCATGCTGGTCCACCGCGACCAGTACGACGAGGCCGTGGAACTGGCCGTGACGGCCGCCGCCAAGTACGGCTCCCGCATCGGCCCGGTGGTGAACGCCAAGCAGCAGGCCAGGGTGCGGAGTTACATCGAGAAGGGCGTGGCGGAGGGCGCGCGACTGGTGGCGGGTGGCCCCGAATCCCCGTCCCCGCAGGGCTATTTCATCAGCCCGACCGTCTTCGCCGACGTCACCCCCGACATGACGATCGCCCAGGAGGAGATCTTCGGCCCGGTCCTCTCCATCCTCCGCTACGACGACGAGGACGACGCCGTGCGCATCGCCAACGGCACGGTCTACGGCCTCGCGGGCGCGGTGTGGGCCGGGGAGGAGGCCGAAGCGGTCGCGTTCGCGCGGAGGTTGGAGACCGGGCAGGTGGACATCAACGGCGGGCGCTTCAACCCCCGTGCCCCGTTCGGGGGTTACAAGCAGTCGGGTGTCGGCAGGGAACTCGGGGCGCACGGGCTGTCCGAGTACCTCCAGACCAAGTCCCTGCAGTTCTAGACCCCTTAGGAGGCCTCACATGGTCCGCGCCGCCGTACTGCCCGCCGTGGGCGCTCCGTTGGAGATCGCCGAGATCGACCTCCCGGGCCCCGGCCCCGGCCAGGTCCGCATTCGCCTCGCAGCCGCCGGGGTCTGCCACTCCGACCTGTCCCTGACCAACGGCACCATGCGCGTGCCGGTCCCGGCGGTCCTGGGCCACGAGGGTGCCGGCACGGTCGTAGCCGTGGGGGAGGGCGTCACGCACGTCTCACCCGGCGCCCCGGTCATCCTCAACTGGGCCCCGTCCTGCGGCACGTGCCATGCCTGCACCCTCGGTGAGGTCTGGCTCTGTGCCAACGCCCTCAACGGCGCCGCCGACGTCTACGCCCACCGCAGCTCCGACGGCGGCGACCTGCACCCCGGCCTGAACGTGGCCGCCTTCGCCGAGGAGACGGTCGTATCGGCGTCCTGTGTCCTGCCGCTCCCGGAGGGCATCCCCCTCACCGACGCGGCCCTCCTCGGCTGCGCGGTCCTCACCGGCTACGGCGCGATCCACCACTCGGCGCGGGTCCGGGAGGGCGAGACGGTGGCGGTCTTCGGCGTCGGCGGGGTGGGCCTGTCGACCCTCCAGTCGGCCCGGATCGCGGGCGCCACGACGATCGTCGCCGTCGATGTCTCCCCGGAGAAGGAGGAGTTGGCGCGCGCGGCCGGAGCGACGCAGTATGTGGTCGCCTCCGAGAACACGGCCCGCGAGATCCGCGCGCTCACGGGCAAACAGGGCGTCGACGTCGCCGTGGAGTGCGTGGGCCGCGCGGTCACCATCCGCACCGCCTGGGAGTCCACCCGCAGAGGTGGACGTACGACAGTCGTAGGCATCGGCGGCAAGGACCAACAGGTCACCTTCAACGCCCTCGAACTCTTCCACTGGGGACGGACGTTGAGCGGCTGCGTCTACGGCAACTCCGACCCGGCGAAGGACGTCCCGGTACTCGCCGAACACGTCCGGGCCGGACGCCTGGACCTGGGCGCGCTGGTGACGGAACGGATCGCGCTGGAGGGGATCCCGGCGGCGTTCGAGAACATGGTGGCGGGGAAGGGCGGACGGGCGCTGGTCATCTTCTGACCGGCGCCTTGCCCGCAGCACCGTCGGCTCAGGCCGAACACCCTTGCCTACGGCACCTGTTCGGGCTGTGGCTCATCCGTGGCCGCAGCCCGCTTCGCCCTGGCCCTCGCCTTCGCGCCCGGCCGCGACCGCGACACCGCCACGCCCGCCAGACACAGCACGCCACCCCCCAGCGTGAGCAGCCCCGGCACCTCGCCGAGCGCCAGCCACGACATCAGGACGACCAGCGCGGGCACCGCGTACGTGGTCGCGCCCATCTTGCTGGCGGTCGTACGGGCGAGGGCGTACGCCCAGGTGGTGAAGGCGAGGGCGGTCGGGAAGACGCCCAGGTAGACCATGTTGAGGGTGGCGGAGAGGGGCGCGTCGCCGGCCTGCCCGACAAGCTGCCCGGCGAACGGCAGACACATCACGGCCCCGACGAGACACCCGAACGTCGTCACCTGGAGCGCGCTCGCCCGGGCCAGGGCCGGCTTCTGGGCGACGACCCCACCGGCGTACGCGACCGCGGCGAACAGACACAGCACCACACCGAGCACGGACGAACCCCCGTCGCCCGACATCGAAAGACCCACGGTCACCGCACCCGCGAACGACACCGCCATCCCCGCCAGCAGCCGCGGCGGCATCGCGTCACCGAGCAGCCGCGAGCCGAGCAGGGCGATGAGGATCGGCCCGATGTTCACGACGAGGGCGGCGGTACCGGCGTCGACCTGCTGCTCGCCCCAGTTCAGGACGACCATGTAGAACCCGAACCACAGCACGCCCGAGATCGCGATCCCCCGCCACGCGGACCGCGGCGGCACCCCTTCCCGCCGTACGAGAGAGATCACCCCCAGCGCCAACGCCCCGCTCGCCAGCCGCCCCAGCGCCAGCGCGCCCGGTGAGTAGGCGGACCCCGCGCTCCGGATGGACACGAAGGCGGAGGCCCACAGCACGACGGTGACGACAGCGGCCGCGGCGGCTGCCCGTTCGGTACGGCGCGGGGGTGTGGTCATGCGTCCGAGACTAGGCGGCGACAGGACCACACCGCTGGCGGAAATCGGACGTGATCGTCGGGGGATGTGTGCGATGCCTATGAGGTCGATTTTATTGCCTATGAGGCTTGACGACGGACCCGGCCGACGGGCAGAGTCCGAAACATGCGCCCTACGTGTCGCCGCTACGCGCCGCTACGCGCCGACACGTACCGACAGGTGAGGACGGGTCCGATGAGCCATCACTCCGTACCGAAGAAAGTGCATCGCCTGTGGTCGCCGGACCACGAGCCCGTGCTGGAGGTCGAGGACGGCGACACGGTGTCGTTCGACCTCACCGAGGCCACGGACGGACAGTTCGACCCGACGTCGACGGTCGAGGCGGTGGCCGGTTTCGACTGGGACCGGGTCTATCCGCTCGCCGGACCCATCCTGGTCAAGGACGCCGAGCCGGGCGACGTCCTGGAGGTGGAGTTCCTGGAGCTGAGGTCGGTCGACTGGGGCTGGACGGCCGTACTCCCCGGACTCGGCCTGCTCACCGAGGACTTCCCCGACGCACACCTCCACCTCTGGGACCTGACCACCGGAGACACGGCCAACTTCCTCGACGTGGCCGACATCCCAATCCGCCCTTTCTGTGGGGTAGTTGGAGTCTGCCCGGACGTCACCGAACCCCAAAGCGTCCTCCCGCCGGGCCACTTCGGCGGCAACGTCGACTGCAAGGACCTGGTGGTCGGCACCAAGCTCTACCTCCCGGTCCAGGTCCCCGGCGCCCGCCTCGGCCTCGGTGACCCCCACGCGGCCCAGGGCGACGGCGAGTTGTGCGTCAGCGCGATCGAGGCGTCCCTGTCGGGCACGGCCCGCATCCGCCTGCACAAGGGCCGCCGCATCCCGGCCCCCCAATTCGAGACGACGGGCCCCCTCCACACGGACACCGCCCGAGCCGGCCACTACGCCACGATGGGCGTAGCCCCCGACCTCATGCACGCGGCCCAGGACGCCACCCGAGCCATGATCGACCACCTGGGCACCCGCTACGGCCTAGCCCCGATCGACGCCTACGTCCTGTGCAGCGTCGCCGTGGACCTACGGATCACAGAGGTGGTGGACGCCCCCAACTGGATAGTCTCCGCCCACCTACCCAAGGCAATCCTCCGGGCACGATGAACCAAGGGAGGCGCTGCTCTTTCAGGGGCGCGGGGAACTGCGCACCCAGCCACGACGCACCCGCACCCGGCAAACCACAGAGCCCCCACCCCCACAGCCGCCCCTACCGACCGGTCGCCTCCGAGAACTGCCCGGCCAACCCATCCAGCAACGCAGCAAGCCCCACCTCAAAAGCCCGCTCATCCACCTTCTCCTGCTGCTCGGCAAGAAGATGAGCCTGCCCAAGATGCGGATAGTCCGCAGGGTCGTACGCACTCTCGTCGTCCACAAACCCCCCAGCGAACGACCCCAACGCAGACCCCATGATGAAGTACCGCATCAACGCCCCGATGGACGTGGCCTGCGCCGGAGGCCACCCCGCATCGACCATCCCCCCATACACCGCGTCAGCAAGCCGCAACCCCGCCGGCCGCCGCCCCGGCCCGGTGGCGAGCACCGGCACGATGTTCGGATGATCCCGCAGCGCGGACCGGTACGACACGGCCCAGTCACGCAGCGCCGTACGCCAGTCCCGCCCGTCCGAGAACATCGACAGATCGACCTGCGCGCTCACCGAGTCGGCGACCGCCTCCAGAATCTGGTCCTTCGTGCGGAAGTGGTTGTACAGCGAGGGCCCACTCACCCCCAGCTCCGCGGCGAGCCGACGCGTGGAGGCCGCCGCCAACCCCTCCGCGTCCACCAGCACCCGCGCCGTCTCGACGATCCGGTCGGTGCTGAGGAGGGGCTTGCGCGGTCGGGCCATGGCGCACATAGTAGGGCTGCGAGAGCCAAACTAGCAGTGCTAATTTAAATGTGCAGCAGTCGATGTACGGCCTTCCACTTGGGGTGACGCGCAATGAACCTGGAGCTCAGCGAGGAGCAGGAGGCCGTACGGCGGCTCGCCAAGGACTTCGTGGACCGCGAGATCGCCCCGCACGTCATCGCCTGGGACCGCGCCGAGGAGGTCGACCGCTCGATCGTCAAGAAGCTCGGCGGCGTCGGCTTCCTGGGACTGACGATCGACGAGGAGTACGGCGGCTCGGGCGGCGACCACCTCGCGTACTGCCTGGTCACCGAGGAACTCGGCCGCGGCGACTCCTCCGTGCGCGGGATCGTCTCCGTGTCGCTGGGCCTCGTCGCCAAGTCGATCGCGGGCTGGGGGAGCGAGGAGCAGAAGCGGCGCTGGCTGCCGGGGCTCACCTCCGGCGAGTACGTCGGCTGCTTCGGCCTCACCGAACCCGGCACGGGATCGGACGCGGGCAACCTCACGACCCGCGCGGTCCGGGACGGCGACGACTACGTCATCAACGGCACCAAGATGTTCATCACGAACGGGACTTGGGCCGACGTCGTACTCCTCTTCGCGCGCTCGACCGACGCCCCGGGACACAAGGGCGTCTCCGCCTTCCTCGTGCCGACCGACACCCCCGGCCTCACCCGCCGCACCATCCACGGCAAGCTCGGCCTGCGCGGCCAGGCCACCGCCGAACTCGTCCTCGAAGACGTCCGCGTTCCCGCCTCCACGATGCTCGCCCCCGAGGGCAAGGGCTTCTCGGTCGCCATGTCGGCGCTGGCGAAGGGGCGCATGTCGGTCGCGGCGGGCTGCGTCGGCATCGCCCAGGCCGCACTGGACGTGGCGCTCCGCTACGCCGGTGAGCGCGAGCAGTTCGGCAAGCCCATCGCGCAGCACCAGCTCGTCCAGGAACTGATCAGCGACATCGCCGTCGACGTGGACGCGGCCCGGCTGCTGACCTGGCGGGTCGCCGACCTGATCGACCGGGGCCTGCCCTTCGCCACCGAGTCCTCCAAGGCCAAGCTCTTCGCCTCGGAGGCGGCCGTCCGCGCCGCGAACAACGCGCTCCAGGTCTTCGGCGGCTACGGCTACATCGACGAGTACCCGGCCGGAAAGCTGCTGCGCGACGCCCGCGTGATGACGCTCTACGAGGGCACGAGCCAGATCCAGAAACTGCTCATCGGGCGTGCGCTGACCGGCGTTTCGGCGTTCTGAGTACGTGAGTTGAGTATCTGAGCGGATGTTCTGCGGGCCGTGGCCGCCGACGCTTGACCCATGAGCGAAGCATCGGGCAAACCGCAGAACACGGCCGCCTTCTACGGTCAGGCAGTCGCCTCCTTCTCCGTCGCCATCGCGGCGACCGCCATCGGCATCTTCAAGCTGCACGCCGACGCCTGGGTACGGGCCTTCCTCGCGATCGCCGTCCTGTACCTGGTCACCTCCTCCTTCACCCTCGCCAAGGTGATCCGGGACCGGCAGGACGCGGCGCGCACCACCTACAACCCGTTCGAAAAGCTCTGAGCGGGCAGACTAAGCGCTCGCTCAGGTTCGGCGGTATGGTGGAGCCCTTGTCATCGAGGGTCATCGAGAGGGGTTCACGAGCGATGAGTACGGCGGAGGAGACGACCGCGGGCGATCCGCAGGCCTGGGCAGAGGTCACGCCCGACGCGGCCCGGCGGCTGCTGGTCGCCGCCGTGGAGGCCTTCGCCGAGCGCGGCTACCACGCGACGACCACCCGGGACATCGCAGGCCGCGCCGGGATGAGCCCGGCCGCGCTCTACATCCACTACAAGACCAAGGAAGAACTGCTCCACCGCATCAGCAGGATCGGCCACGAGAAGGCCCTCGACATCCTGCGTACGGCGGCGGGGCGCGAGGGCAGCGCGGCCGAGCGGCTCGCCGACGCCGTGAGCTCCTTCGTGCGCTGGCACGCGGGCGGGCGCACCACGGCGCGGGTCGTGCAGTACGAACTCGACTCGCTCGGCCCGGACGCCCGCGCCGAGATCCTCGCGCTGCGCCGACAGGTCGACGCGGAGGTGCGCGGGATCGTCGAGGACGGGGTCGCCGACGGCTCCTTCGACGTGCCGGACGTGAAGGGCACGACCCTCGCGATCCTGTCGCTGTGCATCGACGTGGCCCGCTGGTTCAGCCTCGACGGCCCCCGGACGCCCGACGAGGTCGGCGCGCTGTACGCCGACCTCGTGCTGCGGATGGTGGGGTCCAAGTAGCCGCCCTGCCAAGGGTGTTGGTCAGAGGTAGTAGCGGGACACCGACTCGGCCACGCACACCGGCTTGTCGCCGCCCTCGCGCTCCACGGTGAACGCGACGGTCACCTGGACACCGCCCGGTACGTCGTCGACGCCGGTGATCCTCGCGGTGGCGCGCAGCCGGGAGTCGACCGGCACCGGCGCGGGGAAACGGACCTTGTTCGTCCCGTAGTTGACGCCCATCTTCACACCCTCGACCTTGATCAGCTGCGGTCCGAAGAGCGGGAGCAGCGACAGGGTGAGGTAGCCGTGCGCGATGGTCGTCTTGAAGGGACCGGCCGCCGCCTTCTCCGGGTCGATGTGGATCCACTGGTGGTCGCCCGTCGCGTCCGCGAACAGATCGATCCGCTTCTGGTCGATCTCCAGCCAGTCGGTGTGCCCCAACTGCTCACCGACCGCCGCCCGCAGGTCGTCGACGGAGGTGAAGATCCTCGGCTCTGCCATGTCCTGTCCCGGCCTCTCACGTCATCCAGCGTCATCGCATACCTAAGCAACTGCTTAGCATGGTCGGATGCGGGGCCGCTGTCAACGGACCGCGGGTGTGACGCGATGGGTAGGCTCTGACGGGTGCCTCAGATCCCCGAGAAGATCCACGAGCTGACCGTCGGCCAACTCTCCGCACGCAGCGGCGCCGCCGTCTCCGCCCTGCACTTCTACGAGACCAAGGGCCTGATCAGCAGCAGCCGCACCACGGGCAACCAGCGCCGGTACACCCGTGACACCCTGCGCCGGGTCGCCTTCGTGCGGGCCGCCCAGCGCGTCGGCATCCCGCTGGCCACCATCCGCGAGGCGCTCGCCGAACTCCCCGAGGAGCGCACCCCGACCCGCGAGGACTGGGCCCGCCTCTCCGAGGCCTGGCGCTCCGAACTCGACGAGCGCATCAAGCAGCTCAACCGGCTCCGCGACCACCTCACCGACTGCATCGGCTGCGGCTGCCTGTCCCTGGCGACCTGCGTCCTGTCCAACCCCGATGACGTGGTCGGCGAACGGGGCGCGGGTTCACGCCTGATGGTCGAACGGGGCGGAGACCGAAAGGGACAGGGGCAGGGACAGGGACAGGACTAGCCGGCCCGTCCGGCGGCACACGTGCCGCTGCCGCCGGACAGCCTGTTCACTCGTACTCGGTGCCGCCCTTCCGCGTCAGATACGCCGGGCTGACGGCCTTGGCGATCGCCCGTCCACCGGTCACCGCGCTGTACCGCTCCGTCGCCGGACGGATCACGACCCCCTCGCGCAGATGCATCCCCCGCCCGGACACGGTCTCCCGCCCGATCGCGACCTCCAGCACCCGCTCGATGTCGTACGGCCCCTCGTACAGCCGTGGCACCAACGGCAGTTCCCCGTCGAGCAGTTCGGCCGGGTCCAGCCACCGCACGGTCCCGTCGATCTCGGCGGACACGTCGAACACGGCGTACCCGAGCGTCTCGCGCCGCCCGTCGGCGCCGTACGTCAGGTCCTGTACACCCGCGCCGAACACCTCGCCGAAGATGCCCACTCGGCGCGCACCGAGCCGTTCGGCGAGGCGGGCGGCGGCCTCGGGGACGCCGTGGCCGCGGACGGCTCGCCAGTACAGATTGCGAGGATCCTCTTTCAGGGCAAGGGACTTGGCGCCGAAGCCCTTGGAGGAGACCTGTACGCGACCGCCCCTGTCCTCGCCCTCCTCCTCCGTGAAGTAGGTCAACAGGCAGGCGGAGCCGTGGAGTTTCTCGGTCAGGACCACAGCCTCGCCCGGTTCGAATATCCCGGGAAACCGCTGGATGTTCTCGATGTCGACCCAGGGCAGCAGATCGGGCGCGGACTCGACGTCACCGTTCATCGTGGGCGGGATCGGCGGCACCCACTTGACGATGCCGAGTCGCTCCGCGAAGTCGGTGCCGTCCAGGGCGGCCCGCGCCAGATCCACGCCGGCGAGGGCCTTCGGCCGGCACACGATGCCCTGCGACAGCTCACCGCGCAGCCGCACCGCCCTGACCCGGTCCGCCTTGCTCCCCGCGAGTCGTCCGGTGAGCCCCAACTCCTCGATCAGGTCGGCCGGGAGCACGGACTGCTCGGGGATGTAGACGGCGGTCTCACTGGTGCGGTACGCGCCCTTGGCGACAACGGCTCGGTACAGGCCGACCTGGGCCAGTTCGAGGGCGTCGGCGTTCGGGTGTTCATGGACGGTCAGCACTTCGGCGGTGACGCGCAGCGTCGACATCGGGACTCCTCGGGTTCCTCAGTTGGGTTTCATCGCCCTCAACTGTCCTGAACGGAAAGGGGTGGAGCGACCGATTATGCGGCTGCTAGCTTCGGGATCCATGCCCCTGTCGCCAGCGCTCACCGCCGCCCTCGCGGATATCGACACGGTCTTCAACGGCTTCGCGAGTCCGGGGGAGACCGGCTGTGAGCGGTGCTTCGGGCCGGCGGAGACCGCGTTCCTGCGCACGCCGTACACGCGCGTGCCCGGCGAGCTGGTGAGCAGGTTCGTGTTCAAGGACCCCACGCACTTCGAGGACTACGCCGCCGTGCTGCGGCGCCTGCTGCCGCAGACCGCGCGGGCGATGGCGGAGGGCGGTCTGGACGGGATCGGCTGGGGCGCACACGGGCTGAGCCGGACCGACTGGCGTTCCTGGCCGACCGACCAGGCCGCCGCGATCGAGGCCTTTCTCCACGCCTGGTGGCAGGACGCCCTCACGACGCCCGAGTCGCCGTACGGCATCCAGGACGTCTTCGAGACCTGCGCCACCATCGCCAGGAGCGTGACCCCGTTCCTGGACGGGTGGGCCCAAGGCCCGGTCGCCGACGCCCACTTGGCCCACTGTGCTGACCATTGGCTCTACTACCTCGTGTCCGACTCCTCCCCGTTCACCTGGTGGTACGACGACACCGAGGACACCGGCGTGGCGGACCTGTGCGCCTGGCTGGCCGGCCCCGGTTCCGCCCGCCTCCGCACGCACGGCCACCCCGACCTCGCCGCCCGCGCCGAACTCCTCGCCCTGCCCTACGACGAGCGCTGGGCGCACCCGTACTGGACCAGCCCCTCGGCGACCAACTGAGCGTTGGACAAAGCCCGTTCCCCATCCGGCAGGAGCAACGTGTCCTCCAGGCCGATGCGTGTCGCGAGCCCCAGCCGCCCCGCCAGCCGGAGCACCGGCCAGGCGCCGCCGTCCTCGCCGTGCAGCAGCACAGGGCGGTCGTGCGCATCGCCGAGGTCGGAAAGCAGGGCACGCGCGGTCGCCTCGGCGGTGTCCGCGTCCGGGTCCGTCACCTCCGCCAGGACGCGCAGCACCTTGGCGCGGAGCGGCGAGACGGCGAACCGGGCCGCCCCGTCCGTCCCCGACCAGATGCCCGCCTCCACCCCCACGCCCCGGTCCAGCAACGCCGCCGCGACCTCCTCGGCACCGGGCTCGTGCCAGTTCACCGAGGCGTGGTCGGGCAGTACCGTCCACCCACGCACCCGCTCGACCCGCGCCGCCGGATCCGGTTCCGCCCAGGCGCCCGTGGTCACGCCGACCGGCACGGACACCCGCGCCCGTATCGCCTCCAGCGTCACCGCGAGGACGCGCGGCGACAACGTGTCGTGCCCGCAAGGGGACTTGGGATGGAGGTGGACATCCGTGGCCCCCGCCGCGACAGCCTCGACAGCGGCATCGGCCAACGCCCCGGGCGAGACCGGCACCATCCAGCCGTCGGCGACCCCACGGCCCCCGTTGAGACAGACCTGCACCATGCCTCGATGGTGTCACCCGCCACTGACAACCGCCCTCGATCCCAGCCTCCTCATCCCCACACCCACCTGATCCCGACCCGACCGGGCCCGGCCCCCAACGCCACCGCGTGCACCGCCCCCGAGGCGTCCATCCGAAGCCGTTGTTCCCTGGGGCGCACGGCATCCGGAAAGGCGTCGAGCCCGTTCGCGCGGAACGAGTAACACGCGCGCGGCAGACACGACTTCGCGAAGCGGACCTCCAGGAGGTGCTCGCGCATCGGGACGTGGATCGTGGTCTCCACGCGCTGGGAGTACGGGTGTGGATCGCGATGCTCGACCGTGTAGTCGACGATCACCGTCCCGCCGCGCGCCAAGGGGCTGTCGAAGAGCAACTCGGCCGCCACCAGCCCCTCTTCGGGGAGTTCGACGACCGTGCCGAGCCGGGCCGGTGCCGCCGGGCGGAAGCGCGGCAACGGCCCGGGCGCGTCGAGGCGGTACAGGGCGATCCAGCGGTCCGCGCCGTCCGCCTCGGCGCGCAGCAGGCGCCGGCTGGTCATCGAGCGGACGCGGCGGTCGGCGTCCACGTCCAGGCGGTTGTGGCAGCTGAGCCGGGTCAGGCTGTCGTCCCAGCGGGTGTCGAGCACGGCGAGCGCGGCGGTGAGGTCGTGGTGGTCCGACCAGGCCCGGGCGAGATCGGGGTGGTCCCCGTCCGGCGGCAGCCAGCGACCGCGCGGCCGGGGCGGCCCGAGCAGTCCGGTCAGCGCGCCGGGCGGCAGCCGTAGGACGTCCTCCAGTACGGCGAGGGCGGCCAATGACCGTTGCCGCTCGGGCTGGTAGCGCCCGGACTGCCAGGAGCTGAGCGTCGCCGACGCCACCGGGGTGCCCCGTCGGAGCAGCCGGTCCTGGAGTCGGTCCAGGCTCAGCCCGCTGGCCGCGATGGCCGCGCGCAGCGCCTCGTGGAACGGCATCGACTCGGTGCCGGACGTCAGGTACCCCGGTCTGGAAGTCACGTACTCCAGCTCAAGTCAGGGCTGCCGTGGGGCGGAAGACCGTTGCCCTGAAGTTTGGTCAGTCTTGCCCGGCGGTTGATCAAATTTGAATGAACCTGTCAGATTAGCCAGTTGTCGGCGTGCGGCGCCCCGCCGTCAATTCCCGCAAGACTGAACGCACTTGTCTGTCTTGCCATGCCCATGCAGCCTCGCGGAAGCTGCTGTCCACTGCCGTCACGGCAGCCCCCCACTCCTCTCGAATGACGGAGAGTCATGTCCCCGAGATCTTCCGCCGGGTTCGTTCTCGTCACCGCCGCCGCCCTCACCGCGGCGCTCGCCACCCCCGCGCTCGCCGCGGCTCCGAGCGCCACCGCGCACACCCCGGCCCAGCTCACCCAGGCCATAGCGAGCCACGAGAGTCACACGCTGCACGGGCTCGCGCAGCCCGGCAAGGTCAACGCCACCGTCTCGTCCACCAACTGGTCCGGCTACGCGGCCACCGGCTCGACCGGCGCGTACACCTCGGTCACCTCGTCCTGGACCCAGCCGAGCGTCACCTGCTCCTCGGCCACCACGTACTCCTCGTTCTGGGTAGGCCTCGACGGCTACAGCAACTCCGCGCTGGAGCAGACCGGTACGGAGGCCGACTGCATCGGCGGCAAGGCCACCTACGGCGCCTGGTGGGAGGTGCTGCCCGCCTCCGAGAGCGCGTACTCCGGTGTCACCGTCAAGGGCGGCGACAAGTTCACCGCGACCGTGACCTACACCGGCTCCACCTTCACCATGACCCTCGCCGACTCCACCCAGGGCTGGACGAAGACGACCACGCACGCGGGCTCGTCCGGCTTCAAGAACGCCTCCGCCGAGGTCATCGCCGAGGCCCCCGAGGTCGGCGGCTCGGTCGCGAGCCTCGCCAACTTCGGCACCGTGACCTTCACCGGCGCCAAGGCCAACGGCAGCAACCTGGACACGTACTCGCCGAACGAGATCGTCATGACGAAGAGCAGCAGCTCGGCCGTACGGGCCCAGCCGGGCTCGATCTCCGGCGGCAGCTTCTCCGACGCCTGGAAGGCCAACTGACGCCTGCGGCACACCTGTTGCGCACCGCTTGAGGGCTGTCGACGGAACACCGTCGGCAGCCTCGGCCGTTGCACCGGCAAGCGCAAATCGGCTCGGTCAAAAAGGGGGTGCGGCATCCCCGGCGCACCCCTGGCGCCCTTCTTCGGTTCGCCCGGTTCAGGCTGACATGAGCAGCCGTCCCCGCCTGGCGTACGCCAGGGCCTCGGGCGTGAGCACCGGACGCGGTACGACGATGCCGCAGTCCGTGCAGACCGGGCCCGAGGAGGGTTCGTGGGCCAGGTCGTACTTCCACAGGAGGCGCTCCCCGGCGCACACCGGGCACACGGAACCCGGTTCGCGCTCCAGGGCGGCGATCAGCCGTCGCAGCACCTCGGCCAGTGGTTCATGGGGATGGAGTCGTGGGTCGTCGCACCAGGCGACACCGAAGCCGCCCCAGGTCAGCCGGTGCCAGTCGTCCACGGTGCCCGGGCGGCGGAGCCCGTCGTGCTTCTCCTTCTTGCGGCGTTCGGCGAACCCGACCTCGTAGGCGAGCCAGACCTTGCGCGCTTCCTCCAGCTCGTCCAGTGCGGCCACGAGCCGCGCCGGGTCGGGGGAGCGGTCCTCGGGTCCGAACCCGGCCCGGGAGCTCAAGTGGTCCCAGGTAGCCCTGTGCCCATAAGGGGCGAACCGCTCAAGGCACTTGCGCAGCGAGTAGCGCCGTAGCGCCAGATCGCATCGAGGGTCTCGCACCTGTCTCGCCAGACTCCGGAAACCGGCCATCGCCCTGCACCTCCGTCACACCTGCACCTGTACTTCGGTCACCTCGGCGTCGTCGAACGGACGTCGCCGAATAGACGTATCGACAAGCGATTTGGCTCCATCCGATTTCCGATGGCCTCCATAAGCCACTTGCCCGGATCCAAAACTTGACGCATGTTCATCTTCAATCTCGGGGATACCGGCGGTAACGTCCCGCACCACCCCCGTCGGTAGGAGCTGCGATGCCACGGCGCACCCCGCGTAACTTGCTCGTCAGACTGAGAACTCCCGGGGGATTCCCCGGGTTCCTGAAGGCCGCATCCGTATGCGCCCTCATTGCCGCCCTTTTGTCTCCCCTTGCTCAGGGGACGGCCGTGGCGGCGACCGCCTCGAACGACTACTGCGGCGGCCAGTGCTCGGACATCCTCCCGGCCGGTGAGAACGGCAACGCCACCCTCGCCCAGATCCTCCTCAACCAGGTCTTCGGCTCCCAGCCCAGCCATGCCGAAGACCAGCTCGGGCCCTATGCCAACCTGGCCACGGGCGCCTCCACGCTGACCGACGCGAAGATCAACACCTTCTTCAACGACGCGTCGTTCGGGGTCCCCGCCGCCAACGTCGCCTCGACCGAGAACCCCAGCGGCCGCACCGACGTGACGATCGTCCGCGACAAGGCGACCGGTGTGCCGCACATCACAGGCACGACGCGCTACGGCACCGAGTACGGCGCCGGTTACGCGGCGGCCGAGGACCGGCTGTGGCTGATGGACGTCTTCCGGCACGTGGGACGCGGCCAGCTGACGACCTTCGCCGGCGGCGCGGCCTCCAACCAGGGACTTGAGCAGGAGTTCTACCGCAACGCCCCGTACACCGAGGCCGAGTTGCAGTCCCAGATCGACAACGCCGTCGCCAACAACGGCACCCGCGGCCAGCAGGCGCTCACCGACGCCAACGCCTATCTGGCCGGCATCAACGCCTACATCGACGCCTCGGACAGCGGTCGTTACTTCCCCGGCGAGTACGTCCTCACCGGCCACAAGGACTCGATCACCAACGCCGGCACGATCGACCACTTCAAGATCACCGACCTGGTCGCGCTGGCCTCCGTCATCGGAACCCTCTTCGGCTCCGGCGGCGGCGGCGAGGTCAACAACGCGATCTCCCTGCTCGCCGCGCAGGAGAAGTACGGCGTGGAGCAGGGCACCAAGGTCTGGGAGTCCTTCCGCGAACGCAACGACCCCGAAGCCGCGCTCACCCTCCACAACGGCGAGAGCTTCCCGTACGGCACCAAGCCCACCACCGCCCAGGGCGAGGCACTCCCTGACGCCGGTTCGGTGACGACCGAGCCACTCATCTACGACGCCACGGGCACCGGCGCCAACCAGAGCGCCGACGCCGCCTCCGCCGCGGCGACCGCGACCGCCCTCAGCTCCGCCAAACGCGGTATGTCCAACGCCCTTGTGGTGAGCGGCAAATACACGGCGAGCGGCCACCCGATCGCCGTCTTCGGACCCCAGACCGGTTACTTCGCACCCCAGTTGCTCATGCTCCAGGAGATCCAGGGCCCGGGCATCAGCGCCCGCGGCGCCTCCTTCGCGGGACTGAGCATGTACGTCGAACTCGGCCGCGGCCAGGACTACTCGTGGTCCGCCACGACCTCCGGCCAGGACATCATCGACACCTACGCCGTCGAGCTCTGCCAGGACGACTACCACTACCTCTTCCACGGCACCTGCACGCCGATGGAGGAGATCGAGCAGAAGAACTCCTGGACGCCCACCACGGCCGACGGCACCGCCGCGGGGTCGTACACGATGAGAGTGTGGAAGACCGAGTACGGACCCGTCGAGTACCGGGCGACCGTCGGCGGGAAGAAGGTCGCCTACACCACCCTGCGCTCGTCCTACATGCATGAGGCCGACTCGATCATCGGCTTCCAGATGCTCAACGACCCGGACTACGTGAAGAGTCCGCAGACCTTCCAGAGCGCCGCGCAGCACATCAACTTCACGTTCAACTGGTTCTACGCCGACTCCTCGCACACCGCGTACTACAACAGCGGCAACAACCCGGTGCGGGCCAGCGGTGTCGACCCCGAGTTCCCGATCTGGGGCCAGGCCGCCTACGAGTGGCAGAACTGGGACCCGACCACCAACACGTCCGACTACACCCCGGCCTCGGCGCACCCCAACTCCATCGACCAGGACTACTACGTCTCCTGGAACAACAAACAGGCCCTCAACTACACGACGGCGAGTTGGGGCGACGGGTCCGTCCACCGTGGCAATCTCATCGACGACCGGGTGAAGAAACTCGTCGCGGCCGGCGGGGTCACCAGATCCGCGCTGGTGAAGGCCATGTCCGACGCCTCGCTCACCGACCTGCGCGCCGAGGACGTCCTGCCCGACATGCTGAAGGTGATCAACAGCAGTACGGTCACCGACACCACCGCCGCCGCGGCCGTCACCAAGCTGCAGACCTGGCTCACCGCCGGCGGCAAACGCACCGAGACCTCGGCAGGCTCCAAGACCTACGCCAACGCCGACGCCATCCGGATCCTGGACGCCTGGTGGCCCGCACTGGTGAAGGCCGAGTTCCAACCCGGCCTCGGTGACACCCTGTACACCGCGCTCACCAACAACCTGTACATCGACGAGACCCCCTCGGCCGCGCACGGCCCGACCGGGTCCCATGCCGGAAGCTCCTTCCAGTACGGCTGGTGGAGCTACGTCGACAAGGACCTCCGTTCGGTGCTCGGACAGACCGTGTCCGGTCCGCTGGCCCAGCAGTACTGCGGCGGCGGCAGCCTCAGCGCCTGCCGGGACATCCTGATCAGCACGTTGAAGACGGCGGCCGGTGCCACCGCGGCCACGGTCTACCCCGGGGACACCCTGTGCTCGGCGGGTGACCAGTGGTGTGCCGACTCGATCGTCCAGCGGACGCTCGGCGGCATCAAGCACTACAACATCAGTTGGCAGAACCGGCCCACCTTCCAGCAAGTGGTGGAGTTCACCTCACACCGGTGACGCCTGAGCGGCGGCGGGCCGGTCGATCCGGCCCGCCGCCAGCACCACCCGGGCGAGTTCGGGGTGCACGATGTCGCTGTGCGCCCCGGTCGGCGGCTCGCCGTGGCACACCACCGCGCAGGCATCGACGTTCACGCAACCCGACGCGGGCAGCGGCGAGTTGAGGGCCTCGGCCAGACTCAGCGAGCGGGTGCCGGGCACCGCCTGCACCCCGTCGTGGCCCATCGCGCCCCACTTGTCGCCCAGCACCCGGACGATGTCGACGGCGGCGAACGAGCAGTCGTCGTCCGCCATCCGAGAGGCCAGCGGATAGATCGTGCCGAGCGCCGAGTCGCAGTGCGAGTAGCAGCACACGAGGGGCCCGTCGACGCGGTTCTGCTGGCCCTGCAACACACCCCCGGTACGCGGGTCGTCCGGTAGCCGGGCCGCGAACGCGTAGTGGGAGAAGGCCCCTTGGAGCAACGTCACCGACTTCACCGAGTGCACTCCCTCGGGCAGACCCCGTAGCGCGAACGACACCAGACGCCCGCCGAAACTGTGCCCCACGAGATGCACCCGCACCTCCGGCGCCACCGCCGCGAGCCGCCCGATCGCCGGACCGAGCCCCCGCTCACCGACCGTGCCCGCGCGCCTCTTCATCGCGAAGTACGCCGCCTGCCGCAGCAGCTCCCGCGCGCCCTTCCACGGGTTCGGCAGTGCGAACTCCGTTACGGGTCCCGGGGATTGGGGCGCCGCAAGGTGGGCCAGCGCCTGCGCGAACTGCTCGCACACCTCGGCCGTACACCCGACCGCGAACATCCGCGGCTCGCACTGCGGCACCCCCTCCGCCAGCGTGTCAGCGCCGAACAACGCCTGCGGCCCCGGCGGCATCGTCTCCACCAGCGTGCGCACCAGCCGCCCGTACTCCTCCAACTCGGTGTCCTGTGGCGGCTGTTGGTCCAGCATCCGGGCGATCTGGTCGATCACCGGCGCCTTGCCGGGGAAGGTGTCGAGGAGCGCGTGCCGGGTGGCGGCGTCGAGCGCCGGAGACGCGGTGGCTTCGGTCGCGGCCACGGTCGATCGCGGGAAATCCGGAATCGGCTGATCCGGGAACTCCATGGATGGCCAGATGACGCCCACATACCCGATCCGCGCCTTCGGCGCGAGGCGCGGAATCGGGGCGAAGAAGCGGCTGTAGAGCTGGGTCGCGCCGGCGCGCTGGCTGTTCCACCCGTGCGAGAAGACGATCAGGTCACTCACCCCGCGCTGCCGTACCTCGCTCAGCAGCCGGTCGCGTTCTCCCTGGTCGACGTCCCCGTCGGCGTCGAAGGTCAACTCCCAGTAAGGGCTCACACTCATCGCCGGATCCGCCATGACCGGCCTCCTTGTTCCCCGTAGTGGTGCGATGTGGGCGCATCGTCCCGCTACCGGTGAAGATTGGCCATACGTCGCGACTCACTTGTAGAGGAGGTATTCAGTTCGAACCCGCCGAAAGGCCTTCAACTCCGCCTGCCAGCCCGCCACCACCTCGTCGGTACCGGCCCCAGCGTCGATCGCCGTGCGCACGCGGGCGGACCCGGTGAGCTTGTCGATCCAGTTGTCCGAGCGCCAACTGAACCCACTCCAGACCTTCTTGGCGGTCACCAGCAGCGCGATGCCGGTGCGCACGGGGTCGTACGCGGCCCGGTCGTGGATGTGGATCTGGACCCCGCCGACCGTCTTGCCCTGGAACTTGGAGAAGGTGGGCGCGAAGTAGGCCTCCCTGAAGTGCACGCCGGGCAGGCCGAGTTGATTCGCCGCAGCCGCCCAATGCCCGTCGATGCCCTCCGCGCCGAGCAGTTCGAAGGGGCGGGTGGTGCCGCGGCCCTCGGAGAGGTTCGTGCCCTCGAAGAGACAGGTCCCCGAGTACACGAGCGCGGTGTCCGGCGTCGGCATGTTGGGGCTCGGCGGTACCCAGGGGAGCGACCAGGCGTCGTAGAACTCCGAACGCTTCCAGCCCGTCATCAGGACGGTCTCCAGGGGGACGGGCTTTGGCAGGAACTCCCCGTTGAACAGCCGCGCCAGCTCGGCGACCGTCATGCCGTGTGCCTGCGCGATCGGTTGTCGGCCCACGAAGGTCGCGAACTCCCTGTGCAGGACCGGGCCTTGGGCCGATCTTCCGGTCACCGGGTTGGGGCGGTCGAGGACGACGAAGCGTTTGCCGGCCAGTTGGGCTGCCTCCATGCAGTCGTAGAGGGTCCAGATGTAGGTGTAGAAGCGGGCGCCCACGTCCTGGATGTCGAAGACGACGGTGTCCACGGCGGCGGTCTTGAAGATGTCGGCGAGTGGTTGGCCGCTCTTCAAGTACGTGTCGTAGACCGGGAGTTTGGTTGCCGGGTCGACGTAGTAGCCCTCGGAGCCGCCTGCTTGTGCGGTGCCTCGGAAGCCGTGTTCTGGGCCGAAGACCGCGGTGAGGTTCACGTGGGGGCTTGCGTGCATGACGTCGACGATGTGGTGGGCGTCTCTTGTGATGCCGGTGGGGTTGGTGACGATGCCGATTCGCTGGCCGCTGAGCTGGGCGTAGTCGTGTGCGGCGAGTTGTTCGAAGCCGGTGCGGAGGTTCTGGGGCTTCATGGTGGGTGGGGTGAGGGTTGCCGCCGGGGTTGCTGCCAGGAGGGTTCGTCTTGTGAGGGGCATGCGGGCACGGTATGGGCTGCCGCCGGTCGTTCGTAGGGTGCGACTCGGTCGTGGTTGCTCGCGCAGTTCCCCGCGCCCCTTAAGGGAAACTGCCCTTCCGGTGTTACATACCGACCGGTTAGTCTGGGCTTGCAGTGGAGCCGCAGTCGAAGGAGACCGATGGTGGAAGCCGTTCAGGGTGCCGGGGTAGTCGTCACGGGGGCCGGGGGTGGCATCGGGGCTGCGCTTGCGCGGCGGTTCGCTGCCGAAGGGGCCCGGGTCGTGGTGAACGACCTGGATGCCGACCGTGCGAAAGCCGTCGCCGATGAGATCGGGGCGATCGCCGTACCCGGGGATGCCTCTGCCGTCGTCGGTGCGGCCCGGGACGCTCTCGGTGGGACCGTCGACATCTACTGTGCCAACGCCGGGGTCGGCTCCGGTGGGTCGGAAGCGGCCGGGGAAGACGTCTGGGCGCTGGCCTGGGACGTGAACGTCATGGCTCATGTGCGGGCCGCTGAGGCCTTGATCCCGGGATGGCTGGAGCGGGGTGGCGGGCGGTTCGTGTCCACCGTGTCCGCGGCCGGGCTGCTCACCATGATCGGGGCCGCGCCCTACAGCGTCACCAAGCACGGTGCGTACGCCTTCGCCGAGTGGCTGTCGCTGACGTATCGGCACCGGGGGATCAAGGTCCACGCGATCTGTCCGCAGGGTGTGCGTACCGACATGCTGGCCGCCACTGGCAGTGCGGGTGACCTGGTGCTTCAGCCGACCGCGATTGAGCCCGATGCTGTCGCCGATGCGCTGATGAAGGGGATCGCGGAGGATCGGTTCCTGGTCCTGCCGCATCCTGAGGTCGCCGGGTACTACCAGGCCCGGGCCACCGAGCCGGATCGTTGGCTGACCACCATGAACCACATTCAGCAGAAGTGGGAGGCCGTAGAGTGACCGCCTCCCTGTATGCCGCCAAGCCCTGGCTGGGGCTGCTCAACGAGGCGCAGAAGGCGCCGATCAGCCCTCCCGACTCCCTGGTGCACGCGTTCCGCGCGGTCGCCGCCGAGCACCCGGACCGTGCCGCGCTCGCCTACTTCGACGGGCGGCTCGGCTACCGCGAGGTCGACGAGCTGAGCGACTCCGTCGCCGGGTATCTCGCCGCCCGTGGTCTGGAGCGCGGCGACCGGGCGGCGATCCTGCTGCAGAACTCGCCGCACTTCGTGCTCGCACTGCTCGGTGCCTGGAAGGCCGGCGCGATCGTCGTGCCGGTCAACCCGATGTACAAGTCGGGGGAGGTCACCCATGTCCTGCGGGACGGCGAGGTGACCGCGCTGATCTGCTCCGACCGGGCCTGGGAGTCGTATCTGCGCGAGACGGTGGCCGGGGTCGCGGAGAGCGGCTCGCCGGTGCCGATCGTGCTCACCGGGTGCGAGTTGGATTTCCAAACCCGCAACGACGCGCGCGTGCTCACCTTCGAGCGGCTCCCGCAGGCTCAGGACGCCGAGGACCTGGTGGCCGTCGCGCGGCAGCGGAACCCGGCGCCCGAGGGCCGCGACTTCGGTCCGTCCGACATCGCGCTCATCAGTTACACCTCGGGTACCAGCGGCGCCCCCAAGGGGGCCACCAACACTCACGGCAACATCATGGCCAACGCGGAACGGCAGCGGACGGGCCTGCGACTGCCCGAGGCTCCCGTCTACTTCGCGATGGCTCCGCTGTTCCACATCACCGGGATGGTCTGCGAACTCGCCGCGTGTCTCAACAGCGCGGGCCTGCTCGTCCTCGCGTACCGCTTCGAGTCGGGCGTCGTCCTCGACGCGTTCGCCGAACACCGGCCCGCCTACACCGTCGGCCCCTCGACGGCCTTCATGGCGCTCGCCGCGCACCCGGCGGTCACACCCGATCACTTCTCGTCCTTCGTGAACATCTCCTCCGGCGGCGCGCCCCTGCCGCCCGCCCTGGTGGAGAAGTTCCGGGCGGGCTTCGGGCCGTACATCCGCAACGGCTACGGCCTCACCGAGTGCACCGCGCCCTGCGCGTCCGTGCCGCAGGATCTGGAGGCGCCCGTCGACCCCGTCTCCGGGACACTGGCCGTCGGAGCGCCGGGGCCGAACACCGTCGTACGGATCGTCGACGCCCAGGGCGAGGAGGTGCCGTTCGGCGAGCAGGGCGAGATCCTCGTACGCGGGCCGCAGGTCGTGCCCGGATACTGGCAGCGGCCCGACGCCACCGCCGAGACCTTCCCGGACGGTGAGCTGCGCACCGGTGACATCGGGTTCATGGACCCGCAGGGCTGGCTGTACGTCGTCGACCGCAAGAAGGACATGATCAACGCGTCCGGGTTCAAGGTGTGGCCGCGTGAGGTCGAGGACGTGCTGTACACCCACCCGGCGGTGCGCGAGGCCGCTGTCGTCGGCGTCCCTGACGGGTATCGGGGCGAGACCGTGAAGGCGTACATCAGTCTCCGTCCGGGCGCCGAAACCGACCCCGATGAATTCGCCGTGTACTGCAAGGAGAGACTGGCCGCCTACAAGTACCCCCGCCAGGTGGAGATCCTGCCCGAGCTGCCGAAGACGGCAAGTGGGAAGATCCTCCGGCGGGAACTGCGTTCCCGGTCGCACGACAGCGAGTGAACAGCCAGAAAAGGCAGGTGGCGGCAGTGCCCAGGACGACCGACGGAGACGGGGCTCCTGTCCCGCAGCGGCTCCTCGCCGCCGCCACCCGGCTTTTCGCCGAACAAGGCTACGACCGCACCTCGGTGCAGGAGATCGTCGAGGCCGCAGGCGTCACCAAGGGGGCGCTGTACCACTACTTCGGCTCCAAGGACGACCTCCTGCACGAGGTGTACGCGCGCGTGCTGCGCGTCCAGCAGGAGCGCCTTGAGGTGTTTGCGAACGCCGACGAGCCGATCGAGAAACGGCTGCGGGCCGCGGCCGCGGACGTCGTCGTGACGACGATCGACAACCTCGACGACGCGTCGATCTTCTTCCGCTCCATGCACCACCTCAGCCCGGAGAAGAACAAGCAGGTGCGTGCCGAGCGCCGGCGCTACCACGAGCGCTTCCGCGGCCTCGTCGAGGAGGGCCAGCGCGCGGGCGTCTTCTCCACGGCGACCCCGGCGGACCTCGTCGTGGACTACCACTTCGGCTCGGTCCACCACCTGTCGACCTGGTACCGCCCCGGCGGCCCCCTGACGCCCCAGGAGGTCGCCGACCACCTGGCGGACCTGCTGATGCGGGCGCTGCGGCCGTAGTACGCCCGCACGAGTACGCCCTCACGCTTCCGGTGGGTGGGTGAGCCCCGCCTCCCGGGCCCAGGCCGCCGCCTGCGCGCGGTCGGTGACGCCCATCGGTACCTTCGGCCACACCTGCCGGCGGGGCTGGACTCTGAAGGCGAGCACGCCCAACTGGCCATCCGCCTCGGGGGAACGGGGCCGCCACGAAGGAACGGGGCTGGAAGGGTGCGCACACCGGATACACATACCGGGTGCGCGCCCCTCCAACTCCTCGCGTGCTACAGGTACTTCTTCAACTCCCGGCGGGCCAGCGACCGTTGGTGCACCTCGTCCGGGCCGTCGGCCAGCATCAGGGTGCGGGCGCTCGCGTACAGCTCGGCCAGCGGGAAGTCCTGGCTCACGCCGCCCGCGCCGTGCAGCTGGATCGCCTTGTCGAGGATGCCGACGACCGTACGCGGGGTGGCGATCTTGATCGCCTGGATCTCCGCGTGGGCGCCCTTGTTGCCGACCGTGTCCATCATCCAGGCCGTCTTCAGGACCAGCAGCCGCAGTTGCTCCACGGCCACCCGCGCGTCCGCGATCCAGTTGTGGACGACGCCCTGTTGGGCCAGCGCCTTGCCGAACGCGACGCGGGAGACGGCGCGTTGACACATCAGCTCGATCGCCCGCTCGGCCATGCCGATCAGCCGCATGCAGTGGTGGATACGGCCCGGGCCGAGGCGCGCCTGGGCGATGGCGAAGCCGCCGCCCTCCTCGCCGATCAGGTTCGTCGCCGGCACGCGCGCGTGGTCGAAGATCACCTCGGCGTGGCCGCCGTGCGAGTGGTCCTCGTAGCCGAAGACCTGCATCGCGCGCTTGACCGTGACGCCCGGGGTGTCCCGCGGGACCAGGATCATCGACTGCTGGCGGCGGATGTCCGCGCCGTCCGGGTCGGTCTTGCCCATCACGATAAAGATCTTGCAGTCCGGGTTCATCGCCCCGGAGATGTACCACTTGCGGCCCGTGATGACGTAGTCGTCGCCGTCGCGTTCGATCAGCGTGGTGATGTTCGTGGCGTCCGAAGAAGCCACCTCCGGCTCCGTCATCGCGAACGCCGAGCGGATCTCACCTGCGAGCAGTGGCTCCAGCCATTGTTTCTTCTGCTGCTCGTCGCCGAACTGGTAGAGGACTTCCATGTTGCCGGTGTCCGGCGCCGCGCAGTTCAGCGCGGTGGGCCCCAAGTGCGGGGAGCGGCCGGTGATTTCGGCGAGGGGGGCGTACTGGAGGTTGGTCAGGCCCGCGCCGTACTCGGAGTCCGGGAGGAAGAGGTTCCACAGGCCCTGCCTGCGGGCCTCCGCCTTCAACTCCCCAACGATCGCAGGGGTGTCCCAGGGGGAGGCGAGTTGTGCGCGCTGCTCCTCGGCGACCGGCTCGGCCGGGTAGACGTACTCGTCCATGAAGGCCAGGAGCTTGGCGCGCAGTTCCTCGGTGTGTGCGTCGAACGCGAAGTCCATGGTGGATCAGCCCTCCTGAAGGGTGGTCAGGCCGTGCTCGATGAAGACGGGAACCAACTCGCCGATGCGGTCGAAGCCGCGGCCGACCGTCTGGCCCAGGGTGTAGCGGTAGTGGATGCCCTCCAGGATCACGGCGAGCTTGAACCACGCGAACGCCGTGTACCAGGCGACCGACGACACGTCGCGCCCCGAGCGCGCGGCGTATCGCTCGATCAGCTCGGCCGGGGTGGGGTGGCCGGGGGCCGAAGCCGTCGTGGAAATGGGGGAGTTGGGGAGGTCCAGCGGGATGCTGTACATCACCAGCAGGCCCAGGTCGGTGAGCGGGTCGCCGAGGGTGGACATCTCCCAGTCGAGGATCGCCTTGATCTTGTCGTCCTCGCCGATCAGGACGTTGTCGAGGCGGTAGTCGCCGTGGACCACCGCTGGTGCGGGGGAGTTGGGGAGGCGGCGGCCGAGGGCCGCGTGCAACTCCTCGACGCCGGCCAGGTCCCGGTTGCGTGAAGCATCCAACTGCTTGCCCCAGCGGCGGAGTTGGCGGTCCAGGAAGCCCTCGGGGCGGCCGAAGTCCGCGAGGCCGACCTCGGCGGGGTCCACCGCGTGCAACTCGACCAGGGTGTCGACCAGTTCGAGCACCGCGCCCCGGGTGCGGTCCGCGCCGAGCGGGGCGAGGTCGTCTGCCGTGCGGTACGGGGTGCCCTCGACGAACTCCATGACGTAGAACGGCGCCCCGAGCACCTCGTCGTCGTCGCACAGGAGGATGGGTCCCGGCACCGGCACGTTCGTCGGGTGCAGGGCGCTGATCACGCGGTGCTCGCGCTTCATGTCGTGCGCGGTGGCCAGTACATGGCCGAGCGGGGGGCGCCGTACGACCCACTGCGCGGTGTCGTCGGTGACCGCGTAGGTGAGGTTCGACCGTCCGCCCTCGATCAGCCGGCCGGACAGGGCACCGGTCACCAGGCCGGGCCGCTCGCGGTCGAGCAGACCGCGCAGCCGGTCGAGATCGAGTCCGGGCGGGTGGTCGGGGCTCATACATCACTCCTGCGAGCAGAGGAACGGGTCTCCACCCATCATGCCGACCGGTCGGTATGTCGTCCAGTGGGTGAGTGAAACGTGACCGGGGCCACGATATGCCGACAGCTCCCCGCGCCGGGCGACGGGGAGCTGTGTGGGTCGGTGGTTCCGGGCCGTTGCGGGCCACGGGTGTTGGCTCAGTGGTCGTCCCAGTGGCCGTCGTGCTGGGCGTGGCGGTGGCCGTCGTGCACGTAGTCGACGTGGTCGCCGTGCAGGACGCTCTCGTGTCCGCAGTCCTGGCCGTGCTGGTGTGTGTGCTCCTGGTGGGCGATGTGGCCGCCGGGCTCGCACTCGTCCCAGTGGCCGCCGTGCTCGCGGTGCAGGTGGCCGTCGTGCGCGTAGTCGACGTGGTCCCCGTGCGGCACCGTGGCGTGGCCGCAGTCCGGGCCGTGCGCGTGGGTGTGGGCGGAGTGCTCCAGGTGAAGGGTGGTCATGGTGCTCACCTTCGGAAGTGCGGGCTGTGACTGTGACGACGGACAGGCTGCCACGGGAATCGCCCATATCGGGTGATCCGGGGTGCGTTTCGCCCGCGGGGGGTGGTGGGTGGGCGTCGTGCAGGTGTGTGGGTGGGCCCGCGTGGGTGTGTGGGTGGGTCGGGGTCGTGGCGGTACGGCGAGCCCGCCGCTGGTCGGGCCCCTCTGGTGTTGTCAGAGTTGGACGGGTTGGTGCCGGGTACGCGGCGGGCTGCGCCGTACCGCCACGACCCGCTCCCGTTTCGTCGGCGGCTGCGGGCCTGTGGTCCATTCCGGGTTCCGGCTCGTACGGTTCCGGATCTGGTCCTCAGTACACGAGCACCGCCGCGCACGCCGCTACGGCCACCGTGCACAGCACTGCCGTGGTGGCGTGCCGTGGGGTCAGGGGTGGGGGTGTTCCGCCTGCCGCGAGGGTGTTGATGCGGTGGTGGGCCACGGTCAGGAAGGCCAGCCAGAGTGCGCAGCACAGGGCGCAGATGATGACGCCCTCGGCCCGGATGCCGCCGTGCAGTGCTGCCTTCGCGGCCAGGACGGCGGCCACCGTGCTCGACAGGGTCGTACGGCGCCAGGCCAGTCGGGTGCGTTCGGGCTGGAGGCCCGGGTCGCGGTCCGGGGCCGGGGGGCGGGTCATCCGGCCCAGCCCGCCAGGACTACGACGACCATCGCCACGGCCACGATCGCCACGGCGATGCTCAGCAGTGCCGGGAAGCGGGACACCGGCAGGTCCTCGCCCCGGCGCATCGCCCGTTCGCAGCGCACCCAGTGGTTGACCGCGCGGAGGGAGCACAGGACGCCCGCCGCCAGGAGCGCCAGAGCCAGCCCGACCCGCCAGGCCCAGCGCAGGTGTGGCAGGAACTGGTCCACCGCGAAGCCCCCGCCGATCAGCGCGAGCGCGGTGCGCAGCCAGGCCAGGAAGGTGCGCTCGTTGGCCAGCGAGAATCGGTAGTCGGGTGTCGTGCCCTCGTCGCTGATGTGGTGGGGCTCGAACCACAGCCGGACGTTCCGTGCAAAATCGATCACGGGCAGGACCCTATCCGGCCGTTTCTGTCTGGTCTTTCCGGTGCTCCTTGAGGCGGGCGTAGGCCGTCATGCCGTCCGGTACCCACTCCCAGTCGTTCAGCCGTTGTTCGATCTCCTTCTCCTCCAGGAAGTCGTGCCAGGCGACCTCCTCGACCTGTGGGCTGACCGGCAGCTCGCAGTGGACCTCGTACACCGCCGACCACCAGGTCTGCCCGGCACCGTCGTCGTACAGGAACTTGAAGAGGGGGGTGGGGTGGGGGAGGCCCTCGACGCCCAGTTCCTCCTCCGCCTCGCGCAGGGCCGCCTCGTCGTAGGACTCGCCCGCGCCCACCACTCCGCCGACGAACATGTCGTAGAGGGAGGGGAAGACGAGTTTGGTGGGGGTGCGGCGGTGGACGAAGACGTGGCCGTGTGCGTCTCGGGCCTGGATGAAGACCGCGCGGTGGCGGAGGCCCTGTGCGTAGGCCTCGCCTCGTGGGGACTGGCCGATGACCTGGTCGTGTTCGTCGACTATGTCGAGGATTTCGTCAGCTGGGTTCATGCCCCCATCAAACAGGGGGTGTGGCGCGGTGTGGTGTGGTGGTCAGTGCGGCTGTAGGGCCGGTGCCGGTTTTGGCTTTGTCGTGCCGCGGGGCATCGCGGGGTGCATGCCCAGGAGCAGGATGCCTACGACGATTCCGGCGAGGCCCACCGCCTCCCAGGCCAGCGCTCCCGTGTCGGCGCGCAGGCGGTCGCCCAGGAAGCCCACTCCGCAGATGATCCCGGCGAGGGGCTGGGCCGCGGTGAGGGCCGGCAGGGACATGCGCAGGGGAGCTGTTTCGAACGCGCTCTGTACGAGGACCAGGCCGGTCACGCCGAGTGCGAGTACGCCGTACGGCTGCCAGCCCGTGAGGAGTTCGGTGAGGCCGCCCTCGGTGAAGCGTTGGCCGCTGACCCGGGTGAGCGCGTCCTGGACGCCGTAGAGGAGGCCGGCCGCCAGGGCCAGGAGGACCGGGGCCGAGCTGAGGCGGGAGCGTTTGGCGTACGTCGTGAGGAGGAGGGCGAGGCCCACCATGACGCCGATGATCAGCCAGTGGCGGAACGGGTCGGTGACGGCTGTGCCGCTGCGTGGTTCGCCCGCGACGATGAAGGTCGTGACGCCGCCCGCCAGGAGCGCGAGGCCCGCCCAGCCCTGGCGGCCCAGGGGCTGTCGGGTCTGCTTGCGGGAGAGGGTCAGGGCGAAGAGGAGGTTCGTCGCGAGGAGGGGTTCCACGAGGGAGACCTCGCCCTTGCTGAGTGCTATCGCGCCGAGCACCATGCCCGCGATCATCAGGCCGATGCCGCCCAACCAGCGTGGTACCCGCATCAGGTCGAGGAGCAGCCTGGGGGAGAGGAAGTCGCTCAGGGGTGCCTGCTGGGCCACGTTCTGCTGGAGCACGAACCCGAAGCCGAGGCAACAGGCCGCGCTCACGGAGAGCATCAGAACCAGAAGGGACACGCGCGTACCTCGATCGTCAGGCCGGGCTACGGGATGCGTTTGGGCGACTGTAGCGCCCCAGGGCCCGGCTTGCCCCTGGGAGTACCCGGAAGCGGGCGGTTGCTCCGGTCACGATGCTCTGACGACCGTGGGCACGATCGGAGGCTGCGGCGGGACCGTGCTGCCATGGTCCGCCGCCGCGCGCCCGAGCGCCATGGCCTACGCCACATCGGTGACCCGCGAACGTCGGCGAGCGTACTGCTCCCCAGGGGGCGGATTCAGCCACTTCAGCCACAAGTGCCGCACGCGCAACGGAAGTTGACAGGTGTAACGGCAGTACAGCACTTGACGTGAAGGATTGGTGGAAGGTTTGCTGTGCGTGATCGGCCGATGGCATGCCGATGTCCCGCTGCGTCGCGTCAAGAACGTGAGGAATACCCGGGTGTCCCCACCCCCGCCACCCCTCGGACGCCGCCACAAGCGTGCGTCCCAGGCTTTCGACGCCGCGCTCGACGACGATCAACTCGTCGCCGCACGGGCCGCGTTGGCCCAGGGGCGCTGGCAGGTGGCGCGCGGACTGCTCGCCCAGACGGGCGACGACTGGGACCTGCGCGCCCACCGGGTCACCGTCCTCGCCCTGGAGTCCTCCACCGCCGCCTGGGCCCGCGACTGGCTGCTCGCCGAACCCGAGTCCGCCGACGCCTCCGTCCTGCTCGCCGTGGCCCTGGTGCACCGTGTGCTCGCGGGCAAGGAGAAGCCGGTCCGCGCCCGCGAGGCCTGCCGTACTGCGGCTGCCCGGCTGCCCGACGATCCGACGCCGTGGCTCGGACTGCTCCTTCTGGAGCACACCCTCGGTACGGATGAGGGTGTCGTCCAGCTCTTCGACGAGGTCCGCCATCGGTACGCCGACCATCACCACGCCCACCATCTGATGGTGGCCCGGCTCGCGGAGCGCCGTGCGGCCGCGGGCGTCGACCCGCTGCACGAGGTCTACGACTTCGCCTACTGGGCCGCCGAACAGGCTCCCGCCGACTCCCCGCTCGCGATCCTGCCGGTCGTCGCGCACGCCGAGCGCTACCGCGTACTGGCCGCCGCCGGTCTGGAACCCGCCGACCCGGCCGCCTCCGGGCACTGGACCGGACGCCGGGCCCGGCAGGTGATGAAGGCCGCCTTCGACTGGTGGCTGGAGTGGGAGCACGAAGGGCATCCGCGCCGACTGGTCGACCTCAACTTCCTCGCCCACGCCAAGTCCTGCGAGGGGCGCGGCGCCGAGGCCGCCGCCCTGTTCCACCGCATCGGGGAACACCCGACCCCGGCCCCGTGGTCCTACCCGGACCGCGACCCGCTCACCGCCTTCCGTGCCGCACGCGACTGCGCGCTCGGGACGTCGTAACGCCCCCGTACCAACGATTCGGCAGCGATGAAACGCACCCGTAGCAACGCTGCCGTAGCGAAGTAACGCGACCGTAGCAACGCCCCCGTAGCGACCCCGAAAGGACGTTCCCCGCCATGACGACGGGCAGTTCCAGCACGAGCAGCGCCACCTCGGACGGTGGCGGCACCAGTAGCGGTATCAGCACGTTCAGGGGGCAGGAGCGCGCCCTGCGCGCCGACCGTCTCGGCACCGGGGGCCTGCTGCTCTCCGTGCTCGCGGCGACCGCGCCCCTCATGGTGGTCGCGGGTGTCATGCCCACCACATTCGCGGTGATGGGCATCGAAGGACAGCCGCTCCTCTTCGTCCTTCTCGGCGTCGTCCTGGTCCTCTTCAGCGTCGGCTACGCCGAGATGAGCCGGCACGTCCACAACGCGGGCGCCTTCTACGCGTACATCTCCCGCGGCCTCGGCGGCACCGCGGGCGCGAGTGCGGCCCTGGTGGCGCTCGTCGCGTACAACGCCCTCCAGGTCGGCATCTACGGCATCTTCGGCTTCGAGGTCTCCGGACTGTTCTCCACCTACGCCGACCTCCAAGTCGCCTGGTGGATACCGGCGTTGGTGGCCGTGCTCGCCGTCGGCGCGCTCGGCTGGCTGAAGATCGACGTCAACGCGCGCGTACTCGGCGTCCTGCTGATCATCGAGGTCGCGCTCGTCGTCATCTTCGACATCGCGGCCGTCGGCGACCCCGCCAAGGAGGGCCTGTCCCTGCACGCCTTCAACCCGGACACCCTCAGCGGCGCCGGCGTCGGCACCGCCCTGTGCTTCTGCATCGCCGCGTTCCTCGGCTTCGAACAGGCCCCGGTGTACGCCGAGGAGACCAGCCGCCCGCACATCCTGGTGCCGCGCGTGATGTTCCTCGCGGTCAGCGGCGTCGCCGTGTTCTTCGCGCTCACCTGCTGGGCGCTCACCGTCGCGACGGGGCCCTCCCAGATCATCGGCGTCTCCCAGAAGCAGAGCGCCGGACTGCTCTTCTACCTCACCGATTCCCGCCTCGGCGGCACCTTCACCGACGTGCTCCACATCCTGTTCGTCACCGGCATGTTCGCGGCCATGCTCAGCTTCCACAACGTCGTCGCCCGCTACGCCTTCGCCATGGGCCGCGAGGGCCTGCTGCCGTCCGCCTTCGGCCGTACGACGAGCGCGAGCGGCGCCCCGGCCACCGGTTCGCTGCTCCAGACCGCCGTGTCCGCCGTGATCGTGATCGCCTTCGCGATCGCCGACGACAAGCCCACCGGCGACCCCACCGAACCCGTCCTGCACCTGTTCACCTGGTTCGGCAACATCGGCGCCCTCGGCGTGATCCTGCTGATGGCCACCGCCTCCCTCTCGGTGATCGTCTTCTTCGCCCGCCGCGGCTCCGCCCGCGCCCAGGCCTGGCGGCTGGTCACCTCCGCGCTGTCCGGCATCGCCCTCGTCGTCATCGCCGTCTACACGGTCAAGGACTTCGACGTCCTGGTCGGCGCGGGCCCCGGCTCCTCCCTGAGCTGGATCCTGCCCGGCATCATCGTCCTGGCCCTGCTCGTCGGCCTGGCCCAGGGCCTGCTCCTGCGCTCCCGCAACCCCGAGGCGCACGCCCGGATCGGGCTCGGCAACGAGGCGTTCCAGCTGGAGAAGGCGGCGGGCGAGGCGTCGTAGCGCGTCCCCGTTCTTCGAGCGGTTCTCCGAGAAGTCTTCGGGCGGTTCTCTGAGAAGCACGTAAGAAGTGGTTACGGAAGTCTGACGGGCACCCGCTATCCCTGGCCCCGCCGGGGTCGCGGGTGTTCGAATGACTGCGTGAAACCTGAACAACCCGAGCCCGAGCCCGAGGGTGCCGAGAAAGCGGAAGGCCGGCCGTTCGGCCGCCGGGTCCTCCTGGGCACCCTCGGCCTGGGCGCCCTCGGCGTCGTCACCGCGCCCGCCCTCCAGAACGCCATGGACGGCTTCCTCGGTGCCGTCTCCGGCAAGGACCCCACCGGCCTGACCGGACTGCTCCCGAACGGCGGCGGCTTCCGCTACTACTCGGTCACCGCGTCCGTGCCGAACAAGAACGCCGAGAACTACCGGCTGACCATCGACGGCCTGGTCGACAAGCCGACGTCCTACACGCTGGCCGACCTGCGCGCGCTGCCGCAGACCCGGCTGGTCAAGGACGTCCAGTGCGTCACCGGCTGGCGGGTCCCCGGGACCCCCTTCGAGGGGGTGCGCCTGTCCCGGCTCCTGGACGCGGCGGGAGTGCGTGCCAAGGCCGGGGCGGTGCGCTTCACCTGCTTCGACGGCGCCTACACGGAGAGCCTCACCCTCGACCAGGCCCGGCGCTCCGACATCCTGGTCGCGCTGCGTATGCAGGACAAGCCCCTGAGCCACGACCACGGCGGCCCGGTCCGCCTCTACGTCGCGCCCATGTACTTCTACAAGTCCGCCAAGTGGCTCTCCGGCATCACGGTCACCGAGCATGTGAAGCCCGGCTACTGGGAGGATCGGGGCTACGACGTCGACGCCTGGGTCGGCAAGTCGAACGGACGCGACGATGCCCCTACGAACTGAAGCCCACGCCCCGCAGACGGAACCCTCGGCCCGCGTCCGCCGCTTCGGCGGCACCGAACGCTGGGTGCACCGGACGACGGCCGCGCTGATGGGCATCTGCGTGGCCACGGCGGCCTGCCTGTACATCCCGGAGTTCGCCGAACTCGTCGGCCGCCGTGAACTCGTCGTCCGCATCCACGAGTTGGCCGGAATTGCCCTCCCCGTCCCCGTCCTCTTCGGCCTGTTCTCCCGCGGCTTCCGCGTCAACCTCGGCTTCCTCAACCGTTTCGGCCCGCACGACCGGGTCTGGCTGCGCGGCGCCCTGATGCGCGACAAACGCCGATCGGCGCGCCCCGCGGGCAAGTTCAACGCCGGCCAGAAGATCTACGCCAACTGGATCGCCGGTGCCACGCTGGTCATGCTCGGCACGGGCCTGATGATGTGGTTCACCCACCTCACCCCGATCATGTGGCGCACCAGCGCGACCTTCGTCCACGACTGGCTCGCCCTGACGATCGGCATCGTGCTGGGCGGACACATCGGCATGGCCCTTGGCGACCCGGAGGCGAGGGCGGGCTTGCGCACGGGGTCGGTGAGCAGGGAGTGGGCGAAGCGGGAACACCCGCTCTGGAAGCCGTAGCGCTCCGCTGAGAGGCCGTTTTTTGTCTGCGGCGGCGTCGTGGCTGGTCGCGCCCACGTGGCGGAGCCGCATATCGATACAGCCCCGCACCCCTTTGGGGCGCGCTGGTCAGCCCCTGAAATCCAGCAGTACCTTGCACGACCGGCTCCGATCGGCCGCCAGGGCGAACGCCGACTCCGCGTCCCGGACCGGCACCACCGCACTGACCAGGGCGTCGAACGCGGGCTCCACGGCAAGGAGTTGGAGCGCGTCGTTGAACTCCTCGTCGAAGCGGAAAGCACCCCGCAGCTCTATCTCCCGGCTGACGACCAGGTTCCCCGCGAAGGGACTCTGCCCCGGCGGCAGCATCCCGAGCTGCACGACCACCCCGCCCCGCCGCACGAGCCGCAGACAGGTGTCGAGGCCGGCCGCCACTCCGGACGCCTCGATCGCGACGTCCACCTCGGACGGCCACCCGGAGTCGTCCAGGTCATCGGCCCGTACGACGGTGTCGGCGCCGGCCGCCGTGGCGTACCGAAGTGCCGCCGGGAGCAGGTCGGTCACCGTCACCCGGGCCGCGCCGGCCGCCTTCGCCGCCGCGACGACCAGGCAGCCGATCGGGCCCGCGCCGGTGACCAGTACATGGCGTCCGGTCACGTCCCCGGCCCGTCGTACGGCGTGCAGCGCGACGGAGAGCGGCTCGGCGAGGGCGGCCCGGCGCAGCTCAAGGCCCGCCGGGATCGCCCTCAACTGGTCCGCGGGGACGGTGACTTGGGCCGCGAATCCGCCCTGTACGTGCGGGAAGCGGGCCGCGCTGCCCAGGTACGCGGTGTCCCGGCACACGTTCCGGCGACCGTCCACGCACTCGGGGCACACCCCGCACGGAGTCGCCGGGTGCACCGCAACCGCCGTACCAGGAACGGGACCTGTGGCACCGGGGCCGTAGGAGACGACCGTGCCGACCACTTCGTGGCCGAGCAGCATCGGTTCCTTGAGGCGGAAGTCGCCGACGCCGCCGTGGCGCCAGTAGTGGAGGTCGGAGCCGCAGACGCCGCCGTAGCGGACGGCGACCAGGGCCTGGCCGGGGCCGGGCTCCGGGACCGTCAACTCGTCGACCCGCAGGTCGTCCTGACCATGAATCACACAACCCAGCATGTCCGGACTCTCTTTCTCTACAGCACGCTCGTCATGCCGCCGTCGACGTAAAGGATCTGTCCGCTCACGAAGTCCGCGGCGGGCGACGCCAGGAACAGCACCCCGCCGACCAGGTCGTCCGTGGTGCCCCAGCGGCCGGCCGGGGTCCGCTTGCGCACCCAGGCGCTGAACTCCTCGTCCTGGACCAGGGGTTGGGTCAGTTCCGTCTCGATGTAGCCGGGGCCGAGACCGTTGACCTGCACGCCGCTCGGGCCCCAGTCCGCGCACATGCCCTTGGTGAGCATCTTCAGGGCGCCCTTGGTGGCCGCGTAGGGCGCGATGCCGGGGCGGACCACCTCGCTCTGGAGCGAGCAGATGTTGATGATCTTCCCGTGCCCGCGTTCCGTCATCCGGCGGGCCGTCTCACGGCCGACCAGGAACGCGCTGGTGAGGTTGGTGTCGATGATGCGGTGCCAGTCGGAGTCGGTGAACTCCAGGAGCGGGGCGCGCAGTTGCATGCCCGCGTTGTTCACCAGGATGTCGAGCGGGCCGACCCGGTCCTCGACGTCCGCGATACCGGCGGCTACTGACGGACCGTCGGTCACGTCGAAGGCGGCCGTGTGGACCTCGCCGGGCAGTCCGGCGGCGGCCTTGGTGAGGCGTTCGCCGTCCCGGCCGTTCAGGACGACCGTGCAGCCGGCCTCCAACAGGCCCTGCGCCAGGGCGAGTCCGATGCCCCGGCTGGAACCGGTGACCAGGGCCGTACGGCCACTGATGTCGAAAAGTGGATGACTCATTCCCGTACCCCTAGATGATCAGTGAGAGGAGGAGGACCAGTCCGCCGGCGACGACCGAGATGATCGTCTCCATGACGGACCAGGTCTTGAGGGTCTGGCCGACGCTCAGGCCGAAGTACTCCTTCACCAGCCAGAAACCGGCGTCGTTGACATGGCTGAAGAAGAGCGAGCCCGCGCCGATCGCCAGCACCAGCAGAGCGGTGTGGGCGCTCGACATGTCGGCGGCCAGCGGGGCGACCAGACCGGCCGCCGAGATGGTGGCCACCGTCGCCGAACCGGTCGCCAGCCGGATCGCCACCGCGATCAGCCAGGCCAGCAGCAGCGCCGGGATCGACCAGTCCTTGGAGATGTCCAGGATCATCTGGCCGACACCGGAGTCGATCAGCGTCTGCTTGAAGCCGCCGCCCGCGCCGACGATGAGGAGGATGCCCGCGATCGGCATCAGCCCTTTCTCGACGGTCGAGGACAGCCGCTCTTTGGTGAAGCCGGCCGGGCGGCCCAGCGTGAACATGCCGACGATGACGGCCGCGAGCAGCGCGATCAGCGGCGAGCCGATGACGTCGAAGACGCGTTGGACGGTGTGCTCGGGGTCGTCCACGACGATGTCGACCAGCGCCTTGGAAAGCATCAGCACGACCGGCAGCAGGATCGTGGCGAGGGTCGCGCCGAAGCCGGGACGGTTCTCCAGGTCCTCGGAGGGTCGGGCGGGGATCATGCGCTCAGGAGCCTGTACGTCCACCCAGCGGGCGGCGACCTTCGAGAACAGCGGCCCCGCGATGATCACGGTCGGGATCGCGACCAGCACGCCGAGCGCGAGGGTCAGACCGAGGTTGGCCTTGAGCGCGTCGACGGCGACCAGCGGCCCGGGGTGCGGCGGAATGAGGCCGTGCATGACCGACAGGCCCGCGAGCGCCGGGATGCCGATCCGCATGAGCGAGTAGTTGCCGCGCTTGGCGACCATCAGCACGACCGGGATCAGCAGCACGATGCCGACCTCGAAGAACAGCGGCAGCCCGATCACCGAGGCGATCAGGACCATCGCCCACGGCATCGACCGGGGACTGGCCTTCGCGAGGATCGTGTCGACGATCTGGTCGGCGCCGCCCGAGTCGGAGAGCAGCTTGCCGAGGATCGCGCCCAGCGCGATCAGCACGCCCACACCGGCGACGGTCGAGCCGAGCCCGGTGGTGAAGCTGGTGATGGCCTTGTCCAGCGGCGCCCCGGCGAACGCGCCGAGCGCGAGCGAGCCGATGGTCAGCGCCAGGAAGGCGTGCATCTTGAACTTGGTGATGAGCAGGACGATGACGGCGATGCCCGCCAGTACGGCGATGCCCAGCTGAGCGTGGCCGGCCGAGGTGATGGGCTCGACGGGGTCCGCTGCCAGCATCTCGACGCTGAGTCTGGTCACGGTGGATTCCTTGCGGATACGGGGAGTTGGGGTGACAGGCGGTACTGGAACGTGGAGTGACGGGCGGTTCTAGGAGGTCGGCTCGGGAACCTGTGCGAGCGCGGCCGTCGCCCGCTCGGCGATCTGCTCCGGACTGCCGCCGACATCCACGGCGACTCCGGCCTCGTCGGCCTCCAGCGGCTGGAGCGTGGCGAACTGCGAGTCGAGCAGCGCGGTCGGCATGAAGTGCCCGTGCCGGTGCGCCATCCGGTCCTCGATGAGGGTGCGGTCGCCGGTGAGGTGCACGAAGACGACCCCGGGAGCGGCGGCCCGCAGCCGGTCGCGGTACGACCGCTTCAGCGCTGAGCTGCTGACGACGCCGCCGAGCCCCGCGCGCCCGTGTGCCCAGCCGCCGATGGCGTCCAGCCACGGCCAGCGGTCCTCGTCGGTCAGCGGGACGCCGGCCGACATCTTGGCGATGTTGGCCTGCGGGTGGAAGTCGTCGCCCTCGGCGTACGGAACGCCGAGCCGGGCCGCGAGCAGGGGACCGATGGTGGTCTTCCCGGTGCCCGCGACGCCCATGACCACGACGACATGGGGGGTACGCATCGCTGCCTCACTGTCTCCGTCGACACCTGATGTCGATCCCACTGAAACCGATTAGGTACGACGAATTCAAGAGTCTGTGACATATAAGTCTGACTTTTTGGTTCCGTGATGTGCACCGTACGCTGAGTGCATGACCACTCCGGGCCGCGGCTTGCACGGCCGTGTACTCGACTCCCTCGGCCCCGCCATCACCGCGGGCGAGTACCCGCCGGGCAGTGTCCTGCGCACGGACGAGCTCGCCAAGGACTTCGAGGTGTCCCGCTCCGTGATGCGCGAGGCGGTCCGCGTTCTCGAATCCATGCACCTGGTCGAGTCCCGCCGCCGCGTGGGCGTCACCGTACGGCCCAAGGCCGCGTGGAACGTCTACGACCCGCAGGTCATCCGCTGGCGCCTGGCCGGCGCCGACCGCCCGCAGCAACTGCGCTCACTCACGGTGCTGCGCTCAGCGGTCGAGCCGATCGCGGCCGGCCTGGCCGCCAAGTTCGCCACGGCGGAACAGTGCGCGGAACTCACCGAGTGCGCGATCGGCATGGTCGCCAACTCCCGCGGCCACAAACTGGAGGCCTACCTCGTCCACGACGTGGCCTTCCACCGGGTGATCCTGGCCGCCTCCGGCAATGAGATGTTCGCCCGGCTCGGCGACGTCGTCACCGAGGTCCTGGCCGGCCGCACCCACCACGAGGTCATGTTCGAGGACCCCGACCCGGCCGCCGTCACCCTGCACGTCCAGGTCGCGGAGGCGGTCCGCGAGGGCGACGCCCTCCGCGCGGAGACCCTGACCCGCGAGATCACGGTCGGGGCGCTTCAGGAACTGGACATCCTGGCGCCGTAGAGCCTCGGTCTCCGCAGCTGCTCAGTCGTCGATGAACTCCCCGTCGAGGTACACCCAGGCCCCGTCGACCCGCTCGAACCGGCTGCGCTCATGGATCGCGCCGCCCTTGTAGGACGCCCGGAACGTCACGGTCCCCGCCGAGTGGAACGCCGTCCCGCCACCCGTCTCCAGGATCTCCAGCCCGGTCCACCGCATCCCCGGGTCGAGATCGAGGGGGTCGGCGGGGCGCGTCCGAGGATGCCAACTGCGCAGCAGATAGGGCGCGTTCAGCCGCACGAAGGCGGTGTAGCGCGAGCGCATCAGCGCCTCGGCGGTGGGGGCGGTGGCGGGGCCTGAGTGGTAGCGGCCGCAGCACTCTTCGTAGGGCTGGGGGAGGCCGCAGGGGCAGTTGGTGCGTGGGGTCATGGGCATATTGTGCCGGGGCTACGTTCGCGGGCGTTCGGGGGTGACGCGGAGTGGCAGCCGGACGTAGGCGTCCTCGGGCAGCCTCATCTCCTTGTCGCGCGTGAGAGTCGCGCAGGCCAGGAGGGGCAACGGCTCGCCGCCAGGAGGATCACTCTCCTCGTGCGCGGGTGCCGCACCGACGAACTGGACGAGGAGGGCGCCGGTGACCCGGGTCCCGATCTGTTTCACGAAGTTCGCCGGGAGCGTCCACTCGACTCCCTGGTGCAGGATCCCGGCGAGGCTGCGGTGCACTCTCTTGACGTACCACTCCTCGTCCGGCATCTGGGGCGCGCTGCGTGCCCTCAAGTGGGCCGCGGCGGACGTGATCGCGTTGAGTTCGGGGAAACCGACCAGGTCGGCCGTGAGCTTGCCGGCGGTCTCCAGTACCGGGCCGGCCGCCCGTAGATCCCTGGCCAGAGTGGTCCGCCACGCCCGCTCGTCCGCCACCGGCGGCAGGTGGTACACGATGGCCTGGACGTCCTTCACCCGCCAACCGCCCATGGCGGGGAACAGCAGCGTGACCTTCGCGTCCGGCGCGTGCTCCGTGTACCCGAGCGTCCAGACGTAGAGATACCCCGTGAAAGGGGTCGCCCTGTCCGATCCCGTGGCGAACATCTGCTCCAGCGGGACGGATTGCGGCTCGGTCTCCCCGTAGACCTCCAGCCATTCACCCGTCTCCGCGCGCCCTCGGGCCCATGCGGCTGCCATGACCTCACCCCCGTGAAAGCACTTGATACTCCGTCAGTTCCCCACCCGCAACGGGGCTGACAACTCAGACCGCGATCCCCGTCTCGGCCGAAGGCATCGGCGGCAACCGCGTCCCGTACACCCACGCATCGAAAAGCTGGTCCAACGACTCGGACGTGAACCGGGACGCGTGAGACGTGAACGTAGCCGTAGTCACCGTCCCGTTGCGATGCAGGCTCGCCCAGCCCCGCAGCATCCGGAAGAACGCGATGTCACCCAGCGCGCAGCGCACCGCGTGGACGGTGACCCCGCCGCGTTCGTAGAGGCGGTCGTCGAACATCGACTTGCGGCCGGGGTCGGCGAGCCGTAGGTCCTGGGGGAGCGTGGAGAGCAACCGGTGCGCGGCGGCGGCGTGTTGATGGGCCGTACGGCCGCCCGAGCGCTCGGACCACAGCCACTCCGCGTACTTGGCGAAGCCCTCGTTCAGCCAGATGTGCCGCCAGTCGGCGATGGAGACACTGTTGCCGAACCACTGGTGCGCGAGTTCGTGCGCGACGAGCCGTTCCGAACCCCGGGCCCCGTCAACGTGGTTGGCGCCGAACAGCGACAACCCCTGTGCCTCGACGGGGACATCGAGTTCCTCCTCCGTCACGACGACCGCGTACTCGTCGAAGGGGTAGGGCCCGAACAGGTCCTGGAACAGCTCCATCATCGCGGGCTGTCGCGCGAAGTCCCTTGAGAACTCCGGGAGTAGGTCCGACGGGATGTGCCCGTGCTGCGGCACACCGCCCAGACCCGGGTCGCCCAGCAGCACCGTCTGGTACTTCCCGATCGACAGCCCGACCAGATAACTCGACGTCGGCGCCGACTGCTCGTACACCCAAGTGGTCGTCGAAGCCTTGGTAGTTCGGGTGAGGAGGCGACCGCCCGCCACCACCGCGTACGCCGACGGCGTGGTGATCGAGATCTGGTACGACGCCTTGTCCGCGGGGCGGTCGTTGCACGGGTACCAGGACGGCGCCCCGATCGGCTGGCTCGCCACCAGCGCGCCGTCGGTCAGCTCCTCCCAGCCGAGCCCGCCCCAGGGGCTGGCGACCGGCTTGGGGTTGCCCGACCAGTGGACCTCCACCGTGAACGCGGCACCGGCCCGCAGCGGCTTCGCCGGTCGGACGCGGAGTCGGCCGCCGCGGTGCGTGTAGTGCGGCTGGCGGCCGTCCACCCGGATCCGGCCGATCTTGAAGTCGCCCAGGTTCAGCTGGAATTCGGGCAGCGGCGCACGGCCCGCTATGGCGTTGATACGGGCCGTGCCGGAGAGACGGTTGGGGCCGGGACGGTAGTCCAGCGCGAGCTCATAGCGGTGCACCCGGTAGCGGGCATCGCCGTTTGCCGGGAAATACGGGTCCGGACCCGCCGCCTGCTGAACGGTCACTGCTGCGTCTGCTCCCTGCGCTGTGCTCGTATCTCGTACCCGTGCACCGCCCTCCGAAGCCGACGCCGCGTGACCTGTGTTCAGGGTCGCCATGACTCGATCGGATTGCCCAGCCAGCGGGTGTCGTCCGGGACGGACTCCGCCGCCATCACGAGCGATGCGGGGCCCAGAGTGGTGCGCGCCCCGACCTCGCTGCCGGGCAGGACGATTCCGCCAGGACCCAGCGTCGCGCCCTCACGGAGGACCACAGTATCCGTCCGCAAGATCCGGTCGTGGAAGAGGTGGGTCTGGAGCACACAGCCGCGGTTCACCGTCGTGGCGTCCTCCAGGGTCACCAGGTCGGTCTCCGGCAGCCAGTAGCTCTCCACCCAGACACCCTTGCCGATGTGCGCGCCGAGCCCGCGCAGCCAGGCCGTCAGCACCGGAGTACCCGGCACCGAACCGGCCAGCCACGGCACCGCCACGACCTCGACGAAGGTGTCCGCCAGCTCGTTGCGCCACACGTAACCGCTCCACAGTGGGTGCTCGGCACCGCGGTGCCGCCCCACGAGGGTCCACTTGGCGATGATCGAGATCAGCCCGGCCAGCGCACCCACGGCCAGCAGCACGAGCCCCGACAGCAGCGGCGCCCACACCCCCAGCGCACACAGTGCGGCCACCGTCAGCACGGCAAGACCGGCCGAGCAGAACACCGGCACGATCCGGCACAGCTCGACCAGACCGCGCGCCCACAGCAGCTTGGCCGGCGGGTCGTAGGTCCGGCTCTGGTCGCCGCCGCTCGTGCTGCGCGGCAGCTTCACCGGCGGCAGCCCCAGGTACGACGTGCCCTTCTTCGCCTTCTTCGGCGTCGCCGACAACACCCCGACGAGCCCGCCGTCCGGCACGCTCCGCCCGGGCGCGGTCATCCCGGAGTTCCCGAGGAACGCCCGCCGCCCGATCTCGGCCCGCCCGATGTGCACCCAGCCGCCACCGAGTTCGTACGGCGCGGTCAACGTGTCGTCGGCCAGGAACGCACCCTCACCGACGGTCGTCAGGCTCGGCAGCGCGAGCACGGTCGACACCTCGGCGCCCCGCCCGATCCGCATCCCGAGCAGCCGCAGCCACACCGGCGTGACCAGCCCGGCGTACAGCGGGAAAAGGGTCTCGCGCGAGAGGTCCATCAGTTGTGTCACGGTCCACGCCTGCCAGCCGATCCGGCTGTGCGTCGGGTGCGTACCCTCGCGCAGCCTCAGGCTGAGCAGCCGTACACCGATCAGAATCAGCAGCGCGTACGTCAGCCCGAAGGCGAGCGTCGCCGGGACCAAGGCGATCGCCGCGCCCCGCAGGGCCTCGCCGAGACCGTCACCGGGCGCGATGAACGCGCTCGCCATCAGCAGTGCTACGGCCCCGGAGACCACGGGGAGCATGGTGAGCGCGAAGCCCGTCACGCCGTACATCACCCGCCAGTACGTGCCCCGCTGCGGGCGCTGCTTGGGCCAGTTGCGCTTGGCCTTGCCGAGCTTGACCGCGGGCGCGCCCGCCCAGCGCTGGCCGGTCGGGACCGTGCCGGTGACGGCCGAACCCGGCGCCACCTCGGCCCGCTTGCCCACCCGGGCACCGGGGAACAGCATGCTGCGCGTGCCGACGACGGCATGCGCGCCGACCTTGACCGGGCCGATCTCCAGGCGGTCGCCGTCCAGCCAGTAGCCGGACAGGTCCACCTCCGACTCGACCGCGGCACCGCGGCCCAGCTTGAGCATGCCGGTGACCGGCGGGAGGGAGTGCAGGTCGACGTCCGGCCCGATCTTGGCGCCGAGGGCGCGTGCGTACCGCTCCAGCCACGAGCCCGTCAGCGAGGTCGCCCCGCTGAACTCGGCCAGCCGCTCCGCCGCCCACAGCCGCAGGTGCACGCTGCCACCACGGTCGTAGCGACCCGGCTTCACGCCACGCAGCAGCAGTCGCGCACCGCCCGCGGCGATCGCGAGCCGCCCGGGCGGGCTGAAGAGCAGCAGCGCACCGGCGCCGACCAGCCACCAGGAGGCGGTCGGCAGCCACGCGTAGCCGGACAGCACATTGCCGAGCGCGGCCAGTGCCACCGTCCAGCGCAGGCCGACGAGCGTGAACAGGGGGACGAGCGCGAGGAGTTGGATCACCTTGGCGCGGGTCGGGACCGGCGCGATCACGCGCGCGGTGCCGTCGCCCTGCGCCGAGTCTTCGAGGTGGCGGGCCAACTTGCGCAGGGTCGGCTGCTGGTAGATGTCGAGGACGGCCGCGCTCGGGTACCGGGTGCGCAGCCGTGTCGTCAACTGGGCGGCGGCCAGGCTGCTTCCGCCGATCGCGAAGAAGTCGTCGGCCGCGCTGCTCACGGGGATGCCGAGCACCTCGGCCCACTGCTCCGCGAGCCAGGCCTCCGTGCCGTAGAGCTGCTCCTTGGCGCCGTCGGTCTCCAGGCCTTCGAGCGGCCAGGGCAGTGCGTTGCGGTCGACCTTGCCGGAGGTGCGGGTCGGGAGGTCCTCGACCGGGGCGATCAACGGCACGAGGGCGGCGGGCAGTTCGGCCCGCAGCTTTTCGACGGCGGCGGCCTGGTCCCACCCTTCCTGGGTGACGACGTAGCCGACGAGGAGTTGGTTGCCGCTGCGCGCGGTCCGTACGGCGGCAGCCGCACCCGCGACTCCGGGCAGTGCCTGGAGGGCCGCGTCGACCTCGCCGAGTTCGATCCGGCGTCCGCCGAGCTTGATCTGCTCGTCGGCGCGGCCGAGGAAGATCAGACCCTCGGGCTCGGCCTTGACCAAGTCACCGCTGCGGTAGGCCCGTTCCCAGCCGAGGGACTCAAGCGGCGCGTACTTCTCCGCGTCCTTCTCGGGGTCGAGGTAGCGGGCGAGGCCGACCCCGCCGATCACCAACTGCCCACTGCTGCCCATCGGTACGGGCACCCCGGCCTCGTCGACGACGGCCAACTCCCAGCCGTTCAGGGGGAGTCCGATACGGATCGGCTCGTCGCCGGTCATCAGGGAGGCGCAGGCCACGACGGTCGCCTCGGTCGGTCCGTACGTGTTCCAGACCTCGCGGCCCTCGGTGACCAGCCGCTGCACCAGCTCGGGCGGGCAGGCCTCACCACCGAAGATCAGCAGGCGTACGTCGTTGAGCGCCTCCGGCTCCCAGAGGGAGGCCAGGGTCGGCACGGTCGAGACGACGCTGATGTCCTGGTCGACCAGCCAGGGGCCGAGGTCGGCGCCGCTGCGGACCTGGGAGCGCGGCACGGGCACCAGGCAGGCGCCGTAGCGCCAGGCCAGCCACATCTCCTCGCAGGACGCGTCGAAGGCGACGGACAGCCCCGCCATGACCCTGTCACCCGGACCGATGGGGTCCTCGGTGAGGAACAGTGCCGCCTCGGCGTCGACGAAGGCCGCCGCGCTGCGGTGGGTGACGGCGACGCCCTTGGGCTTGCCGGTGGAGCCGGAGGTGAAGATGATCCACGCGTCCTGCTCGACACCGGGCCGGGCGGCCGGGGCGTCACTGTGCCCGAGGACGGTCAGCGCGTGCTCGGCGCCGATGACGGCCCGTACGTCGGCCTCGCCGAACACCAGCTCGGCCCGCTCGTCCGGGTCCTCGGCGTCCACGGGGACGTAGGCGGCACCGGCGGCGAGTACGGCGAGGATCGCGATGTAGAGGTCGTTCGTCCCGGACGGGACGCGCACGCCGACCCGGTCGCCGAGGCCGACACCGGCCGCGGCCAGGGTGCGGCGCAGGGTCTCCACCTCGACGGCCAGCGCACGGTAGGTGAGGCGGACGGTGCCGTCGTCCAGGGCGAGCTCGTCGGGATACGACCGCACCGACGCGTCGAGGATGTCGACAAGGGTGCGGGCCGAGGCGGCGGGCGCCGCGGAGAAACGTGCCGTATCGCCGAACTGTGTGCGGATCTCTTCGTCGAGCCCGAGAGCACTGCTCTCGTGTATGGCTGCCATCGGTCCTCGCGTCTCGAACCCGGTAACTTCCGGGGTGCTGGCGGGCCCGCAGGTATGCCTGGGGTTGTCCAGCTCCAGCTCCGTTCCGTAACAAGCCGGAAATTTTAGTACGACGCTAGGCTCCTGGCCTGCCGACGGCCACTCGGGGGAGCCGAACGGGGGCGCTCCGTGAGCGTCCGGCAACGCTCTGACCTGGTGATCTTCGAGCGAAGGAGACATCCCCCACAAATGCGGCGAGGGCCGCGACCTTGGTGGTCGCGGCCCTCGCCTGCGATGTGTCCGAGGGGGGACTTGAACCCCCACGCCCGATAAAGGGCACTAGCACCTCAAGCTAGCGCGTCTGCCATTCCGCCACCCGGACAAGGTGTCTGTCGCGCGTGGTTTCCCCCGCGACGACGAAGGAAACATTACCAGGCTTCCAGGGGTGGCCGATCACCCCCTGTTCCCACTCGCGTCCCGCGTGAACGGCGTGTGACGGGCCGGGACCGCCCTTGGGGTGAGGTGCGACGGAGAGAGAGGATGGGGGAGGACCACCAGCAGTGACAGTGGGAGGAAGCAGCGTGAGCGACACGGACACGGCCAAGGGCGTCACCGGTGAGGACGAGGTCGTGGACCTCTGCCGCGAGCTGATCCGGATCGACACCAGCAACTACGGCGACCACTCGGGCCCGGGTGAGCGCAAGGCGGCCGAGTACGTCGCCGAGCAGCTCGCCGAGGTGGGCCTCGAACCGAAGATCTTCGAGTCGCACCCGGGACGCGCCTCCACGGTGGCCCGGATCGAGGGCACGGACCCGTCCCGGCCCGCGCTCCTCATCCACGGCCACCTGGACGTCGTACCGGCGAACGCGGCGGACTGGACCCACCACCCCCCCTTCTCCGGCGAGGTCGCGGACGGGTGTGTGTGGGGGCGCGGCGCGGTCGACATGAAGGACATGGACGCGATGACCCTGGCGGTCGTCCGTGACCGGCTGCGCAGCGGGCGCCGGCCCCCGCGCGACATCGTGGTCGCCTTCCTCGCGGACGAGGAGGCGGGCGGTACGTACGGTGCGCGGCACCTCGTCGACAACCACCGCGAGCTGTTCGACGGCGTCACCGAGGGCATCAGCGAGGTCGGCGGGTTCTCGTTCACGGTGAGCGAGGAGCGGCGGCTCTACCTGATCCAGACGGCCGAGAAGGGCATGCACTGGATGAAGCTGACCGTGGCCGGTACCGCCGGGCACGGGTCGATGATCCACCGGGACAACGCGATCACCGAGCTGTCGGAGGCGGTCGCCCGGATCGGCCGGCACAAGTTCCCGGTACGGGTCACGAAGACGACGCGCGCCTTCCTCGACGAACTGGGCGACGCGCTCGGCACCCAGCTCGACCCCGAGGACATGGAGGCCACGCTCAAGCGGCTCGGCGGCATCGCCAAGCTCATCGGCGCGACCCTCAGCAACACCGCCAACCCGACGCAGCTGAACGCCGGTTACAAGGTCAACGTCATCCCCGGCGAGGCCACCGCGCACGTCGACGGGCGGTTCCTGCCCGGGTACAAGGAGGAGTTCTTCGCCGACCTCGACCGGATCCTCGGGCCGAACGTGAAGCGTGAGGGCACGCACTCCGACAAGGCCCTGGAGACCTCCTTCGACGGGCCACTGGTCGAGGCCATGCAGTCCTCGCTGCTCGCCGAGGACCCGACCGCGAAGGCGATCCCGTACATGCTCTCCGGCGGTACGGACGCGAAGTCCTTCGACGACCTGGGTATCCGCGGCTTCGGCTTCGCGCCCCTCAAGCTGCCGCCGGAGCTGGACTTCGCGGGGATGTTCCACGGGGTCGACGAGCGGGTGCCGGTGGAGGGGCTGAAGTTCGGGGTGCGGGTGCTGGACCGGTTCATCGACGCGTCCTGAAGGCGCGTCCTGAAGGTGCGTCCGGAAACACCGGTCGACGTCGGTTGACGCCGGAATTCGGCCGCGCGTACGGAATCCACTGGGACGGGTGAATGTGCTCATAAGCTCGTAGCTCCATTACTCCCTCCTCGTTACAGGTGATGCGATCGGCAACACGAGATCGCTTTTGCCAACAAGGAGGAATAATGATCAAGAAGGTCGTCGCCGCTGCGGCTGCCACCGGTGGCCTGGTTCTCGCGGGTGCGGGTCTGGCCGTCGCCGACTCGGGCGCTCAGGGTGCCGCTGTGCACTCCCCGGGTGTTGTTTCCGGCAACGTCATCCAGGTTCCCGTGCACGTCCCGGTGAACGTGTGCGGCAACACGATCTCGGTGATCGGTCTGCTGAACCCCGCCTTCGGCAACACCTGCGTCAACAAGTGACGTCGTCCCTCTGAGGGGTGACCACATCCTCGGCCCCGGAGCGCGCGCCATGCGCTCCGGGGCCGACGGTCTTTGTGCGAGAAATCGCGCGACGAATTCAGTCAGGATTGAAGGCAGGGGGGAATTCAGTAATGCGACAGGTCACTCGAAAGAGCTTGCTGACCGTGGCGGCCGCGACCGGGGTGATCGCCGCCGCGGGCGGTGTCGCCCACGCCGACTCGGGCGCGAGCGGCTCCAGTTCGGACTCGGCCGGCGTACTGTCCGGCAACACCGTGCAGGCACCGGTGCATGTGCCGGTCAACGTCTGCGGCAACACCGTGAACGTGGTCGGGATCCTGAACCCGGCGGTCGGCAACAAGTGCGCCAACCAGGGCGGGGGCAGTGGTACCGGCCATGGGGGTTCGGGGGGTCACGGCTCGTCCGGTGGTTACGGCGACTCGGGCGGCTCCGGTGGGCATGGTGGCTCCGGCGGACACGGCGCGCACGGCGGCTCAGGGGGCTCGCACACCGGCGGACACGCCTCCGGCTCACCCGGCGTCGGCTCCGGCAACCACGTCCAGGTACCGATCGACGTACCGGTGAACGTGTGCGGCAACAGCGTCGACGTCATCGGTGTCGGCAACGGCGTCACCGGCAACGACTGTGCCAACGGGGGGAGTTGGAACGGCGGCGGCCATGACCACGGGACGCCTCCTGGCGGCGGCGGGCACCACGGGGGTGGTCATCACGGGACGCCTCCGGGAGGGGGCGGACATCACGGCGGCGGCCATGACCACGGGACGCCTCCTGGCGGCGGCGGTCATCACGGCGGCGGTCACCACGGGACCCCTCCGGGCGAGGGCCATCACGGTCACCACCCGGGCGGCGGCCACGGTACGACTCCGCCGGGGACCCCGAGTCACCCCGGAACGCCGAGTCACCCGGGTACGCCCACCCACCCCACCTCACCAGGCACCTCGCCGATCAAGGGCGTTCACACGCCGACCGGTTCCGCGCACGTGACCCAGCCCGGCGCGCAGTCCGCCGTCCAGACCCCGGGCGGTGCGCAGCTCGCGCACACCGGTAGCGAACTGCCGCTGGGCCTCGCGTTGCCGGTCGGCGCGGGCGCGCTGCTCGCGGGCGCGGTGCTGTACCGCAAGGCGCGGGCGTCCCTGTAGCTCCCGGGACCATGTGATCTGCGCGACGGAGGGGCCCCGCACTGTCGGGGCCCGCTCCGTTTCGCCCGGCTCAGCTCACCACGTGGCGCGCACCTGGCGGATGATCCGCCGGCGCAGCCGCACCCTGCGACTGCCGTCGCGCAGCAGGCTCAGTCGGTCCAATTCCCAGTGTCCGTACTCGGCATGGTCCGTCAGCAGACGTGTGGCGTCCTTGCGGGAGACCCCGCGCGGTACGTACACGTCGACAAATTCGTATTCCGGCATCGCATCTATTGTGCGGGCAGAGCCCCGGTACGGATAGCGTCTGCACTATGTCTGATGCTGCGCAGCCCACCGCTGCCGAGGTACGCGCCGCCGCCGAGGCGGTCAAGACCGCGCTCGACCGCCACCTGGCCGCGGTCGAAGGCCGGTCGGGGGAGGACGACCCGGCCGTCTACGAGGCGTTCAACCAGCTCGCCGCGGCCGCCGAGGTCTACGACGAGCTGCTCTACGACCGTTATGACGAGGTCACGCCTTTCGAGATCCCCGGTACCGACGACTCCCTGCCGCCGTACACCGGCCCCGAGGAGCCGAACGCGGTGAGCGTGCTGATCCGCCGCGACTACGCGGTGGCGGAGCCGCAGCGGCTGCTGGCCCAGGCGCAGCGGGTCGAGGCGGCGGTCGGCGACGGCATGGGCACGGAGGCCTCCGGCACGATCCACGGTGCGCTCGGCATTCTTTTCGACGAGTTCGAGGCGGACGAGATCGCCTCCCGGCCCAAGGAGTTCGGGCTGGAGGAGGGCGACTCCACGCTGTGGGTGACCGCCGCCGACGAGACGGCCGAACCCGGTGCCTGGCTGGAGGCCCCCTTCGAGGGTGTCGATCCGCAGCGGGTGGTGTGCCGCTTCGACGTCAGCGCGGTCTTCGACGACGAGATCAACGACGAGCTGGACGACATCGACGAGGTGGACGAGGCCGAGGAGGAGATCGAGGACGAACTCGATCCCGACCTCGACGCCGATCTCGACGAGGACGAGGACCTGGAGGCGCTGGAAGCGGACCGCTGAGCCGCGCCGCGTCCGGCTGTTGCGACAACGACGGCGGCGGTGACCGAGGAATTGATTCCCTCGGTGACCGCCGCCGTCTGTCGTCCACTGCGGTCCGGGCTCAGACCTCCGCCGGGACCTGCGGTCGCAGCAGCACCGGCAACCGCGTCGTCCGCGGCTTGGCCGGGACCTCGGCAACGGCCCGGGGCAGCGCCTGGTCCACACCGTGCACCACGGACAGATGCCGGTCGGCGCGGCTGAACGCCGTGTACACCCAGGGCCTGCTGAGCGCCTGCGCCGCGTCCCCGGGCAGCACCACGACCACCGCGGGCCACCGCACCCCCACGGCTTGGTGCGCGGTCAGCGCCCACCCGTGCCGCACGGACTGCTCGACCCGCTCCTTCGGTACGACGACGGGGCTGCCGGCGCACTCAAGGTGCAGCCCCTCGGCGTCGGCGTTCACCACCCGGCCGGGAACCGTACGCCCCGGGGTGGGGGAGTACGCGATCCGGTCCCCGGGGTCGAAGCCGCCGAAGCGGCCGGGGCCGGGGTTGAGCCGCTCCTTCAGCGCCACGTTGAGGGCACGGGTGCCGGCCGCACCGCCATGGCCCGGCGTGATCACCACCGTCTGCTCGGCCGGGACGCCGATCACGCGCGGCACCGAGTCGGCGACGAGCTGCACGGTCCGGTGCACTGCCTCACCGGCGTCGCGCACCGGCACGATCACGACCTCCTTGCCGGGTGCCTCCACCTGGTTGAGCTCGCCGATGCCGATGCCCGAGACGAGTTCGCCCACGGGACCGAGGTCAGGGCGCCGCGAGACGACCTGGGGGCAGGCCTTCGACGCGAGCAGATCGGCGAAGACGCGCCCGGCACCTGCCGACCACAACACCGCCGGGTCTCCGGCCAGCACCAGCCGGGCCCCGTCCGGCAGCGACTCGGTGAGCAACGCCGCCGTCTCCACGTCCAGTTGAGGCGCGTCCAGCACGACGAGGAGATCCAGGTCGAGGGCGCCGTCCACGTCCCGCCCGGGGCCTTCGGCACCGGACAGCAGCCCGGCGACGGTGGTCGCGCGAGGGCCGTCACCCGGGGCGGGGCTGTCCGGCTCACCCCCTTCCGGCGCATCCCTCTCCGGCTCACCGGCCTGGGCCAGCAACGCGGCGAACCGATCCCGCCCGACCGGACCATGGGTGGCGGCCCAGGCGCGCAAGCCGAAACCCGCCGCCGCGCGGAGCAGCGCCGCCGGTTCCGCCAGGGACGCCTCCCCGCCGGTGTGGAGCACCAGCCCGTGGCCCGCGACCGCGCGGATCAGCTCGCCGGTGGACCCCTTGGCGGCACCGGCCTGCTCCCACTCCGCCGCCGAACCGTCCTCCTTCGGCACCGAGTTGATCAGCTTGGCGAGTCCGTCGGCGAGGCTCTCCTCGGCGAGCGCGTACCGCTCCAGGCCGATCAGGACGCGGACCGGACGCTCCTCGACCTCCTCAGCGTCCTCGTCGGACGCATCGGACGCATCGGACGCATCGGCCGTGCGCTGCACCGGGACCGCGGGCTCGTCCAATGCGTCCTGGAAGACCAGCACTTCACCCTCGGCGATGGCGCTCTGCGTCGCCGCGTCCGGGTCGGGCACGCCCTGCTTGGCCAGCGCGGCCGTCAACGCCGATGCCTCCAGGGCCGTATGACCGGCCAGGGCCGCCTGCTCCAAGAGCCAGCCGATGACCGCGCGGCCCCGCCGCTCGTCGTCCGGCGCGCACTCGGCGCCGAGCAGCGCCCGCGCGAACCCGTCGGCCTGTTCGGGCCGCACCCCCGGGACGCGCAGCAACTGCCAGGGATCCTCGCGGAGTTGGTCGTCCGCGCCCTCGCCGAGCGCCGCCGCGACCTGTGCCGCCAGCGTCTCGGGCGCGCCGCCCTCGGCCAGCACCCGCCGTACGGACTCGACGGTCTCGGTCGCGGGGGCGCCGGGCTCGGTCGCGACGGGCTGGGGCCGCCGCACCGCCTCGGGGGCGGCGGACGGGCGTGGGGCGGGCTCCGGCTTGGCTGAGGGGATGGCCACGGGCTTCTCGCCGCTCTCCACCGCCCGTACCGCCGCGAGTAGTTCGGCGGCCGTCCCACTGAGCTTGGCCCCGGCCACGATGGGCCCGGCCTTCTCCGCCTTCCGCCGCTCGATCCGCTCCCGCTCCAGCTTCTGGGCCAGCAACTCGGCGGCGGCCTCGGACAGTTCGGGGGCGGCGGCCTCGGCCTTGGCCTCACCGGTGCCCTCGGCGTCCTCGGCGGCCGTGCCCTCGCCGCCTTCCACGGCGTCCGCGGTGCTCTCCGCAGCCGCATGCTCACCTGTGCCTTCGGCGCCTTCCACGGCGTCCGTGCCCGTGTCCTCGGCCGGCGAGGTCTCCGTGGTCTCCGGGTCCGTGCTCACAGCGTGCTCCAGTCGTGATCGGGATAGCGGTGCAGAGGCGCCGACACATCGTCGAGCGCTCGGCAGATCTCGTCAGGAAGACTAAGCGCCTCCACTGACAATGCGGCCGTGAGCTGGTGCGCGTTGCGCGCGCCGACGATCGGGGCGGCCACCCCGGGCCGGTCGCGGACCCAGGCGAGGGCGACCTGGAGCGGCGTCACGGCGAGCCCGTCAGCGGCGATGGTCACCGCGTCCACGATGCGCGTCGCCGTGTCGTCGAGGTACGGGGCGACGAACGGCGCCATGTGCTCCGAGGCGCCGCGCGAGTCGGCCGGGGTCGCGTGCCGGTACTTGCCGGTGAGGACCCCGCGCCCGAGCGGTGAGGAGGGCAGCAGCCCGATGCCCAGATCGAGCGCGGCCGGCAACACCTCACGCTCCACGCCCCGCTGGAGCAGCGAGTACTCCAGCTGCGTGCTCGCCAACCGTGTCCGCGTGCCCGGCGCCGCCAGCTGCCAGGTCGCCGCCTTGGCCAGCTGCCAGCCGCAGTAGTTCGAGACGCCCGCGTAGCGCGCCCGTCCGCTGCTGACGGCCAGGTCGAGGGCCTGGAGGGTCTCCTCCAGCGGCGTGAACGGGTCGAAGGCGTGGATGTGCCACACGTCGACGTAGTCCGTGCCGAGGCGGGCCAGCGAGGCGTCCAGCGCGGCGAGCAGATGGCCGCGCGAGCCGTCGAAGCGGCGGTCGGGGTCGGGTACGCTCCCCGCCTTCGTCGAGATGACCAGGTCCCGGCGCGGCACGAGCCCTTCTATGAGCTGTCCGAGCAGATACTCGGCCTCCCCGTCGCCGTACACGTCCGCCGTGTCGACGAGGGTGCCGCCGGCCTCCCAGAACGCCTTCAACAGGTCCGCGGCGTCGTGCTCGTCGGTGTCGCGCCCCCATGTGAGGGTGCCGAGTCCGATCCGGGACACACGAAGGCCGGTACGGCCGAGATGCCTCTGCTCCATGAACGCCGAGATTACTGGCCTGAACCTGCGGTGTGGTGGCCTGTGGATAACCGATTTCCACGATGATCCACAGTCCGTCCCACGGCACGCTCCGTGATCACTCACCGGCACCCGTCCTGTCCGCCCGGAGCACCTCGCGCTAGGGTCGGCACAACAGCGACGTTACTGATCGGTAAGGGGTCTGCCATGCAGCTCGGGATCAACCTCGGCTACTGGGGTGCCGGAATGGACGGCGACAATCTCGCCGTGGCGCAGGAGGCCGACCGCCTCGGCTACTCGGTGTGCTGGGCCGCCGAGGCCTACGGCTCCGACGCGGCCACCGTGCTCACCTGGGTCGCCGCGCAGACCGAGCGCATCGACGTCGGCTCGGCCATCTTCCAGATCCCGGCCCGCCAGCCCGCGATGACCGCGATGACCGCCGCGACCCTCGACTCGCTCTCCGGCGGCCGCTTCCGCCTCGGTATCGGCGTCTCGGGCCCGCAGGTCTCCGAGGGCTGGTACGGCGTCAAGTTCGACAAGCCGCTGGCACGCACGCGTGAGTACGTCGAGATCGTCCGCAAGGCGATGACCCGCGAGCGCCTGTCCTACGACGGCGAGCACTGGACGCTCCCGCTGCCCGGCGGCCCGGGCAAGCCTCTCAAGCTGACCGTGCACCCGGAGCGCGAGCACATCCCGCTCTACATCGCGGCGATCGGCCCGAAGAACCTGGAGCAGACCGGCGAGATCGCCGACGGCGCGCTGCTCATCTTCCCGTCCGCCGAGCACCTGGAGGACACCGCCATCAGGCACCTGCGGGCCGGGCGCGAGAAGGCAGGCAAGACCCTGGAGGGCTTCGACATCGTCCCGACTGTCCCGCTCGCCTTCGGCGAGGACAAGGACGTGACGACGCTCGCCGACACCTTCCGCCCGTACACCGCGCTGTACGTCGGCGGCATGGGCAGCCGGCAGCAGAACTTCTACAACAAGCTGGCCCAGCGCATGGGCTTCGAGGCGGCCGCCGCCGAGATCCAGGACAAGTACCTGGCAGGCGACAAGGAAGGCGCCGCGGCCGCCATCCCGCACGACCTGATCGACAAGACGACGCTGCTGGGCTCCGTGGACCGCATCGCGGACCGGATGAAGGAGTACGCGGCGGCCGGTGTCACCACCCTGACGCTAGCCCCGGCGGGCTGGACCCTGGAGGAACGGATCGCCGCGCTCCGCGCCGGAACCGAGGCACTGGAGCGCGCGGGTCTCGCGTGACGGGACGCTGCCGTACGGAAGTTTTCTACGGCCGTGGTGGGGGCTCGGGGGGTCTTCCCCGCCACGGCCGTCACGGGGAACAACGCGCGGCAGCCCGTGCGGTTACGCCTCCGACGGGACATCCGTAGTCCTCCTTTTGGCGGAGTTGTCCGACAGTGCTGTTGCGGCACCTTTCTCGTCGCATTTGACTCGTTCTTTGCGGAATGCGGCGGAATCCTGTGTGGAGGTGCCTTCAGATGCTTTCGGCCAAGAGCCTGTTCCAGGAGATCCTCGACAACGACGAGTCCTTCCGGCTGTTCTGCTCCATCGCGGCCAGCGGCGAGTCCCAGGGCGGCTGGGAGAACGGGCGCATCGCCGTGCTCGTCCCGCCGGCCGAACGCGACCTCGCCCCCAAGATCAGCCGGCACGGCGCCGACGAGGACAAGCACGGGCGCATTTTCAACGCCCTTCTAAAGAAGCGCGGCCTCGAACCCGTCCCGGTGCCCGCAGACACCGACTACACGACGCTCCTGGAGCGGAACGGCATCGGCCTCGCGCACGAGAAGCTCAAGGGCGAGAGCGCGCTGACCGTCCAGGACGTCGTCACCTACTTCGCGCACAGCCGGGTCACCGAACAGCGCGCTTCCGAGCAGATGGACCTGCTGCGCGAACACTTCGCCGACCACCCCGACCTCGGCCGCGCGGTACGGATGATCTCGAACGACGAGGACAACCATCTCGCCTACTGCCACGAGGAGTTGCTGCGCTTCGCCGCCGCCGGACACGGCCGCGCCATCCAACGGACGCTGCGCGAGTGCGCGTTGGCGGAGATCCGGATCTACCGGGACGTCAGCCTCGCGGTGATGGCCCACATGGGACGTGTCCTCGGCTGGCCGCGCGCCAAGTCGGCGGCCTTGGCAGCGGGCATCCACGCCGTGTACGCGTACGAACGACTCGGCGGCTGGCGGCGGATGGTGTCCCTGAGGATGCCGGAACGACGCGACGCGCTCGGCGGACCGGCCACCGCGGCACCCGAGTTCGCCTGAGCCCTAACGTCGCCCTACAGCCAGCCGCGCCGCTTGAACGTCCGGTACAGCAGCACCTCCAGGGCGGCCATCAGCAGGATCACCGCCGGATACCCCCACAGCCAGTGCAGCTCGGGCATGTGGTCGAAGTTCATGCCGTAGATCCCCGCGATCATCGTGGGGACGGCGGCCATGGCGGCCCACCCGGAGATCTTCCGCATGTCGTCGTTCTGCCGCACGCTGGTCTGCGCGAGATGCGCCGACAGGACGTCCGAGACCAGCCGGTCCAGGCCCTCCACGGACTCGTTGACCTTCATCAGGTGGTCGTTCACGTCACGGAAGAACGGCCGCGACTTGTCGTTCACGAACGGCACCCGGTCCCCGGCGAGACCGACGCCCGCGAGCCGGGCCAGTGGCATCGCCAGCGGCCCGGTGGCCCGGCGGAACTCGAGGATCTGCCGCTTGAAGGTGTAGATGCGCGACGCCGTGGTCCGCGAGCCGCCGCCGGTCGGCGAGAACACCGCCGCCTCCAGCTCCTCCAGGTCGGTCTGCAACTCGCCCGCGACGTCCACGTAGTGGTCGACCACGGCGTCCGCGATGGAGTACAGCACCGCCGTGGGACCATGCCGCAGCATCTCCGGCTCCTCCTCAAGTCGGTGCCGTACGGCCGCCAGAGGAGCCTCCTCCCCGTGCCGAACCGTCACTACGAAGGAGTCGCCCACGAAGACCATGACCTCGCCGGAGCTGACGACGTCGTCGTCCGCCTCGTAGCCCACCGGCTTGAGGACCACGAAGAGCGAGTCGTCGTAGACCTCCAGTTTGGGCCGCTGATGCGCGGTCAGGGCGTCCTCGACGGCCAGCGGGTGGAGTCCGAACTCCTGGGTGACCTTGTCGAACTCCTTCTCCGTGGGCTCGTAGAGGCCGATCCAGACGAAGGCGCCCCCCACACGACGACAGTGGTCCAGGCCGTCGGAGAAGTCGCCGGGCCCCTCCGTCCGGCGTCCGTCACGGTAGATGGCGTAGTCGACGATCACGGTGCGTATTCTCCCGCCGTCCGCCCGAAGCCGCACGTTGACATTTTCGCCTCCGGGCCGCCCAAGCCGGTGTCGAGGGGCCGACCGTGCTCGACCCTTCGGGCCTCCGCGCGCTCGGCCCCTCGACACCGGCGCGGCCCTTCGGCGGGTGGCGTGCGCCTACCCTTGGCTCCATGCCCACGTTGATCCTTGTCCGGCACGGACGTTCGACCGCCAACACCGGGGGAGTGCTCGCCGGCTGGACGCCCGGTGTCGCCCTCGACGAGCGCGGCAACGCCCAGGCCGCCGCGCTCCCCGGACGGCTCGCCGCGCTGCCGATCGCCGAGGTCGTCACCAGCCCGCTGCAACGCTGCCAGGAGACCCTCCAGCCCCTCCTCGACGCCCGCCCCGAGCTGCGGCCGCACACCGAGGAGCGGATCGGGGAGTGCCACTACGGCGACTGGTCCGGCCGCAAGCTCGCCGAGCTCATGGACGAGCCCCTGATGGAGGTCGTCCAGACGCACCCTTCGGCGGCGGCGTTCCCCGGCGGCGAGTCGATGCGCGCGATGCAGACCCGCGCGGCCGAGGCCGTACGCGAGTGGAACGCGCGCGTGGAGCGCGATCACGGCGCCGACGCCGTCTACCTCATGTGCTCGCACGGCGACATCATCAAGTCCCTTGTAGCGGACGCACTCGGACTTCATCTCGACCTCTTCCAGCGGATCTCCGTAGAACCGTGTTCCATCACAGCGATCCGTTACACCCGTCTCAGGCCTTTTCTCGTACGGCTCGGGGACACCGGCGATCTCGCCTCCCTGGCGCCGCGCGAGGAGCCCCCGGGCGACGAGGCCACGGTCGGGGGCGGCGCGGGCGCACCGTGATCGTCGGCCGCAGTAGGGTGAAGCGGTCGCAGTAGCGCCGCACTTGTCAGCAGTCGATTCCAATGGAGACAGGACGTGTCCCGTCAGGTGTTCCTCTACGACCCGCCGGACCGCTTCGTAGCCGGCACGGTCGGACTGCCCGGGCGCCGTACGTTCTTCCTCCAGGCCGCCTCCGGTCCTCGGGTGACCAGCGTGGCCCTGGAGAAGACGCAGGTCGCCGCGCTCGCCGAGCGCATGGACGAGCTTCTGGACGAGGTCGTACGGCGCAGTGGCGGCAGCGCGGCCGTCCCGGCCGTCACCCCCACCGAGATCTCCGACACCCGTCCGCTGGAGACCCCCGTCGAGGAGGAGTTCCGCGTCGGCACCATGGCGCTCGCCTGGGACGGTGACGAACAGCGCATGATCGTCGAGGCGCAGGCCCTCGTCGAGCTCGACGCCGACACCGACGAGGACCTCGCCGAGGCCGAGGAGCGCCTCCTCCAGGACGAGGAGAACGGACCCCCGATGCTGCGGGTCCGCCTCACCGGCGCCCAGGCCCGGGCCTTCGCCAAGCGGGCCCTCGACGTCGTCAACGCCGGCCGTCCGCCCTGCCCGCTGTGCAGCCTCCCGCTCGACCCGGAAGGACACGTATGTCCGCGCCAGAACGGATACCGCCGCGGAGCGTGACCACGGCCGAGCTGCTCGCCAAGGGTGAGCTGAAAGTACGCGGACGCATCCGCGAGGCCTCGAACGCGGTGCTGTTCTGCTCCGTGACGTACGAGGGCCGCGAGGCGTCCTGCGTGTACAAACCCGTCGCCGGGGAGCGGCCGTTGTGGGACTTCCCGGACGGCAACCTCGCCCAGCGCGAGGTCGCCGCCTACGAGGTCTCCGAGGCGACCGGCTGGGGCCTCGTACCGACCACCGTGCTGCGCGACGGGCCGCACGGCGAGGGCATGTGCCAGCTGTGGATCGAGACGGCGGCCGAGTCCGAACTGCTCGCCCTGGTCGACGCCGAGGAGCCCGAGCCGGGCTGGAAGGCCATCGGGTTCGCCGAGGTCGGCGAGGGGAAAACGGCCCTCCTGGTGCACGCCGACGACGAGCGACTGCGCCGCCTCGCCGTCCTCGACGCCGTCATCAACAACGCCGACCGCAAGGGCGGCCATCTGTTGCCCGCCGACGAGGGGCGGCTTTACGGCATCGACCACGGTGTCACGTTCAACGCCGAGAACAAGCTGCGCACCCTCCTGTGGGGCTGGGCGGGCGAGCAGCTCACTCCGGAGGCGGTCGAGGTCCTCCAGGCGCTCAGGGAGGCGCTGAGGGACGGTGGCGGGCTCGCCGCGAAGCTCGCCGAGCTGATCACCGCCGTGGAACTCGATGCCACGCGCGCGCGGGTCGACGCCTTGCTCGCGGGCGGGAAGCATCCCGAGCCGAGTGGGGAGTGGCCGGCCATTCCGTGGCCGCCCGTGTAGGAGCACGGCGATCAAGGTTGCGCAAGAGTGCCTTACCGGTCATCCGACCTGGTCCGGTTCGTATGCGAAACATCCGTCCGGTTACGCTCATGACATGTATGCCTGGCCCGCTTCTGAGGTCCCCGCCCTTCCCGGCAAGGGCCGCGACCTCCGGATCCACGACACCGCGACCGGCGGTCTGGTCACCCCTGACACCGGTCCCGTCGCCCGTATCTACGTGTGCGGCATCACGCCGTACGACGCCACCCACATGGGGCACGCGGCGACCTACAACGCGTTCGACCTCGTGCAGCGCGTGTGGCTCGACACCAAGCGGCAGGTTCACTATGTCCAGAACGTGACCGACGTCGACGACCCGCTCCTGGAGCGCGCCGAGCGCGACGGCGTCGACTGGGTCGCCCTCGCCGAGAAGGAGACCGCGCTCTTCCGCGAGGACATGACCGCGCTGCGCATGCTGCCCCCGAAGCAGTACATCGGCGCGGTCGAGGCGATACCCGGCATCGTGCCGCTCGTCGAACGCCTCAGGGACGCCGGTGCCGCCTACGACCTCGAAGGCGACATCTACTTCTCCGTCGGGTCCGACCCGAACTTCGGCAGGGTCTCCAACCTCGACGCGGCCGCGATGCGCCTGCTGTCCGCCGAGCGCGGCGGCGACCCGGACCGCCCGGGCAAGAAGAACCCGCTCGACCCGATGCTCTGGCTCGCCGCCCGCGAGGGCGAACCCAGCTGGGACGGCGGCTCGCTCGGCCGCGGTCGCCCCGGCTGGCACATCGAGTGCGTGGCCATTGCCCTGGACCACCTCGGCATGGGCTTCGACGTACAGGGCGGCGGCTCCGACCTCGCCTTCCCGCACCACGAGATGGGCGCCTCGCACGCCCAGGTGCTGACCGGCGAGTTCCCCATGGCCAAGGCGTACGTCCACGCCGGCATGGTCGGCCTCGACGGCGAGAAGATGTCGAAGTCCCGGGGCAACCTCGTCTTCGTCTCCGCGCTGCGCCGCGAGGGCGTCGACCCGGCCGCGATCCGGCTCGCCCTGCTCGCCCACCACTACCGCTCCGACTGGGAGTGGACCGACGGAGTGCTGGCGGACGCCGTCGCCAGGCTGGGCCGGTGGCGTGCCGCCGTCTCCCGGCCCGACGGCCCGTCCGCGCTGAAGCTCGTCGAGGAGATGCGCGAAGCCCTCGCGAACGACCTGGACGCCCCGGCCGCGCTCGCCGCGGTCGACCGCTGGGCGGCCGTCCAGCGGGACCGGGGCGGCAGCGACGAGGGCGCCCCCGGCGTCGTCTCCCGCGCGGTGGACGCCTTGTTGGGCGTGGCCCTGTAGCGGTCCGATCGCCGAACACGGAGAAGGCGGTGCGCGTGTCGCGCACCGCCTTCTCTCACGCCTCGTACGCCTTACTCCTCGGAGGAGTCCCCGTCCTCGGAGTCGGACCCGAGATCCGGCCCGGCCTCGGGCTCCGCGTCGGTCTCCGGTTTCGCGGGTCTCTGCGGCTTCGTACGGCCGCCGCCGCCGGGGTTGTCCCGGAGATACGACGCGCTGTCGCTGCCGTCCGCCGTGGCATGCCCACCGGGTGACGGGCCGACGCCGCCGTCCCTGCGCCGGAGGTAGCGCTCGAATTCGCGGGCGATCGCCTCGCCCGACGCCTCCGGCAGCTCCGCGGTGTCGCGGGCCTCCTCCAGCGTCTGCACGTACTCGGCGACCTCGCTGTCCTCGGCGGCCAGTTGGTCCACGCCGACCTGCCACGCGCGCGCGTCCTCGGGCAGCTCGCCCAGCGGGATGCGCACGTCGATCAGGTCCTCCAGGCGGTTGAGCAGTGCCAGGGTGGCCTTCGGGTTGGGAGGCTGCGACACGTAGTGCGGCACCGCCGCCCACAGCGAGACGGCCGGTACGCCCGCGTGCGTGCACGCCTCCTGGAGGATGCCGACGATCCCGGTGGGACCCTCGTACTTGGTCTCCTCCAGGTCCATCCGCTGCGCCAGGTCGGAGTCCGACGTCGTCCCGCTGATCGGCACCGGACGCGTGTGCGGGGTGTCGCCGAGCAGCGCGCCCAGGATCACCACCAGCTCCACGCCCAGCTCGTGCGCGAAGCCCAACAGCTCGTTGCAGAACGAGCGCCAGCGCATGGACGGTTCGATACCTCGGACGAGGACGAGGTCGCGCGGCTTCTCACCGCCGACCCGGACCACCGAGAGGCGTGTTGTCGGCCATGTGATCTTTCGCACGCCGGCGTCCATCCACACCGTGGGCCGGTTGACCTGGAAGTCGTAGTAGTCCTCGGCGTCCAGCGCCGCGAACACCTCGCCCTTCCACTCTCTGTCCAAGTGCGCGACCGCGGTGGAGGCGGCGTCGCCGGCGTCGTTCCAGCCCTCGAACGCGGCCACCATCACTGGGTCGATCAGCTCGGGAACCCCCTCCAGCTCGATCACCCAGCGCCTCCTTCCGATCTGCCCTCGCGTACGCCCCAACCTTACGGCGTCCGACGGGGGCGCCCGCAGCCCCCTTGCACGGGGGAGTGCCCCCATGCCTGCCCCGTCCGGGACGGTCGAACACACAAGATCGCCATCCGGTGCGGACCCGTCCCGGCCGGTCACTCCTCCGATGGATCAGCGGGCCCACCCACTCGATCACAAGGTCGAACGCAGCCACTGCTCCACGCTCGCGATGTGCACCGTCGCCCACGACCGCGCCGCCTCCGCGTCCCGGTCCCGCAGCGCGCCCAGGATCGCCCGGTGCTCGTGCAGCGTCCGGCTGACCGCGTCCTCCTGCGTCAGCCCGCGCCAGATCCGGGCCCGCGTGGTCGGCCCGGACAGACCGTCGAGCAGCGAGCACAGCACCGAGTTGCCGGAACTCTGCACGATGCCCCGGTGGAACTCCAGGTCGCACGCGACCAGTTCCTCCACCGAGGGAGCCCCGCCCAACGCGTCCAACTGGGCGCTCAGCGCGTCCACTTGCTGCTCGCTGATCCGCAGCGCCGCCATCCCCGTCGCTGCCGGCTCCAGAATCCGCCGTACGGCCAGGAATTCGAGGACCGTGTCGTCGCGGTGGAAGTCGACAACGAAGCTCAGGGCCTCCAGGAGGAGTTGAGGATCGAGACTGGTGACGTACGTGCCGTCGCCCTGCCGTACGTCCAGGATGCGGATCAGTGAGAGGGCGCGCACCGCCTCCCGCAGGGAGTTGCGCGACAGGCCCAGTTCGGCGGCGAGTTCGCTCTCCTTGGGCAGCCGGTCCCCGGGACGCAGCGCGCCGGAGACGATCATTCCCTTGATTTTCTCGATCGCCTCATCGGTGACTGCCATGGCCGGCCTCTCTGTTGCTCAGACGTCCGATGTATCAGGTGCATTATGCGGGTTCAGCAGGCTGAACGGGAGCGATATCCACAGCTCAGGCAAGTGCTTCGAGCTCCGCGAGCACGGCTTCCTCGTCCAGCGTGCCCAGTGTCCGGTTCCGCATCAGCACTCGGCCGTCCACCACCGTGTCCCGTACGTCCGCCGAGTGCGCGGCGTACGCGAGCGTCGACCACGGGTCGTGCAGCGGCCGCAGATGCGGCGCGTTCAGGTCGAGCACGACGAGATCGGCCCGCTTCCCGACCTCCAGCGACCCCAGGTGATCACCCAGGCCCAGCGCCCGCGCGCCCTCGATCGTCGCCATCCGTACGGCCTGTTCGGCACCGACCGCCGTGGGATCGCCGCCCGCCTTGTGGACGAGAGCCGCCTGCCGTACGGCGCCCAGCACGTCCAGCGTGTTGGAGCTGACGGCGCCGTCCGTGCCCAGGCCGACGGTGACGCCCGCGCTCAACAGCCGTGGCACCGGCGCGATTCCGCAGCCCAACTTCAGGTTGGACACCGGACAGTGGGCGACCGACGTGCCGGTGCGGGCCAGCGCCGCGATCTCCGGGCCGGTCAGGTCCACGGCGTGCGCGAGCAGCAGATCGGGACCGAGCAGCCCCAGCGAGTCGAGCAACTCCACCGGCCGCTTGCCGTACTTGACCTCGACGGTCGCGACCTCGGTCGGGTTCTCCGCCGCGTGGATGTGCAGCAGCGCGCCGAACTCGCGTGCCAGGGCGGCGATTTCGACCAGCTGGTCCGGGGCGAGGGTGTAGGTCGAGTGCGCGAACAGGATCGGGCGCAGCCCGGGGCGTGCCGGGCCCCGGGCCGCCAAGTCCCTTCGCGCCCAGTCCAGTCGGTCCTCGTAGGCGATACGGTCCGGCGGCTCCGGTACGTCCATGAAGGTGGGCCCGGTGTGCAGTCGCCAGCCCGTCTCACGGGCCGCCTGCTCGGCCGCTTCGTGGAACCAGTACATGTCGAGCGCCGAGGTCACCCCGGCCCGCACGCTCTCCGCCACCGCGAGCCGCACCGCCGCCGCCACGTTCTTCGGCGTGAGCAGCTCGGCCTCCCACTTCAACACCCGCTCCAGGAAGCCCTGGAGAGTCACGTCGTCGGCGCGACCGCGCAGCAGCGTCATCGCGAGATGGGTGTGCGTGTTGATCAGCCCCGGCAGGACGAGACAGCCTGCAGCGTCAATGGACTCCGCCGCTGTGAACCGAGTTGTCAGCTCCTCGGCCGGTCCTACGGCGACGATCTCGCCCTCGTGCACGGCAACTGCCCCGTCCCGCACGACAGTTCCGGCCTCGTCCACGGTGAGGACGTCACCACCGTGCACCAACAGGTCGATGCTCAAGGTGCTCACGCCGTCAACTCCTCGGCCTCCGCGAGCAGTCGGAGCGCCTCCAGCGAGACGATCGCGCCGCGCTCGACACCGGCCGCGACGACCTCCCGATGCGGGTCGTACCCGCCCGTGGCGTCCGCGTCGACGAGCTCATCGGCGTTGGCGCCGTCGATGACCAGTACCCCGCCCGCGACAAGACCCCGCAGCGAGGCCGTCACCAGCAGCGCCGACAGCTCCATCTCGATCGCCGCGAGCCCGGCGCCGTCGTAGGAGAAGAGGGGGAGAAGGCCGGGCTGGAAGGCCGCCCGGGTCCAGACGATGCCCCGGTGGTGCGGGGCGTCGGCCTCGCGGGCCGCGCGCTGGAGGGCGAAGACGGCCTCGGGGGAGGAGACGGCCGGGTACTCCGGCGGGAGGAGTTGCTGTGTGACGCCGTCGTCGCGTACGGCCGCCTCCGCGATCACGAGGTCCCCGTCGCCGATGCCGGGCTTCATCGCGCCCGCCGTGCCGAAACGCAGGAAGGTGCGGACCCCCGCGTCCGCCAGTTCCTGGAACAGCAGGATCGCGCCCGGTCCGCCCACCCCGTGCGAGGCGACGGTGACCGGCAGGCCCTTCCAACTCCCGCTGAACACACGGTATTCGCGGTGGTACGACACCTCCTCGGCACCGTCCAGCAGCGCGGCGACGGCGGCGGCGCGCGCCGGGTCGCCGACGACGACCGCGTGGGCCGGAAGCCCGGTGCGCGGTATGCGGGAGATGGGCAGCAGGTCCTGCGTCATGTGGTGGCTCCGGAAGGGGAGTTGGCGGTACGGCGACGGCGACGGGCCGTCGAGAGGAAGAGGGCGACGAGCGTCACGACGTAGGGTGCGGCGTCGGTGGCCTGTTGGGGCAGGCCGACGCCCTGGAGGCGGAAGCCGGCGGCCTCGGCGAGACCGAAGAGCAGCGCGGCGAGCAGCACACCGACGGGTGCCGCGCGGCCGAGCATCACCGCGACGACGGCGATCCAGCCCCGGCCCGCCGTCATGTTCTCGGAGAACAACGTGACGTTGCCGAGCGCGAGTTGGGCCCCCGCGAGCCCGCACAGGACACCGGAGATCAGCACCGCCGCGTACTTGTACTTCGCCGGGCTCACCCCGAGCGTCGCCGCCGCGTCCGGCGCCTCGCCGACCCCGCGCAGCCGCAGCCCCCACACATGCCGGGACAGCATCAGCGCGGCCACCGCGACCGCGGCGAACGCCAGATACGCGAGCGGGGTGAAGCCACCGATCAACGGCAGCCCGGCGAGTGACGGATCGTCGAAAGTGCCCTGCACACCGAAGACCGTACGCAGCAGGAAGCTGGTCAGGCCAACTGCCAGGAGATTCATGGCGATTCCGAGAACCACCGCGTCCCCGCGCAGAGTTACCGCGCCGACGGCCAGGATGAGCGAGTAGGCGGCTGCGGCGAGCGCCGCCGCGAGTACACCGAGCCAGGCGCTGCCCGTGAACCAACTCGTGGCCACCGACGTGAAGCAGCCCATCAGCATCATGCCTTCGAGGCCGATGTTGAAGACGCCCGCACGTTCGCACAGGGCGCCGCCGAGCGCGGCCAGCAGGATGGGGGTCAGCGCGCGCAGCGCCGACATCAGCAGATCGGAGTCGAAGAACATCAGACGGCCCCGATTTCCTGAGACTTTTCCGGAGAGGCTTCCTGAGAGCTTTCGCGCGGGTCGTCCTGAGCACGTCTCCTGAACCACCCACTGGGGTAGCGCAGTCGGGCCGCCAGGAACACGATCACGATGGCCTGGAGCACCTGTGTCAGCTCGCGCGGCACCTCGGTCGTCCGCTCCATCGCCAGCCCGCCGACCGCGAGGACGGCGAAGAAGAAGGAAGCGACGACCGTGCCGAGCGGGGCCGCCGCGGCGAGCAGGGCCGCCGTAAGTCCCGTCCAGGTGTAACCGGGTGCGGTGAGCGAGCCGTCCACGAAGCGGTACGGGAAGCTCAACACCCCGATGGCGCCCACGAGTCCGGCCAGCGCGCCCGAGACGGACATCAACTTGAGGGTCAGGACCCGGCGTTCGACACCGGCGTAGGCGGCGAAGCGGGAGTTGAGGCCGGTCATGCGGATCTCGTAGCCGAAGGCCGTGCGCTTGTCGGTGAACCAGTACGCGGCTGCCGCGAGGACGACGAGGAGGAGCCCGATGGTGACCGTCGAGTCGCCGAACGCGGGGAGTGCCACGCCGTCCGGCATCGCCCGGGTCTGCGGGAGGCTGGAGCCGGGCTCCTTGAGCGGGTAGCGCGCGAGGTAGGAGGCGAGGGAGACCGCCGGGTAGCTCAGCAACAGGCTGCTGACCAGGAGCGGAACGCCGAGGCTGTTCTCGCACAGGGCGGCCAGGGCAGCGTATGCGGCGCCTGCTCCCATGCCTGCGAGCAGCGCGAGTACGACGGTGAGGGGCGCGGGCAGCGGCGAGTACAGACCGGTCACGGCCGCCGTGATGCCGCCGAGGACCAGCTGTCCGTCGCCGCCGAGGTTGATCAGCCCGGCCCGCAACGGGATCGCCAGCGCGAGCGCCATGCCGAGCACGCTGGTGCCGGTGCTCAGCGTGGACCCGATGCCGTCCGCGCCGAGCGAGCCGGTGAGGACGGCGCCGTACGCCGTGAACGGGTCTGCGCCGGTGCCGACGAGGAACAGGGCGCCGATGACCAGGCCCGCGAGTACGGAGAAGGTGATGGGGGAGCGCAACACCCCTGATATGCGCGGTATGTGAGTGTGCGTCATGTCAGTCGACGGCCTCCGTCGGCGCTACGGCCCCGCCCGCCATGGCGAGTCCCAGTGCCCGTTCGTCCGCCTCGTCTTTCGTGTACGTTGCCGTGACCCGGCCCTCGTACATGACCAGGACCCGGTCCGCGAGGCCTCGGATCTCGCTCAGTTCGGCGGAGACGAGGAGGACGGCGTGACCGGCGTCGCGGTAGGCGACGATCTGGTCGTGGATGTTCTGGATGGCGCCGATGTCGACCCCGCGCGTGGGCTGCTCGACGAGCAACAGCGGTGCCTCGTGGGCGAGTTCGCGGCCGATCAGCAGCTTCTGCAGATTGCCGCCGGACAGCGCGGACGCCGGTACCTCGGGGGTGGCTGCCTTGATACCGAAGCGCTCGATCAGCCGCCCGGCGTGGGCGCGTACGGCCGCGGGCGGCAGAAGTCCCTTGCTGGACAAGGACGTTCGGTGGTGACCCATCGCGAGGTTGTCCGCGACGGACGCCGCCGGTGCCGTACCGACCGCGTGCCGGTCCTCCGGGACGTAGGCGAGGCCTTGCGTACGGCGTTCGGTGGCCGAGACGTGGGTGATGTTCCGGCCCTTCAGCGTCACCCGGCCGGAGACGACCTGCCGTAGCCCGGCCAGGGCCTCGATCAGCTCGCTCTGGCCGTTGCCCGCGACGCCCGCGATGCCGACGATCTCCCCGGCGTGGACGGTGAGTCCCACATCGTGGACGGCATCCGTGGTGAGGCTGGTCACCTCCAAGACCGCGTCACCCGGTGTCCCAGGCGCGTGGACGCGGTTCAACTCGACCGCGCGGCCGGTCATCGCGGCCGCGATCTCGTCGGCGGAGGTGTCCGCGGTGACCAGGCGGGCGACCACCCGGCCGTCCCGCAGCACGGTCACGTTGTCGCTGCCTTCGAGGACCTCGCGCAGCTTGTGGGTGACAAGGATCACCGTACGACCCTGCGCGGCCAGCGACTTGAGGACCGCGAACAGGGCGTCCGCCTCGGCGGGCGTGAGCACGGCGGTCGGCTCGTCGAGGATCAGCGTGCGGGCACCGCGATGCAGCAGCTTCAGGATCTCCACGCGCTGGCGCAGGCCGACCGGCAGCTCGCCGACCCGGGCGTCCGGATCGACGGCGAGCCCGTGCTCCTCCGCCAGCTCACGCACCCGGCGGCGGGCCGCGGCCCGGTCCACCAGACCGAAGCGGCGCGGCTCGGCGGCGTAGACGACGTTCTCGGCGACGCTCAGCGAGTCGAACAGCTTGAAGCTCTGGTGGACCATGCCGAGCTCGGCGGCCATCGCGGCGCTCGGGTCGCCGAAGGCCACCTCGCGCCCGTCGATCCGGATGGACCCGGCGTCGGCGCGCTCCATGCCGTAGAGGATCGACATGAGGGTGGACTTGCCGGCGCCGTTCTCGCCCATGAGGGCGTGGATCTCGCCGCGGTGGACGGTCAGGTCGACGGCGTCGTTGGCGAGCGTGCCGGGGAAGCGTTTGGTGATTCCCCGGAGCTCGACGGCTGGGTCAACTGGCGGCCGGGTCATCGACCTTGAGCTTTCCGGAGACGATCTGGTCGCGCAGCGCCTTCACCTTCGCGAGGACGTCCTTGTGCTGGGCGATCACGCACTTCGACGAGTCGACGCCCGCCTCAAGACCGGTGAGGCTGATGCCGCCCTCCTTCAGGCCGTACGACACCGAGGTGCCGCTCTTGCCCGCGAGGACCTGCTCGACGCCCTTCTCCACGGCGACGTCCGTCTTCTTGATCACGTTGTCGACGACCGTGCCGGGAGAGGAGACGCACTGGTTGACGTCGACGCCGTACGCGAACGCGCCCTTGGCCTTCGCGGCCTCGAAGACGCCGTAGTTGCCGGCCGCCGCTGCCGCCATGATCTGGTCGGTGCCCTTGGAGAGCAGGGAGTTGGCCTGCTCCTTGGCGCGCGCCGAGTCGTCGAACGGGGACTGGCCGCCGACGAAGCGCGTCGACGCGGACGTCTTGGCGGCGACCTTCTTGGCACCGGCCGCGAACGGGTCGCTGTAGCGCCGGAATTGGGGAGTGTCGAGCACGTCCACCGCGCCGACCTTGCCGCTCTTGCTGAGCAACCCGGCCTCGGCGCCCGCGAGATAGACACCCTCGTGCTCACGGAACACCGCGCAGGTGACGTTCTGATACGTCTTCGTCGTGCACGCGTCGATCATCAGGAACTGCTGCTTCGGGTGCGCCTTCGCCTGCTGCGCCACGAGGTCCGCGAACTCGAAGCCGACCAGCACGATCACGCTCGGGCTCGCGTCGACGGCGGCCTGCACGTTCTGCTGCTGGGACGCGGTGTCGGTCGACTCGTAGACCTTCTCGGTCCCGTCGTGCGTCTTCGCCGCGGCCTTCACCCCGGTGACGGCGAGCTTCAGGAACTCGTTCTGCCCGACCGCGTCCGGCGTGACCAGCGTGAACGCCTTGCCGCTCCCGCCGCTCGCGCTGTCCGAGGCGTCGGTCTTCGCGGCGGCGTTGCAGGCGGTGGCGGCGGTGACCATGAGCGTGGTGGCGGCGACGAGCTGCAGGGTGCGACGTGATCTGCGGAGCATGGGGACCTTCCGGGGTACGGCAAGGCGCGCTCCGGCGGGAGCGCGTGCGACCAGATGGTGAGACGGGAGGAGACGAGGGGTGGACGCGAGAGGGACAGGTCAGCGTCGACAGCAGTCGCTCGCGCAGCGGCCGTGATCGAGGAAACGGCGCATGGTCAGCAGCACACGTCCTCCTTCGTCTCGGCCTTCGGGCTGCGGGAGCTGGACTTTAACATTCGTTTTGAGACACCTGCTCGACTGTCTCGAACTGTGGTTCTTCCAGGTCATGTACGGTGTCCGACACCATCGGAACAGCAGGAGTGCCCCGTTATGCCCCAGGAACTGCGCGCGGTCGACTGGACCGGTACCGGTCTCGCACTCATCGACCAGACCCTCCTCCCGCACCGCAACGAGACGATGACTGTCCACGATGTGGACACCCTGGTCGATGCGATCCAGCGCCTCGTGGTGCGCGGGGCACCCGCGATCGGCGCGGCCGGCGCGTACGGCGTCGCCATCGCGCTCATCGAGGGCGAGCGGAAGGGCTGGACCGAGGCCGAGACCCGAGCGGCCGTCGCCCGCGTCCGCGAGGCCCGCCCCACCGCGGTCAACCTCATGGTGTGCGTGGACCGGGTCATGACCCGCTTCGACGAGGGCCTCGAAGCGGTCCTCGAAGAGGCCGCCGCAGTCCAGCGCGAGGACGTCGCCGCCAACCGCGCGATGGGCGCGTTCGGCGCGGACTGGCTGCTCGAAAGGCTCCAACAGGCGGGCGTGGACCGGCCGTTGAGGCTCCTGACGCACTGCAACACGGGCGCGCTGGCCACGGCCGGCTGGGGCACGGCACTCGGCGTCATCCGCGAACTGCACGCGCGTGGCCTGGTGGAGGTCGTCTACGCCGACGAGACACGCCCCCTGCTCCAGGGATCACGCCTGACCGCCTGGGAGTTGGTCCAGGAGGGCATCCCGCACTACGTCCAGGCCGACGGCGCCGCAGCCGGCACCATCCTGCGCGGCGAGGTCGACGCGGCCATCGTCGGCGCCGACCGCATCGCGGCCAATGGCGACACGGCGAACAAGGTCGGCACGGTGGGCGTCGCCCTGGCCTGCGCGGACGCCGGCATCCCGTTCCTGGTGGCGGCCCCGACGACGACCGTCGATCTCTCCACGGAGACCGGCGACGACATCCACATCGAACTCCGGGGCGAGGCCGAGGTGTTGGAGTGGTCGGGAGTGCGTACGGCTCCGGCGGAGTCGCGGGGCCATAACCCCGCCTTCGACGTCACGCCGGGCCGCTTGGTGACCGGACTGGTCACGGAGCGTGGCGTGTTGGAGGTCTCGGCAGGCGAACTCCCGGCCGACCACCTGAAGTAGCGGCGAGTCTGAAGTGCCGGCGCGCCCCTGCTTTTAGGGGGCGCGGGGCTGTGTCGATTTGCGGCTCCGCCGCGGGGCGCGCCCAGCCCCCACCGGGCCCGCAGACTAACTACGACGCTTCCCGCGGAGTGCTCAGCTCCAACTCCAGCAACCACTCCACCACTTCAGTGTGATGCCGCGCCTGCCTCGCATCGGCCCCCCACACATACAACCCATGCCCGGCGACAACCACCGCAGGCATCCGAGGTTCCCGAGCCGCCTCCAGGCGATCCCCAAGCACCTTCATATCCTGGCTGTTGACGATGACGGGCAGCGTCACCTCGATATCGTGCGCGGGCTGACCCACACCCTTGAGCATCTCCACGTCCTTGAAGACGATTCCGCCCGGCGCACGCCGCCCCATCGCAACGGACGCCACGGTGTGCACGTGGACCACCGCACCGGCCCCGGTCAACGCGGCGACACGAGCGTGCAGTTCGGCTTCGGCAGACGGCTTACCTCCACGGACTGCCGCACCGTCCCCGTCCACCAACACCACGTCGGCGGCCGTCAGTTCACCCTTGTCATGCCCGCTGGCCGTCACAGCCAGCCGCAACGGATCCCGGCCCACCACCACAGACAAGTTCCCGGAGGTCCCCCTCATCCAGCCGAACGAGGCGAACCGAGCGGATTCGGCGGCGAGTTGAGCCCCCGCCTCCTTCAGGTCGAGGTCACTGATCTCGCTGGTCACGTGGTGCTCCTTGAACTGGTGATGCCGATCTCGTCGAACGCCCCCGCCTGCGCGTGGTCGCCGACGCCTTGCTCGAAATACGGTTCCCCGGGCCGCCGTACACCGACCGCGTGCCAGCCCGCGGCGACGGCCGCGTCCAACTCCCCCGGCCGGTCGGAGAGGAAGAGCAACCGGGACGGCTCGACGCCGGTCGCCTCCGCGATACGGCGGTACGACTCCGGCTCCTGCTTGGGGCCGGCGTTCTCCGTGTCGTAGAGACCGGAGACCAGCGGCAGGAGGTCGCCCTCCGGGCTCGACGTGAACCACGCGCGCTGCGCGGCCACCGAGCCGGACGAGTAGACGTACAGCCGCAGGCCCGCCGTGTGCCAGGCGCGCAGGGCCGGTACGACGTCGTCGTAGAAGTGCGAGACGAGGTCGCCGCGGGCGAAGCCCTCGGACCAGATGATGCCCTGGAGGGTCTTGAGGGGTGTGGCCTTGCGGTCCTCGTCCAGCCAGGTGTTGAGGGTTTTCTCGATCTGTACGGCGTCGGCGTCCGGGTCGCCCGTCAGCTCGCTTACCTGCGCGATCGCCCGTGCCACCGCCGGATCGTCGCTCCGCTCGGCGAGCAGCTCGGCGAAGCGTGAGCGCGAGTACGGGTACAGGACGTCGACGACGAAACCCGTGGCGCTCGTGGTGCCCTCGATGTCGAGCACCACGGCGTCCACGGTGAACTGCAAGGTCACGCGGCGGCCTTGTCCTGCTGGAAGCCCGCGTGGATCGTGTCGTAGTCGGGGAAGCGCGAGGCGATGGTCGAGCCGGTGAAGTTGCCGACCCAGCCGTCCTCCTCGTGGAAGAAGCGGATCGCCGTGAAGGCGGGCTTGGTGCCCATGTCGAACCAGTGGGTGGTGCCGCGCGGGACGCCGATCAGGTCGCCCTTCTCGCAGTAGACGGCGTTCACTTCGCCGTTGACGTGCAGATAGAAGATGCCCGAGCCGGAGACGAAGAAGCGGACCTCGTCATCGTCGTCGTGCGTGTGCTCCTGGAGGAACTTCGCGCGGGCGCCCGCCGCCTTCGCCGGGTACTCCGGGTCGTCGCTGGGGTGCAGGCCGAGCACGTCGACGGTGGTGAAGCCCTCTTCGGCGTTGAGTTTGTCGATCTCCGGGCCGTACGCGGCGAAGACGGTGTCGCTGTCGGCGTCGGCCGGGACGTCCTCGCGGATCGGCCACTGCTCGAAGCGCACGCCGATCGGGGCGAGCGCGGCGGCGATCTCGACGGGATCGGCGGTGCGGCGCACGAGGGTCTCCGGGCCGGACTCGGACCAGGTGGTGAGCAGCGTCATGGGAACAACTCCGAAAAGTGGGAGGGATGTCCGGATACTGGGACGAGCACCGGACGGGTGGGGGAGGCGAAGTCGGGGGCGGCGAGTGACGACGGCGGACAGCGGGTCAGCCCGGACAGCGTGCGTCGGGACAGCACCACATGCAGCTCATGGGGGGTGTTGTCGCGCGCGGTGTCTTCATCGGGGCCTCACTGTGCCGGGTCGGGAGCCGGTTCCGTGATGGTAACCGCCGTCGGTGAACGGACCGTGTGTGACGTAGTCGTTGTCTCACTCTTTGAGAAACCGCTTCCATCCCTTTGACCAATGGCCGAAAACGTTCTCATGATCTGTTTATGAAGACGCTGCTGCTCGTGCGGCGGCTGTACGTGGACTTGCTCCGGTCGACCACAGCCAGCTGTCGCTGACCACATCCGGAGCCCCCGCGAGCCCTTGTGCCGTGGGCCCGTCACCCTGCCGTGGTGGCTGATTCCTTTCCCTCGCTCCGGGTCACGCACGCCCGTGCTTCACCCCTTCTGCACCACCTTGCACCAGGAGCCCCTCATGTCCCGTACCCGCGTCCCCCTCGCCGCGCTCTCGCTGGCCTCCGTCTCCGCCCTCCTCCTGGCGGGCTGCTCGCAGTCCACGGACGCCTCGAAGAGCAGCGCCGACACCGCCGCCTCGGCCTCGGCCGCCACGGGCAAGAAGCCGGCCCCCTTCAGCAAGGGCACGGTCAAGGTGGCGCTGGTGCGGCAGAGCGGCGCCGGCGACTACTTCGAGCAGTGGGGCAACGGCGCGAAGGCGCAGGCCAAGGCGCTCGGCATCGACCTGACCGTGTACGACGCCCAGGCCGACAACGCCAAGCAGGCCACCGACCTGTCCTCGGCGATCAACTCCGGCGCGCAGGCGATCATCGTCGACCACGGCTTCCCCTCGACGATCCAGCCCGAGATCGACCAGGCCGTGAAGAAGGGCATCAAGGTCGTCGTCTACGACGTCGACCAGACCAACAAGTCCGTGATCAGCACCGAGCAGGACGACGCCAGCATGGCGAAGGCCGTCCTCGACGTGATGGCCAAGACGGTCGGCAAGAACGCCAAGGTCGGCTACGTCAACGTGGCCGGCTACGCGGCCCTCGACAAGCGCAACTCCGTCTGGAAGACCGCGGTCGACGCCAACGGCTGGAAGCAGCAGTTCAAGGTCGGCAAGGTCACCGACTCCACGGCCACCGACAACGTTCCCCTGGTTTCCGCCGCGCTGACCCAACACTCCGACGTGGCCGGGGTGTTCGCCCCCTACGATGAGCTGGCCAAGGGCACCGTCCTCGCCGTGCAGAACAAGAAGCTGCAGAGCAAGGTGAAGGTCTTCGGCGCGGACGTCTCCAACGCCGACATCCAGAACATGACCGCCGCCGGCAGCCCCTGGGTCGCCACAGCGGGCACCGACCCGTCGGCGGTCGGCGCGGCCGTCGTCCGTACGGCGGCCCTTGAGCTGGCGGGCCAGTTGAACAAGACCACCGTCGACTTCCCGGCCGTCGCCATCACCCAGGACTTCCTGCGCGAGAACAAGATCGAGAACATGGACCAGCTGCGCGCGGCCCTGCCCGCCCTGAACCTCTCCAAGGTGAGCACCGCGGACTGGATCCCCAATGTCGCCCACTGACAAGGCGGTTGAGGCGGCGGCCGTCGACGTCGCGGTCTCGCTCCGCGACGTCAGCATGGCCTTCGGCGGCAAGACGGTGCTGGAGTCCGTCTCGCTCGACATCGCACCGGGCAGCGTGGTCGCGCTGCTCGGCGCCAACGGCGCGGGCAAGTCCACGCTGATCAAGATCCTGTCGGGCGTGCACACGGACCACGGCGGGGAGGTGCGGGTCGCAGGGGAGCTCGCAGCTCTCCAATCGCCGCTTGCCGCCCGGCAGTTGGGCATCCAGACGGTCCACCAGCGGATCGGCGAGGGCATCGTGCCCGGCCTCACGGTCGCCGAGAACCTGGTCTTCGAGGAGCTGGCCCAGAAGCGCGGCAACCCGTTCCTGAACGGCCGCCGCGTGCTGGCCCGCGCCCGCGAGATCCAGGCCGGTCTCGAACTGGACTGGAGTGACGCCCTGTTGCGCCGGGACGTCACCGAACTCGGCATCTCCGACCGCCAGCTGCTCATCCTGGCCCGCGCCCTCGCCACCCGCCCCCGGCTGCTCATCCTCGACGAACCGACCTCCGCGCTCTCCGCCACCGAGGCGCAGCGGCTCTTCGCCCTCGTCGAGAAGATGCGCGACGACGGCATCGCGGTCCTCTACGTCTCCCACCGTCTCGGCGAGATCGACGCCCTCGCCGACCGCCTGGTCGTCCTGCGAGACGGCGGTCTCACCGACGACCAGGTCAAGCCCTTCGACTGGGACAGCGCCCTGCGCGCGATGCTCGCCCAGGCTCACGAGGCGACGAGTGCCCGCCCGCAGCGCAGCGGCGAGCACGGCGACGTCGTCGTAGGCCTGCACGGCGTCCACCTCTTCGAGGGCCGCGCCCCCCTCGACCTGGACCTGCGTGCCGGTGAAGTCACCGGTGTCGTAGGCCTGTTGGGCGCCGGCAAGACGGAACTCGCCCGCGGCCTCTTCGGCGCCGAGCCCTTCCCCACCGGCAAGGTCGAACTCGACGGCAAGCCCTACGCCCCCCGCCGCCCGTCCGACGCGATCCGCGCCGGCGTCCACCTCGTCCCCGAGGACCGGCACGCCGACGCGCTCGTCCCCGGCTGGTCGGTGGCCCAGAACATCTCGCTGCCGTTCCTCAAGTCCCTGTCCCGGGCCGGACTCGTGAACACGGCGAAGGAGGACGCCCTCGGCCGCGGGACCATCGACGCCCTCGGCGTCGTCGCCCGCGACGAGCACAGCACGGTGGAGGAACTCTCCGGCGGCAACCAGCAGAAGGTCGTCGTCGGCCGCTGGCTCGCCGAGACCCCCCGCGTCCTCATCCTGGATGAGCCGTTCCGAGGGGTGGACATCGGCGCGCGCCGGGACATCGGCCGCCGGGCGCGTGCGCTGGCCGCCGAGGGTGCCGCCGTACTCGTCCTCTCCGCCGACGTGGACGAGGTCCTGGAGATCGCCGACCGGGTCGTCGTACTGGCGGCGGGCGAGGTCCATCTCGACGCGTACGGCGAGGACGCGGAACGTGACCGCGTGATCCAGACCATCTCGGCGTCCGTGTGATGCCGGCCCCTTCAGGAAGCACCCGATGACCACCACCCAGAGCTCCGAGGCCGCGCCGAAGGCACTGGCCCCGCCCACCGTCTCCACCGCCGTGCTCGTCCAGAACGCCGTCATCAAGTACGGCTTCATCTTCGTCACGGTCGCGCTCTTCCTCTACTTCGCACTGAGCGAGGGCTCCTTCCGCGAGTCGGCGACCATGCTCGACACCCTCCGGTACGTCTCCGTCGCCGCGATCCTCGGCCTCGGCGTCACCGTCACCATGGCCGTCGGCGGCATGGACATGTCCGTCGGCGCGGTCGCCGGGCTCGGTGTCACCGTCGCCGCGAAGACGATGGTGACGTACAACCAGGTCGGCACGGTCGCGATCCTCGCCGTCATCGCGGCGGGCGCGCTCGCCGGACTCCTCAACGCCCTGCTGATCGTGGTCATGAAGATCCCGGACATGCTGGCCACCCTCGGCACGATGTTCGTCATCCAGGGCACCAAACTCATCCTGGTCGACGGCCAGTCCATCTCCGCCGGCATGACCCAGTCCGACGGCAGCACCGCCCCCGGCAAGTTCACCGACGGCTTCCTGCGCATCGACCGCGGCACCATGCTCGGCATCCCCATCTCCGTACTGATCTTCGGCGCGCTGACGGTCATCGCCTGGGTCTTCCTGGCCCGCACCCGCTGGGGCCGCGTCCTGTACGCCATCGGCGCCAACCCCGAGGCGTCCCGTCTGGCCGGCATCCGCGTCGGCGCGTACCGGGCCCTCGCCTACGTCCTCTCCGGCGTCCTCGCCTCGATCGGCGGCCTGATCCTGGCGTCCCGCATCGGGCAGGGTGACGTGTCCGCCGGTACTTCGCAGCTGCTGGAGGCGGTCGCCGTAGCGCTGGTCGGCACCTCGGTCCTCGGCCGGGGCCGCCCGAACGTCTGGGGCACAGCCCTCGGCGCCGTCCTCATCGGCATCATCACCACCGGTCTGACCATCAAGGGCCTGCCGTACTACACCCAGGACGTCGTCGAGGGCGCGGTCCTCATCCTCGCCCTGGTCTTCAGCTTCACCCTGTCCAAGCGCCGCACCGCATAAGGAAGTTCGAGGAGTTCGTACGATGGGCTACCGCATCCTGGAGACCGACGACATCCCGGCCTACCTGCACGAGCGCGGCCACTGGGCGGACGTGACCGACATCCATGTCCGCGAGGTGTCGGACGGCAACATGAACCGGGTGTTCCTCGCGTCGAACGCCGACGGCAGCCACAGCCTCGCCATCAAGCAGGCGCTGCCCTGGGTGCGGGTCGCCGGACCCTCCTGGCCGATGAGCCCCGAGCGCGCCGACGCCGAGGCCCGGGCCTACGAGCAGGTCGCGCGGGTCGCCCCCGACAAGATCCCGGCGATCCACGGCTACGACGCCGACAACTACGCCCTCGTCATGGAGGACATGTCCGACCTGGAGGTCCTGCGCACGGTCCTCAACGAGGGCGCGTCCTACGGCCCGGACACCTCGGCCCGGATCGGCGAGTTCGTCGCCCAACTCGCCTTCGCGACCAGTGACTTCGGCATGGACTCCGCCGACCGCAAGGCGCTGATCGCGGCCTCGGTGAGTCCCGAGCTGTGCAAGATCACCGAGGACGTGGTCCTCTCCGAGCCGTACATCGAGCACGAACACAACCACTGGCTCCCGGAGTTGGCCGACCTGGCCGCCGAGTTCCGCGCGGATACCCGGCTGCGCACGGAGGTCGCCGATCTCCGGTACACCTTCATGACCAGCGCCCAGGCCCTCCTCCACGGCGACCTGCACACCGGCAGCGTCATGGTCGGCGAGCGCGAAGGCGCCCCGGTGGTACGGGTCTTCGACCCCGAGTTCTCCTTCGTCGGCCCGATCGGCTACGACCTCGGCCTGTACTGGGCCAACGTGCTGGTGTCGGAGGAACGGGCCCGCGCGCTGGGCGCGTTGACCGACCATGGCGACCAACTCCGGCTCTCCTGGGAGGCGTTCGAGACCGAGTTCCGCCGCCTCTGGTCCACCCGTGTCGACACCTTCTTCGACGACGCCTTCCTCGACCGCTTCCTCTCCCGCGTCTGGACCGACTCGGTCGGCTACGCCGGTACGGAGATCGTCCGCCGCATCATCGGCTTCGCCCACCTGACCGACCTGACGACGCTGCCGGATCCGGTACCGGCGTCCCGGCGGACGTTGCTGTTGGGGCGTGAACTGATCATGCGGCGCGATGAGTTGACGTCACCGGAGCACATCAGGGCGCTCGTCTGAGGGGCGTCACCTCGCCGGGAGGCGTCACTCCGCTGAGAGGCCTCACTCCACTGAGGCGCGTCCCTCCGCGTCGAACCAGTCCTTGCCGGCCGCCCAGTGCGCCACCCAGCCGGCGAACCCCGGCGCGGAGGTCGTGAACCCGAACTCCGCGCCGAACGGCATGGCGCCCACGTCGGTGACGTGCCAGACGTGCCCCCGCTGGGGGCCGGTGACGACCAGGTGCCAGTTCATCGCGCAGCCATCGGTCCCGAGCACGATCGAGCCGTGGTTGAGGACCTGCTCGACGACCGCGTCCGGGTCCTCGTAGGGCCCGTCGTCCTCCTCCCACAGCCACCCCGCGGCGAGCGGGAACGGCTTGCCCGGGTCCCGGTCCTCCTCGCCGTCGCCCCAGTCGTCCGGCAACTCGGCCAGCCCCACCAGCCCGTACTCCGGCGGCCCTTGGAACGACCCGTCGGATATCTCCGCCACGAACGTCCGGTACGGCTCCGGCAGCACCACCCCGTGCTCCGCCTCGAACGCGCGCACCGCGTCCCAGCCGAGCGCCGACTCCCCGCCGTCGTCCACGCCGAACGCCGCCCGTAGCGCGGCGAGTTCATCGGCGGAGGCTTGATCGTTGTTCATACGCCCATGAAAGCACCCGGCACTGACAACCGGGCACGCCAAAGGGGCGGCTCCCTCCAGAGGGAACCGTCCCTTTCGCGGCGTAGCGAAAAACGCCGCAGCGAAAACCGCCGTAGCGACCGGCGTCGTAGCCGTAGCGCCTACTTCTTGTCGAGCAGGTCCTGGACCTTGCTCCGCACCTCGTCCGTCGCCAGGCCCCGGATCGTCAGGGTCGTGCGGCGGCGCAGGACGTCGTCCTGGGTCTCGGCCCACTCGTGGTCGCGGGCGTAGACGACCTGGGCCCAGATCTCGGGGGCGTCGGGGTGGACGCGCTGGCCCAACTCCGGGTTCTCGTTGGCGAGTCGGGCGATGTCGAAGGCCAACGAGCCGTAGTGCGTGGCCAGGTGCTTCGCCGTGTCGGCCGCCATGCGCGGGCCCGGCGCCGGGTTGTCGACCAGGAGACGGTGGGCGACCGCGCGCGGGTTGGCGACACCGGGCAGCGGGAGCTTCTTCGGGAGGGAGGAGATCGGTTCGAAGTCCTCGCCCAGCGGGCGGCCGGGCAGCGCCTCCAGCTTCTGCATGACCGTACGGCCGATGTGCCGGAAGGTCGTCCACTTGCCGCCCGCGACGGACAGCATGCCGCCCTTGCCCTCGGTCACCACCGTCTCGCGCTTGGCCTTCGCGGTGCTGCCGGGGCCACCGGGCAGCACGCGCAGACCGGCGAAGGAGTACGTGATCAGGTCACGCGAGAGCTGCTGGTCGCGGACCGAGAACGCGGCCTCGTCCAGGATCTGGGATATGTCCTTCTCGGTGACCGAGACGTCCGCCGGGTCGCCCTCGAACTCCTCGTCCGTCGTGCCGAGCAGCAGCATGTCCTCCCAGGGGAGGGCGAAGGTGATGCGGTACTTGTCGATGGGGGTCGCCAGCGCGGCCTTCCACGGGGACGTGCGCTTCAGGACCAGGTGCGCGCCCTTGGAGAGGCGGATGGAGGGCGCCGCGTTCGGGTCCTCCATCTTGCGCAGGTGGTCGACCCACGGGCCGGTCGCGTTGAGCACCAGGCGGGCGCTCACGCCGAACTCGTCGCCGGAGGTGGTGTCGCGCAGCTCCGCGCCGGTCACCCGGCCCTGGGTGAAGCGCAGGCCGGTGACCTGGGCGTGGTTGAGGACGACCGCGCCCGCCTCGACGGCCGCGCGGACCGTCATCAGCGCCATGCGCGCGTCGTTCATCTGGTCGTCGCCGTACACGGCGACGGCCTTGAGGTTCTGGGTGCGCAGCTCGGGCACGTCCTGCGCCGCCTTGGCGGGGGACAGGAGGTGGCCGACGCCGTCGCCGAACGCGGAGAGCGCGGAGTAGGCGAAGACGCCCGCCCCGAGCTTCGCCGCACCGTGCGGACCGCCCTTGTAGACGGGCAGGTAGAACGTGAGCGGGTTCGCCAGGTGAGGAGCCACCTGGCGGGAGACCGCACGGCGTTCGAAGTGGTTCTCCGCCACCAGCTTCACCGCGCCGGTCTGCAGGTAGCGCAGACCGCCGTGGAGAAGCTTGGAGGAGGCGGAAGAGGTGGCACCGGCGAAGTCGCCGGCGTCGACCAGGGCCACCCGCAGCCCGGACTGCGCGGCGTGCCAGGCGGTGGAGATGCCCAGGATGCCGCCGCCGATGACGAGGAGGTCGTACGTCGCCTTGGAGAGCTGCTCCCGGGTCTCGGCCCGGCTCGGGTTCGAGCCGGAGGCCGGGTGCGTACCGAGGGCAGGCACGGACTGCAGGGTGGACTGACTGGTCATGTGGGGTTCTTACTCCTCGTCGTCGAGCCAGCCCATGGTCCGCTCCACGGCCTTGAGCCAGCTCTTGTACTCACGGTCGCGCTTCTCCGCGGCCATGTTGGGGGTCCACTCGGCGGCCCGGCGCCAGTTGGCACGCAGGTCGTCGGTGCTGGTCCAGAAGCCGACGGCGAGACCGGCGGCGTAGGCGGCGCCGAGGCAGGTGGTCTCGGCGACCATCGGGCGCACCACGGGGGCGTCCACGAAGTCGGAGAGCGTCTGCATCAGCAGGTTGTTGGAGGTCATGCCGCCGTCGACCTTGATCGCCGCGAGCTCGACACCGGAGTCCTTCGTCATGGCGTCGGTGATCTCACGGGTCTGCCAGGCCGTGGCCTCCAGGACGGCGCGCGCGAGGTGCGCCTTGGTGACGTACCGGGTCAGACCGGCGATCACACCGCGGGCGTCGGAGCGCCAGTACGGGGCGAACAGACCGGAGAAGGCCGGCACGAAGTAGGCGCCGCCGTTGTCCTCGACCGTGAGCGCGAGCGTCTCGATCTCGGCGGCGGTGGAGATGAGGCCCATCTGGTCGCGCATCCACTGCACCAGCGAACCGGTGACGGCGATCGAACCTTCGAGGGCGTAGACCGCCTTCTGTTCGCCGATGCGGTAACCGACCGTGGTGAGCAGGCCGTTGTACGAGTTGACGGGCTTCTCGCCGGTGTTCATCAGCAGGAAGGTGCCGGTGCCGTACGTCGACTTGGCCTCGCCCTCGGCGAAACAGGTCTGGCCGAACAGGGCCGCCTGCTGGTCGCCGAGCGCCGAGGCGACCGGGATGCCGCCGAGCACGTCGCCGAGACGGCCGCCGGTGACCTCGCCGTAGACCTCGGCGGAGGAGCGGATCTCGGGCAGCATGTTCAGCGGGACGCCGATGGACTCGGCGATCTTCTCGTCCCACTCCATGGTGTGCAGGTTCATCAGCATGGTGCGGGAGGCGTTGGTGACGTCGGTGACGTGCCTGCCGCCGTTCACACCGCCCGTCAGGTTCCAGATGACCCAGCTGTCCATGGTGCCGAAGAGGATGTCTCCCGCCTCGGCGCGCTCGCGCAGGCCCTCGACGTTGTCGAGCAGCCAGCGGGCCTTGGGACCGGCGAAGTAGCTCGCCAGCGGCAGGCCGGTCTCGCGGCGGAAGCGGTCCTGGCCGACGTTGCGGCCCAGCTCCTTGCAGAGCGCGTCGGTGCGGGTGTCCTGCCAGACGATGGCGTTGTGGACGGGCTCACCGGTGTTCTTGTCCCACAGCAGCGTGGTCTCACGCTGGTTGGTGATGCCGATGGCCTTGATGTCGTCGCGGGTGATGCCGGCCTTCTCGATGGCGGAGGCGACGACTTCCTGGACGTTGGTCCAGATCTCGGTGGCGTTGTGCTCGACCCAGCCCGGCTTCGGGAAGATCTGCTCGTGCTCCTTCTGGTCGACGGAGACGATACGGCCGTCCCGGTCGAAGACGATGCAACGGCTGGAGGTCGTGCCCTGGTCGATGGCCGCGATAAACGGTCCGGCGGTGTGCGCGTCGGTCACTGTGTGCTCCTGAGGGGTTCCGTGGTCATGAGGACTGGTTCTACTGCTGCTTCAGTGCTCGGAGTTCCGGTTCTCATCCGGTTCTAAGCAAAGGCGAGGTTGTAGATACCCGCAGCGATCGCGCCGCCGATCAGTGGACCGACGACCGGGATCCAGGCGTAGCTCCAGTCGGAACCGCCCTTGTTCGGCAGCGGCAGGAGCGCGTGCACGATGCGCGGGCCCAGGTCACGGGCCGGGTTGATGGCGTAACCGGTCGGGCCGCCGAGCGACAGACCGATGGAGACGACCACGAACGCGGTGATCAGGGCGCCCAGTGTGCCGAGACCGTTGCCCTTGTCGTTCAGACCCTGCGTCAGGATGGCGAGGATCAGGACGACGGTGCCGATGATCTCCGTGGCGAGGTTCTGCACCACGTTGCGGACCTCGGGACCGGTGGAGAAGATGCCCAGGACCGGGCCCGCGCCCTTCTCCTCGGCCTCCACGGACTTGGCCGTCGGCTCGCCGACGATCTCCTTGTCCGTGAGGTGGGCCTGGAACTGGCCGTAGTAGGCCACCCAGACCAGGGTCGCGCCGATCATGGCGCCGAGCAGCTGCCCGGCCCAGTAGATCGGGACGTTGTCCCAGCCACCGTCCTTGATCGCGAGTGCGAGTGTCACGGCCGGGTTGAGGTGGGCACCGGAGAGCGGTGCCGAGATGTACACGGCCGTCATGACGGCGAAACCCCACCCGAAGGCGATGGCGAGCCAGCCGGCGTTACGGGCCTTGGAGGCCTTCAGCGTGACGGCGGCGCAGACGCCACCGCCCAGCAGGATGAGCACGGCGGTACCTATGGTCTCGCCGATGAAGATGTCGGAGCTGGACACCCGCGACTCCTTTGTCCTTCGTCCAGGGAAGCCGAACCCCGGGTCCCGCCGGGGGTTCGTGCGCCCTCGGGGGTGAGAGCGATGCCGGCCTTTGGCGTTGCCACACTCTAGCGCGTATTGCCGGTAGGTGTTCGACAATGCCGACCGATGGACGGGAGTCTTGCTCCGGTGTTACAGGCGCGTCAAGAGTGCTGTTATCGAAAACACGATCGTTATTGATTGCTGTGGGCTATCGATCATGTGATCGATGCGGACGGCAGTCAGGTGGACACCGTGTGTGGCGATTTGGCGTTTTGGCCGACTTTGTCGTCAAGGGTACGACTAAGACCGGAACGCTCCCTAGGGCGTTCCGGTCTTTTTTGCTGTGAATCGGGGAGGGATCCTGGCTGGTCAGAACCGCCCGGCGCCGAGATCCCGTGACACCGCGCGGGCACAGTCCCGTACCGCGGCGATCAGCTCGGGGCGCAGCGCACCCTCCTCGTCCGACCGGCACAGCCGCTCCACGGCCCCGGTGATGCCGACCGCGCCGACCGGCATGCGCCGCCGGTCGTGGATGGGGGCGGCGATGGACGCGACGCCCTCCCAGGTCTCCTCGACGTCGGCCGCGTACCCACGCGCGCGCGTGACGTCGAGGATGTGCTCGAAGTCGGCCGGCTCGGACACCGTACGGTCGGTGAAGGGCTTGCGGTCGGCCTCCAGGGCCTCGCTGTGCGCGACCGGGTCGAAGGCCGACAGCACCTTGCCCAGGGCCGTCGAGTGCAGCGGCTGCATGGCCCCGATCTCCAGGACCTGCCGGCTGTCGTCGGGGCGGAAGACGTGGTGCACGATCAGGACGCCGTGCTGATGCAGCACTCCTAGGTGCACGCTTTCGCCGCTGGAGCGGGCCAGGTCGTCCGTCCACACCAGGGCGCGGGCCCGCAGCTCGTGGACGTCTAGGTAGGTGGTGCCCAGGCGCAGCAGTTCGGCGCCGAGCTGATAGCGCCCGGAGACGTCGTCCTGCTCGACGAAGCCCTCCTGCTGGAGGGTGCGCAGGATGCCGTGGGCCGTGCCCTTGGCGAGACCGAGCGACGAGGCGATGTCCGAGAGGCCGAGCCTTCGCTCGCCGCCCGCGAGCAGGCGCAGCATCGCGGCCGCCCGTTCGAGCGACTGGATGTTCCGTGCCATCGCCGTACTGCCTCCGTCCCGTTCGACCGTCGACGCGCGACGTCGCTGCCGCCGTTCGGCAATGTCGAACACTACCGGTCCATGCCGACCTCCCGCTAATGGTCGGCCGATTCCGGTCACGTCTCCTGTTGTGCCACTTGTCGCGAGAACCTAGACGGCGTCGACCCGCCCGTCACCTCGGTCCGCCTCCCTGCCATGCCAGTCCGTCCCATGGACGGCTCAAGCACGCTCCCGCCCGACCCCGTTACGCTGGCGACGTGCACGCTCCCCGGGGAGTTCCGTGAGAGGTTCCCAGGGAAGCCGCAAAGCCGACAGCCGTCGCACTCCAGGGAGCCCCTTTCATGGCCTCGTCGCCACTGACCCCTTCTGCTGACAGCCGGACCCGTGTGTCCGCGCTCCGAGAGGCACTCGCCACCCGTGTGGTGGTCGCCGACGGAGCCATGGGCACCATGCTCCAGGCACAGGACCCCACCCTCGAGGACTTCGAGAACCTCGAAGGCTGCAACGAGATCCTGAACATCACCCGCCCGGACATCGTCCGCTCGGTCCACGAGGAGTACTTCGGCGTCGGCGTGGACTGCGTCGAGACGAACACCTTCGGCGCGAACCACTCCGCCATGGCCGAGTACGACATCCCCGAGCGCGTCCACGAACTCTCCGAGTCCGGCGCCCGCATCGCCCGCGAGACCGCCGACGACTTCACCGCCCGCGACGGCCGCCAGCGCTGGGTCCTCGGCTCCATCGGCCCCGGCACCAAGCTGCCCACCCTCGGCCACATCGGCTACGCCACCCTCCGCGACGGCTTCCAGGCGAACGCCGAGGGCCTGCTCGCCGGCGGTGCCGACGCCCTGATCGTCGAGACCACCCAGGACCTCCTCCAGACCAAGTCGTCGATCCTGGGCGCCCGCCGCGCCATGGAGGCGACCGGCGTCGACGTACCCCTGCTGGTCTCCATGGCCTTCGAGACCACCGGCACCATGCTCCTGGGCTCCGAGATCGGCGCCGCGCTGACCGCGCTCGAACCCCTCGGCATCGACATGATCGGCCTGAACTGCTCGACGGGCCCCGCCGAGATGAGCGAGCACCTGCGCTATCTCGCCCGCCACTCCCGCACCCCGCTGCTCTGCATGCCGAACGCGGGCCTGCCCATCCTCACCAAGGACGGCGCCCACTTCCCGCTCGACCCCGAGGGCCTGGCCGACGCGCAGGACCACTTCGTCCACGACTACGGCCTGAACCTGGTCGGCGGCTGCTGCGGCACCACCCCCGAGCACCTGCGTCAACTCGTCGAGCGGGTCCGCGAGTTGGCGCCCGTCGAGCGCCACCCCCAGCCCGAGCCTGGCGCCGCCTCGCTCTACCAGACGGTCCCGTTCCGCCAGGACACCGCCTACATGGCGATCGGCGAGCGTACGAACGCCAACGGCTCGAAGAAGTTCCGCGAGGCCATGCTCGACGGCCGCTGGGACGACTGCGTGGAGATGGCCCGCGACCAGATCCGCGAAGGCGCCCACATGTTGGACCTCTGCGTGGACTACGTCGGCCGCGACGGCGTCGCCGACATGGAGGAACTGGCTGGCCGCTTCGCCACCGCCTCCACCCTGCCGATCGTCCTGGACTCCACCGAAGTCCCGGTCATCCGGGCCGGGTTGGAGAAGATCGGTGGCCGCGCGGTCATCAACTCCGTCAACTACGAGGACGGCGACGGCCCCGAGTCCCGCTTCGCGAAGGTCACCAGGCTGGCGCAGGAACACGGCGCCGCCCTCATCGCGCTGACCATCGACGAGGAGGGCCAGGCCCGCACTCCGGAGCACAAGGTCGCCATCGCCGAGCGGCTGATCGACGACCTGACCGGCAACTGGGGCATCCACGAGTCGGACATCCTCATCGACACCCTGACCTTCACCATCTGCACCGGCCAGGAGGAGTCCCGCGGCGACGGCATCGCCACCATCGAGGCGATCCGCCGCCTCAAGGCCCGCCACCCCGACGTCCAGACCACGCTGGGCCTCTCCAACATCTCCTTCGGCCTCAACCCGGCCGCCCGCGTCCTGCTCAACTCCGTCTTCCTCGACGAATGCGTCAAGGCAGGCCTCGACTCGGCGATCGTGCACGCCTCGAAGATCCTCCCGATCGCCCGGTTCACCGAGGAAGAGGTGCAGACGGCCCTCGACCTGGTCTACGACCGCCGCGCGGAGGGCTACGACCCGCTCCAGAAGCTGATGGCCCTCTTCGAAGGCGCCACCACCAAGTCCCGGACGGCGGGCCGCGCCGAGGAGTTGGCCGCCCTCCCGCTGGACGAGCGGCTCAAGCGGCGGATCATCGACGGCGAGAAGAACGGCCTGGAGACCGACCTGGCCGAGGCGTTGGAGACCCGTCCCGCCCTCGACATCGTCAACGCGACACTCCTGGACGGCATGAAGGTCGTCGGCGAACTGTTCGGCTCCGGCCAGATGCAGCTGCCGTTCGTGCTCCAGTCCGCCGAGGTCATGAAGACCGCGGTCGCCTATCTCGAACCGCACATGGAGAAGTCGGACGCCGAGGGCAAGGGCACCATCGTGCTCGCCACGGTGCGCGGCGACGTCCACGACATCGGCAAGAACCTCGTCGACATCATCCTGTCCAACAACGGCTACAACGTCGTCAATCTCGGCATCAAGCAGCCGGTCTCCGCGATCCTGGAAGCCGCCGAGGAGCACCGCGCGGACGTCATCGGCATGTCCGGCCTCCTGGTCAAGTCCACGGTGATCATGAAGGAGAACCTCCAGGAGCTCAACCAGCGCAAGATGGCCGCCGACTACCCGGTCATCCTGGGCGGCGCCGCGCTGACCCGGGCGTACGTCGAGCAGGACCTGCACGAGATCTACGAGGGCGAAGTCCGTTACGCCCGCGACGCGTTCGAGGGCCTGCGCCTGATGGACGCCCTGATCGGCGTCAAGCGGGGCGTGCCCGGCGCGAAGCTGCCCGAGCTCAAGCAGCGCAGGGTGCGGGCGACGGCGGCCGTCACAGAGGTCGAGGAGCGCCCCGAGGAGGGCCACGTCCGCTCCGACGTGTCCATCGACAACCCGATCCCCGAGGCGCCGTTCCGCGGCACCCGGGTCATCAAGGGCATCCAGCTCAAGGAGTACGCGTCCTGGCTGGACGAGGGCGCCCTCTTCAAGGGCCAGTGGGGCCTCAAGCAGGCCCGCACGGGCGACGGACCGACGTACGAGGAACTCGTCGAGACCGAGGGCCGCCCCCGCCTGCGCGGCCTGCTGGACAAGCTCCAGACCGACAACCTCCTCGAAGCGGCCGTCGTCTACGGCTACTTCCCCTGCGTGTCCAAGGACGACGACCTGATCATCCTGGACGACGAGGGCAACGAGCGCACCCGCTTCAGCTTCCCGCGCCAGCGCCGCGGCCGCCGTCTCTGCCTGGCCGACTTCTTCCGCCCGGAGGAGTCCGGCGAGACCGACGTCGTCGGCTTCCAGATCGTCACCATGGGCAACCGCATCGGCGAGGAGACCGCGAAGCTCTTCGAGGCGAACTCCTACCGCGACTACCTCGAACTGCACGGCCTGTCCGTCCAGTTGGCCGAGGCGCTCGCCGAGTACTGGCACGCGCGCGTGCGGTCCGAACTCGGCTTCGCCGGCGAGGACCCCACCGACGTCGAGGACATGTTCGCCCTCAAGTACCGGGGCGCCCGCTTCTCCCTCGGCTACGGCGCCTGCCCCGACCTGGAGGACCGAGCGAAGATCGCCGCCATGCTGGAGCCGGAGCGCATCGGCGTCCACCTCTCGGAGGAGTTCCAGCTGCACCCGGAGCAGTCCACGGACGCGATCGTCATCCACCACCCGGAGGCGAAGTACTTCAACGCGCGCTGAGCGACCTCCGAGCGCTGAATCCACAGGCGCCCGGAACGGACGAGCGCACTGATCGGATAAGTCGTACACTGGTCGGTCCACCGCAGGCCGGTCGCCCTTGTTGGTATCAGGGGCGGCCGGCCTGATCGTCCCTCAAGGAGGTGCGCCAGGATGACCAGCACGGTCCCCGCGCTCGGAACCCGTACGGCCGAAGGCTCAGCACTGCAGGCCGTACTCCTCGACATGGACGGCACCCTGGTGGACACCGAGGGCTTCTGGTGGGACGTCGAGGTCGAGGTCTTCGCCGCCCTCGGGCACACCCTCGACGACTCCTGGCGCCATGTCGTGGTCGGCGGCCCCATGACCCGCAGCGCCGGCTTCCTGATCGAGGCCACCGGCGCCGACATCACCCTCGCCGAACTGTCCGTCCTGCTCAACGAGGGCTTCGAGGACCGCATCGGGCGGGCCCTGCCGTTGATGCCGGGCGCCGCCAGACTCCTGGCCGAGCTGGCGGAGTACGAGATCCCCACGGCCCTGGTCTCCGCCTCGCACCGGCGCATCATCGACCGCGTCCTGACCGCGCTCGGCCCCCAGCACTTCGCGCTGACGGTGGCCGGCGACGAGGTGGCGCGCACCAAGCCGTACCCCGACCCGTATCTGCTGGCCGCCGCCGGACTCGGCGTCGACCCGGCCCGCTGCGCCGTCGTGGAGGACACCGCGACCGGTGTCGCGGCCGCGGAGGCGGCGGGCTGCCTGGTGGTGGCCGTGCCGTCCGTGGCGCCCATCGCCCCGGCCGCCCGGCGCACCGTCGTGACCTCGCTGGAAGTCGTCGACCTGGCATTTCTCCGCGGGCTGATGGTCGACTGATGACGGAAATGCGTCAGCCGTTCACCGAGCGTGCAAAGTCCAATGGTGCCAATGGGAAAAGAATTCGGACTCGGCCGACCGGCCGAATTCCGTTGCTCTCCAACTGAGTTGATGTGTGTGAGGTTCCCCACGTGCAGGGGGGTCGACATCGTGGTCACCCTGTGCTGTTCACCCCATTTCTGAGGCCGATCACGCACCCTTGTGTCCCGATTGGTGAAACCCTGCACTAATCCTTCCCTCGGCGGGTTTTCGGTCTGTCCACAGCCGGTTCCGCTGCGTGATGGGAACTCAACTACGGTGGCCGCGAACCCCCGTGCGGGTCCGGACTAATCTCAACGCGAGAACATCGCCCTAATCCCCGTGATCGGCATCGCCACCCCATGTATGCCGGGTACACGGACTCGAACAGCTCTGGAGAAACTCGAGCATGAACCGCAAGACTTTGGTGCTGTCGGCCGTCGTCGGCCTGCTCGCGCCGGTGCTCGCCGCGTGTGGCGGCTCCGGCAGCGGGAGTTCCAGCGACGATGCGATAGTCGTCGGCACCACGGACCGGTTCGAGGCGACGAAGGACGCTCCGGCGCCGCTCGACCCCGCCTACGCCTACGACGTCGGCACCTGGAACATCCTGCGCCAGACCGTGCAGACCCTGATGATCCAGCCCAAGGGCGAGGGCGACCCGGTGCCCGAGGCCGCCGAGAAGTGCGGCTTCACCGACACCGGCAACGAGCGCTACGCCTGCACCCTGCGCGAGGGTCTGAAGTTCGCCAACGGCGACAAGATCACCGCGGAAGATGTGAAGTACTCCATCGACCGCGCGATGCGCATCAAGGCCGACAGCGGTGTGTTCGCCCTGCTGTCCACCGTCGACACCGTCGAGACCCAGGGCGACCGCGAAGTCATCTTCCACCTGAAGACGGCCGACGCCACGTTCCCGTACAAGCTGTCCACTCCCGTCGCCGGCATCGTGAATCCGGACGACTACCAGAAGGACAAGCTGCGCGACGGTTTCGGTATCGACGGCTCCGGCCCGTACACCCTCTCGGTCTCCGAGAAGGACGACGCGATCACCACGGCCACGTTCACCAAGAACCCCAATTACAAGGGTGCTTTGAAGGTGAACAACACCAAGGTCGAGATGCGTACTTTCGCGGACGCCGACGCCATGGGCAGCGCCATCAACAAGGGCGACATCGACGTCATGACGCGCACCATGACGCCGGAGCAGATCCAGAAGCTCAGCGACGACACGGACGGCGACGTCGACCTCGTCGAGATGCCCGGCCTCGAAATCCGCTACCTGGGCTTCAACACCAACGCCCCGACCGTGAAGACGAAGGCCGTACGCGAGGCGATGGCCCAGATCATCGACCGCGGCGAACTCGTCTCCAAGGTCTACGGCACCGAGGCCGAGCCGCTCTACTCCATGGTCCCGGCGACCATCACGGGCCACTCGAACTCGTTCTTCAACAAGTACGGCGACCCGAGCGTCTCCAAGGCCAAGCTGATGATGGAAGCGGCCAACATCACCACTCCGGTGAAGCTGACCCTGAACTACACGACCGACCACTACGGCTCGGCCACCAAGGAAGAGTTCGAGCAGCTCCAGAAGCAGCTCAACGACAGCGGCCTGTTCGACGTCAGCATCAAGGGCACCCCCTGGGCGACGTTCCGCCCGGCCGAGCAGAAGGGCAAGTACGACGTCTACGGGATGGGCTGGTTCCCGGACTTCCCCGACGCCGACAACTACCTCGCGCCGTTCCTCGACAAGGACAACACCCTCGGCTCGCCGTACGTCAGCACCAAGATCAGGAGCACCCTGATCCCGGAGTCCCGTCGCGAGGCCGACCGGCTCGCCGCCTCCAAGAGCCTCACCGCCATCCAGGACATCGTCGCCACCGACGTCCCGCTGATCCCGCTGTGGCAGGGCAAGCAGTACGTCGCCGCCCGCGACGACGTCACGGGCACCGCGTACGTGCTCAACTCCTCCTCGACCCTCCAGCTCTGGGAGCTGGGCCGAGGCGTGGGCAACTGACGCTCCGACCCGCACACGCAGTACTCAAGCTCGACCAGTGGCCAGCCCCGCCGACTCCGGCGGGACTGGCCACCGGCCTGTGGACCGGACACGGCAGCCGCTGACCCGAGCCCGCACACAGAAGAGGGCGCCCCTGTCAGGAAGGGGCGCCCTCTTCGTCGTACGGCTGCCTGCTGCGACTACGACGGCTACTGCGCGCCGGGACGCACCAGACCGCTCTCGTACGCGTACACCGCGGCCTGCACCCGGTCCCGCAGGCCCAGCTTGGTGAGGACGTGCCCCACATGCGTCTTGACGGTGGTCTCGCTGACGAAGAGATCGGCGGCGATCTCGGCGTTCGACAGCCCGCGCGCCACCAGCTTCAGCACCTCGACCTCACGCTCGGTCAACGTGTGCAGGGCGTCCGGGACGGGCTCGTCACCCGACGGCAGATGGCTGGCGTACTTGTCGAGCAGCCGCCGCGTGATGCTGGGCGCGAGCATGGCCTCGCCGGAGGCCACCACCCGGATCGCCTGCACGAGTTCGTTCGCCGGCGCGTCCTTGAGCAGGAAGCCACTGGCACCGGCCCGCAACGCCTCCACGACGTACTCGTCGAGGTCGAACGTGGTCAGCACCAGCACCTTCGCCGGACCGTCCCGCCCGGGACCGGTGATCTGCCGGGTCGCCTCCACCCCGTCCATCCGCGGCATACGGATGTCCATCAGCACCACATCGGGCTGCAGAGCCCGCACCTGGTCGAGCGCTTGCAGTCCGTCACCGGCCTCGCCGACGACCGCGAGATCCTGCTCCGCCTCCAGAATCATCCGGAACCCGGTTCGCAGCAGCGGCTGGTCATCAACCAGTAGGACGCGGATGGCCACGTGAATCTCCTTCGCTAGCCCGGCCCCATTCTGCCCTGCGCACCGCCACCCGACTCGACCGGCCTTGCGGGCGGCTACGGGGTGGCCTGGTGGTGGGGGTGGGGGTGGGGGGAGGGGGCCGGCCTCGGGATGGAGCGCCGTGTGCGGTGTCAGGGCTCCTGAAGGGGACACGGTCTACTACGTCCGGTTCTCCGGGTGGAACGCCGTTCGCCTGCTCCGGGGCGCTGGCGGGAACGCCGTCTGCCGCCTGGCCTGGGCGTTCGCTGGAAAGAGCGTCGGCCGACTTGGAGTTCAGGGCGGGAGGAGTGTCGGTTGGTTTTGGGTTGCGGGCGGGAAGGGTGTCGGTTGGCTTTGGGTTTGGGGCGGAAAGAGCCTCGGTCGGCGTCGGGTTTGGGGTAGGAGGGACGTTCGGTTGGCTTCGGGCTCTGGGCGGGAGGGGTGTCGGTCGTTTGGGTTTGGGGCGGGAGGGGCGTCGGCCGGCTTCGGGTTTGGGGCGGGAGGGACGTTCGGTTGGCTTCGGGCTCTGGGCGGGAGGAGTGCCGGTCGTTTGGGTTCCGGCCGGGAGGAGCGTCGGTCTGCTTGCGGTTGGTGAGCGGAGGGACCGGCGCCTTTTGCGGGCCCCGGCGCGAGGTTCGTCCGTCGCCCGTGACTCCCCGGCGGAGAGATCGTCCGAAGCCTTCAACTCCCTGATGGGGACGGCGTGCGACGCCTCGGGCTCCCCGCCAGGGGATATGCGCGGCGCCTCCGACCCTCCGGCGGAAACACGGTCCTGCGTCTCTGGACGCGTGGCGGAAACCCCCTGGCGCTTCACACCCGTGCCGGAGGTCCGGAAATACCGACCGCGATCTCCGGACCTCCAACGGAAGTACCGCCCGCCGCCCTGGCACCCCCCGTCCGCCCCGTGGCTCCCCGGCCCAGGGCGGTGACACGGTTGGCAAACCAGCCCCGCGCCTTGAGGGATTGTCCGCAGTCACCGGCCCCTGGAAGAGACCGCCGGGTGCCTCTGACCGAGACGCAGTCCCCTCCGTACAGACACCTGGTGAAGGAGTCTGACCGTCGCCTAAGACCCCGTGCCGGAGAGGCTCTCCGCAGCACCTGGACCGCTGGCGGGAACGCCAACTACGCCCTTGGGCTCCCCGGCAGAAACACCGTCCACCACCTCCGAACCCGCAGCGGAAGCACCGCCGACCACCTCCACAACCTCAGCGGAAACACCCGCCTCCGCACCCCCATCAGCCCTCCGTACCGGCAACGGATAAGGCGGGGGAGTGCCGCCGAACTCCGGGCACACCGCCTGGTGGTCGCACCAGCCGCACAGCTTGGTCGGGCGTGGGCGCCACTCGCCGGTCTCCGTGGCCAGCCGGATCGCCTCCCACAGGGCCAGCAGCTTGCGCTCCACCCGCTCCAGGTCGGCGATGACGGGGTCGTACGTCACGACGTCCCCACTGCCCAGATACACCAGCTGGAGCCGCCGCGGGACGACCTGCTTCAGCCGCCAGACCACCAGGGCGTAGAACTTCATCTGGAACAACGCACCCTCGGCATACTCCGGCCGCGGCGCCTTGCCCGTCTTGTAGTCGACGATCCGCACATCACCCGTGGGCGCCACATCGACCCGGTCGATGATCCCGCGCAGCTTCAGTCCCGAATCCAGCTCGGCCTCGACGAACATCTCCCGTTCGGCGGGCTCCAGCCGTGTCGGATCCTCCAGGGAGAACCACCGCTCGACCAGCCGCTCCGCCTCCCCGAGCCAGCGCGCCAGCCGCTCACCCTCCGGATCATCGGCGAACAGCTCCACGACCTCCGGCCGGGACTCCCGCAACCGGTCCCACTGCCCCGGGATCAGCGACTTGGCCCGCGGCGCCGTACGCTCGGCCGCCGGTGCGTCGAAGAGCCGCTCCAGCACCGAGTGCACCAGGGTTCCCCTGGTCGCCGCCTCGCTGGGCTTCTCGGGCAGCCGGTCGATGACCCGGAATCGGTACAGCAACGGGCACTGCATGAAGTCACTGGCACGCGAGGGCGACAACGAGGCGGGCGCTATGGCCACGCGCTCGACCACGCCCACCGTCCCCGTCTCCACCGTCACCGCCGCGGTCGGCCCCGCCGCCGCGCCCTCGTCGCCGACTGTCCCCGCGACGCCCTCCGCACTGGTCTCCATGCCCACGAACCTTACGGCCCGCCACTGACAGTGACCCGATCCCGGCCGACGCACCCGCGACGGCCGGGGAAACGCGGGGGGTGCCGGGGCGGAACGCGTCGCGACCGCCGCATACCATCGACCCGAGACCCCTCCGCCCGGCTGGCGCGGAGGATGCTTCGAACGAGGGGACACCGTGGACGAGAGCGGCGGGAGCGGGCAGCCGCGGTCCGGCACCAACGAGCCGACCGAACACGCCCCGGGTGCCACGACCCCGACCACCGACCCCGGCACTCCCGAACCGAAACCGGACGACTCCGCCCACCAGAGCCCCGACACATCGCGCCAGGAACAAGGGAACGCGAAGACATCGTCCGGGGAGCGCGAGGAGGCGAGCACGTCGATCGAGCACGCCGATCGGGACGACAGCTCGGAGCAGATCACGCCGCCGGCGCCCGCAGCAGGGCCCAGTACGGAGCCGGGATCACCGTCCGAGTCCGCCGAGTCCGCCGATCACAGCGCTGCCGAGACGCCGACGTCCTCAGGGTCCACCGGCTCCACCACGCACCACCGCACGGAGCCCGAGGCGACCGCACAGGACCACAGCCGGCCCAACACGCCGCACGCTCACCTGAACGGCGAGCCGAAACGTGACGGCACGCCCACGGGCAACGAGCACGGCGCCGACCAGCCGAGCCACCCCAACCTCCCCTACGCCCACACCGACCCCCACGCCCGACCCGAAACCACCCCCAGCCCCATCGCCAAGGGCCGCCCCCCGCAGCGCCCCAAGGAGCCCGGCGGCGGCCTGCTGATGGGACGGCCCTTCGGAGTGCCGGTCTACGTGGCCCCCAGCTGGTTCCTCGTAGCCGCGCTCATCACCTGGGTGTTCGGCGGCCAACTCGACCGCGTGCTGCCCGAACTCGGCGCCGCCCGCTACCTCGTGGCCCTCTTCTTCGCGGTCGCCTTCTACGGCTCGGTCCTGGTGCACGAACTCGCCCACACCGTCGCCGCGCTCCGCTTCAAACTCCCGGTCCGCCGCATCCAGTTGCAGTTCTTCGGGGGAGTCTCCGAGATCGAGAAGGAGGCCGAGACCCCCGGCAGGGAGTTCGTGCTGGCCTTCGTCGGCCCGCTGCTCTCGCTGATCCTCTCGGGCATCTTCTACCTGGCCATGCTGCCCGTCGAACCCGGCACCGTCCCGGGCGTCCTGCTGGCCGGCCTGATGGTCTCCAACCTCATCGTGGCCGCCTTCAACCTGCTGCCGGGCCTGCCCCTCGACGGCGGACGTATGCTCCGCGCGGTCGTCTGGAAGATCACCGGCAGGCCCATGAGCGGCACCATCGCCGCCGCCTGGGTCGGCCGTGCCCTCGCCGTCTCCGTCCTGATCGGCCTGCCGCTGCTCACCCAGACCGGCGCCCTCGGTACCAACACCGAGGACATCAGCGGCATGGACACGGTCACCGACGCCCTGCTCGCCGCGATCCTCGCCGCGATCATCTGGACCGGCGCCGGCAACAGCCTTCGTATGGCCCGACTGCGCGAACACCTCCCGGAACTCCGCGCTCGCAACCTCACCCGCCGCGCGGTCCCCGTCGAGACCAACACCCCGCTCTCCGAGGCCCTGCGCCGCGCCAATGCCGCCGGCGCCCGCGCCCTGGTCGTCGTCGACGCCGACGGCCAGCCCCTCTCCCTCGTCCGCGAGGCAGCCATCGTCGGTGTCCCCGAACACCGGCGCCCCTGGGTCGTCGTCAGCGGCCTCGCCCAGGACCTCACGGACGGCATGCGCGTCTCCGCCGAACTCGCCGGAGAGGACCTCCTGGACGCCCTGCGCGCCACCCCCGCCACCGAGTACCTCGTGGTCGAGGAGACCGGCGAGATCTACGGCGTCCTGTCCGCCGCCGACGTCGAGCGCGCCTTCGTTAAGGCCATGGCCCGCCCCAACTGAGGCACGCGCGCGTGGTCGGCGGCCCCCGCAAACGCCGGTAGGCTGGTCACATGTCCGAACCGACCGGTGCCGCCCGCAGGCGCGGGCCCTTCAAGGTCGGGGACCAGGTTCAGCTGACCGACCCCAAGGGCCGCCACTACACGTTCACGCTCGAAGCCGGGAAGAATTTCCACACCCACAAGGGTTCCTTCCCGCACGACGAACTGATCGGTGCTCCCGAGGGCAGCGTTGTCCGCACCACCGGCAACGTCGCCTACCTCGCGCTGCGCCCCCTGCTCCCCGACTACGTCCTGTCCATGCCCCGCGGCGCCGCCGTGGTCTACCCCAAGGACGCGGGGCAGATCCTGGCTTTCGCCGACATCTTCCCCGGCGCCCGCGTCGTGGAAGCGGGCGTGGGCTCCGGCTCGCTCAGCAGCTTCCTGCTGCGCGCCATCGGCGACCAGGGCATGCTGCACTCCTACGAGCGCCGCGAGGACTTCGCCGAGATCGCCCAGCAGAACGTGGAGCGCTACTTCGGCGGCCCGCACCCGGCCTGGCAGCTCACCGTCGGCGACCTCCAGGACAACCTGTCCGACCTGGACGTCGACCGCGTCATCCTCGACATGCTGGCCCCCTGGGAGTGCCTGGAGGCCGTCTCCAAGGCGCTCGTGCCCGGCGGCATCCTGTGCTGCTACGTCGCGACCACCACCCAGCTCGCGCGGACCGTCGAGTCCATCCGCGAGATCGGCTCCTTCAACGAGCCGACCGCCTGGGAGACGATGCTCCGCAACTGGCATGTCGAGGGCCTGGCCGTCCGCCCCGACCACCGGATGATCGGCCACACCGGCTTCCTCCTCACCGCCCGCCGCCTCGCGGACGGCGTCGAGCCGCCGATGCGCCGACGCCGCCCTTCCAAAGGCGCCTACGGCGACGACTACACCGGCCCGAACGCCGACGGTGGCGGCGCCACCGGCCGCTGAGCCGCACGCAAGGGCGGCCCTGTGCCGCACTCAACGCACGAACGCCGTGGCTGAGTTCCCGAAAGTCTTCGGGAACTCAGCCACGGCGTCTTCGTTCTGACGTACCGACACCCCACCGAACCCTCCCGTGTGACCGGGCGAACGAACTGTCGACCCCGCCGTTCCCCCGCACCGTGCCGTGTGGCAACATGCAGGCCACCCCCACCGGCACAGCCCTCACAGGAGACACTCCTAGTGCAGCACTCCGCCGTCCCGGAACTGGAACTGGCACACACGAACACCCGCCCCATCCACTGGGTCGCCACCGCCACGGCTCTCGCCGGTGTCGTGGCTCTCTCCTCGGGCCTGCAGCCCGACTCCGCGCACGCCGCCCAGGCCGCCGGCCCGCAGACCAAGTCCGCGCCCGCCGCCGCGGCCCCCGCGACCACAGGAGTCGCCTTCCCCCTCGACTGCGGCCCCGTGAAGGCCGTCGTACAGAAGAAGGCATCCGGAGACCTCGACGGCGACGGCCGGCCGGAGACGGTCGCCGTGGTCCACTGCGACGCGGGCATGGGCACCCCGCCCGACGGCGTCTACGTCCTCACCCAGGGGGCCGGAGCCGCCAAGCCGCGCGTCGTCGCCACCCTGGTCGCCCCGAAGGCCCGCGAGACCGTCACCACCTTCGCCGTACGCGACGGCGCGGTCCTCGCGACACTGCTCGGCTACTCGACGGCGGACGTGCCCAGTTGCTGCCCCGACGTGAAAGAAACCGCCAAGTGGCAGTGGCAGAGCGGCAAGTTCGTCCGCTCCACCCCCGGCAACGCCCAGAACGTCTGACGACGACCTGCTGAACCTCAGGCCGCGTCGGGCCCGTACACCTCGACCCGGTCCGCGACCCGGCGCACATGGATGCAGTCACCGGGGCACTCCTTGGCGGAGTCCACGACATCGACCAACAGCGGCAGCGGTACGAGCGTGGTGGCGCCCTTGTCCTGCAACAGCTCGTCGTCCGGGCTCTTCACATAGGCCAGACCGTCGATGTCCAGCTCGAAGACCTCGGGGGCGTACTGGACGCAGATCCCGTCGCCGGTACAGAGGTCCTGGTCGATCCAGACCTCCAGCGCCTCGCCGTCGGCCGCGGCCTCGTCCTGCACGGTGATGTCTCCTGTTTCCGCCGGGTGTTGAACATCTTCGACCCTACCTCCGACCGCCCGAACGACCTTTCTCCGCGATCTCAGGTTTTACGCCACCCCATGACGGACACTGTCCGCATGGACACTCTCCGTCAGGAGCACCATGGCCGGTTTCCACCGGGCGTCGAACCCGCCCGCACGGCAACTCACGTCCGCCGTGAAGGTTTTTGACCAACCCGGCCTTGGAACAGTCCGCTTCTGAATCACGTTGAGTGGGTATCCACACGGCGTGAGGGAGAGCGCTGGGTGACCGACGACACACCTTGACAGTCTTTGTGATCTAGGGGTTTCAATCGACACCCACCCAGGTAGGGTCTGGAAGCGTCCAGCTCCCCTTGGAGGAGGTGAGGACCGTGGCAGCCCACGACGACGACATGAACCGCGGCATCCGCCCGGGACGAGGGTCCGACGACCCGTCCGGGCAGATTGCCTACCTTGAGCAGGAGATCGCCGTCCTGCGACGTAAGCTCGCCGACTCTCCGCGACACACGAGGATTCTCGAAGAGCGGATCGTCGAGCTGCAGACCAATCTGGCCGGGGTGTCCGCCCAGAACGAGCGACTCGCCAACACGCTCCGTGAGGCCCGCGACCAGATCGTGGCCCTCAAGGAAGAAGTCGACCGGCTCGCACAGCCGCCGGCCGGCTTCGGTGTCTTCCTCGTGGCCAACGAGGACGGCACAGCGGACATCTTCACCGGTGGCCGCAAACTCCGGGTGAACGTCAGCCCAAGCGTGGAACTCGAAGAGCTCCGCCGCGGCCAGGAAGTAATGCTCAACGAAGCGCTCAACGTGGTCGAGGCCATGGAATACGAGCGCGTCGGCGACATCGTCACCCTCAAGGAGATCCTTGAGGACGGCGAACGCGCCCTCGTGCAGGGGCACACCGACGAGGAACGGGTGGTACGGCTCGCCGAGCCGCTCCTGGACGTCGTCATCCGCCCCGGCGACGCCCTTCTGCTGGAACCTCGGTCCGGCTATGTCTACGAGGTCGTACCGAAGAGCGAGGTCGAGGAACTCGTCCTCGAAGAGGTCCCCGACATCGGCTACGAGCAGATCGGCGGTCTGGGCGGCCAGATCGAGATGATCCGCGACGCGGTCGAACTGCCGTACCTCTATCCCGAACTCTTCAAGGAGCACGAACTGCGGCCGCCCAAGGGCGTCCTGCTGTACGGGCCTCCTGGATGCGGCAAGACGCTCATCGCCAAGGCCGTCGCCAACTCGCTGGCCAAAAAGGTCGCCGAGGTCACCGGCCAGGCCACCGGCAAGAGCTTCTTCCTCAACATCAAGGGCCCCGAGCTCCTCAACAAGTACGTCGGTGAGACCGAGCGGCAGATCCGCCTCGTCTTCCAGCGTGCACGTGAGAAGGCCAGCGAAGGAACTCCCGTCATCGTCTTCTTCGACGAGATGGAGTCCCTCTTCCGCACCCGTGGTTCCGGTGTCAGCTCAGACGTGGAGAACACCATCGTCCCCCAGCTGCTCGCAGAGATCGACGGCGTGGAGGGCCTGCAGAACGTGGTCGTCATCGGCGCCTCGAACCGCGAGGACATGATCGACCCCGCCATCCTGCGCCCCGGCCGCCTGGACGTGAAGATCAAGATCGAACGTCCCGACGCCGAGGCCGCCAAGGACATCTTCGCCAAGTACCTCACCGAGCGCCTCCCGCTCCACCCCGACGACGTCGGAGAGCACAGCGGCGACAAGACCACCACCGTCCAGAGCATGATCCAGACGGCCGTGGAGCACATGTACACGGAATCCGAGGAAAACCGCTTCCTGGAGGTCACCTACGCCAACGGTGACAAGGAAGTCCTCTACTTCAAGGACTTCAACTCCGGCGCCATGATCGAGAACATCGTGGGCCGGGCCAAGAAGATGGCCATCAAGGACTTCCTCGACCAGAAGCAGAAGGGCATCCGCGTCTCGCACCTCCTCCAGGCGTGCGTGGACGAGTTCAAGGAGAACGAGGACCTGCCCAACACCACCAACCCCGACGACTGGGCCCGGATCTCCGGAAAGAAGGGCGAACGGATCGTCTACATCCGTACGCTCATTACCGGGAAGCAGGGCGCCGACACCGGACGCTCCATCGACACGGTGGCGAACACCGGTCAGTACCTGTAAGAACAGGGCGGCTGCGGGTGCCCTCGGCGGGTACCCGCAGCCGACTGTTTTTCAGGCCATGACCGAACAAGGGGCGCGCGAGGCAATGACGCAAATGATCTCCCCACCAGCGCAAAGCCGTTCTAGGCTCTTCGGTACCGCCGAGTCGCGCAGTGCGGGGACGGGCACCGCACACGCACCGGAGCGCCAGCGGTACTTGAGCGGTGCCCCCGACCGAGGGCGCCGCCGGGCAAGGAGGGCCGCATGACCGTACGGCGAGTAATGGGCATCGAGACGGAGTACGGGATCTCCGTCCCCGGCCACCCCAACGCCAATGCCATGCTCACCTCGTCCCAGATCGTCAACGCCTACGCGGCGGCGATGCACCGGGCCAGGCGGGCCCGCTGGGACTTCGAGGAGGAGAATCCGCTGCGGGACGCGCGAGGCTTCGACCTCGCCCGGGAGGCCGCCGACTCCAGCCAGCTCACCGACGAGGACATCGGCCTGGCCAATGTCATCCTCACCAACGGCGCACGGCTCTACGTCGACCACGCGCACCCGGAGTACAGCTCTCCCGAAGTCACCAACCCCATGGACGCCGTCCTGTGGGACAAGGCCGGCGAGCGCATCATGGCGGAGGCCGCCGAGCGCGCGGCCCAACTCCCGGGCGCCCAGCCGATCCACCTCTACAAGAACAACACCGACAACAAGGGCGCCTCCTACGGCACGCACGAGAACTACCTGATGAAGCGGGAAACCCCCTTCTCGGACATCGTGCGCCACCTGACGCCCTTCTTCGTCTCCCGCCAGGTCGTCACCGGAGCGGGCCGCGTCGGCATCGGCCAGGACGGGCACGAGCACGGCTTCCAACTCAGCCAGCGCGCGGACTACTTCGAGGTCGAGGTCGGTCTGGAGACCACCCTCAAGCGCCCGATCATCAACACCCGCGACGAACCGCACGCGGACGCCGAGAAGTACCGCCGCCTGCACGTGATCATCGGCGACGCGAACCTCTCCGAGATCTCGACGTATCTGAAGCTCGGCACCACGGCCCTGGTCCTCTCCATGATCGAGGACGGCTTCATCGCCGTCGACCTGGCCGTGGACCAGCCCGTCCGCACCCTCCACCAGGTCTCCCACGACCCCACACTCAAGCGCCTGGTCACCCTCCGCAGCGGCCGGACCCTCACCGCGGTCCAGCTCCAGATGGAGTACTTCGAGCTCTCCCGCAAATACGTCGAGGAGCGCTACGGCTCCGACGCGGACGACCAGACCAAGGACGTCCTGGCCCGCTGGGAGGACACGCTCAACCGGCTGGAGAACGACCCGATGAGCCTGGCCGGCGAACTGGACTGGGTCGCCAAGCGCGAGCTCATGGAGGGCTACCGACGCCGCGACGGCCTCGACTGGGACGCGGCCCGGCTGCAACTGGTCGACCTCCAGTACGCGGACGTACGGGCCGAGAAGGGGCTCTACAACCGCCTGGTGGCCCGCGGTCGCATCAAGCGCCTGCTGGACGAGGACACGGTCGAGCGGGCGCGTACGACGCCTCCGGAGGACACGCGCGCATACTTCCGCGGACGCTGCCTGGAGCAGTACGCCGACGACGTCGCGGCGGCCTCCTGGGACTCCGTGATCTTCGATCTCCCGGGCCGGGACTCGCTCCAGCGCGTCCCAACCCTGGAACCGCTTCGCGGAACGCGTAATCACGTCAAGGAGCTCCTTGACCGCTGTCGAACCGCGGAAGACCTGGTCAGGGTCCTGTCGGGCGGCTGACAGGACTCTCGGGTTCCGGGCGCCGGGCAGGGTGGAATGTCCGGTGGCCGGGAATCATCGAGATGGCCGCCGTACGTTGTAGGAACTGCGGGGCCGATGTCAGTCCCTGCAAGTAGGGTCTGATCAAGAACGTCGAACCGAGCGGGGTGAGGGTTATGGCGACCAAGGACACCGGCGGCGGACAGCAGAAGGCGACGCGCTCTACCGAGGAGGTCGAGGAGCAGGTCGAAGAAGCACAGGCGACCGACGACCTCAAGGAGCGCCACGAGAAGCTGAGCGACGATGTCGACTCGGTTCTGGACGAGATCGACGATGTCCTCGAGGAGAACGCCGAGGACTTCGTGAGGTCATTTGTCCAGAAGGGTGGCGAATAGGGCGCAATGTTCGAATTGGCGGACGGGAGAGGCTGCCCGCGTTGCAATCGGATCTTGCCGCGGGCGGCCTTCGCCAAGAACAAGGCTATGCGTGACGGTCTTCAGGCGTACTGCCGAGAGTGCTCTGCGGAGTACTACCGGCAGCGCCAGGAGGCGAGGGGCAAGACGGTCCGAGCCAAGGTGCCGGCGCCGCGCGGACACAAGCGCTGTCCTCAGTGCGGGGAGATCAAGGCCCACTCGGAGCAAAGTTACTTCAAGCGCAAGTACGGCATCACCCTGGCCGAGCGGGGCGAGATGATCGCCTCGCGAATGGGGCTCTGCGCGATCTGTTCGAAAGCTCCTGCGGTTCATGTGGATCACTGCCACGAGACGGGTAGGGTCCGAGGCGTAACGTGCTTCAACTGCAATTCCGGCATCGGCCTGTTGAGGGATGACCCCGCAGCTGTGTACCGAGCTGCCGACTACCTGGAAGGAAACGCGTGGAAGCCAACACTCGTAGCACCGGGCGTCTACCAGCTGCCTTCCTGACGCCTGGGTCGTCGTCCTTCATGGACTTCCTCTCCGACCACCAGCCGGAGATGCTCCCGGGCAACCGGCAACTGCCGCCCACCCAGGGCGTCATCGAGGCTCCGCACGGCACGACGATCGTCGCTGTCACGTTCCCCGGTGGCGTGGTGCTCGCCGGTGACCGGCGAGCGACCATGGGCAATGTCATCGCGCAGCGGGACATCGAGAAGGTGTTCCCCGCGGACGAGTACTCGGCTGTGGGCATCGCCGGCACCGCCGGACTCGCCGTCGAGATGGTCAAGCTCTTCCAGTTGGAGCTGGAGCACTTCGAGAAGGTCGAAGGCGCCCAACTCTCCCTGGAGGGCAAGGCGAACCGACTGTCCACCATGATCCGTTCCAACCTCGGCATGGCCATGCAGGGCCTCGCCGTGGTCCCGCTCTTCGCCGGCTTCGACGTGGACCGCGGCATCGGCCGCATCTTCTCCTACGACGTGACGGGCGGCCGTTCCCAGGAGCTCGGCTACGCGGCCACCGGCTCCGGTTCGGTGTTCGCGCGGGGCGCCATGAAGAAGCTCTTCCACGACGGACTGACCGAGAGCGAGGCCACGACCCTCGTGGTCCAAGCCCTCTACGACGCGGCTGACGACGACTCGGCGACCGGTGGTCCCGATGTCGCCCGCCGGATCTACCCGATCGTCACCGTGATCACCGAGGACGGCTTCCGCCGGCTCACCGACGACGAGTCCTCCGAGATCGCCCGCTCGATCCTGGAACGGCGACTGCAGCAGCCCGACGGCCCGCGCGCCGCGCTGCTCTGACCGAGGGCCCGTTCTCATCCAAGGTGATCCAGTGACTTCGACGGAACTTTAAAGAGAGGGACGGATACCGGTGTCGACGCCGTTCTATGTCTCACCCCAGCAGGCGATGGCCGACCGGGCGGAGTACGCCCGCAAGGGCATCGCCCGTGGCCGCAGCCTGGTCGTGCTGCAGTTCGCCGACGGCATTGTCTTCGTCGGCGAGAACCCGTCCCGCGCGCTGCACAAGTTCAGCGAGATCTACGACCGGATCGGGTTCGCGGCCGCCGGAAAATACAACGAGTACGAGAACCTGCGGATCGGCGGCGTCAGGTACGCCGACATGCGCGGTTACACCTACGACCGTGCGGATGTGACCGCGCGCGGTCTCGCCAACGTCTACGCCCAGACGCTCGGCACGATCTTCTCCAGCGCGGCCGAGAAGCCGTACGAGGTGGAGCTGGTCGTCGCGGAGGTCGGGGACACGACGGACGGCGACCAGATCTATCGGCTGCCGCACGACGGTTCGATCGTGGACGAGCACGGCTCGGTCGCGGTCGGCGGCAACGCCGAGACGATCAGCAGCTATCTGGACCAGCGCCATCGCGACGGCATGACCCTCGCGGAGGCGCTCAAGCTGGCCGTGCAGGCCCTGTCCCGTGACACGAACGGCAGCGAACGGGAGATCCCCGCCGAGCGCCTTGAGGTCGCGGTGCTGGACCGTACGCGTCCGCAGGCCCGCAAGTTCAAGCGGATCGTCGGCCGTCAGCTGTCCCGCCTGCTGGAGGGCGAGAACCCGGACACCTCGTCGGACGGCGACGACGAGCCCGACGACGAGAAGTGAGTCGGCAGCAATCAGGTTCCTCGTGTGCCCCGGCCGGTGATCGGCCGGGGCACACGTCGTAGCAGCCGCCTCAGGCGGCGCCTGGTGGCCCCGTAGACCCTCGTACGACCAGTTCCACCGGGATGTCCCCCTCCTCCGGTACGCGGCCGTCCAGGACCGCCAGGAGGGCGCGCATGCCGTGTTCTCCGAAGAGTTCGGCGTCGAGGCGGACGGTGGTCAGTTCCGGGTCGATGGCGGTGGCGAGGGCGAGGTCGTCGAGGCCGGTGATGGAGAGGTCGTCCGGGATGCGCAGGCCCAGGCGGCGGGCCGCCTTGTAGGCGCCGGCGGCGAGTTTGTCGTCGTCGCAGACCAGGGCGGTGGGCCGGGAGCCGGGGGCCGCGAGGGCGGCCTCGGCGGCGGCCTGGGCGCCCTCGATCGAGATGGGGGCGCGGGCCGTACGGACCGAGGTGCCTGCCACGGAGCCCACCCGTGCGGCCAGTTCACGCGCGCGTACCTCGAAGGTCCAGGACGGGACGTCGGCGGCCAGGTGCAGGAAGTCGCGGTGGCCCAGGCCCAGCAGGTGCTCGGCGACCTGGCGGACGCCGTCGGCGATGTCCAGGTTGACCGTGGCCGCGCCGCGGCTGCCCTCGGGGTCGCTGTCGAGCATCACCAGGGGGAGCTGGTCGCCGCGGATCGCGGTGAGGGCGTCGGCGGCCATGGAGGAGGCGATCACGCCGTCCAGAGCGGCCTGGGCGGAGGCGAAGGGGTCCCGGGCGGGGCCGATGCCCTCGGGGGAGGGGTAGAGGACGACGCCGAAGCCGTGTTCGGCGGCGACCCGGGCGGCGCCCGTGTAGACGCCGGCGAAGAACTCCGTCGTCAGCACCGGGACCACGAGCAGGACGGTGCGGGTGCGGCCGAGGCGGAGGTTGCGGGCGGCGAGGTTGGGGCGGTAGCCCAGGTCGCGGGCGGCCTCGCGGACGCGTTCGGCGGTCGTGGCCGAGACCCGGCCGCGCCACTTGTCGCCGAGCACCAGGGAGACCGCGGCCTGGGAGACGCCGGCGGCCTGCGCGACGTCACGGCTCGTGGGGCGGGTGCCGGCTGGTGCCACGGTCGGACTACTCCTTGATGAGGACCCCGTAGGGACTCGGTATGGACTCGCGAACAGCGCACATGGTACGTATGACAGCAGACGTTATACGTAAAACCTCATGCTCGACGGTGAGGGGGAGGGCGGTACGAGGCCGTGGGATATCTGGAGATCCTCAGGGCGAGGCACGCCACCCGGCTGCTGGTGGGCACGCTGGTGGGGCGGTTGCCGAACGCCACCGCCGCGATCGCGATCGTGCTGTTCATCCGCGCGGAGGGCGGCACCTACAGCCTCGCGGGGGCGCTGGCGGCCATCTACGGCATCGCCAACGCGGTCGGACAGCCCCTCCTGGGACGGTTGGTGGACGTCCGCGGACAGCCGCGTGTGCAACTGCCCGCCGCGGTCCTGTCGGCGCTCTCGATGGCCGTCTTCGCCTTCTGGGGCACCGATCCGCTGCCCCTCGCCTACGTCGCCGTAGCGGCCGCCGGGCTGTTCGCGCCGCCCCTGGAGGGCGGTCTGCGGGCGCTGTGGCCGGCGGTGCTGCGTCGGGAGGACCAGGTGCACACGGCGTACGCCATGGACGCGGTCGCCCAGGAAGTCATGTTCACCGTGGGGCCGCTGCTCGTGACGGTGTTCGTGTCGCTGTGGTCCGCCCCCGTGGCGCTGCTCGTACTGAACGTCATCGGGGTGCTGGGCGCCCTCTCCGTAGTCGTGTCGCCGCCCTCGCGCGCGTGGCGCTCTGCGCCGCGCGAGGCGCACTGGCTGGGCGCGTTGCGTTCGCAGGGGCTGCTGGCGCTCCTCGGCGCGTTCCTGTTCGTCGGGATGGCGCTCGGGTCCATCACGGTCGCGTCCGTGCCGTACGCCGACGGGCACGGCGGTGATGTGGTCTACGGCTGGCTGATGGCGGCGATCGGGTTGGGCGCGCTGCTGGGCGGCACGGTCTACGGGGCGCGGCAGTGGAGCGGGGTGCCGGAGCGGCGACTGCGGGTCCTGGTGGGGCTGCTGGCGGTGTGTTACCTGCCGCTGATGCTCATGCCGGGCGCGGTCGCCATGGTGCTGCTGACCGTGCTCGCCGGGGTGTTCCTCGCGCCCGCCCTCGCCTGCGCGTTCATCATCGTCGACCGACACGCGCCCAAGGGGACGGTCACCGAGGCTTTCTCATGGCTTGTGACCACGTTCACCGTGGGGGCGTCGGTCGGAACGGGCGTCGCGGGGCCGGTCGTAGAGGCCGGTGGGGCGCTGTGGGGGTTTGCCGTGCCGGGGGTCGCGGGGGCCGTGTCGTTGCTGGTTCTGCTGACCACCGGGCGGGTCCTCGCAGCTCCCGCCGTGGGTGCGGTCGTTGCGGCTTCATCGGAAAATGATCCAAACCGTGCTGCCGAACCCCGTTTCAGCACAGGCGATCGGGCGTAATGTTCAGTCATGGACCGCCGCATTTTCGGGCTGGAGAACGAGTACGGCGTCACGTGTACGTTCAGGGGACAGCGGCGTCTGTCTCCCGACGAAGTGGCTCGGTACCTCTTCCGCCGTGTCGTGTCATGGGGCCGCAGCAGCAATGTCTTTCTGCGAAACGGCGCCCGGCTCTATCTCGACGTGGGCTCACATCCGGAATACGCGACCCCCGAATGTGACAACGTGACCGAACTGGTCACCCACGACAAAGCCGGCGAGCGCATTCTCGAAGGACTCCTGGTGGACGCCGAACGACGCCTGCACGAGGAGGGAATCGCGGGCGACGTCTACCTCTTCAAGAACAACACCGACTCGGCGGGCAACTCGTACGGCTGCCACGAGAACTACCTGGTGGCACGGCACGGCGAGTTCTCCCGGCTCGCGGACATCCTCATCCCGTTCCTGGTCACGCGTCAGCTTCTGTGCGGCGCGGGCAAGGTGCTTCAGACTCCGCGCGGCGCCGTGTACTGCGTCAGCCAGCGCGCCGAACACATCTGGGAGGGCGTCTCCTCGGCGACGACGCGTTCCCGGCCCATCATCAACACCCGGGACGAACCGCACGCGGACGCCGAGCGCTACCGCCGTCTCCACGTCATCGTGGGCGACTCGAACATGTCCGAGACGACCATGCTGCTCAAGGTCGGCGCCACCGACCTGGTGCTGCGCATGATCGAGGCGGGCACGGTGATGCGCGACCTGACCCTGGAGAACCCGATCCGGGCGATCCGCGAGGTCAGCCACGACCTCACGGGCCGGCGCAAGGTGCGTCTGGCCAGCGGACGCGAGGCCTCCGCGATCGAGGTGCAGCGCGAGTACTACGAGAAGGCCGTGGACTTCGTCGAGCGCCGCGGCATCCGCACCGGCACCGTCGAGCAGGTCCTCGAACTCTGGGGCCGGGTGCTGGACTCGATCGAGGCCGAGGACCTCGACCGGATCGGCACCGAGATCGACTGGGTCATGAAGTACCAGCTGATCGAGCGGTACCGGGCCAAGCACAACATGACGATGTCCCACCCGCGGGTCGCGCAGATCGACCTCGCCTACCACGACATCCACCGTCGCCGAGGGCTCTACTACCTCCTGGAGAGGAAGGGCCAAGCCGCCCGGATCTGCAACGACTTGAAGATCTTCGAGGGCAAGTCCGTTCCGCCGCAGACCACTCGGGCACGGCTGCGCGGCGACTTCATCCGCAGGGCCCAGGAACAGCGGCGGGACTTCACCGTCGACTGGGTCCATCTCAAGCTCAACGACCAGGCCCAGCGCACGGTGTTGTGCAAGGACCCGTTCCGTTCCGTGGACGACAGGGTGGAGAAACTGATCGCCGGAATGTAGGCGAAAGTATCCGGATATCCACCTCCGGATGCATATTCGGTACGCCACACGGGCCCCGTACGTTTCACGTACGGGGCCCGTGCCACGCCGTAGAGTTGCGCGCACGCCATCAACAAGATCGACCGATACGAGGCCTTCATCGTGCGCCGACGCTCCGTTCTCATCGCTGTTCCCGCAGGACTTGTGACGCTCGCGGGGTGTGGTGACAGCGATTCCTCCTCAAGCAAGGCCAGCGCGTCGCCGTCGCCCACGCCCTCGCCGTCCTCCTCGGCCTCGGCCGTGCCGCCGCCGAAGCTCGTGGACGGTCCGCTGCCGGCGATCACCGCGGGCACGAAGTTCGACGAGAAGCCGACCGTCGCCAAGGGCACCGGCACTCCGTCGAAGGACCTCGCGGTGAAGACGGTGATCGCGGGCGGCGGGAAGGCCGTGGCGGAGGGCGACTTCATCCAGGTCAACTACCTGGGCCAGATCTGGTCGACGGCGAAGGTCTTCGACAACTCCTACGACCGCAACACCTCGTTGGTCATCCAGCTCGCGCAGGGCGGCATCATCGACGGCTGGCGCTACGGCCTCGCGGGCAAGAAGGTCGGCAGCCGCGTCCAGATGGCCATCCCGCCGACCTGGGGATACGGCACGGCGGGCAGCGCCCAGGCGGGCATCAAGGGCACCGACACGCTGGTGTTCGTGATCGACATCCAGGGCGCCTTCAACGCCAAGAGCTCCGTCAAGGGCACGGTCGTCGCGCAGTCCGACGCCGATCTGCCCAAGGTCGGCACGAACACCGACGGCAAGGCCCCCTCGGTCACGATCCCCAAGGCGGACCCGCCGAAGAAGCTGGTGTCGAACTACGTTCTGGAGAGCGACGGAGCCGTCGTCAAGGAGGCCCAGTCGATCCTCTGCCAGTTCAAGGGCGTGATCTGGCGCACCGGCAAGGAGTTCGAATCGACGTACTCCCAGGGCCGGTTGAGCCAGTTCGCGATCAAGGACATGGAGTCGGTCGTCAAGGGCCTGGCCCAGGGCCTCGTCGGCAAGAAGATCGGCAGCCGCGTGATGATCGTCGCGCCCGCGGACCTGGCCTACGGCGACACCCCGCCGACCGGCGGTGCCATCAAGAAGGGCGACACCCTGGTGTTCTCCGTGGACATCCTGGCGGCCATGTGACCCCTGCGGGGGTCGGCCTGGCCGGAGCGCCACCCCGGCCGGGATGCAAGACTGTCCGAGTTGCCTTGTCGTACACAAGCAGGAGCTAGAGACGTGAGCATCGAGAAGCCCGAGATCGACTTCCCGGGCGGCGAGCCCCCGGCGGACCTCGAGATCAAGGACCTTTGGGAGGGCGACGGCGAGGTCGCCAAGGCCGGAGACTTCGTCAAGGTCCACTACGTGGGCGTGGCGTTCTCCACCGGCGAGGAGTTCGACGCCTCCTGGAACCGCGGTACCCCGCTGGACTTCCAGCTCGGTGTCAAGCAGGTCATCCAGGGCTGGGACCAGGGCGTGCAGGGCATGAAGGTCGGCGGTCGCCGCCAGCTGGTCATCCCCGCGCACCTCGCCTACGGCGACCGCGGAGCCGGTGGCCGGATCGGTCCCGGCGAGACGCTGATCTTCGTGTGTGACCTGGTGGGCGTCGGCAAGCGCTGATCGTTCCTGGTCGAACGAGGGCCCATGCTGTCCGCATGGGCCTTCACCTTTTGGTCCGGCTTTTGCCACGGCACCGCGGAGCGGTACGGTCATCGGTCGGAAGCATCATCAGAAAGGCGAAGGGCGTCGATGGCCATTGCCAAGGCCGAGCGGCTGATGAACCTCGCGCTGTGTCTGCTCGGGACACGGCGGCCGCTCAGCAAGCGTGAGCTGAGGGAATCCATCGAGGCCTACCTCGAAGCCGGGTCCGACGACTCCTTCAACCGGATGTTCGAGCGCGACAAGGACGATCTGCGCGAACTCGGGCTCGTCATCGAGACGGTGGAGAACCTGGACGGCGAGGTCGGCTATCTCGCCCGCCGCGACAGCAACCGCCTCCCGCCCATCACCCTCGACGCCGAAGAGGCGGCCGCGCTCGGTCTCGCCGCCAAGGTGTGGCAGCAGGCCCGGCTCGCCGGCGCGGCCAGCGGCGCGCTGCAGAAGCTGCGCGCGGCCGGGATGCCCGAGGACCTCGACCCGTACGAGCCGCATGGCGCCCTGGAACCGCGCATTCCGGTGCACGAGGCGTCGTTCGAACCGCTGATGCTGGCCTGCCGCGACCGCCGGCCTGTCGTCTTCGAGTACCGCAAGGCCACCGCCTCCCGCCCCGAGACGCGAAGCGTCGAGCCGTGGGCGCTGGAGTGCTGGCGCGGCCACTGGTACCTCGCCGGCTGGGACCGGGACCGCGGGGCCGAGCGGGTCTTCCGGCTGTCCCGGATCACCGGCAAGGTGCGCTCGCGCAACGGGCTGTTCACCGCGGACATCCCCGACGTCGTCACCGTGCGCGAGACCGTCGCGAGCTGGGCGGGGGAGACCGCCGACCGCTCCGCGCTGATCCGGCTGCGCACGGGCTCCGGGTACCCCTTGCGGGCGAAAGCCTCGGCGGTTCGGGAACTCGGGGACGGCTGGGACGAGTTGGAGATTCCGTACGGCCACGGGCTGGACGCCTGGCTGGTGGAGTTCGGGCCCGACGTCGTCGTCCTGGAGCCCGCCGAGCTGCGGGCCGACGTGGTGGACCGGCTGCGCGCCGTGGCCAAGGGCTGAGGGGGAGCGGAAGAGAACTGTGGCAGGTAAACCGGTCAGGCCCGTCAACGCCATCGACCAGACCCGGCGGATGCTCTCCCTGGTGACCTATCTGAAGGAGCGCCCCGGGGCACGTATCGAGGACGTGGCCCGTGCCTTCGGGATCACCGAGGACGAGCTGGTCTCCGACCTCGACGTGCTGCCCATGTGCGGGACCAGCTTCCGGGGCGGAGACCTGCTCGACATCGACACCGACGGCGACCGCATCTGGTGGCACAACCCGGACGACGTCGCCGAACCGCTCCGGCTCGCCGCCGACGAGGCGACCGCCCTCCTGGTGGCCGCCCGCGCCGTATCGACCCTCCCGGGTCTGCGCGAGAGCGACCGGCAGGCGCTGCTGCGGGCCAACGCCAAGCTGGAGGCGGCGGCCGGTGAGGCGGCCGGGGCCAGCGCACGGCTGTCGGTGACCTTCGAGTCCGAGGGCGGGGTCTTCGCCGACGTCGACCGCGCGATCTCGGAGCGCCGCCGCCTGTGGATCCGCTACTACTCGCCCGCCCGCGACGAGTTGAGCGAGCGCGAGATCGACCCCATCCGCCTGGTCAGCGTCGGGCACACGTACGTGGAGGCCTGGTGCCGCCGCTCCGAGGCGCGCCGGACCTTCCGCCTCGACCGGGTCGCCGAGATCAAGATCCTCGACGAGCCGTCCGCACCCCCCGAGATCGAACTGCGGGACCTGTCGGAGGCGCTGGTGCAGCCCGCCGCCGAGGACCCCGAGGTCGTCGTGGAGGTCGGCCCGGGCGGGCGCTGGGTCGCCGAGTACTACCCGCACGACAGTGCCGATGAGCTTCCCGACGGCGGGCTGCGTATTACCTTGCGCACCCCCGACCCGACGTCCCTGAGACGCCTGGCCCTACGGCTCGGGCGGGACGGCCGGATCGTCTCCCCGAGCGACCTCGCCGACAGCGCCCGCCGGGCCGCCCGCGAGGCGTTGGCGGCGTACGACGGTCCGCAGGGTGTTGTTGACGCAGTGCACGGTGTTGACGAGAGGCAGGAGCAGGGGCTGTGAGCGAGTCGACGATGACTGGTGTCCCAGGCGTCTCCGGTGACCAGGGTGTCTCCGCTGGTCCGGAGATGACGGTGGCCGCCGCGTTCGCCGGGATGAAGAGCGTGGTCCCCGTGATGTTCAGAGCGGGCTGCCCGGACTGCCGGGGCAACTTCGAACTGGCGGCGAGTGCCCTGCGCCTCGCCATCGGCGCCACCAGCCGCACCACCTTCTACTCCTTCACCTGCCCCGACTGCGGCGCGGCCGTACGCAAGCCCGCGGGCGAGCGGATCGTCGAGCTGCTCACCGGCGGCGGGGTCAGGACCCTGCGGCTGACCTCCGTCGGGTAGCAGGGTCTAGGCTCGCCCCATGTTCTGGGCGATGGTCGCGGTAGCTGTGGGTTTTCTGGGTCTTGCCGTGCTCGGCGTGCTCGCCGTCCGGGTCTTCCTGGAGGCGCGGCGGCTCGGACTCCAGGTCACGGACGCCGCGCACCGCATCAACCGGGCGGCCGAGGACCTGGAGCGCGCGGCCGTGGCGACGGCCCGTTCCGCCGACGCACTGTGAGTCACGTATGCGTGGGGTGTGAGTTGCGCGCCGCATGCGCTTCGCGTCACTTTGCCCTGTCACGTTGTCCGTGGGGGCGGGTAGTCTGCTGATCGCGGTCCGGATAACGAGGCCCGGAGCGCGGACCGGGAGTACGCACGGGGATTGCCTCACGTTTACCCCTGAGCGTTACGATCGCTGGCAGCACGAAGGTCGGACAGATGTCCGACCGATCGGACAGCACCCCACCCCAGCCGCCTCGGTGAGAAGGTAAAGACTTATGTTCGGAAGGCTCGGAGCTCCCGAGATCATTCTCATCCTCGTCGTCATCGTGCTCCTGTTCGGCGCGAAGAAGCTTCCGGACATGGCCCGCTCGCTCGGCAAGTCCGCCCGCATCCTCAAGAGCGAAGCCAAGGCGATGAAGGAAGAGGGCAGCACCACGCCCACCCCCGCCGGCCCGCCGAACACCGACGAGTCCGTGCAGCGCACCATCCAGGCGGCCCCCGGCGACGTGACCAGTGCGCGTCCCGTCACCGAGCCGTCGGACACGACCAAGCGCTGACGCAGGGCCGGGACCCCCTCGGCCTGCCGCACGAGATGAGGACGTGGGTTGCCTAAGTCTGCCCGCACGAAGGAGAAGGACCCCGAGGGGCGGATGCCCCTCGCGGACCATCTGCGCGAGCTGCGCAACCGGCTCGCGAAGGCGATGCTCGCCATCATCGTGGTGACCTGCGTGGCCGCCTTCTTCTACAACGACATCGTGAACATCATCACCAAGCCGGTGTTGCACTCGGTCGGCTGCTCCCAGAACTTCGAGCAGCTGTCGAGGTCCTCGGCGAAGACCCAGCAGTGCGCGCAGATCACGATCAACGGTCTGCTGACGCCGTTCACGCTGGCGTTGAAGGTGTCCCTGATGGCCGGTGTCGTCCTGGCCTCCCCGGTCTGGCTGTACCAGCTCTGGGGCTTTGTCGCGCCGGGCCTGCACAAGAACGAGAAGAAGTACGCGCTCTCCTTCGTCGGCACCGGCGTTCCGCTGTTCCTCGGCGGCGCCTACTTCGCCTACAAGGTGCTGCCCACCACGGCGAAGGTCCTGATCGGCTTCACACCGAGCGGTGTCGACAACCTGCTGCCGCTGGACGACCTGCTCGACCTGGTCACGCGCATGGTGCTGGTCTTCGGCCTCTCCTTCGAGCTGCCGCTGCTGCTGATCATGCTCAACCTCACGGGCGCGCTGACCGGCAAGCGGATGCTCGGCTGGTGGCGCGCCATGATCCTCGGCATCACGGTCTTCGCCGCTGTCGCCACCCCCAGCACCGACCCGCTGACCATGCTGGCCCTGGCCGGGCCGATCTGGGTGCTGTACTTCGGCGCCGTCGTCTTCTCCCTGCTCAACGACCGGCGCAAGCGCCGTCGCGAGGCGGAGGGACCGGACGACGACGAGGCCTCGGACCTGGATCTCACCCCCGAGGACATCGGCGACGTCGAGACCGTCTCGGCCGGCCGGGCAGCCCTGCCCGAGCAGGCGAGCGGCACGGGTTCCGACCGGGTCAACGGCTATGACGACGTGACCTGATCACCTTCCTGACTCCGCCGAGACCGGCCGTTCCCCCAGCGGGAGCGGCCGGTCTCCGTGTGTGGAGGACTCATGGGAACGGATAATGATCGTCCTGTTGTCAGTGGCGCCCGGTACGCTCGAAAGCACGATGACAGAGGACCTCTCCCCGGCCGAGCGGTACGCGGCAGCCCGCCTGCGGGCAGCCGAGCAGGCCACCGCGCTCGCGGACTTCCGCGAGATGTACGACTTCGGTCTCGACCCCTTCCAGATCGAGGCCTGCCAGGCGCTCGAAGCGGGGAAGGGCGTGCTGGTCGCGGCGCCCACCGGCTCCGGCAAGACGATCGTCGGCGAGTTCGCCGTCCACCTCGCCCTCCAGCAGGGCAAGAAGTGCTTCTACACGACCCCGATCAAGGCACTGTCCAACCAGAAGTACGCCGACCTGTGCCGCCGCTACGGCGCGGACAAGGTCGGCCTGCTCACCGGCGACAACAGCGTCAACTCCGAAGCCCCGGTGGTCGTCATGACCACCGAGGTGCTGCGCAACATGCTGTACGCCGGTTCGCAGACCCTCCTCGGCCTCGGCTATGTGGTCATGGACGAGGTGCACTACCTCTCCGACCGCTTCCGCGGCGCCGTATGGGAGGAGGTGATCATCCACCTCCCCGAGTCGGTGACCCTGGTCTCCCTGTCGGCGACCGTGTCGAACGCCGAGGAGTTCGGCGACTGGCTCGACACCGTCCGCGGTCACACCGAGGTGATCGTCTCCGAGCACCGGCCCGTGCCGCTGTTCCAGCACGTGCTCGCCGGGCGGCGGATGTACGACCTCTTCGAGGAGGGCGAGGGCAGCAAGAAGGCCGTCAACCCCGACCTCACCCGCCTGGCCCGCATGGAGGCGCAGCGCCCCTCGTACCAGGACCGCAAGCGCGGCCGTGCCATGCGCGAGGCCGACCGGGAGCGGGAGCGCAGATCGCGTTCGCGGGTGTGGACACCGGGCCGCCCCGAGGTCATCGAGCGGCTGGACAACGAGGACCTGCTGCCCGCCATCACGTTCATCTTCAGCCGCGCCGCCTGCGAGGCCGCCGTACAGCAGTGTCTGTACGCCGGGCTGCGGCTCAACGACGACGAGGCGCGGGAGAAGGTGCGCGCCCTCGTCGAGGAGCGCACGGCGTCCATTCCCGACGAGGACCTGCATGTCCTCGGGTACTACGAGTGGTTGGAAGGTCTTGAGCGTGGCATCGCGGCCCACCACGCGGGCATGCTGCCGACGTTCAAGGAGGTCGTGGAGGAGCTGTTCCTGCGCGGGCTCGTGAAGGCCGTGTTCGCCACGGAGACCCTGGCGCTCGGCATCAACATGCCCGCGCGCTCGGTGGTGTTGGAGAAGCTCGTCAAGTGGAACGGCGAGCAGCACGCCGACATCACCCCCGGCGAGTACACCCAGCTGACCGGTCGGGCCGGCCGCCGCGGCATCGACGTCGAGGGTCACGCCGTCGTGCTGTGGCAGCGCGGGATCAGCCCCGAGCACCTCGCGGGACTGGCCGGCACGCGCACGTACCCGCTGCGCTCCAGCTTCAAGCCGTCATACAACATGGCGGTCAACCTCGTCGAGCAGTTCGGGCGGCACCGGTCGCGGGAGCTGCTGGAGACGTCCTTCGCGCAGTTCCAGGCCGACAGGTCGGTCGTCGGGATCTCGCGGCAGGTGCAGAGGAACGAGGAGGGTCTGGAGGGCTACAAGGACTCCATGACCTGCCACCTGGGCGACTTCGACGACTACATGCGGCTGCGCCGCGAGCTCAAGGACCGCGAGACCGAGCTGGCCCGGCAGGGCGTGGCACAGCGCCGCGCCGAGGCCGCCGTGGCGCTGGAGAAGCTCAAGCCGGGTGACGTCATCCATGTCCCGACCGGCAAGTACGCGGGTCTGGCACTGGTGTTGGACCCGGGACTGCCCGCCGGGCGGTCGAACGGGCATCGCGGATTCGAGCAGCACGACGGACCGCGTCCGCTGGTCCTGACCGTCGAGCGGCAGGTCAAGCGGCTCGCGTCGATGGACTTCCCCGTCCCCGTCGAGGCGTTGGACCGGATGCGCATCCCGAAGTCCTTCAACGCCCGTTCCCCGCAGTCCCGTCGGGACCTCGCCTCCGCGCTGCGCACCAAGGCCGGGCACATTCCGCCGGAGCGGGCCCGCAAGCAGCGCTCGCAGGCCGCGGACGACCGGGAGATCGCGCAGTTGCGTACGGCGATCCGGGCGCATCCGTGTCATGGGTGCAACGACCGTGAGGATCACGCGCGTTGGGCCGAGCGGTATCACCGGTTGCAGCGGGACACCACGCAGTTGGAGCGGCGGATCGAGGGACGGACGAACACGATCGCCCGGACCTTCGACCGGATCGTCGCGTTGCTGACCGACCTTGATTATCTACGGGGCAACGAGGTCACCGAGCACGGGAAGCGGCTGGCGCGGCTGTACGGCGAGCTTGATCTGCTGGCCAGTGAGTGTCTGCGGGAGGGGGTTTGGGAGGGGCTTGCTCCTGCCGAACTCGCCGCGTGCGTCTCTGCGTTGGTGTTCGAGGCTCGGGTCAGTGACGACGCGACGGTTCCCAAGGTGCCGTCGGGTGCGGCCAAGGCCGCGCTGGGGGAGATGGTGCGGATCTGGGGGCGGCTTGACGCCCTTGAGGAGGATTTCCGGATCACTCAGACCGAGGGGGTCGGGCAGCGGGAGCCTGATCTTGGGTTTGCCTGGGCCGCGTATATGTGGGCCAGTGGGAAGGGGTTGGACGAGGTGCTTCGGGAGGTGGAGATGCCTGCCGGGGACTTCGTTCGGTGGTGTAAGCAGGTGATCGATGTTCTGGGGCAGATTTCTGCTGCGGCGCCGGTTACTGGGGGCGAGGCGTCTTCCACTGTGGCGAAGAATGCGCGGAAGGCTGTTGAGTTGTTGCTGCGGGGGGTTGTGGCCTACTCGTCGGTGGGGTGAGGGTTCGTTGGCGGGTGCGGGTTCGCTGTGGCTGGTCGCGCAGTTCCCCGCGCCCCTAAAAAGTCCGGCCCAGGTACGTTTTCCAGCCGCCGTAGCTTGTGATGTCCTCTGCGTTGGACAGCGCGCTCGGCTCGCACAGGAAACCCGGGACCCTTGTTCCGTCTGCCAGTTCTACGCTGCCCAGAGTCATCGGGCGGGGCAGGCTTGCCAGCAGGCGGCCCAGGCCCTCTGCGGGTAGGCGCCATACCTCTGTCTCTATCGCCGCTCCGCCCTCGCCGACGTGAACCAAGCCCGGCTTGGGCGGAGTTGTTGTCAGGGCGTGCAGGCGATAGACCGGGGCCGTTGTCGTCGTGCGGTCCAAGCGGGCGCCCAGGGACAGAAGTTGGGGGTTGAGGGGCTGGCCTGTCAGGTGGGCGCCCACTACGGCGATGTAGGTCTCCGGAGCCAGGTCGCGCGCTATCTGCGCCAGGCGGTCGTCCGTGAACGTCGGGCCGATCAGCATCACGCCGAAGGGGAGGTCGTTCACCTTGCCCGACGGGACTGCTACCGCCGCCAGGTCGAAGAGGTTGGTGGAGTTGGTGAAGCGGCCCAGGCGGGCGTTTGCGCCCAGGGGGTCTTCGGCTACCTCGGCCAGGGTCGGGTGGCCCGGAGTCGTCGGGAGCAACAGGGCGTCCGCGTCGGCCAGTTCGGAGAGGGCGCGGGTGCGGAGGGCGGCCAGGCGTTCCTCGTCGGCGTACAGCTGGTGGGCCGGGATGTCTCGGGCTCGGGTGATGATTCCGGTGACTGTGGGGTCCAGGCCCTCGGTGCCGGAGGCGATCGCCTTGTCGACAAATGCCCCTACCGCTGTGTAGCGCTCGGCCACGAACGCCCCCTGGTACAGCATCGCCGCCGCTTCCGTGAACGGGATGAGGTCCAGGGTGCGGATCTCGCAGCCCGCTGAGCGGAGGCGGGTGACTGCCTCCTCGTAGGCTTCCGCCCAGCCCTCGTCCAGTTCGCCCAGCTGGTCTCGTGGGGGGACCGCTATGCGCCAGGGGCCCGGGGTGCGTTGGGGGAGGGGCGGGAGGGTGCGGGTCGGTGGGGAGGTCATGAAGGACAGGGCCTGTTCGGCCTCGGGGAGGGTGCGGGCGAAGACCGTCACGCAGTCGATCGAGGCGCAGGCCGGGACCACGCCCGCGGTGGGGACCAGGCCCCGGGTGGGCTTCAGGCCGACGATGCCGTTGAACGCGGCCGGGACCCGGCCCGAGCCCGCCGTGTCGGTGCCGAGGGCGAAGTCGACGATTCCGAGGGCTACGGCGACCGCCGAACCGGCGCTGGAGCCGCCGCTGATCCGCTCGGGATCGTGGGCGTTGCGGACCGCGCCGTACGGGGAGCGGGTGCCGACCAGGCCCGTGGCGAACTGGTCGAGGTTCGTGGTGCCGAGCACGATCGCGCCTGCCGCGCGGAGGCGGGCCACCACCGGGGCGTCGGCCGACGGCTCGTAGGCGTAGGCAGGGCAGCCCGCCGTTGTCGGGAGGCCGTGGACGTCTATGTTGCCCTTGGCCGCGAACAGGCGGCCCGCGAGGGGGAGTTGATCGCCTGCCGATACGCGCTCGTCGATCGCCCTCGCTTCGGACTCGACCTCCGGCTGCGGGCGTAGGTCGATCCAGATCTCTGGGCGGTCCACCGCCTCTATGCGGGCGTAGGCGGCGCGGATTCGGGACACGGTGGTCGACATCTCTCTTGTGCTCCTTGCGGTTCGGCTCGTGGGCTTCAGGTTCAGGGTCCGGGAGCGAGGACCAGCAGCGCCGTGCCCGCTTCCACCTGGTCGCCGGGCCTGGCCAGGATTTCCGTGACTGTGCCGGCCATGGGGGCGTGCACCCTGGACTCCATCTTCATCGCCTCCAGGGCCAGGAGGGGTTGGCCGAGGGTCACCTCGTCGCCCTGCTCCACGTTCAACTGCCAGACGGACGCGGCGAATTCGGCCTCCACCAGGCGTCCCCCGGCCGGGACCGTCACCTCGGCCTGCGGTGGCGCCGGGGCGGCTGCCGCCTCCGCCCGGGTGAACTCGCCCGCTGCCTCCCAGGCGTCGCGTTCCGCGCCGAACGCGGTCTGCTGGCGGGACCTGAACTCCGCGATGGACTCGGCGTTCTCGGTGAGGAACGCCTCGTACTCGGCGAGCGAGAACGTGCCCTCCTCGATGCGCGGGACGAAGCGGCCGGAGATGATGTCGGCCCGGAGATCGAGGAGTTCGTCCGCTTCCACCGGGTACCACTTGATGCGGTCGAAGAAGCGGAGCAGCCACGGGGAGCCCTGCTCGAACGCGCCGCGCTGCTGCCAGCCCGACCACACCTGGGTCGTACGGCCCACGAACTGGTAGCCGCCGGGGCCCTCCATGCCGTAGATGCAGAGGTACGCCCCGCCGATGCCGACCGAGTTCTCGGCGGTCCAGGTGCGGGCCGGGTTGTACTTCGTCGTCACCAGGCGGTGGCGGGGGTCCAGGGGGGTGGCCACGGGTGCGCCCAAGTAGACGTCACCCAGGCCGAGTACGAGGTACTCCGCGTCGAAGACCGTGGCGTAGACGTCCTCGACCGAGTCCAGGCCGTTGACGCGGCGGATGAACTCGATGTTCCAGGGGCACCAAGGGGCGTCGTCACGGACGCCGGCCATGTAGCGGGCGATGGCCTCGCGGGTCGCCGGGTCGTCCCAGGAGAGGGGGAGGTGGACCGTGCGGGAGGGGACGATCAGTTGGTCCGTGGGTGGGAGTGCTGCCGCTATCTCCCTTACGGAGGTCAGGAGTTGGGACTGGGGGAGGCGGGTCGGGTCCGTCTGGATCTGGAGGGAGCGGATGCCCGGGGTGAGGTCCGTGACGCCCTCGAAGTCGGCCTCCGCCACCGCCTCCATCAGGGCGTGGACCCGCATACGTTGCGCCAAGTCCAGTTGCATGGGGCCGAATTCGACGAGGAGGTTGTCGTCGCCGCTGCGGCGGAAGGTGACGTCTCCGTCCCTGGCCAGGATTCCGCCATCCACTATGTCGGGGCGGGGCGAGCCGTCGACGTTCACCGGGGCGAAGCGGACCGTGTCGCCGGGCCTGAACTGGCCCAGTTTCCAGCGCTCTTGGCTGATGACCGTCGCGGGGCAGACGAAGCCGCCGAGGGAGGGGCCGTCGGGGCCCAGCAACACCGGCATGTCGCCCGTGTAGTCGACGGCGCCGACCGAGTACGGGGTGTCGTGGATGTTGGACGGGTGCAGGCCCGCCTCGCCGCCGTCGGTGCGGGCCCAGCGGGGTTTCGGGCCGACCAGGCGGACGCCCGTGCGCGCCGAGTTGAAGTGGACTTTCCAGTCGGCCGCGTAGAAGTCGCGGATGTCGTCCTCGGTGAAGAACTCCGGTGCGGCGTGCGGGCCTTCGACCGCTGCTACGTCCCACACGGCGCCGAAGGTGGGGCGGTCGGCGGTGGGTACGGGTGTGCCCTCGGTGACCGTGCCGCCGTGCAGGACGTCGCCGGTGCGCAGCGCCCGGCCGCCGTGTCCGCCGAATCGGCCCAGAGTGAAGGTGCTCGCGCTGCCGAGGAAGGCGGGTACGTCCAGGCCGCCCGCGAACAACACGTAGGTCCGCAGGCCGTGTTCGGCCGGGGTGCCGATCTCCAGGGTCGCGCCCGCGGGTACCGTCACCGGTTCCCACTGCGGGACCGGGGCGCTGTCGACCGTCACCGGTGCCGGGGCGCCCGTCACGCACACCGTGGTGGTGTGGGTGAACCTCAACGTCGGTCCCTGGAGGGTGCATTCGAGGCCGGGGGAGCCCTCGTCGTTGCCGAGCGCGCGGTTGCCGAGGCGGAAGGAGAGGTCGTCCATCGGGCCGCACGGGGGGACGCCGACCTGCCAGTAGCCGGTGCGGCCGGGCCAGTCCTGGACCGTGGTGAGGGTGCCGCCGGAGACGATCTCGATGCGGGGGGTGGGGTCGGTGACGGTGGCGAGGGTTGCCGTGGAGTGGGTGGCTGCTCCGAAGTCCGGTTCGGCCAGCGCCGCTTGGACCAGGCCGAGGTTCGTCTCGATGCCGTCCACGCGGGTGCGGGCCAGCGCCTCGTCGAGCCGTTGGAGCGCGTGGGCGCGGTCGGGGCCGTACGCGATGACCTTCGCGAGCATCGGGTCGTACGACGTCGTCACCTCGGTGCCGGTCTCCACCCAGCCGTCGACGCGCACCCCGTGCGGGAACTCGACCCGGGTCAACAGGCCCGCGCTGGGCCGGTGTTCACGGGACGGGTCCTCTGCGTAGACGCGGGCCTCGACGGCGTGGCCGCGTGGGGCGCCGGGTTCGCGGACGACGTCGGGCTCGCCCTGGGCCAGCCGCAGCATCCAGGCGACCAGGTCGACGCCGTAGACCTCCTCGGTGACCGGATGTTCCACCTGGAGACGGGTGTTGACCTCCAGGAAGTAGGCCTCCTCGCGGGCGGCGTCGTAGACGAACTCGACCGTCCCGGCTGAGCGGTAGCCGACCGAGGCGCACAAGTCGCGGGCGGAGGTTGCCAGTTGGGTGCGGATGTGGTCGGGGAGGCCCGGTGCGGGGGCTTCCTCCACCACCTTCTGGTTGCGGCGTTGGAGGGAGCAGTCGCGGTCGCCGAAGGTGACGATCCTGCCCTCGCCGTCGCCGAAGACCTGCACCTCGACATGGCGGGCGTGCTCGACCAGGCGTTCCAGGAAGACGCCGGCCGAGGAGAAGGAGGCGGCGGCCACGCGCTGCACCCGCTCCCAGGACTCGGTCAGTTCAGCGGGGGAGTGGCAGGCCGACATGCCGATGCCGCCGCCTCCGCCGGTCGCCTTGAGCATGACGGGGTAGTCGATCAGGGCTGCTTGGGTGAGAGCCTCGTCCAGGTTCGCCAACAGGCCTGTGCCCGGAGCCAGTTGGACGCCTGCTGCCTCGGCTGCCGCCCGTGCCGTGTGTTTGGCGCCGAACAGCTCCAGCTGTCCGGGAGTCGGGCCCACGAACACGATTCCCGCGTCCTCGCAGCGGCGGGCGAAGGCCGCGTCCTCGGAGAGGAAGCCGTAGCCGGGGTGGATCGCGCCCGCGCCCGTGTCCTTGGCCGCCTTGAGGACCAAGTCGGCGTCCAGGTACGACTCTTTGGCGGGTGCCGGGCCGAGTCGTACCGCCTCGTCGGCGAGCCGGACGTGGGGTGCCGAGCGGTCGGCGTCGGAGTACACGGCGACCGTGCGCAGGCCGAGTTCGCGGGCCGTGCGGATGATGCGGACGGCGATCTCGCCCCGGTTGGCAATCAGCAGCGTGTCGAAGGTCATGCGGCATCCCTCTGAGCGGCGTCCTCTTCAACGGCCGCCTCGGTGATCGTCATCTCCACCGCCGTCGGCTCGAAGCCGTTGCAAGGGTTGTTGATCTGGGGGCAGTTGGAGACCAGGACCAGGACGTCGCGTTCGGCGCGCAGGGTCAGTTTCAGGCCCGGTGCGGAGAGGCCGTCGACGATGCCGAGGGTGCCGTCCTTCTCGACCGGCACGTTCATGTACCAGTTGATGTTGGAGACCAGGTCGCGTTTGCCGAGGCCGTAACGGGCGCCCTCCGCAAGGAAGTTGTCGACGCAGGCGTGTTGCGACCACGTGTGGTGGCCGTAGCGCAGGGTGTTGGACTCCTTGGAGCAGGCGCCGCCGACCGTGTCGTGCCGGCCGACCTCGTCGTCCGTGACGGTCATCAGCGGGGTGTGCTCGTTGGACATCAGCACGCTGCCGGTGGTCAGGAAGAGGTTGCCCTGGGCCTGGATGGTGTCGGGGGCGCTGTAGCGGACCGACGTGTCGTAGACGTCGTAGACGAGGAAGTCGACGGCCTGGTTGCCGTGCAGGTCGGTGATGGTGAGGGTCTCGCCCGTGCGGATGACGGCGGACCACGCGGCGCGGGCGGGAACGACGGTCGTGCTCATGCGAGCCCCCTTGCGGCAAGGAATTCCGTGGTGTTGAGGAACGCGCGGTGGCCTTCGGGCGTGGCCTCCCACAGCGGGTCGCCCGGCTTGGTCGCCTCGGCGCGCCAAGCGAGCACCTCCAGCGGGGAGTTGACGTAGTCGTCGCGCGGGTCGGCCGGATGCGGCACGTTCGCGATCAGTACCGTCACGTCCTGTTCGGCGCGCAGGGTCACGCTGCCGCCGGGGCCGGTCGAGCCGGTGAAGTCGAGGGAGCCGTCGTCGCGGACCTCGACGCCCTGGAAGAAGGAGAGCGAGGGCGGCAAGTCCCTTGGTTCCAGGCCGTTCTTGGCGGCGGCGAGCTTGAACAGCTCCCGTCCGGCAGGGGAGCCGGACTGCGGGGTGCCGTCGCCGTAGCGCTCGGTGTTGCGGGCGAGGGTGGAGGTGCCGCAGAGCGCGTCGTGCCGGCCGGAGGTGTCGGCGACGAGGGAGGCGAGGACGCGGCCCTGGTCGGAGAGGAGGAGCTGGCCCTCGCCGAGGTAGGCGTTCCACTGGACCTTGACCGTGTCGGCGACGTTCAGGCGCTCCCACGGGCGGTCCGCCGCGTACAGGAGCAGGTGGGCGCAGGCGTCGCCGCGCAGGTCGGTCAGGCGGAGTTCGGTGCCGCGGGCCAGGACGCGGTGCGTGTAGTTGCCGCCCGCGACCGTCTCGGCCCACACCAGGTGGCCCGCCTCGCAGGGCGGGGCCGGCCAGTCGCCGGCCGGGACGACGGGCATCGCCTCGGCCCGCTTGCCCTCCTGGGCGCGGGCGTGGTCGCGGGCTCCGTAAGTGGTCGCTGTCGCCATCGCGGGGGACCTCCGGCTGCGGGGACGTCTTGGTCGTGCGGCATTTCTGTCGCTTGACAGAAATTAGGAGGCGGGCGGGTCATCGGGGTTGCCCGGGTGTTGCCGGTCGGTTACCGAGCCCTCACGGAGATCACCGGGCGTCCGACGGTCGCTCGGCGCGCATTCGGTGGGCGTCCGCCGTCCGGGGCCGTGTGCGAGGATCGAACGCATGGGGACAACAGGTGCACAGGGGGGCCGCCGGGTCGGCAGGCCGCGGGCCGATCAGCGGCCGGACAGCGGACTGTCCCCGCGCGCCGAACTCCTCTCCGCCGCGGCCGAGTTGTTCACCACCCGCGGCTACGCGGCCACCACCACCCGGGCCGTCGCCGAGCGCGCGGGCATGCGGCAGGCGTCGATGTACCACTACGTCTCCGGCAAGGAAGAGCTGCTCGCGGACCTTCTGGAGTCCACGGTCACGCCCTCGCTGGCGTACGCCCGGGAACTCCTCGCGGACGACGCGACCCCGGCCGAGGGTCGGCTGTGGGAGCTGTGCCGAACCGACGTCGAGCTGCTGTGCGGGGGTTCGCACAATCTCGGCGGGCTGTATCTGCTGCCCGAAGTGCGCGCCGAGCGGTTCGCCGGCTTCCATGCCGTACGCGCCGAACTCAAGGACGCCTACCGGCAGTTGCTCGCCGCGACGGTCGCCGGTGGGGCGCTTGCGAAGAGCGAGTTGGAGCTGCGGACGGATCTGGTGTTCGGGCTCATCGAGGGCGTCATCCTGGTGCACCGCTCCGACCCCGAGCGGCCGGTGTCCGCCTTCGCGGAGGCGACGGCCGACGCCGCGCTGCGCATCGCCGGAAGCTGATCCGGAACGGATGCTTCACTCGTTACGGTGAGTGATATTCGTATGCTCGTGCGCCGTAACTCGCTGTGTGCGATTGAAGCCGCTGCGTGTAAATGGGCTGAGGGTACTCCTCTTTCATGTCCGTTTTCAGGGGCTTGCTGAATATGACACAGCGGTGATCCGGTCGGACTAAGCTCGCCCGCAGCGCACCGAGTTGGGCTGTATTCGTGCGCTTGTTCCCAAACATGCAAAAGATACAGAAGCTCCCCCCAGATTCCCCCGATCCCCCCAGCCGACCTGTCTTAGAGGGCATACATGGTGAGTGTTCAATCGCCTCCCGCCGGCCGTGAACTTCCCTACGCGCGCGTGCTGTTGCCGCCTGCCATAGTGATGGCCGCGGCGACCGGGGCCGCCGTCGCCCTGGTGGCGGGGCCTGCCCGGATCGCCGTCGGCTGGTGCGGAGCCGTCGCCACCCTGCTGGTGATCATGACGGCGGCCGAAGCGGTACGCCGCGGACGCAACCTGCGGGACGCCCGCGCCGAGCACGACCGTCACACCGCGTATCTGGAACGGCGGCTCGCCGACCAGAACCAGGAGATGGTCCGCCTCGGTCAGGAGATCCTGCCCGCCACGCTGCACCGGCTCAGCAGTGGAGAATCCCCCGGAGAGGTGATTCGCCAAGTCGTCGACGCCGATCCGGAGTGGCGGCAACTTCCCGATCCGCAGCGCGACTTGCTGAGGACCGTGCTCAGGATCGTGGAGCGCGAGGAGAACATGCGTGACTCCGCGCAGCGTTCCTTCGTCAGCATCGCCCGCCGTGTGCAGGCCATCGTCCACCAACAGGCCAAGGAACTCCGGGAGATGGAGGAGGACCACGGCCGTAACCCGGAGGTCTTCGACGACCTCCTGCGCATCGACCACGGCACCGCGCTGATCGGTCGGCTCGCCGACTCCATCTCGGTGCTCGGCGGTGGCCGCCCCGGTCGCCAGTGGCCCGAACCGGTGCCGCTGTACAGCGTGTTGCGCGGCGCCATGTCCCGCATCCTGGAGTACCGCCGCATCGAGCTGCACTCCATCGCCAAGGTCAACATCCGCGGCATCTCCGTCGAGCCGGTCATCCACGCGGCGGCCGAACTCCTCGACAACGCCACCCGCTACTCGCCCCCGCAGACCAAGGTGCACGTCACCGCCGTAGAGGTGCAGACCGGTGTCGCCATCGAGATCGAGGACGGCGGCGTCAGCCTCAGCGAGGAGTCGCGGGCCCGCGCCGAGGGCATGCTGGAGCGCGCCAAGGCCGGTACCGACCTCCAGGACCTCGGTGAGAGCCCGCGCCTGGGCCTCCAGGTCGTCGGCCGGCTCTGCGCGACGTACAACATGCAGATCTCGCTGCGCGCCTCGGCCTACGGCGGCGTCCGTGCCGTCCTGATCGTGCCCAGCGAGATGCTCACCCCCGGCACCGCACCCGGACTCGCCCACGGCATCGGCGCCACCGCCATGCCCAAGGCCGAACTCGGCGCCGTCGACGGCCCCAAGCGCACGATCAAGCGGCGCCGTCCCACGAGCCCGCGCATCCCGGCCTCGGTGAGCATGGAGGACGAGGTTCCCGAGGTCACCGAGTGGACGGCGGGCGGCCTGCCGCAGCGCCGTAGCCGGGTCAAGGTCCCGCTCGCCCAGCGGTACGCCGAACAGGCCGCCGCCGAGCGCGCCGAGGCCGCCGCACGGGAGGCCCGCTCCGCCTGGGGCACGCCCGAGCCGGAGCCGGAGAAGAAGGACGAACCCGAACCGGGCCTGTGGGTCGAGGCGTTCATGGAAGGCCTCAAGGGTGACCCGGACCCGACCGCTTTCATCCAGAAGACCGAGCCGGCCCGAGTCGAGGCCGACGACGAGGGGGACCTCAAGTGATCCAGCAGCGCGCCAACTTCGACTGGATGCTCAAGGATCTCGCCGACGGCGTGCCCGGCATCCAGCAGATCGTCGTGCTCTCCGCCGACGGGCTGCGCATCGCCCGCTACGGCGGCGACCCGGACGCGGCGGACCGTGTCGCCGCGGCCTGTGCCGGACTGCAGAGTCTGGCGGGTGCCGTCGCCTCCGAGATCCCGGGCAGCGACGGCCGGATGAAGATGGTCATCATCGAGATCAACGGCGGCTACTTCTACCTGATGGCCGCGGGCGCCAACGCCTACCTGGCCGTCCTGTCCGACGTGGTCGCCGAGCCCGGTCTGATGAGCAACCGGATGCGTGACCTCGTCGTCAGAATCGGCGCCCACCTCACCAGCCCGCCGAGGCGCAACGGGCAGACCGTATGACTCCTCCGCAACGCCAGCGGCGACAACCCGCGGAGAAGGCGCCGCCCGAACCCGGCAAGAAACCGGGCGAAGGAAAGATCCCCGAGCGGCTGTACGTGCTCACCGGCTCGACCGAGGACGGAGACCGGGCCGAACTCGACCTGGTCACGCTGATCGTGGCGCGTTCCGACGCGCCGCAGTCGGCCACTCCCGAGCAGGCGGCCCTGCTCGGGCTCTGTATCGCCCCCCTGTCCGTGGCCGAGCTGTCGGCCTATCTCAACCTGCCGTACAGCGTGGTGACCGTCCTGCTCACCGAGCTGCTGACGGCCGAACTGGTGCAGGCGCGCGCCCCGATCGTCCGCCAGGCGCTCCCCGACCGTTCCCTCCTCGAAGCGGTGATGCATGGACTTCAAAAGCTCTGACACCATCACGGGCCCTCGCACCGAGGACCATCTCCCGCACACGGCCCAGGCCGCGGTGAAGATCGTGATCGTCGGCGGCTTCGGGGTCGGCAAGACGACCATGGTCGGTTCGGTCAGCGAGATCAGGCCGCTGACCACCGAGGAGACCATGACGCAGGCCGGCGTCGGCGTCGACGACAACTACGGCTCGGACACCAAGACGGCCACCACCGTCGCGATGGACTTCGGCCGCATCAGCATCACCGACCAACTGGTGCTGTACCTGTTCGGCACCCCCGGCCAGGAACGCTTCTGGTTCCTGTGGAACGGGCTGTTCGAGGGCGCGCTCGGCGCGGTGGTGCTGATCGACACCCGGCGCCTCGAAGTCAGCTTCGACGTCATAGGACGGCTCGAGGAGCGCGGGGTGCCGTTCGTGATCGCCGTCAACTCCTTCCCGGACGGCCCGCATTACCCCATCGAGGACCTGCGTACGGCGCTCGACCTGTCGCCGGACGTCCCCATCATCGAGTGCGACGCGCGCCGCCGCGCCTCCAGCCGGGACGTCCTGATGACCCTGATGCGCTTCCTGCACTCCCTGGCGATGACGGGCTCACTCACCTGACCCGCCCAACTCCCCCGACACCGGATCCACTTCAGTTCTCGGAGCGATCACTGTGACGCCTGAACCGCACTCCCCGACCGATACGGACGACACCAGGCTCGGCCCCCCGCCCGGCTGCCCCGCACACGGCACGGGCCCCGGCGGGCTGCGCCGGCTGTACGGTCCCGAGGCCGAGGACCTGGGAGCCGTGTACGAGAAACTCCGCGCCGAACACGGTGCGGTGGCCCCCGCGCTGCTGCACCAGGACGTGCCGATCTGGGTGGTGCTCGGTCACGGCGAGAACCTGCACATGGTGAGCAGCCCCTCGCAGTACTGCAAGGACAGCCGGCTGTGGACCGCCATGCTGGACGGCACGGTCAAGCCCGACCACCCGCTGATGCCGCACTTCGCCTGGCAGCCCATCTGCGCGCACGCCGAGGGCGACGAGCACCTGCGGCTGCGCGGCGCGGTCACCGGCGCCATGTCGACCATCGACCACCGGGGCATCCGCCGCCACATCAACCGTGCGACCCAACACCTCGTCAACCAGTTCTGCGAGGACGGCAACGCCGACCTGGTCGCCGAGTTCGCCGAGCATCTGCCGATGGCGGTCATGTGCGAGATCCTCGGCATGCCCGAGGAGTACGGCGACCGGCTGGTACAGGCCGCCCGCGACTGTCTCAAGGGCACCGAGACCGCGCTCGCCAGCCACGCCTACCTCATGGAGGTCCTCAGCCGGCTCGCCGTACGGCGCCGGGCCCAGCCGCAGGACGACTTCACCAGCCACCTCGTCACCCACCCGGCGGGGCTCACCGACGACGAGGTCAGGGAACACCTGCGCGTGGTGCTCCTCGCCTCCTACGAGACCACGGCCAACCTCCTCGCCAACGTGCTGCGCATGGTGCTCACGGAACCGGGCTTCCGGGCCCAGCTGAACGGCGGCCAGATGACCGTGCCCGAGGCGGTCGAGCAGTCCCTGTGGGACGAGCCGCCGTTCAGCACCGTCTTCGCCTACTTCGCCAAGCAGGAGACGGAGTTGGGCGGCCAGCGCATCCGCAAGGGCGACGGACTGCTGTTCGCGCCCGCGCCGGGCAACGTGGACCCCCGGGTGCGGCCCGACCTCAAGGCCAACATGATGGGCAACCGCTCGCACCTCGCCTTCAGCGGTGGCCCTCATGAGTGCCCGGGCCAGGACATCGGCCGTGCCATCGCCGACGTGGGCGTCGACGCGCTGCTGACCCGGGTTCCGGACATCCAGCTCGCCTGCGAGGAGGACGAACTGCGCTGGCGGTCGTCCATCGGGAACCGGCACCTGGTGGAACTGCCGGTGCGGTTCACGCCGAAGGCCCAGCAGGACGTCGCCGAGCAACCCGCCATCAACCCGTCGCTGCGGCAGCGCCCGAACGACTGGCAGGTCAGCTTCGTGCCGACCCCGCCCACGGTTCCGGCGCCCGCCGCCCCGGTCGACGAGCCCACCGCGGTGCCCGCCGCGGCGCCGGTGCCCGAACCGGCCCACCGACCGGGCCTGTTCCGCCGCTTCCTGCGCTGGTGGCACGGCGAATGAGGCGACCGGCCACCGCGGTCACTCCGCCCACTCCTCGTACGACGACCAGGCCCGCAGCACCCGCGGGCTGACGAACCGGTGCTCGCACCCCGTGACCGGATCGGTGAACTCCAGGCCCCGCGCCAGCAGTTGGAGCGGACGCCGGAAATCACCGGCCGGCACGGGGTCGGTCACCACCGGATAGAGCGGATCGCCGAGGATGGGCACGCCCAACGCGCTCATGTGCACCCGCAGTTGGTGCGTCTGCCCGGTACGCGGAGTGAGCCGGTACCGGGCCCGCCCGTGGCGGTGCTCCAGCAACTCGACCCGGCTGATGGCGTTGGTCTCGCCCTCGACCTCCTGGGCCGCCAGGATCCCGCGCTCCTTGACGATCCGGCTGCGCACGGTGCGCGGCAGGACCAGCGTCGGGTCGTACGGGGCCACCGCCTCGTACTCCTTCGCCACCCGCCGGTCGCGGAACAGCGACTGGTACGCGCCGCGCTCCTCCGGTCGCACGATGAACAGCACCAGCCCGGCCGTCAGCCGGTCGAGGCGGTGGGCCGCGCCCAGTGCCGGGATTCCCAGCTGCCGCCGCAGCCGCGCCAGGGCCGTCTCGGCGACGTGGCTGCCGCGCGGGGTGGTGGCCAGGAAGTGCGGCTTGTCGGCCACCACCACGTGCTCGTCCCGGTACACGACGTCGATCGGGAACGGCACGCGCTCCTCGTCCGGCAGCTCCCGGTGGAACCACACGAACATCCCGGGCGCGTACGCCGTCTCCCGCGACACCGGGCGTCCGGTGACGTCCACGATCCGTTCCTCGGCGAGCATGGTGTCGATCACCTCGGCCCCGGCCGCGAGCCGCGCCACGAGATGATCCCGCACGGTCGCCCACGTGTTCCCGGCCGGCAGCCGCACCCGCACCGGATCCACTCCGTCGCGCTGGGGCAGCGGAGAGGGCGGGGGAGGGGTACGGCGTCTCATCACGATCAAGCGTACGCGGCGGTTCGGTTCCTCAGGATCCGAGAACCGTGGAGGGCATGTCTCCCGGGGCAGGCGCCTGATACCGCGGGGCGGTGGTCGTCCAGGCGTCGACGGCGGCGAGGTGGTAACCCATCACTTCGACGACGGCCGACAACTGCTCACGATCGTTGCCGTTCAGCCGCAACTGTTCGCAGATGTCCGGGAGTTGAGCCTCCTCAAGGTGTTCGTACTCCGACTGCCTGGCCGTGCGCAGCCGGGTTGTCACGGCCGCGGCCTCGTCGATGGAGATGTCCAGGAACCTCGCGAACACGAGGACGAAGTTGCATATCTCGTCCTCCTTCTCGACCTCTCGACGGTAGGAGCGGACGTCGTTGTAGAGAGTCTGAAGGTCTATCCAGGCGTCCGTCAGCGCACGGAAGGGACGGGAGCGGCGCACTCGGGCCGGCACTTCCGCGGCGGCCACGTGCTCGGCGAGGCAGATCCCGACCTGGCCGCCGAACGAGCCGCGGCGGCGGACAAGGTACTCGGCCGGATCAGGGATACGCCCGGAGCGCATGCATTCCAGCTCCCAGCACTGCCCGTCGGCGTATTCCAGCACGGCGTTGCGCATGTTGCGCTTCCAGTCCGTCGACCTGGTCGGCGTCATCCGTATCCATAAATCGGCAAGGGACCGCTCTATGGGGTGCTTCGGCAGCGCAGGGGAGGTGCCGTGCAACGGCATGAACAGAGACAGCCGGTCGACCAGGGCCCGCGCTCCTTGCAGGTCGCGCTCGGCCTTGAACGTCCGCGGGAACAGCAGGTCGAGGGCGAACATCCACGCGTAGAGGTGGTACGCCAGGAACAACTCGTCCTTGTCCGCGAAGGGGTAACACCACGCGGTGCAGTCGGCGAGTCCGATGGCCGCCCACTCCTCCGGTTCGGCCGCGACGGGCAGGAGCCCCATGTCGTACGTCCAGTCGTCGCCGCTGCGATTCAGCAGGTCGACGTTCGGGTTCCCCTGCCATGTGTAATGCGCTCGGAGCGCGGATGTGCTCATCGTGCTGATCTCCTGTCGGGACGCAAGACCTGGCATCAGCAGTGGTTGTCAGGCCTTTCGGCTTGGGCGGAGCACGGAATCGGAGACTCGCGGAGGGTGACCTCGGGCCGCCGCACGCAGCCGACGGCCAGGGCTACGACCCCTGGCAGCTGAATGGGGGCGGACTCCTTGACGGTGCCCTCCGGGTGACGGAGTCGACCAAGTCCACGAACTGCGCGCTGTACTCCCTGCGCCGTGACTGCGGCGTGGCTGATTCGTACACGAACAAGGCCTGCGGGCCGACCCGGTCGAGCGGGCCTCATCGACCGCGTGCCGGGTGGTGCCGCCGGCCATGGCTTTGGCGGCGACCGCCGGACGGTGCGGTCGCGGGGCGTCTCCACCTTCCGATGTGCCTGCGGGTCCAGTCAACTGTTCGAGGCCGGTCCGAGCTCAACGAAGGCGCCGTCGCGAGGTGTTGAGCCGCCGGCCGTCGCGGGCATCCGGGCACCACCTCCAACCGGCCCGGGTGCGACATCGAGTCATGTCGTCAATTCGCCCTGAAAGGCCCTTGCTCCGGACCATGCGACGGCCCACGTCTCCTCAAAAGGGCGTGCTGCCCCGGCGCATGGTGCTACCCCGGCGCATGGAGCGGTTCTCCGCTTGCCGGATGCGCGGCTTCACGCTCCGTCCAGTGCGCCGTCCATGCGCCGCCAACCGACCACAACAAGGCTTATTCAGGCGGCAGTTGAGTAGAATCCGCAAGAGATCGAGCAGGCTCGGTCGCGGAGCGCACACGCCGCGCGCGCATGAGCCGGTACAAGGCTCCGAACGTAACCGTCACCACCAGGAACAGCACGGTGAACCACTGGAAGTACCAGTGCCCACCCGCCGGGTCGTACACAGCAGCCCGCGGCCACGCCAGGTTGACCGTCATGACCAGGCCGTAGACAAGCGCCAGCGCGTTGACCGGCACCCCCCACCGCCCCAGGGAGAAGAGACGCGCGCCCGTCTCGTCCGTGCCCTCCACCTCGAACTCGCCCCGCACGCGGCGCAGTAGCAGCGGGCCCGTCACCATCGCGTACGCCAGGTACAGCATCACGATGCAGGTGGTGCCGATGGCGAGGAACGCGTCCGGGGAGGCGAAGTTGAGGAGGAGCAGGGCCGCCGCCAGGGTGCCTACGACGATGGCCGGGGCGCTGGGCATGCCCGTGCGGGCGTTGACCTTGGACAGGCGGGCCGAGAAGGGGAGTTGGCCGTCCCGGGCCATCGAGAAGAGCATGCGGCAGGCCGCCGTCTGGATGGCCAGCGTCGCTACCGCGATCGCCACCACCACGTCCGCCAGCAGGGCCTTGCCGACGCCGTCGCCGAGGCTGCTCGTGAGGACGTAGCTGAGGCCGTCGACGCCCAGGTGGCCGTCGGTCAGGCTGGGGGCGGCGAGCAGGCCGCCGAGGATGATCAGGCCGCCGAGCAGGCCCGCGGCGGTGAGCGCGGTGAGGATCGTGCGGGGTGCGGTGCGGCGCGGGTTGTGGGTCTCCTCGCTCATCTCGCCCGCGCTGTCGAAGCCGATCATCACGTACGCCGCCGTGAACGAGCCGACCAGCAGGGCGCCGAGGAGTCCGCCCTCCAGGCTGCCGGTCGTGTGGAAGGTGATGGTCGGGGTGCGCTTCGAGTGGGTCAGGAGGAGGACGACGATCAGGATCGCGCCGATGATCTCGGCCGTCACCCCGACCCGGTTGATGATCGACATCACGCGGTTGTCGAGGATGTTCACCACCGTCGTCAGGACCAGCAGGATCACGCCCAGGACCGCCGCGTTGGCCGCGCCGTCGGGGGAGGTGGGGGCCGGGTCCGTGCCCACCAGCTGGAAGCCCGACCAGATCGCAGGCAGCACCATCTGGAGGGCCAGGGCGGCTGCCGCCACCACAACGATCTGGCCGATCACCATGATCCAGCCCGCGAACCAGCCGAAGGTCGCGTTGGAGAGGCGTGACGACCACTGGTAGATCGCGCCCGAGATCGGGTAGCGCGCGGCCAGTTCCGCGAAGCAGGCCGCCACCAGGAGCTGGCCGGCCAGCACGATCGGCCAGGCCCAGAAGAAGACCGGGCCGCCGAACGCGTACCCGAAGGCGAAGAACTGGAAGACGGTCGTCAGTACGGAGATGAAGGAGAACCCGGCCGCGAACGACGCGTACCGGCCCAGGCTGCGGTGCAGCTCCTGGCGGTAGCCGAACTCCGCGAGGGAGCCGTCGTCGGAGCTGGGGGAGTGCGGCGGATCGGGGCGTAGGTCGGAGGGGGCTGTTGTGGTCACGGCGGCACCTGCCTTCGGCGCAGGAGAGCGGAATCCTGACGGCGACAGCTGAATTCCTGTCGGGTGACAGAAATTAGGGAGGGGCTGTTTCGGCCGCGTCACGCCGTCGTATCTGCGGGGGGCCTAAGTCCTCACGCTCTTGCCGTGGCGGCGGAATCGCGATACATCGTGTGTATTGACGCTCTCGCCCAACTCGCGATATGTTCGGTCGCGGATATTCGGACGCGAGGTACGGATGGAGGCGGTGATCCCGATGGCTGCGAAGCGTCGCAAGCTCGGCAATCCGCTCGCGCTCGCCGTGCTGGTGACCCTCTGGCAGGGGCCCATGCATCCGTACGAGATCGCCCAGACCCTTCGCCGCCAGGGCAAGGACACCAGCACGAAGATCAACTACGGCTCGCTCTACACGGTCGTGCAGAACCTGGAGAAGCACGGCTTCGTCGAGGTCGCCGACACGGAGCGCAAGGGCAACCGCCCCGAGCGCACGGTCTACGGAGTGACCGAGGCCGGCCGCGAGGAGACGACCGAGTGGCTGTCCGAGCTGCTGGCCCGCCCGGTCAAGGAGTACCCGATCTTCGAGACGGCCCTCTCGCTGCTGGGCGCCCTGCACCCCGACGAGGTGATGACGCTTCTGGAGGAGCGGGTGAAGAACCTGGACGTGCAGGCGGCGAGTGAGCGCGGGGCCCTGGAGAAGCTGTACGAGTCGGTGCCCCGGCTGTTCCTGATCGAGGTCGAGTACCAACTGCACATGATCGAGGCGCAGGCCGAATGGGTGCGCGGTTTCCTGGAGGAGATCAGGAAGGGCTCGATGCTCGGCGTCGACGGATGGCGCCAGTTCCACGAAACGGGGGAGCTGCCACCGGAGTTCACCTAGACACGAAGAACCCCGACCGGGCTGTTGGAGCAGCCCCGCCGGGGTCACGAACCCCGAACTGACCCGCCGTGCGGCAAAGCCAGGCGATCGAGGTGCGGCACACCCAGGATAGCCGGGCGCTCTTCACGCGGATCAGTCGTGACCTTTCACCTCGCACATCCGCTCATTCCTTGGAGAGCTGTCATGGGCACTACCCGTGCGCCCGCGGTCGAGGCGCGTCAACTGATCAAGACCTATCCCGGCGATGTCACCGCCCTCAACGGCATGGACATCACCGTCGAACCCGGAACCGTCTTCGGCCTCCTCGGGCCGAACGGCGCCGGCAAGTCCACCACCGTCAAGATCCTCACCACCCTCGCCAGGCCCGACTCCGGCACGGCCACCGTCGCCGGCCACGACGTGCTGCGCCACCCCGACCGGGTCCGCCGCGCGATCGGCGTGGTCGCCCAGAACTCCGGCGCCGACCCGACGGCGACCGGCCGCGAGAACCTCCAACTCCAGGGCAGGCTCTACGGCTTGAGGGGCGCCGCCCTCACGCGGCGGGTGGACGAGCTCCTCGACCGCTTCACCCTCACCGACGCCGCGAAGCGCCCGGTGAAGGGCTACTCCGGCGGTATGCGCCGCCGCCTGGACGTGGCGCTCGGCCTGGTGCACCGGCCCGAGGTGCTCTTCCTCGACGAACCCACCACCGGCCTGGACCCGGAGGCCCGCACCGCGATGTGGGACGAGATCGGCCGGCTGGCGGGGGAGGAGGGGCTGACCATCCTGCTCACCACGCACTACCTCGAAGAGGCCGACCGGCTCGCCGAACGCATCGCGATCGTCGACCGCGGCCGGGTCGTCGTGGAAGGCGCCCCCGACTCCCTCAAGGGTGAACTCCGCGGCGACGCCGTCCACTTGGAGCTGCGGGAAGCGGTCGGCGACGCCGGTCGTACGCTGCTGCGGGGCACCCTCGTCGGACTGCCGGGCGTGCACGAGGTGCTGGTCGACGGGCACCGGGTCAGTGCCCGCGCCGACGACGGAGCGGCCGCGATGCCCGCCCTGCTGGCCGCGTTCGAGCGGGCCGGCGTCGGCGTCGCCAGCGCGACCGTCGCCCGTCCCTCGCTGGACGACGTCTATCTCCGCTACGCGGGCCGCCGTTACGCCGAGGCCGACGCGAACAGCACCGAGCGGCTCGCCGTCGCCGGAGGTGCGCGATGAGCACCGCCGTCTCCCAGACCTGGTACATGACGCAGCGTCAACTCATGGTGTTCGCACGGCAGCCCGCCTTCGCGGTCATCACCCTCATCCAGCCGGTCATCTGGCTGTTCCTGTTCGGCAACCTCTTCAAGAAGGTCGTCGAACTCGGCGGCTTCGGCACCACCTCGTACCTGGACTACCTCGTCCCGGGTGTGGTCGTGATGAGTGCCCTCAGCTCCAACATGTGGGCGGGCATGGGCACGTTGGAGGAGATCCAGCGCGGCACCCTCAACCGCTTCCTGACCACTCCGGTCAGCCGGGCCGCGCTGATGAACGGCAACGTCGTCAACAACGGCCTCGTCACCGCGCTCCAGTCGGCGATCATCGTGCTGCTGGGACTGCTCGGCGGCGCCGACTACCCGGGCGGCATCGGCGGCATCGCGATCCTGATCGTCGCCTCCGTGCTCCTGGGCACCGTCTTCGGGGCGCTGTCGAACGCGCTCGGCATGCTGGTGCAGCAGCGGGAGTCGATCATCGGCATCAACACCTTCCTGCTGCTGCCGCTGACATTCCTGTCCAGCGCCTTCATGGCACCGTCCCAGATGCCCTCGTGGATGCGACACATCGCCGACTTCAACCCACTCAACTGGGCGATGGTGGCAGGCCGTTCGGCGATGAGCGACCACCCCGACTGGGGCGACGTACTCAGCCGCGGCGGCGCGCTGCTGGCGCTCGCGATAGCGGCGGTATGGCTGTCGATCCGCACGTTCAGGTCGTATCAGCGGTCGGTGTAAGCGACAGGGGCGGCACTCCAAAGGCGCCGCCCCGGGTCAGCGCCCCGAAAGGGGCGCGGGGCTGTGTCGATTTCCGGCTCCGCCGCGTGGGCGCGACCAGCCACGACGGCGCGGGCAGACACCAATGCTCCGTTGTGGCACCCCCTGCGGCGCACCTACGCGGCAACGCCCTCCTGCTCCGCCTCGATCTTCGCGTTCCACTCCCGCTTGGACGCCTGCCACCCGTCCTCGTTGTGGCCCAGCCGCCAGTACCCGGAGATCGAAAGATCCTCGCGCGGGATCGCCAACTCGACCCGCAGCAGGGCGCGGAGGTCCTTCACGAAGGCCGCCTCACCGTGCACGAACGCGTGCATCCGGCCCTCCGGGAACTCCAGCGCCCGTACGGCCTCGGCAAGCGCCTCGCCGACCGGACGGTCACCACGGTGCAGCCAGACGACCTCGATGCCGGAGTCGAACTTCTGCTCCTCCTCGGGTCCGGAGACCTCCACGAAGGCGTGCGCAGTGGCGCCCTCGGGCAGCGACTCCAGCGCGCGGGCGATCGCGGGCAGCGCGCTCTCGTCCCCGGCGAGCAGATGCCAGTCGGCGTCCGCGTCGGGGGCGTAGGCGCCACCGGGGCCCATGAAGTGGACGGTCTCGCCCGGCTGGACCCGGGTCGCCCACGGGCCGGCGAGGCCCTCGTCGCCGTGGATCACGAAGTCCAGGGTCATCTCGCGGTGCTCGGGGTCCCAGGCGCGCACGGTGTAGGTGCGGGTCACCGGCCACTGCTCGCGCGGGAACTCGGCGCGGATGCGCTCCATGTCGAAGGGTTCGGGGTAGGTCGCACCCCCGGCCGGGAACAGCAGTTTCACGTAATGATCGGTGCAGGTGTCCGCCGAGAACTCGGCCAGACCCTCGCCACCGAGCACCACGCGCTGCATGTGGGGGGTCAGGCGCTCAGTCCGGACGACCTGCGCGGAGTGGGGCTTACGCGGCTTCCGTGCCGGACGTTCTGCCATGACGGCCTCCCAGATTCTCATGCTTAGGCTTACCTAAGTTAGCACTGGATTCTTTGTGACAGGCAAGAAAGTGAGAGCAAAAACAATGCTTACGCGCCCAGCGTGGTGAGCAGTCGTTGCAATGATCCGCCCAGCCCCCAGCGGTCCGCCAGCGCGCTCACCAGCTCCGGGTCACGTGGGGCGTGCGGGAGCGTCGGGTCGACGTCGGGCAGCGGTACGTCGTCGGCGACCCGTACGACCTTGGGCGCGACCGCGACATACGGCCGTGCCTCGTCGAGGCGCTTGCGCTGCGAGGGCGTCAGCTTGGACTTGGGGTCGTCGATCGCCGCCATGATCCCGGGCACGTCACCGAACTCGGCGAGCAGCTTCGCCGCCGTCTTCTCACCGATCCCGGGGACGCCCGGCAGACCGTCGCTCGGGTCGCCGCGCAGCAGCGCCAGATCCACGTAACCGCGGCCGTCGACGCCGTACTTCTCGCGCAGGAACGCTTCGTCGGTGACTTGGAGCATGCCGACGCCCTTGATCGGATACAGGACGCGGATGCCGCGGGCGTCGTCGACGAGCTGGTACAGGTCGCGGTCGCCGGTGACGATGTCGACCGGGCCCTTGGCATGTGCCGTGAACGTGCCGATGACGTCGTCCGCCTCGTACGGCTCGACGCCCACGCGCGCGATGCCGACCGCGTCGAGGACGGCCTCGATGATCGGCACCTGCGGGGAGAGCGTGTCCGGCACCTCCTCCGCGTCCGGGCCGCTCTCGCGTACCTCGGCGACGCGGTGGGCCTTGTAGGTGGGGATCAGGTCGACCCGCCACTGCGGTCGCCAGTCCGCGTCCATGCACGCCACCAGCTGGTCGGGGCGGTGGTCCTTGACCAGGCGGTCGATGAACTCGAGCAGCCCGCGTACGGCGTTCACCGGCGTCCCGTCCGGTGCCTTCACGGACTCCGGGACGCCGAAGTAGGCGCGGAAGTAGAGCGAGGCGGTGTCGAGGAGCATCAGTCGTCCGGTCACGCCTCGCATCATGCCGCACGGCAGGGCGGCGATCACCCCTTCGTGTCACCCGGAGGGACCAATACCGCTGGTGGGTGAGCTGGGCCACTCCGGTGTTTGCCCGCGATAAGCATGGGCAGGCGCGGCCTCGGAGCGATGCCGGTTGCACATTCAACCGTCGAGGGGCCTTCCAGGTCCGTCGCCGTCGCCTCCCGTCCTGCCCCCGATCGAGAGGTACGCGTGTCAGCCAGGCTAGAAGCCGAGCATCTGTACAAGGTGTTCGGCAGACGACCCGACCAGGCAGTCGAACGGCTCCGCGAAGGAGCCGACCGGGAGGAGCTGCGCGCCGACGGCACCACCGCCGCCGTCATCGACGCCTCCTTCTCCGTCGCACCGGGCCAGATCTTCGTCGTCATGGGCCTGTCCGGCTCCGGCAAGTCGACCCTCCTGCGGATGCTCAACGGACTCCTGGAGCCCACCGCGGGCCGCGTCCTCTTCGACGGCCAGGACCTGACCGCGCTCGGCGACCGCGAACTCCGCGAGGTCCGCGCCCACAAGATCAGCATGGTCTTCCAGCACTTCGCGCTCTTCCCGCACCGCAGCGTCCGCGAGAACGCCGCCTACGGTCTTGAAGTGCAGGGCGTGCCCCGCGCCGAGCGCCTGAAGCGCGCCGGCGAGGCGCTCGCCCTGTGCGGCCTGGCCGGCTGGGAGGACTCCTGGCCCGACGAGCTGTCCGGCGGTATGCAGCAGCGCGTCGGCCTGGCCCGCGCGCTCGCCACCGACGCCGACCTGCTCCTGATGGACGAGTCGTTCAGCGCGCTGGACCCGCTGATCCGCCGGGACATGCAGGACCAACTCCTGGAACTGCAGCAGTCGTTGAAGAAGACGATCGTCTTCATCACGCACGACCTCAACGAGGCCATGCGCCTCGGCGACCGCATCGCCGTCATGCGCGACGGCCGCATCGTCCAGACCGGCACAGCGGAGGACATCCTCGTCCGCCCCGCCGACGACTACGTCTCCTCCTTCATCCAGGACGTCGACCGCTCCCGGGTCCTCACGGCGAGCTCCGTCATGGACACCGACCTGCGCGGCGACGAGGCCGACTGCGCCTGCGAGACCGCGACGCCGGACACGCCGTTCAACGAGCTCTGCGCGATCAGCGCCCGCCTCACGCACGCCGTCGCGGTGCTCGACAAGGACCACGAGCTGGTCGGTGTCGTCCCCAGGCAGCGCCTGGTCGCCTTCCTCGGCGACGAGCAGCACGAACCCACCCCCTGTGTCAGTCCGCGTGACGGCGGCGAGAAGGTGACCGCCCATGCCTAGGCTCCCGCTCGGCGACTGGGTCGACTCCGGTGTCGACTGGCTCCTCGCCCACATGTCCTGGCTCTTCGACGCGATCAAGACGGTCGTCGAGGGCATGTACGACGGCATCAACGCGGTCCTCACCGCCCCCGAACCCCTGCTCCTCGCGGGCATCTTCGCCGTGATCGCCTGGTGGTTGCGCGGCTTGGTCGCGGGTGTCCTGGCCTTCGCCGGATTCCTGCTCATCGACTCGCTCGACCTGTGGGACCGGGCCATGTCGACGCTCGCCCTGGTGCTCGTGGCGACCGTCATCGCCCTGGTGATCTCGATCCCGCTGGGCATCTGGGCGGCCCGTTCCAAGACGGTCAGCGCGGTTGTACGACCCGCTCTCGACCTGCTTCAGACGATGCCGTCGATGGTGCTGCTGATCCCGGCGATCCTCTTCTTCGGCCTCGGCACCTCCGCCGGCGTCATCGCCACCCTGATCTTCGCGCTCGCCCCCGGCGTCCGCATGACCGAGCTGGGCATCCGCCAGGTCGACGCCGAACTCGTGGAAGCAGCCGAGGCGTTCGGCACCTCACCACGCGACACTCTGCTCCGCGTCCAGCTGCCCCTCGCCCTCCCGACGATCATGGCCGGCATCAACCAGGTCATCATGCTGGGCCTGTCGATGGTCGTCATCGCCGGCATGGTCGGCACCGGCGGCCTCGGCGGCGCCGTCAACGAGGCCATCGGCCAGCTCGACATCGGCTTCGGCTTCGAGGCGGGCGTCGGCATCGTCGTCCTCGCGATCTACCTCGACCGCATGACCAGCGCGCTCGGCACCCAGATCTCCCCACTCGGCCGCCGCGCCGCCGCCAAGGCCCGCGCCGCAGGCAACGAGAAGCCCTGGAACTACCGCCCCCGCCCGGCCTTCGCTGTGATCGGCGTGGTCGTCCTCGCCCTGGTGGCCGGCGGCATGGGCGTCTTGGGCTCCTCCTCCGGTACCAAGGCGACCTCCGCCACGGACGTCGGCAAGGGCAAGGAGATCACCATCGGCTACATCCCCTGGGACGAGGGCATCGCCTCCACCTTCCTCTGGAAGGAGATCCTGGAGGAACGCGGCTACAAGGTGACCACCACCCAGTACGCGGCGGGCCCGCTCTACACCGGCCTCTCCACCGGCCAGGTCGACTTCCAGACCGACTCCTGGCTGCCCACCACGCACGCCGAGTACTGGAAGAAGTACGGCAAGCAGCTCGACGACCTCGGCAGCTGGTACGGCTCCACCTCCCTGGAGCTGACCGTCCCGGCGTACATGAAGGACGTCAACACCCTGGCGGACCTCAAGACCCACGCCTCCGAGTTCGGCGGCAAGATCACCGGCATCGAACCGAGCGCCGGAATGATGGGCCTCCTGAAGACCAAGGTCCTCAAGGAGTACGGCCTCCAGGGCTCCTACGACGTCGTCGACGGCTCCACCCCGGCGATGCTGGCCGAGCTGAAGCGGGCGTACGCCAAGAAGCAGCCGATCGTCGTCACGCTCTGGTCGCCGCACTGGGCGTACAGCGACTACAAGCTGAAGAAGCTCAAGGACCCCAAGAACGCCTGGGGCAAGGGCGACGGCGTGCACACCGTGGCGCGCAAGGGCTTCGCCGCCGACAACCCCGACGTCGGCAAGTGGCTGAAGGACTTCAAGATGACCGAGTCCCAGCTCACCGGTCTGGAGGCGCAGATCCAGAAGTCCGGCAAGGGCGAGGAGCAGGACGCCGTCCGCACCTGGCTGAAGCAACACCCGGGCCTCGTCGACCAGTTGGCCCCGGTCACGAAGAACCAGCAGAGCCAGTAGGACCAGAAAAGCCAGGCGGCCGGGTGACCTGACAGTCCCGCAGCCGCCGTCCCAGAGGTGGGCCCCACCGCACGTTCCCCCCTTCGTGCGGCGGGGCCCGCCTTTGTCCGTGCCCCGATCCGGCACGAAAAGGATCCGGCCAACCACATAGCGCTACGAAACCCCGCAATCAGGCCCGTGATGTGAGCGGGAACACAGGCGGCTGCGTATGCATTGAAGAGTAGAGACGAGGTCCGGCGCTGATCGAGGGCCGGTGAGCCCTTGCAGGTTGGCCAGAACTGTGACGTCCGATCGCACGCTGTGTGACGTGGATGTGACAGGCGCATGAAACGGTTTGCCGAACATGCGTAGGGTGCAGAGAACTCATCAGAGGCAACTGAAAACCGACGAGCGAAGGAGGGAGCCGGAGCGATGGGCGACCACAAAGAACAGCCCCTTCGGGTGGGTGCGGCCGTACGGCGGCGGCGCCGCGCACTCTCGCTGACCCTCGCCGTCGTGGCCGAACGCAGCGGCCTGTCGGTGCCCTTCCTGAGCCAGGTCGAGAACGACCGGGCCCGCCCCAGCCGCAGCTCCCTGGAGAAGGTGGCCGACGCCCTGCGCACCACGGCCGTCGAACTCCTCGCCGCCGCCGACCCCGCGTGCAGCGTCGACGTCGTACGCGCGGAGGAACCCGAGTCGGGCGGCGCACCCCGGATGCGTTCCCTCGTGCGCGGGCATCACCAGCTGCACGCCTCGGAGTTCACCGGTGACCATGACGCCGGTCGCGAATTCCAGCACCGCAACGACGAGTTGATGTACGTCGCGGAGGGCGCCGTCGAGATCGAGGCGGAGGGGCGCGCGTACCGCCTCGTGCGCGGCGACACCATGTACCTCACCGGAGGCGTCCGCCACCGCTGGCGCGCGACCGTGCCGGACACCCGGGTGGTCGTGGTCGCCGTGGCCGAGCACATCGAGGCGGTCCAGGACCGCCAGCGCTGATGCGCGTCGTGTCCCTCGTGCCGTCCCTCACGGAGGCGATCGCCGTATCGCTTCCGGGAGTTCTGGTCGGCGCGACGGACTGGTGCAGCCATCCGCCCGACCTCGACGTGACGCGCGTCGGCGGCACCAAGAACCCCAAGCTCGACCCGATCCTCGCCCTCGCCCCCGACTTGGTGATCGCCAACGAGGAGGAGAACCGCGAGCCGGACCTGACTGCCTTGCGCGAGGCGGGAGTTGAGGTCCTGGTCACCGAGGTGCGTGACGTCCCGCAGGCCTTCCGCGAACTCGCCCGGGTCCTCGACGCGTGCGGAGCGCCGTCCCGCCCGCGCTGGCTGGACGAGGCGGAGCGGGCATGGGCTGAACTCCCGGCTCCCGCACGCCGATTGACAGCCGTCGTCCCCGTCTGGCGCCGTCCCTGGATGGTGCTGGGCCGGGACACCTTCGCGGGCGATGTGCTGTCCCGCCTGGGAGTCGACCACGCGTACGCGACGCACGCCGAGCGCTATCCGCGTGCCACGGTCGACGAACTACGTTCCGCGACACCGGACTTGGTGGTCCTCCCGGACGAGCCGTACCGCTTCACGGCCGATGACGGACCGGAGGCCTTTCCCGGTCTGCCCTGCGCGCGCGTCAGTGGCCGGCACCTCACGTGGTACGGGCCGTCACTGGGCGAAGCGCCACGGGTGCTGGGCGCGGCCCTGCGAGCAGCGCACCGCTGACCAGCCCGCGGGCCGTGTGCACGGCGGCGGTGGCCCAAGCGGCGACCAGGACGCCGTAGAGGACCATCGCGAGCCCGTCGTAGACGGCGAGGCCGGTGTGGTGGGCCAGGGACTCGGCGCCGGTGACGCAGGTGCCGACCGGGAAGGTGAACGCCCACCAGGTCATCGTGAAGCGCATGCCGCGGCGGCGGGCGTGGACGACGTGCGCGGTGGCGAGGCCGAGCCAGAGCAGGGCGAAGCCCATGACGGGGACGCCGTAGAGGACGGCGAGGAGGCTGAACCCTTGGGCGTAGGGGGCCGATAGGGCACCCGGGGCGAAGTCCGCGAACTTGCCTACGGCCGTGGTGGATTGGCCCAGCGGGCCCAGGACCAGGAACAGCGTCGGGGTGAGCGCGAGGGGCAGCGGGCCGCCGGTGACGAGGCGGGCGAAGACCAGCGGCAGCATCAACAGGGTTGCCAGCAGGCTCAGTCCGAACATCGCGAAGCACGCGAGGAGCAGCGTCTCCCGGGGCTGGCCGGGCGGCAGGTGGGGCACGAGGAGCGGTCCGAGGGCCGCGGACACCATGGGCGCGACCACGGGCAGCAGCCACACGGGGGTCGCCTGGGAAGGGTGCACCTTGTGCCGTACGGCCATCAGGTACGGGACGGCGACGGCCGCCGTGAGCCCGATGAGCGTTCCGGCGCCGAACAGCACGGTGTCGAGCGCGACCGCCGCCCGGAGCCCGATCCAGTCCCGCCCGACGACCAGGGCGCCGCCGCCCACCGCCAGCAAGGCCATCGCGAGGCAGCCGTAGAAGGGGGCCATCGCCGGGTCGAGGAGGTGGGCGCGGGCCTGGTCGCGGTGGTGGGTCCAGTGCAGGGTGCGGGCGGCGAGCAGGGTCAGCAGCATCGCGAGGGAGAGGGCCCAGACGGCGGTGCAGGCCGTGCGCAGTCCCGGGAGGTGGAGCGGGAGCCCGGCACCGGCCGTGGCGACGATGGCGGTGCCCATGACGGAGGCGTACCAGTTGGGTCCGAGATGACGAACGGCGGTGACCATGCCTCCACCGTCTCGCCGACCGAGACGGGCGACCAGGGAGTATCTGTCTATGGGGACATAAACTGGATTTATGAGCAACGGTGAGATGGGTGAGCAGCGGGAGGGGTCGATCGCGCACCGGGTACCGGATCTGGGCGCGCTGGAGCTGTTGCTGGCGGTGGCCCGGCTCGGGAGTCTCGGCGGGGCGGCCCGCGAACTGGGGATCACCCAGCCCGCGGCCAGCAGCCGGATCCGCTCCATGGAACGGCAGCTCGGCGTCGCCCTGGTGGACCGCTCACCGCGCGGATCGACCCTGACCGACGCCGGGGCCCTGGTCACGGACTGGGCCCGCCGGGTCGTGGAAGCGGCGGCGGCCTTCGACGCGGGCGCCCAGGCGCTACGGCACCGGCGCGACTCCCGGCTCCGGGTCGCCGCCAGCATGACCATCGCCGAGTACCTGCTCCCCGGCTGGCTCCTCGCCCTGCGCTCCCAACGCCCCGACACAGCAGTCTCGTTGCTGGCCGGCAACTCGACCACGGTCGCGGAACGGCTCCTCGCCGACGAGGCCGACCTGGGGTTCGTGGAGGGCCTGTCCGTGCCCGCTGGACTGGATTCCACGGTGATCGCCCATGACCACTTGATCGTCGTGACCGCCCCGACCCATCCGTGGGCTCGTCGTCAACGCCCGGTCCCGGCGGCGGAGTTGGCGTCGACGCCGCTGATCCTGCGGGAGGAGGGCTCGGGCACGAGGCAGGTGCTGGACGCGGCCTTGGGTGGACTGGCGCGCCCGTTGATCGAGTTGTCGTCCACCACGGCGGTCAAGGCGTCGGCGGTGAGCGGAGCGGGGCCCGCGGTGCTGAGCGAACTCGCCGTGGGGGAGGAGCTGTCGATGCGGAGGCTGGTGCGTATCCCGGTCGAAGGGGTCACTCTCGCCCGGGACTTGAGAGCGGTGTGGCCCACGGGTCACCGGCCGACGGGACCGGCGCGGGAGCTGCTCTCGCTGACGCGGGGCTAGCGGGCTTCCCAGGGCTAGCGGGCCTTCGTAGCCGCTTCCACCAACGCCCGCATCACCCGCAGGTCCTCGCCCATCTCGGGGTGCCATTGCACCCCCAACACCCAGTCGGCGGAAGGGAGTTCGATCGCCTCCGGGGTGCCGTCCTCCGCCCAGGCCGACACCGTCAGGCCAGCGCCCAGGCGGTCCACGCACTGGTGGTGGAAGGTCGGGACCGAGGTCTCCTCCGGTACCGCCGACGCGTACAGGGTTCCCGGTACCGGCTTGACCGGGTGCCGGCCGAAGACTCCCGGTGTCTCCGCGTGGCCGTCGATGTGCTGGACGAGGGTGCCGCCGACGGCGACGTTCAGGAGCTGCATTCCCCGGCAGATGCCCAGCAGGGGGATCCCCGCCGTCAACGCGCCCTCGATCAGGGCGAGTTCCCAGGCGTCTCGGGCGGGGGCCGGTGGGCCGGTGCGGGGGTCGCGGTCGGCGCCGTAGCGGACCGGTTCCACGTCCGGGCCGCCCGCGATGACCAGGGCGTCCAGGCGCGCGACCGTCGCCGTGGCGTGTTCGGGGGCGTCGGGCGGCAGCATCGCGGCGAGACCGCCCGCGCGTTGGACGAGCCGTGGGTAGCCGGCCGGCAGCAGGGCCGCCTCCAACTCCCAGGTGCCCCAACGTGCTCCGGCCTCCAGATACGTGCTGATACCGATCAGCGGCCTGCCCGCCATGCACCCCTCCGACGTGAAGCGAATTGAATGGACTCCGTGCGGACCATTGAACTACCCCGCTGGTCAGGCCGTCACGCCAGGAATCCGCGCAGCAGTGCCGCCGTCCCCGCGCAGTGCTCCCGCATCATCTCCCGCGCCCCGTCCGCGTCCCCGTCGAGGACCGCCTCGACCAGTGCGATGTGCTGGCGCTGCGAGTGCTCCAGGTTGCGGACCAGGAGCGGGATGCAGTCGAGGAGGTCGTTCACCGTGGCCCGTACCGCCGCGTACTGCGCGGTCAGGGTCGGGGAACCGCACAGCTCGGCCAGGGTCAGGTGGAGCAGGGTGTCCAGGCGGCGGTAGTCGGCGAGCGGGGCGTCGTGGGTGCGGGCGAGGGCGTCCCGGAGGCGGTCCGCCTGGTCGGGGGTCAGGCCGTGGGTCGCGCACAGGCCCGTCGCGCCGACCTCCAGCACCTCACGGAACCGCAGCACGTCCTCGATGTCGACCGCGCTGATCCGCCGCCGCAGCTCGTCCTCGCCGCCCGCGTCCGACTTCGGCAGGACGAACGTCCCGCCGTAGCGTCCGCGCCGCGACTCCACGAGGCCCTGGTCCTGGAGTACCTTCAGAACCTCGCGCAGCGTCACCCGACTGATCCCGAGCCGCTCGGCCAGTTCCCGCTCGGCCGGCAACCGTTCGCCCCCCGGCACCAGACCCAGCCGTACGACCTGCAGTATCTGTTCCAGCGCCTCTTCGAAGCCGTTGCCCGCCCGCACCGGCCGCAGTACCGGGGTCAACCGGTCCTCAAGCCCGTTCTCCGCATCCAGCGACATATGGCGGTACCCCCTTCCCAAGCAATGGTTCTCCGCAATACCTTATGGCTTCCGGCTGACCGTAGAAGCCGAAGGAGGCTTTCCCGTGGCAGACCGCACACCCCCACTGAGCGTCGAGGAACTTCAACGCCTCGTCGCCAGTGGTGAGATCGACACTGTTGTCCTGGCCTTCCCCGACATGCAAGGGCGGCTCCAGGGCAAGCGGTTCGCCGCCCCTTTCTTCCTGGACGACGTGCTCCGGCACGGTACCGAGGGCTGCAACTACCTCCTCGCCGTCGACACCGAGATGAACACGGTCGACGGCTACGCCATGTCCTCCTGGGAGCGCGGTTACGGCGACTTCGCCATGCACCCGGACCTGTCCACCCTCCGCCGGGTGCCCTGGAACGCCGGCACCGCCCTGTTGATGGCCGACCTCGCCTGGAACGACGGATCGCCGGTGGTCGCCGCACCCCGCCAGATCCTGCGCCGCCAGCTGGAGCGCCTCGCCGAGCACGGTTTCACCGCGCAGGTCGGTACGGAGCTGGAGTTCATCGTGTTCAAGGACACGTACGAACAGGCCTGGGACGCCAACTACCGAGGGCTCACCCCGGCCAACCAGTACAACATCGACTATTCGGTGCTGGGCACCGGGCGCATCGAGCCGCTGCTGCGCCGGATTCGGAATGAGATGGCCGTCGCGGGTCTGACCGTCGAGTCCGCCAAGGGGGAGTGCAATCCCGGGCAGCACGAGATCGCCTTCCGCTACGACGACGCCCTCGTCACCTGCGACCAGCACGCCGTCTACAAGACCGGCGCCAAGGAGATCGCCTCGCAGGAGGGCGTCTCGCTGACCTTCATGGCGAAGTACAACGAGCGCGAGGGCAATTCCTGCCACATCCACCTCTCGCTCGGCGACGGCGAGGGCGGCAACGCCATGGCGGGTTCCGCTTCCGACCCCGGTGGCATGTCGGAGGTCATGCGGTACTTCCTCGCCGGACAGCTCGCCGCGCTGCGCGACTTCTCGCTGCTCTACGCCCCGAACATCAACTCGTACAAGCGGTTCCAGCCCGGTTCGTTCGCGCCGACCGCCGTCGCCTGGGGGTACGACAACCGCACCTGCGCGCTACGGGTCGTCGGCCACGGCCGCTCGATGCGCTTCGAGAACCGGCTGCCCGGCGGGGACGTCAACCCGTATCTCGCGGTGGCGGGCCTCGTCGCGGCCGGGCTCTACGGCATCGAGCACAAGCTGGAGCTGCCGGAGACCTGCGCGGGCAACGCCTACAGCGGCGACTACGCGCACGTCCCCACCAATCTCCGCGAGGCCGCCGAGCTGTGGGAGAACAGCCCGATCGCCAAGGCCGCCTTCGGCGACGAGGTCGTCGCGCACTACCGCAACATGGCACGCGTCGAACTGGAAGCCTTCGACGCCGCCGTCACCGACTGGGAGCTGCGTCGCTCCTTCGAACGTCTGTGAGAGGTCCTTCGTTGTCCTACGAGCTTGAACTCCAGGTGCTCAACCCGGCCACCGAGGAGGTCGTCGCCACCGTCCCCGCCGCCACCGCGGCCGACGTGGACGCCGCTGTCGTACGCGCCGCGCGGGCCCAGGCGAAGTGGGCGGCGCTCCCGCCCGCCGACCGGGCCCGGCTGCTGCGCCGCTTCGCGACCGCCGTCGACGAACACCTCGAAGAACTGGCCCAGTTGGAGGTGCGCGAGGCCGGGCACACGGTCGGCAACGCCCGCTGGGAGGCCGGCAACGTCCGTGACCTGCTGGACTACGCGGCCGGGGGAGTGGAGCGGCTGACCGGCCGGCAGATCCCGGTCGCGGGCGGCCTCGACATCACGATTCTCGAACCGCTGGGCGTGGTGGGCGTGATCGCGCCCTGGAACTTCCCGATGCCGATCGCCGCATGGGGCACCGCACCGGCGCTCGCGGCGGGCAACGCGGTCATCCTCAAGCCGGCCGAGACGACCCCGCTGACCGCGCTCCGGCTGGCCGAACTCGCCCTGGAGGCAGGCCTTCCCGAGGGCCTCTTCCAGGTGCTCCCCGGCCGCGGCCCGGTCGCGGGCTCCGCGCTCGTCGAGCACCCGGGCGTCGCGAAGATCGTGTTCACGGGATCAACGGCTGTGGGCAAACAGGTGTTGGCGAAGGGCTCGGACCTCCTCAAGCGCGTCACCCTCGAACTCGGCGGCAAGAGCCCCAACATCGTCTTCGCCGACGCGGACATCGAGGCCGCGGCGGCCGCCACCCCCATGTCCTTCCTCGACAACTCCGGCCAGGACTGCTGCGCCCGCACCCGCATCCTCGTCCAACGCAGCGTCTACGACCGGTTCTTGGAGCTGTTGGCTCCGGCTGTCGAGTCCGTCCGCGTCGGCGACCCGGCCGACGAGACGACGGACATGGGTCCGCTGATCTCCAAGGTCCAGCTGGAGCGCGTGCGCTCGTATGTCACGGACGACCTCGTCGGCATCCGTGGCAAGGCACCCGAGGGCCCCGGCTTCTGGTTCCCGCCGACGGTGGTGACCGGCGTCGACCCGCACGCGCGCGTGGCCGTCGAGGAGGTCTTCGGCCCCGTCGCCGTGGTGCTCCCCTTCGAGGACGAGGCGGAGGCGATCGCCTTGGCCAACGCCACCGACTACGGCCTCTCCGGCTCCATCTGGACCCGCGACGTCGGCCGGGCGCTGCGCGTCTCGAAGGCCGTCCGGGCGGGCAACCTGTCCGTCAACTCCCATTCCAGCGTCCGCTATTGGACCCCCTTCGGCGGCTTCAAGCAGTCGGGGATCGGCCGCGAACTGGGCCCGGACGCGCTCACCGCCTTCACCGAAACCAAGAACGTCTTCATCAGCGACGTCACCCCCACCAACGTCTCGACCAGCACGGAGGGCCCCGCACAGTGACCTCAGAGATTGTTTGCCGACGTCTCGTCGGCCGTACCGCCGTCATCACCGGAGCCGGCAGCGGCATCGGTCTCGCCACCGCGCGCCGGCTCGCCTCCGAGGGCGCCAACGTCGTCTGCGGCGACATCGACGAGACCCACGGCAAGGCGGCGGCCGACGAGGTCGGCGGGCTGTTCGTAAAGGTCGACGTCACCGACCCCGAGCAGGTCGAGGCGCTCTTCAAGGCGGCCTTCGACACCTACGGCAGCGTCGACATCGCCTTCAACAACGCGGGCATCTCGCCGCCCGACGACGACTCCATCCTCGACACGGGACTTGAGGCGTGGAAGCGGGTCCAGGACGTCAACCTCACGTCCGTGTACCTGTGTTGCAAGGCCGCGATCCCGTACATGCGCCGCCAGGGCAAGGGGTCCATTATCAACACGGCGTCGTTCGTGGCGCGGATGGGCGCGGCGACGTCGCAGATCTCGTACACGGCGTCCAAGGGCGGGGTCCTCGCCATGTCCCGTGAACTGGGCGTGCAGTTCGCCCGCGAGGGCATCCGCGTCAACGCGCTCTGCCCGGGCCCGGTCAACACCCCACTCCTGCAAGAGCTGTTCGCGAAGGACCCCGAGCGCGCCGCGCGCCGCCTGGTGCACATTCCGGTCGGCCGTTTCGCCGAGGCGACCGAGATCGCCGCGGCCGTCGCGTTCCTGGCGAGTGACGACTCGTCGTTCGTCAACGCCGCGGACTTCCTTGTGGACGGCGGGATTTCGGGGGCGTACGTCACGCCGATGTAAGAGATACGAGAGTGCTCAGTCGGTCAGCACACAGCGACGGCCCGGAAGAAACTCCGGGCCGTCGTGTGTTTTTGTCGCTCCGTCAGAGGAACGTCATGCCTTCGCCGCGATAGGTGGGCACCGTGGCGGTGACGGCGTCGCCCTCGATCAGGTGCAACACGTCGAAGCGCTCGCAGAGTTCACCGGCCTTGGCGTGCCGGAACCACACCTTGTCGCCGATGAGGAGGTCGTCGGCGGGGGAGCCGAGCAGCGGCGTCTGTACCTCGCCGGGTCCTTCCTGGGGGTCGTAGCGCAGACCCTCGGGGAGGTACGGCACCGGGAGCCGGTCGGGGCCGGCGGCGCCGGAGGCGGGGTAGCCGCCGCCGAGGACGGTGACGACGCCGACGCCCGGGCGCCGTACGACGGGCTGGGCGAAGAGCGCGGCCGGACGGCCGGTGAACGACGTGTAGTTGTCGAAGAGGCGCGGTACGTACAGCCCGGAACCGGCCGCGATCTCGGTCACGGAATCCTCGGCGGCGGTGTATTGCACACTGCCGGTGCCACCACCGTTGACGAACTCCAGATCGGGCACAACCGCCCTTACCGCACGCACCACTTCCGCGCGCCGCTCGACGAGTTCGCGCTTGGCGGTGGCCTGCATCAGCCGGATCGCGCGGGAGCGGAACGGCCGCCCCGCGACGGAGTCGCCGACACCGGCGATGTGTCCCTCGTAGGCCATGATCCCGACGACCTTGAAGCCGGGGCGGGCGGACACCGTCCGTGCGATGTCGGCGAGTTGGGCGGGGGAGCGCAGCGGTGAACGGAGCGCGCCGATGCGGACCCGACCGCCGAGCATCTTCAGCGAGGTGTCCAACTCCAGGCAGACGCGGATGACTTCGGTGCCGCCGTCGCGTGAGTCGTCGATGAGTTTGAGCTGTGCGGGGTCGTCGATCATGACGGTGACGGCGGAGGCGAGCTTGGGGTCGTTGGCCAGTTCGCCGAAGGCGGCGTGGTCGGCGGAGGGGTAGGCGAGGAGGACGTCCTCGAACCCGGAGCGGGCGAGCCACAGCGACTCGGCGAGGGTGAAGGACATCAGGCCCGCGAAGCCGTCCCTGGCCAGGACGCGTTCGAGGAGGGTTCGACAGCGGACGGACTTGCTGGCGACGCGGACCGGCTTGCCGCCGGCCCGGCGGACGAGGTCGTCCGCGTTGGCATCGAAGGCGTCCAGGTCGACGATCGCGAGTGGGGCGTCGAGGTGGGCGGTGGCCCGGTCGTAACGGGCCCGGTCGGCGGCGCGCGCAGTCATGAACGCAGCCTGCCAGACAGGATTACCGCAGGGTAGGGGGACGTTCCGGGCAGATGCCCCGGGGGCGTGGACTGGTTCCCGTTCGAGCGGGGTCAACCCGTAGAGTGACGCGCACGCACGGAGGAAACGCCGCCGGTCGTTCGACCGCGCTCGGGATGGCGGTCCGCCGCTGCGGGTATGCGTGCTCGGGACGACTTTGTATTTGTGTACGTGCCGGGTGAGGCGGGGTGGACGCCGGTCCGTATACGAGCAAAGAGCGGGACTGGACCGGCCCCGCACAGGACAGACGGTGCCCGCATACGGACGGACACCGGCCCGGTACGAGGAAACGGGGGGTGCATGAGCACGGAAGCGCGACGCGCCCCCGGATCACCGGGCTCGCCGCCACCGCGCCGCCCGCCGGGGTCGACGAGCGCGGGGAATCCTTTGGACCCGGGGAACGTGACGAATTCGGCGAACATGGCGAACTCGGCGGGGTGGCCGGCGTCTGATGACGCGGCCGGTGCGACGGGTGCGGCTGATGCGACTGGTTCCACCGATGCCGCTGACGCAACAGGCGAGGATGTGGACCGACCGCATTCTGGTTCTGGCGCGATGCCGGGGACTCCGAGGGCGGCGTGGGGCGCGGCAGGGGCCGCCTCGGGTTCCGCTTCGGGGCCTGTGTCTGGGGGAACTTCGGGTCCCGCTTCGGGTTTTGCCTGGGGTCCGGCTTCGGGGGGTACTTCGGGTCCTGTTTCGGGTTCGGGTTCCGGTTTGAGGGTTGGGCCGGTTTCGGATGGGCCGGGGATGCCGGGTGCGGGGGGCAGGTCGGACGTGCAGGGCGGGTCGGGTGCACAAGGTGCGGGGAACCGGTCGGGTGCGTCGAACAGGCCTGGTGCGTCGGGGACTTCGGGTGCGTGGGATGCGTGGAGTGCGCCGGGGATGCCGGGTGCGCTGACGAATGGCGGTTCGTCTGAACGTCGGCCCGCTTCGGGCGTCCATGCGAGAGGGCGGCGAGCGGCGGGGGATGCGCGACCGAGCGACGGTACGGGTGTGTCGGGGTCGAGCGACTCGGGGACTTCCGGGGCCGGAGCTGCGGGGGCTGTTGGAGCTTCGCGAAACGGGAGAGAGCCGTTCGCGCCGGGTTCTGACGTGCCGTCGCAAGGGGCAGGTCCCGGTGCGTCGGCATCTGGGGCGGGTTCCGGTACGGCGTCGGCGGGGACCGGGGGCGACGGGTTCGGCACGGGGTGGTGGGACCGCGGCAACGGGCGGCGTACGGCACCGCAGGACGGTGGGTCCGACGCCCGTACGGTGTCCCGGGGGAACGGTCGCGACGAGCGCATCGCGTCTCCGGGCAACGGTTTTGGCGCCGGGGCGGTGTCTTCGAGTGGTGGGTCTGATGCCGGTCCGGGGTTTCCGGGTGACGTTCCTGGCGCTCGTACCGCGCCTCAGGGCAACGGTTTTGATGCCCGGGCGGTGTCTCTGAGCAGCGGCTCCGACGCCCGACCGGTGTTTCCCGGTAACGACCCTGACCCCGGTACCGCGTCTCAGAGCAACGGCTCCGATACCCGCGACGGGTCCGGTGCCCCACCGGCTTCCTCCGACGGGCGGCCGCGCTTCCCAGGCCTTCGGCCGTACTCGCCCCGTGCCACGGACCCCGTGAGCCCACCCCCTCCTCCCGCCTCGGCACGCTTCCCGGACGCCCCGCCCGCGCCCGCCGGCGACACGCGCCGCGCGAGCCACGACGAAGCCACACCGGGACCGGTCCCGCCCCGACCGCCTCACCGCCCCACGGCGGCGACGTATGCCAACGAGGCGCTACGGGAACCCAGTTCGGAGACGGCGGCCCCGTTCCGCCCGTCCACACCGGCTGGTTCTGGCACGCCGCCGCGCTCTGCGGGCGAGACCCCGCGTCAGTCGTCGTCCGACCGGCACCGTCAGGATTCGACCCGCTCGGCGACACCTCCTGGCTCCGCTGTCCCGCCCCGCTCTGCGGGAGAGGCTCCGGGCGAGGCGTCCGACTGGTCGAGGCAGGATTCGGTTCGTTCGGAGGTGCCTCCTGCCCCGGGTGTTCCGCCGCGCCCTGCGGGCGAGGCCTCCGGTCAGCCGTCCGACCGGCTTCGCCATGCCCCCGGCCGCCCGGGAACTCCTCCGAGCCCCTCCAGTCCACCGCGCTCTGCGAGCGAAACTCCGCGTGAGGCGTCCGACGGGTTGCGCCAGGACTCACCCCGCCAGGCAACGCCTCCTCCCGGCCCGGTCACTCGGCCGGGCCCTGAGGGCGAGACCTCGCGTGAGTCGTCCGAGCCGCAGCGTTATATCCCTAGGCGCCCGGGGACTTCTGCTGGCTCCGCCACTCCGCCTGATCCGGCAGCCGAGCCCCTGCGTGAGTCGTCCGACTGGTCGCATCAGGACTCTGCCGGCAAGGCAACGCCTCCTCGCCCGGGCACCTCGCAGCGTCCCGAGGGTGAGGCCTCGCGTGAGTCATCCGACTCGCGGCGCTATATCCCTACGCGCCCGGGAACCTCTGCCGGCTCCGCCACCCCGCCCCGCCCGGCAACCGAGCCCGCGCACCAGGCACCCGACTCGCAGCGCTACGTCCCCACCCGACCGGGAACCTCTGCCGCCGCCCCCACCACCCCGCCCGGCCCGCCGGCCGAGCCCCCGCACCAACCGTCCGACCGGCTCCGCCAGAACCCCCCTCGCCCAGCCACACCCCCGTCCGCTCCCGCCCCGGAGCCCTCCTCGGAACCCACCGACCAACTCCGGTCGGGCACCCCTTGGCGAGGCGAGTCGTTCACGGACCCCACAGGCGGCGCGCCCAGTCGTGGTGCGTGGTCGCCCTCCGGTGCCAACGCGCCCTATCCCTCCGGCACCCGCCCGGCCGACGCCCACTCTGCCGGAACCACCGCATCCGGCCCCGGCGCCTCCGCGTCCGCCGCGCAGAGCCCCGCCGTCGACGACACCGACAACCGTGCTTGGTCACCGGCCGCCCCCAGCAAGCCAGTTGGGCCTGCCGCCGACAGCGCCGACACCCGTGCCTGGTCGCCAGCTGCCCCCAGCACCCCAGCCGAGCCCACCGAAGACACCAAGACCCGCTCCTGGTCAACCGTCGCTCCCAGCACCCCAGTCGGGCCCACGGCCGACGACACCAAGACCCACCCCCGGTCAACCACCGCCCCCAGCACCCCAGTTGGACCCACCTCCAACAGCACCACCCCCCACACCCCCGCCTGGACCCCCTCACCCCCCGGCACCCCCACCCGCCCCGCATCCGAAATGCCGCGCCCCGGTGTCGATCCCGGCCCCGACCCCGCCTTTTCCTGGAGCGCGCCCATCAACCCCGGTGAGGGGCGGCCGGTTGTGTCGTTCGGGGAGCCCGAGGGGTACGACGAGCGGGTGCGGGCGCGGCCGTTGGGGGCGCGGTTGCGGTCCCGTACCGCCGCTGTCGCCGTCTGTGTCGTGCTCGGTCTCGGGCTCATCGGCGGTGCGGTGACCGGGAGTTGGCTCACCGGCGATGACGGGGTGGACAGCGGCGCCACCTCCTTCGCCGCCGCCGGGCAGTTGTGGCACAGCGTGCCCGTCGATCAGCTCTTCCCGCCCACCGTGCAGGGACAGGGGGCCGGCCCAGGCGGCGCCGACCGCACCTGGACGCGGATCGCCGTCGCCCCGGACACCGGCTGTGCGAACGCCTTCGATCCGCTGCTGCGCGACGTGCTCGCCCCGGTCGGCTGCCAGCGGCTGCTGCGCGCCACCTACACCGACGCCACCCAGAGCTACGTCACCACCGTCGGCATCCTCTTCGCCAAGGCCGACAGCGCCACGATGACCGCCCTCTCCACCCGCTTCAAGAACGAGAACCTCGCCAACCGCACCGACCTCATGCCCCGCCCGTACGCCGCCAAGGGCACCCTCGCCGCCGCCTTCGGCGACAAACAGCGCGCCTCGTGGACCGTCTCCGTCCTCACCGACGCCCCCGTCGTCGTCTACGCCGTCTCCGGCTGGGCGGACGGCCGTAAGGTCGACGCACCCGAACCCGCCGACAAAGCCGTCACGTCCGGTAGCACCGACGCTCCCGCCCAGGCCGGTCTCGGCAACGAGGCGCAGGGCCTCGCCGACCGCGTCGAGCGGAGCCTGCGCAAGACCGTCGACTCGCCCTCGGGGGCCTCAACGACCTCGGAGAAGAAGACCTCATGAGCGTCACCGTCCGCCGGGCCGGTCTGCTGAGCGCCCTCCTGGCCGCCTCCCTCGCCCTGGTCCCGTCCACCGTCGCGCACGCCGACGGCATACGCGCCCAGGAATGGGCCCTGGACGCCATGCACACCCAGGAGGTCTGGCAGACCACCAAGGGCAAGGGCATCACCGTCGCCGTCCTCGACACCGGCGTCGAGGCCGACCACCCCGACCTCACCGGCAACGTCCTGGCCGGCAAGGACATGGTCGGCTTCGGGGCGAAGCCGGGCGACCGCGCCTGGGCCCGCCACGGCACCGCCATGGCCGGCATCATCGCCGGCCACGGACACGGTCCCGGCGACACCGACGGCGTCATCGGCATCGCCCCCGAGGCCAAGATCCTCCCCGTCCGCGTGATCCTCGAAGACGGCGACTCCGCCCGCGCCAAGGCCCGCACCACCCGCGGCAACGCCCTTGCGGACGGCATCCGTTGGGCCGCCGACCACGGCGCCGACGTCATCAATCTCTCCCTCGGGGACGACTCCGCCTCCGCGCACCCGGAGCCCGCCGAGGACGAGGCCGTGCAGTACGCCCTGAAGAAGGGCGTCGCCGTCGTCGCCTCGGCCGGCAACGGCGGCGAGAAGGGCGACCACGTCTCCTACCCGGCCGCCTACCCGGGCGTGATCGCCGCGACCGCCGTGGACCGCTTCGGCACCCGCGCCTCCTTCTCCACCCGCCGCTGGTACGCCACGGTCAGCGCCCCCGGCGTCAACGTCGTCATCGCCGACCCCGACCACAAGTACTACGAGGGGTGGGGGACAAGCGCCGCCTCCGCCTTCGTCTCGGGCGCGGTGGCGCTCATCAAAGCGGCCCACCCGGGGCTGACCCCGGCCCAGATCAAGAAGCTCCTCGAAGACACCGCGCGCAACCCCCCGGCCGGCGGCCGCGACGACTCCCGCGGCTACGGCTTCATCGACCCCGCCGCCGCCATCAAGGCCGCCGCCGGCCTCAAGCCCACCGGCCTGACGTCCACCGCCTACGGCAAGAAGTACTTCGGCTCCGGCCCGGACGCCGCCAAGACGGACAGCCACACCTCCGACTGGGCGGGCCCCCTCGCGGGCAGCGTCGGCGGAGTCCTCCTCGTGGCCGCGGTGGTCCTGTGGCGCGGCCGACGCCGACACCCCGAGGCATTCTCAACGCAGGTGTGAGCAGGGGGAGTTGGCCGCGGCCGTCAGACAGCCGCTCAGTCCGTCGCCGAAGCCGTCGCTGACGCCGATGCCGAAGCCGTCGTAGACGAACCGCCGTTCTTGCCGAACGCGGCCACTCCCGCCTTCGCCGCCGCCTCGATCAGCGAGATGCCCTTGGTCTGCGTCGTGCTGCCCTTCGACAGGACGGCGACCAGGTACGTGTCGCCGTCCTCGCCGGTCACCCGGCCGATGCTGTTGACGTCCCACAGGCCGGTCGTGCTGCGCGCCAACCAGCCGTTCTTCAGCGCCCACTTGGAGCCGTCGGCGGCGGCCGACACCCCCCACTGCTGGTCGGCCTCTATCTGCTTCATCAGACCCTGGATGTACGACTGCGACGCCGAGCTGAGCTTCGAGTCGTCGCCGAACACCTGCTGGAGCAGGGTGAGTTGGTCGGCGGCCGTGGTCTGGGTCAGGCCCCACAGCATGTCGTCGCCGCCGGTCGTGCCCGTCAGCCCGAGCGTCTTGTTCGCCGCGTCGAGCCCGCCCGCCTTGCCGATGATCCGCCACAGCGTCGACGCGGAGTCGTTGTCGCTGTTCTCGATCATCGTCGTGGCGTACGACTTCTCGGTCGCCGTCAGCTGCCGGCCCGCGTCCTGCGCCTGGAGCAGCAGCGTCGCCAGGATGTCGACCTTGACGATGCTCGCCGTGTCGAAGGCGGTGCCGCCGTACGTGGCGCTCTCGCCGGAGGTCAGATCGAGCACCGCCACCGACACCTTCTGGTCGCCGGTCGGAGTCACCGACTTCATCGCCTTCGCCAGCAGCGCGTCGTAGTCGACCGTCGGCTGCGTCACAGGTTCCACCGTCGCCTCCCGGCTGCCCGACGCCGACGCGGAGGCCGACGGCGCCGCCGCCGACGATACGACGCCGGAGTGCGCGTGCGCCTTCACATACACGGTTCCCCCCGCCGTGACGCCCACGACGGCCACGGCGGCGAGGGCGATATAGGGGAGCGGACGGCGCCGGGAGGAACGCGCGCGGTGGTTTCGGCGGGCGGCTCTGGAAGACTCCATGCCCGCGATGGTGGGCGCGGCGACTGTGCGGTACGTGAGACGAAAGTTAGATGTCTGTCAACGGTGTCTGAGAAACGTGTGAAAGCTGTGTCCCCCGCGTTTCAGGACCCGCACAAGCCCTGCAGCATCCCCCCGATAGGGTCGGTCACCGTGGCGAACAAGAACATTCCCGACTCCGGCTACTCCGACGACGACGGCACGGCCGACCCCGCACTGAGCGCGGCGCTCGCCGCCTGGGCCGAGGACCGCAGTGCCGTAGGGCCCGTCCTGGAGGCCCTCAAGGGCGCCCGGCTGCTCGTGCCCGTGGTGGCCGTGCTCGGTGAGGTCGAGGAGGACGAGAACGGGCTGCGCCACGAGAAGACCAGCGACATGGCCGTGCCCACGCTGAAGGCCGGCGGCCGCACCGCGCTGCCCGCCTTCACGTCCACCGACTCGCTGGCCCGCTGGGACCCGGCGGCCCGGCCCGTGGCCGTACCGCTGCACCAGGCACTCCAGGCCGCCGCGCACGAGAAGGCGGACACGGTGGTGCTGGACATGGCGGGGCCGGTGCCCTTCGAACTGTCGGGGCCCGTGCTGCTGGCCCTCGCCGAGGGGCGCACCAGCGTGGACCCGCTCGCCGACCCGGTGGTCGTGGCGGCGGTGCGTGCCGTGGTCGCCGACGTGGGCGCGGTGCTGCGTGCCTACCTCGGCCCCGGCCGGGCCGACGGCACCCTCGCGCTGGTCTTCGAGCCCGCCGTACCGCACGACGCCGGCATCCACGCGGTCGCGCGCCGCCTCGCCGCCGACGAGACGCTGAGGGCCCGCCTGGTGCGCGGCCTCGACCTGGCGGTTCTGCCGGCCGGGACGACGCCTCCGGGCGAGCCCTTGTTCGTACGTATGGGGTGAGCTGCTAGCCGTAGATCGGGCCCGTGTACTTCTCGCCCGGGCCCTGGCCCGGCTCGTCGCGGACGAGGGACGCCTCGCGGAAGGCCAGCTGGAGGGACTTCAGGCCGTCGCGCAGCGGGGCCGCGTGGAACGAGCTGATCTCGGTCGCGCTCGCGTCCAGGAGGCCGGCCAGGGCGGTGACCAGCTTGCGGGCCTCGTCCAGGTCCTTGTACTTGTCGCCCTCCTCGGTCAGACCCAGCTTCACGGCGGCGGCGCTCATCAGATTGACGGCGACCGTCACGATCACCTCGACCGCCGGGACCTCCGCGATGTCGCGGGCCATGGCGTCGAAGTCGGGGGCGTCAACATTGGTGGACTCGGGAGGCGTGTCACTCATGCCCCACACGATAGGGCCCGGTGTACGGCGGTTCGCACCACCCCCGGGGAGCTGCTAACCTTGTGTGATGACCGGCCAGGCACTGCTGTGCCCGGCCAACAAGTGGAGGCTCCGATCTCCCACCTGACTGTCCTCACGGACGGCGGGTCACCCCGGTCAGGCGGTCACCATCGTTCCGTACGGACGATGGAGTCGCCCGATATTGCGCCCCGCGACCATCGCGGCGGTGCTCCGGCAGTGTTTTGGAGCCCCGTCTTGTGATCGTCCGGGGCATTTTTTGTGTTCCGGCGCGGTTAGGTCTGTCTACCAAAGACAAACGCGGCCGTCCGCCAGATGGCCGTGTGGTGCTAACCGAGGAGGATCCATCAGCACCGAGCCCCGTATCAACGACCGGATTCGCGTTCCCGAAGTGCGACTTGTCGGTCCGAGCGGCGAGCAGGTCGGAATTGTTCCGCTTGCCAAGGCCCTTGAGCTTGCGCAGGAGTACGACCTGGACCTGGTCGAGGTTGCGGCGAGTGCACGTCCGCCGGTCTGCAAGCTCATGGACTACGGGAAGTTCAAGTACGAGTCGGCCATGAAGGCCCGTGAGGCGCGCAAGAACCAGGCGCACACGGTCATCAAGGAAATGAAGCTCCGGCCGAAGATCGACCCGCACGACTATGACACCAAGAAGGGTCACGTCGTCCGGTTCCTCAAGCAGGGCGACAAGGTCAAGATCACGATCATGTTCCGTGGTCGCGAGCAGTCCCGGCCGGAACTCGGCTACCGACTGCTGCAGCGTCTCGCCACGGACGTCGAGGACCTCGGGTTCGTCGAGTCGAACCCGAAGCAGGACGGCCGAAACATGATCATGGTTCTCGGCCCGCACAAGAAGAAGACCGAGGCGATGGCCGAGGCCCGTGAGGCCCAGGCGGTCCGCAAGGCGGAAGCGAAGGCCAACCCGGGCAAGTCGCAGAACGCCGCGGAGTCCGAGTTCGACGACGAGGACAGCGTCAACGAGGAGATCGTTGACGAGGGCGACGTCACCGAGGGCGACGTCACCGAGGTCGAGACCGTCGAGGCCCCGGCCGAGGCTCGCGCCGACGCCTGATCCCAGGACGCCAGTCCGGGGATGTAACCGAAACAAGAGCGACGCTCCACCCGTGCCCGGTTTCACGACCGGGCACCGGAGCGCCACCGACGAGGAGATACGGCGCTATGCCGAAGAACAAGTCGCACAGCGGTGCCAGCAAGCGCTTCAAGATCACCGGCTCCGGCAAGGTGCTCCGCGAGCGTGCCGGCAAGCGCCACCTGCTCGAGCACAAGTCGTCCCGTGTGACGCGTCGCCTCACCGGCAACGCCGAGATGGCCCCGGGCGACGCCAAGAAGATCAAGAAGCTTCTCGGCAAGTGACGTACGCGGCGCTCGCGTTGAGCGCCGTACGTCTGGACCGGGACCCCATCGATTCCGGGCCGTGTGAGTCCAACCACGGCCCCGCTACAAGGAGTTAAACAAGTGGCACGCGTCAAGCGGGCAGTCAACGCCCACAAGAAGCGCCGGGCGATCCTCGAGGCCGCCAAGGGCTACCGCGGTCAGCGTTCGCGCCTGTACCGCAAGGCCAAGGAGCAGGTCACCCACTCGCTGGTCTACAACTACAACGACCGCAAGAAGCGCAAGGGCGACTTCCGTCGGCTGTGGATCCAGCGCATCAACGCTGCGGCTCGCGCCAACGGCATCACGTACAACCGCTTCATCCAGGGTCTGAACGCGGCGAACATCGAGGTCGACCGCAAGATCCTCGCGGAGCTGGCTGTCAACGACGCCGGTGCGTTCGCTGCGCTGGTCGAGGTTGCGCAGAAGGCTCTGCCGAGCGACGTGAACGCGCCCAAGGCTGCGTGACGCTGCGCTGGCTTGAGCGGTGACTTGAAGGGCCCGCAGGTTTTTGCCTGCGGGCCCTTTGTCGCTGGCCTGGCCCCGGTTTGTTGTTCGGGTGCGGGTCGTTTGTGGCTGGTCGCGCAGTTCCCCGCGCCCCTAGGGGGGTTGCGGTTGGCCTGAGATTTGAAGGTGAAGCAGAGCATGTCCCCCGACCTCATCTCCCCTCGCTCCCCCCGCGTCGCCGCTGCTCGGCGGCTTGAGCGGCGGAATTTTCGGAGCAAGGAGCGGTTGTTTCTGGCCGAGGGGCCGCAAGCCGTGCGGGAGGCAGCGGGGTACAAGGACACGCTCGTCGAACTGTTCGCCACCGTTGAAGCCGCCGAGCGGTACGCCGACATCGTCGGCGAAGCCCGTGATGCCGGGGCTCGGGTGCATCTCGCGGACGAGCAGGTCATCGCCGACATCTCCACGACCGTGACGCCGCAGGGGCTGGTCGGGGTTTGTCGGTTTCTCGACACTCCGTTCGAGGAGATCCTCCGTAGCCGGCCCAAACTTGTTGCCGTGCTTGCCAATGTGCGGGATCCCGGGAATGCCGGCACCGTTCTGAGGTGTGCTGATGCCGCCGGGGCCGAGGCCGTCGTACTGACCGATGCTTCTGTGGATCTTTACAACCCGAAGGCCGTTCGGGCCTCCGTGGGGTCTCTGTTTCATCTGCCCGTTGCCGTCGGGGTGCCCGTCGAGCAGGCCGTGGCCGGGCTCAAGGGGATCGGGGTGCGGATTCTTGCCGCTGATGGGGCCGGGAACGATGACCTCGACGACGAGCTGGATCAGGGGACCATGGGGGGGCCTACCGCCTGGGTGTTCGGGAACGAGGCGTGGGGGCTTCCGGAGGAGACTCGGGCGCTTGCGGACGCCGTTGTGCGGGTTCCGATCCACGGGAAGGCCGAGAGCCTGAACCTGGCCACCGCCGCCGCCGTATGTCTGTATGCGTCGGCGCGTGCACAGCGCGCCTCCGGAGGGTGCCGCTCTGTCACCGGCAGCTAGTAGGGTGACCAGCTCGGGGGCCACCTGCGCCGTATGAGAAGAGGTGGGGTACGGGGATGACTGTCGGCACGAGCAGCGCGCCGGGAGCACGGGGTGTGCCTCGGCCGTCCGAGGCCCGGCACGACGACCTCGGCATCGACCCCGACGAACTGGCCGACGGTCTGGTCATCGCCGACGAGCACGGGCATGTCGTCTGCTTCAACGCCGCCGCCGAGCGCATCACGTCCGTCGCCGCCTCCGATGCTCTCGGGCAGAGGTTGGAGAAGGCCCTCCCGTTAGAGGACCTGGAGGGGCGACGGTGGTGGCAACTGACCGATCCCTATGGTGGGTTGGCCATTCGGGTGCGGCAGCCCGAGCGGAATTTGTTGTTGCCGGGTGGTCATGAGGTTCTTGTCACCGCGCGCTACGTCCGTACGGAACCCCTCGGTCCTGTTCATCGGGTCGTCGTCTCCCTTCGCGACACCGAGGCGCGGCGTCGTACCGAGCGCAGTCACGCCGAGCTGATCGCCACCGTCGCCCATGAACTGCGTTCGCCGCTCACCTCCGTGAAGGGGTTCACCGCGACCCTGCTCGCCAAGTGGGAACGTTTCACCGACGACCAGAAGCGGCTGATGCTGGAGACCGTCGACGCCGACGCCAACCGCGTCACCCGGCTCATCGCCGAGCTGCTCGACATCTCCCGCATCGACTCCGGGCGGCTGGAGCTGCGCCGCCAGCCCGTCGACATGGGCGCGGCCGTCGGCCGTCACATCCAGGCGTACGTCGCCGCGGGCCAGACCGCCGACCGGTTCCTGCTCCGCGTCGAACAGCCGCTGCCCGATCTGTGGGCCGACCCCGACAAGGTCGACCAGGTGCTCAGCAACCTGCTGGAAAATGCGGTGCGGCACGGCGAGGGAACCGTCACTATCGACGTCACGGCCTCGGCCTCCCCCCGAGAAGGGGAGGAGACCGGCACCTCGGTGACGGTGAGCGACGAGGGCCCAGGCATCCCGGAGGAGTCCATGAACCGCGTCTTCACCCGCTTCTGGCGGGGCAGCAAGCGCGGCGGCACCGGACTTGGGCTGTACATCGTCAAGGGCATCGTCGAGGCCCACGGCGGCACCATCACGGTCGGCCGCGCCCCCGGTGGCGGCGCCGAGTTCCGATTTATGTTGCCCGTGGGCACCCCGGCGTATCTGCAGTAGCCCTGCCGCAGCCGCCGACGAGGCCCCACGGGCGATGTCACCTGCCTCACCCCCGTTAGACTCGGCCTTTGGCACCTTTGCGTCCCCGTTTCAGGGACGACGACGCGTCCCCCGAGTCGAGTCGGGACGGGGACCATCCGCCAGCCAACCGGAAGCACGGGAAGAGATGTCGGCACCGAATAAGTCGTACGACCCTGTAGAGGTCGAGGCCTTGAAACCGGAAGAGATCGAGCGCATGCGGGACGAGGCGCTCGCCGCCTTCGCCGCCGCCGGTGACCTCGACGCGCTCCAGGAGGCCAAGGTCGCCCACACCGGCGGCACCTCCCCCCTCGCCCTCGCCAACCGCGAGATCGGCGCGCTGCCCCCGCAGGCCAAGGCAGCGGCCGGCAAGCTCGTCGGTCAGGCCCGGGGCGCGGTGAACAAGGCCCTCGCCGCCCGCCAGACCGAGCTGGAGGCCGACCGCGACGCCCGCGTCCTGGTCGAGGAGGCGGTGGACGTCACGCTGCCGTACGACCGCGTCCCGGCCGGCGCCCGGCACCCGCTGACCACGTTCATGGAGCGCGTCTCCGACGTCTTCGTGTCCATGGGCTACGAGATCGCCGAGGGCCCCGAGGCCGAGGCGGAGTGGTTCAACTTCGACGCGCTCAACTTCACCCCGGACCACCCGGCCCGGCAGATGCAGGACACCTTCTTCGTCCAGGGCCCCAAGGCTGCATCTGATAGCGGCTCCGCCGCGGGCTCGGGCGATGAGTCCGGTGTCGTACTGCGGACGCACACGTCCCCGGTGCAGGCCCGCGCCATGCTGGACCGCGAGCCGCCCGTCTACATCGTGTGCCCCGGCCGCGTGTACCGCACCGACGAGCTGGACGCCACGCACACCCCGGTCTTCCATCAGATCGAGCTCCTCGCCATCGACGAGGGCCTGACCATGGCCGACCTCAAGGGCACCCTCGACCACATGGTCCAGTCGCTCTTCGGCGCGGAGATGAAGACCCGGCTGCGGCCCAACTACTTCCCCTTCACCGAGCCGTCCGCCGAGATGGACATGCTCTGCTACGTCTGCAAGGGCGAGTCCGTCGGCAACCCCGACCGCCCCTGCCGTACCTGCTCCTCCGAGGGCTGGATCGAGCTGGGCGGCTGCGGCATGGTCAACCCGCGCGTGCTCGTCGCCTGTGGTGTGGACCCGGAGAAGTACAGCGGATTCGCCTTCGGGTTCGGCATCGAGCGGATGCTGATGTTCCGCCACAACGTCGAAGACATGCGAGACATCGTCGAGGGCGACGTCCGGTTCACCCGGCCGTTCGGGATGGAGATCTGATGCGCGTCCCGCTTTCTTGGCTGCGGGAGTACGTCGACCTGCCGGCGACGGAGACCGGCCGCGACGTCCAGGCCAAGCTCATTTCCGTCGGCCTCGAGGTGGAGACCGTCGAGCAGCTCGGCGACGGCCTCAAGGGCCCGCTCGTCGTCGGCAAGGTCCTCACCATCGAGGAGCTGGAGGGCTTCAAGAAGCCCATCCGCTTCTGCACGGTCGACGTCGGCCAGGCCAACGGCACCGGTGAGCCCCAGGAGATCGTCTGCGGCGCCCGCAACTTCGCCGTCGGCGACAAGGTCGTCGTGGTCCTCCCCGGCGCGGTCCTGCCGGGCGACTTCGCGATCGCCGCGCGCAAGACGTACGGCAAGACCTCGCACGGCATGATCTGCTCCGGCGACGAGCTCGGCATGGGCGACGACGGCTCCCACGGCATCATCGTGCTGCCGCCCGAGCACGAGGTCGGCACCGACGCGATCGAGCTGCTCCAACTCGTCGACGAGGTCCTCGACATCGCCGTCACGCCCGACCGCGGCTACGCCCTGTCGATCCGCGGCGTCGCCCGCGAGACCGCCACCGCCTACGGCCTCCCGCTGCGCGACCCGGCCCTCCTGGACGTCCCGCAGCCGAACGCCTTCGGCTACCCGGTCCGGGTCTCCGACCCGATGGGCTGCGACCGCTTCACGGCCCGCACGGTGACCGGCCTCGACCCCGAGGCCCGCTCCCCGCTCTGGCTCACGCGCCGCCTCCAGAAGGCGGGCATGCGCCCGATCTCGCTCGCCGTCGACATCACCAACTACGTGATGCTGGAACTGGGCCAGCCCCTGCACGCCTACGACCGCTCCCGCGTCCAGGGACCGATCGGCGTGCGCCGGGCCACCCAGGGCGAGAAGCTCACCACCCTCGACGGCGCCAAGCGCACGCTGGACGCCGAGGACCTGGTGATCACCGACGACCGCGGACCCATCGGCCTCGCGGGCGTCATGGGCGGCGCCAACACGGAGATCGACGACACCGAGGGCACCACGACCGAGGTCGTCGTCGAGGCCGCGCACTTCAACGCGCTCTCCATCTCGCGTACGGCCCGCCGCCACAAGCTGGCCTCCGAGGCGTCCAAGCGCTTCGAGCGCGGCGTCGACCCGCAGGCCGCTTCGGCTGCCGCGCAGCGCACGGTCGACCTCCTGGTCCTCCTCGCCGGCGGCACGGCGGACGCGGGCGTCACCGAGGTCATCGCCCCGTCGGCCCCGCACACCATCACCATCCCGGCGGACCACCCGGACAAGGTCGCGGGTGTCGCCTACGGCCGCGAGACCGTCGTACGGCGTCTCCAGGAGGTCGGCTGCGACGTGTACGGGCAGGACGAGCTGATCGTCACCGTCCCGTCCTGGCGCCCCGACCTCACGGACCCGAACGACCTGGCCGAAGAGGTCATCCGCCTGGAGGGCTACGAGAACCTGCCCTCCACGCTCCCCAAGCCCCCCGCGGGCCGGGGCCTCACCGATCGCCAGCGCCTGCACCGCCGCATCGGCCGCGCGCTGGCCGGTGCCGGTTACGTCGAGGCACCGAACTACCCCTTCATCGGCGAGCACGTCTTCGACCAGTTCGGCCTGGCCACCGACGACCCGAACCGCAAGGTCGTCAAGCTGGTCAACCCGCTCTCGGACGAGGAGCCGGCGCTTCGTACGACGCTGCTGCCGGGGCTGCTCGGTGCGCTGCGTCGGAACGACGGCCGGGGCTCGCATGATCTCGCGCTGTTCGAGACCGGGCTGGTCTTCCACCCGCGTGAAGAGCTGAAGATCGCGGTACGGCTGCCTGTCGACCGGCGTCCCACCGACGAGGAGATCGCTTCTCTTACGGAGGCGCTTCCCGTCCAGCCCCGGCATGCCGCGGTCGTCCTCGCGGGCGCGCGTGAGCAGGCCGGTTGGTGGGGCAAGGGGCGTCCGTCCGACTGGGCCGACGCGGTCGAGGCGGCTCGGGTGCTGGCGCGGGAGGCCGGGACCGAACTCGTTGTGCGGGGTGGGCAGTACGGGCCCTGGCACCCTGGGCGCTGCGCGGAACTCGCGGTTGTCGTCGAGGGTGTTGAGCAAGTCATCGGGTACGCGGGGGAGTTGCACCCGGGTGTGCTGAAGACGCTGGGTCTGCCCGCACGTACCAGTGCGATGGAACTCGACCTGGATGTCCTTGAGTTGGCGTCTTCGGGGGTTCCCAAGGGGCCGAAGATCTCCACGTTCCCTGTTGCTACGCAGGATGTCGCGCTCGTTGTCGATGTGGCTGTGCCGCATGCGGGTGTTGAGGCCGCGTTGCGTGAGGGGGCGGGTGAACTGCTGGAGTCGATCCGGCTGTTCGACGTGTACGAGAATGCTGCGCAGCTGGGCGAGGGCAAGAAGTCGCTGGCGTATGCGTTGCGCTTCCGCGCGGCTGACCGGACGCTGACCGTTGATGAGGCGTCTGCGGCTCGGGATGCGGCGGTCGCGTTGGCTGGAGAGCGGGTCGGGGCCGTGCTTCGCGGCTAAGGGGTGGGGAGCTGCTGTTGTCTGCCGGGTGCGGGTCGTTCGTGGCTGGTCGCGCAGCTCCCCGCGCCCCTGAAAGACGGGGCGCTTCCCCTGGCCCTGTTTAAGGTCCCACCTGCATAAATGCGGGTGTCTCATGTCGGCTCACTCGTTCGGGTGAGAAGTTCGGGTGATGTGGCCCGATCGGGGCATGTGGTCGACAGAATCGGACCGGCCTTTCGGGGTCGGTCCGATTGCGCTGTCGGGGCCTATTTGGGGGGCCACAGGCATGATCCGCATCAAGGCTGGGGTGCCCCGCAGGACGCGCCCGAGGAAGCGTGCCCGCCGTCCGCTGCGCCGGGCGCTCGCCCTGGGGCTGCCCACGGTCTGGGGCGCCATAGCGATCACCTACAAACTCGCCTGTCCGCTCGCCCAGCAGAACAGCCTGGGCGCACGCATCGTCACCAGTGCGGTGTTCTTCGCGGTCGGCACCGGTCTCATCGTCCAGGTCCGCCGCTCCTTGCTGCGCGAACTGCGGCAGATCCGCCAGATCGCCGGTGCCGCGCAGAACGCCCTGTTGCGCCCGTTGCCGCCCCGCCTCGACGGGCTGAACATCGCCGCCGCCCAACTGTCCGCGGAGCGCGGTGCGGTGGTCGGCGGTGACCTGTACGAGGTGATCGCCACCGAGCACGGCGTCCGGGTCGTGATGGGCGATGTACGCGGCCACGGCATCTCCGCGATCAGCACGGTCGCCGCCGTCCTCGGCAGCTTCCGCGAGGCCGCCCATGACGAGCCCGACCTGGAGGGCGTCCTGCGCCGCCTGGAGCGCGCCCTCGCCCGCCACCTGCGCGAACGCGCCCGCGCTGAACACCCGTCGACGGGCGCTCTCGACCCCGACAGTCCGGTTGCCGAGGAGTTCGTCACCGTCCTGCTGCTGGAGATCGGCAGGGACGGGGAAGTGCGGGGGCTGAACTGTGGTCACCCGTGGCCGTACTTGCTGAGCGGGGAGAGTGTGGAACCGCTTGCCCGTGCGGATCCACTCCCACCCCTCGGCCCGTTCCCGTTGCCGACGGAGCTGCCGTTCGTCTGCTGCGGCCAACTCCTCCCGGGCGAGGCGCTGTTCCTCTATACGGACGGGGCGGAGGACGCCCGTGATGCGAGGGGCCGTTTCTTCCCGTTGAGGGATGTCTTGGCGGAGGCGGCGGCCCAACACCCGCTCCCTGCGCCGCAGTTGGTACTGGGCTCAGTCTTCACGGCGTTGCTTCGCCATGCGGGCGGCACACCCACGGATGACGTCGCCTTGCTAGTCCTGAGCAATGACCGCAAGCAGGCGCTTCCCTACCTAGGGGCGCGGGGAACTGCGCGACCAGCCACGATGGCGCCGCACCCGACCAACCACCCACAACACAACGCCGTTTAGTCCGCACCACCCCGCAAAGCCAGGCCGCCGCACTTACGAGGGGGAGCCGGCGGCCCGGCCGGCCTCTTGCGAGGCAATCCAGTCAACCGGTTCGGAACTCTCCGCAACAGCGCGCACACACCACGGATTCGCGCACTCCGTTCACACCCGGTGTGAACCGAACCGCACTACTCTGTCCGCACCGAGTCACCGGGGGGCCTCCCATGCAGCCCAACACACTCCTCGACGCGATCCTGGACGAGGCGGGAATCTCGCACGCGGGACTCGCCGCCCACGTGAACCAGGCGGGACGGGCCCGAGGGCTCGCGCTACGGTACGAACACACCGCCGTGGCACGGTGGTTGAAGGGCCAACGCCCGCGAGGCCAGGTCCCCGACCTGATCTGCGAGGTGCTCGCGACCCGCCTGCACAGACCCGTCACCCTCGATGACATCGGCCTCGGCGTACCGGGCGAACCGTCCACCCCGCACGGCACCTCCCTCTCCGGCTTCGTCGAGCGGGCCACCGCCCTGTGGCGCTCCGACGAACAGCAGCGCCCGCACATCCTCGGCGCCCCCGCGGTCACCGGCACGCCCGCGGTGATGCCCGTGTGGGAGTGGGAGAACCCGCCCGACGACGTCGACGTCTCGCGCGGCGGCCGGCACCGGGTGAGCATGGCCGACATCGAGATGCTGCGCGCGGCCCGCGCCCACTACGAGCAGATGTACCGCAAGGCCGGCGGCGTCGCGACCCGCACCCGCATCGTCGGCTTCCTCAACTCCGAGACCGCGCCCCTGCTACGCGGCAGCTACACCGACGCCACCGGCCGCCAACTGCACCGCGCCACCGGCGGGTTGGTGGCCATCGCGGGCATCTGCGCCTACGACTCCGACGCGCACGGACTTGCCCAGCGCTACTTCCACCAGGCACTCAGGCTCGCAAAGGCCAGCAACGACCGGGGACTTGGCGCGTACGTCATCGCGCTGCTCGTCAACCAGTCGCTGTTCATGCGGGAGTTCCGCCAAGCCGTCGCCTTCGCGGAGGCCGCGCTGCGTGCCGCAGGGCGGCAGATCACCCCGGCGCTCGCCTCCGACCTGTACGCGATGCAGGCGAAGGCGTACGCCCACCTCGGCGACGGCACGAGCGCCCTGTCCTGCATCCGGCGTGCCGAGCAGGCCGCCGAACGCATCCGGCGCGGATACGAACCCGACGAGACCGGCTATGTCCAACCGGGCCTCGTCAACGTTCAGGTGGCGGAGGCGCTGCTCAGCCTGGGCGATCTGACGGCGGCGGGAGAGCACGCCACCGCGGCCGTGGACACTCCGGCGCACGACCGGGGCCGGGTGCACCGGCTGGCCATGCTCAGCCAGATCGAACTGCGCCAGGGGAACGCCGACAAAGCGGTGGCCACGGCGGTGCAGATGGCCGAGCAGGCACGGGGAATGGAGTCCCAGCGGCTGCGCGACAGACTCCGCGCGGTCCGCGAGTACCTGGTGCGCAGCGACTGCGCGGGTACCACCGAGGCCGCCGAACTCATCGACGGGGCACTGCGCGTACCGCTGTAGAGAGCGCCCTGGAAAGCGCCGTAGACCACAACACAGTCCCTGCTGCGATATTGCCACTTACTCGACGGAAGGTGGCAGAACCGTGCAGTGGACGAAACAGAACGAACAAACTGTGTACTCAAACCGCTGGTTCAGCGTCAATCTCGCGGATGTCGAACTACCCGACGGCCGGCACCTCGACCACTTCCTCATACGGCTGCGCCCGGTGGCCGTGGCGACGGTGGTCAACGAGGCGAACGAGGTTCTCCTGCTCTGGCGGCACCGTTTCATCACCGACAGCTGGGGGTGGGAGCTCGCGGCCGGCGTCGTCGAGGACGGCGAGGACATCGCGCGCGCGGCCGCCAGGGAACTGGAGGAAGAGACCGGCTGGCGGCCGGGGCCCCTGCACCACCTGATGAGCGTGGAACCGTCCAACGGGCTCACGGACGCCCGGCACCACATCTACTGGGCCGACGAGGGCGAGTACACCGGACACCCCGTGGACGACTTCGAGTCCGACCGCCGGGAATGGGTGCCGCTCAAACTCGTACCCGACATGGTCGCCCGCGGGGAGGTCCCGGCCGCCAACATGGCGGCCGCGTTACTGCTGTTGCACCACTTGAGGCTAGGGGAGGATGCAGCGCCCCAAAGGGGCGCGGGGAACGGCGCGACCAGCCACAACGAACCCGCAGCCGACCCACCGACCTTCCGGCTCTAGCGTCCCAGGGCCTGCCAGACAGTCACGACAAGTGCACCCACGGCGGTCATCGCGGCGATAGCCGGAAGCGGCCAACGGGTGTGCTCCAGTGCAACGATTCGCGCGCTCAGATCGTCCAGTTCCTTGTCCGTCTCCTCGGTGCGATGGCTGAGCAGCGCCAGCCCGCCCTCGACACGCGCGTAGGCGACGTCGAGGCGGCGGCGTAACTCTGCGAGTTCTCCATGGACCACGGGATGCTCGGGGTCGGCGGTCACGGGTCCGCTCCTTTCCGTAGTCGGAACATCCCTTGCATGCGCATGAAGAGTCAACTCGCCTGGTGGACACCGGGGGAGAGTGTGCGAGCGGCATATGCGGGCCCGGCGCGCACACGGTGTGTGAATGGCGCGGGCCCGGCGCTCCGAAGAGTGCCGGGCCCGCAACCGCCAAAGTATTACGGTGAGTTGCCGCGAGGGAAGTGCTCAGCCGTAGGTGTAGAACCCCGAGTTGGACTTACGGCCCAGGCGTCCCGCGTCGACCATGCGCTGGAGCAGCGGCGGAGCGGCGTACAGCGGCTCCTTGTACTCGTCGTACATCGAGAAGGCGACCGAGGCGACCGTGTCCAGGCCGATCAGGTCGGCCAGCTTCAGCGGGCCCATCGGGTGGGCGCAGCCGAGCTCCATGCCGTTGTCGATGTCCTCGCGGCTGGCGATGCCCGACTCGAACATCCGGATCGCGGACAGGAGATAGGGGATCAGCAGCGCGTTGACCACGAAGCCGGAGCGGTCCTGAGCGCGGATCGCGTGCTTGCCGAGCGCCTTCTCGGCGAACAGCTGGGCGCGGCCGAGCGTGCCCTCGGAGGTGGTCAGCGCCGGGATCAGCTCGACGAGCTTCTGCACCGGGGCCGGGTTGAAGAAGTGGATGCCGATGACCTGGTCGGGGCGCGAGGTGGCGACCGCGAGCTTCACCAGCGGGATCGAGGAGGTGTTGGAGGCCAGGATCGCGTCGGGGCGGGTCACGACCTGGTCGAGCACCTGGAAGATCTCGGTCTTGACCTGTTCGTTCTCGACGACGGCCTCGATGACGAGGTCGCGGTCGGCGAACTCGCCGAGGTCGGTGGTGAAGCTGAGCCGCGCCTGCGTCTCCGCCAGCTCCTCCGCGGAGATCTTGCCGCGCTCGGCCGCCTTGGTCAGCGAGTTGAACAGCCGGGTCCGGCCGATCTCCAGGGCCTCGCCGGTGGTCTCGGCTACCTTCACGTCCAGGCCGGAGCGGGCGCACACCTCGGCGATACCCGCGCCCATCTGGCCGCAGCCGACCACTCCGACGCGCTCGATGTCGGTCACATCGTCCCCTTCGCTGCTCTATGACTGTCGCAGGACCTCGTTGTTCGACGGCCTGCTCCGATCGTGCACGTTACCCGCAAGTATCGATGATCGATCGCCGGGGTCGGGCATTCTGGGGCGCGGAGACGATCCGTGACGGCACGGATCCACAGCGTATGGGGGTGTGCAGATGGGGCGATTGTCACGTCGGGCGTTCGCGATGGCAGCGCTGTCGACGCTGGCCACGACGGGCAGCGCGGCGGCCGACACCGGGCACGCGTCGAGGCCGGGAGGGCGTCCGCGCGGGGTCACCGAGATGCGGGGCGTATGGCTGGCTACGGTCGCCAACCGCGACTGGCCCTCCCGCCCGGGTCTGACTCCGGCACAGCAGCGCACCGAACTGATCGCCCACCTCGACACGGCGGTCCGCGACCGCCTCAACACGGTGATGTTCCAAGTACGGCCCACCGCCGACGCGTTCTGGCCCTCGCCGTACGAGCCGTGGTCGCAGTACCTGACCGGCACCCAGGGCGTGGCCCCCGGCTGGGACCCGCTGAAGACGGCCGTAGAAGAGGCGCATGCGCGGGGACTGCAACTCCACGCCTGGTTCAACCCGTACCGGATCGCCAACAACACCGACCTGACCAAGCTCGTCGCCTCGCACCCCGCGCGCAAGCACCCCGACTGGGTGGTGGCGTACGGCGGGAAGCTCTACTACAACCCCGGGCTGCCTCAGGTCCGCGCCTTCGTCGAGGACGCGATCCTTGACGCAGTGAAGAAGTACCCGGTCGACGGGGTCCACTTCGACGACTACTTCTACCCGTACCCGGTGGCCGGCCAGACCTTCGACGACGACGCGGCCTACGACAAGTACGGCGGCGGCTTCGCCGACCGGGCCGCGTGGCGGCGCGACAACATCGACAAGTTGATCCGCGAGACCGCGGCCCGTATCGAACAGATCCGCCCGGGCACGCGCTTCGGGATCAGCCCCTTCGGCGTGTGGCGCAACATCGCGACCGACCCGCGCGGCTCCGACACCCGCGCGGGGGTGCAGACGTACGACGACCTCTGCGCGGACACCCGCAAGTGGGTGCGGGAGAACTGGATCGACTACATCGTTCCGCAGCTGTACTGGAATATCGGCTTCGCCGCCGCCGACTACGCCAAGCTGCTGCCCTGGTGGGCGGAGGTCGCGCGCGGTACGAAGACGCGGCTCTACGCAGGTGAGGCGCTGTACAAGGCGGGCGACCCGGCGCAGCCCGCGGCCTGGCAGGATCCGGCCGAGCTGTCCCGGCATCTGACTCTCGCCGCCAATTACCCGCAGTTCGGCGGGCATGTCTTCTTCGCGGCCAAGGACGTCGCGGTGGACCCGGTCGGCGCGATGGCGCGGGTGGTCGCCGACCACTACCAGCAGCCGGCGAAGGCCCCGCGCTGACGGGCGGCTCCGCGGGACCGTGAACCGCGTTGCGGTCATGCGCGTAGCGACGCATGAGCAATGGCTTCCCCCTAAGGGGCCCGGTCCCGCAGGAGCTGATCACGATGCACGCCATGCACGTACTGGTACTCGGAGCCGGCCCGACCGGGCTCGTCGCAGCGATGGTGCTGGCCAAGGAGGGGCATCGGGTCACCGTCGTCGACCAGGATCCACCGCCGCCCGTCGGCGGTCCCGACCGGGTCTTCACGGACTGGAAGCGGCCAGGAGTGGGGCAGTTCTCCGTCGCGCACATCCTCCTGCCCGCCGGATACGGCCGACTGCGCCACGAACTTCCCGACGCCATCGACCATGTCCTGGAGCGGGGCGGCCGGCCCCACAACGTGATCGCCGGCGCGCTGCGTCTGATGCCCCGGGGTGCGGCCGAGCCGGACGACGCGCGGTTCGCGACGGTGGCGGCGCGGCGGCCCGTGCTGGAGGCGGCGTTGCTCGCCGCGGCGGAGTACACCGAAGGGGTCACGGTACGGCGCGGCACCCGCGCCCGAGGACTCCTCACCGAAGGGCCGTCCGGCGCGGGCGTCCCGCAGGTCACGGGACTCGTCCTGGACGAGGGCGAGTACCTGTCGGCCGACCTCGTCGTTGCGGCCTCGGGCCGGTCCGACATCGCCGCGCTGTTCCCCGAACTCGGCAGACAGCCGCGGCACATCGAGCGGGGGTGGCGCTACTACACCCGGCATTTCCGGTCCTCCGACGGCGGCGGTGCCCCGCACATGCCCTGGCCCCTGCACCACCACAACAGCGTGTCGATCGTCGTCGTGCCGGGCGACAGCGACACCTGGTCCGTCTCCCTGGTCACCTCGGACCGGGACCAGGAACTCAGAGGCCTCGCCCGGGAGGAGGCCTGGCATCGCGCGATCGCGCTGTACCCGGGGCCGGCGCCGTGGGCGAAGGGCGAACAGGTCGGGGCGGCCGTAGCCATGGGCGGTGTCCGCAGCGCGCGCCGTCAACTCGTGTACGCCGGGCGGCCGTTGGTGACCGGACTGGTCGCGCTGGGCGACGCGTGGGCCACCACCAACCCGCAGTTCGGCCTCGGCATGACCGCCGGCATCCTGCACGCGGGCCTGCTCCGCGACGTACTGCGCGAGACGGACGTACGCGACCCCGTCGAACTCGCCCTGCGCTTCGCGGCCGGCACCGAACGGCAACTGGAGCCGCTGCGCGCGGGGTTGGCCCGCTGGGACACATACCGCTGGGCCGAGATCGACGCCGACATCCGGGGCGAGGTCCATCACTGCGACGACGAGGGCTGGATCCAGCATGTCGTCGGAAGGGCGGGCGGCCTTCGGGACGCCGCCGTCATGCGCGCGATGGGCGAGATCGGTTTCCTGCTCGTCGACCCGGCGACCGCCATGTCGAAGCCCGGCCTGACCGCCCGTTTCGCCGAACTGGCGACCGGCGCACCACGCTACGCCGAGGGCCCGGACCGCGGCGAACTCCTCGCGGCTGTGGGCTGAACTACCGTTCTGTTCCGGGGGACTTGAGGTCCTGGTGCCTGGTGCCTGGTGTCTGATCTCGCAGTCGGGGCCGGGACGCGCGCGCCGCTCAACTCCGGGCCCGCTGTGTGACGGCGATGCACACCAGCACGGCTGCCGCGGTCAGCGGGGCGGCCAGGGGCAGGTGCTCGCCGAGCAGCAGCACCGACCACACCAGCGTGAGCAGCGGCTGGGCCAACTGCAACTGGCTCGCCTTCGGGACGCCGATGGCGGCCATGCCCCGGTACCAGACGACAAGGCCGAGGAACTGTGAACCGGCGGCGACCCACAGCAGCCCGGCCACGCTGTGCGCGGTGAGGTGCGGGGTGTCGTACGACAGCGCGATCGCGGCGGCGGGCACGCTCAGCGGCAGGCACAGGACCAGTGCCCAGGCGATGACCTGCCAGCCGGGCATGACCCGGGCCAGCCGGCCGCCCTCGGTGTAGCCGGCCGCGCAGACCAGCAGCGCGGCGAGGAGATACAGGTCGGCGGTGGTCACGGCGCCGCCGCTCTGCTGCACCGTGAAGGCGAGCACCGCGCCGGCGCCCGCGAGTGCGGCCGTCCAGAAGGTGCGCGAGGGGCGGATGCCGGTGCGCAGCGCGGACAGCGCGGCGGTCGTCAGCGGCAGCAGACCGACAACCACCGCCGCGTGCGCGGTCGTTGACGTCTCCAGCGCGAGCGTGGTGAGCAACGGGAAACCGACCACCACTCCGGCGGCTACGACGGCGAGCCCGGCCCAGTGCCGACGGCTGGGCACGGAAACCCGCAGCGCCAGCAGACACCCGCCCGCGATGACCGCGGCGAGGACACTGCGCACGGCCACCAACGACCAGGCGCCGAAGCCTTCCAGTCCCCAGGCGGTGGCGGGGAAGGTGAGGGAGAAGGCGATCACACCGAGCGCGGCCTGGACGGTACCGGAGCGGACCCTGGGTGTCGTAGCGGGGGAGGCGCTGACCGCTATCGGGCTAGGGGCAGTAGCGCTATCGTGTGCTCTCATGCAAGAGCGTAGCAGTGTCGGCGAACTGGCAAATCACCTGCGACAGGAACTCAATCGCTACTCTCCCGGTGGAAAGCTGCCGTCGAGCCGGACGCTCGTCGAGCGGTTCCGGGTGAGCCCGGTGACCGTTTCGCGCGCCCTCGCGCAGCTGGCCGCGGAGGGGCTGGTGGTCACCCGGCCCGGCGCCGGCGCGTTCCGGGCGACGCCCCGCCCCGTGACCGCCACCGTCGCCGGGGACACCTCCTGGCAGGAGGTCGCGCTCAGCGCGGACGGCACCGCCGACTCCGTGCCGCGCACGGTGGACGCGTCCGCGGTCCTGGCCACCCTGGCCGTCCCGCCGCCGGGCGTGATCGAGTTCAACGGCGGCTATCTGCACCCGTCGCTCCAGCCCGAGCGCGCGCTGGCCGCGGCCCTGTCCCGGGCCGGCCGTCGCCCCGGCGCCTGGGGCCGTCCGCCGACGGAGGGTCTGCCGGAACTGCGCGAGTGGTTCGCGCGCGGAATCGGCGGAGCGGTGACGGCCGCGGACGTCCTGGTGAGCGCGGGCGGCCAGACCGCGCTCACCACCGCACTGCGCGCCCTCGCACCGCCCGGCGCACCCGTCCTCGTCGAATCCCCCACGTATCCAGGCATGTTGGCGATCGCGCGGGCGGCGGGCCTGCGTCCGGTCCCGGTGCCGGTGGACGCGGACGGCGTGAAACCGCCCCTGCTGGCCGACGCGTTCCGCGCGACCGGCGCCCGCGTCTTCGTCTGCCAGCCCCTGTTCCAGAACCCGACCGGTGCGGTCCTCGCCCCCGCCCGCCGCCCGGAGATCCTGCGCATCGCCCGCGACGCGGGCGCCTTCGTCGTCGAGGACGACTTCGTACGACGGCTGGTGCACGAGGACGCGGGCCCGCTGCCGCGCCCGCTCGCCGCCGACGACCCCGACGGAGTCGTCGTCCACGTCGGCTCGCTCACCAAGGCGACCTCGCCCAGCTTCCGGGTCAGCGCACTCGCCGCGCACGGCCCGGTACTGGAACGCCTGCGCGCCATCCAGGTCGTCGACACCTTCTTCGTCCCCCGCCCGCTCCAGGAAGCGGCCCTCGAACTCGTCGGCTCCCCGGCCTGGCCCCGCCATCTCCGCGCGATCTCAACTGAGTTGAAGACCCGCCGGGACACGATGACGACGGCCCTGCGCCTCGAACTCCCCTCCCTCGCCCTCCCCCACATCCCCTCCGGCGGCTACCACCTCTGGCTCCGCCTCCCCGACGGCATTGGGGGCACCTCCCAGGCTTTCGGCTCTGGGGGAGAGCAGTCCCTGACCACGGCGGCCCTCCGCGCGGGCGTCTCCATCACCCCCGGCCGCCCCTACTTCAGTGCCGAACCCCCGGCCGCCCACGTCCGGTTGAGCTTCGCGGCGGTCGCGGGGACGGGGGAGATCGTGGAGGGAGTACGGCGGCTTCGGGCGGCCTGCGAGGAGGTGCTCTGATGCGGAAGTGCCCTAGCGGACAGGTACCGGCACCAGGGCGCCGGTGAACTCCAGGGACGCGAACAACTCGGGCGTGAGGTGGACGCCTGTGAGGCGATGGGCGAGCGCGAAGGCGGCCTCGGTGTGCAGCTCGTAGCTCCGGTCGGCGTCCTCGCTCAGGTCGAAGCCCGACTCCCGCATCTCGGCGAGGAGTTCGTCCGCGTGGCTGCCGTCCCGGGCATAGGCGAAGAGCGGCTCGAAGTGCAGCCGTATGTCCCCGTCCTCGAACCAGTAGAAGTGGTCCACCGCGTTCACGTTGCGGAAGTGGGAGACCACCGTGCGCCCGCGCGAGACCGGGACCATGGCCGCGCTCGTGACGCCCAGGTAGCCGTTGTGCTCGACCATCAGCGACCAGTCGCCGACCGCGGCGACACCGACGAACAGCGGGTCCCCGTAGTGCTTGTTCCAGGTGTCGTACGACGGCTCGTGCAGGGCCTCGACACCCTTGACCCGTATCTCCGGCTGCGCCCCCAGCTCATGGAGCAGCCGGTCCGGTGTGATCGCCCGGACCAGTGTGACGCAGTAGGCGTGCATCAGCGGGGCATGCTCTGTCTGGAGCCAGGTGTAGTCGTCGGCGGTGGTCATCCGTGTCATGTTCCAAAGCCTGCCACCCGCCACTGACAACGCCGGCGCCGCCGGGGAAATCCGCTCGACGCCGACGCCCCTGGCCTGCGATTCTCCGGCCATGAACGACATCCCGAGCCTCCCCGAAGGCTATGAGTTCTCCGCCGACTCCGCCCGCGTCGACATCGACCGCACCTACCACTGGCTGTCCACCGACGCCTACTGGGCGAAGGGCCGCCCCCGTGAACAGCACGACCGCGCGGTCGCGGCCTCAATGAACTTCGGGGTGTACGACACGGCTTCGGGGGAGCAGGTGGCGTACGCGCGCGTGGTGACCGACGGGGCGTTGTTCGCGTGGCTGTGCGATGTGTACGTGGACCCGTCGGTGCGCGGCAAGGGCGTCGGTACGGCGTTCGTGGGCGCCGTACGGGAGGAGCTGCGGCCGTTCGGAGTGCGCCGGGTGCTGCTCGCGACGCACGATGCGCACGGGGTGTACGAGAAGGTCGGGTTCAAGCCGTTGGACCGGCCCGACCGGTGGATGGCCTTGCATTTCGAGTGACTTGTCCGCCTGGTCCCGACCGCGAAGTAAGGCTTCGCAAACCCTGAGTAACTCTCATCCGGCCCCCCTTGACCTGCGCACTTCAGCGGGATCACGATCGCCGCATGCAACTTCGGGTCACGTTCGTCGCCGCCGCACGCAGCTCTCCGCTGCTCGCGGAGCGCTTCGAGGACGACCGCCCGCTGGACCAGGCGGGCTGGGACGAGGTGCAGCGCGCCGCCCCGGTTCTGCTCCCGCTGGCGGCGGCGGAGCTGCGCTACTGCTCACCGACCCCGCGCAGCCGGACCACCGGCGACGGCCTCGGCTACACCCCGCTGGTGCAACTCGCCCTGCGGGACTGCGACATGGGCCGCTGGCGCGGCCTGACCCTCGGCGAGGCGATGGCCCGCGAACCGGCACTGGTGGACACCTGGCTCGCCGACCCGCGCTCCACCCCGCACGGCGGCGAGTCCCTGCTGTCCTTCATCTCCCGCGTCGGCGGCTGGCTGGACACCCGCCCCATCGAGGACGGCGACCGCATCGTCGCCGTGGCCGAACCCTCCGTCATCCGGGCCGCGTTGGTCTACGCCCTCAAGGCACCCCCGTCGACCTACTGGAACATCGACGTACGCCCCCTCTCGACCACCACGGTCACGGGGCATGCGGGGCGGTGGAATCTGCGGTTCGACGGGGCGGGGGGTCAGTCGAGGCGGGTGTAGGGCGGGGTGGGGCTTCCTTGGGTGGGCCGGGGTTCTTGTCGCCCGGTACGTGTGCGCGTGGCCGGTGTGAACTCCGCTTTGGACGGGCCGGGTTGGCCGCTGATTGTGTCGCTTCCCGTGGGTGTCATTTCGACGCGGTTTGGGTGCCGTCCCCTGCGCCTTCCCCAGCCTGGGGCGGTGAGCCTCTTCGATGTGGTGCGCGTTGGCTGATGAGCCAGTAGATGAGCGCCGCAGGCGGCGAGACGCACAGCAGGACGATCAGCAGGCGGGAGTCGATCACACGAGTGGGTGGCGCAGACTGGTCTGTTTCCCCCGGCAAGTCCGCCAAGAGGTGCTGGAGTTGCTCGCGGGTGCGCGCCTCGTAGGCCGCGACCGCACGGTCCTCGAGTTCGGGAAGCGTCAGTCGGCCAACTGTGTAGTGGAGTTGCAGTTGCGCTTCGACCTGGTCGCGTTCGGCGTCCGAGGCTCGTAACGCAGGGCTGGCGGGGTGTTCCTCGCTGTCGCTCATGGCGGCCTCTCAGGCGGGGGCGTCCCGGGGCGGGCGGTCTTGCAGGTCGACGACTGCGACAACCACCCGCGTCCAGACCCCTGGGGCGTCGCGGTCCCCGAAGCGGGTGGCGAGCTGTTCGATGTGCCCGCGCAGCTCGGCCAGGGCCTCGTCGGTCAGCCGCAGCGCACCACGATGCAGCTCGATCTCCCGGCGGCCTCCGGTGTGCTTGGACCGGTAGGCGGCGTTGATGTCGGCCCGGGTGGCGTCCAGCATCGCGCCGAGGAACTCCGCCATCTCTTCCGGGTTCGCAGCATCGCCGGGGGGTTCTGCGACCGCGGGGGTATAGACCCGCTCGACCTTGCCGCGAGCCAGCGGCCGGTATTAGGCGATCTCGATCAGCCCGGCCCGTTCAAGCTGATTGAGGTGGTAGTAGAGCCGGTCAGCCGGCAGGTCGACGTGATCGGCGAGTTCACGTGCGGACCGAGGCATCTCCCACAACGCCTCCAGGAGCCGGATGCGCAGGGGATCAGCGAGCGCTTTGTGCACCCCGCGCCATCGCGGGGGCGATACACCGGCGTCCTGTGTGCTCATGGGTCCCCCTTCATTGTATCGATCTCCACTCGTTGGAAAACTGTACAACTAATAGGGGAGTGCGGTCAGTTGAAGCTGTGGAGAAGGAGCCATGACAGGAGGTCTCCAACCCGGACGGGCCGGTGGGATGCTTGGGCGGGTGGGCGTGCGGCCAGGCCGTTGGAAGAGTTGGTCGTAGTAGGCCACCGAGATCCACAGCACTTCATCGGTGGGATCGGTGACGACCTGGATGGTCCCGCTGTACAGGTGGTGCTTGGCGGAGCTGTCGGCGTGGCTGTCGCCGACGCGGTCGCATTCGGCGAGCTTGCCGTCGAGGAGAACGAGCCGGGGTCGTGCTACCGCAGGGTCTTGAGCAGGCCCGGTGCCCGCTCGGTGGGCAGGTCGGTGACGGTGGTGACGTAGGCGTGGGGGAGGGTCGAGTACGGCAGGTCATGGAACCAACAGGGCTCCTGCGTTGCCGAGTTGAGATATCGGTCACCTCCCTCAACGGCACGGCAGCCGCGTTCGTTGCGGCGCCCCCTCCTGCCCGTCGTCGCTCGATCAGCGGCCACACTGAGAACGCTCACTCATGGGTGACGACGTTACGATCCGCGGTGCCGCGCCTGGCCGGCGCGGCTGCCGGAAAGGAATGAGGCCGTGAAGAAATACATACTCTTCGATCATGACGGCGTCCTGGTCGACACCGAGTTCTGGTATTTCAGATCCGCGGAACGCGCCCTGGCGGAGGCCGGTTTCGCGCTGGACAAGGATCAGTACCTTCGGGACATGGCCCGGGGATCAGGTTCCTGGGCGCAAGCCAGGACGGCCGGCATCGACGACCGGACCCTCAGCCGGGTTCGCGAGGCCCGCAACGGCTACTACCAGGAGTACCTGCGGACCGAGGCCATCGAGATCGACGGCGTCGTCGACACTCTCGCCGAGCTGTCGACGTACGTCCGCATGGCCATCGTGACGACCGCGAAACGGGCCGACTTCGACATCATCCATGAAAAGCGCCAGATCAGGCAGTTCGTGGATTTCGTCATTGTCCGCGAGGACTACGAACTCGCCAAGCCGCACCCGGAACCTTACCTGGCCGGGCTGAAACGCTTTAGCGCCACCAGGGAGGAGACCCTGGTCGTGGAGGATTCGACCAGAGGACTGACCTCGGCTGTGGCGGCCGGTATCGAGTGTGCCGTTGTCCATAACGAGTTCACGAAGACGAACGACTTTTCCCAGGCGAGCTACCGGATCGACAGCCTGAGCGAATTGAAGGACATCCTCCTCGCGGTGAACTGACGCGCCCGGGCCGCATCCACGATCTGACCGTCGCCAGATCGCACGTGGGTCGCCTTTTGATCTTCTTGATGCGGTTCACGGCGCCTTCGGTACCGGCGGAGCTTCGGTGCAGTAGGTAGGGGGCGGACGGCGGAGGCGGCAGCTGAGGATCTCGCCGCAATCGTAGACGGGCCAGACCTGACGGAGCGTCATGCCTGTCCGTCGGTCGGCGGGGCATGTGCGGTCTCACCGGAACCCGGAACCCGGAACCCGGGACTTCGCGATCGAGCACTGTGGTGACCTCCGCGAGCCCTTCCCAAGATGTGTGACAGAGCCCGAAACGAACCGCCATTGCAAACTCGCTCTGAAACTCGATGTGTCGGTGACTCCCGGAGTTGCCTTGACCGGAGTCGCCTCGAAACGATTCCCGCACTGGGTGGGGCTCTGGTCCACTTCATTTGGTCGCGTACGCAGGGTGACTGTTGATCTTCGCTCGCCCACTGGTGGGTTCAGTGGTCGTAGGCGGACAGTGCGCGCATGACCGGCCGGCCGCGCATGAAGCTGGCTCCCCTCATCAGGCCCCTGGGACTCGGTCTTCTAGGCTGGTGCGGTGACTTATGAGCAGGAGCGGGTGCAGCCGTCGGGAGTGTGGGCCACGGCGGTGGGGGTGGCCAGGGTGCGGGCGCTGGAGACCGAGCGGGAGAACGCGCTGTTCCGCGACCCACTGGCACAGGCTTTCGCCACCGCCGGAGGCATGTGGCCCGCCTCGCCGCCGCTGCCCGATGACGAGGCCGCGCGACGCCGCCGGCTGGCCGTGGCGTTCTCCATCGTCGTCAGGACGAAGTTCCTCGACGACCTGTTGCAGCAGGCCGCCGCGGCGGGGGTCCGGCAGGTCGTGCTGCTCGGCGCCGGCATGGACAGCCGGGCCTTCCGGATGGACTGGCCCGAAGGCACCCGGCTGTTCGAGGTCGACACCGCCGCGCCACTGGACTTCAAGGCTTCGGTGCTGCGCCAGGAGCGGGCCGTCGCGCGTTGCGAGCGGATCACTGTGGCGGTGGATCTACGTGAGGACTGGCCAGGCGCGCTGGCCGCCGCAGGGCACGACCCGGCCGTGCCGACCGCGTGGATCGCCGAAGGACTGCTGATCTATCTGCCCGAGGACGCGGTGGAACTGCTGCTGGCCCGGATCGGCGCTCAGTCGGCGGCAGGCAGTCGGATGGGGCTGACATTGGGCTCGCGCGGCGTGATCGAGCGCTTCGGCGCGGACGCCGCGCCGGGATCGGCGGCATCCATGTGGATCTCGGAGATGCCCGACGACCCGGTGGGCTGGCTGGCCGGGCACGGCTGGGAGGCCGAGAGCCACACCCTGCGCGAGCGCGCTGTCGCCTACGGCCGCCCGATCAGCTCCCCGCCGCAGCGCGAGGAGCGGCCCGGCGGACTGATCTCGGCGGTCCGGCGGTAGAGCGCCTCCCGGTTCCCTGGATGATCGATCCAAGGGGGCTGATGAGGGGAGCCGGGTTCATGCGCGGCCGGCCAGTCATGCGCGCACTGACCGTTTACGACCACTGAAGGCCGCCCGAAAACCGCCTGGGTGGGCGGTGGTGCGGTCGACAGGCCTTCGCCGAGCAAGTCCCCGGTCTCACCCGCAGGTTCAGGGGACGGACCGGGCGGCTGCGGTCGACGCTGGTGTCGGTCGGTCGGTCTTTCGCTCGCGGGCCGGGCAGGTCCGGTGCCCGGGTGACGGGCGCCTTCAAGGCTCCGGTCAGCCGGAACACCTTGTTGAGACTGATCGCCTCGCTTCCGGACCCCGCCACCGTGTTACCCCGCGTAGACAAGTACGCCCAGCGCACGGGCAGTTGTGGGTGATTGATGCGGGCGTCGCTTGCAACGGATCGGGTTGATCGACGCGCAGCCCACGTGCGCGAGCCTGCGTGCGAACTCCGTGTGGATCGGGCCGGCTTCGCTGACGCCCAACCCGCACCCTCCTAGTAGTGCTTCGTTACGTTGGGTGATCTTGGCTGATCGTGGGCAGCTTCCCGGAGTGAGGTTGGGGGAAGTGGAGCGGCTCCGGGGTGAGTTGGCGGAGTTCGTTGGCGAGGTGTTCGGGTCGTTGCCGCGGCGGGATCAGCGGCGGTGGGGCGAGTGTTATCTGCGGGGGCTGATGCTGGACGGTCGGCGCAAGTCGATCCAGCCGATGGCCGGGCGTCTGCCGGACGGGAACATGCAGGCCCTGCAGCAGTTCGTGAACCAGTCGCCGTGGGATCCGCTGCCGGTCAGGCAGCGGATCGCCGAGCGGCTGTCCGCAGTTGTCAGGCCCGAGGTGTGGGTGATCGACGACGTGTCGTTCCCCAAGTGCGGCACAGCGTCGGCCGGGGTGGCCCGCCAGTACTGCGGAGCGGTCGGCAAACGGGCGAACTGCCAGGTCGCGGTCAGTGTCCATGCCGCCACCGACACCGCCTCGTGCCCGTTGGAGTGGCAGTTGTACTTGCCGCGTGAGTGGACGGACGAGCCCGACCGGTGCCGCAGGGCAGGAGTCCCCGACGACGTGGTGCACCGGGAGAAGTGGCGTCTCGCGCTCGGCCTCCTGGACACACTCGCGGACTGGCAGTTGAAGGCGCCGGTCGTGGTCGCTGATGCCGGCTACGGCGTCAGCACCCCGTTCCGGCTCGGTCTCCAGGAGCGAGGGCTGTCCTATGTCCTGGCCCTGAACGGGAAGGAAGTCGCCCACCCGGAGGATGTGGAGCCGCACCAGCCCGCTTACGGCGGGCTCGGGCCGCCCACCCTTCCCCGCTACCGCACCCCACCGCGAGCCGTCTGCGTCCTCGCAGCGCAGGCGGGTGCGCAGCGCTTCACCGAGGTGACCTGGAGGCAGGGCAGCAAAGGCACGATGACCTCACGGTTCGCGGTGCTGACAGTGCGGCCCGCGGGCAAGCAGTCCCTGGCCGCAGCTCAGGAGGCGGGCGGCGGCCGCACCCGCTGGGACGGTGTCCTGCCCGTCCAGACGCTCCTCGTCGAATGGCCGGACGGCCAGGACACTCCGACGGATTACTGGATATCGGACCTGCCCGCCACCACACCGGCCGCCGACCTGGTGCGGTGGGCCAAGATGCGCTGGCGGATCGAGCACGATTACCGCGAGCTCAAGCACGGCCTCGGGCTGGACCACTTCGAAGGCCGCACCTGGCGCGGCTGGCACCACCACGTCACCCTTGTCACCGCCGCTCAGGCCTTCCTCACCCTCCGGCGGCTCGACCCAAAAGTCCGCACACCGGCCTGACGCTCTACCAGGTCCTCGACGTTCTCCAGGACCTGCTGAGGTGCTGGACCGGTACCTGCACCACCTGCGGACGCCCCCTGCCCAGCCCCCGGAGCAGCCGCAGACAGCCCACAACCTAACGAAGCACTACTAGGACCTGCCCGGGCGATCATGTGACGCAGCCCTCATCATCTGGCTCCGGATATGAACTCGCGCTGGCGCGACTGGATCTGTGACCTGCCCTCAGTGACGGACCAGGCAGAACGGATGCCCTGCGGGATCGGCATGGATACGCCAGCTTCGTCGCTCGGAACCGTCGTCGTCCAATACGGTCGCCCCCATGGCCAGCACCTGCTCTTGGGCTCGGTCCAGATCCGCAACGCCGAAGTCCATGTGGAACTGCTGGGGACGGGCGGGGTCCGGCCACTGAGGCGGCCGATAGTCCGCTGACCGCTGGAACGCGAAAACGAGACCGGAGGGCGTGTGCAACGTTGCCCAGCCGTCGCCAAGTGCCCACCGCCGATCCTGCTGATTGACGGTCCCACCGAGCACCGCCCGGTAGAACTCGGCGAGTTCCACCGGATCCGAGCAGTCCAGCACTACACATTGAAGATCAGCGATCACGAACGGATCCTAGGGGTCGTCAGCGGGACCCAGCCCTCGATACCCAAGATCGCCCGGACAAGCCCAAGCCGTTGTCGCGCCTTCCCTTTCCAGCCTGCCGGTGTGATCGCCCACCCCACGCCCGCGTGGTCGCTACGAACTCCGCGCGAAACCCATCGGGTTGGTCGATGCTCAGCCCCGCGCCCGCGCAGTTGACGCGAACTCCGAGTGGAACCAGTCAGGTTGGCCAATGCACACCCCGCGCCCGCCGAGACCGCCCGATGCACGCGCGAACCGACACCCGCCGCCGCACCCCGTCCTGAACCCACGCCCGCGCGAACCCGCGCCCGTGCACCCCGGCATCAACTCAGCCTGAAACGAGCCATATTAAGGGAAACCCAACGCGCCCGCCCGCGCAGTCACCACCATCCCGGCACGGCACGGCACGGCACGGCACGGCACCGCCCCGCCACCCCTCACCCCCCACGCACATACTCCGTCCGCAGCACCAAATCCTTCGCAGGCCCCCCGACCCGCCACACCGTCCGCCAGTGGTCCGCATCCAGGACCGAGAACTCGCCCCGGTACAGGTCCGCCGAGCACGGATGGTCGGCGACATGGTGCCCGGAGGCCAGATCCAGGTCGTGGAAGGGCCGGCCATCGCCGAAGCGGACGTCGGCCGTACCCGGTGTGCCGCCCGGCAGGAACCGTAGTGTCCGCTCGGCGGGGCGCGACACACCCTGCCAGGTGAAGGTGCCCAACTCGGCGTGCAGCAGGCCCCCTTCCGGCAGCGTGCTGAAGACGGTCGTACCCGAGAAGTCGCCCTCGTCCCCGGTCGCCAGGTCACGTACCGTCCGCCGCACCCGCCAACTCCCGGACAGATACGCCAGGACATCGGACACCGGCCAGAACTCGCCCATCGTCACCCCTTCCCGCGCCGCCGCCGACGCAGGCCGTCCGGTGAGTCCGTGGGCACCTTGCGTTCACCCCGGGCCCGGATCTCGTGGTGCGAGGCGTGACTCGTGGCCCGGAAGGCCTCCTCGTATGCGGCAAGGGCGCCGCTCATGCCGCCCCCGGCGGTACCACGGCGGCGGATCCGCCGGGCCGGCCAGGTGAAGAACCCGAGCACCGCGGCGAGGAAACCGAGCAGGGTCAGGTAGGGCAACAGCGCATACACGCCCTCGACCCTACGTCCCCCCCCACGCCTGCGTCCCCCTCGCCTACGTCCCCCTCCCGCCTGCGCCGCCCCCCCGCCTATGCCCTCACCAACGTCTCCCCACGCACCCCTCCCATTGACGTGCTCACGCCCCTTGCCTATCTTGCCGTTCGAAGTGCTGACCGACGTCCGATATCTCGAACCATGTCGAACCATGCGTTCGAGTGTCGCGCACGATCCGACAAGAGCCGCGGAGTATCCATGTCACGCACCAGCCGCACCCGCCTGAGACTTGCCTTAGGGGCAAGCGCTTTCCTTCTGGCGACGGCCGTCGTCCCCGCACCGGCCCACGCCGAGGACGTAACCGATGCCACCGACTACGCGATCACCGTCGACCCGTCGACGCGGGGCGCCACGATCGACAAGACGATGTACGGCGTCTTCTTCGAGGACATCAACCGCGCGGCCGACGGCGGTCTGTACGCCGAGCTCGTGCAGAACCGGTCCTTCGAGTACTCCACCGACGACAACAAGTCGTACACCCCGCTGACCGCCTGGACGGTCGCCGGTACGGCCCAGGTCGTCAACGACTCCGGCCGTCTCAACGAGAGCAACCGCAACTACCTTTCCCTGGCGGCCGGTTCGTCCGTCACGAACGGCGGTTACAACACCGGTATCGCCGTCGAGGACGGCAAGAAGTACGACTTCTCCGTCTGGGCCCGCGCCGACAGTGGCACCATGCTCGGCGTCAGCCTCCAGGACACGGGCGGTGCACTGGCCACCGCACGGCAGGTGGAGGTGAAGAAGAGCGGCTGGGCCCGGTACAAGGTCACGTTCACCGCGACCCGCACCAGCGCCACCGGCCGCCTCACCGTCGCCTCCTCCGACGCGACCGCCCTCGACATGGTGTCCCTCTTCCCCCGCGACACCTACAAGCACGAGCCGAACGGCCTGCGCAAGGACCTCGCCGAGAAGATCGCCGCCCTGCACCCGGGCTTCGTGCGCTTCCCCGGCGGCTGCCTGGTCAACACCGGCTCGATGGAGGACTACAGCGCCGCCTCCGGCTATCAGCGCAAGCGCTCGTACCAGTGGAAGGACACGATCGGCCCGGTCGAGACGCGCGCCACGAACTCCAACTTCTGGGGCTACAACCAGAGTTACGGCCTCGGCTACTACGAGTACTTCCGCCTGGCCGAGGACATCGGCGCGATGCCGCTGCCCGTCGTGCCCGCCCTGGTGACCGGCTGCGGCCAGAACAAGGCCGTCGACGACCCGGCGTTGCTCAAGCGGCACATCCAAGACACCCTGGATCTCGTCGAGTTCGCCAACGGACCGGTGACATCGAAGTGGGGCAGGCTGCGCGCCTCGATGGGCCATCCCAAGCCCTTCCACCTCACCCACATAGAGGTCGGCAACGAGGAGAACCTCCCCGCCGAGTTCTTCGCCCGCTTCACCCAGTTCCGCGCCGCGATCCAGGCCGCGTACCCGTACATGACCGTGATCTCCAACGCGGGCCCGGACGACAGCGGTTCGACCTTCGACACGGCCTGGCAGCTCAACAAGGACGCCAAGGTCGACATGGTCGACGAGCACTACTACAACAGCCCGCAGTGGTTCCTGCAGAACAACAACCGCTACGACTCCTACGACCGCACCGGCCCGAAGGTCTTCCTCGGCGAATACGCCTCCGGCGGCAACGCGTTCAAGAACGGTCTCGCCGAGGCCGCCTACATGACCGGCCTGGAACGCAACGCGGACGTCGTCAAACTCGCCTCCTACGCACCTCTGTTCGCCAACGAGGACTATGTCCAGTGGCGCCCCGACCTGGTCTGGTTCAACAACCACGCCTCCTGGAGCTCCGCCAACTACGAGGTCCAGAAGCTCTTCATGAACAACGTCGGTACCCGCGTGGTGCCGTCAACAGCCACCGGAACACCCTCACTTGTCGCCCCGATCTCCGGCGCGGTCGGCCTGTCGACCTGGGCGACGAGCGCGGCGTACGACGATGTGCAGGTGACGGCGGCGGACGGTTCGGCGCTGCTCTCCGACGACTTCTCCGGTGACGCCTCCCGGTGGACCCATACGGGAGGCGGGAGTTGGAGCCTCGATGACGGGCAGTACGTCCAGACCGACACCGCCGCCGAGAACACCATGGTGTCGGCGGGCGACCCGGCCTGGCACGACTACGACCTGCACGTGAAGGCGACGAAGAAGGCAGGGAAGGAGGGCTTCCTCGTCGCGTTCGGCGTCAAGGACACCGGCAACTACTACTGGTGGAACCTGGGCGGCTGGAACAACACCCAGACCGCCGTCGAACAGGCCGTGGACGGCGGCAAGTCGACGCTGATCGCCAAGCCGGGGACCATCGAGACGGGCCGTGCCTACGACGTCGACATCAAGGTGAGGGGCCGTCAGGTCACCCTCTACGTCGACGGGCAGGAGTGGGGCAGCTTCGCCGACGACAAGCCGGCCGAGCCGTTCCGCCAGGTCGTCACCAAGGACGCCAAGACCGGTGATCTGATCGTCAAGGTCGTCAACGACCAGTCCTCGGCGGCCCGTACGGCGATCGACCTGGGCGGCGCCAAGGTCGCGTCCAAGGCGAAGGTGACCACGCTCGCCGCCGCGCCCGACGCGGTGAACAGTGAGACGGCCACGGCGGTAGCACCGGCTGTCTCCACCTTCAACGGCGTTGCCGACAAGTTCAGTTACACCTTCCCGGCCAACTCGGTCACGTTCCTGAGGATCAAGCAGAGGTAGGTTCCCCGCCGGGCGTGGGCTGCGTGGGCTGCTGTCCCAGCGGCAGCAGCCCACGCTCGGCGAAGACCTTCTTCGCGGCGAAGGTCGCGTTGAGCGCCTTGGGTATGCCGCAGTACACCGCCGAGTGCGTCAGGGCCTCGATGATCTCCTCCGGCGTGAGGCCCACGTTCAGTGCCGCGTTCACGTGCACGTCGAGCTGCGCCTCGCAGCCGCCGAGCGCGGTGAGCATGCCCAGCGTCACCAACTGCCGGTCGCGCGGGGCGAGTCCGGGACGGTCGTAGATCTCGCCGAAGGCCCAGGCGACGACCTGGTGACCCAGTTCGGGGTTGATGTCGGCGAGCGAGTCGACGACCCGCTGCCCGGCCTCGCCGTCGACCCGCTTCAGGACCTCCAGGCCGTGGGCGAAACGCTCTTCACGGGTGGTGCTCGTGCTCATGTCTGTTCGTCCGATCCCTGCTGCTCGTGATCGTGATCGTGATCGTGCTCGTCGAGGAGCAGCTGTTCGTAGTGGTCGATCTTGTGGTCCAGCACTGTCGCGTTGCGGCGCAACGCCCTGATCCGGTCGGCCAGTTCGGCGCGGTGCTCACGGAGCATCGCCAGCCGGTCGGCGACCGTGCCGTTCCCCGCCGCCCGCAGCGCCGCGAACCGCTGCATGTCGGCGATCGACATGCCCGTCTCGCGCAGCCGCAGCAGGAACTCCAGCCAGGCCAAGTCCGCTGCCTGATAACGCCGTTGGTTGCCGGTGCTACGGCCGACCCGTTCGATGAGGCCGGCCTTCTCGTAGTAGCGCAGCGTGTCGTGCGAGAGGCCGGTGCGCTCGGCGACCTGGGCGATGGTCAGGGTCGGTTCCCGGTCCCGGTTCCGGTCCTGGTCCCGGTCTCGTGAGAGGGGCTTCAGGGGATGTCCGCTGCTCATGAACACAACGGTAAAACCTGGAGCGCGCTCCAGGTCAAGTCGACATCTGAGCGGGACGTTCGGCGTCTCACCAGTACGCGTGGTCGTCCCACGGGTCGAAACCGGCGCACTCGACGGGATCGTCCTCCTCGTCGAGTTCGGCCAGTCCTCCGTCGGTCAGCGTGCCGCGCTGCCAGGCGAGGAGTGTGTCGACCAGGCCGCCCGTCAGTGCCGGTCCCTGGTCCGTGTGGCGGGGCCACACGATCAGAGGCCAGGCGTCCGGATCCGGGCCCTCGGTCAGCCAGCCGAGGCGGTCGGCGTCGTAGGAGTTCGCGAAGGGCAGGAATCCGCCGGGCTCCGGCCAGACGGCCAGCGGATATCCCTCCGGGTAGTCCGCCTTCAGCGTCCGGTAGGCGTCGAGGGTCTCCTCGACGTGGGTGACGAAGCGCCGCTCGCCGGTGCGCAGCGGGGTCAGGAAACGCAGCCACGTGCCCCAGTCGCCGGAGCCGTAGACCTCCATCAACTCCAGGTACTCCTTGGGCAGTTGCGTCCCGAGTTCGGCGAAGAGCCGCTCCCAGGTGCCGTCGCCGAGATACGGGTGTTCGGGGGGCGGGGACAGTAGCCGCAGGGCGTCGAGGCCGGTGCCGGTCTCCAGCGCGATGCGGCGCTCGGCCTCGGTCAGCCGGGGTGGGGTGGGTGCGGGCGGGGTCCATGGTGCGGCCGTGGGCAGGTACGCGGTGCGGGCCATGCTGCCGGCGAGTGGGCCCAGCAACGGGCCCGGCGGGGACGGGAGTTGCGGGGTGTCGCGGACGGTCTGCCGCAGATAGCCGGTGAGTGTGAGGCCGCAGGGGTGGAACGGCCGCAGGCCGCTGTCGGGTATTGGGTGGGAGTGCCGGACGACGACCGTCCAGCGGTTCGGGTCCTCGGAGACCGAGGTGTCCCAGAACAGCACGTCACTGCCCCGACTGGAGCCCCAGGCCAGCAGCCCGCCGGGTGCCGGATGCACGGACGGCCGTACGTCCTCCGGCAGTTGGCGTGCCGCGATGCGGGCCGTGCGATGGGTCTCCCGCAGCCAGTCGCCGTAGTCGAAGCGGTCCTGCTGGACGCAGGGCACGTGGATCCAGAGGTACTCACCGAAGTCCAACGGCCCGTGCCGGTCGGCCAGTTGCTTGTAGTCGTCCGGGAGCCGCAGCCCGAGCCAGGCCTCCACGGCCGTCCAGTCGACGGGGGCGGGGAGGGGAGCGGGCGGGCGCTCGGTGGAGGGAGCGGTGAAGGACCGGACGTCGGGCTGGGCGTCGTTCCAGACCAGTTCGCGGGTGCCGGTGACCGCGGCGACGCAGGGGCGCTCGACGCCACCGCGCTCGGCATACCGTGACAGGGCCGGTGCGCCGGTGGTGAGCGCCTCGGCCGTGTCCGTGAGCAGATCGGACACCGACTCCCAGAGGGGCACGCCCAGTTGGGGCGTCTCGTGGTCCCAGAGGAAGACGGCACCGTACGTCGGCTGCCCGGACCGGAGGTCGACCAACAGGTGATCGCCGCCCGCGTCGTCGGCGATCGGAAGGAACCCGGGGAGGCACTCCGCGGCGGCGGCAAGGGCGTCCGAGTACGCCGCCTCATCCTGGGCGACCAGCACCAGGAGGTCCCTGACCTCCAGCGCCTCGGCCGGCTCCAACGGGGCGAAGTCCAGGGGGATCCACGCCGTTGCGGCCACACCGTCGAGCCGCCACCACGCGACCAGGTCCTCCGGCAGGGACACCCCCGGTGCGCTCACGGCCGCCCCGGCCCACTCCGCGTCCGCGGCTGCCCGCACGGGCCCCGCGAGGACATGCGCCCCCAGCCATGCCGCGATACGGCCCCACAACTCCCGTACGGCGTGCTCCGTTTCGTCCATGGCGAGAAGTCTGCCGCGCGGGTGATCGACGTTGGAAAGGGGGTGTTCGCGCGTGAGGTGTCAGGGCTGTGGGCGTCGGCGGGGGTAGTGGCCGAGGGTGTAGTGGGCGGGGATCAGTGCGAGCCAGAACCACATGGCGGCTTCCGTGTTGACGAAGGCCAGGGGGATGGAGAGGCCGAACACCAGAGCGCTGGAGGCGAGTTGGGCGGTGAAGCGGCGGCGGGCCGCGGCGGCGGGGGACGCGGGCGAGGGGTGCACCTGGCGTTGGGTGAGCAGGAGCAGGGTCGCGTGCACCGCGTGGATCGCGGCCATGGCGCTCGCGTAGAGGGCGACGGCGTCGGGCTGGGAAGCGTACTCGGCCAGGAGACCGGTGGGGAAGGGCAGCAGGGCGACCAGGCCGAGGCCGAGCAGGATCAGGCGGGTGACCACGATCGTCTCGACGGGCAGCGCGGTGAGGATGCGGCGGTGGTCACGCCAGAAGCCGGCGATGAGGGTGAAGCTGAGCGCGAAGGCGCCGAGGCTGGGCAGCGCGTCGTTCAGGGCCTTGTGGAAAGCGGCGGCGGGCAGATTCGCGGGGACCGCGACATTGATGACGAGCAGCGTCATCGCGATGGCGTATATCCCGTCGGACAGAGCGATCAGGCGTGGCGTGCCGGGGGAGTGCTCGGGTGTGCGCGTCTCTGTCGGTGGCTCCGTCATGCCGACGAGGGTATGGCGTCGCGTCCTTAACGGGTGGTGCCGTTCCGTCGAGTCCGCTTACGGTCGGTTCGTGATGATCAGATGTGATGAGCCGCGCAGACTCGGCGTTCCGGACCCCGAGGCGCGGTTGCGCTTCGAGGCGGAGCCGCAGCGGAGCGGTGGACGGACGGGGCGCAGGCTGCTCGTGGTCGACGGAGAGCCCGCGTTCGAGCTCAGCTACTGGTGTGGGACATGCCCGTTGCTGTTCCGCCGGCTGGAGACCGCGAACCAGAGGCTGTCGTTGGAGAGCGTGCGGGAGCGGCTCACCGGCACGCTGGCCGAGCCGGGCGACGGCGGCGTGGTCGACGCGTTCGGCGCGCTGCTGCCGGAGGGCGAGTACCTTCCGGTGCTGCTGCGCGTGGAGCCGCGCCTGGTGATCCCGGGCCGGGAGGGCGACTACTTCAGCGGCGAGCAGGTGGACACGTGGGGGATCGACCACTTCTGGGGCCTGCCGGAGTACCCGCACACGCCGTACTACCGGACCTTCGAGACCGCGGTCGACGCGTCCGCCCACCTTTACGAGTTCGTCGTGCCGATGGTTCCCCCGACGTGGAACGAGCGGGAGCGCGTCGAGGAGTACGTCGAGCTCATGGGCCGGGGCGCGGTCCCGACGGCCGTGGCGATCTCGACGCTGGACGTGTGCGAGCCAGCCATCGGCTTCGGGGAGGACCAGTCCCAGCACTGGGGCCTGACGCACTTCCTCCTCGACGGCCACCACAAACTGGAGGCCGCGGCCACCGTCGGCCGCCCGGTACAGCTCCTCTCGCTCCTGGCCCTGAGTGAGGGCCTGGCGAGCGCTGAGGACTGCGCCCGGCTGCCCGCCCTGCGCGCTCAGCCCCGTTCGGCCCGTACGACCGGTGCCTGACCCGGCACGGATCGAGAGCCGCTGACCGCGGCGCCCTGCCAGGCCACCACCGCGAGCAACAGGATCTCGACGCCCGCGGTGATGCCCGCCCGGAACTTCCACCCCCACCGTCGAATGTTCGCGCCGACGGAAAGGCGCGTTGAGCCGATCTCGGTCGCGGCGCTGCGGAGACACCATTCGACTTGAGTATTCGAGTGGACCCTCAAAGGTGGTATCCCATGAACGACCATCTCGCAGAGAATACGCGGCCTCGGCCTCGGCGTCCGCAGCAGCGGGTGCTTTGGCTGACATTATCCTCGCTGTGGAAACGGCCAAAGGGGCTTTCTACGGTCACTTCAGGAACAAACTTGAAGTCGCGAAGGCGATCATGCTTCACGGGGATGTTGCCAGCGTACAGACTCGCTAATGAGCCTGCCCTGGTAGCGGCACTGGCGCTCTCATTTCGCGCCAAAGCGCGGAAAACTACGGAATTCCCTGTCCGGATTGAGTCGAGTTCAACATCGACCAACTGACCGAAGCGAAAGAGCAGGGTGAGCTGAGGCCGCATATCATCCTGGATGATCATGCCGTCCAAATCTCTGGAACGTGGTCCGGTCTGGCTTCCATGGGGTGGGCAACAGGCGGCGACCTGGGTAAATTCCCATCGCGCGTACACCGCGTTGCTCGAAAGCGCAGCAATGAGGATGACACCGAGACGACATAGTTCCTCCAGGTCCCGTCAAACCTCCCCCAGTTGCCCAACGTCGTTCGTCCCGGCCGTCCGCAGGACGATGTGGGCGCATCCGACCACGGGATTTGTCGGGGGTTAGCGGCACGGCACCTGCTTTGACCGTCTTCAGGACCACGCCCCGCCTGATGTGTATTCACCTGCGGCCAGAAAATTTGGCGCGGGCTGAATTCCCGCAACTTCCTGTGAAAGCCCACTGTGGCTTTGCCTGCAGTGCACGTCCGCGCTCTCGCACGTCACCGGCAGTCGCTTCCCTGGAAATGGGGACGCGCAGACGAACTGAGGGAGGTCGTTCTTGGCAGGTCAGGTTCGATGATGAAAGCCTGAATCGGTCAAACGTGATCCGCACAACAGTAGCCACCTCGCATGAACGTTCAATCACAGGGGTATGCAGGCTTGCGGTTACGTCCTGGCTGCTAGAGGAAGAGTTGCCTTGGAATCCATAGTTGCTTCTAGCAACGTCGACCGACGCGCACTGGTTTCACTTTTCGCTCGTCTTCGCAGGAGTGAGGGACAGTCCAATCCGCTACCCATCTACAATCAGCTCAGGTCACTTGGCGAAGTGATGCCGGCGCCGTGGGGAGGGCATTTGGTGACTTCCTATCGGCTGTGTCACAGCATTCTGCGGGATAAGTCGTGGAGAGTTCCCGATCGTCAATGGCGGGCAAGCCAGACGGGCTCGAATCGATGGAATTCAGCCGCCTCGTTCCAGATGGCTTCCACCCTGCCGATGCTGAATCCTCCGCTCCACACGCAGACGAGGGAAATCCTTGGACGCGTGTTTCACAAAGGCTCACTACCGCAGTTGAGTTCTTCGATACAAAAGGCGGTCGACCGTCTCCTCGACCAATTCTACGAGGAGCTGAGTCAAGGGCCGGCGGATTTCGTGAAGAGCGTCGGTGAGGAACTTCCCGTAATCGCGATCGGTGAGTGGTTGGGCCTGCCTTCATCCGACTACGGCCTCCTGCGAACCCTGACCCACGACCAGGTCTTCACCCAGGAGTTGTTTCCGTCCGCGACCGAGCTGTCGCTCTCCGATGCCGCGACCGCTCAACTCCGGTCCTACTTTTCCGCACTGATCAATGACCGCCGGGAGAATCCTGGCACCGATCCCATTTCGAACTGGCTCAGGATCTGGGACGAACGAGAGAGCGACCGGGCCACCGTCGACGAGGCCGTCCACTCCATGGCCCTGTTCATGATTCTCGCGGCCCTGGAGACAACGAGCCACGTGCTGTCCGCAGCGCTTCGTCTCGTGCTCGACCACCGCGCGCAGGAGGACTGGCTGCGCCGGCTCCCTCATCACGTACCGGACGCGGTCGAAGAGGTCCTGCGCTACGACCCACCGATTCACATGATCAGCCGCATCGCCGGCACCGCCACCGACCTTGGCGGAATCCGCGTGCCCGCAGGCGGGATGGTCCAGCTCATGGTGGGAGCAGCGCATCACGACCCGGCGCAGTGGCCGGATGCCCACCGCTTCGATGTCCGTCGCCGTCAGGCGAGGACGGCCGGGCCCCCGCACCTGAGCTTCGGCGCGGGCATTCACTACTGCCTCGGCAACCAGCTCGCACGCCTGGAAGCGACAGTCCTCCTCAGATCCCTGCTCAAGCGCCCCGGGCACCTTCGCATCAGCGCACCTGTCCAGTGGGCATCGCGGATCGCCTTCCGGCGCACGACTTCGCTGGAACTCGTCCTCGAATGACCTCCATCCACTTCAAGAGAGCTGACATGCGGACCGACTTCAAGAGCCTGCGCGTGGTCGAAGAGGGCCCCGTCCTCCAGGTGCAGCTCAACCGACCCGAGCTCGGGAACGCCCTGTCCGGAGAGGTTCTCACCGACCTCCTGGAGGTGCTGAACATGCTTCAGGAGGACACCACGATTCGCGTCATGGTGCTTTCCGGAGCAGGAGACGATTTCTGCCAGGGAGGCGACCGTAGCGAGTTTCCCGCCCTGCTGGCCGAAGACCCCTCCGGCGGCTCACTTCGCGCGCTCGCCACCAAGGCCGAGCGTGTGTGCGCCGCACTCTCCACACTGGAGGTGGTCACCATCGCCCGGCTTCAAGGAGACGTCATCGGGGCCGGCTTGGGACTCGCCATCTACTGCGATCTGCGCGTCGGTGCCGACACCTGCCGCTTCCGGATGCCCGAGCTCGGGCTCGGGCTCCCGCCTGCCTGGGGAGGAGTCCTGGACCGTCTCCCCACAGAGGTGGGGCAGTCCTGGGTCCGCTACCTACTGCTGACCTCGGAGCCTTTCGATGCCAACAGGGCCCGGGAACTCGCCGTCCTCCACAATGTCGTCCCACGTGACGGCCTGGACGCGGCCGTCAGCCGTCTGGCCAAGACGATCGCACGCCGGGACCCTGCGGCCATCCGAATAACGAAGCGGATGCTGAGCGCACGCGCCAACGCCGCCCAACTCTCCATCGGCGGCTACTTCGACGGAGAGCTGCTCACATCCGCGGTAACCCGGGCGGTCAATGCGCGTTCGTCGAGAGGACAGAGTCGAGAGGACAGATGAGTTCCGACCCGAGCTGACGGCTCCCCCGGGCCGGTCCGGCGGAGCCAGGGCCCGGTCGGTCACCCGCGCCGGGCGGACGGAAGCCGGCGGGACCTTCCGCGACTTCTGCCGGACGGATCTCTTCGCCGAGAGGTCCCCCGAACCGGCGGCGTGGCCTTCCCGACGGGGGAGACCACGCTGTCGGCGGAAGTCCCGGGCACCACTGGAGGCTTCACCTTCGCCGGGCCCATCGCGTCCGGGCTCTGGTTACGCGTGCGAGCGCTGCCGCCGGCACGTCAAGGCCGACCGGCGGGCCGACCCGGCCCCCGAGTGTGGACACCCCGCGGGCAGCAACCGGGCCGACACCTGGCAGGCCTTCCGCGGCGCAGGCCTTCTCGGGTCGGGCTACGCCTGGCCGCTGGTGACGCACAAGCTGCCCACCGCGCACAAGAAGGGTCCGCGACGCCTGGGAAGAGGGCAAGCTCGCCTTCGCCGATCACGTCCGCGAGCGCCTGCAGCGCCCTGCTCCTCCTGGAGGTCGACAGCACGCCGTACGTGCGGTGCGGCGAAGCCGGGGACGAACAATGGCCGGCCATGAACGTGGGCGAGGAGATCGTGGCCCGTTCAGCTTCCACCTGCAGGGCCGCACCGTGCGTCTCCCCCTCCTCCCTGCTCAGCCGTAGCCCGTCGTTCGGTTGACGGGGACCGTCCCGCCGGAGGCTGCCGGTGGGAACCGCAGGCCGTGTCCGGCTTCGCGAGAGATCCGAGGTACCACGGCGACCGGCTGGTGTACGAGCCGCTGGAGCGGAAGTGAGCCGGGTACCACGCCCGGGACCGGCTCGAAGCCCATGCCGTCCCAGCCGGGTTCACGGTGATCCCCGGGGCACGATCGGCTACCACGGGCTCGCCGGCGCCGGTCTGAGCGAAGGCGTCGACGAGGCGGCCTGGTGGCCGCCACTTCCCCGGCCGCCGCGAACTTCAGCGCGTCCTCTTCCTTGATCAGCTTCATCCGCCGGACATCCAGCAGCCACATCCAGCCGCCGATCACGGCCAGGAAGCCCGGGATGTGCCGGGCCGGCCCACCCACATGCTCGAAGTCCAGCCGGAACGGCCGGCAGACCTTGCCATCGCCTAACAGCCGTGTCGAGCTCCACCGACGTAACCAGTCATCCCCAAAATCCTGGTCTCACCGACCCGGGTGCATACCCACTCACCCAGATTGCATAAACGTGCAGCGAAACGTATAGTCATGCCATCGATGAGGAGGGTTCCATGGCGGTACGTGCGGCAGTGGCCGGAGCGAGTGGATACGCGGGTGGGGAACTCCTGCGGCTGCTCCTGGCGCACCCCGAGGTCGAGATCGGCGCTCTGACCGGCAATTCGAACGCCGGACAGAAACTCGGCGCGCTGCAACCGCATCTGCTGCCGCTCGCCGACCGGGTCCTCCAGGAAACTACCCCCGAAGTCCTCGCCGGACACGACGTCGTCTTCCTCGCGCTGCCGCACGGCCAGTCCGCCGCCGTCGCCGAGCAACTCGGCCCGGACGTCCTCGTCGTCGACATGGGCGCCGACTTCCGGCTGAAGGACGCGGCCGACTGGGAGCGCTTCTACGGCTCCTCGCACGCCGGTACCTGGCCCTACGGCCTGCCCGAACTCCCGGGCGCCCGCGCCGCGTTGGAGGGGTCCAAGCGCATCGCCGTGCCCGGTTGCTATCCGACGGCCGCCTCGCTCGCGCTCTTCCCCGCGTACGCCGCCGGGCTCGCCGAGAACGAGGCCGTGATCGTCGCCGCCTCGGGAACCTCCGGCGCCGGCAAGGCACCCAAGGCGCACCTCCTCGGCAGCGAGGTCATGGGCTCCATGTCGCCGTACGGCGTCGGCGGCGGGCATCGGCACACCCCCGAGATCATCCAGAATCTGGGTGCGGCGGCCGGTGAGACCGTCACCGTGTCCTTCACGCCCACCCTCGCGCCGATGGCCCGCGGCATCCTCGCCACGTGCAGCGCCAAAGCGCGTGAAGGAGTCACCGGGGAGTCCGTGCGCGCCGCGTACGAGGAGGCCTTCGCCGACGAGCCCTTCGTGTATCTGCTCCCCGAGGGGCAGTGGCCCGCGACGGCGTCCGTCTACGGTTCCAACGCCGTTCAGGTGCAGGTCGCGTACGACGAGGCCGCGGGACGCATCATCGCGATCAGTGCCATCGACAATCTGACCAAGGGCACCGCGGGCGGTGCCGTACAGAGCATGAACCTCGCCCTCGGGCTCGACGAGACCACCGGGCTTTCTACGATCGGAGTCGCGCCGTGAGTGTGACGGCAGCACAGGGATTCACGGCCGCGGGCATCGCCGCCGGGATCAAGGAGAACGGCAACCCGGATCTGGCCCTCGTGGTCAACACCGGGCCCCGCCTCGCCGCCGCGGGCGTCTTCACCTCCAACCGCGTCAAAGCCGCGCCGGTGTTGTGGTCCGAGCAGGTGCTGAAGGGCGGTCAGGTCTCCGCCGTCGTGCTCAACTCCGGTGGTGCCAACGCCTGTACGGGGCCGAAGGGCTTCCAGGACACGCACGCCACCGCCGAGAAGGTCGCGGACACACTCGGCCTCAATGCCGCCGAGGTCGCTGTCGCCTCCACCGGGCTCATCGGGCTGCTGCTCCCGATGGACAAGCTGCTGCCGGGAGTCGATGCCGCCGCCGGTCAACTCTCCGAGCACGGTGGTGAGAAGGCCGCCATCGCCATCAAGACCACCGACAGCGTGCACAAGACCGCCGTCGTGACCAGCAAGGACGGCTGGACCGTCGGCGGCATGGCCAAGGGTGCCGGCATGCTCGCCCCCGGCCTCGCCACCATGCTCGTCGTCCTCACCACTGACGCCGACGTCGCAACCGACGTACTGGACAAGGCACTTCGGGCCGCCACCCGCACCACCTTCGACCGCGTCGACTCCGACGGCTGCATGTCGACCAACGACACCGTGCTGCTGCTCGCCTCCGGCGCCTCCCAAGTCACCCCGGGATACGAGGAGTTCGCCGAGGCCGTGCGCGCCGTCTGTGACGACCTCGGGCAGCAGCTCATCCGTGACGCCGAGGGTGCCAGCAAGGACATCAAGGTCGAGATCGTCAACGCCGCGAGCGAGGACGACGCCGTCGAAGTGGGCCGTTCCATCGCCCGCAACAACCTCCTCAAGTGCGCCATCCACGGCGAAGACCCCAACTGGGGACGGGTGTTGTCCGCGATCGGCACGACCAAGGCCGCCTTCGAGCCCGACCAGCTCAACGTCGCCATCAATGGTGTGTGGGTCTGCAAGAACGGCGGTGTCGGCGAGGACCGCGACAAGGTCGACATGCGCTACCGCGAGGTGCACATCGTCGCCGACCTCGCCGCCGGGTCCGAGACCGCGACGATCTGGACCAACGACCTGACCGCGGACTACGTCCACGAGAACAGCGCGTACTCGTCATGAGCACTACGCGCAAGCACACCGCGCTGCCCAAGGCGCAGATCCTCATCGAGGCGCTGCCCTGGCTGACCCGGCACAACGGCAAGACCGTCGTCATCAAGTTCGGCGGCAACGCCATGATCGACGAGGACCTGAAGGCCGCGTTCGCGCAGGACGTCGTGTTCCTGCACCACGCGGGGCTCAAGCCCGTCGTCGTGCACGGCGGCGGCCCGCAGATCAGCGCCGCCCTCGACCGGCACGGCATCGTCAGCGAGTTCAAGGCCGGACTGCGCGTCACCACCGAGGACGCCATGGACGTCGTACGGATGGTCCTCGCGGGGCAGGTGCAGCGCGAGTTGGTCGGGCTGCTCAACCAACACGGGCCGCTCGCCATCGGGTTGACCGGCGAGGACGCGCACACCATCACCGCCACCAAGCATCTGCCCGAGATCGACGGGGAGTTGGTCGACATCGGGCGGGTGGGTGAGATCACCGCGATCGACACCGGCGCGATCGAGGCACTGCTGGCGGACGGCCGTATCCCGGTCGTCTCGTCGATCGCCAGGAGCGAGGACGACGGACATGTCTACAACGTCAATGCTGATACGGCTGCTGCGGCACTCGCTGCTGCGCTGGGCGCCGAAACCCTCATGGTCCTCACGGACGTCGAGGGTCTCTACGAGGACTGGCCCAACTCCGACGAGGTGATCAGCCGCCTCACCGCCACCCAACTGGAGAAGCTGCTCCCGGAGTTGAGCTCCGGGATGGTGCCGAAGATGGAGGGCTGTCTGCACGCCGTGCGCAACGGTGTGACCACCGCCCGCGTCATCGACGGCCGGGTCCAGCACTCGATCCTGCTGGAGATCTTCACCGACGAGGGCATCGGCACGATGGTCGTGCCCGACGAGCTGCCCGACCAGAAGTCCGCCAAGAAGAAGTCCGCCAAGAAGGCCGGCAAGAAGCAGGGGGATGCCGAATGACCGGGACCGTGACGAATGCAGAGCTGACCCAGCGGTGGCAGGGGTCGCTCATGAACAACTACGGCACCCCGAAGCTCCCCCTCGTCCGCGGCGCCGGCGCCAAGTTGTGGGACGCGGACGGCAACGAGTACGTCGACTTCGTCGGCGGGATCGCGGTCAACGCGCTCGGGCACGCGCACCCGGCGATCGTCGAGGCCGTCAGCAAGCAGATCGCTCAACTCGGCCATGTCTCCAACCTGTTCATCGCCGAACCGCCCGTCACGCTCGCCGAGCGGCTCCTTGAGCGGTTCGGCCGGGACGGCAAGGTGTTCTTCTGCAACTCCGGCGCCGAGGCCAACGAAGGCGCCTTCAAGATCGGCCGGTTGACGGGCCGTCAGCACATGGTCGCCACCACGGGCGGTTTCCACGGCCGGACGATGGGCTCCCTCGCGCTCACCGGCCAGCCCGCCAAGCAGGAGCCGTTCCTCCCGCTGCCCGGCGATGTCACGCACGTGCCCTACGGCGACGCGCAGGCGCTGGCCGCCGCCGTCACCGAGGACACCGCGCTCGTCATCATCGAGCCGATCCAGGGCGAGAACGGCGTGGTCGTACCGCCCGCCGGATACCTGAAGGCGGCCCGAGCGATCACCGCCGCGCACGGTGCGCTGCTGGTCCTGGACGAGGTGCAGACCGGGGTCGGCCGTACCGGGCACTGGTTCGAGTACCAGGCCCACGAAGGCGTACTCCCGGATGTCGTCACCCTCGCGAAGGGGCTCGGCGGCGGGCTGCCGCTCGGTGCCAGCGTCGCCTTCGGACGCGCGGCCGAGCTGCTCCAACCGGGCCAGCACGGCACGACGTTCGGCGGCAACCCGGTCGCCTGCGCCGCCGGACTCGCCGTACTCGACACCATCGCGAACGAGGGGTTGCTGGAGAACGTCAAGCGGCAGAGCGAGAAGTTGCGTGACGGAATCGAGTCGCTGGGCGACCCGTTGATCGATTATGTCCGGGGTGCGGGCCTCCTCCTGGGTATCGTGCTCACCGAGCCGCTCGCGCCCCAGGTGCAACAGGCGGCTCAGGACGCCGGTTTCCTGGTCAACGCGCCCGCACCCGATGTCGTACGGCTGATGCCACCGCTGAACCTCGGCGACGACGAGGCGGACGCGTTCCTCCGGGCGTTGCCCGGTGTCCTGGACGTGGCCAAGGGGGACGGATGATCCGGAGAATGAGTCGACGATGAGTCAGGCGCAGGAGCACGAGCACACCGCGGGGCCGGCCGTGCCGCAGACCCGCACCGCCCGCCACCGCCGGATCGTGGACATCCTCAACCGGCAACCGGTGCGTTCCCAGAGCCAGTTGGCGAAGCTGCTGTCCGACGACGGGCTGAGCGTCACCCAGGCGACGCTCTCCCGGGATCTGGACGAGCTGAACGCGGTGAAGATCCGCAACAACGACGGCGACCTCATCTACGCGGTACCGAGCGAGGGCGGTTTCCGCACCCCGCGTGTGCCGCTGGGGGAGTCGGCGAAGGAGGAGCGGATGCGGCGGCTCTCGTCCGAGCTGCTGATCTCCGCGGAGGCCTCCGCCAACCTCGTGGTCCTGCGCACTCCGCCGGGCGCCGCCCAGTTCCTCGCCTCGGCGATCGACCAGGCCGAACTCCAGGACATCCTCGGCACCATCGCCGGCGACGACACGCTCATGCTGATCAGCCGGGACCCGTCGGGCGGGCAGGCCCTCGCGGACCATCTGCTGCGGCTGGCGCAGAACGACCACTGACGTACGCGAAAGAAGACTGACAGAGACTGATACAGGCCAACGAGTCGGGGGCGCACCGGAGTTGTCCGGTGCACCCCCGACTCGCATGGGGCTTCAGCCGAGTCTGGCCGCCAGGCCGCCGGTGCAGCGCACCTCGTCGCCCGCCGTGATGAGCAGGGCTTCCACGTCCGGCAGCGACTCCAGCCAGGCCAGGCCTTCCCGCGAACCCATCGCGAAGGCAGCCGTGGCCCAGCAGTCGGCCCAGGTCAGACGCGGTGCCACGACCGTGACGGCGACCAGGTCGGTCACCGCGGACTTGCCGGTGGACGGGTCCACGATGTGCGCCCCGCGCTCCGCCGTACCGGAGGTGGCCACGGCCAACTCGTCGGTGCCGGCGGCCGAGATGACGGCCGCGAGACCGCCCGGGCGGAGCGGATCGGAGACGCCGACCCGCCAGGGGCGGTGCGGTCCCGGGGTGCCGAACATCTGGACGTCACCGCCGCCGTTCACGCTGACGCCGCTCACCCCGTCCGCCGCCGCGATCAGCTCGGCCGCCCGCTCGGCTGCCCAGCCCTTCACGATGCCGGTCGGGTCGAGCTGTCCCTCGTACTTGGTGCTGAACCAGCCGGCGCTCACCCGCTCCGCCTCGGCGCCCAGCTCCAGCACCTCGGCGACGTCGGCGTCGCACTCCGCGAGGGCCAGGTCGCCGCGGGCCAGCCGGGAGACCTGGCTGTCGTCGCGGTAGGTGCTGAACACCTCGTTGACGCGGTGCAGTTGGGCGACCGCCTGCTCCAGCGCGGTCCGGACGGCCTCGGGCTCCCCGCCGCGGATGTCGAAGGAGAACACCGTCCCCATGACCTCCTCGGCGTGCCGCAGTTCGGCGGGAGCCGCCGCGGGATCGGTCACCGTGTCAGCCACCGGCCTTGTCCAGCGCCGACTGCAGGGACTTCTTGTAACCGCCGCTCGTGTAGGACGCACCCGACACGGAGTCGATGTTCGCGTTCCCGGCGGCCACGGCCTCCTGGTTGAGCTTGGGGACCGCCAGCGCCGTCTTCTGGTCGCTGGTCCCGCCGCTCGGGGCCTGCACCGCGTCGGCCTTGGTGATCTTCCCGCCCGCGACGGTGATCCGGACCTGGACCGGCCCGTACTCGGTCGACACGACGTCACCGGTGACGGTCTTGGCCTGCACGGCGGGCGCCGCGGCGGCCGAACTCTGGGACGGGGCGGCCGTGTTGGCGCCGGCGGCCTTCATCTTGTCGATGGCCGACTGCAGGGACTTCTTGTAGCCGCCGCTGGTGTACGTCGCCCCGGACACGGACGTGATGTCCGCGCTCTGGGTGGCGACGGCCTCCTGGTTGAGCTTCGGGACGGACAGCGCGGTCTTCTGGTCGCTGGTGCCGCCCTTGGGCGCCTGGATGGCCTCGGCCTTGGTGATCTTCCCGCCCGCGACCGTCAGCCGTACCTGGACGACGCCGTACTCGGTCTGGGTGGCGGCACCCGTGATCGTGGAGGTCCCGGCCGCCGCGGCACCGCCCTGGGGCGATTCCTGTGCGGCGGCGGTCTCCTGGGCCGCCGCACCTTGCGCGGACGCCGAGTTGGAGTCGGTCGCCGGCTTCAGGGAGAGCAGCAGAACGATCCCGGACACGGTGGCGGCGCTCGCGAGCAGAACACGCCGGATGGGGTGGCTCTTCTTCATTGCTCCTGACTCCCGTCGCTCACATCTCGAACGACTCGTGATGGATACGGCGGGCGGGGACCCCCGCGCCGCGCAGTGCTTCGTAGACCGACTGCGCGAAGCCGGGCGGCCCGCACATGAAGACGTCGTGGTTGTCGATGTCGGGCAGCTTGCGGCGCAGGGAGTCCGCCGAGATGTCGGGGCGCTCCCCGTCGGGGCTGTTGACCGCGTACATCAGGCGGGCGCCGCGCTCGTCGGCGATCTTCGCCAACTCGTCCCACAGCGCCAGGTCCTGGGTGGTGTTGGCGCGGTAGAGCAGCGTGATGTCACCGGCCGCGCCGGGCAGCGTCTCGAACAGTGCCCGCATCGGCGTGATGCCGACGCCGCCCGCGACCAGCAACACCTTGCCGCGCGTGCGCCGTTGGGAGGTCAGCGCGCCGTACGGGCCTTCGGCCCACACCTTCATGCCGGGCCGCAGTTCGCGCAGCCGGGCGCTGTGGTCGCCGATCGCCTTGACGGTGATCCGCAGCATGTTCGGGCGGGGGGCCGCCGACAGCGAGTACGGGTGCGAGCTGAACCGCATGCCCGGCGCCAGGAAGCGCCAGCGGAAGAACTGCCCGGCCTCCGCGCCCATCCGGTGCAGCTTCCGCCCGCCGATGAGCACGGACACGATGCCGGGCGTCTCCTCGATGACCGCCTCGACCCGCATCCGGTGCCGCATGTTGAGCCGGATCGGGGTGAGGATCCGGTACCAGACCACCAGCGCGGTGACCGTGCCGTAGAGCCCGTACCAGACGGTCTTGGCGATCGGTGTCAGCGCGAAGTCGTTGCCGGTGGTGATCTGGTGCCAGAAGGTGAAGAACACCGCCGCGTACGTCAGCAGATGCACGTGGTACCAGAGGTCGTACGGCAGCCTGCGGCGGATGCCGCCGATCGACGAGAGGCCGATGAGCAGGAACAGGCCGGTGCCGATGGCGGCCTTGCCCATGTCGGGCAGCTGGTTCACCGAGTCGATGGTCTGCTGGACGATGTCGCTCAGCGTCTTGCCCGCCTGGAGGGCGTAGCCCCACATGATGAGGAAGACGTGCGCGAAGACCAGGCAGAGCGTGTAGCGACCGCTCATCGCGTGCCAGCGGGCGACCCGGTCGGAGCCGACCCGGCGCTCCAGAGCGGGCACGCGGGCCATCTGGAGCACGACGAGTGCCATCAGATATCCGGCCAACAGACCGGTGATACGGCCCGCGTTGAGGATCTTGCCGTTCTGGTCGGCGATGGACGGCGTGTTGTGCCACCACAGCCACAGCACCCCGACCGCGCCCGCCCAGACGGCGAGCAGCAGCAGGGTCGCTGGGGAGCGGCGCGGGCGGATGCGGCGCATCGTCTGTCGGCGGGCGGCACGTCCGCCTGCGAGCGTGGTGGTCACGGTTCCTCCGTGGACGGGGCAAGGGGGGTGGGCTGGTCCCTTGGCCCTGAAGTACGTGCCGTTGCGCCTGTGCGTTCAGAGTCCCGCAGAGTCCAGTGCGGACTGGAGTGACTGGCGGTAACCGTCACTTGTGTAGGTGGCTCCCGAGACCGTGTCGATGCTCGCGCTCTGCGCGGACAGCACCTCGCGCCGCAACTCCGGCAGGGCATAGGAGTTGATCTCCTGGTCGCGCGGGTTGTCCGACGGTGACTGGACCGCGGTGACGTCGGTGATCCTGCCGTTCTTCACGGTGATCTTCACCTGCACGGGACCCCAACGGGTCTGCGCGGTCCCGCCGGTGACGGTCTTGGTGCCGGTGGCGGTCGAACCGCCGGACCCCGTACCGGAGTCGGCGCCGGCGGAGCTGGACGCGGCCGGTGCGGGCGCCACCGCTATCGCGGGTGCCGTGTGCGGCTTCAGCGCCAGCAGCATCACCAGACCGGACGCGGTGACCGCGCTCGCCAGCACGATCCGGCGCAGCGGACGGTTCTTCTTCAACGGATGCACGACGGCCTCACAGCTCGAACGACTCGTGGTGGATACGACGGTCCGGCACACCGGCGGCGCGCAGTGCCCCGTACAGGTCCTGGGCGAAGGCGTGCGGACCGCAGATGTACACGTCGTGCCCGGCGAGATCGGGCACGGCCTCGCGCAGGGACGCGGCGGTGAGCATCGGTCGCTGCCCCTGGGGCCCGTTGAGCGCGTACAGCACCTTCGCCCCGCGCCACTGCGCGATCGCCTCCAACTCGGCGCCCAGCGCCAGGTCTTGAGCGGTCCGCGCCCGGTACAGCAACGTCACCTCACCCGGCAGCGTCTCGAACAACGCCCGCAGCGGGGTGATGCCGACCCCGGCGGCGATCAGCAACGACCGCTGCGCGGTGCGCCGTTCGGCGGTCAGCGAGCCGTACGGCCCCTCCGCCCACACTCGGGCACCGGGCCGCAGCAGGGCTATCGCGGCACTGTGGTCGCCGAGCGCCTTGACCGTGATCCGCAGCAGGTCCCGGCGGGGCGGCGCCGACAGCGAGTACGGCGTCGACGCCCAGCCCATGCCCTCGCCGAAGAACCGCCAGCGGAAGAACTGCCCTGCCTGCGCGCCGAGTTCGTCGACATGCCGGCCGCGTACGACGACGGAGTACACACCCGGCGCCTCCCTGTGCACGGACTCGACCCGTAGCCGGTGCCGCAGGTTGAGCCGCACCGGGGCGAGGATCCGGTACCAGAGGACGAGGGCGGCGACCCCGAGGTACAGGCCGTACCAGGCGGCCGTGGCTCCGGCGTGGCCGTTGAACTCGTTGCCCAGGCTGAGTTGGTGGAAGAAGGTGAGGAACACGGCGACGTACGTGAGGAGATGGACGTAGTACCAGAACTCGTAGCTGAGCCTGCGGCGCGCGGCGCGGGCCGAGGTGATGCCGACCGCGAACAGGATGACCGCGCCGAACGTCGCCTTCAGCATGTCCGGGTAGTCCAGGACCACCGTGACCGTCTCGTGCACGATCGAGGCACGATCCTGGGCCGCGTAGCCGAGCAGGATGAACACGACGTGCACGACCAGCAGGCAGATCGTGTAGCGGCCGGCCATCGCGTGCCAGCGGGCCACCCGGTCCGAGCCGACCCGCCGCTCCAGCAGCGGCACCCGCGCCATCAGTCCCACCAGCACCGCGCAGGCGTACCCGCACAGCAGCCCGGCGATCCGCCCGACCCCGGTGAGCCAGCCCGCGGCCCCGACGACCGAGCCGGTGCCCGCCCACCAGAGGGCGACCGAGGCCGCCGCTCCGGCCCAGATCAGCCCGAGCACCGCGCCCGCCGGTGAACGCCGGGGAGCCGGCGCCACAGGCGGTGCCGTCCGCCGTTCGTACACGGTGGTCATGTGTGTGTCCTTTCACCTGTCCTGCACACAACTGTGGGGGCCGAACCTCTGAGGGATCTCTGAGCGGGCGCCTTTCTCAGCTTTCTCAGAGGAAACTCAGAGCGGCCCACGGCAGCCGAGGACGCCGCGAGGAGAGATGCTGGTAAACGCCATGAACACGACCCGCTCCGGCCGACCGGCCCTCACCCGCCCCGACGGCACCCCCGTCCGCGTCCTGGTCGTCGACGACGACCCCGACCTCGCCGAGGTGCTCTCCGGCGCCCTGCGCTACGAGGGCTGGGAGGTCCGCGCGGCCGGCGACGGCGCCTCCGCGCTCGTCGGGGCGCGTGAGCTGCTGCCGGATGCCGTCGTCCTCGACGTGATGCTCCCGGACACCGACGGCTTCGCCGTGCTGCGCTCCCTGCACGAGGTGAAGCCCGACGTGTGCGTGCTCTTCCTCACCGCCCGGGACACGGTCGAGGACCGCATCGCCGGCATCACCGCGGGCGGCGACGACTACGTGACGAAACCCTTCAGCCTGGAGGAGGTCGTCGCCCGGCTGCGCGGACTGCTGCGCCGCGCGGGCATGGCCCGCCAGCAGGAGGAGGGCCCCCGGATGACCGTCGGGGACCTGGTCATGGACGAGGAGGCCCGCGAGGTCACCCGCGCGGGCGACCTCGTCGAGCTCTCCCCGACCGAGTTCGAACTCCTCCGCTTCCTCATGCGCAACCCGCGCCGCGTCCTCAGCAAGGCCCAGATCCTCGACCGCGTCTGGTCCTACGACTTCGGCGGCCAGGCCCATGTCGTCGAGCTGTACATCTCGTACCTGCGCAAGAAGGTGGACGCGGGCCGCGCGCCCATGATCCATACGGTGCGCGGTGCCGGTTACGTGCTCAAGCCGGTCGTCCGGTGAGGAAGCGGCTGCGGGAGACCGGCCGGGCGGTGGGCCGGCTGCGGTGGCTGCGGGAGACCGGCCGGCGGTCGGGACGGCTGTTGTGGCCGCACACGCTGCGGGCGCGTCTGACGGCGGGCCTGGTGGTGCTGCTCGCGGTCAGCTGCGCGGCCGTCGGGGTGGCCGCGGTGATCGAGCTGGACGGCTTCCTCACCGGCCGCCTGGACCAGCAACTGACCGAGGTCGGGACCCAGTTCCCGGCCAGCCTGGAGCACCAGGGCCAGACGCTGACCGACCACGACGCCGACGACCGGGAACGCGGCGACACCCGCAGACAGGCACCGGGCACGTTCGGCGCCCGCCTCCTCAACGGCACCGTCACCAACGCGGCGGTGGTGCCCGCCGACAAGGACGACGCCACGACGGACCTGAAGGTCACCCTGACCGCACGGGACAGGAGAGAACTCGCCGCGGTCCCGGTCGGCGGCAAGGCCCGCAGCATCCGTCTCTCCTCGCTCGGCGGGTACCGCGTCCTCGCCTCCGCGGGCAGGGACGGCGACGTGATGATCACCGGCCTCCCGCTGGAGTCGGTGGAGGCCGCCGTCCACCGCCTGGAGGCGGTCGCCGCGATCGTCTTCGGCGCCGCCCTCCTCGCCGCCGGATTCGCGGGCGCGCTCTGGGTGCGCTGGTCGCTACGGCCGCTCAGCCGGGTCGCCGCCACGGCCACCCGGGTCAGCGAACTCCCGCTGGCCAGCGGGGAGGTGACCCTGCCGCCCCGGGCACCCGAGTCCGATCCGCGCAGCGAGGTGGGCAAGGTCGCCGGTGCCTTCAACCGCATGCTCGGCCATGTCGAGGACGCGCTCACCCACCGGCACGCCAGCGAGGAACGCCTACGCAGCTTCGCGGCCGACGCCAGCCACGAACTGCGCACACCGGTGGCGTCGATCCGGGGCCACGCCGAACTCGCCCTCCTCCACCCGGACCCGGTACCGCCGAAGGTGACCCGGGCCCTGGAGCGCATCACGGCGGAGTCCGCCCGCATGGGCGTCATGGTCGACGAGATGCTCCTCCTCGCCCGCCTGGACGCGGGCCGCCCCCTGGAACGCCGCCCCGTCGACCTCACCCGCCTGGTCCTCGACGCCGTCGCCGACGCCCGTGCCGCGGGCCCCGACCACCGCTGGGCCCTGCAACTCCCCGAGGAACCGGTCACGGTGACGGGTGACGCCCACCGCCTCCAACAGGTGTTGGCCAACTTGTTGGCCAACGCGCGTCTGCATACGCCTGTTGGCACAAAGGTGACGGTGACGGTGGAGACGGAACCGGTCGGCGGGCCAACCTGCTTGGTGGTCCACGACGACGGCCCCGGCGTCCCGACCGAGATCCAGCCAGGAGTCTTCGAACGCTTCACCCGAGCGGATCGACGCCGGGCGGATAGCGGGGGAGGAGGAGCGGGCCTGGGCTTGTCGATCGTGGCGGCGGTGACGGAGGCGCATGGGGGAAGCGTGACCCTGGAGAGCCGCCCGGGCTCAACAACGTTCACGGTCCAACTCCCGCCGGCCTGACCCTTTCCCAGGGGCGCGGGGAACTGCGCGACCAGCCACGATGCTCCCGCACTCGCCATACGACCGATACCTGAACGTCGCTCCCGCGATTCAGTACCGAGTAATAGCCGTAGCCCCGCTCACCGTCCCAATCGCGATATGCGGCTCACGCCCAGGATCAGCCCACCGCAAAATCCTCCGCATCGCATCCCCCGGCACAGACACACAACCGGCGGTAGCCCCACGCCCGTTGACATGCAAAAAGATCCCGGCCCCCCGCCCCTTCACCGGCTTGGCGTAGTTGAACCCGACGACGAACCCATACGCGTACTGCGTCGCATAGGAGATCAACCGCTCGGACTCGGACCCCCGACAGTCACGCGCCAGGGGCTCACTCCACCGGTTGTAGACCCGAGACCGAGTGTCCTCACACCACCACGAACTCCCGCTGACCCGCCGGTACTTGGCCTTGGTCCCACCCGGAGCCGCCTTGATCCCAAAGGCATAAGGCAGGTCGTACAACCCGGTGGGAGTCGTATAGGACCCCTGCTTACGGGACCCACCCTCGACGAGCCCTTTCGCCCCGAACCGCGCCGCCACCGACCCGACCCGCACCCACGCCCTACCCCGTCGCTCCCACCAACTCACCGTCCCCGCCGTGGAGTTCGCCCGCGGCGCCTCCGCCAGGATCAGCTGACTCCCACCCCCGGTATCCGCGAGCAACGACGGAATCGGCGGCGCCGCGGCCCGTGAGGGGACCGCGGCGAGCAGCAGAAGGGACGCGGACGCGAGGGCGACGACACCGGAGCGCATGGCACAGACGGTAGAGGTCACCGGCGGCACAGGCAGCCCGGATGACCCATTCAGGGCCGGTTCGCGTGTGGTCCGGTGTGTCGCGGGCGTCACCGTGGCCGCCCCGGCCGGCGTTCATCGGGGCGGCCACGGCTGCCTGTCACGTCACTTGGTGAGCGTGCAGGCGGCCAGGGAGTCGAGACCGGAGGGCTTGGTGCCCTGACGCCCGATGGCGATGGCGATGCGGTCGATGGTGGACGTGCGCTTGTCCTCCAGCGGGCCGAGGATCGCGTTCTGGACGAAGTTGGCGCCACCCTGCCCGACGGTGTCGACGAGTCGCTTGTTGGCCTCGGCGATCTGGGTGTCGAGGAGGGCGAGGTTCCGGTCGACCTCGGCCTGAGCCGATGCCGGAACGGCAGGCAGCTGCGACTTCACGTCGGGGCAGGTGATCGTCCCGACCGCGCTCGCCGCGTCGCCGGTGTCCTCCGTCCCCCCGGCAGCGTCCGTGGCGGACTCCGTGGCGCTCGGGGTCGCGGTGTCGGTCGCGCCGGTGTCGGTTCCGCCCGTTTCCGTCCCGCCGACGTCGGTCCCACCGGTGTTGAGGGCGCAGGTGGCCAGCGAGTCGAGACCGGTGGGCTTGGTGCCCTGACGCCCGATGGCGATGGCGATCCGGTCGATCGTCGACACCCGCTTGTCCTTCAGCGGGCCGAGGATCGCGTTCTGGACGAAGTTCGCCCCACCCTGCCCCACGGTGTCGACGAGCCGCTTGTTGGCCTCGGCGATCTGCGTGTCGAGAAGGGTGAGGTTCCGGTCGACCTCGGCCTGCGCGGAAGCCGGAACAGCGGGCAGCTGCGACTTCACGTCCGGGCAGGTGATCGTCCCGGTGTCGGCCAGGGTCCGGGCGCTCTGCGCGGAACTGCTCTTGTCCGGCGTCCCGGCGAGAGCGGACCCGGCGATGACCGCGCCGGACAGCACCACGGCGGCGGCACCGCCGATGAACACGACGCGACGCTTGTTGTACTTGGGGAGAGCCCTGGACATGCGAATGCCTCACTCGGGTCAGGGGTGAACTGGGGGTGACTCGTGGGGAGAAACGCGGCGCCTGCGTCCGGTGAGAGGTACGGGTAAGCGGTTGCTGCCGTTCAAGGGAGACTAAAATTGACGATTCATGCAGCACGCTGCATAATCATGCATGCGGGACAATGCAGGGAAACTGCAGGGACGACACCGGGACAACGCGGAACATCGCGACCCACCCACAGCCTTTGAGGAGCAGCGCAAGTGAGCAGCAACAGCGGTGACGTACGGCTCTGGGGCGGTCGTTTCGCCGACGGTCCCGCCGAGGCCCTGGCGAAGCTGTCCGCGTCCGTCCACTTCGACTGGCGGCTCGCGCCCTACGACATCGCCGGTTCCCGCGCCCACGCGCGCGTGCTGCACAAGGCGAACCTCCTCACGGACGACGAGCTGAACCGCATGCTCGCGGGCCTCGACCAGCTCGAAGCGAACGTCGCCGACGGCTCCCTCGTCGGCACGATCGCCGATGAGGACGTCCATACGGCCCTGGAACGCGGCCTGTTGGAGATCCTCGGCCCCGACCTCGGCGGCAAGCTGCGCGCGGGCCGCTCCCGCAACGACCAGGTCGCCACCCTCTTCCGGATGTACCTGCGCGACCACGCCCGCACGGTCGGCGGCCTCATCGCCGACCTCCAGGACGCGCTGGTCGGCCTCGCGGAGGCCCACCCGGACGTGGCGATGCCCGGCCGCACCCACCTCCAGCACGCCCAGCCGGTGCTGTTCGCCCACCACGTGCTGGCCCACGTACAGCCTCTGTCCCGGGACGCGGAACGCCTGCGCCAGTGGGACGAGCGGACGGCCGTCTCCCCGTACGGCTCGGGCGCGCTCGCGGGTTCCTCCCTCGGCCTGGACCCGGAGTCGGTGGCGAAGGACCTCGGCTTCGAGCGCGGCAGTGTCGCGAACTCGATCGACGGCACGGCCTCCCGAGACTTCGTCGCCGAGTTCGCCTTCATCACGGCGATGATCGGGGTGAACCTCTCCCGGATCGCCGAGGAGATCATCATCTGGAACACGAAGGAGTTCTCCTTCGTGACCCTGCACGACGCGTTCTCCACGGGCTCGTCGATCATGCCGCAGAAGAAGAACCCGGACATCGCGGAACTGGCGCGCGGCAAGTCGGGCCGCCTGATCGGCAACCTCACGGGCCTGATGGCAACGCTCAAGGCCCTCCCGCTCGCCTACAACCGCGACCTCCAGGAGGACAAGGAGCCGGTCTTCGACTCCATCGACCAACTGGAGGTCCTGCTCCCGGCGTTCACCGGCATGATGGCCACCCTCACCATCCACCGCGACCGCATGGAAGAACTGGCCCCGGCCGGCTTCTCCCTCGCCACGGACATCGCCGAGTGGCTGGTCAAGCAGGGCGTCCCCTTCCGGGTCGCCCACGAGGTCGCCGGCGAGTGCGTCAAGGTCGCCGAATCCGAGGGCATCGAACTGGACGGTCTCACGGACGAACAGTTCGCGAAGATCTCCGCCCACCTCACCCCCGAGGTCCGCACGGTCCTCAACGTCCCGGGCGCCCTGGCCTCCCGCAACGCCCGCGGCGGCACGGCCCCGAGCGCGGTGGCAATCCAACTGGCAGAGGTGAAGCGCGACTTGGCGGTTCAGTACGAGTGGGCCACGGCGAAGAAGAAGTAGGGCTGCGCACCCAAGGGCCGCAGGCCCTTTGGGGGCGCGGGGAACTGCGCGAGCAACCACGACGCATCCGCACCCACCACTCGACCGCACCGACCGAGCTCAAGGGCGAAGGTCATCCCGGGTTACGTTGGTCCGCAGCCGCACCACAGCCGACCAACGGAGCCCGCGATGCCCTTCGCCCGACTGGCAACAGCAACAACCCCCACCAGCCACCTCGGTCTGGGCCTCGCCGCAGTAGGTCGCCCCGGCTACATCAACCTGGGCCGAGAAAAAGACCTCGGAGAGCACCGCACCGTAGAAACCCTCCGCACCCGCACCCACGAACTCCTCGACGCCGCCTACGCGCAGGGCGTCCGCTACTTCGACGCAGCCCGCTCCTACGGCCGCTCGGAGGAGTTCCTGGCCGACTGGCTGAAGACCCACCCCGACCTGGACGACATCGTGGTCGGCAGCAAATGGGGCTACACCTACACCGCCGACTGGACCACCGACGCGGAGAAGCACGAGGTCAAGGACCACAGCGTCCAGACCTACGACCGCCAGCGCGCCGAGACCGCCGAACTGCTCGGCGCCCACCTCGACCTCTACCAGATCCACTCGGTGACCCCCGACAGCCCGGCCCTCACCGACAAGCAACTCCACGCGAAACTGGCCGAGTTGGCGGCAACGGGCGTGACCATCGGCTTCTCCACCAGCGGCCCCGCCCAGGCAGACGCGATCCGCGCCGCCCTCACCGTGACGGTGGACGGCGAGCCCCTCTTCCGCACCGTCCAGTCGACGTTCAACGCCCTGGAGACCTCCGCGGGCCCGGCCCTCACCGAGGCCCACGACGCCGGCCTCACGGTGATCGTCAAGGAGGGCATGGCCAACGGAAGGCTGGCGGACCCGTACGCCCCGGCCGCGCTGAAGGCCGTAGCCGAGGAAACGAACACGGGCTCCGACGCGATCGCCCTGGCCCTGATCCTGCGCGAGCCCTGGGCGGGCGTGGCCCTGTCCGATGCCGCGACCGCCGCCCAGCTCGCCTCCAACCTGCACGCGGCGGCCGTGGACCTGAACGACGACCAGCTGTCCCGCCTCGCGACGCTCGCCGAGGAGCCGCGCACGTACTGGGACAAGCGCGGCCGGCTGCCCTGGCACTGAGAAGCCCCTGACTACTGCCGCCCCCTCGCGAGACAGCCATGCCCGCCATGAGACGTGAGTGTCTCATATGGGTTATAGTTGTCTCATGGCTCTCGACCGTGACCACGTTCTCCGCGCTGCCGCGGCCCTGCTGACCCGTAAGTCCACCGCGACCATGGACGAGGTCGCCAAGGCGGCCGGGATCAGTCGGGCCACGCTGCACCGCCAGTTCGCGGGCCGCGACGCGCTCGTGCGGGCGCTGGAGGCGCTCGGCATCGCGGAGTGCGAGGCCGCGCTGGAGGCGGCGCGGCTGGACGAGAACCCCGCCGAGGACGCCGTACGACGGCTCGTCCGCGAGGTAGAACCGGCCGCCGGCCTGCTCGCCTTCCTCTACACCGAGAACCAGCTGTTCGAGGGCGAGGAGCAGCACGCGGGCTGGGCCCGGATCGACGACCGCATCACCGCCGCGTTCCGGCGCGGGCAGCAGAACGGCGAGTTCCGCATCGACCTGACGCCCGCCTGGCTCACCGAGGCACTGTTCGGCCTGCTGGCCTCCGGTGCCTGGATGGTGCAGAGCGGTAAGGGCGCCCCCAAGGACTTCACCCGCATGATCGCCGAGCTGCTGCTCGGCGGCGCACTACGACGAGACGAAACACAGAGAGAGGAATCATGACCAGCACCCTGCGGCCGGCGATCGTGTCGGAGACGGAGAAGCGCCCGGGCCGTTGGCTCGCGCTCTCCGTCCTCGTGCTCGCCGTGCTGCTGGTGGCCGTGGACGCGACCGTCCTGGGCCTCGCAACGCCTTACATCAGCGAGGACTTGAAGCCGACCGGCACCCAACTCCTCTGGATCGGCGACGTCTACTCCTTCGTCATCGCGGGCCTGCTCGTGTCGATGGGCAGCCTCGGTGACCGCATCGGCCGCAAGAAGATCCTGCTGATCGGAGCCACGGCGTTCGGCGCGATCTCGATCCTCAACGCCTACGCGTCCACGCCGGAGTTGATGATCCTGGCCCGGGCGCTCCTGGGCGTCGCGGGCGCGACCCTGATGCCCGCGACCCTCGCCCTGATCCGCAACATCTTCCACGACCCGCGCGAACGCAGCCTCGCGGTCGGCATCTGGGGAGCAACAGCCTCCGCCGGTACGGCAGTCGGCCCAGTAGCGGGCGGCTTCCTGCTCGAACACTTCTGGTGGGGCTCGGTCTTCCTGATCAACCTGCCGGTGATGGCGGTCCTGGTCCTGGTGGGCATCAAGACGCTCCCGGAATCCAAGAACCCCAACCCCGGCCCCTGGGACCTGATCAGCGTCACGCTGTCCCTGGTCGGTGTGATCGGCGTGGTCTACGCGGTCAAGGAGGCCGCGACCCACGGCTTCGAGCTGCCCTCACTCGCAGTGGGCGCACTGGGCGCGGCGGCCCTGTACTGGTTCGTCCGCCGCCAACTCACGCTCCCCGCCCCCCTGTTGGACATGCGCCTGTTCCGCAACCGCGGCTTCAGCGCGGCGGTCCTGGCCGACCTGCTGACCATCCTCGGCCTGTCCGGCCTGGTGTTCTTCCTCTCCCAGTACCTGCAACTGGTCCAGGGCAGAGGCCCGTTCGAGGCGGGCCTGGCCGAAATCCCCGCAGCGGTGGGCGCGGTGGCGGCGGGCCTGATCGCCGGAAGGACAGCGCGCCGCTTCTCGGTCCGCGCGGTGGTCGCCGGCGGCCTGGCAGCGGTAGGCCTGGCACTGGCCGTCCTGACAACCCTGAACCAGTCGACCGGCTACCCACTCCTCGGCGCCGCGCTCCTGGTGGTCGGCGTAGGCGCCGGCTTCTCCTTCACGGTGACAGCCGACGTCATCCTCTCCTCCGTACCGAAGGAGCAAGCGGGCGCGGCATCGGCAGTCTCGGAAACGGCCTACGAGTTGGGCGCGGCCCTGGGAATCGCCGTACTCGGCTCGATCGTGACAGGCGTGTACCGAGGCTTCGCAGCTCCGGCGGGAACACCGAGCGGGGCACACGAGTCACTGGGCGGCGCGGTGGAAGCGGCGACAAGCATGCCGACACAGACGGCTCAGGAAATGCTGACGTCGGCGAGAGAAGCCTTCGTCAGCGGCCTCAGCGTGGCATCGGCGGTAGGCGCAACAGTCCTACTGGCAACGGCAGTTGCAGCATGGTTCATGCTGCGAGGCCAACGGTTGGAAAGCGCCCCGTAAGGGGCGCGGGGCTGTGTCGATTTGCGGCTCCGCCGCGTGGGCGCGAGCAACCACAACGCACCCGCACCCGAAAAACAGCCTTACGCGGCCTTGGCTTTAGTCGCGTACATATCCACATACTCCTGCCCAGACAGCCGCATGACCTCAGTCATCACAGAGTCAGTCACAGCACGCAGCACATACCGATCCCGATCCATCCCCTCATACCGAGAGAACTCCATCGCCTCACCGAACCGAACAGTGACCCTCCCCGGCCGGGGGAACCCCGCCCCGCCCGGCTGCAACTTGTCCGTCCCGATCATCGCGAACGGCACGACAGGCGCGCCCGTCATCATCGTGAGCCGAGCAATCCCGGTCCGCCCCCGGTAGAGACGGCCGTCGGGCGACCGCGTCCCCTCGGGATAGATCCCGAAGACCTTGCCCTCTTCCAGAATGCGACGGCCGGTCATCAGCGCCGCGACCCCACCGTTCGCCCCGTCCCGATCCACCGGAATCATCCCGACGCCCGTGAAGAACCAGGCCATGAGCCGTCCCTTGAACCCCTCACCGGTGACGTACTCGTCCTTGCCGATGAACAGCACCTGCCGGTCGCAGACCAGCGGAAGGATCACCGAGTCGATGAACGTGAGGTGGTTGCCGGCCAGGATCACCGGACCGTCTCCCGGGATGTGCTCGATTCCCTCCACTCGGGGGCGGAACATCAGGCGCATGATCGGTCCGAGCACTGCCTTGATGAGCGCGAAGCGGGACAACGGGCCCTCCGGTGTCAAGGGGTTCGATATAAATCTGTGCAGGTGAGGACGATACTCGCGGCGCCGGGGGTATTGCACATCGGGTTCACCGAGGTCTTACGCAGTGTTGACGCACGTTTACCTGCGGTGCCGCGCCAGGACCGTCCCGTAACCGGGCCGCCATGTTGTGACGCATCTCGCGTTCCTCGGTGACAGCGCGTCAAACCTGCCAGACGGTACGACATCCAGCGTCACCGCCGTGTTCCGGCCGAGGTCTCCCGTTCGTCATGTACGCGCACCTACGATCGGCGCGCAGCGACGGGGCGACGCCAGGAGGTTTCATGGACACGCAGGGAACGCAGGGGCCGAACGAGCGAGCGAACGGCACCGGACGACGGGCGCTGCTCGGCGCGGCCGTGCTCGGCGCGGGAGTGGCCGCACTCGGACCGGCGGGCGCGGCGAGAGCCGCCGAGGCGACGACGGCCCGCCACGGAGGCGGCGGCCTGAAGGACCTGCCCAAGCCGACGATCGTCGGTCACCGCGGCACCAGCGGCTACCGCCCGGAGCACACCTTCGGCTCGTACAACCTGGCCCTCGACCTGGGCGCCGACATCGTCGAGGCCGGTGACCTGGTCCCCACGAAGGACGGTCACCTGGTCTGCCGGCACGAGCCGGAGATCGGCGGCACCACCAACGTCGCGGACCACCCCGAGTTCGCCTCCCGCAAGACCACCAAGCTGCTCGACGGCGTCTCCACGACCGGCTGGTTCACCGAGGACTTCACGCTCGCCGAGCTGAAGACCCTGCGCGCGATCGAGCGCATCCCGGTCAACCGCCCGCACAACATGCTCTACAACGGCCGCTGGGAGATCCCCACCTTCGAAGAGGTGCTCAAGTGGCAGGACGAGCAGACCCGCAAGCGCGGCAAGCAGGTCTGGATCTACCCCGAGATGAAGCACCCCACCTACTTCCGCAAGCGCGGATTCGAGATGGAGAAGCTGCTCTCGACGATCCTGCGCAAGCACGGCAAGGACCGTAAGAACTCGCCGGTCCTCATCCAGTCCTTCGAGCCGACCAGCATCGCGAAGATCAACAAACTCGTCGGCAACCCGCTGGTCGTGCTGCTCTCCGGCACGGGCACCCAGCCCTTCGACTTCATCGACCAGGGCGACCCCCGCACGGTCGACGACCTGGTCACGCCCAAGGGTCTCGCCGAGATCGCGAAGTACGCGGACGGCCTGGGCCCGACGCTCGACCTGATCATCACAAAGAACGCCGACGGCAGCCTGAACAAGGAGACCACCCTGGTCGCCGACGCGCACAAGGCGGGCCTGATCCTGCACCCCTACACCATGCGCAACGAGAACCCCTTCCTGCCGCTGGAGTACCGCAAGGGCAGCGCCGCGGACGCCTACGGCGACGCGTTCGGCGCCTTCAAGCGGTACTTCGCCACCGGCATCGACGGTGTCTTCACCGACAACGCCGATACCGGCCTGCTGGCCCGCGCGGACTTCGTCAACGGCTGAGCCCGCCGCCCCGTTGGAGTGACAGACGGCCGCCCCGGCAACCTCGCGCCGGGGCGGCCGCGTCGTGCCGCATATGACGCACCAACTTGTCGCCACCTTGCGCCCCTTGCTCGCCGCCGAGGCCTCGGCCGAGGCATATGCCGCCGGAACCGAGCCCGGCGACCTCGAACAGGCCGTCTGGCTCCGCCTCCTGGAACGCCTCGACACCTCCGGCCCCCCGGTCGACCCCCAGCGCTGGCTCCGCCGCGCGGTCCGCTCGGAGGCCCAGCGCACTCGCCGTACCGCCCGCCTCGAACAGTCGTACGACGATGACCCTGTCGACGACAGTGACCGCGGCCCCGAGCAGGCCGCGCTCGCGGCGGCCAGGCATCGCGCGCTGCATGACGCGGTGAGCCGATTGCCGGGCCGTTGCCCGCGGCTGATGGAGGCGCTCCTGTCGCCCAAGGACCTCACCTACCGCGAGATCGCGGGGGAGTTGGGTATCTCACAGGGCAGTCTCGGCCCGGAACGTTCCAGATGTCTGGGATGTCTTCGGCGATTGCTGACGCCGGAGGTTGCGGCCCACGAAGCACGGGGATAGGAGTGAGGAACCACATGGCGATCAGGTGAGCGGGAGGCGTGCGCACATGGGCATGAGCGTGACCATCTCGGTGGCGACCGAGCAGGACTCAGAGCAGATCTTCAGGCTGCAGTACCTGTGCTTCCAGAGCGAGGCGGCGCTGTACGGCAACTACCGCATCGACCCGCTCGTCCAGAGCCTCGACTCGGTCCGGGACGAGGTCGGTTCCGACTGCGTGTACGTCGCCCGGCTGGGCGAGGAGGTGGTCGGATCGGTCCGCGGCACGGTGACCGAGGACGGCGCTGCGGCCATCGGCAAACTCTGCGTCCACCCGCGCCTCCAGGGCCACGGCATCGGTGCCCGCCTCCTCCGCGCGGCCGAATCGGCCCTCGCCGGAGAGCGCGGCGCCAAGAAGTTCCGCCTGCACACCGGCCACCGCAGCGAGGGCAACCTCCGCCTGTACCGCCGCGTCGGCTACGAGACCGTAGGCACCTCCCAGGGCGACGACGGCGTACCGATGATCGTCCTGGAGAAGCCGGTCGAGGCGTACGTCGCTACGGCGTGACGGTGTCAGCCGTGTCGCCGGAGTCGGCCGTGCGGTTCTTCCGCAGCCAGTACAGCGCCGACAGCGGCAGCAGCACGGGGATGAAGATGTACCCCGCGCCGTAGTACGACCAGACCGTCGCGTCCGGGAAGGCCGAGCTGTCGATCACGGTCAACGTACCGACGATGAGGACACCCGCGAGTTCGGCGGCGCAGCATGCCTGTGCCGCCCTGCGGGCCCTTTCGCCGCCGCGGATCAGGGAGTACGTGATGAATCCGTACACCACGCCCGCGACGGCGGACAGGGAGTAGGCGAGCGGGGCCCGGTCGAACTCGGTGGCGATCTGGTAGACGGAGCGGGAGACCGCGCCGACGACCATCACGCCGTAGAACCAGACGAGCAGCATGCCGGGCCCGCTGATGAGCCGCTTCGGCTTCTCTTCCACGGTGTTCTCTTCCACGGTGGTCATCTCAGCTTCCCCAGATGTCGTAGAGCCGCACTTCGAGCACGGCGAGGACCACACCGCCGGCCGCGACCGTGATCGAACCCCAACGCGTGCGCTCCGTCAGCGACATGAGACCCGCCGCAGGGACGGTCGCGAACGCGCCCAGCAGATACGCCACGAAGATCACCGTGCCCTGCTCGGCCTTCTCGCCGCGCGCCAACTGCACGATGCCGACCACCAGTTGGACCAGGGTCAGCAGGGTGACGACGGCCATGCCGATGAAGTGCCAGTCCTTGGTCGGCTGATCACGGTAGGCCGCCCACCCGCACCAGGCGGCGAGCAGCAGCGCGGCGACACCGGTCGCCGGCGTCAGGGCATCAAGCATGCAGTGACCCTATTACGGGCCATAAGGCCGCTGACCGTAGGGTCGAGTGCATGAAGATCCACGCTGAAGCCCTCCTGTTCGACAACGACGGCACGCTCGTCTCCTCCCTCGAATCCGTGCGCCGGTGCTGGACCCGGTGGGCGGCGGAGTTCGGGATCACCGCCGAGGACTTCGCCCGGGTCGAACTGCACGGGCGGACCGCCGTGGCGATAGCCGCCGACCTGCTGCCCGCCGACGTCGTCCCGGCCGCGGTCGCGCGGATCGAGGCGCTTGAGGTCGAGGACGTGCCCAACGGGGGTGCCGTTCCGCTGCCCGGCACCCGGGACTTCCTCGACTCGCTGCCCGCCGACCGCTGGGCCGTCGTCACCTCCGCCACCCGGCGCCTCGCCGAGGCCCGGCTCGCGCACGCCGGCATCCTCCCCAAGACCCTCGTGGTTGCCGAGGACGTCACCCGCGGGAAGCCGGACCCCGAGCCCTACCTGCTCGCGGCCCGCCAACTGGGCGTCGACCCGGCCCGCTGTGTCGTCTTCGAGGACGCACCGGCGGGACTCCAGGCGGGCCGCGCGGCCGGAATGATCACCGTGGCATTGGCCACAACCCACCAGGCCCACGAGCTCGACGCCGACCTTGTTGTGAGTGACCTGTCAGCCCTGTCCGCGCTGGTCAGCGACGGGGGAGTGGAGATCTCCGCACGCGGCTGACGGGCGTCCGCCGCTGTCCGGCATGCGGACAGCGGCCCTTTGTCAGGACCGTACGTCTGCTTTACTGATTCCATGACCACGACGAGCTACCGCACCCTTGCGACCGAGGCGACCCTGACGCCCGGTGCTCGTTGTATGTGTCGAATGTGCGCCTTCTAGAGGGCCCCCGCACCACCCCCCGGGCTTTGCGCCCCGAGCCTCGCGCCCCGAAGCGAGCCGCTGTGGCATGTCCGTACCTCGTATCTCGTACGTGACTGACGCCGCCCCGCGCACATTTCCCCCCTCGTACCAGGGCACACCCACGCCCGCGTACCCGACAGTCATGGAACCCCAGTGATCACCACATCGGGCCTGACCAAGGTCTACCGCTCACGCGGCCGTGAGGTCACCGCCCTCGACGGCGTCGATCTCCACGTCCGCGAAGGCGAGGTCTACGGCGTCATCGGCCAGTCCGGCGCCGGCAAGTCCTCGCTCATCCGCTGCGTCAACCTGCTGGAGAAGCCCACCGCCGGCACGGTCACCGTCGCCGGGCAGGACCTCACCGCCCTCGCCGGGCGCGGACCGCGTGCCGGACGGGAACTCCGGCAGGCGCGCAGCCGTATCGGCATGGTCTTCCAGCACTTCAACCTGCTCTCCTCGCGGACCGTGCAGGACAACATCGAGCTGCCCCTCGAAATCCTTGGCAAGTCCGGGAAGGAACGGTCCGCCAAGGCCCTCGAACTCCTCGACCTCGTAGGGCTCGCCGACAAGGCGAAGTCCTACCCGGCGCAGCTCTCCGGCGGCCAGAAGCAGCGCGTCGGCATCGCCCGCGCGCTGGCCGGCGACCCCAAGGTGCTGCTCTCCGACGAGGCCACCAGCGCGCTCGACCCGGAGACCACCCGCTCGATCCTCCAGCTGCTGCGCGACCTGAACCGGCAGCTGGGCCTGACCGTCCTGCTCATCACCCATGAGATGGACGTCGTCAAGAACGTGTGCGACTCGGCCGCCCTGATGCGGAACGGCCGCATCGTCGAGTCCGGCACGGTGAGCGAACTGCTCGCGACCCCGGGCTCCGAGCTGGCCTCCGCGCTCTTCCCGGTCAGCGGCGACGCGCACGGCGCGGACCGCACGGTAGTCGACGTCACCTTCCACGGCGAGGCCGCCACCCAGCCCGTCATCTCCCAGCTCTCGCGCACCTACAACATCGACATCTCGATCCTCGGCGCCGCCATCGACACCGTCGGCGGACTCCAGGTCGGCCGTATGCGCATCGAACTGCCCGGCTGCTACGACGACAACGTCGTGCCCATCGGCTTCCTGCGCGAACAGGGCCTGCAGATCGACGTGTTGGGCCAGGAGCCCGTACTGCTGAAGGAAGGTGCCAAGTGACCTGGTCGGAGATGCAGCCCCTGCTGTCCCAGGCGTGTTGGGACACGCTGTACATGGTCGGCTGGTCCACGGTCATCGCCGTCGTCGGCGGACTCCCGCTCGGCATCCTGCTGGTCCTGACCGACCGCGGCGGACTGCTCCAGAACGTCGCCGCCAACAAGGTCATCGGGCAGATCGTGAACGTTGCCCGCTCGCTGCCGTTCATCATCCTCATGGTCGCGCTGATGAACTTCACCCGGACCATCACCGGCACGACCATCGGCCGCGAGGCCGCCATCGTGCCGCTCGCGATCGGGGCAATTCCCTTCTTCGCGCGCCTTGTTGAGACGGCTGTCCGGGAAGTGGACGGCGGGCTCGTCGAGGCCGTGCAGTCGATGGGCGGCAACACCTGGACCGTCGTACGCAAGGTCCTCGTACCGGAGTCCCTGCCCTCGCTGATCTCCAGCACCACCACCACGATCGTCGCGCTCATCGGCTACTCCGCGATGGCCGGCACGGTCGGCGCCGGCGGCCTCGGCGACATCGCCATCCGCTACGGCTACCAGCGCTTCGAGACCCAGCTGATGTGGATCACCGTGGCGATCCTCGCGGTCGTCATCTCCCTCATCCAGTTCGCCGGCGACTACGCGGCCCGCTCGCTGCACCGGCGCGGCGGACAGTCCGGTGCCGGGCCGAGGCTCCGGCTGCTGAAGGCGTCCACCGCGACGAGCGAGACCGTCTGAGCCGGGGCGCCTGTCCCACCCCTCCCATAGCTCCCCGCACCACCCATCGCGGGGTCGTACCACGCAACACCCTTCAGGAAAGGCACTTTTCGTGCGTAACACCGCAAAGCTCACCACCGCCGTCCTCGCCGCCGGAGCGCTCACCTTCGCGCTCTCCGCCTGCGGCTCGGACAAGGGTTCCTCCTCGGCCGCCTCCTCCGACTACAGCGGACCGCTGGTCGTCGCCGCGAGCCCGACCCCGCACGCCGAGATCCTGAACTTCGTCAAGAAGAACCTGGCGAAGAAGGCCGGACTCGACCTGGAGGTAAAGGAGTTCCAGGACTACATCGTCCCCAACACGGCGACCGAGGACGGCTCGGTGGACGCCAACTACTTCCAGAACCAGCCCTACCTCGACGACTTCAACAAGAAGCGCGGCACCCACATCGTGCCCGTCGTCACCGTGCACCTGGAGCCGCTCGGCCTCTACTCCCACAAGGTCAAGAGCGCCGATGCCCTGAAGAGCGGCGCGACGGTCGCCGTCCCGAACGACGCCGTGAACGAGGCCCGCGCCCTCAAGCTGCTCGCCGCCAACGGGCTCATCACCCTCAAGGCCGGCGCCGGCACCGAGGCCACCCCGCAGGACATCGACAAGAACCCCAAGGGCCTCAAGTTCAAGGAGGTCGAGGCGGCCCAGACCGCGCGCTCCCTGGACGACGTGGACGCGGCGGTCGTCAACGGCAACTACGCGATCTCCGCCGGTCTCAAGCCCGCCACGGACTCCCTCGTCCTGGAGTCCGCGAAGAACAGCCCCTACGGCAACTTCCTCGCCGTGAAGAAGGGCAACGAGAAGGACCCGCGCGTCAAGAAGCTCGCGAAGCTGCTGACCTCGCCCGAGGTGAAGAAGTTCATCGAGGACAAGTACGCGGGTTCCGTCATCCCGTCCTTCTGATCCGAATCGGGGGAATCACCATGCGCAAGAGCATCGCCGTCACGGCGGCGGGACTCGCCGTGACCGTCTTCGGCCTCACGGCCTGCGGTTCGGGTTCCGACGCCGGCTCGGGCAAGAGCGGTGACAAGGCCGACGGCACGCTCGTCGTCGGCGCCACCGCCGTGCCGGCCGGCGAGGTCCTGACGTACATCAAGGACGACCTGGCCGCGAAGGCCGGATTGAAGCTGGAGATCAAGGAGTTCACGGACTACGTCCTGCCGAACACCGCGCTCCAGGAGGGCTCGCTGGACGCGAACCTCTACCAGAACCAGCCCTTCCTGGACGAGTTCAACAAGTCCAAGGGCACCGACCTGGTCTCGGTCGTCAAGGCGTATCTGCCGCCGATGGGCGTGTACTCCAAGAAGGTCAAGGACATCGCGAAGCTCGCCGACGGAGCCACCGTCGCCGTGCCGAACGAGACCACCAACGAGGGACGCGCCCTCAAACTCCTCGCCGCCAAGGGGCTGATCACGCTCAAGAAGGGCGCGGGCACGGACGCGTCGCCCGCGGACATCTCGTCGAACCCGAAGCACCTGAGGTTCAAGGAACTCGACCCGGCCCAACTGCCGCGCTCGCTCGACGACTTGGACGTGGCCGTCATCAACAACAACTACGCCCAGGACGCGGGCCTCAGCCCCGCCGAGGACGCGATCCTCCTGGAGTCGGCGAAGGACAACCCCTACGCCAACCTCCTGGCCGTCAAGCGCGGCAACGAGGACGACCCCCGGGTCGAGAAGCTCGCGAAGCTGCTCGTCTCCGCCGACGTGAAGAAGTTCATAGCGGAGAAGTACAAGGGCTCTGTCCTGCCGGTCACTTCCGGCTGACGGGGGCGTATACGGCGTATCACCACGCACGGGGTCCACGTCCTCACGATGAGTGGACCCCGTGATGTGGTTCCCTGCTTTCATGCTGCATGCTGGGCAGTTCAGGTAGGCCCGGAACATTTTCCGAAGGTTACGGAGCGGCGCATGACGAGCACCTTCCCCAACATCTCCATCAGCACGGAGCGGTTGGTGCTGCGGCCCCTCGACGAGGACGACATCCCCGCGCTGACGGAGATGATGAACGACGAACAGGTCGGGTCCTGGACCGACGTCCCCCAGCCCTACACCGAGGCCCGGGCCCGCCGTTGGATCACCGAGTACGCGCCCGACGAACGCACTTCGGGCCGCGGCCTGGACCTCGCCGTCACCGAGTTCCTCACCCAACGGCTGGTCGGCATCGTCCAACTCACCAAGACCGACTGGCACATCAGGTCCACCGAGCTGTCGTACATCACCGCCCCCTGGGCGCGCGGCGAGGGCTACGCCTCCGAGGCCGCGCTCGCCACCGCCCAATGGCTGTTCGGGGACCAGAAGTTGGAGCGCATCGAACTGCGCACCGCCGCCGACAACACGGCCTCCCAGCAGGTGGCGCAGAAGATCGGGTGCATCAGCGAGGGCGTCCTGCGGGGCGCGTGCATAGTGCATGTCCACGGCGACGACGGCACCTGGTCCGACGTCCGCACCGACTTCATCGTGTGGAGCCTCCTCCCCGAGGACCTGGAGGGCACGGCCGAACAGCTCGAAGACGTCGACGGTTTCACGTCGTTCGCCGACTGGAACTGAAACCGGCGGGTACAGCCCAGGGAGCACCGCCCAGCCGCACCAGGTACCCTCACGGTGCCCGCGTACGGGCCGCTTTCCCCATGACCTGCGAATTACCCCTGGAGACTGACGACGATGGCCGACCGCGTCACGGTGATCGGCTGGGACGGCTCTCCGCTGACCGCCGCGGCACGCTCCGCTCTCGCCGCCGCCACCCTGGTGGCCGGCGCACCCCACCATCTCTCGCTCCCCGAGGTACCGGAGCGCGCCGAGCGCATCCGCCTCGGCAGCGTCGCCCTCGCCGCCCGCCGCATCGCCGGGCACCGCGGCACGGCGGTCGTGTTCGCCGACGGGGACCCCGGCTTCTTCGGAGTCGTACGGACCCTGCACGCGCCCGAGTTCGGCCTGGAGGTCGAGGTCGTCCCCGCGGTCTCCTCCGTGGCCGCCGCGTTCGCCCGCGCCGGTATGCCCTGGGACGACGCACAGGTGGTCGTCGCACACAGGCGCACCCTGCGACGCGCGGTGAACGTGTGCCGGGCCCACACAAAGGTCGCCGTCCTCACCTCACCGGGCGCCGGCCCCGCCGAACTCGGTCTCCTCATGGAGGGCGTCCACCGCACCTTCGTCATCTGCGAGGAACTCGGCACCGAGCACGAGCAGGTCACCGTCCTCACCTCCGACAAGGCCGCCGACCGCACCTGGCGCGACCCCAACGTCGTGATCGTCATGGGCGGCCCGGTCGGCCCGAACGTCACCGGCGTCACGGGCGAGAGCTGGATCGCCGGCCGCGACCCGTCCGCGGTCGCCCGCGGCTGGACCCTCCCCGCCGAGGCCTACGGCGGTGAGCTCGGCGAAGGTGAGACAGATCTGCTCCGGGCGGCCCAACTCGCCCGTCTGGGCCCGCGCGTCGGAGACCTGGTGTGGGACATCGGCTGCGGCAGCGGCGCCTTCGCCATCGAGGCGGCCCGCGCCGGAGCCGCCGTCATCGCCGTCGACCGCGACACCCAGGCCTGCACCCGCACCGACTCCGCGGCACGCAGCTTCGGCGTGCACCTCCAGATCGTCCAGGGCGAAGCCCCGCACATCCTGGAGAACCTCCCCGAACCTGACGTAGTACGGGTCGGCGCCGGGGGAGTGGCCGTCGTCTCCGCGGTCGCCGACCGGCGCCCGCAGCGCATCGTGGCGCACGCCGCCACCCGCGACGAGGCCGAACTCGTCGGCCGCGACCTCACGGAGCACGGCTATCACGTCGAGTGCGCCCTCCTCCAGTCCGTCGAACTCGACACCAGGGCCTGGACGGAGACGGAACGGAGCGTCGCGTTCCTGCTCAGCGGCCTCCTTCCGGAGCGCGTTTCGTGACCCCCCGAACCGTCCCCGTGATCCTGTTGTCGTACTGCGCGCGGTAGGCTGGCGGACTGTTGTACCGCTTCGGGTGACCCGGCACTTCGTTCGTCAATGTCCGGAAAACCCGCCCGTTTTGGGGTGAGTGTGGTACGGCGGAACCGGAGGACGCGCAACGTGGCGCAGTCCACAGCGGGCCGTCGCGGATCAAGCTGTCGTGACGGCGCAACGGCCGCGACAATGCCATTCAATGGCTTTGTCGTCTAAATGGCTTTGTCGCTTTTTGGCGTCGGGTCGTTCGTGCCGCTGGACAGGCACGCTCGTTCTCCACTGCGGGGCGGTCGGTGCGCCGTTCCCGGTGAGCGGGTCGTAGAAGCACTAACCGATGGGCGAGGGGTACGCATGACCGACACCGGCCAGATCCCGGCCGAGGGGCTGCCGGAGAACGCAGGCATGGTGGAACAGCCAGGCGTTCCCGCGCACGGCGCGTACACCTACCTCTCCGAGACCCCCGCCGAGGACGAGGACCTGTTGCTGCTGCCGGGCGCCCAGGGCGCCTGGGGCAACGAGGTCCCGCCCCCCACCCCCGAGCCCGTCGTCGAGACGGTCCAGGAGTCCGCTCCGCACGAGCCCGCCGCGCACGAGCCCGGCCCGCATGAGACGGCCGGCCGTGACAGCGGCTCCGTCGACCTGGGTGGCGTACGACTTCCCGCGCCGCCGCCCGCGCCGGTTCCGCCGCGCCGTCCGCTGCACCTCGGCCCGCCCCTCCCCGACACCTCCGCGAGCCCGGTCCGCTCCCTCGCCGACCGCGGTCCCGCGGGCGCGCCGGTACGGCAGCAGGGCCCGCCGACGACCGGCCCCGAGTACTTCGACGCACCCCAACTCCGCGACCTGCCCCCGCAGGGCGCGGCTCCCTGGGGTGCGCAGGTTCCGGTGAGCGCCGGGGTGCAGGGCGCGGAAACGGTTGTTCCGGTTGGCGAATCGGTGGTGAGCGACTCCGTCGGCGGTGGTATCGCCATGGCCTTGGACGCCGGGGTTGTCGTGCCTGAGCCGGATCCGGTCAAGAGCGTTGGCGTAAGTGCAGGTACAGGTGCAGGTATCGGTTTGGCGCAGGCTCCCGATGCCGGTGGCGCCTGGCAGGGGCATGGGCAGTCGTTCGCGGGGGAGCCCGCGGCTGCGTTCGCCCACGTGAGCACGGAGGGTTCCGGAAACGCCGGTGTTCCCGAGGCGGGTCAACTGCCGGAGGGCGCCGAGGGTTTGATCACCGGGCAGGACCAGGCGCAGGTACCGGAGCAGTCACCAGCGCAGGTTCAGGCGCAGGTGGATGAGCAGGGCCCCGATGCGGGGTTCGTGCCGGGCGGCGACGGACACGGTGCTGACGCCGGGTATGCGCCGGAGGACGCGGGCGCCCCGGTGGCTGCGCCGGTGACCGAGGACGCGTTTGCTGTGAACGCCGGGCAGGAGCCGGAGCAGGTTGCCGCTGCGGTCGCCGTGCCGGGTGCGGAGGTTGCGCCGGAGCCCGAGGCCGCCGTGCCGGGTACCGAGGTCGCCGCGCCGGGTATCGAGATCCCGCCGGGTGCCGATGTCACGCCGGAGTTCGAGGTCGTGCCGGGTTCCGAGGGGGCGTTCGCTTCCGAGGGCGCGGTGCTGCCGGAGGCCGTTGGCGTGGCGGGAGCCGGAGAGGGGTTCGACGCCGGGTTCGCTGCCGCTGCCGTTGACGAGCAGGGCGCTGTTGACGAGCAAGGTGCTGAGGCCGTGGAGGTCCACGGCGCCGAGCAGGTTGCGGAGCCGGTGTTCGCTCAGGCCGCTGAGCCCTTCGGCGCCGAGGCGGGTCCCGAGACCGGACTCGCGTACGGCGTCGACCAGGCTCCCGAAGACGCCCTCCCGCAAGCCGTCGACCCGGCTCCCGCCTTCACCCCCGCACCTGAAGCCGTAGTCACTCCTGACCAGATCCCTGGAGAGGTAGCCGCCCCGGAGCCGGTCCAGGCAGCGGACGTCGAGTACGTCCCCGTCCCCGACCAGGTTCTTCCCGACCAGGTTCTTGAGGCTCCGTACGCTCCCGAGATCACCCCGGTCGACGAGACCGCTGACGATATTCAGGAAGCCGGGCCAACTCCGGCCACTTTCGCGGGAGTTGAGACACCTCTCGCCCCCGAGGTCGTACCCCTCGCCGTCCCCGAGGCCGAAGCAACTCCGGCCCCCGAGCCCGTCGTAGCCGCCGAACCCCACGTGACGGAGTCGGCAGCCCCCGAGGACGCCTCTTTCCCGGCCGCTGCCCCATCGGAGCCGGAGCCGCAGCCGGAGTTGCAGCTCCGGCCCCAGCCGGAGTTGCAGCCGCAGCCCCACCCGGACGACTCCCTGGGCCGTTTCGTCCCGGTGGAAGGCTCCGTGCCCACCACTCCGCACCTCGCACCGACCCCGCCGCACCCGCTCGTCCTCCCCGCCGAGGAGCAACCGGCGCAGCAACCGGGCGGCGCAGAGGACGCCTTCGCCGCAGTCCCCGCGCCCCGCGAGGCGGACCCCGGCTCGGACCTCGAACCGGAACTCGTACAGCACGCGGACGACCTGGACACCCGGGCCGCCGACCAGGAAGAAGAGAGCACGGCCGCAGTGGAAGAGGTACGAGAGTCCACCGGCCCTGCCGCACCCGCATACAACGACGCCGAGCGCGAGGCCGTGCTCAAGGTGATGCGCGAGCGGCGGGACATCCGCAACGGCTTCCGCAGCGACCCGATCCCGCACGACGTGCTGCTGCGCGTCCTGGAAGCGGCGCACACCGCGCCGTCCGTCGGCCACTCGCAGCCGTGGGACTTCGTGGTCATCCGTTCCGCGGACACCCGCCGGAACATGCACGAACTGGCGCAGAGCCAGCGCGAGGCGTACGCGAAGTCGCTGCCCAAGGGCAGGGCGAAGCAGTTCAAGGAACTGAAGATCGAGGCCATCCTCGACACCCCGGTGAACATCGTCGTCACCGCCGACCCGACCCGCGGCGGTCGCCACACGCTGGGCCGGCACACGCAGCCGCAGATGGCGCCGTACTCCGCCGCCCTCGCCGTCGAGAACCTCTGGCTCGCGGCCCGCGCCGAGGGCTTGGGCGTCGGCTGGGTCAGCTTCTTCGACGAGCGCGAGATGGTCCGCGCGCTCGGCCTGCCGGAGCACCTGGAGGTCATCGCGTACCTCTGCGTCGGCTACGTCGACGAGTTCCCGGACGAGCCCGAACTGATGCAGGCCGGCTGGTCCAAGCGCCGCCCGCTGTCGTGGGTCGTGCACGAGGAGACCTACGGCCGTCGCGCGCTGCCCGGCGAGGACCCGCACGATCTGCTCGCCGAGACCGTCGCCGGTATCCGCCCGCTGGACGCGAAGGCGCTCGGCGAGGCGTGGGAGCGGCAGAAGCGGATGACGAAGCCGCCGGGTTCGCTCGGCATGTTGGAGATCATCTCCGCGCAGCTGTCCGGCCTGTCCCGGCAGTGCCCGCCGCCGATCCCGGAGCCCGCGGCCGTCGCGATCTTCGCCGGCGACCACGGTGTGCACGCGCAGGGCGTCACCCCCTGGCCGCAGGAGGTCACGGCCCAGATGGTCGCCAACTTCCTTGGCGGCGGGGCGGTTTGCAACGCCTTCGCGAGCCAGGTGGGCGCCGAGGTGTGCGTCGTGGATGTGGGGGTCGCGTCCGAACTCCCGGCTACGCCCGGCCTGTTGCCCCGCAAGATCCGTGCCGGTACGTCCGACATGACGACCGGCCCGGCGATGTCCCGCGAGGAGGCCAAGCAGGCCATCGAGGTGGGCATCGAGACGGCCCGCGACCTGGTGGCGGCCGGCAACAAGGCTTTGCTGACAGGTGAGATGGGCATCGCGAACACGACGGCGTCCGCCGCCCTGATCTCGGTCTTCACGGACACCGACCCGGCGGAGGTGACGGGCAGGGGCACCGGCATCAACGACGAGACCCTCGCCCGCAAGACGGAGGTCGTGCGCCGCGCGATCGAACTCCACCAGCCGGACCCGGCCGACCCCATCGGCGTCCTCGCCGCGGTGGGCGGCTTCGAACACGCGGCCATGGTCGGCCTGTTGCTCGGCGGCGCGTCCCTGCGTACGCCGGTGATCCTGGACGGCGTCAGTGCCGGCGCGGCGGCTCTCGTGGCCCGCGCGATCGCACCCGAGGTCCTCGCGGCGTGCATCGCCGGCCACCGCAGCGCAGAACCGGGTCACGTGGCCGCGCTGAACAAGCTCGGCCTGCGCCCCTTGGTCGACCTGGACCTCCGCCTCGGCGAGGGCACGGGCGCGCTGCTGGCCCTGCCGCTGGTGCAGAGCACGGCGCGGGCGATGCACGAGGTGGCGACGTTCGACTCGGCCGGCGTCACCGAGAAGTAGACCGACCCGGACCGGGGGTGGGGTGGGCACGCGTTCCGTCGCGTCCACCCCACCCCCGCCGTACGCTGAACGCACCCTAAAATCCGCACGTCAGGGCCGCTCCAGAGCCGTAGCGCCCACCGCACGCCCGTCCGAGGAGCCGCACCCTCATGGCCGAAAACCCCGCCTACCCCGTAGGCCTCCGCCTCACCGGCCGCAGGGTCGTCGTCCTCGGCGGCGGCCAGGTCGCCCAGCGCCGCCTCCCGGCACTGATCGCGGCGGGCGCGGACATCACCCTGGTGTCCCCCGAGGCGACCCCATCCGTGGAGGCGATGGCGGACGCGGGCGAGATCACCTGGGAGCGCCGCCCGTACGCGGAAGGCGACCTGGCGAACGCCTGGTACGCCCTGATCGCCACCACGGACCAGGAAGCGAACAACCGCGCCTCCGCCGAAGCCGAGACGAACCGCGTCTGGTGCGTCCGCTCCGACGACGCCGACCAGGCCACCGCATGGACCCCGGCGACGGGCCACAGCGAGGGCGTCACGATCGCCGTACTCACCACGGACGCGCGCGGCCGGGACCCCCGCCACACCGCCGCGATCCGCGACGCGGTCGTCGCGGGCCTGCGCGACGGCACCCTCGTCGCCCCCCACCACCGCACCCGCACTCCGGGCGTCGCCCTCGTCGGCGGCGGCCCCGGTGACCCGGACCTGATCACGGTCCGCGGCCGCCGCCTCCTCGCCGAGGCCGACGTGGTCATCGCCGACCGCCTCGGCCCCCGCGACCTCCTCGCCGAACTCCCCCCGCACGTCGAGGTGATCGACGCGGCGAAGATCCCGTACGGCCGTTACATGGCCCAGGAGGCCATCAACAACGCCCTGATCGAACACGCCAAGCAGGGCAAGTCGGTGGTCCGCCTCAAGGGCGGCGACCCCTTCGTCTACGGCCGTGGCATGGAGGAGGTCCAGGCGCTCGCGGAGGCCGGCATCCCGTGCACGGTCGTACCCGGCATCTCCAGCTCGATCTCGGTACCGGGCGCGGCAGGCATCCCGGTCACCCATCGCGGCGTAGCACACGAGTTCACGGTGGTCAGCGGCCATGTGGCCCCTGACGACGAGCGTTCGCTGGTCGACTGGCCGTCCCTCGCGAAGCTCACCGGCACGCTGGTGGTCCTGATGGGCGTGGACAAGATCGGAAAGATCGCCGAAACCCTGATCGCGCACGGCAAGTCGGCCGACACCCCCGTCGCCCTCATCCAGGAGGGCACGACGGCCGCCCAGCGCCGCGTGGACGCAACGCTCGCGACGGTCGGCGAGACGGCACGCGCCGAGGACGTGAAGCCGCCGGCGGTGATCGTCATCGGCGCGGTGGTCACTGTGGGCCCGAAGACCTCCGGGTAATCCGTGGCATCTGCGTAACCCCGGGTAACACAACCCGTTCCCAGCCGTTGGCACCACACCCAGGACAAGGCAGTATCACCCTGTGGCCGATCTCATCACCGTTGAGGATCCCGACGACCCGCGCCTGCGTGATTACACGGGCCTGACCGACGTAGAGCTGCGCCGCAAGCGCGAACCGGCCGAGGGCCTGTTCATCGCCGAGGGCGAGAAGGTCATCAGACGGGCCAAGGACGCGGGCTACGAGATGCGTTCGATGCTGCTGTCCGCGAAGTGGGTCGACGTCATGCGGGACGTCATCGACGAACTCCCGGCCCCGGTCTACGCGGTGAGCCCGGAGTTGGCCGAACGCGTCACGGGCTACCACGTCCATCGAGGCGCACTCGCCTCCATGCAACGCAAACCGCTCCCGACGGCGGACGAACTCCTCCAGACCACCCGCAGGGTCGTCGTCATGGAGTCGGTCAACGACCACACCAACATCGGCGCGATCTTCCGCTCGGCGGCGGCGCTGGGCATGGACGCGGTCCTGCTGTCTCCCGACTGCGCGGACCCTTTGTACCGCCGCAGCGTGAAGGTCTCGATGGGTGCGGTCTTCTCCGTCCCCTACGCCCGCCTGGACAGCTGGCCCAAGGGCCTGGAGTCGGTCCGAGAGGCAGGCTTCACACTCCTAGCCCTCACTCCGGACGAAAAGGCGAAGAGCCTCGACGAAGCGGCCCCGCACCGCATGGACCGCGTAGCCCTCATGCTGGGCGCCGAGGGCGACGGCCTGTCGACCCAGGCCCTGGTGGCGGCCGACGAATGGGTCCGCATCCCCATGGCCCACGGCGTCGACTCCCTCAACGTCGGCGCCGCGGCTGCCGTAGCCTTCTACGCGGTGGCCACCGGCCGCCCCGAACTCTAGGAGCCCGCTTGGCCCAGCGTGAGGCGATCGTCGCCGTCCTCCGACGAGCGGACCGCGTCCTGGTCATCCGCCGCGGCCCCGACTCGGCCCGCTCCGGCTACTGGGCCCCGCTCAGCGGCAAACTGGAACCCGGGGAGACCCAGGAAGAGGCCCTGGTCAGAGAGGTCCACGAGGAGGTGGGCCTCACGGTCTCCCCGCTGTCCAAGGTCTGGCAGTCCGAGACGGACGACGGCATCTTCCGCCTCCACTGGTGGACCGCCACCGAAACAGGCAACGGCACGATCGTCCCCGACCCGGGCGAGGTCTCCGAGGTCCGCTGGGTCACCCCGGCGGAGTTCCTGACTATGACTCCGCTGTTCGACGCGGACAGGGAGTTCTTCGCGCAGGTGCTGCCGGGCTTGTAGGCGCAGTCCGACTTCTGACCCCGGGCCGGCATAAATCAGCCCCTCCGACCTCTGACCCCCGGTCGGCATAAACCAGCCCGTCCGACTTCTGACCCCGGGCCGGCATAAATCAGCCCGTCCGGCGTTTGAGGACGAGGCCGTTCAGGCCGAAGGGGGGTCTGGGGGCGCAGCCCCCAGGCGGGGCGGAAGGGGCGGCAGCCCCTGGGGATGGGACGGGTAGGGGCGGCGGGGGCGGAAACTACTCGGCAACCCCGCCCACAGCCCCATACCGCCCACCCGAAACCGCCCCGTCCGCCCCGACGACGCTCCCGTGCCCCTGTCCTTGGCGCACACCATCCCCCGTACGCCCAAGCCCATGAGCCGGCCCCGAACACCCCTGAGCCACCGCAATACCCAACGCGACCAACAGCGTCACGACGACGAACACGAACAACCGCTGCCGCAACAACCGCGGATTCGCCGGCCGCCGCCCGGTCCCCGTGGTCCGAGGCCCAGACCGCCCCGCACCACTACGAGGCGCAGGACGACTCCCGCTCCCGGACCGTGAGGTGTTACGCCCCGACGGAGTGGGCCGAGGAGAACCCGGCCGCGACGGCACCCCACCCCCACGCGACGGCACCGCACCCCCACCCCCACGCGACGGACTACCGCCACCCCGGGACGAAGGAGCGGCACCACGAGGCGCCGGAGTCCCCTGAGGACTCTGCGGACGCCGCTGACTCTGGGTCCGCTGCTGCTCCGGATAACTGTCGGTGAGCCGCCCGGTAGGCCGATCAGCCTCCGCCGCACGAGGCCCGGGCGGCCGTACATCAGCCAGCCCCTGAGCCTCACGAGCGGCGATCTCCTTGAGCCGCAAGGACAGTTGAAGCGTGCTGGGCCGCTCCTCGGGATCCTTCGCGAGGCACGCGCGGACCAGCGGCGCGAGCGCGTCCGGCACCCCGTGGAGATGCGCCTCCTCATGCACCACGCGGTACAGCATCACCTCTGAACTACCGTGCCCGAAGGGCGAGTCGGAGGTGGAGGCATACGCGAGCGTGGCCCCGAGCGAGAACACATCGGTGGCCGGAGTGACGGCGGCCCCCCGCACCTGCTCGGGCGCGAGGAACCCGGGCGAACCGACCGCCGTACCGACATGCGTGAGCGTCGACGCACCGGTGGCCCAGGCGATACCGAAGTCGATGATCCGCGGACCCTTGGGGGAGAGGAGGATGTTCGACGGCTTGAGATCCCGGTGGACGACCCCGGCCTCGTGAACCGCGACGAGCCCCTCGGACAGGGCGGCCCCGATGGCAGCGACCTCGGCCGCCCCCAGCGCACCCTCGTCGGCGACCTTGTCGTGCAACGACGGCCCGGGCACGTACTGCGTGGCGAACCACGGCCGATCGGCGTCCAGATCCGCCGCGACCAGCCGAGCCGTGCACCCGCCACGAATCCGCCGGGCGGCCGAGACCTCGCGCGCGAACCGCGAACGGAACTCCTGGTCCTCCGCCAGATCCGGCCGGATGACCTTGAGCGCGACCCGCTGACCCTTGCGGTCGGAGCCCAGATAGACGACGCCCATTCCACCCGCGCCGAGCCGTCTGTGAAGCCTGAACGAGCCGACGACGCGCGGGTCCTCGCGCCTCAGGCGCATCATCGCCATGTTCATCCCCGCTGCCCGGTCCGTGTGACGAGCGACAGCTTACGTTTCCACGGGCGCCCGCGCGCAAAGGCCGCGCCCTCTCGGCCCGACGGATTGTCAGTGCCGAGTGGGAAACTTGAAAGGTGGTCAGAGGCGTTGCGAGCAGCAGGACTTCACACCGCCCCGGACCCCAACCAACCATCACAGAAGGGGGATTGAGCGCGTGAAGGGTGATCGCGTCGAGATAGTGGTGGACGCCGGCGACACAACACGTACATATGAGGTGGTGGCGAGCAGGGCAGGCCGTCGGGTGGAGACGGCGGTGCGCCGAGGGGTGGTGGAAGTGAGCGAAGTCACCCGCAGCGGCTCCGTGGTCCGTACGGCCCGCTTCATGGCGACCAGGGTCCTGGCTCTGGTCGAGCAGCCGGTCCCGCGCGAGGACAGCTCAGAGAAAGCGGGGCACACCGGACTCCCCCTCCGGGAAGACCCCGAGACGTAGGAGCCGGTCTCCACCCAGGGGAGTAGTTCGCAGGTCATCGCTCATCCTCCGGGAGGCCCGCCAATCGGTACGAGGGCATGACGACCCGCACCCGCCGCACGCCTAGATTTGAGGTCAAGCGGCGGGTGCAGCACTCGTCCCCCGAGGTCAGACACCCGCCGCTGCCAACGACAACTGAGCTAGGTCAACGGAGCACGGTCAGGAGAGGGACCATGGCCCATACGGCACCGCGGGCATTGATCCGCGAAGAGGGACGCAAGGCGTACAACGCGGCGTTCCGCACCCGCCGCACGGGCCGTCGCCACCCACTGGTGGCGACCTTGATGGCACTTCCCCTGGCGGTCCTGCTCCTGGTCGTCTTCGACGGCTGGGAGACCGTGGCCACACAGGCGTCGTCCGTGGGAGTGATGCTGGGGCGCTGAGCGGCGACCCCAGGCCCGGAAGAGCGGTCCGGGCGGGGACATCAACCCATGAAACCCCGTGGGGACGGGGGTGCGGCGGACGGCAAAAAAAGCCGGCGCAGCTGGGGAGCTGCGCCGGCTTTGCTTTGCCCCTGGGCTTTTGAGCGCAGGGGATTTCTTTGAGTTTCGAGCGCAGACGGTGCCCTCTTCAACGCAGGCCGGCTACATCCAGCCCGTCCGGCGTTTGAGGACGAGGCCGTTCAGGCCGAAGGGGGGTCTGGGGGCGCAGCCCCCAGGCGGGGCGGAAGGGGCGGCAGCCCCCGGGGATGGGACGGGTAGGGGCGGCGGGGGCGAAAACCCCTCGGCACCACACGACGTACGCTCGCGACGAACCCCCACCTCCAACTTCACCCCCCGCCCCCAGGAAGCGCGATGCCCCGAACCCCCTTGCTCGCTGACCTCACCGCCCGAGCCAGGACCACGGCCCACGCGCGCACAGAGCCCTGCCCCTGCGGAGCAACCACCACCCTCACCGACCGACCCGACGGCACAGTCGTCCGCCACGAGGACACCGTCGCCAAGGCCCACGCCCCGCACACGGACCCCACCCACCTCACCGCCCGCCTCACCACGGCCGACCACCTCCCGGGCATCCTCCTGCCCCCACTCGACCCGACCCCCCTCCACCTGCACGACCGCCTGGTGACCTGCTGGCCCTACGGCACCCCCGTAGACCCGGAAGACCCGGACGCGGCCCCCTGGGAAGCCGCGGCCACCCTCCTCGCCCACCTCCACCGCACGCCACCTCCGACCCCCCTCCCACCCATGCGCGGCCCCCTCAAGGCGGTCCGAGCGATCACCCGCCTCCGCGAGGCAGGCCCGCACCCCGCAGCCGCCCCCGTCCTCCGCGCTTGGACGTCGCTCCCCGCCTGGGCCCGCGCGGAGTCCCCCCAGCCCGACACCACCACCCTCTGCCACGGCGACCTGCACCTCGGCCAACTCGTCCGCTACCCGGCGACCGAGGGCCCCTGGCGGCTGATCGACGTCGACGACCTTGGCGTAGGAGTCCCGGGTTGGGACCTCGGGCGCCCCGCCGCCTGGTACGCCTGCGGACTGCTCCCGCCCGACGAGTGGACCCGCTTCCTGACCGCGTACCGCGCGGCCGGCGGCCCGGCCGTCCCCGCGGCCGGCGACCCCTGGCCCGCCTTGGACGTCCCGGCTCGCGCCCTCACCGTGCAGACCGCCGCCCTGGCGATCGTCAAGGCAGTCACAGCCGGCCGTCCGCTCGACGAGGTGGAGCAGGCCGTCGTGGACGCGTGTGACCGAATGGGTTCCGTCCCGCCCGAGTTGGCGCCCGGATTCGCCAAGTAGGCTGCAACCGACCGGGGTCGGACGGAGTCTGTCCTGGGGAAACACGAAGAAGTACCAACGGGCGAGGAGTTGAGCCGAGCATGCAGTGTCCGAAGTGTCACGCGCAGATGCAGACGTACAACCGCAACGGTGTTCAGATCGAGCAGTGCAGCAACTGCCGCGGGATCTTTCTCGACTACGGCGAGCTCGAGGCGCTGACCCGCGTGGAGTCCCAGTGGCAGCAGCCCGCCCCGCCGCCCCCGGGCCCGCAGGCCTACCCCGCCACGCAGGCCTACCCCGCCCCGCCCGCGCCCGCCTGGGGCGCCCCGCACGGCGGCGGTCACGGCGGTGGCCACTACGGCGGCCACGGCGGCCACCAGCGCCACAAGAGCTTCGGCCACATGCTGTTCTCCAGCTGACCGGTACGCACCGGTACACGAAGAAGCCCCCGGACGCCGTGAGCGCCGGGGGCTTCGGTATGTGGACGATACTGGGATTGAACCAGTGACCTCTTCCGTGTCAGGGAAGCGCTCTCCCGCTGAGCTAATCGTCCTCGGGACCACGATCCGAAGATCATGGGTGCTGCTGCGTGCGCGATACTGGGATTGAACCAGTGACCTCTTCCGTGTCAGGGAAGCGCTCTCCCGCTGAGCTAATCGCGCGGGGATCCTTGCGGATCAGTGGACGATACTGGGATTGAACCAGTGACCTCTTCCGTGTCAGGGAAGCGCTCTCCCGCTGAGCTAATCGTCCTTGGAGGTGGAGACGGGATTTGAACCCGTGTAGACGGCTTTGCAGGCCGTTGCCTCGCCTCTCGGCCACTCCACCAGGAGCGTAGGGATTCGGGAAGATCCCCCACTTTCCTGCGAGCGGACGACCAGGTTCGAACTGGCGACCTCAACCTTGGCAAGGTTGCGCTCTACCAACTGAGCTACGTCCGCTTGTCGTTTCCGTTCGGCTTGCGCGTCACGGCGACGAGTTGAACTCTAGCGGATTCCGGGGCCAGCACAAAAACGCGTTTGTGCAGCGTGCTGGCCTGCGACTACGGGAACACATGGTCAGGGCACCCGCGGTGACATGGCCGGGCAACGTGTGAGACACCCGCCATAGACTCGACGGCGTGTCCCGCCTCACCCCTCTCGCCCGTTTCGGCGGCCGTGTCGCCACCGGTCTCCTCGACGTCACCAGCGATCCCGCGGCCCTGGACTCCACCGGCTTCTGGGCGGTCGCCGCCGACTTCGAGGGCCGTCTGACCTGCGCGCGCTTCCGCGACGTACGACACGAACCGGTCCCGGCACCCGTCCCCGGCGCCTGGCACGCCCCCGCGGCAGACACCTGGACCTCCTCCCTCGACCGGGCCGCCTACACCGCCGGCGTCCGCCGCATCCGGGAGCACATCGCGGCCGGCGAGGTCTACCAGGCCAACCTGTGCCGCGTCCTGTCCGCACCGGTCACCCCCGACGCCGACGTGGACGCCCTCACCGCCCTGCTCGCACGCGGCAATCCGGCGCCGTACGCAGGAACGATCCGCTTGCCCGATCACGGCGTGGAGATAGCCACCGCCTCTCCCGAACTCTTCCTGCGACGCACCGGCAAGGTCGTCGAGTCGGGGCCGATCAAGGGCACCGGGCGGACGGAGTCGGATCTGCTGGAGAAGGACTTCGCCGAGAACGTGATGATCGTGGACCTGGTCCGCAACGACCTCGGCCGCGTGTGCGCCACGGGGACCGTGAGCGTGCCGGACCTGTGCGTGGTGGAGAAGCATCCGGGGCTGGTTCACCTCGTGTCGACGGTACGAGGCGAGCTGCCCGCCGACGCCGGCTGGCCGGAGCTGCTGGCCGCCGCCTTTCCGCCCGGGAGTGTCACCGGAGCCCCCAAGTCCAGTGCCCTGCGCATCATCGACGCCTTGGAGACTGCGCCCCGGGGCCCCTACTGCGGGGGTATCGGCTGGGTCGACGCGGACCGGGGGACCGGTGAACTGGCCGTCGGTATCCGCACGTTCTGGATGGACCGGGCCGACGGCATGCTCCGTTTCGGCACCGGCGCGGGCATCACCTGGGGCTCGGACCCCGAGGGGGAGTGGCGGGAGACCGAGCTGAAGGCGGCACGGCTGCTCGCGATAGCGTCGGGCGCGTACGAGGTGAGCGGAGAGGCTCTTTCATGAAGATCTGGCTCGACGGCGGGCTCCAGGACATCGAGACCGCCCGCGTCTCCGTCTTCGACCACGGACTGACCGTGGGCGACGGCGTTTTCGAGACGGTGAAGGCGACGGACGGCAAGACGTTCGCGCTGACCCGCCATCTCGACCGGCTGACCCGCTCCGCACGCGGACTCGGGCTGCCCGACCCCGACCTGGACGAGGTCCGTCGCGGCTGTGCGGCCGTCCTCGCCGCCAACCCGATGCCGCTCGGCCGACTCCGCATCACGTACACGGGCGGCCACGGGCCCCTCGGTTCCGACCGCGGCGAACACGGCCCGACCCTCGTGGTTGCCCTCGGCGAGTCGAAGCGCCGCCCCGACTCCACGGCCGCCGTCACGGTCCCCTGGACCCGCAACGAGCGCAGTGCCCTCGCGGGCCTGAAGACGACCTCGTACGCCGAGAACGTCGTCGCTCTCGCCCGCGCCCGCCAACACGGCGCCTCCGAGGCCCTGTTCGCCAACACGGTCGGCCAACTCTGCGAGGGCACCGGGTCGAACGTCTTCGTCGTCCTGGACGGCGAGATCCACACCCCGCCCGTCGCCTCCGGCTGTCTCGCCGGCATCACCCGCGCCCTGACCGTCGAATGGACCGGCGCCAAGGAGACCGACCTGCCGCTGGACGTCCTGGAACGCGCCGACGAGGTCTTCCTCACGTCGTCGCTGCGGGACGTACAGGCCGTGCACCTGGTCGACGAGCGCCAACTCCCGGGCGCGGCAGGCCCGGTGACGGCCAAGGCCATGCGCGTGTTCGACGAGCGGTCGGGCGACGACCTCGATCCGTAGCAGCCGTGGTGAGCAGCCCTGTTTATTGGGCTGACCTGGGGCTCCAGGTCGGGTAGAACACAGGAGATGACCACGACCCTGCGGCCGACCGAGCCGCTTCAGCACGAGCCCGACGGGACGCGTTCACGCCGCTACCAGGTGTGTGTGAACAGCCGCCCCGTCGGTGCGATCCACCTCGGCACGAGTCCGTTCTTCGGCGACTCGGTGGCCCAGATCCTGGACCTGCGCATTGAAGAGCAGGACGGTCGGCGCGGCCGGGGCACGGTGGCCGCGCTCGCCGCCGAGGAGGTGGTGCGGGGTTGGGGCTGCGACCGGATCGAGGTGTCCGTGCCCGCGGAGGCGGAGGCGGCGCTCAAGATGGCGACCAACCTCGGATACGTCATCCGCAACCGTCACATGGAGAAGCCCCTCGGCGACATCGCGCCCGAACTGCCCGCAGGGAGCCGGGGGCGGCCCATGTCCCAGGAGGAGTACGGCCCGTGGGAGGACCTCGGGACGGAGGACTTCATCCTGAGCTGGACCGAGCACGGGGTGCCCGAGGCCGAGGCCCGGACCAGGGCTCTCCAGAGCAACGCCGATTTCCTGCCCGACGGACTCGCCACCGCGGACATGCTCTTCAGCGTCCTGGAGCACGAGGGCACGGCGGTGGGCACGCTCTGGACCGGCCTCCGTGAGGGCAAGGGCTTCGTCTACAAGGTCGAGTCCGACGCGCGCTATCGGGGCAGGGGCCACGGCCGCTCCCTGATGCTCCTGGCCGAGGCGCAGGCCGTCGCCGCCGGCCTGCCGGCCATCAAGCTGAACGTCTTCGCGGGCAACACCCCGGCCGAGCGGCTCTACGAGTCACTCGGTTACGAGACGGTCACCTACCACCTGTACAAAAGCCTGCTCTGACGCCTTGCTCTGACGCTTGCCCCGAGGCTCACTCGCCCCCGGCGAGCAACCGGTCGGCGATCTCCTCGATGCGGGCACGGAGTCCGTCCTGGCTCTTGCCGCCGTCGAGCAGTTCGCCGCCGATGACGTACGTCGGGGTGCCGGTGACGCCGATGGCCTTGCCCTCGGCCTGGTCGGCGTCGACGATCAGGATGTGCCTGCCGTCGATCAGCGCGGTGTCGAACTCCTCGGCGTCCAGACCGAGTTCGGCGGCCACCTCGACCAGGAAGGGTTCTCCCTTACGGTCCAGCTCGGCGACCCGGCCGAGCACGGCCTCGATGTAGTCCCAGCCCCGCCCCTGTTCCACGGCCTCCTCGGCGGCCTGCGCGGCGGCGAAGGCGTGCTTGTGCTTCTCCAGCGGGAAGTGCCGCAGCCGCACCTCCAGCCGGTCTCCGTAGCGGGCCCGCAGGGCGCGTACATCGTCCAGGGCGGTGGCGCAGTCCGGGCACTGGAGCTCGCACCAGACGTCGAGGACGGGGGTGCGCACGGAGGGGAGGTCGCTCATGGGACCAGTCTCCCAGCCCCCGCCGCGCCGCCCCAACCGGGACCGGAGGCCGTCTGCGTACGACGCCGACCGGCACCTGCGGAGGACGCGACCCGGAGATGTCCCTGATGTCCGACCGGGGCATGGCATCCCGGGTACCGGACGGTGCAGGATGGAAGGGACGAAGTGCGCGCTGCCCGATCGACCGCACGCTGCCCGACCCGAACGACGCCTGGAGGACCGGATGATTGCCGAGACCGTCTGTTCCGCCGTTTCCGCGGCCGGCCTGGGCATCGCGGCGGTCACGGCGTACCGCAAGCGTTTTCTCTCCGCCGCCCGGATCGCCGCGTACTCGCTGGTGCCGGTCGGCCTGGTGATGACCGGGGTCGTCGGCTGGGCGGCCGACACCGCGTTCAGTCCTACGGCCTGGGCGGGCTTCGTGGTGCTGGGCGGCGCCTGGCTGCTCTTCACGGGCACGCGTGCCGTGGAGCGCCGTCGTGGCGGTGGCGGCACCCGCAAGGAACGCAAGGCGGCCCGTGGCTCCACGCAGACCGACGCGGTGGCTCCGGCCGCCTCTGCCCCCTCCCTGGGACCGGCCAAGCGCCCGGCGACCCGGCCGGCGGCAGCGCCCCGCGCGCAGAGCGAGGACGACTTCAGCGACATCGAGGCCATCCTGAAGAAGCGCGGCATATGAAGACGTGCGGCGGATGAAGGCGCGTGGCGGATGAAGATGCTCGGCGTCTGAAGAAGCACGGCATATGACGGCCGGACCGGACCGCGACTGAAACGACACAGAGTGAGCCAGGTCGGCCGGTAAGCGTTCAGGACTCGACGCGACCCGAAACGGACATCACGGAATTCGGCGAACTCCCGCTCATACCGGGCGTGTTGATCGCGCCGAGGGTCCCGCCTACGTCATCATCGCCGCGAGATGCTGGACACGACACAGAGCGACGCCGCGCCGCCGAAGGACGAGCCGCGCGGGTGCCTTTTCGCCCTTTCCCAGCCACCGCTGATGATCTTCCTTGCGGTGATCGGGTGTCTGCTGCTCATGGCCTCGCTGCACGACCTGCTGATGCTGTGAGCTGTACTCGTGGTCCCCGACGTCACCCGCCGGGGGCCACGAACTCATCGATCCCTTCGTGCCGTGCCGGACCGTGCTGCGCGTCAGCCCGCCGCTTCCTTGCGCCGCGCCCGGTACGCGGCCACGTGCAGCCGGTTCCCGCAGGTCCGGCTGTCGCAGTACCTGCGGGAGCGGTTCCGGGAGAGGTCGACGAAGGCGCGTCGGCAGTCGGGGGCCTCGCAGCGGCGCAGCCGCTCCTCCTCGCCGGCCACCACGAAGAACGCGAGCGCCATCCCGCAGTCGGCGGCGAGATGGTCGGCGACCGAGGCGCCGGGCGCGAAGTAGTGCACATGCCAGTCGTAGCCGTCGTGGTCCGTGAGCCGGGGTGTGGTGCCCGCGGCGGCGACCAGGTCGTTGATCAGCCCGGCGGCGGTCCGGGGGTCCGGGGCCGAGAAGACCGCGGTGAACCGGCCGCGGATCTTGCGCACGGCGGAGAGGTCGAACTCCGACAGCACCCCGACATCGCTGATCTCGTGGTTTCGTACGAAATCCGCGAGCAGCGCGACATCCTGCAGTCCGTCCGGCGCCGTGGCGTCCTCCGGTGCGGTGTTCACCAGATCGACCACGGTGTCGAGGGCGCACCGGGTGTCGTGGGTGATCAGCACGTTTCGCTCCCTGGCCTGGGGGTCGGGCGGGCGCCCGCCGATGCTGGCCGATGGTAGTGGCTTCCCGGAGGGGCCCCATGCCTCTATGAACGGCATCGCGCCCCGCACGGTTCCCCGGAGCGAGGAGACCGCTCCCGTACGGCACCACGGAGCGTCGCGCGGTCGGGAGCACGGAAGGTCGCGCGACCGGGTGCCACGCGCACCGGCGCCGCCCCCGCGACGAATCGCGGCGACGGCGCCGGTGTATGCCCTATGCGGTTGTCTGTGCCCGAGCCGTCTCCCCGAGTTCGGACGGCGCCGGGCGGCTTGGTGGGACCTCGCGTTAGCTCTCCGCCAGGATGTGCGACAGCTCCTGATCCAGGTCGAAGTGCCGATGCTCCGTGCCAGGTGGCACGGCGGCGTCCGTCCGCTTCAGGAAGGACTCCAGGGCCCGCGCGGGAGCCTCCAGCAGGGCTTCGCCCTCGGGAGAACTCAGTGCGATGCAGACGACGCCCTGACCGTGACTACGGGATGGCCAGACACGGACGTCGCCGGTACCGGTGGGCCGGTGGAGGCCCTCCGCGAGAAGGTCGCGGGCGAACACCCACTCGACGGTCTCCTCGGCTCCGGTGTGGAAGGTGGCGTGCACGGCGTAGGGGTCGGCCGTGTCGTACCTCAGGCCTGCGGGGACAGGCAGGGATGACTCGCTCGACACAACGAGGCGCAGGTGCAGCTCGCAGCTGACCGTGGTGTTCATAAGCGCCAGGGCCTTTCGCTCAGTGTGCGCTCGGGGATTCGCACGTCGGCGAAATCGACATGCCACCTACGGTGCCGTTGTAAACCCCTCTGAGTGTTTTGCGTGCCTTTACGTAACTCTTCCGGCCGAGAGCTCGATCGCCCTGTGGGGCCATTCCGGTGACTGGTTTCCCTCGGGTAGGGTTTGTCCGTATGAATACGGGGAGTGACGAACCGGGCGAGGTCGCCGTGGCATCGGACGGGGCGGCCGGCGAGACGCCGGACGAGACGAGATCGGACGGGGCGCGGGACGGGCAAGGACTCGGTTCCAAGGCGCCGGAATTCATCAAGGCGCGCCGTGCGCTGCATCTGAGCTGGCAGGTCGGCGTCTTCGTCATCGGCCTCGCGGTGGTCGTCGCCGGCATCATCATGCTGCCGCTGCCGGGACCCGGCTGGTTCGTGATCTTCGGCGGTATGGCGATCTGGGCGACCGAGTTCATCTGGGCCCAGTTGGTGCTCCGCTGGACGAAGCGCAAGGTGACCGAGGCGGCACAGCGCGCGCTCGACCCCGCCGTACGCCGCCGCAACATCGTCCTGACCTCGATCGGCCTGGTGATCGTGATCGCCCTGGTCGCCGTCTACCTCTGGAAGTTCGGCGTCGTGATGCCCTGGAAGATCAAGGACCAGTGACCCGCTGACGGCGTCCGGGTGCCTTCCCGTGCTGGTCGGGGCACCCGCTGACATGGGGTAATGTTCTCCGTGCGCCCGGGCGATTAGCTCAGTGGGAGAGCGCTTCGTTCACACCGAAGAGGTCACTGGTTCGAACCCAGTATCGCCCACCCGGACCGACGGCCCGCCTGTGATCACAGGCGGGCCGTCGGCGTTCGCGCACCGAACGCGGCGTGGTCGACTCCCCACCGTCCAGGCGATTTTCGGCCGCTCGGCGTCCAGGCGCGACAGGCCGCTTCCTGTTCGGCCGGCCGGTCGCGCGCGCCTCACCTGCGGTGTCCGTCCCGTTGCTCCGGCAACTTGCCCGGCGCCGCCGTCGTAGCGCTCAGCCGGTTCACAAGAAAATCCTGTCCGAATCATTGACGCACCCCGAGGGCCTCCGTACCTTGTGCCAGCAAGCGCTTACTTGAAACGATTCATGCAGGTGGCAACGACGCTACGGGGAGGGCCCATCATGGGAACCCGCACGAATGTGGAGAGGCGTACGGTCCTGAAGGCCGCCGGGGTCTCGGCGGCGACGCTGGGGCTGGCCGCGACGGGATGCGGTGGCAACGACGGCACGTCCGCGGACGGGAATGTGACGATCCGTTACTCGTGGTGGGGTGCCGAGGAGCGGGCGAAAAAGATCAATCAGTCCATCGCGCTCTTCGAGAAGAAGTATCCGAAGATCAAGGTGAAGACGGACTTTCAGGACTATCCCTCTTTCTGGGAGAAGTTCCAGACACAGGCCGCGGGCGGAAATCCACCGGACGTATTCCAGAACGCCGTCGGATTTCTTCGGAAGTACGACAAGAGAGGCGTCCTGCTCGATCTCGGATCACAGATCGACGCGGGAAATCTGAGCCTCGATCACTTCCGCGCGGGCGTCGTGAAGGTGGGCCAGGTCGACGGAAAGCAACTCGGTGTTCCGGTCGGTTCGAACACCATGGCGCTGGTCATCGACAAGAAGGTCTACGCGAAGGCGGGCGTCGACCCCACCGCGGGCTGGACCTGGGACGAGTACTTCAAGGCCCTCAAGACGATCCACGACAAGACCGAAGTCCCCGGGGACACCGGCTACTTCAGCATCATGTACCTGTACGACCTCTACCTCCGGCAGAACGGCAAGGCGTTCTTCACCAAGGACGGTCTCGGTTTCGAGCAGTCGGATCTGACGGAGTGGTGGACGGACGGCTACGGCCGGGTCAAGGCCGGGATCGTCACCTCCCCGAAGGTCGTCGCCCAGGACACCCCCAAGTCCTCGCTCTCGGCCGGTCACGGCGCCTCGGAATTCACCTGGGACAACTTCACCGTCCGCTACACGGCGGAGGGCACCAGCGACTACGGCCTCGCGCCGATCCCCACCACCGACGGCAAGGACACCGGCCAGTACCTCGCCTCCCTGATGCTCAGCGGCTCCGCGCGCACCAAGCACCCGAAGGAAGTCGCCCAGTTCATCGACTTCATGGTCCACGACCCCGCGGTCGGCAAGATCATGGGCTACGACCGGGGCATCCTCGCGACCACCGACCAGTACGACGCGTTCAAGCCGACCGACGTCGTCCAGAAGGAGATCGCCCAGTACGAGGTGGACACCGCCAAGGCGGGTGTCCTCGGGACGATCACCCCGCACCCGTCCGGCGCCGACACCGCCGAGTCCGCCTTCCTCCGCATCGGCGGGGACATGGCGCTGGGCAAGACCAAGGTCGCCGACGCGGTGAAGCAGTTCTTCTCCGAGGCGCAGGCCGCCTTCTCCGCCTGATGGGAACCGCCGTGACGCTCGTCGACGACGCTCCGCCCGACACCCGGCAGCTCCGCTCCGCCACCCCCGCCGCCAAGAAGCGGCGGGGGCGCCGGGAGAACCTCGCCGGCTACCTCTTCATGTCCCCGTGGATCGCCGGCTTCCTGCTGCTGACCGCGGGCCCGATGGTCGCCTCCCTCTACTTCGCGTTCACCGACTACAACCTCTTCGACAGCCCGAAGTGGATCGGCTTCGACAACTTCACCCGGATGTTCGACGACCCCCGGTGGCAGAAGTCGGTCGAGGTGACGGCGAAATACGTCGTCATCGGCACCCCGCTGAAACTGCTGCTCGCCCTCGGCGTCGCCATGCTGCTCGCCCAGAGCCGCCGCGGCCAGGCCCTGTACCGGGCAGCCTTCTACGCCCCCTCGCTCATCGGCGCGAGCGTCTCGATCGGCTTCGTCTGGCGGACGCTGTTCTCCGACGGCGCCGTGGTGGACCGTACCCAGTCGTTGTTCGGCTCCCATGTCGGCGGCTGGGTCGGCGACCCCGACTGGATCCTCTACTCCCTCGTCGCGCTCACCGTCTGGCAGTTCGGCGCACCGATGGTCATCTTCCTCGCCGGGCTCAAGCAGGTGCCGAGGGAGCTGTACGAGGCCGCCGCGATGGACGGGGCCGGGCCCTTCCGCCGGTTCTGGAACATCACGCTGCCGATGATCTCTCCGGTGCTGTTCTTCAACGTGCTGCTGGAGACCATCCACTCCTTCCAGATCTTCGGCTCCGCGTACGTCGTCTCCAACTCCCAGTGCGGACCGGCCGACGCCACCCTCGTCTACACCTGTTACCTCTACCAACAGGGCTTCAAGAACGCCCAGATGGGCTTCGCGTCCGCGATGGCCTGGATGCTGCTGCTCGCCGTGGCGCTCGTGACGGCCGTCCTCTTCTGGTCGCAGAAGAAGTGGGTGCACTACGAGGAGGGCGCGCGATGAGTGTCGGCACCGTCTCGAAATCCCCGGGTCTGGGGCGCAAGCGCACCGGCTCGCTCGTCTGGCACGTCGGGGCGCTGGCCGTGCTCGGCGTCGTCCTGTACCCGGTCGTCTGGGTGATCGGCGCCTCGTTCAAGCCGAGCAAGGACGTCATCAACAGCCTGCAACTCTTCCCCGGGCACCCGATCCTCGCCAACTTCAAGGGCCTGGCCAAGGGCATCGCCGACATCTCGATCTGGACCTTCTTCCAGAACTCCCTTTTCTACGCGCTCGGTTCGGTCGTCGGCATCCTCATCTCCTGCTCCCTGACGGCCTACGCCTTCGCCCGTATCCGGTTCGCGGGCCGCAACCTGCTCTTCTCCCTCATGATCGGCACGCTCCTGCTGCCGTACCATGTGCTGCTGATCCCGCAGTACGTGATGTTCCAGAAGCTCCAACTGGTCAACACCTACGTCCCGTTGCTGATCGGCAAGTACCTGGCGACCGAGGCCTTCTTCGTCTTCCTCATGGTGCAGTTCATGCGCAACCTGCCGAAGGAACTGGACGAGGCCGCCCGGCTCGACGGCTGCGGGCATCTGCGCATCTACTGGTCGATCGTGCTGCCGCTGTGCCGGCCCGCGCTCATCACCAGCGCGATCTTCACTTTCATCAACGCCTGGAACGACTTCATGGGCCCGCTGATCTACCTCAACGAGCCCGGCAAATACACCGTTTCACTGGGCCTGATGATGTTCCGCGACTCCGACGGCGTGGCCGCGAACTACGGCGGCATGATCGCCATGTCCCTCGTCGCGCTGCTGCCGGTGCTGCTGTTCTTCCTCGCCTTCCAGCGGTACCTGATCGACGGTATGGCGACCTCCGGACTGAAGGGCTGAGACGGTGGCCGAAGCACAAGTGAAGGCACGCAGGGAGTCGGTCTTCGCCGAGCGGTTCGGGGTCTTCGCCGAATGTCTGCTCACCGGAGTGTGGATCGCGGTCGCGTCGGCGGGAGTTGTCACGTACCCCGCCGCATTCGCCGCCGGGGCACGGCACTTGAGGCGCCGTACGGGTCATGTGGGCGGTGGCTGGCGGGAGTTCGTCGCGGACTTTCGGGTGGCGGTGCGCGGTGGGTGGGTCGTCGGGGTTGCCGGGTGGGGTGCGGCCGCCGCCGTATGGGTGGACGTCCAGGCCGTGCGCGCCGGTCTGCCGGGAGGACAACTCGTAGGTGCCGTCGGGGTGTTCGCGTTGCTCGGGATCGTGGTCGCCGGGATGCGCGCGGCGGCCGTCTGGGTGCCGGGGGACACCTGGCGGGCGCTGCTCGCCGCCGCCGGTCGCCGTACGGTGCTCGACCCCGCCGGTTCCTTCCTGCTCGTCGGCGGACTGGTCCTCGTCGGCTGTTCCGCCCTGCTCATCGCACCGTTGGCGGTCCCCGTGCTGGGGGCCGTGGCCGCGGCGGCCGTCGCCGTGGAGGAGCGGTACCGGCACCGCTGACGGGCGAAGTCGGCGGTGCTGTCCGGAGTGCCGCGCCTCTATCTGTCATGCCCCTGACCAGACGGACTTGAAGAAAGCTTCCCGCACGGAAAGGAAAGGTGGAAACGTCATGTCTCCCATTCCCCGTAGGTCCCTGCTCAAGGCGGCGGCCGTCGCCGGAGCCGCCGCGCAGTTCAGCTGGGTGCTCGGCGCGAAGGATGCCCAGGCCGCGCCGAGAGCCGCGACGGCCGACGCCGATCCGGTGACCCTCGACTGGCTGGAGGACGGCGGTCTCGGCGCCGCCCCCGGTTCGACGGTCGGGGTGCCGTGGCCGATGGGCACCTATCAGGAGGACCAGGCCTTCGCGCTGACGGACGCCGAGGGCGCGGCCGTGCCGGTACAGTCCTGGCCGATCGCCTACTGGCCCGACGGATCGCTCAAGTGGACGGCGCACGCGGTGAGTTCGGGTTCAGGCCGGCTCACCCTCATCGCCGGGGACACCGCCGCCCCCGCCAAGAAGGTCACCGTCGACAAGAGCGGCGGCACCATCGACGTGTCGACCGGCGTCATCACCGCGAAGATCGGCAAGAACGGCTCCACCCTCATCAAGTCGGTCACCCGGGGCGGCACGGAGATCGCGAAGAACGGCCGTCTCGTCCTCATCCGCCAGCCCGAGATCGAGGACGAGGACCAGGGCGCGGTGAAGACCGAGCGCTTCGACGGGGTGATCGGCGAGGTCACCGTCGAGCAGGACGGGCCGGTCCGTGCCGTCGTCCGTATCGACGGCAAACACCGTAAGGGCGGCCGGAGTTGGCTGCCGTTCTCGATCCGCCTCTACTTCTACGCGGGCGCCGACTCCTTCCGCATGGTGCACACGATCACCTTCGACGGCACGGTGGAACCGGGCAAGGCGAGCGGTGACTTCATCCGCGGGCTGGGGGTTCGCTTCACCGTACCGATGCGGGACGCGGCCTACGACCGCCACATCCGCATCGGCGGCGAAGGAACTGGCTTGCTCCGCGAGGCAGTTCAGGGCATCACCGGCCTGCGCCGCGACCCGGGCGCGACCGTCCAGGCGGCGCAGTACGCGGGCCAGAAGCTGGCCGACCCGTCGACCTGGGACCAGCGCGTCACGAGCCGCCTCCAGTACATCCCCAAGTGGGGCGACTACACCCTCGCCCAGCTCTCCGCCGACGGATTCACCCTCCGCAAGCGCACCACGAAGGGCTACGGCTGGATCCCCGCCGGCGGTGGCGGACACGCCTCCGGATTCGGGTACGTCGGCGGGGCGAGCGGCGGATTCTCCTTCGGGCTACGGGACTTCTGGGAGAAGTTCCCCGCGCAGCTCGACATCCGCGACGCCCACACCGACGAGGCCGAGGTCACCCTCTGGCTCTGGTCACCCGAGGCCCAGCCGATGGACCTGCGCTTCTACCACGACGGCATGGGCCAGGACACGTACGCCGAACAGCTCCAGGGCCTCGAAATCACCTACGAGGACTACGAACCCGAGTTCGGCACCCCGTACGGCATCGCCCGCACCTCCGAACTCCTCTTCTGGGCCAACGAGTCGACGCCGACGCCCGAGACTCTCGCCCAACAGGTCGACGCCGTACGGGTGTTGCCCCAACTCGCCGCCCCGCCGCAGCAGTTGGTCAAGTCCAAGGTGTTCGGCCCAGGCCTCTACTCCGAGCCCGACCGCTCCACCACCGCCAAGGCGAAGATCGAGGACCACCTCGACTTCCTCTTCACCTACTACAAGGACCAGGTGGCGCAACGCCGTTGGTACGGCTTCTGGGACTACGGCGACTTCATGCACTCGTACGACACCGTGCGCCACCAGTGGCGGTACGACATCGGCGGCTACGCCTGGGACAACTCCGAGCTGTCGCCGGACATCTGGCTCTGGTTCGCGTACATCCGCTCGGGGCGCTCGGACATCTTCCGGTTCGCCGAGGCGCTCACCCGGCACACCGGCGAGGTCGACGTCTACCACCTCGGCGAATGGGCCGGCCTGGGCACCCGGCACGGCGTCCAGCACTACGCCGACAGCGCCAAGCAGCAGCGCATCGCCAACACCACCTACCGGCGCTACTACTACTTCCTCACCGCCGACGAACGCGTCGGCGACCTCATGGCGGCGAACGTCGACTCCGACGAGACCTTCCTCGTCCTCGACCCGATCCGCAAGATCCGCACCGAGCCGTACACGCCCGACCGGCACGCCCTGTCGATCGGATTCGGTACGGACTGGAGCGGGTTGGTGTCCGCATGGCTCACCGAGTGGGAACGCAGGGGCCCGAAGTGGGAGAAGGCCAAGGCACGCGTTCTGTCGACGATGGAAACAATCGCCGCCCAGCCCAACGGATTTGTGCAGGGGAGCGGGCTGTACGACCTCGACACCGGCAAGTTCGCCGTCGCCACCGCGCCCGTCGTCTCCGTCTCGCACCTCTCGGCGGTCTTCGGCCTCAACGAGCTCTGCGCGGAGCTGATTCACCTGGTCGACATGCCCAAGTTCAAGGAGGTGTACATGGATTACTGCCGCTACTTCAACGCCTCCAAGACGGAACAGGCGGCCCGCTACGGCTCCAACTTCGGCACCCTGCTGCTCTTCCAGGGCCACTCACGCCTCGACGCCTACGCCGCCGTACAACTCGGCGACGCGACGCTCGCCAAGCGGGCGTGGACGAAGTTCTACAGCTCGGACGGGTATATGGAGTCCTCGCCGTGGAAGACCGAGCCGCTGACCGGACCGGTGACGCTCGTCCCGGGCAGCGAGGCCGCGTGGGTGTCCTCGAACGACACCGCGCTGTACGGCCTCGCCGCCATCGAGAACCTGGCGCTGCTCGGCGACAAGATGCCCTAGCGCAGGGCTAGTTCATCCTCCCCAGGACCTCCCGCACCCGTCGGGCGTCCCGGATCCGCTGCTCGTACGTCGCGCCGAGTGCGAGCAGCAGGGCTCCGGCGAGGGCGGGCGGCGCCCAGCGGGGGAGGGCGCCGATGGCCTGGGCGAGGTACGGGGCGAGTTCGTGCAGCGTGTCCAGTACGAGGGTGGCGCCGCCGAGGAGGAGCGGTGCCTGGAGGCGGTGCCTCGCGCCGATCAGTGTGACGGCCAGCGCGGCCGTGCCCAGCAGCAGCGGGCGGGTCCAGTGAGAATCGGCCCAGGCCGCAAGGAGGCTCGGCGCGAGGGTGGCGGCGAGCCCGGGGCCGTACGCCGTCCAGGACGAGGCGCTCGGATCGCGGCGCCTGCGCAACGCGCCCACCAGCAGCGCCGGGACGGTCACCGCCAGCGTGTACGCTTCGGGGCTGCCGAAGTCCCACGCGGACAGCCGTACCCAGGTGGCGAGGACGAAGAGGACAGCGGCCGCGTAGCCGACGGTCCTGCGCTCGGGCCGTAGCGCCGTGCCCGCCGCGATCACTCCGCACAGGGCCAACACCAGGGCCAGGATGGGCAGTTCAGCACCAGCGAGGCCGATCGCCAGCAGGCCCGCGACGGCGCCCGAGATCTCGACCACCAGCGTCGTCGCCGGATCGGTGAGGCGCGCGGCGAGCAGCGCGGCCGTTGCCGGTACGGCGAGCACCAGCAGCGCGATGTGCTGCGGCTGCCAGTCGAGGGCCGAACCCACCGCGCAGGCCAGGGCAGTTGCGTACCCCAGGGAGAAGCCGGCGGAGACCGGCGCGAGGCGCCCGCGCCAGGCCGCACCCGCCAACAGGGCGGTCAGTGAGGCGAGTACGGCGAGCGTGGCCGGTTCGGAGGCGAGGGAGAGGGCGGCGAGGACGAGGGAGGTGCCCAGGGCGAGGGCTGTGGCGATGCGGTGCGTGAGCGAGAGCAGGGCCACGACGATGAGACCGTCCACCAACAGGCCGATGGTGTAAGGAAGTTGCAGTCCGGTCGGGGTGATCATCGCCGTCATCCACGCCAGGGTCAGCGCTGCGGCCAGGGCCCGTGGCCGCCACGCGGTGCTGCGGACCGCGAGGGTCAACACCGCGGCGACCGCGACGAGTACCAGGGGAGCGGTGGTCTCGTGTGTGGGCCACGGGATGTCCATCGTCGCCGCGGCTCGCGCGTCGTCCGGCGCGCCGGACCAGATGTGGGAGACCCACGCGGCCGGACCGAACAGGGTGGTCACCACGACCGGTAGCGTCCACAGCAGCGCGATCCCCTGTACGGCGGCGGAGGCCCGGCCGAGACCGTGGCGCACCGGCTCGGGCAGTGAGCCCCGGACGAGCGCCAACAGGCCGATCCCGCACGCCAGATACCCCAGAACCGCCCACTCGGAGGGCAGCGGAACACGCAGCACGCCACCGAGCGCGGCGACCACGAGCAGGCCGCCCGTCGTGGCCGTACCCGTCCGCAGCCCCGGGCCCGGGACGAGCCACGCGGCGCCGAACGCGCCCGCGGCGGCGAGCATCAGGAGCGCCGTCGCCTGGGCGGCCGCGCCCGGACCGGCCGCCGACAGGGAGATCAGTCCAGCCGCCGGCACGCCCCAGCCGCCCATGCCGAACGCGCCGCCGACGGCGACGAAACGAACGGCCTTCAGGGAGACCCGGAGCGCGACCAGCATGTCGATCACGGCGGTCACCAGCACCGCCGCCGTGATCGTGTGGAGACCGCCACCGGCCGCGATCACCCAGAGAATCAGGGGGAGTTGGGCGAGTACGAGGGCGGCGGGGAGCGGGAGACGGAGGGCTGGCGAGTCCTGCGCGGAGGCCGGACTCGGGAGCGCCGCCGTGCCGATGCCGTACGCCGCCCACAACGCGGCCAGCAGTGTCGTCGCCGCTGCCGCGAACGTCGTGCCGTCCCCGTCCGGGAACGCGACCTCGTGCAGTGCGTAGGCGTCCAGCACCGTCAGGACGAGACCGAGGCCCGCGAGCGACTCGGCCGTGGAGCGCAGGCCCCGGCGCAGCAGCGCGACGGGTGCGCCGAGCGTCGCCAGGGTCACCGCGCCGAGCACCAGTGCCCGGCCCGCGATCCCCATGCTCCCCCAACTGACCAGCGTGAACGCGATCGCGGCGAGGGTGAGGAGGATGGCGCCGAGCAGGAGCAGTACGTTCTGGACGCTCGGTGCGGAGGCCTCCGGCCGGGGCGGTGCGGTGGGCGACGGCGTCACGGGCGCGGGCCGGGCCGGCTGGAGCACGGTCAGCAGCCAGGCGCGCCGGTGCAGCAACTGCGCGCGGCGGGCGTCGAGTTGGTGCAGCTCGGCGTCGAGGATCCGCAACTCGACGGCCGGGGGCGGGATGTGCGTCATGTCTCGGAGTGTGGTCGCGTGACCGCCGTACGGCATGAGCGCACGTACTCAAAACGTACTCAGGTACCGGGAGACGGACCTTCGAACGGGCAGACTCCCGCCATGGACTGGACCCATTACCGCTTCCGCGCCCGATGGTCCCTGCCCGTGCCGCCCGCCGTCGTGTACCCGGTCCTGGAGCGGGCCGAGGAATACCCGCGCTGGTGGCCGCAGGTGCGCGAGGTCGACCGGATCGACGACACGACCGGTGTCATCCGTATCCGCGCGAGCCTGCCTTACGCCCTGACCTTTACCGCGCGCGAAGTGCGGCGCGATCCGGGCGCCGGGGTGCTGGAGATCGCGATGACCGGTGACCTGGAGGGCTGGGCGCGCTGGACGCTCACGGCCGACGGCCCCGGCACGCTGGCCCGCTACGACCAGGAGGTCGACCTGAACCGGGCGCTGCTCAGGTGGTTCGCCGTACCCGGGCGGCCGGTGTTCCGTCTCAACCACGCGCTGATGATGCGGGCCGGACGGCGTGGGCTCCTCGCACACTTGGGCGCGGATTGACGGAAGCGGTTTGAAGGAAACCGGCGGGGGCCTGTATCGTTCGGTGCGTTCCCGGGCGATTAGCTCAGTGGGAGAGCGCTTCGTTCACACCGAAGAGGTCACTGGTTCGAACCCAGTATCGCCCACCGGGAAAGACCGGTCCGCATCAGCGGGCCGGTTTTTTCGTGTCCGGGCACGTCTTTGTGTCCGCTGTGCGTCTTGAGGGGGGCGTCATGAGTGGTGGGGAAGGCAGGAGACGGAGAAGCAGACGGGGGAGGGTGACTTCCCTGCGGCGGCGCCGAGTTCGGTCTTTGATCGTCGTAGTTGTCGTCCTGGTCGTGTTCGGCGGGGTCGCCGCCGTCGCGCAGGCCCTCTCGAACACGGAGCGGGTCACCTCGATGTGGGTCGGTGCCGAGATCCGCGCCGACGGGAGCGCCCGGATCACGGAGGTCATCGACTATGACTTCGGGCACTCGGGCTCAACGCACGGCATCTACCGCGACGTACCGGACGCGGACTTCTTCGCCGATGACGTCCGGGCCACCATGGACGGACACAAGGTCCCCTACGTGAGCACCTTCGGCGACTTGTACCGGGACGTGAACGGCAGGGAGTTCGTCGCCGACCGGCTCAAGGTGGGCGACCGCAACCGCACGGTGGGGGGAGTGCACCGTTATCGACTCCAGTACACGGTCCCCGACGTGGTGAAGGACGGCAAACTCGCCTGGGACGCCGTCGGCACCGGCTGGAAGGTCGACCGGGCCGACGTGGAGATCCACGTGGTGGACGCGCACGGGCTCACCGGTCTCCGCTGCGTGCGCGGGAGTTGGGACCACGGCAAGCCCTGTACGGCCCAGCAGGGCGAGCCGGGGCATCTCGTCGTCAAGCTCGACAAGCTCAGCGGCCATGAAGGCCTCACGCTGTACGCCACCGCCGCCAAGACCAAGGCCGTGAGCGCGGCGGCGCTGCCAACGGCGCCCACCGGCAAGGCCGTTGGCACCTCCCTCCCCCAACCGCTTTACAACAGCGGGCTGTTCCTCGCCGTCGGGCTCGTCTGCGTCGCGCTGACGCTGGGCACGCTGCGGTTCCTCGGGCGGGACCGGGTGCTGGAGGACGGCGGGCGGGTGCGGCGCGTCGAGATCGAGCGGCTCGCCCGGTCGGTCACTCCGTCCGCCACGCCTCCCGAGGATCTGACGCCGGCCCAGGGCGGCATCCTGCGCGTCGAGGCGGTGAAGGACCAGCACAAGGTGGCCTGGCTGCTCACCGCCGCGGCCGACGGGCATCTCGCCATCGAGGGGAGCGATCAACAGCCCGTGCTGAGGCGATGCGACACCACCGTGCAGCCGGTGAACCGCGAGGTGGACATACTGGACGAAATGTTCGTCGACCGCGACAGTCTGACCCTCGGTTCGCGCGACTACTGGTTCAAGGGGGGCTGGGAGCACCTCTCCTCGGAGCTGGAGCTCTGGCGCGGGGACACCGACCTGTGGGACAGGGCTCTCACGAGGTGGCTCCACAGGTGGGAATGGACCCGACCGGGCCTGCTGTTCCTCGGCTTCGTCCTGGTGATCACCGGCGGCATCCTCAACGGCCATCGCATCGCGGCCGGGCTTCTCGTCCTGCTGGTGGGTGCCGCTGTTGCCGGTCTCGGTCTCGCTGTGGTCGCCCGCGGCTGGGAACTGAACAGGCGCACTCCGCGCGGCACCACCCTCTGGCTCCAAGTCGAGGCGTTCCGGCGCTACTTGGCCGACCCCAGCACCTGTCCCGACGAGCTGCCCGTCGGACCGGAGGCGGATCGCTACGCGGCATGGGCGGTTGCCCTGGGGGTCGAATCCGCCTGGGAACAGGCCGTCGGTGCTTCGACCTCGGCGCCGAGAGCGGGGCGGCGTTTCTCGCCCGACCTCAGCAACGTACTGCTCGCCGCTGTCGTCGTCTCCGCGGCCAGCCCGGGCTCCAGTTCCGGTGGAGGTGGCTCCGGCGGTGGCGGTTCCTCCAGCGGCGGGGTCGGGGGCGGCGCCGGTGGTGGAGGCGGCGGCTCCTGGTGAGGTGCGGGGCGCCGGTGCCGGCGCCCCGTTCGGTCAGGCCGCCGCGTCCAACTCCGGGCGCAGCGGCCATGATTGGTCCACCGACTCCGGGGTGCCGCTGCGGGCGAACCACGCCTGGAGACCGCGTGCTTGGGCCGCGTGCCACGTCGACTGCAGGGTGTGCAGTTCGGCTGGGGACAGGCGCTCCAGGCGGGTCGCGAAGCGGCGGCCCAGGGCGCGGACCACCTCCAGGGACGCCAGCGCGTCCGCGCCCGCGTCGTGGGCGCCGTCCAGCGTGACGCCGTAGTGCGCGCACAGGTCGGTGAGGGTGCGGCGGCCCTTGCGGTAGCGGTCCAGGTGTTTGTCCAGGACCCGGGGGTCCAGCACCTGTAGCGTCGTCGACTCGAACCAGTGGTCCAGCGTGCACGCGCGGTGGCGGCGCAGCTCGCGGTCCAGCAGGGTCAGGTCGAACGGTGCGTTCATGACCACCAACGGGCGTCCCATCGCGGCCTGTTCGGCCAGCTCGTCGGCTATCTCGTGCATCACCGGCGCGGGCCAGCGGCCGTTGCGCTGAAGATGCTCATCCGTCAGTCCATGGATCGCCGTCGCCCCGGCGGGCACCGGCACCCCCGGATTCACCAGCCACCGGGCCACCCGGGGACGGGTGCCGGGGGCGTCCTGGACGACGATCGCGGCCGACACGATCCGGTCGGTCTCCACATCCACGCCCGTGGTCTCCGTGTCGAACGCGGCCAACGGGCCCTCGTACCAGCACGTCATACGTACACAACTCCTCGTTCACCCACGGCAGCTGACGTTCCGTCTTCTGCCTGTTTGGTGATACCCGGGCTGTTTGCGCCGTACGCCGGAAGGACACAACAGGAGTGCGGGTCTTTGCAGTTCAGCGACCCGATCAGGCATTCAGCACAGCAATTCACCTGAACTTGGAAGGCTGTTGGCCATGGTGATAGCGCAGCCCGAGCGGGGCGGGCTGCTGCCCGAACGGACGGCACCCCAGCGCGGATCGCTCGCCACCACCGCCTGTATGGAGACACTGCAGGTGGGCTATCTGCACGCCGTCGCAGCGGCGGCCGGCTGCTCGCTGTCCCAACCCTTTCCGGACAACGGCATCGACTGGCACGTCAGTCACGGCTCGCCCGGGCACGAGGTGGACGACGAGGTCACGATAAAAGTGCAGCTCAAGTGCACTTACCAGATCCCGCCGAACCCGCCCGGACGTTCCTTCTCGTTCACGCTCGACAACGACCATCTGCGCAAGCTCGCCCGCACACCGGTCTCGGTGCACAAGATCCTGGTCGTGATGCTCGTCCCGCGTTCCCAGGACGACTGGCTGCGCGCCAGCCACGACCGGCTCGACCTGCGGCACTGCTGCTACTGGGTCAACCTCGCCGGTCACGCGATCACCGGCCGGACCCGGACCACCGTGCGGATACCGACCTCGCGCATCTTCGACGACCGGGCGCTGTGCGAGATCATGACGCGGGTCGGGACGGGAGGCAGGCCATGAGGCACCGCTCGGTCGAGGAACACCTGCGGTCGGTACGGCCGCATCCCGAGGACGTGTCCTGGGAAGGTCCCCCCGCGCCCGACCAGGTCGACCCCGCCGTCCTCGGCGCCCTGCTGCGCCGGCACGGCTGGCAGCGCCGCGGCGGGGCCGCCGGACGGTACGGCCGCTGGACCCCACCCGGGTCCGGCGGCTCGGGCATCAGCCTGCTGGTCCCCGAGAGCCGGGCCTTCCCCGACAGCGACGACCTCCTCGGCGAGGCGCTCATCGCGCTCGCCCGCAGCAACACCCCCTCCGCCCGCGAGGTCCTCGTCGGCCTCGCCGTACCGAGCGACGAGATCCGCTGGTGGCGCGACACCCCGACCGGACCGGCCGGCGCCGCGGCCTGGACCGTGGAGGAGCAACTCCGCGCCGCCGCCCGCCAGATGCTGCTCGCCGCCGCACTCGCCACCCGCGCGCGTGCCGGCTACTACGGTGCCCGCCACCGCCGCCCCGCCGCCGCGTCCCTGGACCACGTCCTCGTCGGCTCCGCACCCGGCGGCCGTCAACTCACCGCGTTCGTCCCCGTCGACACCGGTCGCGCCCTCGCTGTACGCCTCCATCAGGCCCTGTACGCAACCCGCGAGGCCATCGACTACGAGCGGGCCACCGGCGGCATGGACGCCTTCGACGGCGCCGTGGAGGCGGGCGTCAGCCGGGAGTTGACCGAAGCCGTCGTCGCGCTCGTGCGCGGCACCGAGGGTGCGCGGATCGCCGTCGAGTGGGCGCCCGGCGCGGGGGTCCCCGAGGGCTGTGCCGCGCAGGCCGAGGCCGTCGAGTTCTCGCCGGGTGACCTGCCCGTGCTGCGCGCGGCCGGGGCCCGCTATCTGCGCGAGGAACCGGCCATGCCCGTGCGCATCACCGGCTCGGTGGTGCGGATGCGCAGGTCGGGGCCGCGCGGCGAGGGCACGGTACGGATGCAGGTGATCGCCGGCGCCGAGGTCGGGCACGTCCGGATGACCCTGGACGAGGAGTCGTACCGGATAGCCGGGCACGCCCACCTCGTAGGGCTGCCAGTCCGGGTGCACGGGCGGCTGGAGAGCCGGGGCGGCTTCCGTCGGCTCACGGGCGCCTCCGGGGTCGTACCCGTGCAGGTGGACGAGGCGGAGCGGGACCGGCTGATGAAGTCCCTCCAGGAGAACCTCGACTTCTTTGAGGAGGCGTGCAGCGGCGAGGAGGACTGAGGGAGCGGAGGGGAGCGGGGGCCGGTCCTGGGCCCGGGCCCGGGGGCGACCGTTTCGCGGTGGGGCCCGTAGGGTCGGTACGATCCCCTATTGCGCGCGCTCACGGTATGGCGCCGCATCCACCCTGTAGTCAGGAGAGACCCGTGTCAGACGTCCGTGTGATCATCCAACGCGATTCCGAGCGGGAAGAGCGCACGGTGACGACGGGCACGACGGCCGCCGAGCTCTTCGCCGGCGAGCGCTCGATCATCGCCGCGCGCGTGGCCGGAGAGCTCAAGGACCTGGCCTACGTCGTCTCCGAGGGGGACGAGGTCGAGGGCGTCGAGATCTCCTCCACCGACGGCCTGAACATCCTGCGCCACTCCACCGCGCACGTCATGGCGCAGGCCGTGCAGGAGCTGTTCCCCGAGGCCAAGCTGGGCATCGGCCCGCCGGTCAAGGACGGCTTCTACTACGACTTCGACGTCGAGCGGCCGTTCACGCCCGAGGATCTCAAGGCCATCGAGAAGAAGATGCAGGAGATCCAGAAGCGCGGGCAGCGGTTCTCGCGCCGCGTGGTGACCGACGAGGCGGCTCGCGAGGAGCTGGCTTCGGAGCCGTACAAGCTCGAACTGATCGGCATCAAGGGCTCCGCGTCGACCGACGACGGCGCGGACGTCGAGGTCGGCGCCGGCGAGCTGACGATCTACGACAACCTCGACGCCAAGACCGGCGACCTGTGCTGGAAGGACCTCTGCCGAGGCCCGCACCTGCCCACCACCCGCAACATCCCGGCGTTCAAGCTGATGCGCAACGCGGCCGCCTACTGGCGCGGCAGCGAGAAGAACCCGATGCTCCAGCGCATCTACGGCACCGCCTGGCCTTCCAAGGAGGAGCTGAAGGCGCACCTCGACTTCCTCATCGAGGCCGAGAAGCGCGACCACCGCAAGCTGGGCAGCGAGCTCGACCTGTTCTCCATCCCGGAGCAGATCGGTTCCGGCCTGGCCGTCTTCCACCCCAAGGGCGGTGTCGTCCGCCGGGTCATGGAGGACTACTCGCGGCGCCGGCACGAGGAGGAGGGCTACGAGTTCGTCTACACCCCGCACGCGACGAAGGGGAAGCTCTTCGAGACGTCCGGGCACCTGGACTGGTACGCCGACGGCATGTACCCGCCCATGCAGCTCGACGAGGGCGTGGACTACTACCTCAAGCCCATGAACTGCCCGATGCACAACCTGATCTTCGACGCGCGCGGCCGCTCGTACCGTGAACTGCCGCTGCGGCTCTTCGAGTTCGGGACCGTGTACCGGTACGAGAAGTCGGGCGTCGTGCACGGTCTGACCCGGGCGCGCGGCTTCACGCAGGACGACGCGCACATCTACTGCACGCGCGAGCAGATGGCCGACGAGCTGGACAAGACGCTCACGTTCGTCCTCAACCTGCTGCGGGACTACGGCCTGAACGACTTCTACCTGGAGCTGTCGACCAAGGACCCGGAGAAGTTCGTCGGCTCGGACGAGGTCTGGGAAGAGGCCACGGAGACGCTGCGCCAGGTCGCCGAGAAGCAGGGGCTGCCGCTCGTTCCGGACCCGGGTGGCGCCGCGTTCTACGGCCCGAAGATCTCCGTCCAGACGAAGGACGCGATCGGTCGGACCTGGCAGATGTCCACCGTCCAGCTCGACTTCAACCTGCCGGAGCGGTTCGACCTGGAGTACACCGGGCCCGACGGTTCCAAGCAGCGGCCGGTCATGATCCACCGGGCGCTGTTCGGGTCCATCGAGCGGTTCTTCGCGGTCCTGCTCGAGCACTACGCGGGTGCGTTCCCGGCGTGGCTGGCGCCGGTGCAGGCGGTCGGGATTCCGATCGGAGACGCGCACGTCGAGTACCTGGAGAAGTTCGCCGTGGCGGCGAAGAAGAAGGGGCTGCGCGTCGAGGTCGACTCGTCCTCGGACCGGATGCAGAAGAAGATCCGCAACGCGCAGAAGCAGAAGGTCCCGTTCATGGTCATCGTCGGCGACGAGGACATGAACGGCGGGACGGTGTCCTTCCGTTACCGCGACGGTTCGCAGGAGAACGGCATCGCCTTCGACGACGCCATCGCGAAGATCGAGCAGGTCGTGGCTGACCGGGTCCAGGTCTGAGTCCGCTGTCGCGGGTCTGAGTCTGCTGTTGCAGGTCTGAGTCCGCTGTTGTTCGGGAGGCCCTCGGGGAGTTCAGATCCCCGGGGGCCTCTCGTCGTCCTCCCGCGTGAAGACCTGGAGCAGCCAGGAGGCGAAGGTCCCGGTGACCGCGCCGAGCAGGGCCAGGCCGATGGCCATCATTCCTACGGCGATCAGGCGGCCGAGCGGGGTGACGGGCGCTACGTCGCCGTAGCCGACGGTCGCGAAGGTCGCGCAGGTCCACCACACGGCGTCGCCGAACGTCCTTATCGTCGCGCCCGGAGCCGCGTGTTCCTCGTGGTAGACGGAGAGGGCGCCGGCGAAGCCCAGCAGGACGGTGGACAGTCCGGCGTAGACGATCACGCGCGCGTGGAGGGCGAGTCGGGGCTGTCCGTGCCGTCGCTGCACGGCCTCGTAGACCCTGACGACGCGGAGCGGTCGCAGCAGGGGCAGGAGCAGGACCAGCGTGTCCAGCCAGTGGGTCCGGACGAAGCGCAACCGCTGCCCGCTCAGCCGCCAGCGCACCGCGTAGTCGACGGCGAAGAGGGCCCACGCGGCGAACAGTACGGCGAGGCAGAGGTCCTGCCAGGTGTCCGGCAGGCCGTGGGCCAGGATGCGCACGGCGTACGCGGCGAGGAAGACCAGGGACGCCACGGCGAGGGGGACCTCCGTGCGCTGCTCCCAGCGGGCCTTGCGGCTGTCGTCGCCCATCGGCCCAGCTTGGCGCGGGAGGGGTTTCGCGCAACCCCGGCGACACGCCGCGAACGGGCGAAGCCATATGCTTCCTTGCATGACGAGTGAGCCGGAGCAGCAGATCGGAGTGGGCACGCCGGACGCGTTCCAGCGCCTCTGGACGCCCCACCGGATGGCCTACATCCAGGGTGAGAACAAGCCGACCGGCCCCGGTGCCGACGACGGTTGCCCCTTCTGCTCGATCCCGGCGAAATCGGACGAGGACGGGCTGATCGTCAGGCGCGGTGAGCTGGTGTACGGGGTGCTCAATCTGTACCCGTACAACGGCGGCCATCTGATGGTCGTGCCCTACCGCCACGTCGCGGACTACACCGACCTGACCGACGCGGAGACCGTGGAACTCGCGGCCCTCACCAAGCAGGCGATGACAGCCCTGCGTACCGCGTCCGGCGCGCACGGCTTCAACATCGGCATGAACCAGGGGAGCGTGGCGGGCGCGGGCATCGCCGCCCACCTGCACCAGCACATCGTCCCGCGCTGGGGCGGCGACACGAACTTCATGCCGGTCGTCGGCCATACGAAGGTGCTGCCGCAACTGCTCGCGGATACGCGGAAGATGCTGGCGGACGCGTGGCCCACGGCGTGAATCTCGGGCCGTCGTCGACCAGCCCGTCCGGAGTTTGAGGACGAGGCCGTTCAGGCCGACAGCGGGGGTCCGGGGGCGCGGCCCCCAGAGGCCGGCCCCGATCCCCGCACGTGACCCGCTCAACCGCCGGAGGCCTACGCGTCGTACACGTCGGCCTTCCTCGGTGACACGTCCTGTACGCCCCCGCTGAGGACCGACGAGCGGTTGCTGAACTTCTCCGTGTTGACGCCGTTCTCGTCGAGGACGCGGATCGCCGCGGTGTGGACCACGCGCAGGACCGGTGTCGCGGCGCGCAGCGCGTCGTCCGCCATGAAGCGGTGGCGCCAGGGCTGGTCGGCCCAGGCGTGCCGCAGGCCGAACGGCTCGGGCAGGGATATGGAACCGCCGAGCCAGTTCAGCAGCGGCGGGTACCAGGTGATCGGGGCGCGGACCGCGAGGCGTACGACCTCGTCGGCGGGGACGAGGGGGAGCTTGACGCTGCGGTTCTCCCACGGCTTGAAGGTCTTCTGGACGCTCTTCGTCGGGGCCTCGGACTTGCCGGTGAACAGGGAGTTCACGGGGCCCAGGGCGTGCCCGGTGATCTCGATGCGCAGCGTCTTGTGCAGCACGGTGACCGTGATCATCATGGTGATGACCAACTGCCCTTCCCAGAGCGTCCATTGGACGCCCAGGTAGTGTCGGTCGCCGGCGCCGAACTGCTGCTTGTTGCAGATGTCCTGTATCGCGTGCGACTTGACCTGGTACGCCTCGACGTCCGTGCCGTCGGGCCGGGACACGGCCTTGGCGCCCTCGCCGATCGGCGTGACGATCCAGTGCCGAACCGTCGCCTTCGGGAAGCCGCCGGTGTTGATCGTGTTCCGCTCCAGCATGCGCAGGTCGTCGTGGATGTTGCGGATGACGTCCCAGCTGCGGAAGGGGTGGATCTCCCGGTTCTCGTCGCGCGCGATCAGGTCCTCGGCGAGCTGCCAGCTGCCCCAGCGGGTGCCCATGCCGAGGATGCCCTTGGGCCCCGCGTAGAAGACCGAGTTGGACTGCTGCTCGGCGCTGAGCTTGGCCAGGGACTGGCGGAGCTGCTCGGCCTGGGTCTCGCCGGGGCTGGTCGGCACCGCCTCGGGGACCTTGGCGCCGACGCTGCTGCCCGACAGCAGGCTGTCCCAGCGCCCGCGCAGATCCTTCGCGGTGTTCTCGCAGACCTGCTTGGCCCAGAGCCAGCCGACGACGGGCAGGACGACGCACGCGCGTGCGTACCAGGACCAGAAGCCGTGGAACGGCATCTTGATCAGGAAGATCACGGCGACGGCGCCCACCGCGACGAGCAGGGTCGTGGCGATCGCGCCGGCCCGCTTGTTGGTCTGGGTGCGCTTGTCGACCAGGCTGCGCAGCTGGAAGACCAGCAGCCAGACGATGAGTCCGGGCAGGAACAGCACGCCGCACAGGACCATGATCGTGGACAGCCTGTTGTCCCGGGCCCGGCGGATGTTGTTGGCCGCCAGGGCGTGCTCGACGACGGCCTGCGGTTCGGTGCCGAACGACTGGATGAGCGGCTTGCGGCCGGGGCCGAGCATGCGGGCGATCACGGCTCCGGAGAACGCCTCACCGAGGTTGGGGCGGAACAGCGACGCCCACTTGCCCTCGTTGACGCCCGTCTGGTGCCACTCGTTGTCGGCCTTCTTGATGTCGGCGACCGGGTTGTCCCGGTAGGCCGCCGAGGCCAGCGCGAAGGTCGCCGTCTGCCCCTCGTCGCCGGTACGCGGCACCTGTGGTCCAAAGATGTCCGCGTAACCGCTGTCAACGGTCATTCCCGCCCCCGATCGCCGCTGTTCCCGCTTCTGCGGCTTTCCCGACTTCCGTGCTCCGCACACCTGTTGATCAGGTCATCAGCGTATCGGCCATCACTGACATCCGTCGGCGGACAGCCGAAGCTGCCCGCCAACCCGGAAGTGATCGTTCCTTTTAGGTCACTTGTGGGTCGCCGCACGCCACAAGTGAGCCCCACGGCATCAACTGCTAGGCGTCGCCCGCCTCTTCGCGGATCCGTTCGGCGATCTGCGGAGGCATCGGTTCGTGGCGGGCGTAGGCGCGGTTGAAGCGGGCAGTGCCGTGCGAGAGGGAGCGGAGGTCCACGGCATAGCGGCCGATCTCTATCTCCGGCACCTCCGCGCGGATCAGTGTGCGTCCGCCGGTCGTCTGCTCGGTGCCGAGCACCCGGCCGCGTCGCCCGGACAGGTCGCTCATCACCGCGCCCACGTAGTCGTCGCCGACCAGCACGGTCACCTCGGCCACCGGTTCCAGGAGATGGATCTTCGCGTCGACCGCGGCCTCCCGCAGGGCCAGCGCGCCGGCCGTCTGGAACGCGGCGTCCGAGGAGTCCACGGAGTGCGCCTTGCCGTCCAGGAGCGTGATCCGTACGTCCAGAAGGGGATGGCCGGCCGCAACTCCCCTTGCCGCCTGGGCCCTTACGCCCTTCTCCACCGACGGGATGAACTGCCGCGGCACCGCGCCACCGATGACCTTGTCCACGAACTCGATGCCCGTGCCGCCCGGCAACGGCTCGACCTCGATCTCGCAGATCGCGAACTGCCCGTGCCCGCCCGACTGTTTGACGTGCCGGCCGCGCCCCTGCGCCTTGGCGGCGAACGTCTCCCGTAGGGAGACCTTGTGCGGCACGAGGTCGACCTGGACGCCGTACCGGTTGCGCAGCCGTTCCAGGGCGACGTCCGCGTGGGCCTCGCCGAGGCACCACAGGACGACCTGGTGGGTGTCCTGGTTCTGTTCCAGGCGCATGGTGGGGTCCTCGGCGACGAGCCTGCTCAGGCCCTGCGAGAGCTTGTCCTCGTCCGCCTTGCTGTGCGCCTGGATCGCGAGCGGCAGCAGCGGGTCGGGCATCTCCCAGGGTTCCATGAGCAGCGGGTCGTCCTTGGCCGAAAGCGTGTCCCCGGTCTCCGCGCGGCCCAGCTTCGCCACGCACGCGAGGTCGCCCGCGATGCAGTGTGTGAGCGCCCGCTGGTGTTTGCCGAAGGGCGCGGAGAGGGCGCCGACGCGCTCGTCGACGTCGTGGTCCTCGTGCCCGCGGTCGGCGAGTCCGTGCCCGGAGACATGGACGGTCGCGTCCGGCCGTAGCGTCCCAGAGAAGACGCGCACCAGGGAGACCCGGCCGACGTACGGGTCGGAGGCGGTCTTCACGACCTCGGCGACCAGCGGACCGTTCGGGTCGCACGCCTTGAGCTCCCGCGCCCTGCCGTCGACCGTGGTGACCCCGGGCGCCGCGCGCTCCAGCGGGGTCGGGAAACCGCCGGTGATCAGCTCCAGGAGCTCGACCGTGCCGAGGCCCTGCCGGGAGCCCTCCGCGGCCGGGGCGGCGGCCAGCACGGGGAAGAACACCCCGCGCGCGACGGCCCGTTCCAGGTCGCCGATCAGTGTCTTGACGTCGATCTCCTCGCCGCCGAGATAGCGGTCCATGAGGGTCTCGTCCTCGCTCTCCGCGATGATCCCCTCGATGAGCCGGTTGCGGGCCTCCTCGATCCGCGGCAGCTGGTCGGGTCCGGGCTCGGACTCCTTGCGCTCCCCGGACGCGTAGTCGAACACTTTCTGCGACAGCAGCCCGACAAGACCGCTCACGGGCGCGTGCCCGTCCGGCCCCGGCACGCCGTGCAACGGCAGGTACAGCGGGAGTACGGCGTCGGGGTCGTCCGCGCCGAAGGCCTCCGCGCAGGTCCGGGTCATCGACTCGAAGTCCGCGCGCGCGGACTCCAGATGCGTGATGACGATGGCGCGCGGCATGCCGACCGCCGCGCACTCCTCCCACACCATGCGGGTCGAGCCGTCCACGCCGTCGGAGGCCGAGACGACGAAGAGGGCCGCGTCCGCCGCACGCAGACCGGCCCTCAACTCGCCGACGAAATCGGCGTATCCGGGGGTGTCGAGAAGATTGACCTTGTACCCGTCCCAGTCGACGGGCACCAGGGAGAGCTGCACCGAGCGCTGCTGCCGGTGCTCGATCTCGTCGTAGTCGGAGACGGTGCCGCCGTCCTCCACGCGGCCCGCCCTGTTCACCGCCCCCGCGGTCAGCGCGAGGGCCTCGACCAGAGTCGTCTTGCCCGATCCGGAGTGGCCGACCAGCACCACATTCCGTACGGACGCGGGGTGGTCGGCCGCTGTAGCCCTGCCGGCGGCTCCGGGGTGTGCGTTCGCCTTGTCGCCCATGGCCTTGCCTCCCGTACACGGTGAGGTCACTGTGGGCGCGGACACACGCAGCCGCGTGCGGTGGCGGCTCCGATGACGCCCGCGGTGCTTCGAGCTTTCCACTCCGGTCACGGTGCGTCCATACACCGGACGCGATCCGGCCGTCGGCACCGATGGCACCGAGTCGTGCTGCAGCCATTCAAAACACGGGCGGCACGGGTGCCCGGCCGTCGCCCACGCGCGCGCGTGGCTACGATGGGCCAGCCGGTGGCCAGCAGGGGCCGCGCGGCGACACCGACCCTCGGGAAGGCCATGCTGAACAAGTACGCGCGTGCATTCTTCACGCGTGTCCTCACGCCGTTCGCCGCGTTTCTGATCCGCCGGGGCGTCAGCCCCGACACGGTCACCCTCCTCGGCACCGCCGGAGTGGTCGCGGGCGCGCTGGTCTTCTATCCCATGGGCGAGTTCTTCTGGGGCACGGTCGTGATCACGCTGTTCGTGTTCTCGGACCTCGTCGACGGCAACATGGCCCGCCAGCTGGGCCGCTCCAGCCGCTGGGGCGCCTTCCTGGACTCCACGCTCGACCGGGTCGCCGACAGCGCGGTCTTCGGCGGCCTGGCCCTCTGGTACGCGGGCGGCGGCGACAACATCGCCCTGTGCGCCGTCTCGATCTTCTGCCTGGCCAGCGGCCAGGTGGTGTCGTACACCAAGGCGCGCGGCGAGTCGATCGGCCTGCCGGTCGCCGTCAACGGCCTGGTCGAGCGGGCCGAGCGGCTCGTGATCTCGCTCGTGGCGTGCGGTCTCGCCGGTCTGCACAAGTTCGGCGTCCCGGGCATCCAGTGGCTGCTGCCCGTCGCCCTGTGGATCGTCGCCGTCGGCAGCCTGGTCACGCTGATCCAGCGCGTCGTCACGGTCCGCCGGGAGGCCGCCGAGGCCGACGCAACGGCGGCCCAGGAGGCCCCGGAGCAGCACAGCAGCGGGGCGACTCCGTGAGCAGTGCCCAGGAGCGGCTGACGGACGCGCTCTACGGCCTGGGCTGGAGCGCCGTCAAGAAGCTCCCCGAGCCGGTCGCGGTCCGGCTCGGCCGCACCGTCGCCGACCTAGCCTGGAAGCGGCGCGGCAAGGGCGTGCAGCGGCTGGAGAGCAACTACGCGCGCGTGGTGCCCGACGCGAGCCCCGAGCGGCTCGCCGAGCTCTCGCGCGCGGGCATGCGGTCGTATCTCCGCTACTGGATGGAGTCGTTCAGGCTCCCCGCCTGGAGCGCCGAACGGATCCGCACGGGCTTCGACCCCAAGGACGTCCACCACCTCACCGACGCCATCGCCTCCGACCGCGGTGTCATCCTCGCGCTGCCCCACATGGCCAACTGGGACCTCGCCGGCGCCTGGGTCACCACCAAGCTGGAGACCCCGTTCACCACGGTGGCCGAACGCCTCAAGCCGGAGACGCTCTACGACCGTTTCGTCGCCTACCGCGAGGGCCTCGGCATGGAGGTCCTCCCGCACAGCGGCGGCACCGCCTTCGGCACGCTCGCCCGGCGGCTCCGCGACGGCGGCCTGGTCTGCCTGGTCGCCGAACGCGACCTGTCCGCCTCCGGGGTCGAGGTGAAGTTCTTCGGCGAGCCCACCCGCATGCCCGCCGGACCGGCCCTCCTCGCCCAACAGACCGGCGCACTACTCCTCCCCGTGACCCTCTGGTACGACGACTCACCGGTCATGAAGGGCCGGGTCCACCCGCCGGTCGAGCTACCCGAGTCAGGTGACCGGGCCGAGAAGACGTCTGTCATCACACAGGCGCTGGCAGACGCTTTCGCCACCGGCATCGCCGACCACCCGGAGGACTGGCACATGCTCCAGCGCTTGTGGCTCGCGGATCTCGATCCCAGCAAGGGGCCCTCGTGAGGATCGGCATCGTCTGCCCCTACTCCTGGGACGTGCCGGGCGGCGTCCAGTTCCACATCAGAGACCTCGCCGAGTACTTCATCCGGCTCGGTCACGAGGTGTCCGTGCTGGCTCCGGCCGACGACGACACCCCGCTGCCGCCGTACGTCGTCTCGGCCGGCCGCGCGGTCCCGGTGCCGTACAACGGCTCGGTGGCCCGGCTGAACTTCGGCTTCCTGTCCGCCGCCCGGGTCCGACGCTGGCTGCACGACGGCGAGTTCGACGTCATCCACATCCACGAACCGACCTCGCCGTCCCTCGGCCTGCTCGCCTGCTGGGCCGCGCAGGGCCCGATCGTCGCCACCTTCCACACCTCGAACCCGCGCTCCCGGGCGATGATCGCCGCGTACGCGATCCTCCAGGCCGCGCTGGAGAAGATCAGCGCGCGGATCGCCGTGAGCGAGTACGCCCGCCGCACGCTCGTCGAACACCTCGGCGGCGACGCGGTCGTCATCCCGAACGGCGTCGACGTCGACTTCTTCGCCCGCGCCGAACCCAAGCCGGAGTGGCAGGGCGAGACCATCGGTTTCATAGGGCGCATCGACGAGCCCCGCAAGGGCCTCCCGGTGCTGATGAACGCCCTCCCGAAGATCCTCGCCGAGCGCCCGAACGCCCGACTCCTGGTAGCCGGTCGCGGCGACGAGGAGGAGGCCGTCGAATCACTCCCCAAGGAACTGCGTTCACGCGTCGAGTTCCTCGGCATGGTCAGCGACGAGGACAAGGCCCGCTTCCTGCGCAGCATCGACCTCTACGTAGCGCCCAACACCGGCGGCGAGAGCTTCGGCATCATCCTCGTAGAGGCCATGTCGGCAGGCGCCCCGGTGCTCGCCTCCGACCTCCCCGCCTTCGCCCAGGTCCTCGACCAGGGCGCGGCCGGCGAACTGTTCGCCAACGAGGACGCGGACGCCCTCGCCGAGGCGGCCGTACGACTCCTGGGCGATCCCGAGCGGCTGGCGGAGCTGCGGCGGAGCGGGAGCGCCCATGTGCGTCGCTTCGACTGGTCGACGGTCGGCGCGGACATCCTGTCGGTCTACGAGACCGTGACGGCGGGCGCGGCAGCGGTGGCGACGGACGAACGGACGGGGTTGCGGGCGAGGTTCGGGCTGGCGCGGGACTGAGAGGCGGCAACTTCTTGATGCGGGCCGCTATATCCAGCCCGTCCGGCGTTTGAGGACGAGGCCGTCCAGGCCGAAGCGGGGGAGTGGGGGCGGCAGCCACCACAACGCCCACACCAACTCCGGTCAGCCTCAGTGGAACGCCCCGCACGAATCCCGGTCAACCCGAGTGGAACGGCCCCGTAGGCTTGCCGCCCGTGACGCCAACCCTGATCTGGATCCTCGTCGCCCTGGTGGCGATCGGCCTGTACCTGAGCTGGACCGCGGGACGGCTCGACCGGCTGCACGCCCGGATCGACGCGGCCCGCGCGGCCCTCGACGCCCAACTGCTGCGCCGCGCCTCGGTGACCCAGGAACTGGCCACCTCCGGCGTCCTCGACCCGGCCGCCTCGATCGTCCTCTACGAGGCCGCGCACGCCGCCCGGCAGGCCGAGGAGGAGCAACGGGAGGTCGCCGAGAGCGAGTTGAGCCAGGCCCTGCGCGCCGTCTTCGCCGAGGCCCCGCAGGTCGAGGGCGTCCGCGAGGCACCCGGGGGAGAGGCGGCGGCCCGCGAACTCACCGAGGCGGTACGGCGGGTGCCCATGGCCCGGCGCTTCCACAACGACTCCGTACGCGCCGCCCGCGCCCTGCGCCGACACCGCAAGGTCCGCTGGTTCCGACTGGCGGGACACGCGCCCTTCCCGATGGCCTTCGAGATGGACGACGAGCCACCGGCGGCACTGGTGGACCGGGCCGCGTAGCGGTTGCCCCGGGGCACACCGGTTCGAAAACGATCCACCGCCTACCCATTGGCCCTTGCTGTGGCCTGCATCTCTGGCGTTTCCTCGGTACTGCAGCAACCCTCTTTCACCGAGTGAGGTCACCCCGTGTCCAGCACCCCCAGCTCCGCCCAGACTCCCGAGACCGGCACCGCGCGCGTGAAGCGTGGCATGGCCGAGCAGCTCAAGGGCGGTGTGATCATGGACGTGGTCAACGCCGAGCAGGCGAAGATCGCCGAGGACGCCGGCGCCGTGGCCGTCATGGCCCTGGAGCGGGTCCCCGCCGACATCCGCAAGGACGGCGGCGTGGCCCGTATGTCCGACCCGACGATGATCGAGGAGATCATCGAGGCGGTCTCCATCCCGGTCATGGCCAAGTCCCGCATCGGCCACTTCGTCGAGGCCCAGGTCCTGCAGTCCCTCGGCGTCGACTACATCGACGAGTCCGAGGTCCTCACCCCGGCCGACGAGGTCAACCACTCCGACAAGTGGGCCTTCACGACCCCCTTCGTCTGCGGTGCCACCAACCTGGGCGAGGCCCTGCGCCGTATCGCCGAGGGCGCCGCGATGATCCGCTCCAAGGGCGAGGCCGGCACCGGCAACGTCGTCGAGGCGGTCCGCCACCTGCGCCAGATCAAGAACGAGATCGCCAAGCTGCGCGGCTTCGACAACAACGAGCTGTACGCCGCCGCCAAGGAACTGCGCGCCCCGTACGAGATCGTCCGCGAGGTCGCCGAACTCGGCAAGCTCCCGGTCGTGCTGTTCTCCGCCGGTGGCGTCGCCACCCCCGCCGACGCCGCGCTGATGCGCCAGCTCGGCGCCGAGGGCGTCTTCGTCGGCTCCGGCATCTTCAAGTCCGGCGACCCGGCCAAGCGCGCCGCGGCCATCGTGAAGGCGACCACCTTCTTCGACGACCCGAAGATCATCGCGGACGCGTCCCGCAACCTCGGCGAGGCCATGGTCGGCATCAACTGCGACACCCTCCCCGAGACCGAGCGCTACGCCAACCGCGGCTGGTAACCACCCATGACCGAAACACCTGTCATCGGAGTCCTGGCCCTCCAGGGCGACGTACGGGAACACCTGATCGCCCTGGCCGCGGCCGACGCCGTGGCCAGGCAGGTCAGGCGCCCCGAGGAACTCGCCGAGGTGGACGGTCTCGTCATCCCGGGGGGTGAGTCGACCACCATCTCCAAGCTGGCCGTCCTCTTCGGAGTGATGGACCCGCTGCGCGCACGCGTGCGTGCCGGTATGCCCGTCTACGGCACCTGCGCCGGCCTGATCATGCTCGCCGACAAGATCCTCGACCCGCGCTCGGGCCAGGAGACGATCGGCGGCATCGACATGATCGTGCGCCGCAACGCCTTCGGTCGGCAGAACGAATCCTTCGAAGCAGCTGTCGACGTCCGGGGCATCGAGGGCGATCCTGTGGAGGGCGTCTTCATCCGCGCCCCCTGGGTCGAGTCCGTCGGTGCCGAGACCGAGGTCCTCGCCGAACACGAGGGCCACATCGTGGCGGTCCGCCAGGGCAACGCGCTCGCCACGTCGTTCCACCCGGAACTGACCGGCGACCACCGCGTGCACTCCCTGTTCGTCGACATGGTGCGCGCGAACCTGGCTCCGGGGTCCTAGTAGGATCTCTGGGGTTCGTAAAGAGTTGGGTTACGCGAAGGAGACAGGCAGATGTCCGGCCACTCTAAATGGGCTACGACGAAGCACAAGAAGGCCGTGATCGACGCCAAGCGCGGCAAGCTCTTCGCGAAGATGATCAAGAACATCGAGGTTGCGGCCCGTACCGGTGGTGCCGATGTGTCCGGCAACCCGACGCTGTTCGACGCCATCCAGAAGGCCAAGAAGAGCTCGGTCCCGAACAAGAACATCGACTCCGCGGTCAAGCGCGGCGCCGGTCTCGAAGCCGGTGGCGCCGACTACGAGACGATCATGTACGAGGGTTATGGCCCTAACGGTGTCGCCGTGCTCATCGAGTGCCTCACCGACAACCGCAACCGCGCCGCCTCGGACGTGCGTGTCGCCATGACCCGTAACGGCGGGAACATGGCCGACCCCGGTTCCGTGTCGTACCTCTTCAACCGCAAGGGTGTCGTGATCGTCCCCAAGGGCGAGCTGTCCGAGGACGACGTCCTGGGTGCCGTGCTCGACGCGGGCGCCGAGGAGGTCAACGACCTCGGTGAGTCCTTCGAGGTCATCTCCGAGGCCACCGACCTGGTCGCGGTCCGCACCGCGCTCCAGGACGCCGGCATCGACTACGACTCCGCCGACGCCAACTTCGTCCCGACCATGCAGGTCGAGCTCGACGAGGACGGCGCCCGCAAGATCTTCAAGCTGATCGACGCCCTGGAGGACAGCGACGACGTGCAGAACGTCTTCGCCAACTTCGACGTCAGCGACGAGGTCATGGAGAAGGTCGACGCGTAGCGCTGCCGCGAGCTGAGCGGGATTTCGGCGGGCCGACGGGACACGTCCCGTCGGCCCGCCGCCGTTGTCGGTGGCAGCGGATAGCCTGGCGGAAGTCAAAGATCACCGACCGCGGACCGCAATCATCAATTGAGGAACTCCGACGGTGCTCAGCCAGGTCCGCGAGAGCGGCGGCGGTTTAGCCGCAAAAAAGGGGGGTTGGAGTGCGGGTACTGGGTGTCGACCCTGGACTCACCCGATGCGGTGTCGGAGTGGTCGAGGGCGTCGCGGGCCGGCCGCTCACCATGGTCGGCGTCGGTGTCGTACGGACCCCGGCGGACGCCGAGTTGGGCCTGCGCCTCGTCGCCATCGAGCAGGGCATCGAGGCGTGGCTTGACGAACACCGGCCCGAATTCGTCGCCGTGGAGCGGGTGTTCAGCCAGCACAACGTCCGCACGGTGATGGGCACCGCCCAGGCCAGCGCCGTGGCGATGCTCTGTGCCGCCCGCCGCGGCATCCCCGTCGCCCTGCACACCCCCAGCGAGGTCAAGGCCGCCGTCACCGGCAGCGGACGCGCCGACAAGGCCCAGGTCGGCGCCATGGTCACCCGGCTGCTGCGGCTCGACGCACCCCCCAAGCCCGCCGACGCGGCAGACGCCCTCGCCCTCGCCATCTGCCACATCTGGCGCGGCCCCGCGACCAACCGCCTCCAACAGGCCGTCGCCCAGAACCGGTTGCAACAGGCGGTCGCCCAACACGCCGCCGGCGCACGCAAAGCACCGCAAGCCCCACAAGCACCGAAGACCCCGCACGCATCGAAAGGCCGTACCGCATGATCGCCTTCGTCAGTGGCACGGTCGCCGCACTCGCCCCCGACGCCGCGGTGGTCGAGGTCGGCGGTGTCGGCATGGCCATCCAGTGCACGCCGAACACGCTGTCCACGCTCCGCCTCGGCAAGCCGGCCAAGCTCGCCACCTCCCTCGTCGTCCGCGAGGACTCGCTCACCCTGTACGGCTTCGTGGACGATGACGAACGCCAGATCTTCGAGCTGCTCCAGACCGCGACCGGCGTCGGCCCCCGGCTCGCGCAGGCCATGCTCGCCGTGCACACCCCGGACGCGTTGCGCCGAGCCGTGGCCGCCGGGGACGAGAAGGCGCTGATGGCGGTCCCGGGCATCGGCAAGAAGGGCGCCCAGAAGCTGCTGCTGGAGTTCAAGGACCGGCTCGGCGCCCCGGTGGGATCCGCCCCGGCGATCGGCGCCCCGGTCACCAGCGGCTGGCGCGACCAGCTGCACGCCGCGCTCATCGGCCTCGGGTACGCCACCCGCGAGGCCGACGAGGCCGTGGCCGCCGTAGCACCGCAGGCCGAGGCCGCCGAAGGGGCGCCGCAGGTGGGCCAGTTGCTCAAGGCCGCCCTGCAGACCCTGAACCGCGCCCGCTAGGAGACGTCAGTGAACTGGGACGACACGACCGACGAGACCGCCGACGAGCGGCTGGTGGGCTCGGTCGCCGACCGCGAGGACCAGGCCGTCGAGGCCGCCCTGCGCCCCAAGGACCTGGGCGAGTTCATCGGCCAGGAGAAGGTCCGCGAGCAGCTCGACCTGGTGCTGCGCGCCGCACGCGCGCGCGGCGCCACCGCTGACCACGTGCTGCTCTCCGGAGCCCCCGGGCTCGGCAAGACCACCCTCTCGATGATCATCGCGGCCGAGATGGAAGCCCCGATCCGCATCACCAGCGGTCCCGCCATCCAGCACGCCGGCGACCTCGCCGCGATCCTCTCCTCCCTCCAGGAGGGCGAGGTCCTCTTCCTCGACGAGATCCACCGCATGTCCCGGCCCGCCGAAGAGATGCTCTACATGGCGATGGAGGACTTCCGCGTCGACGTCATCGTCGGCAAGGGCCCCGGCGCCACCGCGATCCCGCTCGAACTCCCGCCGTTCACCCTGGTCGGCGCCACCACGCGCGCGGGACTGCTGCCACCCCCGCTGCGCGACCGCTTCGGCTTCACCGCGCACATGGAGTTCTACGAACCCACCGAGCTGGAGCGCGTCATCCACCGCTCGGCGAACCTCCTCGACGTGGAGATCGACCCCGCCGGCGCCGCCGAGATCGCCGGACGTTCGCGCGGCACCCCCCGCATCGCCAACCGCCTGCTGCGCCGGGTACGGGATTACGCGCAGGTCAAGGCCGACGGCTTCATCACCCAGGACATCGCCGGGGCCGCCCTCAAGGTCTACGAGGTCGACGGGCGCGGCCTCGACCGGCTCGACCGCGGTGTCCTCGAAGCGCTGCTCAAGCTGTTCGGCGGCGGACCGGTCGGCCTGTCCACGCTCGCGGTCGCCGTGGGGGAGGAGCGCGAGACCGTCGAGGAGGTCGCCGAACCCTTCCTCGTACGGGAGGGACTGCTGGCCCGCACCCCGCGCGGACGCGTCGCCACCCCGGCCGCGTGGGCGCATCTGGGCCTCACCCCGCCCCGCTCGTCAACCGGGGGAAACGGACAAGGGGACCTGTTCGGGGCGTGACGGCGGGGGCGCTGGCCGGGTCAGGAACCCCGGTGCCATGCTGAGCGTTGTTCCATCAGCGTGGACTCGCTTAGACTCCGCCGATGCCGCCTTTGTGGGCGGCGCCGACCACCCCCATCCACCAGGCCGCTCACCGCCGCGGTCGTGCGAAGGAAATTCCGTCCCGTGAATATCGTGACCATCCTCCCGTTCATCGTGCTCATCGGGGCCATGTTCCTGATGACCCGCTCTGCCAAGCGCAAGCAGCAGGCGGCCGCGTCGATGCGTAATGACATGCAGCCCGGCACCGGCGTCCGCACGATCGGGGGCGTGTACGCGACGGTCAAGGAGGTCAACGAGGAGACGGTCCTTCTCGACGCGGGCCCGGGCGTCGAGCTTCTCTTCGCGAAGAACGCGATCGGCGCCGTCCTCACCGACGACGAGTACAACCGCATCGTGCACGGCGTCGAGCACGACCTGAAGGACGACGCCGACATCGTCCCGGACGACGCCTCCTCCCTCACCGAGACCGACGAGCCCGCCGCCGACTCTTCCGACGACAAGCCCATCGACCTCGGCAAGAAGGACGCGGCCGACGAGCCGGCCGACGCCACCGAGGAGCCGGCCGACGCGGCCGAGGCGAAGACGGAAGAAGAGCCGAAGAAGTCCGACGGCGAGTCCGACGCGAAGTAGTCACGTCCCGGGAGCGCGGCGCGACCCGCTCGCGCCCCGCGCACCCCGGGTACGTGCGTCGCTCGCACGGGATCCGACACCATGTCATGGCCGTAGCCGCGCTGACCCGGCGTGGAGCGGCCCGAGAGGGAGTACGAGAAGGTGGCAGCACCTAAGAGGGGCCGCAGTGCGAGCGCCCAGAGCAAGCCGTGGCGCTCGCTGGCCCTCATCCTGATCGCCATCGTGGCGCTCACCGGTGGCATGTTCGCATCCGGGCACACCACTCCGCGTCTCGGCATCGACCTGGCCGGCGGCACGAGCATCACGCTGCGGGCGGTGGCCCAGCCCGGCGAGGAATCGTCGATCAACAAGACCAACATGGACACCGCGGTCGACATCATGAACCGCCGTGTCAATGGTCTTGGTGTCTCGGAGGCCGAGGTCCAGACCCAGGGCTCCAGGAACATCATCGTCAACATCCCCAAGGGCACGAACTCGGACGAGGCACGGCAGCAGGTCGGTACGACGGCCAAGCTGTACTTCCGCCCGGTCCTGGCCACGGAGGCCTCCACGGGCGCCGCGACGACGAGCCCGTCGCCGAGCGCGTCCGGCAGCGCCTCCAGCAGCCCGTCGAGCTCGCCCAGTTCCAAGGCGAGCGCTTCCTCGTCGAAGACCGGCTCCGCGACCCCGACGGCCACCGCCACTTCGCAGGGCCGTGCCGCCAGTGACGCCCTGAAGGCCGACACCACCTCGTCCGCGAGCCCCAGCGCCTCGGCCTCGGCCAGTGCCACCCCGTCGGCGAGCAGCAGCGCCGCCGCCAGCGCGGCGGCCGCCAAGCTGGAGGCCCAGTACACCGCCCTCGACTGCTCCAAGAAGGCGTCCCAGAACGTCGGCAAGAACGCCAAGGCCGAGGACGCGACCGTGGCCTGCGGTCAGGTCTCGGGTGTCTGGTACAAGTACGTGCTCGGCCCCGCCGCCGTGGACGGCACCGACGTCAAGAAGGCCGCGGCCGTCCTGAACACGACGACCGCCGCCGGCTGGCAGGTCACCATGGACTTCACCGGCAAGGGCGGCTCCAAGTTCGCCACGATCACCGGTGAACTGGCGAAGAACACCGCCCCGCAGAACGAGTTCGGCATCGTCCTCGACGGCCAGGTCGTCTCCAGCCCCTCCGTCAGCTCGTCGATCACCGGCGGCAGCGCCGAGATCTCCGGCAGCTTCACCCAGGAAGAGGCCCAGAGCCTCGCCAACATGCTGTCGTACGGCGCCCTGCCGCTGACCTTCAAGACGGACAGCGTCACCACGGTGACCGCGGCCCTCGGCGGTGAGCAGCTGCACGCCGGTCTGATCGCGGGCGCGATCGGCCTCGCGCTGGTCGTCCTCTACCTGCTGATCTTCTACCGCGGTCTGTCGGTCATCGCGATCCCCTCGCTGCTGGTCTCCGCGATCCTCACGTACGTGATCATGGCGCTGCTCGGCCCGGGCATCGGCTTCGCGCTGAACCTGCCGGCGGTCTGCGGTGCGATCGTCGCGATCGGTATCACCGCGGACTCGTTCATCGTGTTCTTCGAACGCATCCGGGACGAGATCCGGGAGGGCCGCTCGCTGCGTCCCTCCGTCGAGCGGGCCTGGCCCCGAGCCCGGCGCACCATCCTGGTCTCCGACTTCGTGTCGTTCCTCGCCGCCGCGGTGCTGTTCATCGTCACCGTCGGCAAGGTCCAGGGCTTCGCGTTCACGCTCGGTCTGACCACCGTGCTCGACGTGGTCGTCGTCTTCCTCTTCACCAAGCCGCTGATGACCATCCTCGCCCGCCGGAAGTTCTTCTCGGACGGCCACAAGTGGTCCGGCATCGACCCGAAGGCGCTGGGTGCCAAGCCGCCGCTGCGTCGCACCCGCCGTCCCGCCGGTTCTGCCGCGGGCCCTGTCGACCCGAAGGAGGCGTGAGATGTCGAAACTCGGCAACCTCGGCGCCCGACTGCACCGTGGCGAGGTCGGGTACGACTTCGTCGGCAATCGCAAGATCTGGTACGGCATCTCGATCCTGATCACCATCACGGCCATCCTCGGCCTGACGGTGCGCGGCCTGAACATGGGCATCGAGTTCCAGGGCGGCGCCGCCTTCACCACGCCGAAGGGCATGAGCGCCTCGGTGAGCCAGGCGGAGAAGTACGCCGAGGACGCCTCAGGTCACGACGCGGTCGTCCAGAAGCTCGGCGACGGCAGCCTGCGCATCCAGATCGCCGGCATCGACACGGACCAGTCCGACAGCATCAAGAAGCAGCTGTCGAAGGACCTGAACGTCGACTCCGAGAGCATCGCCGCGGACCTGGTCGGCCCCAGCTGGGGTGACCAGGTCGCCAACAAGGCCTGGGAGGGCCTGGCGATCTTCATGGTGCTGGTCGTGATCTATCTGGCGATCGCCTTCGAGTGGCGCATGGCCCTGGCGGCGCTCGTGGCCCTGATTCACGACATCACCATCACCATCGGCATCTACGCCCTCGTCGGCTTCGAGGTCACGCCCGGTACGGTGATCGGTCTGCTGACCATCCTCGGTTACTCGCTCTACGACACGGTCGTCGTCTTCGACAGCCTCAAGGAGCAGACCAAGGACATCACCAAGCAGACCCGTTGGACCTACAGCGACATCGCCAACCGGTCGATCAACGGCACCCTGGTGCGGTCCATCAACACCACGGTCGTCGCGCTGCTGCCGGTCGCGGCCCTGCTGTTCATCGGTGGCGGCTTCCTCGGCGCGGGCGTGCTCAACGACATCTCGCTGTCGCTGTTCGTCGGCCTCGCGGCCGGTGCGTACTCGTCGATCTTCATCGCCACGCCGCTCGTCGCCGACCTCAAGGAGGCCGAGCCGCAGATCAAGGCGCTCAAGAAGCGCGTCCTCGCCAAGCGCGCCCAGGCCGCCGCACAGGGCGAGCCCGCGGAGTCCCCGGCAGCCAACGTCGCGGACGACGACTACGACGACGAGCCCGAGGACGCGGCAGCCGTCGTGGGCCCGCGCACCCAGCCGGCGTCCCGCAACCGCGGTCGCGGGCGTCCGTCCGGGAAGCGCCGATGACGGAGCTCGCAGACATCACGGAGTTGCTGCTCAGCCGTATCCGCGATGTGGCCGACTACCCGGAGCCGGGTGTGATGTTCAAGGACATCACCCCGCTCCTGGCAGACCCGGCCGCGTTCACGGCGCTCACGGACGCGCTCGCCGAGATCGTCGTGCGCACCGGTGCGACGAAGGTCGTGGGTCTGGAGGCCCGCGGCTTCATCCTCGGCGCCCCGGTGGCCGTCCGCGCGGGCGTCGGCTTCATCCCCGTGCGCAAGGCGGGCAAGCTCCCCGGAGCGACCCTCAGCCAGACGTACGACCTGGAGTACGGCTCCGCCGAGATCGAGGTGCACGCCGAGGACCTGAGCGCCGGTGACCGCGTCCTGGTCGTCGACGACGTCCTGGCCACCGGCGGCACCGCCGAGGCTTCCCTCCAGCTGATCCGCAGGGCGGGCGCCGAGATCGCGGGCGTCGCCGTCCTCATGGAGCTGGGCTTCCTCGCGGGCCGCGCCCGCCTGGAACCGGCACTGGACGGCGCCCCCCTGGAGGCACTGCTCGTAGTCTGACGTGAACGCGTGCCGCAACGGCCGTCCCTCCACCACGGGGGACGGCCGTCGCGCATGTCACGGGCGCCCTGAGGGGACCTCACGGCCCGTCCGCGCAACCTCACGCACGCCCCCAGAGCAACCCCAGGACAACCCCAGGACACCGCGGAGCTGCCTCCCGGAATGCCGGCGGCAGCCCCTCGCGTTTCACCCGTAGACGGCCCTCACATCGGCCTGAAGGCGAGCCCGGAGCCCGGGATCGCTACCATGGGCACTCCGGAGCCTGACCGGGGGACCCGGATCGCGCACGAGGAGTCCTCTTGGCAGACGAGGCCCAGCCCCTGACCGCCGCCAAGCCCGAGCCCACCCCGGGCCCCGCGGCGGAGCCCGCCACGAGCGCGAGCACCGCACCCGCGAGCACCGCACCGGCCGAACCGCGCCCGGCGGCGGAGCACGACCGGTCGGCGCCCGCCGACAAGGCGGCCGAGCCCGCGCGCCCCAAGCCGGCTCCGGCCGAGCGCCCGGCGGCCACTCCTCCCGCGCCCCGTCCCACGGCAGGGCAGCCCGCACGCACCGGCGGCGGCTCCTCCAACCGCGTCCGCGCCCGCCTCGCCCGCCTCGGCGTCCAGCGCTCCAACCCGTACAACCCGGTCCTGGAGCCCCTGCTGCGGATAGTGCGCAGCAACGACCCGAAGATCGAGACGGCCACGCTCCGCCAGGTGGAGAGTGCCTACCAGGTCGCCGAGCGCTGGCACCGCGGCCAGAAGCGCAAGAGCGGCGACCCGTACATCACGCACCCGCTCGCCGTGACGACGATCCTCGCCGAGTTGGGCATGGACCCGGCGACCCTCATGGCGGGCCTGCTGCACGACACCGTCGAGGACACCGAGTACGGCCTCGACCAGCTCCGCCGCGACTTCGGCGACTCCGTGGCCCTCCTCGTCGACGGCGTCACCAAGCTGGACAAGGTCAAGTTCGGCGAGGCCGCGCAGGCCGAGACCGTGCGCAAGATGGTCGTCGCCATGGCCAAGGACCCGCGCGTCCTGGTCATCAAGCTCGCCGACCGCCTGCACAACATGCGCACCATGCGCTACCTCAAGCGCGAGAAGCAGGAGAAGAAGGCGCGCGAGACCCTGGAGATCTACGCGCCGCTCGCCCACCGCCTGGGCATGAACACCATCAAGTGGGAACTGGAGGACCTCGCCTTCGCGATCCTCTACCCCAAGATGTACGACGAGATCGTCCGGCTGGTGGCCGAGCGGGCACCGAAGCGTGACGAATACCTGGCCATAGTGACCGACGAGGTCCAGACCGACCTGCGCGCGGCCCGCATCAAGGCGACCGTCACCGGCCGCCCGAAGCACTACTACAGCGTCTACCAGAAGATGATCGTCCGCGGTCGCGACTTCGCGGAGATCTACGACCTGGTGGGCATCCGCGTCCTCGTGGACACCGTCCGCGACTGCTACGCGGCCCTCGGCACGGTGCACGCGCGATGGAACCCGGTTCCCGGCCGGTTCAAGGACTACATCGCGATGCCCAAGTTCAACATGTACCAGTCGCTGCACACGACGGTAATCGGCCCCAACGGCAAGCCTGTTGAGCTCCAGATCCGCACGTTCGACATGCACCGCCGCGCGGAGTACGGCATCGCCGCGCACTGGAAGTACAAGCAGGAGGCCGTCGCCGGTACCTCCAAGGTGCGCGCGGAGACGCCCCGGACCACGGGCAAGGACGACCACCTCAACGACATGGCGTGGCTGCGCCAGTTGCTCGACTGGCAGAAGGAGACCGAGGACCCGGGCGAGTTCCTGGAGTCCCTGCGCTTCGACCTGTCCCGCAACGAGGTCTTCGTCTTCACGCCGAAGGGCGACGTGATAGCGCTGCCGGCGGGCGCCACCCCGGTGGACTTCTCGTACGCGGTGCACACGGAGGTCGGCCATCGGACCATAGGAGCACGGGTCAACGGGCGGCTCGTACCGCTCGAATCCACCCTGGACAACGGCGACTTGGTCGAGGTCTTCACCTCCAAGGCACCCGGCGCGGGCCCCTCCCGCGACTGGCTCGGCTTCGTCAAGTCGCCGCGCGCCCGCAACAAGATCAGAGCCTGGTTCTCCAAGGAGCGCCGCGACGAGGCGATCGAGCAGGGCAAGGACGCCATCGCCCGCGCGATGCGCAAACAGAACCTGCCGATCCAGCGCATCCTCACCGGCGACTCCCTCGTCACGCTCGCGCATGAGATGCGCTACCCGGACATCTCCTCGCTGTACGCGGCGATCGGCGAGGGCCATGTCGCCGCGCAGAACGTCGTACAGAAGCTGGTGCAGGCACTCGGCGGCGAGGAGGCGGCCACCGAGGAGATCGACGAGAGTGTGCCGCCGTCGACCGGCCGGGGCCGCAAGCGCCGGACGAACGCCGACCCCGGTGTCGTCGTCAAGGGCGTCGAGGACGTGTGGGTCAAACTGGCCCGCTGCTGTACGCCCGTCCCCGGCGACCCCATCATCGGTTTCGTCACGCGCGGTAGCGGTGTATCGGTTCACCGCAGTGACTGCGTCAACGTGGAGTCACTGTCCCGCGAACCCGAGCGCATCCTGGAAGTCGAGTGGGCGCCCACCCAGTCCTCGGTCTTCCTGGTCGCCATCCAGGTGGAGGCCCTGGACCGCTCCCGGCTCCTCTCGGACGTCACCCGCGTCCTGTCCGACCAGCACGTCAACATCCTCTCGGCGGCCGTCCAGACCTCCCGCGACCGCGTCGCCACCTCCCGCTTCACCTTCGAGATGGGCGACCCCAAGCACCTGGGCCACGTCCTGAAGGCCGTCAGGGGAGTGGAGGGCGTCTACGACGTGTACCGCGTGACGTCGGCGCGCAACAAGACGTAGCAGACACCTCGCATACGAGGAAGGGGCTCCCGTACGGTGCGTACGGGAGCCCCTTCCTCGTGCCTGGCGGGGGTGTCAACCGCCGAACTCCTGGAGGCCCTTCAGAGCCTGCTCCAGCAGGGCCTGGCGGCCCTCCAGCTCGCGCTGGAGTTTGTCGGCGCGGGAGTTGTTGCCCTGGGCGCGGGCCTGCTCGATCTGGCCCGTGAGCTTGTCCACGGCCGCCTGGAGCTGGCCGGTCAGACCCTCGGCACGCGCGCGTGCCTCCGGGTTCGTCCGGCGCCACTCGGTCTCCTCGGACTCCTGCAGGGCCCGCTCGATCGTGTGCATCCGGCCCTCGACCTTCGGGCGGGAGTCACGCGGCACATGGCCGATGGCCTCCCAGCGCTCGTTGATCGAGCGGAAGGCCGCGCGGGCGGCCTTCAGGTCGGTGACCGGCAGGAGCTTCTCGGCCTCCTCGGCCAGCTCCTCCTTGAGCTTCAGGTTCTCCGTCTGCTCCGCGTCCCGCTCGGCGAAGACCGAGCTGCGGGCGGCGAAGAAGACGTCCTGGGCACCACGGAACCGGTTCCACAGATCGTCCTCGTGCTCGCGCTGGGCGCGGCCCGCCGCCTTCCAGTCCGCCATCAGCTCGCGGTAGCGCGCGGCCGTAGGCCCCCAGTCCGTCGAGGCCGACAGACCCTCGGCCTCGGCGACCAGCCGCTCCTTGGTCTTGCGGGCGTCCTCGCGCTGCGCGTCCAGGGACGCGAAGTGCGCCTTGCGGCGCTTGGAGAAGGCCGACCGGGCGTGCGAGAAGCGGTGCCACAGCTCGTCGTCCGACTTGCGGTCCAGGCGCGGCAGACCCTTCCAGGTGTCCACCAGCGCGCGCAGCCGCTCACCGGCTGCCCGCCACTGGTCGGACGCCGCCAGCTCCTCCGCCTCGACGACCAGCGCCTCCTTGGAGTGCCGGGCCTCGTCCGACTGCTTGGCGCGCTGCTGCTTGCGCTCCTCGCGACGCGCCTCGACGGTCTCCACGAGCTTGTCCAGCCGCACCGTGAGCGCCGCCAGATCGCCCACCGCGTGGTGGGCGTCGACCTGCTCACGGAGATGGTCCACGGCGGCCTGGGCGTCCTTCGCCGACAGGTCGGTGGTCTTCACGCGCTTCTCGAGGAGGCCGATCTCGACAACCAGGCCCTCGTACTTGCGCTCGAAGTAGGCCAGCGCCTCGTCAGGGGAGCCGGCCTGCCAGGAACCGACGACCTGCTCGCCGTCGGCCGTACGCACGTACACGGTCCCCGTCTCGTCGACGCGTCCCCACGGGTCGCTGCTCACAGCGCCTCCTCCACATGATGCCTGCACAGGGCCTCTGTGCCCCCGGGCATCGTCCACAGTTTCGTCACGGCCAACATAGGCGACCGGCGGGTTGCCTGTCCGCATCCCGCGCGACCGAAAATTCGCTGTTGACGGTCAGGATTTCGTCACGGTCGCCTTGTTGATCACGACCGTCGCGTTCGGAGCGGTGTTGCCCGTCGTGGGGTCGGCGGCCTCCGCCCCAGCTGCGGCGATCTTCTTCAGGACCTTCAGTCCGGAGGCCGAGATGGTACCGAACGGGGTGTAGTTGGCCGGGAGCTGGCTGTCCTGGTAGACGAGGAAGAACTGGCTGCCGCCGGTGTTGCGGCCCTTGCCCGTGGAGGCGTCGTAGGTGTTCGCCATCGCCACCGTGCCCGCCGGGTAGGTCCCGCCCTTGAGGCTCGCGTCCTTCAGGTTCTCGTCCGGGATCGTGTAGCCGGGACCGCCGCTGCCGGTGCCGGTCGGGTCGCCGCACTGCAGCACGTAGATGCCGCTGTTGACGAGCCGGTGGCACTTCGTGTGGTCGAAGAAGCCCTTGCCCGCGAGGAAGTTGAACGAGTTCACGGTGTGCGGCGCGGCCGACGCCTTCAGCGCGATGTCGATGTCACCGCAGGTCGTCGCCAACTTCATCGTGTACTTCGCCGACTTGTCGATCGTGACCGTCGGCTCCTTCTTCCAGGTCGCCGTCTTGATCTTGCCGGCCGCCGGCTTCGCGCACGGGTCCGGTGCCTTGCTCGTCGCCGAAGCGCTGGGCGTCACGTCCGCGCTCGCGTTGGACTTGTCGTCGTCGTTCTTCAGGACGCCGGTCGTGTAGAGCGCGACACTTCCGATCACGATCACGCCGAGCACCGACGCGATCACCGAGTTGCGCATACGCGCCTTGCGTCGAGCGGACGTACGCCGCTGCTGCTGCCGCAAGAACTTCTCCCGCGCGAGCTGCCGCTTCCGCTGTTCCTGGGTGACCACCGGATTCTCTCCTCATGCGTCTCGTACGTCGACTGGGACGCGTGCGTCTTGTGAGCCGACCGCCTGCGTGTGCCCCGTACCGTATATGGGTTCGCTGAGGATTCGGCAGCGCCGGTAGGCTCTGACCACTGACGCAGGGATCCTTATCCCCACTCGTATCGACACAACGAAGGACGATCGTGCTCATTGCCGGGTTCCCCGCCGGGGCCTGGGGGACGAACTGTTATCTCGTCGCCCCCGCCGCCGGTGAGGAGTGCGTGATCATCGACCCGGGCCATCAGGCCGCCCAGGGAGTCGAGGAAGCGCTCAGGAAGCATCGGCTCAAGCCCGTCGCGGTCGTCCTCACCCATGGTCACATCGACCATGTGGCCTCGGTCGTCCCGGTCTGCGGCGCGCACGACGTGCCGGCCTGGATCCACCCCGAGGACCGGTTCATGATGAGCGACCCCGAGAAGGCGCTCGGCCGCTCGATCGGGATGCCGCTGATGGGCGAGCTGACCGTGGGGGAGCCGGACGACGTCAAGGAGCTGACCGACGGCGCGCGGCTCGCGCTCGCGGGACTGGAGTTCTCGGTCGCGCACGCGCCGGGCCATACGAAGGGGTCGGTGACCTTCCGGATGCCCGAGACCACGGAGATCCCCTCCGTGTTCTTCTCCGGTGATCTGCTCTTCGCCGGCTCCATCGGACGCACCGACCTGCCCGGCGGCTCCCACGCCGAGATCCTCGACTCGCTGGCCCGTGTGTGCCTGCCGCTCGACGACTCGACCGTGGTGCTGTCCGGCCACGGCCCCCAGACGACCATCGGCCAGGAGCGCGCCACCAACCCGTATCTGCGGGAGGTCGCCTCCGGCCTCGGGAGCTCGGACGCTCCCCGACGAGGAATGTGACGAGAGATTTTCGTGAGCACCTTTCAGGCCCCCAAGGGCACGTACGACCTGATTCCGCCGGAGTCGGCCAAGTACCTCGCCGTGCGCGAGGCCATCGCCGCACCGCTGCGCAACTCCGGCTACGGCTACATCGAGACGCCCGGCTTCGAGAACGTCGAGCTCTTCGCGCGCGGTGTCGGTGAGTCCACCGACATCGTGACCAAGGAGATGTACGCCTTCGAGACCAAGGGCGGCTCCAAGCTCGCCCTGCGCCCCGAGGGCACGGCCTCCGTACTGCGCGCGGCACTTGAGGCCAACCTGCACAAGCTCGGCAACCTGCCGGTGAAGCTCTGGTACTCGGGCTCCTACTACCGCTACGAGCGCCCCCAGAAGGGCCGTTACCGCCACTTCTCCCAGGTCGGCGCCGAGGCGATCGGTGCCGAAGACCCGGCCCTGGACGCCGAGTTGATCATCCTCGCGGACCAGGCGTACCGCTCCCTGGGCCTGCGCAACTTCCGCATCCTCCTCAACAGCCTGGGCGACAAGGAGTGCCGTCCGGTCTACCGGGAGGCGCTCCAGAACTTCCTCCGGGGCCTGGACCTCGACGAGGAGACCCTGCGCCGCGCGGACATCAACCCGCTCCGGGTCCTCGACGACAAACGCCCGGACGTCCAGAAGCAGTTGACGGACGCGCCGTTGCTCCGCGACTACCTGTGCGACGCGTGCAAGGCGTACCACGAGGAGGTCCGCGAGCTGATCACGGCGGCGGGCGTCTCCTTCGAGGACGACCCGAAGCTGGTCCGCGGCCTGGACTACTACACCCGTACGACCTTCGAGTTCGTCCACGACGGTCTGGGCTCCCAGTCCGCGGTGGGCGGCGGCGGTCGCTACGACGGCCTGTCCGAGATGATCGGCGGTCCCGCGCTGCCCTCCGTGGGCTGGGCGTTGGGCGTCGACCGTACGGTCCTCGCCCTGGAGGCGGAGGGTGTCGAACTCGAACTCCCCGCGTCCACCAGCGTGTTCGCCGTCCCGCTCGGCGACGAGGCCCGCCGCGTCCTCTTCACCAAGGTCACCGAACTCCGCAAGCTCGGCATCGCGGCCGACTTCTCCTACGGCTCCAAGGGCCTCAAGGGTGCGATGAAGAACGCCAACCGCAGTGGCGCCCGCTACACGATCGTCGCCGGCGAGCGCGATCTCGCCGAGGGCGTCGTGCAGCTCAAGGACATGGAGTCCGGGGAGCAGCGGGCGGTCGGGGTGAACGAGATCGTGGCGGAACTGGAGTCGAAGCTGGGCTGAGGCCTGGTTTTCTCGCCCCCGCCGCCCCTACCCGTCCCATCCTTCTGGGGCTCCGCCCCAGACCCCGCTCCTCAAACGCCGGAGGGGCTGAATTGTCGCCGACCGGGGCTTGATCTTTTAGCCCGTCCGGCGTTTGAGGACGAGGCCGTTCAGGCCGAAGCGGGGGTCTGGGGGCGGCAGCCCCCAGTGATGGGACGGGTAGGGGCGGCGGGGACGAGAATCCTCAGTCCAGCAACCCGTACCGCATCGCACTCGTCACCGCTGCCGTCCGGTCATCAACCCCCAACTTCCCGAAGACCCGCAGCAGATGGGTCTTCACCGTCGACTCCCCGATGTACAACCGCCGCCCGATCTCCGCGTTGGTGCACCCCTCCGCCACCAACCGCAACACCGCCGTCTCCCGCTCGGACAACCGAGGCCGCTCCGGCCTCGTCCGCAACTGGTCCACCAACCGCGCCGCCACAGACGGCGCAAGCACCGTCTCGCCCCGCGCAGCGGCCCTGACGGCGTCGGCCAGTTCGCCCCGCGGCAGATCCTTCAGCAGGTAGCCCGCCGCCCCTGCCTCGACCGCCCGCAGGATGTCCCGGTCCGTCTCGTACGTCGTGAGAACGATCACCCGGCACGGCAACCCGGCCGCACTCATCCGCACGATGGAGTCGACACCCCCGCCGCCCGGCATCCGCAGGTCCATCAACACGATGTCCGGCCTCAACTCGGCGGCCAGTGCCTCCGCTTGCGGCCCGCTCGACGCGTCGGCGACGACATCGAGGTCCGGCTCGGCGCTGAGCATCGCGCGCAGACCCTCCCGTACGACAGGATGGTCGTCGGCCAGGACGATCCGGATCATCGGGGACTCCTCAGAGGCGATACGGACGAGGGCGACACCGGCAGCCGGACGGTCACCGTCGTGCCCGCGCCCGGCACGCTGCGCACCACCGCCGTCCCGCCCACCTCGGCGACCCGCGCCCGCAGCCCCGCCAGACCGTAGCCGCCGGACACCGCCCCCGGATCGAATCCGCACCCGTCGTCCCCTACCGACACGGTGAGTTGCTCGTCGGCGTACGCCAGCGCGAGGCTCACCGTCGCCGAACTCCCCGCATGCTTACGGGCGTTGGCGAGGGCTTCCTGGCAGGAGCGCAGGGCGACCACCTCGGGCCCGGCGGGCAACGCGCGTACCGGGCCGGTGACTTGGAGCGTCGCGTCATGGCGGGCGGCGAGCCGACGCAGCGCGTCCGGCAGGGAGGCGTCCGCGAGGTCGGCCGGTGTGCCGCCGGCGACCAGCGCGCGGGCCTCGGCGAGGTTCTGCCGGGCGGTCTCGTCCATCAGGGCCAAGTGGCGGCGGGCCTGGGGTGGATCCTCGTCCAGCTCGGCCTCCACCGCCTGGGTCAGCATCAGCAGGCTGGTGAAGCCCTGGGCGAGGGTGTCGTGGATCTCGCGGGCCATGCGCTCCCGTTCGGCCAGGGCGCCGTGCGCCGACGAGAGGCGGGAGACCTCGTGGCGGCTGGCGTCCAGCTCGGCGATCAACTCGGCCCGCTCCTGGCTCTGTTCGATGACGCGGATGACCCAGGTGCCGAGGGCCATCGAGAAGACCAGGGTCACCACGGCGAACACCGCGTTGAAGAACACGTCCTGCGCGCTCGGCCACCACAGCAGCGCCCAGCCGATCACCGGTGCGATGTTGATCACAGTCACCGCGATCAGCGCCCAGCGCAGCCGCAGCACCATGAAGCAGGGCGGGACGAGCGCGAAGCCCATCAGCCGGGTCTCGCCGACCAGCACCGCCGACGGCAGGAACAGCGCCATCTGCGCCACCAGGTAGCCGACGGCGCGCCGTTCGTCGGGCGGATCGCCCTGGAGCACGGGGCGCCCGACCCAGACGTAGAGCGGGATGAGCGGGACGAGGAGACCGGCCGCCGCGACGCGTACCGGCCACCCCGGATGGCTCGTGCCGAGCACGAAGACCAGGGTGGCCAGCCAGATCAGGGCGAAGTACGTGTCCCAGAGCCGGAAGGAGCGGTCCCAGGTGTAGGAGCCCGTCGCCCCGTGCGGAGCGGTCATCCGTCGCGCCGGTTCTTCCACCGGAAGGTCAGCAGGCACAGCAGCAATCCTCCGACGCACCACGCCCCGAGCACCAGCGCTATCTTCCCGAACTCCCAGCTCCCGGCCTGCTCCAGCACCTGCGCCGACGAGGGCAGGAACACCCCGCGCAGCCCCTGGCACATCCACTTCAGCGGGAACAGCGCACCGATGTTGAGCATCCAGTCCGGGATGGTGTCGATGGAGATGTACACCCCGGAGATGAACTGCAGGACCAGGAAGGGCAGTACGACCACGGAGGTCGCGCTCTTGCCGGACTTCGGGACCGAGCTGACCGCGATGCCGAGCAGCGCGCACGCCGTCAGACCGAGCACGAAGATCCACCCGAAGTCCAGCCACTTCACCGCTGACGAGGGCAGGTCCACGTCATAGAGGGTGGTGCCGACGAGGAGCAGGATCGCCGTCTCCATCAGGCCCGTGACCAGAACCAGCCAGATCTTCCCGAGGAAGTACGCGGCCGGTGGCATCGGTGTGCCGCGCAGCCTGCGCAGCACCTTCTCGTCCCGCTCGATCGCGATCGAGATGCCGAGGGACTGGAAACTCGTCGACATGATGCCGGCGGCCATCATCGCCGGGACGTAGAGCTGCGAGGCGTTGATGCCCGCGCCCCGGACGTCGTCCTTGAAGATCGACGCGAAGAGGAAGAGGAAGACGACCGGGAAGGCGAAGGTGAACACCACCTGGTCGCGCTGCCGGAAGAACTGTTTGAGTTCCAGCACGCCTCGCTGGAGGCCGAGTCCCCAGGCACCGGGGAGTCGCTCTCCGGAGGTTTTCGTCCGGGCCTGTGCCACCGTCGTGGTCGTGGTCATCGCACGTCCTCCTGTCCGGTCAGGCGGAGGTACACGTCCTCCAGGGTGGGGCGGCTGACCAGCAGCCCGGGGATCTCGCCGTCGAAGCGGTGCATGAGCTCGGCTACGACCTTGGTCGGAGTGTCCGTGTGCTCCGCGCGCGGGGTGCCGTCCGGCTCGGTCCACTCGACCGTCGCTCCGGTGCCGTGGCGCTCGCGCAAGGTGGCCGGTTCGCCCTCGGCGACCACGCGGCCCTTGGCGACGATGGCGAGGCGGTCGGCGAGGTTCTCCGCCTCCTCCAGGTAGTGGGTGGTGAGGAGGATGGTGGTGCCCTCGTCGGCGAGCTTGCGGATCAGGTCCCAGAACTGGCGCCGGGCCGCCGGGTCGAAACCGGTCGTCGGCTCGTCCAGGAGGAGGAGATCGGGGCCACCTATCACCCCTAGGGCCACGTCGAGACGCCTGCGCTGTCCACCCGACAGGGCCTTGATGCGGCTGTCCACCTTGGCCTCAAGACCGACCAGGCCGATGACCTCCTCGGGGTCGCGCGGGCGGGGGTAGTAGCGGGCGAAGTGCCGTACGGTCTCGCCGACCGTCAACTCCGCGGGTGCCGATTCGTCCTGCCAGACGATCCCCACCCGCGAACGCCACGCACGCGTGCCCGTCGCCGGGTCCGAACCGAGCACCGACACCTCACCCGCGTCCCGGCCGCGGTTGCCCTGGAGGATCTCGACCGTGGTGCTCTTGCCCGCCCCATTGGGTCCGAGCAGGCCGAACACCTCTCCCGTGCGGATCTGGAGGTCGATTCCGGCTACGGCGGTCACGTCCCCGTACTGCTTACGCAGCCCCCGCACATCCACTGCGAGTTCGTTCGCCTGTGTTGTCATGCGACGAGCATCGTCCGGAATCGAGCGCTCAGGGACGACCGTGCGTACTTCCTTATGTCCATCGAACGGTGGACAGAGGTGCTCGTGCGGCACAATGGCCCTGCCCGAAGAAGGTCCAACTCTCAAGTGACGGATCGGCGTGATGAGCAAGACGACAGTGAAGGACGTCGACACCGACTCCGAGCCGGAGCACACGGCCGCGGAGCCGCGCACGGTCGGCAGCAGCCGGGCCTTCGCCCTGCTGCTGGTGATCACCGGTGCAGCCGGCCTGCTCGCCGCGTGGGTCATCACGATCGACAAGTTCAAGATCCTCGAAGGCAAGCTCGCGGGCAAGACGTTCACCCCGAGCTGCAGCATCAACCCGATCGTCTCCTGCGGCAGCGTCATGGAGAGCAAGCAGGCCGCAGCCTTCGGCTTCCCGAACCCGATGCTCGGCCTGGTCGCCTACGGCATCGTCATCTGCGTCGGCATCAGCCTGCTGACCCGGGTCCAGTTCCCGCGCTGGTACTGGCTGACCTTCAACTTCGGCACGCTCTTCGGGGTGGCCTTCTGCACCTGGCTGCAGTTCCAGTCGCTGTACCGGATCAACGCGCTGTGCCTGTGGTGCTCGCTGGCCTGGGTCGCCACGATCACCATGTTCTGGTACGTCACGTCGTTCAACATCCGCAACGACTTCCTGAAGGCACCCCGCCCGGTCAAGAACTTCCTGGGCGAGTTCACGTGGGTCCTGCCGGTCACCCACGTAGGCATCATCGCCATGCTGATCCTGACCCGCTGGGGCGCGCAGCTCTGGGCGTAGATCCGGGCCTGACCGGATTGTCAGTGGCGTGACATAGGGTTTTGGACGTGGAGCCCGACCTTTTCACCGCCGCAGCCGAAGAACGCCAGGAGAAGGACCCGTCCAGCAGTCCCCTGGCGGTACGGATGCGCCCGCGCACCCTCGACGAGGTCGTGGGCCAGCAGCATCTGCTGAAGCCGGGCTCGCCCCTGCGCAGACTGGTCGGCGAGGGATCGGGCGGCCCGGCCGGAGCCTCCTCGGTGCTCCTCTGGGGCCCGCCCGGCACCGGCAAGACGACCCTCGCGTACGTCGTCTCCAAGGCGACCAACAAGCGGTTCGTGGAGCTGTCCGCGATCACCGCCGGCGTCAAGGAGGTCCGCGCGGTCATCGAAGGCGCCCGCCGCGCCACCGGAGGTTTCGGCAAGGAGACCGTCCTCTTCCTCGACGAGATCCACCGCTTCAGCAAGGCCCAGCAGGACTCCCTCCTCCCGGCCGTCGAGAACCGCTGGATCACCCTGATCGCGGCGACCACGGAGAACCCGTACTTCTCGGTGATCTCCCCGCTCCTGTCCCGCTCCCTCCTCCTCACCCTCGAACCCCTCACGGACGACGACCTGCGCGCCCTGCTCCGCCGGGCCCTGTCCGACGAGCGCGGCCTGAAGGACGCGGTCACCCTCCCCGAGGACAGCGAGAACCACCTGCTGCGCATCGCCGGCGGCGACGCCCGGCGCGCGCTCACCGCCCTGGAGGCCGCCGCCGGGGCCGCCCTCGACAAGGGCGAGCCGGACATCACCCTCCAGACCCTGGAGGAGACCGTCGACCGCGCGGCGGTGAAGTACGACCGCGACGGCGACCAGCACTACGACGTGGCCAGCGCCCTCATCAAGTCCATCCGGGGTTCGGACGTCGACGCGGCCCTGCACTACCTCGCCCGCATGATCGAGGCCGGCGAGGACCCCCGCTTCATCGCCCGCCGCCTGATGATCTCCGCCAGTGAGGACATCGGCCTCGCCGATCCCAACGCCCTGCCGATCGCGGTCGCCGCCGCCCAGGCCGTAGCGATGATCGGCTTCCCGGAGGCCGCGCTCACCCTCAGCCACGCCACCATCGCGCTCGCCCTGGCCCCCAAGTCGAACGCGGCGACCAACGCGATCGGCGCCGCCATGGAGGACGTACGCAAGGGGCACGCCGGCCCGGTGCCCATGCATCTGCGGGACGGGCACTACAAGGGCGCGGCCAAGCTCGGGCATGCCCAGGGGTACGTCTACCCGCACGACCTGCCCGAGGGGATCGCCGAGCAGCAGTACGCCCCGGAGGAGCTGAAGGACCGCGAGTACTACGAGCCGACCCGACACGGGGCCGAGGCGCGGTACGCGGACGCCGTGGAGTGGACCAGGAAACACCTTGGTCGTAAGCGGTCCTGAGCACCCTGTAGAATCCTGCGCAGTGCTGCGTCCCGTGTCCGACTCCGGTCGGCGCCTCAGGCGGGACAATCAGCCGGATCTTCTGATCCAGGAGCGTCGCGCACCGTCGTAGGTGTCGCGGGCAGCCCACCACCACCCGGGGTTCCGGGACCGGTCGGTGGGCCGTTCGTGTGCTGCACATGTGCCCAGACCAGGGAACGGCTGCCTGATGAGTCCCTCGCGGACCCGTCGGGATTCCCCGGCTGCGGATGCGACCTCCCCTAACCCTGAGGCAGCCGAAACGAAAAGGAAAAGCAGTGGCGAATCAGTCCCGCCCCAAGGTCAAGAAGTCGCGTGCCCTCGGCATCGCGCTGACCCCGAAGGCCGTCAAGTACTTCGAGGCCCGTCCCTACCCGCCGGGTGAGCACGGTCGTGGCCGCAAGCAGAACTCGGACTACAAGGTCCGTCTGCTGGAGAAGCAGCGTCTGCGCGCGCAGTACGACGTGTCCGAGCGCCAGCTCGTCCGCGCCTACGAGCGTGCTTCCAAGGTCCAGGGCAAGACCGGTGAGGCCCTGATCATCGAGCTGGAGCGTCGTCTCGACGCGCTGGTCCTTCGTTCGGGCATCGCCCGCACGATCTACCAGGCCCGCCAGATGGTCGTTCACGGCCACATCGAGGTCAACGGTGGCAAGGTCGACAAGCCGTCGTTCCGCGTCAAGCCCGAAGATGTCGTCATGGTCCGCGAGCGCAGCCGCAGCAAGACGCTGTTCGAGGTCTCCCGCGCCGGTGGCTTCGCCCCCGACGGCGAGATCCCGCGCTACCTCCAGGTGAACCTCGGCGCCCTGGCGTTCCGCCTGGACCGCGAGCCGAACCGCAAGGAGATCCCGGTGATCTGCGACGAGCAGCTCGTCGTCGAGTACTACGCCCGCTGATCACCTCACGGACGTAGCACCACCTTTCGCGTCAGCCCGCCGTCTCCCCGCCCTTCCGGGTGGGCGAGGCGGCGGGCTTTCGCATGTCCACGCTCACCGCAGCGGGCCGCACCGGCCCGCGCGGAACCGGCACCGCGTCCAGCGACCGGGACGGCCCCAGCGCCCGCGCCACGGCCTCCTCACGGCCCAGCCGGGCCCCTTCCCGTACGCACTCCGCGTACCGCTCGTCGCCGAGGCGCTCGCGGGCCATCGCCTCGCACAGCTCGTGCGGGGCGTTGTAGTACGCCGAGCCGAACAGCGGCAGCCCCACCGACGGCCACATCCCGCCCGCCGCGCCCTGTAGCAGCGCGGCCTCGGCGGCATCGCCCTCCGCGACCGTGACGAGGGCCAGCAACTCGACCGCCAGCACCGAGCCCAGCAGATCGCGGAAGCCGTGCGCGCTGCCCAGACAGTCCGCCAACAGGTCGCGCGCGAGCGGGAGTTCGCCGTCGCTCCAGGCGACGTAGGCCAGGACGTACAGCGCGTACGCCCGGGTCCAGCGCTCGCCGTGGTCCTCGCACACGCGGCGCACGTCCTCGCACAGCTTCATCGCGTCCGCCAGATCGCCCTGGAACGCGCGGGTCATCGCCAGCTCGACCTGGCCCATCAGGACGTTGCTGTTGAGCTCGCCGATCTGCTGGTAGCGGTCGAGCGCCGAGCGCAGCAGGGACTCCGCGCGAGGCATGTCGTCCGTGACCAACGCCAGGCAGCCGGTGCGGTGTTCGGCGTACGCGACGGCCGTGGGGTTCGCCGCGTGGTCCGCCTCCTCGCGGCACTCCTGGAGGGCGGCCAGCGCGGGCACGGTGTCGCCCTGGAGGATCGCGACGTAGCCGAGCACCCACAGCGCCTTCAGCCGTGACTGGTCGTTGGCCGTGTCCTCGGCGTCCAGCTGCACGGCCTGCTCCAGCCAGTGCCGGCCCTCCGCGAGGCGCCCACAGCCCGCCCAGTAGAACCACAGGGAGCCCGCGAGGTACTGGCCCAGGTGGGTCTCGTCCGGCTCGGTCAGGCAGTACTCCAGCGCGCCGCGCAGATTCGGCAGCTCCGCCTCGACCCGCGCGGCGACCTCGCCCTGGCGCGGCGAGAACCAGTCCAGCTCGCACCAAGTGGCCAGCCCCAGATACCAGTCACGGTGCCGCCGCCGCAGCCGGGCCGCGTCCCCCGTCGCCTCCAGCCAGTCGGCGCCGTACGCCCGGATCGTGTCGAGCATCCGGTACCGCACGCCCGTCGCGGTTTCCTCGCGGACGACCACGGACTGCGCGAGCAGCTCGGACAGCACGTCGAGGACGCTGTCCGAAGGTAATCCGTCGCCGCCGCACACGTACTCGGCGGCCTCCAGGTCGAAGCGTCCGGCGAACACCGAGAGCCGCGCCCACAGCAACCGCTCCTGGGGCGTGCACAGTTCATGGCTCCAGCCGATCGCCGTCCGCAGTGTCTGGTGCCGGGGTAACGCGTCCCTGCGCCCGCCGGCCAGCAGCCGGAACCGGTCGTCGAACCGAGCCAGCAACTCCCCGGGCGCCAGCGCCCGCAGCCGCCCCGCCGCCAGCTCGACAGCGAGCGGAATCCCGTCGAGCCGCCGGCACAACTCCCGTACGTCCGGGTCGTCTTCATCGAGGGTGACCCCCTGCTGCGCGGCCCGGTCGGCGAACAGCTCCACCGCCTCGTCCTCGCCCAACGGCGCCAGCGCGACCACCCGTTCACCCGCCAGCTCCAGCGGCCGCCGCCCCACCGCGAGCACCCGCAGCCCCGGCGCCCGCCCGAGCAACTCGGCCACCAGCGAGGCACACACCTCCACCAGGTGCTCGAACCCGTCCAACACCAAGAGGAGTTGACGCTCCGTCAGGTGCGCGAGCAGCGCCTCACGCGGCAACCGCGCGGTGTGATCCGTCAGCCCCAGCGCCTCCACGACCGCGAAGTCCACGAGTTCCGGATCGCGCACCGGCGCCAGCTCAACCCGCCACACCCCGTCGGGGGGTGCGGACCGGGCCGCCGCGTGGGCCGCGAGCCGGGACTTGCCGACCCCGCCGGGCCCGGTCACCGTGACCAGACGCGAGGCGTCGAGCGCCCGCGCCAGTTCGCCGAGTTCGGCCGAGCGGCCCACGAACCGGTCGGGTTCGAGGGGCAGATTGCCGTCCGCGGTGGCATCGCCTTCATGGGAAGCTCGCATGGGACACGGAGCGTACTGAACCGTATTCAGTCCGTACAATCGCTTCGCCCAACTCCGCTGCACGCGGGGCGGTAATGCGGTACGGAGCGCCGCCCCCGGCGCGATAGGCTCGGGGCCAGTTATCTACATATGTTGACGGAGCGCCGTCTCCGGGCCCGATAGTCTCGGGCCAGTTATCTAGCAGGTTATCTACAGGTGTTCATGAGAGCGGGTGTCAGGTGTCCGGTGGAGAGGTGGCCGGGATCCTGGTGGCCGTCTTCTGGGCGATCCTGGTCTCGTTCCTCGCCGTCGCACTGGTGAGGCTGGCCCAGACGCTCAAGGCGACCACCAAGCTGGTCGCGGACGTGACCGATCAGGCCGTGCCGCTGCTGGCGGACGCCTCCGCGGCGGTGCGCTCCGCGCAGACCCAGATCGACCGGGTCGACGCGATCGCCACCGACGTCCAGGAAGTCACCTCGAACGCCTCCGCACTGTCCACCACCGTCGCCTCCACCTTCGGCGGGCCCCTCGTCAAGGTCGCGGCCTTCGGCTACGGCGTCCGCCGGGCCCTGGGCGGCCGCCGCGAGGACGTGCCCGCGCCGTCCGGGGCGTCCCGTCGTACGGTGATCGTGGGCCGTACCGTCCCGGCCGGACGGCGGGGCAAGCGCACCCGGAAGAAGGACTGACCGAGCGATGTTCCGCCGTACGTTCTGGTTCGGCACGGGCGTGGCCGCCGGTGTCTGGGCGACCACCAAGGTCAATCGCAAGCTGAAGCAGCTGACCCCCGAGCACCTCGCCGTCGCCGCGGCCAACAAGGCGCTCGACGCGGGCCACCGGCTCAAGGACAGCGCGGTGCACTTCGCGCTCGACGTCCGCGCGGGCATGGCCCAGCGCGAGGCCGAACTCGGCGACGCGCTGGGGATCAACGCTCCCGTGGACCCCGAACTCCCGGCGTCCCGGGCGCACATCGCCATCGAGAACCGCAACACCCCGATGTCCGTCGAAAGAAACGACAGGACGACGTACTCGTACAACCGGAATGAGGACCACTGATGGAGTCGGCTGAAATCCGCCGCCGCTGGCTGAGCTTCTACGAGGAGCGCGGCCACACCGTAGTCCCCTCGGCGTCGCTCATCGCGGACGACCCGACTCTGCTCCTGGTCCCCGCCGGCATGGTCCCCTTCAAGCCGTACTTCCTCGGCGAGGTCAAGCCGCCGTGGCCGCGCGCCACCAGCGTGCAGAAGTGCGTGCGCACGCCCGACATCGAAGAGGTCGGCAAGACCACGCGCCACGGCACGTTCTTCCAGATGTGCGGCAACTTCTCCTTCGGCGACTACTTCAAGGAAGGCGCCATCACCTACGCCTGGGAGCTGCTCACCTCGCCCCAGGACAAGGGTGGTTACGGCCTCGACCCCGAGCGCCTGTGGATCACGGTCTACCTCGACGACGACGAGGCCGAGACCATCTGGCGCGAGAAGATCGGCGTCCCGGCCGAGCGCATCCAGCGCCTCGGCAAGAAGGACAACTACTGGTCGATGGGCGTCCCGGGTCCGTGTGGCCCGTGCTCCGAGATCAACTACGACCGCGGCCCCGAGTTCGGCGTCGAGGGCGGACCGGCCGTCAACGACGAGCGGTACGTGGAGATCTGGAACCTCGTCTTCATGCAGTACGAGCGCGGCGAGGGCATCGGCAAGGAGGACTTCGAGATCCTCGGCGAGCTGCCCAGCAAGAACATCGACACGGGCCTCGGCCTGGAGCGCCTCGCGATGATCCTGCAGGGCGTGCAGAACATGTACGAGATCGACACCTCCATGGCCGTCATCAAGAAGGCCACCGAGCTGACCGGCGTCCAGTACGGCGACGCGCACGAGTCCGACGTCTCCCTGCGCGTGGTCACCGACCACATGCGCACCTCGGTGATGCTCATCGGCGACGGTGTGACCCCCGGCAACGAAGGCCGCGGTTACGTCCTGCGCCGGATCATGCGCCGCGCCATCCGCAACATGCGACTGCTCGGTGCCACCGGCCTGGTCGTCAAGGACCTCATCGACACCGTCATCGCGATGATGGGCCAGCAGTACCCCGAGCTCGTCACCGACCGGCAGCGCATCGAGACCGTGGCCCTCGCCGAGGAGGCCGCCTTCGTCAAGACGCTGAAGGCCGGCACCAACATCCTCGACACCGCCATCGCCGACACCAAGCAGTCCGGCGGCAAGGTCCTCGCCGGCGACAAGGCGTTCCTGCTCCACGACACCTGGGGCTTCCCGATCGACCTCACCCTCGAAATGGCCGCCGAACAGGGCCTTTCCGTGGACGAGGACGGCTTCCGGCGCCTGATGAAGCAGCAGCGCGACCAGGCCAAGGCCGACGCGCAGGCGAAGAAGACCGGTCACGCGGGCGTCGGTGCCTACCGCGAGATCGCCGACAAGGCCGGCGAGACCGACTTCATCGGCTACTCGGACACCCAGGGCGAGTCCACCATCGTCGGCATCCTCGTCGACGGCGTCTCCTCCCCGGCCGCGACCGAGGGCGACGAGGTCGAGATCGTCCTCGACCGCACCCCCTTTTACGCCGAGGGCGGCGGCCAGATCGGCGACACCGGCCGCATCAAGGTCGAGTCCGGTGCCTTGATCGAGATCCGCGACTGCCAGAAGCCGGTGCCCGGGGTCTACGTCCACAAGGGCGTCGTCCAGTACGGCGAGGTCACCGTCGGCGCCAAGGCCGAGGCCGCGATCGACATCCGCCGCCGTACCGCCATCGCCCGCGCCCACTCGGCCACCCACCTCACCCACCAGGCGCTGCGTGACGCGCTGGGTCCGACGGCCGCGCAGGCCGGTTCCGAGAACCAGCCGGGCCGTTTCCGCTTCGACTTCGGATCGCCGTCCGCGGTTCCCACGGCCGTGATGACCGACGTCGAGCAGAAGATCAACGAGGTGCTCGCCCGCGACCTGGACGTGCACGCCGAGATCCTCAGCCTCGACGAGGCCAAGAAGCAGGGCGCCATCGCCGAGTTCGGCGAGAAGTACGGCGAGCGGGTCCGCGTCGTCACCATCGGCGACTTCTCCAAGGAGCTGTGCGGCGGCACGCACGTCCACAACACCTCGCAGCTCGGCCTGGTCAAGCTGCTCGGCGAGTCGTCGATCGGCTCCGGAGTGCGCCGTATCGAAGCGCTCGTCGGTGTCGACGCCTACAACTTCCTCGCGCGGGAGCACACGGTCGTCGCCCAGCTCCAGGAGCTGATCAAGGGGCGCCCGGAGGAGCTGCCGGAGAAGGTCTCCGCCATGCTCGGCAAGTTGAAGGACGCCGAGAAGGAGATCGAGAAGTTCCGCGCCGAGAAGGTGCTGCAAGCCGCGGGCGGTCTCGTCGAGTCCGCCAAGGACGTGCACGGTGTCGCGCTGGTCACCGGCCAGGTGCCGGACGGCACGAGCGCCGACGACCTGCGCAAGCTGGTCCTCGACGTGCGCGGCCGCATCCAGGGCGGACGGGCCGCCGTAGTGGCCCTCTTCACGGTCAACAATGGCAAGCCGCTCACCGTCATCGCCACGAACGAGGCCGCACGCGAGCGTGGTCTCAAGGCCGGCGACCTGGTCCGCGCGGCCGCCAAGACCCTCGGCGGCGGCGGTGGCGGCAAGCCGGACGTGGCCCAGGGCGGTGGCCAGAACCCGGCCGCCGTCGGTGAGGCCGTGGACGCTGTCGAACGCCTCGTCGCCGACACGGCCAAGTAAGAAACGGCCGCGAACATGCGCAGAGGACGTCGACTCGCGATCGACGTCGGGGACGCCCGGATCGGGGTCGCCTCGTGCGACCCCGACGGGATCCTCGCCACTCCCGTCGAGACGGTCCCCGGCCGCGACATCCCGGCGGCGCACCGCCGGCTGAAGCAACTCGCCGAGGAGTACGAACCGATCGAAGTCGTCGTCGGTCTCCCGCGCTCCCTCAAGGGGGGTGAGGGACCGGCCGCGGTGAAGGTCCGGGCCTTCGCCCAGGAACTCGCGAAGGGCATCGCCCCGGTACCGGTCAGACTGTTGGACGAACGGATGACCACGGTGACGGCCAGTCAGGGACTGCGCGCCTCCGGGGTGAAGTCCAAGAAGGGCAGGTCGGTCATCGACCAGGCGGCAGCGGTCATCATTCTGCAGCAGGCCCTGGAATCCGAACGGGTGTCAGGTAAAGCACCCGGCGAGGGCGTCGAAGTGGTCATCTGATCGCGATACGGTAACGTTCCGCGCGATGTGATGGTGTTCGAACAGCCATGGCACAGCAAGAGGCGGGACGGAAGCCGGAGCCGCAAGCGCCGCGACCGCCGCCTCGCGGCTCTAGGGGATCGATGACTGAGTATGGCCGGGGCCCAGGCTCCGAACCGTGGCATCCGGAGGACCCGTTGTTCGGGGACGTCGGATGGGAAGGGCAGCAGGCCCAGCCGGGCCAGCAGTCCTCCTACGGCGGCCAGCCGCAGCACTATCCGGAACAGCCGCAGCAGCCACAGCAGTACGGCGACTGGGGCCATGGCCAGCAGGCCGACTACGGTCAGGCGCAGCAGCACTACCAGGTCTACGACGAACAGGGCAACCCGCAGTACCCCGACCAGCAACAGTGGGCGGACCAGCAGCAGTACGCCGATCAGAGCCATCAGCAGTACGCCGGTCAGCAGCAGCAATATCAGCAGGGCGGCTGGGACGGCACCGGCACGCCCGCGCAGGTCCCGTACGTCGCGGACCCCGTCGACCCGTACGGGCAACAGGCCGCCGCCTATGGCGAACAGCAGCCCGATTTCTACGGCACGCCCGAGGCGTACCCACCGCCGGAACCGCCGGGCAAGCGAAGCACCGAACCCGAACCGGAGAAGACCGACTGGGACCCGGGACCCGATCAGGGCGAACACGCGTTCTTCGCGGGTGGCGGCGACGATGACGACGAGGCCGACGACGAGCCGGACGGGCGCGGACGCGGTGACCGGCGGGGCAAGGGCGGCAAAGGCAAAGGCAAGGACAAAGGCGGCAAGGAGCGGAAGCGCCGCAACGGCTGCGCCTGCCTCGTGGTCGTCATGGTGTTCGGCGGCGGCCTGGCCGGCGTGGGCATCCTCGGCTGGCACTTCTACCAGAACCGTTTCGGCTCGGCGCCGGACTACGCGGGCGACGGTACCGGTTCGGTGAGCGTCAGCATCCCCAAGGGCGCCTTCGGATCGGATATCGGGCAGAAGCTGAAGGAAGCGGGCGTCGTCAAGAGCGTGGACGCCTTCGTGGTCGCCCAGTCCCAGAATCCGGACGGGAAGAAGATCCAGGCCGGCGTCTTCCTGCTGAAGAAGAACATGTCCGCCGCGAGCGCCGTCAAGCTGATGCTCGACCCCACGAGCCAGGACAATCTCATCGTCGCCCCGGGCTGGCGAAACGCCCAGGTCTACGCGGCGATCGACAAGAAACTCCAGATTTCCGACGGCACCACCAAGGCTGTTGCCACCAAGGAGTACAAGAGCCTCGGACTGCCCAGCTGGGCGAACGACAACAAGAACATCAAGGACCCGCTGGAGGGTTTCCTCTTCCCGGGAACCTATGGCGCCGCCAAGGGCATGAAACCCGAGACGGTCCTCAAGCAACTGGTCGCCCAGGCCAATGAGAAATACGACGCGATCGACCTCTCGGCGAAGGCCAGGGCGCTCAACCTGGAAAACCCGCTGCAGCTCATCACGGTCGCGAGCCTCGTCCAGGCCGAAGGTAAGACGCACGAGGACTTCCGCAAGATGGCCGAAGTCGTCTACAACCGTCTCAAGACCACGAACGATCAGACCAACCAGTATCTGCAATTCGACTCGACCTTCAATTATCTGAAGGGCCAGAGCAAGATCCGCATCAGCGAGTCCGAGATCAACAGCAACAAGGACCCGTACAACACCTACACCCAGAAGGGCCTGCCGCCCGGTCCCATCGACAACCCCGGTGACGAGGCTCTGGCAGCGGCACTGAACCCGACCCACGACGGCTGGATCTACTTCGTGGCGACCGATGGCGAGAACAAGACCGAATTCGCCAAGACGTACGCCGAATTCCAGGCACTCAAGGAAAAGTTCAATGACAGTTCGGGCAACTGACGCCCGCCGTGCCGCCGTGCTCGGTTCCCCCATCGCCCACTCCCTCTCCCCGGTGCTGCATCGCGCGGCGTACGGGGAGCTGGGGCTCGACAACTGGTCCTACGACCGCTTCGACGTCGACGAGGCGGGCCTGCCGGGGTTCTTCAAGGACCTCGGACCGGAGTGGGCGGGCCTGTCGCTGACCATGCCGCTGAAGCGGGCGGTCATACCGCTGCTCGACGAGATCAGCGAGACCGCGGCATCGGTGGACGCGGTCAACACGGTCGTGTTCACCGAGGACGGGCGACGGGTCGGCGACAACACCGACATCCCCGGCATGGTCGCCGCCCTCCGCGAACACGGCATCGAACAGGTCGACTCGGCCGCGATCCTCGGCGCCGGCGCCACCGCGTCCTCCGCGCTCGCCGCCCTCTCCCGCGTCTGCACCGGCGAGGTCGTCGCCTACGTCCGCAGCGAGGCCCGCGCCGCCGAGATGCGGCAGTGGGGCAAGCGGCTCGACGTGGAGGTCCGCACGGCGGACTGGGCCGACGCGGCCGAGGGGCTGCGCGCCCCCCTGGTCTTCGCGACCACGCCCGCCGGTACGACGGACGCACTCGCCTCGGCCGTACCGGAACGGCCTGCCACCCTCTTCGACGTCCTCTACGACCCCTGGCCCACGACACTGGCCGCGCGCTGGTCCGCATATGGAGGCGCTGTCGTCAGCGGACTCGATCTGCTCGTGCACCAGGCGGTCCTGCAGGTCGAGGCGATGACGGGCCGGGGAATTTCCGTGGGAGTCGTTCGGGCCGCGGGTGAAAGCGCCTTGGACGCCAAAGCCGTATAGCACGAACGAGGGGCGCCCACCGGTATCCCGGTGGGCGCCCCTCGTCTCGGCGGATCAGATCTTGGGCGATCCAGTCAAGTCCCAGAAATACTCGCCCTTACCGTCTGAATCCAAGTCGTAGAGGACGGTTGCGTCCGCGGTCCAACCGCTCCCGCTGCCGGTCGCCGAGGTGGTGCCGCAGGTGAAACCGCTGTGCTCGGTGCTGTTGACGGCACTGAGGTAGTTGCAGTCGTTATAAGTGATTGCCGCGTCGTTCTTTTCGAGCCGTACTTCCATGCGGAAAGCGTCGAATTTGCGCACGCCGCCGCCGTCCCACCACTCGCCGAACGCCTCTGCGTCATACCTTGAGCCCGTGCGCCAAACACAGAGTGTGATGTACAGGTCTACGTTCGTGCCCGGAGTGGCGAATTCCTTGTGCTGCATGTCCGAGCAATCGCGCTCGTCGATGGCGTGTGCCGGGCTGGTGAAAACCATCATTCCGGCGAGGATCGCGACGGTGGCGAGCATGACTCTGAGAACTCTGCGCATGGATTACTTCCTGTGTTGTCATTGACGCTTCGGGTAATGCAATCCTGAACGGAAGGTAAAGTCAATGTCAACTCGATTATGGCGACCGGCATTTAGCAAACTTATGCCCGCTTCGTGCCGTTCGGGTCGATGTGCCCGTCCGCTTGCTGGAACGTGAGGCGGGTGCCGGGTTCCGGCGTGGGAGGATCGGGGGTGGCGGGCCAGGGCCGCGCACCCGGTCACGTCGTCGTCGTACGCGAGGACGCGCGTACGCAGCAGTACCAGGGCGCGAGCATGAGGAGCACCGTTGAGCAGGTTGCGCTGGCTGACCGCGGGGGAGTCCCACGGTCCCGCACTCGTGGCGACGCTGGAGGGTCTTCCCGCCGGCGTGCCGATCACCACGGACATGGTGGCGGACCACCTGGCCCGGCGCCGGCTCGGTTATGGACGCGGCGCGCGGATGAAGTTCGAGCGTGACGAGGTCACCTTCCTCGGCGGTGTCCGGCACGGGCTGACCCTCGGTTCGCCGGTCGCGATCATGGTGGGCAACACGGAGTGGCCCAAGTGGGAGCAGGTCATGGCGGCCGACCCGGTCGATCCGGAGATCCTGGCGGGCCTCGCCCGTAACGCTCCGCTGACCCGGCCGCGTCCCGGTCACGCCGACCTCGCCGGTATGCAGAAGTACGGCTTCGACGAGGCCCGGCCGATCCTGGAGCGTGCCTCCGCGCGGGAGACCGCGGCGCGTGTCGCGCTGGGTGCCGTCGCCCGGTCGTACATCAAGGAGACGGCCGGGATCGAGATCGTCTCGCATGTCGTGGAGTTGGCTTCCGCCAAGGCGCCGCAGGGTGTGCTGCCCACGCCCGCCGATGTCGAGAAGCTGGACGCCGACCCCGTGCGCTGCCTGGACGCGGACGCCTCGAAGGCGATGGTCGCGGAGATCGACCAGGCCCACAAGGACGGTGACACCCTCGGTGGTGTCGTCGAGATCCTTGCCTACGGCGTTCCCGTCGGCCTCGGTTCGCATGTGCACTGGGACCGCAAGCTGGACTCCCGCCTCGCCGGTGCCCTCATGGGTATCCAGGCGATCAAGGGTGTCGAGATCGGTGACGGTTTCGAGCTGGCCCGGGTGCCCGGTTCGCAGGCGCACGACGAGATCGTGAACACCGATGAGGGCATTCGGCGGGTCTCCGGGCGCTCCGGTGGCACCGAGGGTGGGCTGTCCACCGGCGAACTGCTGCGCGTGCGCGCCGCGATGAAGCCCATCGCGACCGTGCCGCGTGCCCTGCAGACCGTCGACGTGGTCACCGGTGAGGCCACGCAGGCTCATCACCAGCGTTCCGACGTGTCCGCGGTTCCGGCCGCCGGCATCGTCGCCGAGGCGATGGTCGCCCTCGTCCTCGCGGACGCCGTCGCCGAGAAGTTCGGCGGCGACTCGGTGCCCGAGACCCGTCGCAACGTCCGCTCGTACCTCGAGAACCTGGCCATCCGGTGACCGCAGCCCCGCTCGTCGTCCTGGTCGGTCCCATGGGCGTCGGCAAGTCCACCGTCGGGCAGCAGCTCGCCGACCGGCTCGGCGTCGGCTACCGGGACACCGACGACGACATCGTGGCTGCCGAGGGCCGCACCATCGCCGAGATCTTCGTCGACGAGGGCGAGCCCGTCTTCCGTGCCATCGAGAAGCGCGCCGTGCACCAGGCACTCGCCGGGCACGACGGCGTCCTCGCGCTCGGCGGCGGCTCGATCCTCGACGAGGACACGCGCACGCTGCTCACCGGACACCGGGTCGTCTACCTCTCCATGGACGTGGACGAGGCGGTCAAGCGCACCGGCCTCAACGCGGCCCGCCCGCTGCTCGCCATCAACCCGCGCAAGCAGTGGCGCGAACTGATGGAAGCCAGGCGCCACTTGTATGCCGAGGTCGCGCAGGCCGTCGTACCCACGGACGGCCGCACCCCCGAGGACGTCACCCAAGCCGTCCTGGACGCACTGGAGTTGAAGGAAGCATGAGCGAGTCAGTGACGCGGATCCAGGTCGGCGGCACGGCGGGCAGCGACCCGTACGAGGTCCTGGTGGGCCGTCAACTCCTGGGCGAACTGGGCGGGTTGGTAGGCGACCGGGCCAAGCGGGTCGCCATCATCCACCCCGAGGCGCTCGACGAGACGGGCGAGGCGTTGCGCGCCGACCTGGCCGGGCAGGGCTTCGAGGCCGTCGCCATCCAGGTGCCGAACGCGGAGGAGGCCAAGACCGCCGAGGTCGCCGCCTACTGCTGGAAGGCGCTGGGCCAGTCCGGCTTCACCCGCTCCGACGTCATCGTCGGCGTCGGCGGCGGCTCCACCACCGACCTGGCCGGCTTCGTCGCCGCGACCTGGCTGCGCGGGGTCCGCTGGATCGCCGTACCGACGACCGTGCTCGCCATGGTCGACGCGGCCGTCGGCGGCAAGACCGGCATCAACACCGCCGAGGGCAAGAACCTCGTCGGCTCCTTCCACCCGCCGGCCGGCGTGCTCTGCGACCTGGCCGCGCTGGACTCCCTCCCGGTCAACGACTACGTCTCCGGGCTCGCCGAGATCATCAAGGCCGGCTTCATCGCCGACCCGGTGATCCTCGAACTCATCGAGTCCGACCCGGAGTCCGCCCGCACCCCGGCCGGACCGCACACCGCCGAACTGATCGAGCGCTCCATCAAGGTCAAGGCCGAGGTCGTCTCCGCGGACCTCAAGGAGTCGGGCCTGCGCGAGATCCTCAACTACGGCCACACCCTCGCGCACGCCATCGAGAAGAACGAGCGCTACAAGTGGCGGCACGGCGCCGCAGTGGCCGTAGGCATGCACTTCGCGGCCGAACTGGGCCGTCTCGCGGGCCGGTTGGACGACGCGACGGCCGACCGGCACCGCACGGTCCTCGAATCGGTCGGCCTGCCGCTCAGCTACCGCTACGACCAGTGGCCCAAGCTGCTGGAGAACATGAAGGTCGACAAGAAGTCCCGCGGCGACCTGCTCCGCTTCATCGTCCTCGACGGCCTCGCCAAGCCGACGGTCCTGGAGGGCCCCGACCCGGCCGTCCTGCTCGCCGCGTACGGCGAAGTGGGCGAGTAAGTCCGGCGAAGCCCGTTCCCTCCCATTTGCCTTACGGGGATGGGCACTTCGGCCGCTCCCCGGCCGTTCACCAAATGGCGGCCGGGGAAGGTACCGTTCGGTACGGAGCGGGGTTCGGGCCCGCTGCCAGCGCCAATTGCCTTGTACGAGACGGAGTGGCACCGGATGCAGCACGCAGTGGGGTCACCGCTGCCGCCGCCCCACCAGCCGGGGCAGGGACCGACCACCGGTTGGTCCCCGGCCGGACAACAGTCGGGCCCGCACCATCCGGGCCCGGCGCCCGTGCCACCCCCGCCACCGGCCCCGGGCTTCGCGCCCACCCCGCCGGTGCCGCACACGATGCCGCGCCGCACCCCGGACACCACCGGCCACATCCAGCTCCCGCCGGGCGGCCCCGTGCCCATGCCCAGCGCCCCACCGGCCGCGGCAGCCCCCGACCCGACCTCCACGACCCTCGCGGTGCTGCTCATCGGCCCCGCCGGCGCGGGCAAGACGAGCGTCGCCAAGTACTGGGCGGACCACCGCCGGGTCCCCACCGCCCACATCAGCCTCGACGACGTCCGCGAATGGGTCCGCTCGGGCTTCGCCGACCCCCAGTCGGGCTGGAACGACCACTCCGAGGCCCAGTACCGCCTGGCCCGCCGCACCTGCGGCTTCGCCGCCCGCAACTTCCTCGCCAACGGCATCTCCTGCATCCTCGACGACGCGGTCTTCCCCGACCGCCCGGTGGTCGGCCTCGGCGGCTGGAAACGCCACGTGGGCCCCGGCCTCCTCCCGGTGGTCCTGCTGCCCGGCCTGGAGATCGTCCTGGAACGCAACGCCAAACGCGCCGGCAACCGCCGCCTCACCGACGAGGAGGTCGCCCGCATCCACGGCCGCATGGCGGGTTGGTACGGCTCGGGCCTCCCGATCATCGACAACTCCCAGATGGACGTCCAGCAGACGGCCCAGGTCCTCAACGACGTCCTGGCCCGATCGATAGCAAGCCCCCCGAGCTGGTAATCACAGGGAAGCTGTCCCACTTAAGGGGCGCGGGGCTGTATCAATGTGCGGCTCCGCCGCGTGGGCGCGCTCAGCCCCCACGGACCCGCAGCCGAAACTCATGGTGCGTCCCCCGAACGGCACCCTCCCAACCAGCACAATCCAGCCACCCCTCCTACGCTCATCTCATGTCAGAGGTCTACGCAGCCCGCCGAGCAAGGCTCAGGGACCGAGCCCAAGCCGGCGGCAGCCAATCCGCGCTGGTCACCAACCCAGCCAACGTGCGCTACTTGGCCGGTCCAGCCCCACAGGGCGCCGTCCTGCTGCTCGGCAAGCGGGACGACACGCTGGTCTGCACAGACCCGCTGGACGAGCGCCCACCAGAGGGCCGTCCCGACGAGGCCCTCCGCATCCACGAACTCAAGGGCCCCGGCGGCGACCCCGCCGTAGCGGCCGCAGACCTCGCGGCAGCGCACGGCGCCGAGTCCATGGCCGTAGAAGAACACCACCTCACCGTGACCCGCCACCGAGCCCTCCGCTCGGTCGCCCCAACGCTCCGCCTCACCGACATCGGCGGCGCGGTCGAGCAGCTGCGGGTCGTCAAGGACGAGGAGGAGATCTCCTGTCTGAGAATCGCCGCCGAGATCGCCGACCAGGCCCTCGGAGAGCTCCTGGAGTCGATCCTCGTCGGCCGCACCGAACGCCACCTCGCCCTCGAACTGGAACGGCGGCTCGTCGACCACGGCGCGGAGGGCCCGGCCTTCGCCACCTCCGTCGCCACCGGCCCGCACTCGGGCAGACGCGGTCACCGGCCGACCGATCGCAGGGTCGAGGAAGGAGATTTCCTTTCCGTCTGCCTCGGTGCCACCTATCGCGGATACCGCTGCGAGATCGGCCGTACGTTCGTCATCGGCACCTCTCCCGCCGACTGGCAGATCGAGCTGTACGACCTCGTCTTCGCCGCCCAGCGCGCTGCGCGGGAGTCCCTGACCCCCGGTGTCGCCTACCGGGATGTGGACCGCGCGGCCCGCCAGGTACTGGACTCCGCGGGGTACTCAGAAGGCCTCGCGGCCCTCACCGGCCACGGTGTCGGACTCGAAATCGACGAGGAGCCGCAGCTGGCCCCCGCGGCCATGGGTAAACTGGACGCTTGCGTGCCGGTCACCGTCGAACCGGGGGTTCACCTCCCGGGCCGGGGCGGTGTCCGGATCGATGACACGCTCGTCGTACGCCCTGAGGCGGACGGCGGACCCGAGCTACTCACCATCACGACCAAGGAGCTGCTCGCGCTCTAGCTTTTCCGAGCTGTGCGCGTGTCCCGTGGTCGTCCACGTCAGTCCAGGAGATTCCGCAACCGTGGCTTCCACGAACGACCTCAAGAACGGCCTGGTGCTCAAGCTCGACGGGGGCCAGCTCTGGTCCGTCGTCGAGTTCCAGCACGTCAAGCCCGGCAAGGGCCCTGCCTTCGTGCGCACCAAGCTCAAGAACGTGCTCTCCGGCAAGGTCGTCGACAAGACGTTCAACGCCGGCGTCAAGGTCGAGACGGCCACTGTCGACAAGCGCGACATGCAGTTCTCGTACATGGACGGCGAGTACTTCGTCTTCATGGACATGGAGACCTACGACCAGCTCATGGTCGACCGCAAGGCCGTCGGCGACGCCGCCAACTTCCTGATCGAGGGCTTCACCGCCTCGGTCGCCCAGCACGAGGGCGAGGTGCTCTTCGTCGAGCTGCCGGCCGCCGTCGAGCTGGTCATCCAGGAGACCGAGCCCGGCGTCCAGGGCGACCGTTCCACCGGTGGCACCAAGCCCGCCACCCTGGAGACCGGCCACCAGATCAACGTGCCTCTCTTCATCACCACCGGTGAGAAGATCAAGGTCGACACCCGCACGAGCGACTACCTCGGCCGGGTGAACAGCTAACCGTGGCTGCCCGCAATACGGCCCGCAAGCGCGCCTTCCAGATCCTCTTCGAGGGCGACCAGCGCGGAGTCGGCGTCACCACGGTCCTCGCGGACTGGATCCGGCTCTCCCGGGACGACACCCGGCAGCCGCCGGTCAGCGAGTACACGATGGAGCTGGTCGAGGGGTACGCGCAGCACGCGCGCCGTATCGACGAGCTGATCGCGCAGTACTCGGTCGGCTGGACGCTGGACCGCATGCCCGTGGTGGACCGCAACATCCTGCGCCTCGGCGCCTACGAGCTGATCTGGGTCGACGAGACCCCGGACGCCGTCGTCCTCGACGAGATGGTGCAGCTGGCGAAGGAGTTCTCCACGGACGAGTCGCCCTCGTTCGTGAACGGCCTGCTGGGCCGTTTCAAGGACCTGAAGCCCACGCTGCGCCGCGACGAGGCGTAGAGCAGTACGCGAGCGAAACGCCGGAGGGCCCGCAGCACAGCGCTGCGGGCCCTCCGGCGTTCCCGTGGGCATGAGGGCGTTCCCGTACGCATGAGGCTCCTGAGGCCCGCAGAAAGCCGCCGGGGTGGCCGGAACGGTTAAGTTCCGGCCACCCCGGCGGCACGTTTCTGCTGAGACGGGAAGCGGCTCGACGGGAGCGGCTCAGTTCTCCTCGTGGGAGACCGCGCGACGCGCGTCCGCGTCCAGCACGCCCCAGCTGATCAGCTGCTCGGTGAGGACCGAGGGGGACTGGTCGTAGATGACGGCGAGTGTGCGCAGGTCGTCCTGACGGATCGAGAGCACCTTGCCGTTGTAGTCGCCGCGCTGGGACTGGATCGTCGCCGCGTAGCGCTGCAGCGGGCCGGCCTTCTCGGCGGGCACGTGGGCCAGCCGCTCCAGATCCAGGACCAGCTTCGGCGGCGGCTCGGCGGCCCCGCCCGGCGTGGTGCCCGGCAGCAGCTCCTGCACCGGAACCCCGTAGAAGTCAGCCAATTCGGCGAGGCGCTGCACGGTGACGGCACGGTCGCCGCGCTCGTACGACCCGACGACGACCGCCTTCCAGCGTCCCTGTGACTTCTCCTCGACACCGTGGAGGGAAAGGCCCTGCTGGGTGCGGATGGCCCGGAGCTTGGCCCCGAGCTGTTTGGCGTATTCGCTGGACATATAGCTCCCGGACACTGTGTCGACGCGGCTGCAGTGTTTCCGCGCCGCGCGGCTGGTAACTCACTGTGAGGTTACGCAGCGTTACGCTCCCGCGTCAAGCCGAATGGTCCGCACCGGCTCTTCCGTGGTAGCGGTGTCCGATTACGCCATAGGGGTGATCTGGGGTGTCGCCCCGGCCTGCTACCGTGGATGGCGCAAATCCGACGTCCTTTAAGGTCCGTCCCGTGAGGCGGAGAAGGAGGTCCGTTTCTTATGGACACTCAGCAGTACGAGTCCGATGCCCGGCCCGTTCTCGAGGCCCCCGACATCGCGCGGGTCCTGACCCGCATCGCCCACGAGATCGTCGAGCGCGCCAAGGGCGCCGACGACGTGGTGCTCCTCGGCATCCCGACCCGGGGCGTGTTCCTCGCCCAGCGGCTCGCCGTCAAGCTCGAAGAGATCACCGACCGCAAGATCCCGGTCGGCTCCCTCGACATCACCATGTACCGCGACGACCTGCGCATGCACCCGCCCCGCGCGCTGGCCCGCACCGACATCCCCGGTGACGGCATCGACGGCCGCCTGGTCGTCCTCGTCGACGACGTGCTCTTCTCCGGCCGCACCATCCGCGCCGCCCTCGACGCCCTGAACGACATCGGGCGCCCCCGCGCGGTGCAGCTCGCGGTTCTGGTCGACAGAGGCCACCGCGAACTGCCCATCCGCGCCGACTACGTCGGCAAGAACCTCCCCACGTCGCTGCGGGAGACGGTCAAGGTCCAGCTCGCCGAGGAGGACGGTCGCGACACCGTGCTGCTCGGCACCAAGCAGACCCCGTAGCGGACTCACGCCGTGCCCCTGTGGCACGCGGCGTCTCCGCCTGCCCGCATTCTCCTGACCTGAACTGCCTTACGGAGCCTGACAGATGCAGCGTCATCTCATCTCGGCCGCCGACCTCACCCGCGACGACGCCGTCCTGATCCTCGACACCGCCGAGGAGATGGCCAGGGTCGCCGACCGGCCGATCAAGAAACTGCCGACCCTGCGCGGCCGTACCGTCGTCAACCTCTTCTTCGAGGACTCCACGCGCACGCGTATCTCCTTCGAAGCCGCCGAGAAGCGCCTCTCCGCCGACGTCATCAACTTCACCGCCAAGGGGTCGAGCGTCTCCAAGGGCGAGTCCCTGAAGGACACCGCGCAGACCCTGGAGGCCATGGGCGTCGACGCGGTCGTCATCCGGCACGGTGCCTCCGGAGCGCCGTACCGCCTCGCCACCTCCGGGTGGATCGACGCGGCCGTCATCAACGCCGGTGACGGCACCCACCAGCACCCGACGCAGGCCCTCCTGGACGCGTTCACCATGCGGCGCCGACTCGTCGGCCGGGACGCCGGGCTCGGGCAGGACCTGGCCGGCAAGCGGATCACGCTCGTCGGCGACATCCTGCACAGCCGCGTCGCCCGCTCGAACGTCGACCTGCTGCACACCCTGGGCGCCGAGGTCACCCTGGTCGCCCCGCCCACCCTGGTGCCGGTCGGTGTCGAGGCCTGGCCCTGCGAGGTCTCCTACGACCTCGACAGCACGCTCTCCAAGTCCGACGCGGTGATGCTGCTGCGCGTGCAGCGCGAGCGCATGAACGCGGCGTTCTTCCCCACCGAGCGCGAGTACTCGCGGCGCTACGGCCTCGACGGCGAGCGGATGGCGAAGATGCCCGAGCACGCGATCGTGATGCACCCGGGGCCGATGGTCCGGGGCATGGAGATCACCGCCGAGGTCGCCGACTCGGACCGCTGCACCGTCGTCGAGCAGGTCGCAAACGGAGTGTCCATCCGGATGGCCGTGCTCTATCTGCTTCTGGGCGGCAACGAACCCGCCGTCAGCCACGCCCGTATCGAGGAGAAGTAAGTCACATGAGCAAGATCCTGATCCGTGGTGCGAAGATCCTCGGCGGCGAGCCGCAGGACGTGCTGATCGACGGGGACACCATCGCCGAGGTCGGCAGCGGACTGTCCGCCGAGGGTGCCGAGGTCGTCGAGGCCGACGGCAAGGTGCTGCTGCCGGGTCTCGTCGACCTGCACACCCACCTCCGCGAGCCCGGCCGCGAGGACTCCGAGACCGTCCTGACCGGTACCCGCGCGGCCGCCGGCGGCGGTTACACGGCCGTGTTCGCCATGGCCAACACCTTCCCCGTCGCCGACACCGCCGGTGTCGTCGAGCAGGTCTACCGGCTCGGCCAGGAGCACGGGTACTGCGATGTGCAGCCCATCGGCGCCGTCACCGTCGGCCTGGAGGGCAAGAAGCTCGCCGAGCTGGGTGCCATGCACGAGTCGGCCGCCGGGGTCACCGTCTTCTCCGACGACGGCAAGTGCGTCGACGACGCGGTGATCATGCGCCGGGCGCTGGAGTACGTGAAGGCCTTCGGGGGAGTCGTCGCGCAGCACGCGCAGGAGCCGCGGCTGACCGAGGGCGCCCAGATGAACGAGGGTGTCGTCTCCGCCGAACTCGGGCTCGGGGGCTGGCCGGCGGTGGCCGAAGAATCGATCATCGCCCGGGATGTCCTGCTCGCCGAGCACGTCGGTTCCCGCGTCCACATCTGCCACCTGTCGACCGCCGGGTCCGTCGAGATCGTCCGCTGGGCCAAGTCCCGGGGCATCGACGTGACCGCCGAGGTCACCCCGCACCACCTCCTCCTCACGGATGAGCTGGCGCGCTCCTACAACCCCGTCTACAAGGTCAACCCGCCGCTGCGCACCGAGCGCGATGTGCTGGCCCTGCGCGAGGCGCTCGCCGACGGCACGATCGACATCGTCGCCACCGACCACGCCCCGCACCCGCACGAGGACAAGGACTGCGAGTGGGCCGCCGCCGCCATGGGGATGGTCGGCCTGGAGACCGCGTTGTCAGTGGTGCAGGAGACCATGGTGGACACCGGGCTCCTCACCTGGACCGGGGTCGCCGAGCGCATGTCCGTCAAGCCCGCCGAGATCGGGCGGGCGGTGGGGCACGGCCGTCCCGTCTCGGCTGGTGAGCCCGCCAACCTCACGCTCGTCGACACGGAATACCGTGGGTCGGTGGACCCCGCGGGCTTCGCTTCGCGCAGTCGCAACACCCCGTACGAGGGGCGTGAGCTGCCGGGCCGTGTGACGCACACCTGGCTCCGGGGCAAGGCCACGCTCGTCGACGGGAAGCTCACGTGACACCTCTGGAACTGACCCACCTCGCGGCCGGGGAGAAGTCCGCCCCGGTGACCGACTGGGCCGCCCGTATCGGCTGGCTCGTCGGCCTCGCGCTGTTCATCGCGCTCGTCTACTGGCTGATGCGCGAGGGCTGGAAGTGGCGCGGCACCCTCCAGGGCGACGTCCCCGAGCTGCCCACCGCGCCGGAAGAGGTGGGCGAGGCGAAACTGGCTGTGTTGTCGATGAGTGGCCGCTACCACGGCTCCACCACCGCCGGGCAGTGGCTCGACCGCATCGTGGCGCACGGCCTGGGCACCCGCAGCCGGGTCGAACTGACCCTGACGGAGGCCGGCCTGGATGTCGTACGACCCGGAGCCACCGACTTCTTCATCCCGGCCGGCGCGCTGCGCGAGGCCCTGCTCGGCAAGGGCATCGCCGGGAAGGTCCTCAGCGAGGGCGGTCTCCTGGTCGTGACGTGGGCGCACGGCGACCGGCTGATCGACTCCGGGTTCCGCTCGGACCAAGCGGCCGAGCACGCGGAGTGGGTCGACACCCTGAACAGCATGATCAACAAGAGTCTCGAAACGACCGACACGGAAGGCGCACGATGACCACCTCCACCAGGGGAGCCGCCAAGGTTCCCGCCGTACTCGTCCTGGAGGACGGCCGGATCTTCCGCGGCCGCGCCTACGGGTCCGTGGGGGTGACCTTCGGCGAGGCCGTGTTCTCCACCGGCATGACCGGCTACCAGGAGACCCTGACCGACCCGTCGTACCACCGCCAGGTCGTCGTGATGACCGCCCCGCACATCGGCAACACCGGTGTGAACGACGAGGACCCCGAGTCGGCCCGCATCTGGGTCGCCGGTTACGTGGTGCGCGACCCCGCGCGCGTGCCGTCCAACTGGCGCTCCCGCCGCTCCCTGGACGAGGAGCTGCGCAACCAGGGCGTCGTCGGGATCTCCGGCATCGACACGCGCGCGTTGACCCGCCATCTGCGCGAGCGCGGCGCCATGCGCGTCGGCATCTTCTCCGGCCCTTCGCTGCCCGACGACGACACCATGCTCGCCGAGGTGCGCGAAGCCCCCGAGATGACGGGCGCGAACCTCTCCGCCGAGGTCGCCACCAAGGAGACGTACGTCGTCCCCGCGATCGGTGAGAAGAAGTACACCGTCGCTGCCGTCGACCTCGGCATCAAGGGCATGACCCCGCACCGCATGGCCGAGCGCGGCATCGAGGTGCATGTGCTGCCCGCCACGGCGACCGTTGAGGACGTGTACGCCGTCCAGCCCGACGGTGTGTTCTTCTCCAACGGCCCGGGCGACCCGGCCACCGCCGACCACCCGGTCGCCGTCATGCAGGCCGTCCTGGAGCGCGGCACCCCGCTCTTCGGCATCTGCTTCGGCAACCAGATCCTGGGCCGCGCGCTCGGCTTCGGCACGTACAAGCTGAAGTACGGCCACCGGGGCATCAACCAGCCTGTCCAGGACCGTACGACGGGCAAGGTCGAGGTCACCGCGCACAACCACGGCTTCGCCGTCGACGCGCCCCTCGACAAGGTCTCCGACACGCCGTACGGCCGCGCGGAGGTCTCGCACGTCTGCCTGAACGACCAGGTCGTCGAGGGGCTGCGGTTGCTCGACCGGCCTGCGTTCAGCGTCCAGTACCACCCCGAGGCGGCGGCCGGCCCGCACGACGCCGCCTACCTGTTCGACCGCTTCACGTCTTTGATGGAGGACCAGCGTGCCTAAGCGCTCCGATATCCAGTCCGTCCTGGTCATCGGCTCCGGTCCGATCGTCATCGGCCAGGCCGCCGAGTTCGACTACTCCGGCACCCAGGCCTGCCGCATCCTGCGCGCCGAGGGCCTCCGCGTCATCCTGGTCAACTCCAACCCGGCGACGATCATGACCGACCCGGAGATCGCCGACGCCACCTACATCGAGCCGATCACCCCGGACTTCGTCGAGAAGATCATCGCCAAGGAGCGGCCGGACGCCCTGCTGCCCACCCTGGGCGGTCAGACGGCGCTCAACACCGCCATCTCGCTGCACGAGGCGGGCACTCTGGAGAAGTACGGCGTCGAGCTGATCGGCGCCAATGTCGAGGCCATCCACAAGGGTGAGGACCGCAACCTCTTCAAGGACGTCGTCGAGGCCGTGCGCCAGAAGATCGGGCACGGCGAGTCCGCCCGCTCGGTCATCTGCCACTCCATGGACGACGTGATCGCCGGTGTCGACACGCTCGGCGGCTACCCGGTCGTCGTCCGCCCCTCCTTCACCATGGGCGGCGCCGGCTCCGGTTTCGCGCACGACGAGGAGGAGCTGCGCCGCATCGCAGGCCAGGGCCTCACCCTGTCTCCCACCACCGAGGTCCTCCTGGAGGAGTCCATCCTCGGCTGGAAGGAGTACGAGCTGGAGCTGATGCGCGACAAGAACGACAACGTCGTGGTCGTCTGCTCCATCGAGAACTTCGACCCCATGGGCGTGCACACCGGCGACTCGATCACCGTCGCCCCGGCGATGACGCTGACCGACCGCGAGTATCAGGTGCTGCGCGACGTGGGCATCGCGATCATCCGTGAGGTCGGCGTCGACACCGGCGGCTGCAACATCCAGTTCGCGATCGACCCGGTCGACGGCCGCGTCATCGTCATCGAGATGAACCCGCGCGTGTCGCGTTCCTCGGCCCTCGCCTCCAAGGCGACCGGCTTCCCGATCGCCAAGATCGCCGCCAAGCTGGCCGTCGGCTACACCCTCGACGAGATCCCGAACGACATCACGCGCGAGACCCCGGCCTCCTTCGAGCCGACCCTCGACTACGTCGTCGTGAAGGCCCCGCGCTTCGCCTTCGAGAAGTTCCCGTCCGCCGACTCGACCCTGACGACCACCATGAAGTCGGTCGGCGAGGCCATGGCCATCGGCCGCAACTTCACCGAGGCCTTCCAGAAGGCGCTGCGCTCCCTGGAGAAGAAGGGCAGCCAGTTCACGTTCGTGGGCGAGCCCGGCGAGAAGATCCAGCTCCTGGAGGAGGCCGTACGGCCCACCGACGGCCGGATCAACACCGTCATGCAGGCCATCCGCGCGGGCGCCACCCAGGAAGAAATCTTCGAGTACACGAAGATCGACCCCTGGTTCGTCGACCAGCTCTTCCTCATCAAGGAGATCGCCGACGAGCTGGCCGCCGCCGACAAGCTGGACCCGGAGCTGCTCGCCGAGGCCAAGCGGCACGGCTTCTCCGACCAGCAGATCGGCGAGATCCGCGGCCTGCGCGAGGACGTCGTCCGCGAGGTCCGGCACGCGCTCGGCATCCGCCCGGTCTACAAGACGGTCGACACCTGCGCCGCCGAGTTCGCCGCGAAGACCCCGTACTTCTACTCGTCCTACGACGAGGAGAACGAGGTCGCCCCGCGCGAGAAGCCCGCGGTCATCATCCTGGGGTCGGGCCCCAACCGCATCGGCCAGGGCATCGAGTTCGACTACTCCTGCGTCCACGCCTCCTTCGCGCTGAGCGACGCCGGCTACGAGACCGTGATGGTCAACTGCAACCCCGAGACCGTCTCCACGGACTACGACACCTCCGACCGCCTGTACTTCGAGCCGCTCACGCTGGAAGACGTGCTGGAGATCGTCCACGCGGAGTCCCTGGCCGGTCCGGTCGCGGGCGTGATCGTGCAGCTCGGCGGCCAGACCCCGCTCGGTCTCGCCCAGGCCCTCAAGGACAACGGCGTCCCGATCGTCGGCACCCCGCCCGAGGCGATCCACGCCGCCGAGGACCGGGGCGCCTTCGGCCAGGTCCTCGCGGAGGCGGGCCTCCCGGCCCCCAAGCACGGCACCGCGACCACCTTCGTGGGCGCCAAGGCCATCGCCGACGAGATCGGCTACCCGGTCCTCGTCCGCCCGTCGTACGTCCTGGGCGGCCGAGGCATGGAGATCGTCTACGACGAGACCCGCCTGGAGTCGTACATCGCCGAGTCCACCGAGATCAGCCCTTCCCGGCCGGTCCTCGTCGACCGCTTCCTGGACGACGCGATCGAGATCGACGTCGACGCGCTCTACGACGGCCACGAGCTGTACCTCGGCGGCGTCATGGAGCACATCGAGGAGGCCGGCATCCACTCCGGCGACTCGGCCTGCGCCCTGCCGCCGATCACCCTGGGCGGCTTCGACATCAAGCGCCTGCGAGCCTCAACTGAGGCCATCGCCAAGGGAGTAGGCGTCCGCGGGCTGATCAACATCCAGTTCGCGATGGCCGGTGACATCCTCTACGTCCTGGAGGCCAACCCGCGCGCGTCCCGTACGGTCCCCTTCACCTCGAAGGCGACCGCGGTACCGCTCGCGAAGGCCGCCGCCCGGATCTCGCTGGGCGCGACCGTCGCCGAACTGCGCGCCGAGGGGCTGCTCCCGGCCCACGGCGACGGTGGGGAACTCCCGCTGGACGCGCCGATCTCCGTCAAGGAGGCCGTCATGCCGTGGTCGCGCTTCCGCGACATCCACGGGCGTGGCGTCGACACGGTCCTCGGCCCGGAGATGCGTTCCACCGGCGAGGTCATGGGCATCGACTCCGTCTTCGGCACGGCGTACGCCAAGTCCCAGGCCGGCGCCTACGGCCCGCTGCCCACCAAGGGCCGCGCGTTCATCTCGGTCGCCAACCGGGACAAGCGCTCGATGATCTTCCCGGCGCGTGAACTGGTCGCCCACGGCTTCGAGTTGCTCGCCACCTCCGGCACCGCCGAGGTCCTCAAGCGCAACGGCCTCAACGCCACGGTCGTCCGCAAGCAGTCCGAGGGCGTCGGCCCGAACGGCGAGAAGACCATCGTCCAGCTCATCCACGACGGCGAGGTCGACCTCATCGTCAACACGCCTTACGGAACCGGCGGCCGCCTCGACGGCTACGAGATCCGTACGGCGGCCGTGGCGCGGTCGGTCCCGTGCCTGACGACGGTCCAGGCGCTCGCCGCCGCCGTCCAGGGCATCGACGCCCTCAACCACGGTGACGTGGGCGTGCGTTCACTCCAGGAACACGCCGAACACCTGACCGCGGCCCGCGACTAGCAGCCTTGAGGGGGACACCGGAAACGGTGTCCCCCTTCTCGTGAGGACACTGAGATGTACAAGCTTTTCTTCCGTCTGGTCTTCAAACGGATGGACCCGGAGCAGGCGCACCACCTCGCCTTCCGCTGGATCCGGCTGGCCGTCCGCATCCCCGTCCTGCGCACGTTCGTCGCGGCCGCCCTCGCGCCCCGGTTCGCGGAGTTGCGGACCGAGGCCTTCGGGCTGCGGATGCACGGCCCCTTCGGGCTCGCCGCCGGCTTCGACAAGAACGCGGTCGCGATCGACGGCATGTCGATGCTCGGCTTCGACCACGTCGAGATCGGCACGGTCACGGGGGAGCCGCAGCCCGGCAACCCCAAGAAGCGGCTGTTCCGCCTCGTGCCGGACCGGGCGCTGATCAACCGCATGGGCTTCAACAACGAGGGCTCCGCGGCCGTGGCAGCCCGTCTGGAGGCTCGTGAGGCGGTCTTCAGGACCGTCGTCGGCGTCAACATCGGCAAGACCAAGGTCGTACCCGAGGAGGAGGCCGTCGGCGACTACGTGAAGTCGACCGAGCGGCTCGCCCGGCACGCCGACTATCTCGTCGTCAACGTGTCGTCACCCAACACGCCCGGGCTGCGCAACCTCCAGGCGACCGAGGCACTGCGCCCGCTGCTGACCGCCGTCCGCGAGGCCGCCGACCGCGCGGTGACCGACCGCCGCGTCCCGCTCCTGGTGAAGATCGCCCCGGACCTCGCCGACGAGGACGTGGACGCGGTCGCCGACCTTGCCGTCGAACTCGGCCTGGACGGCATCATCGCCACGAACACGACCATCGCGCGCGAGGGACTCGGTCTGACATCCGAACCCGAACTCGTCAAGGAGACCGGCGGACTGTCGGGAGCGCCCCTGAAGTCCCGCTCTCTGGAGGTACTGCGCCGTCTCTACGCGCGCGTGGGCGACCGCATCACCCTCGTCGGCGTCGGCGGCATCGAGAACGCCGAGGACGCCTGGCAGCGCATCCTCGCCGGCGCCACGCTCGTGCAGGGCTACAGCGCCTTCATCTACGAAGGGCCCTTCTGGGGCCGCGCGATCCACAAGGGCCTCGCCGCACGCCTGCGCACGAGCCCGTACGCCACCCTCGCCGACGCGGTCGGCGCCGATGTAAGGAAGCAGCCGGTATGAGCCCCCTCGAACCTTTCGGCGCACGTCTCCGCTCGGCCATGGACGAGCGCGGCCCGCTCTGCGTCGGCATCGACCCGCACGCCTCGCTGCTCACCGAGTGGGGCCTGAACGACGACGTGGCCGGGCTGGAGCGGTTCAGCCGCACGGTCGTCGAGGCGCTCGCCGACCGGGTCGCCGTCCTGAAGCCGCAGAGCGCCTTCTTCGAGCGCTTCGGCTCGCGCGGGATCGCCGTCCTGGAGAAGTCCGTCGAGGAGGCGCGGGCGGCCGGCGCGCTGGTCGTGATGGACGCCAAGCGCGGCGACATCGGCTCGACCATGGCCGCGTACGCCGAATCCTTCCTCCGGAAGGACTCCCCGCTCTTCTCCGACGCGCTGACCGTCTCGCCGTATCTCGGCTACGGCTCGCTCGCCCCGGCGATCGAACTGGCCCGAGAGAGCGGCGCCGGCCTCTTCGTGCTCGCGCTGACCTCCAACCCGGAGGGCGGCGAGGTGCAGCACGCGGTCCGCGCGGACGGCCGGAACATCGGAGCGACCATGCTGGCCCACTTGGCCGCCGAGAACGCCGGGGAGGAGCCGCTGGGCTCCTTCGGGGCCGTCGTCGGCGCCACGCTGGGCGACCTGTCGTCGTACGACCTCGCCATCAACGGTCCGATCCTCGCGCCCGGCATCGGGGCGCAGGGGGCCACTCCGGCGGATCTTTCCGGGGTCTTCGGGTCGGCGCTGCGCAACGTCGTCCCGAACGTGAGCCGGAGTGTTCTACGTCACGGTCCCGACGTGGGAGCCCTGCGGACGGCCTCGGACGGCTTCGCGGAGGAGATCCGCGTCGCCTTTGCGACCGTCTGAGGTGTTCGAACGGGTCGATCGAGTCCTCCGATGAGTGGCTCGACGAGCGACTCCGGAGCGACTTGAGTCTGAATACATCCTCAAATCAGGGGCATTATGTCGGGAATGTCCGGCCTGGCGCAGGCTGACCAGGACTTTTCCTCTGTTCTCGCTGACTCTGGCGTCCCTGGCCGCTAGTCTCCGAGCAGTGGGGGTACCCCCACACCCTTTAGGTAGTGGGGGACAACGGGCAAGCGTGTTGCTCGTAGCTCCCCAGGTGTGGGGCGACTAGGTTCCTCACCGGTCCGTATCCGACAGTTCGACATCCGAGGTGACGTAGGCGTGGCTCTTCCGCCCCTTACCCCTGAACAGCGCGCAGCCGCGCTCGAAAAGGCCGCCGCGGCTCGCCGGGAGCGGGCCGAGGTCAAGAATCGACTCAAGCACTCCGGCGCCTCCCTGCATGACGTCATCAAGCAGGGCCAGGAGAACGACGTCATCGGCAAGATGAAGGTCTCCGCCCTGCTTGAGTCTCTGCCCGGCGTGGGCAAGGTCCGCGCCAAGCAGATCATGGAGCGACTCGGTATCTCCGAGAGCCGCCGTGTCCGTGGCCTTGGTTCCAACCAGATCGCCTCCCTGGAGCGTGAGTTCGGCAGCACTGGTTCCTGAGTCCGGATACTCCGGACCGGGAGTCCCGGGCACACCGGGATTGCTGGAATAATCGCTGCATGGCTGCAACATTCCGGGGGACGACCCCCGAGCCCCCGGACGTACGTCCGCGGCTGACCGTGCTCTCCGGCCCCTCTGGGGTCGGCAAGAGCACGGTCGTCGCCCATATGCGCAAGGAACACCCCGAGGTGTGGCTCTCGGTGTCGGCGACGACCCGCAGGCCCCGCCCCGGCGAGAAGCACGGCGTCCACTACTTCTTCGTCTCCGACGAGGAGATGGACAAGCTGATCGCCAACGGCGAGCTTCTGGAGTGGGCCGAATTCGCGGGCAACCGCTACGGCACGCCGCGTACCGCCGTACTCGAGCACCTGGAGTCCGGCGTACCGGTCCTCCTGGAGATCGATCTCCAGGGCGCCCGACAGGTCCGCGAGTCCATGTCCGAGGCGCACTCGGTGTTCCTGGCTCCTCCCTCCTGGGAGGAGCTGGTGCGCAGGCTCACCGGACGGGGCACCGAGCCGCCCGAGGTGATCGAGCGCCGCTTGGACGCGGCCAAGATCGAGCTCGCGGCGGAGCCCGAGTTCGACGCGACCCTGGTCAACACCTCCGTCGAGGACGTAGCGCGCGAGCTGCTAGCCTTGATGGAAGTTGTGTGATCGTTTTTCCGATCTCATCCCATCTTTCGGAAGGCAGAGCGTGTCCTCTTCCATCACCGCTCCCGAGGGCATCATCAACCCTCCGATCGACGAGCTCCTCGAGGCCACGGACTCGAAGTACAGCCTCGTGATCTACGCCGCCAAGCGTGCCCGTCAGATCAACGCGTACTACTCGCAGCTCGGCGAGGGCCTGCTTGAGTACGTCGGTCCGCTCGTCGACACCCACGTCCACGAGAAGCCGCTCTCCATCGCCCTGCGCGAGATCAACGCGGGTCTGCTCACCTCCGAGGCCGTCGAGGGCCCCGCGACCTGAGCCGCAGCAGCTTTATCCACAGGCCCGGCAGCGACTGTCGGGCCTGTGGTGTGTCATGGAGTCGTACAGATCGCACGAGTCGCACGCACGTTTCCGAGTTCGGGGAGAGACGGTGGACAAGCCCAAGGTCGTTCTGGGGGTCAGCGGAGGCATCGCCGCATACAAGGCATGCGAACTGCTGCGCAGACTGACGGAGTCGGGCCATGACGTCCGCGTCGTCCCCACCGCCTCCGCCCTGCACTTCGTCGGCGCGGCCACCTGGTCCGCGCTCTCCGGGCACCCCGTCTCGACCGAGGTGTGGGACGACGTCCACGAGGTCCCGCATGTGCGCATCGGACAGAGCGCCGACCTGGTGATCGTGGCACCGGCGACGACGGACATGCTGGCGAAGGCGGCCCACGGCCTGGCCGACGACCTCCTCACCAACACCCTTCTCACCGCCCGCTGTCCGGTCGTCTTCGCGCCCGCCATGCACACGGAGATGTGGGAGCACCCGGCCACCCAGGAGAACGTGGCGACGCTGCGCCGCCGGGGTGCCGTGGTGATCGAACCGGCCGTCGGCCGACTGACCGGCGTCGACACCGGCAAGGGCCGACTGCCCGACCCCACCGAGATCTTCGAGGTCTGCCGCCGGGTGCTCGCGCGGGGCGTCACCGAGCCCGACCTCAAGGGCCGGCACGTCGTCGTCAGCGGCGGCGGCACCCGTGAGCCCCTCGACCCGGTCCGCTTCCTCGGCAACCGCTCCTCCGGCAAGCAGGGTTACGCCCTCGCGCGGACGGCCGCCGCCCGGGGTGCCCGGGTCACGCTGATCGCCGCGAACACGGGACTGCCGGACCCGGCGGGCGTGGACGTCGTCGCTGTCGGGACCGCTGTACAGCTGCGGGAAGCGGTGCTGAAGGCCGCCGCGGACGCGGACGCCGTCGTCATGGCGGCGGCGGTCGCGGACTTCCGACCGGCGGAGTACGCGTCCGGGAAGATCAAAAAGAAGGACGGCAAGGAACCCGACCCGATCGTCCTGGTGCGGAATCCGGACATCCTCGCGGAGATCTCCGCCGAGCGGGCCCGTCCCGGACAGGTGGTCGTCGGGTTCGCCGCCGAGACGGACGACGTCCTCGCCAACGGCCGTACCAAACTGGCACGCAAGGGGTGCGATCTGCTGGTGGTGAACGAGGTGGGGGAGCGCAAGACGTTCGGTTCCGAGGAGAACGAGGCGGTTGTGCTGGGTGCCGACGGCAGCGAGACCGCCGTTCCGTACGGCCCGAAGGAAGCGCTGGCCGAGACCGTGTGGGACCTGGTGGCACAGCGTCTCGCCTGATGTGTTTCAGCCATCTGTCAGCCGTCTGTCAGTTCGCCGAAACCTGACATTGGTGCGTGGCGGCTCTGGCCAACGGCACTCGGCATTCGGCAAAATGCGCGTGCCGCAGGTCACAGCGTTTCCCGAGAGACGAGACAGGGGGACCGTCTGTCGACCGCGACCGATAAACTGTTCTCGGACGACGTCGGGCGCAGCTCCCGTCCCGTCCGCCAATGATCAGCCAGCAGCCGCTGCAACCTCAGGGAGCGTTGTGTCCCGTCGTCTGTTCACCTCGGAGTCCGTGACCGAAGGTCACCCCGACAAGATCGCTGACCAGATCAGCGACACCATTCTCGACGCGCTTCTGGCGGAGGACCCGACCTCCCGGGTCGCCGTCGAGACGCTGATCACGACCGGCCTGGTGCACGTGGCCGGCGAGGTCACCACCAAGACCTACGCGCCCATCGCGCAGCTCGTCCGCGACAAGATCCTGGAGATCGGCTACGACTCCTCGAAGAAGGGCTTCGACGGCGCCTCCTGCGGTGTGTCGGTGTCGATCGGCGCGCAGTCCCCGGACATCGCGCAGGGCGTCGACACGGCGTACGAGAACCGTGTCGAGGGCGATGACGACGAGCTCGACAAGCAGGGCGCGGGCGACCAGGGCCTGATGTTCGGCTACGCGACGGACGAGACGCCGACGCTGATGCCGCTCCCGATCTTCCTGGCGCACCGCCTCGCGAAGCGCCTCTCGGAGGTCCGCAAGAACGGGACGATCCCGTACCTGCGCCCCGACGGCAAGACCCAGGTCACCATCGAGTACGACGGCGACAAGGCCGTCCGTCTCGACACGGTCGTCGTCTCCTCGCAGCACGCGTCGGACATCGACCTGGAGTCGCTGCTCGCCCCCGACATCCGCGAGTTCGTGGTCGAGGCCGAGCTGAAGGCGCTCCTGGAAGACGGCATCAAGCTCGACACGGAGAACTACCGCCTCCTGGTCAACCCGACCGGCCGCTTCGAGATCGGCGGCCCGATGGGCGACGCCGGCCTGACCGGCCGCAAGATCATCATCGACACGTACGGCGGCATGGCCCGTCACGGCGGCGGCGCCTTCTCGGGCAAGGACCCGTCGAAGGTGGACCGTTCGGCGGCGTACGCGATGCGCTGGGTAGCGAAGAACGTCGTCGCCGCGGGCCTCGCCTCGCGCTGCGAGGTCCAGGTCGCGTACGCGATCGGCAAGGCCGAGCCGGTGGGCCTGTTCGTCGAGACGTTCGGCACGGCCAAGGTCGACACGGACCGGATCGAGAAGGCGATCGACGAGGTCTTCGACCTCCGCCCGGCCGCCATCATCCGCGACCTCGACCTGCTGCGCCCGATCTACGCCCAGACCGCGGCGTACGGCCACTTCGGCCGTGAGATCCCCGACTTCACGTGGGAGCGCACCGACCGCGTGGACGCGCTGCGGAAGGCCGCGGGACTGTAGTTCCTGCGCTAGCTCCTGCGCTGCCTTCAGGCTCTGCGAGGCCCGGTTTCCCTTGGGGGAGCCGGGCCTCGGTGTTTTCCCGTCTAGATCAGCGGCGGATACCCCGGACCGAGACCACGAGTGCCGCCGCGGTGATGGCTGCGATGACCGCCGCCGAGTGCGCGTAGGCGCGGGTGTCGCCGGTGACCGCTGCCTGGAAGCCGTGCAGGGCCCAGTAGCCCGGGGTCGCGGGGGCCACCGTGGAGACCCAGTGGGGGAGGACGGTGAGGGGGACCAGGCAGCCGCTGAGGCAGGTGATCGTGAGGGCGCCTATGTCGGAGGCGGCGGCCAACTGGCCCTGGGTGCGGGCGTGGACGCCGAGGGCGAGGCCGCAGGAGGTGACGCAGGCCGCCCAGAGGAGGGCCAGTAGGGGGACTCGCCAGGTGCCGGCGGTGAGGGGGAAACCGAAGGCCGTGGCGGCGAAGAGGAACAGTACGGTCTGCTGGGCCAGGAACAGCGTGACCAACGGGAGGGCCTTGCCGGCCAGGATCGTCGACGGGGATGCCGGGCCGGAGCGCAGGCGGTCCCAGGTGTGCCAGGTGCGTTCGGAGAGCAGGAGTTGGCCGGCCACGTCCAGGGCGAGCAGGGTGAACATCACCGCGATGCCCGGAGCGGCCTGCACGATGCCCGGTGTGCCGGGGGTGGCCAGGCGGTCGTACACCGGGTGGAGCACGCTCAGCAGCACCAGGGACATGACGGTGTAGGCGAGTGGGGTTCCCGGGCCCCGGACCAGTAGGACCAGGGTGTGGCGGGTCATGACCCAGGTGCGGTGGGCCGTGGGTGACGTGAGTTCAGGCCGCATCGTGGGTCTCCGTGGGGAGTTGGCGCGTGGCCAGGCTGCGGTAGAGGTCGTCCAGTGAGGGTTCGCGGATCGTGGCCGAACGGACCCGGGTGGTGTCGGGGCCCAGGTCGTGGAGGAAACGGGCCAGTGCCTGTGCCGGAGCCGTGGTGCTGAAGCGCAGTTCGTCGAGGGCGGTCGAGGACTGCGTCAGGTGCCCGGGTACAGGGCCGTCGAATGTCACGGTGACCTCGCCGGGCAGGCCGTTCAGGAGGGCGGCGCGGTTTCCGCGGGCGATCACGCGGCCGGACGCGGCGACCGCGAGCGTGGCGTCCAGGTGCTCCAACTCCGGTAGGTAGTGCGTGGTGTAGCAGATGGCGGCGCCTTCGTCGGCGCGGGTCCTGACGAGTCGTAGGAGCGCCTCGCGGGTGGTGGGGTCGGCGCCGACGGTCGGTTCGTCGAGCAGCAGGACGCGAGGGCGGGGGAGGAGGACCGTGGCCGCCTGGGCGCGGCGCTGTTGGCCGCCGGAGAGTGTTGTGATGGGGCGGTCGAGTACGTCGGTGAGGAGCAACTCTTCTGCTACGGCGGCCAGTTCGGTGCGCAGTTCGGATCGGCGCAGGCCGGCGAGGCCGCCGTAGAGGCGCAGGTTCTGGCGGAGTGTGGCGGTGGGGTAGAGGGCCAGTTCCTGGGGGGCCAGGCCGATCAGGGTGCGGGCGGAGCGTGGGGCCGTGGGGAGGTTCACTCCGGCTACGAGGACCGTGCCCGCGTCGGGGTGCTCCAGGCCGGCGACCGTGCGGGCGAAGGTGGTTTTGCCCGCGCCGTTGTGGCCTATCAGGCCGCAGATCTCGCCGGGGTCGACGTGGAGGTCGAAGCCGTCGAGGGCCTGGACGGGGCCCCATCGTTTGCGCAGGCCGGTGACGGTCAGCATGGTTGCTGCTCCCTCGATTCCTTCGATATATACAACGTATACGTATACTGTGTATACGTAGCTTCGGAGGAGGATGTCAAGTGACCGCACGGCGTATCAGTCGTGATCAAGTGCTGGACGTGACGTGGGAGTTGGCGACCCGGAAGGGGCTGTCGGCGGTCACGATGCGGGCCGTCGCGCAGGAACTCGACGTGAACCCGATGACGCTCTACCGGCACGTCGGCGACAAGCAGGGACTTCTCGACGGCCTCGTGGAGCGGCTGTTGCTGGAGATCGAGGTGCCCGGGCCCGGGCTGGGCTGGCGGGAACAACTGCGTCTGCTCGGCCGCAGTATGCGGGCCACGGCTCGACGCCACCCCGATCTGTTCCTGCTGCTCTTCCAGCGTCCTGCGGTCACCCCGGAGGCCGTCGGGCCTCGGAACGCGGTCTACGGTGCGCTGCGCGCCGCCGGTCTTCAGGAGGAGCGGATTCCGCGGGCCGAGCGGCTACTGTCCACGTTCATGCTCGGGTTCGCCGCCTCGGAGGCCGGGGGGCGGTTCCGCGACAGTGACCCGGATGAGGACATGGCCTTCGCGGAAGATCTCATTGTTCGGGTCCTCGCCGAGGGCTAGAGGGGCGAGTGCGTATGGCGGGCGGCAGCCGTTGTCAGTGGCGTTTGGTAAGAATGCAAGGGTGAGCAGCGAGAACGGGGAACGGGGTGGCGGTGCGGAGGGTGCGCCGCCTGAGCAGCTTGCGTTGATTCGGGAGAGTGTGCGGCAGGCGAAGGGGCCGAAGGCGAAGCCGCGGACATGGCGGGGGGCCGCGTTGGCCGGGCGGTTGCCGGTTGCGCGGGTGCTCGTCGACAAAGGGGTGCTGCATCTTGACCGGTACTTCGACTATGCCGTGCCCGAGGAACTTGACGCCGATGCGCAGCCCGGGGTGCGGGTGCGGGTGCGGTTCGGGGCCGGGCGGCATCGGGTGCGGGACGGGCGGCGTGAGGGCGGGGGGCTGATCGACGGGTTTCTTGTCGAGCGGCTGGCCGAGTCGGATTACTCCGGGCCGCTTGCCGCGCTGGCGCAGGTCGTGTCGCCCGAGCCTGTGCTGAGTGAAGAGTTGCTGGGGCTTGCTCGGGCCGTTGCCGATCGGTACGCCGGGAGCCTTGCCGATGTGCTGCAGCTCGCCGTGCCGCCGCGTAGTGCTCGGGCCGAGCAGAAGCCGTCGCCCGCGCCGTTGCCGCCGCCTGCGGTGCCCGAGGCGGGGTCCTGGGGGCGGTACGAGCGGGGGGCCGGGTTCCTGGAGGCGCTCGCGTCGGGGGGTGCGCCCCGGGCCGTGTGGAACGCGTTGCCGGGGCCCGGGTGGAGCGAGGAGATCGCGCGGGCCGTCGCCGCGACGCTCGCCTCGGGGCGCGGGGCGCTCGTCGTCGTACCGGACGGGCGGGCCGCCGGGCGGGTCGATGCCGCGCTGACCGCGCTGCTGGGGGAAGGGCGGCATGCGCTGCTCACCGCCGATGCGGGGCCCGAGAAGCGGTATCGGCAGTGGCTGGCCGTGCGGCGGGGGTCCGTGCGCGCGGTCGTCGGGACGCGGGCCGCGATGTTCGCGCCCGTACAGGATCTGGGGCTTGTCGCGATCTGGGACGACGGGGACGGGAGTCACAGCGAGCCGCACGCGCCGCAGCCGCATGCGCGGGATGTGTTGCTGCTGCGGGCCGCGTTGGACAAGTGCGGGTTTCTGTTGGGGAGTTGGAGTTGCACGGTGGAGGCCGCGCAGCTGGTGGAGAGCGGGTGGGCGCGGCCGTTGGTCGCGTCGCGCGAGCAGGTGCGGGGGGCCGCTCCGCTCGTACGGACCGTGGGGGACGGGGACTTGGCGCGGGACGAGGCGGCTCGGGCCGCGCGGTTGCCGACGCTGGCGTGGCAGGCGGTGCGGGAGGGGCTGAAGCACGGGCCTGTCCTGGTGCAGGTGCCTCGGCGGGGGTATGTGCCGCGGATGGCGTGTGCTCAGTGTCGGGCCGCCGCGCGGTGTCGGCACTGTGCGGGGCCGTTGGAGGGGCAGGACGCGGGTGTGCTGCGGTGCGGGTGGTGCGGGGTCGAGGAGAACTCCTGGCACTGTCCCGAGTGCGGGGGGTTCCGGTTGCGGGCCCAGATCGTGGGGGCGCGGCGGACCGCGGAGGAGTTGGGGCGGGCGTTTCCTGCGGTGCCGGTGCGGACGTCCGGGCGGGAGCAGGTGCTCGACACTGTGCCGGGGACGCCTGCGTTGGTCGTGAGTACGCCGGGGGCCGAGCCGGTTGCCGACGGGGGATATGCGGCGGCGTTGCTGCTGGACGGGTGGGCGATGCTCGGGCGGCCTGATCTGCGGGCCGGGGAGGATGCGTTGCGGCGGTGGATCGCGGCGAGTTCGTTGGTGCGGGCGCAGGGGGGTGGGGGGACTGTGGTTGTGGTTGCGGAACCTACCTTGCGGCCTGTGCAGGCGTTGGTGCGGTGGGATCCCGTCGGTCATGCGGTGCGGGAGCTTGCGGAGCGGGGGGAGTTGGGGTTTCCGCCGGTTTCTCGGATGGCTGCGGTGGCGGGGGTTGCGGGGGCTGTTGCGGAGTTTCTTGCCGCTGTTGAACTGCCGCCGGATGCTGAGGTGTTGGGGCCGGTTGCGATGGTGGTGCCGGTTGCTTCGGCGGGGCGGGCTCGGCGGGTGGGGGATCCGCCTGTCGGGGAGGAGTGGGTGCGGGCGTTGATTCGGGTGCGGCCGGGGAGTGGGGGGGCGTTGGCTGCCGCGTTGAAGGCTGCGCAGGCTGCTCGGATGGCTCGGGGTGGGGGGGATGTGGTGCGGGTGCGTGTTGATCCGCCGGATATTGGGTGAGCCACCTCGGCCTTCGGCCTCGGTTTGTCTCCCACCCGCGCACCGCCCGTTCACCGTCCGTTGAGAGGTGGACGTTTCCCGTGGGGGTTCTCGCCGTCGGCGGCCAGAGGCTGGCGGCTGGCGGGTGGGTGTGTGTCCGCGTGCCTGGAGTTCACCGTCGGTTGAGGAGTGGGCCTTTGGTGTGGAGTTCTCGCCGTCGGCGGCCGACGGTTGTCGGGTGGGCGTGTGCCCCGTGCCCGGCGTCCACCGTCGGTTGAGGAGTGGACCCTTGCCGTGGGGGTTCTCGTCGGCGGCCAGCGGCCAGCGGCCAGCGGCCAGCGGGTGGCTGTGCGCCCGCTTGGTCTGCGTTTGCGGGCGGCCGTGCGTGGGTCCGGGCTGGGGCTGCGGGCGAACTGGGTTTGAACATGCAGCTGCCTCCCGGGTTTTCGCCGGGAGGCAGGCAAGGTTCGGGTGGGGGTCAGCCGTTTCGGGGGCCCGGGAAAGCCGTGGGCCTGGGCTCTTCGCGGAGGGTGGGGCTGCCTGCTGTGGGCTGGGTCGGCATGGAGCGGGCGGCGGGGACCGTCGGGAGCGCGGGGAGCGTGGGGAGTGTGGGCATCGTGGGGAGGCCGGTGTTCACGCCTACCGGGCGGGTCGTCGCCGCCTCCGTCGTGCGCTCGGCGTCGGCCGCGGCCTGGGTGGCGGCGCGGCGGGCGCCGTAGCGGCGGTGGACCGCCTGCTTGGTGACGCCCAGGGCCGAGCCCACCGCGTCCCACGAGAAGCCGAGTGAGCGGTCGAAGTCCACGGCGGCCGTGACCAGGGTCTCGACACTGTCCCGCAGCTCCTGCGCGAGACGGACCGTCGGGGCGGGAGCGCGTCCGTAGACGACGAAGCCCGTGGACGGGCCGGAGCGGCGCGGGCGGTAGACGTTGCCCAGCTGGGCGGTGAGCGTGCGCAGTGCGTCCACCTGCCGGCGGACCCGCTCGATGTCCCGCACCAGCAAGTGCAGGCTGGCCCGAGCCTGGGCGTCGTGGGTTGCGTGGTCGGCCATGAACAAGCCTCTCGAACCGGCGTTGAAAAGGATCGGGCCACGCGAATGCGGCCCAAGGAGGTCAACTCTTTCTTGACCAACGCCTGTGCGCTCCGCTGGTCACGCGAAGGGGGCGTAGGGGCATATGCGTACGCCCCCGCAGAACCGGTGTGCGCTGCGGGCGCCGGGGAGTTGGGGGAGTTGTCGGTGAGTTGACGGGTGTGAGCCGCCGGGCGCGCGTGCCGGGACGCGCCATAGACTGGTGTGCTGCCCGCCCACCTCCGCCCGAGAGGCCCGAACCCTCCCATGAAGCTCGTCTTCGCCGGTACCCCCGAGGTCGCCGTTCCCGCCCTGGACGCCCTGATCGCCTCCGGGCGGCACGAGGTGGCCGCCGTCGTCACGCGGCCCGACGCGCCGGCCGGGCGTGGGCGCAGGCTGGTGGCGAGTCCCGTCGCCGAGCGGGCCGAGGAGGCGGGCATCGAGGTGCTGAAGCCCGTCAAGCCGCGCGACCCGGAGTTCCTGGAGCGGCTGCGGGAGATCGCGCCCGACTGCTGTCCCGTCGTCGCCTACGGCGCCCTGCTGCCCCGCGTCGCCCTCGACATCCCCGCCCACGGCTGGGTCAACCTGCACTTCTCGCTGCTCCCCGCCTGGCGCGGCGCCGCCCCCGTGCAGCACTCGATCATGTCCGGCGACGAGATCACCGGCGCCTCCACCTTCCTGATCGAGGAGGGCCTGGACTCCGGGCCCGTCTACGGCACCGTCACCGAGGAGATCCGCCCCACCGACACCAGCGGCGATCTGCTCACCCGGCTCGCGTTCGCCGGCTCGGGCCTGCTCGCCGCGACCATGGACGGCATCGAGGACGGCACCCTGAAGGCCGTACCGCAGCCGAACGAGGGCATCACCCTCGCCCCGAAGATCAATGTCGAGGACGCGGAGGTGACGTGGGCGGCTCCCGCGCTGCGCGTGGACCGGGTGGTGCGCGGATGCACGCCCGCGCCCGGGGCCTGGACCGTGTTCCGCGGTGAGCGGCTCAAGCTGATTCAGGCGGTGCCCGTGCCGGAGCGGACCGACCTCGCGCCCGGTGCGCTGGCCGTCGGCAAGAACAACGTCTACGTGGGCACCGGTTCGTACGCCGTCGAGCTGCTGTGGGTGCAGGCGCAGGGCAAGAAGCCGATGCGGGCGGCGGACTGGGCGCGCGGGGCGCGGATCGGCGCGGGGGAGGGCCTCGGGACCGTCGGGGCCTGACGGACCGCGCGCGGTCGGGGCGGTGCGACGTAGGCTGGGTCTACATCTCAGCCAGAAATCCGGAGCACCTTTTTCGTGAGCGAGCAGTCCCCGCGACCCCGTAAGCCCGGCAAGCCCTACCGTCGGCCGCAGAAGGACCCCGTCCGTTTCCTCGCCTTCGAGGCGCTGCGGGCCGTGGACGAGCGGGACGCGTATGCCAACCTCGTGCTGCCGCCGCTGCTGAGGAAGGCCCGTGAGAAGGGCGATTTCGACTCCCGGGACGCGGCCCTCGCCACCGAGCTGGTCTACGGCACACTGCGCCGGCAGGGGACGTACGACGCGATCATCGCCTCCTGCGTCGACCGGCCGCTGCGCGAGGTCGACCCGCCGGTGCTGGACGTGCTCAGCCTCGGGGTGCACCAGCTGCTCGGGACGCGGATCCCGAGCCACGCGGCCGTGTCCGCCTCCGTCGAACTCGCCCGGGTCGTGCTCGGCGACGGACGGGCCAAGTTCGTCAACGCCGTGCTGCGCAAGGTCGCGCGCGACGACCTCGACACCTGGATCGAGCGGGTCGCGCCGCCCTACGACGACGACCCCGAGGACAACCTCGCGATCGTGCACTCGCACCCGCGCTGGGTCGTCTCCGCGCTGTGGGACTCGCTCGGCGGCGGACGCGCCGGTATCGAGAGCCTGTTGGCGGCCGACAACGAACGGCCCGAGGTGACCCTGGTCGCCCGGCCCGGCCGGTCCACCACCGAGGAACTGCTCCGCGAGGAGGCCGCGCTGCCGGGGCGCTGGTCGCCGTACGCCGTGCGGCTCAGTGAGGGCGGCGAGCCCGGGGCCGTAGAAGCCGTGAAGGAGGGCCGGGCGGGGGTGCAGGACGAGGGCAGTCAGCTGGTCGCGCTCGCGCTCGCCAACGCGCCCCTCGACGGGCCGGACGAGAAGTGGCTCGACGGGTGCGCGGGCCCCGGCGGCAAGGCCGCCCTCCTCGCCGCCGTGGCCGCCGAGCGCGGGGCGATGCTCCTCGCCTCCGAGAAGCAGCCGAAACGTGCGGGCCTGGTGGCGAAGGCGCTCGCCGGGAACCCCGGGCCGTACCAGGTCATCACCGCCGACGGGACCCGGCCGCCGTGGCGTCCCGGCAGCTTCGACCGCGTCCTGATGGACGTGCCGTGCACGGGGCTCGGCGCCCTGCGTCGGCGGCCCGAGGCCCGTTGGCGGCGCCGACCCGAGGACCTCGAAGGATTCGCGCCCCTCCAGCGCGACCTGCTGAGCACCGCGCTCGAATCCGTGCGGGTCGGCGGTGTCGTCGGCTACGCGACCTGCTCACCGCACCTCGCCGAGACCCGGGCCGTCGTGGACGACATCCTCAAGCAGTACCCGCAGACCGAACTGATCGACGCCCGCCCGCTCCTCCCGGACGTCCCGGAACTCGGCGCGGGTCCCGACGTACAGCTGTGGCCGCATCTGCACGGGACCGACGCGATGTACCTGGCGCTCATCCGCCGGACCGGCTGAGGGGTCTGTCATACGACGCGCTGGAGGGCCTCCCGCGTGAGGTCGGGCAGCGTCGGGTAGCCGTCCACCGCCATGATCAGGTCGGCTTCCGCGAGGAGTGAGCGGAGGACGTGGACGATGCCGTCCGTGCCGCCGAGGGCGAGGCCGTAGGCGTACGGGCGGCCGATCCCTACGGCCGTGGCGCCCAGGGCGACGGCCTTGACGATGTCGGCGCCGCTGCGGATGCCGGAGTCGAACAGGACCGGGAGGCCGTCCGCCGCCTCGACCACGGCGGGCAGCGCGTCCAGGGCGGGGAGGCCGCCGTTGGCCTGGCGGCCGCCGTGGTTGGAGCAGTAGACGCCGTCCACGCCTCCGTCCTTCGCGCGGCGTACGTCCTCGGGGTGGCAGATGCCCTTCACGATCAGCGGGAGGTCGGTGAGGGACCGTAGCCAGGGGAGGTCGTCCCAGGTGAGAGGGTTGCCGAAGAGCTGGGTCCAGAGCAGGACCGCGGACTGCGGGTCCTCCTCCGGGGTGCGGGCGAGGCGGGCGCGGAAGACCGGGTCGCTGGTGTAGTTGGCGAGGCAATGGCCGCGCAGCTGGGGGAAGTTGGCGGTCGACAGGTCGCGGGGGCGCCAGCCGGTGACCCAGGTGTCCAGGGTGACCACGATGCCCTTGTAGCCGGCCTGTTCGGCGCGGTGGACGAGGCTCGCGGCGAGGTCGCGGTCGGTGGGCGTGTAGAGCTGGAAGAGGCCCGGGGTGTCCCCGAACTCGCCCGCGACCTCCTCCAGCGGGTCGACCGTGAGCGTGGAGGCGACCATCGGAACTCCGGTGCGCGCGGCGGCTCTTGCGGTCCCCAGGTCGCCGTGGCCGTCCTGCGCGCACAGGCCGATGACGCCGATCGGTGCCATGAAGACGGGAGAGGGCAGTTTCATCCCGAACAGGTCTACGGACAGGTCGCGTTCGGCCGCGCCGACGAACATGCGGGGGACCAGGCCCCAGTGGTCGAAGGCGGTGACGTTGGCCCGCTGGGTGCGTTCGTCGCCCGCGCCGCCCGCGACGTACGACCACACGGAGGGCGGCAGCGCGGAGCTCGCCCGGTCCTCCAACTCCGCGAAGGCCATGGGGTAGGACGGCACGATGCCGCCGAGCCCGTTCAGATAGATCTCGTTCTGGTAGGAGCCGAACGGCTGTCCCAAGCCCATGCCATCTCCCTCTGCGCTGAGGTGCCCTGCCCGCTGCTGAAGGCCGGTGAAGTGCAGGATTCTCGCACCTCGGGTCGGGCATCGCCGAGCCGGGCGGTCTGAGGGAGGTGGGCGCCGTTGTGCCGACTCCGACGACTCCGACGACTCCGGGTCAGGCGGGGGGAGTTGTGGGCGCGAGCCGGACGGGCAGTGCCCGCCAGCCCTGGGCGATGAACGAGGGGACCTGTTCCAGGTCGTCGTCCTCCACGGCCAGGGAGATGCCCGGGAAGCGAGCGAAGAGCGCGGGCAGCGCGGCGAGCGTCTCCATGCGGGCCAGCGGGGCGCCGACGCAGCGGTGCACCCCGATGCCCAGGGCGAGATGCCCGTCCGCGTTCCTGGTCACGTCGAACAGGTGGGCGTCGGGGCCGAAGCGCTCCGGGTCGTGGCCCGCCGCGGCGATGGTCGTGAGGATGGCCTCCCCGGCGCGGATCGTCGTGCCGTCGGGGGTCGTGATGTCGGAAACCGCGTAACGCAACGGCACGTTGGCGATCGACGGGGCCCAGCGCAGCGTCTCCTGGATCACCTGGTCCCAGGTCAACTGCCCGGCCAGCACCCGCTTCAGCTGGTCGGGGTGGCGGAGCAGGGCGTGGACGGCGTTGCCGATCAGGTTGACGGTCGTCTCGAAACCGGCGCCGATGACGAGGAGAAGGGTGTGGATCAGCTCCTCCTCGGAGAGCCGGTCACCCTGGTCGCGGACCGTGATCAGCTCGGTGGTCAGGTCGTCGCCGGGGTGCTCGCTCTTCTCCGCTATCAGCGCCGGGAGCACGGTCACGATCTGTTCGAGGACGTCCGCGGCCTGCTCCGGGGTACCGGTGGTGTCCATGATCCCCTCGATGAGCCGCGCGACCGCGTCCCGCATCCGCTCCGGCACACCGAACAGGTCGCAGATCATCCGCATCGGCAGCGGATGCGCGAACTCCGCCCGCAGATCGACGACTTGGCCCGCCGGGATCTCCGCCATCGCGTCCAGCAGACCCGCGGTGATCTCCCGCACCCGCGGCAGCATGGCCTCGGTGCGGTGCCGGGTGAAACTCGGGGCCACCAGCTTCCGCAGGCGGGTGTGGTCCTCGCCGTAGGAACTGAGCATGTTGACGATGCTGGTCCAGCTGTAGAGCCAGGCCCAGCCCGGTTCGCCGGCGACCTTGTCGTACAGGGCCCAGTGGCGGCGGGCGTCCCGGCTGACGCGGGGGTCGAGCATCAGCGACTTCAGGAGGTCGTACCGGGTGACGGCCCAGGCGGGGACACCGCCGGGGAGTTCCACGGGGACGAGGGTGCCGAGTGCGCGCAGCCGGGCGGCTTCTTCGGGGACGGCCCTGCCGAAGGGGTCGAGCACGACGGTTCGGCGCTTGTCCACGGAGCTCTCCTTGAGGTTGGCGGGGATAGGCAAGTAGGCGTGCCGATATGGCAGTTGGAGGCGGAGTGGGCGTACGGCTGCCGGACCTCGCCGACGCTCACCGCATTGCGGCGGCCGTGTCGCGTCGGCTGCCGGTGAGCCGTATGTCGTCGCCCAGCAGGCCGCGCAGGATGAGGCCCATGCTCTCGTCCAGGGCCCGCATCGCGACCGGGTTGATGATCGGTTCCAGGCTGGGGATGCCCAGGTCGAACTCGCACGTGAACAGGACGCTCACCTCCGTGCCGGCCTGGGTGATGTCCCACGTGCCCGCGAAACTCGCGAAGTCGCCGGTGAGCTGGTCGAAGGTGATGCGCCGGGCGACGGGATCCATGACGTCCCGTTCGGTCCACCGGAGTAGACCGCTGCGGAAGTGCACCTCCCAGGCGGACTCCACGGTGTCGGTCCGGTTGGTCCCGTCGGTCCCCTCGGTCCGGTCGGTTCCGTCGGGCGTCACGGTGACGGACCGGACCGTGTCCGTGTAGTCGGTGTACCGCTCGTAGTCCTGGACCCGGTCGAAGACATGGGTGGCGTCTCCGTCCGGGACGATCGCTTCGATCCGTACGTGGCAGGTCATCTGGGCTTCTCCGTAAGGGTGTTGGACTGTCCGGGAGGCGAGGATCGGGTAGCGGAGGGCGTGCTCAGCCGAGCACCAGCGGACCGCCCGCGAAGGCCGCGCACATGCCCTCCGCGGCCCATCTGCGCGACGGCGGATGGAACTTCAGGGCCGCCGTGCACGCCGCGAGATACGCGGTGTCGTCGGTGGAGACGTATGCCATGCCGCCCAGCGCCTCCAGGCACCGGGGCACGACCCGGTCGATGGTGTCCTGCGTCGAGAAGCGGCAGACCAGTGCGCGGAGCAGGTCGTCCTGGCCGAGCGGCCTGCCCGTGTCCATCACGGCCGCCGCACCCCGGATGCCGCCCATCGCCGACTCCAACTCGACCAGGATCGCGGCCCGTTCGGCGGCGCTCGCCCGCTTCGCCAGCAGCACCCGCTCGGCCAGCGTGCTGGCCATCCCCAGGTACGACGCGGCCATCAGCAGCTCGAACCACACGAAGCCCACGGTCTGGACCGGGTCCAGCGTGCGGTCCTCGCCGAGCCCGGTGCGGACCACGAGATCCGGCGGGACGTGGACGTCGTGCAGCCGGACCTCGTCGCTCTCCGCGCCGGCCAGGACGAAGCTGCCCCAGAACGGGTGCACGGAGACGCCGGGTGTGGCCGCCGGGACCACCGCCACGGCGAGTTCCGGGCCCTGCCCGTCGTCGAGTGTCACCGATACGCTCAGCAGGTCCATCGAGGCCGACAGACTGCACGGTTTCTTGGCGCCGTTGAGGACCACGTCGTCGCCGTCCTGGTGCGCCTTGATGGAGGAGTCGAGGATCGACTGTCCCGACCGGCCCTCGGCGAACCCCGAGGCGACCAGCAGCCGTTGGTCGGCGACGGCCTCCAGCAACATCCACTCCATGCCGTGGGCGACCTCGTACGCCTGGACCAGCCCGGCCACCGACAGGTGGTGCATGGTGGTCGCCACCGCCAGCGAGGGGCTGCGCGCCCCGATCGCACGCTGCAACGACACGGCGTCCTCGGCGCCGATCCCGAGACCGCGGTGCTCCGTCGGCACGAGCAGCGCGGGGCCGCCCGCGGCCTTGAACAGGGGGAGCGCGGGTCCCCCCGGGCGCTCCCGTTCGCGTTGCGGCAGTTCGGCGAGCCGCTCGTCCAGCCCGGGCAGGAACCGGTCCAGCACCGCGCGTTCGGGTTCAAGAAAGTACATCGCCGTCTCCTCCTCGATCTGCGGGATTGCTACGGGAGCCACGGGGGACCGCTGGTGTCTTCGGCCGGGCGCCCGTGCCGACCGTGGGTGTACTCGGCCGGGCTCCCATACCGACCGTGGGTGTACTCGGCCGGGTGCTCACGCCGACGCCCGGGCGCCGAGCCGGTCGGTGATCAGGCGTCGCACCGACGCCCGCCAGGCGTCCTCGTTGGCCTGCACTCCGGCCGCGGCCCCGATACCGGGTACGCCCGCGAGCGAACTGGGCAGCGGCTTCTCGTTGAAGAGGACGGACGACATGTCCAGCAGCCGGTCCAACCGGGTCTGCGCCCACTCGGGCACCACGTCGAAGAACGCCGGGCGGACCAGCCGTTCGACGACATCGGGCGCCAGTACCCGGAGTGGTCGGACCGCGATGCCCGCGTCGGCCGCCTCCTCGACGATCACCTGGACCAACCGCTCGCAGGTCAGCGCGTGGGCTCCGCCGCTGAGCCAGTGCTCGGCGGGGTGTGCGCCGTCGTCCAGCAGGGACACGATCGCGCGGGCCACCACGTCCTGCGGTACGAAGTCGACGTAGCTCGCGGGGGCGCTCGGCACGAAGGGCAGGCGGTTGCGGAGCACCTGCTGGGCGAAGATGTGCAGCCCCTGCGGTTCGGCGATCTCCCCGGTGACGGAGTCGCCGATGATGATCGACGGGCGTACGACGGTCACCTTGCCGCCGGCTGCCGCGACCGCCTCCTCGCCGGCCGTCTTGGAGGCCACGTAGTCCGCGGGGCTGTTCCCGGCCCGCTCGGCGCGGTTGCCGCCGGCGGCCAGGATCTCCCGGTAGCGGGCCACGTACGCGGTGCTGACGTGGATCATCGGGACACCGGCGTCGGCCGCGAACCGGGCGACCCGCCCGGCCCCTTCGACGTTCACCTCGTGCATCGAGGCACGGCCGGAACCGAAGGCGACCATGCCGGCGGCGTGCACCACCGCGTCCGTACGTGCGCACAGTCGCCGGTAGGAGGCGGCGTCCAGGCCCAGTCGGGGCCGGGTGACGTCGCCGGCCAGGATCTCGGCGCCGGAGGAGAGGGGCCTGCGGTGCGTCAACGCGATCACGTGGTGGTGGCGCTGACGCAGATACGGCAGCAGGGCGGTGCCGAGGACGCCGCTGGCGCCGGTGAGTAACACGGTCTGGGGGCGTGCCGGGCGTGCCGGGTGCGGTGGTTCGGTCGGGTTGCGCGAACTCGCCGTAATCTCAAGGTTTTTGGGGTTCTCGGGATGTGTAGGCATGTGGTCAGCCTTTCGGGAGCCTCGTGGTCGTGTGCGGGCCGCAGGGTCGGTTCGCCGGGTCAGGTGAGGGACTTGGCCATCGCGGTCAGGGCACCCTCGACGGCCTCCAGCAGCCGGGCCTCCTGCGCCGGCGAGAGCACGGAGGGCGGGGTCAGCCGGACGACCGGATGGGCGTTGAGGGAGTGGTTGACCACCACCCCGCGGTCGACCATCTCCAGCAGGAACTCGCCCGCCGCCCCCGCGTCCACCAGCTCGATCCCGATCAACAGCCCGGCGCCGCGGACCTCACGGACCAGGCCGGGCGCGCGGTCGGCGGCGACGGCCCGGAGCGCGGGAAGGAGCCGGGCGCCGATGGCCGCGGCGCGTTCGACCAGCCCCTCGTCCCGGATGACCCCGACGGTCGCGCTGACGGCGGCCATGGCGATCGGCGCGCCGGAGTAGGTGGAGGTGTGCAGGAAGGGGTCGCTGTCGAACGGCTCGAAGGCCTCCTGGGTCGCGAGCGTGGCCGCCACCGGCATCACCCCACCCGAGAGCGCCTTGCCCGTCACGAGCACGTCAGGCCGTACGCCCTCGGAGACACAGCCCCACCAGGAGCCGAGCCGACCCAGCCCGGTCATCACCTCGTCGACCACCAGGAAGGCACGGTGTTCCCGGCACAGCGCGGCGACCGCCCCCAGATATCCGGACGGCGGCACGATCACACCGGCCTCGCTCTGCACCGGCTCCACGACCACACAGGCGTCCGCGCCGCCGTCGCCCAGCACGGCAGCCAGCGCGTCGGTGTCGCCGAACGGCACGTGCTGGACGTCCGGCAGCAGGGGCCGGAACGGATCCTGGTAAAGCGCCTTGGCGGTCAGGGACAGCGCGCCGAGGGTCTTGCCGTGATAGCCGTCCCGCATCGAGATCAACCGCCGCCTGCCGTGCGCGCGGGCGAGCTTCACGGCGGCTTCGACGGCCTCGGTCCCCGAGCCGGAGAAGTGCACCCGGTCCAGGCCGGCCGGAGCGATCCCGGTGAGGGCTTCGGCGGCGAGCCCCGAGACCGGGTCCAGGAACAGCCGCGTGGACAACGCCAGCCGCTCCGCCTGCCGCCGCACCGCAGCGACGACCCGCGGATGCCCGGCCCCGACGAAGAACACGCCGTAGCCACCGCAGTTGAGGTAGTTCGTGCCGTCGGTGGAGGTGATCTCGGCGCCGCGTGCGGACTCCTCCACAATGTTCCCGAACATCGCAGCCAGCCGCCCGCGCCCGGAGCTGAGATGCCGTGCGTGCAGCGCAACCAACTCTGTCTCTGTCCGACTCACTGCGCATTCCCCCGTGGTCACGTGTGACGTGCCGCCGAGCATGGGCTCCGCCAAGACACCGAGTCACGCCCTGGTCCACTGACCGGAACGGCACTGTTTCCACCCGGTCCAGAACAGCGCCCCTGAAAGGGGCGCGGGGAACTGCGCGCCCAGCCACAGCGAACCGGCACCCAAAAACGAACCGCATCCCAACCGGACCGATGCGGCCAACCCCCGGAGGGCATGGCAGGCTTGGGGCATGGCCGTCCAGATCAACCCCAGCATCCTGTCCGCAGACTTCGCCCGCCTCGCCGAGGAGGCGAAGGCGGTGGAGGGAGCCGATTGGCTCCACGTCGACGTCATGGACAACCACTTCGTCCCGAACCTCACGCTCGGCGTACCGGTCGTAGAGTCGCTGGCCCGGGCGACGGACACCCCCCTGGACTGCCATCTGATGATCGAGGACGCCGATCGCTGGGCGCCGCAGTACGTCGAGGCGGGTGCCTCCTCCGTCACCTTCCACGTCGAGGCGGCGGGTGCGCCGGTACGGCTCGCCCGCGAGATCCGGGCCAAGGGAGCGCGCGCGTCCATGGCGCTGAAGCCCGCGACGCCGATCGAGCCGTACGAGGATCTCCTCCCCGAACTCGACATGCTGCTGATCATGACCGTGGAGCCGGGCTTCGGTGGCCAGTCGTTCCTCGACATCATGCTGCCGAAGATCCGCCGCACCCGTGAGCTGATCAAGAAGCACGGACTGGAGCTGTGGCTGCAGGTCGACGGGGGAGTTTCGGCCTCGACGATCGAGCGCTGCGCGGACGCGGGCGCGGACGTGTTCGTCGCCGGTTCGGCGGTGTACGGGGCATCCGACCCGGCCGCGGCAGTACGTGCATTGCGCACACAGGCGGAGGGGGCCATCGGCAAGGCATCCTGGGCGTGCGACCACTGAGCGGCAGGTATGTGAACGGCGGCCATCAAGGCTGATCAAGTACGCCGGATCTGCGAGGATGAACGGCGAACCCAGAGTGTGAACAGCAGTGAGGAGAACGCCGTGTCGGGTATGTCGGCGGGCCGGTCAGCCATGCGGATGGGACCCGCAGAGCTGGTGCAGGCGGCGGCCATGGCCCGCCGCTTCTACCTCGAGGGCAAGTCCAAGATCCAGATCGCGGAGGAGTTCGGCGTCAGCCGCTTCAAGGTGGCCCGGGTCCTGGAGACCGCTCTCGAACGGGATCTCGTACGGATCGAGATCCGAGTACCGGCCGAACTGGACGCGGAGCGCTCGGACGCGCTGCGTGCCCGGTACGGCCTGAGGCATGCCGTCGTGGTCGAGTCCCCGGCCGAGGTCAGCGAGGAGTCGCCCGACCCCGAGAACCTCGGGGAGGTCGCGGCCGACCTGCTCGGCGAGCTGGTCAACGAGGGCGATGTGCTCGGCCTGGCCTGGGGCCGGTCCACCATCCACATGGCGGCGGCGCTCGACCGGCTGCCGCCCTGCACGGTGGTCCAGCTGACGGGCGTGTACGACGCCGGGACCGCGGAGCGCGGCTCGGTCGAGGCCGTACGGCGGGCCGCGCAGGTGTCGGGCGGCGACGCCCATCCCATCTACGCGCCGATGCTGCTGCCGGACGCGGCCACCGCAGAAGCGTTGCGCCACCAGACGGGGATCGCCCGGGCCTTCGAGTACTTCGACAAGGTCACGGTCGCCTGTGTCTCCATCGGCTCCTGGGAGCCGGGCATCTCGACGGTCTACGACATGCTCAGCGACGAGGAGCGGGCGCACTACTCGTCCTTCGGCGTCGCCGCCGAGACGTCCGCGCACCTCTTCGACGCCGAGGGCCGCCGGGTCGGCCGGGACCTGGGCGAGCGGTGCATCACCGTCAAGGCGGACCAGTTGCGCCGTATCCCCGAGGTCGTCGCGATCGCGGGCGGGCAGCGGAAGGCGGCGGCGATCGACGCGGTGCTGCGGTCCGGTCTGGTCACCAGCCTGGTGACGGACACCGCGGCGGCGGATTATCTGATGACGGCCGGTTCGCCGCCGAAGTCGGCGCTCAGCCGGACGGACCCCGACGGGATCTGAACCGACATCCACGGGATCTGAACCGACACCGACGGGTCCTGACAACGGGTCGTACGGGGACGGCCGTGGCAGCATCAAGCGCATGCTGCTGCGGTTCGTCCCCCGAGTGTTTCTCGCCGGCCGGGTGCTTCTCGTCTGTCTGGCCGTACTGCTGCCGGTCGGCTGTTCCGCTACGGCGACCAGCGGCACCACAGCCATCGACTCGACCAGCGTCAAACTCTCCCAACTCCCCGCCGAGGCACGGCAGACCGTCGCTCTCATCGACAAGGGCGGCCCCTTCCCGTACGCCAAGGACGGGGTCGTCTTCGGGAACTACGAGAAGCTGCTGCCCCAGCAAAAGCGCGGCTACTACCACGAATACACCGTCAGGACGCCGGGCTCGCGCGACCGCGGGGCCCGGCGCATTGTCACCGGGCAGGACGGCGAGATCTACTACACCGATGATCACTACAAGTCGTTCAGGACGGTACTGAGATGACACAGCTCGCGGTCACACTGGACCTCGACGGGGTCACGGACAAGGCCGGCCTGATGGACCGCTGCGCCCGTGCGCTGTCCCTGCCCGACTGGTTCGGCCGCAACTGGGACGCGCTCGCCGACAGCCTCGGCGACCACACGGTGTGGCCCGAGGGCGCGGTGGAACAGGGGTTGCTGATCGTCGTACGGAACTGGCAGCCGTACGCCAAGGCGCGGCCGGACGAGTGGGAGACCGCGGTCGACGTCTTCGGTGACGCGGTCGACCGCACGCCGGAGCTTTCGGTCGTGCTCGCGCTGGGTGGAACCAAGCTCTAGCCCGATTGTCCGAGGCGGCTGGCAGAGTGTTCGGTATGGAGCAACAGGAGCAGCGCACGTCGGTTCGTCTCGTGGTCGTGGACCCGGACCTCGAAGCGCAGTGCGACCGGGTGGAAGAGCACTTGCTGGCGCCCCTGGCCGAGTCCGTGGGCGGAGCGAGCGGGCACGCGCTGTTCGCGGACGGGCCCGCCGTCTTCACGCGGGTGCGGGAGACGCTGACCGACGCGGTGGCGCGAGGGCCCAAGGTGTGGTCGCCGAACGGCCGTTGGGAACACGAGGGCCTGCGCATCGTCGAACTGCCCGCGGGGGACACGGACTTGCTGTACGCGCTGCTGCGCGAGCTGTCCGGGCTGCTCGTGGCACCGCCGGACCTGCCCGACCCCTCGGGTGTCGTGGCCACCGTCCGGGGCACCGTCCTCACGCCCGAGAAGACCGCCGTCGGCCTGGTCGGCGCGCTGGCCCGGGTGCTGTCCCTGGTGGACCTCACCCCCGACGCCGACACGGCCACGCTCTTCGCGGCGATCGAGGCGGGCGGCGGCGAGGACGTGAGACTCAGTTACGCGCAGGACGAGGCGTGGCAGCGCCTCGCCCACCGGCTCACGATGCTGTTGACCGAGTCGGCTCCGCTGCACCGGTTCCTGTACTGATCCCTCGTTCTAGTGCGAACGCCTGCGGCGGCGGTGGACGACGAGGGCGGCGGCGCCCAGCAGGACAGCACCGGTCGCCCCGGCGGCGATGAGTGCCGTGCGGTCCGCGCCGGTATCGGCCGTGGTGTCGTCGGGCGGTGCCGTCGACGTGCTGAAGGTGAAGGTGACGTGGTCGTCGGCGGAGTTCGGGTCGTGAAGGGCGATGCCGGCCGGGCCGGGGCGCACGGTCGCCGAGCCCTTGGCGCCGTCGTAGCTCTTGTCCGGCTTCACCGACAACCGGGACTCCACGTTCTTGCCGGCCCCGATACCGAACGGCACGACGCACACGTAGTGCCGGTGGCCCGCCTCGAAAGGTGCCGTCGCGGTGTCGCTGACCCAGCGGAAGCAGGGGCCGTACGCGCTGTCCTCGGACTCCGCGTGCTCGTAGTCGGTCGCGACCGTGTGCCGGGGCAGGACCACGTCGACCTCGGCGACGTATGCGTTGTCGGCCTCGTTGCCGGTCGCGTACACGGCGGCCGGGCCGTGGTTGACGACGGTGAGGTTCAGCGTCCATCCGTCCGCACCGGCGGCGGGCTTCGCCGTGGCCGTGGCCGCCAGATCCGCGGAGTTGTCGGCGAGGACGCCGACGCGGCCCGTGGCGCCGCTCTCGAAGCCCTCTCCCGTTCCGGACGCGGGCACCAGGGTGAGCGCCGGGCCGGTGCCCGGTTCGAGTTCGGCGTCGGGTCGGTCCTCGGGTCGTGCGCCGGGCTGGAGCAGCTCGGCCGTGTAGTTGATCTCGCCGGTCAGGACGTGCGCGTCGATCGCGGCGGTCAGCGGGCTGCTCAGCTCGACGGTGGCGCCCGCGGCCACGGGGGCCGGGAAGACGCAGGTGACGGAGGTCGGGCTGTCGGGTGCGGCGAGGTCGGTGCCGGTGCTGTAACCGCAGTTGGAGAACTTCCGGTCGAAGACCAGACCTCCCGCCCCCACCCAGTGCACCGCGATGCGCCGGTCGGTGGCCCGGTCCCCGGTGTTGCGGAGCCGGAGCGGCACGTCGATCCGGGAGCCGATCCTGGCGTGGGTCACCTCCGGCACCTTGCCGACGACCAGGTCGGGGACGCCGACGACCACCTTCACCCGCGCCGTGCCGGGGGCTCCGTGGCCGGCGGAGGCGGTGTACTTCATCGTGCCGGTGGCGCCGCGGGCGGCGTCCGGGTCCGCCCGCACGGTGAAGTCCAGGTTCGTCAGCTGGGAGGTGTTCTGGTTGGCGCAGGAGAAGACCTGCCCGTGGGCGGTGCACCTCGGGTCGACGACCGCGATGCGCGCGACGCCCGCGAGGCCCCGGGCATCGATGACGAGCGTCTGCTCCGCGGGCGCGGGAAGGTTCACCGAGGGGTCCGAGTAGTTCCAGATCACGTGGACCGACTGCGCGGCCGAGCCCACGTCGAGCTGCTTGTCCGCCTGGATCGTCGTGTGGGCCTTCGCGGGAACCGTCGTGGGAACCTTCGTGGGAAGGCGAGACGGATCAGCGGCCACGGCGGCCGGGCCGGACGCCAGGGCGAGCACCACGGCGGCGAGCGCCGCCCCGAACATCATGCGCTGGGAAGCCATGCCCGTTCGATGCGCGAGCTGCCCCGAAGGTTGCCCGCGCACGCATCCGGGACGCTCTCCTGGGCATTCCTCCAAGGGGCCGTCGACCTGCCTGGACGATGATCCGAGGCATGGCATTACGCCCGACATGGGACAATGAAGTACGTGCTCTTCCCCCTGGCTGACCTGTCCGGGGACCACCTCTGATCGACTGGGATGTGCAGCACGTGCGTTTCCTCAACGACATCCAGCCCCCGTACGACCTGACGTACGACGACGTCTTCATGGTGCCGCGCCGCAGCGCGGTCGGATCGCGTCAGGGCGTGGACCTCAGCTCCCCGGACGGCACGGGCACCACCATCCCGCTGGTCGTCGCCAACATGACCGCCATCGCCGGGCGCCGGATGGCCGAGACGCTGGCCCGGCGCGGTGGCCTCGTCGTCATCCCGCAGGACATCCCGATCGAGGTCGTCACCGAGGTCGTCGCCTGGGTGAAGAGCCGCCACCTCGTCCTGGACACCCCGATCCGGCTGGCCCCGCACCAGACCGTCGCCGACGCGCTGGCCCTGCTGCCCAAGCGCGCGCACAACGCAGGTGTCGTCGTCGACGAGGACCAGCGCCCGGTCGGTGTCGTCACCGACGCCGACCTGACCGGTGTGGACCGCTTCACGCAGCTCGGCGAGGTCATGTCCCGTGACCTGCTGCTGCTCGACGCGGACATCGACCCGCGCGAGGCGTTCAACAAGCTGGACGCGGCCAACCGCCGCTACGCCCCCGCCGTCGACAAGGACGGCAAGCTCGCCGGCATCCTCACCCGCAAGGGCGCCCTGCGCGCCACGCTGTACTCGCCGGCCGTCGACGCGGACGGCAAGCTGCGCATCGCCGCCGCCGTCGGCATCAACGGCGACTTCGTGCAGAAGGCCAAGCAGCTGCTGGACGCGGGCGTGGACACGCTCGTCATCGACACGGCCCACGGCCACCAGGAGTCGATGATCAGCGCGATCAAGCAGGTGCGGGCGCTCGATCCGCAGGTCCCCATCGTGGCCGGCAACATCGTCGCCGCCGAGGGCGTCAAGGACCTGATCGAGGCGGGCGCCGACATCATCAAGGTCGGCGTCGGCCCCGGCGCGATGTGCACCACCCGCATGATGACCGGCGTCGGCCGGCCGCAGTTCTCGGCCGTCATGGAGTGTGCCGCCGAGGCGAAGAAGTACGGCAAGCACGTGTGGGCCGACGGCGGGGTCCGCCACCCGCGCGATGTGGCCATGGCCCTCGCCGCCGGTGCGTCGAACGTGATGATCGGCTCGTGGTTCGCGGGCACGTACGAGTCCCCGGGCGACCTCCAGCAGGACGCCAACGGCCGCCTCTACAAGGAGTCGTTCGGCATGGCGTCCGCCCGCGCGGTCCGCAACCGCACGTCGGACGAGTCGGCCTACGACCGCGCCCGCAAGGCGCTGTTCGAGGAGGGCATCTCCACCTCCCGCATGTACCTCGACCCTGCCCGCCCGGGCGTCGAGGACCTGATCGACTCGATCATCGCGGGCGTCCGCTCCTCCTGCACGTACGCCGGCGCGGGTTCCCTGGAGGAGTTCGCCGAGCGCGCGATCGTCGGCATCCAGAGCGCGGCGGGCTACGCGGAGGGCAAGCCGCTGCACGCCAGTTGGAGCTGACCAACTTCCTTTTCCACGGCCCCTGTTGTCCCGGCGAAACCGGTGCCGGGATGTCGTGGGGGCCGTGGGCGCGCTGCGGCGGTTGCCGTCCTGGGCTAGCCGTCGCACGTGGGCTGGACCCGACCAACTCCCTTCCGTACGGCCCCTGTTGTCCCGGCGCCCGGGATATACAGGGGCCGTCGGCGTCTCCGGCGGCTACCGTCGGGCGTATGGAGATCGCCGTGTGCCGGGCCGCCGACGTGGCGTTGCTCGACGAGTTCATCGGCTCGCCGGGGGCCGTCTCGTCCCATGCCCGGCGGTTCGCGCGGCAGGGGACGGGCGGGGGCACCTATCTGGTCGCCTGGATCGACGGTCGGCCCGTCGGGCACGCGGAGGTGGTCTGGGACGGCTGTGCGGCCCCGGAGGTGCGGGCCGCCCTGCCCGGTTGCCCGGAACTCAACGGTCTCGGCGTCTGGCCCCCGGAGCTGCGCTCGCGCGGGATCGGCGGCGCGTTGATCCGGCGAGCCGAGGAACTGGCCCGCGAGCGCAGCCGTACGGTCCTGGGCCTGGGTGTCGCGGCCGACAACCCGAGGGCCGCCGACCTGTACGCGCGGCTCGGCTACCGGCGCCTGACGGATTACGTGGACCGGTGGTCGTACGAGGACCTCGACGGGGTCACCCGCGAGTGCGTGGACCCCTGCACTTTCCTCACCAAGGAACTGCCGTCAGGCCCTCTTGACGTCAAGCGGCCCTGACGCAACGCTGCACCCATGACGACACCCCAGAGCATCGAACCCGAGCACACCCTCCTCACCGCCGTCGCCCGCCTCGACAACCTCCGCACCCGCGAGTCCCTCGCCGGCTTCGGCAGCGACGCGGAAGCCCTCGACCGCACCGAGACGCTGGAACTGCTCGCCCTCAGCGAGGTCGTCGCCCGCAAGGCCGCCTACGGCCGTCAGCTCACCGTCCGCGCGGCCCGTGAGGCCGGTGCGTCCTGGACGCAGATCGGGGCCGCGCTCGGCATGAGCAAGCAGGCCGCGTGGGAGGCGCACACGCGGTGGATCGACGCGCAGGCGGAGGTGTTCGGGCAGCCCGGGCGGATCGGGTTCGACGAGGAGGACCTGGCCGCGGCGCGGGCCCTCGCGGGGGAGCCGGACGAGGGCTGAACCAGACTCTGACGCGAGCTGTGCCAGGCGTTGCGCAACGCCCCACACCCACCGCGCAACGAATCAACACCCGCGTCCCACGAACGCAACGATCTTGCGAAGACGCGCAAGGTTGCCGCATTACGACCGGGACGCGCGGCCTCGTAGGGTCAAGCGCTGTACCCAGCGCGCGGCAGGACACCCGCTCGGCGGCCCCTCCGTGCCGCCCGTCCCTGCCGCCATGACCGGCAGCGACAAGGAGCCCCCGCGTGCTCGACCAAGGCGCACCCCAGCACCACCGAGGCCGGACCGCCGCCCCACCGTCCCCGGGGCTCGGCGCGCGTCTGATGCGCCGCAAGCCCGTGGACCTCCTGGTCGCCGAGGGCGGCCAGGGCGAGGGAGGGTCGCTCCGGCGCTCGCTCGGGCTCTGGCAGCTGACGATGATCAGCATCGGCGCCACCCTCGGCACCGGCATCTTCGTCGTCCTCGGCGAAGCCGTCCCCAAGGCCGGTCCCGCCGTCACCCTCTCCTTCGTGATCGCCGGCCTCACCGCCCTCTTCTCGGCCCTCTCCTACGCCGAACTCGCGGGCACCATCCCGGTAGCCGGTTCCTCGTACTCGTACGCCTACGCCACGCTGGGCGAGCTGATCGCCTGGATCTGCGGCTGGTGTCTGGTCCTGGAGTACGGCGTCTCGGTCGCCGCCGTCGCCGTCGGCTGGGGCGAGTACCTGAACGAACTGCTCGACGGGACCATCGGCGTCACCATCCCGGACGCCCTGTCCGCCCCGCCCGGCGACGGCGGCATCTTCAACCTCCCGGCGCTGATCGTCGTACTCCTCGCCATGGCCTTCCTGCTCGGCGGCGCCAAGGAGTCCGCGCGCGCCAACACGGTCATGGTGTGCGTGAAGATCGCCGCGCTCGTGCTGTTCTGCGCGATCGGCATCCAGGGCTTCAAGTCCGGCAACTACGACCACTTCATGCCGCTCGGCATGGCCGGCGTCAGCGCGGCCGGGGCGACGCTCTTCTTCTCGTACATCGGCTTCGACGCCGCCTCCACGGCCGGTGAGGAGGCGAAGAACGCGCAGCGCGACCTGCCCCGCGCGATCATGCTGTCCCTCGTCATCGTCACCGCGCTGTACGTCCTCGTCGCGGCCGTCGCCGTCGGCGCGAAGCCCTGGCGCCGCTTCAACGACTCCGAGGCCGCCCTCGCCCAGATCATGCGCGACGTGACCGGCCAGTCCTTCTGGGGCACCCTGCTGGCCGCCTGCGCGGTCATCGCCATCGCGAGCGTCGTCCTGACCGTGCTCTACGGCCAGACCCGCATCCTCTTCGCGATGTCCCGGGACGGGCTGGTCCCCAAGGTGTTCGGCAAGGTCCACCCGAAGACCGGGGCGCCGCGCGCCAACACCGTCATCGTGTCCCTGTTCTGCGGGGTCCTCGCGGCCGCCATCCCGCTCGGGCAGCTCGCGGACGCGACCAGCATCGGCACGCTCTTCGCCTTCGCGCTGGTCAACATCGCCGTCGTGGTGCTGCGCCGGACCCGCCCGGACATGTCCCGCACCTTCCGCGTACCGCTGTCGCCGGTCCTGCCCGCCGTCGGCTTCGCGCTCTGTGTGTGGATGATGGGCAGCCTCTCGGCCGTCACCTGGGTGGTCTTCGGAATCTGGATGGCCGTCGGGCTCGTGTTCTACTTCGTATACGGCCACCGCCGCTCCCGACTGGCACCCACCGCACCACCCGAGAAGTGATCGATCCACCGTGCTGAACGAACTCGACGAACGCATCGTGCACGCCCTCGCCGAGGACGCCCGCCGCTCCTTCGCGGACATCGGGCAGCTCGTCGGCCTGTCCGCGCCCGCCGTGAAGCGGCGCGTGGACCGGCTGCGGGCCACCGGCGCCATCACCGGCTTCACCGTACGGGTCGACCCGTCGGCGCTCGGCTGGGAGACCGAGGGGTTCGTCGAGATCTACTGCCGGCACAACACCTCCCCGGACACCATCCGGCGCGGCCTGGAGCGCTACCAGGAGGTCGTGGCCGCATCGACGGTCACGGGCGACGCGGACGCGGTCGTCCAGGTCTTCGCCGCCGACATGCGGCACTTCGAGCGGGTGCTGGAGCGGATCGCGGGGGAGCCGTTCGTGGAGCGCACGAAGTCGGTGCTGGTGCTGTCGCCACTGCTCCGGCGTTTCTCGTCGGGCTCGCCGACCTGAGCCGCGGGGGCTACTCGGACCGGCGGCGGACCGACGACAGCAGCCGGCGTACGGCGATCACGTGCCCGCCGCTGGAGATGACGAGCCGCCGGTAGAGGCCCCCGGCCAGGCCGGGAAAGGCGGCCCGGGTCTCGGCCCGCAGCAGCGAGCGCCCCGGGCCGGTCCGCTCGACGTGGAAGATCAGGGCGTACGACGAGAAGCGGTGGCTGCCTTCGACGACCAGCTCGCGCCCCGGGACCGCCGAGGTCACGTGGAAACCGGCGAACGTCGAACCCTCGGCGAGGGGCCGGGGCCCGGAGGTCTCGCGGTCGGCGGCGCGGACCAGGTGCGCGTACAGGGTCGCCCGTGCGGAGGAGTGGCCCATCACCTGGCTCAGGCCGCGCCACGCGGCGTCGGGCTCCGCCGCCACGACCGTGGTCTGTTCGCCGACACTGGGCAACGCGGCGATCTCCATCAGGACCTCCATGACGTAGGACCCGTCCCCCTCGCTACGACTGTCCCACATCGCGGCCCGAGGCTCTCGACCCGGGGCCGGAGGCTGTCATTCCGCCGTCTTGCGCGCCAGCGCGTTGTTCCCTATCGAGTTGTGCACGCTGAAGCTCACCGCGTCCGAGCGATAGCGGTCGTCCGACCACTCAACCGGCCGTCCCTCACGGGTCGTTGTCACCCGGCGCACCCGCAGCAGCGGACTGGTCCGGCGGATGCCGAGCAACTCCGCGTCCTGCGCGCCCGCGGCGACCGCGTCGATGACGTGCTCGCCGTAGGCGAAGACCAACCCCGTGTCGTCGTACAGGCGTTGAGTGACCGACGGGCACTCCGGCTCGATCGCCTCGACGGCGGGGGAGATCCAGTCGGCGTACACCGTCCGCTCCAGGAGGACCGGCTCGCCGTCCAGGCCGCGCACCCGCAGGACGTGCAACACGGGTGTCCCCGCGGTGAGTTGGAGGCGTACGGCGTCCTCGGCAGTGGCCGGGCGGTACTCCTGCGTGACGACGTGTCCGGTCGCCGCGCGTTCCATCGCGCGGGCCCACTCGGCGAAGCTGCGCAGTTCCGCGAAGCTCTGGCTGCGGCGGCTGGCCAGCACCACCCGGCGGGCGCCCTGACGGGAGCCGATCAGTCCCTCGGCGGTGAGGGCGGCGACGGCCTGGCGGACCGTGCCGCGCGAGACGCCGTACTGCGCGGCGAGGTCCGTCTCCGCGGGCAGCAGGCTGCCGACTGTGTACTCGTCGCGGTCGATGGCCTGGCGCAGCTCGTCGGCGATCTCCTCGTGTCGCGCCGTCATGCTTCCCCTCCGAATTGGCCACTGTGCACAGCGTGAGCAGCGTAGTCGAGTTCCCTTGGTGATCCGTGTCAGCCAGGAGTGTGCAGTGAATAAGGGGTCACGGTTTCGCCAATGTTTACGAACAAGACACCATCGGCGGGCGTACTGAGGCCAACTTGTTCAGACAAGTTCTCCGCTCTGCTCAAACCGTCGTGCGCACCCCTGGAGAGACCGTGACCGTGTCCCCGCCGAGAAACGCCGTCCTGGGTGGATCCCTCGCCGTCGTCGCCGCGCTTGCCCTCAGCGCCTGTGGCGCCGCTCCCACCAACTCGTCGACCACCGCCGACGGCAAGAACGCCGCCACCGCCACCTCCGTCGCCGACTTCGGCGGCATGGACGCCCTGGTGAAGGCGGCCAAGAAGGAGGGCACGCTGCACGCCATCGCGCTGCCCCGCGACTGGGCCAACTACGGTGCCCTCATCGACGGCTTCACCAAGAAGTACGGCATCAAGATCACGGACGAGAACCCGGACGGCTCCAGCCAGGACGAGATCAACGCCGTGACCTCCCGCAAGGGCCAGGACCGTGCGCCCGACGTCCTCGACCTCGGTTCCTCCTTCGCGCTGAGCGCCGCCCAGCAGGGCCTGCTCGCGCCGTACAAGGTCGCCTCCTTCGACCAGATCCCCGCGGGCCAGAAGGACCCGAAGGGGCAGTGGTTCAACGACTACGGCGGCTACATCTCCATCGGCTGCGACGCCAAGCGCGTCAAGACCTGTCCGACCACCTTCGCGGACCTGCTGAAGCCCCAGTACAAGGGCCAGGTCGCCCTCAACGGCAACCCCACCAAGTCGGGTTCGGCGTTCGGCGGCGTGTATGCGGCGGCGCTCGCCAACAAGGGCTCCTTCGACGACATCCAGCCCGGCCTGGACTTCTTCGCCAAGCTGAAGAAGAACGGCAACTACACGCCCGTCGAGTCGACCCCGGCGACCGTCGAGAAGGGCGAGACGCCCATCTCCATCGACTGGGACTACCTGAACGCCGGTTACGCCGACGAGTTCAAGTCCAAGGGTGTCGACTGGAAGGTCTCCATCCCGAGCGACGGCCAGTACGCGCAGTACTACTCGCAGGCCATCAACAAGGACGCCCCGCACCCGGCGGCGGCGCGCCTGTGGCAGGAGTACCTGTACAGCGCCGAGGGCCAGAACCTGTGGCTCAAGGGGTACGCGCGTCCGGCGCTGATGACCTCCATGGAGTCGGCCGGCACGCTCGACAAGACTGCCGCCGCCAAGCTCCCGCAGGTCACCGGCACGCCGTCCTTCCCGACCGAGGCCCAGCAGAGCAAGGCCAAGACGGTCATCGCGCAGGGCTGGGCGAAGGCCGTCTCCGGATGACGGCCACGCTCACGCGGGCCGATGTGGTCGCCGCCGCTTCCTCGAAGCGGCGGCGCCGCGTCCCCAGTTGGATCGCCGTGGTCCCGCTGCTCGTGTTCGTCGCGGTCGCCTTCGGGGTGCCCGCCGTCGCGATGCTGAACGGCGCCTTCACCGTCAAGAACCAGACGACGGGCGCCACTTCGTACAGCACCGCCAACCTGACCGAATCACTCAAGGGCGCCTACCTCACCGCGCTGATCGGCAGCGTCAAGCTGTCCGCGCTCGCGGGCGCCCTCGGCACCCTGCTCGGGCTGCCGCTCGCGCAGGTCGTCGTCACCTCCCGCTTCCGCGCGCTGCGCGAGGCCGTGCTCACCGCGTCCGGCGTCCTCGCCAACTTCGGCGGTGTCCCGCTGGCCTTCGCGTTCGTCGCGACGCTGGGCAACGCCGGTGTGCTGACGACCCACTTGGGCCTGAAGGACAAGGGCTGGGACCTCTACAGCTTCTGGGGCCTGGTCCTCGTCTACCTGTACTTCCTCATCCCGCTGATGGTCCTCACCATCACCCCGGCCCTGGAGGGCCTGCGCACCCAGTGGCGCGAGGCCGCCCAGAACAACGGCGCCACCGGCGTGCAGTACTGGCGCCACGTCGCCCTGCCGGTCCTCGCGCCGTCCCTGCTCGGCGGATTCGTCCTCCTCTTCGGCAGCGCGTTCGCCGCGTACGCCACCGCCGCGGCCATGGTGGGCAGTTCGATCCCGCTGATCACCCTGCAGATCGCCGACGCCATCTCCGGCAACGTGCTGGTCGGCCAGGAGAACGTGGCGCTGGCGATGAGCCTCGACATGGTCCTGGTCGCGGGCCTGGTCATGGCCGTGTACCTGCCCCTGCAACGACGGAGCGCGCGATGGCTGGACGCCTGAACCTCTGGCGGTGGGTCGTCCTCGGCCTCGCCGCCCTGTACTTCCTGGTCCCGCTCGCCGCGTCCGTGGTCTTCACGGTCGACGTGCCGGGGGAGGGCGTCACCTTCGACGCCTACACCCAGATCGTCTCCGCCGACGGCTTCACCTCCAGCCTGGTGCTCTCGCTGGAACTCGCCGCCGCCACCATCGCCGTCGTCCTGCTCCTGATGGTGCCCGCCATGGTCGCGCTACGGCTCGGCGCGCCCCGGCTGCGTCCCGTCGTCGAGGTGATCTGCTCGCTGCCGCTGGTGGTGCCGCCGATCGCGTTCGTCGCCGGTATCGCCACCGTCCTCAAGTGGGGCCCCGACTACCTGTCCCGCACCCCGCTGTTCGAGACCTTCGTCGCCATCCAGAACCCGAGCTTCCCCTTCATCCTCGTCCTCGCCTATGTCGTGATGGCGCTGCCGTTCGTGTACCGGGCGCTGGACTCCGGGCTGCGTGCCATCGACGTGAAGACCCTCGTCGAGGCCGCCCGCAGCTGCGGCGCGAACTGGCCGCAGGCGCTGGTGCGGACCGTACTGCCCAATCTGCGCGGGGCGTTGCTCAACGCGTCCTTCCTCACGCTGGCGCTGGTGCTCGGCGAGTTCACCGTGGCCCAGCTGCTCGGCTTCCAGCCGTTCGCCGTGTGGATCTACAGCGTCGGCGGGTCCAACGCCCAGCTCTCCGTCGCCGTCTCCGTGCTCAGCCTGGTCGTCACCTGGGCACTCCTCCTCACGCTCGCCGGTGTCGGCGGACGTGACAAAACCGCTTCGTCCCGGGGATGAACCATGACCGCCACCACGCTTGAGAAGACAACGACGGACAACGCCGCCACCGTCGAATTCCGGGGCCTGCGCCGGGAGTTCGGCCCCACGGTCGCCCTCGACGGACTCGACCTGACCGTCCAGCCCGGCGAGTTCCTGGCCCTGCTCGGCCCCTCCGGCTGCGGCAAGACCACCGCGCTGCGCATGCTCGCCGGGTTCGAACACCCCACCTCCGGCGAGGTGTTGGTGGACGGCAAAGACGTCACCCAGGTCCCCGCCCATCGCCGCGACGCCGGGATGGTCTTCCAGTCGTACAGCCTCTTCCCGCATCTCAACGCGCTCGACAACGTCGCCTTCGGCCTGCGCATGCGCAAGGTGAACAAGGCCGAACGGCGGTTCCGCGCCAACGAGTTGCTCCACCTTGTCGGGCTCGGCGACAAGGGCGAGAGCTTCCCGCACCAGCTCTCCGGCGGCCAGCAGCAGCGCATCGCCCTGGCCCGCGCGCTCGCCCTCCAGCCGCGCGTCCTGCTCCTCGACGAACCGCTCTCCGCGCTCGACGCCAAGGTGCGGCTGTCCCTGCGCGAGGAGATCCGCCGCCTCCAGCAGGAACTCGGCATCACCACCCTCTTCGTGACGCACGATCAGGAAGAGGCGCTGTCCATAGCCGACCGGGTCGCCGTGATGCGCGCCGGAAAGCTCGAACAGTGCGCCGCACCGGCCGAGTTGTACGGCCGGCCCACGACCGCCTTCGTCGCCGAGTTCGTCGGCACGATGAGCCGCCTCCCGGGGCACCTCTCGGACGGGGTCGTGGAGGTGCTCGGTCAGCGGCTGCCCGTCGACGGCGAGGCACCGGCAGGACCCGAAGTCGACGTGCTGGTACGGCCCGAGGCGATCGACGTGCACGCCGACGAGGCCGGTGACGCACGTGTCGTCGGCACCGCGTTCCTCGGCGCGGTCGTCCGCGTCAGCGTGCTGCTCGGCGACGGCACCGAGGTCAAGGCCGACCTGCCCACGCACGAGGCCACCACCCTGGGCGCCGGAGTCGCCGTAAAGGTGTCGCTGCCGGAACGGCCGGTACTCGTGGCAGACCGCATCAACCCGTAGGGCCCAACCGCCCGTAGCGCACCCGCAGTGAAAGAGAGAAACGTGACCCCCCACGCCCAACTCCCGCTCCAGGCCGTCCTGTTCGACATGGACGGAACGCTCGTCGACACCGAGCGACTGTGGTGGGAGGCGGTCGAGCAGGTCGCGGGCAGAACCCTGACGGACGCGGACCAGCCGGAGGTGCTCGGCCGCCCGGTCGAGCACACCGCCGACTGGCTCGCCCGGGCCACGGGCGCGTCGGCGGCGGACCTCGCGGCCGCACTGCACCGGGAGTTCGCCGCCCGCGTCCGCACCGGCATCGTGCCCCGCCCCGGCGCGCTCGACCTCCTCGACGCCCTCGCCCGCGACGGCGTCCCCACGGCCCTGGTCACCGCGTCCCCCCGCGCGGTCGCCGACACCGTCCTGGACGCCCTCGGCGCGAGCCGCTTCGCGGTCTCCGTCACCGCCGACGACACCGGGCCCACCAAGCCCGCCCCCGACCCCTACCTCGCCGCCTGCCGCGCGCTCGGCGTCGACCCGGCGGCCTGCGTGGCCGTCGAGGACACCCAGACCGGCGTCAGCTCCGCCGAGGCGGCCGGCTGCGCGGTCCTCGCCGTACCGTCGCTGGCCCCGATCGACGCGGCACCCGGACGGACGGTACGGGAGAGCCTCGTCGGGGTCACCCCGGCGGCCCTGCGCGCGCTGGTGACGCATGAATCGCCGTACGAGCTACGCGTGTTGACCTGGAACCTCTGGCTCGGCGGCAGCAAGGTCGACGACCACCGCGCCAAGCAGCTCAAGGCGATCACGGAGACCGGCGCGGACGTGGTCGGCCTCCAGGAGACGGGGGGTACCGCCGCCGAGGAACTCGCCGAGGCGCTCGGCTGGCACCACCACCGCGCCGGCGAGAACCTCGGCGTGATCAGCCGCCACCCGATCACCGCCCGCTTCGGCGACCCGGACGTCGGCTTCTACGGAGCGGCCGGGGTGCGCATCGCCGTAGGGGAGGGGCGTGAGGTCGATCTTTGGACCTGCCATCTCGACTACACGCCCTACGGCCCCTACGAGTCCGCCTACGACGGGCTCCCGGCCGCCGAGCTGATCGCCCACGAGGAGGTACGGCTCGCCCAGATGCGGGATGCCCTCGGCCGGATCGCGGTGGTGGCCGAGGACACCGTCCCCGTCGTGCTGGTCGGCGACTTCAACAGCCCTTCGCACCTGGACTGGCCGGACGTGGAGTGGCCGGTGACGAAGGCGGCGGCGGACGCGGGGTTGCGCGACTCGTACCGGGAGGTTCACCCGGACCCGGCCGTCGACCCCGGGCACACCTGGTCGCCGATCCACCCGGTGAACGAAGACGGCAGCGGGCGCGCCGAACCGCAGGACCGCATCGACTACGTCCTGCACCGGGGGCTCACCGTGCTCGACTCCCGAACGGTCGTCGTCGGCACGCCGAGCCCCTGGCCGGACGTGTCCGCCAACTGCTGGCCGTCGGACCACGCGGCTGTCCTCACGGTGTTCGCGGTGCCCCGGCGTTAAGCGTTCCGCTGGAAGGTCGGTGTGTCGGCCGCGGGTGCGTCGTGGCTGGTCGCGCAGTTCCCCGCGCCCCTTTGGGGCGCTGCCCTTAGGGGTTCCAGAAGAAGGACACGTGTGTACGGTCGAAGCGGTGCTCGGCCAGGTCCTGGCGCGGGACCACCCAGTGCAGGGTGGCGCCCTCGCGGCCGGTGAGGCCTATGTCCCATTGGGCTAGCAGGGTCCACTCCTCGGGGGCGGGCAATTCTGCGGCGTCGGCTCGGTGGCGACGGGCCTCTTCCGCCTCCGCCGCCGCGTCCGTGACGGGGTCCGTCTCCGTGCACTCGTGGGACGCGTACCCGCCGATGTGCAGCGGGCCGTCGACGACGATGCCGCCGTACGTCTCGTCCCACACCTCGGCCAGGTCCCAGGCGCGGGGATGGCCGGGGAGCGTGACGATCTCCTCGCCGGGCTCCGGGGAGGGGGCCAGGAAGTGGTGCGGCAGAGACACATCGGGCGCCAGCCGCAGTTCCTCCTGCGGGAACTGCTCGTAGACGGCGAGCGTCGCGCCGTCGAAGAACGTGTCCCCCTCCTCGCCGTAGACGCAGGCGTACTTCGTGTTCCGCTCCTCGACGGGTGTCCCCTCGGGGATGTGCACGACCTCACCGGCCGTACTGCCGTAGTACGTCATCTCGGGGAAGCCGAAGAGCAACAGGCGTCCGTCAGAGGGCAGTTGAAGGCCCGTCGTCTCCTCGGGCAGGGCAGCGCAGTCGAGGGTGGCGAGTAACGGGTACCAGGGGTCGGGCGCGTCGGCGGGCAGCAGCAGCGGGCCGCCGAACCTGCCGACGACCGGCCCGTCCCCGCCGGTGACGAGAGTCGCGGACGGACGCGCGGTGGCGATCCACCGCTCGACGTCCTCGGGCGGTATCCCGCGCCCCAGTGCTTCCGCCCGGAACGGCGCGAGCCGGTTGATCAGGTCAGGATTCATGGGCGGAAACCTACGCCCGGGGTCTGACAGCCGGTTCGCCGCAATCGAACGCCCCGCACCCACCAGGCACGCAACGAATCGCCGTCCCGTCCCACCCGCACGCAACGAACCGCCCACCGGCGCGCAACGGCTCCTTCTTGTCCGGCCCAGCCCCTCGGCCGTACCGTCTAGGTGGGCCCCGATAGGTGGCTCTTCGACCTTTTCGTACCGGTGAGGAACACCCATGCGCACCGCCCTCCTCCAGAGCTCCGGCCGCCCCGGCTCCCTCGTCGAGAACCTCAAGGTCCTCGACGAGGCCGCGGGCCGGGCCGCGGCCGGCGGTGCGGCGCTGCTCGGCGCGCCGGAGATGTTCCTCACCGGATACGCGATCGGCGACGACATCGGCCGCCTCGCCGAACCCGCCGACGGCGACTCCGCGGACGCCGTTGCCGAGATCGCCACCCGGCACGGACTTGCCCTCGCCTACGGCTACCCCGAGCGCGACGGCGACGCCGTCTACAACTCGGCCCAGCTCATCTCCGCCGACGGCACCCGCCTCGCCAACTACCGCAAAACCCACCTCTTCGGCGACTTCGAGCGCGCCCACTTCACACCCGGCGAACAGCCGGTCGTCCAGGCCGAGTTGAACGGTCTGACGGTCGGCCTGATGATCTGCTACGACGTCGAGTTCCCGGAGCCCGTCCGCGCGCACGCCCTCGCGGGCACCGACCTGCTGCTCGTGCCGACGGCGAACATGCACCCGTTCCAGTTCGTCGCCGAATCCCTGGTCCCGGTGCGGGCCTGGGAGAACCAGATGTACGTGGCGTACATCAACCGCATCGGCCAGGAAGGGGAGTTCGACTTCTTCGGCCTCTCCACCCTCGCCGGACCCGACGGAGTCGCCCGCACCCGCGCCGGCCGCGGCGAGGAACTCCTCCTCGCGGACCTGGACCCCGAGTTCCTGGCCAACTCTCGTGCGGCGAACCCGTATCTGACGGACCGTCGCCCCGGCCTCTACGGGTCCCTGGCCTGAATCCCCCCTGCTGTTCCCGCACTTGTACTTGTCATTGTTCTTGTTCCGCTAGGAGTCCGTACCCCATGACGTCCACGGTGCCCAACGCCGTCCAGCACGCCGACGAGCGGCAGCCGCCGATCACGATGTTCGGGCCGGACTTCCCGTACGCGTACGACGACTTCCTCGCCCACCCGGCGGGCCTCGGCCAGATACCCGCGACCGAGCACGGCACCGAAGTCGCGGTGATCGGCGGCGGGTTGTCCGGCATCGTGGCCGCCTACGAGCTGATGAAGATGGGCCTCAAGCCCGTCGTCTACGAGGCCGACCAGATCGGGGGCAGACTCCGGACCGTCGGCTTCGACGGGTGCGACCCGTCCCTCACCGCCGAGATGGGCGCGATGCGCTTCCCGCCCTCCTCCACCGCCCTCCAGCACTACATCGACCTGGTGGGTCTTGAGACCCGGCCGTTCCCCAACCCCCTTGCGGAGGCGACCCCTTCGACGGTCGTCGACCTCAAGGGCGAGTCGCACTACGCGACCACCGTCGACGACCTCCCGCAGGTCTACCGCGACGTGATGCATGCCTGGAACGCCTGCCTCGAAGAGGGCGCCGACTTCTCCGACATGAACCGCGCCCTGCGCGAACGTGACGTCCCGCGCATCCGCGCGATCTGGTCGAAGCTCGTCGAGAAGCTCGACAACCAGACCTTCTACGGCTTCCTCTGCGACTCCGAGTCCTTCAAGTCCTTCCGGCACCGCGAGATCTTCGGCCAGGTCGGCTTCGGCACGGGCGGCTGGGACACCGACTTCCCGAACTCGATCCTCGAAATCCTGCGCGTCGTCTACACCGAGGCCGACGACCACCACCGCGGCATCGTCGGCGGCTCCCAGCAACTCCCGCTCCGCCTCTGGGACCGCGAGCCGCAGAAGATCGTCCACTGGCCCTACGGCACCTCGCTGGCGTCCCTGCACGTGGGCGGCGAACCCCGCCCCGCCGTGACCCGGCTGCACCGCACCGCCGGCAACGGCATCACGGTGACGGACGCGAACGGCGACATCCGCACCTACCAGGCGGCGATCTTCACCGCCCAGTCCTGGATGCTGCTCTCGAAGATCGCCTGCGACGACTCGCTCTTCCCGATCGACCACTGGACCGCGATCGAGCGCACCCACTACATGGAGTCGAGCAAGCTCTTCGTGCCCGTCGACCGGCCGTTCTGGCTCGACAAGGACGAGGAGACGGGGCGGGACGTCATGTCGATGACCCTCACCGACCGTATGACGCGCGGGACTTACCTCCTCGACGACGGCCCGGACAAACCCGCCGTCATCTGCCTCTCGTACACCTGGTGCGACGACAGCCTCAAGTGGCTGCCGCTGTCCGCGAACGAGCGGATGGAGGTCATGCTGAAGTCGCTCGGCGAGATCTACCCGAGGGTCGACATCAGGAAGCACGTCATCGGCAACCCGGTGACCGTCTCCTGGGAGAACGAGCCCTACTTCATGGGCGCGTTCAAGGCCAACCTGCCCGGCCACTACCGCTACCAGCGGCGCCTGTTCACCCACTTCATGCAGGACCGGCTGCCCGAGGACAAGCGGGGCGTCTTCCTAGCGGGCGACGACATCTCCTGGACCGCCGGCTGGGCCGAGGGCGCCGTCCAGACCGCGCTGAACGCGGTCTGGGGCGTCATGCACCAGCTCGGCGGCACGACCGACCCGACCAACCCCGGGCCGGGGGACGTCTACGACGACATCGCGCCGGTCGAACTCCCGGAGGACTGAGGGGAGTTCAGTCGGCCGGAGGTGAACCGGCCGGAGTTCTTCAGACCCCGGCCGCCCGCGCCTTCTCGTACACCTCGGCGGCGACGGCCTTGAGCTCCTGGGCGTCGCGGGTGCGGGTCTGCAGGTCGACGAGGATCTCGTCCAGGCCGATCGCGGCATGTGCGGCGAGGTCCTCGACGATCTGGTCGACGCTGCCGTGGAAAGGGGGCCGGTCGGGGCCGTCGTAGGGCTTGGCGCTGTAGCGTGCGTTGGCGCGCAGCACGCTCGGGATCGGTTCCGTGCGGCCACGCTCGGCGGCCACGTCCCGCAGCTCGCGCCACTGGGCGGCGACCGCCTCGGCGCCCACGCCGACCGGTATCCACCCGTCGGCGCGGTCGACCAGCCGCCGCCGTGCCTTCCCGCTGGTCGCCGGGAGGAGGATCGGGATAGGACGGACGGGCTTGGGGCCGACGACCGCCGAGGCGATCCGCGTCAACGCGCCCTCGTACGACACCGGGTCGGGGCCCCACACGGCCCGGCACACCGCGATCTGCTCGTCCAGGGCCTGACCGCGCTCCTCGAACGGCCGTACCGACGAGGCCGCGTACTCCTCGTAGGACCAGCCCGTGCCGAGTCCCGCGACCACCCGGCCGCCGCTCGCCGCGTCCAACGTGGCGAGGGACTTGGCCAGTTGGAACGGCACGTGCAGGGGCGCCACCAGCACGCTGGTGCCCAGGCGGGCTCGCTCGGTCGCGGCGGCGGCGAGCGTGAGGACGACCAACGGCTCGGCCATGCTCCGGTAGTGGTCGGGCCAGGGCACGCCCTCCATGCCGTACAGGCCCTGGGCGGCGGGTTCGGGGAACAGGGCGCGCTCGGACACCCACAGGCTCTCGTAGCCGATGCGTTCGGCGGTGCGGGCCACGTCGGCCACGTCCTTGCCGAGGTCGTACCAGCGCATCTGGGGGAGGCCGAGTCCGAGAGAGATCGGCATGCTCTGTACTCCTTCGCCCGAGGTTCGCAGCTGTCCGTCCTGCCCTCGAACGTACAACGTAGGTAAGGGAGTTGACCGGATCAGTCGCGCAACGGCGTCAGCATCATGCGGCCCGCGAGCCCCACCGCCGCGTCCAGCCGTTCGGTGAACTCCTCGGCGACATCGGGCAGTCCACGCAACGCCCACAGCGCCCGTGCCGCCGTCCAGGTGGCCTCGCGGGCGCGCTCCAGACTCCACGAGCCGAGCAGATGCGTGAGCGGATCGGCGATCTGGAACAGGTCGGGCCCCGGCATCAGCTCCTCGCGGATGTGCTCCTCCAGCGACACGAGGAGATCGCCCACGCGGTCGAACTCGTCCTCCAGCTCGGCCGGTTCGCAGTCGAGCGTACGACAGGCGTCCACGACGGCGAGCGCGAGATCGTGGCCGATGTGCGCATTGATGCCGGACAGGGCGAACTGCAGCGGACGTACGCCGGGATGGCGCCGGAGCTGGAACAGCGGTCGCCAACAGGCGGGCGGGCGGCGCCCGTTGGCCGCCGCGTCCACGGCCGCGAGGTACCGCTCGGCGAACCGTACGTCCAGCGTGATCGCGGCCCGCGCGTCGGCGAACCGACCGGCGTCGACGCTCCGGTCGACCGCCTCCGTGACGGCGAGGTAGACGCGGTTGAAGACCGCGATCCCGTCCCGGGCGGGCAGTTCCTCGTCGAGCGCGCGCAGCCGGGAGACGACCTTGTCCACGGGTGTGGTGAAGTGTGCCAATTGCCCCATGGAGGCAGCGTCCCAGCCCTAGGCTGGCCGAGGTGCCGCCGGGCCCGACACTTCCCCAGAACGGGGGAACGGGTTCGGCGCGAGGGGGCAGTGTGTCGGGTTCGCGTGGCCGGCGGCGGGGGCGGGCCGCCCGGCGCGGCGTGCTGGTGGTGGCCGCGTCGGTCGTGGTCGCGGTCGGCACGGTGACCGGGATGATCAAGGCGCTGGACGACGAGCGCGGCGCGAACGCGGCGCGGCCGGACGCGACCGGGGCGACGCTGCTGGTGCCCCTGCCTGACGTACCGTCAACACCCGCCTCCACAAAGGCGAGTTCCTCCGCGTCCGCCTCGGCCAAGCCGAAGAAGAGCGCCGTGCCCTCTCCCACGAAGACCGGCAGGAAGCGGTCGGCGGGCGTCTCCCCGAGCCTCTACCGCCACCCCGAGTCGCAGGTCCTCGACTGGGTCCGCGATCACCCCGACGACCCCCGTACCGAGGTCATAGAGTCCCGGATCGCCGATCAGCCGGCGGCGGTGTGGTTCGCGGACTTCACGCCGTCGACGATCACCTCCCGGGTCCGCGCGGTCACTGCGGGCGCCGCCGCTCAGGGCCGGGTGCCGGTCGTCGTGCCGTACGCGATCCCGGACCGGGACTGCGGCGGGGCCTCCGAGGGCGGGGCGTCGGACTTCGACGCGTACGACGGGTGGATCGACGACTTCGCGGCGGGGCTGGGTTCCAGGGAGGTCGTCGTCATCCTCGAACCGGACTCCATAGCCCAGGCCGACTGCCTCTCCGAGGCCCAACGCGCCGACCGCTTCGAGGCGTTGGCCCGCGCGGGCCGCGTCCTGAAGGCCGCCGACCCGAAGGCCCGCGTGTACTACGACGCGGGCCACTCCGACTGGAACCCGGCCGCCCAACAGGCGGCCCTGCTCAAGCAGGCGGGCGCGGCCTCCGCCGCCTCTTCGGACGGCGTCTTCAGCAACGTCTCGAACTTCCACGCCACTTCGGCCGAGATCGCCTACGACCGCCAGGTCCTCGACGCCCTCGGCGGCCCCGCGGATCTCGGCGCGGTCATCGACACCAGCCGCAACGGCAACGGCGCCCCGGCCGACGGCCAGTGGTGCGACCCGGCGGGCCGCAAGATCGGCCGGGCACCGACCCTGAACACCGGGGAGGCGCGGATCGACGGCTATCTGTGGGTCAAGCTGCCGGGGGAGTCGGACGGTTGCAAGGGTGCGGCCGGCACGTTCACGGCGTCGTACGCCTACGACTTGGCGCGCTGAGCTTCATCTCCGCGCACTGAACTTCATCTCTGTACGTGAATCCGGTCCGGACCATTGTCACGACCGCTGCCCGGTCTTACGCTCGCACGGTTCCATTCATGAACATCGTTCATATATATGATTGGAGTCGGAGTGTGAGTGCCAGACCCCGCCTCGGTGTCCTCCTCGCGGCCGTGGCCGTACTGACAGCCCTGTTCGTCCCCTCCGCCGCCGCGCACCAGGCGCCCGCCGTCCCGAGAACCGCGGTCCTCGACGGCACCCGCCTCCAGCAGACCAAGCTCCGCCTGGACCGCGGTGACCCCCAACTCCGCCGCGCGGTCAAGCAGTTGACGACCCGCGCCGACAACTGGCTGCACCAGGGCCCCTGGACGGTCGTCGACAAGCCGAAGCCCGCCCCCGGCGGCGATGTTCACGACTACCTGAGTCAGGCCCCGTACTGGTGGCCCACGACCACCCCGACCGCCGCCAACCCCTGGGGCTGCCCGTACGTCCAGCGTGACGGACAGCGCAACCCCGAGGTCGACACGGGAACCGACCGCCAGGACGTGGAGAAGGTCTTCGACTCGACGTACGACCTCGCGCTCGCCTGGTACTACACCGGCGACAAGCGCTACGCGCACAAGGCCGACCAGGTCCTGACCACCTGGTTCCTCGACCCGGCCACGAAGATGAACCCCAACCTGAACCACGCCCAGTTCATCCCGTGCAAGTACGACGGCCGCGCCATCGGCATCATCGACTTCTCCCAGTCGTACACCAGCGTCGTCGACGCCATCGCGATCCTCGGCACCGGCGCCCCCGGCTGGACGAGGAACGACCGTACGGCGATGGCCGGTTGGAACTCCGACTTCCTCGGCTGGCTGAAGAACAGCGCCTTCGGCAAGGAGGAGGGCGCCGCCGCCAACAACCATGGCACCTTCTACGACATGCAGGTGGCCGCCCTCGCCTACGCGACCGGCGACAAGGCGCTGGCCCGGCGGACCGTGCTGGACGCGCGCGCCAAGCGCGTCGACCCGCAGATCGCGGGCGACGGGAGTCAGCCGCAAGAGCTTGCGCGGACGCGGAGTTGGCACTACTCGACCTTCGACCTGGTCGCGTACACCCGGCTCGCGGCCATCGGCCGGCATGTCGGCGTGGACCTGTGGAGCTACCAAGGCCCGGACGGGCAGGGCCTGTTGAAGGCGGTGGACTATCTGCTGCCCGCCGCGACCGGCGCCGCCGCGTGGTCGCATCCGGAGCTGGAGTTCTACCGGTACGCGGCGAGCGACGTCGTCCACGCGGCGGCCGATGCGGGCGACGCCCGCGCCAAGGCCGCCGTACCGAAGCTGGAGGCGCCGCCCGGCGGTGACCTGTGGGCGCTGCGTCCGGCGGCCGAGCAGTTGGACTCGATCGCCGGATGACCGATCCCCGTAGACCCTTCCCTCGGGTCTCCCGTAGGCCCGCCTGAGCAGGGCCTTCCCGACAGGGGCTCCTGAGCGGTCGCTTAGAATGGGGCGGTCCCCACAGTCTCCACCGCCCCACCAGCACCGCTCGGGAGCCCCGCCGTGACCGTCGAATCCCCGTCCGCCCTTGCCCTGTCGCACGGCCGGCTCATACCGGTCACCGTCCACTTCGACGACCTCGACGCGCTCGGCATGCTGCACAACACCCGCTACCCGCTCCTCGTCGAGCGGGCGTGGAACGAGCTCTGGCAGGAGCACGGCGTCCGCTTCGACGGCGACTGGGCGAGCGCCGGTGACGCCTGCAACGTGGTGAAGGAACTGCTGATCAGCTACGAGGCGCCGGTCACGAAGCCGGGCGGCTACGGCGTCCACCTCTGGCTCGACCGGCTGGGGAACACCGGCCTGACCTACGGCTTCCGGTTCTGCTCGGCGGACGGATCGACGACGTACGCGACCGGTACCCGGGTGCTGGTCCGGCTGGACGCGGGGACGTTGCGCCCCGCGTCCTGGAGTGGGGCGTTCAGGGCCGTGGGCCGGACACTGCTGCGCTCGGCGGACTGACCTTCGGGCGGTCCCGGTCCCCGGCGCGCAGCACGCCCGCGAAGATCACGAGCCCGCCCGCCAACACTGTGACCAGGCAGAACGACACGACCAGGCTCGTCGCCTGCGCGACCCCGCCGATCAGGCTGGGCGCGACAAGCCCCGAGGTGTAGGTGATCGTCGCGACGCCCGCGATGGCCTGGCTCGGGTTGGGGCCGCTGCGGCCCGCCGCCGCGAAGCACAGCGGGACGACCACGGCGATGCCCAGACCCAGCAGCGCGAAGCCGATCATCGTCAGCGCGGGGTTCTCCGCGAGGACGATCAGCAGCCCGCCGAACACGGACAGCACCCCGCCCGCGCGGACCGTACGCACCGAGCCGAAGCGGTTCACCACCCCGTCGCCCACCATCCGGGCCACCGCCATCGTCAGCATGAAGCCGGTCGTCGAGGCCGCCGCGAGTCCGGCCGACGTGCCCAACTGGTCCTTCAGGAACACCGCCGACCAGTCCAGGCTCGCCCCCTCCGCGAACACCGCGCAGAAGCCCACCGTGCCGATGAGCAGCGCCGACTTGGGCGGCAGCGCGAACCGGGGTGGCGCTTCCTCGTCCACGCCCGGCTGGATGTCGAGCACCCAGCGGCAGGCGGTCACGCCGAGCACGGTGAGGGTCACGGCCGCGATGAGGTGGTGCACGCGCGCGTCCGAGCCGAGGTGCGCGGCGAGGGTGCCGCCCGCCGAACCGATCAGGGCGCCCGCGCTCCACATGCCGTGCAGCCCGGAGAGGATCGACTTGCCGAGCAGGCCCTCGATCTCGACGCCCAGCGCGTTCATCGCGACGTCGGCCATGCCGGCGCTGGCGCCGTACGTGAACATCGCCAGGCACAGGGTGACCAGGTTCGGTGCGAGGGACGGCAGGATCAGAGACATCGTCCACAGGGCGATCAGCCCGCGTAGCGCGTTGCGGCTGCCGAAGCGGTGGGTGATCCGGCCGGCCAGCGGCATCGAACAGGAGGCGCCGAACGCCGTGAAGGCGAGGGCGAAACCGAGCCAGCCGGCGGTGACGTGCGCGTGCTCCTGGATCCACGGCACCCGGGTCGCGAACGAGCCGGTGACCGCGCCGTGCACCGCGAAGACGGCCGCCACGGCGTACCGGGCGCGCTTCACCTCACGTCGGTCGTAGACCACTTCGCTCATTTTCGGCCCCTCCTGCTGGTCACGTCCCCGCCGCCGTCAAAATCCCTGCTCGCGGGTTCTCGGCCCGCTCGCGCCGGGTAAACTATCAGGAACCCTGCCTGATAGATAGCGAAATACCGGCCGCCCGATGCACCCCCTCGATCTGGGAGGATTCCCGGCATGCCCGCATCCCCGAGCACCGCCCGGGCCATCAACGACCGGCTCGCCCTGCGACTGCTGCAGCAGGAAGGCCCGCTGACGGCAGGGCAGTTGAAGCAGCTCACCGGACTCTCCCGGCCGACCGTCGCCGACCTCGTCGAACGCCTCACGACCTCCGGACTGATCGAGATGGTCGGCGAATCGGGGGAGCAACGGCGCGGCCCGAACGCCCGGTTGTACGGCATCGTCGCCGATCGTGCCTACCTGGCCGCGCTGGACGTCCGGCTGGAGGGCGTCTCCGTGCTCGTCTCCGACCTGGTCGGCCGGGTGCTCGCGGAGGCGTCGGTACCGATCGACGACGACTCGGGCACGGGCCCGGCGGTCGAGCAGGCCGTGGCGCTGGTGGAACGCGCGGCCAAGGAGGCGGGCGCGGAACACCTCCACACGGTGTGCGTCGGCGCCCCCGGCCTCATCGACCCCACCACCGGCGAACTCCGCGACACCAGCGGCCTGCCCGCCTGGCACCGCCGCCTGGTCGCCGCCCTCCACGAACGCCTCCCGGACACCCGCGTCGTCGTCGAGAACGAGACCAACCTCGCGGCCCTGGCCGAGCAACGTGACGGCGCGGCCCACGACCGGGACACGTTCGTCCTGCTCTGGCTCGGCATGGGCATCGGCGCGGCGGTGGTCCTGGACGGCGCCGTGCGCAGGGGCGCGTCCGGGGGTGCGGGCGAGGTCGGCTTCCTTCCGGTGCCGGGGACGCGGGGGCTGCCTTCGGCGACGGACTGCGAGGGCGGGTTTCACTCGCTGGCGGGGGCCGGGGCCGTGCTTGAACTGGCGCGGGAGTGCGGGGTGTTGGGGGTCGAGGGCGCCGAGGGGAGCAGCGCGGCGGAGGTTGTCCGGTGGGCGGTCACGGGGGTGGGTGGGAGTGAGCCGGGTGCCGGGAGGGACGCGGCTGCCGCAGCCACCCCCGACAGTGCCCCCGCTCCCAACTACGCCTGCGCCGCCCGCTTTCTGGACACCCTCGCCGACCGGCTCGCCCTCGGTGTCGCGTCGGTCGTCGCGCTGCTGGACCCCGGGTGCGTGGTCCTCGGCGGTGAGGTCGGGCAGGCCGGGGGCGACGAACTCGCCGTACGCGTGGCCGAACGGATCACCCGCATGTCACCCCTGCCCGCGGAGGTCCGCCCCAGCGTCCTCGGCGGCGCCGCCGTCCTGCGCGGGGCCCTGCTGACCGCACAGGACGGAGCGCAGGGCGAGCTGTTCGGGTAGCGGGCCGGGCGCACGGTCGCACTTGGTCTGAGTGGCCCGGCGGTGGGCAAGGGCCGTCGTCACCACCGCCGGACCGGTCCAGGGGTGTCCCCTCCGGAGATCCGAAAAGGACTAGACCAGATGATCCAGCAGGTAGGGGCCGCTTGAGAAGTCCAGCGGCACTGTCTGTGAGCCAGCCCACACCACTCACCTGGATGGACCCTTGCCGGGCGTGGCACACTGGCCGTGTACCAGAAGCAGCGCACTCCGGGGTCGGTGAAAGTCCGAACCGGCGGTTACAGTCCGCGACCCGTCCGTGTAGTTCAGCGGCCGGTTGACCAGGTGGAATTCCTGGACCGACGGTTAAAGTCCGGATGGGAGGCAGTGCGCGGCGGGCGGGCATTCGTGCGCGCCGCCGTATCGGCTCGTCCTGTGTGGGCGGGGTCTGTCCGGCGTCGTCCCAATGCTTCCGTTCGTTTCATTCTGTCGTCCTCGACAGGCCCCGGAGTCCGTGCCCCGATGTGGCAGGAGGACCCGGGAAGTGTTCACCGGAATCGTCGAAGAGCTGGGTGAAGTCACCGCTGTCGAGACCCTCGACGACGCGTGTCGCTTCCGCCTGCGTGGCCCTGTCGTGACCGAGGGCGCGAAGCACGGCGACTCCATCGCCGTGAACGGCGTGTGCCTGACCGTCGTGGACTTCGCGGGCGACGAGTTCACCGCCGACGTCATGGCCGAGACCCTGAACCGCTCCAGCCTGGCCAATCTCGCTGTCGGCTCCCGGGTCAACCTCGAACGTCCCATGGCCCTCGGCGCCCGCCTCGGCGGCCACATCGTGCAGGGACATGTCGACGGCACCGGCGAGGTCATCGAGCGCAAGCCGTCCGAGAACTGGGAGATCGTCAAGATCTCGCTCCCGGCCGACCTCACGCGCTACGTCGTCGAGAAGGGCTCCATCACCGTCGACGGCATCAGCCTCACCGTGGTCGACGCGGGCCCGGACTACTTCACCGTCAGCCTCATCCCGACCACCCTCGGCCTGACCACGCTGGGCCACAAGCAGCCCGGCGACCCGGTCAACCTCGAGGTCGACGTCATCGCCAAGTACGTGGAGCGGCTGATGGGTTCACGCGAGGTGACCCCGTGAACTGGCTCAACTCCGAGGCCTTCGTCCTGTTCGGCCAGCACATCAAGTGGTCGGACATGATCGGCAACGTCATCGGACTGATCGGCCTCGCGTTCGGCTGGCGGCGGTCCATATGGAGCTGGCCCACCCAGTTCGTCTCCGGGGTCATCCTCTTCGCCGCGTTCGCCACCGCCCACCTCTCCGGCAGCGCCGGCAAGCAGGTCGTCGTCATGGTCGTCGCGGTCTACGGCTGGTGGCAGTGGAACCGCGGCAGCGGCGGCTCCGCAGACGGCCACATCACCCCCCGCTTCGCCACCTGGCGCGAACGCGCGATCCTGGCCGCCTCCGCCGCCGTCGGGACCGTAGCGGTCGCCGCCCTCTTCAAGGCGTACCCGTCCCTCTCCTGGGACCCGTGGCCCGACGCCTACATCTTCGTCGGCACCGTCGTCGCGATGTACGCCCAGGCCCGCGGCATGGTCGAGTTCTGGTTCGCCTGGCTCCTCGTCGACCTCGTCGGCGTCCCCCTCAACTTCGCCAACGGCTTCGCCTTCTCCGGCTTCGTCTACGTCATCTACGGCGCGCTCGTCCTGTGGGGCATGCGCGACTGGTGGCTGCGCTCCCGCAAGGCACCGCAGCCCGTCCTGGAAGGAGCGCCGGCATGACAGCGGCACCGATCCTGTACAGCACCGACGGTTTCGAGGACTTCTCCCTCGACCCGGTCGAGCAGGCCATCGCGGACATCGCGGCCGGCCGCCCCGTCGTGGTCGTCGACGACGAGGACCGCGAGAACGAGGGCGACCTCGTCATCGCCGCCGAGAAGGCCACCCCCGAGATCATCGCGTTCATGATGAGCGAGTGCCGCGGCCTGATCTGCGCCCCTATGGAGGGCGACGAGCTGGACCGGCTCCGGCTCCCGCAGATGGTCGAGGACAACACCGAGTCGATGAAAACCGCGTTCACAGTCTCCGTGGACGCATCCGCCGTTCACGGTGTGACCACCGGTATCTCGGCCTCCGACCGCGCGACCACGCTTCAGGTCCTGGCGAGCGGCAACGCCGAGCCCGACTACCTGGTCCGCCCCGGCCACATCTTCCCGCTGCGCGCCCGCACCGGCGGCGTGCTGGTCCGCAACGGCCACACCGAGGCCGCCGTCGACCTCGCCCGCCTCGCGGGCCTGCGCCCGGCCGGCGCGATCGTCGAGATCGCGGGCGAGGACGGCCGTATGCTCCGCCTCCCCGAACTGATCCCCTTCGCCCGCAAGCACGGCCTGACGATCATCTCCATCGAGGACCTGATCGCCTACCGCCAGACCGCCGAGCCCACCGTCCGCCGCGAGGCCGAGGTTCAACTCCCCACCCGCCACGGCCAGTTCACGGCCTACGGCTACCGCTCCACCGTGGACGGAGTGGAGCACGTGGCCTTGGTCCACGGCGAGATCGGCACCGGCGAGGACGTCCTCGTCCGCGTCCACTCCGAGTGCCTCACCGGCGACGTCTTCCACTCCCTGCGCTGCGACTGCGGCCCCCAGCTGGAGGCCTCCCTGGAGCGCATCCAGGAGGAGGGCAGGGGAGTGGTCGTCTACCTGCGCGGTCACGAGGGACGCGGCATCGGCCTGCTCTCCAAGCTCCGGGCGTACGAACTCCAGGAGCGCGGCCGGGACACCCTCGACGCCAACCTGGAGCTCGGCCTGCCCGCCGACGCCCGGGACTACGGCGCCGGCGCGCAGATCCTGGAGGATCTCGGCGTCCACAGCCTGCGCCTGATGACCAACAACCCCGACAAGACCGACGCGCTCGTCCGGCACGGCCTCAAGGTCACCGGCCGGGAGCCGATGCCCGTACAGGCGGGCGAGCACAACCTCCGCTACCTGCGCACCAAGCGGGACCGGATGGGGCACGACCTGCCCTGGCTGGACACGGCCCCCGTGTCCACCTGCGGCAACCAGTAAGAACAGGAACTGAGGAGAGACGTGAGCGGCAAGGGTGCACCCGAACTGTCCGTACGCAACGTCGGAGACCTGCGGGTCGCCGTCATCGCGGCGCAGTGGCACGAAAAGGTGATGGACGGTCTGGTGGACGGCGCGCTGCGCGCCCTGCACGACCTGGGGATCGACGAGCCGACCCTGCTCCGGGTCCCCGGCAGCTGGGAACTCCCCGTCGTGGCAAAGGTGTTGGCGGGTCGGGGCTACGACGCGATCGTCGCCCTCGGTGTCGTCATCCGCGGCGGCACCCCGCACTTCGAGTACGTGTGCCAGGGTGTGGTCCAGGGCCTCACCCAGGTCTCGGTCGAGACCGGCGTCCCTGTCGGCATGGGCGTCCTGACCTGCGACACCGAGGAGCAGGCCCTGGACCGGGCGGGCCTGGAGGGCTCGAACGAGGACAAGGGGCACGAGGCGGTGACGGCGGCGGTCGCCACGGCGGCCACCCTCCGCTCAGTATCCGAACCCTGGCGATGAGGTGTGCCCGCAACTCTGTAGTGTTGGGACATCATGTCCAATAAGACGTTCGAGGAGCTCTTCACCGAGCTCCAGCAGAAGGCCGCCACCGGCGACCCCGCCACTTCCCGCACCGCAGAGCTGGTCGGCAAGGGCGTCCATGCCATCGGCAAGAAGGTCGTAGAAGAGGCCGCCGAGGTCTGGATGGCCGCCGAGTACGAGGGCAAGGAAGCGGCCGCCGAGGAGATCTCGCAGCTGCTCTACCACGTCCAGGTGATGATGGTCGCCCGCGGAATCTCGCTGGACGACGTCTACGCCCACCTGTAAAACCCCTTCAGAACCGTTTTCGACAGTTCGCCCCTTTCCTCACCCCTTTTCACGCGAAGGAAGCCGACCTCATGCTGCGCATCGCCGTCCCCAACAAGGGTTCCCTGTCAGGACCTGCGGCGGACATGCTGCATGAGGCCGGCTACCAGCAGCGCCGGGAGTCCAAGGAACTGCGGATCGTCGACCCGGTCAACGAGGTCGAGTTCTTCTACCTCCGCCCGCGCGACATCGCGATCTACGTCTCCTCCGGCCGCCTCGACATCGGCATCACCGGCCGCGACCTGCTGATCGACTCTGCCGCGAGCGCCGAGGAGATCCTCCCGCTCGGCTTCGCCCGCTCCACGTTCCGCTTCGCCTCCAAGCCGGGCGCGGCGAGCAGCATGGCGGACCTCAAGGGCAAGACGGTCGCCACCTCCTACGAGGGGATCGTCGCCAAGCACCTCGCGGACAACGGCATCGACGCCGCCGTGGTCCACCTCGACGGTGCCGTGGAAACCGCCATCGAACTAGGCGTCGCCGAGGTCATCGCGGACGTCGTCGAGACCGGAACGTCCTTGCGCAACGCGGGACTTGAGGTCTTCGGCGACCCGATCATGAAGTCCGAGGCCGTCGTCATCCGCCGCAAGGACGCCCCGACGGACGACACCGCGGAGCCGAAGGTCCAGCAGTTCCTGCGCCGCCTCCAGGGCGTCCTGGTCGCCCGGACGTACGTGATGATGGACTACGACTGCCGCGTCGAGCAGCTGGAGAAGGCCGTCGCGCTCACCCCCGGCCTGGAGTCCCCGACCGTCTCCCCGCTGCACAACGAGGGCTGGGTCGCCGTCCGCGCGATGGTCCCCGCCAAGGAAGCGCAGCGGATCATGGACGACCTGTACGACATCGGCGCCCGGGCCATCCTGACGACGGCCATCCACGCCTGCCGTCTCTGAGGAACACACCGAGGATCACGCCGACCATGTCCGAACTCCCCGCCCTGCCGATCACGTTCCGGCCGGGCCGCACCCGTGCCGTGCTGCTCACCGCGGGCGTCGCGATCTTCGTCGTCATCACGACCGTCGCGATGCTGCTGGAGCAGCTCACCCCGGGGGAGAAGCTCAGCTTCGTCTTCACGGGGGCCGTCCTCTTCGCCGTACTGGCCCTGCTCGCACGGGTGAAGGTCGTCGCCGACGAGTCCGGTGTCACCGTCGTGAACATCGTGAGCAGGCGCCATCTGGAGTGGGCCGAGATCCTCCAGGTGAATCTGCGCCCCGGCGATCCCTGGGTGTTCCTCAACCTCAGCGACGGCACCAGCCAGCCCGCACTGGGCATCCAGCCCGGTATCGCCAAGGAGCGGGCCATCGCCGACGCGCGCACTCTGCGGGCGCTCGCCGAGGACCGGTCGCTGAGGGATCTGCCGTAGAGGGCCATGTCTTGATTAATCTGTTGTCGGTGGCGTTTTTCGTTCCCGCCTCCGCCACCGATGTTCCCCCTGTCTTCAGAGGCACCCTGCGACCCGAGGAGTGATTCCCTCCAGCGATGGACGGATCGTCCTGTAGTACCTGCGCCGCCCCCTCCCGACATATCGAGGCGGCGGCATGACCATCCCCTTGTTGCTCCTCGGAGCGGCGATCCTGCTGATTCTGGCCAACGGCTTCTTCGTCGCGGCCGAGTTCGGGCTCGTCACCGTGGAGCGTCCCGAGGCCGAGAAGGCCGCCGCCGAGGGCGACCGACGGGCCGCCACGGTCGTCGAGTCGCTCAAAGAGCTGTCCTTCCAGCTCTCCGGCACCCAGCTCGGCATCACCATCACCTCCCTGGTCGTCGGCATGCTCGCCGAACCGGCCCTGGCGGAACTGCTGCACGGCCCGTTCAGCGCGATCGGCATCCCCGAGGGCGCCGTCTCCGGCGTCGCCGTGGTCGTCGGCATGCTGCTGGCCTCCGCCGTACAGATGGTGATCGGCGAGCTCGTGCCCAAGAACTGGGCGGTGTCGCGACCGCTCCAGGTCGCACGCTTCGTCGCCGCACCACAGCACGCCTTCGCGAAACTGTTCCGCCCGGTGATCGCCGCGCTGAACACCGTCGCCAACAAGCTCGTCCGCGCCCTCGGCGTAGAGCCCACCGAGGAACTGGCCTCCGCCCGCACCCCCGGTGAACTCGTCTCCCTGGCCCGGCACTCGGCACAGGCCGGCACGCTGGAGCAGGACACCGCCGACCTCTTCGTACGGACACTGTCGCTGGGCGAGTTGACCGCGCAGCACGTGATGACCCCGCGCGTGAAGGTCAGCGCGCTCCAGTCGTCGGCGACCGCCGAGGACGTGGTCAACCTGACCCGGGCCACCGGACTGTCCCGCTTCCCCGTCTACCGCGAGAAGATCGACGAGATCGTCGGCATGGTCCACCTCAAGGACGCGTTGGCAGTCCCCTCGCACGACCGCCTCCGCACCTCCGTCACCAGCATCGCCAAGTCCCCGGTACTGGTCCCCGAGACCCTGCCCGTGCAACCGTTGTTGGCCAGGCTGCGCAGCGAACAGCCCATCGCCGTCGTGGTCGACGAGTACGGCGGTACGGCCGGGGTGGTCACCTTGGAGGACATCGTCGAGGAACTCGTAGGCGAGGTCCGCGACGAGCACGACGACCAGGACGTCCCCGAACTCGCCGCGGCCCCACCGGAGGACGGCAAGCCGGCCTGGGACGCGGACGGCAGCTGCCGGGTCGACATCCTCCAACGCATAGGCCTGGACGTCCCCGAGGGCCCGTACGAGACGGTCGCCGGACTGGTCGCCGACCTCCTCGGCCGCATCCCGGCCCCCGGCGACAAGGCCGAACTCCCAGGCTGGCGGCTCTCGGTCCGCCAGGTGGGCCACTACCGCGCCGAACGAGTCCGCCTGGTCCGCACGACCCCTGCGGTGAACGTGATGGAGGCGGCCCGATGACCGTCCTCCAACTCCTCTTCGCCGTCCTCCTGGTGCTCGCCAACGGCTTCTTCGTCGGCGCCGAGTTCGCCCTCGTCTCCGTCCGCCGCAGCCAGATCGAACCCCTCAACACGGCCCGCGCCCGACAGGTCCTCTACGGCCTTGAGCGGCTGCCGCAGATGATGGCGGCGGCCCAATTCGGCATCACCGTCTGCTCGTTGACGCTCGGCGCGGTCGCCGAACCGACGGTCGCACACGTCCTGGAGCCGGTGTTCGAGTGGATGCACCTGCCCGAGGGCATGATCCACCCCCTCGGCTACATCCTCGCGCTCGCCGCGGTCGTCTTCTTCCACCTCGTCATCGGCGAGATGGTCCCGAAGAACCTCGCGATGGCCGCGCCGGAGAAGGCCGCGATGTGGCTCAGCCCCGGCCTGGTCGCCTTCGCCCGCGTCTGCAAGCCGATCACCGTGGCCCTCGGCGCCGTAGCCCAGGGCATCCTGCGCCTCTTCCACGTCGAACCCAAGGACGAGGTCGAGGCCGTCTTCACCAGCGAACAGCTCAACCGCCTGGTGGAGGACTCGGGCCAGGCCGGCCTCCTCGACCCGGAGGAACAGGAACGCCTGGAAGACGCCCTGGAGTTGGGCTCCCGCCCGGTCACGGACGTCCTCCTGCGCCGCGAGAACCTGGTTACGGTCAGCCCCTCGGTCACCCCGGGCGAAATCGTCGCCCTCACGGCCCGCACCGGCTACTCCCGCTTCCCGATCGCCGCGGAGACCGGCGCGTTCATGGGCTACCTGCACGTGAAGGACGTACTGGACCTGGAGGAGTCGGAGCGAGCGGTCCCCCAACAGATCTGGCGCCCCATGACAACACTCCGCTCCGAACTCCCGCTGGACGACGCCCTCACGGTGATGCGCCGAGCGGCAACCCACCTGGCCCAGGTGGCGGACGCCTCCGGCAAGGTCCTGGGCCTGGTCGCCCTGGAGGACGTCCTGGAGCTATTGGTGGGCGAGGTAACAGACCCGGCCCACCGAGAGGTCCCGGCACCGGCACAGCCGCGGACGGCGGAACTCAAGCAGGCGGTGGCCGGCTGAGGCTTGAAGCGTGCGGTGTTTGGCTTGGGCCTGAGGCCGGCGGTGAGTGGCTGGCGCCTGGAGCTGGCGGTGTCTGACCTGAGGTCTGAAGTCGCCGGTGTCTGACCTGAGGTCTGAAGCGGACGTTGCCTGCCTGGTGCCTGGTGCCTGGTGCCTGGTGCCTGGTGCCTGGTGCCTGGTGCCTGACGCCTGGAAGCCGACAGTGGATGTCCAGGCCTCAAAGCCGGCGGCGCCTGACCGACACCGGCCCCCGCGCCCACCCAAGGGGCGCGGGGCTGTGTCGATTTGCGGCTCCGCCGCGTGGGCGCGACCAGCCACAACGCACCCGCAGCCGCGAAGAGACGGATCCAACCGAGCTCACGCGTACCGCAGTTCACATCCCGGCAGAGCCCGGCCCCCGCCCCGACAACACCTCTCCATACGCCTGCATCAGATCCGGCAACCGCAAAGTGGACAGATCATCCCGCGACAACATCCCGGGATACACCGACAACCGCAGATCCCGATACGCACAGCTCTTCTCGTACAGGGTCCGCAAGAACCGCCCGTTACCGAGCTCGTCGATCCACCCCTGGTCGACCACGTGCCCGGCGATCGACCGCAGCTCGTCCAACGCCTCCTCGTCCCACACGTCACCGTTCTCCGCCGCCAACACCTCGCCGATAGAGGTGAGTTCAAGCGGCCGGTACGAAGGGAAGTCGACGCGGGTCGTGAAACGGGACGACAACCCGGGGTTCGCGGCGAGCAACCGGTCCATGCCCTCCGGATAGCCCGCCAGGATCACCACGAGGTGGTCGCGATTGTCCTCGGCCCGCTTCAACAGCACCTGCAAGGCCTCGTCGCCGTACGCATCCCCCTTGCCGTAACCGGAGTTGGAGAGCGAGTACGCCTCGTCGACGAAGAGGACGCCACCGATCGCCGAGTCGATCAACTCGTTGGCCTTCACGGCCGTTTGGCCGAGGTACTCACCGACCAGGTCGGCCCGCTGCGCCTCGACGAGATGGTCCCCGCCGAGCAACCCGAGGGCGTAGAAGACCCGCCCGAGAATGCGCGCCACGGTGGTCTTGCCGGTACCCGAGGGCCCGGAGAAGACGAAGTGCCGTTTCGGCGGCTGGACCGGCAACCCCTGCCCGGCCCGCAGCCGAGCCATGTTCAACTGGGCCGACAACGCCTTGACCTGGCGCTTGACCGGCTCCAACCCCACCATGCGCTCAAGCTCGTTGAGCGCCTCCTCCAGTAAGACCGGGTCAGTGGGCCCCGTGGGCAGCGGCAGCACCGGATTCGAGGTCTTCTCCCGCACCGAGTCACCCGCGGACGGCAGCGGCCCGGTCGGCGGCAGACCGGGCTCGGACAGCCTCAGATCCCGCCCCTCCGCCCCGAACAGCGGATCGAGCCCGTCCGGCCCCTCCAACGCGTCCTGCCCACCGGAGAGCGTGATCGCCGCGAGGTCGGTCACGTCCTCGGAGCCGTCGTACCCGTCGGAGTCGGTGATCGCGGCCAGCCGCGCCGAGGTGTCCATGAACGCCGGGTCCACGCGGTACACCGCCCGGTACAGCGGCAGCGCGGCCGCACTGCGCCCGGTGCCCTCATGCGCCCGCGCCAGCCAGTACCGCAACTCCTTGCGCTGAGGCTGTTCACTGCGGCAGCGCATCAGCGCGGAGGAGAGGAGCGGTTCGGCCTGGCCGTACATCTCCAGGCGTACCCGGGCCATCCCGCCGAACAACCCGGCCTCGATGCCCAGGAGTTGATCGTTGATCAGCGGATCCGTGTGCCGGACCAGCTGCTCCCAGTCCTTGACCAGATAGGCCCGGCACGCGTGCAGGAAGCGCACCTGGTGGTCGGTGTCCACGGGCGGCAGCCCCGCCAACGCCCGGTCCAGCTCCGGCACATGGCGGCCGTCCAGCCAGTGCGAGGCGTGCGCGAGCAGCAGATCACGCGGACTCTCCAGCACGGGCTGCACCCACCAGCCAAGCCAGTACCAGGAGTTGAGCGTACGGCGGTGCCTGGTGCGCTGTTCCCCGAAGCGCTCACGGTGCCGGTACATCCGCAGCAACGCGGTCGTCGTGTCGACCCGCAGCGCGTGCAGCCCGAGCCAGCCGTCGGCCATCCCGGGATCCATCCGTACCGCCGTGCGGAACTCCTCCTCCGCCTGCGGATAAGCGCCCATCGTGTAGGCGTCCACGCCTCGCAGCCACGCGAGGTCGGCCGGGGCCTCGGGGCCCTGCGTGCCGAAGTCCATCACGTCCCCCCACAAACCGTGCCCCCGTTGATTCACCGCCGGGCCGGCGCCCGTCGGCAGTCTGGGTCGAACCGCTGTGCCGCGGACGGGAGTTGCCGTGGTGCGCGAAGCAGCCGTCCGTCGGTCGCACCCTGGGCATCGTACCTGCGGGGCAGTCGCCCATCGAAGGGTGCCGCACAGGCCGTTTGACGAGGTGGGAGCAGATGGGGCGCACTCAGGACGGTGACCCAGGGTGAGCAAATCACGGCTCGTAGCGGCCGGAAAACGTGCTGGGAGCAGAACGAAGCCCCCGATCACGGGGGAACAACCGGGGGCTTCGCGACTCTGGGCGGCTTCGAACCGGCCGCACATTCAGAACGTAAGACCTGTACGGCCCCTGGGTCAAGCCGAGTTGAGGCACTCAAGGAAGTTCGAGCGGAAGGGTCTTCACAAGTTCAGCACACTGCGGGCGATCCGTCACCGTGGGTGATGGCGTGGTCCGGTCCAATCGTCCCGCAGGTCCCCGGGAGTACCTCGTACCCCTTGCTCAACTGCCGTACCAGGAAGTCCGCGTGGGGGCGCGAAGGGTCTTTGGCGAAGTGTTCGCGCTCCGCCTCGACCCATCCGTCCCAGAAGTCCCGCTGCTCCGCCCCGTCCCGCAGCCGCCCCCGCGCCCAGGCCTCCTCCTGGGGCAGTTCCATCCACAGCAGCCCCGCGAGAAACGGGCGCACCTCCCGCCGCCCGGCACCGACGCCCTCGACGAGGACCACGGGCCCGGGCGGCAGCGCGCGGGGCGCCGCGAAGCGTCGGACGTGCCAGTCGTAGGGGGCGTAGTGCGCGGTCTCGCCGCGGCCGAGCGGGGTGATCACCTGGCTCAGCAGGCGGCCGGTCCAGCCGAACAGTTCCTCGTGGCTGGCGAGGTCGTCCAGGTGCAGTACCGGGGCGCCGCCCAGAGCCTCGGCCAGCCGCCCGGCGAACGTGGACTTCCCGGACCCCGCGTACCCGTCGACACCGACAAGCCGGACCGGGCCGCAGGACGGGGGCAGCTGGCTCAGACGGTGGGCGAGGTCGTGCATGGCTGGTCCCGGGAGGTCGTGGGGCGGGCGATGTCGCAGGTCACCGGGACAGTCTAGGGAGTCGTGACTCCCGCCCCAGGTCATGCCACTGGTCGATACCAATATTGGTGGGTGTGGCGAGGTTCGAAGTGCTGGCAGCGGAGTGCCGTATGTGCTCATAGTGGGCGCACAGTCGTCCATGGGATCCGTCCCGACTGGATCTGTCCCGACTCGGAAAACCCGGGGGTCTTCCGCCCATGAGCAGAGCCGAACAGCCGTCCCGCAGAACCGTGCTGGCCGCCGCGGTCGCCGCCGCCGTGGTGAGCGGTCCGGGCCCGGCGGTCGCCGCCACCGCGAGTGCCACCGAGGCCGCCGACTCCGACGGCGCCCCGTCACGCATGGTCGACAACCACGCGTGGACCACGTACGACGACTGGTGCCGCGGCACCGCCCAGGGCACCCGCGCCGTAGCGGGCCCCCGCCCCGGCCTCGCGATCGCCGCCGCCCTCGGCAGCGTCGACTACACGGACCCGCACACCCAGAAGACGGCGGCCTGGGAGTACGCGACCTGGACGTCCCCCGTCCACCGGCTCTCCGTCCCCGCCACGGAGACCATCGCCTCCTGGAACGCGCACACCCCCGCCGGCACCTGGCTCCAGGTCGAACTGCACGGCACGTACTCCGACGGCACGGACACCCCCTGGTACGTGATGGGCCGCTGGGCGGCCGGCGACCAGGACATCAAGCGGACCTCCGTCGACGACCAGACGGACGGCAAGTCCACGATCTGGACGGACACCTTCGCGATCGGCGACGCCACGACAGGGCTGCGCCTCGCGTCGTACCGACTCCGCCTGACCCTCTACCGCGAGCCCGGCACCAAGCTCACCCCCGTCGTCTGGCGGCTGGGCGCGATGGGCTCGGACATTCCCGACCGCTTCACGGTGCCGGCCTCAACTCCCGGTCTGGCACGGGAGTTGACCGTCCCGCGCTACTCGCAGGAGATCCACATCGGCCAGTACCCCGAGTACGACAACGGCGGCGAGGCCTGGTGCAGCCCCACCTCCTCGCAGATGATCATCGAGTACTGGGGCGGCCGGCTCACCCCGGAGCAACTGGCCTGGGTGAACCTGGCGTTCGCAGACCCGCAAGTCGACAACGCGGCCCGCTTCACCTATGACCACCAGTACGAGGGCTGCGGCAACTGGCCGTTCAACGTCGCCTACGCGGCCACGTTCAAGGACCTCCAGGGCGTGGTCACGCGGCTCGGCTCGCTCACCGACCTGGAGACGCTGATCGCGGCGGGCATCCCGGCCATAACGTCCCAGTCGTTCCTCAGCAGCGAACTGACGGGCGCGGGCTACGGCACCTCCGGCCACCTGATGACGGTGATCGGCTTCACCGCGGACGGCGACGTGATCGCCAACGACCCGTTCTCGCCCAGCGATCCGGCCGTCCGCCGTGTCTACGACCGGCGCGAGTTCGAGAACATCTGGCTGCGCACCAAGCGGTACAACGCCTCCGGCAAGCTCTCCTCCGGTACCGGCGGCGTCTGTTACCTCTACTTCCCGGCGCACCCGACCGCCCGCCAGCGCACGGCACTCGCGGCCGTGGGCGTGCGCTGAGCCCGTGCCGGAGACCGAGGTCCCTGTGACCAAGGTCTCCGGCGCGAAAGACGATATGGATGGCAAGGTGGACAGACCGGGGGAGTCCACCACACATCCGACCTCTGCGAGCCACCATGACCGCACACTCAGCAAGCGCCGCCCGCACCCGTGCCCGTACCGGCGGCCCCAAGAGCGACGGCCCGAAGATCGTCGAGCACATCGTGGGCTGGACCCTGGTCGTGGTGATCGCGATGCTTGTGACCCAAATCGGCCTGCTGTGACCTGACGCATACCCGACCTGCCATACTGCGGTTGACCCAGCCCAGTTGGAGAGCCAGAGTCGAAATTGGAAATCAGTCAGCAGCCTGACGTGGCGCGTCCCCGGGCGCGCGGTACCGAGCGTTCCTTGGCGCGCCGCGCCGAACTCATCACCATTGGCCGGAAGTTGTTCGCCGACACGTCCTACGACGCGCTGTCCATGGACGACATCGCGCGGCAGGCCCATGTCGCCAAAGGGCTGATCTACTACTACTTCCAGTCCAAGCGCGGCTACTACCTGGCGATCATCAACGACTCGGTCGCCGACCTGGTGACCTTCGCGGCGAGCGGTCTCGAACTGCCCCAACTGGACCGCGTGCAGCGGACGATGGACAGCTATCTGCGCTGGGCCGAGCACAACCAGGCCGCGTACCGCACCATCGTGAGCGGCGGCGTCGGCTTCGACACCGAGGTGCACGCCATCCGTGACGGGGTGCGCGCGGCGATCGTCGCGACCATCGCCGACGGGGCGTACGGCCGTACCGACATCTCCCGGATCGCACGCATGGGCCTGTTCGGCTGGGTGTGCAGCGTCGAGGGCGCGACCCTGGAGTGGATCAGCACCTCCGACCTGTCCCGCGAGACGATGCGCGAAATCCTCGTGAAGACCCTCGGCGGCACCCTGCGCGCCATCGAGGAACTGGACCCCGCCCATCCGGCGCCGTCACCGGCCCGCCGGGACGGCTGAACCATCCTTCCCGACCAGTTCCGGACGACCGGGCTACTCTTGAAGTAAGCGGTCGTTAACTGGTGACGCGAGACCTCCGATCGGGCATACTCACAGCGCAGAGCCGCTGGTCAGCCGCTTCCGAGACCCGGAAGCGGGAGCAGCGGCCGCATCCGTGCGGTACCCGGCCACGTCGCCTCGACCCCAGGCGTACGCCCGCCGATGTGCCCGACAGGGAGGAGAGCGTCGCCATGCCCGACCGCGCCCAGCCGCCGGTGGACCGGCAACTGCCCACGGACGAGGCCCGGGATCTGATCTCGCTGGCCCGCGACATCGCACAGCGCGAGATCGCCCCGAGGGCGGCCGAGGAAGAGGATGCCGGGATCTTCCCGCGCGAGGTCTTCACCCTGCTCTCCCGGTCAGGGCTGCTCGGCCTGCCGTACGACTCCGAGTACGGCGGCGGCGACCAGCCGTACGAGGTCTACCTCCAGGTCCTCGAAGAGCTCGCCGCGGCCCGACTCACGGTCGGCCTCGGCGTCAGCGTCCACTCCCTGTCCTGTCACGCGCTGGCCAACTACGGCACCAAGCAGCAGCAGGTCGAGCACCTGCCCGCGATGCTCGGCGGCGGCCTCCTCGGCGCCTACTGCCTCTCCGAACCCGCCTCCGGCTCCGACGCGGCCTCCCTGCGTACGAAGGCGGTGCGCGACGGCGAGGACTGGGTGATCGACGGCACCAAGGCCTGGATCACCCACGGCGGAATCGCCGACTTCTACACGGTCATGGCCCGCACCGGCGAGGACGGTGCGCGCGGGATCAGCGCCTTCCTGGTGCCCGGCGACGCGGCCGGCCTGGTCGGCGCGGCACCGGAGAGGAAGATGGGCATGAAGGGCTCGCCCACCGCCCAGGTCCACTTCGACGGCGTCCGCGTCCCCGACGAGCGGCGCATCGGCGAGGAGGGCCAGGGCTTCGCGATCGCCCTGTCCGCGCTGGACTCCGGCCGGCTCGGCATCGCGGCCTGCGCGATCGGCCTGGCCCAGGCCGCGCTGGACGAGGCGGTGGCCTACGCGAGCGGCCGACAGCAGTTCGGGCGCCCGATCTCCGACTTCCAGGGCCTGCGCTTCATGCTCGCCGACATGGCCACCCAGATCGAGGCGGGCCGTGCCCTCTACCTCGCGGCGGCCCGACTGCGCGACGCGGGCCGCCCGTTCGCCAAACAGGCCGCCATGGCCAAGTTGCACTGCACCGACACCGCGATGAAGGCCACCATCGACGCCGTCCAGATCCTCGGCGGCTACGGCTACACCGCGGACTTCCCGGTCGAGCGCTATATGCGCGAGGCCAAGGTCCTACAGATCGTCGAGGGCACGAACCAGATCCAACGGATGGTCATCGCCCGCCATTTGGCGGGTCCGGAAGCCCACCGAACCGGCTGACGCTTGGGGTCTGAGCCGTCGGCGGCCAGTCTCCCTGCCCCGAACAACCTCGTAGGGGAAGACCCCGTCGCCGATCAGACGTCGTTGATCCCCTCCGCCCTGATCCACCGGGCAGACCCCGTCGGCGGCGCCGCCAACCGCGCCCACTCCGGGTCGTGACGCCCCGGCAGGGCGCGGCCCCGGTCGGCCCAACTCCGCATGAGATCGCGGTAGATGGGCGGATCCTGGGGCTGCGGCGGCGCCGGCGGAACCGATTCCGCGGGTGCGGGGACGAAGATCCGGCGCTGACGCCCGGTCGGTGCATAGGTGGGGGTCATACCGAGGCAACGCAAGGGCATGTCGACAAGTCACCGGTGCGTTTATTCGAGCGTGAGTTCACCGGCGTACGGCTCCCGGCTCTGGCCACCGCACGCCACCTGACGTACCGTCACCTCGACTGTCCTCAGGGGAGGTTAGCCGTGGCAGACGACCGTCCCGTGCCCCTCGACGAGTACCCCGTGCACCAGGTCCCGCTGTCGATGAAGCACGTGGCGACCGGTGACCGGAACGCCTACGACCGCTGTATCTTCCACGTGTTCGACCACGAGGGCCGCGCCCTGCTCATCCTCGGCCTCGGCGTCTACCCCAACGTCGGGGTGATCGACGCCTACGCGACCCTCCGCACCGGAGACGTACTCCACGCGGTGCGCGCCTCGGACGCCCTCGGCGACGACCGCATGCACCTCGCCGTAGGCCCACTGCGCATCGAGGTCGAGGAACCACTCCACCGACTCCGCCTGCGCTGCGAGGACAACTCCCTCTCGTACGACCTCACGTGGACCGCCGAGTTCCCGGCCCTCTGGGAACCCCACCACGTCCAGTACCGCGGCGACCGGCTCACCCTCGAAGGGCGCCGCTTCGTCCAGGCGGGCGGCGTGGAGGGCGTGATCCGCGCCGGCGGCGAGGAGTTCCGGGTCTCCGCCGACGGCTGGACCGGTACCCGTGACCGGAGTTGGGGTGTGCGGCCGATCCCCGGCGAGGAGGGCGGCCGGCTCGCCGAGGCCCACCCGACCGAGGGCTTCCACTGGATCTGGTGCCCGGTCCGCTTCGAGGACCGTTTCCTCATGGTCATCGTCCAGGAGGACGCCGACGGCTACCGCACCCTGAACGAGGCGACCGTCGTCCGCCCCGGCCACCGCGACCGCCAACTCGGCTGGCCCCAGGCCGAGATCACCTACCGCTCCGGCACCCGCCACCCCGAGCGCGCCCTCCTCCACCTCGGCGACGCCCGCAAGCCCCAGGACCTCGAAGTGGAGATCCTGACCTCCTCACCTCTCGCGATCGGCGCCGGCTACCCACCCGCCGACGACTGGCAGCACGGCACCTGGCGCGGTCCCGGGTGGCTCGACCGACGCACCTACGACCTCACCCGGCCCGCCCCGCTCGCGGCCTACGGCGTGACCGACCACGCGGCCCGCTTCCGCCTCGACGGCATGACAGGCCACGGCATCTTCGAGCACGGCTCCTTCGGCCGCCACGACCCGAGCGGCTTCACCGGCTTCGACTCGGTCGCCCCGTAAGGCGGTTGAGGCGACATCTCGGTGGCGTCGTAGGGAGCCGAGGTGATGTGGACCGCCCCGTAAGGGAGTTGAGACGACATGGCGACAGCACCTCGCCCCCGCACGACCACCCGCGACCCCGAGGAACTCGCCCACCGCCTCACCGCCTGGCTCGACACCCGCCTGCCCGGCGCCAAGGCCGTGGACATCAGGGTCCCCTCCTCGAACGGCATGTCCAGCGAGACCCTGCTCTTCGACATCGACCACCCCGAACCCCCGCTCCACGCCTGCGCGTTGAGACTCGCGGCCGACCCGGCGGCGTACACCGTCTTCCCGGTCTACGACCTGGCCCGCCAGTTCCGCACGATGCGCCTGGTCGCCGACCGCACGGACCTCCCGGTACCGGCGGTCCGCTGGCTGGAGGAGGACCCCGGCCCGCTCGGCGCGCCGTTCTTCGTCATGGAGCGCGCCGAGGGACGCGTACCGCCGGACGTCATGCCGTATACGTACGAGGGCAATTGGCTGCACGCGGCGACCGACGCGGAGCGAGAACATCTGGAGGCCGCCTCGGTCGGGATCGTCGCCCGCCTTCACGACCAAGTCCCGCTGTCCGAGGCCGAGTTCCTCACCCTCTCGGGTGACGGCGACGCGCTCCACCGCCACGTCGCGTCCCAACGGGCCTACTACGCATGGGTGGTTGACGGACTCGCCCGCTCCCCCCTCATCGAGAGCGCCTTCGAGCGGCTGACGGAACTCTGGCCCACCGACCCGGGCGAACCGGTCCTCAACTGGGGCGACGCGCGCATCGGAAACGTCGTCTACGACGGGTTCGACCCCGTCGCCGTCCTCGACTGGGAGATGGCGGCCCCGGCCCCGCGCGAGGTGGACCTCGGCTGGACCGTCTATCTGCACCGCTTCTTCCAGGACCTGACGGTCGCCTTCGGCCAGCCGGGGCTGCCGGAGTTCTTCCACCGGGACCGGGTGGAGGCCCGGTACGCCGAACTCACCGGCCACACCCCGCGCGACATGGACTTCTACACCCTGTACGCGGCCCTGCGGCACGCCATCGTGATGCTTCGTATCGCCTACCGGCAGGTGCACTTCGGAGAGGTGGCCGTCCCGGCGGATCCGGACACACTGATCCTGCACCACGGCAGCCTGCGGGCCATGGTGCAGGGCAGCTACTGGGGTTGAGCGAGTGCGCTCAGGCGGCGCGGCGCATGACGGGCACCCGCATCGGGCGCGAGCTGGGGCCGCCGACGTGCGAGAAGGGCTGCGTCCGCCAGTCGAGGCCCTGAGGGAGCGTCAACAGCAGCGCGGTGTCCTGCTCCTGGGGCTCCGCGGACTCGTCGGCGGACCGGGCGTCGGACGCCTCACGGCCCGTACCGGCGCAGACCGTCAGCCCGAACGGGTTCCACGGCGAGGCGCACAGCGCGTGCTCCGGCAGGACTTCCTCGTCCGCGAGGAGCGCGATGGGCTGCACGCAGTCCGGGCAGATCACCCGGAACATCTCGAAGGTGTCGTACGCGTCGAGCTCGTCAGCGTCGAAGTCGTCGGATTCGACGCCCTCCGGCTCGGACTCGACGACGAGCTGCGGCCGCTTGGGCGCGGTGCGTCCAGGGCGCTTAACACTCTGCATGGGTTTCTCCCCCTACTGGGCTGGGCCGTGAAGGCGCTGCGGCCTCGACCACAGCAAGCACTTCCCGTCCCGTCTCCGCGGTAATCACGAGACCATCACGGAGACCGTTCGAGGACTGTGGCGTTCGTCACATGCCGCCCGCAGATGCCCGAGGCGGCACTTTTGTCCCCGGCAGGCTCACAAGCCGCTCTCGGCCACATCACGAACCGGGTATGACCTGCGCCGCCGAGGTATCGGAGGAGATCAGCCGCACTGTAGGTTCTTGCGTCATGGAGGAGCTGGACCGACAAATCGTGCAGCTGCTCGTCAAGGACGGGCGGATGAGCTACACAGACCTGGGCAAGGCCACGGGCCTGTCCACGTCGGCCGTGCACCAGAGGGTGCGCCGGCTGGAGCAGCGTGGCGTCATCCGCGGGTACGCCGCGGTCGTCGACCCGGAGGCGGTGGGTCTGCCCATGACCGCCTTCATCTCGGTGAAACCGTTCGACCCCAGCGCCCCCGACGACATCGCGGACCGCCTCTCCGACGTCCCCGAGATCGAGGCCTGCCACAGCGTCGCGGGCGACGAGAACTACATCCTCAAGGTGCGGGTCTCCACCCCGCACGAACTGGAGGAGCTGCTGGCCCGGCTGCGCGGCCTGGCCGGTGTCTCGACCCGGACCACGGTGGTGCTCTCGACGCCGTACGAGGCCCGCCCGCCCCGCATCTGACCGACCTGCGTGCGGGGCGTCGCCGGTGAGGCGCGAGACTGTTCCCCATGAGTGAGCGCACCCCCGAACCGGCAACCGTCCTGCTCCGCCGCGGCGAAGTCCACAGCCCCGCAGACCCGTTCGCGACCGCGATGGTCGTGGAGCGCGGTCAGGTCGCCTGGGTCGGCTCCGAGGGCGCCGCCGACGCGTTCGCGGACGGTGTCGACGAGGTGGTCGACCTGGACGGCGCGCTGGTCACCCCGGCGTTCACCGACGCACACGTGCACACGACGGCCACCGGCCTCGCGCTCACCGGCCTCGACCTCTCCGACGCGCCCTCCCTGGAGGCGGCCCTGTCCCTGGTCCGGGACTTCGCCACCGCCCGCCCGGCCGACCGCGTCCTGCTCGGCCACGGCTGGGACGCCGCCCGCTGGCCCGGGGGTCGCCCGCCGACCCGCGCCGAACTCGACACGGCGACCGGCGGACGCCCGCTCTACCTCTCCCGCATCGACGTCCACTCCGCGGTCGTCACCACGGCCCTGCTCGACCTGGTGCCCGGCTTCGACGCGCTCGACGGCCCCCTCACGGCCGACGCCCACCACGCCGTACGCGCCACCGCGCTCGCCGCCATCACGCCCGAGCAGCGCGTCGAGGCCCAGCGCACCGCCCTGGCCCACGCGGCCTCCCTGGGCGTCGGATCGGTCCACGAGTGCGCGGGACCGGACATCTCCTCCGAGGACGACTTCACGGGCCTCCTGCGGCTGTCCCGTGAGGAGCTTGGGCCGCGCGTCGTCGGCTACTGGGCCGAGCAGGACGTGGCGAAGGCGCGGGAGCTGGGCGCCGTAGGAGCGGCGGGTGACCTCTTCGTCGACGGCTCCATCGGCTCGCACACCGCCTGTCTGCACCAGCCGTACACCGACGCCGGACACACCGGCATCGCGTACCTCGACGCGGACGCCGTCGCCGCCCATGTCGTCGCCTGCGCCGAGGCGGGCCTCCAGGCGGGCTTCCACGCCATCGGGGACGCCGCCGTGACCGCGGTGGTCGACGGCTTCCGGGCAGCCGCCGAGAAGGTCGGCCTGGGCCGCGTCCGCGCCGCCCGCCACCGCGTCGAACACGCCGAGCTGCTCACCCCGGAGACCATCGCGGCCTTCGCCGAGCTGGGCCTCACGGCCTCCGTGCAGCCCGCCTTCGACGCGCTGTGGGGCGGCGAGGAGGGCATGTACGCCCAGCGGCTCGGCGTGGAGCGGGCGCGCGCCCTGAACCCCTTCGCGGCCCTGCTGCGGGCCGGTGTCCCGCTCGCCTTCGGCTCCGACAGCCCGGTCACCCCGATCGACCCGTGGGGCACGGTCCGCGCCGCCGCGTTCCACCGAACGGCTGAACATCGGATCTCGGTGCGGGCCGCGTTCACCGCGCATACGCGGGGCGGCTGGCGGGCCGTAGGACGCGACGACGCGGGTGTCCTGGTCCCGGGCGCGCCCGCCGACTACGCCGTCTGGCGGACCGACGCCCTGGTGGTGCAGGCGCCCGACGACCGGGTCGCGCGCTGGTCGACCGACCCGCGCTCCGGCACACCCGGACTGCCCGACCTGACGCCCGGCGGCGACCTTCCGGTCTGTCTGCGGACCGTCGTGGGCGGACGGACGGTGTTCGTACGGCCGGGCGAGTGATCTCCCGGGGTGGCGCGCGCCCGATCCACGGCCGCCGCCCTGTCGCGCGACCTGCGCATCCTCTGCCCTGACCAGCCGGTTGAGGGAGAAAGAGCAGGTCAAACGGCTGTTGACAGGCGGCCGGAGGGGGCCGGTAGGTTCGTCCGAGTCCACCACCGGACGCCCGACCGGGGAACCTCCGAACAATCGCCGAAGCGCCGCTGGGTCAGGGACGGTGTGCCGTACCGGGCACCGTCACTGGGTGCCAGGCTCAGCGCCCGCGCCACGGCGAGGGAACGTTCCGGCCGGTCGGCTGGTGTGACCCGGGTGGGGCCCGGACGTCCAGTAGACAACGGCCTTGGTCGACCCGCAGCCGGCGGGTCCCAGGTCGGCCCGAAGGGCGCCGGGCCCCCATCCGCAGCACATAGGTGCCGAAAAGCGCGTTCTTACCCCGTTCTTGTTGAATCGACACCAGCGTACGAACGGCCTGGCACGTCAGCCCAGGCCGCGGCCACTATGGTGGACGCCTGCGTACGGACATGAAGGGGCAGCAGTGAACGACGGCGACGGAGCCCTCGCGGCACAGGCCCAGGGGCGGAAGTTCGGCCCGCTCGGCACGGCCTTGGTGATCATCCCGACCTACAACGAGGCGGAGAACATCAAGTCCATCGTCCGTCGGGTGCGGCAGTCGGTCCCCGAGGCTCATGTCCTCGTGGCGGACGACAACAGCCCCGACGGCACCGGCAAGCTGGCCGACGAGCTGGCGGCCGAGGACGAACAGGTCCAGGTGCTGCACCGCAAGGGCAAGGAAGGCCTCGGTGCCGCCTATCTGGCGGGCTTCCACTGGGGCATGGACAACGGCTACGGCGTCCTCATCGAGATGGACGCCGACGGCTCCCACCAGCCCGAGGAGCTGCCCCGGCTGCTCACCGCGCTCAAGGGCGCGGACCTGGTGCTCGGCTCCCGCTGGGTGCCCGGCGGCCGGGTGGTGAACTGGCCGAAGTCCCGGGAGTTCATCTCCCGCGGCGGCAGTCTCTACTCGCGCGTGGCCCTCGACCTGCCGCTGCGCGACATCACCGGCGGCTACCGCGCCTTCCGCCGCGAGACCCTCGAAGGCCTCGGCCTGGACGACGTGGCCTCCCAGGGCTACTGCTTCCAGGTCGACCTGGCCCGCCGCGCGGTCCGGGCCGGCTACCACGTCGTCGAGGTCCCCATCACCTTCGTGGAGCGCGAACTCGGCGACTCCAAGATGAGCCGCGACATCCTCGTAGAGGCCCTGTGGCGGGTCACGACGTGGGGCGTGGGCGAGCGCGTGGGCAAACTCCGCGGCCGCGGGAACACCGGGAGAAAGCCTTCACAGCCGTAGCCCTACGACTTCACAGGCCTCGTTGATCGTCCGCTTATCCCGCCCTGAGCCGGGCCCAGGCACACTGGACGTATGACGACTGGCGCACCCACCCCTTCCTCCGCCGCCCGGCCTCCGCGTTCCCGGCTGCGTACGTTCCTGCCGTTGGGCATCGCCGTGTGGCTGGTGCTGGAGATCTGGCTGCTGACGGTGGTCGCGGGCGCGTCGAGCGGTCTTACGGTCTTCCTGTTGCTGCTCGCCGGGTTCGTGCTCGGCGCCGTGGTGATCAAGAGGGCCGGTCGGCGGGCCTTCCAGAACCTGAGCCAGGCCGTGCAGCAGGGCACCGCCCCGGCCAGCGGCGGTGGCAGCGGCCTGATGATGCTCGGCGGTCTGCTGCTGATGATCCCCGGACTGATCTCGGACGCCCTGGGCCTCCTCCTGCTGATCCCGCCGGTCCAGAAGGCCCTGGCGCGCTACGCGGAGCGCGTGGTCGAGCGGAAGCTCGGCAAGGCCGCCCCCGGCACCCTGGGAGACGCCTTCCAGCAGGCCCGTATGCACCGCCCGGACGGCAAGGTGGTCCAGGGCGAGGTCATCCGGGACGAGCCCGGCAGCGACGCCCCGCAGGGCCCGCGTCCGCCGCTCACCCGCTGATCCGGACGCAGACAGAACGCGGACAGGCAAAAGCGCGGGCGCCGTACAGATTCGTACGGCGCCCGCGCTTACTTGCTTTGTGCCTTGTGCGGTAGAACCGCTCCGCACCTTCAGGACTAGGCCGACTTGCGGCTGTCCCTCGGGTGAACCGCGATATTCATCGCGCCGGAGCGGAGAACGGCAAGACGCTCCTCAAGGACCTCTTCGAGTTCCTCGCGGGTGCGCCGCTCCATCAGCATGTCCCAGTGGGTACGCGCGGGCTTGGCCTTCTTTTCCTCAGGGCCGTCGCCGTCGACCAGGAGTGCCTGGGCCCCGCAGACCTTGCACTCCCACTCCGGCGGAATCTCCGCCTCGACCGAGAAGGGCATCTCAAAGCGATGTCCCTTCTCGCATGCGTACTCCACGGCCTGGCGTGGTGCCAGGTCGATACCGCGGTCCGTCTCGTAGCTGGTCACCACGAGGCGCGTGCCGCGAAGAGCTCGCTCACTCATGAATCGTGCCTCCCGGGCTTGTCGCCCACAGGACAGGTGTCGCTGTCGTCGTCATCCGGTCAACGTCCGGTCGGCGGTAAAGATTCCCGTACGGGGTCATGCGTCGCCGTCGTAGCCGCCCCTTGTTGTACCCACCAGCGCCCGGTTTGTCACATCTGCTAGCAGATGTCACCCAGCGATTCGTCATCTTTGACGCGCAGTAACGGTACGCCAGGCAGGCCAAACGCGTACACTACCGCCCTTTCGCCTCCAGCGCTAAATCCTCTCGGGAAGAGGATTCCCCGCGTCGCTGATCGCCCGCGCCACCGGAACCCGCGCGAGCAGCACGAATCCGACCACGAAGAAGACCACCAGGGAGATGATCGCGTCCCGATAACTTCCGGTCAGCTGGTAGGTCACCCCGAACAGAAGTGGTCCCAGCCAGCTCATGCCCCGATCGCTCATCTCGTACGCCGAGAAGTACTCGGCCTCTTTCCCGGGCGGCACCAGATGGGAGAACAGGGACCGGGACAGCGCTTGGCTGCCGCCCAGGACGAGGCCGATCCCGGCGGCCAGCACGAAGAACCAGACGGGCGCTCCGGCGGGCAGGAAGTACCCGGCGCCCAGCGTCACCGTCCACGCGACGAGCGAGCCGAGAATCGTCCGCTTGGCCCCGTAGGTCCGGGCGAGTCGCCCCATGCCGAGCGCGCCCGCGACCGCCAGCACCTGAACCATCAGGACGGCCGTGATGAGCGTGGACTGGCTCAGGCCCAGCTCCTCGGAGCCGTACACGGACGCCTGGGAGATCACCGTCTGGATGCCGTCGTTGTAGATCAGATAGGCGAACAGGAAGGACAGCGTGAGCGGTTTGCCACGCATGTCCCGCACGGTCGCCGCGAGCTGCCGCCAGCCCTGCGCCGTCGGCGCCTCGGAAGTCGTACGGCCGCGGTCGCGCAGCCGTTTCAGCGGTACGAGGGTGAAGGCGCCCCACCAGATCCCTGCCGAGGCGAGACAGATGCGGACGGCCATCGACTCGGAGAGGCCGAAGGAGTCGTGGGCGGTGAACAGGATCAGGTTCAGGACGAGGACCAGGGAGCCGGCCGCGTAGCCGAAGGCCCAACCCCGGGAGGAGACCGCGTCGCGCTCCTCCGGAGGGGCGATCTGCGGAAGGTAGGAGTTGTACACGACCATCGAGACGGCCACCGACGAGTTGGCGACGATCAGCAGGAAGCCGCCCAGCAGATAGCGGTCGCCGTCCAGGAAGAACAGGCCCGTGGTGGCGGTCGCGCCCACGTAGGCGGCGAGTGCCAGGAGGGGCTTCTTGCGGCCTGTGCGGTCGGCCGCCGCGCCCGCGAGGGGCATGACGAGGATCGACACGATGACGGACGCGGAGACGGTGTAGGCGAAGAAGGATCCCGCTCGGATCGGTATCCCCAGGGGATGCACGAACCCGTCCGGGTCCGCCGCCGACTTCGCGACCGAGGTCAAGTAGGGGCCCAGGAACACGGTGAGCACGCTCGTCGAGTAGACGGAGCAGGCCCAGTCGTAGAAATACCAGCCGCGCTGTTCGCGCCGCCGCTCGGCTGCCTCGTCGGCCGCCGGTGACCGCAGGGTGTCGGTACCCACCCGTGCCCTCGCTTCCCCGTGCACGCGTCGCCCCGGGGGCTCAGGCCCAGACGCCCCGCTCCACCATGACCTCGCGCAGTGTGTCGATGTGATCGGTCATGATGCCATCGACTCCCAGGTCAAGGAGCCGGTGCATGCGATCGGCCTCGTTGATGGTCCACACGTGGACCTGCACCCCGCGCGCGTGGGCGGCGCTGACGAAGCGCCGGTCAACCACGGGGACGCCCGACTGCTCCTCGGGCACCTGTGCGGCGACCGCCGAGCGGCGCACCGGGAGAGGGGCGCCCCAGGACCGCAACCGCAGGTTCAGCACCCCGCGCGTGCCGAACGACGTGGCCAGGCGCGGCCCTGCAAGGTGCTGGGCGCGGACCACGCGCTTCTCGGAGAAGGAGCCGACGAGGACGCGGTTCCAGGAGCCGGTGCGCTCCAGGAGGTCCAGGAGCGGGCGCAGCGCCGGCTCCGCCTTGATGTCGACGTTCCAGCGCACTTCGGGGAAGGTCTCCAGCAACTCCTCGAAGAGGGGCACCGGTTCCTTGCCCGCCACGCGCGCGTGGCTCACGTCCGACCAGAACAGGTCCGCGATCCGGCCGGCGCCGTCGGTCACCCGGTCCAGGGTCTCGTCGTGGAAGGCGACGAGCTTCCCGTCCGCCGTGGCATGGACGTCGGTCTCGATGTACCGGTAGCCCAGCTCCACCGCCCGGCGGAACTGGAACACGGTGTTCTCCAGGCCGTCCGCCGCCCCGCCCCGGTGGGCGAAGGGGATCGGGCCGGGGTGGTCGAGGTACGGATGACGTATGAGCGTGGTCACCGGGGCAGTATCGCCCGTTCTGGTGACCCGGTGGCTACGACCGTGCTGCCACCGGATGCCGACGGGGCGGCGAACACGCGCAGGAACAGCTGGGCCAGCGGTCCGATCGCCAGCGCGTACAGCAGGGTGCCGATGCCGACGGTGCCGCCGAGCGCGAAGCCGGTGGCCACGACCGCGACCTCGATCGCCGTCCGGATCAGGCGGATGGAGCGGCCCGTGCGCCGGTGCAAGCCGGTCATCAGCCCGTCGCGCGGCCCCGGACCGAAGTTCGCGGAGATGTAGAGCCCGGTGGCGGCCCCGTTGAGCACGATGCCCGCCAGCAGCAGCGGAATCCGTGCGGCCAGACCGTGTGCGTCAGGGACCAGGACCAGCGTGCCGTCCATCGCGAGGCCCACCATGAACACGTTGGAGACCGTGCCCAGCCCCGGGCGCTGGCGCAGCGGTATCCACAGGAGCAGCACCGCCGCGCCCACGATGATCGAGACGACGCCGATCGTCAGGCCGGTGAGTTCGGCGAGGCCCTGGTGCAGCACGTTCCAGGGCTCCAGGCCCAGGCCCGACACCACCAGGAGCGCGGAACTGGCGCCGTAGAGCGCGAGTCCGACATACAGCTGGACCAACCGTCGCCCGAGACGGTTCCGCGTGGACAAGAGGTGCCCCCTGGTGGTGGTAGTGGCCTGACACATGACACTCTGTGGCTTGAGAATGAATGCCATCCATGGCCAATTCCGGGAAGGTGGACTGGTTTCCATGGCGCAGTGGACCTCGGCGATGGGCGCCGCACAGCTCGCCCGGCTGCTCAACTCCCAGCAGGACCGGCCGGCAGGGCCAGGTACTCGCCGCCCGCCCGCCTATCGCGCGCTGGCGGACGGCATCCGGCTGCTTGTCCTGGAGGGGCGCGTCCCGGTGGCCGCCCGGCTGCCCGCCGAGCGGGAGTTGGCGCTCGCGCTGTCCGTGAGTCGCACCACCGTTGCCGCCGCCTACGAGGCGTTGCGCACCGAGGGGTTCCTGGAGTCGCGGCGCGGGGCCGGCAGCTGGACCTCCGTACCGGCTGGTAATCCACTCCCCGCGCGCGGGTTGGAGCCGTTGCCCCCGGAGGCACTCGGTTCGGTGATCGACCTCGGCTGCGCCTCGCTGCCCGCGCCCGAGCCATGGCTCACCCGGGCCGTGCAGGGCGCCCTGGAGGAGCTGCCGCCGTACGCCCACACGCACGGCGACTATCCGGCGGGGTTGCCCGCGCTGCGCGCGATGATCGCCGAGCGGTACACCCTGCGCGGGATTCCGACCATGCCCGAGCAGATCATGGTGACGACCGGTGCGATGGGTGCCATCGACGCCATCTGCCATCTCTTCGCGGGGCGCGGCGAGCGGGTCGCCGTCGAGTCGCCCTCGTACGCCAACATCCTCCAGTTGATGCGGGAGGCGGGTGCCCGGCTGGTGCCCGTGGCGATGGCCGACGGGCTCTCCGGCTGGGACATGGACCGCTGGCGGCAGGTGCTGCGCGACGCCGCGCCCCGGATCGCGTACGTCGTCGCCGACTTCCACAACCCGACCGGCGCCCTGGCCGGCGACGACCAGCGGCGTCAACTCGTGGACGCGGCCCGCTCGGCCGGCACCGTGCTCGTCGCCGACGAGACGATGACCGAGCTGTGGCTGGACGACGACGTCGACATGCCGCGCCCGGTCTGTGGCTTCGACCCGGCCGGTTCGACGGTGATCACCGTCGGCTCCGCCAGCAAGGCCTTCTGGGCGGGCATGCGCATCGGCTGGGTCCGCGCGGCCCCCGACGTGATCCGCAGCCTGGTCGCCGCCCGCGCCTACGCCGACCTCGGCACCCCCGTGCTGGAACAGCTTGCCGTCAACTGGCTGTTCAGCACCGGCGGTTGGGAACAAGCGGTGGAGATCCGTCGTAGCCAGGCCCGTGAGAACCGGGACGCGCTGGTCGGGGCGCTCCGGCGGCAGCTGCCCGACTGGGAGTTCGAGGTGCCCAAGGGCGGACTCACGCTGTGGGTGCGCACCGGCGGACTGTCGGGCTCACGGCTCGCCGAGATGGGGGAGCGGGTGGGCCTGCGGGTCCCGTCCGGGCCGCGGTTCGGTGTCGACGGCGCCTTCGAGGGGTATGTGCGACTGCCGTTCACCGTGGGCGGCGCGGTGGCCGAGGAGGCGGCGGCACGGCTGGCCGCGGCGGCCCGGCTGGTGGAGAACGGGGTCAGCGGGGGCGGCGGCGAATCGCCGCGCACGTTCGTGGCGTAGCGAGGTATCTCTGGGGTCGGTGCGGGCGACTCCCGGCCGCCCGCGCCGGAACCGGGCTTCTACGAAGTCTCCGCCACCGCGGCCTCGACCACCGATTCCGTCGCCATCGTCTCCTCCGCGTCCGCCGGTGTCGTGCGCGGCGGGAGCAGGGCCAGGACCGCCTGGCGGTGCGCGTCGTTCGTCGCGTCGTCGTACGGGTCCGGGGTCGCCGGGACCTGGAGGCGGTGCACCGGGCCGTTGCCGAGGCGGGCGTAGCCGCGGCCCGGGGGGACCTGGGCGATCGGCGTGGTGTGCGGGGGAGCGCCGAGGACCGCCTCCAGCTGGGCGGCGGTGGCGGGGCCGAGGACGACACGCGCGCGTGTGTGCTGTCGTACGGCGTCGCTGAGGGTGTCCGCGCTGTCGAACTGGTCGGCCACCACCACGGTGACGTTGGCCGCGCGGCCGTGTCGGAGGGGGACCTGGAGCAGGGACTGGGGGTCCTTGTAGCCGTCGGCGGCCGCCACGTGGGCGAAGGCGCTCGGGCGGTCCAGGATGATCCACAGGGGGCGCCTGGTGTCGTCCGGTGCCGGGTGGCCCGACTGGCGGGCGCGGTTGGCCGCGATCAGCCGGCGTTCCGTCTCGTGGGCGGCCCACTCCAGGCTGGCCAGCGCGCCGGACAGGCCGCACTCCACGGCGAGGACGCCGTCCCGGCCGGTGAGGCACGCGTACTCGCCGGTGCCGCCGCCCTCGACGATCAGGACGTCGCCGTACTGGAGGGCCTGGAGAGCGATGGAGCGCAGGAGGGTGGAGGTGCCGCTGCCGGGCTGGCCCATGACCAGGAGGTTCGGCTCGGTGGAGCGGATGCCGGTGCGCCAGACGACCGGCGGGACGTCGCGCTGTTCCTCGCCGTGGGTGAGGGGGAGGGTGCGGTGGACCTGGGTCGGGTCGGTGAAGCCCAGGACGGTCTCGCCGGGGGCGGTGACGAAGCGCTGGGCGGCGATGTCGGTGGGGAGCGGGGCGAGGACGCCGACCGTGAGCTGGTTGCCCTCCTCGTCCCACGCGAAGTGGTACTCCCGGCTGCGGCCGGACTTCGCGGTGAGCAGCTGCTCGATCCGCGCGCGGGAGTCGGCCTCGCCGTCGGTGAAGTACGCCGGATAGCGGACGACCAGATGGGAGATCCGGCCCGCGCCGTCGAACTCGTAGGCGGGGAAGGCCTTCTCCCAGTCGCCGCCGTGGGCGAACAGGGGAGCCGGGTCCTCGGCGGTCGAGAAGTAGGGCACCAGCGCCTCGTAGAGGGACTGGAGGCGCTGGGTCTGGGACTCGTCGGGCCCTTCGGGCGCCGGCGGGGTGCGATCGCGGCCGTGCCATGCCGCCGCCGCCATCAGGGTGATGGCGGCGAGCAGCGGGCCGTAGGGCACCAGAGCCACGACCAGGATCACCGAGGCCACCAGGAAAAGCAGCGGCCCGCGCTTGTCCTTGGGGGTGTCGGTCCATCTGCGCCGGCCGGCGGATGCCAGCCGACGCAGACCCTTGGTGATCGTGATCAGCGGATGGAGGACATCGGTGGCGCTGTCGGCCGCCGTCCGGGCCAGCTCCCGGCTCCGGGCGATCTGGGCGGTGCCGTTGCTCAGGATGCGGGGGAGGGGGCGCCGGGCCACTGCTGTCTCCTGAAGGTCCGTACGGGTGGGGACGTCAGAACTTGATTCCGCCGAGGAGGCTCGCCAGGCTCTCGCCGCCTGCCTTGATGCTCGGCGCGATGGCCGTGCTGGCCATGTAGAAGCCGAAGAGTGCGGCCACCAGGGCGTGGGAGGCCTTGAGTCCGTCCTTCTTGAAGAAGAGGAAGACGATGATGCCGAGAAGGACGACGCCTGACATGGACAAGATCATTTGAGCTCTCCTGGTTCGTGGGGACAGTCACCATGAGTTGTTCCAGGATCACAGGATGTATCCATACGATAAAAGGTGCAAGTGGGTGAATTTCGGCGAATTTCCCTCGGATGGTGGAGCGCATTCGGGCCTTCTGAGCAGGTGTTTCACCCGTGTTGGGCCCCTTGGTGATCTTTGCCTCGGAGGGGGCCGGTCATGTGTCTGTGGAGCCAGTACGCTGGCGATTCACCCGTACTAGTGAGAGGCGGTCAGGCCGATGAGTGAAGCCCCCGACCCCGAGGTCGTGGAGTTCGCGACCAAGATCTTCGATCTGGCCCGCCGGGGCGGGACCGAGGCGTTGGTCGCTTATGTGGACGCGGGGGTCCCGGCCAACCTCACCAATGACCGCGGTGACTCCCTGGTGATGCTCGCCGCCTACCACGGGCACGCCGGGGCCGTACGGGCCCTGCTGGCGCGGGGTGCCGAGGCCGACCGGATCAACGACCGGGGCCAGACTCCGCTCGCCGGAGCCGTCTTCAAGGGCGAGCAAGACGTGATCGAAGTCCTGCTGGAGGCCGGCGCCGATCCGGCCGCGGGCACCCCGTCGGCGGTCGACACGGCCCGGATGTTCGGCAAGGCCGAGCTGCTGGAGCTGTTCGGCGCGCACTGACACGAAGGCCCGTCGGCAGCAAAGACGGGCCTTCTGACCTGGTACGACAAGGAAAACGGGGGAAAACGGGGGAAGGCAGCACGGCGCCGCCCGAAATTTCGGTCGCGGCATCGAGAACTGCCGGGTCATCATGACGTCGTGATTTACGGACGCGATGGCTGGGCAGGTGTTGCCGCACCGCGCGGGCCGTAGTTGCGGCCCGCATGGGCCACCTACGAGAGGCAGAGGAAAATGGTCTACAGCAAGCAGGAAACGGCGGGCGCCCCGACGTGTTGTCACGCGGCCAGGTAGTGCACGTCCCCCGGTTGCGTCGACGCTTGATGTGAGGCTGTTTCCCATGTTCGATCCGGTCATAGCGCCCAGCGGTACGCTGCTCGGCCTGCTTCAGCGGGGCCGCGGCGACGGCACACTGCACGCGCTCACCGCCCCCCGTGCCGAGGCACTCGCGGCGCTGAACCACTGTGTGCTGCGCGACCCCCGCCACGACTGGCAGGTGGAGAACCGCTCCCTGTACTACGCCCGTCTGTACCTCGACCTGAACGGCGACCTGGACGCCGTCGAGGCCCACCTCTTCGACACCGAGGACGTCCTCGACACCGAGGAGTCACGTACGGGCCTCGCGCTCGCCGTCCTCGGGCACCTCGCCTCCTACGGCAGGCTGGACGCGCTCGCCCTGCTGCGCAGGTACGCGGCCTCCGGGACCAATTGGGCCTGGGCGCTCGACGAGCTGGCGCTCCGGGACGACGACGCGGGCCTGCGCGCCCTCGCCGCTCCCGTGCTGGCACGGTTCCCGGCCGACCCCGAGGGCGAGGCCGAACTGGCCACCGCCGTGCGCGACGCCTTCGAACCCCGGCCCTGGCGGCTGTGGGCCGATGACCCACGCGAATCGATCGCCACGCGCGTGCGTGCCGCCCAGGAAGCCGGCTGCTTCGACCTCTGGCAACGCCAGATGCGACCTACCGGGCCCCGTCCGGGGTGGAGCGTGCAAGCGGTGTTCGAATGGGCCCAACAGGGCCTCGAACGCGGCGCCGCGCTGCACGTCCCCGCCGCCCGCTGCCTCACCGCGGTGGCAGGCCCCGAGGACCGGCCCGCGATCGTCGAGGCCGCCAAGGACGGCGGCGAGGGCGCCCGCTGCACCGCCCTGCGCTATCTCGCCGACAGCAACGATCCCGAAGCCCTCCAACTGATCGAACGCGCGGTGGCCGCCGGCCCGGCACCCGTCGTGGAAGCCGCCGTGGACGCCTTCGAACGGATGCGGTCGGTCGCCGCCGTCGACCGGGCCCGCGGCTGGGCCCGCCGACCCGATCCGCTCGGCGCGGCCGCCGGACGGATGCTCGCCTGCCGGGGCGGAGCCCAGGACAGCGACCTCGTCCTCGGCGCCCTCAGGGAGGCTGTCATGGGCGAAGGACCCGACGCCCCCACCCTCTGGACCCTCGTCGACGGCGCCGGACGCCTCGGCATCGTCTGCGCCGCACCCGTCCTGCGCCATGTGTACCGGGAGACGGCCTCGTCCCATCTGCGCGGCCGGGCCGCCCGCGCCCTGGCCGCCACCGACCCCTCCTACGCCGCAGGCTTCGCCGTCGAGTGCCTCTGGGACTGCGAGGAGACCACCCGAGAGATCGCCGCGCGGCACGCCGAGACCGGCGACGCCCGCGTCGTGGAGCAGCTCCGCAGGCTCGCCGCAGACCCGGCCGAGGAAGCGGAAGTCCAGACAGCCGTACGGAGCCGGATCGGGCCCGACGCCCCCGCAGTGTGAACGTGGGATGACCCGCGGGTCAGACGCGCATGGACGCCGTCTGACCTGCTCGGGTGTGCAGCGCAACGCTCATGGGACGTTCACCGTTCGCATAGATCGACGTTGACGCGGGCACGTCCAGCGCGGCGAGAACACGGGTATGCGTGTCGTCATCGTGACCGAATCCTTTCCCCCCGATGTGAACGGCGTGGCCCACTGCGCGCTCCAGACCGCCCGGCACCTCGTGGATCGCGGTCATCATCCGCTCGTCGTCGCGCCGGCCACCTCGGCCGGCCCCGGGCCCGACGCCGAGTCGCCGTGCCCCGTCATCCGTGTCCCCTCCCTACCGCTCCCGGGCTACCCCCAGGTCCGCGTCGCCCTCCCCAGCCGACGCGTCGCCGCGGCCATCACCGAACATCGCGCGGACATCGTGCACCTGGCCAGCCCCTTCATCCTCGGCGTCCGCGGCATGGCCGCCGCCGCGCGGCTCGGCATCCCCGCCGTCGCCGTCTACCAGACCGACCTCGCCGGATACGCCCGTACGTACGTCGGTGCGGGCGAGGCCACCGCCTGGCGGCGGATCCGCTCCGTGCACGCCGCCGCCGACCGCACCCTCGCGCCCTCCAGCGCGGCCCTGGGCGACCTGGAGGCACACGGCGTGCCCCGGGTCAGGCTCTGGCCTCGTGGCGTCGACACCGAGCGTTTCCGCCCCGAGTACCGGGACGAGGCGCTGCGCCGCGAACTCGCCCCGAACGGCGAACTGCTCGTCGGCTACGTCGGCCGGCTCGCCCCCGAGAAGCAGATCGAACTCCTCGCCGGAACCTGCGGACTCCCGGGCGTCCGTGTCGTGGTCGTCGGCGACGGGCCCAGTCGGCCGCACCTCGACGAGGCGCTGCCGGGCGCGGTCTTCCTCGGTCGGCGTACCGGGGACGAGCTCGCCCGTATCTTCGCCTCGTTGGACATATTCGTGCACACCGGACCTTTTGAGACCTTCTGTCAGACCGTCCAGGAAGCCATGGCCAGCGGCGTCCCCGTCGTCGCGCCCGCCGCCGGCGGCCCGCTCGACCTGGTCGCCCACGGGCGCACCGGGTTCCTCTTCCCGCCCCGCGACGAGGCCGCCGTGACGGACGCCGTGCGGACCCTGGCCGCCGATCCCGCACTGCGCGCGGAGTACGGCAGCGCCGCGCGGGCCATGGTCGAGGGCCGCACCTGGGCGGCCGTCGGCGACCAACTGATCGCGCACTACGGGGATGTCCTCGCCGCGCGCAAGGTGGTGGTGGCGGCATGAACACCGCCGCGCTGCGGATCGTCCGCCTCGCCAACTTCGTGGCCCCCTCCTCCGGGGGGCTGCGCACCGCCCTGCGCGAGCTGGGCAAGGGCTTCAAGGAGGCCGGGCACGATCCGGTCCTCATCGTGCCCGGCGAGCGTCACACCGACCGTGAGACCGAGCAGGGCCGGGTCATCACCCTGCCCGGGCCGCTGCTGCCCGGTACCGGCGGCTACCGCGTCCTCGCCGACAAGCGGCGCGTGGCCGGCCTCCTGGAACACCTCGCCCCCGACCGTCTGGAGGTCTCCGACCGTACGACCCTGCGCTGGACCGGCAAATGGGCCAGGCGGGCCCGCGTCCCCGCCGTGATGGTGTCGCACGAGACCGCCGACGGCGTCCTGCGCACCTGGGGCCTGTCGGAGAACCTGTCCCGGCGCACCGCCGACGCCCTCAACGTCCGTACGGCGCACACCTACGCGCGTGTGGTGTGCACCACCGAGTTCGCCGAGCGGGAGTTCGTCCGTATCGGCGCCCGCAATGTCGTACGGGCTCCCCTGGGCGTCGACCTGGTGGGGCGCCGGCCGGCACTGCGGGACCCGGTGCTGCGCGCGGAGTACGCGCGCGTGGACCAGGTTCTGCTGGTGACCTGCACCAGGCTCTCCGTGGAGAAGAAGCCCGGCACGGCGCTCGACGCCCTGGAGGCGTTGCTACGGCGCGGACGGCGGGCGGTCCTCGTGGTCGCCGGGGACGGGCCGCTGCGGGCCCGGCTCGAACAGCGGGCGCGGGAGCGCGGGTTGCCGGTCACCTTCCTCGGGCACGTCTCCGACCGGCGGCTGCTCGGCGCGCTCCAGGCCTCAGCCGACGTGTGCCTGGCACCCGGGCCCGCCGAGACCTTCGGGCTCGCCGCGCTGGAGGCCATGGCCTGCGGCACGCCCGTGGTGGCCAGCGCCTCGTCCGCACTGCCCGAGGTCATCGGCTCCGCCGGTGCCACGGCCGCGGACAACGGGCGGGCCTTCGCGGACGCCGTGGACATGCTCCTCGAACGCCCCGAGGCGGAGCGGCGGGAGACCGCACGTGCGCGTGCCGAGTGTTTCGGCTGGCACACGGCGGTCGACGCGTTCCTCGCGGCCCACGACGCGGATGTTCCGGTACGGCGGTTCGTGCCCGGAGGCGTGGCATGAGAACGGTCCGTTTCGTCGCCCTCGGTGACTCGCTCACCGAGGGCGTGGGCGATCCCGTCGGCGAGGCCTGGCGCGGTTGGGCCGCGCTGCTCGCCGACGGGCTGGCCGAACAGCCCGAAGGGGTCGTGGAGTTCACGAACCTGGCGGTCAGCGGGGCGCAGTCGCGGGACGTGCTGGAACGGCAGACCCCCGCCGGGCTCGCCCTGAACCCGGACGTCGTGTCGGTCGTCATAGGCGTCAACGACACCCTGCGCTGCACCTTCGACATCCAGGCCGTGGCCGCCCGCCTCGACGAGGTCTACGCCGCCTTCACGGCGCTGGGCGTGACCCTCCTCACGGCCTGTCTGCCCGATCCGGGCGCGATGCTCGGCCTCCCGGGCGCACTGGCTCGGCCGCTGGCCCGACGCCAGCGGGCGGTGAACACCGTGGTGCACGCGCTCTCCGAGCGGTACGGGGCCGTGCATCTGCACGCGGCCGAGGGTGCGTGGATCATGGACCGTGCGATCTGGAGCGCGGACCGGCTGCACCCCGGGGAGCGCGGACACCGCCAACTGGCGCTGCGTTTCCATGCGTTGCTCACCGAGGAGGGCGTGGCCTCGGGGGTCGCGCCCTCGCCCGAGCCCGAGTTCCCGGCGCCCACCAGGTCGGCCAGTCTGCTGTGGCTGGCGACCGCGGGCACCGGGTGGGTGGCCCGCCGCTGCACCGACCTGCTGCCGCAGCTCCTGAGGCTGGCCGCCGACGAGATGCGCCACCGCGCGCGGGGCACCAGCGCGCGCCTCGACCTGAGCGCGTCCCACGCCGTGTCGGTGGCGCTGGCCTCGCTGTCGGTGCAGCAGGAGCAACCGGACGCGGCATAGGGCCTCCAGGGGCTTCAGCGGCGCCGTACGGCCACGAAACGGACCGGGGTCCCGGGCACCGCCTGCGCGGCCGCCGGGAGGTCCGAGGGGCGGACGACGGCGATCACCGGATAGCCACCGGTGGTCGGATGGTCGGCGAGGAACACCACCGGGCGGCCGTCCGGTGGAACCTGGACGGCACCAAGGACCATGCCCTCACTGGGGAGTTCACCGGTAAGGGACCGCTCCAGGGCCGGCCCCTCGGTGCGCAGACCGATGCGGTTGCTCGCCGAGGACACTCGGTAGGCGCGTGAGGTGAACGTGCGTACGGCCTCCGGGGTGAACCAGTCGTCGCGGGGCCCCAGGGTCACCCGCAGGACGAGTTCGACCGGGGGGCGCGGTTGCGGGGCGACGTCCACGCGCGCGTGGAGGCTCATCGGGGAACCCAGCGGCAGTATGGCGCCGTTCGTGAGCGGCGCCGGACCGAGCCCCGACAGCAGGTCCGTGGAACGGCTGCCGAGCACCGGCTCGACCCCGACCCCACCGGCGAAGGCGACGTAGGACCGCACTCCGGAGGCGGCCGTCCCGATGTCCAGGAGCGCCCCGGCGGGCACGTGCACGGGTGCTCCCCAGGCGACCGGCCGTCCGTCCACCGTGACCGGGCAGGGGGCACCGCCGACGGCCACGAGGATCGTTGAACGAAGCCGTACGGCACAGCCGTTGAGGGTCGTCTCCAGGACGGCCGCTTCGGGGGGATTGCCGACCAGCCGGTTGACGAGCGCCGCCGCGGGCCCGTCGAGCGCCCCGGAACGCGGCACCCCCAGGTGCGCGTGCCCGGGCCGTCCCAGGTCCTGCACGGTGGTCAGGGCCCCGGCCCGTACGACGGCGAAGGCGCTGTCCGTCATACGTCCGCCACCGGGACGAAGCGCACGCGCGTCCCCGGCGACAGCAGCGCGGCCGGTTCGCGTGCGGTGTCCCACAGGACCGCGTCCGTCGTGCCGACGAGCTGCCAACCGCCGGGCGAGGAACGGGGATACACGCCGGTGTACGGGCCCGCCAGGCCGACGGCGCCAGCGTGGACGGCCGTGCGCGGGGTGGCCCGGCGCGGGACGTCGTAGCGGGCCGGGAGGCCGGTGAGGTAGCCGAAGCCGGGGGCGAACCCGCAGAAGGCGACGCGGAATTCGGTGGCCGCGTGGATGCGGGCCACCTCCCGCTCGGGGATGTTCCACAGAGCGGCGACATCGGCGAGGTCCGGGCCGTCGTAGCGCACCGGGAGCTCGACCACCTCACGCGCGCGTGGGGGAGCGGGGGGTACGTCGGAGGTCGTGAGTTCGGAGGCCAGCCGGGCCGGGTCGGTGAGGCCGTCGAGGAGGACCGTGCGGGCGGCGGGGACGATCTCGCGGACGCTGAGCAGGCCCTCCGCGCGGCGCCGCAGCAGCTCCGCGTGGACGGCCTGGGCCTCCTCCCCGGAGGCGACCTCGACGAGCAGCGCGTCGTCGCCGACGGGCAGGGCCCTCACGCGAAGGCCTCCACCCGGACACCCGACTCCAGGAGCCGCTCGCGGACCCTGCGGGCCAGGTCGACCGCGCCGGGTGTGTCCCCGTGCAGGCACAGGGAGCGGGCCCGTACCTCGATACGCGCCCCGGAGAGCGCGTCGACCGTCCCGGAGCGGGCCAGGCTCAGCGAGCGCTCCACGACGGCCTCGGGGTCGGTGACCACGGCGCCGACCCGGCCGCGCGGCACGAGTGTGCCCTCGTCGGTGTACGCGCGGTCCGCGAACGCCTCCGTGACGGCCGGCAGCCCGGCCTTCGCGGCCAGGTCGAGCACGACCGAGCCCGGCAGCCCGAGGACGGGCAGCGAGGCGTCGGCCAGGAGCACGCCCTCGATCACCGCGGCGGCCTGCTCCCGGTCGTGCACGATCCGGTTGTAGAGCGCCCCGTGCGGCTTGACGTACGACACGCGCGTGCCCGCCGCGCGGGCGAACACCTCCAAGGCGCCGATCTGGTAGGCCACTTCGGCCGCCAGCTCGGCGGACGGCACGTCCATCGCGCGCCGCCCGAACCCCGCCAGATCCCGGTAGGACACCTGTGCGCCGACCCGGACACCGCGCTCGGCCGCGAGCTCGCACACCCGCCGCATGGTGACCGGGTCCCCGGCGTGGAAGCCGCAGGCCACGTTGGCGCTGGTGACGACGGACAACAGCTGTTCGTCGTCGGTGAGATGCCAGCGGCCGAAGCCCTCGCCGAGGTCGGCGTTCAGATCGATCATCATCTCTCCTGGTCAGGCGACGCGGTACTGCTCGTCGCGGGCATCGGTGACGAACATCTGGCCCGGCGCATGGGTGATCGCGAACGGCGGGCGGGACGCCATCACCGCGGCCTGCGGGGTCACTCCGCAGGCCCAGAACACCGGGATGTCGTCCGGCGCGGCGTCCACCGGATCACCGAAGTCCGGCCGGCCGAGGTCCTCGATGCCGAGCCCCGAAGGATCGCCGCAGTGTACGGGGCTGCCGTGCACCGCCGGGAGCAGCGCGGTCTCCCGGATCGCGGTCGCCAGATGCTCCGGAGGCACCGGGCGCATCGACACCACCATCGGGCCGTGCAGCCGCCCCGCCGGGCGGCACGGGCGGCCGGTCACGTACATCGGGACGTTGCGGCCCTGCTCGATGTGCCGGATCGGGACGCCCGCCTCGCTCAGCGACCACTCGAAAGTGAAGCTGCAGCCGATCAGGAACGACACCAGGTCGTCGCGCCAGTACGCGCGCACGTCCGTCGGCTCGTCCGTCAACTCGCCGTCCCGCCACACCCGGTAGCGCGGCAGATCGGTGCGCAGGTCCGCGCCGTCGGCGAGAACCGTCTCCCAGGAGCCCGCGTCCGTGACGTCGAGCACCGGACAGGGCTTCGGGTTGCGCTGGCAGAACAGCAGCATGTCGTAGGCCCAGTCGGCGGGCACCGAGATCAGGTTGACCTGGGTGTGGCCCGCCGCGACCCCGGCCGTGGGACCCGACAGCCCGGCCCGGAAGCGGGCCCGGGCGGAACGCGGGCTCCACGCGTGCGCGTGCTCGTCGACGAGCGTCAGGGGGCGGTCTTCCGTGCGATTCACGCCAGTTCCTTTCCACGGGTCTCCGGCAGTCCGAAGAGCGCCAGCGCCGCGATGCCGTAACCGATGGCCCCGAAGACGAGCGCTCCGCCCACACCCCAACTGTCGGCCAGGAAGCCCACCAGGGTCGGGAAGACGGCGCCCACCGCGCGGCCGGTGTTGTACGTGAAGCCCTGCCCCGTGCCGCGCACCGCCGTCGGATACAGCTCGCTCAGGTACGAGCCGAAGCCGCTGAAGATCGCCGACATGCAGAACCCGAGCGGGAAACCGAGCACCAGGAGAAGGGTGTTGGCGCCGCTGGGGATGTGCGTGTACGCCAGGATGCAGACCGCCGATAGCAGTGCGAAGAGCCAGATGTTGCGCTTACGGCCCAGCACGTCGGTGAGGTAGCCGCCGGTCAGATAGCCCAGGAAGGCGCCGGAGATCAGGAAGGTCAGATAGCCGCCGGTGCCGACGACCGACAGGCCGCGCTCCGTCTTCAGGTACGTCGGTACCCAGGTGGCGAGGGTGTAGTAGCCGCCCTGGACGCCGGTGGAGAGCAGTCCCGCGAAGACCGTCGTGCGCAGCAGGCCCGGTGCGTCGGCCGTGCCGGGCTTGAAGATCGCCGCGAAGGAGCCCTTCTGGGGGTTCTGCTCACGGGTGGCCGTGGCCTCGGGGGAGTCGTGCACCCGGCGCCGCACCCAGATCACCAGCAGCGCGGGCAGCGCGCCGGTCCAGAACATCACTCGCCAGGCCAGGTCGTCGCCGAGGAACGAGAAGACCAGGGTGTAGACGACCGCCGCCAGCGCCCAGCCCACGGCCCAGGAACTCTGGACCGCGCCGAGCGTACGGCCGCGGTGCTTGGGGCTCGCGTACTCGGCGACCAGGATCGCGCCGACCGCCCACTCACCGCCGAAACCGAGGCCCTGGAGGGCGCGGAAGACCAGCAGGGTCTCGTAGTTGGGCGCGAAGCCGCAGGCCACCGTGAAGACGGCGTACGTGACCACCGTGATCATCAGAGCCTTGACGCGGCCGACCCGGTCGGCGAAGACGCCCGCGATGGCGCCCCCGACCGCGGAGACGACCAGCGTGACCGTGGTGAACAGGCCGGTCTGGCCGCTGTCCAGGCCGAAGTACGCGGCCAGCGCGACCATGCTCAGCGGCAGCGTGAAGTAGTCGTAGGAGTCCAGGCCGTAGCCGCCGAACGCGCCGGCGAAGGCGCGGCGGCCGTTCGGACCGAGCGCGCGCAGCCAGGCCAACGCGCCGTCGTCGGTGGTGAGTTCGTCCGCGCCGGGCTGTGCGCCGGTGTTCAGGGCCTGAGGTGGAGGGGTCGTGCTCATGGGCACCTCGCAGAAGGAGGACGGAGGGTGCTGGGAGTGAGCAGGGCTGTGCGGAAGCCGTCGGCGCCGGGGTGAGCGGTGGCGCCTTGCCGAGAAAGGTAGAGGATCGTTGAACGATCCCTCAATACCCATGTTGTTTCGTTCTTGTATCTGCGGTTGAATTCCGGGCATGGCAGAGCAGCTGGCGGGACTGGCCGACGACCGCGCCCTCCTGGGCCGTACGAGCACCGCGGAACGCGTCTCGGACATCCTCAGGAGCCGTATCGCGGAGGGCTATTTCCCGCCGGGAACCCGGCTCTCGGAGGACAGCATCGGCGGGGCGCTCGGTGTGTCGCGCAACACACTCCGCGAGGCGTTCCGGCTGCTCACCCATGAGCGGCTGCTCGTCCACGAGTTGAACCGGGGCGTCTTCGTCCGGGTCCTGTCCGTCGAGGACGTCGAGGACATCTACCGCACCCGCCGCCTCGTCGAGTGCGCCGTCGTCCGGGGGCTGGGCGAGCCGCCGTACGCCCTCGAACAGCTCGCCTCGGCCGTCACCGAAGGGCAGTTGGCGTCCGTCGAAGATGACTGGAAAGGAGTGGGTACGGCCAATATCCACTTCCACCGGGAACTCGTCGCCCTCGCCGGCAGCGCCCGCACGGACGAGCTGATGCGCAGCGTCTTCGCCGAACTCAGGCTCGCCTTCCACCTCGTGGACGACCCGAAGGCGCTCCACGAGCCGTACCTCCAGCGCAACCGACTGATCCTCCAGGCCCTCCAGGCGAACAACCCCGCCGAGGCCGAGAAACTGCTCGCGGTCTACCTCGACGACTCGCTGGAACGGGTCGTCGACGCGTACCGGAACCGGGTCGGCGAGGACGGCACGGCGCCCGACTGAAGACGGCACGGCGCTCGGCCGACTCGCACACGCGGCTGAGGCGGTAGTCGCTTCTGCGTCGTTTGGGTCGTTGTCAGACCGAGGACCTAGTCTGTGCAACGTGACTTCGCCTGCATCGACGGACAGCGTTCCGCCCCAGTTCAGCGCGGGGCCGCGCCCCGCCCCGGGCCCGGCCGCCGACGAGGGACTGGCGCGGCGACTGCGCGCGCTCGCCTGCACCGCGCCGCTGCACGACCTCGACGCACGCAAGGCGAATCTCGCCGGTGAGTACTCGGTCTACGGCATGGCGGAAGTCGCCCTCGCCGCCATCGACCTGGTCACCCTCAACATGGACTTCGACACCGGAGCGGACCACGACCAGATAGTGGCCAGGCTCATCCCGCGCATCGCCGCCCAGGCCCCGCAGCGCCCCGTCGTCGAGCACGAGCGCGTGGCCCGCTGGGTCCTGGAGAACCTGATCAACGTCGGCAGCGTCGACCGCGGCTTCCGCACGGTCTACGGCACGTTCGCCCAGGACGGCACGTATGTGCGCCGCGACTACGATTTCAAGCTGATCGAGGAGGTCCCCGGCTACGGCGGCAGCGTCTACCTCCGGACGACCGACGAGGCTGTCAACGTCCTGGTGGGCGCGCTCGACACCGACGTCACCAGTGCGCAGATCGCCGCCGAGGTGAAGCTGGAGGTGCTGATCAGCCGTGGTCGGCTCGCCGACGCGCAGCTTGCCGCGGAGCAGGCTCGGTACCGGACCGTGCAGTACTCGGAGACGCTCCGGCGCGCGCTGGACGCCACGCGGCGCAACGTCCGTGCGGTGGACTGGCTCAACTCCGTGCCGGACATGATCGCCGAGGCCCTCGATCACGTTGCTGATCGGTATCGCCACGAGAACGCGATCCTGACCAATATCCGCAAGGCCCGTGACGAGTCCGAGGACGCCGAACAGAAGCGGCGGGCGGCCGAGTTGGTCGACATCGTGAAGGACTGCATTCGGCGGCACACGCAGCTTCAGTCGCGTCTTCTGGAGGCTGGGCCGCTGTTCCGTGCGGAGCAGGATCGGCAGGCCTTCGCGACGCCTATGACCACCTCGGGGATCGACCTCTACGGGCATCTTGTTTCGCCTGTTCTGCCGTTGCCGTTGGAGCAGGCGATCCGGGTCACTGACGCGTTCTTCGCTCGGGGGACCGGGTTGCGTACGCCGGTGTCCGTTCGGGTGGGGGATCTTGTCGACATACTGCTGACGCCGCCTGCCGAGCGGGAGCATCTCGGTGCGGAGATGCCTGAGCCGGATCTCATTGCCACGCCGGATGACAGTCGGTTCAGCGAGGAGCAACTGGCTGCGGCCATGGAGTTGCTTGATCTGCCTGCGGATGCGCCTCGGAGGTTGTCGGGGTTGCTTGCGGATGCGCGGCGGCGGGATCCCGAACTTCCTTATCTGGTGGCTTTGTTGGCTGTGCATGCGGCTAGTCCGCCTGTTGGTACGGCTTATCGGCAGGGGGAGCCGAAGTTGTTGTTCGCTGTGGATGACGGGGTCGAGCTGGATGATCCGGAGTTCGGTGGGGCCGATCTGATTGTGGGGATGGCTCTTTTGGACGCGGTGGGGATGGCTGCGGGGCGGAGTGAGGCGGCGTGATGGGTCTGTCGTTTTTTGGGTGCGCGCCCGTTGTGGCTGGTCGCGCCCATGCGGCGGAGCCGCAAATGTCACAGCCCCGCGCCCCTTTCGGGGCGCTTGACCTCGCCCTCGTTTTCAAGTTCAAGGAGTTGTCGTCGTGAGTGAGCATGTCGAATGGAGTGAGCCGGAGGCCGCCGCCCCGGCGGTGAGTGCTGCGGTCACGCCTGCCGATGCTGCCGACGCCGCTCGGCTCGTTGCGTTTGGGTTGCAGCCGAAACTGCAGCCCGCGCGGGATCAGGAGTACGCGGAGTTGCTCCGCCGATACCGCGAGGATTCGCCGTTCGCCCGGCTCGCCGATGCCGTGGCTGCTGGGCTTGGGCTGGTCGTCCTGGAGGTGTCTCCGCGTGCGGGAATGGCCGTAACCGCCGCCGAGGACTCGGTGTTCGCCGTCCGCATGGGGGACTACGCGCGGCGTACGGCCGCCGACTCCGGGGATCGGTTCCTGCATGGGCTCGCGCATCTCGCCGTGGCCGCCATGGCGTTTCCGCGGCCCGAGGATCTTGCCGACGACGGGTACATCGGGCGCGTCACGGTCAACGGGGTCGACGCCTTCGTACGGCAGGCCTGTCGGCGGTTGGAGGAGCGGGCCGACGAGCAGGGCATGAACACCGACCCGGCCACCGATGCGCCCGAGCTGGAGGCCGCCTGGCGGATCTGGGTCAGACGCAGTGCCACCGGAGCCACCAAGGACGCCCGGAGACTGGCCGGTTCGACCACCGGGATTGTTGGTAAGGCCGCCGCCTTTCTCACCGACTCCGGGTTCCTGCAGCGCACCGGCGACGACAACGGCGGGACCTATCGCACGACCGCCCGTTATCAGCTCCAGGTGCGTGACATGGCCGGAAGTGCCGCCATGGCCGAGCTGTTGGAGCTGGGCGTCGTCCCGGTGACCGACGGCACCGCCAGCCTGATGCCCGCCGAGGACACCGAGGATCTGGAGCTGGTGGCCGACGCCGGGCTGCCGTTCCACTCCTGAGGTTCCTCAACTCCCCCCACCTGCCGAAGACTTACGACGAGAGTCCGCCATGTACGAGCTGTCCCGGGTCCGCCTCTACTCCATCGGGCCCGCCGGTGCGCGTTACGCCGACACCGTGCTTGACCTGCGAGGCGTGGGCCAGCCCGTGCCCGACCCCGCGCCCACTCAGGCGGAGTTCTTCGAGGACGAGCCCGTCGGGCCGCCGCGCCGCCCCGCGCCCGCCGGTGTGCTCTTCCTGGAGAACGGCGGCGGCAAGTCCGTCCTGCTCAAGCTGATCTTCTCCGTGATGCTGCCGGGACATCGCAACACCCTTGGCGGCGCGAGCTCCGGTGTGCTGCGCAAGTTCCTTCTCGCGGACGACTGCGGGCATGTCGCCCTGGAGTGGCAGCACACGCTGACCGGCGAGTGCGTGGTGGTCGGCAAGGTCAGCGAGTGGCGGGGGCGCCAAGTCTCCAACGACCCGCGGAAGTTCGCCGAGGCCTGGTACTCGTTCCGGCCCGGGCCGGGACTGAGCCTGGACAACCTCCCTGTCGCCGAGGCCACTTCCGTACGTGCGCCTGTCGAGGGCGCGTCCGGCGCGCAGGGCCGCCGGCGCACCATGAAGGGCTTCCGGGACGCCATCACCGAGGCGGGTAAGGCGTATCCGCACCTCGAAGTGCACTGGGAGGAGATCCACGACCGCTGGATCGAGCACCTCGGAGACCTCGGCCTCGACCCCGAACTCTTCCGCTACCAGCGGGAGATGAACGCCGACGAGGGTGAGGCCGCCGGTCTCTTCGCCGTCAAGAAGGACTCCGACTTCACGGACCTGCTGCTCCGCGCGGTCACCGACACCAGGGACACCGACGGTCTCGCCGACCTGGTCGGCGGCTTCGGCAACAAGCTGGGGCGGCGGGCCGAGTTGATCGCCGAGCGGGACTTCACGGCAGGCTCCGTGGACCTGCTCGGCCGGATCGTCGAGGCCGCGGAGGCACGGGCACGCGCGCGTGACATCCACGCCGGCGCCGAGCGACGTACGCGTACCTTGGCGCGACGGCTGTCCGCGCGGGGCGCGCAGGAGCGGGTGCGGGCCGCCGACCTCGCCCAGCGGGTCACCGCCGCCGCGTACGCCGTCACGCACGCCGAGGGAGCGCGGGAGCGCAGCGCACTCATCGCCGCCGAACTGGCTTACCAGCACGCCTCGTTGGCGCTCGCCACGATGGAGAAGTCCGCCGCCGCGCAGAAGCGCGAACTGGCCGACGCCCGCACCCTGCACGCCGCCTGGCAGGCCGCCGAGGCGGTGCTACGGCACCGTGCCGCCGCCGACCGCTCCGCGCGCGTGGCCGTCGCGATCCGCGAGGCCGAGCGGGACGCCGCCCCGGCGCTCGCCGCCCGCGCCAAGGCCGCCGTCGATCTCGTACGGGCCCTGCACTCGGCCGCCGAGAGCGCCGAGAACCTCGCCAACGAGGGCGAGGAACGCTCCGCCGCGCTCCAGGAGGTCGGCGAGACCTCGCATCGGGACGCGACCTCCGCCGCCACCGAGGCGCAGCGCGCCCGCAGCGAGGTCGGGCATCTGCGTCAGCGCCTGTCCGAGGTCGAGCAGGAGACCGCCGAGGCGGTGCGCGCCGGTTGGCTCGACGACAGCGCCCCCGACGCCGATCCGGCCCGCGCGGCCCTCGCCGCGAGCGACGCCGAGAAGACCGCCGTGGCCTCCTGGGACACCGCGCGCGAGGCATCGCGCCGGGCCTCCGAGCATGCCCGCGAGGCTGCTTCCGCCGAGTCCCGCGCTGAGTTGACGGCAGCACGCGCGTCCGACGCGGCGACTGCCGCCGAGCGGACCTATGACGCGGAGCGGCGCCTTGCCGAGGGGCTGGCGGGGGAGGAGCGGCTGGCGGAGCTGCTCAGCTTGCCTGGTGCCGGTGGTGCCGGTGGTGCCGGTGGTGCCGGTGGTGCCGGTGGTGCCGGTGGTGCCGGTGGTGTGCCCGTGCCGCGTGGTGCGGCCGGTGGGCGCGCGGCCGACGGGGGCGTCGACAACGCGGGCCAGGGTGCCGAGGGCGTCGCGGGAGCGCGCTCGGGTGCCGCCGGTAACGGTGATGGTGCCGAGTCGGACGCGCGTACCGGCGCCTCAGCGAACGTCGCTTCAGTCAACAGCCTTGCCACAAGCGGCCGTTCCGCCACCCCCGTTGCTCACCCCGGCACCACCAAGCCCTCCCGCCCCCTCGCCGAAGGCCCCCTCACCCCCGAGGAACTCGACCGCTTCGCCGACGAGTTGCGCGAGCTGCTCGACGGCGGGGTCTCCTCCTCCGAGCGGAACCTCTTCGACCTGCGCACCGCCGCCGCCGACGACTCCCGTATCCTCGGGGCGCTCGGTGACGGCGGACTGCTGCCGCCGGGCCCGGACGTGCTGGCCACCGTCGAGTACCTCGGCGAGCACGGGATCCCGGCCCTGCCCGGCTGGCGTTATCTCGCCCAGGCCGTCGACCCCACCGACCACGCGCGCGTTCTGGCCGCTCGGCCCGAGCTGGTCGACGGCGTGATCATCACCGATCCGGCCGCGCACGCGCGTGCCCGCGAGGCCCTCAACGACGCGGCCCTGCTGCCCCGTTCCGCCGTGGCCGTCGGTACGGCCGCCGCCCTCCTCGCCCCGACTCCGGCGCCCGACGCGCAGACCAGCCCCTCTTCCGACGTATTCCTCGTCCCGCCGAACCCGGCCATGCACGACGAGCAAGCCGCCGACGAGGAGCGGCAGGCGCTGCGTGCGCGGGCGGGGCAGCGGGACGAGGAGATCCGTACGCTCGCCGCGCGGCTCGGCAAGGACCGGGAGCTGGCGGCGCGGCTCGCGTCCTGGCGCACCGGGTGTCCGAGCGGGCGGCTGGTCGAGCTGGCGCAGGCCGCGCGGGACACGCGCGCGTTCGCCGAGGAGGCCGAGGCCGAGCTCAGTGAGGCGCGGACCGTGCGGGCCGAGGCGGACGAAGCCGCCGCCGAGGCCGCCCAGGTGCGCGACGAGCGGCAGGAGGCCGCGCAGAAGGCCCGGCGCGCCGCCGACGCCCTCGCCGGACTCGCCTTCCGGCTGCGGGAACGCGCCGGTTGGCAGGTCAAACTGCGTGAACTCGCCGACGAGGCAGCCGAGTCGGAGGCCCGCGCCCAGTCCTGCCTGGAGCGCGCGCGAGCTGCCGACGAGGACCGCCGCGCCGCCCAGCGTGCCGCCGACGACGCCCGCCGCACGGCCCGTGCGCTGCGCGCCGAGCGCTCCGAGATCGCGGGCGCCCCCGACGACGTACCGGAAGACGACCCGGACGCCCCCAAGCCCTCGCTGCCCGCCCTCCGTGAGGCCTACCGGGCCGCCTCGCAGCTCTACGAGAAGGTCGGCGTCGGCGCCGACCTGCGGGCCGAGCAGGCGCGGGCGGAGAGCGACGAGAGCGCGGCGATCGCGGAGTTGGACCGGCTCAGCAACAAGGTCCGCACACGGGCGGCGCAGTTGCTGGAGTCACCCGACGGCTCCGACGGACCGTCCCGGCAGGCCGCCGCGGCGCGGGCCGAAGAGCTGGTACAGGTGCTGGAGACCCGGGTGTCGACCGCGAGCGAGCAGCTCGGGCGGCTGCGCGGCGAAGCCGAGCGGCACGCGCCCGAGGACGGCGAGGCACACACCGAGCTGACCGAGGAACTCGTCCCGCGCGACGCCGAGCACGCCCAGGCCCTGCTGCGCACGGCGACGGCCGAACTCGGCTCCCGCACGGACGCGTTGGGCCAGGCCCGCGCGGCGCACGCCGAGCTCCTCGACGCCCACCGCGCCGCTGAGGACGGGGCCGGCGGTTTCGACGAGACGGCCGCGATGCTCCGGGACCTGATGCGCGAGCACTCCTCGGACGAGGAGCAGGAGGAGCCCGAGCCGTATCCGGGCAGCGTGGAGGAGGCCCGGCACTCCGCTGCCGAGGCCCGCCGCTCGCTGCGCGGCTGCGCCACCGACCTGTCCGCCGCCGAGGCCGCCGTACGCGAGGCGAGCGATGTGCTCGTGCGGCACGCCAACTCCACGCGCTACGAGCAGGTACGGACCCCCGCGCGGCAGCAGATCCGTGAGCTGCCCGCGTCCGCGCTGCCCGAGCACGCGCAGAAGTGGGCCGACGCCTTCGCGCCCCGACTCCGGGTCCTCACCGACGAGTTGGCGCAGCTGGAGCGCAACCGCGACTCGATCGTGGACCGGCTCCGGGGGCTCGTCGATTCGGCGCTGGCGACCCTGCGGTCCGCGCAGCGGCTGTCCCGGCTGCCCGAGGGGCTCGGCGAGTGGTCCGGGCAGGAGTTCCTGCGGATCCGCTTCGAGGAGCCCGACCAGGCCACGCTCACCGAGCGGCTCGGTGTGGTCGTGGACGAGGCGACCCGAGCCGCCGTGAAGAAGAACTCCGACATGCGGCGCGACGGAATGTCCCTGCTGCTGCGGGGAGTTGGGGCAGCCCTAGAGCCCAAGGGCGTCGCCGTCGAGATCCTCAAGCCGGACGCCGTACTGCGCGCCGAGCGGGTGCCCGTCGGGCAGATGGGCGATGTGTTCTCCGGCGGCCAGCTGCTCACCGCCGCCATCGCCCTGTACTGCACGATGGCCGCGCTGCGCTCGAACGACCGGGGCCGCGACAAGCACCGGCACGCCGGCACGCTCTTCCTCGACAACCCCATCGGGCGGGCCAACGCGACCTACCTGCTGGAGCTTCAGCGCGCCGTGTCCGACGCGCTCGGTGTCCAACTCCTGTACACCACCGGCCTGTTCGACACGACGGCACTGGCCGAGTTCCCGCTGGTCATCCGGCTGCGCAACGACGCCGACCTGAGGGCGGGCCTCAAGTACATCAGCGTGGAGGAGCACCTCCGGCCGGGCCTGCCGCAACAGGCCCCTGCCGGAGAAGGTGAGTCGGTGCACAGCGAGATCACGGCGACCCGGATGTTCAAGCGCCCCGCGCCGACCGCTCCGTAGGAGAACTGCCGGTAGGTGAACCGTCCGTTGCCGAGCCTCAGGAGTGCGACAGCTGCCCGGCGCCACCCTTGCGGGCTATCCGCTCCTGGGCCCGCTCACTGGACCGCGTCTGACGCTGGGCCCGACGCCGCTCGCGGCGGAGGGCCCTTGCCGTGCTGCTGGGCTCCGAGATCACGCCATTGCGCTGGTTCCACATCTGGCGGGTCACCCAGACGTCGACGGCGCCCCAGGTGGCCACCACCGTGCTGACCACGCTGCTGATCACCATCGGGAACGCCAGCCAGGACCCGGCCATCGTGCACAGGAAGGCAACCGTCGCCTGGATCAGCGTCACGGCGATGATGAGCACCGCCCGCACGGCCGCCGTACGCACCGGATCGGGCAGCCTGCGTCGACGCGCGGGCTCCTCGATCCACAACTGCCGGTAGTACTCCTGCTGTTGCGCTGCCGCGCGAGCAGAGCCGCGCTCCTCGAATTCCGCCGCCGCGGGCTCGTCCGAGCCCCTCGGGCTCTCGCCGCCGCCCGTCGTCATGCCACCGTCCGCCGCGATGTCGCGATCCGGTGCCTCACGGCGCCGCTGCGCCGTCGACCGCGCCGCCACGCCGTCCTCAAGCGCCTCTTGCCGCTCCGCCGTGCCCATCAACGTGTCCTCCCCACCGCCGGTACACCACTCGCCCCGGAGTCCGAAGACTCCGGCTCCCCAGTGGGTGCCCGGCCTGCCCTGTTTTACGCCGCCCGGGGGCGGATGCGGCTCGTGTGGCCGGTTCCGCACCCATGTCCCGTAGAGAAAGACGAACAACATGCCACGAAGATTCCCAACGAACGAAAAATTCCGGCCAACTGGCCAAGTGGACCGATCGGATGGGGTGTGGTGATCCGGGGGATATCGGGGCGGCAATCTCCCGCAATGACCCGACACCTCCCCATGTCCGATCGCTGTTACGGAAGTTCACGCTCCGGACAGCTCTTCGAGTTACCTCTGTGTCAGTAGTAGGCTCGCGCCGTTTGTTGACGTACATGTGTACCCCCGGCCGGCGGGGGTCCAGCTGGGGGAGGCCATGCGCTTTCGCGGGAAGTCCATCCGCCGGAAGATCGTGGCGCTCCTTCTCGTGCCGCTCGTGTCCCTGACCGCGATCTGGGCGTTCGCCACGGTCCTCACCGGCCGCGCCGCCGGAGACCTGTTCAACGTGTCGTCGGTCGTCGAGAAGATCGGCTATCCCACCGAGGACACCGTCCGCGTCATCCAGCAGGAACGCAGGCAGTCGCTCGTCTACCTCGCCGACCCGCGCGCCGCCGACGGGCTCGGCGACCTCAAGCGCAGCCGCGCCGCCACCGACAAGGCCGTCGCCAAGATCCGCAAGAACGCCGAGAACCCGGACGTACGCGACGCGATGGGGCAGGCCACCGACAGTCGCGTCACCGCGGTCCTCGACGCCTTCGACGGTCTCCAGTCCCTGCGGCGCAGCGTCGAGGACGGCACCGTGAGCCGCGCCCAGGCCCTCGACCTCTACAACCACCTGGTCGACCCGTGCTACGTGCTGCTGTCCAACCTCCATGTCGTCGACAACGTCGAGATGGACAAGCAGTACCGCGCCCTCGTGAACCTCGCCCGCGCGCGGGAGTTCCTCTCCCGTGAGGACGCCCTGCTCGGCTCCTCCCTGATTGTCGGCGAGCTCACCCGGGACGAGACCCGCGACATCTCCGACCTGGTCGCCCAGCGCACCCTGATGTACGACGTCAACCTGCCGCTGCTGCCCTCCTCGGAACGCGGCCACTTCGAACGCTTCTGGAAGAACGCGGCCAGCGCCCCGCTGCGCGTGGCCGAACAGGCGGCCGCCTCGACCACGTCCGGCACGCCCCGCAACGTCACCGCGCAGACCTGGAACACCGCGGCCGGCGCCGTGCTGGACAAGCTCGGCACCCTCGACGACCAGGCCAACGACCGCTACCAGGACCGCGTCCGCCCCGTCGCGATCAGCGTCATCCTCAAGGCGGCCGTCGCCGGTGTCCTCGGTCTGATCGCCCTTCTGTTCTCGGTCTTCCTGTCCGTGCGCATCGGCCGTGGCCTCATCCGCGACCTGCGTCAACTGCGCCTGGACGCCCACGAGGCGTCCGGCGTCCGGCTGCCCAGCGTGATGCGCCGTCTGTCGGTCGGCGAAGTGGTCGACGTGGAGACCGAGGTCCCACGCCTGGAGTACGACAGGAACGAGATCGGCGACGTCGGCCAGGCCCTCAACACCCTGCAGCGCGCCGCCGTCGAAGCCGCCGTCAAACAGGCCGAGTTGCGCTCCGGTGTCTCCGACGTCTTCGTCAACCTCGCCCGGCGCAGCCAGGTCCTGCTGCACAAGCAGCTCACCCTGCTCGACACCATGGAGCGCAGGACCGAGGACACCGACGAACTCGCCGACCTGTTCCGCCTCGACCACCTGACCACCCGGATGCGCCGCCACGCCGAGGGCCTGGTGATCCTCTCCGGGGCGGCCCCGTCCCGGCAGTGGCGCAAACCGGTCCAGCTCATGGACATCGTCCGCGCGGCCGTCGCCGAGGTCGAGGACTACGAGCGCATCGAGGTCCGCAGGCTGCCGCGCATCGCCGTCACCGGCCCTGCCGTGGCGGACCTCACCCACCTGGTGGCCGAACTCCTGGAGAACGCCACGGTGTTCTCCCCGCCGCACACCGCCGTCCAGGTCGTCGGGGAGCGGGTCGCCAACGGCTTCACCCTGGAGATCCACGACCGCGGACTCGGCATGGCGGCCGAGGCACTCCTGGACGCCAATCTCCGGCTCGCCGAGACACCGGAGTTCGAGCTCTCCGACACCGACCGCCTCGGCCTCTTCGTGGTCAGCCGGCTCGCCCAGCGGCAGAACGTCCGTGTCTCGCTCCAGCCCTCCCCGTACGGGGGCACCACCGCTGTCGTGTTCATCCCCGACGCCCTGCTGAGCGACGAGGACCCGGACACCAACGGCATCGGCTTCCGCCTCGACCGGCCCCGGCCCACGAAGGAGGCCGAGCTGGAGGAGAGCCACCGCTCCGCGCTCTCCCAGGTGCCCGTGAAGCTGCCCGGTCTGCCGCCCGCGCTCCTGGACGGCCCGGTCGAACTGGAAGCCCCCGTCGACCTGGACACCCTCGAAGGCTTCCCGAACACGCTCGACGACGAGGACGGCGAGCGCGGCGGAATCTTCCGCCCGCGCCGCTCCTCCGCCCACCGGGACGACCTGGGTCCCGTACGCCCCGTAGAACCTCGTCAGCAGGTTTCCGAGCCCCACGACGGACCGCGCGGGGCCGACGCGGACGGTCACAGCGACCCGCTTCCGCTGCCCCGGCGCCGTACGCCCAAGCTCGTGAGCTCCCATGGACGCCCGGTTGTCGAGCAGCGCTCGCGGCGCGAAATGGGGGACTCCGGAGACGTCGATTTCGACGGTCCCTCCATGGCCTCGACTTCGGGCGGATCCGAGACGGACGGCCCCGCACCGCTCCCGGCCCGGCGTCGCGGTGACACGCCGCTACGCCGCCGTACCGACGTGCCCGGTGGGCGCGCCGAGTCCGCGCCGGCCCAGGCCTACCCGGGGCGCGGATCGGGAGAGCCGCCCGAGACCCCCGCCCTCCCCAGGCGCACCCGGCGCGCCGAGATCGCGTCCGGTGCTCCTGATTCCGACACTCCGCAGGGCCGGACCGGGCCCGACGTGGGCGCGCTGCCCAGACGCGTACGTCAGGCCAACCTGGCCCCGCAACTGAAACAGGACCCCGATCGGCGCGCCGCGAGCCCAGCGGAGGTCGCCGAACGCGACGCCGACGAGGTGCGCAGCCGTATGGCCTCGCTCCAGCGCGGCTGGCAGCGCGGCCGCGAGGAGAACGCCGAGGGCGACGACGTCCAAGGCGGCACAGCACAAGGAACTAAGGGGGACGGTCGATGACCGCACCGAAGGCGACCGGCCACAGCACCGACCAACGCGGGCTGAACTGGCTCCTCGACGACCTCGTCGAGCGGGTCGCCAGCATCCGCAAGGCCATCGTGCTCTCCGGCGACGGCCTCGCCACCGGCGTGTCCCAGGATCTGACCCGCGAGGACAGCGAACACCTGGCCGCCGTGGCCTCCGGCTTCCACAGCCTCGCCAAGGGCGTCGGCCGCCACTTCGAGGCGGGCAGTGTGCGGCAGACGGTCGTCGAACTCGACGAGGCCTTCCTGTTCGTGACGGCCGCCGGCGACGGCAGCTGTCTCGCCGTCCTCGCGGACGCCGACTCGGACGTCGGACAGGTCGCCTACGAGATGACCTTGCTCGTGAAGCGGGTCGGTGTGCATCTGGGGGCCGCCCCGCGCACCGACCTGTCCTCCGGCGGGTAGTGAAGTGACATGAGCGGAGACGGTCAGGGAAGAAGCCACTGGTTCGACGACGAGGCCGGACCGGTCGTCAGGCCGTACGCGATGACGCGCGGCCGCACCACCAGTCCGGCCCAGCACCGCCTCGACCTCATCGCGGTGGTGATCGCGGAGTCCCAGGAGGACGATTCGGAAGCTGACCAGACGCTGTCCCCGGAGCACGTGGACATCGTCGGTCTCTGCCGTGACGCCCCGCAGTCGGTCGCCGAACTCGCCGCCGAACTCGACCTGCCCATCGGGGTGATACGGGTTCTCATCGGCGATCTCGTGGACGGGGAACTCGTCCATGTGTCACGTCCCGTACCCCCGGCCGAGCTGGTGGACGAGAGTATTCTGCGCGACGTGATCTCCGGCCTCCGGGCCCTGTGAGCGGCGCGAGTCACGGCCCCTTACCCCATCAAGCAGGAGAAAAGACCGATGATCTTCGGGCGTACTGAGCGAGGCAAGCCTCCGGTCGAGCCCGTCACGCTCAAGATCCTGGTGGCCGGCGGCTTCGGCGTGGGCAAGACCACCCTCGTCGGCGCGGTCAGCGAGATCAGGCCATTGCGCACGGAGGAACTGCTCACCGAGGCAGGGCGTCCGGTCGACGACACCAGCGGGGTGGAGGGCAAGCACACCACCACCGTGGCCATGGACTTCGGCCGTATCACCCTGCGCGAGGACCTGGTGCTGTACCTCTTCGGTACGCCGGGGCAGGAGCGGTTCTGGTTCATGTGGGACGAGCTCTCCGAGGGCTCGCTGGGCGCCGTCGTGCTCGCCGACACCCGCCGCCTTGAGGACTGCTTCGCCGCCCTCGACTACTTCGAGCGGCGCTCCATCCCCTTCGTCGTAGGCGTCAACTGCTTCGAGGGCTCCGACCGTTACCCGGTCGACGCCGTCCGCCAGGCCCTCGACCTCGACGAGGACGTCCCCCTCATGCTCTGCGACGCCCGCGACCGGTCGTCGGTCAAGGAGGTCCTCATCGAGGTCGTCCAGCACGCGATGGCCTACGGCGCGAAGCGCCGCCAGAGCGTCACCAGCTGAGGCGCGGGCGCGGCCCGTACCCCCGCCGACCGGGGTACGGGCCGCAGCTCGCGGAACGACACGCACACGCGCGTGCCTCGTGAACGACGTACGCGCCGTGCCTAGTTGTCGCCGTCCTCCTGCCAGCCGAAGCTCTTCTCCACCGCCTTGCGCCAGTTGTGGTACTCGCGGTCCCGCACCGACGACTCCATGGAGGGCGTCCACTCGACGTCCTTCTGCCAGTGCGACTTGAGCTCGTCCAGGTCGTTCCACACCCCGGTGGCGAGTCCGGCCGCGTAGGCGGCGCCCAGGCAGGTCGTCTCGGAGACCTTGGGCCGGATCACCGGTACGTCGAGGACGTCCGCCTGGTGCTGCATCAGCAGGTTGTTCTTGGTCATGCCGCCGTCCACCTTCAGGGTGGTGATCTGCACCCCGGAGTCCTGGAACATGGCGTCCACGACCTCACGCGTCTGCCAGCTCGTCGCCTCCAGCACCGCGCGCGCGAGGTGCGCCTTCGTGACGTACCGGGTGAGCCCGGTGATGACTCCGCGCGCGTCGGAGCGCCAGTAGGGGGCGAACAGGCCGGAGAACGCGGGCACGATGTAGGCGCCGCCGTTGTCGTCGACGCCCGCGGCCAGGCTCTCGATCTCGTCGGCGTTGCGGATGATGCCGAGTTGGTCGCGGAACCACTGAACGAGGGCGCCCGTTATGGCTATTGATCCCTCCAGGCAGTAGACCGGTGCCTCACTGCCGATCTTGTAGCCCATCGTCGTGAGGAGCCCGTTCTTCGAAGGCACCGGCCGGTTCCCGGTGTTGAGCAGCAGGAAGCTGCCCGTGCCGTAGGTGTTCTTGGCCGTGCCCACGTCGTAGCAGGCCTGCCCGAACACGGCCGCCTGCTGGTCGCCCAGGGCCGACGCCACGGGCACGCCCGCGAGTTGGCCGACCGCGGTGCCGTAGACCTCGGCCGAGGACTTGATCTCGGGGAGGATCGCCTCGGGGACATTCATCGCGGCCAGGATGGACGGGTCCCACTGGAGGGTCTCCAGGTTCATCAGCATGGTGCGCCCGGCGTTGGTCACGTCGGTGACGTGTTTGCCGCCGTCGGTGCCGCCGGTGAGGTTCCAGATCAGCCAGGAGTCGATCGTGCCGAAGGCGATCTCGCCGCGTTCGGCGCGGTCCCTGAGGCCGGGCACGTTGTCGAGCAGCCAGGCCGCCTTGGGGCCGGAGAAGTAGCTGGCGAGCGGCAGCCCGGTCTGTTCGCGGAACCGGTCCGGCCCGTCCGAGCCGCCCAGTTGCTTGCACAGGGCCGCGGTGCGCGTGTCCTGCCACACGATGGCGTTGTGCACGGGTTTGCCGGTGGCGCGGTCCCAAAGGACCGTCGTCTCGCGCTGGTTGGTGATGCCGAGCGCGCTGATCTGGTCGGCGCGCAGTCCGGCCTTGGCGATCGCCCCGGCGACCACCGCCTGCACCTTGGACCAGATCTCGGTGGCGTCGTGCTCCACCCAGCCCGGCTGGAGGAAGATCTGGCGGTGTTCGCGCTGGTCGACGGCGACGATCGCGCCGTCGTGGTTGAAGATGATGCAGCGGCTGGAGGTGGTGCCCTGGTCGATTGCGGCGACGAACTTGTCCGTCATGACGACCCCTTTGTCGTGTCCTTCGGTTCCTTCGGAGGACTGCTCCCGTCCTTCGGAGGGCTGTTCTCGGCAGACTGGTCGAACACTGCTGTCAGAAGGCTGCGTTGAAGATGACTCCGGCGAGTGCTCCGCCGATCAGCGGTCCCACCACCGGGATCCACGCGTAACTCCAGTCCGAGGTGCCCTTGTTCGGGATCGGGAGCAGTGCGTGGACGATGCGCGGGCCCAGGTCACGGGCCGGGTTGATGGCGTACCCGGTGGGACCGCCGAGCGACAGACCGATGCCGACCACCAGGAACGAGACCATCAGGATCGTGGTGCCGGACTCACCGAGTCCCTTGGTGAGTCCGAAGGCCAGGAGCGGCAGCACCAGACCGATGGTCGCGATGATCTCCGTCATCAGGTTCGCCACGACATTGCGGATCGTGGGCGTGGTGGAGAAGATCCCGAGCGTGGGCTGGGCCATCTCCTCCTCGGCGTTGGCCTGGAACTGCGCGTAGTAGACCAGCCAGCACAGGACCGCACCGAGCATCGCGCCGACCATCTGCCCGGCGATGTAAATGGGTACTTTGTCCCACTTTCCGGTGTCGATCGCTATGCCGATCGTCACCGCCGGATTGAGATGTGCGCCGGACAGTGGCGCTGCGGTGTACGCCCCGGCCATCACGCCGAAGCCCCAGCCGAACGCGATGACGATCCAGCCGCTGTCCTTCGCCTTCGAGTAGTTGAGTACGACGGCGGCGACCACTCCGGCGCCGAAGAGGATCAGGATCGCGGTGCCGATGACCTCACCGAGGAATATGTCTCCATTGCTCATGGCGGCTCCTAGGCCCTCGCCCGGGACGGTCGGCCCCGGTCCTCCGTGCAGGGTGCGGTTCCCTTGGCGACTTCAGCCGAAGGCAGGGAGGGTCCCGAGCCCCGCCCGGCGTCCGTGACGAGCGTGCCGTCGCAGCCGAGATCGCCCGTGGGAAGTGGGCCTGAGCGCAGGCGGAGCCAGCGCGGCGCAGTGCCTGGTACGCCGAGAATGTACGGCGATGTCGACCGACACCGGGAAGTGTTCACCGGCGCCTGTGGAGCGTCAAGGTCGCGGACGGCAACGGTGACACCCGTCCTGATGGCCCCTCACGCCCCGTAGGGAGCCTCCGGGCCGCGCTCAGCGCCCGGGGGACTCCGTGGTCGTGCGGGGGGCCTGTGCGGGCGTCACATGCGATCCGCGCAGGATCTCGTACTCGCCCCGCTCCGCCCGGCCCAGCACCCAACTCGTGCCGTCCAGCGCCTTCGCCGCCTTCTTCAGCGGCGCCAGACACGCGGCCGCCTGCCGGTGGTCGGTCACCCTGCCGGGCAGGCACAGGACGGTGGCCAGGGACAGCGTCACGGCCCTGTCGCCCGCGGTCCAGGGCACGTCGAGCACGGCGGCGGCCAGCGGATCCAGCCCCTCCGGATCGGTGAGCACCAGGAAGTCGTCCCCGCCGATGTGCCCCACGCGCGTGTGCCCGATCGTCGCCCGGTGCAGCGCCCGCCCCACCGAGCGGATCAACTCGTCGCCCGCCGCGAAGCCGGCCCCGTCGTTGACCTGCTTGAAGTGGTCGACATCCAGCCAACTCAGTGCGAACGCCCGCCCGTCCACGATCCGCCGGTCCACCTCACCGGTGATCGCGTCCGAGCCGGGCAGCCTGGTCAGCGGATTGAGCCCCGCGGCCTCCTCCACCCGCGTCTCCGCCAACGTCCGCACCAGATCAGCGAGTCGTACGACGCCCACGCACCGTCCGTACCGGTCGACCACCGCGACGTCGTCCGACGTACGGTCCCGGTCCCCGACCGCGACCACGTCCAGGACCTCCCAGGCGGTGGCGTCGACGCCGACCGTCCGCGGTACGTCGCCGAGCCTGGCGGCGGGCCGGTCGGCGTACAGGGCATGCCCGTAGCGCCCTGACATGGACAGCAGGAAGCGGGACCGGTGCACCGACCGGACCGGCACCCCGTCCCGGTCCACGAGCACCACCCCGGACACGTCCGGCGAGCCGGTCAGCAGCGCCCGCACCTGACCGGCGGACGCGGTGTCGGGCAACAGCGCGGCCGGCCGGACGAACTCCCGCACCCACGGCCCCGACGGCGGTGTCGTCGCGAGACCGGGGGCACGAGGCGGAACGTATACGTCCACCGCGGGAACCCGGGTCGCCGGCGCGAACAACTCGCCCTGCGCCAGCTGCACTCCGGCCGACCGCGCGGTCGCGCACTGCGCCTCGGTCTCGACGCCCTCCACGGACAGCAGGGCGCCCAACTGCTCGCACAGGGTCCGCATCGCCCGCACCGCTGCCGGCCGCTCCAGCAGCGACGCGTCGAGCTTCACCAGGTCGGGGGCGAGATCCGTGAGCAGCCGCAGGGGTACGTCACCGTCGCCGACGCCGTCCGCGCAGATCCGGAACCCCTGGCCGCGCAGCTCGGACACCGCCTCCAGGAGCGCCCGTTGGGGCACGTGCGTGTACGGCGGGCCGATGTCGATCGTGACTTCCCACGGGAGCCGTCCCGCCTCGCGCACCGCGCTGTGCAGCTGGGTGAGCCCGCCGAGGTCGGCGAGGGTGCCGGCGAACACATTGATGTGCAGCGGCAGCAGCGTCTCCTTGCGCGCGGCGGCGCGGACCGCCAACACGGCGAGCCTGCCGTCGAGTTCGGGGTCGCGGCGGGCCTCGGCCAGGATGTCCCCGGTCTCCGGGCGGACGAGGATCTCCAGCCCCGCGACCCCACCGGTGGTCAGATTGACCACCGGCTGGAAGGCGAAACGGAGAGTGTCCGTGGAGGAGCGCACGGCAGCATGATGACGCTACCGGCGTACGCCCAGGCCCAGTTCATAAGACGTTCACGCAGCCTCGCGGGCCGATCACACCGCGTGCGTGGCCCGCCGCCGCTCACCGCACGGCGAGTACCGCCGACCCGTGTCCGAACAGCCCCTGGTTCGCGGTGAGTCCCACCCGCGCCCCCGCGACCTGCCGGTCACCCGCGTCGCCCCTCAACTGCCAGGTCAGCTCGCAGACCTGGGCGATCGCCTGCGCCGGAACCGCCTCCCCGAAGGAGGCCAGCCCACCGCTCGCGTTCACGGGTATGCGCCCGCCCAGGGCCGTCGCGCCCTCCCGCAGCAGCTTGGCGCCCTCGCCCTCGCCGCACAGCCCCAGGTCCTCGTACCACTGCAACTCCAGGGCGGTGGAAAGGTCGTACACCTCGGCCAGGGAGAGGTCCTCAGGGCCGACGCCCGCCTCCTCGTAGGCCGCGCGGGCGATCGACGCCCGGAAGGTCTCGTCCGGCGGTGGCACCGCCGCCGCGGAGTCCGTGGCGATGTCCGGGAGGTCAAGCACCGTGTTGGGATAGTGCGGCGTCACCGTGGACACCGCGCGGATTCGCACCGGGTCCGCCGCCCCGTGCCGGCGCGCGAACTCCATGCTGGACAGCACCAGGGCGGCCCCGCCGTCCGAGGTGGCGCAGATGTCCAGCAGCCGCAGCGGATCGGCGACCACCGCGGAGGCGGCGACCTCCTCGGCGGAGACCTGCTTGCGGTAGCGCGCGTACGGATTCAGCGCACCCAGGGCGGCGTTCTTCACCTTCACCTGGGCGAAGTCCTCCGGGGTGTCCCCGTAGAGGGCCATCCGCCTGCGCGCGTACAGCCCGAAGTACGTCGGATTCGTCGCCCCGAGGACCCGGAAGCGCAGCCAGTCCGGATCGTCGTGCCGCTCCCCGCCGGCCGGCCGGAAGAACCCCTTGGGCGCGGCGTCGGCGCCCACGACCAGCACCACGTCCGCGAGCCCCGAAAGGATCTGCGCCCGCGCGGCGTTGACGGCCTGCGCCCCGGACGCGCACGCCGCGTACACGCTCGCCACCCGGGCGCCCTGCCAGCCCAGCGCCTTCGCGAACGTCGCGCCCGCCACATACCCGGGATATCCGCCACGCACCGTGTCCGCGCCGACGATCGAGCCGACGTCCCGCCACTCCAGCCCGGCGTCGGCGAGCGCTGCCCGGGCTGCCGCCGTCCCGTACTCGACGAACCCGCGCCCCCACTTCCCCCAGGGGTGCATGCCCGCGCCGAGCACCGCCACGTCCGCCGTCATGCCGTCACCCCCGTAGGCCGCCAGTGCCAGGTCGTCCAGGTCGTCTCTGCGTCCTCGCTGAGCACACCGGGGACGACCTCCACCTCCATGCCCACCGTCAGATCGGCGACGGTGATCCCGGGAACCGCCTGCCCCAGCACCACGATCCGCTCGGACTCCAGCTCCACAGCGATCAACGCGTACGGTTCCCACGGAAGTTCCGGATCGGTCACATACGGTGACGGTGGCCGGTACCGGCTGTCCGTGTAGGACCAGACCCGGCCGCGCCGCGACAGTGGGACCTCGGCCAACTCGCCGCCCCCGCAGGCCGGATTGCGGCAGTGGCCGTCCTCACGCGGGAAGAAGACCGAGGCACACGCCGAGCAACGCGTGCCGAGCAGTCGGAAGTCGTCCCCGTCGCCGGTGAACCAATCGGTGACCACAGGTGTGCGTGTCCGTGACAACGTCCCTCCACAGCACTGGATCTGACGGAACGTCAGAAGTGTGCCACGGGCAACGGAAAATGAGCAGGGCGTTTCGGTGAACCATCGAGCCACTTACGGCGTCGTCGTATCGGGAGGGACGGCCGGGGCCCACGGGGGTGGTTCCGGCCGTTTCTCGTTTACGCACGCGGCCCCCGGAAAGACGCCCTCCGCTTGATCGGATACAGTCCGCCGGGTGTCCGAAACTCAAGCCTCCGTCCCCAACTCCGGGCCGAACAGCCACTGTTCGAGCTGCGGATCGCCCTACGGAGAGGGCGTCTCCGGCTGGCCACGCACCTGCCCGGCCTGCGGCACCGTCGCGTACCGCAACCCGCTGCCCGTAGCCGTCGCACTCCAGCCCGTGTATGACACGAAGGGCACCGCCCTGGTCGTCATCACCCGAACCGTGTCCCCCGCGCGCGGAGGCGTCGCCCTGCCGGGCGGTTACGTCGACGACCGCGAGGACTGGCGGCAGGCCCTCGTCCGCGAACTCAGGGAGGAGACGGGCATCGAGGCCGCGAGCCGCGACGTACGGCTCGTCGACGCCATCAGCTCGCCCGACGGGCATCTCCTGCTCTTCGGAGTCCTCCCCGAGCGCCCGGTCGAGGGACTGCCCAAGTCCGTCGCCACCGATGAGACGGAGGGCTGGCACCTCCTGCGCCGGCCGGAGGAACTCGCCTTCCCGCTGCACTCCGTCGCCGTCAGGGCCTGGTTCGAAGGCCGGTACATCTGAGCTCAGCCCGCACCGAGCCCGCGCACCCGCACCGGGTAGGACGGCGCGCTCACGCCGTCCTCCAACTCCCGCTCCACGACCACCCGCCGGCCCTCCCAGCGGGCGACGTACCGCTCGATCTCCGGCTCGTCCCACCCGTCGCCCGCATCCGGCACCACCAGCCCGCCCCCGGTCCGGCCACGGGCGGGCGCCCACACCTCCAGCTCCAACTCCCCGTCCGCGCCCCGCACCGGCAGCACGGCACCCGCGCGCGCGAGCACCGGAATCCGCGACAACGGGGCGTCGACCAGAATCTGGGCCGGCCCCTCGTAGGCCCGCTCCGTCTCCGTGTCGTACCAGCGCCCTCTGGGCAACTGCACGGCACGCCGGTCCGACCCCGGAACGAGCACCGGCGCCACCAGGAGACAGTCGCCCAGCAGGAAGGCGTCCTCGCAGTCCCGTAGCGCGCGATCCTCCGGCACGCCCCACCACAGGGGCCGCACGTAGGGTGCTCCGGTCCGCCGGGCCAGATGCGCCAGCGTCATGAAGTACGGCAGCAGCCGTCGCCGTTCGACGAGCGCCACGCGCGCGTGCTCCAGGACGTCGGCACCGAACTCCCAGGGCTCCCGACGCCCCGCACGCAGACTCGCATGGGTGCGGAACAGCGGCAGATACGCGCCGAGTTGGAACCAGCGCAGATACAGCTCGGGCGAGGGACTCCCGTCGAAGCCGCCCACGTCCGGACCCGAGTACGGCACCCCGCACAGCCCGAGCCCCATGACCAGCGACAACGAGGCCCGCAACCCCGGCCAGCCGGTGGCCACATCGCCGGACCAGGTGCCCCCGTAGGCCTGCATCCCGGCCCACCCGGAGCGCGAGAAGAGGAACGGCCGCTCCTGGGGGGCCAGTTCGCGCAGCGCCTCGTAGGCCGCGCTGGCCATGCACAGCGCGTACACGTTGTGCGCCTCACGATGGTCACCGCCCCGCCCGTCCAGGTCGTGCCGGGCCGAACGCGGCAGCGTCGACTCCCCGAAGGCGGCGAAGGACGTCGGCTCGTTCATGTCGTGCCAGAAACCCGCGAACCCCTGAGCGAGCCGCTCCTGGTAGAGCCCGCCCCACCACTGCCGCACACGCGCGTGGGTGAAGTCCGGGAAAACGGCCTCCCCGGGCCATACGACTCCCCGCACCAGCCGCCCCGACGCGTCCCGTACGAAGGCGTCCTCGGCCATCCCGCTGTCGTAGACGGCGTTTCCCGGCTCGGCCTTCACCGCGGGGTCGACGATCGACACCAGCCGGATGCCGTCCCGGCGCAACTCCTCGGCGAGCACCGGCAGCTTCGGGAAGTGCCCCTGGTCGACGGTGAACACCTGGTGCTCGTCGTAGTGGTCGATGTCCAAATGGACGGCGTCCAGCGGCAGATCGCGCTCCTGGTAGCCGGCGACGATCCGCCGCACCTCCTGCTCACTGCCGAAGCCCCACCGCGCGTGATGGTGACCCAGCGCCCAGGCCGGCGGCAGCGCGGGAGCGCCGGTGAGCGAGACCCAGGCGTGCAGCACGCGCGCGGGAGTGCCCACCACCACCCAGCACCGCAGCGGCCCCCCGTCCATCCGCAGCTCGGACGCCCCGGCCCGGTCGTGCCCGGAACCGGCACCCTCCTCGCCCTCCCGCAGCGTCACCGTGCCGTCCCAGGAGGTGTCGTGGAACACCAGATGTGTGGCGGCGTCGGCGACCACCAACTGCATGGGCATGGTGATGTACAGCGGATCGTCACCCGGCGCGAAAGCGTGCCCCGGGTCGGTGTTCCACAGCCGGTACGTCCCGTCGCGCAGCCGGGGCCCCGACGCGCGCCCGCCGAGCCCGAAGAACCGGGCGTCCGCCGCCACCTCCGACCGCTGCATCCAGCGAGCCGTGCCGCCACCCACCGGCTCCCACCAGCGTGGCGGCAGATCCCGGCGCAGCGTCACACCACCGGGCGTACGCACCTCGACCGCGCCGTGCCGCGACACGGCGACCGTCACGCGCTCCGCCACGACTCGCCAGCCGCCGTCCTTGTCCGGCTCCAGGAGCGCCCGGGGATCCGGCTCGGGACACCGCCCGCCGAGCGCGTACGACGGCTCGGGACCGGCCCCGTCCCAGCCCCAGAAGACGGCCCCGTTCACGGCGACGGTGATGCGCAGCTCGGAGCGGCTGAACCGGATGACCCCGCCACCGGGCCCCGGCTCCGCCTCCCGCACCGGCCCGGGCACCCGCGCCCGCTCGGCACCCCGCGTGGGCAGCCCGGTGGCGTCGGCACGCCTCCTGCGCCATGCGGCCCGTACGGTACGCAACCCCTGCGCCGCCCCCGTCGAACCGACCACCTTCACCGAACGCACCAGGTCACGACCGTCCATGCTGCTCACCCTGCCATTACAGGCCCCGGATATCCGTGTCGTTCAACTGCCGTTCACCCGTGGTGGGACCACATCTTCACGACACGGACTATGTGGGGCGTGCCCTGGTGCAGAAGTCGATCACATGGCATCGTCCGTGTCAGCCGCGTCACGCGCACACCCCCGCCCGTGCGCGCCGACGCACACGACGCGCACAGTCCCGGGAGCCGCCCCATGTCGACCGCGAACCCCCTGCCGCTTTGGCAGCCAGATCCGGAACGCATCGCCCAGGCACAGGTCACCGGGTTCCAGTCCTGGGCGGCCGAACACCACGGAGCCCCCTCCGACGGCGGCTACACGGCACTGCACCGCTGGTCCGTCGACGAACTGGACACGTTCTGGCAGGCCGTCACCGAGTGGTTCGGCGTCCGCTTCTCGACCCCCTACGCGCGCGTGCTCGGCGACCGCTCGATGCCCGGCGCGCACTGGTTCCCCGGAGCGACCCTCAACTACGCCGAGCACGCCCTGCGCGCGGCGGCGACCCGCGCCGACGAACCGGCCCTCCTGTACGTCGACGAGACCCACGAGCCGAGCCCCGTCACCTGGGCCGAGCTGCGCCGCCAGGTCGGCTCCCTGGCCGCCGAACTCCGCACCCTCGGCGTGCGCCCCGGAGACCGCGTCAGCGGCTACCTGCCGAACATCCCGCAGGCCGTCGTCGCCCTGCTCGCCACAGCCGCCGTGGGCGCCGTCTGGACGTCCTGCGCCCCCGACTTCGGCGCCCGCAGCGTCCTCGACCGCTTCCAACAGGTCGAACCCGTCGTCCTGTTCACCGTCGACGGCTACCGCTACGGCGGCAAGGAGCACGACCGCCGCGACACGGTCGCCGAACTCCGCCGCGAACTGCCCACCCTGCGCGCGGTGGTCCACATCCCCCTCCTGGGAACCGACGCCCCTGAAGGCGCCCTGGAGTGGTCGTCCCTGACCTCGGCGGACGTGGAGCCAGTCTTCGAAGAGGTCCCCTTCGAGCACCCCCTGTGGGTGCTCTACTCCTCCGGCACGACCGGCCTCCCCAAGGCCATCGTCCAGTCCCAGGGCGGCATCCTCGTAGAGCACCTCAAACAACTCGGCCTGCACTGCGACCTGGGCCCCGAGGACCGCTTCTTCTGGTACACGTCCACCGGCTGGATGATGTGGAACTTCCTCGTCTCCGGCCTCCTGACGGGCACGACGATCGTCCTCTACGACGGCAGCCCCGGGTACCCCGATACGGCCGCCCAGTGGCGCATCGCGGAACGCACCGGGGCGACCCTCTACGGCACCTCGGCCGCGTACGTCATGGCCTGCCGCAAGGCCGGCGTGCACCCGGCCCGGGACTTCGACCTCTCCAAGGTGAAGTGCGTCGCCACCACCGGATCACCCCTGCCCCCGGACGGGTTCCGCTGGCTGCACGACGAGGTCCGCGATGACTTGTGGATCGCCTCGGTCAGCGGCGGCACGGACGTCTGCTCCTGCTTCGCAGGAGCCGTACCGACCCTCCCGGTGTACATCGGCGAACTCCAGGCCCCCGGTCTCGGCACCGATCTCCAGTCCTGGAACCCGAACGGCGAACCCCTGGTCGACGAGGTCGGCGAGCTCGTGGTCACCAACCCCATGCCGTCCATGCCGATCTACTTCTGGAACGACCCCGAAGGAACCCGCTACCACGACAGCTACTTCGACACCTACCCCGGAGTGTGGCGGCACGGCGACTGGATCACCGTCACCTCCCGAGGCTCCGTCGTCATCCACGGCCGCTCCGACTCCACGCTCAACCGGCAAGGCGTGCGCATGGGTTCGGCCGACATCTACGAAGCGGTCGAACGGCTCCCGGAGATCAAGGAATCCCTCGTCATCGGCATCGAACAGCCCGACGGCGGCTACTGGATGCCCCTCTTCGTGCACCTCGCCCCCGGAGCCGTCCTCGACGACGCCCTCCTGGGCCGCATCAAGCAGACGATCCGCGAACAGCTCTCCCCACGCCACGTACCCGACGAGGTCATCGAGGTGCCCGGCGTCCCGCACACCCTCACCGGGAAACGCATCGAGGTACCGGTCAAGCGCCTCCTCCAGGGCACCCCGTTGGAAAAGGCGGTCAACCCGGGCTCCATCGACAACCTCGGACTGCTGAGCTTCTACGAGGAGCTGGCCCGCAAACGCGCCTGATCGGCCTCCCATAGAGGTCGATCACCCTCCATAGGTGGCCTCGGACTCGCCCTCGCCGAGCACAGCGGCGAAGTCCGAGGCCAGCCGCACCGCGTCCGCCGGCTCAAGTTCGGCGACGGAAATCCGTACGCCAGGTTCGGACGACAACCGAAACCGCGCCCCCGCCGCGACCCACCAACCGTACGACCGCAACCCGTTGACCACAGCGGACTCGTCCCGCACAGGCACCCAGAGATTCATCCCGCTTGCCCCGTGCGCCGCGATGCCCCGCCCGCCCAACTCCTCGCGCAGGGCTTCCCGGCGCGACGCGTAAGCCTCCTGGGCGTTCATCACCAACGCGCGCGTGCCGTCGTCCGTCATCAGCCCGTGGACGGTCTCCTGGAGGAGATGACTGACCCAGCCGGACGTCAGCAGAAACCGCCCGTCGTGCCGCGCCAACGTGACCGGATCACAGGTCGCCGCGGCCCACCGCAGGTCGGTCCCGAGGAACTTGCTGACGGTCCGCACATGCACCCAACGCGACAGCCCACCCGAGGCCAGCGACCACAGGGGAGCAGCCGCTACGGCGGACGCGTGATCGTTCTCCACGACCAGGACCTCCGGCTCATCCCGGAGTACCTCGACGAGCGCGTCCCGGCGCGCGGCCGAGAAGCAACCCCCGTACGGATTCTGCGCCCGGGGACTGCACACCACAGCGCGTACACCCGCCCGCAGTGCCGCACGCAAGGCATCGGGACGCATCCCCTCGTCGTCCACGGCGACAGGCACCATGCGCAGCCCCAACGTCGTGACCAGATCCAGCAGATGGTGATACCCGGGATCCTCCATGGCCACGGCGTCCCCAGGCCGCAACTCCACGGACAGCAGCCGCGCGATCAGATCCAGCGCACCGTGCGCGAAGGTCACGTGCTCCACGGGCACACCGTCGGGCCGAAGCCAGTTCCGTACGGCCTCCTCCAAGCGCGCCAGCCGAGGCATCGACCGGTGGGACCGCGCACCGGGGGAGAGCCGCGAGGGCGGCACCAGGGCCGGCAGGAACGCCGGATCGGGGTGCCCACCGGCCAAGTCCCACAAGCCGTCCGGGACTCGGGGCGGACGCCGGGACGCCACCGCCGGAGCCTGTGCGACCACGGTCCCGCCCCGCCCGCGCGTGACCACGATGCCCCGCTGCCGCAGCTCCTTGTACGCCGTGGCGACGGTTCCCGGACTCACCCCGAGCTCATTCGCGAGCCGCCGCACCGGAGGCAGCGCGGCACCGGGCCCCAACGCGCCCTCGGCCACGCGCCGTTCGACGGACGAGGCAATCCCCTTGGCCGTCGTACCACTGATCCCATATTGTATTGCCACGTCGATCACTATGTATCAATACATAATTCAACGCAAGGGGGAGCAGTGGTTACGACGCGGGGTGCAGCCGTACGGGCAAAACGCATACCTGGAGGGCGCGACGGCCGCAGAATGCTCGCGATCGCCCTCGTGGACCGCACCGGCAGCGGCCTGTGGGCCTCCGTGTCCGTCCTGTACTTCACCTACGTCTCGCATCTCTCCATCGCCCAGGTCGGCACCCTCGCCGCGATCGCCGGAGCCATCGGCATCGCCGGCGCACCCCTGGGCGGCCGCCTCGCCGACCGGTTTCCGCTCACCCGCGTCCTCGTCGCCCTCCAACTCCTGCGCGCCCTGGCCTCGTTCGCCCTGCTCACCACGGACAACTACGTCCTGCTGATCACCGTCTCGGCCGTCGGCGGCTTCGGGGACCGCGCCGCCAACGTGCTCACCAAGCTCTACGCCACCCGCGTCGCGGGCCCGGACCGCATCCGCTACCAGGCCATCAGCCGAACCGCCGCCAACGCGGGCTGGGCCCTGGGCGGTCTCACCGCCGCGGCCGCACTCGCCCTCGGCACAACCGCCGCCTACCACTGGCTCCTTCTCGGCGACGCCCTCTCCTTCGTCGCGGTCGCGACCCTCACCATGCGCTGCGGCGAACCCCCGTCGCCGCAGCGCACCGTAAAGACGTCAAAGGACGCGCCCTCCGCGAGCAAGCCACCGAACCCCTGGCGCGACCGCACCTACCTCGCGTACGTCGCGACCGAAACCGTCCTCTTCCTCGACGACGCCGTCTTCAAAGTCGGCCTGCCGCTGTGGATCGCCCACGCCAGCGACGCACCGCACGGCCTCGCACCCCTGCTGATGGTCCTCAACAACGTGATGGTGGTGGCGCTCATCGTCCCCTTGGCACGCTTCGCCACCACGACGGCCGCCACCCGCAACCTGCTCATACCGCTCTCCGCCGCCTTCGCCCTGGGCGGCGCCACCATGGCCCTCTCGGCGACCGGCGGAGCCGCCACCGCCACGGTGCTCCTCACCGCGTCGGCAGCCGCCTTCACCATGGCGGAAATGCTGCACGCCACCATCTCGTGGGAACTCTCCGTCGCCCTCGCACCCGACACCGCGCAGGGCACCTACCTCGGCGTGCACGGACTCGCCCAGTCCACCCAGCGCAGCATCGGCCCACTCGCGGTCACCGCAGCCATCGCCACCGGACCCCTCGGCTGGACCGTCTTCGGTACGGTCATCGCTCTGACCTGCATGATTCAGCACCGCCTGGTCCGCGAACCGCTCGCTCGGACGCCGTTGTCAGTGCCGCCAGTTACTGTGAGTGAGCATTGATCGACCGTGCACAGGGGGAAACATGGCACACACCGACCACCAGACCATGCGACGCGTTCTGCGCCGCGAAATCGCAGGCACCATCGGCCTGTTGACCGACGAGCAGGACTTCCGCGCCATGAGGCGCTATCGCAGCTTCACCTTCGACGACCACACCGCCTACCTCCAGCAGGTGGAGGCCCTCCTCAAGATCCGCGCCTCCCAGGGCAGCCACACCAGCGTGGCCCTCTTCGACCCGCAGGAATACGCCGAGTTCTGCGCCGACAGCGGCCTCGATCCCGACACCCCGTCGAGCCGCACCCGCTTCACGGCCGAACTCGCCGCCACCGGCCCCGCCATGCTCTACGAGGGCCAGCCCCTGGCCGACCTCCTACCGGCCCTGGTCGACGAGGCCGTCCGCCAGGCGACCTGGGAGTACGCGACCACACTCCTGGCCCGCCTCGGCACCTGCGCCTCCTGCGGCGAGGACATCGGCCGCGCGGCCTTCACCCGAGCCTCCGGCCTCCTCGTCCGCATCCTCGACACCGCCCGACCCGGCAACCGACACCTCGTCTGCAGCGTCTCAGGACCACCGGAAACCCTCGTCTCCGTCCTCCACGCCGACCAGGACGAGGACGGAACAACTCACCTGGACGACGCCGAGGCCCTCGAATTCACCACGATCCTCGCCCTCGGCCTCGCCACCCGAAGCCCCGGCGGCCTCGTCATGCGCACCACCAGCCCCGACACCACCGACTGCATCTACGGCTGGCGCCTGCGCGGCGACGGCCTGGAAGCCCTGACCGCCGGCGAGGTCTTCGACGCCTACTGCACCGACGTCGAATCCGGCGACCTGATCTCCCCGGAATCAGGTGTCGACTACTGCGTACCGCCCGACCTCGGAGACCTGGAGCAGCCCCCGGGAGGACACCACCACTGAACAGGCCAGGGGCGCCCCACCACTGGTGAGGCGCCCCTGAACCACAGCCGACGGACGGCTTCCCGCCCGAACTACTCGCCGGACAGCACCGCCTGAGCCGCCGCGCGCGCCTCCTCGGCACTGTCGGCGGCCCGCGCTGCCAGCGCGGCCCGCTCGCATTGCGCCAACGTGTACTTCGCCAACGTCGTCCGCACATAGGGAATCGAAGCCGCACCCATGGAAAGGGAGGTGACCCCCAGACCGGTCAGCACACATGCCAGCAGCGGGTCGGACGCGGCCTCACCGCAGACACCACAGCTCTTGCCCTCGGCCTTCGCCCCCTCGGCGGACATCGCCACCAGGTCGAGCAGCGCGGGCTGCCACGGATCCTGCAGCCGGGACACCGCACCCACCTGACGGTCCGCGGCGAAGGTGTACTGCGCGAGGTCGTTTGTCCCCAGCGACAGGAACTCGACCTCCTGCAGAATCGAGCGCGCCCGCAGCGCGGCCGACGGAATCTCCACCATCGCACCGAACTTGGCCCGCAGCCCGGCCTCCTGGCACGCGTCCGCGAACGCCTTCGCGTCCGCACGGTCCGCGACCATCGGAGCCATGACTTCCAGATAGACGGGCAAGCCCTCGGAGGCCTTCGCGAGCGCCGTCAGCTGGGTACGCAGTACGTCCGGGTGGTCGAGCAGAGACCGCAGACCGCGCACACCCAGGGCAGGGTTCGGCTCGTCGGCCGGCGTCAGGAAGTCCAGCGGCTTGTCCGCGCCCGCGTCCAGCACACGTACGACGACACGTCCCTCGGGGAACGCCTCGAGCACCTGCCGGTAGGCCTCGACCTGCTTCTCCTCGGACGGCGCGTTCTTGCTGTCGTCCAGAAAAAGGAACTCGGTACGGAAGAGCCCCACACCCTCGGCGCCCGCCTCCAAGGCGGCCGGCAGGTCGGCAGGACCGCCGATATTGGCCAGCAACGGCACCTTGTGCCCATCGGAGGTGGCACCCGGACCAGTAGAGGTGGAGAGAGCGGCCTTGCGCGCAGCGGCCGCAGCCTCCAGCTGCGCCTTCTTCTCGGCACTCGGGTTCACGAAGATCTCGCCGGTGCTGCCGTCAACGGCGACCACCGTGCCCTCGGCCAACTCCCCGGCCCCCGGCAGCGCCACCACGGCCGGCACACCGAGCGCCCGCGCCAGGATCGCGCTGTGACTGGTCGGCCCGCCCTCCTCGGTGACAAAACCGAGCACCAGCGTCGGGTCCAACAGTGCGGTATCGGCCGGCGCAAGGTCACGAGCAATAAGAACGTACGGCTCGTCGCTGTCCGGAACACCCGGCATCGGCACCCCGAGCAAGCGGGCGACGATACGGTTCCGCACGTCATCGAGATCGGCCACCCGACCGGCGAGATACTCACCGGCACCGGCCAGCAGAGCACGGTAGGCGGCGAAGGCGTCGTACACGGCCCGCTCTGCGGTACTGCCGACCGCGATACGCCGTTCCACGTCCGCCATCAGCTCGGGGTCCTGGGCCATCATGGCCTGCGCTTCGAGCACCGCCTGGGCTTCGCCCCCCGCCAGATTGCCGCGCGCCATCAGGTCGGCCGCCACGGCGTCCACGGCTTGGCGGGCGCGCCCCTGTTCACGCTCCGCGTCCTCCACCGGAATCTGCTTGGCCGGCGGTTCCAGAACCGCCGTCCCCATGTGCCGAACCTCGCCGATCGCCACACCGTGGCTCACACCGACGCCTCGCAGCGTTGTCTCCATCTCACCCGTCTCCGATAGTGCGGCGGGTCCCGCCGCCGCGGTGGTTGTCCTGCTCACCGTCATGACGACGGCATTGACGTCACTCCCAGGAGAAGAGACTGTCCCCGGCCTTCACATCGCCGTCCTCGCGGAGACCGGACAGAGCCTCGGCCGTGGCTTCGAGAGCCACGATCGGGCACACCGGGGACTTGCCGGCGGCCTCCACGGCGGCCGGGTTCCAGCGCACGACGCCCTGGCCGCGGGTCACGTTGTCGCCCTTGTTGACGAGCAGCTCGAAGCCCTCGCCATTGAGCTGCACGGTGTCGATTCCGAGGTGCGTCAGCACGCCGTGTCCCTCACCGTCCACGACGACGAAGGCGTGCGGGTGGAGGGAGACGATGACTCCGTCCACGGGGGAGACGGCCTCGGAAGGCTCACGTACGGGGTCGATAGCCATGCCGGGGCCGACCATGGCTCCGGCGAAGACCGGATCCGGCACCTCCGTCAGTCCGATGGCACGTCCTGCGAGAGGGGACGTCACGCTGGTCATGGGAAGCCTCCCAGGGGTGGAAATGTGATGGGGCCGTCACTGTCTGTCCCGGACGGCACACTGAGTAGCAGGGTATGTCATATGTAGTACAGGTTCCGCCCGAGAGGTCCGGATTAGTGGTCTAGACCACACCTCTAATCGATTTGCACCTGCTCTACGGCCGCATGTACAGTCGTACTCCTGCTTGAGGCCGAGCGACGCGACCAAGCGTCTTTGCTTGGCCTGGCAGCACCCAACTTGTCAGATCCTATCCCGGGGTCATCTTCTGCATGCCTGCAGGACGGTGGTCAGGGGGCCGGAAAAACACTGATAGAGTTTGGAACACCGAAGGGAAGCCCGGAGGAAAGCCCGAGAGGGTGAGTACAAAGGAAGCGTCCGTTCCTTGAGAACTCAACAGCGTGCCAAAAATCAACGCCAGATATGTTGATACCCCGTCTCCAGTCATCATCTGATGGTTGGGACGAGGTTCCTTTGAAGAAAACATACAGCGAGGACGCTGTGAACGGTCGGGCTTATTCCGCCTGACTGTTCCGCTCTCGTGTATGCGATCCCGATTACGGGAAAACATTCACGGAGAGTTTGATCCTGGCTCAGGACGAACGCTGGCGGCGTGCTTAACACATGCAAGTCGAACGATGAACCACTTCGGTGGGGATTAGTGGCGAACGGGTGAGTAACACGTGGGCAATCTGCCCTGCACTCTGGGACAAGCCCTGGAAACGGGGTCTAATACCGGATAATACTCCTGCACTCATGTGTGGGGGTTAAAAGCTCCGGCGGTGCAGGATGAGCCCGCGGCCTATCAGCTTGTTGGTGAGGTAATGGCTCACCAAGGCGACGACGGGTAGCCGGCCTGAGAGGGCGACCGGCCACACTGGGACTGAGACACGGCCCAGACTCCTACGGGAGGCAGCAGTGGGGAATATTGCACAATGGGCGAAAGCCTGATGCAGCGACGCCGCGTGAGGGATGACGGCCTTCGGGTTGTAAACCTCTTTCAGCAGGGAAGAAGCGCAAGTGACGGTACCTGCAGAAGAAGCGCCGGCTAACTACGTGCCAGCAGCCGCGGTAATACGTAGGGCGCAAGCGTTGTCCGGAATTATTGGGCGTAAAGAGCTCGTAGGCGGCTTGTCACGTCGGGTGTGAAAGCCCGGGGCTTAACCCCGGGTCTGCATTCGATACGGGCTAGCTAGAGTGTGGTAGGGGAGATCGGAATTCCTGGTGTAGCGGTGAAATGCGCAGATATCAGGAGGAACACCGGTGGCGAAGGCGGATCTCTGGGCCATTACTGACGCTGAGGAGCGAAAGCGTGGGGAGCGAACAGGATTAGATACCCTGGTAGTCCACGCCGTAAACGGTGGGAACTAGGTGTTGGCGACATTCCACGTCGTCGGTGCCGCAGCTAACGCATTAAGTTCCCCGCCTGGGGAGTACGGCCGCAAGGCTAAAACTCAAAGGAATTGACGGGGGCCCGCACAAGCAGCGGAGCATGTGGCTTAATTCGACGCAACGCGAAGAACCTTACCAAGGCTTGACATACACCGGAAAGCATTAGAGATAGTGCCCCCCTTGTGGTCGGTGTACAGGTGGTGCATGGCTGTCGTCAGCTCGTGTCGTGAGATGTTGGGTTAAGTCCCGCAACGAGCGCAACCCTTGTCCTGTGTTGCCAGCGTGCCCTTCGGGGTGACGGGGACTCACAGGAGACCGCCGGGGTCAACTCGGAGGAAGGTGGGGACGACGTCAAGTCATCATGCCCCTTATGTCTTGGGCTGCACACGTGCTACAATGGCCGGTACAATGAGCTGCGATACCGTGAGGTGGAGCGAATCTCAAAAAGCCGGTCTCAGTTCGGATTGGGGTCTGCAACTCGACCCCATGAAGTCGGAGTTGCTAGTAATCGCAGATCAGCATTGCTGCGGTGAATACGTTCCCGGGCCTTGTACACACCGCCCGTCACGTCACGAAAGTCGGTAACACCCGAAGCCGGTGGCCCAACCCCCTTGTGGGGAGGGAGCTGTCGAAGGTGGGACTGGCGATTGGGACGAAGTCGTAACAAGGTAGCCGTACCGGAAGGTGCGGCTGGATCACCTCCTTTCTAAGGAGCATCTAGGCTGCTGAGCTTGCTCAGTGGTCCAGGGCCATTACGTCGGCACACGTTCGACGGTGGTTGCTCAAGGGTGGAACGTTGATTATTCGGCACTGTCCGTCATCTCGGGCTGCAAGTACTGCTCCTTTGGAGCGTGGAAAGCTGACCTCGAGTGGCGGCAGGGCCGGGCACGCTGTTGGGTGTCTGAGGGCACGGCTGTAACAAGCTGCCTTCAGTGCCGACCCCAGTGAACTCCGGTACAGACCGGGGGTGATGGGTGGTTGGTCGTTGTTTGAGAACTGCACAGTGGACGCGAGCATCTGTGGCCAAGTTTTTAAGGGCGCACGGTGGATGCCTTGGCACCAGGAACCGATGAAGGACGTGGGAGGCCACGATAGTCCCCGGGGAGTCGTCAACCAGGCTTTGATCCGGGGGTTTCCGAATGGGGAAACCCGGCAGTCGTCATGGGCTGTCACCCATACCTGAACACATAGGGTATGTGGAGGGAACGCGGGGAAGTGAAACATCTCAGTACCCGCAGGAAGAGAAAACAACCGTGATTCCGGGAGTAGTGGCGAGCGAAACCGGATGAGGCCAAACCGTATGCGTGTGAGACCCGGCAGGGGTTGCGTATACGGGGTTGTGGGATCTCTCTTTCACAGTCTGCCGGCTGTGAGACGAGTCAGAAACCGTTGATGTAGGCGAAGGACATGCGAAAGGTCCGGCGTAGAGGGTAAGACCCCCGTAGTCGAAACATCAACGGCTCGTTTGAGAGACACCCAAGTAGCACGGGGCCCGAGAAATCCCGTGTGAATCTGGCGGGACCACCCGCTAAGCCTAAATATTCCCTGGTGACCGATAGCGGATAGTACCGTGAGGGAATGGTGAAAAGTACCGCGGGAGCGGAGTGAAATAGTACCTGAAACCGTGTGCCTACAAGCCGTGGGAGCGTCGCGCATTGAGTTTACTCAATGCGTCGTGACTGCGTGCCTTTTGAAGAATGAGCCTGCGAGTTTGCGGTGTGTTGCGAGGTTAACCCGTGTGGGGAAGCCGTAGCGAAAGCGAGTCCGAATAGGGCGATTCAGTAGCACGCTCAAGACCCGAAGCGGAGTGATCTAGCCATGGGCAGGTTGAAGCGGAGGTAAGACTTCGTGGAGGACCGAACCCACCAGGGTTGAAAACCTGGGGGATGACCTGTGGTTAGGGGTGAAAGGCCAATCAAACTCCGTGATAGCTGGTTCTCCCCGAAATGCATTTAGGTGCAGCGTCGTGTGTTTCTTGCCGGAGGTAGAGCACTGGATAGGCGATGGGCCCTACCGGGTTACTGACCTTAGCCAAACTCCGAATGCCGGTAAGTGAGAGCACGGCAGTGAGACTGTGGGGGATAAGCTCCATGGTCGAGAGGGAAACAGCCCAGAGCATCGACTAAGGCCCCTAAGCGTACGCTAAGTGGGAAAGGATGTGGAGTCGCAGAGACAACCAGGAGGTTGGCTTAGAAGCAGCCACCCTTGAAAGAGTGCGTAATAGCTCACTGGTCTAGTGATTCCGCGCCGACAATGTAGCGGGGCTCAAGCGTACCGCCGAAGTCGTGTCATTTCAGCAATAGGGCCAACGCCTGCTGGGATGGGTAGGGGAGCGTCGTGTGCCGGGTGAAGCCGCAGCGGAAGCTAGTGGTGGACGGTTCACGAGTGAGAATGCAGGCATGAGTAGCGATACACACGTGAGAAACGTGTGCGCCGATTGACTAAGGGTTCCTGGGTCAAGCTGATCTGCCCAGGGTAAGTCGGGACCTAAGGCGAGGCCGACAGGCGTAGTCGATGGATAACCGGTTGATATTCCGGTACCCGCTGTGAAGCGTCAAACATTGAACCAGGCGATGCTAAGTCCGTGAAGCCGTTCCGGACCCTTCGGGGAATGGAAAGTGGTGGAGCCGACGGACCAGACCTGCAGTAGGTGAGTGATGGGGTGACGCAGGAAGGTAGTCCATCCCGGGCGGTGGTTGTCCCGGGGTAAGGGTGTAGGACGAGTGGTAGGCAAATCCGCCACTCACATAGTCTGAGACCTGATGCCGAGCCGATTGTGGTGAAGTGGATGATCCTATGCTGTCGAGAAAAGCCTCTAGCGAGTTTCATGGCGGCCCGTACCCTAAACCGACTCAGGTGGTCAGGTAGAGAATACCGAGGCGTTCGGGTGAACTATGGTTAAGGAACTCGGCAAAATGCCCCCGTAACTTCGGGAGAAGGGGGGCCATCACCGGTGATCGGATTTACTCCGTGAGCTGGGGGTGGCCGCAGAGACCAGCGAGAAGCGACTGTTTACTAAAAACACAGGTCCGTGCGAAGCCGTAAGGCGATGTATACGGACTGACGCCTGCCCGGTGCTGGAACGTTAAGGGGACCGGTTAGTGCACTTTCGGGTGTGCGAAGCTGAGAACTTAAGCGCCAGTAAACGGCGGTGGTAACTATAACCATCCTAAGGTAGCGAAATTCCTTGTCGGGTAAGTTCCGACCTGCACGAATGGCGTAACGACTTCTCGACTGTCTCAACCATAGGCCCGGTGAAATTGCACTACGAGTAAAGATGCTCGTTTCGCGCAGCAGGACGGAAAGACCCCGGGACCTTTACTACAGTTTGATATTGGTGTTCGGTTCGGCTTGTGTAGGATAGCTGGGAGACTGTGAAGCTTGGACGCCAGTTCAGGTGGAGTCGTCGTTGAAATACCAGTCTGGTCGTGCTGGATGTCTAACCTGGGTCCGTGATCCGGATCAGGGACAGTGTCTGATGGGTAGTTTAACTGGGGCGGTTGCCTCCTAAAGAGTAACGGAGGCGCCCAAAGGTTCCCTCAGCCTGGTTGGCAATCAGGTGTTGAGTGTAAGTGCACAAGGGAGCTTGACTGTGAGACCGACGGGTCGAGCAGGGACGAAAGTCGGGACTAGTGATCCGGCGGTGGCTTGTGGAAGCGCCGTCGCTCAACGGATAAAAGGTACCCCGGGGATAACAGGCTGATCTTCCCCAAGAGTCCATATCGACGGGATGGTTTGGCACCTCGATGTCGGCTCGTCGCATCCTGGGGCTGGAGTCGGTCCCAAGGGTTGGGCTGTTCGCCCATTAAAGCGGTACGCGAGCTGGGTTTAGAACGTCGTGAGACAGTTCGGTCCCTATCCGCTGCGCGCGCAGGAACATTGAGAAGGGCTGTCCCTAGTACGAGAGGACCGGGACGGACGAACCTCTGGTGTGCCAGTTGTTCTGCCAAGGGCATGGCTGGTTGGCTACGTTCGGGAGGGATAACCGCTGAAAGCATCTAAGCGGGAAGCCTGCTTCGAGATGAGTGTTCCCACCCACTAGATGGGTTAAGGCTCCCAGTAGACGACTGGGTTGATAGGCCGGATCTGGAAGGCGGGTAACCGCTGGAGGTGACCGGTACTAATAGGCCGAGGGCTTGTCCTCAGTTGCTCGCGTCCACTGTGTTGGTTCTGAAACCACGAACAACCCCATACCCGGGGCCACCGGGTGTGGTGCGGTTGTCTGTTTCATAGTGTTTCGGTGGTCATAGCGTGAGGGAAACGCCCGGTTACATTCCGAACCCGGAAGCTAAGCCTTACAGCGCCGATGGTACTGCAGGGGGGACCCTGTGGGAGAGTAGGACGCCGCCGAACTCCTTTTAGAGCTCTGGCTCTTGGGCATGCAGCCCAAGAGCCAGAGCTTTTTTGCGTTGGGGTAAGGTCAGGGGGAATCGTTGGCTCGTTTTCCCACAGGAGGCCCCCGGGTGGAGGTCCAGGAGACCCGCGTCCAGACAGACCGGGTGCTCACCATCCCGAACATCCTCAGCATGGCGCGCCTGGTCGGTGTACCCATCTTCCTGTGGTTGATCCTCAGGCCCGAGTTCGGCGGCCCCGAGAGCGACGGCTGGGCGCTTCTGGTGCTGATGCTGAGCGGGATCAGCGACTACCTGGACGGCAAGCTCGCGCGACGGTGGAACCAGATCAGCAGTCTCGGCCGGCTCCTTGATCCCGCCGCGGACCGGCTCTACATTCTCTCGACTCTCGTCGGGCTCACCTGGCGCGAGATTCTGCCAATCTGGTTGACCGCCGCACTGCTGGCGCGCGAACTGGTCCTGCTGGTGGTGGTGGGCATCCTCAGGCGCCACGGCTATCCGCCGCTGCAGGTGAACTTCCTGGGCAAGGCAGCTACGTTCAATCTGATGTACGCCTTCCCGTTGCTGCTGCTCAGTGACGGAAGTGGATGGCTCCCCTCACTCGCAGCCATTTTCGGATGGGCGTTCGCCGGATGGGGTACAACGCTCTACTGGTGGGCAGGAGTCCTCTACGTGGTACAAGTCCGCCGCCTACTGCGTGCGGACGCCATGGCCGACTGACCTTGCCGATTGGGCGGTAACAGTCGCTCGATGGCCCGTTGCGCAAAAGTGCGGGACAATCTGGACTGGTGAAGTCGGCTAGACCGTCGTCTCGCAGAGGAGGACGCTTCCGACATGAAGGCCGTCGTGATGGCCGGAGGCGAAGGCACACGCCTTCGCCCCATGACCTCAAGCATGCCCAAGCCACTGTTGCCCGTGGTCAATCGACCGATCATGGAGCACGTGCTCAGGCTGCTCAAAAGGCATGGGCTCAATGAGACCGTAGTCACCGTGCAGTTCCTGGCCTCGCTGGTCAAGAACTACTTCGGTGACGGCGAAGAGCTCGGCATGGAGCTCTCGTATGCCAATGAGGAGAAGCCACTCGGTACCGCCGGAAGCGTCAAGAACGCCGAAGAGGCGTTGAAGGACGATGCCTTCCTCGTCATCTCCGGCGATGCCCTGACCGACTTCGACCTCACCGAACTGATCAATTTCCACAAGGAAAAGGGCGCACTGGTCACTGTCTGTCTGACCCGGGTGCCCAATCCGCTGGAATTCGGCATCACCATCGTCGACGAAGAGGGAAAGGTCGAGCGTTTCCTCGAGAAGCCGACCTGGGGTCAGGTCTTCTCGGACACGGTGAACACGGGCATCTATGTGATGGAACCCGAGGTATTCGACTATGTCGAGGCCGACGTTCCCATCGACTGGTCCGGCGATGTCTTCCCGCAGTTGATGAAGGAAGGCAAGCCGGTCTACGGCTTTATCGCCGAGGGCTACTGGGAAGATGTCGGCACTCACGAGAGCTATGTGAAGGCGCAGGCCGATGTCCTGGAGGGCAAGGTCGACGTCGAGATCGACGGCTTCGAGCTGTCGCCCGGTGTATGGGTGGCCGAGGGTGCCGAGGTGCACCCCGACGCGGTTCTCCGCGGGCCGCTGTACATCGGTGACTACGCCAAGGTCGAGGCCGGCGCCGAAATCCGTGAGTACACCGTCATCGGTTCGAACGTCGTCGTGAAGGCCGGGGCTTTTCTGGACAGGACCGTGGTACACGACAACGTGTACGTGGGTCAGCACAGCAACCTTCGTGGCTGTGTCGTCGGAAAGAACACCGACATCATGCGCGCCGCCCGGATCGAGGACGGCGCGGTCATCGGTGACGAGTGCCTGATCGGTGAAGAATCGATCGTTCAGGGCAATGTGCGGGTCTACCCGTTCAAGACGATCGAAGCCGGCGCCTTCGTCAACACGTCGGTCATCTGGGAGAACAGAGGACAGGCGCACCTCTTCGGCGCGCGCGGTGTGTCCGGGATCCTGAACGTGGAGATCACGCCGGAGCTCGTAGTCCGCCTCGCCGGCGCCTACGCCACGACCCTCAAGAAGGGGTCCACGGTCACCACGGCCCGCGACCACTCCCGAGGCGCCCGTGCGCTCAAGAGGGCGGTGATCTCCGCCTTGCAGACGAGCGCCATCGACGTACGGGACCTGGAGAATGTTCCACTGCCCGTGGCCCGGCAGCAGACCGCGCGGGGCAGTGCCGGCGGGATCATGATCCGGACCACACCTGGTGTGCCGGACTCCGTCGACATCATGTTCTTCGACAGTCAGGGCGCCGACCTCTCGCAGGGGAGTCAGCGCAAGCTGGACAGGGTTTTCGCGCGGCAGGAGTACCGGCGTGCGTTCCCCGGTGAGATCGGGGACCTGCACTTTCCGGCCAGCGTCTTCGACTCGTACACCGGGTCCCTGCTGCGGAATGTCGACACGACCGGGATCGCCGACTCCGGTCTGAAGGTCGTGGTGGACGCGTCGAACGGCAGCGCCGGGCTCGTGCTGCCCAGTCTGCTCGGCAAGCTCGGTGTGGACTCGCTGACGATCAATCCCGGGCTCGACGAGTCGAGGCCGACCGAGACTGCGGACACGCGGCGGTCGGGGCTGGTGCGGCTCGGCGAGATCGTGGCCTCCGCGCGGGCCGCGTTCGGGGTACGGTTCGACCCTGTCGGTGAGCGGCTCTCGCTCGTCGACGAGAAGGGGCGGATCGTCGAGGACGACCGGGCCCTGCTCGTGATGCTCGACCTGGTGGCCGCGGAGCGGCGCAGCGGGCGAGTGGCGCTGCCGGTGACCACCACGAGGATCGCCGAGCAGGTGGCGGCGTATCACGGGACCCAGGTCGAGTGGACGACGACCTCGCCGGACGACCTGACCAGGGTCGGGCGGGACGAGACGACCATCTTCGGAGGCGACGGCAAGGCCGGGTTCATCATTCCGGAGTTCAGCAGTGTCTTCGACGGCGCCGCAGCCTTCGTACGACTCATCGGGCTGGTGGCGCGGACGCAGTTGACGCTGAGCCAGATCGACGCGCGGATTCCGCGGGCGCACGTCCTGAAGCGGGACCTGGCTACTCCCTGGGCCGTCAAGGGACTTGTGATGCGCCGGGTTGTTGAGGCGGCCGGCGATCGCTTTGTCGATACGACGGACGGTGTGCGGGTCGTGGAGACCGACGGGCGCTGGGTGATGGTGCTGCCCGACGTCGCCGAGGCGGTCACGCATCTGTGGGCCGAAGGGCCCGACGACGCCTCCGCGCAGGCCCTGTTGGACGAGTGGTCGGCGGTCGTGGACAGCGCCGGACGGTAAAACACGGAGCACGCGCGCGTGCCGGACATGTGTCCCCAAGAGGGCCTGTCCGGCACGCCGGTGGGGCCATTCGGAGGTACAGGCCACCACGTGCGACGATGTGCGGCATGCCGCAGCAGCCCCCCGTTCGGAGCACACCCACGCGCCCTTCGCGGCTGGACGCGTCCATGTCGCTGCTCACCAATGTCGTGGACCACAGCCTCGACGACGGTTACGCCGAGGCGGCCGCCCGGAAGAAGGCCGCGGGCGAGAGTGGCATGCCGAAGACCCTCCGGGCGAAGCTCGGACTCGCCGCCGGCCTGGTGCTGGCGGCCCTCGTCGTGACCGTGGGCGCGGCACAGGCGCGTGTAGCCGCCCCCGTGGTGGCCAAGGAGCGGCAGGAGCTGATCGACCGTATCGACAAGGAGACTTCGTCGGCGGACAAGCTGGAAGGTACTGTCGACGACCTCCGCGACGACGTGAGCGCGCGGCAGCGGGCGGCGCTCAAGACGAGTGGCGGCAGCGGCCAGGCGGACCTGGTGAGCATGCTTTCCGGTGCCACCGCGGTGCACGGCCCTGGTGTGAAGCTCGTTGTCGACGACGCGAAGGAAGCGAGTAGCGGCGGGGGCGACAACCCGCGTGAGACCGCGGACTTCTCCGACACCGGGCGGGTGCGGGACCGCGACATGCAACGCGTCGTCAACGGACTGTGGGCGGCAGGGGCCGAGGCCGTGTCCATCAACGGACAGCGGCTGACGGCGCTGTCGGCGATCAGGGCCGCGGGCGACGCGATACTGGTCGACAACAAGCCACTGGTGCCGCCCTACACGGTGCTCGCGGTGGGGGACGGCCAACGGCTGAGCACCAGGTTCCAGAACGGTGCCGACGGGCTCTATCTGCACGCCCTGGAAGACAACTACGGCATCAGGGCGACCATCGCCGTGGAGAGCGATCTCCGGCTGCCCGCCGCGCCGAGTGTGATCGTACGTACAGCACAGCCGAGAACTGAGAAGGGCACATCGTGATCGCCGTACTGGGCCTCATCGTGGGAGTGGTGGCCGGAATCCTGGTCCGGCCTGAGGTGCCGGTGGTCGTAGAGCCCTATCTGCCGATCGCCGTCGTCGCGGCGCTCGATGCCGTCTTCGGCGGGCTGCGGGCCATGCTCGACGGGATCTTCGACGACAAGGTCTTCGTGGTGTCGTTCCTGTCGAACGTGGTGGTGGCCGCGCTGATCGTGTTCCTGGGCGACAAGTTGGGCGTCGGTGCCCAGTTGTCCACGGGGGTCGTGGTCGTGCTCGGGATCCGGATCTTCTCCAACGCGGCTGCCATTCGCCGGCACGTCTTCCGGGCGTGAGGTCGATGAGCAACGAGGACGAGCGGCCGGAACACCGGCTACGCAGGGAACTGCCCGAAGAGGTATCGGCGTCTGCTTCTTCGGAAGCGCCGATTCCGGAGGAGCGGGCGGCGTCCGCCGCGACCGGCCGGCAGCGGCTGGTGCAAGGGCTGTGGCCGCCACGTGTGAGCCGGGCCCAACTCATCGTCGCCGTGCTGCTGTTCGGGCTCGGTTTCGGGCTGGCGGTGCAGGTCGCCTCGAACAGCAACAGTGACAGCGCGCTGCGTGGGGCACGGCAGGAAGATCTTGTGCGCATTCTCGATGAACTGGACGACCGTACTCAGCGTCTTGAAGACGAGAAGCAGGGTCTGCAGAAACAGCGCGACGAGCTGGAGAACAGCTCCGACCAGGCCGAGGAGGCCCGCAAGCAGACGGCCGAGAAGGAGAAGCAACTCGGCATTCTGGCGGGCACCGTGGCCGCGCAGGGACCCGGCATCACGATGACCATCGACGACACGAAGGGAACGGTCGAGGCGGACATGTTGCTCGACGCGGTCCAGGAGTTGCGCGCGGCCGGCGCGGAGGCGATCCAGGTGAACGGCGTACGGGTCGTCGCCAACACGTATCTGACGGACTCCGGCAAGAGCGTGAGCGTCGACGGGAACAAGATCAACGCCCCCTATCGTTTCAAGGTCATCGGCAAGCCGCAGGATCTCGAACCGGCGCTCAACATCCCTGGAGGCGTGGTGCAGACTCTCGAGAAGGAGCAGGCCACCGTTACCGTCGGGCGGTCGAGCAAGATCGTCGTGGATGCCTTGCGGGCCGCGAAGCAGCCTGACTACGCTCGGTCGTCCTCCCGGTGAACCGCAGGTGCATGGGGGCCGTTGTTCGAGGGCATGAGGTTGCGGGGGGTCGACGCACCGATTGGGTGGTGCGTGGTGGAAACTGTCTGGTGGATACGGACGTTGTGAGGATGTCCGGGTCAACCGGTGTGTTCAATCAGGGTTCGTCCTGCCCCACGGGCGGGTCTGTTTCGGTCAAGGGGAATCGCCCGTGAAGTTGTTTGCGAAGTTGTTCGGCAAGAGTGCGAAAGAGGTCAGCGACAACCAGACCGCTCGCCATCGCGCACAACCGGACGCAGAAGGTCAGCGCCCGCTGTTCCGCGACCAGGTCGCGGGCCAGGGCGCGCCGTCGGTTGACCCTGCGCAGTCCGGCGACATAGGTTTCGGGCAACCGTCAACCTCAAGTACGGGTGGAGGGTTTTCCCCTATGTCGGCCCTGGTGTGTACGAGGTGCGGTAACCGCAACGCGGAGAACAGCCGCTTCTGTTCCAACTGCGGTGCGCCGCTGCGCCCCGGCGCGACCCCGGAGCGTCCGTCCGAGACGACGTCCACGATCTCCATCTCCGGTCTTGAGGCCTACGACGCCGAAGTGACCGGTCAGACGCAGATGCCCACGCTCTCCCCGGAGGCGCAGGCCGCTGTCGACGCCCTGCCGTTGGGCTCGGCGCTGTTGGTGGTGCGTCGTGGTCCGAACTCGGGCAGCCGCTTCCTGCTGGACGGCGAGCTGACCACGGCCGGTCGTCACCCGCAGAGCGACATCTTCCTGGACGACGTGACGGTCTCGCGCCGTCATGTGGAGTTCCGGCGCGCTCCTGACGGTTCGTTCACGGTCGCCGACGTCGGCAGCCTGAACGGCACGTACGTCAACCGTGAGCGCATCGACTCGGTCTCGCTGGCGAACGGTGACGAGGTGCAGATCGGCAAGTACCGGCTGGTGTTCTACGCGAGCCAGCGGGGTTACTGACCCTCCCTCGGACTGGGTCCGGGGGATTCCCCCAGGAAGGTCCATGCTTCAAACACCGAGCGGCGGTGCCGGGCACGGTACCGCCGCCGCGGACACTGGGCTGATGATGAGCATCGGCACGGTGCTGAACGTGCTGCGCGACGAGTTCCCCGAAGTCACCATCTCCAAGATCCGTTTCCTGGAGTCGGAGGGCCTCATCGAGCCGCAGCGGACCCCTTCCGGGTACCGCAAGTTCAGCCCCGCCGATGTCGAGCGCCTCGGCCATGTCCTGAGAATGCAGCGGGACCACTATCTGCCGCTCAAGGTGATCCGCGAGCATCTCGACGCCATGGAGCGCGGGGAGGCCGCGCCCTTGCCCACGGTGGGGCGTCAGCGGGACGGCGAGGTCGGCCTGGAGCCCGTGGAGGCGCCCACGGCGGCCCGGATCGGGCGGACCGAGCTGCTGGCCGCCGTCGGGATCGGCGAGCAGGAACTCGACGAGTGGGAGTCGTACGGACTCATCGCCCCGCTGCCGGACGGCGTTTACGACGCCGAAGCCGTCACCGTGGCCGGACTTGTCCTCGAACTCGGGCGGTTCGGGATCGAGCCGCGGCATCTGCGCGCCATGAAGGCCGCCGCGGACCGTGAGGCCGGGCTCGTCGACCAGGTGGTCGCCCCGCTCAAGCGCCACCGCAATCCGCAGACCAGGGCCCACGCGGAGGCCCGTACGAAGGAACTGGCGGGGCTCACGGTGAAGCTGCACGCGGCTCTGGTGCAGACCGCGCTGGGTGTACGCCTGCCCTGAGACGGGCGGCCCTGTGACTGCCTGATCGGTCACCCGATCTCGGCCCGACTACCCAAACGTCCCGGGCACGGCCTAGGGTTGCTGTGTGAACGAGCTCGATGTCGTAGGTGTCCGGGTCGAAATGCCCTCCAACCAACCGATCGTGCTCCTGCGTGAAGTGGGAGGCGACCGCTACCTCCCCATCTGGATCGGGCCCGGGGAGGCGACGGCGATCGCCTTCGCTCAGCAGGGCATGGCCCCCGCACGACCGCTGACCCACGACCTGTTCAAGGACGTGCTGGAGGCCGTCGGCCAGGAGCTGACCGAAGTGCGCATCACGGATCTGCGGGAGGGCGTCTTCTATGCGGAGCTGGTCTTCGCCAGCGGCGTCGAGGTGAGCGCCCGCCCGTCCGACGCCATAGCGCTGGCGCTGCGCACCGGGACGCCGATCTACGGCAGTGACGGTGTGCTCGACGACGCGGGCATCGCGATCCCGGACGAGCAGGAGGACGAGGTGGAGAAGTTCCGCGAGTTCCTCGACCAGATCTCGCCCGAGGACTTCGGGACCAACAGCCAGTGAGCTGAGGGTCGGCGAGAAAATGCTGGCATTTGCCACCGGCGTGTGAGAGCGTCCTGCGGCTCTCCGCGAGCGCATTCGGCTAGCCTTTCCCCGCGGTGGGACACGGGAAACCACTCCTTGGGTGATTATCACTCGGCGTGCCGAGTGTGGCGATCGTTGACGCACCCCTGGTGACTGCCTACCGTCGAGAAGGCAGGTCAAGGACGGAGGTCGGCGTGAGAAGCAGCGGCGACGGTACGGCTGGGGGTGCCCCGGAACGCAGTTTCGGGGACAGAGGTCCGTACCCGCTTCACGGCAGTACGGCCGATCGCATTCCGCAGCGGCCGGCGGCAGTGCCGAGCAGCGGAGGGGCGACGTCCATGGCGTCCGAGGAGATCGGCTACCGGGGGCCCACGGCCTGTGCGGCGGCCGGCATCACCTATCGGCAACTGGACTACTGGGCGCGTACCGGGCTCGTGGAGCCCAGCGTGCGGCCCGCGCACGGGTCGGGGACACAGCGGCTCTACAGCTTCCGGGACGTCGTCGTCCTGAAGATCGTCAAGCGGTTCCTCGACACGGGTGTGTCGCTGCAGAACATCCGCAGCGCCGTTCTTCACCTGCGGGAGTGCGGCTTCCGTGATCTGGAGCGCATGACGCTGATGAGCGACGGCGCGACGGTCTACGAGTGCACGTCGCCGGACGAGGTCCACGCGCTGCTCCAGGGCGGCCAGGGGGTCTTCGGGATCGCCGTGGGGGTCGTGTGGCGGGATGTCGAGAGCGCCCTGTCGCAGCTGCACGGGGAGCGCATCGACACCGGCGAGACGCTCGTCGGGTCCAACCCCGCCGACGAGCTGGCCAGGCGGCGCAATCGGGCCGTCTGAGGGCCCGGCGGGAGCCGTAGCGGGGCATTGTCAGTGGCGTAGGGCAGCATCGGAGATGTGAGAACCGCGCCCACGATCCTGCATCTCGACATGGATGCCTTCTTCGCCTCGGCGGAGCAGGCGTCCAAGCCGAGCCTGCGCGGGAAGGCCGTCGTGGTGGGCGGGCTCGGGCCGCGCGGGGTGGTGGCCACCGCGTCGTACGAGGCGCGGGTTTTCGGGGTGAATTCGGCGATGCCCATGGCCCAGGCGCGGCGGCTCGCTCCGAACGCCGCGTATCTCGTGCCGCGGTTCGGGTTCTACCGGTCGATCAGCGAGCAGGTGATGGCGCTGCTGCGGGCGTTGTCGCCGTTGGTGGAGCCGCTGAGTCTGGACGAGGCGTTCGTGGACCTGGAGGCCGGGGGAGCGGCCTGGGACGCGGAGTCGGCGCGGGTGACCGGGGAGCGGCTGCGGGCGGACATACGGGCGGTCACGGGGCTTACGGGATCGGTGGGTCTCGCCGCTTCCAAGATGATCGCGAAGATCGCCTCCGAGCGGGCCAAGCCGGACGGGCTCGTGCTGATCGAGCCGGGGACCGAGCGGGCGTTGCTCGGGCCGTTGTCGGTGCGCACGCTGCCGGGGGTCGGACCGGCGACGGGTGATCATCTGCGGCGGGCCGGGATCACCACGGTCGACGAGATCGCCGAGGCGGGCGAGGACGAGCTCGTACGGCTGGTGGGCAAGGCACACGGGCACGGGTTGTACGCGATGGCGCTGGCGCACGACGAGCGGCCCGTGGTGGCCGAGCGGGAGACGAAGTCGGTGTCGGTCGAGGACACGTACGACGTCGACATCCACGACCGGGTGCGGGTGGGCCTGGAGGTGCAGCGGCTGGCCGACCGGTGTGTGCGGCGGCTGCGGGCGGCCGGGCTCTCGGGGCGGACCATCGTGCTGAAGGTGCGGCGGTACGACTTCTCGACGCTCACCCGGTCCGAGACGCTGCGTGGGCCCACCGACGACCCGGGGGTGGTGCGGGAGGCGGCGGCCCGGTTGCTGGACTCCGTGGACACCACGGGCGGGGTACGGCTGCTGGGGGTGGGTGTCTCCGGGCTCGCCGACTACACGCAGGAGGACCTCTTCGCGCAGGCGGCGGGGGAGCAGGCCGACTTCCTTGACGAGGAGCACGCGGAGGAGGAGCGGGGGGAGGAGCAGGCGGCGCCTGTGGAGAGGCGCTGGCCCGCTGGGCACGATGTGCACCACGCCGGTTTCGGGCACGGGTGGGTGCAGGGGAGCGGGCTGGGGAGGGTCACCGTGCGGTTTGAGAGGCCTGAGGATTCGGGGGCGGGACGGGTGCGGACGTTCCGGACCGACGATCCTGAGCTGGAGCCGGCGGAACCGTTGCCGTTGGTGGAGCGGGGGTCGGGTGAATCGCCGGGGGTGGTGATGCCGTTGGCGGGGCGGGGGCCTGACGAGGGGCTGGCCGAGCCGTCGTCGTTGGTTGCGAGGGGTCCTGATGGTCCGGCTGTGGCATCGGCGCCACCGGAGAGTCGAGGACCTGACGAGCCACCGGTCGAGCCGATGTCGTCGGCGGGGCCGGGCCTTGACGACTCGCAGGGGGAGTCGTTGCAGTCGGTCGTGCGAGATTCTGGGGTTGGGTCGGTGGCGCCGACGCCGTGGGCGGTGCCGGGGTCTGGTGTCTCATAGGGCGTGTCGTTGTCGTCGGTTGCGCGGCGTCCCGGAGTTCAGGGCGCCTCGCCGACGGCCCCGGAGATTCGAAGAGCCGGTGATGAACCGGGTGCCGCGCTGTCTCAGGTGTCTTCCGAGCCCGCGAGTTTGCCGAAGTCGTGGTCCGGGAGGGATGGGGGTGGGCCGATGTCGAGGCCGTAGTGGTGGTAGAGCTGGAGTTCCTGGTCCGGGGAGAGGTGGCGGCCTACTCCGAAGTCGGGGGCGTCCTTGATCAGGGAGCGGTCGAAGGGGATGTGGAGGGTGCCTTCGATCAGTTCGCTGGGCTCCAGGGGGACGAAGGCGTCTCTGGAGAACAGGCCGGTGCGTATGGCCGCCCACTCCGGCTCGCCGGTCGCGTCGTCGAGGTAGACCTCGTCGATCGTGCCGATCTTGGTGCCGGTGCGGTCGAACGCCTTGCGGCCGATCAGGTTGCGCGGATCGATATCGGTCTGCACGGGCCCTCCTCCTGGTCGCAACTCATCCGTAAGCACTACAAAAGAGCACATTGGGGAAGGTGGCCACTCGAAAGCTCGGCTTCAACGCTCGCTGGTAGGCTGGCGAACGGCTGCTGACCCCGTGCGGGAGAGTCCTCCAGACTTCATCGGAGGCGCCGAAGGAGCAAATCCTCCCCGGAATCTCTCAGGCTCACGTACCGCACGGACGAGGTCACTCTGGAAAGCAGGGTGCGTGTCGTTGATGGTGTCGACGGCTTGCGCTCTCACCGACGGTGAAAGCCGGTGACCTTCGGGTGGCCGGTGAAGCTCTCAGGTTGAGATGACAGAGGGGGAGGCCGTCCGGCACCCCACTGTCGTGGTGCCCTCGAAGGTCGTGTCCGACCAGGAGGCCTCCCTGATGACTGTCCCTCGCATTCCACTCTCCGAGCTCGAACAGGGCATCCCGTTCGAGCAGCGTCACATCGGGCCCGACCAGGAGGCGCGGGCCAAGATGCTCGCGCAGGTCGGCTACGGCTCGCTCGACGAGCTCACGGCCGCCGCCGTCCCGGATGTGATCAAGAACGCCGACGCTCTCGATCTGCCGGGCGCCCGTACCGAGGCCGAGGTGCTGGCCGAGCTGCGTTCCCTCGCGGACCGCAACGAGGTCCTCGGTTCCATGATCGGGCTCGGGTACTACGGGACCTTCACCCCGCCCGTGATCCTGCGCAACGTCATGGAGAACCCGGCTTGGTACACGGCCTACACGCCGTATCAGCCGGAGATTTCGCAAGGGCGGCTCGAAGCCCTTCTCAACTTCCAGACCATGGTCGCCGATCTGACCGGGCTGCCCACCTCCGGTGCCTCCCTGCTCGACGAGGGGACGGCCGCCGCCGAGGCCGTGGCGTTGTCGCGGCGCATGGGGAAGAACAAGAAGGGGCTGTTCCTGGTCGACGCCGACGCGTTGCCGCAGACCATCGCCGTGATCGAGACGCGTGCCGAGCCGGCCGGCGTCGAGGTCGTCGTCGCCGACCTCAGCGAGGGCATCCCGGCCGAGCTCGCCGAGCGGGAGATCAACGGCGTGCTTGTGCAGTACCCGGGCGCCTCCGGTGCCGTACGCGACATCAAGCCGCTGATCGAGCAGGCGCACGCGCTCGGTGCGCTCGTCACCGTCGCCGCCGATCTGCTCGCGCTGACGTTGCTGAAGTCGCCGGGTGAGTTGGGGGCGGACATCGCGGTCGGTACGACGCAGCGCTTCGGGGTGCCGATGGGCTTCGGCGGGCCGCACGCCGGATACATGGCCGTGCGCGAGAAGTTCGCGCGCAGCCTGCCCGGGCGGCTCGTGGGCGTGTCCGTCGACGCCGACGGGCACAAGGCCTACCGCCTCGCCCTGCAGACGCGCGAGCAGCACATCCGCCGCGAGAAGGCCACCAGCAACATCTGTACCGCTCAGGTGCTGCTTGCGGTGATGGCCGGCATGTACGCCGTCTATCACGGGCCCGAGGGGCTCAAGGGCATCGCGCGGAGGACGCATCGGTACGCCACGATCCTTGCGGCTGGGCTCTGCGTCGGCGGTGTCGAGGTCGTGCACGGCGGCTACTTCGACACGCTGACCGCGCGCGTTCCGGGCCGGGCCGCCGAGGTCGTCGCCGCTGCCCGTGAGGATGGGGTTAACCTCCATCTCGTGGACGCCGACCAGGTGTCCATCGCCTGCGACGAGACCACCACGCGTGCCCAACTGGCCGCCGTATGGACCGCGTTCGGGGTGGATGGGGACATTGAGGCGCTGGATGTGGCGGCCGAGGACACCTTGCCCGCCGGGCTGCTGCGCACCGATGCCTATCTCACGCACCCGGTCTTCCGCGACCACCGTTCCGAGACCGCGATGCTGCGGTACCTGCGGCGGCTCGCCGACCGGGACTACGCGCTCGACCGGGGCATGATCCCGCTCGGTTCCTGCACCATGAAGCTCAACGCGACCACCGAGATGGAGCCGGTCACCTGGCCCGAGTTCGGGCAGTTGCACCCCTTCGCGCCCGCCGAGCAGGCGCAGGGATACCTCACGCTCATCCGGGAGTTGGAGGAGCGGCTCGCCGAGGTCACCGGGTACGACAAGGTGTCGTTGCAGCCGAATGCCGGTTCGCAGGGGGAGTTGGCCGGGCTGCTCGCCGTACGCGGGTATCACCGGGCCAATGGTGATGAGCAGCGGACCGTCTGCCTCATTCCGTCGTCCGCGCATGGGACCAATGCCGCGAGTGCCGTGATGGCCGGGATGAAGGTCGTCGTCGTGAAGACCGCCGAGGACGGTGAGATCGACGTCGAGGATCTGCGGGCGAAGATCGAGCAGTACCGCGACGAACTGTCGGTGTTGATGATCACTTACCCGTCCACGCACGGGGTGTTCGAGGAGCACGTCGCCGACATCTGTGCGCAGGTGCACGAGGCGGGTGGGCAGGTCTACGTCGACGGTGCCAACCTCAACGCCCTTGTGGGGCTTGCCAAGCCGGGGCACTTCGGTGGGGATGTCTCGCATCTGAATCTGCACAAGACGTTCTGCATTCCGCACGGTGGGGGTGGGCCGGGGGTCGGGCCGGTGGGTGTGCGTGCGCATCTGGCGCCGTATCTGCCGAACCACCCGTTGCAGCCGGCGGCCGGGCCGGAGACCGGAGTTGGGCCGATCTCGGCGGCTCCTTGGGGTTCCGCCGGGATCCTGCCGATCTCCTGGGCGTACGTCCGGCTCATGGGTGGGGAAGGGCTGAAGCGAGCCACGCAGGTGGCTGTGCTCAGCGCCAACTACATTGCCAAGCGCCTTGAGCCGCACTACCCGGTGCTCTACACCGGGCCCGGTGGGCTTGTCGCGCACGAGTGCATCATCGATCTGCGGCCGATCAGCAAGGCGACGGGTGTCAGTGTCGATGACATCGCGAAGCGGCTCATCGACTACGGGTTCCATGCGCCGACGATGTCGTTCCCGGTGGCCGGGACGTTGATGATCGAGCCGACCGAGTCCGAGGATCTGATCGAGCTGGATCGGTTCTGCGAGGCGATGATCGCGATTCGTGGGGAGATCGAGAAGGTCGGTGCGGGGGAGTGGCCGGGTGAGGACAACCCGTTGCGCAACGCCCCGCACACCGCTGCCGCGCTCGGTGGGGAGTGGGAGCACGCGTACACGCGCGAGGAGGCTGTGTTCCCGGCCGGTGTGTCCGTTGCCGATAAGTACTGGCCGCCGGTTCGTCGGATCGACCAGGCCTTTGGTGACCGGAACCTGGTGTGTTCTTGCCCGCCGTTGGATGCGTACGAGGACTGAGCGTTCTGCTTGACGTGCCGCGATGTGCCGTCGTTCGTGTGCGGCTTCGTCGTGGCTGGTCGCGCAGTTCCCCGCGCCCCTTTGGGGCGCGGGACAACTCAGGCGGGATATGCGTGGGTCTGGGTTGCCTTCACCGTTACCCACACCAACGCACCCTGGTGCAGGTCCAGTTCCGCTGCCGCTACCGTCGTGAGGTCGGCGGCCAGGGGGAGTTCGCCCGTGAGGTCTACGCGAATCTGGTCGCCGTGGGTTTCCAGGCCCCCTACCTCGCAGTGCCAGAGGTTGCGGGCGCTGGTGCCGGTCGGGCGGTTCCGGAAGAGGGTGACCCCGCTGGGCGGGAACGCTACGAACACCTCGCCCTGTAGGTCCTCCGTGGTCGTGATCGTGGGGCCCGTGTCGAGGGTGACCGTGTGGCCGTCTGCCTGGCCCTTGTAGAGGTTGAGGCCGACCAGTTGGGCGATGTAGTCCGTGCGCGGGTGGCGGGCGATGTCGGCGGGGGTGCCCTCCTGGACGATTGTGCCCTGCTCGATCACGACCAGGCGGTCGGCCAACACCATGGCGTCCAGCGGGTCGTGGGTGACCAGGACGGCGACCGCCTCGAACTCGGCCAGGTGGCGCCGGAGTTGGGCCCGTACGTCCAGGCGGGTGCGGGCGTCCAGGGCGGCTAGGGGTTCGTCGAGGAGGAGCAGGCGTGGGCGGGTCGCCAACGCCCGTGCCACGGCTACGCGTTGGGCCTGGCCTCCGGAGAGTCTGCGGGGCTTGGCGGATGCGTGCTCGGCGAGACCCATGCGGTCCAGCCACTCGGCGGCCACCGCGCGGGACTCCGCCTTCGTTGCCCCCTGGCAGCGTGGGCCGAAGGCGACGTTGTCGAGGGCGGTCAGGTGGGGGAACAGCAGGTAGTCCTGGAAGACCACTCCTACCGGGCGGGACTCCGGTGGCGTGCGGTCCAACTCGGCGCCGTCCAGCCGTAGATGACCGGCCGTCAGGCGGACCAGGCCCGCGAGCGCGCGTAGCGCGGTCGTCTTGCCTGCACCGTTCGGGCCGAGCAGGGCTACGACGTCTCCTGGCGCGGCGGTCAGTTCCACGTCGAGGCGGAACGAGCCGCGGTCCACGACGAGGTGGGCGTCCAGGCCCTGGGCGCCGGTGAGTTGGGCGTCGGTGGTGTCGGTCATGAGGGGATCGTCCAACGTGGTGGGGATGGTGTCGTCATGACGTGGTCATCCAACGGTCCCGTAGGCCGGCCAGGACCGCGATCGACACGGCGAGCAGGACCAGGCTCAACGCGATGGCCGCCTCCGGGTCGTTCTGGAGTGCCAAGTAGACCGCCAGCGGCATCGTCTGGGTGCGGCCGGGGAAGTTGCCGGCGAAGGTGATCGTCGCGCCGAACTCGCCCAGTGCGCGGGCCCAGGCCAGGACCGCGCCCGCCGCGATGCCCGGGGCGATCAGGGGGAGCGTCACCCGGCGGAACGCCGTGAAGCGGGAGGCGCCGAGCGTTTGGGCCGCCTCCTCGTAGCGGGGGTCTGCGGCGCGCAGGGTGCCCTCGACGCTGATGACCAGGAACGGCATCGCCACGAAGGCCTCGGCGACCACGACACCGGTGGTGGTGAAAGGCAGCGTGATGCCGAACCATGAGTCCAGCCATTGCCCTACGACGCCGTTGCGGCCGAGGGCCAAGAGCAGCGCCACGCCTCCCACCACCGGGGGCAGCACTAGCGGGAGTGTCACCAGCGCGCGGAGGAAGCCGCGGCCGGGGAACTCCGTGCGGGCCAGTACCCAGGCCAGCGGGACGCCCAGGACCAGGCTCACAGCCGTCGCCGCGGTCGCGCTGAACAGGGAGAGCTGGAGCGCCTGCCAGACCTCCGTGCTGGTCAGTTGCGATGGGAGGGAGCGCCACGGGGCCCGTACCAGCAGGGCGATCAGGGGGAGGAGCAGGAACGCCAGGCCTACGAGTGCGGGGATCAGGAGGGGGAGTGGTACCCCGCGGCCTGTCATCCGGACGCGGCGACGCCGCGGACCGCCCTTGAGGGTCTCGGCCGCGGCGTCGGAGGTGTCGAGTTGGGTCACGGCTTGAGGAAGCCTGCCGCGGACAGCACCTTCTGGCCCTCGGCGGACTGCACCAGCGCGATGAACGCCTTGGCGGCGACGGCGTTGGGCGCGTTCTTGAGGAGGACGATCGGGTAGTCGTTGATGGCGTTGGCTGACTCGGGGAACTCCACGCCCTGGACCTTGCTGCCGGCGGCGTTCACATCGGTCTTGTAGACGACCGCAGCGTCGGCCTCCTTCAGCTCCACCTTCGTCAGCGCGCTCTTGACGTCCGCCTCGTACGACACCGGGGTGAGCTTCAACTTGCTTGCCGTCAGCGCCTTTTGGGCCGCCGCACCGCACGGCACCGTCTTGTCGCAGAGCACGACCTTCAGGGAGGACTTCGTGAGGTCCTTCAGGGAGGTCACCTTGTCGGGGTTGCCCGGCAGGGTGGCGATCTCCAGCTGGTTGCGGACGAAGGTGGCCGGCGTGCCGACCGCGTCCTTTTTGTCCGTCACGATCGCCATGGTCTTCGGGCTCGCGGCGGCGAACACGTCGGCCGGGGCGCCGCCGGTGATGCTCGCGGCGAGGGTGTCGCTGCCGCCGAAGTTGAAGGTGACCTTGGTACCCGGGTTGGCCTTCTCGAACTCCTTGCCCAGCGTCGTGAACGACTCCTGGAGCGAGGCGGCGGCGAAGACGGTGACCGTGCCGGACATCTTCGGGGACGCGGACGCCGAGGAGTCGGACTTCGAGGAGGACGAGTCGTCGCTGGAGGAGCAGGCGCTCAGGGCCAGCAGCGCGGCGGCTCCCGCCCCGGCAACCTGCAGGGTCCGGCGGGTCCGACGCGCGGAACGGGTCATCACGGTTCTACTCCTCTGGTCTCTTCATGAAAGGGGCTCATGAAAGGGGTTGTCGCGCCCTGGGACGACCGCAACGGCCGTGCCGCGATGATACTGCCGCATTTGCAAGGCATAAGTCTCCTGTCGCATCGCATGAGCTGCACTGTTAGCTTCTGGGGTGCGCATGTGCGTTTGTACGGGAGTGCCGTCCGGGTACCACATTCCGGGAGGTGATGGCTCGTGACGCTCGCGCAGCTCGACCTGACGGGGGACCTCGCCCGACCCACCCGGCTGACCGTGCCCGACCTGTCGAACTGGCCGCTGCACCGGGTCCGGGTCAGCTTCGAGTGCGCCACCAGCGGCATCCAGGTGCACCGCTTCGCGGGACCCCGGCTCTACGACGTCCTGTCCTCGGCCGGGCCCGGCTTCGACCCCGTCCGCCGCAAGGACCGGCTGCGCTTCCTCATCGCGGTCAGCGGTGCGGACGGGCACCACGCGCTGCTGTCCTGGGCCGAGATCGACCCCGACTTCGCTCATGCCCCCGTTCTGCTCGCCGTGAGCATCGATGACACCCCGCTGGACCGTGCGGGACCGCAACTGGTGCTTCCGCAGGACCGTTGCGGGGCCCGGCACATCAGTGGGATCAGGGCGATACGGGTGGACGGGGAGTACGGGGCGACTCGGCCAGTGCCCGCCACACCCGGTCTCGGGTCAGCGGAAGTTCGGTGAAGCGGACGCCTGTCGCGTCCCGCAGGGCGTTGGCGAAGGCGGGCGCGACCGGGTTGAAGGGGCTCTCGCTCATCGACTTGGCGCCCAACGGGCCGATGGCGTCCGCCGTTTCCATGAAGTGCACCTCGGTGCGCGGCACGTCCGCGTACTGCGGGAGCCGGTAGCGGCGGAATGCGGCCGTCTCGACCGTGCCCTGCTCGTCGATGCGGACGTTCTCGAAGAGGGTCGCGCCGAGGGCTTGGGCGACCCCGCCCTCCACCTGGCCCCGGCACTGCATCGGGTTCATCACCTTGCCCGCGTCCGCCGCGTGCACACTGCGCAGGATGCGGATCTCGCCCGTGTCCGGGTCCACGGCGACCCTGAACCACTGGGCGTTGAAGGCCACCGAGCGGGGCGTCCCGCCGAAGTGCCCGTCGGCGCTGAACTCCATCCCGACCGCCGCACCCGCCGCGTGCAGTTCCTTCAGGGTGAGACGGCCATCCGGGTGCAGTACGGCTTCCTCGGCCAACGTGCAGTCGGTGCGCGGGAGTTGCAGATGGGCGGCGGCGAAGTCGAGCAGCTGGTCGGCGAGGGCGCGGGAGGCGCGGAGAGTCGCCTTGCCCGCCACCACCGTGCCCGTGGAGGCGAAGGCGCCCGTGTCATGGCGTACGACATCCGTGTCGGACTGGCGGACGGTGATCCGGTCGACGGTGGTGGCGAGTTCGCCGGCCGCGATCTGGCGGTGGACCGTGGTCGTGCCGTTGCCGAACTCCGCTGTGCCTACGGCGAGATCGAAGCCGCCGTCGGGGAGGAGGCTCGCCTTCGCGTCGGCGATATGGCCGCCGGGCGGGCCGGTCGCGATCATCGCCAGGGCCGTACCCTCGCCCACCAGCCAGCCGTCCGGGGGGAGTTGGGACGCTGGCTCCGCCTGCGCTCGTCGGACTATGGCGATGCACTGGTCGAGGCCGTAGCTCGCGATGTGCAGGTCCTCCTCCTCGCCGCCGGGGGAGAGCATCGGCTCGCCGGGGCCGATGATGTTCTTCGCCTTGAACTCCAGCGGGTCCAGGTCGAGTTGGCGGGCAAGTTCGTCGAGGGCCGACTCCACGGCGAACATCACCTGGCCGAGGCCATAGCCCCGGAAGGCGCCCGCCGGGACGGTGTGCGTGTAGACGGAGAAGGCGTCGACCTTCTTGTGCGGGGCGCGGTAGACGGCCATCGACTCGCCGACGCTGTGGAACATGACGGCGGGGCCGTGGTTGCCGTAGGCGCCGGTGTTGGAGACAACTCGTAGGTGGAGTGCGGTGAGTTGGCCGTTCCGGCGGGCGCCTGCCTTTACGTTGATCGTGAAGGGGTGGCGGGTGGTCGCGCCGTAGAACTGTTCGGCTCGGGTGTACTCCAGTTTCACCGGGCGGCGCAGGCGCAGGACCGCGAGGGCGACGATGTCCTCGACGAGCATCTCCTGTTTGCCGCCGAAGCCGCCGCCCACCCGGCCGGCGACCACCCGGACCTGTTCCTCGGGGAGGTCGTACAGCGCGCAGAGGGCGCGGCGGGTGAGGAACGGGGTCTGGGAACTGGTGCGTACCGTAAGCCTGTTGTCCTCGTCGAACCACGCCACCGCGCCGTGCGTCTCCAGGCTCGCGTGTTGGACACGCTGGGTGCGGTACGTGTCCTCGTAGACGGCGTCGGCCTCCGCGAAGCCCGTCTCCACGCTGCCGATCTCGCCGTGTGCCTCGCCGACGACGTTGTTCTGCGGCCGGGAGATGCGGGCCGTAGTGGCGTCCTTGTCGTGGACGACCGGGGCGCCGGGGCGCATCGCCTCCTCCGGGTCGAGGACCGACGGCAGGATTTCGTAGGTCATCTCGATGCGTCGGCAGCCCTCCTCGGCGGCGGCCTCGCTGTCGGCGACTACGGCGGCGACGCGTTGGCCGATGTGGCGGACGGTGTCGTCGAGGACGCGGGTGTCGTCCGGGTCCTCGGTGGGGTGTTCGTGGCGGGCCGTGGAGAAGTGGCGTTCCGGGGCGTCGTAGTGGGTGAACACGGCTTGTACGCCTGGGACTTGGAGAGCCGCTGTGGTGTCGATGGTGGTGATGCGGGCGTGGGCGTGCGGGGAGCGGAGGAGCTTCATGTGGAGCAGGCCCGGGACGTCGATGTCGAAGGTGTAGCGGGCGGTGCCGGTGACCACCTGGGGGCCTGCGGGGGCGGGGAGGTTGCGGCCCACCGCCTCGCCCGCGCCCGGTGCCTCGGCGTGGCAGACGCCTCGTACCGCGTCCTCGATGGCGCGGTAGCCGGTGCAGCGGCACAGGTTGCCCTTGAACGCCCTGGGGAGGTCGGTGAGTTGGTCCTCGTTCAGGGCGGCCGTCGTCATCAGGAAACCGGCTGTGCAGAAGCCGCACTGGAAGCCCTGGGCGTCCAGGAACTTCCGCTGGACCGGGTGGAGCTCGCCGTCCTCGGCGGCCAGGCCCTCGACCGTGGTGACCGCTCGGCCGTCGGCGCGGAAGGCCGGGTAGAGGCAGCTGTGCACCGGTTCGCCGTCGACGTGGACCGTGCAGGCGCCGCAGTCGCCCGCGTCGCAGCCCTTCTTCACACCGAACCAGCCGCGCTCGCGGAGGTAGGTGCGCAGGCATTGACCCGGGCGGGGGTCCTCGGTGAAGGAGCTGCCGTTGATCTCGATCTTCATGCTGCCGTCTCTCCCAGCTCCCGGCGGATCTCCTCCGCGTAGTGGAACGTCATGTGCGCCCGCCATTCCGGCAGCCCGTGGATGTCGTCGAACCATTCGTGGTCCGCTACGGCGGAGGCGATCGCCGTGCGCAGTTCCCCGGCCGCGGGTGGGAGCGGGAACCACAGGCGGATCGGGCGGACCGTCGACGCGGTGATCGTCAGCGCGAGTGAGCCGTCCAGTGGGTCCAGGGCGCCGATGACCAGGACTCCGGAGCGGCCGAGGCCGTAGAGGGAGGCCTGGCGGAAGGCCGTGCGGCAGGTCAGGGCGCGGGCCGGGACGGTGATCGAGCGGAGGAGTTCGCCCTCGGCCAGGTCTTTGCGGCCCGCGCCGGTCACGAAGTCGGCGACGCGGACCCGGCGGCGTAGGCCGTCCTGGGACAGGAGGAGGCACTCGGCGTCCAGGGCGGCGGTGAGGGAGATCATCGGGCCCGCGGGGAGGGCGTTGCAGAGGTTGCCGCCGACCGTCGCCATGTTCCAGATCTTGAAGGAGGCGAGGAAGGCGCGGCAGCACTGCTCGAAGAGCGGGGCCGCCGTGGTCGTCAACTCCTGCGCGAAACGGGAGAGTTGGGCGATCGTGCAGGTGGCGGCGATCTCCAGGGAGCCGTCCGGGTGCCGTTCGACGGGCGTCCAGCCGGTGCGACTCAGGTCCACCAGGCGACGCAGGTGCGGTTGCGGCTCGGAGAAGAGATACGTGCCGCCGCCGAGCCAGGCATCGCCCGGCCGCCAGGGTGTCGGCTGCCGGGCGTCGAGGATCTCGGCCACCGTGTTCAGGTCCATGACCGCCAGTGAAGCAACGCGGAGCGGGTCGGGACGACTGGTTCACAGCACGGAAACGCCGACGTTCCACGGCCGGACACTGGAGGATCGACCAAGAGGCGTTTCGGCCGATTGGTCTTGCACTTACCATGCAATCACTCGCATTCACCTGGCGAATGCGAGATGCGAGGAGCCGGAACCATGCACGTCGAACACCTTCTTCAGGACGAGTCCCTCGGCCTGCGCCTGCTGTGGGCCGAGGACGCCCAGCTGGCCCGGGAGATCAGCGGAGTGACCGTGACCGACCTGGAGGACCCCGCGCGGTTCGTGCGGCGGGACGAGGTCGTGCTGAGTGGGCTCGTGTGGTGGTCGGCCGAGGACGGGCCCGGGCGGGCCGAGCGGTTCGTGTCCGCGCTGCGCGGTGCGGGGGCCGCCGCGCTGCTCGCGGGGGAGGAGACGCACGGTTCGGTGCCGGACGATCTTGTCGAGGCGTGTGTGCGGCACGGGTTGCCGGTGGCCGCCGTACCGGCGCACATCATGTTCCGCGCGATCACCGACACCGTGTACCTCGGGCGGTGGGGCGAGCTGAGCCGCCGGCACACGTTGCCGGAGAACGTGCGGGGGCGGCTGAGCCGGATGGCAGCGCAGGGGGCGGGTCCCGAGGCGATCGTCGCGACCGCCTTCGCTCACCTCGAACGGGCCGTCGCGTATGTCCTCACGCCGTCCGGGCGGACGGTCGCGGCGACGGCGGTGGCCTCCGCGATACCGGTGGAGAAGGCCGCCGCGCTGCTGGCGGAGGCCGTGCCCGTGGACGCCGATGGGGTCTCGCCGTACGAGCGGTGGCATCTGTACCTTCCCGACCCCGACGACGCGCCGCCGCGCATGGTGCACGAACTGGCCTCCGTGCTGGGGCGTTGCCAGGAGGCGCGGGTGCGGGCGCGGGCCGAAGAGCGGCAGACGGCCGATGAGTTGGGGGCGTTGCTCGCCGTGGAGGGCGGCGACGGTGCGGCCGTGGTGGCGGCGCTGCGGGCGTGCGGGTTGCCGGACGACGGGCCGTATCGGGTGCTCGTCGCGGAGACCGGGGCGCAGCGGGCCGGCCTCGCCGAGGGGGCGTTGGCGGAGGTGGTCGCGCACGTGGTGCCGGGGGAGGGCGCCGTGGGGCGGCTGCCGGACGGTACCGCCTTCGCGGTCGTCACCCGGGGCGAGGTCGACGCGCTCAGCGAGGTGTGGCCGCTCGTCGCCGCCGGAGAAGCCGCCGTGCCGCTGTACGGCGGGACCGGGGCGCCCGTCGCCGCGGCGAAGGAGCTCAACGGGGCGCTGGCGGAGGCGCGTTACGCACTCGCCTCGGCGCGGAGCACCGCTGAGGTGGGAGGCTCCGCACTCACCGACGCTTCCACCCTCACGGGACTCGACGCGCTGCTCACCGGTGTTCCGGCCGAGGTCCGTACCGCCTACAGCCGTACCGTCCTCGGCCAACTGCGCTCCAACGCCGTCCTGTTGGAGACCCTGGAGACCTTCCTGGCCTGTGACGGTTCCTGGGCGCGGACGGCGGAGGCACTGCATCTGCACGTGAACTCCGTGCACTACCGGATCGGGCGCATCGAGCACTTCACCGGCCGCGACCTCTCCCGCCTCTACGACCGACTCGACCTGTGGGCGGCCCTGTTGTGCCGGACGGATGCGGCTTAGCCTGCACGTTCCGGCGTTCCATCGTTCCCGGGGAGGGTGGGCATGCTGCTGCGTCAGCTGGAGTACCTGGTCGCGCTCGCCCGTGAGCGGCACTTCGCGCGCGCCGCGGCGGCCTGCTATGTCTCGCAGCCCTCGCTGTCGGCCGCGATCCGGCGCCTGGAGCACGAGTTGGACGTGCCGATCGTGCGGCGCGGCAGACGGTACGAGGGGCTGACTCCGGAGGGCGAGGTGGTGCTCGCCTGGGCGCACCGCATCCTGGCCGAACGGGACGCGCTGCACCAGGAGTTGTCGGCGCTGCGGGGTGGACTGACCGGCACGCTGCGGCTGGGCGTGGTGCCGACCGCGCTGCCCGCTGCCTCGCTGCTGACCACCCCGTTCTGCGTACGGCATCCCCGGGCCCGGGTCGCCCTGGAGTCGCTGTCGTCCGTCGGCATCACCCAGGGGCTCGCCGAGTTCGAGCTGGACGCGGCGATGACGTACCTGGACGACGACACCCTGCGCAACGTCCGTCGCTTCCCGCTCTACGAGGAGCGGTACGTCCTCCTCACGCCGGTCGACGGGCCACTTGCCGGTGTTTCCAAGGCCAGTTGGGCCCAGGCGGCCACCCTTCCCCTCTGCTTGCTCAACTCGCGGATGCGCAACCGCCGCATCATCGACGAGTCGTTCGCCGCCGAGGGCGCGACCGCCTCTCCCGCGATCGAGTCGGACAGTGTCGCCGGGCTGTACACGCTGCTGCCCGGCGGGCGTTGGTCCAGCGTGATCTCGCACGCGTGGCTGCACATGTTCGACGTACCGGAGGGGATGCGGGTGGTCCCGCTGAACGGGCCCGCGCACGGGCCCCGGGTCGGACTGGTCGTGGCCCGCAGCGAGCCCCGATCGGTGCTGGCGGAGGCGCTGTTGAAGGTGGCGAGGGAGGCGGGCGTACGGGACGCGCTGGATGATTTGCTGCACACGTACCTGGGTGGCGGCAGCTGATAGGAGCGGGCTATCTGGACATAGCAACGTTCGCTTTGACCAGGGCGATCGACTCCGAGGATCGTGAAGTGCATCTTCCGACAACGGAGTTGAGGAGCCGCGACATGGCCAAGGTTCTCTGCGTCCTGTACGACGACCCGATCGACGGATACCCGACCTCCTACGCCCGCGACGACCTGCCCGTGATCGACCACTACCCGGGCGGCCAGACCACCCCCACACCCGAGGCGGTCGACTTCACCCCGGGCCAGCTGCTCGGCAGCGTCTCCGGTGAACTCGGCCTGCGTGCCTACCTGGAGGCGGCCGGACACACCCTCGTGGTTACCTCCGACAAGGACGGCGAGGGCTCGGTCTTCGACCGCGAACTGGTCGACGCCGACATCGTGATCTCGCAGCCGTTCTGGCCCGCGTACCTCACCCCGGAGCGCATCGCCGCCGCCAAGAACCTCAAGCTCGCCGTCACCGCCGGCATCGGCTCCGACCACGTCGACCTCGACTCGGCGATCTCGCACGGCGTGACGGTCGCCGAGGTGACGTACTGCAACAGCATCAGCGTCGCCGAACACGTCGTGATGATGACGCTGTCCCTCGTGCGCAACTACCTGCCGTCCCACCAGGTGGTGCTCGACGGCGGCTGGAACATCGCGGACTGCGTGGCCCGTTCGTACGACCTCGAAGGCATGCACGTCGGGACGGTCGCCGCCGGGCGGATCGGGCTCGCGGTGCTGCGGCGGCTCGCGCCGTTCGACGTCAAGCTGCACTACACCGACCGGCACCGGCTTCCCGAGGACGTGGAACGGGAGTTGGGGCTGACCTGGCACGAGAGCGCCGAGGACATGGTGCCGCACTGCGACGTGGTCACCATCAACGCGCCGCTGCACCCCGAGACCGAGGGGCTGTTCGGCGACAAGCTGCTCGCGCAGATGAAGCGCGGCGCGTATCTCATCAACACCGCGCGGGCGAAGATCGTCGACCGCGATGCCGTCGACCGGGCGCTGCGCAGTGGGCAGTTGGCGGGTTACGCCGGTGACGTGTGGTTCCCGCAGCCCGCTCCGGCGGACCACCCGTGGCGGACCATGCCGCACCACGGGATGACCCCGCACATCTCCGGGTCGTCGCTGTCGGCGCAGGCCCGGTACGCGGCGGGCACGCGGGAGATCCTGGAGGCGTTCTTCGCGGGGCGGCCGATCCGGGACGAGTATCTGATCGTGGACGGGGGCGCGTTGGCCGGTACCGGCGCGCACTCCTACTCGGTCAACAAGTGACGCGGTGACGAACGGGATCAGCGTCCTCGGATGACGGCCGGGGCCGCCGCACGCCTCACACGCGGTCGATGTGCACGTTCGTCGACTTCACGCGGGCGGTGGCCTCCATGCCGACCTCCAGGCCGAGTTCCTCGACGGCCTCGCGGGTCAGCAGGGAGACCAGCCGGTGCGGGCCCGACTGGATCTCGACCTGGGCCGCGACATCGCCGAGCTTGATCGCGGTGACGATGCCGGGGAACGCGTTGCGGACCGAGGTGTAGGAAGGGTCCTCCTCGACTTCGCCCGCCTTCGCCAACTCGACCGAGAACGCGGCCAGATCGACCCCGTCGATGAGACGGCGCCCGCCCTCGTCGCGGTGGGTCGTCACCCGGCCCGCGTCCGCCCACCGGCGCGCGGTGTCCGGGCTCACGCCGAGCAGCCGCGCCGCCTGGCCGATTGTGTAGGACTGCATACGCGCCACCCTAGGGGCAGAAACGTGAACCGGTGGACGGGGGGTTGGCTCTGGGGTATAACGCGATATAGCGCAGGCCGTCGATCGGGGTGAGGGTATGTCGGGTGAGCTGACGAGCACGACCGGGTTGCGGGCCTCGCACGCGGACCGGGACCGCGTCGTGGACGTGCTCACCGGCGCGGCCGGCGACGGACGGCTGACCGCCGAGGAACTCGACGAGCGCGTCGAGGCCGCCCTGACCGCCCGCACGATGGGCGAGTTGGCGGTCCTGACGGCCGACCTGCCGGTGGTGGCGGGCACGACCCCGGTCAAGGTGAAGGACGTCGCCCGCATCGAGCAGAACGGCGGCTCGACGCGGCGCGGTGACGGCTGGGTGGTCCCGCGCCGGCTGGAGATCCGGTCGCGCCTGGGCGATGTGACCCTCGACTTCACCGAGGCGGTGATCACCCAGGGCACGTTGCGCATCGACCTGGACATGCACCTCGGTTCGCTACGGCTGCTGCTCCCGCCGGGCATCGTGGTGGACACCGATGCCCTGGTGCTCAACTACAGCAAGCTCAAGACGCGCGGGCCGGTCGATGCCGGGGCTCCGGTCGAGCTGCGGATAGAGATCGTCGGGCAACTGGGCTTCGGGAAGGTCCGCGTGCGCCGGACGCGCCGCGCGGTCAGGAAATCCCCGACGCCCTGAGGACCGACCGCGCGGTCTCGTCGTCGATCAGATGGCCCAGGTGCCGCCGGACATCGGTGCCCTGGCGCAGCGTGCCGCGCTCCATCGAGTGCCGGATGCCCGTGTCCAGCTCGTGCCAGAGCAGCGGGTTGGCGACCAGGACTCGGGGGTCGAGTTCGAGCCACTGTCCGTACGTGTCCCGGAGGATCAGGCGCGCGGAGACATCGCCGTACTGCCGTACGACGGTCAGCGCGTCCGTGTGCACCGTGCGGCGCAGCAGCGGGCTGTCCACGGTGAGCCAGCCGGGGCCCGCGGTGACGCGATGCGGCAGCAGGACGGCGAGCAGCGTCGCCGACAGGGCGAACCACAGCAGCGCGCGGGTCAGGGTGAGGGTTCCGGCGTTCCAGTCCACCAGCAGGGTCATACCGAGGAAGCCGAGCGCACACCCCGCCGCGAGCCGGGCGTCGCCACGCCAGTGGCGGTCGCCGGCCGGGTCCGATGGGGGTGCGCTGTGCTGCATGAGGCCGACGGTAGGCCGCGGACGGCGCGCCGCGGGGGCCGCTGACGGGGCTCTTACACACCGGTGCCGGATTTTGTCGTGCTTCTTACGGTGGTGTCGGCTCGGGGGGCGCGAACGGCCGGCCGGTGTGCATACGCGGTCGCGGTGTGCCGTCAGCCCGTGTGGACGCGCGGCCGCCGTGTCCGGTCCGGTTCTGCCTCGCGGAGTACCTCGCGGGTGACCGGGGCGACCTCGCCCTGGCCGAAGAGGAAGAAGCGGAGGAAGTTGGCGAACGGGTTTCCCTCGGTCCACTCGAAGTACATGTGGGGGATGCGGCCCGTCGAGTCGCGGACGTGGAGCATCAGCGCGGCCAGGGCGTTCGGGATGGAGGACGACTCCAGGGTCAGGACCCGGTAGCGGCCGTGCAGGACCTCGCCGCGTACCGTCAGGCCCGCCTCGAACTCGGAGGCGTCGAGGACCGTCACCTCGACGAACACGAAGTCCTCGCCGGGGATGTCGTTGTCGTTGCGGATCTGCTCGATCTTCTCCCGGTACTCCGCCTTGTCGCGCCGGTCGGGCTCGTTGGCGACGAAGCGGATCTTCCGGCTGGCCACGTCGCGGATGAATCGTTCCGCCATGGGGTCCAACTGCACGCTCGTCACGCGGAGTTCGAAGGCGCGGGCCAGCCGGGACAGCAGGGAGACCAGGATGATGCCGGCGATGAAGCAGGCGCCGATCTTCACACCGTCGGGGCGTTCGATGACGTTCACGACCGTGACGTAGAGCAGGACCGCGGAGACGATGCCGAAGACGACGGTCCAGTTGCGCTGCTGGGCGCGGCGGGCCGCGATGGTCACCGCGATCGCCGCCGAGGACATCAGGACCAGGACGCCGGTGGCGTAGGCGCCGCCCTGGGCGTCGACGCTGGCGTCGAAGATCCAGGTGACCAGGAACGCGACCAGCGTGAAGACGATCACCATCGGGCGGACCGCGCGGGCCCAGTGCGGGGCCATGCCGTAGCGGGGCAGGTAGCGCGGCATGAGGTTGAGCAGGCCGGCCATCGCGGAGGCGCCGGCGAACCACAGGATGGCGATGGTGGAGACGTCGTAGACCGTGCCGAAGGCGTTGCCCAGGTACTCGTGCGCGAGGTAGGCGAGCGCGCGGCCGTTTGCCTGGCCGCCCGCCTTGAACTCCTTCTCCGGGATCAGCACGGTGGTGATGAAGCTGGTGGCGATCAGGAACACGCTCATGATGAGCGCGGCGGTCGTCAGCAGCTTCTTGGTGTCGCGGATACGGCCCTTGGGGTTGTCGTGGGTGTCGTCCGGGTCGCCCTCGACGTGCGGCATGACGGCGACGCCGGTCTCGAAGCCGGAGAGGCCGAGGGCGAGTTTGGGGAAGACCAGCAGGCTCACGCCGATCATCGCGAAGACGTTGCCGTGTTCGGTGGTCAGGGCGCTGGTCCAGTCGGTGACGACATGTCCCTCGGTGGCCACGTGCCACATGCCGACGATCACGACGACCACGTTGAGGCTGAGATAGGCCGCCACCAGGTACACGGCGACGCCGATCGCCTCCATGAAGCCCTTGAGGAACACCGCGCCGAGCAGGGCCACCAGGATCAGCGTGATCAGCATCTGCTTGTCGTGCAGCACGCTCGTCAGGTGCGGGTTCTCCACCAGGTGGGTGGAGGCGTCCGCCGCCGACAGGGTGATCGTGATCAGGAAGTCCGTCGCCGCGAACCCGAGCAGGGTCAGGACGAACAGCTTGCCCTTCCAGAACGACAGCAGCCGCTCCAGCATCGCGATGGAGCCTTCACCGTGCGGGCTCTCCTCGGCGACCCGGCGGTACACGGGGAGGGCACCGGCCAGGGTGACGATCACCAGCACGATCGTCGCGACCGGGGAGAGGAGTCCGGCCGCGAGGGCCGCGATGCCGGGCTGGTAGCCGAGGGTGGAGAAGTAGTCGACGCCGGTCAGGCACATCACCCGCCACCAGCGCTGGCCCTGGTGGACGTGCTGCTCCGGTTCCGGTGCGGCCTGCGTGGCGTGCGTGCCGCCCTTGCCCATGTCGGCCAGGCCCTCCAGCATCCAGGCGCGCATACGACTGGGAGGGTGTTCGGTGGTGGCCATCGGCGTGCTCCTGAGGTGCGGGTGCGGGTCAGCGTGGGGTCTCTGGCCATCACGCGGACGGCGGCACCAGCGTAAGCGGAGAGTGACGCGTGGGCCCATGGATGTGGGGGCCTTGGGCGTCAATCTTGCGTTAAGACTGGCCGGGTTGATGGAGGGGGCGCATCAGGAAGCGGGGGATGGTGCTGGTTGGGGGTGCGTTGGGCTGTATGGGGGTGGGGAGGGGGTGGCTGGGGGTGGTGGATACCCAGCGTTACGGGGGTGGGGGCTTGAGAGGGGCTGGTGTCTCGTCGCCTTGGAGCTCGGGGGGTGCTCTTGTGTGGCGAGTGCGGGTGCGTTGTGGCTGGGTGCGCAGTTCCCCGCGCCCCTAGGGGGGCAGGGGGCGGGATGGGGATGCGGGCGGGGGTGTTGGGGCTGGTCGTGCCCGCGCGGCGGTAGCCGCACATCAGATACAGCCCCGCGCCCCTAGGGGGGTGCAGCGGGCCGGGATGGGGACATCGGCCGTTCTCGGGCTGCGGGCGCGGCCCGCCGATCTCCACTGAGCAGTCACACGTCCGCCAGCCTCGCCTCCTCCAGGTCCAAGGACCGCTGGAGCCGCCTGCGGGTCGTGTCGCTGATGGCGTGGTCGTCGTAGAGGCGCTGTAGTTCGACCGTTTCCACGGCGATCAGGTCGCGGCGGAGTTGGCGGTAGACCAGGTCGGCCGACTCCGTGTGGGAGGTGTGGCCGTTGGACTCGGCGAGGCGGTCGCGGGCGTCGTCCAGGCGGGCGTTGAGGCCGCGGCGGAGGCGGTCGAGGACGACGTCCGGTACGGCCTCCAGCTCGGCGAGTTCGTCGAGGCGGCGGATGCCCGCGTCGGCCAACCGGCAGCGGGCGGAGGCCTCTTCGCGTTCCGTGTGGTCGGGTTCCAGGGCGATGCCGGAGCGGCGGACGACCGGGGCGAGGGTGAAGCCCTGGACGACGAGGGTGACGACCACGACCGACGTGGTGAGGACCAGGACGAGGGGGCGGTCGGTCAACGTGGCGCCCGTCCTGGTGACTTCGGGGATCGACAGGGCCGCCGCCAGTGGGAGGACACCCCGGGTGCCCGCCCAGGTCAGAACCATCGGCACCCGCCAATTCACCCTGTGCACCCCGCCCTTGCGCTGCACCACCGCCGACAGGGGCGCCAGCCACAGCAGTCGTACGGCGATCAGGGTGCCCGCCACCGCGAGCGCGTACAGGGGCCACGCGCGGTCGCCGTCGGACAGCGCCCGCACCTGCGCGGGCAGGGCAAGGCCGATGAGCGAGAACACCACGCTCTCCAGCAGGAACACCAACGTGCCGTAGACCGCGTGCAGTTGGAGCCGGATGCGGGCGTTGGTGAGGCGATTGCCGCGACCGCCGAGGACGACCCCGGCGACCACTACCGAGGTGACGCCGGAGGTGTGGGCGCCCTCTGCCAGGACGTAGGCCGCGTACGGGGTGACCAGGGCGATCACCGTCTCCAGGACCGGGTCCTCGGTGCGGCGCCGGATCAGTGTCACGACGTAGGCCACGGCCGCTCCGATGACCGTGCCGCCGCCCGCGAGGACGACGAACTCCCCGCCCGCCGCACCCCAGTTGGCCGCCGCCGAGGCCACGGCGACGCTCACCGCGACCCGGAACAGGACCAATGAGGTCGCGTCGTTGAACAGGGACTCCGCCTGGACCAGGACCTGGACCCGGGGCGGTAGGGCGAGGCGGCGGCCCAGTGCGGTGACGGCGACCGGGTCGGTGCTGGCCAGGACCGCGCCGAGCACGAGCGCCATCTGCCAGGAGAGTGGGGTCACTGTGGAGGCGACCCAGCCGACTGCCGCCGCCGACGCGAGGACCAGGCCGATCGCGAGGATCCCGACCGGCTTCCACACCGCCTTCAGCTCGCGCCACGACATGTCCTCGGCGCTGGCGTACAGGAGCGGCGGCAGGACGACCAGGCCGATCACGTCCGGGCTGATCTCGATCGACGGGGTGCCCGGCAGCAGGGCCACGGCGAGACCGGCGACCACGAGGAGGGAGGGGGCGGGGATCCGCCAGCGGCGGGCGAACGTCGCGACCAGCGTCGCCAGTACCACGAGTGCCAGAACCGTACCGACGCCGCGCATGCCGTCCCCTTGTGGTCTTGGACGAGCCCATGCGGACTCCCCGCCGACCAGACTTCCCGGCACACCGCGTTCACCCTAACCCGGCCCGGCACCGTCAAGACAGTGTCAACGTCCTTGCGGGCGGCGCCAGGGACGCATCAAGAAGCCTGCCCGGAAGCCTGCGGAGCGCTTCTCTGGGAGGCGATGAACGACGTACTGCGACGCGGACGGCTCAAGGTCTACCTCGGGGCGGCCCCGGGCGTCGGCAAGACCTACCGCATGCTCGACGAGGCCCGGCGCCGGGCCGCCCGGGGCGCCGATGTGGTGGTGGGCTTCGCCGAGTGCCACGGGCGTCCGCGTACCGAGGCGATGCTCGACGGCCTGGAGGTCGTGGCGCGGGCCCAATGCGCTTACCGGGGTGGGTACTTCGAGGAGATGGACCTCCCCGCGGTGCTCGCGCGCCGCCCGGAGGTCGCCGTCGTCGACGAGTTCGCGCACAGCAACGTTCCCGGCGGCGGGCGCAACGCCAAGCGCTGGCAGGACATCGACGTGCTGCTCGCCGCCGGCATCGACGTCGTCACCGCCGTCAACGTGCAGCATCTGGCCTCCCTCAAGGACGTCGTCGAGAAGATCACCGGGGTGCCGCAGCACGAGACGGTGCCCGACGACGTCGTGCGCCGCGCCCAGCAGATCGAGCTGATCGACATGCCGCCCGAGGGGCTGCGGCGGCGCATGGCGCACGGCAACATCTACACACCGGAGAAGATCGACGCGGCCCTCGCCAACTACTTCCGGCCCGGAAACCTCACCGCGCTGCGGCAGTTGGCGCTGCTGTGGGTCGCCGACCGGGTCGACGAGGCCCTGCACACGTATCGTGCCGAGCACGCGATCGGCGGGGTGTGGGAGACCCGGGAACGGGTGGTCGTCGCGCTCACCGGCGGCCCCGAGGGCGACACACTCATCCGGCGCGCCGCCCGTATCGCCGACCGGTCCGCCGGCGGTGACCTGCTCGCCGTGCACGTGGCCCGCAGCGACGGACTCGCCGCCGGGGTGTCGCACGCCTCGCTGGCCCGGCAGCGCAGGCTTGTCGAGGACCTGGGCGGCAGCTACCACTCGGTGGTCGGCGACGGTGTCGCCACCGCCCTCGTCGAGTTCGCCCGCACCGAGAACGCCACCCAACTCGTCCTCGGCACCAGCCGCCGGGGTCGCCTGGAGAGGTTCCTGACCGGGCCCGGCACGGGCGAGACCGTGACCGAGCTGTCCGGCGACATCGACGTCCATCGAGTCACGCACGAGCGCGCCGGACGCGGCACCCTGCTGCCGTCCCGGCGGCGGACCTTGTCGACTGCACGGCTGATTGCCGGGCCCGTGACGGGACTTGTGCTGCCGGTGCTGCTCACCGTCTGTCTCGCCCAGGTGCGCGACACGGTCAACCTCACCAGCGAGGCCCTGCTGTTCCTGCTCGCCGTGGTCGGGGTCGCCTGCATAGGCGGTGTCACCTCGGCCGTCATCGCGTCGGTGACGGCCTCGCTGCTGCTCAACTACTGGTTCATCCCGCCCATCGGGCAGTTCACCCTGGACGACCCCAACGCCCTTCTGGCGCTGGGGGTGTTCACGGTGGTGGCGGCGACCGTGGCCGCCGTCGTCGACCGTTCGCTACGGCTGTCCCGGCGTTCGGCGCGTGCCACCGCCGAGGCGGAGACCATGTCCTCCCTCGCGGGCAGCATCGTGCGCGGCGGCCAGACCATCCCGGCGCTGCTGGAGCGAACGCGCGAGACCTTCGGCACCGACTCGGCCGAACTCGTCGACCAGCCACCGGACCACGAAGTCGGCAGCGGGGTCACGACCGTCCCCGCGGGTCCCGGCGCCTTCCTCGTGCTGCGCGGGCGCACCCTGTCCTCCTCGGAACGGCGGGTGCTCGCCGCCTTCGCCGCGCACGTCGGTTCCGCCGTCGAACGGGCCCAACTCGCCGAAGCGGCAGCCGAGATCGAGCCGGTGAAGGCCGCCGACCGCTTGCGTACCGCGCTGCTGCGGGCCGTAGGGCACGATCTGCGGACGCCGCTCGCGGCGGGGTGGGCGGCGGTGACCTCGTTGCGCGGGCGGGATGTGGAGTTCTCGGACGAGGACCGGGACGAACTCCTCGCCACCGCCGACGAGTCCATGGCCAAGCTGAACCGGCTGCTGGAGAACCTCCTCGACCTGAGCCGGCTTGAGGCGGGTGTCCTCCCGCTGAATCTGCGGGCCACGAGCCTGGAGGAGGTGCTGCCGATGGCGCTCGCGGACGTGCCCGATGTGGATCTGCGGGACGTGGAGTCGATTCCGCCGGTGCTCGTGGATCCGCCGCTCCTGGAGCGCGTGATCGCCAACCTGGCCGGCAACGCCGCCCGGCACACCCCGGCCGGGCGGCGGGTCATGGTCACCGCCAGTGCGTTGGGCGGGCGGGTGGAGTTGAGGGTCGTGGATCGAGGGCCTGGGTTGCCGACTACCGGTCGTGAGCGGCTCTTCGAGCCCTTTCAGCGGCTCGGCGACACGGACAACACCACCGGGCTCGGGCTGGGTCTCGCGCTCGCGCGCGGGCTCACCGAGGCGATGAACGGGACGCTCACTCCCGAGGACACTCCGGGCGGCGGCCTGACCATGGTCGTGTCCCTTCCGCTGGCCGAATGGGCGGACCCGTCAGCCTCGACAGCGGTGGCTACTCCAGGCCGGACACCTTGAACACGGTCTCCGCGGTCTCGCGTTCGACGCGTTCCGCGACGCGGCGCAGTGCGGTCGCCCCGCAGGTGAGGGTGCCGGTGGCGATGGACCGGCGGGAGTCCTCGGAGACGCGGTGCCACAGGTCGGGGTTGTGCACCAGCACATCGGGGTCGATCTCGACCCGGTTGCCCAACTCGTCCCGCAGCACCAGCCGTTGAGAGACTCCGTCCAGGCAGCGCACGGAGACCAGCCGGTCCGTGCGGACGCGTCGTTCGCGCAGTAGCCCGCGTGCGGACAGCCAGCCCTCGCCCGCCCGGACCCGGGCCGGGTACAGCACCACGAAGAGCAGTACGGCGAGGGCGAGCCAGAGCGCGCCGCGCCACAGCGTGAAGCGCCCGCTGAAGTGGTCGACGAGCAGCAGGAGTCCGAGCAGCGCGCCCGCGCAGCGGAACGTGTCGCGCAGGTCCCGCGCCCACCGCCGGTCGTGCGCGTGTGCGTCGTCGGGGCGTCCCATGGTGGCGACGGTAGGGACTCCGGGCGTACGGCGGCCGGGCCTTGACGCGACTCTGACGGGCGGCCCGCGTTTCTTGACGCCGCCGCAGCGGGGGAGGGCGGGTCGCGCAGGTCACATCGTCGTCAAGTTCGCGTCAAGGAACGCGTGTTCGGCGCGAAGAAGCCGCAAGGAGAAGGGGAAACCGGCGGCGGTGGGACAGAACCTGAAGCGCACCCGCGCGTTCCCGTCACCGCGCGTCCGTACGTGAAGGAGCCATCAGCATGACCGTTCTGACTGTCCAGCCGGGTGAGACACCGGCCGACGAGGAGCCCCCGGATACCGGCGAACGCCACCGGCTCACCGCCCTCGCCGGGTTCGCCGCCCTCTCCCTGGACGCCATGGCGTCGGTCGCGTACGGACCCGAGGCGATCGTCCTCGTCCTGGCCGCCGCCGGTGCGCACGGGCTCGGCTTCACGCTGCCGGTCACGCTCGCCATCGCCGCCCTGCTCGCGGTGCTCGTCGCGTCGTACCGGCAGGTCATCGCGGCCTTCCCGGACGGCGGCGGCTCCTACGCCGTGGCGAAGACCCACCTGGGTGCGCGGACGAGCCTGGTGGCGGCGGGCTCGCTGGTGCTGGACTACGTACTGAACGTCGCGGTCGCCGTGACTGCCGGAGTCGCGGCGCTCACCTCCGCTTTCCCGTCGCTCTACGGTGAACGGCTGTGGCTCTGTCTGGCCGTGTTGACTCTGCTCACAGCTGTGAACCTGCGCGGGATCGCCGAGTCGGCACGGGTGTTCATCGTGCCGACGGTGGTGTTCATCGGTTCGATCTTCGTCCTCATTGTGGTCGGCCTGTTTCGCGATGCACCTGTGAACCGAGTCAACAGCGCTTCCGTGATGACCGACAACGCCACAAGCGTCGGCGTACTGCTCCTGCTGAAAGCCTTCGCCTCCGGATGCAGCGCCCTCACCGGAGTCGAGGCCATCGCCAACGCCGTGCCCTCCTTCCGCGCACCCCGCGTGAAACGGGCCCAGCGCGCGGAGGTCGCCCTCGGCGCGGTGCTCGGCGTGATGCTGATCGGCCTGTCGGTGCTGATCTCCCGCTTCCACCTCCAGCCGGTCCAGGGAGTCACCGTCCTCGCCCAGCTCGCGGACGCCTCCCTCGGCCACAACTGGGCTTTCTACGTCATCCAGTTCGCGACGATGATCCTGCTCGCCCTGTCCGCGAACACGTCGTTCGGCGGGCTGCCGGTCCTGCTGAAGCTGCTGGCCCGCGACAACTACCTCCCGCACGTCTTCGCCCTCAAGGCCGACCGCCAGGTGCACCGGCACGGGGTGCTCGCGCTGGCCGCGGTCTCGGCGGCCCTGCTGGTGTTCTCCGGCGGCGACACCAACACCCTCGTGCCGCTCTTCGCGATCGGTGTCTTCGTCGGCTTCACCGTCGCCCAGGTGGGCATGGTCCGGCACTGGCGCGGCGAACGCGGCACCGGGTGGCGCGGAAAAGCCCTGCTGAACGGCTTCGGCGCGGTTCTCACCGGCGTCGCGACGGTCGTCGTCACCGCGAGCAAGTTCGACGACGGCGCCTGGCTGATCGTGATCACCCTGCCGCTGCTCGTGCTCGCCTTCGAGACCGTGCACCGCGCGTACGCGCACATCGGCGAACGGCTCGGCCTCGGCCGCATCCCCGAACACCCGCACCGCGACCGGTCGGTGGTGATCGTGCCGGTCTCGTCCCTCTCCCGGCTCACCTCCGAGGCGCTGACGGCCGCGGCCTCCCTCGGCGACGAGGTCCGCGCGGTCACGGTCTGCTACCCGGACCCCGAGGACCGCGCCAACCTGCACGCCCTGGAACGCGCCTGGGCCCAATGGGACCCCGGCGTCCCCCTGGTCCAACTCGCCTGCGAGCGCCGTTCGTTGGGTCGCCCCATCGCCGCCTACGTACGGGACGTCTCGGCGACGGAACCGGACACCCGGGTCACCGTCCTGATCGCGGAGGTGGAGCCCGTACGGCTGTGGCAGCGGCTGCTCCAGAACCAGCGGGGGGCCGTGGTCGCCCATGCCGTAAGGCGGGACACGGACGCGGTGATCTGCCGGCTGCGGTTCCGGCTGTTCTGATCCCCGGGCGCGGTGCGCGCGCCCGGTTCGCGGCCCCGCCGTAAGAGTCGCGTCAAGGGCGTATGCATCGCCGTAAGGGACCCGTCAACGGCGGCCATATCCGGTCACGGGCGCGGTTACCTCTAAGCGTCCGTTCCATTCGCACCTCATTCCAGGAGCTCACGATGGCCGATCTGGCCTTCGTCGTCACCACGATCGCGGTCTTCGCGTTGGTGGCCCTCGTCGCCAAGGGGGTGACGAAGCTGTGACCGCCGAGAACATCGTCGGCCTCGTCGTGGCCGTCGCCCTGCTGGGCTATCTCGTCCTCGCCCTGATCTTCCCGGAGAGGTTCTGAGAGCGATATGGGTCCCGTCCTTGCCGGTGTGCTTCAGCTGATCGCGCTCATAGCGGCGCTGGCGCTCGCCTACGTCCCGCTCGGCAACTACATGGCCAAGGTCTACTCCTCCGACAAGCACCTGCGGGTCGAGAAGTGGATCTACAAGGGCATCGGTGCCGACCCGAACACCGAGATGCGCTGGCCCGCGTACCTGCGCGGCGTGCTCGCCTTCTCGGCGGTCGGCGTCCTCTTCCTCTACCTGCTCCAGCGGATCCAGGGCATCCTGCCCGGCTCGCTGGGCTTCTCCTCGGTCAACCCGGCGCAGTCGTTCAACACGGCCGTGTCCTTCGTGACGAACACCAACTGGCAGTCGTACTACGGCGAGCAGACCATGGGTCACGTCGTGCAGACCGCCGGGCTCGCCGTGCAGAACTTCGTCTCCGCGGCCGTCGGCATCGCCGTCGCGGTCGCTCTCGTACGCGGCTTCGCGCGTTCGCGCACCGGTGAACTCGGCAACTTCTGGGCCGACTTGGTGCGTGGCGTCATCCGCATCCTGGTGCCGCTCTCGGTCGTCGCCGCGCTCGTACTCGTCGCCTGCGGCGCCATCCAGAACTTCTCCGGCATCCATGAGGTCGGGCAGTTCATGGGGGGCCACCAGCAGTGGAACGGCGGCGCGGTCGCCTCGCAGGAGGCCATCAAGGAGGTCGGCACGAACGGTGGCGGTTACTTCAACGCCAACTCCGCCCATCCCTTCGAGAACCCGACGCCCTTCACCAACCTCTTCGAGATCTTCCTGCTGCTGGTCATCCCGTTCGCGCTGACCCGCACCTTCGGCGTGATGGTCGGCTCCATCAAGCAGGGCTACGCGATCCTCGCCACCATGGCCACCATCTGGGTCGGCTTCGTCGCCCTGATGATGTGGACCGAGTTCGCCCACCACGGCGCGGCGCTCCAGGCCGCCGGCGGTGCGATGGAGGGCAAGGAGACCCGGATCGGTGTCGGGGCCTCCTCGATCTTCGCGGTGTCGACCACGCTGACCTCGACGGGTGCGGTGGACTCCTTCCACTCCTCGTTCACCGGTCTCGGCGGCGGTATCACCATCCTGGGCATGCAGTTGGGCGAGATCGCACCCGGTGGTACCGGCTCCGGGCTGTACGGAATGCTGATCATGGCGGTCATCGCGGTGTTCATCGCCGGACTGATGGTCGGTCGTACACCCGAGTACCTGGGGAAGAAGATCGGCACCCGCGAGATGAAGCTCGCGGCCTGCTACATCCTGATCACCCCGGCCCTGGTGCTGATCTTCGCGGCCGCCTCCATGGCGCTGCCGACCCCGCCGCACTCGATGCTGAACTCCGGCGCGCACGGCTTCTCCGAGGTGCTGTACGCCTTCACCTCCGCCGCCAACAACAACGGCTCCGCGTTCGCCGGTCTGAACGCGAACACCGACTGGTACAACACGATGCTCGGGCTCGCGATGGTGCTCGGCCGCTTCCTGCCGATGGTGTTCGTGCTGGCCCTGGCCGGTTCGCTCGCCGAGCAGAAGCCGGTGCCGGTCACGGCAGGCACCCTGCGCACCGAAAAGCCGCTGTTCACCGGCCTGTTGGTGGGCGCGATCCTCATCATCACCGGTCTGACCTACTTCCCGGCGCTGGCGCTGGGCCCGCTGGCCGAGGGGCTGGCGTCATGACCACCCGCGTAGACAACCAAGAAAACCAAGAACACCAAGAAAACCAAGAGGACTCGATGTCCACTGCCACTCCGACCCGGGCGCCGCACAGCGATGTGCCGACCGGTCACAAGGACGAGGGACGGGTCGGCGCGGGCCTGTTCGACCCGAAGCAGCTGATCAAGTCCCTGCCCGACGCCTGCCGCAAGCTCGACCCGCGCGTGATGGTCAAGTCGCCCGTGATGTTCGTGGTGTGGATCGGGTCCGTGCTGACCACGATCTTCTCCTTCAAGGACCCGGGCGACTGGTTCGGCTGGGCGATCAGCGCCTGGCTGTGGCTGACCGTCATCTTCGCCAACCTGGCGGAGGCCGTCGCCGAGGGCCGCGGCAAGGCGCAGGCCGACACCCTGCGCAAGGCCAAGACCGACACGGTGGCCCGGCGGCTCAACGGCACCGTCGAGGAGCAGGTCCCCGGCACCGAACTCCGCATCGGCGACCTGGTGGTGTGCGAGGCAGGCGACATCATCCCCGGCGACGGCGATGTCGTAGAAGGCGTCGCGAGTGTCGACGAGTCGGCTATCACCGGTGAGTCCGCGCCCGTCATCCGTGAGTCCGGCGGTGACCGCTCGGCCGTCACCGGCGGTACGAAGGTCCTCTCCGACCGCATCGTCATCAAGATCACGACGAAGCCCGGCGAGACCTTCATCGACCGGATGATCGCCCTGGTCGAGGGCGCCGCCCGGCAGAAGACGCCGAACGAGATCGCCCTGAACATCCTGTTGGCGTCCCTCACCATCGTCTTCCTGCTCGCCTGTGCCACGCTGCCGCCGTTCGCGGACTACGCGGGCACCCACCTCACAATGATCGTGCTGGTGGCCCTCCTGGTCTGCCTCATCCCGACCACGATCGGCGCGCTCCTGTCCGCGATCGGCATCGCGGGCATGGACCGGCTGGTGCAGAGGAACGTACTGGCCATGTCCGGCAGGGCAGTTGAGGCCGCCGGTGACGTCTCGACGCTGCTGCTCGACAAGACCGGCACCATCACGCTCGGCAACCGGCAGGCCTCGGAGTTCGTGCCGGTGACCGGTACCACCGAGGCCGAGCTGGCGGACGCCGCCCAGCTCTCCTCGCTGGCCGACGAGACGCCCGAGGGCCGTTCCATCGTCGTCCTGGCGAAGGAGAAGTACGGTCTGCGGGAGCGCCACCAGGGCGAGTTGGCCCACGCCGAGTGGATCGCCTTCACCGCGCAGACCCGCATGTCCGGCGTGGACGTGGACGGGCGCAAGATCCGCAAGGGCGCGGCCGGTTCGGTCGTCACCTGGGTCCGCGAGCGGGGCGGCGAGGTGTCCGAGGACGCCGGCGCGCTCACCGACCGGATCTCCGCGGCCGGCGGCACCCCGCTGCTCGTGGCGGTCGAAGACACCGACGGCGCACGGGTGTTGGGCGTCATCCACCTCAAGGACGTCGTCAAGGCGGGTATGCGCGAGCGGTTCGACGAGCTGCGCCGCATGGGCATCAAGACGGTCATGATCACGGGTGACAACCCGCTGACCGCCAAGGCGATCGCCGAGGAGGCGGGCGTCGACGACTTCCTCGCGGAGGCCACTCCCGAGGACAAGATGGCCCTCATCAAGCGGGAGCAGGCAGGCGGCAAGCTGGTCGCGATGACCGGTGACGGTACGAACGACGCGCCCGCGCTGGCCCAGGCGGACGTCGGCGTCGCGATGAACACCGGCACGTCGGCCGCGAAGGAGGCCGGCAACATGGTCGACCTCGACTCGAACCCGACCAAGCTCATCGAGATCGTCGAGATCGGCAAACAACTCCTCATCACCCGGGGCGCGTTGACGACGTTCTCGATCGCCAACGACGTCGCGAAGTACTTCGCGATCATCCCGGCGCTGTTCGCGGCCGTCTACCCGGGCCTGGACAAGCTCAACGTGATGGGCCTGTCCTCGCCGGACTCCGCCATCCTGTCGGCGGTCATCTTCAACGCGCTGGTCATCATCGCGCTTGTGCCGCTCTCCCTGCGGGGTGTGCAGTACCGGCCGGTCAGCGCCGACAAGATGCTGCGGCGCAACCTGACGATCTACGGCATCGGCGGGCTGATCGCGCCCTTCATCGGCATCAAGATCATCGACCTGCTCATCTCCCTCATCCCCGGAATCGGCTGACCAGTTATGAACAACTCGGTATCCAACACAGCCCGGTTGCTCTGGGCGGGCCTGCGCGCCCTGCTCGTGCTGACCCTGGTGACCGGTGTCATCTACCCGTTGGTCGTCACCGGCATCGCTCAGGGGATCTTCCCCGGCAAGGCGAACGGCTCGGAGATCAAGGCGGACGGCAAGGTCGTCGGCTCGTCCCTCATCGGGCAGTCGTACAACCTGCCGTTGAAGAAGGGGCAGGAGACCCCGGACCCGGATCTGAAGTGGTTCCAGGGCCGCCCGCAGAACGGTCTCGGCACCAACAGCGTCAACACGCAGTACTCGTTGATCCTGTCCGGCGCCACCAACCTCTCCGCCGACAGCAAGGTCCTCCTCCAGCAGGTGAAGGATGCCAAGGCCGCCGTCATCAAGGACAACTCGGTGCCCGGCTACACGGTCAAGGCGTCCCAGGTGCCCGCCGACGCGGTGACGTCCTCCGGCTCCGGACTCGACCCGGACATCTCCCCGGCGTACGCGGACCTCCAGGTCCACCGCATCGCCGAGAAGAACGGCGTGTCCGTCGCCCAGGTGCAGAAGCTGGTCGACGAGCACACCGACGGCCGCACCCTCGGCTTCATCGGCGAGCCCACCGTGAACGTGCTGGAGCTCAACATCGCGCTCAAGTCCCTTGTGACGAAGAGCTGATGGCGTTACACGACCGGCAGGGGAGTCGGCGGCCCGGGAGAGGTCCCGGCGCCGCCGACTCCCGCCGCCATGCCAGGGACCACACGAAAGGCACACCCCCATGACACGGGTGCTGGTGGTCGAGGACGACCCGCAGCTCGTACGGGCCCTCGTGATCAACATGCAGGCCCGCCATTACGGCGTCGACGCGGCCCCCGACGGAGCCACCGCGCTCCGGCTCGCGGCCGCGCGACAGCCGGACGTCGTGATGCTCGACCTCGGACTGCCCGACATGGACGGCGTCGACGTCATCAAGGCGCTGCGCGGCTGGACCCGGGTCCCGATCCTGGTGCTGTCGGCCCGGCAGGCCTCCGACGAGAAGGTCGCCGCGCTCGACGCGGGCGCCGACGACTACATCACCAAGCCGTTCAGCATGGACGAACTCCTCGCCCGGCTACGGGCCGCGGTCCGCCGCGTGGAGGACGTGCCGCTCGCCCCGACGACCACCCTGGTCACCACCGACGACTTCACCATCGACCTGCTCGCCAAGCGCGCCACCCGCGGCGGCCACGACATCCGGCTCACCCCCACTGAGTGGCATCTGCTGGAGATCCTCATCAGCAACCCGGGCCGCCTCGTCACACAGAAGTACCTGTTGCAGGAGGTGTGGGGGGTGTCCCAGAGCAACAAGACCAACTACCTCCGGGTCTACATGGCCCAGTTGCGCCGGAAGTTGGAGGGGGACCCGTCGAGCCCCCGCTATCTGATCACCGAGCCCGGCATGGGCTACCGCTTCGAAGGATGACATGGGACGCGGCAAGCTCCGGATCTACCTCGGCGCGGCACCGGGCGTCGGCAAGACGTACGCGATGCTGTCCGAGGCACACCGCCGAATCGAGCGCGGCACGGACTGCGTGGTCGCCTTCGTGGAACACCACAACAGGCCGCGCACCGAGGTGATGCTGCACGGCCTGGAGGAGATCCCGCGCCGCGAACTCGCCTACAGGGAAACGCAGTTCACCGAGATGGACGTCGACGCGGTCCTCGCCCGCCACCCCGAAGTCGCCCTCGTCGACGAACTGCCGCACACCAACATCCCCGGCTCCCGCAACACCAAGCGCTGGCAGGACATCGAGGAACTCCTCGCCGCGGGCATCGACGTGATCTCGACCGTCAACATCCAACACCTGGAATCCCTGGGCGACATCGTCGAGTCCATCACCGGAGTACGGCAACAGGAGACCGTCCCGGACGAGGTCGTCCGTCGCGCCGACCAGATCGAACTCGTCGACATGTCACCGCCCGCGCTACGGCGCCGGATGGCCCACGGCAACATCTACAAGCCGGACAAGGTCGACGCGGCTCTGTCGAACTACTTCCGGCCCGGAAACCTCACCGCCCTGCGGGAGTTGGCGCTGCTCTGGCTCGCCGACCGGGTCGACGCCTACCTCCAGGAGTACCGCAGCGAACACCGCGTCTCGGCGATCTGGGGCTCGCGCGAGCGGATCGTCGTCGGCCTCACCGGCGGTCCGGAAGGACGCACGCTCATCCGCCGGGCCGCGCGCCTTGCCGAAAAGGGCGCGGGCGGTGAGGTGTTGGCGGTCTACATCTCCCGCAGCGACGGCCTGACCTCCGCGTCCCCGAAGGAACTGGCGCAACAGCGCACCCTGGTCGAGGACTTGGGCGGCACCTTCCACCAAGTCGTGGGCGAGGACATCCCGGTGGCCCTGCTGGACTTCGCGCGCGGAGTGAACGCCACCCAGATCGTCCTCGGCGTCTCCCGCCGCAAGGGCTGGCAGTACGTCTTCGGGCCCGGCGTCGGCTCTACGGTCGCCCGGGACTCGGGCCCCGATCTCGACGTCCACCTCATCACCCACGACGAGGCGGGCAAGGGACGCGGACTGCCCGTGAACCGGGGCACGCGGCTCGGGCGGGCCCGCATCGTCTGGGGCTGGCTGGCCGGAATCGGCGGGCCCCTGCTGCTGACCTGGCTGTTGAGCGGTGTCGCCCCCGAAGTCGGCCTGGCCAACGACATGTTGCTGTACCTGTCCCTCACCGTGGCGGCGGCCCTGCTCGGCGGACTCTTCCCCGCACTGGCCTCGGCGGCGGTCGGATCGCTGCTCCTGAACTGGTACTTCACCCCGCCCGTGCACACCTTCACCATCGCCGACCCCAAGAACATCGTGGCCATCGCGATCTTCGTGGCCGTCGCGGTGTCGGTCGCGTCGGTGGTCGACCTGGCCGCCCGTCGCACGCACCAAGCGGCCCGGCTTCGCGCCGAGTCGGAGATCCTCTCCTTCCTCGCGGGCAACGTACTGCGCGGCGAGACCAGCCTGGAGGCGCTCCTGGAACGGGTCCGGGAGACCTTCGGCATGGAGTCCGCCGCCCTGCTGGAGCGCGCGAGCGACGTCGAACCCTGGACCTGCGCGGGCAGCGTGGGCCCCCGCCCCTGCCAGAACCCGGAGGACGCGGACGTCGACGTACCGGTCGGCGACCACATGGCCCTCGCCCTCTCCGGCCGGGTCCTGCCCGCCGAGGACCGCCGCGTCCTCGCCGCCTTCGCGGCACAGGCTGCCGTAGTCCTGGACCGCCGCCGCCTCCGCGAAGAGGCCGACCAGGCAAGGGCGTTGGCCGAGGGCAACCGCATCCGCACAGCACTCCTCGCCGCCGTGAGTCACGACCTGCGGACCCCGCTCGCCGGGATCAAGGCGGCCGTCTCCTCCCTCCGTTCCGAGGACGTCGCCTGGTCGGACGAGGACCAGGCGGAGCTGCTGGCAGGCATCGAGGACGGCGCCGACCGCCTGGACAACCTCGTCGGGAACCTCCTCGACATGTCCCGCCTCCAGACCGGCACCGTCACCCCGATCATCCGCGAGGTGGACCTCGACGAGGTCGTCCCGATGTCGCTCGGCGGGGTCCCCGAGGACAGCGTCGAACTCGACATCCCCGAGACCCTGCCGATGGTGGCCGTGGACCCCGGGCTCCTGGAACGCGCTGTGGCCAACCTGGTCGAGAACGCCGTCAAGTACAGCCCGGACGCAACTCCCGTACTGGTCAAGGCGAGTGCCATCGCCGACCGCGTCGAGATCCGCGTGGTCGACCGCGGCCCCGGCGTCCCCGACGAGGCCAAGAACCGCATCTTCGAACCCTTCCAGCGCTACGGCGACGCCCCGCGCGGCGCCGGAGTGGGCCTCGGCCTCGCGGTCGCACGCGGCTTCACCGAGGCCCTCGGCGGCACGCTCAGCGCCGAGGACACCCCGGGCGGCGGCCTCACGATGGTGCTCAGCCTCCAGCTCGCCCCCGCCCCGGACCTTGTCCCCGCCGAAGGTTCCACCTACAGTCCCGCTCCGTAATGTTCGCCAATCGGCCCGAAACTTTCGAGAATGGGCCGGACGGAGGGACCGAGACGGATGCGGACGTACGACAACCCGGTCATCGGCGGTTTCCATCCCGACCCCAGCGTGTGCCGGGTCGGCGAGGACTACTACCTCGTGTGCTCCAGCTTCGAGTACTTCCCCGGGGTCCCGCTCTTCCACAGCCGGGACCTGGTGCACTGGCGCCAGCTCGGCAACGTCCTTGACCGACCAGGGCAGTTGGACCTCCCGGACGACACCCCCGCCTCTGCCGGCATCTACGCCCCGACCCTCCGCCACCACGACGGCCGCTTCTACTTGATCACCACCGACGTGCGCGGCAAGGGCACCTTCCTCGTCACCGCCGACCGCCCCGAGGGCCCTTGGTCGGACCCGGTCCTCGTCGACGTACCCGGCATCGACCCCGACCTGGCCTGGGACGAGGACGGCAACTGCTGGTGTGCCGTCGCCGGGGTGAAAGTGGCCCGCATCGATACGGCGACCGGCAAGGTCCTGGAGGGCCCGCTCCCGATCTGGTCCGGCACCGGACTCCAGCACCCGGAGGCCCCGCATCTCTACCGCGTCGGCGACTGGTGGTACCTGATGATCGCCGAGGGCGGCACCGCACACGGCCACAGCGTCTCGATCGCCCGCGCCCGTTCCCCGCGCGGCCCCTACGAACCGGCCCCCGCCAACCCGATCCTTTCCCACCGCAGCACCGACCTCCCCATCCAGAGCACCGGTCACGCCGACCTGGTCACCGCCCCCGACGGCACCTGGTGGATGGTGCTGCTCGGCACCCGGCCCCGGGGCTGGTTCCCCGGCTTCCACGTGCTGGGCCGCGAGACGTTCCTGACCCCGGTGGAATGGGTGGACGGCTGGCCGAGGGTGGGCCCGGTCGAGGAACAGCACCAGGCCCCGTCGACCTGGCACCCCTTCCAACTCCCGCCGGTGCGCGACGACTTCGACGCCCCGAGCCTCGCCTTCTCCTGGGTCTCGCCGCGCAGCAGACCGGACGACAGCTGGTCACTGACCCGCCGTCCGGGCTGGCTGACCCTGGACGCGCGGTCCGGCCCCGCGTTCCTCGGACGCCGACAGCAGCACCTCGACTGCCGGGCGGCGGTCCGGATCGACCCCGGCTCGGGGCGCGCCGGTCTCTCCGTCCGCATGGACGAGGCGCATCACTACGACGTCGAGGTCGCCGGGGGAGTGGTGAGCGTGGTCGTCCGGATCGGTCCCGTACGGGAGCGGATCGCCGAGCGCGCGGTGGAACCGGGGCCGCTCACCCTGGCCGTCGACATCAGCACGGCCGACGTCGGCACGCGCGGCCCCGACACCCTCACGTTCTCCGTGGAGGGTCCCGAAGGCGCCGTAGAACTGGCCGAGTTGGACGGACGCTATCTGTCCACTCAAGTGGCAGGGGGATTCACCGGACGGGTGATCGGAATGTACGTCGCCGAGGGGGAGGCGGCCTTCGACTGGTTCGACTACCAGGAGGCACTCCGATAGCGGGCGACTACGCGGGGTGACCAACCCCGGAAATGCGTCGGGGCCGGTGCGCACCTCGTGTGTGCGGCCGGCCCCTCATGTCCCTGAAATGCTCAAGCGGCTGTCACCACTTGGCGGTGCGGCGCGATGATCTGCCCGTCGGGCAGGAGCTCACCGGTGTCCTCGAACAGGAGAACGCCGTTGCACAGCAGGCTCCAGCCCTGTTCCGGGTGGTGTGCCATGAGGCGGGCGGATTCCCGGTCGGCGGATTCGGCCGTGGGACACGGTGGCTGGTGCTTGCACATTGGTGGGATCTCTCGCTCTGTTGTGGTCATGTCCGTCCCCCGTGGTGTTGAGTCGGTCCGAACCCAGTGTTGCCCCATGGACGGCAATCCGCAGGGATTTAGCAGCACCGCTTCTCACAGGTTAGTGACGCTTCACCCGCGCGGACGGTTCATCCCAATTCCCGGCTCGTACGAGCTTTTTGCTGCTCGTACGAGCATTACGAGCGTAAGGGGGCCGGAAACGCGATCGTACCCCGCCACCGGGAATTCGATGACGGGGTACGAGGGTGACGGCGGGGGGAAATCAGGCGGGTGAACCGAGCAGCGGCGCGGGAGTCACCCGATGGGTGAGCACCGGCAGCAACTCGGCGACCCGGTGCGGACGGTGGGCCGCGATGCCGGGCGGCGCCGGGGCCAGCGGGACCAGCAGATCGGACGCGGCGGGGTGGCCGCCGGCGCCGTCCGCGGTGAGGTCGCCGTGCAGCCAGAGCGTGAGCATGTAGAGGCCGGGCACGGACAGGAGACGCGGCTGGTGGGCGTCCTTCATGTTCTCGGCCTGGCGCAGCGCCCGCTCGGTGGAAGCGATGTACGGGCCCTCGAAGAAGTGCGAGAACGCCCAGCCGTCCGGGGTCAGCATGGTCTCGGCCGCGGCGACCGCGCGGTCCCCGCAGCGGATCAGGAAACGCCAACCGGCCAGCCGGGTCACGGCCGTCCCGTCTGCCGATACTCGGTCCAACACATGCAGGGGCAGCGGGAGTTCGGGTGTTGCCGGTCCCTGGGCCGCGCGCAGCGACGGAGTGCGGGCCTCGCGGACTGCGGTGGGGGAACCGAGTGCCGTGAGAACGGAGCGCAGGGCGGGCGCGGGAGCCGGGGGGACATGCAGCGGCATGGTGGGTCGCCTCTCATTCGACAGGCACTGGTGGCGCGAGGGCGGGGCGGGGGCGGACGGCGCTGTCAGCTCTCGGGGTCAGGGAGGCCGGGGCCGGGTTCTGTGACATGGGTACGGCCTGCCGCACGTCACCTCGACGGCAGGTTCCAGGACCGGGGCGCCAACCTTCTGCCTTGTTCGCGGAGTTTATACGACACGTGTTCAGACGATGTTTCGTCTAACCGTTTCCTGTATGAACAACAAGGGGCTATTCGGCCAGGGATTCGCGGGAATCATCCCGGTTCGCAGCTGGCCCTACGGCGATGACCTGTGGATATGGCACCGATGCGGTCGGCCAATTGTCGTCGGCGTTTTTCACGAGGTCTTCATTGAGGGCGGAACTGCGGGCGGAACTGCATGTGCCGCATGCCTCGTGAATGTGCCGCGGGTCACGTTCGACCAGAGTAGCGGGCGCCGGGCCGCCGCGGGGACGTTATCGATCGCCAGGTCTGGGCATCATCCTTCCTGACCCGGGGACGAGTGGGACGAGGAGGTGACGCACCGTGGGAGAGAAGATCGTGGCGGGGCCGTTCCAGCTCGCCGACCGCCAGCGCTACCGCGCCAAGCTGCGGCGCTGCCTGACAGTGCTGGAGCGGCTGCTGGCCGAGAAGCGGTTCGACCGCCCCAGGAACCTCATGGGGCTGGAGATCGAACTCAACCTCGTCGGCTCCGACGGCATGCCGAGAATGCTGAATGGCGAGGTTCTGGAACGTATCGCGAGCCGCGATTTCCAAACAGAACTCGCCATGTTCAATCTGGAAGTCAACATTGCCCCACACCGATTGGAGGGCCGGGTATTCGACCGGCTCGCCGAGGAGATCCGTACGTCACTGGCATATGCCCATCGGAAAGCGGGCGAGGTCGATGCCGGAATACTGATGATCGGCATTCTGCCGACGCTCGACCGGGACGACCTGGTCTCCTCGAACCTCTCCGCGGTCGACCGGTACACCCTGCTCAACGACCAGATCGTGGCCGCCCGCGGCGAGGATTTCCTCCTCGACATCGACGGCGTCGAGCACCTCACCTGCACCTCGGGCTCCATCGTGCCCGAAGCCGCCTGCACCTCCGTGCAGTTGCACCTCCAGGTCACCCCGGACCGCTTCGCCGACGTGTGGAACGCGGCCCAGGCCGTCGCCGCCGTCCAGGTCGCCGTGGGCGCCAACTCGCCCTTCCTGTTCGGCCGCGAGCTGTGGCACGAGTCCCGGCCTCCGCTCTTCCAGCAGGCCACCGACACCCGCCCGCCCGAACTCCAGGCGCAGGGCGTCCGCCCCCGCACCTGGTTCGGCGAGCGCTGGGTCACGTCGGCGTACGACCTCTTCGAGGAGAACCTGCGCTTCTTCCCGCCCCTGCTCCCGATCCACGACGACGAGGAACCCCTCGAAGTCCTCGACGCAGGCGGCATCCCCACCCTCGCCGAACTCGTCCTGCACAACGGCACGGTGTACCGCTGGAACCGCCCGGTCTACGGCATCGCCGACGGCGTCCCGCACCTGCGCGTCGAGAACCGCGTCCTGCCCGCCGGCCCCACCGTCACCGACGTCATCGCCAACACCGCGTTCTACTACGGCGTCGTCCGCGCCCTCGCCGAGGAGTCGCGGCCGGTGTGGACCCGGTTGCCCTTCGAGGCGGCAGCCGCCAACTTCGACACCGCGTGCCGCCACGGCATCGACGCCCGGCTTCTCTGGCCCCGGCGCGGACGCCTCGGTGGCGTCACCGAGATCGACGCGGTGGCCCTCGTACGCGATGAACTGCTGCCGCTCGCGGAGGCCGGGCTGGACGCGTGGGGGGTCGAACCGGCCGACCGGGACCTGTACTTGGGCGTGATCGACGAACGCTGCCGGCGCCGGGCCAACGGCGCGACCTGGCAGTCCGCCACGTTCCACCGGGCCCTGGAGCAGGGCCTCGCGCGGGATGCCGCGCTGGCCGCGACCACCCGCCGCTACAGCGAGTTGATGCACCTCGGGGAGCCGGTCCACACCTGGCCGGTGGGGCTGCCGGAGCCGGTGCCGCTGGGGTGAGGTGGGGAGTGAACTGCCGCTGTTTCAGCCCGCGTTGACCAAGTCGGCTGAACTGCGGCTGTTTCAGCCCGCGTTGGCCGATGCGCCCGACGCGCCCGCCGCCACGATGGCCTGGAGGATCACCGACTGGATCTGGGCCGGGTTGGTCACCTCATGGCCCGAACCGCCGGTCGCCTCGGCGATCTGCCGGGCCTCCTCCTTGTCGGCCTGCGGACCCACCCCGATCATGATGAGCGGCACCGGCCGCTCAGGGCTGGCGAGTTGCCGCAACTGCTTGATGAGCGTGGAGCGGGAGATGCTGCCCGGGTCCTGGTTGACGCCGTCGGTCAGGATGACCAGCGCGTTGAACTTCCCCTTCGCGTAGGACGACGTGGCCGCCTTGTACGCGGCGAGCGTGGTGTCGTAGAGCCCGGTCGCGCCGTTCGGCACCGGCTTCAGCGAGCCGAACGCCGCCGACAGGGCGTCCCGTTGGGTGCCGTCGCCCTTCTGGTCGCCGAGCCGCTCGGTCGGCACCAGGACGCGGTAGTCCTTGTCGCCGTCGAGCTTCGTCGAGAACTCCCACAGCCCGATCTCGTCCTCGGGCGTGAACGTGGCCAGCGCCTGGAGCAGCGAGGCCTTCGTGACGTCCATGCGCGACTGCCCGGTCCCCGGCACCGACTCCGCCATCGAGGCGGACGCGTCCACGACCGTGGTGATCCGCGCGCTCTGCACCGTGATCGTCCAAGTACCCAGGGCCTCTTGGAGCGCCGCGTCGGAGGCGGGATCGGGCGCGGCCACGGCGTACGGCTGCGGACTGACGCCACCTGCCTTCGCGACCACGGCCTTCGGCGCGGCATCGTCATCCGTCCGGAAGCCGTACTTCTCCATGAGCTTCTGTTGCGCGGGCCGGCTCAGATACGTATTGAACCGGATCGCGGCCCGGCTCTGGTCCGTGGTCAGCCGCTCCTGGTCGACCAGGTTGTACGGGTAGTCGAGCCGAGGGGAGCCGTCCTTCGGGTAGAAGAGATCCAGGCTCCCGTCGCTGTCCGCCGACGCGTTGTACGCGAACGCCGACTGCTCGCTGAGGACCAGCGCCTGGTTGCGCTTCGGATTGCCCTGCTCGGTGCCGGACGAGTTGCGCGGCAGGGTGTCCAGGACCTGACTGTCGGTGTCCGAGGTCCGCTGCGACAACGTCTTCATCATCGCCGCGGCCTGCGTCGCCCCGCCCTTGACCTTCGCGGCGGCCGTACTCAACTGCGTGAGCGCCAGCAGCCCCGTCGCGCTGCGCGCCGGGTCCGCCGCGCCCAGCCGCAGTGAGTCGTCCGTGAGGGTGGCACCGGCCAGGTCCAGCCAGCTGTACGTCTTCTTCGGCCACCCGAGCGACTTCGCGGCGGCCGGGACCATCGCCACCCCGACCGGTGTCGAGGCGACGTTGCCCGCGGGAGTCACCTCCGTCGCGTCGGCGTCGGCGGCCGACGTGACCTCGTTCACCCACAGCTCCGAATCGGGCACCCACACCTGTACGTCCGGGTGCTTGCCCGCCTTGAGGGTGTCCGCGAACTTGTACGACTCCTGGGCGGTCACCGAGATGTTCAGACACTGCCCGTCGGACGTGATGCCCTCGTCGCGCGCCTGTCCGGCGGCTGCGCGCAGGGCGGGAGCCATGTCGGGGGAGGCGGCGAGTTTCAGCCGTACCGCGTCCTTCTTGCAGGAGGAACCGAAGGAGAGCAACCCGCTCTGCACCGCCACGGCGGTACCGCCCGCGACGGTCAGGACGAGGACCGTGGCGATGGCCACCGTACGGCGGCGCGCGCGAGGGCGGGGGTCGCTGCCGCCCGCCCCGTACTGATCGGGCAAGCTGTGACGTCCCATGACGGTGGTGCCCCTCCCTGTTGAACCACGTGCCGGTGTGCGGCCGTATGGCAGACATGGGGAGGTACGACCCCGAATCGCGTCCGTCCCCCCAACGGCCTGTCGCGCACGATCTTCGTAAGTTCTTTCGAGACCCTAGCGGGGCGAAGATGGGCATGAGGCGGGATTTCCGAACTGAAGGCAGGTGTGCAGGTGGAGGCAGGGCAGGTGGCCGAAACTTTTCCGCTGGAGCGGCCCACGCGGCGGATTCTCCGGTCCGAGGCGCTGCTCGTTCTGGGGCTTTCGCTCGGTGCGAGTGGTGTGTCAGCCCTGATCAGTTTTGTCGGATCGGTCACGAAACCGGGGGGTCTCAAGGACCAGGCGGCCACCCTCAACGCCTCGGCCGCGCCGGGCCGTCCCTGGCTGGATCTCGCCTGGCAGCTGTTCGGTATCGCCTCGGCGCTCGTCCCCGTCGCGCTCGTCGCGCACTTCCTCCTGAGGGAGGGTGAGAGCCTGCGGACGATCGGCTTCGACCGCACCCGGCCCTGGCCCGACCTGGGCCGAGGGGCGGCGATCGCGGCGGTCATCGGCAGCACCGGCATCGCCTTCTACCTGTCCGCCCGCGGCCTCGGCTTCAACCTCACGGTGGTGCCGGAGGCGCTGCCCGACGTGTGGTGGAAGTACCCGGTCCTGATCCTCTCCGCGATGCAGAACGCGATCCTCGAAGAGGTCATCGTCGTCGGCTATCTGCTGCGCAGGCTCGGCCAGTTGGGCTGGACGCCGGGCACCGCGCTCGTGGCCAGTTCCGTACTGCGCGGTAGCTACCACCTCTACCAGGGCATCGGCGGCTTCGTCGGCAACATGGTGATGGGCGTGGTGTTCGTGTACCTGTACCGGCGTTGGGGTCGCGTAGGTCCCCTGGTGGTGGCGCATTCCCTGCTCGACATCGGGGCGTTCGTCGGCTACGCGCTGCTGGCGGGGAAGGTGGGCTGGTTGCCGACGGCGTAAGTCGCAGGCAGGGCAGGCGTCTTGAGGTTCAGGCGAGTAGCTCGCCGTCGATGACCGTGACCGCGTGACCGGTCAACAGGGTCCGGTCGCCCCGGAGTTCGGTACGGACGAGACCGGAGCGGGCGGAGGCCTGCAACCCGGTGAGGACGGTGCTCCCGAGACGCCCGGACCAGTAGGGAGCCAGCGCCGTGTGTGCGCTCCCGGTGACCGGGTCCTCGTCGATCCCGACGTTGGGGAAGAAGCAGCGGGAGACGAAGTCGTAGCCCCGGGTGGGGTCTTCGGCCCGGGCGGTGGCGATGATGCCGCGCTCGGAGCGGACGGCGAGGGCCTTGAGGTCCGGGGCGAGTCCTACGACGGTCTTCTCGTCGGCGAGTTCGACGACGAGGTCGTTGATGTTCGGGCCGGTGTCGAACGCGGTCAGCGGTTCGGCGCCCAGGGCCTCGGCGACACCGTCGGGGAGCTCGACGGCGGTGAGCGGGGCGGTCGGGAAGTCCAGGGTGATCGACCCGTCGTCACCCGGCGTGGCGACGAGCACGCCACTCCGCGTTGCGAACCGCACGGTCCCTTCGTGGGCGCCGGTGGTGTGCAGCACATGGGCCGTGGCGAGGGTCGCGTGCCCGCACATCGCGACCTCGGTCGTCGGCGTGAACCATCGCAACGCCCAGTCGGCGGCCCCGCCTTCGGGCAGCCGCTGCGCGAACGCCGTCTCGGCGTGATTCACCTCCATCGCGATCTGCTGAAGCCGGTCGTCGGCCGGGAAGGCGTCGAGGAGCAGCACGCCGGCCGGGTTGCCGGCGAAGGGACGGTCGGTGAAGGCGTCGACGATTCGAATCCGCATGCCTTGACGCTAGGGGCTGAGTGGAGCCGCAGACCAAGGCCAATTCGGGGGCAGTGGACTGATTCGGTGGTTCAGTGGCGGGGGCGTTCCGGTTTCCGGGCAAGGAAGACGGCGTGGGTCCGCTTCGCACCCTCGACCGGCTCCAGCACCAGGCGCGCGGTGAGCGAGAGCCCGGCCCGGGTGAGCAACTCGGCGATCCGGTCCGGCGGGAGCAGATGGGACTCGTAGGAGACGAGGTGGCCGCCGTACCCATGTGTCGGGCGCAGGAGTTGCTCGTCTCCGACGTGGCCGGCCAGCATCAGATGGCCGCCGGGGGCGAGTGTGCGGTGGAACTTCCCGAAGACGACGGGCAGTTGGTCGGGCGGTGTGTGGTGCGTGGAGTAGTAGGCGAGGATGCCGCCGAGTTCCTCGTCCCCGATCGGCGGTGCGGTCATCGAGCCCACGGTGAAGGTCAGGTCCGGGTGGGCGCGGCGGGCCAGTTCGATCATCCTCGGGGAGAGGTCGACGCCGAAGACGGGCACCCCCAACTCCGCGAGATACGCGGTGACTTTGCCCGGCCCGCACCCCAGGTCCGCCACCGGCCCGAGGTCCGCCGCCCGCACGGTCTCGGCGAACGCGGCCAGCATCGCGCGGGAAAGCGGGTCCAACTCCGCCGGGTCCTTGACGAGTTGGGCGTAGTCGGCGGCGACGGTGTCGTACGACTTCCGGATCGCGGCGAGGTAGGAGGGCTCGGTCACGCGGGCGACTTTAGAGCAGGGTGTCCGCGCTCGCAGGTCACCGCGTCGAGGGGGACGGGACGCCGGCGGTCATGTCGAGCAGGAGCACGGCGTCGTGGTCGGGGGTGCCGGGTTCCGCGGTGTAGACGCCGATGCGCTGGCCGGGGGTGCCTTCGATGTGCAGGGACTGCGAGGTGAGGGTGAGGGTGCCGACCTGGGGGTGGTGGAACGTCTTCTGCACGGGCTTGCGTCCGGTCACCTCGTAGCGCTCCCACAGCCCGGCGAAGTCGGGGCTTTTCAGCAGCAGTTCGCCGACGAGGTTGGTGAGGTCCGGTGCGTCCGGGGCGGTGCCGGCGATGGCGCGCAGGCGGGCGACGCAGCCGGTGATCTGCCGGTCCCAGTTGTCGGCGAACAGGTCACGGGCCGCGGGGTGCAGGAAGAGATAGCGGGCGAGGTTGCGGTGCTTGGCCGGCCATTCCGCCAGGCCCGCGTACAGGGCCAGACCGCCGGGGTTCCAGGCCAGCACGTCCATGCTGCGGCTGATGACCAACGCCGGGTTCGGGCGCAGGGATGCGAGCAGCAGCTTGAGGTGGGGGCGCACGGTGCGGCTGGGCGCGGGTGGCGGTTCGGGGGCGTAGCGGGCGGCGCGGGCGGCGAGCTCGCGCAGGTGCTGGTGCTCCTGGTCGTCCATGTGCAGGGCGCGGGCCAGCGCGTCGAGGACGGCGGGGCTGGGGCGGGTCTCCTTGCCGCGTTCGAGCCGTACGTAGTAGTCGATGCTGATGCCGGAGAGGGTGGCCAGCTCCTCGCGGCGCAGGCCGGGGGTGCGGCGGATGCCGGCGCCGACGGTGAGGCCGACGTGTGCGGGGCTGGTCTGGGTGCGGCGGGCGCGCAGATAGCGGCCCAGCTCGGCGCCCTCGCTGTGCGCGCTCTCGGATGCCATGACTCCAGTCTCACCCGCACCCGCTCCGGTGAGCAGGTGGGAGGGGGGTCCTGTCATTACCCCCGAAGATCCCGCCCTGCCACGGGGGCCCCGTCCGGGCGAAGCTGAAGGGGCAAGACACCGACGTCCCGGATCCCGCCGGGGCCCGGCAGGCACGACCTGCGGGGCAGTGCGGGAGCGAAGGCACCGGGCGGCGCCACGACGCGGAGAGGACGACATGCGTTACATCAAACTGCGTGACCTGGAGGTTTCCCGGATCGGCCTGGGCGCGATGGGAATGTCCCACGCCTACTCCGGCTCCGGCACCGACGACGCCGAGTCGATCAGGACCGTGCACCGCGCGCTGGAGCTGGGCGTCACGCTCATCGACACCGCCGAGATCTACGGCCCGTACACCAACGAGGAGTTGATCGGTCGGGCGCTGAAGGGGCGCCGGGACCAGGTGGTGCTGGCCACCAAGTTCGGCATGGTCTCCCACGGCGGAGCAGGCACCTGGAACGTGGACTCCAGCCCGGCGAACATCCGTACCGCCGTCGAAGGCTCCCTGAAGCGGCTGGGCACCGACCACATCGACCTGTACTACCAGCACCGGGTCGACCCGAACACGCCGATCGAGGAGACCGCCGGAGCGGTCGGCGAGCTGATCGCCGAGGGCAAGGTGCGCGCCTTCGGTCTCTCGGAGGCCGGCCCGGACACGATCCGGCGTGCGCACGCCGTCCAGCCGGTCACCGCGGTGCAGTCCGAGTACTCCCTGTGGACCCGCGGCCTAGAGGAGCGCGTCCTGCCCGTGCTGCGGGAGCTGCACATCGGCCTGGTGCCGTTCTCCCCGCTCGGCCGCGGCTTCCTCACGGGCACGGTGCGTTCCCTCGACCAGCTCGACAAGGACGACTTCCGGCGCGACAACCCGCGCTTCACGGGCGAGAACTTCCGGCGCAACCTGGCGCTCGCCGACGAGGTCAAGGCCCTGGCCGACGAGGTCGGCGCCACGCCCGCGCAGGTCGCCCTGGCCTGGCTGCTCGCCCAGGGCGACGACATCGCCCCGATCCCCGGCACCAAGCGCGTCACCCGGGTCGAGGAGAACACCGCCGCCGACGCCGTCACCCTGACCGCCGACCAGCTCGACCGGCTCAGCAGCCTGCCGCCCGCCGCCGGTGACACCCACACCGAGGCCCAGGCCCGCCTGCTCGAACGCTGACCTTCCGCACCCCCCCGCATCCCCCCGTTTGGAGCAGTGCCTCTCATGCGTGCAGCCGTGATGTACGGAGCCGGAGACGTCCGTGTCGAGGACCGGCCCGACCCGAAGATCGTGAAGCCCGCCGACGCCGTGGTCCGTGTCGTCGCCGCCTGCGTGTGCGGCAGCGACCTGTGGCCCTACCAGGCGATGCCCGCCACCGACACCGGTCGCCCCATGGGACACGAGTTCCTCGGCGTCGTGGAGGAGACCGGCGCCGAAGTGACCGGGCTGAAGACGGGCGACCTCGTCCTCGCACCGTTCACCTACAGCGACAACACCTGCGACTACTGCGCCAAGGGCCTGCACATCTCGTGCCGCAACGGCGGACGCTACGGATTCGACGGCGTGGACGGCGGGCAGGGCGAGGCCGTCCGCGTCCCGTACGCGGACGGCACGCTGGTGAAGCTGCCGGTGGCCGCCGACTCCGCGCTGCTGCCCTCGCTGCTGTCGCTGTCGGACGTGATGACCACCGGCCACCATGGCGCCGTCACCGCGGGCGTCGGCCGCGGCGACACGGTGCTGGTCGTCGGTGACGGCGCGGTCGGCCTGTGCGCGGTGATCGCCGCGAAGCGGCTCGGGGCCGAACGGATCGTGCTCGCCGGCCGCCACGAAGCCCGTACGGACCTGGGCCGCGACTTCGGCGCCACCGACGTGGTCGCCGAGCGCGGTGAAGAAGGCCTGGCCCACATCCGCGAGTTGACCGGCGGCGTGGAGAAGGTCATCGAGGCCGTCGGTACCCGCCAGGCACTCGACACCGCCCTCGGTGCGGTCCTGGACGGGGGCACCATCAGCCGGCTGGGCGCCCCCCAGTACGAACTGGGGCCGCTCGGCCGGGCCGAGTTCATGCGCAACATCACTCTGACCGGCGGCGCGAGCCCCGCACGCGCCTATATCGAGCAACTGCTGCCGGAGGTCCTCGACGGCACGATCACCCCCGGCCGCGTCTTCGACCGGACCGTCGCCCTGGACCGGACACCGGACGCGTACCGGGCCATGGCCGACCGCCAGGTCCTCAAGGCCCTCATCGCCCCCTGACCTCGCGTCCCCGCAGGGGCATCGCGGCGTACGGCAGGGCACTGGCGACAGGGGGTTGCCATCCGAACGCTCCCGATATATCGTTGACGCATCGCGACAGATCAACGATGGAATGGAGTGATTGCGATGCGTTCCCACGGATTCGAGCGTGGACATGGACAGGAAGGCCCCTTCCGGCGCGGCCGGGGTGGCCCTGAGGGGCGGCGTGGGGCTTTCGGGCCCTTCGGTCCCGGTGGGCCGGGTGGCCCTGGTGGGCCCGGCGGCCCCGGGTTCGGACCGGGCTTCGGTCCCGGGCCCTGGGGTGGACGAGGGCGCGGCGGCCCGAGGGGCGGCAGGGCGCGGCGCGGTGACGTACGCGCGTCGATCCTGGCCCTCCTCAAGGACCGGTCGATGCACGGCTACGAGATGATCCAGGAGATCGCCGAGCGCAGCGGCGGCGCGTGGAAGCCGAGCCCCGGCTCGGTCTACCCCACCCTGCAGTTGCTGGAGGACGAGGGCCTGATCGTCAGTGAGTCGGAGGGCGGCAAGAAGCTCTTCGCGCTCACCGAGGCCGGCCGTACCGCGGCCGAAGAGGGCCCGGACGCACCCTGGGAAGAGGCTTCCCGCGGTGTCGACTGGGAGGCCCTCACCGAGATCCGCCAGGCGGGCTTCGGTCTGATGGAGGCCTTCGGCCAGGTCTGGAAGACCGGCAGCAAGGAGCAGCGCGAGAAGGCGCTGACCGTCATCAACGACGCCCGCAAGAAGCTGTACCTGATTCTGGCCGACGAGGACTGATGTCCTCGGCGCGGTCGGAAGAGACAGCGGGCCAAGGCGCCCCACGGGACTTCCGTGGGGCGCCTTCCCTGTGCGCGTTCCCGTTCCTGCGCTGCCCCGTCGCCTTCCTCAGGCCACCAGCCCGGCCAGTTTGCGCAGCGACTCGTTCAGGGCGGCCGTACCCGAGTCCTTCAGTTTGCCCGCCATCAACGACACCGCCGCACCCGTGAACTCGCCGTCGATCCGGACCGTCGTGGCGTCGCCGTCGGGCGTGAGCGTGTAGCGGGTGGCGACGTTCACGGCCATCGGGCCCTTGCCGCGGATGGCCAGCACGCGGGCCGGCTCCAACTCCTCGATGGTCCACTCGACTTCGGCCGGGAAGCCCATCAGCTTCATGTTCTCCTGGAAGGTCCCGCCCACCGCGAGGACCTCCGGACCGCCCTTGGGGAAGTTGGTGTGCGTCGCGTTCCACTCGCCGTACGCGGACCAGTCCGTGAGTTGTGCCCACACCTTCTCGGCCGGAGCCTCGATGCGTGCCTCCGCGCTGATTTCGGCCATGCGACCACCTCTTCGTATCGGGCTACGGTGTCGCGGAACGTAGCCCCGGGGCGCGCAACATTCAATACTGATGAACCGTCAGAAATTGTGTGCCCGCGCTGACTTGCCAGGTTCGGCTCGCCCGTCGTGGTTCAGCTCACCCTTCGTATCACCGCCGCGTCGAACAGGTCCCACGCGCGCGGGTGGGCGCTTTCGTCGTGGCAGTGCCACGCGTCCCAGAACAGGTCGGCGAGCAGTGCGTCCTCCGGGGCGTACACCCGGTACACGTACTGCCTGCCGTCGACCGCCGGCAGAGCCACCAGCCAGCACCTGCTCTCCACGTTCGCAAAAGACGTACGCCGGGTGCAGCGCGGTTGCGCACGGGGCGCGCGGCGGGCAGGTGTGCGCCTCTCGAGGTCAAGGGGTGTGATCTCATCCGTAAGGAGGAGATTCCGTCGGCCCGGGTCCACTCTGTGTGGGACGCCGAAATGCAACCCTCCGGGGATGCCCTCGATGCGGGGGACTGATGGGGTAAGAGTGTGCAACCCCGTATCCCCAGGCAGTCGACCCGCGAGCAGGGAATCCACCGCGCGGACAGCGATGCCAGGCTCAGTGCAGAGCTGGCAGCGGTGGTCGCCGGTGCGCGCCGCCGGGCCCTGCGGGACGGGGACCGCCAGATCGACACGGCCCACCTGCTGCACAGCCTCCTGGAGTCGGACCCCGAGGCGCGCGCCGTCTTCGGCGACGGCCCGCAGATCGCCCGACTCCTCGGCTACCTCGTCCAGCGCAGCATCGGCTACGGCCTCCGCTGGCAGGGCGCGGTCGAGGACTCCGGCGCGATCCCCGTGATCCCGGCTACGGAAGGCTGGTCGCCCCTGGCCGCCGGTGCCCTGGAGTACGCCTGCGAGCGCGCCGAACTCCGCGGCGACGGCCTGGCGTGCGGCATCGACCTTCTCGCCGCGATCGTCGCGGACCCCGAGTCCCGTGCGGTCGAGGTTCTCCACCGCGCGGGCATCGAGTTCCCCGACGTGCTGATCTGGATCGAGGGCCGCTCAGGGGAGTACGTCAGGGGTGCCGAGACGGGCTGCTGAGGGTCCACGCTCTGAGACAGGTGTCAACAGGGGTGACGGTCCTGTCATCCCCTGTCATCATGTGCCCGTGCATACGTCTGAGAGCAGTGCGGCCGGAGGGGGCAGTGGCAAGGGTGTCGGGCTGGGCCTGGCGCTCGGGTCCGCGTTGGCCTTCGGGGGATCCGGGGTCGCGGCGAAGCCGTTGATCGAGGCGGGGCTCGACCCGCTGCACGTGGTGTGGCTGCGGGTGGCCGGCGCGGCCCTCGTGATGCTGCCCCTCGCCGTACGGCACCGCGCGCTCGTACGCAGTCGCCCCGCGCTGCTCCTCGGGTTCGGGCTGCTCGCCGTGGCCGGTGTCCAGGCCTGCTACTTCGCCGCGATCTCCCGCATACCCGTCGGGGTCGCCCTGCTCGTGGAGTACCTCGCACCCGCCCTCGTGCTCGGCTGGGTGCGGTTCGTGCAGCGGCGGCCGGTCACCCGGGCCGCCGCGCTCGGTGTGGTCCTCGCGGCCGGCGGGCTCGCCTGTGTCGTCGAGGTGTGGGCGGGCCTGAGCTTCGACGCCGTGGGACTGCTGCTCGCGCTCGCCGCCGCCTGCTGCCAGGTCGGCTACTTCGTCCTGTCCGACCAGGGCAGCGACGCCGGCGAAGCGTCCCCCGACCCGCTCGGCGTGATCGCGTACGGCCTGCTCGTCGGCGCCCTCGTCCTCACCGCCGTGGCCCGCCCCTGGACCATGGACTGGTCGATCCTCGCGGGCGACGCCCACATGAACGGCACCCCGGTCCCGGCCGCCCTCCTGCTCGCCTGGATCGTCCTGATCGCCACGGTCCTGGCGTACGTCACCGGAGTCGTCTCCGTCCGCCGCCTCTCCCCGCAGGTCGCGGGCGTCGTGGCCTGCCTCGAAGCGGTCATCGCGACCGTCCTGGCCTGGGTCCTCCTCGGCGAACACCTTTCCGCACCGCAGATCGCCGGGGGAGCGGTGGTCCTGCTCGGCGCCTTCATCGCCCAGTCCTCCGCACCCACGAAGGGCTCCGGCGAACCGGTGGCCGCCGGCGGCCCGGAACGCGAGCCGGCGGCCCGGGAGACGAGCGCCTGAGCGTCGCACGACGGGTCGTCCCACCGTCCCACCGACCGTGATCCCGCCGGCCACCACCTGCCGTCCCGGCGCCCGCTGCCTACCGCCCCGGCCCACCGCCCCGGCCCACCGCCCGCGGGCCCGCCGCCTACCGTCCGGGCTCCGACGGCCCGCCGCCCACCCGCCGTCCCGGCGCTCATTGCGATCGGCCCGCGACTCACCGCCTATGGCCACCGGGCCCGCAGTCCGCCACGACCGCTCGCGGGCCCACTGCCCACGGCCTGCCGTTCCGGCGCCCGCCGCCTACCGCCCGCCGCGAACCGTCCCGGCTCCCACGGCCTGCCGCTCGCACGCCGTCCTGGCGCTCATCGCGATGGGCGTGCGGCTCACGGCTTACCGCCCGAGGGCCCGCATCCGCCGCGATCGCCCCGCGGGCCCGCCGCCACCGGCCCGCCGTCCCCCTCCGTCAGCTCGGCCCGCGACGCGCCTGCCGCAGTTCGCGATCTACGGCCCAGGCGTCGGCGACCGGGCCGAGGTGGCCGAGCTTGTCGGGGTTGATCACCGCGCGGATGGTCTGGATCCGACCGTCGAGCACGTCGAGGGCCAGAGCGTGGAGCACCTTCCCGTCGCGGTCCCGGAAGAGCGCGCCGGGCTGGCCGTTGACCTCGTGCGGTTCGCAGGACACGTCGATGCGGATCAGCCAGGGGAAGACCGTGCCCAGCACCCGGGCCACGTTCTCCGCCCCGGCGATGGCCTTGGCCAGTTGCGGAGCCTTACCGCCACCGTCACCGACGAACTGCACGTCGGCGGCGAGGAGTTCACGCAGTCCGCCCACGTCGCCGTCCTTCAACGCGTCGAAGAACCGCGTCGCCAGCTCCTCCCGTTCCCGCCGGTCCGCGGTGAACCGGGGCCGCCCGTCCGCCATGTGCCGCCGTGCCCGTACCAGCAACTGCCGGCACGCCGACTCCGAACGCCCCACGGTCGTGGCAATCTCCTCGAAGCCGAAGGCGAACACCTCTCGCAGCACGAACACCGTCCGCTCCAGCGGGCTGAGTTGCTCCAGCAGCAGAAGGGCCGCCATCGACACCGAGTCGGCCAACTCCACGGACCGCGCCGGATCCTGGTACGGGTCGCTCAGCAGCGGCTCGGGGAACCATGGTCCGACGTACTCCTCCCGCCGTACCCGAGCGGAACGCAGCACATCAATCGCGATCCGCGTCACCGTGGCCGACAGGAAGGCCTTCGTCGACGTGGGCCGGGTGGCCGTGCCGTCGAACCGCAGCCAGGTCTCCTGGACCGCGTCCTCGGCCTCGGCCACACTGCCCAGAATCCGATAGGCGATCGAGAACAACAGTGGCCGCAGCTCCTCGAACTCCTCGACCTTGCTCACGCCGATTCCCCTTCCCCCGCCGGTATTTGTTTCGTTCAGCCGAACATCCCGGGCTCATAGTCGCCCGCGCACGGCTGCCTCGTGATGATGTTCAGCCGGTTCACCGAGTTCATGAAGGAGACCAGGATGACCAGCGTGGTGAGCTGCTCGTCGTCGTAGTGCTTGGCGGCCTGCGCCCACACCTCGTCGCTCACCCCGCCGGCCGCGTCCGCGACCCGGGTCCCCTCCTCGGCCAGCTCCAGCGCGGCCCGCTCCGGCTCGGTGAAGACCGTGGCTTCGCGCCAGGCCGCGACCAGGTTCAGCCGCACCGAGGTCTCGCCCGCCGCGCCGGCCTCCTTGGTGTGCATGTCGATGCAGATGGCGCAGCCGTTGATCTGGCTCACGCGCAGCGCCACCAGCTCCTGCGTCAGGGCCGGCAACGCCGACCCCTTGAGCGTCCTGCCCACCGCCATGAACTGCTTGGCGGCCTTGCCGGCGATCGGGCTGGAGAGGTAGTTCAGTCGTGCGTCCATGATGTGCCCTCCTGGGCTGTGGTCGTCAGTGGCTACACCCCCGAGACGAGACAGCCCGGCCCCCTGTGACATCGGCGAAAGTGACCTGCGTCTCCCACCCACCGGCCCGTAGATTGACCGCCATGCACGCGAACGCGCTCGTCCTTCCGCCGCCCGCCGCCTGAGGCGGGCCCCCGGAATCCACGCCCGGCACCGCCGGGCCGCACGGTGCTGCCCGCAGACGAAGTCCATGAACCCCTCCGACCGGGGTTCCTCGTCGCACTTCTGCACCTCTGCGGAGACCACTCGTGTCGAACACCGCTGTCGGCCTGCCCGTCGGGCGAGGCCTGCTCTACCTGATCATCGCCGGTGTCGCCTGGGGCACCGCGGGCGCGGCTGCCGCCCTCGTCTACCGGGCCAGTGACCTCGGCCCCCTCGCCCTGTCCTTCTGGCGCTGCGCGGCCGGGTTCGTCGTGCTGCTCGCCGTCCACCACGTTCGACGGTCGCGGGCCAGCTCCACCGCCGTATCCGAACCCCTCCGCCGCAAGGTGCTGCGGACGGCGACGACCGGCGTCGGACTGGCCGTCTTCCAGACGGCCTACTTCGCGGCCGTGGCGGCCACCGGACTCGCCGTGGCGACGGTCGTCGCGCTCGGTGCCGGACCCGTCCTCGTCGCGCTCGGCGCCCGGCCGGTCCTGGGCGAGCGGCTCGGCGCCGGCGGCGCGGTCGCGGTGGGCGGCGCGCTCACCGCGCTCGCCGTGCTGTCCCTGGGCCCGGCCGCGACCGTACGTCCGTCGGGCGTCCTGCTCGCGCTCGTGTCGGCGGCGGGCGGCTCGGCCATGACCCTGTTGACCCGACGCTGGGGCCGCGACGGCACAACCGACGCGTCCGCAAAGGCAGTTGGGACGTTCGCGGTCACCAGCCTGTGTCTGCTGCCGTTCGCCCTGGCCGAGGGGCTGGTACCGCACACCGTCCAGCCGGGCCGGATCCTGTGGCTCCTCGGGTACATCGCGACGGTCCCCACAGCCCTCGCCTATGCGCTCTACTTCGCGGCGGCGGCCGTCGTACGGTCCGCCACCGTCTCCGTGATCATGCTCCTCGAACCGGTGAGCGCGGCCGTCCTCGCCGTCGCCCTGCTCGGCGAACGGCTCACCCTCACCACTCTGGCCGGCACCCTGGTGATGCTCGCCTCGGTCGCGGGCCTCGCGGTGACGGAGGCGAGCACGGCGGCGACCGACGAACAAGCCCTTGTGTGAATCGACGAACAAGCCCTTGAGCAAAGGGAGTTCCGCTCCTCATCCCTCGCGCCGCCGCCGTACCAGATGCTCCCGAGCCACCCCGTCCCGAGGACCGCCCCGCTCCACGAGCCGCTCCGCGATACGGTCCTGGATCTCGGTCGACCGCTTGCCCGCGTACTTGAACTTCGCCCGTACGCCGGTCACTTCGAGCCGTACCACCCGGATACCGGACAACAGCCGTCCGTACGGCGCCTCGCCCGCGGCGACCGTCGAGGAGCCGCCCTCGGGCTGGAAGTGGCCGATCTGGCGGTTGAGCAGGGTCGCCTTCTCGGCGGGGTCGTCCACCAGGTGGGCGGTGCACCGGAGTTGGACCGCCGCGTAGAAGCTGGTCGGTACGCCGTGCTCGGCCGGGCCGTCCGGTTCCGCCTGCCAGGGGCCGGGGACGTAGACGTAGTCGTCGACGACGCTCAGGACCACCTGCGGGGCCGCCTCCAACGCGGGCAACAGGGGGTTGGGGCGGGCGAGATGGGTGATCGCCTCGCCGCGCCCGGGGTCGTAGGCGAAGTGGAGGGCCTGGACGAACGGGGGTTCGCCGGACGGGCCGTTGACCGCCAGTTGGCCGAAGTCGTGGGCGGTGAGCCAGTGTTGCCACTCGGTGTCGTCCTGGGGTGCGTCCCAAGGGTGGATGAGCATTACAACGCGGCCAAGTAGGAGGGGAGTTCGGTACCTGGGGCCAGGTCGTCGTTCGGGAGCGGGGCTCCGTAGGCGGGCCGGAGGGGGACCACGCCGGCCCAGTGCGGTAGGTCCAGGTCCTCGGGGTCGTCGTTCGCGCCGCCGGTGCGGAGCTTGGCGGAGACCTGGTCGAGGTCGAGGCGGATCACCATGGTGGCGGCGAGTTCCTTCTTGTTGGCGGGCCGCGAGTCCGCCGACCGGCCGGGTACGACGTGGTCGACCAGTGCGTCCAGCGCCGTCCGCTTTTCCTCCGGGTCCGTCACCTGGTGGGCGATGCCGTGCACCACCACGGAGCGGTAGTTGATCGAGTGGTGGAACGCGGAACGGGCCAGCACCAGGCCGTCGACGTGCGTGACCGTCAGGCACACCGGCAGCCCAGGGTCGGCCTGCCCGGTCATCCGCAGCGGGCGCGCACCCGTCGAACCGTGCACGTACAGCCGCTCGCCGACCCGCCCGTACAGCGTCGGCAGCACGACCGGCGCGCCGTCGCGCACGAAGCCGAGGTGGCAGACGTAGGCCGCGTCGAGTATCGCGTGGACGAGGTCCTTGTCGTACGACGCCCGGTCCGCGGAGCGGGTGGGGACGGTCCGGTCGGTCGGCGTGTAGGCGGCGGGCGGTGACGTCGGCTGCGCGGTGGTCCCCTGCATGGTGCTCTCCCATGGTCTGCTTGCGGTCCGGGGTGGTCCGGAGTGTGGTGGTGCCGGGTTGTCATTCATATTGCACTAGTGCATAGTGTGCTTTGTGCTAGGAGGATATCGGATCGAGGGGCGACGTGCAGCAGACATTGCGGCGGACGTCGAGCGCGCGGTGGGTTCGGGGGAGCTGGAGCCTGGTCAACTGCTCCCGCCCATGCGGGAGTTGGCGGTCGAGCTGGGGGTGAACCCGAACACGGTCGCTGCCGCGTACCGCACGCTGCGGGAGCGCGGGGTCATCGAGACCGCCGGGCGCCGGGGCAGCCGGGTGCGGCCCAAGCCGGCCACGACCGGGCGTGAACACATCCGGGTGGACGTGCCGGCGGGGGTGCGCGACGTCTCCCACGGCAACCCGGATCCGGCACAACTGCCCTCCCTGGCAAGGGCGTTCACCTTCGCCGCCGAACAGTCCGACCGCGAACCGGTCATGTACGGCGACGCCCCGGTCGAACCGGAGCTGGCGCGCATCGCCCGGGCCGAACTGGACGCGGACGGGGTGCCCGCCGGTCCGGTGGCCGTCACCTCCGGCTCGCTGGACGCCATCGAGCGGGTCCTGGCCGCGCATCTGAAGCCGGGGGACACCGTCGCCGTGGAAGACCCGGGGTGGGGCAGCCTGCTCGACCTCGTACCGGCGCTCGGGCTGCGTGTGACCCCCGTCGGTGTCGACGATGAGGGGCCGCTCCCCGACGACGTGCGCGCCGCACTGGAGTCCGGCGCGCGGGCGTTGATCGTCACCGACCGCGCGCAGAACCCCACCGGAGCCGTGGTGAGCGCCCCGCGCGCGCGTGCCTTGCGTTCCGTGCTCCGCCGCCACCCGGAGACCCTGCTGATCGAGGACGACCACGGCCACGGCATCGTCGACCAGCCCCTGCACCCCCTGGCCGGAACCACCCACACCTGGGCCTTCGTCCGCTCGGTCGCCAAGGCCTACGGCCCCGATCTACGGCTCGCCGTGCTCACCGGCGACGCCGTCACCCTCGACCGCGTCCGTGGCCGCCAACGACTGGGTCCGGGCTGGGTCAGCCGCATCACCCAGCGGGCCGTGGCCCGGCTGTGGGCCGACGGCGCAGTCGACGCACCGGCGGTGGCGGCCGCGTACGGCGCCCGCCGGGACGCGCTGATCGCCGCGCTCGCCGAACGCGGGGTCGCGGCCCACGGCACCAGTGGCCTGAACGTGTGGATCCCGGTACCGGAGGAGACCGGCGCGGTCGCCCGTCTCCTCCACGCCGGTTGGGCCGTGGCCCCCGGCGCCCGCTTCCGCCTGAGCGCACCGCCCGGCATCCGCGTCACCGTCTCGACGCTGACCGCCGACGAGGTCGGACCGCTGGCGGAGGCGATCGCATCGGCCAGCGGCCCGGCACCGGTTCGCGGTTACGTATGACACCGGTTCCCGGGCGCCTACGGCCCTACGGCCCGACGGCTAACGGTTCTCTCTCGGCCGCACCTGCGTAAGTCCCGCCCCCGCCAGCACGATCACCGCCCCGACCGGAGTCGACCAGGTCAGCGACTCGCCCAGGATCGCGACGCCCGCCGCCGTGGCGATGACCGGGATGAAGTACGTGACCATCTGGGCGGTCGTGGGGCCGACTTCGGCGACCAGGCCGTACTGGACGAGGAAGGCGAGGCCCGTGCCCAGGGTGCCCAGTGCGGCGATCGCCAGCAGGGGGAGGAGCGGGAAGTGGGTCGGCACGGACGTGAACAGCGAGGTAATCGCGGCCAGTTGGAGGGTGGCCAGGAGTAACTGGGCGCCCGTCAGCGAGAGATGCGACGCGCCGGTGCCCGCCAGTGTGCGGCGGACGTAGATCCAGCCGATCGGATAGCTGAGCGAGGCCAGCAGGGCCATCGCCGTGCCTCTGGCGTCCAGGCCGCTGAAGCCCTGCCAGGCGCCCAGGACGGTGAGGACGCCCAGGAAGCCGAGGCCCAGACCGGCCACGCGGACGCGGGTCGGGCGGTCCTCGGAGAGGGCGACCAGGGACAGCGCCATGCCCCACAGCGGCGAGGTCGCGTTGCAGATGCCCGCGAGCGTGGACGGGATCGTCAGCTCGGAATAGGCGAAGAGGGAGAACGGCAGGGCATTGAGCAAGAACGCGCCGACCGTGAGGTGGGCCCAGACGCGCGCGCCGCGCGGCAGCCGCTCCCGCTTCACCGCCATCGCCGCCGCTAGCACCACCGTCCCGAACAGCAGCCGCCCGAAGGTGACTTGGAAGGGTGCGTAGCCATGGGTGCCCACCTTGATGAGCAGGAAGCTGAAGCCCCAGACGAGGGAGAGCGCCCCGAACCGCAGCCGCCAGTCGAGGGTGCGGCGGGGGAGGGGCGTGGTGGTGTCCCGGGCCTGCTTCCGGGCGGCGGCGGTGGTCGCGGCGCTGGTCATGGGTACCAAGATCCTGGCCCTTACCTCGTAGCACAAGCGAGATTCCGCGCCAGCTATCTCGTAGTATCGCTTACATGTTGAACCTGGAGCGCCTGCGCACCCTGGACGCCCTCGCCCGGCACGGCTCGGTCAGCGGTGCCGCCGAGGGGCTGCATGTGACGACCTCGGCCGTGTCGCAGCAGATGGCCAAGCTGGAGCGGGAGGTCGGGCAGCAGCTCCTCGCGAAGAACGGGCGGGGGGTACGGCTCACCGACGCCGGCCGGCTGCTCGCGGAGCACGCGGGGCGCATCCTGTCCCAGGTGGAGCTGGCCCAGGCCGACCTGGAGGCCCAACGCGGGCAGGTGGTCGGCGAGTTGAGGATCTCCGCGTTCCCGACCGCCGCCCGCGGCCTGTTCCCCACCGCGCTCGCCGCCCTGCGCGCCCAGCATCCCGCGCTGCGCGTCCGCTCCACGGAACAGGAGCCGGAGCGCGGCATCGCGGGCGTCGTGCGCGGCTTTCTCGATCTCGCGGTCGTCCTCGACTGGTACAACAAGCCGATGCCGCTGCCGGACGGCCTGGTGAAGGCGCCGATCCTGGACGACCCGGCCGACGTGGCGCTGCCGGCCGGCCATCCGCTGGCCGGGCGCGCCGAGGTGGACCTCGGCGAGTTCGCCGAGGACGAGTGGATCACCTGGGCCGAGGGCGAGTTCTGCCACGAGTGGCTGATGTTCACCCTGCGCTCCCGCGGCATCGAACCGATCATCGGTCACCGCGCCGCCGAGACACACACCCAACTGGGCCTGGTCGCCGCCGGGTTGGGCGTGTGCGTCGTCCCCCTGCTGGGCCGCAACCCGATGCCCGCCGGAGTCGTCACCGTCCCCCTGAAGCAGCGGGTGCGCCGCCATGTCTATGTCGTCTGGCGTGCCGACGCCGACCGCCGCCCGTCCATCCGCGCGGCGGTCGAGGCGCTGCGGGCGGCGGCCGAGACCGTCGGCTGAGCGCCCGCCCGGGAGCAACTCGCCTACAGCGCCGCCAACTTGCGGAAGTCCCAGGAGGCCAGCGTGTCCGGCGTCAGCCGTATCCACGCGTGCCGGCCGTCGTACGGCATCGCGTCCAGGCCGAAGTTCTTCTGCGCGAACAGCTTCTCCACGGCGACTAGTTCGGGATGCGGCTCGCCCGTGCGCGGGGCCTCGCCGACGAACTCGACGGTCCCGGACAGCTCGACGCCCCGCAACTCGTCGTAGGCGTGCCCGCCGTCGATCACCACCGCGACGCGCGGGTCGCGGCGCAGGTCCGCCCAGCGTTTGCTGCGCGTGATCGAGTACAGCCAGAGCGAGGTGCCGTCCCAGACGAACCAGAGCGGGCTGACGTGCGGGGCCCCGTCCGCGGAGGCGGTCGCGACGCGGCAGGTGCGCTCGGTGGCGAGGAACTCGTCCAGTTCCTCGGGTGTCATCATGATCTTCCGGCCTCGACGCTGAGTGGCGGTCATGCGATCCCCTTCGGCTACGGCTGGGCGAGCGGCGGGCAGCCGCTTCTGACGCTGCGTCAGAAGCGGGGCCGGAGAAGCGTCGGCCGTCTTCCCTCCGCACGCGATGCTCGTTACTGTCGCCCGCCCCGGCCGTCGACGACAAGGGAGAGCCATGCCGTCGCACGCACAACTCAGTGAGATCCTCGACACGGTGAGCACTGCGCTGCTGACCGTCGAATGTCAACAGGGGGTGGTCGGCCCGGACAGCGCACTGCCCGAACTCGCCCTCGCCGCACGCCAGTCTGGCGCGCTCGCCAACGTGGCCCGCCTGGTCGCCGCCGCGCACGAGGGCGGGGTGCAGGTGATCCATGCCGTCGCCGAGCGCCGGCCCGACGGCCGGGGCGCGAACCGCAACGCCCGGCTGTTCCGCGCCGCCGAACGCCTCCCCGTGCAACAGCTGTCGGGCACCACGGCGGTACGCGTGGCACCCCCGATCGAGGTCGCCGACGAGGACTTCGTCGTACGACGGCTGCACGGTCTGTCGCCGATCCAGGGCACCGAAGTCGACGCGCTGTTACGCAACTTGGGCTGCCGCACGCTGATCGTCACCGGCGTCTCGGCCAACGTGGCCATACCCAACGCGGTGTTCGACGCCGTCAACCGCGGCTACACCGTCGTCGTCCCCAGGGACGCCATCGCGGGGGTGCCCGCTGACTACACCCCCGCGATGATCCGCAACACCCTCGCATTGGTCGCTACGGTCGCGACCACGGACGAGGTGCTGGGCTGTCTCAAACGACCGCGCCGAGGGTGATCGTCACGCCAGCGTGATGGAGTCCCCGGACACGGTGATCTGCTCGGCGGGCAGCGCCGTGGTCGCGGGACCCTTCTTCACGCTGCCGTCCGTGACGGAGAACTCGCTCTTGTGGCACGGACAGACGATGACGCCGTTGCTGATGCTGCTCACCGCACAGCCCTGGTGGGTGCACTTCGACGAGAACGCCTTGTACGTGCCCGCCGTCGGCTGGGTGACCACCACGCCCTGGCTGGCGAAGATCTTGCCGCCGCCCTCGGGGATGTCGGTGGTTTTCGCCAGTTCGGTGCCGCCCGCGTCGCCCTGGGCAGTGGTCGAGCCGGACGTGCTGCTGGAGCTGGACGTGTCCGAGGAGTCCGACGACGAGTCGTCGCTGGACGAGCACGCGGTCAGCGCGACGGCGAGTCCCGCCGCGCCGACCGCCGCCAACGCGGTGCGACGGGACGGCGCCGTAACGGGTTCGAACGATTCGCTGGTCATGCTGACGTTCCTTCCATGGGAAGCATTCGTGGGTGTGCAAAGGGGTACGAGGTGCGGGTGACCGTCGTTCAGACGGTGTCGAGAGCTTGGCCTTATCGAGATCAGGAAGACGTAAAACGTCCCTGTCGGTCAGCTGTCGGCCGTGTATAAGGCCTGATCAGGCACCTGTAACAGCCCCCAGTAACAGGCGCGGGCAACCCGCGGCGACGTCCAAGGAAGTCGTGTCGCACATCTAGCCGTACCGACTGGTCGGTACTAGCCTCCGCCGGAACGGAAGGAGCCCCCACCTCCCACCGCCCCCTTCGTCCCCGCACGTTCCAAAGGGAGTCGTATGCCCTCCGCCTCCGCACCTTCCGACACGCGAGGCCCCGGTGCCGCCGCGTTCGGCACCGGCGCTCGCGGCTCGCTCACCCGGCTGTACCGCCGCGACCTGGCGGCGTATCCGGCCACCGGGCGACGCATGTCGTACCTGGCGATCGTGGTGGTCACGACCGTCGTGCTCTACTACATGCTCTACATCCAGTACGCGGTGGCGACGTCGATCATCACCCACTTCGACATGACCTACCGCTACTTCGTGTGGGTCTCGGTCATCGGCAACGCGATCGGGGCCTTCGCCTCCCTGGTGGCCGGCCTCGCGGACCGCTGGGGACGGGCCAACCTCGTGGTCTACGGACTGCTGGTCGCCGCGCTCCTCGTCTTCTTCGGACTGCCCAACGCGGGTGACAAGACGGCCTACTTGGTGCTGTTCGCCGTCGTGAGCTTCATCGAGGGCATCGTGTTGGTCGCGACCCCGGCGCTGATCCGCGACTTCTCACCGCAGCTCGGCCGTGCCACCGCGATGGGCTACTGGACGATGGGCCCGGTCATCGGCAGCCTGGTCGTCACCTCGGTCACCAGCAGCACGCTCGACACCGCCGGCTGGCAGGACGAGCTGCGCTACTCCGGGGCGGCCGGGCTGGTCGTGTTCGTCATCACCCTGATCGCCCTGCGCGAGCTGTCGCCGGGGCTGCGCGACCAGATCATGGTCAGCCTGCGCGACCGGGCCCTGGTCGAGGCCCGCGCCAAGGGACTGGACACCGAGGCGGTACGGCGCGGTGAGTGGCGCCAGATGCTGCGCCTGGACATCCTCGGCTCCGCCTTCGCGATCGCCGTCTTCCTGCTGCTCTACTACGCAGCCGTCGGCAACTTCGTCGTCTACTTCTCGACCACCTTCGGCTACAGCGAGCAGCGCACCAACGGCCTGGCCAACTGGTACTGGGCCGCGAACGCCCTCGCGCTGATCGTGGCAGGCCTGCTTTCCGACCGGCTGCTGGTGCGCAAGCCCTTCATGATCGTCGGCGGGATCGGTGCGATTGTGGCGACCGCGATCTTCGCCTCCCTGGCGACCCACGCGACGACCGGCTACTACACCTTCGCCTGGCTGTTCGTCGCGATCGGTGTGTTCAGCGGGGTCGCCTACGCGCCGTGGATGGCGAGCTTCACCGAGACCGTGGAGAAGCGGAACCCGGCCGCGACCGCCGCAGGGCTCGCGGTCTGGGGCTGGACGGTACGCATAGTGGTCGCCGTGTCGGCCGCGTTCATCCCGGTGCTCGTCACCTCCGTCACCCCGCTCGTCGAGCACGGCGCCGAGGTGGCGGCCGCGACGAAACAGGCCGCCCCGGCACTCGCCATCGTCGACGCGCACCCCCAACTCTTCGCCGAACTGGGCAAGTACACGCCGACCACGACGCCCCCCGCCCTGGCCGCCCAAGCGGTCAAGGAGGTCGGCGCCGCCGACCTCGCCGTCGTACAGAAGGCACAGCCGCAGCTCAAGGTGCTCAAGGAGCACGGGCCGGAGGTGCAGAAGGCCGTGAAGAACGGTCCCGGGGAGTGGCGCACCTGGTGGTGGATCTGTGTGGGCGGCCAAGTCCTCTTCCTGCCCTTCGTGTTCGTGATGGCCGGCCGCTGGAGCCCGAAGAAGGCCCGCGAGGACGCCAGGGTCCACCAGGACGCCGTGGACCGGGAGTTGGCCGCGCTTGCCACCAGCGAGGCCTGATCGGCGCGTCAACTGTCGCCGGGGCACCACTTGTTGGGCCACGGGAGGCTCCGGTGACGGGAGCGCGGAAGGGCTTGCCCTCACCGCTCTCCCGTCACCGGGTACCGGCAGACCTCAGCCGCCGCTCACACCTGCGGCCTACGTCCCTTCTCCTGCTGGGGGAAGGACTGGTCGGCGCCGGGCAGGGTCGGGGCCGGCAATGTCGCCACCTCCTCCTTCGCCTTCTCCAACTGCTCCGCCGTGTCCTGCGGCAGCCTCGGTGGGCGCGGACGGGCGTCGCGGAAGCGGAACGCGGAGGTGAGGTCGCCGAAGGTGTCCCGGCGCCAGTCGCTGATGTTCGGCTCCTCCACCCCCGTCCACCGCTCCAGGAACTGGAGGACCGAGGTGTGGTCGAAGGTCTCCGTGGCCACCCAACCACCCACGGTCCAGGGCGAGATGAGAATCGCCGGGACCCGGAACCCGGCACCGACCGGCAGGCCGCCGACGTACTCGTTCGCTGTACCCGCGGGCGCGGTCGGTGGCACGACGTGGTCGAACAGGCCGTCGTTCTCGTCGTAGTTGAGGATGAAGGCCGTCTTCTTCCACAGCCTCGGGTTCGAGGCCACGGCCTCGATCTTCGACGCGACCCACTCCGCGCCGGCCGCCGGGAGATAGTCCGGGTGCTCGGAGGTCAGGCTCGTCGGGATGATCCAGGACACCGCCGGGAGACGGTCGTTGCGGGCGTCGTCCTCGAACGTGCCCGCGGGCATGGGGCGTACGGCACGCTCGTACAGGTCCGAGCCCGGCTTGGAGTCCGCGAACGCCTGGAACTGCACCAGGACGTTGCAGCCGAACGCGTCGTCCTCCTCGTGGTACGACTTCCAGCTGATCCCGGCCGCCTGAAGCCGCTCCGCATACGTCGTCCAGCGGAACGGCGTCGGCGGCACCACGTTGCTGGTGACGGGGCCGCCCTGGGTGCCGCCCGGGTCGATGGTGCCCGTCATCCACATCATCCGGTTCGGCCAGGTCGGGCCGAGCACCGAGCAGTGGTAGGCATCGCAGACGGTGAAGGCGTCGGCGAGAGCGAACTGGAACGGAATGTCCCGCCGGTCGTAATAGCCCATCACATAGGGGCCGTCGGTGCCGTCGGCGGCGCGGTGGGCCGGCAGCCAGTTGTCCATCTTGCCGTTGTTCCAGGCGGAGTGCTGCACGTCCCAGGCGTGGCTGGTGGACGGGATGGCCTGCGCGCTGGAGGTGTGGGTGTCGAGGTGGAAGGGGAGCAGATACCCCTTCGGGTTCACCGCGTCCGGCTGGTAGAACACGGACCTGCCGGAGTCGAGCCTGAGCGCGTCCGGGTCGGCGAAGCCGCGCACACCGGACAGCGTGCCGAAGTAGTGGTCGAACGACCGGTTCTCCTGCATCAGCAGGACGACATGCTCGATGTCGTCGAGCGAACCCTTCACCGGTCCGGCCGCGACAGCCTGCTGGATGCTCGGCGGGAGGACGGAGAACGCCGCGGCGCCGCCCAGCGCGCCCGCGGCCGATCCCAGGAGTCTACGGCGCGTTAACTCGGCCATGATTGCCCCTTCTTGAGGATGCGTCAGTTCGCGGCGGGAAATTTTCCGTGCCATCGCTGTGGGTCACGCCCGAGCAGCGGGCCGTGACGGTCCCGGTGGCAGACCCTGTCCGCGCGATCATCTTCCTTGGCCGACAGGCGAGTTGGGAGAGGACCTGTGGTGAACAAGTGCTCAAAGCTCGGGCAGGGGTTGGCCAAGCCGTGACCGGTGTTGCACGGCCGTTGTTCCGCCGTTGCCTGAGCTTGGCGCGAGGTCCGGACGTCAATACGGGGCGACCTCCCCGTAAGCGGAGGCTCAACTACCTCTTTGCGGACATAAACAGGGGCCACGGCGCGCGAGCGTGCCACCGACCGCACGTGCCGCCGCCCTCCTGTCCAGCGCCGATCACGCAGCGCGACGATTTATTACGCGCGGCTGACTCTCCGAAATCCCCCATGCCACCGCAAAGAAAAACTCACGTTCAGTACATTGGCGAGCTCTTTGCAATGCATAAGCAATCGTCGGACATATTTAAGTTAGTCAAGCTTCACTTGGACGTGACCGATCCGTACGGTGTTGAAGCGTTGCGGAACGTGTTGTGCTCCGAGGAGAAGTAATGACGTATCGTCGTGCAATCCTGCTCTGCGCCGGCCGGGGTACCCGAGCCAGGGGCATAACCGAAGGGCAGCCGAAGTGTCTGATCCGGATCGACGGAGAGACACTGATATCCCGGGTGCTGAACCAACTCGGTCTGAACGGCGTCACTGATGTTCATGTCATAGTCGGCCACGAAGCCGAACAGATCGCCCAAGAAGTCGGCGCCCGTGCGACTCTGCATTACTATCCGGACTTCGAAAGCACCAATAACCTCTGGACACTCGCTACCCACGCCCAGCTGCTGCGTGGCCACGACTGTGCCGTGCTCTTCGGTGACGTCGTCGTGTCCGATCAGGCCATGGCGGATCTGTGGGACGGGCTGGCCGGAATCCATCTGCTGGTCGACCTCTCCACGAGACTGACCGGCACCATGCGGGTGCGTCGCGCGTACGACGGAAGCGTGGACATGGGAAACTACATCGCTCCGGCCGACGCGGACGGGAACTACGTGGGATTCCTGAGCGCGACCAGTGCAGCGGCCGACCTGCTCGCCGATGCCGTCGTCGCGGAAATGACCGCCGGCCGTGGCACGGACGCCTACTTCACCTCGGTCATGACCGAGGTCAGCAAGGCCGTCCCGGTCTCTTTCGTCGATGCCAAGACCGACGAATGGGCCGAGATCGACGACGAGGACGACTATCTGCTCGCGAAGGAACGCTTCGAGTAGCTCATAGAGTTTCGAGCAGTCCACAAAAGGGAGGAAACGGCAATGTGTGGCGTGGCAGGCGTTTTCCAGACCGACGGACGGAATTTCGACCAGACCGACCTGCTCAAAATGATGACCGAGTGCCTGGTCCATCGCGGTCCCGACGAAAACGGCCTGCACATCGACGGTCCGATCGGGTTAGGTTTCCAGCGGCTCAGCGTCATCGACGTGCCGCACGGACACCAGCCGATGACGGACGAGCACAGCGGTGTGGCCCTCGTCTTCAACGGCGAAATCTACAACTACCGTGAACTGCGTGCCCGTTTGGAGGGGCTTGGCCACCGGTTTCGGACGACGAGCGACACCGAGTCCATCCTGAGGGGATACCTGCAATGGGGCGAGCGGGTCGTGGACGAACTCGTGGGAATGTTCGCCTTCGGGATCCATGATCCGCGCACGGGAACACTGACCCTCGCGCGGGACCGGCTGGGTATCAAGCCGCTCTACTGGGCACAGGTCGGTGCGCAGTTCCTGTTCGGCTCGGAGATGAAGTCCATCTTCGCGCACCCCGAATTCCGCCGGGTGCCCAGCCTGGACGGCATATCGAGCTATCTGACCTTCCGACAGCCGGTATGGGGAGTGAGCTATTTCGACGGCATCGAAAAGGTCCTCCCCGGCCATGTGCTCACTGTCAAGGGCACCGAGATCAAGGTCCGTCAGTACTGGAGCCTTCCGGTCCCGGACATCGACCGGACCACCTCCGAGGCGGACTGGCTGGACCGCGCCGACCACCTGCTGGAGCAGTCGATCCGCCGCTGCATGGTGTCCGAAGTGCCCCTGGGCGCCTACCTCAGCGGCGGGCTCGACTCCAGCCTGATCGTGGCCATGATGGCCAGAATGAGCGACCGGCCCATCAAGACCTTCTCGGTGGGGTACGGCGACGGCGCGTACGACGAGGGCAGGTTCGCCGAGGCCGTCGCCAGGGAGGTCGGCGCCGAGCATCAGCACCTCGTCGTAGGCCACGAGGACTACCGCAAGGGTCTGGTGCCGCTCATCCGGCACCGGGACGCCCCCCTGAGCATTCCTCAGGAGATCGCCGTCCTGGAGCTGTCCAAGCTCATGAAACACGACGTCACCGTGGCCCTTTCCGGCGACGGCGCGGACGAACTGTTCGGCGGCTATGGACGCGTCATGCGATCGCCGTTGGACTGGAAGAAAATCGGCGCCCTACGGAAAATACTTCCCGCAGACGCGGTCGAACGAATAATCTCCGGACGCGGTCCCAGCCAGACCTCCGTACTGGCCAATCTCGATGTACGAAGCCACCTCGAACACTTCTACCGCGTCTACAACTGGGTGCCGTTCGAGGAGAAGAACGAACTCTTCACCGCCGAATCCCGAGCGATTCTCAACGGCGATCGCGCCACCCGGTATCCGTTCGAGGCATCCTTCGGCCGCTCGCGGAAGGGCAACCCCTACGACTCGGTGCTGCACGCTTTCCAGCACCTGCACATCGGCGCGATCCTCGACAAGGTCGACACCATCGGCATGGCGGCCAGCCTCGAAGGACGCGTTCCCTTCGTGGACGCGGAACTCATCGAGACGTTCGTCCGGATGCCGGTCAAATACAAAATGCGCTGGAACAGCCGCTGGTCCCAGTTCCGTTCCGTCTCCACGCCCGCCTTCGACGCCTCCGAGAGCCTGGACACGACGAAGACCCTGCTGCGGAAGCTCGCCGAGCGCTATCTGCCCCGCGAACTGACCCAGCGCAAGAAGATGGGCTTTCCCACACCGCTGGACGACTGGATGCGGGCCGGAATGCTCGACGAGGCCAAGGACATCCTCCTCGACCCGCTCGCGACCCGGCGCGGGATATTCGATCCACGCCGGATGGAACAGTTCCTGTCGAATCCACAGAACCTGGATCACGACTTCTACGGAAAGAAGGTCTGGATGTACATGAACGTCGAACTCTGGCTGCAGAACGTGGTGGACGCATGACTCAGCAGAACGCCCAGGCCGAGCTGGCCGAACCGACCAAGCCGACTGATCCAGCCGGTCGGGACAATCCGACGATCCTCTCCTTATTGGCGGACTGGGCGAACCTCTGCACCATCGCCGGTGTGGTGAGCGGCCTTCTCGGCATCTACTTCGCCGCACAGGGACGGCTCCAGTTATCCGCCGCGATGGGGGTGATCGCGGTCATCCTGGACTGCTTCGACGGGCCGATCGCCCGAAGCACCAAGAACCGGCCCGCGTACATGTCCTCGCTGGGACTCCAGCTGGACTCGTTGGCGGACGCCGTCTGCAGCGGTGTCGGACCGGCCGTACTGGTCCTCGCGGTGGGGAACTGGAATGCGTTCCTGCTGATCCCGGCCGCCCTGATAGTCGTCGCCGGCGTCACCCGGCTCGCCTATTTCAACGTCTACGGACTCGACGGGGGGAAATTCTCGGGGATGCCGATCTTCTACAACCCGGTGGTGGTCGCCCTTGTGCTGCTCGTCCTCTGGGCACTGGCGCCGGGCGCCGCGATCGGCGGCGCCGCGGCGGCCGGATTCGCGGTCGCGATCCTGAATGTCGCGCCTTTCACGGTACCGAAACTCCGCGGGCGTTATCTCAAGGGATTTCTGGTTCTCTGCTTCGCGCTGACCGCCGTCCTCTTCGGCTACGCGGCCCAGGGAATCGGGTCATGACCCAGGTGGCGACGGACGTCGCGCTCCGCACCCTGGAACAACTCGCCGCGCACAGCTTCGACTTCGCCACAGGAGTGCCCTGCTCCCTCCTGACCGGCCTGTTCCGGCACCTCGAATCGCCCGACACCACAAGCGAGTTGGGGCTGACCTATGTCCCCGCGCCACGTGAGGACACCGCTGTCGGCATCGCGGTCGGCGCCCGGCTCGGCGGCCGGACCCCGTTCGTCCTGATGCAGAACTCCGGGCTCGGCTACAGCCTGAACTCCTTCACCTCGCTCACCCAGATCTACGGCATCAACCCACTGGTGCTGCTGAGTTGGCGCGGCTTCGACGACACGGACGCCGTCGAGCACGACATCATCGGCCGCGAACTGCTCCGTGTCCTCGACGCCGTAGGAATCGGGCATGTGCTCCTGGACCCGGAAGACCCCGCCCGGGCGATCGACGCCGCGGTGGACCTCCACGACGACGGCAACCGCGCGGTGGCCGTCCTGATCACCTCGGGGGTCTGATGCAGTACGAGGACATGTTCCGCTCGGTGTTGACGGCGTTCCCCACCGCCGCGGTGATCTCGACCTGCGGGCACATCTCCCGCGACCTGTTCAACTTCCAGGACCGCGACGGGAATTTCTATCTCGTCGGCTCCATGGGCATGGCCGCTCCCGTCGGCGTCGGAGTCGCCCTGGCCGATCCCGGCCGGCCGGTCGTGGTACTCGACGGTGACGGCTCGCTGGCCATGAACACCGGCGGCATGCTGAGCGTCGGGGCGACCGGGGCACGGCTGCTCCACGTCGTACTCGACAACGGTGTCCACGGCAGCACCGGCGGCCAGCGCACGGTGCCGTTCGAGGACCCCGTCTCCGCCGCACTGGCCTTCGGCTATCGCCGGGCGATCTCCGTGCACACACCGGACATCGACTGGGCGGCGATCGACGCCTTCCCCGCCTTCGTCCACGCGAAGGTCCGGCCGCGCAGCGAGCCCGTCGGCCGCCGCGTCGCGCACACCCCGCACGAGCTGCGCGAGCGCTTCACCCACCTCCTCGCGGCCAAGTAACAGGCGCTCAGCCGGAATTCAGCGCCCGGCCCATCAACCACCGTTCGGCCAAGACGTCGCCGCTCGGTCACCCCATCTCCGCAAGGGAGAACATCAATGTCACCGGTAAAGTCCCTGCGCGCCCTGCTGCACGACGCCGACCTCGCCAAAGCGGCCGGCGCCCACAACCCGCTGACCGCTCAACTCGTCGAGCAGGCGGGCTTCGACGTGGTCTGGGCGAGCGGGCTGGAGATCTCCGCCTCGCTGGGCGTCCCCGACGCCAACATCCTCAGCATGAACGAATGCCTCGCCGTGGCCCGGGCGATGGTCGAGAAGGTGTCCGTCCCGGTCCTCGCGGACTGCGACTCCGGATTCGGCGGCATCGGCAACGTCGTCCACATGGTGCGCAGTTACGAGGCCGCCGGGGTCCAGGGCGTCTGCATCGAGGACAAGACCTTCCCCAAGCTCAACAGCTTCGTCGCCGGCAACCAGGCCCTCGTCCCCATCGAGGACTTCGCGGGCAAGATCGCCGCCGCGGTGGCGACACGTGTCACCGAGGACTTCGTCATCATCGCCCGCATCGAGGCGTTCATCTCCGGCTACGGCCTGGACGAAGCCCTGCGCCGGGCCGAGGCGTACGAACTCGCGGGCGCGGACGCCCTGTTGATCCACTCCAAGCGCACCACACCGGACGAGATCTACTCGTTCTGCGCCGCCTACGACGGCGAGCTGCCGATCGTGGTCGTCCCGACGACGTACAACAGCGTGACGATGGAGGAGCTGAGGGCCGGCGGAGCCTCGCTCGCGATCTACGCCAACCAGGGTCTGCGGGGTGCCATCACCTCGGTCCGCCGCATACTCGGGTCCATCCTCGCCGAGGGCACGGCAGCCCCCGTGGAGAACCAACTGGCGCCGCTGGGCGATGTGTTCAAGTACCAGGACGTGGCCGCACTGCTCTCCGCCGAGGACCGGTTCGAGTCGATCGGCCAGGGCGTGGCCAAGCAGATCCTGAACGGCGCCCGGGAAGAGCGGAGGAACGCTGATGTCGTCGAGCGTTGATGTGCGGACCGACCGCATCCAGCCGGGCGCACACCTCGTCGGCGGCCAACACCTCCAGGTCGGTGCCCTGTTGGAGAAAGTGAACCCCGCCCGGCCGGGTACGTCCTTAGGCCGGATTCCCGTCGCGGACCGGGGAGTTGTCGACAGCGCGGTCAGGACGGCACACGAACAGCTCCCGGAGTGGCGGAGGTTGGGATCCATCGCCCGCGCGGACCTCGTCCACCGGCTGGCCGCGCTGATGGAGCGGGACCGTGCCGAACTGGCCCGGCTGATCACCGCGGAACACGGCAAGACCGGGGCGGAGGCGGACGCGGAGGTGGCCCGGTCGATCGAGATCGTCCGGTTCGCAGCCGGGCTGGGCCGACGGCTCGGGGGCCGGACGCTGCCGTCCGACAGCCCGGACACCTGGAGCTCCACCACACGCCACCCGATCGGCGTCGTCGGGCTCATCACGCCGTGGAACTTCCCGCTGGCCATCCCGGTGTGGAAGCTGGCCCCCGCCCTGGTGGCCGGCTGCACGGTGGTGCTGAAGCCGTCACCGCTGGCCCCGTTCACCGCACAGCGGCTGGTAACTCTGGCCCATGAGGCGGGAGTTCCGGCCGGTGTGGTCAACCTCGTGCACGGAGACGGCCCGACCGGGGCCGCCCTCGTCGAACACGCCCTGGTCAAAGGGGTGTCCTTCACCGGGAGCGTCGACGTCGGCCGCCGTGTCCAGGCAGCCGCCGCCGCGTCGCTCACCCGGACCCAGCTCGAAATGGGCGGGAAAAACGCGGTAGTTGTACTGGCGGACGCCGATCTGGAGAAGGCGGCCCACGCCGTCGCGCACGGCGCCTTCGGGCAGGCCGGTCAGCGGTGTTCCGCGACCAGCCGGGCCATCGTCCAGGACGACGTCTTCGAGCAGTTCGTCGAACTGCTGGCGGCCCGCGCGAACGCGCTACGGGTGGGCCGCCCGGACGATCCAGGGACCGATCTCGGTCCGCTGATCAACAGCGCCGCCCTCGAACGCTGCCTGGACGCCGTGTCCGCGGCCGTGCACGAGGGCGCCCAACTCGTCACCGGTGGGACCGCGGTGGTCACCGAGGACGGCGGCTACTTCATGGCCCCGACGGTACTCACCGGAATCGCCGCGGACGCGCCGCTGGCCAACACCGAGGTGTTCGGCCCGATCCTGGTGGTCCTGCGCTGCCGTGACTTCGACGAGGCCGTGGCCATCAACAACTCCGTCCGGTACGGCATGTCGGCCACCCTGTTCACGGCCAGCCTGCCGCTCATCGGCCGGTTCCTCACCGAGGCCGAGGCCGGCATGCTGCACGTCAACCGGCCTGGCGTGGGCGCGTTTCCGCACATGCCGCACATCGGGACCAAGGAGTCCCAGGTGGGCCCGGCGGAGTGCGCCGACGACGCGATCGAGTTCTTCACCGAACTCAGAACGGCGACGATCGGTGTCGGCTGACCACTCCGCCGCGACCCGCGACTCAGCGCCTGCGGCCGGTGCCGTACTGGAAGTACGTCTCGCTCTCCCGCACTTCCAGATCGATTCCGAACTCATCGGCGGCGGCGACGAGTTCGGCGGCCGGGTAGAAGTTCTTGACGATGGTCGCGCTCTCACCACTGTTGAGCCGACGCGTCATGGTCTGCCCGGCCGCGCCGTCCACATGCGGTTCGGTGGTCGCGAGCGGCAGATCGTCGACGAAGAACAGCCGACCGCCGGGCCGTAGCCAACTCCCCAGCGAACGGAAGAAAGGACGGAGCCGTTCGCGCGGGACATGCGAGATCCAGAAAGTGAACACGATCGCGTCGAACCGCTCGTCGGTCTCCCAGGTGAACAGGTCCGCGATCTCGGTCCGGACCTGTTCCTCCTTGGCCACCGGGTTCTGCGCGAGCATCTCGGCCGACCCGTCGACCAGCAGGAGGTTCCGGGCGCGCGGGGCGAGGTGAACGCTCCAAGTGCCCGTACCGGGGGCGAGTTCGAGAACGTCGGCGCCGAGCTCGACCGAGTGCAGTACGGATCGGACGAGCTCCGCCTCGCGGAACCAGACCTCGTTCGCGGCCTCGCCCTTGTCGAAGGATCCCCGCCGTAGCCACCAGTCGTCGTATTCCCCCGCACGACTCGAGTAGTACGCCAACTGCTCGGCCAACTGCTCCTCGGTGACGGTCTTGAACTCTTCCTCGGCCCACCGACCGGGCTGCGTCGTCATGCGGTGCTTCACCTCTCGGATAGTGCCCCGAAATCCCCCAGAACTCAGAATACGAACTCCAGGAGAATCGAGAATGTGCGGTACTGTCGGACTTTTCACGGGCTGTGCGGCTGCTGCATTCTGCCCAATCAGCCAGTTAACACGCAACCAAGCACAGGCCGACGATTCGTCGGCGAAACTTGACGATTCATTGGCCAAACTCCCCGACTACCGCACCCCATTCGCGAACTGGGACCGTCGCGCCTCCGTACGGTCCAGTCCGCGCCGCACGCTTTCCGACGACGCCGGCGACCTCTTCCCCGCGGATCTGGTCCCGGTCGCGAAGCACGAACTCGTCGCCGAACTCCGCCCCGAACTGTTCCGCAGACTGCTGGCCCAACAGCTCTACCGCTACCTCCACTTCACTTCGAAGCTGGAGTTCATGGTGGTCAACTACGTCGTCCTCGGCATCTCGCAGGGCAACATACAGGTGCCGATCCCGGATCAGATGCGCTTCGACGCCCTGAAGATCTACTGCGACGAGGCCTACCACGGATACTTCTCCGTCGACCTGATGCGGCAAGTACAGGCGCGCACGGGCATCGCACCAGAGGTCGACGAAGAGCCGTACTTCCTGCGCCGGTTGGCGGCACTCAAGGAGAAGCACGATCCGGCCAAGGCGGGCTTCATCGACCTGCTTTTCACCATCGTCTCGGAAACACTCATCACCGCGTCCCTGACGGAGATATCGAAGTCCCGCGAGGTGTCGGGAGCCGTTGTCGACACCCTGCACGACCACGCGGTGGACGAAGGCCGGCACCACGCCTACTTCGCCTCTTACCTGACCTATTTATGGGCCTCCCTGAACCATGCGGAACGCGCCTTCTCCGCACGGCTCTTCCCCGAACTCATCGACGTGTTCCTCCGTCCCGACGTGCCGTCCATCGGAACCGAACTCGGCGGCTACGGACTCAAGCCCGACGCGGTGCGTCAGGTACTCGCCGAGACGTTCAGCGAGCGGACCCAGGCCGACTACAACCGCGCGACCGCCTCGAAGCTCCTCGGATACCTCCGGGAGATCGAGGCGTTCGACGATCCCGGCGCCCGGTACGAGGCTCAGACTCGCGGCCTGCTGCCCGGCTGACGATCCGTCAACTGACCGATGGTGGCGGCGATTTCGCCGGCCCAACCGAGCAGCCGCATGTCTGTGTGACGGCGCCCCACCAGCTGGAGTCCGAGGGGCAACTCCCCGATGCCTCGCGGCAAGGGGATCGTCACGCAGGGCAGGCCGAAGTGGCTCCAGGGCAGACTCATCACCGGGCTGCCGGTGGACGAAAGGCCAAGCGGCGCCACATCGGTCGCGGCCGGCGCCACGACAAGGTCGAGGCCCTCCTGATCCATCCTGGCGTCGAAGGCGGAGCGCTGTTCGGCCAATTCACCGACGGCGTCCGCGTACTCACGCTCCGAAAAACCGAGCCCTCGCCGGATCACCTCCGTGGTCCCCGCGCCGAGCAGGTTCCCGTACCGACGGAAGCGATCCTCGTGGGCCTGCGCGAATTCGGCGGCGAAAATGACCGACTGAGTCTTGGAGAAAACGGCCATGTCGGTCGCCAGGTCCGTGTGCACGATGTCGAGACCGGCCGCGGCGAGATCACGCACCGCGGCGCCGAACACCTCGTTCGTCGTTTCGGTGGCCAGCGTCAGATATTCACGGGCGGGCACGGCCACGACGGGTTTCCCGCCGATGGGGTGCTCGTCCTCGAAGAACACCGAAGCGCCGAGTGCGAGACCGGACACGGACGTGGCGAAAAGCCCGAACGAGTCATAACTCCGGGCGCAGGGAATGACCCCGTCCAAAGAGACGCTGCCCTGCGTCGACTTGAAACCCGCGACACCGCAGTAGGACGCCGGCCGTATCACCGAGCCGATCGTCTGCGTCCCCACCGCCAGGCCTACGGCTCCGGTCGCCACGGCCGCCGCGGAACCGCTGCTGGAACCGCCGGGTGTGCGCCGCAGGTCGTGCGGGTTTCGGGTCGATGGTGGATGTACGCAGGCGAATTCCGCGGTCTTTGTTTTTCCTACGACCACGGCGCCGGCCCGCCGTAGCAGAGTGACCGCGGATGCCTCGGGGCCCGTGAACTCGCCCGGGTCGAGCGCCGAACCGCCCGTGGTGGGCAGGCCGTCGACGGCGAAGATGTCCTTGACGCCCAGGGTGGCCCCGCGCAGTGGCCCGGAATTGTCTGTGGGTATCGGGGCCAGCCGGGCTTCCCTGTCCGGTTCCTCTTCGAATGCCTCGACTGCGGAATCCGTTTCGGTGATTCTCTTCAGAGAGGTCTGGATGTTCCGGGCCACGTCCGCGTGTGCCCCGGTTTCGGAAACGAGATCACGACCGAAAACCATGTCCATGCCCCGATGGTATTCGCGGTGCCGGTGGCACGACCGGGGGCCGCACCTGGCGTCGGAACACCACCAGGGACACGGGTGCCACTACGAGGCTGACGACGGCGACGACAGCCAGGATGGTCCGGGGGTCCCAACTGCCGCCCGCCGTGGCCAAGATGACTCCGGCCAGTGGTGCCGACGCCAGGATCATCGAGGAGAACACCCCCAGCGTGGCCCCGAGTTGCTCGGTCGGGATCACCCGGATACGCCAGGTGCGCATCCAGATCGTGAAGACCGTCACGCCGGCGCTCCAGCAGCCGTAGCCGATGCCCATGACCATGACGTCGTGGGCGAGGATCATGCACAGGGCGCCGGTCACGAGGAGGAGGGCGACGGGCCAGAGGAAGACGTCGACCTCGCGTCTCTTGGCGATCGGAGCGGTCAGGAGGGCGGCGAGGAAGCTGACCACCGTCGCTGTCGCCGCCAACAGCCCTACGGTCGGCTCGGATTGGCCGAGGTCGCCGATGATGATCGCGGGGAGCGACGCCAGGACCAGGCTCGCGGTGAGGTTGACGCCGAGGGTGACCGCGATCAGCGAGAGGATCGGGCGGCTGCCGAACACCGTGGAGAAACCGGTGCCGAGGCGGCGGAACAGCTTCTCGCCGCCCGTTTCGACCACCACCCGGTCCAGGGCGTGGAAGCACAGCCCCGTCCACACCCCGGCGACCAGGAAGATCGCGGCGATGACGCCCAGACCCGCGTCGACCGGCAGGACGCCGAGCAACATGCCGCCGAGAGCGGGGCCCGCGACCGTCACGAGTTGCTGTGCGGCCTGGAATCTCGCCTGGGTCTGCGGGTAGCGGTCCCGGGCGACCTGGCGGCCGAGGATGCTCTCCACCGCGATGGTGGAGTGCCCGTTCAGCAGCGTGGCCGCGCCACCGGCGACCACCAGCAACGGCAGCGAACCGGTGACCGCGGCCAGCAGCAGCATCGCGACCCGGGCGAGGTCGACCACCACGAGTTGCCGCCGGGCGCGGAAGCGGTCGACGTAGGCGCCCGAGACCGGCATCGACAGGATCCGGGGCAGCCACTGCACCAGGAACGCGATGCCCGACGACGTGACCTGCTGCGTCGCCCCGTACACCGCGATCGGGACGAAGAACGTCACCGTCTGGTCGCCCAGGATCGCCAGTGCCCGGGCGGCGACGAAGCCCAGGATCGTGGCGTCACGATGCAGCGCGGGGGCGGGAGTCGGTGCCGTCACCGGTCGGACTCTGCCGGGAGCTCCCGGACGACCAGTACCGAACGCAGGGCGGCGACAGCGGTGTCGAGGTCACGGACCACGTCCGCCTGCGTCGCGCCGACCGCCACGAACGAGGCGATCGCGGAGGTGCTCGACGTGGGTCGTGACATCACGTCACCGGGGCCGACCTTCGGTTCGAACAGCGTGATGGACGCGGGCAGTTGGAGCTCGCCGAGCGCTTCGACGAGGCCGGGTCGCGGGGGCACGAGCGCGTATCCGGTCTGCCGTACGGGCGTTGACCGGAGGGTGTGGTGGAGCGGGTTGCCGAGGTAGGCGCGGGCGAACCACTCGATGGGGTCGACGTCGAAGCCGTGCTCCAACTGGTCGCGGATCTTGGCCCCGCCGACCCGGCACCCGACCTCGTTGAACACGAAGCCGTCCGCCGACGCGAAGATCTCCGCGTGGAACAGCGCGGTCTCCTCGATGCCGAGAGCCTCGACCGCGCGGACGGTCATGTCCCGCAAGGCCGGCAGCCGGGGATCGTCGGCGTCGAGGAAGGTGCTGAGACAGACCGCGCCCTGGGTGATCTCCAGACATGACGTGGTCTGTTCGGAGGGCCAACAGACCTTCACCTCACCGGAGTCGACGATCCCGTCGATGTGGAACAACGCGTGGGAGACGAAGGACTCCGCCATGAGGTTGGCCGGAGCGTCCCCGACGGACAGCGGGTTCCGGGTGAGGAAAGTGTCCAGATCCGTGTCGTTCTCGATGAGGGTCACGCCCACCGAGGCGGCGCCCAGCCGGGGTTTGACCACGAGCGGGAATCCGAGTTCGCGGGCCGCGCGAACGAGGTCGGTGACATCGTCGACGGTCCGGTAAGCGGCGATCCTGACACCGGATTCGGCCAACACGTCTTTCATGCGTATCTTGTCGCGGAACAATGACGCCTCGGCCTGCGACTGACCGGAAATACCCCAGGCGTCACGGAGCCGACCGGCCCGGAGAAGGTCGAACTCCGACATGGCCAGCAGCTTTCCGAACGCGTGCCGATCGTGCAGCCGATGCGCCAGGTATTCCGGCAGCGCCGAATCGGCGTAGTCGTCGACGATCTCGGTGTGCGCGAATCCGGCCAGTTCGTTCTTGCGGGCGGTCTCGTCGGCGGAGACCGCATCACTGCTGGTGATCAGATACAGCTCGTCCGACGGGCGGGCCCACTTACGGTAATCAACGCGGGCGAGTGAGAACCGGTTGAGAATGAGTACCTTCACGATTGCTGCGCTCCTCGGGCGTGTGCAAAAGGACGGAGTGTTTCTCCCGGGCTCACACGTATTCGGCGTCGCCCTCGATCGGCTTCCAGCCGAACCGCAACTCGTCGGCGGCGCTCGTGGCGTTCTTGAGCGCGTCATCGGCGTTCGGGCCGGTGGCGATGACGTGTGCGATCCGGTCGCGGTTGGAGCCGTGCGAGCGGTACACATCGCCGATCCGGTTCTTGATGTGCACCTCGGTCACCCCGGCGCCGCGCCGGGCGTCCTCGACCCCGTCGATCGAGGCCAGCTCGCCGGTGTCCGGCATCGCGACGAACCGGATCGCGGCGGCCGGTGCCGCGGCGGCGGACGACTCCGGCCACGGCCTGCCGACGACCGCGGCCATGTGCCGCGCCGTCAGGTCGATGCCGGTGGCGAGCCGGACCAGTTCCGGTACCCGGTCACCGCCGACCCGGGGGTTGACCTCGATCAACCGCGGAATCCGCTGCTCCCGGTCGGCGAACTTCACCTCGACGTGCGCAGGACCCCAGTCGAGACCGACGGCCCGGAGCCCGCGCTCGGCGGTCTCGACGATCAGCGCCGCCAGGCCCGGCTCCACGGTGGCCGGAAACTGATGGGCCAGCTCGACGAAGTAGGGCAGCGGTCCGCTCGTCTTCGCGGTGATGCCCAGGCCGCGGCCGTCGAACGCCTCCACCGAGTACTCCGGGCCGGCCAGATACTCCTCGACCACCACCGTCGGGTCCATCTCGACACCGAGGTAGCTGCGGGTGCCGAGGATGTGTCCACTTACTCGTGCCACCTCCGACGCGTCGTCGCACCGCCGGACGAATACGCTGCCGGTCAGGCCGACGGGTTTGACGACGACCGGATAGCCCGTCTTCTCGGCGGCGGATAACGCTCCCGCCACGTCGTGCACGAGTTCATAACGCGGATTCAGACCGGGCGCGGAGTCACACGCGGACCGAATGCCCGCTTTCGACCTGCACCGGTGCACGGCTTCCGGCGCGGGGCCCGGCAGATGCAACGCGGCGGCGGCTTCCGCGGCGACCGCGACGAAGTACTCGTACACGGAGGTCACCCCCGCGAGGTCGTCTCCCGCGATTTCGCGCGCCGCTTCGGCGATCGCGGATGCCGACGAGGTGTCGCACCCGACAATGCTCGTCCCGATGTCCCGATAGTCGTCCAGCAGAAACTGGTCCAGTTTCTCCGGCCGGTCGACCAGGATCACCGTCCGGTATCCCCAGTTCGCCAGACTCCGAGCGGCGTCCTGCCCCGCACCCGTTCGCGGCGATTCGACCAGACACACAGTTTTCCGCACAGCGGATCTCCTCTCGCGCATATGTGGCAACCTGCGCGTCACCGTACCCAGGAAAGATCGGGTGAACACTGCGCTATTCCTTGTTGTGCGAGAGGTATGACCAGCGGCCGAGGAGAATTGACGTTGTTTCACATTCCCTTGGTTGACAAGGTTTTACATTCCTTTTCTTGGCCGTTGTCTGGTCAGGTGCGGGTTGAAATCGTGGACCTCGGCGGCTGCGGAGCGTCGGTGGTGAGGCAGGCGCGGACACTCGGGCGCTCTTGGCCGGTGATCACGCTCGATCACTATGCTCACTTCATGAAGGAAGTGATCGCGACCCGCTACATCACACCCCTGCGTGAGGGCGGCTCGCTGCCCGGGCTCGTCGAGGGCGACGACTTCGGGACGTACGTCATGAAGTTCAGCGGCGCGGGGCAGGGCCGCAAGACGCTCGTCGCCGAGGTCGTCGTGGGGGAGTTGGCCCGGCGGCTGGGGTTCAGGGTGCCCCGCCTGGTGACCCTCGACCTCGACCCCGTGCTCGGCCTCGGCGAACCCGACCAGCAGGTCCAGGAACTGCTCAAGTCCAGCGGCGGCACCAACCTCGGCATGGACTTCCTGTCCGGCGCGCTCGGCTTCGACCCGCTCGCCTTCCCGGTGAGCCCCGAGGAGGCCGGCCGCATCGTCTGGTTCGACGCCCTCGTCAACAACGTCGACCGCTCCTGGCGCAACCCCAACCTGCTGATGTGGCACGGCGACCTGTGGCTCATCGACCACGGCGCCACCATGATCTGGCACCACAACTGGCCCGGCGCCCAGACCTCCGCGGCCCGCCCCTACGACGCCGCCGACCACGCCCTTGCCCGCTTCGCACCGGACGTCGCGACCGCGGCCGTAGACCTGGCACCGCAGGTCACCGAGGAACTCCTCGCGGAAGTCACCGCCGAGATCCCCGACGCCTGGCTGACCGGCGAACCCGGTTTCGACACCCCGGACCTCCTCCGTGAGGCGTACGCGGCACCCCTCCTCGCGCGCGTGCCCTTCCTCCACGAACGCATCAAGGGACTCCAGTGACCGAGCGCCACATCATCCGCCCGAGCGAGGCGAACACCCGCGACGTATTCGAGTACGCCCTCCTGAGGGTCGTACCGCGCATCGAGCGCGGCGAGTGCGTCAACGCCGGGGTCCTCGTCTACTGCCGCGCCCAGTCCTACGTCGGTGCCCGCACCCATCTGGACGAGGCGAGGCTGCTCGCTCTCGACCCGGCGGCCGACGTGGCCGGAATCAAGGCCGCGCTCGGCGCCGTGGAGGGTGTGTGCGCGGGCGGGGAGGCGGCCGGGCAGGCGGCGGTGGACGATGCCGGGCGGCGGTTCCGGTGGCTGATCGCGCCGCGGTCCACGGTGGTGCAGCCGGGGCCCGTGCACACCGGGCTCACCGTCGATCCGGCGGCCGAGGCGGAGCGCCTGCTGGACCTGCTGGTGAGGTAATGGATCACACCTGGCCGCGCGCACGTTGACACCGAGTGCCAGGGCTTCTAGCGTCACGACTGCCGAAGGTACTAAGCGGTCGCTCACCGGCGGGCCGTGTTTCAAGGGCGAGAGATTCTCAAGGGCGAGGAGAACCAGCAATGTCCACCACTGAGCAGCGGGTCGCGATTGTCACCGGCGGGGCGCGGGGCATCGGCGCCGCCACCGCCGTACGCCTCGCGGCCGAGGGCCGTGCGGTCGCCGTGATCGACCTCGACGAGGCCGCCTGCAAGGACACCGTGGAGAAGATCACCGCGGCCGGCGGCAAGGCCCTCGCGGTCGGCGCCGACGTCTCCGACGAGGCGCAGGTCGAGGCCGCGATCACGCGGATCGTCGCCGAGCTGGGCGCGCCGACGATCCTCGTCAACAATGCGGGCGTGCTCCGCGACAACCTGCTCTTCAAGATGAGCGTCGCCGACTGGGACACCGTCCTCGGCGTGCACCTGCGCGGCTCGTTCCTGATGACCAAGGCCGTCCAGAAGCACATGGTCGACGCGGGCTTCGGCCGGATCGTCAACCTCTCCTCGTCCTCCGCCCTCGGCAACCGCGGCCAGGCCAACTACTCCGCCGCCAAGGCCGGTCTCCAGGGCTTCACCAAGACCCTCGCCATCGAGCTCGGCAAGTTCGGCGTCACGGCCAACGCGGTCGCCCCCGGCTTCATCGCCACCGACATGACCGCCGCGACCGCCGCCCGCGTGGGCATGGGCTTCGACGACTTCAAGGCCGCTGCCGCCACCCAGATCCCGGTGCAGCGCGTCGGCGAGCCCGACGACATCGCCAACGCCGTCGCCTTCTTCACCAACGAGGCGGCCGGGTTCGTCTCCGGCCAGGTGCTGTACGTCGCCGGCGGACCGCTCAACTAGGGAACACAGGAACACAGGAACACGGGAACGCGGGAAACCATGACTGAACTGCCTGAACTCTCCGGCAAGGTCGCCGTCATCACCGGCGCCAGCCGCGGCATCGGCTACGGCGTCGCCGAGGCGCTGCTCGCCCGCGGCGACCGGGTCTGCATCACCGGCCGCAGCGAGGACGCCCTCAAGGAGGCCGTCGAGGCCCTCGGCGCCGAGCGCGTCATCGGCGTCGCCGGCAAGGCCCACGACGAGGCCCACCAGACCGTCGTCGTCGAGCGCACGATGGAGGCCTTCGGCCGCGTCGACTTCCTGGTCAACAACGCCGGTACGAACCCGGTGTTCGGCCCCATCGCCGACCTCGACCTCAACGTCGCCCGCAAGGTCTTCGAGACCAACGTCGTCTCGGCGCTCGGCTTCGCCCAGAAGACCTGGCACGCCTGGCAGAAGGACAACGGCGGCGCCATCGTCAACATCGCCTCCCTCGCCGGTGTCTCCGCCTCGCCGTTCATCGGCGCGTACGGCGTCAGCAAGGCCGCGATGATCAACCTGACGCTCCAGCTGGCGCACGAGTTCGCGCCCGGCGTACGGGTCAACTCGATCGCCCCGGCGGTCGTGAAGACCAAGTTCGCCGCCGCCCTGTACGAGGGCCGCGAGGCGGAGGCCGCCGCCTCCTACCCGCTGGCCCGGCTCGGCGTGCCGTCCGACATCGGCGGTACCGCCGCGTTCCTCACCTCGGACCAGTCCGACTGGATCACCGGCCAGACCCTCGTCGTCGACGGCGGCATCCTCCTGAACGCCGGAGTCGGCTGACCGATCCGCCCGGGCGCCGATCTCTTTGCTGTTCCCTTGACGGAATCGGCGCCCGTGTCAGGACATAAAACGCGCACAGCCGAATGACAACGTCGTCATAAAAACGCTGCTCAACAGCCCCTCCCGAACCACCTTTTCGGGCCGCGGAACTGCGGTACGGTCTGCCGACCCTTGGTACGGCGGATCGAGGAGCGTGCGTGTGTTCACCCGGAACCGAGGCCTGCGGGCAGGCACGGCGATCGCGTCGATATCCCTGGTGGCCGGATGCGGTGTGTTCTCGGACGAGAATCCCGACGACCGGGGAGCCATCGTCGTCGGGACCACCAGCGCCCCCAGCACACTCGATCCGGCCGCCTCCTGGGACGGCTCCTGGGAGCTGTTCCGCAACATCTACCAGACGCTGCTGGCCTACCCGTCCGGCGCGACCGCGCCAGAGCCGGACGCCGCCAAGTGCGGGTTCACGGACGGTTCGAACACGACGTACCGCTGCGAACTCCGCGCGGACATGAAGTTCGCCGACGGCGACACCCTCGACGCCAGCGCCGTCAAGCACTCCATCGACCGCATCAGGCAGATCAACGTGTCGGGCGGACCCGCCGGCCTGCTGGGCAGCCTCGACCGGGTGCAGGTGCTCGGCGACCGCGAGGTGGTCTTCCACCTCAACAAGCCCGACGCCACCTTCCCGTTCGTGCTCGCCACCCCGGCCATGTCGATCGTCGACCCCGACGACTACCCCGCGCACTCCCTGCGCAAGGACGGCAAGGTCTTCGGCTCCGGGCCGTACACACTGAAGTCGTACGACGACGGGAAACAGGCCCGACTCGCCAAGAACGACCACTACAAGGGCTTCGCCCGGCGCGAGAACAGCGCGGTGACGATCCGCTACTTCCAGGACTCCGCCACCATGGTCAAGGCGCTGCGGGACGGGAAGATCGACGTCACCTACCGCGGCCTCGCCGCCGACGACATCATCGCCCTCCAGGGCCGCGCCTCCAAGAGCCTGCAACTGGTCGACGGCTCCGGCACCGACATCAACTACCTGGTGTTCAACCCCAAGGACAAGTGGGCCGGGAACCTCGCCGTCCGCAAGGCCGTCGCCCAGCTCGTCGACCGCGGGGCGATCACCCACAAGATCTACCGCGACACCGTGGACCCGCTCTACTCGATGGTCCCCAAGGGCCTCACCGGCCACACCACCCCCTTCTTCGACGACTTCGGAGACCCCAGCGTCCCCAAGGCCCACAAGCTCCTCACCGACGCGGGCATCAAACAGCGCGTCCCGCTCACCCTCTGGTACACGAGCGACCGCTACGGCTCCGAGACCGCCCTCGAATTCAGGGAACTGAAGCGGCAGTTGGACGACTCCGGGCTCTTCACGATCACCCTGAAGAGCCGCCCCTGGAAGACGTACGTGACGGGCTACCAGAAGGGTGAGTACCCGGTGTTCGGGCGCGGCTGGTCCCCGGACTTCCCCGACGCCGACAACTTCATCGCGCCGTTCGTGGGGCAGCAGAACGCGCTCGGTACGCCCTACCCGTCGACCAGGATCACCGACGTACTGCTGCCCGAGTCCCGCCAGGAGAGCGACCGGGCCGACGTGGTCAAGGAGTTCGAGGACGCCCAGCAGGTCCTGGTGGACGACGCGCGGCTGCTGCCGTTGTGGCAGGGCCGGCAGTACGTGGCCGCGAGCGAGGACGTCTCCGGCGGGGAGCAGGCCCTGGACCCGTCGACGATCATGATGATGTGGGAGCTGTACCGCAAGACCAGCTGGTGACAGGGCTCTTGGCACCCGTTGTCAGTGGCCGCCTGTAGGTTCTGGGCATGGCAGTGACCGCATCGCGTGGTCGCCCCTCATCGCAGTTGCCGCACACGGTAAGGAAGTTGACGTGACCGACATCTCCATGCTCCCCGAGTCCTGGCGCGGGGTCCTGGGCGACGAGCTTCAGCAGCCCTACTTCAAGGAGCTGACCGAGTTCGTCGAGGAGGAGCGCGCGAAGGGCCCGGTCTACCCGCCGCGCGAGGAGGTCTTCGCCGCGCTGGAGGCGACGCCGTACGACCAGGTGAAGGTGCTGGTCCTCGGCCAGGACCCGTACCACGGCGAGGGCCAGGGCCACGGCCTGTGCTTCTCGGTCCGCCCCGGGGTGAGGACCCCGCCCTCCCTGCGGAACATCTACAAGGAGATGAAGGAGGAGCTGGACCTCCCGATCCCGGACAACGGCTATCTGATGCCGTGGGCCCAGCAGGGCGTCCTGCTGCTCAACGCGGTGCTCACGGTCCGCTCCGGCGAGGCGAACTCGCACAAGGGCAAGGGCTGGGAGAAGTTCACGGACGCGGTGATCCGCGCGGTGGCCGACCGCCCCGACCCGGCGGTCTTCGTCCTGTGGGGGAACTACGCGCAGAAGAAGCTCCCCCTGATCGACGAGGAGCGCCACGTGGTGGTCAAGGGCGCGCACCCCTCCCCGCTGTCGGCCAAGAAGTTCTTCGGCTCCCACCCGTTCACCCAGATCGACGAGGCCGTCGCGAAGCAGGGCCACACCGCGATCGACTGGCGCATCCCGAACCTGGGCTGACCCCACCCGGGCCGGTCCGGGGCCGCCTGACGGGGATTGTCAGTGCCGCCGGTTAGCGTCGATGGAGACAGCCAGGGTGGCTGGCGAGTGCGGAGGACGCGGTGGCGGAGCGACAGGAGCAGGCGGCGCCGGACGCTGTGCTGACGCGGATCGGACAGGTCGTCATGCTGCACCACGGCGGCGACCGCGAGGAGGCCCGGGAGCGGCTGCTGGGCCTGTGGGCGGAGCTGGGCGAGGGCGGCGACCCGCTGCACCGCTGCACACTCGCCCACTACCTGGCCGACACCCAGGACGACCCGACCGATGAACTGGCCTGGGACCTAAGGGCGTTGTCGGCGGCGGACGAGCTGACGGACGGGCGGAACACCGGAATCCCCGGGGAGGCCGAAGACTCCGGGAACGTCGGTCAGGAGGGGGCGATCGCGATCCGCGCCTTCTACCCCTCCCTGCACCTCAACCTCGCCGCCGACTATGTGAAGCTCGACCGCCCGGACGCCGCCCGCACCCACATCCGCCGCGCCCGTGACGCCTGCACCGTCCTCGCCGACGACGGCTACGGCAACGGGGTGCGGGCCGCGATCGGCCGGCTGGAGCTGCGGCTGGGTGACGGGGGCGCGGGCGGGGGCGAGAGCTGGGGGCCGCCGAGACAGCGGCCGTAGGGCCCGGTCGGGACAGGGTTCCTGGGGTCCGGGTGGTGGCAGTGGTCCCGGAGTCCCCTCGCCTCAACGGCCGTACGTCTGGCCGCAGATGACCGACTGCGGGCTGTCCGACTGCCAGCCGCCGTACTTCTTGCCCAGGGCGCAGACGTCCTGCGTGGTCTTGGGCACCGACTTCACCACGTCCGGAATGTCCGCGCCCGGCTGCCGGGGATGGTACGGCTTCGGGTGCGGATGGGGGTGGGGATACGGGTGAGGGTGCTGGGGTGAGCGGGGGACCGGTGCCTGGGCCGCCTTCGGGGGCTGGACCGGTGCGCGGTGCGGCGGATGCGCGGCGGGTTTCGGGCGGTGGGACGGGTCGATGAGTTCCAGCGCCTCCCGCGCCGGGGCCTGTACGACCTGCGGCTCCGCGCTGCCGTCCGGGCGCGGCACCGACGCGTGGGACGGTACGGCCGGGGGAGCGGGGGCCGCCGGTCGCTGGACCGTCACACAGCCGGAGAGGGCCGAGACAGCCACGGTGACCAGGAGCGTTGCGGTGGTCGTCGTTCGATGCACCCGCGCAACTCTGCTGGTTCCGGCCCCGTTTGGGACAGCGGACGGGCGGATGATGCCCCACACGGGTGATCTCCGCCCCCTTACGGACGGCGCGCGCCTGCTCCGGGTGACGAGCGACGGGTGACGTGACGTCAGTCGCCGGTGTCAGTCACCGGTGTTGCCGTCGATCCGCTCGCGGAGCAGGTCGGCGTGGCCGTTGTGCCGGGCGTACTCCTCGATCATGTGGGTGTAGATCCAGCGCAGGTTGAAGTGCTCGCCGGTGCGCCGGTGCTTGGCCAGGGAGACGTCGTCCAGGGTGAACCGGGCCGTGTGCGCGTTCGCCGCCTCGATCTCGGCCTGCCAGGTGGCGTACGCCTCCGCCCAGGTGTCCGCCTCGGTGAGATGGAACTCGCCGTCCGGGTCCTCGTCGGTGTAGTAGATCGGGCCCACCTGCTCGTCCGCCATGACCTTGCGGAACCAGCCCCGCTCCACCTCGGCCATGTGCCGCACCAGGCCCATGAGCGACAGCGTGGACGGCTCCACGGAAGCGGTCCTCAGCTGTTCGTCGGTCAGCCCCTCGCACTTCCAGGCGAGGGTGTCCCGGTGGTACTTCAGCCAGCCCTCCAGCATGGTGCGTTCGTCGGCCGTGGTCCCGGGTTCGCTGCGCTCGATGGTCATGCCCGCATCCTCGCCTGCTCCGACCGCCCGCACCAGCGGTTATTCCCCCGCCGTATGCTTCTGAGCAGGTACAGGAGGTACCGCTCGGCGAGCGTTAGGGGACTCCGTGAAGGTCGGCTGCATCGGGCTCGGTGACATCGCGCAGAAGGCCTATCTGCCGGTTCTCGGCGGGCTGCCCGGGGTCGAGCTGCATCTGCAGACGCGCACCCCCGCCACGCTCGCCCGGGTCGCGGACGGCCTCCACCTCCCGGCGGACCAGCGGCACACGGACCTCGACGCGCTCCTCGCCCAGGGCCTCGACGCCGCGTTCGTGCACGCGCCCACGGCCGTCCACCCCGAGATCGTCACCCGGCTTCTGGAGGCGGGCGTACCGACATACGTCGACAAGCCCCTCGCCTACGAACTCGCCGACTCCGAACGGCTGGTGCGGCTCGCGGAGGAGCGGACCGTGTCGCTCGCCGTCGGCTTCAACCGCCGCTACGCCCCCGGGTACGCGCAGTGCGTCGACCACCCGCGCGAGTTGATCCTCATGCAGAAGAACCGGATCGGGCTCCCCGAGGAGCCGCGCGCGATGATCCTGGACGACTTCATCCACATCGTGGACACCCTGCGGTTCCTGGTGCCGGGCCCGGTCGAGGACGTCACCGTGCGCGCCCGCGTCCAGGACGGACTGCTGCACCACCTCGTGCTCCAGCTCTCCGGCGACGGCTTCACCGCGCTCGGGGTGATGAACCGGCTCAGCGGCTCGGTGGAGGAGATCCTGGAGGTCTCGGGCCAGGACACCAAGCGTCAGGTCCTCAACCTCGCCGAGGTCGTCGACCACAAGGGCCAGCCGACCATACGGCGCCGCGGGGACTGGGTCCCGGTGGCCCGGCAGCGCGGCATCGAGCAGGTGGTGCTCACCTTCCTGGACGCCGTACGCGCCGGAAAGGTGCTCAGCGCCCGGGACGCGCTGGCGACTCACGAACTGTGCGAGCGGGTGGTACGAGCGGTCGCGGACCGGTCCGCCGCAGCCTGAGCGCCTGTAGCCCCTCGCCGGCGCACATGGCCGCGAGGATCAGCAGCGCCATACCCACCGGCCAGGCGCCGTAGCGGACGTACGGCGTGACGCCGTGCGCGAGCGGGACGTCGTAGACCTGGGTCGTGCTCTTGTTCGTGCCGAGCCATGATCCGATGCGCTGTCCGCTCGGGCCGTAGACGGCGGAGACGCCGGTCAGGGTGGCGTGGACCATCGGGCGGCCGGTCTCGGCGGCGCGCAGGGCGGCGAGGGTGGCGTGCTGCTCGGGGGCCCAGCTGTGCTGGAACGACGAGGTGGACGACTGGGCGAGGAGGACGTCCGCGCCGTCCTGGGCGAGATGGCGGCTCATGTCGGGGAACGCGGTCTCGAAGCAGATCAGCGGACCGATGCGCAGCCCGTGCCCCGCGTTCATCACGACCTGCTCGGTGCCGTGCCTTCGGTCCACGCCCGCCGCCTTGCCGACCGAGGTCGCCCAGCCGAGCAGCGAGCGGAACGGGATGTACTCGCCGAAGGGAACGAGCCGCATCTTGTCGTAGCGGTCGCCGGTGAGGCCGCTGGGGCCGACCAGGATCGAGCTCTTGTAGATGCCGGGCTTGTCGGAGCGCTCGGCGTCCACGTTGACCAGGATGTCGGCGCCGGTCTCCTTGGAGAGGGCGGCGATACGGCGGGCGAGATCGGGCCGCTTGGTGAGGTCGAAGCTGACGCTGCTCTCGCCCCAGGCGATCAAGTCGACGTCCTGACCGGCCAGTTGGCGGGTCAGCTGTTCCTCGCGGTCGAAGCGCCGGGTGCCGCTCTCGTCGCCGTCGATGATCCCTGGCTGTACGACGGCGATCCGGACGTGGCCGTCGATGTCGGGGCGCGGCGACCACACCCAGGCCGCCGAGGTCACGGCGGCGGTGACGAGAAGCCCGGCCACGGCTGGCAGCCGCACCGCGCGGACCGCGACCAGCACAGCGACCGCGACATTGACGGCCACCACCAGGAAGCTCAGCAGCCACACACCACCGACGGACGCGAGCCGCAGCGCCGGTTCCACCTGCCACTGGGTGGAGCCGAGCAGCCCCCAGGGGCCGCCCAACCCCTGCCAGGACCGCACGAGTTCGACCATCAGCCAGCCCGAGGGCAGGACGAGCAGCGCGGCACCGCCCCGCCGGGGCGACGGCACGCCACCTAGGAAGCGGCGCACCAGCCAGCCCCACGGCGCCCACAGCGCGCCGAGCAGCCCCGCGATGACCACGATGAACACGCTCAGGCTCGGCACCAGCCAGCTGTGCACGGCCAGCATGAACCCGAGCCCCCCGAACCAGCCGTCGTACACCGCCCGCCGCCCGGTCGGCGCCGAGCGCGTCAGCAGGATCCAGGGGACGAGCGCGACGTAGGCGAACCACCACAGGGACGGCGCGGGGAACGCGAACACGGGCAGGGCGCCGGCGAACACGGCGAGCAGGGAACGCCGCCAGGGGGAGACGAGCCAGTCGCCGAAGTTCTTCATGTGAACCCCCTACCCGCTGGTGGCTCCGGTGTGCGCGCCGTGGTCGATCCCGGACAGCGGACGCCGAACCGGTCGTATCAGTTGACCACGGCTTCCGGGCGCCGTTCGGGAAGGCGCCGCCACTTCTCCTCCACGACGACCTCGGTCAGCCGCCAGCCTTCGTCCGTCCGCAGCAGCCCGAAGGCGTACCGCCCGCCGCACACGAAGTCGGGAGCGGTGGAGCCGTCGCCGTCGTCTGCCCTGGCCTCGTCCTTGGCGAAGCGCATCGGATTGACGTAGTCCGCCTGGACCCGGGCGGTGTCGTCGGTGTGCTGGTCCAGGGCTCCGAAGCGGATCCGCCGGTTGACGATCAGATGTTGTCGCATCGGGAACAACTTCATGCTCTCCGCGAGCCACTCGGCGATCTGTTCCGCGTTCCCCTCGATCCCTCCGGCGGACCGGTAGTCGGCTCGCCCGTCCGGGGCGAACAGCTTCCGGTACGCCCCCCAGTCGCCGTCGTCCACCGCCACCGCGTATTCGGTGATCACTTCGTCCACGGCCAGCCGGTCCATCACAATCGCCAGTTCCACACGCTGCGTCATCGGCTCAGTGTTGGCTACGGAGGGTGTCGCGCCAAGGGGGACGCGGATACAAGGTGGGGAACATTGAGTGGTCGTCGTCGCGAGGAGTGCTGATGAAACGTCTTGTCACGGTCGTCACCGGGGGCAGCCGGGGGATCGGCGCCGCGACCTGTCGACGGCTCGCGGAGGACGGGCACGACGTGGCGGTGGGCTACCTCCAGGACGAGCAGGCCGCCGAGGATGTCGCGGAGGCGGTACGGCGGGCCGGTGCCCGTTCGGTCTGCGTACGGGCGGACACCTCCGTCGAGGCGGACGTGGAGCGGCTCTTCACGGTGGCCGAGGAGCAACTCGGCCCGGTCACCGGCCTGGTCAACAACGCCGGGGTGACCGGCCCGTTCGGTCGCCTCGCCGACAGCGACCCCGCAGACCTGCGCCGGATCGTCGAGGTCAACCTCCTGGGCACACTGCTGTGTTCACGCCGTGCCGCGCGGGTCATGACGGCACGCGGAAACGGCGTCATCGTGAACATCTCGTCCGCCGCCGCCACCCTCGGCAGCCCCGGCGACTACGTCCACTACGCCGCGACGAAGGCCGCCGTCGACGCCCTCACGCTCGGCCTCGCCAAAGAACTCGGCCCCGACGGCATCCGCGTCAACGCGGTCGCGCCGGGCGTCATCGACACGGAGATCCACGCGAGGTCGGGCGACCCGGAGCGCCCCGAGCGGTTGGCGGCCTCGATTCCGCTGCGCCGCGCCGGCCGGCCCGAGGAAGTCGCCGCTGCCATCGCCTGGTTGATGTCGCCGGAGGCGTCCTACGCGACGGGGACGGTGGTGCGGGTGTCGGGCGGGCGGTGAGCCCGGGCCGGTACGGCTCGGCTGTGATGTGCCGTTCAGGCCGCCGCGATGACCTCGTCGCGTATCGCCTTGGCCCACTCGACCACCAACAGCTCGTATTCCTCGCGCTCTTGGGTGGAGAGCGAGCCGCCCGCACGCAGCCAGAGTGCCCGGATCTGCTCGTTCACATCGGAAGCAGACCGCACGGAACCAGGGGCCACGGAATCGGGGGACATGTGAACAGCCTAGGGGCAAGGACTGACACTGCGCTACCGGACGGCTACGCAGACCGTATGGGGTTGGTCACGGGCGGGGCGACCCCGGTATCCCGTGCGGGTCGGACGCTCAGTCGACCCACGTGACGACGCACTGGGTGTGACGTGCGGCGGTTCGATAGAACTCCCGCAGGGCGACGAAGTGTTCGGCCAGATGTTCCCGTACGTCGATGTCGAACCCGGGGCCGAACCCACAAACAACGGCCGCGACTTCGGCGGACGTCGGCATGTCCGCGAGCAGGTCGCCGAGTTGGAGACGGTCCAGCGCGGCGGAGATGTCGGCGACCGCGGCAGAGGCGAGCAGTCGAGGCGGATCGCCGAAACCGTCGTACACCTCGTCGTGGTCCAGGAATCCCACGTTTCCGTCGGGATCGCCCGAGACGGCCCGGTCGAGCAGGGCGACCACGCCCGGAGTGGCACCGGTCGAGCGGCAGTAGCGGATGAGGCCCCACAGCGCCCATCCCGTGTCGAGCAGATCGCCGACCGGCGGGTCCCAGCCGGGGGATGCCCCGGACTTGGTGAGGGCCGAAGCGCGGCAGCGGTCGAGATACTCGGACGTCACACGCGCGAACTGCTGGGTCAGCGCCATGAGTTGGTCCACCCCTCCGCTCCGCCCCAGCTCGCGGCCATTCCGACGTCGCCGATGGCGTGGGCTCAGCCCGCCGACTCCGCCGCGTGCGGGCTCAGCGCGCCCGCCGTCACCAGCGCGATGATGACGATGCCGAGGACGATGCGGTAGTAGACGAACGGCATGAAGCTCTTGTGCGAGATGAACTTCATGAACCAGGCGATGACCGCGTATCCGACCACGAACGCGATCACCGTCGCGAACATCGTCGGTCCCCACGCGACATGACCCCCCTCTGCCGCGTCCTTCAACTCGAAGGCGCCCGAGGCCAGTACGGCCGGCATGGCGAGGAGGAAGGAGTAACGGGCCGCCGCCTCACGGGTGTAGCCCATGAACAAGCCGCCGCTGATGGTCGCGCCCGAGCGGGAGACGCCGGGGACCAGCGCCATCGCCTGGCAGAGGCCGTAGAGCAGGCCGTCCTTGGTGTTGAGGTCCAGCAGGGTCTTGCGCTGCTTGGGGGCGCGGTGCCGGCCGCCGTTCTCGTCGCGGGCCGCGAGGCGGTCGGCGATGCCGATGACGATGCCCATCACGATCAGCATGGTGGCGGTGATGCGCAGATCGCGGAACGGCCCCTCGATCTGGTCCTTGAGCGTCACGCCGAGCACGCCGATCGGGATGGAGCCGACGATCACCAGCCAGCCCATCTGGGCGTCGTGATCGCGCCGCATCTCCTTGTTGGTGAGCGACCGGAACCACGCGGCGAGAATGCGCCCGACATCTTGGCGGAAGTAGATCAGCACCGCCGCCTCCGTGCCGAGCTGGGTGATCGCCGTGAAGGCGGCGCCCGGGTCCTCCCAGCCGGAGAAGGCCGCCGTCAGCCGCAGATGCGCGCTGGAGGAGACGGGGAGGAACTCGGTCAGCCCCTGGACGAGTCCGAGGATGAGGGATTCAAACCAAGACATGGAGTTACGGCGTCCAAGTGCTGATCGAGGAGGGGCAAAGGACACACCAAAACGCCGCGCGCGGTGAACGAGTGTGTGTGAGGGGCAGCGTAGCGTCCCGGTGTGACAGGCCGGACACAGGGGTTTCACGGCGGTCCCGCGACTCCGGGCCAGAGGTTTCAGGGCGGTTGCGTGCCCCCGCACACAGAGGTTTCACGAGTGGTCCGACGACTCCGGGTTCGCGGTGTTGACCTGCTGCGGGGGCGGCGCATACGTTGCAGCGGAGGAAAGCGCTTGCTGCATGCGCTCGCTGTCCCCGGAGGAGTGCTGATCACGCCCATGTCCACACAAGCCACCGACCCCGGGGCGTTCCAGCCCTTGCCGCCGCTCATCGGCCGACGCATCAGGGCCGCCGTGGTCGGCGCCGGTGCCATCGGCCGGGGTTCCCATTTTCCCGCGCTCGCCCGGCTCGCCGAGGAGGGCGAGACCGAGGTCGTCGCGGCCGTTGACATCGATGCCAAGTCGGTCGAGTCCTTCTGCTCCGAGGCCGGGATCCCGCACGCCTACACCGACCTGGAGCAGATGCTCCGGGAACAGCGGCCCGACCTCGTCACCATCTGCACCCCGCCCACCCTGCACCGCGCGCAGACGATCGCCGCGCTGCGGGCCGGCGCCTGGGTCTGGTGCGAGAAGCCGCCGGTGCCGACGCTGGCCGACTTCGACGCCGTGGAGAAAGAAGAAGGCGCGGCGAAAGAAGAAGGCGCGGAGGGTGCGGAAGGGGGCGCGGAAGGGGGGCCAGGAAAGGGCACGGCCGGTGGGCCGTTCGCCTCGATCGTCTTTCAGCATCGTTTCGGGTCGGGCTCGCGGCATGTGCGGCGGCTGCTCGCCGAGCAGGCGATGGGGCGGCCGCTCGTGGCGCACTGCCAGACCACCTGGTACCGCGACACCGCTTACTACGCCGTGCCCTGGCGCGGGCGTTGGGAGACCGAGGGCGGCGGTCCCGCGATGGGACACGGCATCCACCAGATGGATCTGCTGCTCGATCTGCTCGGGCCGTGGAGCGAGGTGAAGGCCATGGCCGGGCGGCTCGTCCACGACGTGGAGACCGAGGACGTCTCGACCGCGCTCGTCCGCTTCGAGAACGGCGCGATGGCGACCGTCGTGAACAGCGTGCTGAGCCCCGACGAGGTCAGCCGTATCCGCATCGACTGCGAGCGCGCCACCGTCGAACTCACCCACCTGTACGGGCACAGCAACGACAACTGGCGCATCACCCCCGCCCCGGACGTGTCGGGCGAGGAGGTCGCCGCCTGGCAGGACTTCGGGCCGGACGTGCCGAGTTCGCACCTGGAGCAGTTGCGCGAACTCGTCGTCAGCATGCGGGCCGGCGAACGGCCGCGCAGCAGCGGCGCGGACGGGCGCACCAGCCTGGAGCTGATCACCGCGCTCTACAAGTCGGCGTTCACGGACACGACCGTGCGGGCCGGCGAGATCGGCCCCGGAGACCCCTATTACACGGCGCTGCACGGCGGCGCCCCCGGCTGGGCGCCTGTGGCGCGCGAGGAGGTGTCGGCGTGACCGGCCTGCGTATCGTCCATGCCCACGGGGACCGCATCACGGTGACCGAACCGGCCACCGGCGTCGAGCTGTTCAGCTATGTGTACCGGCCCGAGGCCGCCTGGGAGGCGCCGAAGCCGTACCTCCACCCGATCAGGACGCTGGCCGGTGACGTCGTCACGGACTACCGGCCCAACGACCACCGCTGGCACAAGGGGCTGCAGTTCACCGCCTCGCATCTGTCGGGCCAGAACCTGTGGGGCGGCAACACATACGTGCACGGCGAGGGGTATCTCCAACTCCCGGAGCGGGTCGGGTCGATGACCCATGTCGGCTTCGACGAGATCGATGCGGACGACGACCGTCTCGTCATCGCCGAACGGCTGACCTGGCATCCGTACAGCGGTGAACTCTGGGCCGACGAGCAGCGCCGGATCGAGGTGCACGATGTGGACACGGACTCGGAGTCCGGTTCGTGGGCGCTGACCTGGACGAGCGCCGTGACGAACCGCCGCGACGAGCCCCTGCTGTTCGGCAGCCCGACCACCCACGGGCGTGAGGCGGCGGGCTACACCGGCCTCTTCTGGCGCGGCCCGCGCGCCTTCCGTGACGGCCGGATCATCGGCCCCGACGGCGAGGGCCCCGAGCTGATGGGCTCCCAGGGCCCCTGGCTTGCCGTCTCCGGCGAGCACGACGGCACCGACGGCCACGCGACGATCGTCTTCGCCCACGCCCCCGAGAACGACGAGTCCGGCGCCCAGGGCACCCACCCCGATCACTGGTTCGTACGCAACGAGCCGTTCGCGGGAATCGCCCCCTCGTACGCCTTCTACGACGAGCTGGTGCTCGACCCCGGCGACACGCTCACCCGGCGCTACCGGGTCGTCGTGGCCGACGGGGCGTGGGAGCGGGAGGAGATCGCCAAGTACCTGGAGGCGCGGCCGTGGTGAGTGCAGGGTCCGTGGGGGGTTTCTCCGGGTTGCCGGGCGGGGTCGCCGTCTCGCATCTGTCCGTCTACGACTGGCCCGCCGAGGTCGATGCCGAAATAGACGCCGGGGTGTGCGGCGGAACTCCCCATATGCACCTGACCTGTTCGGAGGGGTACGTCGTCACCGGCGGCCGAGGTGCGGTGCAGACGCTCACGACCTCCGGGTACAAGGTGACGCCGCTCGCGGCCGGAACGGTCGCCTGGTTCACGCCGGGCACCATCCACCGGCTCGTCAACGAGGGCGACCTGCGCATCACCGTCCTCATGCAGAACAGCGGCTTGCCCGAGGCTGGGGACGCGGTGCTCACGCTGCCCCCGCGGTACCTCACCGACCCGGAGACGTACGCCGCCGCCACCGTGATCCCGGCCGACGCGCCCGAGGCGGAGCAGGAACGGGTCGCCCGGGCCCGGCGCGACCTCGCCCTGGAGGGCTACCGGGCGCTGCGCGCGGCGGAGGGTGCGGCGGGTCCGGAAGCGCTGGCCGCGTTCCACCGGGCCGCCGCCGCGCTGGTACGACCCCGGCTGGGGGAGTGGCGCGAGCGCTGGGAGCGGGGGGCGCGGGCCGCTGCTACGGCTACGGGGGAGCAGCTCGACCGGCTGGAACAGGGTGACTTCTCGCACCTCGCCGATGCCGCGGTACGGGCCGAACAGCCGTCCGCGTATGGGAAGTTCGGGATGTGCGGGCGGTTGGACGTCTACAAGGGGCAGTAGGTCTGGGTCTCAGGCTGCGGTTGGGCCCGTCACCGTCCAGCCGGGTGTCTGCGGGTGGGCCGTCAGGTCCTGGTGGTGGACCGGGGCGCCGCAGGCCGTGCAGGTGACGGCGGGGACGAGCTCATTGCCGCAGATGTGCTCGATCACCATGGGGCGGTCGAGCTGATCCCTTCGAAGATGCCGGTCGCCCCACGCCATGAGGGTCATCAGGACCGGCTCCAGTTCGAGGCCCGCCTCCGTGGGCCGGTACTCGAAGCGCTGCGGGTGCTCGCTGTACGTCCGCCGGGTGAGGATCCCGGCGTCGACGAGGCGGCGCAGCCGGGTGGCCAGGACGTCGCGCGGGGCGCCGATGTTGCGGACCAGCTGGTCGAAGCGGCGGTTTCCGAGGCACACCTCCCTTAGGACGAGCAGGGAGTACTTCTCGCCGACGAGTGCGAGGGCGTCGGCGATGGAGCAGGGGCGCGGGTCTTTGGGGGTGGGCTTGTCTTTGGGGGCGGCCATGGTGCCCAGTCTAGGGGCGATTCACGAGTGGGTTTGATTTTCCAACCGACGGGACTATGGTGAGTTTGGATTTCCTACTCGCTAGTAGCTCTGGTTGCTGTTCCCTTGATCGTTGTGGAGGCCCGCACGATGTCTGTAAAAATTGCGCGTGACGCAGTGATCGTCGAAGCCGTACGCACGCCCGTAGGTAGGGGCAAGCCGAACGGCTCCCTCGCCCAGGTCCACCCCGTCGAACTCCTCTCGCACACCCTGCGCACCCTCGTCGAGCGCACCGGGATCGACCCGGAGATCATCGACGACGTCATCGGCGGGACGGTCACCCAGGTCGGTGAGCAGGCCGCCAACATCACCCGGCAGGCCGTGCTGGCGGCCGGATTCCCGGAGTCGGTGCCCGCGACCACCGTGGACCGCCAGTGCGGCTCGTCCCAGCAGGCCGTGCACTTCGCGGCGCAGGGCGTGATCTCCGGGGCGTACGACCTGGTCGTGGCCTGCGGAGTGGAGTCCATGGGGCGCGTGCCGATGGGGTCGAGCGTGCTGCCCGGCACCGACCCCTTCGGCCCCGGTGTCGCCGGGCGCTACCCGGAGGGCCTCGTCCCGCAGGGCATCAGCGCCGAACTCATCGCCTCCAAGTGGTCGATGACACGGGACCAGTTGGACGCCTTCGCGGTCTCCTCGCACCAGAAGGCGGCCACCGCCTGGGACGCGGGACTGTTCGACGCCCAGGTGACACCCCTGGCGGGCGCCTCGCGCGACGAGTGCGTACGGCCCGGCAGCACCACCGAGATCCTCGGCGGTCTCAAGCCCGCCTTCTACGACGCGACGTACGCCGAGCGCTTCCCGCAGATCGAGTGGAACATCACCGCCGGCAATTCCAGCCCCATCAATGACGGAGCCTCCGCCGTGCTCATCACGTCCAGCGAGACGGCGGCCCGTCTCGGACTGCGCCCGCTCGCGCGGCTGCACAGCTTCGCGGTGACCGGTTCCGACCCGCTCCTCATGCTCACCGGTGTCATCCCGGCCACCGAGAAGGTGCTGCGCCGGGCCTCGCTCACCCTCGACGACATCGACCTGTTCGAGGTCAACGAGGCGTTCTCCAGTGTTGTGTTGGCCTGGCAGCAGGAGACGGGTGCGGATCTCGCCAAGGTCAACGTGCACGGTGGGGCCATCGCGATCGGGCATCCGCTCGGGGCGAGCGGTACGCGGCTGACGACCACGCTGGTGCACGCGATGCGGGACCGGGGGGCGCGTTACGGGCTGCAGACGATGTGCGAGGCGGGGGGTCTCGCCAACGCGATGATTCTTGAGGCGGTCTGATCCCTCACTGGGCTCGCAGGTGGTGGCGCTTGCGCCAGGCCACCACCGCGCCGCCCAGGGCAGGCAGGGCGATGCAGGCCATCGCGATCAGGAAGGCCGGCGAGGTCGGGCTGGAGGCGCGGGCGCCGGCGACGACGTACGCGGCGGTGTTCGGGATCGAGCCGAGCGCCGTCGCGAGCAGGAACGGCGTCCAGCGCATACGGGAGACGGCCGCGCAGTAGTTCACGCCCCAGAACGGCAGTCCCGGGAAGAGTCGCGCCGCCAGCATCGAGCGGAAGCCGTGCCGGCTGAGCTGGCCGTCCGCGGCCTTCAGCCACCGGCCCCGCAGCAGCGGGCGCAGGGCGTCCTGGCCCAGCACCCGGCCCAGGCCGAAGGAGATCCCGGCGCCGAGCACCGTGCCCGCCAGTGCCGCGCCGGTGCCCAGCTGCGAGCCGAACAGCGCACCCGCCGCGAGATTCAGCAGGGGGCGCGGTACGAACGCCACGCTGCACAGGCCGTACGCCGCCGCGAACACCAACGCGGCCATGGCGCCGCCGAGTTGGGGCGGCCAGCCGTCGGAGAGCAGTCTCTGCGGGTGGAAGAGCAGCACGGTCGACGCCGCCCCGGCGAGCAGCACGAGCAGCAGCGACAGCCGCGACCACGGCGAGAGCAGGGCTCTCGTGCAGCGCGCGGCGAAGCCGGCCGGGGTGACGGGCAGCAAGGGCGCGACGGGCAGCAGAAGCGCGACGGGCATGGCCGCGGGGACGGCCACGACTGCGGCGAGCTCCGTGCCATTGATGTGAGCAGCGGTCTGGGCGGTGGCCTGGGGAGTGGCCTTGACGGTGCCCCCAGAGCAGGTGCCCCCAGAGTTGGTGGCGGCATCGGCGAGCATGTCGGCGACACTAACCGACCTGTGTATGTGATCGCCGTATGGTTCGTCTCATGAGCGTCACAGGTGCGGGCACCGCGCGGGTACCGGGCAGCGTTCTCGCGGACACCGTGCTGGATCGGCTCACGGCCACGTACGCCGCCGCGGCCGACCCGGAGCGGGCCGTGCCCATGCGGGCGTACATGAAGGACATCGCGCCCTTCCTGGGCCTCACCACACCCGTACGCAGGGCGTTGTCCCGCACGGTCCTGGAGGGCACACCCCGCCCCGACGAGACCGACTGCACCGCGATCGCCCTGCGCTGCTGGGAACTGCCGGAGCGCGAGTACCAGTACTTCGCGGTGGACTACCTGCGCCGCCATGTGAGGCACTGCACGTCCGGCTTCCTGCCGCTCGCCCGTCACCTCGTCTCGACGGTCCCCTGGTGGGACACCGTCGACGCACTCGCCTCCCACGTAGTGGGAGGCCTGGTCGCCGCCGATCCGAAGCTGGCGACGGACATGGACGCGTGGATCGCGGACGAGGACCTGTGGGTGGCCCGTACGGCCCTTCTCCACCAACTGCGCTACAAGGAGCGCACCGACACCGAACGCCTCTTCGCGTACTGCCTGCGCCAGTCCGGGCACCCGGACTTCTTCATCCGCAAGGCGATCGGCTGGTGCCTGCGCGAGTACGCCAAGACGGACCCGGAGGCGGTACGCGGCTTCCTGGCCCGGGAGAAGGGGCGGTTCGCGCCGCTGTCGGTGCGCGAGGCCCTGAAGAATCAGCCCTGAAGAATCAGCCCTGAAGAATCAGCACTGAAGAACATCGGGGCCTGAACTCCCGTGTCCTCGTAGATCAAGCGCCCTCATAAATCGTTCGACGCAGGGCAAAGCGTCGGCAATGATCGGAGCCATGTTCCGGTTCGCCTTCCACCACGCAGCATCCGCGGTCGCGGATGCTCCGAAGGCTGCCGTTCCCGTGCTCGATCCCGTTCTCCTCGCCGCAGTCGACGGCGCCCGAAGCTGACCCTCTCCGGATCGTCCGGCGGACCCCGCAGGGGGAGGGTCGGCGAGTCCTCGGGGTCCCGTTTTGCACCACTGGGCTTTTCACCTCTGGAGAGGCTTCGAGGTACCGCCATGTCCAAAACGGCATACGTCCGCACGAAACCGCATCTGAACATCGGCACGATGGGCCACGTCGACCACGGCAAGACCACCCTGACCGCCGCCATCACCAAGGTCCTCGCCGAGCGCGGCGCGTCCACCTTCGTACCGTTCGACCGGATCGACCGGGCGCCGGAGGAGGCCGCGCGCGGCATCACCATCAACATCGCGCACGTCGAGTACGAGACCGACACCCGGCACTACGCGCACGTGGACATGCCGGGCCACGCCGACTACGTCAAGAACATGGTCACCGGGGCCGCGCAGCTCGACGGGGCAATCCTCGTCGTCTCCGCGCTCGACGGGATCATGCCGCAGACCGCCGAACACGTGCTGCTCGCCCGGCAGGTGGGCGTCGACCACATCGTGGTCGCGCTCAACAAGGCCGACGCGGGCGACGACGAGCTCACCGACCTGGTCGAGCTGGAGGTCCGCGAACTGCTCACCGCGAACGGCTACGGCGGCGACTCCGTGCCCGTCGTGCGGGTGTCCGGCCTCAAGGCCCTTGAGGGGGACCCCCGTTGGGCGGCGTCGATCGACGCGCTGCTCGACGCCGTGGACACGTATGTGCCCATGCCCGAGCGGTATCTGGACGCGCCGTTCCTGTTGCCGGTCGAGAACGTGCTCACGATCACCGGGCGCGGGACCGTCGTCACCGGTGCGATCGAGCGCGGCACGGTCCGGGTGGGCGACCGGATCGAAGTGCTCGGGGCCGCCGTCGACACGGTGGTCACCGGCCTGGAGACCTTCGGCAAGCCCATGGCGGAGGCCCAGGCAGGCGACAACGTGGCGCTGCTGCTGCGCGGTGTCCCACGCGACGCGGTCCGCCGCGGGCACATCGTCGCGGCGCCCGGCAGCGTCGTCCCCAGCCGCCGTTTCTCGGCGCAGGTGTACGTCCTGTCGGCCCGCGAGGGCGGCCGTACGACCGCCGTGTCGACCGGCTACCGGCCGCAGTTCTACATCCGCACCGCGGACGTGGTCGGTGACATCGACCTCGGCGAGACGGCGATCGCGAGGCCGGGGGACACCGTCACCATGTCGGTCGAGCTGGGCCGTGAGGTCCCGTTGGAGCCGGGGCTCGGCTTCGCGATCCGCGAGGGCGGGCGGACGGTGGGGGCCGGGACGGTGACGGAGGTGGGTTGAGCGGCGTCGGTTGAGTGGAGTGGGTTGAGTGGAGTGGGTGCCCGTCCCTTCGGGGGCGGGCACCCCTGTGCGTTCCAGGGCGAACTGTCCTCTGCGGCCCAGGTCAGGGGCTCGTAACCGTGATTGTCAGTGGCGTGCGCAAGACTTGATCGCGGCGGCAGTTGTGGCGAGGCGTGGGGAAGGCGGAGACACCATGGCGGGCAAGGCAGTTGTACTCGGTGGCGGGGGCAGCAGCGGGATCGGCTGGATGGCCGGGGTGCTGTACGGGCTGGGCGAGTCCGGCGTCGATCTCAGCGACGCCGATGTCGTGATCGGCACGTCGGCGGGTTCGACGGTCGGTGCCCAGCTGCGGGCCGGCACGCTCAAGGAGGTCTACGAGCGTCAACTCGCCGCCCCCGAGGGCGAGATCCCCGGTCGACTCGGTATCAGCCTGCTGCTCCGCTATGCCTGGGCGACGGTGACCTCGCGTACCCCCGAGGCGTACGGGCGGAAGATCGGCCGTATGGCGCTCGCCGCCAGGACACCCGCCGCGGCGGCCCGGCGCGCCGCGATCGAGACCCGGCTCGTCTCACCGGAGTGGCCCGACCGCGCGTTGCACATCACGGCCGTCGACACGGTGACGGGTGAGTTGAGGGTCTTCGACAAGGGCAGCGGGGTGCCGCTCGGCGACGCCGTGGCCGCCAGCTGTGCGGTCCCTGGCGTGTGGCCGCCGGTCACGATCGAGGACCGTCGCTGGATCGACGGCGGTATCCACTCGGCGGCCAACGCGCAGCTCGCCGAGGGGTACGACCAGGTCGTCGTCCTCGCGCCGATAACCCTCGGGGGCGGTCCTCTGGTGTCTCCGTCGGCCCAGACCCGGCGACTGGTCGAGCAGGGCGCCCGCGCGGTCGTCGTCTCGCCGTCCCCGGAAGCGAAGCAGGCGTTCGGCCGCAATCCGCTCGACCCGTCGGTGCGGGCGGCTGCGGCGCGGGCGGGGCGGGAACAGGCGGCGGCGCATGTGGGGGAGGTGGGGGAGGTCTGGGGGTCTTGACGGGCCGACCCAACGAATCCCCGCCCAAGTCCACCGCCGCCCAAGTCCACCCCGCCCAAGTCCACCGCCGCCGCAGGCCCGGCACAATGGAACCGTGAACGAGCCACTACCCGTGAACGAGCCGATACCCGTGACCCGGGACGTTGATCACGGGACCGCGAAACTCATGCCCGACGTCGACCGGGAGCGGGCCTGGTTGCTGACCGTCGACGGGGCACCGCAGTCCTACGTCGACCTGGACGAGCCGACCCACCTGGAGTTCGAGTACACGCGGCGGCTCGGGCATGTGCTGGACACCCTCGCGGAACCGGGGCGCCCGCTGGACGTGCTGCACCTGGGTGGCGGGGCGTTCACGTTGCCCCGGTACGTGGCGGCGACCCGGCCCGGTTCGCGGCAGGACGTGGTCGAGGCCGACCGGGGGCTGCTGGAGCTGGTCACCGAGCACGTGCCGTTGCCGGAGGGCGCCGGTGTCACCGTGCACGGCGCCGATGCCCGCGCCTGGCTGGAGGCGGCGCCGGACGGTTCGGCGGACGTGATCGTCGCCGATGTCTTCGGCGGTTCACGGGTTCCGGCGCACCTCACGTCCGTGGCGTACGCCCGGGAAGCCGAGCGGGTCCTGCGTGCCGACGGCGTCTACCTCGCCAACCTCGCGGATGCCGCTCCCTTCACCTTCCTGCGGGCCCAACTCGCCACGTTCGGTTCGGTGTTCAAGGAGCTGGCGCTGATCGCGGAACCGGCCGTACTGCGCGGACGCCGCTTCGGCAACGCGGTGCTCGTCGCCGCCCACCGCCCGGTCGACACGGTGGCCGTGACCCGGCTCGTGGCCTCGGACGCGTTTCCGGCGCGGCTCGAACACGGGGCCGCGCTGCGGGAGTTCATCGGCGGGGCGCGGGCGGTCCGGGACGAGGACGCCGTTCCGTCACCCGAGCCCCCCGACGGAGCGTTCGGCATCGGCTGATCCGTTCGCGGCCGGTTCCGGCTTCGCCTCTTTCTCTTCCTTCTCCTCTTTTTTCTCCTCAGGCACCGATCCGGTGTGTCGCCGCAGGTTCCGTACCTCCGGCACGCACAGCACCGCCCCTGTGACCACCGTGACCAGAGCCGCGCATCCCCACAGCGCCGCCGTACGCCCGAAGGCCGATTCCGTGGGGCCTGCCGCCGCTGCGGCGAGCGGCATCAGCGCGATCGAGCCGAACCAGTCGTAGGCCGAGATCCTGGAGAGTTTTTCCTCGGGGATCTCCTGGTGGAGTGCGGTCATCCAGCTCACCCCGAACACCTCCACCGTCGCACCCGCGACGAACATCACCGCGAAGAGGACTCCGATCGGGACCGGTACCGCGAGGGCGGCGGACGGGAGAGCCAGGGGGAAGATGCCGAGCATGCCCGCGAGGAGCAGGCGGCGGGGTTTCCAGCGGGTCATCAGGAGGGCGCCGGCGACCGTGCCCGCGCCGAACGCGGCCAGGGCCAGGCCCCACGGACCCGCGCCGCCGAGGCTGTCGCGGGCGACGAGCGGGCCGTAGACCGCGTCCGCCGCGCCGACCACCGCGTTGGCGATGGAGAACGCCACGACGATGGACCACAGCCACGGGCGGCCGATGAACTCCCGCCAGCCGTCCCGGAGATCGGCGAGCATGCCGCCGCCCGGTGCGCGCGGCGCGATGTGGCTCACGTCGAGGAAGGAGCGGAGTCCGCCGGCCACCGCGAACGCCGCCGCGTCCACCGCGAGCACCCACCCCGGGCCGACCGCCGCGACCAGCGCGCCGCCGAGCGCCGCGCCGCCCAACGACGCGCCCTGCATCGCCATCCGGAACACCGCGAACGCCCGGCCCGCCTGTTCGCCGCTCACCGTGGACATCAGCATGCCCTCGGCCGCCGGGCCGAAGAACGCCTGGCCGGTTCCGCCGAGCGCGGTCAGCAGCATCATCTGCCAGATGCGCGGCTCGCCGGTGAGGACGAGCACCGCGAAGGCCGCCTGCGACACACAGCTCAGCGCGTTGGCCGCGACCATGACGTGGTGCCGGGGCACCCGGTCCGAGATCGCGCCGCCGATCAGCAGGAACAACACCAGCGGCAGCGTGCGCGAAGCGGCCACCAGACCCACGTCACCGCTGTCGCCGCCCGCGTCCAGCACCGCGAACGCGGCGGCGATCAGCGCGCCGTTGCCACCGAGACCGGTCGCCACCGCGGCGGCGGTCAGCAGCGTGTAGTTGCGGCCCGCCCAGTCGGGTCGGCGCGGCCGACGAGGGGTGGGGGCGGGGGCGACGGTCACCGGCCGACTATCGCCGCCCACGCCACACCCCGCCAAACGGATTGCCGTCGGAATCGAGCCGAACGGTCAACCACCAAGGGCCGACAGACACAGCGTCAGCTCGTGCTGCCCGTCGGGTCCCCGTGCAGTCGTACGGTGCTCAGGATCTGCTGGATCGTGGCGTCGGGGATCTCCTCGCTCACACCCTTCGCGCCGTAGAGCGTCCAGGAGACGAAGTCGCCCGCCGAGTTCTTGAAGGCGAACGACGTCGCCTTGCCGTCGGAGGAGCACTTGCCGGACTTCGGGACGCCGGACGTGTACGAGGTCGCGACGCTGCCCGCGACACCCGACTTCGTCGTGTACGACTTCGCCGTGCCGATCTTCAGGTACTTCTTCGACGAGTCCTTCTGGTCCGTGTACCCGCCGAACGCGAACGCCGCCGCGTCACCGCGCGCGGTGCTCGCGGTGTCCTTCGCGCCGTCCTCGCCCTTGGTGCCGCTCGATGCCAGCGACGAGGTCTCCTTCGTGCCGTCCTTGTTGTCGTCGGACTCGCAATAGTTCTGCTTCAGGTAGGCGGGCGCCGAGAAGCCGATGTACGGGGAGCCGTCGCCCTTCACCTCGTCCTCGAAGAAGGTGAAGGTGCCCGGCTTGCCGACCTCCCAGGTGGCGGGGACGTCGAAGGCGGTGCCGTACTTCTGGTTGACGACGACCTTCCAGCCCGCGATCGTCGGCTTCTCGGTCTCGTTGCCGCGCGGGTTGTCGTCCGAACCGGAGGACGCTGCACTCGGGTCCGCGGACGCCGACGGCGACTGGCTCGACGTGTCCTTGCCGCCGTCCGCCTTGTCGTCCTTGTCGCCGCCCAGGACCAGATAACCGGTCACACCCGCGGCCACGACGACGGCCGTGGCGGCGATGATCGCGACCAGTTTCGTCCGGTTCCCGCCACCCCCGCCCTGCGGCGGCTGCGGTCCACCTGCCGGGCCCTGCGGGCCCCACTGCGGTTGCTGCCCATAGGGATTGGGCTGCTGGTAGCCGGGCTGCTGATACGGATTCGGCTGTTGGTACCCCGGCTGCTGGTACGGGTTGTTCTGCGGGTTCTGCTCGCCCCCGGGCGGCTGCTGTCCTGGCCACATGGGCAGTAACCCTAGTGCGGCGTCGGACACGGTTGGGTCACCGCCCCTTGTCAGGGTCGTACCAAGTTGAAGCATGACGGGTGTGTGCGGGCGCACACATCTGGCCAGACTTGGCTACCCGTGAGTAACATGCCCTTCATGAGCGCAGATCAGATGTCCATAGGCGAGTTGCTGGCCGCCACGGTGCCGATGGTTCGCACGCTGAACCTGGAGTACCTGGAGACCAGCCCGGAGCGGGCCGTGCTGTCCCTGCCGGACCAGAGCGAGTACCGCAACCACGTCGGCGGGCCGCACGCCGGCGCGATGTTCACCCTCGGCGAGTCCGCCAGCGGTGCGATCGTGCTCGCCGCCTTCGGCGACCAGCTCTCGAGGGCCGTGCCGCTCCCGGTCAACGCCGAGATCGCGTTCAAGAAGATCGCCCTCGGTCCGGTGAAGGCGACCGCGACCCTGGGCCGCCCCGCCGCCGACGTCGTCGCCGAACTCGACGCGGGCCGGCGCCCCGAGTTCCCGGTCACCGTCGCCATCCAGCGCGAGGACGGCGCGGTGACTGGCGAGATGACGGTCACCTGGACACTCCGGCCGAACGGCTGATCAGCTCAACTCGGCTCAGCTCGGCTCAACTTCGTTACGGGGGCCCGGTCATCGGCTATGGATGACCGGGCCCCCGTGTGCGTGGTGCGGGTGTGCTTCAGGCCGCGATCCGCGCGCCCTCACTCCCGCCGGCCTTGCTACTCCCGCCGTTCCCGTCGCTCTCGGCGGCCTGTCCGCTCTCCAGCCCCGCCACGAACTCCTTGAGCCACGCGACGAATTCGGGCCCCAGGTCGTCGCGGTCGCAGGCCAGCCGGACCACTGTGCGCAGGTAGTCGGCCTTGTCGCCGGTGTCGTAGCGCAGGCCCTTGAAGACGACTCCGTGGACGGTGCCTTCGGTGGCCAACTCCTGGAGGGCGTCGGTGAGTTGGATCTCGCCGCCGCGGCCGGGCGGGGTGCGCTCCAGGGTGGGGAAGATCGCGGGGTCGAGGACGTAGCGGCCGATGACGGCGTACCGGCTCGGGGCGTCCTCGCGGGACGGCTTCTCGACCAGGCCGGTGACGCGTACGACACCCTCCTCGCCGGTCGGCTCCACGGCCGCGCAGCCGTACAAGTGGACTGATTCCTCAGGGACTTCCATCAGGGCGACCACGCTGCCCGCGTACCGCTCGCGGACGTCCAGCATCTGGCTGAGCAGGGTCTCGCGCGGGTCGATCAGGTCGTCGCCGAGGAGGACGGCGAACGGCTGGTCGCCGACGTGGTGGCGGGCGCAGAGCACCGCGTGTCCGAGGCCGAGCGGGTCGCCCTGGCGGATGTGGTGGATGTCGGCGAGGCGCGCGGGATCGCGTACGGCGTCCAGGCGCACGGTGTCGCCCTTGGCGGCCAGCGCCTGTTCGAGTTCGAAGGCGTGGTCGAAGTGGTCCTCGATGGCGCGCTTGTGCCGGCCGGTGACCATCAGGATGTCGTCGAGCCCGGCCGCCGCGGCCTCCTCGACGACGTACTGGATCGCGGGCTTGTCGACGACCGGGAGCATCTCCTTCGGCGTCGCCTTCGTCGCGGGCAGGAACCGCGTGCCGAGCCCGGCGGCCGGTACGACCGCCTTGCGGACCGTGGGGGCGGGGGCGGATACGGGGGTGGCTGAGGAGTGGGGGGCGATCATGCGGCCCATGGTGGCCCACGGCGATGAGAGCACCCCGAGAGAAACTTCGGAGTTCCCTGTGTGCCGCCCTTAGTTCGCCCGGGAGTTGGAGATTTGGTGGAGACGCCTGTGGATACCGGCGGTAACCAATCTGAATTCGCTGCGTTTTGAACATCGGTCACTCGAACTCCTTGTTTCCTGTCAGCCGCTTGTGCGAGTGTGAGCCACCCCGTGAGACCGGCTGTCAGTAGACACCGGAAGGCAATGGTCAGCGTCCCTTCCGGCGCCTTCTGACATCTCATAGGTATGCACCAATCAAGCACCTGCTTTCCGAGGGCGGACATTCGGTGTGCCGTCCTGCGGCTTGGAAGGAAATGGTTCCGTGCAATCCCCCTACCCCCCACGCCCGCCGTTCCCGCCCCGCCCCGGATCGACCCCGGGGGAGTCCGACCGCAATCTCGTGGCGCAACTCGGCGATAAGGCGGCGGGTACCCGTGCCATGGCACTGCTGCTGGCACGTCACTGGCAGGCGACAAGCGAATATGCGGTCATCTGTCTTGCCTCCGCCGAGAGTTCGGCGTCCATGGTGGCCAGCGCCGCCTTCCACCAGGTACTGGCGGGGCGGGCGACCGGCGGCGCGCTGCGTCCCCAACTCCTTGTAGCGGTAAGGGAGATGGTGAAGAAGTGGGCGGCGGAGGAGCGAATTGCCGCCTACTTGCCGGAACTTCGTAAGCCCACCGGTGCCCGAGGTCTACGCGCGGCGAGGCCCGGCACCTCGGAAAGGCGGAAGCTCGCGGAACGTGCTTTCGGCGCACTCTCCGGTGCCTCCCAATGCCTGCTGTGGCACACCGAGGTCGAGGCCGAACCCATATCCGTACCGGCCGGTCTGCTGGGCGTGGACGAGGTCACCGCGACCGCCGCGCTGGACCAGGCGCGAGAGCAATTCCGACAGGGCTGTGCACGTGCCCATAGGGAACTCGCGCCCACCGCGGAATGCCGTCACTACAACCGACTCCTCGACGTCCCGATCCGCCGCGGCGGCAGTCTGTTGCCCGATGTGCAACGGCATCTCATGACGTGCCGCTACTGCCGTTTCGCCGCGGAGCAGTTGAGCCATTTCGAGGGCGGCCTCGAAGTGCTGCTCGCCGAGACCGTCCTCGGCTGGGGCGCCCGCCGCTACCTCGACTCGCGGCCCGGCCGTGAGACCCCCGAGTCCACGGCCCGCGCCGCCCGCCGTCCGATGGGCCGCCACCGCCCCACGCCCGACGGTCGGTTGGCCTTCCCGCGCAGGCACCCCAAGGTCGCGCTCGTGGGCGTGGGCCTGACCTCCCTCGCCCTGCTCGCGACCGTGCTCGCCACCAAGGGATGGACCGAAGGGGGCAACTCGCCTGATCCACACGTCACTTGGGGTGCGGCCAGTGGCAGTTCGACCCGCCCGAGCCCTGTCGGGGCGCCCTCGTCCGACGGTTCCGCCGCTTCCGCGTCCGCCGCCGGCGCCGACGGGGGAATCGCGGGAGTCGTCCAGCAGGGCGTCCTGCGCAGCCTCGCCTCCGGCCTGTGCCTCGACATCCCGGGCGGCCAGGTGCGGTCCGGCGCAGTCGTCACCATGGCGGCCTGCTCGACCGCCGGGTCCCAGCAGTGGTCGTACGACCAGGACGGTCTGCTGCGCAGCCTCACCGACCCGGGGCTCTGCCTCGACACCGACACCACCGCGCGCACGGTCACTCTCGACGGCTGCCTGGTGCACGCGGGCGAGGTGCACTACGACCTGACGGTGCGCGGCGAGTTCCTGCTCCGCTGGAGCCAGGGGCTGGCCGTCGCTCCCGCGAGCGCGAAGGCCGGGGCGCGGGTCGTGGTGACGGACCGGGACGGGTCGGCCGGGCAGCGGTGGGCGCTGGAATCCGGCGTCGACGCGCGGGTGAAGCAGGGCGAACCGGACGGAAAGGGGGAGGCGGACGGGAAGAGCGGGACGCCGGGGAGTGGCGCGGCGACGGTGCCCGGTTCGCCCGAGGGGGCGCCCCAGGGAGACGTGCCGCAGTCGCTTCCCACGGACGTTCCGCAACAGGGCGACCCGCGGTACGCGCCCCGCGCCGCCCAGGTCGCCTGCTGCGACGAACCGGCGCCGGAACCCGAGCCTTCGGGTGCCGGATCCGGCGGTGGCGGCGTCGACGCCGTGCAACCGCTGACGACGGTTGTCGCGGCTGTCGTGGACACCGTCACCTCCCTCGTACCGTCCCTCGTCCCGTCCCTTCACTGAGCCACCCGCGGGGTCACCCCACGCGGGTGGCCCCGCAGCTCTTTCACCCTTCGGTTCTTGTCGCCGCCCCGCCGATTCCTGTGCATGTCATTGACACGAGTCAGTGACGGTCATAGTTTTCCCGCCGCGCCAGTGGTGCCTGACGGGACGTCAAGTCGGTAGGGACGCGTGGTGCGTTCGGATGCCGAACGCGGACCGGGTGCCGAGACGCATCTGCGGTCCACGACGTCGTGCCCGCACACCGAAGGACGAAGGAGTGACGGCTCATGACCGACACCGTGTCCCGCCGATCCGCCCTGCGACTGCTGGGCGGCGCGATCGCGGTGGCCAGCGCGGCCACCACCGGACTCGTCTCCCCGTCGCACGCCTACGCGCAGGCCAGACCCGAGGCGGGCGCCGGCCCCCGCGTCGAAGGACTCCTGGCGAAGCTCACCCTCGACGAGAAGATCTCCCTCCTGCACGGCGCCACCGACCCGAACTCGCTCGGCCAGGCCGGTTACATCCCCGGCGTCCCGCGCCTGAAGATCCCGCCGCTCCGGCTCACCGACGGACCGGCCGGCGTCCGCGTCACCGCACACGCCACCGCCCTCCCTGCGCCCGTCCTGCTCGCCTCCGCCTTCGACCCCGAACTCGCCCGCCGCTACGGCCAGGTCGTCGGCCGCGAGGGTCGCGCGCTGGGCCAGGACGTCCTGCTCTCCCCGATGGTCAACCTCATCCGCACCCCGTACGCGGGCCGAAACTTCGAGACCCTCAGCGAGGATCCGCTGCTCGCCGGTGACCTGGTCGCCGCCGAGATCCAGGGCATCCAGGGCGAGGGACTCATCGCGACCGTCAAGCACTTCGCGATGAACAACCAGGAGAAGGACCGCGGCTCCATCGACGTGCGGGTCGACGAACAGACCATGCACGAGATCGAGTTGCGCGGTTTCGAAGCGGCCGTCGGCGCCGGCACCGGCGCGGTGATGGGCGCCTACAACAAGGTCAACGGCACCTTCGCCTGCGAGAACAAGACCCTCCTCACCGACATCCTGCGTGGCCGATGGGGCTTCGAGGGCTGGGTGATGACCGACTGGTTCGCCGCGCACAGCACCGTCGCCGCGATCACCGCCGGCCTCGACATGGAGATGCCGGACGGGACTTACTTCGGCGCGCCCCTCAAGTCGGCCGTGCAGAACGGGAGTTTGCCCGAGCGGTATGTCGACCGCGCGGTGCGCCGGATCCTCGGGGTCATGGACCGGTTCGGGCTCCTCGACGGCAGAGTGCCGCCGCGTCCCGCCCGCGACGCGAAGGCGGGCGCGGCCGTAGCGCTGGAGGTCGCCAAGGCCGGCGCGACCCTGCTCCGCAACGAGAACCGCACCCTCCCGCTGACCAGCGGCGGCACCATCGCGGTGATCGGCCCGACCGGCACCCTGCCCTTCGTGAGCGGCGGCGGCAGCGCGCATGTCGTACCGGATCACGCGGACAGCCCGCTCGACGCGATCAAGGCGCGGGCCGGTGCGCGGACCCGGGTGACCTACGCGCTCGGCGAGGACCTGTTCGGCAAGGCCATCCCCGCGTCCTCGCTCACGCCCGCCTTCGACAGCGAGGGTCAGCGGGTGGAGGCGGGCGGGACCTGGGAGTACGACGGCTCGCTCACCGTGACCGGGTCCGACGAGTGGACGTTCGTCCTGCACTTCTCCTCCGCCCCCACTGCCCGCCCCAAAGTCCTCCTGGACGGCGAGGAGTTGTTCCCGCTCGCGGCCGGATACGGCGAGTACTTCTCCGGCGGCCTGGTCTCGGCCGACCCCGACGGCCTCTCCGTCCGCCGCAAGACCCTCACCCTCGCCAAGGGCGCCCACACCCTGAAGATCACCGCCGAGGGCGGCGACGCGGGACTGCTGTTCCGGCTGCGGCGCATCACCGGCGAGACCCGCGCCCAGGACGTCGCCGAGGCGGTCACCGCGGCACGCGCCGCCCGCGCTGTCGTCCTGTTCGCCTACGAGGACGCCACCGAGGGCGTCGACCGCACCACCCTCGAACTCCCGGGAAACCAGGCCGACTTGATCGACGCGGTGACGGCCGCGAACCCGCACACCACGGTGGTCCTCAACACCTCGTCCTCCACGTCGATGCCATGGCTGGCGTGCACCGGCGCGGTCCTCCAGATGTACTACCCGGGCCAGGAAGGCGCCGCCGCCACGACCGCCGTCCTCTTCGGCGACTGCGACCCCGGCGGTCGGCTCACCCAGTCGTTCCCGGTCGACGACACCCACCACCCGGTCGCCGGGGACCCGCTCCGCTACCCCGGTGTGAACGGCATCGAGGAGTACTCGGAAGGCATCCACGTGGGCTACCGCTGGTACGACGCGGAGGGCGTCCGGCCCCTCTACCCCTTCGGCCACGGGCTGTCGTACACCTCCTTCTCCTACGAGGACGCGTCGGCGCGGTGGAACGGACACGGGCTCGACGTCACCTTCACGGTCCGCAACACCGGCCGACGGGCGGGCGTGGCCGTTCCTCAGGTGTACGTCGGCCGCTCGCCGGAACTCCAACTCGACCAGGCGGTACGGGTGTTGGGCGGCTATCGGCGGCTCGCGCTGCGCGGCGGGGAGCGGCGGCGGGTTACCGTGCATGTCGATGCGCGTACTTTGTCGTCGTGGGACACGAAGCGGCACGCGTGGGTGCTCGGGAGCGGGCGGCGGGCTGTGTGGGTGGGGGCTTCGGCGGGGGATCTGCGGGTGCGGACGAGCGTCGACGTGAAGTAAGCAGCGGAGGGCACGGTCCACAAGGTAAGGTAAGCCTTACTTAACTTGGTGGAATCGTTGGAGGAGTGCTCTCGGCATTCCCCTGGAGGCCCTTATGGCGGACAACCCCAGCGCTCTGACTCTCACCCGGGTGCGGCTCGGTGCCGGTGGGCCGCTCGCCCGGGTGCGGGTGGCGGACGGCCGGATCACTCACGTCGTACCGGAGACGGACGCGGGCTCCGGCGCCGAGGTCGACGGTGGGCGTCAACTCGACCTCGACGGGCGGGTGTTGCTCCCCGGCCTCTGGGACGCCCACGTCCACCTGGCGGAGTGGGCGAGCGCCCGGCACCGTCTCGACCTCGCCGGGACGGTGTCCGCACAGGCCGTCGCCGACCTCGTCCGGGAGCGGGCCGGGGCGGCCGACGGCGCGGTGCTCTACGGGTACGGGTTCCGGGACGGGCTGTGGGCCGATGCCCCGCACAAGGCGCTGCTGGACGCGGTGTTGCCCGATCGGCCGGTCGCTCTGGTCAGCGCCGATCTGCATGCCGCGTGGCTCAACTCCGCCTGCCTCGCCCTCGTCGGCCGAGGCGACCACCCCACCGGCCTGATCAGGGAACACGAGGCCCACGAGGTTCTCTCCGCGCTCCCCGCGGCGCCGGACGACGTGGTCGACGGCTGGATCGAGGACGCCTGCCGGGCCGCCGCCGCGCGCGGGGTCACCGGCGTCATCGACTTCCAGTTCGGCGACACGGTCGCGGACTGGGAACGGCGTTCGGCCCGATTCCGGCCCGCCGTACGGGTGTCGGCCGCGGTGTACCCGAGTTACCTGGACGCGGCGGTCAAGCGTGGGCTGCGTACGGGGGACGCCGTCGGCGCGGACGGGAGCCTGGTCCGGGTGGGGCCGCTGAAGCTCTTCACGGACGGTTCGCTCAACACCCGTACGGCCCTGTGCCGTGACCCCTACCCGGGACTTGAGGACACGGACGGCGCCCACGGCATCGAGGAGACGGCCCCTGGCGAGCTCGTACGGCTCATGCGGCACGCCTCCGCGCACGGCATCGAACCCGCCGTGCACGCCATCGGCGACCGTGCCAACACCGTTGCCCTGGACGCCTTCGAGGCGGTGCGCTGCCGCGGCCGGATCGAGCACGCGCAGTTGCTCAGTCCTCAAGACCTCCCGCGATTCGCCCAGTTGGGGGTCACGGCGGGCGTGCAGCCCCGGCATGCGACCGACGACCGTGACGTGGCGGACCGGCACTGGGCCGGACGCACCGAGCGCGCCTTCCCCTACGGTGACCTGCTCGCCGCCGGGGCCCGGCTGGAGTTCGGCTCGGACGCTCCCGTCTCACCGCTCGACCCCTGGCTCGCCATCGCGGCCGCCGTCAACCGCACCGACGACGAACGCCCCGCCTGGCATCCGGAGCAACGCCTGTCCGTACCGGACGCGTTGGTCGCGGCGGCCCGCGGACGCCGGCTCATCCGCGTCGGCGACCCGGCCGACCTGGTGGTCGTCGACGCGGACCCCCTGGACGCCGATCCGGACACCCTGCGCGCGATGCCCGTGCACGCCACGATGACGAACGGCCGCTGGACGCATGGGACTTACTGAGCCGCTGCCGCGCTCACCCTTCCCCACGACGACCGACGACCGGTGAGAGGCCGACGCGTATATGCCGACATCCGACATGATCCCGTACGTCATGCCCGGCCCCGCCGCGCTGCCCCCGGACCGGACGGGCTGGGCCATCGACCCGGGGCGCGCGGCGCTGGTGGTCCTGAACGTCCAGAACCACTTCCTGCACGTTCTGCGGGAGTCCTCCGCGCCGGTCGGTGAACTCCTCGCCGGAGTGGGCCTGTTGACGGAGTCGGCGCGGGCGGCCGGCATCCCCGTCCTGTACACCCTCAAGACCGCCGAGCGGGAACCGGACGGCCGGGAGTCCAGCTTCGGGCATCCACGCCTGCCCGGCAGCGAGGACTCCCGTGGCGTCGTGGACGCGATCCGGCCGCAGGTCGGCGACAGCGTGCTGGTCGCGAAGCGGTTCAGCGCCTTTGCCGGGACCCGGCTGCGGCGCAGGCTCGCGGAGTTGGGCCGCGACCAGCCGGTGATGGTCGGGGTGTTCGCGCGCACCCAGGTGCTGCTGACGGCGGCCGACGCGTGGATGCAGGACATGGAACCGTTCGTCGTCGCGGACGCGGTCGCCGACCGGGCGCACGACGATCACCGGATGGCGATGGACTGGATCGCCGCGACCTGCGGGGCGGTCAGGACCGTACGAGGCGTGGCGGACGTGTTCGGCGGACCCGGTCCTAGACACCGCGAAGGTGGTCGGCCCTCAACGCCGCCGAGGTGACCGAGGTTTGACCAGCGGCGGCCGGCAGGCACAGACAGAACCCCGGGCCCGGAAGGGACCGTACCCTCCGGGCCCGGGGAGTTCATACGGCGTCAGACGAGCAACTTCGCTCCCTGCACCGACCGGTGGATCTCCTCCGCGCGTACCGCGACCGTCGACAGCAGCGTGCTGGTCAGACCGTGGGTGTGCTCGGTGCCGCCCTGGAGGTAGAGGCCCGCGGTGACCTCGGGGACCGTCTCGACCCGGTGGTCCCGGCCGACGCGGACCTCGTCGCCGTCGTCCCGCAGGCAGAGCTTCGCCGCCTCGCCGAGCAGCGAACTCAGGTCCCGGGGCCGGTAACCGGTGGCGAGGACCAGCACATCGGCGGACAGCACCTGCTTCTCGCCGGTGGGCAGGAATTCCACGGCGATGTCGAGACCGCCGTCGGACGCGGGGTCGACGGCGCGGATCCGGGAGACGTTGAGGAAGCGCAGCCGTTCCCGTCCGGCCACCTTCTCCCGGTACGCGGTGGCGTACAGGGCCTCGATCAACTCCATGTCGACCACGGAGTAGTTGGTCGAGCGGTGGTAGTCGATGAGCGACTGCTTGACCTCGGACGGGGCCGAGAAGTAGACGTCCACCGCCTCCGGGTCGAAGATGCGGTTCGCGAACGGGCTGTCGTCGGCCGGGGTGTAGCCGTACTTGGCGAACACCGAGCACACCTCGGCGTCCGGGAAGGTGCGGTGCAGATAGTCCACCGCCTCGGCGGCGCTCTGCCCGGCGCCGAGCACCACGGCCCGCTGCACCGGCTTGCCCGCGTCGGCGAGTGCGGTCGCGCGGGGGATCAACTCGCTGTTGTGCCAGATCCGTTCGGCCAGTTCGAGACCCGGCGGAACGTGTGGCTCAAGTCCCATCGCCACGCTGATGTTGCGCGCCCGGCGGGTGATCGTCGTACCGGAACCCGCAGGGTCGCGGCTGGTGACGTCGAAGTAGGTGATCTCGCCGTCGTCGCCGCGCACCGGGTCGACGGCGACGACCTCGCTGCCGTAGGAGACCAGGTGGGAGACCCGCTCGGCCGCCCACTCGAAGTACTCGTGGAACTCCACGCGCAGCGGGAACAGGGTCTTCTGGTTCAGGAAGTCGATCAGTCTGCCCTGCTCGCGCAGGAAGCAGAGGAAGCTGTAGTCGCTGGTCGGATTCCGCAGCGTGACCAGGTCTTTGAGGAACGACACCTGCATGGTGGCGTCGTCGATCAGCATGCCCCGGTGCCAGCCGAAGCGCGGCTGGCGTTCCAGGAACAGGGCGTTGAGACGGCTGTCTGCCGGAAGGCTCTTGTTGTGCTCCTCAACCGCTATGGACAGAGCGAGATTTGACGGACCGAATCCGATTCCGAGTATGTCGTGGACCACTTCGGAATCCAGTAGCGGTGACTTCACCGTGGCATCGCCTCCCTCAGGCAGCCCAATGCTAGATAAGGTAAGGCTAACCTTGCAATGAGTCGTTGAAGGGAAGGACCGTCATGCGGGTCGTCATGCTCGGCTATCAGACCTGGGGTCACCGCACGCTGCAGGCGTTGCTGGACTCCGACCACGAGGTCGTTCTCGTCGTCACCCACCCGAAAAGTGAGCATGCCTACGAGAAGATCTGGGACGACAGCGTCGCCGAACTCGCCGAGAAGCACGACGTCCCCGTCCTGCTGCGCAACCGCCCCGACGACGCCGAACTCCTCGACGCCGTACGGGAAGCGCGGCCGGACATCATCGTCGCCAACAACTGGCGCACCTGGCTGCCGCCGGAGCTGTTCGACCTCCCGCCGCACGGCACCCTCAACGTCCACGACTCGCTGCTGCCGTCGTACGCGGGCTTCTCGCCGATCATCTGGGCGCTCATCAACGGCGAGCCGCGCGTCGGCGTCACCGCGCACCGCATGAACGGCGAACTCGACGCCGGGGACGTCCTGATCCAGCGCTCGGTACCGGTCGGACCCACCGACACGGCGACCGACCTGTTCCACCGGACCGTCGACCTCATCGCACCCATCGTGCGCGAGTCGCTCGACCTGATCGCCTCCGGCCGCGACGCCGGACAGTGGGTCCCGCAGGACCGCGGCCGCGCCAGCTTCTTCCACAAGCGCTCGGCCGAGGACAGCCGCATCGACTGGAGTTGGCCCGCGGAACGCCTGGAGCGCCTCGTACGGGCCCAGTCGGACCCGTACCCGAACGCGTACGCCTTCCACCGCGGCGAGCGGCTCAGGATCGTCTCCACGGCCGTCTCGGAGGGACGCTACGGCGGCACCCCGGGCCGGATCTTCATCCGCGAGGGCGACGGCGTGGTCATCGTGGCCGGCCCCGAGGCCCACACCGGGCGCAGCCAGGGGCTGTTGGTGCGCCGGGTGCGCACCGACGACGGCACCGAGTACGCGGCCGGCGACTACTTCCGCACGATGGGCGGGTACTTGACGTCCCGACCGTGATCGGTCGGCCCCACGTCGGCCGGCGGACTTCGGGGGTGGGGCGGGGGTAGGGGGTTCGGAAAAGTGTGACACTTCTCGCGAAAGTGTCACACTTTTTCGGAGACACCCGGCTGCCCGGCCGGGGAGTTGCCGTCGTGGTGGTGTCGCCCCAGCGGGATCACCAACGGCGTGCCGCTGACCGGGTCGGGCGTAATCCGGCAGCGCAGGTCGAAGACGTCCTCGACGGTCGCCTCGGTGACGACATCGGCGGGCGCGCCCTCGGCGACGATGCGGCCGGCCTTCATGGCGATGACGTGATCGGCGTACCGGCAGGCCTGGTTGAGGTCGTGCAGGACCATCACGATCGTGCGGCCCTCGCGCCGGTTGAGGTCCGTGATCAGGTCGAGTACGTCGATCTGGTGGGCGAGGTCGAGATAGGTGGTCGGCTCGTCGAGGAGCAGGATCGGGGTGCCCTGGGCGACGGCCATGGCGATCCACGCGCGTTGCCGCTGGCCGCCGGAGAGTTCGTCGACCGGGCGCTCGGCGAGGTCGGTGAGGCTGGTCGCTTCGAGGGCCGCGTGCACGGCTTCCTCGTCGGCCGCCGACCACTGCCGCCACCAGGTCTGGTGCGGGGAACGGCCCCGGCCGACCAGATCGAGCACGGTCAGGCCCTCCGGCGCCACCGGCGTCTGCGGCAAGATGCCCAGTTTGCGGGCGAGTTCGCGGGTGGGGACGGAGCGCAGCGCGACGCCGTCCAGCTCCACAACCCCCTGGCGCGGGGCCAGTAGCCGGGCGAGCGCCCGCAACAGGGTTGATTTCCCGCAGGCGTTGGCGCCGACGATGGCTGTGATCCGGCCGGTCGGCACGGTCAGGTTCAGGTTCTCGACCACGGGCCGTCCGTCGTAGGCGAGATGAAGATCACGTGCCCGCAACTCGGGCCCCGGGGCCGGTGCTTCTGATGTCCGCGGGGTGCGCGGGTCAGTGGTCGACATGCGATCAGCCTCCAGAGCCCGCGCGGTTGGCGCGGATGAGCAGCCACAGCAGGACCGGCGCGCCGAGGGCGCCGGTGACGATCCCGACCGGCAGTTCCGTCCCCGGGATCGCCTCGCGGGCGAGGAGATCGGAGCCGAGGACGACGAGCGCGCCGGTGAGACCGGAGACGAGCGGGGGCGGCGACGAGGTGCCCGCCAGCCGCTGGGCGATCTGCGGACAGGCCAGCGCGACGAACGCCACCGGACCGGCAGCCGCCGTACCGAAGGCGACCAGGCCCACCCCCGCCAACAGCAGTGCCAGCCGCACGGGTTGGACGGGTGTGCCGAGTCCGGCGGCCACGTCGTCGCCGAGCATGAGCGTGCGCATCCAGCGGCCCATGCCCAGGGTGATCGGCAGCAGCACGGCCAGGGCGATGGCCAGGGAGTCCACCTGGTTCCAGGTCCGGCCGTTGAGGTTGCCGACCAGCCAGCCGAGCGCCGCCTCCGCCTCGAAGCGATTGCCGCGCGCCACAAGGAAGTTGGTGGCACTGGAGCAGATCCAGGAGACCCCGATGCCGACGAGGATGATGCGGTACCCGGTGGCCCCGCCCTTCCATGCCAGCGCGTACACGAGCAGCGCGGTGGCCAGCGCGCCGAGCAACCCCAGCGTGGACAGCCCGAGTCCGCCGGTCCAGCCGAGAACTACCGCCGCCACGACGGCAGTTCCGGCGCCCTCGGTGAGCCCGATCATGTCGGGGCTGGCCAGCGGATTGCGGGTCATCGTCTGGAACACCGCCCCGGAGACCCCGAACGCGACGCCGACCAGCAGCCCGACGAGAGCGCGGGGCAGCCGTAGGTCCTGGACGACGATGACCGTGCCCGCGTCGCCCGAACCCCAGAGCGCGCGGATGACATCCGTGAAGGCCACGGGATAGTCGCCGATGGTCAGGCCCCAGCAGAACAGCAGGAACGCGCCGAGCGTGACGCCGACTCCCGTGAGCAGCAGGCGCGAACGCAGCACACCGGACACCGGGGGCACGGTCAGCCGGAACGGCCGGTTGCCCAGGGCGGCACGCGGGGGAGCGACAACGGGTGAGGGCACGCTCATACCTCCGCGAGCTTCCGGCGGCGGACCAGGACGATGAAGAACGGGCCGCCGAGGAAGGCGACGAGGACACCGGCCTGGATCTCGGTCGGGCGGTCCACCATCCGGCCCAGGATGTCGGCGGACAGCAGCAGCACGGGCGCGAGCGCGGCGGACAGCGGCAGCAGCCACCGGTAGTCGGGGCCGATCCCGGCGTACTGCGCGAGGACCCGCGCGATGTGTGGGACGACCAGACCGAGGAAGACCACGGGACCGATGACGGCGACGGACGCGCCGGTCAACAGCACGACGGCGGTGACCCCTTGGAGCCGTACCAGACCGAGCCGCCGTCCCAGCGAGGCGGCCACGTCGTCGCCGAGGGCCATGCTGTTGAGGGCGGGAGCGAGGGACAGGGCCAGTACGGCGCCCACGGCGAGGAAGGGCAGGATGCGCACCAGCTCGCCGGAGTCCTGGTCGGCGAGGGTGCCGGCCGACCAGAAGCGGTAGCGGTCGAGCGCGTCCTGGTCGGTGAGGACGATGGCGCTGGTGAACGACTGGAGCAGCGCGGTGATCGCGACCCCGGCGAGCGCCAGTTTCACCGGTGTGGCCCCGGACCCGCCCAGCCGCCCCAGGAAGAAGACCACGACACTCGCGACGAGCGCCCCGCCGAACGCGAACCACACATAGCCGTACAGCGAGGCCACCCCGAACACCCCGACCGCCACGACGATCGCGAAGGACGCCCCCGCGCTCACCCCGAGAATTCCCGGGTCCGCGAGCGGATTTCGGGTCAGGGCCTGCATCAGCGCGCCGGACAGACCGAGCGCGGCGCCCGTCGTCAGACCGAGCAGGGTGCGGGGCACGCGCACCGACCAGATGACGTTGTCGACGAGGCGGCTGGGCGGATGGCCCAGCACCGAGCGCACGACCTGGTCGAGCGGGACGCTGAGCGCGCCCAGGGCGATCGACAGCAGTGACAGCAGGACGAGGAGGGCGACGACCAGTGTCACCAGCACCGTGGTGCGAAGCCTTCTGCCTGAAGCCACTTTGCCGGTCTCCATGTCGTCTTCCGTGGTGCCACCGGGGCGTTGCCGGGTCATCTTCCGTGCTCTGGAGCCCTGTTGGCGGACCACCGGACGGCCCCGCCGGCAGCTTAGGTGAGCATAACCTCAGCGGCTGTGACATGGACCTGGGGTTCCGGGGTGGGTCTATCAAGTAAGGCAATGCTTACCTTACTATGCGAGCGGTCGCGGCTCCGCTGAGCCGTCCCACACGCATTGGGAGGCACGGGCAGCTGTGGCGGGCAACACGCTTTCTTCGGCACAGGTAACGGCGACGAACGACTTCTGGCGACGGCGGTTCGCGTCACCGGTACCGGAGACGTCCCTGCCGCTGGACTTCCCCCGTCCGCCACGCGCGGAGGGAGCGGTCTCCCGCGAGCAACGCGCGACGGTCCTCGCCGTGACAGCCGACGAGGCCACCCAACTCACCGCTTTCGTCGCCCTGTTGCACCGCTACGGCGGTACGACGGCCACCGAGACGGCAGTGGCCCACGACGGCCTCCCGCTGCGCGTCACCATCGACGGCGACACCCCGTTCTCCCAACTCCGCGACCAGATCGAGGCCGTACGCGCGGAGACCGCCGCCCACCACCTGCCGACCACCGAGCTGCTACGACTGCTCGCCCCCGAACCCTTCCGCGGCGGCGGCCTGTTGTGCGCCACGGGCTTCGGGCCCAACTCCTGGGACGAGAGCGGCCCACTGGACCTGGCCCTGACCGTGACCGAGGGAGAGGACGGGGGAGAGGCCGACGGCGAGGTGACGGCCGACTACCGCACCGACCTCTTCTCGCCCGCCACCGTCGACCTGATCCTCGGCCACTACGCCACGCTCCTCGCCGACGCCATAGCCCGCCCGGACACCCCGGTCGCCGACCTCGAACTCCTCGGCACGGACGAACGCCACCGCATCCTGCGCGGTTGGAACGACACCGAGCACGACGTCCCGGCGCTCACCTGGCCCCGCATGTTCGCCGACCAGGTCGCCGCCCGCCCGCACGAGATCGCCCTCATCCACGAGGACGTCCGCCTCACCTACGCCGAACTCGACGCCCGCGCCGCCAAGTTGGCGCACGCCCTGGTGGCTCGGGGTGCGGGTCCCGAGCAGGTCGTGGCGCTCGCGGTACCGCGCTCGGCGGACATGATCGTGGCCGAGGTCGCCGTCCTGAAGTCGGGCGCGGCCTATCTGCCGGTCGACACCGACTACCCGGCCGACCGCATCGCGTACATGCTCGCCGACGCCCGCCCGGTCTGCCTCGTCACCACCGCCGAGATCGCCCCCGACCTCCCGCCGGACCTCGACCCGCTGGTCCTCGACGCCCCCGAGACGGTCGCCGAGCTGGCCGTATACCCGGCCCAAGGCCCTTCCACCGCCGACGAGTTGACGACGGCGCACGCGGCCTACGTCATCTACACCTCCGGCTCCACCGGCCGTCCCAAGGGCACGGTCCTCTCCCACGCGGGCGTCGCGAAACTCGTCGCCACCCAGCAGGAACGCTTCGGCATCGGCCCGCACAGCCGGGTCCTCCAGTTCGCCTCGCCCAGCTTCGACGTCGCGTTCTGGGACCTCTGCCTCGGCCTGCTCTCCGGCGGCCGCCTGGTCGTCGTCCCCGCCGACCGCCGCGTCCCCGGCGCACCCCTCGCGGACTACGCGAACGAGCACGGCATCACCTTCATGATCCTGCCGCCCGCGCTGCTCGCCGCCATGCCCGAGGACGTCCAACTCCCGCCTGAGGCCACCCTGTTGGCGGGCACGGAACGCGTCTCGCCCGAGCTGGTCGGCCGGTACGCGCGCGGCCGGATGATGTTCAACGCCTACGGCCCGACCGAGGCCACCACCAACTCCACCCTGGGCCTGTGCGACCCGGACACCCCGGCCGGCACCATCGTGCCCATCGGCGTCCCCGACCCCGGTACCCGCGCCTACGTCCTCGACGACCGCCTGCGCCCGGTCCCCGCCGGAGTCACCGGAGAGCTCTACCTCGGCGGCGCCGGCCTGGCCCGCGGCTACCTCGGCCGCCCCGCCCTCACCGCTGAACGCTTCGTCGCCGCCCCCGCCGACATGACCGCCGCACCCGGCGAACGCCTTTACCGCACCGGTGACTTGGTCCGCTGGAAGGCGGACGGCCGACTGGAGTTCCACGGCCGCGTCGACACCCAGGTGAAGATCCGCGGCTTCCGCATCGAGCCGGGTGAGATCGAGTCCGTCCTGCGCTCCCACCCGTCCGTCGACCAGGCCGCCGTCGTCGTCCGCGAGGACCGCCCCGGCGAACGCCGCCTCGCCGCCTACGTCGTGCCCTCGCTGGACACCGAGGCGAGCCCGGACGAGGGGGTCGCGGACTGGAAGGACCTGCACGAACTCCTCTACTCCGCCGCCGGATCGGACGGTTTCGAGGAGAACTTCGCCGGCTGGAACAGCATGTACGACGGCCTTCCGATCCCCCTCGCGGACATGCGCGAGTGGCGCGAAGGAACCCTCGACCGCATCCGCGCGCTACGACCCCGGCGCATCCTGGAAATCGGCGTCGGCAGCGGTCTGTTGCTGTCCCGACTCGCCCCGGACTGCGCCGAGTACTGGGGCACCGACCTCTCCGAGGAAGCCGTACGCGCCCTGGACGCCCAGGTGTCCGCCGTCCCCGAACTAGCTGACCGCGTCACCCTGTTGGCCCGCCCCGCGCACGACCTCACCGGTCTGCCCGAAGGCCACTTCGACACGATCGTCGTGAACTCCGTCATCCAGTACTTCCCCGGTGGGGACTACCTGACGGGCGTACTCCGTGACGCGGCCGCTCTTCTCGCCCCCGGCGGCGCGGTGTTCGTCGGCGACGTACGCAACCTGCGGCTGCTGCGCACCTTGAGCGCGGCCGTCGAGAGCGGACGGGTACTGGACGAGGAGGCGGACGGTGACAAGGAAGCCTTGCGCGCCGCGGTGGACCGGGCCGTCGCCTGGGAGGGCGAACTCCTGGTCGACCCCGACTACTTCACGAGCCTCGACGGCCTCACCGCCGACATCCGCGTCAAGCGCGGCACCCACCACAACGAACTCACCCGCTACCGCTACGACGTTGTGCTCCGATCGCAGCCGGACGCCGCCGAGGTGATGCCCGAGTCGCCCTGGCCCACGCTCGGTTCGGTCCAGGCGCTGGACGAGCTGCTCACCGAACGGCCGGACCAGTTGCGGATCACGGGTATCCCCAACTCCCGCCTCGCCGACGACCTCGCCGCGCTCGACACCCTCGACGACAGCAGCAGGCCGGCCGCCGGACCGTACGGTGTCGACCCGGAGGCCCTGTACGAGACCGCCGCGCGGCACGGCTACGAGGTGGCGCTCACCTGGAACGGGGACGCCGAGGACGGCAGCCTGGACGCCGTGTTCGCCCCCGAAGGCGACGTGCAGGTCCTCGTGCGGTACCGCCCGGGAGCCGGTCACCCGCTCACCAACCGTCCCGCCCCCTTCCGCAACGTCAACGCCCTGATGTCGACGCTGCGGACACACGCCACCGAGTACCTGCCGGACTACATGGTCCCGGCCGCGTTCGTCCCGCTGGACCGGTTGCCCGTCACCCCGAGCGGCAAGCTCGACGCCGCCGCGCTGCCCGTCCCGGACCTCACCCGCGTGCTGAGCGCGGGCCGGGCGCCCGAGACGGCTCGCGAGCAGCTGCTGTGCGATCTGTACGCACGGGCGCTCAAGGTGCCCTCGGTCGGCGTCGACGACGACTTCTTCGCGCTCGGCGGCGACAGCATCGTGGCCGTCCAACTCCTCATCCTGGCCCGCCGGGCAGGCCTGGAACTCACCCCGCGAGACGTCTTCCGCCACCGCACGGTCGCCGAACTCGCCACGGTCGCCCGCACCGGGACGGCCGACGATCTCGACACCACCCCGTGGCAGACGCTGAGCGATGACGAACTCGTGGCTGTTCAGGGCGAGTTCCCCGTCACCGTCGAGGAAGTGCTCCCCCTCGGCCCGCTCCAGGAAGGCTTCTTCTTCCACGCGCTCGTGGACGGCGCCGAACTCGACGCATATGTCGTGCAGCAGGTCATCGAGCTGTCCGGACCGGTCGACGGCACCCTGCTGCGCGAGGCCGCCCAACGACTCGTCGACCGGCACGCCCCGCTGCGCGCCTGCTTCCGCCAGACGCCCACCGGCCGCCCGGTCCAACTCATCGCGTCCGGCCTCGAACTGCCCTGGCACGAGGTCGACTTGTCCGCGCAGGACGATGCCACGGTCCGCCGCACCCTCGCCGAGGCGGTCGCCGCCGACGAACGCGCCCACCGCTTCGACCTCGCCCGTCCGCCGCTGATCCGCTGCGCCCTCATCCGCTTCGGCGAGGACCGCAGCCGTCTGGTCCTGACGTTCCATCACATCGTCGCGGACGGCTGGTCCTTGCCGGTCCTGCACCGCGAACTGCTCGCCCTCTACGGCGAGAACCCGACCCCCCTCCCCGAAGTCGCCCCCTACCGCGGCTACCTCCGCCGCATCGCCGGCGCCGACCGAGAGGCAGCCCGCGCCGCTTGGAGCGACTCCCTCGCCGGGGTCGACGAGCCCACCCGACTGGTGGAGCCCCCCGCGCCTGCCGGACCCGTCGAACCCGCCCAGATCCGCGTGGAGTTGACCGAGCGGATCACCTCGCGTCTCGCCGCCCGCGCCCGGGAACGCGGAGTCACCCTCGGCACGCTCGTCCAGGGTGCCTGGGGTCTGCTCGTCGGCCGGATGACGGGCCGCGAGGACGTGCTGTTCGGCACCACGGTCGCCGGACGCGACGCCGCGGTCGACGGCATCGAGTCGATGATCGGCCTGTTCATCAACACCCTGCCCACCCGGCTGCGTTGGGCTCCGGGCGACACCCTGGGCGGACTGCTGGACCGACTCCAGGACGAGCAGAGCGCGCTTCTCGACCACCAGCACCTCGGCCTCGCCGACATCCAGCGCGCCACCGGGCACGCGGGCGACGGTGAACTCTTCGACACCCTCGTGGTGTTCGAGAACTATCCCGGCGGCGAAGGCGCCCCGGGCATCACCGACCGCACCGGCACGATCGCGGTGGCGGGCCACGCCTTCCACGACGCCGTGCACTACCCCCTGGCCCTCATCGTCAAGCCCGGCCGCCGCCTCGACCTGCGCCTCAAGCACCACGCCCGCCGTCTCGACGCCGACGCCGTGCAGTCCCTCGCCGACCGGCTCACCCTCATCCTGCACGCGCTGGCGGACGACCCCGGCGCCCGCGTCGCCGACCTCGACCTGCTGACTCCGGAGGAGCTGGCGGACGCCCACCCGGCGGGGGAGACGCGGCCGGTTCCGGCCAGCACGCTCGCCGCCGCGTTCGCCGCGCAGGTCGCGCGCACTCCGGACGCGACGGCTGTCGTCCACGACGGCACGACCACGCTCACCTACGCCGAACTGCACGCGCGAGCCGAGGAGTTGGCCGCACGCCTGCGGGCCAAGGGTGCAGGCCGGGAGCGGTTCGTCGCCGTCGCCGTACCCCGCTCGGCGGAGCTGATGGTGGCGCTGCTGGGTGTCCTGAAGTCGGGGGCCGCCTATCTGCCCCTCGACCTGGACTATCCGGCCGAGCGGCTCGCGTACATGCTGGCCGACTCGGGGGCGACGACGGTCGTCACGACGGAACGGGACGCGGACCGGCTGCCGTCGGTCGAAGGCCTGGACGTGCTGCGCGTGGACGCGGAGGGCGACGAAGCTCTGTTCGGCGGGACTCCGGACCCCGCCCACCCCGACGACCCCGCCTACCTCATCTACACCTCCGGCTCCACCGGCCGCCCCAAGGGCGTCGTCGTCACCCACCGCGCCATCGGCAACCGGCTGGCGTGGATGCAGGGCGCGTACGAACTCACGGCCGACGACCGGGTGTTGCAGAAAACGCCGTCCAGTTTCGACGTGAGCGTATGGGAGTTCTTCTGGGCGCTGTGCGAGGGCGCCGCAGTCGTCCTCGCCGCTCCTGACGGACACCGCGACCCCGCCTATCTGGCCCGCCTGATCCAGGCCGAGGGCGTCACGACGATGCACTTCGTGCCGTCGATGCTGGAGGCGTTCCTCGCCTCCGACGAGGTCACCGCCGACCCCGCGTGGGCGGCCAGCCTGCGCCGCGTCTTCAGCAGCGGCGAGGCCCTGTCCGGGTCCGCCGCCCACCGCTGGCACGAGCTGACCGGCGTCCCGCTGCACAACCTCTACGGCCCCACCGAGGCCGCCGTGGACGTGACCCACCACGCCTACGACGGCGCGCCCGACACCACCGTGCCCATCGGCCGACCCGTGTGGAACACCGGCCTGCGCGTGCTCGATTCGTGCCTGCGCCCGGTCCCCGACGGCGTCCCCGGCGAGCTGTACCTGACCGGCGTCCAGCTGGCCCGCGGCTACCACCGGCGCCCCGCGCTCACCGCCGACCGCTTCGTAGCCGACCCGTATGCCACCGAACCCGGCGCCCGCATGTACCGCACCGGCGACCTCGTACGCCGCCGCCCCGACGGCACGATCGACTACCTCGGCCGCACCGACCGCCAGGTCAAACTCCGCGGGAACCGGGTCGAACTCGGCGAGATCGAGGCCGAGTTGACGCGAATCCCCGCAGTGGCGCGGGGTGCCGTCGTCATCCGCGACCAGCGCCTCGTCGCCTACGCGGTGCCGTCATCCGGAGTCACGCTCGACCCCGCCGACCTGCGCGCCGCCCTCGCGGACGTGCTGCCCGCGCCCCTGGTCCCCGAGGCGTACGTCGTCCTCGCCGACCTCCCGCTCACCCCGAGCGGCAAGTTGGACCAGGCCGCGTTGCCCGCCCCCGAGACGGAACGCGCCGAACGCCGTTCGCCCGCAGGGCCGTTGGAGCAGCAGCTCACCGACATCTTCGCGGCCGTCCTCGGTATCGAGGACGCGGGACCGGACGACGACTTCTTCCGGCTCGGCGGAGACAGCATCAGCTCCATCGGCGTAGCCAGCCGGGCCCGCGCGGCCGGCCTGGACCTGAGCCCGCGCGACGTGTTCACACACCGCACCCCGGCCGCCCTCGCAACGGCGGCCACTCCCACGGCCGTTGTGGTCCCGGCCGCCGCAGACGTATTCACCCTCACCGATGCCGAACACGCCCGCGTCCGCGCCGTCGCCGCCCCGGCGGAGGTCGCCGACGTATGGCCGCTGGCCCCCCTCCAGGAGGGTCTGTTCTTCCACTCGGCTTACGACGAGGGCGCGTTGGACGTCTACACCGTCCACGAGACCTTCGACTTCGCGACCCGTCTCGACACCACCCGGCTGCGCGCCGCCGTCCGCACCCTCCTCGACCGCAACCCCGGCCTGCGCGCGGGCTTCACCAGCGACGGCCTCGACCAGCCGGTGCAGTTCATCGTCGAGGACCCGGACATCCCCCTCGAAGAGGTCGACCTCTCCCTCCTCCCCCCAGCCGAACAGGACGTTCTGCTACGGGAGTTGACGGACGCCGAACGCAACCGCCGCTTCGATCTGTCCGCACCCCCGCTCTTCCGGCTCCTTCTCCTGCGCCTCGGCGCGGAGCGCGGCGACCGGCTCGTCATCGGCCGTCACCTGATCCTCTGGGACGGCTGGTCGGCGTGGCTGTTCCTCGACGAGCTGTTCGCCCTCTACGAGACGGGCGGCGACGCCAACGCCCTGCCCGAGCCGGGCAGTTACCGCGACTACCTGACCTGGCTGGAGGAGCAGGACGACTCGGTCGCCACGGCCGCCTGGCGCACCGCGCTCGCCGGTCTCGACGAGCCGACGCTGCTCGCGCCCGCCGCCACCGACGGCCTCGATCCCGTCATCCCCGACCAGCTCGACGTACACCTGTCCGCCGAACTCGGCGACCGGCTCCGCGAGTTGGCCCCGGCCCACGGCCTGACCCTCAACACGATCCTCAACGCGGCCTGGGGACTCACCCTCGCCTCCGCGACCGGCCGCGCCGACGTCGTGTTCGGCACGACCGTCGCCGGACGCCCCAGCGAGGTCCCCGACGTCGGCAACATCATCGGCCTGTTCCTCAACACCGTCCCGACCCGGATCGCCCTCGACCCCGCCGAGCCGGTCCTCGACCTGCTCCGCCGCATCCAGGGCGAGCGCCTCGACCTCATGCCGTACGAGCACCTCAGCCTCGGTGTGCTCCAGGCCGAGACGGGCCACCGCAAGCTCTTCGACACGCTGTTCGTGCTGCGCAACAACGACACCGAGGAGCGGTTGGCGGACCTGAAGACCCGGCACGGCGCCACGGCCGTCGCCAACGTCGACGCCACCCACTACCCGGCCAACCTCGTCATCACCCCCGGTCGCGAGATCGCCGTCACCCTCACCCACCGCCCCGACCTCGTCCCAACCGACAGCGCCCAGGCCCTCCTTGACCGATTCGCCCTGCTCGTCGACCGCCTCACAGCCGACCTCACGGCCCCGGTCGGCTCCCTGGACCCGCTCCTGCCCGCCGAATACGCGGCGCTACGGCGGGAGTCGGCGGCCAGCCGTGTCCCCGACCCCGAGGACACCATCGCCGACCTGCTGGCCGCGCAGGCCGAACGCACCCCGGACGAGCGGGCCCTCGTCTTCGGTGAGCGCAGCATGACGTACGCCGAACTCGACGTGGCCGTAAACCGGTTGGCCCGGCTGCTGATCGACCAGGGCGCGGGCCCTGAGCGGGTCGTCGCCCTCGCCCTGCCGCGCTCCCTCGACATGGTGGTCGCACTCTTCGCGGTCCTGCGCACCGGAGCTGCTTACCTGCCCCTGGAGTTGGACCACCCGGCCGACCGCCTCTCCCTGATGCTGGCCGACGCCCGCCCGCTCCTCCTGCTCAGCACCACGGCCGTATCCGCCACGCTGGACGGCGAGATGGCCCGAGTCCTGCTCGACGACCCCCAGATCAAGGGGGAGTTGGCGGGCCAGTCGGACGCTCCGGTCCGCCGCCGCTTCAGCCTCGAACACCCCGCCTACGTCATCTACACCTCCGGCTCCACCGGCCGCCCCAAGGGCGTCGTCACCCCCTACCGGGGCCTGACGAACATGCAGTTGAACCACCAGAAGGAGATCTTCGAACCCGCCATCGCCTCGGCCGGCGGGCGACGGCTGCGCATCGCGCACACCGTGTCCTTCGCCTTCGACATGTCGTGGGAAGAGCTGCTGTGGCTCGTCGAGGGCCACGAAGTGCACGTCTGCGACGAGGAGTTGAGGCGTGACGCCGAGGCACTGGTCGCCTACTGCGAACGGCACCGCGTCGACGTCGTCAACGTCACCCCCACCTACGCCCGACTCCTCATCGAACAGGGCCTGTTGGAGGGCCACGTCCCGCCGCTGGTCCTGCTCGGCGGCGAGGCCGTCCCCGAGACGGTGTGGACGGCGCTGCGCGACACCGAGGGGACGTACGGCTACAACCTGTACGGGCCGACCGAGTACACCATCAACACCCTCGGTGGCGGCACCCTGGACAGCGACACCCCGACCGTCGGCAAGCCCATCCGCGGCACCCGCGCCCACATCCTCGACGCCTGGCTGCGCCCGGTGCCCGACGGTGTCCCCGGCGAGCTGTACATCGCCGGAATCGGCCTGGCCCGCGGCTACTTGGACCGCCCCTCGCTGACCGCCGAACGCTTCGTCGCCGACCCGTTCGGCGAACCCGGCGAACGCATGTACCGCACTGGCGACTTGGTCCGCCGCAACCCCGACGGCAACCTCGACTTCCTCGGCCGCACCGACGACCAGGTCAAGATCCGCGGCTATCGCATCGAACCCGGCGAGATCGAAACCGCCCTCAGCCGCCACCCGTTGGTCGCCCAGGCCGCCGTCGTCGTCCGCGACGAACGCCTCGTCGGCTACGTCGTGCCCTCCGGCGCCGACTCGGCCGAACGCACCGCCGCCGAGGCCGCGCAGGTGGGGGAGTGGCAGGAGATCTACTCGGACGAGTACGAGGAGATCGGCACCGCCGTCTTCACCGAGCAGTACGACGGCTGGGACAGCTCCTACGACGGACAGCCCATCCCCTTCGAGGAGATGCACGAGTGGCGGGAGGCCACCCTCGCCCGCATCGGCTCCCTCAAGCCCCGCCGCATCCTCGAAATCGGCGTCGGATCAGGCCTGTTGCTGTCCCGGCTCGCCCCGGACAGCGAGGCGTACTGGGCAACCGACTTCGCCGCGCCCGTCATCCGCAAGATCGGCGAAGAGGTCCGGCGCGACCCCGCCCTCGCCTCCAAGGTCGAACTGCGCTGCCGCCCGGCCGAGGATCTGAGCGGTCTGCCGTTCGCCTACTTCGACACGATCGTCATCAACTCCGTCATCCAGTACTTCCCGAGCATCGACCACCTGACCGCCGTGCTGCACGGCGCGATGGAACTGCTCGCGCCCGGCGGCGCCCTGTTCGTCGGCGACGTCCGCAACCTGCGCCTCGCCGGCACCTTCCACACCGAGATCCAGCGCACCCGGGGCACCGCCGAAGCGGACCTGGAGCGGGCGGTGGAACGCGGCCTGCGCCTGGAGAAGGAACTCCTCGTAGACCCCGACTACTTCACCACCCTCGGCTACGGCGTCGACCTGCGCACCAAGCGCGCCCACCACCACAACGAACTGTCCCGCCACCGCTACGACGTCGTCCTCTACGCCGATGACCCGGACGTACGTCTGGACAGCATCCCGTCCGTCGACTGGGCCACCGGCAACACCATCGGCGAACTCCTGCGCGGCGACTGGTCGTCGGCCGAGGCGATCGGTCAACTCCTGGCCGGCAGCTGGTCCGCAACCGGGGTGGCCGGCGAACGCCCGCGTGGCGATCGGCCCGAGGCGCTCCGCTTCACCGGCATCCCCGACGGCCGTACGACCGAGTCGGGCGTCGACCCCGAGCATCTGCACGAACTCGGTACGGCGGCCGGTTACCGGGTGCTGACGACCTGGTCGGGGGAGACCGGGACCTACGACGCTGTGTTCCTGAAGTCCGCCGAGCTACGCGTCACCGGCGGCCTGTTCCGCCCCGGCGGCGGCACGGATCCTTACGCCAACGACCCCACCGCCGCCCGCGAGGCGAGCGCGCTGGTACGCCGGCTGCGTGCGGACCTGGGCCGTGAACTGCCCGACTACATGGTCCCGTCGGCCTTCGTCACCGTCGACGGCCTGCCCATGAACGCCAACGGCAAGCTCGACGTCCGCGCCCTGCCCGACGCAGAACCCGCCGTCGCCCTCGGCGGCGGACGTGGCCCGCGCACTCCGCAGGAAGAGGTGCTCTGCCGCCTGTTCGCCGAGGTGCTGGGGCTGCCGGAGGTCGGCGCCGAGGACAACTTCTTCGACCTGGGCGGCCATTCACTCCTCGCCACCCGGCTGGTCAGCCGCGCCCGCACCGAACTCGGCGCCGAACTCGCCATCCGCGACCTCTTCGAGGCACCCACACCCGCCCTCCTCGCGGGCCGTGCGGACACGGCGAGCCCGGCCCGCCCGGCGGTCACCCCCGTCACCGACCGACCCGCCCGCATCCCGCTGTCGGCCGCCCAGCGACGGCTGTTGCTCGTCGAAGAGATCACCGGCAGCGGAGTCGCCTACAACTTCCCGCTGGTCTTCCGGCTGCGCGGCACCCTCGACACCGAGGCCCTGGCCGCCGCTCTACGGGACGTCGCCGGACGGCACGAGGCGCTGCGGACGGTGTTCCCGACCCACGAGGGCGAGCCGTACCAGCGGATCATCCCGGCCGCCGACGCCCATCCCATCGCCACGGTCGTCGACTGCACCGAGGACGAACTGCCCGCGCTGATCGAGTCCGCCCAGCGCCGCTCCTTCGACCTGACCACCGAACTCCCTTTGCGCTGCGAGGTGTTCAGGCTCGGCGCGGACGAGCACGTGGTCGCCGTCGTCCTGCACCACATCACCACCGACGAGTGGTCCGACCGCCCCTTCCTCGCCGACCTCGACACCGCCTACGCGGCCCGCCGCGAGGGACGGGCACCCGAGTGGGCACCGCTGCCGGTGCAGTACGCCGACTACACCCTCTGGCAGGACGACCTCCTCGCCCGCACCGGCGAGGCCCAACTCGCCCACTGGACAGACGCGTTGCGCGGCCTGCCCGAGGAACTCGCCCTGCCCGCCGACCGACCGCGCCCCGCCGAACCGACCGGCAACGGCGGCAAGGTCCGCCTGGAACTGCCCACCGCCACCGGCCACGCCCTGCGCGACCTCTCCGGCGCCACCGGCACCAGCATGTTCATGCTGTTCCAGGCGGCCACCGCCGCCCTGCTGAACCGGCTCGGCGCGGGCGACGACATCCCCCTCGGCGCCCCCATCGCGGGCCGCACCGACGAGGCACTCGCCGACCTGGTGGGCTTCTTCGTCAACACCCTGGTGCTGCGCACCGATGTGTCCGGCGACGAGCTGACGTTCCGTGAACTCCTGGGCCGGGTAAGGGAATCGTCCCTCGCCGCCTTCGAGTACCAGGACCTGCCCTTCGACCGGGTCGTGGAGGCCCTCAACCCGCCCCGCGTGGCCGGCCGCAACCCGCTCTTCCAGGTCATGCTCGGCTACCACCACCGCCCCGACGGCGACCCGGACGTGCTCGGCCTCGCGACCGAGTGGTTCGACATGGACACCGGCATGGCGAAGTTCGACCTCCACTTCACCTTCGTCGACGAGACGGGCAGTGACCGGGTGGTCCTGCTCCTGGAGTACGCGACCGACCTCTTCGACCACGGGACGGCGGAGCGGATCGCCGCACGCATGGCCCGCCTCCTGGACCACGCGGCGGCCGAACCCGACCGCGCGGTAAGGGACTTCGACCTCCTGGCGGACGCCGAACGCGCGCTGGTCCTGGCCGAGTGGAACACCACCGACCACCCGGTCCCGGCCACCACCCTCGCGGAACTCTTCCGGGCCCAGATCGCCCGCACGCCGGACGCCACGGCGCTCGTCTTCGAGGGGCAGTCGCTGACCTACGCGGAACTGGACGCTCAAGTCGAGCGCACAGCAGGGGTGTTGGCCGCGCTCGGCGCAGGTCCCGAGGAGACCGTCGCCGTAGCCCTCCCACGCTCACTCGAACTCGTCGTAGCCCTGCTCGCCGTACACCGAGCCGGAGCCGCCTATCTCCCGCTCGACCCCGACTACCCGGAGGACCGCCTCGCCCTGATGGTCGAGGACGCCCGCCCGGTGTACGTCATCCGCGACACCCTGCCGACCGGTCCCGAAGGCCAACTCCCCACGTCCTACGATCCGTCGAGCCCCGCGTACGTCATCTACACCTCGGGCTCCACCGGCCGCCCCAAGGGCGTCGTCGTCCCGCACCAGGGCATCGTCAACCGCCTGCTGTGGATGCAGGACGCGTACGGTCTCACGGCCGCGGACCGGGTGCTGCAGAAGACGCCGTCGAGCTTCGACGTGTCGGTGTGGGAGTTCTTCTGGCCGCTGATCACCGGCGCCACGCTGGTCGTCGCCCGCCCCGAAGGACACCGCGACCCCGCCTACTTGGCCCGGCTGATCCGCGAACAGGACGTCACCACCGTCCACTTCGTGCCCTCCATGCTCCAATTCTTCCTGGAGGAGCCCTCGGTGGCCGACTGCACCGGCCTCCGCCGCGTTATGTGCAGCGGCGAGGCCCTGCCTGTCGCCCTCACCCACCGTTTCCACGAGGTCCTGACCACCGCCGAACTCCACAACCTCTACGGCCCGACCGAGGCTTCGGTCGACGTGACGGCCGTGGAGATCGGCCCGGACGCGACGAGCGTCCCGATCGGCCGCCCGGTGTGGAACACCCGCACCTACGTCCTCGACGCGGGCCTGCGCCCCGTCCCGCCCGGCGTCCCGGGCGAGTTGTACCTCGCGGGCGTTCAGCTCGCACGCGGCTACCTCGATCGGCCCGGCCTGACCGCCGAGCGGTTCGTCGCCGACCCGTACGGCGCCCCGGGCACCCGTATGTACCGCACCGGCGACCTGGCCCGCTGGAACGCCGACGGCACGATCGAGTACCTGGGCCGCACCGACGACCAGGTGAAGGTACGGGGCTTCCGCGTCGAACCGGGCGAGATCGAGGGCGCGTTGACCGCGCACCCGTCCGTCGCACACGCCGTTGTCGTGGTCCGGGAACAGCGCCTGGTGGCGTACATGGTCCCGGCCGGGGACGGCGGACCGGTCGACTTGAGCACGTTGCGGACCCACACGGCCGCCGCTCTCCCCGCCCACATGGTCCCCGCCGCCTTCGTCACCCTCAGCGCCCTGCCCCTCACCCCCAACGGCAAGCTCGACCGCGCCGCCCTGCCCGCCCCCGACTTCACGACCGCCACAGACGCCGGCAACGCGCCCCGCAGCCCGCGCGAGGAGATCCTCGCCGGACTCTTCGGAGACGTCCTCGGCCTCGAACGCGTCGGCGCCGACGACGACTTCTTCACCCTCGGCGGTCACTCACTGCTCGCCATGCGCCTGGTCAGCCGCGTCCGCAAGGTACTTGGCGCCGACCTCACCGTCCGTACCGTCTTCGAGGCGTCCACACCCGCGCTCCTCGCGGCCCGCCTGGACGACCGAGCCGGCGGACTGCCCGCCCTCGTCCCGGCCGAGCGGTCCGACGAACTCCCGCTCTCCTACGCCCAACAGCGACTCTGGCTCCTGCACCGCATCGAGGGCCCGGGAGCCACGTACAACATCCCGGCCGCCTGGCGCCTGACCGGCGCGCTCGACCGGGACGCGCTGGCCGCCGCGCTGGACGACGTCGCCGTACGACACGAGAGCCTGCGCACGGTCTTCCCCGAGCGGGACGGCCGCCCGCGCCAGGTCGTGCTGGACCAGGCCACCGTGCCCCTCCACCACAGCCGCGTCACGGACACCGAACTGCCCGACCGCCTCGCCGAGGCCGCCGCGCGCGGCTTCGACATCGACCGCGAACTCCCGCTCCGCGCCCACCTGTTCGAGGTGAGCGAGGACGAGCACGTCCTGCTGCTGGTGCTGCACCACATCGCCGGCGACCAGTGGTCCGACGGCCCGCTGTGGCGCGACCTGGCCACGGCCTACGAGGCCCGCCGCGAGGCACGGGCACCCGCGTGGGCGCCGCTGCCGGTGCAGTACGCCGACTACGCCCTCTGGCACCGCGAGGCGCTCGGCGACCCCGACGCCCCGGACAGCCGCCAGTCCCGCCAACTCGCCTACTGGCAGACTGCATTGGCTGGTCTGCCGGACGAGCTGGCGCTGCCCACCGACCGCCCCCGCCCGCTGGAGAGCAGCCACCAGGGTGGTGCCGTCGGACTGACCCTCGACCCCGAACGGACCCGTCGACTGCGGGCGTTGGCCCGCCGCCACGGCGTGAGTATGTTCATGGTCACCCAGGCCGCCGTCGCCGCGCTGCTGCACCGGCTCGGGGCCGGGGACGACATCCCGCTCGGCGCACCCATCTCCGGGCGCGGCGACGAACACCTCGAAGACCTGGTCGGCTTCTTCGTCAACACCCTTGTCCTGCGCACCGATCTGTCCGGCGACCCCACGTTCGCCGATCTGCTCGCCCGCGTCCGGGACACCGACCTCGCCGCCTACGAACACCAGGACCTGCCCTTCGAGCGCCTGGTGGAGGCGGTCAACCCGACCCGTTCACTGGCCCGGCATCCGCTGTTCCAGGTGATGGTCGTCCACCTCGACGACGAGGGCGCCACGCCTGCCCTGTCCGGCTTGACCGCACGCCGTGAGGAACTCGGCCAGCAGGGCGCCAAGTTCGACCTCAGCTTCGACTTCGTCGAGCAGGGCGCGGACGGGATGCGGTGCTGGATCGAGTACAGCGCCGACCTCTTCGACGAGTCGACCGCCGAACTCCTCGCCCAGCGCCTGGAGTTGCTGCTGACCCAGATCGCCACCGACCCCGACCGGCGCATCGGCACGCTCGACGTCCTGCGCGACGACGAACGCGCCCTCGTCCTCACCAACTGGAACGACACCGCACGCACCGTCCCCGACCTCACCCTGCCGGAACTCTTCCGCGCCCAGGTCGCCCGCACCCCCGAGGCCACGGCGATCGTCTTCGAGGACACCTCCCTCACCTACGCCGAACTCGACCTGCGGGTAGAGAAGTTGGCCCACGCGCTGGCCGCGCACGGAGCGCAGGCCGAGGCCGTCGTCGCCGTCGCGCTGCCCCGCTCCCTCGCCCTCGTGGTGTCCCTCCTCGCGGTCCACCGAGCGGGCGCCGCCTACCTGCCCCTCGACACCGGCTACCCGACCGAACGGCTCGCCTACACGCTTGGCGACGCCCGCCCGGTCTGCCTGATCACCACCGAGGGCGTCACCCTCCCGGACAGCGATGTACCCACCGTCACGGTGGACGCGCACGGCACGCCCGACCACCCGGCGTACGCGCCGCTGCCCACCACCCACGACCCACGCCACCCCGCCTACGTCATCTACACCTCGGGCTCGACCGGCCGTCCCAAGGGCGTCACCGTCCCCCACCAGGGCATCACCAACCGCCTGTTGTGGATGCAGGACACCTACCGCCTCGACGAGGACGACCGGGTGTTGCAGAAGACCCCGGCCGGGTTCGACGTGTCGGTGTGGGAGTTCTTCTGGCCGCTCATCACCGGCGCCACGCTCGTCGTGGCCCGCCCGGAAGGCCACCAGGACCCGGTCTACCTCGCCGAACTGATCCGACGTCAGCACATCACCACGGCCCACTTCGTGCCGTCGATGCTCCGCGCCTTCCTCGACGAGCCTGCCGCCGCCCACTGCACTGAGCTGCTCCAAGTGATGTGCAGCGGCGAGGCGTTGCCCGCCCAACTGGCCGCCCGCTGCCACCAGGTCCTGCCGGGCAGTCGCCTCCACAACCTCTACGGCCCGACCGAGGCATCTGTCGACGTCACCGCCCACGAGGTACCCACCGACTCGGCCACCGTGCCGATCGGCCGCCCGGTGTGGAACACCCGCACCTATGTCCTCGACGCCGGACTGTGCCCCGTACCGCCCGGTGTGGCCGGCGAACTGTACCTGGCGGGCGTGCAGTTGGCGCGCGGCTACCTGGGCCGATCCGCCCTGACCGCCGAACGCTTCGTCGCCGACCCGTACGCCACCGAGCCCGGCGCCCGGATGTACCGCACCGGTGACCTGGCCCGCTGGACCCGGGACGGCGAACTGGAGTACCTGGGCCGCGCCGACGACCAGGTCAAGCTGCGCGGGTTCCGTATCGAACTCGGCGAGATCGAGAGCGTGTTGGCCGCCCACGAGAGCGTCGCGCACGCCACTGTCGTGCTGCGGGACGAACGCCTCGTCGCGTACGTCGTACCGAGCAGCGAGACAGCGGACTCCGCCGAACTCCGGGCCCACACCGCCCGGTCGCTGCCCGACCACATGGTTCCGTCGGCCGTCGTCACCCTCGACGCCCTCCCGCTCACCCCCAACGGCAAGCTCGACCGACGTGCCCTGCCCGCCCCCGACTTCGCGGCAGAGGTCACCGACACCCGCCCGCGCACACCGCTGGAGGAGACCCTCTGCGCCCTCGTCGCGGACGTGCTCGGTCTCGAACGCGTCGGTGTCGAGGACGACTTCTTCTCCCTCGGCGGCGACAGCATCGTCGCCATGCAGCTGGTCGCCCGTGCCCGCGCGGCCGGGCTCACCTTCAGCCCGCGTGACGTGTTCCGCCACAAGTCGGCAGCCGGGCTCGCCACCGTCACCGCCGCCACGGCCGCCGCCGAGCGCGACGACGAGGTCACCCTGCTCGACCTCACGTCCGACGAACGCGCCGAACTCGCCGCCCTGCCCGCCGGAACCGAAGTCCTCCCCGTCTCCCCGCTCCAGGCCGGCCTGCTCTTCCACGCCGCCCTCGACTCCGGCGACGACGGACCGGACGTGTACACCGTCCAGGTCTCCTACGACCTCGAAGGCCTCCTGGACGCCGACCGGTTGCACACCGCGGCCCAGTCCGTGCTCGACGCGCACGAGAACCTGCGCAGCGGCTTCCGGCACCTGTCCTCCGGACGGCCTGTCGCCGTCGTACCGCGCACGGCCGTCCTGCCCTGGCGGCAGCTCGACCTGGCTGATGACCCCGAGGAGTGGGAGCGCCTACTCGTCCAGGAGCGGCGCCGCTTCGACCCCGAACGGCCGCCGCTGCTCCGGCTGTTGCTGGCCCGGCTCGGTCCGGACCGGCACCGGCTCGTGCTCTCGCACCAGCATCTCCTGCTGGACGGCTGGTCGTTGCCGCTGCTCACCGCCGAACTGTGGGCGCGCTACGAGGGCCGCACGCCGGCCGCGCCCGCCCCGTACCGTGAGCACCTGCGGCTGCTGGCCGCCCAGGACCCGGCCGTCTCCACCGCCGCGTGGGCCGAGGCCCTCGGCGGTCTGGCGGAGCCGACGCGCCTCGCGCCCGTCGACCCCGACCGTGCCGCCGTCGTACCGTCCACCCACACCGTGGAGTTGGACCCGGACCGCACGGCGGAGCTGGAGGCGTTCGCGCGCCGCCAGGGCGTCACCGTCAACACCCTTGTGCAGGCCGCCTGGGGCGTGTTGCTCGGGCGGCTCACCGGACGGGACGACGTGGTGTTCGGTGCCACCGTCGCCGGGCGTTCGCCCGAGCTGGCCGGTGCCGAGTCGATGATCGGCCTGTTCATCAACACCATCCCCGTACGGGTACGGGTCCGCCCGGAGGAGAGCACGGCCGCGCTGTTGGACCGGCTCCAGGACGAGCAGTCCCGGCTCATCGCCCACCAGCACCTCGGCCTCGCCGACATCCAGCGCGCCGCCGGACTCGGTGAACTCTTCGACACCCTCGTGGTGTTCGAGTCGTACCCGGTCCCCGCCGACGAGGAGGGCGGCGACGGGCCGCGCGTCACTGTCCGGGACCACGAGGACTCCACCCACTACCCGTTCGCTTGGGCGATCGAGCCCGCCGAACGGCTGCGGCTCACCGCCGAGTTCAGGTCCGACCTCTTCCAACCGGCCGTCGTACGACGGATCACGGACGCCATGACCGCCCTCCTCACGGGCATGGCGGCCGAGCCCGACCGTCCCGTCGGCCGACTCGACCTGCTCGACCCGGTCGAGCGGTACACGGTCCTGGAGACCTGGAACGACACCGCGCTGCCCGCACCGGAGGCCGAACGGCTCGGCACCGTACCGGCGTTGTTCGTCGCGCAGGCCGCCGCCGACCCCGGTGCGGTCGCCGTCACCGACGGCCGTACGACGTGGACGTTCGCCGAACTCGACGCGCGCACGGACCAGTTGGCCCGCGTCCTCGCCGGACACGGCGTAGGACCCGAGCGGATCGTGGCCCTCGCACTGCCCCGCACCGCCGACCACATCGCCGCGATCCTCGCCGTGATGAAGGCGGGCGCCGCCTATCTGCCCCTCGACCCCGACCTCCCCGAGTCCCGCCTGACCGGCATGCTCGACGACGCCCGCCCCGCGCTGATACTGGCCACGGCGGAAACGGCCGCCACGCTCCCCACAACCACCGTCCCCGTACTGCGACTTGACGCCCCGACCGACGGACTGCCGGAGGTCGAACCCGTCGCCCCCGACCCCGACCACCCCGCCTACGTCATCTACACCTCGGGCTCCACCGGCCGCCCCAAGGGCGTCGTCGTCACCCAGCGAGGCATCGCCAACCTCTTCCACAGCCATCGCCACGACCTGCACGAGGTCGCCAAGCGGCGCACCGGACTGCGGCGCCTGCGGGTCGGGCACGCCTGGTCGTTCTCCTTCGACGCCTCCTGGCAACCGCAGTTGTGGCTCCTTGACGGACACGCGCTGCACATCGCCGACGACGAGACCCGCCGCGACCCCGAACTCCTCGCCGCGTTCATCCGCGACCGGGGCATCGACTTCATCGAGGTCACCCCGTCCCTGCTCGCGCAGATGGCGGACAGCGGCCTGATCGGGGACGAGGGCGACTGCCCGCTCTCCGTGGTCGGCTTCGGCGGCGAGGCCGTACCCGAGTCGCTGTGGGCGCGGCTGGCCGCACTTCAGGACACCGAGGCGTTCAACCTGTACGGCCCCACCGAGGCCACCGTCGACGCGCTCGTCGGCCGGGTCCGCGACAGCGCCACCCCGGTCGTCGGACGGCCGGTTCACGAGTCCCGCGCCTACGTCCTCGACACCGCCCTGCGCCCCGTACCGCCCGGCGTCACAGGGGAGTTGTACCTGTCGGGACCGGGCCTGGCCCGCGGTTACCTCGGCCGGCCCGAACTCACCGCCGAACGCTTCGTCGCCGACCCGTACGCCACCAAGCCCGGTGAGCGCATGTACCGCACCGGAGACATGGCCCGCTGGACGGAGGACGGCCTCCTCGAGTTCGCCGGACGCACCGACGACCAGGTCAAGATCCGCGGCTACCGCATCGAACTCGCCGAGATCGAGGCCGCGTTGGACACCCACCCGGCCGTCACGCAGAGCGTGGTCGTGGCCCGCGAACACCGGCCCGGCATCCGGCAGTTGATCGCCTACGTCGTCGCCGACGCGGCGGACGGGACCGAACTCCGCGCCCACGCCGCCTCCGCACTGCCCGACTACATGGTCCCGGCCGCCGTGGTCGTCCTCGACCAGTTGCCGCTGCTGTCGAACGGCAAGCTCGACCGATCCGCCCTGCCCGCCCCGGACTTCACCGCCCAGGGCGGCGGCCGGGCCCCCGAGAACGACACCGAGCGCACCCTGCGCGACCTGTTCGCGGACGCCCTCGGGCTACCCGCCGAGGCAGTCGGCACGGACGACGACTTCTTCACCTTCGGCGGTGACAGCATCGTCGCCATGCAACTCGTCGCCCGGGCCCGCGCCGGTGGGCTGCGGGTCACGCCCCGGCAGGTCTTCCAGCACCGAACCGTCGCCGCCCTCGCGGCGGTTGCCGTCCCGCTCGACGCCGACGAACGGCAGGCCGTGCACGACGACGGGACCGGCACCGTCCCGCTCACCCCGATCATGCGCGGCCTGCTGGAGCGCGGCGGCCCGATCGCCGCCTACCATCAGGCGGCCCTGGTCCAGACCCCGGCCGACCTGACCGAACCGAGCCTGCTGACGGTGCTCAAGGCACTCGCCGACCGGCATGCCATGCTGCGGGCCCAACTCGTCCGCGATCCCGAGTGGTTGCTGCGAGTACCGGCCGCGCGGGACACCGACGTCAGCACCTGGCTCACCCGCGTCGACGTGCGCGGGGCGGACGACGACGAACTGCGCGCGGCCATCTCCCGCCACGCCGGGACGGCCCGGTCCGGGCTCGACCCGGACGCCGGGGCGATGGTGCGGGCGGTCTGGTTCGACGCCGGACCCGGACAGCCAGGCCGACTCCTCATCCTCGTCCACCACTTGGTGATCGACGGCGTCTCCTGGCGCGTCCTGCTGCCCGACCTGGCCACCGCCTGGGCGGCGGTCAGGGGTGGTCGTACGCCCGAACTCGCCCCCGTGGAGCTGTCGTTCGGCCGCTGGTCCCGACTCCTCGGAACCCGCGCCACCGACCCCGCCACCGAGGACGAACTGCCGTGGTGGACCTCCACTCTCGCCGAGGGCGCCGAACTCCCGCTGCCCCGCCCGCTCGACCCGGCCCGGGACACGGTCGCCACCACCCGGTACGTCTCCGTGTCCCTGCCCGCCGACGTCACGGGCCCGCTGCTGAGCCGGGCCCCGGCCGCGTTCGGAGCCACCGTCAACGACGTACTGCTCACCGCGTTCGCATTGGCGGTCGGTGACTGGCGCACCCGCACCCTGGGTGCCGAACGGCGGGGTGGCGGACCGGTGTTGGTGGACGTGGAGGGCCACGGCCGTGAGGAGCAACTCGCGGGCGACGCCGACCTGTCCCGTACGGTCGGCTGGTTCACCAGCGTCGTACCTGTACGACTCGACCCGGGCGAGGACGAGTTGGCGGACGCCGTCACGGATGGGCCCGCGCTGGACGCGGCCCTGGCCCGGGTCCGCGAGCACCTCGCCGCCCTGCCCACCGCCGGTATCGGACACGGCCTGCTGCGCCACCTCAACCCTGGGACGGGCGCGCGTCTCGCTCAACTCGGCGAGCCGCAGATCGAGTTCAACTACATGGGCCGCTTCGACCGCCCGGCGTCGGCCGACTGGTCCTACGCCCCCGAGGACGATGCCGCCGACCTCGACGCCGACCCCGGCCAGCCGATGTCCCACGCCCTGACCCTCAACGCCATCACCGAAGACCGCCCCGAGGGCCCGGAGTTGAACGCCCACTGGGCGTACGCCGCCGAACTCCTCACCGAGGAACAGGTACGGGACCTGGCCCGCACCTGGTTCCGTGCACTGGAGGCGGTCGTACGACGAGCGGCCGTACTCAACAAGCCCTGACCCCACCGGACTTACCCGACCGACTCACTCACCCGACCGCATCAGAGAGGCAAGGAACCCCCGACATGAGCAACCCGTTCGAGAACCCCGAAGGCGTCTACTCCGTCCTCGTCAACGACGAGGGCCAGCACAGCCTTTGGCCCGACTTCGTGGACGTACCGGCGGGCTGGACGGTCGCGTACGGACCGGCCGCGCGGCAGGAGTGCCTCGACCACATCGAGGCCAACTGGACGGACATGAGGCCGAAGAGCCTGGTCGAGGTCGACGGGGTCTGAGCACACGAAAGGGGGGCGGGTCCGAACTACCTCGGACCCGCCCCCCTTTCACGTTCCGTGGGTCAGGACGCCGGCTGCTCCACCTTCGTCGAGGTCTTGCCGTCCACCGCCGCCGCGAGCTGCGGCACCATGCGGTCCAGGACGTAGGGGATGCTCAACACCGTGGACAGGGATACGGCGTTGCCGTAGTCGCTGGTCTCCTTGATGAAGACCTCGCGGCCCTGCTTCACCACGTTGAGGTCGCCGTAGATCTTGTCGTTGTGCAGCTTGGTGACGGCCGTGGTGGTGTCGGGGACGATCCACACGGCGACCTTCTGGTCGAGGAGGTCGTAGCGTTCCTTGCTGATGTTGGCGCCGAACGTGTCACCGATGACCTTGTCGAGGCCCGCCGGGAGCGAGAAGCCCAGATCGGACAGGAGCCGGGAGCGCGGGTCCTGGCTGCCGTAGACGAACACGCCCTCGTACGGGGTGGCCATGACGGCCGTCGCGTCGGCGAAGGCGGGGTTCGCCTTCTTGGCCGCCGTGAACTTGGCCTCGACGCCCGACACCAGGGTCTTGGCCTCGTCGGCCTTGCCCAGCGCCTTGCCGATCTCCTCGGTCTGCTGCTGCCACGGCACGCCGTAGTCGTTGTATTCCTTGGGCTGTGCGACGACCGGCGCGAACTGCGACAGGCTCTGGTACTGCGCCTTCGTCAGACCCGAGTAGACGGCGAGGATCAGATCGGGCTTCAGGGCCGCGATCTTCTCCACCTGCGGGCCGGTGCCGGTGTCCTTGAGGACGGTCGGCGCCGCGGCGCTGCCCAACTTGTCCTGCGCCCAAGGGCCGATGGCGCCCTTGTAGCCGCCGAGCCACTCGGTCGTCCCGACCGGCACCTTGCCCAGGGCGAGGACGGCGTCCTGGTCGGTGAGGCCGACGGTGACGATCCGCTTGGGCTCGGACTTGATCGTTGTACTGCCGAACTTGTGGGCGATCGTCACAGGGAAGGCGTCCGCGGAGGCCTTGGCCCCCGACCCCGACGTGTTCGAACTGGACGACGTGGAGTCGGAGTTGGAGGAACCGCAGCCGACCGCCGTGACGGCCAGCAGGATTACGGAGGCGAGCAGGCCGGACAGCCGGGAAGCTCTGGTGGCGCGGGGCATCGGATGATCCTTCTGTTCGTCGCGGTGGGTTCGGCGGGGGGTGACAGGTCTTCGCGGGGGGAGGTCTTCAGCGGGGGGCTAGTGGGCGTCGGGCGCGGTCTCGGCGGAGCGGCTGTCGGACCAGGCGTGCCACAGGGCGGCGTACTCGCCCTGGGCGCCGAGGAGTTCGTCGTGCGTGCCGTTCTCCACGACCCGGCCCTCGCTCAGCACGATCACCCGGTCCGCGGCGGCGGCCTGACTGAGCCGGTGCGCGACGACCAGTGCGGTACGGCCGCGCAGGGCCTGTTCGGCGGCCTCGTCGAGCTGCCGCGCACCCGAACTGCCCGCCTCCGCCGTGGCTTCGTCGAGTACGACGACCGGTGGATCCGCCAACAGGAGCCGGGCCAGGGCGAGTTGCTGCGCACGGTCGGCGGTGAGCCGATGACCGCCGTCACCGACGACGGTGTCCAGGCCCTCCGGCAACGCCTCGACCCAGCCGAGCGCGCCCACCGTGTCGAGCGCCTCCCGGAGTTCCTCGGTGTGCGCGTCCGGGCGGGCCAGCCGCAGATCCTCGACGAGCGGCCCGGCGAAGACGTGCACCTCCTGCGTGACCAGCCCGACCAGGTGACCGGCCTCGTCCGGTTCGGCGCCGCCGACGTCGATCCGGCCCGACTGCGGGCGGTGCAGCCCCGCGACCAGCTTGGCGAGCGTCGTCTTGCCCGCGCCGGTCGTACCGACCAGCGCGACCCGCTCCTTGGGCCGTATCTCCAGGTCGACGTCGTGCAGCACCGGGCGGCCCGGCACATAGGCGTGGGAGACCCCGGTCAGTGTCACGGACGGGGGACCGGCGGCGGTCGTACGGTCGTCCGCGCGGTCGGCGACCACGGGCGCGGGCTCGTCCACCACGCCAACGAGCCGTGCCAGACCGGCCGTTGCCGACTGGGCGTCGTCCAGCAGCACCAGCGCGGTGTTGACCGGCCCGAAGAGACTCGCGAAGTACAGCGCGGCCGCGGTGGCCGTACCGACCGACGCGGAACCGTCGCGCACCAGCAGATACCCGGTGACCAGGACCGCGGACAGCCCCAGATACTCGGCGATGTGCAGCCGGCTGTAGAAGCGGAGCATCAACTGCACGCCGCTCATGGTCAGTTCGACGGCCGAGCGCGAGCGTTCGGTGACCCGCCGGGTGTGGTCCTTCTGCAGCCGGTACGCCCGTACGGTCCGCGCCCCGCCGATGGTGTCCAGCAACTGCTGCTGCTGGGTCCCGGTGGCGATGCGCTCCTTGGCGTACAGGGGAACGGCGTTGCGCACATACCAGCGGGCGGTGTGCGCCTGCACCGGCACGGCGATCAGCGCGGCGATCAGGAACCGCCAGTCCAGCAGGGCGAGCGCGCCCAGCGTCAGCACGATCGACAGCGCGGACCGCGCCAGTTCGGGCAGCGCCCCGCGCACCGCGTCGGCGACCCGTGAAACATCGCGGGTGACACGGGAGCTGAGGTCACCGGAGCCGGCCTTCTCCACCCGGTCCAGCGGGAGCGACAGGGCACGCTCGACGAACAGTTCGCGGAGCCGCGCGAGGGCGGTCTCCCCGAGCCGCGACACCAAGGACATGCCGAGCGCGGTGGTCACGCCCTGGACGAGCGCGACTCCGGCCAGCGCGACCACCGGGAAGGTGAGCGCGTCGGGGGAGCGGTGCTCGGTGACGACGTCCACGATATGGCCCAGCAGCGGCTGGGTGAGCAGTCCGACGGCCGTGGCGAGCACCATCAGCCCGAACCCGGCGGCGGCCAACCCCCGCTGCGGGCGCAGCAGTTCACGCACCGCGGCGCGAGTGCGGGCGGGGGTGGCGGTGGGGAGGAGGGTGCGGTCGGAGTCCGCCTCGTGCGTGTCGGCCCGCTCGGCGTCCACCAGTCCCGGCTCCGTCAGCTCGGCGTCCACCAGTCCCGCTTCCGTCCGTCCCGTTTCCATCCTCTCGGCTCCGGTCGTCATGCCAGCACCGCCGTCCGGTAGGTCGCGTCGGTCCGTACGAGGTCCGCGTGGGTGCCCTCGGCGCCGACCCGGCCGGCGTCGAGGAGGATCACGTGGTCGGTGACCGCGAGCAGGGCGGGGCTGTTGGTCACCACGATGGTGGTGCGGCCCTGCCGGAACTCGCGCAGGCCCTCGGCGATGCGCCCCTCGGTCACCGTGTCGACGGCGGTGGTCGGATCGTGCACGACCAGGACGGGCGGCTCGGCACGCAACGCCCTTGCCAGCAAAACTCGTTGACGCTGCCCGCCCGACAGGGAACGCCCACCCTCACCCACACCGGTCGCGGTGCCGTGCGGCAGCGAGTCGGCGACCTCGTCGGCGCGGGCGGCGACCATGGCACGCTCGGTGAGGAGACCGGCCGCGCCGTCCTGAGAGCCGTCCTCCGGCGTCACGTTCGCCGCCAACGAGCCCTCGAACAGCGCCGCGTCATGGGCGGCGACCAGGACAGCGGCTCGAAGTCCCGCCGGATCGAGCCGAGTCAGGGGCACGCCGTCCAGCTCGACAGACCCCGACTCCGGATCGGTCTCCCGACCAAGACACCGCAACAGGGCCTCGGCACTGGCCGGGTCCGTCACCGCGATGCCGGTCAACTGCCCGGCGGGCAAGACGAGATCGACGCCGTCGAGCCCGCCGAGCCGTACGCCACGCAGTCGCAGTTCCCCGCGCACGGGTTCGGCGACCGGGTCGTCACCGTCGGCGACGGCGGGCCCGGTGGCCAGCACCTCGGCGACGCGCGCGGCCGAGGCACGGCCCTGCGCCAGCTCGGCGTTGACCCAGGCGAAGGTCTCCAACGGCCCCAGCAGGAACAGCGCGAGCCCCACCGCCGACACCAACTGCCCCAGAGTCATCGACCCGTTGAGCGCCAGCCGACCGCCCACGAGAGCGATCAGCGCGATGAACCCACCGGTGAGCGCGAGTACGAGCCCCGTCTGCCAGGACTCGGCACGCGCCGAACGCAGCGTGGCGGCAAGGGAGATACGACTGGTCCGGCGATACCGCTCGACGGCGGCGCCCTGCGCACCGAGCCCCTTCAGCACCCGCAGCCCGGCCACCAGGTCGGCGGCCACGCCCGACGCATGAGCGGCCTTGTCCTGCTCGGCCTCGCTGCGGCGCTCCAACGGCTTGCTCAGCAGATGCCCCAGCCACAGCAGAACGGGCGTACCCAGCAACACGATCAGTCCGAGCGTCACGGAGGTCAGCAGCAGCGCGACCGCGCTCACCGCGACCCCCGCGAAGGCCCAAACCCCGGCCATCAACGCCATGTTGACCGCGCCGACCCGCTTGGCGTCCTCGGTGGCGACGTTGGCGAGTTCCCCGGGCAGCCGCCCTTCCTCGGCACCGCCACGGGCGTCGAGCACCCGCCCCACGATCGCCAACCGCAGGGTGTGCGCGGCCTCTTCGGCACTGCGCTCACCAGCCTTGGCGCCCAGCCGGAAACTCCATGACAGCGTCACGTACATGACGGCCAGCACGCCGAGCCAGAGCGCCAGACGTCCGGCGTTCTGCCCGGCGACGGCCTGGTCGATGACGACACCGATGAGCACCGGCACCAGGGCTTCCCCCAGTTGGTGCACGCTTCCGAGCGCCGAGCCGAGTGCGACGCGCCGTATCTGTCCCTTGACCGAGCGCGTCCAGACGTCCCGCCCCGACAGTTCCCCTGCTCCCACCAGCCACCCTCCGGAAACCGGCCAACTTAGGCAAGGCTACTCTAAGTGAATCTCGGGTAATCGATGCCCTTTCGGTCCGCCTGGGACGTAACGGAGCGGTTGCGATGCGGTCGGCAGAGGGACCTCCGAGCCGTCGTCCGAGCCGCCGTCCGAGCGCTCGCCCAAGGGGCGTTGCCGTCGGATGCCGAGCGGTAGGCTTCCTGGGTGCGCCCCATGTGTTCGAGGCGCACGCCGGCAAGACAGACAGTCCGCGCATTCAGGAGGACCGGCGTTGCACGTCCAGGAATGGCTCGACTCGGTTCCGGCGGTGGCCGTCTACGCCGTGGTGGCACTCGTCATCGGGGTGGAGAGCCTGGGCATCCCGCTGCCGGGCGAGATCGTCCTGGTCTCGGCGGCACTGCTCTCCTCCCAGCACTCGGGCATCAACCCGATCATCCTGGGCGCCTGCGCGAGTCTGGGTGCGGTGATCGGCGACTCCATCGGTTACGCGATCGGCCGCAAGGGCGGACGCCCCCTGCTGGCCTGGCTCGCGAACAAGTTCCCCCGACACTTCAGCGAAGGCCATGTGGCCACCGCGGAACGGTCCTTCGAGAAGTGGGGCATGTGGGCCGTGTTCTTCGGCCGCTTCATCGCCCTCCTCCGCATCTTCGCCGGCCCCCTGGCAGGCGTACTCCACATGCCCTACTGGAAGTTCCTGATCGCCAACGTCCTCGGCGGAATCATCTGGGCCGGCGGCACCACAGCGGTCGTCTACTACGTGGGAATCGTGGCCGAGGACTGGCTCAAGCGCTTCTCGTACTTCGGCTTGGCGGCAGCGGTACTGGTGGGCCTGGCTTCAATGCTCCTGGTAAAGCGCAGGGCCCAGAAAATGTCGGCCGAGAAGAACGAACCCGAACCAGTAAGCGCGGCCGAGTAAGGCGCCCTGAAGGGGCGCGGGGAACTGCGCGACAAGCCACGACGCACCCGCACCCGCCAACGGTCTACTCATGCACCCCCTTATGCGCCTTGGCCAACTCCGCATACATGGTCCCGTTGAGGGTCAACTCCTCCCGCTCCTCACCGCTCAACTCACGCCGCACCTTCGCAGGCACCCCGGCGACCAGTGACCCCGGCGGCACAACCATCCCCTGCGGCACCAACGCCTGAGCCGCAACAAGCGAACCCGCCCCTATCACCGCCCCGTTGAGCACCGTAGCCCCCATCCCAATAAGACAGTCGTCCTCAACGGTCGCCCCATGCACAACGGCGTTGTGCCCGACAGAAACCCGCTCACCCACACTCACCGGAAACCCCGGATCCGCATGCAGCGTGCAGTTGTCCTGGATGTTGCTGCTCGCGCCCACCGAGATCCGCTCGACGTCACCGCGCAGGACCGCCCCGTACCAGACACTCGCCCCCGCGGACAGCGTCACATCCCCGATCACGGACGCCGTAGGAGCAATGAACGCCGACTCGTCGACCTTCGGCTCCCGCCCACCAATACCCACGATCAACGCCCTGTGCGTCATAAGACCCTCCCTAACCGTCGGAGACACCCGCACGGTACGACATCGGTGGGGCGAAGATCACAGCGGCCAGACCTCATGGCCCAGGCTCCCGCTGAGTACCGTGGCCGGGTGCCCAACCGCAAGAACACGTTCTCAAAATGGCGGAGCCACCTCGCGCAGCGCGCCGTCCACGCGGGCTGGGCCTGGGTGCAGCGCACCGGCTCGGTGACAGCGAAGAACCCCGGCCGTTTCCACTTCGGCTCCATCGGCGAAGCCACCCGGCTCGCCTTCCCGCTGGGCACGGTCTTCGGTGAACCCTGGATCCACCTGGGTTCCCACTGCATCGTCGGCGAGCAGGTCACCCTCACGGCAGGCCTGATGCCGGACCTCGACCTCGGCCCCGACCCGATCCTGAGCCTGGGCGACGGTGTGGTCCTCGGCCGCGGCAGCCACGTCATCGCCGACACGACGGTGACCATCGGCAGCGACTGCTACTTCGGCCCGTACGTCTACGTCACGTCCACGAACCATTCCTACGACGACCCGCACGAGCCCATCGGCAAGCAGTGGCCGCGCATGGAACCCGTCGAGATCGGCCCCGGCTGCTGGATCGGCACCGGCGCGGTGATCCTGCCGGGCGCGCGCATCGGCCGGAACGTGGTGGTGGCGGCCGGTGCGGTGGTCCGCGGCACGGTGCCCGACCACGCCGTGGTGGCGGGGGCGCCCGCACGGGTCGTACGCCGCTGGACCCCCACCGAGGGCTGGCAGCCGCCGCTCCGCACCCCGGCACCGGTGCCGATCCCCGCGGACGTGACCCCGGATCAACTCCGCGCACTGGCAGGCCTGGACGAGGAAGGCGCGACCCGGCTCGCAGAACTGGACGAGAACGCGATCGCCCACCTCGCGGAGCTGGACGCGGAAGCCTGACGGCACCTGTCCGGAAGCCTGACGGCACCTGTCCGGAAGCCTGACGGCACCTGTCCGGAGGCCTGACCCGGCACTCATGTCGAGACGAGCCTCGGCACCCGACGCCGCTCGCCACTCGACGTCCCTCTCCGCCTCCGGCGTCAGCCGTCGCTCTGCGCGCGGCCCGGCACCCGTCGCCGCTCGCCGTCCGACGTTTCTCCCGGCCCCTGGCACCGGTCGTCGCTCTGCGCGCAGCCCGGCACCCGTCGCCGCTCGCCGTCCGACGTTTCTCCCGGCCCCCGGCACCGGTCGTCGCTCTGCGCGCAGCCCCGCACCCAACGCCACTCGCCACCCGACGCCCCTGCCGGCCCCGCTGCCGCCCCGCGTAAACCTCTGCCCCCGCCCCCTCACCCCGTAGCCAGCAACAACGTCCCCACCAGCGCCAACCCCGCCCCCGCCGCCTGAATCACCCGCAGCCGCTCACTCAGAAACCCGCGCGCGGCCAGCGCGGTGACCACTGGATACAGCGACGCGAGCACCGCCGCCACCGTCACCGGCCCATGCTGCGCGGCGATCGAATACGTCCCGTTGGCCGCCACATCGGCCAGCCCCACGAAGGCCAGCGCCGGCAGCGAACCCCAGGGGAACCCGGCCTCCGGAAGCGCGACCCCGCCCCGCCGTACGGAGACGTAGAGCGCGGCGCCACCCGTGGCGACGTTCGTCACGCGCTGCACGAACAGCGCGAGGAAGAGGCCGGTCACGCTGCTGGACGCCTCCGCGATCAGTGCGAACACCGTGCCGAAGCCGAGCGCGGCGATCAGGGTCAGGAGGATCGTCTGCCGTTGGACGGGCGCGCCCCGCAACTGGGGGCCGCCCGCGAGGACGACCCCGGTGACGGCGACCGCGATCCCCGCCGCCTGCATCAGGCCGGGCCGCTCGCCGAGGAAGAGCCCCACCCCGACCGGTACAGCCACGCTCAGCGTCGCGAGCGGCGAGACGACGCCCATCGGACCCAGCGCGAGCGCCTTGTAGAAACTGAACAGCGCGACCGGCCCCACCACCCCCGCCGCGAACGCGAACCACAGCTGCGGCCCGGCCTCGCTCCAGCCCCCGGTGGCCACCACGACCGCGCCGAGCACGGCCGCCGCGATCCCCTGCGAGACCACGACCACCGTCAGCGCCGGGGTCCGCCTGGTCAGCAGTCCGCCGCCGAAGTCGGCCACTCCCCACAGGAGGCTGGTGGCCAGGGCGAAGAATGCTGTCACGGGGTGCCTCGCAGTACAGTTCGGTGCAGTTCGCTGAACGATCGGGTGCATCACACCGTAGTTCACTGAACTGAACTCTGTCATCCACAATATTGACCTGAAGGTATGGACGGAACGTGTCGGACCTCGACCTGCTGACCCAGTCCCTGGCTCGTAACGTCAAGCACTGGCGCTCGGTGCGCGGCTTCACCCTGGACGTGCTCGCCGCCCGGGCCGCTGTCAGCCGGGGCATGCTCATCCAGATCGAGCAGGCCCGCACCAATCCCAGCATCGGCACGGTCGTCAAGATCGGCGACGCCCTCGGCGTCAGCATCACCACCCTGCTCGACTACGAACAGGGCCCGAAGGTCCGTATCGTCCCCGCCGAGCGCGCGGTACGGCTCTGGCACACCGACGCCGGCAGCTACAACCGCCTCCTCGCCGGCACCGAGGCCCCCGGACCACTGGAGATGTGGGACTGGCGGCTGATGCCGGGGGAGGCCAGCCCCTCGGAGCCGCACCCCACCGGCACGGTCGAGATGCTCCATGTCCTCACCGGCGAGCTGACCCTCACCGTGGACGGCGAGGACCATGTCGTCCCGGCCGGCGCGAGCGCCACCTTCGAGGCCAACACCGCCCACACGTACGGGAATCGGGGCGAGGTCCCGGTGGAGATGATGATGACGGTGTCGGTCCCGCCCGTGCGTGGAGACACCCCGTGAGCGGCCGCCCGGCGCCTGTTAGCGTGCCGTCATGCACGCACCCATCGGACACTTCGAACACGCCGCCCCGGCCCCCGACTGCCTCGACGAACTGACCCGCCCGGTCGCCGACGCCGTGCGCGCCTGGCACGGCAGCGTCCCCGCCGACCAGTTGGTCTACGTCGACACGGACCCGGAGTGGGCCGACACCGCCACCTTCGTCGAGCGCTACGGCCAGGAGCTGCTGGAGCAGGCCGCGAACTGTGTGGTGGTGGCCGGAAAGCGCGGCGGCGAGACCATGCTGGCCGCGTGCGTGGTCCTGTCCACCACCCGCGTCGACGTGAACGGCGTCGTCCGCCGCCAACTCGGCGCCCGCAAGGCCTCGTTCGCGTCGATGGACACCGCGACCGGCGAGACCGGCATGGAGTACGGCGGCATCACCCCCGTCGGACTCCCCGCCGACTGGCCGGTGTTGGTGGACTCGGCCGTCGTCGACCTGCCCTACGTCCTGGTCGGCAGCGGACGCCGTCGCGGCAAACTCCTGGTCCCCGGCAAGGCGTTCGCGGAACTTCCGGGCGCGGTGGTTCTGGAGGGCCTGGGCGTCGCCTGACCCCCAAGCCGTGGAAAACCGGCCTCACGTCATGGCGTGGTGGTGGGCCAACTCCCCATGCGGGTCCGCCTCGCCGGGCACCGGCGCCGGGTCGGCGTGCACCAGGGCGGCCGTGAGCCGCGGCACCGCGTGCAGCAGCGCATGCTCCGCCGCCACGGCGACGGCGTGGGCCTGCCGTACCGTCGCCTCCCCGTCCACCACCACCGCGACCTCGGCGCGCAGCCGGTGCCCGATCCAGCGCAGCCTCAACTCGCCCACCCCGCGCACCCCTTGGACCTCCCGCACGGCGTGCTCGGCCCGATCCACCAGGTCGGGGTCGACGGCGTCCATCACACGCCGGAACACCTCCCGCGCCGCGTCCCGCAGGACCAGCGTGATCGCGGCCGTGATCGCCAACCCCACGATGGGGTCGGCGAGTTGCCAGCCCAGCGCCGAGCCGCCGGCCCCGGCCAGCACGGCCAGCGAGGTGAACCCGTCGGTCCGGGCGTGGAGTCCGTCGGCGACCAGCGCGGCCGACCCGATCTCCCGGCCGACCCGCATCCGGTACCGGGCCACCCACTCGTTGCCCACGAACCCGACGAGCGCCGCGACGGCGACCACCGGGACGTGGGTCATGGGACGCGGATCGAGCAGCCGGTCCACCGCGGCCCAGGCCGCGAAGGCGGCGGACGCGGCGATCGTCAGCACGATCGCGATACCGGCCAGATCCTCGGCGCGCCCGTAGCCGTACGTGAAGCGGCGGGTGGCGGCCCGGCGGCCGAGGACGAAGGCGATGCCGAGCGGTACGGCGGTCAGCGCGTCGGCCGCGTTGTGCACCGTGTCGCCGAGCAGCGCGACCGACCCGGAGACGACCACCACGACCGCCTGCACCAGCGCCGTCACCCCGAGCACCGCGAGCGAGACCCAGAGCGCGCGCATCCCGCGGGCCGAGGACTCCAGGGCGGAGTCGAGCTTGTCGGCGGTCTCGTGGGAGTGCGGGGTGAGGAGGTGGCCGAGGCGGTGACGGATGTCGGTGGGGGAGTGGTCATGGGGGTGCGGGTGGTCGTGACCGTGGTCGTCTTGCGGGTGCGGGTGCGGGTGCGGGTGCGGGTGCGGGTGCGGGTGCGGGTGCGGGTGCGCGTGCTCGTGCTCGTGCTCGTGGTGGTGCTGGTCGCTCACGTGGGTCCCCTTCCGGTGCGCGGGTGGACGGACGGCGCCCACGGGACCATTATGTGCGTATGAGCGCACGCATGCACCTATCACCTGCGCACGATGCGCACCCGCGCACCCCCGGCGAGGAACAGTTCGCGCTGGCCGCCGAACTCCTGGCCCTCCTCGGCGACCGCACCCGCCTGACCCTCCTGCACGCCCTGACGTCAGGAGAGTCCGACGTCAGCACCCTCACGGAGGCCTGCGACGCGGCCCGCCCCGCGGTCAGCCAGCACCTGGCGCGGTTGCGCCTCGCGGGCTTGGTGACCACGCGCAAGGACGGCCGCCGGGTGATCTACGCGTTGAGCGACGGTCATCTACGGCGGCTGGTCGACGAGGCGTTGAACGTGGCGGACCACCGGCTCACCGACCGCCCGCCGCACGACTGACCGCCGCACAACGGGCAGCCGTACAACTGACGGCCATACCTCAGGAGTTGGGGTCCTTGCCCAGGTAGCTCTCCGCGAACGCGAGGCCGGCGGAAGGTGATGCGAAGACGCGGCGGAGTCGGGCGAGGGTGGTGCCCGCGCGGTACAGGTCGCCGGACGAGGTGCCGTGGTACACCTCGGAGAGCCACTGGGAGAACTCCTGGTACTCCCACACCCGGCTCAAGCAGGCCTCCGAATAGCCGCCCAGGCCCGTCGAGTCGCCCTTCGTGACATACGCGACGAGCGCGTCGCCGAGCAGGAACGCGTCGTGCAGGGCGAGGTTCATGCCCTTCGCGGCGATGGGCGCGGTGAGGTGGGCCGCGTCACCGGCGAGGTAGAGACGGCCGAACACCATGGGCTCGACAACGTAGTTGTGCATGTCGAGCACGCGCTTCTCGATCAGCCGGCCCTCGGTCAGCGGCGGGGCGCCGGTCGCGGCGAGCCGGTGCTGGAGCTCGGCCCAGACGCGGTCGTCCGGCCAGTTGTCGGGGTCGTCGCCGGGCGGGCATTCGAGGTAGTAGCGGGTGACCTCGGGGCTGCGCGCCATGTGCCCGGCGAAACCGCGCGGATGGACGCCGAACATGACGCAGTCCGAGGACGGCGGCGCCTCCGCGAGCAGTGCGAGCCACCCAATGCCGTAGTCGTGCCGCGCGATCCGCGCCCGCTCCGGCGGCAGTGCGGCCCGCGTCACCCCGCGCGCACCGTCGCAGCCCGCTACGAAGTCGCCCTGCACGAGCTGCCGTTGACCGGTCTCCGGGTCGGTGTACGACACCGCCGGGCGGTCGGTGTCGAGGTCGTGCAGCTGGACGTCCTGGACGCCGAAACGGATCGCGCCGCCCCGCACGTCCGCGTACTCCCGCACCAGGTCGGTCACCAGCAACGGCTGTGGATAGACGTAGTGGTGATGCCCCGTCAGCTCGGTGTACGACAGCCGGTGGCGCTGCCCGCCGAAGCGGAACTCGCACTGGGTGTGCCGCTGCGCCCGCGCCAACAGGTTCTCGGCGAGCCCCCGTTGCTCCAGCCCGCGCACGGCCCACTCCTCGATGACGCCGGCCCGGGGCCGCTGCTCGATGAACTCCCTGGTCTCGGTCTCCAGCACCAGGCAGTCGATCCCGGCCGCGCGCAGGATGTTGCCGATGGTGAGCCCGGCGGGACCGGCGCCCACGACGACGACCGGAAAGCGTTGTGGGGGCGTGGAGTTGGGGTGGGGGGAGGCGGAGGTCACCGGGCCATTATGACGGTGTGCGGACAATCGAAAACCGGCCGCCTGGGGGCGGCCGGTTCGGATTTTGGCGGGGGAGGGGTCGGGTCAGTGCGCGGGTGCGTCCGTGATGACGACCTCGTCGATGCTGCGCTCGATGTCCTCGACCGTGGACGAGGTCGCCCTGGCCCAGTAGTAGATGCCGATCGAGAAGACCGCGATGAGCAGGATGTCCCACCACAGCGGGATGTTGCCCTGGCCGCCGAAGCCGCCCTGCCACGAGATCACGCCCATGCCCACCAGGTAGACCGGCAGCCACTGCGCGGCCCGGAAGTCCAGCCGGGGCGCGTCGGGTGCCTCGCTGGCCGTGGCGTACCAGGCGTAGGTGCCGAGCAGCAGGTAGCCGAGGATGATGGCGACGCCGAGCCGCCACAGGGTGTCCCAGCCGGCCCAGTAGATGATCAGGTTGGCGACCACGAACGACAGCGGGGAGATCACCTTGCCGGCCGGTAGCCGGTACGGGCGTTCCAGGCGCGGCAGCTTGTCGGCGAAGACGCCGTACGCCAGCGGGGCGCCCGCGTACATCAGCACGCTCGCCGAGGTGATGAAACCCACCAGCTTGTGCCAGCTGGGGAACGGCAGGAAGCAGATCACGCCGGTCACGAAGGACATGATGAGGCCGAACCACGGCACACCGCGTGCGTCGGTCTTCGCGAAGATCTTGGGGGCGTAACCGTTCTTCGCCAGGCCGTAGGAGACCCGCGAGGTCGCCGTGGTGTAGATCAGGCCGGTGCCGCCGGGGGAGATGATCGCGTCGAGGTAGAGGACCACGGCCAGCCAGCCGAGGCCCACCACGGTCGCGAGGCCGGCCCACGGGCCGCTGTCGCCCTTGAACGCGAGGTGCGCCCAGCCGTTCGCGAAGGCGGCGTGCGGCAGTGCGGCGATGAACACGATCTGGAGCAGGACGTAGATGACGGCACCGATCGCGACCGAGCCGAGCGTGGCGCGCGGCAGGTCCCGCTTCGGGTTGCGGCTCTCACCCGCCAGCTGGATGGCCTGCTCGAAGCCGAGCAGCGCGAAGATGATGCCGCTGGTGCTGATCGCGGTGAGCACGCCCTTGGCACCGAACGGCGCGAAGCTCTCCGAGTGGAAGTTGGCCGGGTGGAAGTTGCCCACGGCCACGACGAAGATCGCGCCGAGCGGAACGGCGATCTTCCACCAGGTCGCGGCGCTGTTGGTGTGCGCCAGCACCCGTACACCGAAGAAGTTCACCCCGACGAAGACCGCCATGAGCACGACCGCCACGAGCAGACCGCTCGTCGTCAGGGTCTTGTCGGCGTGCTGGAAGTGCTTCGCCCACGACCAGTGACCGGCGTAGCCGATCATGGCCTCGACCTCGATCGGCGCCACGGTCGCGGCCTGCAGCCAGGAGAACCAGCCGAACGACATGCCGGCCAGGCCGCCGAACGCGTAGTGCGGGTAGCGGGCCGTACCGCCCGCCACCGGGAACATGCCGCCGAGCTCGGCGTGCACCAGCGCCAGCAGGACGATCGCGATCGCGCCGATCACCCACGAGATGATCGCCGAGGGACCGGCCTGGATGGCCGCGTCGTGCGCGCCGTACAACCACCCGGATCCGATGATCGAGCCCACCGACGCCCACATCAGCCCGATCAGGCCGACGTCCCTCCGCAAACCGCTCGGATCCTTGGTGGCCTCCGGAACGGACTGGTCAACGCTCACCATGTCAAGGGGCCTCTCGAAGTCAGCACGCATGCTTAACGGTCGGGAGGCCTCAGGCTAGGAATGAATGAATATTTACAGAAGTCTGTTGCCTGAAATTTGACTCGGCTTCGAGACCTTCTTTGTCATGCTCACAGGCTTCTTACGGTGCCTTCTTACCCTGTCAGCCCGAGCTGCGGCCGAGGGCCGGGATCTCGATCGCCGGGCACCGGTCCATCACCATCTCCAGGCCCGCCGCCCGGGTCCGGTCGTACGCGGACTCGTCGATCACCCCGAGCTGGAACCAGACGGCCTTCGCGCCCTTGGTTACCGCCTCGTCGGCGACCGGGCCGGCGAGGTCGCTGTTGACGAAGACGTCCACCACGTCCACCTCGAAGGGGATGTCGGAGAGGGAGGCGTAGCCCTGCTCGCCGTGCACCGTCTCCGCCTTGGGGTGGACGGGGACGACGCGCTTGCCGAAACGCCGCAGCACCTCCGCGACGCCGTACGCCGCGCGGGACCGGTTCGAGGAGAGACCCACGACCGCCCAGGTGTCACCGGTCTCGGTGAGGATCTTGCGGATCGTTGCTGAGTCGCCGTACACGCTCTGCCTCCTTGGGAATCGTGCGCCCGCTGCCGTCCGGGACAACAGCGGGCGGAGTGCCGTGATTCCTCGGTCCCTCGCTCAGTCCTCGACCACGGACGTGTTGAGGCCCTTGTCGTAGTGGTTGTGGGCGATCTTGATGCCCGTGCTGCCGTGGAAGACGAACAGCGGGGAGGTGTACGGCGGTTCGCCCGGTCCGGCGAGGCGGTGGACCGTGTTGCCGGTGAAGGTGAAGCCGCCGACGCTCTTGGCGTTGACGACCGTCACGTCGCCGATGTCGAAGGAGTTGTGCTCGACCTTGATGTTGTGGTGCACCGGGTTCGCCGGGTCGACGACCTGGTTGGTCGGTTCCACGAAGATGACCGGGCCGGTCGGGCGCGTGAAGGAGTTGTCGCGGATCGTGAGGTCGGCGACCGGTCCCGACTCGTACCACTGGTAGGCGTCGGCCGAGACGTAGATGCTGGCCATGGACATCGCGTCGAAGCGGTTGCCGGCGATCAGGACGGGCTTGCGGGTGGTGACCAGGATGCCGCGCGTCGGTACGTTGCGGAACGTGTTGCCGGTGATGACGACCGACGGGGTGGCCGTGATGTTCTCGACGACCGTGCCGCCGATCTCGACCCCGGCCGGGACCGGGCGGTCGAACGCGACGGTCATGGTGGTCAGCGGCTTGTCGTGGTCCATGCCGCTGGGTCCGTCGACCGCCGTGACTTTCGCGTGCGGGTTCGCCACCGGGGTCATCGTGCGCTTGGTGGTGAACTCGACCTCGTCACCGGGAGCGAACTGCGGGAACCCGGCGGTCTGCGGGTGCTCGTAGGCGAGGGTGAGCGTGTTCGGCCCGGGCTGCCCGACGACCTCCAGGTACGTGCCGTGGATGTTGATCGGGTCGTCGTGCGGGCCGTCGAAGAGGCTCCGGGTGATGGAGACCTTGCCCTTGACGCCGGACATCTGCACGAAGTCCGCGAACGAGGCCGTCGACCGGCCGGACTTCGGATCGGGTGCGAAGTTCACCTTGTCGATGGAGATGTTCTCGCTGAACTGGCCCACCACACCGAAGGATTGGAGGTAGTAGGCGTTCATCGAGCGCATCGTGACGTTCTTGGACTGCCAGATGAAGGCGCCCGGTTCCGTCCGCTCGATCAGCCGCATCTGGTAGACGAGCCCGGCGTCCGTCGGCTGCGTCGCGGTGCTGTAGTCGATCCGGATCCGGCGGTCGCCGAGGTCGGTGACGGAGGAGACGTCGTTGAAGAGCGGGTTGTCCCCGCGCCAGGTCCGCTGCGCCTTGGGGTCGTGGATCTGGGTGTACTGAAGTCCGTCGACACCCTGCCAGTACGGCTGTCCGGTGGCCGGGCTCTTCTCGCCGAGCCAGGTGATGTGCGTGCCGTTCACCTCGTACGGGCTGCCGGCCGGGATCTTCAGGACACGGTAGGCGTGCGCGTCGGCGCCGTCGGTGACACCGGCGGTGGCCACGGTCGCGTCGATGACCTCGGGCGCCGCGTAGTCGAACGAGAAGTTCTGGAAGGTCACATTCGTCGAGCGGATCGACGCGAACGCCGTCTGCAACCCGTGGTAGACGAGCTTCGCGCCGCCGCCGTCGACGGTGACGTCGTGCATGTCCTCGATGAGCAGCCCGATCTTCTTGTCCCGGTAACGCTGGTCCGCGCCAACGGTGTTGGAGACGTACAGCTCCCGCGTCTCGGCCCGCTCGGGGTAGAGCTGGTAGGTCCCCTTCGAGAACTCGATCCTGACCGCCCGGCCGTGATCGACGCTCTTGGCGTGCCGTATCGCCGCGACGACGGCGGGCGTGGAGTCCGTCCGGCCGGTGGGGTCGGCGCCGTACGCGTCCACGTCGACCACCGCCACCGGCGTCGTTCTCTGCGCGGCGGCGACAGGACCGCCGCCGCCCACGAGCAGCGCGAGCGCCACCCCGACAAACATGAACCGAGACCGAGACATAGCCCCTCCGGAGCATTCATGATGCACGACCATGAGTCGCGAAACACCCGATGAATAGGGGGAGTTGCCGCCGATCGCCCGGTCGGATCTCCGACTGGAGTGTCCTTAGATCCGACCTCTAGGTCAATGGTCCGGACGAGCGAGGGGGACCCGGTTCATGCCCTCCTCCGCCTCACGCCTTCGGCGCCCCCGTGCTCGCGCGGATCACCAGCTCCGGGTCGAAGAGGAGTTCGCCGACGGGGACATCGCGGTTGCCGACCAGGGCGAGAACACTGCGGCCCGCTTCCGAGGCCAGCCGGTCGGCCGGCTGGCGGACCGTGGTGAGCGGCGGATCGACGAAGTCCATGATCATGGAACCGTCGTAGCCGACCACCGACACGTCACCCGGTACGTCGTACCCCTGTCGCCGCGCGCCCCGGATCGCGCCCAGCGCCATGTAGTCGCTCGCCGCGACGATCGCCGTAGCCCCCCGGCCGAGCAGCGAGATCGCGGCGGACTGGCCGCCCTCGACGGTGTACGACTGCCGGACCACCCACTGCTCCGGGTCCTCGACACCGCGTCTGGCCAGCGAGGCGACGAAGCCGCTGACGCGGCGGTCGGCGGGGCGGTTGCCGAGCGGGCCCGACGCCATGCCGATACGGCGGTGACCGAGCCGGTGCAGATGGTCGACGGCGAGTTCGGCGGCGAGCAGGTCGTCCGTGGAGAAGACCGGCGCCTCGCTCACCCCCTCGAACCGACCGTTGATCCCGACGAACGGGATCCTGCGGGACCGCAGCAGTTCGTACGCCGAAGGGTCCGCGCCCTCAAGGGTGTTGCTGGCCGAGAGGAACACCACGGCGGCGACGCCCCGGTCGGCGAGCGAGGTCACGAAGTCCAACTCCTGTACCCCGCCCGGGAAGCACGGGCACAGGACCGTCTTCAGACCGTGCGGGGCGAGCACGGACTCGATGCGCTCGGCGACATCGGCGAAGAACGGGTTGGAGACCAACTCGGTGACGACCGCGACAAGTTGACCCCGGGTCTGGCGCTCGTAGCCCAGGTCGGCCATCGCCTGCTCGACCGCCTCGCGGGTCTTGCGGGACACGCCCTGACGCCGGTTGATGACCCGGCTGACCGTGGCCTCGCTCACCCGCGCCCGCTCCGCGACCTCGGTGATGCCGACCTTCATACGGTTCCCTTCGAGCCGGACTTGCAAGAAGCTGATGAAAACTTTCAACACATCCTGCCGTGCAAAGTAGCAGCAGAAGTGCGTGTCTTCCATGTTTCTCGCGCATGACCATTGAATCCCCACTTCCGCCCCTGCTAGCTTTCCGGCCACCACGCGGCCCCCACCCCGCAGTGACCGAAGACCGGGAGAACCGATGAAGCCCTCAAGGCTCATGCTGCTCACCGCTGTTGCCCTGCTCGCCCCGATGGCTCCCGCTCTGTCGGCCACCGCGTCCGCCACTCCCCGCCCCCAACTCGCCATCCCGGACCCGGGGTTCGAGAACGGCGGCACGGGCTGGACCTTCACCTCGGGGGCCGGCGTCGGCACCGGCAACAGGCACGGCGGCGAACGCTTCCTCTACCTCGACGCCGGAGCCGGCAAGAGCGCCCAGCTGACCGTCGTCGCGCCCAGGAACGGGAGTTACGACTTCTCCGCGTGGATCGGCAGCGCCGGCACCGGCGGCACGTACACGATCCGGCGCAACGGCGAGACCGTCCAGACGATCACGCTGCCGCAGCACCCCGGCTACGCCCGGTACACCATCAGCGACGTCGCGCTGAGGACCGGCGACCGGCTCCAGATCGAGTTCGGCTCCGGCAGTGCCTGGGTCAACGCCGACGACCTGATGATCTCGCCCGCCGCATCCGCCGATCCGAAGGTGACCTCGTCCGACCCCGAGGTCGTCGCGATGTTCGACTGGGCCCAGAAGAAGGCCAACAGCTGGGTCCAACTCCCGGGCACCGTGGGCCCGGTGAACGTCGACGAGTACCAGACCGGCGGCACCGGCAGTGCGACGTACGAGCCCACCTACTGGGCCGGATACGCCAACCGCAGCGCCTACTACTCCCGCGACATGACCCACCAGCTCGCCGGCGCCCACCTCATCGGCCTCGACGCCGAGAACGAGACGATGCTCCGCTCGTACGCGGCGTCGGCCACCGCCGAGCACAAGTACTTCCCGGTGTGGTCTCTCAACTTCGACGCGAAGACCTACCTGAGCATCGACTACAAGAGCCCGGACAATTTCGTCCGCGAGGTGCCGGCCACCTTCGAACTCGTCGAGAAGGCGGCCCAGGCCTACCTCTGGACCGGTGACCGCAGATATGTCGACGACCCGGTGCTGTGGGACTTCTACCGGCACGCCACCGAGCAGTTCATCGACCTGCACAACTCCGCCAAGGACAACGGCAAGGTGAAGGTCGCCGAGGGCACGGGCCAGGGCATCTTCCAGGGTGCCGCCAGCTACAACGAGCAGGACGGCGACGGTCTCGCCGAGGCCGGGGACGGCATCGCCTCCGAGTACCAGGCGTACCTGGCGATGGCCGTCCTCGCCCACGGCAAGGGCGACACCGAACTCGCCAAGACGTACGACAAGCGCGCCGCCGACCTGCAGACGTACTTCAACGACGACTGGAGCGGCACCGGCAGCGGCGCCGACATGGTCCGCGCGTACACCACCTCCGGCACCCCGGTCACCGGCTGGGGCAAGGAGAACAGCGTCTTCATGCCGATGAAGCAGATCATCGACCCCGGCCCGCGCAACGATGCGTACCTCGACTACATCCAGGCGCAGGAGTTGGGCCCGGACGGCTCGCCCAACATCGAGTCGACGACCTACCTCCCCGACATGTTCTTCAAGAACAACCGCGCCGACACCGCCTGGCAGTGGATGAAGAAGATCTACGGCGAGCGGGAGATCCAGCACATCAACTCCAGCCAGGGCCCCAACGGCGACTACCCCGAGGTGTCGTTCACCCTGGTCAGCCAGACCGTCCAGGGCCTGATGGGCATCACCCCGGACGCGCCCGACCACAAGGTGACCACCCAGTCCCAGCTCCCGTCCGGCATGAAGTGGCTCCAGGCGGCCGACGTCCCCATCGGCACCGGCACGGTCACCGTCCGCCACGACGGCGCGACCAGGACCACCCTGACGAACAACTCCCGCAAGGGCTCCTACAGTTGGGAGGCCCGCTTCCCCGGCGTCCACAAGAAGATCAAGATCAACGGCGTCCAGCAACACGTGCGCACCAAGGTGGTCAACGGCGTGACCTACACGTACGCGACGCCGACGGTACGGGCGGGGGCGACGGCGGTCGTGCAGGTGGCGGACTGACGCGAACACCGGCTCACCGAGGGCTCCGTAGCGCGACGGCGAGGCTGTCGAGGTACTGCGCGACCGGGCCCAGGGTGAGCAGGCTGCTGCCCGCCCCGGCCAACTCGGCTGCGGCGGGCGTCAGTTCGGCGAGAGCGCGCTCCATCGTGCCCCGGTCGCCCACGGCGAGAGCCGCACGGGCGGCCAGGCACCACAGGGCCTCGAAGAGGAGATCGCGGGGCGGGTCCGGGAGCGAACTCAGCGCCGCCCGGGCCTCGGTGGGACGGTCGTGGGCCAGCAGTACCAGCGGGCGGGCCCATGGTGCGTACGGTCCCCAGTCGATGTGCTCGTCGGTCTGGGCGGGCTGCCCGCTCCGCAGCCGCAGGCACAACAGGGCCAGCGGCAGCAGCCCGCGCTCCAGCCCGGGCATACCGGCCCCGTCCAGCCGAAGTGCCGCGTCCTGGTAGGCGGTTGCCACCTCGGAGGGATGCGGACTGCCGGTCGAGGTGCGTCGTAGGACCCGGTACCACTGGGTGAACACGCCCACCAGCGGCAGTTCATGACGGTCCGCCAGCCGGTCCGCCGCCGTCGCGTGGGCGTCGGCTCCGGCGAAGTCCGCGAGGGCGCTGCGGGACTGGAGCCGTACGAGATGCCCAAGCACCTCGTAGGTGACCAGGCCGTGCCGGGCCGACAGGGCGACCAACTCGGCGCCGATCTCGTCCCGTTGCGGGGCCAGGCCCGCGCGGTGGAAGGTCTGCATGAACGTGCCGTTGAGGGCGAAGGCCAGGAGCGCGGGGTCGTTCAGCCTGCGGGCGATGTCCTCCGCCTGACGGGCGGCCTGGAGTCCACGTGCGGAGCGGGTGCCGCGTGACTCCAGGGCGATCGTGGCCAACAGGCGGGCCCGTGACGTGAGTTGGGCGTCCGGTGGGAGTGCGGCCAGGGTGTGCTCGGCCGCGGCCACCGTGTCCGCCGCCTGGTGCGGGTCGTCGACGCGGGTCCAGATCGCGGGGACGTCGTAGCCGCCGATCACACGGGCGGTGAGTTCCGGGTCGCCCAGATCCCGCGCCGCCGTGATCGCCGCAGTGCGGTGCCGACGGGCCGCCTCCAGGCCGCCGCCTCCGGTCACCGCGAGATCGCGGAGGAGGCCCACCGTCGACTCCAGGCGGGCACGGGCGCCGGGTGCCACCGTCCGGTCGTAGGCGGCGGCCGCCTGCGCCCACACCTGTTCCGCCGGATCACCGGGACCGGGGTCCAGATGCGGGGCATGGTCCAGGACGTCCGCCTCCAGACGGCGCAGCGCCGGGCCCGGATCCGTGCCGAGTTGTTCCACGAGAAGGGTGCGCGCCCGGCGCAGCACCGCGAGCGCGTCGCCCTGGCGGCCGGTGCGGTAGAGGGCCAGGGCCAGCAGGCGCCAGGCGTCCTCGCGCCACGGGTGCTCGGCCACGTGGGCGTCCAGGTCGGGCACCGCCACGGCGGCCCGGCCCAGGGCGAGTTGGGCCTCGGCCCGGCGCTCGACGGCGTGCAGCCGGAGCTCGGCGAGCCGGGAGCGTTCCGCGCGGGCCCAGGCTGCGTCGCCGAAGTCGGCGTAGGCCGGGCCCCGCCACCAACTCAGCGCCTCCTCCAGCCGGTTGAGCGCATCCAGGGCCGGCAGGGTCGCAGCGTCGGTCACCGCCCGCTCGAACCGCCAGGCGTCCACGGCCCCGGGCCCGGCGCGCAGCGCGTATCCCGGGCCCTCGGTGACCAGCAGCCGGGCCGGAGTTCGCGGTGGGCGCTCCGGTTCCAGGGCCCGGCGCAGCGCGGCCACGAAGGTGCGGACCGCGCCCACCGCGTCGGCGGGCGGCTCCGTACGGTCCGCCCACAGATCCTCGACCAGACGCCCGACCGGTACGACCCGACGCCGGGCGACGAGCAGCCGGGCCAGCACCGCCCGGTGCCGCGGCCCCTTCAGCGCGATCGCGTTCCCGGCACCGTCCCAGGCCGCCACCGGCCCCAGCACCCCGAACCCGACCTCCATCGCCGACCACCCCTTTCCGAGGCATCGCCCCAGGTCACGGTAGCGCGCTCACTCGATGCTCATCGGGGCGCGGCAGGCTCGGAGGCATCCGGCACGACTCCACGAAACCCCGCCAGGACCGCCCGAACACCCGTCACGACCGCACGAAGGAAGAGCGCTCCATGCCATCGACCATCCCCGGCTTCACCTACCACCGCGTCCCCGTCGCGGACGGAGTCTCCCTGAACGCGGCCGTGTCCGGCTCCGGCAGCCCGATCGTGCTGCTGCACGGCTTCCCGCAGACCCACCTCATGTGGCGCCATGTCGCCGCCGACCTCGCGGCCGACCACACGGTGATCTGCCCCGACCTGCGCGGCTACGGGGCGAGCGACAAGCCCGCCGAGACCGACGGCTCCGGCTACGCCAAGCGCACCATGGCCGCGGACGTCGTCGCCCTCGCCCAGGCGCTCGGCCACGACCGTTTCGCGCTCGCCGGGCACGACCGCGGCGCGCTGGTCGCCTTCCGTGCCGGACTCGACCATCCCGGCACGATCACCCACCTCGCCTGCCTCGACGTACTCCCCACCCTGGACATGTGGGACGTGCTGCGCGGCGTCACCGCCGCCGTCGGCTTTCACCTCTACCTGATGGCCCAACCGCCGGGCCTGCCCGAGCAGTTGATCGCCGCCGCGCCCGACGCGTTCTTCGGTCACTTCCTCGACCTCTGGACCGACGACCCGTCCGCGATCCCCGCCGACCTCCGCGCCGCCTACCTCGACGCCTGCCGCGCCGCGGTCCCCTCGATCGTGGCCGACTACCGCGCCTCCGCCGGCATCGACGTCACCCACGACCGGGTCGACCGCGACACCGGCAACCGGCTGCGGATGCCGGTCGCCGTCCTCCAGCAGGACTGGGGCGCCGCGCTCGGCTTCGACGCGGCGGCACTGTGGAGCGCCTGGGCACCGGACCTGCGGCACGCGACCGTGACCTGCGGCCACTTCATGGCGGAGGAGGACCCGGCCGTCGTGGCGAAGACACTGCGGGAGCTGCTCGCGGGATGAATCAGTGGGCCGCGTCCGGTTCATGCGCGGTCACCGTGAAGTCGACGTCCTCGCCGACCGCCGACACCCCGTTGAACACGGCACTCGCGTGCAGCCGGTTGGCGCCGGCCGGCAGCGGGGTGTCCGGTGTGCACGACCAGGTGCCGTCGATGCGGGCGACACCCGCGCAGACCTTGTGCTCGGTGGCGTCCACGACACTCACTCGCGCCCCCGGATAGGAGGTCCCGGCGAGCCGCGCCGCACCGGACACGAAAGTGCCGCCCGCCGGTTCGGTCAGCGTCGGCCCGGGCATGCCGACGGTCACGGCGCAACTGCCGGACGCCCGGCGCGCTCCACCCGCGTCGGTCAGCACGACGGCGCACCCGGGCAGCCGCGTCCCCGGCACCGCCCGTTCGTCCACGGTGAGGACGAACGGATAGCCGCCGTCCTTCCACGAACCGGAAGCCGAGTCGCGCACATACGTGTACGAGCCGCTCGTACCGTCGGCGGTCACCGAGCCCTGGAACCCCCCGGCGTCGGCGAGCGGCGTCTCCGTGACCCGGGCCCCGACGGGCGCGGTCAGCCGCAGCGAGGACCCGGCCGGCAGGGCGGCACCCTTGTACCCGCTGATCCGCACCAGCCCGGACCGCCCCGGCACGATGGTCGCCCCACCGCCCAGCGCCCGTACGGAGGCCTCCCAGGAGTCGGTGCGGAGCGGCGCGGCGGCGGCGATACCGGGCGGGAGGAGCGCCGTACCGGCGATGAGCGCGGCGGCCAGGAGGACCAGCCGCCGTTGGAGGGGCGTCGGCGACGAGGGTCGGCAGGGGAACACGCGGTCGGTCATCGGGAGTCTCCGGGGGTCGTCTCGTCCGGGGTGCTGGTCGGGGCATCTCCCACCCCACACGCCCCACCGGCCTCGGCGAAAGGCGGGATGGGCGAACGGGTGAACGCGGGCGGGCTCGCGCACCCCGGCACGCCGGACAGACCGGGGTGAATCCCGTCGGCTCGTCCGGAACAGAGCGAACATGCATGCGTACGGCCCTCCGCCCGCCTACGCTCAGGCCGTGCTGCGCATCACCGACGCCCGAACCGGCGAGTCCGTCGAAGCCGCCCCCGCCCGCCGTGGCCTGACCAGGGTCGAGGCGCATGCGTCGGGCCTGACTCCCACGACACTACGAGTCCTCCTCCTCTCCGATCTCCTCGTACGCGCCCTCGAACTCGGCGGCACCCCCGTCTGGTCACTGCTCACCGGCGAGCACGAGCAGCCCGAACTCCGGGCCGCGGCAAGGGCATTGGGCATACGGCCCTTCGAGGACGGCGGAGACCTCGGCTCCGGACTCGGCGAGGCCCAGGTCCTCCATGTGGCGGCCGAGGGCGCCGAGCCGACCGGGGGAGTCCTGGTGGCCGTAGCCCCCGCCGATGCGCCCACGACCTCCGCCCCGGACCTCTCCGACCCGGCCGCGCTCCGTCTCGCCCTGCTCTCACACCCCCGTGACCTGCCGGTACGGCTCGACGCGGAGGTACTGGAGGAGGCGCGGGGGACGCTGGCGCACTGGCGTGGCTCGGTCGCCGACTGGGCGCGGCAGCCCTCGCGGCCGGTGCCCGACGAGGTGCGCGCGGAGCTGCGGACGGCCTGGGAGGACGACCTGGACGTGCCCGAGGTGCTGCGGGTGCTGCGCCGGGTGGAGACCTGGCCCGACCTGCCCGACGGCGCCCGCTTCGAGACGTACGCCTACGCCGACCGGCTCCTCGGGCTCGAACTCACCCGTGACATCGGGTCGTTGGCGTGAACGCCCGCGCCGGTGCCCGCCCGCTGCGCCGCCTGGTCGTGCTGCGGCACGCCAAGTCCGCCTGGCCGGAGGGAGTTCCCGACCACCAGCGCCCCCTCGCCCCGCGCGGGCGCCGCGACGCCCCGGCCGCGGGCATCGCACTCGCCGAGACCGACTCCCTGCCGGACCTCGCCCTGTGCTCCACGGCCGTACGGGCCCGCCAGACCTGGGAGTTGGCGTCCGCCGAGTGGGGCACCCCACCGCCGGTCCGGTACGAGCCGAGCCTGTACGCGGCCGACGTACCGGAACTCCTCGACGCCGTCCACCAAGTACCGCCCGAGGTCGAGACGTTGCTCCTGATCGGGCACAACCCCGGCCTGGAGGACCTGGTCCTCGAGCTCGCCGGCGACAGCCTCGACGACGCGCTCGACGAGGTCCGCGCGAAGTTCCCGACCTCGGCGATCGCGGTCCTGGCCTGGCACGGCAACACCTGGCGGGACCTCGCCCCGGGCACGGCCCTGCTGACGGGCGTGACCGTACCTAGGGGCAAGAAGACGTGAAGTGGGGCTGTGTCTAAGGGACTTGGAGGAACTCGCGAGGAGAGCCGAGGGGAGTCGGCCCCTGGCTACTCGTAGACCACGGCTGCTTGGAGCGCGTGGGCGAGGAAGGTCCAGTCACCGCCTGCTGGAAGCTCTTTGCCGAGGTTCTGATACCAGCCTGGGGAGTCGTGCACCCACGCGGCGAGGGCTTCCAGGAAGGTGGCGAGTGTGTTGTTCTCCCACGTATCGCCTTGCTGCAGAAAGTCCTGGTGCAGCTTGCGGACGAAAGCGGACAGCTCCTCGCGGCTGCGGATCTCATCATCTGGAGTAAGGGACATGCCGGCAAGTATCCGGTGCTCTCGGAGGACGGCCATCTGGTTGTCCACGTCGCCGTCGAAGAACCAAGCCTGCTGAGACCTTTTACCGGGCCACGACCGGCCGTTCACCCGACGTGCACGCGTGGCCGTCGCTCCGGGGCCGGTTCCGCGCGGCGCAGTACCTCGCGGGTGACCGGGGCGACCTCGCCGTCGCCGAAGACGAGGAAGCGGATCAGGTGGCTGACCGGGTTGCCCTCGGTCCAGGTGAAGTAGGCGTGGGGGACCTTGCCGGTGCGGTCGCGGAGGGAGAGGAGGACGGCGGCGATCGCGTTGGGCACCGTCGGTCCCTCGATGCGGAGTCGGCGTACGCCGTACTTCTCGTCGCCGTGCACGGAGATGTCCGCCGAGAAGTCCGAGGAGTTGTGGAGGAACACCTCCAGGAACAACACCGGCCCGCCGTCCGGGATATGGGTCTCCTCGCGCTGGCTGTACTCCTTGGCGCGGTACTCCCGCCTGCTGTGTTCCTGCGGCTCGTTCGCGATCAGCCGCAGTGGCCCGTGCTCTGCCGCCTCGTCGATGAAGCAGGCCGCGGTGTCGTCGAACGTGACTTCCACGGCGCGGAGTTCGAAGGCGCGGTGCACCCGCGAACCGAACGACGTCACCAGGATGAGGACGATGAAGATGCCCGCGATCTTGATGCCGTCGGGCCGTTCGATGACGTTCGTGACGAGCGTGTACGCGAACACGGCGGTGATCACCCCGAAGCCGAGCGTGGCCTTCCGGTGACCCCGCTTGTGCACGGTGACTGTGGACGCGAAGGCCGCCGACAGCATCAGAACCAGCACACCCGTCGCGTACGCACCGCTCTGCGCGTCGACGCTCGCGTGAAACCACAGGGTGATGACGATCGCCGTCACCATGAAGACCAGCACCAGGGGGCGCACCGCCCGCGTCCACTCCGGCGCCATGCCGTAGCGCGGCAGATAGCGCGGTACGAGGTTCAGCAGCCCGGCGAGCGCGGAGGCGCCCGCGAACCACAGGATCGCGATCGTCGAGACGTCGTAGAACGTGCCGAAGACCTGACCCAGATGCTCGTGCGCGAGATAGGCGAGCGCGCGGCCGTTCGCCGGGCCGCCCGTCTTGAACGCGCTCTGCGGGATCAGGATCGTCGTCGCCAGGCTGGACAGCAGCAGGAAACCGGACATGATCACGGCGGCCGTGGTGAGCAGCCTGCGGGTCTCGCGGATCCGGCCCGTCGGCTTCTCGTACGTGTCCGTCGGATCACCCTTGACCTGCGGCATCACCGCCACGCCGGTCTCGAAGCCGGACATGCCGAGCGCGAGTTTCGGGAACACGAGCAGCGCGACCCCGACCATCGCGAGCGGCGAGGAGTGCGCGGCCGTCATCGCGTCCGTCCAGTCGCCGATCTTCACCGGATGACTCAGCACCTCCCAGGCGGACACCGCGAGGACCACCACGTTGAGCGAGAGATACACGCCCACCAGCACCACGGCGATCCCGATGGCCTCTCGGAACCCCTTCAGGAAGACCGCGCCCAGCGCGCCGACGAGCGCCAGGGTGATCCAGGTGTTCTCGCCGTGCAGCCAGCCTGGCGCGAACGGGTTCTCCACGACGTGTGCCGCCGCGTCCGCCGCCGACAGGGTGACCGTGATCATGAAGTCCGTCGCCGCGAAGCCCAGCAGCACCAGGACGAAGATCTTCCCCGACCACCACGGCAGCAGCCGTTCCAGCATGGCGATCGACCCCTCGCCGTGCGGCGACTCGTGCGCCACCCGCCGGTAGACCGGCAACGCTCCGAGCAGCGTCAGCCCGATCAGTACGACGGTCGCCAACGGGGAGAGCAGTCCGGCCGCGAGGGCGGCGATGCCCGGCTGGTAGCCCAGCGTGGAGAAGTAGTCGACGCCGGTCAGGCACATGACGCGCCACCAGCGGTGACCCTCGTGCTCCGGGTTCGGGGTGGCGTGCGGGCCCGGATGCCGGGCGCTCTGCTCGCTCAGCCCGTCCAGGAGCCAGGCCCGGCAGCGCTCCGCGGCGGACTCGGGATCCCCGGACTCGGTGCTCTCCGTCGGGTCCACCTGCGCGCCGGCCATGCTGAGAACTCCCTGCGATCGGACGACCGTGCCCGGGGCCCGGGCAACGAGGAGCGAGTATCCACCACATCGTCACCCGCACCCGGACCGGGGGCGACCCCCGGCCCTGCGCATAGGCTGGCCGGATGCAGGACGAGTACCGCACAGTGGCCCGCCCGGGCGTGCACGAGACCGAGGTCAACCGCTCCCGCTTCCTGTGCGCCCTCGCCCCGGCGGCCACCGAACAGGAGGCCCAGGCCGTCATCGCCCGCGTCCGCAAGGAACACACGGACGCCACCCACAACTGCTTCGCCTACGTCATCGGCGCCGACGCCGCGATCCAGAAGGCGAGCGACGACGGCGAACCCGGCGGCACAGCGGGCGTCCCCATGCTCCACATGCTGCTGCGCCGCGACATGCGATACGTCGTCGCCGTCGTCACCCGCTACTACGGCGGCGTCAAGCTCGGCGCGGGCGGCCTGATCCGGGCCTACGGCGGCTCGGTCGGCGAGGCCCTCGACACCCTCGGCACGATCACCCGCCGCCGCTTCCGCCTCGCCACGGTGACCGTCGACCACCAACGCGCCGGCAAGATCCAGAACGACCTGCACGCCACCGGCCGCGAGGTACGGGACGTCCGCTACGGCGAGGAGGTCACCATCGAGATCGGCCTGCCGGACGCCGATGTGGACGCCTTCCGGGCGTGGCTGGCCGACGCGACGGCGGGGACCGCGGAGTTGGAGCTGGGCGGCGAGGCGTACGGGGACGCGTGAGCGCCGAACGTCCCTGACGCTGTGTCAGGGACCCCAGTTCCAGACCTGGTTGGAGCTGCCCGCGCAGCCGAAGGTCTGGACGGTCTGGCCGTCCTTCCCCGACCCGGAGGCCTCCGCGTCCAGACAGAAACCGTCCGGAACGCTGACCAGGGTCCCGGCGCTGCCCACTTGCCACCGTTGCGCGCTCAGCCCGTCGCAGCTCCTGGCACGGATCTTCGAGAAGTTCCGGCCGACCGTGTCGGCGTCGGCGTCCAGGCAGTAGTGGGTGCCCTCATTGACCACGAGGAACTGGGACACATGGCCGGGCACGCGGTACAGCGCCCATTTCTGGGCCGCCGTGCCATCGCATCCCCACACCTGCACCGCGCCCGCGTGGACGTCGAGGCATCGGGCGACATCCACGGTATGGACGCTCTCGGTGACGGTCACCGAACCGGACTGGACCGCCCCGCGTGGCGTGCCGTACAGCAGCGTCGCGGTCTGCGGATCGACCGTGCCGCTCGGGGTGGTGCCGGCCTCGGCCTGGAAGACCTTCACCGCGGCGACCGTCTCCGTGGTGTAGTCGCCGTCGACCGTGACGTGCAACCCGTAACCGGCAAGGAGGAGTTGGAGGGCCTTGACGCAGTCGCCGTGGGAGTGCGACGCGAGTTCGGCGACACAGGAGGAGAGCCGGATGTCGAGGTCCGCGGGATCGCGGGTGGCCGGCGCGGCCGACGGGCTCTGCGACGTCCCGCCCTTCGAGGCCGCCGCGCTCGGCGAACTGCCGGGCGCCGAGGGCGAGTTCCCCGGTGCGGCGGCCGCCGGGGGCGTGTTCGGCAGGGCGCCGGGCGGCGTCCCGGGGGTGTTGTGCCGCAGCAGGAGCAGCGTCGCGGTGATGCTGCCGGCGATGAGGAGGGCCGCCGCGGCGATGGCGGCCACGATCAACTTGCCGCGTTTTCCCAGGGTGTTGCCGTGTCTCCCGGCGGGGTTCGCGTGTTTCCCGGGGGCGGCGGGCGGGGCCGGGGGCGCTGCGGTGGGCCGTTCGCGTCCTGCCGGCCCATCCAGCCCATCCAGCCCATCCAGCCCTTGCACCCCTTCGAGCCGGTCGAAGCGTTCGGCGGGGGAGGGCCTGCGCCGCGAGGGAACCCGGGGCGGTTCGCCGACCGGTGCGGCCAGCTGGTGCCCGATGGCGGTCGTGAACACCGCCTCGGGTGGCGGCCGTAGCTCGGGGTCCTTCTCCAGGCAGGTGCGGATGAACACGGCCAGTGCCGGGTCGACGCCCGCGACCTTGTCGAGGACGTCCTCCCGGGGCGGGTCGAACGCCACCCGGTGCAGTACGTCGACGCCGGTGCCCTCGCCGAACGGCGCCTCCCCGGCGACGGCGTAGGAGAGCGTGGAGGCCAGCGAGAAGACGTCGGAGGCGGCCGTCACCTCCTGGCCGCGCACCTGCTCCGGGGACATGTAGGCGGGGGTGCCCACGTTCTGGCCCGTGGCGGTGATCGAGGTGCCGTCGCCGGCCTGGACGACGCCGAAGTCGATGACGCGGGCGCCGTCGGCACCCAGGATGACGTTGGACGGCTTGAGGTCGCGGTGCACGATCCCCGCGCGCCAGATCGCCTCGATCGCCCGCCCCACGTCGGCCAGCAACCGCCAGGCCGCCGCCGCGTCGACCGGCCCACGCGCGTCGACCAGCTCGGCGAGCGTGGGCCCGGGTATGTACTCGGTGGCGACCCACACCAGGTCCTCGTCGCAGCCGCTCCCCAACAGCCTTACGATGTGCGCCCCTTGGATCCGGTCCAGCGCGCCGACCTCGCGCTCGAAACGCCTGCGGAACAGCGGGTCCTCCGCGTACTCGGGCCGGATCACCTTGACGGCGGCCGGGCCCGTGGCGCCGGTGGCGTCGCGGCCCAGATAGACCCGGCCCATCCCGCCGCTGCCGAGCACCGACAGCAGCCGGTACGGGCCCGCCTGCCGGGGATCGTTCTTCCGCAGCGGTACCACGGGAGGCGGTTCCATCCCCGCTGCCGCGTAGGCCATCGTTTCGGACCGACCGCGGTACTCGACTGGCATGGGGACCCTGTGTCTCTCGCGTGGTGCGTGTGACGTGAGAGATTAGCGCAGCAGGTGTGTGGAACAGGGGAGTTGGGTCTTTCCCACAGCGAGTGGGCGCGGTTCCCGGCGGCCCCGGACTGCCGCCGGGAACCGCGCGCCCGTTCAGGAGGCGGACCGGACCTTCAGCCTGTCACTGCCTGTCGTCGACTCCCGCTGCGTGAGCGGAGTTCAGGGCGATGAAGTTGCCCGCGCCGGTGAAGGTCTGGCCGGCACCGGCGCGCGCCTTTGCGTTCCGCCAGGAGGACAGGGCGAGCAACGCCGCGACGAAGAACGCGCCCGAGGCGATGAGCGCCGAGATGTGCAGGCCGGAGACCAGGTCCCCGCGGCCCGCGATGAGGGAGGCGAACAGAGCGACACCGAGCGAGTTGCCGACCTGGCGTGCCACGTTGAACACCGCCGACGCCACGCCGGCGTTCTGCGCGGGGGCGGCCTGCACGATGGCGGCCGTCGCCGCCGGAACCGTGCTGGGGGTGGCGAGGCCCGTCGCGATCAGCGCGGGCAACAGCGCCCAGTAAGGGGTGTCCGAACCGGCGAGCAGCCAGCCCACGAACCCGACCGAGCCGAGCAGCAGGGCCCCGGTCATCGGCACGTACGGGCCGTAGCGCGCGGTCAGGCGGCCGGAGAGCGGAGCCGCGACGACGGCCGTGCACACCGTCGGCAGCAGGGCGAGACCGGCGCCGAGCGCGTCGTAGCCGCGCTCGTTCTGCAGGTAGAGCGTGGACAGGTAGAGCATGCCGTAGTAGCCCAGGTTGAGCAGGACGCCCACCGCGGCGGTGGAGGAGAAGCCGGGCGACCGGAAGAGCGACAGCGGCAGCAGCGGCGGCTTCGTCTCGATGCCACGGGCCTCCATGCGCCGCTCGGCCAGGACGAACAGGACGAGCGCGAGCAGGGCGAGGGCACCGGCGCCCAGCACCACCGGCGAGGTCCAGCCTTTGGTGCCGGCCTCGTTGAGCGCGGCGGCCAGCCCCATCACGGCGACGATGCCCAGGACCTGGCCGACCGGGTCCAGACCGCGTGCTCCTGCCCGGCCGGTGGGCGAGGGAACATTCCTGCGGGTCAGCCAGACGGCCAGCAGTGCGATGGGAACGTTGATCCAGAAGGCGGCGCGCCAGGTCAGGCCCGCCACCAGCAGACCGCCCACGAGGGGGCCGGCCGCGAACGCGATGCCGGAGATGCCGGCCCAGATCCCCAGGGCTTTGGCGCGCACCGCCGGAACCGGGTAGGAGGCGGTCAGCAGGGCCAGCGAGGTGGGCACCAGCAGGGCGCCGCCGGCACCCTGCGCGAGCCGCGAGGCGACGAGCGTGGCCGGAGTGGTGGCCAAGGCGCAGCCGATCGACGCCAGGGCGAAGACGCCGAGACCGCTGAGGAACACCTTCCGGTGTCCGAGCCGGTCGCCGAAGCCGCCGCCCATGAGCAGCAGGCCGCCGAAGACGGCGCTGTATCCGTCGACGACCCAGGCCATCGCCGAGGCACTGGCACCCACCGAGTCACGGATGGCGGGGACGGCGACGGTGACGACGGTGACGTCCAGCATGACCAGGAAATAGCCCAGGCTGAGGGCGATGAGCGGGGGCCATGACAGTCCCTCGGTCTCGGCGGGCGATACGGCGTCCGCCGCTTTCGTTCCGGTTGTCGTACTACTCATGCCGGTAATCCTCGACTCCCGACACTTAGCCGGCCGCCAAAGTGTGCTTGTAGCCTTGAGGGTATGGACGAGGCCTCAGAAGTCACAGACCGAGCCACGGACCGGACGGAGCCCGAACTGGCCCGCGCCGCCCGCCTGCTGGCCAGTCCCTCCCGGGCGCTGATGCTCAAGGCCCTGTCCGACGGCCGTCCGCTGGGGGTCACGGTCCTCGCCGCCGAAGGAGGGGTCAGCGTGCCGACGGCGAGCGTGCACCTCGCGCACCTGGCCGAGGCGGGGTTCGTGCGGGCCGAGCACTCGGGACGGCACCGCTACTTCCGGCTGGCCGGCCCGGACGTCGCCGCGGCTCTGGAAGCGCTGGCCGTCATCGCGCCTCCCGACCCCAGGCCGGTCACCACCCTGCGCGCCCACAGCCGGAACAACGCGCTGCGGAGGTCGCGCACCTGCTACGACCACCTCGCGGGTTCAGTGGGTGTCGGGCTCATGGGCGCGTTCGTCGACCAGGGGCTGCTGCGGCGGGAGAAGAGCGACTCCGCCGCCCGGCCCGACCAGCCCGCCTCCTACGGCAGGCAGACGACGTACCACTTGACCGCCCGCGGCACCGAGCGGTTCACCGGGTTCGGCATCGACGTGGACGAACTGGTCCGGGGGCGGCGCCCCGTGGTGCGCTACTGCGTCGACTGGAGCGAGCGGCGCCATCATCTCGCCGGTGCGTTGGGAGCCGGGCTGGCTGCCCGGTTCTTCGCCCTGGACTGGCTGCGGTACGGCGTCTCGCCGCGCGTGGTCCATCTCACCGACGCCGGCAAGGACGGGGTGCGGGACGCCTTCGGGATCGAGGTCGCCGACTGAGCCCGGCGCGGTACCGCGCACTCCGCGACCCGTAAGTCCGCGTCGGGCGGGACCGCCTCGGCCTGCCCGGCACGAGGTTAGTGGTGGACCAGAGGGCGGGATGCGTTAGCGTGGCGGGCGTTGACGGCGAGCCCTGTGCTGGTTCGTGCTGATTTCAGAGGCGCAGTAGGGGTGAACGTGCGGGTCCGAGTCGTTTCATGAGAATTCTGCACACCTCCGACTGGCACCTGGGCCGGGCGTTCCACCGCGTGAACATGCTCGGCGCCCAGGCCGACTTCGTGAGCCACCTCGTCACCACCGTGCGCGAGCACGCCGTGGACGCGGTGGTCGTGTCGGGAGACGTGTACGACCGGGCGGTGCCACCGCTGGCCGCGGTCGAGCTGTTCGACGACACCCTGCACCGGCTCGCCGACCTGGGTGTGCCCACGGTGATGATCTCCGGGAACCACGACTCGGCCCGCCGTCTCGGCGTCGGCGCCGGTCTGATCGACCGCGCGGGCATCCACCTGCGCACCGAACCGGCGGCCTGCGGGACGCCCGTGGTGATCCCGGACGCGTACGGCGACGTGGCCTTCTACGGGCTGCCCTACCTTGAACCCGCCCTGGTGAAGGCCGAGTTCGGGGTGGAGAAGGCCGGCCATGAGACCGTCCTCGCCGCCGCCATGGACCGCGTCCGCGCCGATCTCGCCGGCCGCGCGCCCGGCACCCGCTCCGTGGTCCTCGCGCACGCCTTCGTCACCGGCGGCGAGGCCAGCGACAGCGAACGGGACATCACCGTCGGCGGAGTCGCCGCCGTACCGTCCGGTGTCTTCGACGGCGTCTCCTACGTCGCGCTGGGCCACCTGCACGGCTCCCAGACCATCACCGAACGCGTCCGCTACTCGGGCTCCCCCCTCCCGTACTCCTTCTCCGAGGCCGACCACCGCAAGAGCATGTGGCTCATCGACCTGGACGCCGACGGAGCCGTCACCGCCGAGCGCCTCGACTGCCCGGTACCACGCGAACTGGCCCGGATCCGGGGCACGTTGGAGCACCTCCTCGACGACCCCGACCTCGCGCGGCACGAGGACGCGTGGGTCGAGGCGACACTCACCGACCCGGTGCGCCCGGCCGACCCCATGGCCCGGCTCACCGAGCGCTTCCCCCACACACTCAGCCTCGTCTTCGACCCCGAGCGCGGCCCCGACGACCCCGACGTGTCCTACGCCCGGCGCCTCGCGGGCCGCGACGATCGCGAGATCGCCGACGACTTCGTGGCCCACGTCCGCGGCGCCGGTCCCGACGAGGACGAACAGGCCGTGCTCCAGGAGGCGTTCGACGCGGTGCGCGCGGACGCGGTCGTACGGGAGGTGACGCCGTGAACGTGCGGCACGCGGGAACAAGGGGTCACCGATGAGGCTGCACCGGCTCGACATCACCGCCTTCGGGCCCTTCGGCGGCTCCCAGACCGTCGACTTCGACGAACTGTCCTCCGCCGGGCTGTTCCTCCTGCACGGGCCGACCGGCGCCGGCAAGACCTCCGTCCTCGACGCCGTGTGCTACGCGCTCTACGGCTCGGTGCCCGGTGTCCGCCAGTCCGGTCAGGGCATGACGCTGCGCAGCGACCACGCGGCGGCCGGCACCCGCACCGAGGTGCGGCTCGAACTGACCGTCGCCGGGCGGCGGTTGGAGCTGACCCGGCAGCCGCCGATGGAACGCCCCAAGAAGCGCGGCACCGGCAGCACCCTGGACAAGGCACAGAGCTGGCTGCGCGAGTACGACGCGAGCGCCGGCGCCTGGAAGGACCTCAGCCGCTCGCACCAGGAGATCGGCGAGGAGATCACCCAGCTGCTCGGCATGAGCCGGGAGCAGTTCTGCCAGGTCGTGCTGTTGCCCCAGGGCGAGTTCGCGCGCTTCCTGCGCTCCGACGCCGAGGCGCGCGGCAAGCTGCTCGGCCGGCTCTTCGACACCCACCGCTTCGCCGAGGTCGAGAAGCGGCTCGCCGATCGACGCCGTGCCACCGAGGCCCAAGTCCGCGAGGGCGACGCCGAGTTGCTGGCCGACGCGCACCGCATGCAGCAGGCCGCCGGCGACGCCATGGAGCTGCCGGACCTCGCCCCGGGCGAACCCGGCCTCGCCGACGCGGTGTTGAGCGCGGCGGCCGTCGCCCGCAGCACCGCACGCGAACAACTCGCCGTCGCGCGCAGTGGACTCACCGCCGCCGAGTCCGCCCAGGCCGCCGCCGATCGCGAGCTTGCCGACGTGCGTGAACTGGCGCGCCTGCAACTGCGGTTCACGCAGGCGCGGGAGCGGGCCACGCTCATGGAGCAGCGGGTCGACGGCTATCGGCAGGCGCAGGCGCGGATGGAGCGGGCCCGGAAGGCGGAGGCGGTGGCGCCGGCGCTGGAGCTGCGGGAGGCCGCCGACACCGAGCACCGGGACGCCGCCCGGGCCGAGTCACGCGCGCGGGACCTGTTGCCGGACACCTTCGCGGGCGCCGGTGCGGCTGGGCTGGTTGCCGCCGCCCGCCGGGCCGCCGAGGAACTGGGCGGACTCGAGTCGGCCCGCCGCGCCGAGCAGCGCCTCACCGAACTCGGCGTGGAGCGCGCCGAGTTGGACCGGCAGGAGCGCGCCGACGAGGACGTACGGCAGGAGGCCGAGGCCTGGCTCGCCGAGTGGGACACGACCCGCGCGGGACTTCAGACGCGGATCGAGTCGGCGCAGGAAGCCACCACCAGGGCCGAACAGCTCGGCGTGCAACGCGAGCCCGCCGAGCGGCGCCTCGGGGCGGCCCGGCAGCGGGACCAGTTCGCCGGTGACACCGAGGACGCCCAGCAGCGAGTGCTCGCCTGCACCGAACATGCATTGACGGCCCGCGCCCACTGGCTCGACCTCAAGGAACAGCGACTCAACGGCATCGCCGCCGAACTCGCCGCCCATCTCACCGACGACGCACCCTGCGCCGTCTGTGGAGCCACCGAACACCCCGCCCCCGCACGCAAATCCGCCGGACACGTCGACCGTGCGACGGAGGAACAGGCCCTCACCGCCCACCAGCGCGCCGAGGACCAGCGCACCGAGGCCGAGCGGCGCCTGGGCGTCGTACGGGAAGCACTGGCCGCTGCCACCGCCGAGGCGGGGGACACGCCGACCGGTCAACTCGCCGACGAGGTCGCGGAGTTGGGGCGGCTCTACGAGCAGGCACGCCGGGACGCGTCCTGGCTGCATCCCGTCACCGAGGAGCTGCGCCAGGCCGAGCAGGAGTGCGAGCGGCGGACCAAGATCCAGCAGCAGGCCGCGGTCCGGGCCGCCTCCCGTACCACCCTGCGCGACACCCTTGACCGCGAACGGTCCTCCCTGGAGGGCGAGTTGGCGCAGTCCAGGGGTACCGCCGACAGTGTGGCCGCGCGCGCCGCCCAACTGGAGCGGCAGGCCGCGCTGCTCACCGACGCGGCCGAGGCCGTTCGTGCCGCCGAGGACACCGCGCAGCGACTCAAGGACGCGGACGCCCGGCTCGCCGACGCCGCGTTCCGCGCCGGGTTCGACACCCCGCAGGCGGCGGGGGACGCCCTCCTCGACGACACCGCCCATCGTGAACTCCAACGGCGCCTGGACGCCTGGCAGTCGGAGGAGGCCGCCGTACGGGCCGTCCTGGCGGAGACCGACACAGCGGCAGCCGCGCAGCAGGCGCCCGCCGATCTGGATGTGGCGGAGCGTGCCGCGACCGCGGCCGACCGGCGGACCCGGGACGCGGCCTCCGCGCGCGACGCGGCGGGCCGGCGCTGTGCCGAACTCGACCGGCTCTCCGCCCGATCGGCCGCCGGGGCACGTCAACTCGCCCCGCTGCGCGAGGAGTACGACCGGGTGGCCCGCCTCGCCTCCCTCACCGCCGGCACCTCGGCCGACAACGAACGCCGGATGCGGCTGGAGTCGTACGTCCTCGCCGCCCGCCTGGAACAGGTCGCCGCCGCCGCGACCGTACGGCTGCAGCGGATGTCGTCCGGGCGGTACACCCTCGTGCACTCCGACGACCGGGCCGGGCGTGGCCGTAGCGGACTCGGGTTGCATGTCGTCGACGCGTGGACCGGGCGGGAGCGGGACACGGCGACGCTGTCCGGCGGTGAGACGTTCTTCGCGTCGCTCGCCCTCGCGCTCGGGCTCGCGGACGTGGTCACCGACGAGGCCGGCGGGGTCCGGCTCGACACGCTCTTCATCGACGAGGGCTTCGGCAGCCTCGACGAGCAGACCCTCGACGAGGTCCTCGACGTCCTCGACTCCCTGCGCGAACGGGACCGCAGCGTCGGCATCGTCAGCCATGTCGCCGATCTGCGGCGGCGGATCCACGCGCAGCTGGAGGTCGTGAAGGGGCGGGACGGGTCGGCCGTACGGCAGCGCGGTCAGTGAGGTCGGTCAGGTCGGTGAGATCAGCGAGATCAGTGACGTCAGTGGCCCAGGGGGCGGCGGGGGAGTGGTGAGGAGTAGACGACGCTGGTGGTGACCGAGCCCAGGGCGCCGATCCTCCCCGACACCTCCTCCAGGTGGCGCATCGAACGGGCCGCGACCTTGATCATGAAGCAGTCGTCGCCCGTGATGTGATGCGCCTCCAGGATCTCCGGCGTCGCGGCGACCAGGTCGTGGAAGGGCTTGTAGTTGCCGTTCGGATAACGCAGCCGCACGAACGCCAGGATCGGCAGGCCCAGCCGCTCCGGGTCCACGACCGCCGCGTATCCCTGGATCACCCCGACCTCCTCCAGTCGCCGCACCCGCTCGGTGACCGCGCTCGCGGACATGGACACGGCCCGCGCCAGCTCGGCGAAACTGGCCCGGCCCTCCCGCTGGAGGACTTCGAGAATGCGCCAGTCGGTGGCGTCCGGGGTGTAAGCGGAATGCACGGTCATGCCCGAGGAATAGCAGGGGAATCCCCGGCGGATCAAGAGGTACGCCGGGGATCGCCCCTTCAGTGGGCTGGTCCGCGACCGTAGATTTTTGGCGCAAGGACACCTCGGGACCCCCGGGACACCTCGGTGAAAGGCCGGACCATGAGCAGCAGTGCCGTCGTCAACCCTGTTCTGCGGGTCGCGCCCGCCGCGCCCGCGGCAGCCGCCGCCCACTTCCGCGCGAGCCTCGCCTTCCACGCCGACGTCTCCGACGTGGCCGCCGCGCTGGCGACCGGCGGGGATCCCGGTTTCGCCGTCCTCGACTCACGCTCCACCGAGTCGTGGGACCAGGGCCACGTTCCCGGAGCGGTCCACCTCCCCACGGCGCTCATCCCGGCGCGGGCCGAGGATCTCCTCGACAAGTCCGTGCCGGTCGTGACCTATTGCTGGGGTCCGGGCTGCAACGGCGCCACCCGGGCCGCCCTCGCGCTCGCCGAACTCGGGTACCAGGTCAAGGAGATGCTCGGGGGCTTCGAGTACTGGGTGCGTGAGGGCTTCGAGTTCGAGACGTGGGAGGGACGTGAGCGGGGTGCGACCGATTCGTTGACGGCACCGGTGGGCGCGGCCGACTGCGGCTGCTGACTGCTGACGGATGTCCTTCAACTGGGCATCCTGGAAGGCGAGTTCGTACGCCGACTGCCTATGCTCGGGTCTCCCGAACCACGAACATGTGGGATGGCTGTGCGTGTAGGTTCTGCCCATGGCGCATTACGCGGAGCCGGGTACGGCGGTGCAGTGGGTGGAGTCGGGCGGCGGGCCGCTCATAGCGGTGCCGGAGACGGTGCTGCCGTTCTGGGCCGGAGCCGACGGCGATGAGCTGGCCTCGGACTACGACCGGGCGTGCGAGGTCGGTGGATACGCGGGCCTGCTGCCCGTGGGGGACAGCGCGGCGCTGGTCCTGGGCGAGGATCCCGCGTCGACCGCCTTCCTGCCGGAACACGGCACGTTCGTACGCTGGTGTGCCGCGAACTCCGAGGACGAGGTGCTGGCCGGCCTCCCCGCCGCGCTCGCCGGCGCGACCTGGGAGAACGAGGTGCAGTGGGACGTACCCGGCCCGGTCGTCCTGTTCGACTCGGCGTGGCCCGGGCGGGAGTCGGAGGGCACGGAACATCTGAAGGTCGACCTGGAGCCGGGGCGTTACGCGGTCCGCGCGGGGCAGGCCCAGCCGGGTCCGGAGACGTGGCTGGGGCTTGTTCAGTTGCGGCGGCTCCCGAACTGATCGTGCGGTGAGGGGAGTTGCGGGCGGCTGCGTTCCGAACTGACCGCAGAGTGAGGGGAGTTCTCGGCGGCCGGGTCCCGAACTTCCGGACCCGGCCGCCGATGCGTCACTTACGTCGGAGGTGTGTCACCTGCGTCGGAGGTGCGTCAGAGCTGCGACAGCTCGTCCACCAGGTCGTCCAGCCCCAGCGAACCCTGCGACAGTGCGGCCATGTGCCAGGCCTTCAGGTCGAAGGCGTCGCCGTACCGCTGCCGTGCGTTCTCGCGGCCCAACAGCCAGGCGCGCTCGCCGAGTTTGTAGCCGATGGCCTGGCCGGGGATCGTGAGGTAGCGGGTCAGTTCGCTCTCCACGAAGTCCGCCGGACGACTGCTGTGCGCGCCGAAGAACTCCTGGGCCAGCTCCGGCGTCCACAACTCACCGGGGTGGAACGGTGAGTCCGCCGGGATCTCCAGCTCCAGATGCATGCCGATGTCGACGATGACCCGGGCGGCCCGCATCATCTGCGCGTCGAGATAGCCGAGCCGCTGCTCCGCGTCCTCCAGGAAGCCCAGCTCGTCCATCAGCCGCTCCGCGTACAGCGCCCAGCCCTCGGCGTTGGCGCTGACCCCGCCCACGGTGGCCTGGTAGCGGGAGAGGTTCCCGGCGACATGCGTCCACTGGGCGAGCTGGAGGTGATGACCGGGGACGCCCTCGTGGTACCAGGTCGACACGAGATCGTAGACCGGGAACCGGGTGCGGCCCATCGTCGGCAACCAGGTGCGGCCCGGACGCGAGAAGTCCTCCGACGGCGGTGTGTAGTACGGCGCCGCCGCGCCGCCCGCAGGGGCGATGCACGACTCCACCTTCCGTACCCGCTCGGCGAGTTCGAAGTGCGTGCCGTCCAGATCCTCGATCGCCTTGTCCATCACGCCCTGCAGCCACACGCGGACCTCTTCGACGCCCTCGATGTGCCGGCCGTGCTCGTCGAGGTGCGCGAGCGCCACCCACGGGGTCGCGGCGCCGGGCAGGATCTTCTCGGCCTCCCGCTTCATCTCGGCGAGCAGCCGGTGGTACTCGGACCAGCCGTACGCGTACGCCTCGTCGAGATCGAGGTCCGTACCGTTGAAGTAGCGAGACCAGCGCGCGTACCGTTCCCGGCCCACCGTGTTCGGCGCGCTTTCGATGGCCGGCGCGTACACCTCGCGCATCCAGTCCCGCAGTTCCACCACGGCCGCGGTCGCCGCACGGGCGGCCTCGTCCAGCTCGGCGCGCAGGGAGTCGGGGCCCGCCGAGGCGAAGTCCTCGAACCAGCCGCGCCCCTGGCCGTCCGTGTCCGACCACTCGGTGAGCTGACCGATGAAGGTGTCGGTCGGGCGCGGACCCGCGAACAGCTTGTGGTCCAGGCCCAGTTGGAGGGACTCGCGGTAACCCGCCAGCGCGGTCGGCACCGCACGCAGCCGCTCGGCGATCGCCGTCCAGTCCTCGTCGGTCTCGGTCGGCGTCACCGTGAACACCTCGCGCACCGAGTGCGCGGGCGTGGCCATGTTGCCGACCGCGCGCAGGCCCTCCTCGGCCTCGTGCACGGCGAGTTCGGCGCTGAGCCGCTCGCGCAGCAGGCGCGCGCAACGGCGCTCGCTGTCACTGTCCGCGCCGGGCCGGCGCTCTGCCTCGTCGAGCTTCGCGAGGGTCGCCCGCTGAAGCTCCGCGAGTCGTTCCTGACCTGCGGGGGAGAGATCGGGCAGGCGGCTCGAACTCTCCTTCACGCCGAGATACGTACCGGTGACCGGGTCGAGGGCGATGAGGTCGTCGACGTAGGCGTCGGCGACCTGCCGGGGCAGCGGAGTGTTGGTCTGCGACATGGGGACCATCCTCATACGCGGAACTTCTCCGCGTCACCCCGATTCAGCTACGGGCGTGGCAAGCGGTAGCAAGGGCCCGCAGTCCCACTGCTGGAAGATCAGCCGGGTCTCCACACGGGCCACTTCGCGCTGCGATGTGAACTCGTCCAGGACCAGCCGCTGCAGATCCGCCATGTCCGCGACGGCCACATGGACGACATAGTCGTCGGGACCGGTCAGATGGAACACGGTCCGCGACTCCGGCAACGCCCGGATCCGCTCCACGAACGGCCCCACCAACTCCCGCCGATGCGGCCGCACCTGCACCGACAGCAACGCCTCCAGCCCACGCCCCAACTTGGCGGGATCAAGCCGCAGTTGATGCCCGAGGATCACCCCGGCCCGGCGCAGCCGCGCCACCCGGTCCAGACACGTCGACGGCGCGACCCCCACCTGCGCCGCGAGCTCGCGATACGTCGCCCGGGCGTCGTTCTGCAGCAACCGCAGCAGATGGAGATCCACCGGATCCAGTACGACAGATTCGGTCATTCATCGAACGTAACACGGACCATCAGCCATCGATCCCGCCCGATGTTCACCCTTGCCGCCATGGAAACAACGAGCCCGCGCTTCTCCCCAGCCCCCCGAGCCCTGGCCACCGAAGCCGTGCACGCAGGCCGTGACGACCTCGCCCGGCAGGGCCTGCACGCCGCGCCGATCGACCTGTCGACCACCTACCCGTCGTACGACAGCCGTGGCGAGGCCGCCCGCGTCGACGCCTTCGCCGCCACCGGCGCCGAACCCGACGGCCAGCCCGTCTACGGCCGCGTCGGCAACCCGACCGTCGCCCGTTTCGAGACCGCCCTCGCCCGCCTCGAAGGCACCGAGAGCGCGGTGGCGTTCGCCAGCGGCATGGCGGCCCTGACCGCCGTACTCCTGGCGCGGGCCGCGGCGGGTCTGCGGCACGTGGTGGCGGTACGACCCCTCTACGGCAGCAGCGACCACCTGCTCACCGCCGGGCTGCTCGGCTCCGAGGTGACCTGGACCGACCCGGCCGGTATCGCCGACGCGCTGCGTGCCGACACCGGTCTGGTCATCGTCGAGTCCCCGGCCAACCCGACCCTGGCCGAACTGGACCTGCGCGCGGTCGCCCACTCCTGCGGCTCGGTACCGCTCCTCGTGGACAACACCTTCGCCACCCCGGTCCTGCAACGTCCCGCCGAACACGGCGCGCGCATCGTCCTGCACAGCGCCACCAAGTACCTCGGCGGGCACGGCGATGTGATGGGGGGCGTGGTGGCCTGCGACGAGGAGTTCGCCGGGGCGCTGCGCCAGATCCGCTTCGCGACCGGCGGCGTACTGCACCCGCTGGCCGGCTACCTGCTCCTGCGCGGCCTCGCGACCCTGCCGGTACGGGTGCGGGCCGCCTCCGTCACCGCCGCCGAACTCGCCCGCCGCCTCACGGCCGACCCGCGTGTGGCCCGCGTCCACTACCCGCGCATCGGCGGCGCGATGATCGCCTTCGAGGTCCACGGCGACCCCCACGAAGTCATCGCGGGAGTCCGCCTGATCACCCCGGCGGTGAGCCTGGGCAGCGTGGACACCCTGATCCAACATCCGGCGTCGATCAGCCATCGGGTGGTGACCGAGGAGGACAGGAGGGGTTCGGGCGTGAGCGACAGCTTGCTGAGGCTGTCGGTGGGACTGGAGGACGTAGAGGACCTGTGGTCGGATTTGGACAGGGCGCTTGCGCCCGTCTCGAGGGGCGCGGGGAACTGCGCGACCAGCCACAACGCACCCGCGCCCGTCAACCGAACCGCAACTGTTACGGCGCTTCGGCCCTCCCGAACTCCGTAACCTCCGCAACTCCCACGGCCGCACCCAGCCGAGCAGTGACGACCAGCGTCCCCTCCTCGATCTGATAGTCGAGCGGCAGCTCAAGCCCCCGCATCGCCGCCACCATCCCCGTGTTGGACGCCTGCGTCACCGCATACACGCTCTCGCACCCCGCCTCGACAGCCATCCCCACCAGCCGCCCCAACAACTCACTCCCGATACCCCGCCGCTGCCAGTCGTCCTCGACAAGCAGCGCGACCTCCGTCTCGTCCCCGTCCCACAACAAGTGCCCGAGCCCGACGATCCGCCCCGACGCCGTCTGCACCGCGAGCGTGCGCCCGAAGCGCGGAGAGAGCAGGTGGTTGAGATACCGGTCGGCGTCACCGACCGGCCCGTGATAGCGCATACCGAGCGTCCGCGCCGAGCACCGCTCGTGCATCTCCCGCGCCGCGTCCAGATCGCCGGTGTCCGCGCGCCGCACGGTGATCGCGTTGCCCTCGGGCAGCGTCAGCACGTCCTGGCTGCGCGGGATGCGCGGACCGAGTCGGGCGTCCAGCTCGACCAGCGCCCGCGCCCGGGCGAACTCGGTGGGTGTGAACGGCAGATACGCCCGCTCCACTGTGATCACTCCGCCTTCCGGCGCCCGCAGTCGCATGACCGTGTCCTCCAACGCCCCCTCCACCGGCACCGACTCCGGCTCGCGCCCCTTGCCGGCGACAACGTTGGCGGGCAGCGAACGGATGGTGCACCGGCCCAGCAACTGCCGCAGTGCCAACGGCAGTTCGGCCGCGTCCAGGGCCGTCCGGGTGGCCAGGCCCAGGACGCGGGTGGGCGCGTCCACCAGGTCGTGGGCGTCGGCCCGCTCGATCCAGGTGCCCGAACCGCCGGCCGACGCCACCGCCCGGGTGATCTCGGACGCCGCGACCTCGGCCGGCGCCCGCAGCAGGAACTCGTCCACCGTGCCCTCGGCCAGCGGATGCGTCTGCAGGCTCAGGATGTCGACCTGCTGACCGGCCAGTGCCGTGCACAACACCGCCAGCGATCCCGGCGCGTCCTGCACCGTCGTCCGCATCCGCCACAGCGCGGCCGGCGCGGCGACGGGGTCGGCTGTCGCGGACGACGGCGCGGACTCGGACGTGGACGTGCTCTTGGATACGGCCTCGCATACGGCCTTGGACGTGGACTTCGATACGGGCTTCGACGCGGACTTCGACTTCGACTCGGATGATCCGGTCGGCCCGGTCCGCCGCGTCTCCGCGGCCGGCCGGGCACCGGTATCGCCCGTCGGCGGCGCATGGCCGTGGCGGCGTGACCACCATGTGTGGAACCCCGCCGTGGCGATCAACGCCAGCGCGGAGATCGCCAGCAGCACCGGACCGTCGGGCCCGTGCCCCACCAGATCCGCCACGACGTCCGCCACCGCGACCGCCGTGAACAGCGCGGCCAGCTCCACCAGATCCCGCCGCCAGTGGTGCACCGGACGCCCGTGCCTCGCGCGCGTCACATCAGACATGTCTCGACTCATGCATCCACTGTGAAGGAAGGGTGTTGCGTGATCACGAACGCTCTGTGACCTACGGGTAAAAGGATCGTTCTGTACCTTTTGCCGTTCTTTTGGTGAGTGCGGTGCACCGGAGGTCAGCCCTGTCGCCCTACGTCATGCGGCCAACCCCTCCACCAGCGCACTGCGCAGCCGACGTGCCTGAGTGACCAGCCGGGACGAGCCGCCCCGGGCCGCCGTCTGCGCCAGATGCGGCAGTTCACCCCGCGCCCCCGACCGCTCCGCGCACTCGGCGGCCACGGTGAGGAGGTCTCCGAGTGCCCGCGCGTGGGCGGGCTTGGCGTCGCCGTCCAGGTCGGCGAGCAGTGCGGTGAGGGTGTGCCGGAGGATCCCCCAGATGGTCGCGTTCGCCCCGGTCGCTGCCCCTGTCCGCACCGACTCGGCGAGCCGCGACGGCTTCACGGCCCCGCTCCGCACCAGCTCCCCGAGATCCGCACCCAGCCGAGCCGCGTCCAACTGTCCCCGCGCCGCGAGCACCAGCAACGCGTCTACGGCGGCGAGCCGGTCCTGGGGATGCCGCGCGCCGAGTCCGTACGCCAGACACAGGTGCGTGGCCTGACCCGCCAACCCTTCGGACTCGGCCAGCAGGGGGAGTACGGCGGCCGCGCCGCGGGTGTCGTCCAGCGCGGCGGTGGACACGTCCCGCACCAGCCGTGCCGCCACCAGTTCGCGACGCTCGGGAAGTATCGCGAGCCAGTGCCGCTGCACGTCCTGGGTCCAGTGGTAGCAGTACCAGCGGTCGCCGTAGGCGGTCACCGGCTTGCCCAGTGCGCGGAACTCCGCCGGGAAGTCCTCCTGCAGATCAAGGAGTTCACCCAACTCCACCACGACGCGCGCCCCGGCCGTCCGCCGCCTGCTCAGGGGCAGAGTAGGGCTCTCGGAGGTCAGCCAGCGCGCGAGCCGGGTGCCCTCCGCCGTGGCGAGCGCCTCCGCCCGCTCGGCGGCAGCGGCTGCCGCCGCCCGGTCCTCGCGGCGCACCCGCAGCAGCGCCTGCGCGAAGTCGGCCTCCGAGACCCGCGCGCCCAGGCGCCGGTACGCGTCCAGCCGGTCCACCAACTCCCCCGGCTCCAGCAGCCCCGTGCTCCAACTCGGCGTCGACAACAGGAACGGCAGCGGCTCCGCACGGAGCCGGTACGCCACCTCCCACACCCGGGCGTCGAAGGCCCGCGTCAGCGCGCTGTGCCCGCACTCCCGGCCCCGATGGCCGTGCTGCACCCCTTCGTGGAGTGTGACGGTGCGGACCTTGTCCAGGAGGGTGGCCAGCAGGAGGTCGAACCCGTACGACGCGCTGCCGAAGCTGTGGTGCGACCTGCTGAAGTGGTCGTCCGCACGCCGGCCGTGCCCGGGCTCGGCACTGTCCCACCAGCGGCGCGCGACCACCGGCCCCAACGCCTCCAGCAGGGCGTCCCGGTCCCGGTACGCATGGCGGACGAGTCCGTCCAGCGCACGCTCGAACGTCGCCACGTCCCCCTCGGTCGCCAGCAACACCCCCAGTTCCTCGGCGAGTTCGACCGCCGACTCGGGCGCCGGTGCGAGGCGCGCCGCCTCCGGTGCCGGCGGGAGCGCCTCCTCGTACACCGTGGATGCCGCCGCCACCGGCGCCGCACCCAGCGTCTCGACCGCGCGAGCGCGCAAGGTGGGGATCAACTGGTCCGCCGCTACGGCGAGTTCAGCTCGCACCTCGGGGGACCGGACCTTCTTGAGGTGCCGCTCGACCAGCTTCAGCGCCCGCTCCTGTACGTCCGCGTCCTCGTGCCCGAAAGCCTGGGCGAGGGCGGGCAGTACCTCGTCGGCGGCCGACGCGTCCCGCGCCAACACCTTCCCCAACAGCACGAGTTGAGCCCGGACGAGCTTCTTCTCGGGCCGGAACAGTACGGCGTCCGACATCTCCGCCAGCCGACGCGGCGTCACCTCCCCGTCCAGAGCCAGGGAACCGAGCACCGACTGGGCATGCGAGGCCACAGTGGGTACCGCGTCCGACGCCAGCGCCAGCCAGTCGGCGATCCGCTCCCGCTCCTCCTCGCGGGTCAGGGCGAGGGCCTTCAACACGCGCAGGAACACCCGGTTGTCGAGGGTCGTACCGCCCCGCAGCAGCCGGGCCACGCACGCGTCCACCGTGCGCTTGCGGTCCAGGACGCCTTCGGTGGTGAGCTGGGCGAGCGCGTCGACCCAGCTGTTCGGCCCATCGGTCGAGGCCCACTCCAGCGGGCTGCCGATGTCCTCCGTCTCGAAGACCGCGTCCACCAGCTCCGCGAGATGCGGATCCGTGCGCAGGCGGTCGAGCAGGGTGTTTCCGAGCTGCCGCAGGTGGCTGATGTGCTCCACCCAGCCCCGCACATAGGCGTCCGTCGTCGGCACCGGACAGCCGGAGAGTCGTACCAGACCGGCCATCAGCTCATACGGCACGTCGGTGGAGGCCGGGCGTCCGGCGAGGCGGTGCGTCACGTCGGCGAGCCAGGCGGTGTCGCGGTCGCCCAGGATGTGGATCAGCAGCGCCGGGGACGACTGCGACCAGCGCATGTCGGTGGCGGCGATCCAGGTAGCCACGGCTGCCGCCCCCGTCTCACAGGCGGCCCCGGCCGCGTGCAGAGCCGGATAGGCGCGACGGGACGCCTCGTCCCACGGCGCCTTGCGCAGCTCCTTGCGGAGTTCCTTCAACTCCGGGAGAAACACCCGCCGTTCGGCGTCCGTCAACCCGTCCAGCAGCCCCACCGCCTCGGCCGTCCGGCCCGCCCGCACCGCTTCCATCAGCGAACTCATCGCACACCCCCGTCGACCCGCACCATGTCCTGCTTCGTGTTCTGCTGTGTGTCCTGTTCCGCCGCGACGCCCCGCCGCACCATCCGCACCGCCAGCGCGTGCTTGCACGGCCCGCGTCCGCCCCGGTACTTCGCCCACCACACGCAGCTGCAACTCAGCACCCCCGCCTCGTCCCGCACCCGGTGCACATGGCCGTCCTCGGCGGTCACCGTGCCGATCGCGCCCTCCAGGGTCACCGCCCCCGCGGCCACCAGCGCGCGGGCCGAGCGCAGCCGCGGATTGTGACGCTCCACGCGCTGCGCGTCGTAGGGGAGTTCACGGTGGAAGTAGGCCGCCTCCGCCGTGTCGTAGCCGACGCGCCCCGAAGTGCCGAGCCTGGTCAGCGCGGCGCGGACCCGCTCCGGGGTGAGTCCCGAGGACGCGGCCATGTCGGCGACGTCGATACGAGGCTCCCAGGCCAGCAGCACGGAGATCAACTCCGCGTCCTCGCCCGCCTCGTCGGCGGTGAGCGCGTCCAGGACGCCGCCCTCGCCGGAGAATCCGCGCGACGCGTCCGGCGACAGCGTGAGCGTGAGCCGCATGCCCGGCAGTACGGCCTCCCAAGCACTGGCCGTGGCACCGGCGCCGATGACGGAGGGGCCGTAGATCCGCAGGGCCGTCGCGTGGCGCAGGACCCGCTGGAGTGCGATCAGGCGCTCCGGGCCCGGGAGGCACACCGCGCCCGGTACGGGGCGGGTGGTCGGGCGCAGGCCGCGGCCCGCCGGTACGACCCAGCGAGGGCCGCTCGTGGTGCCGCGCGCTCCGCTCTTCGGGAGGGAGCGCAGGAACCGGACCGCCTCCGCCGCGGGCAGTTCGGCCCGCAGGTCGAAGCCGGCCGCTATGACCTGGGCCTCCGCGAAGCCGCGCAGCCATCGATCCGGGAGCGGCACCTTCTTCTCCAGCACCGGGCCGTCCAGCGTGGTCACGGCCAACTCCTCGGGCCCGACCCGGAGATGGAGCGGATCGTCCGTGCCGATCCGGGACAGGGCCTCACGCAGCGGGTTGTTGACGTCGACGTTCGTCGTGCCGTGTCCCACCTCGTCGCCGTCGAGTCCGGGGCCGAGGACGTCCAGCCGCGCGTACACCCCGCCGCAGCCCGAGAAGGACTCGAAGCGCAGCCGGTCGCCACCCGCCGTCACCACCGGGTCGAGCGAGGCGGGCAGTTGGCGCTGGTAGTACCGCGTGGCCGCCACGTCGGCCACCGCCAGCAGCGCCGCCGCGGCCACCTGAGGAGAGGTCAGGAAGCCCGCGAAGAAGCGCGGATGGTCGGTGACACCCGAAGGAGTCGCACCCTGTGAGGTCTCAAGGCCGAGGCGCCGCTCACCCGCCGACGACTCCAGCACGGAGGGTCGGCGATAGGTCACGGCCTGCAAAGATCGCGTCATGGAAAAACCGTAGAGGCCACCACTGACAATCGGCCCTGACCTGCGAAAACGCGGTCAGTGGGCGGGTGTTGGGGCACCGCGACGAACGCCGCGCACCGGGGGATGACGCCGGTGCGCGGCCCATGTATGAGGGTAGTGGAGTTACTGGCCGACCCGTCCCGGCTGAAGGGTCTTGGTGAACAGCACGGTGCCGTCCTGTTCCCGCAGACGCACCGTCAACTCCCCGCTGTGGCCGTCGATGTCGACCTCGCCGAAGAACTGGTAGCCCTCGGCCGGCGACACGTTCTGCGCGGTCGGCGCCTTCACGAACACCCGCTCGGGACCGAAGGTGTTGTCGAGGGCACTGGCCGGGAAGGCACCCGCGTTCAGCGGACCGGAGACGAACTCCCAGAACGGCTCGAAGTCGGTGAACGCGGCCCGCGAGGGCTGGTAGTGCTGCGCGGAGGTGTGGTGCACGTCGGCCGTCAGCCACACGGTGCCGGTGATCCGCCGGTGCTTGATGTACCGCAGCAGCTCGGCGATCTGCAGCTCGCGCCCGAGCGGCGCACGCGGGTCGCCCTGCGCGACCGCCTCGATGTTCGCCTTGCCCTCGGTGGCGTCCGGCACGACCAGACCGAGCGGCATGTCGGCGGCGATCACCTTCCACACCGCACGCGAGCGGGTCAACTCCCGCTTGAGCCAATCCAGTTGCTCGCGGCCGAGGATGCCCTGCGGGTCCACGGTCTGCTTGTCGGGCGAGTTGGCGTTGCGGTAGGTCCGCATGTCCAGGACGAACACGTCGAGCAGCGGACCGTGCCGCATCACACGCTGGACCCGGCCCTCCTTCGCGCCCGGCCGCAGCGTCGAGATCGGGAAGTACTCACTGAACGCACGCCGGGCGCGCACCGCCATGACATCGACGTTCTTCTCCGTGTAGCGGGTGTCGGAGGCGGCGATCACCTCGCCCGGGTACCAGTTGTTGCGTACCTCGTGGTCGTCCCACTGGATGATCGACGGGACCTGGGCGTTGAAGCGTTTGAGGTTCTCGTCGAGCAGGTTGTAGCGGAAGTTCCCGCGGAACTCGGCCAGGGTCTCGGCGACCTTGGCCTTCTCCTCCGTGGTGACGTTCCGGTAGAGGCTGCCGTCGGGCAGGGCCTGGGTCGCCGTGATCGGACCGTCGGCGTAGATGTTGTCGCCGCTGCACAGGAAGAAGTCCGGGTCGAGCTTCCCCATGGCGTCGTAGATCCGGTAGCCGCCGAGGTCCGGGTTGATGCCCCAGCCCTGCCCCGCCAGGTCGCCGGACCACAGGAAGCGCACACCGCGCCGCCCGGTCGGCACCGTACGGAACGTACCGGCGACCGGCTCGCCGGTACGGCGTGGGTCGTCGGGGTCGGCGAGCAGGACCCGGTAGTGGATCTGCTCCCCCGAGGGCAGCCCGCGCAGCCGCGTGGTACCGGTGAAGTCCGTGCCCGCGCCGAGCAGCGGGCCGTGCCACCGGTGCGGATTGCGGAACGACTCGGTGGCCGAGGTCTCCACGATCATCCGGGCCGGGCGGTCCGAACGCACCCACACGAGCCCGGAGTCGGAGGTCACGTCCCCCGCCTGCACGCCCCACCCCGCCTTGGGCCGTCCGGACAGCGCGAGAGCGGGCGCCGCACCGAGGGTGACGGGCACGGTCAGGGCCGCCGACGCGGCCAGGGTGCCGCGCAGAACGCTACGGCGGGCGGGGAACGGACGAGGTGACATGGGGTTGCGCCTCCACGGACGGGATGCGGTCAGGGTGCACTGCCACAACTACTGGTGCGCCACAGCGCGCACGGAAACCACAGGTGAACAACGGAACGCGGTGACATGGGGCCCGCGTGCGACACCAGAGACTCCCTACGGGCGTATGGCGCCGGCCATCAGACGTATGCCCGCACGAATCCGTCCGGGAGACAGTTGCGCGTACCCCAGGACCAGCCGTACGACCGCGTCGTCCACGCGCTCGTGGGCGTACGCGGTGAGCGGGCGCACCGCGACACCGGCGGAGGCCGCGCGTTCCAGGAAGTGCTCCTGCGGGCCGTACTTCAACGGCAGTTCGGCGATGACGTGCAGTCCCGCCGCGATCCCGGTCACCTGGGCTCCCGGGAAATGCTCCTCCAGGGCGGTGACGAGGGCGTCGCGGCGCTGCCGGTAGGCGCGCTGGCAGCGGCGCAACTGGCGGTCGTAGTCGCCGCGTTCGAGGAAGCGGGCGAACAGCGCCTGGTCGAGGGTCGGGTGGCCGAGGTCCATGGTCCGCTTGCGCTCGACGACCTCGTCGGCGAGGGACTCGGGGACCAGCAGCCAGCCGAGCCGCAGCCCCGGGGCGAGGGACTTGCTGACCGAGCCCGCGTAGGCGACATGCTCCGGGTCGAGGCCCTGGAGCGCGCCCACGGGGGCCCGGTCGTAGCGGAAGTCGCCGTCGTAGTCGTCCTCGACGACCAGACCGTCCACCGACCGTGCCCAGTCCAGGAGTTGGGCCCGTCGCTGCGCGGAGTAGGCGATGCCGGTGGGGAACTGATGGGCGGGTGTGGTCACTACGGCCCGTACACCCGACGCCCGTAGTGGCCCGACCGCGAGACCCTCCTCGTCCAGGGGCAGCGGTAGGGTGCCGACGCCCGCCGAGGCGTACAGGGCGCCGTGCTGGGGACTGCCCGGGTCCTCGACGCCGACGGTGCGTGTCCCGCGCGCGTGGAGCACGAATCCGAGCAGCGTCGTAGCCTGCGCCACTCCGGAGACCACGATCAGCCGCTCCGGGTCGGCGACCACACCCCGGCGCCGTGCGAGGAGTTCCGCGAGAGCCGTACGCAAGCGCGGCAGCCCGCGCGGATCGGGATAACCGAGCACGTCGTGCGGCATCTCCGCCAGCACACCGCGCTGCGCCGCGGCCCAGGCCGCGCGCGGGAACAGTGACAGATCCGGCGTGCCGGGCACGAAGTCGGCCCGGGCGCCGGGGGAGCGCGGCGCGAGGTCACGCGCGCGTGGCCGCGCCGCCCGTACGGCACCACCCACCCAGGTGCCCGCACCCCGGCCGCTGCGCAGATAACCCTCCGCCGTCAGCTGCTCGTACGCCTCCGTGACCAGCCCCCGCGACACCCCGAGGTCGGTCGCCAGGTCGCGGCTCGACGGCAGCCGGGTGTCCGGCGCGAGTCGCCCCGAACGCACCGCCTCGCGCAGCGCGGCCTGAAGCGAGCGGCCACGCGCGCGTGCCGGTGCGGAGGCCGCGGGCAGCAGCAACTCCCAGGCGGCGGAACCCGTCAGGCCCTCCGGATCGGTCGGCCCCTCCGGATCGACGGGCCCTTCCGGACTGGCCGGCCCTTCCGGATTGGTCCGCGATGACGTCATGGAAGTGGACCTTAAACCGGACCGTCGGTCTCCCTAGCGTCGCTGCCATGAACGCCACCACGGCCGGCACCGCCCGCGGCGCCCCGCTCGCCGCCTTCGCCTGCGTCCTCGTCGGCGCGTCCTTCACCGCGAACAGCGTCCTGGGCCACTACCCGTACGCGGGCGGCCAGTTCCTGCGCTACGGCCTCGCCTGCCTGCTCCTCCTCCCGTTCGCCGGCAAGGTCGCGACGGCCCGCCTACGGGGGCTCACGCCACGCCAATGGGCCCGTCTCGCGCTCCTCGCGGCCGTCGGCATGGTCGGCTTCAACCTGGCCGTCATCGCCGCCGAACGCAGCGCTGAACCGGCCGTCCCCGGCGTCTTCGTGGGCTGCGCTCCCGTAGCGGTCGCGATCCTCGTCCCTCTCCTGGAGGGACGCCGTCCACGACGGATCGTGCTCTACGGGGCGTCACTCGTCGCCGTCGGCGCGTTCACGGTCCAGGGGTGGGGCCGTACGGACGGCGCCGGAATCGCGTTCTCCGGGTGCGCACTCGCGGGCGAGGTGGGCTTCGCGGTGCTCGCGGTCCCCGTACTGCGGCCCCTGGGACCGCGATTGCTGTCGGCCACCGTGTGCGGTCTCGCCGCGGTCGAGGCGGCGACGGCCGGGCTGGTCCTCGACGGAACCGCCTGGCTGCGGCGCCCCGACGGCACCGAGGCCGCCGCCCTGCTGTGGCAGGCGGCGGTCGTCACGGTCGTCGGCTTCGTGTGCTGGTACATGGGCGTGCAGCGGATCGGCGCGGAGCGCGCCACGCTCTTCTCCGGCCTCATCCCGGTCGCCGCCGCCGCTACCGCGCCGCTCGTCGGAACGGGCTCCTACGGGGCCGCCCAGGCCGCCGGCAGCGCCCTCGTGGGTGCCGGAGTCGCCCTGGGATCGGGCGCGTTGGGGCTGCTGCCGCGCAGGTCAGCGGCTGCCGTCGAGGATGACGCGCGCGACCAGGGCCGGGTCGTCGTTCATCGGACAGTGCCCGCAGCCGGGCAGCCGCACCAGCCGGGAGCGGGGGATCATCTGCTTGGCGCGGACGCCCTGGCGGCGCAGCAGCAGCCGGTCCTGGGTGCCCCAGGCCACGGTGACCGGGATGCCGGGGATGTCGTCGGTGAACAGGACGCTCGTACCGGCCCGGAGCGTGTCGTCGAACCCGGGGGCGTTGACCAGCGCGAGCGTCTCGGCGACCACGGCTTCGGGTGAACGGCGGCCCGGGCGGGCGTAGATGGTGCTGGTGAGCGCGGTACGGCCGACCACCGTGCGCGCCAGTTTCTCGACCAGCGGGAGCGGCATGCCGCGAGCGATCCGCCGCATGGTGAGCAGCACGGCGAAGGCGTAGCGGCGCTCGGCCTGGGACCAGAATCCGGCGGGGGAGAGGGCGGTGACGGACCGTACGACCTTCTCGCGGCCGAGCTCCAGAGCCATCAGACCGCCGAGCGAGTTGCCCGCCGCGTGCGGACGGTCGAGCTCCAGCGTCTCGCAGAAGGCCCTGAACACCGCGGCCGTCGTGGTCAGGTCGTACGCCAGCCCATCCGGGAGCGCGGGGGAGGCGCCGAACCCGGGCAGATCCACGGCGATCACATCGCGCTCGGTCGCGAGGATGTCCACCACCGGGTCCCAGGCCTGCCGGTGGTGGCCTATGCCGTGCAGCAGGAGCAGCGGCTCACCGCGACCCACGCGCGCGTAGGACACGGTCACGGTCTTCGGGCCCTGCGGAGTGGGCACCGGGAAGGAGACGGTGGCGGACATGGGGATGCTCCTCGTCTGGGACACGCTGGCAGACGCCGTACAGGCCGTGTAGACAGCTTGTCAGCAACTGCTACTGACCGGTAGCCCCAAGTGTCGGGGACCTTGAGGGCCTACGGGTTTCTGCTGGACAGCGCGGCTCCCAACGCGTGGGATGAGGTGGTGACCACCGACACCCCGACCGATGTCTTCGAAGAGCACCGCCCCGTCCTCATGGGGGTCGCCTACCGCATGCTCGGGCGGGTGGCCGACGCCGAGGACGTGGTCCAGGAGGCCTGGCTGCGCTGGTCCGCCGCCGACCATGCCGAGGTCCGCGAACCGCGCGCCTACCTGGTACGCATCACCACCCGCCTCGCGATCGACCGACTCCGCCAGGTCAAGGCGCGTGGCGAGGCCTACGTAGGCCCTTGGCTGCCCGAGCCCTACGTCACCGACTTCGGGGACACCGTCCCCGACACCGTGGAGCGCGCCGTCCTCGCCGACTCCGTCTCCCTCGCGGTACTCGTCGTCCTGGAGTCGCTGTCCCCGGTGGAGCGCGCCGTGTTCGTCCTCAGGGAGGCGTTCGGTTACCCGCACGCCGACATCGCGGCCATGCTGGACCGGAGCGAGCCGGCCGTGCGCCAACTCGCCGGACGGGCCCGCAAACACGTCGACGAAGGGCGCCCGCGCTACGAGGTCGACCCCGCCCAGCGCCGCGAACTCACCGAGCGGTTCCTCGCCGCGGCGGCCGAGGGCGACCTGGCGGGCCTCATGGAGATGCTCGCCCCGGACGTCCGTCTGATCGGCGACAGCGGCGGCAAGTCCAAGGCGCCGCTGCGGATCCTGGAGACCGCCGACAATGTGGGCCGCTTCCTGGTCGCCGTCGCCGGGAAGGGGATCCCGGAGATGTCGTTCCGCTTCCTGGAGCTCAACGGCGGACCCGCGGTACTGATCCTTTCGGGTGACATGCCCGACAGTGTCTTCCAGGTGGACGTATCCGCCGGACGCATCCGGTCCGTCTACATCGTCCGCAACCCCGACAAGCTTCGATCACTGGCTTCCGCTTAGCCGCTGCCCGCACACAGCCCCCGTTTCGCGACGGGGGCTTTGCTGTTACGTCACGAAGAACACCCAGTACGAACGCCCTGTGAACGCTCTGCGGCACAGCCACTGTGGGTTGCATATGACATGGAGGATTGGTCTTGACCAAGGGTGGGGGCCGTCCTATGGTCGCAGATAAGTGAAACAACCTTTAATAAACAAGGGCGCTAAAACGCCGCCGGAACACGGCGATTGCGGAGGACAGGGTGGGGACCACGCAGTTGGAATCGGTGCCGGAACCGAAGTACTGGCATCTCAAGACCGTGCTGAGTGAGGCACTGGACTCCGAGTTCTCCGTGGGCGAGATCCTGCCCAACGAGCGAGACCTGGCGGCCCGCTTCGGCGTCGCCCGGGCCACGCTCCGGCAGGCTCTGGAACAACTCGAACTGGAAGGCCGGCTACAGCGCCGCCGCGGAGTCGGTACGACCGTCGCGCCGCCGCGCGTGGGGGTCGCCGTCGGCACCGAGCAGCACGCCTGGCCGGGCGCCGGGGAGGACGCCTGGCAGTCCGTCGACTGTGTCCTGGCGGCCCCGCCGGCCGCCGTCGCGGACGTCCTGGAGACCGGTTCCGAGGAACTGGTCCACACTGTGCGGCGCTCCCGGGTGAGCCACGGCCAGCCGGTCGCCGCCGAACTTCTCTACATCCCGGAGTCGTCGGTGCCCGACCTCTCCGCCATAGACGCTCCGTCCGCGACGGCACGCGCGCGTGCCGTCCTGCGCGAGTTGCAGCGCCTCGAACTGGAGGGCCAGGACCGCGCCGTAGAACTCGGCTCGGCCCGCGCGGACGACGCCAAGGAACTGGACCGCCTCCCCGGGGCGCCGGTCCTCGTCGTCACGACCCGCTTCTTCGCCGAGGGCCGCACCGCGGCGGTCTCCGTCGCGACCTACCGCGCGGACACCTGCCGCCTGACCTTCGCCGACTCCGGCAACGTAGAAATCCACCACGGCCCAGAACGCCAGGCCTCCTGAACGCAGTTACGGCTGAACGCGTCGCGCCCCGGGAACTCCACCCGGGGCGCTACGCGTTCTACGTGCTGGGCGTGCAGGGAGTGTTCTCGATGCCGGGCACGGCAGCGCCCCTGAGGGGCGCGGGGAACTGCGCGCTCAGCCCCAACGGCGCCGCAGTCGAAAGACAACCATGGAGGCCCGGCCACTACGAACCCGCACTCGGCACACGACCACCCCGGCCGAGCTAGCGCCGCGTCACCGTGCCCTCCACCGCGAACAGCTGCTCCTCGACATGGTCAAGAGCCAACCGCAACGCCCCAGTTGCCGCAGCAGCCTCGCCGAGCAACGACAGGGCAACCTTTGGCGGCCGCAGGCAATACCGAGCCAACTCCCGCCGCAACGGCTCCAGTACACCGTCCAACCCGGCAGCCCACCCACCCACGACGACCAACTCAGGATCGAGCGCCAGCACCAACGCGGCGACATCGTGCACAAGGCGCTGGATGAACCGATCGACAGCCGCCATCGCCCGCTGGTCACCGTCCCGCGCCAGCGCGAATACCTGCGCAACCGCCTGCTCGTCCAACGGATGCAGCGGCTCGTCCGTGGTGGAGAGCAACGTCTCCGGAGTCACATCCCGCCCCAGCAGATGCAGCGCGCCGATCTCACCGGCAGCCCCCCGATACCCCCGATGCAGCCGCCCTCCGATCAACGAACCCGCACCCGGACTCAACCCGGCCAGCACCATCACCATGTCGTCGGACTCGGTGGCCGCACCCTTCCAGTGCTCGGCGACCGCCGCCGCGTTGGCATCGTTCTCGACGAGAACAGGGCACTTGAAGGAACGGCTCAACCGCTCGCCCAGGTGCAGCCCCGTCCACTGGGGCAACGCCGTGCCCAACCGTACGGTGCCGTCCGCCTCGACGATGCCCGGCGTGGCGACGCCCACCGCCCGCAGCGAACCGCGGGCGACCCCGGCCCGGCGCAGCAACTCGGCGACCGCCGTCCGCAGCCGCTCCAGGCGCTCGTCCGCCGAAGCCGTCTCGTCGACGTCCTTGGCGATCGCGCCGAGCACCCGCCCGTCCAGGTCGGCGAGAAGCACGGCGACGCGATGTGCGCCGATCTCCAGGCCCAGCAGATGCCCGGCCTCGGCCCGGAACCTGAACCGTCGCGCGGGCCGCCCCTGCCGCCGTACAACGCTCTCGTCGGCCGCCTTCTCGACGACCAGCCCGGCGTCCATCAGTCCCTCGACGACGCCCTCGACGGTCGGCCGGGACAGACCGGTCACCCGGGTGATCTCCGTCAGCGTGGCGCAGTCCGTGGCACGCAACGCGTGCAACACCACTGCGGAGTTGATCCTCCGCAGCAGCGAGGGGTCCCCGCCGGTCAGCCCCGCCAAGGTCTGTCCTCCCAGCTCGTGCGCGTGTTGGGCGGATCGTACTCGGCGCGGCGGACCCCGGCGAGTGCCGGGCGCCCCCGACCCGTCCGCCCCACGGAATCACCCCAGCGCCACGAACCCCGACTCGTACGCCGCGATCACCGCCTGCGTACGGTCCCGCGCCCCCAGCTTCGCCAGTACGGCGCTCACATGGGACTTCACCGTCTCGGTCCCGACGACCAGCCGGGCGGCGATCTCCGCGTTCGACAGACCCCGCGCCATCAGCCGCAGCACCTCGGCCTCACGCTCGGTCAGCTGGGCCCGCTCCATCACCGCGCGCGCCGCCCGGTTCCCGCCGTCGTCGCCGTACTCGGCGGCCAACTGCCGTACGGAGGCCGGGAAAAGCAGCGAATCGCCCTCTGCCACCAGCCGCACCGCGTGCACGATCTCGGCCGGCCGGGCCCGCTTCAGCAGGAACCCGGCGGCACCGGCGCGCAGCGCCTCGTACACGTACTCGTCGTTCTCGAAGGTCGTGATGACCAGGATCTTCGGCGGGTCGTCGACCGTGCGCAGCACCGCGCGCGTGGCCTCGATGCCGTCCAGGAGGGGCATCCGCACGTCCATGGCGACCACGTCCGGCCGCAGCTTCCGTACCAGCGGGATCACCGCCGCCCCGTCGGCGGCCTCACCGACCACCTCGATGTCCGGCTGCGCCTCCAACACGGCCCGCAGACCCGCGCGTACGAGGGGTTCGTCATCGACCAGGAGAACGGTGACCGGCATTCGGTCAGCGTAGATCAGCCCAGCGGCAGCTCCGCGTGCACCTGCCAGTCACCCTCGTCCGGCCCCGTGTGCGCCCGCCCGCCGAGCAGCGCGGCACGCTCGCGTATGCCCCGCAGCCCACTGCCCTGACCCGGGCCCGGTATCGCCGCCGTCAGTGGATTTCGGACCTCCAGATCGAGGGTGTCGTCGGCGACCCGGATACGGACCCGCACGGGGACGGACCCCGCGTGCCGCAGCACATTGGTCAGCGCCTCCTGCAGAATCCGGTACCCCTCCCGGGAGACCGGCCCCGACACCGTCTCCAACGGCCCGGTCACCTCCGCGTCGACCTTCGCCCCGGAGGCCCGCGCCGACTCCAACAGCCGGTCGGCGTCCACCAGCGTCGGCCGGCCGCTCACCGGCCGCTCCGCCTCCCGCAGCACGCCCAACACCCGCTCCAGATCCTCCAGTGCCGCCCGACCGGTCTCCTCGATGGCACCCAGCGCCCGCTCGGTGAACTCCGGGTCGCCCGCCGCACGGGCGGCGCCCGCCTGCACGACGGCCACCGTCAGAGCGTGCCCGATGGAGTCGTGCAACTCCCGTGCGATGCGGTTGCGTTCCAGCAGTTGCTCGGTGCGTTCTTCCAGAGCGGCGAGCTGCTCCGCGCGGGAGGGGCCGAGCAACTTCCGGGCCAGCAGCGTGGCCAACTCGCCGAGGCCGACCACCAGGCCGTAGAACGCGATGAGGGGAAGCGGTGCCAGGAGGGCGTATCCCCAGTGCGGCTGAGCACTGCTGAGCACCGGGACGTCGTCCGGCACATGTCCCATCGCCAGCCCGACGAGGGCGACGGACAGGAGTGGTCCCCAGACGGTCGCGGGCGCCACCACCCACCCCAGCGCCATCCGCGCCTCCAGCCACAACAAGGTGCGGCCCCGGTCCCGCCAGGTCGCCGACGGCGCCTCGGAGATCCCCGAGTCCCGGTCGCCAGGCGTCAGCAGCAGCCGCGCCTGCACGCCCTCGCCCATCCGCACCGCTGGGATCAGAGCGACGGGGATCAACGCGAGCGCGGGTGCGTAAGGCGTCTCCGGGCTGACGAAGAGCCACACGCTGACGATCAACATCGGCACCCAGAGGTGCAGCAGACGCGTATACGTCGTCCCCCGGAGCAGCGGGCGCAGGAAGCGGGCCATTCCGACATCGTGACAGTCGGCACCGACAATCGGCCTCCCCCGGGCGGGGGAGACGATCTCCACCGGCGGGGGAGGCCCCAACTCCCTTGAACGGCGAGGCTGTTGACCATGACCAGCATCGACGTACGAGACCTCACCAAGGAGTACGGCACCCGGCGGGCCGTGGACCACGTCACCTTCGACGTCCGCCCCGGCAAGGTCACCGGATTCCTCGGCCCCAACGGCGCCGGAAAGTCCACCACCATGCGCCTCGTCCTCGGCCTCGACCGCCCAACCTCCGGAACCGCCACCGTCGGCGGCCGCCCCTACGCCGCGCTCACCGAGCCGCTGCGCCACGTGGGCGCCCTGCTCGACGCGCAGGCCGCGCACGGCTCCCGTACCGCCCGCGACCATCTGCGCGCCCTGGCGGCGAGCAACCGCATCCCGGTCGCCCGGGCCGACGCGGTGCTGGAGGAGACGGGACTCGCGTCGGTCGCGCGGCACCGGGTGAAGACGTACTCCCTGGGCATGCGTCAGCGGCTGGGTATCGCCGGTGCCCTCCTGGGCGATCCCGAAGTCGTCCTGCTGGATGAGCCGTCGAACGGCCTCGACCCCGAAGGCATCGTCTGGATCCGGGAGTTGCTGCGCCGACTGGCGGCGGAGGGCCGCACGGTCCTGGTCTCCAGCCACCTCATGAACGAGACCGCGTCCTTCGCCGACCACCTCGTGGTCCTCGGCCGCGGCCGACTCCTCGCCGACACTCCGATGCGGGACTTCATCGACGCGCGCGTGCAACCCCACGTACGCATCCGTACGACGGACGCCGGCGCCCTCAAGAGCACACTCGCCGGGCACGGTCTCGACGCCGTGGAGCAGGAGGACGGGCACTGGACCGTGACGCACGCACGCGTGGAGGAGATCGGCACCCTGTTGTCCGCCGCCGGCGTACCGATCCTTGAACTGACCGCCGCCGAGGGCACGTTGGAGCAGGCCTACCTCGATCTGACGTCCACCGAGACCGAGTTCACCGCACAGAGCCAGGAGGCCTGACCATGGCGTTCACGCCCGTGTTCCACTCCGAGTGGATCAAGATCCGAACCCTGCGCTCACAGGCCGCGGCCCTCGCCGTGATCGTCTTGCTGACGACGCTCTTCTCCGCACTCGCCGCGTCCGACACCGGCGGCGACGACTTCGACCCGCTGTTCGCGGTCTTCTTCGGTGTGGCCTTCGGCCAGATCGCGGCGATCGCCTTCGGCACGACCGCCGTGTCCTCCGAGTTCCAGGGCGGAGCACTACGGCTGTCGCTGGCCGCGGTGCCGCACCGGGGGCGCTGGTTCGCGGCGAAGGCGACGGCGATCGCCGTGCCCGTGTTCGCCGTCGGCCTGGTCACCGGAGTGGTGACGCTGGCGGTCGGCAAGGCAGTGCTGGGCGCCGAGGCCGACGGGCTCGGCTGGGCGGAGCAGGTGCGCGGCGTGGTCGGCTGCGCCGTCTATCTCACGCTGATGGCGTTGCTCGCGGCCGGTCTCACGGCGGTGCTGCGCAGCGGAGTGGCGACGCTGAGCATCGTCATCCCGTTCCTGCTGATCGTGTCCTTCGTGGTCGGCGACGCGTCGAGCGACCTCGCGGACCTGCTGCCCGACCGGGCCGGCCAGGTGGCGCTGCACGAGACCTGGGACGGCGCGATGGGGCCGTGGACCGGACTCGGGGTGACGGCGCTGTGGACTGCGGCGGCGCTGGCGGCGGGGGCGTGGAGTGTGCGGCGCCGGGACGCCTGACCCCGGAAGTGCCGGAACGTTTGCCCCTGCGCGGGGCCTGATGCTCCGCCCATTGTCAGTGGGAGCCGGTTCACTGGAGGCATGAACATCACGCACTCGCTGGCGACGATCGACCTGCTGTGCACCCGGGACTTCCCCGCGGAGCAACGCAGGACGGACGTGGGCACGGGAGGGCCCGGCTATCACATCGCCGAACTACAGACGAGCGGCGACTTCTGGGAGGACGACGGGACGGAGCGGGAGGGGACCGAGGCACAGTACGAGATCGACCGGGACGGACTCGGCGAGCGGCTGATCGAACGCTGGAGTCCGCCCCAAGTCATCGGCCTGGAGAGCGCGTTCGAGGGGTCGCAGGACGGCGAGGACATACCGGAGCCCTGGGCCTCGCTCAGCGCGCACGTGCCGGACGTACACCTGTGGAAGTCGCCGGAGACCGGCCGATGGATCGCCCTCGGCGTGTCCCAGTGGGACAAGGAGCTCCCGTTCCAACTCCTGGCCGTCGTAACGGAGATGGACCCACCATGACGCTCTAGTCCTGCGCGGCGACCCGCAGCCGCCCGAACTCCTCGGCCATCGTCGCCGCGGTCCAATGCGCGTTCAGCCCGCTCGGATTGGGCAGCACCCACACGCGCGTGTCCCCGAACATCCGCTCCTGCGGCCCCACTTGGGCCTTGCGGTCGTCGAAGGCGGCCCGGTACGCGGTCACCCCGAGGACGGCCAGCCAGCGCGGCTTCCACCCCGTCAGCCTCGACGCGAGGAGCTGGCCGCCCTCGCGGTACTCCTCCGGGCTCAGCTCGTCGGCCCGAGCCGTCGCCCGTGCCACCACGTTCGTGATGCCGAGCCCATAGGACAGCAACTCCCCTTGTTCCGCGGGCTTCATGAGCCTAGGCGTGAACCCGGACAGGTGCAGCACGGGCCAGAAGCGGTTGCCGGGACGGGCGAAGTGGTGGCCCGTGGCGGCCGTCATCAGACCGGGGTTGATGCCGCAGAACAGCACGCCGAGGCCGTCCGCGACGACGTCCGGTACGAGACGGTCGCGGGCGGCCTCCAGCTCGGCCTGGGTGAAGCGGGTCAGAGGATCGCCCCCGGGGTGTAACCCGCGGCCTCCGGGTGCTGCTTCGCGAGCTCCTCGACGCGGGCGACGACGACGGCGACCTGGTCGGCCGCGGCACCCGTGAAGGACAGCTTGTCGGCCATCAGCGCGTCCAACTGGGCGCGGTCCAGCGGGATCCGCTCGTCGGCGGCGAGCTTGTCCAGCAGCTTGTTGCGCTCGGCGCCCTGCTCACGCATCGCAAGGGCGGAGGCGACGGCGTTCTCCTTGATGGCCTCGTGCGCGACCTCGCGGCCGACACCCGCGCGGACCGCGGCCATCAGCACCTTGGTCGTCGCGAGGAACGGCAGATAGCGGTCCAGCTCACGCGCCACGACGGCCGGGAACGCGCCGAACTCGTCGAGCACGGTCAGGAACGTCTCCAGCAGCCCGTCGAGCGCGAAGAACGCGTCGGGGAGGGCCACCCGGCGTACCACCGAGCAGGAGACATCGCCCTCGTTCCACTGGTCGCCCGCCAGCTCGCCGGTCATCGAGGCGTAGCCGCGCAGGATGACCATGAGGCCGTTGACGCGCTCGCAGGAGCGGGTGTTCATCTTGTGCGGCATCGCGGAGGAGCCGACCTGCCCCGGCTTGAAGCCCTCGGTGACCAGCTCGTGCCCGGCCATGAGCCGGATCGTCTTCGCCAGCGAGGAGGGCGCCGCCGCGACCTGCACCAGCGCGGTCACGACCTCGTAGTCCAGCGAGCGCGGGTACACCTGGCCGACCGAGGTGAACGCCTGCGAGAAGCCCAGGTGGGAGGCGATCCGCTGCTCCAGCTCCGCGAGCTTCGCCGCGTCGCCGCCGAGCAGGTCGAGCATGTCCTGCGCCGTGCCCACCGGCCCCTTGATGCCGCGCAGCGGATAACGACCAAGCAGCTCCTCGACCCGGCCGTAGGCGACAAGCAGCTCGTCGGCGGCGGTTGCGAAACGCTTGCCGAGCGTGGTGGCCTGCGCGGCCACGTTGTGCGAGCGGCCGGCCATGACCAGCTCGCCGTACTCACCGGCCAGCTTGCCGAGACGCGCCAGAACGGCCACCGTACGGTCGCGCATCAGCTCCAGCGAGAGCCGGATCTGCAACTGCTCGACGTTCTCCGTCAGATCCCGGGACGTCATGCCCTTGTGCACCTGCTCGTGCCCGGCGAGGTCGTTGAACTCCTCGATCCGCGCCTTCACGTCGTGCCGCGTGACCTTCTCGCGCTCGGCGATCGAGGCCAGGTCGACCTGGTCGAGCACCCGCTCGTAGTCAGCGATCGCGCCGTCCGGCACCTCGATCCCGAGGTCCTTCTGGGCCCGCAGCACAGCGAGCCAGAGCTGCCGCTCCAGCTTCACCTTCTGCTCGGGGGACCAGAGCGTGGCGAGCTCGGTGGAGGCGTAACGTCCGGCGAGGACGTTCGGGATGCGGGGCTTGGCGGCAGCGGAAGTCACGTGTACGGAGTTTACCCGGCGTCCTTGAGGGGTCCGGACCGTCAGTTCGGTCCGGAGATCCCAGGTCAAGGACGCTCCGGGCGGGCGGCCGCGAGATGTGTGTGATCGCGAGCCGGGTGTGAGAGGTCGACCGTAGAGGTCAGTCCCCATCGGCATCGCCCCCGAGACCGCACGTCCGCCTCCGACCCGATGGGGTGATTACCCCCAGTAGGCGGAAACCGTACGCCGTCTTTACAAGTCACACATCTCGCATTCATCAGCGAGCACCTCAGGGGGACACATGAGCAACCAGCCGCCCTACCCGTCACAGCAGCCCGGTTGGGGCAACGGTCAACAGCCTTACGGGCAGCCCCCGTTCCAGCCGCAGCCCCCGAAGAAGCGCTCGGTCGGGAAGGTCGTCGGCCTCGGCTGCCTCGGCATCGTCGGTCTGTTCGTCGTCATCCTCGTCGTCGTCGCCGCCATCGGAGGCGGCAGCAGCAACAACGACTCCAGCGGCAGCGGAAACGCGAAGAGCGCGGCGCCCGCCGGCAAGAGTTCCGACAAGGCCGCCGATACGAAGAAGAACGACACCAAGAAGGACGCCACCGACGGCAAGGTCGTCTTCAAGGTGTGGGGCACCGCGCCCGCCGGTGCCCTCGGCGGTCTCGACATCGGCTACGGCTCCGACTCGGACACGCGTAAGGGCACGTTCAAGGACGGCAGTTTCGAGGCGACGCTGACCCTCGACAAGGACGCCCTGTACTACGACGTGCACGCCCAGCTCCAGGGCTCCGGAGACATCAACTGCTCGGTCACCGCGGACGGAAGGACGAAGAAGGGCCACGCGTCCGGCGGCTACAACATCTGCAACGCGCAGCTGAGCAGCAACTTCACCGGGGGGTGGTCGTAACCGTTTCCGCGGGCGCGAGGGTGTTCGCGCCGGAACACGAACGGAACGACTATCCCTGGGGGGACCATGACCGACAGCAGCGTGCCGCCGATGCCGGCGATGCCGCCGAACGAACCGCCGCCACCGGCGAAGAAGCCGCGCACCAACCTCGTCATCATCGGCTCGGCCGTCGCAGTCATCGCCGCCATCGTGGCGACCGGCGTCGTGGTCGTGCAGTCCGGGGTCGGCGAGAGCAAACCGGCTGCCACCGCCGAGTCGAACGCACCCGACGCGGACGCCGTCCCTGCGGAGCAGCCAACTCCGGAGCCGACGTACAGCGAAGTCGACGCCGACAGTTTCGCGATCGGGCTCAAGACCACCGCCCAACACTGCTTCGGGTCGGCCGGCTGCAACGTGACGGTCGAGCCGGACCTGACGTATCTGGGAGACAGCGAGGAGATCGATCCCGACGCCGTGTACGAGATCACCTACGAGATCCACGGCGATGAGTCCGGCCCGGTCATCGAGACGGCCGAGTTGTCGGACGAGACGAACCTGAACTACACGCCGTCCGTGATCAGTACTGCTTCAGCGGGCACGAAGGTGTCAGTGGAGATCACGGACGTCTCGGTCCAGGGGGTGTGAGGCCCCGCGTGTCGGGTGAACAACACGGCCCCGCTCCTGGGCCATCCCGGGTGGGGCCGTCTTCAGCCCCATGTCACGGCCGGGATCTCCGGCCACGGGACTCACGTCATGGCCCGCAGTCCCCACCGTCGGCAAGCTCCGCCAGCACCCCCGCATGACAGACCAACGGCGCACACCAACAAGCCAGCGCCCGCCCCCGCAACGCCGGCACCAGCTCCAGCAGATCAGGCCGCCCCAGCAGATACGCCCGGTACTTCGCCATCACCTCCGCGCGCGTGCCGTCCCGGCGGCGCGTGGGGGTGTCGTAGGCGAAGGGGTTGTAGAGCGGGTGGCGGGGGAGGTCCCAGCCGCCGAGAGTCCAGCGGCGGCCGACGTAGACGATGTCCTTCGGGGCGAGTTCGAGGCGGGGGCCGTACTCGTGGATGTGGCCCCTGACGTTGATCACCCGCGTGGTCATGGGGAGTTACGCCGCCGGGCCCTCGTAGGGAAGCAGGTCCGGGCGTTTCGGGGAGAGGCCGTCGCCGGAGGAGCGGCCGGTGAGGCGGCGGCCGATCCAGGGGAGGAGGTACTGGCGGGTGAAGCGGGCGTCCTCGACGCGGCGGGCGGTCCAGTTCGGGGGCGGGGTCGGGGGCATCGGGGTGCGCCACTCCGGGTCCTCGGGTTCGTAGCCGAGGGTCTGCCAGACTGCCTCGGCGACGCGGCGGTGGCCCTCATCCGTGAGGTGGAGGCGATCGACGTCCCACGCGCGCGGGTCGCCGAGCGAGGGGGCGCCGTACAGGTCGACGACGAGGGCGCCGTGGCGGGCGGCGAGGTCGTCGACGCAGGCGAAGAGCTCCTCCATGCGGGGGCGGAAGCGTTCCAGGACCGGGCCCTGGCGGCCGGGGCTGCGCATCAGCACCAGGTGCTTGCAGGCCGGGGTGAGGCGTTCGACTGCCTCTTCCAGGAGAGCGCGGACGCGGCCCATGTCGCACTTGGGGCGCAGGGTGTCGTTCAGGCCGCCCACCAGCGTGATCACATCGGGCTGCATGGCGGCGGCCGGGCCGACCTGCTCCTCGACGATCTGCGCGATCAGCTTGCCGCGCACGGCGAGGTTGGCGTACCGGAAGCCGGGCGTCCGGGCGGCCATCCGCCCGGCGAGGAGATCGGCCCAGCCCCGGTACGTACCGTCCGGGAGCAGGTCCGACATGCCCTCGGTGAAGGAGTCGCCGATCGCGACCAGGCTGGTGTGCGTGGGATTCGTCTGCATGGCGACGAAGATGATATCCCGCGTCCATACCCGCCGGTAGGTCGGCCTCCACCGGCCGCCACCAGCACCCGTCCGGCTTCGAAGCCACGCCCGCCGGCCTCCACCGGCGCCGGCCTCGCTTCCAGCCGTGACCGCCTGGCTTCCAGCCGTGAGCGTCGGCCTTCGACCGGCGCCCGCCGGTCCTCCAAGCCGCGCGCCCGGCCTTCACCAGCGCCTGCTGGTCCTCCAAGCAGCCCGCCCCCGGACAGTGGGCCGCTCCGCAGGACGTGCAGCCTCCGCCACAGTCGCCGTCCGTGCACAACCACGCCACGGTGACCTCCCTGCCGTCCGACGGCTTCGCCCCACCCGCACCCGGCCTCCACCAGCGCCTGCCCGGCCTCCGGCCGCCCGCCGGCCTTCCACCGGCGCCCGCCGGCCTTCCACCGGCGCCCGCCGGTCCTCCAAGCCGCGTCCGCCTGGCTGCCGCCAGCGCCCGCCCGCCCCCCAAGCCGCGGCTGGCGGCCTCGAAGCCACGCGTGCCCGGCCGCCACCAGTACCCACCCGCCCGCTACCAGTACCCGCCCGGCTTCCGCTGGTACCCGCCCGGCGTTCGCCGGTCCCCCCGCCCCGCCCTACGCCCGCTGCCCGAACAGCTCCCGCAGTACGTCCTCCATGGTCACCAACCCGGTCAGCCGCCCCTCCTCGTCCAGCACCGCCGCGAGATGCGTACGGCTGCTGCGCATCGCGGTGAGGACGTCGTCCAGGGGTGTGTCCTCCTTCACGTTCGCGATGGACCGCATGTCCTCGACCCTGAACGGTTCGTCGTGCGGTGAGGCGTCCAGCGCGTCCTTGACGTGGAGGTAGCCGATGATCCGGCGCTCGTCGTCCACCACCGGGAAGCGGGAGAAACCGGACTCGGCCGACAGCACCTCCAGCTCGGCCGGGGTGATGCCGGCGACCACGTAGTCGACGCGTTCGAGGGGGAGTACGACATCGCGCACGGGCCGCCTGCCCAGCTCCAGGGCGTCGTTGAGCCGTTCCAGGGCCCGTTCGTCGATGAGGCCCGCCTCACCGGAGTCCCTTACGATCCGGGCGAGTTCGGCGTCCGAGAAGGACGCCGTGACCTCGTCCTTGACCTCGACCCGGAGCAGCTTGAGCAGGGTGTTGGCGAACGCGTTGATCGTGAAGATCACCGGACGCAGCGCCCGCGACAGCGTCACCAGCGGCGGTCCGAGGACCAGCGCGCTGCGCACCGGCTCGGCCAGGGCGATGTTCTTCGGCACCATCTCGCCGAGCAGCATGTGCAGATAGGTCGCCGCGGCCAGCGCGATCACGAAGGACACCGCGTGACCCGCGCTTTCCGGGACGCCGACCGCGTGGAACACCGGCTCCAGCAGATGCGCGATCGCCGGTTCCGCGACGATGCCGAGCACCAACGTGCAGAGCGTGATGCCGAGTTGGGCCGCGGCCATCAGCGCCGACACGTGCTGCAGACCCCACAGCACGCTCTTGGCCCGCCGGTCGCCCTCCTCGGCGTACGGCTCGATCTGGCTGCGGCGCACCGAGATCAGCGCGAACTCGGCGGCCACGAAGAAGGCGTTGACGACCAGCGTCGCCAACCCGATCAGCAGTTGTACGGCGGTCACAGCTCCCCCTTGGCGGAGTCGGAACCGGATCCGGAATCGGAGCCGGAGCCGGAATCGGCTTCGTCGAGCGGCGCGTGCAGCAACAGCCGTGCGGCCCGCCGCCCGGACGCGTCCACCACGTCGATCCGCCACCCGGCGACCTCGACGACGTCCCCGACCTCCGGAATCCGCCCCAGCTCATTTGCCGCCAGCCCGGCCAGCGTCTCGTACGGCCCCTCCGGCGCCCGCAGTCCCACGCGCGCGAGCTGGTCCATCCGGGCGGCGCCGTCCGCCGAGTACAGCGTCCGGCCGTCGTCGTCCGCCCCGGCCGGAGCCAGGTCGGGCGTCTCGTGCGGATCGTGCTCGTCCCGTACCTCTCCTACGACCTCCTCGACGATGTCCTCCAGGGTCGCGACCCCGGCCGTCCCTCCGTACTCGTCGATGACGACCGCCATCGTGCGCTTGCCGGACAGCCGGTCCAGGAGGCGGTCCACGGTGAGGGACTCCGGGACGAGGAGGGGTTCGCGCATCACCTCGGCGAGGGGGAAGCGGGCCCGTCGGTCGGCCGGTACCGCCAGGACGTCCTTGATGTGGACCGTGCCGACGACCTCGTCGAGGTTGCCGCGGTAGACCGGGAACCGGGACAGCCCGGTCGCCCGGGTCGCGTTCGCCACGTCCTCGCACGTCGCCTGGGCGTCGAGGGCGACGACCTGGACGCGGGGCGTCATCACGTTCTCCGCGGTGAGGTCGGCGAGGTTGAGCGTCCGTACGAACAGCTCGGCGGTGTCCGGCTCCAGGGCGCCCTCCCTGGCGGAGTGCCGGGCCAGCGCGGCCAGCTCCTGCGGCCCGCGCGCGGAGGCCAGCTCCTCGGCCGGCTCCAGACCGAAGGCCCGCACCACATGGTTGGCCGTGTTGTTCAGATGGCTGATGAACGGGCGGAACGCGGCACTGAACCAGCGCTGCGCGTTCCCCACCCGCTTCGCCACGCTGAGCGGCGACGAGATCGCCCAGTTCTTCGGCACCAGCTCGCCGACGACCATCAGGAACACCGTCGACAGCGCCGTACCCAGCACCAGCGCGACGGACTTCGACGCGGAGTGCGAGATGCCCAGCGATTCCAGCGGGCCCGAGATCAGCGCGGCGATCGACGGCTCGGAGAGCATGCCGACGACCAGATTGGTGACGGTGATGCCGAGCTGCGCCCCGGAGAGCTGGAACGTCAGATTCCGTACGGCCTTCAGGGCACCCGCGGCGCCCCGCTCGCCGCGCTCGACCGCACGCTCCAGCTCACCGCGCTCGACGGTGGTCAGCGAGAACTCGGCCGCGACGAAGGCACCGCAGAGGAGCGAGAGCAGGATCGCCACCAGCAGCAGAAGCACTTCGGTCATCGGGTCACCTCCGTCCCATGATCGGACAGGGCAGGGAGGTTCGCGCGATGTCGCGTACTGGGAGGCTCGCCCATGGGCGGACGCTCACACCTTTCGTGGAGTTCTGGAACTACGAGTCGTCCGCCAATAGTAAAGGATCAGCAAAGTGATCAGGTGGTGAGATGCTTCACCCAGCGCCGCCACTGTTCCTCGGGTGCGTACCCCGCCGCGCGCCACGCATGCTGTCCGGTCTCGTTGCGCTCCAGCACCATCGCGTCCCCGCGCCGCCCGCCCAGCGCCACGAACCGCTCCTCGGCCGCCGTGAGCAGTGCAGAGCCGATGCCCTGGCGGCGGTGCTCCGGGTGCACGGCCAGCCGGTAGAGGTGACAGCGCCAGCCGTCGAAACCGGCGATCACTGACCCGACGAGCCGTCCGTCGCGTTCCGCGAGGATCAGTGCGTCGGGATCCCTGTCGATGAGCCGGGCCACGCCGTCGCGGTCGTCGCTGATGCTCGTGCCTTCGGCGGCCTCGCGCCAGAAGGTCAGGACGGCGTCGATGTCGGGGAGGGTCGCGCTACGGATTTGAAGATCACTCATGGGGCGAGCCAAGCAGAGGAACGGCGGGTGTAACCAGTGGGTTTCGGCGCAATTCCGCGGCCACCGGTGCGAACGCCTCCATGTACGGCTCCAGCACGGTGAGATACGAGAAACCGTACCGGTCGCGCAGCCCGCGCACCTTCGCGGTGATCTCGTCCAGGGTGCCGACCAGGAAGACGGGCAGGTCCAGCACGTGCTCCAGGGACAGGTCCGGTCGGCGGTCCAGCAGCGGCTGGAGTGCGCTCGCGGGGTCGTCCGTCACGGCCACCAGCTGGATCAGGAGGTTGAGTTCGGCGGGCTCTTCGCGGTCGGTCGCGAACTCCCGGTACCGGGCGACGCGTTGGCCGAACTCGGCGGCGTCGACCGGCGCCAGCCTGCCCGTCGTACTGCCAGGTTCCAGGCTCGCGCCCGCGAACGCCGCGATGTCCGCGTGCTCGGCGGTCAGGCGCAGCATGCGGTCGCCGTTGCCGCCGAGGAGCAGCGGTACCCGGCACTCGGCGGCGTCCAGCAGCCGCCCCAACTCCGCGATGGTGCGCCGCAGATGGTCGATGCGCTCACCCGGCGAGCCGAAGGGCAGGCCGGCCGTGTCGTGCTCCGCCTGTACGTAGCCGGTGCCGAGCCCGAGTTCGAGGCGTCCGCCGGTCAGGTCGTGGGTCGTCGTCACCTCGCGGGCCAGCAGAGTCGGGTTCCAGAAGCCCGCGTTGAGCACGAACGTGCCCACCCGTGGCCGCTCGGTCGCCTCCGCCGCCGCGACCAGCGCCGGGAACGGTGCGACCATGCCCAGATGATCGGGGACCAGGATCACGTCGTAGCCGAGTTCCTCGGCCCGGCGGCATCTGGTGTGCCACTCGGCGGCGGGCGCGGACGTGAGCAGGCTGACCCCGAAGCGGAACGGGCGCGGCATGAACTCTCCTCGCAGGCAGGTGACCTGACCGAGCGTCACATGGTGTGAGTCGCTGTCGCGATTCCATCACTCGTGCGCGATCGCCGCCAGCACGTTCATCCGGGACGCGCGGAGCGCCGGGAGCAGGGCCGCCACGATGCCGACCACCGCCGAGCCGACCACCACCGCGACGATCGTGGTCCACGGGATCGCGAGCGCCGTCATGCCTTGCAGCGCCAGGACCTGTTGCGCGCAGACGCCCCACACCAGGCCAAGACCGAGCCCCAGCACCGCGCCGAACACGGCGATCACCACCGACTCCAGCCGGATCATCCGCCGCAGTTGGCGCCGCCCGAGTCCGATCGCGCGCAGCAGGCCGATCTCCCGGGTGCGCTCCACGACCGACAGGGCAAGGGTGTTGACCACGCCGAGCACCGCGATGACGATGGCAAGGCCGAGCAGCGCGTACACGAGATAGAGCAGTACGGCGATCTGGTCGTGGACCAGTTTCTTGTAGTCGGCCTGGTCGCGGACCTGGACCTGCGGATAGGGCTTCAGCGTCGTCTCAAGGGACTTGCGGAGCTGGTCGGCGCCCGTACCGGAGGCGGCGTTCACGTACAGCGAGGAGTCCTGGCCGTTCGGGACGTACTTCTCGACCGTGGCGATCCCGAAGAACAGCCCGCCCTGCGTCCCGAACCCGCCCGAGGAACCCTGATCGCTCAGGGCGCCCACCGTCAGCTTCGTGGTGCGGCCGCCCGGGAACTCGACGGGGAGCACACTGCCGATCCGTACGCCGTGCTTCTTCGCGAAGTCGACGTCCATGGCGAGGTGCCCGGCGCTGAGTGCCGAACTGGTGCTGCCCTGCGCGTACTTGATGTGGGCGACGTCGTCGAGCGGGGTGTCGTAACCGGCGGCTGTCGTCTCCACCCGCCTGCCGTCCGGCAGTCGGACCGCGAGGGGCGCGAAGCGGGCCCGTACGACGAGACCGACGCCCTGGGTGGCGCGCACATGGTCCGTGACCTCCTTGGAGAACGGCAGGAAGTTGCCGTTCTGGATCACGAAGTCGGCGCCCAGGGTCTTGTCGATCTGCTGGTCGAAGGACTTGGACATGGACGCGCTCGCCACCGACATACCGCCGACCAGGGCCAGCCCCACCATCAGGGCCGCCGCGGTGGCGCCCGTACGGCGCGGATTGCGCAGGGCGTTGCGTTGGCTCATCCGGCCGACCGAACCGAACAGGGCGGGGAAGGCGCCGCCCAGCACCCGGATCATCGGGCGGACCAGCAGCGGGCCCGCGATCACGGTCGCGATCAGCGTGAGGACGATGCCGAGGCCCAGGAGGGAGGAGGACGAGGCCGTGCTCGTCGCGGCGGCGCAGCCCGCCAGCGCGGCCACCCCGATCGCCCCGACGATCGAACCAACGACCGCACGCACCCTCAACGGCCGCCCCACGCCCGCGACTTCGGCGTCCGCGAGGGCCGCCATCGGGGAGACGGTCGCAGCGCGCCGGGCCGGGAGGTACGCGGCGACGAACGTGACGCCCACACCAACCACGTAGGCCGCCACCGGAGTCGGCCAACCGACCACCATCTCCGTGGTCTTGAGGTTCATCCCGAACGCGGTCATCAGCTTGATCAGCCCGGCCGCGAGCCCGATTCCGGCCGCCAGACCGAGAGTCGAGCCCACCAGCCCGAGCAGCAGCGCCTCGGTGAGCACCGAGCGCCGCACCTGCTTCCGGTCGGCGCCCAGGGCGCGCAACAGGCCCAGTTCGCGGGTGCGTTGGGCGATCAGCATCGAGAACGTGTTGACGATCAGGAAGATGCCGACGAGGACCGCGATGCCGGCGAAGCCCAACATCACGTACTTGATCACGTCGAGGAAGCCGCCCAGACCGGCGGCGGCCGACTTCGCCTGCTCGTCGGCGGTCCTGATGTCGTACGTACCGGAGGAGTCGATCGCGGCGGTCACCCGCTGCTTGAGTACGGCGTCGTCGACACCCTTCGCCGCGTCCACCGAGATGCTCGTGGCGCGGTCGGGTGCGCCGAGCAACTGGTCCTTCGCGGTGGCGGGGTCGAGGAAGACCAGCGCGGCGCCGGGGTTGGTGGTGGTGAAGGTGGCGATGCCGACGATCCGGACCTTGAAGCTGCCGGGCTGTGCCTGCACGGTCAGCGTGTCGCCGATCTTCACGTGCTTGTTGTCGGCGGTGTCCGCGTCGAGGAGTGCTTCACTGGCGCCCTGTGGGGCGTGCCCCGAGGTCAGTCTCACCGGGCTGCGGTCGGTGAGGTACCAGTCGGTGGCGATGGTGGGGGCGCCCGTGGTCGGGCCGACGGACTTGTTCTTGCTGTCGACGACCACGATGTTCTCGACGGACACGTCCGCGTGGGTCGCGGCGACCCCGGCCACCTTCGCCACCTGCCCGGCCAGCGCGGCGGGCACGGTCTCGGTCGCGCCGGTGGGCACCGAGGACTTGAGGTCCTGCTTCGGCTCGACGGTCACATCGGCGGAGGTGGACGCGAAAAGCCGGTCGAAGGTGCGCGTCACCGTGTCGGAGAAGATCAGGCTGCCGGCCACGAACGCCACCGACAGCACGACGGCGAGCGCCGAGAGCAGCAGCCGTCCCTTGTGCGCGAGGAAGCTCCGGAGGGTCGCCTTCAGCACGGGTTCAGTCCTTGTCGAGGGTTACGTCGGGCATGTCATCGGAGGAACCGGGTCCAGGGCTGGTACCGGGGCCGGGGCCGTCGAATGGGGCCCGCGTCGGGTCGAACCCGGGGGTCTGGGGGTTTCCCCCAGAAAAGAGGCGCATCCGCTCCAGCACCCCCTCCGCCGTCGGTCGCTCCATCTCGTCCACGATCCGCCCGTCCCCGAGGAAGATCACCAGGTCGGAGTGGGCTGCGGCGCCCGGGTCGTGGGTGACCATGACCACGGTCTGCCCGAGATCGTCCACGGCATTGCGCAGGAAGCCGAGTACTTCGAGGCCCGCCCGTGAGTCGAGGTTGCCGGTCGGCTCGTCCGCGAAGATCAGCTCGGGGCGGGAGGCGAGCGCCCGCGCGCAGGCCACGCGCTGCTGCTGGCCCCCGGACAGCTGGGACGGCCGGTGCTTCAGCCGGTCCCGCAGCCCGAGCGAGTCGATGACCTGGTCCAGCCACTTCTGGTCCGGCTTCTGCCCGGCGATGTCCATGGGCAGGGTGATGTTCTCGGCCGCGTTCAGGGTCGGGATGAGGTTGAACGACTGGAACATGAACCCGATCCGGTCCCGGCGCAGCCGCGTCAGCTCGCGGTCCTTCAGCCCCGTGATCTCGGTGTCGCCGAGCCACACCTGTCCGGCCGAGACGGTGTCGAGTCCCGCCAGGCAGTGCATCAGCGTGGACTTTCCCGAGCCCGAAGGGCCCATGACCGCGGTGAAACGGCCCCGCGCGATGTCCACGTCCACCGAGTCCAGGGCGAGCACGGCCGTCTCGCCCGAGCCGTACGCCTTGGTGAGCTTGCGGGCGCGGGCCGCGATCCCGCCGGCCGCGGCCTGGCCTGGCGCGTGCTCCGCAGTAGATGTGGACAAGACAGCCCCCTCGGATTCCCGCACTGGTGGACGTGCCGACTCCGTACTCCGGGCCGAGCCTAGTGTGACGCGCCGCACACTCGATATCCCCCGTGCGACCGAGACGGTCTCCACCCCAGGTCGGGCCCCCGATACCGGTGTAAGGGGCACTCTCCACCCCCGCCGTCCGCCCACCGGCAGCCCTTGCCGGTGCTAGCGATCCGGCGCTAGCGTCTAGGTATGGCGAAGACCCAGCTGAACGTACGCGTGGACGAGGGCACCGCCCGCGCGGCGCGTGAACGTGCCCTGGCGCGTGGCATGAGCGTCAACCGCTACATAGAAGAGCTGGTCAGACAGGACACCGGCGAAGTCGGCCACACGTTCGTCGAGGCCGCGGCCGACTTCATGAAGCAGTACGAGTCCGTCTTCGCCGACGAGTTCGGTGCCGACGGGTCGAGCACCCGCGAAGGTCGCCGCTGATCCCTTGAACAACCTCAGGATCGATCTCGCCTGGCTGCTGATGCTCGCCGAACACAACACACCCGGAGACCCCCAGGTCACCGACTGGGGCGCGCTCGTCGCCGCCGTCGCACGCCACCAGGCCGACATATTCGACGTCCCCGTCTACGACAGCCCGCACGCCCGCGCTGCCGCCTTACTCCAACTCCTCATCCACGTCCCCGCGTTGGAGCGCTCGAACGCCCTCTTCGCCTCCGCTGTCGCATACGCCTACCTCGTCGCCAGTGGCCTGAAGGTCGTCACCTCGCCCGAACAGGTCCGCGATCTGGCCCGGTTGGTCAAGAGCGGCGAGGCGTCGGTCGACGACATCGCGCGCGAACTGCGACAGTGGAGCCTGTGATCACTCTTCGGCGTCAGGGCGCCACGCGGTACCCAGGACGCAGTAGGAGGTCGGCAGCGTGGGCCCCTTCTCGGGGATCAACACCCGCCGGTACGGCCCGAGTTCGAACCCGGCGTCGCGCAGCGCGGCGACCGGGTCGCGGGCCAGATGGCAGCCGCCGTTCAGCGGTGGCCACAGCGTGCGGTCCAGGGCGCGCTGGGTGAACGCCATCGCGGGCCCGCCGCCCCGGCCGTGCTCGAAGAACCGTACGACTCCGCCGGGCCGTAGCACCCGCCGTGTCTCCGCGAGCGCCCGTGGCACATCGCGCACGCTGCACAGCACCAGAGACAGCACGACCGCGTCGAAGGCCTCACTCTTGACGGGCAGCTTCTCCGCCGCACCCGGCACCACGTCGACGGGCACCTCGGAACGGAGCGCGGACTCCACGGCCAGCTGCCGCAGAGTCCGCTCGGGCTCGATCGCGACGACTTCCGAGACGGCGCTCGGATAGTGCGCGAAGTTCAGGCCGTTCCCGGCCCCGATCTCGATCACCCGCCCGGAGAGCCCGGCGAGCAGCCGGTCCCGCATCCCGGCCAGGCCGAACCGCGACTCGGCGCTCACACTGAAACGGGCGTAGTAACGGGCGAACAGCGGGTGGTGGACGGCGTCCCGCGGCACAGCGCCAACCGTGCCGGAGCCTGCGGACCTGAGCGGCATGACGACCTCCCGGACCGGACCGGGCCGAAGCCGGTCTCTACCGGGATTGTCCCCCTTGCCGCCCTTGACCACCCCCGCTGCCGCCCCGGGCCGGTCAGGAGATGAAGTCCCGCACCTGCTCGTAGACGCCGTGGTCGTTGTTCATGTCGGTGTGCGAGATGCACCCGACGTCGACATTGGTCGCCCCGCTCAGCTCGGCCGAGGTGTCCGGGTCGATCGCCGCGTCGCAGTCCGACCAGTAGGCCGCGTACGACACGCTGCCGGGCGTCTCGTCACCCGAGTTGAGCGCGGTGAGGAAGGAACTCCCCGTCTGCATCTCCTTGCAGGACGTGTACAGCCAGCCGCAGAGCGAGGCGATGCTCGTCCCGTGGTTCACCCCGGCGACCGACACGAAGTCGTCGACGTACGAGGTCCCGCCGAGGTTCTTGAGGTAGTAGCGGCTGTTGAGCGCACCCATGGAGTGGACCACCAGGTCGACCTTCGAGGCGCCGGTGCTGGCGAGGACGGACTTGATGTAGGTCGAGAGCGTCGAAGCGGTCGTGACGTTCGACTTCGTCCAGTCGTACGAGATCGCGTACAGCTCGGAGGACGAGTAGCCGTCCGCCTCGAAGTCCGCGATCCAGTCGTCCCAGCTGGTGGAGTCGCTGCTCAGACCGTGCACGAACACGATCGGGTTGTGGCTCGCCGCGTGAGCGGGCGTCGAGGCCAGGGAGAGTGACAGAAGGAGCGAGGTGGTCACGGCCGACAGAGCCGTGGCGATGCGACGCTTGCGGCGCTGCATGATGCCTCCTGATACGGGTGGGGTTGTCAGGAGTGTCGGCGCGGGTCTACGCGCGCCGCATCGGCGAAATCGCCGGTCTTTACGGGTGAATTAACTCGCCAGTAACGTCAGTTGTGTGCTGACTCCGGTGAACCCCACTTCCCTAGACCGCACTTCGCCCCCGTCGCGCACCGACACCGGGCGAACCTTCGACCCCGCGCTCCCCGAAGGGGTCCGCATCCGGCTGCTGCGCGCGGTCTACGGCGACCCGCGCGCCGCCGCCGAACTCCTCCCGCGCCTGACCCCACGCCAGGCCGCGGGCCTCGACCCCCTCCCGACCGAACCGGCGTCCCTGGCACCGGAGTTGCTCGCCCGGTACCGCAGGGCGATCCGTGCCCTGCCCGACGACACGCGTCTGCTGTTGCTGCTCGCGGCGGCGGACCAGTACCCGGTCGCCACCCACGCCTTCCTGCGTGCCGTCGCGGCGGCCCGGCTCGACACCCGGCCCCTCGAAGCCGCCGAGACTGCAGGGGTCGCGCACGCGACGGCCGGCGGGGTGGTGTTCCGCGACGCGTGGACGAGAATCGCCGCGTACGAGACCGGGTCTCCGGCGGACCGGCGGGACGTACACCGGTTGCTGGCACGGGTGTTGCGCGCCGAGGGTGAGACACCGCGACGTTCCTGGCACCGGGGCGCGGGCGCGCTCGGCCCCAGCGTGCGGCTCACGGCGGAACTCCGTACAGCGGCGCAGAAAGCGCGGGACACGGGTGAACACGCCCTCGCCTGCGCCCTGGTGGAACGCGCGGCAGCCCTTTCCAGTGACCCCCGCGAACAGTCCCGCCTCCTCAACCGCGCCGCCGGTGACGCCTGGCAGTCCGGCGAGGGCGACCGGGCGCGAAGACTCGCCGCCGCGACGGACAGCGACGCGTTGAACGGGGTGTTCGCGCTGCGGGCGGGCAACGCGGCGGAGTCTTTCGACGCGCTGCTGACAGCCGTGGCGCGACGGGAACTGGCCGAATCCGGCGCCGACTTGAGACCGGCGCCCGGGTCGACCGAGGAACCCAGCACGGTCGCCGTACCCCGAACTCCCGCCCCCGACCACGCCGTTCACCTCCTCGCCCGCGCCACCGAAGCCGCCATATACACCGGGGACCTGAGACGGTGTCGGGAGGCGGCGGCCGTCGCCTCCCGGGTCGGGATCGTGCCGCACGGAACGCTCGGGGGACTGGCCGCGGCTTTCGAGGGGCGGTACGAGGACGCGCGGGATCTGCTCAAGGCCGCCGCCGGGAGATGCGGGCCCGGGGGTGACCCCACCCTCCTCATCCATGCCGGGATCGCCGCGCTGATGCTCGGCGACCACACCCGCGCCACCACCGCCACCGTGCGGGCGGCGGCCTCGGCGAGAGCGCGGGGCGCGACCGTGGTCGTGGCGCAGGCGATGGAGTTCCGGGCGTACGCCGAGTTCTGGACCGGGCATCCGAGGGCCGCCGAGACGGCCACGGCGGACGCCCTGTGGCAGGCCCACGCGACCGGCCAGGACAACGGCGCCTGCCATCTACAAGCAGCGCTCGCCATGTTCGCGGCGCTCACGGGGGACGGCGACGTCTGCCGGGAACGTGCCGCTGCGGCCCGCTCGTACGCCCTGGGCCGAGGCCTGGGCCTACCGGCCGCCCTCGCGCAATGGGCACTCGCCTACCTCGATCTCAGCAGCGGCCGTTTCGCCGCCGCGGCGGCCCGGCTGCGCGCGCTCGCCGGGTTCGGGCCGGGCCACGGCCACCGGGCGATCCGGCACCTGGCCACCCCGCACTACGTCGAGGCCGCCGTCCGTAGCGGCGACACCCGTATCGCCCGCGCCGCACACGCCGACTACGACCGCTGGGCACGTGCCGTACGCAGCCCCGACGACCTCGCCCTCAGCGCCCGCTGCCGGGCCCTGCTCGCGCCCGGTGACGAAGCGGTCGAGCACTACCGCATCGCCCTCGACCTCCACGCACGCGGCACCCGCGACTTCGAACGGGCCCGCACCGAGCTGCTGTTCGGCGGCGCCCTGCGCCGACTGCGCCGCCGCACCGAGGCCCGCGACCGCCTGCACACCTCGCTGGAGGCCTTCGAGTCCTTCGGCGCCCCGCACTGCGCCGCCCAGGCCCGAGCCGAACTCCGCGCTCTCGGCACACCGGTCGGCGCGACTGCCCTTCCCACACCGGGAGCCCCCACAACCTGCCTGACCGCCCAGCAACTGATGGTCGCCCGCATGGCCGCCGACGGCGCCACCAACCGCGAGATCGCGGTCCGCCTCGCCCTCAGCCCGCGCACGATCGACCATCATCTACGGGGTGTCTTCAGCCGGTTGGGCATCCGGTCGCGGATCGAACTGGTACGGCTGCTGGCGGAGGGGGAGGCCTCGTAGACGGGACCGCGTCGGATCGAGGTGGCGGCGTTGCCGGCTCCGGCGCCGTGATCACACCAGCCATCGTGCGATCATCTCGCACTTGCAGCGGGCCGGATCGGTGGCTTCCACAGGTCCGGCCCGCCCGCCGTTCTACTCGCCGACCACCCCGTCGATCGCTTCGCGCAGCAGGTCGGCATGGCCGTTGTGACGCGCGTACTCCTCGATCATGTGCGTCAGGACATAGCGCAGCGAGATGGCCTCGCCCCGAAACGCCACCGTGTCCTCAAGGGACTCGAAGGAGTCCGTGACGGCGCGGGATCGCTCGCACGCCTCTAGCCAGAGCGTGAATGACTCGTCGACGTCTGCGTCGGACACAAGGAACTCTCCGTAGACGCCATCGACCGCAGGCCATCGGGGCTTGAGCTGCTCTTGGTTCAGCACGAAACGGAACCAGCTGGTCTCCACCTCGGCCGCGTGCCGGACGAGGCCGAGGAGAGTCAGACCTGAGGTCGGAACGGCTCGCCGTTTCAGCTGGTCGGCGTTCAACCCCTGGCATTTCATGGCCAAGGTGGCGCGCTGGTAGTCGAGGAACGAAGTGAGCGACATTCGGTCGTCGGCCACCTTTGAAGGTTCTGTCCGCTGGTAGTCCGTCACCGAGTGATCATGTCAAGGGCCCGGCCTGCAAGGGCACCCAGGACCGCGAAGTGGACACCGATCCACGCCCGAGACAGCCCGGCGCTCCGCCGTGCTTCGCTTACGTTCCCCCTGGTCGACCGACCGGCCTGGCGACCAGCCGTTCGCCGATGCGGACCCTAAGACGCGCCGCCGTCCCAGGAGATCGCCGCTTCCCGCCCCCGAAACCCCTCCGCATCCCACACCCCGTCAAGCCGCGGCGCCACCCAACTAGGCGCCGCCGCACGGAAGTCGGACGGCGCGAGTGCCCCCGCCCCCTCCGGCAGCGCCCCGAGCAGCGGTGCCCCCGCTACCTCCGGCAGGTCGGCCACATTGCAACGCGACGCCAGGTCAGGTGAGTTGGGCCAGCTGCCGATCACCACGCCCAGCAAGTCAAGTCCCCGGGAGCGGAGTTCACGGGCCGTCAGTTCCGTCGTGTTCAGGGTGCCGAGGCCCGCCGACGCCACCACCAGGACCGGCGCCCCCAGCAACCGCGCCGCGTCCGCCAGCGTGCCGCCCTCCGCGTCGAACCGTACGAGCAGCCCGCCCGCGCCCTCGACCAGCACCAGGTCGTGCTCGGTGGCCAACTTCTGGGCCGCTTCCGCCACTTCGTGCGGGCGTACCGGAGCCATACCGGCCCTGCGCGCCGCCGTGCCCGGTGCCAACGGCTCTGGATATCGGGCGAGTTCGGTCGCCGTCACGGCACCCGCGAGCCTCGCGACCTCGTCGGCGTCCCCGCGCTCCTCCGGCCGTAGACCCGTCTGGGCGGCCTTCAGGACGGCCACCGTGCGGCCGGCTGCGAGCGCCGCCGCTGCGACCGCGGCCGTGGTGACCGTCTTGCCGACCTCCGTGCCCGTGCCCGTGATCACCAGTACCGGCATGTCATCCCTCCCGCGCCGCCGCGCACACCGCGCGGGTGATCCGAGCCAGGTCGGCGTCGCCCGTGACGTACGGCGGCATCGTGTAGACGAGGTCGCGGAACGGCCGTAGCCACACGCCCTCGCGTACGGCCGCGTCCGTGGCGGCCTTCATGTCGACGGCGTGGTCGAGCTGGACCACGCCGATGGCGCCGAGGACGCGGACGTCCTGGACGCCGGGCAGCTGCGACGCTGGGGCCAGGCCCTCCCGTAGGCCTGCCTCGATGCGCTTGATCTCCGTCAACCAGTCCTGGTTCAGGAGGAGTTCGAGCGAGGCGCAGGCGACGGCCGCCGCCAGCGGGTTGGCCATGAAGGTCGGGCCGTGGGCCAGGATCGGTACCTCGCCCTGCGAGATGCCCTCGGCCACGCGTGACGTGCAGAGCGTGGCCGCCATCGTCATATAGCCGCCGGTCAGCGCCTTGCCCACGCACATCACGTCCGGTGTCACCGCCGCGTGGTCCGCCGCGAACAGCGCGCCCGTGCGGCCGAAGCCCGTCGCGATCTCGTCGAACACCAGCAGCACGTCGTGCGCGTCGCACGCCTCGCGCAGCACCCGCAGATACGCGGGGGAGTGGAACCGCATCCCGCCCGCACCCTGCACCACCGGCTCCACGATCACCGCGGCCAGTTCGTGAGCATGCCGACCGATGAGCTCGCGCAGCTGGTCGGCGTAGGACTCCTCGTACTCCGTCGGGGGCGCGTCGGCGAACACCTGCCGGGGCAGAACCCCTGACCACAGCTCGTGCATCCCGCCCTCGGGGTCGCACACCGACATCGGCTGCCAGGTGTCGCCGTGGTAGCCGCCGCGCCAGGTCAGCAGGCGCTGTTTCGCGGGGCGGCCGAGCGAGCGCCAGTACTGGAGGCACATCTTCACCGCCACCTCGACCGACACCGAGCCCGAGTCGGCGAGGAAGACGTGTTCCAGGCCGTCGGGTGACATGTCGACAAGGAGCTTCGCCAGGCGTACGGCGGGCTCGTGCGTGAGCCCGCCGAACATGACGTGGCTCATCCGGCCGAGCTGTTCCTGCGCGGCCTCGTTGAGCACGGGGTGGTTGTAGCCGTGGATCGCCGACCACCAGGACGACATCCCGTCGACCAACTCGCCCCCGCCGTCCGCCAGTCGGAGCCGTACCCCGCTCGCCGACTCCACGACGAGCGGGTCGACCCGGCCGGGCATCGGACCGTACGGATGCCAGACGTGCCGCCGGTCCAGTTCCAGCAGCTCCGGGACGGGCAGGTGGCCGATCGGGTCAGGCATTGGGCGCGATGTCCGTTCCGGCACCTCGACGGCGTACGGAGACCAGGTCCCGGCGGACCTCGTCGACCTGCGGCACGGGAGCCGACGTAGACGCGGCAGCGGGAGCGGAACCGGAGACTGCGGCGCCCTCGTGCCCGCCGCAGCCGGCACCTTCGTGTGATCCGCAGCCCGCGCCCTCGTGAGACCCGCAGCCGCCCGCCGACACCGTCGCCCGGTGCTGCGGCAGCGTCACCTCGCCCGCGCCCTCCACCTCGAAGCCCGCGTCCGCGATCATCTCCAGGTCGGCGTGGCCTGCCTGGCCCTCGGACGTCAGGTAGTCGCCGAGGAAGATCGAGTTGGCGAGGTTCAGGGCGAGGGGCTGCATCGTGCGCAGGTGGACCTCACGGCCGCCCGCGATGCGGACCTCGACGTCCGGGCAGACGAAGCGGACCATCGCGAGGATGCGCAGACACCGCTGCGGGGTGAGGTGCCACTCGGCGGCGAGCGGGGTGCCCTCCATCGGGATCAGGAAGTTCACCGGCACCGAGTCCGGGTCGAGGTCGCGGAGGGAGAAGACGACGTCGATCAGGTCCTCGTCCGTCTCGCCCATGCCGGCGATCAGGCCCGAGCAGGCGGACAGGCCCGCCGCGTGCGCCTTCTGCACGGTGTCGACGCGGTCGGCGTAGGTGTGGGTGGTGGTGATGTCGCCGTACGTCGACTCGGACGTGTTGAGGTTGTGGTTGTAGGCGTCCGCGCCGGCCTCGCGCAGCCGGTCCGCCTGGCCGTCGGAGAGCAGGCCGAGGCACGCGCACACCTCGACGCCCTCGTTCTGGTCCTTGATCGCCTTGATGGTGCCCGCGACCCGGTCCACGTCCCGGTCGGTCGGACCCCGACCGGAGGCCACCAGGCAGACACGCTTGGCGCCTCCCGCCACACCGGCCGCCGCGGCCTTCGAGGCAGCGTCGGGTTTCAGCCACGTGTACTTCAGGATCTCGGCCTTGGAACCGAGCCGCTGCGAGCAGTACGAGCAGTCCTCGGGGCACAGGCCGGACTTCAGGTTGACGAGGTAGTTGAGCTTCACCCGTCGGCCGAACCAGTGCCGGCGCACCTTTCCGGCCGCGGCCACGACATCCAGCAGGTCGTCGTCCGAGGTGGCGAGGACGGCGAGAGCTTCCGCGCGGGTCGGCAGCTCGCGCCGAAGCCCCTTGTCCACGAGCGTGTTCAGCAGGTCCATGAGATCCGATCCTGTCCTACGGGACCGCCCGCGGCCAAGGAGAGAACGAACAAGACCTGGGGCTGGGCATGTGGGTATCACCACACCATGGGGGGCTCGTCGTCCGATTAGTGTCTGTGCACTGCCTACAAAAGCCCGGAGGAACCATGGCGTTCGGCTGGATCGACGAGCAGGCGGAGCAGCGCCGTCGCGCCGGGCTCGTACGGACGCTGCGGCCCCGGGCCGCCGACTCGCCGCTCCTCGATCTCGCGAGCAACGACTACCTGGGGCTCGCCCATCATCCCGAGGTCGTCGAGGGGGCCGCCGATGCGGCGCGGACCTGGGGCGGGGGGTCCACCGGGTCGCGGCTCGTCACCGGTACGACCGAGTTGCATGCCCAACTGGAGCGCGAGCTGGCCGAGTTCACCGGGTTCGAGGCCGCCCTCGTCTTCTCCTCCGGCTACGCGGCCAACCTCGCCGCGGTCACCACGCTCGCCCCGCACGGCTCGCTGATCGTCTCCGACGCGGGCAACCACGCCTCGCTCATCGACGGCTGCCGGTTGGCGCGGGGTGCGACCCAGGTCGTAGGGCATGCCGACCCGGACGGGGTGCGCAAGGCGCTGCGGACGCATGACGGGCAGGCCCTGGTCGTGTCCGACTCGGTGTTCTCCGTGGACGGGGACGCGGCGCCGGTGGGGGCGCTCGCCGAGGCGTGCCGGGAGTTCGGGGCCGGGTTGCTGCTCGACGACGCGCACGGGCTCGGGGTGCTGGGCGACGGGGGGCGCGGGGCGCCGTACGCGGCGGGACTCGCGGGGAGTGCGGACGTGGTCGTGACGGTCACGTTGTCCAAGTCGCTCGGGAGTCAGGGCGGTGCCGTGCTCGGGCCGGCCCGCGTCATCGACCATCTGGTCAACGCGGCGCGGACGTTCATCTTCGACACGGGGCTGGCGCCCGCGGCGGCCGGTGCGGCGCTGGCGGCGCTCACCCTGCTGCGGCGCGAACCCGAGCGGGCCGCCCGGGCCCGCGCCGTGGCGAGTGAGCTGCACGCGCGTCTCACCGCCGCGGGTCTGGAAGCGGTACGTCCGGACGCCGCCGTGGTGTCGGTGCGTGCGCCGTCCCCGGAGGCGGCCGTGCGATGGGCGGCCGACTGCCGTACGGCAGGGCTGGCCGTGGGCTGCTTCCGTCCTCCTTCCGTGCCCGACGGCATCTCACGGCTCAGGCTGACCGCCCGAGCGGACCTCTCCGGGGCCGAGATCGAACGCGCTGTACATGTGATCGGCGAGACGCGACCATGAGTCGGCGTTACACGGCCGTGCGTCGCTGACGGGCGGAACTGTCAGTGGAACGTGGCGAGGAAGCCCGTCCAGCTCGCGGGGGAGAAGAGCAGGGCGGGTCCTTGCGGGTCCTTCGAGTCGCGTACGGCGAGCAGCCCCGCGCGGGGGCCTGAGCGCGGACGAGCCGCCTCGACGCAGTTGTTCGCTCCCGTGCTGTAGCTGCTGCGCAGCCACCGCACACCGGACAGATCAGAGCTGTCAGAACTGGAAGGTACGTTCCGAGGCAGTGCAGACATGGTGCCTCCTTACGCGCCGTCACCTATCCCGGCGATGTAATCCAACGAATCCTCGGGCGAAAGGGCGTGGAACTGAAGGGTCTTGAAGGCCTCGCTGTAGGCCTCTAGGTCTTCTTTCCGTTCGAGGTAGAGGCTACTCGTCAAATGGTCTAGAACAACCACGTCCAGATCAGAAGTGCTCGGAAAGGAGAAGATTACGAAAGGGCCGGTGATGCCGATGTGTGCTCCTGCGGCGAACGGCAGTACCTGAAGCCTCACTTGGGGCAGGTGGGCCGCCTCCGTCAGCCGGTCCAGCTGACGTGCCATCACCCCGGGCCCGCCGACCTCCCGCCGCAGCACGGCTTCGTCGAGGACCACGCTCAGGTCCAGCGGGGGGTCCGCGCGCAGGATGTCCTGCCTGGCCAGCCGTACTTGCACCAGCGCGTCGAGCCGGTCGGGGCCGTCGTTGTCGAGGCCGCCCACGGCGGCCCTGGTCACCGCGCGGGCGTACTCGGGCGTCTGCAGCAGTCCGGGGACCACTGAGGTCTCCAGGGTGCGGATCGTGCTGGCCTGTGACTCCAGGCTGATGAAGTCCCGGTAGGCGGGCGGCAGTACACCGCGATACGCGTGCCACCAGTGGTGCCGGCCGCCGCCGTCGTCGGAGCCGGCCAACACGAGGAGCATGTCCCGAAGTTGTGGGTCGCCGACCTGGTAGGCGTCCAGGAGTAACCGGACGTCGGGCGGTTTCACGCCACTCGCGCCGGTCTCGATGCGGCTCACCTTCGACTGGTGCCAGCCGACCAGCCGGGCCGCCTCACCGCTGGTGAGCCCCGCCTCCGCACGCAGGGTGCGGAGTTCGGCGCCCAGTTTCCGGCGGCGCACCGCGGGACCGTACTGCATGGGTTTCTCCTTACTCCTTCCGAGCCGCCCAAATACGGTCTGGGGTCGCAGAGTTCACCGCTTCGAGCGACAGATATATGCATATCTTGGTGGATCGCCACCGTTAACGGCGCCGTAATGGCAGTCTGGCGAAGAAGCACCAGTCCGGGACCGTACTCGAACCATCCGCTCCGTGTCGGACACCGGTCCCGCGGGAAAGGGACGACCGCGCCATGGCAGACCATCTGGAAGCATCCGTCACTCTGCCGAGCGATCCCGCCTCGGTGTCCGCCGCCCGCACCTATGTCGTCGGGACCCTGGCCGAATGGGGCCTGCCGGCCGACACGGAGGCCGCCGACACCATCCGCCTCATCGTGTCGGAACTCGCCACCAACGCCGTACAGCACACCTTCGGGCAGTCACCCACCTTCACGGTGGACATCGAGCTGGAGCGTGACGAACGGCTGCGCATCGGGGTCACCGACAGCCATCCCCGCTTCCCGAAACGCCTGCCGGCCGCCGTCCAGCAGGACAACGGCCGGGGCATGGTGATCATCCGCTGGCTGACCGCGGAGTGCGGCGGCAAACTCAAGGTCCGGCCCACCCTGGAGGGCGGCAAGACGGTCTCCGTAGAGGTCCCCTGGACGGTACCGGCCCGACCGGTGACCGCGGCGGGCCAGCAGGAGCCGTAGAGCAGCGTGGTGAACGTCCCTGGACACCCGAGGGGGTGGCGGCCTGTCAGGTGGCCGCCACCCCCTCGGGAGATGGAGATTCGGACAGGTCCTAGCTGACCCGGCCGTACCAGACGCTCTTGGTCCAGATCTTCTGCAGCCTCACCACGTCCCCGGTCTTCGGGGCGTGCCAGATCTTTCCCTTACCGGCGTAGATGCCGACGTGGTAGACGCTGGAGCCCGAGTGGAAGAACACGAGGTCCCCGGCCTTGCGGCTCTTGGCCGAGATGTGGTGGGACTTGTTGTACTGCTGGGCCGCCGTACGGGGCAGTTTCTTGCCTGCCTTCTTGTACGAGTACAGCGTGAGCCCGGAGCAGTCGAAGCGGCCCGGTCCGGTGGCCCCGTACCTGTACGGAGCGCCCTTCTTGGACGCCGCGACCTGGAGTGCCTTCGTCGCGGGTGTCGCGGCCGCGGCGTCGGCTGCGACGCCCGGTATCACGACGGAACCGCCAACAGCGGCGATGGCAAAAGCCGAGGCCGTACCGGCCCTGACCATCAGCGACGGGACACGATTGAGCGCAGTCATGCGCAACCCTTCGTCAGCCGCCTGTGAAGGATGACCTGTCGGATTCGGGCTGGCGAAGTTGCCCGGCCGCTGACGCGGCTTCACCCCAAGGGCTGCTCGACCCGGTCATGGCGTGACCGTCCCGGCGACCCGTCGTGCTTGGGTCCTCCACTCCTGCCGATGCAATCCTGTCGACCTGTCATCCGGGCGGCGGCAGGACTCGGCGTCCGCCCGGATCGCCCCGCCGCTGCGGCGGGGTCTTGTCGTCAGACAGGGATCTTGACCTATTGATGTCTGAAAATCCCAATGGAATCGGGGATTTGTGGGGTTACTCACCACTCACCCGTTCGGGTGGACACCGAGATGTTCGAATAGATGTCGAAGCGGTCAAATGCCCCCGGACCAGCGTCGGAACACCTCACCGCCCCCACTGGACTACGCGCGTTGCGCAACCCCAACGGCCTTGTCGAAGGAGGGTTGTCTACTCCGAACGGGGGTACGCCGTTTGGTCCGTTTCGACTCGGCCCCGGACGCGCCTTCGGCGAGACGCGTCCGCCCGGGACGGCTCCGCGTCCCTCAACTGTCGGAGGGCGCGGGGATGGTGACGCGGGCCGTGCGGCGCTCCCCGTCCAGCACGCGCAGCGCCCGCGCAAGCGTGGGAGCGTGCAGCTCGGTCTCGCCCCGCTGATGCATCAGCTCCAGCGCGTCCCGCAATTGAGTGGCCTTGGCCACCAGCGCCTGAGCGGCCCTCAGGCCACGGTAGGTGTCCCCGTGATGCGCGGGGTTGATACGGCCCAGCAGGTCGGCCACATCGAGGTAACGGTCGATCAACTCGCCCTCGGCGCGCGTCAACGCGGGGAGTGGCGGCAGCTCCGGCGGCAGCATCGTCGGCTCACTCCCCGCCCGGCTCGGTGAGCGAGGTCTTGCGGGTGGCCACGATCCGGTCCACCAAGCCGTATTCCAGGGCCTGTTGGGCGTCCATGATCCGGTCCCGCTCGATGTCCGCGCTCACCTGCTCCACCGTCCGGCCCGTGTGCAGGGCGAGCAGCGCCTCCAGTTGGACCCGCGTACGCGCCAACTCCTCGGCCTGGATGGCGAGATCACTCGCCTGACCCTGGATCGGCTCGGGGAACGAGGGCTGGTGGAGCACCACCCGCGCACCCGGCAGCGCCGACCGCTTGCCCGGCGTGCCCGCCGCCAGCAGCACCGCCGCGGAGGTGCCGGCCTGGCCGAGGCAGACCGTCTCCACGTCACACGTGACGAACCGCAACGTGTCGTAGATCGCCGACATCGCGGTGGACGATCCGCCGGGCGAGTTGATGTACAGCGAGATGTCCCGGTCCGGTGCCTGGTACTCGAGGTGCATGAACTGGGCCATCACATCGTTCGCCGAGATGTCGTCGATCGGCGTCCCGAGGAAGACGATCCGCTCCTCCAGCAGCTTCGAGTACGGGTCGAGGGTCCGGTGGCCGGCGCTGGTGCGCTCGGTGAACTCGGGCAGGACGTGGCGGGCGGACGGTCGGGTCATGGCGTAGTCCCTCACTGGCTGGCGCTGGCTGGCCTCTGCTCTGGCTTGCTCTGTACAAAATGTACAGGACGTATGGAACGTATGATGGGCTCATGGCCTACGAGATTCCGGTGACGCAAGCCAGGGCTGAGCTCGCCGACCTGATCAACCGGGTGGTGTACGGCGCCGAGCGCGTTGTCGTGACACGGCACGGGAAGCCGCTCGTCGCCCTTGTCTCTGCCGCTGACCTGGAACGACTGAATGAGCTGGACCGGGCCGGTGAGGAGCGGGTGATCAGTGCCGTCTCCGCCGTGCGTGAGGTCGCGTCCGCTCCTCGCGAACACCAGCGGTTCGGTATCGCGGCCGAACACCGGGGCTCGAATCCCTCGTAGCGGGAGGTCGCGCGAGGGGTCGTGTGCGGGACCGCTCTACGGGCGTAGATGTGATTGTCCTGATCACAGCTCGGTTAACTTGCTTGAAACGCCGTCCAACTAGCCTGCCGATCCACGCCACCAGGGACTTTGCTCTGGAGGCTGAGCGGGTCCGGCGAAGTCCGTTGCGGTTCGGCAGCGCCCCGAAGGGGCGCGGGGAACTGCGCGACCAGCCACGACGGACCTTCGGAAGACGTCCCGCACTCCGAGCGGAGCGTTTAGGCGGCAGCCGGACCCCGCACGGTCCGGAGCGAGGACTGTGAGGTGGGACGTGCAACTGACCCCGCACGAGCAAGAGAGGCTGCTGATCCATGTGGCGGCCGACGTGGCCGAGAAGCGCCGCGCCCGTGGTGTGAAGCTGAACCACCCCGAGGCGGTCGCCCTCATCACGTCGCACATCCTCGAAGGCGCCCGTGACGGCCGGACCGTCGCCGAGCTGATGTCCTCCGGGCGCAAGCTGCTCACCAGGGACGACGTCATGGTGGGCATCCCCGAGATGATCCACGACGTACAGGTCGAGGCGACCTTCCCGGACGGCACCAAGCTCGTCACCGTCCACGACCCGATCGTGTAGGAGGCCTCGATGATTCCCGGCGAGATCCTGTTCGCGGACGACCCGATCGTCTACAACGCGGGCCGCGAGGTCACACGGATGACCGTCCTCAACGCCGCCGACCGGCCCGTCCAGGTCGGCTCCCACTACCACTTCGCCGAGGCCAACCCCGGCCTCGAGTTCGACCGCGCCGCCGCGCGCGGGCAGCGGCTCAACGTCGCCGCCGGTACCGCCGTGCGCTTCGAGCCGGGGATCCCCGTCGACGTCGAACTCGTCCCGCTGGTCGGCGCCCGGATCGTGCCCGGACTGCGCGGGGAGACCGGAGGTGCCCTCGATGCCTGAGATCTCCCGTGCCGCGTACGCGGACCTGTTCGGGCCGACCACCGGCGACCGGATCCGGCTCGCCGACACCGATCTGTTGATCGAGATCGAGGAGGACCGCAGCGGCGGTCCCGGACTCGCCGGTGACGAGGCCGTGTTCGGCGGCGGCAAGGTCATCCGCGAGTCGATGGGCCAGGCGCGTGCCTCCCGCGCGGAGGGCACCCCCGACACCGTCATCACCGGTGCCGTGATCGTCGACCACTGGGGCATCGTCAAGGCCGACGTCGGCATCCGCGACGGCCGTATCACCGGCATCGGCAAGGCCGGCAACCCCGACACCATGGACGGCATCCACCCCGACCTGGTGATCGGCCCCGAGACCGAGGTCATCGCCGGCAACGGACGCATCCTCACCTCCGGCGCCGTCGACGCGCACGTCCACTTCATCTGCCCGCAGATCGCCGACGAGGCGCTCTCCGCCGGGGTCACCACGCTGGTCGGCGGCGGTACCGGACCGGCCGAGGGTTCCAAGGCGACCACCGTGACGCCCGGGCCGTGGCATCTCGCCCGGATGATGGCGGCGATGGAGCAGTACCCGCTCAACATCGGCTTCCTCGGCAAGGGCAACACCGTCTCGCACGACGCGATGATGTCCCAGATCCGAGGGGGAGCGCTGGGGCTGAAGCTGCATGAGGACTGGGGCTCGACCCCGGCCGTCATCGACGCCTCGCTCACCGTCGCCGACCGCACGGGCGTCCAGGTCGCCATCCACACCGACACGTTGAACGAGGCCGGGTTCGTCGGTGACACCCTCGCCGCGATCGCCGGACGCGGTATCCACGCGTACCACACCGAGGGTGCGGGCGGCGGGCACGCGCCGGACATCATGACCGTGGTCTCCGAGCCGCACGTGCTGCCCAGCTCCACCAACCCGACCCGGCCCTACACCGTCAACACCGCCGAGGAACACCTCGACATGCTGATGGTGTGCCACCACCTCAACCCGGCGGTCCCCGAGGACCTGGCCTTCGCCGAGTCCCGCATCCGTCCCTCGACCATCGGCGCGGAGGACATCCTCCACGACCTCGGCGCCATCTCGATCATCTCCTCCGACGCGCAGGCGATGGGGCGGGTCGGCGAGGTCATCATGCGGACCTGGCAGACGGCGCATGTGATGAAGCGGCGGCGGGGTGCGCTGCCGGGTGACGGGCGCGCGGACAACCACCGTGTCCGGCGCTACATCGCCAAGTACACGATCAACCCCGCCCTCGCGCAGGGCCTCGCCCGCGAGATCGGTTCCGTCGAGACCGGCAAGCTCGCCGACCTCGTGCTGTGGGAGCCGGCGTTCTTCGGTGTCAAGCCGCACCTCGTCATCAAGGGCGGGCAGATCGCCTACGCGCAGATGGGCGATGCCAACGCGTCCATCCCGACACCTCAACCCATCCTGCCGCGGCCGATGTTCGGCGCGATCGGACGGGCACCGGCCGCCAACTCCTTCAACTTCGTCGCACCGTTGGCGATCGAGGACGGACTTCCCGAACGGCTCGACCTCGGCAAGAAGTTCATCGCCATCGAGTCCACGCGTGGGGTCACCAAGGCGGACATGCGGGAGAACGATGCCCGGCCTCGCGTCCAGGTCGACCCCGACAGCTTCGCCGTGCACATCGACGGGGAGCTCGTCGAGGCAACTCCGGCGGCCGAACTGCCCATGGCCCAGCGGTACTTCCTCTTCTGATGTCCAGGGGAGCATTGCTGGTTCTGGCCGACGGGCGCTTTCCCGCCGGGGGGCATGCGCACTCCGGCGGGGCGGAAGCCGCCGTCAAGGCCGGGCGCGTCACCGGCGCGGCCACTCTTGGTGAGTTCTGCCGGGGGCGGTTGCATACGGCCGGTCTCGTGTCCGCCGCGGTGGCCGCTGCGGCCGTACTCGGTGCCGATCCGGGGGAGTTGGACCTCGCTGTCGATGCGCGGACTCCGTCGCCCGCGTTGCGGGTGGCCTCGCGGAGGCTGGGGCGGCAGTTGATGCGGGCCGCTCGGGCCACCTGGCCGTCCGCTGAACTCGACGCCCTCGCACGGGAGTTCCCCAAGGGGGCGCATCAGCCGGTGGTGTTGGGGCTGGTGGCTCGGTCGGCCGGGCTGGGGGCGGAGGATGCGGCGTACTGCGCGGCCTACGAGAGTGTGAGTGGGCCGGCGTCCGCGACGGTGCGGTTGCTGAGCCTGGACCCCTTCGACGCTACGGCCGTACTGGCCCGGTTGGCGCCGGAGTTGGACCTTGTCGCCGATCGGGCGGTGGAGGCGGGGCGGCGGGTTCTTGCCGAGGGGGTTGATGAACTTCCTTGTGCGTCCGCGCCGTTCCTGGAGATCGGGGCGGAGGCACATGCAGCTTGGGCTGTGCGGTTGTTCGCGTCGTAGGGGATTTCCTCGCCCCCGCCGCCCCTACCCGTCCCATCCTCCAGGGGCGCTGCCCCTTCGACCCCGTTCCCCGGGGGCTCCGCCCCCTGGACCCCCGATCGGCCTGGACGGCCTCGTCCTCAAACGCCGGACGGGCCAAGTGGTGCCGGCCCAGTTGAAAACCGACGCCGCCCCAGCTGACCTAGGAGCCGCCCCATGCATCTCGACCACACCCACGACGGCCCCGCCGCCGTCAGTGCCGACGCGCACCGCCCCGACGGAACCCACCGCGCCCTGCGGATCGGGCTCGGTGGGCCCGTCGGGTCCGGGAAGACCGCCACCGTCGCCGCGCTCTGCCGGGCCCTGCGGGACGAGCTGTCCCTCGCTGTCGTCACCAACGACATCTACACCCGCGAGGACGCCGAATTCCTGTTGCGGGAGGCTGTGTTGCCGCCCGAGCGGATCACCGCCGTGGAGACGGGGGCCTGTCCGCACACCGCCATTCGGGACGATATCTCCGCCAACCTCGAAGCCGTCGAGGACTTGGAGGACGAGGTCGGGCCGTTGGATCTCATCCTCGTCGAGTCGGGTGGGGACAACCTCACCGCCACCTTCTCCAAGGGGCTCGTCGACGCGCAGATCTTTGTGATCGACGTGGCCGGTGGGGACGACATTCCGCGCAAGGGCGGGCCCGGGGTGACCACGGCTGACCTGCTCGTGGTCAACAAGACCGACCTCGCGCCGTACGTCGGGTCCGATCTGGGGCGGATGGCCGCCGATGCCAAGGCTCAGCGGGCCGAACTGCCCGTCGTGTTCCAGTCGTTGAGGACAGAGGCGGGGGTCGGCGAGGTCGCCCGCTGGGTGCGGGAGCGGCTCGCCGCGTGGACGGCGTGATCGTGACCGGGGTGCGGGCCACCGCGCGGATCGTGGCCCGGGACGACGGGCGGGGCGGTACCGCGCTGCCCGTGCTGGAGGGGGACGGGCCGCTCGCGTTGCGGCGGACTCGGGCGAGTGGGTCCGAGGCTCGGGTCATGCTGGTCGGGGCCATGAGCGGGCCGCTCGGCGGGGATCACTTCGCCGTCGAGGCGGGTGTCGAGCGGGGGGCTCGGTTGCGGGTCGGGTCCGCTGCCGCGACCATCGCGCTGCCGGGGCAGGCGAAGGGCGAGTCACGGTACGACGTGCGGATCGACGTCGCCGAGGGTGGTGAACTGCACTGGTTGCCCGAGCAGTTGATCTCCGTGCAAGGTAGTGATCTGCGGGTGACTACGCGTGTCGACCTCGCCGGATCCGCCCGGCTCGTGCTGCGTGAGGAACAGGTGCTCGGGCGGGTGGGGGAGGAGCCGGGGCGGCTCACCAGTCGGCTCTCAGTAAAGGTTGCTGGGCGTACCGTGCTTGATCAGGAGTTGGCCTGTGGGCCGGGGGCGCCGGGTGGCTGGGACGGGCCCGCCGTGCTCGGCGGGCATCGCGCTGTGGGGCAACTCGTCGTCGTACGGCCGGAGTTCAGCCAGGAGCCGGTCGCGGCGCGCATGGTGGGGGAGTGTGCGAGCCTCGTGCCGCTCGCCGGGCCCGCCGTGCTGGTGAGCGCGATCGCCTCCGACGCGCTGCGGCTGCGGCGGGTATTGGACGAGGCGTTGGCGTTCCTCGGGTGAGTATCCGCTGAGCGGGACGGTCGTTTCCGCTTATCGGATTGGTAAAGAAGGTCAACCGCCTCTGTTCTCAGACGGCTCACAGCCGCGAGGATCCTCCGAGACCATTTCGCAACGATGTACGGGGAGGGGCCCACTTGAGGCACAACAAACCGAAGAGCCGGGTGATGGCGTTCGGTTCGGCCGGATTCGCGGCGGCGGCACTGATAGCCGGCGCCGTGGTGGCACCCGCGGCCAACGCGCAGACCAACCAGAGCGCCGGGTACGGGCAGGACCGCGCGGCGGCCCAGGGCGCCGCGCTCACCGCCGCCCGCGCCGCCAAGGCCGGGATCGACTGGCAGGACTGCCCCACCGACTGGGGCTTCGCGAAGCCGGTCCAGTGCGGCTGGGTCACCGTGCCGATCGACTACACCAAGCCGAACGGCAAGAAGATCAAACTCGCCGTCGACCGTGCGGTCAGCACCGGCACCGCGGCGGAGCGCCAGGGCGCGCTCGTCTACAACCCCGGCGGGCCGGGCGGCTCCGGAATGCGCTTCCCGCTCCGGGTCACCACCAAGAACCCGCTGTGGGTCAACACGTCCAAGGCGTACGACTTCGTGGGCTTCGACCCGCGCGGTGTCGGCCACTCGGCGCCCATCTCCTGTATCGACCCGCAGGAGTTCGTGAAGGCGCCCAAGGCGGACCCGGTACCGGACAGCACCGCCGACAAGAACGCCCAGCGCAAGTTGGCCCGTGAGTACGCCGACGGCTGCGCCAAGCGCACCGGCCGCACCATGCTCGCGCAGATGACCACGCCGAACACCGCGCGCGACCTCGACGTCATCCGCGCCGCCCTCGGCGAGAAGAAGCTCAACTACCTGGGCGTCTCCTACGGCACCTACCTCGGCGCCGTCTACGGCACCCTGTTCCCGAGCCACCTCCGCCGCATGATCGTCGACAGCGTCGTCAACCCGGCGCAGGACAACATCTGGTACGAGGCCAACCTGGGCCAGGACGTCGCCTTCGAGGGCCGCTGGAAGGACTGGGAGGACTGGGTCGCCAAGAACGACGCGGCCTTCCACCTCGGCACCACCCGTGCCGCCGTCCAGGCCAAGTGGCTCCAGCTGCGCGCCACCGCCAAGAAGAGCCCGCTCGGCGGGGTCGTCGGTCCGGCCGAGCTGCTCGGCTTCTTCCAGGGCGCCCCGTACTACGACTCCTCGTGGGTGCCGGTCGCCACCGCGTTCAGCAAGTACGTCGCCGGTGACCCCCAGCCGCTGATCGACGCGGCCTCGCCCGACATGTCGGACACTGCGGGCAACATCTCCTCGGAGAACGGCAACGCCGTCTACACGGCCGTCGAGTGCACCGACGCCAAGTGGCCCACCAGCTGGGCGAAGTGGGACAAGGACAACACGGCGCTCAACAAGAAGTACCCGTTCTTGACCTGGTCCAACGCCTGGATGAACCTGCCGTGCGCCACCTGGCCCGTCAAGCAGCAGTCCCCGGTCAAGGTCAAGACCGGCAAGGGTCTGCCGCCCGTCCTCATCGTGCAGTCGCAGCGCGACGCCGCCACGCCGTACGAGGGCGCGGTCGTCCTGCACAAGAGCTTCAAGGGCTCCCGGCTCATCACCGAGAAGGACGCCGGTTCGCACGGTGTGACCGGTCTGGTCAACCCGTGCATCAACTCCCGTGTCGACGCCTACCTGTTGACCGGCAAGCTCGACAAGGCCGACTTCACGTGCACCCCGCACGCGACGCCGGTGCCGTAAGCAGCACGTCGTAAACAGCAAGTCGTAGGCAGTAGTTGTACGTGGTGAGGGGCGGCCGGTTCAGAACCGGCCGCCCCTCACTCACATCGACTCAGGACTCTCGGGGTCTCAACTCAGCGGCAGGCGCGGGAACTTGCGTTCCTTCGCCGCGGCCGCCTGCTCCGCCTTGGCGACGGCCGCGTACTGGTCGACGTACTCCTGCTCGGAGAGCATGAGGATCGCGTACATGATCTCGTCGGTGACGGCGCGCAGGATCGCCTTCTCGTTCTCCATGCCCTCGTAGCGGGAGAAGTCGAGGGGCTTGCCGAAGCGGATCGTCACGGGGTGGATGTTGGGGATGACCTTGCCGGGGGGCTGGGCCTCGAAGGTGCCGATCATCGCGCAGGGGATGACCGGGACCTGGGCCGTCAGCGCCATGACCGCGACGCCGACCTTGCCCTTGTAGAGGCGGCCGTCGTGGGAGCGGGTGCCCTCCGGGTAGATGCCGAGCAGCTCGTCCTTGCTCAGGACGCCGAGGCCCTCGCGGATCGCGGCCTGACCCGCCTCCTTGCCGGAGCGGTCGACCGGGATCTGGCCCGCGCTGCGGAAGAAGGTCGCGGTGAGACGGCCGCGGATGCCGGGGCCGGTGAAGTACTCGGCCTTGGCGAGGAAGGTGATCCGGCGCTTGAGGACCGCCGGCAACAGGAAGTGGTCGGCGAACGACAGATGGTTGCCGGCGACGATCGCCGGGCCCTCCTCCGGTATGTGCTCCAGGCCCTCGATCCGGGGGCGGAAGGTCAGCCGGAGCAAAGGCCCCAGAATGACGTATTTCAGGAGGTAGTAGAACAAGGGGGGTCGCTCCTCACTCCGGCGGGTCGGCTCGACCGACCTGTTCTCGCAGGTCACCCGGTACCTCGTGAGCTGCCAGTGTAGGGGCAGGTGCCGCTGGGCGGAACCGGGGCGATCAGGTCGCCGCCGACACGACCGAGGGCGGCGAGGAGATCATCCTCGCCGCCCTCGGTACGGGGCCAACCAGCCCCCGTTCACGGTGACTTACAGGGACGCGGTACGCGTCCTGCGGCGGTACACGGCGAACGCCGTGGTCGCTCCCACCGCCGTGAGCAGACCGGCGCCGATCGCGACCGGCAGAGCCGTGGAGGAGTCGCTGCTGGCGGCGACGTTCTGCGCCTTCAGGTCCTGGACGTACGCCGGGTACGGGGCCTTCGTGGCCGTCGACGACGTCTGCGTGTAGTGCGGGATCCGCTTCACCGACTTCACCGAGCCGTTCGCGTTCAGCAGCACCTGCTTGTTGTTGGGGTGCCGGAAGTCGAACATGCCGCCGAGGGTGCCGGCCCGCTGGTCGAAGGATGCGTCACCGATGCGGCCGGTGTGCCAGTTGTCCTCGATGAACTGCGTGATCGACGCCTGCTCGGTGGCGGTGTGGTCGATCTTGTTGACCTTGCTGTACGGCGAGATGACCAGCAGCGGCTGCCGGGTACCGGGACCGCAGCGGTCCGCGTAACCGCCCTTCGCGGCCGGACCCGCCTGGCAGGCCGGGCTGTCCGTGGCCTTGCTGTTGGAGCCGACGGTCGAGTCCTTCGAGCCGTTGAGCACCTTCGCGGAGACGTGGTCGTACCAGCCGTCGGAGTCGTCGTAGGCGAGCACGACCGCCGTCGACTTCCACTCGGGCGACTTCTGAAGGGCGTTGATCTCCTTGATCAGGAAATTCTGCTCGTCGGTCGGGTCCGAGTAACCGGCGTGCCCGTCCTGGTACTCGGCCGCCTTCAGGAAGCTCACCGCCGGAAGGTTGTCGGCCTTCAGCGCGGCGTCGAAGTCGGTCAGGTCGTAGTTGTGGTTCGCCCGGCCGTTGTGCCCGATCTCGGCGACGGACTTCGGCGCCAAGTGGTGCGGGTTCGACGTCGACTTGTAGTACTCGAACGGCTCGTGGTGCGCGCTGTAGTCCTCCGACGCCGCGCCGCCCACGTTGGTGTGGGTGGTGCCGGCGCACTGCGCGTAGTCACCGCTCTTGCCGTCCCACGCGGTGCTGGGCCGGAAGCCGCCCTGGAACCAACCCCAGCTCACGTTCTTGGAGTTGAGCAGGTCACCGATGTTCTTGCCCTGCATCTCCGCGAGCGCGCTGGTCGCGGTGTGGTCCTTGTCGGAGCAGTCGTCGAAGGCAGGGTCGGGGTCGTTGATGACCGTGCCGACACCCTTGGCGTTCGGGGAGACCACGGCGTACGAGTCCGGGGTCGTCGTCTGCTTCGGGTTCTCGGTGCCGGAGGCAGGGTCGACGGAGATCACGCCGTGCGTCTGACCCGATATCAGGTTCAGCGCGCCGGGCGTCGAGGGACCGTAATTCGAGCTGAACGAACGGTCGTTGAGGGCGTACTGCTGGGCGTAGTTCCACATGCCCGTGACGGTGTTGCCGTCGTAGTAGTCCATCACCAGGCCGGGCTCACCGAAGAGGCCCGTGCACTTGTTGACCTCGGTGTTCTCGACGTACTTGTCGGCCTTGCCGCCGTTGGCCGCGTACTGCTCGGGGCCGTAGGAGTGGTTCTGGTCGCAGGTCATCGCCTGCGAACTGCTCAGCCGCGTCGGCGTGTAGAGGTTCGGGTTCTTCTTCAGCAGCCCGGCGTTGAGCAGGTTGTCGGCCTTCGGCGTGTGCGCCGCGGCCTTGAACTTCGTGCCGTCGGTGTTCGCGGCCTGGGGGTAGGTGGCGAAGTAGTGGTCGAACGAGATGTTCTCGTCGTAGATCACGACCACGTGCTTGATCGGCGTCGAGGTGTGCGTGCCGCCCGAGGGCTGATGGCCGTTCGAGGCCGCCGACGCGGGGACCGCCCCGCCCGCGGTGGCCAGGGCCGCGGCGCCGAGCAGGGCGCCCACGCGCGTCAACCGGCGCCGTGCACCGGGGTTTCTTCCTTTGCCGATCATGCTGTCTCGCCTTCCGGGAGCAGTGGTTCTGCTGCCACACCGTCCATGGCCGTGGCACCTACCGCCGTAGCCTGGGCAATGGTGACGGCGGGGCGGGGGAGCGGCAATGACGTGAGAGCGAATGTCCGGTCAGGAAATTCTCATGGTCTGTTGGCCTGTTCTTGACCCGTGTCTCAGATCGGCGCTGTCGCGAGTCTGAGGTGCCTCAGGTCAGCAGGGTGCGCCCCAGCCAGTCGGACGCGTCCCGCACCCCGGGCAGCGCGAAGAAGTAGCCGCCGCCGTACGGCGAGATGTAGTCGACCAGCGGTTCACCGGCCAGCCGCTTCTGCACGTTCTCGAACTGCCGGGCCAGGTCCTGCTGGTAGCAGCAGAACAGCAGCCCCATGTCGAGGTTGCCGTTGCTGTCCATGCCCCGGTCGTAGTTGTAGCCGCGACGTAGGATGCGCTGGTCCGCGCTCTGCGTGGTGCGCGGGTTGGCGAGCCGGATGTGGCTGTCGAGCGGGATCACATCGCCCTGCGGGTCCTGCGCGAAGTTCGGGGTGTCCTTCTCGTGCCGCCCGTCCAGCGGGGCGCCGGTGTCCCGGGCGCGGCCGAACATCCGCTCCTGCTCGGTGATCGAGACCCGGTCCCAGAACTCCACCAACATCCGTATGAGTCTTACGACTTGATAGCTGCCGCCGGTCGCCCAGTCCGGTTCGCCGCCGCTACTGCCCACCCACACAAGGTCGTTCATCGCGCGCGCGTCGGTCACCTCCGGGTTGGCGATGCCGTCCTTGAAGCCGAGGTGGTTGCGCGGGGTGCCCGAGGGACGCGGCGGACTGATGAACCCGTCCGTCCGCCACCGCACTTGGAGCCCGCCGCGCGTGTGCCGGGTGACATCGCGCAGCGCGTGCAGCACGGTGTCCGCGCTGTCGGCGCAGAACTGCACGCTCAGATCGCCGTGACACCAGGCGGAGTTGAGATCGTCGTCGGGGAACGACGGCATCGCGGTCAGCCGACGGGGTGTGAGCTTCGCGAGCCCATAGCGCTCGTCGAAGAGGGACGCCCCGACGCCGACCGTGACGCTCAGCCGGTCGGCGGGGAGGTCCGGGCCGAGCGTGCCCGAATCGGCGGGCGGGGCGGTGATGCCCAGGTCGGCCGGGCTGCCACCGGCGGTCAGGAAACGGGCCCGGTCGGTCAACGTCCTGAGCAGGTCGGTGAGTTCGGACTTGTCCTCGGCAGTGGTGTCGAAGGACACGAACGCCGTGGCGCGCTGCGCCGGGGTGACGATCCCGGCCTGATGAACTCCGTGGAAGGGGACGGTCGTGGCCGGCGTCTGCACGGCAGCCGCGGCGGCACCGCGATCGGCGGCGACAAGACCGCCACCGGCCACAGCTGCCGCACTCGCCAGGAAACCCCGGCGGCCCACCTCGTATCCGCGCTTCACGCGGTCCTCCGTACGTCCGTGAGGGCGGCCACGTCGGCCAGCCGCTCGACCAGTCCACCGAGGTCGGCGTCGACCTTCTCCCGCTGCGGACGCGAGAGTTGGGAGAGCGGTGTCCACTTTCCGGAGCGGTCGAGGCCGTCCAGGGTGTGCTGCGCCCGGTCCATCCAGTCGCCGAGTTCAGCGAACCCCGCGTCACGCGTCCTCAGCAGCGGGCCCAGGTATCCGAGCAGCACGCGGGTGCCGTCGAGATTGGCGCGGGCGGTGGCCAGATTGGTCCCGCTGCCGTAGTCGGTGCGGCCGGTCAGCTCGAACTGCACGGTGTTCTCCAGGATCTCGTGCGCACGCAGACCGGTGTCGGCCGGATCCATCCGCTGGGCGGGCCAGCTGGTCTCCAACGCGTGGACGTCCTTGGCGAGTTGATCGGCGGGACCGCGCAGCCCGCTCGCCGACTCGCCGTGCCACAGCCCGTACTCGACCCGGTGGAACCCGGTGAACCCGGCGTCGTGCACCCCGTCAGCGAGCCCGGCCGTGGTGCCGTTGATCGCCCCGTCGGAGTCGCCGAACGTGCCGTAGGCGGCGCCCATCCGCTCATAGACGAGATGCGCGGGCAGCCAGGCCTTCCGGGCGGCGGCGAGGTCACCTCGATCGACGGCGGCCCGCAACACGTCGGTCTTCCGGGCGAGTTCGACGGTTCGGGCCTGAATCCACTTCTGGTAGGCGAGCGTCGGCGGGATCAGCTCCTGCTGGGTGATCGGCACAGCGGCCGGTCCGCTTTTCACCTTCGAGCCGGTGATCCGCACGGTGGGTCCGCTCACGGCGTCGGCGTCGTCGGGCAGACACTTGAAGGCGTACGACCCGTTCCCGAGGGTGACTCCGAGCGGCCGGACGGTCCCCGGCGCCAGCCCTTCGACCTCGCCGTAGACCGCACCGGTCTTCGCGTCGGTCAGATACACCTCGGCCGCCGTACTGGACGTGTTGTGCAGCTCGAAGACCTGGTGGCCGGCCTGCGGGTGCGTCCAGCCACTCCCGCACCCGGAGGTCGCGACCTCGACGGTGGTGTGCGGGAGCCCGCCGGCGGCAGCGGTGGCCTTTCCGTCCGATCCGGCGCCGCGGGCCGTGAGCACTCCGGCTCCCACCGCCGCTACGGCGACCAGGGCACCGGCCGCGAGCAGCACGGTGCGGCGGCGGGAGGTACGGGGCTGGTCGGTACGGGGTTCGGGTGTGGGCGGGGTCAGCTCCGAGGCCGGTGTCGGACCGGGCTCGGCATCGGCTTCGGCGCCGCGCGCGGTTTCGGGCACGCCGGGCCTCCAGAGGGGAGTCGTACGAAAGATGGCGGTACCAGCGATCTTATGAGGGCGCTATGGCCCCCACCGCGTCCCTTGACTCTGTTCTGACCGGAGGGCGGGCGAGAATTCGCCCGGGGTTCACCGGACGGTCCGTGACCGCCACGGTGCGGTGTGCAGGGGTGCACGGTGGGCTACGGCCGGTCGGGGTCTGCGGTGAGACCGAGGTCGACGCTCCCTGTGAGTGCTGTGAGTGCTGTGAGTGCTGTGAGTGCTGCGAGTGCTGCGAGTGGTGCAAGGGCGTGGGCACCCGTCGCCGTCGGACCGAACGGGTGGCGACAGCCGGTCCCCGGGAACAACCCGGGCCCGCTCGGCGCTGCTCCTGATACCTCGCCGGGTACTCAGGGAAGGGTCGTGGAGGAGATGAATCGGTCAGGGCAGGAGCCGCTCCCGCCGTCAGGTGAAGCACCGTTGGTGACTACTTGCGGCCGACAGGTCGCGGTGAAGCGACTGCTGTTGGCGATCCCGGAACGGCCGATCAGCCGGGTCACCCTGGACGTGGGCCCGGTCGTGCGCGGCGAGCCCGGACTCTGGGCCTCACTGACCGTCGCCGAGGCCCGCGACCTGGCCCGCCGCCTCCTCGCCCAGGCCGCTCTGGCCGACAGCGGTACCGGTACCGGTACTCCTGCGGAGCAGGGCGCTGCGGGTAAGTAGCCGCTGTCGTACGGGAGTTACGCGTATCCCGGCGGGCGCGGCTGGACCGACCTCCGTGCGTGGATCCAGCCGAGCCCCACACCTCACGTTTCTCGGGCCAGTGCCTTCCTGCGGAGCAGAGCGCGGCCGGTAAGTGGACGCTGCCGCAGGGGAGTTACCCGCCTCCCTGCGGGCCTGGCTGGACCGACCACCGACCCCCGTCCGTCGATCCAGCCAACCCCGACAGCTCGCGCGGACTCACGCCCCTTGCGTCAGCACCTTCTCCAACGTGCCCAAGGCCGACCGGAGTTCGTCCGCCGTGATGGTCAGCGGCGGCGCCAGTCGAATCGTCGAGCCGTGGGTGTCCTTGGCCAACACGCCCCCGCGCATGAGCCGTTCGCTGATCTCGCGCCCCGTGCCGATCGCCGGGTCGACGTCGACGCCCGCCCACAGGCCCCGCGCGCGGAAACCGACCACGCCCTTGCCGACCAGCTCGGTCAGTCCGTCGCGCAGCACGACACCCAACTCCGTTGCCCTGCGCTGGAATTCACCGGTCTCCAGGAGTTCGACGACCGCCGTGCCGACCGCCGCGGCGAGCGGGTTGCCGCCGAACGTCGAACCGTGCTCGCCCGGGCGCAGTACCCCCAGTACCTCTCGGCGCGCGACCACCGCCGACACCGGCACGATCCCACCGCCCAGCGCCTTGCCGAGCAGGAGTACGTCCGGCACGACACCCTCGTGCTCGACCGCGAGCGTGCGGCCCGTGCGGCCCAGCCCCGACTGGATCTCGTCGGCGATGAACAAGCAGCCCTTGCGGCGGGTCAGTTCACGCACACCGGCCAGATAGCCCGCGTCCGGAATGATCACCCCGGCCTCGCCCTGGATGGGCTCGATCAGTACCGCCGCCGTCGTCTCGTCGACCGCCGCCTCCAGCGCGGCGAGGTCGTTGTACGGCACGATCCGGAAACCGGGAGTGAAGGGACCGAAGCCCGCCCGCGCCGTCTCGTCCGTCGAGAAGCTGACGATCGTCGTCGTACGGCCGTGGAAGTTCTCCGCCGCGACGACGATGGTCGCCTGGTCGGCCGGGACGCCCTTCACGTCGTAGGCCCATTTGCGGGCCACCTTGATGCCGCTCTCGACCGCCTCCGCGCCGGTGTTCATCGGCAGCACCATGTCGAGCCCGGTCAACTCCGCGAGCCGCTCGGCGAATTCGGCGAGCTTGTCGTTGTGGAAGGCGCGGGAGGTGAGGGTCAGCTGGTCGAGCTGGCGGTGGGCGGCCTCGATCAACACCGGGTGTCGGTGACCGAAGTTGAGGGCCGAGTAGCCCGCGAGCATGTCGAGGTAGCGGCGGCCCTCGACGTCCTCCACCCAGGTGCCCTCGGCGCGGGCGACGACCACCGGCAGCGGGTGGTAGTTGTGCGCGAGGACCGGCTCCTCGGCGCGGATGAGGTCGGCGGACGTACGGGCACTGGCGGGTGCGGTCATGAGCGGATCTCCTGGGTGCAGCACTTGATGCCGCCGCCGGCTTTGTGGAACTCCGACAGGTCGACGGGGACGGGGACGTAACCGTGGTCGGCGAGGCGCGAGGCCAGTGCCTCGGCCTGGGGCGCGATGAAGACGTGCAGGCCGTCCGACACGGAGTTGAGGCCGAATGTCATCGCGTCCTCACGGGTCGCGAGCACCGCGTCGGGGAACAGTCGCGCCAGCACCTCGCGGCTACCCGGCGAGAACGCGTCCGGGTAGTAGCAGATGTTGTCCTCGTCGAGCACGAACAGCGCCGTGTCCAGATGGTAGAAGTACGGGTCGATCAGCGTCAGGCTGATCACCGGGACGCCGAAGAACTCCTGCACCTCGCGATGGGCCTCGCGGGTCGTACGGAAGCCGGTGCCGGCCAGCACATAGCGGCCGGTCGGGATCAGGTCGCCCTCGCCCTCGCTCACGGACTCGGGGCGGTAGACGTCGTAGCCCGCCGCCTTGAACCACGTGTCGTAGTGGATGGACTCGGGACGCCGCTCGGGCGCGTGGAAGAGGGAGCCGAAGACGCGGCCGTCGACGACGACCGCCGAGTTCGCGGCGAAGACCATGTCCGGGAGGCCGGCCACCGGGGTCAGGGTGTCCACGGTGTGGCCGTGGGAGCGGTAGGCGCTGATCAGCGTCTGCCACTGCTCCTGGGCGAGGTCCACGTCGACCTGGGCATCGGGATGCATCCAGGGATTGATCGCGTACTGCACGGCGAAGTGTCTGGGTTCGCAGACGAGAAAGCGCCGCCGGCGCCGCACACGGGTGTCGGGCACAGAGGGGTCCCTCCGCTTCCTTTGATGACGACTGGGGTTGACACCACGGTAGGAAGAGACCAATACGCGCGACAAGCGATGAAGGCTGCGTGTCTGCGCAGGAATGCTGCGTCTTTGGCGGCTTCAGCGCACGTCTGGTGCGCTCTCCGGTGCGGGGTGGGTGGCGCCCGCCTCCGGGCTTTCCGGGAGGAGGTGGGACAGCACCATCACGCTGATCGTCTTCCGGATGAACGGCTCCTGCCGGATGCGCTCCAGGACCTCCTCGAAGTGGTCCACATCCGTCGCCCGTACGTGCAGCAGCGCGTCCGCGCCCCCGGTCACCGTCATCGCCGCCGTGATCTCCGGATGGTTGCGCACCACCTCCGCGAGCCGCCTGGGGGGCGCGGCGCCCTCGCAGTACACCTCCACGTACGCCTCCGTGCGCCAGCCGAGCGCGGACGGTTGCACCGTCGCCGTGAACCCGGTGATCACACCCGTCTCGCGCAACCGGTCCACGCGCCGCTTCACCGCCGTCGAGGACAGCCCGATGGCCGCGCCGATCTCGGCGAAACTGGTCCTGGCGTTCGCCATCAACGCGGTGATGATCTTGCGGTCGAGATCGTCGAACGGAGTGGTCCTGCTGCTCATGCCCGCACTGTATCCAGCGCGAACGTCCACGCCCGGCACATGTCCAGGCGTACGAATTGCTCCTAGACTCCACGTTCATGCTGCGCGCCCTCGCCGTCGACGACGAACGCCCCTCGCTGGAGGAGTTGCTGTACCTGCTCAACGCCGATCCACGCATCGGCAGCGCGGAGGGCGCGGGCGACGCGACCGAGGCGCTGCGCCGCATCAACAGGGCCCTGGAATCGGGCCCGGACGGACCGGAAGCCATCGACGTGGTGTTCCTGGACATCCAGATGCCCGGCCTCGACGGCCTCGACATGGCACGGCTGCTGACGGGATTCGCGCAGCCGCCGCTCGTCGTGTTCGTCACCGCGCACGAGGACTTCGCCGTACAGGCCTTCGATCTCAAGGCAGTTGACTACGTCCTGAAGCCCGTCCGCAAGGAACGGCTCGCCGAGGCCGTGCGCCGGGCCGCCGAACTCGGCGGCTCCGCACCGCGGATACCCGTGCACGAACCCGACCCCGACCACATCGCCGTCGAACTCGGCGGCGTCACGCGCTTCGTGACCGTCGACGACATCACCCACGTCGAGGCCCAGGGCGACTACGCCCGCCTGCACACCGACCGGGGCAGCCATCTCGTCCGCATCCCGCTGTCCACCCTGGAGGATCGCTGGCGCGCCCGCGGCTTCGTCCGCATCCACCGCCGCCACCTCGTCGCCCTCCGCCACATCGGCGAACTCCGCCTGGACGCAGGGACGGTGAGCGTTCTCGTGGGCGGCGAGGAACTCCAGGTCAGCCGCCGCCACACCCGCGAACTGCGGGACCTGCTGATGCGGAGATCATGACGATGCCCCAAGACCCCACCGAACGCAGGGTTGTCGTCACCGGCCCGCTCCGCCGCACCCGCCGTGCCTCGGGCTACTCCCGCCCCCGCACCGAGATCGACGAACAGACCACCCTCGGCCACACCTACGTCCGCTCCCTCATGCGCACCCAACTCCGCGCCGCCCTAACGGTGTTCGGGGTCCTGGTCCTCCTGGTCGGCCCGCTGCCCCTCGTCTTCGCGGCGACCCCCGACTCCCACCGCCTCGAATGGCTGGTCCTCGGCTTCTGCCTCTACGCCCCACTCGTCCTCCTCGCCCTCTGGTACGTGCGCCGCGCCGAACGCAACGAACGCGACTTCGTCCGCCTCGTCGAGGACCGCTGACCCGGTGAACTCCAGTTACGCGGTACCGGCGGTGGCCCTCGTCGTCGTGGCCACGGTCCTCGTCGGCGCCTTCGGCCTGCGCATCTCCCGCACCACCTCCGACTTCTACGTCGCCTCCCGCACGGTCGGCCCCCGCCTCAACGCGGCCGCGATCAGCGGCGAATACCTCTCCGCCGCCTCGTTCCTGGGCATCGCGGGACTGGTCCTGGTCCAGGGCCCCGACATGCTCTGGTACCCGGTCGGCTACACCGCCGGATATCTGGTGCTCCTGCTGTTCGTCGCCGCCCCGCTGCGCCGCTCCGGCGCCTACACCCTCCCCGACTTCGCCGAGGCCCGCCTCGCCTCGCACGCCGTACGACGCCTCGCGGGAGCCTTCGTCGTCGGGGTCGGCTGGCTGTACCTGCTGCCCCAACTCCAGGGCGCGGGGCTGACGTTGACCGTCCTCACCGGCGCGCCCGACTCACTCGGCGGCCTGATCGTCGCCGTCGTGGTCGTCGCCACCGTCGCGGCCGGCGGCATGCGCAGCATCACCTTCGTGCAGGCCTTCCAGTACTGGCTGAAGCTCACCGCGCTGCTCGTCCCCGCCCTCTTCCTGGTCCTCGCCTGGCAGAGCGACGGAGCACCCCGACGCGCCTTCGAGGAACCGGCAACGTTCCGTGAACAGCGGGCAGTTCGGGTCGACGAGACGCTCGACCTCAGGATCGACGGACCCCTCACGGTCACGGTCACCGGCAAGGTCGACGGCCACGTACACGACGCGACGAAGCTCCAACTCCCCACCGGCACCCACCACATCGAACGCGGCACCCGCCTCACCTTCGCCAAGGGCGCACCGGTGCCCGTCGCCGACCGCGGCACCAACGGCGGCATGTCGACCTCGCTGGCCGCGAGCCGCGAGGAACGCCCGCTGTACGCGACGTACGGCCTCATCCTGGCCACCTTCCTCGGCACCATGGGCCTCCCGCACGTCGTCGTCCGCTTCTACACCAGCCCGCACGGAGTCGCCGCCCGCCGCACCACGGTCGCCGTCCTCGGCCTGATCGGCGCCTTCTACCTCCTCCCGCCCGTCTACGGCGCCCTCGGACGCCTGTACACCCCCGAACTCACCCTCACCGGCGACGCCGACGCGGCCGTACTCCTGCTGCCCGACCGCATGATCGGCGGAGTCGGCGGCGATCTGCTCGGCGCGCTGGTCGCGGGCGGCGCCTTCGCCGCGTTCCTGTCCACCGCGTCGGGGCTGACCATGGCCGTGGCCGGGGTCCTCACCCAGGACGTGCTTCCGTCGCGCGGGGTACGGCACTTCAGGCTCGGCACGGTCCTCGCCATGGTCGTACCGCTGGTGGCGAGCGTGCTGGTCGGCGGGCTGCCCGTCGCCGACGCCGTGGGACTCGCGTTCGCGGTGTCGGCGTCCTCCTTCTGCCCGTTGCTGGTCCTCGGCATCTGGTGGACCCGGCTCACCCCGCCCGGTGCGGCGGCCGGGATGCTGGTCGGCGGCGGGTCGGCGTTCGTCGCGGTGGCCGCGACCATGGCGGGCTTCCCGGGCACGGGCCCGCTGCACGCCCTGCTCGCCTGGCCCGCGCTCTGGTCGGTGCCGCTGGGGTTCCTCACGATGGTGCTGGTGTCGCTGGCGACCCCGGGCCGGGTGCCGACGGGGACGGCGGCGATCCTGGCCCGGTTCCATCTGCCGGAGGAACTGCGGGCGGAGGTGAAGGCGTGACGAAAACCAAAGGGAGCCTTCGCGACACCGTGAACGGATCGCCCAACTGCCCTACGGAGACGGCCACATGAGCGGATTCCTGGCCGGCCTCTGCGTCGCCGTACTCCCCCTGCTCACCGCCGGCTTCTGGCTCGGGCGGCGCACCGCGCGGCACGAGAGCCTCGGCGGGCTCGGCACCCCCGTCGAGCACGCCACCTTCCAGACCCTGCACACAGCGTCCCTCGCCGCACCCCCGCTGCGCGCCGGCCTCACCGGGGAGACAGCCCGCCGCTCGGCCCGCAGACTGCGTACGCTGCTCGGCACCGACGCGCTCTGCCTGACCGACCAGAAGCAGGTCCTCGCCTGGGACGGCATCGGCGACCACCACCGCGCCGAGATCATGGAACGCCTCGCGGGCCCCCTGGAGACCGGCCGCGGCGAGGCGTTCCGGCTCACCTGCTACGCCCCCGACTGCCCGTTGCGCTGGGCGGTGGTCGCCCCGCTCACCGTCGACGACCGGGTCCACGGCGCGCTGGTCGCTTGCGCCCCGCGCGAGTCCGCCGTCCTCGTCCGGGCCGCCGGAGAGGTCGCCCGCTGGGTCTCCGTACAGCTTGAGTTGGCGGATCTGGACCAGTCCCGCACCCGCCTGATCGAGGCCGAGATCAAGGCACTTCGGGCCCAGATCTCCCCGCACTTCATCTTCAACTCGCTCGCGGTGATCGCCTCGTTCGTCCGCACCGACCCGGAGCGCGCCCGTGAACTGCTCCTGGAATTCGCCGACTTCACCCGCTACTCGTTCCGCAGGCACGGCGACTTCACGACCCTCGCCGACGAACTCCACGCCATCGACCACTACTTGGCACTCGTCCGGGCGCGCTTCGGTGAGCGCCTCTCGGTCACCCTGCAGATCGCCCCCGAAGTACTGCCGGTCGCGCTCCCGTTCCTCTGCCTGCAACCGCTCGTCGAGAACGCCGTCAAACACGGCCTGGAGGGCAAGGCCGACAAGAGCCACATCAGCATCACCGCACAGGACGCGGGCGCCGAGGCACTCGTCGTCATCGAGGACGACGGCACCGGCATGGATCCCGACCTGCTGCGCCGCATCCTGGCGGGCGAGGTCAGCCCCTCGGGCGGCATCGGCCTGTCCAACGTCGACGACCGGCTCCGCCAGGTCTACGGCGACGACTACGGCCTCGTCATCGAGACCGCCGTAGGAGCGGGCATGAAGATCACCGCCCGGCTGCCGAAGTACCAGCCGGGCGTGCACTCGGCGAGCCGGCGGAGTGAGCCGTAGCGGCCGTCAGGTGCTGCGCGTGGCGGCCATCCCGAGGGTGATCAGCCCGAGCACGACCCAGCCGAACCACAGCCAGCCGTTACTGCCGAGCGCCACCGTGTAGGCCGTCACCACCACCAGACCGCCGACGGTGATCACCCCCATGGTCTTCGTGGAACCGGGCATCGCAACACCCTCCTCATGGTTCGGTCCCCTCCATGGTGCCCCCGTTCTGCTTCCGAACGGCGCACACGACGAAATGTGTGCCCGACTTCCACGGTCCCTGACTCGTCCAGGAGGCGGCCTCGTACACCGAAGGATCGAAGCCGTAGTCGGCCGGCGGCACGTCCCGGGCGCACGCAGCGTCCGACCGCGTACGGGCCTGGGCCGGCGTGACGCCCACGCCCAACCGGGTGAACCCGAGCACCACCTGATCGTGCTTGCCCGCGCAGGAGACCAGGCTCGCGGCCCGGTCCGAGGGCACGTCAAGACAGTCCCGCTTCTGCATGGTCGACGTGTCCGCGAAACGCGACCCCATGGCCCGGTGGCTGCCGAGAGGCCCGTAGACCGGCCCGTGCGCGCCCAGCACCAGACACGCGGTGCGATGCCCGGCGGCCGCGAAACCCGCGTCGGTCGGTACGACGGCGAAGCCCCGTACGTCCGCGAGCTTCTCCCGCATCTCCTGCGTCCGCTGCGCACACCGGTCCGCCCCGACCTTGCGCGCCTCGCCGGCAGAGGCCGTGGACACGAACGCCATCACCTGACCGTCGGGTATCGAGTTGCGGCACGTGGGGTCGAGGGCGAGCCGGGGTGTCCCGTCGAACCGCTTCCCGCCGGGCCAGTCGGCGGTGACACAGTCCCCGTCCTTGAGCGGCGCGGCGAGCCCGATGGCCGTGCCGTATGGCGGGCTGTCCTTGCCCGTGTCGGTGGTGTCGCCGGGTGGCTGGTGGGCCATGGCGTACCAGACGCCGCCCAGGGCGAGGACGAGCCCGAGCAGGCACGCGAGGACGGGCCGCAGAAGGCGGGAGCGCGGGCGCCGGCGCCGGCCGCTGGGGGAGTGCGAGGGAGCCGGCCCGGCGACGAAAGGCGCCGGCTCCGGAACCGCCTGCCCCTCCCACGGCGACGGCGAGCCCAGGTCGGTCTGCGTCCGGGCGTACGACCCCGCCCCCGGGTCCGTCTGCGGCGTCACGATCCGCGCCAGCGCCGCCTCGGCCTCCGCCGCCGGAATCCGCCGTAGCGGATCCTTCTCCAGCATCGCGTGGAGCACCGGAGCCAGGGCGCCCGCGCGGACCGGAGGCAGCGGGTCCTCCATGACCACCGCGGTGATCTCGGCGAGCGGGGTCTCGCGGACGAAGGGGCCGTGGCCCTCGACGGCGTGGTAGAGCGTGCAGCCCAGTGAGAACAGGTCGGCCGCGGCGGTCGGCGGCCCGCCCGTGGCCCGCTCCGGCGCCAGATATCCCGCCGTACCGACGAGCACGGACGTCAGCGTGTACCGCGTCTCCCCGGCGTCCGGCTGCACCGAGATGCCGTAGTCGGTGAGCAGGACGCGGGCGTACGGCGAACCGGTGCGGTCCGGCGCGAGCAGGATGTTCGCCGGTTTCACGTCCCGGTGCATCACGCCCCGCTGGTGTCCGGCGGTCAGCGCGTCGAGTACGGCGAGCCCGATGCGGGCGCACTCCGCGGGGGCCAGCGAACCGTGCCGGCCGACCATGTCGCGCAGGTCGACGGCGTCCGCCACGTACTCCATGACGATCCACGGCAGCCCCTCGTGCTCCAGCACGTCATGGACGGTCACCACATGGGGGTGCCCGCGCAGCCCCGCCGCGTTCCGCGCCTCGGCCCGGGCCCGCGCGACCCGGGCCTCCCGCTCGGCCTCGGCGTAGGCCGGGTTGCTGAACACGATCTCCTTGAGCGCGACTTCACAGGCCAGCCGCTGGTCATGTGCGAGCCACACATGTCCCATTCCGCCACTGCCCAGCCGGTTCAGCAGGAGATAACGACCGGCGATGACCCGGCCCACGCCCGAGGTCGGCGATCCCTGTGGCATCCGGAGGCTCCTTCCGGGTCCGCGTCACGTCTCGGTGGCGGTGAGGGTGGGCGTGCCGGTCACCGGGTCGCCGGTGACCGGGGCGCGGCTCGTCACGGAGGTGCTGGTGGTCACGGGAGCGCTCGTCACCGGGGCGCTGCTGGTGACCGGTGTGCTCGCCGAGGGCGGGTCGGTGACCACCGTGGGCGAGTCGGGCGTAGGAGAACTGCCGGACGGTGAACTGCTCGGCGGCGGGGGTTTGATCGCGGGCGAGGACGGGGGTGGCGACGAGGGCGGGGGCGAGGAGGTGGGCGGCGCAGGCGTGGACGTGGATGGTGGCGCCGTGGAGGTCGGCGGGCTCAGGGTCGGTCCGGAAGTCGTCGGCTCGGAGGTCGTCGGACTCGGGGGAGTGGAAGGAGCGCCGCCACTCGTCCCACCGGCCACGCTCAGCCGCACATACTCCCCGAACCGCAGCTCGGTCCCGGCCGGCGGATCGGTCGCGGTGACCTTCGAGTCGTCGGACGGCGGCGCGCTCCCGCTGTACCCGACGGCCAGCCCGCTGCTCACCAGTTGCTGCCGGGCCTGCCCGAACGTCGCCCCGGTCAGGTCCGGTACGGCGTGCCGCTGCCGGGTGTCGAAGGCGGTGTCGTGCTTGCCGGCCGTGCCGATCGGACGCTCGATACCGCGGTCGGGATCACCGATGTCGACGAGGACGAGCCGCCCCATCCTCTGCGCGGCCGGACGCACGGCCACGACCGAGGACGCCTTGTATCCGCTCCACTTCTTGTTGCCGTCGGCGAACTTGACGGAAATCCGACTCGCGTCGCCCTTGAAGGGCCGCAGCGGATTTCCGCACGAGCACTTCGCGGCGGGTTCCCCCTGCTCGTCGACGAGAATCGCGATTCCCGCCTGGAGAAGAGAGTTGTAGGGCGTGGCCTTTCCCTTTTTGTAGTCGTGGTTCTGTACGAGAGTGTCGTGACGGAGGAGTACGGGTGTGAGCCGATCCAGATAGGCCGGTATCTGGTCCGTGGTGATACCCAGCACACCCGACCACGCGACCGCCTTCTGGTGGTTCGCGGGATCGGTCAGAAACCTCTTGAGCTTCGCCACGTCACAGACGGTCGGCTTCTTGGTGCCGCCGTACAGACCGGGTGTGTCCCCTTGCTGCAACGTGCCCTGCACCGGCAGCGAACGCACCACGGCGTCCTGCCCCAGTCCCTGTTTCTCGTCGAAGAAAGGCGCGAGCGACGGAACTCCGGTGGCGACGGCCTTCACGGCGAACGCGTGTGCGCTTCCACCGCATCCACTCACGACCAGGACGCAGACGAGCAGCACGGCGATCCTGCGGATCACCGAAATTCCGGTCCTTTGCACAACTGCGCGAATTGTCATTACCGCTCCCCCCGGTGGCGGTTACCCCAACGCGCTTTATGCTACTGAACGAAATTGCCGCTCAGTTGCCGCATGTGTTCAATTGCCTCGTGCGTTCAATGAGGCCAAATAGGCGTTGTACGCCGCGAGTTCCTTGTCGCCGTCCCGGTCGGCGGCCCGGTCCTGCCGCTTGGCCTGCCGCTGTTCCGAGCTGTACCACTGGAACAGCAGGGCGATCAGCACCAGCACGGACGGGACCTCGCTGAACGCCCAGGCGATACCGCCGGCCGCGTTCTGATCGGAGAGCGCGTCGATGCCGAGCGAGGCGGGCGGGTTCTTGAACGTCTCGACCATCGGCTCGGACGCCATCATCAACGCGATGCCGAAGAACGCGTGGAACGGCATCCCGGCGAACAGCTCCAACATGCGCATCAGATAACCGGGCCGACTCGGCCCCGGGTCCACACCCATGATCGGCCAGAAGAACACCACACCCACGGCGAGGAAGTGCACCATCATCGCGATGTGCCCGGTCTTCGACCCCATCAGGAAATCGAAGATCGGCGTGAAGTACAGCGCGTACAGGCTCGCGATGAACAGCGGGATCGTGAACACCGGATGCGTGATGATCTTCATGTACCGGCTGTGCAGGAACATCAACAGCAGCTCACGGGGCCCCTTGCGCCCCCGGGCCGCCGGAGGCAGCGCACGCAGGGCCAGGGTGACCGGAGCGCCGAGCAGCAACAGGATCGGCGTCAACATGCTGATGACCATGTGCTGCACCATGTGCACGCTGAACATGACCATGCCGTAGTCATTGAGCTTGGTGCACATCACCAGCCCGATGGTCAGCACACCGATGACGAAAGAGATCGTCCGCCCCACAGGCCACGAGTCCCCCCGCCGCCGCAACCGCACGACCCCCCACCCGTACAGCCCGAGCCCGAGCAGGCAGGCGATCAGGAAGAACGGGTCGGCCGACCACTCAAGCCCGCGCGCAAAGGTGAACGGCGGCAGATCCATGGTCATACCGTGCCCGCCGTGATCCATCGAACGGCTCCTGATTCGTGGGGGTTGTGCGTTGTCTGTCCGCACCAGAGTAGAACTGCCCCCGGTCACTTCTACGACTGGGGGCAAGTGGTCCTACCTAAGGGCGCGGGGAACTGCGCAACCAGCCCCCACGACCCGCACCCGACGAACTACCGGAGACCGCTCAGAGAACGCACTCAGCCTCTTCATACCGATCAGCAGGAACCGTCTTCAACGTCTCCACCGCATCGGCCAACGACACCATCACGATGTCGGTCCCCTGAAGCGCGGTCATCTTCCCGAACTCCCCCCGATGCGCGGCCTCCACCGCATGCCACCCAAACCGAGTGGCAAGCACACGGTCATACGCGGTCGGAGTCCCCCCACGCTGCACATGCCCAAGAATCACCGGCCGCGCTTCCTTGCCGAGCCGCTCCTCCAGCTCGATGGACAGCTGCCGTGCGATCCCCGCGAAGCGCTCATGGCCGTAGACGTCCTTCTTGCCCTCGTCGAAGTCCATGGACCCCGCACGCGGCTTGGCGCCCTCCGCCGCAACCACTATCGCGAACCGCTTGCCCGCCTCGAAGCGTTCGCCGACGCGGGCGGCCAACTCCTCGATGTCGAAGGGCCGTTCAGGTACGACGATGGCGTGCGCGCCGGCCGCCATGCCGGAGTGGAGCGCGATCCAGCCGGTGTGGCGGCCCATGACCTCCACGACGAGGACGCGCTGGTGGGACTCGGCGGTCGTCTTGAGCCGGTCGAGCGCTTCCGTCGCGACACCGACCGCCGTGTCGAAGCCGAAGGTGACGTCCGTGACGGCGATGTCGTTGTCGATGGTCTTGGGGACGCCGACGATCGGGAGACCGGCGTCGTACATCAGCTTGGCAGCCTTGAGTGTGCCCTCGCCGCCGATCGGGATGATCGCGTCGAGGCCGAGCTCCTCGACATGCCCTCGGGCCCGCTCGACGCCGTCCCGGAGCTGGGAGGGCTGGACGCGGGAGGAACCGAGGATGGTGCCGCCGCGAGCGAGGATGCCGCTCACCGCGTCGAGGTCGAGCTTGAGGTAGTCGCACTCCAGGAGGCCCTTCCAGCCGTCCCGGAAGCCGATGACCTCGTCGCCGTGGTCGACGACGGCGCGGTGCACGACGGACCGGATGACGGCGTTCAGGCCGGGGCAGTCGCCGCCGGACGTGAGGACACCAATGCGCATAGCCCGAAAGAACCTTCTCGACGTGGACCGGGACCGGACCACGTTGTCCGGTATGAACCCCGCCACCCTAGCGGCAGAAGGGGGCGGGGTCGTAGCGTGCGTCCGCCTGCTGGACGACCCCGCTCACCTGCGCGGACGAGCCGTCAGACGGGCTGGTTGCCGGTATCCGAAGAGGAGCTGGACAGCAGGGTCAGGCAGGCTGCTGAGCTGCGGTGATGCGCTCGTTGCGGAGCGCCTCGTACCAGCGGTCGTCGATCGGCGGCAGCGCGTTCACATCGAGGGCCAGCTTCAGCAGCAGGTCCGCGATCAGCGGGTTGCGGGCGAGTACGGGCCCGTGCATGTACGTCCCGAACACGGTGTCGTTGTACGCGCCCTCCGTGCCGTCGCCCGTGCCGTTGCCCTTGCCGAGCCGTACCTGCGCGAACGGGCGGGCGGTGGGGCCGAGATGGGTGACGCCCTGGTGGTTCTCGAAGCCGGTCAGCTGGGGCAGGCCCAGGCGCGCGTCGATGTCGCCGAGGACGTCACCGACGCACCGCTCACCCTCGCCGCGGGTCGACACCACGTCGAGCAGGCCGAGGCCGGGCTCGCGCTGGCCGAGGTCGTTGATGAACTCGTGGCCGAGGATCTGGTAGCCGGCGCACACCGAGAAGACGATCGCGCCGTTGCCGACCGCCCGGTGCAGGCCGCCGTCACGGCGCAGTCGCTCCGCCGCGAGCCGCTGCGGGCGGTCCTCGCCGCCGCCGATCAGGTAGATGTCGCCCGAGGTCGGGATGGGCTGGTCGCTGCGCACGTCCAGCCGGGCCACGTCGAGGCCGCGCTGCCGCGCCCGGCGTTCCACGACCAGGGCGTTGCCCTGGTCGCCGTAGGTGCTCAGCAGGTCCGGGTAGATCCACACCAGACGCAGCTGGTTGTCGCTCATGGTCAATTCGTCCTCTGAGTCTCAGTTGCCGACGCGGCGGCGCAGGTCTTGGAACGCGGTGTAGTTCGCGATGACCTCGATGCGGCCGGGCGGCGCCTGCTGCACGGCCTGGTCGAGGTTGTCGCAGACCTGGAAGTGTTGGCCCGCCACTTCCAGTCGGACCGCGAGGTCCAGCTTGCGGTCGCCCACGACGAAGATGGGGTGGCCGGTCAGTCGGGTGTAGTCGACGTCCCACAGCCACGAGGTGTCGGTGCCGTCGGCGCCGCGCGCGTTCACCGAGAGGATCACCGGGGTCGGCGGCGGATCGATCAGGCTGAACGTTTCGAGCCAGCCCGCCGGGTTCTTCGCCAGCAGCAGCCGCAGGTCGCGCTGCATGAACTGGACGACGTCATAGCGTCCGGCGACGGCCTGCACCCGGTACATGCGCTCCAGGGCGACCTGCGGCGGCACCCCGAACACGGCGGCGACGGCGGCCGAGGAGGCGGCGTTGGCCTTGTTGGCGCGCCCCGGCAGCTGGAGGTGAATGGGCCAGGCGGAGCCGTGCGGATCAAGCACATGATCCCCGGAGAGCGCCCAACTCGGCGTAGGCCGCCGGAAGCCGCACTCGCCACAGAACCAGTCGTCACCGGGCCGCTGCATCACGCCACCGCAGGACGGGCAGGACCAGGCGTCGTCCTTCCACATCTGCCCGGCGGCGACCCAGATCACGTTGGGGGAGGAGGAAGCGGCCCACACGACCAACGGGTCGTCGGCATTGGCGACGACGACGGCCTTGGAACCCGACAGCCCCTCACGCCAGTTCTCCGCGAGCATGCGGGTCTCGGCCGCGCGGTCCAACTGGTCGCGGGAGAGGTTGAGCAGGGCGATGCACTTGGGGTCGGTGTCACGGGCGACGCCGGCGAGGTACTTCTCGTCGACCTCGATGACACCGAACTTGGCGGCCGAGCCGCCGGCCAGCGCCGAGGTGATACCGGCGGGCATGTTGGCACCGAGCGCGTTCGAGACGACTTCTCCGGCGGCCCCGAGGGCCTCGGCGATCAAACGCGTCGTCGTGGTCTTGCCGTTGGTGGCCGAGACGAGCGTCACGTCCAGGTTCTGTGCGAGCCGGGCGAGCAGGTCGGGGTCGAGTTTGAGTGCCACTCGGCCGCCGATCACCGATCCGCTGCCCCGCCCCGCGGCACGCGATGCCGCCGCGACCGCCTTGCCCGCCGTCACGGCCAGCTTGGCCCGCGGCGTGAGCGGGTCCGAGTTGCCTGCCATCAGTTCTCGATCCTCCTTGCGTACGCGCCGCGCCTCTGCCTCCGGCAACGTGGTGTGGACCTCAGCCTATCGAGATCCTTATCGGTGCCCGAACCGCGGCACCGCGAACCCCTCGCGGCGGGCGTGCGCCGTAGAGAACCGTACCCTTGCGGCCATGCGATACGGCTCCATCCCGGGCGCCCACGGGCGAGTCCGCCCCCTCACCCTGCTCGGCGACCCATTGCTTCACACCTCCTGCGCGGAAGTAACAGACTTCGGCCCGGAACTCGCCCGCCTCGTCGAGGACTTGTTCGCGACGATGTACGCGGCCCAGGGGGTCGGCCTCGCCGCGAACCAAGTAGGCGAATCCCTACGGGTCTTCGTCTACGACTGCCCCGACGACGAGGACACCCGCCACCTCGGCCATGTGGTCAACCCACGCCTGGTGGAGACGGACGGTGTGGTGTTGCGGGGACCGGAGGGGTGTCTGTCCCTGCCGGGCCTGGAGGCGGGAACGGAGCGCTACGACCACGCGGTGGTCGAGGGTTTCACGGTGGCGGGAGAACCCATGACCGTGCACGGCACCGGTTGGTTCGCACGGTGCTTGCAGCACGAGTGCGACCACGTGGAGGGCACGGTCTACGCGGACCGCGTGACGGGCTGGCGCCACAACCGCTTGATGCGACAAGTGAGCCGAGCCTCTTGGCATGGGTCAGGGTGACGCTTTTAGTACTCCAGTTGCAGATCGCGATCTTCATGCCTGAGCGGCTTGTTGCTGGTAGTGGCTGGTCTGGGATCGAGCCTGGTGGCGGCGTCGCCATTGGGACCAGAGGAGCCGGTGGGCAGTGTCGTGGACGAGCCGGACGACAAGCGCGTTGAACAGGCGCTGGATCTCGTTGCAGGTGAGCGGTATCAGCTCGTCCGGCCCGGGATGGCGGGCGTGTTCGTCGGCGCGGACGACAGCGAGGAAAGCATGGACGAGCATCGCGAGAGTGACCCAGCGGTGCCAGGACGTCCAGCGTCTGACCTGGTGTTCGTCCAGTCCGGCGAGGCCCTTGCCGGACTGGAAGGTCTCCTCAACCGTCCATCTGCGTCCGGCGACCTGCACCAGGGTGGACAGCGATACATGGGTGGCCGAATAGCAGCAGTAGAAGGCGAGTTCACCGGTGCGCCGGTTGCGGCGCACGAGCAGCTGGTGGTGGCCGGGCCGGTCGTCGGCGATGTCTGCCAGGGCCCAGTCGCAAAAGCGGTGGCCCTTGGTTCCGGCTCCGGCGGAGAGTTTCTGCCAGGCCCGCCTCGGCAGCCTCTTGACCAGGGTGTCGGCGCGGAACTTGCCTGCGTGGGTGGCGATCTGGTGGTCACGGGCAACGGCGAGTACGTAACCGACTTGCCGTTGCTCGAGTGCGGTCCGCAGGTGCGGGTTGCCCCCGTAGACCTCGTCGCCGGCTACCCAGGACGCGGGGACGCCAGCGTGCAGGGCGCGGCCGATCATGCGAGCGGCGAGTGCGGGCTTCGTGGCAAGCCGACAGTGTCGGGTATCCCGGCGGCCTTGCAGCGGGCCGTGTCCTCGATCCAGGAACGGGGGACGTACAGTTCCCGGTCGATCGCCGCGTGTCCGCGCCGGGTGGAGTAGGCGAGATAGACGGCGACCTGGCTGTTCTCGATGCGTCCTGCGGTCCCGGTGTACTGGCGCTGCACACCGACCGTGGCGGTGCCCTTCTTGAGGTCACCGGTCTCGTCGACGACCAGCACCGCCGCGGTGTCGTGCAGTTGCCCGACGACGAAGCCGCGGATGTCGTCGCGTACCGCGTCAGCGTCCCACTGGGCCCTCGACAGCAGGTGCTGCAAGCCGTACGGGTTCGCGTCCCCGACGTACTCGGCGAGCGTCCAGCAGTTCTTGCGCGGCAGGTCAGACAACAATCCGAGCACGAACGCCCGTGCCCGGCGCCGTGGTTCCACCCGGACGAACCTTCCCGCGATACGGCCCATCAGGACCTCGAACGTCTCCTGCCAGCGGCCGGGATCTATGCTGTGGCCCGCGGCCGCCGTCTGATCTTCTGTCTTCACACACCGATGATCAACGGCGGCTGTCTGTTCTCAACGAAGTCAGTCGCAGTCTCATCCAATCCAGTCGACACGAGTCGGGCCACGCCGACTGGTTTCGGTGAGAGCACACGGGCCATCGGCGTGGCCTGCGGAGGGGGACGTCACGCGCCACTGAGGATGAGCGCGCCCAGCGTGATCTGAGCGCCCCACTGCAGCAGGACGACCCCCACCCTGGCGCCCGTCCACCTGGCTCGGGGCCACACCAGTGCCAGAAGACCGGCCGCGAGGGCGCCCCAGAAGCAGCCGTAGAGGGCCTCGCCCGGGACCGTCGAGCACTGCTCGCCGTACGTCAGGCAGCGGCCGCCGCGATAGGTGCTGAGTACGGCGATCCACGCGACGACGACGGTCGGCACGAGCAGGACGAGTCCGGCGACGGACCATCTGGTGACGACGCGCGCTGCGCCGGGCTGCGGAGCGGGGTTCATGTCCTCATCCCAGCGCATCGCCCCGCGTGTGGTGATCCGGTCGCGTACTCAACTCCCCTGAGCACACATGCTCAATGCGTCCCCCCGCGATCGCCACCCATGAGTACCGGGCGTCGGGCACCATTCCCGCGCTGGGGGAGACGGAGAAGCCAGCCGTATCCCGACTGGATTGGATGAGACAGGGACTGGCTTCTGTGAGAACGGACAGCTGCCGTACCCGTTCGCAGACTGGCCCCGACCAGCAAGGGTCCTGTGCCATCGAAGTTCGACCATCAGCCGAGGTAGTTCGCGCGCCCCTCGTCGTCGAGCTCGAAGGGGCCCTCAGGGATGATGCAGAACTCATTGCCCTCGGGGTCCGCCATCACCAGGAACCCACCGCCGGCGTACTGCTCCAGCCTGTGCCCTCCGAGCATCTCGATCCGTTGCTGCTCGGCGGCGGGATCGGGAGAGGTGACGTCGAAGTGCATCCGGTTTTTGCTCGACTTGGGTTCGGCAGTTCGCTGAAAACCCAGACCCAGGCCGTTCTCCCGCCGCAGCCACACGTATGGGCCCATACGTCCCACGACCGGCCTGCCGAGCAGTTCGGACCAGAACGCAGCGAGCCGCTCGGGGTCTGTGGCATCGACGATGAGGGCATTGATCTGCAGAGATGAGTCCGCCATGCCCCGGTCCTCTCAAACGGGCGCTCAGCAGCGGCTGTGACCAGCGGAAATCAGACTTCGATGAGCGAGCTGCCCTGCAGTCAGACTTCGGCGGTATCCACTCAAGGCGCGAGGCACAGGACAGCAAGATCGCGATCTACAGCTGGAGTATTAGGGGCGCGGGGCTGTGTCAGCACCGGCGAGCGAAGGTTTTTAAGGGGCGCGGGGAACTGCGCGACCAGCTCCCGCCGGACGCGCACCCGGAAGGCAACCGGCTAAAACCCCGGCCCGCCAACCTTGTCCCCGGCGGCAGCCAACCGCCCCCACAACAGGTCAGCCAGACTCCGCACCAACTCAGCCCGGGAACAAGGCCGTTCACCCAGCCACCAGTCCCCGGCCGCGTGCATCATCCCGACGATCCCATGCCCCCACACCCGAGCCAGCTGCTGGCTGTTGGGCCCAAGGTCAACCCGCTCCTCGATGACCTGAGCCAACTCCTCGCCCATACGCCGAAGCAGCGGAACCGAGTGATTCCCCGTGTCGAACCCCTGGTCAGCGGTCTGCCCACCCTCCACGGGATGCATCAGGAACCGATACACCTGAGGAAGAGCCTCGATCGCGGCGAGGTACGTATCGAGCGTCGCCTCAACCCGCTCCCGCCGCTCCGCAGGCGCATCCAACGCGGCCCGCAACGAGGACAACAGGGCATCGGTATGCCGCTTGGCAAGGGCCGCGTAGAGTCCACCCTTGTCCCCGAAGTGCCGGTACAGAATCGGCTTCGTAATACCCGCTTCCGCGGCGATCGCGTTCATCGAGGCCTGCGGACCATCACGCAGCACCACTCTGTCCGCGGCCTCCAACAACTCGCGCCGTCGGCGGTCGGCGGACCTCTGCTGATCGGTCCGCTGCGTGGTGTCCATGAGCTCTCCCCACCCGTGCTGAATCGGTGACGCCTGCGCAAACTAACACTCAATGGCCCCAACGCCTCGAACGGGCTGCCGAGTGGTCATCGGGAGTTGACTTTCCTACCCGTCGGTAACAGACTCTGTCGTTACCGCAAGTAACATGCTAGTGCGCTGCTGGAGGAGTCATGGCCGAGTTCACCATGGAACTCAACGACGAACAGAAGGAGGTGCGGGACTGGCTGCACGGCTTCGCCGCCGACGTCATCCGCCCCGCCGCCGCCGAATGGGATGAGCGTGAGGAGACTCCCTGGCCGGTCATCCAGGAGGCCGCGAAGGTCGGCATCTACTCCCTGGACTTCTACGCCCAGCAGTACTTCGACCCCACCGGCCTCGGCATCCCGATGGCGATGGAGGAGCTGTTCTGGGGCGACGCGGGCATAGCCCTCTCCATAGTCGGCACCGGTCTCGCCGCGGTCGGCGTCCTCGCCAACGGCACCGAGGAGCAGATCGGTACCTGGATTCCCCAGATGTACGGCGACGCCAACGACGTGAAGGTCGCCGCCTTCTGCTCCTCCGAGCCCGACGCCGGCTCCGACGTGGCCTCCATGCGCACGCGTGCCGTGTACGACGAGGCCAAGGACGAGTGGGTGCTCAACGGCACCAAGACCTGGGCGACCAACGGCGGTATCGCCAACGTCCACGTCGTCGTCGCGGTCGTCGACGCGGAACTCGGCTCCAAGGGCCACGCCTCCTTCATCGTCCCCTCGGGCACGCCGGGTCTGTCCCAGGGCCAGAAGTTCAAGAAGCACGGCATCCGCGCCTCGCACACCGCCGAGGTCGTCCTGGAGGACGTGCGCATCCCCGGTTCCTGCCTGCTCGGCGGCAAGGAGAAGCTCGACGAGCGCCTCGCCCGCGCCCGTGAGCGCGCGAAGGCCGGCGGCGGCGAGCGCGTGAAGAACGCCGCGATGGCCACGTTCGAGGCGTCGCGCCCCGCGGTCGGCGCGATGGCGGTGGGCACGGCCCGGGCCGCGTACGAGGTCGCCCTCGACTACGCGATGACCCGCGAGCAGTTCGGCCGCCCGATCATCGACAACCAGGGTGTCGCCTTCCAGCTCGCCGACATGCGTACGTCCATCGACGCGGCGCGGCTGCTCGTGTGGCGGGCATCCTGGATGGCGGTCAACGGCAAGCAGTTCACGGCGGCCGAGGGGTCGATGTCGAAGCTGTTCGCGAGTGAGACGGCGAAGAAGGTCACCGGGCAGGCGATTCAGATCCTGGGCGGGAATGGTTACACCCGTGAGTATCCAGTTGAGCGGATGCACCGAGATGCCGCGATCTACACGATTTTCGAGGGGACGAGTGAGATTCAGCGGCTGGTGATTGCGCGGACGTTGTCTGGGATGCCGATTCGCTAGCGCTCGGCTGGAGCCGTGGTGATCTGCGGGCCGGTGGGGGCTGGTCGCGCAGTTCCCCGCGCCCCTTCAGGGCGCTGGTGCGCACCGGAACTCCACTCCTCGGCGAGCAACCCGAGGATCACCTCGTCGATGAACTCGCCGTTGACCCACGCCGCGCGGCGGAGCCTCCCCTCCTGGACGAACCCGGCGCGGGAGGCGGCCCGGATCATCGCCGTGTTGTCGGCCAGGGTCTCCAACTGGAGCCGGTGCAGGCCGCGGACGGTGAAGCCGTAGGTGCACAGCACTTCGACGACGTCGACGGCGAGTCCGCGGCCACGGAAACCCGGTCGCAGCGACATGCCCAAGTGGGCGCTCCTGTTGTGGGTGTCGATGCCCCACAGCCCCGCGGTCCCCGCCAACTCGTCGTTGTCGAGGGAGACGACAGCGAAGGGGGCGGCATCGTCGTCAGGTTCGGTGACCGCGAAGGGCGAAGCCTCGGAGCCCGGCGAGACGGGGCGCCAGGGCCGTGAGTCCACGCGCGATCTCGTCGCCACGTCGTCGTACAACTCGGCGTGCAGGACCGGGACATCCGACTCGTGCCGGGCCCGGAGCGCGATTTTGGTTCCTCGTAGCATGGCCTGTTCTTAGTCGACCCGCTCGGCGCCGATCAACTCGATTACCGGCCGCGTCGAAGGGTCAACGGTGCTTGAGGGGCGTCAGCTGCTCGATGTCGTACCGCCCCCGCAACTCCTCGATGGCCGCATGATCCGGCGGCCCCCCGCTCCCGAGAATCTCCAACAGCTCCTCGAAATACCGCTCGTGATCCGGCGGCGGAGACGCCTGGAAGAACATCTTCGCCGCCGTCTCCGTCGGGTTCGAGAACGCGTGCGGACACCCGGGCGGTACGACGATCACTGTCCCCGGTGTCGCCCGTACCACCCGGGATCCTGAACTCGACTCCCAGCGCTGCCAGTTGTCCGGGGTACGGATCCGCGGCTCGAAGGCGAGGACATCCAGCTCGCCTTCGAGCACGTAGAACAACTCCTCGCTACGGGTGTGCACATGGGCCCCGACATCGAACCCCGGCGGCACCACCACCTCGAAGGTCGACGCGGTCCGGGAGTGCGAGCCGGTCACCTTGAACGTCACGTGCTGCGCGGGTGTCTGGACGACCCGGCCGTGACCCGGCGGCACCAGCAACCCCTCCGTCGCCGTCATCGACACCTCACCACGTCACCGGCAGCGCCTCGGGCCCGCGGATCAACGCGCCCTTCTTGAACGGGACTTCGTCGGCCGGAACCGCGAGCCGCAGCCCCGGCAGCCGGTCCAGCAGCGCGTCCACCAGCAGCTCGGACTCCAGTCGCGCCAGCATGTTGCCGGGGCAGAAGTGCGGGCCGAAGCCGAAGGACACGTGCGGGTTGGGGCTGCGGGTGAAGTCGATCCGGTCCGGGTCCGGGAACACGTCAGGGTCCCGGTTCGCGGCCAGGTACGACACGTACACCGGGTCGCCCGCCCGCATCCGTACCCCGCGGATCTCCACGTCCTCCATGGCGATCCGGGACAGCCCGACCGCGTTGCGGTGTGGGATGTAGCGCAGCAGCTCGTCGATGGCCTGGGGCCTCAACTCCGGCTCCGCGCGCAGCCGTTCGACCAGATCCGGGCGGGTCAGCAGCAGGTAGAACATCTGGCCGCTGTTGTTGGTGACCGCCTCGCCGCCGATCTGCAGCAGCACCGCTAGCCCGACCGCCTCCTCCAGCGTGATCTCCTCCCGGCCCACGGCGGCACCGAGCAGCGAGGCGACGTCCTCGCCGTCGTTGCCCTCCCGCAGACCGATGAGATCGCCGAAGTAGGCGCCCATCTCCTGCTTCGCCTGCTCGCTGACCTTGGCGCCGTGCGAGGAGGACAGGATGAGCTGCGTCCAGGTGTGCATACCGTGCCGGTCGGCGGCCGGGACGCCCATCAGCTCGCAGATCACCGCGATGGGGAAGGGGCTCAGCACGGTCTCGGTGAGATCGGCGGGCGGTCCGTGCTGGAGCAGCCCGTCGATCAACTCGTCGAGCAGCAGCCGGGATTGCTCCCGCACCCGCTCCACCCCGCGCGCCGTGAACGCCGGGGCGACCGAGCGCCGTAGCCGCGTGTGGTCCGGCGGGTCGAGGAACCCGACCGCGCCGCGGGCCGGGATGAAGTGCGGGGCGAGCCGGGTCACCGGCTGGTCCATCACCGCCTCGCGGCTGAACCGGGGATCGTTGGTGACCATCCGCACGTCGTCGTGCCGGGTGACCAGCCACGCCCAGCCCTCGCCGTTGGGCAGCTTGATCCGGTTGACCGGACCCTCCCGCATCAGCTTGGCGAGGACCGGGTCGAAGTCCACCCCGGTCAGATCGAGGGCCGGCCAGGGCCGGACCGGGGGCAGGGTCTCGGTGAGCGTCTCTTCAGTCATGCCGTACTCAAGCCGTCTCTCGGTCGTCGCTGTGCCAGCGGCCCAGGGCCATCTCGGCGGTGATACCGGGTCCGAACCCGGCGAGCAGCCCGCGCGCCCGGTCTTCCGCGCCGCCCTCGTCGAAGAGCCGGCGCAGCGCGTCCAGGACGACGGCGCTGGCGATGTTGCCGTACTCGGTGAGGGTGGCCCGGCTGAACCGGAACGCGTGCGGATCGACCTGGAGGAACTTGCTCAGGTCGTCCAGTATTCGGGGTCCGCCCGCGTGGACTATGTAGAAGTCCAGGTCGGCCGCGTCCCAGCCGTGCAGTCCCGCGAGGTCCTGGAGCGCCGGCGCGAGGGGCTCCATGGTGGCCGGCACCCGCTTGTCCAGCAGGAAGTGGAATCCGGTGGCCCGGACGTCGTACATGATCCACTCTTCGGTCTTGGGGATCAGGTACGACCCGTTGCGCTCCAGCTGGATGCCCGTGCCGCCGCGCCCGCGCACCACGGCCGCGGCGATGCCGTCGCCGAACAGGCCGTTGGAGAGCAGGGAGCCGATGCCGAGGTCGGTCGGCTGGTAGCACAGCGAGCAGAACTCGCAGGCGACGATGAGTGCGTTGGCGTCCGGGTAGGCCGTGCAGAAGTCGTGCGCCCGGTTGATGGCGGCGCCGCCGGCCGCGCAGCCCAGCTGGGCTATGGGGATCTGGCGGGTGGTGGCGTCGAACGCCATCTCGTTGATCAGCCAGGCCGTGAGCGAGGGCATCATGAAGCCCGTGCAGGAGACGTAGATGATCACGTCGATGTCGGTGGTGAGCAGCTCCGCCTCGTCGAGCGCGCGCTGCACGACCGACGGGACCCGGGCCTTCGCCTCGGCCGTGTAGATCCTGTTGCGGTCCTCGAACCCGGGGTGCTTCAGGGTCTCCTCGATGGGCTGCACGATGTGCCGGGTGCGCACACCGGTGTTCTCGATCAGCCGGAGGGCCAGCGGCAGGTTGGGGTGGTCCGCGTGACGGGAGCGCGCCAGCTCCAGCGTCTCCTCCATCGTGATCACGTACTCGGGAACCGACACCGAGGGCTTGCACAAAGTCGCCATGAACCGTCCCTGCTTTCGCCTTCCGGAAGGCCTTCGCCCGCCGGTCAGAAGGTGGTTCACCTCAGAGGGTGGTGCACCCACGATCACCCGGGAGGACGACGATCTCGCGGTGGACTACTCCAATTCAGGGACCCGCTCATAAAGACCGGATCAGTAATTCCTGTGAAAGGGCAGGGGCCAGAGCTTTCAGACGCCGTTCAGCCGGACCCCTAGGGGTGCGGGGAACTGCGCGACCAGCCACAGCGGGCCCGCCACTCAGCAAACTACGAGCCGCCCCCACTGCTATGCGCAATGCAAGCAACGTCAATCCGGTCGGCAAGCTTCGCCAGCTCAATGGTCAAAGCGGCAACTGTGTCCTCGTCGAGCCCTTCATCCCCGGCCTCGACAAGATGCAGCCACCGCCCACCCACGGTACGCAAAAGCTTGCTGACATCGGCGGCAGCCACCTGCAGGGTCCCGCGGTCGTCGACGATCAGAGGCAGAGTCACTTCGCGGTTCACAGAGGGGATCGTAGCCGCGTAACGCTCACGCTCCGTGCCATACCGTGGTGATGTTGCAGAACTCGCGGATTCCGTGCCCCGACAGCTCCCGCCCGTACCCGGACCGCTTCACCCCGCCGAACGGGAACGCCGGATGCGACGCGGTCATCCCGTTGAAGAACACCCCACCTGCCTCCAGGTCCCGTACGAACCGCTCGACCTCCGCCTCGTCCCGCGTCCACACGTTGGAACTCAGCCCGAACGGCGTGTCGTTGGCGAGGAGGACGGCCTCGTCGAGGTCGCCGACCCGGTACAGCGTGGCGACGGGTCCGAACGTCTCCTCGCGGTGGATCCGCATCTCGCGGGTGATGTCGGTGAGGACGGTCGGCGGGTAGAACCAGCCGGGCCCGTCCGGCCGCTCACCACCGCACAGCACGGTCGCGCCGCTCTCCACCGCGTCGTCGACGAGTTCCTCCAGATCGCTACGGCCCTGCTCGCTCGCGACCGGTCCGACCTCGGTCTCCTCCTCCAGCGGATCACCGACCGTGAGCGCCTTCATCCCCGCCACGAACCGCTCGGTGAACGCGTCGAAGACATCCGTGTGCACGATGAACCGCTTCGCGGCGATGCACGACTGCCCGTTGTTCTGCACACGTGCCGTCACCGCGATCTGCGCGGCCCGGTCGATGTCGGCGGACGGCATGACGACGTACGGGTCGCTGCCGCCCAGCTCCAGCACGGTCTTCTTGACCATGTCCCCGGCGACGGACGCGACCGCCCGCCCGGCCGGTTCGCTGCCGGTGAGGGTGGCCGCCTTCACCCGCTCGTCGCGCAGGATCTCCTCGATCGCGCCGGAGCCGACGAGGAGGGTCTGGAAAGCGCCCTCGGGAAAGCCCGCGCGGTGGAACAGGTCCTCCAGGTAGAGGGCGGTCTGCGGGACGTTCGACGCGTGCTTGAGCAGACCGACGTTGCCCGCCATCAGCGCGGGCGCGGCGAAGCGGATCACCTGCCAGAGCGGGAAGTTCCACGGCATCACGGCGAGGACGGGACCCAGCGGCCGGTAGCGGACCGACGCCCGTGAGCCACCCGAGTCCTTGACGTCCGCCGCGGCCGGCTGCTCGTCGGCGAGGAGTTCCTCGGCGTGGTCGGCGTACCAGCGCATCGACTTCGCGCACTTGGCCGCCTCCGCGCGGGCCTGCTTGACCGGCTTGCCCATCTCGGTGGTCATGATCCGGCCGATGTCCTGCTGGTCCTCGTCGAGAAGATCGGCGGCCCGGTGCATGAGCCGGGCGCGCTCGGCGAAGGTGGACGTCCGGTAGGTGCGGAACGTGGCCTCCGCGAGCTGGAGCCGGCGCTCGATCTCCTCGTCACCCATGGCCTCGTACGTCTTGAGCGTCTCGCCGTTGGCCGGGTTGACCGTCGCGATGGGCATGGCTGACCTCCTGGAGCGGGCTGTGCTTCGACCTTCCCGCGCGGCGCGGGGGACCGCAACGCGTACGCATGTCGCGCTCGCTCAGCCCGAGTGCTCCACCAGCCGGTCGAGAAACGTGGCCTGCGCCGTGATGATGACCTCCCGCGCCCGTTCGAGGCTCAGCCACTCCACCCGGTCCAGCTCAGGGAACTCCTGGAACCGCCCCGACTTCGGCGGCCACTCCATCCGGAAGGTGCCCGGAACCATGGCCGCCGGGTCCAGATCCGCCTCGATCGCCCAGGCTGTGACGACCTTCCCGTTGGTCTGCCGCACCTCGCCGAGCGCGATCGCCTCGCCCTCGGGCGGCGCGAGCCCCAACTCCTCCTGGAACTCACGCCGGGCCGCGTCCCAGGCGGTCTCGTCGGGTTCGTACTCACCCTTGGGCACACCCCACGCCCCGGCGTCCCGCCGAGCGAAGAACGGTCCGCCCATATGGCCGAGCAACACCTCCAGCTCACGATCGGTGTGCCGGTACAACAACAGCCCGGCGCTCCGTTTCCCCCTCGCGTCCCCACTCACGGCTTCACCTCCGGATGCGCCGCCAACAACGTCTCCACCGAGTCCGCCTCCTCCGCCCGCTTGTCCTCCCGATACCGCACGACCCGCGCGAACCGCAGAGTGACACCTGCCGGATAGCGGGTCGACTTCTGTAGTCCGTCATACGCGATTTCTACGACGAGTTCGGGCCGTACGGTCACCACGTGGCCGTCGCTCTCCACGGCCAGCTCCTGGAGGCGCTCGGTCTGCCAGGTCAGCACGGCGTCGGTCATGCCCTTGAAGGTCTTGCCGAGCATCGCGAAGGAACCGTCCGAACTCCGGGCGCCCAAATGGAGGTTGGAGAGCTTGCCGGTGCGGCGACCGTGGCCCCACTCGGCGGCCAGGACGACCAGGTCCAGGGTGTGGACGGGCTTCACCTTCAGCCAAGAGGCGCCCCGGCGGCCCGCGTTGTAGGGGGCGTCGAGCCCTTTTACTACGACCCCCTCGTGGCCGCGCTTCAACGTCTCTGCGAGGAAGGCCTCCGCCGTCGGGATGTCCTCGGGGCCGGAGACGAGAGTCCGGCGGACGCGCATCGGTTCGGGCACCAACTGGGCCAGTTCCGCGTGCCGTTCGGCGAACGGGAGGTCGAGCAGGTCCCGGCCGTCGACGGACACCGCGTCGAAGAACACGGGGGAGACGGGCACCGTCTCGGCGGCCGTGGCCACGTCCACCCGGGAGCCGACCCGCCCCGCTGTCTCCTGGAAGGAACGCGGCCGTCCGTCGGCGTCGAAAGAGATGACCTCACCGTCCAGGATGAACCGCTCGCCTCTCAACTCCAGGGCTGCGGCGGTGAGTTCGGGCAGGCGGTCGGTGATGTCGTCGAGGGTGCGGGTGTAGAGCCGTACGACATCGCCGTCGCGGTGGACCTGGACGCGGATGCCGTCGAGCTTTTCCTCGACCGCGCAGGCGCCCAGCTTCTCGACCGCCTCGGCGACGGAGGAGGCGCTGTGCGCGAGCATCGGCAGGACCGGGCGGCCCACGGTCAGTTGGAAGCGGTCGAGGGAGGCGGGACCGTCGGCGAGCAGGGCCTCGGCCACCATCTGGAGTGAACCCGCCAGCATCACGGCCCGCCGAACATCCTTTGCTGGCGCGCCAGTTGCCTCGGCCAGTCCCTCCACGGCGACCGCGTCCAGCGCGCCCTGCCGGACCTCGCCGGTGATCAGGCCGAACAGGAAGCGCTGCTCGTCGGCAGTGGCCGCGCCCATCAACTCGCCCACCAGGCTGGCGCGTTCGGCCTGCGAACCCGGGCCCGACACTATGCCGAGGGCGGTGAGGCGGGCGTCCACCTCGCGCACGGTGAGGGTGGGTTCCGATGCCGGTTCGACCGGCCGGCTCAGTACCTTCCAGCCGATGCCGAGGCGGTCCTGGGGGAGGCGCCCCGCCAGATACGGGATGACGATCGGGACGTCGTCCGCCTCCGCGTCCCGGAAGAGCTCCGCGAGCAGAGCGATCTTCCGGGACCGCGCCGAGGTGGCGGCGACTTCCTGGGACACATGCGCGAGCCGGGTCAGCAGCATGCAGCCATCGTGCAACGGAGCCGGGCCGTCTACACCCGGACGACGGCGTCGAGGTCGGTCATCAGCAGCTCCCCGTTGATCGTGGCGCCCGCGCGGTAACCGGCGGAGGCCGCGTTCACGACCTGCTCCCCGAAGCCCATCGCGTTGCCGACGGCCCACACCCCGGGCACGGTCGTCAGGCCCGTCGGGTCGACCACGGGGTACGCGCCGAACGGGGTCTCCTGCAGCTCGGCGCCCAGCTTCTCCAGGAGGCCGGTCTGCGGGATAGGTCGAGGTGCGACGAACACGGCTTCGCGGGGGTGCGTGGTTCCGTCCGTGAGACGGACGCCGGTGAGCCGGTCGTCCTCGACGACCAGTTCCGCGACTTCACCGGGCACCACGGCTACCCCGGCCGCGGCCAGCCTGCGCAGGTCGTCGTCCGTCAGCTCGGACTCGGTGACCGTGTGCAGGAACAGGGTCACGTCCTTGGACCACTGCGAGACCATCAGCGCCTGGTGCACGCTCATCGGCGTCGTCGCGAGCACACCGAAGGCCTGGTCACGGACCTCCCAGCCGTGGCAGTACGGGCAGTGGATCACATCCCGCCCGAAGCGCTCGGCGACTCCGGGGACGGTGGGCAGTTCGTCCTTGAGACCGGTGGCGATCACGAGTCGGCGTGCGTGCACGGTCTCCCCGCTCGCCAGCGCTACGGCGAAGTCCTCGCCCTTCGTGACGTCCACCGCACGGTCCCGGACGAGGTCGACGCCGTAGCGCGCGATCTCCTCGCGACCGAGGGCGAGGAACTCGGCGGGGGACATGCCGTCCCGGGACAGATAGCCCTGCATGTGCGCGGCGGGCGCGTTGCGCGGCTCGCCCGCGTCGATCACAAGTGTGCGGCGCCGGGCCCGGCCCAGGACCAGCGCGGCGGACAGACCGGCAGTGCCTCCGCCGATGACGATCACTTCGTATGTGTCGGTCACGGTGACCACCTCCACCCCCGAAAGTCGCCCCATCTCTGCCGTATTGACAAATGCCTTTGCCGAAACTGCAATATCGGTCATGAACGACGACACGGACGACGTACTCGCGGAGGTCGGCCCGAGGCTGCGACGGATCCGCAAGGAGAAGGGCGCGACGCTCGCGGGTCTCTCGGAGGCGACCGGGATCTCGGTGAGCACCCTCTCGCGGCTGGAGTCCGGGCTGCGCAAGCCCAGCCTGGAGCTGCTGCTGCCGATCGCGCGGGCTCACCAGGTGCCCCTGGACGAACTGGTCGGAGCCCCGGCGGTCCGTGACCCCCGCGTACGCGCCGAGCCGATCGTCAGAGGTGGCCGCACCCACTGGCCCCTGACCCGCCAGCCGGGCGGCCTCCAGGCATACAAGGTCCTGGAACCGCAGCGGAAGGTCGAGCCGGATCTGCGCACGCATGAGGGCTACGAGTGGCTGTATGTGATGTCCGGGCGCCTGCGTCTCCTGCTCGGCGAGCACGACGTGGTGCTAGGGCCGGGGGAGGCCGCCGAGTTCGACACGCGCGTCCCGCACTGGTTCGGCTCGACGGGCGAGGGCCCAGTGGAATTCCTGAGCCTGTTCGGCCCGCAGGGGGAGCGGATGCACGTAAGGGCAAGGCCAAAGAGGGACCAGTGAAAAATTCCGCCCCCTGGAGCGCCCCTTTTTAGGGGCGCGGGGAACTGCGCGACAAGCCCCCACCGGCCCGCGCCGAAAGAACTACCCGCACCCACCGGACCGTGACGAACCCGACGGTTCCCTGATCGGCAAGCGACCGCTTAGTATGCAATCGACCCCGGTCAGACAGAGCAGTCCCGTGGAGGCCCCGCATGCAGGCATGGCAAGTGCACCAGAACGGCGAGCCGAGTGAGGCGATGCGCCTGGAGGAGGTGCAGCAGCCGACACCCGGTGCGGGCCAGGTCCTGCTGAAGGTACGCGCCGCGAACATCAACTTCCCCGACGTCCTGATGTGCCGAGGCCACTACCAGGTCAAGCCCCCGCTCCCGTTCACCCCCGGCGTGGAGATCTGCGGCGAGACCGAGGACGGCCGCCGCGTGATCGCCAACCCCGCACTGCCGTACGGCGGTTTCGCCGAGTACGCCGTCGCGGACGCCGCCGGTCTGCTGCCCGCCCCCGACTCGCTGGACGACGCCGAGGCCGCCGCACTCCACATCGGCTACCAGACGGGCTGGTTCGCTCTCCACCAGCGCGCCCACCTGGAAGCGGGCGAGACCCTGCTCGTGCACGCCGCCGCCGGTGGTGTCGGCAGCGCGGCCGTACAGCTCGGCAAGGCGGCCGGCGCCACCGTCATCGGTGTCGTCGGCGGTGCCGAAAAGGCGGTCGTGGCACGGGAGTTGGGCTGCGACGTAGTGATCGACCGGCGGACCGAGGACGTCGTCGCGGCCGTCAAGGCGGCCACCGGGGGGCGCGGTGCCGACGTGATCTTCGACCCGGTCGGTGGCGACGCCTACACACAGTCCACGAAGGTCGTCGCCTTCGAGGGCCGGATCGTCGTCGTGGGCTTCGCGAGCGGGACGATCCCCAGCCCCGGCCTCAACCACGCCCTGGTGAAGAACTACTCGATCCTGGGACTGCATTGGGGCCTGTACGCCATCAAGAACCCGAAGCTGATCCTGGACTGCCACGAGCAGTTGACCGAACTGGCCGCACGCGGCGCCATCAAACCGCTGGTGAGCGAGCGCGTCCCGCTGAGCGGCGCTGCCGCCGCCGTGCAGCGGGTCGGCGACGGTGTCACCACCGGCCGGGTCGTCGTCGTACCGTCCTTGGAGAACGGAGCCGCCGTATGAGCGAGGAGACCACGGGAGCGGACTCGGCCGCGGCCGAACTGCGCCGCCGCACCCAGGAGTTGCTGACCGCGCACCCACCGCTGGAGACCGACCCGCTCGACTTCCTCAAGGCCCGTTTCGACGCGGGGCTCGCGTGGGTGCACTACCCCGAGGGCCTCGGCGGACTGGGTGCCCCGCGTGCTCTCCAGGCCGTCGTGGACGCCGAGTTGGCGGCCGCGGGCGCCCCCGACAACGACCCGCGCCGGATCGGTATCGGCCTCGGCATGGCCGCGCCGACCGTTCTCCGCTTCGGCACCGAGAAGCAGAAGCAGCGCTTCCTCAGGCCGCTTTGGGTGGGCGAGGAGGTCTGGTGCCAGCTCTTCAGCGAGCCGGGTGCCGGGTCCGACCTGGCCGCGCTCGGTACGCGTGCCGTCCGTGAGGGCGACGAGTGGGTCGTCAACGGGCAGAAGGTGTGGACCTCCAGCGCCCATCTCGCCCGCTGGGCCATCCTCATCGCGCGTACCGACCCGGGCGTGCCCAAGCACGCGGGCATCACCTACTTCATCTGCGACATGACCGACCCCGGCGTCGAGGTCAGGCCGTTGCGCCAGATCACCGGCGAGGCCGAGTTCAACGAGGTCTTCCTCACCAACGTCCGTATCCCCGACGCCCATCGCCTCGGCGAGATCGGCGACGGCTGGCGGGTCGCGCAGACCACCCTCATGAACGAGCGCGTCTCCATCGGCGGCATGCGCATCCCGCGCGAGGGCGGCATGATCGGCCCGGTCAGCAGGACTTGGCGCGAACGGCCGGAGTTGCGCACACACGACCTCCACCAGCGCCTCCTGAAACTCTGGGTCGAGGCCGAGGCCGCCCGGCTCTCCGGCGAGCGGCTGCGCCAGCAGCTCGTGGCGGGCCAGCCCGGCCACGAAGGCGCTGGCATGAAGCTCGCCTTCGCCCGCCTCAACCAGGAGATCAGCGGCCTGGAGGTCGAACTCCGGGGCGAGGAAGGCCTGTTGTACGACGACTGGACCATGCGCCGCCCGGAACTGGTCGACTTCACCGGCCGCGACGCCGGCTACCGCTACCTCCGCTCCAAGGGCAACAGCATCGAGGGCGGGACCAGCGAGGTCCTGCTGAACATCGTCGCCGAGCGCGTCCTGGGCCTCCCGGCCGAGCCGCGCACCGACAAGGACGTCGCCTGGAAGGACCTCGCCCGATGACGGATCTGCTCTACTCGGAGGAGGAAGAGGCGCTGCGCGCCGCCGTCCGGGACCTGCTCACCGACCACTGCGACGCGGCGAGTGTCATCGCGCGCGCCGAGTCGGACGCCCCGCACGACCTCTCGCTGTGGAAGTCCCTCGCCGACGGCATGGGCCTCGCCGGTCTCCTGGTGCCCGAGGAGAAGGGCGGCCAGGGCGCCACGCACCGTGAAGTCGCCGTCGTGCTGGAGGAGTTGGGTCGCGCGGTCGCCCCCGTCCCGTACCTCACCAGCGCGGTCGTCGCCACCGAGGCACTCCTCGCGTGCGATGCCGAGGATCTCCTCGCCGAGCTGGCGTCGGGGCGGAAGATCGGCGCCCTCGCCGTCTCCCTGAGCGTCGCTCCGGGCGGTGCCTACAAGGCAGTACGGCACGAAAACGGTTCCCTGTACGGGGAGTTGACCGGGATCGCGGACGCGGCCGCCGCCGATGTGCTGCTGGTGCCGGGCGAGGACGGCGGGCTGTACGCCGTCGATGCGGGCGCCGTGACCGTCGTACCGCAGGTGTCGCTGGACCTGACGCGGCCGTTGGCACGCGTGGTGTTCGACGGGGCCGCGGCGCGGCGGATCGGGGACGCCGAACCCGCCGTACGGCGTGCGCTGCGGGCCGGGGCCGGGCTGCTCGCGTCCGAGCAACTGGGCGTCGCCGACTGGACGTTGACGGAGACAGTCCGGTATCTCAAGGAGCGCAAGCAGTTCAACCGGCCCGTCGGCGGGTTCCAGGCGCTCAAGCACCGGCTTGCCCAGCTGTGGCTGGAGGTCGTCAGCCTGCGCGCCGCCGCGCGCAATGCGGCCGACGCCCTCGCGACGGGCGAGGACGCCGATGTGGCAGTCGCCGTCGCGCAGGCCTACGCGGCGGCCGTCGCCGTCCACGCGGCCGAGGAGGCCGTGCAGTTGCACGGTGGCATCGGCATGACGTGGGAGCACCCGGCCCACCTCTACCTGAAGCGGGCCAAGGCCGACTCGATCGCCTACGGCACCGCGGGCGCCCACCGTGAGGCACTGGCCGAACTGGTCGACCTGCGCGCACCCTGAGCGCCATGAGGTGAAGTCCGCGGAAAGCCCGTCCCACCTGGGGCGGGCTTTTCCGTGCGCCCCCGCCGAAGGAGTGAACAAGCGAGGGCGGTCCGGCCAACTCCTGGCATGTACAGGTTCGTTGGAGTCCTCGCAGCCTCATACTCCCTGTGGTTCTGGCCCGCCCCACACGGAGGAACACCATGGCCCTCATCACCCGTCGCAGAGCTCTCACCGGGCTCGGCGCCACCCTCGCGGCTGTCCTCGCCCCGCCCGCGGGCAGCGCCTTCGCCGGCGAACAAGGACACCGCAAGCGGCCGTTGTGGCGCGCCCACGCCCACAACGACTACGAGCACCCGCGCCCGCTCTTCGACGCCCTCGACCACCGCTTCGGCAGCGTCGAGGCCGACATCTTCCTCGTCGGCGACCAACTCCTCATCGGTCACGACGCCTCCGAACTCGACCCGAGCCGCACCCTCGAATCCCTCTACCTCGACCCGCTCTCCGCGCTGGTGAAGGCCAACCACGGCTCGGTGTACCGGGGTTGGCGCCATCCGCTCCAGCTCCTGATCGACATCAAGACCGAGGGCTCCTCGACGTACCTCGAACTCGACCGCCATCTCCTGCGCTACAAGCACCTGTTCACGACCCACGCCCACGGACGCGTCCACCCTGGCGCCGTCACCAACGTCATCTCCGGCGACCGCGCGGCCCGGACACCGATGGAGGCACAGACCGCACGCCGCGCCTTCTACGACGGCCGGCTCGCCGACCTCGGCAGCTCGGCGCCCGCCTCCTTCATCTCGCTCATCAGCGACGACTGGCAGGCCAACTTCACCTGGCTCGGTACCGGCACCTTCCCCGACGCCGAGCGGCAGAAGCTGCGCTCGATCGTCGCGCGGGCGCACGCGGCCGGGCAGACCGTGCGGTTCTGGAACACCCCGGACGTGGCGGGCCCCGCCCGCGACGCGCTCTGGGGCGAACTCTTCGCCGCCGGTGTGGACTTCCTCAACACCGACGACCTGGCAGGACTGGAAGCGTTCCTGGACGCGCACCGCACGGCGTGACACCACATGTGGTGACGGCACACGTGCTGACACCACACGTTCGGGGGACACGTCAGTAGCCCGGACGAACCCTCCGCTACGCCACACTTGCGGCCGAACGCCGCGAACCAGACGTGGCGGCGTGGCGGAGGAGGGTGACGATGGCGATTTCCATCTCTGTGGTGCTGCTGCTCCTGATCCTTGCGGTGATCTTCATGCGCAGCGGCGGGCTGAAGCTCTCCCACGCGCTGGTCTGCGCACTGCTCGGGTTCTTCATGGCGAGCACCAGCATGGCGCCCACGATCCACAGCGGCCTGACGGCCACCGCGGATCTGGTGAGCGGACTGCATCCATGAGGTCAGCGGGTTGAGAAGACCCCGATGCCGTTCGGTACGGGACGCTCGGCGCCGCCGCTGGGATGGTTCCGTACCGTGACGGCGCTCGCGCCGGGTGCGCGGGCGACCAGGGTCGTCGAGCCGCCGCCGTCCAGACTGAAGGCGTCGGTCGAGCCCAACTTCCGCATCTGGGTGGCGACTTCGGCGATCGTGAGGCCACTGCGGTAGGCGACCGCGCCGTCCGTCGCGAACAGCAGCAGACGGTGGCCGTGGTCGGCGATCCCCACGGCGGTGCGGACGGCCGAGGTCGTGTTGTCGAGGCCGGCCAGCGGCCGGCCGTTGCGCAGGACGGGGTAGCCGCCGAGGGCGAAGCGGTACGGAACTCCGGACCTCGACGCCACGAGACGGTGCTTCACCTGGACCCGCTGGCCGGTGTCCAGCTTCCGCAGTCGCTGCGCACCCGCCTCACGGCCGACGAGAACGGTGGTGCCCGCGGCGATGGCACCCCTGCCGGGCGTGTTGGACGCCGACACGACGCGACCCCCGCGGACGGTCACCTCATAGGTGTCGGCACTACAAGCGCCGGCCCGGTTCGTGTCCGTGCCACATGTGGCACGCACCCGGGAGACGCTGCCCCACTGTGTGGTGAACGCACCGACGGAGTTCTCCGGCAGCGCGTACTGGTTGAACCCGCCGAGTGGCAGCCTGCCCTGCGGGGTGTCGACCGTCCCCTTGAGGGTGAGGCCGTCCAGCCGGGCCACGCGGTCGACGCCCACGCCGAGCACGTTCCGGGTGTTCGTGCCGGGAGGCAGTTCGGGCCCGAAGCGCTGGCCGTCCGGCACCGCCGCCTTGAGCGCTACGCCGCTCGCGATCGCCGGTCCGTCGGTGGAGCCGGTGGCCTCGACGCCCGGGTGCTGGGTCTCGGTGATGTTGAAGAAGTCGCCGTTGACGCCCGCGACGGCGCCCGCCGAGTCGGCCAGTTCGGAGACGGGCTCCCGGGCCGCCACCGCACCCGGGTACAGCAGGTTGACGCGCACATGGGCGGTGCGCAGGTCCACGACGACCACATGGGCGTGGGTCACACCCTTGGCCGCCGTGATGTCGAACTGCCGGTAGGCGACGCCCGGCGCGAGCTGAGTGGTGTCCGGCACGGCGCCGGCCGGTGCCGCCCCCACCAGGGCCGCACCGGCCAGTGCGCCGAGTGCCGTGAGATGTGTGAGTACGAATCTGCCTGCTCTTAAACGTTTTTGACGGTGCGTCACAGGATCCCCTGATGTCTCGTCAACTCTCTCAAGTCTCAGGGGAAGTGCAGCAGATGGCGATGACCGGCGGGGCTGCTAGGCGCCGACTACACGGGAACGAGTGAGAAAACGCACCCCCTCGGGTGCCTCCAACGAGAAACCGCTGCCGCGCCCTGCTACGACGTCCACGATCAGCCGGGTATGGCTCCAGACCTCGTTCTGGCTGCGCGAGATCCAGAACGTCACGGGCTCCGGCACGCCCTCGACCACCAGCTCGGCGAGCAGCACGTCCGAACCACCGGTGCGGAACTCGCCCTCCGGGAAGCACATGGGCGCACTGCCGTCGCAGCAGCCGCCGGACTGGTGGAACATCAACGGGCCGTGCTGGGAGTGGAGTTGGCGCAGCAGGTCGGCTGCGGCGGGGGTGAGTTCGACGCGCGGGGTGTTGTCGTCCATGTCAGCCGTCCCAGGGAGCCGGATGCGGGTGGTGCGCGGGGTGTGGTGACCCGGCGCACCAGCGGTGGGGCAGCACATCACACGCAAGGTTGCGAGAGGGTTGCGTCCCTCTCCGGGGTCCCTCTTCGAGTTCCTCGTCGGATCCCTCGTCGGGTTCCTGTCCGGCCCAGCTCGGAGTCCGCTCGGGTTGACAAGTACGCGGATGCAACTAAAACTGAATTCAGATTCATTTTTCTACTGACGAGAGCGTCGGAGGACCCATGCCCGCAACCGCCACGTCCAAGGGCGAGCGCTCCGCGGCCGAGCTCAAGGCCGCCGCCCTGAGGGTGATAGCGCGCCAGGGTTACCTGTCGACGAAGATCGGCGACATCACCGCCGAGGCGGGCAAGTCGGCCGGCATCTTCTACCGGTACTTCACCGACAAGGACGACCTGCTGCGCTCGATAGCGGACGATTTCGCCGCCGCCCTGCGCGAGCGCGTGGTCGAGCAGTCCGGGGAAGGGCATGTCCTCGACGGGATCGACGACATCCGCGGGCACGTGCGCGCCTACTGGGACATCTACTGCGACCACCGCGCGGAGATGACCGCCATATACGAGGCCTCGCTGGTCAGCGCGGAGTTCGCCGCGCACTGGGACGGGATGCGGGCGCGCCACGTCACTGTCTGGACCGCACATGTGGCGGAGGCACGTCGGCTCGCCGCTCCGGATGCGGACGCACGACTGACCGCGCTCGCGGTCGTCTCCATGATCGAGCGTTTCTGTCAGGTCGTGGCCCCGCCGGAGACCGAGGCGGAGGGCGACGCGGCGGTCGAGGCGCTGACCCGGTTGGCGGCGCACGGCCTGCTGCGGCCCGACCCGCCTCGCTAGTCAGGACACGCCCCCGCCGCCGTACACGGAAACGGACGTACACGGAAACGGAATTGAGGAACCACATGTCCGGCACCCACACACCCCGCCTGACCGAGGTAGGCGCGCTGCCCACATCCGGGGCGCGGGCCGTGGAGCCCTTCGAGCTCGACGGCATGCACCTGCTGGCGATCCCCCAACTCGCCTACGACATCCCCGGGACCCCGGCCGGCATGAACGGCGGGGACAGCGACACCGAACTGCTCCTGCTGCGCCGGGCCGAGGGCACCGACACCTACGAGCCCTTCCAGACCCTGCCGGCGCCCGGCGGCGAGGACGCGGAGTTCTTCCGGATCGGCGAGCGCGCGTTCCTGGCCGTGGCCGACATCCGCTCGGGCAAGGGGCCCTACGAATACACCACCGACTCCACGGTCTTCGAGTGGGACGGGACCCAATTCACGCCCTTCCAGAGCATCTTGGGCTTCGCGGCCAAGCAGTGGCGCCACTTCGCCATCGGCGAGCGGCACTTCCTGGCGCTCGCCCAGGGCGTGACCGTCCCGGGCCACGAGGACGAGAACCAGCCCTCCCGCATCTACGCCTGGGACGGAACCCGCTTCACCGCGCTCCAGGACGTCGACGCGCTCTGGGGCTACAACTGGCACGCCTTCGACCTCGACGGCGAGCACTTCCTCGCCTACGCCGACCATGTGCGCCCCTCGGTGCTGCTGCGCTGGAACGGCGAGAAGTTCGAGCACGTCCAGGACCTCGCGCCCCAACACGGCCGCGCCTTCGCCCACTTCACCGACGCGCGGGGTGAGACCTACCTCCTGGTCGCCTGTCTGGCGAGCCCGTCCCGGCTGCTGCGGTGGGACGGGGAACGCTTCGTCGAACACCAGATGCTCGACGGGCTCGGGGCGCGCGAGTTCGCCGTCCTCGACACCGAGCACGGGCTGTACGTCGTACGCGTCAACTTCATCCTCGGCACCCAGGCCGAGCCCGTCACCGCGCTGGACTCCGAGCTCTACCGGTTCGCGGACGGGCGCCTCATCTCCGTGCAGTCCTTCCCGACCACGGGCGCCACCGACGCCGCCGTGCTGCGCGGCCGCGACGGTGGCCTGCTGGTCGCCGTCAGCAACAGCCTCAGCGCGGACGTCCGTTTCGCGGCCCGGACTGTGCTGTATCGCTTCGAGTAGTCCGGGGCTCTGCTCTACCCGCGCCGGAGAAAGGATCCGCCGATGCCGTCCCACCAAAGCCCCGAACTCGTCGACCTGTTCACCACCTACACCGCCGGGCCCGGCAGCATCGGCTCGCACCTCACCCGGGCCGCCGTCGAGCACGGCAGCGCCGACCCGCTGATCGTGGCCACCAGCGCCGACTTCGCCCTCTACCCCGGCGACGGTCGGCCGCCCACCGTCGAAGGCTTCCGCCTCTCCACCCGCGGCTTCAAGGAACTGGCCGGCGTCTCGCATCTCGGCCCCGCCGTGGCCACCCTCGTTCAACTCCGCGAAAGGTACGCCGACTTCGGCTGGCGCGCCGAGGCCGAGCGGCTGCTGCGCGAGGTCGAGCGCTCCCGCGCCGCCAACAGCGCCGCGCTGTGGCGCGAGACCATCGCCGTGGAGGCGTACCGGGGCCGCGAGCAGGCGATCGCCGACATGGTCGACTACGCGTGCGCGGTCACCGCCCGCTATCTGCGCGCCGCCCTGGCCGACGAGACCTACCTCAACTCCCGTACCCTGCGCGAGGATTACCTGGAAGGCGGAGGACTCGACGCCCAACTACCCGTCCCGGTCAACCAGATGATGGTCGCGACGTTCTTCCTCACCGGTCTGGACATTTCCCATCGCATCCTGCGCTGGTTCGGCACCCAGAAGATCGACTGGGCCCGCGCGATGGTCGTGATCGCCGGCCGGCAGGGCCGCCCCACCGCGGGCGTCACCTGGAACACCTCCAGCGTGGCCACCATGATCCTGGGCGCCTCCGAGTACCAACTGCCCTTGGAGCGGGTCTACATGGCGCCGCACGCCCCGACCTTCGCGACCCCCGTCGACGGCGACCTGACGGAAGTCGCCGCGCTGGAGGAGCCGTTGCGCCGGATCTGGTTCAACACCCGCGCCACCGTGGAACTGGGGGAGGTGATGTTCGACGGCTATCCCCGTTACGCCGCCGGGCAGTTGACGGCTCCCGACGTGGCGGACCTCGCCGTCACGGAGATCAGCGAGATGCCGGTGATCCACGGCCCCGACGACTGGCGGGCCATGACCACCCGGCTGCGCATGGTCCTGGAGGACCCACGCCAGCTGCTCTCCGGCTGCGTCACCGACTTCGCCGTACGCCAACTCGTCGAGGCCGGCAACGACCCTGCCAAGGTCGTCGTCCCCGGCCTGGACGGCGTCACGTATCCCACCGACCTGTAGACCGCGCAGACCCGCGCACACCTTCCGGGAGAGACCCCGTCATGCCCGCGACCCCTCTCAGCCTCGACCGAGCCCGCCACCTCGACGTACCGGACGGCCGTATCGCGTACCACGAGACCGGCCTGACCGACCCCGCCGCACCGGTGATCGTCTGGGTGCACGGCCTGCCGCTCGACTCCCGATCCTGGGCGGCGCAGCGGGAGTTCTTCGACACCCGGGCCCGCAACGTCTTCCTCGACCTGCGCGGCTACGGCGCCTCCAGCAAGCTCCCGCCCCACGTAACAGGTGTCACCGCCCTGTACGTCGCCGACCTCGCGGCGCTGATCCAACACCTGGGACTCGCGGCCCCGTTGCTCGTCGGCTTCGCCTCCGCGGGACACGTCGCGCTGCGCTTCGCCGCCGAACACCCGCACCTCGTGGGCAAGTTGGCGGTCATCAACGGCTCGCCCAAGTTCCGCCGCTCCGCCGACTGGCCCTACGGCTTCGACGAGAAGGGCATCGCCCACTTCACCGACGCGGCGGCCGAGGGCGGCATTGAGGGCATCACCGACGCCGTGCTCGACCCCGAGGTCGTCTTCGCCGACGTGGACGCCGCCCGTGCGGCCGAACTCGGCGCCTGGTTCCGGGAGATGAGCCGCGACGCGGGCGTACGGACCCTGCTCGGTTTCTTCGAGGACATCTCCCTGGACGACGACCGGGCCCTGCTCCCGGACATCGAGGCGCCCACCCTCCTGATGACGAGCACCATCGGGCAGGAGGTGCCCAGTGGAGTCTCCCTGTACCTGCGCACCACCATCGCCCGCGCCCGGCTGGCCGAGCTGCCCGGCGCGGACCACTTCGCCTTCGCCACCCGCCCGGAGCTGGTCAACAGCCTCCTGCACTCCTTCCTGGCCAGCTGACGGCGCCCCACGGATCCCCACTCCAGACCTTCCCGGCCCCCCTCAAGGACGTGACACCATGCCCGAACCCACCACCCCGCGCGCCGAGTTCGCCGCCGACCCCGCATCACCGGCCCCGCCGCAGCCCCGGGACGTCCTCGCCTACGCCACGTCGGTGGCGGCGAGCGACACCAGCACCAGCATCGTCGTAGACCCCACGGGCGAGCCCCAGATCACCCTTGGCGCGCGAAAGCTCTCCGAGCGGCACGACATCGTGTACGCGACTCCGCAGGACGCCGACGGCAACCCGGTCCCGCTGCGGATGGATCTGCTGGTCCCCGACACGGACGAACCCGCGCCGCTCGTGCTCTACGTCCCCGGCGGCGGTTTCATGATCTCCAGGAAGGAATTGGCCCCGGAGACCAGGGCCTATGTGGCGGAGGCGGGATTCGCGGTCGCCAGCATCGAGTACCGCACCATCCCCCAGGGCACCACCTTCCGCGAGGCCGTCGCCGACGTGCAGAACGCGCTGCGCCACCTCCGCGCCCACGCCGACGAGTACGGCATCGACACGCGGCGCGTCGCGCTGTGGGGCGAGTCGGCCGGGGGCTACCTGGTCGCGATGACCGGGGCACTCGGCGGCCGGTCACTGCTCGATCCCGCGACGACGGACCCCGACGCCGCCGTCCAGGCCGTGGTCGACAACTTCGGCGCCTCGGATCTGACCACGATCGCGGCCGACTTCGACCCGGTGACCCAGGCATCGTTCGAGGGGGCGGACAACATCGCCGCCATGTTCGTCAACGGCCGTACCAGTGGCGCGACGTTGGCCGACGCCCCGCAGGCCGCCGCCGAGGCGAACCCGATCAGCCACCTCGACTCCGCGCAGGCGCTGCCCGCCTTCCTGCTCCTGCACGGCACCGCCGACCCGATCGTCTCGCCCAGCCAGACGCTGATCCTGCACGAGGCCCTGCGCGCGCACGGCGCCGACTCGACCCGCGTCGTCCTCCTCGGCGCCGGTCACGGCGACATGGCCGTCCTCGACGACGAGGAGGTCGGGCTGCCCTGGTCGACCCGCCGCACGATGGACCTGATCACGGACTTCCTGCGCCGGACCCTGCGCGGCTGAGGGCGTGCGCCGGGACCCGGACATACCGCGGGCCCCGGGGATGTGACATCCCTGGGGCCCGCCGTCACGACCGGAAACGGGTCGGGTTCAGCTCTCGACGACGCCGGACGCGGCGATCTCGATCTTCGCCTTGGTGGAGCCCGACTGCGAGCCCAGGGACTCGATCTTGTCGATGATCTCCGTGCCCTCGACGGCCTCGCCGAAGACGACGTGCTTGCCGTCGAGCCACGAGGTGACGACGGTGGTGACGAAGAACTGCGAGCCGTTGGTGTTGCGGCCGGCGTTCGCCATCGACAGCAGGTACGGGCGGTCGTGCTTCAGGGTGAAGTTCTCGTCCGCGAACTTCTCGCCGTAGATGCTCTTGCCACCGGTGCCGTTGTGGTTGGTGAAGTCACCGCCCTGCAGCATGAACTGCGGGATGACGCGGTGGAAGCCGGAACCGGCGTAGCCGAAACCGTTCTGCCCGGTGGCCAGCTCGCGGAAGTTGCGGGCGGTCTTCGGGACGACCTCGTCGAAGAGGTTGAAGACGATGCGGCCTGCGGGGGCACCGTCGATGGTGATGTCGAAGTAGACGTTGCTCATGGTCAATTCTGTCACTTTCGGTGTGTTGCACCCTCTGCCCGGCGTGGCCGTGTGCCGTACGCCAGGCCGTTACGTCAAAGGGCTCTGATCGGAGTCCAGTCCGTCGAACTCTATCCACAGAGCAGAGCTCTTGCGTCGGCGCCGGCTTCCGGCGGCGGGGTGCCGGGAGCCGCCTTCCGGCTCTGTCGGGCCGGAACGCGCGTGATAGCGTCTGTATACAAATTGTATGCGATGTCTGGGGGTTGCCGTGGCGTCCGGTCGGGAGAAGGCCTACGCATATCTCAAGGACACCGTACTGACGGACCCCGAGATGCAGGGGGCGTTCCTGTCGGAGCAGGAGCTCGCCGATCGTATCGGTGTCTCCCGCACCCCCATCCGCGAGGCGCTGCTGATGCTCGCCGCGGAGGACCTGGTCGAGCTCGTGCCCAAGCGCGGCGCCCGGGTCGCCCCCCTGACGGGGCGCGAGGTCCGGGAGCTGATGGAGCTGCGCGGCCTGGTCGAGCGGTACGCCGCCGAGCGGCTCGTCGCGGCCGAGCGGGTGCCCCTGGAGGAGCTGCGCTCCCTGCTGGAACAGCAGCGCGCGCTCACCGGCGCCGAGGAGGCCCACGAGTTCATCGCCGTGGACCACCAGTTCCACGCGTCCCTGGTGTCGGCCGTGGGAAACACCCTTCTGGACCGGCACTACGACGGTCTGCGCAGCCGCCAGGTCCGCGCCGGAGTGGTCGCCGTCTTCAACCAGCAGGGCCGGCAGAAGGCCGTGCTCGACGAGCACGAGGCCATCGTGGACGCCCTCGCCGCCGGTGACGCGCGGGCGGCGTGCGCGGCCATCGACCACCACCTGCAGTCGACCCTCAAGGTGCTCCTCGACGGCTGAGGCCACTCCGCGGGAGTCAGGGATACGTGATCACGAGCATCGTCACGCCGTCCGCCGAGGTCCACGGCCCGTGCGGCATGCCCGGCGGACGGCAGGCGTACATGCCCGCCGTGAAGGTGCGGTCCAGCGTCAGGTCGTGCATCGCTCCCTCGACGAGATAGACCTCCTCCCATAGGTCGTGGAGGGCCACGCCCGCGGCCGAGGAGTCCGTGCCCGGCGCCCACCGGACGAGCGCGGTGCGTCTGCCGCTCTCGGGGTCCTCGGCCAGCACGCACTCCTCGACGCCGGGTCCGGCGCCGACCCAGGGCCCGTCGGGGCGGTGGAACTCCAGCTCGGGTCCGCTCATCGCCACACCTCCGGTCGCCGGTTCGCCAGTACGGACGTCTTCTCGCGGACCGCGCCGACCTCCTCGACGTCCAGGTCCGTCACCAGCAGCTCCGGCTCGGCGCCGAGGGAGGCCCGTACGGTCCCGTCCGGGCCGACCACCAGGCTGTGCCCGATGCCGGTCGGCGCGGGGCCCGGAGGGGTGCCGGGGTCGGCCTGGCCGACGGCGGCGACCCACACGGTGGCGTCCAGCGCACGGGCCCGCACCAGCAGCTCCCACTGGTCGAGCTTGCCGGGCCCGGCACCCCAGGAGGCCGCCAACAGGGTTCCCACCGCCCCGGCGTCGGCATGCGCCCGGAACAGCTCGGGGAAGCGGACGTCGTAGCAGGTGGCCAGGCCCAGCCGGACCCCGTCCACGTCGATCACGGCGGGGCGCGAACCCGGGGCCACGCTCTCGGACTCGCGGAAGCCGAAGGCGTCGTAGAGATGGATCTTGTCGTACGACTCCTCGACGCCGGGGCCGGTGGCCAGCAGGGTGTTGGTCACCCGGCCCTCGTCGGCCGGGGTGAACATGCCGGCGACGACGACCGTGCCGGTCGAGCGGGCGATCTCGCGGACGCCGTCGGCCCAGGATCCGTCGAGGGGCTGGGCGAGCGGGGTCAGCGGTGTGCCGAAGCAGGCCATCGACGCCTCCGGGAAGACGACGACGCGGGCTCCGGCGTCCGCCGCGCGGCGCGTCCACTCCTCGACGAGGCGCAGGTTCTTGTCGGGGTCGGGGCCGGTGGTGAGCTGGCTGAGGGCGATCCGCATGGCGCGGTGACTCCTTGTCCGGGGCGGGGTGGTGTGGTGCGGGCGTTGTCAGTGGAGGTCTGCCGTGACCGGGGTCTTCGGTGCGGCGAGTTGTGCGTCCTCGTCCACGGCGGCCTCGGGGTTGCGGCCCAGCATGACGCCCACCAGGGAGATCGTGGAGGCGAGGGCGATGTACAGGGCCAGCGGTACCCAGCTGTCGTAGGCGCTCAGCAGGGTGGTGAAGAGGAGCGGGGCGATGGCGCCGCCGATGAGCCCGGCCAGGGTGTAGGCCAGCGAGGAGCCGGTGTAGCGCAGGCGGGGCGAGAACTGCTCGGCGATGAAGGCGGCCTGGGGGCCGTAGAGGCAGCAGTGGATCACCAGGGCGACGAGGACTCCGGCGGCGAGCGGCAGCCAGGAGCCGCCTGCGGCCATCGGGAAGAACACGAACGGCCACACCGCGGCGGCGATCGCTGAAACGCCGTACAGCAGGCGCCTGTTGACGCGGTCGGAGAGGGCGCCGGCCAGGGGCATCAGGAAGACCTGGACCGAGGAGCCGATGAGGACGGCGGCGAGGGCGGAGCCGCGGGACATGTCGAGTTCCTGGGTGGCGTACGTCAGCACGAAGACGGTGAACATCGCGTAGAGGACGTCGGGGCCGACCCGGCACAGGATCGCGGCGGTGAGGGCGCGGGGCTGGGTGGTGAAGACCTCGCGGATCGGGGTCTGGGGGCGGGACTGTTCGGCCTCCATCGCCTTGAAGACCGGGGTCTCCTCCAGCTTGGCCCGGATCCACAGCCCGAAGCCGACCAGTACACCGGACAGCAGGAACGCGACCCGCCAGCCCCATGACTCGAACTGCGCCTCGGTCAGCAGGGCGCCGAGGGCGGCCAGCACACCGTTGGCGAGCAGGTTGCCGGCGGGCGGGCCGACCTGGGCGGCGGAGGCGTAGAAGCCCCGGCGGCGGGAGTCGCCGAACTCGCTGGACAGCAGGACGGCGCCGCCCCACTCGCCGCCCACGCCGACGCCCTGGGCGAAGCGCAGCACGACCAGGGCGATGGGCGCGGCCACGCCGATCGTGCCGTAGGCGGGCAGCAGGCCGATCAGGAAAGTGGCCACGCCGATCAGGACGAGGGTGGCGATCAGTACCTTCTTGCGGCCGATCACATCGCCGAGGCGGCCGAAGACGAAGCCGCCGAGGGGGCGGGAGAGGTAGCCGACCGCGTAGGTGGAGAACGCCAGGAGTGTGCCGGTGAGGGGGTCCTCGGAGGGGAAGAAGAGATCGCCGAAGACGAGGGCCGCGGCGGCGGAGTAGACGGCGAAGTCGTACCACTCCAGGGCCGTGCCGGTGAGGCTGGCGACGAAGGCGCGGCGGACGCCGGAGCGCTTCGCCGCGGTGTCGCTTAGCGCGGCGTCGGTGTCGCTCCGCGGGGCGACGGCGTCGCTCTTCGGGGTGTCGTGCATGGGGCCCATCCTTGCTCGGGGACATCGACCTTCCGGCATACTTCTTGTATACAGGTCGTATGCGCAAGCCCTGCGCCGGAAGTTAACCGTGGAGAAATCAGGTTCCGCGGGCCCCTCACCGGTGCCCGTTCCCTGTTCCCCGATCCCTGGGAGTGCCCTCATGTCCGTGCTGACCTTCGAACTGCCCGATGGATCGACGCGCGAGGTCGACGTCGTCCAGGTCCTCAACGCCGGGTACGCCGGGCGCAGCCAGGACGATGTCGCCGCGCATGTCGCGGAACTCGCCGAGCTGGGTGTGCCGGGCCCGTCCGTGACGCCCGCGCTCTACCCCGTGTCCCCGTACCTCGCCCAGCAGACCGAGCGCGTCGCGGTCCAGCACGGCCGCACTTCCGGCGAGGCGGAGTGGGCGCTGGTCGTCGCGGAGGGCGGGGAGCTGCTGCTGACCGCCGCCTGCGATCACACCGACCGCGAGCTGGAGGTGCACGGGGTGGCGTGGAGCAAGAACGCCGGCCCCGACGTTCTCGCCCGCCGCGCCTGGCGGCTGGCCGATGTGGAGTCCCGTATCGACGAGATCACCTTGCGTGCGTGGGTCGGTCACTCCGGCGCGGAGACCGAGATCCAGACCGGCACGCTGGCCGAACTCCTCACCCCGGGCTACTGGGTCGACGTCCTGCGCTCCCGAGGCGACCTGATCCCCGGGACCGTCCTGATCTCCGGCACCATCCCCATGGCCCCCGGCGTCGACCAGTTCGCCGACAGCTGGCGCGTCGAGCTGGCCGACCCGGCGGGCGGGGACGTCATCGGCCTCGCCTACGACGTCCGGCCGATGCCGGAGCCCATCGGCTGACGAGGCGAGGGTGAGGGTGAGGGAGTTGGGGGTCGCTGACGGGGCGAGGGAGTTGCTAGGGGAAGTACAGCGCCGCTTTCTCCAGGACGTGCCCCGTGAACATCCCGCCGTACATGCTCCTGCCCCGGTACATCGTGACGCGGGTGACTCCCGATCCCGTCGTCTCCACCGTGACGGGCCGCCCTATCAGGGACGTTCCAAGGACCCGGGCGTCCTTGGCGGCCCACGTCCGCGCGGCCGGCTGGGCGTTGCCGGTGACCAGGGCGGGCAGGATCAGCGCGGCGTTGCGGGCGCCGGCCAGCCCGCCCCGCAGGTTCTTCGCGTACTCCAGGGCCCATCCGGTGAACTCGGTCAGCAGGGCCTGGTCGACCTCGGGCACCGTGGCGGCCAGGACGAACAGTTCCGCCTTGGTGCCGAACCACCGGGCCTTCCGGTCCGATCTGCTGCCTATCGTCACCGGGCGGTCGCGCCAGGTGGTCCCGGTCACCACCGACCCGTCCGCGGCGAGCCGTTCGCGGAGTCCCGCCAGGTAGGAGTCGGCCGCGCCGGTCGTCGGCGCCGGGTCGTTCTGATGTTGAGTCATACGGGGATCTTCCGTCACATCAAGGCCGGGGCACAGGTGATCCTTCGATTTCGGCCGTCGGGTAGGCGTCCCTCGTACGCACATCGAGCAAACGGCCCGCTTGACGGACTTGGCCTGGAAGAAGCCCGGTTTGCTCGGGGAGCACGACACCAGGCGGTTCTTGATCCGCCGGCGCCCAGTGCTACGGCGAGGCGGGCGGGCCGGGGGAGCGGAGCACGAGCAGGGTGATCTCGCTGGGGGCGAAGACACGGAACGGTGGGCCCCAGAAGCCGGTTCCGCGGCTGGTGTAGAGGAGCGTGCGGGTGCCGTGCCTGCTGAGGCCGGCGAGGGCGGGCTGGTCGAGCCGGACCAGGTGGTGGAAGGGCCAGATCTGGCCGCCGTGGGTGTGGCCGGAGAGCTGGAGGTCGATGCCGGCGGCTGCCGCCCGGTCGACGAACTTGGGCTGGTGCGCCAGGAGCAGGACAGGCAGGTCCGGGTCGGCGCCGTTCAGGGCTCCGGCGAGGTGGGCGCGGTGGCCCGGCAGGCCGGAGGACTCCGCGGTGACATCGTCCACGCCGGCGACCACGAGGGTGTCGCCGCCGCGTTCTATCAGCACATGGCGGTTGCGCAGCGGTTCCCAGCCCAACTCGTCCATCAGGTCGACCCAGCCCTGGGCCTCGCTGTAGTACTCGTGATTGCCGGTGACGTAGACCCGGGCCTGGGTGGCCCGCACGGTACCGAGGGGGACGGCCTGGGCGCGGCGGCGTTCGGCCGTGCCGTCCGCGATGTCGCCGGTGTGGCAGACCAGGTCGGCTTCCAGGGTGTTCACCGTGTCGCACACCCGCGCCGACCAGCGGGCGCGGTCGAGCGGGCCGTAGTGGGTGTCGGTGATGAGGGCGACGCGAGTGCCGTCCAACCCGGCGCCCAGCCGCGGGAGTTGTACGTCGAGGCGGCGCACGCGCGGCACGCGGCGGGCTTCGGCGTAGCCCCAGGCGAGCAGTACGGCGGTGGTGGCGAGGATCGTCCAGGTGACGATGCGGGCCCGGTCCTGGCCGTCGCCGACGCCGGCCAGGGTCAGGGCGAGCCGCAGCAGGACGCCGAGCAGGACGGACCAGGTGAACAGCACCCAACTGGCGCCCAGCAGCGTGTCACCGATGATCGCCGCCCAGTCCTGCTGGCGACGGCCGTGGCCGCGTCCCATCGCGAGCGGCATGGCGACGAGGCCGAGGACGAACAGGGCGGTGCCGGCCAGTGCGACGGGCAGCGGCCAGTGCTGGCCGGTGTACAGGAGTACCCCGCAGGGCACGGCCCACAGCAGGACGGGGGCGATCAGGGGGAGGTAGCGCATCAGGCGGTGCAGTGGGCTTCGCCGCGGAGTCTGCACTTCACCGTCGGCGGGCCGGGTGTCGCTGGCGTCGGTCACGCTTCCCCTCTCTCACCAGGCTGCGGGTCTCGCGCACTGTATCCGGTCGCCCTCGGGCTGTCCGGACGGGCGTTCACGGGTGCGGCCCCGCGGAGCGAAGGGTTCTCCGCGGGACGGCGAGCGGAGTGGGTCAGGGCTGCAGTCCGTCGCGGGTGTGGAATGTGAGGTTGGTGAAAGTGTGACCCTGGATCACCGGACCGTGTTGCGTGCCACCGGTGATGCTGTTGTGCACCGTGCCGGACGGGGCGGCGGGGCGAACTCGTCGACGAGGCGCCGGAGTTCCACGGCGGTGCCGGGGGCCTGCTCCAGCAGACGGCGGAGCCTGAGCCGTACCGTCGCCGTCAGGTCGGAGGTGAGATCTCCTGGCTGACGGTCCGTTCATGGAGATCCTCGCGGATGCCGAATATCAGGGCCTGGGTGCGCAGGCCGCACATGTATGACGGCCTTTCTTGTTGCAGTAGCGGGTGCGGTGTGGCCCTGGGCACCTGAGGGCCAGATCAGGTGATCGACTGTCGGCCGATCCGTGCATATACGTCCGGACGCCGCGACCGGAACACCAGGGCGAGGACGAGGCCGGCGAGGAAGACCACCCAGACGACCACCTGCAAGGTGACTGCCGTCCCGCGGTTACCTCCGGTCAGGAGGACGAAATTGGTGAAGGCCAAGTAGAGCGCCACGCCCAGGGCCACTGTGGCCAGCGCGGGAGCGATCACGGTGTGCCAACGCGTCGAGTCATCGAGCTTCCCGCGCGTCCGGTGGAAGAACACGAGAACGGCCAGGCTGGTCAGGAACATGAGCACCAGGATGGGGAAGCCACCGGCCCCGGTTAGCCAGGCATACGCCGTCGCCGGATCGCTGCCGGTGAACGCGAGTACAGCGATGACGAAGATGGCGCTCACCATGAGGGAACTTACGTATGGCGACCCGTGACGCGGGTGCACGCGGCCGAGGGACGACGGCAACGCCCGGTCGGTGCCCAAGGAGTGCCCGTATCGGGCGATGATGTTCTGACACGAAAGCACCCCTGCGAACACAGAGGTCACCACCAGCACCGAGATCACATCCCGTGCCCATGTTCCTACGAACCGCCCCATGGCGTCCGAGAACATGCCCGGCGGGTTGGTACTGGCCACGTGCCCAGCATGTGCCGTGCCGTAGGCGACCACGAGCAGCCACGTGACGACGATGTAGAAGACACCCATGGAGAGCACGGCCAGATAGGTCGCCCGGGGGATCGTCCGCTGCGGATCCTTGGTCTCCTCACGGAAGATCGCCGTGGCCTCGAAACCTATGAAGGTGATCACGGCGAAGAGCATGGCGACCCCCACCGCTCCTGACCTGAAGGAGCCAAAGGCGAACGGGGTGAGCGAGGGTCCCTCCGGTCCCCCTTGGATGGCGACAGCCAGGTCGAAGATCAGGACCACCACGATCTCCAGCACCATCGCCAGCGACAGCACTTTGACGGACAGGCCGATCCGGAAGTATCCGAAGACCCCGACGACCACGACGAGAGCCAGCGAGTATGACCACCAGGGTGACGACGGGCCGCCGAACGAGTTGACGACCATGTCGTTGGCGACGATCCCGAAGAAGAGGGAGGCGCCCACACCGATCATGAAATACCCGAGGACAGCGAGGAGACTCGCGGCCATCCCGACCACCCGGCCCAGACCGGCGGTGATGTAGGCGTAGAACGCGCCGGGTTTAGGGAGGTATCGGCTCATCGTGGTATAGCCGACGGAGAAGACAACGAGCACCAGGGTCGCCGCGACGAAGGCGAGCGGCGCTCCTGCACCGGCGGAGCCGATGACCAGCGGTATTACGCCCACAACGCTGGCAAGGGGAGCCGCGAAGGCCAGGACGGTGAAGGCGACCTCTATGACACCCATGCGCCCTTGGAACAGGGGGCTCGCCCCTTCGAGGGCGCCGATGCCGGAGGCTGCCTCCGGCGGCTTGAAAGCGGTTTCGTCACTCATGCCGTGACCTTGTCCTGTGAGTAGAGACAGAAGTGGCGGGGACCGTGTGCCGAAGGACCCCTCGCTGTCGGCCTTTGGCGAGACGCCCCGCTTCGGCGGGTTAGCCCGACAGGGCGGCAGCCGTCTGCTGCTACAAGCGACTCCTCCGCCTCACCACGTAGGAAATCGGATCACAGTCCGTTCGATCACCCGGCGGCGTCGCCCTGGTCGTTCACCGGGGGTTTGAAGCGACGACCCCTGTGCGGGACGTGTCCCGTTGGGTGACCCTCGACCATGGGCTGTGCCCTTCGCTGTCGTGGGTGTTGCCGGCCGGGACGCCGACGAGGAGGGGCAGGCCGTTCGCGTCCGACCGGATGTGCATCTTGGAACCCGGCCTGCCTCGGTTCACGGGGTTCGGACCCATGCGTGCACCTCGTTGCTCCATCCAGGACCCGCCCGACGCTCGTGATCAGAATTCATCCTGTGGATCGAAGTTCAGGAGCGGTGAATGACGAGGAAGAGCCGCTGGAAAGGAAAGAGAGTGCGACCGTCCGGCAGGGATGGGTAAGCCGCGCGTAGCCGTTCCAGGTAGGCGCTACGAAACGCAGTGAACTCGGCAGAGGTCAGTCCGTCGATGACGGGCCGCAACCCAGCGGCCTCGACCCAGGCCCACACCGGATCGGGACCGTCCAGGATGTGTAGATACTCAGTGCTCCAGATGTCCACTTCCGCGTTCGGGCCGGCCAGCAGGTCGTAGTAGCCCATCGCATCCACCGTGTGCCGGCGGTACAGCGTCCGACGCAGACCGGGGGCGCCCAGCGGCGTACCGCCCCGCCCACCGTCCTCCAGCGTTTGTGTCATCAGCCGGAACCAGGGCGTCCGGTGGAACACCGGCATCTGTGCCGCCAGGACGCCGCGGGGAGCGAGGCCGCGGACCATGCGCCGCAGGATGTCACCGTGGTTGGGGACCAGGTGGAACAGCGAATTGGCAAACACCAGATCGGGACGGTGCTGTGGGCGCCAAGAGCTGATCTCCGCCCGGTGCAGAGATGCCGAGGGCGCGGCCTCGGCCGCGGTCCGCAACATCTCCGGGGAGCTGTCGACGCCGTGAACCTCTGCGTCGGGGAAGCGTTCGGTCAACACGCGCGTGAGCGTCCCTGGGCCGCACCCGAGGTCGTACACAACCGCGGGAGACGCGTCGAACGAAACGCGGCCCAGCAGCTCCAGCGCCGGGCGCATCCGGTGTTCCGGGAAACGCAGGTACAACTGCGGGTCCCAGCTGACTTCTGAGTGCCTGTCACTGCTGTCAGTGTGTGCAGTGGTCACTTCCACTCCTTCGCTGGAGGGATACGAAACAGCCATGCCTCACGTGGCCTGATCACACTCAACGACCCTGTCCGTCAGAACGGGTCAACCCCAGGTTGAGCAGCAGGAACGGAGACCGGTTGGGCGGCGGCACCATCAGTACCCACCTTGGCCACGGACCGGGAAACGGCAGCTCGCAACTGTCGCTCAACGACGTCCAAGGCCACCGGCCCGAGCTCTTTCATCGTGCACAACCGCATCACCTGCTCCACTCGTCCGGGCTGTGGACGGCTGCTGAGGGTGTTTCCTGACACGTAGAGGCTGGTCAGCGGTTCACTGGCCGCCTCGGCAAGGATCGAGTCGAGTGCCAAGCGGCCGAAGGCGCCTCTGGGGACGCGCTGGCATTCGCTGTCCAGCGGTCCGACGGACAGATTGAGGATGTTCAGGTCCGGGGCGAAGCAGCTGATGACCTCGGAATCCATGTCGTAGCTAGCGGTTGGCCCTGCCCGCCGGGCCACGGAGAACCGCTTGTGCAGTCTCTGAGCCGTCGCGATGCAGCCGCCCAGCAATCGGCCGTAGCCCTGGGAATGCAGCCCGATCTGTCGGTGGGCAGCCCATACGGCGGCAGCCGCCGCTCCAGGGCGACCCCCTTCGAGCGTGTGTGGACCGAAGGGGAGGCGACTGCCGTTCCCCTGACCGAAGTACATCGACTCCCGGGCCACGAGGGAGACGGCTCGCCTGTCACGAAACACCAAGCCGCCTCCGGGATAAGGGCTGTGGCCGCTCTTGTGGGGGTCCACAGTGACCGAATCGGCGAGGGGCATCGCACGGAAAGCGGCGTGGACCTCTGGCTTCATGCGGGCGCCGCTCCCGTCCAACGGCCGGTCCTCGAAAGGAGCCATCGTGCCGTCGGGTTGCAGCCACAGGGTGCGGCAGTATCCGCCGAAGGCGGCATCGACATGGACGTAGAACGATGCGCCGAAACGCCGCTCACAATCGGCCCGCAACCGCAGGATGGCGTCGAGGTCGTCGACCGCGCCTTCTCCGCTGCTGCCGCACATCGCCACCACGGCCAGGATCGGCTGCCCGTTCGCCAACAGGGCGCGTACTCGCCTGCCGAGTGCCTGCACGTCCACCCTGTGTGTCGGCGTCAGTTCCATCTTCTCCACATCGGCGGGGCCCAACCCGAGCAGGTCGGCGCACCTGTCCCATGTGTAGTGCGCGCTGCGGGCGAGCAGCAGCGTGCCTGATGTGTTCGCCTCCCGCCGCTGCTCGGCGGCCAACCGCCCCACCTCGGAGAGAAGCCCGCGTGCGGAGAGGCACTCGACGAGATCCAGCATTTGGGGCACTGGCATGTTGGCGAGCACCAAGGGGGAGCGACCGGAGACGAGGCCGGCTGCGGCGGGGTGGGCCGCGGCTGCGGAGGGCAGGCTGCGCAGGTTGCGGGCGATCCACATGGCCTCGAAGTTGGCCGTGCTGCCTCCCGATGACAGGTGAGCCCACCCGGTGCCGGGCTGGTAGCCGATCAGGCGGCAGAGGTCTTCGGAGACCTCGTGTTCCAGCTCGGTGGTCACCGGAGCGGTCTCCGGTGTGACGTTGTTGGGGTTGTAGAGCATCGCGCAGAGGTAAGCGAGGCTTGCCGCTATGGGGACGTCTGGCGTCATGTGGGCCAGATACAACGGCGAGGGGAACGGCGTCGCCTGGTGCGCGAGTCGCCCGGACAACTCGCGCACCAGGCTCGCGACGGCATCCATTTCCCCCGCCGGCCCCGCGGTGCGGTCCGCCACGGTCTCGTGCGTGGGGTCGATGAGAGCCGGTGCGGCAGCTTCCGCACACTGCGCGTGCCACCGGTAGTAGTCGTCGATGACTTGCCCCAGCAGGTTCGTGAACATGTCGCGGTTCTCCGGGTGCGGAAACAGTCCGCCACCCGAGTGCGTGTGCCGCATTGGCCCTCCTTTCCCACGTTGTCCCGTCAGCGCACCATGTGAGCGGAGATGCGATCGAAGAGCAGATCGATCTGGTCCCATGCCTGGGTGCAGACCTGCATGAGCTGCGGGAATTGCGCGGCAGACAGCCCCCTGAGGTAGTCACGGCCCAGTTCCCGGTGATCCTCGTCCACTTCGGAATGGAGATCGAAGTAAGAGGTGCTGGCTGTGTCTTCCTCGGTGAAGGCCACGCCGGTGCGTTCGCCGAACACCTGACAGCACGTCTCGACGGCCATGTGAACGATGACGATCTTCGACGCCTCGTCTGTTCCGTGCATTTGCATCACGAACCAGTTGCCGACGGCTTCCAGAATGGGGTCGTAAACCGTGTCGCTGACGCCGTGCCTTTCCTTGAGCAGGCGGTCGTGTCCGAACTCCTCGCGCAGATGGCCTGCGTACACCTCACGCAACATTGGATCGGCGCAGGTCGCCTGCCGTGCATAGAGCATGCGCTGGAAGTAGACGGACCAGACGTAGAGAGCGGATACGAAGCGGTCGCGCATTTCGCGGTCTCGTCCCACATGGCCGCCGTCGAACAGGTCGAAGAAGGGGTGCTCGCTGAATTTGCGCAGCCGCTCGGCGTTGTATTCTTCCAGTTCGGCCAGTGGTGCGGGGGCCCCGCCGAACTTGACTCGTGGCACACGTTCGTTCTCGTAGAGCCCGCCTCCCTCGAATTGCACCGAGAGTCCGCAGAACTCTTCACCCGGCCTGGTCACGAACCCGTGCCGGGCGCCCGGGGGAACCGCGACGGTGTCCCCCTCGGTCAGCTCCTGCTCCCTGTCCCCGAGGAGTCGGACCGAGCCCTTGCAGACAATGATCATCGACTTGATCGGATGTTGGTGGACGTCCAGTTGCTCACCGTCGGCAAGGCGTACCCAGGCGACTGAAAGGCGGCCTGTTTCTGGAAGAAAGTTGGCCAGAAGGTCGTTCCGCCGGAAGTCCCGCTGCTCTCCGAGATGGTGGGCATTGCCCTCGACCATGACGGAGGAAATCTGTCGGATGTCGTTGCGTGAGACGGTCAGGACCGCGGTGTCCAACTGCTTTTCATCGATGGCGAGTTGTTCGGTCACGTGTGTTCACCTTCCTGTGAACGCGAATGGGACAGAGGGAAATCAGGGGGTGTTGCGTTGAGCGTTCCGTTGGAGAGCAGAAAGCAACCGCGCGTTCTCGGACGGGGATCCGACGGAGATGCGCAGATGGTTGCGCCAACCTTCTGGCTCGAGTGTCACGGCGATATGAGCGTCTTGCAGTTTCGCCGTCACGGAGTCTTGGTCAGCGATCCGGATGGAAATGAATCCGGCGTCTGCAAAGACGTCGAGCACTTCAGGACAGTCCGTGAGGTTTTTCGCCAACCGGTCGCGTTCTGCCACACAGGAAGCGATCCTGGACGCGAGTTGTGCGGGTTGGGAAAGTTCCGCTGTGGCGGCCCCGGTGACCAGGCTCGGGATGGGGAAGGGCGGTCGAACCTTACGCACTGCGTCAAGGCTGGCAGGTCCTCCGAACAATGCTCCGAGCCGTAGATTTGCCATGCCCAGGGCTTTTGACATCGACCGCACCGAGATCAGGTTTGGGTGGGCGTCCAGCTTGTGCCGATGTGAAGGTCGAGCGCTGAACTCGGAATAGGTCTCGTCGATGATGACGACCCCGTCAAAGCGATCCAGCAAGCAGTCCAGGTCGTCGGCGTCCAGACAGGTACTGGTCGGGTTGTTGGGGTCACAGAGGAAAATCCCTTTCACCGGAAGCGACAGCAGGCGATCGATATCCAATCGGTCGTACCGAGCTCCGCCGAGTGCCACACGATATTGTGCGACGTTGTGCAGTGTTGCGAGTCGCTCGAAGAAGCCGAAGCTTGGCCACGTGACCGCCACGGCGTCCTTCCCCGGTTCAAAAAGTGCCCGCAGTACCAGATCCAGCGCTTCCGTGGCACCCCGAGTGATCACCGCATCCGCTTCTGAGGGACGATATACGCTGCCTTCGGTAGTCGGATCGAGGATTTCCAGTGCGCGCAGATACACGGGAGCAAGGAAATCTGGTGAGTGCTCGGGGTAGCGAAGGTATTGCCCGCCGAAAGGATTCTCATTGAATCGAAGATTGATGAACCCAGAGTCTTCGGGGCGCCGCCCTGAAGGGCCTGGCAATCCCAAGGACTGAATACATTCTCGCACTGGTCCGCTACCTTTACGGGGTCTTGGAGTTTAGTCGACTTGTTGCGGCGCAGGTCGGCGACGTAGCGCTGGGCGGGCCGGCCGTGTGGAAGCGGTCGTCGACCATGGCGACGTGCAGCAGGGCACGGGGGGCGGCGGCGCGAAAGTGGAGCACCCCGAGCCTCCCTTTACGAGGAGGGGCTAAACTGCCGTGGCCTGTGCGGGTTTCTGGTGGTAAGCACGCGCCGCGTGTAGGTAAAGGCGCAAGTCGGCCAGACCTTCCGAGGCGGTAAGGCCCTGGAGAGCCATGAGGTTGTCCGGAGGCAGAGCAACGAGTTCGTCCAGCTCTTCATGAACTCGTCGGGCCCGCTGCTTCGAGTGCTGAGCGACCGTTTCGCTGTCGAGCCAGAAGGGGAGAGCCAGGTCGTATTCGTAGGCGGCATCCACTTCGTGCGAAGCAAATTCCGCGATGGCTTCCTCGACGGTCATTGTCTGGATCGGCAGGCGTTTCGGGGTGAACCAGTCGAAGTTCGGGTTGGTGGCGGCCTGGTTCAGGACGGTATCGGTGACGTGGCGGGCGATGACCGGTGAGCAGTGGAATCCGTCCCGATAGGTTCCGGTGGCGAAGTGGAGCCCGCGGAGGCTGCTCTCACCGATCAGGGGGAAGCAGTCCAGGGGCATCGGGCGCGCTCCGTGCAGCCATTGGGTGACCTGCGAGGACGCGATCTTCTGGTCGAGGTGCTCGCATATCTGGCGTAGGAACGCATGGCCGTCGCCGACCCCGGGCCCGTGTGCCGGATGGAGAGTGACCATGTTGTTGGCGCCGATGTACTCCTGGTCTTCTCCGGCCAGGGGCACGAGGTGGAGGCCGCATGATCCGGCGCGAATGGGTGTGCGTAGTACCTCGCGGGCGCGGTGGGGGGCAGTGCGCCGGGTGAGCAGTGACAGACCGTTGCCGTGCAGCATGGGTGGGGTCTCGCCGGGAGGCAGGACACTGTCGGCGAGAGCGCTGCTCGTGCTTCCCGCCGCGAGGATGACTGTGTCGGCCGTGAGCGTGCTGCCGTCGGCGAACCGCACGCCGGCGACTGTGTCGGCGTCGGCCAGGAGGGACTGCACCGTGGCGGGAAGAATGTGGACGCCGTGGCGGCGTGCCGCTGCCTCCAGCGCGGCGACGACGGCCCGTGCGTCGATGGCCCCTTCGCGGGGCAGGTGCACGGCGTGCGAGGGGCGTGCGCTGGGGCTGGGATCCAGGCCCTCGATGTCCTGGGGGTCGACCTGCTCGTGCGGCTCGTTGTACTTGACGAGCGCTGCGCGCATGGCCTGGAAGTTGTCCTGGGCAAGGTACCCCGACCTGCCACTGAGCAGCACGAACGTACCCTCGGTTCGCGAGGTGCGCAGGGCCGTGGCCTTGTGTCCGGCGTCGTCGCAGAGTCGGTCCAGCCACGCGGGCCACTCGTCGAGCGCTTGGCGTGCGATGGCGAATTTGGCTTCGGCAGCGGGATGTTGATGGGTGTATTTTGTCACCTCGGCGAAGCAATTCAGCATTGCGCCGGCTGCCATGGACGCTGCGAGGGTCCGTCCCGGAGGGCCGATTACCGCAATTTTGAGCTTCGGTGCCCGGCGTGCGATTTCGACAGCGATCGACAGTCCGAGTACGCCATTCCCTACGACGGCGATATCCATGCTACTTCGAGCGGCCATAAGGCATCTCCCGGAAGTGGTAGAACGACAGAATCAAACTGCCCCGCAGGGCACCGCAACGATGCATGCGCCGGACCGGTCGAGGTTGCGCAATTCACTCGCTAATCCGGTCGCGGTTATTTGAAACACCAGATCGCGTCTGCTCCGTGTATGGTGTCAGGTTATTTTTCCTGATACTTGTCATCCCGTGCGTAATTTTCTGTCGGTAGGTGCCACGTCACCGGAGTCGGCGGTGGTTCCGGTCGTCGAGGGCGTCCGGCGCGGTAGTCCGGTCCTCCCGCGGTGACGCGCCAAAGGTCGCACGGAACATCCGACTGAACTTCGCGGCATTGCCCATTCCCCAGCGCTCCGTGATCGCGCTGATCGACTGGTGACGAAACCGTGCATCGGCCAGATCGTGCCGGGCGCCCTCCAGTCAGCGCGTACTGATCAGGCGATGCACCTGGCAGACCGAGACGCTGCGCGCAGTGACGATCGTCGCAGCACTGGCTACGCCCCAGCGCGACCTGCCGATCCGTCGTCGCCGGGGACGGAATGTCAAGCCCTGGGTTTCGTGGCGACTGAGTCAGCCGGTTTCCTGGAGTGACCCAGGAGGTTCGGCCGCGAGGTGGTGGGCGGCCTCGTGTTCGGTGGGTGCTATGCGGCCGAGTTCGCGGTGGAGGCGGCACCGGCTGAACCAGCGATCGCCCTCTCCAGGGCGTCGGGGGCGAGGTCGGTATGGAGGGTTCGGCCGCAGACATCACCGCCTACATCAGAACCTTCAGCGGCTCGGTCGGTCTCGGGTGCGGGGCGAGTGGCACGGGAGCTCTTGGCCCGGATCATCCCGCGCTGATGGCGATGAAAACGACTTTGTCCGCAGTTCCGAGAGGTTGGACCAGAGCCGCTGTTCATCGACGATGGCGCAGCTTCCGCATCAAGGAGTCGTAATCGCCCGTCATACCACTCATCGCGCAGTGTACGAGCACGCCTGACGCCGGCGACGGAAGCGCCGACAATCATTACCTCCCTCGGTCTCATGCTTTGAGTTTCAGAGCACCGACCGGGCAACTTCGAACCGCTTCCTGGACCCGCGATTCATCATCAGTGCTGACCTGCGGCTCCAGTACCGACAGTTCACCTTCATCATCAAGCTCGAAGTAAGCCGGTGCAGCAACTTCACACATGCCGTGTCCTTCGCATTTGACACGGTCCAGTACGACCCGCTTCATTCAGCCGTCTTCCCAGTGTTGGTGCCGGTCACGGGCATTTCCTGCACAAGTTGGACCCATACTTCCTTCGGGCGCCTCAGAAGCAGCCCTTCGCACTTCTCCCACGTCGCTCGGCGGCCAGCAGTCATGCGCGGATAATGATTCATGAGGGCGTCGATCGCCATATACGTTTCCATGCGGGCCAGCGGCGCACCGAGGCAACTGTGAATACCGCGTCCAAAGGCGACATGTTGCACGGCAACTTGTCGGGTGATATCGAACCGACGAGCTGTCGGTCCCCAGGAAGCCTCGTCGTGATTGGCTGATTGGATGCTGAGGTAAGCCTTGTGACCAACGGTCACTGGACACTCGCCGATGACGGTGTCCCGTACTACGGATCGCGTCATGAACTGCGCTGGAGAGTCGAACCGTAGAGACTCTTCGATTGCGTTTTTGAGCAGCGATCGGTCGGCAACGATGCGCGCCCAGTCGCCATGCTCCAAGAGCCGGTAGATGCAATTCGCAATCAACGCACGGGTTGTGTCCGTCGCAGCCGCGAAGAGCTGCCTCAAGTGCATGATGACCTCAAGGTCTTCCATCTCGCGTTCCCCCGGAGTAGCGAAACAGAGATTGTCCAGGATGTCGTCCCGGCGGTGCTCGGGATGTTTGCGCCGATCGCGCACCACCTGACCCATCAGTTCCATCAGTCTGTCGTATTCCGGCATACTCGTCTCGGGCGCAGGGACCGCCTCGACCAGTGCGTCCGCCAGAACCTCGACCTCGGACCAATACTCCTCTGGAAGGCCGATCATGGAGTACGTAACGGCCGACGGGATGTGCGATATGTAGTCCTTGTGGAGTTCCACTTCGCCGGAGGGTGGCAGCGCGTCCAGCGCCCTCGCTATGACTCGGGCGACGTGTGGACCGAGTGATCGCAACTTCTTGGGAGCCATGCTCCGAAGAAGCCTCGACCGCAGTTCCGTGTGCACTGGCGGGTCGAGGTTCGTAATACCAGGAAATGCGTGATTCCGATCTTCGCGGCCAATTGTGAAGTTCCCCCTGTTCGAAAAGGCGGCGCTATCCTTGAACATCGCACGGACATCCTTGTCGGAGGTCACGACGAACAGGACATCACTGACTTGACTAACTGGGCAATCGCGGCGCGCGGCTTCGAGAGAGTCGTCAGGATCGGCCACGTTACCCGCATTGTGGGGGGTGAACGGAGTAACATTCTCTTCGGTCACGTGTGTTCGCCTTCCTGCGAATGCGAATGGGGCAGAGAGAAATCAGTTGTGCCAACCCTCTGACTCGGGTGTCACGGCGATATGAGCGTCTTGCAGTTTCGCCGTCGCGGAGTCTTGGTCAGCGATCCGGATGGAAATGAATCTGGCGTCTGCAAGGACGTCGAGCGCCTCGGAACAGTCCATGAAGTTTTTTGCCGACAGGTCGCGCTCTGCCGCACAGGAAGCGATCCTGGACGCGAGTTGTGCGGCTCGTTCAATTCCGCCGGTCCGGTCGCAGTTATTCGAAAGATCAAATCGCGTCTGCTCCGTGTATGGTGTCAGGTTATTTTTCCTGATACTTGTCATCCAGTGCGCAATTTTCTGTCGGTAGGTGCCACGTCACCGGAGTCGGCGGTGGTTCCGGTCGTTGAGTGCGGCCGGCGCAGTAGCTCGGTCCTCCCGGGGTGACGCGCCAAAGGCCGCGCGGGACCGGCTGAAAGCGTGGAATGAGACGGCACAGAGCTCGTAATACGATCATGGGCGGGCTTTCTTGAGGCGTCTGCAGGAGATGAGGCCGCAGGCGATGGAGAGCTGCACGTCGTGCAGATTGAGCCATCTTTCCCACCGCACGGCCAGGCGTTTGAACTGGTGAAGCAGGACCAAGGTCTGCTTGACGATTTAGCGAAGCTTGCCCAGGTCCTTGATGTTCAAGGTGCCCTTGCGGGAGATGCGACGGGCCGATGGCTTCGCCCCCACTTTTGTGCAAATGTGGAGCAACGGCCATCTCGCTCGGTCATCATCGCGGCGAAGGAGCGGACGCACGCGGCTAGAGATCTTCAATGGCTGGGGTTACGGCGGTTGGAAGTCGAGGCCGGTCTTGGCGGTGAGTCCTTCGATGAGGCCGGGTCGGTACTGCATCCGTTTGAGCCGGGTCTTCACCAGCGCGGTGAGCTGATCGAGGTTGTGTTTGGTGAGGTTGGCCAGGGACCGTTTCAGGTGTGACCAGATGCCCTCGACCAGGTTGAACTCTGGTGCGTACGGCGGCAGTTGGTAGACGGTCAGCCATAATCGGGCGTCGATCAGCTGCCGCATGGTGCGGCTGACGTGGGTGTTCAGATTGTCCCAGACCAGGACGATCGGGCCGCCGAGTTGCTGGTGTGCGGCGTCGAGCAGGCGGGCGTAGTCGGTCTCGGTGAAGCCCTTGCGCCGCCCCTTCGCCGGGCCGCGGTCAAGATGGATGCGGTAGATCAGCCGGGACCGGCGGCCGGGCCTGGTGCAGATCAGCGCCGCCATCGAGACCCGCTTGGTGCCCGCGGCGGTGACCCGCACGACGGGTGTGTGGCCGCGTCGGCCCCAGGTTCGCCCTTTGGGCGGCCTCAGCCCCTGGCCGGCCTCGTCCTCGAAACAGATCCAGGCGCCCAGGTCCGCCGCCGTCTCTTTACGACGGGCCACTGCTCATCCCTCCAGGCAGCGATCTTCTCCTCATCGCGCTGGGTGGCCTTACGGGAGGGGACCTGCACGCTCCAGCCGATGCGATGCAGCAGCGGTCCAGCCCGGCCAGGGTGTACTCGACGCCGAACCGGCGGCGCACGATCTCGGCGATCCGGGCCAGCGTCCAGCACTGGTCACTCCAGCCAGAGGCGGCCGGGCCAGCATCCAACATCGTCTCCAGAACACGGAGTTGTCCCGCATCGAGCTTGCAGCGGGCGCCGCCGGGCCCCTTGGAGGCCAGGGCCTGCCGCCCCCCTGAAGCTACCGCCCGCCGCCAGCGGTTCGCCGACATCCGGGTCACTCTGAACCGTCGGGCCACCTTCCGGTCACTGGCCCCGGCCTCGATCAGGTCAGCGGCAGCGAGCCGGACTTGCTCACGCCGAGCCCGTTCCTCGGCCGTCAGTCCACCGCCATCGGGATACCTCATTCTCCCGGCATAGCGCGGCCCACGACGACCGTCACGGGTCGTGCCTTGCCCCGTGGTGCAAGTCGTGAGCATCTCGCAGGATCCGGTACAGCACACACTGGCGAAGCGACCCCTCGGGCACGCTCGGATCCTCGAAGTCGTCGGCTGGATCCCGGGTCATGCCGATCCGCCGCATCACTGCCTGGGAACGAAGGTTGTGGACAGTCGTCAACGCCACCAATTCCGGCAGCGCGAGGGCCTCGAAGCCGAAAGCCAGGCAGGCCAGGGCGGCCTCGGTGGCGTAACCGTGACCCCACGTCGAACGCATCAACCGCCAACCGATATCCACCCCCGCGAACGGCATGTCCTCGCCCACCTCGTCCAAGCCGACACGGCCGATGAACTCACCAGTCTCCCGCGCTTCGAGCGCCCACCACCCAAAACCTCGCTCGTCAAACTCCGTCTGCATGAGTGCCACCGCTGCATCGCTTTGCTCCCGCGTCAGCAGTGCTCCCAGGTGTTCTCGGACTTCAGGATCGGCGTTCATAGCCGCCCACGGCCCGAGGTCGGACTCCCGCCACCGGCGGAGCAGAAGACGATCGGTTCGCAGCTCTCGCATGCCACCCAGCCAACCTGATCAAGATCAGGGTGTCGATCGGATATGTCGAACCCTACGGTCCAAGTCCACGCCAGACCCGCTGCACAGATCCTCACGGCCTACACCACCCGCCGGGACACCATCCCGTCACGACCCGAAGTAACCCGCACCATTAAAGATCTCTAGTTCGGGAGACCGGGACAGGAACTTGTTGAGCTTGAGCGCGCTGCTCTCGTTCAGGTTGTCCGGGTGCGAGGTGATCGGCCAGGTGGCCTGACAGGGCGACGGCCTCGGCCGTCTTCGCCTTGATGCGGCGGACCCCGCCGGCCTCGGCTGACAGGATGCCGCACCGGGATCGAGCTGGAAGAAGGTCACCTCCTCTGCCGAAGTGGTCTTCGGGGTGCAGCCGTTGTCCCTGTTCTCCCGCCGTGGGTATGGGGCGTCGTCCGGGACCGGGGCGCCCGGCTGGCCGCGGCGGCGGGCGGCCTCGTGGGTGGATCAGTTCTCACCGACCGTGGTGACGTTCACTTCGTCGCGGTGGAACCGGGCCCAGACCCGGTTGTCGATCAGTTCGTGCGGAACGGAGTAATGGACCCCTTCGACCGAGACCGTGAACTCCCAGTTCACCCGCCGGGAGGTGCAGAACGCTGTGGTGAACGATCTCCTCGGCAGTGGGGGCAGCCGCTGCTGTTCCTTGGCGAGCCGCTCGACCGGCTCACGCCGAGTCGCCCGGTCGGTGCGGGAGTTGACCTCGTCGCAGAACGCGCGGTAGGCCGCCTTCAGCTCGCCGAAGGTCCTGTAGTGCTCGCGCAGGTTGACGTCCCTCTGAACCAGGTCGGCCTTCGCGACGCGGACCGTCGCCTCGGAACCGTCCTTCGTCTCGGGGGTCGTGGGCAAGCAGGTGCGTATGGTCGTGCCGTAGTGTCGGGCGACCTCGACGATCTCCGAGTTGCGGACCGCGATCCCGGCGATGTGATCGGTGGTGACCGTCTTCTCGTTCCGAAGGAACAGGGATTTGCCGCCGAACCTGAGGGCTACACCGCGATCCGTCACCAGCACGAAGTGCCCACCAGCTGTTTCGATCTGGTCAGCACTGTGGCGAATCCGGGCGGTAGCACCGTGGCATTGACGGAGCCCACCGAGGCGGCGCAGTTCCACTGACCGTCGAGGTCCGACTGTCGCCAGCTCATTCGGGGCAGTGTTTTTTGCGATATTCCCGAGGTGGCACACCGTAGGCGGACCGGAAATTCTTGCTGAGCATCGCTGAGTCCGGCATGCCCCAGGCGGCGGCCAGTTCACTTATTTTCTTGTGCCGCAGATCTGGATCGACAAGGTCGTGCGCGAAACCCTCCAGACGCCGGCGTTTTATGTAATGCATGACACTCTCGCCGGTAGGTTCGAACAGCCGGTGCAGCTGCCGCACTGATATGTGATGCTCGGCCGCAAGTGTTGCCGGATCGACCCCGAAAAGGCCGAGCTGCCTTTCGATGGATTCCTTCACATCGGTCAAGAGGGGGACGCTGCCGACGGGGTGGTAGTCGCCCACCTCGGCGTAGGCGATTCTCGCCATGAACATACCGAGAAAGCTAACGATATGCTCCAGGCCGGGACCGAGTTCACCGTCGCTGTTCCAAATTTCCGTGGCCAGAGTTCTGAGGAGGGGAAATAACAGCGATCCCGCCTGTGACTCCTCGGTCCTGCGTACCACGCGGAAGGACCCCCGGTGTGCGGCTGGCATTCTGTCCATCATCTCTCCCACGAAGCGGAGGATGAGCAGGCGCGAGACGCCCGGCGCGTCAAACGAGAAGTCGGCACAGTCATCGGTGACAATCAGCGTGCCCGCATCGATTTCCGTACAACGTCCCTCGTGGACCGTGAATGCGGTACCCGACAGCATGTAAAAGATGACGCATTGTGGCGATGCGATGGGGTCGCTAGAGCAATTCTCGAACCTGATAGCGGCGGGTCCGCAGTCCACGGTCGTCACTTCAAGTCCATCGGCACTAGTGGAATTCATTTCCATGTGCGATATCGGCATGTGTAGATAACTGCCGTAAGAATGCTCGCCGGCAAGGAAGGGAAACTTCTCAGGATTGACCACGGAGGGCCACCCCCCAATGAGCAGGCTCAGCCTGTTTTCTTACTTACTCGCTTACTTACTTTCTTACGTAATCCAACTTTCAAGGAAGTAATCATTTCGATATGCAGCCAATGATATGAAGTCGATTTTCGGCCATCTTTCGGGCCTGCGTGAACGAATTAAATCGGATGGAAAAGTCACCCCATCTCATCGCCCGCATATGGTTACCTCGCGGCAAGTAAACCTGTTGTGAATTAAAAATACCTGAGAGGTTCGCGGCTTTGATGTGGTCGGCGGCGGTGTCGGAATGGGCGTTCCCGGGCCGCAGCAGCCCTACGAACAGCAGGACCTTGCCCAGATCGTGCACCGCTCCGGGGCTTCTGCCGTCGCGTCAGCGTCTGTGGTGTCGCCTGATCCGGTGTACGGGTGAAGGTGGTGGGCGCCTGATGCTATGAGGGTCGTTGGTCGGCACTGTGCTGCCTAGTCGGTGTGCTGCGGCAGGGGGTGGTCGGCGACGGTCTTGGATCCGCGTCGCTGGTCGGGACTGCGGCGATTCCGGGGGCTGTTGGAGCTCTGGCCAAACAGGCCGCACGTGCCAGAGGCGTGAGGGTTCCCGAGTCCACCACCTTCCATCACCTTCCGGCACGGCTGGTGAACTCGCCCGTCACCTGGCCCTCAAGCCTGCTTCAGTGACCGCCCTGGTCGGCCGCCTGGAGGGCGAAGGGGCTCTCCGAAAGGCCCCGCACCCCGAGGACGGCCGGAAGGTGGTGCTGCACTTCAACCAGGAGTTCGCGGCCAGCAACATGCACTACTTCGACGACCTGGTCGGTTCACTTCGGGAGTTGTGCGAGCAGTACACGAACGATCAACTGGAGGTGGTCGCGTCCTTCATGAAGGAGGCGGCACGCCGGCAGTCGGAGGCGACGCGGCGGCTGGCCCGACCCTCGATCGGCGACGGCGGGCGGGATGCCTGATCGGGGTGGCGTGTGTGGGCGTCCTGGGCCTGCCTGTCGTCCTTTTTCGCGATGCGGTGGTCCGGCGGGCTTCGTCGCGCTCCGGTTCCTTCGTTCCGACTTGAACCGGGCGAGGTGCTGGGGCCCGCCGCCAATCCTGTCTTCGGCTTCTCGATCCTGCCCCTGGCGCAGACCGGCCCGGTGTCCCTATGAGCCCTGGCCGAGCGGGCGTTCGCAACGGTGGTCGACGGCACGGTGTCGTTGCCAGTGGCGGCGGCGCCTACGTCGTGGCCGGTGCGGCCCGAGCGCTGTCGGCCGAATGGCTCACCGGTCGGCCCTCCGGGTGGGACCCGGTCCGGGCCGGGCGGAGTGCCTGCCGGTGACGCCGCTCATCGGCCGGAGGCGGGTGCGTGCCAGCCGTTTTCGAGCAGGTCGAAGGCGCGGGTGATGACCTGGCGCGGATCGTCGTGGCCGTGGGCCGCGCGAGGGGCTTCGAGGGCGAAGTGGGCCAAGGCGGCGCAAGTGGGATCGTCCGCCGGCAGGCCGCTCTCCTCGGCGATGGTGCGAGCCAGGGCGTTGGTGTGGCGCAACCACATGGCCTGGACGTAGTCGCGCAGCGCCGGGGTGCTGTTGACCAGGTCGAAGAACGCGGCGAAGTGGGCGTCACCGCCTGTGGCGCCCATGCGGTGGTGCAGTGCGTGTTCGCGCAGTGCCGCGGGGATCGACCGGCCCTGAGGCCGCTCGCGTACCGCGGCGAGCAGGCGTGCCTCCTGTTCGGCGTCCTCGTCGAACACGAGGGCTTCCTTGACCGGGAAGTGCTTGAACAGCGTGGTGGTGGACACGTCGGCGGCGTCCGCGATCTCGCGGATGCCCACATCGTCGTATCCGCGCTCCAGGAACAGATGCAGGGCGGCGTCGGCGATGGCCTGGCGGGTGGCGGCCTTCTTGCGCTCGCGGCGCCCGATCGGTGCCGCCGGGGCCGGGGTGGTGTCTGTGTCGGGCATGCCTACAACCTTACCCTTCGGTTGACCGGATGCAAAAGTGCATCGGTTGCACTTATTTAGTCGGTGTGCTCTTCTGGAGTGGCGGCGTGCGGATCACCGCCCCGCCTCCTTCCCCTCGCGTCCCCTCCTGTCTGAAAGGAGTGATCAGCCATGTCCGCGACTGTTTCTCTCCCCTCCGCCGAGTCGGCCGTACCGAAGAACGTGCGCTGGGTTCTGCTCGGCGTCATGCTCGCGATGCTGCTGTCGATGCTCGACAACATGGTCGTCAGCACCGCGATGCCCACGATCGTCGGCGACCTGGGCGGCCTGGAGCACATCTCCTGGGTCGTGACGGCCTACACGCTCGTTACCGCCGTGACCACCCCGGTGTGGGGCAAGCTCGGCGACCTGGTCGGCCGTAAGAGCACGTATCTGGCGTCGATCGCCGTGTTCGTCGTCGGCTCGGCCCTGTGCGGGGCGGCCCAGTCCATGGGCGAGTTGATCGCCTTCCGTATCGTGCAGGGCGTCGGCGCCGGCGGTATCGGTGCGGGGGCCTTCGCCCTCATCGGTGTGCTGGTGCCGCCGCGGGAGCGCGGCAAGTACCAAGGCATGACCGCCTCCGTCATGGCGATCGGCACCATCGGCGGCCCGCTGCTCGGCGGATTCGTCACCGGCCACTGGGACTGGCGCTGGGCCTTCTACATCAACCTGCCGCTCGGTCTGGTCGCCCTGGTGTGGCTGGCGCTGATGCTGCACATACCCGTCCAGCGCATCAAGGCGAAGTTCGACTGGCTCGGCATCGGTCTGCTGACCATCGCCATCACCTCCGTCGTCCTGGCCGCCACCTGGGCGGGCAGCACCTACGCGTGGGGTTCCTGGCAGATCCTGGCTCTCGGCGCCGCGGCCGTGATCGGGCTGGCCCTGTTCATCCGGGTGGAGCGGTGGGTCGATGAACCGCTGCTGCCGCTGTGCGTGTTCACCAGTCACCGCAACTACCCGCTGGCGATGGCCATGATCCTGGTCGCCGGTGTGGTCATGTTCGGCGGTGGCCTCTACCTGCCGCTGTTCCAGCAGACCGTGCAGGGCGCGTCGGCCACCAACTCCGGGCTGTTGATGCTGCCGATGATGATCCCCGTCGTGATCGTGTCCACCCTCGCCGGCAAGGTCATGTCCGCCACCGGCAGGTACAAGGTCTTCCCCGTCGTCGGCACCGCGTTCCTGACCGTCGGCCTCGGACTGCTGGCCATCATGCACACCGACACCTCGCGCCTCCTGACCGGCCTGTACATGGTGCTCGTCGGCATCGGCCTGGGCTTCACGCTGCAGATGGCCTCGACCATCGCGCAGAACAGCGTCGCGCTGCGGGACATGGGCGCCGCCATGAGCTCGGTCAACCTCTTCCGCACCCTGGGCGGCTCGCTCGGCGTCGCCGTCTTCGGCTCACTGTTCACCCGCGCCACCCGGTCACACCTGCCGGGCACCGGCGGCAGCGACGCGGGCGCGAACGCTCCGCAGAAGCTTCCCGCGGGCGTCAAGGACGCCTACCTCGACGCGGTCGCCGCCGGCACCGGCCACATCTTCCTCACCGGCGCGATCCTGTGCGCCCTCGCCTTCCTCGCCGCGCTGTTCGTCATCGAAGTCCCGCTGAAGGCGGCCGGCGCCCCCGCAACCGCCGACACCACGGGCGACACGGGCAACACGGCAGTCAGCGCCGCGACCTGACACCACCACGCCCCCCCCACACACACGGCGGCACAGCGCCGCGCGAAACGAACGGAGCACCACCATGAGCACCACGACCAACACCACCCCCACCCCCCGCATCGCGATCATCGGCGCTGGCCCCGGCGGCCTGACCTGCGCCCGCATCCTCCAGCGACACGGCATCACCGTCACCGTCCACGACCGCGAGACCGGTCCCGACGTCCGCAACCAGGGCGGCACCCTCGACCTGCACGAGGACAACGGCCAGATCGCCCTGCGCGAAGCCGGCCTGCTGGAGGAGTTCTTCCGGCTGTCCCGCGCCGAGGGCCAGGAGTCGCGCCAGATGGACGCGGCAGGCACGCTCCTCTTCCACCACGTCCCCGAAGAAGGCGAAAGCTTCAAGCCGGAAATCGACCGCGGGCAGTTGCGCGACCTCCTCCTCGACTCGCTCCAGCCCGGCACCGTGCACTGGGGACACACCCTTCGGTCCGTCGACGGCCCCGCAGAAGGGCCCCGCCAACTGCACTTCACCGACGGCACCACGATCGAAGCCGACCTCGTCATCGGCGCCGACGGCGCCTGGTCCAAGGTCCGGGCAGCCATCTCCCCGGCCACCCCCCGCTACAGCGGCGTCAGCTTCCTCGAAGCCTGGTTCGACGACGTCGAGATCCGGCACCCCGACATCGCCGAACTCGTCGGCCAGGGCAGCGCCGCCGCGGCCGACGGCGACCGCGGTCTGTTCGCCCAGCGCAGCAGTGGCGACCACATCCGCGTCTACGCCATTCAGCGCGTCCCCGTCGACTGGATCACCGCCCAGGGCCTGACCGCCCAGGACACCGACGGCATCCGCGCCTTCCTCCTCGACCAGTACCGCGACTGGTCGCCGCGCCTGCGCCGACTGATCGCCGACAACGACGGCCGCTACGTGGACCGCCCCATCCACGCCCTTCCCGTCCCGCACACCTGGGAGCACAACCCCACCGTCACCCTGCTCGGCGACGCCGCCCACCTCATGCCCCCGCTCGGCGTCGGCGTCAACCTCGCCATGCTCGACGCCTGCGAACTCGCCCTCGCCATCGCGAACCACCACAGCATCGACGACGCCGTCCACGCCTACGAGAAGACGATGCTGCCCCGCTCCCAGGAGATGCAGCAGCTCCTCGACAACGGTGCCGAGCAACTGCTGTCCACCGAACTGCCCGACTTCGCCACCGACGACAGCAACTGACCCGCCGAGCCGTCCACTTCACCCTCGCCGTGCCGAGGCTGCCCTCCGACCGGGGGACAGGCTCGGCCCGCGAGTCCGGTGCGGCAACGGTGTTCGCGGGGGACCGGCCCGCGCCCACGGAGCCGTGATGGGAGACCTGCCCCTTCGTCACCTCTCGTCGGGGCCCGACCCGGCCAGCCCCGCACGGAAGGCGACGGCCGCGGCCTCGGTGCGCGTCGCCGCGCCCAGCTTCGTCAGGATGTGGGACACGTGCACACCCGCCGTGCTCGGCGAGATGTGCAGCCGCGCGGCGATCCGCCGGTTGCTCAGCCCTTCGGCGATCAACCGGAGCACCTCAAGCTCACGTTCCGTCAGCCCGTCCTGGGCAGGCCGTGGCCGTAGGAGCCGCGTGATCTGCCGGGCGAGCGGTGCGGCGCGCAGCTCTTCGGCCAACCGGGCGGCCTCCCTGAGGCGGGCCGTCGCGCCGGGCCGGTCGCCCGCGGCCAGTCGCCCGCGGCCAGCAGGGTGTGCGCGCCGTGGAACAGGCACAGCGCCAGCTCGTACGGCTGCCGCAGTCGGCGCCAGGAGTCCACCGCGTGGTCCCAGCCGTCGTCCTCGATCAGCGCCCGGAGCATGGTCCGCCAGGCCCGGTCGAGTACCCCGTCGACGCCCAGCGCGGCGTCGACCGCGGCGAGTTGGGCCTGCCTGGCAGTGACCCGTTCCCGCAGTTCCCGGCCGGCGCGTGCGGACAGCCGGGACCGCTGCACCAGGGCGTCGGCGACCAGGACCGGCCGGGCGTCGCAGCTGTGGATCCGGGTGAGCGCCGGGTCGGTCAGCGCCCGGTCCAGGAGCAGGTCGGCCCGCTCGGGGTCGCCCTGGGCGACGGCGAGCAGGCACAGCAACTGATGGCGGGGGAACAGGCTTCCACTGCCGGAGCTCTCCGTGGCCGCCGTGGCCTCGGCAGCCGCCGCCAAGTCACCGCGCAGCAGCGACAGCTGGCCGACGAGGGTACGCAGAGCCCGCCGCGACTGGGGTGGCGCGTCCGCCCGGAGGCCCTCTTCCAGCACGGCGGTCGCCTCGTCCCACCGCCCGGCCAGGATCAGGCCGCTTCCCGCGTAGCGGGCGAGTTCGGCCCCACGGCTGCGGCCGAGACCGTACCGGCGGGCGAGGCGGATCCCGTCGCCCGCGACCTCGACGGTGCGATGGTGGTCGCGCGCCCTGGTGTGCAGCATGGCCTCGTACATGGGCACGGTCATCAACAGGTCGCTGCTGTCGAGCCGTTCGGCGAGCGCGCGGGCCTCGGTCAGCATTCCGAAGTCGCCGGTCATCGATCCGACGCTCAGCAGCCCGCGAACGGTGACCGTGGCGTCACCGGTGGCCCGGCCGATGGCAAGCGCCTCCTGGAACGGCGCGCGGGCCCGGTCCACCTCGGGCAGAAGACCCATCGCCAGCACGCCGAGCAGCCGACCCCGCTGGGAACTGCCGGGAGGAAGCAGTTCCACGGCACGTTCCCAGTCGGTGACATCGGTGGTGTCCAGCCGGTGCCGAAGCCTGCCCCGGTGCTCAAGGAGCAGGCCGGCCCGCTCGGGGTCGCGCCGCTCGTCCACCGTCGCCAGCCCGGCGGTGGCGTGCTCGATGCCGCGGGCGGAGTCGCCGCTGAGCATGCATGCCTCGGCGGCGTCAGTCAGCACACCGACCAGGTCGGTGCCAGGACACTTCAACAAGATCGTGTTACGGGCTTTAAGGGCCTCGCGGAGAGCCGCAAAGCGAAGCTCATCACCGCCGCGCGCGACGGTGAGCCGTTCGACCCGAAGACGGGACTGCCGACGTCGGAGCTGCGCGCGCTGCGCCAGCGGACCACGTGGTATGAGGTGGCCCGGGAGTACATGGACGCTCGCTGGGAGCGCACTCCAGGAAACACTCGACGCACGCTGGTCGAGGCGCGCGTCGCCCGCATGGCACAAGGCTCAACGTCGCCGGTGCCAACATCAGGGCCACCCGTTCCACCGCTTGGCTCGCGGGGCGGATGTGGACCGGCCGCGGGCTGTCCGAGGGGTAGCGAAGAACGGTGCCAGAATGCGGTCGAAGGGGCAGCGCGCCTACCGGGGACCATGTGAGGATCTGGCGGTGGGGACTATACCGATAGACCGTGAGTCCTGGCCGGAGGACGGCAGGGTCGGTCGGATCACCGCAGGCGAGTACGAGGGGTCGTATCTGCTGCTCGCAGCCGAGATCAATGACTCCTGGGCGTTCTACATCAGCGAGGACCCAAGAAGCACAGCGGTTGACCAGCTCAGGGCCGATGACTTCTGGGGCCGCGGACGAGGACACGCCTCAACTGATCGAGGAGATGGCGGTCGTCTGGGCGGACGAGTCGCAGGACGCGGCGTTGGAGAAGGAGATCTTCGACATCCGCAGCGACTGGCACAAACGGCGCCGTGGAAACGCCGTGATCCGATCGGTCTTCGGCTCTCGGGAACAGCGCGACTGACTGACACGCAGGGGCACCGACCGGAGCGATCCTCCGGGCGGTGCCCCTGCATACCGTGACCGCCGACGACGGCGTCGTCGCGGTCGCTGCCGACGCAGGACGTGCCGAGTTCGTAACTGCCCTTGGGCAGCGACGCCTTGCTGCCGGCACCACCACCGAGCTGGTCGCGGCCACCCGCAGCGACCGACCATCCGGCCGGACGGCTGACCGACATCGTCAGCAACGCGGAACTGGTGGGACGCACTGGAACGACCGGTCAGCCCAGGAAGCGGCCGACCGCGGCGAAGGCGGCGAGCAGCAGCAGGAGCACGTTGGCGGGCAACGGTCGGCGTTCGTTGCGGACCAGGTGCACCCGGAGCGCGCCGATCTGCACGACGCCCAGACCGGTCGCGGCTATTGGGGTGAGGATCGGGGCGATCCCGGTCAGCCAGGGCAGGATCACGCCGAGCGCGCCGAGGATCTCCACCAGGCCGACCGCCTTCACCGCGGTGTCCGACGAGTCCTTCATCCAGTCGAAGTTGCCCGACGCGACCAACTGCTCGCGCGGCCGTACGACCTTGAGCCCGCCCGCGGCGAGGTAGACCAGTGCGAGCAGGCCCTGGACGGTCCACAGTGCGACGTTCACCGTATTCCCCAATCGTTGGCACTTGTGCGTGGCCTGATGGTCTGTGCGCATGGGGTCGGCCACAAAAGGCACATCGATGTATGTGTCCAGGAAGGAGGTTCAGGTATGGCGAAGGTCACACGCAAGGCCGACAGCCCGCTGCGGATCCGGGACGGCGGCGCGGTCCGCGAGGTACTGGACCGGATCGGCGACAAGTGGAGCCTGCTGGTGATCGGCACCCTGCGTGCCGACCCGCTGCGGTTCGGTGAGCTGGAGCAGGCCGTTGCCGGCATCTCGCAGCGGATGCTGACGCTCACGCTCAAAAACCTGGTCGAGGACGGTCTGCTCGTGCGCACCGCCTACGCCGAGGTACCGCCTCGGGTCGAGTACGAGTTGACCGAGTTGGGCCGCACGCTGGTGCCGCTGGTGATGGCGCTCGCCGAGTGGGCGATGGCCAACCACGAGCACATCAATGCCAATCGTAGGTCCTGTAAGTAGTCCTTGATCCGATCTCCAAGTGGCTTGCGCCGCAGCACGTTTGTGGCGGCGATGACGACTTCGGACAGTGGATGCGGCAGCTCTGCGTCCAGTTCACGGGCGGACGCCTCCGTCGCCTGCCAGGACTGCTCCGGCCCCGGCAACAGTGCCTGCGCTCGGTCGCGGACGCGCCATCGTGACTGTGGCCGGACCGAGAGACCACAGTCCGTTTGTAGTCCCTCTATGAACGCGGACCCCCAGACCACTCAACAACTTCACATTGCCGGCGGAAAGGAAGACCGCACCTCGCGGAGCTGCCATGCTCGCAACCCCCGAAGGAGGTGGCTGTGACCTCGACCGCGGAAACCCTGGGATTACCCGCGCCCGTCGCGCGTACAACGGCGGCACGTCTTGCGGACCTCGCCGCCCGACAGGAGCGAGCCCTCGCGGGTGGCTCCGCGTCAGCCGTCGCCCGGCAGACGGCCCGGGGCCGGCTCACGGCCCGTGAACGCGTCGCCCGATTGCTGGACCGGGGATCCTTCGTCGAGACCGGCGCGCTGGTACGCGCCCGCAGCGGCCCCGATGACGCGGCGTACGGCGACGGTGTGGTCACTGGCTCAGGCACCGTCGGCGGGCGCCCGGTGTGTGTCTTCGCGCAGGACGCCACCGTCTACGGCGGCAGCATGGGCGAGGCGTGCGGGGAGAAGGTCGTCAGCACGATGGACCTGGCCCTGAAGACAGGGTGCCCCATCATCGGCCTCAACGATTCCGGTGGCGCCCGCATCCAGGAGGGCGTCTCCTCGCTCGCGCTCTACGCCGAACTGGCCCACCGCAACGTCCAGGCCTCGGGGGTCATCCCGCAGATCTCCGTGATCATGGGCCCGTGCGCGGGCGGTGCCGCCTATTCGCCGGCCATGACCGACTTCACCGTGATGGTCGACGGCACCTCGCACATGTTCGTCACCGGCCCGGACGTCATCGAGGCCGTGACGGGGGAGCGTACGACGGCCGAGGAGCTTGGTGGTGCTCGCGCCAGCAGCTCCGGGAACGGCAACGCCCACTTCCTCGCCGAGGACGAGGACGACGCCCTGGACCTCGTCCGGGTCCTGCTCGGCTACCTTCCGGCGAACAACCGCGACAGCCCGCCCGAGTACGCCTTGACACCCCGCACCCTCGAACCCACCCCCGACGACCTGCGCCTGGACGGTCTCATCCCCGACCGGCCCGAGACGGCGTACGACATGCGCGAGATCCTGCGCACGGTCGTCGACGACGGTGAACTGCTCCAGGTGCACGAGCTGTTCGCGCCCAACATCCTCTGCGCGCTGGCCCGGATCGAGGGCCGTTCCGTCGGCGTCGTCGCCAACCAGCCGCTGCACAGCGCCGGTGCGCTCGACATCGACGCCTCCGAGAAGGCCGCGCGGTTCGTGCGGTTCTGCGACGCGTTCGGCATCCCGCTGCTGACCTTCGCCGACGTTCCCGGCTACCTCTCGGGGACTCAACAAGAACAGACGGGGATCATCCGGCGCGGCGCCAAGCTGCTGTACGCCTACGCCGAGGCCACCGTCCCCAAGGTCACCGTCGTGGTCCGCAAGGCCTACGGCGGCGGATACGCGGTCATGGGCTCCAAGCACCTGGGAGCCGATGTCAACCTCGCCTGGCCCAGCGCCAGGATCGCCGTGATGGGGTCCGAGGGCGCGGTCACCGTCCTGCACCGCCGTGAACTCGCCGCGGCGGCCGCGGTCGGCGAGCGGACCGCGGCGGACCTGAGGGCGAAGCTCGTGGCGGAGTACGAGACGGCCTGGGCCACCCCCTACGCGGCCGCCGCGCGCGGCTACATCGACGCCGTCATCGCACCGAGCACCACCCGGGCGCACATCACCCGGGCCCTGCACACACTGCGCACCAAACGTGCCGCCGTCCCCGACCGGCGACACGGCAACATCCCGCTGTGAGTGACGCGAAGCCCTGACCGCATCGCTCCGGACGGGGACACCACTTGTGACGTGAGGAGTTCCCCCATGCCCGCGCACGCCCTTCCGCACGCCCCCGGCACAACCTCAGCAGCGCCGGACCGCCCGACCACGCTCCCCGCCTACCTCGCGCACTGGGCCCAACACGCCCCCATCCGACCGGCGTTCACCTTCGTCGACCACTCTTCGTCCGGGTTACGGGGCAGCCACCGCACCCTCACCTGGCAGCGCGTCGACGTACGGACCCGGGCGGTCGCCGCCCGGCTCGCGGACACCGTGGCCCCCGGCGAACGCGTCGCCGTTCTCTGTCCCCAGGGCACCGAATACGTCATCGGCTTTCTCGCCGCGCTGACCGCCGGCACCGTCGCCGTACCGATGTTCACCCCCGATCTGCCCGGACACGGCGACCGCCTGGCCGGAGTCCTGGACGACGCGCAGCCCTCGGCCGTACTCACCACCAGCGCCGCGGCCGAGACCGTAGGCACCTTCTTGGACGCGCACGGCCTGCGTCACCGGCTGATCGTCACGGACTTCGTCTCCGACGACCAGGCCGACGCGTGGCAGCCTCCCGCTCTGGACGAACAGTCGACCGCCTACCTCCAGTACAGCTCCGGATCGACCCGGTTCCCCACCGGCGTTGAGATCTCGCACGCGAACGTCGTCGCCAACGCCGGCCAGGCGCTCACCGCGTACGGCGCCGACGACCGCCGTCTCACCATGGTCGGCTGGCTGCCGCTCTACCACGACATGGGACTGGTGCTCAGCGTCGCCACTCCCGTCGTGCGCGGACTGCTGTCCGTCCTGATGGATCCCCTCGCCTTCCTCCAACGGCCCGCCCGCTGGCTGCAGTTGCTGTCCGAGCACCCCAACGCCCTCAGCGCGGCACCGAACTTCGCGTACGACTACTGCGCGGCCGTCGTCGCCGAGGAGGACAAGGCCGGGTTACGGCTGGACCGGATCGCCGCGCTCATCAACGGCAGTGAACCCGTGCGGCCCGAAACCGCCGATCGGTTCGGCGCGGCCTTCGCCGGACAGGGCCTTTCGGCCGACGTCCACTGCCCGTCCTACGGTCTCGCCGAAGCCACCGTCTTCGTCAGCGCCCACCGGCCCGGACAGCCGCTGCGCCGATACGCCCTGGACCGCGAGGCACTGGCGGCAGGCAAGGCCCTGCCCGTCCCACCCGATGACCCCGCCGCGGTTCTGCTCGCCGCCTGCGGTGAACCCGTCGGCCAGGCGGTACGCATCGTCGACCCCGCCACCGCCACCGTCCTGCCCGCGGGGGAGGTGGGCGAGATCTGGGTGCAGGGACCCAACATCGGGCGTGGCTACCTGGAGCGCGGCCCGCAGACCCGCAAGACCTTCCAGGCCCGACTCGCGCACACTCCCGGCCCCTGGCTGCGCACCGGCGACCTCGGCACGGTCCTCGACGGTCAACTCCTCGTCACCGGGCGCCTGAAGGACCTGATCATCGTCGACGGACGCAACCACTACCCGCAGGACATCGAGAACACCGCACAAGCTGCCCACCTGGCGATACGCCCCGACCGTCTGGCGGCCTTCGCGGTGCCCGCCGGGCACGTCCCCGGCGCCGGGGCCACCATCGCGGCGGAGGGCGCCGTGATCGTCGCGGAGCATGTACGCGGTCTGGACGCACCGGCCCGTGACCCCAAGGAGGTCGCCACCGCCGTGCGCGCCGCCGTCTCCGCCCGGCACGGCCTGCGACTGGCCGACGTGCTGCTCCTCCCACCCGGCACAGTGCCCCGCACCTCCAGCGGCAAGATCTCCCGCACGCTGACCCGCGCGCGCTTCCTCGACGGTTCCTACGACCGCCCCGAGGGAGGCACGGAATGAGCGCGATCCCGGCCGACTCCGCCGACCTGCGGCGCCTGGTCGTCGAACGGATCGCCCACTGGTCCGGGGTTCCCGAGGCGGACATCGCCGTGGACCGGCCGCTGGCCGAGCTCGGGATGTCCTCCCGCGACGCGGTCGTGGTCGCCGCGGAGCTCTCCCACGCACTCGGCCGGGAACTGCCCCCGACCCTGCTGTGGGAGACGTCCACCGTCGACGGTCTGGTCGCTCTGCTCAGTAACAGCCTGGAGCCCGTCCCGGAGACCGCGTTCGTTCCCCGGGAGATTGCCGTCGACGACGACGAACCGGTCGCCGTGGTCGGCGTCGGCTGTCGCCTCCCCGGCGGTGTGCGCGGACCCGGTGACTACTGGCGGCTGCTCGTCGAGGGCGCCGACGCCATAGGCCGGGTGCCCGAGGGACGCTGGCGGGACTTCGCCACGCAGGTCCCGCCGGACGCCAACATCTGGGGCGGATACCTCGACGACACCACCCTCACCGGGTTCGACTCCACCTTCTTCCACATCTCCCCGCGCGAGGCCGACGCGATGGACCCGCAGCAGCGCATGCTGCTGGAAGTCACCCAGGAAGCCCTCGATCACGCGGCCATCCCCGCCGCGTCTCTGGCGGGAACCGCGACCGGCGTCTTCGTCGGCATCTCGGCCCACGACTACGGCCACCTCACCGGCGCCGACCCGGCGACCGTCGACCCCTGGGCGACCACCGGAGCCGCCACCTCGGTCTCGGCGGGCAGGCTCAGCTACGTGTACGACCTGCGCGGCCCGAGCATCGCCGTCGACACCGCCTGCTCCTCCTCACTCGTCGCCGTCCACCAGGCCTGCACCGCATTGCGCGGCGGCGAATGCGACACGGCACTTGTCGCCGGGACCAACGTGCTGCTCTCACCCGCCGTCACCGTCGCGTTCGGCCGCGCCGGAGCCCTGGCGCCCGACGGCCGCTGCAAACCGTTCTCCCAGTCCGCCGACGGCATCGGCCGTGCCGAGGGCTGCGCCGTGGTGGTGCTCAAGCGGTTCAGCGACGCGCTGCGCGACGACGACCGGGTCCTCGCCGTCATCACGGCCACCACCGTCAACTCCGACGGCCGCTCCAACGGCCTCATGGCACCCAACCCGACGGCCCAGCGCGCTCTCCTCGAAGCGGCCTATGCGCGAGCCGGCCTCGATCCGGCGACCGTGGACTACGTCGAGGCGCACGGCACCGGCACGCCCCTCGGCGACCCCATCGAAGCGGGTGCGCTGGCCGACATACTGGGTCGCGATCGCCACCCGGACCAGCCGCTGTTACTCGGCTCGGTCAAGAGCAACCTCGGCCACCTGGAGGCAGCCGCCGGAGTCGCAGGGCTGGTCAAAACAGTCCTCGCACTCCACCACGGCATCATCCCCGGCTCGTTGCACTGCGCCCGGCCCGCCCTCGACGACGAGCGACTGCGGGTGGTCACCGAACCCGAACCCTGGCCCCGCTACGGCGGAACCGCGACCGCCGGAGTCTCCGCCTTCGGCTTCGGCGGCACCAACGCGCACGCCGTACTGGAGGAGTGGCAGCCCAGCCGGCTTGCCGAGCGCGCCATCAACACCCACGGTTCCATCGGCCTGTTGCAGCTCAGCGACGCCGACCCGGCCCGGGTCCGGGACACCGCCGCCGGACTCGCCGACTGGCTCGACACACCCGCCGGGAGCGCCGCCCGGCTCCAGGACATCGGGCGCACACTCGGCGGACGCACCGGCCGCGGCCCCGCCCGCGCGGCCGTCGTCGCCCACGACCGCAACGCCCTCACCACCGCACTGCGCGCGCTGGCGGCCGGCCACCCCCACCCGCGCGTCAGCACCGGCGACCGGGACCGACTCGCCCCCGGCCCGGTCTGGGTCTTCTCCGGCTACGGCACCCAGTGGGCCGCGATGGGACGTCAACTCCTCGTCCGCGAGCCCGCGTTCGCCGCCGCCGTGGAGAAACTGGAACCGGTGCTCGCCGCCGCGTGCGGCATCTCCCTGTACGAACTCCTCGACGACTGCACGGACGACGACCTACGACAGGTGGAGACCACCCAACCTCTCCTCTACGGAACCCAGTTGGCACTCGCCGAACTCTGGCGCTCCTACGGCGTCGAACCCGCCGCCGTCATCGGACACTCCATGGGCGAGGTCGCGGCGGCCGTCGTCGCCGGGGCGCTCGACCCCGCCGACGGCGCCCGCGTCATCGCCGTACGGTCCCGGCTCCTCGCCACACTGAGCGGCGGATCGATGGCCGTCGTGGACCTGACCGACGACGAACTCGGCGACCTGGAACGGGAGTTCCCCGGTGTGCACCTCGCCGTGGACTCGTCGCCCGCACAGAAGATCGTCACCGGCGAGGCAGCCGCCGTCGCGCGGTTCGTCGAGCATCTCGCCGCGCAAGGCCGCGAAACCCGCACCATGCCCGTCCGGGGCGCCGGGCACTCGCCCCAGGTCGAACCGCTGCTGCCCGAACTGACCGCCGCCCTCGGCGGGATCGGCGGCCGGAGCGGCGGCACCGTCCGGGTCTACTCCACCGTCCACGACGACCCGACCCGACCGTGTGTCTTCGACGCCGGGCACTGGGCGGAGAACCTGCGCCGTCCGGTCCGGCTCGCCGGTGCGCTGGCCGCCGCCGCGGTCGACGGGCACACCGCGTTCATCGAGATCTCCCCGCACCCCGTGCTCCTGCACGCCCTCGCCGAGACCCTGCCCGACGCCCTCCACCTGCCCACCCTGCGCAGAGGCAACGAACCCGCCCTCACCTTCCGCCTCCAACTGGCCGCCCTGTACGCCGCAGGCCACCCCCTCCCGACCCGCCTCCTCCACCCGCACGGCGAGGTCATCGACGTCCCCCTCCCGACCTGGCGCCACACCCGCCACTGGTGGACGGCCGAGCAGCCTCTCCCGGACGGCGGGCGCGGACTCCCTGAACTGCCGTCCGGGCCAGTCCCGTTGGCCGTCGACGGCACTGTCACCGAGCGGCTCATCCGCCATATCGCCGCCGTCGCAGGCCACTTGCCGGAGCGGATCACCCCCGACACCCCGCTCACCGACCTCGGCCTCGACTCGCTCATGATCGTCCGCCTGCGCGCAGCCGTAGAGCGCGAGTTCGGCGCCGCGCCCTCGACGCGCGACCTGATGCGGGCCGACACCGTCCAGTCGGCCGCCGACGCGATCACCCACGCCGCACACCACGATCAGTCGGAACTCCGGTCCCCGCCCGCTGCGATCGTGTCCGTCCGGGCCGGCCGACGCGTGCCGTATCCCTTGCGTGCGCTGCGCCCGGCAGGCGACCGCCCTCCGCTGATCCTGGCCCACGCGGCTGGCGGTACCCCGGACGTCTACCGGCCGCTCGCCGGGCTGTTGGCACCGGACATGCCGGTGTACGGGCTGGACCGTGTCGAGGAGGCGGACACCGTCGCCGAGAAGGCGAGGCTGTGCGCGGAGGCGATCCGGAAGGCGTGGCCCGACGGTCGCTACTGGATCGGCGGATGGTCGTTCGGCGGGTTCGTCGCCCAGGAGACCGCCCGGCTGCTTGCCGCCGAGTTCGCACCCCCTGAGGCGGTGGTGCTCATCGACGCCGTACGTCCGCTGCCCCGACCGCTCGGACGGACGGCATGGGACGTGGCGCGAGAGCACTTCGAGGGATTCGCCGCGTACGCCTCCCGCACCTACGACGTACAACTAGAGCTGCCCTACTTGGAGTTGGCCGGTCTCGACGACCGGGGCCGGATCGACCTGGTACTGGAGACTCTGAGTTCGGTCGCAGACATCCCGCCCGCCGCGCTCCGTCACCAGCGCGCCTCCTACCTGGACCTGCGGACCGGCGAGGCGCACACCCCCTGGTCCTACGACGGCCGGGTGATCCTCTACCGCGCCACCGAGCCCGCCCCGCACACGGTGCGCGACCCGGCGTACGAGCGCACGGACGACGCCCTCGGCTGGGACGAGTTGTGCCCGGACCTGGAGGTCGTCCGCATCCCCGGACACCACCTGTCGCTCCTCGACCCGCCGCACGCCCAGGCGATCGCCGATCACCTCAACCGGGTGCTCGGCTGAACACCCAGCTCCCCGACGTCACTTCACAAGGAGCCGCCCGCCATGTCCGACCGTCCGTCCGTTCCCCGCCAAGGTCTGTCCCGTCGCACCGTCGCCAAGGCCGCCGCACTCGGTGTCGCGGGCGTGCTCACCGGGGCCTGGAGAGCCTCGGCCGCCGACGTCACCGTCACCCAACTGGGGCCCCGCACCTACGACTTGGGCGTCCCCTCCGCCGCACTGGGCCGCACCGCGCCCGTGCGGATCATCCTGCCGACCTCGTACGCCGCCCAGCCGAGCCGCACTTGGCCGGTGCTCCATCTGCTGCACGGCGCGCACGACGACTACAACTCGTGGACCCGTGAGACCGACATCGAGGCGTTCACCGCGGACCGGGACCTGATCGTCGCCATGCCGGACGGCGGGCCCACCGGCATCCCCACCCGCTGGCAGACCGGCCTCGACTACGAGACCTTCCAGCACCAGGAGGTCCCGGCGATCCTGCGCGCCGGATACCGGGCCTCCACCGTGCAGGCCGTCGCCGGGGTCTCGACCGGCGGATACGGCGCCATGGCACACGCGGCCCGCCACCCGGGAACGTTCGTGGCCGCCGCGTCGTACAGCGGCATCCCCGACACCACCACGACGACGATGCCGACGATCATCGAGGCGATCGTGGGACGGGAGAGCCTCAACCCCCTGTCGCTGTGGGGCGACCCGACGCTCAACTCCGCCACCTGGCAGGACTTCAACCCCCTGACGCACGCGAGCGCACTGCGCGGCACCGCGCTCTACGTCTCCGTCGGCAGCGGCAGTCTCAACGGAGGGCTCGGCACCATCCTCGCGCTCGCGCAGCTCATCAGCAGCGGCATCGGCTCTCTGCTGCCCGGGGTCCTGGAAAGTCTGGTGGCACCCTCCACACAGAGCTTCGTCACCGCACTCGGGCAACTGGGCGTCCCGGCCACCCAGCACCTGTATCAGGGCGGCGGACACCAATGGAGCGACTGGAAGCGGGAGTTCGCCACCTCGTGGCCGGTTCTCGCCGGTGCGCTCGGGCTGCCGGCCTGACCCGTACCGGGTTTGTCACGCACGGACAAAATCGAAGCTCCGCCTTGTAACTCGCGTACAGGCCAACGGAGTTCGGCGGGGGATATCGTCGGCGTTCGGACCGCCTTGACCGAGCGGTAGGAGCACGCCACATGGATCCTTTCGTCGCCGTTCCTCAGCGACTGGCAGAATTTCTGCGCCCCCATCTCGATGACATAGCCGCGGAGGTGGCGCGCGAGGTACAGCTTCAGGTGCCCGAGTACACAAGACCGGCCGATGACGCCTACGTGCGGACGATCAGAGCCGGAGTCCGTCAGGCCCTGACCCTCTTCGTGGACCGCATCGCCGACACCGGCCGGGAGGGGGGACACGTCGTCCACACCTACCAGGCGATCGGGCGTGGCGAAGCCGGCGAAGGACGCGGCCTCGAAGTGCTGCAGGCCGCGCTCCGGCTCGGCGGACGGGCCGCCTGGCGACGGATGATGAAAGCCGCCGAGGAGCTTGAGTTGGATTCGAGCGAGGTGGCCGCACTCGCGGACGCGGGCTTCACTCATATGCACGAGATCATGCAGGCGGCCACGGAAGGCCACACCGAGGCTCAGCTGCGCAGCACGGGCGAGTTGCAACGGCGCCGTATGCGCCTGCTGGACCTGCTGTTCGCCGATCCGCCCGCCTCCGCGGAGGCCGTCGCGGAACTCGCCCGCACCGCGAGCTGGCCCCTGCCGCAGCGGGCCGCCGTCATAGCGGTGGGCGGCACCGAGCAGCAGCAGGGTGACGAACTGCTGCTGCCCACCGCGGTGTTGGCGGACATGACCGCCCGCCCGGCGCGCCTGGTCATCCCGGACCCGGACGTGCCCGGCTCCTCGCGTGGACACGCTCTCGCCTCGGCGCTGCGGGGCCGGCCCGCCGCGGTCGGGCCGACGGTCCCGCTCTCGCAGACCGCGGACTCCTTACGCCTGGCCGCCCGAGCCCTCTCGCTCATGCGGCGCGGTGTCCTGCCGGGCGAGGGCGTGCTCCGGTGCGCCGACCACCTCACGACGCTGATCCTCTACGCGGACGAACCGTTGGTCCGGGCGCTGTCGCACCGGGTCCTGGCGCCGCTGGCCGGAATCCCGGCGCCACAGCGCGACCGGCTGGCGGAGACGTTATTGGCCTGGCTGCAGTGTGAGAGCAGTGTCAACAGCACCGCCCTGCGACTGCACATCCATCCGCAGACGGTGCGTTATCGCATGCGTCAGTTGGAGAAACTGTTCGGCGAGTCCCTACAGGATTCAGAGACCCGTTTCGAACTGGAACTGGCCCTGCGGGCGAATTCCGCCTTCGCATCGGAATCAGCTCGCCCGTTACTCACAGGCGAACAAAAACCGGGCTCGCCTTTGTCACGCGACTGACTAACTCCGTTCGCCATTTTTTGCATTCCTGGCAGCTATCTCTCGTGACGGCCCGTCGGTTCATCCGACGGGCCGTTTCTGCTGTTCAGGGCTTTATCGAGGCAAGTGTTAAGCCGGTTCCAGACACTCTTTTGCGGTATGGACCAATGGTATTCGGCGAGTGAGGTCGTCGGGGTTTCCCGACCGTGGAATGGCGCGCTGACCTGCATTCGAATCCTCGAGTCCATCCCGTCCTGTCGGCACCCCCGAAGTGAAAACGTCCGAATTGGTTTCCGGTCAATCCATTGAGCACCCGCGATTTTGCGCCACGGTTCACAAGGCAGACACAAGAGGTGCACAGACTCTCCACTACATTGGCGCACCAGAAAGCGGTTACGGCCGACCCCTTCGCGGGCTGCCGGCGTTCCGCTAGGCAGTACGCCCGCTCCCCGAGAGCCGTACTCACCCCCCATGCCCGGAGAGGGAACTTCACCGCATGAAGCGGACCACACGCACTGCCGCACTGACGGCGGGCGCGCTCATCGCCGCGCTCGGCCTCCCCGTCGGTACGGCGCACGCCGCCCCTGTACCCCGAGTGGACCTGCGGGTTCTCGTGGTGAGTGACGGAGGACCGGCGATCGACGCCATCACGGCGGAACTCGACACCGCCGGCACGCCCTACACCGAGATAGACCTCACCGCGGCCGGCCGGCCGACCATCAACGCGGCCTTCCTCGCGGACACCGTGCTCGGCGTACCGCGCGCCAAGTTCCAGTCCGTCGTCCTGCCCAACGACAACCCGTTCGCGGCCGGTTCGGCCGAGATGGCGGCGCTCGCGGCCTACGAGCAGACGTACGCGATCCCCCAGGTCGACGCGTACACCTACGCCCGCCCGGCTGCCGGACTGCAGGACGCCGCCCAGGGCGGCTACTCCGGCACCGTCGACGGCGTACAGGCCACGGTGACCACCGCCGGCAAGGCGAGCGCCTTCGGCTACCTCGACGGCCCGGTCCCCTTCGAGAACAACGACCCGGCGGTGAACGAGAGTTACGCCTACCTGTCGACCCCCGCGGCGGGCGCCGACTTCACGCCGTACGTGGACGCCCCGATCCCCGGGAAGTCGACGCGGGGTTCGCTTGTGGGGGAGTACCGGCACGACGGACGGCGCGAACTGGTCGTCACCTTCGTCTACAACCAGTACCAGCAGCAGTTCCGGCTGCTGGCCCGCGGCATCGTGGAATGGATGACCGGAGGGGTCCATCTCGGCTCCACCCGCAACTACTTCGCCGTGCACGTGGACGACGTGTTCGCGTCCGACGACCGCTGGAACAGCACCCTCAACTGCACGCCCGGCGACGTCGACTGCACCGACCCGAACGCCACCCCCGACCCGATCCGCATGGCCCCCGCGGATGTCACCTACGCCACCGACTGGGAGACCCGGCAGGGCCTCACCCTGGACCTGGCCTACAACGCGGTCGGCACCGTCGACCAGCGCGCCGACAACAACGGCGCGGACCCACTGGCCGATGCGCTCCTCGCCAAGAAGACCCAGTTCCGCTGGATCAACCACACCTACACCCACGCCTTCCTGGGCTGTGTGCAGAACATCACCGTGGTGCCGTGGAAGTGCGACACCGTGGGCACCGCCATCAAGTGGGTCAGCACGGCCGACATCTCCAACGAGATCGCCACCAACCGCGCCTGGGGCCAGACCAACGGACTGCCGCTGAACACCAAGGAGTTGGTCACCGGCGAGCACTCCGGCATGAAGGTGCTGCCGCAGCAGCCGGTCGACAACCCCAACCTGGCCCTCGCCCTCAGCCTGAACGGCATCACCTCGCTCGGCTCGGACAACTCCCGTGAGCCCGCCCAGCGTCAGCTCGGCCCCGCCCTCACCGTCCCGCGCTACCCCGTCAACGTCTTCTACAACGCGGGCCGCGCCGCCGAGCAGGTCGACGAGTACAACTGGATCTACACCAAGCGCGCCCAGGGCGGCAGCGGCATCTGCGAGGACAACCCGGCCACCAGCACCTGCCTGCCGGCACCCCTCAACACGGCCACCGGGTACACCAGTTACATCGTGCCGCTGGAGACCCGCGCCGTGCTCGGGCACGTGCTCTCGGGCGACCCCAAGCCGCACTTCATCCACCAGTCGAACCTCACCGAGGACCGCCTCGCCTACCCGGTCCTCAACGGTGTCGTCGACGGCTACCGGGCCCTGTTCGCGGACAACACCCCCTTGGTGAACCTGCGGATGGAGGACATCGGCATCGAACTCCAGCGCAGGATCGCCTGGCAGACCGCACTCAGGGCCGGCCAGGTGACCGCCTACCGCATCGGCAACGCGGTCACCATCCAGGCGCCGTTCGGGCTCGCGGTCAACGGCTCCGCGCCGGTCGGGACCACTGCGGGCGGCGTCACCGTCGGCACGGCGTACGCGGGCAGGCTCTCCGGCTGGAACATCTCCAACGGCCTCCCGGTCACCCTCACTCTCCCGGCCTCCGCCACGGCCACGGCCGCCGTCACCTCCTCCGGGAGTCTCACGGCGACGAAGCCCGCCCCGGCCACCCGCGTCCCCGCGGACGTCACCGAGCAGGTCGCGGACACCGCGGCCAACTGAACCGCGTACAGGACCGCCCGGTGCGCCGCCCCCCGGGGCGCACCGGGCGGGAACCACCCCCACACCTCGGCCGTGGAGCCCATCGATGTACGTTCCCTACGACGCGCGACGCCCCAGCAGCGGGGTACGCGTCACCCTGCTCACCGAAGGCACCTACCCGCACAGCCACGGTGGCGTGAGCGTCTGGTGCGACCAACTCGTCCAGGGCATGCCCGAGATCGACTTCGACGTCATCGCCGTCACCGGCACCGGACGCGAACCGCTCGTCTGGGAGCTGCCCCCGCATGTCTCGCGGGTCCTGTCCGTGCCCATGTGGGGCGACCCGCCCGCGGGCCGCGAGCCCCGGTGGAGCGCCCGCGCCCAACTGGGCGACGCCTACGAGGAGTTCCTCACCGCCCTGCTCGACCCGCGCGCCGAGGCCCGCTTCCCGCACGCCCTCTACGCGCTGGCCCGGGCGGCGACGGGCCGGACACTCAGCGCCTTCCTGCGCGGAGACAAGGCGATCGCGATCCTCACCTCGGTGTGGAACCGGCCGGGACTCGCCGTGCGCGAGGCCGTCCCGAGCCTGCACGACGCGCTCACCGCGACCTCCCTCCTGGAACACGCCCTGCGCCCGCTGGCCGTACCGCTCCCGCGCACCGGTGTCACGCACGCGGTCAGCGGAGGTCTCGCCACCCTGCCGGGCCTCGCGGCACTCGACCAGCACGGTGTGCCCCTGCTGCTGACGGAGCACGGCGTCTATCTGCGCGAGCGCTATCTGGGTTACCGCATCGCGCCCTATCGCTGGCCGGTGAAGGCGGTCCTGCTCGGCTTCTTCCGGCTGCTGGCGCAGGAGAGCTACCGGCGGGCCGCGCTGATCACCCCCGGCAACCGGTACAACCGGGTGTGGGAGGAGCAGGGCGGCGCGGCACCGGAGTCGATCCGTACGGTCTACAACGGCGTGGACCCCACGGCCTTTCCCCCCGCCGGCCCCGAGCCGCAGGGGTTCACCCTCAGCTGGGCCGGCCGGGTCGACCCGATCAAGGACCTGGAGACCCTCATCCGCGCCTTCGCGTTGGTGCGGGCCCAACTCCCTTACGCCCGGCTGCGGTTGTTCGGTGGCACGCCGCGCGGCGGCGAGGCGTACCGGGAGCGCTGCGAGGCGCTGGCCGCCACGCTCGGGCACGCCGACGCCGTCACCTTCGAGGGCCGTGTCGACGACATCCAGGACGCCTACGCGGCCGGCAATGTCGTGATGCTGTCCAGCATCAGCGAGGGCTTCCCGTTCACCCTGATCGAGGCCATGTCCTGCGGGCGGGCGACCATCTCCACCGATGTGGGCGGAGTGCGGGAGGCGGTCGGCGACACCGGATTCGTGGTGCCACCGCGCGACCCCGCCTCGATGGCCGCGGCGGCGCTGGAACTCCTGGGCGACCCGGAGCGCCGCCGGGCGATGGGCGAGGCGGCGCGGCTACGGGTGATCGACCGGTTCACGCTGCGCCACACCATCGACACCTTCCGCGCCATCTATCGCGAACTGCCCACGCTGCAAAGGGAGTCCGAGCGCATACCGGTCCCGGCGGAACACCTCGTCGCGGTCGCCGGATGAGCGGGCCGATGTCCCTGGAACCGGGCGGTTCCCAGCAGGACACGCTGATGCTGCGGCTCTCGGACATCCATCCGCCACGCCGCCGGCCGCGCTGGGCCGTCGACGACTCCACACTCACCATCCGACTGCCCTGGCACGGCCCCGACCAGGAGGCGGTCAGCTGGCTCGCCGCCGAACTCGCCGACCGGATCGGACCCGCCGTCCACCCGTACGAAGTGGCCGCTCTCCTGGAGGCGGAGGGCCTGACGGCGCCGATGGTCAGGGAACGGTACGGCCATCCCAGCCTGTTCTCGCTCGCCGCCGCGCTGTACGAGCAGGTGCCGCGGACCTTCCCGGAACCGGCCCCGACGGACGACCCATGGCGTCCGGACACCGTGCGCTGTCTGCTGCGGGGGGTGCTGTTCGCCCTGCCGGGCCTCGCGTACCTGCTCACCGCACCGCTGTGGAACGCGAGGGGGCACGCCTCCGCGCTGATCGTGGCGGGGCTGATCTCCTGGGCCTGGGGCCAGGCGCTCGGGCACCGCGCCCACCTACGGATGGCGACCGGGCGGCGGGAAGGCGCCCGTACCCTCATGGCCGGTGCGCCCCTCGGAGCACTGGTGGCCACCGCGGCGGCCGCACCGCTCGCCCACAGCGGGCCGCTGCTCCTCGCCGCGGCAGCGCAGTCGACGTATCTGGCGGCGGCCGGGGTGCTCCTGGTGCTGGCCCGCGAGCGGCTGCTGCTGGCCGCACTCTCCCCGCTGATCGCCGGGGCCGCCGTACTGCCCTGGTGGGAGCCGGGCGACCTCGCGAGGGCCGAACTGCCGACGCTGGCCGTGGTGGCCACGTTCTTCGTGACCGTCTGGGCACTCAGGGAACCCCTCGCAGCGCCCGCCGTGCCCGGCGCGGCCCGGCCGCGCGTGCTGTCCTCCCTGCCGTACGGCCTGTTCGGGCTGGCGGCCGCGGTGCTGGTGCTGCTGGAGGCGCGCCAGGAGCCGTACGCGGTGATCGTGCTGACCGTCAGCATGGGGCCCGCGGAGTGGCTGCTGTACCGCTACCGCGGTCTGTCGGTGGCCGCACTGCGCGCCGCCACGACACCGGGCGGGTTCCTGCTGCGCACGGCCGACAACCTGACGCTCTGTCTGCTCGGCTATCTGCTGCCGCTGTGGCCGGCGGCCCTGCTCACCGGCGTCGGACCGGTCGCGCTGCTCGCGCTCGGGGCAGCCCTGTGGACCGCCCTGCTGCTCCAGGCGTTCGGGGCGGCCTGGTTGTCGGCGCTCGTCTCTCTCACCGCGGCGGGAGGCGCCGGGGCGGTGACGCTCTTCGACCTGTCGCCGGGCCCGGTCGCCGCGCTCACCCTGTGCAGCGCAGCCGCCGCGCTGTGTCTGTCGGTGTCCGTGCTGTGGCTGCTCGGCCGTCCCGCGCCCCACGCGTAGGCGGCCCGCGCCACACCCGTTCGCCGTTCCACCCCCCCACACACATCAACTCATCGGAAGGACAACAGAGTTGACCTCCGCACCACTCGCCGCCGTCACCGGAGCCGAGGGGTTCATCGGCTCCCATCTCACCGAGGCGCTGGTCGCCTCCGGGCACCGGGTACGAGCCATGGCCCAGTACAACTCCTTCTCCTCCTACGGCTGGTTGGAGACCCTGCACCCGGACGTCCTCGACCAGGTGGAGATCGTCCTCGGCGATGTCCGCGACCCCGGCTCGGTCCGCGGTCTCCTCGAAGGCGCCGACACCGCCTACCACTTGGCCGCGCTGATCGCGATCCCGTACTCCTACCAGGCGCCGCACAGTTACGTGGACACCAACGTCACCGGCACCCTCAACGTGCTGGAAGCCGTGCGCGCGTTGGGCACGCCCCGGCTGGTGCACACGTCCACCAGCGAGACCTACGGCACCGCCCAGACGGTGCCGATCACCGAGTACCACCCCATCAACACCCAGTCCCCGTACGCCGCTTCGAAGGCGGGCGGTGACCGGCTGGCCGACAGTTACCACGCGAGCTTCGCGACGCCCGTGGTGACACTGCGGCCCTTCAACACCTTCGGGCCGCGCCAGTCGATGCGGGCCGTCATCCCGACCGTCATCGGCCAAGTGGCCGCCGGGGAACGGACGATCACCCTCGGCGACCTGCGCCCCACCCGGGACTTCACCTACGTCAAGGACACCGCGCAGGCGTTCCTGGCCGTCGGCACCGCACCCGCCGAGCAGGTGGTGGGCCGCACCTTCAACTCCGGTGCCGGCGAGGAGATCTCGGTCGGTGACCTGGTCGCGCTGATCGGCAAGGTGATGGACACCGCCCTCGACATGCGCGAGGACACCGCGCGCATCAGACCCGCCAACTCCGAGGTGATGCGGCTGGTCGCGGACGCGAGCCGGCTCACCGCCGCGACCGGCTGGCAGCCCGCGCACACCCTGGAGGAAGGGCTTGCGCACACCGTGGAGTTCTTCCGCGACCCGGCCAACCTCGCCCGGTACAAGACCGGCATCTACAACATCTGACCCGTCGGCACCGCCCTCACGAACCCCACCAATCTCACGAAGGAGGAGTCCCATGCATGCGGTGATCCTGGCGGGAGGCAAGGGTGTCCGGCTGCGGCCGTACACCACGGCGCTGCCCAAGCCGCTCGTCCCCATCGGCGACCAGCACGCCATCCTGGAGATCGTGCTGCGCCAGTTGGCAACGGCCGGCTTCACCCATGTCACCATCGCCATCGGCCACTTGGGCGAGATCATCCGCGCCTACGTCGGCTCCGGCTCCGCCTGGGGCATGGACATCGACTACGCCACCGAGGAAAGCCCGTTGGGCACCCTGGGCCCGCTGCTCACCTTGCGCGAGAAGCTGCCGGAGACGTTCCTCGTGATGAACGGCGACGTCCTGACCGACCTCGACTACGCGGACATGCTGCACACGCACGAGGAGTCCGGGGCACCGCTGACCATCGCCACGTATGCCCGCAAGGTGCACATCGACTTCGGGGTGCTGACCACCGACCTGTCGAGGGTGACCGCCTTCACCGAGAAGCCGAGCATCGACTACCGCGTCTCCATGGGCGTCTACGGCGTCTCCCGCGACACCTTGGACGGCTACACGCCTGGGCTGCCACTGGGCTTCGACGAGCTGGTCCTGGACCTGATACGGGATCAGAACCAGCCGCACGCCTACGACTTCGGGGGCTACTGGCTCGACATCGGCCGACCCGACGACTACGACCGGGCCAACGCCGAGTTCACCTCCCGCAAGTCCCATCTCCTCAAGGGGGCCTGAGCACCCCATGCGCATCCTTGTCCTGGGTTCCACTGGCTACCTCGGAGCCCATGTCGCCGAACGGCTGCGCACCCTGCGGGGTGCGCAGGTCCTCCGGGCCGGCCGCTCTCCCGACGCGGACCACGAGGTCGACCTCGCCTCCGTCCGTCCGGAGGAGCTGGCCAAGACCCTGGCCTCGGTCGCGCCCGACGCGGTGGTCAACTGCGTGGGCGCGACCGGCGGCGACGCGGTGACCCTCGCCGAGCTCAACACCCGTGGCCCGGCGGTACTTTGCGCCGCGCTGCGGGAGGGGGCCCCGGCGGCCCGGCTGGTGCACCTGGGCTCGGCCGCCGAGTACGGGCCGGGTGAGCCGGGCAACCCGGTGACGGAGTCCGCCGCGACCCGCCCGGTCGGCCCGTACGGGGCGACCAAACTGGCGGGCACGCTCGTAGTCACCTCGTCCGGGCTTGACTCGGTGGTGCTGCGGGTGGGTAATCCGGTGGGCCCCGGAGCGCCGACCGTCGGGCTGCCGGGCCGTATCACCGCGCTGCTGCGGCAGGCCGGCCGCGGCCCCGACACGGTGCTGCGGCTCGGTGACCTCTCCGCCCACCGCGACTTCGTGGACGTACGCGATGTGGCGTGGGCGGTCGAATTCGCGGTCACCGCCTCCAAACCGCTGTTACCGGTGCTGAACATCGGCTCCGGCCGGGTCGTCCCGGTGCGCGAACTTGTGCACGGCCTCGCGGAGTTGGCCGGTTTCCGGGGCCGAATGGAAGAGAACGCGGAGGGCGGAGGCTCGATCCGCTCGGGCGAGGTGTCGTGGCAGTGTTCCGCGATCGGCGCCGCGGAGGAGGCCCTGGGCTGGCGCCCCCTCCACGCCCTCGACGAGGCGCTCGCCTCGCTGTGGAAAGCCGACGGCTCACCGTGAGCCTGCTCGTTCCGCTGTATGTGCACCCCGCCGAAGACCCGGGCGCCTGGCACCGGTTGATCCAGGCGGCCGGGCGCACCTACGGCGTGATCCTCAACCCCGCGAACGGGCCCGGCGAGCGCCCCGACCCCGCGTTCACCGCGGCGGCCGGGGCGCTCAGGGGGGCAGGCGCGCGGCTGCTCGGCTACGTCGACACCGACTACGGGCTGCGCGCACAGGCCGAGGTCGCGGTGGACCTGCGCCGGCACCAGGAGTGGTACGGGGTCGACGGCTGCTTCCTCGACCGGGTGACCACGACGCGGCACGCGCTGCCCCGCTGCCGGCGGCTGGTGCGAACGCTGCGCAAACTGGGCGCGGGGACGGTGGTCCTCAACCCCGGGATGTATCCGGCGCGTGGCTACGCCCGCTTGGCCGACCTGACCGTCACCTTTGAGGGCCACTGGTCGACGTATGTCTCGGTGTTCAGCCGCCCGTCATGGGCCATGCGCCTGCCGCCCGAGCGACTGTGCCATCTCGTCTACGGCGTCCCCGAGGTGCTGGTGCCGCTCGCGGTGCGCACCGCGCGTGAGCGGGGCGCCGGGGTCAGCGGACCCGTGACCGGCGAACTACCCAACCCCTGGGCCGAGTTGACGCCCGCACTGACCGGAACGGATCGATGAAGTACACGGCACGAGTGATCCTGTTGGCGCTGACCCTGGCACTGGCGGGCTGTTCCGGCACGGAGTCGGAAGGGAGCCGCTGGCAGCCCCAACCCGGGCTGGCCTGGCAGTGGCAGCTCGACAGCAGGGTGGACCCGTCGGTGGACGTGCCCGTCTACGACATCGACGGCTTCGAGAACGCGGCGGCGGACGTGGCCCGGCTGCACCGCGACGGCCGCAAGGTCATCTGTTACGTCAACGTCGGCGCGTGGGAGAACTTCCGGCCCGACAAGGCCGACTTCCCCCGGTCGGTGCTCGGCGAGGAGAACGGCTGGGCGGGCGAACGCTGGCTGGACATCCGCGAGTTGTCCGTACTGCGGCCGATTATGGAACGGCGGTTCGACATGTGCCGCGACAAGGGCTTCGACGCGGTGGAACCGGACCTGGTGGAGGGCTACAACAACGACACCGGTTTCCCGCTCACCGCCGCCGACCAGCTCCGCTACAACCGGATGATCGCGTCGATCGCGCACGAACGCGGCCTGTCCGTAGGCCTGAAGAACGACCTCCCGCAGATCCACCAGCTCCTGCCCGACTTCGACTTCGCGGTCAACGAGGAGTGCGCCCAGTACGAGGAGTGCGCGGAACTCACCCCGTTCATCGCGGCCGACAAGGCGGTGTTCCATGTCGAGTACGCCGTGCCGACGGGCCGTTTCTGCGCCGAGTCGCGGCGGCTGAAACTGTCGTCGATGCAGAAGAAACTGGAACTCGGGGTGTGGCGCAAGCCGTGCTGAAGCGGGTGCGAAAGCGAACAGGTTCCTCGGATCAGGCGTCCGGGGTCAGGCGGGCGGCGGCGCGTTCCGGACCGAGGAACGGGGCCAGCACGGAGTAGGTCAGGCCGGGCAGCAGGCCGGGCAGCTCGGCGGTCCGGTCGGCGGCGATCCGGCGGTAGATCGCGGAGTACACCCCGCCGACCACCGTGTCGATCAACTCCTCGGTGGGGATGGGGAGTTCTGTCTTCGGCAGGTCGGTGAAGAAGTCCCGGAAGCGGGTCAGGAGCGCCTCGCGTGCCTCCCATCCGGCGGGGCCGACCGCGTCGATCTCCACGATGGCCATGACCGCGAACGCGGGCGCGTCGGCGAGTATGCCGAGCAGCGCGCCGAGCCCGGCACGCACCGCGCTCGGCCAGTCCGGGGCCTTGGCGTGGGCCTCCTCCATGGCGCCGATGACCATGGTCGTGCCGTACCGGTGGGCGGCGAGGAAGGCGTCCTCCTTGCCCTTGAAGAGGTCGTAGAAGACCGGCCTGGTGACGCCCGCGGCCTGGCAGATGTCGCTGACCCGGGTGTGTGCGTAGCCGACCTGGGCGACGGTGCGCACGAAGCCGTCGAGCAGCCGGTCGCGCTGGTTGGCGGCGACCACCTCGGGGGAGGTGCGGCGGGGCCCTCGCCGCAGCGAGCGCTCCGGGTCGCGTGCCATGCGGGTACCGGGCAGCACGAGCGCGGGCGGCACCGACGGGCCTGTCGCCATTCCACGTCCTTCCTCGCGAACTTCCGCGCATTGTATTGACTTGAATACCCGTCAGGTTTACAACTCTCACAGGTTTTCTTCTTGCGCGGACCTGCGGCGGGACGCCGTCGGAGCCGTCAGTGTCACGTACCCGCAAGGCCGCCAACAAGTGCCCTCGCGCTCCCGACGTCAGGTCGGGGACGCGCACCGGTCCGGTGGTTCCCGCAGTCGGGGAACCGCCCTGCGCGGGTCGCAGCCTTCACCCCCGAGCCGGGGGCAGCGACCCGTCCTCGCCACCCACTTCCATGTCTGAGGACCCCGCATGCGCAGATACACCGTTTCCGTCCTCGCCGCCCTGGCGGCCCTGGCCTTCCTCCCCGCCACCACTGCCGCGGCGGACAGCGCCGTGCTCACCTACGGCAGTGCCGCCGGCAACGCCGTCTCCGTCGGCGACGTACTCACCGCCTCGCTGGCAAGCGGCACCAATGCCACCCTCGCCACCAGCAGCGGCGGCACATCCGGCATCACCTGCACCGGTTCGACGCTCTCCGCCACGGTGACGGACAACCCCGCCGCCCCGGGCACCGCCACCGAGTCCGCGACCGTCCAGACATTCAGCGGCTGCACGAGCAACGTCCTCGGCGTCACCGGGGTGCGGAGCATCACCGTCAACAACCTGCCCTACAGCACCGCCGCCTCCTCCGACGGCACCGTCACCGTGACCCCGGCCTCGGGCAGCACGATCCAGACCACGGTGGTGCTCTCCACCCTGCTGGGCTCCATCACCTGCGTCTACCGGGCGCCCAGCCTCTCCGCGGTGAGTTCCAACAGCGCCACCAGCCTGGCCTTCACCAACCAGGCGTTCACCAAGTTCTCCGGCTCGGTGCTGTGCGCGGGCAACGGCTACTTCACGGCGACCTACGCCCCCGTGGTCGACAGCAGTGTCAGCGGCGCCCCCGCCATCTACGTCAACTGACAGCCCGTCCGGGAGGACTCCCGTGAAACTGCTCCGCCCCCGAGCGCTCATGGCGATCCTCGCGATCGTCGCCTCGATCGCCCTCGCCTTCATCGCCCCCGCCCAGGCCGCCGCCGGCAACCCCTACCAGCGCGGCCCGGCCCCGACCCAGGCCAGCGTCACCGCCGAGACCGGCCCGTTCACCGTCGCCTCGGTCGTCGTCCCCTCGGGCAGTGGCTCGGGCTTCAACAACGGCACCATCTATTTCCCCACCGACACCAGCCAGGGGACCTTCGGCGCCGTCGTCATCATGCCGGGCTTCGTCGCCCCGCAGGCGGAGATCGCCTGGTACGGGCCCCGGCTCGCCTCCCAGGGCTTCGTGGTGATGACCCTGGACAGCAACGCGCTGTGGGACTTCCCGACCGACCGCAGCAACCAACAGCTCGCCGCGCTCAGCTACTTGACGACCAAGAGCGCGGTGAAGAACGAGATCGACCCCACCCGGACGGCCGTGATGGGCTGGTCGATGGGCGGCGGCGGCACGCTGGAGAGCGCGGCGAGCTCCCCGTCGCTCAAGGCGGCCATCGCGCTGGCGCCCTGGGACGTCGTCAACGTCGGCGACCAGATCACCGTGCCCACCATGATCTTCGGCGCCGACGGGGACACCGTCGCCCCGGTCGACACCTTCACCCTGCCCGCCTACAACGCCCTGACGAACGACCACGACAAGGCGTTCATCGAGCTCAGGAACGCCGACCACTTCACCTTCGCCAGCCCGAACACCACGGTCGCCGAGTACAGCATCGTCTGGCTCAAACGCTTCGTCGACAACGACACCCGCTACGACCAGTTCATCTGCCCAACTCCCAACGACGCCAACACCGTTGCCTTCCAGAACACCTGCCCGATGTAGGCCTCCCCGGAGAGCGCGGCAGGTACGGGCCCTGACGGCCACCCGTGCCTGCCGCGCCCCCATGTCTCCAGCGACTACCTCTCCGACAGAGGGGTGACCGCGATCTGGTCGATCACCGGTGCGTACGGGGACCGTTGGTCGTACGGGTTGTAGGTGTCGCCGTCGAAGTCGGGCAACTCTTCGGCTGTGAAGGTGAGTTGATTGGTTCCCTTCTTCAGCGTCACCGGGACGGTCAGCTCGCGGAAGGCGTTGAAGTGGAAGGTGGTCGGGAACAGCACCCGCTTCGCCGGTCCGCCGTTGACCGAGAGGTCGGCATGGCGGGTGATCGGGTCGGGGTTGTAGTGCGTGGCCGGTGCCTGCTCGGCGTTGGAGTAGCGGATGGTCACCGCGTGCCTCCCGGCCCGCTTGGCGAAGACGTCGACGGTGAGGGCGTTCGCCTTGCCGTCTCCGATGCCGGTGACCGCCTTGCCGCCGTCGGCGAACGTGTACGTGTCGGTGACCTTGGCGGCCCCGCTCGGCGTGCCGTCCTCGGCCTGGTACACCTTCGTTGCCGATGAGTTGGCGGCAGGTGCGACCCGGAGCCGGTCCAGTACGACTCCATGGGAGGCGCCGGTCACGGTGACCTTGTTGATGCCACCGGACAGGAACGCCCGCACCACGTCGGTGCCCTTCTTCCCGTGGCCTGCCCTGGCAACACCCAGCTTCTCGCCGTTGAGGGACAACTCCGCCCGGCCACCGCCTAGTTGGTCGACCGAGAGGGTCGCTTCACTGTCGGTGGGGGAGTAGACCCAGAAGCTCGCGGACGCGCCCTTGGACAGTGGTACGGCGCCCGGTCCCGAGGCGCCCCGGTACGTGTACTGCGGTCGAGTCCCGGCGAGAGTGGCGTACTCGGCCTCGTAGATCGCGGGGCTGGTCACGTTCTTGTCGCGCAGCGCCAGGTCGATCTTGTCGATGATCGCGTCGCCCTTGGTGACGCCCAGGTCCGCGTCCTGCGCCGCCAGCGTGATCCGGTGCCGGCCGGCGGTCAGCTGCACGGTGGTGTCCGTGTGTCCCCAGACCACCCACTTGTAGCCGAGCGGCAGGAGCAGTTCCTTCGGGTCCGTGCCGTCGACGCGAAGGAAGACGTTCGTGGGGCCCTGTTCCTGCACCAGGCCGTACAGGTTGTAGGAGTTGGCGAAGACACTGAGGTCGTACGGGCCGTCCTTCGGGACGTCGACGTCGAAGCCCAGCACACCGTCGGAACCGGTACGCAGACCGCCCACGTTGTAGGTGCCGGAGGTCGCGAACCCGCCCACGTTCGAGGGTGTGCCCTCGGGCCCGTTCTTGGAGTAACCCTTGCCGGTGTAGGTGGCGTCCTCCGCCTCGTACGTCCCACGCCAACTGACCGAAGGTTGAGCCGACTTCCCGCCGTGGCCGCCGGGAGAGAGGATGACCTGGTAGGCGGACATCTCGTTCATGCCGGTCATCGGCAGGGTCACCGAGCCGTCCTCGCCGACGGCGACCTCCTGGTCCGCGAGCCGCAGCGGCTGCGCCGAGTCGCCGACCTGCCCGGTCCACGGGATCTCCTGCACGGTGGCGTGCACCCTCGTGCCGAACAGCTTGGGGTCGATGTTCTGGAAGACGACATCGGCGTCACCGCTCTTGCCGCCGAACAGCACCCGGGACTGCTTCTTCTTCGGGTCGACCGTCGCCACACCCTGGAGGGTGTACTGCTGGTTGGCGTGCGGGGCGGTCACCTGCACAGTGTGGCCGGACATCTGGCCGTAGGCGTTGAACAGCCACCACTGGCCGTTGCCCCGGTTGGCGTCGACGGCCGAATCGTTGAGGTTGCCGTCGATGTTCCAGTAGGCCAGGTCCGCGTCGATCTTGGACTCCTCGATGGCGGAGACCCACTGGACGACCTGGCCGGGCACGGAGAGGTGGTAGTTGTGGCCGTACTCGTTGACGTTGATCGGCAGGGGGCCGATCCCCGCGTCCTTCTCCCACTGCCGGTACTTGGTCACGTTCGTGCGGACCGCGGCGGGCGAGGACAGTTCGTGCCAGGTCATCACGTCCGGGACGACGTCGTTGGCCTTGGCGTACCGCAGGAAGCCCTTGACCTGGTCGTAGAGGACCGAGGTGTTCGGGCCCGCGATCCTGGCGTCCGGGTCCTCGTCCTTGATGAGGTGGTAGACCTCTTTCCAGGCCGCGAAGAAGTACTGCGGGTCGTTGAGCCAGGAGACGTTGTTGTAGCTCCACGAGCCCGAGCCGAACATGTTCCCCTCGGGCTCGTTGAAGGGGACGTAGACGACGTGGTCCTTGTAGTCGCCCATCGTCCTGACCTGGTCGACCTGCTTCTTGATCTTCGCCTTGAAGTCCGCGAGTCGCTCGGGGCCGGTCGTGCCCGGCCACTGGTACGGGAACCCGCGGTAGATGTCGGTCATGTAGATGTAGACGTCCTTGCCGCCCGAGTCGACGAGCGGCGGCAGGACCTCCAGGGCGTCCGCCCCGGGGTGCTGGGGGCCGTCCTGCGCTTTGGTGGACACGGTCTGCAGGTGCATGCCCTCGATGAGGTTGCGGCTGGGTGCCCCATCGCCGTAGATCCCGTACAGGGAGCCGGCGGCACCGCCATGGAAGGCGCCGGTGTCGGCGGCCGTGTCGATGACGAGCCGTTCCGCGTCCGCCGCGTGAGCGGTGCCGACGGAAGGGGCGGCGAGCAGGGTGGCGAGGATGGCCGCCACCGCGGCGCCGGCTCTCGACGTTCTCATTCGTCTTCGTCGCACTGTGGTCTCCGTGGTTTCCATGCGGGTGCGGACACCGGACGAGTGTTGTCGAACCGGTTCGATAGTGCTGGCCCGGGAAGCTAGCACCGCGGAAATCCGGCGGCAATACCTCTGACGCGGGAGTTCTGTCAGCTCACCCTGGGTTCCAGGGGAGTTACGAGAAGATGCGGTGAGAGGTGTTGACAGCCCCCGGGGTTGTTCCTACCTTCACTTCACGCGAACCGGTTCGATGACCGGTGGTCGCGCTCTGGCAACATCGAACCGGTTCGACCTAGGAGTGCCCGTGAACATCGGTGAGATCGCCCGGCGGGCCGGTGTCTCGCGGAGCACCGTGTCCGTCGCGCTGAGCGGTAAGCGCCCGGTGTCGGAGGAGACCCGCCGGAAGATCCAGCGCGTCATCGACGAGCTGGGCTACCGGCCCAACGCCAGCGCCCGCGCACTGGCCAACGGCCGGACCAACACGATCGGCCTGGTCTTCCCGCCGGCCGGCAACCACTACACCGGTATGCAACTCGACTTCATCGGCAGCGTGGTGGAGGCGGCCGCCGCCCAGGACTACGACGTACTGCTGTCTCCCAGCGGTGTCGACAGCGACCGCTCGTTCCAGCGGATGCTGGGGGAGCGGCGGGTCGACGGCGCGATCCTGATGGAGATCAGACTGGAGGACGACCGGGTCGATCACCTGGCCGCCCTCGACTTCCCCTCCGTCGCCATCGGCCGGACCGCGCACCCCGAGGGCACCTGGTGGGTCGGCCTGGACCACACCGCGCTGGCGGCGGCGTGCGTCCACCACCTCGCGGACCTCGGTCACCGCAGGGTCGCCTTCGTCAACCGGCCCGAGCAACTCCTGCGGGCCGGCTACGAGTCCGCCCACCGCGGGTTGGACGGCTTCACCAAGGCCGCGGCCGAGCGCGGGCTCACCGTCCGGACGTACTGCTGCGGGGACGACGCCGCGTCCGGCCAGGCGTGTCTGGAACAGATCCTGCACGACGACCCGGCCACGACGGCCTTGGTCACCCTCAACGAGGCCGCGCTCGGCGGCCTGTACCGCGGACTGGCCCAGGCCGGCCGTCATGTACCGCGCGACTTCTCCGTCGCCGGAGTCGTGGCAGCCAGGTGGGCTGAGACGGTGACCCCGCAGCTCACCGCGGCGGACGTACCGGCGGAGGAGATGGGCCGACACGCCGTCGATCTCCTCGTCGAGCGGATCGACCAGCCCGACGCGCCGCCCCGGCACCACCTGCTCGCACCGCCGATCTCGCTCCGTGCCAGCACGGGGCCCGGCACCGGTACGCCGTCCACCGAAGCGCGCTGACCACGACCCCCGACACCACTTTCTGATCACGCTTCACGGGCGTACTCCCCCCTCACCGTGGCTGTTCGGCATGCCCGCTTCCCCCTCGTCACCCGCCTCGGCACACCCGTGCCAAAAACGAAGGAACGCGCAATGCACAGCTCCCTCAGACGACTCCGCCTCACCGCCGCGACCGTGACGGTCCTCGCCGTCGCGGGCACCGCCACCGCCTGTTCCTCTGGTTCGGGCAGCACCGGCACCAAGGCCGCGGACAGCGGGACCTACACGATCTGGGACCCGTACCCGCAGTTCGACAAGACCTCCGCGTGGGCGAAGCTGCTCGACAGCTGCGGCACCAAGGCCGGGGTGAAGATCAAGCGGACCGCGTTCGACACCAGCGACCTGGCGAACAAGGCACTGCTGGCCGCCCAGCAGGACAACTCCGCGGACGTCCTCATCGTCGACAACCCGGTGGTCTCGACCCTGGCCGAGGCCGGCGTCCTCACCACCACCGAGGACAACAAGCTGGACACCTCGAAGGTCAACCCCAACCTTCTCGCCGCCGGACAGGCGGGCGGCAAGACCTACGGCATGCCGATCGGCGCCAACACTCTCGCCCTCTACTACAACAAGGCGGTGCTGAAGCAGGCCGGGGTGGACATAGCCACGGTCAAGGACTGGGCGTCGCTGACCTCCGCGCTCGCGAAGGTCAAGAGGGCCGGCAAGAAGGGCATCACGTTCTCCGCGATCGGCACGGAGGAGGGTACCTTCCAGTTCCTGCCCTGGTACTGGGGATCGGGCGCCCAACTGACCGCTCTCGACTCGGACAAGGCCGTCTCCGCGCTGACGCTGTGGAAGGACTGGCTGAAAGACGGCTACGCCCCCAACTCGGTCCTCAACAACACCCAGACCACCAGCTGGCAGGAGTTCGCGACCGGCGACTACGCGTTCAGCGAGAACGGCACCTGGCAGCTCGCCAACGCCAAGAAGGCCGGCTTCGAGTACGGGGTCGTCCCCGTCCCGGCCGCCGACGGCGGCAACGCGGCGGCCCCGACCGGCGGCGAGTTCGTCACCATCCCGGTCCAGGGCAAGACCGACCGCTATGCGACATCACAGAAGATCGTGACCTGCCTGACCAGCACCGACAACCTCCTCAACACCGACACCACACTGTCCTACGTCGCTCCCACCACCGAGGTCCAGGACAAACAGGTCGCCGCGAACGCCGAGTTGAAGCCCTGGGTCGACGCGGTCAAGGCGGCCAAGGGGCGTACCAGCGACGACCTGGGCACCAAGTACCCGAAGATCTCGGAGCAGTTGTGGAAGGCGGTCCAGTCCGCGCTGAGCGGTTCGAAGTCGCCGAAGGACGCGCTGTCCGCCGCTCAGTCGGCCGTCAAATAACCAGAGACCAGGGCCAGTTGATGAGTCACATGACCCAAGTGCCACAACGGCGGCCCGTGCGCCACCACAGCGGTGCGGCCTCCACCGCACCGCCCCGGGCACGGCGTCGCCCCACCTCCCAGCAGTGGGCCGCCTGGGGCTTCCTGACCCCGGTGACCCTCTACCTCGTCCTCTTCTACGCCTATCCGCTCTACCGCAACATCGACCTGAGCCTGCGCAACTACACGGTCCGGTCCTTCGTCCAGGGCGACGCACCCTTCACAGGCTTCGCCAACTACCGCACGGTCCTGGACGATCCGACCTTCGCCCCGGCCCTGCTCCACACCGTGGTCTTCACCACCGTGTGTCTGGTCTTCCAGTACGCCATCGGCCTGGCCCTCGCGGTCTTCTTCAACCAGCGCTTCCGGCTCTCCGCGACCCTGCGGGCCCTCTTCCTCGTACCGTGGCTGCTGCCGCTGATCGTGTCGGCGTCCACCTGGTCGTGGATGCTCAACAGCGACTCCGGTGTCGTCAACGCCGTACTGCACGCCGTCGGCATCGGACCGGTCAACTGGCTGACCGCACCGGGCTGGTCGCTCGCCTCGGTGATCATCGCGAACATCTGGATCGGCGTCCCGTTCAACCTGGTGGTCCTGCACAGCGGCCTCCAGTCCATCCCCACGAGCCTCTACGAAGCGGCCGCCCTGGACGGCGCGAACGCCTGGCAGCGGTTCTGGCGCATCACCTTCCCGCTGCTGCGCCCGGTGTCCGCGATCACCCTTCTCCTCGGTCTCGTCTACACACTCAAGGTCTTCGACATCATCTGGATCATGACCAAGGGCGGCCCGGCCGACTCCTCCACCACCTTCGCCACCTGGTCCTATCAACTCGGCTTCGGCAACCTGTTGCCGGCCTTCGGCCCGGGAGCGGCCGTAGGGAACCTGCTGGTGGTCGCCGCCCTGGTGTTCGGCCTGGTCTACGTCCGGGTCCAGCGGAAGCAGGCACTGTCATGAGCGGCACTGTCATCAACCGACGCACCAACCGCACGTGGTGGCAGACGGCCATCGGCGTCCTGTTCACCGCGGTGATGCTCTTCCCGGTCTACTGGATGCTCAACGTGTCCTTCACCCGCGACCAGGACATGCGCAAGAGCCCACCGGACCTGATCCCCCTGCACGGCACCCTGGAGGGCTACCGAGCCGTCCTGGACCAGCAGTTGCCCTACCTCGGCACCAGCCTCGTCATCGGCCTGGGCACCGTGGTCCTCACCGTGGCACTGGCAGCGCCCGCGGGCTACGCACTCGCCAAACTCCGCCCGCGCGGCGGCGGCGTCCTTAGCTTCCTCTTCCTGGTCGCCCAGATGATCCCCGGCATCATCATGGCGATGGGCTTCTACGCCATCTACCTCAGCCTCGGCCTGCTCCAGTCGGTGCCCGGCCTGATCGTCGCCGACTCCACGCTGGCGGTGCCATTCGCCGTGCTGATCTTCACCGCGTTCATGTCCGGCATCCCCGGCGAGCTCCTCCAGGCCGCGAAGACGGACGGCGCCGGGCCCGTGCGCACCTTCTGGTCGATCGTGCTGCCGATGAGCCGCAATGCCGTCGTCACGGTGTCGCTGTTCGCGTTCCTGTGGTCCTGGTCCGACTTCGTCTTCGCCAGCACCCTCGCCAACGGCGGCGCACACGAGCCGATCACCCTCGGCATCTACCACTACATCGGCAACAACAACCAACAGTGGAACGCCATCATGGCCACCGCCGTCGTGGCCTCGCTGCCCGCCACGGTGATCCTCCTCCTCGCCCAGCGCTACGTCGCCGCCGGCGTCACCGCGGGCGCCGTCAAGGACTGACGTCCCCCTGATTCCCGCTCGTCCGTGTGCCGATCACTCCTGCCCACGTGCCGATCACCCCTGCTCCAGAAACGAGTCACGCTGCATGACCGCCGCCCCGTCCGGCCCGGCCTTCTCCGTCCACGACATCCCGTTCAGCACGAGCGGGTCATGGTTCGGCATCTCACCCGTGGTGGCGGAGAAGACGTACGCCGAAGACCTGCACCTCGTCTCGCACCAGAACGGCATGCACGCCGTGCTGCGTCTGGTCCCGCTCGACACGACCACCGGCGACCGCGCCCACACCGGGCCGCACGCGACACCGAGCCTGCTCAGCTGGGCCGGTGTTGATGGCCGCATCGATCTCGCCTACGAGTCGCCGGACACCGTACGGCTGCGCGGTGACGGGCTGGGCCTCCACATCGGCGCGGCGGCGGCCACGCTGACTCCGTTCAGTGGCACCTACTTCTACCCCGAACCCGGCACCGGGGCCTATGTGTTCACCTCGTACGAGACGGGTCGGCGCTACCGCGTCACCGTGCTGGCCGGGACCGTGACGGAGACGTCCGGCACAGAGAACCTGGGCAGCGCCGAGCGAGGTGTCACGATCGGTGCCGAGGCCGGCGCGGCCTGGGAGGTCGCGGTCGAGGAGTACGAGACCGCCCGCCGCCCGTACGCGTCCGCGGCGTCCTTCGGCCAGGTCGTGGACGCCACGCACGGCGCCTTCTCCTCCTTCGTCGACACCGTCGCGCCCTGGCGTTCATCCAGGACCCCTGCTGCGGAACTCGCCGCCTACGTGCTGTGGTCCGCGACCGTCCGGCCGCGCGGCTTCGTCACCCGGCCCGCGGTGCTGATGTCGAAGCACTGGATGGACAAGGTGTGGAGCTGGGACCACTGCTTCAACGCCCTTGCCCTGGCGCCCGGTTCACCCGGGCTTGCCCTGGACCAGTTCTCGCTGCCCTTCGACCACCAGGACGAGACCGGCGCGCTCCCCGACTCGGTGACCCACTCGGAGATCCTCTACAACTTCGTCAAGCCCCCCATCCACGGCTGGGCGCTGCGCCACCTGCGCAGACGGTTGCAAGAGCCGCTCGGCGAGGCCGAGTTGACCGAGATCTACGACCGGCTGGCCCGCTGGACGGACTTCTGGCTCACCATGCGGCGCGCACCCGGCGCCGCCCTCCCGCACTACCAGCACGGCAACGACAGCGGCTGGGACAACGCCACCACCTTCGACCCCGAGCGGGTGATCGTCAGCGCCGACCTGGCCGCCTTCCTCATCCTCCAACTGCGCGAACTCGCCTTACTGGCAGGGGAATTGGGGCTGCCGGACGAAACCCTCAGGTGGACCCGGACGGCCGACGCGACGCAGGCGGCGCTGTTCGACGAGCTGTGGACCGGCGACCGGTTCGTCGCCCGCTCGGCACACAGCGGGGCCACCTGGACCAGCTCCAGCCTGCTCGACCTGATGCCCGTCGTGCTCGGCGAGCACCTGCCCGAGCACATCGGTGACGCGCTGGCCGACCGCATCGAGGCCCACCTCACTGCGCACGGCCTCGCCACCGAACTGGCCACCTCACCGCACTACTTGGGCGACGGCTACTGGCGCGGACCGATCTGGGCCCCGTCCACCGTCCTGATCGAGGACGGTCTGCGCCGCGCCGGCCACGACCGTCTCGCGGACGAGATCAGCTCCCGTTTCCGGGCGCTGTGCGAGACCTCGGGTTTCGCGGAGAACTTCGACGCCCTCACCGGCGTGGGCCTGCGCGACCGCGCCTACACCTGGACCGCCAGCAGTTACCTCCTCCTCGCCGAGGCCCACGAGCTGAGGCGCGCCGAGGCCGCGGAGGCCGTCGGCTGACAGACCCCCTGGGCGAGCCGCGCCCAGGAAGCACCCCTTTCGGGAGACCCGCACATGCGCATACCTCGATTCCGTTCCCCAGCGGGACGCACCGGCAGACCAGCCGCTCCGAGAGGCCGCAGGACCGCCGTTGCCGCGGCGATCCTCGCCTCCTTCGCGGCCCTCACGCTCCCCGCGACCACGGCCCATGCCGCCGACACCTCCGTCACCGTCGACTTCTCCACCGCCGGCGGCGCCCCCACCTACCACGCCTCCGGGATGATCTACGGGATGACCCCGGACGGGTCACTGCCGCAGGACCACTTCTTCACCGACATCAAGTGGCACTTCATGCGGGCCGGGGGCGCCCAGCTCAACACCGGCGGCTACGCCACCAGCCTCGCCGACTACCAGACCCGCTGGGCCTCAACTCTCGCCCAGTACAAGCGGACCGCCGCCCTCGGCGGCACCTTCGTCCTCCTCCCGCACGACCTGTGGGGCGCCGACGGCACCACCAGCCAGGGCTGGCCCGGCGACAACGGCGACTGGACACAGTTCGACGCCTTCGTCGCCCAGCTCATCAGTGACGTCAAGGCCAACAACATGACGGTCCAGTGGGACCTGTGGAACGAGCCCGACGGCAGCGGCTTCTGGGGCGCCTCGCAGACGCAGTACCTGCAGATGTGGTCGCGCTTCTACGCCAAGGTGCGCGCCGCCTTCCCGGCCCAGCTCATCGTCGGGCCGAGCATCGCGGGCCAGCCCAACTCCTCCAACGGCTGGTGGACGACGTATCTGACCTACGTCAAGGCGAACAACGTCGCCCCCGACATCTACAGCTGGCACGACGAACCCGGTGACCCCGCCACCGATGTCGGCCGCGCCAACTCCACCCTCGCGGCAGCCGGGTTGACCAACACCCGCGCCTACCAGATCAACGAGTACGCCACCCTGTCCATGCAGTCCCCGGGCGGCGGCGCCTGGTTCATCGGCCGCCTGGAGCGGGCCGGTGCCGACGGCCTGCGCGGCAACTGGGCCTCTGGTACCGCCCTGCACGACAACGAGGCCAACCTGCTCACCAAGAACAGCGCGGGCCAGTACCTGCCGCTCGGCGAGTGGTTCATGTACCGCTACTACGGTTCCCAGACCGGCAACATCGTCAAGCTCACCGCCGGTACGGGTACTGACGGCCTGGCCACCAAGGACAACTCGGCCGGCAACGCCAAGGTGTTGCTCGGCAGCAGCGGCAACACCGGGACTGTCACGGTCAATCTGACCGGGCTCAACACCACGTCCGTCGTGACGAACAGTCAGGTCCGCGCCGTCGTCCAGCGCATCCCGTACAACAGCGGGGCCGCCGTGACCGGCCCTGAGACCATCGCCGACACCACCCTCACGGTCAGCGGCAACGCTGCCTCGGTGAGCCTGCCGTGGACGAACGCCAAGGACGGCTACACCGTCACCCTGCTGCCCCCGTCCAACACCACTGTCTCCACGGTCGCCGTCAGCCAGAACAGCGGCCAGTGCCTGGACGACACCGGAGTCAGCACCGCCAATGGCACGCAGTACCAGCAGTACTACTGCGAGGGCGGCTACCAGCAGATGCTCGACCTCAAGCCGGTGAGCGGCACGACCAACACCTATACGGTCGTCAACCAGCTGAGCGGCAAGTGCCTGGACGTCTCGGGCGCCTCCACCACTGACGGCGCCGCCGTCATCCAGTACACCTGCAACGGCGCCACCAACCAGCAGTTCACCCTCAACCCCGTCACCGCGCTCGGCAACAGCCACGACTACCAACTCGTCGCAGTCCACAGCGGCAAGTGCGTCGACGTCACCGGCGTCTCGACCACCGCCGGCGCGCTGATCCACCAGTGGACCTGCGACGCGGCGAGCGTATTGAGCACCAAGAAGAACCAGATCTGGAGGTTGCTCGGCAAGAACTGACCGCCGCCACGAATGACGATGCGGAGAGGCGATTCACCTGCCTCTCCGCATCGTTCGAGCGGAACGGATCCTGATCCGCCACACCGCGCGACGGCACCTCCTTCGAGTCGAACCCGCCCCCGGTTCGGCGACTATAAACTGAACGTATACATCATGTGTATAGTGATAGGCCATGACGACCACAACCGCGTCCCGTCGCGACGCCCCCGTCACCGTGGCCAGCGGCTGCTGGACGCAGGTTGCGGCAACGGGTATTTCAGCCGCATCCTCGCCGGGCGCGGAGCGCAGGTGGTAGGAGTCGAACCGACGGACGTGATGTGCTCCTTCGCCCGCGAGAGGGAAGCCGAGCTGAAGCAGGGAGTCACCTACGTCCAGGCAGATCTGACACGGCTGCCCGACCTGGGTGCCCCCTTCGACGCGGTGGTGTGCAGCATGGTCCTGATGGCGATCCCCGACTGGAAGCCGGCGATGCGCGCCTGCGTGGAAACGGTGCGCCCGGGCGGCCTGTTCGTCTTCGCTCTGGTTCACCCCGCCTTCGAGCAACTGCTGAGCACCTGGCAGGAACACAACGCATATCAAGTACAGCGGTACCTGGAGGAGTACGAGATCGTCGGGCCCGCCGCATCTGATTTCCACCGACCACTCTCGGTATACCTCAACGAACTCGCCTCCCTCGGCTGCCGCCTGCGTGAGGTCGCCGAACCAGGGCTCGACCCTGCCGTAGCAGCAGCGGCACAGTCCGCTACTCCGGCGATCGACAGTTACGTCCGCCTGCCTAACTTTCTGTTCGTCTCGGCCGAGGTGCCCGCCTGAGGGGTTACGGGACAGCCCTTAAGGGGTGTTGCACAAGGCCGTGTTCGGGCAGGCCAGAGTGGGTGAGCACAGTCTTCTGGTCATGATGCGTGGGCGAGGTTGTGCATGTGGGCGACGGCTTGGACCGCGTGATGGAGGCCGTCGCCGTGCTGTCGGCAGTCGCGGAGGATCTTGTAGTTCTTCAGGCGGCCGATGACGTGTTCCACGCGGGCGCGGACCTTGCGGTGGGCGGCGTTGTCGTCCTCCTCGCCCGGGAGCAGAGCCCGTCCGGGGCGTTTGCGGTGCGGTACCGCCATGGCGCAGTTGAGGTAGGCGCCGTCGCCGAGCACCGTCACGCCCTCACAGTGTCGGCTCAGCCCGGACGCACGCCAGGCGTGGGCGTCCGCCGTCGTGCCCGGCACCGGTCGTGCTGCCGCGATCACCAGCCGCGTGTCCGCGTCCACGACGACCTGCACGTTCGCCGAGAACCGGTAGTTGCGGCTGGATGCGGCCACCGACCGGTCGCGGAGCGGGATCAGCGTGCCGTCCACGATCCACATGCGTTCCGGGGCATCGGCCGGGCGGGAGACGGGCTCGATCGCGAGCAGCGGTCCCAGTCGTTGGATGACCCGGCACACGGTGGAGGAGGAGACACCGAACAGCGGGCCCAGCTGCCGCATCGTCAGATTGGTGCGGTAGTACACCGCGACCACCAGCACCCGCTCGGCCAGCGGCAGCGACCATGGCCGGCCCCGCAGGGTGCCGTTACCGCCCCGCTCCCGCACCACTTTCAACAGACGCGCGAACTGCGTCACTTGCAGCCCGGTGAATGTCTCCACCCACACCCGTTCGGCCCTCAACACCCCTGCCATACACCGGAGATGCCCAGTTCACGGCCTTGTGCAACACCCTTTAAAGGTTGTCCCGTAAGTGATCTTCGAGTTGGTGCGGACGGGACCGGCTGTTCGCTGTCTATCCGCCGAGGACGAGGTTGCGCAAACGGGCGATGCCGAGCATGGCGAGGTGGACGCCGTCGCCCTTGAGGCGACAGTCACGCAAGATCTTCCAGCCCTTCATTCGGGCGAAGGTGTGCTCGACGCGGGCGCGAACTCGTTTGTGTGAGCGGTTGTGTTCCTCCTTCCAGGTCGGCAGGTCGCTTCCCTTTTCGCGTCGGTGTGGGATGACCAGGCCGGTCACCTGGTAGCCGCCGTCGGCGATCGTCATGGTGGTACCGACGGCAGCCTTGGCTCCGGACTCTTCCCAACCACGGGAGTCGTGTCGATTACCGGGCAAGGGTCGGCCGACCACGACGACCAAGCGGGTGTCGGCGTCGATAACGACCTGGTGGGCTGTGGAGTAGCGATAGTTCTTGGACTGCTCGGCGACCGTGCGGTCGCGGGTCGGCACCAAGGTCCCGTCCACGATGAGCACAGTGTCCTTACGGAACCGTCTTCGCTGCCGGAGCGCCAACAGTGGACCGAGGTGGTCGATGATCCGGTCTGCGGCCGACTTCGAAATTCCGAACAACGGAGCCAGCTGTCGCATCGTCAAGTTCGTGCGCCAGTACGCCGTCACCAGCAGAACACGGTCCTCCAGCGGCAGACTCCAGGGACGCCCGCGCTGTTGATCCGCAGCCTGCTCGCGTCGAACCTCGGCTACCAGCTTGGCGAAGCAGCGCGGGGTCAGACCCGTGAAGGGCTCTATCCATGACGGCACCGACGCCGTGATCACATCAGCCACGCAGTGATGGTTGCATCTCCCAACGGCCGTCAAGAGGGTAGCCATAGAGTTAGGTGCCATGCGAAGCCTGGACCATCTGCCGAAGGCCCATCTCCATCTGCATCTCGAAGGTGCGATGCGTCCCGCCACGCTCGCGGAGCTGGCAGGCGAGCGTGGCGTACGACCGCCAGATTCAAACGGCTTCACCTCGTTTGAGGACTTCGGCGCTTTGTACGGCGCCGCTGCCCGGGTGGTGCGCGAGGGCCCGCGCAGGAACCTTCTGCGGCTGGTACGCGAGGTGGTCGAGGACGCCGCCGCGGACGGAGCGGTATGGATCGAGCCGCACTTGAACCCCCTGACCTATGAGGGCGATCCGGACGCCGCGCTCGACGTCCTGGACGAGGTGATCGACGAGGGCCGCCGCGCGGGCGCGCCGCTGGGCATCGGCTTCGGCATCCTGGTGTTCGCCCGACGCAACGCGGACCCGTCGGAAGCGGTCGAGGCCGCCCGCCTGGCGGTTAGACGATCAGACAATGGGGTGGTCGGCTTCGGCCTGGCCGGAGATGAGGCCCGCCACGCCCCTGAGCCGTTCGCTGAGGCGTTCGCCATTGCCCGCGATGCCGGGCTGATTCCCGCCCCGCATGCAGGGGAATTTGCCGGCCCGGCCGGCGTGCGCGCCGCACTCGACGTACTCGGCGCCCGACGGATCGCTCACGGCGTACGGGCAGTCGAAGACCCGGCTCTTCTTGCCCGCCTGGCCGCGGAAGGCATAGTCCTCGACGTCTGCCCCACCTCCAACGTCGCCCTCGGGGTCGTCGCATCCCTGTCTGCGCACCCCCTGGCGCGGCTCCTGCAAGCAGGCGTCCGGTGCACCCTCAACGCCGACGACCCTCTCCTGTTCGGTCCGGGTCTGCTGCAGGAGTACGAAACAGCCCGCACGGCGCTCGCCCTCACCGACCCCCAACTCGCCGCCGTGGCCCGTACCTCGCTCGAAGCCTCCGGCGCCCCGCGCGCCACCGTGGAAGACGCAGTCACCCGCATCGGCGCATGGCTGGACATCCCGGGCCAGGCAACTACGCCTCCCAACCCAACAAGCATGTCGGCCGCCGCACCATAGGACGCCGTCTGGGACAACCAGCCAGAGATTACGGGACAACCTTTAAAGGGTGTTGCACAAGGCCGTGAACTGGGCATCTCCGGTGTATGGCAGGGGTGTTGAGGGCCGAACGGGTGTGGGTGGAGACATTCACCGGGCTGCAAGTGACGCAGTTCGCGCGTCTGTTGAAAGTGGTGCGGGAGCGGGGCGGTAACGGCACCCTGCGGGGCCGGCCATGGTCGCTGCCGCTGGCCGAGCGGGTGCTGGTGGTCGCGGTGTACTACCGCACCAATCTGACGATGCGGCAGCTGGGCCCGCTGTTCGGTGTCTCCTCCTCCACCGTGTGCCGGGTCATCCAACGACTGGGACCGCTGCTCGCGATCGAGCCCGTCTCCCGCCCGGCCGATGCCCCGGAACGCATGTGGATCGTGGACGGCACGCTGATCCCGCTCCGCGACCGGTCGGTGGCCGCATCCAGCCGCAACTACCGGTTCTCGGCGAACGTGCAGGTCGTCGTGGACGCGGACACGCGGCTGGTGATCGCGGCAGCACGACCGGTGCCGGGCACGACGGCGGACGCCCACGCCTGGCGTGCGTCCGGGCTGAGCCGACACTGTGAGGGCGTGACGGTGCTCGGCGACGGCGCCTACCTCAACTGCGCCATGGCGGTACCGCACCGCAAACGCCCCGGACGGGCTCTGCTCCCGGGCGAGGAGGACGACAACGCCGCCCACCGCAAGGTCCGCGCCCGCGTGGAACACGTCATCGGCCGCCTGAAGAACTACAAGATCCTCCGCGACTGCCGACAGCACGGCGACGGCCTCCATCACGCGGTCCAAGCCGTCGCCCACATGCACAACCTCGCCCACGCATCATGACCAGAAGACTGTGCTCACCCACTCTGGCCTGCCCGAACACGGCCTTGTGCAACACCCTTTAGACGCCGTTGCTCGCCAGCGTGGGCGGGGCCCTCATCTTGAAGCGTTCTTCGGCTGCATGTACTTCGCGGCTATGCGGCCAGCCGAGGTAATCCATCTTCGGATCGATCAATGCTACCTGCCGAAGACTGGATGGGGGATGCTCAACCTCTCGGGCGGGGTTGTCACGTCTGGCAAGGAGTGGACCGACGACGGTGAGGTGCACGAGGTGCACTCGCTTAAGCGTCGCGCGGCAAGCGCGACGCGGCCCGTTCCTATCCCGCCGCAATTCGTACGCATGCTGCGTTCCCATGTGAAACGGTTCGACGTGGCACCCGACGGCCGACTCTTCCGGAACCAGGCTGGCAACTACGTGGACGCTGCCGCATACGGTATAACGTGGGCGCGGGCTCGGGAGCACGCTCTGACTCGTACCGAGCGCACTTCTCGCCTGGCCAAGCGACCTTACGATCTCCGGCACGCCGGTATTTCGTTCTGGCTCTACTCCGGAGTGGACCCGGCCGAATGCGCCCGCCGCGCCGGCCAGAGCATCGAGGTTCTTTTCCGCCACTACGCCAAGTTCCTCGACGGCCTTCGAGAGCAGGCGAACCGGCTCATCGAGCAGTCCATGAACGAGTGGCAGCGCGTCAGCCAAGGTGACGCACCCGAGGGCTGAACCGAGGGTTTGGTCCGTGACTGGTCCGGAGGCACTGGTCAGGAGGGGTGCAGCAGTGGGAGAAATTGGGAGTTAGCACGCAAGCCGGCCTTGGTCGAGAACGTGTTGAGCGGAAAGGCGCCTGACGGGTGAAGACCCACGTCAGGCGCCTTTTCTCGTGCGCCTAGAAGAAGCCCAGCTTCTTCGGCGAGTACGACACCAGCAGATTCTTGGTCTGCTGGTAGTGGTCCAGCATCATCTTGTGGTTCTCGCGACCGATGCCGGACTGCTTGTAGCCGCCGAACGCCGCGTGCGCGGGGTACGCGTGGTAGCAGTTCGTCCACACCCGGCCCGCCTGGATCGCCCGGCCCGCGCGGTATGCCGTGTTGATGTCCCGGGTCCACACGCCCGCCCCGAGGCCGTACAGCGTGTCGTTGGCGAGCTTGATCGCGTCGTCGAAGTCGTCGAACGACGTCACCGAGACCACCGGCCCGAAGATCTCCTCCTGGAAGATCCGCATCCGGTTGTCGCCCTCGAAGATCGTCGGCTGGACGTAGTAGCCGCCCTTCAACTCGCCGTCGTAGTCGAGTCGTTCGCCGCCCGTGAGGATCTTCGCGCCCTCCTGCCGGCCGATGTCCAGATAGGAGAGGATCTTCTCCAACTGGTCGTTGGAGGCCTGGGCGCCGATCATCGTGTCCGTGTCGAGCGGGTGGCCCGGCTTGATCAACTCGGTGCGGGCGACGGCCGCTTGGAGGAAGTCGGCGTAGTGGCCGCGCTGGATGAGCGCCCGGGACGGGCAGGTGCACACCTCGCCCTGGTTGAGCGCGAACATCGTGAAGCCTTCGAGCGCCTTGTCGAGGAAGTCGTCGCGCGCCGACGACACGTCGTCGAAGAAGATGTTCGGCGACTTGCCGCCGAGTTCCAGCGTGACCGGCTTGATGTTCTCGGAGGCGTACTGCATGATCAGCCGCCCTGTCGTGGTCTCGCCGGTGAACGCGACCTTCGCCACGCGCGGGCTGGACGCGAGCGGCTTGCCCGCCTCGACTCCGAAGCCGTTGACGATGTTCACCACGCCCGGCGGCAACAGGTCCGCGATCAGGCTCATCCAGTAGTGGATGGACGCCGGGGTCTGCTCGGCCGGCTTGAGGACGACCGCGTTGCCCGCCGCGAGCGCCGGCGCCAGCTTCCAAGTCGCCATCAGGATGGGGAAGTTCCACGGGATGATCTGCGCCACGACACCGAGCGGCTCGTGGAAGTGGTACGCCACCGTGTCGTCGTCGACCTCGCCCAGTGAACCTTCCTGCGCGCGGATCGCCCCCGCGAAGTAACGGAAGTGGTCGATGGCGAGCGGGATGTCGGCGGCGAGTGTCTCGCGGACCGGCTTGCCGTTCTCCCAGCTCTCCGCGACCGCGAGCGGCTCCAGGTTCGCCTCCATCCGGTCGGCGATCTTGAGCAGGATGTCGGAACGCTCGGTCACCGACGTCCGTCCCCAGCCCGGCGCCGCCGCGTGCGCCGCGTCCAGCGCCCGCTCCACGTCCTCCGCGGTGCCGCGTGCGATCTCCGTGAACGGCTGCCCGTTCACCGGGGACGGGTTCTCGAAGTACTGCCCGCGAGCCGGCGGCATGTACTCGCCGCCGATGAAGTGGTCGTAGCGCGCCTGGTAGGAGACGATCGCGCCCTCGGTGCCGGGTGCCGCGTAACGGGTCATCCTGGTCTGCCTCCCGGAACAGCGCTGCCCGCCATTGGGCAGCTCTCGGCGCGAGGCTAGGGGGCGGGACGTTGCATGTACGTTGCGCGGGAGTTGGGGTGCCGGGGTGCGCGGGTGCTGGGGTGCCGGGGGCGGGAGCCCGGTGTCGGAGGGCAGAAGCCGGAGCGCGGAAGGGGGAGACGGGAAACGGGAAACGGGAAACGGGAAACGGGAAACGGGAAAGCGGAAGCCAGGAGCCGGAGGGCGGAAGCCGAAAGGTCGGCCGGGGGCCGGGAGCCGGGCGCCGGGAGCCGGAGGGCAGGCCGTGCCCCAAGTGCCCTGAGCCGAGCCCGAGTTACGTCAGCGACCCACCCGGTGCGACCGCGCGGCCGGTGCCGCCAGCTCGGACTCCAGCGCGTCGAGTCGGGAACGCACCGGTGCCGTCGGCCGTATCGCCGCGAGCGCCCGCCAGACGTCGAGGTCGTCCTCGCCCCACGGCGCGTGCGCCCAGTCCGCCAGCAGGTCGGGGTCGCGACGGGCGATCAGCGCCGTACGGAGGCCGTCGGCCAGGCGGGTCCTGAGCCGGACCACCGCCGGTGCCTGCGAACCGGGCAACAACGGACCCGTGTATGCACTCGCCGCTCCCGTGACCGCGCCCCCTTCCAGGCGCCGCTCTACGATCGCCACGTCGGACTCGACCGGTGACGTGAGCCGATAAGGACGCGAGGCGAGCAGGTCCGGGCCCAACAGTCGCCGCAGCCGCGCCAGTTCGGCCCGCAACGTCACCGGCGGCACCGACTCGTCCTCGTACAGCGCGCACAGCAACTCGTCGCCGGTCAGCCCCTCGGGATGGCGGGCCAGCAGTACCAGGATCTCGCTGTGGCGGCGGCTCAGCCTCATCTTGCGCCCGTGGAGGCACAGTTGGGCCTCGTCCCGGCCCAGCGCCGTCAGCTCGGGCCCGTCGGCATACGTCTGCTCCGGGGCGAGCAGCGCCAGTTGGGACTCGGCGGCCCGCGCCACCGCCTGCACGAAGCCCAGACTGTGCGGATGCGCCAGTCCGTTCCCGCCGGTGATGTCCACGGCACCGAGCACCCGTCCCGTGCGCGGATCGTGCACCGGAGCCGCCGCGCACGTCCACGGCTGCACCCGCCGGATGAAGTGCTCGGCCGCGAACACCTGCACCGGCCGGTCCACGGCGACCGCCGTACCCGGCGCGTTCGTCCCGACCGCGCTCTCCGCCCAGCGCGCACCCGGCACGAAGTTCATCAAGCTCGCCTTGCGCCGGGTCGCCGGATCACCCTCGACCCACAACAGCCTGCCCTGCGCGTCGCACACCGCCAGCAGATGCTCGCCGTCCGCCGCGAACGTGCCCACCAACTCCCGTATCAGCGGCATCACCCGCGCCAGCGGATGCTCCGCGCGGTAGAGACCCAGGTCACCGTCCGTCAGCTCCACACTCGCCGTGCCCTCGGGACCGACACCGGCCCGCGCGGAACGCCGCCAGGAATCGGCCACCACCGACCGCACCGGCTGCGGCACCGTACCCGCCACGGCGAACGTCTCGTGCGCCCGGCGCAGCACCCGCACCCGCTCGGCAGGGTCGGCCCCCGGCTCCAGGGCCACCCACGGATCGGTCAACTCGGCCTCCCCTGAGGTCGATCCAGCGACGATACGACGACGATATGGCGGCGATACCGCGGCGACACGACAGCGATACGGCGCCGCGACGGCTGCGCACATCGTTACTCCGCAGACGGATCCGGACAACCGTTTCGACCGGGGCCGACCCGAACGAACCCCATCGCGCTCGGAACAGACTCGGAACCGGCCCGGATCCACCTCGGCTCAGGCGAAATTGACCATCCTTATGTAACGCGTCCAGTCCCAGTTCGGCCCCGGGTCGGTGTGGTCGGTGCCCGGCACCTCGTAGTGCCCGATGATGTGCGCGCGGTCCTTCGGGAGCCCGTACTTCGCGCAGGTAGCCGCCGTCAGCTTGGCCGACTGCTCGTACAACGCGTCGGTGAACCAATCGGGTTGATCCACCCAGCCCTCGTGCTCGATGCCGATACTGCGCGTGTTGTAGTCCCAGTTCCCCGCGTGCCAGGCGACGTCGGCCTCCCGCACACACTGCGCCACATGCCCGTCGGCCGATCGCACGAGGTAGTGCGCGGACACTTTCTTCTGCGGATTCTGGAAGATGGACAGGGTGTTGGGATACGTCTCCTGTGTGACGTGGATGATCACGTAGTCGAGGGGATAGGTGCTGGGGCGGTTGGACGCCGTGTAGTTGGAGGTGCTCGCCGGCTGCCACTCGGCCCCCGGATAGTCGACGGCCTGGGTCTGCGCGCCGGCCTGTGGGTCGGGAAGTAACGCGTACGGTACGGCGGCCAGCGCGGCACCCTTGAGGATGCGCCGCCTGCTGGGGAGCGGTCTTGAGCGGTCCACTGCGGGTTGCCTTTCAGGGGCGTTCGGGGTGTTCGGGTCAGGGGTGTTCGGGGTGAGCGGCGGGCTCTCAGTGCCGGAATGCCGCCGCGGTCTCACGCAGCCGCGCGTGCAGTCCGCGATGCGTCTCACGCGCGGGCAGCCATTCCTTCCGGATCTTCGCCACACAGGTGTAGTTGGTGTCGCACACATTGGCCAACGGCGACTCGACCGCCTGAGTTGCGAACTGGTAGGCGTCCAGCTCGCTGAACCCGTAGTCGCGCACCAGCCAACGCACCAGGTCGAGCTGGGAGATCCGGAACGCGTCCTCCAGCGGGCGTGCCGAACCCGTCGAGATGATGTGAGTGTCCGACTCGATGCGCGGCCAGGGCGTGGCGACCCCCTTGAGCAGCTCCACGATCACCACGGTGTTCATCGCGCACTCGACGGCGACTCCACAGGTCTCGCCCTCACCCTGACGGGCATGCCCGTCGCCGAGGCTGAGCAGCGCGCCCTCCACGTTCACCCCGAGGTAGCAGGTGACGCCGGCCCGCATCTCGGGCGTGTCCATGTTCCCGCCGTGTGCGTCGGGCACCAGCGCCGAACGCACCTCCAGATTGGCGGGGGCCACGCCCACCGTGCCGTGCATCGGGTCGAGAGGCAGCTCGATCTCGATGTCGTTGTCCCGCGCGCGGAACAACGCCGTGCGGCGGGTCCGGTCCAACTGCCAGATCCAGACGGTCTCCGGGAGCGGTGGTTGCAGCGTCGCCGTGGTGTGGGTCGAGGTGAGCGCGCCGAAGAGGGGAACCGTGGTCGAGGCGGCCCAGTCCCGGGCAGGTTCGATCGACACGAAGTGCACGGCGACCGTGTCGCCCGGTTCCGCGCCCTCCACATGGAAGGGGCCGGTCTGCGGGTTGAGGAACGGGAACTCGCACACCTCGGACACCAGGTCCTTCTCGGAGCGCACCCGTCCGGCGAAACAGTCCTCCGTATACAGGTCGAGGACGGTGCCGGGCGCGATGCGCGCCACGGGCGGGGCGCCGCCGAACGTCCAGGCGTACTCGCCCGGTTCGGGTCGCACCGTCAGGATCCGGGGGTCGTTCATGGCTGTACTGCTCCGTTCTGCGGATGACCGGTGGAGACGGTTTCGTTGAGATGGACACGGGCGGTTTCGGCTATTCGCTCGGGGTGGCGCCGTAGCAGAACGAGCAGGACTACCACCCCGGCCGCCATCCAGATGCCGACGACCGGACCGGCGTAGGACACGGGAGCGGTCAGTTCGGTCACGAAGTCGAAGGCCGGGAGGCCTGCCGCGGTGAGCAGGGCGGGGACGAACGCGACGATCCCGAGGAGCGGGACCAGCAGGTGCCGGACCGGCTTGAGCAACTCGCGTCTGCGGCGCAGGAAGTAGCCCGCGCAGGCCAGGTTCACGACGATGTAGACGGCGATGACGACCGTGACGATCACCGTGGCCAGGAGGAGGAACGCCGTCACCGGGTCGTAGCCGAAACCGAGACCCAGTACGGCTCCCACCGCGACGACGGTCTGCACGGCGATTCCGGCGACGGGGGAGCGGTGGCGTGGGTGCAGTGTGGCGAGGATGCGGGGGAGTACCCGGATGCGGGCCAGGGCGAAGGCGGTGCGGGTCGAGACGGTGGCGCACGCGTTGGCGTTGGCGATCGTCGAGTTGACCACGGCGAGGAACACCAGCACCCAGAAGAGTCCGAACGACGCGCGTGCCACTCCCTCCCATGACGCGGTACCGGAGGCGCCGAATCCGCTGAAGCGGTCGGGCCCGAAGTACACCGTCATGGCGTAGGTCGTCAGCACGTAGAACAGGCCGATCCCGAGGGCCGCGCCGAGCACCGCGCGGTGCATCGTCCGGCGCGGGTCCCGTGTCTCCTCGGCGAGCGGTGCGGCGGCCTCGAACCCGGCGAACGCGAGCACCGTGTAGACAGAGCCGGCGAAGACTCCGCCGAGCCCCGAATAGTCCTTGCCGGTGTGCGAAGTGCCGAACACCGAGAGGGTGTTGTTCGCACCTGCCTTGGCGATCAGCCAGACGGCGAACACCAGGAAGACGAGGATCTCGAAGACCCCGAGGACCGTGCCGAAGCGGGCCGAGGCACGCGCGCCGAACCAGCCCGCCGCCGCGATGATCGCGGCACCCGCGAGCGTCCACGGCCACCACAGGCTCTCCGGATACGAGGACCACTCCTGGTGCAGGGTGCCCGCCGTGGTGAAGCCGAGTTGGAGGAGCAGAAGGGGTGGGATCAGCGCCTCCACGAAGACGTAGCCCCAGCCGACCAGGAAGCCGATTGCCGGATGCAGTCCCTGTGCCGCGTAGGTGGCCACTGAGCCGGCGGCAGGCAACTCCCGCGCGAGCTCGGCCACGCAGGACGCGGTGAACAGGCAGGCCACCAGAGCGATCAGCACCGACAGCGGCAGACTGCCACCCGCGAAGGCCGCGCCCGACGGGATCGACGCGGCGACCGCGGCCGCCGGTGCCATTGCCGTGACGCTTTGGAACAGCACCTCACGCAGCCCGACGGCATCCCGCCGCAGCCCCTGAACTGTCTCCCCCGACACGTGAATCCCCCCTCGTCCACCCGTGTTCACACCGGTATCGGTACACCGTCGTCACGACCCGACGGCTGCGCCTCGCGTGAATCACGGTACGGCGCTTGCAGGTTGGGCAGTAGGGCGTGCCGTGCTTCCGTGGACGACGGCGGAACTGTGGATAACTCGATCACTCGACCGGGTGAACTCGGCGGTGTTTCAGGCCTGTTCGGCCGCGATGTCCCCGGCTCGGCCGGCCACGATTCCCCCAGCCCGTTCGGCCACCGCCGCCGGGTCGTCGAGGACGGCCCGCACTACCGAGTGCGCGGCCCCCAGCAGCGGACCCTCCGGCCCCAGCCGCGACACCGACACCGGACAGGCGGGCCCCGCCGTGCGCCGCGCCAACTCGGCCTCCAGCGACGGCAGTAGCCAGGGCGCGAGCCCGGACAGCGCGCCCCCCAGCACCACCAGCTGCGGATCGAGCAGGTTGACCGCGCCGGTGAGCGCGATGCCGAGCGCCGTACCGGCGTCGTGCAGGGCACGCCGTACCGCCTGGTCGCCGTCGGCGGCACGTGTCGCGAGCAGACCGACCCGGTCCGCGCCGGGCTCCAGACCGGAGGCGCGCAGCACCGCCTCTTCCCCCGCGTACTGTTCGAGGCATCCCCGCCCGCCGCACGCGCACTCCGGCCCGTCCGGACGCACCGGGACATGCCCCAACTCGCCCGCGAATCCCCGGGTTCCGCGCAGCAGCCCCCCGTCGACCACGACCGCGGCGCCGATGCCGATCTCGGCCGACACATGCAGGAAGTCGCGTGGAGTGGTCCGGCCCAGCCAGAGTTCGGCGAGCCCGCCGAAATTGGCCTCGTTGTCCACAGTCGGCGGGAGTTCGGCGGGCAGCAGGGCGCCGAGATCTATGTCGTGCCAGTCAAGGTTCGGGGCGCGGACGACCGTACGGCCGTCGCGTGCCACCAGACCGGGCACGGCGACCGCGAGCCCGGCCGGCCACAGGCCCTCCGCGTCCGCCTCGGCGACGACCTGCCGTACCAGCGCCGTGAGTTCCGTGAGCACCGGCTCGGGGGAGCGGCCGCGGTTCACGCCGTGCCGTACGGCACGCGCGCGTATCTCGCCGCGCAGATCGACCGCGCAGACCGCGAGATGGTCGACTCCGATCTCCGCGCCGATCCCGGCCGGACCGCGCCCGCTGACGGCGAGCGCGGATCCGGGGCGGCCCACCCGGCCGGGCCGCTCGGGGCCCAGCTCTTCGAGGAGCCCCGACCGGATCAGCTCGTCCACCAGTGTCGACACCGCCGCACGGGTCAGCCCGATGCGCGAGGCCACGGCCGCGCGCGAGAGCGGGCCCTCGGCGCTGACCGTGTGCATCACGCGCGCAAGGTTGCGCCGGCGCATGCCCTGCTGGGTGTCGGGCAGGGCACGCCCGGACCCGGCGGGGTGCGCCTCGTGCAGCGGTGCGGTCATGCCTCCGTCAGTCCTCGGTCGGTGTGCGTCAACGGGCGTCCGGCCCCCGTTCGAGCAGCGGAGCCGCGTCGGAGAGTACCCCGGAGATCCTGGCCAGCGTCGCCTCGTCGCGCTCCACGGCGTCCAGCACCGGCCCGGCGGCCGTGTTCCAGCGCCGGGCCACCGCGGCCGGATCCTCGCCGGTCAGCAGCCCGGCGGCCTGCGCGGCGGCACCGAGCGCGACCAGCTCCTTCGCCTCCGGCACCTGGACCGGGCGCCCCGACAGTCGCCGTACGGTCTCCTGCCAGGCCGTGCCCCGGGCGCCACCGCCGATCAGCAGCAGGGGCGTGGTGCGGTCGGCGTCCTCGTCGAGGACCAGGTCGAGCGCGCCCAGCAGGGCGTGCACGGCGCCGTCGTAGGCGGCCTGGAGGAGCTGACCGCCGGTGGTGTCGTGGCGCAGGCCGTGCAGCAGGCCCGAGGCGTTGGGGAGGTTCGGGGTGCGCTCGCCGTCCAGGTACGGGAGCAGCGTGACCGAGGTGCCGGGTTCCACGGCTTCCCGGTCCAGGCCCAGCAGGGCCGCGACCCGGTCGACGGCGAGCGTGCAGTTCAGGGTGCAGGCCAGGGGCAGCCAGTCGCCGTGCGCGTCGGCGAAGCCCGCGACCGTGCCGGAGGGGTCCGCGGGCCGGTGCTTCGAGACCGCGTACACGGTGCCCGACGTGCCGAGGCTGAGCACGGGGACGCCGGGGCGGAGCCCGAGACCCAGGGCGGCGGCCGCGTTGTCGCCGGTGCCCGGCGCGACCAACGTGCCCTTGGAGAACGGCAGGTCGTGGCCATCGCGCACCGTCCCCGCCACCTCGCCCGGCCGCACCACCCGGGGCAGCAGCGCCGGGTCTAGCCCGACATGCCGGAGGATCTCCTCGTCGTACAACTCGGTTCCGGAGGCCCACCAGCCGGTGCCGGAGGCATCGCCCCGGTCGGTCGTGCCCTGTCCGGTGAGCCGCTCGGTGAGGTAGTCGTGGGGGAGACGTACGGCCGCCGTGGCGCGCACCGCCTCCGGCTCGTGCTCGGCGAGCCAGGCCCACTTGGTGACCGTGAAGGAGGCTCCGGGCACGCTGCCGGTGCGCTCGGCCCAGGCCTTCGGGCCGCCCAGTTCCTCGATCAGCCGGCGGGCCTGCGGCGCGGAGCGCACGTCGTTCCACAGCAGCGCCGGGCGTACCGGCTCGCCCTGGGCGTCCAGGGTGACCAGGCCGTGCTGCTGGCCGCCGATCGACACGGCCGCCGCCTCGTGGGCCGCGTCCCCGCACTGGCGCAGGGCCTCGCACAGGGCGTCCCACCACTGGCGGGGGTCGCTCTCGCGGCCCGCCCCCGAGGTGACGGTGTGCGGCGCCTGGCCGCTCGCGACGATCCGTCCGGTGGACACATCGACGACCAGCGCCTTCGTGGACTGGGTGGACGTGTCCACGCCGACGACGAGCGGACCCTCGGCTGCTGACATCGGGCTCTCCCTGTTTTTTCCGCGGCTCTGCGGGCTCTGACCTGGTGTTCTCAAGGCTGTCCGGGGTGCGGTGACCCGTACCCCACTCCTTCAGGGACACCTTGTCCCTTCCCAGAGCTGCGTGTGCATACTAATTTGTAAACCGCCATGACGAAATAGTCGCAGCGAAGCAACAAGGAGCCGCGTCATGAACTACCAGCCCACCCCCGAGGACAGGTTCACCTTCGGCCTTTGGACCGTCGGCTGGCAGGGAAGGGACCCGTTCGGCGACGCCACCCGCCGTGCCCTCGACCCGGTCGAGACGGTGCAGCGTCTGTCCGAGCTCGGCGCCCACGGTGTGACCTTCCACGACGACGACCTGATCCCCTTCGGGTCCTCGGACACCGAGCGCGAGTCGCACATCAAGCGCTTCCGTGAGGCCCTCGACGCGACCGGCATGAAGGTGCCGATGGCGACCACGAACCTCTTCACGCACCCGGTCTTCAAGGACGGCGCGTTCACCGCCAACGACCGCGACGTGCGCCGCTACGCCCTGCGCAAGACGATCCGCAACATCGACCTCGCGGTCGAGCTCGGCGCCGAGACCTACGTCGCCTGGGGCGGCCGTGAGGGCGCCGAGTCCGGTGCCGCCAAGGACGTCCGAGTCGCCCTCGACCGCATGAAGGAGGCCTTCGACCTCCTCGGCGAGTACGTCACCGACCAGGGCTACAGCATCAAGTTCGCGATCGAGCCCAAGCCGAACGAGCCCCGCGGCGACATCCTGCTCCCCACCGTCGGCCACGCCCTGGCGTTCATCGAGCGCCTGGAGCGCCCGGAGCTCTACGGCGTCAACCCGGAGGTCGGCCACGAGCAGATGGCCGGGCTCAACTTCCCGCACGGCATCGCCCAGGCCCTGTGGGCGGGCAAGCTCTTCCACATCGACCTCAACGGCCAGTCCGGCATCAAGTACGACCAGGACCTGCGCTTCGGCAACGGCGACCTGCGTGCCGCCTTCTGGCTGGTCGACCTCCTGGAGAGCGCCGGTTACGCCGGCCCGAAGCACTTCGACTTCAAGCCGCCGCGCACCGAGGACCTCGACGGTGTGTGGGCGTCGGCGGCCGGCTGCATGCGCAACTACCTGATCCTCAAGGAGCGTTCGGCCGCGTTCCGCGCCGACCCGGTGGTCCAGGAGGCGCTGCGCGCCTCGCGTCTGGACGAGCTGGCGCAGCAGACCGCGGCGGACGGCCTCAAGTCTCTGCTCGCGGACCGCTCGGCCTTCGAGGACTTCGACATCGAGGCGGCCGCCCAGCGCGGGATGGCCTTCGAGCAGCTCGACCAGCTCGCCATGGACCACCTCCTGGGAGCACGCGGCTGACCGCACGCACGCGTGCGTCACTCACGAGCCCGTCGGTGTCCGTGAGTTGTCGATCGTGACCGACCCCCGCGCGGAATGCTCCGGAATCATGCGATCCATGGCATGAGCCCGTATCAACCACCGCGCGGGGGTCGCGCCATGACCTCCACGAAGGCGACCCTTGACGGTATGGCCATGCCGCCCGTACCGCCTCGACCGCCCGGGCCACCGGACGCCGCCCCGCCTCAGGGAGGCGGCTTCGGACCACCTCCCGAAGACTTCGGGTACGGATCAGGAGGTGACTACGGGGACTACGGACCGCCTCCCCGCAGGCGCCCCCGTCCGCTGTTCGTCCTGCTCGCCGTGATCGTGGCAGCCGGGGCCGTCGCAGCCGTCGTGCTGATGGCCTCCGGGGGGCACGACTCACCGGACAAGAAGGCGCCCGCCGAGAGCAGTTCGGGCGCGAGCCGCAGCCCGTCCCTCACCCTCCCGACGAAACTCCCCACCAGCCTGCAGACCAAGCTCCCGACCGCGCTGCCGTCGAACTTCCCCTCGGAGCTGCCGAGCGAGGTTCCCAGCGACGTCGAGTCCCTGCTCCCGTCCCTGTTCGGCTGACTGCCACAGGAGTCGACGCGGACTCAGATGCCGTGCGGCAGCTTCAGGTACACCAGCGTCGTCTCGATGCCGCTGTCGACCAACCGCCCCTGCGCGTCGAACGCGCCCGCGCCGTCCGTCATCCCGAAGTCGTTGTCATTGATCAGGGCGAGCGTGTCGTGATCCACGCGCGCGACGCCCTCGATCTTCTGCGGCACCCCGGAGACGGTCCCCAGATCGACGACCAGCTTCTTGGCCAGCACCGGGACACCCGTGGCGGCCGGGTCGTCGAGCTGCTCCAGCGACGGGGACGTCGTGTCGTCGTCGTAGCGACCGCCGAGGATGTTCGACTTGCGCCCCAGCTGGACCAGTTGGAGCCGGGCCGCCTTGTCGGTGCGCTCCTCGACGAGCAGCCGGTCGTCGCCCACGGCGACCACCGAGGAGATCTTGAGCTCGGAGGTGTCGTCCTCGCTGGGGTCGACCACGTTCACCGGGTCGAAGCGGTACGCGTACTCCGCCGCGACCGCCTTCTTCTTCGTCGAGAAGCGCAGCAGGCGGGTGTTGAGCGACGCGTCCCCGGCGTCCCCGTCCGGCAGCGACAGCGGGCTCTGCAGGGCCATCACCAGGTCACCGCCGGGCAGTTGGGCGAGCCCCTCGAAGCCGCGGTTGATCTTCCGGTGCAGCAGGACGGCAGGCAGCGCCTCCACCACCGGGTAGTCGGCACCGGTCAGGTGCAGCCCCTTGGGCACGTACCGCGTGAGTACCTTCCCGCGCGCGGAGACATGCACCAAGGAGGGCCCGTATTCGTCGACGAGCCAGAAGGAGCCGTCCCCAGCCCGCACGATGCCTTCTGTGTCCAGCCCGTTCGGGTTGTACGACAGTGCGGTCTGCGCGTCGTAGGAGTACGGCGCCTCGTCGCGTCCTTGCTGGTTCGACAGCCCGGTGACGGCCTTCCCGGAGGACGTGGTGATCGGGATGGCGTCCAGGACCTTCACGGTGTCCCCGGAGACACGGATCTTCACGATCGCCGGGTCGAAACCGGGCACGGGGAACGTACGGCGCTTCGTCCCGGCGACCTTGATCTGGCCGTTGGGCCCGCGGTCGGTGATCGTCCAGAACTCGCCCTTGCGGCCGGCCGGGTAGATGTCGCTGCCGATACCGCCGAGGTTCACTCCCCGGTCGTTGTCCACCGTCCCGGGCAGCAGCGCGTTGCTGAACGCGCCGAGCGGGATGTCGCCGAGCGTCGCCGTCCGCGTGACATGGGCGGCCTCGGCCTTCGCGGGGGCTCCAGCGGCCGTACCGGCCGCCACGAGGGCGACCACCACGGCGAGCGGCACACCCACCGCGACGGGACGACGGACGCGGCGTCGGACGAGGTCGTGCGGGGACATCGGGCCTCCTGAGGACAAGTTCGCTGACAGCGGCCAGAGTTGGGCGTCATGAGGAACGGTGCTCGACGGCGAGGTGAATCCAAGGTGTCGGCCGCTTGTCGGGCGGGCGTGGTGTCTGCGAGGAGCCGACCGTAATTCGATCGCGTCCTGTGGCGCTGTCGGCTACACAGGGGCCGTGGACGATCCCTACCCGTCCGCCCGGCCACCGAGCACGAGTTCGAGACCTGGGCCCGCATGATCGCCGGCACCTACGGAAGCGACCTGTCCGACGAACAACTGGCCCACGAGCGAGCCGCGCCCGAACTGCCCCGCACCATGGCCGCGTTCGACGGCCCCGCACCGGCCACTCCGACCCACCGCCGACGCGGCATCCTCACGTCGCTGATGCGCAGACAACTCACCGACCTGCACACGTCCGGCACCGAGCCGATCGCGGCACTCCACCCCTCCGAAGCCGTCATCTACGGTCGCTACGGATACGGCCCGGCCACCCAAGGAGCACGCCTCCGCTGCGACAATCGCGCTGTCCGCTTCCGTCCCGGAACCGACTTCGGCGACGGAACCATCCGACTCCTGGGACGTCCGATGGACCTAGCTGCCCGGAGGAACACGGAGACGCGAGCGCGTCGCGTTTCGCGCTGCACCACGACGCGGGCGGCCGGACGACGGGATACGCCCTCTACCGGATCAAGCAGGACGCGTCAGGAGACGACGGGAACGCGCTATAGGTCCGTCGAGTTGGCGAACGCCTCCCGGCAGGCGTACGCCGCCCTGTGGCGCTTCCTGGCCGGTATCGACCTGGTCTCCTGGATCGAGTACGAGGGGGCGGTGGACGAGCCGCTGGCGCACCTGCTGACCGATCCGCGTGCCGTGCTGTCGCGCCGGTCGATCGCCTCTGGGTTCGCCTGGCCGGCGTGGACCGAGCGCCGGCGGCACGGCGTTACGCGGGGACGCTGGATCTCGTCCTCGATGTCGAGGACGCCTTCTGCCCCTGGAACACGGGCCGTTACCGGTTGGAGGCCGACCAAGACGCCGCCGTTTGCGTACGGACCCGCGCTCCGACCGACCTGCGGCTGACGGCGGCCGGACTCGGAGCGGCCTTCCTCGGCGGCACCACGCTCGCGTCCCTCGCCGGGGCCGGTCTCGTCGAGGAGCTGCGAGCCGGAGCCCTGTCCCGGGCGACGGCGGCGTTCCGCGCGGACCCGGAGCCGTTCTGGCGGACCGGGAGCCGTTCTACCCGGGAGGCTGGGCGTTCCCTGCGTACTGACGACAGCGGGTGGGGAAGCGCCTAGTGGGCGGCGCCGAACCACCGGGGGAGCCGACTGAACAGGTCCTCCTGGTCGTCACCGACCCACGCCACGTGGCCGTCCGGCCGGAGAAGTACCGCGGGTGCGTCCAGTTCCTCGCTGACGTCGACTACGTAGTCGACGCGATCCGTCCACCCCGCGACCGAGAGCTTGCCGGTCTGGTCGAGCAGGAGTCCTTGGCCGGTGCGCATCAACTCGTAGAGGCGTCCCTGCTTCAGCCTCACGTCGCGCAGCCGTCGGCCGAACAGGTCATGTCCCTCGCCGAAGTCGTAGCGGATCCCGACCGCGGTGATCATCTCGGTGACATACCGGTTCACCTCCTCGAAGTCCATCAGTGTCGAGAACAGTTCCCGCAGTGCGGTCGCACCCGGGCCGGTCCCCAGGAGCGTGATCTGCGCGCGTGTGTTGTCGATCACCCGGGCGCCCACGGGGTGTCGTTCGGTGTGGTAACTGTCCAACAACCCTTCCGGAGCCCAGCCGTTGACCGTGGCCGCCAGCTTCCAACCGAGGTTGAACGCGTCCTGCACACCGAGGTTGAGCCCCTGTCCGCCGGTCGGCGGATGGATGTGTGCCGCGTCGCCGGCCAGCAGGACCCGGTCGACCCGGTAGCGCTCGGCCTGCCGGGTGGCGTCGCCGAACCGGGACAGCCAACGCGGCGAGTGCACGCCGAAGTCGGTGCCCGCGACGGCCCGTAGCCGCTGCTTGAAGTCGTCGAGGGTCGGCGCGGTCGCACGGTCCTCGGCAACGCCGTCGGCGGGCACGATGACGCGGTACACGCCGTTCTCGCCCGAGCTGAGGCCGAACCGCAGTTGGGTCTTGCGGACTTCCTCGACGACCGCGGCAATCGTGGCAGGATCCTCGGCCACCTCCATCTCGCCCAGCAGTGTCTCGACCGTCGCGGGCTCGCCGGGGAAACCGACACCGAGGAGTTTGCGCACGGCACTGCGGCCGCCGTCGCATCCGACGACGTAGCGCGAACGCAACTGCGAGCCGCCCGCCAGCCCGATGGTCACCCCGTCCTCGGCCTGACTCAACCCGACCACTTCGCAACCGCGCCGGATCTCGGTGCCGAGTTCGACGGCACGCTCCTCCAACAGCCGCTCCGTGACCGGCTGCGGGGTGGCGACGCCGTACGGGTGAGCCGTGTCGGACCGATCCGGCCACGGCTTGACGATGCCTCCGAAGAGACCGCCCGCCTGGAACTTCTCACTGACCGCGAGGAACCGGTCGAGGAGGCCGCGCTGGTCCATGATCTCGACACTGCGCGCGTGCAGGCCCTGCCCGCGGGACTCCCCGGTCGGCTCGGTCAACTTCTCCAGCACGACCACGTGCACGCCGTGCAGCCGCAACTCGCAGGCCAGCATCAATCCGGTCGGTCCGCCGCCGACCACGATCACGTCAATCATCAGAACGTCCATCCAACGAGATTGGTTTCCGGTCGCCCGCTCGGCGGGACTGTGCTTCGCGGATCTTTCGTTTCCCCAGGTCCGGGCCTTGGTCGGCCATTCTGAGGGACGCCCAGGGCCTTGCCGCAAGCCCCCCGGTGGGCTATACCTTGGGTGTGGCAAGGAGTGGATGAGCTCCTTGTCATCGTGTTTTTCCGGGCACTTCTCCGTAAGCCCGGCCTCCGGGGACCGGGTCGGTGAGGGTGTCGTCAACCCCCCTGTGAGGACCCGGCTGACCCCCGTAGGGACACGGGGGGTGCCGCCATGGTCGCGACCGGTCACCGATTCGTACGTTTGCTCAGGTCAGCCCGTTGCCTGAGAGAGCCGGAGACCGGACATGTCCCAGCCCACCGCAGTCGTCGGCGCACATGATCCGGGGGATGCCGTCGCGGCGCCCCCAGGAAGCGAGTTCGCGCCCCTCCTGCGCACGGTCAAGGGCAGAGGCCTACTGGAGCGGCGGTATGCCTGGTACGCCCGCTGTATCGCCGCCAACACCCTTGCGCTGGGCGCCATCGTCACGGGCATCGTCCTGATCGGCGACTCCTGGCTGACGCTGCTTCTGGCCCCGCTGCTCGCCGTGTTCGGTGCTCGCACGGCCTTCATAGGCCACGACGCGGGCCACTCCCAGATCGCCGGCGGGAAAGGCGCCAACCGCCTCATCGGCCTGATCCACGGCAACTTGTTGCTGGGGATGAGCTACTCCTGGTGGAACGACAAGCACAACCGCCACCACGCCAACCCTAATCACATCGACAAGGACCCGGACGTCGTCGCCGACGTCCTCGTCTTCACCGGCGAGCAGGCCAAGGACCGCTCAGGCTTCCGGCGTTGGCTCACCCGCAACCAGGCGTGGTTGTTCTTCCCGCTCACCCTGCTCGAAGGCGTCGCCCTGAAGGTTCACGGTTTCCAGGATCTGCGGCGCCAGCCCCGTCGCGAGCGGGCCGTCGAAGGTGCTCTTCTGGTGAGCCATGTCGTGGTCTACGCGACGCTGCTGCTCATTTCGATGTCCCCGGGGAAGGCGCTCGCGTTCGCCGCGCTCCACCAGACCCTGTTCGGCCTGCACCTCGGCCTCGCCTTCGCGCCCAACCACAAGGGCATGGAGATGCCGGACCCCAACGGCGAACGGTGGGGCCATCTCCGCCGCCAGGTCCTCACTTCGCGGAACATCCGTCGCGGCGTCCTGACCGACTGGTTCCTCGGCGGCCTCAACCACCAGATCGAACACCACCTTTTCCCGAGCATGCCGCGACCCAATCTGCACCTCGCACAACCCCTGGTGTGCGCCCACTGTCAGGATGTGGGTATCCCCTACGTGGAGACCGGGCTCGTCGACTCCTACCGGCAGGCCCTGCGCCACCTCCACGAGGTGGGAGAGCCGCTGCGCATGGAGTGGACGGAGTGACGGAGCAGCCGACGACCCGGGTACCAGTAGGGGAAGCGCCTCAGGGATGTCTCAGGGTCGCGATCCGGAACTGTGGGGAGCGCGGACCCGTTTTCAGAACAGAGAGCGGCTGCGGCCGCGGAGGAGGCGACATATGTCGAAGAGCGCGAAGATCGCCGTAGGAGGAGTGGCGGTCGGACTGATCCTGTTGATCTGGCTGCCCTGGTGGGTCGCATTCCTGATCGTCGTGGGAGTGCCGACGGCCGCCTATCTCACACTGGACCCCTCGCAGCGGCGTCGGCTGCGCCGCGTGGCGGGCAAGGAGATCGGCCGCTGACGCACCCATGCCGGACCGTGTTCCCGCCCGGCGCGCAAGGGCGGATCACGGCACAGCACCGTTCGCGGGACTGCCGACAACAGCCCTGTGGACGGTGCTCGGCCGAGCACCGTCCATGAACCGAGGAGGGTGAAGTTCCGTAGCCGTCCCGGGACGGCTACCGGCGGGGGCACTGGGCACGCGTGCCCAGTGGACAGCACACGACCATGCGTGCGTAGAGCCCTGTTCGCATCGGCCGGATGCGGCCGTTCAGGCTCCGCTCGCTCAGCCTGGTCGGATCTTGCCGACTGGACCCCGGACCAAGGATCCCGCATGCCCGGATCCGCGCCCAAGGGGATCAACTCGGCCGTACGGCCAGCTTGTCGAGTGCTTCCAGGAGGCCGGGCAGTTCGGGGCCCCGGCCCACCGGCAGTACCTCACCGGGCTCGTCGTCGAGCAGGACGAACGCTATGTCGTCGGTCCGGGCCACCAAAGACCAGCCGGGGCCGTCGGCCCGCAGTGTGCGTGCGTCGCCCGCAGCGAAGGACGATCTGACGCGGCCCAGGGGCGGCGGGGTGTCGACGTACGCGCGGACCTCCGTCAGCACGCGGCGGATCCCGCTGTGGCCCGTCTGAGGGCCTTCCCCGGTGCCGCCCGCGGAGGTGCTGTCCGAGGCGTTGTCGTCCGACGGCGTCCCGTCCGTCTCGGACGCGACGGCGGAGGTGACCGGGGTGGCGAGGGTGGCGTCCTCCTGGGTGGTGTCTGAGGCAGCCTCGTCCGTCTTCGACGCGTCGCCTGCCCCGTCCTGAGCCTTCTGCGGCCCCTGCGCCTCCTGTGCCGAGAAGGTCGAGTCGTCGATCTGCTCCCGCCACATGGCCCACTGCAGCGCGATCTCATCCGCGCCCAGCCGTCGTTGGGCCGGACCCCAGATGGTCGTGTCCGGCGGAGCCAGCGGCGGCCGGTCCACGAGGTCGGGGTGCGGGTCGTGCGGCGGGGGCACATTGGGAGCCGCGACGGCGACCGCGAGCGGCCAGCCAGGGAGGGCGGCGACCACCGTGCGCTCGCTCGGCGACAGGTCGTACTCCATGCCGCAGTCCCAGGACGCGATGGCGACCGCGACCAGCGACACGTCGTCGATGACGACCGTCCACCGTGCCCCGTCGCCGTCCTGGCCGATCACCAGGCCGTACCCGTCGGCGAGCGGCGCCATACCGAGCGCCGCACAGGCCTCCGGGTAGTCGTCGCCCAGCACACTCGGGAACTTCGCCGGCGTCAGCAGCACCGCCGTGAGCACATAGAGCGCATCGTCATCGGCGGCGACGGCCTCTTCGTCCGTGTCGGCCATCCCAGCCTCCCCATCATTCGTCCAATCGCGCGCACCCTAGTGTGCGCGGAAGCCCCTTGTCACGACTCCCAAGTACACCCGGAGCTGCAGTTTTCCGTCTGGACAGGGCGAAATGACCACCGGTAACCCGAACTGTCAGGCCGCGGGGAGCCCAAGAAGCGCACGAGCCACCGTCCGCGGCGACTCGTCACGCTCCCTCGCGAGCGCGACGACGGCCCGGCACGCCAGCTCGCTCACCCCGAAGGAGAGCGCCTCCGGCGACACCCAGCCCGCGGCTTCGTCGATCCGGTCCTGATCGTCCTCCGCGCGGGCCGACACATAGACGGCGGCGGCCTCGAAGAGATTGTGCGGGCGTCCTTGCGGGGCGCTGCTCGCCGCCGCGCGCGTGGAGGTGAGAAATCTGGCGAAGGTCTTGCGGGGCCTGTCGAACATGCTGACCACCCTTCCCCCTGCGTGGTTTTCTGTCGCTGACCGTTCATCTACTGCTACCCAACGTAGAGTTGGAGTTGCGGCGACAGAAGAGGAACGTTGCGGTGAAGCGCGTAGAGCGCCCCGCGCGCAAACGCGTGAGCCGTCGAGTGAGACCAACGTGGCGCGGAGTCAGGTCAGTTCGGCCCGGCTCGCAGCCCGCGAGATGGTGAGGCTGCCGCGCCGGAAGGCACCGTCCAACTCCCGGGTGGCGCGCGGGCTCAGCTCTCGCGCACGGCCAGTGCCAGGAAGCAGGCGTCCTCGTCGGCGTACGACGTCATGAGCCACCCCGAACCGGCAAGCAGCGGACCGAGATTGGGCTCCGCGCGCAGGTCGTCCGGTGTGATCTGGCGTCCCTGACGCGCGGCGAGCGCCGCCCGGCCGATCGGGTGGAACAGGGCCAGTGAGCCGCCAGGGCGCACGACCCGTGCCAACTCCCGCAGATTCTCCTCCGGTTGGGGCAGGTGCGCGATCAGGCCCGCGGCGAACACGGCGTCGAGCGACTCCGACCGCAGCGGCAGCGCGGCGACGTCGGCGAGCAGCAGACACCCGTCGCGGCCGCGTCCGGCCCGTACGGCGGCCTCCAGCATGGCGGGGGTGAGATCGGCCCCGACGACCACTCCGGACCGCCCCACGGCCGCACGGAGTGGCGGCAGCGCGCGTCCCGTCCCGCAGCCCGCGTCGAGCACCCGGTCTCCCGCGCGCAGCCCGAGTTCGGCGACCGCGGCGGCGTAGGTGGGGCCGTCGTCGGGAAAGCGGCTGTCCCAGTCGGCGGCGCGTGCACCGAAGAACTCCTGGACGTGTGTGTGGTCGTCGCTCATGTTCGGCATGATCCCTCACCGACACGGATGACGCTTCGGTGCACATGTTCGAGCGTGACCCGGTCGTTCAGGTACCTCTCTGTGTCACATTGCAACACCTTTCGAAATGCGCCCCCTTTGTGCACCCGTGCCCCTACTAGCGTCCCCTGGTCATGGGACACCTGGACCACGCCACCTTCGGCTGGCTGACCCCCGCGCTGTCGTACGTGATGGCCTGCATGGGCTCCGCACTTGGGCTGCGCTGCACCGTCCGCGCGCTCGGCGCCACCGGCCGGTCGCGCCGCAACTGGCTCGTCACCGCGGCCTCCGCGCTCGGCACCGGCATCTGGACCATGCACTTCGTGGCCATGCTCGGCTTCGGCGTCAGCGGCACCGACATTCGGTACGACGTGCCACTGACCGTGCTCAGCCTCCTCGTCGCCATGGTCGTCGTCTGCGCGGGTGTCTTCGCGGTCGGCTACGGCCGCGACCGGGGCCGCGCGCTCTTCCTCGGCGGTCTGACCACCGGACTGGGCGTCGCGAGCATGCACTACCTGGGCATGGCGGCGATGCGGTTGCACGGCGACGTGAGCTACGACCCGATGCTCGTCGGGCTCTCCGTGCTCATCGCCGTCGTCGCGGCGACAGCGGCCCTGTGGGCGGCCCTCAACATCAAGTCGCCCGTCGCGGTGACCGCCGCCTCCCTCGTCATGGGAGCGGCCGTCAGCAGCATGCACTACACCGGCATGTTCGCGGTGCGCGTCCACGTCACCCCCTCCGGCGCGGTCCTGCCGGGTGCCACGGCAATGCAGTTCATCTTCCCGCTGGCCGTAGGCCTCGGGTCCTACCTGTTCCTGACCTCGGCGTTCGTCGCACTGTCGCCGACCACGGGAGAACGCGAGGCAACCGCCTCGGCCCAGCGGCCGGTCGAGAGCGTCGCCCGCTAGCCCGGCCCGCGCAAGCACGCCCCTGAGGACCACTTCCGAGCGAGGAGGCCATGCGTAACCCCCGTAGGACCCCGAGAGCCGGCGCCGAGACGCCGCCCGTGCGCGGTCGTCGCGCGCACGCCGGACCACCCGCCGACGAACTCTTCGACGAGCCCCTCGACGCCCCGTCGGAGGACATACCCCCGCGCGCGGGACGCTGGCGGATGCGTCCCCGCACCGTACGAGCCAAGATCGTCTGCCTCCTGATGGTGCCGGTCGTCTCCCTGCTCGCCCTGTGGGCGTACGCCACCGTCAGCACCGCCCAGGACGTCTCCCGGCTACGGCAGTTGCAGCGTGTGGACTCCGCGGTGCGCAGCCCGGTCGCGGCGGCCGTCGCGGCTCTGCAGGACGAGCGGTCGGCCGCCGTGCGCTACGCGACCGACCCCGATGCCGAGCAGAGCGGTGACCTGAAGAAGCTGGCGGCGAGCACGGACCGGGCGGTCGCACGGTTGCGGCTGGGCGACGACAACACCGTTGCCGACGGCGAGGAACTGCCGGCCGGAGTCGCCCGACGACTGAAGACCTTCGTCTCCGGAGCCGAGCAACTGCGGTCACTGCGGGCCGACGTGCTCGGTCACCGCGCGGGATGGGACGAGACCTACGGGCAGTACACGAAGACCATCGCGACGGCCTTCGCCGTGGGCGGGGCACTCACCGGAATCCAGGACGCCGACCTCGGATCCGACGCGCGCGTGCTCCTCGAATTCTCCCGGGCCGGGGAATCGCTGTCCCAGGAGGACGTGATGCTCGCCGGCGCCCGTCTTGACGGCAGGCTCGACGGGGAGCGGCTCAGACTGTTCACCGGCGCCGTCGACACCCGACGTACCCTCACCGACTCCGCCGTCGCGGACCTGACCGGCTCGGAAGGTACCGCCTGGCAGAACCTCGCCGACACCAGCGCCTACACCGCGGTCGGCACCGTCGAGGACAAGGTCCTCGCCACCAGCTCGGGTACCCGGGCGATCGCCGCGGCTCCGGAGACGACCTGGAACAACGCGCACGCACGCGTGCAGGCCGGCATGCGCACCATCGAGTCGGACGCGGGCAGCGGAGTCGCGGACCGCGCCGATCCGTTCACCCGAGGGCTGCTCACCGCCGCCGGTGCCGCGGTCCTGCTCGGTCTCGCCGCCGTCATCGCGTCGCTCGTCATCTCGGTGCGCATCGGACGCGGCCTCGTCGTCGAACTCGTGAGCCTGCGCAACGACGCCCTGGGGATCGCCCGCCACAAACTCCCCGAGGCCATGCGGAGGTTGCGTGCGGGGGAGGAGATCGACGTCAGGGCGGAGGCCCCGCCCGGGTCGCCCTCGGAGGACGAGATCGGACAGGTCACCGAAGCCCTCGGTACCGTGCACCGCGCCGCCCTGCGCGCCGCCGTCGAACGCGCCGAACTCGCCAGCGGCATCTCCGGGGTCTTCGTCAACCTCGCCCGCCGCAGCCAGGTCCTGGTGCACCGCCAACTCAGCCTTCTGGACAGCATGGAACGCCGCTCCGAGGACCCGAACGAACTGAGTGACCTGTTCCGTCTCGACCACCTCACCACCCGTATGCGACGGCACGCCGAGAGCCTGATCATCCTCTCCGGAGCGGCACCCGGCCGGGCCTGGCGCATGCCGGTCTCCCTGACCAACGTCGTCCGCGCGGCCGTCTCCGAGGTCGAGGACTACGCGCGCGTGGAGGTACGCCAACTCCCCGAGGCGTCCGTCGTCGGCGCCGCCGTCGCCGACCTCACGCACCTGCTCGCCGAGATCGTGGAGAACGCCGCCCAGTTCTCGCCGCCGCACACACGCGTGAGGGTCACGGGTGAACCCGTAGGCAACGGCTACGCCGTCGAGGTCGAGGACAGGGGCCTCGGTATGGGCAAGGAGTCCCTGGGCGACGCCAACCGCCGCATCGAGCAGTCGGAGGCCCTCGACCTCTTCGACAGCGACCGGCTCGGCCTCTTCGTGGTCAGCAGGCTCGCCGCCCGCCACGGCATCAAGGTGCACCTACGGACCTCGCCCTACGGCGGTACGACGGCGGTCGTCCTGCTGCCGACGGCGCTGCTGCACGGCGGAGCGGCGGAACGTGCCCCGCGCGCGGCGGTCGAGGACGGGGAGCGGGCCGTGGAGCGCGAGTACGCGCGCGTGCCCACCGCGCCCCAGCACCAGGAGTCCGTCCCGGCCCCGGCCGACCGACCCGCCCTGGCGGTCTCCCCACGGGCCGCGGCGGAGTCGGCCAACGACACCCCGCCTCCCGGAGTAACCACCTTGCGACTGCACCGTCCCCCCGAGGACACCGAAGGGACCGAAGGGAGCGACGACCTCCCACGCCGCGTACGCCAGGCGAACCTCGCCCCCCAACTCCGCGAGCAGCCCACCGCGGAACGGGAACAGGCACCGGCCGCCGCACGCGACGAGCACCGCACCCCGGAGGTCGTACGGGACCGGATGGCGGCCTACCGCGAAGGCTGGACGCGCGGCGGCGGCAGGCAACCGGGCCGTGGTGCCACCCCAGGCCCCGCAACGGGCAGCGACAGCAGCGAAGGAGACCCCGCGTGATCCAGGACCCGAGCATGAGGGCCGCCCAGCGGTCCGGTGAACTCGACTGGCTGCTGGACGACTTGGTGCTGCGCGTGAGCGAAGTACGGCATGTCGTGGTGCTGTCCAACGACGGCCTCGCCGTCGGCGCGTCGACCGACCTCAAGCGCGAGGACGCGGAACACCTCGCCGCGGTCGCCTCCGGATTCCACAGCCTGGCCAAGGGCGCGGGACGGCACTTCGGAGCCGGCGGAGTACGGCAGACCATGGTCGAGATGGACGACGGCTTCCTGTTCGTGGCCGCGGCCGGAGACGGCTCCTGCCTCGCCGTCCTCACCGCCGTCACGGCCGACATAGGGCTGGTGGCGTACGAGATGGCACGGCTGGTCAAGCGTGTCGGCGAGCACCTCTACACGCCGCCGCGCGTCGGTGCGCGGCCGCCCGCAGCCGGATGAGGCGAGAGGGCGATCCGCTCCGATGACCGAGGACACGACCGGCGCCCAACAAGAGCCGGGCAGCCAGTGGTACGACCAGGAAGCCGGACCACTCGTCCGCCCCTACGCCATGACGGGCGGACGTACCAAATCAGGCCCTACAGGAGTGCGTTTCGACCTGATCGCGCTCGTCACACTGGACGTGGGCGCACCCGACTTCGACGACGACACCGGGCTCGGACCGGAACACCGGGCCCTCATCGATCTGTGCCGCCCCGAAACGCAGTCCGTCGCCGAACTAGCCGCCGGAGCGGACCTTCCGCTGGGGGTGGTCAGGGTGCTCCTGGGCGACCTCCTGGAGCTCGGCTGCGTCACCGTCAGCCGTCCGGTGCCGCCCGCGCAGCTGCCCGACGAACGGATTCTGCGCGAGGTGATCGAGGGACTACGGGCACTGTGAAGAAACTTCAGAACCACTCGAACGCGTACGACGCCGACTTGTGCACCCTTTCGCTCACCGAACGGGTGCGAGACGGTCACATCGGGCAAATAGCGGTCCAACCGCCCAGGGGGAGGCCGCACTTGCCAAGATGCGTATCCACGGACGTCGAGCGTTGCCGGCACTCCCGAGAGAAGTGATCGATGGTCTCCGAGCACTCCGACGCCGAGGACGGCGAGACGACCGCCCTGGCGTTGAAGATCCTGGTCGCCGGCGGATTCGGCGTGGGCAAGACCACCATGGTGGGCGCGGTCAGCGAGATCAGGCCGCTGCGCACCGAGGAACTGCTCAGCGAGGCCGGTCAGTTGGTCGACGACACCGACGGCGTGGACCAGAAGGTCACGACGACCGTCGCCATGGACTTCGGCCGCATCACCATCAGGTCCGGCCTCTCCCTCTACCTGTTCGGCACGCCGGGCCAGGACCGTTTCTGGTTCCTGTGGGACGAGCTGTCACAGGGGGCGCTTGGCGCCGTCGTCCTCGCGGACACCCGGCGCCTCGAGGACTGCTTCCCCGCGGTCGACTACTTCGAGCACCGGCACATCCCGTTCGTGGTGGCCGTCAACTGCTTCACGGGTGCCCGCAGTTACGGCGCCCGTGACGTCTCCCGCGCGTTGGACCTCGACCAGGGAACGCCCGTGGTCCTCTGTGACGCCCGCGACCGCGACTCCGGGAAGGAGGTGCTGATCCGGCTCGTCGAGTACGCCGGGCGGATGCACACCGCCCGGATGCTCGACTCGGTGGGCTGACAGGGGCGTCTCACTCCGAAATGCCCTTCTGCGCCAGGACCTTGTCGACCGTGACGCGGACGAGGAGTTCGCCCGGCACCCCGTTGCGGGCACCGAACTCCTCGGCGCGCTCCTCGCCCATGTAGCGGGCCCCGATCCGCGCGGCCCAGTACCGGAGTTCGCCCGGCTCCTCCGACAACGCGGCGCGCCCCTGCAGCACCACGAAGTCGAACGGCGGCCGATCGTCATCCACGCACAGGGCGACTCGCCCGTCACGGGCAAGATTGCGCCCTTTTACCGTTTCCTTCGCGGTGTTGAACACCACATCGTCTCCGTCCAGCAGGAACCAGATCGGTGCCACATGGGGGCTCCCATCGGCGCGAACGGTCGACAGCTTGCCGGTGCGCGTGCCGTGCGAGACGAACGCCCGCCACTCCTCGTCGGTCATCTTCTGTGCCATGCCCCTATCCTCCTTGCCCGGGCGACGGAGGTGGGGAAGGCTGACGGGAGATCCTCCGGCCAGGGGGAGAGGCGACACGGGGAGGCCGGAACATGGCGCAGAACCAGGGACTGAGCTGGCTGCTTGACGATCTGACCGAGCGTGTCGAGCACGTACGCCACGCCCTGGTCCTCTCCAACGACGGACTGGTGACGGGCGCGAGCACAGGGCTGCGCCGCGAGGACGCCGAACACCTCGCCGCCGTCTCCTCCGGACTGCACAGCCTGGCCAAGGGCTCGGGACGCCACTTCGGCGCGGGCGGCGTGCGGCAGACGATGATCGAGTTCGACGACGCCGTCCTGTTCGTCACCGCCGCGGGCAGCGGCAGCTGTCTGTGCGTCCTCAGCGGCGCGGACGCGGACATCGGCCAGATCGCCTACGAGATGACACTCCTCGTCAACCGCGTCGGCGAGCACCTCGGCGTGGACGCACGGCAGCCCGAGCGGACCCCCGTCACAGACCTCTGACCTGCGACTTCTCTGGCCTCCGCAGAGTTATCCACAGGCCCGCCACGAGATCCGCCGAACCGGTTACGGTTTGTTCATCACAAGCGCACACAGCGTGAGCAATGGACTCCGCGGGGGAGATCGACCATGGCAGGAAACACCATCACCAAACCGTCCGACCTCTCGTGCACGCCCAGTCGCGCGGCACGAGAACTGGGGCTCAAGCGCGGTGAGTTCGACCTCGCCGTACATCTCGGACGCATCCGCACCGCGCCCGACGAAGGAGGCGGCGGCCGCCGCGTCAGCCGCGCCGAGATCGACCGACTGCGCACGGCGGACGGATTCCCCGAAACGCTCCTGGAAAGCGTCAAGACCGTGGGCACCACGGACGGCGCGGCCCTCATGGAGGTCACCTCCGCCAGGTTCACCCGCTTCGCCCGACTGGGCCTGGTGGTGCCGGTGAGGTTCTACGTCAACCGCTACCGGGCCGTGGTCTGGCTCTATCTCGCCGAAGAACTACGGCAGTTCGCGGCCGACAAGAACCACACCTCGCTGCTGAACGGCCGCACACCCGAGGGACTGAGGGACCAACTGCAGGCCGGCCTGGATCTACGGCCCCGCAACTGGCGCGGACGGCATCTCGGGTTCCTGCTCCGCCAGGCCGACGGCCCGTGGGAGCGCGCCGGTGCCCTGGCCGCGCTGCTCGACCCCGTCCAGATCGCGGAAATCGTCCAGGACCCGTACGAGCGGGCCCACTTGAACCGCTTCCGGCCGGACCCGCCGGCCCACGGGGCTCCCGGCTCGCCCGCCGCACACATCGCCGAGCGCATCATGACGGCGGAGGACCCGGACGAGATCAGCTGGCTGCGGGCGGATCTGACCCAGGTGCTGGACGAGGCACGCCGCCACCGCCCCGCACCACGACCGACAGCCGAACTGACCGCACCACGGCCGACCGCACAACCGGCCGTCCCACGACCGACGGCTGAACCGGCCGGATCGCCGCCGACCGCCGAACCCGTCGGACCACCGCCGATCCTGACCGAGCACCCGCCCGAGCCTGCGCCGGAATCCGCGCCGGAGCCCGAGCGATCACGCGGCATGATGGGCTGGCTGCGCCGCAGAAACGCGTGAGCCGCAGCGCGCGCCCACCAACTGTGGTGCGCATTCCGCAACCGCAGCGCCCATCCACCGGCTACAGCGCTCTGAACAGCCCTTCCTGGACGACCGAGACCAGCAGGCGTCCCTCCAGGTCGTAGATGCGCCCGCGGGCCAGACCGCGGCCGCCCGCCGCGATCGGGGACTCCTGGTCGTAGAGGAACCACTCGTCCGCGCGGAACGGCCGGTGGAACCACATGGCGTGGTCCAGTGATGCCATGTCGAAGTTCCGCGGTCCCCACAGGGGTTCGACGGGGATCCGGACGGCGTCCAGGAGCGTCATGTCGCTGGCGTACGTCAGCGCGCAGGTGTGCACCAGCGGATCGTCGCCGAGCGGCCCGACCGCGCGCATCCACACCGCGCTGCGCGGCTCGGCGTCCTTGATCTCCTCGGCGCTCCAGCGCAGCCCGTCCGCGTACCGGATGTCGAAGGGCTGACGGCGCGCCATCCGCTCCAACTGCTCTGGCAACACGCCCAGATGGGCCCGGACCTCCTCCGACACATTCGGCAGGGACTCCGGGTCCGGGACCTCGCGGGTCGGCAGCTGGTGCTCGAAGGGACCTTGCTCAGGCTTGTGAAAGGAGGCGGTGAGATTGAAGATCGTGCGGCCCTGCTGCACGCCGGTGACCCGACGGGTGGTGAACGACCGCCCGTCCCGCACCCGCTCGACCTGGTACACGATCGGCACGCCCGGTCGGCCCGGGCGCAGGAAGTACGCGTGCAGCGAGTGCACCGGCCGGTCGCCCTCCGTGGTGCGCCCCGCAGCGACCAGCGCCTGGCCCGCCACCTGGCCGCCGAAGACCCGCTGCAGCGACTCGTGCGGGCTGCGGCCACGGAAGATGTTGACCTCGATCTGCTCCAGGTCGAGCAGGTCGACGAGCCGCTCTGCCGGGTTCGTCATGGGTGGGATTCTCCTGTGCTCACAGCTGGCCGACGGCGGTGACGCGGACGACCGCACGGCTCTCCTCGTCGGAGGCCGCGAGATCGATCTCCGCGCTGATGCCCCAGTCATGATCGCCGTTCGGGTCGGCGAAAATCTGCCGAACGCGCCACAGGCCGTGCTGCGGCTCCTCCTCGATGAGCAGGAGCTTGGGCCCGCGGGCGTCGGGGCCGGTGCCGAGGTCCTCGTACTCGTCCCAGTACTTGTCCATCGCCTCGCCCCAGGCGTCCGCGTCCCAGCCCGCCTCGGCGTCCAACTCGCCCAACTCCGAGACGTGGTCGAGGGCGGCGAGCTCCACGCGGCGGAACATCGCGTTGCGCACCAGGACCCGGAAGGCGCGCGCGTTCGCGGTGACCGGCTTGACCTGGTCGGCCTTCTCCTGGGCCTCCTCGGCGGTCATCTCCGCCGGGTTGGCCAGCTGCTCCCACTCGTCCAGCAGGCTGGAGTCGACCTGGCGCACCATCTCGCCGAGCCAGGCGATCAGATCCTGCAGGTCCTCGGACTTGAGGTCGTCGGGGACGGTGTGGTCGAGGGCCTTGAAGGCGCCGGCGAGGTAGCGCAGCACGATGCCCTCGGTGCGGGCCAGCTCATAGTAGGAGGTCAACTCCGTGAAGGACATGGCCCGTTCGTACATGTCGCGGATCACGGACTTCGGGGACAGCGGGTGGTCGCCGACCCACGGGTGGCTCTTGCGGTACGTGTTGTACGCGTGGAAGAGCAACTCCTCCAGCGGCTTGGGGTAGCTCACGTCCTGGAGGCGCTCCATGCGGTCCTCGTACTCGACGCCGTCCGCCTTCATCGCGGCCACGGCCTCGCCGCGCGCCTTGTTCTGCTGGGCGGCCAGAATCTGGCGGGGGTCGTCCAGCGTGGACTCGACGACGGACACCATGTCCAGCGCGTACGACGGCGATTCGGGGTCCAGCAGCTCGAACGCGGCGAGCGCGAAGGTCGACAGCGGCTGGTTCAGGGCGAAGTCCTGCTGCAGGTCGACCGTGAGGCGCACGATGCGGCCCTCGGCGTCCGGGGTGTCGAGCTTCTCGACGATGCCGCCGTCCAGGAGCGAGCGGTAGATGGCGATCGCCCGCCGGATGTGCCGCAGCTGCTGCTTGCGCGGCTCGTGGTTGTCCTCCAGCAGATGCCGCATCGCGTCGAAGGCGTTGCCGGGGCGGGCGATCACCGACAGCAGCATCGTGTGCGTGACGCGGAACCGGGACGTCAGCGGCTCCGGGTCGGAGGTGATGAGCTTCTCGAAGGTGCCTTCCGTCCACCCGACGAAGCCCTCGGGCGCCTTCTTGCGGACGACCTTCCGGCGCTTCTTCGGGTCGTCGCCCGCCTTGGCGAGGGCCTTCTCGTTCTCGACGACGTGCTCCGGTGCCTGTGCGACCACGAGACCGGCCGTGTCGAAGCCGGCGCGTCCGGCGCGGCCCGCGATCTGGTGGAACTCACGGGCGCGCAGCGTGCGCACCCGGATGCCGTCGTACTTGGCCAGCGCCGTGAACAGCACGGTGCGGATGGGCACGTTGACGCCCACCCCGAGCGTGTCCGTACCGCAGATGACCTTCAACAGGCCCGCCTGCGCGAGCTTCTCCACCAGCCGCCGGTACTTGGGCAGCATGCCGGCGTGGTGCACACCGATGCCGTGCCGTACGTAACGGGAGAGATTGCGGCCGAACTTGGTGGTGAAGCGGAAGTTGCCGATCAGCTCGGCGATCTGGTCCTTCTCCTCGCGCGAGCTCATGTTGATGCTCATCAGCGCCTGCGCCCGCTCCACGGCCTGCGCCTGGGTGAAGTGCACGATGTAGACCGGCGCCTGCCTGGTCTCCAGCAGCTCGGTCAGCGTCTCGGTGAGCGGGGTCAGCTTGTACTCGTAGGACAGCGGCACCGGCCGGGTCGCCGAGCGGACCACCGAAGTAGGACGTCCGGTACGCCGGGTGAGGTCCTTCTCGAACATCGCGACGTCGCCGAGCGTGGCCGACATCAGGATGAACTGCGCCTGCGGCAGCTCCAGGATCGGGATCTGCCAGGCCCAGCCGCGGTCCGCCTCCGCGTAGAAGTGGAACTCGTCCATGACGACCTGGCCGACGTCCGCGTGCTTGCCGTCCCGCAGCGCGATCGACGCGAGGACCTCCGCGGTGCAGCAGATGATGGGCGCGTCGGAGTTGACGGACGCGTCGCCGGTCAGCATGCCGACGTTCTCGGTGCCGAACATCTTGCACAGCTCGAAGAACTTCTCCGAGACCAGCGCCTTGATCGGGGCGGTGTAGAAGGTGACCTCGTCCCGGGCCAGCGCGGCGAAGTGCGCACCGGCGGCGATCATGCTCTTGCCGGAGCCGGTGGGCGTCGACACGATCACGTTCGCACCGGAGACCACCTCGATCAGCGCCTCCTCCTGATGGGGGTAGAGCGTGAGACCGCGCTCCGTGGCCCACGACTCGAAGGCTTCGTAGAGGGCGTCTGGATCTGCGGTCGGCGGCAACTGGTCGATGAGGGTCACGACCCCATCTTGCCTGGCGCCGTGGCCGATGGGGGAATCGGCTGCGGAGACGAAGATCGCTACCGCTACGCTGTGTCGCCGACAGAGTGTCAGGGCGCCCGAGCAACTGACCGGCGGCGTAAGAGGAATGGGGCGGGGAACGGCCATGATGGGACCAGCACACTCACTGTCGGGAGCGGCGGCCTGGCTCGGCGTCGGAGCGGCGACTGCCGCGGCCGGGCATCCGATGCCCTGGCCGGTGATCCTGGTCGGCGCCCTGATCTGCGCCGGCGCCGCGCTCGCCCCGGACCTCGACCACAAGGCGGCGACCATCTCCCGGGCCTTCGGACCCGTTTCCCGGACCGTGTGCGAGGTCGTCGACAAGCTCTCGTACGCCGTCTACAAGGGGACCAGGAAGCAGGGCGACCCGCGCCGCTCCGGCGGGCACCGCACGCTCACCCACACCTGGCTCTGGGCGGTCCTGATCGGGGCGGGGAGTGCGGGCGTAGCGATCCTGGGCGGTCGCTGGGGAGTGCTGGCGATCCTCTTCGTGCACATGGTGCTGGCCATCGAGGGTCTGCTGTGGCGGGCGGCCCGCGGCTCCAGCAGCGACATCCTGGTGTGGCTGCTGGCGGCGACCAGCGCGTGGATCCTCGCCGGAGTGCTGGACAAGCCGGGCAACGGTTCGGACTGGCTGTTCACGGACCAGCACCAGTACCTGTGGCTGGGACTGCCGGTCGTGCTGGGTGCGCTGGTGCACGACATCGGGGACGCGCTGACCGTCTCCGGCTGCCCGATCCTGTGGCCGATCCCGCTGGGCCGCAAGCGCTGGTACCCGATCGGCCCGCCGAAGGTGATGCGGTTCCGCGCGGGCAGCTGGATCGAGCTCAAGGTGCTGATGCCGGTGTTCATACTGCTCGGGGGAGTGGGCTGCGCGGCGGCGCTCAACGTGATCTGAGGCCCGCCTTCAGTTGCGGCGTCGGCGCTCGCGCACACTTCAGTACTCGTGCGCACCCCTGCGCCTACGCACATCCCCGTGCCGGCTCACGCCCCGCCGGAACCCTGGCCCGCCTCGCCGCCGCCGTAGCGCCGCTCGAACTGGGCGATGCGGCCCTCCGTGTCCACCGTCCGTGCCTTGCCGGTGTAGAAGGGGTGGCTCTCCGAGGAGATCTCCACGTCCACGACCGGGTAGGTCTCTCCGTCGTCCCACTCGATGGTCCGGTCGCTGGTCGCGGTGGACCGGGTCAGGAAGGCGTATCCGGCGGCGCGGTCCCGGAAGACCACGGGGTGGTAGTCGGGCTGCTTGTCCTGCTGCATGGCTGCTCCTTCTGCGGCGATGGTGCGGTGGACGGCGAAGGGGCGGCGAACTCAGCCGTACAGGGAGTCCTCGTCCTCGTCGACGATGTGCATCGCGGCCTCCTCGGCGGAGGCGGCGGCACCGTCGATGCCCACGTCCGTGGCGATCAGGCCGCTCTCCTCGTCCTCGTGCGCCCCTTCGTCGGGCGCCACGAGCCGACCGGAGCGGACGTCACCGACCTCGATGTCCCGGAGTTCGCCGTCGGTGTCCTCGGAGTCGCCGAGGCCGTCGCCGTCGGACACGGCGAGATCCGGGACCTCCTCGGCGAGCCGCTGGTCGAGCGTCTCGCCGTGCTCGCGCCCAGCCGCCGTCACGTCGTCGCGTTCCACCGCCCAGGGGCGGTCCGGTGGGGACCAACCGCGGTCGAGGGGGTCCTCGACACCGTCGGCCACCAGGGTGTCCTCCGCGTCGAGCAGACCCGCGTCGTCCTGCACCTCGGATCCGTCGGGCTGGTAGACATCGTCTCCCCATCCGTCGACGCTGTTCACGGGTACCTCCAGGTGGTGGGGACCGGCCCGTTCTCACCGCGCTCGGCGGCGGGGCGCCGCTGTGCGGGGCACAGGCGACGCCCGGCGCGAACCACATGGTCCCCGGGCACTTCCCGAACCGGTGCCGCTCCCCAGCCTTCCACCCCTTTTCCCCACCGCGCAACGGCACAGCCTTGGCCGGGGCGGGCACATCCCCAGCCATATCCCTTCTCACCAACCCCGGAACGCATCCGGTTCCGGCGCGACAAGGCGCCCCGAAGGGGGCGCGGGGCTGTGACATGTGCGGCTCCGCCGCGTGGGCGCGACCAGCCCCCACCGGCCCGCAGGTTCCCACCGGCCCGCAGGCCAGTCACGTCCATCCCCGACCACCGCCCCACCGCCCCGCACCCCAGTCACCGCTCGACCAGCGGAGCTACCCGTGCCACGACTGCCACAGCGCCGCGTACGCCCCCTCCGCCGCAACCAACTCGTCATGGCTCCCCAATTCGCTGATCCGCCCGTTCTCGACGACGGCGATGACGTCCGCGTCGTGGGCGGTGTGCAGACGGTGGGCGATCGCGACGACGGTGCGGCCGTCGAGGACGCGGGCCAGGGAGCGTTCGAGGTGCCGGGCCGCACGCGGGTCGAGAAGCGAGGTCGCCTCGTCCAGGACCAGCGTGTGCGGGTCGGCCAGCACCAGCCGGGCCAGCGCGATCTGCTGGGCCTGGGCCGGAGTGAGCGCGAGCCCGCCCGAGCCGACCTCGGTGTCCAGACCGTCGTCCAGTGCCCGCCCCCACCCGTCCGCGTCGACCGCGCCCAGCGCCGCCCACAGCTCGGCGTCGGTCGCGTCGGTCCGGGCGAGCAGGAGGTTGTCGCGCAGGGAGCCCACGAAGACGTGGTGCTCCTGGTTGACGAGGGCCACATGGGAGCGCACGTGTTCCGCTGTCATCCGGGAGAGTTCGGCGCCGCCGAGGGTGATTCGGCCGTCCCGGGGTGCGTAGATTCCGGCGAGCAGCCTGCCCAGGGTGGACTTGCCCGCGCCCGAGGGGCCGACCAGGGCCAGCCGGGTACCGGGCGCGACCTCCAGGGACACCTTGCGGAGCACGTCGACGCCCTCGAGGTAGCCGAAGTGCACCCGGTCCGCGTGCACGTCCCGGCCCTCGGGGGACAGACCGGCGTCCCCGGCGTCGGGCTCGATGTCGCGGACGCCGACCAGCCGGGCCAGCGAGACCTGGGCGACCTGGAGCTCGTCGTACCAGCGCAGGATCAGGTTCACCGGGTCGACGAGCATCTGCGCGATCAGGGCACCCGTCGTCAGTTCGCCCACATCGATCCAGCCCCGCAGGACGAACACCCCGCCGAGTATCAGGACCGAGCAGAGCACCGTGACATGGGTGACGTTGATGACCGGGAACAGCACCGACCGCAGCCAGAGCGTGTAGTTCTCCCAGGCGGTCCACTCCTTGACGCGGCGCTCCGAGAGGGCGATCCGCCGGTCGCCGAGACGGTGCGCCTCGACGGTCCGGCCGGCGTCCACGGTCTCGGCGAGGGCCGCGGCCACGGCCGCGTACCCGGCGGCCTCGGAGCGGTAGCCGGCCGGTGCGCGCTTGAAGTACCAGCGGCAGCCGATCACCAGGACCGGCACCGCGATCAGCACGGCGGGCGCCAGTTCCGGCACGGTGACGACCAGACCGCCGAGCAGCAGCACCGCCCACACCACACCGATCGCCAGTTGCGGCACGGCCTCCCGCATCGCGTTGGCGAGCCGGTCGATGTCGGTGGTGATGCGGGACAGGAGGTCGCCGGTGCCCGCCCGTTCCAGCACACCCGGGGGCAGTCCGACCGACCGTACGAGGAAGTCCTCGCGCAGGTCGGCCAGCATGTGCTCGCCGAGCATCGCGCCCCGCAATCGCACCTGCCGGATGAACAGGGCCTGGACGGCGAGCGCGACCACGAACACCCCGATGGTCAGACCGAGATGAAGTTCCCCCGCTCCGTCCGACACCCGCTCGACGAGATCGCCGAGCAGATAGGGGCCCACCATCGAGGCGACCACGGCGACCGTGTTCACGGCGACGAGAAGGAGGAAGGCACGGCGATGCCGCTGGAACAGTTCGGACACGTAGGCACGTACGGTCGCGGGGGCGCCGACCGGCAGGGTGTTCGCCGTGGTCGGGGCCGCCGGGTCGTAGGCCGGGGGCGCCACGCCGATCATGCGCTCTCCTCGATTTCTTCCAGTGCGCTCCGCAGAGCGGCTTCGTCGTCCAGGGCACCTCGCAGGGAGGCATCGTCGTCGTCCGAGGCACCCCGGAGGGGACCCTCGTCGTGTTCCGCGGCACCCCGGAGCGGAGCATCGCGGGATCCCAACTCGCTCCGCAGCACGGCCTGTTCATCACGTGACGCGGACTCCTCCTCCGTCTCCCGCGTCACCACGGCCCGGTACCGGGGCTCGCTCCGCAGCAGTTCGCGGTGGGCGCCGACTGCCACCACCGCGCCCTCGTGCACCAGCACGACCCGGTCCGCGTGGTCCAGGAGCAGGGGCGAGGAGGTGAACACCACCGTGGTCCGGCCGGTCCGCAACTCCCGTACGCCATCGGCGATCCGGGCCTCGGTGTGGGAGTCGACGGCGGACGTCGGCTCGTCCAGGACGAGGACCTCCGGGTCCGTGATCAACGACCGCGCCAGGGCGAGTCGTTGGCGCTGTCCGCCCGACAGCGAACGTCCGCGTTCGGTGATGCGGGCGTCCATCGGGTCCTCGGCGTCGAGCGACCCCTGCGTGAGCGCCACCAGCACGTCCCCGCATTGCGCGGCGGCCAGCGCCTCCTCCGCGCCGACCGCACCCGAGGAGGGCACATCGAGCAGCTCGCGCAGCGAACCGGACAGCAGCACCGGGTCCTTGTCCTGCACGAGGACGGCGGTGCGCGCCGAGTCGAGAGGGAGTTCGTCGAGCGGTACGCCGTCCAGGAGCACGGAGACGCCCTCCTCGGCGGGGTGCCCGCCGAGGCGTTCCGCCAGCCGCCCGGCCACGTCGGGGTCGCCGCACACCACGGCGGTGAGCCGGCCGGAGGGGGCCAGCAGACCGGTGTCCGGGTCGTACAGATCCCCGGCGGGAGCCTCGGCCGCGCGCGTTCCCCCGGTGTCGGTGACCCGCTCCAGGGACAGCACGTGCGCGGCGCGTTTGGCCGAGGGCCGGGAGAAGGAGTACGCCATGGCGATCTCCTCGAAGTGCCGCAGCGGGTAGGACATGACCATCACCGCGCTGTAGACGGTGACCAGTTCGCCGACGGTGATCCGTCCCTCGCGGGCCAGCCGCACGCCGTGCCAGACGATCGCGATCAGCAGCAGCCCCGGCATCAGCACCTGGATCGCGGAGATGACCGCCCACATCCGGGCACTGCGCACGGCCGCGTGGCGTACCTCCTGGGAGGCGCGGCGGTAGCGGTCGAGGAACAGTTCCTCGCCGCCGATCCCGCGCAGCACCCGCAGTCCGGCGACGGTGTCGGAGGCGAGTTCGGTGGCGCGGCCCGCCTTCTCGCGCTGCACGTCGGCGCGCCGGGTGGCGCGGGGCAGCAGCGGCAGCACGGAGACCGCCAGCAAGGGCACCCCCACGGCGACGACGACACCGAGCGCGGGCTGGTACACGAACAGCCCGACGCACACGATGACGATCGTCAGCGCGGCGGCCAGGAAGCGGGACAGCGCCTCGACGAACCAGCCGATCTTCTCGACGTCACCCGTCGACACGGCCACGACCTCACCGGCGGCGACCCGCCGGGTCAGCGCCGAGCCGAGGTGGGCCGCCTGGCGGGCCAGCAGTTGCTGGACGCGGGCGGCGGCCGTGATCCAGTTGGTGACGGCGGCCCGGTGCAGGAAGGTGTCGCCCACGGCGATGCCCGCCCCGCACAGCACCATCAGCCCGCCGGTCAGGGCCAGCCGACTCCCCGAGCGGTCGACCACGGCCTGCACGGCGAACCCCACACAGAACGGCAGCGCGGAGACGGACACGAAGTGCAGCAGCCCCCAGGCCAGGGACTTGAACTGTCCACCGAGCTGATTCCGGCCGAGCCACCACAGGAATCGGGGCCCCGAGCGCGCGTCCGGCACACCCGGGTCGGGATACGGAAGGTCTTGAATCTGCATGACGTCCCAGTGGCTCTTGTTCAGGCGGGAAGGGGGAGGAGGGAACCGCGGAGCGCGGCGACGGACCGCGAGCGGAACGCGGCAACAAACCGTGAAAGGTTCGCGTCGCAGCGTGGTCGGAAGCAAGCGGTTTTCCCTGCCAGGGGTCAGAACCGGCGTTCACCCATCAGGGGCGAGATGTCCGTGACCTCACGCAATGCCGCCGAATGCGATGTGACCATGGCCCGATGCAGAGTGGCGGCACACGACGTGCGACGGTCGCGATGGCGGCTCTCGGTTCCCTCCTGACGATGACGACCCTGTCCGCGTGCGGCAGCGCGCACACCGGACACTCCGGCGGCTGGGAAGGAAGACCCGGCGCACAGGCGACCCACCCGAGACCGGTCACCACCACCGCGGCCCCGGACCCGACCCGCATCCCGGACGTCGGCGACCGGCTCCAGCGCGCCGTCCCCGCCCACACCGGCCAGGTCCTCACGGTCTACGGCAACGGCAAGGACTCCCCGGACTCCACCGCCGTCCTGTTCACCAAGGACGGCAACACCTGGTCCCGGACCGCCAGTTGGCCCGCGCACAACGGCAAGCTGGGCTGGACCACCGACCACCACCTCGGCGACAAGCGCAGCCCCGTCGGCGTGTTCACGCTGACCGCCGCGGGCGGTGTGCTCGACGACCCCGGCACCGCACTCCCGTACTCCCAGGACGAGTCGTACGAGGCGCCGCGCGACTGGGACGAGTCGCACTGGCACGACTTCGACTACGTCATCGCCATCGACTACAACCGCGTCCCCGGCACCCCGCCCGACGACGCGGAGCAGCCCGAGGGCGAGGACAAGGGTGGCGGGATCTGGCTGCATCTGGACCACGGCAGCGGTACGTCGGCCTGCGTCAGCCTGTCCAAAGAGGCGATGGAGTATCTGCTGCGCACGCTGGACCCGGACCGGCATCCCGTGGTGCTGATGGGGGACAGGGCGGACCTCAAGGGGTAGAACACCGCCCATGAGAAACCGGATAGTCATGTCCATGCTCGCCGGGGCGACCCTCCTGGCGAGCACCCTCCTCGGGGTGAGCCCCGCACAAGCGGCCGACGCAAAGCCCCGAGCGGTCGACGCGAAAACCCAAGTCGCCGACGTCCCCGCCGAGTTCGGCACCGACTGGCACGATCCCCTCACCGCCGCCCCGCCGATCGCCAAGCCCGCGACGAAGTCCTGCCAAGTCACCCTCGCCGACACCGAGTTCCGCGACTTCACCCCGTACAAGGGCACTTACACACCGCCCAAGGCCTGCGGCGACCACTGGAGCAAGGTCGTGCTGCGCCTGGACGGCACGGTCAAGGGACGGCAGTACGACCGACTCGGCTATCTGCATGTCGGCGGGGTCGAGATCCTCCGTACGTCGACGCCGGAGCCGTCCCCCGACGGCATCGCCTGGTCCGTAGAGAAGGACGTCACCCGCTACAGCGCCACCTTCCGCACCGCGCAGGACGTCGAGATGCTCATCGGCAACGTCGTCGACGACACGTACACCGGAGTCATCGGCGTCAAGGCCACGCTGACGTTCTACGAGGGCAGACCGGCCGCGGCGCAGACCCCCGACCGCGTCCTCACCCTCGCCGCCGACTCGACCCTCACCACCCCGCGCAACACCGAACGCATCGTCGCCGAGGTGTACGCCACCGGATCCGGCGGCGGCTGCGAGGAGTTCTGGTATCTCGCGGTGCCCGACTCGGCGCCGTACTCCTGCCAGGCCGACAAGGGCCCCTACCGCGAGGTGCAGATCAAGGTCGACGGCCAACTCGCCGGAATCGCCGCCCCGTTCCCGAACGTGTGGACCGGCGGCTGGTCCGACCCCTTCCTCTGGTACGTCATTCCCGGCCCGCGCGCCGTCAAGCCGATCGAATACGACCTCACACCCTTCGCCGGACTCCTCAACGACGGCCGCCCGCACCACATCGACGTCTCCGTCGTGGGCGTGCCCGAGGGGCAGAGCGGTTGGAGTGCGCCGGTGAACGTGCTCGTCTGGCAGGACGCGCAGCGCGCCCACGTGACCGGAAAACTCACCCTCGACCGGGCGGGCGAGCTCAACAACTCCTCGACGTACACGCCCGGTTCGGAGGAACGCGTGGACACCGACGCGGGCCACCGGCTGACCACCGCCGGGTACGTCGACACCTCGCACGGCCGGGTGCGGACCACCGTCGACCGGACGCTGGCGAACACCTCCGTACACCGTTGGATCGACGGCGAGAACATGGACGGGCTCGACGCGACCTGGACGGACGACGAGTCGGTGACCGTCGACGGACGTGGACCGGCCCGGACGACGGCCACGCACCGGACGTACACGATGAACGGCGCGACGACGATCGGGACGGACGACCGGCTGCGTACCGTACTCACACTTGGCGACCGGGCGGCGGTCGTCGACACGCGGGACGGACGGCGGACCGGATGGTCGCGGCTCGACGACACCTACGCCGGGGACGCGACCTACACGCTGAACGTGCCCCGCGACCAGCGGCACGCGGTCGGGACATCGAGTGAGCGCTACCGGCTGTACGGCTCGGGCGGCTGCTACGACCGTTCGCTGAGCACCGCACAGGGGGTGCTCACCGAGGACCGCAGCGGCTGCTGACCTGCTGTGCGTGCGATGCGTCACTCAGATGTGTGATTTACACGGCCGTCACACGGAGGTTTTCCGGGCGATCAACAACGGCTTCAAAGTGTCCACTCGGAAGCCGCTTTCCGTATCGCAGAAGTCGCCCCCCATCGGCTTCCGCGAACGACCGTCCCCCCTCAAGGAGTGCCCGTGCCGCCGTCCGTCCCGCCTCTGCCGCGACGCGTCGCACGCATACTGCGTACCTCACTCTTCGCGCAGGTCGCCTGCGCGCTCGTCCTCGGAATCCTGGTCGGAAAGCTGTGGCCCGACGTGGCCACGGACCTCCAGCCGCTCGGCGACGGATTCACCCGGCTCATCAAGACGATCATCTCGCCGCTCGTGTTCTGCGTGGTCGTCGTCGGCATCGCCAAGGCCGGTGACCTCAAGGCCTTCGGCCGGATCGGCCTCAAGGCGCTGATCTGGTTCGAGGTCGCGAGCACCGCGGCGCTGATCATCGGGCTGGTCCTCGCCAACGTCGTCCAGCCCGGCTCCGGGATGCACGTCGACCCCTCCACGCTCAACACCTCGGCGGTGGACGCGAAGACGGGCGGCGCCGCGCTGCCGTCGACGACCGAGTTCATCGTCAACGCGCTGCCCACCAGCTTCATCGGCGCCTTCGCCGAGAACTCCCTGCTCCAAGTCCTCATCCTGGCCTGCCTGGTGGGCGCCGCGCTGCTCCACCTCGGCCACACCAAGGTGCCGCAGGTCCTGCCCGCGATCGAGCAGGCGCAGGAGATCATCTTCGCGATCGTCGGCTTCGTCATGCGGCTCGCCCCGCTCGCCGTCTTCGGCGCGATGGCCGTCCTGGTCGGCCAGTACGGGCTCGGCGTCATCAAGACCTACGCCAAGCTGATCATCCTCTGCTACGTCGCCGCGGCGCTCTTCCTCGTGGTGCTCGCCGTCGCCCTGCGCATGGTCACCGGGCTCAGCCTGTGGAAGTTCCTCCGCTACATCCGCGAGGAGATGCTCCTCGCGCTCGGCACCGCCTCCACCGAGTCCGTCATGCCGCGCGTGATGCAGAAGCTGCGCAAGGCCGGCGCCCGGGACGACGCGGTCGGTCTGGTGCTGCCCACCGGCTACTCCTTCAACCTCGACGGTGCTTCGCTGTACCTCTCCATCGGCACGCTGTTCATCGCCCAGGCCGTCGGCGTCGACCTCAGCCTCGGCCAGCAGATCACCGTGATCCTGGTGCTCATGCTCACCAGCAAGGGCATGGCCGGCATCCCCGGTTCGGCCTTCCTCGCCCTGTCCGCGACCGCCTCCTCGCTGGGTGCGATCCCGGCCGGCGCGGTCGCCCTGCTCCTCGGCGTGGACCGCATCATGGACTCGATGCGCGTCGTCACCAACCTCCTCGGCAACTGCGTCGCCGTCTTCGCGGTCTCCCGCTGGGAGGGCGCCCTCGACATCGAGCGGGCCAAGAAGGTCCTCGACGGCGAGATCACGGACGTAGAAGAAGCCGTAGAAGGGGAGAGTGTGCCGGAAGAGGCGGAGATCCCCGCGCAGCGCGTCAAGGAGACTGCCCCCGAGGCCAGTTGAGGGTGAGTCGGTTCGTCGTGGCGGGCTGCGGCTTCTGCTCCGTTTCTACGGTGGGGGAGTCGCGGCCCGTTTTTCGGTGACCCGGGTGGGGCGGTTTCCTACGCCTCGGTGTCTATGAGGTCGACCGGGTAGGCCTGGTCGAAGTCGGCCGAGCGGCTCACCGTCTCCCATGTGGCCGCCTGGGCGATCTGGTCGCGTGAGTAGCTCTGCGCCATCTCGACCGCGATGACACCCAGGAGGAGATGGGAGGGCAGGTTCGGCTGCTTGACGAGCCGGACCAGGATCTCCCCGGCCCGCTTCGGGTCGCCCGCGGCGGTCACGGGACCGTCGAAGAGGCGGATCACCGCGCCGACTGTCTCGTCGTACTCCGGCGGAACCTCCGGGATCTGCATCGACGATCCGGCCCAGTCGGTCGCGAAGCCGCCCGGTTCCACGACGAGGTACCTGATGCCGAACGGCGCCGTCTCGGCCGCGAGCACGCGCGTGAAGCCGTCGACCGCGAACTTCGCCGCCTGGTACGAGCCGAGCCCGGGATTCCCGCCGACCCGGCCGCCGACGGACGAGAACTGTACGACCGTGCCCGCGCCCTGCGCCTTCAGGAACGGGAGTGCCGCCGTCGAGACGTTGTAGACGCCCCAGAAGTTGGTGTCGAACTGTCGGCGGAAGTCGTCCTCGGGCGTCGTCTCGACCGGGGAGAGATTGGCGTATCCGGCGTTGTTGACGACCACGTCGATCGTGCCGAAGCGGTCAACCCCCGCCTGTAGAGCCGTCGTCGCGGCTGCCCGGTCGGTGACGTCGAGCGCGACGGGGAGTACGTCGTCGCCGTACTTCTCCACGAGGTCGTCGAGCTGCTCCGGCTTGCGGGCCGTGGCGACGACGCGGTCGCCGGCCTCCAGGGCCGCGACGGCGAGGTTGCGGCCGAAGCCGCGGGACGAACCGGTGATGAACCATGTCTGAGTCATGCAGCTAGCAAAACACCGTTTCGTTATTAGTGCAACCCTGTTGCGCTAAATTAATGCAACCAAGTTGCGCTACGCTCTGGGTCATGAGCACGCCCAGTCCCCAGCGCGCCCGCAGCGCGGCGGCCAAACAGCAGCGCGAGCGGGCGATCCTCGACGCCGCCCGGTCCCTCGGCGCCGAACGCAGTGTGCGCGAGGTCACCCTCACGGACATCGCCGCCGCCGTGGGCATGCACAAGTCCGCGATGCTTCGGTACTTCGAGACCCGTGAGCAGATCTTCCTGGCGCTGACCGCCGAAGGCTGGGAGGACTGGTCGGCGGAGCTTCGGGTGCGGTTGAGCGAAGTCGCCGACGGGGATTCCGACGCGGTCGCCGCCGTCATCGCGCAGACCCTCGTTGCGCGGCCGTTCTTCTGCGATCTGCTCGCTCAGGCGCCGTTGAACCTGGAACGCAACGTCTCGCTCGACTCGGTGTACGAGTTCAAGACGGTCGTACTCGGCGTAGTCGCTTCGCTGGCAACCGAGTTGTGCCGGATACTCGCGATCGCCGGGCGTGCGGCCGTCGATGTGATCGCCACGGCGACGAGCATGGCCGGGGCGCTGTTGCAGATGGCCGCCCCCGGGACCCGCCTGCGCACGCTCTACGAATCCCGCCCCGAGTTGGTGCACGCACTGGTCGACGTCGAACCCCAACTGACGCGCATCCTGGCCGCGTTGCTGACCGGGCTGCGCGCTGCTGCGACGCCAACACAGCCTCCCGCCCAGGTGTGAGTCGAGGCAGGGCCGGCGTGAGTTGAAGCCGGTAGGCCACGGCTCACGGCATGGACGTCTGGCCGCGCGTACTGGCGAACCGGCTGCGGTAGTGCGTCGGTGTCGTGTCCAGGTGGCGGGCGAAGGCGCGCCGCAGGGTCTCGTCGGTGCCGAGCCCGCTGTGGTGCGCCGCGGAGGTGACGCTGTGGCCTTCGAGGAGGAGATGTTGGGCGCGGTCGAGACGGACCTGTTCGACCCAACGGGCGGGCGTGGTACCGAGTTCGGTACGGAAGAGGCGTGTCAGGTGGCGGGGGCTGACTGCCACGGTCGCCGCCATCGTGGGGAGGCTGTGGTCGGCGGCCGGGTCGGCCAACACCGAGGCGACCAGCGACCGTAGCGGATCGGTGCGCGGTGGTGGGGTGGCGGTCGCGGCGGAGAACTGGGACTGCCCGCCCGGGCGTTGCATGAAGACGACCAACTCGCGCGCGATGTCCCTGGCCACGTCCGCGCCGTGATCGTCCTCGACGAGGGCGAGCGCCAGATCGATCCCGGCGCTGATGCCCGCCGAGGTGACGAAGTGCCCGTCGCGGATGTGGATGGCGTCCGGCTCGACGCGCACGAGGGGGTAACGGCGGGCCAGCGTCTCGGCCTGCCGCCAGTGGGTCGTGGCCGATCGGCCGTCCAGCAGGCCGAGTTGGGCGAGGACGAAGGCGCCCGTGCAGACGGACGTGACCCGGGCGGTGTTGTCGGTGAGGGTGCGGGTCGCGGTCAACAGCTCATCCTCGATGGGCTGTTGGGCCAGCCGGTCCCCTCCGGCGACCACGACGGTGTCGACCGGTCCGGCATCGCCCGCGGTCACCGTGCCTGTCAGCGTCAGCCCGTTGGACGCGGTGACCGCGCCGCCGTGGGGCGAGACCAGCACCAGCTCGTAGGGATGCCCCAGCTTGCCCGACTGGTGCAGCACCTCGGCGGGGCCGCTGACATCGAGCATGGTCACGCCGTCGAAGACGATGAATCCGACCCGATGCGTCATGCCGGAAGCCGCGTCCGAAGCCATGCCTGAGGCCATGCCTGGAGCCATGTCCGAATCTGTGGTTTTCCTGGCTGTGAGGACATGGCTCCAGCGTACGCCGCTGACGATCCTGGAGGCATACGGCATCCAACGGCATCCAGGAGAGGCAAGAACGATGAGTGAAGTGATCGCAGGCGTGGAGATCCCGGACACCGCCCTGGTGCGGGAGGCGACCGAGCTGGTCCGCGAGGCGGCGACGCCATTGCTGTTCGACCACTCCCGGCGGGTGTTCCTGTGGGGAGCCCTGCGCGGCCGGGAGCAGGGGCTCGGATACGACCCCGAACTGCTCTACGTGGCCGCGATGTTCCACGATCTCGGGCTCACCGAGAAGTTCCGCCGCACCGACCAGCGCTTCGAGATCGACGGCGCCGACGAGGCCCGCCGGTTCCTGCACTCCCACGGCATCACCGGTGAGCCGGCCGACCGGGTCTGGGCGAGCATCGCCCTGCACACCACACAGGAGATCCCGTTGCACATGTCGGCCGAGATCGCCCTGGTCAACCGGGGTGTCTCACTGGACGTCGTGGGCATCGGCTACGACGCCGTCTCCGACGAGGAGCGCGCGGCCGTCGTGGCGGCGCATCCCCGCCCGGACTTCAAGAACGGGATCCTCGCCGCCTTCACCGAGGGCATCAAGGACCGCCCCGAGACCACCTTCGGCAACATCAAGGCGGATGTGCTGGAGCACTTCGTGCCCGGTTTCGTACGCGGCGACTTCGTCGAGCGCATCAAGGACTCGAACTGGCCCGAGTGAGGAGAGTCCGGCTTCTGGAGGGAACGGCGGCGCGGGTCAGCAGGAGTGCCCGTGCCTGGGCCCCTGCCCTTGCGCCGCATGCTCATGTCCCTCGTGCGCACCGGTCGGCCCGTCCACCAAGGTGTCCAGCAACCCCCGCAACACCTCGCGCTCCACATTCGTCAGCGGCGCCAGAATCTCGTGTGCCGCGCCCCGCCGCGCACCCCGCAACTCCTGCAGTGCCTTCCGGCCGTCGTCCGTGATCTCGATCCGGATGACCCGCCGGTTGGACGGATCGGGCACCCTCCGCACCTTGCCGCTCGCCTCCAGGCCGTCGACCAGCGTCGTCACGGCGCGCGGCACCACCTCGAGCCGCTCGGCGAGGTCGGCCATGCGCGGCGGGGAGTCGAAGTGCGCGAGGGTGCGCAGCAGCCGGGACTGGGCGGGGGTGATGCCGAGGTCGCGATGCTCCAGGTGGCGCTTCTGGATGCGCTGCACCCGGCGGGTGAGCCGCAGCAGCTGATCCGCGAGCAGGCCGTCGGAATCGGGGGTGGTCATACGGGAACAATATCAGGACCTTGTGCATTGTGAGTATAGGTAACAATGAGCTATGCTCCATCAGGTCTCATCGCTCCACGAGTTCTGAGCACTTGACCAGTCCTGATCGCCTCACCATCCGTAGGAGACCATGCCCCGCGACGACATCAACTGGACACCGTCCCCCGGCGCCTCGACCGACCAACCCCGGCAGGTGCGCCGCATCCTCAAGCTCTTCAAGCCCTACCGCGCCCGGCTCGCGGTCGTCGGCCTCCTGGTCGGCGCCGCGTCCCTGGTCACCGTGGCGACCCCGTTCCTGCTGAAGGAGACGCTGGACGTCGCCATCCCGCAGAACCGCACCGGCCTGCTGAGCCTGCTCGCGCTCGGCATGATCCTGAGCGCCGTCCTGACCAGCATCTTCGGCGTGCTGCAGACCCTGATCTCCACGACGGTCGGCCAGCGCGTCATGCACGACCTGCGCACAGCGGTCTACGGCCGACTGCAACGCATGTCGCTCGCCTTCTTCACCCGGACCCGCACCGGCGAGGTCCAGTCCCGCATAGCCAACGACATCGGCGGCATGCAGGCCACCGTCACCTCCACGGCCACCTCCCTGGTCTCGAACCTGACCAGCGTGGTCGCCACGATCATCGCGATGATCGCTCTGGACTGGCGGCTGACCGTCGTCTCGCTGCTGCTGCTCCCGGTCTTCGTGTGGATCAGCCGCCGCGTCGGCAACGAGCGCAAGAAGATCGCCACCCAGCGTCAGCGGCAGATGGCCGAGATGGCCGCCACGGTCACCGAGTCGCTGTCCGTCAGCGGCATTCTGCTCGGCCGCACCATGGGCCGCTCCGATTCCCTCACCCGGTCCTTCGCCGAGGAGTCCGAGGGCCTGGTCGACCTCGAAGTCCGGTCGAACATGGCCGGGCGCTGGCGCATGTCCGTCATCTCGATCGTGATGGCCGCGATGCCCGCCGTGATCTACTGGGCAGCCGGCATGACCCTTCACCTGGGTGGCCCGGACGCCTCGATCGGCACGATCGTCGCCTTCGTCTCGCTCCAGCAGGGCCTGTTCCGCCCGGCCGTCAGCCTGCTGTCGACCGGCGTCCAGATCCAGACCTCGCTGGCGCTCTTCGCCCGCATCTTCGAGTACCTCGACCTGCCGATCGACATCACCGAGCGCGAGAACCCGGTCCACCTCGACAGCATCAAGGGCGAAGTCCGCTTCGAGGACGTCGAGTTCCACTACGACGACAAGAGCGGGGCGATCCTCGACGGCATCGACATCACCGTCCCGGCGGGCAACAGCCTCGCGATCGTCGGCCCGACCGGCGCCGGAAAGTCGACCCTCGGCTATCTCGTGCCCCGGCTCTACGACGTGACCGGCGGCCGGGTCACCCTCGACGGGGTCGATGTCCGCGACCTGGACTTCGACACGCTCGCGCGTGCCGTCGGCGTCGTCTCCCAGGAGACGTACCTCTTCCACGCCTCGGTCGCCGACAACCTCCGCTTCGCCAAGCCGGACGCCACCGACGAGGAGCTGTACACGGCGGCGCGCGCGGCGCAGATCCACGAGCACATCGCGGGCCTGCCCGACGGGTACGACACGGTCGTCGGCGAGCGCGGACACCGGTTCTCCGGTGGTGAGAAGCAGCGCCTGGCCATCGCCCGCACCATCCTGCGCGACCCGCCCGTCCTCATCCTGGACGAGGCGACCAGCGCGCTGGACAACCGCACCGAAGCGGCCGTCCAGGACGCCATCGACGCCCTGTCGGCCAACCGCACCACGCTCACCATCGCCCACCGGCTGTCCACGATCCGGAGCGCCGACCAGATAGTGGTCCTCGACTCCGGGCAGATCGCGGAGCGGGGCACGCACGAGGAACTGCTCGACCAGGACGGGCGGTACGCGGCTCTCGTACGCCGGGATGCCCAACTGGAACCGACAAGCTGAAGATATGCCGGGTTTGTGACGATGTGCGGGTTACCGTGCCCGCATGCAGATGAACACTCCGCCACGGAGCACGATTCGACTGACCCGCAGGGGCCGGGTCGCCCTCATCGCGACGGGGGCCGTCGTGGCCGGCACCGCCGTGGCGGTGCCGCTGCTGAGCCTGGAGAGCGAGGGGGACACACGCCCCACCTCGCTGGTGATCCCGGAGGGCTGGCGCTCGGGCCAGATCTACGAAGCCGTGGACAAGGTCCTCACGCTGCCGGTCGGGACCACCAAGAAGTCGATCGCGAAAGCCGGCCTGAAGCTGCCGAACGATGCGGAGGGCAACCCCGAGGGCTATCTCTTCCCGGCGACGTATCCGCTGAAGGAGAAGGCGACACCCGAGTCGCTGCTGTCCTTCATGGTCAACACCGCCAACCAGAAGTTCAACGGCGCCCCGGTCGCCGCCGGCGCCCAGCGCAACGCGATGAACGTCTACCAGGCGGTCACCATCGCGAGCATCGTGCAGGCCGAGGCGGCCTCCAAGGCGGACATGGGAAAGGTGGCGCGGGTCATCTTCAACCGCCTCGAACGCGGCATGCCGCTCCAGATGGACTCGACCATCAACTACGCACTGAACCGCGCCACGTTGAAGACCACCAGCAGCGACACCCGGCTCGACAGCCCCTACAACTCCTACCAGCGCATGGGCCTGCCGCCCACCCCGATCGACAACCCGGGCGAGGACGCGATGCGCGCCGCGATCAACCCGCCCCCGGGCGACTGGCTCTACTTCGTCACGGTCAAGCCCGGCGACACCCGCTTCGCGGCCACCTACGAGGAACACCAGCGCAACGTCGCCGAATTCAACGCCGCCCAGAAGAACGCCGCTCAGAAGAACAGCGCCCAGCCGACGAAGTGACTGCGTCAGGGACGACACCAGGCGACGGGGCGACCGGCTCTCCGGCCGCCCCGTCGCCTGATGCCCCCCGGTACGAGGTCACACCCTGCGGTAACGGTGCGGGCGGGTGGCTGGTAACCGGCGAGGTGGGCCCTCGGGGGAGCGACGGTGGGCGCGTCGTCGGCGAGGATGCTGACGGCCGCCCCGTGAAGTGACGGGCCGGGACAGCTTCAGGCGGCGACCGTCTCCCCGGCCAACAGCCGCCTGATGTCCCGCACAGCCGCGCGCCCCGCCCGGTTCGCGCCGATGGTGCTCGCAGAAGGCCCGTAGCCCACGAGGTGGACACGCGGGTCGGCGACCGCACGGGTTCCCTCGACGCGGATGCCGCCACCCGGCTCGCGGAGCTTCAGGGGTGCCAGGTGGTCGATCGCGGCGCGGAATCCGGTTGCCCAGAGGATGACATCGGCGTCCACATGGCGGCCGTCGTTCCAGTCCACCCCGGTCGGCGTGATCCGGTCGAACATCGGTCGGCGGTCCAGTACCCCGTCCGTGATCGCCTGCCGGATCGCGTCGTTCAGCGGCAGCCCGGTCACGGAGACGACACTCTTCGGCGGCAGCCCCTGCCGTACCCGCTCCTCCACCAGCGCGACGGCAGCCCGGCCCACGTCCTCGCTGAAGGGACCCTCGCGGAAAACCGGCGGACGCCGGGTCACCCACGTCGTCGCGGCGGCGTACGGAGCGAGCTCCATCAGGTGCTGCGTGCCGGACGCGCCCCCGCCCACCACGATCACCCGCAGCCCGGCGAACTCCTCGGGCCCCGGGTACTGCGCGGTGTGCAACTGCCGCCCCCGGAAGGTCTCTTGACCGGGATAGCGCGGCCAGAACGGCCGGTCCCAGGTGCCGGTCGCGTTGATCACCGCCCGCGTCGACCACGTACCGTCCGACGTCTCGACGAGCAGCCGGCCACCCTCGCCTTCCCGTACCGCCTTCACATCCACCGGCCGCCGTACCCGCAGGTCGAAGGCCCGCTCGTACGCGGCGAAGTACTCGGCGATCACCTCGGCGGACGGGCGGGCCGGGTCCGCGTCCGTGAGTTCCATGCCCGGCAGCGCGTGCATCCCGTGCACCTTGCCGTACGTCAACGACGGCCACCGGAACTGCCAGGCCCCGCCCGGCGCGGGCGCGTGGTCCAGCACCACGAAGTCGCGCTCCGGCTCGAAACCGGTGCGCCGCAGGTGATAGGCGCCGGCCAGACCCGCCTGCCCGGCGCCTATGACGACCACGTCGACCTCACACGTGTTGTTCACGCCTGTACGAACAGCACCGCGGCCATGGATCTTCCCGCGCTCAGCGCCCGCTCCCCACGAGGAACGGCACCCCCGCCCGCGCCGCTCCCTCGACCAGCCCACGCGCCGCCAGCTCGGGAATCACGCCCTCGCCGAACCAGTACGCCTCCTCCAGATGCGGATACCCGGAGAGCACGAAGTGTTCGACACCCAGCGAGTGGTACTCCTCGATCAGGTCGGCGACCTCGGCATGGCTGCCCACGAGCGCGGTGCCCGCCCCACCCCGGACGAGACCGACCCCCGCCCACAGGTTCGGATGGATCTCCAACTCGGCCCGCGAACCGCCGTGCAGGGCCAGCATCCGCTGCTGGCCCACCGACTCGCTGCGCCCGAGCGCCACCTGCGCGGCGGCGATCGTGTCGGCGTCGAGGTCGTCGAGCAGCCGGTTCGCGGTCGCCCACGCCTCGGCCGACGAGTCCCGCGAGATGGTGTGCAGCCGCACCCCGAACCGCACGTCCCGCCCCTCCCGCTCGGCGAGCCCGCGAATCCAGTCGATCTTCTCCTTGACCTGCGCGGGCGGTTCTCCCCAGGTGAGATACACGTCCGCATGTCGGGCGGCGACCGGCCCGGCCGCCGCCGACGACCCACCGAAGAACACCTGTGGCACCGGGTCCGGCGGCAACGCCGTCAGCCCGCCCTCCACCTGGTAGTGCACACCGTCGAAGTCGTACGGCTCTCCCCGCCACACCCCTCGGACGACCGACAGGAACTCGTCCGTACGGGCATACCGCTGATCGTGGTCGAGACGGTCGCCGAAGCGCCGCTGCTCGGCCGAGTCGCCACCGGTGACGACATTGAGCAACAGCCGCCCACGCGTGAGGCGTTGATAGGTCGCCGCCATCTGCGCGGCGAGCGTCGGCGAGATCACCCCGGGCCGGAACGCCACCAGGAACTTCAGCCGCTCGGTGTGCTGCGCGAGCGCGACGGTGGTCAGCCAGGCGTCCTCGCACCAGGTGCCGGTCGGCGTGAGCACCGCCTCGAAGCCCAACTGCTCGGCCGCCTTGGCGATTTGGGCGAGGTACTCGATGTCCGGCGAGCGCACCCCGCGGACCGCTCCCGCGCGGTTGGGTCCGTAGGCGTGCCGGTCGACGAGCGTACGGCCGTCGCCGCCGGTCGGCAGGAACCAGTGGAGACGCACGGTCATGTCACTTCTCCTTGTAGACGCGCGGCGCGGTCGTCGAGGCCGGCAGGCTGCCGTTGAAGCGGGTGTCGACGAACTCGGCGAAGTCGACCTTGCGCGGGATGAGCTTCAGGCTGGTGAAGGTGTCCGCGATCTGCTGCTCGGAGGCGATCAGCGGCTTGTCGACGGCCACCGAGATACGGGAGGCGTTCGTCCGCTTCACCGAGGCCAGCGCCACCGCGTACGGCAGCCCGGTGTCCTTCGCCCACACCTTGGCCCACGCGTCGGGGTGGTCGTAGACCCAGTCCTGCGCGCGCCGCAGCCGTGCCAGATAGTCCTTGATGGCCGCGGCCTTCTTGCTGTCGCCCAGCGCGGAGGGCGCCGCCACCTGGAAGTTGAGCCCGTTGACCAGCCCCTGACCGGTCGTCAGGATGCGGCCCTGTTTCGCCTGGAGGACCTGCGAGGTGTACGGGTCCCAGACCGTCCACGCGTCCACCTTGCCGCTGGTGAACGCGGCCAGCGCGTCGGCCGGTTGGAGGTACTTGACCTTGACGTCGCTCAGGGTGAGCCCGGCCGCCTTGAGGGAGGCGATCAGCTGGAAGTGCGCGGACGAACCCTGCGCCACGGCTATGGACTTGCCCTTGAGCTGCTCGGGCGAGGTCAGCTTGGAGTCCTTCGGTACGAGGATGGCCTCGCCCTGGGAGTTGCCGTGCGAGGCGGCCACCACCTTGATCTTGGAGCCCGCGCCCGCCGCGAACACCGGCGGGGTGTTGCCGACGGCGCCGATGTCGACGGCCTTGGCGTTGACGGCTTCCAGGAGAGGCGGACCGGAGGTGAACGTGGACCACTTGATCTTGTAGTCCAGGTTCTTGAGTTCACCGGCGGCCCGCAGCACCGCCTCCGAACCGCCTTTCTGGTCACCGACGTTGAGCGTGAGGGAGCCCTTGCCGTCGGTGCCGGTGGAGGTCTCGGCGGCCGAGTTCCCGCCGCAGGCGGTGAGCAGGAGGGTGAGGGGGAGGAACAGGGCGGCGGGAACGAGGCTTCGTCGCATGAGGGGGGAGTCCGTTCTCGGTAACTGGTCTCGGTAACTGGGTTGACGCGTGGGGGAGTTCAGGCGGCTTCGGCGGCGGTGTCGACGCCGAGGCGTTCCAGGAGTCCGGCGCGGAGTTCGGCGAACCGGGGATCGGTGATGTCGCGCGGCCGGTCGAGGTCGATGCGCTGCTCGTGCGCGATGACGCCGTCGTCCATCACCAGGACCCGGTCGGCGAGCAGCACGGCCTCCTCGACGTCGTGGGTCACCAACAGGACGGCGCAGCCCCGCCGTTGCCACAACTCGCCCACCAACCGCTGGGCCTTGATACGGGTGAGCGCGTCGAGCGCGCCGAACGGCTCGTCGAGCAGCAGCAGATCGGGCTCACGCACCAGCGCACGGGCCAGCGAGGCACGCTGCGCCTCACCGCCGGACAGCGTCTTGGGCCACGCGTCGGAGTGATCCCCGAGCCCGACCTCCGCCAACGCCCGTTCTGCCACGGCCCGTTCGGGCTTGCCGGGCAGTCCGAGCAGGACGTTGCGCCACACCTTCTTCCACGGCATCAGTCGGGGCGCCTGGAACGCGACGGCCTTGCGGCGCGGCACGAGGACGGTGCCCTCGATGTCCCGGTCGAGCCCGGCGAGGATGCGCAGCAGCGTGGACTTGCCGCAGCCGCTGCGGCCCAGCAGCGCCACGAACTCGCCCTGTTGCACGTCGAGTTGAAGCTTGTCGATGACGGCGCGACCGTCGAAGGAGCGGGTCAGCCCCTCGACCCGTACCGCCTGCGTGGTCACCGGCGAGGAGGTCGCCGCCTGCGGGCTCACCGGCCCGTGAACGTCGGTCGCCATTGCAGCAGCAGCCTTTCGAGGGTGCGGACGAGGAAGTCGGCCAGCAGGCCGAGGAAGGCGTAGACGATCAGGCAGACCACGATCACGTCGGTCTGGAGGAAATCCCGGGCCTGCACCATGAGGAAGCCGATACCGGCGTCCGCGTTGATCTGCTCGGCGAAGACGAGCGCCAGCCAGGCGATACCGAGGGAGTAGCGCAGCCCGGTCATCGCGTTGGGCAGCGCGCCCGGCAGCACCACATGCCGTACGAGCCCCCAGCGGGACAGCCCGAGCGACTCCCCGGCCTCGATCAACTGGCTGTCCACGCCCCGGATTCCGGCGTAGACGTTGAGGTAGAGCGGGAAGGTCACACCGAGCGTGATGATGGCGACCTTGGGAGCCTCGCCGATGCCGAACCAGATGATGAACAGCGGGATCAGCCCGACGAAGGGGACGGTCCGCAGCATCTGCACGGGCGCGTCGACCAGGTCCTCGCCGACCCTGAACAGACCGGAGACGAGGGCGAGTCCGGTGCCGATGACCGTACCCAGCAACAGTCCGATGGCGACCCGCTGGAGCGAGGTGGTCATGGCCGAGGCCAGCGAACCGCTGTCGATCAGATCCCAGCCGACCCGGGAGATCCGCCCGGGTGAGGCGAGCACATCGGAGGTCAACACGCCTGTGCTGCTGAGGAGTTGCCAGAGCGCGAGCAGTGCGAGGGGGCCGGTGGTGCGACGCAGCCAGCGGGGGACGCGGGTGCGTCGCGATGAGGTGGGGAGGAGGGGGACGAGATCGAGGGAGGAGAGATCGTCCGTATCGGTCTTCGTCGAGCCTGATATAGGAGAAATATCCGGCCCTGAAGAGTCGGGCGGGGCATGGCTGATGCTCATGGGTGCTCCACGGGTGGGGGAGAGCGTCCGGTGAGAAGGGGGGTACGCCTCAACGCCGCCATGTCACGACGGTGTGCACGGGCACGGCGGAGTGCGGGAAAAGAGAGGTGGGGCGGAAGAAGACGTCAGCAGCCGCGGCGACACGCGGCGGAGGCCACCCGCAGCAGGTCGATGTGACCGCGCGTGGTGAGCAGAACTGAACGCAACATGCGGCCGAAAATAGGTCAGATGGCGTGCCACGGTCAACGGTGTCTCGCGTACTGGACCCCTCGTATCACAGGCCGGGCGATCGACGGGGCGTGGAACCCGGCGGATAGGCCAGGATGGGAGGCATGTCAGCTGCCTTCACCACCCGCGTCCTGAACGTCGCCACCGGTTCCAGGGAGCGGGTCATGGACCTGACCCGCGACTGCGAGGCCTTCCTCCAGGGGGCGGCGACCGGTCGGGACGGCCTCCTCAACATCTTCGTCCCCCACGCCACGGCGGGCGTGGCGATCCTGGAGACGGGCGCCGGCAGCGACGACGACCTCCTCGCCGCCCTGCACACTCTCCTCCCCGCCGACGACCGCTGGCAGCACCGCCACGGCAGTCCGGGGCACGGCCGCGACCATGTCCTCCCGGCGTTCGTGCCGCCGCATGCGACGTTGCCGGTGGTGGGCGGACGGCTGGAGTTGGGGACGTGGCAGTCAGTGTGTCTGGTCGATACGAACAGGGACAACCCTGAGCGAAAGGTGCGGCTCACCTTTCTTGCGGGGTCTTGATGCCGGTCCCGATCCTTGGCTGCAGCCCCGGCTGCCCGGCCGGTGACCGTTCCGGGCAGCCGTACCGCCTTGATCAGGTGGTGAAGCGGTGGGTGCCCGAGCCGACCCGATAGACCGCGCAGTCGTCCTCCTGGCGCAGGTACGTCCCGTGCGTGCGGGTCACCGCGTCCGGGGTGGACGCGGGGATCCACACCTCCGCGGTCGTGTTGGGCGGCACCGCGCAGGTCAGCGTGAACCGGCCGGACCGCTGCCGCCAACGGGTGGAGACAGGGCCGTAGACCGAGGTGAACGTGGCGCGGGCGGTGGTCACGGCTCCGCCGGGGCGGGGGCGGATGACGATCTCGCGGTAGCCGGGCCGGCCCGCCGAGATGCCGGCGATGTTCGTGTACATCCACTCGCCCACCGAGCCGTAGGCGTAGTGGTTGAAGGAGTTCATGCCCGCGTCCTGGAAGCTGCCGTCGGGGCGGATGGAGTCCCAGCGTTCCCACATCGTGGTGGAGCCCCGGTCGATCTGGTAGCCCCAACTGGGGAAGGAACGCTGTTGTAGGAGGCGGTAGGCGACGTCGGTGTGGCCGGTGTCGGTCAGGACGGGCAGGAGCCGGGGAGTGCCGAGGAATCCTGTCGACAGGTGCCAGTCCTTGGCCTCGATCAGGGCGACGAGCCGGTCGGCGGCGGCCTTCCGCGACGTGTCCGGCAGCAGGTTCATCGACAGCGCCAGGACATAGGCCGTCTGCGTATCGCCCTTGATCCTGCCCTCGGAGGTGACGTAGGCGTCCTGGAAGGCCGTTCGTATCCGCTCGAAGAGATCGAGGTAGGGCGCGGTGTCCGTGCCGAGTTCCCCGGCCATGCGGGCCGCGAGGTCGGCGCTGTGCGCGAAGTACGCGGTGGCGATGACGTCCCTGGGGGTCTCGTCCTCGACGTTCAGCCAGTCGCCGTATCCCTGGTCCGGGCGCAGCAGTCGGTCGCTGTTCTTCTCCAGGTACGCCAGCCAGGACTGGACGGACGGCCAGGCGTCCGCGAGGACTTGGCGGTCGCCGTACGCCTGGTAGAGGGACCAGGGGACCGTGACCCCCGCGTCGCCCCAGCCGGCCGTGCCGCTGCCGACCGTGCCGACCATCGGTGCCACGTCCGTGAACGCGCCCTCCCCGGTACGGGAGTCCCGAAGATCGACGAGCCACTTGGACAGGAAGCGCGCCGACTCCATCGTGTACGCGGCCGTGGGCGCGAAGACGTTGATGTCTCCCGTCCAGCCCAGGCGCTCGTCGCGCGCCGGTGTGTCGGTCGGAACGGAGAGGAAGTTGCCGCGCTGGCCCCAAGTGATGTTGTGGTGCAGCTGGTTGAGCATCGGAACGTCGGTCTCGAAGTCGAGGGTGAAGGGGGCGGACGTATGCATGACGCGGCCGGTGACGGCTTTCGCCGAGGGCGTGCCGGGGAATCCGGTCACCTCGACGTACCGGAAACCGTGGAAGGTGAAGCGGGGCTCGTAGATCTCCTCCTTTCCGCCGCCCTTGAGGGTGTACGTGTCGGTCGCCGCCGCGGTCCGCAGGTTCGCGGTGTAGACGGTGCCGTCGGGATTGAGCACCTCGGCGTGTCTGAGCCGGACGGCCGTCCCCGCGTCACCCGACACGCGCAGCCGCACCGAGCCGACCATGTTCTGGCCCAGGTCCAACACGTAGACGCCGGGCTTGGGTTGAGTCACGCTCTTCGGTGTCAGCTCCCGCTCCACCCGCACCGGACCGTCCACCTGCGCGACGATCAGGTCGGGACCGATCTCGCCGACGCCCCCCATGCCTCGTACGTCGAGCCAGCCCGTGTCGTCGAAGCCGGGCGAGGTCCAGCCGGGAGTCTCCTTGCGCGCGTCGTACGTCTCGCCGTTGAGCAGATCGGCGGCGACGATCGGCCCCGCGGCGGCCCGCCAGTCGGCGCCCGACACAACGCGCTCGCTCGTCCCGTCCGCGTACTCCACCTCCAACTGGGCCAGAAGCGCCGGGACTTGGCCGTACTGACCGGGCCCGAACATGCCCACGTTGCCGGCGTACCAGCCGGGTGCCAGATACGCCCCGATGGCGTTGGTGCCGGGTCGTAGGAGTTCGGTGACGTCGTACGTCCGGTACTGGACTCGGGTGCGGTAGTCCGTCCAGCCGGGGGCGAGCTGGTCGACGCCCACTCGGGTGCCGTTGAGGTGGCTCTCGTACAGGCCGAGCGCCGTGGCGTACAGGCGCGCGCGGGAGACCTTCCGACGCGGCAGCCGGAATTCATGCCGCAGTTGGGTGACGGCGTACGACACCGGGACGACGCGTCCCCACGGTCCGCTGCCCCAGGCCGCTGCCACCCGGACCGATGGCCAGCCCCCGTCGTCGAACTCCAACTCCCGCCATCCGTCGGCTGGTTGCTGATTGGTGGCCTTCCATGAGGCGTCGGTGAACACCTTCTGCTCACCGGAGGCGGTCCGGACGACAAGCACCGCGACGAGCCCCGCCGGGCCTTCGGTCGCGTTGGTGGCGGCGACGGCGATAACGTTGTCGCCGGCCCGCACGCGCGCCAGTACGTCGATCACCGCCGGGCGTTTCCAGTCCTCGTTGTCCGTGTCGAGATCGGTGTGGGCGACCTCGACCCCGTTCAGGGAGACGGCGTACACGTTGTCCGCGGTGATGGCGAGCGTGGCCGACGTGATTCCGTCGGGCAGTTGGGCGGTACGGCGGAACCAACGGGTGGCCGCAGGAACGCTGTTGGTCGGATCGCCCTCGGGGAACCAGATCCAGGAACCGCCCTCGAAGGACGGCGCGTCCACGAGGCCTGCCGGTGCGGAGATCCAGTCGGCGCTCCACTGCCCCGCGTCCATCAGTCCGGTCTCCCACCACGAGGAAGCGCTCCAGTCGGAAACCTGCCCGTCGGCGTCCCACACGCGTACGGACCAGTGATAGCGCGTCCGGGGCTTGAGTTCGGGACCTCCGTAGGACACGAGGACCGACTCGCCGGACGTGACCTTTCCGCTGTCCCAGACGTCCGGGCGGGACAGACGTGACGCGGTGGTGGCAACGCGGATCTGATAGGCGCTCTGGCGCACACCGACGCTGTCGGAGGCCAACGGCCAGCTCAGCCGGGGCCGTTGTGCGTCGATCCCCAGCGGGTGTTGGACGTATTCCACGGTCGGCGCCGTGACGCGCAGTCCGTCGCGCAGCGTCTGTGTCTCTGCCTGCGTCTGTCTGGATGCCGGCGCGGCCATCGCCGGTACCGTCGGTACGCCGTCGATGGTCGCTGCTGCCACCGTGGCGACCGCGCCCGCGAGCATGTTCCTCCTGCTGATCATTACGGCTCCTCACTCGCACGGAATGGGATGAATCGATTCAGATATGAGAGGCGTGGGTAACGTAGAGCCTGGTGATGCCGGGGTCAATCGTCGTGCAACTGTTTTCGTGACAGGGCTACTTCGCCGTCACTCCGGGCGGAGTCGGTGCGCGAGGTGGATGCGAGGGCATTGAACGGTTTCAATCGCGGCCCACAAACCCTTGTGCTGGGCAGGGCTCGGCACGTCGCGATCAGGGCTGCGCGGCGACGCTTCCTCCTCGGCTGCCGGCCGGTGCGGAGGTTCCGCGTCAGAGTTCCGCTCAGGCCGCCTCTCTCCAAGCCGATGGCCGTGGGCTCCGAAGAGGGGAGGGTTCTGCCTACTGGTGCGCTGTGTAGACGGTCGCGGTCATCGGTGCCGTCACGGGGCCGGTGCCGAGTTGGTCCGTCATCTTCTGTGTGACGGTGGCCTGGAGGGCCTGCGCGTCTTCGCGGGCCTGCACGGCGGCGCTCACCGGTGTGCCGGTGAAGAACCCGGTGGCGATGGAGGCTGCCGACTCCGCGACGCCTTCCAGCGTGATCTCCTCGGCGGTGGCCAGGGTCAGTCCGGCGGCCACCAGGTCCGCGGTGACGACGGCCGGGTCGGAGTAGCCGTGGGGCACGTCCTTCAGGAACGGGGGTGCTCCGTCGGGCATGGACTGTTCCAGGGCGGTTTGGAAGGCGGCCCCGAATCCGTGTGAGGCCAGCGGGCCCCAGCTGTTGAACAAGAACCGTCCCCGCGGGGCCAGGACCCGGCGCACCTCGGTGTAGGCGGCGGGTCTGCCGGGGAAGAACATCACCCCGAACTGGCACACGACGAGGTCGAAGCTGTCGTCCTCGAAGGGCAGGTGTTGGGCGTCCGCCTGCCGCCAGTCCGCACGGGGTTCCCGTGCCGATCCTGCGGTGACCATCGCTTCGTTGAGGTCGGTCGCCACCACCGTGGCCGTGGGTACCGCGGTGAGCAGGGCCGAGGTCAACGCCCCGGTTCCGGCGGCGAGTTCCAGGACCGTGCGGGGCCGTAGCGCTGCCGCCCTGGCGGCCAGGTCGACGGCGAAGGGCCGGAAGAAGACCGGCACCAGGTGGCGTTCGTAGGCCTCGGGCATGGACCGTGTCCAGCGCCGGTTCGCATCGTCTGTACTCACCCGACGGACATTAGCCCCGCGGGAGGTTCCAGGGCGGACCGCCGCAGCCACCGTGGCTTCGTGTCGATGTCGCTGCCCGGCCACAGGGCAGGGCCGACGGGAGAATCCTGGAGCCAGGAGGTGGTCATGGTGCGGTTGCATCGACCGCTCATGTTCCGAACGCGGGTGAAGTGGATTCGCCCCAACGGAGTTTGGCGGATACGAATCGCGACAACCCCAACAGGACGGTCCGGTTGTCGTTCCTCGCGTGAGGCCGTCGCACGAGCCGGCGTCGGGGTCACTTCCCGTCGGCCCCGAGCCGAGCGTCAGCCTTGCGCCCTCTGGGTAAAACGACGATGCAGACTTTGTGTGCTGAACAGGCCACGCGCTGCCGACCCGCATGAGACCTTGGCACACGCGTGGGCGTTTCGGAGGGGGGCCGAATGGGGCGGAACGTGCGACGGCTGACGTTGACCGAGGCCATCGAGTCGCTGCGGCAGGACCTGGAGGCCGCGCAGCGCCAAGGGGTGGGCAAGGCCATCGGGTTCAGTGTTCAGGACATCAGCGTCGAGCTGGATGTGGAGGCCGAGCGGAGCGACAGCGTCGAGGGGGGTGTGAGCTGGTACGTGACGGCCAAGGCCGGCCGCTCGTGGACCCGGCGCACCGCCACCCGGCTGGTGGTCTCGCTCAAGCCGCGCGGCACGCTCAACGTCACGGACGACGTAGGCCGGTCCCGCAACAGTGCGCCGCCCCCTACCGGCGACACGGTTGGGTGACGCGGTGTCCCCGGCCCTTCCGCCCGAGCCGCACCGTGGCGGTCCGGCGGAGGACGAACACCTCGGCGCCGCGCCGGGTGCCGACGGCACCCCGGACCGGCTGGTCGAGATCAGTCTGACGGACGCCGGGGGACAGGTGGTCGGGCACGGGTCCGGCTGGCTGCTCGACGAGGACCTGATCCTCACCGCGTCCCATGTGCTGTGGCCGAGGGAGCGTCCCCACGTCGGGGAGGTGGTCATCGAGGTCCGGTGCGGAAACGCTCCGGGCTACTGGCCCTGGCATCGCTGCGAGGTCGTGTGGAGCGGGTCGCCCGCACCCCGCGACGAGGGTGGGGGCGAGCAGGCCGAAGCCGGCCTGGACGCCGCCCTCCTGGTGGTGACCGGCTCCGGGTGGCGGCCGCCCGATCCCCGGTCCCTGCCCCGACTGGGCTGGCCCGGCTCGGACATCGTCGACTTCACGATCTTCGGCTTCCCGGCCTTTCTCCACACCGAGCGGCACGCCTACAACGTGCACCAGAGCGGCGGCCGGTTACGTCCGGCCAACCTGAGCCGCTCGGAGATGCGCCCGGTCGAGGTCACGGCCGAGGACGCCCCCGACGTCCCGGACGGCTGGCAGGGCATCTCCGGCGCCGCCGTGCTGGTCGACGGACAGCGTGCGGTGATCGGGGTCGTCGTCGGCAACGACCAGGGCAACGTCCGTCGACTCAGCGTCCTTCCGGCAGCCCGGCTGCTGGCGGACCCGGGGTTCCACGGGCACTGGCGGGACCGCGGGCAGGGGCAGGCCCACAGCCGACGCAAGGTGCTGTCCGCCATCCGCCGGTGGCTTGAGCGGGCCGAGCCGCTACGGGAGTGGGACGCCAGGCACGCGCTGTTCGCGCGGCTCCTGCCGGAGGTGGTCCAGGAACCGGAGATAACCTTCCTCGACCGCGAGTTCCTGCTCGCCGCGCTGGTGGACCGGCTCGCCCCGCACCCCGAACGACTTGCCGCTCTGGTCGACGTCTACGCGGAGTCGTACGCCCACGACGAGTCCGGCATCGGTGAACTCCGTTACCTCGCCGAGGAGTTCCATGCCCTGGAGACCATGGGGTCCCCCGACTGGCTCGGACTCCGTGAAGCCCTGCGGAAACTGGTCCAGGACGACCTCAACGGCCACCGGGTGTCCGCTCTTTACGCCCGGGCCTTCACGAACGGTGCGGACCCGGCGATGCCCGCGCACTGCGACGAGCCGTGGAAGGCGTTCGTCCATCTGGTCTGCGAGGGCACGGACGGCGAGGAACTGCCCGCGGCCCTGCGGTTCCTGGGACTGCTGGCAAGCGCGGTGGGCGGTTTCACCGCGGACACCATCTGGCAGTACAGCCGGCGTTGGGCCGTACAACTGGACATCGCCAGAGGCCCGTTGGCCGAGACGGGGACGTCGACCGAGGCCCAGGACAGCGGCCGCGGCTACGCACTTCAGGTGGACCGCCTGCGGGCCGGTCTGGTCGGAGCACCCGTGCGACCCTCCACCTCGGCCCGGCTGCTGGTCGAACTGGCCCCGGATCCGAACAACGACCCCGACAGCTGGACCGTGTCGTTCTACTTCCAGTGCCGTCCTCAGCCCGCCGCCTGGCGGCGGCTGCCGATGCCGCTCGCCGAACGGGTCATCCGGCTCACCCGGTTGTCCGACCGGGTCGAGGCGTCCTTCCGCGCTCTGCGCGAGGTCTACGGGGTTCCCGAGGACCGGGTCGAGATCGAGTACATCCTGCCGCTCGACCTCATCGACCATCCCGACAAGCTGATCGCCTCCGGCGGGCTGCCCCAGGCGGCGGTGTCCTTCCCGCTGGTCGTGCACAGCCTGGACCGCCTGCACAACAGGACCTGGCGCGCGGTGTGGCAGGACCACTGGCAGCGGACCAACCGGGCCACGGGTCAACTGCTGTTCCAGGTCAGCTCGTTGGACCAGCCGGACACGGTCGCGGCCGAACCGGTCGCCGGAGTGCTGACCGGGAAACCCGACTCGGACGCCGGCCGCAGCGAGGTCAGCATGGCCCTCAGGCACGGCGTTCCGCTCGTGATGTGGCGCCACCACGAGCGCGCGGAGCCGGACTTCGCCGCCCTCCACCGGCGCATCATGGCCGAAGGACGTCTCGACGTACGCCAGTTCGGACAGGACGATGACGACGGTCCCGCGGACGTCGGATCTTCCTGGAACCGTCAGTTCGTCGTCATCTTCGACACACCGGACAATCTGCCCGTCCTCGTCTACGGCGACGCGTCATGACGTCGCGGACGGCTGGACCGCGTGGGCGGCGCACCGCCCGGCCGGGGAACGGCCCCGGGAACGGCATCGCCTCCGCCAGGGGCGAGCAACGGATCCGAGGGGGACCCCATGTCCAGCGTCGCTGAGCCGCCGCAGAGTTCGACCACGCCTTCGACACGACGTCGCCACTCCCAGGGACCGTCACCGGCGGTCTGGGAGAACGTCCCTCCGCGCAACCCCAACTTCACCGGCCGCGAACGGCTGCTCGACGAACTCGCCGAACGGCTGGCCGCCGAACGCCAGCCCACCGCGGTCCTCCCCGAGGCGATGTACGGGCTCGGCGGCATCGGCAAGTCCCAGCTCGCCATCGAGTACGTCTACGAGCACCAGGCCGACTACGACCTGGTGTGCTGGGTGCCCAGCGAGCACACTCCCGGCATCGTCAACGTCCTCTCCCACCTGGCCGGCCGGCTCGGCGTCGGTGTCGACGCCGACGGCGACGCGAGCTCCACCATGGCCCGGGCGCTGGACGCGCTGCGCCGCGGAGTGCCGTACACCCGCTGGCTGTTGGTCTTCGACAACGCGGAGAACGCGCAGACACTCGCGCCCTATCTCCCGAACTCGCAGCACGGCGCGGTCCTGATCACCTCCCGCAACCCGCAGTGGGAGGACATCGCCGGCTGCCTCGAAGTGAACGTCTTCGAACGGGCGGAGAGCATCGCGCTCCTGAACAAACGCGGGCCCGAGCTGTCACCGCAGGACGCCGACCTGCTGGCCGAGGCCCTCGGCGATCTGCCGCTCGCGATCGAGCAGGCGGCTGCCTGGCGGGCCCAGACCGGCATGCCCGCGCAGGAATACCTGCGCCTGTTCAACGAGAAGCGCAGCGATCTGCTCTTCGAGGGCGCGCCGAACCTGTACCAGGAGTCCGTCGCGACCGCGTGGAACGTGTCCCTCGACCGGGTCGAGCACACCAACCCCGAGGCGCTGCACCTGCTCCAGGTGTGCTCGTACTTCGCGGCCGAGCCGATTCCCCGCTCGCTGTTCTCGGGTGTCCACCACGGCACGATCTCGCCGGAGCTGGACGCCGCGCTGGCCGACCCGATGCGTCTGGGGCGGGCGATCCGCGAGATCAAGCGGTTCTCGCTGGCCCGCATCGACCCCCGCAACAACTCGCTGCACATGCACCGCCTCGTGCAGATCGTGCTGGCCCAGCGGATGACCCCGAGAGAACGGGAACGCATGCGGTTCGGCGCGCAGTCGCTGCTCGCCTCGGCCGATCCCCGAGACCCGGAGGCGAACGCGCACTGGGACCGCTACTCGGAGCTGTACCCCCATGTCGTGGCCTCCGACGCCATCCACTCGACCGACCCCTGGGTGCGCGACCTGGTGTTCAACACGGCGAAGTACCTCCAGCGCTTCGGCGACCACGAGAGTGCTCTGCAGTTCACCCGCGAGGCGCACCGAGCCGCCACCGAGCTGTTCGGCACCGATGACGAGAAGACTCTGCAACTCGCCTGGTGGCTCGGCTGGATCCTCTTCAGCATGGGGCGCTACGAGGAGGCCGCACAGATCAACGAGGCCACGCTGAACGCCCATGAGGCCCTCACTCCCTCGGCACCGACCCGCGCGGTCGAGGCCCGGGAGAGCCAACTGGACGCCATCGGCGCGGTCGCCGCAGACCTGCGCGTCAAGGGCGACTTCCGCAAGGCGCTGGACCAGAGCCGCCGTGTCTTCGACACCGCGACCATCGCCTTCGGCGAGGACGACCCCTTCACCCTGAACGCGGCGCACAACCTCGGGGTGGCCCTGCGGCTGGTCGGCAGTTTCCGGGAGGCCTACGAACTGGACCGCACCACCTGGGAGTTGAAGCAGACACTGTTGGGCGCGGAGCACGAACAGACCCTGCTGACCCGGGTGGGCCTCACCATCGACGAGCGCGAACTGGGCCTGTACCAGCACGCGCGCAACCGCCAGGAGGAGGTCGTCAGCCAGTACGTGCGCCACCTGCGCGAGGACAACCCGGCCGTGCTGCACGCCAAGCGGGTGCTCGCGGTGGCCCGGCGGAAGGCGGGTGACCACGAAGCCGCCCTGGACCTGTCGGAGCAGGTACTGGTGATCATGGAAGCGCGGTTCGGGCCGGAACACCCGGACACGATCGCCGCCGCCCTGGGCCTGTCCGTGGACCTGCGCTACACCGGGCATCTGGACCGGGCCCGCGAACTGGCCGAGGCATCGCTGGAGCGGTACCGGCGCGTCTTCGGCGACGAACACCCGCACACGGTGTCGGCCCAGGCCAATCTGGCGATCACCTCCCGCATGGACGGACGGCTCGAAGCGGCCCACGAACTGGACCGCGCCGCCTACGCCACGATGTGCGACAAGCTCGGCGAACGGCACCCGCTGACCATGGTGGTGGCGACCAACCTGGCCAGTGACCTGGCGGGACTCGGGCGCCACCAGGAGGCCCTGGAACTGGGCACGGAGACCCTGGAGCACTCGACGGAGGTGCTCGGCGAGATGCACCCCTCGACGCTGACCGTGGCGGCCAACAGAGCACTGGACCTGCGCGAGCTGGCACGCGACGAGGAGGGAGAGGAACAGCACGGCCAGACCCTGGCCGCGATGCGTGAGCGGCTCGGCCTCGAACACCCGGCGACGAGCGACCTGGAGAGCTGGGCACGCGCCAACTGCTTCATCGACCCGCTGCCCCTGTGACCTGGGAGCGGTGCCGGAGATCCGTTTCGTTGCCCTGGTGACCCGGGGTCAGTGCCGGAACGCGGCGGCCAGCCGCACGGGATCCGTGTTGTGCCCGAGCGCACTGTGCACGGCCATCACGAACTCCGGCCGCCTCAGCAGGACTTCGGCCGCCGGATGGCCCTGCGCACGCAGCGCCAGACCGAGTCCGGACCAGGCGTCCGGGTCCGGTCCGCGCAGCACCCGCTCGGTGAAGCGGGCGCGAGCCGTGTCGTGGTCACCCGTCACCAGAGCGACATCCTCCGGACGCGCTCCCTCCACGGCCCGCCCGGCCGCGTCACCTTCGACGAGCGACCGCCGCAACAGCACCGCCCGGGTATCCAGACCGCGACACGGTTTGCCCGGTACGACCACGCCCTCGTCCGGCGGCAGCACGAGCGGCGTGTTCCCGGCCGGGTCGTAGGCCCGGGCGATCCGGGCCACCGCATCGGATCCGGGCTGGACGTGATACGCCCGCCAGGTGGCCCGGTGATCGGCGGCCGCCAGGGCTGCGGCATCCCGGGCCCTGACTCCCACCGCCTCCTCCCGCCAGGCCGTCAGGCATGTCGTCAGCTCGTCGACGAGCTCCCGTCCCAGGGGGGTGAGCCGTCGCGCGGTGCGGATGCCGTCCAGCGCGGTGAGCGTCTGCTCCCGCCACAGCGTGTACTCGAACTCCGCCGCCGCCCCGCGCCGCCCCCGCCAGAAGCGGGTGACTCCGAAGAACGCGTAGACCCCCTGGAGGAGTCCGCCCAGTGGCCGGGGGTCGTCGCGCCAGGGCGCGTAGAAGCGTTCGGTGCCGCCGTCGTCGTACAGGGTGAACAGGTGCATGAAGGCGCCGAGTTTGTGGTGCTGGAACTCATGCACGAGCGTGCATGCGAACTGCTCGGCGTCGTCGGGTTCGGAAGCCAGTACGGATCCGAAGGCGTCGCCCGAAGAGGCGCTGCGCGGGCGGTACCGCTCGGACCGGGGCCGAGGCACCACCGAGCGCAGTCCGGCTGCCGCGCCCGCCGCGCCCTCGGGGTCGTCCCGGAGCAGCAACTCCCAGGCCCCGGCGAACAGTTCGGCCCATCGGTCGGCCGTGTCCACGGGCTCGGGCGCGCGCGGCTCGCGCAGCCCCCGATACGGGTCGATGTCGTCCAGCAGCAGGGTGCAGCCCTCGGCGCGCAACTCCCGCAGCCCGTGCCACCCCGCTGCCCCCACCGCCACCGGGCCGACCCGCACGACACCGGCCGTCGACTCCACCTCTACGGCGGCCCACGGTCCGTCGGCCGCCGCGACCCGGGCGCCGCCGAGACGGGGGAGCACTGCCCAGCCCGCACGGACCGGCACCCGGGTGCGGAAGTCGAGCCCGGCCATGACGGCGGCGGACGCGGCGACCGCGTGCAGGTGGCCGGTCTCGGCCCACAGCGGGGATTCGCCCTGCACCGTGTCACGCACCCGGCGCAGCGTGTGCGCGGCCCAGGTGCCGACCGGCGGGTACAGCAGCAGCCGTTCCACCGCGCCGGGGGCGGTCGCCCAGGCGCGGGTCAGCAGGTGCCAGCCCTCCTGCAGCGCGGGCAACGGGCCGGTCGGCAGGTCGGCGGACGGGGCGGTGGCGTCCGCCAGGGCTCGCAACAGCAGCAGCCGCCAACTGCGTTCACCGGCGTTGAGCAGCGCGATCGCGTCCGGGCCGCCCTGTCCGCGCAGTAGTTGACGGTGGTCGGCCGCCGCGAGGCGATGTTGTTGGGTGTCGACACGCATGGCCAGGCACCCGGGCTATTCGTCGCGCTGCGGGTTGTATCCGCCCATGCTGCTCGCGGGATCGTCGATCCGTCTCAGCAGACGACGCATCGATGCCTTCAGGACTGGCGTGTCGACGGTGAGGATCTCCGCCGGACCGACGGCCCGGAGATCGACCAGCTCCGCTTCGACGCCGTTCTGCTCGCTCACACCGCACCCACATCTACGGGTCAGGAGGAACCTGGCCCGCCGCAGGGCCGGACAGTCCAGGGTGGACTGCCGGGTCAGAATAGCGTGACCCACGGCCGAACAGCGCCGATTATCCGCCCCCTGAAACGGACTTCGGTACGTTGCCGCCGGTGCCCCCCTCGCCGAGCGAGGTCGGCTCGTAGATCAGCTGGTGAGCACCTCCGCCACGCCGTACACGAACCGACTCGCCTGCGGCATACGGGAGTTGTGAAGTCCGCCCGGTGATGGTGGAAGCTTCCGCATAGTGGTTCGGGCAGGCGTCGCCCCGCACGTCTGCGGCAGGGCACTCCATGCACATCAAGCAAGCACCACCCACACATCAGGGCACTACGTACAAGGGAAGATCCTTGCAGCAATCCTCGCGTAGAAGATCACCCCGGAAGACGCTGGCCGCGATCCTGGCCGGCGGCGCCGTCGCCGCGGGCTGTTTCGCCGTTCTGCCGTCGACGGCGCAGGCCGCGCAGACCCCGGGCGCCGACCGGCAGGCCTCCTTCGCTGACGCGGCCAAGGAGTTCGGCGTACCGCTGCCCGTGCTCCTGGCCGTGTCGTACCAGGAGTCGCAGTGGGACGACCACGACGGGCACTACAACACCTCGGGCGGATACGGCCCGATGAACCTGACGGACGTCACCGCCAAGATGGTGTCCGGGGGCGCGACGGGTGCCGTCGGCCGAGGTGACCTCGCCGCGCTGACGGCGGACCCGGCCCTGCACACCCTCGACGCGGCGGCCGACCTCACCGACATCCCGGCGGCGAAGCTGCGTACCGACGACCGCGAGAACATCCGCGCCGGTGCCGCCCTGCTCGCCTCGTACCAGAGGGAGTTGAAAGGGAAGAGCTCCGCCGATCCGGCCGACTGGTACGGGGCGGTGGCCAAGTACAGCCAGTCGTCGGACAGGAAGGCCGCGCAGCTCTTCGCCGACCGTGTCTTCAAGACCGTGTCCTCGGGCGCCTCGCGTACCACCATCGACGGACAGCGCGTTCACCTCGTGGCGCAGCGTGCGGTCCACCCTGAGACGCGGCAACTGTCCGAGCTGAAGCTGAAAGCCGCCGTGACCGCCACCGACACCGAGTGCCCGCCCACGGTCGACTGCACCTTCCTCGCCGCGGCCGCCTCCAACGGGCAGGTGGCGGGCCGGCCGGACGACGGCGTACAGATCAAGTACATCGTCCTGCACGACACCGAGTCGTCGTACGACGCCGCGATCAAGACGTTCCAGACGGCGGGGTCCGGCGACTCGGCGCACTACGTCATGCGGGCCTCGGACGCGGCCGTCACGCAGATGACGCACACCAAGGACATCGCGTTCCACGCCGGCAACTACTGGTTCAACATGCACTCCGTCGGCATCGAGCACGAGGGCTACGCCGCGCACGGTGCCACCTGGTACTCGCAGGCGCAGTACCGGGCGACGGCCGATCTCGTGAAGTACCTCGCCGCGAAGTACGACATCCCGCTCGACCGCGAGCACATCATCGGCCACGACAACGTGCCCGGCCCGCAGGACAGTTATGTGCGGGGCATGCACTGGGACCCCGGCCCGTACTGGGACTGGACCGCGTTCATGGACATGGTCGCCCCGACGAGGGCCGCGCACGCGGACAGTGCCGCCCGCCGTGTCCCGAGGGTGGGTTCGGCGGTCACCATCAGCCCCGAGTTCGCGACCAACGAACAGACCGTCCAGGTCTGCCCGGCCGACGACCCCACGGGCGCCACCACCGAGTGCACCGAGAACACCGCGCCCGCCAACTTCCTTCCGGTGCGCACCGCCCCGAGCGCGGACGCGCCCCTGTTCGCCGACCCGGCCATCCACCCGGGCGCGAGCGCGGGCACCGACTCGATCCACGACTGGGGCAGCACCGTCCAGGCCGGCCAGCAGTTCGTGGTCGCCGACGTCGACGGCGACTGGACCGCCATCTGGTTCAGCGGCGCGAAGGTGTGGTTCCACAACCCACGCGGCGTCAACACCTGTGCCGCGCCCGGCGCCACGGTCCTCCACTCCGGCGACCAGGCCGCGGCCCTGTACGGCTCCGGCTACCCGCAGGCGTCGGAGTACCCCTCCGGCCTGTCCCCGTCCACCCAGAAGCCCCTGACCGTCTACGCCTTCCCGGCGGGCCAGGCCTACGTCGCCACCCAACCGCCGGTCAGCGCCGACGACTTCTTCGTCTCGGGCGACACCTATGTCACCGGCGCGGCCAAGTACTACACGATCCAGTACAACCACCGAGTCGTCCTGGTCGACGCCTCACAGGTCTCCTGAACCGTCCGGTGGGGGCAGCACGCGTGCTGCCCCCACCGGACCAGGCACCCCAAATGATCGATTGTGCCCCGATCTAGATAATTATGCAGCGATCCGGGTCGAGCTCAGTGACTGCGACGACTGCGACGACCTTGGTGGTCGGAGCGGATTCGGCGGCCATTGCGTGGGGTGCTGCCAGAGCGAGAGCCGCCATGGCGAAGAGGGCCATCCCGGACCTCTTTAGTGTCGATATGTGCACGCGCGGAAGTTCCTTTTGGTCGTTCCTGTTAATTTACGTGCACAACCTAACAGGTTCGGATGCCCGTTCGGGCATCGGTGCGCCCGAGGCGGAGATGTTTGTGCATTCCGCCGCTTTCACTTTCGCGGTAACACATGCCAAGCGGTTGCTTATTGCACGCCCTTCGCCGGGGTGTGGTTTCTTGTAATACCGAGCGCCCGTTCAAGCAGTTCCCGTGAGGCGGCGAGGTCACCGGAGGCCGATCGCACCTCGCTCAGCGCGTGCATTGCTTGAATTGTTTCGTCCATGTCATGAATGCGTGCGGACAGGGCGACGGCGATCTCCAGGTGATGGCTCGCGGAGACGAGGCGCCCCGCGGTCAAATGGGCCTGCCCCAACCGTCGTTGAGCCTGCGCCTGCTGATGGGTCGCGCCGATGTGTTCGGCGAGGTCGAGCGCGTCCGAGAGGTGGCAAACCGCTTCTGCCGTGTCTCCCGCCTTGCGGTGGGCCTCGCCCAGTCCGATCAGGGTGTCGGCCTGGCTCTTCTGATCGCCGAGGGACCTGAATTCAAGGAGGGTTTCCTGGTACAGTATTAATGCGGCATTCGTGTCGCCCGACTCGGTGAGCGCATCGGCCAGACTTCCGCGTACGGTTGCCCTGTCGTGACGATTTCCTGATTGCTCCAAGTAGAAGAGCGCCTTCTCGAAAGAGCGTCGAGCGGATTCCAGTTCCCCGACTCTCATGTCCAGGTCGCCGAGGTTGTTAAGCGCTTTCCCCAGTGCCGTGTAGTCGCTTGTCTCGGTGAATCCCGTAAGCGCTTTCTCGAAATGCTCACGCGCCCTGTCGTGCTCTCCGAGGAACAAAAGGGACACCGCGATGTTGTTGTATCCGCGTGCTCTGTCCCAGGGGTCGCCGGACAAGGCCGTCAGGCTGAACGACTTCTGAAAGAGGACGAGGGCTGTCCGGTGTTCGCCCAGGTGCCAGTTGAGGGTGCCGAGAGTCCGTAGGGCCTCTGCCTCCGCGGCCACGTCCTCTGTCCTGCGGGCGATCTCCAGGGCGCGCTCTCCGGTTTCGGTGGCTTCCGGGTAGCGGCCGGTGTGCGCGTGCAGGGCGCTCAGCTGCGACAGGGTGCGACACAGGGCGGCCGAGTCGCCGGTCCGGGACCAGTGGTCCGCGGCGGGGCGGAGGACGGTGTGCGCGTCATTCCAGTGGCACTCCGCGTTGAGGAAACCGGACATGGCGTAGGCGAGCCGTGCTGCGATTTCCGGCTGCCCTTGGCCACGGGCGCAGGCCTCCACGGCCAACAAGTTGGTGTGTTCGGCGGCGAGCCACGATCGCGCGGCGTCGGCGTCGGACCAGTGCGGCGTTCCACCGCGGGGCGGGGTGCAAGGCAGGCCGGGTCTGGTGCGGCGGGCATAGGCGAGGCGGTCGGCACGGTCGGTGGCGGACGCGTAGAAATCGATCAGACGGCGCAGGGCGCCGGACCGCTCCTGTTCGCTGTCGTCGATGGCGGACCTCGAACGGCCGTACTCCCGCAGCAGGTCGTGGTACTGGTAGCGGTCGGGTGTCGGCTCGCGAAGAGTGTGCGCGGCGAGGAGCGACTCAAGGACGCGTTCCGCGACGACCGGACGCACGTCCAGCATGGCGGCGGCTGCCTCCGCGGTGAAGTCCTGGCCGGGGTGCAGGCTGAGGCGACGGAACGCCGTACGGTCTTCCGCGGACAGGGTCCGGTACATGAGGTCGAAAACACGCACTACGTCCTGGTCCGTGTCCCTGATCTCGTCCAGTCGGCCCTCTGGACGGGCGAGGCGGTCGGCCAATGTGGTGAGCGTCCACGAAGGGTGGGCGCGGAAGCGGCTCGCCACGAGTTCTATCGCGAGCGGCAGGCCACCGCAGTGTCGGACGATCCGGGTGATTTCGTCGATTCCGTGGGCGCGCTCCACGCCCGCGAACGCGCAGAACAGGGCGACGGCGTCGTCGTCGGGCAGCACGTCGAGCGGAATGTGCCGGGCGTGCGGCAGGCCGGTGAGGTGACGTCGGCTGGTGACGATGGTCAAGGACGGGGAGCCGCCGGGCAGCAGGGGACGGATCTGATGGGCGCTCACCGCGTCGTCGAGGACGATGACGGCCCGCCGCTCGGCAAGCATCGTCCGCCACAGGGCGCTGCGGCTTTCGAGTTCGAGGGGAATGGTCTCCGCGGGCGCGCCGAGCAGTCGTAGGAGCGTGGCCAGGGCCGTGTCGGGATCCAGAGGTTCCCCGACGGATGAATGCCCGCGAAGATCCAGGTAGAGCTGTGCATCGGGGAACTTCGCGGCGACCCGGCGGGCGCTGTGTACCGCCAGCGCGGTCTTCCCGACCCCCGCCATGCCACTGACCGTGCTGACGGATTCGAGGCTGACCAGCGCGCCGTCCTCCGGCGTCGTCTCGACCACTGCGTCGAGTGCCCGCAGTTCCGGGCGGCGGCCCACGAGGGGAGGCTGATGGGGGAGATTCCGGGGCGGGCGCGCAGACGTGGGCAGGGTTCGGTCGGGTGCGGGGTGTGGTGCCGTGGCGGTGCGGGCGGGTAAGCGGGTCGCCGTGCCGTCGCCACTGATGAGATCGCCGACCGGAGCGCGATCGAGGATTCCGCTGTGGATGCGTCTCAGTTCTACGCCCGGACGGGAGCCGAACTGTGTCATCAGGAGCTGGCGGATCTCCTGATGGACGCGGAGGGCTTCCGTGTAGCGATCGGTGGCGTAGTACGCCAGCATCAACTGGCCGGCAAGCGTCTCGTCGCCGGGGTACCGCTCGACGAGAGCGGTCAACTCGGCGGTGAGGCCCGCGAATCGGCCCAGTCGCAGGAGGACGGCGATCCGGGAGACGGTGGCACCGAGACGGCGTTCCGTCAGCGTCCTGCGTACGGTCTCGGCCCACAGCCCGGGCAGACCTGCCAGTGCCTCGCCCCGCCAGAGTTGCTCCGACCGGTCGAGGAGGGCGGCTGCCTGATCGTGATCGCCTGCGGACACGAGGGTGCCGGCCTGTGCCACGAGGCGCTGGAACCGATCCCAGTCGACGGCCGCGTGGGCGGTCTCCAGTGTGTAGGTGTGAGCGCGGGTGATGATGCGGGCCGCACCCGTCGAGGAGGGGTCGACCAGCCGAAGGTGTCTGCGGATCCTTGAGACGTATGTGTGCACGTTCTCACGTGCATGCGGCGGCGGTTCGTCGTCCCACAGCCGGTCCATGAGCGTGTCCAGCGCGATCGGACGGCCCGCCGTCAGCGCCATCGACGCCATGAGGATCCGGGCCTTGTCGGAGCCGAGTTCCACGCGCCGACCGTTCACTCGAAGGCCCACTGGGCCCAGTACCTCGAATTCCACCAGCGCCTCCCGCGGTTCAGAGCCACTCGGCGAACATGGCGGCGGGGTATGGACTTGGTAACGGAGGAATGAGCATGACAGGAAGGCGGGAGTGTTTCCAGGGGTGCCCGCGCGCTGGCTGAATCGTTTCTGTCCAGGGTCTTCTTCGTCGTCCCCCGGATCGTCCGGACCCGGACAGGGGTAGGACGCGTCTGATCGGCACAGCGGAACACGGCCGGGGAGGACGGGCGCATGTCTGCGGCACGGGAGGAAGACCGGGGCCGGGACGGCAACGTCATCGGCGGCGACGCCCACTTGTACGGTCCCACCGTCCAGGCACACGACGTCCAGGGCGGTATCCACATCCAGGCCCCGCCGCCCTCGCGGCCACCGACACCCCGTCAACTCCTTCCGGTCCCGCACCATTTCACCGACCGGGTGGAGGAACACGCGGCTCTGGACCGGCTGTTCAAGGGGCGCGCCGACGGCACTGCCGCCCAGTCGCTCATCGTGGTGAACGGGCCCGCCGGCATCGGCAAGACGACGTTCGTCACCCGGTGGCTGCGGACCCACGAACCGGCCTTTCCCGACGGGCAGTTGTATGCGGATCTGCGCGGACACGTCGCGAGCGTTCCGGCGGACCCGGGCGAGATCCTCGGTCAGTTCCTGCGGGGGTTCGGAATCTCCTCGGTGCCCGGCGATCTGGCCGAACAGGCCTCCCTGTGGCGTTCCGTGACCGCGCACCTGCGGATCGCGGTCATGCTGGACAACGCCTTCACCGCGGCACAGATCCGGCCGTTGTTACCGGGCGGAAGCGGTGGGCTCGTCGTCGTCACGAGCCGTCACAGGCTGACCGGGCTGGGCATGGACGGGGCCGGGTTCCACCGACTCGGTTCGCTCGGCGCCGCAGCCGGTATGGAGCTGTTCATCCGGGGCGCCGGTGCGGACCGCGTCGCCGGTGAACTCTCCGCGGTCCGCCAGATCGTCTCTCTGTGCGCGGGACTGCCGCTCGCCGTGTGTCTCGCCTCCGCCCGGCTCGCCGCGCGTCCGGGGCAGCCCGTTGCCGCCCTCGCCGACGCGCTCACCCCGGACCAGGACCGGCTGGCCGTGCTGGAAGTGGAAGGGGAAGGGACGGTGCAGAACGCGCTGGACGCGTCGTACGGGGTGCTCGGTCCGGAGCCCGCCCGGCTCTACCGCGCACTCGGCGTGCTGCCGGTGCCCACCTTCGACGTGCGCACCGCCGCCGCGGCCTGTGCGGAGCCACCGGCGTGGGCGGAGCGAAGGCTGGGCGAACTCGTCGAGGCCAACATGCTGGAGGACATCGGGCCGGACACATACCGCTTCCACGATCTCGTCCGGGTGCACGCCCACGACCGTGCCACAGCGACGCAGACCGCGACGGACCGCGAACGGACCGAGCGCCGCGTCACCGACTGGTATCTGCGGACCGCCACCGAGGCCCAACAGCGCATCACACCCATCCAGTTCACCCTGCCACGCGTCTACGCGTACGCCGACCACCTCCCCGTGCCCTTCGACGACGACGTCGGTGCCCTCGGCTGGCTGGACTCCAGGCGAACCCATCTGATGGCGGTCCTGCGCCTGGCCGCCGAACGTGACTGGCACGCCACCGCCTGGCAACTCGTCGACGCGATGTGGCCGTTGTTCCTCCGCCTGCGCCACTACGACCTGTGGATCGAGGCGCACCGCATCGGGCTGGCCGCCGCCCGCAGCGACGGAAACCACGAAGCCGAACGGCAGATGCTCAACTCCGGAGCCATCGGCCTGGCCGCCGCGGGCCGTACCGAAGAAGCCGTCGAGTGGTACACGGCATCGCTACGGGCGGCCCGGGAGGCCGGTGACCGACGGGACGAGGGACAGGCACGGCTGGGCCTGGGCGGATGCCATTTCGAGAGCGGCCGGTTCCCCGAGGCGGTGGCCGACCTCGATCGTGCGGTGGAGACGTGGACGGAGTGCGGATACCCGCGCGGGGTGGCCCTCGCGAGGATTCTGCTCGGCGAGATCGCGCTCGCCGAGCAGGACCTCGACCGGGCCGTCACCTCGTTCACCCTGGCCCGGAACGGTCTTCTGGCCGTGTCCGACCCGCACGACGCGGCTCGGGCCCTCGCCTTCCTCGGCCGTACCCGAGCCCGCGCCGGAGACCACACCACGGGCACGGCCCAGATGCGTGAGGCCCTTGAGACGTTCACCGCCTCGGGCGCCCTGCACTGGCAGGCCCGCACCCTGGAGATGCTCGGCGACAGCGCCCGGGAGCGAGGGGACGACACGGCGGCCGGGCACCTCCACGCACGGGCCCTCGCCCTGTACGAGATCACCAGCCAGGCCGACGCCCGCAGACTGCGCTGACGGGCGCCGTGCCAGGACTGTCGTGACGGGACCGGAATCCTACGTCCCGTGCATCACATGGATGTTCTGAAGGACCGCCACCTCATGTCCCGCCACCAGCCAGGCGTGCAGACAGGAAGCCAACAGTGGCCGATCCCCGGGAACGCGGAGGCCCACGAAGACGGCTCTCCGGCTCACGCTGTCGAGTACGGCCCAGCCGCCTTCGGCCAAGGGCGCCGCTGCGAGCCGACAGCCGGGAAACGCGGCGGTGACGCCCGTCAGCCAGCACACCGCCTCAGCCGACCGCCGTGCCCGGCTCGCGTACAGAACGTCCGCGCAGTTCAACAGGCGGCGTTCGCGGCAGACGTCGGCGTCGACCGCGAAGTGCTCGTCGGTGTCGGACGCCCCGGCGGTCCTCGCGAAACCGGCCAGGGCCGTGAAGGCGTAGACGCGTCCGGCCGAGGTGCCCCGGAGTGTCAGGACGGAGGCTGTGTCCTCCCGTCGCGGCGGGGACGTGGGGCGGGGTGCCGTCGGAGCCGTGGCCCGGCGCAGGGCGACGGTGACGAGATGCCTCACGCCGGAACCTCCCGTCGGCCGCCGGCCCAGGTGTCCAGGCCGGGAGGTTCCGGCAGGGGGACGGTCTCCGGTTCGTGTGCGGGCTGGCCAAGGCCCAGCAGCCGGTACATCAGCCGACGCATGTTCCGGTTGAACCGCCCTGGTTCCGAGGTGATGCGCGCGGCGATCGCCGCGTACTCCTCGGGCCGGTATTCGGCGGTGGCGTAGTCGAGTTGGGCGACCAGCGGGTGGGTGGGCGAGAGCGCGGGCGCGGTCAGGGCGAGGGCGGCGGCCGGAGAGGAGGGGTTGATCTCCCGTTCCGGTGAACTCGCCAGCAGAATGGGGGCGTTGGTGAGGGTTGCGTACATGGTGACGGAACCGTGGTCGCCGATGACGTGGTCCGCGGCGATGAGGAGAGGCCGCCAGTCGGCCTCGGGCGCCAGCAGCGCGACGCCCAGCCGGGCACAGCGCGCCAGCCAGGCGCGCACCTGCCAAGAACCGTGCCCGGACCACACGTTCGGATGGACGAGGATGACCGCGCGGAATCGTCCGACGGGCAACTCGGCCATGAGACGCGGAAGCAACGCCTCGAACCGGCCGAAGGACGATCGCGCTCCCCAGGTGGAGGCGACGACCACCAGACGCTGCCCGTCCGCGAGACCGAGCGCCCGCCGGTAGGCGGCGCGCAACGGCAGGCTCGCCACGATCCGGTCGTGGACGGGATCCCCGATCACATGCGCGAGCGGCAGTACCTCGGGGCAGTGCCGCTCCAGCACGGACAACTCCGCGTGATGAGGTACGGCCACGGCGGCTGGCAGCTTCCCCCCGGGCGCGAGGTCCTGTCTGCGCAGCCCGGCGACGCCCTTGTGCGGCCCCGTGTTCCACCGTTTGAGGTATCCGGCCCCGTGCGGCAGCGTCAGCAAGGGAGCGGAGATCTCTTCCACTCCCCGCGGGCCGGCTGCCAACGCGAGGTCGAACGTCATCCGTACGGCCTCGCTCCACGGCAGTACCGCTCCTCCCAACTTCCGCAGAAACGGCGGGACTTCGTCGCCGAAGACGTGCGGCGGCGCGGTGAACACCACCTGGATCCTGAAGTCGGCCTCCAACAGCGACAGGACGTCGACCAGTCGCTTTCCATAGGCCAAGGTGTGGACGACGACCAGGACCGTCTTGCGATCGACCAAGGTCAGCCACTCGCGTTCGACACCCGATGGATCTGTACCTGGGCTCAACGCCGACATGATGTTCCCCCGTTGTCCGTACGGGCCCGGGCGGACCCTCCTGCCGGGCGTCCTGCCCCCCGCGGCGGACGGAAGGCTTGCACGGGCCTTGCGGAAACCTTGCGGGGACCTGCCCACGGCTCTCTGGCAAGATCCCCACCATGAGCGACAACCCCCTGCGCCAAGTAACCGTCGACCGCACCGCCCCCGGCCGCTTCACCGCGACCAACGCCCGCGGCGGCACCATCGACTTCGGTACCGCCGTCGGCGGCGGTACCGAGTTCACCCCGGTCGAGCTGCTGCTCGCCGCGATCGGCGGCTGCACCGCGGCCGACGTCGACGTCGCCACCACACGGCACGCGGAGCCGGACGGGTTCACCGTCACCGTGACCGGCAACAAGGTCAGCGACGACCTCGGCAACCGGATGACCGACCTGGCGGTCACCTTCGCCGTGCGCTTCCCGGAGGGCGAGGCAGGGGACCGGGCCCGCGCGATCCTGCCCCGGGCGGTCACCGTCTCGCACGACCGGCTGTGCACGGTCAGCCGTACGGTGGAGACCGGCACGCCCGTCACCGCGACGATCAAGGATGTCTGACCACACTTCGTTCGCTGCCTCTGCGAGCAGGTGACAAGGGTGCGGTCGTGCGCTGCGTTCTTGTGAGCACCGCCTGATCCCGTGGCCTCGACCGTCCTACGGTCCGGCCATGAACACGAGTCGCAGCAAAGGAAGTTCGTGGCGCGGAGCCGCGAACGCGGGACGTACGTGGCGCGGTGCCGCGCTGGCGGCGCTGTTGACCGCCGGCGCGCTCACCGCCGCCGCTCCACAGGCCCAGGGCGAGAGCGCCCGCACCGAGACCTCGGTCGCGTCGACGCATCCCGCCGACGGTGTGGTCGAGTCGGTGGTGCGGGTGAAAGCGCCGTTACCGCAGTCGTTCGGCGCCCGTCCGGCGGCGTGCGACTGGCTGTCGTATCTGCGCTACCGCGCCGCCGACGGACCGAGCGCGTCGGCCGACGCCGACCGGATCCTCGTGGCCCAGCCCGGCATCCTGGAGGGCGCCGGTGCGTTCGACAGCGTCGCCCGCGACACGGTCGCCCAAGCCGCCGCGCAGGGACGGCACATCGAGTTCTGGGCCCTGGACCGGCGCTCCAACTGCCTTGAGGATCCCACCGGTATCGCCTCGGGCGACCAGCACACGGCCGTCGACTACTACTACCGGGGCAAGGCCGTCGGCGGCCGGACCTTCGCCGGGTTCGTCGGCAACGACCAGCTCGGCTGGATGGCCAAGCTCGGCATCCAGCAGACCGTACGGGACGAATACGACCTGCTCACGGCCGAGTTGCCCGACCCGACCCTGCGCAAGAACAAGGTGCTGTGCGGCGGCCACTCGCTCGGCGGCGTCATCACCGGGTACTTCGCGGCCGCCGACTTCGACGGCAACCCCGCGACCACGGCGGACGCCGGGCAGAACCAGTGCGCCGGGTACTTCGCCCTCGACACGACGATCTCCACCGACCTGACGGACCTCAACGGCAGCATCCCGGACGACACCAACTTGCCTGATATCGGGCTGGGTTACGCGGTCGTCCAGGCCGGGCTCGACAGCGGCGTGCTGTCCCGTTCGCTGTCCGCGCCCGTGCTGCTCAACCCCGAGACGATGACCCTGCTCGCCATCGCCGGCCTGGGTGCCGTACAGAACCCGGACGGCGAGGCGGACCTGCCGTCCTACCTCCCCTCCAACGTCAACATCGAGGCGACGAACCGCTTCCTGTTCTCCAAGGACACCGCCACCTTCCTCACCGGCTCACCCGCGGTGAAGGACTTCCGGCTCACCAACGACGCGGTGCTCGGGTCCCTCATGGACGACAACTCCGTGCCCCTCGCGTTCCTGCAGAGCAGCGTCGGCTTCTTCGACGGCGGCCCGATCGTCGACAAGAACTTCCCTGTCGCCAACGGCAGTTCGGACCAGTCGCAGATCGTCGGCGTCGAGTACAAGGCCATCCCGGCCCAGCCGCACGGTCCGCTGTACACCTGGCGCAATTACGACCGTGTCGGCGCGGCCGACGACCCCGGGTACCGGTCGGCCGACGGCACCCCGTTCACCAACGCCTCCAAGGAGGTCACCGACATCCACGAGCTGGCCCGCAGCATGGGGGAGCAGCCGCTGGACTTCACCGAGCAGTACTTCCCGACGAAGCTGGTCACCGACATCGAGCTGGCCACCTCGCCGCAGGTGAAGCAACTCCTCGTCCACCCGGGCGGGTTGACCGCCAACCCGACGCTCACCGTGCTCGCGGGCGACGGACTGCTCGCCGACCACATCCCGGCCGACCTGCATCCCGTGATCGCCCCCGGCTACCAGCACCTCGACGTACTGACCGCGGCACCCGTCCAGAACAACGGCCGGCCCGAGGCGGTTTCCAGCAGTCTCGCCGCGTTCGCCCTGTCGCCCAAGTAGCCTTCCCCGCGCATCAGTAGGGCCCGGGAGGATCAACTCCCGGGCCCTGCAGCGTCGCTACGGCTCAGACCTTGCCCGCGGCGAACGTGGCCGCCGCGTCCGCGTCGGAGGTGTAGCCGAGGTGCGCGAGGACGTCGGTCCCGCCGTTCTGGCAGATGGGGTCACCGTTGGCACAGAAGTCGATGGTGCGGCTCTGATAGGTGCCGGTGACGCTCTTGCCGAGGGCCCGGATCGGGTTGCCGAACAGCAGTACCGCGGCGACCTTCGGCTCCACCGCGGCGGGGATGGTCGCCACGATCGGGCTGCCGACCACCGCACCGTCGCTGCTGATTCCGATGGAGTTGTCGACGACGTTCGCGCCCTGCGAATAGCCGACGAGAATGAAACGCTGATTGGGGCAGGCCGTCGCTTGTGCGTTGACGTGGTTCACCACATCGAGGTTTCCCGTCGCGGCGGACGTGAGGGAAAGGTCGGCGGGATAGTTCACCGCATAGCTGGAGAGCGTCTTTCCGGTGATTTTCTTCTGGAGTGCGGAGTACACCGGGTCGCCGACGATCAGGCCGAGTGTGCCCGGCTCGAAGGTGCCGCGAGCCGCCACGACGTCGAGGTCGGAGCAGGTGGCGGCCGATGCGGCGGGTGCGGAGAGGGTGGCGAGCCCGGCTCCGCCGACCAGCGAGAGCGCGGCGAGGCATAAGCGAATACGCATGGGAATCCTTTGAGGGTGGGGCGCGTGAAGCGCCTGTGGAAAGGACTGTCCCGAAGGTATTCGCGTTCCTGTTCCCGGTGTTATGGACGGGAATTCAGAAACTCTCTCTGTTTTTGTCGCCCCGTGAGTCTCGGTCACTGCCTCGTGAGTCGCGATCGCCCTCCCGTAAATCCGCCGAACGCAGCGCGAGGATCAGATCGAGACGGGTTCCCGGGTCGTGCAGGGACGCGCCGAAGAGTTTCTCCAACTGGCGCAGGCGATAGCGGACCGTCTGCGGGTGGATGTGGAGCCGGGCGGCGACATCGGGGACGTTGCTGCCGCTGAGCAGCCAGGCGAGCAACGTCTCGGCCAGCCGCGGGCGTTGGCCCTCGGACGCGGCGTCGAGCGGCGCGAGCGCCCGTAACTCCAGCTGGGCGAGCAGCGGTTCGTCGCTGTGCAGCAGCAGCGTCGACAGATGGTCGGCGCACAGCACCACACCTTGCCGGGGCAGCACCCCGCGGCCCATCAGCCCCAACGCCCGCGTGGCCCAGTGCAGGGACCGCGCGGCCTCGACGACCGGCACCGTGGGACCGATCGCCGCCGGACGGCCGCCCAGGCCGAGGACGAACGACCGCCCGCCGAACCGGCCGTAGCCCTCCGGGTCCGGCACCAGCACGCGCGGTGGCCGGGACTCCATGTCGGCCAGCGCGCCCGGCATCGCCGGCGGCCGGTCCTCCGCGTGCGGGTCCGCGGGGCCGGCCAGCGCGATGACGGCGACCCGCGCGGGCACCCGCCACCGCGCGCTGTGCGCCAGGTCCTGCAAGGCCTCCTGGGCCACCGGTCCCTCGCCCAGGAGGAGTTCGAGCAGTCGGCGGCGCCGCCGCTCGACCTCGTCCGTGCTGCGCGACTGCGCCTCCGCGTATCCGGCGGCGGCCGCCTCCGCGACCTCGTGCACGGTCCGGAACGCCAGCTCGCCCAGTGCGGCCACCACCGCCGAATCCAGGCCGAGTTCCTCCGCCGTGCGGCCCATCAGCCGCCAGGCGTGCAGCCCGCCCACGCGGATCGCCGACTGAAGCGCCTCCAGACTGCGGCCCTCCAGGGCCTCGCCGCGCCCGAGTTCGGCGTAGTACGCCGCCGCCATCGCGGCGTTCTGGCCGTGCGGGTCCGCGATGTGGTCGACGAACAGCGTGAGCGCCTGCACCACCCCGGATCTGAGGTTCTCGCGATAGGTGCCGTCGGCCGGCCGCGCGTACTCGGGGACCTCTCTGCGGACCACCTCCTCCACCTCGTTCGAGACGGCGGCGAGTTGGGCGCGCAGCAGCTCGGCCAGGTCGGGCGGAACCAGAGCGGTCTCGGGCTCGGTGGGTACTCCGCGCGGGGTGGGGACAGCCACGACGGACACTCCTTTCCCCCGGAGGCGGCTCGCCCACGGACTGTTGCCCGTGGGACGAGGGGGACGTCCCGTGTTGGACGGTCGTCCCCTGCGCTCCGTTCCGTGCCCCGGCTGCACCGACATCACTCCGGCAGCCCCAGCGCACCGGCGAGCATCGGCCACGAGGTGGTGAACTCCCCTTTCCAGTAAGCCCAGCTGTGACCTCCTCCCGAATAGAAGTGCGTGGTGACCGGGATGCCGAGCAGCGCGAGAAAGCCGGTGAAACTGTGCGCGGAGGGCCACAGCAGACTCTCCAGCGCCTCGGGCAGCCAGTCGCCCGAACCCCCGGCCACACCACTGCCGTTGGACACGTACAAGGGTGTCCCGCGCAGTCCGACGGCCCGGGCGCGCGGATTGAACGCCTGCCAAGTCAGCAGGTCCAGAAGGGGATTGCCCCAGAGGGTGCGGGGCGCCAGGTTCTCGCGGGCCACGATGGCGTCCACCAGCGAGGGCACCCCGGGAGCCGTGGTGTCGAGGATGCCGCTGTAGGACGCGGCGGCGGTGAACGCGCCAGGGTGACGGGCCGCGTGCGCCATCGCGCCGTAGCCCCCGGTGGACACCCCGGCGACGGCCCGCACACCGGACGCCCGGTAGTCACGGGCCAACAGCGCCGGAACCTCCTGGAGTTGGAAGGTCTCGTAGTCGGGACCGTCCCGCCACGCGCTCGGGATGCCGGTCGGCCCCGCGTCCGGCATCGCCACGATCAGGTCCCGGCCCTCGGTGAACGCCTCGATGTCCGTCTCCCGCGTCCAGGACGTGTAGTCGTCGTGCGCCCCGTGCAGCAGATACAGCACGGGATACGTCCGCCCGGGCTGCGCGTCGAAGTCCGACGGCAGGATCAGCCGCACCGGCGCGCTGCGGCCCAGCGCGGGCGACGACACGGACACGTCGAACGTGCGCGCCGAGATCTGCGTCGCGGCGCGAGCCCGGCCTACGGAGGCCGTGGCACCGAACAGGACGGCAAGTCCCGTGGCCGCGGTGGCCCTTGTGACGGCGCGGCGGGATATCCCGTGGGGGTGGTGGTGCGGCATGGCGGCTCCTCAGGCTGGTTCGGCGGGTCCCTCCGGCAAGGCGAGCACCCGCCGCAGATGGGCGGCGATCTCGTCGACGCACGGCGGGTCGAGCAGCGACAGGTGATGCCCCGCCACCGGTACGACCGTCAGACGCGGGCACACCTCGTCCCAGCCGAGCGCGTCGTCGTCCCGTTCGTACGCCGGGTCACGCACGGTGTGCGGAGCCGGTTCGGTGGCCCGGTACAGCACCACCCGCCCCTCGTACCGGCCCGGTTGATGCGCCTCGCCGATCCGCAGATCCAGGTACGAGGCACGCTGATGCTGCAACGCGGCCGATGGCACCTTCACGACTCCGCGCAGGGTGCGCAGCACGAGGTCGATGCGCTCGTGGTCGTCGTCCAACGCCACGAGATCGTCGTAGGGCACGGGGAGTTGGACCCCGTAGGTGTCGGCGACGTGCTGGGCGAAGCCCATGAGATGCGCGCGGATGCGGTCGGCGGGCGTGCGGTCGGGCTGGGGGAGGGGGCGTACGGAATCGATCAGCACGACGAGTCCGACCTCCCGCCCGGCGGCGGTGAGTTGACGAGCCGTCTCCTGCGCCACGAAACCGCCGAAGGACCAACCGACGAGCACGCAGGGCGCGTTGGGATGGGCGTCGGCGATCGCCTCGGCGTAGCGGCGGGCCTTCTCGGAGACGGTGTGGGCGTCCTCGATCCGGTCCAGTCCGTGCACCGCCCGGTCCTCACCGAGACGTTCGGCGAGTGCGCGGTAGACGTCGGTGGTTCCACCGGCGGCGTGGAACAGGAAGAGCGGAGGGAGCGGGGACGGCGGGTCGGTCAACTGCCCTATCCGGTCCGCCACTTCGGCGACCGTGCCGGCGTCGAACAGATCGCGCAGGTGCAGCTCGACACCGAAGTCGCGTTGCAGGGCGGTGCGGATGCGGACGGCCATGAGGGAGTCCAGGCCGAGGTCGGTCAGGGCCGTGGTCGGGGTGATGCGGGCCGCCGGGTGGCCGGTGACGGCGGAGATGTGGTGGCTGACGCGGGCGGTCACCGAGTCTCCGGCGGCCGGGGCGGGCTCGGCCCAGCGGTGTGCGGCGGGCGCAGTGACGGGAGTTCGGCCGTCGGTCCACCAGTACCGGACGTGCCGCCAGCGCGGTGCGGGGAGGTCGATGACCCGGCCGGACGGGAGGGGCAGCTCCAGTCCCGCCGCGTACAAGGACCCCAACTCCCTCAAGAACGCGGCAGATCCGCCCGCATCGCGGCGCAGTGTGCCGACGCTGAGGGCACCGGGCACGTTGTCGGCGATGGACCGGGCCAGGACCGGATGCGGCGCGATCTCCACGAAGGCGGTGTGCCCGTCGGCCGCGGCGGCGCCGAGGGCCCGGTCCAGGCGCACCGGCCGACGCAGGTTGGCGGCCCAGTGGCCGGCGTCGAACTCGCAGGCGCCGCGCGGGTCGTCGAGGACGGTGGAGTACACGGGGATACGTGGCGACCGCCCCCTGACGTCGGCGAGGGCCTCGACCAGTTCCGGCAACAACGGCTCCACCTGAGGCGAATGCCCGGCGCCGACGACCCGCATGGCCCGAGCGGCACGCCCTCGCTCCTCCAACCGGCGCACCAACCGGCCAACAGCCATCTCGTCACCGGTGACGACCTTCTGCCGCGGCGAGGAATGGACGGCGACGGCCACACCCGGGAAGTCCCGTTCCAGGGCGGCCAGTTCACCGTCGGCCAGGTCTACGACGGCCATCGCGCCCCCGTGCAACCGCCCCAGCAGCCGTGCCCGTACGGCGACGACCCGAGCGGCGTCCGCCACATCCAGCGCGCCCGCGCAGACGGCGGCGGCGACCTCGCCCAGGGAGTGGCCGATCACGGCGACCGGTTCGACGCCGTACGACCGCCACAGCTCGGCGAGTGCCAACTGGACGCCGAACAGGACGGGTTGGGAGACGTTCAGTCGGTCGAGTTCCCCGGCGGAGGTCAGGTGCTCGTGGAGGGAGAAGCCGAACACGTCGGAGAGCCGCGCGTCGAGTTTCTCCACGGCGGCGGCGAAGGCCGGTTCCTCCAGGAGGAGTTGGCGGCCCATGCCGGTCCACTGGCTGCCGTACCCGGAGAACACCCATACTGGACCGGGCCCCACGCGATCACGGTCACCGGTCACCACCCGCGCATCCGGACCGCCTTCTCGCGCCAACGCGCCCAGCGCTTCGGCCAGTTCACCCCGACCGCCCGCGACGAGCGCGGCACGTACGGGTCCGCGTCCCACCCGTCCCGCGAGGGTGCGCGCCACATCGGCGGGGCGGGCGGCGCTCCCCTCGGGCGTGCGGAGCCACGTGGCGAGACGGGACGCGGTGTCGCGGACCCGCTCGGTGTCGACGTCGGAGAGGAGGTGGAGGCGCGCGGTGGACTCTTCCGGCAGGGGGAGCGCGGGCCGCCATTCCTCCAGTACCGCATGGGCGTTGGTGCCGCCGAACCCGAAGCCCGAGATGCCGGCGGTGGCCGTACCGCCGTAGCGGGGCCAGGGTTCGGGCTCGGTGACGACGCGCAGTCGTGCGTCGTCGAGGGTGTTGCCGTGCAGCGACGGTGGGACGAGGTCGTGGTGGAGAGCGAGGACCGCCTTCACCAGGCCGGTGATGCCGGCCGCGGACTCCAGGTGGCCGAGGTTTCCCTTCACCGAGCCGAGCAGCAACGGCTGTTCGGGGTCACGTCCCTCGCCCAGCACCGCCCCGAGCGCGCCCGCCTCGATTGGGTCGCCCAGCGGCGTGCCGGTGCCGTGCGCCTCGATGTAGTCGATGTGGGCCGGGGTGAGTCCGGCTCGTGCGTAGGCGGTCACCAACAGGGCTTGCTGGGCTGCTGGGTTGGGGGCCAGCAGGCCGTTCGAGCGCCCGTCGGAGTTGACGGCGGTGGCGCGGATGACGGCGAGCACACGGTCGCCGTCCCGTTCCGCGTCGGACAGCCGTTTCAACAGCACCGCCGCACAGCCCTCGCCGCGTCCGATGCCGTCGGCCGTGGTGGCGAACGGCTTGCAGCGGCCGTCCGGGGCGAGGGCGCCGGCCCGTTCGAAGGCGACACCGACGACGGGGGACAGGAGGACGTTGACTCCGGCGGCGATCGCGGTGTCGGTCTCGCCGGTGCGGAGGCTGACGCAGGCCTGGTGCACGGCGACCAGGGAGGACGAACAGGCCGTGTCCACCGCCATGTTGGGCCCACGGGTGTCCAGTACGTACGCCAGTCGGCCCGCCGTCACACTGAGCGCCGCACCCGCCGGTGCCCACGGGTCGACGGCGTTCGCGTCGGCGCCGGTGAGCTGTCCGTACTCCGGGGCCGAGACACCGACGTAGATGCCGGTGGCCGTACCCGCCAAGGAAGGTGCGGGGACGGCGGCGTGGTCGAGGGTCTCGCGGACGACCTCCAGGAGGATGCGTTGCTGGGGGTCCATCACCGCCGCCTCACGCGGGGTGATGCGGAAGAAGTCGGCGTCGAACCCGGCGACGTCGTCCAAGTAGCCGCCGTACAGAGGAGTTTCTGGCGGTGGGAACGCTGTGAAATCGGCCCATCTGTCCTCGGGGACGCGGCCGATCGCGTCGACACCGTCGATGAGTAAGTGCCAGTAGTCGGCCGGTCCGCGCACCCCGCCCGGCAGTCGGCAGCCGACCCCGATGACCGCCACGGGCTCGCCCGGCGCCACAGCAACAGGGGCCTCCGGTACGGCAGTTCGCGTGGCCGTACCGCACACCCGATCCACCAGCGCGTCCACGGTCGGCGCCTCCCAGAGCAGGGTCGCGGGCAGCTCGTGTCCCGTCAGCGAGGACAACTCGCCCGCCAGCACCACCGCTTCCCGCGAGGACATGCCGAGGTCGGCCAGCGGTCGGTCCAACGGGACGTCCTCGACAGGGGTGTTGTTCCACTCGGCGACCCGTTCGGTGATCCGGCGGCGCAGCAGCGTTCTCGTGTCGGCGGCCGTCATACCGCGGTCTCCGCGGCGTAGGCGCCTTCCAGGTACCGGGTGCGGGTCAGGGCGCGCGACACCTTGCCGCTGGTGGTCCGGGGGACCGTGCCGGGTGCGACGAGGATGACGTCGGCGAGGCGTAGCCCGTGCCGGGCGGAGACGGCCGCGCGTACGGCCTGCGTCAGGGCGGGTACGTCGATGTCGGCGATGCTGGTCGTACGCGCGTGCTCGGCGACCACCACCACCCGCTCGCCCGCGCCGCCCGGCACCCCGAACGCGGCGAGCCGGTCGCGTCGTACGGCGTGATGGGCGTCCTGGGCAGTGGCCTCCACGTCCTGCGGGTAGTGGTTGCGGCCGTCGACGACGATGAGGTCCTTGAGGCGACCGGTGACGATCAACTGCCCCTCCAGCACGGTCCCGAGGTCGCCGGTGCGCAGCCAACTGCCCGGCGCCTCCTCGCCGAGCACGGCGCCGAAGACGCGCTCGGTCTGCGCCGAGTTGTTCCAGTAGCCGCGCCCCACATTGGGACCCTGCACCCAGATCTCCCCGACCTCCCCCTCGGCCAGCACGGCATGGGCGACCGGATCGACGATGCGCACGCGCTGCCCAACTGGCGTACCGCAGCCCGCAAGGAGCACGGCTCGCGGGTCCTCGGGCCGAGCGGGCAGGGCCTTCCCGGCGGCGAGGGAGTCCCGGTCGAGGGCGAACCGGCCGAGCGGTCGGCCGGGTCGGGCGGCGCTGACGAAGACGGTGGCCTCGGCGAGCCCGTACGACGGACAGTGGACCTCCGCCGCGAGCCCCTGCGCGGCGAACGCGGCCTGGAAACGGTCGGCGGTGCCGGGCCGGACGGGTTCGCTGCCGTTGATCAGCGCGGCGACCCCGTCCAGCCGCAGCCCCTCCTTCTGCGCCCCGGTGACGGCGGAGGCGCAGTAGTCGTAGGCGAAGTTGGGCGCGGCACTCAGCGCCCGCGGATGCGCGGCCAACAGCCGTAGCCAGCGGGCCGGTTCGTGCAGGAACGCGGCCGGGTCCATGAGCACCGACAGCAGTCCCCGTACGACGGGGGCCGCGACGCTCAGCACCAACCCCATGTCGTGGTAGAGCGGCAACCAGCCCACGCAGGTCACCTGGTGCGTGTCGGCGCCGTAAGCGGCAAGCGCCTGGCGGGCGTTGGCGACGACGTTCGCGTGCGTGATCTCCACGCCGGCCGGAGCGCGGGTGGAGCCGGAGGTGTACTGGAGGTAGGCGGTCGCGGCCGGATCCGGCGCCGGTGCCCGCCAGTTGAGGGCGGCGGAGTCGGGGACCCGGTCCGCCGCGAGGACGGTGACCTGCGCGCGCTCGCAGAAGTCCGCCACCTCCTCCAGAGCCCGGCCGGCGGTCAGCACGACCGCCGGACGCGCGTCGCCCAACACCCCGACCAGCCGGTCGCCCTGCCCCGGCAGACCGGGCGGATACAGCGGAACGGCGACCATCCCGGCCGTCAGCGCGGCCAGAAAGCCGGTGATGTAGTCCGTCCCCTGTGGGCACAACACGGCTACCCGCGACCCGGGTTCGGCGTGCTCGGCGAGCCGGGCGGCCAGTGCCCGCACGCGCAGATCCAGGCGCTGCCAGGTCAGCGTGCGGTGCACGCCGCGGGAGTTGGGGGCGGGGTGGTCGACGAACGTGAACGCCCGCCGGTCCGGGGTGAGTTCGGCCCAGTGCCGCACGTACTCGGGCAGAGTCCGGTACGCGGGGGCGAGCGGGGGGCGGCGGCTGTCCATCGGGCGGGGCTCCTCACATCGCGGTACGACGCGGTGTCGACTGGAGAGCTGGAGAGCTGGAGAGGGTGAACAGAGCGGTCAGAGCGGGATGTTGCCGTGTCGCCGCTCGGGCATCGGGGCACGCTTGCCGCGCAGGGCGCGCAGGGCGCGGCTGACATGGGCGCGGGTGTCGCGCGGCGCGATGACGTCGTCGACGTACCCGCGCTCGGCGGCGAGGTACGGCGTCCCGTGCGTGGCCTCGTACGCGGCGACCAGGTCGGCCCGCAACGCCTCGGGGTCGGCCGCGGCGGCGAGTTCACGCCGATGCAGCACACCCACGGCACCCTCCGCGCCCATGACCGCGATACGGGCGGTGGGCCAGGCGAGGTTGAGGTCGGCGCCGAGATGCTTGGAGCCCATCACCGCGTATCCGCCGCCGTACGCCTTGCGTACGACGACGGTGACCTTCGGGACGGTCGCCTCGGCGTACGCGTAGAGGAGTTTGGCGCCGCGCCGGATGATGCCGCCGCGCTCCTGGCGGACGCCGGAGAGATAGCCGGGGACGTCGGCGAAGGTCAGCAGCGGGATGCCGAACGCGTCGCAGAACCGTACGAACCGCGCGGCCTTCTCGGAGGCGTCGATGTCGAGGACACCGGCGAGGTGCAGCGGCTGATTGGCGACGACCCCGACACTCGCCCCCTCGACCCGGGCCAGCGCACAGATGATGTTCGGCGCGAACAGCTCCTGGACGTACAGGAGTTCAGCGTCGTCGACGACCGCGTGCAGGATGTCCCGCATGTCGTAGGCCTGACCGAGCCGGTCGGGCACGACCGCGTCCAGCGGAGCCCCGTCGGCCACCGATCCGGGCGTGAACTCCGGTGGCCGCTCAAGGTTGTTGGCCGGAAGGTACGACAGCAGATCGCGTACGGTGTCGAGCGCGTCCTCCTCGTCGGCGGCGAGGAAGTGGGCGTTGCCGTTCACGGAGTTGCTGGTGCGGGCGCCGCCCAGTTCCTCGGCGGTGGTGCGTTCGCCGGTGACCGCCTCGATGACGTCGGGGCCGGTGACGAACATGTGCGAGGCGCCGTCCACCATCACGGTGAAGTCGGTGATGGCGGGGGAGTACGCGGCACCGCCCGCACACGGGCCCAGGATGACGGAGATCTGCGGGATCACTCCGGATGCCTTCACATTCCGGCGCACCAACTCGGCGTAGAGGGCGAGGGAGTTGACGCCCTCCTGGATGCGGGCGCCGCCGGAGTCGTTGAGGCCGACGACCGGGCAGCCGGTCTTCAGGGCGAGCTCCATGAGGGCCACGGTCTTCTCGCCGAAGGCCTCGCCCATGCTGCCGCCGAAGACCGTCGAGTCCTGCGCGAAGACGCAGACCGGCCGTCCGTCGACCGTGCCGTACCCGGTCACGACCCCGTCGCCATACGGGCGTTGGGCGCCGTCACCGAGGGATCTGGCCCGCACGAACCCGCCGGTCTCCGCGAACGACCCCGCGTCCAGCAGCCGTTCGATCCGCTCCCGCGCACCGAGAGCACCGCGTCTTCTCGGCGCGGCCGTGGCCACAACCTGCGCCCGACGGTGTTCCAGATCGCCGATGCGTCCGGCGGTGGCGTCCGCCGAGGGTGTCACTGCCGTCAGGGATGTCGTCGCCTCTAGCGTCACAGCCACCTCCGAAGTGGTTCTCGAATATGGCAGCGATTCGGGAGCGGACCGAGGGATCGCCGTTCTGTTTGCGGGAGTTGAGTCCCGGGCGACGGAGGTTCGTCCTGAGGTGACAAGGGAGTGACGCCGACCCGGCACAGCACATAGGCGTCCGCGGTCCAGACCATTAGTGTGGTCATGTCACTGGCAACGTTTCCATCCCGTCTAACGTGCCCCCACCGATGTGACTACAGGAGGACCCCGGATGAGATCGTCGATGAGTTGGCCGTTGATCGCGGCCGACAGACGGCTGTTGACCGCGGCCGACGGAACCGAGAACCGCGTACTGCGCCCGCTGGCCCTGGTGTTGACCGCGCTCCTGCTCGGCGTGGCGGCACTCCTCGGCGCCCCGCAGTCCGCGCAGGCCGCGGCGGGCACGGTGTCCGCGTACCCGGTCCCGTCCATCTACCCGGCCTCCACCGACTACAAGTTGACGGTCAACGGCACGTCCGTGCCCGTCACCAAGTACACCGGGTACGACATCGCCCAACTCGCCCTGGGCACGGGCACCGCCACCATCTCCGTGACCAAGGTCAACAACACGGCCATCGGCTCGTACAGCATCAGCCCGCAGAAACTGGGCATCACGGGCACCGTCAGCGGCCCGACGCTCACCTTCACCGTCCAGAACGACGAGTACCTGATCGTCAAACTCGACGGCCGCCCCAACCTGGTCATCGCCGCCGACCCCGCCGAGACCAACCGCCCGGCGACCAGCGGCACCGGCATCTTCAACGTGCAGAGCGCGCCCTACTCGGCCCAGCCGAACACCGGCGCCTACGCCACAACTCCCTTCCAGAACGCCCTGAATGACGCCGCCGCGTACGGTTCCGCGAACGGCACGCAGGGCATCGTGTACGTCCCGGCCGGCGTCTACACCCTCGGCAATCTCTACCTGCGCAGCAACCTCGCGTTCTACCTCGCCCCCGGCGCGGTCCTCCGCTACACGGGCGAGGCCAGCCACTATGTGGTGACCGGACACAAGACCTCGCAGGGCCGCGATCTCACCTGGTTCATCTCCACCCGGTACTCCTCGACGAACATCAAGATCTACGGCCGCGGCATCATCGACGGCAACGGCCAGGCCGCGCTCGCGCCCTCCAACCTCGGCGTGAACCTCCTCGCCCCGATCTACACGAGCGGCTTCACCGTCGACGGCATCACCTTCCGGGAGTCCAGCAGTTGGGCGGTCATCCCGCTGCGCTCCTCGGACCTGGCCTTCCGCAACATCAAGTTGTTCAACAGGTTCGACATGGGCGAGAACGACGGCATCGACGTCATGGAGTCCACGAACGTCACCGTCGACCACGCGATCGGCATCGGCCTCGACGACCCGTTCAGCACCAAGACCTGGCCCGACGTCGCCGACATCTACAAGAGCGTCCCCGGCACCGCCCGCCCGCTGGACAACGTCACCTTCAACGACCTTGTCTCCTGGACCTATTGCTACGGCGTCAAGGTCGGCCAGGGCGTCTACGAGTCGCAGAACAAGGTGACCTTCCAGCACGTCGTCGTCTACGACGCGGCCGTCGGCATCGGCGTCCACCACAAGTACGGCACGGCGGCCGCGACGAACATCAAGTTCGACGACATCGACATCGAACGGCTCAGCTTCAGCAACGACGGCAACCGGACGTGGCTCGCCATGATGACCGGCAGCACGGCGGGCATCGGCCCGGTCACCGGCGTCACGATCTCCAACGTCCGCGTCCGCAACGCCGGTACGACCGCCGCACGCGTCAACGGCCTTCCCGGCGCGCCCATTTCGGGCGTGGCTCTGAGCCACATCGTGATGCCGGGAAGCACGACCGGCGCTACCACCCTGAGCCAGGTCAACCTCACCAACCTCTCGGACTACGGCAGTCTGACCATCGCTCCCTGAGGTTGGACGGCCAGGGGCGTCGCTCCCCAGGGTTCGGCCCAGTCGTAGACGAGGGTGTCTTTGGGCCGGACCGCCAGCGACGAGGTGCGGTGGTGGAGAGCCAGTCGAGCGGCTCGACGCCACCGGGTGTCCCGCCGTCCAGCGCGAGCCGTACGGTCTGTGCGGGCGGCGGGATCCACCGACACGAGCAGCGCCATTTCCAGTACGGGCCGCGCCTCCCGCCTGCGACGGTGCGACGGTGAACCCGCGTGGTGTCCATCTCGCTACCTAAACTGCTGGCTGGTGTGCCTGTCTGTGATGTCGACGTGCACACCGACGGTTTCCCGTTCGACCGAAGGACTGAGCCGTGCCCGACCGACCTGAGATTGTCTGCATCTGCGGCTCTGCCCGGTTCGTGGACGAGATGCGTGCGGCGAACCGTGAACTGACCTTCGCAGGTGTCATCGTCGTCGCGCCAGGCGAAGCGGACGAGTTGATCACCAACGAGCAGAAGGCCGCGCTGGACGCCCTCCACCTGCGCAAGATCGACTTGGCTGACCGGGTTCTGGTCGTCAGCCCCGGCGGGTATGTCGGCGAGTCCACGAGCAGGGAGATCGCATATGCCCGCGCCACCGGCAAGCCGGTCTCGTTCACCGATCCCGTCTGACCGGTAGACGCCTCGTGGCGTCGTGTGGTGCTACGTGGTGGCGCTCGCTGAAGTCCCGGGCGACGACAACGTGAGTTAGCCACCGTCGTTCTACTCGCTCGACCGAGTACCACACCGCCGACGATGGCCCTCGACCGCAACGCCGCACCGTCGACACCCGACCCCCACAGCCACCGCCGGATCACGTCGCCCCGCCCCCCGCCCCCGACCCACCAGGCAACGCCCGCGGATGCACCGGAAAGAAATGCCGCACCCCGCCCCCGCACACCTCCAGCGCGAGTTCGCAGAACATCGCGTTCGCCCAGCCGAACCACTCCCGCGTGAACCGGCCCGGCGCGTCGACATGGAAGCTCTCGTGCATCAGGCCGGTACCGGCGGTGGTGGCGGCCAGGGTCTCCAGGGCTCGCGCCGCCTCACCCGCGTCGCCCGTCAGGCCGGCGGTGGCGATCGCCAGCGGCCAGATGTGGCGGTCCGGCGTGTGCGTACTGCCGACACCGGACGCGTAACTCCCGCTGAAATAAGAAGGGTTCGCCTCGGAGAGCGCGAAGCGCCGCGTGGCCCGGTACAGCGGGTCCTCGGGAGCGCACCAGCCGCTCAGCGGGAGGCTCAGCAGACTCGGAAGGTTCGCGTCGTCGCAGAGCAGCGCCGAACCGAGCCCGTCGACCTCGTAGGCGAGGACGGCCGCACCATCGATCTCGGTCACCGCGTGCGCCAGGATCCCGGCGTCGATCTCGTCGGCCAACCGCCAGCACTCATGGGCGAGTTCGGTGTCGTCGAAGACCGCCGCCGCCAGCTCCGCCAGCCCGTGCAGACTCGCCGACGCCAGCGCGTTGGCCGGGACCGGATAGCCGTAGGCACACGCGTCGTCGCTGGGCCGGAAGCCCGACCAGCTCATCCCGGTCCAACCGACCGCCGCACCATGGCCGTTGAGAGGCAGGCTGTCACCGGCGAACGGGCCGGACGGCCGGACGAACCGGTAGGGCGAGTGCGCGTGGGACTGCTCCGCCCGCCACAACCGCACGATCAGCCGGGCGGCGCGGTGGAACGCCTCGTCGAGATGATCCTCGCGGCCGGTCGCCCGCCGGATCGCGTACGCGAGCTGCAACGGGGCGCAGAGCGAGTCGAGTTCGTACTTGCGCTCCCACACCCAGTCGCCCGGCGTGGGCAGATCGCCGGGTTCGCCGTGCGCGCCGGTGGGGCCGTCGTTGAAGGCGTTGGCATACGGGTCCAGGAGTACGCAGCGGATCTGCCGGCGCGAGACACCGACCAGGACGTCGCCGACCTCCGGGTCCGTGGCCACGGCGAGGTAGGGACGGACCTGCGCCGTACTGTCCCGCAGCCACATCGCCGGAATGTCGCCGGTCTGCACGAACACCTCCGACGACGTGTCCGACACCCCGCCCGCCAACCCGTGCGCCGGGCCGCTCGACACCCCGCCCGCCAACGCCCCCCAACTCATCGCCGTAGCCCACGTATTGAGCAGGCACCGCTCGACGATCTCCCCCGCCGGACCACCCCGCAACTCGCCGGCCAGCCGCCGCCCCAGCATGCTCAGCGACTCCGGAACTGCCCACACTGTTCCGGATGTTGATCCGGGAAACGTTACCATCGCGCCTCTTGACTCCCTCATGTGGCGTGCGCCACGGTGTGATCGCCAGGGAATGGAAACGTTACCTTGAGCGAGCCGACGACCACCAGACGGTCGGGTCCGCGCGATCCGAGTGATCGTCAACTCCTCGGAGGAAGAAGGTGAGCGCGTGTGACAGCCGCTCCGCACCAAGAGACGCGAACCGCCGTACCGCCCGTGGACAGGCCGCCCGGCCGGGGGAGTCCGGGCCGCTTCGGACGACCTTGGCGACGATCGCCCAAGAGGTCCTCGGACACCCTGGCCGCGTACGTGTTCCTGGCGCCGGCGCTCATCGGCTTCACGGCGTTCGTCGTCTACCCGCTGTTCCGGTCCGCGTACTTCGCGCTGACGACGTACAACGGCCTGACGGACCCCAAGTTCGTCGGCCTCGACAACTTCCACCGCATGTTCACCACCGACCCGTCCTTCTGGCCGTCGGTGCGCGCCACGCTGCTGCTCGTCGTCCTGTACGTGCCGCTGTCGCTGGCCATCGGGCTGGCCCTGGCGGTGTTCTGCAACCAGCGGATGCGGGGCGTCGGCCTGTTGCGCACCCTGTGCTATCTGCCGGTCGTGCTGCCCGTGGTCGCCACGATCACGCTCTGGAAGTTTGTCTTCAACCCCCAAGTCGGCCTGGCCAACCAGGTGTTGAGCTGGCTCCACCTGCCCACCAGCGAGTGGCTGTCGGGGGACGACTCGGCGATGCCGTCGATCGTGATCGTCATGCTGTGGAGCGTCGGCTCCACGATGATCATCTTCCTCGCCGCGCTCCAGGCGGTCCCCACGGAGCTGTACGAGGCGGCCAGGCTCGACGGCGCGGGCCCGCGCACGGTGTTCTTCCGCATCACCCTGCCGCTGATCAGCCCGATCATGATTCTGCAGGTGGTCCTCCAGATGGTGACCGCCCTCCAGGCGTTCAACCAGCCGAAGATCCTCTCGCCGGACAACCAGGGCGGCCCCGGGTTCAGCACCAGGACCCTGATGCTGTCGATCTACGACAACGGCTTCCCCCGGCTCGGGCAGGTCTCCCAGTTCGGTTACGCCTCCGCCCAGGTGTGGGTGCTCTTCCTCGTCATCGTCGTCGTGATCGCCGCCACCGCCCGCTTCTCGTCGATTTGGACCTACAGTGACCACGTCTCCTGACGTCACCAGGGCGCCGACGGCCGCGCCGACACCGGCCGCCCCACCGACGAAGCCGCCCCGCAGGGCCGTACGCAAGGCATCCTGGTACGCGACCGCGCTGCTGATCAGCTCGGTGATGATCCTGCCCATACTGTGGATGCTCACCGTCGCGCTGAAAGGTCCGTCGGCGGTCTTCGAGGTCCCGCCGAAACTGCTGCCGCACGAGTTCCACTTCAAGAACTTCATCGACGGCCCGAAGGTCATCCACTTCCCGCGCCTGCTGCTCAACTCCCTTGTCATCACCGGCCTTTCGGTGATCGGCGGGGTGATGACCTCGATGATGGCGGGCTACGCCCTGGCCCGGCTGCGCTTCCCCGGCCGCAAGGTGTGGTTCTACGTCTTCGTCGGCAGCATGCTGCTGCCCCCGGTCGTCGGCATCATCCCGCTGTTCCAGCTCTTCAAGGACATCGGCTGGTACGACACCTGGCTGCCGCTGATCGTCCCGGCCTTCCTCGGCGGCAATCCGCTCTTCATCTTCCTGGCCCGGCAGTACTTCCTGTCGATCCCGCACTCCATCGACGAGGCGGCGAAGGTCGACGGCGCGGGACACGCCCGCATCTTCTTCAGCGTGATGCTGCCGATCACGAAGCCTGCCTGGATAACGATGTCAATCCTGGCCTTCCAGATGTCCTGGAACGACTACCTCAACCCCCTCATCTACCTGTACTCGTCCCAGAAGTGGCCGCTGAGCGTGGGCATGGCCTCCTTCGTCACCCAGTTCGCCGGACAGACCCCGGACTGGAACCTCTACATGGCCACCAACCTGCTCTACATGCTTCCGCCGCTGATCGTGTTCTTCGTCGCCCAGCGCTACTTCATCCAGGGCCTGAGCGCCCTGGGCACCGTCAACCAGCGCTGACCTGCGCCGATTTGGACCCCGACCCCGACCCACCTACGAGCCGTATGCCAGCCAGGTATCAGGAGGCCACGATGAAACGATGGATCCGTTGCGCCGGAGTGTTGCTGTCGGCGGGGGGACTGCTCGCGACGGCGGCCTGCGGCGGCTCGTCCGGGAAGCAGTCGGACGGCAAGGCCACGGTCACCCTCATGACCTGGGAGTCCGCCGCCACCAACAAGGCCATCGACCAGGCCCTGACCGGCTTCCACGACCCGAACATCACGGTCAAGCGCGTCGACACCCCGAACGGCAACTACAGCGACAAGCTCGCGGCCCTCACTCAGGCCAAGAAGCTCCCCGACCTGTTCTGGTGCGGCAACGACACCGAGCAGCAATACACCAGCCAGGGCCTCCTCACCGACTGGGCCTCCCGGCTCTCCGGCTCCAGCGACTTCGGCGCGAGCAGTTTCGTCTCGTCGACGATGAAGAACTGGAAGACCGCCGACGGCAAGATAGGCGGCGTCCCGTCCCTGCTGAACACCTACGGCATCTGGTACGACATCGACGCCTTCAAGGCCGCCGGCATCACCGTGCCCGCTGCCGGCTGGACCTGGGACCAGATGTTCGACGCGGCCGCCAAGCTCCACGCCAAGGGCGCCAAGTACGGCCTGGTCGCGGACGCGTTGACCTCCACGGACGGTCCGTTCTCCCTCAGCACGTACGCCCTGTCGGCGGGCGGCAAGCCCTTCGCGGACAACGTGCACCAGCCCACCAAGACGACCATCGACGCGACGTACACCGAAGGCGTCAGCAAGGTCGTGGCGGGCATCAAGAGCGGTGCCATCGCGCCGCCCGGCTACGACATCAGCAACCAGCAGGGCCTGTTCGCCGCCGGACAGATCCCGATGCTGTGGAGCGGTCAGTGGCTGGCCGCGGGCTTCCTCACCGACAAGCCGAAGATCAAGTACGGCTTCGCGCCCCTGCCCCAGGTGACCAAGCCCGCCACCCTCTACGACGCGGTGGGCATCTGCACCCCGTCGTACACCCAGAACGCGGACGCCACCTTCAAGGTCCTCAAGTACCTCGACTCCACGGTGTGGACCAAGGTGCTGCCCGACTCCCCGGTCGCCGCCCCGGCCTATCTCTCCGCCCAGAACGCCTACTTCGGCGCCCTCGACAAGGCCGGGCAGACGACCGTGGCGGCCACCGTCAAGGCGGGACTGAACACCCCGACCACCATCGGCGTGCGCTTCACCACCCAGTGGGCCAGCCAGTCAAATGACTTGATCACCGCCTACTGGCCGGACATCCTCAACGGCAAGAAGCCGCTCTCCGACCTCCAGACGATGACCGACAAGATCAACGATGTGATCAAGAACAACGGTTAGCGTCCCGGGCCGAGCGGCGGGCCGGGACCCGATACGTATCCTGAGGGCGGTCCCGGCCCCGGTACGCGATGGAAGGTTGGTCTTCAACTCACGTGAGCAGTCGTCCCCCGCACCGCCAGAACACCAGGCCCACGATGCGCGACGTCGCGGAGCGGGCCGGAGTCGCCGTCGTCACCGTCTCCCGCGTCGTCAACGGCATCGGCACGGTCCGCGAGGAGACGGCCGAGCGCGTGAACGCGGCGATCACCGCGATCGGCTACCAGCGCAACGAGATCGCGCGCTCCCTGCGCCCAGGCCAGAACTCCATGACCATCGGGCTGCTCCTCGGCGACCTAACCAACCCGTTCTACGCCTCCCTCGCCAAGGCCGCCGTCGAGGTCGCCAACGAGGCAGGCTACGCAGTCCTGTTGAGCACGGCCGACGAGGATCCCGAGGTCGAACGCCGGGCCGTCGGCGAGCTGATCGGCCGCCGGGTCGCCGGGCTCATCATCGTCCCCGACCAGGGCGACCACGCCTTCCTGAACGAGATCAACGGCCACGACCACGTGCCCATCGTCTTCGTCGACCGGCCGGCCACCGGCGCCGAGGCCGACGTCGTCCTGGTCGACAACGAGGACGGCGGTCACAAGGCCACCCAGCACCTCGTCGACCAGGGCCACCGCCGCATCGCGATCCTCGTCGCGCCCTCGTACTACAGCACCGGCCGTCGGCTGCGCGGCTACCGCAAGGCCCTGCGCCGCAGTGGCATCGAGCCCGACAACAAGCTGGTCGTCACCCTGCGCCGCGGCACCACCGAGGAAGCCGAGGCAGCCACCCGCGCCCTGCTCACCTCCGCGAACCCGCCCACCGCGGTCTTCTCCACCACGGGCTTCCTCACCGAGGGCGTGCTGCGGGCCTGCCGTGACCTCCAAGTCTCCATCGCCGTCGTGGGGTTCGACGACTTCAAGCTGGCCGACATGCTGCCCACCCCGGTCACCGTCGTCACCTCCGACACCGAGGAACTCGGCCGCAGGGCGGCCCACATTCTGCTGGACCGCATCGACGGCGACGACAGCCCCTCCCACCGGACCGTCCTCCCGGTGCAGCTGATCGCGCGCGGCACCGGGGAGATCGGACACCCGTAACGTCAGTACAGCGTCCGCCACTTGGCGCGCGGCCAGGCGAGTACGGCGTAGAGCTGCACGAGGGCCGCTTGCTGGATCGCCTGGGTGCCACCGGCCGAGTCGAAGTGCACGAGGCCGGTGCCGGGATCACGCATCGTGTCCCACACCTGGTCGGCGTAGTCGGCCATCGCCCGGTGGTAGGTGTCCTTCCCGGTCACCGACTCCAGGAGCAGCAGGTTCTTGAAGAAGATCGAGTTGAAGAACACGGGCTGCGTGAACAGCCGCCCCTGCGTGACGTAGTAGGCGTACGCGGCGGCGGCAACCCGCTCCGCCTGGCGCAGATAGGCGCGGTCCCGGGTGACCTCGTACAGCAGCACGGCTACGCCGACCGGCACACCCTGGTTGTAGGACCAGACGGTCTTCTCGATCGTCCCTTGCAGGTCAAGGTGGTCCCAGTAAAGGCCAGTTGGGCTCTGGAGATGCGCGTTCGTCCAGTCGTGGAAGCGCTTGGCCCAGTCCAGATAGTCGGCCTCGCCGGTGATCTGGTGGAGGCGTAGGGCGAGTTGGGCGCCCGGCATGTTCGAGACGGTGTTGCGGTCGTGGCTCCAGTCGGCCTGTGTCCAGAAGACCCCGCCGGGCGCGGCATGGCTGCTGTCGGTGTCCCAACCGGACCTGACCAGGGCGAAGATCTCCTTCGCGCGGGCCAGCGCGCCGGTGTCCCCGGTCTGCAGATACCGCTGGACCTTCGCGAGCCCGACCCATTCGTTGTCGTCGTAGAACATGTCCCCGCCCGCCCCGTACGGCGCGACCGGGTACGAGGCGTATCCGGGCAGCTTGGTCGTCCCGCCGCCGGCGTTCCAGTGATGCTCCTGTGCCGCCGCCCGTCTTGCCAGCTCAGGCTCGAACTCCGCGTCCACGACGGTGAGATCGAGCGCGGCGATGTGCACCTGCGAGAAGGGCCATTCGTACGAGTACGGGGTGTCGCCGGCCGCCGCCGGGATCTGCTCGCGGACCAGCCCGGAGCCGTCGGTCGCGTCGAAGTGTCGTCTCAGCGCGGCGTACGCGGCCTTGGCGCGGGACAACGCTCGTGCGGAGCTTGGGCGTTCGGCCGCGAAAGCGGGTGTGGCGGCCGTCGTCGTCAGGGCGGCCAGGCCGGAACCGATCATCACGCGCCGGGAGGGACGCAGCGACATGGAGGCCTCCGAGTCATGAGTCGATGGGTGCGGGTGGATGCCGGTGCGATGGAAACGTTGTCATCGACTCTTGAGGTCGTCAACGCATCTGACGGCACGGGTAGTTCACGCCCGGGGCATTTTGGTCCGGACCATTGACGATGCAGCTCTGCTGTTGGAACCTTCACGATGGTTACGTTTCCAAAGGTGAGTTCGACCGGCCCCACACGGCGAATCAGGAGACCTCGACATGACCGTTCCGTCACCCTTCAAGAGACGTTTGAGCGCTGCCCTCACGATGGTGCTGCTGCTGGCCCTCGTCCCGGCCCTGCTGGTGCTGCGCGCCGCGCCGCCCGCGCAGGCCCTCGACAACGGCCTCGCCAAGACGCCCCCGATGGGCTGGAACGACTGGAACGCCTTCGGCTGCAACGTGACCGAGCAACTGGTCGAGCAGACCGCCGACTACCTCGTCTCCTCCGGGCTGAAGGACGCCGGGTATCAGTACGTCAACATCGACGACTGCTGGATGACCTCGGCCCGCAACGCGGCGGGTCAACTTGTCCCGGATCCGGTCAAGTTCCCGAACGGCATCAGCGGCACCGCCGCCTACGTCCACAGCAAGGGCCTCAAGCTCGGCATCTACGAGAGTGCCGGTACCGCCACCTGCGCGGGCTACCCCGGCAGCCTCGGCCATGAGCAGACGGACGCCAACAGCTTCGCCGCGTGGGGCGTGGACTACCTCAAGTACGACAACTGCAACCACCAGAACGTGCCCGACCAGCAGCGCTACACGGCGATGCGCGACGCCCTCGCCAATACCGGCCGCCCGATCGTCTACAGCCTCTGCAACTGGGGCCTCGCCGACGTGTGGACCTGGGGTGCGGGCGTCGGCAACAGCTGGCGCACGACCGACGACATCAACGTCAACTTCTCGACGGTGGTGTCCATTTACAAGGCCAACGTCAAACTCGCCGCTTACGCCAAGCCGGGCGCCTGGAACGACCCCGACATGCTCGAAGTCGGCAACGGCATGTCGTTCACCGAGGACCGCTCCCACTTCAGCCTCTGGTCGGAGATGGCCGCACCGCTGATCGCCGGCACCGACCTGCGCAAGGCCACCGCCGCCACGCTCTCCCTCTACGGCAACAAGGACGTCATCGCCGTGGACCAGGACTCCCTGGGCAAGCAGGGCACCGAGATCTCCAACTCCGGTGGCCTGCACGTACTTTCCAAGCCCCTCGCCAACGGCGACGTCTCGGTGGTCCTCTTCAACGAGAACTCCTCCGCCGCCACCATCACCACCTCCGCGACGGCGGCCGGCCTCCCCTCGGCGTCCTCGTACAAGCTCAACAACCTCTGGTCGCACGTCGTCAGCAGCACGAGCGGCTCCATCTCGGCGAGCGTCCCCGGCCACGGCTCGGTCATGTACCGGGTCTCCGTCGGCAGCGGCACCAGCGTCGGCAGCACCCACCCGCTGATCGGTGCCTCCTCCAACCGCTGCCTCGACGCCTACAACGGCGAGACCACCCCCGGCACCAAGATCGAGATCTGGGACTGCGGCGGCGGCACCAACCAGGCCGTGACCATCACCGCCGCCGGTGAACTCCGGCTCTACGGCGGCACCCAGTGCCTGGACGCCTACAACAACCAGACCAGCAACGGCACCAAGGTGCAGCTCTACGGCTGCAACGGCGGCGCCAACCAGAAGTGGAGCGTCAACCCCAACGGCACGATCACCGGCACCCAGTCGGGCCTCTGCCTCGACGTCACCGGCGGCGACCAGGCGGCCGGAAACGTCAACGGCACCGCGCTGGAACTCTGGTCCTGCAACGGCGGCGCCAACCAGCAGTGGCGCCTGGGCTGACCGCTCGTATCCCCCCACACCCATGGAGCCGGCATGACCTCAACAGCACGAAGCATCTGGAGAGTTGGGACCGGTCTGATCGCCGCCCTGGCCCTGTTCATGCCGGTGTCCACCGGCGTCGCGACCGCCGCCGCCCAGGCGTCGATCTGCAACAAGTACTGCGACGCCCGCGACCCGGCCCTGTCCCCGGGCGACCGCCAGCCGGTGAGCGGGAGCATCTACTCCCGCAGCATCGCCCTGCACTTCGACGACACCGACGCGATGGGCTGGGCCTCGATCACCAACGGCAGCCCCGGCGACGAGGTCTGGCTCGACCGCTCCTTCGACGGCGGCCGGACCTGGAGTTCGGGCAGCAAGCTCGGCGACACCACCATCCCTGCGGGGCAAGGAGGTTGGCGCACCCTGATGTACAACGTCGACGACTGGAACGCCCTCGGCGTAGGTGCCCTGCGCGCCTGCGGCAAGGCCGGTGACCGGGCCGAGATCGCCTGTACGGCGTGGGCCCGTACGACGTGGAACGCGGGCAGCCGCCCAACTGCCGCCGCCACAGCGCTGATGCAGTCGTACAACCTCGGCACCGGCCTGTTCGACACCACCGGCTGGTGGAACTCGGCCAACGCCCTGACCGCCCTGATCGACAACATTCGCGTGACCGGCATGGCCAGCTACAAGTACGCGATCGCCAACACCTACGACCGCAACCTCTCGGCGCAGGGCGGCAACTTCACCAACGACTACATCGACGACACGGGCTGGTGGGGGCTGGCCTGGGTCGACGCGTACGACCTCACCGGCGACTCCCGCTACCTCAACACCGCTCGCGCGGACGCCGATTACATGGCGCGGTACTGGGACAACACGTGCGGCGGGGGAGTGTGGTGGAGCACGGCGAAGACCTACAAGAACGCCATCGCCAACTCCCTCTACCTGGAGCTGAACGCCGCTCTGCACAACCGCATCGCGGGCGACACGACGTATCTGGGCCGGGCGAACGCCGAGTGGTCGTGGTTCAAGGGCACCGGCATGATCAACGGTTCCCATCTGGTCAACGACGGCATCAACCTGGCGACCTGCGGCAACAACGGCGACACGACGTGGTCGTACAACCAAGGCGTGCTGCTCGGCGGTCTGTCGGAGCTGTATCGCGCGACCGGGGACTCGGCTCTTCTCACCACCGGCCGTCAGATCGGGGATGCCTCGACCACGTCGACGGCTCTCAACTCCGGTGGAATCCTGCGGGAACCGTGCGAGGCGAGTGGCTGCGGTGGCGACGGTCCGTCCTTCAAGGGCGCGTACGTCCGGGGTCTGGGCGCCTTCAACTCCCGCCTGGCCGACCGTCCTTACACCACCTACATCAAACGCCAGGCCGACGCCGCGTACGCGAGCGACCGCAACTCCCTCGACGCGTACGGGCTGCACTGGGCCGGACCGCTGGACTCCACGGACGCAGCCCGGCAACAGAGCGCGCTCGACCTGATGAACGCGGCGAACTGACTGACCGTCACTCAGCCTTCCCCGGTGAGGAGTCGTCGCGGATTGGCGATACGAAAGGCGTAGGCCGCCGCTCCGCCCAGCCCATGGCCGGGATAACGCGGCGGCTCCGCGTACGGCCGGTCCGAGCCCTGGACCACGGCGTTCACGCCGAGGGCGCGCACGATCGCGTGGACGGCGGTCGGGCCGTAGGACGACGTCTCGACGAACACGCCCGGGTCGTCCTCCTGTTGCTGTCCGCCCCGGGCCGCCATTCGCTCGCCGTGCAGCGGGGCGAGTCCGGCCAGCAGGGCGAAGCACACGCGCACGCGTGGATGACGCGGTCGGCCGAACGCGCGGAAGGCGTACCAGGCGGCGTGCATCTGCTGGACGTACGGCACCATCGCGGGCCACCAGGCGGGGTCCGCCGAGTCGCCCACGGCAGGCCCCGGGTGGACGAAGAGCGGGAGGTCGCGTTCTTCGAGCAGATCGAGGAGCGATGCGCAGCGGGCGTAACCGGCCGCGTCGGCAAGGGAGTTGGCGGGGAGCTGGAGCCCGGCGAAGCCCCGGTCCAGGTCCTTGGCGGTCGCGTCCGCGTCGATGTCCCGTACGCAGGCGGCCGCCCAGGCCCCGAACGGCTCGGGCAGAGCTGCCACGCCGTCGTGGTAGGCGTCGAGCAGGGGCCGTGCCTCGGCCTCGGGCAGCCACTCCACGCCGATCGGGGCGGACAACGACACGAGGACCCGGTCGAGACCGTCGGCGGCGGCGAGTTCGGCGCGCCGGGCGAGGTCGTGGTCGGCGGGCGGTATCTCGAAGGGCGGTTCACCGTCCAGGAAGAGCGTCCAGCCGTCCAGGAACGGCGGTTCGCGGCGGGCGCGCAACGCCGTCACCAGCGAGGGGGTCCACAGGTGCTGGTGTACGTCGACGTTGGTCATGTCGCTTCTCCGGCCCAGGCGTTGAGTGTGCTGCGGACGTCGAGTTGGTCGAGTCGTGCTCCACGGCATCCGCGCCCTGCCGGGGACCGGTGCACACCGGAGTGGACGTTCGCGGCCACCAATGGCTTCTCCCCATGTCCTGTCATGTGTGAACCTAGCGCCTGGGCCTGTGATGATCGAGTGGTGGGGAGCTAAGGGCGGGCGTACGGTCGAACGGTGAGTATCTAGTGGACGGAACCGTTCACTTACCTCTCGCGAGTGCGATCCGCCATGAGCAGCAGTCCTCGGCAAGCCTCCGCAGCGCAGCCCACCACCCGGGAATCCGGCGGTGGCGGCAGCACGATGGCGCTGCTGGTCATCGCGTCCTGTCAGCTGATGGTGGTCCTGGACATCACCATCGTGAACATCGCGCTTCCGCACATCCAGAGTTCGCTGGGGTTCTCCACCACCAGCCTGGCGTGGGTCGTCAACGCGTACACCCTCACCTTCGGCGGCCTGCTGCTGCTCGGTGGGCGGGCCGGGGACATTCTCGGGCGGCGGCGGGTGTTCGTGTTCGGGGTGCTGCTCTTCGTACTCGCCTCCCTGCTCGGCGGGTTGTCGCAGAACTCCGGTGAACTCCTCGCCGCACGCGCCCTCCAGGGCGTCGGCGGTGCCATCGCCTCCCCGACCTCGCTCGCCCTGATCAGCACGACGTTCCGCGAAGGACCGGAACGCAACCGGGCGTTCGGGGTCTTCGCCGGTGTCTCGGCCGGCGGCGGAGCGATCGGGCTGCTGATGGGCGGGATCCTCGTCGAGTGGCTGAACTGGCGGTGGGTGCTCTTCGTCAACGTGCCCATCGGACTGCTCATCGTCCTCGCCACCCCGCGCTGGATCCGCGAGTCCGAACGCCACCCGGGCCACTTCGACATCACCGGCGCGCTCACCTCCACCGTGGGCATGGTGCTGCTGGTCTACGGCTTCATCCGGGCCGCGCAGGAGGGCTGGAGCGACGGGCTCACCCTGGCCTCGTTCGGCTCGGCCGTGGTCGTCCTCGCCCTGTTCGTCCTGGTCGAGCGGCGCTCCCGGCAGCCGATCACCCCGCTGCACATGTTCCGCGACCGCAACCGCGCCGGGACCTACGGCATCATGCTCTGCCTCTCCGCCGCGATCTTCGGCATGTTCTTCTTTCTCACGCTTTTCGTGCAGGACGTGCTGGGCTTCAGCCCGCTCATGGCCGGCTTCGCCTTCCTGCCGGTCAGTGCCGTGATCGCGGTCGGCGCGGGCCTGGCCTCGCGGTTCCTGCCGACCTACGGCCCCAAGCCGTTCATGGTGGTGGGCGCGATCCTCGCGGCGGGCGGGCTGTCCTGGCTGACGCTGACGGACGTCGACTCCACGTACCTGGGCAGTGTCCTCGGCCCGATGCTGGTGTTCAGCCTGGGCATGGGCATGGAGTTCGTCTCGCTGACCCTGATGGCGCTCTCCGACGTGCCCGTGCAGGAGACCGGCGCGGCCTCCGGACTCCTCAACGTCATGCAGCAGGTGGGCGGTTCACTGGGACTGTCCATCCTGGTCACGATGTTCGGCACGGCCAGCCGCAACGAGGCGAAGGATCAGATCCCCGCGTTCCTGTCCCGGGCGACTCCGGCCGAACGCATCCGCTTCCAGCGGACTGGTCAACTCCCGGGCAACTGGGGCGATCACGTGCTCACCGCCGGGGTCTCGGCCGCGTTCGTGATGGCCGCGATCTTCACGGTCGTCGCCGCGCTGATCGCCGTCATCGTGATCCAGGTCCGCCCCTCCGACCTCGAACGCCTCAAGGGCGGTACGGGAGTTGGGCCGGTCTGAGCATCAACGCCCGTGGTCTGAACGCCAACTCCCTTGATGCGAGAGGTCTTTACTGACCCTTCGGCATCTGCTGCTCGAACCACACCACCTTCCCCGTGCTCAACCGCGTCGCCCCCCAACGCTGGGCGAGCCGGTCGACCAGGAACAGACCCCGGCCGCCCTCGTCACCCGGCGCCGCCTGCCGCATCCGGGGTACCTGGGGCGAGTCGTCGGTCACCTCGCAGCGCAGCACGTCGGTGCGCAGCAGCCGTAGCGAGATGGGGCGTGAGGCGTACCGTACGGCGTTCGTGACGACCTCGCTGACCAGGAGTTCCGTGGTGTCGAGCAGGGCGTCCAGGCCCCAGCGGTGCAGCACCCTGCGGGTCAGCCGGCGGGCCTGGCCCGCGGTGAGGGGGTGGGGGTCGAGGTGCCAGTAGCCGACGCTGTCCGGCGGGAAGCCCTCGAAGCGGGCGGTGAGCAGCGCGATGTCGTCGTCGCGGGGGCCCGGCGCCAGCGCGGTGAGGATCCGGTCGCACAGCCGGTCCAGCGAGGAGCGGCGGTGTCGGTGCGGGGTGGACTGGAGGTGGGTGCGCAGCGCCTCGACGCCGGTCCCCACGTCCGTGTCGCGGGACTCGACCAGGCCGTCGGTGTACAGGACGAGCGTCGTGCCGGTGGGCGCGGGCATCTCCACGGACTCGAAGACGACGCCGCCGACGCCGATCGGTGCGCCCGGCGGGACCTGGAGGACCTCGGCGTGGCCGTTCGGGCGCAGCAGTACGGCGGGCGGGTGGCCGGCGTTCGCCATGAGCAGGCGGTGCGAGATCGGGTCGTAGATCGCGTACAGGCAGGTCGCGATGTGGTCGCTGCCGAGCCGCTGGGCCTGTTCGTCGAGGTGGTGGAGGACCTCGTGCGGGGGCAGGTCGAGGCCGGCGAGGGTCTGCACGATGGTGCGCAGCTGGCCCATGATCGCGGCGGAGGTCATGGAGTGGCCCATGACGTCGCCGACGATCAGCGCGACCCGGCTGCCGGGCAGCGGTATCGCGTCGTACCAGTCGCCGCCGACCTGCGCGGTCTTCGAGGCGGGCAGATAGCGGCTGGCCAGCTGGATGCCGGTCGGCTCCGGCAGCGAGGACGGGAGCATCGTGTGCTGGAGGGTGTCGGCCACGGATGCCTCGTGGCCGTACATCACTGCCTTCTGGACGCCGATGGCGGTGTGGGTGGCGAGCTGGGAGGCGACGAGCAGATCGTCGGCGGTGAACGCGGAACGGTCGGGGCGGCGCAGCAGGACGACGGTCCCCATGACGTGGTGGCGGCCGTGCAGCGGGGCGATGATGAGCCGGCGGCCCGGCGGCAGCGTGCCGCGCGCGCTCGCCGCGGGGCCGAGCAGTTCGGCCACCGCGGGGCCGATGTCCGATACGTCGCCGAAGGCCGGCCGCCCGGCCAGGAGCAGTTTCGCGAGCCGGCCGTCGAGCGTCGGCTGCACCCGCTCCGCCACGCTCGCGTACTCGGCGTGCGGCATCAGCAGCGCGGACCTGGCCTCCGGCGCGCGGTCGATGCTGTGCAGCTGCAGGACGACGGGCGTCGCCGACCTCTCGTCCCCGACGGGCAGGGGATCGTGCAGATGGATCACGATCGCGTCCGCGAAGGCGGGTACCGCCGCCCACCGGAGTTCCCGCAGCGTCTCGTCCAGGTCCATCCCGCGGGCGATCCGCCGGGTGGCCACATCGAGGTACTGGAGCCGGTCCAGCTGCCGCACAGGCGTCCGGCCGAGCGGTACGACGGCTGCCGGGCCGCTCGACGAGGCGCCTCGCCGGGCGGTTCCGGCGGGGCCTTCGCGGGGGGTGGGTTGCTCCGTCACACGTTTCGTCCCGTCACTGGTGCGGCCGGGCGGCCGCCGTGTCGGTGCTACGGCCTCAGTCGCGTCGTCGGCAGCAGAGGAAGACCTGTTCCTCGGGCGGGACGTCGGCGGTCGCCGGGGCGTAGGTGTAGGAGGTCTCCTTCACGATCTCGAAGCCGGCCGTGTCGAGGATCTTGTGCAGGTCTTCGAGGAGATAGCCGGAGACCCTGATCGTGTGACCGAGGAAGGGGATCGCGAAGTCGTCCACATGGGCCTCCACCATCGACAGGGCGAACAGGCCGCCCGGACGCAGCAGGTGGTGGATCGTGCGCAGAGCGAGCGGGATCTCCGCGCGCGGGAGCATCAGCAGGGAGAAGAACGCGGCGACACCGTCGAAACGGTCCAGGTCACGCGGGCCGCCCGGGCGCAGGTCCGCGAGGTCCAGCTGGTGGAACGTGGCGGTGGGGACGTATCCCTGGGCCAGCGCCACCATCCGGGCGGAGAAGTCCACGCCGACGACCTCGAAGCCCGCGTCGGCCAGCTGCCGGGTGGTCGGCACACCCGTGCCGGAGCCGAGGTCCAGCACGCGGGCGCCCGGCGCGAGGGATTCGATCAGCCACTCACCCGCGCCGACCTGGCCCTCCTTGTGCGGGAAGGCCTCGTCGTACCGGTCCCCGATGGCGTCGAAGGCCTCGGCCTGACCGCTGCGGTCGAGCCGCAGGCTGCCGTAGTCGGACCCGTCGTTCGTTCCGCTCACTGAAGTGGCCTTTCGTCCGCGCATAGAGGATTGTCCCACAAGTCCGTGAAGCGATGTTTTGGCAGAAAGAGAACGTGAGGGGCGCCCTGGGGCACCCCTCACGGAACGTCGAGGGCGAGGAAAGCGAACGGACTGGATTGAATGCCCGCAGGCAGCGGAGAAGGAAGCCCGTTCATGGCCTCACCGCAGCCGACGCTACCAGTCAGGCGGGGATCAAGTCGCGCAGATTTTCGGAAGTCACGACCCGCGATCCCGCGGGCAGCTCGTCCGGGCGGCGCAGACCGATGTAGGTGACCGGACCACCCTCCGGGACGCCCTCGCCGTCCCACAGCGTCACCGTCGTGCCCTCCCCGCTCATCAGCTCGACGAGATGCCGGACCGTGAGCTGCTCCCGCTCCACGATGCCGCGCAGCAGGTTGGCCACCGTCACCCGGTTCTCCTCCACCCGGTTCGCCGACGGACTGCCCTTGAGGTACAGGTGCAGCCACTTCGCCCGCCAGCGACCGTCGTCCCCGCGCAGGAACACCAGCGGCAGCGCGACCCGGCCCGCACCGCGCAGCTCCGACTTCATCCGCACGGTACGCGGCTCGAACGGCCGCCCCCGCTGCTCACCTTCACGCAGCATGAACCCGAAGAACGACTCCTCGACCTCCTCGAAGCCCTCGCCCGCGAAGATGTTGACCTGCGGCACGACGAACGCACCGCGCACGGCGCCCAGTCGCAGGTTGATGAACTCCGAGGCCCCGTCCGGAGCTTCGACGATGTCACCGGAGTGCTCGCCCTCGGCCTCGGTGAGGGAGGTGTACGACAGCCATGTGTTCGTCGAGTAGTCGGCGTTCAGCATCAGCGCCGACAGATCGAAGTCGGTCCGCTGCGCCCTCTCCTTCCAATACACGAAGAAACGCAGCAACTCGCCCTCGATCATGGAGAGGGACCCACGCGGCAGCACCCCGAGCCCGGCCGCCGTCGCCTTCCCGCTCAACGGCAACGCCACATCGAGCACCTCCGGATCGACCAACAGCCGCTCCGGAGAAGGCAGTCGACGCCTCGTCTCGTCATCGAGCGCGCCAATCAGCCGCTCCCGCTCCACCGCTCCTACGACCGACCGCTCGTCGTCGATCACCCAGGCCCGGCCACGCCGGTTCACGAAGACCCGCAACTTCCCGGTCTCCCGGGCCCTGTTGTGCAGATGCTCGCGCACCGACAGCACGACCCGGCCGGACACGTCGGGCGCGACCAGTTCGGCGGCGGCCACCACGGCGTCCCGCTCCTCCTGCGTGAGCGCCGTGCGCAGCAGCCGGTCCAGCGCGCGGAACAGCTTGCCGGGCGCGGACTTCAGCTGCTCCACCGCGCCCAACAGGTCGTTCTCCGCGAGGAGTTCCTCGACCCGGCTGTCGAACGAGGGCGCCTTCACCTCACCCCGCGCGACCGCGAACACCTCGGCGGCGTACGGCCACCGCGGGTACTCGTGGGGGTGCAGCCGCTCGCCGAGCCGCTTCCACGCCTCGCGGCGCACACCCACGTCGGCGAGCTTGGCGGGCGACGCGGCGACCACCGAGTCCAGCGCCGCGAGCAGCGCCCGCCGCACCGGACGGGACAGCGACCGGAAACGGGTCGGCTCCACCAGCGTCACATCGCCGTCCGACAGGGCACAGGCCAGCCGCAGTACATCGGTGACGGTGTCCACCAGCAGCTCCGAACCCACGTTCAGGCGGGCCTGGTTGACGAGCGCGCGGTTCTCCCGGACCGGGATCACCTCGGGCTGCGGCCCTTCGGCGCATCGCTCGGCCAGGGTCAGCAGATCATGCCGGTGCTCCTCGCCCAGAGGCGTGGTGCTCCCGGCCAACGCCAGGTACAGCGCGGTGAGTTCGTCGGCGAGCTCGCCGCCCGCGTGCATCACCGTGAGCCGGTCGCCCGCCGCCGCGATCAACTCGTCGTGCGCGGCGAGCAGTTCGGCGTACGTGTGCTGGTACCTGCCGTAGGTCGGCAGGCTGAGGAGGTTCACCACGCCGTTCCGCAGCTGCTTGAGCGTCGAGGCCGGGGTTTCCTTGTCCTGGATCGCCTCGGCGACACACGACATCCAGAAGTCCACGGTGTCGGGCACGTTGGCCGGGAAGTCGAAGAAGTAGGCGTTGTGCTGCACGTGATCGCCGACCAGTTCGCGGACGGTCCCCAGCGTGCGAACGGCGATGCCGACGACTGTCTCCCCGGACAGCCCCGACAGCCGTTCCAGTAGGTCCGCGGAGAGCTTGAAGCCCACGGAGAGCAGCACGGCGTCGAACTGCCGCGCAGCGGTGGCGCCTTCACCCACGGGAGTCGTGGGGAGGGGGACGCGGAACGTGTGCCGGATGACCAGCGGTTCGAGTCGGTCGATCATTCCGGCATGCTCCCAGAACCGAACAAGCGGGCGCATTCGGGTTTCCCGCGAGGCTTCTCCGACGGTCCCCTTCTCGCGGCGGCCCCAGGTGTCAGGCCAGCCAGTCGTACGCCCCCTGCGCGTTGAACTCCGCCTGCCCGCCCCGCAGCAGCAGCCCCGCCGACGCGAACTCGGGAGCGTCGGCCTGCGCGGTCACGTACGGGATGGCGATGCAACGCATCCCGGCCGCGTGTGCCGCCGCCGCACCGGGAGCCGCGTCCTCCAGGACCACACAGTCGGCCGGAGCCGCCCCCAGCCGGCGCGCGGCCTCCAGGAAGACGTCCGGCGCGGGCTTGCCGTGGGCCACCTCGTCCGCCGAGACCACGGTCCGCAGTGACGCGTCGAGCCCGGTGCCCGTCAGGATCGCCTCGATGGCCTCCGGCGACGAACCCGACGCCACCGCCATCGGCACCCCCTCGGCCGCGAGCAGCTCCACGAACTTCCGCATCTCCGGGTACACGCGCGTGGCGGCCCGGGCCAGCGCGAGATAACGGCGGTTGGTCTCCGCGAGCAGCTCCTCCACCGGCGGCTTGAGGCCGTGGCGCTCCTTCAGGAGGACGAGGGTCTCCTGGGTGCTGATGCCGACGAAGCGCTCGTGCTGCGCCCAGGTGAAGTCCGGGACGCCGTGCTCGGCGAGGGTCTGCCGGGTGGCTTCGTAGTAGTTCGGCTCGCTGTCCACGAGTGTTCCGTCGAGATCGAAGATGACCGATCGGTCGCCGAGGTTGCTCATGGGTTCAGGATGCCAAGGGTCACTTCCCGGCCGCGCGGCCGATCGACTCCACCAGCGGGAGCAGGCGGTGCGGGACGCGCTCGCGCAGCACCATCTCGGTCCGGGTACGGACCACCCCCGGCAGGCTGATCAGCTGCTGGATCACGTCCTCCAGGTGGCCGTTGTCCCGTGCCACGACCCGAGTGAGGAGATCCCCGCCACCCGTGATCGAGAACGCCTCCACGATCTCCGGTACGGCGGCCAGCGCGTCCCCGACCTCGTCGAGATGCCCCTGGGTGACCTCGATGTGCACGAACGCGAGCACCGGGTGACCGAGCGCGGCGGGGGAGAGGGAAGGGCCCGTACCGGTGATCACCCCGTCCCGCTCCAGCCGGTCGAGCCGCGCCTGGAGCGTGCCGCGCGCGATGCCGAGCAGCCGGGCGTACTCGCGCACGCTGGTACGCGGCTGCTCCAGAAGCAGCCTGAGGATGCGGGTGTCGAGTTCGTCCACGCTCATGACAAAAAACTGTACCAATGGCCCTGCGCAAGGCGACTGCGCCAATGGCACACCTCATCGCGAGCCACTTGAGCCACTCGCCTCGATGATGCTCTCATGGGCATGTCGATGGCGCTGCGGACCTCCGCGGCGCCTTTTTCATGCCGGTGTTCGGCCGGTGTCCAGGGGCGATCGCAGGGGGCGGGAAGCAGTGCTGAAAAGGGTGTTCGTGGCTCCGGACCCGGGGTGCGCGCGGCTGCGGTTCGCCGCTCGGGCCGTCCTCGGCATCGGCCTCGCGGTCGTCGTCTGCGGGCTGACCGGACAGTCCCTCGCGGGCGCCGTCACCGGCGGTCTCGCCGCGCTGCTCGCCCTGTTCACGGTGACGGACCCCACGGTGCGCGGGCAGGCCGTCACCACCGCGCTGCTGCCCTGCGTGGGCCTGCCGGTGCTCGCCGCCGCGGCCGAACTGCACGACCACCCCGTCGCCCGCGACCTCACCTTCCTCGCCGTGGTCGGCGTCGGCGTCTACGCCCGCCGCTGGGGACCGCGCGGCCACAGCCTCGGCGTCTTCGCGTTCATGACCTTCTTCGTGGCGCAGTTCCTGCACGCGACCAGCGACCAACTACCCGCTCTTTACACGGCAGTTGTCCTCTCCGTCCTCACCGCGGCGGCGGTCCGCTTCGGCCTCTGGTGCTACGAACGCCGACTGCCCCCGACCGCCGTACCCGCACCGACTGCCGCTCGCGGCCTGGCCCGTGTGACCACCCGGCAGGCGGTCCAGGCGACCGCCGGTGCCGGATTCGCCCTCGTGGTGGGCCAGTTGGTGTCCGGGCAGCGCTGGTACTGGGCCGTCGGCGCCACCTGGTGGATCTTCGTGAACACCGCCTCACGCGGCGAGACCGTGGTCCGCGGCTTCCGCCGCGTCCTCGGTACGGTCCTCGGCATCGCCCTGGGCCTGCTCGTCGCCGTCCCCGTCCACGGCGCCCCCGTCCCCACCGCGCTCCTGGTCGCCGCCTGCGTCTTCGTGATCTTCTACTCGGCCGCCGTCTCCTACACCTGGATGATGCTCTCGGTGACCTTGATGGCCGAGCTGCTCTACGGCCTCCTCGGCGTCCTGAACCCCGGCCTGCTGGCTCTGCGGTTCGCGGAGACCGGAGTCGGCGCGCTCGGTGCCGTACTGGCCGTCCTCCTCGTGCTCCCGGTGACCACCCACACCACCACCGACGCCTGGATCCAACGCGCCCTGCGCTGCGTCCACACCTGCACCGCCGAGGCCGCCGCGCGCCTCGCCGGTTCCGCGACGGCCGACCCCGCCGGACGCGTCGCCGAGCTGGAGCAACTCCTGGGCCGGGTACGGCTGTCCGTCGCGCCCCTCGTGCACCCGCTGAACCCGATGCTCGGCCGCAAGGGCAGGGCCCGCCGGGTGCTCGCCCTGCTCGACGACTGCGCCCGCGAGATCCGCGGCCTCGTCGCCGTGGCCGCCGACCCCGAGGCCTCCCACGACGCCCGCCTCGCCGCCGCCTGTTGGCGCGTGGAGACCGCGGTCGAGGCGCTCACCGACGGCGACGCGTCACACCTCACGGCCACATCCGCCCGGCCACCCGCGGAGCCCGCGCTGGCCCACCTCCACGGCCTGGAACGCGCCCTCGCCGACCTCGCCGAACCCCTGCGCGCACGGTCCGGTTCGCGGCTCGTCGGAGCGTGAGCGGGTACGGGTGCGAGACGTGAGCCGGTACGGGAGCGAGACCCGTACGGCCGTGCGCAGAAAGCTCCGGGATTTGGTCTAGACCGGTCATGATCGGCTGCTACCGTCACCCCGGACGGCACTGACCGAGAGGGGACAGCGGTGGCAGACGGCGACAGGCGGGGACGGCGGGCCTTCATCGGGTCGTTCACGGCGGCGGGCGGCCCGGGTGTCGTCGCGGCGGCCGTGGACGCGGACAGCGGCGCGCTGACCGTCCTGAGCAGTGTCGACGGCGTCCCCGACCCCTCGTATCTCGCCCTGGCACCCGACGGGGACACGCTCTACGCCGTCAGCGAGACGGCCGTGGGCGCGGTGGCCGCGTACCGCGTGAACGGCGACAAGCCCGAGCCGCTCGGTCCGCCGGTGCGCGTCGGCGGCGCGGGACCGACCCACTTGAGCCTGTTCGCGGGGCACGTCCTGACCGCCGACTACGGCTCCGGCAGCGTCACCGCCGTACCGGTCCACCCGGACGGCACCCTGGCGAACCGCCCCTCCGGACAGCTCCGGCACACCGGCTCCGGCCCGCACCAGCAGCGCCAGCAGGGTCCGCACGCCCACCAGATCCAGCCCGACCCGAGTGGTCGCTGGGCGGTCAGCGTCGACCTCGGCACCGACTCCGTGCGGGTGTGCACGCTGGAGGACGGCCGCCCCGTACTGCACCGCGAGATCGCGCTACGACCCGGTTCGGGCCCCCGCCACCTGGCCTTCCACCCGGACGGCAGCCACGCCTATGTCCTGAACGAACTCACCCCGACCGTCACCGTCTGCCGCTGGGACACCGAGAGCGGCGCACTGAAGCCGCTGACCGAGGTGCCGGTTCTGCCCGGCCCGCCGGACGGTGACGCCGCCTACCCCTCCGGCATCGTGGCCTCGCCGGACGGCCGCTTCGTCTGGACGGCGACCCGCGGCGAGGACGTGCTCTCCGCGCTCGCCGTCGAGGGCGACGGGCTCCGGCTGGTCGGCACGGTCCCCTGCGAGGGCCACTGGCCGCGCGCGCTCACCGAGGCTGACGGTCACCTGTACGTCGCGAACGAGCGCTCCGGCGACGTGACTTGGTTCACCGTCGACCCCGCGACGGGTGTCCCGCGCCGCAGCGGCTCGATCAAGGTGACCGCCGCGTCCTGCGTGATCTTCGACTGAATCCGACGCGTTTGTCAGGCATGCATGCCGAAGGGCCCACTCCCGCGTGAGGAGGGGCCCTTTCGGCGCTACGGCGTTACACGTGCCGGTCGGGTCAGCGAACCGGCGCGCCCTGCACCTGCGGCGGGGCGATGCCCAGCGCCGTCGTGTACTTGGCGAGCGCGAGCTTGCCGATCGCCGGGTACGGGCCGAGCGCCTCGGCGGCGGCACAGCCGGCCTCGGCGGCGGCAGCCTGGAGCAGACGTGGGTCGATCTCCGGGCCGATCAGATACGGCGCAAGCGCCAGCTGCTGCGAACCCGACCCGCGCAACTGCTCCGCGATGGCCGCGATCGAACCCTCCTGGTCCAGAGCGGCCGCCATCACCGGCACGGCGAGACGCGCGGCGAGCAGCATGCCGGTGATCCCGGCCGCCTGCACGGCCTCCTCGCCGCCCACGGACGCGAGGATGATGCCGTCCGCGGCGGTCGCCACGGTGAACAGCCGGGCGCGGTCGGCACGGGCCAGACCCGCCTCGGACAGCCGCACGTGCAGCGCCTCGGCGAGCAACGGGTGCGGGCCGAGCACATCGGTCAGGTCGGCCGCGACACGGCTGTCCATGACGGCCTGGCGGACCTGACGCAGCAGCGCGCTGTCCGGGCCGGCGAGCAGCGGCACCACGACGGCCACCGGCCCGTCGGGCTCCTTGACGTCGGCACCGGCGGCCCTGGCCTGCTCGAAGCGTGCGGTGCGCTCCTCAGCGGCGTGCGCGAGCACGGACGTCAGCGTGGGGAACTCGGAGTCGTCCCCGTCGAGATAACCGATGCGGCCGTCGAGACCGGGCAGCTCGGAGCGCGCGATGCTCACGACCTCCTCGGCGAGGCTGCGCGTGGCGGCGCTGGGCGTGCCCGGCACGGCCAGAACCAGCGCGGGCGCGCCCTCGGGAGCCGCCAGCTGCTCGGGTCGGCGGTGCCGCCCGGGCTGGCGAGGTCGCGGCATTCGTACTGGCAGGCCGGACGCGGGCCCAGTGGGGGAGCTCATGGCGAGGCATGTTACTGGCTTCCTGGGCTCCCCTGTTCGGGGAGGGTGCAGGTGAGCGGTATCCGTCCTGTTTTGTCTGATGAGTTACGTACGGATCAGAAGCGATCACCTTGTCCCTTTGGGCTCGCCACGGAATCCCTTTGGGCTCACCACGGACAGCATCACGCCGTCACACGGCAGCGCGAGCGCGCCCGCGGCAAGATCACGCGCGATCCGCACGGCACCGTCCAGCGGATCACCCGCCGCCGGAACCACCCGCGCATGCGGCAGCCGTTTCGCCAACTCCTCGTGCAGTGGTACGAGGAGAGGCTCGCCCATCTTGAACAGGCCACCGGTGAGCGCGACGTGGGGCTCGCCGCTGGCCGGACAGACCGCGACGGCGGACTCGGCCATGTGCCGGGCGGCGGCGCGCAGGATGCCGGCCGCCACCGGGTCGTCCGCGGCGCACTCGGCGACTCGGGGCGCGAAAGCGGCGATTACGGCGGGCCGGTCCGACCGCGGATACACCTGGCCCGGCAAGCCCGCCATCGCCCCGAACTGCTCCTCGGCACAGCTCAACAGGGCCCCGGATCCACCGTCCCGCCCGTCGTACGCCCGCAGTGCCGCCTCCAACCCGGCCCGCCCGATCCACGCCCCGCCACCGCAGTCGCCGAGCAGATGTCCCCAACCGTCGGCTCTTCGCCACCTGGTGAGATCGGTGCCGATCGCGATCATTCCGGTACCGGCGGCGACCACGGCACCGGGGCGCGCCCCGAGGGCGCCCGCATAAGCGGTGACGGCATCAGCGGCGAGCGCGACGGTCCGCACCCCGAACTCCCGGGCCAGCGCCCCCGGCAACTCGGCCCGCAACCCGTCCCCGAGGGTGGCGAGCCCGGCGGCTCCGATCACCGCCGTACTCAACTCGCCGACTGCGACCTTTTCGGCCAACACCCGCACCATGGGCGCCAGTTGCTCCATGAAATGCCCGGGATCGATGCCACGGGCACCGGTCCGAACGGGTTCCCCGGACGAGAGCGGAGCCGAGGTCCGGCTGCCACCGACCTCGCCCACGACGACACGGAGCCCGGAGCCTCCCGAGTCCACGGCGAGGAATCTGCCCACGTCATCCGGTGAACCGTCCCCCGGAACCGTCACGGCAGACGCCAGTCCACCGGTTGTCCTCCCTGCCGGACCAGCAGGTCGTTGGCGCGGCTGAAGGGGCGGGAGCCGAAGAAGCCGCGGTCGGCCGACATCGGGGACGGGTGCGAGGACTCCACCGAGGGCAGGTCGCCCAGGAGCGGGCGCAGGTTGCGGGCGTCACGGCCCCACAGGATCGACACCAGCGGCTTGCCGCGCGCCGCCAGCGCCCGTATCGCCTGCTCGGTGACCTCCTCCCAGCCCTTGCCGCGATGCGCGGCCGGACTGCGCGGGGCCGTGGTGAGCGCCCTGTTGAGCAGCAGCACGCCCTGCTGGCTCCACGGGGTCAGATCGCCGTTGGACGGCTGGGGCAGCCCCAGGTCCGTGTTCAGCTCCCGGTAGATGTTGAGCAGGCTCGGCGGCAGCGGACGTACCTCGGGAGCCACCGAGAACGACAGCCCCACCGCGTGCCCCGGAGTCGGATACGGATCCTGTCCGACGATCAGGACGCGGACGTCGTCGAAGGGCTGCTGGAAGGCTCGGAGGACATTCGGTCCGGCCGGTAGATAGGTGCGCCCGGCGGTGATCTCCGCGCGCAGGAAGTCCCCCATCCCGGCGACGCGTCCGGCCACGGGTTCCAGGGCTTTCGCCCAGCCCGGTTCGACAATCTCATGCAACGGTCGTGGTGCCACGGGCGTCACCCTACTGCCGTACAGGGCCCGGCGATCAACCGGTGCTCGAAGCCCGACCGAGAACGACCGAACCGTGGGCGCGTGTGAACGAAGCCTCGCCGCAACGGAGTTCGCGCCCTCACCCGACGACCGCCGCCCGCACGCACAGCACATCCGGGAGATGCGACGCCAACTGCCGCCAGCTGTCCCCGTCGTCGTCGGACGCGAACACCTCGCCGTTGCGATTGCCGAAGTACACGCCCGCCGGGTCCGCGCCGTCCGTGCACATCGCGTCGCGCAACACCGTGCCGTAGTGATCCTCGGACGGCAGCCCCGCCGACAACGGCTCCCAACTCCGGCCCGCGTCCGCCGTACGGAAGACCCGGCACCGGTGCTCGGCGGGCACCCGGTCCGCGTCGGCGTTGATCGGGAAGACGTAGGCCGTGTCACCGCGGTGGGGGTGGGCCGCCACCGCGAAGCCGAACGTGGACGGCAGGCCCTCGCCGATGTCCGTCCAGTGCGCGCCCGCGTCGTCGCTTCGGTACACACCCCAGTGGTTCTGGAGGTACAGCCGGTCCGGGGTCGCCGCGTCCTGCGCGATCTTGTGCACGCACTGGCCGAACTCCGGGTTCGGATCCGGCAGGAACACCGCGGAGACACCGGAGTTGGACGGCTCCCAGCTCTCGCCCCCGTCGCCCGTGCGGAACACCCCGGCCGTCGAGACGGCGACCGTCACGGCCCGCGGGTCGCGCTCGTCGGTCAGGACCGTGTGCAGTCCCTCTCCGCCGCCGCCCGGAACCCACCGTGAACGCGTGGGGTGTTCCCAGAGGGGGCGGACGAGTTCGAAGCTCTCGCCGCGGTCCTCGGAGCGGAACAGCGCGGCCGGCTCCGTGCCCGCGTACACCACGTCGGGCTCGGCTGCCGCCGGGTGCAGCTGCCACACCCGCTCCAGCGAAGCCCCCGTGTCCTTCGGGAACTTGACCGCGGGCCGCGCCGGCTCGGCCCAGGTGCGGCCCAGGTCGTCGGAGTGGAACACGGACGGACCCCAGTGAGAGCTGTCACCACCGGCCAGCAATCTCGGTGCGGGGCCTCTGGTGTCGACGGCGACCGAATACAGCGCCTGCGCGTTGAAGTACGGACTCTCGTCGAACTCCCAGACTCCACCCCGCCTACGCCCGATGAACAGGCCTTTTCGCGTGCCCACCGCGAGCAGTACCTCCGTCATGCCGGTCACCTCCGCTGCGTTTTTGGCGACTTTGCCCCCATCACCGGCCAGTCTGCACCCCACCACTGACAGTCACCCCTGGAACCGGCATCACCGCAGGTCAGGGAGGCGCTACAGGCTCCAGGGGCAGTTCCGCGAGGGGCCTCGCGCGAAGCGCCTGCGGAAGGCCCGGCAGCCATGGGAACGTCGAGTCGGGGTATTCGTCGTGAGCATCGAGCAGACGTCTCCCGTATGGGAGGGCGGTTCGGTAGGTGAGTGCGTTCATGAGGAGGATGCCTTCGATGGCGTTCCGAGGTCCGAAGGTGTGGCTGTGGCGCTGGCGGCGGAATCCGCTCAAGCGCCGTGCCGATGCGGTGGAATCGTGGATCGTGCTCGGCGCCTGGCTGATCACCGTCCTCGCCGGGGTGCTCGCCGGTCTGACGGCGACCCAGTCCGTCGAGGACGAGCTGGCCCAGGAACGCGTCGACTGGAAACCCGTGGTGGCCCTCGTGGTCCAGGACGTGCCCGGTTCCGCCCCGGCGAACTCCGGCAGGACGAGCGGTGAACCGGTCTGGGCGAAGGTCCGCTGGACGGCCGTGGACGGCTCCTCGCACACCGGCCAGATACGCGTCCCCTCCGGTAGCGCGATAGGCACCCCGGTGACCGTATGGACCGACCCGCAGGGCCACCTGGTCACCAAGCCCGCCACCGCCTCACAGGCCCAGCTGCGGGCCGTACTGATCGGCACCCTCCTGGGCGTGGGCGCGGCGGCCGTCCCCTTCGTCAGCGCCCGAGCCCTACGCATCCGGCTCGAACGCCGGCGCATGGAGCAGTGGGACGAGGAATGGGCACGCTTCGGCCCCCTGTGGGGGCGCAAGACGGGCTGAGCGCCCGGCACGGCGTCACGAGCGCCCCTGGTACGCGGATCGCATGCGCACAGGGGCTCTCGTCATGCCTGTCGCACGGACGCGCCCCGACTCACCCCACCCGCACCTCCCGGCACACCTCCAGCAACCGCTCGTCCTCCAGAACGTCCTGGCTCCCGTGCCCGCCCGACCGCACCAAATGCCGTCGTGGCACGGCGAGTTCAGCCTCCACCAGGTCATACAGCGGCGCCCCGGCCGCACCCATGTCGACCAGACACGCGGCAATGACGCCCCGCACACCCGGATGCTCCCCCCACGCCGAACGCAGCACCGGAAGCACCCCCTCCACCTCCCCGGTGACCCGCCACAGCGCACACGCGCCCGCCGTCCGCTCCCACACGCACTCCGCCTCGACCAGCCGCGACAACCCGGGCACCGCACCCCGCGCGGACGCCCCCAGCCGAGCCAACACCTCCGCGGCAGCCCGGCGCCGCACCGCGTCCGGCCCCGCCAACTCCCGTATCAACACCGGCAGTACGGCCGACGCATCCCCCTCCACCGACCACAACGCACCCGCCGCCACCCCCGCGCACTCGGACTCCAACAGCCCCCGCAGCACCGGCACGACCCCCTGCGCACCACCCCCGAACACATCGAGCGCCCGCACCGCCGACTCCACCACCCGGGGCCTTGACCGCACCCCGTCCGCCATCCCGCGCACCAACCGCAACACCTCGGGCACCGCCTCCCGATCGGCGAGCGCGGTCAGCGCCGACAGCAGCGGTACGGCACGGTCGTACGCCTCGGCGGAATCGAGGGGCACCCGGCCGAGCAGCTGTCGTAGCGCCGGGGCGAGCGGTGCGGCGGAGGGGCCGAGGTGGACGATCACGCGCCCCAGATCGACGGGTACGACCGGCTGCGCGAGCACCTGGGCCAGCACCGGTGTCGCCCGTGGATCGCCGCTGCGGGCAAGGGCCTTGAGCGGGCCGCCCAGGGTCGGTGCCCGGCGTTCCCAACGCTGCACCCACAGGTCGGGGCGTGCGGTCACCAGCGTGTTGAGGTGGTCGGCGGCAGGCGCGGCCAGGTGGAAGAGATCGCCCAGGACCGACACAGCCGCGTCGCGCAACCGGTCCGACACCGCCGTACCGAGCAACGGTCGCGCCCCCGCGTCCAGTTGCTCGCCGATCAGCTCGACGGGCACCGCGTAGTCGGCCCGCCACTCGCGGAACAACCCCGCCGACATCCACACCCCGTTGCACCGGTCGGCCGCGTCCGGACTGGTCAACTGCCCTTCCAGCAGGGCGATCCGGTCGCCCACCCGCCCGCCGAGCGCCGTGTGCAGCGTACGCAGCAGCAGCGCGCCCTCCTCGTCCGAGGGCCGCAGTCGCCGTAACCGTCCAGCGAGCGTGTCCGGGCCCGGGCCGTCGGGATCGTCGCGCGTCAAGCGACCCGAACGGCGCTGCTCGGACCGCTCCCCGAGCAGCTCGACGACGGTCGGAACCAGGTCGGCGGGGAGCAGATCGGGCGCGCAGCCCGCGAGTTGGCCGAGCGCAGCGAGCCGTAGACCGGGGTCGTACGGCGGAGTGCCGAGCATCAGCAGGATGTCCAGCGCCTCGGGGGCGTGGGCCGGATGCTGCCTTACGAACAGGCCCACGCTCTCGGTGAGGGCGAACAGGACCCGGTCGTCGCGCTCCATCGTGATCCGCTGTCGCAACAGGCCCAGCACGCGCGCGGGTTGGTCCAGGAACCGGACGAGCGCTTCGGCCGCCGCCCGGCGTACGCCGGAGTCCCGGTCCCCGAGGAGTACGGCGAAGACCTCGGCGCCCGCGCGGACGGCTGCGTCCGCCGCCCCGGACCCGTCACCCGCTTCCGCGCTCTCCTCCGGTGCGTGTCCGCGTCCGATGCCGACCAGAAGTTCCACCAACCCGCCCCGGTCCGCGACCTCTTCGCAGGCGACGAGCGCGAACAGAAACGGAACGCAGGCGAGCGTCGAGTCGTACACGATCCCCTGGTGGTGCACCGCGCCGTACATCCCGTCGAGCGCGCCCGCCCGCTCGACGGGGTCCGTGGAGGCCAGTCCCCGGAGCAGTCCGGGCACGTCCTCCGCGCTGCCGTACGCATGTCGCAGTGAGGCCCAGTCGACCTCGTCGATCCCCGTGAACACGTTGTCCTCCCCAGGCGCAGTGCCAACTCATCGCGAGTCTGCACCACGCCACTGACAACGAAGCGGAATCGGGGGGTGACCGAGGGTCAGCCTTCTTCGGGCAGCGCGCGGGCCAGGATCGTGTCGAGGTCGGCCGAGTCGGGGAGGGTGCCGAAGGCGTGCCCCCAGTCGCCGCCCAGCCGGGTCGCGCAGAAGGCGTCGGCGACCGCGGCGGGGGCGTGCCGTACCAGGAGGGAGGCCTGGAGGGCGAGGGCCATCTGCTCCACCAGGCGGCGGGCGCCGGTCTCCGCAGCCGTGCTCAATCCGGTCTTCAACCGGCTCACGGCCGTGTCCAGGCGGGCGTCCGCGCCCTGCGCCAGGGCGAGTTCGGCGAACAGCGCCTCCGCCGGGCCGGGGTCCCGGCTCAACGCCCGTAGTACGTCAAGGGCGTTGACGTTCCCCGAGCCCTCCCAGATGGAGAGGAGAGGCGCCTCGCGGTAGTGGCGGGGCATGCCCGAGTCCTCGACATAGCCGTTGCCGCCGAGGCACTCCAGGGCCTCCGCCGTGAAGGCCGGGCCGCGCTTGGTGACCCAGTACTTGCCGACGGCGGTGGCGATCCGGCGGAACGCCGACTCGGCGCCGTTCCCGCGCACCGAGCGGTCGGCCGCACCCGCGAGCCGTAGCGTGAGCGTCGTGGCGGCCTCCGACTCCAGCGCCAGATCGGCCAACACGTTGCGCATCAGCGGCTGTTCGAGCAGCCGCGCGCCGAACGCGGACCGGTACCGCACATGGTGACCCGCCTCGACGAGCGTCTTGCGCATGAGAGTCGCCGACATCATCACGCAGTCCAGGCGGGTGCAGTTGACCATCTCGATGATGGTCTTGACGCCGCGCCCCTCGGGGCCGACCAGCCAGGCGACGGTCCCGTCGAACTCGGGCTCCGAGGACGCGTTGGAACGGTTGCCCAGCTTGTCCTTCAGCCGCTGGATACGGAACGTGTTGCGGCTTCCGTCGGGCAGTACCCGCGGCACCAGGAAGCATGACAGTCCGTCAGGCGCCTGTGCCAGCACGAGGAACACGTCGCACATCGGCGCCGACGTGAACCACTTGTGGCCGCGCAGTGTGTACACACCGGGTTCGGCGGTGGGGGTGGCTGTTGTGGTGTTGGTACGGACGTCGGAGCCGCCCTGCTTCTCCGTCATTCCCATCCCGGCCAGCAGCCCGCGCTTCTCGGTGGGCACGCGCAGGACGGGGTCGTACACCCGACTCGTCAGCAACGGCTCGTAGACCGCGGCCAGTTCGGGCTGGGCGCGCAGGGCCGGGACGGCGGCGTACGTCATCGACGTCGGGCAGCCGTGCCCGGCATCGGTGTGTCCCCACACCAACCCCCTTGCCGTACGGGCCACATGGGCGCCCGGGCGCTCGTCCGCCCAGGGTGCTCCCGCCAGCCCCTCGGCGACAGCGACGCCCATCAATCGGTGCCAGGACGGGTGGAACTCGACCTCGTCGATCCGGTTGCCGTAGCGGTCGTGCGTACGCAGCTCCGGCTCGTGCCGGTTGGCCTGCTCACCCCACTCCTGCGCCTCCGCGCCGCCCGCCGCCCGACCGAGCCGCCGCACGTCCTCCTCGGCCCAGCCGGCACCCTCCCGGCGCAGCCCCTCCAGCAGGGCCGCGTCCTCGGAGGCGTCGTAGGGGGTCAGGGGCGGAGGCTGGTTGGTGACGTCGTGCGTGGCGTTCCGCGGCAGTGGCGGTATGTGCGCGAGTGTCTGGGCCATACGGCCAGTGTTGCACTATTCATGCGATCGCATCAATGATGTAACACGAGAACTGCCACGTAGAGTACGAGGCCATGCGGATGAACGTGTCAGAAGGGTCCGGAGAGGTGGGCCTGCGCCCGCTGTCCGCGCGGTCGGTCGTGCTCAGCCTGCTGCTGGGCACGCATCCGCCCGAGCTGCCGGTACGGGATCTCCTCCGTGCCGTCGAACCCCTCGGCGTCGCCGGCTCCACCCTGCGGGCCGCGCTCAGCCGGATGGTGGCCGCCGGCGATCTGCGCACCACGGACGCGGTCTACCGGCTCAGTGACCGCCTGCTGGAACGCCAGCGTCGCCAGGACACCGCCGTACACCCCGAGACCCGCCCCTGGAGCGGCGACTGGGAGATGACCGTCGTCACCGCGACCGGCCGTGGCCCCGCCGAACGCGCCGACCTGCGCGGCAAGTTGACCGCCCTCCGCCTCGCCGAACTCCGCGAGGGAGTCTGGCTCCGCCCGGCCAATCTGCTACGGCCCCGACCGGACGAACTCGGCGCGGTCGCCCGGCACTTCACCACCCGCCCCGAGGAACCCGCCCGCGAACTGGCCGGGAACCTGTGGCCACTTGACGCCTGGGCGAAGACGGCCGAGGCCCTGCTCGCCCAGATCGCCGCGACCACGGACCGCCCGGCCGACCGCTTCACCGTACTGGCCGCCGCCGTACGGCACTTGCTCGCCGACCCGGTCCTGCCCCCCGAACTCCTGCCCACCGACTGGCCGGGCCCCGCCCTGCGCACCGCATACACCCGCCACCGGCGGGAGTTGATCGCGAACACGCTGGGAAACGCGGCATAAGCCGCTTCGTTCAGCGGGTTTGACTGTGAGTGTCTGTTAGCGTGCGCGGATGGATGATCTGGGACTCGCGACCTGGCCGCCCGAGCCGATCGGAACCGGGCGGCTCGTGCTCCGTGGGTCCGAGGCTCGGGACCGTACGACGTTCATCGAACTGCTCGCCTCGCCGGAGGCGCACACCTACCTCGGCGGTCCCCGCCCGCGTGACGAACTCGAGCGCACGACGCCCGAGGTGCCCGAGCGGTGGCCCGGGAGCCTCGTCGTCGATCTCGACGGGGCGATGATCGGCCAACTCCTGCTCAGGAGAACACCGGAGCACCATCGCCCGGCTGTTGCGGGGATGGTCGATCTCGGCTACCTGTTCCTGCCGCGGGCGTGGGGGTTCGGGTACGCCGCCGAGGCGTGCGCGGCGGCGCTCGGCTGGATCGACGGCGTCCTTCCCGGCGAGCCGGTGGTGCTCACCACCCAGACCGCCAACGCCCGTTCGATGCGCCTCGCGGCGAAGTTGGGGTTCACCGAGGTGGAGCGGTTCGAGGCCTGGGACGCCGAGCAGTGGCTCGGCATGCGGTCAACGGCCGTGCCGTCGGGCTGAGTTCGTGCCGGAGCGGCCGTGCGAAGCATCGTGCGGGGACGCTTCGTACGGCCGCCGTCACCGTGGGGGGCTCACTTGTACGTGATGTCCGTGGACGCGTATTTGCAGTAAGTCCCGTCCGCGCCCGTGCCGTTGGTCGTCGGTTCCGCGCCCGTGTTGTTCCCGATGTACTTCTGACAGGGGATCATCTTCTTGCTGGTGTCCCCGACGATCGTGATCGCCTTCAGGGTCGCGCTGTCGCCGTAGTTGGTGTTGATGCCGACGATCCGGCTGCCCTTGTAGGTGGCCTCGATGGTGTTGAGGTTGATCGTCCGCTTGTACTGCGTCTTGCAGTTGCCGCACGAGCGGACGAACGTACCGAAGGTCTGCGCCGCGAAGTTGGAGACGTTGAGGGTCCCCGCGCCGTTGAACTGGAACACCTTGTCGCTGGCCTCCTTCGCGCCACCACCGGAGACGGTGTACACGTTGGACGAAGAGGAGCCGAGGAAGGTCGCCGCGTCCTCGCCGACGTCCTCCCACCAGACGTTCTGCAGCGTGCAACTGCCCAGGCAGTGGATGCCGTCGGCGGCGGGCGAGCCGATGATGACGTTCTTGACGACGGCACCGGCGGCCAGCTCCAGGATGGGGCCCTGGTCCTCGTCCTGGCTGCCCGTGCCCAGGTCGCCGCTGCCGTACAGGCGCAGCATCCCGTAGTCCTTGGTGCCGGAGACCGAGATGGTCGAGGTCACCGCCTGGCTGCCGCTCGCGGTGGGCCAGGTGGCGGCACTGGCAGGCGAGAGCGTGCCGGATGCCATGATCATGCCAACGGAGAGGCCGAAGGCGGCCAGCCCGCCGGTCAGTACGCGCGGTCGTACGGAAGAAGTCATGTCCCGATTCCTTCTCCGAGGTGGGGGAGTGGTCAGAGCTTTCCGGTGCCCGCGCCGGACGTCACCGAGGCGACGACGGTCGAGGCGGGCTCGGCGGTGTAGCTGTACGGCGGGCTGGTGAACGTGCCGACCTGTGAGATCTCGGTGGCGGCTCCACCGAGGTCGTTGCCGCTGAGGTTGGCGTAGCCGTCCACGTCGCTGTCCCGGTTCGTCGTGACGGCGACCTCCGTGTCGCGGAAGACGTTGTTCTGGACGAACATCTGGGCGCCCATGCGCGAGTGCACGGCGGTCTCGGCGCCGACGACGTAGTTGTCGTAGAAGTGCCCGGTGCCGAAACGCAGGCTGGGGATACGGGAGTTGACCTGGTCGAACCAGTTGTGGTGGTACGTCACCCGCAGATGCCCGGTGTCCTCGCTCGCGTTGTTGTCGCTGTGGCCGACGAGCGAGCCCTTGTAGTGGTTCTTGAAGGTGTTCCAGGAGACGGTGACGTAGTCGGAGGCGTGGCTGATGTCGAGCAGGCCGTCGTAGTAGTCCTTGCCGTGGTCGAGGTCGGACGAGAAGGCGTTGTGGTCGATCCACACCTGCGTCGAGGCCTGCACGGTGATGCCGTCGGCGGGCGCGACCGGCTTGCTGATGTTGAGGTTGCGGACGACGACGTTCGTCACCTTCTTCAGCCGCAGCCCGCCACCGGTGAACCCGGACGCCGAACCGACGCCCAGCACCGTCGTGTTGGACCCGATGTCGACCTGACCGCTCAGCGAGATCAGGCCGTTGACCTTGACCACCTTCGAACTGCTGCCGGTGACGGCCGACTTGAAGGCATCCAGCGTCGACACCGTGACCGCCGTGGCGCTACCGCCACCGGTCGTCCCGGCACCGAAACCGACCGGCGAGGAGTCGGCCGCCGACGCGGACCGGGGGAGCGCGAGCACAGCCGCTACGGCGAGAGCGGTCGCCGCCAGAGCTGATCTTCGAGTACGCATGCGGGTGCGTCCCTTCGAGGGGATGGGGTGATCGTGTACGTGAACGATGTGCACCATGAAGGATCGCGCGGTCACACTTCTGAACGGAACGTAGGGTGCAAGCGCTTTCTAGTCAACGTTTGTGCAGAAACTATTCGAAGCGTGGGAGCGCTTCCATGGCACCCATGTCCATGTCACGATGCCGATTGTTCTCCCCGAAAGATGCCGCACGAGCCGCGATCAGGAAGGGACGATGACGTGCGCCCCACAGCCGCCGACACCCTCAAGTCATCGAGAAAACCGCCGCGTTCGGTACTCGTCGCCCTCTTCGGAGCGCTGGTGCCCTTACTCGCGGCCCTGACCCTCATGGCACCCCCGGCCACCGCCCGCACCGAGGCCGTCCCCACCGCCGCCCTCACCGAGGTCACCGGCTTCGGCACCAACCCGAGCAACCTTCAGATGTACGTGTACGTCCCGGCCGCCGTCACCGCGCACCCGGCGATCGTCGTGGCCGTGCACTACTGCGGGGGATCGGGCCCGGCGATGTACTCCGGCACCGAATACGCCTCGCTGGCCGACCAGTTGGGCTTCATCGTCGTCTACCCGTCGGTCACCCGGGCCAGCAAGTGCTTCGACGTCTCCTCGCCCCAGGCCCTGCACCGCGACGGCGGCAGCGACCCGGTCGGCATCAAGTCCATGGTCGACTGGGTGACCAGCACCTACTCCGCCGACACCTCCCGCGTCTTCGCCCTGGGCATCTCCTCCGGCGCGATGATGACGAACGTCCTGCTCGGCGACTACCCCGACGTGTTCGCGGCGGGCGCCGCCTTCGCCGGCGTACCGTTCGGCTGCTTCGCCACCACCGACGGCTCCGAGTGGAACACGGCCTGCGCGAACGGCACGGTCATCCAAACCCCGCAGCAATGGGGCGACTTGGTCCGGGGCGCCGACCCCGGCTACACCGGCCCGCGCCCTCGCATGCAGTTGTGGCACGGCACCGCGGACGACACGCTGCGCTACCCCAACTTCGGCGAGGAGATCAAACAGTGGACCAACGTGCAGGGCGTCAGCCAGACCCCGGCCGCCACCGACACCCCGGCGACCGGCTGGACCCGCACCCGCTACGGCGCCACCGGTGACCAGGCCCCCGTCGAGGCGATCAGCCTCCAGGGTGTCACCCACAACCTCTACACCTACGGCATGGGCGCCCGCGTCCTCACCTTCTTCGGCCTGACCGGCGGCGGCACCACACCCCCGCCCTCGACCGGCCCCTGCAAGGTGACCGTCACGACCAGCGCCTGGAACACCGGCCTCACCGCCTCCGTGACCATCGCCAACACCGGTACAAATGCCGTCAACGGCTGGCAGTTGGGCTTCTCGCTGCCCGCCGGCCAGACCATCACCAACGGCTGGGGCGCCACCTACACACCGGCCTCCGGCACGGTGACGGCCACCAATGTCTCGTACGACGGCACGATCGCCCCCAACGCGAGCGTGACCATCGGCTACCAGGCGAACCACACCGGCAACAGCGCGGCGCCGACGGCCTACACGCTCAACGGGACGGCCTGCACGGTCGGTTGACCCCGTTCAGGGTGCGCGCCGTCACCTCCGGCGCGCATCCTCGCCCTCAACTCCCAGCCGAGGAAGGCCGGTTCTGTGCAGCCAACGAGACGGACGGCGATCGTCGCCACCACAACCACAGCGCTGTCGGCCCTGGTCGCCACCAACCCCGCACGCGCCGAGGGGAGTTCGGCGCCTGCTGTCGCGCACTGGGTGACGACCTGGACGGCGATGCCTCAACTCACCGAGCCCGGCAATCTCCCACCCGCACCCTTCACCGGAACCAGGTCGGTCCTGGTCGACACCACCCTGCGCCAGACACTCCGCGTCACCACCGGCGGCCGGAAGCTGCGCCTGCGCTTCTCCAACGCCTACGGCGACACACCGCTCCCGCTCACCGCCGTGACACTGGCCCTCCCGCAGGACGGCAAGGCGGGAGCGAGCGCGATCGTGCCCGGCAGCAGCATCCCGGTCACTTTCGCCGGACGCAGATCGGCGACCGTCCCCGTCGGTGCCCAACTGGTCTCCGACCCACTGGACTTGGACCTGCGTCCCGCGTCCGTCCTGACCGTGACGACCTACCTGGCGACGGGCCAGCCCTCGCTCGCGCTCACCTCGCACCCCGGCTCGCGCACGACGTCGTACCTCCGCACCGGCGACCACACCGAGGACCAGGACCTGCTGCCCGGGGCGACCCCGGTCGACCACTGGTATCTGCTGAGCGACGTGGAGGTCCTGGCCCCGCGCGCCACCAGGGCCGTAGCGATCCTGGGCGACTCGCTCACCGACGGCCGGGGCTCCACGACCAACGCCAACGACCGCTGGCCGGACCAGCTCTACGACCGCCTCCGCACCCACCCCGACACCGGCGCCGTGGCGATCCTGAACCAGGCCGCCGGCGGAAACCGCGTCCTCAACGACGGCCTCGGCCCCAACGTCCTCGCCCGCCTCGACCGCGACGTCCTCTCCCGCAGCGGAGTCACCCGCCTCATCGTCTTCGAGGGCGTCAACGACATCGGCACCGCGGTCGCGACCCCCGCCGCCCAACACCGGCTAACGGAAGACCTGTTGGCTGCCTACGGCCAGATCGTCGTCCGCGCCCACGCCCAGGGCATCCGCGTCTACGGTGCGACCCTGCTCCCCTTCGGCGGCAACACGTACGACGACCCGGCGGGCGAACGCGAGTCCTCCCGTCAGGTCGTCAACTCCTGGATCCGCACGGCTGGTTGCTTCGACGCGGTCCTCGATTTCGACCGCGCCGTACGTGACCCCGCCGACCCGCGCCGACTGCTCCTGGCCCTCCAGGTCGGCGACTGGCTGCATCTCAACCCGGCGGGGTACGGGGTGTTGGCCGCGACGGTCCCCGCCGGACTGCTGCGTTAGGCGGCCGGCTCCTGCACGGCGGCGGACGGGGCGGTCGCGGGTGAACTGCCCTTCGCCGGAAGGTGGTTGAAGAGCAGGTTCAGCACGATCGCCGTCAGGCAGCCCGCGCTGATGCCGCTGTTCATCACCGTCTGGAACCAGTCGGGGAACTGCGCGTAGATCGTCGGTACCCCGACCGGGAGCACGCCCACGGCCACCGAGACGGCGACGACGGTGAGGTTGTGGTTGTCCTTGAAGTCGACCTGGGTCAGGGTGCGCAGACCGCTCGCGGCGACCGTGCCGAACATGACCAGGCCCGCGCCGCCGAGCACCGGCGCCGGTATCGCCGCGACGACCGCACCCAGCTTGGGCAGCAGGCCGAGGACGACCAGGATGCCGCCGGCGACGGCGACGACCCAGCGGCTGCGCACCCGGGTCATGCCGACGAGGCCGACGTTCTGGGCGTACGCCGTGTACGGGAAGGTGTTGAAGATGCCGCCGAGGACGGTGGAGAGGCCGTCGGCGCGCAGCCCGTCGGCGAGCGAACGCGGCTCGATCTTGCGGTCGGTCATCTCGCCCACCGCGATCAGGTCACCGGTCGTCTCGGTCATCGTCACCAGCGCCACCACCAGCATCGACACGATCGCCGAGGCGTGGAAGGTGGGCGTACCGAAGTGGAACGGCGTGCTGATGCCGACCCAGTCGGCGTCCCCGACCCCGCTGAAGTCCGTGAACCCGAACACCACCGCGGCCACAAGCCCCACGGCCATGCCGATCAGCACCGCGATCCGGCTCAGGAAGGCCGGCGCGAACCGCTGCACACCGAGGACGACCGCGAGGACGAACGCGGCGAGAGCGATGTTCTTCGGCTCACCGAAGTCCTTCGCGCCCTGCCCGCCGGCCGCCCAGTTGCCCGCCGCCGGCAGCAGCGACAGGCCGATGATCAGGATCACCGTGCCGGTGACCAGCGGCGGGAAGAAGCGCAGCAGCCTGCCGAAGACGGGGGCCAGCAGCGCGATGGCGAGCCCCGCGATGATTACGGACCCGTAGATCGCGGGCAGTCCGCCGCCCGTCGTACCGATCAGCACCATCGGCGACACCGCGGCGAACGTACAGCCCTGCATGATCGGCAGCCGCACGCCGAACCGCCAGAAACCTATGCACTGGATGAGCGTGGCTATGCCGCACACCAGCAGGTCCGCGGTGATCAGATACGCCAGATCGGCGGCCGACAGCTTCATCGCCCCGCCCACGATCAGCGGCACCGCGACCGCGCCCGCGTACATCGCGAGCACGTGCTGGAGCCCGAAGGCGGCCAGTTGCCGTACGGGTGGGACCTCGTCGACGGGATGCACGGGTGTGGTCGTGGCCATGGGCACTCCTGAGCGGCGGAGAGGGAGAAAGGGGGAGAGAACATGCGAACAGAACGAGACCGTAAGCGCCTTGAACAGTTTGTTGATTTCTGGGTTGTTGCCGCTGTGTGTCATGCCCAGCTGCTACGCGTGCGCTCCGCACGCCGTTATGTGTGCGCCCCACGTACCGCCGCCAGCAGGGCGTCCCAGTCAGGCAGTTTGACCACACCACCCCGCCCGAGCGAGGCCCCCAACTCCGCCTCGGCCCGCTCGATGGCCTCCCACCCGCCCCACTCGACCGGCTCGACACCCTCCGCCCGCAGCACGGCGAGGGGATCTTCGGACAGCTCCTTCGCCACGAGCGTGGAGGCGTCCGCGAGCAGGGACGTCACCGTCTCCTTGGCGTCCGGTCGGTTGGTGCCGATGACACCGGTCGGGCCCCGCTTGATCCAGCCGGCCACGTACTCGCCGGGCACGGTCCGTCCTTCGCGTACGACCCGGCCCGCCCGGTGCGGCACGGTGCCCTGCGCGGCGTCGAACGGCAGCCCGTCCAGCGGCACCCCGCGATAGCCCACCGAGCGCAGCACCAACTGCGCCTCGATCTCCTCGAATTGACCCGTGCCGACCACTCCGCCCTGCCCGTCCGGTGCAGTGCGCTCGAAGCGGACCGCGCCCACGTGCCCCGCGTCGGCGAGGAGTTCGACGGGGCGGAGGAAGAAGCGGAGGTGGATACGGCGTGGGGTGTCGCGGGTGGGCGGGTGCGCCCAGGTGCGGAGCGCCTCCACGTTGCGGCGTTGGCCCGCGGGCAGGGCGGCGAGGTCGAGGCAGCCCGGGTCGAGCGCCAACTCGGCCGGATCCACGGTCACTTCGGTGTCCGGGAGGCCGCCCAGTTCGCGAAGCTCCTTGGTGGTGAAGCGGGCCTGCGAGGGGCCGCGCCGGCCGACCATGTGGATGTCCGTGATCCCGCTGGCGGCCAGTGCGGTGAGGGCGGCCTGCGGGATGTCGGTGCGGCTCAGCTCGGTCGCGCCGCGCGCCAGTATCCGCGTGACGTCCACGGCGACATTGCCCACGCCGATGACGACGGCCGCACGCGCGCCGAGCACGAAACCGTCGGCGGTGGAGTCCGGGTGGGCGCTGTACCAGGAGACGAACTCGGTCGCCGACCAGCTGCCCGGCAATTCCTCGCCGGGAATCCCCAGGTGGCGGTCGGTGGCGGCGCCCACGCAGTACACGACGGCGTCGTACAGCTCCCGCAGCCGCGCGGCCGGCAGTCCGCCGGGCCCCACGAGCACCCCGCCGAGGAACCGCACCCGCCCGTGCTCCAGGACCGCGCGCAGGTTGTTCTGCAGCGACTTGATCTTCTCGTGGTCCGGCGCCACGCCGTAGCGCACCAGACCGTACGGGCACGGGAGTCGGTCCAGGACGTCGACCAGTACCCCGGGCTCCAACTGGACCAGACTCTGGGCGGTGTAGACCCCGCTCGGCCCGGAGCCGACGACGGCGACACGCAGCACGGCGGAACTCCTCACCCGTCAGGCACACAGGAGAACGCTGATTCGCCAGACCACTGACGACTCCAGGATCGCACCACCGGTGCTCCGCTGACAGGGTGCCGAACGCATCCGTACGCGCTGGGAGCGCGCGTGTCCGTTCGTATGGAATGTGATCATGCGGTTACGTTGCGTATGTGCTAGAAGCATCCTTTGTTAATCTTTCCGATCGCTCCCCGGCGGACGGTGCGGTGTCCGTGTGGCCCGCGTGGGAAGTTCAGGAGCACGACGGCGCCACCTCGTGGTTCCACGTCCGGCTGGCCTTCCCCGACGGTGCCCGGGTCGACGCGCTCGCCGTGGTGTCCGAGCAGCAGGTCTCCGTCGAGGACGTACGGGCCCAACCGGCCCTGTCCCTCGATGACTTGACGGTGCTGGCCGACTGGATCGAGGGTCCGCTCTTCGAGGCGTGCGGGCTGGAGTCGCCGGAGACGGGGGAGGAGTCGGAGTCGGGCGGCGCGCGCCGGGCGCGGCCGGCCTGGCCGCGTGGCATCGAGGGGCGGTGGCAGATCGCGCAGGAGTACCGCGCCGCGCAGGAGGAGGGCGTCGATCCCGTCCTCGCGGTGATGTGCGCGACCGGGCACAGTCGGCGCCGGTCCCTTCGGCTCATTTCGCAGGCGCGGGACGCGGGGTTTCTGACGCCTCGTCATGCCCGGCGCTGAGCAAGGCCGTTACACGTCGGAGGGCTCGGTCGGGCGGTCGTCGGCCGGGCGTTGGGGTGCGGGCAGGGGGGCGGGCGTGGACCTGTCGTCCGTCGCGAAGAACCGCGACAGGTCCGTGTCGACCGCTCCGGCCCGCGCTCTGGCCTCCGGCGGGATCCCCAACTCCCAGTCGAGTCCGTACCGTTCGAACAACTCCGTGCGCAGCACCGGGATCGCCATCGGCACCCCGGGCACGAGCGCCGCGTAGACCGCGCCCATGAGCAGTGCGCGCAGCATGGGGTAGTCGGAGGGGACGTTCCCCGATCCGTACCGCGCGATGGTGTCGCCGAGGAGTTGGGACAGGCGCCGTTGCTCCGGGCACGAGACGAAGCCCTCGCCCTGGAGGAGTCCCGCCATGTGCTGGCGCATCAGCACGGGCCGGTCGTGGGCGAGGCCCAGGATCGCGTCGATGGCCCGCGCCATCCGCTCCCGCCCGTCGTCGGTCCGGGGCTCGCGCTCCAGGGCCTCCTCCAGCGTGCGGTGCATCAGCCGGTGCACGGCGGACTGGACGAGCTGGCGTTTTCCGGGGAAGTAGTACGACACCAGTCCGCGCGCCGAACCGGCCCGGTCCGCGATGTCGCCCAAGGTCGTGGCCTCGTAACCGCGCTCACTGACCAGTTCCACGGCCGCGTGCAGGAGCCGTTCCCGGGAACGCCTGCGCAACTCTTCATTGACCGAGGCGCTGCGCGGGGACATGCTGTAACTCCTGCGTTGACTGGCTATCAGCCAACTATACTCAGGACGTCCGGGTCTCCCGTCGAGGGGGTCCGGCGCATGCTGCCGTCCGTCTGGGGCGACACGGGGGATCGTCTCAGGCGGACGGCTCCTTTTCCGCCCAATGGTTTCCCTGGGCGACTTTTGACCCGGCGCCCGGCGCCGCCTTCTCGCACATCTGTCGCACGGCACGTGAACCGTCCCTAGAGTGGGCACGGGTGTCGAGCCGAGGAGGCGCACGGGCATGGAGCAGGACCAGCGGATTTTCGCGCGGATCAACGAGATGGTCGACGACGAGCGCAAGCTCCGGGAGGCCGTCGCGTCCGGCGCGATCGACAGCGCCACGGAACATCAGAGGCTCGGGCAACTGGAACGCGAACTCGACCAGTGCTGGGACCTGTTGCGCCAGCGTCGCGCCAAGACGGAGTTCGGGGAGAACCCGGACGAGGCGCGGGTGCGGCCGGAGTCCGAGGTGGAGGGCTATCAGAGCTGAGTCGGCTGAGTTGACGTACGTCGGCGTGCGTTGACGGATGGGGAGGCCGCGTCGGCCGGTCCGGCACGGCCGCCGATCGTTTCGTTTCGCTGCGTCACTGCTGAACGCTTCGCCGCTACTTGCCGCGCCCGGCAAGCCTGTTGGCGATCCCGGCCTCGACCGCCTCCTGCAACTCGTCCGGCGTGAAGCCGAGGTTGCGCAGGATCCGCGCGGCCGGGCTCTCCTCGACGCGGATCAGGCCCAGCAGCGTGTGTTCCGTGCCGACCCAGTCGTGGCCGAGGTCGGCCGCCGCGCGACGGGCCTGGTCGATGGCCTCCTTGCTCTCCGGCCGGAACGGGATGTGACCCCGCAGCGCCTTCTCACCGGCCGGCGGCAGCGCTTCCTCGATCGCGTCGCGGATGCGCTGCTCCGACTCGGTCCTCGCCACCAGTACCTCGTACGCCAGGCCCTTCGGTTCGCCGAGCAGGCCGAGCAGGAGGTGTTCGGTGCCGATGGAGTCGTGCTTGTGCGTGCGCGCGGCTTCCTGTGCGAGCACGATGCTGTGCCGGTTGAGGTTCGTGTACCGCTCGAACGGGCCGGGTGCGTGGCGTTGTTGGGCGGCCTGCTTGGACACCCCGATGGCGTCGCCGATCTCGGTCCATGACGCGCCGACCTGCTTGGCCTTGCTCACGTAGTGGTCGATGAGCTGGTCACCGAGGTCGGACAGGGTCTGGGCGCGCAGCCGCGCTTCGCTGATGCGGGTCAGTTCGTTGGCTCCGGGGAGCTCCTCGTCGAGGCGGGCGATCAGGTCGGCGAGGCTGATGTCGAGTGGGCTCATGCGTCAACTTTAAATTGACGATCCCCAATCGTCAATCTGTAATTGACGATTGACCCGAGGGTGCTCCCGCCACCTGTTCCGAGGGTGCTCCCGTTGTACTGACCGGGTCAGCCCCGAGGCTCGCCCTGTCCCCGCTGTCCCCGCTGTCCCCGACCGGCCAGCTCAAGGACCGGCCGCAGAGCGTCCGGCCGCTCCGTCACCGGCCGGTGGTCCACGAAGTGCACCCCGCATCCCAGAGCCGTCGCCCCGCCGTCCGCCCGCCGGTCGTCGCCGACCATCAGGACGTCCTTCGGATCGACGCCGAGGACCTCGCAGGCGACGCTGAACAGTCGCGGGTCCGGCTTCTGGATGCCGTGTTCGTACGACAGGACGTACGCGTCCACGTACGGGTCGAGCCCGTGCGCGCGGAACACCGGCCGCAGATCCCAGCCGATGTTGCTGACCACACCCACGCCGATCCCGCGCTCGTGCAGGGTCCGCAACACGTCCTCCGTGTCCGGGTACGGCGTCCACGCAGTCGGCGTCATGTGCCGGTCGTACAGCGCGTCGTGCAACGCCGGGTCGGGGAGCGGGACTTGACGCGAGACGCCGGTGTACGCGGCCCGGTGCAGCGCGGAACTCTCGTCCCGGATCGCCCACATCTCGGCGAACTCCTCGGGCAGTTGCTCCGGTTGTGCCCCACCCGGCATCGCCCCCGCCGACTCCAGCGCCCGCGCCGCCTCGACCAACTCCGGTTCGGGCAGCGCGATCCCGGTCTCACGCAACACGGCACGCAGCCAGGACTCGGTGGACTCGATGCGGAAGAGGGTTCCGGAGAAGTCGAAGAGGACGGCATTCATGCGGTGATCTTACGCAGCCGCATTCCAGTCGGCGGGAAGGTCGCATCCGCAGAACACGCAGACGAAATCGCCCTCGCGCACGATGCTGATCTCCCGGCACGTTTCACAGCGCCGGAACACCACGGCGTGCGTGAAACCCGGGGGACGGCCGATACCGGCCAGGTCGAGTGCGCGTGCCACTGCGAGCCACGAGTCGAGGTGCGGGCAGTAGCCGGTGGACTGGTTGCTGACCTCCTGGACCTCCCAGAGCCCCGCTGCCTGTTCGAATCCCATCTCGCCCGCACCCAGCACATCGGCGCCCCCGGCACACGCCACATGCTCACTCCGGCGTGGTGCCAGCCGCAGCAGTCCGTCCAGATCGACGACGAAGGTGAAGGGTTCGGCCAACTCGGCCTTCTCCCGTCCGGCCAGCCAGGCGTTCAGATCCCCGGCCGACCGTACGACCCGGCCCTCCGCACCCGGCCGCACAGCGGTCAGCAACTCCGCCGGACCGACATACCGATGTCGCCGCCCGCCCGCGCTCACACCCGCCACCGTTCGTACGCCCCGACGGCCACCGCCACCACGAACGCCCCCAGAACCCACCCGCCCAGCACATCCGACGGCCAGTGCACGCCCAGCCACACACGGGTGAGCCCCACACCCGCCACGGAGATCACGGCCAGAACCATGGCCGTACGCCACACAGCGCGCCCGGCGCCGTGGTCGTGGAGCAGCCACAGCAGCAGGCCGCAGACCACCGTGGCGGTCATGGCATGTCCGGAGGGGAAGGCGGCGTAATGGGCCGAGTCGACGGGGTCGGGCCATACCGGGCGGGGGCGGGCGACCAGTGCCTTGAGTGCCTGTTGCAACAGTGTGCCGAGCGCACATGTGGCCGCCAGCCATAGAGCCGTCCACCATGCCGAACGGCGCCACACAAGCCAGACCATGGCCGCCGCGCACACAAGGCGCAGGGTCAGTGGGTCCCAAACCCAGTCCGTCAGGATGCGGAAGGTGTGGGTCAGTCCCTCGTCCTCGACCGCCCAGCGGTGTGTGGTCCGGGCGATCCGCCCGTCGACGTCGATCAGTGGGCGCCACTCCACCGCGACCAGGGTGAGCAGCAGCGCGGAGCACAGGGCGAGGGTGATGGTGGTCTGTCGGAGAGTCGGGCGGGGTGGGTGGAGCGGGTAGCGCATGGAACGATCCTCGCCGACTCGTGGTGCGCGGAGCCAACTCCGCCCCGGGGCGGCATCCTCCGTGACTCCTTCCCGGTCGGCCTTCGGCCCCTCCTCAGCCGAGCGCCCGCAACCCCGGTACGAATGCCACCAGCACCGGAACCACCGGCACCAGCGCCGCCGTCGCGGTCAGGCCCAGCCGGCGCATCGCCGTGAGCCGGTCCGGGGGAGTGAGCAACCGGTTCACCCGATGCGGAACATGGGCGTGCGGGGTGGGGCACGGCCCGAACACCCCACGGTCCTCGTTGAGTTCGACCAGCGCGAGCGCGGTCGTGAGCCGGCCGAAGCGCCGGGAGGCCATGTCGTCGGCGGAGAGTTCGACCAGCCGGTGCATCTCGTCCCGGAACGCGGCGAACACCGGCACCTGCGGAAACCCGTTGGCAAGCGCGCCCGAGCAGTGCAGGAGCCAGTCGTGCCGGGCCTGTGCGTGCCCCTGCTCGTGCGCGAGCAGCGAGTCCAACTGCCGTCCCTTGAGGCGCCTCAACGCGGCCGTGGTGATGACCAGTTGGGGCGCGGCGCCGGACATCCACCACGCGTCCGGCCGTTCCCCCTCCAGGATGACCAGCGGCTCGGCACCGGGCTCCTCGCCGGGCAACACCGGGGCGCGCACGAGGAGTTCGGCCCTTCGCAGCCGACGTCGAGCCCGGGCCCGTACGACCTCGCGGACCAGCATCGCCGCGGTCCACGCCCCGCCGCACGCGAGGGTCACCGCGGTCGTGGCGGCCCAAGGCCCGTTCGCCACAAGGGGATAGGCGTCCACGACCGCGTGCGGGGCGTTGGCGAACACATGGCCGCGCACCGCCTGCCATGCGGCGGCGGCGCTGAGCGTCATCGACAGGGCGCAGCACAGGAGTACGGCCGCGACCACGCACTGCCACACCCACAGCGCGAGCACCGGCTCATGGTCCGGCCAGTCGGCCCGGGCGAGCAGCCGTGGGGCGACAACGGCGGCCAAGGCGCCGAGCAGCAACAGTGCTGCGGGGACCATCATGGGAGCACCCTATGAGCGCCGCGGTGATCAGGGGTACGGCTTGTCACGGCAAAGTGACGCAGACCACGATTTCGTACCGCCGCGCCGGTCCTGCCTAGAGCGTCAGCAACATCGCGACCATGCCGATCCCCATCGACAACCGGCACGCCCGCGCCAACTCCGGCCGATCGCCCCAACCGACGCTCGCGCCGCCGCCCACCGTTCCGGTGACGGGCACCAGCCGGATTCCCGACAGCAGCACGTATCCCACGAAGTAGAGGAGCAACGCGCCCGTCACGAGCGGGACTCCGGAGTCGCCGTGCTCGTGGTGGTGCGCGGGCGACGCGGCCATCGCGAGCGCCATGTAGACCATGGCCGCGGTGCCCAGCAGGTGGTGCACGTGGTGCGGGCTCCTGCGCGCCGACCACAGGGCGCGCAGCGCCGCCGCGCCGAACACCGCCGCGTAGCCGGGCCACGCCCACGCCGGTGGGGTGAACACCGCCGCCGGTACGGCCATCGCGGCCATCCCGAAGCCCATCAGCGCCTCGCCGCCCGCGGCCCGGCGCTGTTCCTCGACGGGGCTGCGCATCCGCAACAGGCAGTAGGCCCCGGTCGCCGCGCACAGCGCGACCAGGAGCCAGCCGGACGAAGCCGGTCCACCATGCACGCGCGTCCCCCGTTCCGCCCCGGATATCGCTCTCCGTCGACGTTCGGTCACAGGATGCCCGTGCCGCACGGGGCGCAATCGAGCGCAACGGTGTACACGGGGAGCACTCTGCGGCGCGCGGCAGGTCAGTGGCGCCCCGGGGCATGCCTGGCGGAAATGTTTCACGAGTAAAATACCTGCTAAACTTATTTCCCATGAGCAGTGCGACCCCCGTCCCCACCCCGCGCGTCCGGCGCCTCCCGCTCACCGGTGTGCTGCGCCTCGGCCGGCCCTCGGACATCTGGTTCAAGCCCGCGCTCAGCGTGGTCGCCTCGGTCGCCCCGCCCAACCTGACCCTGCTGGCCCTCGGCCGCCTCGACCTGGCGATGTACACGATGGCCGGCTCCTTGTGCGCGCTCTACGCCCACAACAAGCCGTACGCCGCCCGGGCCCGCGCCCTGCTCTGGGTGGTGCTCGGGATGATCGCCGGTCTCGCCGTCGCTCTGGTCACGGCCTCGCTCACCACGAACACCCTCGTCCTGGTCACGGTCGGCGCCGCCCTGGCCGCCGTACAGAAGGGCCTGTGCGACGCGACCCGGATCGGCCCGCCCGGCAACGTGGTCCTCACCTTCATCAGCTCCGCCTCGCTCTTCGCACCGCAGGCACTCGGCCAGGTCCCCGCCCACATCGCGCTGGCCACCGCCGCGGGCGCCTGGGCCTGGCTCGTCGGCATGGCCCCGCCCTCGTCCGCCCCTACGGCCCCGAGCGCCGCGCCACCGCCCAGGCCCTGAACGCCGTGGCCGCGTACGCCGCCGCATACGGCACCGAAAAAAGCCCTGCACGCGCGCGTGCCGACGACGACCATCCACGCGCGCGTGCCGCCGCCGCAGCCGCCGTGCACGCCGCATGGCAGGCCCTCCTCGCCACCGGCACCCGTACCGCGCCCCGACGCGCCCTCCAGCGCCTCCTCGTCCGTGCCGAGGTCGCGCTCGCCGCGCCCGGGGACGCCGACCCGCAGCGGCTGCGCGCCTGGGCCCGCGAACTGCGCGGCAGGGCACCGGTCCCACAGACCGACGTCCCGGCAGGCGCCGTAGAAGACGAACTCCTCGGTGTGGACGCCGAACCGGCCGCCCCCGCGCGCCCGTTGTGGACCAGGCTCGGTCCGCTCACCCCCCTCGTGCTGCGGACGGCGCTCGGCTGCGCGCTCGCCGGATACGCCTCCCTCGCGCTCGGTGTCGGCCGCCCCTACTGGGCCCTCGTCACCGCCGCCTCCCTCTACCAGGCCAACATCACCCTCACCTGGGGCCGGGGAGTGCAGCGGGTCGTCGGGAATCTCGCCGGGGTGCTCGTGTTCGCCGCGGTGGCCCCGCTCGCCCATGCCCACCCGGCGGCGCTCGTGCTGTGCTGCCTCGCCCTCAACTTCGGCGCCGAGGCGCTGATCGCCCGCAACTACTGGCTCGGCAGCGTCTGTGTGACCCCGATGGCGCTGCTCATCACGGAGTTCGCCCGGACACAGCACTCCGGTGAGCTGATCACCGAGCGGATCGTCGACACCCTGGTCGGCGCCCTGGTGGGCCTCGTCGCCGCGGCCGTCGTCACGAACCGGCGCGCGACCGACCGTATCGAGGAGGCGCTGACCGGGGTGGAACGGGCCCGTGAGCGGGCCGTGCGCCTGCTGGCGGAACCGACGCCCGCGCGCGGGACCCTGGATTCCGCGCACCGCACGCTCGCCGCCGCGCTGGTCGAACTGCGCGCCACCGCCGACGCCGCGTCCGGCGAGTGGTGGCAGCGCGCCCTGCCGCAGGAGCGGGTCGTGCTCGCCGAACAGTCCGGACACCGTACGCTCGCCGCGACGGTACGACGCCGGGAGTCGCACTCCTGGCCGACCGGGGATCGGCGCACGGGCAGGACGACGGAGGGCGTACGGGGATGACGGCAACCAATGGACGGCCGGTGGACGGCGCGGCCCGCCCCACCGCTCCGGGAGCGGCCCGGCACGACACCGTCGCCGCCGTCGTCGGGCAGTGGCAGACCGTGCACCCCGACCTCGACACCGGCCCGATGGAGATCATCGGCCGGATCAACCGGTGCGCCGCCCTGCTCCAGCAGGCCGAGGACGCGCCGCTGCGCCGGGCCGGGCTCAGCCGCCCCGAGTTCGACCTGCTCGGCGCGCTCCGCCGCACCGGGCGCGAACTGACACCGAGCGAGCTGACCCGGGAGACCTTCTCCTCGGGCGCCGCCGTCACCAAGCGCCTCAAGCTGCTGACCGAACGCGGCCTTGTCGAGCGCCGCGGCGACACCCGGGACCGCCGCGTCGCCCACGTCCGCCTCACGGACGCCGGCCGCGACCTCGTCGACGCGATCCTGCCCGAGCAGCTCGCCTACGAGACGACCGTGCTCGCCGGCCTGGACACCCCCGGACAGGGCGAACTCGCCTCCCTGCTCGGCGAGTTGCTGGTCCAGCTGGAAGGCCGACTGGGCATGCTGCGCGTCTGAGCCGCCGTACACGGGCGCCGACGGACCGTTGACGCGAGTCGCGTGATCTCCCTACGTTCGATCAAGCCGGTTCGGGACGCCGACTGACGTACGACATGTCGAACAAGGAATTGATGCCGTGGCAGCCGCAGCCTCCACCGCCCCCACCGCTGGGAAGCTCACCATCGACCTCGGCACCGACACGGGCCCCTTCCACGGAGGCGCGAGCGGCACGCTCTACGGCCTGTACGGCGAGGGCGTCCCCAGCCGCAACGCCGTCGAGGGCATGTACGTCCGCACGGTCTCCACCAAGGCCCAGGACGGCACCCAGCACCCGGGCGCCGACGCCCTGGAGATCCTCCGCCCCTTCGTCGAGGCGGGCGGCCAGGACGTCTACGTCTACATGACCGACATCTACCGCGGCTTCCCCTACGAATGGCCCGGCGACACCGGAGCCGAGCGCCTCGCCGACTTCACGGCCCGCGTCCGCCGCCAGGTGGACCAGGTGCTGACGCTCGGCGCGTACAAGTCCAATGTCGTGTACGTCCCGTTCAACGAGCCCGAGGGCAACATGTTCGGCACGGGGGAGTGGAGCTACGACCAGGTCTCCTGGCGCACCGACCCGGCCCGCTACTTCGCCGCCTGGCGGGACCTCTACCGCCTCATCAAGGAACTCGACCCCGGCGCCCGAATCGCCGGCCCCAACACCTGCCTCCTGTACGACGAGATCAGGGGCTTCCTGGAGTTCGCCAAGGCCGAGGACGTACTGCCCGACGTCATCACCTGGCACGAGCTGTCCTCGCCCGACGAGATCCGCACGAGCGTTGCCAAGTACCGTGCTTTGGAGCGGGAGTTGGGCATCGGCCCGCTCCCCGTCAACCTCAACGAGTACGCCCACAACTACCACTTGTCCGTCCCGGGCCAGATGATCCAGTGGATCGCCGCGATCGAGGAGTCCAAGGTCGACGCCGACATGGCGTACTGGAACATCGACGGCAACCTCAACGACTCGGTCGTGGAGGCCAACAAGGGCAACGGCCAGTGGTGGCTGTTCAACGCCTACGGCCAGTTCACGGGCAACACCGTCCAGGTCGCCGCGCCCCACCCCAACGTCCAGTACACGCTCCAGGGCGTCGCCGCGCTCGACCGCGCCAAGCGGCAGGCACGGCTGCTGCTCGGCGGCACCGACGGATCGGCGGACGTCGCGTTCGAGCACGTCGACCCCGAAGTCTTCGGTACGACCGTCCACGCGCGGCTCCTGGAGATCCCCTGGACGGGCCAAGTCGGCGCCTCCGCACAGCCGTTGAGGCTCGCCGATCACGAACTCCCCGTCGTGGACGGCAAAGTGACGCTGCGTCTGACCGACCTGGACGCGATGTCGGCGTACCAGGTGATCCTGTCCCCGGGCCGCAACGGGGCGGTGGCGCCGGCGCCTTCGGTCGGTTGGCGGCGCTCGTACCAGGCGGAGGACGTGGCCTACATCGGTGACGGCCACTCCCTGAACGGGCCCGAGGGATCCCCGTCCGACGTCGACAAGTTCGCCGGCTCGACGGGCTACCACGTGGGCGGACTCCGCACCGGCTCCGACGGCGTGCTCGTCTTCTCCGTGGACGTCCCGCGCGACGGGACGTACGACGTGAGTGTCTTCGCCAACTCCTACAACCTGGCCGACGCGGTGCGCGAGCAGGGGCCCACGAATGTCTTCCTCCGGGTCGACGGCAGCCACCCGCAGGAACTCCGGCTGCCGCTCGGCTACAAGTGGGCGGTGTGGGGCCACACCGACACACAGGTCGAGCTGACCGCCGGCGCTCACACGATCACCCTCGCCGCGCAGGACCATGACCTCGGCGTCACGAGGGGCGACGCGGTGATCGACCGACTCGACCTCGCCCTGCGCGACGACCAGGTGACCGCGCCCGCGCTGTACGACGCGGAGTTCGCGGTGCTGGGCGGTGGCGCTCGCGTCGACTACGGGCGGCGTGGAGCGTCCGGTCCCGGTGTCGTCGTACTGCCGCGTGGTGGCACCGCCACCTTCTGGGTGCACGCGGCGGAGGACGGGGAGGCGACCGTGACCGTCGATCGGATCGGCCCCGGCGAGGGCGAGTTGACGATCAACGGAGAGAACGTGGGGATGGTTGGTGGCGAGAACGAGGGGATGGTCGGCGGAGGTGACGTGAGGATTGTTGAACGATCCCCCGTTCCCCTGTTCCTCATGGCAGGCGTCAACAAGATCACCGTCACCGGCACCTCGGACCAGCTCGTCCTGGACCGCCTCCAGGTGGGCGCCTCACACGGCCTCCTCACCACCTCGACGCACCCGGCCGAGGAAGGCGCCACGACGGGCACCGCCCGGGTCACCAGTGCCCACACATTCGCCACGGGCGGCAAGGCGGTCGACGGCATCGGAGGCGGCCCCGCGAACACGCTCACGCTCACCGTGACGGCGGAGCGGGCCGGCCGGCACGCGCTCACGATCCGCTACTCCAACGGCGAGCAGGCACCGGCCACCCACTACAACCCGGACCCGGTCTGCCGCCACGCGGACATCGCGGTCAACGGGGCCGTCCCACGGCGCGTCCTGTTCCCCACCACCTTCCACTTCAACAACTTCCACGACCTCGCCGTCCCCGTCACTCTCGACCAGGGCACCAACACCGTCACCTTCACGGCGGACGAACTCCCGGACCACGACGGCCACTCCAGGAACCAGTACGGCCAACGCTCCGCGTACGCACCGGTGATCGACACGGTGACGGTGACGCCGCTGGCCTGAGGACGGGATGCGGGCGGGTGGCTCAGCGCTCCTCGTCGCCCGCCGCATACACCCCGAACATCGCCCCCTGCGGATCCCGCAGCACCGCGATCCGCCGCACGTCGCCGATGGACGTCGGCTCCATGAGGACCGTGCCGCCCGCCTCCGTGGCCGATGCGGCGGTGGCGTCGACGTCCGACACGGCGAAGTACGGAAGCCAGTGCGAGGACACCTCCGGCGGGAACTTCTCGTCCATCGTCATCATGCCGCCGAAGTCGGCGCCGTCGATGCCCCATTGCGGGTAGTGCTCCGAGGGGCGGACGGTCCAGCCGAACACCGTCGTGTAGAAGCTCTCCGCCCGCTCGGGCGCCCGTGTCAGCAACTCCACCCAGCCCAGCGCGCCGGGCGCGTTGAACAGCCCGGCGCCCGGGAAGGTCCGCGCCTGCCACATCTGGAACGCGGCGCCGCCCGGGTCGAGGGCGACCGCGAAGCGCCCGATGTCGAACACGTCGATCGGTTCCATCAGGAGGGTTCCGCCCGCGGCCCGTACCTTCTCCGCCGTCGCGTCGGAGTCCGCGACCGCGAACGACACGTTCCACGCCACCGGCTGCGACTCCTGGAACAGCGGGGTCAGCGCGGCGACCGCCGCGTCCCCGATGTGCGCGACCGTGTAACCGCCCGCCTCCGGCCGCGGATCGGTCTCCGGACGCCAGCCGAACACGTCCGAGTAGAACCGCTTGGCCGCCTCCAGATCGCTGGTCCCGAGCTCGGTCCAGCAGGGCCCGCCGGTCACCGGCCTGTCGAGCTTCATGGCGTTCCTTCCGCAGAAAGCTCCCCTTCCAGCACGCTAAGCCCGGGCGGCAGCCCCGGCCATCCGGCCGGGAAGGGCGCGGCAGCCGCCGTAGACCTACATCCCCGGCCGGTACCGCAGCGGATGATCCGCCGGCACCTCCACCAGCACGATCCGCGTCCCGTCCGGATCCGAGAGCCACATCTCCACCAGCCCCCAGGGCTCCCGCACCGGCGGCCGCACGATCTCGACGCCCTTCGCCCGCAGCTCCTCGTGCGCGGCGCCCGCGTCCGGGACCTGCAACCACAGCTGTACGGCGGGGGAGGGCGGGGTGTCCGAGCGGCCGGAGACCTCCAGGAACCCGCCGCCGAGGAAGTAGACGGTTCCGCGTTCCGTGCCTGTGCCGAACTCACGGTAGACGGGCAGGCCCAGTTGCTCGCCGTAGAAAGCGCGGGAGCGGTCGGGATCGGTGGGGCGCAGCAGGATGCGGCTGCTCAGTACGTGCACCATGCGGCCGGAGCCTAGTCGTCGGGGCCGCGTTACCCTCGTCTCTGCCTGAGCCGCGCCCTGATCGGAGTTGTGCACCATGGACACCGCCGCCACCGGACTGACCTTCCGCGACGCCACCGACGCTGATGTGGACGCCTTGGTCGTGCTGATCGAGTCGGCCTACCGGGGTGACGACAGCCGGGCCGGTTGGACCACCGAGGCGGACATCCTCGAAGGGCAGCGGACCGATCCCGAGGGCGTGCTGGCGGTCATCAAGTCGCCCGACAGCCGACTGCTCGTCGTGGAGCGCGAGGGCCGGGTAGTTGCCTGTTGTCAGCTCGAACACCGGGGCGCGCACGCCTACTTCGGGATGTTCGCCGTCAGCCCGCAACTCCAGGGCGCCGGCCTCGGCAAGGTCATCATCGCGGAGGCGGAGCGCACGGTCCGGGAGGCCTGGGGTGCGCGGGAGATGCACATGACCGTGATCTCCGTACGGAACGACCTCATCGCCTGGTACGAACGCCGGGGCTATCGCCGTACGGGCCGGATGACCCCGTTCCCGTACGGCGACGAGCGGTTCGGCGTTCCACAGCGCGAGGACCTGCAGTTCGAGCTGCTGGTCAAGGAACTCGCTTGATTCTTACGGCCGTTCGGTCGGCTGTTCGGTCCGCTATGCCGTGAAGCGGCCCGTGCGTTTGATCTCCGGGTAGTCGGTCGTCGCGCCGTCCAGCCCCAGGGCCCGTACGAGCCGCAGCTGGTCCTGTGTGTTCACCACCCAGCCGATGATCTTCAGGTCCGCCTTGCGGGCCGCCTCGACGACCTCCAGGGTGAGCCTGCGGATGTTGAGGCACACCGTTTCGGCACCGGCCTCGGTGGCGCGTTCCACCACGTCGGGGCCGAAGCGGCCGGCGATCAGCGCGGTCCGCACGCCGGGCACCAGGCGGGCGATCTCGGCGATCGCCTCGTCGTGGAACGAGGACACCTCGACCCGCTCGACCAGGTTCCGCCGGTGCATGACCTCGGCCAGCGCCCGTGCCGCCGCAAGGTCCTTGATCTCGGCCTGGATCGGCGACTTGACCGCGTCCAGTACCTCTTCGAAGACGGGCACGCGCTCGCCGCGTCCCGCGTCCAGGGTGCGCAGCTCGCCGAGGGTCCGCTCGGCGATCGGCCCGGTCCCGTCGGTCGTACGGTCCACGTCGGCGTCGTGCATGACGACGAGGGCACCGTCCTTGCTCAGATGCAGATCGAGTTCGATGACATCGAGGCCGCCCTGCTCGGCGGCGACGAAGGAACGGAGAGTGTTCTCGGGTTCGAGACCCATGACTCCGCGGTGACCGATGGTAAGGAAGTTCAAGGTTCAACTCGCTTCCGTCGCGGCGGCTCGGCACGCGCGCGTGGGCGCGGCCGGACACCGGCGTCCACGCGGCAGAGCCGCAGCCTAACGGCCTGGCCCGGCGATGGGACCCGCGCGTGCACGGGGGATCGGGGGTGACGGACGGGGTCCACCTGGAGCGTACGGCCCGATGCCGTCACCCGGCCGTGGGCGAGTCCGGCGGCCATTGACCGAAACCGACCCCCGGAAGCCTGGGATCGCCTGCCTACCCCGCCACGGCGGAAGTAATCGCCTTCTTTGTGTCCGGCAGGAAAAAAGGCGGTGACGGACAGAGGGTGCAGGATAATTTGCGGAGGTCCGCCTTGCTAGGGGAAACCATGAACGCATACGGTGTCCATACGCGAGGTTCTCCCGTGGAGGATGGGACATGACGGAAATTCTTGTGCAGGTGGGTTCTGAGGAGCGGCTTCCTCTCATGACCAGGGTGGTGGAGCATCCGGCATGGCCCGTGCTCAAGGATGCCGTGGAGCGGATCCGGCCATGGCAGTCCAAGGACGGGTCGATCGACTTCGCGGCCGAGTCCGCCCCGGGCCGCGCGGAGGCCGAGTCCGCCGTACGCCGCGTGACGGGCGCCGTCGAGGAGCTCTCCCCGCTGCTCCCGCACGACGCCGCGTACCACGCAGCGCTCGTCAGGGACCTGGGGCAGTGGGCGGCCGACGGCTTCCAGGTGCCCGACTTCCTCGACTCGCTGCTGGCGTTCCAGCCCGCCGCCAACCGCCGGGACGGACTCCAGCACCTGGTCGTCTTCCCGATGTACACACAGAACGGCAACCCGGACCGCAACCTCGAAGCGGTCGTCCTGCGCATGGTCTGGCCCGACTGGCTGGCCGAGCTGGAGGCGACCCGCTACGACAACCCGCTGTTCTGCGGCATCACCTTCGAGGACTTCACGTCCGGCTACGACACCAACTCGGCCGTCCTCTTCCCGGAGACCATCGCCGTACGGCAGGCGCCGGAACGGTTCTCCTGGGGCGGCATCTTCTGCGATCGCGAGGCCGCCCGCTTCCGCCGGGTCACCGAGGCCGCCGTGGACATCCTGGGTATGCGGCTGCCCGAGGACGTCGCCACGATGGTCGACGACCAGAAGCGCTGCGAAGAGGCCTTCGTCCTGTGGGACATGGTCCACGACCGCACCCACAGCCACGGCGACCTGCCCTTCGACCCGTTCATGATCAAGCAGCGCCAGCCGTTCTGGATGTACGGCCTCGAAGAGCTGCGCTGCGACCTCACCGCCTTCAAGGAGGCCGTCAGGCTGGAGGCCGACGGCGTCCCGCAGGCCCGTGACGTGCAGTACGCGGTCCTCTGCGACCGCATGTTCCGCTTCCCGGTCACCGGCGAGCGCGTCCGCAACTACGACGGACTCGGCGGCCAGCTCCTCTTCGCCTACCTGCACAAGCACGACGTCGTCCGCTGGACCGACAACAAACTGCACATCGACTGGCAGCGCGCCCCCGAGGTCACCAACCAACTGTGCGCCGAGATCGAGGACCTCTACCGCGCGGGCATCGATCGCCCCAAGCTCGTCCACTGGTTCAAGGCCTACGAGCTGGTCGCGACCTACCTCGCCCCGCACCCGGGCTCCCGCTGGGCCAAGGGCCCGGACGCCCTCGACCTGAGCCAGCCGCCGCGGAAACTCGTGGATGACGTGCTTCCGGACGAGTTTCCGCTGAGCATGTTCTATGAGGCACTCTCCAAGAAGCTCAAGAACGTGATCGCGTCGACCCGGGGCATCACGGCGGAGAACGCCGAGCGGATCGCCGCGTGAGCGACCGCAGCACCGAAGTGGCTCAGGAGGCGAGGACCATGGGGAACGGGGCGCTCAACGGCGCGGTGATCGCGGTGGCCGGAGCGGGCGGGCCCGCGGGCCGTGCCGTGCTGCTGCGGCTGGCCGAGGCGGGCGCGACCGTCGTCGGCGCGGACGCGCATCCCGAACGCCTGGCGGAGGCCGTGGACGCGGCCCGCTACGCGCACGGCGGGGCAACCGTCGTAGGGGACACCGTCGACCTGCTCGACCCGCAGGCGACCCGCGACTGGGCCGAGCACATCGAGAAGGACTTCGGCCGCGTCGACGGCCTGGTCCACCTCGTCGGCGGCTGGCGCGGCAGCGCCACCTTCACCGACACCGACCTCGCCGACTGGGACCTGCTGGAGAAGCTCCTCATCCGCACCGTCCAGCACACCTCCCTGGCCTTCTACGACGGCCTGGAGCGCAGCGACCGCGGACGCTATCTGCTGATCAGCGCGGCGGGCGCCAGCAAGCCCACGGCGGGCAACGCCGCGTACTCCGCCTCGAAGGCGGCCGCCGAGGCCTGGACCCTTGCGATGGCCGACGGGTACCGCAAGGCCGGCGGCGAGGACGGCCCCACCTCCGCCGCCGCCGTCATGGTGGTGAAGGCGCTGGTGCACGACGCGATGCGCGCCGAGCGCCCGAACGCGAAGTTCGCGGGCTTCACCGACGTCAAGGACCTGGCCGAGGCCATCGCCGGCGTCTGGGACAAGCCCGCCACCGAAGTGAACGGAAACCGTCTGTGGCTGACCGAGAAGCCGTGAACCCTCCGAAGACCGACGCCCGTCGCCACCACGACCCGGAGATCCGCGGCTTCGCCAGCGACAACTACGCCGGCGCCCACCCCGAGGTGCTCGCCGCCCTGGCCCTCGCCAACGGCGGCCACCAGGTCGCCTACGGCGAGGACGACTACACGGAGAACCTCCAGGGCATCATCCGCAGCCACTTCGGCGCCACGGCGGAGGCCTTCCCGGTCTTCAACGGCACCGGCGCGAACGTCGTCGCCCTCCAGGCGGTCACCGACCGCTGGGGCGCGGTGATCTGCGCCGAGAGCGCCCACATCAACGTCGACGAGGGCGGCGCCCCCGAGCGGATGGGCGGCCTGAAACTTCTCACGGTGCCCACCCCCGACGGCAAGCTCACACCCGAACTGATCGACAAACAGGCCTACGGCTGGGACGACGAGCACCGCGCGATGCCGCAGGTCGTCTCGATCACCCAGAGCACCGAACTCGGCACCCTCTACACGCCGGACGAGATCCGCGCGATCTGCGACCACGCCCACGCGCACGGCATGAAGGTCCACCTCGACGGCTCCCGGATAGCCAACGCGGCCGCCTCCCTCGACGTCCCCATGCGGACGTTCACCAACGCGGTCGGCGTCGACATCCTCTCCCTGGGGGGCACGAAGAACGGTGCGATCTTCGGCGAGGCGGTCGTCGTCATCAACCAGGACGCCGTCAGCCACATGAAGCACCTGCGCAAGCTGTCCATGCAGCTCGCCTCCAAGATGCGCTTCGTATCAGTGCAGTTGGAGGCCCTGTTCGCCAAGGACCTGTGGCTGCGCAACGCTCGCCACGCCAACGAGATGGCCCAGCGCCTCGCCGAGGGCGTCCGCGCGGTGCACGGCGTGGAGCTCCTCCACCCGGTGCAGGCCAACGGCGTCTTCGCGCGCCTCCCGCACGACGTGAGCGAACGCCTTCAGAAGCGCTTCCGCTTCTACTTCTGGGACGAGGCCGCCGGAGACGTCCGCTGGATGTGCGGCTTCGACACGACCGAGGACGACGTGGACGCGTTCGTGGCGGCGCTCAAGGAGGAGATGGCCCGCTAGGCCTGGCGGCGTGGAGCTGGGTTGAGTCGCGTTGTGCATAGGTATGCGGTCACCTGAAAAGTCATTGACTCTCGGGTGATCGCTTTCCTATGCTCTGCGGTCATGGAGCTGATCCAGAACACCTCTGACCTGTCCGCGTACTTGGCTGCCGACGAGGCCGTTGATCATGAGCATCCCCTCGTGCGGGAGACAGCCGCGCGGCTGGCCAGAAGTGCCGCGGATTCGTATGGCTATGCACGGCTGGCGTTCGAGTTCGTCCGCGACACCATCCCGCACTCGCAGGACTCCGGTGATCCGCGCGTCACCTGGCGGGCCTCCGACGTCCTGGAGCGGGGCACCGGCATCTGCTACGCGAAGGCGCACGCGCTGGCCGCGCTGCTGCGGGTCGAGGACATCCCGACGGCGTTCTGCTACCAGAAGTTCGACGTGGTCCACGGGTTGGTCGCCGTGCGGTTCAACGGGGCCTGGCACCGGCAGGATCCGCGCGGCAACAAGCCGGGCGTGGACGCGCAGTTCTCCCTCGACGGCGAGCAGTTGGCCTTCGTGCCTGATCCTGAGTTCAATGAGCTGGACTATCCGGTCCTGTACGCTGAACCGCACCCGGTCGTGCTGAGCGCTCTGAAGGCCGCCCCCGACCGGTCGCACCTGTGGCAGACACTCCCGACCGCAATCTGAGGCAGAACATGACCCTCACCCTGACCGTGTCCGACGAAGTCCGCGCCCTAGCCCCCGGGTTCACCCACGTGGCGATCGAGGCGACCGGACTGGTCAACGGGCCGAGCACCGAAGCGAGTTCGGCGCTCCTCGACGACGCGGCCCGCCGTCTCGCCGTACGGCTGGACGGGCGCGCCCCGCACGAGGACCCGCACATGGTGGCCTGGCGCGAGGTGTACACGGCGTTCGGGTCGAAGCCGTCGCGGACCCGCAACTCGGCGGAGGCGCTGGCCAAGAGGGCGCTTTCCGAGGGCGGGTTGCCCCGGATCAATGTGCTGGTCGATCTCTACAACACCATCAGCGTTGCCCACTTGATCCCCGTGGGTGGTGAGGACACCGACCGTATTCAGGGCGCGATGACGCTCCAACGGGCCGCCGGGGACGAGGAGTTCGTGACCGTCGCGGGTGGTGAGGAGGTCGTCGAGCATCCCGACGCGGGCGAGGTGGTGTGGCGGGACGCTGTTGGTGTCACGTGCCGTCGGTGGAACTGGCGGCAGGGGCCGCGCACCAGGCTCACGGAGGAAACGACCGCCGCAGTCTTCCTGTTGGAGAGTCTGGCGCCGATGCCGGTCGCCGAGGTCGAGCGCGCCGGTGCCGAACTCGCCGAGCTGCTGGAGAAGTTCAGCCCCGGGGCGCGGATCACCGTCCACGCCCCGGCGTGACGATTCAGCGAGCCTCTGCCGCCTTGACCTCTTCCGGGGTCGGTGCCGTGCCGCCGAGATGGGCCGGCATCCACCAGGTGTCGTCCGGGCCGTTCGGGCGTACCGGATAAGCGCGTTGGGCGGCTTCGAGGAGTTCCTGGATGCGCTCGCGCAGACGGCGGGTGATCGCGCCCGCGTACTGGTCCTGCGGGGCCTCCACCGGCTCGCCGACCCGGATGGTGATCGGGGTGTGGCTGCGCTTGAAGTTCTTCGGGTGGCCCTTGGTCCACAGGCGCTGGGTACCCCACAGCGCCATCGGAATCAGCGGGACGCCGGCCTCCTGGGCCATGCGCGCGGCACCCGACTTGAAGCTCTTCAGGGTGAAGGACTGGGAGATCGTCGCCTCGGGGAAGACGCCGACGATCTCACCGGACCGCAGCGACTCCAGCGCGTGCTGATAGGCCGTCTCACCCTGCTTGCGGTCCACCGGGATGTGCTTCATACCGCGCATCAGCGGGCCCGAGATCTTGTGCCGGAACACCGACTCCTTCGCCATGAAGCGCACCAGGCGCTTCTGCGGCAGGGCGGCGAGACCGTCGAAGATGAAGTCCAGGTAGCTGATGTGATTGCTGACCAGCACGGCGCCGCCCGAGCGCGGAATGTTCTCCGACCCCTTGCAGTCGATCTTGAGGTCCCAGGCCTTGAACAGCGTTTGGGCGAGACCGATGACGGGGCGGTAGACAAGCTCAGCCATGGACGGGGTGGACCCTTCTCTCTGCCTGGAAGGGGTTCTCCGGGCGGGAAAGTTACGCAGCCGTAGGTTTACGGCATTGCGCAGATCGTGCCCCAAGAACGAACGACTGGCCAGTCCTCGTGCCGCAGAACGGCGAGATCCTCGTCACGTCCATCGCTTGATCCACCTCGGGCTTTTAAGTTTCCTTTACTGTGCGCGAACGGTCACTCGACGCACGAGCAGGTACATCTCGCAGCCCAGGCAGTACCCGAACGCGGCATTGAGGAACGCGGCGGCCAGCGCGGCCCCCGTCGCCGCGAGCCCCAGCCAGTCGGGGCCCAGGCCGAAACCGACCAGTCCGATCCCGGCGAAGACCAGGCCGACCGCCTGCGCGAACCGCGGCGGCTCGGGTGACTCGAACTCGGTCGGCGGCCCGATCCGGGGCTGTACGGCCTTCCGGAAGAGCCAGCCGTACGGCGAACGGCCCACGCCGCCCGCCGCGCCCAGCGCGAACGCCAGGGTCTGCCAGGCCAGCAGCCAGAAGCTGCCGGTGATCAGCACGACCGCCAGTACTACGGTCGTCAGGGCCGCCCCGAAGCGCGGTCCTCTTACGTCGATGTCCATGAATCAAGGATTCCGCAACGGAAAGGATTCGTGGTGCCGGGAATCTTTGCAGTCTCGTGAACGCTGGGGAATTCGATGACCGGACTTGTGGTGTGCGTGGTGGTGCTCGCGGTGGCGAGCGCCTACGGAGTGCTGCATCGGCGGCGGAGCGGGAGAGTACGCGTGCGTGGGCGCGACGGCGGAAAACGGCTCGGCGCCGCCGAGTTGGGCGACGACCTCGGCGAGAAGGCCACCCTGGTGCAGTTCTCCAGCGCCTTCTGCGCGCCCTGCCGGGCCACGCGCCGGGTGCTGGGTGAGGTGGCCGGCATGGTCCCCGGCGTGAGCCACATCGAGATCGACGCCGAGGACCATCTGGACCTCGTACGGGAACTCGACATCCTGAAGACCCCCACTGTGCTCGTTCTCGACGCCGAGGGGCGGGTCGTCCGGCGTGCCACCGGCCTCCCCCGCAAGGCGGATGTCATCGCGGCTCTGGGTGAGGCGGTTTGACGGTTGTGACGACGACGGTGAGCCATCTCCCATATGCCGGAACGTACTTGACTGTGCGCACCACCTATCGTCAACCTGACCGTATGCCTTCGGAACTCCTTCTCTTCGGGCGGGTGCACGTCGACCTCGCCCGCACCGCGAGCGCGCGCTGTCCGGGCTGTTGAGCAGCCACGGACCCCGCTCGTCCCCTCCGCAGAAGGACACGTCCATGACGGCCACGCCCGACCTCGGCACCCGTACTCCTCAGCACGCCTCTCCCGACCTGCTGCGTTCCGTCTTCCGGCAGCACGCGGCCGGTGTGGCGGTGATCACCGCGCGCGGTGAGAACGGCCCGGTCGGCTTCACCGCCACCTCGCTCAGCTCCGTCTCCGCGCAGCCCCCGATGCTGTCCTTCGGGATCAGCACCGGCGCCTCCAGCTGGCCCGCGATATCCGGGGCCGACCATGTCGGCGTGCACGTACTGGGCGAGCACCAGGAGGAGTTGGCGGCCACCTTCGCCCGCAGCGGTGCCGACCGGTTCGGGGCGCCGACCGCCTGGCGCGAGGGTCCCGAGGGCGTGCCGATCCTCGACGGTGTGCTCGCCTGGCTGGTGTGCCGGGTCGTCGCGCGCGTGCCCGCGGGGGACCACCGCATCGTCCTGGCCGAGGTCGTCCTCGGTGACCACGCGGGCACCGGCCGCCCGCTCCTCTACCACCAGGGACGCTTCAACGGGCTGCGTGACTGAGGCCACTCCGGGTGGGTGACGGGCCACCCTGCGGAAGCGTCGAGTTCCGATTACGCTGCGTTGCACAGGTCACAGTTCAAAGCGCTTGCTTAGCGGGCACCCCTTGGGGGAGCGTAGGAGTGCGTACTGGCGAGTAATATTTCGCTCGGAGCACCGGTCGCCCCCACCGGGAACGGCCGTTCAGGGCGCCTATGCTGCCTGGAAGTAGGCAGCCGAAAATGACGATGCAGTAGGAGAGCCGGCGTGAGCTTGAGGATCGTTGTCACTGTGAAGTACGTGCCCGACGCCACTGGCGACCGGCACTTCGCCGATGACCTGACCGTCGACCGGGACGACGTGGACGGTCTGCTCTCCGAGCTCGACGAGTACGCGGTCGAGCAGGCGCTGCAGATCTCCGAGAACTCGGACGACGACGTGGAGATCACCGTCCTGACCGTAGGTCCCGAGGACGCCAAGGACGCCCTGCGCAAGGCGCTGTCCATGGGCGCCGACAAGGCGATCCACGTCGAGGACGACGACCTGCACGGCACCGACGTCATCGGTACCTCCCTGGTGCTGGCCAAGGCGATCGAGAAGGCCGGCTTCGACCTGGTCGTCTCCGGCATGGCCTCCACCGACGGCACCGCCGGTGTGATCCCCGCCCTGCTGGCCGAGCGCCTGGGCGTCCCGCAGGTCACGCTGCTCTCCGAGGTCTCCGTGGCGGACGGCGTCGTCAAGGGCCGCCGTGACGGCGACACCGCCAGCGAGCAGCTGGAGGCCTCCCTGCCGGCCGTCGTGTCGGTCACCGACCAGTCGGGCGAGGCGCGTTACCCGTCCTTCAAGGGCATCATGGCCGCCAAGAAGAAGCCGGTTCAGGCCTGGGACCTCTCCGACCTGGAGATCGACACCGACGAGGTCGGCCTCGAAGGCGCCTGGACCGCCGTCGACTCCGCGGCCCAGCGCCCCGCGCGCACCGCCGGCACGATCGTCAAGGACGAGGGCGAGGGCGGCAAGCAGCTCGCCGAGTTCCTCGCGGGCCAGAAGTTCATCTAAGGCCCACGGGCCAAGGCCCAACTCGCTTACCGCCCCTCAGACTTCCAGACTTCGCAAGCACGCAGGAGACCATCCCCATGGCTGAAGTTCTCGTCTACGTCGACCACGTGGACGGCGCCGTCCGCAAGCCCACCCTTGAGCTGCTGACCCTGGCCCGCCGTATCGGCGAGCCCGTCGCGGTCGCCCTCGGCGCCGGTGCGGAGAACACCGCCGCCGCGCTCGCCGAGCACGGCGCGGTGAAGGTGCTCACGCACGACGCCGCCGAGTACGCCGACTACCTCGTCGTACCGAAGGTGGACGCCCTCCAGGCCGCCGTCGAGGCCGTCTCCCCGGCCGCCGTTCTGGTGCCGTCCTCCGCCGAGGGCAAGGAGATCGCCGCCCGGCTAGCCGTGCGTATCGGCTCCGGCATCATCACCGACGCCACCGACCTGGAGGCCGGTGACGAGGGCCCCGTGGCCACGCAGTCGGTGTTCGCCGCCTCCTTCACCACCAAGACCCGGGTCTCCAAGGGCACCCCGGTCATCACCGTGAAGCCGAACTCGGCCGCCGTGGAGGCCGCTCCGGCCGCCGGCACCGTCGAGGCCCTCGCGGTCACCTTCTCGGACAAGGCCACCGGCACCAAGGTCACCGCGCGCACCCCGCGCGAGTCGACCGGCCGCCCGGAGCTGACCGAGGCCGCGATCGTCGTCTCCGGCGGCCGCGGGGTGAACGGCGCGGACAACTTCGCGATCATCGAAGCCCTCGCCGACTCCCTCGGCGCGGCTGTCGGCGCCTCGCGCGCCGCCGTCGACGCCGGCTGGTACCCGCACTCCAACCAGGTCGGCCAGACCGGCAAGAGCGTCTCCCCGCAGCTCTACATCGCCAACGGCATCTCCGGCGCGATCCAGCACCGCGCGGGCATGCAGACCTCGAAGACCATCGTCGCCGTCAACAAGGACGCCGAGGCCCCGATCTTCGACCTCGTCGACTACGGCGTCGTCGGCGACCTCTTCGACGTCGTCCCGCAGCTCACCGAAGAGGTCAACTCCCGCAAGGGCTGATGTCTTTGAGGTTGTACGAGGCTCCCGTGACCCACGTGGTCGCGGGAGCCTTCGCGTGTCCCGAGCCGCTCATCCCAGGCTGATCGTGGACCGCACGGGCAGGTGGTCGCTCGGGAACTGGCTGTTCTCGGCGTAGGTGTCGACGGCCGACCGGTGCACGGTGACTCCCGGGGTGACCAGGATCCAGTCGATGCGGCCACCGTCCGGGAGGAGCTCGTGGTAGCCGTGGAAGGTGCCGTACGACAGCCCGCGCCCGGCCGCCGCGTCCCAGGCGTCCTTGAGGCCGGCGCCCAGCATCGTGTCGTAGACGGCGGTGGTGTGCGCGGCGGTGTTGAAGTCGCCGGTCACCACGATCGGCAGGGAGCGGTCGAGGCGGGCGAGGCGTTCGGCGATGAGCGTGGCGGCACGCTCGCGTGCGTACTGACTCGCGTTGTCCAGGTGGGTGTTGAGGACGTAGAACTGCCGCTCCTTGTCCCCGAGATCGCGGAAGCGGATCCATGTCGCGATGCGCGGGTGGGCGCCGCCCCAGGTGTTCGACCCGATCACGGCGGGCGTGTCGGAGAGCCAGAACTGGTCGTACTCGACGGGGGCGAGGCGGCGGGTGTCGTAGAAGATCGCCGTCTCCTCGTCGAAGCTGCCGCCCTTGCGGCCGCCGCCGATCCAGTCGTAGTGCGGTGCCAGGTCCTGCTTGATGTCCTGGAGTTGCGCGTAGAGGCCCTCCTGGGTGCCGATGATGTCGGGGGCCGCGCGGAGCAGCAGGTCGCGCATCACCGGGCGGCGGTCCTTCCAGCTGTTGGGCTCGTCGGTGCTCGCGTAGCGCAGGTTGAACGTCATGACGTCCAGCAGGCGGGTGTCGTGCCGGGCGGCGGCGGTGGAGCGGACGGTTCCGATCAGCGGCAGGGCCACGGCGGCCGCCAGTAGCGTGGTGAGCCCCGCGCGCCGCGTCACCGTTCTGACAGTCGGCATGTGCATCCCCTCCCCTTGCGAGTCAGGATGAAGGGGCGAGGCGCTGGGCGGAAGAGGGCCTCGGGGCGGGAGTGAATGCCCCGGGTTCACGGCGTGGACAGGGTGTTGACCGGCGGGAAGCTCCATGGATAACTTCGTTCTACGGATTGTTGATTCCGTAGAGCGGAAAACTGGAGGGTGTGGGATGGGTCAGGGCGAGCAGGAGAAGGTGGCGACGAGCCTCGCGGGCGCGATCAGCGAGGAGATCAGCGCCTCCCTGGCACCGGTCGACGCCGAACTGGAGCGCCGTTACCCCGGCGACCCGGGCACCCGGCAGCCCGTCCACACGGTCTACGTCCCCGGTGACGTCTTCGCCGCCGACACGATCCGCTCCTGGGGCGACCGGGCCCTCGCCGCCCTCGACGAACACGCCCCCGACGCGGCCTCCTTCGCCGCCGTCCTGGGCCTCTCCGACGAACTCGCCGAACCCGTCCACGCGCGCGTGCGGGCCAAGTTGGAACGCGAGCCCATCGAGGATCTGCGCGTCGACTTCGAGGACGGCTACGGCCCCCGCCCCGACGCCGAGGAGGACGAGGCCGCCGCCCGTGCGGCCCGGCTCATCGCCGAGGCGTACGAGAAGGGCACGGCGGCGCCTTACATGGGCATCCGTATGAAGTGCATGGAGGCGCCGGTGCGCGACCGGGGCATCCGCACCCTCGACATCTTCCTGACCGGGCTCATGGCGGCCGGCGGCCTGCCCGAGGGGCTGGTCCTGACCCTCCCCAAGGTCACGTACGCCGAACAGATCACCGCGTTGGTGCGCCTCCTGGAGGCCTTCGAGAAGGCGAACGGGCTGGAGCGGGGCCGGATCGGCTTCGAGATCCAGATCGAGACCAGCCAGTCCATCCTCGCCACCGACGGCACCGCCACGGTCGCCCGCATGATCCAGGCCGCCGAGGGCCGCGCCACCGGCCTGCACTACGGCACCTTCGACTACAGCGCGTGCCTCGGCGTCTCCGCCGCCTACCAGGCCAGCGACCACCCGGCCGCCGACCACGCCAAGGCGATCATGCAGGTCGCGGCGGCGGGCACGGGGGTGCGTGTCTCGGACGGCTCGACGAACGTCCTCCCGGTCGGTCCCACGGCCAAGGTCCACGACGCCTGGCGGCTGCACTACGGCCTCACCCGGCGGGCCCTGTCCCGCGCGTACTACCAGGGCTGGGACATGCACCCCGGCCACATCCCCACCCGCTACGCGGCCGTCTTCGCCTTCTACCGCGAGGGCTTCGAACAAGCCGCCGCGCGTCTCGCCCGCTACGCCAACCACGCCGGCGGCGACGTCATGGACGAGCCCGCCACCGCCAAGGCCCTCAGCGGCTATCTGCTGCGCGGCCTGGACTGCGGGGCACTCGACATCGCCGAGGTGGCCAGGGCGACCGGACTGACCCGGATGGACCTGGAGGGTTTCGCGGCGCCGCGCCGGGGCGACCTCACGGCGTCCGCCAAGTAGTGGACCTGTCACAGGTGTTGGCGCCGGCTTCTGTTGTCACTGCCGCCCCGTAGGCTGTACGGCATTCATGGATGGGCCACAGGGACGGAGCGGGCGGTGCCTTCGGGGGAGAGCGGACGCGTGGACGAGGTCGACCGATTGCTGGCCGGGCGCTATCGCGTCGTGGACCGACTCGGGCGCGGTGGCATGGGCGTCGTGTGGCGGGCCGTCGACGAGGTCCTCGGCCGCGAGGTCGCCGTCAAGGAACTGCGCACCTTCACCGACGCCCACGGACCCGAACTGGCCGACCTGCGCCTGCGGATGCAGCGCGAGGCGCGGGCGGCGGCGCGGGTCCGCCATCACGGCGTGGTCGCCGTGCACGACATCGCCGAGGTCGACGGACGCCCGCTGATCGTCATGGAGTTGATCGACGGTCCGTCCCTGGACGACGTGTTGGCGGAGCGCGGCCCGATCGATCCGCGCGAGGCGGCCGGGATCGGCGCGAAGGTGATGGAGGCGCTGGCCGCGGCCCACGCCGTGGGCGTCCTGCACCGCGATGTGAAGCCGGGCAACATCCTCCTGGACCGCTCGGGCCGGGTCGTCCTCACGGACTTCGGCATCGCGACGATGGACGACCCGGGTGACGGCTCCGCCACCCACCTCACGCGCAGCGGTGAACTCATCGGCTCCCTGGACTACTTGGCCCCCGAGCGGGCGCAGGGCGCGGACCCGGGCCCTGCGTCGGACGTTTGGGCCTTGGGCGCGACGTTGTACGCGGCGGTCGAGGGTGCGTCGCCGTTCCGCCGCACGTCCACGTACTCCACCCTCACGGCGATCGTCTCCGAGCCGCTGCCGGAACCCCGGCGGGCGGGCCGACTTGGGCCCGTTCTGCGGCAACTGTTGGAGAAGCGGGCGGAGTTGCGGCCGGGGGCGGATTCGGCGCGGGAGTTGTTGGAGAGGGTTGCGGCGGCGCCGGGGGTGGATTTGCCTACGTCTGTGCTGCGGTCGACCGGGGGCGGGATCCCTGCGGTGCCGCCGAGGTTCGGAGCGGTGGAGTCGCGGGGGAGTGGGAGCGCGGGGCCGGGAGCGGGGGTTCCGGAACCGAAGGCGTCGACGGAGTCGAAGGATCCAACGGAGTTGTGGGCGGCGGGACTTGGGGGAGCGGGGGCGGTGCCGGCAGGTACCGATCCCGATCCCGATCCCGATCCCGATCCCGATGCTGGGGCTGGGGCTGGGGCTGGGGCTGGGGTCCGGGGCGCGGGCGCCGCTGAGCCTGCGGAGAGCGGGCAGGGTCTCGGGGCTGGGCACCATTCGGCTCCAGCCGGGCTGGGTTTCGGCACTGACGAGCCGGCCGGAGGCGGTGGGCCGGGGACCGAGGGTTCGTCCGAGGGAGCGGGACCGGAGGAGGCCGCGGGCGACGCCTCGGGGCGGTCCGGATCAGGAGGGTCAACAGCTGGGTCGCCAGGGCGACTTGGAGCAGCTGCGTACGGGGCGGGTGCGGCAGGCCTGCGCGGAGCGGGAGAGCAGGGCCCCGACTCTTCCGAGCGACCGGGTTCGGATGCCTTCGCGTCCGCTGCCACGCCCCCTTCCACGCCAACTCCCACATTCGTACCCCAAGGCTTCGGCCCGCCCCTCGCTCCGGTGGCCCCCGTGGCCTCCGTGACCCCCGCGCCCGACCCCTCCCTGCCGACCGATCCCATGACCCACCCGTCGGCCGCACCCCGCCGCAAGGCCCGCATCCTGATAGCCGCCGCTGCCGTAGTGGCAGTCCTCGCCGGTGCCGGAGTGGTCGTCGCCCGCATGGTCGACTCCGGTGACAGCACGGTCACTTCGCAGCCCAGCGCCTCACCTCAGGCCGGGGTCGGCCCCGCCTCGCCCAGTGGACGTACGGACGCCGACCGCTCGGCAGACCCCAAGCCCACCGAGCAGGGCGGCGACAGGACCCAGGCGCCGACGCAGCAGCACACCGGCAAGGGAGAGAGCACGGCGGCGGGGCAGGATCTCACCGTCGCCCCGAGCAAGTCCACGTCCTCCAGCGGCGGAAGCGTCGGCGGTGGCGCCCCCGCGACGGGCGGAGCCACGCCCAGTTCCAGTCCCGCGTCCGTCTGTCAGTCCATCGGCGGCGGCAAGTACAACTGCCAGGTGTGGCGCAGCGCCAAGTCCTACACCGCGTCCGGCACCGAGGTCGGCGTGCTCGGCGCGGGCACCAACTACTTCTACTGCCAACAGAACTTGGGCCGCCGCGAGACGTACGGTCAGTGGACCAACGTCTGGTGGGCCAAGACGGACGATGACAGCGGCAACACGAACGTCTATGTCAGCGACGTCTACCTGAAGGGCGGGGACAACGACGAGCCGATTCCGGGGCTGCCGGTCTGTTGAAGTCTCTCTGGGAACTGTCAGAATTCCCGGAATCGATCGCATGAGGTGATGGTGGTGGACAACGTGCCAGCCACAGACGCGGATCAGCAGGAGCAGGGCACCATCGTGGTGTCCAGGGCACCGGACGGTGGCCGTGATCAGTTCCGGCGCTACAAGGTGTTCATCGACGACACCCAGGTCGGCCTGATCGGCCGCGGACGAACCTTGCGTTTCGACCTGCCGGTCGGCCCTCATCGGCTGCAACTGAAGATCGCCTGGTGCTCCAGCCCGACACTGACAGCCATGGTGGAACCGGGGGAGCCGACTTCCTTCCGCTGCGCCCCCGGTGGTGAGCCGTCCGAGGCGCTGAGTGCCGTGACCGTGGGCGCAGCCGACTACATCGCGCTCCAGCGGACCGACGAGCCGATGGAGGCGCTCAGGGTTCCCCGGGACGGAACGCCCCGCTTCCAACTGGCCACCGCGCTGGGTTTCCTCGCCGGCTGCCTCGCCCTCATCGGGGCCTGGATCTGGCACTAGGCCGGCGAGGTGCGTGAATGGTCGCTCAGCCTTCCAGACCCGACATCGTCACGAGCCCCTCTTCCCGGAACAGCCTCGTACCCCGCTCGCACAACTCCCGGTCGGCCCGCGCCCGTTCGCAGAACTCCTCCGGCGTCCGCCCGAACAACGCTCTCAACGCCGCCGAGCTACCCAGCAGTTCGGTGAGCAGCGCCCGCTCGCCCGGGTGCCGACGCGGTACTCCCGTGCCGTCGTGCAGGACGCCATGCCGGTTGACGTAGACGTACACGCCCCGCAACAACTCGCCTGAGCCCAGTTCGATATGGCATTGGGGCTCGGGCAGCAATGGCCGGTCGTACGCCCCCTCACTCGCGTCCACCACCGCGAGCTGCCGCGCGTCGAACCACGTCACGAACAACTCCCGTACGACACCGGGCGCGTGGACCGGCGACGCCGACACATACCCCACGCGGCTCACATGCGCGGAGACACCGACGTCCACACCCGTGACCCGTACCTTCAGCATCGGGACGGGAGACGTGATCCCGAACTCGGCCATCTTGTGCCGCAGTTGGCCGGGGCAGGCGTTGGAGCCGATGGCGAGGACCGGGGTGCGGTTCGCGTACGGGGGGTGGTCGTCGAGGGGCAACAGGCGGTCGCCGACCAGGAGTCCGGACTCCGTGGGCCACACACCCGGGTAGCTGAGGGGATCCTCGCGCGGCGCCCCGGCCAGCCCCAGGGCCTCCAACGTACGGTCGCCCACAGGGGGGTTCACCCGCCGCTCAGTCCGACGGCGGCAGCTCGCCCGAGCCCCGGGTGATCAGCCTCGTCGGCAGCTCGATCCGCTCCGGCGCGATCAGCGTGCCGTCCAGCTGTCGGAAGAGACGGTCCGCGGCCGTACGCCCGAGCGTCGCCGCGTCCTGCGCGACCACCGTCACCCCCGGCTGGAGCAGATCGGCGAGTTCGAAGTCGTCGAAGCCCACCAGGGCGATCCGGCGGGACTGTTCGGCGAGAACCCGGACGACGGTCACCGTCACACGGTTGTTGCCGGCGAAGATCGCGGTGACGGGGGAGGGACCGGTCAGCATCTCCTCGGCCGCCCGGCGCACCCGGACCGGGTCTGTCACGCCGAGGGACATCCACGCGTCCTCGACCGGTATGCCCGCGTCCTCCATGGCGGCCCGGTACCCGCGCAGTCGCTCGGCGGCCGTGTGGATGCGGGGCATGTCGCCGATGAAGCCGATGCGCCGGTGGCCGTGGGAGATGAGGTGGGTGACGCCGTCGCGCGCGCCGCCGTAGCTGTCGGACAGGACGACATCCGCGTCGATCTTCCCGGCCGGGCGGTCCACGAACACGGTCGCGACGCCCGCCTTGATCTCCGGCTCCAGATAGCGGTGGTCGTCGCCGGCCGGGATCACCACAAGGCCGTCCACGCGCCGGGCGCACAGCGCGAGCACCAACTCCTGCTCGCGGTCCGGGTCTTCGGCGCTGGAGCCGTTGATGAGCAGGGCACCATGCGCGCGGGCGACCTCTTCGACGGCGCGGCTGAGCGGGCCGTAGAACGGGTCGGCGAGGTCCTCCAGGACGAGGCCGATGCTGGCCGTGCGGCCCTTGCGCAGGACGCGGGCGCTGTCGTTGCGGCGGAAGCCGAGGGCGTCGATGGCTTCCTGGACCCGGCGCTCGGTGTCGGGGGTGACGCCCGGCTCGCCGTTCACCACACGAGACACCGTTTTCAGGCCGACACCCGCGCGTGCGGCCACGTCCTTCATAGTTGGACGGTTGCCGTAGCGGTTCTCGGGGCGGCGGGCGGTCTCTGGCACGATGCGCTGTCCTGTCCTGTCGTCCACGGGGGATGCATAGGTCCATGGGTTTGTATGAGGATGTGGCGTCGAGCATAGAGCCTGGACAACGTTGTCATATGCGAGAGAGACTGTCCACCGAATATCTCCGGCCTGCGCCCCCACCGCGAGACCGGCCCAACTCACCTTCTGGTGGTTCTCATGTTTGACGGGGAGATCTGACACTGATGCACACCGACCTCGTGGCCGCGCTCGACATCGGCGGCACCAAGATCGCCGGGGCGCTGGTGGACGGCCACGGCAAGATCCTGGTGCGAGCACAGCGCCCGACGCCCTCGCAGGACGACGGCGACACCGTGATGCGAGCCGTGGAGGAGGTGCTCGCGGAGCTCACCGCATCACCTTCGTGGTCCCGCGCGAGCGCCCTCGGCATCGGCAGCGCGGGTCCCGTGGACGCCTCCGCCGGCACCGTGAGCCCGGTCAACGTGCCCGGCTGGCGCGACTTTCCGCTCGTCGAGCGGGTGCGCGCGGCGGCCGGTGACCTGCCCGTCGAGCTGATCGGCGACGGCGTGGCGATCACGGCGGCCGAGCACTGGCAGGGCGCCGCGCGCGGGCACGCCAACGCGCTGTGCATGGTCGTCTCCACGGGAGTCGGCGGCGGCCTCGTCCTCAACGGGCAGCTGCACCCCGGGCCGACCGGCAACGCGGGCCATATCGGCCACATCAGCGTGGACCTGGACGGCGACGCCTGCCCGTGCGGTTCGCGCGGTTGCGTCGAGCGGATCGCCAGTGGTCCCAACATCGCCCGGCGGGCGGTCGAGGGAGGCTGGCGGCCGGGCCCGGACGGCGATGCCTCGGCCGCGGCCGTCGCCGCCGCCGCGCGGGCCGGTGACCCGATCGCGGTGGCCTCCTTCGAGCGGGCCGCGCAGGCCCTCGCCGCCGGTATCGCGGCCACCGCGACCCTCGTCGAGATCGACATCGCCGTGATCGGCGGGGGAGTCGGCAAGGCGGGTGACGTGCTGTTCACGCCGCTGCGGAAGGCGCTGAGCGACTACGCGACGCTGTCCTTCGTGCAGCGGCTGACGGTGACGCCGGCTCAGATGGGCACGGACGCCGGGCTGGTGGGAGCGGCCGCGGCCGCGCTCGCCGGGCGGGCGAGCGCGACCTCGGCCGGGGTGTGAGCAACCGACTTGGCCGAAACGTTCGTTCAGCGACCTTCGCTCCGTGACGTGCGAAGTGCCGTGTTCAGCACGTGAGTTGAGCGTCCGCCCAGTCCGCGTGGTCCGAGTCGATCCCGTCGCCGCCGTCGGTGACGACGAGTCGGACCACCTGGGCGCCGGTCACGTCCGCCGTGACCGGCTGGGCGGGCATCGCGTTGGTGAGGACGCCGGTCGAGGCGACCTTCGTACCGTCCGCCCAGATCTCGAAGGCGACGGTCCCGTTGGCGCCCTTCTCGTCGTCCACACCGACGTCCGCGGTGACCTTCTCGCACGCCTTCCCGGTGTAGTACTCGACGTCGCTCTCGGCGTGCACACCAAGTCCCTTGGCGTACACCACTCCACCGAGGGTGATCGGATGACCGTCCCCCGCGGTGCTCTCCCCGTTGCTGGTGTTGCGCTCAACGGGCCCGTATCCATTGGCCGTTGACATCCAGGGAAGATCGCCGAGGTACGAGGTCCCCGAGGGTGGTGCCACCACCACGGACGCGGTGAACGGCAGGGTGCTGCTGACGCGGGTGCCACTTGGCGAGCGGTAACTCGCCTTGAGCGTCAGGTCGTACGACCCCGTCGGCGTCCCCGCCGGAGCGGTGACCGTCCACTTCGTGCGCAGCGACTTGCCGGTCCGTACGGCCTTCGCGGTCGTCGACGACTTGGCCCGCACCTTCCAGCCCGTGGACCCGGTCAGGCTCACGGAGACATGCTCGGCGGTCGTGCGGCCCAGGTCGGTGACCGTCGTGGTGAGCGGGGTCGAGGTGGCCGCCTGGATCAACGGAGCGCTGTCCAGGCCGAGTTCGACGGCCGGCGGGTTCTTGAGCGCGTGCCGGTCGGCCGAGACCCGTACGAGGACCGTGCCGTGGGCCGGGACGGCCGCGGAGATCGCGCCCGCGGTGTTGTAGCTCTTGTGCTGCCACAGGTCGCGCAGGGCGTACGCGTGGGCGTTCGGGAGGCCTACGGCCGCGGCGGTCGTGGCGATGCGCTGGGCGCTGCCGGACTCGTTGAAGAGCGCGACCGTACGACTGCCGTCCTTCATCTCCTTGGCGACGACCCAGCGTCCACCCTCGGACGTGACAACGTTGCCCTGCTTGCCCAGCGGGTCCTGGTCGACCGCGATGACCTCCTTGTTGTCGAGGATGTCGAAGGTCGCGGGGGTCGCCGTGCGCAGGTCCGAGCCGATGAGAAGAGGTGCGGCCATGATCGACCACATGGAGAAGTGCGAGCGGTACTCGGTGTCCGTCATGCCGCCGTTGCCGACCTCCAGCATGTCCGGGTCGTTCCAGTGGCCGGGTCCCGCGTAGGGGGCAAGTGGCAGGTTCTGCTTGAGGATCGACAGCATCGAGCCCCAGTTGTCGCTGATGTCACCGGTCGTGCGCCACAGATGTCCGACGTCCGCGGCCCACTCCCAGGGCTTGTTCTCGCCCCACTCGCAGATGCTGAAGACGATGGGCCGACCGGTCGCCTTCAGGGCGTCGCGCATCGTGTTGTAGCGCAACTTGGCGTCCACGCCTTGGTTGTTGCAGTTGTCGTACTTGAGATAGTCCACGCCCCAGTCGGCGAACTGCTGCGCGTCGCTGTACTCGTGGCCCAGGCCGCCGGGGAAGCCGGCGTCGTTGCACGTCTTCGTGCCCGCGCTGGTGTAGATGCCGAGCTTGAGCCCCTTGGAGTGCACGTAGTCCGCGACCGCCTTGATCCCGTGCGGGAAGCGGACCGGGTCGGGGACGAGCTTGCCGTCGGCGTCGCGGTTCGGCAGGGCCCAGCAGTCGTCGAGGTTGACGTACTGGTAACCGGCCGCCTTGAGGCCCTTGTTGACGAAGATGTCCGCGATGCCCTCGACCATCGACTCGTTGAACTCGGCACGGCAGTTGGTGGAGTTCCAGTTGTTGAAACCCATCGGAGGGGTGAGTGCCTGACCGTCGGCCAGGGTGGGGGAGACGGGGTCCTGTGCGGGTGCGGCCACGGCCGGCGCGGCGAGGCCCGCCGTGCACAACAGGCCTGCGGCGAGCGCTCCGACCACTCTTCGGCGGGTCGTGCGGGTGTGGGGGTGACGCGTCATTACGTTCCTCCGGACTCGCGAAAGATGGGATCACTTCCTGTGCATGCCATGTGCGCGATTACGGTAGGACGTGTCGAACTCTGTTGGAAGAGTTGCGTATTTATTGTTCGACTTTCCATCGCGCACGTTTTGAACGCGTTCAACTTTCTGCGCTAGGCTCCCTCCCGACAGAAGGGGGAGCCCGGTGAAGATCGTCATTCCCGGTGGCACGGGACAGGTGGGCGCGATCCTCGATCGCGCCCTGACCGAGGCCGGTCACGAGGTCGTCGTCCTGACCCGGCGGCCGTCGCGCGACCGCGAGGTGTGGTGGGACGGCGAGAACCTGGGCACCTGGGCCCGGGAGATCGACGGCAGCGACGTCGTCATCAACCTGGCGGGCCGCAGCGTCAGTTGCCGCTACACCCCCGCCAACCTGAAGGCCATGATGGACTCGCGGGTGCACTCGGCCCGGGTCGTCGGCGAGGCGATCTCCGCCGCCGCGAGCCCGCCGCACGTCTGGCTGCAGATGAGCACCGCCACCGTCTACGCCCATCGCTACGACGCCCCCAACGACGAGGCCACCGGTGTGATCGGCGGCGCCGAACCCGACGTACCCGACTACTGGTCGTACAGCGTCGAGATCGCCAAGAACTGGGAACGCGCGCAGGAGCGCGCCGACACCCCGCACACCCGCAAGGTCGCCCTGCGCGCCGCCATGGTGATGAGCCCCGACCGGGGCGGTGTCTTCGACGTCCTGTCGGGACTGGTCCGGCTCGGGCTCGGCGGGCCGGTCGCGGGCGGTGCCCAGTACGTCTCCTGGATCCACGACCAGGACTTCGTCCGCGCGGTGGAGTTCCTCGTCGACCGGGACGACATCGCCGGGCCGGTGAACCTCGCCGCCCCCGAACCGCTTCCGCAGCGGGCCTTCATGCGCGTCCTGCGCGCCGCTCGGGGCGTCCCCGTCGGGCTGCCCGCCACGAAGTGGATGGCGGAACTGGGTGCCCTCGCGCTGCGCTCGGACACCGAACTCCTCCTGAAGAGCCGCCGGGTCGTCCCGGGACGGCTGCTGGCCGAAGGGTTCACCTTCGACCATCCGCAGTGGCCCGAGGCGGCCGTGGACCTCGTACGACGGGCACGGGGCGGCGCGGGTTCCATCCGGCGGGCCGTCCGGGCGTGACCCCGGCGCGCTTCGTCAGTTGAACGGGGCATGAAGAAGCGCAGCATGCTGGCCATCGCCTCCCTCGCCACCGGGTTCGTCGTCGCCGCGATCTCCCCGTCGCACTCCCACGACCACGAGGTGCTCGGCGATCTCAACGTCAAGGACACCGTGGGTGCCATGGATCACCTCGTCAGCGACGGCAGCTTCGCCGCCGACGAAGGGGTCCTGGGACAGAACAGCTGATACCCGTCGTAAGTGTGCGGCGCCGGTGCCTCGTCGGAGGGGGCACCGGCGCCGTCGTATGTACGCCCTCAACTGCGGCTGGTTTCCGTGGCAGGGTGGAACGGGCAAGCCTCAGGGGGCCAACAGAAGAGGGGGAACTGTCCGTGATCGTCTGGATCAACGGCGCGTTCGGTGCAGGCAAGACCACCACCGCACGGGAACTGATCGAACTGATCCCGAACAGCACGCTCTTCGACCCCGAGGTCATCGGCGGAGCACTTCCGTATCTGCTCCCGCCCAAGCACCTCGCAGAGGTCGGCGACTTCCAGGACCTGCCGATGTGGCGGCGGCTCGTGATCGACACGGCGGCGGCCATGCTCGGCGAGCTCGGCGGGACCCTTGTCGTTCCCATGACCCTGCTGCGGCAGGAGTACCGCGACGAGATCTTCGGCGGTCTCGCGGCCCGCCGGGTCACGGTCCGGCATGTCCTCCTCGCTCCGGCGGAAACGATCCTGCGCGAGCGAATAGCCGACCGGGAGGTCCCACCGGACCTCCCTGACGGCGAGATCCGGACCCGCCAGTGGGCCTACGACCACATCGAGTCGTACCGCGCCGCGCTCGGCTCCTGGCTCACCGCCGACGCCCATCTCGTCGACACCAGCGCGCTCACCCCGTACGAGACGGCCGCCCGGATCGCCGGCGCCGTCGGCAGCGGTGCCGTGCCCGTCTGCGACATCGTGCAGACCCCGGAGCCCACCTCGGAGACCCTCGCGGCCGGGGTGCTCCTCTTCGACGAACAGGACCGCGTGCTGCTCGTCGACCCCACCTACAAGGCCGGCTGGGAGTTCCCCGGCGGCGTCGTCGAACCCGGCGAGGCACCCGCCCGGGCCGGCATGCGCGAGGTCACCGAGGAGACCGGCATCGTGCTCGACGACGTACCCCGGCTGCTCGTCGTCGACTGGGAACCGCCCGCACCACCCGGCTACGGCGGGCTGCGCCTCCTCTTCGACGGCGGCCGGCTGGACGCCGCCGTGGCCGACCGGCTGCTGCTGCCCGGACCGGAGTTGCGCGGCTGGTGCTTCGCCACCGAGCAGGAGGCCGCCGACCTGTTGCCGCCGGTCCGCTACGAGCGGCTGCGCTGGGCGCTCAGGGCCCGTGAACGTGGCGCCGCGCTCTATCTGGAGGCGGGCGTACCACTTGGCTGACGGGGCGTCAATTTGCGCTCTGATCAACGATGTTGGACGGGGCTTTGCTATACCAGGGACACCACCTGGCGATTTTGCGGGGTGTGGAGGATTCCGATAACAAAGCGAGGGTGAATCGTCGCCTTCCCGGTATGAACAAGAACGTGAAGAAGGAACATCCGAGCCCTAACGTCTTTGCGCAGCTCAGTTCTCTCGCGGCCGTCGGCCGCCTCTATGGGACCGGACATTTCGCCGGTCGAAGGAGAGGAACATGCGCGTGCCATCCTCGGCCCTCACCCGGGCCCTCACGCTCGCCGCCGGGCTCGTCCTGGTGCTCACCGCCTGCAGCAGCGGCGGTGGGGGCGGCGACTCCAGCAAGGGCAGCTCGGCCGGGCTCACGTCCTGCAACACCGTGGGCAAGGCCAACACCTGCAACTCGGCCACCACCAAGTCCGGCGGGACGTACACCTATGTGCTGGAGAAGAACATCCAGCAGTGGAACGTCCAGGACGTCAACGGCAACACCTTCGAGAACGGGGAGGCCCTGGAGGTCGTCCTGCCGCAGGTGTTCATACCCCAGCCGGACTTCACCGTCGCGCTCAACACCGACCTGGTGACCTCGGCGACGCAGACCAGCGCCAGCCCGCAGACCATCGTCTACAAGATCAACCCGAAGGCGGCGTGGAACGACGGGACGCCCATCACCGCCGACGACTTCATCTACTACTGGCGCACCAACAACGGCAAGGACTGCCCGCCGCCGCCCGCCAGCGACTCCACGCAGACCAAGGGCTGTCTGCCGCAGAGCACCGCGGGCTACGACCGGATCAAGTCCCTCACGCCCGCCGACAACGGCAAGACCCTCACCATGGTGATGTCGCAGCCGTACTCCGACTGGAAGTCCCTGTTCGGCGCGGGCTATCCGCTCTATCCGGCCCACACCGCGGAGAAGATCTCCGGCGCCAAGGCCGGTGACGCCACCGCCATGACGGCCGCCCAGATGGCGCAGGCCTGGCAGTACTTCCTGAAGACGCCGCCCACCAAGTACCCCACGGCGGGCCCCTACAAGATGCAGCAGTGGGTCGACAACGACCACGCCACCTACGTGCCCGATCCCAAGTGGACCGGTGCGAAGAAGGCGACGCTCCAGCGGCTGATCTTCAAGGTGATCTCGGACGCCACCCAGGAGCCGACGGCCCTGAAGAACAACGAGGTTCAGGGCATCTATCCGCAGCCCGAGGTCGACCTGGTCAACCAGGTCAAGGACATTCCCGGTGTCACGTACACCATCGGCAACGGGCTGACCTGGGAGCACTTCGACCTGAACCTGCACAACCCGGTGCTCGGGAAGTATCTGGCGCTGCGGCAGGCGATGTTCACGGCGATCAACATCAAGGACATCATCGCCAAGACGGTCGGCCAGTTCGACCCGTCCGTGAAGCCGCTCGGCAACCACAACTTCGTTCCCGGGCAGGCCGGTTACAAGGACGTGGTCACCGGTACCGGTCAGGGGTCGGGTGACCTGACCAAGGCGAAGGCGTATCTCACGGCCGCCAAGTTCACCGGTGTGGGCACGGCGTTGAAGACACCGGACGGCAAGACCGTCGGACCCTTCAACTGCCGCTACACCACCGGCAACCAGATCCGGCAGAGTGAGTGCCAGATCCTGCAGAGCAACCTGGCGAGCCTCGGCATCAAGGTCACGATCAAGCCGATCGGCGCCGCCGACCTCGGTACGGTCCTCGCCGGGCACCAGTACGACATCATCGTCTTCGCCTGGGTCGCGGCACCGTTCCCGAGCAGTGGCGCCCAGCAGAACTGGTTCACCGGCGGTGGCGGCAACTACGGCGGCTACAGCGACAAGAAGGCCGATGCCCTGATCTCCCAGGCCGTGGGCGAGACGGACGCGACGAAGGCCGCGGCCCTCCTCAACCAGGCCGATCAGCTCATGGTCAACGACGCCTACGTGCTGCCGCTCTACCAGAAGCCGACGTTCTTCGCGACGCAGACGCGGTTCGTGAACATGCGGAACAACTCCACCAACGTGGGTCCGGCCTACAACACCGGCACGTGGGGCCTGAAGAAGTAGCCCACCGCCCGAGGGAACAGCTCCACCGGCACGCCCGTCGAGCCCGGCCCCGGTCCACACCGGGGCCGGGCCCGGCCCGGACGGCATCCTCGACCCGCCGGCCTCCGAGAGAAGACCGCATGCTCGCCTACACCGTGCGCCGCATCCTCGTCTCCATCCCCGTCCTCATCATCTCGACGTTCATCGTGTTCCTGGTCGTCATCAACTCCGGGGACCCGGTGGCCAACTTCGCCACCTCACGACAACCCGCGCCCAGCAAAGCGGCGGTGGCCGCCTTCGCCCGGCACATCCACGCCAACGAGCCGGTCATGGAACGCTATTGGAACTGGATCACCGGCGTCCTGCACGGCGACTTCGGCCCGTCCGTACAGGCCAACCTGAACATCGGGCACGACCTGTTCACCCGGTTCAAGGTGACCATCACGCTGGTCGCCGCCGCGATGATCCTCGCGCTGATCATGGCCGTCGTCTTCGGCGTGTTCAGCGCCATCCGCCAGTACTCCACCGCCGACTACACGATCACCTTCTTCGGCTTCCTCTTCCTCGCCATGCCCGTGTTCTGGTTCGCGGTCCTGCTCAAGCAGGCCGGCATCTGGTTCAACCAGAAGACCGGCAGTCAGTTCCTCGGCACCATCGGCGAGAAGTCGCCGTACCTCGAAGTCGACACCACCTGGAACCAGTTCACCGATCACGTGGGCCACCTCATCCTGCCCACCATCACCCTCGCGCTGGTCTCCTTCGCGTCCTGGACCCGCTACACCCGCGCCTCCATGCTGGAGGTCCTCAACAGCGACTACGTACGGCTCGCCCGCGCCAAGGGCCTCAGGCGCGGCAAGGTGATGACACGACACGCGCTGCGCACCGCCCTCATCCCGCTCGCCACCGTCACCGCGCTCGACATCGCGATCATCCTGGGCGGCGCGGTGATCACGGAGACGATCTTCCAGTGGCACGGCATGGGCGAGATGCTGGTCCAGGCGGCGACCACGCTCGACGTCTACCGCACCATGGCCTGGCTGTTGCTCTCCGCCGTCGTCGTCATCGGGTTCAACCTCATCGCCGATCTGCTCTACGCCGTACTCGACCCGAGGATCCGCTATGACTGACATCGAGGCACCGGGGTCCGCGGGCACCCAACTACCGCGTGGCGAACACGAGTTCACCGTACGACAGCGCACCCAGACCCAGCTGGTGCTGCGCCGCTTCGTGCGGCACCGGGCCGCGATGGTCAGCCTGGTCGTGTTCGTGCTGATCATCCTGTGGGCGTTCATCGGCCCGCACCTGTGGCACTACTCGTACCAGAAGTACACCGAGGACAACTCCAAACCCCCTTCCCTGAAGCACCCGTTCGGCACCGACTCCTCGGGCTACGACGGCTACGCCCAGGTCATGCGCGGCACCCAGACCTCGCTGAAGATCGCCATCATGATCGCGCTCGGCTCCACCCTGCTCGGTGCGATCTGGGGAGCCGTCGCCGGCTTCTACAAGGGCATCGTCGACGCGGTCATGATGCGCATCGCCGACCTGGTGCTGACGCTGCCCCTGTTCGCGATCGCCCTGGTCATCTCCTCGCGCACCGGCGGCTCCTGGTACTGGATCGCCATCGTGATCGCGGGACTGACCTGGGCGTACGTGGCCCGGGTGGTGCGCTCCTCGGTGCTGTCGCTGCGCGAGAAGGAGTTCATCGAGGCGGCGCGGGCGCTGGGTGCCTCGGACGCGCGGATCATCTTCCGGCATCTGCTGCCCAACGCGCTGGGCCCGATCATCGTCAACGCGACGATCCTGGTGGCGACCGGCATCCTCACCGAGACCGCGCTCTCCTTCCTGGGCTTCGGCGTCCAACCCCCGGACACCTCACTGGGATTGCTGGTCTCCCAGGCCCAGACCGCGGTCGACACCCGGCCCTGGCTCTTCTACATCCCCGGCGCGTTCATCATCGCCATCGCGCTGACCATCAACTTCATCGGCGACGGACTGCGCGACGCCTTCGATCCCCGGCAGCAAAGGGTGCGACAGTGACGACCACGAGTCATGGAGTACGGGAGGTCCCCGTGACGTCCGCCGTGCTCGAAGTCGAGGACCTCAGCGTGGAGTTCGCCACGGAGGACGGGCTGGTACGGGCCGTACGCGGCGTCGGCTACCGGCTCGACCGGGGCGAATCGCTGGGCATCGTCGGCGAGTCGGGGTCCGGGAAATCGGTCACCGCCCTCGCCGTGATGGGGCTGCTGCCGACCGGCGCCAAGGTGCGCGGCTCGGTCCGCTTCGAGGGCACGGAGCTGCTCGGCCTGTCCGACGCGCGCCTGTCCGACCTGCGCGGCAGCGGCATCGCGATGATCTTCCAGGACCCGATGACCTCCCTCAACCCCGTCTACAACGTGGGCTATCAGATCGAGGAGACCCTGCTCCGCCACAACCCCGGGATGAAGCACAAGGACGCCCGAAAACGCGCGATCGAACTGCTCGGCACGGTCGGCATCCCGAGCCCCGAGCGGCGCGTCGACAACTACCCGCACGAGATGTCGGGCGGTATGCGCCAGCGCGTCGTCATCGCCATCGCGATGGCCAACGACCCGGACGTGATCATCGCCGACGAGCCGACCACCGCCCTCGACGTCACCGTGCAGGCGCAGATCCTCGAAGCCCTGGAGACCGCCCGCGCCGAGACAGGGGCGGCGCTCGTCCTCATCACCCATGACCTGGGTGTGGTGGCCGGCCACACCGACCGGGTCGCGGTCATGTACGCGGGCCGGATCGTGGAGACCGGCTCCGTCGAGGACATCTTCTACACCCCGCGCATGCCCTACACCCTGGGCCTGCTCGGCTCCCTGCCCCGCCTGGACCGCGAGGAGGAACGGCTCACCCCCATCACCGGCTCACCGCCGAGCCTGCTCAACCTGCCACCGGGCTGCCCCTTCTCACCCCGCTGCCCGATGCGCCGGGACGTGTGCGACACGGACGAACCCGCGCTGCGCAGAGCCGGGGGCGACCTCCACCTCAGCGCCTGCCACTTCGCCGACGAACTCGTCGACACCGGCGCAGGTCAGGTCTTCGACGCGGTCGGCGCGGACACCGAGGCCCTGGCCCGCTTCGCCGAGTCGGCCGCCACCACGAACCCCGAGGAGGACGCCGTATGACCGCGCCCGCGCAGGCCGCCACCCCCCTGCCGCCGCTGCCCGGCCACGGCGGCACCGGCGCACCGGTCCTCCAAGTCCGCGACCTGGTCAAGCACTTCCCGGTGATGTCCCAGGGCGTCGTCCGCCGCCGCGTCGGCGACATACACGCCGTGTGCGGGGTCTCCTTCGACCTGCACGAGAACGAGACCCTGGGCCTGGTGGGGGAGTCGGGCTCGGGCAAGACGACGATCTCCCGTACCGTCCTCGGCCTGGAACGGGCCACCTCCGGCCGGGTCCGCTACGGCGAGCATGAACTCACCGAGCTGAGCAGACGTCAGATGCGGCCGCTGCGGCGGGAGTTGCAGATCGTCTTCCAGGACCCGTACGCCTCCCTCGACCCGCGGATGACCGTCCACGAGATCGTCGCCGAGCCGCTGCGCATCCACGGCCGGTACGGATCCGGGGCGGGCGGCGAGGTGAGCGAACTCCTGCGGCTGGTCGGACTCAACCCCGAGCACGGCAACCGCTTCGCCCACGAGTTCTCCGGCGGACAGCGCCAACGCATCGGTATCGCACGGGCGTTGGCCCTGCACCCGAAGGTGATCATCCTCGACGAGCCGGTGTCGGCGCTCGACGTGTCGATCCAGGCGGGCGTCCTCAACCTGCTGATGGACCTGCAGAGCGAACTGAACCTGTCCTTCCTGTTCGTCGCGCACGACCTGTCGGTGATGCGCCACGTGGCGGGCCGGGTGGCCGTCATGTACCTGGGGCGACTGGTCGAGATCGCCCCGGCCCGGCAGCTGTTCGCCCGCCCCGCGCACCCGTACACCCAGGCCCTGGTCTCCGCCATCCCGCTGCCCGACCCGCGCAAGGAACGCGCCCGGAAACGGATCACCATCCAGGGCGACGTCCCGAGCCCGGTCCGCCCGCCCAGCGGCTGCCGCTTCCGCACCCGCTGCCCCAAGTTCGCGAACCAACTCACCGACAGCGAACGGACGTCGTGCGTCGAGGAGGCGCCGGCGCTGGTGGACCGGGGCGGTGGCAACCCGGTCGCCTGCCACTACGCCGAGAGCGTGGAGTTGCTTTAGCCGAGCCCGAGTTCCTCGGCGGACGGGTACGGAGTCAGCCTGCTCTCGTCGCACAGACGGCGGTTGAACTCGCCCACCGTCACGCCGAGTCGGGCGTACCGGGAGATGAGCCCGGCGGCGGTTCCGGGGATGCCCTCGGGGCGCTTGCCGTCGGCGCACGCGCGGATGAACTCCTGGCGCTCGTCCGGGCCGTAGCCGTACAGGTCCACGACGAGCCAGTGCACCAGGTAGGAGAAGGCGTAGGCGCGGTCGTAGTGCCGGTGACGGTCGTAGAAGTCCCGTTCGTCCGGCGCGAGTCGGAAACGCGGGGAGAGGGCGAGGCCGTAGTCGGCGAGGTAGAGCTGCTGTCCGTCGGTGAGGATGTTCCTGAAGTGGACGTCGAAGTGGGTGAGTTGGTGCTCGTGGAGGAAGCCGGTGACGGCTTCGAGGCCCTGCTCCACGAGGGCGCAGACGGTGTCGGCGTCGTCGCTGCGCAGCTGGGCGGAGAGCCAGTCGTGGAGGGTGTGCGGCAGGTGTTCCATGAACAGCGTCAGGCTCGCGGACGCCGTGCGCAGGGCCTCGATGTGCTCACGTCCGCCGCCCCAGTAGGCCACGTTCCGCTCCACGTCGGCGAGTTCGTCGGGCAGTGACTGCTCCCGGTCGGGCAGCACTCGCCAGTGGTGCAGCAGCGGGAAGCCCGAAAAGCGGCCGGAGAGCACCCAGTTGGTCGTCATCTCGTGCACGGCCAGGTCGCGCCAGACACCGAAACCGGCGCTGGGGACCGCGCCGATGCCGTAGTGGCAGTAGGCGGGCGCCCCGAACACGTTGGCCGTGGACCGGACGTTCTCCGGCCGCCGCTCCACATCGGTGAGCGGCATCCGCTTCACGAACACCTTTCTGCCGTCCACCTCGATCAGCGCGGAGCGACCACCGACGCCGGTGCCCAGGGGTGTGCCGGCCTCGACCAGCTCCGCGAGTTCGTGATCGGAGAGGAGGGCGAGGGTCGTGGCGATGTCACTGTGGACGACGAGGCGTGAGGTAGGAGCCATACCCTCATCCTCCGTCAGCCAAAGCCGAGTTGGAGCCGGATGCTCATCCCCACAGCCACCCCGTCGTCCGACGGACGTTCATCGACTCCTCGTCAGGGACGGGGACGAAGTGGCACGGCGAAGGCTCAGTTGGCCGCGTAGTTCTGCAGGAACAGCGCCTCCGCCACCGAGAGCCGCTCCAACTCCTCAGGGGACACGCTCTCGTTGAGGGCGTGGATCTGGGCCTCCGGCTCGCTGAGGCCGATGAGGAGGATCTCCGCCTGCGGGTAGAGGGCCGCGAGGGTGTTGCACAGGGGGATCGAGCCGCCCTGGCCGGCGTACTGCATCTCCTGGCCGGGGTAGGCGACCGCCATCGCTTCGGCCATCGCCGAGTACGCCGGGCTGGTCGTGTCGGCGCTGAACGGCTGGCCCTGGCCGATCTGTTCGGTGCGGACACGGGCACCCCACGGAGTGTGGGCCTCCAGGTGAGCCTGGAGCAGCTTGGTCGCCTCGGCCGCGTCCACGCCCGGCGGGACGCGCAGGCTGACCAGCGCGCGGGCACCGGCCTGCACGGACGGGGTGGCGCCGACGACCGGCGGGCAGTCGATGCCGAGGACCGTGACGGCCGGGCGGGCCCAGATACGGTCGGCGACCGAACCCGAACCGATCAACTCGACGCCGTCCAGCACCTTGGCGTCCTGGCGGAACTGCTCCTCCTCGTACGTCAGCCCGTCCCAGGACGCCTGGGCGGCGAGCCCGTCGACCGTCGTGGAGCCGTCCTTGGCGCGCAGCGAGTCCAGTACACGGATCAGCGCGGACAGCGCGTCGGGCGCGGCGCCGCCGAACTGGCCGGAGTGCAGATTGCCTTCGAGGGTGTCGATCTGCACGCGCACCAGGGTCATACCGCGCAGGGTCGAGGTGACTGTGGGCAGCCCGACCCGGAAGTTTCCTGTGTCGCCGATCACGATCGTGTCGGCGGCGAGGAGGTCGGGGTGCTCTTCCGCGTACCGTTCCAGACCGCCGGTGCCCTGCTCCTCCGAGCCCTCGGCGATCACCTTGACGTGCACCGGGACACCGCCGTTGGCCTTCAGGGCGCGCAGCGCGAGCAGGTGCATGATCACGCCGCCCTTGCAGTCGGCGGCACCGCGCCCGTACCAACGGCCGTCGCGCTCGGTCAGTTCGAACGGGGGACTCGTCCAGCCGGCCTCGTCCAGCGGGGGCTGCACGTCGTAGTGGGCGTACAGGAGAACCGTCTTGGCACCCTCCGGGCCCGGCAGAAAGCCGTAGACCGACTGGGTGCCGTCCGGGGTGTCGAGCAGGGCCACGTCCTGGAAACCCTCGGTGCGCAGCGCGTCGGCGACCCAGTTCGCGGCGCCCTCGCTCTCGCTCTTCGGGAACTGGTCGAAGTCCGCCACCGACTTGAAGGCCACCAGCTCGGTGAGCTCAGTTCTTGCCCTGGGCATCAACGAGGCGACGGTCTCGGCGACCGGATGCGACGACATGGGCACGCTCCTTGTGGGTGCGACGTTGTACGAATGATGCCGTCGATCCTCCCACAGCGGTCTGTGGCGATGTCCGCCGTAGGATGCGGGGGACAGGTGCGGCAGCGGCTTGATCGGGAGCAGTAGACCATCGTGAGCAGCGAGAACTCTTCGGCGGACGACGAACAGCGGGTGTGGGACGTCGTCGTGGTGGGTGCGGGACCCGCGGGGGCCTCGGCCGCCTATGCGGCGGCGGTCGCGGGACGGCGCGTGCTGTTGCTGGAGAAAGCCGAGCTGCCCCGCTACAAGACATGCGGCGGCGGCATCATCGGACCCTCCCGCGACTCCCTCCCACCCGGCTTCGAACTCCCGTTGAAGGACCGGGTGTTCGCCATAACCTTCTCGAACAACGGGCGGTTCACGCGCACCCGCAGGTCCCGGCAGATGCTGTTCGGGCTGATCAACCGGCCCGAGTTCGACCAGCAGCTCGTCGAGCACGCCCAGAAGGCGGGCGCCGAGCTGCGCACGGGCGTCTCAGTGACACGAGTCGAGCAGCACGGCTCCGCGGTGCCGGACCGGCGTACGGTCGCGGTCGTCCTCCAGGGCGGCGAGACGGTGCTCGCGCGGGCCGTCGTCGGCGCCGACGGCAGCGCCAGCCGCATAGGGGCGCACGTCGGGGTCAAGACCGACCAGGTCGACCTGGGCCTGGAGGCGGAGATCCCGGTGCCGGAGACGGTCGCCGAGGACTGGAAGGGCAAGGTCCTCATCGACTGGGGCCCCATGCCCGGGAGTTACGGCTGGGTCTTCCCCAAGGGCGACACGCTCACGGTCGGGGTGATCTCCGCGCGCGGTGAAGGAGCCGCCACCAAGCGGTACTTGGAGGACTTCATCGCCCGCCTCGGCCTCGCCGGCTTCGAACCGAGCATCTCCTCCGGGCACTTGACCCGCTGCCGGGCGGACGACTCACCGCTGTCGCGCGGGCGTGTGCTCGTGTGCGGCGACGCGGCGGGACTCCTGGAGCCGTGGACCCGCGAGGGCATCTCGTTCGCGCTGCGGTCGGGACGGCTCGCGGGAGAGTGGGCGGTCCGGATCGCCGAGGCGCACGACGCCGTGGACACCCGCCGCCAGGCGCTGAACTACGCGTTCGCGATCAAGGCGGGGCTCGGCGTCGAGATGAGCGTCGGCAAGAGCATGCTGGCGATCTTCGAGAAGCGCCCCGGTCTCTTCCACGCCGCCCTGACCGGCTTCCGGCCGGCCTGGAAGGCCTTCATGGACATCACCCGGGGCTCGACGACGCTGGGCGAACTCGTCCGCAGCCATCCGATGGCACAGCGCGCGCTGACCGCGATCGACCGAAGGAACGCGGAACCGGTGGAGCGCGTGGAGCCGACGGAGCCCATGGAGGGCGAGGTCAGCTCCTGACCGTGACGTGGAACACCGGGTGGTCGGGGGCGATCCGGCGCAGCTCGTCGTCGGAGGAGTCCGGGCCGACTCCTCCGAAGAACACCCCGACCTCGGCCTTCCACCGCTTGAGGTAGGCGCGCAGCAGCGGCACCTTGTCGTCGCCGGTGACCTCGGTCGCGGTGAACGCGTCCACCTTCTTGCCGAGCCGCAGCTCGCCGCCGCCCGCCGCGCGCATGTTGTGCGTCCACTGGACGTGCCCGCGCGGGGCGACGAGGTACTGCTGCCCGTCCACCGTCAGCAGGTTCACCGGGGTGGTCCGCCATTCCCCGCTCTTACGGCCGCGGACCGCCAGCACGCGTGAACCCCAGACGCTGAGACCGCGGCGGGTGAGCCAGGCGACGGTGCGGTTGAGGATGTTCACGGTGAACCAGCCGGGCTTCTGGACGTGCGTGGTCATGGTGACTCCTGGGTTGTGGAGAGCGCGGCTCGCTTTTGTGAGCACTGCTCTCGCTCTCGGGAACAGTCTGCATCGGTTCGGCGATCCAATGCAAGAGCAGTGCTCTCTTTTTTGTTCGCTGCTCTTGTTTGTGTGCGCTGCTCTGTTTCCGTGCCACACTGGCTCGTATGAGCACCACACAAGGCGCCCGCGCCCGAGCCCGGATCGAGGTCACCGCGGCCATCAAGGACGAGGCGCGCAGACAGCTCGCCGCGGAGGGTGCGTCGAAGCTGTCGCTGCGTGCCGTGGCGCGTGAGCTGGGCATGGTCTCCTCCGCGCTGTATCGGTACTTTCCCAGCCGTGACGAGCTGCTGACCGCTCTCATCATCGATGCGTACGACTCCGTCGGGGAGGCCGCGGAGGTGGCTCACGCCGAGGTTGCGGACGTGGGTCCGCTGCGGCGGTGGGTTGGTGTGTGCGAGGCGGTACGCGGGTGGGCGCTTGCGCATCCGCATGAGTACGCGTTGATCTACGGGTCGCCGGTGCCGGGGTATGTCGCTCCCGAGACCACCGTTCCTCCGGCCGCCCGCGTTGCCCTCCTGCTCATCGGTATCGCGCGGGACGCCCACCGGGCCGGCACCCTGACCGAGCCCCCGCTTCCGGCGGATCTCCACCCCGAGGCGGAGCGCATGGTTGCGGACTTCGCCGGTGACCTTCCGCCTGCGGTGGCCGTGGCTCTGGTGGCTGCCTGGGCTGAGCTGTATGGGCTGATCAGCTTTGAGCTTTTCGGCCAGTTCCGCCGGGTGGTGGAGGAGCGGGAGGCGTTCTTTCGGCATGGGGTACGACGGCTTGCGTTTGGGGTGGGGCTCGCGGACGTGTGAGGGCTCGGCTGGGTGCGTGGTTCTTTGTCTGCGGGCCCGGTGGGGGCTGGTCGCGCAGTTCCCCGCGCCCCTTTCGGGGCGCTGTACTCCCCGGGGAGTATGTGTGATCACCCCGTTCAGCTGACGACCCCGGTGGCGACCGGCGTCTAGCGTGACGTGCATGGATGAGCAGCGGGTTGGCGGTGGGGGACCGCCATGGTGGCGTCACGGACCGCCGTGGGGTGAGTCGGCGCGGTGGCCGTGGCGTTCCACGTTGCTGGTGACCGTGTTCGTGCTGGGCGGTAGCACCTTCGCCTCGCACAGCCAGCCCGACCGTGTTCACCTCGACTTCTACGCGCGCGTGCTGCTCGTCGTCGGATCGGTGCTGCTGCTGTGGCGTCATCGGTACCCCGTGTGGGTGGCCTTCGGCACCGTGTTGGCCACCGTGGCCTACTTCGGCGCCGGATATCCGTACGGCCCCGTCTTCCTGCCCGTCGCGATCGGCTGTTTCAGCGCGGTCGTCGCCGGTCGGCGCTGGGCCGCCTGGAGCGCGCTCGGTGTGCTGTGGGTGGCGCATCTCCTGATCGCGCACTGGCTCTACCGCTGGCTGCCCCCGCAGCACGACCACGCCATGCCGTGGGGTCGTGAACTGGCCGTCGCCACCTGGGTGGTGGCCATCGCCGCGATCTCCGAACTGGCCCGCACCCGCCGCGAGCAGTGGGCCCGGGACCGGGCCGAGCGTGCCCAGGCGGCCCAGCGCCGTGCCGACGAGGAACGGCTGCGGATGGCCCGCGAACTGCACGACGTCCTCGCGCACAGCATCTCCGTCATCAACGTCCAGGCGGGCGTCGGCCTCGCGCTCCTCGACTCCGACCCCGAGCAGGCCCGCACGGCCCTCACCACCATCAAGGCCGCCAGCAAGGAGGCGCTCGGCGAGGTCCGCCAGGTCCTCGACACCCTGCGCGCCCCGGGCGACGCCCCGCGTGCCCCGGCCCCGGGCCTCGACCGGCTCCCCGAACTGGTGCAGCAGGCGGCGAGCGCCGGCCTTACTGTCGCGGTCGACGGAACACCGCCCCGCCTCCCGCCCAACACCGACCTGGCCGCCTTCCGCATCGTCCAGGAGGCCCTCACCAATGTCGTACGCCATTCCGGTTCGCGGCACGCGCGCGTGCACATCGGGCACGAAGGCGGCGCGCTACGGCTGCGTATCGACGACGATGGGCCCGCTACCGGCGAGGACGCCGGGGGCAGCGGCAACGGGCTGGCCGGGATGCGGGAGCGGGCCACGGCGCTCGGTGGCACGATCGACGCGGGCGCGCGCCCCGACGGCGGCTTCCGGGTGCTCGCCGTACTGCCGTTGAAGGTCACGCCGAAGGAGGACGACCGGTGATCCGGGTACTGCTCGCCGACGACCAGGCGCTGGTCCGGGCCGGATTCAAGGCGCTGCTGGACGCGCAGCCGGACATCGAGGTGGCGGGCGAGGCGTCCGACGGCGAGGAGGCCGTGCGCGCAGTGCGTGAACTGCGCCCCGATGTCGTCCTGATGGACATCCGCATGCCGCTGCTCGACGGACTGGCCGCGACCCGCCGGATCACCGGGGACGGCGGGCTGAAGGACGTGAAGGTGGTCATGCTGACGACCTTCGAACTCGACGAGTACGTCTTCGAGGCGATCCGCTCGGGCGCCTCCGGCTTCCTGGTCAAGGACACCGAGCCGGAGGAACTCCTGCGTGCCGTAAGGGCGGTGGTCGAGGGCGACGCGCTGCTGTCGCCCGGGGTGACCCGCCGTCTCATCGCCGAGTTCGCGGCCCGCTCCAAGGAACCCGCGACCGCCGACGCCCTCACCCGACTCACCGAGCGGGAACGGGAGGTGATGGCCCTGGTCGGCATCGGCCTCTCCAACGACGAGATCGCCCGCCGCCTGGTGGTGAGCCCGTTGACCGCGAAGACCCATGTCAGCCGCACGATGGTGAAACTGGGCGCCCGGGACAGGGCCCAACTGGTCGTGCTGGCCTACGAGTCGGGGTTGGTACGCCCCGGCTGGCTGGGCTGAGCCGCGCCCTGCCGGTACCGGTACAGCACGGTCGCCACCCGGACGAGGAACACGACCGGCACGAGTACGAGTGCCCCGCGCACCAGCAACGTCTCTACGGTGCCCGGCAGTTGGAACAGCAGCGCCGGCCCGGCGACCGCCCCGAACAGCACCGCCGCGACGAACGCCGCGCTGACCAGCGCGTACCCGATCTCGACGGTCATCGCATCCCGCTCGGCCTGCGTCCGCCGTGCCCCGTTCATCGTCATCCCGGAAGTCTCACACGGGCGCGCCCGACGGAGCAATCGGCTCCGCCGGGCGCACCCTCAGGGAGGCGCCCCCCTAGTCGCGCAGCGCCACCCGCTCCGCTTCCGCCTCCGTCACAGTGGACTTGGCGACGACGATGGACTCCTGGGTGCGCCGGCTGCGCAGCCCCGGCAGCGTGATCAGCAACCCGGCGAGCGCGATGAACGTCACCACGATCAACCCCGGCCGGTAACTGTCCAGCACAGCCTGCGGGGTGGCCTGCGCGGGCGCGTGCGCGGTGACCACGGCCGTGACGACGGCCAGGAAGATCGCGCCGCCCACCTGCACCGAGGTGTTCAACAGCCCGGAGACCATGCCCTGTTCGTGGTCGTCGACCCCGTTGGTGGCCTGGATGTTGAGCGAGGGGAAGACCAGCGCGCAGGCCGCGCCGATCAGCAGCATCGACGGCAGGATCACCGCGGCGTACCCGGGATCGAGGCTGATCCGCAGGAACAGCGCGTACCCGACGACCATCAGTGCGAAGCCCGTCGCGATCAGCCGCTGCGTACCGAACCGGTCGACGATCGAGCCGACCTTCGTCGAGGACACCGCCACCAGCGCACCGGCCGGCAGGAACGCGAGCGCCGTGTGCAGCGCGGACCAGCCGAGCAGCGACTGCATGTACAGCGTGACGAGGAACTGGAAGCCGACGTACGACCCGAAGAACGCCATCGCGCCGAGCTGGGCGCGGATCTGGTTGCCGGAGCGCAGCACCCCGAGCCGGATCAACGGGCCCGCGGAGCGCCGCTCGACGAACACGAAGACGGTCAGCATGACGGCAACTGCCAGGAAGGAAAGAAGAGTTCGGGCCGATGCCCAGCCGGCCTCCGGTGCCTGCACGACGGTGAAGACCAGCAGCAGCATCGACGCGGTGCCGAGGACGGCGCCGGGGATGTCGTAGCCGTTGTGGTCCTTCTCGCGTTCGCTGCGCGGCAGCAGCTTCAGGCCGACGAGCAGGGCGAGCAGCGCGATCGGCGCGGGCAGCAGCATGGTGAGGCGCCAACTGGCCTCCGTGAGCAGGCCGGAGAGGACCAGGCCCATCGAGAAGCCGGTGGCCGCGCAGGTGGTGTAGATGGACAGGGCGCGGTTGCGGAGCGGGCCCTCGGCGAAGGTCGTCGTGATGATCGACAGTCCGGCCGGTGCGGTGAAGGCCGCGCTCAGGCCCTTGATGAAGCGGCTGGCGATCAGCAGCGGGCCCGAGTCGACGAGGCCGCCGAGCAGCGAGGCCACCGCGAAGACACCCAGGGCGACGAGGAAGACCTGGCGTCGGCCGAGCAGGTCGGCGGTCCGGCCGCCGAGGAGGAGCAGCCCGCCGTATCCCAGGATGTAGCCGCTGACGATCCATTGGAGCGTCGAGGTGGAGAGGTCGAGTTCGGAGCCGATGGAGGGCAGGGCGACACCGACCATCGACACGTCGAGCGCGTCGAGGAACATCGCGGCGCAGAGCACCAGCAGGGTGCCCCACAGCCGGGGGGTCCAGCGAACCGCCGGGGAGGGGGCCGCGGGAGGGGAGAGCGGAGAGGTCATGCCGCAGAGACTACATGCGTGTGCATCGAATGCAAGGGCATTTAATTCCGATGCAACAAACTTGTTTCTCTGCTACGGTGCGCTGTCATGGCGGCGAAGAAGGCCGAGCAGGCGCTCGTGGACCAGTGGCGGGAGATGCTGGCGCTGCACGCCCGCACCCAGTGCGAACTCGACCGCGCGCTGCACCAACACGGCCTGTGCGGCAGCGATTTCGAGGTGCTGGACGTCCTGTCCGGCGACTGCGACGCGTTCCGTGTCCAGGAGATCTCCGAGCGCGTCCACCTCAGTCAGAGCGCCCTGTCCCGCCTGATCGCCCGGCTGGAGAAGGACGGTCTCGTCGAGCGCGGCATGTGCGCGGAGGACCGGCGGGGCGTCCGCGTGACCCTCACGGACAAGGGGCGCGCGCTGCACGGTGAGGTACTCCCGGTGCAGCGCGCGGTGTTGACGAAGATGCTGACCGGCTGACACCTCGTCGGTCCCGGCTCCGTCGGCCCGTCCGTCAGTGCGGCCTGTGGTCAGGCGACGGCGCTGTCGTTCTCCAGCGCGGGGGCGAGGAGATGACAGAGGGAGTCGGCCAGCAGGTGCAGGGGGTCCGCGGTCTCCAGCGGCCACTCCACGGCGATCCAGGCGGCGAGGAACGACTCCGTCTGCAGTACGGCCATCAGCGCGCGTTGGCGAGCCTCCGCGGGATCCACGCCCCGCCAACGCTCCGGGGGCTCGACCAGCATCGCGACGTAGCGCTCGTGTGCCTCGACGTACTGCACCCGGCCCTCGCCGAGACTGCGGAGCGCCGCCGGGGCCGCCGCGTTGGCGACGCGGCGGACCGGCGCCATCTCGCGCCAGCGGGCCGCGGCCTCGTCCAGCCAGCTGCGGATGTCGGCGCGGGTCCAGCGCGGCAGCGCGGCCAGGTCGGCGTACGCCTCGCCCATCACGCCGTAGACACGCGCCACCAATGCGTCGACGATCTCGGCCTTGCCGGGGAAGTGGGCGTAGACCGTGGCCCGTGTCACCCCCGCGGCCTGGGCGATGTCCTCCATCCGCGTCTCGAGGAACGGCGTCTCGGTGAACACCGTGACGGCCGCGTCGAGCAGTCGGCGGTGCGTGAGGATCTTCTGCTCCTCGCGCAGGTTCCTGCGGGGCGTCGGCTCCATCCGCCCAGTGTCTTGCATGGGCCGACTATATGCCGTGGGCGGGACGGTGGGTTGGGCATCGGGGCTTTGACCAGGTCTTTTGCCTGAGGCATCGGCTCCGGGAGGGACGCCCTCCCGACTCAACCCGACGCGGGCCAGTCGGCGTAGCGGATGCGGCGCAGGTCGAGCACCTCGCCGAGGGTGCCCCACTCGTCCTTGCCCAGGCGGGCCAAGGGGCGCAGCCTCGTGATCTCGGGGTGGCCGTCGACCAGGACGGTCTCGTCGATCGCGAGGTGGACCACCCGGCCGAAGACCACGGTGGAATCGCCCAGCCGGAGCGTGCTGTGCAGCTCGCACTCCAGCGCCACGGGGGAACGGGCGACGCGCGGTGCCTTCACCCGCGCGCCGGCCTCGCGCTCGACTCCCACGGCGTCGAACTCGCTCACGCCCTCCGGGAAGTCCGTCGCGGTCTTGTTCACCTCGTCGATGAGCGACTCCGGGGCGAGGTTGACGACGAACTGCCCGGTGTCCTCGACATTGCGCAGCGAGTCCTTACGGCCGACCGAGGTGAACTGCACGATGGGCGGCGCGACCGACGAGACGGTGAAGAAGGAGTGGGGAGCGAGATTGTCGACGCCGTCGGCGGAGACCGTCGAGACCCAGGCGATGGGGCGCGGAACGACGGTCGAGGTGAGCAGGCGGTAGACCACGAACGGGTCGAGCCGAGCCGGGTTGTATTCAGTGCGCATAGCAGCGATATATCAGACCCCCGCCGGGTCACTGTACGGCGGGCGACCAGGACGGCAGTGAGTGCCTCGGCCGGCCGAGGCACTCACTCAGACAGGGAACAACGCGGAGGTTCCCCTCTCCGTCCGGAGAGGGGAACCACGGCCGGCGCGGCGCGGCGTTTCAGTACTGCTCGGTCTCCACGAAACCGGCGTCCACGTCGTCGGCGCCGTAGGCGTCGGCGGCAGCGGTCAGGTTCATTCCGGGCGGGCTGTCCTTGAGACCGAGGCCCATGCCGGCCAGCTTTTCCTTGACCTCGTCGATGGACTTCGCACCGAAGTTACGGATGTCCATCAGGTCCGCCTCGGAACGCGCCAGAAGCTCACCCACCGAGTGGACGCCCTCGCGCTTGAGGCAGTTGTACGACCGAACGGTGAGCTCCAGCTCCTCGATCGGCAGGGCGAGATCGGCGGCAAGGGCGGCGTCCACGGGGGACGGGCCCATGTCGATGCCCTCGGCGTCGAAGTTCAGCTCGCGGGCGAGACCGAACAACTCGACCAGGGTCTTACCGGCAGAAGCCATGGCGTCGCGCGGGCGCATGGCCTGCTTGGTCTCGACGTCGACGATCAGCTTGTCGAAGTCGGTGCGCTGCTCGACACGGGTCGCCTCGACCTTGTACGTGACCTTGAGCACGGGGCTGTAGATGGAGTCGACCGGAATACGGCCGATCTCCTGGCCCACCTGCTTGTTCTGTACGGCGGAGACATAGCCGCGACCGCGCTCGACGGTCAGCTCCATCTCCAGCTTGCCCTTGCCGTTCAGCGTGGCGAGGACGAGGTCGGGGTTGTGCACCTCGACACCGGCCGGGGGCGCGATGTCGGCGGCGGTGATCAGACCCGGGCCCTGCTTGCGCAGGTACATCACGACAGGCTCGTCCTGCTCACTGCTGACGACGAGCTGCTTGATGTTGAGGATCAGGTCGGTGACGTCTTCCTTGACGCCCGGCACGGTGGTGAACTCGTGCAGCACACCGTCGATCCGGATGGACGTGACCGCCGCACCCGGGATCGAGGACAGGAGCGTACGACGCAGGGAGTTACCGAGGGTGTAGCCGAAGCCCGGCTCCAGCGGCTCGATCACGAACCGTGAGCGGAACTCGTCGACAACTTCTTCGGTCAGGGACGGACGCTGAGCGATCAGCACTTGGTGTTGCCTCCAGTGGTTTGGCGCCCGCTATGTGACGCCGTGGACACCACGAAGGGTACGGGGCGGCGCGGGTGATTCGGTCTCCGCCATGGCCGAACCACCCTCCTCCCCGCTCCGGCGAGGAGGCTTTGGGCTTTTCGCCCGCCCTCTCCACGGCCGATTCTGCCTTGTCGGCGTCCAGGTCTCGGGCGTGCACGCCACCCGCCGACGCGGGCTGAAGGATTCCCCGCAATCGTAGTGAAGTGCCGTCCCGGGCGGTTGTCAGTGCCCGTTCGTAGGATCACGGACATGCCTGATGCCTTCACCGTCCTGTGGACCCACGACACATGCCACGCCCTGCGGAAGGCCGGCCGCGTGGGCGAGCGCCCTCCGGTCGCCTTCAGCGGCGTCCACACCTCGCTGCCCGCCTGGTCCGGCGCCCAGGCCGGGGACGAGGTGTACGCGCTGCACGTCAACAGGGGCACGGTGTTCGTGGTCAGCCGGATGCGGGTGACCGACAGGGAGCGGCGCGAGTGCTGCGGCACCGCCCCCGCGACCTGGCAGGACTCGCCGTTCCCCGGCCACGACGACTGGTCGATGCTCGGCGCCGGCGGCTGTGGCGCCGCGGCGGTGCACGTGGACGCGAGCCCCGTACGCCTGGACCGGCCCCTCCCCGGCGACCTTCTGGCACGGCTCACCTGGCGAAACCGCCGAGGCCAGACCCGAGGTCTCAAGCACGTCGTGGACGGCCGCCTGGAGCGCGCCGTCGGTCTTCAAGGGTTCTACCGCCTGACCCCTGAATCGGCCGACGAGCTGGCCGAGTCCGTCGGCCCGATTCTCCCGTGAAGCCGGCCGACCCCGGGTGTGAGCCTCCCCGACCCCGGACGGGGGACCATTGGCCGGCTCGACTTGATCGTGGGGGACCGGCGTAACGGTGATCGGCAGGTCGGGGCAGTCGGCGAGCCGCCGAGTCAGCACCACCGGCCTGTGGGACATCAACAGCGTCGGACGGGTCACCTCGGGAGCACACCACCACCTCGTCGCGGTCCTCTCCGACGGCAACACGTCGATGACAGGCGGCATAGCGACGGTCGAACACGCGGCCCGCACCGCGGTCGCCGCAGCACGAGCGGCCGGCTGACGGCCCAACGCGACAGCGCGTCCGGACGACGGCACGGTGGCGGGTGAGCGAACGCAGGCCGTACCCAAGTGACTTGACGGACGGGCAGCGGTCGAACCAGCGACCACGGCGTGGAGGACCGGCACCGTGGTGAGCGGTCATGGCGTATCGCCCAGAACGCAGTGATCTGTCTGCATGGGCCGTCGGCTGGCATCATGAAGTACCGGCCGGGGGAGGGCGCAGCGTGACGGGCATTGTCCTGAACGTGGTGATCGGCCTTGTCACCAGCATGCTCAGTGGCGGGACGGTGTGGCTGTGGCAGCGTCACGCCAGACGGCGCGTCCTGAGCCGCAAGGCAGGCTTCTTCGGCATCGTGCCGGGTGATCCGTGCATCGTCGTCATGAACAACAAATGGGACGCGCCCGGCACGGCCCAGCACCGGGACGTACAGGCTGTATTGAAGGCCGCGCTTCTCGCGGCCGAGCAGGGCTGCGAGGTGACGATGCGGTCCAGCGACGAGTTCCGCGGCAGCAACGGAACGTCCGTGGAGTTCTGTATCGGAAGCCCCGAGAACGGATCGAACGTACGCACAGGCGGTCATCTCCGCCACAACCTGCCTGGCGTGACCGTTCATCCCTTCGGCGCACCGGGCCTCTCGATGGCCATCGAGGTCGGCGGCGAGGTGTTCGGGTGGGACCGCGGTGAGCAGGAGCACGCGCTGGTCGCGAAGTTCGTCCCGCCGGGCGCCCAACGGCCGGTCGTGCTGGTCAGTGGTCAGACGTCCCTCGCCAACCACGCCGCCGTGCACTACCTGATGACCTCCTGGCGGGACCTGGCCGCCCGGCTGGATGCCACGGAACGGTTCTGTCTCGTCCTACGTGTCGACTCCATCCGTACGTACGGCTTCCATGGCGCGACCCTGGCCCGTGATGTCACCGCCGCGGCGTTCCGCGCCGTGCCGTAGTGGCCCGGGTGATGTGACCCCCAGGGGGAACCCCGATCACCCGCGGTCGGCGAGCGCCGTACGGGCCGCGTCGAGCAGCTGTCGCGCGGCGTCGTCCCAACTGCGCGCCTGAGCCATGGCGTTGCGCAGGCGGCGGGCCCGGACAAGTGCCTCGTCGGGATGGGCGATCACCTCTGCGATCCGGTGGGCCCACAGCTCTTCGTCCCCCTCGCGACCTGTGACGGGCAGGAGCACATGGCGCGCTAGGTCGGGCGCCACGTCCGTGATCAGTTCCCCCACGCCACTGTCAGCGCTCATGAGACAGGGGATTCCCGCCCGGATGTGCTCCGAGGCCACCAAGCCGAACGCCTCGGCCAGCGACGGCATCAGCGCCAGCCACACCCGCCCGAGGTCATGGTCCAGTTGCGCCCGGTCGGTGGTGTAGTTGCGGGGCAGCAGCTTCAGGCGCGGCTCGGTCACCAAACCTGTCAACTCCTGGTGGAGGCCCCTGCCTTCGCCCTTGCGCACTCCCCGCAGCAGCAGGTCGACGCGCTTGATGTCCTGGCGCAGCCACAGGGCTCGGTTCGTGGCCCGAACGGCGAGAGCGACGCCCTTGGTGTCCCCGTCCTCCAACCTGCCCATCAGGGTGATCAGCGGGTTTCCCCGCAGGTCTTCGGGAGGAGGGGTCGGGGAAGGGTCGAAGCCTGGATCCAGTCGCAGGGGAGGTGCGGCGGAGCGTGGGAGATCCCGGTCGAGCATCCTGAACAGGACCGGACCGACACCGACGGTCCGCGTGGCCCTGCCGCCCAACTGCCAGTCGCTCCAAGAGCGTTCTTCGGCGCGCGACGCGGGATCGTCGTCCCGCCCCAACTTGAGCCATTCGAGGAGATCCGGCTCCGTGTGCACGAAGTGGAAGTGGCACGCGCTCTTGTAGACGTCCTCGACCAGGGCGAGCGCATAGGCTCCGGTCACCTGGCCGTGCCCGATGACGACATCCGGCTTGTCCTCGTCGGGCAGCCGAGGCGGACGCAGCAGTGTCTGCCCCTTCCGCAGCCCGTGAGTCGTCGGCGACTCCAAAAGGGTCACGTTCGCCTGGGCGGCATCCAGCAGCTCGTCCGCGGAGAACGAACCGGCGATCAGGCACCAGACCTTGACGCCGTCCAGCGCCGCCAGCGCCACGCACAACTCCCGGTTGACCGTGCTGATCCCACCCCGTCGGGAGAACCACTCGTCGGCCACCGCCAGCACCCGCAACGGTTCCGACCGCGGCCCCGACTCGGTTGACACAGCGCCCGGCCCCGCTTCCCCTCCGCTGCCAGGCGGAGTTTCCGACCAGGCTGCCCCGTTCCAACCGAGACGGTCAGGACCGTTCGTACGCCGAGCGCTCTCCGCGAGCTCCGGGAAGGCGTCGTCCGGTACCTGGCCGTCGACAGAGACCGATCGTCCGTCCGCTGTGACGAGTTGCGCGTTACCGCTCGCTGCCGCGCTGTCGTCCGTGTCGCGCACCCAGTCCCGGACCAGCTGACTCAGATGGGGCAGGTCCTTGGCGTCCAAGTGGTGGGCGGAGTCCAGCAGTACGGCCCGGAGCACCTTGCGGGTGAGGTCGGGCAACGCGCGGTGGTCGAGGTCGGCGGGACTCATGCGTGCGGGGGAGCCGGCTCGGCGCAGGCGCTCCAGCAGGTCCTCGCGTTCACCAGCCGATACGGTGGGCGCGAACCGCACCACCAGAGCCGCAGAGTGACGGGACGTCATGGAGTGATGATGGCACGCGCTGTGCGCGCAAACCTGACGGACCGGATGGTGGACCCGGCCACGGCCCTCTCCTTCCCGGCGGCCACCCGCTCGTCAGCTTCACCGGAAGCGGAACTGGCGGAACTGGTCGAGAAACACGAGCGGTTACATGCCGACGCCCTGTTCGCCGAGTCCAACTGGGCGGAACTGGGCCGCCATTACGACGTCCTTGCCGAGCGCGCCTGGAAGGGGACCCATCGGGCCGAGGCCCTGCGGCTGCTGCTCGCCGCCCGTGCCGCCGCGCAACGTGCCGGTGACAGTGAGGCATTGCTGGAGAGGACGAGATTCCTCGCGGAACGGTACCGCTTGTGCGCGGCCTTCCTCGCGGCAGAGGCCTGGAACATGGAACAGCTCGGCAGCCCGCTGGTACCCGCCAACGCCAAGTACCACGTCACCGCCTGGCGTGCCCGTGCCGCGCTGTGCGAGCCGTCCGGCGCCTATGAGTCGGCCGTCGTCTTCAGCGACCGCTCCCTCGCCGTCGCCGAGCAGTTCCAGGGAGCGCCGGGTGTGGCACAGGCCCGGGCCCAGTCCCTGCTCCAGCGGGCGACCACCGAACGGCTGAGGGGGCATCTGGAGAGCGCCTACTCCTTTCTGGACGACGCACGGGAACGAGCTCAGGCGCTACGGGGGAAGGAGGACTCCCCGAACCTGCGGGGGCAGATCGCGCTGGCCCACGCCCGGATGGACATCACTGTCGGACATTTCCCGTCCGCCCTCGCCATGTACCAGGAGGCCGAGGACTGCTTCCGCGAGAGCGGCTCGAACGTCAACGTACGCGTCGTCCGGGTCGCCCGCATCGCGGCACTGCGCCTGCTGGACCGTCTCCCCGAGGCGCTCGCCCTCAGTCGCGAACTGGCCGAGGAGAGCGAGAAGTTGCGCCTCCACCGTATCCACGGTCAAGTCCTCCTCGAACAGGCCGAAGTCCTGGAGGCCTTGGGCGAGGGGGAGGAGGCAGGCAGGGTCCTTGAGCGGGCACGTCCCCATTACGAGAGCAAAGGCACCCTGGAGGCGGCCCGCTGGAACCGCCATACGGGACGCCGACTGATCATGTCCCACGGCGACATGGACCGTGCCGCAGCGCACCTCACCGCCGCCCTCGGCATCGCCACCCGGGAACAGTCCCGCGACCTCACCCGCACCTGGTACGCCCTGCACGACTTGCTGCGCCTCGAAGGAGACGCCGAACTCCCGCAAGCCCTCCGTCTGTTGGTGAGTCGTACCGCCCTCGCCTGCGCCGACCTCCAGCGCGACCGGCTGACCCGGCCCGAGAACCGCTGGGCGCTCCAGGAGCAGCGGGAGGAGGTCTACGCGGGGGCGCTGATGGCCCATGCGGCCGCACAGCGGCACGAGGACGTCGCCCGCATCGTCGAGCTCGGCCGCTCCGACGTCCTGGACCACCTTCTGGAAAACCGTGCCGAGCTCGGCCGACCCCCTTCCCCGACCCTCTCCTCGCGGCTGCCGTCGAGCAACGACCCCGAGCGCGTCGAGGAGGTGTTCCGGGCGGCCCGCGCGGTGCACGCCGCCCTCGCCGGCGACCGTGTACCGCCTGCCGGCCACCACGCCCCGACGCCGCCCGGTCGGCTGCCCTCCCCGACCGAGACCGATGAGCTGGCCGACGTCGTGGTCCTCGTCCAGGTCGGCAAGGGCCCTGACGGCTGGTGGTCCTCCGTGGTTTCCCGCGTCCGGCGAGGCGCCTGGCACAGCGTCCGGCAGACCGCTCCCGCCGAGCTTGCGGAGCTGATGGAGCTGCTCACCGCGGGCGAACCGCTGCCCGAGTACGGCGTCAGCGTCCGCACCTGGGAGGCATTGGGCCGCTTCCTGCTGCCCCACGACGCCGTATGGCACGGCACCGTGGACCGTCCGGTGTCCCTGCTGCTCAGCCCCGACCTGCGGCTGTGGCAACTTCCCTACGGCGCGCTACGACGCGAGGGGGTCTGCCTCCTCGACGTCGCCGAAGTGACGCTCACCCCGAGCCTGCGCACCCAGACCATGCTGTACCGGACCCGTGCGGACACCGGCGCCCTTCCCGATGCGACGGTCGCGCGCGCGATCAGCGTCCTGGACGCCACGCTCAACGGTCATGCGGACGAGTTCGCCGCCCTCTCCGCATGGCCGGGATCCCACCACGAACTCACCGCCCTGGGCCCCGTCGAGGACCTTGCGTCCGCCGCACTCCTCTACCTCAGTGGTCTGGGGGAGGCCGCAGGCACGACCACGCTCGGCCCACTGGCTGTCACCTTCGACCTGCTTGCCGGCCTCCGCCTGCCCAGACTGCTGATCCTCAACGGCTGCTGGACCGGCACCGCGGCCAGCCGCTTCGGCCGTGACCCCCTCAGCCTGGCCGTCGGCGGAGTCCTGGGCCGGGCCCAGACCGTTGTCGCGGGCATCGGCCACATCAACAGCTGGTCCTCCGCACAGGTGGGTGCCGCCATCCTCCCCTCGATCTCCCTGGGCCGGACGCCTAGTTCCGCCCTCCGTCACGCTCAACGCACCCTCCGCGACACCTACCCCGAACTGGGCCCTTACGACTGGGCCGGCATGTGCCTGATCGGTCTGGGTGGTCACTCCCTCTTTCACCCTCCGACGACCTGAGCCGGCACCTGGTCCCCTGGCCACGTGGAGGGTGGGCGCGGCGGCCTGTCAGGCGGCCGTGGCCTCCTGGTAGTCGGTCTCGCGCAACTGGGCCGTGATCGCGCCCCGTTGGGCATGGGACGTGCCCAGAGCCGGCTGTGCGATCGACACGAACTGCCGTGTGCGATCGCGTAGTTCCACTGACGCCTGCTGGAACATCGCACGAGACCCCGGCATGCGCTGAGGCACTCCTCTGTTCATTTCTGCGTGCCGTTCCTCTACTCTCAAGGAGATCATCAGCTGTCACATGACATCTGCCCGGTGATGGAGTCGGCGTGGGGTGCGCGTCCCCGCTCCACGCCACCATTGGACGGCTCCAGGCGCAGCCACAGGTCGGCACATCAGGACGCCGACGACCCCGTTGGTGCGTCCCGCCGGGCGGCGAAAGGGATGCGCCGTGCCTTCGGCTTCGGCGAACTACCGTACCCTGCTGCGCACTTCGGGTGCCGCGGCCTTCTTCCTCCCCGCTGCTGTCGGGCGTCTGGGCATCGCCATGACGGGCATCGGCATCGTCTGGCTGGTGCACGCACGCACCGGGTCGTATGCCGCCTCGGGCCTCGTCACCGGCGGATTCGCTGTCGCGGATGCCGTCGCCGGGCCCCAGATCGGGCGTCTGGTCGACCGGTTCGGGCAGACGCGGGTGGTTCCCTGCGCGCTGGTCGCCCACGCCGGGGCCGTGGCGCTGCTGCTCGCCGGCGCCGTTCCGGACCTCGTCGCCGGAGCGCTCGTCGGGGCGACACTGCCCCAGCTCGCCGCCCTGTCCGCCGCTCGCTGGTCCGCCCTGCTGTCCGGCGAACGGGCGGCCGCGCTGCCCACCGCCTTCGCCCTGGAGGCCCTCGCCAACGGCGTGTCCTACCTGGCGGGCCCGGCCCTGGTGAGTGTCCTCGGTGCGGCAGGTCACCCGGGCGCCGGTGTGCTGCTCGCCGCCGCGCTCGTTGTCGGCGGCGGACTCGTCCTCGCCGCCCAGCGCCGCACCACACCGCCCCTCACCGGCCACGCCGAACGCCGGCACGCCGGACGCGCCCTGCTCCACTCCGCGTTCCTGCGGCAGGCCGCGCTCGGCCTCACACTCGGCGTGTTCTTCGGCGCGATGCAGGTGTCCGTCGCCGCATACGCCGTCGGTCGCGGCACACCGGACGCGGCAGCGCCGCTCTACTTCGCCTCCAACTGCACCAATCTGGTGGGCGGTTGGGCCTACGGCGGCTGGCGACACAGCGGCTCACCCCAGCGCCACCTGGTCGCAGCCGCCGCCTGCCTCGCCCTCGCGAGCCTTCCGCTGACCGTCCTCGACGCGCCCCTCGCGATCGGCGCCACCCTCGCTCTGACCGGACTCGCTGTCCCGGTCCTGCTGATCCTCACCTCCCTCCTCACCCAGTCGTCGGTCCCGCGCCCTGTCCTCACCCAGGCGTTCACCTGGGGCAACTCCGCAAGCGCCGCAGGATCGGCAGCCGCCGCGGCGGTCGCGGGACGCGTGGTCGACACGGGCGGTCCACACAGCGGCTTCGGCGTGGCGGTGGGGGCCGCGGTGGCGATGACGCTCCTGGCGCTCGGTGGTCTGCGGGAGTCATCAGCAGCCGAGGACGAACGGCCTTGCCCCGGGCCGGAGGACAGCCACCATCAGGACACCGAGAAGGGAGCCGAGCATCCCCGAGCGGTGTCAAAACGGTTCTGGCGCACATCTTGAAGAGCGGCCTCGGAGGGTAACCGGAGTGCTCGATTGCGGGGACGGGATCCGGGCGGGACCGCGTACGCCGGCATGAGTTCCTCAACACGGCGGGGATCTCGGCTGGTCCGCGCGCATGCGCGGTGGACGCTCGGCTACGACGCCTGGTGGCATGCCCGACTGCCAGGAAACGGCCCGCACCACCTGGGTCGTTGGGCGTTCCGTCACGGCGGCACGGTTGTGTCGTTCGTCGACCGGGCCGTGTCGCGCAGTGCGTGAAGGAGGGCGGCGGCCGCGGGGATGCGGAGGGTGTCCGGCCAGAGCAGGGCGAAGACCCGGCGGACCGGCCAGTCGGCGAGGGGGCGGGCGACGACCCGGGGGTCGAAGTGGGCCGTCACGCCGAGTTCGTTCATGACCGCGAGGCCGATGCGGTTGGCGACCAGGCTGTGCAGGGTCAGCTGGTCGTCGGCGGTGGCGGCGATCCGGGGCACGAACCCGGCGTCCCGGCACGCGGCCAGGAAACGGGTACGGCCGGACTCCAGCACCCAGCGTTCGCCCGCGAGGTCGGCCAACGACACCGTGGGCGAGGCGGCGGCCGGGTGGTCGGCCGGGAGCAGGACGCAGCGGCGGTCGGTCAGCAGCGGGACGCGGCGCAGACGGGGGTCCACGGTCACGGACGGGTCGCCCGTGTTGTCGGGCGGGCCGACGGCGCTGTCGGACCGGTCCGCCTCCGTCTCCCCGCCCGTCCCCGTCTCCCTGCCCGTCCCCGTCTCCCTGCCCGTCTCCGAGTCCCGCTCCCTGTCCCTCTCCTTTTCCTTCTCCCTGAAGTCCAGCTCCCTGAAATCCAGGTCGCACAGCACCGCGAGCTCGACCGCGCCCTCCAGCAACAGACCGTGCGAGACACGGCACTCGGCCTGGGTCACCGTGACCTCCAGCTCCGGACGGGTCCGGCGGAGGGTACCCAGTGCGCGGGGGACCAGGCTGACGCAGCTGCTCTGCATCGCGGCCAGGCGGACCCGGCCGGCCTCGGGGGCGGTCAGCGCGGCCAGTTCGTCCTCGGCGGTGCGCAGCGCGGCCAGCACCGTTCCCGCGTGGCGGGCCAACGCCCGTCCCTCCGGGGTGAGTTGAACGCCCCGGCCGCGACGGGTGACCAACGGCGCACCGACCGACCGCTCCAGCATCCGCATCTGATAGCTGATCGCGGGCTGCGTGTAGCCGAGGGCGTCGGCCGCGGCCGTGTAGGTGCCGGTGCGGGCGACCTCGGCCAGGACCTGCAACTGTCGGGGGTCGTACATCGGGCAAGCATAAAGAGCCTTTATTAATTCCGGGTGACATTCGAATTGGACGCCCGAGAGCGGAGCCGACGATGCTGATCGCGTGCCTGAGGTTCTCGTACGTATAGCAAAAGTGAACAAGCACTTCGGGGAAAACCATGTGCTGCGTGACATCGACCTGGACATCCACTCCGGCGAGGTAGTCGTCCTGCTCGGTGCGTCCGGTTCCGGGAAGTCGACGCTGTGCCGGTGCGTCAACCGGCTGGAGACCGTCGACTCCGGAGTGATCAGTCTGGCGGGCGTTCCGCTGCCCGACGAGGGAGGCGAACTCGCGCGGCTGCGGGCCCGGGTGGGCATGGTCTTCCAGTCGTTCAACCTCTTCGGGCATCTCAGCGTGCTCGACAACATCACCCTCGCCCCGATCCGCGTGCGGGGACTCTCCCGTCGGGAGGCCGACGAGCGGGCCCGGCAGCTCCTCGACCGGGTCGGACTCGGCGACAAGGCGGACGCCCGGCCCGCGCAGTTGTCCGGCGGGCAGCAGCAACGGGTCGCCATCGCACGGGCGTTGGCGATGGACCCGCAGGTGCTGCTCTTCGACGAACCGACCTCGGCACTGGACCCGGAAACGGTCGGCGAGGTGCTCGACGTCATGGCCGCACTGGCGGTCGACGGGATGACCATGCTCGTCGTCACCCACGAAATGGGGTTCGCGCGACGGGTCGCCGACCGAGTGGTGTTCCTCGACGAGGGGCGCGTCCATGAGACCGCCACCCCCGACGAATTCTTCGACGCGCCCCGCACCGAACGGGCCCGTGAATTCCTGTCGAAGGTCCTCAGCCACTGAAGCCATCGAGACCATCGAGACCATCGGAGCCACTGAGTTCGGCAACCGCCTCACCCCGTATTCGCTGCACCGCGTATTCGCCGCTCCTCTCCCCGTATTCGCGCAATGACGAAAGGGATTCCGCCCGATGAGACTGTCCCGGCCCCGCCGTGCCCTCGGTGCCGCCTCCGCCACGGCCGCGCTCGCCCTGACCCTCACCGCCTGCGGCGGGTCCTCGACCCTGCCGGCCGCCTCCGGTTCGTCCGGTTCCGCCGCCGCGGACGCCTCGAAGACCTACGACGAGATCCTCGCCGCCGCCCCCGTCGCATCCGCCGATCAGATACCGGCCGGCAGCCTCATGGCGAAGATCAAGAAGCGCGGGACGCTGATCGTCGGCGGCACCGACACCTCCGCGCTCTTCTCGCTCAAGGACCCCGTCACCGGCAAACTCACCGGATTCGACGCGGGGTTGGCCGCGATGCTCGCGAAGTACATCACCGGGAAGAACAGCACCAAGCTGGTCCAGGTCAGCGTGGCCACCCGTGAGCAACTGCTGCGCAACGGCACCGTCGACACGGTGTTCGCCACGTACTCGATCACTCCGGAGCGGGCCAAGAAGGTCGACTTCGCCGGGCCGTACTACTCCTCCGGCGACGCGATCCTCGTCAAGAAGGCCAACACCGGCATCACGTCGGTGGGCGACCTCAACGGCAAGACGGTCTGCACGCAGAGCGGTTCGACGGCGGCCAACGACATCAAGGACTTCGCCCCGAAGTCGAAGGTGATCCTCTTCGACGGCAACAGCCAGTGCGTACAGGCCGTCAAGCAGGGCCGCGCCGACGCCTACGTGATCGACCAGGCGATCCTCGTCGGCACGCAGTACCGCGACCCGTCGGTCAAGGTGGTCGGACAGCCCTTCACCACCGACCCGTACGGCATCGGTACGCCGAAGTCCGACCCGGAGATGAAGAAGTTCGTCGACGCCTGGCTGAAGAAGATCGAGGCCAGTGGCGCGTGGGCGAAGCTGTGGAAGGCGACGCTGGGTACCGCCGTGACCGGTGCCGCGCCCAAGCCGCCGGTGATCGGCTCGGTCGAGGGCAGCTGACCGACCCCATGTTCACCCATGTCGACGCCATCGCCGGGCAGTTGGGGCGAGGGCTGCTGCTGACGCTCGCCATGACCGCGCTCACCTTCACGGGCGCGGTCGCGGGCGGCCTCGTCGTCGCCGTGCTGCGGATCTGCCCGGTGGCACCCCTGCGGGCGTTCGGCGCCGGGTACGTCGCGGTCTTCCGCAACATCCCGCTCCTCGTCCTGCTCGTGCTCTTCGTGTTCGGACTGCCCGATCTCGGGCTGCTGTACCCGCTGTTCGCCACCGTGACCACGGCGATGGCCCTGTACTGGGCCGCGTTCGTGTGCGAGGTCGTGCGCTCCGGGGTACGTGCCGTACCGCGCGGACAGGCCGAGGCCGCCCGGGCGCTCGGACTCGGCTTCGGGCAGTGTCTGCGCCATGTGATCCTGCCGCAGGCCGTGCGCCCGATGGTGCAGCCGCTGGGCAGCATCTTCATCGGCTGCGCGCTGAGCACCTCACTGGCGGCGGCGGTCGGTGTCGCCGAACTCACCGGCCAGGCCGAGTTCCTGACACTCCGTTACGACCAGCCGCTCACCAGCTTCGCCCTCACCACGATCGTCTACGTCGCCCTCACCCTCACGTCCGGCCTCGTCGCCGGGCGCGTGGAACGGAAGCTGGCGGTGGTCCGATGAAGCCGCTCACGAAAGCGCGGCACGACGACATCCATCTCCTCTTCGATCCGCCCGGACCGCGCGCCCGGCGCCGGATCAGGATCGCGACGGCCGTCTCCCTGGCCGTGTTCGCCGCCCTACTCGCCTTCGCCGTACGGCAGTTCGCCGCGCACGGGCAGCTCGACGCCGACCAGTGGCGGATGTTCGGCGAGTGGCCCATCATCCGTTTCCTGCTGTCCGGGCTGGGCCAGACCCTGCTGGTCACCGCGGTCGCCGCCGCGCTCGCCTTCCCGCTGGGCGGCCTCGTGGCGCTCGGCCGGCTGGCCCGCAACCGGCCGACACGCGCGCTCGCCCGGACGTACGTCGAACTGTTCCGGTCCGTCCCGCTGCTGCTCCTGCTGTACGTGTTCCTGTTCGGGCTGCCCGGAGTCGGTCTCACGTTCCCCGTCTTCTGGCAGCTGGTGATCCCCATCGTGTTGGGCAACGCGGCCGTCGTCGCCGAGATCTTCCGGGCGGGGGTGCTGAGCCTGCCGCGCGGACAGACGGAGGCCGCGTACAGCCTCGGTATGACACACCGTCAGACCATGTCGGGCGTGGTCGTTCCGCAGGCGCTGCGGGCGGTGAGCCCGGCCCTGGTCAGCCAGTTGGTGCGGCTGCTCAAGGACTCGACGCTGGGCTATGTGGTCAGCTACCTCGAACTCCTGCACCAGGCAAAGGTGTTGGGCGAGTACTACCACGCCGTGCTGTCCACCTACCTGGTCGCGGCGGCCTGCTTCATCGCCGTCAACTCCGCGCTGTCCGGGCTCGCTTCGTGGCTGGAAGCGCGTCGCGCCTGACACCGGCGTACGAGAAGAACCCTAAGCAATGTGAGAGAAGGAGCGAACCGGCATGTGCCGCCTGCTCGGCGTGGTCACCCGCGCCCCCCTGCCGCTCGACACCGCGCTGGACGGTCTGGTCGGGCCGTTCACCGAGCTGAGCCGTGAGCACCGTGACGGCTGGGGCATCGCCGCCGGGCAGGGGAGCGGGTCAAGCCCCTTGGTCGTCAAGGGAATTGAGCCCGCCGCCGAGACCGACTTCTGGGGGCGGACCCTAACCGGCACGGTCACCGACGCCGCCCTGCTGCACCTGCGGCTGGCGAGCCCGGGGCTGCCGGTCGTCCCCGGCAACACCCACCCGTTCACGGTCGGCACCGTGGCCTTCGCGCACAACGGGTACTTCACGCCGTACGACACACTCGACGAACTGATCGCTCCTGAACTGCTGTTGAGGGCGGCCGGGAGCACCGACTCCGAGCGGTACTTCCTGCGCGTGCTGACCCTGCTGCGGGAGACGGGCCCCGTCGACGCGCTCGCCCGGGCCGCGGCGGACGTCCGGGAGCGGGCTGCCGCCTACGCCAGCCTCAACTGCCTGCTGCTCACCGAGGACGCCCTGTACGCGTACGCCGACGAGGACCCGGAGTCCGAGGTCAGCAGGCGGCGCGGCCCCGACTTCTTCCGGCTGCGCTACCGGGTCGACGAGGACCGGGTGGTCGTAGCCTCCAGCGGTATTCCGCAGCCCGACGACCGCTGGACTGTGCTGCCGTACCGGGAGGTCCTGGAGATACGCCGGGCCGACCTGCGTGTCACGACCGCACGGGCGGCTCCGCACAGCGATTCCGGACCCTCGACTACGCTGGCACATGTCAACCGTCGCTGACCTATGGAGGGGGCGAACACAGGTGCCCGCAGACCTGGCGTTCGACGCGCTCGCCGACCCCGTACGCCGCCAGATCCTGGGCGTACTGGCAGAGCGCGAGGAGTGCACCGTGGGGGAGCTGGCGGAGCGGATCACCAGCATCGGCCGTACCGGAGTCTCCAGCCATCTGCGTGTCCTGCGTGCCGCCGGCCTGGTGACCGAGCGGAAGGCGGGCCGGTTCCGGCACTACTCGATCGACCCGGCCGGCCCCGCGCGTGACGTCATCGCGACGTTGCAGGCGCTGTTCCAGGGAGCGCTCGCCGACGCCGGGCGCGCCGCCACCGCGACGGAGGCCGCGACCACCGACCCCGACGTCCAGGACAGCCGGTCCGCCGGATGACCGCATGAGGTGACGTGATGGCCGCACTCCTGCTGCCCGCCGAGGAATGGACCGAGGCATCGCCGGTCACGACGTTCGGCCTGTTCGGCGCGGGCGCGGGTGCGGGCTGGGTCTTCGACGCCGTGTGCGACCGGGTCGCGGCGGGCGCGGTGGTGCGGATGGGCGCTCCGCTCGGCGGCCCGGTCGCCGACCAGGTGGAGATCATCGGCCGGATCACCGAGGTACGGCCACCGTCGCCGGCACACGGGAACGCACGCGGCCACGCCGGGCAGGGCGGCCGTATCGAGATCGTGCACGACCAGCCCTGGCGGGGCCGCATCAAACTGCGGTTCGACGCCGACCGGGGCGGAACGAGGGTCCGGCTGTTCGCCGAACTCGACGAGGCCGGGCTGGAGTGGCTGATGCGCCGCCGCGGCCTGCCGGCCGGTCGCGGGTCCGCGCCGAATCCGAACGCGCGGCTCGGTCTGCTGAACAGCAAGTCGGGCCTGGGGAGCATGTTCGGGGCCGCGACGGACCACATGGCCATGCTCGCCGTCGAGGAGATCAACGCGGAGGGCGGGGTGCGGGGCCGGCCGGTGGAGCTGGTGGTCGGGGACGACGCCTCGGACCCGGCGGTCGGTGTCGCCGAGGCCCGGCGACTGGTCCGGTCCGGCTGCCGGACGATCCTCGTCGCCACGACCTCCGCCACCTACTTCGCGGTCTCACGGGCGCTCGCCGGGACCGAAGTGCTCCTGATCCAGCCGCACATGAACGAGGGCGGTGGCACCGGCCCGCTGCGCGTCCAGCTCGGCGAGCACCACGAGGATCAACTGTCAGCAGCCGTACGACCGTTGATGCGGGCGGCCGGTGGAAAGCGCTGGTTCCTGGCCGGCAACGACTACTGCTGGCCGCGCAGCACGCACGCGGCCGCCCGTCGCATCCTGCCGCGCTCGGGCGCGCGGGTGGTGGGGGAGCGGTACGCCGCACTGGGCACCCGCGACTTCACCCGGGTCATCGACGCGGTGACGGCCTCGGGCGCGGACATCGTGCTGTCCACGTTCGTGGGCGCGGACGCCGCCGCGTTCGAGCGCCAGTGCCACGCGATGGGTCTGCGCGAGCGGTGCGTCACGCTCGCACCGGCCATGGACGAGTCCACTCTGGAGCACGTGGGAGCCGACGCGGCGCCCGGCCTGTACGCCGTCTCCGGCTACGTCGAGCAACTCGCGTCGCCCGGCAACGCCGTACTGCTGCACCGCTACCGGGAGGCGTACGGCCGCTGGGCCCCGCCGCTGTCGACGCTGAGCGAGTCGGTCTTCGAGGCGGCGCACATCTGGTGGTCCGCCGCGCGCCGGGTGGGTGCGGACGAACCGCGGCTGATCGCCGAGGCGATGCGTCCCGGCAGCTTCCAACTCCCGCGCGGCACCGTCACGTTGGACGACAGTGGCCGGGTCACCCAGGACCTCTTCGTCACCGAGGCGACCGGCACCGGGCTGCGGCCGGTCTCGCTGTAGCCCTGCCGATCCGGTCGGCCCAGCCCTACCCGGCCCGGTGCGGTTAACCGCGAAGTTACGTCAATAAGTATTGACCTATTGGCGCGATGTTCTAGGTTGATGCGTGTCCAGCTGAAAAGGAGCCCTCCCTTGTCCTCACTCCCCGTACCCGACGCCGCCCGCCTCGCGGCGATCGACAAGCACTTCCACTTCGGCCTGTCCGCCGAGGAGTTGGCGGAGTTCGCGCCCGCGGTGGCAGGCTCCCTCGCCGCCTCGGAAGCGGTCGAGCGGCTCTACGAACGCACGGCTCCCACCGCCCCTGACCGCCCCTGGACATCGCCCGCTCCGGACGAGAACCGGCTGGGCGCCTGGTACGTGAAGACCTCGGTCAGCGAGTCGGCGGAGGGCCCGCTGGCCGGTCGTACGGTCGCGGTGAAGGACAACATCGCGGTCGCGGGCGTGCCGATGATGAACGGTTCGCGGACGGTCGAGGGCTTCGTCCCGCGCCAAGACGCCGTCGTCGTACGGCGGTTGCTCGACGCCGGCGCGACGATCGCGGGCAAGTCGGTGTGCGAGGACCTGTGTTTCTCGGGCGCCAGTTTCACCTCGCACCCGGCGCCGGTGCGCAATCCGTGGGACGAGAGCCGGAACACGGGCGGCTCGTCCAGCGGCAGTGCCGCGCTCGTGGCGACCGGAGAGGTCGACCTCGCCCTCGGCGGCGACCAGGGCGGCTCGATCCGGATGCCGGCCGCGTTCTGCGGCATCGTGGGGCACAAGCCCACCCATGGCCTGGTGCCCTACACCGGTGCCTTCCCCATCGAGCGGACCATCGACCACGTGGGCCCGATGACCCGCACCGTCGCCGACGCGGCCGCGATGCTGAGCGTCCTGGCCGGCGTGGACGGCTTCGACCCGCGCCAGCCCGACGCGATCGAACCGGTGGACTACCTGGCCGCCCTCACCGAGCCCGCCACGGGCCTGCGCGTCGGAGTGGTCACGGAGGGCTTCGGCACGCCGGTGTCGGACCCGGGCGTCGACGAGGCCGTCCACGCCGCGATCGACGTACTGGCCTCGGCCGGACTCACCGTGGAGAAGGTGTCGATCCCCTGGCACCTGGACGCCCTCCACGTGTGGAACGTGATCGCGACCGAGGGCGCCGCGTATCAGATGCTCGACGGCAACGCCTACGGCATGAACGTCGAGGACTTCTACGACCCGGAGCTGATCGCCCACTACGCGCAGGGCCGCGTCGACCGCGGCGCCACCCTCTCCAAGACCGTCAAACTCGTTGGCCTGTCCGGCCGTTACACCTTCGAGGCCGGGGGCGGGAAGTACTACGGCATGGCCCGCCGCCTCCTGCCCGAGGTCCGCGCGGCCTACGACGAGGCACTGGCCCGGTACGACGTGCTGGTCATGCCCACCGTCCCCTACACGGCCAAGGAGATCCCGCCCGCCGACATCCCCCTGGCCGACTACCTGCACACCGCGCTGTCGATGGTCGGCAACACCGCGCCCTTCGACGTGACCGGCCATCCGTCGTGCAGCGTGCCGACCGGCCTGGTCGACGGCCTTCCGGCCGGCCTGATGATCACCGGCAGGCGCTTCGACGACGCCACCGTGCTGCGCGTCGCGCACGCCTATGAGCAGGCGGTCGGCGGGTTCCCGACGCCTCCTGTCGCCGGGAGCGGTTCGTAGCTCGATTCCGGGGCCGGACGACTCGGTACTGCCCGCCTGGTGCTCACAGCCAGGCCGGCAGGACCGGTACCGCCGTCGATCCGACCGCCGTCGTGCCATGCGGTCGGCCGGCCAGATAGGCGGTGATCTCGGCGAGAGGGCCCGTGACCGTGATCGCTTCCCCGGCCGTGTCCGGTGCGCCGGGCAGATACCAGCGAGCGGGCACGTCGGTCGGCCGGAGGACGACCTCAGGCCCTGGGGCGCCCCCGCGTCTGGTCACGATGTCGTCGCACAGCGCGGTGCGGAAATCGGCGGGCAGGGCGGTGAAGTCGATTCCGCCGCCGAGGTCGACGGCGTGCACCCACACCTCGCGCGAGCGCAGCCACGGGATCTCGGTGGCCGCGACGGTACGGCCCTGTGCGGTGAGGACGCGCGACGCCCACTGGGTGTCGTCCAGTTCGTCCATCGCCTTCTCCAAGGCGTCGGAGGAGAGGCGGAGCCATTCCGTCAGGCGTGTGCCGGGCTGTCGGGCGCCTTCCCTGATGCCGGTCGAGCGTTCCTCGGGGGAGGCATACATCGGGGTCGGCGTACCGGTCGCGGCCCAGTGGACCAGGTTGGCCAGCGCGTCCGCGTTGGCGGCGACATGCGCCACCACGTGCTTGCGGGACCAGCCGGGGAGGAGCGAGGGCGCGTCGTACGCCGCCTCGTCGAGCCGGGTCGTGGCGTGGACGAGGAGTTCGGTCCCTTCCCGCATCCAGCGGCGCGTGTCCGCGAGGGATCGGCTCATCGGACCTGGCCCTCCTTGACGACCCGGTTGTCGAGCCGGCCGATCCCCGCGACCTTCGCCACCACACTCTCGCCGCCCAGCAGGAAACGCGGGGGCTTGCGGGCGTGGCCGACTCCGCCGGGAGTGCCGGTGGCGATGATGTCCCCGGGGTTGAGCCGCACGATCGTGGAGACGTACTCGACGAGCGCCACGGGGTCGAAGAGCAGGTCGCCGGTGGAGTCGGACTGCATGACCTCGCCGTCCACCTCAAGCCGTACGTCGAGTACCGGGCGTACACCGCCGGGCAGTTCGTCCGGCGTCACCAGGTAGGGGCCGACGGGCGTCGAGGAGTCCCACATCTTGCCCTGGAGCCATTCGCGGGTGCGGAACTGCCAGTCGCGGCAGGTGATGTCGTTGAGCGCGGTGAAGCCCGCGATCGCCTCCACGGCCGTGGCCGGTGTGGCCCGGCGGACGGGTTTGCCGATGACGACCGCGAGTTCGACCTCCCAGTCGAACTGGGAGGTCTCCTCCGGTCGTGCGATGTCGTCGCCCGCTCCGATCAGGCTGTCCCCGAACTTCGCGAAGAGCGTGGGGTGTTCGGGCAGATCGCGGCCCATCTCCTTGATGTGGTTGCGGTAGTTGAGTCCTACGCACACCACCTTGGAGGGGTGGGGCACCACGGGCGCGAAGTCGGCGCCGGCCACCGGATACGTCGTCGTACCGGCCGTAGTCGCGTTGTTGGCGCGCTCGTACCAGTCCGGCCGGGCCAGGAACGTGCCGAGGTCGGAGTCCCCGAGGTCGATCAGCACGTCGCCGTCGAGCCGGACGGCCCTGGTCGTGCCGTCGGTGCGGAGGGTGGCGAGCTTCATCGGGCGGCTCCTTCGGTGTGCGTGCGGTGGAGGTGGAGCGCCTCGAAGACGGGCGCGTCGCTGAAACGGAAGAGGTCGAGGGAGCCCGAGTCGGAGTCGGTGGCTCCCGCTTCGGAACGCGCCGAGAAGGGTTCCCAGGAGGGGACGACGAACAGGTCGCCCCGCGTGACCGACCAGGTCTGCTCGCCCACGGTGACGGTGCCGGAGCCGTCGAAGACCTGGTGGACCGAGGAGCCCGTCTCGCGCACCGGGGCGGTCTGCGCGCCGCGTGCGATCCGGTGCATCTCGGCCCGGATGGTGGGCAGTACGTCCGCTCCGGTCGCCGGGTCGGTGAAGCGGACCGCCGCGTGGCCGGGCTCGACCGTTGCCCCGAACCTCTCTGCTTCCAGGGCGAGTTGGTCGGCCAGGGCCCGGTCCGTGTGCTCCCAGCGGTACGCCAGCAGCGGTGAGCCGGGAGCCGTCGTACCGGCCGAGACGGGGCGGAGTCCGGGGTGGCCCCACAGGCGTTCCGACCGTGAGCGGTCGGGGGTGGTCCGCTCCGCGGCACTGATCCGGTCGCGGCCGAACTCGAAGAACTGGGCCTCCGCGACGTACTGGAAAGGAATGTCCAGGCCGTCGATCCAGGCCATCGGCTCGGCGGTGGCGTTGTGATGGGCGTGCCAGTTCCAGCCCGCCTGAGGCAGGAAGTCGCCCCGCCGCATGGGCACCGGGTCGCCGTCCACGACCGTCCACACGCCCTCGCCCTCGACGACGAAACGGAAGGCGTGCTGCGTGTGGCGATGCTCCGGAGCGTCCTCACCCGGCATCAGATACTGAATCGCCGCCCACAGAGTGGGAGTTGCGAAAGGACGGCCGCCCAGCGCCGGGTTGGCCAGGGCGATCGCCCGGCGCTCACCGCCACGGCCCACCGGGACCAACTCCCCGGCGCGGCCCGCGAGTTCCCGCAGCCGGTCCCAGCGCCACAGGTGCGGTACGGCCCTGGACCGCGGGTGCGCGGGCATCAGGTCGCCGATCTCGGTCCACAGGGGGACCAGCAACTCCTCCTCGAACCCGCGGTAGAGAGACCGGAGTCCGGGGGTGACCTCCGGCTGGCCGTCCGCCTCGACGGCCTCCAGCCGGACGGGTGTGTCGGTTCCGCTCATGCGGAGAACCTCCTGCTGCTTCACTGCTGCTTCTTGGTGGCGGATGTGCGATCCGGTCAGTCGCCGGTCGTGGGCCGGGCCTGGCGCAGACCGGTGCGTACGACGGCCAGGTGGTCCGTCATGGCCACGCGGGCCGCTTCGGCGTCGCCCCGGGCGATCGCGTCGTAGATCAGCTGATGCGCGGTGTTGGTGTGGGCGGTGGCCGCTTCGTCGGTGCCGGCCGCGTAGTGCCGGTGCCGGGCGTGGACCAGGGTGTCGAGCGCCGCGCGGATGGCGGGATTGCCGCTGGCCCGGCCGAGCGCGGTGTGGAACGCCACAGCCTCGGCGGTGAACGCCTCGGGGTCTCCCGCCGCCGCGTGGGCGCGGTGCATGGTCTCGCGCAACGCGGCGAGAGTCTCCGGGTCGTGGCGGAACGCGGCGAGTTCGGCGGCCACCGGCTCCAGCGCGAGCTGGGCGTCGATGAGGTCCGCGGGCGACAGGCCCGAGGCGCTCAACTGCTCGGACAGGGCGGCCGACAGCGGGGCGATGCGGTCGTCGGGGGAACCGGGATCCGTCGGGTCCAGGCGCCGGTAGCCGCCGGACCAGTAGACGAGGGGTTCGCCGTCGCGACGGCCCGCGGCCTTGACGGTCCCGACCAGGGTCTCGTGGTCGCCGGCGGGAAGGATCGCCTCCACCGTCGCGTCGAACCAGGCGAGACTGCCGTCCAGGACGGGCGCGCCGGTGACCTCGGCGTGGCTCGGGATGCCGGGGAACGCGTCCTGGCTGAACCCTCGGCCGCGCGTCGCGAAGTACTTCGACACGGCCTGCTGATCCTGGCCCAGCACGTTCACGGAGAACGAACCGGCGGCACGCACCTCGTCCAGCAGGGCGCTGCCGGTGTTCACCGACACCGACACCAGCAGCGGGCGCAGCGACAGCGACACGAAGGAGGTCGCGGTGAGGCCGTACAGGCCGCTGGGCCCGCGCAGAGCTACGACGGTCACGCCCGAGGCGAAGCGGCCGGCGGCGGCGCGGAAGGCGTCCTCCAACTCGGCGAGGCTCTGTGCCTGCGGGGGCGAGGGGGCGGTGGTGGACGGTGTGGTGGTCATCGGTGGTCCTCCGGTTGTCCCAGTTCGCGGAAGCCGTAGAGGTCGAGGGTGAGGGCGCCGTCGCGCAGCCGTGCCATGTACTGGTCCTCCTTGGCGGCGCGGGACCGGGCCGCGTCCCGGACGCGCCGGATCTCGGCGGCGGGCAGTACGGCGATTCCGTCAGCGTCCGCGACGACCAGGTCGCCGCGTGCCACGCGGTGGCCCCGCAACTGGACCGGGCTGCCGACGCGGCCGGGCCAGGACTTTCCGGTGCCCAGGATGGAGACCGACGTCGAGAACGCGGGGAAGCCGAGCTCGCGCAGCCGGTCGGTGTCGCGCACGCCACCGTCGATGACCAGCCCGACGACACCACGGGCCAGGGCGGAGGCGGCGAGGACCTCGCCCCAGTAGCCGTACTCGCTGCCGCCGGCGTCGACGACGAGCACATCGCCCGGAACCGCCGCCTCAAGAGCCCAGTGCAGCGGCAGGTTGTCGCCCGGTGCCGCGGCGACGGGCAGGGCGGTGCCCACGCACCGTGCGCCCGCCCAGGCCGGCCGGAACACCGGCGGGAGGGCGCACGGCAGTCCGGACGCCTCGTAGGCGGTGGCCGAGCCGAGGTCCAGCAGTTCCTTCAGTTCACCGGCGTCGAGGGCGCTCATGACGACCTCCGTTGCAGGAGGTGGTAGCCGTAGCGGGCCCGCGCCTCCGCGATGGTGGCGCCCTCCAGCGCGGCGGCGAGGATGCCGGCCTCCCGCTGCTCGATCTCGCGTGCGACACCGAGGACTTCCTCGGCGCGGTCCCAGGGCACGGCGACCACGCCGTCCTCGTCGCCGATCAGCAGATCGCCCGGCCGCACCTGCACACCGCCGACCGTGACGGGTCCCTGGACCTCGGCCACCTCCACGCGGTCCTTGCCGGTGCGCATGAACCGGCCCCGGCTGTAAACGGGGTAGCCGAGCCCGAGTGCCCGGTGGGTGTCGCGGCAGACGCCGTCGATGACGGTCCCCGCCACCCCGCGCCGGTGGGCGACGGCGGTGAGGATATCGCCCCACACGGTGGCGTCCGTACGGCCGGAGTTGTCGAGGACGACGACCTGGCCGGGCGTCACGTCGTCGAGGTAGTCGCCCACCGTGCCCGGCGGGGAACCCGCGGCCTGGTAGCGCACGGTGAAGGCGCGGCCGACCAGCCGTTGCCCGGGGCCCAGGGGCGCCAGACCGTGCAGCGAGCCGGGCAGCGAGAGACGGTCGAGGGCGTCGGAGACGGTGGCCGTGGAGAGGCCGGACCAGTCGGTGAGGTCGGTCATGGGGTCGGCTCCTGGAAGCGGGCGGCGGTGAACTGCGAGTCGTGCATGACGTCGACGACCGAGCGCCCGGACCGGACTGCCTCGCCCATGAGGCGTTCGCGCAGCACGATCCGCAGGCCGGCGGCGATGACGTCGTCGAGGCGAGCGCTGGGGATGAAGGCGAGCCCGTTCCGGTCGGCGACCAGCCAGTCCCCGGGCTCGACGCTCACGCCGCCGATCAACACGGGGACGTCCATGGCCTGTTGGACGATCCGGCCACGGGCGCTGACCGGCACGGCGGCTCGGGCGAACAGCGGCAGACCGAGCTGCTCGCACTCCTGCACGTCACGGCAGGCGCCGTCCACGATGACACCCGCGACACCGCGGACGGTCGCGGCCTCGGCCAGCAGCCCGCCCCAGCAGGAGACATCCGTCCGGCCGTCGTTGTCGACGACCACCACGTCACCGGCTCCCGCGACGGCCACGAGGGGCGACGCGATGTGGGTGCTGGGGCCGTCGGTGCCGACCGGAACTGCCTTGACCGTGCGGACCCGGCCGACCGTGACGCCCGGTGCCGCCCACATCGGAGCGATACCGGTGACGGCACCGGGCAGGCCCAGCGAGTCCAGCGCGTCGGAGACGGCACAGGCGTCCAGCTCGCGCAGCTGCTTGAGGACCAGTGGATCGGCGCTGTCCGTAAGGGCGTTGGTCGTCATGCCTGGCTCCAGGTGACGAAGCCCATCGCGTTGCCGGTGCCTGCCTCGGTGCGGTAACAGGGCTCGTAGCGCACGGAGTTCACGCTCAGTCCGGCGATGTTCGCGGCAGCGGCTACGGTGATCCAGTTCCGGAGTTCGGAGCTGCCCGAGCGCATCTCCTCGGGGGTGAACTTCGTCAGGGCGGCGGTGTCCCCGTCCCGCAGGGCCGTGAGGAAGCGCTGGTCGAGTTCCTCGTCCACGACGAAGTGCGACAGACCGCCGGAGGCGACAAGACCGACCCGTATGTCCTCGGGGAAGGAGGCGATGGCGGCGGCGAGAGCCTGGCCGAAGGCGACACAGCGCCGGGCCGTCGGCGGGTTGGGCTCGTAGAAGGTGTTCACGAACACCGGCACGAACGGCACCGCCGAGGTCTCGCCCAGGATCCGCTGGTAGATGAAGCCGAAGCCGTGCGGAATGCCGTGGTTGGCGTAGTCGCCCGGGGGCAGCCGCTTGGAGGCGGCCGTGTCGAAGCCGGAACCGACGGTCTCCTCGATGAGGTGCCGGGCCAGCGCCGAGGCGGTGGGCCGGGTGATCAGGTGGTCGGGCACATCCCCGAAGGCGGCCTCCGCCAGGCCGGGCGGCATCGCGTCCAACTGCGCCTGGGTGAACGGCACATGGGCCACCTCGTCGCCCCAGTAGACGGCGAACGCCGGGAGCAACTCGTCGTCGTAGACCTCCTTGTGGTCACTGGAGACGATGACCAGCACATCCACGTCGGCCTTCTCCAGATGCCGGCCGAGATCGTCCAGGGCGCTCTGGCAGGAGGCCGCGCGCCGTGTCTGGACCTCGGCCGTGCACTGGTCCGTGAAGTCCTCGCGCAGCGCGGCCAGTTCGGCGAACGTGTACGTCTCACCCCGGAAGTCGAGGGAGGTGTTGCGGCGGTCGGCGGTGCCGCGCACGTGCCACAACTCCGGTGCCATCTTCAGCTGGGGGCCGTGCGAAGAGCCGATCCCCGTGACAATGCGAGCCATGTGATCCTCCGTCAGATCCGGAACAGGGAGACGGCGTTCTTCTCGTAGAGCGCCTCGCGATCCCCGTCGCTGAGCCACTCGATGCCGTCGACAAGGGTGTGGATGTCGTCGAACCAGCCGCCGGTGGCGGGGTTGATCTGCGAGCCGGTGCCGGGCTTCTCCGTGCCGAACAGACAGCGGTCCACGCCCACCGTGCGGATCAGCAGCTCGATGGCGTCCTGCGTGTACAGGCAGGTGTCGAACCACAGCCGCCGCAGCCGGTCGACATAGGACCCGCCCCCGGAGCGCACCAAGTCCGGCTGGAAGCGGCCGACTTGGTACGGGATCGCGCCGCCGCCGTGCGAGACCACGATCTTCAGGTCCGGGAAGTCGGTCAGCACCGAGGAGGACAGCAGGCTCCAGACGGCGACCGTCTCCTCCTGGATGAAGTGCAGGCTGTAGGGCTCGCGGGTCGGTGGCCGGCACCCGGCGGAGTGGATGACCGCGGGCACGTCGAGCTCGCACAGCGCCTCGTACAGCGGGTACCAGTAGCGGTCGCCCAGCGCGGGGGGTGTGCGGGTGCCCTCGTACGGGTCGGGGTTGAGCAGCGCCCCGACGAAACCGAGGTCCGTGACGGTCCGGCGCAGCTCCTTCGTCCACTCGGCGACGTCCGTCTCCGGGGTCTGCGGCAGGCCGGCGATACCGCGCAGCCGGTCCGGGAACAGCTGGACGGACTGGTGGATCGCGTCGTTGACCGCCTCGGTGAACGCCGTGACGATACGGGCGGGTTGCTCGCTGTGCATCATCTGGTACGGCCGCGGCGAGATCAGCTGGATGTCGATCCCGGCCTCGTCGAGGTGGTCGAGGTGGGAGACGTGGCCGAAGCTCGGGTTCGGGGCCTGCCAGGCCTCGCGGAGCAGGTCGTCGCTGACGGACGGTGGCCGTACGCCGTGCGCGCCGCGGTGCGACAGCAGGCCGGACTTCCACACGTAGAGCGAGTCGGGCGCGGTGACATGCCCGTGGACGTCGATGATCAACGGGGGCTCCTTACAAGGGGTTTCAGGGGCGGGAGATCAGGTCGCGGATCTGCGCGTCGACGGCCGAGCTGTCGTACGAGCGCCACAGCCGGGTCCGGCCGGCGCCCGGCTCGCCGCGGTGCAGGTACTCGTACAGCTCCTGCCGCGAGCCGAATCCGGAGCCCACCAGGTCCCAGGCGATGCGGAACAGCCGGGACTTCTCGTCCACGCCGATGTCGTGGCCGCGCATGTACGTCTCGAGGGTCGGGCGCAGCTCGGAGGCGAGGTCGGCCTCGCTGGGCTGCATGATCAGCCCCGAGGAGCCGATCTGGCGGAGGATCTCGGCCACCCGCGCCGAGACGCCGGCCGACCAGAAACCGAGGCCGTAGCTGACGCGCGGGGCCAGCAGACCGCCGGGCGTGCGCTCGGCCGCCGCCTCGGCGCCGATGATGCCCAACTCCAGGGTCTCGGCGTACGAGATGAGTTCGCCGAGCTGTTCCTGGATGCCGCGGAAGGTGTCCACGCCGATCGAGTGGGCCACCATCTTCGCGACGGAGACGAACACGCGCAGCCGCTGGAGGAAGCGGATGTGGGTGCTCTGCAGGCTCCACGCGTTGATGCGGACGAGCCCCTTGATCGCGGTCATGCTGTCGCCGCGCAGGAACAGCCGGTCCCAGGGGATGAGCACGTCGTCGAAGAACAGCATCGCGTCCTGTTCGTCGAAGCGACGTCCGAGCGGATGCGTGTGGCCCTCGGTGTCCAGGCTGAACGGTTCACGGCAGAGGATCCTCAGGCCGGGGGCGTTCATCGGCAGCGCGAACCAGAGCACGAACTTCTCGGCTCCGCGCGCGGCGGTCACGCCGTTGAGATAGACAAGGACCTCGTGCGAGAAGGGGGCCAGGGTGGCGAGCTGCTTCGCGCCGCGCACGATGACACCGTCCGCGGTCTCGTCCACGATGTGCAGCGACAAGGTGTCGTCCACGAGCGGGTCCGCACTGCGGTCGATCTGGGGGTCGCCCAGGGCGTGGGTGAGCACGAGGTCGTGCTCGCTGGCGTAGCGGTGGTAGTCGACGGCGTGCTGTCCGAACCCCTCCCGGGCGGCGTCGAGTTCGGGCGCGTAGTCGCGCAGACCGACGACGACGTTCGACATGAAGTCGGGCGAACGGCCGAGCTGGCCGAGGCTCTCGCGCATCCACCACTCGCTGGCCGCGAACTTGGCGCGCAGCTCCTCGGGCGTGGACGGCATCGAGTACGCCTGGCTGACGCGGTTGCCGGTCTCCGGCGACACGAAGGTCGACAGCTCGACGTGCTCGGGGGAGTGGCGCAGGTCCAGCAGCCGCGCGAACTCGTCGACGACGCCGCGGAAGGCCGGATGCGTGGCCACGTTGTCCACGCGCTCGCCCGACAGCCACACCTCGCGGCCGTCGTCGAGGCTCTTGCGGTACTGGTCTCCGGTCAGGATGCCGGTGGCGCCGCCGATGTCGGCGACGGCGCCACCCGCCCCGGCGAGGGCGTCGGGAGTGTCGGCCGGTACTGAGGTGGTCATATGTGCTCCTACGGACCTGGACCCTGCGAGATCTGTGTCTCTCGGAGTCAATGCCAGGCTCGGGGGCGGGCACATCGGATGCGGTGGACCACTTGGGGCGCGGGAATTCCGACACGGTGTCGGAGAGTGCAGGGAGCGAGGGAGGACCGCGCGGGCCGGGGGAACGTGGAGCGTGCGTACGCGAGGGAGCGAGGGAGCAGCCGGTCGGCCCAGGGGAGCGCGGGCGACCGGTCCTGGCGCCGCCGCTCCCGTCACGTGCTCCGGACCGTGTACTCCTTCAGAGGGCGGGCGCCGGCGGCAGGATCCCCGCCAGCCGTGCGACACGCAGTCCTGTGTGCAGTTCTCTGCGGACGGCGCCGTCGTGCAGGTCGGCGCCCGTGACCTTGCGGGCGCGGTCGAGCCGGTAGTACAGCGTGCTGCGGTGGATCATCAGGCGTCGCGCGGTCTCCTGGCCGTCCGCTCCGCAGTCCAGGTAGACGTCCAGGGTGTTGGCGAGATCGGGGCCGGACGCCGGGTCGACCAGTTGGGCGACCGACGCGGGGAGGTCCTCCACCGTCAGCCGCTCCAACGGCAGTTGCAGCAGGAGCCGGTCCAGGCCCAGGTCGTCCCACGAGACCACCGGACCGTAACGGCCGGGGTCCAGCTCCCCTCCCCGTACGGCGAGCCGGGCCTGCCGCACCGACGACACCGTGTCGGACAGTTCGTGCACCGGGGCACCCATGCCGAGCAGCACCCCGTCACGGGCCGGCGGCCGACCCGGCGCCGGGGACCGGCCCGGACCGTGGGCGAGGACGGCCACGGCCCGGTCCCCGATCACGGCACCGGCGACCGCCTCGCGCATCGACCGGGCGAGTCCGGCCAGCGCGGACTCCAGCGCGGTGCGCCGCTGCGCGGCCGACGAGCCGCCGACACCGGGAGCGACGATCACGAGCCCCGTGTACTCCGCCGCCGAGGGCAGCACGCCGTCGGCCACCAGGACACGGGCGGCCTCGACGCGTCGTGCCGCGTCGTCGGACACCAGGTCCGAGACGAGCATCCGCACCCGCAGCCGGCTCTCCTGGTTGTCCAGTGCCCGCACCGCGAGCAGCCGCCCGAGGTCCGGTCCGAACCGGTCGACCAACTCGCCCACCGCGCCCGGTACTTCGCTCGCGGCGCCGGGCTCGACCCACACCAGGTAGCCGAACAACTGGCCGTCGTGGCGCACCGCCACCGCGACCCGCTCGGGAACCCCGTCCGCCGCCGGCAGCCGCACCGGAGCCGACGCGTGGGCGGCGCCGGACGCGCGCAGCATGTCCCGGACCGTGGTGCTGCCGCGCCGGGACAGGATCGTCAGCCGGCGGGCCTCGTCGACGTCCGCGTCATGGGCGCTGTAGGCGGCCACGTTGAGATCGACGTCGTACAGCACCAGCGGGCGTTCGAGCAGCTCGGCGAGGTGTTCCACCGTCGCGTCGATGTCCATGAGCGGCCTCCTTGCCCTGGGTCCGGCCCGGGACGGCCCGTTGACCCGCGCCCGTGAACGGGCCCCGCACCATGATCGCATCCGACACCGTGTAGGAAACAGCGGGAACAGATTGGCGCAGTGGGCCCAAGGCGGCGGGGCGCGGTGGATCTTAGCGTGGGACCGTACGCCGAGAGGGGAGCCCACATGTCCGCCCTGAACCTGAACTCGCTCCAGGGATTGATCTTCTCCGACGGGTGGCGCATCCCATCCGGCGGTGAGCGGGAGGTGCACAACCCGGCGGACGGATCGCTGGTCGGCACGATCGGCCTCGGTGACCCCGCGGACATCGACCGCGGGTGCGCCGTGGCCGCGGGTGCGCAGCCCCAGTGGGGTCTCAGCCCCGCCACGCACCGCAGGCAGGTGCTCCTGGCGGCGGCCGGGGCCCTCGCCGAGGCCCGTGCCGAGGTGGTGTCGACGCTGATCGCGGAGACGGGCAGCACCAGGGGGAAGGCCGAGCAGGAGGTCACGAAGTCGCTCGACGAGCTCTCCTCGGCGGCATCGCTCACCGAGCACCCCACGGGGGAGCTGCTCCCGCACGACACCCCGGGAACGCTCAGCATGGCGCGCCGCATCCCGGTCGGCGTCGTGGGCGTGATCTCCCCCTGGAACGCCCCGCTCCTGCTTGCGCTGCGCTCCGTCGCACCCGCGCTGGCCCTCGGCAACGCCGTGGTGCTCAAGCCCGACCCGAAGGCGGCGCTCTCGGGCGGCGCGGTGATCGCCAGGATCTTCGAACGGGCGGGGCTGCCGGCAGGTGTGCTGCACGTCGTTCCGGGCGGCCCGGAGACCGGCGAGGCGCTGGTCACGGACCCCCGCGTCCCGGTGATCTCGTTCACCGGATCGTCGGCCGCCGGGCGCCGTGTCGGTGCCGCCGCCGGGGCGCTCATCAAGCGCGCGGTGCTCGAACTGGGCGGGAACAACCCGGTGTTGGTGCTCGACGACGCCGACCTCGACGCCGCGGTCAACAACGCGGCCTGGGGATCCTTCCTCCACCAGGGCCAGATCTGCATGGCCACCGGCCGCCACCTCGTCCACGAGAGCCTCGCCGTCGCCTACGTCGAGAAGATCACCGCCAAGGCCGAGTCCCTGCGCGTCGGCGACCCGGCGGATCCGGCCGTGAACATCGGCCCACTCATCACCGAGGACCAGGCCGCCCGCGTGGAGAAGATCGTGAACGAAGCAGTGTCGGCGGGTGCGCGACTGGTCTCGGGGGGCGTCCGGACCGGCACCTTCTTCACCCCCACCGTGCTGGCCGACGTGGCTCCCACGTCCCCCGCGTTCACCGAGGAGATCTTCGGCCCCGTCATCGCGGTCACCCCGTTCACTGACGACGACCACGCGGTGGCACTCGCCAATGCCAGCGAGTACGGCCTCTCCGCCGCCGTGCACACCAGGGACTTCGCCCGCGGCCTCGCCGTGGCGGCGCGGATCAGGGCCGGGATGGTCCACGTCAACGGACAGACGATCAACGACGCCGCGCACATCCCCATGGGTGGCCTGGGCGGCTCGGGCAACGGCGGCCGGCACGGCGGCCATTGGAACCTCGACGAGTTCACCCACTGGCAGTGGGTGACGGCGAGCCCGACGGCCCCCACCTACCCGATCTGAACCCTGAGGTTCTGCCTGGACGAAAGGAGCCGACAGTGCGATCGGCGACGCAGAAGCGCGAGCTGTTCCGGTCCGTGCTGGCCCGCGAGAGCCTGACCGTCGTACCCGGCGGATTCAGCCCGATGGACGCCGCCATCACCGAACGCGCGGGCTACGACGCGTTCTTCCTCGCCGGCTCCCAGGCGGCGGCGTTCCTGTACGGCGCGCCGGACGTCGGAGTCCTCGGCCTGAACGACATGGCGGTCCACGCCGGCCGCGTCGCCGGGCACGCCGACATTCCCGTCCTGGTGGACGGGGACACCGGCTACGGCAACGCGGTGAACGTGTATTTCGCGGTGGGGCAGTTGGTCCGATCCGGCGCGGCCGCGGTGCAGATCGAGGACCTGGAGGCACCGAAGAAGTCCGGTACCGACGCGGGACGCCGACTCGTCTCGGTGGACGAGGCCGTCGGCAAATACCGGGCCGCCGTACGCGCCCGCGACGAACTGGACCCGCTGTTCACGATCTGCGCGCGGTGCGACGCCATCGGCGCCGAGGACGGCGGCTTCGAGGAGGCCGTCCGGCGCTGTGTCCGCTACGTGGAGGACGGGGGAGTCGACTTCGTCTGGCTCAACTCCCTCCAGACGCCCGAGCAGATCGCGGAGGCGTGCGAGCGCATCCCGGCACCGGTGATGACCGTATGGGGAGGCGAGGGCCCCGGGCCCACCCTTGACGAGTACGAGCGCCTGGGCCTGCGGATCGCGCTCTTCCCGGTGCTGGCCTCGAAGTCCGGTCTCCAGGCCGCATGGGAACTGCTGCACGCCTTCCGGGAGCAGGGGACACCGGCCCTCGACGACTGGGCGCGGAAAGTAGCCGCGAGCCCCTGGGGCGCGGCACCGCTGCCGTCCCTCACCGGTACCGAGCGCGTGCGGCAGCTGGAGGACGAGTTCCTGCCGAGCGAGTTCCGGCGCGACTACGAGTCGACGTTCGGGCACACGCCGTCCACGTGAGCGGTGCGGGCGGGCCAAGTCGTCGTAGACCCAAGGCTGTTGAGGGCCGCGGTGCCGGCCGGGTTTCCGGGACCGAAGTGCTGTCCTCTGGCGCTCAATCGCTCTAGGGATCGGATACTGCTTCGGTGACGCCGCTCGTGAACGGGGCGCGCCGACCTACGGACAGCGAGTACGCCGATATGGGCCGTTCCGGCCGGGTGACCTTGAGCGATGTGGCCGAGGCGTCCGGGGTGTCGCGGGCGACCGTGAGTTTCGTGCTGAACGACGACCCACGGCAGACGATCTCCGGCGCGACACGGGAACGGGTCATGGAAGCGACCCGCGATCTGGGCTACGTCCCGCACGGGATCGCCCGTGCGCTGCGCGAAGGCTCGTCGCGCATCGTCGTGCTCAACGTGGACTGGGGCATCGAGGGCAACTTCTCCCGCAGCTACGTCCGTGGCCTGGACGAGGAACTGGCCCAGTACGACCACGTCCTGCTCGTCCGGCACGGACACGCCGCGCCGGAGGCGACGCAGAAGATCATCGACGCCATCGTGCCGCGGGCAGTGTTCAGGCTGGGCGAGGTCTACATGCGGGGCCACGGGCCCATCGAGGAGGACTGGGACAACGGGTTCGCCGCCAACGCGGCCCTGCAGATCGGCCACCTCGCCGAGCGGGGGCACCACAGGATCGCGATGGCCATGCCCGACCATGACTTCCCGCTCACCGAGGCTCGCCTCGGATTCGCCCGGGAGACCGCCCGGCGCCTGGATCTTCCGCCCCTGGAACGGCTGGTCGTGCCGCGGCCCCGGGAAGCCGGCGCGGTCGCCGTCGAGGCGTTTCTGGCAGCGCACCCGGAGGTGACGGCGCTCGCCGCCTTCGACGACGACATAGCGCTGCGCAGCCTGACCGCCCTGCGCGACCTCGGGGTGCGAGTGCCCGAGGAGATGGCGGTGATGGGCTTCGACGAGACCGAGTACGGCTCCCTGCCCACGCCCGCGCTCACCACCGTCCACATCGACGCCGAAGTCCTCGGACGGATCGCCGCCCGTGGTGCCCTCGGCATCGACACGGAGGGACTGGCTGCCGTGCCCGGCCGGGTCGTGGTCCGCGCGTCGGTGTGACTGTGGCACGGCGGTGGACTCATGCAACAGTCCACCGGTTGCTCTCCTGATCACGTTGCTCTTCTGCATTGCACCGCACCGATCTCGCTGGGGCCGAGACCACCCTGCCGGCCTTCCTCTCGCCTCAGGCCTCGGAGTCCGTCCGCTGGTACGGCGCCAGCCCCGGCTTGATCTCCTTGGTGTCCAGGAACTGCGACAGACCCTTCTGCCGGCCGTCCTCGCGGTCGCGCGTCAGCAACTGGGCCGACTTGGCCGCCATATAGTCGGTGGCCTGCTCGTAGTTCATCGTCGCCGCGTGCCGGAACGTCTCCTTCGTGGAGCGGAGCACCTCGGGGTTGAGCTTGCGGAGCTTGGCCGTGAGTTCGCGGACCGCCTCGCCCAACTCCTCCCTGGGCACCGAGCTGTTGACGAGCCCGATCTCTTGAGCGCGCCGGCCGTCGAAGGTGTCGCCGGTGAGCGCGTAGAACAGCGCGTCCCGGTAGCCCAGCGCCATCGCGATGTCCCGGGTGACCAGACCGCCGGGCAGGATGCCCCAGTTCACCTCGGACAGCCCGAACCGTGCCTCGTCCGCGGCGATCGCGAGGTCGCACGAGATGAGGGGCATGAAGGCGCCGCCGAAGCACCAGCCGTTGACGGCGGCGATGGTCACCCGGGGAAAGAAACGCAGCCGGTTGTAGGACCACTCCCGCATGGTCCAGCGTGCCTTGTCGGCGAGGACCGGGTCGTGATCGGTCTCCCGGAAGTACTCCTTGAGGTCCATTCCGGCACTGAAGGATTCCCCCGCGCCGGTGAGGACCAGGACGTCCGTCCCGCCGTCCGTGGACAGGCGGGTCAGAGCGTCCAGCATCTCGTCATTGAGCTGCGGACTCATCGCGTTGCGCTTGTGCGGCCTGTTGAGGGTGACCGTGGTGACGCGGTCTTCGGTCTCAACAGAAATGCACTCGTAGTGGGGCATGTCGTAACTCCTCGACCACTAGGCTTCGAGGAGCAATGTATAATAACATTACGGCTGCCACCATAGAGGTGTTATTTATTATGAGGCGGCGGCCTTCGCGTAGAGATCGGTCGACGTGGCGGCGAGCGCCTCGTGGGCCTGCATGAAGAGCCGGTGCGCCTCGTCGCCGGTCCAGCCGGGCGGCTGGAGCTCCGTCGGGAGCTGCGGGTCCCGCTGGACGACATGCCGGTAGGCGTTGACGAGCCGGACGCGCTCGGCCAGTGCTGCGCCGGCGTCGAGTGTGCGGGCCCGGAAGTCCCCGTGGCCGGTGCGCAGCCGTCGTACGAACTCGGCGTAGTCGGCGGCGATCTCGTCCAGTTCCCAGCACTGGGCGGCCATGGCGCGGTCGGCCGGCAGGCCGGTGGTGCGGGTGGTGAGCAGGGTGAGCCGGGCGGTGGGCAGGAGGGCCGCGGTGTTGGCCACCGCGTCCAGGCGGGGGTGGGGGCAGACCCAGGTGGCGGCGGCGAGCGAGCCGAAGCCGAGCCAGGCCAGCTTCTTGCGCAAGTCGTCGCGTGTCTGGCGGTCGTTCTCCGGCACCGTGTAGATGACCATCGACCACTCGCCGTTCCAGGGTGCGGTCGGATCGCGGAAGATTTTCCGGCGTCCTTCGTCGAGTGCCTGGAGGGCGGTCGGCGTGAAGCGGTAGATCGACTCCCGGCCCTCGCGTCGTACGTCGAACCAGCCGCGCTCGCGCAGCCGGGCCAGGGTGACCCGCATCACCGGGCCGGAGATGTCGAGCTCCTCGCCCAGTGCGACGAGGGCCTTCAGCCGGATCTCCCGGCCGCCCGTGCGGTCGAAGTCGCCCAGCAGGTCCATGGCCAGGGAGGTCGGCTTGGGTGAGTTCTCGGTGTCCACCATGGGTCCCATCTTAGGGGAGTGCCCGGAACGTGTAACAGATCGCCGTCGGTGCTTTCGGAGATCCGCTCGGTCTGGGGTGCCGTGATGGGGGTTGTGACGTTGCTGGGCTTGGGGAAACATGGAGGGCGGCGACTCTATGTTTAACGAAATCGCGCGTGGCGTTCCAAAAGTGTTTCGTGAAGAGTAGGGTGCTCACCGGATGCACAGCGCGGTCGCGGTTGCCGGCCGTGCCTCGGATCTGGAGCGGCCCCGTGTGCCGGGTCTCCAGCCGCAGCGTTTCGCCTCTCTAGGAGTCTCCGTGACCGAAGCCGTCATCGTCGCCACCGCCCGTTCTCCCATCGGCCGAGCCTTCAAGGGGTCGCTCAGGGACATACGCCCCGACGACCTGACCGTGCGGATGGTGCGCGCGGCGCTGGCCCAGGTCCCGCAGCTCGGCCCGGGCGACATCAACGACCTCATGCTGGGCTGCGGTCAGCAGTCCGGTGTCTCGGGGTTCAACATGGCCCGGATCGTGGCCGTGCTCGCCGGTCTCGACCAGGTGCCCGGCACCACCGTCAACCGCTTCTGTTCCTCCAGTCTCCAGACCACCCGGATGGCACTGCACGCGATCAGGGCGGGCGAGGGCGACGTCTTCATCTCTGCCGGAGTCGAGACCGTGAGCCGCTATGGCGGCCCCGAGTACTCCGACCTGCGTCCCGACGCCCTCAACCCGGCCTTCGCCGACGCGAGGGCGCGGACCGACGAGATCGCCTCGGAGGGCCGGACCTGGACGGACCCGCGCGAGGAGGGGGCGCTGCCCGACGTGTACATCGCGATGGGGCACACCGCCGAGAACGTCGCGGCGCTGTACGGAATCGGACGCGAGGAGCAGGACGCGTTCGCGGTACGCAGCCAGAACCGCGCCGAGAAGGCGATCGCGGACGGCTTCTGGGCCAAGGACATCACCCCGGTCACCCTCCCCGACGGCACGGTGGTGAGCCGGGACGACGGCCCCCGACCCGGGGTCACCGTGGAAGCGGTCAGTGAACTCAAGCCCGTCTTCCGGCCGGACGGCACCGTGACCGCGGGCAACTGCTGTCCCCTCAACGACGGGGCGGCGGCCGTCGTGATCATGTCCGACACGAAGGCGCGGCAGCTCGGCATCACCCCGCTCGCCCGCATCGTCAGCACCGGACTGACCGGCCTCTCGCCCGAGATCATGGGCCTCGGCCCCGTGGAGGCCACCCGCCAGGCACTCGCCAACGCGGGGATGGGCATCGGCGACATCGACCTGGTCGAGATCAACGAGGCCTTCGCGGCACAGGTCATCCCGTCCGCCCGGGAGCTGGGCATCGACGAGGACCGGCTCAACGTCAACGGCGGCGCCATCGCGATCGGGCACCCCTTCGGCATGACCGGCGCCCGGATCACCAGCACGCTGATCAACTCCCTTCAGCACCACGACAAGCAGGTGGGCCTGGAGACGATGTGCGTCGGCGGCGGCCAGGGCATGGCGATGATCGTCGAGCGGCTGGGCTAGGACTCCGCGGACCGCGAGAAGAGCTACGCGGACCTGCGAGAAGAGTCGAGAAGAGACAAGAGGAGGAGGAAGACATGACGGGACGCTTCACGGGCCGGACGGCCGTCGTCACCGGAGCGAGCCGCGGGATCGGGCTGGGTATCGCCCAGCGTCTGGTGGACGAGGGCGCCAAGGTCGTCGTCACCGCCAGGAAGCAGGAGGCGCTCGACGAGGCCGTCGCCTCGCTCGGCGGCCCCGAACACGCCCTCGGCGTCGCCGGGAAGGCCGACGACCCCGACCACCAGGCGGAGACCGTGAAGCGCGCGGTCGAGACCTTCGGCAGCCTGGACTTCCTGGTCAACAACGCGGGCATCAACCCGATCTTCGGGCCGCTCGTCGAGGTGGACCTCGCCGCCGTACGGAAGATCATCGAGGTCAACTGTGTCGCCGCCCTGTCCTGGGTGCAGCAGGCGCACCGGGCCTGGATGGGCGAGCACGGCGGCGCCGTAGTGAACGTGGGCTCGGGTACGTCACTCCGCCCCGCGCCCGGGATGGGCGTCTACGGCTCCAGCAAGGCGCTGCTCACCTATCTCACCCAGCAGCTCGCGGTGGAGCTCGGCCCGTCCGTCCGCGTCAACGAAGTCGCCCCCGCCGTGGTGAAGACCCGGTTCGCGGCTCCCCTGTACGAGGGGCGCGAGGAGGAGGTGGCCGCCGCCTACCCGCTCAAGCGGCTGGGCGTTCCCGAGGACATCGGCAGCGTCGTCGCGTTCCTGCTGTCCGAGGACGCCGGCTGGCTGACCGGACAGCAGCTCGTCGTCGACGGCGGCGTGACGCTGACCGGCGCCGGATGAGCCGGAAGAGGCCCGCAGGCGACAGGGGAACTCCGGTCGCCCGCACGGCGAGGAGAGTCGCATGATTGTCCATGTGGAGGTCGGCCGCCGGCACTGCGAGGTGCGCGATGCCGACGACCTCAAACGGTTGAGTGTCGAGGTGGCAGGCGAGGCCCCCGACGAGGAGTTCGACCGGATCGCGGCGCCGCTGGCGCGGTTGCAGTCACCCACGCACGCGTGGGTGTCGGTCCGGGAGCTGCGCGCCGCCTGCGCCCGCGAGGGCGACCCGGACCGGGCGCGGGATTTCGACGCGATGGTGGCGTTCGCCGCGTCCAAGGGCTGGGTCGACGACACCGGAACGGAGCTGCGCGCCCACGTGGTCCGTACACCGGGTCCGGAACCCCAGAAAAGCTAAACAAATCTGCGACGACAGTCGTGACATTGTCATTCTAAGACGTTACGGTCCTGTTCAGGGGCCTTTTCCATCACAACGACGTGTACGCGCAGAGCCGCCTGGCCGATGTCGCACCTCCGCGACAGAGTCGGTGCCGCGCGGGACGGAGGCAAGTTGAACACCACCGTAGTCCCCGCAGGTCTGTCGAGCGGAGAGCTCGAAAAGGCCCTTGACGCATTCCGAGCCGTAGTCGGTGACGCACATGTCCTCACCGGTGAGGACGCCCTGGAGTTCCGTGACCCGTTCTGGCACCGGGATTGGCCCCAGTTCGAGGCCTCGGGAGTCGTCCAGCCGGGGTCCGTCGAGGAGATCCAGGCGATCCTGCGCATCGCCAACGAGCAGCGCGTCCCGATCTGGACCACCTCCACCGGACGCAACAACGGCCTCGGCGGCAGCTCGCCCCGGGTGCAGGGCTCCGTGGTCGTGAACCTGCGCCGCATGAACCGGGTCCTGGAGATCAACGAGGAGATGGGCTACGCCGTCGTAGAACCCGGCGTGACCTGGTCCCAGCTGTACGAGGCCATCGAGGCCGGCGGACACAAGCTGATGGTGTCGACCACGGACCTGGGCTGGGGGAGCGTGATCGGCAACTCCCTGGAGCACGGCACGACCTATCTCCCCTACGGCGCCGACTTCCAGGCCCCCTGCGGCATGGAGGTGGTCCTCGCCAACGGCGAGGTGCTGCGCACCGGCATGGGCGCCCTGCCCGGCAGCAAGGCCTGGCACCTCTACCGGCGTGGCCTCGGCCCGACTCTCGACCCGCTGTTCATGCAGTCCAACTTCGGTGTCGTGGTGAAGATGGGCGTCTGGCTGATGCCGAAGCCGGAGGTGTACGCGCCGTTCTGGATGCACGTCCCGCGCGAGGCGGATCTCGTTCCGCTGATGGACACCATGCGCCGGCTGCGCATGGACCGGACGATCGAGGGCGTCCCGGTCATGTACAACACCCTCACCCTCGCGTCGATCACCGGAGAGCGGTCGCGCTGGTACGAGGGTGACGGGCCGACCCCGGACCACGTCGTCGACCAGATCGCGGGCGACCTGGGGATCGGCCGCTGGATCGTGCACGGCGCGCTGTGGGACGACAACGCGGTCACGGACCACAAGATAGAGAAGATCACCGCTGCCATCGGGCAGATCGAGGGCGGGCGGGTGCTCTTCACCAAGCACGCGCCGGAGGACATCGCCGGCCTGGAGAGCTTCCCGGACCGGGTGCTCGGCGGCGCACCGAGTCTGGAGTGGCTCAGCTTCCTGCGCTGGTACGGCACCGACGCGGGTGCCCACACCGGCACGGGCCTGGTCTCACCCCTGGAGGGAAACGAGGCCTTCCGGCTGCACACCCTCCTGAAGAACTTCATCGAGCGGGAGATGGGCCTCGACTACTTCGCCAACCCCGTCCTGATCAACTCCCGCAGCTACATCCACGTGTTCGGCGTGATCTTCGACGTGCTCAACTCGTCCGACACCGAGCGCGGCTACGAGGTGTGCCGACGCGTGGTCGAGGACGCCGGACGCGAGGGCTTCGGCGAGTACCGGGCCCACCTGGCCAACATGGATCTCGCGCAGGCGCAGTACAGCTTCGGCGACAACGCCTATCTCCGGTTCGTGGAGAGGATCAAGGACGCCGTCGACCCGAACGGGATCCTGTCCCCCGGCAAGCAGGGGATCTGGCCGAAGTCCTTCCGCAACGGCCAGGGCTGAGCACCCGCCTCGAACACAAGGAGCAACCCGTGCCCATTCAGTTCGGGATCTTCGATCACATCGAAATGAGCGGCGACCAGGGCGTCGAGGCCCTCTACGAATCCCGCATCGCCTTCCTCAAGCGGGCCGAGGAGGCCGGCTTCTACGGATTCCACCTCGCCGAGCACCACGGCCACCGCCTCTCGGCCTCCCCGTCCGCGTCGGTGTTCCTGGCCGCACTGGCCCGTGAGACGACACGGCTGAAGCTGATCCCCACGGTCGTCTGTCTCCCACTGCACCACCCGGTCCGTGTCTACGAGGACCTGGCGATGCTGGACGTGCTCTCCCACGGCCGGCTCGAACTCGGGCTCGGCAAGGGCATCACCAAGTTCGAGCACCTCCAGTTCGGCCACGACCCGGAGGAGGCAGGGGCACGCGCCAAGGAGATCTCCGCGATGCTGCTGGAGGCGTGGGAGACCGGCATCATCTCCAGCGAGAACTCGACCTTCTACGACTTCATGGAGATGAAGCTCCCCTTCGAGCCCGTCCAGCACCCCTACCCGCCGCTGTGGACGGCCGGCAACATCGAGGTCGCCGGGCGCGGCGGGCACAACTTCGTGACCACCGGCCCCGTCACGGCCGCCGCGCGGGCACGCTACGACGAGCTGCGCGCCGCCAGCCGGGAGGTGCCCGGTCACCAGAACCCGCACGTCAAGGACCCGCTGATCGGCCAGACCCAGTCGGTCGTCATCGCGGAGACCGAGGCGGAGGCCAAGGCGACCCTCCGCCGCGCCTGGTCCTACTACCAGGAGTCGATCACGCGGGCTCGCGGCAACGTTCCGCCGCACCTGCAGACCGAACTGCCCGCCATGGACAACCCGGTCGCCCAGGCCGTGCTCGACCAGGACCCCCTGGAATCGGGTATGGCGGTCGCGGGAACCGTCGAGCAGGTGCGTGACTACTACGTCGAGCAGGCGCGGCGCGGGCACGCGAACTACTTCGTTCTCATGATCCCGTTCGGCGACATGACGGCCGAGGAGGGCACCCGCACGCTGGACGCCTTCGCCGAGCACGTCATCCCGGCGGTCCGCGAGGCGGTGGACGAATGACCCTCGCCGGCACCACCATCGACGTACGGGGGCGATCCACGGAGGTACGCGTGGACGGCACCGGCGAACCGCTCGTCCATCTGCACGGCGGCGGCATCGTGGAGGGCCTCGACTTCCTGACGGCCCTGTCCGACCGTTTCCGCGTCGTGGCACCGCTCCTGCCGGGCTACGGATCCACCGAACTCGAACCTCCCATCAGCAGCCGGGAGGACGTGGCCCGGCACACCCTGGACGTGCTCGACGCACTCGGCATCGAGCGGACGGTCCTGGTGGGCCACTCGCTGGGCGGATGGCGGGCGGCCCACTTCGCGGCGCGCTACCCGGAGCGGGTGAGCCGCCTGGTCCTGGGGGCGCCCTGGGGCATGGACGTCCCGGAGTGCGTGGTGCCAGATCTGGCCTCGATGAGCCCCGCCGAACGCCTCGCCCTGATGACCACCGACCCGCGGATCTTCGAGGGACGCTTCCCCAGTGGGCCGGACCCCGAGTTCCGGGCGACCCGTGAGCGCGAGCATGTGTCGCGCACCCGGATCATGTCCGGCCCCCATGACCCCGAGCTGGCGGACACCCTCGCCCGGATCACCGCGCCGACACTGCTGCTGTGGGGAGAGGAGGACCAGGTGAGTCCCTTGCCGCACGCCGCCGCATGGCAGAAGGCGATTCCGCAGGCCGAGCTGCGCACCTTCCCGGGCCGCGGGCACCTGCTCTTCGCCGAGGACCCGGAGCTCCTCCCGGCCGCCGTGGCCGACACGAGTCAGGAGGCCGGCCGATGACCGGACGCCTTGAGGGCAAGGTCGCCCTCATCACCGGCACCGCGAGCGGCATGGGCCGCGCCGCAGCCGTCCGGTTCGCCCAGGAGGGCGCACTGGTCATCGGCTGCGACCTCTCCGAGGACGGCAACCGCGAGACGGTCGAACTGGTGGCGGAGACCGGCGCCAAGATGACCGGCATGGCGCCGGTGGACCTCGGCGACCCGGAGGCCGCGCGCACCTGGGTCGAGGAGTCGGCCGCCGTCCACGGACGGATCGACGTGGTCTTCAACAACGCCTCCTCACCCCGCTTCGCGCCGCTGCCGGACCTCTCGGTGGAGGACTGGCGGTACGCCATGCGCAACGAACTCGACCTCGTCTTCTACGTGACGAAGTTCGCCTGGCCCCACCTCGCCGAACGCGGCGGAGTCGTCATCAACACCGCGTCGACGTCGGCGTACGTCGCCACCCCCGGCCAGGGATTCGCCGCCCACTGCGCGGCCAAGGGAGGGGTGCTGGCGTTCACCCGCCAGGTCGCGTCCGACGGCGCCCCGCACGGGATCCGCGCCCTCACGATCAGCCCCGGCGCCATCAAGACCCCCGTCGTCGACCGCAACTACCTCTCCAAACACCCGGGCGCGGAGCAGGAGTTGATCGACCGTTCGCTGATCGCGACCCGGATGGGCACCCCCGAGGACGTGGCGTCGCTGGCCGTGTTCGCGGCCTCCGACGAGGCGGGCTATCTCACGGGTGTGGACCTTCTCATCGACGGCGGCATGACCGCTCTGTGACCGGCTCCGGTGCCCACGCTCCGGAGGGGACGACGATGTCCGACAGGGAGAGCACGACGATGTCCGACAGCACGACCGGCACGACACCACAACTGCCGGGCCGCGGCATGACCCTGGCCGACCAACTGGCCCGGCACGCCCGCACGGTCGGCGACGAGATCGCCTTCCGCTGCGCGGGCGCCCAGCGCACGTACGGCGAGATCGACGAGCGAGTCGACCGCCTCGCGAACGCCCTGCGCGACCGCGGGGTGGGCCCCGGCGACCGTGTGGTCGTGCTCGGGTTCAACACCCTTGAGGTCCTGGAGGCCTACTTCGCCACCGGCCGGCTCGGCGCGATCTGCGTCCCGGTGAACTTCCGGCTGGTCGCCCACGAGATCGCCTACGTCCTCCAGGACAGCGGTGCCGCAGCCGTCGTCGTACAGGACGCGCTGGCGCAGACGATGGACCAGGCACGCAAGGAAGCCGGGCACACCGGACCCTGTCTGGTGTTCGGGGCCGAACACGACGGTTCCGGCGAGGACTACGAAGAGGCGCTGCGCTCGACGTCGCCGCACTACGAGGGCGCGCCGGTCGACGAGCGGACCCCCGCCTTCATCATGTACACCTCGGGCACGACCGGCCGTCCCAAGGGCGCCGTGCTCACCCACCACAACCTGCTGATGCACGCGTTCAGCGTCATGACGCACCTCGGCCTCCCGCCGGACGACAAGGTGTGGCTGGCCGCGACCCCGCTGTTCCACATCGCCGGACTGTCCGGGATGCTGCCCACCCTCATGCGCGGCGGACGCATCGTCGTCCTCCCGTCGGGCGGGTTCGATCCGTCGGGCGTGGTCGACCTGCTGGAGCGGGAACGCGTGTCGTCCTGCTTCTTCGTCCCCGCCCAGTGGGAACTGATCTGCGCCGTACCGGGCATCGCCGAACGCGATCTGTCGGCGCTGCGCCGCGTCGCCTGGGGCGCGGCTCCGGCGACGACGACGTTCCTGCGCAAGCTCATCGGCGCGTTTCCCACGGCTTCGGTGGAGACGGCGTTCGGGCAGACCGAGTCCAGCGCCATCGTCACCATGCTCCGCGGCGACGAGGCCCTGAGCCGGATCGGCTCGGTCGGCACCCCGCTGGCCAACGTCGAAGTCCGCGTCGTCGACGACGAGTTGAACGACGTGCCGCGCGGTGAGATCGGCGAGATCGTCTACCGGGGCCCTGCGGTCATGGCGGGCTACTGGAACAAACCGGCCGAGACGGCGGAGGCGTTCCGGGGCGGCTGGCTGCACTCCGGCGACCTGGGGCGGCAGGACGAGGACGGCTACTTCTACATCGTCGACCGCAAGAAGGACATGATCATCTCCGGCGGCGAGAACATCTACTGCGCCGAGGTGGAGAACGTCCTCGCCGCCCACCCGAAGGTCCGCGAGGTCGCGCTGATCGCGGTACCCGACGAGAAGTGGGGCGAGACCCCGCTCGCAGTCGTCGTCGCCGGAGTCGAGGAAGACCCGCCCACGCCCACCGAACTCGTGGAGTGGTGCGCGGAGCGCCTCGCCCGTTACAAGCACCCGCGCCACATCGCCGTGGTGCCGCTGCTGCCGCGCAACCCGAGCGGCAAGGTGCTCAAGACCCAGCTGAGGTCCGACCGCGAGGCCGGACGGCTCGACATCCGGCAGGCCTGACCGCACCGGAACCAACCGGCAGGCCTGGCAGCACCGGAACCATCCGGTCGGCCCGACCGCGCCGGAACGAGGAGAACCATGAACCGACAACGACCGGACGGGAAGACGCCGGCCCACACATCCGGCGCTTCCTGGGGCGGCATGGACGCCGCGGACCTGGACGCCCTGCGCGAGTCCGTGCGCGGCGAGTGCTCCCGCCACTGGCCGGCGTCCACGGCCGCCGAAACCGGTGACGTCACCGCGCTGTGGGCGGTCGCCGCCAGACAGGGCTGGACGGACCTCGCCGGCCGCGAACTCACCCCCGCCGCGATCGCCGTACAGGAGGAACTCGGCCGCGTCGCCTGCCCGTTGCCCGTCGTCGACACCGCGCTCGCGGCGGGCGTACTGGAGGACCGGGGCCACGGTTCGGCTGTCCGCGAGATCGCCCAGGGCACCCTCCGCCCGGTGCTGGCCCATGTGGCGCGGGGCCGGGAGGACGGCGAGACCGTCGTACGGCATCTGGAGGCCGGGACCGCCGCCACGCACGTCCTGGCCGTCGACCAGGAGGCCGGCCTGCTGGCCTGGCACGCCCTGGCGGATGCCGTCGTAACTCCCCTGCCCGGACTGGCCGTTCCGGCCTGGTCCGAGGTGCGGCTGTCCGGGCCGCCGGAGTGGACCGCCAAGCTGGAGGACCACCCCGACCTGCTCCTGCTGCGGCGCACCGGCCTGGCCGCCCGCGCCGTCGCGGCCGTACGGCGCACCCACGAGCTCGCGGTCCAACACGCCTGCCAGCGCGAGCAGTTCGGCAGGCCGATCGGCTCCTTTCAGGCGGTGTCCCACCGGCTCGTCGACGTCGAGACCGCGCTGACCGCGGCCCGGCGGCTCCTGGACCACGCCATGGTCCTGCTCGGCAAGGGCGATGAGCAGTGGCGTACGGCGGCGGAGATCCACCTGGAGTTCGTCACCGGAACCCTGGCCGAACTCCAGTTCTACGGACATCACACGCTGGCGGCCGTCGGCTACTTCGAGGAACACGAGGCACCCTGGCTGTTCCGCCGGGCCCACGCCGATCTGGCCGTACTGTCGGCGACGGCTGGAACGACGGGTGTGGGGGACCAACTCCTAGACGAGAGCGCGCGGTTGCCGGACTTCGACCTGGGCCCGGACGCGGAGCGGATACGCCGGGAGGTCCTCGACGCGTTCGCGCCGTGGACGAACGGGCCCCCGGCCGGCCTGAGTTCATGGGACGACGCGGCGCGTGCCGTACTACGGGACCGTGGCTGGATCGGTGTCGGCTGGCCCCTCGAACTGGGCGGCGGCGGGTTCGGTACGGCCGAGGCGGCGGCCTTCTCCGAGGCGATCGCCTACAGCGACCCACCGGTCGGCAACATCTGGATGGGCATCAACTCCATCGCACCGATGCTGATCAAGGCCGGGCCACCGGGGCTGCGGGACCTGCTGCTTGCGGAGATCCGGCGCGGCGATTTGTCCGTCGCGCTCGGTTACTCCGAGCCCGGCGCGGGCTCCGACCTGGCTTCGCTGCGCACTCGCGCGGACCGGGTGCCGGGCGGTTGGCGGGTCAACGGCCAGAAGCTGTGGGGCACTTGCGTGCCCGACTCCCGTTTGATCGTGCTCGCCGCCCGGACCGCACCGGAGGCCACCCCGCCGCACGCCGGGATCAGCCTGTTCCTGGTCGACCTGGACTCCCCGGGCATCACCGTCCAGCGGCACCACTCGCTCGGCGGCGATGTGTCGGCGACGACCTTCTGGGACGACGTCTTCGTCCCCGAGGACCGGCTCATCGGCGAGGAGAACAAGGGGTGGGCGGCGCTGAGCGTCGCGCTCGCGGCCGAGCGGGTCCTGATCGGCGCCAGTGTCATGAAGGCCCACCGGGCGTTCGACCGGCTCGTGCGGCTGGTGTCCGAGCACCCGGAACTGGTGCCGCCGAGGCGCAGGGCCGACCTGCGACCGGAGATCGGCCGCCTGGCCGTCCGGCTCCAGGCGGCGCGCGCCCTGGTCAACGCCGCGGTCGAGGCAATGGCCTCCGGCGACGGCGCGCGGAAGGAGGCGCCGATGGCCAAGATCTCCGCGACCGAGCTCGCCGAGAACCTGAACGCCACCGCTGTCGCCCTGCTCGGCCCGGACGCCCTCCACCACCACGGGGCCGAAGGCGCGGTCGGCGACGGCTACTTCGAGGAAGGTCTCCGCGCCTCGATCATGGGCGTGATCGCCGGCGGCACCGGCGACATCCAGCGCAACCTCGTCGCGCGGGGCATGGGGTTGCCGCGCTGACCGGGCAACTCGCCATCCGCTAGCACTCGTTCATCGGTTCTCATCCGTTTCCATCCCTGTCTGTACTCGTGATTCGTACTCGTGATCCGTACTCGTACAAGGAGCGCTGCGCGCATGAAGGCATGGCAGTTCACCGCGGTCCATGAGCCCCTCGTCCTGAACGAGGTGGCGGAACCCGTCGCCGTCCCGGGCGAAGTAGTGATCGACGTCAAGGCCGCCGGTCTGTGTCACTCCGACATCGGCATGCTGGAGGACGAGAACTGGCCCCGCCACGGGAGCAAGAACCCGATCACCCTCGGCCACGAGATCGCCGGTGTGATCGGCGAGGTGGGCGAGGGCGTCACCGACTGGAAGACCGGTGACTCGGTCAGTGTCTTCCTCACCTACGCGTCCATGCCCGGCCATGAACGGGACGGCGGCTACGCCCCCAAGATGCTGGCCCGCGCCCAGGACCTGATCCGCATTCCCACGGGCGTCCGCTGGGAGCACGCCGCGGTGGGCGCGGACGCAGGCGCCTGCTCCTACCACGCCCTGGTCGGCGTCGGCCAGGCCAAACCCGGTGACAAGGTGGGCATCATCGGCTTCGGCGGTCTGGGCCAGCTCGCCACCCGGATCGCGGTCCTCCTCGGCTATGAGGTCTACGTCGCCACCCGCAACCAGAACGTCTGGGCGCTGGCCAGGGAGTCCGGTGCCCAGCGGATCGTCACCGACATCCGGGAACTGGCGGACGAGCAGCTCGACGTGATCGTGGACTTCGCCGGTGCCGGTACGACGACAGCGGCCGCCGTGGACACGGTCAAGCGTGGTGGGCGGGTCGTCCTCCCGGGTATGGCGGCGCTGGAGACCACGATCAGTACCAAGTCGCTGATCATGAAGCAGGTCACCCTGGTCGGCGCGTTGGGCGCCTCCCCGGACGCGCAGCGGGGTGTGTACGAGCTGATGGCCACCGGGGAGTTGAGCCCGGTCACCGAGACGATCGCCTTCGAGGAGATCGGCACGGGTCTCGCCCGTCTTTCGAAGGGCGGACTGGACGCGCGTCTGGTCGCGCGCATCGGGGACTGAACCCGACTCCGACCGAAGCGCCGGGTCCGGGACTCGGAGCCCGGCGTCCACCTGATTCCCGACCCGGCAGGTGGGCCGATATGAGCACCCCCGACGAACGCGTCGCCGTCGTCACCGGCGCGGCCCGCGGAATCGGCGCCGCTGTGGCCCGGCGTCTGGCGCAGGACGGTTTCGCGGTCGCCGTACTGGACCTCGACGAGGCCGCCTGCAAGCCGGTGGTGACCGAGATCGAACAGGCCGGTGGCAGGGCCCTGGCGGTGGGGGTCGATGTCGCCGACGAGCAGGCGGTGCAGTCGGGTGTGGAGCGGGTGGCCGAGCAGTTGGGCGCGCCGACCGTGCTGGTGAACAACGCCGGTGTCACCCGGGACAACCTGCTGTTCAAGATGAGCGCACTGGACTGGGACGCGGTGATGAACGTCCATCTGCGCGGCTCCTTCCTGATGACCCGTGCGGCCCAGCGGTACATGACCGAGGCGCGGTGGGGCCGGATCGTCAACATCTCCAGCGTCTCGGCCCTGGGCAGCCGAGGACAGGTGAACTACTCCGCCGCGAAGGCCGGTCTCCAGGGGTTCACCAAGACCCTCGCGATCGAGCTGGGCAAGTTCGGTGTCACCGCCAACGCCATCGCCCCGGGTTTCATCGAGACGGAGATGACGGTGGCCACCGCGGCGCGGCTGGGCATCGAGTTCGAGGACTTCAAGAAGGCCGTGATCAGCACGATCCCGGTGTCCCGCGGCGGCACACCGGCGGACGTCGCCCACGCGGTGTCCTTCTTCGCCGGTGAGGCCGCCGGCTATGTGTCCGGGCAGGTCCTGTACGTCGCGGGCGGCCCGCACGGTTGAGCCGGGGGCGGGTGACAGGTAAGGCGGGCCGCTGGGTTCCTCCGTGTCGCGATGACTGTGCGGACGGTGCGGAACCCGGCGGCCCGGCCATTTCTCGAACAATCAGTCCGTTGTTTATGAACGACTGACGTGAACTTGTTATTGATCATTTCTGTCACCTCCGTGCTACCTGTATCGGTAGCTGCCGTGGCGTCGCCCAATGCGAAACAAATAATGCTATGGCGACGTAGAAGTGTTGTTCTTTGGGTGGGTTACCCCTATCGTCATCGGCGTCACGTGGTCCCCCACCGACGTCACGTGACCTCCATGGAGACGACATCTCAGTCAGGCTCATTCCACCTGCGACGAGGCAGGAGAGGTACATGAAGGTCGCCGTACAACCACTGGCCCGCAATCGACGGGCGTCTCGCGGTATCACTCCGACAAGGTCACTGGTCGGCGCACTGGCGCTGGCAACGCTGGCCGCATGTTCGTCCGGCAAGGCAGATACGGCGGTCGCCGGCGCGACCGGCGGGGGCGGCGACTACGTGTCGCAGTCGCGAGCGCTGCTCGACGAGGCGTCGAAGGGCGCGGTGACGGGTCCCTCGTTCGGGACGGTCGCCGCCGACAAGCTCGTGGCATGGAAAGCACAGGACATGCCCACCCCCAGCGCACTGCCCGCCGGCAAGAAGATCAAGGTGGCGGTGGTGTACGCGTTCCCGGTGGGCAGTCCCGTGTATCAGACGCATCTGATCGAGAAGATCGGTCCGAAGCTCGGCTGGGACGTGAAGGTCTTCCAGGCCGCGACCCCCACTCAGCAGGGCGCGCTGGCCGCGATGCAGCAGGCGATCCTCTACAAGCCCACCGCGATCGTCGCCCCCGTCGTCCCGGCCACCTGGATCGCCCCCGCGCTGACCAAGGCCCGCGCCCAGGGCATCCACACCGTCGGCATCCACCAGGACACGTCGGGCGGTGGCGGCTTCGACGCATACGTTCCCGCCGCCGAAGGAGTCCAGAAAGCGCTCCTCGCGGCCTGGGCGGTCGCGCAGAGCAACGGCAAGGCGAAGACCCTGGTGGTCAGCGCACCCGGTTTCAGCGACGCCAATGTCCCGGCGGCCGAGAAGTACCTCAAGGGCTGCTCGGGCTGCTCGACGAAGAGCGTCCAGTTCAACCCCGACGTCTTCATCGACCCCACGAAGACGCAGAGCAGCGTCGCCGCCGCCCTGGCCGCGGACCCCGACGTCGACTACGTGCTGTGGCCGAACGGGTCCGCGCCGCTGCCGGGTGCGCTGAACGGCATCAGCGCCTCCCGCGACCGGGACGCCAAGCTCATCGTCAACACCGCCGGGCCGGGCAGCATCCAGCTCCTCAAGGACGGCAAGGTGCCCGTGGTCGTGCACCATCCCGAGGCGATGCTGGCCCTTGCCGCGATCGACCAGGTCAGCCGGATCGCCCAGGGGGAGAAGCCCTTGGCGCAGGACGCGTTGCGGCTGCCGATCACGTACTGGACGAAGCAGGACTCCTCGGCTCCGGACTACGCGTCGATCACGGCGGCCGAGCTGAAGGCGAACGACTGGCTGTCTCCGTACGAGAAGGCCTGGAACGTCTCGCTCAAGGACGCGGTCCTCGGGGTCAGGAACTGACATGACCAGTGAGAACCCGCTCAACGGCGCTTTGCCCAGCGGCAGTTCCGTCGCGGAGCCGGCGGTCGACGCGGTGGGCCTGCGCAAGGTCTACGGCCCGACGACGGCTCTCGCCGGAGTGGACTTCCAGGTCCGTGCCGGTGAGATCCACGGCCTGCTGGGGGAGAACGGCGCGGGCAAGTCGACGCTGGTACGGCTCCTGGCCGGCGTCGAACGCCCCGACGACGGCGAGCTGCGCTTCTTCGGGGAGCCCGCCTCGGGAGGCCCCGGCGAGCGCCGGGGAGCGGGTCTCGCCTTCATCCACCAGGATCTCGGACTCTTCCCGGAGTTCTCGGTCGCGGACACGATCGCTCTGTCCAGTGGGTACGTCCGGCGCGCCGGGCTGATCGACGAGTCGGCCACCGTGGCGGCGGCGCAGGCCGTGGTCGACCGCCTCGGGTTCGAGTGCGACGTGACCAGGCCCGTGGGTGAACTGCCGCTCGCCGACCAGACGTTGGTCGCGGTGTGCCGGGCCTTGGCCCACGGTGCCCGGCTCATCGTGCTCGACGAACCGACGGCCTACCTCGAAGCCCGCCAGGCCAGGAAACTCTTCGACCTCCTGGCCGGACTGCGCGCCGACGGGGTGGCCTGCGTCCTGATCACCCACCGCAGCGAGGACGTCCTCCGTGTCTGCGACCGGGTGACGGTCCTCCGGGACGGACGAACCGTCGCGGTGCGTACCGCGGAGGAGCTGTCCGAGGCGGAGCTGATCCGCCTGATCACCGGCAGAGGCGACGCCTCGGCGAAGGCGGTACGGCGGGAAGGGACGCGCTCGTCACGATCCGCCAGGCTGACCGTCGAGGATCTGTGCGGCCGGGGCTTCGGACCGGTCTCGCTCACCCTCCACGAAGGTGAGGTGCTCGGTCTGTGCGGGCTGGCCGACGCGGGTCAGTTCGCGGTCGGCCGGACCCTCGTCGGAGACCTGGCTCCCGAAGGGGGCAGCCTCAGTCTCGACGGGCGTCCGTACCACCCGAGCGGTGTGCGCGCCGCGCTGGCGGCCGGGATCGGATTCGTCCCGGCCGACCGAAGGGCGGAGGGCCTCGCCGCCTCCCTCACCGCGGCGGAGAACATGCTGATGAGCCCGCCCGGACCGTGGTGGCGCCCGGTGCGCGGGAAGGCCGATGAATCGACCTGCCGTCGGCTGCTCGACACGTTCCGGGTGTCGCCGCCCCTGGCCGACCGTGACGTCTCCACCTTCAGCGGCGGAAACCAACAGAAGATCCTGCTGGCCAAGTGGCTGGGCTTCGACCGCCGTCTGATCGTCCTGAACGAACCGTCGGCGGGCGTCGACGTCGGCGCCAAGGCGGACATCCACGAGGAGATCCGCTCGGAGTGCGAGACCAAGGGCACCGCGGCCCTGGTCATCACCACCGACTTCCAGGAAATGGTCGACCTGTGCGACCGCGCGCTGATCATGCGGCGAGGGCAGGTCGTCGGTGAACTCGACGCGTCCCGACTCCACGCCGACCTGCTGACCGAGATGGCATACGGAGGAACGCTATGACCGCCCCGATCCGAGCGAGCGCGCCGAGCGCCGCTCCGCGACGTCACCAGCCCAGCTCCGCGGGCGTCGGCGTCCTGTCGCACCGCCTCGGCCGGTACGGCCTGCTCCTGCTGCTCGTGCTGACACTGGTCGTCTTCAGCCTGGCCCGGCCCGAGGAGTTCGCGACCTGGGACAACGTGAAATCCACCCTCGACCAGCAGACGCCCGTGATCATCGGCGGTCTCGCCGTGATGATCCCGCTGCTGACCGACTCCATCGACCTCTCGGTCGCGGCCAACATCTCGATGGCGAACATCCTGGTGGCCGGCCTCACCACGAACGACGGGCTGTCGACCCCGCTCGCGGTGGTCGTCGCGATCCTGGCCGCCACCGTCGTCGGCCTGGTCAACGGCCTGATCGTCGAGCGACTTCAGGTGACGTCGTTCGTCGCCACGCTCGGCATGGCGACCCTGCTGAGCGGCGTCGGCCTCGCCTACAGCAACAGCGCTGACATCCTGACCGTCCCGCACGCCGTCACGTCGATGGTCCGCACGGAGACCCTCGGACTGCCGCTCTCGGTCTACTACGGCATCGTCTGCATGCTCGTCACGGCACTGGTGCTCCGCTACCTGCCCGTCGGCCGCAAGCTCCGCGCGGTCGGCGCCAACCCACGGGCCGCGGCCCTCACCGGCATCCGGCCGGGCCTGTTCCGGATCGCCGCCTTCACCTTCGGAGGCACCCTGGCCGGCGTCGCGGGCGTCGTACTCACCGGCCAACTCGGCTCGGCGACCGCCTCCGGGGCGGCGAACAGCCTCCTCCTGCCCATCTTCGCCGCGGTGTTCCTGGGCTCCACGGCCTTCACACCCGGCAGGCAGAACGTGCCCGGTCTGTTCGTGGCCGTGCTCTTCCTGGCCTTCGTCTCCTCGGGCCTGGTGCTGCTGGGCGCACCGCTGTGGGCATCGCCGCTGGTCAACGGCGCGGCACTGATCCTCGCGGTGGCGCTGTCCTCATGGGCGCTGCGCATCCGGGCCCGCCGGTTCCGCACCCAGCAGCTGAAGCAACTGGACCGTGCGGAGAGCGAGGCGACCTGACCCGGCCCTGCCGGGGACCCCGAGATGCCCTAGGTCCAGTGGCGGTCGAGAGGCTCTTGCAGGATGTCCAGCGCGAGGTCGCGGAGGTGGAGGAGGTCGTCCAGGGTGGCGCCGGGCAGGGTGGACCACTGCCGTTCGGCGGCGCGCAGGGCGGCACCGACGATGCTGACCGCGAGGGTGGGGCGCATGTCGGTGTCGGGATCCACGCCTTCGCGGGTGGCGAGGCAACGGGCCATACGGTTCTCGATCGACTTGGCGCGCTGGAGGTAGGCGGCGAGGAGGGGCGGTGACTTCTCCAGAAGCCGTTGGGTCCGCAGCCACAGCTCGTCGGTGCCGTCGTTGCTCTCCCTCAGCTGTTCCACGGTCGTGCGTGTGGCGTTGCGCAGTGCGGTGACCGGGGGTTCGTCGGCGGGGCGGGTCTCCAGGGCGAGGAGGACCTTCTCGTCGGCCTCGGTGACCAGGTCGAGGGCGACCTCGTCCTTGGTGGCGAAGTAGCGGAAGAAGGTACGCGGGGCGACCTCGGCGGCCTCGGCGATCTCGGCGACGGTCGTCTCGTCGTAACCCCGTTCGAGGAACAGGCCGACGGCGGTGTCGATGATCGCGTACCGGGTGCGGAGCTTCTTGCGCTCCCGCAGGCTGGACACCGAACTCGGGTCGACCGCCACCTCGTACCTCCTGCCTCATTTTTCCTGGGAGTCTGCCACAGGGGCCGGGGCCCACCGTCCCCACGAGGGCCCCGGCCGCGCGGGAAGTCAGGCTGTCCGTCCTCCGTCCGCTCGCCGTGGAACGGACGCGCTTCCCGCGTTCAGAGCAGGCCCGCGATGCGCGGACCCGCTGTCATATGTGGACGGCCGCCCCTTCGACCTTCCGGCCGCGCCTGATCAGCAGGGCGATCAGGATGCCGACGACGCCGACCGAGCCGGTGACGACGAGGGCGTTGTGCAGGCCGTCCATGAAGGTGCTGTGCGAGACCTGGGTGATCAGCTCGGCCGCGGACTTGGGCGTGCCCGACGGCACCGGGGCCACGCCTACGGAGACCGCCTCCTTCGCCTGGTCGAGCTGGGCGTCGCTGAGGGCGGGGAGGTGAGCGTCGGTCCACCGGGAGGCGAAGACGTTGTCGATCTTGGCGGACATCACCGCGCCCAGGATGGAGGTGCCCAGAGCGCCTCCAACCTGCATGGCGGTGGACTGCAGACCACCCGCCACACCAGCCAGCTCGACCGGGGCGTTGCCCACGATGACATCGGTCGCGCCGACCATGATCGGTGCCAGACCGAGGCCCAGGATCGCGAGCCAGACCACGGTCGCGTTGGTGCCCGAGCCGAGGTCCAGCGTGGACAGTCCGAACATCGCCACGGTGGTCAGCGCCATACCGGCGGCGATGGGCGGGAGCGGGCCGAAGCGGTCGATGAGCTTGCTGGAGATCGGGGAGGCGACGACCATCAGGCCGGTCAGCGGCAGCATCCGGGTGGCGGCGTCGACCGCGCTGAGGCCATGCACGTTCTGCAAGTAGAACGTCAGATAGAACATGACCCCGAACAGGGCGAAGGCCAGGATCAGCACGCACAGGGTGCCCGCCACCAGCGGCACGGAGCGGAACAGACGCAACGGCAGCAGCGGTTCCTTCGTGCGGGACTCGCGCAGCACGAACAGCACGCACGCGACGGCCGCGCCGCCGAACAGGGCGAGCGTCTTCGCATCGCCCCAGCCGTAGTCCGAAGCCTTGATCACGCCGTACACCAGCAAGGCGAGGGTGGCGGAGAGCAGCACGATGCCGGGGACGTCGAAGGACTTGGCCTCACGGTCGAGATGCGTCTCCTTGAGGAACAGTGCGCCCATGACGATCGCGACGATCCCGACGGGGACGTTGACGTAGAAGCACGCCTGCCAGCTGACGTGCTCGACCAGCAGTCCGCCCACGATCGGTCCCGCCGCGGTGGAGGCGGCCACGACCGCGCCCCAGATCCCGATGGCGGTGTTGAGCCTCTCCTCCGGGAAGGTGGCGCGGATGATGCCGAGGGCCGTGGGCTGGAGCATGGCGCCGAAGACGCCCTGGAGGACGCGCAGTCCGATGATGACCTTGATGTCGCCGGACAGGCCGATCCCGGCGGAGGTGGCGATGAAGCCGAGGGCGCCGGCCATGAAGATCTTCGTGTGACCGAAGCGGTCGCCGAGCTTGCCGATGACGATCAAGGTGACGGCGATCGACAGCAGGTAGGCGTTGGTGACCCACTGAATGTCCGCGAGCGACGCGTCCAGATCCTTCTGGATGGCTGGGCTGGCGATGCCGACGATCGTGCCGTCCAGGGCCACCAGCATGACGCCGATCGCGACGACCACGAGTGAGAGCCAGGGGTGGCCGCGCAGCCGCCCCGGGCCCGGCCGGGGCGGTGCGGCCTTCGCTCCTTCTGGCTTCGAGGTGACGCTCTGACTCATGGGTGGGGTCCTCCACGGATACGCGACGGCTGGGGAAGGTGACCTCGAAACAATGTGGCACTCAACTGCCATTTGTCAATCGATGTCAATTGGCATCGCGTAGGCGTATTGCATTTCGATGCCATATGATCGCCTGCGTCGCGTCGGACGTGGACGGCGGCGCCGGTGCGGCCGACGGCAGCCCGGGCAACGGGGGCACGGTCCCCGACCACTTCGTCATGGAGGGCTTCTTCGCGATGGCTTCGTCCCTATGGGCAGGCGGGCAGGCGAAGGCCCCCGTAGCCGTCTCCCGTCCGTCGCCGATCCGCGAACTGCTCCTGGCGGCGGGCCTGTTCCTCGCCTACGAGCTGGACGGGTGGGCCGGCGAGAGAAGTCCGGGCGCGGCCCACCGCAACGCCCACGACGTCCGGCACCTGGAACGGATCCTGCGTCTGCCCGGCGAAGAGACGCTCCAGCGCGCCCTGTCGCACAGCGACCCGCTCGTGCACGCGGCCACCACCTGCTACGCGGCAGTGCACGTGCCGGTGACCGTCGTCTTCCTGGTCTGGATGTACCGACGGCACCCCGCTCGCTACGTCTGGATCCGGCGGGCCCTCACCGGGCCGGCCGGCGTGGCCCTCGTCCTGCACCTGCTGCTGCCGATGGCGCCGCCCCGCATACCGGCCGGGACGGGGCCGCCCACCGGGACCCTGCCGGACGACTACGGGGCGATGCCGTCCCTGTACGTCGGTTGTGCCGTGGCGGTCGCCGTCGGACTGATCGTCACCACCCGCGGCCGTCTGCGCTGGCTCTGGTTGCTGCACCCCTTGCTGACACTGCTGGTCGTCGTCGCCACCGCCGCCGACTACTGGCTCGACGGCATCGTCACCTGCGCCCGCATCGGCGCCGTGCTCCTGTTCGTGCGAGTTCCGGCACCCGAGTCGCCCGGAACACCGGACCGACGCGCGAGGCGCCACCCGCTCACCCGCGTCCGGGGTTGATTCCGCCCCGGCCGCAGCCGCTTGTGGGCAGGGTCGCCTTGCCATCCGATGACCCCGAGCCCATGGTGGATATTGCCCGCTTATGCGGGAGAAGGGTAAGAAACGCCATGGACGGATCCGGCCAGGAGATCGGCCCGCTCGTCGGCGCCCCTGTCGACACCTCCGCCGCTGTCGCGGTGACGGACCGAGCCGGCCGGGTGACGTACTGGAGCAGCGGGGCGGAATCCCTTCTGGGCTACACCCCCGCACAGGTCATCGGCAGGTCGGCGGCCGACCTGGTCACCGCTGACGGCGCGATGCTGCACCGCGACGGCCGGCACCTGGACGCGCACCTGCAGCTGAGCCCCCTGCTCGACGCGGATCGGGAGGCGGCGTACCTGGTGACGGTCGATTCCGGCCAGGTGTCGGGTGTGTCCTCGGACGACTCGCTCATGCGCTGGATGTTCGAACAGCATCCCGCTCCTCTGGTCGTGTACGACCGCGACGCAAGGGTGCTGCACGGAAACGCGGAGATGCTGAGGACAATCGGCATCTCGGAGGACGAAGTCCGCGGCCGACGGCCGACCGAACTCGTCGACGACACCGTGTCCGAGGAGGTGGAGCGGCGGATCCTCCGAGTGGCCCGGACCGGGAAGCCGGAGTTCACCGAGCCGTTCGTCAGACTCCCGGGCGAACCCAAGGCGCACGCCTGGGCCGTCGACATCTTTCCACTCGACGACGGGGCGGGCCGGGTACACGCGGTGGGCTGGGCGGCCTCCGACTACTCCCAGCAGTACGCCTCCCGGGAGCGGCTCGCCCTGGTGAGCGAGGCCCGGACCTGTATCGGCTCCAGCCTGGACATCGTGGCAACTGCCAGGGAACTCACGGAGGTTGCTGTCCCGCGCTTCGCCGACCACGTCAGCGTCGACCTGCTGGAACCGGTCTTCGGCGGCGAGTTGCCCGCGCCCGCCGACCCGCTCGGTCCCACCGTGCTGCGCCGCGCGGCCCACCGGTCGGTGTTTCCGTGGCCGTCCGGGACCGGGCCGAGCCCCGGAAGGACGTACCGGCATGCCCCGTCCTCACCCGTCGCCCAGTGCCTCGCCGACGGCAGTGCGGTGCTGCGCGAAGTCGAACCCCAGGAGATCGGCCCTTGGCTCGCCGAGGAACACCTTCCGGCGGCGCTCACGGAGTCACTCGGGACGCACTCACTGATCGCACTGCCGATCCGCACCCGGAGCACGGTCCTCGGGGTGGCGCTGTTCATCAGGTCCGCCACCTCACGCGAGCCCTTCGCCCTCGACGATCTGGCCGTCACCGAAGACCTGGTCGCACGGGCCGCGGTCTGCCTGGACAACGCCCGTCGGTTCACCCGCGAACGCGCGATAGCGCTAGCCCTCCAGCGGAACCTGCTGCCGCACGGACCGATCGTGCACCCGGCCGTCGAGACGGCCGCCCGCTATCTGCCGGCGGGAAGCGGCGATCAGGCGGCCGGCGACTGGTTCGACGTGATCCCGCTGCCCGGCGCGCGGGTGGGCCTCGTCGTCGGTGATGTCGTCGGTCACGGCATCAACGCGGTGGCGACCATGGGCCGACTCCGCACAGCGGTGCGTACCCTCGCCGACCTCGACCTGCCGCCCGACGAACTCCTCACGCATCTCGACGACATCGTGACCCACACGGCGGACGACCAGGACCCCGACGCCACCGGAGACCTCCCCGGCGACGTCGGTGCCACGTGCCTGTACGCCGTCTACGACCCGGTCGCCGGCACCTGCTCCATGGCGACGGCCGGCCACCCGGCTCCGGTGCTGCTCTCCCCGGACGGCGCCGGCAGCGTCGTGGACCTGCCCGTCGGCCCCCCGCTCGGCCTGGGGAGTCTGCCCTTCGAGGTGACCGAACTCGCCCTTGCCGAAGGGAGTTTGCTCGCCCTCTTCACCGACGGGCTCCTGGAGACCCGCACGCACGACACCGACGCGGGACTCCGCGACCTTCGTCATGCCCTTGAGCGGGCGGCCGCGTCACTCGACACACTGGCCGACGACATCCTGGAAACGCTGAGCCCCGAACCCCGCGGCGACGACATCACCTTGCTGCTCGCCCGTACCCGAATCCTCGACCGGGACCATGTCGCCTCCTGGGACCTGCCCAGCGATCCGGCCACCGTCGCCGAGACACGCAAGCGGGTCCACGACCAACTCGCCCTGTGGAGCCTGGAGGAGGAGGCGTTCACCACCGAACTGGTGGTGAGCGAACTCGTCACCAACGCCATGCGCTACGGCCGGCCGCCCATCCGACTGCGGCTCATCCATGACGACAACCTCATCTGCGAGGTCTCGGACAGCAGCAGCACCGCCCCACACCTCCGCCGCGCCCGCGTCTTCGACGAGGGCGGCCGCGGTCTGTTCCTCGTCGCCCAGCTCACCGAGCGATGGGGAACGCGCTACAACCGCACCGGCAAAACCATCTGGACCGAGCAGCTCATCCCTCTTCCACCACCGGAGCAGGCCACTTGACCGCCCTCCCTTGATTCATCGTGTGCCGTCCAGGGCGCCGGACATGAGCCGACCGACCACCTCGGTCAAAAGATCGGTGCCCGCGCTGATGTCGTGGTCGTCCGTCAACTCGCCCTCGTTGTGGGAGATTCCCTCGATGCTGGGCACGAACAGCATGATCGACGGCGCGATGTCCTTCATGTTGACCGAGTCGTGGCCGGCGATGGTCATCATGGTCTGGTGGCTGAGCCCCAGCTCGTCGGCGACGCGGGTGGCGAGTTCGACACCGGCCGCGGGGAACGGTGCCACGCCCCAACCGTGCGTCTGTACCTGCTCGATGGAGACCGACGCGCGCTCCTCGATGCCCGGGATCGACTCGGCCAGCTTCTTGGCCGCCGCGTCGAGCAGGGCTTCGTCGGGCGAGCGCAGGTCGACATGCATACGCACCTCGCGGGCCACCACGACAGGGGAGTTGGGCTCGACGGTCATCTCGCTCACCGAGGTGTGCAGCGGCAAGTCCGTGCTCTGCTCGGCCAGTTCACGTACCGCCACGACGAGGAGCGAGGCACCGAACAGGGCGTCGCGCCGGTCCGCCATGATCGTGGATCCGGTGTGCGACTGCTCGCCGCGCACCACCACCTGGTACTTGCGTGCCGCCCAAGTGGCGTCCACCAGGCCGATGGTGAGCCCCTTGTTCTCCAGGTCGCGACCCTGCTCGATGTGGATCTCGGCGTATGCCGCCACGTCCGGTCCGGGGTAGTCGCCGATCGTGCCGATCTCGCGGAGGGCGGTCTCGACGGTGGTGCCCGCGGGATCGGTCGTCGCGAGGGCGGTGTCGGCCGGCAGCTTTCCGGTGAACACGGCGCTGCCCATCATGCTCGGCTTGAAGCGGGAGCCTTCCTCGTTGAACCAGTTGACCACCGCCACGTTGTACTTCGGTGCGGCGTCGGAGTCGCCGTACTGCCGCACGGCCCGGTGCGCGGCGTGCGCCGAGGCCAGGACGCCGTACGCCCCGTCGTAACGGCCGCCGAGCGGCTGGCTGTCCAGGTGGGAGCCGGTGAGGACGTACGGGGCTCCCGGCGTGACGGTGAAGAGACCGAACTGGTTGCCGACGCCGTCGTAGCGGACCTCGGCGCCGCGGGCGGTGAGCCACTGGTGGAGCCAGGCGCGCTGTTCTCCGTCGGCGGCGGTGGCGGCCTGACGGTCGACTCCGCCGGCGGGGGTGGCGCCGAAGGCGGAGAGGGTCGCGAAGTCCTTCAAGAGGGTGGCGTCGGGGGTGCTCATGATCACGTCCTGTCGGGGGTTGTGGGAGGGGGAGTCGGGGGCTCAGGCGGCGGTCGCCGGGGCGCGGACCGCCGGGTCCTGGATCAGGTGCAGTACGGCCGGGAGTCCGCTCGCGCGGGCGCGGCGGAACGCCTCGCGGAAGCCGTGGTGCGAGGTCACCGTCTCGCCGTACGCGCCGTACGAGCGGGCCCATGCCGCGAAGTCCGGGTTGGTGAGCCGGGTGCCGGACGGGCGGCCGGGGTAGGCGCCTTCCTGGTGTTCGCGGATCGTCGCGTAGCAGCCGTTGTCGACGACCAGGGCGACGAAGACGGCGCCGTGACCCACGGCGGTGGCCAGTTCCTGGCCGTTCATCAGGAAGCAGCCGTCGCCCGCGACCGACACGACCTCGCGTCCCGGGAAGACCAGCGAGGCGGCGACGGCGGCCGGTATGCCCATGCCCATCGCGCCGTTGCGGGGGGCGACGAGCGAGGCCGGGGTGCGGTGCGGAAGGTGGCGGGCCGGCCAGAGGGCGTGGTTTCCGGCGCCGTAGGTGATGACGGTGTCGGGGGTGAGTTCCTCGCGCAGCACGCTCATGACCGCGGTGAGGTCGACGTAGGTGTCGTCGTCCGAGGCCGTCGGCTCGGGTGCGGGAGTGGAGAAGTGCGCGTGTGCCTCCCCGGCCGCCTTGAACCAGGCGACGTCGGCATCCGGTGACGCGGGCGTGGTGACCAGGTCGAGGACGAAGGACGGTGCGTGGGCCGAGACGAACTGGTCGATGCGCCCGCTGTGGCCCTGTGCGTCGCCGGGCAGGACGAGCACCGTCTCCGAGTCGAGACCCCGCGTGTATCCGTCGCTGAGCACGTCGCCGCGAGGGGCGCCGAGGAAGACGGTGAGGTCCGCCTCGTCCAGCAGCCGGGCGGCGTGGTCGCCACGGCCGTAGCCGAGTGAACCGGCGTAGGCACCCGTGCCTCGGAGGTCGTGGGGGACCGCGTCGTAGGCGCGGAAGTCGGCGAGGACGGGGATCGAGTGGCGGGTCGCCCAGCGCATGAGTTCCTGGCCGCTCTCGGCGCTCCAACCCTCGCCTCCTACGACGATCAGCGGGCGCCGCGCGTGCTCGAACCGCCTTACCAGCTGCTTGAGTTCGGCCTCGGCGGCGCGGGGCCTGGGCACCGCGAGCGGCTGGACCGGGCGGGAGGTGCCCGCGGGCAGGGTGAGGACGTCCTCGGGGAGGCCGATCACCACGGGGCCCGGCCGACCGCTCCGCGCCACGTGGACGCTCTCCGCGACGACACGGGCGGCGGCGGTCGGGTCGTCCAGCATGACGACCTTCTTCGCCGTGCTGCCGAACCACCCGGTGAGGTCGAACTCCTGGAAGGACTCCCGGCCCCGGTCGGGCACCGGGACCAGGCCGACGAAGAGCAGCATCGGGGTCGCGTCCTGGTACGCGGTGTGGACGGCGATGAAGGCGTTCGCGGCGCCCGGACCCCGGGTGACCATCGCGACCCCGGGCAGCCCCGTCAGCCTGCCCTCGGCCAGTGCCATGAAGCCTGCGCCGCCCTCGTGCCGGGTGACGACCGTCGAGATCGGCGAGTCGTGCAGACCGTCGAGGACGTCGAGGAAGGACTCGCCGGGGACGCCGTACACCCGCCGTACGCCTTCGCGCTCCAGCTGCGCGACGAGCAGATGGCCGGCGGACAGGGGGCGCTCGGAGGGTTCGGGAGACTCGGGTGCGACGTTCGCCATCGGGTGTGTGTTCCTTCTCTTGAGGCCGCGGTTGCCCGGTCAGTGTTGCTTTCGGGGCGGCCGGAAACACGGGGCAAAGGCCCCCGGATACGGCCGCAGCGATGTGCAGATGAACAGAGGTGGATGCGGGGCCAGGCTCCGTAACACGAAGTTTTCATCCAGTCTTCGTGGTGCGACGTGGCGCATTGGTCATCTGCACAGTCGACGGCCCGTGGCGGTGTGCTTCTGCTCCTTGTGGCCGGTGAAGGGGTCGATGCACGGTGGGCCGACCCGATGGCGCCCGCACAGCACCCAACCGCTTCCTCTGCTCAGACCGGAGTCCCCATGACCGCTCCCGCCTCCCCGCCGATCCCGGACAGCCGGCTCGACGCGACGAAGATGCGCAGGATCTCCCTCGCCAGCATGGTCGGCACCACGGTCGAGTGGTACGACCTGTTCCTGTTCGGCACCGCATCCGCGCTCGTGTTCGGCAAGGTGTTCTTCCCCGAGTTCGACGGGGCCGTCGGCACGATCCTGTCGTTCCTGACCTTCGCCTCCGCCTATCTGGCGCGCATGGTGGGCGCCGTGCTCTTCGGTCACTTCGGGGACCGGCTCGGCCGCAAGTCCATGCTGCTGATCTCCCTGACGGCGATGGGCGTGGCCACCTTCGCCATCGGCCTCGTCCCCGGCTACGGCACCCTCGGCGTGGCCGCGCCCCTGCTGCTGCTCGGCCTCCGGGTGATCCAGGGCCTCGCGCTCGGCGGCGAGTGGGGCGGCGCCGTACTGATGACCGTCGAGCACGCGCCGGCCGATCGACGCGGGTTCTTCGGCTCCATGGTCCAGATCGGTGTGCCGATCGGGACGCTGCTCGCCAACGGGGCGTTCCTGCTGGTGGCCTCCACCACGAGCGACGACGCGCTGTACTCGTGGGGTTGGCGGATCCCCTTCCTCGCCTCGGCGCTCCTGGTCGGCATCGGCGTGTACATCCGGCTGCACATCGAGGAGACGCCGTCCTTCAAGGCCGTCCGCGACGAGGGCGCCAAGGCGAAGATCCCGTTCGTCGCCCTGATGCGCCGGTACTGGCGCCAGGTCCTCCTCGGCGGTGTCGCGACGCTCTCCACGGGCTCGACCTTCACCTTGATGGTGGCCTCCGGCGTCAGCTACGGCACCAACGACCTCGGACACTCCAAGAACCTGATGCTGTGGGCGGTCATGGTGTCCTGCGCCGTCGCCTTCGTGGCCATCCCGTACTTCGGCCGGCTGTCCGACCGGGTCGGCCGCAAGCCCGTCATCTACGCCGGCATCGCGGCGGAGGCCGTCCTCGCCTTCCCGTTCTTCTGGTTGCTGGACACCGGTTCGGCACCCCTCGTCTTCGTCGCCTACGCGCTGATGATGCTCGCCTTCTCCGCCAACTACGGCCCCATCGCGACCTTCCTCGCCGAACTCTTCGGCACCCACGTGCGGTACTCCGGCCTCTCCGTCGCCTACATGCTGTCGGGCCTGCTCGGGTCCGCGGCGACGCCCGCCATCACCGCGTGGCTGCTGACGGCCACCGGGAACAGCTCCTCGATCGCCTGGTACGTCCTCGGCGCGGCGACCCTGTCCCTGCTGGCCCTGTTCCTGCTCGCCGAGACCCGGTTCGGGGACATCGACGAGCCGGGCCTGGCGTCCAGGTCCGCCGGCCGCCCGATCGGGGCCGTCGCATGAGCAGCGGTACGAGCGTCGGCGGGATCACGCGGATCGAGTCGCCGCCGGGCGTCCCCGCCGCCGTAGGCCCCTATGTCCAGGCGACGTCCGCAGGCGGCTTCGTCTTCACCACGGGCCAGATACCCGCCGCCCCGGAAACGTCTACCGGCACCTTCGAGGACGACGTCCACGCGACCCTGCGCAACCTCGAAGCCGTCCTCCACGCGGCCGGTTCCGACCTCGACCACGTCGTCAAGGTCAACACCTACCTCAGCTCACCGGACCAACTCACGCCCTACAACAAGGTCTACGAGACGTACTTCGCCGACCGCCGGGCGGCGCGGACGACGGTGTGCGTGGGGCTGTGGGGCGTGACCCTGGAGATCGACTGCGTCGCGGTGGTCCGCACGGAGGGGGAGCGGTGAGCGTCACGGCGACAGGTCAAGTAGCCCTCGGGCAAGCGGAGTTGCTGGAGCGCCTCACGCATGTCGACCTCCCCACCCTCGGCCACCTGCTCGAAGACGGTTTCGTCGATCCGGCCGTACGACGGCTCGGGCAGCCGCGTCGGATGGCCGGTACGGCCGCCACGCTCGCCCTCGACGCTCCGGACGCCACGGCGGTCAACCGCGCGCTCGTCGCGCTGCGCCCCGGTGAGGTGCTGGTCGTCGACATGCGCGGCGACCACACCCACGCGCCGATCGGCGCCGTCACGGTCGCGGCGGCGCGAGCGCGAGGCGCCGCGGGCATCCTCGTCGACGGCGTGGTGACCGACGTGGACGCGCTGACGGATCCGCACTCCGGCCTGCCGGTGCACGCCCGGGGCACCAGCTGCCTGACCACCAAGCGGCTGGACGGCGAAGGCGGGCGGCACCAGGTGCCCGTGCACATCGGCGGCGTCCGTGTCACGCCGGGCGACATCGTCCTCGGCGACGCCAACGGCGTGATCGCCCTGCCGCCGGGCGCACTGGCCGCCGTAGTACGGCAGGCGGAGTTGTCGGACGCGGCCGAGCCGGAACTCCTCGCGCGGATCCGGGCGGGCGAGGACCTGCGGACGCTTCTCCACCTCGGCTGATCCACCTCGGCTCCGCGAAGGAAGGAAGACGGAAGACACATGACGGAATACAAGATCGTCGACCCGGCCACGAACAGGCTCGTGCGGCGGTATCCGACGTCCGACGACGCCACGGTCGACCGCGCGGTCGAGGCGGCGGCAGCGGAGTTCACCGACTGGCGGCGACGTCCGGTCAAGGAGCGCGCCGAACTCGTCCTCGCCGTGTCGCGGGAGTTCGAGAAGCGGCGCGAGGAACTGGCCGCGATCATCACGCGCGAGATGGGCAAGACCACCCGCGAGGCACTGGGCGAGGTGGACCTGTCGGCCGCGATCTTCGCGTACTACGCGGAGCACGGCCCGGACTTCGCCGCCGACCAGCGGCTCGACATCCGCGGCGGCGACGACGTGGTCGTACGGTCCGAACCACTCGGCGTGCTCCTCGGCGTCATGCCGTGGAACTACCCGTACTACCAGGTGGCCCGCTTCGCGGCGCCCAACCTCGTCCTCGGCAACACGATCGTCCTCAAGCACGCCCCGAACTGCCCCGAGTCGGCGCAGGCCATCGAGGACATGATGCGGACGGCCGGACTGCCGGCCGGTGTGTACGTCAACGTGTACGCCACCAACGAGCAGGTCGCCCGTGTCATCGCGGACCCGCGGGTCCAGGGCGTGTCGCTCACCGGCTCGGAGCGGGCCGGGCGCGCGGTGGGCGAGGTCGCGGGCCGTCACCTCAAGAAGTACGTCCTCGAACTCGGCGGCTCCGACCCCTTCGTCGTCCTGCCCGACGCCGACCTGGAAGCCGCCGTCGGCGCGGCCGTCGAGGGCCGGATGGGCAACGCCGGACAGGCATGCACCGCCTCGAAGCGGTTCATCGTCGTCGACTCCGTCTACGACCGGTTCCTGGACGCGTTCACCGACGCGGTGCGGGCCCTGACCGTCGGGGAACCCACCGATGACGGCGTCTCCTTCGGACCCCTCTCCTCCGAGGAGGCCGCCCGCACCGTCATCGCGCAGGTGGACGACGCGGTGGCGAAGGGCGCGACGGCGGTGACCGGAGGCAGGCGGCCAGCCCGTGAGGGAGCCTTCGTCGAACCGACCGTCCTCACCGGCGTCACCCCCGGTATGCGCGCGTACCGGGAGGAGATCTTCGGCCCGGTCGCGGTCGTCCACCGGGTCCCGGACACCGCGACGGCGATTCGCCTCGCCAACGACACGCCGTACGGCCTGGGCAGTGTCGTGTTCGGCCGCGACCTCGACGCCGCGAAGACGGTCGCCGACGCACTCGACGTCGGCATGGTCTCGATCAACGGGCCCTCCGGCACCCAGGAGGACCTGCCCTTCGGCGGGGTCAAGCTCTCCGGTGTGGGGCGGGAGCTGGGCGCGTACGGCATGAGCGAGTTCGTCAACCGGAAGGTCGTCCGCGTACGGGGCTGAACCCGTTGCTGCCGGGCAGGGAGGAGCAGGCCAGGATGGAGCACATGCACACTCCGCCCTCGCCCTCCGCGCTGCCCCCGCCGGACCCGCATGTCGTCGCGCTGGCCCGCCAGTGCCTGGAGGAGATCGACAGCCTGGTCGACGAATGGGCCGAGTACGTGGGGCCGCTGCGCGCCTCCTACTCGGAGCTGGTCTCCCCGCAGGAGTTCCGCGACAGCGCCTGGCAGGCGTTCGAGGTGCTGCTGCGCACCGTCGCGCGGCTGCCGGTGCCGGAACACATCGCCGGTGTCTCCGAGCGGGTCGGCGAACAGCGCGCCCGGCAGGGCGTTCCGCTGGACGCGCTGCTCCAGGCCGCGCGCGTGGACTTCCGGGTCGTGTGGGCCGCGCTGGTGCGGCGCGCGGGCGACGAGGGCAGGGCACAGCTGGTCAACTCCGCCTACTACGTGTGGGAGGCGGTCGAGCACCACGTCACCGGCATCATGACCGCCTACCAGCGCACCGTGCTGGAGATGGGGCGGCGGACGGAGGACGAGCGGCGGCTGTGGTTCAGCCGGCTCCTGGACAGTGACGGCCGCAACCCGACCGTGGTGCAGGACGCGGCGCGGGCGCTCGGGTTCCAGGTGTCCGGGCACTTCCTGTGCGCGGTCACGCCTGGAGGCGGCGAAGCGTCGCTGCGCGGGGTCGCGAACGCCCTCCGCGGTCTCGGTGCCCCGCTGCAACAGCAGGCGGTCGCCTCGGACATGGTCCTCGTCGTCCAGTTGAGCCCCCGACTGACCCGGGAAGCGGTGCTGGCACAGCTTCAGGGGACGCCGTGCGGTGTCTCCTCGGTGGTGACCGGGCTGACCGAACTGCCCCGTGCGGTGACGCTGGCGACCGCCACGGCCCGCGTGCTCCCGACCGATGCCACCGACCCGCATCGCCTGGAGGACAGCTGGCTCGACGTCCTGGTCCACCGGGCCGGGGACCTCGGCCGGGATCTCGCGGCCGACGTGTTCGGCGGCCTGCACGCGGGAGCTCCTCCGGCGGAGGTGGACCGGCTGCTGGAGACCGTTCAGACGCACCTGTCGGGCACCGGTTCCGTCGCCGACACGGCCGCCGCCCTGTACTGCCACCGCAACACCATCCAGCAACGCCTCAACCGCTTCGCCGAACTCACCGGCCGCGACCCCAGACGCCCCGAGGACGCGGCCCTGGTGGTGCTGGCCCTCAGCGCGAACCGCCTGCCGCTGATGTGACGGGGGTCCAGGTACCCCGACCGACGTGTCGGCGGGGTGCAAAAACGGGCCATAAGAGTTGATTTCCCTGATGGAAGGGGATGTCGAATCAACTCCCGGGTGCGCAGTCTGGGTTGCGCAAGTGCTGAGCGAGCACCCGGAACCTGGAGATCAGAGCCATGCGCAACCCAGATGTCACGGAGCCCCCCACGAGGGGAACGCATCCGCATACCGCCGCCGCACCGACCCGCGGACCCGGAGATTCCCGCCGCGCGAAGCACACGATCGCGTCCGTCGTGACCTCCGCCGTGCTGGCGTTGATCGCCACCCTCTTCGGCCCCCTGGCCACCGCCCAGGCGCAGACCTACCCGTGCCCGGGCGGCCCGTCCTCGGGTGCGTCCTCCTCCGGGTCGAGCTGTCCCACCCTGCACAACCGGGACATCGTGGCGGAGGCGGCCATGCCGGCCACCCTGTACCGCGGCGACTCCCGCGCCCCGATCGCCGACAACAACCAGGGCATCTTCAACACCGGCTTCTGGTCCCGGGGCACCAACTCCGACATCGTGTCCCACGTCCAGGGCGACCGCTCCCTGAACAGCGAGTACATCTCGACCTCGGGAACGCTGGGCGTGACCGAGGACTTCGCGCGCAGCCAGGGCGTGAACAACCTGGCCTCCATCGCCCTGAACAACCAGTGCTCCACGGGCCGGCTCGTCGCCTACGCGATCCTTCCGGGGATCGGCCCCTACCTCATGGAACGCTGCCTCCGCGGCACGATCACCGCCCGCACGTTCGTCTACACGATCGACCCGGCGTACGCGCGCAACGCGCTGTACGTCCCCGACCAGATCCGCAGCAACACGGACCTCTACAACCACTACCACACGCAGAACGAGTGGGCGTACGTCCGACACATCCCGAACTGGGCGATCACCGGCGCCCGCATCTACACGATGACCGCCCGCTACAACCGGGGCTTCCTCGTGCCGTCCACGATCACGTTCCAGTACGACCAGTTCGTGGCCAACCCGCACCACGCCCAGACCCGCATCACCTACGACCCGGCCACCGACCGCGGCGCCGACTGGAACTACGACACGACCCTGAACTCGCCCACCGCGAACAGCTACTCCCGGGGGTGCAGCTCGATCACCAGGTGCCGGAACGGCAGCTGAGCGACGGCTCTCCGTCCGGCGGCGGGGTGGTTCACGGTCACCTGTGAACCACCCCGCCTCACGGGTTCGTTCAGGGGGCCTGGATGTCTCGTTCCACGACTGCCTGCTCACCGACGAGGGGGCGCAGTGTCCGGTGGGCGATGCGCAGGCCCTGTTTCACCTTGTCCTCGGTTCCGGACCAGACGGGGTCCTCGTGTTCCACGGAGACGGTGCCGGTGTAGCCGAGTTCGTGGAAGCGGTCGACGACACGGCGCCAGTCCACCTCGCCCAGACCGGGCACCCGGTAGCGCCACCAGCCCATCTCCCAGGGGTTGTCGCCCTTGTGCACGGTCCCGAAGAAGCCGAACCGGTCGCGCTTGGCGGGGAAGAGCTCGACGTCCTTGGCCTGGGTGTGGATGATCCGGTCGATGTACGGCTCGATCGTCGTGAGGGGGTCGACGCCGATCCAAGTGAGGTGCGAGGGGTCCCAGTTGAGGTAGAAGCCGAGCCCGAACATCCACTCCCACAGCTCGGGGGAGTAGGCGAGGTTGCCCGGATATCCGTCGGGGTGCCAGCCCTCCATCACACAGTTCTCGATCACGATCTTGACGCCGCGATCCGCCGCGTAGGCGACCAGTTCGGGGAGGACCTTCTCGCCCTCGCGCAGGTTCTCCACGACGGAGAGCCCCGGATCGCGTCCGATGAAGGTGCCGACCGACTCCACGCCCAGCCGTGCCGCCACGTCGATCACGTGCCGGAGATGGGTTCTGATCGCCTCCCGGGTCGCGGGGTCGGGGTGCAGGTTGTTCTCGTAGTAGGCCAGCGAGCTGATCTCCAGGCCTGTACGGCCCAGCAGTTCGCGGGTCGCGTCCTCGTCGGCCTGCGAGAAGGTCGCCACCGGGAGATGGGAGGCCTCGAAGTCGCGGCCACCGGTGTTCGGCCACACCGCGACTTCGAGGGTCTGGTAGTCCTCGGCCGCGGCCCAGTGGGCGATCTCGTCAAGGGACAGGGCGGGGAGGCAGGCGGTCAGGAATCCGAGCTTCATGGCGCGGGTCCTTCGGTGGGAGGGGTGGGGGAGGGCGGCCGGGGCTAGGAGTCACCTGCGCCGGTCAGCCCGGGAGAGGAGCCGCACGCGTCGGTCGGTCGAGGTCTGTGGTTCGCGCCGGCCGGCTGGTCGGGGACAGCGGTCCACGCGCGCCGACCGGCCGAGGGCCGTGGTCCACGCGCACCGGCCAGTCGGGGATCGTGGTCGACGCGCGCTGATCAGCCGGGGATCGTGGTTCATGCGCGCCGCCTATCCAGGAACCGACGTCCACGCACGCCGGTCCGCCGAAGCCAGGACCGCGTCCACCAGGTGCGCGGACCGTGCACCGTCGAGCACGGTGGGCAGTCCCTCCGGGGTCTCGCCGCGCAGAGCCGCGTAGGTGTCCTTGACGAAGTTCTCGAAGCACTCCAGATAGCCCTGGGCGTGTCCGGCGGGTACGAGGGAGAGCCGGGCCGCCTCACGGGTGTTGGACGTCGGATCGCGGACCAGGGTCTCGGTGCGGTTGCCGTAGCCGAGCCACAGGGACTCGGGCAGTTCCTGGTCGAAGACGGCGCTGGCGTCCGCGCCGTCGAGTTCGAACCACAGCCGGTTCTTCCGGCCGGCCGAGACCTGCGAGACGGTCGCGGAGACCAGGACCCCGTCCGTCGTCCGCCCGAGCACACCGACCGCGTCCTCCGTGGTGACCGGGACCCGTACCGAACCGGCGAGCGGCGCACCGGAGAACGTGGGACCCCCGGCGTCGAGCCGTTCGGCCACCGTCGTCGCGGTCTCGGCCAGCACTTCGGCGATCCGGACCCCGGCCACCCACTCCACCAGGTCGAACCAGTGCGAGCCGATGTCGGCGAAAGCCCTCGACGGGCCGCCGGCCACCGGGTCCACCCGCCAACTGGTGCTCTCCGGCGGGAGCAACCAGTCCTGGAGATACGAACCGTGCAGCAACTGCCAGGGGCCGAAGTCACCGGCCGCTACCCGTGCCCGCAGCTCGCGGACCATGGGGTGATAGCGGTAGACGAAGGGCACGGTGGCGATCAGGCCCGAGGCCGCGGCGGTGTCGGCGAGCAACCGGGCGTCGGCCGCCGAAGTGGCGATCGGCTTCTCGCAGACGACGTGCTTGCCCGCGAGCAGCGCGTCGCGCGCCTGGGCGACGTGGAGGTGGTTGGGCGTGCAGATGTGGACCACGTCGACGCGGTCGTCGTTCAGGACGGCGTCGACGTCCGGATAGCCGACGTCGAGCTGCCAGTCGTGTGCGACCGCCCGGCTCCGCTCGGGTGAGGAGGCCAGGACGCCGACCACGTCGGCGCCGGCCGCGCGGGCGCTGCGGACGTGGACCCCCGCGATCATGCCCGCGCCGAGGACGGCGACCCGTGGGCGCGGGATGCGGGGGTGTCGTAGAGGGGTTTCGGTGACGCGTGTGGTGTGCCCAGTCGGGGCAGCCATGCAAGATCCTTTCGGCAGGTGCCGTACGGGAGCTCGCTGTTCCGGTCTCATCCGCGACCAACAGTAAGAGGCATACTTCTGTCAGGAAAGCCCTTTGAATATTGTCGTTTCTGGAATATTAATCGTCCGTTGGTGGCGTCGGCCTTTCCAGGGGGAGTGAGCGTGGCAGCACGACTGGGCGCACCGGGCAGCGGCTCGCGCCGTCATCCCGACGCGGTGCGCAGCCAGATAGCCCGGCTGATCGCGGCCGGCGAGGCGGCGCATCGCCTGGACCTGTCCCGGCTCACCGGGCTCTCGCGGTCCTCGATCCACACGCACGTACAGGATCTGGTGGACGCGGGCCTGTTGCACGGGGAGGACGCCGGTGGCGGGGGAAGGGGCAGGCCGGCGCTGCGGCTGAGCCTCGCGGGGGACGCGGGTGTCGTGCTCATCGCCGACCTCACCACCTTCTCGACGCGCTGCCTGGTGACCGACCTGACCCAGCGGGTGCTCGCCGACACGGTCGTCCCCTGGCCGCTCGCCGAGGGCCCGGAGCGCACCGTGAACCTTCTGGTGGAGCAGTTCGCCGACCTGCTCGAACAGGCGAAGGTCCCGGCGGACCGGCCCCGCGTCCTGGTCGTCGGACTGCCGGGTCCGGTGGACGTGGCGCGCGGGATGGCCGTCCGTCCGCCGATCATGCCGGGCTGGGACGGCTTCCCGGTGGCCGAGCGGCTCGGGGGCGAGCTCGGCTGCCCCGTCCTGGTGGACAACGACGTCAACCTGATGGCGCTCGGCGAGGCGCGGACGGTGCCGCCCGAGCAGTTGCCCGTGCTGTTCGTGACCGTCGGCGCCGGTATCGGCGCCGGGTTCGTGCTCGCCGACGGGACGCTGCACCGGGGCGCCGACGGGGCGGCCGGAGACATCGGGCACATCCGTGTCCCGGGTGCCGAGGAGGTGGTGTGCCGGTGCGGAAAGGCCGGCTGCGTCGAGGCGGTGGCGTCCACCGCGGCGCTCGCCCGGCGCCTGGTGGCGACCGGTGAACCGCGCCTCGACGTGGCGGAGGACGGTGCCGCGATGCGGGACTTCCTGGCACGGCTGCGCGACGGTCTGCCGGACGCGCTGCACGCGGTGCGCGCCGCCGGGGTCACGCTGGGCGAGGTGATCGCCCTGTGCATCCACATGCTGAACCCGCGGCACGTCGTCGTGGGCGGAGAGATCGTCGAGGCCAGCGACGACCTGCTCTCCGCGGTGCGGGGCGTGGTGTACCGGCAGGCCCTGCCGCTCGCCACCCGTGAACTGTCCATCACTCGCAGCGAGTTGGGGCGGGACGCGGCGATGGTCGGGGCGATGGTGCTGGGCATCGAGCACCTGCTCTCGCCCGACGGGATCGGGCGCTTCCTGGGCCCGCGCACCACCCACTGAGCGGGGCGGTCCGCCCAGCGAACCGGCGGCCTTTACCGCCTCTCACCGTCGCCGCTACCTTCCGTCGTGTCTCGCACGTCCGGTCTCATCCACCGGCGGACTCGCTCCGCTCGACCGCGACTTGGGAGACACGGTGAATGGATCAACCCCTCGCGCACGCATCGGCGTCGTCGGCGCCGGCATGGTCTTCGACGCCTACGCCCGGGGCCTTGCCTGGTACGGCGACCTGCCGATCATCAGGATCGCCGACATTGACGTCGGCAGGGCCCGCGCCAAGGCCGAGCAGCACGGCATCCCCGCGTACGGCACACCCGCCGAGCTCTACGCGGACCCGGACGTCGACGTCGTCGTCAACATCACGCCCCCCGTGGCCCATTGGGAGGTGACCCGGGACGCGCTCGCCGCGGGCAAGCACGTCTACAGCGAGAAACCGCTCGCCGCGACGGTCACCCTGGCCCGCGAGAACCTCGCACAGGCCGAGGCGGCCGGGCGCGTCCTGGCCGGCGCCCCCGACACGTTCCTCGGCACGGCGGGCCAGACGGCACGCGCCGCCGTCGACGGCGGCCTGATCGGCACGCCCTTCGCCGCCACGTCCTTCGTCCGCTCGTCCAAGGTCGAGGCCAAGCACCCCAACCCAGGCTTCTTCTTCCAGCCCGGCGGCGGCCCGACCCTCGACTGGGGCCCCTACCACGTGGCCGCCCTGGTCAACCTGCTCGGACCCGTCGCCGAAGTCGTCGGCACCAGCACGATCCCGAGCCCCCGGATCACCGTGACCACCCCGAACCGCGTCGTCGACGAGGTCGAGGTCACCGTCCCCACGACCGTCGCCGCGATCCTCCGCACCACATCCGGCGCGATCGTCTCCACCCTCTACAGCTTCGACATCTGGGACATGACCCTGCCCCACATCGAGGTCTACGGCACCGAGGGCACCCTGAACATCCCCGACCCGAACCGCCACGACGCCCCGGTCCTCATCAAGCGCCGTACGGACACGGACTGGTCCGAACTCCCCCCGGTCATCCCGCCCACCCGCGACCCGGAAGCCGGTCCCTTCCGCGGTCACGGCGTGAACGACCTCGTCGAGTCCCTGCGCGGTCAACCACTTCGTGTCCCGGGCGAGTTCGCGCTGCACGTGCTCGAAGTGCTGGAAGCGATCGAGCAGTCGACGTTCGCCGCCGGAGCCCGGGCCATCACCGGCCGCGCCGAGCGGCCCGCGCCCGCGGCCCTCCCGCAGTCCGTCTCCGCCTGAACCTCTCCGGCCCCGCACGTCGGCACCGATCCCGTGCACCACCCCCATCGATCTCGTACGTCCTTGAGAGGAAAACTCATGCAGCGCAGAACCCGTGCAGTCGCGCTCGCGGCTGCGGCGATGCTGGCAGGCGCCGGTGTCACAGCGTGCGGCGGCGGCTCCAGTTCCGCCTCCGGTGACAAAACCATCACCTACTGGGCGTCAAACCAGAGCACCAGCCTCGACGCGGACAAGAAGATCCTCCAGCCGGAGATCGACAAGTTCACCCAACAGACGGGCGTGAAGGTCAAGTTGGAGGTCATCCCGTCGGCGGACCTGCTCAACCGCATCCTCGCGGCGACGACCAGCGGCAAGGGCCCCGACGTACTGAACATCGGCAACACCTGGTCCGCGTCACTCCAGGCGACCGGAGCCTTCGTCGCGTGGGACAAGGAACTGCTGGCCAAAGTCGGCGGCGAATCCCGTTTCCTGCCCACGGCGTTGAAGTCCACCGGCGCCGTCGGCAAGGACCCGGCAAGCCTGCCGCTCTACACCAGTTCGTACGAACTCTTCTACAACAAGAAGCTGTTCAAGGCCGCGGGCATCACCTCACCGCCGAAGACCTGGAGCGAGTTCGTCGCCGACGGACACAAGCTCACCAAGGACACCAACAGCGACGGCAAGACAGACCAGTGGGGCCTCGGATTGCAGGGCGCCGCGTCCTCGTTCGCCGCGCACTTCGCGTTCATTCTCGGCACCCAGCACGGAGCCAAGGTCTTCAGCGGCCACACCCCGAAGTTCGATGACACGGGCATGGTCGACGGAATCGACCAGTGGCTGTCCTGGATCGGCAAGGACGGCATCGTCAACCCGTCCGACGCCGAGATGACCGACAAGGTCGCCCTCATGCAGAACTTCGCCTCCGGCAAGGCCGGGATGATCCTCGCCCAGTCGTCGGCCGGCCAGGCCCTGGGCCAGTACAAGATGACGACGGCCGACTACGGCGTCGTCCCGGTGCCTGCCCAGGACCCGGCGGTCGCGGGCGGCAAGGACATCGGCTCGTTCGTCGGCGGCATCAACGTGGCCGTCTTCAAGAACACCGGGAACCTCGACGGCTCCACCCAGTTCGTCAAGTTCCTGACCAGCGCCAAGGAACAGGTGATCCTCAACAAGGCCTACGGGTCGCTCCCCTCGGTCACGGACGCGAAGGACCCGGCGTTCGACACCCCGGCGCTGGCCGTGGCCCGCCAGACGCTCACCGCCCGGTCCGTACCGCTTCCGCAGATTGCGGAAGAGGCCCAGTTCGAGACCCTGGTCGGCCAGGCCATGAACTCCTTCGCCGCGCAGACCGCCACCGGAAAGCAGCCCGGCAAGGCCACGATCAAGAGCGAGATGGCCGCGGCCGACCAGAAGCTCGAAGCCGGCAGCTAGGAGCAGGACGATGGCAGTCATCAGTCCTTCCGGGACCCGCGAGAGCCCCGGAACCCCGGACACACCGAAACAGCCCACGCGCGGCAGCCGCTTCCGGGCGCGCGGCCGCCGCTGGATCCCGTACGCCTTCCTGCTCCCCGCCCTGGCCCTGGAACTGCTGATCCACTTCGTGCCCATCGTGCTCGGCGTGGCGATGAGCGGCCTGCGGGTGACGCAGTACCAGATCAGCCACTGGTGGGAGGCGCCCTTCGCCGGCCTCGGGAACTTCAGGATCGTCCTGGACTTCGACGGCCCCACCGGCAAGGCCCTGGCCCAGTCCTTCTTCGTCACCCTCGGCTTCACGGCCGTGGTCCTGTCCGGGGCCTGGATCGTCGGCATGGCGGCGGCGCTCGCACTCCAACGCGCCTTCCGCGGCCGGGGGTTGCTGCGGACGCTGTTCCTCGTGCCGTACGCACTGCCCGCGTACACCGCGGTCATCACCTGGCGTTTCATCTTCCAGCGCGACAACGGCATGCTCAACCACCTGCTCGGGCAGCTCGGGCTGATCGACTCCAACCCGTTCTGGCTGATCGGCCACAACGCCTTCTGGGCCGAGTGCGTCGTCGCGATCTGGCGGATGTGGCCCTTCGCCTTCCTGATCCTCATGGCCGGCATGCAGGCGATACCGGGCGAGGTCTACGAGGCGTCGAGCATCGACGGAGCGGGCCCGTGGCGGCAGTTGCAGATGATCACCCTGCCGCTGCTGTCCTCGGTCAACAAGGTGCTGGTCCTCGTGATGTTCCTGCACACCTTCAACGACTTCAGCACCCCGTACATCCTGTTCGGCGGCTCGGCGCCGCCGGCCGGGGACCTGATCTCCGTGCACATCTACCAAAGCTCGTTCGCCACCTGGAACTTCGGCCTCGGCTCGGCCATGAGCGTGCTGCTCCTGCTGTTCCTGACTCTGGTCAGCGCCTGCTATCTCGCTCTCACCCGGAGGACCGGCCATGAATCATGACACCCCGGGCTACCGGGCCTTCCGGTACGTCACGCTGACCCTGCTGTCGGTGTTCGTCGCGGCCCCGCTGTACGTCATGCTGGCCTCGTCGCTGAAGACGCTCCCCGACGTGCAGGGCGAGTTCACCTGGTTCCCGTCGTCGCCGACGATCCAGTCCTTCATCGACATCTGGCACACCGTGCCGCTCGCCCAGTACTTCGTCACCTCGCTCGTCGTGGCCGTGTCCGCCACGGTGCTGTCGGTGCTGGTGGCGATCTTCGCCTCGTACGCGCTGAGCCGCTGGACGTTCCCCGGCAGCGCGAGCTTCAAGGGGGCGGTGCTCGCCACCCAGATGTTCCCCGGCATCCTCTTCCTGCTGCCGCTGTACCTGCTGTTCGTCTACGCCGACCAGAACCTCGGCACCGACCTGGTGGGCACCCGCACCGGACTCATCGTCACCTACCTGACCTTCTCCCTGCCGTTCGCCGTGTGGATGCTGGTCGGCTACTTCGACACGGTGCCGCGCGACCTCGACGAGGCGGCGAAGGTGGACGGCGCCGGACCGCTGCGCACCCTGCTGCAGATCATCGTGCCCGCCGCGACCCCCGGAATCGTCGCCGTGTGCATCTACGCCTTCATGACCGCCTGGGGCGAAGTGCTCTTCGCCTCGGTCCTCACCACCGAACAGACCCGCACCCTGGCCGTGGGCCTCCAGGCCTACTCCACCGAGGCGAACGTCTACTGGAACCAGGTCATGGCCGCCTCCCTGGTCGTGTCCGTCCCCGTGGTCGCCGGCTTTCTCCTCCTCCAGCGCTTCCTCATCACCGGGTTCACCGCAGGCGCGGTGAAGTGACGGTGAAGTGACCAAGTGGCCCCGACAGATTGGACCTTGGCATGCCGGACATCGGCCTGCAGCTCTACACGTTGATGAACGTCCTGGAGGACCGCCCCGCCACGCTGGCCAGGATCGCCGGCCTCGGGGTGACCGCGGTGGAGCCCTTCCGCCTCGGCCGCACCGAACTGACGCGTGCCGCGCGCCTGGCCGAGGCCCGCTCCCTGAAGGCCGACATCGACGCCGCCGGCCTCACCGTCTCCTCCACCCACGCCCGACTGCCCGACGCGGAGGACCCCGGCTGGTTCTTCGAGGAGATGGCCGAAGCGGGCGTGCCCATCGCCATCGCCTCCACCCCCGAGGCACTCCCCGGATTCACCCGCGACGCGCTGGTCTCGGCCGAGGGAGTTCGCCGGTACGCCGACCGCCTCAACGCCCTGGCCAAGGCGGCAGCCGCCCACGACCTGCGGGTCGGCTACCACAACCACTACTGGGAGTGGACCCCCCTCGACGACGGCCGCTACGGCTACGACGTCCTGTGGGACGCCCTCGACCCGTCGATCGTCGCCGAGGTCGACCTCTATTGGGCCCAGACCGCCGGCCAGGTCCCCGCCGACGTGGTGGCCAGGCTCGGCGAACGCGTCGAACTCGTCCACGTCAAGGACGGCCCGGCCGTACGCGGTGAACCCCAAGTCGCCGCCGGCCAGGGCTCGGTGGCCCTGGCGGACGCGCTCGACGCCGGCCGGGACACGATCCGGGTACACATCATCGAGGCGGACGGGATCGCTGAAGGGGCCGACATCTTCGACCTGGTGGCGGAGAGCGTGACCTGGCTGAAGGAGCGGCAGGGGGTGGGCTCCGAGGCGTCATGACGGTGAGTCCCGGGCCGTCGGCGGTCGCTCCCCGGGGCTTGCGGAGCGACCACCGGCGCGGCCCCGGGCAGCGGGATCGCGTCGGCGGCGGGCGTGACGGTCAAGGGCGTGGTCGCCATGCGAACAGCGAGCGCCAGCGGCACATGGGCACTGTTTCCCGCCGCTATACGCCATGTATGGTGAGCCGAAGTCGCTATACATGGCGTATAGCGAACAGGTGCCTTGGAGTCCGTCTGATGAGCGCGGCAGTGAATGAGTCGAGTCCGTCGGACATATCGCCCGCGGCCCGGCGGAAGGTGTTGAAGGCGCTCAGTGGGCTGCTGCTCGCGCTGTTCGTCTCCACGCTCAGCAGTACGGTCGTCTCCAGCGCGCTGCCGAAGATCATCGGGGCGGTGCACGGGTCGCAGACGCAGTACACATGGGTCGTCACCGCGACGCTTCTCACCACCACGGCGACGACACCGATCTGGGGCAAGCTCGCCGACCTGTTCAGCAAGAAGACCCTCGTGCAGGTGTCCATCGGCGTGTTCGTGCTGGGTGCCGTGGCATCCGGGGTGAGTCAGACCGCGGGGCAGCTCATCGCCTCGCGGGCGTTGCAGGGTGTCGGCGTCGGCGGTGTGCAGGCTCTCGTCCAGATCACCCTCGCGGCGATGATCCCGCCCCGCGAACGCGGCCGCTACAGCGGCTACTTGAGCAGTGTCACGGCCACGTCGACCATCGGCGGGCCACTGCTCGGCGGTGTCATCGTGGACACCTCGTGGCTCGGGTGGCGGTGGTGCTTCTTCATCGGCGTGCCGATCGCGGCCGTAGCGCTGTTCATGCTCCAGCGGACGCTGAGCCTTCCCGTCCTCCGGCGTGAGAACGTCAAGATCGACTACCTGGGGGCGACCCTCATCGCCTCGGGTGTCAGCGTGCTGCTGGTGTGGGTGTCGTTCGTCGACAACTCCTTCGGCTGGGGCTCGTGGCAGACCGGGGTCATGGTGGCCGGCGGGCTCGTGCTGATCGGCGCGGCCGTGTGGGTGGAGTCGCGGGCCGTCGAACCCGTCGTACCGCTCCACATCGTGAAGCAGCGCACGACCGCGCTGGCGATCGTCGGCAGCCTCGCCGTCGGTACGGCCATGTTCGGTGCCGCGGTGTTCCTCAGCCAGTACTTCCAGCTCAGCCGTGGACACAGCCCGACCGAGGCGGGCCTGCTGACGATTCCGATGATGGCGGGCATTCTCGTCGCCTCCACGGTCGCGGGGCGGCTGATCAGCCGGACCGGGAAGATCAAGCCGTTCATCATCACCGGCGCCGTCCTGCTCACGGTCGGGTTCGCCGTGCTCGGCACCATCGACTCGAAGACGCCCATGCTCCTGCTGGGCGTGGCGATGCTGTGCGTCGGGATGGGTGTCGGCATGACGCTGCAGAACCTGGTGCTCGTCGTGCAGAACACCGTGCCGCTGAAGGACATCGGCGCGGCCAGCTCCACGGTGTCGTTCTTCCGCTCCCTCGGCGGCACGATCGGCGTCTCCGTCCTCGGCGCCGTACTCGCCCGGCACGTCCAGGACCAGATCGCCCACGGACTCGCTTCGGCGGGACTGCGGACCACGGGCTCCGCCTCTGACGTCTCCGCGCAGCCCGCCGCCGTACAGGAGATCATCCGTGTCGCGTACGGCGACGCCACCGCCCAGATCTTCCTCCTCTCGGCCGGTGCGGCCGTCCTCGCGGTGGTCGCCGCGATCCTGCTGAAGCCGGTCAGTCTGCGCAGCAGCCTCGACCTGACCGAGAAGAGCGGGGGAGCGGCGACGGTCGCGGCTGAGGCGGGGTGATGGGCCGAACCAGTCGGCGATGTTCTGCGGGCGACCCTCTCTCAACCCGTCTACCTGGGTAAACTGTCGGGAACGCCAAGTGCCTTGAGAGGGAGTCGGGATGCCGCCGCACAGTCCTTCCGCGGCCGGGGTCCCGGACGAGGGCGAGGGTGACGAGCGGACTGCGCCGCCCGTCCGGCAGGCGCTGTCGGACAGTGTGTACGAGCGCATCAAGGCGATGGTCATGGACCACGAGATCGCCCCCGGCGCCCGCGTCGGCATCGAAGCCCTCGCCCGCACCCTCAAGGTCTCGCCAACTCCCGTACGGGAGGCGCTCGCCCGGCTGGAGTCCGACGGCCTGGTGGTGAAGCGGGCGCTCTCCGGATACCGGGCCACGCAGCTGCTCACCAGCCAGGGTCTCGACGAACTCTTCGAAATGCGGCTGCTGTTGGAGCCGAAGGCAGCCGCGCTGGCCGCCGTCAACGCGACCGAAGCGCAACTCGACGGCCTTGAGCGGATCGTCGAGGAGATGCAGGCCCACCCGAGTCCGAACGAACGGTACGCGTCGTACCGCGACTTCGCCGCCCTCGACCAGCGCTTCCACGAGGCGATCGGACAGGCCGCGCACCGACCACTGCTGGCGGACGCGGTGGAACGGCTCCACGCCCATCTGCACATCTTCCGGCTCAGCAAGGTGGTTGGCGCCTGGGGCCCCACCGTCGCCGAGCACGAGCGGATCGTACGGGCCGTTCTGCGCCGCAACCCGGAACGGGCGGCCGAGGCGATGACGGAGCACCTGACGCGCAGCCTGGAACGGCAGATCGAGGACGGCGAGGGTCCGCCTTCCAGCCCCCTGTAGCGTGAACGGCCGTTCCAGGGGCTGGGGTTCAGGGTGTCGCGCGCACCGTACGGTCGTGGATCAGGCGGATCACCCGGCCGCTCATGCGGTCGTAGTCGCGGTCGTTGTCGAGTTCGCCGCGGATGCGGTGGTCCGTCATGACGACGATGCGGTCGGCGAGGGTGACCATCTCCGCGAGGTCGCTGCTGATGAGGAGGATGGGCAGGCCGTCGCGGGCCAGGTCCCAGATCAGTTCGTGGAAGGCGCGCTTGGTGCGGACGTCCACGCCCACCGTCGGCTCGTCGATGACCAGCAACCGGGTATCCGCGGCAAGCCACTTGGCGAGGCTGACCTTCTGCTGGTTCCCGCCCGAGAGCTCACCCGCGTTCTGCCCGAGCCCCGAGACCCGGATGCCGAGCCGGTCGACGAGATCCTGCGCGACGTCCCGCTCCTCGCGCGCCGAGACGAACCCGAGTGCCTTGGCGAGCCGCTTCCACACCGTCACCGTGATGTTGCGGACGATGGGCTGCTCAAGGAAGACGCCCTCCTCCTTGCGATTCTCGGTGACGTACCCGATGCCGTACTCGTGCAGGGCCTGGCGGGGCGAGGTGATGCGGACCGGACTGCCGTGGACGCGGACCTCACCGCCGGTGATGCGGTCCAGGCCCAGCACCGCCTTGACCAGTTCGCTGCGCCCGGCGCCGACCAGTCCGTACAGGCCGACGATCTCGCCGGGCCGGACCTCCAGGCTGATGTCACGGTGTCCGCCGGCCGTGGAGACCTTGTCCAGTACGAGAGTTGGGGTAGCGGTGGGATCGACTGTGCGGGGGCGCATCTCCGTCGCCGCGTGGGCGCGGCCCACCATGAGGCCCACGATGTCGTCGTGGGTGTGGTCGGGGAGGGGAGAGGACTCCAGGACCGACTTGCCGTCGCGCAGCACGGTGACCGTGTCGCAGACCTCGAAGACCTCCTCCAGCTTGTGGCTGACGAAGACGACACAGGCGCCTCGGGCGGCCAGTCGCCGGATCACCTCGAAGAGGCGTTCCGTCTCCTGCGGGGAGAGGGACGCGGTCGGTTCGTCGAGCAGGAGGACCCGGCTCTCGGTGTAGAGGGCCTTGGCTATCTCCACCAACTGCTGTTGCGCCACGGACAGTTCACGCACCGGGCGCTGCGGGTCGAGGTCGACGCCGAGTTCCGCGAGGCAGGCGACGGCCGGTGCGGTCATCGCCTCGCGGTCGACCAGGCCGCGGTGGGAGGGCGGGTTCTGCAGGGTGATGTTCTCCGCCACCGAGAATCCCGGGATCAGGTTGCGTTCCTGGTGGACGACACCGATGCCGGTCCGTGTCGCCTCCAACGGCGAGCGCAGATGGACCTGTTGGCCGTTCCAGGTGAGCCTGCCGCCGTCGGGGGAGTGGACGCCGGTGAGGACCTTGATGAGGGTCGACTTGCCGGCGCCGTTCTCGCCGAGGAGCGCGTGCACGCTGCCGGCGGTCAGCCGTAGCCCTACGCCGTCCAGGGCCCGGACACCGGGGAAGACCTTGACCAGGTCCTGGCATTCGAGAAGAACCGTGCCGCTCACTGGGCACCTCCGGTCTGCGGCAGGACGGCGCCGTCGGTCGTCGCGGACTTCTCCAGGCGCGTCTGGTGCAGCCGGCCACCGGCGACCGTACCGAGCACGACCAGGCCGATCAGCAGGTTCACCCAGCTCGGGTCCAGCGAGAACTGGGCGCGCGCTGCGTCGATCAGCCGGGTCACGAAAGCCGCAAGTACCGTGCCCAGCACGGCGATTGAACCGCCGGTCAGCGCCACGCCCCCGATGATCGGCGCGGCGAAGCTCGGCAGCAGCCAGTCACCGCCGACGCTGCGGTTGACGCCCGGAAGGGAGGCCGTGGCGGTCACGGCGGCCACGCCGATCAGCAGCCCGGACAGCGTGTGCGCGGCGACGATCTGCCGGTCGGTGGAGATACCGGACAGCCGGGCCGCGAGCGGGTTGCCGCCCGCCGCGAGGAGCCGTCGGCCCGCGACCGTGCGGTACATGAACGCGGCCAGCAGCGCCGCCGCAACGAGCGCGGTGACGAAGACGAGGGGGATGTTCAGCGGCGCCGCCGTGCCGAAGTCGCGCAGCGTGCGCGAGTAGCCGTCGACGGTACGGGTGCCGGTGAGCCGGTACTGCGCGCCCAGGAGGATCGTCATCGTGGCGAGGGTGACGATGAACCCGTTGATCTGGGTGCCCACGATGGCGACACCGGTCGCCAGCCCGATGGCCGTCGCCGTCAGCAGGCCCACGATCACGGCGACTCCGGCGGGCACCCCGTGGTCGGCCATGAGGACGCCCATCAGGCATGCGGTGAAGCCGCCCAACGCGCCTACGGCGAGGTTGAGTTGACCCACGCAGAGCGCCACCATCTGGGCCAGCCCGATGAGAATGGGAGTGGCCAGGTACTGGAGGAAGACCCGCACCGAGGGGCCCTCGAAGAAGGAGCCCGACGAGGCGATGCCCAGCGCCACGTATCCCACCACGACCACGCCCAGCAGCATCGCCGCCGTGGAACGGGAGAACCGGCGCAGCGCCGAGCCGCCCCAACTCCCTTGCCCCAGCGTCACGTTCAAGCGGTTCATGTGGAGCGCACCACCTTGCGATAGGACACCACTGTGCGGATCCGGTCGGCCGACAGGGCCAGCAGGAGGACACAGCCGAGATAGATGTTCAGGCTCTCCAGGCCCACGCCGAGCAGGTCGAGGCCCTTGCGGATCACGCCGACCAGGGCGGTGCCGAGCAGCGTGCCCAGCACGGACACCACCCCGCCGGTGAGCAGGGTGCCGCCGAGTACCGCGCCCAGGAAGGACGGCAGCATGAAGTCGTCGCCGATGGAGGCGCGGAACGTACCCGTGCCGGCCGCCGCCATGAACCCGGCGAGCGCCGCGAGCAGCCCCGACAGCGTGTGCGCGAGCAGGACCCGGCGGCCGGTGGGAATGCCGGACAGCTCCGCGGCGGCCGGATTGGCGCCGGTGAGCAGCAGTTCACGGCCGATGCGCGTACAGCCGTAGAGGAAACCGAGGGCGAGCATCGCGAGGACCGTGAACTGGGCGATCTGTGGGACGGCGGGGGAGCCGCAGATGGGGCCCGCGCAGATGTCGGCGAGGGAGTAGGAGCGCAGGGCGTCGATTCCGGAGGGGTGGGTGGTGAAGGCGGCGTCGTCGGTGAGGGACGAGTACATGAGGGAGACCAGGCCCAGGAGGGCGAAGTCCATGGCCAGGGTGACGACGAAGGAGCTCACTCCGGTACGGGCGATGAGCCAGCCCGTGACCGCGCCGATGGCCGCCCCGGCGGCCAGGCACATCAGCAGCCCCACCTGCATCGGGACGCCGAGACGGTCGTAGCCGAGACCCGCGAACATGGCGCCGAAGGCTGCCATGCGGCCGACCGCGAGGTTCATGTGGCCCACGGACAGGGCGACCATCTGCGCGAGTGCGACCACGGTGAGCGTGGCGACGTCCCGCAGGAGCGGGAAGAGCACCAACTGCTGGTCCAGGAAGGCCGGTCGGAGCACGCCGAACAGGACGCTGAGCGCGATGACGAGCACCAGCAGGCCGAGTCGCTGGTTGACCCAGAACGGCATGCGGTGGGTGGCCGTCTTCTCCTCCGGGACGGTGTCCGGCGGGCTGATCGAGGTCGTCATGCCACCCTCCGGTCGTCCAGCGCGTCCGGGTCCCAGTCGATGCCGATGCCCGGCGAGTCCGGGGCTACGGCCTTCCCGTCGCGGATGGTCAGTTCGGTGCGGGTGACCGCCCTCAACTGCGGTATGTACTCGACGTATTGGCCGTTCGGTACGGCGGCGGCGAGGCTGACGTGCAGTTCCATCAGGAAGTGCGGGCAGACCGCGACGTTGTGACTCTCCGCCAGGTGCGCGACCTTCAGCCACGGCGTGATGCCGCCGATCCGCGCGGCGTCGACCTGCACGACGGACGTGGCACCGGCCTCCAGGTAGGAGCGGAACTGCATGAGCGAGTACATGGACTCGCCGACGGCGACGGGGATGCGGGTCGCCGCTGCGAGCCGCGCGTGCCCGCTGATGTCGTCGGCGGGCAGCGGCTCCTCCAGCCAGTACGGGTCGTACGGTTCCAGCGCGGCGGCGAGCCGGAGGACGGAGGATGCCGTCTGGGACTGGTTGGCGTCGGTCATGATGTGCAGGGAAGGGCCGACTGCCTCGCGGACCGCGCGCAGGCGTTCGGCGTCCTCGGCGGGGTGCGGCCGGCCCACCTTGATCTTGACGCCCGCCCAGCCCAACTCCTGTGCGCGCAGGGCGCTTTTGACCAGTTCCTCGGCGCTCAGATGGAGCCAGCCGCCCTCGGTGTCGTAGACCGGCACCTCCTGACGGTGACCGCCGGCCAGCCGCCACAGCGGTTCGCCCGCCCGTTTGCAGCGCACGTCCCACAGGGCTGTGTCGACTGCGGCGAGGGCGAGTGAGGTGATGGCTCCGGTGGTGGTGGAGCGGGTCAGCGCGAACAGCCGTTGCCACAGCGCCTCGATGTTGCGGGCGTCCTGTCCGACGAGCGCGGGCAGCAAGTGGTCGCGCAGCAGGGCGAGTACGGAGCTGCCGCCGGTGCCGATCGTGTAGGAGTAGCCGGTGCCCGCGAGGCCGTCGGCCGTCTCCAGGCCGACCAGGACCGTCTCCTGTTTGACGAACGACTGCACCGCGTCGGTACGGTCCTGCTCGACGGCGATGTCGACCAGCCTCGCGGTCGCGGCCGTGATGATGCTGCTGCTCATTCAGCAATTCCGGTTTCTGTCGTGGGGGTTGGCCGGCAGTAGTCGGCGATAGCCCGTCATCAGTGGTGTTCGGCCGTCAGGCGCAGGAGAGGATCTTGTCGGCGAACTGCTTCTTCAGTTCGGCGGTCTTCGCCTGCCGCGCCTTGTCGTACCCGGCGACGTTCGCCTTGGTGACGACGAACGAACCCGAGTCCACCTCCACACCGGGAGAGCGCACCGTGCACTGCTTCGTCTGGAGCAGCGCCAGCGCCCAGGTCCCGATCTCGGCCTGGCCGACCGGGTTCTGGACCACGGTGGCGGTGACCGTGCCCTGCTTGATGCCGCTGAGGATCTTGGCGTCGTCGTCGATCGCGATGACCTTCGCCTTCGAGCCGGACGACTTGACGACGTCGGCCGCGGCGACGGCAGGGTTGTAGGCGGTGGCGACAATGCCCGTGATCTGACTGCCCTTTGCGGCCATCAGGTCGGACACCGCCTTCTGCGCGGTCTGCAGATCCGTGTCGATGTCGGTGATGGTCTGCAGGAGCTTGACCTTGCCGCCCGACTCCTTCACGGCCTGGGTGACACCCTTGATCCTCAACTGGGTATTGGCGTCTACGTTGTTGCCGGTGAGGTGGACCAGGGTGCCCTTGCCGCCCATGGCCGCGATCGCCGCCTTCGCGGCTTTGTAGGCGGCGAGTTGGACGTCGGTGGAGAGACAGAAGTCGGCGTCGTCCTTGTCGCCGGCCGGGCAGGACCCCAGCGAAGCCACCGGGAAACCCTGGGACTTGAGGTCGGCGAAGGTCGAGTTGATGTCGGTGGGGGAGACGCCGAACACCCCGAACGCGTTGTAGCCGCGGGCCGCGAGCGTGGACAGCAGGTTGTTCTGCTTCTGCTGGTCCCACTCCGCCGTCTCGTCGAAGGCTACGGCTCCGAGGCCGTACGTCTTCTTCGCTGCGGCACCCGCGGTCTTCCAGGGCTGGAAGTACGGGTGGGCGCCGCCGGGCACGAGGGCGACCTTGGTCTGGGAGCCGTCCACGAGGTCGGCGCCGGCGCCGGTCCGGGCGGCCGGCGCGGCCTGACTGCCGGACTGCGCATCGGAGTTCTTGTAGGTACAGGCCGCTGTCCCCGTCGCCAGCAGCGCGACGGCGACAACTCCGGGCAGGACAGATCTGGTTGGGAAGCGCATGGCCCACCCCTGCGGATTCGGATAGGAATCAGATAGGAAATCGATGCGGCGATCGTGGGGGAGGAACCTGCGCCCGTCAAGACTTGCGGCACGAACAGGTGCGCTGGGTAGGGAGTTTGTGACTCTCAGGGCTCCCGTCCGCGTCTCTTGCGTGGCCCGGCTGTGAGAAAAATCGTATAGGAAATGCCTGCGTGTCGGCCTGGCCGTAAAGGTATAGATCATTCCCGCAACGTGAAGATCGTGTGCCCCTCGGCCCTCTAGGATGACTGGCTTCAGCGTTCGCGGATGGGGCAAGTAGCGGGCGTGCAAGGGCCGTTCACCGCAGGGAGTTGCGCATGGGTTCCGACATGGGTTTCGACGAGGTCTTAACCACGCCGCTGGACGGGCTGTCGGCCGGACCTGTCGTGCCACGGCTGGTGCTGGGCGCGCGGTTGCGGGCACTGCGCGACGAGCGGCGCATCTCCCGGTCGGCCGCGGGCGACGCCATCCGCGCCTCCCGGTCCAAGATCAGCCGACTGGAGGCCGGCCGCCACCGCTTCAAGCCGCGCGACGTGGCCGACCTGCTCACGCTCTACGGCGTCACGGACGAGGCCGAGCGCGCCACCCTGCTGGCCCTGGCCGAGGAGGCCAACTCCCCTGCCTGGTGGCAGCACTTCAACGATGTGGTGCCCACCTGGGCGCGGGCCTACCTCGGGGCCGAACAGGCGGCGAGTCTCGTCCGCTGCTTCGAGGTCCAGCGTGTTCCCCACCTGCTGCAGACCCCCGACTACGCGCGCGCCTCCCTCCGGCTCGCCCACGCGGGCGCCGGCGGGGCGGAACTCGACCGGCGGGTCAAGCTGCGGATGACCCGGCAGCGGATTCTGCGCCGGAGGCCGGCGGCACAGCTGTGGGCCGTGATCGACGAGGCGGCGCTGCGTCGCCCGGTGGGTGGGATCGGCACGATGCGGGGCCAGTTGAGGCATCTCATCGAGATCTGCCGGCTGCCGCAGGTCACCGTCCAGGTGATGCCGTTCCTCGCGGGCGGGCACGCGGGGGAGGCCGGACCGGTGACCATCCTGCGGCTGCCCGGCGGCCGGCTGCCCGACATGGTCTACCTGGAACAGCGGGTCACCGCCCTCTACCCCGACCGGCCGACCGAGATCGAGTGCTACTGGGACGTCATGAACCGCCTGGTGGTGGAGGCGGAATCGCCGGAGGAGACTCCGACGATCCTGCATCGCATCCTTCAGGAGACGTGAACTGCCTGACAGGCGCTAGCTCTTGAGGGCGACACCGCCGTACTGGTGGACCTCCGCGGGCAGGCCCCAGGCGCTGTCGTCGGGACGCCAGCGGGAGCAGGACGCGACGCCCGGTTCGATCAGCTCAAGCCCCTCGAAGAAGCCCGCGATCTGCTCGGGGCTGCGCAGGATGTACGGGATCGAACCGCCCTCGTTGTACTGGCGGATGGCGTCGACGTAGGCCTCGCTGGTGTCGGTGCTGTCGTAGTGCACGAGGTAGCTGCCGGAAGGCAGGGCCTCCACCAGGCGCCGTACGATCGAGCGCGCCTCGTCGTAGTCCTCGATGTGGCCCAGGATGCCCATCAGCATGAGGGCGACGGGCTTGTCGAAGTCGAGTGTCTTGCCGGCCTCGCGGACGATGGTGGCCGGGTCGCGCAGGTCGGCGTCGACGTAGTTGGTGACGCCTTCCGGGGAGCTGGTGAGCAGCGCGCGGGCGTGGGCCAGCACCAGCGGGTCGTTGTCGACGTAGACGATGCGGCACTCGGGGACCACCCGCTGGGCTATCTCGTGGGTGTTGTCCACGCTGGGCAGTCCGGTGCCGATGTCCAGGAACTGTCGGATGCCCTCCTCGGTGGCCAGATGCCGGACGGCGCGGGCGAGGAAGTAGCGGGCGGCCCGGGCTCCGGTCTCTATCCCGGGGAAGATCTCGCGGAACGCGTCACCGGCGACACGGTCCACTTCGTAGTTGTCCTTGCCTCCCAGCCAGTAGTTCCAGATCCGCGCCGACTGCGGCACGGTGGTGTCGAACCTGGCGAGCGGATCCTGCTCGGAGTTGTCTGCCGCTTCGGTCATGGAAGCTCCTGTGCGTACGGCGGTGAGAACCACGGAACCGTCGAAGATCGGCCGTGGACACCCACGTTATTCCCCCGTGGCTCGACTCATGCGCCACGTCGGCATCAACTGCGTTTCTCGGACCGCTCGTTGGCTTGTTCGCTGCGGCCGGTGACGTGGAATCAGCCCTGCGCCAAGCACCGTTCATCAGCGCATCGGTCCTCCGCCGTGCGTCAGTTCTCTGCCGCGTGCCGGGTGAGGAATCCGATGACGGCTGCTACGGCGGCGAGGGCGGCGACGCTGGTGAGGGCGGCGGGGAGGGAGTACCAGTCGGCCATGAAGCCGATGGCGGGTGGGCCGAGGAGCATGCCGCCGTAGCCGAGGGTGGAGGCGATGGCGACGCCGTCGGGGCCGGCGAGGGTGCCGGCGCGTTCGACGGCGACGGGGAAGAGGTTGGCGAGGCCGAGCCCGGTGATCACGAAGCCGAGGACCGCGGCCCACAGGGTGGGTGCGAGGGCGCCGAGCAGCATACCGAGGGCGGCGACCGTGCCGCCGGAGACGAGGGTGCGGGTGCGGCCGAGGCGTTCGAGGAGCCGGGTGCCGGTGAGTCGGCCTGCGGTCATGGCGAGTGCGAAGCAGGAGTAGCCGATGGCGGCGGCGCCGGCGGTGGCGTCGAGGTCCTGCTCCAGGTGGAGGGCGCTCCAGTCGGCGAGGGCTCCTTCGCCGAAGGCGGTGCAGAGGGCGATCAGGCCGAAGGTGAAGACGAGGCCGCGGGTGCGGGGGGTGAGGCGGCGGGGCGCGGCCTCCTCCTTCGATGAGGCCTTCGGCGCGTTCTCAGGGAGTGCCGGGGGCTTCAGACGCAGCAGCTCGCGGCCGACCACGGCGGTGACGAGCAGACCGATCACGGTGAGGCCGAACAGGTGTTGGGTCGGGGTCAGGAACCCGGCGACCAGTCCGCCCAGCCCGGCGCCGACCATGCCGCCGAGGCTGAACGCGGCGTGGAAGCTGGGCATGATGGGCCGCCGCATGGCCCTGACCAGGTCGACCGCCGCACTGTTGAACGCGACGTTGATCCCGCCGTAGGCCGCGCCGAAGATCAGCAGGACGAGGCCGAGGGTGAGGGGTGAGTGGGTGAGCGGGGGGAGGGAGACGCTGAGGGACAGCAACACGGCGCAGACGACGGTGACTTGGTGGTTGCCGTAGCGGTGGCAGAGGCGGCCGGTGAGCATCATGGTGATGACGGCGCCGGCGGAGACGCCGAGGAGGGCGAGTCCGAGGGTGCTGGCGGAGGCGCCGGTCTGTTCCTTGATGGCGGGGATGCGGACGACCCAGCCGGCGAAGATGAAGCCGTCGAGGGCGAAGAACGCGGTGAGGGTGATCCGGAGCCGGGTGAGGTCGGTGGGGGTGCCCGGCACGGCGTTGTGCGTTCGGAGTTTGTTTATTTGCGGCACAAAATCAGGCTAGGCGGGGGTCGCGCCCAGGGCAAGGGGGTTGGCGGGCGCCCGGGGCGAGGCACGGCTCGCCCCGGGCGCTGCCCGTGGACCATCTCGGGGGCCTCGACGGCCGGATCCGGAGCGGCATGATCCGACGGGCGTGTCCGCCGGCTCGTCGACCTACCACGGCGATGGTGACGGCCAGGAGATCGGCCGGGACAACCGGTCTCACGTCGGGTCGGGTCGACCGACGGCGGCTCCACGCACCACCGATGCGACGGCACCCGTGGCCGTCGCGCCCTCATCAACGCTCCTTCAGGTCTCCTCGTGGAAGTGGTGGCTCCGCCCGGGCAGGGGGCAGAACGGGTTCATGCAGGACGACAAGGACCCAACAAGTCCCTGGAGGTGGTGACTTGACCGTCATCGTCGGCCTGGTCCATCGCGGGCGCACTCATCTCGCCGGAGACTCGGCAGGCAGCGGCGGGTCACAGCTCGCGATCCGTCGTGACCCGAAGGTCTTCACCAACGACCCCTATGTACTTGGATTCACGACCTCGTTCCGTATGGGCCGGCTGCTGCACCACGCATTCGAGGCCCCGCACCCCGAGGGCGACCTCGACCGTTTCATGGCCACGCGCTTCATCAACGCCGTCCGAGCCTGCCTCAAGGACGGTGGGTGGGCCCGCAAGGACTCCGAGCAAGAACAGGCAGGTGTCTTCCTGGTCGGTGTCCACGGTCGTCTCTTCGAGATCCATGACGACTATCAAGTCGGTGAGCCCATGGAGGGGTATGCCGCTGTGGGCTCCGGGGACGACCTGGCGCTCTGCACGCCACCGCCGAGCTCGGACTCAAACCGCGCGAGCGCCTCACCGCCGCCCTGCGCGCCGCAGATCATCACAGCACGTATGTCTCCGCCCCGTACCCCCACGTCAAGACACCCCGCTGAATGATCCCGAGGGCGGGACGGAACTTCGTGCTGTACGACCTCATCCATCCGATCGTCAGGCATCGCGAACCGATCACCCCCGACTGAAGTGGCCGGCCGAGCGGGCGGGGTCGCCGTGGCCGAAGGATGTCCGGTCGATGCTGTCCTCGCCGATGCACGCCACGTCGAAGCCGCGGGTGGCCGGTGCGACGCCCAGGTGGTCGCAGCATGGGTGGCTCGGGAGCAGGTACCACCCGGCCTGACCGGGCCGGATCCGGCGACCGAGCCGCCCCTGTCCAGCACTGCGCGGGTGGGGCACGGGCATCACTCCGCGCTGCGCAGGGCGAGCCAGGTCTCGCGGTCCACGATGCCGTCGGCGTCCAGCAGCTTGTCGCTCTGGAAACTCCGCACCGCCGACTCGGTTCCGGCACCGAAGTCGCCGTCCACGCCTGTGCTCCCGACGCCGTATCCGCGTTTCGTCAGCATGCACTGCACCTGCAGCACACGCTTGCCGCTGTCTCCCAGGCGCGTGCGTCCGTTGCCGCGGTAGTACGTGCAGTCCGAGATCCAGGCCGGGGTCGCGGGCTCGGTGGTGGGCGGACTGCTCGGGGACGAGGAGGGAGTCGCGTCGGCCGAGGCGCTGGGATCGGCATCGGGAGCGGAGGGAGTGCCCTGCACCGCCGGTGCGGCGGAGCCGGAGTCCTCGGGGTGCGTGGCCGCGCCGTCGGGGTTCGCGGCGCCGTCGACGCTCTTGCCGGAGGCGGCCCTCGCGTCCGAAGCCCCGGGCATCGGTGAGAAGGCGGTGCCACCGGGCACGGTGCGGCCGGTCGTCGTGGCGGACCCCGGGGCGGAAGCGGCGGGCGGGGCGTCGTGGCCACTGACCATGAAGACCCCTGCGGCCACCGCGCAGACGGCGATGCCCACGGCGACTGCCCGTACCGACTTCTTCCGTGCCCAGGTAGGGACTTTGCCCTCCGGAGGGCGCGCCGATGGCATGCCGGTGGCGGCATCGGCGGCCACCACCAGTGGTTCGGGAACGGGCGGACCAGGTCGGCCGTCCGGCCCGGCCGGAGACGGCGGCATCGCCATCGGCCGTTCGTCCGGAGACCGTAATCGGGCTTGGGGTGCGACGGGGAGGCGGTACAGCACTTCGTACGCCCGCTGCCGGGCCAGCAGTTGGTCGGCCAGCGGCTGGGGCCACACGGTCGTTTCGGTTCGTTCGCCGGCCGTGTCGATCAAGTCCTGCCCTGTGGGCCGCTGTTCGGGCTCCTTGGCCAGGCAGGCGGTCAGCAGCGAGCCGAGCGCCGGGTCCGCCGCCGAGATCTCGGCGATCAGCTCGGGGTCCGGCTCCTCGAACGCCACCCGGTGCATCACGTCGACTCCCGTACCGTCGCCGAACGGGGCGCGCCCCACCGCCGCGTACACCAGCGTTCCGGCGAGTGAGAACACGTCCGACGCGGTGTCGGATCTGCCGGTCCTCAGGTGTTCCGGCGACATGTAGGCCGGAGTTCCCACCCGGACACCCGTGCCGGTGATCGTGCTGGCGTCGATGGCCTTCGAGATGCCGAAGTCGATCACATGCGCGCCTCCGACGGACAGCAGCACGTTGGACGGTTTCAGATCCCGGTGCACGATCCCCGTGGCGGCGAGGTCGGCCAGTGCCTGCCCCAGTTCCGCGACCAGGCGCCATACTGCGGCCGTCTCCAGGGCACCGTGCTCACGTACGGCATGCGCCAGATCGAGCGCCGGGAGGTACTCGGTGGCCATCCACAGCAACTCGTCCTGGAAGCCCGTGCCACAGAGTCTCGGTGTGTGCGACGTGCTGACGCGTTCGTGCACCGACGCCTCACGCTCGAACCGGCGCCGGAAGCCGGGATCGTCCGCGTACTCCGGCCTGATCACCTTCACCGCGGCCAGACCGGCACTGCTGTCCGCCGGACGTGCGAGGTAGACGCGCCCCATACCGCCGCTGCCGAGCAGGGCCAGCGGCGCATAGGGGCCGATGTGGTCCGGGTCGCCCAGGCGCAGGGGTGAGGCACCGGTCTGCCGCAGCGCGGCGGCCTCGTTCGTTGCCAAGCCCGGTGGCACCGGCCGCTGTTCTGACACGGATCCCCCGAAGTGATGTGCGCCGTACGTCAGTTCGGCCCCCAGGATTGACGAGGCTATCCGAGCCGTGGTGTCCGTTCAGGGTTTCCCGTACTTCCGTTCCACCGGAGGGCTGCTCGGGCTCGCGTTCTGGCAAGTGGTGTACGGACTCGACCTGATCCGTACGTGAGGTCAGGCGCAGAGTTGTTAGGACACATAACTGCGTTGAGCAGGGGCGAGGTTCGTCGTTCCCGAACGGGAGAACGAGCCATAGGCGGCAACCACAGCATCGTCCGTACCCGGCCGGAGCGGAGGCCCGCCCCTACATCGCATCGGGGATGAACAGCTGCCTGCCGGCCATCGTTTCGCAGGCCTGTCGGAAGGTCCATTTTGGGGCCCTGACAGCCGTTAGCGCGTGCCGTAAGGTTCTGACTACTGTGTGCCACAGTAGGGGGACATTGGGGGGCTTTCGTGCTCGATGCGAAGCAGCATCAGGGCAAGTTCGGCGAAGACTACGTCCGTGTGCTGGCCTCTGCGGCAGGCCTGATCGTCCTGCAAGGCGATCTCGACGCGGACGGGGTCGACCTCGGGTTCCGCGCCACCGGCCGCTACGGACGGACGCTGTCACCCACTGTCGAGGCTCAGATCAAGACATGGTCGAAGCCGTCCGTGTCGTCCGGCCACCTGAACTTCCGCGGGCTCAACGAGCGGCAGTTCAACAAGCTCGCCGGTCCCGACTTCACCGTGCCCCGGTTTCTGTTCGTCATCTGCGTCCCCGCCGACAACCAGGCGTACGCGGCCATGAGCACCGACGGTGTACTGCTCCGCCACCTTGGCTACTTCGTCTCGCTTCGCGCCGAGGAGCCGATCAAGAACCCCGACCGTGACCGATGGCGTCCGGTCAGAGTTCCGACAGCGAACGTGCTCACCGCCGCCTCACTGCGCCGGCTCACCGAGACGCAGTCCGACTGGTAGGGGACCGATGACGATTCCGCTGAAGGTCGACGACATCGCCAGCTATCTGGCGGAAACGGGCTGGGAGCGGGATCCACAAGGCTGGCGCGGAGCGAGTGTGTGGCAACACCCGGGCGACTACGAGGTGTTGGTACCCGCTCGCGACGGCATGGGCGACAACGACCCTCGATTACGGGAGATCCTGCGCTGTCTGTGCGCGCTGGAGGACCGGCCGGTGAGCGACATCGCCCTGGAGATCGCCAGACCGCAACTGGACAAGCAGTCCTTCCGGACGTTTCCCACCGGCCACGACCCCGGCTACACCTCGCTGCTTCTGGGTACGCAGACGGTGCTGGGTGTCCGCAACCTCCTGACGGCGGCGGCGCGCACCGTCGTGCAGGGTCCGCACTTCGCCTTCGCCGGCCGGCAACCGGGCGTGGTGGGCGACCTCTTGCACGCAGCCGAACTCGGCCCCTCCCGCGCCGGGAGCTACGTCGTCGAGATCCGGGTGGCGGCGGACGCGACGGCCCGAACGCCGAGCGGGGAGCAGGTCACCGGTCGGGCCGTGCTGGTCCAGATGCTCGAGGCGGTGAGCGCGGCCCAGGCAGCCGTAGCGGCGGACGCGCCCGCGGCCTTCGACGAGACCGTCACGGCCGGTGTCTCCGCGGATCTGTGCAAGGCGCTCAGTGAGCTCTCCGGTTTCGACCGGAGCGAGCCCTTCGAGATCGGCTTCCGGTGGGCGCGCTCGCAGCCACTTGATGTGCCGTCACGCGTCGTCGCGTTCCCGGAGACCTCGGGATCGCTTCTGCACGCCGCGTCCCTGCGGCTTCGCGGCCTCAACGCCACCGGTGCCGCGACGGTCTCCGGTGTGGTCGAGGGGCTGCATGACGACTCCTCCGGCAACGACCGGTGGCGGATCAAGGTCCGCGGTGAGTTGCGCACCGAGCACGCCGAACTGGTCCGGCGGGCCGTCTGGGTGCGGCTCCCGGACCAGGCCTCGTACGACCGTGCGATCACCGCGCATCGGGAACGGCAGGTGATCACCGTCATGGGCGAGTTGTCCAGCATGACCGGCCGGGTGGAACTGGTGCCCAGGCGGGGGTTCGACATTTGACCGGATTTCGGCTCATCGAGGAGGGGTACTGTGCCAACGGAGTTGACTGTACGGGATCATGCATCGCTGTTCGCCCTGATGGTGGTCGCACGGCCGGTGACCAACCGTGAACTGCGCGAACTCGCCGGCCTGGAGATCACCGCGGCGGTGCGACGGCGAGTGAACCAGGATGCCGAGCGGATCGTGACCAGGAAGCCCGGTGCGGTCAACACGCACCAGCTCACGTCCGCGGGCCGGACCTGGTGCGAGTCCGCTCTGGTGGCCGGACGTCCGGACGGAGCGAAGTTTCCGGCCGGGGTGCTCTACGCGGTGCTGGACAACGTCGGACAGTACCTGGCCCGCTCCGGCACCAAGTTCGGCGAGTTCTTCCAGCCCGACGTCGAGGACTGGATCCGCGCGGCCTACACGGAACTCACCGTCCGCCGGAAACCGGGCAGCTGGGTCAGACTGTCGGCGCTGCGCCCATGGCTCGAGAATCTGCCGCGAGGGGCCGTCGACGCCGAACTCGACCGGATGATCGAGCAGCCCGACGTACAGCTGATGAGCGAGCTCAACCAGCGCACGCTCAGCGACGAGGACCGCAGAGCCGCCGTCGACATCGGCGGCGAACCCCGCCACCTCCTGCGGATCGGACCGGCGTGAACGGGGAACTCGCCGCCCTGGAGACGCTGTACATCAACACCGCGCTGACCCAGGAAGAGATCTGGACACCGGTGACCTCCTACCACGTCGACGGCCTTCATCCTGAGGTATTCCGGCGGCTGGGGAGGGCGATGAGCGCCGTCGAGCGCGCCCACTCGCCGGTTGCGACCGTGGTGCGTGGCGAGAGCGGTTCGGGCAAGACGCATCTGCTCGGCTGGACCCGCCACGAGATCCAGGAGCGCGGCGGCTCCTTCTTCTACGTCAAGCTCGTCACCGGCCGAAACTTCTGGGAGAGCGCCGCCGACAGTCTCGTCGACAGTCTCTACCGGGAGGACGAGGGAGGCCAGGAACAACTGATTCGCCTGCTCGACGAGCTTTCGCGCCGGGCTCGCCTCGACACGGATACCCATACCGCCGTCACTGGCCGGCGCGAGTTGACGCGCACCCATGTCGATGCGTTCGTTCGGGGGATCCGGACCATCGACCGGCAGGTGGGCAACGAGGCCGCGGACACGGCCCGCGCGCTGGCGCTCATAGCCTCCACCGGCGATTCCGTGGAGATCGGCAGGGCCTACTTCGCGCTCAACGACGACGACGGGGACAAGCGCGCCGCCTGGGGGATGTCGCCGGGCGGGCGACCGGCTCAACTCGTCCTCCGCGATCTGACGCGCCTGTTCGCCCTGGTCGGACCGCTGGTGTTCGCCTTCGACCAGCTCGACACCCTGGTGTCCGCCGCGGAGACGTCGTCGCTGACGTCGGCCCCTTCCGGCGAGGGCCGGGCCGCGAAGCGGCTGAGCAGTGAGATCGCCACCGGCCTGATGGAACTGCGGGAGGAAGCCCGCCGGACCCTGATGGTCGTGGCGTGCCACGAGGACACCTGGGAGCAGATTTCCCGGGCGGCCGTCCGGTCCGCCCTGGACCGGTTCGAGGTTCTGCCGACGCTCGGCGCGATTCCCGACGAGGCCACCGCCGCCGCCATCGTCAGCAGCCGCTTTCGGGCCTACTTCGAGTCGATGGGGTTCACTCCGCGGTATCCCACCTGGCCGGTCACCTCGGCGGCGCTGGCCGAAGCCCCACACCGTTACACCGCACGGCGGCTGCTCATCCGAGTCCAGAAGCACATCGAGGCGTGTCTGCAGACCGGCACGGTTGCCGAACTGACCTCCCTGGCAGGCGCGGAGCCCACGGCAGCCGCACCGCCCGCACCGGCGAGGGCCGTCAACCTGAGCACCCTGACGGAGTCCTTCGACAAGCTCCGTGCCGAGGCGGACGACCTCGGGCCGCTCGACCCCACGACCGAGGACGGGTTGACGCCCGCTCTGCTGGGCGCGGGGCTGCGGAGTCTGCTCAGGGAACTGGGCGCCGACGAGACGCGGTTCTCCATCGAGACCGACTTCGGCCGCAAGGCGGCGTTGCACGCCCGGTTGCGCTATGTCGTGGACGAGGCCAGCGAGAACGAATTCCACTGGTCCTTCCGGGCGATCGCCGCGAACAACGCCATCGCCGCCCAGAACCGGATCCGTAACGCGGCCGTGGAGGCCGGCCTGACGGCCGACCTGGCGAGCCGCCGGCTGATTCTGCTGCGGAACATGCCGTACCCGAGCGGCCCCAGGACCAAGGACATCAAGGACGACTTCGAGGCGCGGGGCGGGGTGTCGTTGCCGATCGGCGCCGCCGACCTCCGGACCCTGGCCGCCCTTCGGGCCATGTTCGACGACCGTACGTCAGGCCTGGACGAATGGCTGCGACAGGAGCGCCCCGCTTCCCACATCGAGATCTTCGCGCCGGTGCTGGGAGACTTACGGCAGCATCTCGGCATCGCGACCACGGAAGTCGGCTCCAGGGTGGCGGCGGATGCGGCGGGCATACCGGAGGACGCCGAGGCCGCTCGTACCGAAATCGTCGTCGGAACCACGGTCCGGGGCGGCCGTTCGTTCGCGATACCCATGGAACGACTCCGGATGCACACCGCGGTGGTGGGCGCGGCGGGATCGGGCAAGACGGTCCTGATCAAGCGGCTTGTGGAGCAGTGCGCTCTGCGCGGCGTCTCGGTGATCGTGCTGGATCCGAACGACGACCTCGCACGGCTCGGCGACCCCTGGTCGCGCCCACCGAAGGGTTGGACGGACGACCATGAGCGCGAGGCCCGACGCTATTTCGCGGATGTCGAAGTGGTGGTGTGGACACCGGGTCTGAACCGGGGACGTCCGATCTCCTTCTACCCGCTTCCCGACTTCGGTCCCGTCCTTGACGACGAGGACGACTTCCCCCGTCTGGTCAGGTCGACCGTGACCTCACTCGCGCCACATGCCGGTGTACGCGGCAGCAGCGCTCGCGCGACCCAGCAGCTGGGGGTCCTCAAACGTGCTCTCGAACGGTACGCGCGCGACGGCGGCAAGACCCTGGCCGGCTTCGTCGAGCTGCTCGCCGAGCCTCCGAGCGACATCGTGAACAGCAGGACGAGTCGCTTCGCGGTTCAGATGGCGGACACGCTGGAAGCCGCGATGGAGACCGACCCGCTGTTCGGGGAGTCCGGCGCACCCGCCGATCCCGGCATGCTCCTGATCCCGTCGCCGGGGAAGGCCGCCCGTATCTCGGTGATCAGCTTCATCGGCCTGTCCGGCGACGGACCGGCCCAATTCGTCAGCCGCCTCCAGGCGACCTTGTTCTCATGGTTCAGGGCACACCCGGTCGGCGACCGTGCCCTGGGCGGGCTGCTGGTGATGGACGAGGCGCAGAACTTCGTGCCCTCCGGTGCATCGAATCCGAGTACGGACAGCACCGTCGAACTCATCCGCCAGATACGCAAGTACGGACTCGGGATAGTCCTCGCCTCACAGCTCCCCAGGGGGATCCACAACCAGGCGCTGGGCAACACCGTGAACCAGTTCATCGGCCGACTCACCCAACCCGCGCACATCGAGGCCGCCAAGACCATGGCCCAGGCGCGGAACGCGGTCCTCGACAACCTCGCCGGTCTCAAGGCCGGCATGTTCAACGCCGCAGGCGAGGGGACCGGATTCAGCAAGATCGAGGTGCTGATCTGCCTCAGTCACCACGATGTGCCGCTCACGGAGGACGAGATCGTCGAGCGAGCCCGCCGGGGTACCTGAGCGGTCGTGAGGTGGTGAACGCGTCCTGGCCCGTGCCGAAACCCTGACCTGCGCGGACAGGGTCGCCAGGGCGCTTGAGCCGTCCTGTCCCGGCGGTCACCCCCAAGGCGGTGGGTGAACTGCTCACCGCTCATCTGGCCGTCGTAATCCAGTCCCCCGACGGACCACGCCGTTTCCGACCGCACGATGTCATCCGGGAGTACACCCAGCAGGTGTCGAGGAACCTCCCGGAGGCCGAAAGCCGCGCCGTTCTGCGGGCCGTGGCCGACCTGATTTCCGTCGGCGGCGATTCAGCGGCGTGGCTCAGACGACGCGCCGGATCGCCCCAGCCGACGCTGCCTGGCGCAGGAGGATTTCACTCTGGCTCAGCGATCTTGGTCGGATTCGGGCTGGGTGAGTTGCTGTTGCCAGTCGTTGAACTGCTGGCGGAGCGCGGCGGCTGCCTGGGTGCCGAGGCCGTAGGTGGCGTATTGCTTGTCGGTGTAGCGCTGCACACGGCGGAGGGCGTTGGCGAACATTCGACGGTCGAATCCGGCGTCGTTCTGTGTGGCCAGTTCGATCAGCCGCTCACGGCTGTAGCCGGTCTTGAGCAGGCCGTCGACATCGATGGCGTCGCGGGCCTCGGCCCGGGTGAACAGGGCGCCGGTTTTGCCGGCGGCGACGTCGTAACGGTGGAGCACAGGACGGAGCTCGGAGGGGACGGGCGCATGGCGGAGGAATTCTGCGACGAGTTCCACCTTGGTTTGTGATCCGGTGGACGGATCGATGACGTTCAACCGGCTGTAGGTAGGGGTCTGTTGGGCCGTCTCCACCGTGTATCCAGCTGCCGAATACGCCTTGATGAGCCGGGCGACCGCCTCGGGCATCTCGTCGGCGGCGCGATCGATGGGCGCTAACAGGTCGACGTCATCGCTCATTTGACGCGAGCAACGCGCAACGAGAGGAAGTGCCATCGGTGAGCCCTACAGCCGACCTGACCTGCGGAAACACGGGGTGTAGCGAAGCGCCCCCGGCAGGACTCGAACCTGTGGCCAAGCGCTTAGAAGGCGCCTGCTTTGGCTGCGCTTGATGGGCGCTGAGCTGCGGAAACCGCCAGCTGTAGCAGGCCCCTGTATAACGCGGAACCTGCGCGGGGAGGCGGAATCTTTGTGTTTGTGGGTTGTTGATCCCGCCGTAGGCCGCGCCGAAGATCAGCAGGACGAGGCCGAGGGTGAGGGGTGAGTGGGTGAGCGGGGGGAGGGAGACGCTGAGGGACAGCAACACGGCGCAGACGACGGTGACTTGGTGGTTGCCGTAGCGGTGGCAGAGGCGGCCGGTGAGCATCATGGTGATGACGGCGCCGGCGGAGACGCCGAGGAGGGCGAGTCCGAGGGTACTGGCGGAGGCGCCGGTCTGTTCCTTGATGGCGGGGATGCGGACGACCCAGCCGGCGAAGATGAAGCCGTCGTCAGGCTAGGTGGGAACGGGACGTTGGGACAAGGGCGCCGAGGGGTGGGCTGTCGGGCGTCGTCCGCAGCGCTTGGCGTGTGCGGCTTCTTGGCCTTGTCGCTCCGAAGACCGCGAGGGACCGCCTGAGGGAACCGCGGAACTCGTCCGCCGTTCCCCTGTCGGCCGTCCCCTGCGACGGTCGGTGGCGGCTACCTGCCGGTCGGTGGCTGTTACTTCAGGCCGATCGCGGCGCAGTCCGCCGCGTACTTCGGGGTGCAGATGTCCTTGACGGTGTAGATGCCGTCCGCGATCACCGTGTCCTTGATGTTGTCCTTGGTGAGGGCGACCACCGGTACCAGCATCGTGGGGATCTTCTTCTCGGTGGGGCTGTCGGCCGTGTCGCGGGTCAGCGAGTCGAACTGGATGTCGCGGCCCTGGACCTTGTACACCGCCATCTCCGCGGCGCGGGTGGCCTCTTCCGGGAAGGGTTTGTACGCGGTCATGTACTGCTCGCCCGAGACGATCCGCTGCACCGCGTCCAGGTTCGCGTCCTGGCCGGTCACCGGTGGGATCTTGGTGGCGCCCGCGTCCTTCAGCGCCTTGATGACGGCGCCCGCCAGGCCGTCGTTGGCCGCGTAGACGGCGGCGATGTCGTCGAGGCCGACGGCCTTGATCGCCTTTTTCATGTTCGCCTCGGCGACCGCCGGCGACCATTTCGAGGTGTCGTATTCCTTGGCTATGACGACCCGGTTCTTCAGTTCGCCGATGGCGCCGTTCTTGAACTTCGCGTAGTTGGTGTCCGCGGGGTCGCCGTTCATCATGACGATCTTGCTGGATGCCGCCTTGCTGCCGAGCGCCGCGATGATGGCGCGGGCCTGGATCTCGCCGACGAGTTCGTTGTCGTGCGAGACGTACGCGTCGATCGGGCCCTCTGCGAGCCGGTCGTAGGCGATGACGGGGATGCCGGCGTCCTTCGCCTTCCGGACATCCGGCGCGATGGCCTTGGAGTCCAGCGCGTCCACCAGGATGACGTCGACTTTCTGGTCCACCATCTGCTGGAACTGCGCGCTCTGCTTGTCCTGGCTCGCGTCGGCGTTGGCGTAGACGACCTTGCCCTTGCCGTTGGTGAGGGCGGCGACCTCCTTCGTGATGACGGGGTGGTCGAAGTTCTCGAAGCGTGCGGTGTCCCTGTCGGGCAGGAGCAGTCCCACCGTGATGTCGTCGCCCTTCTTCGGAGACGCGGAGCTGTCGCTTCCGCCGACTCCGTCGATGACGCCGCACGCGGTGAGTGCCAGCGCGGACGCGGAGGCGGTCAGGGCTGTCGCGAGATGACGCACGGGGATTCCACAAAGGGCGGGAGCGCTCACGTCAGGCGCCTTTCGATTGTGCGAGGGGTGCAGGGGGCTTTTGGTGGTCGTTGATGTGCGGTGGGAAGTGGCCGCCGGACAGGGGGACTTGGCCCTTTCGCGCCTGCGGGGGCAGGAAGGCTCCGATACGGCTTCTGCGACCGGGGGCTCCTTCGCCTGTGGCATTCCTGTGGCCGACCGTTACCGTCCCACTTCCTTGATGTGGACGGGGTGGTGCTCGTGGAGAGAGGTTGTGGTGGATTCGGCGACCCGGTTTGGCTCGACCGCGTCAGTGAGGCGCACCCGCCACGAGGCGACAGGGCTCAGGGAGAGCAACACGGCCCGGGCGGCGGCGACTTGGCCGCTCGCATACCTCGCCCTTCGTGGCGTACCGGGCGGGTATCCCGCGGCGAAATTCCTTCTAACAAAATAATCATCAAAATTGTTAACAATTATGGGCCGCGGCTCAGGAGCTCCACCTACAGTCGGGCACTTGTATGAGCCGCACAGCCTGACGTGCCCGCGGTGCCGCCGGGGTGGTGCCCAGGCGCGGCTGTGACCACGCAATTCGTTGTACAAGGAGGTCCACGGGTGGACATGAACCGCAGAACGGTTATCCGCAGCGCCACGGGCGTCGCGGCCCTGGCCGCGATCGGAACCGCCGAGGGCACGGCGGGCACGGCGTTCGCCGCCACCTCGTCGTCGAGCAGTTCGTCGAGCACGTCCTCGGCGTACTCGCTGGAGTTCGACTCCACCGCCTGGTCGTACGACGCGACCAACGACGTGTACTACCAGGTCGGCAAGGTGTACGTCACGAACCCGGCCGCGACGGACTACGAGAACCTGTCGATCTACGTGCCGGGCGCCTATCTGACGGCCACCGCGAACAGCGACGGGACCACGTACACCGCGAAGATCAACCGGAAGGGCACCGTCGGCCAGTACTCGGGACACACGGCGCCGATCGTGATCCCGGTCAACACCCCCGGCTACGCCCAGCAGGCGCCCGCCACGTCCTACAGCTACACCAGCGTGTCGGAGTACCTGGAGGCCGGCCTCATCTACGTGTGGCCGGGACTGCGCGGTCGTAACAGCTCGACCAGTACCCGTTCCGACGCGGCGCCCTGGGGCGTGACCGACCTGAAGGCCGCGATCCGCTTCCTCCGCTACAACCGCAGCGTCCTGCCCGGCAGCACGGACGACATCGTCCTGTTCGGCATGAGCGGCGGCGGCGCCCAGGACACCGTGGCGGGCACCTCCGGCGACAGCCCCCTCTTCGACCCGTACCTGCGCACGATCGGTGCGGCGATGGAGGACGCGCACGGCCGGCCGCTCAGCGACGCGGTCGCCGGCGTCATGGCCTGGTGCCCGATCACCAACCTCGCCGAGGCCAACCTGTCCTACGAGTGGAACATGGGCCAGTTCGCCTCCACCAGTACGCGCGCGTCCACCACGTGGACCAGCGCCTACTCGAAGGACCTCGCGAAGGCCTGGCCCAAGTACCTCAACCGCCTGGGCCTGCGCGACGAGCACGGCAGGCGCCTGCGGCTGACCGAGTCCAGCAGCGGCACCTACCTGTCCGGCAGCTACTACGACCACCTGATCGGGGTGATCACCACCTCGCTGAACAACTTCCTGTCCGACAACACCTTCCCGTACACCATCACCACCCAGGGCGGCCCGCCCGGATCGGGCCAGACGGGGACCTCGACGACGTACGCGACGGTCGCCGACTACATCGCCTACCTCAACACCGACAGCACCTGGGTCACCTACGACGCCACGACCAACACCGCCACGGTGTCCGGCCTCGAAGGCTTCGTGAACAGCCAGAAGACCGCGAACAAGCCGGTCGGCGCGTTCGACGGGTACTCCCGAGGGCAGGGCGAGAACAGCGTCTTCGCGATGGGCCTCAACGCCCCGTCGCACTTCGCGCCGCTCACGCGGGACGTCATCAAGGCGAACGAGACGACGTACGCCACGTACTCCGACTGGAACTCCGCCTACGGCTCCGCGGCGTACGACAGTGACTTCGCCCAGAAGGACAGCGTCGGCAAGGACATCCTCTGGCGGGGCGACGCGTACAACCCGCTGTACTTCATCTCGCCCGCCTTCGACGGCTACCGGCGGTCGCAGGTGGCGCCGCACTGGCGCATCCGCACCGGCATCATGCAGGGCGACACGGCCAACACCACTGAGATCAACCTCCAGTTGGCCCTGCTGAACTACGGCGTCCGCGATGTCGACTTCGCCACCGTGTGGGCCATGGCGCACACCATGGCCGAGCGCACCGGCGACTCGACGGCGAACTTCATCAGCTGGGTGGAGTCCGTCGTCAAGAAGTGATCGCAGTTCGGACAGCCCGGGTGCCCGCCCGACAGACCTCGACCGGGCACCCGGCACCGAACGATCAACTGGGGCAGGCCGTGTCCCGGCGGCCGCCGAGGTAGGTGGCCCGTTCCAGCGGCGTGAAGCCGCGGTGCTCGGCGGCGCAGATCTTGTCGACGGACTCCTTCGGGTCGAGCAGTGCCAGGTTCCACAGCCGGGCGGTCCCGTCGCTGCTGCCGGTGGCCAGCGTGCGGCCGTCGTGGCTGAAGGCCACGGACCGTACGGGACCGGTGTGTCCGGTGAGGGTGGCCCGCAGCCGTCCGGTGGCCGCGTCCCACAGGCGTACCGTGCCGTCGTCGCTGCCGCTGGCGACCGTGCGGCCGTCGGCGCTGAAGGCCACCGCCCACACCTGGTCGCCGTGGCCGGTCAGCACGTACCGCTGCTTCCCGGTGTCGGTGTTCCACAGCCGTACGGTGCGGTCTTCGCCGCTGCTGGCGAGGGTCCGCCCGTCGGGGCTGAAGGCGAGTGCCTTGACGGTGCTGGTGTGGCCGGTGAGGGTGGCCAGGGTGGTGCCGGTGGCCAGGTCCTGGAGCAGGATCGTCTTGTCGTACGCGCCGGTTGCCAGGGTGTGACCGTCGGGGCTGACGGCGACCGACCACACGGGTTTGGTGTGCCGGGTGGTGAGGGAGCGCCCCTTGCCGGTGGTCGTGTTCCACTGCCGCAACTCGCCGTCGTCGTAACGGGCGATCAGGCTCCGGCCGTCCGGGGTGAAGGAGACCGACCAGACGTTGGCCCTGTAGCGCAGAATCCGGCGGGACGCCCCCGTGCGCACGTCCCACAGACGTACGGTCCCGTCGACGTTGCCCGTGGCCAGGGTGCGGCCGTCCGGGCTGAACGTCACGAACCGTACGGCCGCGGTGCGACCGGCGAGCGTGGCCCGGAGCTTTCCGGTGGCCGGGTTCCACAGACGGGTTCTCCCGTCGTCGCCACCCGTGGCCAAGGTACGGCCGTCGGGGCTGAGGGCCACCGAACGGACGGGCCCGGTACGGCTGTTGAGAATGGCACGGGCCTGCCCGCTGTCCGGCTGCCACAGCCGTGCCGTGCTGTCCTCGCTGCCGGTGGCCAAGGTGCGGCCGTCCGGGCTGAACGCCACCGACGTGACGGAGTCCGTGTGTCCGGTGGTGATGGTCCGGCTCTCGTCGGTGGCCAGGTTCGTCAGCCGCAGCGTCTTGTCGTTCCCGGTGCTGGCCAGAGTGCGGCCGTCCGGGCTGAACGCCACCGCCATCACCGGGCCGGTCTGGCCGGTACGCAGGATGTGGCTCTCGTGCAGCTTGACGGCCTGGCCGTCGCCCGCGACGGTGACGGACCGTACCGGCCACATCCGGACGGTTTTGTCGAACCCGCCGCTGGCGAGCGTCTGTCCGTCGGGTGCGAAGGCCACGGACCGCACGGGTCCGGTGTGGCCGGTCAGCGTGGCCAGCGCGCGGCCGGTGGCCGCGTCCCACAGGCGCGCGGTGCGGTCCTCGCCGCCGGTGGCCAGGAGGTGGCCGTCCGGGCTGAACGCCACCGACCAGACGAGTCCGGTGTGGCCGGTGAGCGTGGCGCGGGTCTTCCCCGAGGCCACGTCCCACAGGCTCACCGTCGCGTCCTCGGCGGCCGCGATCGTACGGCCGTCGGGGCTGAACGCCACCGCCAACACCATGCCCTGGCCGGGGAACCTGGCGCGGACCGTGCCCGAGGCCACGTTCCAGACCTGGACACCGCCCTCCCCGCCGACGGCGATCGTCCGGCCGTCGGGCGCGAACGCCACTGCCACGGGCACACCGTCGGGGTCGGTGAGCGTGGCCCGGATCCGGCCGGTGGCCGTGTCCGACAGCCGTACGGTCCCGTCGTCGCTCGTGGTGGCCAGCGTGCGCCCGTCCGGGCTGAACGCCACCGACCACACCTGGGCGCTGTGTTCGGTGAGGCGGTAGCGCAGCGGCAGGGCGGCAGCCGTGTAGAGGCCGGCGACGGCCTCGACGGTGCGGCTCGTGCGATACGCCTGGACCGCGAGCAGCGCGGCCAGGTCCGGGTTGGTGTCCAGCAACGCCGCGGACTGGGCGGCGAGTTGCCGGGACAGCGCCGTGCGCTGCGCGGTGACGGCACTCTGCCGCTGGGTGAACGCCAGCCCGGCGGCGATGACCGCCAGCACGAGCAGGACGGCCAACCCCGCGACCAGAGAACGCAGTCGGCGAGCCGTACGAGCCGTCACGTGCTGTTCCGCGTCCCGCGCCCTGACACTCGCGGCAAGGAACTCCCGCTCCGACGGCGCGAGTTGGGTGAAACCACCGAGCGCGTTGATGGATTCCTCCGCCGCCGTCAGCCGCGCCCCCCGGTACAACGCACCGGCGTCCCGGTCCAACTGCTCCCAGGCGAGGGCCGCTTCGGTGAGTAGCCGGTGCCGTCGCAGCACCTCACGGTCGCGGTCGATCCATTCGCGCAGTCGCGGCCACGCCGTGATCAGCGCCTCGTGGGCGAGGTCGACGGTGTCGTCGTCGAGGGTGATCAGCCGGGCCCGGGCCAGCCGGTCGAGGACGACGGCCGTGTCGACGGTGCCGCCCGCGTCGAGTTCGGCGCGGTGGGCGGGGCGGCTGGTGTCGTCGCTGTCCTCGCCCGGCACGATCAGCCGCAGCATCACCCGGCGGGCGAGCGCGGCCTCCTCGGGGGAGAGGCTGCCGTAGAGGTCCTCGGCGGTCTGGGTGATCGCGCCCCGGACGCCGCCGGCGGCCTCGTACCCCTTGACGGTCAGCGTGCGGCCGCGGCGGCGGCGCCAGGTCTCCAGGAGCGCGTGGGACATCAGCGGGAGTCCGCCGGGCCGGTCGGACACGTCCGCGACGATCCGGTCGGTCAGGGCGCGCTCCACGGTCAGGCCCTGGGCGGCGGCGGGTTTCACGACGACCTCGCGCAGTTCGTCCGTGCTCATCGGCGCGACGAGCAGGCTCGCACCGCGCAGCGCGTCCGCGAGACCGCGGTGCTCGCCGAGCCGGCCGTAGAGGTCCGCGCGTACCGCGATCACCACCCGCAGTCCGCCGTCGGGCCGGGAGGCCGTCAGCAGCCGGTCGAGGAAGCGGGTGCGCTCGGCGGGGTCCTGGCAGAGCGTGAAGACCTCCTCGAACTGGTCCACGATCACCCACGTGTCCCCGTCCCCCGTGGTCTCGGCGGGGACGAGCGCCCGGGCGTGGGTACGCGCCGGATGCTCGCCGGGCGTGAGGATGCGTACGGCCGACGGGCGGATACCCGGCCAGGCGTCGCCGCGCAGCGCCGGCACCAACCCGGCCCGCAACAGGGACGACTTGCCGCTGCCCGAGGTGCCGACGACGGCCACGAACCGGTTGTCGAGCGCCAACTCCGCGAGATCGGCGACCAGTTGGTCCCGGCCGAAGAAACGGCCGCTGTCGCCCGGTTCGAACCGCGCCAGCCCCCGGTACGGCGCGGCGACCCCCTCCTCGTCCTCGGCCGGCCGCCCGGCCTCCTCCTCGGACGCCTCCCGCCAACGCCGTTCCCACTCACCGGGGTCCGCGCCACAGGCCCGTACATACGCGAGGACGACGGCCAGCGACGGGAGACGTTCACCGGCCGCCGACTCCGACAGCGTGGCCGCGGAGAAGTCGACGCGCTCGGCCATCGCCCGATAGGTGATCCCCCCGGCCTCCCGGCGCAGTTGACGCAACGCGTACGCGAACCGCTGCACCGGCCCGGCCGCGGGATCCAGCGGACTCTCCGGACGCCCCATGCCGTGCCCCCCTCTACGGCCGTCTACGACCATCTACGACGTCACCCGCGGAACCGTGGGCCGGCCGAGCGTCCCGCGTTCCCTCCCCCCAGGGGAACGCGGGACGACCTCCCCCACAGCACCGAGTTCACCGGGCCGTCAGTTGATTGGCAGCCCATTCGGACGCGCCAATCAATGGGAAGTGTCCCGCGGAAAGGGGGAGTTGGACCTCGGCCTTCGCGAGCCCGACTTCCGCCTGCGGGAGACCCGGTCAAGGGGCCTGCCCGGGCGCGGCGTTGCCGATACGCTGACGGGCAGCCATGAACCGGAGGCGGGGCTGGGGGCGGGGGCATGGATCCGCAGAAGCGGTTGTCGGTGGGCGGATACGTCTGCGAACGCGTGCTCGGCCAGGGCGGGCAAGGTGTCGTGTGGCTCGCCCGGGACGGGGCGGGGCGGCAGGCCGTGGTGAAGTTCCTGCTGCCGGGCAAGGAGTACGACGAGGTCGCGCTCGCCCGCGTACGCCGGGAGTTCGGCGCGGCGAGCCGGGTCGGTGAACTCGCCACGGCGCGGGTCCTCGACGCCGACCTGTCCGGGCAACACCCCTACATCATCAGCGAGTTCGTCCCGGGCCCCACGATCCACCAGCATGTGCAGACCACCGGCCCGCTGCGCTCCGGGCGGCTCCAGTCCCTCGCGCTGGCCGTCGCGCACGCGTTGGCGCAGGTGCACCGGGTGGGTGTCGTGCACCGGGACATCAAACCGTCCAACATCCTGCTCTCCCCGGACGGACCGCGGATCATCGACTTCGGTATCGCCCGCGACGACCGCTCGCACGAGTCGGCGCTCACCACACCGGGCGGTGTGCTCGGCTCGCCCGCGTACATGTCGCCCGAACAGGCCAGGTCGCTCCAGGTCACCGGCGCCTCCGACGTGTTCTCCCTCGGCGGCACGCTGTACTTCGCGGCCACCGGGCGGCATCCCTTCGCGGGGGAGAGCGACTACGAGGTGCTCGTCGCCGTGTGCGACGGCGACGCGGATCTCACGGCGGTGCCGGAGCCGGTCCGTTCGGTCATCGCCGACTGTCTGCGCAAGGACCCGGCGCGACGTCCCACCGCCGCCCAGCTAGTCACCCGGTTCGCGGAGGCGGCGGAGGCGGTGGGGGTTGCGGGGGCGGGGGCGGCACCGGCGGGTGTGCGGACGGAGTCGCGTACGGCACCCCCACCGCCCCCGCGAACCGGGAACGGTGACGTGGGCTCCGGCAGAAGCGCCAAGCAGCTGCGGCTGTGGGGGTTCGCGGCAGGCAGCGCCGCTGTGGCGGTGCTGCTCGCCGTCGTGCTCAGCACCACCTCGGGCGGATCGGCGACGGAGGGCGGCCCGCAGCCGCACAGCTCGGGCTCCGCGAGATCCCAACTCCTCTCGTACACCGACGACTTGACCGACTCGGGCGACTGGTCGCACAAGGACCCGGCCCTGGCGAGGATCACGCACCAGGGCGGGACCATGCTGGTGGATCCCGGTCCGGAGCTGGAGGTGTGGCCGCAGGCGCCCTTCGAGCCGTCCTCGTTCGCGGTACGACTGAGCACCCAGACGGAGTGGTACGGGGGCGAGGGCGGGGTCGGACTGTGGTGCAACGGCTCGGGGGACTACGCGAAGGGTTCCCGCTGGGCGACCTATCTGACGACTGATCAGGAGGCGTTGATCGTGCGGGAGTTCAGGTTCAAGGGAAAGTTCCAGCACGACAGGGTCGTCGAGGTCGACCTCGCGGACGTGGGCCTGAAGCTGGCGAGCCGGCGGGAGATCGACATGTCGATGACCTGTTCCGCCGCCGGCCAGGGCCGGATCAAGGTGGGGCTCGCCGTCAACGGTACCTCGGTCGCCTCGTACACCGGCGCGGCCTTCGACGCCCGGGGCTGCGGTGTGGCCGCCTTCCACTACAGCGCGACCGACCCGCAGGGCACGGCGTACCACGCGGGTTTCGAGCGTTTCACCGCGACCGAGCTGTCGGCGGGCTGACGATGTGGCCGGGCAGCCGACGTCGTAGGCGACGCGCTCCTGGCCTCCCTCTCGTCGAACGCTCTCATCAACCCTCACTCGACTCCCCTCTCCTCTCCTTGCGGAATCGGTAGCTCCGCCCGGGCGGAGGGCAGAACGGGTCCATGCACCATGCAAGTCGACAAGGACCCAACAAGTCCCTGGAGGTGGTGACTTGACCGTCATCGTCGGTCTGGTCCATCGCGGGCGTGTCCATATCGCCGGAGACTCCGCGGGCAGCAGCGGGTCGCAGCTCACGATCCGGCGCGATCCGAAGGTCTTCACCAACGGCCCCTATGTACTCGGCTTCACCACCTCGTTCCGTATGGGCCAGCTCCTGCACCACGCGTTCGAGGCCCCCCATCCCAAAGGCGACCTAGCCCGGTTCATGACCACGGGTTTCATCAACGCCGTCCGAACCTGCCTCAAGGACGGCGGCTGGGCCCGCAAGGACTCCGAGCAGGAACAGGCGGGTGTCTTCCTCGTCGGCGTTCACGGCCGTCTCTTCGAGATCCACGGTGACTATCAAGTCGGCGAGCCCGTCGAGGGATACGCCGCCGTGGGCTCCGGGGACGACCTGGCTCTCGGCGCCCTGCACGCCACCGCCCACCTCGGCCTCAAACCACGCGAACGCCTCACCGCGGCCCTGCGCGCCGCCGATCACCACAGCACCTACGTCTCCGCTCCGTACATGTACGTCAAGACACCCCGCTGAACCATTCCCACGGGAGGGACGGAACACGGTGAGCAGTCGGCGCGGAACTCCCTTGCCCTGGTGTCGACTTCGGCCGAGCGGGCCACGGCAAGCACATCGCCCGGGCCGCACTCCTCCAGGGCCTCCCGCGGGTTCGGGCTGCCGCCGCGGACCTCGTCGCCGGTCACCCCGCCGACGGCCGGGATCTCCGCTGTGACCTGCGGTCACCGAGTCCTCGTTCGTCCTCACGGACAACGACGATCATCGGTGGCCGCACGCGTGCCCGGACCCGCCCCACCGCCAGGATCACCACCCACGGCTGCGGCACTACGCGGTGTGGAGGAGTCGCTTCCGCAGCAGGGCGGCGCCGGATTCGGCGAGCCAGTCCGTGAGCGTACGCAGTCCGGGATGGATCACGCGCAGCGCCTCGATGTCGGCGTGCCAGCGCGATCCGGCTGCCCAGCGATCCCGGACCCGGGCGATCTCGGGGTGGAGCGCGGCGGCCTCGGCGTGAGTGATCTGCTCGTAGCGCACCGCGGCACCGGTGACCTCGTTGATCGCGGCAACCGCCTCGGCCGGAGTGGGGGCGTCCCCGGCGAGCTCCAGACTCCGCCCCGCGAACCGGTCCGGCTGGTCGAACGCCAGCGCGGCGAACTCCGCGATGTCCTCCACCGCGATGATCTGGACAGGTTCGTCCCGCGGAAAGACGTGCCGGTGCACACCGCCGGAGATGCCGTCGAGACCCATGGGTGTCGAACCGAGATAGTTCGACATAAACCGAACCGGGCGCAGCACGGTCACCGACCGGATCCGCTCACGCAGGTAGTCCTCGACGCGCTTCTTCTCCTCGGAGCCGCCAGGACGCCCCGGCGTGGACGCCACACCCGTGAACACGACGTGCTCGACGCCCACGGCCGCCGCGGCATCGGTCAGTGCCCGGCCCCGGGCGAACTCCCGCTCCGCGTCGGAGCCGGTCGGCCCGAATGCCACGGGCGGTACCGCGAACAGCGCCGCTGCTCCCTCCAGCGCCGCAGGCAGACCCCGCGAGTCGTCGAAGTCGCCGCGGACGAGCTCGGCCCCGGCCCTTTCGAGTGCCTTGGCGGCAGGCGCGCCCGTGTCCCGCACGAGTGCGCGCACCGGTCTGCCGGCCGCCAGGAGCCGACGCGCGGTGGCGCCGCCCTGGCGGCCGGTCGCCCCGGTCACGACGATCAAGCGGTCAGTGGTCATGTCGTCCTCCGCCTCGGGGTTGTCGGTGGGCACGGTTGAACTCGGCCCGGGGACGATGTGGAATGCTGCACCCGCTTGAGTCCGACGGACAAGGGATTACGTGACATGACCGCAGCTCCCCATGACGTCGGTCGGTCCGATGCCCGCCGTAACCGCGCGAAGGTGCTCGCCGTCGCTTCGCGGGCGTTCGACGAGCACGGCCTGGACGTCTCGCTCGGCGCGATCGCACGGCAGGCGGGAGTTGGCGCGGGCACCGTCTACCGGCACTTCCCCAGCAAGGAGATCCTGCTGGAGGCCGTACTCGTCCAGCAGATCGACAACCAGGTGGACATCGCTCGGCGATGGGCGGCCCGCACCGAGCCTGTCGCGGCGTTCTTCGGCTTCCTGCTGGACGTTGTCGACACCTCCCATGGGTGCAAGCACGTCTGCGACGCCCTGACCACGGAAACCAGCTGGCCGCGCCCCAGCCTGGCCGCGTCGGCGCGACGGTTCCGCCAGGCGCTCGATGAACTGCTCCGCGCGGCCCAGCGGGCCGGCGGGGTCCGCGCCGATGTCAGCGCGGACGATGTCGCCGCGCTCACCGTCGGATGCGCGACGACATGGGCCGCACACCGCGACCGGAACGGCGGTTCCCGCATGGCGCGCCTGGCGCTGGAGAGCCTGCGGAGTCCCGTATCCGTCACGGAAGGGCGGGTGTTTCGTGACGCGCCCGGCACACTTCACGCGGCGCCGCGGTGCGAGGAGTGCGGGGCGAGGCTCCAGGCCCGGTCCACCGGCCGCCCGGCCCGCTACTGCGGAGCGACCTGCCGACAGCGAGCACGTCGCCGCCGCCTCGGACCGGGGAGCTCGACTGAACGCGGAACTTGAGCGGAGTGTCGCTCGCTGCGCCTGCGGGTCGTGCAACATCGCGTGGGCGACGGTGACTTGGTGATTGCCATAACGCGCCCCATCCGCCACCGCTCACCTCCGGGAATGGCCGTAGGCCCGCCCCGGTTGCCACAGCCATGACGACGCGTGCGCCACAGCCCGAGGTTCTGCGATACACCGCCTTCTCCAGCGACCCCGACGGCGGAAACCCCGCCGGTGTCGTCCTGGACGCCGCCGACCTGGACGACAGTGCGATGCTGGCCGTCGCCGCCGAGCTCGGGTACTCGGAGTCCGCGTTCCTGTCCGCGCCCCCGGAGGGCCTCGGCGGTCAGGAGGGGCGGGCGTACAGCATCCGGTACTTCAGCCCCAGGGCCGAGGTGCCGTTCTGCGGGCACGCCACCGTCGCGACCGCCGTGGCGCTCGCCGAGCGGGTGGGCCCGGGGGACCTGGTGTTCGCGACGCGCGCGGGCATCGTGCCGGTGGAGGTGGCCGACGAGGGCGGGGCGCTCCGGGCCACACTCACCAGCGTCGAACCGCACGTCGAGGAGATCACCGGCGCCGACCTCGACGAGGCGCTCGCCGCGCTCGGTTGGCCGAGCACCGATCTAGACCCCGCCTTCCCGCCCCGTATCGCCTTCGCCGGTGCCCGCCACCTCGTTCTCGCGGCGGCGACGCGTGCCCGACTCGCCGATCTCGCCTACGACTTCGCCCGCCTCGAAACCCTGATGCACCAACTGGACCTGACCACCGTCCAGTTGGTGTGGCGCGAGTCGGCCACCGTCTTCCACGTCCGTGATCCCTTCCCCGTCGGCGGCGTCGTCGAGGACCCGGCGACGGGGGCGGCAGCCGCCGCGTTCGGTGCGTACGTGCGTGAACTCGGCCTGGTCCCCGAGGACATCGTCCTCACCCTGCACCAGGGCGAGGACCTGGGCCGCCCCGGCGAACTCACCGTGACGCTGCGCGCGGGCGACCCCCGTGTCCGGGTCGGCGGCGCGGGAACACGTATCGGCTGACCCGTGGAAGAGGGTCCGCGGCCTGTCAGTGGCCCATGGCACGATCCCGGGCATGACATCGATCGACGAACCACTCCTCCTGGAGACGGCCGCCACATACGGCGTACCCACCCCCGTCGTACGGGAGTTGATGGACCAGGCGCGGCCGTGTCTCTACCTGGTGCCGTACAACGAGGTGCCCGAGGCTCGTCGGGAGAACGCCCGTCCCGCCGCGCGGGCGGGCGGACTCCCCGCGCTGCCGGACGGGGTGAACTGGCCCGACGGGAGGGAGCCGTTGGTGCTGAGCGTCGACTGCGCCGCCCTGCCACCCGGCGCCCTGGACATCGAACTGCCCGTCGACGGGCACCTGTTGCTCTTCACCGAGATCGAGTATCCGCCGGAGTCGTCCGTGGTGCTCCACATACCCGCGGGAGTACCCACCACGGAGCGCTCCGCGACGTATGAACTCGACGGTGCGGACGTGCGGTCCAGGGTCTACGAACCGCGCACCCTGTACCCCGTGCCCGGGCTGACCTTCGACGGCGAGTGGCAAGGAGGCCCGCAGACCCGCGCGTTCCTGGACGCGGAGGGTCGGGAGGACGGACCGGAGGACGCGCTGGACGGGTTCGAGGAAGCCGTCCTCGACCTGGCCTTCGGCGGGCACCGCCCCGGTGTCTGCGTGCGGCTCGGCGGACACTCAGACCCGTGGGACATGGCACCGGACGTCGACGATCTCGTGCTCTTCGCGCAGGTGGCCGGGCAGGCGATCGACTACGACGTGTTCACCATGAACCTGATCGTCGGTACACGGGAGGACCTCGCCGCCGGGCGGTACGCCGGGCTCCAGTACGAGCAGCAGTGCTGAGGCACTCGGGCAGCGGTGCTGAGGCACTCCCGGATCTCGCCGAGGCCGACGGTCCGTTCCGGGTGGCTCATCGGGCGACCGCCCCGACGAGGTCGGCGGTCGCGTCCCACAGGCGGCCCGCCAGGGCCGGGTCGAGGCCCGCCTTGCCCGGTTTGCGGAGGGCGGGGAAGCCCCGGAAGCCGCCCGGGCCGTCCGGGCCGACGTAGGAGTTGCCGGGGACGTCCTGGGTCGCGGCGTAGAGGATCGACAGGGCTCCGCGCTCGGGGGCGTTGGTGAGGAACCTGAGCCGGTTGACGACGTTCGAGCGGGAGTGGGCCGCCAGCGAGGTGCGGGCGATGCCCGGGCTGGCGAGGACCGAGCGGACCGGGCTGCCCGCGGCGGTCAGTCGGCGCTGGAGTTCGAGGGAGAACAGGACGACCGCGAGCTTCGACGCCCGGTAGACCTGCATGCCGTTGTGTTTGCGGGTGCGCCAGTCGAGGTCGGTCAGGTCGAGCCTGCCCTGCTTGTGCAGCTCGCTGGTGACGTGCACGACGCGGTCGGTGATGCGGTCGAGCAGCAGGGCGGTCAGTAGGAAGGGGCCGGTGTAGTTGGTGGCCGTCTGTAGGTCGAGGCCGTCGGCGGTGCGCGCGGCGGGGATGTCCATCACGCCGGCGTTGTTGATCAGGAGGTCGAGGTCGCCGGACCAGGCACCGGCGAAGGCGCGTACCGAGGCCAGGTCCGACACGTCGAGCGGGCGGACCTCGAAGGTGCCGGGCAGACCGGCGACGGCACCGCGGGCCTTGCCGGTGTCGCGCACCCCCAGGACGACTCGGGCACCCACGCGGGCGAGTTCGCGTGCGGTGATCAGGCCGAGGCCACGGCCGGCCCCGGTGATCACCACCGTACGGCCGGTCAGGTCCGGAAGGTCGGCGGCGGTCCAACTGGGCATGCTGGTCATGGGACTTGGCTCCGTGGTGAGTGGGGTGTTGCTATGGGTCAACGGCGACCGGTGATCGCATCGCCAGTGAACTCGCCCCGCCTCGGGCGCCGGAAGGACCTCCGCAACCACTGAATGCCAGGTCGTGGCTGAGCCGAGCCGGATGGCCGACGATGAGGACCATGGACCGTACGTTCGACCGCTCGTCCCTCGGCACCTTCCTGCGCACCCGGCGCGCCGCTCTGCAACCGGAGGACGTCGGGCTGCGTCGCGGGCAGCGCAGGCGCGCTCCGGGGCTGCGCCGCGAGGAGGTGGCCGAGCTGTGCACGATGTCCGCCGACTACTTCGCCCGGTTGGAGCGCGGCGACGGGCCGCAGCCCTCGGAGCAGATGCTCGCGGCCATCGCCCGCGGCCTGCGGCTGACCCCGGACGAGCGCGATCACCTGTTCCTGCTCGGCGGGTACCGAACTGCCCATCGTGACCTACGACTTCAGCATGTGAGCCCCGGGCTGATGCGGGTGATGGACGGCCTGGCCGACACCACCGCGCAGGTCATGGGCCCGCTGGGGGAGACGCTGTTGCAGACGCCGTCCGCCGTGGCGCTGCTCGGCGAGCAGACCCGGTACACCGGCAACTCCCGCAGCGCGACCTACCGTTGGTTCACCGATCCGGCCGAGCGTGCGCGCTACGACCCCGAGGACCACGACGACAACAGCCGGACCAACGTCGCTCTGCTGCGCACGGCCGTCACCCGAAACGGGCCCAACTCCCCTGCGGCCGGCCTGGCGGACGTCCTGCGCCGCACCAGCGACGAGTTCGCCCGGCTGTGGGAACGGCACGAGGTGGGCCTGCGCTGGAGCGAGACCAAGCGGTTCGTCCATCCCCAGGTCGGACGGCTGGACCTCTACTGCCAACTCCTCCTGGAGCCGGACCAGGGCCAGTCGCTGCTCATCTTCACGGCCACCCCCGGTACGGAGAGCCACCAGAAACTCGCCCTCCTCACCGTGCTGGGCACCGACAGGTTCACCACCGACGCCGAGTGATCCGGACGATGCGCGCGAGCTGACCCGGCGGACCTCGCCCGACCTGGGCCGATGCGTCAACCCACCCTGCACGTCAGCACTTTCTTCCCCAGCTCTTTCCTTCCGCCGGTGAACCTCGGCGGCTCCTTTCACCTCTACGACGTGTAGTGGAGGTTGCCCCCGGAGCGAACTGCCGACCGACGGGGACGGAGCGAGGAGAAGGACGCCATGGATGACGGTCCCCGTGCCGGCGGTGGTCTCCGGTCGAGGCAGGGCGAGGCGCCCGCCACGGCGGGGCCGCGGTGGGCCCGGCCGCTCACGACCGGACCTGAGGCGCCGCAGCAGCTGCACCGGGGGATGACGCTGATCGCCGCGATCAGCCTGTTCATCGGCACCCGTGACGCCTGGACCAGGGCGATGACATCCCGTCCGGACGTCGCCGGGATCATCTCCGTCTGCTACGCCGGGATCCTGGTCGCGGGCGTCCTGGCCCTCACCACACGCACCCGGCACGCCCTGACCCGGGTGGACGCCGGCGTCCTGCTGCTCGCCGTCGTGCTGGTGCTGTGCGGCTACTGGCTCAACCACGCGGGCACCGACGAGGGCGTGCTCACCGCCCAGGCCGCGAGCCAGATCCTGCACGGACACCCCGTCTACGGCCAGCCCTGGCCGTGGCTCTTCGACTCCTCGTCCGTCGGCATCACCAAGACCATGGCGGGCGGTGCCGACTACACGTACGGCTATCCGCCGCTGACCGCGCTGCTCGCCGCCCCCGTCCACGCCGTGCTCCACTCGACGGCCGCCGCCACCCTCGTCACCACCGGCGCGCTGCTCGCGGGCGCCGTCCTGCTGTGGTGGCTGCTCCCGGCCCCCTGGCGCTCCGGCGCCACCACCGTGTGCCTCGGCTTCGGCTTCCTGCCCGGCTACGCCTACTCCGGGTACCCCGCCGTCCTCGCCCTGGCGCTGCTCATCCCGGTGGTGGTCCGCTGGCCCGACACCGGCGCCGGCGGCCGGCTCGGACTCCCCGGAGCGGCCCAGGCCCTCTGCCTCGGCGCGGCCTGCGCCACCCAACAACTCGCCTGGTTCCTCGCGCCGTTCCTCATCATCGGCCTCTACACCGTCCGCCGCGGCGACCTGGGCCCCCGGCTGGCCCTCGGCATGCTCGCCCGCTACACCGGCATCGCCGCCCTCACCTGGGCCGCGATCAACGCCTACTTCGCCACCCAGGACTTCTCCACGTGGCTGCACGGCCTCCTGCTCCCGCTCACCCAGAAGGCGATCCTGCACGGCCAGGGCCTCATGGGGATCTCGTACTACTTCACCGCGGGCAGCAGGAACCTCGACTACTACTCCTACGGCAGCCTGCTGCTCCTGTTCGGCCTGCTCGCCGCCACGCTGCTCTTCGTGCGACGGCTGGGCCCGGCGATCACCGTGCTGCCCTGGCTGAGCTTCTATCTGGCCACCCGGTCCCAGGACGGCTACTTCCTGATGATGACCCCGCTGTGGCTCGCGGCGGCGGCCACCGTCCCCGCCTCCGCGTTCGCCTCGGCCTGGCAGCCCCGCATCCCGCACCTGACCGGCCACCGGGCCAAGGCCGTCCTCGCGGTGGCGCTCGTCACACCCGCCGTGGTGTGCGCGACGGTTGCCGCGGTCAGTGCGCCGCCGCTGCGGATGAACGTCACACCGAGCTTCGCGGAGCGGGCCGGCCACCGGGACATCACCGGTCTCGCGGTCCGGGTCGTCAACATCACCGGCACCCGGCTCACCCTCCACTTCGCCAGCCGCCTCGGACAGGGCGCCTCCGACTGGTGGACCGCCTCCGACGGACCGGCGACCCTCGCCCCGCACGCCTCCGCGACGTACGACGTGAAGCCGCCCGGAGGGGTCCGGCGGGTGCCGGGCGGGTCGCATCCCCGCTTCTACCTCATCGCCGTGACCGGTACCCCGATGACCATCACCACCGCACGGATTCCGATCAGTTGACCGAGTTTGACGTAAAAGGATATCCCGTAAATGAGAAAGGCCCTGCGGAGTTCTCATCTGAGATTGTTATATTGCGCAACCACGCAAGAGAGGTGGGAACCCTGCCTCGCCCGACCCGACACGGCCGCGCGCCCCTGGCCGCAGCATCGAACGGCCTGAACGGCCCGACCGTACGTGGGAGTGCCAGATGACCGACCTCGGGGAGGGCCCCGTGGGACACGCCACGCGCAGCCGCACACGAGGGGTGCCCAGACCGCGTGCGGGGGAGGCGGACGAGCCGCTGCCCACCGGCGGCCGGGCCGCCTCCCGCGCCGCGGCCCGGCAGGCCCCGCGCGGCGGATCCCGCGCGCGCGGCCGCACCGCCTCGCGCCGCCGCGTCAAGCAAGCTCCGCGCGGCAGGCGGGTGCTGAAGTTCAGCGCGATATCCCTGTCGGTCGTGATCATGGCGACCGCGGGTGTCGGCTGGTGGTTCTACGAGCACCTGAACGGCAACATCAACAGCGTCCCGATCGACGACGGCGCGGGCGGCAAGGAGAAGGCCGACGCCTTCGGCCGTACGCCGATCAACCTCCTGGTGATGGGCAGCGACGCCCGGTCCAGCGCGACCGACTGCAAGCTCGGCGGCGGCTGCTCGACCACCGGTGTGCAGTCCGGGAACGGCAACGCGGACGTCGAGATGGTGGTGCACATCTCCGCCGACCGCTCGAACGCCACCGTGATGAGCATCCCGCGCGACACCATGACCCAGGTCCCCGCCTGCAAGGACACGGGCAGCGGCCAGTCGACGGCCGGCTACTACGGCCAGATCAACAGCGCGCTGCAGTACGGCCAGGAGTGCCAGGTCAAGACCGTGCACGCGCTCACCGGCATCACCATCGACCACTTCGTGCAGATGGACTTCTCCGGCGTGGTGAAGATGTCCGACGCGGTCGGCGGCGTCTCGGTGTGCGTGAACGCCGACGTCTACGACACCTACTCGCACCTGAAGCTCGCCAAGGGCACCCACACTCTCAAGGGCACCGCGGCGCTCGAGTTCGTCCGCTCCCGGCACGGCTTCGGCGACGGCAGCGACCTGGGCCGTACGGTCTCCCAGCACCTGTTCCTGAGCGCGATGATCCGCAAGTTCAAGAGCGCCGGCACCCTCACCGACCCCACGGCGGTCTACAACCTCGCCGACGCCGCCACCAAGGCGCTCACCGTGGACACGGGCCTCGGCACCGTCAAGAAGCTCATCGGGCTCGCCGCGGACCTCGACAAGGTCCCCACGAAGCGCATGACGTTCACCACGATGCAGACCGGCGCCGACCCGGACAACGCCGACCGGGTCGTGCCCGCGACGGCGGCGAAGAGCCTGTTCGCGACCATCGCCAACGACCAGTCGCTGACCACGTCCGCCGGGAAGAAGTCCTCGGCGGCCACCGCGACCGCCACGGCGGCGGTCGTACCCGCGGCGCAGATCGCCGTGACGGTGGAGAACGGCACCAGCATCAGCGGGCGCGCCTCCACGGTCGCGACCTCCTTGATCAACGGCGGCTTCAGCTCCGACACCACGACCGGCAACGCCGGCGTCAGCGCGACCACGACCACCCTCACCTACGGCTCCGGACAGAAGGCCCAGGCCCAGACGGTGGCGAACGCGATCGGCCTCTCCTCCTCGCACCTCAAGCAGGGCACCAGCACCGGCCTGACCCTGGTGATCGGCACGGACTGGCCCAGCGGCACGACGTACCCCGGCGCCACCTCGTCCCCGGCCCCCGCCGACACCAAGGCGGCCACCTCCAACGCCCAGGCCTCGACCGCCGACCAGTCGAAGTCCTGCGCCAAGGTCAGCACGTACAAGACGGTCAGCCTGAACGGCGTCGCGATGACCCCGACCCAGGCGTACCGGCTGGCGACGAACAAGAAGGACTCGGCGTCCTGACGGGCGCTATACGACGCGCTCGGCGGTCCAGGTGATGTGCGGGGGATCCACCCGCGCGCACAACGGGCCGCCGTTCGCGTCGGTCAGCCCGAGCCGCCCGACCAGCAGACCATCGGCCGCGGCGGCGGCCAGGACGTCCTCGGGCACCGAGTCCAGCATGAGCTTGGCGCGCCGGAACATCGTGAAGACACCGGCCGCGTCGACCGTCCCCCACGACAGATAGACGAACCGCAGACCCATCCGGTGCTGCACATAGGGCCCGGTGACCACGATGCCGTCCGGCGTGGCCTCCGCCGCGCACTCCAGCGTCCAGGTCGCGGACGCGGCGTCCCCCGGCTGCGGGTCGAGGAGTTCGGCCGGCCGGTCCCGGCGCTGTACGGCGACATGGACGTCGTCGTACGTCGAGAAGGGCTTGTCGGCGGGGGCGGGGAAGGTACGGCCGGGCAGGTCGACGGCGTCGATGCGGAGGTGCATACGGGCCATCATGCAGGGTCCGCCCTCCGTACCCTCAGTCGACCAAGGGGAAGTGGCAGGCGGTGTGCCGCCCGGAGGCCGTCACCGTCAGCCGGGGCCGCTCCACGGCACAGCGCTCCTGCGCGTACGGGCAGCGAGTCCGGAACGGGCACCCCGTCGGCTTGTCCACCGGGTTGGGCACCTCACCGGTGAGCACGATCCGCTCCCGGGCGACCTCATCGGTGAACGTGCCGTCGTCGATGTCCGGTACGGCCGACAGCAGCGCCTGCGTGTACGGATGAGCCGGCTCCTTGTACAGGGCCTCCGTCTCGCCGAGTTCGACGATCTCACCGAGATACATGACCGCGATCCGGTCCGACACATGCCGGACCACCCCGAGGTCGTGCGCGATGAACACGTAGGTGAGCGCGAACTCCTCCTGCAGATCGGCGAACAGGTTCAACACCTGCGCCTGGATGGACACATCGAGCGCGGACACCGGTTCGTCGGCGACGATCAGCTTGGGGTTGGTCGCCAACGCCCGCGCGATCCCGATGCGTTGCCGCTGCCCGCCGGAGAACTCGTGCGGATACCGGTCCAGATGGGCCGCCGCCAGCCCTACGACGTCGAAGAGCTCGGCGACCCGACGGCGCACGGCGGCCCCGTCGCCGTACCGGTGCACGAGCAGCGGCTCCGCCACGATGTCCCCGGCGCGACGGCGGGGGTTGAGTGAGGCCTGCGGATCCTGGAACACCAGTTGCATCCCCGGCCGTACGGGACGCAGTCGGCGCGTGGACAGCGTGCTGATGTCCCGGCCGTCGAACTCGACCCGACCGCCGGTGAGTTCGGTGAGCCGGACCAGACAGCGGCCCAGCGTGGACTTGCCGCAGCCCGACTCGCCGACGATGCCGAGCGTCTCCCCGCCGCGCACCTCCAACGACACACCGTCCACGGCACGGAGTACTTTGCGGTGCCGGGAGAACCCGTCGGCACGCAGGGGGTAGTGCTTGGTCACGTCCGAGGCGCGCAGCAGCACCTCTGCCGATGTTGTTGACGCGCTCACGGTGTCGCCTCTCGTTCCAGGTCCGGTACGTCCGTCGCCGCCGACCGGGAGGTCAGGCGCAGCGAGGCGCGGTCGTCGTCGGGCAGCCAGCAGGCGTCGCGGTGCGCGTCGGCACCGGAGCCGAAGTCGGTGCCGGCCGAGCCGATCGACAGAGCCGGCCGCTCCTCGCACCGTTCGTGCCGCAGCCGGCACCGAGGTGCGAACGCGCACCCCTCGGGCAGACTTCCCGGCGCCACCGGCATCCCCGCGATCGTGGGCAGCCGCCGCAGCCTGGGCCCGCCGACGCGCGGTACCGAGTCGAGCAGCCCCCAGGTGTACGGGTGCCGCGGTCCGTGGAACACCGCCCGGCGCGGCCCCTCCTCGGCCGCCCGGCCGCCGTACATCACCAGGACCCGGTCGGCGATCTGCGAGATCACGCCCATGTCGTGGGTGATGAGGACGACGGCCGAACCCTGTGCGTTCAACTCCCGCATCAGATCCAGGATTTGAGCCTGGACCGTCACGTCCAGCGCCGTGGTCGGCTCGTCGGCGATCAGCAGCGCGGGGCCGCAGGACAGGGCCATCGCGATGACCGCGCGCTGCCGCATGCCGCCGGAGAACTCGTGTGGGTAGGCGTTCGCGCGCGAGGCCGCGTCGGGGATGCCGACATCGGAGAGGAGGCTGACGGCACGCGTGTGGGCCTCCTTGCGGGACACCTTCTCGTGCGCCCGGATCTGCTCGGCGATCTGCCAGCCCACGGTGTACACGGGGGTGAGCGCGGTCATCGGGTCCTGGAAGACCATGGCGATCTCCCGGCCCCGTACCGCCCGCATCTCCTTGTCGGGGAGTGCGAGCAAGTCCCGGCCACGGAACCGGACTTCGCCCTCGACGGTGACGTTCGGACTGGTCAGCAGGCGCAGTACGGCGAGCATCGAGACGCTCTTGCCGGAGCCCGACTCGCCCACCACGCCCAGGATCTCACCGGGCGACACCGAGAAGGACAGGCCGTCGACCACGGTGACGGAGCCTCGGCGGGTGCGGAAAGACACCCTCAAGTCACGTACGTCCAGCAGGGGTTGGTCAGGCATGGCGGGCCCTCGGGTCGAGTCGGGCGTACAGGATGTCCACCAGCGCGTTGGCGAGGACCACGAAGAACGCCGCGTACAGGACGGTGCCCATGATCACGGGCAGGTCCAGGTTCTGCAGGGCGTCGAAGGTGAGCTTGCCGATGCCGGGGAGGCCGAAGACGACCTCGGTGAGCAACGCGGCGCCGCCCACGAGCGCGCCGAAGTCCAGGCCGAACAGCGACACGATCGGGATCAGCGAGCAGCGCAGGGCGTGCCGGATCAGGATGCGCCGCTCGGAGAGGCCCTTGGCGCGCGCGGTACGGACGTAGTCCTCGTTCAGGGCGCTGACGACCTCGCCGCGCAGCAGCCGGGCGTAGATCCCGGCGTACAGCAGCGCGAGGGTCAGCCAGGGGAAGAGCAGGTGCAGGGCCCACTGGCCGGGGTCGTGGCTCAGGTCGACGTAGCCCGGCGGTGGCACCCAGGAGAAGACCGAACTGTGCAGCTGCTTCTGGGTGATGAGGTTGACGACCTCGCCGAGCCAGTAGGCCGGCAGCGAGACCCCGACCACACCGACGAGCATGATCAGCGGGTCGGCCGCCTTGCCGCGCAGAGCCGCCGCGGCCGTGCCCATGATGATGCCGGCGGCCATCCAGATCAGCGCGGCGCCGATGACGAGCGACAGGGTCACCGGGGTGGCCTGCACGATCTGCGGGATGACACGGGAGCCGCGGTTGACGAACGACTCCAGGTCACGGTCGATCAGCAGGTGCCGCATCATCAGCAAGTAGCGGATGGGCATCGGGCGGTCGAGGCCGAAGGAGTGCCGGACCTGGGCGAGCGTGGCCGGGTCGGCGTTGCGCCCGGCGATGCGCGCGGCGGGGTCAACTCCCGGTGTGGCGAAGAAGATCAGGAAGACCAGCACACTGATCGCGAACATCACCAGCAGGGCGGACCCGAAGCGTTTGACGATGAACCGGAGCATGAGCGTCACACCCCTCCGCGCAGTCGGGCGCCCGGGTCGAGCGCGTCGCGCACGCCGTCGCCGAGGACGTTGAGCGCCGCCGTGGTCAGCGCGATCAGCAGGCCGGGCGCGATCGTCACGGCGGGCCGGGTGTAGAGCAGCCCGAGTCCGTCCTCGATGATCGTGCCCCAACTGGCGTCCGGCGGCTGGACACCGACGGACAGGAAGGACAGCGCCGACTCGGTGAGCATCGCGAGTGCGGTCATCAGGGGGACGAAGACGATCGCCGTCGGCAGGACGTTGGGCAGCACCTCGCGGCGCAGGATGCGCACCGTCGGTGCCCCGGAGCCGATGGCCGCCTGGATGTACTCCTTGTTGCGCAGCACCAGCACCTGACCGCGCAACGGCCTCGCGATGTACGGCACATAGATCGCCGCGATGATCGCGACGGGCAGCCAAAGGCTTCCCGCCTCCACGGTGAGCGGGCCGAGGTGGAGCCCGTCGGTGAGGAGCACGACCGAGAGGCAGATCGCCAGCAGGTACACGGGGAACGCCCAAATGACGTCCAGGACACGGGAGATGACGGCGTCGACGACACCGCCCGCGTATCCGGCGACGACGCCGACGACCGTACCGAGGGCACAGGTCAGCAGCGCCGCCGTGAACCCGATGAACAGGCTCGTCCGGCCGCCGTAGAGCAGCCGGGCCATGACGTCGCGGCCCTGGTTGTCGGCGCCGAGGAAGTAGTGGGCGGGGTCCCAGGTCGGGCCGATCGGAGTGACGCCGAGGCCGAGGCCGGTGCTGCTCGGGGTGAGTACCGGCACGGTCTTCCCGTCGACGACCGTGGTGCCGGAGACATGGGACTGGAAGGGGTCGGTGTGGGCGATGTGGTGCGCGTACAGCGGTGCGCACAGGGTCGCCAGGACGACGAGGAAGAGGACGACGGCCGCGGCCGGCGCCGACCTGTTGTGCAGCAGGTCGGCGCCGGCGGTCCGCCAGGGGCCCGGCGAGCGCCGGGCCTCGACGGTGGCCAACTCGGGGGCGGCGGTGGTCACTTGACCCATGTCTGGCCGACGAGCATGTAGAACTGCTTGCTGAACTGGTAGTTGCCCAGGCGCTTCGACGTGAAGTCGATCATCTTCGGGTTGATCAGCGGGACGACTGGCGACTGCTGCATGATCGACTGGTCGATCGCGCCCCACTGCTTGTTCGCCGCCGTCGGGTCGGTCTGCGCCGTCTTCAGCGCGGTCTGCATCTTCGCGTCGACGCTCTTGTCGCAGAAGCCCGAGATGTTGATGCTGGAGTCGCTGCCGGGGTGGAACGCGGCGCAGGAGAACAGCACGTTGAGGAAGTCCGAGGCCGCCGGATAGTCCTGGTACCAGGACGTCAGGGCGAGTTGGACCTTGTTCTTGGTGTTCTGGATGTAGGTGAACTGGATGTTCGCCGACAGCGGCTTGAGCGTCGCCTTGTAGCCGAGCTGGGTGAGCAGGCTCTGCAGGTACTGCCCGATCGACTTGTTGACGTCGTCGTCCTGGGTGACGATGCCGACCGCCTGCCCCGCCGTACCTGACTGCTTCACCAGCGCCTTGGCCTTGGCGAGGTCGGCGGCCGTCCAGGTCTTGCCGCCGCCCTTGGTGTAGTCGCACGAGTCGACGTGCCCAGGGAAGCCGGGCGGCAGGATCGTGCACGCGGGGGAGGCGAGGTTGGTGCCGCCGTACAGCCGCACCACGGCCGACCGGTCCACGGCGTAGTTGATGGCCTGCCGCGCCAACTTGTTGTTGAACGGGGCCGAGTTGACGTTCAGTGTCGCGTACCAGAACGCGGTCAGCGGGTTCACATGCGCCTGGGACGTGTACTTGGTGCCGATCTCGTTGAGCCGGTCGGCGGGCGGCGCGTCGAACATCCAGTCAGCCTGGCCGTTCTCGACGGCGGTGACTTCGGACTCGACGGTCTGCCCGAAGGTGTAGTCGATCTCGTCCGGGTAGCCCTGCGGCTCGGCCTCCCGCGACCACTCCTTGAAGTGCGGGTTGCGCACCAGCTTCAGCTCACGGTTCGGGTCGTACGAGGCCGCCATGTACGGGCCGGTCGTCGGCAGCGGCTTGGTGCCCGCGTCCTTCGTCGGCGAGTCCTTCGGCACGATGCTGGCGTGCGGGACGGCCAGCTTGTACGGGAACTCCGAGTCCGGCGCCGTCAGGTTGATGGTGACCGTGTTCGCCTTCGCGTCGCCGGTCACACCGCCCTTGAGGGTGCAGGACGCGGGGGTCTTCAGGCAGGCGGCGGCGCCGACGATGCCGTTGTAGAAGGTGCCCGCGGTGGGGCTGGAGACCTTGAAGATGCGCTGGAAGGACGCCACCACGTCGTCGGTGGTGAGCGCCTTGCCGTTGGAGAAGGTGATGCCCTTGCGGAGCGTGAAGGTGTACGTCTTGCCGCCGTTGGTGACCTTCGGCATCGCCGCGGCCAGGTCCGGGACGACCGTGAACGACTCCTGACCGCCGACCTTCTTGAACGACAGCAGCCCGTCGTACATCGACTGGTACAACTGCCAGTACTGGAGCGTGTAGTTGACCTGCGGGTCGAGGCTGCCCGCCGCCGCGTGGGCGACCAGTTTCAGCGTGCCGCCCTTGTGCTGCGGCTGGAACGCGGAGGTGCCGGCCGCCGTCGAGGACGACGACGTGGTCGGGTCGGAGGAGCCGCTGTCGGAGGACGAACAGGCGGCGGTGGTCAGGGCGAGGGCGACGGTGGCGGCGGCGAACGCGCCTCGTCTCGTACTGCGGGACATCCAGGGAACTCCCGTCGGGGGAAGGGGTGTTGGGGCGACCGGGTGATCAGTCGGTGGAGTCGAGGAAGGTGCCCACGACCTGGAGGTAGAGCTCCTCCTCCTCGACGTGCGGCATATGGCTGGAGTGTTCGAACATGTGCCAGCGCACGTCGGGGATGTGGTCGGCGAACGGGCGCAGGGTCTCGGGAGTCGCCTCGTCGTACCGGCCGGAGACCAGCAGGGTCGGTGCCTCGACCAGATGCAGCCGGTCGATCACGGACCAGTCCTTCATGGTGCCGACGACATGGAACTCGTTCGGCCCGTTCATCGTGTGGTACACGGTCGGATCGGCCGCGATGTTCTCCCAAGTCGCCTGCACCTCGGGCGGGTTGGGGTTCAGTCGGCACACATGGCGTTCGTTGAAGACCTGCTCGGCGGCGAGGTAGTCGGGGTGGTCGGTGGTCCCGGCCGCCTCGTGGGCGAGCAGGGTCCGCTGGACGCCGGGCGGAAGCTGGGCCCGCAGTTCGGCCGCCGCCGCGAGCCACAGCTCCATGGACGCGGGGGAGTTGGCGATGACCAGCCCGCGCAGCCCGGCCGGCCGGCGTACCGCGTGCTCGGCGGCGAGCATGCCGCCCCAGGACTGGCCGAGGAGGTGGTAGGCATCGGCGATGCCCAACTCCTTGAGCAGAGTGTCGAGTTCGTCGAGGAAGAGCTGGACGGTCCAGAAGTCGGCGCCCTCGTGGGGCAGATGGGTGGACAGTCCGGTGCCGAGCTGGTCGTAGTGCACCACCTGGCGGCCCTGTTCGGCGATGCCCGCGATGCTGAGCGTGTAGTTGTGACCGGCGCCTGGTCCGCCGTGCAGGACGACCAGGGGCGTCCTGCCGGGCTCGCCGGTGATCCGGTACCAGGTCGAATGGCCGTTGAAGTCGACGGTGCCGGTGTGATTCGGTTCGGGAATCGCCACGCGAGGGCCTCCCAGACGGGCCGGATGCGAACCGGCCAGTGGCGGAAATGGAAAAGGAAGTGACGGATGGCTGTGATGGTGATTGGGTAAAAGGTCAGCGCACAAGACCTTTTAGCGGGGGCTGGGCAAGACGTAACGGCGCGTTCACGTGGCCCGCCCGCGTTTACAGAAGTGGCATTGAAGGGGGAGGACAGCTGACATCCGTACCTGAGGCATCCGAAGCGGGCGACGAGTTCTCACGCGTCCTCGACCGTGTCCTCCTAGGCGGTTCCCCGTCCTCCGCGCTGCGCCCGGTCCGGGTGGCCTCGGCGGTCGACGAGGTGTCCGACCGGCTGCTCACCGCGATCGCCGTCGGCGACTTCCTGCCGGGCGAACGGCTGCCGGCCGAGCGTGAGCTCACCGGCCTGCTCCGGGTCAGCCGCCCGACCGTGCGCGAGGCGGTCGCCCGGCTCCAGGCCGTGGGCGTGGTCGAGATCCGGCGCGGGCGCAACGGCGGGACCTACGTCCGCGACAGCTGGACCGAGTCGACGGCCGCTGCCGTCCGGCACACCCTGCTGCCCCGCTGGGAGGAGTTCGAGCAACTCTTCGACCTGCGCGGCCTGGTCGAGGGCATGGTCGCCGCGACGGCCGCCCGACGCCGTAGCGCCAAGGACCTCGAACCCATGCGGGACGCTCTGTCCGCCTACCTCTCCGCGAGCACCCAGCGCGCCGCGCACACCGCGGACAGCGCCTTCCACCGGGCCGTCCGCGAAGCCACGGGCAACCCCCAGATCGTCATGCTCAGCCAGGACCTGCTGGCCCGCATCAGCCTCGGCTTCCCGGTCGAACCCTGGGGCAAGGGCGAACAGACCCACTTCCACCAGGGCGGCGAGGACCACAAGGCCCTGTACGAGGCCATCGCGGCGGGTGAGCCGGAACGCGCCGAGGAGATCGCCCGGGGCCACTTCACCATCAGCGCAGACCTGATCAGGGACGTACTGGAACGGGTCCGGGCCCGCTAGCCGGTCAACTCCCGTACGGCAGCGCCGACTTCGGCGACACCACCCACCCGCACCACGGGCCGTGCGCTCGCCGTGATCGTGGCCGGGCTGCCCAGCGAGTCGCCCATGTCGACGGCGATCTCGGTGACACCCCGGTCGGCCAGGTCGGCGGCGAGACACGCGGTGCTGTTGGCGTTCGCGATGTCCTCCGGGACACCGATCGACGGGGCGAACATCCGCGCCGCGATCCGCCCGGCGGGCGTCGGCACCGAGTAGACGTAGCAGCCGAGGAGCCCGAACCGGTCGCAGGCCGCGCGCAGAGTCTCGAAGTCCGGGGCCAGCGCGGCGAGTTCGGAGCGCGAGGAGACCGGGACGAGCAGACGTGCCCGCCCGACCGAGGCCACCCGGGCACCCGCGGTGAACGCGCCCGGGGCGACGCCCAGCGTGGGCAGGACGAGCGCGCACTCGTCCGCGGTCGGCTCGCGCAGCTCGACGGGGCCCGGCTCGAAGACGGCACGGAACCGCGCCCCCTCCCGTACGGCCCGGCCCGCGAACGAACGCCCGGCGGCGCGCAGGACGCCCTGGTACTCCGAGCCTCCGGCGCGTGCCGCGAGGAAGGCCAGGGCGGCGACCGTGCCGTGACCGCACGCGGGCAGCTCGCCCCCTGCGGTGAAGAAGCGGAGCGCCACCTCGGACCCGCGCACCGACACGAACACGGCGTGCGACGTCCCCGCCAGCACCGGCACCCGACACCGCTCGTCGTCGCTCAACGGTGTCTCGTCCAGTACCGCAGTGGGACTCCCGCCGGTGCCTTCACGCAGACACGCGCGGACGATGCTGACGGACAGTCGGCTGATCACGCGAGAACCGTACTATCTTCTGTCACAACATCAGACATTCGGAGCAAATATGCCAAAAACGGATGAGCTGCTTGATGTGACGGAGGCGGCGATCCCGGCCGTCGTCCATCCACCCGAGCGACGGCGCCGCGCTCTTCGCAGACTCCCGCCCACGACAGCGTTCGCCCTCGCGCTCGGCCTGGCGGCGGCCGTCCTCGCCCTGTCGGGCACGCCCTGGCTGAACGACCCCGCCGTGGCGGCCTGGCGGACCGTCTGCCTGGCCATCACCGTGCAGGCGCTGCCCTTCCTCCTTCTGGGCACCGCGCTGTCCGGGGCCATCAACGCCTTTGTCCCGGCTGACCTGTTCACCAAGGTGTTGCCCAAGCGGGCCGCGCTCGCCGTACCCGTCGCGGGCATCGCGGGCGTGGTCCTGCCGGGCTGCGAATGTGCGTCCGTGCCCGTCGCGAACAGCCTGATCCGCCGGGGCGTCACCCCGGCCGCCGCGTTCGCGTTCCTGCTCTCGGCGCCCGCGATCAACCCGATCGTGCTGACCGCCACTGCCGTCGCCTTCCCGGGCAGCCCCGCGATGGTGCTGGCCCGGCTCCTGGCCTCGCTCGCCACCGCCGCCGTCATGGGCTGGCTCTGGCTCTGGCTGGGACGTGAGGAGTGGCTGCGCCCGGTCGTACGGCACACCGGCCATCAGCCCGGCCACAGCCGCTTCACCGAGTTCCGGCTCGGCTTCCAGCACGACTTCCTGCACGCGGGCGGCTTCCTCGTCCTCGGTGCCATGGCGGCGGCCACCTTCAACGTGACCGTCCCGCGTTCCGTCCTCGACACCTTCTCCGGCTCGCCCTGGCTGTCCGTGCTCTTCCTGGCCGCGCTCGCCGTCGTCCTCGCGGTCTGCTCCGAGGCCGACGCTTTTGTAGCGGCCTCACTCACAGGCTTCTCGCCCACTGCCCGGCTGGCTTTCATGGTGGTCGGCCCCATGGTGGACCTGAAGCTGATCGCCCTTCAGGCGGGCACCTTCGGCCGGGCGTTCGCGGTGCGTTTCTCCACCGCGACCACCGTCGTGGCCGTGGCCGCCAGCGTCCTGATCGGAGGCGCCCTGCTGTGAAGCGCACCGCCCAAGTACTGCTCCTGGTCCTGACCGGCCTGGGCCTGCTGCACACCGCCCTCTTCACCGACCTCTACCTGCGCTACGTCAAGGAGGGCCTGCGCCCGCTCCTGATCATCTCCGGCGCCCTCCTGCTGCTCCTGGGCCTGGCCCACGCGGCACTCGACCGCGGCTCGGCGGGCGAGGAGAAGCACGACCACGGACACGACCCCGGACATGACCACGGGCACGAGCCCGGGCATGACCACGGCCACGACCACTCAACCGCCCCCCGCATCGCCTGGCTGCTCTTCCTCCCCGCGCTCAGCCTCCTCTTCTACGCCCCGCCCGCCCTCGGCGCCTACACGGCGGCCCACGCGGGCAGCGAGGCCGTCAAGCAGCAGAAGCGGTTCGCCGCACTGCCCGCGACCTCACCCCTGCCGATGACCCTCACGGACTTCACCACCCGGGTCCAGCAGGACAAGGAGCTGGCCATCAAGGGCCGCAGCGTCGAGATGACCGGCTTCGCGACCCCCGTCCGGGGCGGCGGCTGGGACCTGACCCGGATCATCTTCACCTGCTGCGCGGCGGACGCCCAGACGGTCAAGGTGCACATGTACGGCACCCCTGCCCCGCCCGCCAACACCTGGCTGGCCGTCACCGGAACCTGGCACACACAGGGCGCACTCGGCACGAGAACCGCTGCGGCTGCCCTCAACGTCCACGGCACCCGGAACATCGCCCAACCGGTCAACGCCTTCACGGACGACCTGCCCCTCACCCCGTCCTGAACGTCAACTCCGGCCGGCAGCAGGGGTGTTGAGCATCCCCTCTGCCGGTACCTCCCGTGGGGTTCATGTCCCGCACCCCTGGTATGTCCGAGAGTCAACGGGTCATTGGGACACATGCGGTGTGAAGAGGGGGGCAACGCGTAAATCATCTTGTCATGGACCTGCGATCCGACGGGCGGATCGCGGTCTCATGGAGGTGTTGGATGCACCGCAGACTCGCCACCGGTCTCGCCGCCTCAACTCTGGCTCTGGTAGCCGTCGTCGCCACCGCGACAGCCGCCCCCGCCGCCCCCGCCGACAAGCCCCAGGTCCTCGCCGGCTGGACCCAGACCAGCGCGTCGAGCTACAACCTCTGGACCGCGGCCCGCGCCAACCGGACCGCCTGGTCCGCCTACGCGTTCGACTGGTCCACCGACTACTGCTCCGACTCGCCCGACAACCCCTTCGGCTTCCCCTTCGCCACCTCCTGCGCCCGCCACGACTTCGGCTACCGCAACTACAAGGCCGCGAACGCCTTCAGCGCCAACAAGTCGCGGCTCGACAGCGCCTTCTACGACGACCTCAAGCGCGTCTGCGCCGGCTACAGCAGCGCCGTCGCGACCACCTGCAACAGCACGGCCTGGACGTACTACCAAGCCGTCAAGGCCTTCGGCTGACGGATCGCGAACCGCTCAGGCGATGAGTTCGGGCGGCGCGGACGGTCTACCTGACATGACTGGCAAAGTGATCTCAGGAATGTCCATGTCCCTGGACGGCTTCATCACCGCCCCGGACGACACCCGCGCCAACCCCCTCGGCGTCGGCGGCGAACGCCTGCATCGCTGGGTTCAGGAAATGGACGACGCCGACGCCAAGGTCCTCGCCGAGATGGCCGACGGCGTCGGCGCCGTCCTCATGGGCCGGCACTCCTACGACCTGTGCGAAGGCGAGGGCGGCTGGGGCGACGGCGGGCCGGTGGGAAAGGTCCCCTGTGTCGTGCTCACCCACCACGCCCCCGATCCGGCGGACGTCGTCGCCCCTGACGTGTTCACCTTCGTCACCGACGGCATCGAGGCCGCGGTGGCCCGCGCCAAGCAGACCGCCGCCGGCGGGGACGTCGGGGTCCACGGTGCGAGCGTCGCCCAACATGCCCTGAACGCCGGTCTGTTGGACGAGGTGCACATCATGCTCGTCCCCGTGCTGCTGGGCGCGGGCAAGCGACTCTTCGACCACCTCGGCGGTCCCGTCGAACTCCGCCGGCTCTGGACGCGCGAGTCGCCGGACATCACCCACCTGCGCTTCGAAGTCCTGACCAAGCATTGAGGCACATACTGAGCAAGCTCTGATCGGGTGTCCGGGGCCGGGGGCGGGCCGTCACACGGCGACGACCCGCACCCCCGCCTCCTCGAACCGCCGCACCACGTCCGCCCCCACCCCCGCATCCGTCACCAGCGTGTTCACGGACTCCACCGAGCAGATCCGGGCGAACGCCCGCTGCCCGAGCTTGCTGGAGTCGGCCGCGACGATCACGCGCTCGGCGCGCTCGCACAGCAGCCGGTTGATCGCGGCCTCCGCCTCGTCGTGGGCCGCCGCGCCGTGCGTCACGTCGAAGGCGACCACACCGAGCACCGCCACATCGACGGTGATCTGCGAGAGCACCCCGTCCGCGAGCGGCCCGACGAGTTCGTACGACTGCGGTCGCGCGACCCCGCCGGTCAGCACGATCTTGAACTGGGGCCGTACGGCAAGCTCGTTGGCGATGTTGAGCGCGTTGGTCACGATGGTCAGCGCCGGTGATCCGGAGGCTCCGGACGTGAGGTCGCCGCGTACGGCCAGGGCGCGGGCCACCTCCGTGGTCGTCGTCCCGCCGGTGAGGCCCACCGCCTCGCCGGGCGCGACGAGTTCGGCCACCGCCTTGGCGATGCGCTGCTTCTCGGAGGCGTGCCGGGCGGTCTTGTAGCGCAACGGCAGTTCGTACGACACCCCGTGCACGACCGCGCCGCCCCTGGTGCGCACCAGCATCTGCTGCTCGGCGAGTTGGTCGAAGTCACGGCGGATCGTCGCGGCCGACACCGCGAGGTCGACAGCCGCCTCCTCGACGTCGAGCCGACCGCGCTCGACGAGCAGCTCCAGCAGCGCCTTCCAGCGGGCGTCGCGCGACATCCGCACTCTCCGTTCCTCGATTCTCCGGCGACCCTAGCGCACACCATCCTCACCGAATTTGCTTGATTGTGCTTGAAAACTCGCTATATCTTGCAGGAACAAGCATCAACGGGGAGGGGTACGGCATGACCTATGTCGAGGACGAGCTGAACAGTCAGCCCGAGTGCTGGATACGCGCCGCGGCGGAGGCGTCCCGATACCGGGACGTGCTCCCGGCGCCGGGGGAGCGGGTCGCGATCGTCGGCTGCGGCACCTCGTACTTCATGGCCCAGGCGATCGCCGCCCTGCGCGAGGGAGCGGGCCGGGGCGAGACCGACGCCTTCGCCGCCTCGGAGTTCCCGCACGGTCGGACGTACGACCGGGTCCTCGCCCTCACCCGCTCCGGCACCACCACCGAAGTGCTGGAACTCCTGCGGGAGTTGAAGGGCCACACTCGCACCACCGCGATCACCGCCGACCCGCACACACCCGTCATGACGGCCGCCGACGAGGTGGTCGTGCTCGACTTCGCCGACGAACGCTCCGTCGTGCAGACCCGGTTCGCGACCACCGCGGTCACCCTGCTCCGCGCCCACCTCGGCCTGCACACCGACGCCGTGGTCGCCGACGCCCGCACCGCGCTCGCCGCCGAACTGTCCCAACAGCTCGTCGCCTGCACGCAGTTCACCTTCCTCGGCCGCGGCTGGACGGTCGGCCTCGCCAACGAGGCCGGGCTGAAGATGCGCGAGGCCTCCCTCTCCTGGACCGAGGCCTACCCGGCGATGGAGTACCGACACGGCCCGATCAGCATCACCACCCACGGCACCGCCACCTGGATGCTCGGCGAGGCGCCCGAGGGACTCGCCCAACAGGTGGGCGCCACCGGCGGGTTGTGGTTCGAGGGCGGCCTCGACCCGCTCGCCGAACTCGTCCGCGCCCAGCGCCTCGCGGTCGCCGTCGCCGCCCACCGCGACCTGGACCCCGACCGCCCGCGCCACCTCACCCGCTCGGTGATCCTCGCCCCCTGAAGCCCCGGTACTCCAGGACTGGAAAGGACAGGCCGTGCCCCTCGTCACCACCGGCGAACTCATCACCCGCGCCGCCACCACCCGCTCCGCGGTCGCCGCCTTCAACATCATCACGCTGGAACACGTCGAGGCCGTCATCGCCGGCGCCGAGTCCGCCGGTGCCCCCGTCGTCCTCCAAGTCAGCGAGAACGCCGTCAAGTTCCGCTACGGCCGCCTACTCCCGCTCGCCCGCGCGGCCGTCGCCGCCGCCGAACGGGCCGCCGTACCCGTCGCGTTGCACCTCGACCACGTCCAGAGCGACGACCTGCTACGACAGGCACACAACGCCGGGTTCAGCTCCGTCATGTACGACGCGGCCCGCCTGCCCTACGCCGAGAACCTCGCCGCGACCCGCACCGCCGCCGACTGGGCACACTCCCAAGGCCTGTGGATCGAGGCCGAGTTGGGACAGGTCGGCGGCAAGAACGGCGAGCCGCCCCTCGACGCCCACGCACCCGGCGCCCGCACCGACCCCACCCAGGCCCGCGCCTTCGTCGCCGACTCCGGCGTGGACGCACTCGCCGTGGCCATCGGCAGCTCCCACGCCATGACCACCCGTACGGCCACCCTCGACCACGACCTCCTCAAGCGGCTCACCGTGACCCTGGACGTCCCCCTCGTCCTGCACGGCTCCTCGGGAGTCCCCGACGACGAACTGACCGCGGCCGTCGCCGGCGGCATCACCAAGGTCAACGTGGGCACGGCCCTCAACCAGGCGATGACCGGCGCGATCCGCGCGTTCCTCGCCGAACACCCCGAGGCGGTCGACTCCCGCAAGTACCTGAGCGTGGGACGGGAGGCCATGGCGGAGGCGGTGGCCCGGATCATCGGCGTGCTCGGCGCAGGCGGACGGTCGGGCTAGCGCTTGACGGCCTTCAGGACCACGAACTTCGCGTCGCTGGCGATCAGTTGACTGTTGCCGAAGAGCCGCTTCAGTTTCACGTGGTAGGCGAGATGCCGGTTGCCGATCACCCACAGCTCGCCACCCGGCCGTAGCGCGCGCCGGGCCCCACTGAACATCCGCCAGGCCGTCGCGTCGGTCGTCGCCTGGTGGGAGTGGAACGGCGGATTGTTGAGCACGAGGTCCACGCTGTCGGCCGGGACTCCGACCAGCCCGTCCCCGACCCTGAACTCGGCCTGTCCCGGAACGCCGTTCGCCTTGTAGGTGGCCTCCGCCGAGGCGACAGCCTGGAACGACTCGTCCACGAACAGGACTTCGGCCTCCGGATCGGCCAACGACACCGCCGTACCGACGACACCGTTGCCGCACCCGAGGTCAACCACCTTGCCGAGCCCACGACTTGAGGGCAGATGCTGGAGGAGGAAACGCGTGCCGATGTCGAGGCGCTCGGCGCAGAACACACCCGCGTGATTGACCACGGTCCGTCCCGAGACCACGCCGATGCCGTCGGGCAGGGCGTAACTGTGCGGCCAGGGGTTGGTGCCACGTGCTGCCGACGACCGTGGAGTGCAGAAGATCAGCCGGGCCTTCTTCTCGGCCAGCGAGGTCCGGGTCGGGCCGACGATCCGCTCGAACAACTTCAGCGTCGAGGTGTGGATCTCCTTCGCCATCCCGGTACCGACGACGACGGTGTCGGCGTGCACCGCGGGCGCCAGCCGCAGGAGCTGGTCCTCCAACAGCGCGAGGCTCTTGGGCACCCGGACCAGCAGGACATCGACCCGCTCGGGCGGCGGATCCTGGGTGGTGAGCAGCCGTACGGAACCCGCGTCGACCTCGCCCCGGGCGAGGTTCGCCTTGGTGGCTTCCTGGGTGAGGAACGAGTCCGTGATCTGCACCGGACCGTGCTCCGCGAGGGCCGTGGTCAGGGCGCCCCAGCGGTCGCCCAAGATCACCGCCGTGCCGGACAGCGGGGTGTCCTGTTCCGCGAGATGCCGCAGAAGGTATTCGTCGGAGGCGTCCCAGGCACGCAACTGGTCGCGCGGGTCCTCGGGGAAGCGGGCCAGGGCGCGCTCGCCCCACGGAGTCGTCATTCGGTCGATATGGTCGTCCATCGTGCGCCAAGGCTAACCGAGTGCCAGCTCGTGGCCGGTCGGGGCAGGATGGGGCCATGGACGCCGAGCTGTTTCCGAGAGTTCGTACGGAGATCGCGCCGGGCGCGGTGCACGTGCCGGACTGGCTCTCCCCGGACCGCCAGCGCGACCTCCTGACCGCCTGCCGCGAGTGGGCCGGGCCCCCGGCCGGACTGCGCACCGTCCGCACCCCCGGCGGCGGCACGATGACCGCCCGACAGGTGTGCCTGGGCTGGCACTGGTACCCGTACGCCTACTCCCGCACGGCGACCGACGGCGACGGCACCCCGGTGAAACCCTTCCCGACCTGGCTCGACGACCTTGCGCAGCGGGCGGTCACCGACACACTGGGGGCGCCGACGGCGTCGTACGACATCGCCCTGATCAATTTCTACGACGGCGACGCCCGCATGGGCATGCACCGAGACGCCGACGAGCGTTCCGACGCCCCCGTGGTGTCCCTCAGCCTCGGCGACACCTGCGTCTTCCGCTTCGGCAACGCCGAGACCCGCACCAGGCCGTACACGGACGTCGAGTTGAGGAGCGGCGACTTGTTCGTGTTCGGGGGCGCGTCGAGGCTGGCGTATCACGGGGTGCCGAGGGTGTACGAGGGCACGGGGCCGGGGGAGTTGGGGCTGAGGGGGAGACTGAACGTGACGCTGCGGGTCAGTGGCTTCTGAGCGGGGGGTGCGTTTCGAAGGGGCGCGGGGCTGTATCGATATGCGGCTCCGCCGCGTGGGCGCGACCAGCCCCCACCGGCCGTCACTGTGAACACGACCCCCGACGGCTCTTTCTACGGATCATGGGAGACTCGCCCTCATGAGCGGCAAGGCGGACCCCCGGCCGGCGGGGGATGGAACCACCTCCAGGGCGCGACTGGACCGGGGCCGCGGAGCGCTCGGCCCCGCCCTGGAGCTCGTGCACACCGGCCGCGCCCCCACCCGCGCCGTACTCACCGCCGAACTGGGGGTCACCCGGGCGACGGCCGGCGCGGTGGCCGCCGAGCTGGAGGCCCTGGGCCTGATCAGGGTCGACGCAAGGCCCGGCGCGGCAGCCGGTTCGCAGGGCCGCCCCTCGCACCGACTCGCACTGGCCGAGGGCGGACCCGTAGTCCTCGCAGCCCAGGTACACGCAGACGGCTTCCGCGCCGCACTGGTGGGACTCGGCGGCCAGATCGTGGCGACCGCGCCCGGCTGCGAGGCCGTGGACGCAGACCCGGCGAAGGTGCTCGGCTCGGTCGTCCAGGCCGGTGCCGACCTGCTGCGCGAGACCGGCCGGCGATGCGTCGGCGCCGGGCTCGCCGTACCGTCCGCCGTGGCCGAGCCCGAAGGACTGGCGCTCAATCCCCTCCACCTGGCCTGGCCCGCAGGCGCGCCGGTGCGGCGGATCTTCGCCGAGTGCGTGCGCGCGGCCGGCCTCACCGGACCGGCGTTCGCGGGCAACGACGTCAACCTCGCCGCGCTCGCCGAGCACCGGCACGGCGCGGGACGCGGCGCCCGGGACCTGCTGTGCGTGGCGACCGGACACCGGGGTGTCGGCGGCGCGCTGGTGCTCGACGGGCGTCTGCACACCGGGAGTTCGGGCCTGGCGCTCGAAGTCGGGCACCTTACCGTGAACCCCGAAGGGCGCCCCTGCTACTGCGGCAGCCGAGGCTGTCTCGATGTCGAGGCCGACCCGCTCGCCTTCCTCACGGCGGCCGGTCGTGAGCCCGGCCCCGAGGTGTCCCTGCTCCAGGAGTCCAACGAGCTGATCCGCCACCACTACGACGACCCGACCGTCCGGAACGCCGCCGAAGCCCTCATCGACCGGCTCGGGCTGGGTCTCGCCGGGCTGGTGAACATCCTCAACCCCGACCGGATCATCCTCGGCGGACTGCACCGCACCCTCCTGGACGCCGACCCGGACCGGCTGCGCGCGGTCGTCGCCGACCGGAGCCTGTGGGGGCAGAGCGGGGGCGTGCCGATCCTCGCCTGCACCCTCGACCACAACAGCCTGGTCGGGGCAGCCGAGTTGGCGTGGCAGCCGGTGCTCGACGATCCGCTGGCGGCCCTTTCCTGACCGTTCGGACGGTACGTGACGGAAGGAATCGACGAGCCCGTTGGGAGCCGGGGCAGAGTAGGTCTATCGTCGGAAACCTAAGGCCAGAGGATGGAGGGCGGCGTGTGATGCCGCAGGATGAGCCCGTGATCGGATGCACGGGGCAGGTGATCATCGCGACCCGCGGAAGCGCGGGCCCCGGCGAGATCCTGGTGCGCGTCCGAGGCGGCTCCGAGACCTTCCTCGCCTGGTCGGACGATCCTCTGCCCACGGGGGCGACCGTACTCGTGATCGAGTCGCGAGGAAGTCGTGAGGTCCACGTCATCAAGTGGGTGGATCCATTGGACGCGCTGGGCGGGGACCCCGCCGGCGCTGAGTGAGGAGTACCAGAATGTTCGGTTACCGCGTTCCCGCCCCCGATGAGGCGATGCTGATCTCGGGTGGCAGGCGGGGACTGGGGGGCGCGCCGTTCCGAGTGGTCACGGGGCACGGAAAGTTCGTGCTGCCGGTCTTCCGCAAGACCCGCTTCCTCACGCTGTCGATGTGCGAGGCCGAGGTCACCGAGACCTGTGTGACCAGGCAGGGCATCGCGCTGCACGTCCGCGCCGTGATCGCGTTCAAGGTCGGCAACGACACCGAGAGCATCATCAACGCGGGGCAGCGCTTCCTCTCCGACCAGGACCAGATGTCGGTGCTGACCGGCCGGATCTTCGCCGGTCACCTGCGGTCCATCATCGGCTCGATGACGGTCGAGGAGATCGTCACGGAGCGGCAGAAGCTCGCCGCCGAGGTGCTGGACACGTCAAAGGTCGAGATGGCGAAGATCGGCCTGATCGTGGACTCGCTGCAGATCCAGTCGATCGACGACGGCGAGGTCGGCTACATCGAGGCCATGTCCGCGCCGCACAAGGCGGCCATCCAGCGGCAGGCCCAGATCGCCCAGGCCCAGGCCACCCAGGCCTCGGTCGAGGCGGAGCAGGTCGCGGCCCGCAACCAGGCGGAGTACGCCCGGCAGACCGCGGTCGTCAAGGCCGAGTACTCGGCCGAGGTGGACCGTGCCCAGGCGCAGGCCGCGCAGGCCGGACCGCTCGCGCAGGCCCACGCCCAGCAGGAAGTGCTCGCCGCGCAGACCGAACTGGCCCAGCGCCAGGCCGAGTTGCGCCAGCAGCAGCTGGTCGCCGAGATCGTCAAGCCGGCCGAGGCGGAGGCCCAGCGGATCAAGCTGCTCGCGATCGCCGAGGCGGACCGGATGAAGATCCAGGCCGAGGCGGCGGCGTCGTACGACCGCGTAGCGCTCGACCGGATGCTGATCGATCAGCTGCCGCAGATCGTGAAGGAAGCGGCGGGGGGTCTTGCGGGGGCCAATGTCAACGTCCTCAACGGGGCGGATGGTCTCGGCGAGATCGCCGCGGGCCTTGTCTCGCAGGGGCTGACGATTCTGGACTCGGTGCGGGGGAATCTGAGCGGAGCGGACCCGGATGGTCGCCGACCCGGCGACGAGGTCAAGAACCTGCTCCAGTTGCAGGCGAAGAAGGACGAGAAGAAGAACGACGGGCCGGTTGATCTGGACTAGGCGCTCCGCTGGGAGCAGCGGGGTGTGCGTCGTCGGTTTGGTGCGGCGCCGTTGTGGCTGGGCGCGCCCGCGCGGCGGTAGCCGCAAATCAAATACAGCCCCGCGCCCCTTTCGGGGCGCTGCAGCACAGCCTGGTGCCCTATGGCGCCGTTAGGCTCCACAAGGCCGACACCAGTGGGCGGCGCAGATCCGCTCGTCGTACGCAGAGCCCGATCGGGAACGGCTCCGGTGGTGGGTCCGCCGGGATCACCGCCAGCCGTTCCCGTACGGCGCTGTTCTCCAGGACGAGGCGGGGCACCACGCCTGTCCCGCAGCCCAGGGCGACCAGGGTCAACAGGCCTTCGTGGCCGTCCGGTTCACAGGCCACGTCCGGTGTCGTGCCCCGGGTGCGGAACCAGCGGTCGGCCGCCTCGCGGACCAGGCCCCGGTGCGGGAGGACGAACGGGCCGTCGAGATGCGGGTCGGGACGGTCGCGCGCGGTGACCAGGACCAGTTCGGTCACCGTGACCGTCCGGCTGACCAGGGGTTCCGGCAGCCGGGGCGGGATGCCCGCGACCGCCACGTCGGCCTCACCCTCGTCGAGGCGGGCCAGCGCCGCCGCCGCGTCACCGGTGCGCAGATCGAGCCGTACCTGCGGATGCGCGGCCCGGAACGGCGCCAACAGGTCGGGCAGCAGGGCCTGGCAGGCGGTCACCGTGGCGAACAGGGTGAGACGGCCGGTGAGTTCGGCCGGGTCGGGATGCTCCTCGCGGTAGGTGCGCCACAACTCCATTGCCTGGACGGCGTATTCACGGAAGCGGTGCCCCTCCGCGGTGAGGGAGACCCCGCGCGCACCGCGGTCGAAGAGCCGGTGTCCGAGGCCGGCCTCCAGCCGCTGCACGGTCCGGGTGAGCGTCGCCGGACTGACATGGCAGTCGAGACTGGTCCGCCCGAAGTTCAGCGTCTGCGCCAGGTGCAGGAAAAGCCGTAGTTCCCGATGGTCGTCCCGCATACCGTGACCTGGCCCTTTCGCTTCGCGCAACAGCCCGCTGCGCAAGTTGCGCTTGCTGCAACACTCGCCCGGAGCCTACAACTCCACCATGACCTCGACCACGTACACCTCCGCCGTCTTCGCCCTCGAAGCGATGGACGTGCCCGGCGGCACGGAGACCATCCTGCGCGGCGGCCGGCACCTCTTCCCGCTGCTCCCCGAGGCCTTCGCCGGCGTCCGCCGCATCGGCGTCATCGGCTGGGGCCCGCAGGGCCGCGCCCAGGCCCGCAACCTGCGCGACTCACTCGCCGGTACGGACATCCGCGTGAGTGTCGGCCTGCGTCCTGGCTCGGCATCCGCGGCCGACGCGCGTGCGCACGGCTTCACCGAGGAGGACGGCACGCTCGGCGACTGGCTCGCGGTCACCGCCGACAGCGACCTGGTGATCCTGCTGATCGCGGACGCCGCTCTCGCCGCCCACCACGAGGAGATCTTCGGGGCGTTGAAGCCCGGCGCCACCATCGGCCTCTCGCACGGCTTCCTGCTCGGTCATCTCCGGGCCACGGGTGGGGAGTTCCCGCCGGGGCACGGGGTGATCGCGGTCTGTCCCAAGGGCATGGGCGACTCCGTGCGTCGGCTCTACGAACAGGGCGCCGAGATCAACGGCGCGGGCATCAACAGCAGTTACGCCGTCCACGCCGACCCCGACGGCAAGGCCACCGATCGCGCGCTCGGCTGGTCGGTCGCGCTGGGCTCGCCGTACACCTTCCGCACCACCCTGGAGAGCGAGTACCGCTCCGACATCGTGGGCGAACGCGCCATCCTGCTCGGCGCCGTCCACGGCATCGTCGAGAGCCTGTTCACGCGCTGCCGTCTGGCCGGCGACGACGCGGTGACCGCGTACGAGCGCTCCTGCGAGAACGTCACCGGACCCATCGCCCGCACCATCTCCCAGGCCGGACTCCGCACCGTCCGCGAGGAGTTGGACCCGGCCGGACGGGAGATCTTCGACCGCGCGTACTCGGCGACCTACGGTCCCGCCCGCGAGATCGTCGCCGAGATCTACGACGAGGTCGCCGACGGCACCGAGCTGCGCAGCGTCGTCCTGGCCGAACGGCGGCTCGGGGCACGGGAGATGAGCGGGATCGGCGGCTCACCGATGTGGGCCGTGGGCGCGGAGGTCCGGGCGCTCCGGGCCGAACGGGCCCTGCCCGTCGAGCCGTTCACCGCCGGGGTGTTCGTGGCGACGATGACCGCCCAGGTCGACGAGTTCGCCGAGCGCGGCCACCCCTGGTCCGAGATCGTCAACGAGTCCGTCATCGAGGCGGTCGACTCCCTGCTGCCCTACATGCACGCACGGGACGTGGCCTACATGGTCGACAACTGCTCCCGCACGGCCCGTCTGGGCGCCCGGCGTTGGGGCCCGCGCTTCCAGGCGGCCTACGAGCAGATCGCCTACCCGGCGTCCGAACTCCCGGCGGACGGAGCTCTGTTGGAGGCCTTCGACACCCATCCCATGCACGAGGCGCTGGCCGCAGCGGCGAAACTGCGCCCCTCCGTGGACATCTCGGTGGCCTAGCTCAGCGGCTTGGCTCAGTGGTCTGGCCTCAGCGTGGGGTCGCGAACGGCAGGGCGTCCTGATAGGCGTTCACCGGCTTGGCGACCTTCTCGACGGTCACGCCGTCGAGCGCGGCGCGGGCGGAACTCGTCCCCAGGGTTCCGCTCGCGTGCCAGGTCCCGGTGATCGTCACCCAGGTGTTGGCGGCCAGGGCCGGAATGCCGTAGACCCGCACCTTGATGGACTGGGCGTCCGCCGCGCAGCACGAGATCATGATCCGGGTCAGGTCCCAGTAGGTGCTGCCCTTGTCGGGCGTGACGAACCCGGTCATCTGGACGGTCCGGCCCTTGATGGCCCGCTTGCGGTCCTGCTGCACGCGGGTGGTGAAGTCGGTCAGGGTGATCGGCAGCGGCGAGGTCGCGGGCAGCGGGTCGAAGGCGTCCTGCACGGGGACGGCCTTGGTCGCGGCGCGGGAGGCGGTGTAGGCGCCGAGGGCGGGCGGGGCGTAGAAGAGGAGGCTGAGTGCGGGGAGGAAGAGCAGCCAGGCGACACGGGGCACCTTGGAGTGGTTGTGGCCCGCGTGGTCGTCACCTCCGTCCGCTTTCCGTCGTGACCACGCCTCCGCGATGCCGAGCAGGATCAGCAGGAAGCCGGACACGACCAGCATCGGGCGCATGCTCGGCTTGACGTACCGCAGGCACAGGTCGGTGAAGAGCGAGGCGTGCAGCAGGCCCAGGCCGCTGAGGACGAGCAGGGTCACCTGGAGGGGGCGTCTCACAGCAGTACGGCTCCGATCAGCGCGCTGGACAGCACCGCGACGACCGTCGTGGCGGCGGAGAAGCGGACCGCGAAGGCCCGCCCGAACGTGCCCGCCTGGAGGGCGATCAGCTTCAGGTCGACCATGGGGCCTACGACCATGAAAGCGAGCCGGGCTGTGGGGGAGAAGCCTGTGAGGGAGGACGCCACGAATGCGTCGGCCTCGGAGCAGACCGCGAGGATGATCGCGAGCGCGGCCAGGAAGAGCACGGACAGCCAGGGCGAACCGGCGAAGGTGTCGAGCACGGAGCGCGGTACGGCGACATTGAAGGTCGCTGCCGCCATGGCCCCGACGACCAGGAACCCACCCGCGTGCAGGAAGTCGTGCTGGAAGCCGGTCCGGAACTCCGTGAAGCGGCTGTGCCCCGGCCGGTGCCCGGTGTGCCGCGCGACCGGCCGCAGCCACTCCTCACGCCCCAGCCAGAGCCACAGCCAGCCCATCACCACGGCGGTCGCGAGCGAGGCGAGCAACCGGGCCAGCACCATGACCGGGCTGGCGGGGAACGCGATCGCGGTGGCCGTCAGTACGACCGGATTGATCGCGGGCGCCGAGAGCAGGAACGCGAACGCGGCGGCCGGGGTGACCCCGCGCCCGATCAGGCTGTTGGCGACCGGCACGGACGCGCACTCGCACCCCGGCAGCACGACCCCCGCCATCCCGGCGACCGGCACGGCGAACGCGGCCCGCTTGGGCAGCACCTTCGTGAACACCCGCGCCGGCACGAACGCGTTGATCGCCCCCGACAGCGCCGTACCCAGCAGCAGGAAGGGCAGCGCCTGCGTGGTGATGGCGAGACACACGGTCCGCCATGCCTGCACGGCCGGCGAGTCCATCCACCGCCCGACGGAGAAGAGCAGCAGCCCGGGAACGACGGCCGCCCCCAGCAACAGAAGCGGCCAGTACCGCGGCCACCCGGCTGCCGTGACCTCCGCCTCCGCCGCTGCTCTCGGCGGCTCCACTGTCGTCTGCACACGAGCTCCACATGTTCGATGTTCGCGTCGAACATAGCGGTCCCTCGCCGGCCTTCGCCGACCGGCTCCGACGAGAGCGGGTCACCACTGCCGAGCTCGCGGCAACGCGCCCCGCCCCGGCGCCGAAAGATGCAGCACCTGGAACACGTCCCCCTCCGCCTTCGGCGTGTCCTGCTCCCAGAGCGAGAAGTGGACCAGCTCCCAGCTGTGCGGGTCGACGGCCGCCGCCGCGAACACCGCACCGTCCGCCCCGGCCAACTGCCGTGTCTCGCCCACCGCTTCTTCCATGACGGCGGCCAACTCCCCACCCTCCGGTATCCGTTGGCGCCGCCGTACCGCGACCGCGGCGCGGGAACCCGAGGCGCCGCCCTCCTCGTACGCGAGGCCCGACCACCGCACCACCTCAGGCCGACCGAAGTCGTTGACGAGCCCCTGGAACGCGCCGCCCCAGAGGAAGCGGTTCATGCCCTCGACCGTGTTCCACAGATAGAACGGCGCGTACTGGTTGACCGGCGAACCGTGCACCCCGCGCTCGCGCAGGAGATACGCCTTGACGCCGAGCCCGTCCCACTCGTCGAGCAGATGCCCGACCCGCGCGACCCGGCCCCGGATGATGCCCATGTCGTAGTCGGCGGGCAGAGTCAGTTCGTACTGCATGGCGTGCATCAAGTGCCTCCTCAGGAGGGGGAGTTGGAGGGGGATTTCACGGGCGAGAGCAGGGAGAGCAGCCCCCGAACGCCTGCGTCGAAGGCGGCCGGTGACCCCGACGCGCGGGCCAGCACATAACCGCCCTGCAAGGTCGCGAGGATCGTCGCCGCGATCTCCTCGCCGTCCAGCTCCGGCCCGAACTGCCCCTGCTCCTTGCCCTCTTCGACGATCCCGGCGAGCCGCTCCAGGATCGCGTCGAGCGTCGCGTCCACCGGTTCCCGCAGCTCGGCGCTGGCGATCACGTCGGGATCCATCGTCAGCCGCCCGATCGGACACCCGCGCAACACATCCCGCTCGCGCCGCAGATACGCCTCGATCCGCTCGTACGGCGTGCCCGGCCCGTCGAGTACTCCCTCGGCGGTAGCCCGCAACTCCTCGGCCGTCCGCCGGATCGCGGCCAGCGCCAGCTCCGGCTTGCCTTTGAAGTGGTGGTACATGCTGCCCTGCCCGGCGCCCGCGCGCTCCAGGATCGCCTTGGGGCTGGTGCCGACGTAGCCGCGCTCCCACAGCAGCTCGCGGGTGGACTCGATCAGTCGCTCCGGGGTGCTCATGCACGGACTGTACATACTAGTAGGTACAGAAGTCGAGACTCTACGGAGCAGCCGGAACGCCCGCGCGTACTCCCCGGGAGGTACCCGCACTGCCGCTGGCCGTACGACGACCCGGACCCCTCCCCGGAGCCAGTCTCGATACATCACCAGACATCACAGGAAGCCCCCTCCGGGCTCCGGACCACTTGGAGATGAATCGACATGCAGACTCTGGCGAACTGGAACGGTGGCGGCCCCGGCCCGTGGGTCCTGTTCTTCCCGCTGATCTGGGCGGCCGTGGTGGTCGGCGTGGTGACCGTCCTGCGCCGCACTGTCCGGCGCGGTCGCGGGATCGGGCGCGGCGGGCCGTGGCGCGCGATGGCCGACCCCCGCCCCACCGGCGACTCCCCGCTCGCCGTCCTCGGCCGCCGCTTCGCCTCCGGCGAGATCGACGAGGACGAGTACTGGCGCCGCCTCTCCGTCCTGGACGAGCAGTTCGGCCGCACCGCAGGCAAGGGAGGCGGCCCGGCATGACCACCGCGACCACCACCCGCACGGCCGCGCGGGTCGTCGACGCCGTCAAGGTGTACGGCGTCGGCGACACCGCCGTGCGAGCCCTGGACGGAGTGAGCGTCGACTTCCCGGCCGGCCGCTTCACCGCGATCATGGGCCCCTCGGGCTCCGGCAAATCCACCCTGATGCACTGCGCGGCCGGCCTCGACACACTCACCTCGGGCGCCGCGTACATCGGCGACACGGAACTCGGCTCACTCGACGACCGCCGCCTCACCCTCCTCCGCCGCGACCGCGTCGGCTTCGTCTTCCAGGCGTTCAACCTGGTGCCGACGCTGACCGTCGCGGAGAACATCACCCTGCCCCTCGACCTCTCCGGGGCCAGGGGCGACCAGGAGTGGATCGACGCGCTCGTCGACGTGGTCGGCCTGCGCGACCGCCTCCACCACCGCCCCTCCGAACTCTCCGGCGGCCAGCAGCAACGCGTCGCCGTGGCAAGGGCGTTCGCGGGCCGCCCGGAGGTCGTCTTCGCCGACGAGCCGACCGGCAACCTCGACTCCCGCTCCGGCGGCGAGGTCCTCGGCCTGCTCCGCCGCGCGGTACAGCAGACGGACCGCACGGTCGTGATGGTGACCCACGACCCGGTCGCCGCCGCCCACGCCGACGACGTCGTCTTCCTGGCCGACGGCCGCCTGGTGGACCGTATGGATTCCCCCACGGCCGAAAAGGTCCTGGACCGCCTGAAAGCCTTCGAGGACGTGAGGTCATGAACGCCTCCGCCCGCCTCAGCCTGTCCTCCCTGCGCGCTCACAAAAGGCGTTTCGCCGGTACGTTCCTCGCCGTGTTCCTCGGGGTCGCCTTCCTCGCCGGGACCCTCGTCATGGGTGACACCCTGCGCGCCAACTTCGACACCATGTTCGGCGACGCGACCAGCGGCACGGACGCCGTGGTGCGCAGCGCCGACGCCATCACAACACCGGGCGAGAGCGAGGGAGTTCGGCAACCGGTGAACACGGCCCTGGTGAAGTCCGTCGAGCACGTCCCCGGCGTCGCGGCCGCCGCCCCCAGCATCCAGGGCGCGGGCCAACTCGTCGGCGCCAACGGCGAGGCCATCGGCGGCAAGGGCCCGCCCACCCTCGCCGGCAACTGGATCACCGACCCGAAACTCAACCCGTACCGCCTCGCGGAAGGCCGAACTCCGGCCAGGCCGGGCGAGGTTGTCATCAACCGAGGTGCCGCCGACAAAGGCCACTTGAAGATCGGCGACACGACGACCCTGCGCACGCCCGACCCCGTCAAGGTGACGATCGTCGGCCTCGCGACCTTCGGCGGCGAGGACGGCATGGCCCAGGTGACCTTCACCGGCATGACGCAGGCCGACGCCGAGAAGTGCCTCACCGCCAAGCCCGGCGAGGCGTCGAGCATCAGCGTGCGCGCCGGCCCCGGCATCAGCCAGACGCAACTGGTCGACCGGCTGACTCCCATCCTCCCCAAGGGAGTTCAGGCGATCACGGGCCAACAGTCGGCCCGGGAGAACACGGACATGATCGCGTCCCAGTTCCTCACCATCTTCACCACGTTCCTGCTGGTGTTCTCCGGCATCGCCCTGCTGGTCGCGACCTTCTCCATCCACAACACCTTCGCGATCGTCATCGCCCAACGCACCCGCGAGAACGCCCTGTTGCGAGCCCTCGGCGCCTCCCGCCGCCAGGTCACCTCAGCCACGGTCACTGAGGCGAGCGTCGTCGCAGTCGCCGCATCCGCCGCAGGACTGGCGGGCGGAATCGGCATCGCGGCCGGACTGAAGGCACTGTTCCCGGCCATCGGATTCCCGTTCCCCGACGGCGACTTGGTGATCACAACGCTCTCCATGGTCCTGCCACTCGCGGTCGGCGTCATCGTCTGCCTCGGCTCGGCACTCATGCCGGCGGTACGAGCGGGCCGCACCGCACCCCTCGCGGCGCTGCGCGAGACGGCCGTGGACCAGTCCGGCGCTTCCCGCGTCCGAGCGGTAACGGGAATGGCCCTCGCGCTCCTTGCCGTCTCCGTGACCCTCACCGGCGTACTGATCTCACCGTCCTTGCTGCTGGCGGGAGTTGGGGCGGTACTGGCCCTGGCCGCCTTCGTGGTCCTCGGCCCCGTCGCCTCCTCCACGGCGGTACGCGTCCTCGGCAGCCCCCTGGACCGACTGCGCGGCGTCACCGGCGGACTGGCCCGACGCAACGCCCTGCGCAGCCCCCGCCGGACGGCCGCCACCGCCGGCGCGCTGATGATCGGCGTGGCCGTGGTGTCGCTGTTCACCGTCTTCGGCGCCTCATTGAAGGCGACGATGGACCAGACGGTGTCCCGGTCCTTCGCCGGTGACGTAGCCGTCAGCACCCCCTCCTTCGGCGCGGGCGGCAGCGGCCTGAGCCCCGAACTGGCCGGAGCCATTGGCAAGTTGCCCGAAGCGGACACGGCAGTGGGACTCGGCCGCGGAGTAGCCGAAGTGGACGGCAAGGGACGGGCGTTGACGGTCACGGACCCCACCGCCCTCGCCCGCACCTTCGACCTCGGCACGGTCCAGGGCTCCCTCCGCTCCCTCGGCACCGACGGCATCGCCATCACCAGAACGGAAGCCGACCGCCAACACCTCACCACCGGCAGTACAGCCCAACTGGCCTTCGCCGACGGCAAGAAGAAGACCTTCACAGTCCGCGCGATCTACGGCCGGTCCGAACTCGCCGGCGACTACGTCATCACCCGCGCCGCCTGGTCCCCACACCGCACCCAGGACTCGGACACGCTCGTGGCCGTCTCCTTCAAGGAGGGCGTGAGCACGGCCAAAGGCAAAGCCGCAGTCGAATCGATCGCAGCCCACTACGGCAACCCACAAGTCCAGACCCGCCACGAATACGCACAGTCCTCAGCCGGGGGCATAGACATGATGCTGACCCTCGTCTACGCCCTCCTGGCCCTGGCGGTCCTGATCGCCCTACTCGGCATCGCCAACACACTCACCCTGGCGATCCACGAACGCACCCGCGAACTGGGCCTGTTGAGGGCAGTAGGTCAGACCCGTTCCCAACTCCGGGCGATGGTCCGCTGGGAGTCGGTCCTGGTCGCCGCCTTCGGCACCCTGGGCGGACTCGCCCTGGGCGCCTTCCTCGGCTGGGTCCTGGTCAAGGCCTCGGACGGCGCCAGCGACAGCGCCTTCGCCTTCGCGCTCCCGCCCGTACAGCTAGTGGTGGTGGCCCTGGTCGGCGTAACCGCAGGAGCACTCGCGGGCCTACGCCCAGCCCGCCGGGCAGCACGGCTGGACGTACTCCGGGCGATCGCCACAGAGTGACAAGACACCGGTGGACAAGTGCAGGGCGTCCACCCAAACAAACGGCGAGGGCCCACCAAGTCGGGCTGTCCCCACGTGGACGGCCGAGAGGGAGCCGTAGGGGCGCGCCGGTGTCGAGAGGCTGTGGGGGTGCCCCCTCTGGGGGCGCGCGGAGGCGCGCAGCGCCGAGCACGGTGGGGCTCTCGACACCGCCACGCGCCGGTAGGCGCATATCGAGCACAGCAGCGCCCCGAAGGCGACCGAACCAAAAGCAACGAATCACCGCCCGATCAACCGGCAACGGCGGACCGGGCGGGAGCGTGTTGGGGCCGGTGGCCGTCAACCGGGTGCTCGACCTCGGTGACGAACCGGTGCGCGGGCTTCTCCACCGCCGTACGGCGCGGTGAACGACCCGGCGTCGCAGTCGCCGTCGCCGGCGCGGGCGTAGCCGCACTGAGCGCGAACCACACGACCTTCCCGGACTCACCGTCCGGCCGTACCCCCCAGTTCTCGCTCACCGCGGCGACCATCGCGAGTCCACGCCCACAAGTGGCCGTAGGGGAGACCTCGTCGATGTCACCGACCACCGGAAGCCGGGGATCGTGGTCGTGCACCGAGACCATGAGCTGGTCGAGCACCAGCTCGATCTCGACGACGCACGTCTTGTCGGGCTGGGCATGCCGGTGGACGTTGGTCAGGAGCTCTGTGACACCGAGCGCGGCCCGGTCTATCAGAGGGTCCAGATGCCAGTAGCGCAATTGCGCAGATACGATTCTGCGGACCTGGCCGATCCGCGACGGCAGGGCTTGGAGCTCCACCGTGCAGTGCCTGCTTGGGTGACTGATCACGGCTGCGACTCCCCGACTGAGGTCCGGAAGAACACGGAGTTCGGATCCAGCAGAGTGGTCGGAGAACGGCCGCCTGCTGTTGTGTCCGGCGGGCTGGTTCGCAGCGTTATCGCCGGTAAACCCAGAGTGACGTGAGACCAGAGTGGCTCAGGGGCCGCGATCCCGCAACTCGCGGCCGGCGGCTGCCCATCAATGGCGCGGATCAGCCGGTCCATACTGCGGTCAGCCCCACCACAGAGCCGAGCGCCCCCCACCACAGAGCCGGCCGCTCCCTCCCACGAGCCAGCCCCTCCCCACCACGAACCGACCGCTCCACGACATGGATCAGCCGCTCTAGGAAGCGGGATCCGAGGCGCCACAGCGCCACGGCGCCTGTCAGCCGCCCCGCCCCGCCGCCTTCCGCACAGCCTCGATGAACCGGCGCGCAGCAGGCGGACCCGGTTGCCCGGGTGCGGGGTCCTGCTCGCCGAGGGTCAACAGATACCTGTTGCCGTTGAGGTCGGCCAGCGCCCTGTCCTCGGGAGCGAACCAGGGTTTCGACGCACGCACCGCCTGCACCGGCGCGCTGTCGATCTCGCTGCCGTAACTGGTGAGCAACTCCAGCCTGCCGTCATTGATCCGGACCTGTCCGGCCCGCGTGAGCGACCGCAGCCGCTTCCCGATCCGCACGCCCGTGGCCGTGAACTCCGGCTCCGCCATGCTTCCCCGCCCCCTTGGTCCAGGACCTCTGTGATCCAGTGTGCGCCCCCGTTCAGGACGTTCGTCCCGCTCCGGTGCAGTCTGCCCGCCACGGGCGTCGAGCACCAGTACGTACGACCCGGTCACGGTGAGTACCCGGAGCACTCGCACGAGTGCGCCCCCGCGCCCCGGCCGGAAGCCCGCCGAATGCTCGCCGAAGACCTGCTGGCGGGCTACTGGCGGCCTGCCGATGCCTTGTTGGTGCCCTTGCCCCAGGGATGTCTTTGAGGCGCCCAAAGGCGCATTTATGCAGGTGAGAAGCGTGCCGAAGGTGCATATGATCGAGACGTCGGCCGCGCGAGGCGCCGTCGGCGCGAAGCGTAAGGAGCCCCGCCGTGAGCACCACCCCACAGGCCCTGACCGGTGCCACCCTCGACGTCGACCGCAGCGACGCCGCCTACCGGAGCTGGCTGAAAGAAGCCGTCCGCAAGGTCCAGGCCGACGCCAACCGCTCGGCCGACACCCACCTGCTCCGCTTCCCGCTCCCCGAGCGCTGGGGCATCGACCTCTACCTGAAGGACGAGTCGACCCACCCCACCGGCAGCCTCAAACACCGCCTCGCCCGCTCCCTCTTCCTCTATGGCCTCTGCAACGGCTGGATCCGGCCCACCCGCCCGGTGATCGAGGCGTCCAGCGGTTCCACGGCCGTCTCCGAGGCGTACTTCGCCAAACTGATCGGGGTCCCCTTCGTCGCGGTCATGCCGCGCACGACCAGCGCCGAGAAGATCCGCCTGATCGAATTCCACGGCGGGCAGTGCCACTTCGTGGACGACCCGCGCAAGATGTACGAGGAGTCGGCCGCCCTCGCGGTGGAGACCGGCGGCCACTACATGGACCAATTCACCTACGCGGAGCGGGCCACGGACTGGCGCGGCAACAACAACATCGCCGAATCCATCTTCCGCCAGCTGGAGTTGGAGCGTTTCCCGGAGCCCGCGTGGATCGTCGCCACGGCCGGTACCGGCGGTACCTCCGCGACCCTGGCGCGCTACGTCCACTACATGCAGCACGACACCCGCGTCTGTGTCGCCGACCCGGAGAACTCCTGTTTCTTCGAGGGCTGGACCACCGGCGACCAGGACGTCACCCGTGACTGCGGCTCCCGCATCGAGGGCATCGGCCGCCCCCGTATGGAACCGAGCTTCGTCCCCGGCGCGATCGACCGCATGATGAAGGTCCCGGACGCGGCCAGCGTCGCCGCCGTAAGAGCCCTGGAACAAGCCATCGGCCGCAAGGCGGGCGGCTCCACCGGCACCGGCCTCTGGAGCGCCCTCAAAATCATCGCCGAAATGGTCGCAACCGGCCAACAGGGCAGCGTGGTAACCCTGTTGTGCGATCCGGGCGACCGCTACCTGGACAAGTACTACTCGGACGCCTGGCTCGCGGAACAGGGCCTGGACATCACCCCGTACAGCAAGGCGATCACCTCGCTCTTGGCAACGGGAGTCTGGCAGACCTGAGTTGATGAACACCGGTGGAGAGGTGCCCCTTCAGGGGCGCGGGGAACTGCGCGACCAGCCACGACGGCGCCGCAGACAACCGACATACATCGCGGCACGACTAACGCTTCAACCGCCGATCCAACCCCTTCACCGCACCCTTGAACGCCCGCCCCAACCCAGGCCGAGCCACCCGCACAACCCCCCTGAACACCGCCGTCCCATCCACAGCGAACGTCCACTGAACCCGCGTCCCACCCCCGGCAGGGGTCAGCCGCCACTCCTCAGCCATCGCACGGGCCCCCGGCGCGTTGGTGACGTCGACCCGATACGCGTACACCTCCGCCGACTTCGCCGCGATCACCGTCTCGCGAAAGTACCCGCCACCGCTGAGCCGAACATCCCGCCCCGCCCCGTCGTCGACGGACCGCGCACTCCTGACGGCCGAGAACCATTCCGCCCACCCCGGCACATCGTCGTTCAGGGCGTGAAAGACCGCTTCCGGCGCTGCTGCCATCTCCTGCGCGAAGACCAGACGAACGGGAGCGGTATCGATGAAGTCGAGCCCGACGGGCCGCAGATGGTTGGCCATGGACACGAACCCCCTTGACAGATAAGGGAAGTTGACCGGGGCAAGGTCACGATAGCTGACACCCTGTCAGATGTCTGCCCCGTCAACGCCTTCGCCCGCCACCACGAGCCGTAGATGCTCGGCGATGTCCGCACGCGCCTCGGCCGGCAACCCCGCGTCCGTCACCAGCGTGTCCACCTGTTCCAGCGCGGCGAACGAACTCAGGCCCACCGTCCCCCACTTGGTGTGGTCGGCGACGACCACGACCCGCCGCGCGGACTGCACGAGCCGCCTGTTGGTCTCGGCCTCGGCGAGGTTCGGGGTCGACAGACCCGCCTCGATCGATATGCCGTGCACACCGAGGAACAGCATGTCGAAGTGGAGCGCCGCGATCGCCTGGTCGGCCACCGGACCCACCAACGAGTCGGAGGGGGTGCGCACTCCGCCGGTCAGCACGACCGTCGCCGCGCCCTGGCGCTGCCCGGAGGTGCGCTGCGCCGCGTGGAACACGTCCGCCACCCGCACCGAGTTGGTGACCACGGTGAGATCGGGGACCTCGAGGAGGTGATGCGCGAGCGCGTACGTCGTCGTACCGCCCGAGAGCGCGATCGCCGTACCCGGCGCCACCAACTCCGCCGCCGCCCGCGCGATGTCCTCCTTGGCGGTCAGCTCCAGCCCCGACTTCGCCTCGAAGCCCGGCTCGTGCGTACTCGCCTCGACGACCGGGACCGCCCCGCCGTGCACCTTCTCCAGGACGCCCTGCCGGGCCAGCGCGTCGAGATCGCGGCGCACGGTCATGTCCGACACGCCGAGCTTGCGGGTCAGTTCGTTGACACGGACGCCACCGCGGCGCCGGACCTCGTCGAGGATCAGGGCGCGCCGCTGCTCCGCGAGGAGGTTCTGATTCTCACTCACGTACGCTCCGGTCCTTTCGCCGCAACCCGTCACACTGCCCGCGCGCCCGCCCCGACCAGGACATTCTTCCCGGCTGCGGTGCGCGGACGCCCCAATACTCGCACGCCCCCGCAAGCACCGCGCCACCGCCTGTCCCGACGCGCACATGTCATTCAGTCATCATCCGTCGCTCGCGTGTCACACCGATCGGGGGAGATTCGGTGACGGGGCGTGTGCGACGCGCCGGAAAGGACGATCCTGGAGTGCACACGGACACAGGCAGACAGTGCGTCACGGGGGATGTGCGAACAGTGGAGCGTGTACAGGAACACGCCGTCACGAGCGAGGCGAAGAGCCTGGCCGGACGGCTCGATGAGACCGAACCCGCCCTGGAACTCCTGGTCCACGGAGTCGGCGGCGCCACACCCGAGGAGATGCTCGGCGATCCACGCACGGTGCGGATCACCGGCGACGACACGGCCGCCGTCTTCCGGCGCACCGCCGACGTCGACGCCGAGTCCCGGCCCGCCGACCAGCGCGAGGGACCGATCCGCGAGGCCTACGTCTGGTGCAACCTCACCTCGGGCAACGGCACCCGCGCCCTGTGGCTGCTGCTCCTGCCCTTCATGGTCGTCAACCTCGCCCACTGGATGCGCCCCACCGCCCGCGACCGGAAACGAACGGTCCGTTTCTACGGCCTCCTGGTGCGCCTCGCGGGACTGACCCTGACCGTGCTGCTCGTCGCCGCGGCCTGCGAGGTCGCCCTCGACCTCGCCGCCTGGCAGTGCGCCGGCACGCGCGCGTGCGCCGAACGGCACACCTGGCTGGGCTTCCTGTCGCCCGCGATGTCGCACGACAGCTGGTGGAGCCGCCCCGGCCGCCGCCTCGCCCTCGCCGCCCTGGTGCCGACCGCGCTCACCGTCCTCCTCTGGTACCTCTCCCGCCGCACCTGGAGCGAGTACGAGTCCCAGCAGCCGATGCCCCGCAGAGCCGAGCCCGACGACGAGCCCGAACGCAGTTCCCTGGGCCGCCCCGGCTTCTGGTACGGCCGCCGCCTGGTCGCCCGACTCCGCGCCGCCCACACGGCGGCCGGCCTCCTCACGGTCGCCGCGGCCGTCACCGTCTCGGCGGCCCACTTCGACCGCGGACCCGACGGCTCCGACCCGCTGGCCCGCCTCGGCACACTCCTGGAGACCGCACTCGCCGGCCTCGCGTTCGTCGTGGTCTACGTGGTGTGCCGCCGCGGCCGCAGCGAGAACCGCCTCGACCAGGCCCTGGACCGCCGTCTCGTCCGACGCCTGCCGCTCGGCGCCCTCCTGCTGCTCGCCCTCGCCCTGCTGTACGCCGGCTGGTCGCGCCCGGGCTGGCAGTCGTCCGGGCGGCTGCCGGGCGACCCGGCCTTCGGCGGAATCGCCCTGATCCAGGGCCTGTTGGTGATCGCCCTCGCCGTGGTCGCCCACTTCCTGCACCGCACCCACCCCGACCCGCGCGCCGCGATGGGTGGCCTCGGCGGACCGGCCGTCGCGATGCTGGCCTGCGCCCTGGGCGGCGTGATGTCCGGCGGGGTCTCGCAGCGGGTCTCCGACTGGCTGGACGGCACCGGGACGTCCATCGCGGGCCCGCCCGTCCTGCTCACCTGGCAGGCCTCGGTGATCCCGGCGCTGCTGATCGTCGTCCTCGTCCTCTGCGCCGGACTAGGCCACCGCACCTGGCGGCTGCGCCGTGGCGAACTGGCCGCGGTGGCGCGCGACTACCCGGGTGGGCGCAAGGACCGGGCGCGCACCGCCCGGATCGCGAGCACGCGCGCGATGGCCACGCTCACCGACCGCGGCCCCCTCCTCGTCGCCGTCACCTCCACCGCGACCCTGCTCCTGGGCGCCGGAGCGCTCGTCGGCGCCTTCACCACCGACAGGACACCGTCGCGGGCCGGCGAGGAGGGCCACGCCTTCGTGCACGGCGCCGCCCAGACCTCACAGGGCCTCGGCTCCTGGCTGATCGGGCTCGGCTTCATACTCTTCGTCACCTGGGGCAGGCGCGCCTACAAGGACGCCTCCGCGCGGCGCACGATCGGCATCCTCTGGGATGTCGGCACCTTCTGGCCGCGCGCCGCCCACCCCTTCGCCCCGCCCTGCTACGCCGAGCGCGCGGTACCCGACCTGACCTGGCGCATGGCCACCTGGACCCGCGCCACCGGCGGCCGACTCGTCATCTCGGGCCACTCCCAGGGCAGCGTCCTCGCCGCAGCAGCGGCCTGGCAACTCAAGCCCGCCCAACGCAAACGAGTAGCCCTGCTCACCTACGGCTCACCCCTGGAGCGCCTCTACGGCCGCTGGTTCCCGGCCCACTTCGGACCGGCCGCGCTGACCCGACTACACCGCGAGGTCGACTGCTGGCGCAATCTGTACCGGCTCACCGACCCCATCGGAGGCCCGGTGCGCGTCTCAGCCGACTGCGGTCCCGAGGTGGACCACGAACCACCCCTCAAGGACCCGCTGGAATACGGCCGCACGGCACGGCATCCGCTGCCCGCGCCGATCCTCGGCCACTCCGACTACCAGGCCGACCCGGCGTTCGCCGAGGAACGCGAGCGGCTGCTGGCCCGGCTGCGGCCCGAAGTGCCGCCTCAGGGCAGCTCGGGCAGGTCGTCCGCGTAGAGCAGGGTCAGGTCGTCCGTGCTCGGCTCCTCGAACTGGGCGACCCGGCTCGCGTGCCGCTCCACCATCGCCTCGAACGTCTGCCGCGCGGTGCGGCCGTTGCCGAACGCGGCGCCCTTGGGGATCGCCGTGAAGTACTTCGTGAGCCCCTCGGACGCACCCTCGGCCAGCCGGTACTCGTGCTCCTCGGCCTGCTGCTCGACGATCCTGAGCAGTTCCTCGGGGTTGTAGTCGCTGAAGGTGATGGTCCGTGAGAAACGGGAGGCCACACCGGGGTTGACGGACAGGAACCGCTCCATCTCCGCCGTATAGCCCGCGACGATCACCACGACCGCGTCCCGGTGGTCCTCCATCAGCTTCACGAGCGTGTCGATGGCTTCTTTACCGAAGTCGCGTCCCGAGTCCTCCGGAGAGAGGGCGTACGCCTCGTCGATGAACAGGACTCCGCCGCGCGCCTTGTCGAAGGCCTCCTGGGTGCGGATCGCGGTGGAGCCGATGTGCTCGCCGACCAGGTCGACCCGGGACACCTCGACGAGGTGTCCCTTCTCCAGGACCCCGAGCGAGGCGAGGATCTCGCCGTAGAGCCGGGCGACCGTCGTCTTGCCGGTACCGGGGGAGCCGGTGAAGACCAAGTGCCGTTTGACGGAGGCCGCCTTGAGGCCGGCCTGCTGGCGGCGGCGGCCCACCTCGATCATGTCGGTGAGGGCGCGCACCTCGCGCTTGACGCTGTCCAGGCCGACCAGCGCGTCGAGTTCACCGAGGACGTCCTTGGAGGAGCGGGACTCCTTCTCCGGGTCCGTCGCGGGGATCAGCGGGTCCTGCTCGGCCGTGCGCTGGGGCGGGATCGCGCCCAGCACGCTGGTCGACTGGCTCGCCGTCTCCACGGCCGTCTCATGGGCGGTGGGCGGCTTCAGGCCGCTCTCGTCGCTGGTGCAGTCCTCGACGACGGGGCCCGTGCCGGGTCCCGCGTCCGGACCGGCGTCCGCGAACTCGTAACCGCCGCGCGCGCACCGCTCCGTACGGCACTTCTTGAGCGTCGTACGACAGCCGTCGATCACATGGAAGCCGTAGCCGCCGCTGCCCGTCACGCGGCAGCCCTGGAACGTGCCCCGGCCGCCCGCGGAGACGTAGAAGCCCGCCTCGGCGGGGGAGTCGACCGTGCAGCGCTCGATGGTGGGGTCGGCGCCCTTGGTGACGATCACGCCGGTCTGGGTGGCGTCCACGGTGCAGTTGTTGAGGGTGCCGCCGCTGCCGTGGTCGCGGAACCACGCGCCCGTGGCCGCGTCCCGGATCCGGCAGTCGTCGAGCTGCGCGGTCGCGCCGTCGCTCACCGACACGGCCGTGTTACGGACCTGGGAGATATCGCTGTCGACGACGTCCGCGCGCGAGCCGCGGTCGAGGACGAACAGCGCGTCCGGTACGTCGTGCACCCGGCAGGAGTCGAGGACGACGGTCGCGCCGTCGCTGACCCACACCGCCGGATAGTCGCCCGTGCTGTCGAAGATCTCGCACTGGTTGGCGTCCACGCGGGTGCCCGGGTCCCACACCGACAGGCCGTTGCGCCCGAACTGACGCACCGTCGTCCGGGTCAGCGTCAGGACGGAACGGGAACGCAGGTCGACCGCGTTCTCCGGGATGTCGTGGATACGGCAGTCGGCCAGGGTCAGCACCGCGTCGGTGTCGAGAGTGACGCCGTCCGCGGCCGTACGGTGCACATCGCAGTCGGTGAGGTGCGCGGTGGCGCGGCCGGTGATCTGGACGCCGCTGCCCCGCGTCTCGTAGACCTCACAACCCACCGCCTCCAGCGCGGAGTTCTCGCCCGTCGCGGACAGACCCACCCCCGACGCGTGGTGGATACGGCAGCGCTCCAGGCGCGGGTGACCGCCGCCGCGGACCGCGACGCCCGCCTGGCCGGCCGAGACGACCTCGCACTCCTCGAACACCCCGCCACCGCCGTCGAGTACGGCGATCCCGATGCCGGCCGGGTTGTCGACCGTGCAGCGCCGCACGGTGGGGCGGGCGCCGCCGCGCACCTCGATGCCGGACGCGGACCGTGTGACGATCCGAAGGTCCGTCAACTCCGGTGCGCCGTCCTCGACCAGGAGCGCGGGCGCGGCCGAGTCCTGGCCCTCGACATGCAGGTCCTGGACCACCGCCGAGGCACGGACGGTCAACGGCACGCCGTCCAGGGGCGCGATGCGCACCGAGCCGGGCGACCCCTCGGGGCCGCGCAGGGTCACCGACCGCGCCACGACGAGGTTCTCCCGGTAGGTGCCGGGAGCGACGGTGAGGACGTCTCCCTCGGCCGCGGCCTCCAGGGCGGCGGCGAGCGACGCGTACTCACCTGTGCGGCGCCGCCACCTCGATGTACCGGTGTGCGTCACCTGGACCGTGCCCTGTGCCATGGCGCTGCTGTGCCCCCACCTCGTGGTACGCGGGTTGATGCCGAAGCCTTCGCCGGTCCACCGTAGCGTGCGTGCGGGCGGTGGGTTGACCAGAGTTGGAAGGCTGTCAGCTGCCGGTGCCGGTCCGGCCCCAGTCCGGGCCCGCCCGCTCCCATGCCCGGTCCCAACGGGCGTACCTGCGACGGACCATGCGCCACAGCACGAACCGTCTGCCGCTGTCGACGAGCCCGGCGGTCAGCAGCGCCGCGCCGAGCCCGGCGAGCACGGCATGCGTCGTCGCCGTGGCCGAGTCCAGCGGGCGGGCCACTATGTGTCCGCGCTGGTCCGTCCAGAGCCTGAAGTGGTCGCCCGTGTGCGGGGTGTTGAGGCTCGCCATCACCGCGCCGTGCTGGGCGGTGCCGTCCGGGGCGGTCCAGTCGGCGAGGACCTTGCTGCGGATGTCCCGCGCGGTGGCCGAGTCGGGGTCGGGGTCGATCTCGGCCCCCTTCAGCTTCTTGACCACCGTGGCCGTCACGGCGTGCCGGTCCGCGCGCTGCTCCCGGACCGACTGCTGCAGGGTGTTCTGCGCGATCACGCCGACGAGCGAACCGATCACGGGTGCGGCGACCAGCACCAGCAGCAGGACCACGAGGGCCAGCCAGGCCTCGACCAGATCGGTCGCGCGACGCAGCGGATTGTGCCGCCAACGCCACACACCCCTGATTGCTCCCACCGTCCCGCACCCCCTTCCCGCTCCGTGATAACTCCAGGCGTGGCCGTTCACCCAAGAGCCCCGGCAAAGAGAGAGCGAAATCACCTCTCACCGGGCCTCTCATGAACTTCTCACGGGATCTCAACGACCGGGCCCACGGGGAGGGTTCCCGCCTCGCGCGCTCTTCGACGGAACCTCGTGCGCTCTCGGGCACAACTCCGCCTACGCGAGAATCCGGACCGGATCACCGACGCGGATCGTGCCGGTCGAACGGGGCACCAGGTTCTGCCCGAAGACGAGCTTGCCGCCGATACGGCGGTGCCGGGCCAGCGTGCGCAACGGCTCCTTGCCGCGCTCGGCGCTGCCCTGGTCGGTGGTGGTCACGACGCAGCGCCCGCACTTCTTCGCGACCCGGAAGGCGACCTCGCCGATCGCGAGGCCCGACCAGTCGTCCTCGGCCCAGGCGGCGGTGCCCGCGACGACCACATTGGGCCGGAACCGGTTCATCGGAAGCGGCCCCTCGGCCGCGTGATCCCCCTGCGCAATAAGGGAGTTGAGGGCACCGAGGGACGCCTCGGAGGTCAGCAGCAGCGGATAGCCGTCGGCGAAACTGACCATCTCACCGGGAAGCGCGTAGTCCGGGTCCACCGACCTGCGCGTGGCGGGATCGTCCATGTGGACAAGACGTACACCGAGGCCCAGATAGTCGCTGCACCAGATGTGCGCGGCGTCCCGCGCGGGCACCGCGTCGACCTTGGTGCCGAAGATCTCCATCGCCACGGTGGTGACCGGCTCCGGAACGGGCACGGTCAGCCGGTCACGGCCGGGCGCTGACAGACGAACACCCCCGCCGGGCAGAAGCTCGGCGGCGGCCAGTGCGAGACGCGGGTGCTCGCGTTGCGTGACGACCTTTCCCCCGTCGTCGATCAGCACCCAGCGTCGGTCACCGGCCAGCCCCCAAGGCTCCACGAGAGCCTCCCGGGGCGAGAAACCCCGGAGTGCCTTGGCCGGATGAACGTGGATCGACCGCAGCTCCGCATTCCCCATCGCTCCATCGTGCCAGTCGGCACCGACAACGCAGGGTGCGGATCAGTAACCGCCGCGGTACTGCTGCTGGTTGTTGTACGGGTCCTGCTGGTACGGCGCCGGGGCGGGTCGGGGCGCCGCCGGACGCATCGCCTCGTAGCCGGCCGGAGCCGCCATCGGACGCGGCTGCTGTTGCTGCTGCCCGGGGTAGCCGCGCGGCGGGGCCTGCTGCGGGATGTACGCGGCGGGCGCCTGCTGCAGCGGGGCGGGCTGCTGAGCCTGCGGATAGCCGTAGTTCTGCGAGGGACCCGCCGGGAGGGCGGGCAGTGCCGACGGCAGCGCCGGCAGGTTGCTCCCCGGCATGTCGTAGGCGGCGGGGACCCGGATCGGAGCGATCTGCGGGGTCCCCCGCTCGGCCACGAGGGAGTCGTAGATCGGAGTGTCCGGGAAGGAGGCGGAGTAGTAGCCGCCGCCATAAGTGGAGCGGGGGGAGGTCATGGCACATAAGTTAAGCCCACGATGTGCTGGTTGGGGAGACCGATTAGAGGGTTGTTTTCCGTGTCGGCAGTGGCATGGGATCCCCAATGCGAGCGAACTTGGCAAAAAAGGGCATCGACCTGTGTTCGGATCGGGTAAAAGCCTAGTTCCCGGCGGGTTACCAGCGGGTTGGCCGACGGTGTAGCCGCGCCCCTCATGGGCGTTCGCCGCCCCGGGGAATAGGTTGTGGGTAGACACCCGATGGGCTGCCGGGGCGTGTCCTGGCACGGTGACACGTGAGGGGGCAGACATGTCGATGCCGAAGGGATCGAATGTTCCGGTGCCGACGACGGCACTGCGCGTCGAACTGGGCTGGCGGCCCGGACCCGGCGTCCCGGATGCGGACGCCTCGGCCCTGCTTCTGGTCGACGGGAAGGTCCGTTCCGACGGCGACTTCGTGTTCTACAACCAGCCGACGCACTCCTCCGGCGCGGTCCGCCACGAGGGCAAGGGCAACGCCGACGGGAAGGTGACCGACAGCCTGCTCGTCGACCTCGCGCGCGTGGAGCCCGCCGTCGACCGCATCGTCCTCGCCGCCTCCGCCGACGGCGGGACGTTCGGCCGGGTTCCCGACCTGTACATCGAAGTCCAGGACGCCGGACAGAACATCCCGGTCGCTCGCTTCGACAGCACGGGCGCGACGGTCGAGACCGCCTTCGTGCTCGGCGAGTTCTACCGCCGCCAGGGCGCCTGGAAGTTCCGGGCCGTCGGCCAGGGCTACGACAGCGGACTCGTAGGCCTGGCGACCGACTTCGGCATCACCGTGGACGAGCCCCAGCAGGCGGCACCGGCCGCGACCATGCCGCCGCCGGCCGGACCACCGGTGAACATGGCGCCGCCCTCGGGGCCGCCTGTGAATCTGCCGCCGCCGGTCCAGCCGCCCGTGACCATGCCTCCTCCTCCGGTCGCGCCCCCGGTGAACCCACCCCCGTCGTCGACCCCCGTGCGGCTCTCCAAGGTGACGCTGACCAAGGCGGCCCCCTCGGTCTCCCTGACCAAGCAGGGCGGCACCTCGGGCGCCATGCGCGTGAACCTCAACTGGGAGGTGCGCAAGCAGTTCTCCGGCTGGGGCAGCAAGCGCGGCCGGGCGGTCGCGATGCACGCGGACCTCGACCTCGACCTGTGCGCCCTGTACGAACTCGCCGACGGCCGCAAGGGCGTCGTCCAGGCCCTCGGCAACGCGTACGGCTCCCTGCAGCGCCCCCCGTACATCCACCTCGACGGAGACGACCGCACCGGCGCCTCGGCGAGCGGCGAGAACCTCACCGTCAACCTGGACCACATCAAGGACTTTCGGCGCATCCTGGTCTTCGTGACCATCTACGAAGGCGCCCGTTCCTTCGCCGACCTGCACGCCACGGTCACCCTCCAGCCGCAGCACGGCGCCGCGATCGACTTCTCCCTCGACGAATGCACGGTGCCCTCCACGGTGTGCGCGCTCGCCCTGATCACCAACACCGGAGGCGATCTCGTCGTCCAGCGCGAGGTCCGCTACCTCGTCCCCGACCGAGGGGTCAGCCCGCAGCGGACCGTCGACCGCGTCTACGGGTGGGGCATGAACTGGACCCCAGGTCGCAAGTGAGTGCTCAGCCCTCGTCGCCGACGACGGCGTCGGGACGCGCGTAGGTACGGCCTTTCCAGGCCGCACCGCGTCCCCTGTAGTGCTGCACCGCGGAATCGACGGTCATCAGGAGGTAAAGAAACGCGGTGAACGGCAACAGGGGAGCGAGCCACAGCGGCTGCCCGTAGTAGCGCAGCATCGGGAGGTACGTCCCCGTCATCACCAGCCACGCGAGACCGCCGAGGACCGCGGTCGCCGTACTCCCCATGGCCAGGCCGGTGAACAGGGCCACCGGCGGCACGAGATACACCAGCGCCAGGCCCAGGACGGTACCCAGGAGGAGCAGCGGGTTGTGCCGCAGTTGGGCGTACGCGCTGCGCGAGACCATCCGCCACAGGTCGTGCAGCCGCGGATAGGGGCGCACGCTGTCCACCCGCTCGGCGAGCCCCAGCCAGATGTGACCGCCGCCGCCCTTGACGGCCCGCGCGAGCGCCACGTCGTCGATCACCGCCTGCCGGATGGCGTCCGGGATCCGCGCCCGCTCGGCCGCGTCGGTGCGCAGCAGGACACAACCGCCCGCCGCCGCTGCGGTGCGTGCTCCCTTCCGGCCGATCCGGCGGAACGGATACAGCTGCGCGAAGAAGTAGACGAACGCCGGCACCACGAGCCGCTCCCAGAGGCTCTCCACGCGCAGCCTGGCCATCAGCGACACGGCGTCGAAGCCGCTGGTTCGGGCCGCCGCCACCAACTCCCGCAGGCTGTCCGGGGCATGCGCGATGTCGGCGTCCGTCAGCAGCAGGTACTCGGGCTCACGCGCGCGTGCCAGACCGATGCCGTGCCGTACGGCCCACAGCTTGCCCGTCCAGCCCGCGGGCGGTTCTCCGGGGGAGCCCACGGTCAGCGGCAGCCCGCCGTACCGGGACGCCAGCTCGCGGGCCAGTTCCCCGGTGCCGTCCGAACTGCCGTCGTCGACAAGGAAGATCTCCGCCCGCCCGGGATAGTCCTGGGCGAGGAGCGAGGGCAGACTCTCGGGGAGTACGGCGGCCTCGTCGCGAGCCGGGACGACCACGCAGACCTGCGGCCAGGTGTCGGGGTCGGTACGGGCCGGGAGTCTGATGTCCGTGCGCCAGAAGAAGCCCTGACAGAGCAGCAGCCACAGCCAGGCGGCGAGTGATCCGGCGGCGATCCACACGATGGCGCTCACGGGCGCAGTCTGCCCCACGGCGGCGGATCCACAGAGGCCATCGTCTATCGTGGCCGGGTGAAGATCGCGCTGATGGACTCCGGAATCGGCCTTCTGGCGGCCACCGCGGCGGTACGGCGGGTGCGCCCCGACGCGGATCTCGTGCTCTCCCTGGACCCCCAGGGCATGCCCTGGGGACCGAGGACTCCGGAAGACGTCACGGGGCGTGCGCTGGACGTCGCCGAGGCCGCCGCCGCGCACCGGCCCGACGCCCTGATCATCGGCTGCAACACCGCGACCGTGCACGCCCTCACGGCCCTGCGTGACCGCCTGGAGCCCGGTATCCCGGTCATCGGCACGGTCCCGGCGATCAAGCCGGCCGCAGCGGGCGGCACCCCCTTCGCGATCTGGGCGACTCCTGCCACCACCGGCAGCCCCTACCAGCGCGGCCTCATCAAGGACTTCGCCGACGGCGTCCCGGTCACCGAGATCCCGTGCTGGGGACTGGCCGAAGCCGTGGAACACGGGGACGAGCCGGCCATCGACGCCGCCGTCGCCGCTGCCGCCGAGCTGACCCCCGACGATGTAACGACCGTCGTCCTGGGCTGCACCCATTACGAACTGGTCGCCGAACGCATCCGCGCCGCCGTGCAGCGCCCCGACCGCCCGCCGCTCGTCCTGCACGGCTCCGCCGACGCGGTGGCCGCCCAGGCGCTGCGCCGGATCGGTGAGAAGCCCGCCCCCGAGGCGCTGCCCGACGGCACCGTGACGGTGCTCCTGAACGGCCGTGAGGGCGCGCTGCCCGCAGCCGCTTCGGTCTACGCCGAGGGCCGACTCCTGCGGGCCGTCACGCCCGCCCACTGAGCACCGGCGACGCACCGGATCCTGTGCGTCCACCGTGTCGCCCCACAAAACGGTCACCCTCCGCAACGCCGTACCCGCGCAGCGAAACCTGAGTAGTCTCGTAGGCATGAGGGACCACCCCCGCGACGAAACCTTCCCGCAGACCGAGATCTGGACCGGACGCGCGACGAACCGGTTCCAGTGGCTGCTGGCGCTCGCCGGTGCCGCCTGCATGGCGCTCGGCATCGAGCTGGCCGTGGACTCCACCTGGACGTCCGGCATCGCCCCGCTCGCCATGTCCGTCGTCGGGTGCATCGCGGCCGGACTGCTCATGCTGTTCGGCACGCTCGCCTTCGTGCACGTCGGCCTGAAGGTCGACACGGAGTCCCTCGAAGTGCGCTGCGGCCACATCGGTCTGCCGCGCCGCCGCATCCCCCTCGCGAGCGTCGCGGGCGCAGAGTTCGCCCCGCACGTCACCCCGCGCCAGTGGGGCGGCTGGGGCTACCGCTGGCGGCCCGAGAAGGGCACCGCCGTCGTCGTACGGCGTGGCGAGGGCATCGTCCTGCGGCTGTGGGACGGGCACACGTTCACGATCACCGTCGACAACGCCGAGGCGGCCGTACGGATCATCACGGACCGGCTGGCGCCGCCCAAGACCGGCGCGGTGCTCTGACCCGTTCCCTGCCCGTCACGGGGCCAGTCGATCGCCACGCGCGTGTACGTCCGGCGCGGTGCGTGAGGCGTCGTCGGCGATCGGGTGGGCCGTGGCCAGCCCGGCCAGGAAACCCGCGCCGACCGACACCGAGGTGAAGCTCAGCGCGTCGCCGACCGAGGCGACGAGCGCGAGTCCCGTCAGCGCGGCGGCCGTGGTGAGCGCGATCGGGGTGGGGCGGGTGGTGCGCCACAGCGAGTGGAGAACCCAGCCGTAGGCCGCCGCCAGCAGGAGCACGCCGACGATTCCCTGCTCGGCCGCCAGCTGAAGCGGCGCGGAGTGCGGTTTGCCGTCCGGCAACAGCGCCTCGGCCGCCGCGCTGCTCAGCTCTCCGAAGCGCCCGGGGCCCACCCCGAGGGCGGAGTCCTGGTGCGCCATGTGCAGGGCGTCCTGCCACAGCTGGACCCGGTGTGGGGTGAGCTGGCCCTCCAAGGACTCGGTCAGCCCCTCCGGGAGGACGTTTCCGGCGACGGCCCAGGTCACGCCCGTCGCCAGCGCCGTGGCCAGCCCCAGGCCCGCGATGCCGAGACCGCGGTGCCGCATCCGGCCGGCGGCGAGCGAACTCAGCAGTACCGCCGTACACAGGACGAGTCCCGTGACCGAGCCCAGGACGGCCGCGGTGAGCGTGATCCCGGCCGCCAGCAGCCACAGCGCGAGTCGCAGCGCCGGAGCCGAGGCGGCCCAAGCGGAACAGCACGCGGCACCCACGGCCAGGGTCAGCAGGGCCGCGGTCGCACCGGCGTGGCCGAGCGGGACGGCGAACTGGGGGCCCGGGGCGAGATGCGGTTCGGCCAACGCCAGACCGAGCCCGGCCAGCGCCCCCACACAGGGCGCGGCGACCGGCACCAGCGCCCCGGAGATCCGCCCCGAGGCGTAACCGGCGGCGACCGCGAGGACCGCGAGCAGCACTCCCTCAGGTCGGCCGTCGTGCATGGCGGCGGTGATCAGCGCCCACGCGGCACACGATCCGAGCACCACGATGCCCGCCGCGTCCGAAACGTTTCGTCTCTCACTGTCGGCGTCCGGACCGGTCGCCGACGTCATCCCCGTGGAACCCACCCCGCCGCCCCCTGAACCGGGCCGCCCCCGACCCGTGACCGCCCCGGCCGTCCTGGCCTGGACCGACCGCACGACAGGGGCTCCGGCACACCGTAACGGCTGATGACCGATTTGTGGACGAGTTGCGCAGGAACGATGCGGCTGCGGTCCTGCTCAGTGCCCTGCGCTGCCGTCCGGACCGCGCTGTCGGCGCCGAGGTCGACCGCCGTACACTCCCCGAGTGACCGTCACCGCAACTTCCGTGGACGAGTCGGACCAGCTGGAGCCACAGGCCGCGCCCGCATCGCGCCTCGCCCGCCTCGTCCGTCTGGTCCCGGCCGCCGTAGCCGCGCTCTCCGGAGTGCTGCTCTACGTCAGTTTTCCGCCGCGCACCCTGTGGTGGCTGGCGCTGCCAGCGTTCGCCTGTTTCGGGTGGGTGCTGCGCGGCCGCAGCTGGAAGGCGGGCCTCGGGCTGGGCTATCTCTTCGGCCTCGGGTTCCTGCTGCCGCTGCTCGTGTGGACCGGCGTGGAGGTCGGCCCCGGGCCCTGGATCGCCCTGGTGGTGGTCGAGGCGATCTTCGTCGCGCTGGTCGGCGCGGCCATCACCGCGGTGTCGAAACTGCCCGCCTGGCCGCTGTGGGCGGCAGCGCTGTGGATCGCCGGCGAGGCGGTACGCGCGCGTGTGCCCTTCCACGGCTTCCCCTGGGGCAAGATCGCGTTCGGTCAGGCGGACGGCGTCTTCCTGCCGCTCGCCGCGGTGGGCGGTACCCCGGTCCTCGGTTTCGCGGTCGTCCTGTGCGGCTTCGGCCTGTACGAGATCGTGCGGCTGGCCCTGGAGAGCCGCAGTACGCGTGTCGTACGGCGGTCCGCCGCGGCCGTGGCGCTGCTGAGCGTGGCCGTACCGGTGGTGGGCGCGGTGGCCGCGCGGTCCCTGGTCAGCGACAAGGCCGAGGACGGCACCACGACGGTCGCGGTCATCCAGGGCAACGTCCCGCGCGCGGGGCTGGAGTTCAACGCCCAGCGGCGTGCCGTGCTCGACTACCACGTCAAGGAGACCCTGCGGCTGGCCGCGAAGGTCAAGGCGGGCAAGGTCGCGAAGCCCGATGTCGTCCTGTGGCCGGAGAACTCCTCCGACGTCGATCCCTTCGCCGATGCCCAGGCGTACGCCGACATCGACGCGGCGACCAAGGCGATCGGCGCTCCCATCTCGGTCGGCGGCGTCGTCGAACGGGGCGGAAAGCTCTACAACGAGCAGATCCTCTGGGACCCGGTGAAGGGCCCGACCGACACCTACGACAAGCGGCAGATCCAGCCGTTCGGCGAGTACCTCCCGATGCGCTCGCTGCTCGGGGCGATCAACAAGAACTGGACCAGCATGGTCCGCCAGGACTTCAGCCGGGGCACCAAGCCGGGCGTGTTCACCATGAACGGCGCCAAGATCGGCCTGGTCACCTGCTACGAGGCCGCCTTCGACTGGGCCGTGCGCTCCGAGGTCACCGACGGCGCCCAGCTGATCTCCGTGCCCAGCAACAACGCGACCTTCGACCGCAGCGAGATGACCTACCAGCAGCTCGCCATGTCCCGGGTCCGCGCGGTCGAGCACAGCCGGACCGTCACCGTCCCGGTGACCAGCGGCGTCAGCGCGATCATCATGCCGGACGGCAAGATCACCCAGAAGACCGGCATGTTCGTGGCCGACTCCCTGGTCCAGAAGGTGCCGCTGCGCTCCTCGGAGACCCCGGCCACCAAGCTCGGCATCTTCCCCGAGATGGCTTTGGTGCTCATCGCCGCGGCCGGCCTCGGCTGGGCGGTCGCCGCCGGTGTGCGCGGGCGGCGCGCGGGCGACGTGTAGCCGTACGCCTGCTGTACGCCCGCCGTGCGCACGGCAGTTCGTGGAGTGGCCATGGATCGTCCCGTTAGGGTCGGAGCATGGCTACTCCTGATTTCATCCGTACGATCCGTGCCTCCGCGGGGCATCAACTGCTCTGGCTTCCCGGGGTCAGCGCCGTTGTCTTCGACGACGCGGGTCGCATCCTGCTGGGCAAGCGGGCGGACAACCACGAGTGGGCGTTGCCCTCCGGCATTCCCGAGCCCGGTGAGCAGCCCGCGGTCTGCGCGGTGCGCGAGGTGTTCGAGGAGACGGCCGTCGAGTGCGTCGCGGAACGGGTCGTCATGGTGAAGGCCGGGGGACCGATCAGCTATCCCAACGGTGATGCCTGCCAGTTCATGGACATCACGCTGCAGTGCCGGGCGGTGGGCGGCGAAGCGGCCGTGAACGACGACGAGTCGCTGGAGGTCGGCTGGTTCGAGCTGGATGCGTTGCCCGAGCTCAGTGATCACCAGTTGTTCCGGATCAAGCAGACCCTGGCTGATGCACCCACATGGTTTGACACCACGAGTTCCGACTGAAGTATGTGCTTGGCCCATATGTGGCGAGGCGGGGGCGCTGTCTAGGCTCGCCACATGACCGTGCCCAGCGCTCTCCCGGGACCCCACGCCGCTTCTCTCCTCGACCTGGGCGGCCGGACCGCCCTCGTCACCGGTGCCGCCGGCGGTATCGGCCGTGCCTGCACGTTGCGGCTGGCGGCCGCCGGGGCCAAGGTCAGAGCGGTCGACCTGGACGCCCCGGGACTGGCGGTGCTCGCCGAGCAGGCGCAGGGCCTCGCGGGCACCGTCGAGCCGCAGGTGCTCGACCTCACCGACCTGGACGCAGCAGAGCAGGCCGCCGCCGGCACGGACGTCCTGGTCAACAACGCCGGGCTGCAACTGGTCCGCCCCATCGAGGAGTTCCCGCCCGACGTCTTCCACACGGTGCTCACCGTGATGCTGGAGGCGCCCTTCCGGCTCATCCGCGGCGCCCTGCCCCACATGTACGGGCAGGGCTGGGGCCGGATCGTCAATGTGTCCTCCGTCCATGGGCTGCGCGCCTCCGCTTTCAAGTCCGCCTATGTGGCCGCCAAACACGGTCTGGAGGGACTCTCCAAGACCGCGGCCCTCGAAGGCGCACCCCATGGCGTCACGTCGAACTGTGTGAACCCCGCCTATGTGCGCACCCCCCTGGTCGAGCGCCAGCTCACCGACCAGGCGCAGGCGCACGGCATCCCCGAGGAACGTGTGCTGGCCGAGGTGCTCCTGCAGGACAGCGCGGTCAAACGGCTCATCGAACCGGAGGAGGTCGCCGAGGCCGTGGCCTATCTGTGCGGCCCGCACGCGTCCTTCGTCACCGGCACCTCGCTGGTGCTGGACGGCGGGTGGACCGCGCACTGAAGCACCCGGTGCGCAGGCGTTTTTCGAGTTATCCACAGGCCTGACCGGCCGGCCCGGCGATGGGGAATCCTGTGAGCATGTCGAGCGATCACGTGCAGTCCGCCGAGCGTTCCGCCACCGTCACCGGTGCCGCAGCGCAACAGAGCAGTGCCGAGGCGCCGTTCCTCGAACTGCTGGCCCGGGGCGCCTCCGCCGACGCCTACGAGCAGCCGGTGCTGCTCGCCCGCGCCGACGGAAGACCGGCCGAGGCGATCGCCGGGCTCGAACACGCCAAGGTGCTCGCGCTGCGCGTACGTGCGGAGCTGGAGGGACGCCGACGGCGCGAGGCCGAGCTGTCCGCGCTCTTCGAGACGGCCCACGACCTCGCAGGACTGCGCGACCTGGACGCCGTACTGCAGGCGATCGTCCAGCGTGCCCGGTCGCTGCTCGGCACCGACATCGCCTACCTCAGCCTCAACGACCCGGCCAGGGGCGACACTTACATGCGGGTGACCGAGGGGTCGGTCGCGGCCCGCTTCCAGCAGTTGCGGCTGGGCATGGGTGAGGGGCTCGGCGGACTCGTGGCCCAGACGGCACGGCCGTATGTCACCGACGACTACTTCAAGGACGACCGCTTCCAGCACACCCTCAGCATCGACTCCGGGGTACGGGACGAGGGGCTGGTGGCGATCCTCGGGGTGCCGCTGATGCTCGGGCACCGGGTGATCGGTGTCCTGTTCGCGGCGGACCGGCGGGCGCGGGTCTTCGAGCGGGAGCAGATCGCGCTGCTCGGCTCCTTCGCCGCGCTCGCCGCGGCCGCCATCGACACCGCGAACCTGCTCACCGAGACCCGCGCGGCCCTCGCGGGGCTGGAGCGTGCCAACGAGATCATCCAGGACCGCAGTGGAGTCATCGAGCGTGCGTCGGACATCCACGACCGGCTCGCCGAGCTCGTCCTGCGCGGCGGTGGAGTCCATGACGTCGCCGCCGCGGTCTCCCAAGTCCTCGACGGAGCAGTCGAGTTCACCGAGATCGACACCGCGCCCACGAAGGCTTTGGAAGCGTCCCGCGTCGAAGGGCACGCGGTGCGGCACCGGGACGACTGGATCGCCGCCGTGGCCGCAGGCGGCGAACTGCTCGGTGCGCTCGTGCTGCGCGGACACCCCGGCCTCGACCCCGTCGACCAGCGCACCCTGGAGCGCGCCGCCATGGTCACCTCCCTGCTGCTGCTCGCCCGACGGTCCGCCGCCGAGGCCGAACAGCGCGTGCGCGGCGAGCTGTTGGACGACCTGCTCGACGCCCGCGACCGCGACCCGCGCCTGCTGCGGGAGCGTGCGTCCAGGCTGGACGCCGACCTGGACACCACCCATGTCGTCCTCGCCGCCCGGCTCGACGGAACCGCAGCCGACGCCGACCAGGCGGCCGCCGCCCGCAGACGCCTGTGGTCCGCCGCCTCGCACCTCGCCGGTACCCGGCACGGACTGGCCGCCGCCCGCGACGGTGGCACGGTTCTGCTGCTGCCCCTGGACCCCGGCGACACCGCCACTGACCTGGCCCGGCGTACCGCCGCCCACCTGGGAGCGGCGGTCCATGAAGCGGTCACCGTCGGCGCCTCCGCCCCCGTTGAGAAACCCGCCGCCCGGCCCGATGCCGTGGTCGCCGCCTACGAGGAAGGGCGCCGCTGCCTCGACGCCCTGCGGCTGTTGGGCCGTAGCGGAGACGGTGCCGCCGCCGAGGACTTCGGCTTCCTCGGACTGCTGCTCGCCGGGGATCGGGACATCGGAGGCTTCGTCGAGCGGACCATCGGGCAACTCGTGCGGTACGACGAGCGGCGCGGTACGGATCTGCTGCGCACGCTGGACGCCTACTTCGCGTGTGCCATGAGCCCGGCCCGGACGAAGGACGACCTGCACGTCCACGTCAACACCGTCGCCCAACGGCTGGAGCGGGTGGGCCGGCTGCTCGGTGCGGACTGGCAGGAACCGGGGCGCGTTCTGGAGATTCAACTCGCCCTGAGACTGCGGCGGTTGGCGGGTTCGGTGCAGCCGTGACCCTCGTAGGCGCGGGGCGTACGAGGGCCGGTGCGGCGCATGGTGATCAGGCGGTGCGGGCGTCCGCGGCGTCCGTCGTACTCGCTGTGTCTGTCGCAGGAGTGGTCGCGGGCCGGTCGCCGGTGGTGGACTCGATCTCGGTCAGATCGCGGTGCCGGGTCTCCTTGGCCACTCCCACCGCGATCAGGGTCAGGACCACCGCCGCGATCACGTACAGGGCGATCGGCGTCGAGCTGTCGTAGTCGGCCAGCAGAGCGGTGGCGATCAGCGGGGCCGGGGCGCCCGCCGCGACCGAGGCGAACTGGGCGCCGATGGACGCGCCGGAGTAGCGCATCCGGGTCGCGAACATCTCGGAGAAGAAGGCGGCCTGGGGTGCGTACATCGCGCCGTGCAGGACCAGGCCGACGGTCACGGCGAGGACCAGGTTGCCGAAGTCGCCGGTGTCGATCAGCGAGAAGAACGGGAACATCCACAGCCCGATGCCGACCGCACCCAGCAGATACACGGGTCGGCGTCCGATCCGGTCCGACAGCGCGCCCCAGGCCGGGATGACGGCGAAGTGCACGGCGGAGGCGATGAGTACGGAGTTCAGCGCCGTCTGCCGGGAGACGCCGGCCGAGGTGGTCGCGTAGACGAGGATGAAGGCGGTGATCACGTAGTAGCTGATGTTCTCCGCCATGCGGGCGCCCATCGCGACGAGGATGTCGCGCCAGTGGTGGCGCAGTACGGAGACGAGCGGGAGTTGCTCGGGGGCGGTGCTGCGGGACGTTGTCCGGGCGGCGGCTTTGCGGGCCTCCGCCTGGGCCAACGCCTCCTGGAAGACAGGGGATTCATCGACAGACAGACGAATCCGCAAACCGACGGCGACCAGGACGCCGGAGAGCAGGAACGGGATGCGCCAGCCCCAGCTGCCGAAGGCATCGTCCGACAGGACGGCGGTGAGCAGGGACAGCACTCCCGTCGCGAGCAACTGCCCTGCGGGCGCGCCTGTTTGGGGCCACGACGCCCAGAAGCCGCGGCGGCGTGCGTCCCCGTGCTCCGAGACGAGCAGGACGGCTCCGCCCCACTCGCCGCCGAGGGCGAAGCCCTGCACCAGGCGCAGCGCGGTGAGCAGGACCGGCGCCGCCGCTCCCACGGTCGCGTGGGTCGGCAGCAGCCCGATCGCGAAGGTGGCCCCGCCCATCAGCAGCAGGCTCAGCACCAGCAGCTTCTTGCGGCCGAGCCGGTCGCCGTAGTGCCCGAAGACGAGGGCGCCGAGCGGGCGGGCCGCGAAACCCACGGCGTAGGTCAGGAAGGAGAGCAGGGTGCCGACGAGCGGGTCGGAGTCCGGGAAGAACAGCTTGTTGAAGACGAGTGCGGCCGCGGAGCCGTAGAGGAAGAAGTCGTACCACTCGATGGTGGTGCCGATGAGGCTGGCGGCGACGATTCGTTTGAGGTTGGCGGGGGGTGGGGGAGCGGTGGGTGCTGAGGCCATGTGCGCCACTTCCTTGTGTGCCGTGGGGACGGGTACGTGATGGCACACGGTAGGAAGGGGCACGTCAGCGGCACATGTGGTGGGACACCATAGTTCTGGGCGGTGAAGTGCGTGCGGCGACTATGAGTTGAGGGTGTCAGGGCAGGATCGAGTCGATGTATCCGCCGTCGACGCGCAGGGCTCCGCCGGTGGTGGCCGAGGCCTGGTCGGAGCTGAGGTAGACCACCATGTGGGCGATCTCCTCGGGCTCGATCAGCCGTTGCAGGAGGGACTGCGGCCGGTGCTTGCGCATGAACTCGCGCTGGGCCTCGTCCCAGGGCAGGTCGCGGTCGACGAGTTCGTAGACGAAGTCCTCGACGCCGCCGGTGTGGGTCGGGCCGGCGATGACCGAGTTGACCGTCACCCCCGTGCCCGCCGCCTGCTTCGCGAAGCCGCGGCCGACGGCGAGGAGCGCGGTCTTGGACATGCCGTAATGGATCATCTCGGCCGGGATGACGACCGCCGAGTCGCTGGCGATGTTCAGGATCCGTCCCCAGCCGCGCTCCGTCATGCCCGGCAGGTACAGGCGGGTCAGTCGTACGGCGGCCAGCACGTTCACCTCGAAATAGCGGCGCCACTCCTCGTCGCTGATCTCCAACGGGTCGGCGGAGCCGAAGATGCCCAGGTTGTTGACCAGGATGTCCACCTCCGGCAGCGCCTCCAGAACGCGCTGCGCGCCCTCCTCGTTCGCCACGTCGGCGGCCACCGGAGCGAAGTCCCCGTCGGGTACCTCCGTCGCCAGCCGCGCCACCCCCTCCGCGACCCGCTGTTCGTTCCGGCCGTTCACCCCCACACGGGCGCCGGAGCGCGCCAGTCCGGCGGCGATCGCCGCGCCGATGCCCTGCGTCGAGCCCGTCACCAGGGCGGTGCGTCCCGTCAGATCGATCTGCATGTCGAACCAGTCCCCTTGTGCGTCTGTCCGTTCTGCCTGTCGGTACGTCTGCCGTCAGCCTGGCGGCAGGGCGTTCGGCCCGCCACTTCGGCCGACACCCGCGCCCCTACGAGCCCCCGGATGTGGAGCCCCTAGATGTGCATGTCGACGACCACCCAGGAAGCGTGGTGCATCCAGTGGGCGATGGCGGCCAGGTGCGCGGGGTGGTTGAAATACCGCTGGAAGGCGGCGGTGTCGTCGAAGAGGCTGTTCAGGGCGAAGTCGTAGGAGGCGGGCGTCTCGTCGAAGACATGCCACCCGACCTCCCACTGCCGGATCTCCGGGATCTCCCGGTCGAGGTTCTTCACGAGCTCGAATCCCTCCGTCACCGCGGGAGAAACGCGCGTGAGACCGTCATTGAGCTTGAAGAGGACGATGTTCCGGATCATTTCCGCTCCTGGTGCCCCGTCGAAGGCGGTGAACGTAGACGGCTACGGGGCGTCCGACTACTTGGTTCACGACGCTTGGTGCACGACACAGGGGTGCCGACTGGTTCACGACACAGGGACGTCGACCGGTTCACGGCAAAGGACGTCGGACAGGTCACTCGCGACGCGCCGACGGGCCCTGCGGGGCTTTCGGCCGGCCACGGCAGGATGGCGGTCATGCGCTTTCGACTGCTCGGCCGCCTGGAGCTGGAGACCGCCAACGGCGCGGTCGTCCCTCCCGGCGCCGTGTCCCGGGCGATCGTGGGACGGCTGTTGCTCGCCCACGGGGCGGTCGTGCAGCGCGACACCCTCGTCGAAGAGCTGTGGGAGGACCGCGGGACCAAGAACCCGGTCGGCGCGCTCCAGGTCCAGATGGCCAAGCTGCGTACCGCCTTCGCGGCGCGGGGCGAGGAGGCCCGTCTGCTGTTCGGCCACGGCGGCTATCGGATCGTCCTGGGACCCGAGGACGAGGTCGATGTGCCCGCCTTCGAGACCGCGGTCCGGGCAGGCCGTGACCATTTGGCGGCGGCGGAGTACGAGAAGGCCGAGAGCGAGGTGCGGCTGGGACTGTCGATGTGGCGTGGCCGCGCCCTGGATGGCCTGGAGGGACGGGGCTTCGACACCGAGCGGACCCGCCTCGAGGATCTGCGGCTGGGTGCTCTGGAGGACGCCGCCACCGCCGGCCTCGAACTCGGTCGGGCGAAGGAGCTGATCCCCGAGCTGCAGGCCCTGCTGACCCTCGCACCGCTCCGCGAGCGGGCCCGGGCCCGTCTCATGCTCGCGCTCTACCGGTGCGGGCGGTTCGCCGAAGCCCTGGAGGTCTACGACTCGGGCCGCCGGCTCCTGAAGACCGAGCTCGGCGCCGCTCCCTCACAGGAACTGCGCTCCTTGCACGCCGCGATACTCCGCCATGATCCGTCCCTTCAGGGGCACGATCTGTCTCTGCGAGCGCACGATTCGTTCCTCCAGGGGCACGATCTGTCTCTACGAGGGCACGGTCCGTCTCTCCAAGGACACGACCTGTCCCGGCAAGGGCACGGTCCGTCTCTCCAGGGGCACAGCCCGTCTCTCGAAGGGGCGGCCTCCCTGTCCGACCGGCCGGCTTCGCCGCGTACGGAGGTCCGGTCGGCTTCGCCGCATACGGAGGTCCGGCCGGCATCCGGCGAAGGCAATCTGAACGGATCGCTCGGCCCGTTCGTCGGCAGGCGCAAGGAGCTGAACGCGCTGTGCGAGGTCGTCGACCGCGAGCGGCTGGTGACCGTACTGGGACCCGGAGGTGTCGGCAAGACCCGCCTGGCACTGGAAGTGTGCGCGCTGGTCCAGCCGTCCCGAGGCAACGTCTGGTGGGTCGATCTGGCCCCGGCCGACGACGCGAACGTCCTCGCGGTGGTCGCCTCCGCGCTCGGCCTGTCCGACACCTCCGTCCGGCCGGACCAGCCGCCGCACGACTATGTGCACCGGCTCGCCTCGTTCCTGGCCGGACGGTCGGCCGTCCTCACGCTCGACAACTGCGAGCACCTGCTCGACGCCGTAGCCCCACTCGTGGCGACGCTCCTGGGCCGGTGTCCCGGACTGACCGTCCTGACCACCAGCAGAGCACCGCTGGAGGTCGCGGCCGAGGTGCTCTACCCCCTGGCGCCGATGCCGGACGAGGAGGCCGCGGACCTGTTCGGTACCCGCGCCGCCATGATCGACCCGTCCTTCGCCCCGGACGAGGTCGCGCTGCACGACATCCGTCGCCTCTGCCGCAGGCTCGACGGGCTGCCGCTGGCGGTGGAACTCGCCGCCGCGCACATCCGGCTCCTGACCGTGCGCGAGATCGAGGCCCGCCTCGACAACCGCTTCACCCTGCTGATCAAGGGGGAGCGCACCGCGCCGGCCAGACACCGCACCTTGCGCGCCGTCCTCGACTGGAGCTACGCCCTCCTCGACACCACAGAACAGAGGCTGCTGACGGAACTGGCCCTCTACGTAGGCGGCTGCTCGCTCGGACTCGTGGAAGCGGTCGCTCCGATGCCCGGGGCGGACAGTGCCGAACTGCTCCATGTGCTGGGGCAGTTGGTCGACAAGTCCTTCCTCGTCCCGGTCTCCACACCCGACGGGAACCGACTGCGGATGCTGGAGACGGTCCGCGAGTACGCGCTCACCCGACTCCGGGAGGAGGGCCGGGCGCCGGAAGCCGAGGAGCGCCTCATGACGTGGGCCGCGGGCTTCGTCCGTGACGGCAGTGCGGGGATCTCCTCCCGTGACCAGCGGGAGTGGGCCGGGCGGCTCACCGAGGAGGCCGCCAACATCAGGGCGGCATCGGACCTGATGACGGCCAGGTCCAGGTCGGCCGAGGCGCTGTTGCTGGAGGCGCGGCTGGGCTACTTCTGGTTCATCAGCGGTCGCGAGGAAGAGGGGATCGATCGGCTCCAGCGCAGTCTGCAGGCGTACGACGCGACGGCGGGACAGCGCATCGGGGAGCCCACCGAGGAGGACGAGTGGGCGCTGTTCCACACGATCGCCTGGCTCACCTGGCTCCACCACGTGGGCGGACACCACACGGAAGCCAGTTCCTATGTGGAGAGACACAAGGCGGCGTGGCAGCACGCGAAGAACCCCGACCTCGCCGTCCTGGGCCTCTGCTACGAGGCACTGCACGCGATGCTCAACGGGCACGACGACGTGGAGGAACGCTTCGCCATCGCGGAGGCCGCCGTGGTGGGCACGGAATTCCACTGGGACCGGGCGGTCCTGCAGACGAACTGGTCGACCTACTGCCTGCAACACGGGGATATCGAGGGGGCTCGGCACCACGGTCTGATCGCCGTGGCGGCGTCCCGCGCGGCCGACGACGACTTCGCCCGGGTCTTCTCCCTCACGCTCTGCGGCGACGCGGACGAGAGTGACGGCCTCCGCGCCCGGGCCCGCGAGCAGTGGGCCGAAGCGGCCCGGATCCTGCGTGCCGTCGGGGCGCGCACCCGCTGGGCGTATGTGCTGCTCAGGCTGGTCTGCCTGGACATCACCGAGGGCGAGTTCGCCCCGGCCGAGCAGCGGCTCCTGGACGTCAGCCGGCTCGCCGACGAACTGAGCGCGGACGATCTCCGGGCGGCCGTGGCCAACCTGCGTGGAGTGCTGGCGGTCCGGGGCGGTCGCTTCGTGGACGCGGAGCGCCTCTTCCTCGGTGTCTGGTGCTGTCCGGCGGCGCCGCCCGACCGCAGGGCGGTCGCGGCCGTCGGCCTGGCGGTCCTCGCGATGTTCGGTCCGCCGAGTCCCACCGCCCGGGACGACGTGCGGGCCTGGATCGACCGGGGGCGCCAGACGCACGCCGGACTGCTGGAACCGCTCGCCCGGCACGCGGTGGGTCTGCTGCTGGACCGGCTGGACACCTACCACCGGGCCCACGGGCCTGGCTCGAACGGCCCCGGTGGGCCGGACCACGCGTGCGACTGGCTCTCCGACGCCCCCTCCGTGCTCGCTGCCTTCAGCTGAGCGATCCCGACCTCGATCCCGACCCTGACCCCGACTCCGCCTCCGACCTCGATCCCGACCAAGCCCCGGCCCTCGACCACGGCCGGCGGCAGACCGTACGCGGACAGTGAACCTCTTAGGCGTGCGCGCCGTAGCAGCGACCAGACGGCGCCTGGTCCGCCGGGATGCCTCCGTCGCCGTGTCGTGTTGTGCCGCGTCGCGTCGCGTCGCGGAATGGTGTCCCTCGCTCGCCCAAGTGACCGTCGGCCAGGGCCAGTTCTCCGACGAAAGGCACAGCACCATGACCGAGTACCAGGGGCGGATCGTTCTCGGAGAGGACACCGTCACCGAGCTGGCCGGCCGGATCGGGGGATCCGTGTTCGCCCCGGACGACGCGGGCTACGTGGGGGCGATCGCGGGGTTCAACCTGCGTTCGCAGCAGCGGCCTTGTCTGGTTGTCGCGGCGGCCACGGCCGCGGATGTGCGGGCCGCGGTCGGTTTCGCCGCCGCGCACGACATACCCGTCGGGGTCATGGCCACCGGCCACCAGCCGTTCCCCGCCGAGGACGACTTCCTGCTCGTCACGACAGGTGCGATGCGCACGGTCGAGATCGACGCCGAGCGTGCCGTGGCCCGGGTGGGCGCGGGCGCGCTCTGGGCGGACGTGGTGGAGCCCGCCCAGGCGGCGGGCCTGGCCCCGCTGAACGGGTCCAGCCCGCAGGTGGGAGTCGTGGGCTTCACCCTCGGCGGCGGCCTCAGCCCGTTCCTGGGCCGGTCCTACGGCTGGGCCGCCGACCACGTCGTAGCGATCGAGGTCGTCACGCCGGACGGTGAACTGCGGCGCGTCTCCGCCGAGTTGGAACCGGAGTTGTTCTGGGGCCTGCGCGGCGGACGCAGCAACTTCGGAATCGTGACCGAGCTGGAGATCGGGCTCTTCCCCGTGACCTCCTTCTACGGCGGCGGGATCCACTTCCCCGCGGAGGACGTCGAGGCCGTACTCCGCGCCTTCCCGGAGGTGGTCCGCGAGGCGCCCGACTCCTTCACCTGCTCCGTGGCGCTGCTCAACTTCCCGCCGGTCCCGCAGATCCCCGAACCGCTGCGCGGCCGCTTCCTCGCCCACGTCCGGGTGACCCACCTCGGCTCCGACGAGGAGGCCGAGAAGCTCATCGCGCCCTTCCGGGCCATCGGCGCGGGGGTTGTCGACACGATCGGTCGCCATCCCTACGGCGCGTACGCCCTCGTGCACACCGATCCGGCGGATCCTTTCTCGTACGAGGAACAGGGCGCCCTGCTGGCCGAGTTGCCCGCCCAGGCCGTCGAATCCCTTGTGGAGAGCGCCCAGTTGGCCGCCGGTGGCCTGGTCACGGTGCTGGAGATCAGGCACCTCGGCGGGGCGCTGGCCGAGCGGCCGGCCGGGGCGAGCCCCGTCGCCGCCCGGGATGCCGTGTTCAACGTGTGGGGAGCGACCGTCGGGCCGCCGGAGGTCGTCGAGGCCGGTATGGCGATGCTGGGCGGGATGGTCGAGCGTATGAGCCCCTGGTCCACGGGGCTCGCGTACACGAACTTCGCCGGTCGTGACGACCGGGCCGAGAACGTGTTCACCGCCGCCGACCTGAAGCGGCTGCGTGTCCTGAAGAGGCGCTACGACCCGCGCAACCTGTTCCGCGTCAACAACCACAACGTCGCTCCGGAACAGCGGTGACCTGCGGTGAACTGCGAGCAGGAGATGCCCGAACTGGCCGCTTATGCCGTGGCGGCCCTCGATCCCACGGACACGGTGCGCGTCGGCAGCCATGTACGGGAGTGTCCGGCCTGCGCGGCGGACGTGGACGGGCTGCGCACCACTCTCGCCGCCGTCCGGACACTGCCCGTCGAGGAGCTGCTGGGCGACTGGTCCGGCGAACTCCCCGAACTGCGGGAAGCGGCGGTCCGCGCCGCCTTGGCGGAGATCCCGGGGGCGGCCGGCTCCTGAGGGGAACCGGAACGCCGGCTCCCGTCTGTGCGAGATGTACGCGTAGCCGGTAGCCGGTAGTCGTGCCCTTTCCCGCACCTTTCCCCCGACTGTCCTCGCCCACGTGGGCCGGGCAAGCGGACATCAAGCCGCCGGCAAGAGGTCCCCCTGAAGGTTGCTCCGTTCAGCTTTCAACGAATTGGTGCGCCGTGGATCGCCCACGGCGCGCTGGGGGAACGTGGCAATGAGGCACAGCACAGCAATCCGGGGCTCACAACGGGACCGGACCGGCGGAACCCGTGACACGGCGCGCGACGAGGCGTTCGTCCGCGCCGTCTACGACAAACACGGTGTGTTCCTGCTGAGGATGACCACCGGACTGCTCCGGGGCGACAGCCACCAGGCCCAGGACCTGGTCCAGGAGGCCGTCCTACGGGCCTGGCAGAACGCCGACATCCTCGATCCCGAGGCCGAGGGCATACGGCCGTGGCTCGTCACGGTCATCCGCAACCTCGTCATCGACGGCTACCGCGCCCGCAAGGCCCGACCCCCGGAGACGGTCGACACCGCGCTGAACGACCTGCCCGGTCCGGAGTCCACGGAATCGGCCCTCACCAAGAAGGTCGTGCGCGAGGCCTTGGCCGACCTGACGCTGCAGCATCGCGAGATCCTCGTCCACGTCGAGTTCCTGGACCAGTCCGTGGCCCGCACGGCGCAGGCGCTGGGCATACCTCCGGGCACGGTCAAGTCCCGTACCCACCTTGCCCTCAGGGCCCTCCGAACCGCGCTGGCCGAGCGGGGGTACACCCCGTGAGCGCGCCCTTCGGGAGAGGGTTTCGCTGAGCCGGGTCCTGTGTCATGTCTGTGCGGCCGAGGTTCCGTCACCGTCGCGGCGAACGGTCAGCCGCGCGCTGTCCGTGGCGGGCACCGGTCGAGAGGGGCAACGCCGAAAGAGCTGACTGCCAGGGCCAGTTCGGCGTCGTACTGATCGGCGTCGAAACAGAACGCGGGGAGCCGTACCTGGTCCGTAGGCACCTGCCAGTCGGACCACTCCACGACCCCGCCGTTGCGCCGCACGAACACGGACAGCCGGCCACAGCAGCCGCCCGTGCACTCGGGCTCGCCGAGCACTGCGCGGCGCCCCTCGCCGATCGCCCAGAGGGCACCGTGACCGTCGGTGGGCAGCGCCTGCGCCACGAACGGGCCGCGGCCGCCCTCTCCAACCGCCTCCGCCACCACTTCCTCGCCGTCGATCCGCAACCGCAACTGGGCAGCCCAACGGGGGCCCGGTGGCAACACGTTGACCTCAAGCCGATTGAACACCGGAACATCCTAAGGTCAGTCGCTGCGGGCAACTGGTCGGTTGTTGCGCAGGGATGACCGGCGGCCGTGCCGCCCACCGCTCACGCGGTTCGACGGACGGCGTGAGGAATCACCGAGCCCCCCGCTGCACAGCGGGCTCACGTCGCGTCGCCCGTCGGCGTGCCGCGTCTATCGCGCTTCGCTCCTCCGGGGTGAGGAGATCCATGAGCCTCTCGTTGTTGACCCAATCGTTGAGAAGCGCATGAGAACCCCCCAGACTCAGGGAGTACGCCCACATACTTCGTCCCCGCGTCGTTCCATTCCATTCGTTTGCCCAGCTGAGCAGATGGCCTATGCGCTGTTCCGTCGTGAACCTCGTGAATTGCATGCCCGTCACCTTTCGATGGCTACGAGAAGGCCTCGCCTTCTCCGCCCTGTAAACGGGGCGGAGAAGAAGGAGGTTCACAGCGGGCTCAGAATCCGCTGAGCGTCACCTTGCCGATGGTGCTGCCGGACTCCAGGATGCGGTGCGCCTCACGGAGGTTCGCGGCGTTGATCGTGCCGAGGTCCTGGGTGGCCGTGGTCCGCAAGGCGCCCTCGTCCACGAGCGAGGCGACCCGGTCGAGGACGTGGTGCTGCGCCACCTGGCCCGGGGTGCGGAACAGCGAGTGCGTGAACATGAGTTCCCAGTGGAAGGAGATGCTCTTCGCCTTCAGCAGGCCGATCTCCACGGGACCGAAGTCGTCGATGGCGACCAGTCCTCCGAACGGCTTGAGCATCTCGGCGTACGCGGCGAGGTTCCGGTCCGTGCCGGCGGTGCCGAAGATGTGGTCGAGCCCACCGGGCGCCACCTCGGCCACCTGGGCCGGCAGCGGACGATGGTGGTCGACCACATGTGTCACGCCCATACGTCGGGCGAACTCGACGGTCTCCGGGCGGGAGGCGGTGCCGATCACGGTCAGGCCGGTGAGGGCCCGTGCCAGCTGAGCCACCATGGCCCCGACACCGCCGGCCGCCGCGGTCACCAGCAGGGTGCCGGTCTCCTCCGCAGCGCCCTCGCGCAGGCCGAGGCGTGCGAACAGGCCCTCCCACGCGGTGAGGGAGGTCAGCGGCAGCGCCGCCGCCTCGGCGAAGGAGAGCGTGCGGGGCTTGTGGCCGACGATGCGCTCGTCGACGGTGTGGAAGCGGGAGTTGGTGCCCGGCCGATCGATCGCGCCGGCGTAGAAGACCTCGTCGCCGACCTCGAACAGCTCCACCAGCTCACCGACCGCGACGACCGTGCCGGCGGCGTCCCAGCCGAGCACCTTGGGCTCGCCGCCCGGGTCGTTGCTCTGCCGGACCTTGTAGTCCACGGGGTTGACCGCGACGGCCTCCACCTGGACCAGCAGATCGTGCGGACCCGGCTCGGGCACGGGCAGTTCGACGTCCACCAGGCTCTCGGCGTCGTCGATCGGCAGGCTCTTGAGATAGGCGACGGCGGGCATCGTCGTCGACTTCCAGGTCTCGCTCATCATGGATCTCCTCGACTCGTGCGGTGGGCCGACGAGGATCGGCGGCCACGACGCGCACGGTACCTATCGGGAGGTAGTAACCATCAAGGGAGTCTACTTCCCAAAGGAAACTATTGAGGTGGGCGACCGTAGGGACTTAGGAACCAGTGAGGCGGGGCGGCTGTGACGAGTCCCGGAAAGTGTGGGGCACGGAGTCAGGCGGCTTCCGGGAACCGGTCTATGTTCTGCTCCACCCAGCTGCGCAGATGGGAGAGCGGGGCGCAGGCGTCCTTGCCGAGCGGGGTCAGGCTGTACTCGACCCGGGGCGGGACCTCCGCGTAGATCTCCCGGTCGACCAGGCCGTAGTCCTCCAGGCGGCGCAGTGTCTGGGTGAGGACCTTGGGGCTCACGCCCTGCAGTCGGCCGCGGAGGGCTCCGAAGCGCTGTGGCCCGTCCTCCAGGGCGCCCAGGGCGAGAGCGCTCCACTTGTTGGCGAGCAGGTCCAGCATGTCGCGGCAGGGACATGCGGCGGAGTAGACGCTCTTGGGGTCGTCGCAGAGGCCCGATGTCTTCGTCATGCGGCAACAGTACCCAACGGGTACCAGTGCCCCTTGCGGGTAACCGGCGTCCGCCGCGTACGGTCATCGACATACTCGGAACCCCGGTTTCGGGCATCGGAACCGCTGTTGAAGGCTGACACATGAACGACGACGCCCTGGATCTGCGACTGCTCGGCCGCCTGGAGCTGGCCGACGGGAGCGGTGCCGTCGCTCTTCCGGGCGCCGTCTCCCGCGCGATCGTCGGCCGGCTGCTGCTGGCCGGGGGAGCGGTCGTCCACCGTGACACCCTCATCGACGAGCTGTGGGAGGACCGCGAGGCGAAGGACCCGGTCAACGCCCTCCAGGTCCAGGTGACGAAACTGCGCGCGGCACTCGCGACCCGGGACCAGGACGGGCGGCTGCGGTCGCAGCACGGGGGATACCGCTTCGTCCTGGAACCGGAGGACCAGCTCGACACGGTCCGTTTCGAGGCGACGGTCCGCGAGGGCCGCGACCACCTGGCGGCGGGGGCGTACCGGCAGGCGGAAGACGTCCTGCGGCAGGGACTCGCGCTGTGGCGGGGCCGCGCACTGGACGGTCTCAAGGGCCGGGTCTTCGACGCCGAACGGCTGCGCCTGGAGGAACTGCGCCTGAGCGCACAGGAGGACGCGGGCGCCGCGGGTCTCGAGCTCGGCCGCGCGGCGGAACTGGTCCCCGAACTGACGGCACTCGTTGCCGCCGCACCGCTGCGGGAGAGGTCCCGGGCCCGCCTGATGCTCGCCCTGCACCGCTGCGGGCGCCAGGCCGAGGCGCTGGACGTGTACGAATCGGGCCGCCGACTCCTGAGCTCCGAACTGGGCGCCGACCCTTCCCCCGAACTGCGCTCCCTGCACGACGCGATACGGGCCCGTGACCCTCGCCCCGGTGCGCCGGCGCCGGCAGGCGATCCGCGTCGAGGAACGGCGACCGCGGACTCCGTACGACTGTCCTCGACTCGCCCCAACTCCCTTCCGACGCCCGGCGACGGCGGTCCGGACCACCCCCTCGGCCCGTTCGTCGGCCGCGCCGAGGAGCTCGACGGGTTGCGCGCGGCCCTCGACCGCGAGCGGCTGGTGACCGTCGTAGGACCCGGTGGTGTCGGCAAGACCCGCCTGGCGCTTGAGGCTTGTGTGCCGGCGCAGTCCTCGTACGACGGTGTGTGGTGGGTCGATCTGGCCTCGGCCGACGCGGCGGGTGTCCTCGCCGCGATCGCCGGAGCCCTGGGCCTGTCGGACGCCTCGGTGCGGCCGGACCAGCCGCCGCACGACTATGTGCACCGGCTCACCTCGTTCCTCGCCGGACGGCGGGCGGTCCTCGTGCTCGACAACTGTGAGCACCTGCTCGACACGGTCGCCCCGCTCGTGGCGGTCCTGCTCGGCCGGTGCCCCGCGCTGGCCGTCCTGGCGACCAGCCGAGCGCCGCTCGCCGTCGCGGGTGAGACGCTGTACCCCCTGGCGCCGATGCCCGACGGCGAAGCCGCCGAACTGTTCAGCGCCCGCGCCGTCATGATCGACCCGGACTTCACCGCGGACGAGCCGGCGCTGCACGACATCCGCTCGCTGTGCCGCAGGCTGGACGGACTGCCCCTCGCGGTCGAACTCGCCGCCGCGCACGTACGGTTGCTGCCGGTGCGCGAGATCGAACTCCGCCTCGACAACCGCTTCGCCCTGCTGGCCAAGGGGAAGCGGACCGCTCCCGCCCGGCACCGCACCCTGCGCGCCGTCCTCGACTGGAGCTACGCACTCCTGGACACCACCGAGCAGCGGGTGTTGACGGAACTCGCCCTGTATGTCGGCGGCTGTTCCGTCGAGTTCGCGGAGACGGCGATCCTCCCTCCCGAGGCGGACTGCCCCGGGGTGGACCGCCACGAGATCCTGCAAGTGCTGGCCCAACTGGTCGACAAATCCCTCCTGTTCACCGTCTCGACGCCCGACGGAAGCCGGCTGCGGATGCTGGAGACGGTCCGCGAGTACGCGCTGGACCGGCTCCGGACCGAAGGCAGGGCCGCCGAGGCGGAGGAACGCTTCATGGCCTGGGCGTTGCGTTTCGTGCACGAGTGCACCGACGTCAACACACCTGGCGAACAGGGGGAGTTGATCAGGCGGCACACGGCGGAATCCGCCAACATCAGGGCCGCCTCGGATCTGATGATGGCCCGGTCGAGAACAGCTCGGGCCCTGTCCCTGGAAGCGCGGCGGGGCAGCTACTGGATCATCAGCGGTCGTGAGGAAGAAGGCATCGACCGCCTCCAACGCGCCTTGCTCTCCTACGACGCGGGGGACGGGAAAGAGCCCACCGAAGACGACGAGCGGGCACTCTTCTACGCCCTCGCATGGCTCGTCTGGCTCAACCACGTCGTCGGCCGGTACGCGGAGGGCGGCCACTTCATCGACCGGTTCAAGACGGCCTGGCGCCAGGCGAAGAACCCTCAACTCGCCGTCCTGGGGCCCTGTTACGAGCCGCTCCACGCCATGCTGACCGGGCGGGACGATGTAGCGGAACTCTTCGTACGGGCCGAACAGGGCGTCGCGGGCACCGAGTTCCACTGGGACCGGGCGATCCTCCTGACCAACTGGACGACGTACTGCCTCCAGATCGGCGACATCGACGGCGCCCGCGGCCACGGCCGGGCCGCCGCCGCGGCGGCACGCGCCTCCGGCGACGACTTCGCCAGGGCGTGCACCCTCACGCTCTGGGGCGACGCGGAGGAGAGCGCCGGCCTCCGCGACCACGCCCGCGCGCACTGGACCGAGGCGGCGCGCATCCTGCGTTCCATCGGCGCGCGCGGTCAGTACGCGTACGCCGCGCTCAGGATCGTGTGCCTGGACATGGCGCGGGGAGCGGTCGAGGCGGCCGAGAACCGGCTCTCGGAGCTGATCCGGCTCGCGGACGACCTGAGCGCGGACGACCTCCGGGCAGCGGCCGCCATCCTGCGCGGAACACTGGCGTTCTACGGCGGTCGCTTCTCGGACGCGCGGACGATCTTCGCCGGCGTCTGGGACAGCCCTACGGCGCCGCTCGACCGCAGGGCCATGTCCGCGGTCGGCCTGGTGGCGGTGGCGACGTTCGGCCCACCGACCCCGTCGGCGTCCGACGACGCGCGGATGTGGATGGACCGCGCGGGCCAGGCCCTCGACCGGGTGCGTGAGCCGCTGGCCCGCCGCGCGGTGGGCGCCCTGCTGGACAAGCTGGACGCCTACTTCAAGTCCGGTCCGAGCGGCGCGATCGGGGCGGACCATGTGCAGGCATGGCTCTCCGACAACCCTTCCCTGCTTGCGGGTTTCACCGGAGTGCTGAACGGTCCGGGCCGGCATCGTTGACCAGTAGCACAGTGGGCCGGAGTCCTCTTTCCGCCTCCGTGTAATTCCCTTTTACCGGGATCTTCCGACCGTGGCAGATGCGATTCCCAATAATTCGGCGGCCAGGACCAGCCTCCGCATTACCGGGACGCTTTGGATCCCGATTACCGATCCCGATTACCGATCCCGATTACCGATCCCGGCAACCGACCCGGGCAACGAGTGAACCGGGTCCCGGAGCGGCTCGTAGACCGCAATGCGAGGAGCCCTCCGAGGAGTCCGGCGAAGGGCTCCTCCGAGGGCGGTCCGTCCCCGCACGCCTTGCCCAGGCTCCGTGATTCGTTCGTTTCCCAAGGAATGACATGTCAACCAGTTCCGCAGACCAGACCCTGGCCGTCCGGGTTGTCGACAGCATGGAGCGGATGAGCGGGAGGCATCCCGGATACCGCAGGTCCAGCGCCCGGGGCGCCGGATTCCGGGGCACCTTCACGCCCACCGGAGCCGCGGCCGCCCTGACCACGGCGGCGCATCTCCAGACGCGCCCGGTGCCGGTCACCGTACGGTTCTCGAACTCCGAGGGAAATCCGCACACGCCCGACACCGCCCCGGTCACCCGCGGCATGGCCACCCGCTTCCACCTGCACGACGGCAGCGACACCGACCTCGTCGCCCTCACCGTCCCCCGGTTCGTCGCCTCGACGCCCAAGGAGTTCCTGGAGCTGACCGAGGCCCTGCGCCCCGACCCCGTGACCCGCCGGCCCGACCTGGCCCGGGTGCACGCGTTCATCGGTGCCCATCCCCACCTGGCCGAAGCCGTCGCGCAGCAGCCGCCCATCCCCGTCAGCTATGCCTCCGCCGCCTACTGGGCCATCCATGCCTTCATCTGGGTCGACGCGGCCGGTGTCCGGCGGCCCGTGCGGTACCGCTGGGAACCGGAGGCCGGACGCGCCGCCCTGACCGCCGCCGAGGCGGCCACCCGTACCGCCCACTACCTGACCGACGAACTGCACCGGCGCCTGGAACACGAATCCGTGGCGTTCGACCTGCGCATCCAACGCGCCGAACCCGACGACCCCACCCACGACCCCAGCACCGTCTGGCCCGACCACCGCAGGGAGTTCACCGCAGGCCGCCTGGAGATCACCGCACCCGCCGACGACCAGGACCCCTGGAACACCCAGGCCTTCAACCCCACCCGCGTCACACCCGGCATCCAGCTCTCCGACGACCCTGTCCTCGCCTTCCGGGCCCACGCCTACGCCGAGTCCCACCTCCGGCGCAGTCACAACCAGTAGGGCTCCGCCTCGCGTTGGACGGGCAACGGCTGGAAAGTACCCCGCGCCCATGAGTGAACCTCCTTGGTGCGTACGCCGTTTGTCGTTTAGCGAGCACAACGCCCCCGCACCTGGCAGCTGTTGTCGGAGCGACTCGATGAACGACTTGATGAACGGGTCGACGAGTGACTCGAAGCGCGCTTCAGGGGCCCGATGAATGGATGGACTTGAACAAGCAGACCAAGAGATCTTCCGGCCGGCGAGGCCTGCTGCGAGGCGCCACGGTGGCGTGTTGCGCGATGGCCCTGTCCGCCGCGGGAGCGACGGCGGCGAGCGCCTCGACACCCACCGCGCGCACCACGCACACCGTGAACTACGTCGCGCTGGGCGACTCCTACGCCTCCGGACCCGGCATACCGACCCAGGTCGACGCCACCTGCGCGCGATCCGACCAGAACTACCCGTCCCTCCTCGCGGCGGCGAGGAACTGGCAGGTGACCGACGTCAGTTGCTCGGGCGCCACGACGACGGCCCTGGCCGGACCGCAGGGCACGCAAGCGCCGCAGCTCGACGCACTCGGCGCGGACACGGACGTGGTCACCCTCACCATCGGAGGCAACGACCTCGGCTTCTCCACCAACCTGGCCACCTGCGCCGGACTGACGTCCAAGGACCCGACGGGCAGTCCCTGCCAGACCTTCTTCACGAGCGACGGCACCGACCGGCTGGCACAGCGCGTCGACGACATCGCCCCCAGGATCGCCGCCGCGCTGGACGCCGTCCGGGAGCGGGCCCCGCACGCCAAGGTCCTGATGGTCGGCTATCCCGACCTGTTCCCGGACGACGGCGTCGGCTGCACCAGCTCCGCCGTACCGCTCGCCGCCGGTGACTTCGCCTATCTCCGGGACACCGAGAAGAAGCTCAACGCGATGATCGCGGCCCAGGCGTCGGCGCACGGCGCGGGGTACGTCGACACCTACACCCCGACGGTGGGACACGACATGTGCAAGCCCGTCGGCGAGCGCTGGATCGAACCCCTGGTCGCGACGGCCCCGGCCGCACCCGCACACCCCAACGCCCAGGGTCAGCAGGCCATGGCAGCCGCAGTGGAGGACGCCCTCCACTGCGGCGCGTACCGCCGCTGATCCGACGTGAGCGGAACGGGGGCACCGGCAGTTCGGGGGAGCGTCGGTGTCCCCGTTCCTTTTTAACGACGGCTGAAGGGCCCTTTCGGGGGTACCCGGTTTTCCGCGGCACCCAGAGGTGCCGCTCCCCGAAGGAAAGAGAAACCCGTGTACATAGGTATCGGTACTGTCGTCCTCATCATCGTCATCGTCGCCGTCGTCATGATGCTGCGCCGCGGCTGACCCGGGATGCCCGGGCGGGCGGGCCGCGAGCGGTGCCCGATAGACTCCGTGCGTGGCAACAGCGGTGCAAGGGTACGAGTTCGGGCTGCTGGGGCCACTGAGCGCTCGCCACGGCGGGCGGGTGCTGGATCTCGGCAGCCCTCTGCAGCGTGCCGTTCTGGTCCGGCTGCTGCTCGGCGAAGGCCGCCAGTGCGGCCTCGACCACCTCATCGACGCGCTGTGGGAAGAGCCGCCCGGTAACGCGGTGCGCTCGGTGCAGACGTACGTCTACCGCATCCGCCTCTCCCTGGGCGAGGAACGGTCCCGACTGGAAACCACGCAGGGCGGATACCAGCTCGACATCCCGGAACAGGCCGTCGACGCCCTGCGCTTCGAACGGCTCGTCCGTGACGGCGAGGAACTGCGGGCCGCCCGGCGGACCGGCCCCGCCCTGCGCGTGTTCGACACCGCGCTGGCGCTCTGGTCGGGGGAACCACTGTCCGGCGTGCCCGGCCCCTACGCCCGGCGACACCGCCGACGTTTCGTGGATCTACGGCTGAACGCCCAGGTGGCGCAGCTGAGTTGCGCCGACGAACTGGGCGAACACGCCCGTGTCGCGACGGAACTGACCTCGCTGATCGCCGACCATCCGCTGCGGGAGGACCTGTACGCGCTGCGCATGCGTGCGCTGTTCCACGCCGGGCGGACGGCCGAGGCCCTGGCGGTCTACGCGGCGGCCCGCGAGACCATGGTGGCCGAGCTGGGCATGGACCCCGGGCCGGAGCTGCGCGAACTGCAGTCACGCATTCTCAGCGGCGCCGACCCGGACCCCGTCGAGTCACGCCCCTCGGGGCAACTCGCCGGTGCCGCACCGTCGTTCGGTGCCACTGCCTCGACCGGTCCTACGGCGTCCGCGGACGCCGTAGGCGATATCGCGACCCGGTCGGGCGACGAGGGACAGCCCGTCGCATCAGGCGCCGCCTCCGAAGCCGACCGGTCCGCGACCACGCGGGTCGAGGAGGCCCCGTCCGTCGCCCGGCCGCAGCAACTCCCCCCGGCACCGGGCGACTTCGTCGGCCGGGAGCGGTTGCGGGAGCGGCTCCGGATCGCGTTGCGGCCCAGTGGGGAAGCGGTTGCGCTCGCGGTGCTCAGCGGGATCGGCGGCGTGGGGAAGACCGCGCTCGCGCTGCGCGTCGCCCACGGCCTGCGCGGCGACTATCCCGACGGGCAGCTCTATGTGGACCTGCGGGGCGACGGCGGTCAACCCACCGATCCCGCCGACGTGTTGGTCGACTTCCTCCTCGCGCTCGGCATGCCCGCCGCCCAGATCCCCGCGACGCCCACCGCCCGCGCCGGTGCCTATCGCACCCTGACCGCCGACCGCCGGATCCTGGTGCTCCTGGACAACGCCTACGACACCGCCCAGGTGACACCGCTGCTCCCGGGCACCCCCGGCAACTCCGCGCTGATCACGACCCGGCACCGGTCGCTCGTACCGCCGGGTGCGACGCGTTTCGAGGTGCCGGTGCCCGATCAGCAGGAGGCGGTGGCCATGCTGGGCCGTTTCACGGGTGACGCCGAGATCGCCGCCGACCCGGAGCTCGCCCTCGAACTGGTCAGCGCCTGCGGGCAGTTGCCGTTGGCGCTGCGCATCATCGGGGCCCGTACGGCGGCCCGCCCCGGACGCGGGCTCGGCGCGCAGTTGCTGCGGCTGCGCGCAGAGGAGCACCAGCTCGACGAGTTGCGGGCCGGGGGCATGTCGGTGGAGGCCACCTTCCAGGTCGGCTACCGGGCGCTCGCCCCCGACCGGGCCCGGGCGATGCGCCTGTGCGCGCTGCTCGACGCCGCCGACTTCCCGGTCGCGGTCGCGGCGGCCCTGCTCGACCAGCCGGAACAGGAGACCGAGGAACAACTGGAGCAGCTGCTGGAGGCCGGTCTGCTGGAGCCGCACTCGGCCGACCGCTACCGGTTCCACGATCTGGTACGGGCGTTCGCCGCCCGCCGTGCCGACCGCGAGGATCCCGTCGCCGAGCGCGAGGCGGCGCTGGTGCGGCTGACGACGTTCCTCCAGGCCACCCTGTTCCAGGCCATGAACGCGACCGAGAAGGCCGGCTCGCTCGCCATCCACCTCTTCTCGGTGCCACTGACCGGACTGCGGTTCGCCGACGCCGAGGAGGCGCGTAGCTGGCTGCTGGCCGAGCACACGCTGCTGGTATCGGTGTTCTCCCGGGTGCTGCGCGACATCCCGGACGCCGTGCGGAGCGTCGTCGCCGCGCTGTCGGTGATCGCGTCGAGCGGACTGTTCGCCGGACCCGCGCATCAGCGGGAACTGGAACGCGTCACGGACCACGCGGTCACGGCGGCCGACCTGGGCGACGACCCGGCGCTGCGGGCGCAGACCCGGCACATCCGGGCCTGGCTCGGCTTCATCCGCGGCGATATGACAGCGGCGGAAACCGATCTGCGCGAGGCGATCCGGCGTGCGCGCGCCGTCGACGACCGGGTGACGCTCTTCATGTCCACTCGGCTTCTGTCGGTCGTACTGGCCGACCGGGGGCGGCCCGCGGAGGCCGTCGGGTTCTTCGCCGAGTCGGAGGCCGTCGCCGGCGCGGAGGACGATCCGAACAGCCCGGCCTGCTTCCTCCAGGAGGTGGCCCGCCTGTTCACCGTGCTGAGCTCGGACCGGGCCGAGGTGAACATCGCCGCCGCCCAGCATGTGTACGAGGTGAGCGACCGCCTGCGACGGGAAGCCGCGCAGCGCTGAGCCTGTTCACACGCCGTCGACCGAATGTCGATCCGTGTCCGGAACGGTGATCCGAGAACGCACCGCAGCCGTAGGGAATCCGTACGACTTCCCGCTGCCTCGGCATCTCCTCGAACAGGTGACCAACAAGTGACAGACACGCTCAAGATCGGTCTGGGCGCTCCCCAGTACGGATCGTTCACCGACCCCGCCACGATCTCCGGGTTCGCCACCGCGGCCGAAGCGATCGGCTACGACAGCCTGTGGGTGGGCGACCGGGCCCTTGTCCCGACAGCGCCCCGCGACCCCTATCCCGGCGGCGGCCCCGTACCGGAGGAGTACCGCACCTTCCTGGACCCCATCGCCACGCTGTCCTTCCTGGCCCACGCCACCCGGCGGATGCGCCTGGGGACCAGCACGCTGAATGCGCCCTTCTACTCCCCGCTCCTGCTGGCCCGGTCACTGACATCCGTCGACATCCTCAGCGAGGGGCGGCTGGACATCGGTTTCGGGCTCGGCTGGTCGTCCGACGAGTACGAGGCCATCGGTGTGCCGTGGCGGGGGCGCGGGGCACGGATGGAAGAGATCCTGGACGTCCTGGACCACGTCTGGTCCGGTTCGTCGGCCGAGCACAAGGGCGCTCTGTGGACGATCCCCAGCGCGCACATCGAGACGCTCCCCGTGCAACGCCCCCGCCCGCCGGTGCTCCTGGGCGGTTTCACCCCGGCCACCCTGGAACGCATCGGCCGCCGCGCGGACGGCTGGGCCGGGGTGGCGCTGCCGGTGCCCCAACTCGCCTACGTCATCAGCCAGATCAGGCAGATCGCGGAGGTAGCCGGACGTGACCCCGACGCCCTGCGCACCGTGGTCCGGGTGAACCCCGCGGTGACGGCCGAGGACGCACCGAACGATGCCGTGCCGCACCGGGGAACGGTCGTTCAGGTCTCGGACTACCTGCTCGCCGCGCACGCGGCCGGGACCGACGAGGTGCTCATCGACCTCCAGCAGACCGCGCGGAACGCGGAAGAGCTGACGGACCTGGCCCACCGTTTCCACGACCAGCTGAGCAAGGGCTAGGGAGCACCATGTCTGAGGTAGTCACCTCGAAGCCGGACGTCCACGACATGGTGGTCGTGCATCGCACGTTCCGCCAAGCATGCGCGGAGCTACCGGAGTTGGTACGCGGACTGCGGCCCGGCGACACCGCGCGGGCCGAACTGGTCGTCGACGAGGTCCGGTTCATGCTCATGGGACTGGAAGCCCACCACGTCAGCGAGGACGAGTTCCTCTGGCCCCGGCTCGCGGCACGGACCGCCGGGCAGGCCGAGACGATCGCGCGCATGGAGCAACAGCACCACCGGCTGGAGGAGTTGGTCACGCAGGTGACCGGCGCGCTGGACCAACTGGCCGCCGATCCCCGGCAGCCCCTCTGTGGGCAGGTCGCGGACCGACTCGCCGAACTGGGCGCGGTGTTGACAGCGCACATGGACGAGGAGGAGAACACCATCCTGCCGCTGGCCGCCGAACATCTGACCGTCGCCGAATGGGAGGAACTCGGCGAGATCAGCCTGGCGAAGATCGAGAAGAAGCATCTGCTGCGCGCCTTCAGCGCGTTGATGGCAGTGGCGACCCCCGAGGAGCAGCAAACACTCCTCACCAAGGCACCACTGCCCGCCCGCGTCCTGTGGCGCCTCACCGGCCGCCGCTCGCACACCCGCCGCGAGGCCCGCCTGCGCGGGGCGTGAACCTACGGCGTGACCGTGGCGGGACTCGTGCTGCCGGGCGGATCCGTCGGTGGGGTGTCCGCCGAGCTGTGGTCGGGGGAGAACCAGGCCAACCCGACCAGCAGCGCCCCGAGGAAGATCAGCACGGCGGCGACCGTGCCCACTGTCTTCGACCGGCCTGCGGCGACGGCGCGGCCCCCCGTTCGTTGCCGACGCCGGGTCCGATGGGCCGGAGCCGTGCTGCCGACGGTGGCGGAGGAAGGGAAGGCATACGTGGTCACGGAGCCGGGGCCGGAGCTGGAGTCAGGGCTGGGAGCCGCGCTCGGCCGGGGCTTCGCGGCCGCATCCCACGCGGCGGTCGCCCGTGGCTCCGGCTCGGGGCGCGGTGCGGCTGCCGGGAGAGGCTCGGGACGCCCTCTCCAGGCGCCGGACGCGAACCACTCGGCCACCTGGTGCGCCGTAGGACGGTCCTCGGGGCGCTTGGCGAGAAGACTGAGTAGATAGTTCTCGAAGGCGGGCGGCAGTCCTACGCCGAGTTCGCGTGGTGGTACGGGGGCTGTGTCGAGGTGGTGGTGGAGGACGGCGATGGGGCTGCTGGCCCTGAACGGGGGCTGTCCGGTGAGGAGTTGGTAGAGCACACAGCCCAGCGAGTAGACGTCGGACGGCGGTCCCGCAGGCTGGCCGAGGGCGCGTTCGGGGGCGATGTACAGGCTGGTTCCAACGATCTGGCCGGTCGCGGTGAGTGCTCCACTGGGGTCGTTCATGAACTGCGCGATGCCGAAGTCGCCTATCTTCACCGACCTGTCGGCGTCGAGCAGAAGGTTGCCGGGCTTGATGTCCCGGTGCACGATGCCCTGTTGGTGGGCGGCGGCGAGTCCGGCGGCCGACTGGGCGGCGATACGGGCGACCTCCTCGGCAGGCAGGGAGCCCGCCTGGGTGAGCACGTAGGCGAGGCTGTCGCCCTGGACCAGTTCCATCACCAGGAACAGCCGGCCCTCCTGCTCGCCGAAGTCGAGGACGCCGACCACATGGGGGTGGCTGAGCCGGCCCGCGGTCTGGGCCTCCAGGCGGAAGCGGGCGGTGGCGGTGGGCTCGGAGTTCTGCGAGTGCAGGAGCTTGACGGCCACCGGTCTGCTGACCATCTCGTCGTACGCCTGCCAGACCTCGCCCATCGCGCCGCGCCCGATGGTCGTGTTCAGCCGGTACCGGCCCGCTATCAGCACCTGTTGCTTCATCCTCACGCAATGAGACGAATCGACCGCTGCAGGCCATCTCCCTTTGAGGGAAGGGGTGTTGGTGGGGTGGTGCAGCTGCCCCAGCCTACTGGCGCGCAGGCGCTCCCCGACCGCGATCCGCCACATGGTCCTCGTCGGCGGGCGTCCTGGAGCCGCGCTGGTAAAATGGGAGCACGCTTCGACGCCGCCGGGGCCCGTACCGATGGGTACGGGCCCCGGCGCCGTTGCGGGCACAGGACTGAGGAAGGTTCCCCATGAACGCGAAGCCGCCGGCCGCTTCTTTCGACCAGCTCGGGCTGCCGCCCGAGCTGGTCGAGACGATGACCGGCCTCGGGGTGACGGAGCCCTTCCCGATCCAGGCGGCCACCCTGCCCGACGCGCTGGCCGGGCGCGATGTGCTCGGCCGGGCGCGCACCGGCTCCGGCAAGACGCTTGCTTTCGGGCTGGCACTGCTGGTACGGCTCGCAGGCCGGCGGGCGGAGTCGAAGCGGCCGCTGGCCGTGGTCCTGGTGCCGACCCGGGAGCTCGCCCAGCAGGTCAGCGACGCACTGGAGCCGTACGCGCGGACGATGGGCGTACGGCTGGCGACGGTGGTCGGCGGGCTGTCGATCAATCGGCAGCAGGCGCAACTGCGGACCGGCGTCGAGGTGCTCGTCGCGACGCCGGGGCGGCTGACCGACCTGGTGTCCCGCCGGGACTGCATCCTGAACCACGTGCGGATCACCGTGCTGGACGAGGCGGACCAGATGTGCGACCTGGGGTTCCTGCCGCAGGTCTCGGAGCTCCTGGGGCAGATCCCCACCGACGGACAGCGGCTGCTCTTCTCGGCCACGCTCGACCGCGACGTCGACCAGCTGGTCAAGGACCACCTTCACGACCCGGTGCACGCGTCGGTCGACCGGGCCTCGGGCTCGGTCACGACGATGGAACACCACGTCCTGAACATCCACGCCGCCGACAAGTACGCGACGGCGACCGAGATCGCCGCGCGCGACGGCCGGGTGCTGATGTTCCTCGACACCAAGGCCGGTGTCGACCAGTTCACCCGGCATCTGCGGGCCAGCGGCGTCCGCGCGTCCGCCCTGCACAGCGGCAAGTCGCAGCCCCAACGCACGCACACGCTCGGCCAGTTCAAGGACGGCGAGATCACCGTGCTGGTGGCCACCAACGTCGCCGCCCGGGGCATCCACATCGACGCCCTCGACCTCGTCGTCAACGTCGACCCGCCGGCCGACGCCAAGGACTACCTGCACCGCAGCGGGCGTACGGCACGCGCCGGCGAGTCCGGGAGCGTGGTCACCCTGGTCACCCCCAACCAGCGGCGCGACGTGAACCGGATGATGTCCGACGCCGGTATCCGCCCGATCATCACCCAGGTCCGCTCGGGCGAGGAGAAGCTGACCGCCATCACCGGCGCCAAACGCCCGCCGACCGAGACGAAGACCAGCACCGGCAACGCTCCCTTCCGCGGCATGGGCACCCGCCCGGGCCGCGCGGGCAAGGAGACCCGGAAGACCGCCGAGGCCCGCAAGGCGGCGGAGGCCCGCGCGGCGGCAAGGGTCCGCAAGAGCCGCTGACCCGCGGGGAGTTCGCTCGCCCACTCCCTCGTGGGACTACGCCTGCTCCTGTTCCGTTTCCGTGGAAGCGTCGAGTGAAGCGGCATCGCCATGTGCAGCGGCACGGCCGCGGAGGGTGACGAGCGCCAGCAACGCCGAGCACAGCGCGGCCGTACCGCAGACGACGAAGCCGATCGAGTAGCCGTGGCCCAGGGCGTCCATGGCGAGCGGATGCAGGTCGGCCAGCTTCGGCGAGGCCTCCGAGGCGCCGTTCACCGCGAGCGGACCGCCTTCTTCGAGTACGGCCGTGCCGGCGCCCTTCAGTGCCTGGGGCAGGGCGGAGTCGTGCAGGGAGTCGGAGAAGCTGGTGGCCGCGCGGCTGAGGGCGACGGCGCCGATGACGGCCGGGCCGAGGGTGAAGCCGAAGTCGCGGAGCAGGTTGGTGGTGGCGCTCGCCATGCCGGCCAGGTGGGTCGGCACGGTGTTGACGGCCGTCGCCGTGATCGAGGTGACGGTGACCGAGAAGCCCAGGCCGACCAGACCGAGCGGCACGATCAGCGAGGTGAAGGCGGTGTCGGTGATCGGCAGTGTGGCCGCCAGGTAGTCGCCCGCCGCGATCAACAGCAGCCCCGAGCCCAGCAGGAGACCTGGCGCGACCGTACGCAGCAGCCGTTCCGTCACCGGCAGCATCGCCAGCGTGATGCCGTTGAGCAGGACGAAGGCGAGGCCCGTCCGCATCGGGGCCTGGTCCTGCACCGGGCCGAGCCGGATGCTGACGGAGTAGGCGGTGCCCAGGAAGGCGAACATGCCCACCACGGCCACGACCGAGGCCACCGCGAAGGCACGGTTGCCGAACAGATCCAGGCGCAGGAGTGGGGACTTGGCGCGCTTCTCGGCCAGGACGAAGCCGGCGAGGAACACGGCCGCCAGGACGAAGGCGATGACGATCGAGGGCGAGGCCCAGCCGTCCGTAGGGCCCTGGATGATGGCGTAGAGGAGGGCGAACAGGCCCAGGCCGATGGTCACTTGGCCCGCGATGTCGAGTGAACGGCCCTCCGGCGCGCTGGAGTTGACCACGAACAGGGCGCTGACCGCGACGCTCGCCACGGCGACGGCGGTGACCACGACGAAGGACCAGCGCCACGAGCCGTAGGTGGCGGTGACGCCGCCGAGCAGCGGGGCGAGGAATCCGCCGGTGGAGAGCAGGGCCGCCCACATCGCGATGACCCGGGCGCGCTGTGCGGGTGAGGTGGTGCCGGCGGCCAGGATGGCCAGTGAGGTCGGGAACAGGGCGGCGGCGCCGAGGCCCGCCAGCGCCTGCCCGGCCCAGAGTTGGTGGACGCCGGAGGCGGTGGCGCTGGTCAACTCGCCGACCGCCAGCAGCGCGGCGCCGCCGACCAGCAGCCGCTTGCGGCCGAAGAGGTCGCCCAGCAGGCCGAAGGTCAGTTCCAGTACGGCGACCGGGAGCAGGAACGCGTCGGAGATCCAGGTGAGTTGGGAGCCCACCGGGTGCAGGTCGGACTGGAACAGCCCGTTGAGCGTGGCCGGTATCGCCAGGCCGATCTGGGCGAGGCAGACGGCGAGGAGACCGGCGACCAGGGTGCCGGTCGTGAGGCCGGGGCCGGTGGCTGTTCTGGTGGAGGGTTCGGTCGTCATTGACACGGAGGGCTCCTGGGGCGCGCGAGCTGGGGACGGGGAGAGGGCCAGGGACAGGGAGAGAACGCTTGGGGATCAGCGGGTGCCGGTCAGGCGGCTCGGCCGGTAGTCGGTGAAGGCGGCGCCGTCGAGGCCCAACTCGTCTGCACTGCGCTGGAGTTGAGCGGCGGTTGCGGAGTCGCCCCAGTGCCGGGTGTCCAATCGGTGTTCCACGGCGTGCAGACCGGCGACCACTTCGGCGGTGGTGAAGTTGCAGTGGCTCTGGCGGGCCACGTAGGCCTGCCGCAGGAGTCGAGAGTCACCGGCCGCGCGCACCCGTCCGGCGAACGCCGACTCCTGTTCCACGGGCACCAGTTGGTCGGCGGTGGTGTGGAGGTCCAGGAGTGGAACGGCCAGTCCCTGCCCGGCGGTCGAGGTCCGCTCCAGACGGGCTACGGCGGCCGGGTCGGCGGTGATGTCCGCGCCCCGGGTGAGCCGGTTCAGGTCGGTGCGGAGGTTGAGGCCCGCGTCGCGGTAGAGCGCCTCGACCTGCTTGACGTGGGCGGACTTGTGCAGCAGCCCGGCGTAGTCGACGCCCTTGTTCCAGGACGTGTTGCCTCCGGCCGACTGCTCCACCGACCAGCGCGCCGGGATGATGAAACTGAGCAGGCCCTGCGCCAGCCATGCGTACTGCTGCTGCTCCTGGGCCGCGAAGTCACCGGGCGCGGGCGGGAGTTGGCCCGGGGCCCAGTCGGCCAGATTGAGGTAGGCGGCGGCCAGGGCGATCCGGGCCCGGCCCGCCGGAGTCAGCTGCGCCGTCTGCACGGCCGTGGTGAGCCGGGCGGCGAGGGCGGCGCCGTCGGCCTGGTTGTCGAGGTTCACCAAGGCATCGGCGTCGGCGGGGTCGAAGAACGTGGCCAGGGTGTACTCGGCGTCCAGCTGGTAGTTGCCCAGATCGACACCGCCCGCGATCAGGCCGCACAGGCCGAGCGCACCGTCGACGCGGCCGGCGCCGTCCCGGGCGATCTGCGCGTTGACGAGGCCGCCCATGGACTGACCCACCGAGATGACCCGGGTGGGTGCGCCGACCTGCCGGCGGAATGCGGTGAGCGTGGCGAACTGGTCCCGCTCGGCCGAATCGAGCGCCCACATCGAGCCGTTCGGGTCGTAGGAGGAGCCGACGAGGGCGTAACCGGCGTTCAGCAGGGCCTGGCTCGCGGCGGGGGACGGGGCGTCGGCGGCGGTGGTCGGGCCGTAGCCGTGGCTGAACAGCAGCAGGGTGCCGTTCCACTGCTCGGGTGTGTCCGCGATCCAGGTGGCACCGTCGGCCAGCGTGCCGGAGTAGTGACCGGCGGTCGTGGCGTGGGCGCCGGTCGCCGGGCCGATCAGGGCGGTCGCGAGGGCGGTCGCGCAGGCGGCGGCGAGGGTCGAGAGACGAGGTCGGGGCATGGCGGCGGCTCCGCGAGTCGAATGGGGACCGAGTGGGGGAGCGTGCTGGACGTGCGAGTCGGACGTGCGTGCTGGGCGGGCGATCTGGTCGTGCGAGTTGGAAGAGCGGTGCGAATGTAGGGCTCTTTTTTCATGGCCGTCAAGAGAGTGACCAATATTGAGGCAGACGGGTCCGCATGGGGACGCGTGAGGTCCGCGTGGGGACGCGTGAGGTCCGCGTGGGGACGTGCGGAGTCCGTGTGGGGACGTGCGGGAGCCAGGTGTGGACGCGAGCGGGTCCGTGCCGGTGGATCAGTCCAGCGTCAGGGTGTCCAGCAGACGTGCGGCCGCGCGCGCCGCCGGGCGCTCCCAGCGGCTGGCCAGGCCGCGGAACACGGTCTCCGCCTGCGCGGCGGGCCAGTCTCCGGGGAGGTGCTCGGCGGGCAGATGCGGGTCCCGTCGTACGAGATCCAACCAGTCGGTGTGCAGCAGGAGTTGACCCGCGAGGTCGTCGCCGGAGGTCGCCGCGGGCAGGGGGTCGGTGCGGTCCCAGCGGTCCAGGAACGCGCGGTACCGGGCGCCGATGGCCGGCACGTCGAAGGCCTGCTCCAGCACTTCACGGACGTCGGTCGGCGACTCCACCTCCGCGCGGAACACCCGCAGATACGGCTCCAGGCCGAGCCCGGCCACCATCTCGCGGACGTCGACCGGCGCCGGCGCCACCCACAGGCCGTTCTGCAACAGGCCGAAGCCCGCCCAGATCAGACGGGAGCGCAGATCGTGCCGTTCACGGCTCCACGCCTCGGGCAGCGAGAAGCCCACCATCGTCCAGCGCCCGTCCCAGTTCCGGTTCACCGCGCCGGTCTGCCAGATGCGGTCCTTGCCGTCCGTCAGCACCTGCACGGCGTGCGGCGTCAGCGCGAAGTACGTCTTCCGGCCCTGGCGGCGACGCTCCAGCAGATCGCGTTTGACCATCCGGTTCAGGGTGGTCCGCACCGCCTCCTCGGTGCTCCCCACCCGCCCCAGGGCGGCGATCACGCTGCCCGACGACACGGCGACGGGCCGCCCCAGCACATGAACGCCGAAGAAGGTCAGCATCAGGGACTGGGTGCGCGGCTCGGGACCGCTCTCGGCGGCGGGTCCGGGGGCGACGTCAACACTGGTCACGGGCACAGCGTAGGCCCGGGGTGGGCGTGGGGAGCCGCCGTTCCGTGAACTGTGTCGTTTCTTTAACGGCAATCCGTGATTAGCCGAAGGTTGAGGTCGGGAAGGTTGGGAGTGGGGAAGCAGCCGGTGAGGCAGCCCGCCCGGAAATCCGACGCGCCTCGGTCATCGCGACTCGGCGACTCGGCGACTCAGAAGGCGAACGCCTCGGTCAGGCGCAGGTTGTAGCCGTCCTCTTCCATCAGGACAACCGTGACGCCGAACGGGGAGGGATGGTCCAGTTCAAGAGGAGTGAAGGCGTAGTCGACCGCGGCCTGGACGGGCGGCAGCAGCTTGCCGTCGGGCTGGGGAGCCGGGGACGGCTGCCATTGCGGTTCGGTCGAGGCCGGGTCCTCGGTGTACGGGAACTGGTGGAGCGTGTGGCCGTCCTTCGTGGCGTGCACCATGTTGAGACAAGGGGACGGGTCGTCGGCGGGGAGTTCGCAGGTGGTGGCCACATCCTGGGTCTCCCAGGCGAGCACGATCTCGTCGGCGTTCGCCGCCGCGGCGATGTTCGACAGCGACGCGATCGCCGTGAGCGCGTCCTCGCCGGACTTGACCGGACGGAGCCAGATCAGGCCGACCAACTCGCCGCGCACCAGCGGCATGATGACCGGGCGGGGCACGGCGCCTTCGCTGAGACCCGCGACGTACGCGCTCTTCATCGACTCCGTCAGCGCGTCGAACGTACGCGTGTCCATGAACTCCCCATCCGCAGCGGCTGTGTGGCGTCCATTCTGCCCCTGCCGCGGAGTGCGCGAGGTCGCTCCTTGGAGTGAAAGAAGACCCCGGCTGGACGGGGGAGACCAGCCGGGGCCGTACAGGGTGGCGTGCGGAGGGTGGTCGCCTCTCGGCGAGGGGCTCCATGGGGCTTCAGCCGGACGATCGTCCCCATGGGCTATAGGTGAGGCCCGGGGACACTGTCCCCTCCGCAGCCACATGTAGATGAACGGGCGACCCGGCCCAGTTGTTCCCGCTCATGTCCCTTCGGGGACTGTGAGCTGCGGAACACTCCATGCGGGACGCCTTCCCCCGCGCGGAACCCCCCTTACACAGGGCCTCAGTTGAGGTACTCCGCGATCAGGGCCGCGAACTCGTCCGGGGTGGCGAGGCGGATGCCGAGGGTCTCGGCCTTGGTCCGCTTCGAGCCCGCGTTCTCACCGGCCACGACCAGGGTGGTCTTCTTCGAGACGCTGGAGGAGGAACGGCCACCGGCGCGCTCGACGAGTTCGTTCATCTGGTTGCGGCTGAGCTTCTCCAAGGGGCCGGTCATCGCGCCCGTGACGACCACGGTCATCCCGGCCAGCGGCCCGTCGTCGGCCGTGGCCCCGGCTTCCGTACCGTCGGCAGCGGCGTCGTCCGTCACGGGTGCGGGCGGGGTCGCGCCGGGCTCGGTCATGTTGACGCCGGCGGCGGCGAGTTTGTCGATCAGCGGGGCGAGTTCGACCAGTTCGGCGACGATCGAGGGGGCCTTCTCGGTGCCGATGCCGTCGACCCGCTGCATCGATTCCGCGTCGGCGGCACGGATCTCGTCCATGGTCGCGAAGTAGCGGGCGATACGGCGGGACATGGAGCGGCCGGTCCCGCGCACCCCGAGCGCGCACAACACCCGTGACAGGGGCTGCCCCTTGGCCGTGTCGATCGCGGCGAGGAGGTTGTCGGTGCTGGTCTCGCCCATCCGCTCCAGGCCCAGGAGCTGCTCCCGGGTGAGGGCGAACAGGTCGGCGAGATCGGCGACCAGACCGGCGTCGACGAGCTGGACGACGCGGGTGTGACCCAGGCCCTCGATGTCGAGCTGGTCGCGGCCCGTGGCGTAGGACAGGGCGGCGACCAGGTGGCAGTTGCGGCCCTGCTCGCAGCGCCAGCGCAGTTCGCTGGTGTCGATGCCGGAACCGCAGCGCGGGCACACCTCGGGGAACACGATCGGCTGTTCCTCGCCGGTACGCAGATGCGCGACCGGGGCCTCGATGCGGGGGATCACGTCGCCCGCGCGGTGGACCATGACATGGTCGCCCAGGCGCAGATCGCGGCGAGTGGTGTCGCCCGGGTTGTGGAGCGTTGCGTAGGTGATGGTGGCGCCGTCGATCTCGACCGGCTCCAGGACCGCGCGCGGGGCGATGATGCCGGTGCGGCCCACGTTCCACTCCACCTCCAGCAGCCGGGTGATCTTCTCCACGGCGGGCAGCTTGTAGGCGATCGCCCAGCGCGGGGCCCGCGTCCCCGACCCGGCGGCCCGCTGGTCGGCGGCCAGGTCGGCCTTGATGACGATCCCGTCGATCCCGAACGGCAGTTGGGCGCGCAGCGCGGCGATCTCCTGCACCCGGGCCAGCACCTCCTCCACCGTGTCGGCGGTGATACCGGGCACGGCGGTGGTGGCCGTGGTGTTGAACCCGTAGGCGGCGGCCTGGGTCATCAGCTCGCTGTGGGCGAGCTCGGGCAGTCGTGCCGCGAGCTCGGCCTCGGTGTCCGGGAGGGGCAGCAGGCCGTAGCCGAAGAACGTCATCGGCACCGTATAGGCGCGCTCCTTGGCGCGCAGCGTGCCCGCGGAGGCGCCGCGCGGGTTGGCGAAGGGCTGGCCGCCGTGCGCGGTGCGGACCTCGTTGCCGTGCTCGAACTGGGCGGTGGTCATGAGGACTTCGCCACGCACCTCGACGGTGGCCGGCTCGGCCAGCTCCTGCGGCAGGCCCTCGATGGTGCCGATCGCGTGGGAGACGTCCTCCCCGGCCGTACCGTCGCCCCGGGTGATGAGCCGGGTGAGGTGTCCGCGCGTGTAGCGGGCCGCGATCGCCAGGCCGTCCAGTTTCGGCTCCACGCTGAACCGCGTGACCTCGTGGTCGATTCTTCGGGCCACCGACGCGGTCCAGGTGGTGAACTCCTCCGGGGAGAACACGTTGTCCAGGCTCAGCATCGCCACCGTGTGCGGGACATCGCCCTCGACCGCGCCGCCGGCCACCTTCCCGGTGGGGGAGTCGGGCAGCACCTGGTCGGGATTCTCGGCCTCCCACGCGGCGATACCGCGCACCAGCCGGTCGTAGGAGTCGTCGTCCAGCGCGGAGGTACCGGCGGCGTAATAGGCGGCCGACGCCTTCACCGCGTCCTCGACCGCCTGCGCGTAGGCGGCGGCATCCACGATCACAGCTGCAGGAGTTGTCATGACTCCCATCCTGCCTCCCACCACTGACAATGCCCCGGGCCGAACGCGGCGCGGCCTCCTCGCCCACCTTCGGAAGGGTGGGCGAGGAAGCCTTCGCGCGGGTGCTCAGCCGAGCCCGCGGCTTGTACCCCCGGGCGGTCGTGTTCAGGGTGTCCTCGAACCCGGTGAACGGCTCCTGCGGGGTGTACGAGTCGGTGGTGAAGTCGACGTCCACGTCGTCCGCCGTACCGCCGATCCCGTCCGCCCCGATGCCGAGCATCTGGGCGATGCTGCCGCCCTGGTCCATCAGTTTCGCGGTGTCCTCGTGGCCGTAGTTGCCGGGGTCGATCGAGGACGAGATGCCGATGGTCGGGATGGGCTTCGGTGTCCGGCAGGGCGGGCTTCGGCCCCTGAGGTCGCGCCCACCGTCTCACGCGGCGGCGCGCCCTTCCGCAGCCCCGACGGGAAACCGTTCGCCGCCCCCGTCAGTCCTCCGGCTCGGAAGCGCGTTGCAGATCGGCCCGTCCCTCGGCGGCCCGGATGAACCGGGTCATCCCGAACTGGCTTGTTCCGGGGGCGTCTTGGGGGTTGCCGGCCGCGGAGTCCGTGGAGCGGGACGTGGTCGGCAGGACGTAGGGACGGCGCAGCACCTCGTCGAGGATGATCACGGTCTCGGTCGCGCGGACCGCCGGGATGGTGGACAGCCGGTCGGTGACCAGGCGGTGGACGGCGGTGACGTCGGCCACCCGGATCTGGATCATGGCGTCGTGCTCGCCGGTGGTGACGGCGCAGTACTCCACCTCCGGCATCTGGGCGAGCGCCGTGCGGAACTGCTTCCACAGCTCCTGGCGGACCGTGACGAAGATCAGGGCGCAGATCTCAAGACCGACCCGGTTGTGATCGACGCGGGCGCTGAAGCCGTTGATCACGCCGTCGGCGCGGAGGGCTTCGAGGCGGGTGTAGGCGTTCGCGCGGGAGACGCCGACGCGTTCCGCGAGGGCGGCGACGGAGATACGGCCCTGGGTGCGCAGCACGTCGAGGATCTTGAAATGCACCGAATCCAGGGCAAGACCGATGCCGATCCGTCCAGAGCGGCGCTCGCCCGAGGTCTCCGGGGTCGACAGATCTTCCATGTTCGCGCCCATCCGTTGCATTTCGTCTCGCGCCGGTCCCGTGCACCGAGAGTCCTGGTTAGTTTCAGCCAACCCTAACGGCGAATCGTCCAGGTCCCCTCCCGGTATCCACCCACATCCGCCCGTACCCGCACGGCCTTCTTCCGCTCCGCCCCGCTCTGTCTTGCCCACGGAGGCACGCATGCCCAGATTCAGTGCCGGGTCGTACCCGGTGGCACTCCCTCTCGTCGCGGTCGCGGCGCTCGCCCTGAGCGCCTGCTCCGGCGGTACGAGCGCCTCCGGATCCTCGGCCGGCAAGACCCTGGTCGTCGACACGTCGTTCAACCTGAAGACCGCCGACCCGGGCCGTGAGTTCGAGCCGACCGGGCAGATCGTGGACAAGGCGCTGTACGAGACGCTGCTGTCCTTCAAGGGCTCCGACGTCACCAAGCCGGTGCCGGGCCTCGCCTCCTCGTACGAGCAGTCCGCGGACGGCAAGACGCTCACCCTGCACCTGCGCGCGGGCGCGAAGTTCGCGGACGGCAGCGCGGTCACCGCCGATGACGTCGTCTTCTCGCTGAACCGGGTGATCGCGCTCAAGGGCAACCCGTCGTTCCTGCTCGACGGCGTCACGGTCACCAAGACCGACGCCTCCACCGTCACCCTGACCTCGAAGAAGGCGAACCCGGCGCTGCCCTTCATCCTCCCCAACCCCGCGCTCGGCATCCTCAGCGCGAAGACGGTCCAGGCCCACGGCGGCTCGGCGACCTCGACGGACGGGGCGGAGAAGTACCTCAACACCACGTCGGCCGGCTCCGGTCCGTACACCCTCACCTCGTTCAACACGAACACCCAGGTCGTCCTGACCAAGAACCCCAAGTACACCGGCTCCGACAAGCCGACCTACGACAAGATCGTCCTGCGCAACGTCCAGGCCCCCACCCAGAAGCTGAACGTCCAGCGCGGCGACAGCCAGATCGCCCTCGACCTCACCTCCGACCAGGTCAGCGGCCTCGGCGGCGGACTCAAGGTGGACAGCGGCGCGTCCTCGGACGTGATCTTCCTGCTGCTCAACCGGAACACCAAGGTCAGCAGTACGACAGCCAACGCGAAGTTCGCGGAGGCGGTACGCAAGGGCATCGACTACAAGAGCCTGCTCTCGCTCGCCGGTACCGGCTCCGTCCAGCCCGCCGGGATCATCCCGTCGACCTTCCTCGGCGCGCTGCCCGCCTCCGAGGCCACCGGTCGCGACCTCGCCGGGGCGAAGGCCGCGCTCCAGGCGAGCGGTATCGCCAAGCCCTCCGTCACCCTCGGCTACGCCAGTGACCTGACCGTCGACGGACTGTCCCTCCAGACGCTCGCCGAACGGGTCCAGGCCCAGCTGAAGGAGGTCGGCATCACCGTCACGCTCGCCCCCGCGCCGACCACCACGGAACTCGACAACTACCGCAACGGCAAAGAGCAGTTGGGCCTCTGGTACTGGGGCCCGGACTACCCGGACCCCAGCGACTACCTGACCTTCCTGCCCGGCAACCTGGTCGGCCTGCGCGCGGGCTGGAAGGCCGGCGCCGACCCCACCCTCACCGCGCTCGGCGACAAGGCGGCGACGACGATCGGCGACGACACCCGCAAGACCCTGTACGAGCAGATCCAGACGAAGATGAACACCGACGGCCCCTTCATCCCGCTGATGCAGCCCAGCCGGAACACCGTCTCCGCCGCGTCCGTGACCGGCGTCGCCTACAACCCCGTATGGACGATCGATGTCGCCGCGCTGGGCACCAAGTAAGGGAACGGGCGGGAAGGGCGCGGGCGTTGAGGGCACGGGCGTCAAGGGCGGCGCCCGCCCCCTCCCCGGCCGCCGTCGTCTCCTCGCCCGTCACCCCCTCGCCCGTTTCCTCCTCCGCCGTACCGCCACCGCCCTCCTGCTCGCCCTCGGCGTGACCCTGGTGACGTTCGTCCTCACCAACCTGGTCCCGGGCGACCCGGCGGCGGCCAACCTCGGCCAGCGGGCGATCGGCGACCCGGCGATCGTCGCGCAGTTCCGCCACCACTACGGCCTCGACAAGCCACTGCCGGTCCAGTACGTCACCTACCTCGGCAACCTTCTCCACGGCGACCTCGGCGAGTCCCAGCAGAGCCACCAGTCGGTCCTCACCGACCTGTCCACGGCCGTCCCCGCCACCCTGGAACTCGCCGGCGCCGCGATCGTGGTCTCCCTGATCGTGGGCGTGGCGTTCGGCGTCGTGGCGGCACTGCGCCGGGACCGCCTCACCGACCAACTCCTGCGTGTCGTCAGCCTGTTGGGAGTCTCGGTGCCGACCTTCTGGCTGGCGCTGCTCGCCTTCTACGTCTTCTTCTACCGCCTGGGCTGGGCACCGGGCAGCGGCCGCCTCGACCCCGGCATGACCGCCCCGCCCCACGTCACGGGCCTCTACACGGTCGACGCGGCACTCGCCGGACAGTGGCCGGTGTTCTGGAGCGCGGTGGGCCATCTCGCCCTCCCCGCACTGGTGTTGACGGCCTACACCGTCGGCCTCCTCACCCGCTTCACCCGCTCCGCCGTACTGGAGGTCCTCAACCAGGACTACGTCCGCGCGGCCCGAGCCAAGGGCCTGCCCGCCCGCACGGTCCTCTTCCAGTACGTCCTGCGGGCAGCCCTCGTCCCCGTCATCACGGTCGCCGGACTGGCCTTCGGCGCCCTCCTCTCGGGCACCGTCCTGGTCGAGTCGATCTTCGCCTGGCCGGGCCTCGGCGCCTACGCCTACCGCAGCGCGACCACCCTCGACCTCCCCGCCGTGATGGGCGTCGGCCTGGTCGTCGGCCTCGTCTACCTGACCGTCAACCTCGCCGTGGACGTCCTGTACGGCGTGATCGACCCGAGGGTGAGGGTCCAGTGAGGTTCAGTCTCCTACGACGGCTGCCGCCCGCCTGGCGTAGACCGCTCGCGGTGACGGGCGGCCTGGTCGCGTTGATCTGGCTGGTGATCGTGGTCGCCGCCCCCCTGCTCGCCCCGCACGACCCCCTCGCCCAGAACCTGCCCCGGCTGACCGGCCCCGGTGCCGGACACTGGTTCGGCACCGACGAGCTGGGCCGGGACGTGCTCAGCCGCGTGCTGTACGGCGCCCGGGTCTCCATCCCGCTGGCGCTCCTGCTGGTGGCCATGTCGCTGCTGGTCGGCGGGGTGCTCGGGGCCTGCGCCGGGTTCTTCGGACGCTGGGTGGACGAGACCGTGATGCGGATCGCGGACCTGGTGTTCGCCTTCCCCACCGTCATCCTGGCGATGGTGGTCGCCGCCGCGCTCGGCGCCAGCCTGCAGAACGCGGTGCTGGCCGTCCTGGTCGTGTCCTGGCCGTCGTACGCCCGCGTCACCCGGGGCCTGGTGATGGGCCTGCGGAACCGTGAATTCGTGCTCAGCGGACGGCTGTTGGGCTTCTCGGCCTGGCGGTCGCTGCGCGTGGACATCCTGCCCAACGTCCTCGGGCCGCTGCTCGTCCTGGCCACCCTCGACATCGGCACCGCGACGCTGCTGCTGTCCGGGCTGTCCTTCCTCGGGCTCGGCGCGAAACCGCCGACCGCTGAGTGGGGCGCGATGGTGGCGGACGGTACGCAGCAGTTCGACAAGTGGTGGATCGGGGTCTTCCCGGGTCTGGCCATCCTCACCGTCGTCCTCGCCTTCAACTTCCTCGGCGACACTCTCCGGGACGCCCTCGACCCGGGCACCGCCCGCACGATCGGCGCGGAGAAGGAGCGTGTGGGATGACCGACGGCGACACCGTGGACGTACTGAGGATCAGCGGCCTCACCCTCGACCTGGGCGGCGCGCGCATCCTCGGCGGCGTCGACCTCGCGCTGCAACCGGGCCGTATCCACGGGCTCGCGGGGGAGAGCGGCTCGGGCAAGACCATGACCGGTCTCGCCACCCTCGGCCTGCTGCCGCCCGGCGCCCGCACCGGCGGCCGGATCGAGCTGGAGGGCACTGACCTGCTGACCCTGACGCCCCGTCAACTCGCGGTGCTGCGGGGGCGATCGGTGAGCATGGTGTTCCAGGACCCGTCCACCAGCCTGCACCCCATGCTCAGCATCGGACACCAGCTCACCGACCACCTGCGCCACCACCTGAAGCTGAACCGGAAGACGGCCAAGGAAAGGGCGGTCGATCTGCTGACGCAGGTCCGCATCCCCAACCCCCGTGAGGCGCTGGGCCGTTACCCGCACCAGTTCTCCGGCGGCATGCGCCAACGCATCGCCATCGCCATCGCGCTGGCCTGCGAACCGAAGGTCCTGATCGCCGACGAACCGACCACCGCCCTCGACGTCACCGTCCAGGCAGGTGTGTTGCGGCTGCTGCGCGGCCTCTGCGACGACCTGGGCCTCGCCGTCCTCCTCGTCACCCACGACCTGGGCGTGATGTCCGCGATCGCCGACGAGGTGAGCGTGATGCGCCACGGCCTGGTCGTCGAGACAGGACCGCGCGGCCGGGTCCTCACCGACCCCCAACACGACTACACCCGCACGCTCCTGGACGCGCTCCCCGGAAGGAGCACCGTATGACCCCCGACCCGACGGCCCCCCTCCTCTCGGTCGACGACCTCGTGGTCCAGTACCACCGGCCGGGCGCACCACCCACCCGCGCCGTCGCCGGGGTCAGCCTCCAGGTGCGGGCGGGTGAAGTCGTGGGCCTGGTGGGCGAGTCGGGCTGCGGCAAGTCGACGCTGGCCCGCGCGGTCTGCGGCCTCACCGCACCGGCGGAGGGCCGGATCACCTACGACGGCACTCCGGTACGGCCGTTGCGAGTGCGCCGCCGCGAACTCGCCCTGACCGGCATCCAGATGGTCTTCCAGGATCCCTACGGCTCCCTCAACCCCCGGCGCCGGGTGGGTTCGCAGATCGCCGACGGCATCCGTACGGCGGCCGGGCGAGGCGAGTCTGCGGCCGAACCCACCACCCCGGAGGACCTGTTGACCCGGGTCGGGCTGCCGGCGAGTGCTGCCGAGCGCTACCCGCAGGAGTTCTCCGGCGGCCAACGCCAGCGCATCGCCATCGCCCGCGCGCTCGCCGCCCGCCCCCGACTCCTCGTCGGCGACGAACCGATCTCCGCGCTCGACGCCTCCGCGCAGCTCCAAGTGGCCACGCTGATGCGGTCGTTGGCCGTCGAGTCGGGCGCCGGGCTGCTGTTCATCAGCCACGACCTGTCCGTCGTACGGCTGATCGCGGACCGGATCGCCGTGATGTACCTCGGCCGGATCGTGGAGACCGGCCCCACCGCCGAGGTCTGGGCCGACCCGCGCCACCCCTACACCCGGGCACTGCTGGCCGCCGTACCGAAACCCGACGGGGCGGGAGTGCTGCCCGCCGAACTCCCCGGCGACGTACCCGATCCCGCCGACCCGCCGAGCGGCTGCCGCTTCCACCCGCGCTGCCCCCAGGCCTTCGACGGCTGCGACCGCGAGGAGCCGCAGTTGATCGCCGGGGGCGTGGCCTGCCGGTTGTACGCCGCCTGAGCGGGGCCGGACGGCCCACCGGGGAACAGCCCCCACCCGCACACCACTTCACGGAGAGCCGATGCCCGACGCCCCGATGCCTCAAGACGACCACCCCGCCGAACCGCTCGCGGACCTGTACCCGGCCGACCGCCTCGACCGCGCCCGGCAGGCCACGGCCCGAGCCGGTCTCGACGCCCTGCTGATCTCGCCCGGCGCCGACCTGCGCTACCTGACCGGCTACGACGCCCTGCCGCTGGAGCGGCTCACCTGCCTGGTCCTGCCGACCGACAGCGACCCTTTCCTCCTCGTCCCGGCCCTGGAGGAACTCGCCGCCCGGGCGTCCCCGGCCGGAGACCTCGGCATCGAGATCACCGGTTGGGACGAGACCGACGACCCCTACGCCCTCGTCGCGGCCCGGCTGCCCGCCCACACCGCCCGCGTCGGCGTCGACAACCGCATGTGGGCGGAGAAGACCATCGCCTTCCGCACCCAACTCCCGGATGTCCGGCAGGAGTTGGCCGGAGAGGTGCTGAACGGGCTGCGGATGCGCAAGACCCCGCAGGAGGCCGCCGCCCTGCGCCGGGCCGGTGCGGCCATCGATCGGGTGCACAGCCGTATGGGGGAGTGGCTGCGGGCCGGCCGTACCGAACGCGAGGTCGGCCGGGACATCGCGGACGCGATCATCGCCGAGGGGCACGTCCGAGTCGACTTCGTCATCGTCGGCTCCGGCCCGAACAGCGCCAGCCCGCACCACGAACTCTCCGACCGCACGATCCGCCCCGGCGACCCGGTGGTGGTCGACATCGGCGGTACGACCCTGGACGGCTACTGCTCCGACTCCACCCGGGTGTACACGGTGGGCGAGCCGCCCGCCGAGTTCCGCAGGCTGTACGACGTGTTGCTGAGCGCCCAACGCGCCCAGACGGATGCCGTCCGGCCGGGTATCACCGCCGGTCAACTCGACGCCGTCGGGCGGGACTTCATCACCGACGCCGGATACGGGCCGCACTTCATCCACCGCACCGGACACGGCATCGGCCTGGAGAGCCACGAGGAGCCCTACATCGTGACCGGCAACCCGCTCCCGCTCGCACCGGGCATGGCCTTCTCCGTGGAACCCGGCATCTATCTGCCCGGCCGGTACGGAGCGCGGATCGAGGACATCGTGATCTGCACCGAGGAGGGCGGCGAGCGCCTCAACCGCACACCCCGGGACCTCGTCGTCCTGCCTTGACCCGGCACGAACACCCCACCCAAGGAACCTCTATGACCGCTCCACCGCCCCGTTCCGCCCCTCCCGCAGCCGACCACGGCGCCCGACCTGGAGGCGCTTCCGCCGACCTCGCCGAGGTGTGGACGGTGATCACGGGCATGTATGACGGCTACACCGCGGGCGACCGTGCGCGCATCGACGCCTTCCTCCATCCCGAGGCCACCATCTGGGACTCGGCGACCCCCGAACTCATCTGCGGCAGAACGGAGTTGAACCGCGTCCGGGATGCCCGTCCCACCCCCGACGACGGCCCCGCCGAGACCGGCCTCACGGCGTACGGGCAAGTCGTCGACGTCTTCGGGGATTTGGCCGTGGCCCGCTACTGGCTGCGGGTCGAATTCCGTGCGGACCCACCGGAGTTGGCCCGCAACACGGCGGTCCTGCGACGCGCCCGTCCCGACGGTGACTGGCTCCTCGTGCACCTGCACGAAGACCTCCAGAGCGCTCCGGAACAGCGCGTCCGGTGAGTCCCGGGCAGTTGTTCCCTCTACTATGTCGGGGTCCGGTCCGGACGTGTCGTCCCAGGACTGGTGTCGCACCCCCGCCGGGCAACGGGGTTGGAGCACAGCCGAGTTGACCTCACGGTGGATCCGGTGACTGGCGGTTCCACGCAAGGAGGACATGTCCCGTGCTTTCGCTCGATGACTCCGACCCATCTCACATAGGTCGCTACCGTCTGGTCGGCAGACTCGGCGAGGGCGGGATGGGGAGGGTGTACCTCGCGCGGTCGCCGGGCGGCCGTCCCGCCGCCGTCAAGGTGATCAACGACCACCTCCGCCATGACGAACACGCCCTCAGCCGGTTCCGCCGCGAGGTGGAGACCTTGGGCACGGTCCGCAGCGCGTACACGGCGTCGCTCATCGACGCGGAGCTGGACACACCGCCGTACTGGCTGGCCACCGAGTACGTACCGGGACCCACACTGCACGCCGCCGTCGCGACCAACGGACCGCTCCCCGCCGACCTGGCCCGGGTCATGCTGGCCGCCCTCGCCGAGGGACTGGAGGCCATCCACGTCCGGGGCGTGTGGCATCGGGACCTCAAGCCGCACAACGTCATTCTCTCCGCCACCGGCCCCCAGCTGATCGACTTCGGCATCGCCAGGACCACCGGCACGTCCAACCTGACGCAGGTCGGCGGTGCGCTCGGCAGCCCCGGGTTCATCGCACCGGAGACGATCATGGGCGGCGAGACCGGTCCGGGCGCGGACGTGTTCGCCCTCGGGGCCACGCTGGCGTTCGCCGTCACCGGCCGCCCGCCGTACGGGGACGGGCCGTTCGCGGCGGTGTCCTACCGTTCGGTGCACGGCGAGATCGACCTGCGGGGCGTGGACGCGGGGGTCGCCGAGCTGATCGTGGCCTGCGCGCAGACCGACCCCGCCCTGCGCCCCACTCCGCAGCGCATCGTCGAACTCTGTCGGGCCGACGTCGATCTGGTCCACCACCCCGCCTACCAACGGGCCCTGGCCGTCGGCTCGTTGGCGGATCGCGAACGCGCCGCGACCGTCGTCGGCCAAGGGGGCGGTGTGTCGGCCGGCGCCTCGGACGCGGCGACGGCCGTCGCCCCGCAGGCGGCTGCGAGCGTCAAAGGCACCCAATCCGCCACCCTCCTCGTGCCGAACCCGGGCCACGACAACCCGACACGGCTTCACACCGCGGACATGTACGGCGCCCATCCGGCGGGAACCGGTCCCACCCCGCACACGGACGGTGGAGGCACCCGAAGCGGGCGCGGGCGGCGCGTGCTGTGGGCCGCCATCGGCACGGCCGCGCTGGTCGTCGTCGCGGGCTCGGGGCTGCTCCTGCTCCACACCCTCGACGACAAGGACAACGGCAAGAACTCGGCTTCCACGCACGGCACGCCGTCCGCAAGCGCCGGTCGCGCCGCGCAGGTGTCGGCCACCCCGTCCGCGAGTGGGGGGACGGCGTCTCCCTCTGCCTCTCCTTCGCCGTCGGCCTCAAGCACGAGCTCCAGCCACTTGGCCGACGCCGTGGTGGTGAAGGCCCCCTTCACGTTCGAGGCCGGGACGGTCGTGCAGACCGTGCGGTCGAAACTGATCATGCAGCCGGACGGCAACCTGGTGCTCTACGACGCGTCCGGAACGGCCCACTGGGCGAGCCAGACCCAAGGCACGGGAAACACCGCCGAGTTCCAGGAGGACGGCAACTTCGTGGTCTACAGCGCCCAGCACCAGGCGCTGTGGGCCAGCAACACGCAAGCTGCCGGGGCGACCCTCAAGGTGCTGGAGACCGGCAACATGGTCATCGCGACCGACACCGGAGTGGTCTGGCAGACCAATACCGCCTACTGAGGGCGTCCAGCAGACCTCACGGGATGAGCGACGCCTCTGGCCACGGGAGGCTCACGAGGGTTCGGACGACCTCCCGTTATCGCGGTGCGATGGCTTTGAGCCAGTCCTCGACGGCGACGACATCCGCCCACCGGGGGAACAGTTTCTCGGTGAGGAACCGGTGCACCTCGGGGTCGGTGTCGAGGCAGGCGTCCGCCAGGACGGTGAGGCCGAAGTCCAGGTCAATGGCGTGCCACAGGGTGGACAGCACTACGGCACTGGTGGCGATGCCGGTGAGAACCAGGCTGTCGATGTCGCGAGCCCTGAGCACCAGGTCGAGGTCGCTGCCCGAGAACGCGCTCCCCCGCCTCTTGGTGACCACGACGTCGCCTTGCTGGGGCGCGACGTCGTGATGGATCTCGGTGCCAGGAGCACCCTCGGTGAACAGGCCGGCCCGCACGACGTCTGTCATCGCCTTGTTGCGGGGGCTGACTTCCGGATCGCCCGGCCGTAGCGCGATCATGACGTAGATCACCGGGATACCGGCAGCCCGGGCACCGTCGATCGCCCTGCGCAGGCGCGCCACATAGCCGGAACCGTCGTCGGCCATGGCCACGATGTCCCGTTGGACGTCCATCACCAGGAGTGCGCTGTTCGCCATGCTTGCCCCTCCTTCTCGGTCAGGGTCGAGGAACCCGTTTGCCCACCGAATTCCCGCCCGGGAATTGAGCGATTCCACCGTATGCTTGCGGTTATGGACAGCGGCTGATCCCGCTGCTGCTGATCAACGTCCTCCCCTCGTTCCCGATGACGGGTGCGGTATCAGGCAAGGCTCGTCAGTCGATGGGCGTCGGTCGGGTCAAGGGGGCGCTGTCCGTCCTCGCGAGCAAGGCGTTCCTGTCGATCGCGTATCTGATGCAGCGGCCACTGTTCGAGCGCTATGTCATCCGCCTGATGTGGGGACCCGACGCCACGAAGCTCATAGCGTCCGCGCGCGCACTCCACGAGGAGGCGCCGGCCGCGCGCGCCGATACGGCCTGACGGTTTCAGCGGACCCGCGCCACCGCCGCATAGATCCCGCTGCCCTCCGGAGCGTCCTCCGACGCCGGCGGATTCCACTCCGTCGCCGTCACCAGGCCCGGCGCCACCAGGTCGAGGCCGTCGAAGAAGCGGGCCACCTCGGGGCGGGTGCGGAAGCCGAGTTTGATGCCGCCCTTGGCGTACTCGGCGGTGACCTGGGCGGCGAGCTCGGGGTAGAGGTCGGACGCCGCGTGGGACAGGACCAGGTAGCTACCGGACGGCAGGGTGGCGACGAGATTGCGGACGATGCCGTGGGCGTCCTGCTCGTCCGGGATGAAGTGCATCAGCGCGATCAGCGAGAGGGCGATCGGGCGGGTGAAGTCCAGGACGTGGCGGGCGTGTTCGACGATGTGCTCGGGCTCGCGCACATCGGCCTGGATGTAGTCGGTGACCCCGTCGGCGTGGCTGACCAGCAGTGCCTCGGCGTGACGCAGGACGATCGGGTCGTTGTCGGTGTAGACGACCTTCGCGGTCGGCACCGTCCGCTGGACGATCTGGTGCAGGTTGGGCGCGGTGGGGATGCCCGTGCCGATGTCCAGGAACTGGTCGATGCCCTCGCCGGCGAGCCAGGTCGCCGCGCGGTGCATGAACGCGCGGTTCTGCCGGGCCGCGTCCTTCGCCTCGGGCGGCAGTTTCTCGCCCACGGCCTCGTCGACCGGGTAGTTGTCCTTGCCGCCGAGCAGCCAGTCGTAGACCCGCGCGGGATGCGCCTTGCCGGTGTCGATCCGCGCTGCCGGCTGGGGGTCGGTCGTCATGGCAACTCCATCGCGGCGGGCGGCACGGGGATCGGGCCGAACTGCCGATCATCGTACTCGGGCCGGTCATGTGGCTTGCGGGGGAGGGGAGTTGGGTCCGTCGTGTCCCTCAACTCGTCGCGGGTCCGTGCAGGCCGTCGAAGAGGATGGTCGTCAGGGCGTCGGCCAGCGTCGCCACGGTCAGGTCGCGGTCCGGGCGGTACCACTCCACGAGGGAGTTGACGGTGCCGAACAGCAGTCGGCTCGCGAGGTGCGGGTCGATGTCCGCCCGTATGCCGCCCTCGGCCGCCGCCCGGGTCATCAACTCGGCCACCCGATGGTCGAATTCACGGCGCCGGGCGAGCGCCCGCTGCTCGACCTCGCTGTTGCCGTGCAGACGCAACAGCAAGGTCACGTACGGCAGTTCGGCGGCGAGCACCTCGACACTGCGGTGGACGATACGTTTCATCCGGGCGGTCGCCGTGCTCTCCGACGACCCGCCCTCCGGGTCCTGGGCTCGCTTCTCCTCCTCGTCGAGTACGGCGAAGAGGGCGTCCAGGGCGCGGTTCACCGCCAGTTCGAGGAGTTCCTCCTTGCCGGACACATGGTGGTAGATGCTCGACTTGCTGAGGCCCAGGCGCCTGGCCAGTTCCTCCATGCCGGTGCCGTCGTAGCCGCGTTCGTTGAAGACCACGACGGCGATCTCCAGCAGCGAGTCGCGGTCGTAGGCGGGACGGCCGTGGCGGCCGGCCGGGTTCTGCACAGGTGTCCTGGTCACCGGTCCATTGTGACAAGGCCGGCGGCCACGCCGGACGGAACCGCCTCGGAGGTCACTGCTCCCGCAGATCCTTCACCCGGCGGATCTTGCCCACCGAGCGCTCCAGGGTCTCCGGATCGACGATCTCCACCCCGACGGTCACGCCCACGCCGTCCTTGACGCCCTTGCCGATCGCCGCCGCGGCGGCTTCCCGCTGCTCGGGAGTGGCGCCCGGGCGGGCCTCGGCGCGGACCGTCATGTGGTCCATGCGGCCGCGGCGGCTGAGCTGGATCGTGAAGTGCGGGGCGACGGCGGGGGTGCGCAGCAGGATCTCCTCGATCTGGCTGGGGAAGACGTTCACCCCGCGCAGGATGATCATGTCGTCGCAGCGGCCGGTGATCTTCTCGATGCGCCGGAAGGCGGGGCGGGCCGTGCCGGGGAGGAGCCGGGTCAGATCGCGGGTGCGGTACCGGATGATCGGCAGGGCCTCCTTGGTGAGGGAGGTGAAGACCAGTTCGCCGCTGTCGCCGTCGGGCAGCGCCTCGTCGGTGAGCGGGTCGACGATCTCCGGGTAGAAGTGGTCCTCCCACACGTGCAGGCCGTCCTTGGTCTCCACGCACTCCTGGGCGACACCCGGGCCGATCACCTCCGACAGGCCGTAGATGTCGACCGCGTTGATGTCCATGCGCTCCTCGATCTCGCGGCGCATCTCCTCCGTCCACGGCTCGGCGCCGAAGATGCCGACCTTGAGGGAGCTGGTGCGCGGGTCGACGCCCTGGCGCTCGAACTCGTCGAGGAGGGTGAGCATGTAGGACGGGGTGACCATGATGATCTCGGGCTTGAAGTCCTGGATGATCTGCACCTGGCGTGCGGTCATGCCGCCGGAGGCGGGGATCACCGTGCAGCCCGCGCGCTCGGCACCATAGTGGGCGCCCAGACCACCGGTGAACAACCCATAGCCGTACGACACATGGATCTTGTGGCCGGGCCGGCCGCCGGCCGCGCGGATCGAGCGGGCCACCACGTCGGCCCACATGGAAATGTCGTTCTCTGTGTAGCCGACGACCGTGGGGCGGCCGGTGGTGCCGCTGGAGGCGTGGATACGGCGGACCTGGTCCATGGGGACGGCGAACATGCCGAAGGGGTACGTGTCCCGCAGGTCGGCCTTGGTGGTGAAGGGGAACCGGGCCAGGTCCTCGAGGGTGCGGCAGTCGTCGGGTTTGACGCCGACCTCGTCGAACTTCCTCCGGTACAGCTCCACATTGTCGTAGGCGTGCCTCAACGTGGCCTGGAGCAGGCCGAGTTGGTGCTCGCGCAGCTCCTCGCGGCTCAGGCGCTCGGCGGCGTCCAGCAACCCGTCGGGGAGTGGTTCCCCCAGGCGCGTACTCACGGGTGTCGAAACCGGTGAGGCCGCAGGGGCTGTCAGATCGCTGCTCATGGAGACTCCTTCGTCTTCGCGCTGTTGATCGTGCGGCTGCGGCCGCGGAACTCCGCGATCACCTGGTCGCCGCGCAGCACGCTCACGTCGTAGATGCCGCTGCGGCCGAACCGGGTGCGCTCCGTCGCCGTCGCCACCAGGACGTCGCCCTCGTAGGCCGGGGCGACGAAGTCGATGTCGGCCGCGGCGGCCACGGTCACCGGGCCGTGGCTGTTGCAGGCGCAGGCGAAGGCGGAGTCGGCGAACAGGAACAGGTAGCCGCCGTGGGCGATCTTGTGTCCATTGACCATGGCCGGGGTCACGGTCATACGGAGCACGGCGGTCCCTGCGCCGTGCTCGACGAGCTCCATCCCGAGAGCCCGGGACGCCTCGTCCGCGGCGAACATCCTCGCCGTCGGACCGGAGGCCGGCTCAGCGGCCTGCGTCATTTTCCACCACCTTGTGGACCGACCGAACATTCGGTTAGCGTGCGTCACGGCCAAGTAATCCAGCAACACCACTGCCTGTCAAGAGGTGGAATGCATGCTTCAGACCAGCTCCGAGCTGCCCGACTTCTTCTCGCGCCATCGCGCCCTGCTGGAACAGGCGGTCGCCGCGACCGCCACGCGTGACCACTGGACGCCGTATCCGGAGTCACCCAGCAAGTCGGTCTACGGCGAGGACGCGGCCAAGAACGGCGAGGGCGCCTTCCAGGAACAGCTCGGTGGGCATGTCGAGCTGGCGGGGCATCCCGGCGACGGGAGCGTGTCGGCCGCCGAGACCTCGCCGTACGGCTTCGAGCTGGGCATCTCCTACCCCCGCGTCGCGCCGGACGAGGCGGTGGCCGCCGCCCTGGCCGCCACCGGGCCCTGGCGCGACGCGGGCCCCGACACCCGTGCCGGAGTCGCCGCCGAGATCCTGGCCCGGCTGAACGCGGCGAGCTTCGAGATCGCGCACGCCGTGCAGCACACCACCGGGCAGGCCTTCGTCATGGCGTTCCAGGCGGGCGGCCCACACGCCCAGGACCGGGGTCTTGAGGCCGTCGCCTACGCCTGGGCCGAGCAGAAGCGGCACCCGGGCACGGCCCGCTGGAGCAAGCCGCAGCGCAAGGGCGGCCCGCAGGTCCTGGACAAGAAGTTCACCCCGGTCGGCCGCGGGGTGTCGCTCCTCATCGCCTGCAACACCTTCCCGACCTGGAACGGCTACCCGGGCCTGTTCGCCAGCCTGGTCACCGGCAACCCGGTCGTGGTCAAGCCGCACCCGGGCGCCGTCCTCCCCCTTGCGATCACCGTGCGCGTCGCCCGCGAGGTACTGGCCGAGGCGGGCTTCGACCCGAACCTCGTGATCCTCGCCGCCGAGGAGCCCGGGGGCCGTAGCGCCGCCGTCCTCGCGCTGCACCCCGACGTCCGGATCATCGACTTCACCGGCTCGACGGAGTTCGGCGACTGGCTGGAGACCAACGCCCGCCAGGCCCTCGTCCACACGGAGAAGGCCGGCCTCAACACCGTTGTCCTGGACTCCACCGACGACTACCGCGGCCTGCTCGGCAACCTCGCCTTCTCACTGGCCCTCTACAGCGGCCAGATGTGCACCACCCCGCAGAACCTCCTGATCCCGCGCGACGGCATCACCACCGACCAAGGCCCGCGCAGCGCCGACGAGTTCGCCACCGACCTCGGCGCCGCGCTCGACAAACTGCTCGGCGACCCCGCCCGCGCCGCCGGCACCCTCGGCGCGATCGTCAACGACGGCGTGCGGGACCGCTTGGAGCAGGCCGCGTCGGTCGGTCGTACGGTGCGTGCGTCGGCGGCCGTCGAACACCCCGAGTACCCGAAGGCCGTCGTCCGTACGCCACTGATCGCCCGCCTCGACGCCGAGGGCGACCGGGAGGCGTACACCCGGGAGTGGTTCGGGCCGGTGTCGTTCGTCATCTGCACCGACTCCACCGAGCACAGTCTGCGGATCCTGCGCGAGACGGTGCGGGCGCACGGCGCGCTGACCGCCGCCGTCCACTCCACCAGTGAACTGGTGCTGGACGCCGCCGAGTTGGCCGCCCTCGACGCGGGCGTGCACCTCTCGGAGAACCTCACCGGCGGTGTCTTCGTCAACCAGTCCGCCGCGTTCAGCGACTTCCACGGCAGCGCCGCCAACCCGGCCGCCAGCGCCACCCTGTCCGACCCCGCGTTCGTCACCGGCCGCTTCGCGACCCTCCAGTCACGCCGGCCCGCCCCCGCCGAGGAGACCACCGATGCCTGAGCTGTCCTCCGACGAGGTCTATCTGATCGACGGGGCCCGTACCCCGCAGGGCCGCTACGGCGGGGCCCTCGCCTCCGTACGACCCGACGACCTCGCTGCTCTGGTCGTCGGCGAGGCGGTCCGGCGGGCCGGAATCCCGGCCGAGGAGGTCGACGAGGTGATCCTCGGCGCCGCCAACCAGGGCGGCGAGGACAACCGTGACGTGGCGCGGATGGCCGTACTGCTGGCCGGGTTGCCGCACACCGTGCCCGGCTACACCGTCAACCGGCTCTGCGCCTCCGGCCTGACCGCCGTCGCCTCGGCCGCCCAGGCGATACGCGCCGGAGAGGCGGACCTCGTCGTCGCGGGCGGCGTGGAGTCCATGACCCGTGCCCCCTGGGTGATGGCCAAGCCCGGCACCCCGTGGGCCAAACCGGGGGAGGTGCACGACACCTCGCTCGGCTGGCGCTTCACCAATCCGCGCTTCGCCGCCCAGCAGACCCTGACGATGGGCGAGACGGCCGAGGAGGTCGCCGAGCTCGACGGCATCACCCGCGCCGAGTCCGACGCGTTCGCGCTGCGCAGCCATCAACGGGCCGTCGCCGCCCAGGAGTCGGGCCGCTTCGACCGGGAGATCGTGCCGGTCGCGGTGAAGGACGGCGAGGTGACACGGGACGAGGGCCCGCGACCCGGAACCACGCTGGAGAAGCTCGGCTCGCTGCGCACCATCTTCCGCGAGGGCGGCATCGTCACCGCCGGTTCCTCCTCACCGCTGTCCGACGGCGCCGCCGCGCTGGTCGTCGCGAGCGGGGCGGCCGTCCGACGCCACGGACTCACCCCGAGGGCGCGGATCGTCACCTCGGCCTCGGCCGGGGTGCAGCCCCACATCATGGGTCTGGGCCCGGTTCCTGCCACCGAGAAGGCTCTCGCCCGCGCCGGTTGGGGGACCGGCGACCTGGACGCCGTCGAGCTGAACGAGGCCTTCGCCGCGCAGGCCCTCGCCGTCACGCGCCGCCTCAAGCTGGACGAGGAGAAGGTCAACGCCGACGGCGGAGCCATCGCACTCGGCCATCCTCTCGGGTGCTCCGGCGCCCGTATCCTGCTCACGCTGCTGGGCAGGTTGGAGCGCGAGAACGGCAGCCGGGGCCTGGCCACGCTGTGCGTCGGGGTCGGGCAGGGCGTCGCGATGCTCGTGGAGCGGATATGAGCGCCCCCGGCACCGACACCGCCCCCGGCACCGGCCTGAGGGCCTCCGACACCGGCGACTACGAGACCCTCCTCGTCGAGGACCGCGAGGACCGGCTGGTCGTCACCCTGCACCGACCCGACGCCCGCAACGCCATCAGCGGGCTGATGATTCGCGAACTGCACGCCGTCTGCGACCAGTTGGAGCAGGACCCCAAGTTCCTCCTGCTCACCGGGCACGGCGGAATCTTCGCGGGCGGCGCCGACATCGCCGAACTGTTGGCACGCGGGCGGGACGAAGCCCTCCAGGGCATCAACAGCCGACTCTTCGAGCGGGTACGCCGGCTGCCGATGCCGACTCTCGCCGCGGTGGACGGCTGGGCGCTGGGCGGCGGTGCGGAACTGTCGTACGCCTGCGACCTGCGTATCGCCGGACCGGACGCCGTCTTCGGCAACCCGGAGCCCGGGCTCGGCATCCTCGCCGCGGCCGGTGCCTGCTGGCGGCTGCCCGAGCTGGTCGGCGAGTCCGTGGCCAAGCAGGTGCTGCTCGCCGGGCGGAACCTCGACGCGGCGGCAGCCCTGGCCGCCGGGCTGGTCATCGACGTCGTACCGGCGGAGAAGCTGCTGGACGAGGCGCACGCGCTGCTGGACCGGATGGCCCGTTCGTCGGCCACGGCCCTTCGGCTCACCAAGCTCGTGGTCGACTCGCCCGGCGCCCACCCGGTCGCCGACGACCTCGCGCAGGCCGTGCTCTTCGAGGGGCAGGACAAGAAGGACCGTATGACTCGCTTCTTGGACAAAAGAGGCTTGGAGCAGAGGAGCAGCCGATCATGAGCCCAACACCCCACTCCGCGCCCGCAGTTGTCGGTGTGATCGGCGGCGGCCGGATGGGCGCCGGTATCGCGCAGTCGTTCGCGGCCGCCGGTTCGTCCGTGACCGTAGTGGAGAGCGGCGAGGCCGCTTCGGCCGCCGCGCTGGACCGCGTTGCCACCGGTTTGAAGCGGGCCGCCGAGCGGGGCCTGCTCAGCGAACCCGCCGAGCAGGTGCTCGCCCGCGTCACCATGGCGGACGCGGTCGACGGGCTGCCCGCCGACGCCGATCTGGTCGTCGAGGCGGTGCCCGAGGACGCCGGACTCAAGGCGCGCGTGCTCGCGGCGGCCGAGCGGGCGGTGGGCGCGACGACCGTGCTGGCCACCAACACCAGCTCCCTGTCGGTCACCGAACTCGCCTCCGTGCTCACCCGGCCCGGCCGCTTCCTGGGCATGCACTTCTTCAACCCGGTGCCTGCCTCGGCGCTCGTGGAGATCGTCGTCGCTCCGCACACCGAGGCCGCCGCCGTCAGTGCCGCTCTCGACTGGACGCACGCCCTCGGTAAGAAGGACGTGACCGTCAAGGACTCGCCCGGCTTCGCCAGCAGCCGCCTCGGACTGGCGCTCGGCCTGGAGGCGATCCGCATGGTCGAGGAAGGAGTCGCCGAGCCGGAAGCGATCGACGACGCGATGAGCCTCGGCTACAAGCACCCCATGGGACCGCTCCGCCTGACCGACCTGGTCGGTCTCGACGTACGTCTGGCCATCGCCGAGTACCTGCACTCCACCCTCGGTGAGCGCTTCGCACCGCCACAGCTGTTGCGCGACAAGGTCGCACGCGGTGAGCTGGGCCGAAAGACGGGACAGGGGTTCTACGCGTGGCAGTGAGCGAATCCTCGGACGGCGTCGGCTATCGCCTGGACGCCGGTGTCGCGACCATCGAGCTGCGCAGGCCCGCGCTCGATGTCTCCCTGCGGGGCGGGCTGTCGGCCGCCGTACGCCAGGTGGGCGGTGGGGGGACGGCGGTTCGTGCCGTGCTGCTCACCGCGCAGGGCAGGCACTTCTGCGTGGGGCAGGACCTCAAGGAGCACGCCCGGGCGCTGGAGAACGGGCCCGATGCCGCCTTCGCCTGCGTGCGCGACGAGTACAACCCGCTCGTGGAGGCGCTGCACGCGCTGACCCAGCCGGTGGTGGTGGCCGTCGAGGGCGCGTGCGTCGGGGCCGGGCTCGGGCTGGCGCTCTGCGCGGATGTGCGCGTCGCGGCCGAGAGCGCTCGGTTCGCCACCGCGTTCACCGGGATCGGGCTGGCCGCCGACAGTGGGCTGAGTGGCTCGCTGGCGCAGGCGGTCGGTCCGTCGCGGGCCGCCGCGCTGATGCTGCTCGGCGATCGGTTCGGCGCGGAGGACGCGCTGCGGTGGGGGCTGGTGCACCGGGTCGTGCCGGACGGCGAAGCCGCCGCGGCGGGGCTGGCCCTGGCCGAGCGGCTGGCCGCCGGGCCCACCGCCGCCTACGCCGAGGTCAAGGCGCTGCTGCGGGACGCGCCCGCTGCCGGCCTCGCCACCGTGCTGGAACGGGAGGCGGCGGCGCAGGAGCGGCTGGGGGCCACACGGGACCATCGGGCCGCCGTAGCGGCGTTTCTGGCGCGGGCGGAGCCGTCGTTCGAGGGGCGGTGACCAGCCATTCACTCGGCAGGTCTTGCCTCGCCGGGGGAAACCCATCAGACTAGGTACCGAACGAATGGTCGGTAGGGAAGGTGGTGTGTCGATGACTAGCACAGGCACGGAGGCGTCAGCCGCCGGCTGGACCGAAGCGCGGCTCTCGGAGCAGTTCGATGCCACGATCGCGAAGGACCAGCGGATCGAGCCCCGCGACTGGATGCCCGACGGCTATCGCAAGACCCTGATCCGACAGATCGCGCAGCACGCGCACTCGGAGATCATCGGGATGCAGCCGGAGGGCGACTGGATCACCCGCGCGCCCTCCCTGCGCCGCAAGGCGATCCTCTTCGCGAAGGTGCAGGACGAGGCCGGACACGGACTGTATCTGTACTCGGCCGCCGAGACCCTGGGCGCGGACCGCGCGGAGCTGACCGAGGCGCTGGTCGAGGGCCGGCAGAAGTACTCGTCGATCTTCAACTACCCGGCGCTGACCTTCGCCGACGTCGGCGTGATCGGCTGGTTCGTGGACGGCGCGGCGATCTGCAACCAGGTGCCGCTGTGCCGCTGCTCGTACGGGCCGTACGCGCGGGCCATGGTGCGGGTGTGCAAGGAGGAGTCCTTCCACCAGCGCCAGGCCTATGAGCTGCTGCTGACCCTGATGCGCGGCACGGACGGTCAGCGGGCCATGGTCCAGGACGCCGTGGACCGTTGGTGGTGGCCGTCGCTGATGATGTTCGGCCCGCCCGACGACGACTCGCCCAACTCGGCGCGCTCCATGGCCTGGAAGATCAAGCGGCACAGCAACGACGAACTGCGTCAGCGCTTCGTCGACATGACGGTCCCGCAGGCGGAGAAGCTCGGAGTCACCCTGCCCGACCCGGAGTTGAGCTGGAACGAGGACCGCGGTCACCACGACTTCGGCACCCCCGACTGGTCCGAGTTGCAGCGCGTGATCAGCGGCGACGGACCGCGCAACGTGGAGCGGGTCTCCCGCCGCCGGGCCGCCCACGAGGAGGGCGCCTGGGTCCGGGAGGCGGCCACCGCGCACGCGGCCAAGCAGGCCGCCCGTGCACAGCAGACCGCCCGTACGCAGAAAACCGAAGGAGCGGCGGCATGACGCGGGACTGGCCCCTGTACGAGGTGTTCGTCCGCGGAAAGCGCGGCCTGAACCACGTCCACGTCGGCTCGCTGCACGCCGCCGACGACGCCATGGCGCTCACCCACGCCCGCGACCTGTACACGCGGCGCAACGAGGGGGTGTCCATCTGGGTCGTGCGCTCGGAGCACATCGCCGCCTCGACCCGTGACGAGAAGGACCCGTTCTTCGCGCCGAGCGCCGACAAGGTCTACCGCCACCCCACGTTCTACGACATCCCCGACGACGTCCCCCACATCTAGGAGCAGGGAATGAGTGACGACCACGTCTATCTGTCCCTGGTCGAGGGGCACGACGACACCGACGCCCGCTGGGCGTTCGGCACCGGCTTCGAGGACCCGCTGCACGGCATCGACCAGACGGTGCCGGACGGGACGGACAGCGCTCGACTGGCCGCGTTCTGTCTGGCACTTGGCGACGACGCCCTCGTGAGCGCGCAGCGGCTGGCCCAATGGTGCACCGCCGCCCCGGAGTTGGAGGAGGAGGTGGCACTGGCCAACATCGGGCTCGACCTGCTCGGCCAGACCCGTCTGCTCTACGCGCGTGCCGGTCAGGTCGACGGCACCGGACGCGGCGAGGACGCGTACGCCTACTTCCGTGACGCGGACGACTTCCGCAACGTACGGCTGGCCGAACTCCCCAACGGAGACTTCGCGTTCTCCGTCACCCGACTCCTGGTGCTGTCCTCCTGGCGACTGGCCCTCTTCGAGCGACTCGCCAACACGGCATCGGACCCCGTGCTCGCCGCCATCGCCGCCAAGGGCGTCAAGGAGCTTGCGTACCACCGCCAGTACGCCGCCGAGTGGGTCGTCCGGCTGGGCGACGGCACGGAGGAGTCGCAACGGCGGACGCGGGACGCGCTGGCCGCCATCGCGCCGTACGTGGACGAACTCTTCGTGGACGACGGTGAGTTGAGGACCGAGGTCCTGGCCGTGCTCCGCCAGGTCACCGACGCCGCCGGGCTCGTCCTGCCCGAGGTGGTACCGGTTCCCGGACACGGCCGCGACGGCGACCGCACCGAACACCTGGCCCCGCTGCTGGCCGAACTCCAGAGCGTGGCCCGCGCCCACCCGGAGGCGACATGGTGACCACCCTGCTCGACGCGCGACGCGCCCGGCACATCGCCGCGCAGGTGCCCGACCCCGAGATGCCCATGCTCACGCTGGCCGACCTCGGCGTACTGCGCGACGTCGAGCTGAGCGAGGACGGCACGGTCGTCGCGAGCCTGACACCCACCTACTCCGGCTGCCCCGCCATGGCGGAGATGCGCGCCGAGGTGGCCGCACGGCTGCGGGACGCCGGCTACGCGCGCGTGGAGATCCGTACGGTCCTGACCCCGCCCTGGAGCAGCGACTGGATCACCCCGGCCGGCCGCGCCAAACTCGCCGAACACGGCATCGCACCGCCCGGTGCCGCCCCGCGCGGCCCGCTGGTGCTCACGCTGTCACCGACCCGCCGTACGGTGCCCTGTCCCCGCTGCGGGGCGACGGACACCGAGGAGACCTCGCACTTCGCCGCGACCTCCTGCAAAGCCCTGTGGCGGTGCCGCGCCTGCCGCGAGCCGTTCGAGTACGTCAAGGAGATCTGATGGCGAGCCCCCAACGCCTGCTCGCGGCGAGCACCCACCTTCCGCCTGCGGTGAGTTCTCAACTCCCGCCCGTGGCAAGCCTCCGGCCCGCCCCCGTGGCGAGCCTCCAACTCCCGCTCGTGGAAAGGACGGTGGACCAGTGACCGCCCCGGCCCCGACCACCCCTGCCCGCCCGGCGCGTCGCCGGCCGGCCTTCCACGTCCTGCGGGTCGCCGCCGTCGAGTCGCTGTGCGAGGACGCCGCCGCCATCAGCTTCGACATCCCCGAGCACCTCGCCGAGGAGTTCGCGTACCGGCCCGGTCAGTCGCTCACGCTGCGTCGTGAGGTCGAGGGACGCGACGAGCGCCGCTCGTACTCCATCTGCTCACCGGCGGGGACCCGCCCCCGCATCGGCGTACGCGTCGTCCCCGGCGGCCTGTTCTCCTCCTGGCTGGTCAACGACGTAAGCCCCGGAGACACCGTCGAGGTGATGGCCCCCACCGGCGCCTTCACCCCCGACCTGACCCTCCCCGGCCACCACGTCCTGATCGCCGCCGGCTCCGGAATCACCCCGATGCTGTCCATCGCGGAATCCGTCCTCGCCGCCGACACCCGCTCCCGCGTCACGCTCTTCTACGGCAACCGGCGCAGCGACACCGTGATGTTCGCGGACGACCTCGCCGACCTGAAGGACCTGTACCCCGGCCGTTTTCAGCTGGCGCACATCCTGTCCCGCGAGCCGCGCGAGGCGGAGATCCTCTCCGGCCGCCTCGACGCCGACCGGCTCACCACGCTCGTGGACGCCCTCGTCGACGTGGAGACCGCCGACCACTGGTGGCTGTGCGGCCCGCACGGCATGGTCCGCGACGCCCAACAGGTCCTCACCGGCCTCGGCGTCCCCGCCGGACGCGTCCACCAGGAACTGTTCTACGCCGACGACGAACCCGTGCGGACGAACAAACACATCGACAAGGCCTACGACGGCCCCGTCAGCCAGGTGCGCATCACGCTCGACGGCCGCACCACCAACTCCGCTCTGCACAAGGACAGTTCGATCCTCGACGGCGCCCAGAAGACCCGCCCGGACCTGCCCTTCGCCTGCAAGGGCGGCGTCTGCGGCACCTGCCGCGCGCTGGTCACCGAGGGCACCGCGGACATGCGGCGCAACTACGCCCTCGAACCCGCCGAGGTCGACGCCGGGTATGTCCTCACCTGCCAGACCTTCCCCGTGTCCGACACACTCGCCGTCGACTACGACGGCTGAGGCGGGCCATGACACTGCACTTCGAGGTCGCCGAGGGCGTCGGTACGATCCGGCTCGACCGGCCGCCGATGAACGCGCTGGACGTCGCCACCCAGGACGGCCTGCGCACGCTCGCCGAGGAGGCGAGCCGTCGCGAGGATGTGCGGGCGGTGGTGATCTACGGCGGGGAGAAGGTGTTCGCGGCGGGCGCGGACATCAAGGAGATGCAGCGGATGGACCATGCGGCGATGGTCGTGCGGTCGCGGGCGTTGCAGGAGTCGTTCACGGCGGTGGCGCGTATTCCGAAGCCGGTGGTCGCGGCGATCACGGGCTATGCGCTGGGCGGGGGTTGTGAGTTGGCGTTGTGCGCGGATTTCCGGATCGCGGCGGACAACGCGAAGTTGGGGCAGCCGGAGATTCTGCTCGGGTTGATTCCGGGGGCGGGTGGCACGCAGCGGTTGGCCCGGCTCATCGGTCCGTCGAAGGCGAAGGACCTGATCTTCACCGGTCGGATGGTCAAGGCGGACGAGGCGCTCGCGCTGGGTCTCGTCGATCGACTCGCCCCCGCCGCCGAGGTGTTCGGCGAGGCGCACGCGTGGGCGGCGAAGCTCGCGCAGGGTCCGGCGATCGCGTTGCGCGCGGCGAAGGAAGCGATCGACACCGGTCTGGAGACGGACATCGAGACCGGGCTCGCCGTCGAACGCACGTGGTTCGCGGGGCTGTTCGCGACCGAGGACCGTGAGCGCGGGATGCGCAGCTTCGTCGAAGAGGGCCCCGGCAAGGCCAAGTTCAAGTGAGACGAAGGCCAGGCGAGACGAAGGTCCGGCGAAGCGAAAGCCAGGGGCGACGAAGGTCAGGCGAGGCGAAGCGCGGGCCGGGAATCACTCCCGGCCCGCGCTTCATTCATCGGTGTTCAGCTACTGGCACCGGAGTTCAGCCATCGGCGGTCAGCCGAGCAGCTTGGTCTCCAGGGTCGCCGCGTTGTACGAGCCCCAACCGCTGGTGAAGTCCCAGCCGGTGGCGGCGGAGTAGGCGCCGTTGCTGCCACTGGTGATGTCGTGGAAGCCGGTGCCGCTCGCCGTGTACAGCGAGGGGTTGGCGAAGCCGAGGTTGGCCTTGCCGGCCGCCGCGGCCCGCTGGTTGTAGAGCGCGCCGAAGGCCGCCCACTCGGGCGCGGCGGCGCTGGTACCGCCGACCGTGCCCCAGCTGCCCTGCGAGTAGATCGAGACACCGGGGCTCGGGTTCGCGAGCGCCGACACGTCGGGAACCTGCCGGTAGCCGCCGCCCGCGGTCTTCTGCACCGCGGTCTGCCAGCTCGGGATCTTGAAGACGGAGGACTTGCCGCCGCCACCGCCCGACCAGGCCGTTTCCTTGCTCCACGCGTTGGCGGAGGTGACGGTCAGCGTCGTGCCGCCGACGCCGGTGACGTACGGGTCGCTCGCCGGGTAGTCGACGGTGGTGGTGCCGTCGCCCGCGTCGTCCGAACCGTCGTCACCGGAGGCGGCGTAGAAGCCGAGGCCCTCGGCCGCGCCCGCCTTGAAGACGGCGTCCACGGCGTTGATGTTGGAGGTGGTGCGCTGGCTCTCGGACGCGCCCCAGCTGATCGAGGTGGTCGGGATGCCGCTGTCGACGATGGCCTGGTAGGTGTCGACCTCACCGGCGTCGGAGTTCGGGCCCTCGAAGACCGTGACGTTGGCCTTGGGGGCGATCGCGTGCAGGACCTCGATGTCCAGCTCTACCTCGACCTGACCGTCACCGAGCGCGCCGGAACCGCCGTCCACCTTCGACACCGTCGGAGTGGGGGAGCCCAGGCTGTAGTTGGTGTCGTACTTGGTGATGTTGGACTGCGCGAAGCCGTCGAACTCCAGCAGCGCGATCTTCTGGCCGCTGCCGGTGTACGTGCTGGAGACGTTGTAGCCGCCCTTGATCTGGGCCGGGGTGTAGCCGCCGCCGGGGCCGTTGTGCGGGTTGACCTTGGCGGACCCCTGGTGGTGCAGCTGGGCGCGGTTGTTGAGGCCGGTCACGTCGCTGACCAGGCCGGCGATGCCGGTCGGCAGGGTCGGCGCGGTCTCGTTGGCGTAGAAGGCGCGGCCCGACTTGGCGTCCTTCCACGTCGACAGCTTGGTGCCGAACGCCTTCTCCAACTGCGCGGCGGTGCCGCTGGCGTCGACCAGCAGGTTCCCCGAGTGGACCTTGCCGACGGTGAGACCCTGGGCGCGCAGGAAGTCCTTGACCTGCTTCACCTCGGCGTCGGTCCGGCCGAACCGGGCCGCGAACTGGGCCTTCGTCAGATAGTGGCCGTACGAACTCGACCGCGGATTACTGACGTTGGCGATGAAGGTGTCGAGGCCCTTGTCGTTTCTCGGGGTCAGGCTGATGGCCACCGATATGCGCTTGGCGGCGGAGACGGCGCCGGTGCGGGCCGCGTCGTGGTTCAGGCCCTTGAGGACATCTCCCGCGATGGCGGCGCGAGTTGTGTGCGGCTGGGCGGCGGCGTAGGCGGTGGGGACGGCGGCGGCGAGCAGAGCCGGTACGGCGACCAGACCGACCAGTTTCAGTCGTGACGTCACTGAGGTCCTCCGAGGAGTGGGGGGTTGGCGTCCCGGAAGGGGAACGGCTTCACCGTAGGAACACCGGCCCCACCCGCATAAGCGGGGGAACCCTTGCGTTGTGTGTTAACTGCGCATGTCACGTGAACCGCGGATGACAGGTCAGCGGCGGTTTCCGAGTGCGCGGGGAGTCCGGACCCGGCCGGGCTGACTGACCGTCACCGCCGGTGTCGTGAGCTGCTGTTGGTCGTCGTCGCCGACGCTCACGGTCGCCGCGCCGGACGCGATGACGGCGACCGCCATGGCATGGGCGAGCGCGGTGCGCGAGCGGACCCCGACCTTGCGGTAGACCCGCGACAGCGTGCCTTCCACCGTTTTGACGCTGATGAACAGCTCCGCGGCGACCTCCCTGTTGGTGGCCCCGCCGCCGACGAGTTCGGCCACCCGCGCTTCCGTGGGCGTGAGTTCGGGCCGCCCTTCGCCGTCCCGGTCACCGGCCTCCAGCCGCGCCAGTTCGTCCCTGGCCCGCGCCGCCAGCGGAACGGCGCCGATCCGCGTCGCCGTCTCCAGCGCCTCGCCGAGGGCGGTCCGTGCCGCGTTCCGGTGCCGGGCCCGGCGCTCGACGGCGCCGAGCGCGATCAGAGCACGCACCAGGTCTATGGGCAACGGGAGTTGACGCAACCGGTCCACGGCGGCGCGCAGCCGTACCGCCCCCTCCTTCGCCCGGCCGAGCCCCGCCTCGCGCAGCCCCTCCGCCCGCTCCAGCGCCGCCAGTACGCTGCCGGGCGCATCGACGGACACCCGCCTGCGCGCCTCGTCGATCACGGCCCCGGCCGCGTCCGTCTCGCCCAGCACGACCAGGGCCTCGGCCAGATCGCTGTACCAGTGCAGCAGGGGCGGATCGGCGGCGGACATGGCCGCGCCGAGTTCCTTCACGCGTTGCAGCGCCTCGACCGCGGCGGCGGCCCCACGCGGGTCACCGGCCAGCAACTCGGCCTGCCCCAGCACCGCGAGCGCCCGCAGCAGGAACAGCCGGTCGCCGTCCGCCTCCGAGGCCCGCACCGCCTGCTCGGCGAGGTGCCGCGCCTCGTCGGCGGTCCCGCCCGCCGTCGCCGCGAGCGCCGCCGCGTACAGCGCCGGAGCGGCCTGTACGCCGGTCTCGGCCACGGCGCGTGTGCAGCGGGCGGCGGTGGTCAGCGCCTCCCGGCAGTGTCCGGCGCGTACTTGGATCCGGGTGAGCGCCACCAAGGTCGCCATGACCTCCTCGACCCCCGCGAACTCCCCGATCTCCGTGAGGAGTTGAGCGACCCTCTCCTGGGCCTCGGTGACCTTGTCGGAGTCCAGGGCGAGGATCGCCCGCATCCGGATCAGCCCCCAGCTCTCCGGCCCGGCGTCGGCGCCACCGGTCAGTGCGAGCGCCTCCTCCAACGCGACGTCGGCGGCGACCGGTTCACCGCCCAGCGAGCGCACCCGGGCGAGGGTGGCGAGCGCACCGATCCGGGTGTCCGTGTCACCGGCCACGGCCGCCTGCCGCGCGGCGCGCCGGGCATGCCGGGCGGCGTCCTCCAACTCCCCGCACAGCAGGCCCCGTACAGCGGCCCAGTGGTGCAACCACGCCTCGGCCTCCGGATCGCCGTCCGCGTCCCGGAGCCCCTCCTCGATCAGGGCCTGCGCACCCTTCAACGCCTGCCCGGCGTTGCGCAACAGGACCAGCCGCGCCCGCACCCGCTGCCGCGCGGAGCCCGACCCGGTGAGCACGGTCTCGGCCGCCTGCCCCGCCTCCTCCAACTGCCCGGCGTCACAGGCGTATTCGGCCGCCATGAGGAGTCGGTCGGCGTGCTCCGTGGGACGGTCGCCTGGTGTGCGCCGGGCCGCGAGCCCGGCCAACTCGAAGGCGGCGTCGGGCGCGCCGTCGCGACGGGCGTACTCGGCCGCGTACATCAGCGTGCGGGCGGTGGCCTCGTCCTCGTACGGGTGGGCGAGCGCCAAGTGCCGTGCCTGCTCCACGGGTTCGGTGACCGGACGGGCCAGCAGCGCGTGCGCCTCCCGACGGTCGTGCTCCGGAGCATCGGCGTACACGGCGGCCCGGACCAGCGGATGCCGGAAGCGTACGGTCCCCTCGGCGTCGGCGGTCGCGACCCCGAGCCGCTCCGCCCGTGCGAGGTCGGCGGCGGGGTCGTGGAGTCCGGCGGCGCGCAGCAGCGTGAGGGTGGGGCGGGCGGCGGCGCTCGCGACGAGGAGGGTGCGGCGCGCGGACTCGGGCAGTGCGCGTACCTGTTCCAGGAGCAGGGTGCGCAGCCGGCGCGGTACGGGCAGGGGCCGGCCGAGACCGACGGCCGCTCCGTCGCGCGGGGCGGCCTGCCCCAACTCCCGGGCGTACCACGGGTTTCCGGCGGCGGTGTCCTGGACGGCCCGCAGTACCGCCGGTGGCAGGTCGGTGGGGAGGAGCTGCGTGATCTCGTCGTCCGTCAGGGGCGGAACGGGCAGTTCGACGGTGCCGGACGGGCAGCAGTGCGGCCGTTCGGGCTGCTCGTCCTCGGCCACCCGCTCGGCGGCCACCACCCGTACGTCGAGGCCCTCGACCCGCCGTACGGCGAAGGCCAGCACCTCGGCGGTCGGTTCGTCGAGCCACTGGAGGCCGTCGAGGACCAGCAGTACGGGGCCGGTGGCGGCGAGGGTGCCCAGTACGTCGAGAACGGCGACACGGAGCGCGAGCCGGTCACGGTGTTCGATCGGTGGCTCGCCGCGCAACAGGGCTGCCCGCACAGCCACTTGGGGCTCGGGTGCCAAGGTCGCGAGGCAGCTCTCCGGCACCCGTGCGAACAGGTCGACGAGCCCGGCGAAGGGGAGACGCGCGTCCGCCTCGGCGGGGGAGCAGTGCAACACCGTTCCGGACGGCTGGAGATGAGCGGCCGAGGACGCCATCAGGGCGGCCACCAGCACGGACTTGCCGATCCCCGCGGGGCCGTGGAGAAGCACTCCATGACGGTTCGTCAACTCGGCCCGGGCGGTGTCGAGCAGCTCGCGGCGCCCGGTCAATGACCGTACTTCCACGGCGAGTCCAGGAACGGACCACAACCGGAGCCGAGGGCGGGGCAGGCGGATCGGCACGTGAGGCGCGTGAGGCGCGTGAGGCGGGTGTGTCGGGGCCCCGGATATGTCGGCATGTGTTCATGACAACCGGTACGGAATCGGCTTGTCAATGACGGTCGGTGTGTCGCGGGTCCGAGAAGGAACCGCGGCAGCGGGCTGTCAGTCGGCTTCGTCGATCACTTGGCGCATGATCTCGATCTGAGTCTCAGTAGTGACGTATTTCCTGCGATCAAAGACGCCAAAAATGTGTGAAACACCTATCCGCCCGTACAAAAGCCTGGTCAGCGGATGTGACTGAGGAAGCGGGAGAGAACGATGGCTGATCACGGAGCCGACCTGGTGATCCGGGCCGAAGCGATCCACACCCTGGTGCCCGGCCAGGCGCCCCAGCGGGCGCTCGCCGTGCGGGGCGACCGTATCGCCGCCCTCTCGCCAGACCCGAACGGACTCGACGACTGGGTGGGCCCGCACACCATCGTCCACGACCTGCCCGGTACCACGGTGCTGCCCGCCTTCGACGACACCCACACCCACCTCATCTACGCCGCGCTCGGCGCGCACGACGTACCCGTCCACCAGGCCCACGACATCCCCGAGTTCCTCGACCTGATCCGGCAACGCGCGAAGGTGACCCCCGAGGGCGAGTGGATCCGCACCACCACCAACTGGCAGGAACTGAACCTCGCCGAGCGCCGTATGCCCACCGCGGCCGAACTCGACCGGGCCACCGACCGGCACCCGGTCCTGGTCAAGCGCGGTGGCCACAACGACATCGTCAACAGCTACGCGCTGCGCCTGGCGGGCATCACCGATGACACCCCCGTACCGCCGGGCGGTGTCATCGGCCGCGACGCCGACGGCCGGCTCAACGGCAGGCTGATCGACAACGCCATGGGACTCGTCGAGCGTCTGATCCCTGGTCCCGACCGGACCCAGCGCATCGACGGGCTGCGCCTGGCGACCGCCCAGTACGCCGCCACCGGCATCGGCACCGTACGCGACTGCGCGGTCAGCCCCGAGGACTACGCCGTCCTCCTGGCCGCCCGCGAGGCCGGAGCGCTCGGCATCCGGATCCGCGCCCTGATCTCGGCGCTCGGCATGACCAGCGCGGCCCAGGTGGAGGACCTCCTCGACGTCATGGAGGACTGGCGTGACGGCTCCGACCCGTGGCTGCGGGTGTGGGGCGTGAAGTTCGGGCTCGACGGCGGCCTCGAAGCCGGCGCCACCGAGGAGCCGTACGCCTGTGACCACGCCTTCTCCGGGACGCTGAGCTGGGAGCCCGACGCGCTGGTCGAGGCCGTCGAGGCCGTGGTCCGGCGCGGCTGGCGGGTCGGCACCCACGCCTACGGCGACCGCGCGGTCCGCACCCTCCTGGACGTCTACGAGCGGGTCCTCGCCCGCAACCCCGGCCTGCCCGCCGGCACCCTGGTGATGGAACACGGCGGGCTCGCCGGACCCGAACAGCGCGCCCGCGCGGTCGAGTTGGGCATCCCCGTCACCATCCAGCAGCCGCTGCTGCACGACACCGCCGAGGTGGAGGAGGGCTTCTGGGGCCCGGAACGCGTCGCCCGCCTCTTCCCCGCCCGCGGCTGGATCGACCTGGGCGCCCAGGTCAGCGCCGGATCGGACTTCCCCGTCGGTCAGTTCGGCGCGATGCGCTCCGTCTACGGCATGACCACCCGCCAGACCGTCATCGGCGTCAAGGGCCCCGAGCACGCCATCACCTACGACGAGGCCCTCACCCTGCACACCGTCAACGCGGCCCGTCTGTGCGGCGATCAGGATCTGCGCGGCACGCTCAGCCCGGGGCGCCTCGCCGACCTCACCGTCTGGGACCAGGATCCCGCCCGCTGCCCGAGCGACGCCCTGCGCGATCTGAACCCCGTCCAGACGATCGTCGGCGGCCGGCTCGTCACCCCGTAGCGGGCCGCGCGGAGCGGAAGCGACCGGGAAACGACCGGAAACTCATGACTCGCCCGGCACGCAGCGACACGGCGTCCGGGCGAGCAAACGTTCCGTCAGGCGGCCGGCACCGTCCGGATCGCCGCTATGTCGAACTGGAGCCGCACCTTCTCGCTCACCATCGCGCCCCCCTCGGCCAGCCGGGAGTTGTACGTCAGACCCCAGTCGGAGCGGTCGATGGTGGTGGTGCCGTCGAAACCGGCGCGCTCGTAGCCGAACGGGTCGGTGACATGACCGATATAGGTGAGTTCCAGGACGACGGGACGGGTGACGTCCTTGATGGTGAGGTCGCCGAGCATGCGATAGACATCGTTGCCCGCCATTTGCACCGCGGTGCTGGCGAACCGCATCTGCGGGAACGTCGCGGAGTCCAGGAAGTCACGGCCGACCAAGTGGCCGTCGCGTTGTTCCACACCGGTGTCGACACTGCCGGTGGACACCACGATCTCCGCCCGCGAACGGGCGGGGTTGCGGCCGTCGAAGTAGAGCCGGCTTTTGTATTCGGCGAAAGACCCGCGCACGGTCGTCACCATCGCGTGCCGGACGGAGAAGCCGATCCGGCTGTGCGCGGGGTCGATCATCCACTCTCCGGTCAGCTCGGCCAGGGCGGGATCGGGCAGGCCGGAGGAGGTGAAGGCCGGTGGGGCGGCGGGGCGTTGCGGGACGGCGGGGGGCGCCGAGCGGCGGAGGGGCGCAGCACGGTTGAACAGGTTCATGTATCACGTAGTTACTGCACGTCTGATATCGCCGCAAGCCTTGATAGGGAACCGACAGCAGCGCGAATCGGCACCCACACGCTTAAATACCGCCACCTCGCGGGTCGTTACCACATTTCCCACACACATTCGTCACCCGGAATACGGCGAACGCCAATGGAGCGCACTGTTCAGCACGCCCCTGTTCAGCGCACGGGGAATCCGAACGAATAGCCCTGCTGCTTCAGCCACGGCAGGATCTCGCGCAGCGCGGCCACGGTCTCCGAGCGGTTGCCGCCGGCATCGTGGAACAGGATCGTCGGCCCGTTGGACAGTTCGGACTTGACGGTGGCGATGATGGCGTCCGTGCCGGGGAGTTCGAAGTCCTTGGAGTCGACGTTCCAGCCCAGCGGGCGCATCCCCTGCGAGGCGGCGAGGTGCCGGCTGTACGGCGTGAAGGCGCCGCCCGGCGCACGGTAGTACTCCGGCCGGACACCGCCGGACGCCTTGGTGATCATGCTCGCGGCGTTCAGGATCTCCTGGGACTGGTAGGCCTCGGACTTCTTGTCCATCGTGGTGTCGTGCGACACCGTGTGGTCGCACAGCCGGTGCCCGGCCGCCACGACCGCCTTGACCAGGTCGGGGTGGGCTTCGGCCTCGGGGCCGATCATGCAGAAGGTGGCCTTGACCCCGTACCCCTTGAGGACTTGGAGTACCTCCGGCGTCCAGGTCGGGTCCGGCCCGTCGTCGATCGTGATGTTGACGGCGTGGGCGCCCTTGTCGGAGGCGTGCACGATCTCCTCGGACACGGTGGTGATCCGGGCGGGACCCGAACTCCCGGCGGAGGGACGCGAGGCCCCGGCGCCCCGGTCGACGACACCGGCCTGCGCGGTCCACACCGAGGTGGCCGCCGCCACCGCGGTCACACCGACCGCCGCCGCGAGTACCCGCCCGTACCAACCCCGCCCACCGTGCCGCGCCATGTCAGCCCTGCCCTTGTCCTGTTTGATCGACTCCGTGCACTCGTCAGGACGGCGTAAAGGCGGGGAAGGATCCGCCTGTTACGGATCACGGACAATTTCGCGGGAGTTCCGAGACGCAGGCTCAACGAGCGGACGCCCAGGAGGTTTCGCTAGCGCAGGGCGAGACGCCCCCGGAAGTCCTCCGGCACCGGCGCGAAGCGCAGCGCCATCGAGAGCTTCTCGGGGTGGTCGACGGCCAGCCGGTACCGGGTGCACAACAGCTGGCACAGGCCCATCAGTTGGACGGTCCCGATGTTGGCGCCGACGCACTTCTTGGGCGCCCAGCCGAACGGCACATAACAGGTCCGGTCCGCCGGACCGTGCGGCGCGCCCGGCAGGAAACGGTCCGGGTCGAAGACGTCCGGCTGCTTCCAGACCCGTTCGTCACGGTGGATGAGATGCGGGCTCAGCAGATACCAATCACCGGGCTCCAGCCGGGTCTTGCCGAAGTCGAAGGGGAAGTGGTTGCGCCGGACCAGCAGCAACGGCGGGCTCCACAGCCGCAGCACCTCCTTCACGAACCGGTGCGTCACCGGGGCCGCGTGCGTGGGGGCCGTACGGAACTCCACCGGGTCCACGGCGGACAGTTCCTCGGTGAGCCGCTCCTGCCACTCGGGGTTGCGGACGAACTCGTACAGCAGACTCGCGGCGGCGGTGCCCGGCGGCCCACCGATCGCGGTCAGTACGGCCGTTACGACATCCAGCGCGCGGTCCATACCGAGTTCGGGCAGCATGTCGACGAACGGATCCGCGAGATCCGGCTCCCGCCGCCGCTTCCCGTGCGCGCGTTGCCGCAGCACCCGGCGCACCACAAGACCGGACCGCAGTTGTACGACGATGAACCGCAGATGATGCCAAGTCCCGCCCGGATCCGGCGAGATGAGCCGCAGCAGCTTCATCTCCAGGTCCCGGCGCACCAGATCGGCCTCGCCCGAGGTGAGGCCCGTCAACGCGACCGGCAGCATGGACCGCAACGCCACGTCCTGGGTGAGCATCACCAGGTCGACGTCCTCGCCGAGCCGCTCGTCGATGATCCGCTCCATGCGGTCGATCAGGCTGCCGTGGTGTTCCGCCGTGGCGAGCGTGTGGAGTTGGGTGAGCCACGCCGAACGGACCTGGCTCCACCGCACCTCGGGACTGTGCCGCCGCCGCACCATGTCGATCAGCCGGTCGTGCATCACGAACCGGCGCCAGTTCGTGGCGCTGACATGGCGCGCCGCCTCCGGCTCGAACACACCGAGCCGGGTGTCGTCGACCCAGAAGATCCCGTCCTCGGTCGCGCTGCGCATCCGCATGAGACGCAGGAAGTCCTCGGGGTGCTGCGGAGTGGTCATCGTGAACGTTCCCCCTCGTGGGGCGCGGGGCGCCGACCGTGCGGCGGCTCCCCGCGCCGGGCCGGTCAGATGTGGTGGTAGAGGTACCAGAAGTACTCGTACTGGCCTCGGATGTTGAGGACCGACTTCGCCTTGAGATACAGGGCGCGCATGCGCGTTCACCTCCTTCCGGGACAGCCGGTGCGGGCGCTCAGCACCGCGGTGAAACGCGGCGGAGCGAGCGCCGGGCCCACCTGAGGACCGGCGCCGTCATGGGTGACCGACAACTGCCGGTCATGGGTGATGAGTTGGACGAGGTCTTCGAGGAGCCGCATGGTGACGGTCGCCCCGGCGCAGGTGTGCGGCCCGTGCCCGAACGGCAGATACGCCGCGTCCGGCGCGCCCTCCGCCCAGCGCTCCGGCACGAACTCGTCCGGCCGCTCCCAGTACCCGGGATGCCGGTGCACCAGGTAGGTGCATACGGCGAGTCGGTCGCGCGGGGTGACCTCCGTCCCGCCGAGCTCCAGCACCCGGCTCGGCGTCCGCGCGAACAGCCACGCCACCGGCCACAGCCGCAAGGTCTCCCGCACCGTCCAACTCGGCTCCGCCGCAAGGGAGTCGGGATGGGTGCCGAGCAGATACACCGACCAGCCGAGCGCGAAGCCGACCGAGCCGACGGCGGCGAACAGGAAGGAGAGATACACCTCGGCGAGATCCCTAGGGTCCGCCCCGGGCTCGCTCTCGCCCACGACGACGTCGAGCAGATCACGTGGCTCGCGTGAACCGCCCAACTCCCGCTGCCGGGCGCGTATTTCGGTGTGCAGCACGCTCAGCGCGCGGCGCCGGAAGAGCAGCCGGGACGCCGGCGAGTGACGTCGCCGCGCGCCCGCCAGGACCGCCCGGTGCACGATCTGCTCGACGGTGACGTGCAGTTGGGGCGGTGCGTCGCGGTGCAGCAGGACGTCTCGCAGATGGCGGAGTACGAGCAGGTTTCCGGCGTCGGGCCATATGGCGCTGGGGGTGAGGAGTTCGGCGACCAGGCCGGGCAACTCCGCTCGCCGTGCGAAGTGATGACGGAGCATCAGGGCGCGGGCCGCGCGCCCGATCCGGATCTGCGCGGCACGGGGCCCGAAGTCGCCGTGCCGGGTCCGGTAGAAGTCGGAGGTCTCGACGACGGCCGCCTCGCGGTTGCCGAGCACTGCCCGGGCGGACTCCGGCCCGGCCACACACACCGTGCCCGCGGCCGAACGCCACACGTCGTGAACCCCGTCGAACTCCCCGCTGAGCAAGGCCAACGGGTCGCGGGGGAGCGTTCGCCGGCGAGCGCGGGCGGCCCCGCCGTACTGCTGACGTGCTCCGGACGACTCCATGGCGGCCCCCTTCGAGAGTGCGGAAGGGCGGCCCACGTGGTGCGCGGTACGCGTGACGCCCCGACCGATGGGAACAGCCTGCTGACGGGTCGTCGACATGTCGCGTGCTGTGCCGGTGAGCGGAACAGTGGGGTGTGCCCACATGTGGCGCCGGCACATGTGGCGCCGCCATATGTGGGCACCCGCAGCGGACGTCCTGCCCGCCGCGATGAGTTTCGGCCGCACCCGGAGTCTGATCCGGTGAGCGCTGTACCACGTCGTACGACGCTGCCCGGAACAACTCCGAAACGACACCACGGAGGACTTCATGACGACCACACCCGGCACTGCGAACAGCGACCTCCCCGGCAAGCCGCCCGTCGTGGACATCGCCACCTGGAACGCGGCGCGCGACGAGCTGCTGGTCCGCGAGAAGGCGCACACCCGTGAGGGCGACGCGATCGCCGCGGCCCGGCGGCGGCTGCCGATGGTCGAGCTCGACGGGAAGGTCGAGGTCATCGGTGCCGACGGACCGGTACCGTTCCTCGACCTGTTCCAGGGGCACGACGAACTTGTGGTGTACCAGCACATGTGGCACGACCACGCACCGCACCAGGGCCAGTGCGAGGGCTGCACCACCACGGCCTGGCACATGAAGGACGCCGTCTACCTCAACGCCCGGGGTGTCTCGTACGCAGTCCTGACCACGGGCGCGTGGGACGAGGTGGCTCCCTACGTCGAGTTCATGGGCTACACCGAGCCCTGGTACTCGGTGCGGGGCCTCGACGCGCCGATCGGCGGCGGGATGGGACACATCCTCGCCTTCCTGCGCGACGGCGACCGCGTGTTCCTCACTTACTCCACGACGGGCCGCGGCAACGAACCGGTCAACGGCTCCCTCGCCCTGCTCGACATGACGCCCTACGGCCGCGGCGAGGCGTGGCAGGACACCCCCGAGGGCTACCCGCCCGGCCGCGACGCCTGCTGGTACTGGCGCTCGGACGCCGACGGAAACGCCACCTGGGGCGGGACCAGCCGTCCCGTCCCGCAGTGGATCCGCCCCGGCGCGACCCCCGTGGAGACCCTCGGCCGCCACGGCGACTGCCACTGACGCGCCCACGCCTCCCCTTGACGCCCGTCACCTCCACACCTAGCCTCGCCTAAACACGTCTAGACAGGTAGGTCGACGATGGCGGACTCCTCCCAGACTTCCCAGTCCCGGCAGCTCCAGGTCGAGACACACGGCCTCGACGTGATCGGCGACGCCGAACGCAAAGGCACCCCACGCACCTTGTTCTGGCCGTGGTTCGGGGCCAACGTCTCGATCCTGGGCCTGAGTTACGGTGCCTTCGCGCTCGGCTTCGGGATCTCCTTCTGGCAGGCGCTCGTCGCCGGCGTGATCGGGATCGTCTTCTCCTTCCTTCTCTGTGGCTTCATCGCGGTCGCCGGCAAGCGCGGCTCCGCGCCGACGATGGTCCTCAGCCGCGCCGCCTACGGCGTGCGCGGCAACCGGCTGCCGTCGGTGATCTCCTGGATCCTCACCGTGGGCTGGGAGACTGTCCTCACCGCCCTCGCCACGATGGCCACCGCGACGGTCTTCAGCAGGCTCGGCTGGGGCGGCGGTACCGAGACCAAGGTGGTCGCACTGATCCTGGTCGGCGCGCTGACCGTCGTAGGCGGAGTCATGGGCTTCGACCTGATCATGCGGCTCCAGACGGTCATCACAGTCGTCACCGGCGTTCTCACGATCGTCTACATCGCGCTCGTCGCCGACCACATCCACTGGAGCACGGTCAGCGCCGTACCGGCGGGCTCCGCCCAGGAGTTCATCGGCGCGCTGGTCTTCATGATGACCGGCTTCGGGCTCGGCTGGGTCAACGCGGCCGCCGACTACTCCCGTTATCTGCCCCGGAGTTCGTCCGGCAGAGGCGTGATCGGCTGGACCACTTTCGGTGCCTCCGTCGCCCCGCTGTTCCTGCTGGTCTTCGGCCTGCTGCTCGCCGGTTCCTCCAGCACGCTGAACAAGGCGGTCGCCGCCGACCCGATCGGCGCGCTGACGACGATCCTGCCCACCTGGTTCCTGGTCCCGTTCGCCGTGGTGGCCGTCCTCGGTCTGGTCGGCGGCGCGGTCCTCGACATCTACTCCTCCGGCCTGGCCCTGCTGTCGGCCGGACTCCGGGTACCGCGCTACCTCGCCGCGCTCGTCGACGGCGTCCTGATGATCGCGGGCTCCGTGTACATCGTGTTCTTCGCCGACGACTTCCTCGGCCAGTTCATGGGCTTCCTCACCACCCTCGGCGTCCCCATCGCCGCCTGGTGCGGCATCATGCTCGCCGACCTCGTCCTGCGCCGCCGCGACTACGACGAGGTCGACCTCTTCCGCCCGACCGGCCGCTACGGCGACGTGGCGCTCACCCCGCTCCTCCTCACCCTCGCCGCCACCGCGATCGGCTGGGGCCTGGTCACCAACACGGCCGCCAGCTGGCTGACTTGGCAGGGCTATCTGCTCGACCCGTTCGGCCTCGGCGGCAAGTCCGGCTCCTGGGCCTACGCCAACCTCGGCGTCCTGGCCGCCCTCGCCCTCGGCTTCCTCGGCACGCTCGCGCTGGGCCGCGCCCGCGTCCAGCGGCAGGAAGCCGAGGCCCCGAGCCCGGAGGCGGTGCCCGCCGTATGACCACCGCACCCGGCCACCTCGCCGTCATCGACATGCAGCGCGTCTTCGCCGAACCCGACAGTCCCTGGGCCACGCCCCGCTTCGCCGAGGCGGCGACAGGCGTACGACGACTGCTGCCGGCCTTCGGTGAACGCGTCACGTTCACCCGCTTCGTGGCACCGGAGAAGCCCACCGGCGCCTGGCGCGCCTACTACGACCAGTGGCCCTTCGCCCTCCAGCCGGCGGACGCCCCGCTCTGGGAACTGACCGACGAATTCGCCGCGCGGGCACGGCACTTGGTGGACGCGCCCACCTTCGGCAAATGGACTCCCGAACTCGCCGAACGCGTCGGCCCCACCGGCCGCCTGGTCCTCGCCGGAGTCAGTACCGACTGCTGCGTCCTGTCCACGGCACTCGCCGCCGCTGACGCGGGAGTTGAGGTACTGGTTGTCTCCGACGCCTGCGCGGGCGTCGACGACGAGTCCCACGCCAAAGCCCTGCACGTCATGGACCTCTACCGGCCCCTGATCCGGGTGGTCACCGTCGCCGAGGCGGTCGGGGAGACGTCATGACGGGCGTTCGGCTCAAACACCAGCGCATCACCGACGTCCTCGCCAAGGAAATCCGCAGCGGCCACCGCCCCGCCGGCGAGCAACTCCCCGGCGAACACGCCCTCGCCCAACGCTTCGGAGTCAGCCGTACGACCGTCCGCGCGGCCCTCGCCGAACTCAGCGAGGCCGGACTGATCGCCACCCACACCGGCAAGGGCTCCTACGTCCTCTTCGACGGCCGCCCCCTCGACGACCGCCTCGGCTGGGCCCACGCACTGGCCACCCAGGGCATCGACACCCGGGTCCGGACCCTCAGCGTGGACGCCCGGCGGGACGAGCGACTCGCCCGTCAACTCGCCCTGGGCAGCACCGAGTTCGTGTGCGTGGAGCGGATACGGGAACTGGCCGCGGACGCGGTCGTCGTGTCGTACGAGCGCAGCTTTCTGCCGCCCGTCCCCGGGGTGCGCGAACTGCCCTCGCGTGGGCTCGGGCAGGAGTCGCTGACCGAGGTGATGCTGCGGGCCGGGCTGCGGCCCGACCACGGTGAGCAGCGGGTGAGCGGGCGGCGGATCGACGGGCGGGAGGCGGAGTTGCTGCGCCGCGAGGCGGGTGACTGGTTCCTCGACACGCGGCGGACCAGCCGGGCGGCCGACGGTTCCTTCGTCGAACATGTCGTGAGCCTCCTCGACCCCGACCACTTCCAACTGACCCTCGAATTCGGCTGACCCGCAGCCCAGCAGCAGCCGCCCTCTGCCCCGGAAAGTACCCATGACCCTCCAGAGCCGCGCCACCGGAGCCCTCCACGGGCTCGCCCTCGGGGACGCCCTCGGCATGCCCACCCAAATGCTCTCCCGCCCGCAGATCACGGCACGCTACGGCCCGTTCCTGACCGGCTTCCACCCTGCCGACCCCGACCATCCCCTCGCCGCCGGGATGCCGGCCGGTGCCGTCACCGACGACACCGAACAGGCCCTGCTCCTCGCCGAGTTGCTCCTCGACGGCAAGGGCCGCGTCGACCCGGCGGAACTCGCCCGGCGCCTGGTCGCCTGGGAGGACGACATGCGGGCCCGCGGCTCGCTCGACCTCCTCGGACCGTCCACCAAGCGCGCGGTGGAACTCGTCCTCGCGGGTACCCCGGTCGACGAGGTGGGGCGCGACGGCACCACCAATGGCGCGGCGATGCGGATCGCCCCCGTGGGCATCGCGGTGTCGGCCGCCGACCCGGCCGAGTTGGTGGACCGGGTGGTCGAGGCGAGCAGCCTGACCCACAACACCGGGGTCGCGCTCGCCGGTGCCGCGGCCGTGGCCGCCGCGGTGAGCGCGGGAGTTGACGGGGCGTCGGTTCCCGAGGCGGTCGAACTGGCCGTGTCGGCGGCCCGGTTGGCGGCGGGGCGCGGACACTGGGTGGCCGCCGCCGACGTCGCCGAACGGATCGTCTGGGCGACCGAGCTGGTGCGCGGCTTGACCGAGGCCCAACTCTGCGAGCGGGTCTACGCGTTGGTCGGGACGAGTCTCGCCACACAGGAGTCGGTGCCCGCCGCCTTCGCCGTACTCGCCGCCTTCCCCGACGACCCGTGGCGGGCCGCGTTGCTCGCCGCGTCCGTCGGCGGTGACTGCGACACCATCGCCGCGATCGCGGGTGCCGTCGGCGGCGCCTGCCACGGCGTGGACGCCTTTCCGGCCGACGCACGGGAGACGCTCGCACGCGTCAACCCGAAGCTCCAACTGGACGCGACGGCCGCCGCGTTGCTCGAACTCCGGGTCCGGCCGTGAGCGGCAGGCTGTGGCACCTCGGTAATGTCGTCGTCGACCTGGTTCTTGAGATTCCCGCACTCCCCGAGCGCGGCGGTGACGTCCTCGCCACCCGCACCGAACGCACCCCGGGCGGCGGCTTCAACGTCATGGCAGCCGCCGCCCGCCAGGGACTTCCGGTGACCTATGCCGGAGCGCACGGCACCGGCCCCTTCGGTGACCGGTCCCGCGCCGCGCTGCACGCCGAGGGCATCGACGTCCTGCTCGCACCGCGGACTTCCGAGGACACCGGCTTCGTGGTCTGCCTAGTCGACGCGGAAGGCGAGCGCACCTTCGTCACCAGCCCCGGCGCCGAGGCCGCCCTCACCTCCGCCGACCTGGCCGAACTCCGGCCGAGGGCAGGCGACTTGGTGTACGTCACCGGATACAGCCTGCTCCACGACAGCAACCGCACCGCCCTGCTCGACCTCCTGCCCCGACTGGACCCGGGGGTCATGGTGGTCACCGACCCGGGGCCGCTGGTCCACGAAATCCCCGCTGAGGCTGTGGAGTTGCTGCTCGCCCGCTCCGACTGGTGGAGCTGCAACGCCCGCGAGGCCGCGCTGCTCACGGGTGTCGACGACCCGGCCGAGGCTGCCCGCGTCCTCCAATCCCGCTTGGGGCGCGGTTCGGTGCTCGTCCGTACCGGCCCCGACGGATGTCTCCTGCGCCAGGGTGAACGCCTGGTCGCCGTCCCCGGGTTCGCCGTGGATGCCGTAGACCTGAACGGCGCGGGCGACGCGCACACCGGTGTGTTCATGGCCGCCCTCGCACAGGGCCTCGACCCGGTGGCCGCCGCTCACCGGGCCAACGCGGGCGCCGCCCTGGCCGTCACCGCGTCGGGCCCGGCGACGGCGCCGGACGCGGCACGGTTGGACGCGTTCCTGAACTAGGCCTGTGTCGGGGTCAGTTGCCGTCCCGGCGGGAGATCTCGACGTTCTCCAGGATGCCGATCGCGTCCGGCACCAGGACGGCAGCCGAGAAGTAGGTGCTCACCAGGTAGGAGATGATCGCCTGCTCGTTGACGCCCATGAACCGTACGTTGAGGCCCGGTTCGAGCTCGTCAGGGATGCCTGTCTGGTACAGGCCGATCACGCCCTGGTCGTCCTCGCCGGTGCGCATCGCGATGATCGACGACGTACGGGACGCGCTCACCGGGATCTTGCCGCACGGCAGCAGCGGCACCCCGCGCCAGGCGGGCAGATGGTGGCCGCCGACGTCGATGCCGCTGAAGTAGACGCCCCGCTTGTTGCACTCGCGGCCGAACGCGGCGATCGCCCGTGGATGGGCGAACAGGTAGCGGGTGTCGCGCCGCATGCTGAGGAGTTCGTCGAGGTCGTCGGGGGTCGGCGGCCCGGAGTGGGTGGAGATCCGCTGGTCGTAGTCGGCGTTGTGCAGCAGCCCGAAGTCCCGGTTGTTGACCAGCTCGTTCTCCTGCCGCTCGCGCAAGGCCTCGATGGTGAGCCGGAGTTGCTGCTGGGTCTGGTTCATCGGCTGGTTGTAGAGGTCGGTGACGCGGCTGTGCACCTTCAACACGGTCTGGGCGACGCTGAGTTCGTACTCGCGCGGGGCGAGGTCGTAGTCCACGAACGTGCCCGGGAGATCCGGCTCGCCGACGTGTCCGGCGCTGAGGTTGATCGCCGCCTCGCCGAACGGGTTGACCGGGCCGTGCTCGTCCGAACCCACCGACGAGACATGCGCGCTCAGCTCCGGGTGTCGTTCCGCGACGGCCTGGTACGCCGAGTGCGGCAGCGCCAGCACCGTGGTGGCCGTCGCCGCGCGGGCCGTGAACTCCCAGCTGCCGTCGGGGTCGGCGAGCGCCTGGCCGCCGAAGGTGTCGCCGTCGGCCAGCAGGCCGGTGACCGCCTCGTCGCCGTAGGGACCCTCCCCGAGTTGTTCCACCTTGCCGTGCGCGATCAGGAACACCTGGTCGGCGGGGCGGCCCGCCTCCACGATCAACTGGCCCGGTGCGAACTCCCGTTGCTCGAACCGCTCGGCCAGTGCGCCGAGCGCGTCGGAATCCGTGAAGCCGCGCAGCAGCGGGAGTTCGCTCAACTCGGCCGGGACGACCCGCACTTGTGCGCCGGTCTGCACGAACGTCACCCGTCCGTCGCCCCGCGTGTAGGACAGTCGGCGGTTGACGCGATAGGTGCCGCCGGGCACGTTCACCCAGGGCAGCATGCGGGTCAGCCAGCGTGAACTGACGCCCTGCATCTGGGGTGCGGACTTGGTCGTGGTCGCCAGAGTGCGTGCCGCGGCGGTACCGAGGCTCTGCTGTTCCCGCTCCTCGGCGCCCGCCTCGGGCGCGGTACCGGTGTCGACCGACATGGTGCCTTCTCTCCTGTCGCACGGATGACGGGACGGCTGCCGTCCGTCACATTCCGTGCGTAGAGCTACCCGTTGTCGGTCACGACGAGTGATGACTTCGGACGGCGGTCGAGGCACATGCCAAACGCACGTGCTCCCGCACCACCCCCGGATCACTCGCCCTCACCCGTTCGGCGGTATCCGATCCGTGGCGCCTCAGAGGGTCTTGCCGGGGTTGAGGATGCCCCGGGGATCGAAGGCCTCCTTCAGTCGGCGCTGCAACGCGTGGGCGGTGGGCCCGAGTTCGTCCGCCACCCACTGCCGCTTCAGCACGCCCACACCGTGCTCGCCGGTCAGCGTCCCGCCGAGCCGCAGCGCCAGCGCGAAGATCTCGCCTGCCGCCTCCCAGGCCGCGTCCGGCAGCCGGTCCAGGGCCGGATCGACCACGATGATCGGGTGGAGGTTGCCATCGGCGGCATGCGCGAGCGTGTAGACCGGCACGTCGTGGCGGGCCGAGATGGCGCGGATCTCGCGGACCGCCTCCGCGAGCCGCGATCGGGGCACGGCGATGTCCTCGATCAGCGGCCGGCCCAGCCGCTCCAGCGCGGGCAGGGCCAGTCGGCGGGCCGCGAGCAGGGATTCCGACTCGACCGGGTCGGCGGTGGTCTCCACGCTCGTGGCGATCGGTGCCAGCACCCGTGCGACCTGCTCCGCCTCGATGGCCGCCCCCGCCCCGTCGCACTGCACCAGCAGCAGCGCCGACCCGCGCTCGCCCAACGCCGGATCGACGGCCCGCAGCACCGGCCCGTCGAGCAGCTCCGCGAGCGCCGGTACGACCCCGGCCCGCCCGATCGCGTACGACGCCTCGGCCGCCGCCTCGAACGAGTCGAAGTAGGCGGCCAGCGTCGCGGTCGCCACCGGCACCGGACGCAGCCGCAGCGTCGCCGAGGTGATGACGGCAAGCGTGCCCTCGGAGCCGGTCAGCAGCGCGGTGAGGTCGTAACCGGTGACCCCTTTGACGGTACGGCGGCCGGTCGTGACCACCGTCCCGTCGGCGAGGACGGCCTCCAGACCGAGCACGCTGTCCCGCGTCACCCCGTACTTCGCGCACCGCAGCCCGCCCGCGTTGGTCGCGATGTTCCCGCCGATCGTGGAGATCGCCGCACTCGCCGGATCGGGTGCGTACCGCAGGCCGTGCTCACCCGCCGCCCGGTCCAACTCGGCGGTGATCACGCCCGGTTCGACCACCGCGAGCTGGTCGTCGGCCGACAGTTCGAGGATGCGGTTCATGCCGGACAGGTCCAGCACGAGCACGCCCTCACCGGCCGACGCCCCGCCCGACAGACCGGTGCCCGCACCACGCGGCACCACCGGCACACGCAGCGCGTTCGCGTGCCGGAGCGTGACGGTCACGTCCTCGGTCCGCCGCGCGTGCACCACGGCGAGCGGGACACCGTCCGGCCGGGTGCCCGAACGGTCCGTGGTGTGCGCGGCCAACGTGCGCGGGTCCGTGGCCAGTTGGTCGGGCGGCAGATCCCGGGCGAGCAGACCGAGCAGCCGGGCGGCGGCGGTGGGGGTGGTGGGGGGAGCTGTGGTCACCGGTTCCGTACCTTCACTGTGCGTGCCGACATGGGGTCCGTCATCAGGCGAGTTACGGGTTCAACGCCTTTGTTCCGATCGCGAGCAGGGAGATGTCCTCCTGGGGTGCGTGCACGGGCGCGCACTGGATGTCCCGGAAGTGCCGCTCCAGCGGATTGCCCCGCGCGAGCCCCGGATTGCCGAGCAGCCGTACGGCCAGCTCCACCGCCCGTACACCGTGCCGGTCGGCCAATACCCTTGCACCGAGGGCCTGTTCGGGGGTGTACGAGGAGTCGTCGGAGTCCACCCGGGCGGCCCCGTCGAACACCAGGTGCTCGGCGGCGGCCAGCAGTACCTCGATCTCCCCGGCGGTCCTGCGGAAGCGTTCCGTACGGGCCACCGGATGACCGAGGTTGGCGGGCACGCGTGCGTGGGCGAACGTGTGGAAGAAGGACTGGGCCGCCCGTGCCACCCCCAAGTAGAGGGCGGCGAGGGGGAGATGGAGCGCGGCGCCCGCCCGGTTGTCCTGCTCGGCCGACGCGCCGTGTGGGCCGATGCCGATGACGTGCTCGTACGGGATCTCCACGTCCCGGAACGTCACGTCGTGGCTGCCGCTGGCCCGCAGTCCCAACTGGTCCCAGCGGCCGGTGATTTCGATACCGGGGGAGCTGCCCGGCACCAGAAAGGTGCCGACGCGCGGCTCGGGTTCGTCGGTGGTGGCCCACACCAGGAACCAGTCCAGGCCCTCCGCGCCGGTCACGAAGCGTTTGGTGCCGCTCAGCGACCAGCCGTCCGAGGTGCGACGGGCCAGCGTCGAAGGGAGGCCGCCGCGCGCGGGGGAGCCCAACTCCGGTTCCACGCGCGCGTGGTTGACGAGCACCGGTCGCTCGAAGGACTCCTTGACGATCCGCGCGTACAACTCCTCGGGCCAGTGCGGCTGTACGGCCTGCCGCGCGTGCGTGTTGAGGGTCATCGCCGCGATCAGGGCCACCGACGGGTCGCCCTGGCCGATCCGGTGGAGGATCCGCGCGCTCTCCTCGACCCGGGCGCCCCTGCCGCCGTACTGCTCACCGATGGTCGCGGTGAGGAGTCCGGCCTCGTGGGCGATGCGGAGGGAGTCGGCGGGGAAGGCGCCGGACTGGTCGTAGCCTGCGGCCAGTTCGGCGATGCGGGCGGTCACAGGGCCTTCTTCAGGTCGGAGTTGAGTGCGGTGGTCCAGAAGGACTTCACGTCCAAGTGCTTCTTGAGCGCGCCGAGTTCGGTGAAGGCGTCGGCCACCTTCTGCTGGGAGGCGATCGTGTCGGCGCCGACCGTCCTGGCCTGCGTGGACCGTTGCTTCTGCGCGGCGACCAGGTCCGACTTGGCCTGCGCCACCGGCTGGTGGGTGGCCTCGGCGGTGACCTTCGCGAAGCCGTCCTCGTGGCCGTCGCGGACGTAGGCGTAGGCCTTGGAGATCCGGGCGATCAGGTCGGCCGCGGCGGCCCGTTGGGCGGGGCTCTTCAGGACGCTGTCGCGGGCGGACCAGAGGAAGTTGCCGGAGAGGATGTCCGCCCCGGAGCCGACCGTCGTCGCGCCCTGCTGGTGGGCGGTGATGACCGACGTGCCGTAGGAGGCGAAGGCGTCGATGGAGCCGCCGTTCAGGGCCGCGAGGCCGTCGTTGGGGAGCAGCGGCTTGGCGTCGATGTCGGACCACGTCAACCCGGCCCGCTTCAGCAGCTCGTAGAGGAAGTAGTGGGCGGTGGTGTTCTGGACGTAGCCGACCTTCTTGCCCTTCAGGCCGGCGATGTCGGTCACCTTGGAGCCCTTGGGGACGATGACTTCCTGGTTGAGGGTGGTGCCGCGCTGGACGGCGACGACCTTGAAGTTGGGCTTGCCGTCGGCGGCCGAGAAGATGGGCGGGATCTCGCTGGAGGAGGCCAGGTCCAGTGCTCCGGCGCGCATGGCCTGGAGTTGCAGGTCGCCGCCCTGGAAGAGATTCCACTTCACTTTGTACGGGGTGTCGTCGAGGTGGGCGTACTTGAGGACGGCCTCGCTGACCTTCCAGCCGGTGTCGCCGACCTTGAGGGTCACGGAGGAGACGTCGGACGAGGAGTCGGCGCTCGCGTCGCCTCCGCAGGCGGCGGCGAACGGCAGGAGCAGGGTGAGGGCGGCGGCGGACGCCCGCAGGGTGCTACGGAACAACACGGGGTCTCCATAGGGGAGTTCGCAATCAGGGAGGGGGAGTGGTTCAGGCGGCCTGTGAGGTCGTCGCCCGGTGGGCGAGTTCCTGGCGGACCAGCGGCAGCACGTGCCGGGCGTAGTCGATCGCGTCGTTGAGCGGGTCGTAGCCGCGGATCGACAGCAGATCGCAGCCGATGTCGACGTAGTCGAGGAGGGCCTGGGCGACCGTATCGGGCGTGCCCACAAGGGCAGTTGACGCGCCCGCGGCGTTGGTAGCGACGGCGGGGGCGGTCCACAGGCAGCGGTCCTGGACCTCGCCGCGCTCGGCGATGTCGAGGAGACGCTGGGAGCCGACGTTCGCGGGGCGGCCGGTGGTGCGGTAGTGGCGGAGCAACTCGGTGTTCTTCGCCTGGTCCTTGAGGACACCGAGGGTGCGGTGCGCCTTCTCCCAGGCGAGTTCCTCGGTGGGCGCGATGATCGGGCGGAACGACACCCAGATACGGGGATGCGGGCGCCCGGCGGCGTCCGCGACCGCGTTGACGGCGGCGATCTGCTCGGCCGTCTCCTTGAGCGGCTCGCCCCACAGACCGAAGATGTCGCCCTGCTGCCCGCCCACCCGGTACGCGTCCTGGGAGGAGCCGCCGACGGAGATCGGGACGAGCCCGTTCACCGGCTTCACGTCGGAGTAGTAGCCCTCGAACGTGAAGTACTTGCCCTCGTGCGAGACGGGACCGTCGGCCTCCCACACCTTGCGCAGGATCTGGATGTACTCGTCCGAACGCTCGTACCGTTCCGCCTTGTTGAGGTAGTCGCCCTCCCGGCGCTGCTCCTCGTCGCTGCCGCCGGAGATGATGTGCAGCGTCAGCCGGCCGTTGCTGATCCGGTCCAGCGTGGCCAGGGCGCGGGCCGCGTGCGTCGGGAAGATGACGCCGGGGCGGTGCGCGAGGATCGGGCGGACGCGCTCGGTGTGGGTGGCGACGAACTGGGCGATCTGGAAGGCGTCGGGCGAGGCCGAGTGATAGGCGACCAGGGTGTGGTCGAAGCCGCCGTCGTCGAGCGCTCGGGCGTACTTGCGGAGGTGGTCGACGTCGAACCCGGTACGGCTCGCGGCGGCGGGACCCGAGGCCCCGGAGTCGGTGTGGACGGCACTGATGAACTCGACAGGCATGAGCGAACTCCTAAACAGGAAAGGTCACTTGAGCAGGGAGGTGTCCGCGGACTTGGCCACGTCCACGTTCGGGTCGAGGACCCCGATGCTGTTCATGAGGTCGGCGACCTGCTGGACGGTCGTGTTGACGTCCGACGTGATCGGCAGCACCTGGCTGTAGGCGGCCGAGGCGAGCGTCTTCGCCACCGTGGCATCGGCGCCGTTGCGCTGCTCGATGGCCTTCGCGTACGCGTCCTGGTGGGTGCTGGTCCACTTCAGCGCCGTGCTCAGCCGCTGGAGGAAGTCCGAAAGGGCCGTCTTCTTCGCCGAGTTGGCGAGGGCCTTCTCGGAGGCGTTGATGAAGCCGTAGCCGCTGACCCGGCCGTCCGCGCCGTCGACGAGGAGCTTGCCGCCCTGCTCCAGGCCGACGGCCTGGTAGACGCCGAACGTCGCCCAGATCTTGACCTTGCCGGAGGCGAAGGCGGCCTGCGCGTCGGTCGGCAGCAGGTACTGCACCTTGACGTCCTTGTAGTTGAGCCCGTTCTGCTTGAGGACGTTGGCCAGCAGATACTCCGAGATGCTGCCCTTCGCCGAGGACACCACGACCTTCTGGCCCTTGAGGTCCTTCACGCTGTCGATGCCGGAGTCCTTGCGGACGACGATCCCGACGTGCGTGCCGTCGTTCTTGAGGGCGGCGATGTTCTTGATCTTGACGCCACCGCTGAGCGCCTGGAGCGCGGGCAGGTCGGCTGAGTACCCGGTGTCGGCGGCGTCTGCCTGCACGGCCTGGTAGAGCGGGGCCGCACCCTGGAACTCGGCCCACTTCACCTTGTACTTGGCGCCCTTGAGCGCGTCGGAGGCGGCGATGATCGTCTGGAGCGTCTTGGCCTGGTCGCCGATGGTGAGGGTGACCTGGCCGCCGGCGGAGGTGTCCGCCGAGGAGTCGGCGCCGCAGGCGCTCAACGCCAGCAGGGAGGTCAGGCTCAGGGTCGCGGCGGCGATTCTGCGGATCACGAGGGGGTTCCTTCCAAAGTGCGGGTCACGCCGAGCCAGTTCAGGAGGCGGGCGCGCAGGGTCACGAACTCGGGGGCGGTCAGATCACGGGGGCGGGGCAGGTCGACGGTCACCTCGTGGGCGATACGGCCCTCGTCCATCACCAGGACCCGGTCGGCGAGCAGCAGCGCCTCCTCCACGTCATGGGTGACCAGGAGGATCGCGCACCCGTGCAGCCGCCACAGCTCGGCGACCAGCGCCTGCACCTTGCCCCGGGTCAGCGCGTCGAGCGCGCCGAACGGCTCGTCCAGCAACAGGAGTTCGGGCTCACGGACCAGGGCGCGGGCGAGCGAGACCCGCTGGGCCTGACCGCCGGACAGTGTCTTGGGCCATACGGTCGCGCGCTCGGCGATGCCGACCTCGTCGAGCGCCTTGAGGGCGAGTGCCCGGTCCGGACGCCCCGGCAGCCCGAGCACGACGTTGCGCCACACCTTCAACCAGGGCAGCAGCCGCGGCGATTGGAAGGCCGCGCTGCGTCGCGCGGGCACGGTCACCTCGCCGCCGATCTCGTCGTCGAGCCCGGCGAGGATCCGCAGCAGCGTCGACTTGCCGCAGCCGCTGTGCCCGAGCAGGGCCACGAACTCGCCCTCACGGATGTCCAGATCGAGATCGTGCAGGACGGTGTTGCCGTCGAAGGCCCGCGAAAGCCCCCGAATCTCAACGGAGTTGGCCATGTCTACGCCTCACCCTCGAAGTTGGCCCGCCAGGTCAGCAACCGGCGCGACAGGATCCGTACGGCGAAGTCGCAGGCGAGACCGAGCAGCGCGTACACGACGAGGCACAGCACGATGACGTCCGTACGGAAGTACTGCTGGGCGTTGCTCATCAGATAGCCGAGCCCCGCGTCCGCGTTGACCTGCTCGGCGAAGACCAGCGCCAGCCACGCGGTGGACAGTGCGTACCGCAGGCCCACGAGTGCCCCGGGCAGCGCGCTCGGCAGGATCACGTACTTGATCAGCCCGAACCGGCCGAGCCCCATCATCCGTGCGGCCTCGACGAGTTGGGCGTCGGTGGAGCGGATGCCGCCGTAGATGTTGAAGTACAGCGGATACGTCACCCCGAGCGCGACCAGGGCGATCTTCGGGGTCTCCTCGATGCCGAACCAGACGATGAACAGCGGGATCAGCCCCACCCAGGGGATCGCCCGGAACATGCCCATCGAGGAGTCGATGACGTCCTCACCGAGCCGGAACAGCCCGGCCACCAGCGAAAGGACCAGCGCGACGGTCGCGCCGATGAGGAACCCGATGGCGGCGCGACGGCCCGACGCGGCGATGGCGTGCGGGAGTTCACCGTTCTTCGTCAGGTCCACGGCCTGGCGGATGACGTCGACGGGGGAGGCCAGCACGGACTCGGGGAGCACCCCGGTGGCGGAGGTCAGGAACCAGAGCAGCACGAGGCCGACCGGTCCGGCGGCCCGGCGCACCGAACGGGGCACGGTGAAAAGGCGGTTGACCTTCGCGATGCCGCGGATGGTGACCCGGGTGGACGGCGCGGGCACGACTTCCTTCTGCTGCGGTAGCACCGCCGCGTCCAGTGGTTTCGTCGTCATGGCCGGTCTCCCGTCGCCGCCGGGCGCGCGGGATCGGCGGACCAGGCGGACCAGGAACCGGGGAACAGGGTGGCCTCGAACCCGGCGATCTCCAGCGCCGCGATCTGATGGGCGGCGGTGACCCCGGACCCGCAGTACACGCCGATGCGCGCCGCGTCCCCGGCCCCCCGCTCCTCGAACCGCTTGCGCAGCAACTCCGGTGCCAGGAAGGTCCCGTCCGCCGCGAGGTTCTCCCCGGTCGGCGCGGACACGGCTCCCGGGATGTGTCCGGCACGCGGGTCCACGGGCTCGACCTCGCCCCGGTAGCGCTCACCGGCGCGGGCGTCCAACAGCAGCCCGGACACGGCGAGTTCGGCGGCCCCGTCGGCATCGGTGGTCGGCAGCGCACCCGCGCGGAGCACGACGTCACCCGGCGCAGGATCGGCGGGGATCCCGGACTCCAGCGGCAGCCCCGCCGCCCGCCAGGCGCCCAACGCCCCGTCCAGCAGCGTCACTTCGGTGACGCCCGCGTACCGCAGCAGCCACCAGGCGCGGGCGGCGGCCGTGTTGCCCCCGTCGTCGTGGACGACGACGGACCGGCCGTCTCCGATGCCCCAACGGCGGGCGGATTCCTGGAGTTCGGTGAGGTCGGGAAGCGGGTGTCGGCCGCCCTCGGGGCTCGCCGGTGCGGCCAACTCCGTGTCCAGGTCGACGTAGACCGCGCCCGGGATGTGACCGTCCGCGTAGTGATCGCGGCCGTGCGGATCGCCCAGCGCCCAGCGGACGTCGAGCAGCACGGGCGGCCGCTCGGAGCCGAGGAGTTCGGCCAGCTCGGTGACCGTGGTCGTCACGCGGCTGCTCATGTCAACACCTCGGCGATCAGGGGCAGTTCGCGGACTTCGGAGGTCGCCGATGCCGCTGGGGCCAGCCGGAGCCGTTCGAGGAACAGGACGACCGTGGCGGCGGCGGTGCGGTGCAGGGCGTCGTTGAGGACGTCGTGCCGACCGCTGTGGAAGACGACCGTCTGCACGCCCGGGTGACCGTCGTAGAGGCTCAATGCCCGGTCGAGCGGGCTCACCGTGTCGTCCTTGCCGTGCAGGGCCAGGACCGGGACGCGCACCAGGTCGAGGCGCGGTTCGGGCGGTTCGGGGGTCTCGCCGATGGCGCCGCGCCGGAAGTCGGGGTCGTTGGTCAGCCGCCCCTGATGGGTCGGGCAGGCGGTGCGCGCCGCGGCTTCTTCCTCCCAACTGCCCGCTGTCCAGGCGCCGGTGGGCAGCCCGGCCAGGATCAGTGCGTCGACGCCCGCGGTCTGCTCGGCGGCGAGCTGAAGGGCGTAGCGCGCGCCCGTGTCGGAACCGACCAGCACCTTCGGGCCGGGCAGCGACTCGTCGGCGAGCAGCTTGGCGGCCTGCTCCAGTACGGCGGGTTCGGCGGTCGGGTCGCCGAGGGCGCGGACGCGGTAGGCGTCGAAGCCGAGCCGGCGGCCGAACCGCTCGTAGACACCGCCGTGTTCGCCCCGCCCGGCCAGCACGATCAACGTGCCGCGCGCGGCGAGGCCTTCGGGTTCGTCCCAGGACGAGACGGAGGAAGAGGGCATGGGGTGACAACTCCCAACGAGGGGAAAGGGGAGGGGAATTGAGCAAGGGGGGAGGAAGTGAGCAGGCCGGAGCCGCCGTCACGTGTCAGTGCGCAGGGCGGACGTGATCAGCGAGAACTCGGGAAGGGCGCCGCAGAAAGGCGGTGGGTCAACGACAGCGCGCGCTGCACGCCACGCCGAAGTCAATGACTCGGCGCTGCGTCAGAAGGGCAGCGAAAGCGGTCGTGTGCAGCATGCGCCCATCATGACCGGCCACGACCGATCGCGTCCAACGATGATTCCGCATCGAAATCGATCAGTTATCACGATCGATGCGGATCGATACGTGGAACGGCTACCGTCACCGGCATGCCCCAACCTGTCCTCGACATCGTGGCCCTGCGCAGCCTGACCGCGATCGCCGACTGCGGCGGCTTCCACCGGGCGGCCCGGGCCCTCGCCCTGAGCCAGTCCGCGGTCAGCCAGCATGTGCGCAGGCTGGAGAAGACGCTGGGCCGGCCGATCGTCGAGCGGGACGGGCGCGGCACCCGGTTCACGCCCGAGGGGCGACTGCTCCTGGAACAGGCCCGTCGCATCCTCGCCGTGCACGACGAGGCCGTACGCACGCTGCTGGACGTGGACGGCGACACCGTCACCATCGGCTCCACCGAACACGCGGCCGACCAGTTCCTGCCACGGCTGACCGCCGCCGTCCAGGAGGTGCGGCCCGGCTGCCGGGTCCGCTTCCGCATCGACCGCTCGGCCCGCCTCGTCGAGGCCGTGGAACGCGGCAGCGTCGACGTCGCGGTGTACGTCACCGAGGCCGCCGCCACCGAGGGCACACCGGTCGGCGGTCTCCCGCTCACCTGGCACGCCACGCCGGGCTGGCAGCGACCGGCCGCGCCCGCGCCCGTCCCGCTGGTCGCCATCGAGGACCCGTGCGCGATCCGTCGCCGCGCGATCTCCACCCTCGCCGCGCACGGCGTCCCCGCGGCGGTGGTCGGCGACGCGGGCTATCTCGCCGGGGTCCTCGACATCGCCCGCACCGGACAGGGTGTCGCGCTGCTCGCCGCGTTCGGCACGTCTCCGGACGGCCTGACCCCCTACGGCGGGCTGCCCTCCGTCACCCCGATCCCCATGAGCGCACTCGCCCGCCCCGGCGCCGACCCGGCGACGGTCGAGGCGGCCTTCGCGGCCGTACGGGATCTGCTGCGCTGAGCTGTCAGGGAGGCGATCAGCCCTGGGTGTCGTCGTCCAACATCCGCACCAGGACGCCCCGTTGGAGAGGGAGCACCTCCGTGTGCAGGTCGCGGCCCCTGCGCGTCAGGGCGACCCACACCCCGCGTCGGTCCTCGACGCACACGGAGCGCTCCACGAGGCCGTCCTTCTCCAGCCGTCCGATGAGACGGGAGAGCGCGCTCTGGCTGAGATGGACCCGGCCGACCAGATTCTGCACCCGGCAGTGGTCGCCCTCCTCCGGCGCTTCGGAGGCGAGCATGTCGAGCACCTCGAAGTCGCTCGCGCCCAGGCCGTGCGGGTGCAGTACGCGGTCGATCTCGCACATCGTCCGCGCGTGCACGGAGAGAATGTCCCGCCACTGTTCCTCTAGCTGCCGGGCGCCGGCCGTCTTGACTGCCATACCCGCACGGTAACACTGATCCGGTCATTTATTGAGTGCGCAACTAGTGCATGTGCAAGTAGCGGGCTCGGGTGTGACGGCCGGTACGGCATCGGCGTCAGGCGGCCGGATTCTGCGTGAGCCCGACGAAGTTCCCGTCCGCGTCCTTCACGAACGCGATGAGCTTGCCGCCGCCGACGTCCTGGACGTCCTGCACCAGCTCGGCCCCCGCCTCCACCATGGCCGCGAGCCGTGTCCGGATGTCGTCCACGGTCCAGTACGGCACCGGTCCGGTCATGCCCTTGGCGTGCCCGTTCGGGTCGAGACCGACGTCCTGCCCGGCGGCCTTGTAGCCGACGTAGTACGGCTCGTCCGCGTACGGCTCGACCCCCAGCAGCGCGCCGAACAGGGCCTTCGCGGCGTCGAGGTCCTTGACGGGGTAGATGATCGTGTTCAGTCCTTCGGTCATGGCGAGCTCCTCCGAGAAGCGGGGTCCGGCGGATTTCGCCGGTGAATTCAGGCTAGGGCGGGGGAGGCGTGAGGGCTTCTTCAATCCTGACCGGATGGCACCGTCGAACTCGGCATCGGAAGTGGAAGCGCGGCCTCCCGCCGCCGTGGCCGGCTGTCGGCGTACCGACACGGCGGGCCACGTGCGTCCCCCCTACAACCATCCGCCCCGGAGGAGGGTCCAACTCCCGCCCGGTGCTTCTCATTTGCCGGGCTCTCTGCTGTCTCAACTGGGGGATGTCATGAGTTCAGTCTCCGTAGGGCGTCTACTGCGTCGCGGAGCTTGTGCCGGGGCCGTGGGGGCGCTGGTCCTCTCCGGTCTCGGAAGCGGGGCCGCCTTCGCCGACGACGAACCGCAGACCGACCAACTGTGGATCCAGGTGCCGTACGACCAGACGGTGACCGTCGCTCCGGACGGCGGTACGGCGCAGTACCGGACGCTGGCGCTCGGTCTGTATCACGACAACGACAACTTCACGGTGACGGACGGACACCTGACCGTCGACGTCTCCGGGCTCGCCGGGGTCGCCGAGGTGGTCTGGCCCGACACCTGCACGCCGAACGGCGCGGGCACCGTCGCGGTGTGCGACACCGGGGACGTGCCCACGGGCTACAGCGCACAGGTGCAGCTCAAGGTGCGAGCCGTCGCCGGAGCCGCCCTGGGAGCGCAGGGCACGATCGAGTACTCCGCCCAGGCCACCGGCGGACCCGACGGCACACTCACCGCTCCGGAGGGCTATCAGACCCCCGTCACCGTCCGCTCCGGCCCCGACCTCGGCACCGCCGCCCCGCAGGACATGACCGGCGTCGCACCCGGCACCGACCTCACCGTGCCGTTCGCCATCACCAACACCGGCAACGAGACCGCCCACGGCTTCACCGTGCAGATGTACGCGACGTACGGCCTCGACGTCGTCACCCGCTACCCGCAGTGCACCTACACCGAGCCGGACGCCGACGGCACATACATGCCCATGACCCACGCGACCTGCACCTTCGACACCGACATCGCACCCGGCGCCACCGTGGAACTGCCCGCGCCGCTACGGCTCACCGTCAACGGTCACGCGCTCTTCGACCGGTTCGACTACGACGTCGAGCCCGTCGACGGCATCACCGACCTCGACAGCTCGGACAACGGCCGCGCCTGGAGCATCGAGGCCGCCAACACCGCCGACTTCGCCGCGCACGGCACCGAGGTGAGCGGCGCGGCCGGCGACACCGTCACCACCGCCATCCGATTCACCAACGACGGCCCGGCCTGGGTCGCCAACGCCGGCTCCGGCGACCCGGTCGCCGTGGTCGACTACTACCTCCCCGAGGGCACCACCGCCACGACCGTGCCCGAACACTGCAGCGGTGCCCATTCGCCGGGCGACGACTCGACCATCGGCCACTTCGCCTGCTCCCTGCCGATCTGGGTCAAGTCCGGCACGGACGTCAGCTTCCCGTTCCAGCTGCGCATCAACCGGGTCGTTCCCGATGCGACCGGCCACGTCATCGTTCACGCCCACGCCGACAAGCCCACCGTCTTCGACCCGAACAGCGCGAACAACACGGCTGACGTGATCGTCAACCCGTCCGCCTGACCGCGAGGAGGGGAGGGGGCGCGTCTGCGGATCGCCCCCTCAACTCCCCCCGAGAGCCCGTCCGTTCACGTCGACTCCCGCTTCACCAACTCCGTGGGCAGGATCACCGCCGCCGTGTCCTCGCCCCCGATCTGCGCCAGCAGCACCCGCACCATCTCCGCGCTGATCCGGTCGAAGGGCTGCCGCATCGTGGTGAGTTCGGGGCTGGACGCGAGTGCGGCGGGGGAGTCGTCGAAGCCGCCGACCGCCACGTCCTCCGGTACGTGCCGCCCGGCCCGCTCCAACGTGGTGAGCACGCCCCGCGCCATCAGGTCGGAGGCGACGAACACGGCGTCCAGGTCCGGGACTTGGGCGAGCAGCCGCTCGGCACCCTTCTCGCCGCTGAGCCGGCTGTAGTCGCCGGAGACGACGAGACGCTCGTCCACCTCGATGCCCGCCTCGGCGAGCACCTCCTTGTAACCGGCGAGGCGCTCGACACCGCCCGGAGTGTCCAGCGGCCCGGTGACCGTGCCGATGCGGCGGCGGCCCAGGGAGAGCAGATGCCGGGTCATGTCACGGGCGCCCTCCCGGTCGTCGGCGGCGACATAACTGATCTTGGAACCGAGCCCGATCGGCTTGCCGCACGCGACCAGCGGTACGCCCGCCTCGCTCAGCTCCTCCGCCACCGGGTTCCCGGAGTGACTGGAGACCAGCAGCACCCCGTCGACGTGGCCGGAGGTGATGTACCGCGTGATGCGCCGCCGCTCGTCCTCGGTGCCGGCCAGCATCAGCAGCAGCGGGATGTCGTGCGCGGCCAGTGCCTGTGTGCAGCCGCGCAGCAGGATGTTGAAGTTCGGGTCCTCGAAGAACTTCTCCTGCGGTTCCGTCAACAGGAAACCGACCGAGTCCGAACGCCCCGTGATCAGTGACCGGGCGTGCCGGTTCACGACGTAACCCGTCCTGCGGATGGCCGCGTTGACGGCCTCCTGCGCGGCCGGGCTCACATAGTGCCCGCCGTTGAGGACACGCGACACCGTGCCCCGCGAGACACCGGCCTCACGCGCCACGTCATGGATCGTCGGTGGTCTGCGCCGACCCCCCGTATTGCTCATGGTCCAGACTCTACGGCTCCCGGGCCCTGGGCCAGAAGCGCCGGTATGGGAGCGTTCACAGCAGAGAAACATCAAGGACACTTGTCAGCGGTCGCGGGCGTGCGGTTATGTAGGGGTCGCGCCCTTGGGCGCGCTGTGTGCACGTTCCCAAATGATCGACTACGGGAGAGATCCATGCCGGAGACCACACCCAGGGGCCTCACCCGCCTCGCCTTCGGTGGGGACTACAACCCCGAGCAGTGGCCGGAGAGCGTCTGGCCGGAGGACGTCCGGCTGATGCGGGAGGCCGGCGTCACCATGGTGAGCATCGGGATCTTCTCCTGGGCGCTGCTGGAACCCGAGCAGGGTGTGTACGACTTCGGCTGGCTCGACCGGATCATCGACCTCCTCCACGAGAACGGCATCCGCGTCGACCTCGGCACGCCCACCGTCTCGCCGCCCGCCTGGTTCTACCGCGCCCACCCCGAGGCCCTGCCCGTCACCGCCGACGGCACCCGCTACGAGTTCGGCTCACGCGGCGCGATCTGCCACAGCAACGCCGACTACCGCGCCGCCGCCGCGACCATCACCACCCAACTCGCCGAGCGCTACGGCGACCATCCCGCCCTCGCGCTCTGGCACGTCTTCAACGAGTACGGCGTCCCCGTCTCCGCCTGTTACTGCGACTCCTGCGCCGCCCACTTCCGCCGGTGGCTGACCAAGACGTACGAGAGCGTCGACGGGGTCAACGAGGCCTGGGGGACGGCCTTTTGGGGCCAGCGCTACGGAGACCTCGACCAGATCAACCCGCCGCGACTCACCCCGACCGCCGTCAACCCGGCCCAGTCGCTGGACTATTCGCGGTTCGCCGACGCCACGATGCGCGAGAACTTCGTCGCCGAACGGGACATCCTGCACCGCCTCGCGCCCGGCATCCCGGTCACCACCAACTTCATGACCGCCCTCAGCCAGTGCGAGTCCGTCGACTACTGGGCCTGGGGCCGCGAGGTCGACCTCGTCACCAACGACCACTACCTGATCACCGACGGCCGCCGCACCCACGTCAACCTCGCGATGGCCGCCGACCTGACGCGTTCGGTGGCGGGCGGTGCCCCGTGGCTGCTCCTGGAGCACTCCACCTCAGGCGTCAACTGGCAGCCCCGCAACCCCGCCAAGGCCCCCGGCCAGATGGCCCGCAACGCCCTCTCCCACGTGGCACGCGGCTCGGACGGCGCGATGTTCTTCCAATGGCGTCAATCCCGGCGCGGCGCCGAGAAGTTCCACTCCGCGATGCTCCCGCACGGCGGCACGGAGACCCGCGTCTGGCGCGAGGTCGTCCAACTCGGCGCGTCGGTCGAGGATTTGGGCCAGATACGCGGCACGCGCACGCAGGCCGACGTGGCCGTCGTATGGGACTGGCAGTCGTGGTGGGCGCAGAAACTGGCGTGGCGTCCCAGCGAGGACCACGACGCCCGCGAGCGCGCCGACGCCTTCTACGAGGCCCTCTACGACCGTCACCTCACGGTCGACTTCGCCCACCCGGAAGCCGACTTGTCGGCCTATCCCCTTGTCGTCGTACCGGCGCTGTATCTGATGACGGAGGCGGCCGGCCGCAACCTGGAGCGATACGTCGAGAACGGCGGCACCCTCGTCGTCTCCTACTTCTCCGGCATCGTCGACGAGCACGACGCCGTCCACGAGGGCGCCTACCCCGGCGCGCTGCGGGACGTACTCGGCCTGACGGTGGAGGAGTTCTCGCCACTCCTGGCGGGCCAACAGGTGCGGATCACCGGACCGGACGGCTCCGAACTCACCGGTGACGTCTGGACCGAGTTCGTCGTCCCGAACGGTGCCGAGACCGTGTGGACGTACGCCGAAGGCCTCACCGCCGACCACCCCGCCGTCACCCGGCACCGCCTCGGCGAGGGCACCGCCTGGTACGTGTCGACCCGGCTCGACGCCCACGGCCTGGACGCCCTGCTCGGCTGGGCGACCGAGGACGCCCGGATCGCGCCGCGCGCCGACCTGCCGTACGACGTCGAAGTCGTGCGCAGGGAAGGCGAGTTGGGCAGTTTCCTCTTCGCGATCAACCACAGTACCTCGGACGTCAAGGTGCCGCTCGGCACCGACGGCACCGAGCTGCTGACCGGCGAACGCGCCGCGGGCGGTCTCGCGGTGCCCGCCGGAGCCGTACGGGTCGTACGACTCGACGGCTGAGCGGAACTCCCCTCCGCCCGCGCGAGCCGCGAGCCGCGGGTGGAGGGGGACGTTCTCATTCCGGGCGCGCGGTCCTTCGGCGTGCGGTTCTGTTCGGCTACGGCGATGCGGTTCGGCCATCACCGGCCTCGGGAGCCGCCGCCAGGTCACGTCCGTGTGGCCGCGTCCCGCCTGTTGCCCCTTGCCCCAGGGCCGATCGGCCCTGTCGAACAGGACCGTTCGGTCCCGGACAAGGGTCACCGAGTCGGGGACGCGGCGGGCCGGGCTGCGGGAGAGTGGGAGCACGCGGCAAGCGGCGCGCAGGACGGAGGGTCACGAGATGCTGAGGACTCCGGCAGGTCAGCGACGGTTGGACATCCTGGAGTGGCTGAGAGATCCGGCCGCCCACTTCCCGGACCATCAGTGGATCCCCGAGGTCGGTGTCACCTCGGAGGCCGTGGCGGCGAAACTGGGCGTGTCCCGCCAGGTCGCCGACACCCACCTCGAACTCCTCGCGGGCATGGGCGTGTTGCGTGTGCGGCGGATCCGGCTGCGCACCTACTACCGGCGCGACGAGGTGCGTATCGCCGAGGTGGCCCGGATGTTCGAGAAGGGCTGGTAGACCCGGCCCCGCCTCGGGTCCCGGCGGACCTCACACCTTGTCCTGCCGGGAACGCGTCGGCGGTTCCTCCTGCTCGGCGTCCGTACCCTCCGGAGTCTCCGGCTCGGTGCGGAACGCCGCCTCCGGGTCCCCGAACCGCTCGCACAGCAGCCTGCCGACCAGCGCGCCGCCGTAGAGCACGAAGCCCACGCCGACCAGCCAGGACTCCACCACCAGGACCGTGCCGACCGGGCCGTAGCTGACCGCGTTGGTGACCAGGAGCGGGGTGAACACCAGGTACGAGAACCAGCGCAGGCCGACCAGGCCCGCCATCGTGGCGAGCGCGCCCGGGAGCAGATAGCGCCAGGGGATCTGGCGGTTGAGCAGGAAGTGCGGGCCCCACCAGAAGAACAGCAGGCCGGCCGCCATGCTGAGCAGGATGCGGGGCGTGCCCTCCAGGACGTTGCGGGTCTGCACCTGCGCGTACAGGTAGCCCATCAGCATGACCAGCCAGATCAGTTGGCGCCGCCAGACGCGATGCCACGGGGCGTCGGTCGGGCGCCACACGTGCTCGTAGCCGCTCTGCACGCTCGACGCGAAGGACAGCCCGAACAGCGCGAGCAGCGCCACGCTCCACGCGCTGGTGGCACCGATGACCTTGCGGGGTGGGGTGAACACGTCGGTGAGCGCGCGGGCGGAGCGGCCGGACAGGTCCATGCCGTCCACCAGCCACAGCGCGAACCCGCCGTGCCCGATCGGATCGGCCGCGGCCACCACGATCAGCAGGGGTGCGAGGGTGACCAGGGCGAGCGTCGCGAACCCCATCGCCCGGTGCAGCAGCTCCAACTCCCGCCCGCGCCGGTTGAGTTCGGCCAGTCCCAGGCCCTGCCACAGCTCGCGCACCCGTCTCACCGGGGACGTCCCGCACGGTGGGTGGCCGTCCATGGCATGAGGGCCCCCTTCTCGCCGACCGGCAGCGGGATCCGGGTCACCGGCAATACGCTCGGCAAACGTGACCGAGCGCCGCGACGACCGGGAAGAACAGCAAGCGTACGCGCGCCGGACCGAACCGTGGAGGCTTTCGTGGACCGCCCCGATGACCGACCTGACGCCCTGCTCGCCCGCCGTTACGTCGCGATCGGCGGCCGTGGCCCGGAGGACGTGGTGGCCGACGCCCGCGGCCGGGTGCTGACCGGCGTCGAGGACGGCCGCATCCTCCGCCTCGACGGACTGAGCGACCCCGAGGCGGTCCGGGTGGAGACCCTCGCCGACACCGGCGGCAGGCCGCTCGGCCTCGAACTCCTCCCGGACGACGGTCTGTTGGTGTGCGACGCGGAACGCGGGCTGCTGCGCGTCGACTTGGCGGACGGAACCGTACGCGTCCTCGCCGACTCGGTGGCGGGGGTGCCGCTGCGGGGCGGCAGCAACGTGGTCGCGCAGTCGGACGGCAGTGTGTACTTCACCGTCTTCAGCCTCCGCCACCCGTTGGAGCGGTGGATCGGCGACATCGTCGAACACACCGGCACGGGACGGCTGTTGCGCCTCGCACCCGGCGCCGACAGTCCCGAAGTCCTCCTGGACGGACTCCAGTTCGCCAACGGGCTCGCCCCGAGCGCCGACGAGTCCTTCCTGGTGGTCGCGGAGACCGGTGCCCGCCGGCTGACCCGTTACTGGCTCACCGGACCGAAGGCGGGCCGCAGCGAGTCCTTCGTCGACGACCTCCCCGGAATGCCCGACAACCTCTGGCGCGGCGGCCCGGACGGGCCGATCTGGGTGGCGCTGGCCGGCCCGCGCGTCGCACCGCTCGAACTGCTCCACCGGGCCTCACCCGCCGTACGGCAGGCCGCGGCCCGTGTCGCCGTGCGCATGCCCTTCCGGCCCACCGGCACGATCGGAGCCATGGCATTCGACGACGACGGAGCCGTCGTCCATCACCTCGCCGCGCGCGGCTCGTCGTACCGGATGGCCACCAGCGTGTGCGAGGCCGCCGGGCACCTGGTGCTGGGCAGCGTGTGGGAGCGCGGGATCGCGCTGTGCGAGCCGCCCGCCCCGAAGTGACCCCGGCCCGCCCCCGGCGTTACCCTGATGCCCGGCCGTGATCACCTCTCGCGGCGCGGCGGTGGGGCCCGCCGTACCCGAACCGCGGCAGAGGTGCCGCCAACGGTCCCTACTTGTAGTGGCGTGTGCCCCCAGGGCCCCCGACGAGTAGGAGACGTACGACCATGTCAGCCCCCGAAGCCGAGAGCCTTCGCGCCCGGTCCCAGGCGCCGCGTCCGTCCGTCTGGCGCGGTCAGGGACCCGTCGTCGCGGTGGTCGCGCTCGGCGGCGCGATCGGGGCCGTGGCCCGGTACGCGGCCTCGCTCTGGTGGCCCGCGCAGGGCGGCGGTTTCCCCTGGACGACCTTCGGGATCAACGTCGTCGGGTGCGCAGTGATAGGCGTGTTCATGGTGGTCATCACCGATGTGTGGGCCGCGCACCGGCTGGTGCGGCCGTTCTTCGGCACCGGCGTGCTCGGCGGGTTCACGACCTTCTCGACGTACGCCGTCGACATCCAGAAACTGGTCGACGGGGGCCATCCCCGCACCGCGCTGGCCTATCTCGCCGCGACCCTGATCGCGGCGCTCACGGCGGTGTGGCTCGGGGCGACGACGGCCCGTCGTGTCCTGAAGCGGAGGCAGCGATGACCAGACTGACCGGCGGCGCCCTGCGCGTGACCGTCTTCATCGGCGAGAACGACACCTGGCACCACAAGCCCCTCTACACGGAGATCGTGCACCGCGCGCACGCGGCCGGGCTGGCCGGTGCCAGCGTCTTCCGGGGCATCGAGGGCTTCGGCGCCTCCTCCCTGATCCACACCTCGCGGCTGCTGTCGCTCAGCGAGGACCTGCCGGTGGCGATCGTGATCGTGGACACCGAGGAGCGCGTACGGGCGTTCCTGCCGCAGCTCGACGAACTCGTCGACGAAGGGCTCGTGATCCTCGACGAGTGCGAGGTCATCCGGTATGCGGGCCGCGCGGACGACTCCGGTGAATCGGACCGGAAGGGTAAGAGGTCGTTGTGAACTGGGTGTTGGTCGTCGCGGGAGCCATGGTCGGTGCCCCGCTCCGCTATCTCACCGACCGCGCGGTGCAGACCCGGCACGACACCGTGTTCCCCTGGGGCACCTTCGCGGTGAACGTCTCCGGCTGTCTGGTTCTCGGTGTGCTGACCGGTGCGGTGTCCGCCGGTGCGGCGGGTTCGCAGCTCCAACTCCTCGTCGGGACAGGGCTTTGCGGGGCCCTGACGACGTACTCGACCTTCTCGTACGAGACACTGCGGCTGACCGAGACAGGGGCGGGGCTCTACGCTGCCGCCAACGTCGTCGGCAGCGTGATGGCGGGCCTCGGTGCGGCATTTGTCGGGGTGTCGATCGCGCAGGCCCTGTGGGCGTAAGAGGTCGGGCGGCTCCCGCGCCCGGGCAGGACCGCTCCCAGGGCTATTGTCTACAGCACTGTCGACCAACTCCCAAGAACTGGATCTCATGAGCGTCATCAGCGTCGGTCAGGCCGCCGTCCTCGGAGTCGTCGAGGGGGTGACCGAGTTCCTTCCGGTCTCCTCGACCGGCCATCTGAAGATCGTCGAGGGGCTGATGAACATCCCCGTGGACGACGATTCCGTCGTCGCGTTCTCGGCCGTCATCCAGGTCGGCGCCATCGCCGCCGTGCTCCTGTACTTCTTCAAGGACATCGTGCGGATCGTGACCGCGTGGGGCCGTGGCCTGCGCAACCGCGAGGAGCGCTATCACCACGACTACAAGTTCGCCTGGTGGGTGATCTACGCGACGATCCCGATCGTGATCGTGGGCCTGGCCGCCAAGCCGCTCATCGACGGGCCGCTCGGCTCGCTGTGGGTGGTGGCCGCCTCGCTGATCGTCGGCAGTGGTGTCATGTGGTGTGCCGACCAGATGGGCCGGCACAAGCGCGGTGAGGACGACGTCACGTTCAAGGACGCGATGCTGGTGGGCAGTTCACAGATCCTCGCGCTGCTCTTCCCCGGCTTCTCACGCTCCGGCGCCACCATGTCCACCGGTCTCATCCTCGACCTGGACCGCGTCGCCGCGACCCGGCTCTCCTTCTTCCTCGGCATCCCCGCGCTGACCGGCGCCGGCATCTACGAGCTGAAGGACGCCCTCGGGGCAGGCGTGGGCGCCGCTCCGCTGGCCGTCGGCACGATCGTGTCCTTCGTGGTCGCCTACGGCTCCATCGCCTGGCTGCTGAAGTTCGTCGCGAAGCACTCCTTCAACGCGTTCGTGATCTACCGGATCATCATCGGTCTGCTGCTGTTCGGGCTGCTCGGCACGGGTGTGCTCAACAGCTGAAAGTCACTGACACCGCACGGACGATCATCACAGCGGGCGTGAAGCCGGATTTTCAGGCTTCGCGCCCGCTGAATCTTTCTTTTCCGATCGCTTGACAGCACTGTCCCGTCACCCGCAGGATCACGTCCGTGAACCTGTCAGACAGCCAGACAGGTGGAGTCGGGCCGCGGCGCGTCAGCGCCATGGAAGCGGTGCTTGTCCACCTCCGCGGCGCCATCGAGCGCGGCGACTACGCCATCGGCGACAAGCTCCCCTCCGAGGCGGAGCTCTGCCGCACCCTGGAGATCAGCAGGCCCGTGCTCCGCGAGGCCCTGCGGGCCCTGCAGACCATGGGGCTGACCGTCTCCAAGACCGGCAAGGGCACCTTCGTGGTGGCCAACGCCGTGGAGGACCCCACCTTCGGCGACTACGCGGCCAGCGACCTGCTGGAAGTGCGCCGCCACGTCGAGATCCCGGTCGCCGGGTACGCGGCACTGCGCCGCACCCCGGAGAACCTGGACCACCTGGCCCACCTCCTGGACCGTATGGAACGGGAGACCGACACCACCGCGTGGGTCGCGATGGACACCCTCTTCCACCTCACGGTGGCGGAGGCCGCCCAGAACCCGGTGTTCCGCCGGGTCATCGAGGAGATCCGCGACGCGCTGGCCCGCCAGTCCGCGTTCCTCAACGAACTCGGCGGCCGGCGCGAGCAGTCCAACCGCGAACACCGGGCGATCGTCGAGGCGCTGATCGACGGCAGCGAGCCGGACGCCGTCGAGGCCATGTCCCACCACCTCGACCGGGTCGAGACGACCCTCACCGACATCGTGCGCCCCGCGCGCACGAACACCCCCACGGAAGGCGGACCCGAGGCGTGAGCGAGCAGTCCCTGCACGGCAGCGAGCAGTCCCTGCAAGACGGCGTGCAGAAACGATCCGGCCATGTCGACGCCGGAGACGCCGGCTACAGCAAGTCCCTGAAGTCCCGGCACGTCAACATGATCGCCATCGGCGGCGCGATCGGCACCGGCCTCTTCCTCGGCGCCGGCGGCCGCCTCGCCGACGCCGGCCCCTCCCTGTTCATCGCGTACGCGGTCTGCGGCCTCTTCGCCTTCCTCGTCGTACGCGCCCTGGGCGAACTCGTCCTGTACCGGCCCTCGTCCGGCGCCTTCGTGTCGTACGCCCGCGAATTCCTGGGCGAGAAGGGCGCGTACATAGCGGGCTGGATGTACTTCCTGAACTGGGCCACCACCGGCATCGCCGACATCACCGCCGTCGCCGTCTACACCCACTACTGGAGCATGTTCTCCGACATCCCCCAGTGGGTGATCGCCCTGATCGCCCTCGCCGTGGTCCTCACGGTGAACCTGATCTCGGTGCGGATGTTCGGCGAGCTGGAGTTCTGGTTCGCGATCATCAAGGTCAGCGCGCTCGTCGTCTTCATGCTCATCGGCATCTTCCTGCTGGTCACCCAGCACCAGGTCGACGGCACGACCCCCGGCCCGTCCCTGATCACCGACAACGGCGGCATCTTCCCCAACGGCCTGCTGCCCATGCTCCTGATCATCCAGGGCGTCGTCTTCGCCTACGCCTCCGTCGAACTGGTCGGCGTCGCCGCCGGCGAGACCGAGAACCCCGAGAAGATCATGCCCAAGGCGATCAACTCGATCATGTGGCGCGTCGGCCTCTTCTACGTCGGCTCGGTCGTCCTGCTCTCGATGCTGCTGCCGTGGAACAAGTACAGCGCGGGCCAGAGTCCCTTCGTGACCGTGCTGTCGAACATCGGTATCCCGGCGGCCGGCGGCGTCATGAACCTCGTCGTCCTCACCGCGGCCATGTCCTCGCTCAACTCCGGTCTGTACTCCACCGGCCGAATCCTCCGCTCGATGGCGATGTCCGGCTCCGCCCCCAAGTTCACCTCGGTCATGAGCCGCAGCCAGGTCCCCTACGGCGGCATCCTGCTCACCAGCGGCATCTGCGTCCTCGGCGTCGGCCTCAACTTCGTCGTCCCGGCGGACGCGTTCGAGATCGTCCTCAACTTCGCGGCGATCGGCATCCTCTCCACCTGGGGCATGATCATGCTCTGCCACTTCCTCTTCTGGCGGAAGACCGAGAAGGGCGAACTCTCCCGCCCCAGCTACCGGTTGCCGGGCTCTCCCTGGACCGAACTCGTGACGCTGGCCTTCCTCGCCTCCGTCCTGGTCCTCATGTACGCCGACGGCGGCGCCGGACGCACCACCGTGCTCTGTCTGCCGCTGATCGCCGCCGCGCTGGTCGCCGGATGGTTCGCCGTCCGCCGCCGCGTGGCCAGCACGTCCTCCACCGCACCCGACGCGTGAGACCCACGTCGTCCTGACCCCGACAGGCAATGATGTACAGCAGTTCCCTCGCGGACCCACCCCTCATCCGTGAACCCCTCCACGCACCCGTCGCCCACCTCATACGCGGCGGAATGATCGAGGGCATCCACTACGGTTCCGTCGTCGTCCTCGATGGCGACGGACAGGTTCAACTCCAGATCGGCGACATCGAGGCGGCGTTCTATCCGCGCTCGGCCATCAAGCCGGTGCAGGCCGTCGCCATGGTGCGGGCCGGGTTGCCGCTCGACGGTGAGCTGCTCTCGCTCGCCGCCGCCAGTCACTCCGGCGAGGAACGTCACCTTGCCGGGGCTCGGCGGATCCTTGAACTCGCCGGGCTCACCGAGGAGTCCTTGCGCAACGTTCCTGACCTGCCGTTCGATCCGGTCGTGCGGGATGCCTGGGTGCGTGAAGGGCGGGCGCCGTCCCGGCTTGCGCAGAACTGTTCCGGGAAGCACGCGGCGATGTTGTATGTGTCGAAGCTCAATGGTTGGTCGCTCGACGACTATCTCGATCCCGCGCATCCGTTGCAGCAGGCGATCGCGGAGATCGTCGAGGATCTCACCGGGCAGCGGATCGCTCGGGTGAGTGTGGATGGGTGCGGGGCTCCTTTGTTCTCCATCTCCCTGCATGGTCTTGCTCGGGGCGTCTCGCGGATCGTGAGTGCGGCGCCGGGTACGCCTGAGGCTCGGGTTGCCGATGCGATGCGTGACTACGCGGAGATGGCGTCCGGGGCGGGGCGGGATGTGGCCGCGTTGATGCGGGCCGTGCCGGGGCTGTTGGCCAAGGACGGCTTTGAAGGGGTTCAGGTTGCTGCGTTGCCTGATGGGCGGGCGGTGGCTGTGAAGGTGTCGGACGGGGCCAATCGGGCGCGGGTGCCTGTCGCTGCGGCTGCGCTTGTTCGGGCCGGGGTTGAGGAGGGGCTGCTCACCGAGTTTGCGGGGGAGCCGTTGCTCGGTGGCGGCGAGTCGGTGGGTTGTGTTCGGCCAGTGCGGGCTTTGGATCCGGTGTTGCCGTTTTCTGCGTGTGCCTAGATCGGTTGTGGGGATGCGCGGGTCCGTCGTGGCTGGTCGCGCAGTTCCCCGCGCCCCTAAAAAACAACTGAACGCTGTTGGAAGAGGGACCCATGTCTGCCATTACCCGTCGCGAACATGATCTGCTCGGGGATCGGGATGTACCCGGTGATGCCTACTGGGGTGTTCACACCCTGCGGGCCACGGAGAACTTCCCGATCACCGGGACGCCGATCTCCATCTATCCGCACTTGATCAATGCTCTCGCCGCCGTCAAGGAAGCCGCCGCTCGCGCCAATGAGGAGCTCGGGCTGTTGGCGCCTGAGAAGGCCGCCGCGATTGTCGCCGCCTGCCAGGAGATCCGGGACGGGAAGCTGCATGACCAGTTCGTCGTGGACGTCGTCCAGGGTGGGGCTGGTACCTCTACCAACATGAACGCCAACGAGGTTGTCGCGAACCGGGCGTTGGAGTTGCTCGGGCACGGCAAGGGTGAGTACCAGTACCTGCACCCGAACGAGGACGTCAACCTCGGTCAGTCGACCAATGACGTGTATCCGACCGCCGTCAAGATAGCGACCGTCTTCGCCGTACATGGGTTGATCGCGTCAATGTCTGTACTGCAGGACGCCTTCGCCCGTAAGGCTGTTGAGTTTCGTGACGTGCTCAAGATGGGCCGTACACAGTTGCAGGACGCGGTGCCGATGACGCTCGGTCAAGAGTTCTCGGCGTACGCGGTCATGATTGACGAGGATCGTCAACGTCTTGACGAGGCAGTCCAGTTGATCCATGAGATCAACTTGGGGGCCACGGCCATCGGGACCGGACTCAACGCACCTGCCGGGTATGCGGAGTCGGCTCGGCGGCATCTCTCGGAGATCACCGGGCTGCCGTTGGTGACGGCGGCCAATCTGGTCGAGGCCACGCAGGACTGCGGGGCGTTCGTGCAGATGTCGGGTGTGCTCAAGCGCGTTGCCGTCAAGCTCTCCAAGAGCTGCAACGATCTGCGGCTGCTGTCCTCGGGGCCGCGTGCGGGGCTCGGGGAGATCAACCTGCCGCCGGTTCAGGCCGGTTCGAGCATCATGCCCGGCAAGGTCAACCCGGTGATCCCCGAGGTCGTCAACCAGGTCGCCTTCGAGGTGATCGGCAACGACGTCACCATCACCATGGCCGCCGAGGCCGGACAGCTCCAGCTCAACGCGTTCGAGCCGATCATCCTGCACTCGCTGTCGGAGAGCATCACCCATCTGCGGGCTGCCTGCCTCACCCTCGCCGAGCGGTGCGTGGACGGCATCACCGCCAACACCGAGGCGCTGCGCGCGAGCGTCGAGAACTCCATCGGCCTGGTGACCGCGCTCAACCCGCACATCGGGTACACGGCCGCCACCGACATCGCCAAGGAGGCCCTCGCCACCGGCCGGGGTGTGGCCGAACTCGTCCTGGAGAAGGGCCTGTTGCCCGCCGAGACGCTCGCCGCCCTGCTGCGGCCCGAGGTCCTGGCCGGCAGTGGACCCGTAGCCGTCTGATCCCCGCCGTCTGATATGCCCACGCGCACCAGGACCCGCCCGGAGGCACAATGGTGATCATGTCCCCATCGATGACCTTCCAGCCGGTCCTGGAGCGCATCGCCGGTGAGATCGAGCGGATGCCCGGCCGTGGCCGGGCCGCCGACTACATCCCGGCGCTCGCGGCCTGCGACCCGCGCCGCTTCGGCATGGCCGTCGCGGAGCTGGACGGCACGGTGTACGGCGTGGGGGACTGGCGGCAGCCGTTCTCCACGCAGTCCATCACCAAGGTCTTCACCCTCGCCCTCGACCTGGCCCGCGAGGGCGACGAACTGTGGGAGCACGTGGGCCGCGAGCCCTCCGGCAACCCCTTCAACTCCCTTGTCCAGCTGGAGTACGAGAGCGGCATCCCGCGCAACCCGTTCATCAACGCGGGCGCGCTCGTCGTCACCGACCGGCTCCAGACCCGTACCGGAGACGCGGCCGGAGAGCTGTTGGCCTTCCTGCGTGCGGAGAGCGGGAACCCGTCCCTCGACTTCGACAAGGACGTCGCCGCCTCCGAGTCGGCGAACGGTGACCGCAACGCGGCCCTCGCCCACTTCATGAAGTCCTACGGCAACATCGACAACGAGGTGCCCGTCCTCCTGGACCAGTACTTCCGGCAGTGTTCCGTCATGGCGTCCTGCGCCGACCTCGCCCTCGCGGCCGGTTTCCTGGCCCGGCACGGCAGCCGCGCCGACGGCAGCCGGCTGCTCACCCTCACCCAGGCCAAGCAGGTCAACGCGGTGATGCTGACGTGCGGGACGTACGACGCGGCGGGTGAGTTCGCCTACCGGGTGGGCCTGCCCGGCAAGAGCGGAGTGGGCGGCGGCATCATCGCGATCGTCCCCGGCCGCTGCACCCTCGCCGTGTGGAGCCCGGGACTCGACGAGCGGGGGAACTCGGTCGCCGGGGTCGCGGCCCTGGACCGCTTCACGACCCTCACCGGGGTGTCGGTGTTCTGACGGCACGGCGAATTCACCGGTACCGAGGCCCGATCACACGGAGGTCATGCGCAGGCCGCCGCACGGAGAGCGGCACGTCGCTTTCCCGCCATCCGGCGTTGACACGCTTGGCGAGTGTTGGCCATGGCTTTTCCCGTCGATCTCCGCCGCTGCCAGGTACTCGGCCTGGCCGGTACCGCCGTGCTCGCCCTGGGCGGTGAGACGGCCGGAGCGCTCCCGGCCGCGGACCTCTTCTCGCCGGCCTCCGTGCAGGCGGCGCTCGGGCTGGTCGGGGTTTACTTCGGTGTCGTCCTGCTGATAGCGGCCTGGCTGCTGCTGGGCAAGCTGGTCCGCAGCGCCGAACCACCCACCCCGCGCTCCCTGTTCCTGGTCCTCGCCGTGTGGGCGGCCCCGCTGCTGCTCGCACCGCCGCTGTTCAGCCGGGACGTGTACAGCTATCTCGCGCAGGGCGCCATGGTCGACGCCCACATGGACGTCTACGCGCACGGCCCGGCCGCGCTCGGCGGCCCCCTCGCCGACGAGGTCGCCCCGCTGTGGCAGCACACCGGCGCGCCGTACGGCCCGGTGTTCCTCGCGATGGCCTCGGCACTCTCCGGACTGACTCGCGGCGAACTCCCCGCCGGGCTCTTCGGGATGCGGCTCGTCGCTCTCCTCGGAGTGGGCCTGATGGCCGCCGCGCTGCCCCGGCTCGCCCGGCACAGCGGCGCCGACCCGGCCGCCGCGCTCTGGCTCGGCGCCCTCAACCCGCTCGTCCTGCTCCACCTCGTCGCGGGCGCCCACAACGACGCGATCATGCTCGGGCTGCTCGGTATCGGCCTGGTCGCCGCCCTGGGCCGCTGGCCGATCCTGGGCGCCGTACTCGTCACGCTCGCTGCCCTGGTCAAGGCACCGGCCGCACTCGGTCTCGCCGCGGTCGTGCTCCTCCAGATCCGCGCGGGCCACCGCCCGGCCAAGGCCGTCACGACGACCGTCGTCGCGTCCGCCGCCACCACGGTCGCGGCAACCGCCGTAGCCGGCACGGGCTATGGCTGGATAGGCGCCCTCGACACACCCGTCTCGGCGCACAACTGGGCCCTCACCAGCCTGCTCGGCCGCGCCACCGGCGCCCTGCTGAAACACCTCGGCAGCGATCTCGCGCCCTTCGCCGTCCCGGCCTGGCACGCCTTCGGGCTCGCGGTCACCGGCGCGGCCATCCTCGCCATATGGTTCCGCCTGCGCCCCAGCCCGGTCTACGCCCTAGGCCTGAGCCTCGCGGTCGTCGCCGCCTTCGGCCCGGCGATCCGCCCCTGGTACGCCCTGTGGGGCCTCTTCCTCATCGCCGCCGCCGCGCCGAGCACGTCCGTACGACACCGGGTGGCCGCCGTGACCGGTGTTCTCGCCCTCGCCGTCCTCCCGAGCGGCGGCCCCGCCGACATCGGCCAACTCGTGCTGGCCGTCTCCGGCGGCGTCCTCGCGATCGTCGTCCTCTGGCAGGCCCGCCAGGCGGCAGAGGCCCCAGCCCTGGGACGTACGGCATGAGAACACCCACCACCGACCGCGGCCGCGTCCTCCTGGTACTGGCCGTCGTCGCCGTCGTCACCGCCTTCACGGCGACCGTCCCACTGCTCCGCGACTGGTTCGACCTGCGCGTCTACTACGGCACCGTCCACACCTGGCTCCACCACGGCGGCCGGATCTACGACTATCAGGTGCCGGGGACGACGTACGGCTTCACCTACCCGCCGTTCGCCGCCGTCAGCATGGCCCCGATGGCGTACGTCGGGCTCGGCACCGCGATCGTCGGCGCGCTGGTGCTCAACCTGGCGGCTCTCGGCGTAGTGCTTCGGATCCTGGCCGGGCCCGGGTGGCGGCGCTACGGCTGGTTCGGGTGGGCGCTGGTGGCCTGCGGGCTGGCGCTGTTCGAGCCGTTGCGCGACACCTTCAGCTTCGGGCAGGTGAACCTCCTGCTGCTGGCCCTCGTCCTCGGCGACGGCTGGCTGCTCTCCACCGGCCGGGGCCGCTGGGCGGGCGTGGGCATCGGACTCGCGGCCGCGATCAAGCTCACGCCGGCGCTGTTCATCGCCCTGTTGCTGCTGGCCAGACGCTGGAAAGCCGCCGCGGTGGCGACGGCTGTGGCGCTCGGGGCGACCGGGCTTGCGGCCCTGGTGGTCCCGGACGCGTCGAAGTTCTACTGGACCGACGCGTTGTGGGACACGACCCGGGTGGGCCGCCTCGACTACGTCTCCAACCAGTCCCTGCAAGGAGTCCTGGCCCGGCTCGGCGAGACGGGCCGCCCACTGTGGGCGACGGTCGTCGTGCTTGTCCTGGCCGTCTGGGCGGTGCGAGCGCGCCGTGCGATCGTCGTCGGGGACTGGACGGCCGCGTTCGCGCTGACCGGGCTGACCGCGTGTCTGATCAGCCCGATCACCTGGGTGCACCACCTCGTGTGGCTGCTGCCGGCCTTCGCCGTACTCGTCCGCGCAGGGCACCCGCGGATCGCGGGCGCCCTCTACGCGGTGATGTGCACGAGTGTGGTGTGGCTGTGGTTCGACGACGCCTCGGGCATCGACGGCTTCCTCGGCAGCAACACGTACACCTGGGTCACACTCGGCCTGCTGCTGTGGCTGCCGACGGGTCAGACCGGCGGGAGCCGCCTGATCTTGAACCGCATCGCGGCCACCACCGCGCCCGCGCCCAGCACCGCGGCGGCCACGATCGCCGCGGTCTCGGCCCAGCCCGGACCCTCGTCCGCTACGGCCGCCGCAGCCACCGGTACGGCCGCGGGACCCGGCCTCGGCCTGGCCCGCAACGCGTCCAGCGACCCCACCGGATCGACCCGCCCGGCTGCCGCGAACCCCCAGTCGAGCAGCTCGCGCGCCTCCTCGTACACGGTGAAGCCGCCGCCCGCCTGAGGGTTCATCACGGTCACGACGAGCGAGCGCCCACCTCTACGCGCCGCTGCGACAAGGGTGTTGCCGGCGTGCGTGGTGTAGCCGTTCTTGACGCCGATGAGCCCCGGATACGGCTCCACGCCGTCGTTGCCGGTCAGCAGGCGGTTGGTGTTCTGGATGCCGTACGACGATCCCTTGCCCGGGAACTGGGCCTCGGCGGTTGAGCAGTAGCGAGCGAAGTCCGCGTTGCGCAGTCCGGCCCGGCCGAACACCGCGAGGTCGAAGGCGGAGGAGACCTGGCCGTCGGTGTCGTAGCCGTCCGGCGAGATGACGTGGGTGTCGAGCGCGCCGAGGACCCGTGCCTTGGCCTGCATCCGGGTGGCCGTGGTGTCCCAGCCGCCGTTGAGGGAGGCGAGGACGTGCACGGCGTCGTTGCCGGAGTTGAGGAAGACTCCGCGCCACAGGTCGGCTACGCGGTAGGTGTGGCCCTCCTCGACTCCGACCAGGCTGCTGCCTTCGCCGATGCCTGCCAGGTCTTGTTCGCTCACTCGGTGCCGGATCCCTCCGGGGAGTGCGGGGAGGACGGTCAGGGCGAACAGGGTCTTCAGGGTGCTGGCGGGTGGGAGTTTGCGGTGGGCGTCGTGGGCGGCGAGGACTTCGCCGGTGTGGGCGTCGGCGACTAGCCATGACAGGGCGGAGATGTCTGGGACCTGGGGTGTGCCGGGGTGTGGGCGGACCTGGGTGTCGGGGCGGTTCAGGAGTGTGGGTGGTGGTGTTGCTCTGCCGGGATCCGACCCGGTGTGGGCTGCCGCCGCGACGGGGGTGAACGCGAGGGCGCCCGCGAGGCAGAGGGCGCAGGCCGACACAGCGGTCCGGGATGGGAATCCGATTGTCATACCGCAAACGTAGGAACGGAGACGCCGTGGAGGGTGTTGGCCGGGCCGAGCGGGGTTCGTCTGCACCCGGATGCGCTAGCGCTCCGCTGGGTTGGCGGTCATTCGTCTGCGGGTCGGTGGGGGCTGGTCGCGCCCACGCGGCGGAGCCGCAAATCGGCACAGCCCCGCGCCCCTGGGGAAACGAAGCCCAGGTCAGTTTGATGGGAGCGTGGGCTGGATCTGGCGTAGGAACGTTGCGTTGTCCGGGGTCTCTCGCATGCGCTCCAGCAGGGTTTCCAGGCTGCCCTGCGCGTCCCTGTTCTGGAGGACTCGGCGCAGGCCCCGTACTGCCGTCAACTCGGCCGGAGTGAGGAGGAGTTCCTCTCGGCGGGTGCCGGACGGGGTGATCTCGATGGCCGGGAAGACTCGGCGGGAGGCCAGGTCGCGGCTGAGGCGGAGTTCCATGTTGCCGGTGCTCTTGAGTTCCTCGAAGTAGAAGTCGTCGGCGCGGGAGCCGGTCTCCACCAGTGCGGTGGCGAGGATGGTGAGGGAGCCGCCCTCCTCGGCCAGGCGTGCGGCGCCGAAGAACTTCTTCGGGCCGATCAGCGCTGTCGCGTCGACGCCGCCGCTGAGGGTACGGCCGCCGGAAGCGGCCGCGTTGTTGTGTGCTCGGCACAGCCGGGTCAGTGAGTCGAGGAGGATCACTACGTCCTCGCCCGCCTCGACGAGCCGCTTGGCCCGCTCGATCACGAGCTCGGCCAGCGCGATGTGCTGCTTGGGGGCCTTGTCGAAGGTGGAGGCGTACACCTCGCCGCGCACGGAGCGCCGCATGTCGGTGACCTCCTCGGGCCGCTCGTCGAGCAGCACGACCATGAGGCGGGCCTCGGGGTGGTTGCCGGCGACGGCTGCCGCGATCTGCTGGAGCAGTACGGTCTTGCCGGTCTTGGGCGGGGCCACGATCAGGCCGCGCTGGCCCTTGCCGACGGGGGCGATCAGGTCGGCGACGCGTCCGGTCAGGCCGGCCGCCGGGTGTTCGAGGTGCAGCCGCTCACGCGGGTGCAGCGGGGTGAGGTCGCGGAAGTGGCGTCGGCCGCGGAGTTCGGCGGGCGTGTGCCCGTTGACGAACGCGACCTCGGTCAGGGCGCGTTGCCCGCCGCGGACGCCTTCCACGAGGTCGCCCTTGCGCAGGCCGTGACGGCGGATCAACGCGGGGGAGACCTGGAGGTCGGTGGGCGAGGGCTGGCAGTTCAGCGCTCGCAGGTGCCCCTTCCCGTTGCCGTCGATGTCGAGGACACCGGTGGCGTTCTGGATGCGGGGCTGTTCCTGTACTGGGGGTTCAAGTGTGGTGGTCATGATGGGTGGTCCTTTCAAGGACGAGTGCATGTGGTTGTGGTGTGTCATGCGGAAGGAAGGGGGAGAAGCCGCAGGCGGAGGGCGAATGAGCGCTCCTCGGGGCGGCGGGGAACATCACCTCGGGTACGGCAGAAAGACGCCGGTCACGAAGTGGTGTGGAGAAGCCGGTGTGCCGGTCGGAGATCGACGGGCTGTTCGGCGAAGGTGACATCAGATCTGCACCGGCGCCCACAACGGGGCGTACACAAGTGCTGACCGCACCGTAGCACACCCGGTGCGGTTCTGGGTGTGACGTAGGGCTCAGCGACTCGCCAGGAGGCCGTACAGGAGGGGGATCCGGGGCTCGGGCAGTCGCCACCAGCCGGTCTCGGTCCGGACCATCTGCGGCCAGCGCGGCCACGGCAGTTCGTCGCTCTCGCGAAGGCGCCGGATGTTCAGTCCCGCTGTCGTCAACGCGTTGATGACTTCGTCTATTCCGTGCATCCACTCGTAGCTGTCGGTCGCGCCGGCCACGGCCGGGCCGTCGGTGTACGTGAACGTCGCGTCCCGGTGCACCGGGCCCCCGCCGCCCAGGTAGTCGTGGCGCAGCAGGAGTTCCGGTCCTTCGCCCGGAGTCGGCTTCGGGCCGAGGGAGTTGAGGAGAGGGTGAAACTCGACGATGTACAACAGGCTGCCGGGGCGCAGAAGTTGGGCGATCGTGTCCGCCCAGCGTGATAGGTCGGGCAGGTAGCACAGGGCGCCCTTGCCGGTGTACACGACGTCGAACTGCCGTTGCCCCAGCGCCTCCACGGCGTCGTACACGTTCGCCTGTACGTAGTCGACGTCGAGGCCCGCCTTCGCCGCGATGTCGTTCGCGGCCGTGACGGACGCCTCGGAGAAGTCGAGGCCCGTGGCACGCGCCCCGCGCTGTGCGAACGCGAGGGTCTCCGTGCCGAGATGACACTGGAGGTGGAGCACGTCACGGCCGGTCAGCTCGCCGAGGTCGTCCCACTCGAAGGCGGCGAACCAGCGGGCCGGGTCCGGGTCGCCGTCGAGGCCGTAGAAGCGGCTGGCGAGGTGGACGGGGGTGCGGGCGTCCCAGTTCGCCTGGTTGGCGCGCATCAGCCGGGACTGGTCGTCGGTGCTCATGGGGACATCCTGCCGTGAACCTGTGAGGAGTTTCCGGCTTCCCGCCTCATACCAGCCATACGAACCCCCGATGGCCCTTCGTTGACCCATTTCTTGTTCTCGCCAATGGCCGTACCTACGCTGCCACCACCGCACCACGGCGGCACGGGACAAGGGACTTGGCAATCATGGGTCGACTGGCCGGGAAAATCGCTTTCATCAGTGGAACGGGGGCTGGAATAGGGCGGGCCGCGGCGCTGGTATTCGCTGCGGAGGGTGCTGAAGTATTCGGTTGTGACATCGACGCGGACAGCGCGGCCGAGACCGTGGAACTCGTCGAAAAGGCCGGCGGAATCATGCGGTCCCTCGCACCCGTGGACCTGTCCACCGAGGGCGGTGCCCGGGAGTGGATCGAGGCCGGGATCGCGGCCTTCGGCGGGATCGACATCCTCTACAACAACGCCTCCGCGCTGCGGAACGGCCCGTTCGGGACGATGCCCGCCGAGGACTGGTACTTCACCATCAAGAACGAGCTGGACATCCCCTACTTCTGCACCCAGGCCGCCTGGCCGCATTTGATCGCACGCGGTGGCGGGGCCGTTCTCAACGTGGCGTCCGTGGCCGCCGTACGCGGGGCGCCGTTCATGCCGATGGTGCCCCACGGGGCCGCCAAAGGTGGGGTGTTGGCGATGAGCCTGCACCTGTGCGCGGCCGGCGCCCCGCATCGCATCCGGGTCAACACCATCGCGCCCGGCATGACCCGCACCTCCGCCACCGCGCCCTTCCTCGACGATCCGGCAGGCCCCAAGGCCCAGTTGGAGGCGCGCATCCCGGTCGGGCGGGTGGGGCAGCCCGAGGACATCGCGCGGGCCGCCGCCTTCCTCTGCTCCGACGAGGCGGCCTTCGTCAACGGCGCCAACCTCATGGTCGACGGCGGCGACAGCGCGATGGCGGGCTGATCCGCCGTGACCACCCGACTCGACCATGTTGGCGTCAACGTGAGGGATCTTGCTGCCCAAGTCGCTTGGTATCAGGGCGCGTTCGGGCTCAAGATCGTCTTCGAGTTCCGCCTCGAAGGGCCCGGTCTGCGCGGTGTCGTCCTGGAGCATCCGCGGGGCTGGCGCATCGAGTTGCTCGCCAGACCCGGTTCCGCACCCGGCCTTCGCGCGCCGGACCCGCTGACCGCCGCCCTCACCGAGGGATACGGGCACTTCGCGGTCACCACCCCCGAACTCGACCCCGTCCACGGCGCGTTGGTGGCCCATGGAGCGGGCGAGGTCATGGCACCCGGGCCGTCCCCCGAACCCGGCGTGCGCATGGCCTGGGTCCGTGACCCCGAGGGAAATCTCATCGAACTCATAGAGAAAAACGCAGAGTGAGGGCACGCACGATGACGGATTCGACCTCCTTGAAAAGACTGGACCCCGGAACGCTCATAGCGTGCTGTCTCGCGGTCGCGGCGGCACAGTTGTGCATTACCGTTCCCTCGCCCATCAACGGAGAAATTCAGGCCGCATTCGGTGCGTCGGGTTCTCAAGTCGCCTGGGTCACCTCGGCCTTCATTCTCCCCACCGCGATTCTGGAACTGAATTTCGGTGTGGTGGGCGATCTCTTCGGACGCAAGCGGCTGTTGGTGCTCGGCGGGCTCGTCCTCGCGCTCGGTGAACTCCTCAACTCCACCTCGCAGAACATCACCATGATGTGGACCGGGCAGGCCCTGGCCGGCATCGGCGCCGCCGCCCTGTTCCCCAGCTCCCTCGCGGTCATCGCGGCGGCCACACCCGACGGCAAGGACCGGGCGAAAGCCGTCTCCACCTGGGCGCTGTCCATCTCCCTCGCCTCCGCGCTCGGCCCGCTGTCCTCCGGGATCCTCGCCACGGTCGCCGACTTCCGCTGGGCGTTCGTGCCGCCGGTCGTCCTCGGTCTCGTCGTCGCGGTCACCTCCTGGAAGCTCGTCACCGACTCCAAGGCGCCCGAAGGCCGCGCGCTGGACTGGCCCGGGCAGATCACCATCGCCGTCGGCCTCACCGCCCTGCTCTGGGGCATCATCGAGGGCGGCGACCGCGGCTGGGGCAGCGCGGCGATCGTCGGCTCGCTGGCCCTGGCGGCCGTCGCACTCACCGGGTTCGTCGTCGCGGAGACCCGCGCGGCCTCGCCGATGTTCAACCTCGACCTGCTGAAGATCCCGTCCTTCGCGGCGGCGGCCGTCGTCGCGCTGGCCGGTATGTTCGGCTTCATCGGCACCGCCTACTGCGTCTCGATCCGCCTCGGCGCGGTGATGCACCTGAGCGCGCTGCGGGCCGGAATGCCGTTCGTGATCCTTCAGTTGATCCCGCTGCTGCTGGCACCGGTGCTCAGCCGGATGCTCACGAAGATCGACGCCCGCTGGCTTCTGATGGGCGGGCTGCTGCCCATGGCCGCCGGACAGTTCTGGATCGCCGCACTGCCCATCACCACCACCTCCCTGGCCGCCTTCATCGGCCCGGTGCTGCTGCTCGGCATCGGCTTCATCTGCGTGGTGTCCTCGCTGACCTCCGCCGCCGTGAACGCCGTACCGATCAACATGACCGGCATGGCCAGCGGCGCGACCAGCCTGGTCCGCGAGTTCGGGCAGGGACTCGGTCCGGCCGTGATCTCCACCATCGCGATGAGCCTCGCGTCGTCCGCCCTCGTCGGAAAGCTCAGCGGGGCCGACGCCGGCATGGAGAAGGCGGCGGGTCCGCTCGCCGTCGTCAACGCGGGCAGCGCGCAGGCCAAGGCCGCCGCGCAGACCGCGCTCGGCCACGGCATGGCCGTCGGCGTGGTGATCTGCGGCTGCGCCTCGCTGCTGGGCGCGGTGGTCACCCTGCTGCTGGTCCGCAAGAACACCGAGCGCGCGGTTGTGGGGGCGGGGGAGCCGTCGGTGCAGGCCGCCACCGCGTAGCAGGTAAGTCGTACGGGTCGTAGGGGAGAGGTCGGGGCCGGTGCCCCGGCCTCTCCGTGTTTCTGGATGCGTGGTTTTTGGATGTGTGTTTTTTTCTTCGCGCGGTGTCGATCCGGCTCGGTCGCGTTCGTCGGTGGGGTGTAGGAAGCTCATCGAGGACCGGGAGGACCCATGAAATACATGCTGCTCGTGTGTGGCGACGACACTGCCGACGGTTCCGGGATGGCACCCGTGGAACCCTGGGTGGAGGAGCTGGGCGACCGCAATGTACGGCTGCACGGTCACCGGCTCGTCTCGCCCGGCGACGCCGTCACCGTGCGGGTGCGCGGCGGGGAAGTGCTGCGTACCGACGGGCCGTTCGCGGAGACCAAGGAGTACGTCGCCGGATTCGACATCCTGGAGTGCGACACCCTGGAAGAAGCCGTCGAGGCCGCCGCGAAGCACCCGGTGGCGACCATCGGAGCCATGGAGGTCCGCAGGTTCTGGGACGACGAGGACGCCGAGGCCGAGATCCGCGCGCTCGACGCCGAACTGACCGAGGCTCTCCGTGAGCGGGACGTCGATCGCGCGCTGGCCTGCTACGCACCCCGTGCCGAGGTCTTCCACCTCGCCGACGGCCAGGAGCGGCAGGGCCTCGACGCGCACCGCAAGGCGATGCAGGACCTGTTCGCGTCGGTCACCGGCCCGGTGACCCGCGAGGTGCGGGACTTGTGCATCCAGGTGGACGAGAGCATCGGCTTCGCCCACTCCCTCGTGCGGCTGACCGGCACCCGCACCGACGGCACCCCGCTCGACGAGACGCTGCGCGTGACCACCGGCTACCGCGACCTCGGCCTGCGCCGGCTGATCACCCACGAGCACGCCGTGTCCCTGAAGGAGGCGTGATGAAGTACGTCCTGTTGTTCTGCTCCCCGGTCGGGGACGAGGAGCAGAGCCCGGCGGAGCATGCCGACGCCCCGCGTTTCGCCGCCTACTTCGAGGAGGCGCGGGCGGGCCGGGTCACCGGAGGCGCACGGTTGCGGCCCGCCACGGACGCCACCACCGTGCGTGTCCGGGGTGACGAAGTGCTGCTCAGCGACGGCCCGTTCGCGGAGACCAAGGAATACCTCGCCGGCATCGCCTTCATCGACGTCGCGGATCTCGACGAGGCGATCGCCCTGGCCGCCATGCATCCGGCCGCCTCCGACGGCGGCTCGGTCGAGGTGCGGCCGGTCTGGGAGTGAACGTGCCGGACGTCGAGGAGGCGGTCGCCGCCGCCTTCCGTGAGGAGTGGGGCCAGGTCGTCGCCACCCTGATCCGGGTGACCGGAGACTGGGACCTCGCGGAGGAGTGCGCGCAGGACGCCTTCGCCCAGGCGCTCGACCGGTGGCGGCGCGACGGCATCCCGCGCCGCCCCGGCGCCTGGCTGACCACGACGGCCCGCAACCGCGCCCTCGACGTCCTGCGCAGGGAGGCGGTCGGAGCGGCGAAACTGCGGGAGGTCGCGGTGCTGGGGCGGGACGAGGGACCGTACGACCCGGAGTACGACGGTGACGACAGCGGAGTCGAGGACGACCGGCTGCGACTGGTCTTCACCTGCTGCCACCCCGCGCTGCCCATCGAGGCCCGGGTCGCGCTGACCCTGCGCACGCTCGCGGGCCTGACCACGCCTGAGATCGCCCGCGCGTTCCTCGTCCCCGAGGCGACCATGGCGCAACGGCTCGTGCGAGCCAAGAAGAAGATCCGCAACGCCGGTATCCCGTACCGGGTGCCGCCCGCGCATCTCTTGCCCGAGCGGACGACCGGCGTACTGGGGGTGGTCTACCTCCTCTTCAACGAGGGCTACGCGGCCACGTCCGGCGCCGAGTTGGTGCGGACGAACCTGTGCGCGGAGGCGATCCGCCTGGCCCGTGTGCTGGCCCGCCTGATGCCGGACGAGCCCGAAGTGCTGGGCCTGCTGGCCTTGTTGCTGCTTCACGATGCTCGCCGCGGCACGCGCGTGGACGCGGCAGGGGAGCTGGTGACCTTGGAGGACCAGGACCGTACGGCATGGGAACGGGCCGAAGTCGACGAGGGCGCCGCCCTGTTGGAGACCGCGCTGCGCCGGGGCCGCCCCGGGCCGTACCAGATCCAGGCCGCCATCGCCGCCTGCCACACCACCGCGCCCACCGCCGAGGAGACCGACTGGGCCGATATCGCGGGCCTGTACGGCGAGTTGGAGCGCTTCGTGCCTTCCGCCGTGGTGCGCCTGAACCGGGCCGTTGCCGTCGGCATGTCCCAACACCCTGACGCCGGACTGGAGTTGGTGGCCGAGTTGGAGCGGTCGGGCGAACTGGCCGACTATCACCTGCTGCCCGCGACCCGCGCAGACCTGCTGCGCCGCAGCGGCCGTACGACGGAGGCGGCCGGCGCGTACGAACAGGCGCTGGAGTTGGTGGAGAACGCGGCGGAACGCAGGTTCCTGGAGCGGCGGCTCGCGGAGTGTCGATCCGCGTAGGGGCTGTTCGTCGGTGGGGTGAAAGTGCCCTACGACACCGGAGGTTCCGATGACCGCCCTCGCACTCCTGCACCGCGCACGGCAGATCCTCGCCCGGTTGGCGGCCGAGGAACCGGCATCCGGCACGCCCGACGTCTGGCTCGCGGGACTCCGGCTGGGCGGCTGACCGAAGCCGTGCTCAGTGGGCGTCGAGCAGGCCGGCGAGGAGTTGGAGGCGTTCGGCGTCGAGGCTGTGCTCGGCTGCGGTGCAGACCATGAGTGCGGGGCCCGGGTTGCCCGGTATCGGGTAGGCGTCCCAGTCCAGGTTGAGTTCGCCGACCCGGGGGTGGTTGAGGCGCATCTGGCCGCGGGTTGGTTCTTCCACGTCGTGGAGGGCCCACAGGGCGGCGAACTCGTCGCTGCGGACGGCGAGTTCGCCGACCAGTTCGACGGCGCGGGGGTGGCCGGGGTCGGCGGCGACGTGCGTCCGCAGCATCCCGATCAGCTCGGCGACGGTGGCCGCCCGGTTCGGGCAGGTCCGGTCGGCCTGGGGGTGCAGGAACAGTGCCAGCATGTTCCGTTCCTTCTGGGGCTGGCGGGTGAAGTCGCCCAGCAGGGCGCCGCCGAGCGGGTTCCAGGCCAGTACGTCCAGGAAACGGCCGATAACCAGAGCGGGTGCGGTCATGCCGTGCAGCAGTCGTAGCGTGGTGTCGGGTACCTCCTCCGGCTCGTACGAACGCGGCGGTTGGGCCGGGTTGCGTGCGGCGGCGGCGAGGCTGTGCAGTTGGCGCACGCGATGGGCGGCCATGTGACCGCGCTGGCCCGCGACCGCCACGCCAAGCTCCTGACCGAGCTCGGTGCCGACGAGGTCCTCGACTACGGTTCCACCACCTCGGACCGGATCGGGCCGTTCGATGTCATCGTCGACACCGTCGGCACGGAACTGCACTGCTACCGCGGCCGGTTGGCCAAGGGCGGCCGGATGGTCACCGTCGGACTGTCCCCGTCCGCGATCGCGGCGATCGCCGCGTCGAGCGTGCACGGCTCCCGCCGCATCCGTACCTTCAGCGCCAACCCCGAGACCCCCGTGCTGCGCGATGTGGCCGACCGTGTCACCTCGGGCGCGCTGCGCCCGGTGATCGACAGTGTCTACCCGCTCGCGGACATCGCCGCGGCACACCAGGCGTTCGAGCGCGGCGGCGTCGTGGGCAAGCACGTGGTGACGGTGCCGGGCGGCTCCGTCTGACGGAGTCCGGTCAGCGGGGATCGGTGCGCAGGTCGATGCCACGGTCGTGGGCGTCGGCGGTCACGATCCGCGTCGCCATCCGCGACAGCCGGTGCCGGTCGGCTTCGGCCAGCGGCTCGACACACCTCTCGATCCGCTCGGCGAACTCGGCGGCGACCTGCTCGACGAGCTGTCGGCCCGTGTCGGTGATCGACACCTGGAACGAGCGCCGGTCGACGGAACTGACGGTGCGGGTGACCAGACTCCGGCGCTGTGCCCGGTCGACCAGTCCCGTGATCGAGGACTTGTCGAGGCCGAGGTGGCGGCCGAGCTGGTTCATCGTCGGCTCCCGGTCCCGCAGTATCCCGAGCATCCGGGTCTGGACGACCGACAGGTCGTGCTGCCCCGCGATCTCGGCCAGGGCGCTCTGCACCAGGAACGACAGCTGGGCGAGACCGTCCACCAGGCCGAGATCCTCGTCTGCGGACGACGGCAGGGGCGACGGTGCGGGCGGGGGCGGCATGTCGTGGGATGAAGTCACCTCCCGATCCTACTTGCAAAGGTACGCGGCACCTACTAATTTGATTGGTGTCACGAACTAAAACCTTCGCGACGCAAACTAAACCCTTTGTGTCGCGTACCAAATCCTTTGTCCGCGCATCGCATCCGAGGAGAGCAGCCATGGACATCCGCGCCGCCGTCGTCAGCTCGTTCGGCACCCCGCCCCGCTACGAGTCCTTCGATCTGCCCGCGCCGACCGACGAGGACCAGGAGATCGTCGATGTCCTCGCCGTGGGCCTGCACCCCCGGGTCCGCACCGGCGCGTCGGGCAACCACTACACGAGCACCGGCAAGCTGCCGCTGGTCCCCGGCGTCGACGGGGTCGGCCGGCGTGCGGACGGGAGCCTGGTGTACTTCGTCGCCGATGACGAACTGGTCGGCCCGATGGCCACCCGGACCGTCATCGACAGCCGGCACAGCATCCCGCTGCCCGACGGGGCGGACGTCGTGAAGATCGCCGCCGGGATGAACCCGGCCATGTCGTCCTGGGTGGCGCTGCGCCGCCGTGTCCCGATCGAGGCAGGGCAGTCGGTGCTGATCCTGGGTGCCACCGGCAACGCCGGACAGATGGCCGTCCAGGTCGCCAAGCGGCTCGGCGCCGGTCGGGTCGTCGGCGCCGGACGTGACCGGGCCCGGCTGGCGACCCTGGCCGGTCTCGGTGCGGATGCGACCGTCGCGCTCACCGACGACGCCGACGCCACCGCGACGGAGCTGGCCAAGGAGGCCGCCGAAGTCGACCTGGTCATCGACTACTTGTGGGGCAAGCCCGCAGGTGACGCGATCATGGCGCTGCTGCGCGCCCGTGCCGACCGCAGCCGCGCCCTGAACTGGATCCAGATCGGCGCCATGGCGGGCCCGAGCATCGAACTCCCGTCAGTGGCACTGCGTTCGGCGAACTTCCGCCTCCAGGGCAACGGCCAGGGCGCCGTGTCCACCAGGACGTATCTGGAGGAACTCCCGTCCCTGGTCGAGGAGATCGAGAGCGGCGGCATCGCGGTCACCGCGCAGGCGGTACCCCTCGCCGACGTCGAGAGCGCGTGGAACGCGCCCGAGGTCCCGGGCGTACGCACCGTCCTGGTGCCCTGAACCCGCCCCGACCGTCCTGCAGTTCGTACCGGAATCACCCAAGGAGCCTGGAGCCATGTCCCCCACCACAGACACCGACGTCATCATCTGCGGCACCGGCGCGGCCGGTCTGACCCTCGCCCTCGACCTCGCCCGCAGGAACATCGCCTTCCTGCTGATCGACAAGGCACCGCACCCGTTCGTCGGCTCCCGCGGCAAGGGGATCCAGCCCCGCAGCCAGGAGGTCTTCGAGGACCTCGGCGTGATCGACAAGATCGTCGCCTCCGGCGGTGAGTATCCCGTCCAGCGCGTCTACACCCCCTCCGGGCCCGTCGACCAGGCCGGCGTGGAGATGTCCGAGCCGACGCCCGAGGAGCCCTACCAAATACCCCTGCTCGTCCCGCAGTTCCTCACCGAGCGCCGGCTGCGCGAACGCCTCGCCGAACTCGGGCACGCCCCGCACTACGGCCATGAACTCGTCGGCTTCGACCAGGACGGCGACGGTGTCACCGCGCGCATCGCCACCGCGGACGGCGAACAGGCCGTACGGGCAACGTACTTGATCGGTGCCGACGGCGGATCGAGCTTCGTCCGCAAGACGCTCGGGATCGGCTTCCCCGGCAAGACCCTCGGTGTGCGGGCGATCGTGGCCGACGTGTACGTCGACGGCGTCCCGGCGGACGCCTGGCACCGGTGGGGCGAGGACACCGCCGGGCAGGTCTCGATGTGCCCGCTCTACGGCACCGACATGTTCCAACTCCAGGCCCCCGTCCCCTTCGACGTCGACCTGGACCTCTCGGCCGAGGGACTCACCGCCTTCTTCCGCGAACGCACCGGCCGCGACGACGTCGTGATCCGCTCCGTGTCCTGGGCCTCCGCGTTCCAGATGAACGCCCGGCTGGCCGACACCTACCGGCGCGGGCGCGTGTTCCTGACCGGCGACGCCGCGCACTGCCACCCGCCGACCGGCGGACAGGGCCTCAACACCAGTGTCCAGGACGCCTACAACCTCGGCTGGAAGCTCGCCGCCGTCCTCGGCGGCGCACCCGACTCCCTGCTGGAGACGTACGAGCAGGAACGCCGGCCCATCGCCCAAGCCGTCCTCGGCCTGTCCGAGAAGCTGCTCGAAGCGGCCAAGAACCGCGACATCCACCGGGGCCGCGAGGTCAGCCAGCTCGACCTCGGCTACCTGAACTCGCCCCTGTCACTGCACAGTTCGGCGCGCGACAAGGGCGTACTGGCCGGCGACCGCGCCCCCGACTCGCCCGTCACCGGCGCGGGCGGCCTCCCCACCCGCCTGTTCAGCCTGTTCCAAGGACCCCACTGGACCCTCCTCGGCCACGACGTCGACGAGGCCTCCGCCCCGGCACCGCGCCCCGGCCTGCACATCCACACCATCGGCACCCGGGGAGACATCGTCGACAGCGGCGACCGCGTCCAGAGCGCCTACGGACTGTCCGCCGGGCAGTGGGTGCTCGTCCGCCCGGACGGATACGTCGCAGCCGTGGTCGACACCGCCGAACTCCCCGCTGTAGAAGCCTATTTGGACACCGTCGGCGTCCGCCCCCTCACGGCGACGCGACCCACCACCACGGAAGCGAGCACCGACATGCCCACCGAGACCTCGCCCGCGAGCACCGGCACTCCCCGTACCCGACGGGAGCACCGACAGGCCCGAAGCGCCGCCGAGCAGCGGCTCGACACCGCCCAACGCGAACTCCACCAACTCTCCCGCCAGGTCCAGCGCGACCTGCGCAGCGTCCGACGGCACGGCGAGACCACCGCCATCGTCGCCCGCTCCAACTTCGCCGAACTCGCGGTCAAGAGCATCAACCGGCTGACCGCCAACCTCCGCACCGACCGCACCGACCAGTAAGCGCTCAGCTCTTCACCCACGACGGCCGGTGTCGCCCAGGACGCCGGCCGTCACGTGGCGTCGAGGGCGTTGGTGATCGCCTTCACCCCACCGTGCGCCGCGTACCCGCCGTCGACCGTGATCTCCGCGCCGTTGACGTACGACGCCTCGTCGGACAACAGATAGACGACCAGCGGCGCCACCTCGTCGACCGTGCCCGCCCGGCCCTGCGGGGTCAGCGACAGGTGGGCCTGGACGAACACCGGGTTCGCGGAGGCCATCAACGGGGTCTCGATGTAGCCGGGGTGGATCACGTTCGTACGGATGCCGCGCGGGGCCAGCTCCAGCGCGGCCACCTTCGACAGGCCGCGCAGCGCCCACTTGCTCGCGGTGTACGCGACCGCGTGATGTGCGGTGAGACCGGCGACCGAACCGACGTTCACGATGGACGAACCGGTCGGCATCAGCGGGGTGAGCGCCTGGATGCCGAGCAGCGCGCCCGTGGTGTTGACCGCGAACGCCCGGTTCCAGTCGGCGAGTTCGACCGAACCGAGGCGGGCGCGCACGGCGATGCCCGCGTTGTTGACCAGGCCGTGCACCTCCGTGAGGGAAGCAGCGAGGTCCGCCCAGTCGTCAGGCGACGACACGTCCAGGTGCCGGTATCGGACGTCCAGCCCCTCGCCACTCAATGACACGGCCAGCTTCTCGCCGGCCTCGTCCAGGACGTCGGTCGCGATCACCGTCGCTCCCTCCCGGGCGGCGGCCGCGACCTCGGCGGCTCCCTGGCCCTGCGCGGCCCCGGTGACGACGACGGTACGACCGGCCAGACGCGTGCGGCTCACGGTTCCTCCAGGGGAGTACGGGTTGTCTCCCGACCACGCTAGGAAGCCGGGGTCAGCTCCGGAAACGCACGATGGGCATGGGTGGCATCCGCACCGGCGATCTCCCGTACCACGGGCTCGTCCAGCGACCCCACCACCGGGTCGTCGAGCGACGCGGCCACCTTGCGGACCGTCTCCCGCAGCCACCGGTGCGCCGGGTCCCCGTGCCGGTTGTGGTGCCAGTACATGGCCTCCACCAGCGGCACGTCAGGGAAGGGCGTCGGTACGACCGCGCAGCGCGCGAAGCCCTCGTAGCGCCGGGCGAGCCGCTCGGGCACCACGGCGACCAGGTCGGTGCCGCCCACCAGGAACGGCAGCACGTTGAAGCCAGGCGTGCTGACCTGCACCCGGGGAGTGATGCCGAGAGTCTCCAACTGCCGGTCGGCGGGCGTGAGTTTGCCGATGAGGCAGGCCGCGTGCGGCATCTCCGCGAGGTCGCGCAGCGAGAGCCGCCCGTCCACCAGCCGAGGGTTGTCCGGGTCGACGATGCACACGAACCGGTCGTGCATCACGGTCTCGCTGACGCCCGGCAACTGATAGCCGAGCGGCACGATCATCAGGTCGTGGCAGCGCAGATGCGTCTCCGTCTCCAGCTGCCCGATGACGATCGGGTGGAAGTCGATCCGGATACCGGGGGCCTCCTGCGCGAGGGCGCGCAGCAGCGGCTCCATGAACACGGTCATGACGTAGTCGGACATCACGACCGAGAACCGCTGCCGACTGCGCGAGGGATCGAAGTGCCTGGTCAGCGACAGCGCCTCCTCCGCCTTGTGCAGCGAGGACTGGACGACCGGCAGCAGCCGCTCAGCAAGCGGGGTCAGCTCATACTCGCGGCCCACCCGCACCAGCAGCTCGTCGTTGAAGTGCCGCCGCAACCGGGCCAGGGAGCCGCTCATCGCGGACTGGCTGGTGGACAGCCGCACCCCCGCGTGGGTGACGTTCTTCTCCTCCAGGAGGGCTTCCAGAGCCACCAGAAGATTCAGGTCGATTGCTCCCAGACCCATGCGTGTGTCCTTCCGGCCGCGTCGTTGAAGCTCGGTGAAACCGGAGCGTAACGACCGGATTCCCGCCGAGGAAGGGGCCGGGGGACAAGTCACAGGGATCCGATAGCTGCCATCGGATCCCTGGATGTGTGCAGGTCGGAAGCTTTTCCGACGCTTCTATGGCCGAGGGGTCCGGCCGCGCTTGCGGGCGCGCGGCAGATACACATCCGTACGGCCGGGCACCACGCGGTTGGAGAGGGTGCCCAGGCGCTCCACGGTGAGCGTCACCTCGTCGCCCGGCCGGAGCGGCGGCGGGGTGCGCTCGCCGACCCGCCCCCAGAACTCGGCCAGTGCGCCCCAGCCGCAGGTGCCCGAGCCGAGGACGTCCCCGGGGCGCACCCAGGTGTCCCGGGAGGCGTAGGCGATCATCTCCTCGAAGGTCCAGGAGACGTTGGCGAGGGTGTCGCGGCCGATCAGCTCACCGTTCAGGGTGACGGTCATCTCCAGGTCCAGGAAGCCGTCCGGGTCGCGCCGGTCCTCGACCTCGTCGGCGGTCACCAGGCAGGGGCCGAGCGTGTTCGCGAAGTCCTTGCCCTTGGAGAAACCGAGCCCGAGGTTCTTCTCCGGCTTCTGCAGATCGCGCGCCGACCAGTCGTTGAAGACCAGGTAGCCGACGATGTGCTCGCGCGCCTGCTCGGGCGTGAGGTCACGTCCGCTGCGGCCGATGACCACCCCGACCTCCAACTCGAAGTCGAGCACCGAACAGCCGGCGGGGACAGGCACGTTGTCGTGTGCGCCGTACGCGGCATGGGGGTTGGTGAAGTAGAAGTTGGGTGCCCGGTACCACTCCTCGGGCACGTGCTCCAGCCCGTCCAGGGACTTGGAGACCCCCTCGATGTGCGCCTCGAAACCGACGAAGTCCCGGATGGACGGCGGCTTGAGGGGAGGTAGTAGGTGGACCTGATCCACCGTCAAGTCGCTTGGCTTGCGCAGCGCTTCGGTACCTGCCGCGTGCAGCACGTCCTGCTCCAACAGGGTCAGTACGGTGATCCCTTCGGGCAGCGGATGGATGGTGCCGTCCCGGACGACCCCGGCGCGCTCCACGCCCTCGAACTCGTATGTCGCGAAACGCATCGCTCACTGCTCCCAGTGGTTGGTGTTGGTGACGGCCCCCGTGCTGAGGTAGCCGGCGAAGAGGCCCTTGGGGTCGTAGGCGGCCCGGATCTCCCTCAGTCGCCGCCACTGTTCGTCGCCCATGAACCTCAACTGCCGCACGGTGAAGTCGGAGTCGCCGAGGTACTGGCCGGCGGTCACCGGCTGCATGTCCGCCATCGCGCTGTCCAGCCAGGCGCGCAACTCCGCGTCCCGTGCCGGGTCGTCGTGGATGACATAGGTGGCGCAGTAGATCTCCGTCTGCAACGAGAAGGCCATGTCGGGGAGTTGACGGAGCGGGGCCATGGAGAACCAGATGGTGAAGGTCTGCCGGGTGGGCTGCTCGGTGAACGCCTTGCGGATCGCCGGTACGACCTCGTCGGCACCGCCGGTCAGCCAGGCGTTGTCGACCAGGTAACGGTGGCCCTCGGGGTTGGCGATGCGCTGACCCGCCAACTGTTCGGCGAGCGTGGTCTGTTGGGCCTCCACGCGGAACAGCGCCCGGTCCGCGTACGGGTTGGCGTGCAGTGGCGCCAGCGCCTCGGCGGCTTCGTCTGCGGTGTCGGTCATCGACACGCCCGTGACCAGCAGCACCGGCTCGTCCAGGTCGGGCGGTGTCTGGGTGAGCGCGACGATCTCGACCAGGTCGGAGACGGTGTGGTGCATGCCGTGCAGCCAGGTCATGACCTCGTCGAACAGGTCGAGTGGATAGGCGTGCACGGTGTGGCCCAGGTACCGCGGCAGTGGGCGGGTGCGCAGATGGAAGCGGGTCACGATGCCGAAGAAACCCGGGCCCGCGCCGCGTGCCGCCCAGAACAGATCGCTGTGCTGTGTCTCGTCGGCGCGCACCAACTCGCCCTCGGCGGTGACGACATCGATGGCCACGATGTTCTCCGCCGCCCAGCCCCAGCCCCGCGCGTTCCAGCCCTGCCCGCCCTGGAGCAGGAAGCCGCCGATGCCCACGGAGGGGCAGTGTCCGCCGTTGAAGAAACGGCCGAACTCCCCGAGGTACGGGTTGAGTTCGTCGCCGCCTTTCACACTGGGCGTCGCCGTCACGATCTCGGTCCCCGGGTCGTACGCCATCTCGCGGAAGCCGCCGAGATCGATCAGCAGCGCGTCCTGACGCACCGACCAGGCGGCCCAACTGTGCCCGCCGGAACGGACGGCGACCTGCCAGCCGCGTTCGAGGGCGAGCCGTACGCCCTCCACCACGTCCTGCTCGGACTCGGCCATCAGGACGGCGGCCGGTGAACGGTCCGACGGGCGGCGGGCATTGAAGACCCGACCGAAGCACGCCGTCTCGAAGTCCTCGTCGTCGGGGAGGTGGAGGGTGCCGGAGAAACGGTTCCGGTGTGGGGGTTCGGGGGTCATCCCCCGATTGAATGCAGTCACGGGCGGGCTCACTTGATCGCGATCGGGTTGACGGGGGCGCCCACCGCGCCGGTCACCGGCAGGGGCGCGGCGACCAGCAGGAACTCGTGGACACCGTCGGCCGCACAGTCCTCGGCCAGCGCCTCCAGGTCCCACATCTCGCCCAGCGGGAGGCCCATGTTGGGGATCGCTATCTGGTGCAGCGGGGACATCGCGGGCTGTGGGAACTCGTAGGGCCGTACCTCAAGTCCCCAGGTGTCGGAGGCGATCGCCGCGATCTCCGTGCGGTGCAGCCAGCCGAGAGTGGTGAAGGAGAGGCCGGGCGCGTCACCGGCGGCGTAACCGCCCCACGCGCCGAGCCGCCGTACGCGGCCGAGTTGGCCGGTGCGGATCAGGACCAGGTCGCCGCGCCGTACGGAACTGGTCGCGCCCTGCGCCTCGATCGTGGCCCGCAGATGCTCCTCCAAGATGGGGAATCCGTCCGGGAGTTCACCGTGCTCGTCGCCGACCGCGCGGCCCACGTCGAGGAGGACCCCGCGGCTGGTGAAGGCCTCCTTCATGTGCTCGATGCCGGTGACCGAGTCGCCGTCGCCGTTGACGATGGTGCACGGACGGCCGTTCCACGCCTGCTTGTTGTCGTAGATGTGGCCCAGCCCGTCCCACTGTGTGGAGGCCTGCAACGGCATCACGACGTGGTCGTCGGCTCCGCCGAAACCGTGCGGGAAACCCTGGGTCCCGGCGGCCGCGTCGGAGCCGGTGTCCTTCATGTAGTGGACCGGGTTGATACGGCCGCGGAAACCGCGCTGCGGGCCCGACTCGTTGAACTCCTGGGCGAGTGAGAAGGACCGCCCGCGCCGCACCAGGCCCACCGCGTGGGCGCGGATCGCGTCGTCGATGAAGTTCAGCGTGCCGAGCACGTCGTCATCGCCCCAGCGGCCCCAATTACGGTAGGCGGAACGGGCCTTGGCGAGTTCTTCCTCGATCGGCCCGAGGGCGGCGGTGGTCATCGGGTACGTCCTTTCAGCAGCAGGTCGAGGGCGTTGCCCCCGGCGACGGCGGCCCGGTCGGCCGGGGCAAGACCGGCCGCGTCCAGACGGGCCACCGGGTCCTCCACACCCATGTCGAAGGGATGGTCGGTCCCGAGGACGACCCGGTCCGCGCCCACCACCTCGACGAGGTGACGCAGCGCGCCCGGGGTGTACACCAGCGCGTCGAACCACATCCGGCGCAGATAGGCGCTCGGCGGTTCGGCGCAGCCGCGCGCGTCCTCCCGTACCTGCCAGGCATGGTCCGAACGGCCGATGTACGTCGGCAGATAGCCGCCGCCGTGCGCCGCCACCAGCTTCAGGCGCGGGAAGCGGTCGAGGACGCCGGTGAAGATGAGCTGCGACAGCGCGACCGTCGTCTCCACCGGCTGACCGACCGTGTTTCCCAGGTAGTTGGTGGCCAGGCGTGCGCCGAGGGAGCAGCCCCAGGGGTGCACGAAGACGACCACGCCCAGCTCCTCGGCCCGCTGCCACACCACGTCGTGGGCGGGGTCGGCGAGTTCGCGGCCGTCGACCGTCGTGGAGACACTGATGCCGTACAGGCCATGGCCGTTGACCGCCTGGTCGAGCAACGCGACGGCCAGGTCCGGGTGTTGGAGCGGGACGGTGCCCAGGCCGTACAGGCGGTCGGGTGCGGTGGCGCAGTGGGCGGCCGTGGCCGCGTTCACGGTGCGGGCGAGGTGGATCGCGAGGTCGGGGTCCGCCCAGTAGTGGTGCATCGGCATCGGACCGACCACCTGGATGTCGACGCCCATCGCGTCGAGGTCCGCGAGGCGGGTGGTGACGTCAGTCAACTCTGGTGCCAGGCGCTGGAGTTGGGCGCGGTTGGCGGCCATGGACGCGGGGGAGTGGGCGCGCTGCTCGGCCGCCAGCTCGGTGGCGAGACCCGGGGTGCCCGCGACCAGGGCGTCGGCGGCGGGGACGGCGAGGTGGCCGTGGAAGTCGACCACGGGCGAGCCGGTCACGCCGCCGCCGTCAGGCTGTCCAGGGTCTCCGACATGATCCGGGCCGGGTCGGCGTCGGGGGTGTCCGGGTGGATCTCCCAGTCGGCGAGCTGGAGGGAGTTCTCCAGGACCATCCGGACGCGGGGCAGCCGCCGGGCCATGAAATGGTCCAGGGCCTTCTCGGTCGGTTCGTCGCCGGTCACCAACTCGGCGAGCAGCACGGCGTCTTCCATGCACATTGCGGCACCCTGCGCGATCAGCGGCGGACAGGCGTGCGCGGCGTCGCCGATGACCATCGCGCGGCCCCGGTGCCAGGGCTCGTCGACGAGGATCGCCTCGATCCAGCGGTAGTCCACCGCCGTGTCGTCGGGCAGCGAGGCGAGGATCTTGCCCCAGGTGCCGCCGTACCCGGCACCGCGTTCGCGCAGCAGATCGAGCGGGGCGCGGGGGCCGATCAGGGTGGTGTCGAGGTTCTCGTCGAGGAGGTAGGCGTAGCACTGGTCGGCGGAGATCGGGCTGTAGCCGGCCTTGAAGCGGGGGCCGCCGTAGTACACCTCGGCGCAGTCCATCTCGGCGGGGCGCTCCGCGACGACCCGGAAGATCGACATGCCGACGGGACGGGGGTTGGCGTCGATGCCGATCAGCGCGCGCATCGCCGAGTTGATGCCGTCGGCGCCCACGACGAGGTCGTAGCGACCGGTCGTACCGTCCGTGAAGGCCACGTCCACATGGTCCGGTGACTGGTCGAGCCGTTCCACACTCAGCCCGAGACGGACCCGCACCCCGTGCGTGCGCACCGCGTCGCACAGCGCGTCCTGTAGATCCGAGCGCAACGCCCCTGCGGTGGACGGCAGTTCGGGGCCACCGGTGTGCGGGGTGTTCAACTCGATGAGCAGCCCGCCGTCGGCGCGGCGCAGCCGCATGAGGTCGAACGGCACCGCCCGGGCCAGTACCCGGTCCAGGACACCCACGGAACGCAACGCCTTGAGCGCGTTGCCCTGAAGGGTGATGCCATGGCCCACACCGAACCACTGCGGAGAGATCTCGACGAGCTCCACCTCGGCGCCGCGTTGGGCGAGCGCGAGACACAGCACGCTTCCGGTAATGCCGCCGCCGACGACGAGCACCTTTTGTACGGGCATGGGCGATCCTTGCGAACGTAGACAGAAGTGGGGGGTCAGCCGGAGAAGCGGTCGCCGAGTTCATGGAAGTGCTCGACGGTCGGCGGCTCCGTGAAGAACGGTCCGACCAGGGCCCTCCAGCGCGCGAAGGCATCGGACTCCCGGAAGCCGACGTTGTGCGCCTCGATCGACTCCCAGCCGACCAGCAGGAGGAAGGTCGTCGGCCGCTCCGCACCGCGCAGCAGCTCGGCCCAGCGGAACCCGTCGGCCTCGGCCAGCACCTCACGGGCCTTGCCGAACACCTCCGCGAACTCCCGTTCCCGACCCGCCTCGACGGTCAGCTCGGCATGCTCGACTATCACGCTCTTCTCCTCGGGCTTCTCCTCGGGAAAGTGGGTGCTCCGAGCCTGCGTGGGCGGTCGATGCACGGTCAACGGATCGAGGCATCGGCAAGGGGGACGTCATGCATCCCCTACGGCGATGGACCAGCGGTTCAGCCGTCCGGTGGGCCGGTGTTGGAGGCGCGGGGCGGTGTCCGGCGGGCCGGTGATGGAGGAGCGGGTGTGTGCCCGGCGGGCCGGTGATGGCAGGCATCGCGGATCGCCATTTCCGCCCGGTCCCCGGGCTGCCTAGCGTCGAGGGCGAGCCCCCACCCGTACGAGGAGAGCGCCGTGCCCGATCCACTGCCCACCCATGCCGGACCTTTCGCGCTCGGCACGTTCGCTTCCGGTGCTTCCGGTGAGGCGGGCTTCCCCGGCCTGATCACCGGCGTCCGCGTGCGCGATCTCTCCGACCTCGTGCCGTCGATCCGCGCGCTCGTCGACGAGTGGGACAGCTGGTTGCCCCGGCTCGAAGACCTGGCCCGGTCCACCGAGGGGACCTGGCACGAGCTGGCCGCGTTGCGCGTCCTGACGCCGTTCGAGCCCGGCCTGATCCTGCAGAGCGGCGCTAACTACCGCAAGCACGTGGTCGATCTGGTCGCCGCCGAGAAGGAGAGCGTGCACGGCGCCACCCCCGAAGAGGCCCGCGCCGACGCCGAGTCGATGATGGACGAGCGCGCCCGCAACGGAGTGCCGTACGTCTTCCTCGGCTCCCCGCGCGCGATCAGCGGCCCCTACGACGACATCGTGCTCCCCGCGCTCGGCGAACAGCACGACTGGGAACTCGAACTCGCCCTCGTCATCGGCAAGGCGGGCAGGACCATCGCCGCCGAGGAGGCGATGGAGTACGTCGCCGGGTACACGATCTCGAACGACCTCACCACCCGCGACCGCCTTTACCGGCCCGACCTCAAGGCCATCGGCACCGACTGGTTCAGCGCCAAGAACGCCGACACCTTCCTGCCGACCGGGCCCTTCCTGGTACCGGCGGCCTTCGTCGGAGACCCCGGGGACCTGCGGATCACCCTGCGCCACAACGGAGTTGTCCGCCAGGACGAGTCGACGAAGGACATGATCTTCGACATCCCCCGGCTCATCGCGTACGTCTCCACGACCACCACCCTGCGCCCCGGCGACCTCCTGCTCACCGGTTCCCCGGCCGGCAACGGCGCGCACTGGGGCGTCTTCCTGAAGCCCGGCGACGTCGTCGAGTCCGAGATCACCGGCCTGGGCCACCAGCGCAACACCGTCAGGAGCGGACAGTGACCTTCCAGCCCATCACCCATCTGCGCCATGTCGACCTGGCCGTACCGGACTTCGCCCGCCAGCGCGCCTTCTACGGCACCACCTGGGGCCTGACCGAGGTCGCCAACGACAGCGGGGTCGCCTTCTTCGCCGCCGAGGGCAGCCCCGAGCAGTACATCGTCCGCATCCGCGAGGACGAGCGGAAGCGGATGGACCTCGTCGCCTTCGGGGCCGTATCGCCTGCTGCGGTTGACGAGTTGCATGGGCGGCTCGGGCGGGCAGGGATTCAACTCCTCGGTGAGCCTGGTGTGTTGGACAGCCCGGGCGGGGGCTACGGCTTCCGGTTCTTCGACCCGGACGGGCGGGTCGTCGAGGTCTCGGCGGACGTCGCCACCCGTGCTCACCGCAAGATCGAGGAGCGCGAGGCGATCCCGGTCCGGCTCTCCCACTGCGTGGTCAACTCCCAGGACCCGGAAGGGCTTCGAGACTTCTACGTCCAGCACCTCGGGTTCCGGCTCACCGACACCCTGTACTCGACGCACATGGGCGACCTCATGTACTTCCTGCGGTGCAGCCCGCTGCACCACTCCTTCGCGATCGCCCGGGGGCCTCATGTCTCCCTGCACCACGCCTCGTTCGAGATGCGTGGGGTCGAGGAGTACATGCGCGGCACCGGGCGGGCGCTGCGTGCCGGGACCCGGCTGACCTGGGGGCCCGGGCGGCATCTCGCGGGCGACAACACCTTCTCCTACTTCCACGACCCGCACGGCAACACCGTCGAGTACACGACCGAACTCGCCGTCCTCGAAGAGGACTTGTGGCACCCGGGCCGGCATGACGTCGACGACCCGATCACCCAGGACCAGTGGGGCACCGCCGACCCGATGAGCGAGTCGGTGGCCAAGGAGCAGTTCAACGACCCCGACGTGCTGTTCTTGGCGCCTCCCGTCTGACACCTCCGTCCGACCCCCTCGTCCGGCATCCCCTCTGTCGTGAACCACCCGCAGAAAGGCCGCAGTTGTGGCAACGATCCTGAAGCACGCCGTGCCCAAGTCGGAGGTGACCGCCTCGCTCGCCCAGGTGCGCGAGACCGTGACCGGCGTCATCGCGGACATCCGTGCGCGCGGCGACGAGGCGGTGCGCGCCTACTCCGAGAAGTTCGACAAGTGGAGCCCCGACTCCTTCCGGCTGACGGACGAGGAGGTCGAGAAGATCATCGCGTCGGTGCCCCAGCAGGTCATCGACGACATCCGCTTCGTCCAGGAGCAGGTACGCACCTTCGCGCGCCACCAGCTCGACTCCTTGCGGGAGTTCGAGGTGGAGACGCTGCCGGGTGTGCGGCTCGGGCAGAAGCACATTCCCGTCCAGGCGGCGGGCGCGTACATCCCCGGTGGCCGCTACCCGCTCACCGCCTCCGCCCACATGACCATCGTCACCGCCAAGGTCGCGGGCGTGCCCCGGGTCGTGGCCTGTACGCCGCCCATCCACGGCGAGATCCCGGCCGCCACCGTCGCCGCCATGCATCTCGCCGGCGCGGACGAGATCTGGCTGCTCGGCGGGGTACAGGCGGTGGCCGCCATGTCCGTCGGCACCGACACGATGCGGCCCGTCAATCTGATCGCCGGGCCCGGGAACGCCTATGTCGCCGAGGCCAAGCGGCAGTTGTTCGGGGAGATCGGCATCGACCTGTTCGCCGGGCCGACCGAGATCCTCGTTCTCGCCGACGACGAGGCCGACCCGTTCGTGTGCGCCGTGGACCTGCTCTCGCAGGCCGAGCACGGCCCGGACTCCCCGGCTGTCCTCATCACCACCTCCCGCGAGGTCGCCGAGAAGACCATCGCCGAGGTGGAACGCCTCCTGCCGGCCATGCCCACCCGCGACTTCGCCGGGCCCGCCTGGCGCGACCACGGCCAGGTCCACGTCGTCGACACCCTTGACGAGGTGTACGCCCTCGCCGACGAGTTCGCCTTCGAGCACGTGGAGGTCCTGACCGCCGAACCGCGCCTCGCGCTGGAGCGGATGACCCAGTACGGCGCCCTGTTCCTGGGCGAGGGCACCTGTGTGTCGTTCGGCGACAAGGTCATCGGCACGAACCATGTGCTGCCCACACGTGGTGCCGCGCGCTATACCGGCGGCCTGTGGGTGGGGAAGTACCTCAAGACGGTGACCTACCAGGAGGTCACCGACACCGACTCCCAGGCACTGCTCGGCCGGCTGTGCGGGCGGGCGGCCCGCGTCGAGCTGTTCGAGGGACACGCTCGCTCCGGTGACGTACGGGCGGCGAAGGCCGCGGGCGACGAGCTGCCGTGGAACACTCCATGACCCTGGTCGGCCGTACAGCGCTGGTCACCGGTGGCGGCGGGCCGCTGGGGCGCGCCTTCGCGCTCGCCCTCGCGGACGCCGGGGCCCGGGTGATCCTGGTCGGCCGCAACGAGACGGCGCTCGCGGACGCGGCGGCACAGGTGGAGAAGGACGGCGGGCACGCCCGTACGGGAGTGTGTGACGTCTCCGATCCGGCGGCCGTCGACGCCTTGGTCGTCCAACTCGCCGACGAGGACGTGTCGTTGCTCGTCAACAACGCCGGAGTCGCCGGTCCCGTACGGCCGTTGGTCGACATCGAGCCGGACGAGTGGGACGACGTGTTCGCCGCCAACGTCCGGGGCGTTTATCTGATGTGCCGCGCCTTCCTGCCGCCGATGCTCGCGGCCGGGCGCGGTGACATCGTCAACGTGGCCTCGGTGAGCGGCAAGCGACCGCTGCTCAACCGCACCCCGTACACCGCCTCCAAGATGGCGCTGCTCGGCCTGACCCGGACCCTCGCCGGGGAGGTCGGCCCGCAGGGGATCGCGGTCAACTCCCTTTCCCCGGGCCCGGTTCAGGGGCCGCGCATGGACCGCAACTTCAGACTCACCGCCGAACTGACCGGCTGCACCGTCGCCGAGGCCGAACGCGACTTCGCCTCCCGGGCCGCCCTCGGCCGGCTCGTCGAGGAGCACGAGGTCGCGCAGGCTTTGGTGGCGATGCTCGCGATGCCAGGCCTGTGCGGGGCCGACATCGACCTGTCGGCGGGAATGATCGCCCCGGCGTAGCTGATCGGGGCGCGTGAAACGGCGAGGTGGACGGCTGGCGAGCCGCCCGCCTCGCCGTCGTGAGTTCGGGAACACACCCGCTATGACAACTCTGTGTGACCGCCATGAAATGGTCCGCCTGATCCGAGGCATCGGACTCCCATATGTGTGTGCCGCCTGCCTATTCCCTGGTTCTCATGGCTGCTTCACTCCCTCGTGCGCACCTTCGGTGCCTCCGCCGGGCCGTCCGCACCCCGCGTTCGACGGCCTGCCGGTCACACTGCGCAACGGCGCATCGATCCCTGGGAAGGCAAGCAATGACGCTGATCACCCGACGCTCGGTCCTGATCGCCGGTACCGCCACGGCCGGAGCCGTACTGGTTCCGGCGGTGTCCGCCACCGCCGCGCCGACGGCCGCCAAGGCCACGAAGGCTTCGGGCACGCGGATCTCGGTCGCCTCCGGTGAGACGTACACGGTCTCCGCGACCACCCGCGTGAGCGAGCTGTCCATCGCCGACGGCGGCACGATCGCCGCCCCGGACGGCTCCAGCCTCTCCCTGACCGTCGACGGAGTGGAGACCGGCCAACTGCTCACCGCCACCGGCGGAACGGCCACCCTGATCCAGGCCGGCACCTACCGGGGCGACGTCGTCCTGACCGTCTCCGCCGCCAACGAGGTGACGTACGAGACGCTCACCTTTCCGTTCCGGCAGGCGGTGTACGTCGACGGCGACGGCGTGGTCAAGGACAAGTCCGTCCTCGCGGCCGTCCTCGGCGGCAAGCTCACCGACGCCTACGCGAAGAACGTGTCGATCACCTCGACCGGCGAGTGCTTCGACGGGGTCTACGTCCAGGACACCACCTACACACTCGACCGGCCCGCCATCTCCCTTACAGGCAACGGCCGTTGCGACTTCGCGGGCTACGGCGCCGCAGTCGTCGGCGACGGTTCCTCGACCACGCTGGTCGTGGACGGAGCCCGGATCGACAACAAGGGAGTCGTCCGCACCGCCGTCATCGCCAACGACGGTGCCAACGTCATCGTCAAGGACTCCGTCCTCCGCGCCCGCAACGGCGTACTGCCCGCCGACTACCAAGCCACCGTGGAAACCCCGTACATGGAGTCCGTGCCCTGGATGCTCGGCCTCGACGGCAACGTCCGCGCCACCAACCTCATCGGCAAGAACAGCAAGGCCACCTACCTCAACTCGACCGTGTTCTCGGAGACTTGGGGTGCCCTGTCGGTGGAGGGCGGCAGCGGGCTCAAGCTGACCGCGATCAACAGTCACTTCGGCAACACGGGGGAGTACGGCTACGGCACCTACGCCATCGGCGACGCGACCGTGCGGGTGCTCGGCTCCCGGCTCGACGTCGGCAGCTACGCGACCATCATCGCGGGCCCCGCCGCGGTCGTGCACTACGGAGACAGCACCAGGGCCGCCGTCGCCGCGCTCAACACCGAGCTGGAACTCGGGCTGTCCAAGGCTGAGTTGGCGTCGATCCCGGCGCGTAACACCGTCGTGAACTCCGGGCACTTCGGCTATATGTTCTTCGGCGCCGGCCAACTCACCCTCGACGGCGGCACGGTGATCAACTCCGACCGGGCCACCTTCCTCAACAAGGGCCAGCAGACCACGATCAGCGTCGACGGCTCGCAGGGCGCACGGCTCAACCCGCGCGACGGGATCATCCTCCAGATGATCGAGCTGGACGACCCGGGCCCGGTCAACGTCAACGGCAAGATGATGAACATCGGCGTCTACACCGAGCCCACCGGCGACCCGGCGAAGGACGCAAGTTTCGACCCGACCGCCGTGCACACCACCGACGGTGCGGCCACCTTCAACTCCATAGGTTTGAAGGGCGACTTCTACAACGGCATGCGCAAGGGCAAGAACATGGTCCTCACCTTCGAGCACGCGAGTGTCGAGGGCGTCATCTCCGCGTCAACCGCCAAGCACCGCATCTCCAGCATCGACGCGTCGACCTTCTACGAGCTCGGCATCGTCACCAACACCGCCCAGGCCGCCGTCAACAACGGCGCGATCGTGCAGCTGAACAGCGGCTCGACCTGGACCGTCACCGGCACCTCCTACCTGACCCGGCTCGCCCTCGCCGCCGACGCGACCGTCAAGGCGTCCCGGGGAAAGAAGGTCACGCTGACGGTCGACGGGACGGCCACGGCCATCACGCCGGGCCAGACCTACACGGGCGCGCTCACGCTGACCGTCGCGTGAGGGATAGGCGGAGGCGCGGGGCCCACCCGAGCCGAGGGATTCATCCAAGCCGAAGGGCTCACCCGAGCCGCGCCTCCGCCTCCTTCGCGATCCGCTCGAACTGCGCACCCATGGCCGCCTGGAGCGCCTGCGCCCCCGACAACGGCCGGACCATGACCGTCAGTTCGTCGATCAGGCCCTCCTCGTTGACGTGGATGAAGTCGCACCCGGTCAGCTCGCGGTCGCCGACCCGCGCGGCGAACATCAGCGCGCTGTCGCTGCCGTCCGGGTCACCGATCTCCCGGACGTACCGGAAGTCCTCGAAGACCCGCGCCACCCCGTGCAGGATCGCCGCGGTGATCGCCTTGCCGGGGTACGGCTTGAACACGACCGGGCTGGTGAAGACCACGTCCTCGGCCAGCAGCGCCTCGACGGCGTCCATGTCCTGCGCCTCGACCGCCTCACGGAACGCACGCATCGGCTCACCTCATAGTCAATTAGTTGAGTAGGTGTGGATGAGACTAATCAACGGCTGTTAGCGTGTCCACATGTCCCTCAAGTACGCGGTCCTCGCGGCCCTCCTGGAAGGCGAGGCCTCGGGCTACGAGCTGGCGAAGGTGTTCGACGTGTCGCTGGCCAACTTCTGGCCCGCGACACCGCAGCAGCTCTACCGCGAACTGGAACGCCTCGCGCAGGACGGACTGATCGCGGCACGGGTCGTACAGCAGGAACGCAGGCCCAACAAAAGGATGTTCACGCTCACCGAGGCCGGCCGCCGCGACCTCGACACCTTCGCCGCCGAGCCGCCCCGGCGCCCCACCGCCATCCGCGACGAACTCCTCATCAAGATCCAGGCGATGGACGGCACCGACCCCGCCGTGACCCGCGAACTGATCGAGGAACGCAGGTCGTGGGCGGGCGGCAAGCTCGACCGCTACGAGCGGGTACGGGACCGTCTGCTCGGCGGCCGGACCGAGGAGGAGTACCTCCGGGACGCCGACCGTATCGGGCCGTACCTCACCCTCATGGCCGGGATCACCTTCGAGGAGGAGAACCTGCGCTGGTGCGAGCGCGTTCTGGCGATCCTGAAGCAGCGCGTTGCCCTAGGCTGACCCGGATGTTCAGCCCCGAAGGCCCCAGTCTGCGCGAACTCGCCGTCCAGGCCCTGTCGTCCGTCGAGCACGGCTACGACCTCCTCGCGCCCAAGTTCGACCACACCCCGTTCCGCACACCGGCCGCGCTGCTCGACGCGGTCGCCGCGATGCTGGAACGCATCGGTCCCTTCGACGACGGACTCGACGTGTGCTGCGGTACGGGTGCGGGCGTCGAGGTGCTGGCGAAGGTGTGCCAAGAGAGCGTCACCGGCGTCGACTTCAGCACGGGCATGATCGAGGTCGCACGGGAGCGGGTGAAGAGCGGCGGGCCCCGCATCTCATGGGTACGCGGCGACGCCAGGGCGCTGCCGTTCACTTCGGCCTTCGACCTGGTGGTGAGCTTCGGGGCGTTCGGCCACTTCCTGCCCAGCGAACTGCCGGGACTGTTCGCCCAGGTCCACTCCGTACTGCGGCCCGGCGGCTGCTTCGCTTTCCCTGTCGTCGCACCGCCGCGCCCCACGACCCCCGCGTACTGGATGCTGTCCGGCTTCGACGCGGTGATGAAGGTACGCAACGCCGTCTGGCGACCGCCCTTCGTCATGTACTACCGGGACTTCCAACTCGGTTACGTCCGGCCGGAGTTGGAGCGGGCGGGCTTCGAAGTCGACCTCCACGCCCTGCCCGAGTTCGGGCACCGCGGCGACGGCAGCCCCCGTGTCCGCATGATCGCGGCACGACGGCTGCCGTAGCCGTGGCGGTTCTCAACCGGTCGCTGTCGCCGCCGACTTGATGACCTTCGTGAGCAGGTCGGGTGCGATCGTCCTGTCCTGCGCCGCCACGACAGGCCGTACGGGAGTTCACACGTAGCGGCGCACGAACGACAGGGCGGTGTCCGCGACCTCCTGCCAGCCGTGGTCGATGGTCAGGGCGTGGCCCCGGTCCTTGATCTCGGTGATCTCGGTGACGCCCTTGTTGTGCAGCTGCTTCTTGTAGGAGGCGTTGGCGATCGACCAGGGCACGGTGTGGTCCTTCTCGCCCGAGATGATCAGGAGCGGGCCGCGATCGGGGTTCTCGGTGTCGACCTTCGCCTCTGTCCACGGGTTGAGGTTCGCCGTGGCCGCCTGGAACAGCGGGGCACCGGGCGCGGGCACGGCGAACGTCTCGTACAGCTCCCGTGCCTCCTCCTCACCGACGGCGTTGGCGAAGCCGTAGCGGAACTGGTCGTAGGTCAGGGGGACCGCGCGATTGCGGTTGGCGGGGTTGCTGAGGATGGGTGCGGAGGAGCGCAGCGCGGAGATCGGCAGGGGCAACACGCCCCGGAACGGCGCCGGGTCGATCGCCACGGACGCGGCGGAGAGTCCGCGCCCGGCGAGGATCTGCGTGAGCAGTCCGCCGAAGGAGTGGCCGACGATCGCCGGCTTACGGGTCAGCGTGCCGATCAACTCCGCGAGATGGTCGGCGACTTGGCCGACCGTCTTGCCCGCCATGACCTCCGGGTGCTCGTTGGCCTCCTTGACCGTCTCCGGGTCGTCGGGCCAGGACAGGGAGACCGGCGCGTACCCGGCCTGCTCGAAGTGCGCCGCCCAGCGGTCCCAACTGCTCGGCAACAGCCACAGACCGTGGACGAAGACGACCGGCGTGCGTTCGATGGCGTTCGCCCGCTCGATCTGCTGTACGTCGATGTGGGTCATGTCCGCAGTATGGGTCCGTGGAGTCCTGGAGTCTGTTGTACGGCCGCACTTGGTGCGGGACAGCGCCATTGTCGCGGCCTGGGTGATCTCCTACGCTGAGGGCGTGGGGGCAAGAGTGCTGTCCGGGAACGGAGTTGTCCATGCTCAGCAAGGGTGAAGCCGGCGAAGCGGTGCGTCAGGCCAAGGTCAAGACCGGTGTCACATGGGCCCAGTTGGCGGAGGCCGTGGGCCGGCCGCTCGCGTGGACAACGGCGGCCCTGCTGGGCCAGCACCCCATGTCCAAGGACGAGGCGGCGACGGCCGCGGCCCTCCTCGAACTCGGCGAGGACGCCGCCCTCGCCTTCCAACTCCAGCCGACCCGGGGCGCGTTGGACGCGGCCGTACCTGTCGACCCGACGATCTACCGGCTCTACGAAGTCATCCAGGTCTACGGCCCCACCATCAAGGAACTGATCCACGAGCAGTGCGGCGACGGCATCATGAGCGCCATCAACTTCCGCCTCGACGTCAGCCGCGTGCCCGACCCCGCCGGTGACCGGGTCGTGATCACCCTCGACGGCAAGTACCTGCAGTACCAGTGGGAGTGAGCGTGCCCCGTCAGCGACTCCGGCCCGCGTTGAGCCGGGCGGCCTGACGGGTCAGGTGGTCGCGCTCGGCGAGGTTGGGCGCCTTGAGTGCCGCCTCCGCGTACAGCCTGGCCGCCGTCTTCAGGTCGCCGTCGCGTTCGTGGAGGTAGGCCGCCACCGCGGTGTACCGGGGCAGCGAGTCCTCCAGTGCTGCGAGTTCGGCCAGACCGGCGCGCGGGCCGTCCGCCTCACCCACGGCCACCGCGCGGTTGAGGCGGACGATCGGGCTGTCGGTCAGGCCGACGAGTTCGTCGTACCACTCGACGATCTGCACCCAGTCCGTCTCCTCGGCCGTGGGCGCGTCCGCGTGGAGCGCCGCGATCGCGGCCTGGGCCTGGAACTCGCCCAACCGGTCGCGCGCGAGGGCGACTTGGAGGATCGTGACGCCCTCGGCGATCAACGTGGTGTCCCACCGGCCTCGTTCCTGCTCGGCGAGCGGCACCAGGCTGCCGTCCGGCGCGGTCCGGGCGGTGCGCCGGGCATGGTGCAGCAGCATGAGCGCGAGCAGCCCCGCGACCTCGGGGTGGTCGATCGCGGCGGCGAGCTGCCGCGTGAGCCGGATCGCCTCGGCGGCGAGGTCGACATCGCCGGAGTAGCCCTCGTTGAACACCAGGTAGAGGACGCGCAGCACGGTCGCCACATCGCCGGGCTGGTCGAAGCGCACATCGGAGACGGTGCGCTTGGCCCGGCTGATCCGCTGCGCCATCGTCGCCTCGGGCACCAGATAGGCCCGCGCGATCTGGCGCGTGGTGAGCCCGCCGACGGCACGCAGGGTGAGCGCGACCGCCGACGACGGCGTCAACTTCGGGTGCGCGCACAGGAAGTAGAGCTGGAGCGTGTCGTCCGAGGCGGGCGCGGGCCCGGGAGCCGGCTCCTCCTCCACGAGGTCCTCGCGCCTACGGCGGGCGGTCTCCGCCCGCGTCGCATCCAGGAACCGCCGCCACGCCACCGTTACCAGCCAGCCCTTCGCATCCCGCGGCGGATCGTCCGGCCACACCCGGACCGCCTCGACGAGCGCGTCCTGTACGGCGTCCTCGGCCGCCGCGAAATCTGCTCCGCGGCGGACGAGGATCCCGAGCACACTCGGCGTGAGGCTCCTCAGCAGGACCTCGTTCACTTAAAGGTGCACTCCGTGTCCGTGACGGTGGAGTGGACGCCCAGGAACGGGCGCAGTTCCAGCCACTCGTGGATCGGCTTGCCACCGGCACCCGGGGCGGCCGACAGCTCACCGGCCAGCTCCACCGCGCGCTCGTAGGAGTCGACGTCGATCACCATCCAGCCGGCGATGACGTCCTTGGTCTCGGCGAACGGGCCGTCGGTGACCGGCGGGCGCCCCTCACCGTCGTAGCGGACGAAGGTCCCCTCGGGGGAGAGCGCCTGGCTGTCGACGAACTCGCCGGTCTTCTCCAGCCGGGCCGCGAAGTCGTTCATGTACTGGATGTGGGCCGTGATCTCCTCGGGTGCCCACTGGTCCATGGGGACGTCGTTCACGGCGGCGGGAGCGCCGCGGTAGTGCTTCAGGAGCAGGTACTTGGCCATGGTCGTTCTCCTCGGTGCTCGTGCGACCCATTGTGGTCGCGTTCACCTCGGGGACGGAGCCGGGCGCGGGATCTCGACATCGGCAGGCGGGTTTTTTCGCCGCGGACTTCGCGAGGTTTGTGGGGGAGGGCGGAAAGGGAGGCGTACTCACTCCTCTTCCCTTCTTAACGTATAGCGCACCGGGGGGCTTGCGGCAAGGCCCCCGTCGTGCCGCAGAATGTCCGGCCTGAGGGCATGACCTGCGGAAACGGGAGTCGCGGAATGCGTGTTTTGTTGACGACGTGGGGATCGCGCGGGGATGTCGAACCCGTGGCGGGACTCGCGTCGCGCCTGTTGGAACTCGGCGCGGAGGTGCGGGTCGCCGCGCCGCCGGACGAGGAGTTCGTGGAGCTGCTGGCCCGGGCGGGTGTGCCGCTGGTGCCGCTCGGTCCGTCGGTGCGCTCGGTGGTGACCGGGGCGAAGCCGCCGTCGGCGGCGACCGCGTTCCGGCTCGCGCCCGAGCTGGTCGCCGCCCGGTACGAGACGCTGCTGCCGGCGGCCGAGGGGTGTGACGTGCTGTTGGCGAGCGGCCTGATGCCGACCGGCGCCCGCTCGGTGGCCGAGAAACTGGGCATCCACTACGTGTTCGCCTGCTTCCACACGGCCGGTCTGCCGTCGTCGAAGCACCGGCCGCTGTCGCGGCCCGGCCATCAGTCCTCGCCGGAGGAGACCGACATCAAGGTGCTGTGGGAGGAGGACGCCCAGCGGGTGAACGCGCTGTACCGCGAGGCGGAGAACCGGCACCGGGCGGAGATCGGTCTGCCGCCGGTGGACAACGTCCGCGACCACGCGTTCACCGAGCGGCCGTGGCTGGCCTCGGACCCGGACCTGTTCCCGTGGCAGGACCAGACGGATCTCGACCTCGCGGTGACCGGGTCGTGGATCCTGCCCGACGAGCGCCCGCTCCCGGCGGATCTGGAGGCGTTCCTGCGGGCCGGTGCGGAACCGGTGTACGTGGGCTTCGGCAGCATGGCCCTGCGCACCTCGCCGGACGCCGCCCGGATCGCCGTCGAAGCGGTCCGCGCGCAGGGCCGCCGTGTCGTCCTCGGCCGCGGCTGGGCGGACCTGGCCCCGATCGACGACCGGGACGACTGTTTCGGCGTGGGCGAGGTCAACCACCAGGCGCTGTTCGGCCGGGTGGCCGCGGTCGTGCACCACGGCGGCGCGGGCACCACGACGGCGGCCACGCTGTCCGGCGCGCCACAGGTGGTCGTACCGCAGATCGTGGACCAGCCATACTGGGCGGCGCGGGTGGCCGAGCTGGGCATCGGCGTGGCACATGATGGTCCGACGCCGACCTACGACTCGCTGTCGGCCGCGCTCACCACCGTCCTGGCGCCCGAGGTCCGGGAACGGGCACGTACCGTGGCCGGCCTGCTCCGCACCGACGGTACGACGGTGGCCGCGAAGATGCTCCACGACATGGTCAGCGGGGAAGGGCGGTCCACGCACGCGTGAACCGGCCGAACCGAGCACACGAGAAACCGCACGCACCGGTCCCCACGCCCAGCCGCACGCCGGGCCGTGAGCGACCTCAGATCGGAATTGATGCCGTGAACCCCCTGACCACCAGCGCCTTCGACCTTCCCGACCGGCTCGCCGCCAAGGCCGACCCGGCGCTGATCGCCGCCGACGAGCAGCACTTCGCGGCGATCGCGGAGAGCCTCGACCGGTCGATCGCGGAACTGACCGAGCAGCTCGACACCGAGCGCAGGGCACCCGGCGGCATCGGCCGGGCGGCGATGGACCGGGACACGGAGATCCACCGGCTCACCACACGGCTGCGGACCCTACGTCGCTTCGGCCTGGACCTGTGTCTTGGCCACATGGTGGACACCAACACATCCGAGCCCGTGTACATCGGACGGCTCGGTCTCACCGACAGCACGGGCCGACGGCTGCTGCTCGACTGGCGCTCGCCCGCGGCCGAGCCGTTCTTCGGCGCCACTCACGCCAACCCGATGGGCCTGGCAAGCCGCCGCAGGTACCGCTGGACGCGCGGCCGGATCAGCGACTACTGGGACGAGGTCTTCACCGCCGACGGTTTCGTCGGGCACGCCGCGCTCGACGACCAGTCCGCGTTCATCGCCAGCCTCGGCGGCAACCGCTCGGGCCGGATGCGCGATGTGCTCGGCACCATCCAGGCCGACCAGGACGCCATCATCCGCGCGGGATCACGCGGCGCGCTGGTCGTCGACGGCGGCCCCGGCACCGGCAAGACCGTCGTCGCCCTGCACCGCTCCGCCTACCTCCTCTACTCCGACCCGCGCCTCGGTCACCGCAGGGGCGGCGTGCTGTTCGTCGGTCCGCACCGGCCCTACCTGGACTACGTCGCCGACGTCCTGCCCAGCCTCGGCGAGGAAGGCGTGCAGACCTGCATCCTGCGGGACCTTGTCACCGAGGGCGCCGCCGCGGTCGTCGAGGCCGATCCGGAGGTGGCCCGCCTGAAGTCGTCCGTGCAGCTGGTGCGGGCGATCGAGCCCGCCGTGCGGTTCTACGAGGAGCCGCCCACCAAGGGCATGAACGTCACCACCCACTGGTCCGACATCTGGCTGAGCGCCGAGGACTGGGCGGTCGCGTTCGAGGCGGCCGAACCCGGCACCCCGCACAACGAGGGGCGCGAGCAGGTCTGGCAGGAGCTGCTCACGATCCTGGTGGACAAGCACGACGACACCGCCTCGCCGCGGGACGGGGAGGACGGGCAGGTCACGCCCGAGCAGCTCCGGCGCTCGCTGCGGCAGAACAGGGAGCTGCTCACCGCCTTCAACCGCGCGTGGCCGCTGCTGGAGGCGGCCGACCTCGTGGGCGACCTGTGGACCGTACCGGCCTACCTGCGCAAGTGCGCCCCCTCGCTGAGCCGTGACGAGGTCCAGCGGTTGCAGCGCGCGGACGCCCAGGCCTGGACGGTGTCCGACCTGCCGCTGCTCGACGCGGCACGGCAACGGCTCGGCGACCCGGAGTCGGCGCGCCGCAAGCGTCGGCAGGAAGCCGCCGTGGTCGCCGAACACGCGCGCCGGACCGACGTCATCGACAGCCTGCTGCAGAACGTCGAGATCGACGAGAGCGAGGGCGCGATGGGCATGCTCCACGGAAAGGACCTACGGGACGCGCTGATCGACGAGGCCGCACAGGTGTCCGCCGTCGAACCCGACCTGCTGGCCGGGCCGTTCGCGCACATCGTCGTGGACGAGGCACAGGAACTGACCGACGCGGAATGGCAGATGCTCCTGCTGCGCTGCCCGTCCCGCAGCTTCACCATCGTCGGTGACCGCGCCCAGGCCCGGCACGGGTTCACCGAGTCGTGGCAGGAACGGCTGAAGCGGATCGGCCTCGACCGGATCAACCTCGCCTCCCTGACCGTCAATTACCGCACCCCGGAAGAGATCATGACGGAGGCCGAGCCGGTCATCCGTGCCGTGCTCCCGGACGCCAACGTGCCGACCTCGATCCGCAGCAGTGGCATCCCCGTCGTCCACGGACCCACCTCCGACCTGGAGTCGGTCCTCGACATCTGGCTCGCCGAGCACATGGACGGCATCGGCTGTGTCATCGGTACGGCCGAGATCGAGAAGGACGTCTTCCGGGCGAGGCCCCGTGTCCGGGCGCTGACTCCCGAGCTGTCCAAGGGACTTGAGTTCGACCTGGTCGTCCTTCTCGACCCGGAGCAGTTCGGCGAGGGCATCGAGGGAGCCGTCGACCACTACGTGGCGATGACCCGGGCGACCCAAAAGCTCGTCGTGCTCACGAGCGCCTAAGTCAGGCTGGCGCGCGGCGAGTTGGGACCCGCCGCGCGCTACCGTGTCGAGCCCCCGGCTCAGCCGGCCGCAGAGGGCAGCGTGAACTCATAGATCAGGGCGTCCTGGTGGGCCTCCACCACCAGATCGGTGATCTCCAGCGGGCGCGCGTACTGGTCGTGCACGCGGCGGGTCACGCGCACCGAGGGTGCGTTCGCGACCTGGGTGATGGCGTCCCGGTGGTGCAGGGTCAGACCGGCCCGGCGCATCCAGTCGTAGGTGCGCCGGAGTTGGGCGGCGGCGGAGCCGTCGGCGCGGTCGCGGTAGCGGGCCAGTTCTTCCACCTCGGCCAGTGCCACCGCCGAGAAGGACGTGACGGCCGTACGGAGTCCACTCCCGTCGGCCGCCGCGGACGCGTAACGGTGCACCAGCGTCGGTCGGTGCGGGGCGATGCCCAGGGCCTCGGCGTGGTCCGGCGGGGGAGTCTCCCAGGTCACGGTGGCCCGGTCGAAGCCGGTCGGGTCCGTGCTGCGGGCGCCGACCGGGAAGGTGAGGGAGGAAGGGGTCTCGACGGGCTGCCCGGCCAGGGTGGCGTGGCTGCCGCGCCGGTCGGTGGCGACCAGGCCGTCCCTGCGCAGCACCTCCAGCGCCTGCCGTACGGTCTCCCGGCTGACCTGGAAGTGCTCGGCCAACTGCCGTTCGCCGGGCAGGCGTTCGCCGGGCGGGATGGTGCCGTCGTGGAGTTCGCCGAGCAGTTGGGTGGCGACCCTCCCGTAGAGGGGCTGGTCGTCGGCGGTCGGGTGGTCGTGGGGGGTGGTGCGGGCCATGCCGCGCCTCCTGTTGGTGACAAGACTGATGGTGGAACCGGTGACAATTCGTAGCCGTGCGGGCTCGTTGCGCGACCAGATCTAGCATTGGTCTAAACCACCAGGGAAGAGCGGCAGGGCAGTTAGGCCGAAACCGACCCGCGCCGATCACTCCTCACAGCGCGCCGTACACGGCGTCGATCAGGCCCATCTTCCGTGGGTCGTCGGCGATATGAGCGCCCATCCGGTTCATCACATAGCCCATCGACACCCCCGCCTCCGGGTCGGCCAGACCGAAGGAGCCGCCGAAGCCGTCGTGTCCGAAAGCCCTCGGGTTGGGACCGTACGATCCGTTCGGGCCGCTGAGCCACAGACCGAGCCCGACCTCCGTCTCGTGTGCGAAGCCCGCGCCGATCACCAGGTCGCGGCAGCTGCCCTGCCCCTCGCGCACCCGCTCGACCGCCTCGGGGGAGAGGACGCGGTGGCCGTCGTGGGTTCCGCGCCCGGCGAAGACGCCGTAGAGCGCGGCGATCGCGCGTGCGGTGCCGTGGCCGTTCGCGGCCGGGATCTCCGCGGCGCGCCACTCCGGGGTGTTGGCCTCGGCCGCGCCCGCGACCGGGTTGGTCAGCGCGGCGATGGCGGCGGGCGCCAACTGGCTGAAGATCGCGGCCTGTTCACTCGCCGACGCGACGGGCGGATGCAGCAACTCGGCAGCCCGCCCCGCCTCCTTCTCCGGCAGCCCGATGGTGAAGTCGATCCCGAGCGGACCGGTGACCTCACGCTCCAGGAACGCGCTCGGCAGCAACCCCGAGACGCGGCGCACCACTTCACCGACCAGGAAGCCGTAGGTGATCGCGTGGTACCCGGACCGAGTCCCCGGCTCCCACCAGGGCTCCATCGCCGCGAGCCGCTCGGTCGTCAACTCCCAGTCGTAGAGCTGCGCGAGAGAGTGCGGCTCGCGCAGACCGGCCAGTCCGGCGCGGTGCGAGAGCAGGTGTCGTACGAGGATGTTCTCCTTGCCCGCGGCGGCGAACTCCGGCCAGTACGTGGCCACCGGGGCGTCGAGGTCGAGCAGGCCGCGGTCGGCGAGGATGTGGGCGCACAGGGCCATCGGGCCCTTCGTCGTCGACCACACGTTGACCAGCGTGTCCCGTTCCCAGGGGCGGGTCCGCGCCGCGTCGGCCCAACCGCCCCACAGGTCGACCAGGGTCTCGCCGCCCACGGTGACGGTCACCGCGGCGCCCAGTTCGCCGTGGTCCCGGAAGTTCTCCTCGAACGCCGTGCGCACCGCCGTGAAGCGGGGGTCGCAGTGGCCGTCGACGGCTGGCTGGTGCTCGGACATGGGGCCTCCGTGGTGTGCCGGACGCCCGGGCCGCGACGCTGCGGCCCGGACGTCCTGAACATACCGACTGGTCGGACTGACCGGAAGGCGCCGTACGCTCAGTTCAGGAACAAGGTGCCGGTCGGCTCCCGGTGCCCCGCCTCCGCGTGCCAGTAGTCGCGGGTCTCCACGGCCAGGCCGTCGCCGTCGAAGCGCACGAAGACACATCCGGCCAGCGTGGACGGCTCACCGTCCTCCTCGGCCAGCACCCTGAACTCGGCCACCGCGAGGCCGTGTTGACCGACGATCGGCGCCGAGAACCGCACCTCACCCACCCGCTCGGCCTCGAACGACCAGCGCAGATAAGCGGCCAACTCGGCCCGCCCCCGGTGCGGTTCGCGGAACGGCATCGAGCGGTGGACGCAGTCCTCGGCGTACAGCTCCAGCAACGCGTCCACATCGTGCGCCGCCCAGCCCCGCGCCCAGACGCGCACGAACCGCTCGGCGGCCTCACCGGTGGCCATGGTCATGTGGGCACTCCTCAGACGTACGACCGCAGCCAGTCCAGCTTGGTCGCCTCCTGGTAAGGGCCGCCGCCCTCATGGTCGTTGAAGTCGTACACCTCGATCTTCTTGTCCTCGTGCGCCCAGGCGTTGAACGCGGCGAACACCGTGGACGGCGGGCAGGTCTGGTCCTCCAGGGCGGTCGAGAAGAGGGCGGGGGCGCGGCCCCGGGACGCGAAGTGGACGCCGTCGAAGTACGAGAGCGTGCGCAGGACATCCTCGGTGCGGCCACGATGGGTCTTCAGATAGTTGCCGATCTCCCGGTACGGGTCGCGGTCCGTGAGGGTCGCGGCGCGCGGGTAGTCGCACAGGAACGGTACGTCCGGCGCGACTGCGGCCAGGTCCCCGACCAGCCCGCCCACGGCGATGGTGATGCCGCCGCCCTGGCTCGCGCCGACCGCCACCGTGCGCGTCGGATCGGCCAACGGGTGCGAACGAGCCGCCTCGACGGCCCGCACGCCGTCCGTGAACACCCGGCGGTAGTAGTAGTTCTCGGGGGCGTCGATGCCCCGGGTCATGAAGCCGGGGTACGCGGGCGCGCCGCCCACCGGGTCCGGGGTACCACCGCCACCGCCCCACGCGCTGCCCTGCCCGCGCGTGTCCATGACGAAGTGCGCGCGGCCCGTCGAGGCCCACAGCAGGTTCTCGTGCGGAAGACCGCGCCCACCGCCGTAACCGACGAACTCCACGACCAGCGGCAGGGGTTGGGCCGCGTCGGCCGGCAGCCGCAGCCAGCCCTTCACCGGGTGACCGCCGAACCCGGCGAACGTCACGTCGTACACCTTCACCGTGGACAGTCCCGTGTCGACCGGTTCGAAGCGGGCGTCCAGATCATGCTCGCGGGCCTCCTGGAGGGTCTTCGACCAGAAGGCGTCGAAGTCCTCGGGCTCGGCGGAATCGCTGCGGTAGTCGCGGAGTTCGTCGAGCGGAAGGTCGAACAGGGCCATCGGTGACCGCCTTTGTGAAGTATGGGTGCGGATGATCACACCGTACGTGTGACATCGGAGGACTCGCCAGGCTTTTGCGGCGCCCCGCGCCTACCCTGTCGGCATGTCGTCTGCCGTGGATCTGCTGGTCAAGGACGCCGAACTGCTCGTCGTGGACGGTGAGCGGGAGATCCCGGGCGGCTGGGTCGCCGTCACGGGTGGTCGGGTCACCGCCGTCGGCGCGCGAGGATCCGAACCTGATGCCGCTACGACCGTCTCGGCGACCGGGCGGCTCGTCACCCCGGGTCTGATCAACACGCACCACCACATCTACCAGAACCTCACGCGCTCCTACGCCCCCGCCGTCAACGGCACTCTCTTCGACTGGCTGACCACGCTCTACCCGCTGTGGGCCCGCCTCGACGAGGAGGCCGCCTACGTGTCCGCGTACGTCGGTATGGCGGAACTCCTCATGGGCGGCTGCACCACATCCTCCGACCACCTCTATGTGCATCCACGCCCTTACCTGGTCGACGCCGAGATCCGCGCCGCCCGTGACATCGGCTTCCGCTTCCATGCGACCCGCGGCTCGATGACCCGGTCCGTCGAGGACGGGGGACTGCCGCCGAGGAGCGTCACACAGAGCACCGACGAGGTGCTGGCCGACAGTGAGCGGCTGATCAAGGCCCACCATGACCCGGAACCGGGCGCGCTGATCCGGGTCGCGCTCGCCCCCTGCTCGCCGTTCTCGGTCACCAAGGACGTGATGACGGCGACCGCGGAACTCGCCGAGCGGTACGACGTACGGCTGCACACCCATCTCGCCGAGGACCGCGACGAGGACACCTATTGCCTGGAGACCTACGGCTGCCGGCCCGTCGAGTACTTCGAGGACACCGGGTGGATGAGTGACCGCACGTGGGTCGCGCACTGCATCTACCCGAACGACGACGAACTGCGCCGCCTCGCTGCCGCGGGCGTCGGTGTGGCGCACTGCCCCAGCTCCAACATGCTCATCGGGGGCGGCACGGCGAGGGTGAAGGAGATGCGCGAGCTGGGTCTGCCGGTGGGTATCGGCTGCGACGGCTCCGCCTCGACCGACCATGCCTCGCTGTGGATGGAGACGCGGGGCGCTCTGCTGCTGGGCCGGTACCGGGGCGGGCCCGGTGCGATGACCGCGCGGGACGCCCTCGACATCGCCACCCGGGGTTCGGCGCGCTGCCTGGGCCGGGACGACGAGTTGGGGCATCTGCGGCCGGGCGCGTGTGCCGACCTGGTGGTCTGGGACCTGCACGAGGTCGCGCTGGCCGGGGCGCTGAGCGACCCGGTCGAGGCGTGGCTGCGGTGCGGGCCCGCGCGGGCGTGGACGACCGTTGTGGGCGGGCGGGTGCTGGTGGAGCGGGGCGAGCCGGTGCTGGCCGCGTTGGGGGATGTGCTGCGGGACCATGGGCGGGTTGCCCGGCGGATGCAGCGGGGGGTGTAGGGCTGCGGGCGGGTTGCGGGGGCGGTGGGTCAACCAGCTTGCGGTCGTGGGGTGTTGAGGTGATCGGCCGGTCGGGGTGATCGTGGGTGGTGTGCCACGCCTGCGGCGCCCGTCACAGCCCGTCGTGTTCACGCCCGCCGTCGGGTCCACTGCGGTTCCGTGAGCGCCCAGTCCCGTTCCCACTCGGCCAACCGGTGTCGCAGCGCGACCCGTCGGGTCATCGTGCGCGCGAGGAGGGCCAGGCCCACCACACCGCTCGCCGACCAGATGCCGACGGTCAACGTGTGCTGCCAGACGGCCACTTCACCCGGTGGCGGGGAGACACTGCGGCCCTTGGCGTCGAGCCAGACGTCCACCACGTCACCGCGCCCCGTGTCTGCCGGGACCGCGACCGTGGCCGTACGCGCTCCCTTGCCCGGTTCCGTCCAGCGCACCGTCACCGGGAAGCTGCGCGGGCGGTTCTCCTCGACCGAGGGGAGTGCGGCGGGCAGGTTGCCAATCACCTTCGCGTGGACGCGATGACGGTCGGCCCGCTGGGTCGCGGCGATCGTCCGGGCCTGGTCGTGGGCCCACAGCCCCGCGGCCGCGCCGGCCAGGGGAGCGCCGACGAACAGCAGGAGCGTCACGGCCAGCGCCGTCCAGACCTCCACGACATCCGACCGGCGGCGCAGCGGATTGTGCCCTCCGTGCTCACTCCGCACTCCGGTCCGCATGCCGACCTCCTCGCCGTCACCGGAGCCGAGGAACCGCGAGGCCAAAAGCCCCTTGTGGGGCCGGTCCGCCGCCGCCTCGACACCGCGCACGCATGCGAGCGTCCACACAGCAGTCGTACCCCCTCCGAGGTACTTCCCTCAACCGGAGCCGAGTGGATCGGCCGGGAGGCCGCGTGTCACCGAGCCGATCCTCAGCCGAAGCGCTCGATGCGGATGCGGTCCACCGGCTGGCCCGCCTCGACCAGCAGCCGTGAGGCATGCTCGGCGAACCCGTTGGAGCCGCACACATAGGCCTCCCACCCACCAGCAGGCTGCTCGGCCAGGAGGGGCGCCACATGTGCGGCGGCCATACGTCCCACTGGCACACCGTGTGGCGCACTGCGCGTGAACACGGCCGTGGTCTCCGCGCCGTACTCCCGCGCGTAGATCAACTCCTCGGGACTGCGCGCCGACACCACCAGCCGCAGCGGTACGGACAGGTCCCGCGCCCGATGCTGCCGGAGCATCGACATCAGCGGTACGACCCCGGAACCGGCACCCAGCAGCAGCGCGGGCCGGTCGCCCGGCCAGGCGAAGAAGCCGCTCAGCGGGCCGCGCACCTCGACCTCGTCACCGGGCTCGGCCACCGTGTGGAACCAGCCCGACACCTCGCCGCCCTCGACATGGTCCAGGGTCAGCTCCACATGCCCGGCGTCGTCCGGGTGCGAGGCGATCGAGTAGTGGCGCTGCGCCACATAACCGTCCTCGGCCCGCAGTCGCAGCATCAGGTGCTGGCCGGGCAGATGGCCGGCCCAGCCGGGCACCGCGAAGCGGAACGTAGAGGCGTGCGGGGTCTCCCGGCGGATCTCGGTGAGCGTGGCGGTCTGCCACACGGCGGCGGCGCGGTTGCTCACGGCGATGCGTCCCGGCACCGCGAACCTGGTGGTGGGCGCGAAGGTGTCAGTCACCGGAGTACCGCTGTTCCTCCCAGGGGTTGCCCCGGGCGTGATAGCCGTTCTGCTCCCAGAAGCCGGGCTCGTCGTGGTCGAGGAGACGCAGGCCCGCGATCCACTTGGCGCTCTTCCAGAAGTACAGGTGCGGCACCAGCAGCCGGGCCGGGCCACCGTGCTCGGCGGGCAGCGGCCTGCCGTCGTACTCCCACGCGATCCAGGCGCGACCGCCGGTCACGTCTTCGAGCGGGAGGTTCGTGGTGTACCCGGTCTGCGAATACGCGACCACATGTGTGGCGGACACATGGGGCCGCACCACATCAAAGAACGCGTCCAGCGAGACGCCCCCGAACCGCACCCCGAACTTCGACCAGCTCGTCACACAGTGGATGTCACCCTCGTAGGCCGAGGCGGGCAGTTCGTGGGCCTGCGTCCAGTCCCAGGTGCGCGGCTCTTCGACCAGTCCGTCGACGCGGAACGTCCAGTCGGCCGGTGCCAGGTCCGGCGTGACCTCGGCGGACAGCACGGGCCAGTCGTCGCCCGCGTCGTACTGACCGGGCGGCAGGCCGGCGTCGGGGACACGGGGGCGTCCGGTGAAGCCTCGGGTGACGTGCATACGGGTGGAGCCTCCAGGCCGCCGCGGCGCGGGTCCGCCGGGCGAGCGTGATCAGTGGTTTCTCGTTTCAACGGTACGCGTCCACGAGGTATGCCCAGGTCCGAGGGTGCTCGACGATCATTGCGGCCGTATGAACTCTCCCCGCGCCGGGGAATAGCGGCCCGGGGATCGACCTTGGTCTTCAATGCGGCTCGAGTGCCGACAACCGCCGGCCGTGCTGGTGTGGTGACCACACGTGACCACCGGTGATCCGGTGACTGCGAAGGAGAGTGAGGGACCAGATGCCGAAGGCGTACGTCTTCACGCGTTACGGGGGACCCGAGACCGAGGCGCTCGTCGAGGTCGACAGGCCCGGTCCCGGCCCCGGTGAAGTCCTCGTCGCGGTGACCGCGGCCGGGGTGAACCCGGTCGACTGGAAGGTGCGTACCGGCTACCGACGCCCCGGCGAGACCGACTCACGCACGTTCCCCGCGGTCTTCGGCCAGGAGGCCTCCGGAGTCGTACGGGAGATCGGAGCCGGAGTCGACGGATTCGCCGTCGGCGACGAGGTGTTCGGATCCACCGTGGCCGGCGGATACGCCGAGTACGCCCTGCTGCCCGTGACGGTGGCCGCGCACAAGCCCGCCGAGCTGTCCTTCCAGGACGCCGCCACCCTGCCCGTCGCCGCGGCGACCGCGTACGACGGCATCCACCAGCTCGACCTGCCCGCCGGCGCGACCGTGCTGATCACCGGCGCGGGCGGCGGCGTCGGCTCGGCGGCCCTGCAGATCGCCCGCGCGCTGGGACTGCGCGCCGTGGGCGTGGCGAGCGAGGGCAAGAAGGACCTGGTGGAGTCGCTGGGCGCCCGCCACGTCCCGTCCGGACCGGACCTGGCCACACGGGTGCGCGCAGCCGCCCCGGACGGCGTCGACGGTGTCTACGACCTCGTCGGCGGCGAGGTGCTCGCCGAGGCCGCCGGCCTCCTCACCGACCGCACGAAGCTCGTCACCGCCGGAGCCCCCGCCCCCGAGGTCGAGAAGCTCGGCGGCGCCCGCGTCGAGCGCGCCCGCAACGCAGCCGTCCTCGACGCGGTCGCGCAGCTCGTGGTCGACGGCAAGCTGGACCCGCACGTGACGCGGGCCTTCCCGCTGGACCGGGCCGGCGAGGCCCTGCGCACCGTCGAGGACGGTCACGCCCGCGGCAAGATCGTGATCGAGGTCGTCGGCGCATGAGCACGTCCGACGAGCGCGTTCTCGACAACCCCGCCCGCGCCGCCCTCACCGGCCCGCACGCGCACTTCGCCGAGCGGCGCGGCCGGGTCCTGCGCTACCCGGTCGACGTGTCTCCGTGGCTGGCCCTGCCCGATGAGCCCGATGCCGACGACTGGGCGGACGTGGCCACGCTCGCCGGCCCCGGCGCCGAGATCACGCTCTTCGGCTGTCGGGGGCAGATCCCGGAGGACTGGGAGATCACCCTCGACATGGACGGTGTGCAGATGGTGGACGACGGGCTGGCCGCCGCGCCGGACCCGGAGGCGGTCCTCCTCGGCCCCGCCGACGTCCCCGAGATGCTCGACCTGGTGGCACGGACCAGGCCCGGCCCCTTCCTGCCCCGCACCGTCGAACTCGGCACCTACCTCGGCATCCGCCGTAACGGCGCCCTCGTCGCCATGGCCGGCGAACGGCTCCATCCGCCCGGCTGGACCGAGATCAGCGCCGTCTGCACCGACCCCGCCGCCCGCGGCGAGGGCCTCGCCAGCCGCCTGATCCTGGCCGTCGCCCACGGCATCCGTGAACGCGGCGAGACCCCGTTCCTGCACACCGGCGCGGGCAACGCCTCCGCCATACGGCTGTACGAGTCCCTGGGCTTCCGGCTGCGCCGGACCACCGCGTTCCTCGCGGCACGGGCGCCGGAGCACCTCGCCCAGACGCGATCCGTCGGGGTGTCGTAGAACCGGTTGTGGAAACGGTCGTAGAACCGAAGGGGGCGGCGGCTCAGTCGCCGTCCTCGGTTCCGCCCGGCCACGTGTTGTAGCGCTCCAGATAGGCGGCGAACCGGGTCAGGTCCTCCTCCGGCCAGTCCGCCAGGCGTTCGCGGAAGGCGGCCTGGCGGTTCTCGGTGACCTGGGCGAGGATCCGGCGGCCCGCGGCGGTGAGGTGCAGGACCTGGACGCGGTGGTCCTCGGGATCGGGGCGGCGCTCGATGAGGTCGGCGCGCTCCAGGGCGGCGACCTGACGGCTGACCGTGGACTTGTCGAGGGCGTAGTGCGCGGCCAGGTCGGTGGCCCGGCAGCCCTCCTGCTCCTCCAGATGACCGAGCAGGGTGTACGACACCAGCGACAGCTCGGGGTGGAGCCGGCGCGCCGAGGCCCGGGCGCGCCGGGCGAAGGTCGTCATCTCGCGCTGGATGGTCTCCACTGCCCGGTCCGCTCGCACTGGAATCTCCCTCGATCTCCTGGTTGTTGCAGAGTACAACTCAGGCAGGGGGTAGGCCCCTCGCGGGCCTGGTGGTTCGGGTACTGTTGCTCTCCGGTCGTGGACGTTCCCGGCCTTGAACTCCCTGGAGGTGAGACCCATTTCCGCTGTGTCAGGCCGGGTGCTCTCACCTCAGGACAGCTCGGATCACCGTCAGTAGGTGACCGCGAGAGCGCCCTTCGGCTACCTCCCGAAAGGCCCTCGGCTCTCATGCCCTCTCTTTCCCCCGCCTCCGTCGTCGTCGCGCTCCGTGCCGCGGGCTGTGTCTTCGCCGAGGACGAGGCGCGACTGATCCTCTCCGCCGCGCGCACCCCGGACGAACTCGCCGCCATGGTGGACCGCCGGGTCGCCGGCCTTCCCCTCGAACACGTCGTCGGCTGGGCCGAGTTCAGCGGCCTGCGCATCGACGTGGAACCCGGCGTGTTCGTGCCCCGCCGCCGTACCGAGTTCCTCGTCGAACAGGCCCTCGCGCACGCCCCAGACGCGTCCGTAGTCGTGGACCTGTGCTGCGGCAGCGGCGCGGTCGGCGCGGCCCTCGCCGCGGCCCTCGGCCGGGTCGAACTGCACGCCGCCGACATCGACCCCGCCGCCGTGCGCTGTGCCCGCCGCAATGTCGCTCCCTACGGCGGACAGGTCCACGCGGGCGACCTGTTCGCGGCGCTGCCCGACGCGTTGCGCGGCCGGGTCGACATCCTCGCGGCCAATGTCCCGTACGTCCCCACCGGCGAGGTCGGCCTGTTGCCCGCCGAGGCCCGCGAGCACGAACCGCTGGTCGCCCTCGACGGCGGCACCGACGGCCTCGACATACTCCGCGAGGTCGCCACCGGGGCGCCCGACTGGCTCGCCCCCGGCGGCTGCCTGCTCGTCGAGACGAGCGAACGTCAACTCCCGTCCGCCGTCGAGGCGTTCACCAGCGCGGGACTGGAGACACGGTCGGCTTACTCCGAGGAGTTGTACGCGAATGTGGTGATCGGGGTCAGGGGAGTGGGGGCGGTCGGGGCATAGCGCCGCCGGCGGACGGGGCGGGGCTCGGGGCGCGGTCGCCGTGTCCCCAGGGGCCGCGGGCGCCCCGTCCGCCCCGTCGGTCGCCTTGGTCCTCGCGGTCGAACGTGCCCGTGGAGAGTTCCGTCGCCGGTGCGGGAGTCGGAGTGGGCGCCGGTCAGGTCGTAGCGTCGCTGCCGGACGGGCTCGGCGCGGGGTTCGGGGCGCCGTCGGACGGGTTGGGGGAGGCGTTCGGGCCACCGCCGCCGTGCTCCCACGCATGGCCGCGGCTCGGGAACCCGCTCGGGCGGTCGCCCGGGCCCTTGCGGTCGAAGGCGCCCGTGAAGGCCCGGTCGGCGGTCCGGGTGCCGCTGTCGGAGCGGGTGCCGGTCAGGGAGGCCGTGTCACCCTTCTTGAGAGCGGCGGCGCCCTGGGCCGTGGCGCCGGAGCCCACGGTCCAGGTCCACGAGGTGCCGTCGTCGCTCTTCACGGTGACATGGTCGCCGTCCACCTTCGTGACCGTGCCGCGCTGCCAGATCCGTACGACCCACTTGCCGGTGGTGCTGTCCTTGACCGTCGCCTCGCCGTGCACGGCCGTGCCGCCGACGCCGAACCCGAACCACATCCCGCCCCCGTGCCGGGAGCCGGGTCCACCGGGCGAGGGCGATCCGGACGGGGTCCCCGCGGCGGCGGGCAGCGCGTCGTTGCCCGAACTCCCCGAGGTCGCCGCGTAGGCGACGGTCCCGCCGAGCGCCAGTACCCCCACGGTGGCCACGGCGATCACCGCCCGGGCCCGCCGCGACCGCTGCCGCCACAGCAGGGCGAGACCGTAGTCACGCTCCGCGCCACCGGGTCCGGTGAGCACCTCCATCTCGGGTGCGTGGTCGGGCATCGGAGGTATCGCCGCGTTGTCGCCGGCTTCGTGCTCAGGATCGTGCGTCACGGCTCGCTCCCTAGGCCACGCGCGCGCGGCATCCCACCGGCACGCCTGCCTGTGATTCTGGGGGGCGGGCGATAAAGAACCGGTAATAAATCCCTGTGAATCGGTGAATCGAGGGCTGCGGGCCCCGGGGGGAGGCCGCGTAAGGCGAGCAAGCTCACCCGCCCTCGATTGTGCAACTAGTTGCATAACCGCCTCCGTGTCCTCTACAAAAGAGGCACGACACCGCGCACGGAGGCCCCGATGAGCCGTTACCCCCACCTGCTGAACCCGCTCGACCTGGGCTTCACCACACTGCCCAACCGCGTCCTCATGGGCTCCATGCACATAGGCCTGGAAGAGGCCGAGCGCGGGTTCGAGCGCATGGCGGAGTTCTACGCGGCACGCGCGCGTGGCGGAGTCGGCCTGATCGTCACCGGCGGCATCGCGCCCAACGAGGCCGGACGGCCGTACGAGGGCGGCGCCAAGCTCACCACCGACGCCGAGGCCGAACAGCACACCGAGATCACCGCCGCCGTGCACCGCGAGGGCGGGCGGATCGCGATGCAGATCCTGCACTTCGGGCGGTACGCCTACCACCAGGACCTCGTCGCGCCGAGCGCCGTCCAGGCGCCGATCAGCCCCTTCCCGCCCCGCGCGCTGACCGACGACGAGGTCGAGCAGACCGTCGAGGACTACGCCCGCGCGGCCCGCCTCGCCCGGCAGGCCGGTTATGACGGCGTCGAGATCATGGGCTCCGAGGGCTACCTCATCAACGAGTTCATCGCCGCGCAGACCAACCACCGCGACGACCGCTGGGGCGGCTCGTACGAGAACCGGACGCGCTTCCCCGTCGAGATCGTGCGCCGGGTGCGCGAGGCGGTCGGCGAGGACTTCATCATCGTCTACCGGCTGTCGATGCTGGACCTGGTGCCGGGCGGCTCCACGCTCGACGAAGTCGTCATGCTGGCCAAGGCAGTTGAGGCCGCCGGGGCGACCATCATCAACACCGGCATCGGCTGGCACGAGGCCCGCATCCCGACCATCGCGACCTCGGTGCCGCGCGGGGCGTACACCTGGGTGACGAAGAAACTGATGGGTGCGGTCTCGATCCCGCTCGTCACCACCAACCGCATCAACACCCCTGAGTTGGCAGAGCAGTTGCTTGCCGACGGGTACGCCGACATGGTGTCGATGGCCCGCCCGATGCTCGCCGACCCGGACTTCGTCGCCAAGGCGGCGGCCGACCGCTCCGCCGCCATCAACACCTGCATCGGCTGCAACCAGGCCTGCCTCGACCACACCTTCAGCGGCAAGATCACCTCCTGCCTGGTCAACCCGCGCGCCTGCCACGAGACCGAACTCGTCCTCGCCCCAACGCGGTTGAGCAAACGCGTCGCGGTCGTCGGTGCGGGTCCGGCGGGACTCGCGTGCGCGGTCTCCGCCGCCGAGTGCGGCCACCAGGTGACGTTGTACGACGCCGCGAGCGAGATCGGCGGACAGCTCAACGTCGCCCGACAGGTCCCGGGCAAGCAGGAGTTCGACGAGACGCTGCGTTACTTCCGCACCCGGCTCGACGAGCACGAAGTCGACGTACGCCTCAACACCCCTGTGACGGCAGGGGACTTGGGCGACTTCGACGAGGTGGTCGTCGCCACCGGCGTCACCCCGCGCACCCCCGACATCCCGGGAGTCGACCACCCCAGCGTCGTCGGCTACCTCGACGTCCTGCGCGACCGCGTCCCCGTCGGCGACCGCGTCGCGATCCTCGGCGCGGGCGGCATCGGCTTCGACGTCGCGGAGTTCCTCACGGACGGCGGCGACAAGGCGAGCGAGGACCCGGCGACGTACTTCCGCGCCTGGGGCGTCGACATGGACTACGTGGCCCCCGGCGGCCTCACCGCACCCGAGCGCCCTGCCCCGCCGCGCAGCGTCCACCTCCTCCAGCGCAAGGCCACCAAGGTCGGCGCCGGACTCGGCAAGACCACCGGCTGGATCCACCGCACCGAACTCAAGCACCGGGGCGTCACCATGGTCCCGGGCGTCCAGTACGACCTGATCGACGACGCAGGCCTGCACGTCACCGTCGACGGCACGAGCACCGTCCTGGAGGTCGACACGGTCGTCCTGTGCACAGGGCAGGACCCGCGCCGCGACCTCTACGACGAGTTGACCGCCGCCGGCCGCACCGTGCACCTCATCGGCGGTGCCGACGTGGCCGCCGAACTCGACGCCAAGCGCGCCATCAAGCAGGGCACCGAGGTCGCGGCCGCCCTCTGAGGCCCGAGGCCCGTCCCTAGGATGACCTCCATGTCACTCCCGCACGCGATCCTCACCGCCCTTCTGGAGAAGCCGTCCTCGGGTCTCGAACTGACCCGGCGCTTCGACCGGTCGATCGGTTACTTCTGGTCGGCTACGCACCAGCAGATCTATCGCGAGCTGGGAAAACTGGAGGCCGAGGGCCAGATCAGGGCCCTTGCGTCGGAGCAGCCGGCCCGCGGCCAGAAGAAGCAGTACGAGGTCCTGCCCGCGGGCCGCGCCGAGCTGGCCCGCTGGACCGCGTCCTCCCAGGACCCCAAGCCGCTGCGCGACACGATGCTGCTGCGGCTGCGCGCGGCGGCGGTCGTCGGCACGGACGGCATCGAGACCGACCTGCGCCGTCATCTCGCCCTGCACCAACGGCAGTTGGCGGAGTACGAGGAGATCGAGAAGCGCGACTTCCCACCCGGCCGGGACAGCCCCCAGGACCGGCTCCAGCACCTAGTGCTGCGCGCCGGCATCGACCTGGAGACCTTCTGGACGCAGTGGCTGACGCACGCGATCGAGGAGTTCGCCGAGCTGTCGTAGCGCGTGGGGGGCGTGTGTGTGGGTGTGGGGACGGGCCGCCGTAGGCCATGGGGGAGGGGCCGCCCGGCGTCGGGCGGCCCCTCGTGGTCGGGCACGGTCAGAGGCGGTACGGCTTCGCGCGTCTGCGCAGGAACCAGGCCGTCGCGAGGACGCCGACGGTGACCAGACCGCCGCCCGCCGCCAGGGTGAGGGGGCCGTAGTCCTTGGTGGCCCCGCCGAGGCCGCCCATGACGCCGCGGGTGGGCGAGGCCGTGGCCGTGGGGGTCGTGGACCTGGACACGATCACGGACTGGGTGCCCGCGGGCGTGCTGACGTTCTGGCACATGACGATGATCGTGTAGGTGCCCGGGGTGACGTTGGTCCAGGCGGTGGACTGGCTGACGCTCGTCCCCGCCAGGGTCGCCTTCCGGCCCTCGGCGAAGCTCCCCTGGCTGCTGGTCAGGAGCGAGCCGGTGCCCCAGACGCCGGTGGTGCGGTTCTGGGAGCACGCGCTGGTCGTGACCGAGACGGTGGTCCCGGTCGTGCTCACGGAGATCCCCGACGCCGCGCCGGCGGTTCCGGCGGTCAGGGCGAGGGGAAGAGCGGCGGCGGCTGTCACGGTCAGGCCGGAGCGTAGTAGTAGCTGAAAAGTGCGCATGGGACTGCCCTCCGGCGGCACGGTTGGCGGAACATCCCTTGCGCCGCCGGGATCGGGAAACGGCCGTGCTGCCTCCAAGGAAGCCAACGCGCCCCCGGCCGGTCCCGCATGCGGACGGGGACCGGGCAGGTGACGGATTCCTTCGTCCGGCTCAGGGGTGAGGCGCCGTCAGGGGTGGGCAGCGGCGACGGACCGGAGGATCCCGTGGCGGGCTGCCCACCGTGCGAAGTCCGGGGACGCGCTCACCGGCCGTCGGGTCGCCCGTCGGGGTGGCCGGGGCCTATCGCGGGCGGCTGCCTGGGCTGTGCCGGTGCCGGTGGGGTGGGCGCCGACGAGCGGATGATCTCGTCGTGGGCCAGCCAGCGGAAGAGCGCGAAGTGGTACGGAGCGGGCCAGACGCGCAGCGCGACCGCCGGAATGCTCCCCATGGTCAGGAATACCGAGGCCCCGTCACAGCTGGACATCCGGATGTCCTCGAACCACAGGTCGATCCACTGATGCTGCCCCTGTACCGAGAACCGGCGGTTCGTGAGATACATGCGGCCGGCGTCGACCACCCGCATGCGAGGTGCGGCCTCCGCCGCCGCCCGCTGACGACGGGCGTGATTGCCGAGCATGCTGCCCACGACCAGGGCGACGCCGATGGCGCCCGATCCGGAGGCGGACGTGTGCGTGTACGTCCCGTCGCCCTCCAGATACTGGAGAACCTGGGTGTTCTCCTGGCTGAAGCAGCCCTCGCCCGGCCGCAGGTGGAACGGCGCCGGCATCTCCTGCGGCTGCCAGCCCGAACTCAGTCCGTCGGCCAGCCGGTCCGCCGCGGCGATGGCTGTCCTTCTGTCCTCTTCGGACTGCTGCCAGTACCAGTCACTCATCATTTCCCCCGATCCCGTGCCTGTTGGCGGAGCCGGAACAGCGGCAACGGATCCATCTTCAGCGCTGGGGCCAGTCGACTGATCGTCATCGCCGCCCTGAAGCGGTGCGTCAACTCCTCCAGCGCATCCGGACGTTGGTCGTCCAGCACCCGCAGTCCCCCGTTCAACGGCGTTCGTCCTTGTACAGGTCGAACATCCCGTCAGATCCCCGGTTGCAAGGCTAAAGCGGGAGAAATCCGTTAGGTGACTCTTGGGGAAACCGTGATAAACCCATCCCTGACCGCAGCCGGGCCGGCCGTTCTCACCGGCTGTCTCATGACACTCTTCGTTCTTCTCGTCGGCCTGGCCGCAAGCGGTACCGGAGTCGTCGCGAGAATCCCCTACGGCGTCGCGGTACTGGTACCGGTACCGCCCGTCGTCACCGTCCGCTCCGCCGAGAACCCTCCCCACGTACCGTCCGGCAACCGCGCCCTGAGCCGCACCCGATGGCTGACCCCGGCGTCCCGGCCCGCGTAGAAGCTGTACTTCGCGTGATCGCGCGGCGCGGTCCCGCCCCAGACCAGCGAGGTGGCCGGCTGTCCGTCGAGGCGGATCTGGTACTCCGTGACCACCCCGTCCGTGCGCGGCGGCACCCAGGACAGGTCGATGTAGTACGCCCCGTCGTCGCCCCGGTGCGTGGTCGCGCGGAACTCCGTGGGAGCGGTGCCCTCCCCGTCGTCACTGCCCGGCGCGGTGGTGAGCGGGACGGTCGTGCTCGCGGGCGAGAGATTGTCGGCGGCGTCCCGCGCCCGCACGGTGAAGGAGTAGCGCGTGCTCGGCCGCAGCCCCGTGACCACGGTCGCGGTCTGGGCTCCGCCCACACTGTGGATCTTCGCCCCGCCCTGATAGATGTCGTACGACACCACACCCCGGTCGTCCGTCGAGCCGCCCCAGGACAACTGGACCGCCCGGCTGCCGATGACCCGGCCCTGCGGTGCGTTCGGACGGGTGGGCGCCGAGTGGTCCGCCGCGACGGCGACCGGTGTCCGCGCCCGGACCTCCCGGCTGCGTGGACCCAGGCGGCCGTCGGTGTCCCGGGCCCGCACGGTGAAGGCGTACATGGTGGCGGGCGTGAGCCTGGTGACATCCACCATGTGCTCGGAACCCGGTACTTCCTTCACTTTCGTGGTGCCCCGATAGATCTCGTAGGTGTCGATGCCCGGGTTCGCGGTCACCGCGTCCCACATGACGTGCACGCTGGTCGCGCTCCCCGCCGCCGCCGTGACTCCGGCCGGGGCGCCGGGGGCGTGGCCGTCCTCCTCGACATTCGTGGCGCAGGAGGCGAGCAGCAGGAGCGCGGCGCAGACCAGGACCGTACGGGGGAGAGCGCGGGCGGAACGGAGGAGGGCGGGGGTGGCACGGACGCGTCGCACGTTTCTGCCTCCCGGCATTGCGCGGGCACCACATGACGAAAAGGTCCGGACCAATATGACCCGGGTGATGCGACCGCATCAAGAGGGGCGCCGTTGCCGACCGGTCACGGGGGTTACGTATGCTGAGGCACTCACGGCTGAACTCGCCCTTGGGAATGGGCAGTTCATGCCGGTGGCGCGGAACGCTGTCGTCGCTGATCCCGCGCCGGCGCGGGCGGCCGGGTGGCCGGAGCCGACACGGGCTCGGGTCCCCGGTCCCCGTCGGGAGTGACGCGGGGTCAGGTCCCCGGCGGCGTCGCGTGTTCGGGGTGTGCCGTGCACCGTCCGGCCCCCTACCGGTGGCCGCTCGATCGGACCGGTACCAGGGTGGGCTGAGTGTCCGTCAGATCCCCCAGGAGAGGGTCCTCTATCGTGCGTGTCCAGTCGCTGACGCTGGCCGCGGCCAGCGCCGCCCTGCTCGCCCCGACCACACTGCCCGCCGCACCCGTCGCCTTCGTCCGACCCCAGTCGGGGCCCGCGGCGCTGCGCGAGGGGGACGTCCGCGCCGCCGACCTGCTGGCCAAGGTGCGTGACTGCACCCCCGTCTCGCGCGGCCGGTACCGCAGCGACGACGGGGAGCGCGCGACGATCCCGGTCTGCGGCACCAAGGAGGCCGTCTTCTGGAAGGCGGACATGGACATCGACTGCGACGGTCAGGCCGGCGCCCGCTGCAACGCGCGCACCGACCCGCTCTTCTCCTCGATGACCGCGTTCCAGCAGTCCGACGGCCGCTATCTGAACGCCGAACAGCTCCCGTACATCGTGGTCCCCGCCGCGAGCGCCCTATGGAACCACCGCGACCACGGCGTCCGCGGCGGCTCGGTCGCCGCCGTCGTCTACCGGGACCGGGTGCAGTACGCCGTCGTAGGAGACGTCGGTCCGCACGACATCATCGGCGAGGCGTCGTACGCCACGGCCAAGGGCCTGGGCATCCGCACCGACCCGCGCGGCGGCGGGACGGGCGCCGGGGTCACCTACATCGTGTTCAAGGACTCGCAGGTGAAGCCCATCGAGGATCATGCCGCGGCGGTGGAGACGGGGCAGCGGTTGGCGCGGCTCTTCGTGCAGGGCGCTGCTGAGCGTCCAGGGTCGTAGGGCGCAGCCCGCCGAGCACTCCGGGGCGGAGTCGTCAGACCGCCGACCAGCCGTCGTCGACGGGCAGGATCACGCCGTTGATGTTGCTCGCCGCGTCCGAGGCGAGGAACACGATCGCGGCGGCCTGCTCCTCGGGCTGGGCCAGCTTGCCGATGTTGACGAAGTGCGGGCCGAGCGTCGCCGGGCCGTGGGCGGTGCGGTCGGCGTCCATGGAGATGTTGGTCGCCGTGGCGCCCGGGGCGATGGCGTTCGCGCGGATGCCCTGCTTGCGGTACATGACGGCGAGGGACCTGGTCAGGCCTACGACCCCGTGCTTGGAGGCCGTGTAGGCGGCACCCGCCGCGCTGCCCCGGAGGCCGGCCTCGGAGGCGGTGTTCACGATCGCGCCCCGGCCCGCCGTCAGCATGTGCGGCAGTACGGCCCGGGTGAGCAGGAAGGGCGCGGTCAGATTCACCCGGATGACCCGGTCCCACTCGGCGTCGGCCACGTCCGCCACTGCCGACATGCGGTCCATGATCCCCGCGTTGTTCACCAGCACGTCGACCCCGCCGAACCGCTCCACGGCGGTCGCGGCCACCTCGTCCACGACCGCCTGCTCGCTCAGGTCGCCCGTGACCGCGACGGCGGTGCCGCCCGCCTGCTCGATCTCTTTGACGACCGCCTCGGCGCCGTCGGCGTTCAGATCGGCCACCACGACCTTGGCGCCTTCCGCGGCGAAGGCCAGGGCGGCGGCACGCCCGATGCCCGAACCCGCTCCGGTGACGATGACGCTGCGTCCGTCGAGTCCACTGGTCATGAGGTGCTCCTGTTCCGTTGTGCGTTCCCCTCACCATACGACTTAATGTCTTCGAGTGACATAAAGTCGTGAGGGAGTCATGTCATGAGGGAGAATTCCGGGAGGTCACGACCGCAGCCGGAGGGGAACTGATGACCGCACCCAGCGGACGCACGGGACGACCGCCTCTCACCGAGGCACGCAAGACCGAGATCCGCCTGGAGATCGCCCGGGCCGCGGTGGAGCTGTTCGTCGCCCAGGGCGTCACGGCGACCACCGGCGAACAGATCGGCCAGGCGGTCGGCGTCTCCGCGCGCACCGTGTGGCGTTACTTCCCCAGCAAGGAGAGTTGCGTACGGCCGCTCTTCTCGGCCGGTATCGACGTGATCGCCGCCCGGCTGCGGGAGTGGCCGCCCGGCCAGGCCCTGGAGGAACTCTTCGACCAGGCCCTCGCGACCGGCGTCCTCGCCGCCACCGGCCCCGACGGCGCGACCGGCACCGCACTGGTACGCCTCACCCGCACGGAACCGGGCCTGCGCGCGATCTGGCTCCAGACCTACGACGAGGCGGAACCCGCGTTCGCCCAGGCCCTGGCCCACCGCGCGGGCCTACCGGCCGACGACCTACGACCCATGATCCAGGCGGCGATGCTCAACGCGGCACTGCGCGCGGCGGTGGAACGGTTCGCCTGGCGGCGCGCGAGCGAGGGCGGCGTGACGGATGAGGCGCCGGGGGTGGTGACGGACGTGGCGCCGGGGTCGGCGTTGGCGGCGGCCGAAGTAGCGGAGGCGTTGCGCTTGGCGCTGGTGGTTGCGGCGGGTGGGGTTTCTTAGGTGCTGTAGGGGGAGTGCGGCTTGGGGCAGGGCAGGGCAGGGCAGGGCAGGGCGCTGGAGCTGGGGCGAGTGCGTCCCGGCCCGGGGGCGTTGGCGTGCTTGGGCGGGCGGCGTCGCCGGGTGGGGGAGGGGCGGGCGGTTCGGTCTGGGGCTCGGTCCGGTGGCTGGGGCTGGGTCTGGCGGCTCGGGCCAGCGGGTTTCGCCGCAGGCGACCGGCCCAAGGCTTCTGCGGCCTGCGGCCTGCGGCCTGCGGCCTGCGGCCTGCGGCCTGCGGCCTGCGGCCTGCGGCCTGCGGCCTGCGGCCTGCGGCCTGCGGCCTGCGGCCTGCGGCCTGCGGCCTGCGGCCTGCGGCCTGCGGCCTGCGGCCTGCGGCCTGCGGCCTGCGGCCTGCGGCCTGCGGCCTGCGGCCTGCGGCCTGCGGCCTGCGGCCTGCGGCCTGCGGCCTGCGGCCTGCGGCCTGCGGCCTGCGGCCCGGCTCCCTCTCGTGTTGCTCGCCGCCAGCCGCCGCCAGCCGTTCGCCCGTCGGCTCCCGCTATGTCCCTGCCCCACACCCTCCCCTACGCCCCGCCTCACACCTTGCGATACGTGTACGCCTCCGCAGCCGCCGCCTCCACCGCGTTCAGGTCCGCTCCCGTCGACGCCGTGACGACCGCGGCCACCGCGCCCTCGACGAACGGGGCGTCCACCAGGCGCGTGCCGGCCGGGAGTTCGTCGCCTTCGGCGAGGAGGGCCTTCACGGTGAGTACGGCGCTGCCGAGATCGGTGAGGACGGCGACTCCGGCGCCGCGGTCGACGGACGCGGCCGCCGCGGCGATGAGTTCGGAACTGGTGCCGAGCCCGCCGCCCTCGGTACCGCCGGCGGCGGCGAGCGGTACCGAGGTGCCCGAGCCGGACAGTCCCCGCGCCAACTCGGCCACGGAGGCGGCGACTTCCGCACTGTGCGACACCAGCACGATGCCCACCAGCTTCTCGTCACTCACCGGTGGCCTCCGCGGTCGCGGCTTCCTGGAGTGCGGCGATCAGCAGTGACGAGGACGTGGCGCCCGGGTCCTGGTGCCCGATGCTCCGCTCGCCGAGGTAGCTCGCCCGGCCCTTGTGGGCCTGCAAGGGGGTGGTGGCCACGGCGCCCTCCTCGGCGGCGGCCCGCGCCGCGGCGAAGCCGTCCGGGAGCGCGTCGACCGCCGGGACGAGCGCGTCGATCATGGTCTTGTCGCCGGGCGCGGCACCCCCGAGGGTCATGACCGCGTCGACCCCGGTGCGCAGCGCGACGGCGAACTCCTCCTCGCTCACCTCGACCGCGTCCCCGAGCGCCTTGCCGGTACGGCGCAGCAACGTGCCGTAGAGCGGACCCGACGCGCCGCCGACCGTCGAGATGAGCGTGCGTCCGGCGAGCACGAGGACGGCGCCCGGGGTGTCCGGCGCCTCCTTCTCCAGGGTGGCGGTCACGGCGGTGAACCCGCGTTGCAGGTTCGCGCCGTGGTCGGCGTCGCCGATGGGTGAGTCGAGGTCGGTGAGCCGTCCCGCCTCGCGGGCGACGGAGGCGGCGGTCGCCGTCATCCAACGGCGGAAGAAGTCGGCGTCGAGCACGGAATCTCCTTGCGTGGTGGGTGAGTTGGCCGGAGGTGCCGCCGGGTCACATGCCCCAGCGCAGTCCCGGCGTCTTCACCGGCGCGTCCCACAGCCGCAGCAGTTCCTCGTCGATCTGGCACAGGGTGACCGAGGCACCCGCCATGTCGAGGGACGTGACGTAGTTGCCGACCAGTGTGCGGGCGACGGCGACCCCGCGCTCGGCGAGCACCCGGTGCACCTCGGCGTTGAAGCCGTAGAGCTCCAGGAGCGGGGTCGCGCCCATGCCGTTGACCAGGACCAGGACGGGGTTGCGCGGTGTCATGTCTTCGAGGATCGCGTGGACGGAGAAGTCGGCGATCTCGCCGGAGGTCATCATCGCCCGCCGCTCCCGGCCCGGCTCGCCGTGGATACCGACGCCCAACTCCAGCTCGCCCGGCGGCAGATCGAAGGTGGGGCTGCCCTTGGCCGGGGTGGTGCAGGCGCTGAGCGCGACGCCGAAGCTGCGCGAGTTCTCGTTGACCTGCCGGGCGATCGCCGCCACCCGGTCCAGTGGCTGCCCCTCGGCCGCGGCGGCACCGGCGATCTTCTCCACGAACAGCGTGGCGCCGGTTCCGCGTCGACCCGCGGTGTAGAGGCTGTCGGTGACGGCCACGTCATCATTGACCAGCACCTTGGCGGTCTGGATGCCCTCGTCCTCGGCTAGCTCGGCCGCCATGTCGAAGTTGAGGACGTCCCCCGTGTAGTTCTTCACGATGAAGAGCACCCCGGCCCCACTGTCCACGGCGGCCGCGGCCCGCACCATCTGATCGGGCACCGGCGACGTGAACACCTCACCGGGACAGGCCGCCGACAACATCCCCGGCCCGACGAACCCCCCGTGCAACGGCTCGTGCCCCGACCCGCCACCCGAAACAAGCCCGACCTGCCCGGCCACGGGCGCGTCCCGCCGTACGATCACCCGGTTCTCGACGTCCACCGTCAACTCGGGATGGGCGGCCGCCATGCCCCGCAGCGCGTCCGTGACCACGGTCTCCGCGACGTTGATCAACATCTTCATGAGTACCTCCTGGCAAGGCTGGCATATGTGCCCCTGACCTGTGTCTTTGCTGGTCAGGGAGGGGTTGTGTCGGTTGTCGATCTCGGCGGCTCGGGGCGGTCGGAAGCGGGTTCCGGCGGGGCTGATGCTGACTTAATGCCGACTTTGATGACGGGCTGTCAGGTCTCTGGAGTTGGTCGGTCGAGGGTAGGCGGGAGGGCCTCTGTGGAAAGTATCGACCTTGTGGCAGTGAAGGTCACGGGCTCGGACGCTCACAGGCGCGGCTGGCTGGCTACTTGTGAGTGCGGCGGGGTGCGGGGATGGGTGATGCGTGGCTACTCGGTGCTGTAGTGATGGGGGAGGGGCTCTGTCGTGAAACTCAAGAAGAAGCTGTTTTGAATCACCTGAGGCTTCGCGAGGAGGTCAAGGACGGTAATCGGCGTATGGCCCGGCTCGTCTGCCGCTCTTTATTTCCGCAGGTCAGATCGCGTATTTTCTCGCTGAACAAATTGTTCGGGTCGATTGCTTTCCATGTCCTGGCCTGCACTACGACGTTGACGGCATCCCGCTGCCGCGCATGCGACGGGCGCCGGGTCGTTGAAGAGGAGGAGCGGCTGTGCCCGGATCGAGAGGTATGGCGCTACCGACGGATGCGGGGTGACCCTTGTCCGCCGTTGTCCTGGATGCGTGCTGTGGCCGTGAAGTTCGGTGCATCGCGGAACAGTGCGGAGCCGATTACAGACGTGACGCAACAGTGATAGCGGCTGACACGCTTGTCCGTACCCGGGAATGAAGTCCGCCGGGAGTGCGACGAAAACTAAGGATGCGCGAAGTGGAAGCCAAGCACCGCTGACGTGGTTGAACGCGTGCTCAGGCTGCTGCTACGGTTTTTTCGGTCACAAGATCTGCGTCACCACCTTGAAGGAAGGGGATGTCCGTGCATACCCGACCGGCTTGTCTCCTTCGCTCGCCTCGGTGTGCGTCCGGTGTCCCGGTCATTCGCCACGCCTTCGGATGGAGTTAGCCGATCCATTGGGCAGCAGCCCGCAGAACGTCAAGTCCGCAACACCGTGGTGTTTCGGCGGGTGACGTCGTTAGGCGACAGGCTGTCCAGAGGATCGCAATCGCCGCCCCTTCGCGCGCCTCACGACGTTCCCCCGTGCATTGGGCACGCCGTCACCGGGACCCGCGTAATCCAGCGGATCGAGTCCTTCACATGCCCCCTGCACCGCTTGTACCGCTTCGTACGTTGAACGATGGCCATATCGTTCCCGCCATCGGTCTGGGCACCGCGCCCATGGACGACGCACAGTCAGAGGACGCCGTCCGGCACGCCCTGCGGGCCGGCTACCGCCTCATCGACACCGGCGCTGCCTACCGCAACGAGCAGGGCGTCGGCCTGGCCGTCGCCACTGCGGGAGTCCCCCGAGAGGAGATCCGTGTCCTGACCGAGCCGCCCGGACGGGACCACGGCTTCGAGGAGACTCCCGCGTCCTTCCAGCAGGGCCGCCGACGGCTGACCCTCGACTACGTCGACCTGTACCTCATCCACTGGCCCCTGCCGCTGATGGACCGCTACCCGGACTCCTGGCGGGCGATGATCAGACTCCGTGAGGGGGCGCTGGTCCGCTCGATAGGGGTGTCCGATTTCACCGCGGCACATGTCCGGCGGCTGGAGCGGGAGACCGGCGTGGCGCCCGCGCTCAACCAGGTCGAGATGCACCCCCGCGTACCCGCAGGACGATCTGCGGGCCGTGCACGCCGAGCACGGCATCCTCACCGTGGCCGACAGCCCTCTCGACCGGGGGAACGGCCTGGTCGAGGACCCGGCTGTACTGGCCGTCGCCCGCGCCCACGAGGCCGTATCGGACACGATCCCGAGACCCACGAAGAACTCCGACCGCACAGCCGACGATGCCCGGCACCCGGGCATCCCACATCCGGGCACCGACAACCGCCTCCGGCAAGACCACGCCCTTATTACCCCCACCGGTGAAGAACAAGGACCGCATACATGACCGCGCCCACCGCACACACCCCAGAGCACATCCCGGAATACACCCCGGAAGAACTCGCCGTCTTCGAACAGCAGTGGATCGACACCGTCCAGGAGGACCAGGAGCTCACCCGGTTCGGCCTCTACCCACAGGGATCGCGCGACCGCGGCAAGGGGGAGCTCCAGGGCAGCTACCAGATCTACCTGCCGCCCGCCTACGAAGACGATCCGGATGCCCGCTTCCCGGTCGTCTACTGGCTGCACGGCGGCTTCGGCAACGCCCGCCAGGGCGGCGCCGCGGTGCAGCGGATCGACGCCGCGATCCGCGTCGGCGCCATGCCGCCGACCATCGTGGTGCTGCCGCAAGCCCTGCCCATCGGTTGGTACGTCGACTCCAAGGACGGCGCGCGCCCGGTGGAGCAGACGATCGCCGGTGACCTGGTCAACCATGTCGACGCCACCTACCGGACGATCCCCGAGCCGTGGGCCAGAACGATCGAGGGCTTCTCGATGGGAGGCTTCGGCGCACTCCACATCGGTTTCAAGTACCCCAAGATCTTCGGCCGGGTGTCAGCCATCGCTCCGCCCCTGTTGAAAGACCTCTCGCTGGAGCCCGACGAGCGGGTCGCCAACACGTTCTTCGGGGATCAGGCGTACTACGACGCGGTCAGCCCCTGGACGCTGCTTCTCGCCAACTCCCCGGAGATCAGGAACCACTCGAAGGTCCGGCTGATGGTCGGCTCCCGGGACGAGCGCCTGGTCGGCGTCGTCCGTGAGATGGATGAGAGGCTCGCCACGCTCGGGGTCGAGCACGAGTACCACGTGGTGGCGGGGGCCGACCACGACTATCCCGTACTCCTCGACGGTCTCGGTGAGCGGTATGCCGCCTTCTGGCGGAAGTGATCACATGACAGCTCCCAGCCTTCCCGTTCGGACCGAGCACCGCCAGGTGACGGGAGTGGTGTCCTAGCCGGCCTCGGTCACTGTCTACAAGGGCATCCGCTACGCCGCGTCCACGGCCGGCGACAACCGCTGGCGCCCGCCGCGGCCCCTTCACCCGATCCGCGCCCGGTGCTGGTCCGGATCCACGGGGGACGCTTCCTGGTCGGGCATGGCGGTGAGCCGGAGTTCGACGGGGCGGCTCTGGCGAGCAAGAAGGGGCTCGTGGTCGTGACGCTCAACTACCGCATGGGCGTCTTCGGTTACCTCGCTCTGCTGGAACTGGGCGCGGAGTCCGGGCACGGCACCAGCATGTCACTCACCACTGAGACGGCCGACGAGATCCTCGCAGCCTGCGCCGTCCGCGCCCGGGCCATCGACAAGGCGACCGCCATCGCCGTCGTCGACGTCAACGGCTTCGGCGGTGCGACCGACCGTCGGGTGGAGGAGTCCGTGCTCCCGGCGGCACAGCCGGTACGGCAGGTCCTGAGTGCCACATGGGCTTCCGTGCGATCGGCGCTGAGGAACCTCCGCGGTACGGATCGGCGCGGAGGCCTCGGCGTTGGCGGTGTGGCCGCAGCAGGAGTTGTGCATCCGCTGCGGTGTCCTTCACCCGGGAGGTGAATACCCGGCCAACTCCTCTGCCCGGATACAGGCGACCTGGGTTCCTCCTGGCGCCGCCACGAGCGGCGGGCGTTCGCGCCGGCACGCGTCGATGACGTGGGGGCATCGCGCGGCGAAGGGGCAGCCGGAACCGGTCGGGGGCGCCGAGACATGCTCGGCGGGGGTCGCGACTGCCCGCCGGGCGGCCTGCCGGTCCGGGTCGGCGACCGGGACCGCTTGCAGCAGCGCGCGGGTGTACGGATGTCCGGGCTTGGTGCAGACGGCTTCCGCCGGACCGGATTCCATGACCGTGCCGCGGTAGAGGACGACGATACGGTCCGAGATGTGGCGCACGACGGAGACGTTGTGGGCGACGAACAGGTAGCCGAGCCGGTACTCGCGCTGGAGGTCCCGCAGGAGGTTGAGGACCTGGGCCTGGACCGACAGGTCGAGCGCGCTGACGGCCTCGTCGCAGACGACCAGGCGCGGCGAGGGCATCAGGGCCCGAGCGATCGCGATGCGCTGGCGCTGCCCGCCGGAGAACTCCCGGGGGTACCGGCGCAGTGCGTCAGGTTCCAGGCCCACCCGGGCCAGCATGTCGGCCGCCTGGTCGTGTGCGGTCTGCCCGGACGCGATCCGGTGTGCGAGCAGCGGCTCGGTCAGCGTCTGCGCGACTGTTCGGGTGGGGCTGAGGGAGCCGTAGGGGTCCTGGAAGACCACCTGCATGTCCCTGCTCAGCCGGCGCCGCTGCGACTTGCCGGCATGCGTGATGTCCTCGTCATCGAAACGTATGGTGCCCGCACGGGCCTTGGCCAGGCCGAGCACCGCGCGGGCGATCGTGGTCTTGCCCGATCCGGATTCGCCGACCAGGCCGACGGTCTCGTCGGCTCCGACGTCGAGGCTGACGTCTTCGACAGCGCATACGTGGCGCCGGCCGACGTGGTAGTCGACGCTCAGTCCTTGGACCGAGAGCAAGTTCGTTGTCATGGTGTCCTCGCCGGTTGAACCTTCTGCCAGTTGACGCATCGGACCTGGTGGAGCCCGTCGTCGTCCGGTGCTGTGCTGAGGAGCGGGATCGGTTCGCGCGTGCATTCCGGGCCGGCCAGGCTGCAGCGCGGCTCGAAGCAGCAGGCCTTGGGCCGGCGGGCCGGGGGCGGCACCATGCCCGGGATGACCGGTAGTTCACCGGTGCCGCTCCAGCGCTCCGGATTGCACTCCTGCAAGCCGAGTGTGTAGGGATGGTGCGGGTGGTGGAAGAGGCTGCGGATCGGCGCCTCCTCCACGATCTGGCCCGCGTACATGACGACGGCGCGGTCGCAGAGGTCGGCGACGACCCCCCAGTCGTGGGTGACGAGGATGACCGACATGCCTGTCTCGGCCTGCAAGGTGCGCAGCAGCGCGAGGATTTCGGCCTGCACCGTCACGTCGAGGGCGGTGGTGGGCTCGTCGGCGACAAGGATGCGGGGCCCGGTGGCCAGCGCCTGGGCGATGCAGACCCGCTGCGCCATGCCGCCGGACAGTTCGTGCGGGTAGCGGCGGTAGACGTCCGCGGGGTCCGGCAGGCGGACCTGCTCCAGCAACGTGAGGACCCTTTCGCGAGCCTCACGCCGTGACAGCTTCTCGTGTGCGCGGATCGTCTCCACCAGCTGGGAGCCGACGCGGAACGACGGATCGAGACTGGACATCGGCTCCTGGAACACCATCGCGATCTCGCTGCCGCGGACATCGGTGAGCTGGCGTTCGGTCATCGCCGCGAGATCCCGGCCGCCCGACATGACGTGCCCGGAGCTGATCCGTCCGTTTTCGGGCAGCAGGCCCAGCAGGGACAGCGAGGTGACGGACTTGCCGCAGCCGGACTCGCCGACGAGGCCGAGCACCTCACCTGGACGCAGGGTGAAGGACACCCCGTCGACCACCGTGACCGGACCTTCCGGCGTGTCGAACTCGACGGTCAGTCCCCGCACGCTCAGCGCACCCGGTTCGGTGGCGTCCAGGGAATCCGGCGCGGCGACCTCCGCCGGGCGTGTGCGCGGCGCCGCTGGGCGCCCGTTCTGCGCGGTCCCGGACCAGCGTTCCACGGCCGCGTCCCGCACCGCGTCGCCCACCAGGCCGAACGCCATGATGGTGAGCGCGATGATGCCGCCGCTCGGGACCAGCAGCCAGGGGTCCTGGTTGATGGCGTCCGAGGCTTCCCCCACCATCCCGCCCCAGCTCGGGGCCGGGGACTGGATTCCCAGGCCGAGGAACGCCAGACCGCTTTGCAGTGCCAGCGCGATCCCGGCGTACAGCGAGGTCTGCACGATGACGGGGCCGGCGATGCGGGGCAGTACGTGGCGGCTGACGATCCGAGGGTCGGTGACCCCGGACGTTCGGGCCGCCGCGACGTACAGCTCCTCGCGCACCGCGATGACCGCGCTGCGGATGACCCGGATGACTCCGGCGGAGCCGAGGATGCCGATAGTGATCATCGCCACCGTCATCGAGGAGCCGAACACCGACAGGACCGCGAGGGCCACGACGATGGTGGGCACCGAGAGCATCAGGTCCGTCACGTTGCTGACGACCCGGTCGGTCCAGCCGCCCAGGTAGCCGGCGGCCAGGCCGACGGGCAGGCTGACGACCAGCAGCACCGCAACGCATTCCAGAACACCGAGCAGGGTGTCCTGGCCGCCGTACAGCAGCCGGCTGAGCACGTCACGGCCCAGCTCGTCGGTGCCGAGCAGGTGGGCTGAGCTCGGGGTGGCCAGGACCTGGTCGAGCTTCTGCGCAAGTGGCGGATAGGGGGCGACGACTGAGGCCAGTGCGCAGGCCAGGGCGAGCAGCAGGAGATAGGCGGCGCTGATCACGCCGAGCGGTTTTCGCGCGACTCGCCGCAGGAAGGCGCCGGCGGCGAGCGCGCCCGGCCGCTCGGCATGGACGGTCTGGGTGGTCACTGGTGTCTCACTTTCGGATTGAGCAACCCGTAGAACACGTCCAGGACCAGGTTCACGATGACGACGAGAACGGTGAAGTACAGCACCGCCCCTTCGATGACCGGTATGTCGTGCTGGTTGGTCGCGTTGACGGCGAGGCTGCCGAGCCCGGGGAGCACGAAGACCGCCTCGATGAACACCGAGGCACTCAGTGCGCTGACGAACGCCAGCCCGATCACGGTGACCACGGGAATGGCGCCGTTGCGCAGCGCGTGCTTCCAGATGATGGACCGGCGCGGGATGCCGTTGGCCCGTAGCGTGCGGATGTAGTTGCTGGCCAGTGCGTCCTTCATGGAGTCCCTGGTCTGCTTCGCGATACTTGCGATGCCGACCAGTCCGAGTGCGGTGACCGGCAGACACAGTGCCCACAGCCAAGTGCCGAACGACTGCGTGGGCGAGATGTAGCCGGTGGCGGGAAAGGCGCGCAGCACGACAGCGAACACCTCGACCAGGACCAGTGCCACCCAGAATCCGGGAAGAGCCAGGCCGACGAGGGACAGTGCTTCCACGAAACGCCCGAGCACTCCGCCGTGCACGGCGCTGACCACGCCGAGCAGGATTCCGACCACCGCGGCGAACACGGTGGCCAGCAGCACCAGGGAAAGCGTGACCGGGAGCCGCTGGTTCAGCGTCGCCGAAACCGGCTGGCCGGTGAAGACGGACGTGCCGAGACTCCCGTGGACCAGGTTGTCGAGGTAGTGGCCGTACTGCGACCACAGGGGCTTGTCGAGGCCGAGTTGGTCCCGAAGCTTGTTGTAGGCCTCGGTGGACCCGCTCGCTCCGATGAGGGCGCGAGCGGTGTCACCGGGGACCAGCGATTCCAGCACGAACGTCACCGCGGTCACCATGACGAGCAGCGGGACCGACAGGGCGAGGCGCCGAGCTATCAGGGTCGGCATTACGGATGCAGCTCTACGACGTTGAGATGGGCGCCGGGCAGCTGGCTCGGGATGCCGTTGACCCCGTGGGAGAACACCACCGCGTCGATCTGGACGACGGGGACGGTGTACGCCTGCTTGACCGCGACCGCGGCGACGTCGGCCATCTGCGCGGCAAGCTGGGACTGCGAGGCCTTCGAGGCCTGGGCGAACTTGCTCAGGAACGAGGCATCGGTGGCGTGGTAGGGGTTGAGGCCCCCCTTGGCCGACCACAGCACGCCCACCTGGAGGAACATCGGCTGGCCGTTCCACGCCACGGACAGGGCGCCGGCCCGGTACATGTTGGTGGACATCGCCGGGTAGCTGGCTGATGACACCAGCTTGACCTTGACCCCGATGGCGGCCCACTGCTGGGCGATCGCCTGCACCATCTGCTTGGTCTGCGGATCGAACGACGTGTACGTCAGGGGCATGGAGAAGCCGTTCGGGTAGCCGGCCTGGGCCAGCAGCTGCTTCGCCTTGGCCGGGTCGTACGTGTAGTAGTTCGCCAGCGACGGCACGTACTCGTCGAAGCCCTTCGTTGTCGGCTGGCCAGTGGCCGAACCGAGCGCACCGTACACGGCCTTGGCGATGCCGGACCGGTCCACGGCGTAGTTCAGCGCCTGGCGGACCTGCGGGCTGGCCAGGGCCTTGGTCTTGGTCCCTTCGCGGTCGAGCAGGAAGACCCCGTTCCACTGCGTGGGACCGGTGTTGGTGACGGTCAGTCCTGCGGACTTGGCTGTCGGCATCTGTTGCGCCGAGCCGAACATCAGGTCGACCTGACCGGTCTGCAGGGCCGACAGCTCAGCGGTCTGGTCGGCGATGACCTTGATGACGACCTTCTTGTAGTGGACGCTCGACTTGTCGTAGTAGGCGGGGTTGGCGGTGAACGTGTAGTGCTCCCCGGACACCGTCGCGCCGGAGTCCAGGATGTAGGGGCCCGCGCCGGACGGCTTGCTGGTCAGCGAGCTCTTCGCTTTCAGGCCGTCCGGGCTGATGATGTCGCCCGCCAGGAAGTTCTGGGACAGCAGGAGCGGGAACTCCGGGTTCGCCGTCTTGCTGGTCAGGGTGACCGTGTCGGCTCCGGAGGCGGTGACTTTCACGCCCGCCAGGTTGCCCGTGGTCGGGCCGAAGCCGGTGGTGAAGTAGTTGATCGAGTCGGCCACGGCCTGCGCGGTGACCGGTGAGCCGTCGGAGAACTTGACGCCGCTGCGGATGGTCAGTTGGAAGCGCGTGTTGCCCTCACCGAGGTAGCGCCACGAGGAGGCCAGCCCCGGCGAATAGGTACCGTTGCCGGTTTGCTTGATCAGCGGCTCGTAAGCGAGCTGCATCGGGTACAGGCCGTTGCCGTTGTCCGCGCGCGACGGGTCGAAGCTGGCCGGCGCCGAGTTCACCGCGATGGTCAGGGTGGTCGGCTTGGCGCCGGAGGACGCTTTGGTGCCGCCCACCGCCCCGCCTCCGGAGCACGCGCTGAGGGCCATCAGGGCCATGGCGCCGACGGCAATCGGCCATACGGGCTTGCGGTTCGATCTTGGAAGCATCGTTGATTCCACTCCTTGATCATGATTTGCAGGTGCTGATGTAGCTGATGTACTAAAGGAGACCGGGGGATGGCCCAGTCAGTGGTGCCCGACGAGGTGGTCTGACCACCTCGTCAAGGCGCTTGCTCCCGGCCTCGGTCGGTCCGAGGCCGGCTGCCGCGAGCAGGGTCGGCAGCTGTGCCACCGTGCACGCGCTGGCGGAGAGCGGTTCGCGGCGCCGTCGTGTTCCGACCGGTATCTCTGGGTGAGGAAATCCGGCCCGTGCGCCTTGTCTCCCTCCGGTGGAGGGGCGTCGGCGGTGTCTAGGTATTTGCCGCCGCTGACCCGGTAGGCGTCAAGTGGCAGATGGGATTGCGTACGGTCGGCGTTCATACCGAGGGCCGTCCTGCCGAGATGATGGAGAAGGCCGACAAATCGGTCAACATGGAGATACGCCGAATCCTCGGGTGAGCACAACTCCTCAAAAGCCAGGCTTTATGATCGGCCGCGACCCGCAGCCGGGACCCGCGGATATGAGGAGAACACTGCTCGGCTGTCGCGGGTGGGCCCGAGACAGCGTTCGACCTCATCGGGTGGGCTGCAAGTCGCGGTGAACGGAGGAGTTACCCGGCGGTCGCCGCGAAAGCGTGGTGTGGAACGCGGAACCCGGTTCCTGGCAACACGGGCCCTACCCGGATCAGCAGGGTGGTGTCAGTCCGTGTCGTGCGCGAGGGAGCGGGGTGAACACGCTGCCCTGTTTCCACTTGGGCCGCTCGCACCATCCGGCCGAGTCGTCGCCCGCCGGCCTTCCGGCTCCGCAGCGGGGGCGTCCTGCCGCGTCGGCACGACCCTCGGGGCCGGGCCGTGCGCAGCGTGGGGCGTGACCTGTGACCAGCGATCCCGTCATCATGTCCCTCCCCTGCTCGGCAGCCTGCGGGGCCGTATGCCCTGCTGAGTCAGAGGGTTACGAACACGTGACGTCGCTGTCAACAGTTTCGCCTTGAGAACCTGAGGTCTCTGCTCATCCTTAGATTGCGCGGAGGGAATGTCCACGACGGGCTCAGACACTTTACCCTCGTCGAACCGGTGCCCCGTGGGGCACCACTTCTGGCGTTCGGATGCGCCATTCAAAGGGACAGCAGCCAGTCGGCTCCGGTTCAGGGCCGCGACTGGTGTCGTCCTGTCTGCCGGCACGGGGCCACGACGGCCACCGGTCCGGTTCTCCCGTCGCGGATACCTGTCGTTGACGAAAGAAATTCCGATCTTGATGAGTGAACCTCTCAACCGTCAGCCGGTTCCGACCGAGTCGGGCCTGGTTGCCGGTACCCCGGCCGAGCTGCCTGGCGTCACCGTGTTCAAGGGGATCCCCTATGCAGCGGCTCCCAGCGGTCCGCTGCGATGGCGTCCGCCGCAGCCGCCCGCGCCGTGGACAGGCGTGCGAAACGCCGCGGACTTCGGTCCGGTCTGCCCGCAGACGCCCCGCGGCCAGAAGCTCCGGATGAGCGAGGACTGCCTGTCTCTCAACGTGTGGACGGCAGCGGAACCCTCGGACCGCACTCCGGTACTGGTGTGGATTCACGGAGGCCGGTTCATCATGGGCGCGGGCTCCGAGCCCCTGTACGACGGAGCCGCGCTCGCCGGCGCCGGGCTGGTGGTCGTGACGCTCAACTACCGGCTCGGCGTACTCGGCTTCCTGGCCACCCCCGAGCTCAGCGAGGAATCCGAGCACGGAAGTTCCGGCAACTACGGCCTGCTCGACCAGATCGCCGCCCTGCGCTGGGTGCGGGACAACATCGCGGCATTCGGCGGAGACCCGGACCGCGTGACGATCGCGGGCCAGTCCGCCGGCGGTGCCTGTGTCCAGGACCTGATGTACTCGCCGCCTGCGCGGGGACTGTTCCACGGTGCCATCGCCGAAAGCGGCGCTCGCCATCCGCGCGACCCGTCACTGGCCTACCTGGCCAGTTCCTACCGCACCCGGGAGCAGGCCGAAGCCGAGGGAACCGGGTATCTCCAGGACCTCGGCGTCGCGACGCTCGAAGAACTGCGTGCCCTTCCGTTGCGGGACCTGCTGCGCGGCAATGACGCGGACCAGGCCGGAGGGGGACACCAGCCTCCGCTGTTCCGGCCGGTCCGCGACGGCTGGGTGTTCCCCCACAGCTACGCCGAAGCGCTGGCCCTCGGGACGCAGGCCGATATCCCCGTCATCACCGGAACCAACAAGGACGAGGACGGCGCCTCCCCGAAACCGCACGTCAGCCTGGCGGAGTACACCGCCTCCGCCCGCCGCCACCTCCGCGACAGCGCCGACGACTACCTCGCCCTGTACCCCGCGTCCACCGACGCGGAAGCCGGTCGGCAGTCCAGCGAAGCCGCCCGCGACCACGCGCGCACCTCCACCTGGCTCTGGGCCACCGAATGGGCCAAACACGCCCGCAGCCCGGTCTACACCTACTACTGGACGCACGTACCACCGGGGCCGGACGCGGAATCCGCAGGCGCCTACCACGGATCCGAGATCAACTACTTCCTGAACAACCTCTACGCCACCGACCGGCCATGGACGGCGGAAGACCACCGGATCGCCGAGACGGTATCCCGGTACGTCGTCAACTTCGCCGCCACCGGCGACCCCAACGGACCGGCACTGCCGCAGTGGGTGCCGGCCGATCCAGCGGCCCCGGCGACGATGGAGATCGGCGACCGCTTCGGTCCCATCCCGGCCGCGGAGCCGCCGAGGCTCGACTTGCACCGCCGGCTCATGGCGGACCAACGGGCCTGGTGAAGCCCGCTCACACGCCAACGGACGCACCTGGACGAACGCCTTCCGGCCAAGCACCGTGCCGACGATCCCCACCGGGTCGGCCATGCAGCTCGTGGTACCCGGCCGGCTGCCGCTTCACCTGAAAAGAGAAGATCCATGCAAACTCGAACCCGCTGGGCCGTCCTCGGCACCGGCTACCTCGCCCAGACCGCGATGCCGGACCTCCAACGCACCGAGAACGTCGAGGTGGTGGCGGTCGGCTCGCGAGACGCCGAGCGTGCCGCAGAATTCGCCGGCCGGTGGGGCATCCCCCGCCACTACGGGAGTTACGAAACGCTGCTCGCCGACGGCGGTTTCGATCTCGCCTACATAGCGACCCCGCCGAGCACGCACGCACCGCTCGCCCGCCTCGCGCTCGAATCCGGATTCCACACCCTGGTCGAAAAGCCCTTCACCCTGAACGCCGACGAGGCCGCCGGACTCGCGGACCTCGCTCGCGAACACGGCCGGTTCCTGATGGAAGCCATGTGGACCCGGTTCAACCCGGCGATCCGCGCGGTCGGCAAACTCATCGGCGACGGGGCGATCGGCGAGGTGGTCAGCCTGCACGCGGACTTCGGGCTGCGCCTGCCGGCCCACCACAACGCCTACAACCCCGCTCTCGGCGCCGGTGCCCTTTACGACCTGGGCTGCTACAACGTGGCCTTGGCTCACCACGTGCTCGGCCCTCCGACCCGTATTGAGTCCCGCGGCGCTCTCTCGCCCGAGGGATTCGAGCTCACCGCCGCCGCCTACCTCGGCTATCCGGACTCCCGCTTCGCCCAATTGGCCGTGAGCATGATCAGCCGGATGTCCCCAGTGGCCCGGATAGGCGGTACCGAGGGCGAGATCGTCATCGGCCCGACCTTCCTGAACCCAAGGTCATATGAACTGATCCGCGAACACCGGGAGCTGTTCAACGTCGAACTCGAAGGGGCCGGCTGGGTCCCGATGTTCCGCGAGGTGAGCGAAGCCGTACAGACCGGACTGACCGAACTCGGCACCAATCCGCTCGCGGACTCGATCGCCGTGATGCGCACCATGGACGCCATTCGCCGCTCCATAGCGGCACCCGCTCAGTGACCAGAGGAGACCACCATGCCTGTCGTAGTGATTCAGTCCGCCGAATTCGGCATCTACCTCCGCATGGATGCGCGGGAGGTCACCAGCAAGGCCGATGACGGCTCCGGGACGGTCAACTGCCAGTACCAGATCGCGCCGTGGGAGATTTTCGAGATCTCGGACGCTGACGACGACGGCGCAGTGACGATCGCCTCGGTCTCGTTCCCCGACGTCTACCTCCGCATGGATGCCCACGGCGCGCCCCCGTTCGCCTCGGACAGCTCTGGAGGCACAGTCAACTGCCAGTACGGGGTCGGCGAGTGGGCGAAGTTCCGGCTGGAGGAGCAGGCCGACGGCACGTTCCTCATCGGCTCGGCCGCGTTCCCCGGCGCCTACCTGAGAATCGACGGGCGCGGCGTGACCGAGGCCGAACCCCACGGCGGGATCGTCAGCTGCACCTACACCCCAGGCGGGTGGGAGAGGGTCCGCCTGATCCCGCAGTGATGCCCCCGTGCCGCTCGGTCCGGCAGTCCCGCCACACATACCGATACGGAGCCTTCCGGTGACCATCAGCAAGCTCGATACCAGGACCGCCCTTGTCCTCAACGACATGCAGAAGGGTGTACTCCGCCTGCCCCTTGCCCCGCAATCGAGAGACGAGGTGGTCACACGGTGTGTCAAGCTTGCCGCTGCCTTTCAGCGGCACCAACTACCGGTGATCCTCGTGGCGATCGGGGGCCCGGCTCCGGGCCGAGTCGAGCAGGACCTCGACCTGCCGGAGCCCCCTGGTCCCGACTTCGCCGAGATCATCGATGAGTTCGCCGACCAGCTGCATGACCTTGTCATCCCCACCTTCCGATGGGGCGCCTTCCACGGAACCCAGCTCGACTCGGAACTTCGGCAACGCGGCATCACGCAACTGGTGTTCGGCGGAGTTTCCACCAGCTCCGGCGTCGAGTCGAGCGCCCGGTCCGCATTCGACCTCGGCTACAACGTCAGTGTCGCCGTCGACGCGGTCTCGGATTTCGATGCCGCAGCCCACCGCAATTCGATCGGGCGGGTCTTCCCCCGGATCGCCGAGTCGGATGTCACCGACCGCATCATCGAGCTGCTCGACGACCGCGCCCGGTAGACGAAAGATCAGCGAAGCCGGAGGGAAATGGCCCCCGATGCCAGATCCCACCGAGGAAACCCGCCGGCTCACCGCGGCCGGGACGGAGTGGATCGTCCCGGCCGCCGCCCTCCGCGTGGGCTGGGTCGGACGCGCACCGGGCCCGGCGCCTCCGCTGTGCGGATGTCGCGGTCGAGGGAGGGCGACGGCTGCGAGGTCGGCCAGGCCGCGTTTTACGTGCGCCCACACGCCCTCGACGGGGTTGAGGCCGGGCGAGTAGGCGGGTGGCAGGAACACCTCAGCCATGCGCGCTCAGCGATCAACTCCCGCATGGCGTGGGAGACATGCGTGTTGAGCCAACCCGAGGCCAGCACGACCAGCGCCACGTCGATTCCTTGTCGTCACCGCTTGGGGCGCGCGGCGAAGAAGCGCCGGAAGAAATCCAGTTCGGTCGCGCTCGCGACCGCCCGGGGGCTGAACGCGTCACCGAGTTCCATGGTCAGCGGCGCACCGTCGAACCGCCGCCAAACGGGCAGGTGGCCGCCGTTGGGGTCGCCCGTCTTGAGGAAGTTCGAGATGTACGACGACACGACCCCGGCGATCGTACGGTCGTTGTGCGTCCATGGCCTTTCGGGATTCGCCGCCAGGCTGTTGAAGACGTAGTAGATCTCCGATCCGTGAAACGCCCCCCGCGCGCCGGCGTCGTGCCCGGCCGGAGCGTGCGTCCAGTAGTACGTGCGCGGCGCGGTCCCGCCGGCTCGCGACCATGCCTCCGCCCAGAGATAGGTCGATGAACGCGAGTGCGCGCGTGCCGACTCGTTCCAGCGCGTACGCGCCTCTTCGTCGCTCTGCGCGGGGAACAGTGAGAGGAACTCCTCCCTCATCTCCCCGTACACCGTGTGCGCGTGCTCAAGGTAGTGCGCCAGGGTGGTCGTCGGCAGTGGCGATGCTCCGTCTTCGTCGAGATTGCCGCCCGTGATCACCGGGATGTCGCGGTGGTGAGCTCCCGCAAGCGACTCGTCGTACGTTCGCCGGAGCACCACTTCGTCGAGCACGGGTCGGAACAACGGGGGACGATGACCACCCGGCCCCGGTTCGTCCGCGTCGTTGCCCACGAGCAGTTGCTCCACGGGCAGCTCACGCAACTCGGCCAGGGTGTTGACTCCGTGCTTGTGCATCCACTCCTCGCCCTGGCTCAGGGCGTCGTCGCGGCGCCGGTACGACGCGGCGACGAAGTCGAGGGAGGGGTCTCCCGGGTGAAGGGCACCGCTCTCCGCGATGGCGCCGTGCAGGAGGTCCTGGGACAGCGGCGAATAGACGAGGTCCATCACGCATGCGGCACCGGCGGACTGCCCGGCGACGGTTACGCGGCCGGGGTCGCCACCGAATGCGGCGATGTTGCGTCGTACCCACCGCAGGGCCGCGATCTGATCGAGCAAGCCGTAGTTGCCCACGGTGCCCGCAGCGGCGCCGCCTCCCGCGATCGACTCGTCCAGGAGCTCGCCGGTCGCGAGGAAGCCGAAGACTCCACTGCGGTAGTTGAGGGTGACGACGACCACGCCGGTCGACGCGAGCGCCGTACCATCGAAGGTCGGGTCGCTTCCGTGTCCGGAGATGAACCTACCGCCGTAGATCCACACCAGGACGGGCCGCCGTTCGTCGTCGACCCCCGAGGTCCATACGTTCACGGCGAGGCAGTCCTCGCTCATCGGGAGCGTCCCGGGCCCCCCGTTCTGAGGGCAGACCGGGCCGAATCGGACCGCGTCCCGCACGCCCGACCAGGGCGTGGCCGGTTGCGGTGGGCGCCATCGATTCTCACCGGCGGTGCTCGCGGCGTAAGGGATGCCGCGGAAGACCGTGACACCCGGCTGTGCGGTGGAGGCGCCTCGTACGGCTCCGAGGTCGGTTACCGCGATGGGCGCGGTCGACTTCGCTGTCTGATGCACAGCTGCTGCTCCATGGTCGTTCGGTCCACGTGGATCTGTCCGGCCGGGTTCGTGCGCCGCGCTCAGGCGGCGCCGCCCGCGAGCACCTGACGGCGGATGGCGTCGATGCTCTCCATGACGGCAACCGTGTCTTCGAGGGGGTTCTCGGCCGCCTCCGGGTGTCCGCCGGAGACGGCGCGGGTCACCGCCCGGAACATCGGGGTGTATCCGGCCCCCTCCGGCTGGATCGTGACGGTCTCGCGGTCGTCGCCGATCGCGAGCTCGTAGGTCCACGGGTTCACGAAGCCCGGGAGGGTGATGGCACCGGCGGTACCACCGATCACCGCGTGCTGGGGAAGCCAGCTGGTCATCGAGCAGGAGAGCTGTGCGAACCGGCCCTCCGAGTACTCCATGGTCGCGGCACAGGATGTGTCGAAGCCGTCCGCGGACGTCCCCGACGCGCTGATCCGGATCGGCGCACCGCCCAGGAAGTGATGGGTGAGCGCGACGTTGTAGATGCCGAGATCCAGAAGCGCTCCTCCGCCCAGCTCGGCGCGCCACGCGTTGTGGGCGGCATCCAGGTTGCGACCGAAGTTGGTCGTGACGGTGCGGACGTCACCGATCACGCCGTTCGCGACGTGTTCCGTAGCGGCTTTGACGACCGCGTTGAAGCGCGTCCACGTCGCTTCCATGAGGAAGGCGTTCCGCGACCGGGCGAGCGCGACCAGTTCCCTGGCTTCCTGCGCGTCGAGCGTGAACGGCTTCTCGACGAGAACGGACTTGCCGGCCAGGAGAGCCGCCCGCGCGAGGGGGAAGTGCGTACTCACCGGTGTTCCCACGTAGACGACGTCGATGTCCGGATCCGCGAAGAGTGCATCCGGGTCGTCGAACGCCCTGGGAATGGACCATTTCTGAGCGAACGCGGCAGCCCTGCCCGCGTCACGCGAGCACACCGCGGTGACGGCGAGGCCCTCGGTCGCGATCATGTCGGGCAACACCGTGTTGGCGATGTATCCGGTACCGACGACACCCCAGCGCATGACGTCGTTCCTGGGCGGTGTGGAGTTCAACCTTCGTTCCTTCTGTGTGGGTGTCCCGGGGGGTCCCTCGATACTCGCGGGGGCGACTCAGCGTGAGGCGGCCGAGAGCGCGTCGAGTTCCTCCGGGGTGAGATCGAGCGTTGCCGCCTCGACGAGTCCTGCGACCTGTTCCGGTGTCCGGGCGCCGGCCACGGGGGCTGTCACGGTCGGTTGGGCTATGAGCCACGCCAGTGCGACGGTGGACTGCGTGACGTGATGGTTCGAGGCCGCGGTGTCGAGCGCTTCCAGGACGCGGTCGCCGCGCTCGCCGAGGTAGCGGGCCGCGAACTCGCTGTGCTTCTCCGCCTGGGCGGCGTTCCTCACGACGCCGGCCAGAAATCCCGACGCGAGTGCCCAGTACGGCATGACGGCGAGTCCCTGCTTGGCGGCCACCGCCCCGAGTTCGCCTTCGTAGGCACGTTCAACGAGGTTGTAGTGGGGTTGGATCGCCACGGGGGCGTGAAGATGCTCCTCCTGAGCGATCCGCAGCCACTCCTCGACTCGCTCGGCACGGAAGTTCGACACCCCGATGCTCACGATCTTCCCCGCGTCCACGAGGGACGAGAACGTCCCGGCGACGTCCGCGAGAGGAACGCTCTCGTCGTCGTAGTGGGCGTAGTAGACGTCGATGCGATCTCTGCCGAGGCGCCTGAGTGAGGCGTCGACGGCGGCGAGGATGTTCTCGCGCCGCAGGCCGGGCAGTTGCGAGTGCTTGCCGACCTTCGTCGCGATCACGAATTCGTCGTGGGCCGCTCGGGATGTCAGCCAGGCGCCGATGACGCTCTCGGATGCCCCGTCACCGTAGCCGTCGGCGGTGTCGAGGAAGTTCCCCCCGGCGCTGCGGTAGGCGTCCAGAACCTCGAACGCCTGCTGTCGGTCCGCCGATCGCCCGAAGGGTGTACCGCCGAGGTTGACGGGAAACACCTCCAGCCCGGTCGAGGCGATCGCTCTGCGTATGGGCGCCATGCGTGTGTGCTCCTTCTTCCTTTTGTGGGCCTTGTGCGTCTTGTGCGTCACGCCACGGACATCGGGTCATCGGCGTCGACACTCGACAACGCGGCCCGGGCCACCGCCACGTTGTCATCGGGAGCCGCGCCGCCGACGCCGAGACCGCCGACCACGACGCCGTCGAACCGGATGGGCAGGCCGCCGCGCATGTTGGTCTCCTCGTTGCCCGCGGCGAGCGCGAGAACGATGGCGTCGTGGTCGCTCATCCAGCCACTCGGCCGGTCGTCCGCGCACGCCGTTTTCGCCGCCCGTCGGCTCGAACCCGCGTTGAGAGGGTTCGCACCGTCCGCGCGGCAGAACGCGACGACCTGCAAGCTCGGATCGACCACCGTCGCCACCAGGCGCAGCCCGCGCCGCGAGCCCTCGGCGATCACGTTCGTGACGATCTGAAGTGCGGCCTGATGGGAAATCAGGACCGGCTGGTAGGTATTGGACACTATGAGCTCCTTCTTCTTTGGTCTTGGCCGAAGTCAGTCGAACGCGGCGAAATCTGTCTCGAAACCGAGTTCGTCGAGCACCGCGTCGCCGATGGCCTGGTCCTCGTCTCCGCGAGCGCCGGACACCCCGAAGGCACCCAGCAGACGGTCGTCCCGCTTGATCACGAACCCTCCGGGGCCCGTCATGATCGGATAGGGGCTGAGCGACGACAACCGCGCGAGTGTGTCGGGGGTGAGGTGTGCCCATTGCTCCAGAAGGAGGGTCGGACGCTCCATGATCGCCGCCGTGTACGCCTTCGAGGTGGCGAGTTGCAGGACGAGGTCTCGAACGCCGTCCGCGCGGCGTGCCATGACGACCCGGCCTTCGAGATCGACGACGACGGCCGCGACCGGCTTTCCGATTCGGGCCGACTGCTTCACGCAGGCGCCGATGACCTGCTCGGCGATTGCGATGTTCATTCCTTGCGCACCTCTCATGGGGCGGCTTGTTCGTTGGGCGATGCTCCGGGCCGGGTGGCGGGACGTCCCGCCACCCGGCCCGGAGGCGCTCAGTTGCGCTCCGCCGCGAACCGGTCGAGCGCTTCGGCGATGACCTCGTGATCGAGGGCGTCCTCCTCGCCCGAGGCGGAGATGGTCGCCGTCAGCACACCGTCGACGAAGATGGGGATGCTGCCGCCGGCGACGACGTACTCCTCCGGGAGTTCACTGCCGAAGCTCGGATCGGCGTCGCGCTTGAGTCGTGCGAGCAGCGAACTGTGGCCGAACTTGTTGACCGTCAGGATCTTCCGCCGGATGACGTCGGCGTTGAACTGCCCGGTGGTACCGAGTTGCGCCCGGTACGCCAGTTCGTCTCCGATGTGGACGTCGACGCAGAGGTTCACGCCCCATTCGAGGATGATGCCGACGGTGATCTCTCCCAGCCGGGTGGCGTCGTCGCGAACGAACCGGGGGAAGTCGCGATCGGGTTCCTTCTGGATCTCTTCGAGGGTGTAGGTGGGATTGGGACGGGACATACGTGTCTCCTGCGGTAGGGAAGGTGTGCTGTCGGTGTGCGTGCCGACGAGGATGGTCGGTGATCGCCGGGTCTACCCTCTGGCCCTCGACAGCAGAAGAGGGGCCCCGGCCGGGCGTGCGACGGGCCTGGCACGCGTGAGCTGCGGGATCCACAGGAGCCCGAGGACCGCCGTGACCGCGCCGCAGGCCGCCATGACCACCATCAGCGCGGTCGGGCCGTTGGCGGCGAGAGCCGGTACGAACACGCCGTATCCGGCGATGGCGAACCGGCCGATGCCGTAGGTCAGGCCCTGCGAGGTGCTGCGGATCTCGGTCGGGAAGATCTCCTGGGTCCACACGCGGAACAGGCCTTCTCCCGCCCATGCGAAGCCGACCCCGGTCGCGCAGAGCATCACGACGACCGACCAGAGGCTGAATCCGGCTGCGATGGGAACGAGGGATCCCACGACGGTGAGCGCGGTGCCGAGGATGAACAGCACCCGCCTCGCTGCGGTGCGATCGACGAGCCGCTGGAATGCGACGCCCGCCGCGATGAGCAGCAGTGTCGTCCCGACGGACACGATCGTCGCGGTGAGCACCGTCGACTTCGAGATCGTCGTGATCAGGTAGGTGCTGTACTGCCCGGTGATGTTGCCGGACACGGAGGAGAAGACGTAGAACACGGTGATCGCGATGAGCGCGCTTCCGTAGGGTTTCCTGAGCAGCAGCCGGAGATCCCGCTTCCTCCGCGCCCGCGCATCGACGGTCACATTGGCCTGCTCCCAGGCCGGCGACTCCTTCATCTCCCGGCGCAGGAACCACACGATCAGCGAGACGACCATGGGGTGGACGAAGAGCAGGCGAGCGCCGAGACCGCCCATGTCCGACACGCCGATACCGATGAACTGGGTGAGGACCACGCCCGAGAAGAGGAACACCTGGCTCATGGCGACGGCCGATCCGCGACGGCCCGCACTCGCCTCCTCGAACACCAGGGCGACAGAGGCGGGTATGTCGGCTCCGAGTGCGAGCCCGGTGATCACGAAGCCGACGACCAGCACCGCCGGGTTCGGCGCGATGATGATGACGAGCATCGCCATTGCGCAGATCAGGAGATCGGCCGAATAGACCGCCCGCCGGCCGAACACGTCCCCGAGCCGGCCTCCGACGATCGCACCGACCGCGAACGCCAACTGGAATCCGGAGACGAGTACGCCGATCATCCAGGGGCTCAGGTGGAAGACCGAGTTGAACAGAACGATCGAGACGCCGACGCTGACCGACGTCGTGCCGTCGAGGTACGACGCCATTGCGCCGAGTATGGTTGCGCGTTTTGAGTAGCGCGCTGACTCTGTATCTGTCACTTGTCCGAGGCCTTTGCTGTACCGCGTTGTACGCCTAGATCGGAAAAGGGGTCGCATCATTCTTTGACAAGCACATGCGGCTCCATATGCGCGACGACACAATACTGACAGTGCGCGTTGAGACACTTGGAGCCACAATGAGCGGCCCTGTGTGTTCAATCGCATGTGAATGTACGTCGTCGCGCGTGTAATCCCCCGGGTTGGGGTGATGAATCATCGCCCACGCAAGTGAGAAAATATCGGCGGCAATCTACTGGCCGTCGACGTGATGCTCTGACCTGTGTCTTCGGTCGCGCACGGATGCGCGCCATCGCGTGGGTAACCCGCGGGTATGCATGAAAGCTGTCGCGCCACAAACCATTGCCGCATCAGCGGCATTCCCATGGCTGACTGCGCGACGCCCAGACGCAGCTGTATTTGCCCGCTCCTGACTAAGTGGGGCACAACTGCGCGGCGAAGGGTTCTACGCGGCAGGCAGGCGCGGCCTCTGATTCAGCACAGAGCTGCTGCTCGCAACCATTCTCCGCCTCCTTACGATATGACAGCCAGATTAAGTCAACGTTTACTCGAAGGCAATAGCCTCCTGTGAGCAGTTCGAGCCTGTCGTCGGTGGTACCTGTTTTGCCCGGATGAGCGAACAGGTGCAGCACGCTTGCGAGTTGCACCTGCGGATCGAGGCCGGGCACGGTAAGTCGATCGCCACGTGGTAGCCGCTTTCACGAAGCGCGCCGCGGTGTGCCGACTACGGCTTCACGGGGGTCGCCTGAAAGGCGATCACCTGGATGCCGTCGTGCCGCTCCGCCCATACCGCGGTACACCGGCTCTCCGACACCACGGGCTCGGCGTCGATCACGATGCGCGCCGAGAGCCGGTACACGACGACAGCCGTGGCTGCTTGCAGTGTGACCGACTGATCGGAGACCGACAGGTCCTCATACCGAAAGAGGCCGTCGCCGAGACTCGCCAGATAGGACTCACCTGTGTCGAGCCTGCCCGTCGTGTGAACGTAGGAGCACTGCGGGCTGATGAGCTCACGCAGACAGGCGACGTCGTTGGCCAGCATGGCCTGGATGCGGGTTCTCTCCAGCGTGCGTACCGAGTCGGCCGTGATGGTCATTGGGGCTGTTCCTTTCCCACGCGGGTCGTGGCATGCGGGCGGACGAGATCGCGGCCCCGGGTTCGTCGGCGCTACGAAGCGGCATCAGGCCGCGGGCGTGCAGCGGCACAGCTGATGAGAGGAGAGAGGGGAGCCGATCACGGCTCAGAAATCAGGAAGGCAGGCCGTACGCCTGCGGTGGGTGCGTCCGAACGCCAGCGCCAGTTGGAGCCCGCGCACCACAGCGAGGACGGTAGTACGCCTGGGACGAAACCGTCCCGTCGTTGCGTACAACCTTAGATTGCGGTCGATCGAAGGCCGAACTCGTTCACCCGCTGGACACGGAGGCCGAAGCTGACCAAGCTGAGGTCTCACAGACCCGCGGCCCTCGTCGGCCGCCGCAGCGACAGGGAGGCATCGTGGAATCGGAATCGCCGATCTCATTGCGTGCCGGCTCCCGTGCTGCCGTCTGGGCCCACCATTCCGGAGTGGTCAACGTCGGCACCGTGGGCGATGACTCGGCCGGATGGTGCGAGCGTCCCAAGAAGAAATGACTCCGCGTCCCCGCTGCCGCAGGCAGAGCGGGGTTTTCGGAGCATGCCGTCATGGCCTTACGGTCCAGGTAAGGCCAGCGCCAGTCAGCGGGCTCCGTTCCACGTAAGAGGTAGGCAGGGCCGCGTCGGCGGTACCGCCTGAGGCCGCCTTGTGCCGCCCCCACGGCCGCATTCGAATGGCCACGGCCAGCAGACGGACAATTCCGGATCCGCCCCCCCACGAGCTCGGCGGCATGTGACCGCCCACTCGTGGGGCTCTGGTTCACGCCCGGACAGACGTCGGCCGACCCCCCACACGGAGTTCGACATTTCAGGAGTATCGACCATGCGTGAAACTCGCCGTCCCCTGGGCTCGACCGACCTTTCGGTGTTCCCCGTGGCGCTCGGTGGGACGGCCTTCGGCATGAAGGCCGGCACCCGGGAATCACATCGACTGCTCGACACGTACCGGGCTGGTGGCGGCAACTTTCTGGACACCGCGGACTCCTACCGGCCGCCGGTGCAGGAAATCGCCGGATTCGATTCGGAATCCATCATCGGCTCCTGGCTGAAGACCTCCGGAGCCCGTGATGCGATGGTCATCGCCACGAAGGTCGGGAAGCACCCCGCGTATCCAGGCCTGGGCGCGACGAACATCCGACGCGCGGCTGAGGCTTCTCTGCGGCGGCTGCGCACCGACCGGATCGATCTGTACTTCGCGCACTTCGACGACCAGGGCGTCCCCCTCGAAGAGACCGCCTCGGCGTTCTCCGAACTGGTCGACGCCGGAATGATCCGCCATATCGGCCTGTCCGACTTCTCCGGCAAGAGAGTGTCCGAGTGGATGGACGTGGCAGCCAGGAACGGGCTGCATCCGCCCGTCGCTGTTCAGCCGCACTACAACGTTGTCGAGCGCAGCGGCTTCGAAGCCGACCTGATGCCGGTCGCCCTGCACCACGCGCTGGCCACCGTCCCCTACCGGGGGCTCGCCTCGGGATTCCTCACCGGCAAGCACCGGTTGGAGCGCGACGACGTTCGTAGCCGGTTCTCTCCGGCGGCGCAGTACGCCGACGAGCGCGGCGCTCCGGTCCTCGACGCGCTGGACGAGATCGCGCAGGAACGCGGGGCGCAGATCTCGACAGTGGCCCTGGCATGGCTCGCGGCCCGGCCCACTGTGGTCGCGCCGATCTTGAGCACACGTAGCGCCGCGCAGCTGCCTGCGCTCCTCGCGGCTGCCGAACTCGCGCTGACCGACGCCGAGAACCGACGCCTCGACGAGGCGTCAGGCCGCCTCGTGCCGCAGGGCTGAACAGGGGTCGATGTTCGTGTTCGGCGGGGCTGAGTCGGCCGTTCGCCGAGTGTCGCCGACACGGGTTGTGGCCAGGGGCATTGCCTGAACGGGGTTCGTCGGGTTCCCCTGTGACGCCCGGTCACGTCCAGTAGTTCGTTCTTGCCCCGGAAGGCAGTACAGGCACGACGCCGGCGATCATGTGGCTGAGCGCCCTGCTGTGCACGGCTGGAGCGGCCGTCCTGGCCGGAGCCCGGTCGCTGACCGCCGTCGGCGAGTGGTCGTCATGCCCGTCCTGCCGCACCGGATCCCCGCGCCTGCGGCCACCGCGGTCCTGCTCATCGTCCCTCGCCCGGCTCACTGGATGGCTGCGTCAGCGCGCCCGCAGACGGCCCGTACCAGCCGGCCCTTCCTCGCCTTGTCGAAGCGGCTGACGACCTTCCCGGGCGACGGCCATAGCCTGGGGCTTTAGCATTCCTGTTGACCTCGGCAGGAGCGCCGGGGCAGTCGCGGAGGGGCGGCATGGATCTCGGCGGTCTCGACATGAACGCGCTGACGCCGCTGCACGCGCTGCTGGAGGTGCGCCATGTGACGCGGGCCGCCGAGCGGTGCCATATGAGTCAGCCCACCATGAGCGCCTACCTGGCCCGGCTGCGCCGCTACTTCGACGACGAGCTCCTGGTCAGGGGCGCCGCCGGCTACGAACTGACACCGCTGGGGCACCGGCTGCTCCCGCTGGTGGCCGAGGTGCTCACGGCGGCCGAGAGCGTCTTCCGGACCCGTGCCGGCTTCGACCCCTTCACCAGCGAACGTCGCTTTCTGATCTCCTGCTCCGGCTATGCGACCAGTGTGATCGGCCGCCCTCTGAACGCCCGCCTCGGCAGTGGTTCGCCGGCCTTGTCGATCCAGTTCTGCGCGTTGAAGGACGGGTTCGCGGAGCGCGACCTGCTGGAGGCCGATCTGGTGATCGCCCCGCTGAGCTTCAGCGTCCCGGCCGAGAGCGAGAAGCTGTTCAGCGACGACTTCGTCTGCCTGCTGGACTCCGGCAACCCGGTGGCGGCGGAAGCCGAGCTGACGGCCGAGGTGCTCTCCGGACTCCGGCACGCGGGCGTGAGCCGCAGGTCGGGCACGCCGACCGTCGCGCACCGGCTCATCGACGGGCTGGGGGTGCAGGGGCGGCTCGCGGTGCTGACCGACGAGTGGGCGAACCTGCCCTGGCTCGTCCAGGACACCGACCTGGTCGCGCTGCTTCCCCGGCGGGTCGCCGAGCGGGCCTCGCGGGCCGGCGGCTTCACCATCCGGGAGGTGCCCGGGTACGACGGGGCGCGCTTCACCGAGTCGATGCTGTGGCACTCCAGCCGCAACGCGGATCCCGGGCTGCGGTGGTTGCGCGGCGAACTGCGTGCCGCGCTGGGCGCGCTCTGACACACCACCGAGGACCCCACCCTGACGCAGCACCGCGGGCCTCGCGAGAGGCACTCAGAGGCCGTCGCCGCGGAGTTCCTCCAGGATCTCACCGACCTTCGACGCGACGGCCTCGGCGGATCCGCGCGCATAGCGGGAGTTCATCGACTCATAGGTGCTGCGGTCGTAACTCACGGCATCCGCCATGTACTTGGCCGCTCCGTTGGCCATCGTCATGACGAGGGTGCCCGCGAACGGGGAGTCCTCCTTGATGCCGAGGCCGGTCGCGCTGGACAGTTCCGCCCGCAGGCCGACCAGCACGATGTCCCCGATCCGCACCGCGTCGATCGGTACCTCCGCCTTGCCGTCCGGCCGGAAGGGGTAGTTCCGCACCGGGCGCAGGTCCTGCATACGGGCGGGCGCGACCTGCGCGTGGACGGTGGTGCCGGTGTTGACGACCCGCAGACCCCCGCCCGTACCGGTGCACCGGATCCCCTCGCTCACCCGGACCGCCTCGGCTCCCAGTCGCTCGCCGAGCAGGTCCACCAGCAGGTGACCGGCCTCGTGGACGTCGGCCCTCGTGTACGCCCCGTCCTTGTGGGCGACATACCGGTTCGCGGTGAGGAACGGGGCCTGGTCGCCTGCCGCGCCGATCAGGAAGAGGGCGACGGCCCCGTCCCCGTAGGACTCCTCCACATGGCGGCAGGCCGCGCCCGCCAGATCCGAGGTGACGAGCCTTTCGCCCGTCCGCGTGCGCGACTCGTTCATGACGGAGGACTGGACGGCGTAGTTCATCAGGATCGCCAGCGGCTGCCCCCCGTCGTCCTCGATACGGACGACGCCCACGCTCTTGTCGGACACGCCGCTCTCATCGGCGCCGAGCCACCAGCCGTCCGTGGTGAGGACGTCCCGGTTGACGTTGACACCGCACGTGCCGCGACCAAAGCCCACCCGGGCGGGCCGCATGGTCCGCCGGGCTTCGGCCACTGAGCGGACCACGGCGTCCCGCACGGCCTCGCGCAGCAGGGCGTCGCTCCGCCCGCCCGCTCCCGCCGCCTGCAGATGCGGTGCGGAGAAGGTGTGGCTCGCGCACACGACGGTGTTGCCGCCCGCGAGGCGGCCGGCCGTGGCGGCGGCCTCCCGCAGCTCGCGCACCGCGTCCTCGGGAATCGATGTCAGCTCGACCACGACGAGGGCGATGCGCTGCGACCCGTCGTCGAGAAGGACCGCCCTCGCGTGCAGGCTGTCGTGTTCGCCGGTGAACCCGTCCAGGGGATAGACATCGGGGGGAAGGTCGATGACCGACTTGCCGGCGCCGGCCGCGAGTTGGGACCCGGTCACCGCAGCGTGCCCCTGATCATGCCGACCAGACCGTCGACGATGCCGGTCTCGGCGTACCCCTGCACGATGGGGCAGCCGTTGACCTCGAAGGTGTTGCGTGCGTACGACTGGTCGTCGGCGAGGTAGCCGATGCGGTCGTTGGCGATGGAGATCAGCAGGGTGTTCGCGAGGGGGGACTCCCGCTGGAGCCGCCGGTAGATGTCGGTCACCACCTCACCCGAAACGCCGGCCAGGGCGACCTCGTTGAGGGTGACAAGGCCCAGTCGCAGGTCAACCGAGTCGACCTTCTCCTGGATCATGTCCTCCATCACGTCCACGCCCTCCTTCATGGGACAGGCGAGCACCCGTTCCGCCGCGCCGATGCGGACCGTGGAGGTCAACTCCCGGATCCCGCCCGCCACCCGTACGGCTTCCGCGCCGACCATCAGTCCCTGGGCGGCCATCGCCTCGTAGGCGAACACCCGCTCGTCGTCGGTGGCGCCCCGCAGCTTGCCGAGGGAGACCCGGGGCGACTGGTCGCCCACCGGCCCGAGGGTCCACAACGCCACGACACCGCCGCCGAGGTGCCGCTCGACATACGCGGTGGCCGCCCCCGCGAGGTCGGCGCTGACCTCCTCCGTGCCCAGCACCACGGTGGAGTGCACCGCGTAGTTGAGCAGCACCGCGATCGGGTCGCCGGTGAGGGTCTCGAACCTGAGCACCCAGACGGTCTTGTCCGACGGGCCGTCGGGGTTGACGCCCATGGACCACTTGCCCGCGATGTACTCGTCGCGGTTGACGTTGACATCGGCGGTCCCCTTGCCGAGGCCGAACCGGGCCGGCTGGGACGACGCCCTGGCCTCCTTCAGCGCGCCGATCATCCTGTCGTACACCCAGGCGGAGTAGGTGTCCGACTCCGGAGGTCCCCCGTGCGCGAGCGCCCCCGGGGACACCAGGCCGATCCGGGGGGCGCTGTGGGTGTGCGTCGCGGTGATGACGATGTGGTCGAAGGGGATGCCGAGTTCCCGCTCGATCCGCTCGCGGACCGGCGTCATGTCGCCGGCCTCGATCAGATCGGCCGACAGCAGGGCCACCTCGTGCGCCCCGTCGTCGAGGACGAGCGCCCGGAGGTGGATCGGGTCGTGCACGCCGGTGAACGAACCGCCCAGCGGATTGAGATTGGTCAGGTCCTCGGGTGTGATGTCGACTTTGGCGACACCGACCCGCAGATTCCCTGATGCGGACGAGTTCAAAGGTGACTCCTGGTCTTTCCGGGCGAGACTGAAGCCGGCCGGGACGTCAGCCGGCCGAATCCGCTGCTACGCCTTCTTCTGCTGCAGAGCGGGCTCGCGCATCGAGGTGAACTGGCAGTTGATGATCTTCGACTCTTCGCCGGCCGGTTCCCATACGACGGTGAAACGGTTACGGAGGGCCAAGACCCCTTCCGCCACCTCCACTTTCATGTCCTCGACCCCGCTGATGAAAGCCAGCCCTCCCAGGAAACGGATGTCCTCCTCCGTGCGCTCGATCGACAGATACTTGGTCCGGGCGTTCCCGATGTAATCAAGGATTTCTTCCTTGGTGTTGATGTTGCCGTTTCCGTGTATCCAGACCACTCCGTCGTCGAGGAGCGCCGCCAGGGCTTCGCCATCCGCGCCGAGCATGGCATCCCGACGGGATCGGTCCAGTCGAAGGATGGTGCTCGCGTCCGTCATCTCAAGGCTCCTGTGCAAGGGTCGAGCCGGGATTCCCCGGTATCGGTGGGAACTCTTCCATTCGCGGCGGGGAACCAGCAAGACCAGGGGAATGACGATCCCCTATGTTCGCTATAGGGGATCCTGATGAGGCGGCGAGGCGGGCCGTCGGCGGGTTCCTGCGGGTGCCTCACCGATCGCTCGCGATGCCGCTGAGCAGGGACGAATGCCTCTGGGTCGGCGACTGTCGGCGTCGGCTGCAAGCCCTCTGCGGCCACCTCCTGTCGATTTCCGTACGCACATCTTGCGTTACCGGATTCTTGCGTCCGTCGCGTCGGGGGTGGCACGGTCTCCCTACCCGGCCCATTTGGCCGCGGACCGCTTACCCGGGAAGCCGCCGACGAGCCCGTGAGCGCCGCGCCACCACAACGAGGTTCGCCGGGTGGCCCCGCACAGACCCTGTGCGAGGAATTCCAGCGAAAGCATTCAGCGGATATTCCGCGCATTACGGCGGTGGGCATACTGCTTGCCCTGCCTGAGCGGAAAGCTCGTCGAACTCCGAATGTTTTCCCGTGTGGCCCGTCCCCGGTCAGGTTCGAAGACCCCACAACGTAGTGAGGAATCAGCGAGTATGCCCAAGGACCAGAGCTCGCCCCGCCCCTGGTACATAGCCACTCTCGGCGGCATGGCTTCCTATCTCGAAGGCGCGACCATGGTGAGCCTTTCCATGGCCGTCATTCTGTTGCAGAAGCAGCTCGGACTCAGCGCCTGGAGTGTCGGCGCGCTCAGCGCCTCACTCACCCTGAGCTTCTCCACCGGGGCCATTGTCGGCGGCCGTCTCGGTGACCTCTTCGGACGCCGGGTGATCTACTCCGCCGACCTGGTGATCTACGCCCTCGGCGCGCTGATCGTCATCCTTTCCCCCAACCAGGCCGTCCTGTTCGCCGGCGTCATCGTCACCGGTCTCGCGATGGGTGCCGACATCCCGGCCTCGCTGGCCCTGGTGGCCGAGGAGGCGCCCCCCGGACGCCAGGGTGCGGCGGTGGCGTACTCCCAGACGCTGCTGATGACGGGCGTCGGGGTCTCCCTGGTCATCTCCAACTTCGTTGCGGATGCGGGCAGTCTGGGCGCGCGGCTGCTGTTCGGCCACCTTCTGGTGGTCTCGGTCATCGTGTGGTTCCTGCGCCGCGGTGTAGCAGAGTCGTCGGCCTGGCTGAAGAGCCGCGCCGAGAAGAACTCGACCGGGCCGCGGAAGCTGAAGGAGGCCTTCCGTAAGCCGCACGGGACCGCTTTGCTGGCCACCACCCTGTTCTTCGTCATCGGCGGCATCATGCCGAACACGCTGACGCAGTTCGGCCCGTACCTGATCGTCAACCTCGGGCACTCCACCATGCAGGTCTTCAGCACGATCGGAACGGTCACCTTCGTGGTGGGTCTGGTGATCGCGCTCCTGCTGCAGCGCTTCGCGGACACCAAGTCCCGCACCGTGTGCCTCGCCCTCGGTCTGGTCGCCCTGGTGGTCGGCCCCCTGGTGGCCATCCTGGGCAACTTCTCCGTGGCGTCCCTGACCGCCCTCTTCATCCTCAACACCGTCGCCGGAAGCTGGGCCGGTGACGGCATGTACCGCATCTTCACCCAGGAGATCTTCCCCACCGAGATCCGCAGCACGTCCCAGGGGTTCACCTACGGCATGGCCCGCTACTGCATGGCCGGGTTCGGCCTGCTCACTCCCGCCCTGGTGGCCTTCTCGCCGACCCTGCTCATGCTGCTCCTCATCGGCCTGGGGCTGGCCGCCGCGGCCATCGGCCTGCTGTGGCTTCCGCGGATCCCGCGCCACGGTCTCAACGAGCAGACCCCGGTGACCCTCCCCGCCGACCGCGCCTCGGTGGCCGCTCACTCATAGCCCCGTACGTACACCCCCGTACAGCAGAAGGAAATGTGCCCCTGTGTCTCCCGTCCCGCTCCGCACCCTCAACGACGGCGGCGTCATCCCCGCCCTCGGCCTCGGCACCGCTCCCCTGGATGACGCCCGGACCGAGGAGGCGGTGGCACACGGCCTCCGCATCGGGTACCGGCTGATCGACACAGGCGCCGTCTACGGCAACGAGGGCGGCGTCGGCCGGGCCGTCGCCGCCGCCGAAGTCCCCCGTGAGGAGATCCGGGTCCTCACCAAACTCCCCGGTCGCCACCACGGCTACGACGCGACCCTGGCCGCCTTCGAGGAGTCCCGCGGCCGGCTCGGCCTGGAGTACGTCGACCTCTACCTCATCCACTGGCCGCTGCCGCGCCTGGACAAGTACGTCGACTCCTGGAAGGCGCTGATCAGGCTTCGCGAGGAGGGACTGGTCCGCTCGATCGGAGTGTCCAACTTCACCGCCGAGCACCTGGACCGACTGGAGAAGGAGACCGGGGTGCTGCCCGCCGTCAACCAGATCGAGATGCACCCCCAGCTCCCGCAGGAGGAACTGCGCGCCGTACACGCCGAGAAGGGCATCGCCACCCTCAGCTACAGCCCTCTCGGCCGCGGCACCGGACTGGTCCAGGATCCCGCAATCGGGGCCGTCGCGGCGGCTCACCGGGTCACCCCCGCCCAGGTGATCCTGCGCTGGCACCTCCAGCTCGACACGGTCCCGCTTCCCCGGTCGGGCGATCCGACGCGGCGGCGCGAAAACCTCGACGTGTTCGGCTTCGAACTCTCCGCGGACGAACTCGCCCGCATCGGCGACCGCGCCCGCGTCCGGATCGGCTTCGACCCGGAAAGCCACGAGGAGTTCTAGCCGGCGCTCCGGCCCGGACACGAAAGACCAGACACGAAGGAGAAGACGAACATGCGTCTGTCAGCACCGACCGGGACCGACCCGGAACAGACTGAACTCGGAGAGCGGATCAGAAGCCGTCGCGGGGCCGTCGGCGGCCCCTTCCTGGTGTGGCTGCGCAACCCCGCGCTCGGCGAACACCTGGAAGCACTCGGTACGTACTGTCTCCGCGAGTCCTCACTGCCGCTGCGACTGCGGGAGTTGGCGTTGCTGGTCGCCGCCCGCCACTTCGACGCGCAGCACTCGTGGAACGCGCACCTGGCCAAGGCGATCGACGCCGGGGTGGACCCGGCCGCGCTGCAACGCCTGGCCCGCGGGGAGGAGCCGCGGTTCAGCAGCCCGGACGAGGAAGTCCTCCACCGCTTCGCGTCCGAGGCACTTGAGGGGCACTTCGTCGGCGACGAGACCTTCGCCGCCGGACTTGAGCACTTCGGGGAGCCCGGGCTGGTCGACCTGGTCGCCGCTCTGGGGACCTTCTCGATGTTCGCGATGGCCCTGAACGTCTTTCAGGTGGACCTGCAGGCCGACCAGGATCCGCCGTTCCCGGACATCAAGGGATTCCGCCGGATGTAGCGGGGCGGCAGACGAGTCGAGCCGTACGCCGCGTACAGCCTGGCTCGTCTGTCGGCGGAGCTCCGAACTGGTCCTGTGGACTGTTCGGGGCCCTTTGGGAGGGGATCGCCGGGGGCCGGGGCGCGGTCGTCCGTGCCGCCCACGGCCTTGCGGAGATTCGGTCAGAGGAGTTCGAGGAGCTTCTCCGTGAACTCGGTGGTCGTGGCGCTGCCGCCGAGGTCGGGGGTGCGGACGTCGGTCTTGGCGAGCACCGAGGCGATGGCGTCGGTGACGTCCTTGGCGGCCTCGGGGTGGCCGAGGTGGTCGAGCATCATGGCGGCCGACCAGATCGCGCCGAGCGGGTTGGCGATGCCGCGCCCGGCGATGTCGGGCGCGGAGCCGTGGACCGGCTCGAACATCGAGGGGAACTCGCGCTCCGGATTGAGGTTGGCGGCCGGTGCGATGCCGATGGAGCCCGCCACGGCGGCGGCCAGGTCGCTGAGGATGTCGCCGAAGAGGTTGGACGCGACGACCACGTCGAAACGGGCCGGGTCGAGGACGAACTTGGCGGCCAGGGCGTCGATGTGCTCCTGGTCCCAGGTCACCTGCGGATGGTCGGCGCCACGCTCGGCGACCAGCTCGTCCCAGAACGGCATGGTGTGCACGATGCCGTTGGACTTGGTGGCCGAGGTGAGCTGCCCCGTGCGCCGTGCGGCCAGCTCGAAGGCGTAGTCGAGGACGCGGGTCACCCCGGCACGGGTGAACACCGCCTCCTGTACAGCCATCTCCTCCGGGAAGCCCCGGTTCAGCCGGCCGCCGATCTCGCTGTACTCACCCTCGACGTTCTCGCGTACGACGACGAAGTCCACCTCACCGGCCGCGGCGGAGCGCAGCGGGCTGTCGACACCCTCGAAGACGCGGATCGGCCGCAGATTGACGTACTGGCGGAAGCCGCGGCGGATCGGGATCAGCAGCCCCCACAGCGAGACGTGGTCCGGCACGCCCGGGTAGCCGACCGCGCCGAGCAGGATCGCGTCCTTGCCGCGCAGCTGGTCGAGCCCGTCCGCGGGCATCATCGCGCCCTCGCGGACGTACCGCTCGCAGGACCAGTCGTAGGAGGTGTACGAGAAGCCGAAGCCGTGGCGGGCGCCGACGGTGTCCAGGACCTGTCGGGCGGGGGGCAGCACCTCGGCTCCGATGCCGTCGCCGGGGATGAGTGCGATGTGGTGGTGGGTCATGTGCCCAGTGCAGCAACTAGGCCGTGGGACCGTCCAAGACGCTCTGCCGATCTGCCTTATAAGGCTGCCCTATCAGTGCTGGATGGCATCAAATGCACAGGCCAGAAAGGTGCGGACGGCTGGGGACTGCTCCGCGCGGCGGCTGACCAACGCGATCCGCAGCGTCGTCTTCGGCTCGATGTCGAGCACCAGTGCGCCGGCCTGTTCGGCCGTCGTGCGCCAGGACTCGGTGACCACGGCGAGCCCGACCCCCGCGAGCACCAGCGGAAGAATGGCCACCCGGTGTTCGGTCTCCACCGCAATGCTGAAGCCGATGCCACGCTCGCGCAGCCCGTCCACGTACGCCCGCATCCCGGTGCCCCGCTGCCCGACGATCAGCCGCTGCTCGGCCAGCTCCTCGCAGGCGACCGGCCGGCCCGCCGGGAACGGCCCGTCCGGAGGGGTGACCAGCACGAAACGCTGCTCGCCGGCGGCATGCGAGATCACCTCCTTGTCGGTGAGCGGCCCCGACGTCGCCAGGAGCCCCAGCTCGGCGGCGCCGGTGCGCACCATGTCGACGACATCGCGGGAGGTGAAGGCGGCCCGGATGTTCACCGACACCCCGGGATACCGGCCCGTGAACGCACTGATCATCGTGGTCAGCGGCTCCACCGCCTGGGACGGCATGGCGGCGATGTCCAGTCGCCCCTCGCGCAGTTCGTGCACGGCCGTGACGCTGGCGCGGGCCGTCTCCAGGCTGCGTACGGCCGCCCGCGCCGGTTCGATCAACGCCGTGCCCGCCTCGGTGAGCACCGCCCGGCGGCCGATCCGATGGAACAGACTGCTCCCCAGGTCTCGCTCCAGCGCCTGAACAGCCTGGGAAAGCGACGGCTGCGAAAGGTACAGGGCCGAGGCCGCCCGGTTGAAACCTCCGTGATCCACGATCGCGAGGAAGTACTCCAGCTGCCGGATGTCCATGACCACCATCCTCCACGCCATGACGAAATGCCTCGCCCCGGCTGTTGACCCGATGGGTTGTCGCACAGCCGCGGCCGAGAGCCGGTTCGCTTGTGGAGGGATGAGCCGGGAACAAAGTTGATCATCGGTTCGATCTGCGCGCTGCCATTGGTTCCAGGCAACGGTGGCGACGTGCTGCGCCCCATGCGCGGTGGGCGATGCCGTCCGGTGCATCGAGCGCGGCAGGACCCCAGCGCTCCCCAAAGCCGCTCGTACTCCCCGGATTCTCCTCAGGGGATGGCCCTGCGTGGGGTGGCGTAGGCGTTGTTGGCGGAGCAACGTCGGCTTCCCTGGCGGGTGGTGCGGTACGGGTGCGCAAGCATGCGCAGAACGCAAGCAAAGATTGCGTTACCGTGCCCTCGCCATCCAGAGATTCACCCTGCTAACTTCCGCCTGGGCCAAATTCGGCTAAGAATTTTGCCCCGGTCTCCACCACGTCAATCACGCAGAGAAGGGTTTCTCTGCGTTGTCACTGGAACGTTCCAGTTTTATGGCTGGGCGAACGTCGGACGAAAGCGAGCCTCGTGAGAACGGCCGCGCTTCAGGACGGCATCGCTTTGCGCAAGATCAAAGGGGCGGAACTGGGCGCGAGGGTGTCCATCGCCTTCGATGCCGACGGCTCGGGTCACGTGGTCAGCGCGACGATGAAGTGCGCGTCGATCGGCCTGGCCGGCACTGGCTTCGTGCACGTGCAGGTGCTGACCGGCGATGCCTACGCGGAACCCGAAGTACCGCCGCCGACGTGGTGCGGGGCACGAGTGTCTGGGCGTCAGAACCGCGGAGTGTCCGACCTCGGCTTCCGCCACAGCCGCGCCACCGCCCAATCGGCCCCGCTGGGCAATACACGCCCATCCCGCGACCCGTCTGAGCCTCGTCAAGCCGACTGTTCACCCTCGCCCGGATCCGCATCACCATCATCTGCCTCGGCGACGACGATCCCTTACCTCGTCCCCCATCGCAGGGTTCCCCTGCAACAGCCCAGCGCTGTCTGCCTCGACACCGACGTCATGCGCAGCAGAAAGGCTCCCTTCTCATGCCCGTATCCAGCAGACGACTGCTCGCAACCGCCGTTGGCCTCGGCCTCCTGGCAACCGGATGCACTCTGGATCCCACCGGCAGCGCCCACACCACCGGCCCTGTCGTCCTAGGGTTCATCAACGGCGGCACCACTTCGTTCCACACCTGCCTACAGACGGCGGTCACGAAGACCACGTCGAACAACCTGGCAAAACTGCGGACCGCCGACTCGAACGGGAGCAAGTCCGCGGAACTGCGCAACGTGCGGGACATGATCGCGCACAAGGTTGACGCCATCATCCTGCTCAGCGTGGACGCCAGCGCCCTGGACGCCGACATCGCCGCAGCGCAGAAAGCGAAGATACCTATCGCTCTGATCGCGGTGACGCCTTCTGACGACAGCAAGATCTTTGGAGCCGTCATCAGCGACCTTCCCGGGATAGGCAAGTTGGACGCCCAATGGGTCGACGACGACGCCGCCGGAAAACCGGTCAAGGCCGGTGTCATCTCCGGCGACGGGAGTACATCGTCCAACTTGATGGTCGACGGATTCACCAAGAACCTGGCAGCCAACGTGCGGGTGGTGGGGGACGAGCGGGGCATGTTCGACCGGGCGACGGCCAAGGCTGCCGCAGCCAAGATGATCCAGGCTCACCCCGACCTCCAGTACGCGTTTGTGGCCAACGAGGACATGGCCTTCGGTGTGCGGCAGGCGTTCGATGCGGCGGGCGGCCACAGCGTGAAGATCGTGACCGTCAACGGCACCGATCAGGGACTCGCCGCGCTCAAGGACGGGAAGTTCGCGGCGACGGTCTCCAACTCGGTCCAGGACTTGGGAGAGCTGGCGGTGACACACACGCTCGCTCTGCTGCGCGGGGAGGAGAAGGACAAGATCGAACACATCGATGCCCGTCTGGTGACCAAGGACAACGCGGACACCGCGCCCCTCTATTGCGATACGGATGGCTGATCGGCCAAGTCAAGGGTGCGGCCGGCAGCTGCGTCGAACGGCGGGCCGCAGGGCGCCCGAAGGCGTCGAGGAGGCCGTCGGCCAGGTGGCGAAGCCCTCCCTGGGCTCCCTTGCGGCCGCGCTCACGCCGACGGTTTCAACGGCCTCGCCGGCTTCCGCAACCCGTCCGGGATGAACCGTCCCCACTGTGCGATCCACGTGTCCGGCACAACTTCCACGGACCGTGCAGGACACAGTCCACCAGCAGGTCGCTCAAGGCGAATCCCGGTGCGGCAGGCTGACTTCGTGGCGGGCCCGCTCACTGGTCACGGGCGCTGTCGTCAGCGAGCCAGGATGAGGCTCATCGCTTCGGCGCGCGTCGCGGACCTGCGCAGTTGGCCTCGTACGGCGGAGGTCGTCGTCCTGGCCCCCGGCTTGCGGATGCCGTGGGCCGACATGCACATGTGCTCGGCCTCGACGACCACGATGGCGCCGCGTGCGTCCAGGATGCTCATCAGGGCGTCGGCGATCTGGCCGGTGAGGCGTTCCTGGATCTGGAGTCGGCGCGCGTACACCTCCACCGGCCGTGCCGGCTTGGACAGTCCGGTGATCCGGCCGTTCGCGGCGGGGATGTACCCGACGTGGACCGTGCCCCGGAAGGGCAGGAGATGGTGCTCGGTCCTTCTCGGTCGGGGTCTTCACCGATGGCGATCAGCGGCTCGCGCGCGGCGTACTCGGCTCGCTTGGTGTCGAACGCGGAGACCGGTTGTCCGGGGAGTGGATCCAGGTGCGTCATGGGTGTCCCGTCTCTGCGTCGGGGCGAGTGCTCCCGCAGGTGTGGGGAGGGGTGTTGGGGAAGTGCGGGCGGGGCACCAGGCGGGAGCCGCCTGCCTGGTGCCCCGCCCTGCCGTGCCCTGCGAGCCTTCCGCGGACGGGCTCGGGAGCGGGGGAGATGCCGTAGTCGGCCGTTGTCAGCGTTTGTCGCCGGTGAAGGGCCTGCGGGTGACGGTGGCGCGGATGGTGGTCTGGGAGTGGCGTTCGACGGTGGGGTTGGCGGAGCCGCCGTCGGGCTCGCCCCAGACCAGCTCGACCTGCTGTCCGTAGTGCACGTCGTCGTCGATCATGACGACGGAGATCCAGCCGCGGACGTTGGCGGTGTAGCTGCACAGTGTCGAAAGGCCGACGAGTCGGCCGTTGCTCTCGACGCGGTCGAACTGGGAGGCGGCGTAGAAGGCGGCGGGCATCTCGATGTACTTGAAGCGTCGGTCACCCTGCTCGTACTGGGAGGCGAAGACACGGGCGACGTCGTCGCGGTGCCAGGCCAGCCATGCCTTGCGGCGGTGCTTCTCACCCTTCCGGCGCTCCAGGGCCTCGCGGCCGATGAAGTCGTGGTCGAACTTGAGGATGTGTCCGTAGCCGAGGTCCCAGGGCGTGACGTAGTAGTCCTCCACGCGGTCGGAGGCGAAGCTGCCACCGAGGGAGAGGTTGGCCTCGAAGGTCCTGACGCCGAGCCATTCGCGATACGTCTTCATGCTGTCGCCCGAGTACACGGCGGGGACGGTGTTGGCGATCCAGCCGGACTCGGTGGCCACGGAGGCGTAGGCGCGGCCGCCGATCTGGCGGACTCCGAAGGGCTCGCCGGCTTCCAGGATGGCGTCGCGGACGTCGTCGATGTACTCGTAGGGGCCGAAGAACTCCAGGCCGGGGAAGCCCGACATGCGGTGGTTGAGGGCGGTGACCTCGTGCTTGCCGATGTTGAACTTGCCCATGCTGAAGAACGGGATGTCGGGCATGGGCCCGCCGTTGACCTTCTCGAAGATCGCCGAGGCGTGCGGGCCCTGGAGCTGGAGTCGGAAGAACTCGCGGCCGTTCGGGTTCTGCGCGGTGCGCTCGTCGCGGCGCAGGGTGACGTCGTAGCCGCCGGTCTCGGCGTGGAACTGGACCCAGTTGAGCGCCGGCGGGCGGCCGACGAGGCGGACGTGGTTGTCGGCGAGGCAGAAGAGGATGCAGTCGCCGATCATGTAGCCGTCGTGGTTGACCGCGACGAACTGCTTGGCCTTCATCGGGCCGAAGCCCTGGAAGGTGTTCGCGCCGACATCGGCCAACAGCCGGTAGCAGTCGGGTCCTTGGACGGTGAGGTCGGTCATGTGGTGGGACAGGTCCATCAGCGCCGCCGAGTTGCGCCAACTCTCCTGCTCGTCACGCCAGTTGGTGAACTCGGCCTTGATCGGGAACGGGTAGGCGCCGGAACGGCCGCTGCGCAGCAGGCCCAACGGGCCTCCGGCCGCCTGGAGTTGGTCTTCGAGGTGTGCCATCGGTTTCTCCATGTCGTCGCGATGCGTAGGTGAGGCGGCGGCAAGGGCGTGGGGCCGGCCGTTGTGGCGGCGGGGCGAAGCCGTTTGCGGCGCCTGGCGTCGTGAGTGACCCGGCTCGGGGGTGTCGCGGCTGGTGGGTGCGGCCCGGACGGGCATGTCGGAGGGGGGAAGGTCCCGGCCTCCGTCGGCGAGGTGAACTGTACGGTACGGTACACCTCTGGCGCACTCAAGGGCCGTGCGCGGATTTTCTGGAGCGGATGGTCGACGGACGGACGGAAGCCGTGTGGGAGTCCCGACGGTTGTTCTGGACCCCACGCACACCCGGCGGGCGCTGGTCTTCGCCGAGGTGTTCAGGAGGCCTTCGGCGTCAGTGGAAAACGGTGCCGGCAGTGATCACAGCCGACGTTCTCGGGCGTGAACGCGTGAACGCGTGAACGCGTGCGCGCGAAGCCGAGCCCGGCCACGGGCCTTGGGCAGTGCTCGCCCACGCCGGCAAGAGCGGCCCAGGTCCTCCGGCCGGTGAACCGTACGGCGCACGGTCATGATGCGGACCCCCGCCCTGCGACGGAGACCGCATTCACCACGACGGGACGGCTGCGCCGAAACCGTGGCCCGCCCCGTCAGGCCGACTCGCGAACGACGACCCGCGCGGGCGGAGGCTCCAGACCACTGGTGTCGAGCCCCAGGGCGAGCCGGGCGCTGAGCCGGCCGTGGGCCTCGCCGTCGACGTTGATCGTGGTCAGGGAGGGGATGACGTGTTCGCCGTAGCCGTTGTCGTCGAAGCCGATCACGGCCGTGTCGTCCGGCACGCGCCGGCCCAGGTCGCGCAGGGCGGTGAGGACGCGCAGGGCCACGTCGTCGTTGAAGCCGGCGATCGCGGTCACCTCGGGGGCTCGGGAGAGGAACGCGTTGACGGCGTCGGCGCTGGCGGGCCGGTCATGGGGGGCGATGAAGGAGACGGGAGTGGGGATGTCAAGGTTCTGCGCGGCGTGCTCGACGAAGCGCAGGCGGGTCGCGGCGAGCGGTGACTCGGTGTCGGGCAGGGCCACGGCGATGCGGGTGTGGCCGCGGTCGACGAGGTGGCGGAGTTGGAGGGCGGTGTGGGCGGCGAGACCGTTGCGCCAGCCGCCTCCCATGTCGTCGAGTGCGTGACCGGTGAGGTACGTCTCGCCGAAGCGGATCACCGCGCGGGGGACGATGACGTCGAGAACCTGCTGGATGGACTGCGCGGTGTGGTGGCCGTGTCGGACCAGAAGGACATGGTCGTGGGCGGCCAACTCCGCGTCGAGTCCGTGGATGTAGCTGCGGGAGTACGCGCCTTCCATGCCCGCATCGATGTTCAGGACGACGACCCGCGAGGTTCCTTCTCGCAGTGCTCGCGCCACGCCGTGCGGAACGTAGCCGAGCGTTCGGGCCGCCTCCTTCACCCGGTCGCGGGTGGCTGCCGAGATCGTCTGGTGAGGGTCGTCGTTGAGAACGAAACTGACGGTGGCGCGAGAAACACCGCTCGCCGCCGCCACGTCGTTCAGCGTGACTCTTCTGGAAGTCCCCATCACCCCTGCTGACGTTGTCGTGTGCACCTGAGTCCCAGCGACACGGCGTTCACTCATTGTAGGGAGGCCGACGGGAGCCGAAGCACGGGCGGCTGCGGGATGCCGAGTGCGCCGGTTCTGTCGGATCGAATTGCCTTGCTTCGTACGGCACTGAACCGTACGGTACGGCGCGGCGGGGATCAGGAGCCTGAAGCGGGCCCGTATCGGGAGCTCCGCGTCCCTCTGTGCCCTCGCGTCGTCGCGTCGAGCCGTCTTGAAGAGACGGGCGAGGGGGAGGGTACGCCGCGGCGCCACCGGTGGGCCGGCCGTGGCTCCCTCATCGATGATCCTCGACGATCACCGCCGGCCGAAGGTCACTTGATGACCGGCTCGGCTCCCCGGACGGGCTCCAGCCGGTCGGCTGCCGACCGGCTCACCGTCATCCCTCAAGGCAGGACGTCGACCCCATGACCTCGAACCCAACGCGTCACACGCATCACGGCCCCGTGCCTTCGTACGTCGTCATCGGTGACACGCACCTGGCCGGCCGGGTGTGCGGTGCCCTGCACGCCTCGTCCGACGCGGTGCGGCACCTTCCGCGTCCACGTGACCCCGAACTGCGCGCGGCGCTGGCCCCGCGGCCGGCGGGCGTGGCCGTACTGCTCCACGACGACGTCGCGGCCCTGCGCTACGCGCTGGCCGTCGCACACGTCGCGCCCGACGTTCCTCTGATCGTCACGATCTTCGATCGCACGATCGCCGACGAGCTCGCGCGCCTCCTGCCGCAGTGCGATGTGACCTCGCCGGCGGACCTCGCGGCGCCGTCACTGGCCGGCCCGTGCCTGGATCCTTCCTTCGTCGCCGCTCGCCGGCGTGGAGGGTGTGTCCAGGTCGTCCGAGAGCGGGACGGCGTCCTGGAAGCAGAGGAATCGGCCCTGCCGGGGCAGTGGCGTCGCCGGTACCGCAGAAGGTGGGTCGGGTTCCAGCTGCGCTCCCACGACCCGGGCACCCGGTTGCTCGTCCTGGGCATGCTCGCGATGCTCGTCGTACTCGCCGCCGACTGGGTGTGGCTCACGGCGTTCGGGCATCGCCCGTCCGAGGCGTTGTTCGAGGCCGCCCGGGTAGTGGCCGGCGTCGGTCCGGCCGCCGCGCCACCGGATGCTCACGCCTACCAGATCTTCGCCGCCCTCGCGATGCTGAGCACTGTCGCCTTCACCGCCTTCTTCACCGCCGGAGTGGTCGAGCGGATGCTCGGTCCGCGCCTGATCGGGCTGATCGGTCCGCGCACCCTGCCCCGCGCGGGGCACGTCATCGTGGTGGGAATGGGCCAGGTCGGCATGCGGCTCTGCGTCGAGCTGCGCGCACTGGGCATCCCCGTCGTCGGCGTCGAACGCGACCCGCAGGCCGCCACCGCGCGGCTGGCACGCACCCTCGGCATTCCCGTCATGGACGGTCACGGCGGCGACCGCCATGTACTGGAACGGCTGCGCATCGGTCACGCCAGGGCGCTGGCCGCCGTCGGCTCCGACGACCTGGACAACGTGGCCGTGGCCATCGCCGCCCACGGTGTCGCGCCGCATATCCGCGTGGTGATGCGCGCGGGGGAGGACGACGCCATCGCCGAGACGCGCTCGCTGCTGCCCATGGGGGTGGTCTGTGACATCACCGGTCTGGCGGCCGGATATGTGGTCGCCCGGCTGCGCGCCGAGCCGGTCGGCGACGTGGTCGCCCATCGCGACGAGATCCGGTTGCGGGACACGTCCGGTGTCTGGCGCCGCAGCGCTCTGGTCGGTCACGACCGCTGCGCCCACGTCGAGGGGCGGCGTCGGATGACAGACGACGAAATTGAACCGCCAAGGACTAGAACGATTTAGCGATCCGCTGTAACGTGTTCGCTATATCGATTTAGCTTTTCCAGCTCGCAGGGCGTACGGCCCGCAGGCGGAGGAGGTCGTTCGACCGATGATCGACATGAGATGCGCGTTCGCGCAACCACCCCCGAGAGGCCCGGCGGGGCTCCCGCAGCCCGACCGATGTCTGGTGATGGGCATCCTGAACGTGACTCCGGACTCGTTCTCCGACGGAGGTCGGTACGCCGAGACCGGACAGGCCGTGGAACGGGGCCTGCGGCTCGCCGAGGAGGGCGCGGACCTGGTCGACGTGGGCGGCGAGTCCACTCGGCCGGGAGCCGAACCCGTCCCGGTGGAGGCGGAGTTGGCCCGCGTGGTGCCCGTGGTGCGGGAACTGGTGCGCGCGGAGGTGGCCGTCAGTGTGGACACCATGCACGCGGCGGTCGCCCGCGCCGCGATCGAGGCCGGCGCGTGCATGGTCAACGACGTCAGCGGCGGACTGGCGGATCCCGCCATGGCCGCCGTCGTCGCGGCGGCCGAGGTGCCGTATGTCGCGATGCACTGGCGTGCGCCCAGCCGTGAGATGGACCGCCACGCGGTCTACGGCGACGTCGTCGGCGACGTCACCTCCGAACTGCTGCGCCGCGTCGAGGCACTCACCGCGGCCGGAATCGATCCGGGGCGCATCATCATTGATCCCGGACTCGGGTTCGCCAAGCGCGCGGCCCACGACTGGGAACTCCTCACGCATCTGCCAACCCTGCGTGCCGCCGGGTTCCCGGTGTTGGTGGGGGCGTCCAGGAAGCGTTTCATCGGTGCCGCGTTGAGCGACCGGGCGGGGATCGACTCCGCGCCCGGCGACCGTGACGCGGCCACCGCGGCGGTGTCCGCGCTGGCCGCCGCGGCCGGCGCGTTCTGCGTGCGCGTGCACGACGTCCGCTCCAGCCTGCACGCGGTGTGTGTGACCGCCGCCTGGGCGGGCGACCGCCTGCCCTCGGAGTCGGAGATCGTCGTGCGGAGCCAGTGCAGAAAGGTCCTGCACGAGTCTCGCCAAGCTCCAAACCCGTCTGCTAGCTTGCGCTAGATCGTTCTAGCGATCCCCTTTTCCTCCCTGAATATGTCGATTGTGACGAGCCGCGTCACTAGATCGATTTAGTACTTCAGGGAGATGGCTTTGAGAGGAGCCGCAATGGCAATCCCCAGTCTTCAGGACGGCATCGACAAGGCCGGTTCGCCCATCGGTCTGCTGTGGCAGCCGAACGCCGAGCCGTGGACCCCGGAGGTGGTCGAGCGGGAGTACGCCGGCTGGCGTCAGGAGCAGGCGGCCTGGCACGAGGGCGTCGCACTGCTCAACCTCTCGCACCACATGTACGACCTGTGGATCGAGGGCCCCGACGCCACCCGCGTGCTCGCCGAGTACGGCGCCAACAACTTCGAGAAGTTCGCGATCGGCCAGGCCAAGCAGTACGTACCGGTCACCCGGGACGGCAAGATCGTCACCGATGGCATCCTCGCCCGGCGCGCCGAGAACAAGTACCTCCTCAGCGGTGTCCCCGCCGCCCAGCACTGGGTGCAGTACCACGCGGAGAAGGGCGGCTACGACGTCGCCTTCGAGACCGACACGTCCTCCGCCTTCCGTCCCGGCGGCGGTGACCCCAAGCTGTTCCGCTACCAGATCCAGGGTCCGCTGGCGCTGGAGCTGATCGAGAAGGTCTTCGGCGGGCCGCTGCCGGAGACCAAGTTCTTCCACTCGACGCCGGTCACCCTGGACGGCCGCTCCTTCGAGGCGCTGCGCCACGGCATGGCCGGGCAGGCTGGCTACGAGTTCATCGGCCCGTGGGAGCACGCGGGGTACGTGCACGAGGCGTTCCTCAAGGCCGGTGAGCCGCTGGGCCTGGTGCAGGTCGGCGCGCTGGCGTACACCACGCCGAGCGTGGAGAGCGGCTGGATCCCCTCGCCGGTCCCGGGTATCTACGCGGACCCCGAACTCGCGGAATACCGCGCCTGGTTGCCCCTGTTCGGCATCGAGGGAAAGCGTCCCCTCAACGGCAGCTACTTCTCGGAGGACATCGCCGACTACTACGTCTCCCCGTACGAGCTGGGCTACGGCAAGCTGATCCACTTCGGGCACGACTTCCACGGCCGCGACGCCCTGCTCAAGGCGAAGGACGAGCCCCGCCGCACCAAGGTCACGCTGGTGTTCGACGCCGACGACGTGCGCCGGGTGGTCGGCGGGGGAGCGGATCCCGGCTTCGTCCTCACCTACGCCCGCCACCGGGTGGAGACCTCGGCCGGACTGGTCGGCGCGACCATGCAGACCGCGTCGATCGACCCGGTCGGCACCGTCCTGGCACAGACGTTGATCGACTCCGCCCACGCCGAGCCCGGCACCGAGGTCACTGTGGTCTGGGGCGAGCACCCGGGCCTGGGTACCGACCCCGAGGCCGACCTCGGGTTCCCGCGCATCCGCGCCACCGTTCAGGTCAGCCCGTTCGACCGGCACGCGCGCACGGAGTACCGGCGTAACGCGTAGCGCTCCGCGCGGCCGGCTTTTCGTCTGCGGGTCTGTGGGGGCTGGGCGCGCCCAGCCGGCGGAGCCGCACATCGACACCGCCCCGCGCCCCTCTGGGGCGCGGGGACGTCGCCGGAGCTGTTCGGCATCACCCACGGCAGGCGGCCGGAGGCGGAGTCACGCGTCCGGCCGTCCGCCGCCCCCACCCTGCCGAGGTCGGGCCACGCGCCCCGCGGCCCCCCTTCCCTATCGACAAGGAGCACGATGAACCCCCTCAGCACAGCCTCGGCGGCGGTGAGCACATCGCTGCTGGAGGACTTTTCCCTGGAGATGACAGGCAAGGACGTCCCGAAGCTCGAGGAGGCCCGGGACTCCATCCCGCAGGGCACCCGCATCAACGTCACCTTTCTCGGCAACGAGAACCTCGCCATGCGCCTGGAGGCGTCCCGGGCGGTGAAACGCCTCGGCTTCGTGCCGGTACCGCACATCTCCGCCCGCCGGCTCGGTTCGCAGGCCGAGTTCGAGGAGTTCCTCGCCGGACTCCGGGCCGACGGCACCTGCGCCAACGTCTTCACCGTCGGCGGCGACCCCACCCGCCCCGAGGGCCCCTACGAGGACTCGCTCGCCCTGATCGAGACGGGACTGCTGGGGGAGTACGGCGTCCGGCACGTCAGCATCAGCGGCTACCCCGAAGGCCACCCGGACATCGCCGGGGACGCGCTGTGGTCCGCGCTGCGCGACAAGAGCGCGTCCATCGCCGGGCAGGAACTCGACGGCAGCGTCATCACCCAGTTCGGCTTCGACGTGGATCCCGTCCTGGCCTGGCTGGAGAAGGTCCGCGCGGAGGGCATCACCCTCCCCGTCCGGATCGGCGTCCCCGGCCCGGCCGGCGTACGGCGCCTGATGTCCTACGCCACCCGGTTCGGCGTCGGCACCAGCGCCTCCATCGCCAAGAAGTACGGCCTGTCCATCACCAACCTGATGGGCACCGCCGGCCCCGACAAGTTCCTGCGCGCGCTCGCGGACGGCCACGACCCGGCCCGCCACGGAGACATAAAGATCCACTTCTACACCTTCGGCGGCCTGCGGGCCACGTCCGAGTGGATCGCCCAGTTCAGGAAGGACAACCTCGTATGACCGTCACGCAGGCCGCCCCCACCGCCACCGCCCGGAAGACCGGGGGAGCGGGGCATCAGGCGTCGCTGATCGTCCAGGGCGCCGACGCCACCGGCATCGTCGCGGCCGTGACCTCGGTGCTCGGCCGGCACGGCGCCAACATCGTCTCCCTCGACCAGTACTCCGACAACCCGCAGGGCGGCGCCTTCTTCCAGCGCACGGTGTTCGGACTGGACGGTCTGCGGGCCGAACTGCCGGGCCTGCGCGCCGACTTCGACAAGGAGTTGGTGAAGCCGTACGGCCTCAGCTACACGCTGCGCGACATGTCGGTGCCGAAGCGGGTGGCGATCTTCGCCTCCAAGTCCGACCACTGCCTGCTCGACCTGCTCTGGCGCCATCGCCAGGGTCAACTCCCGGTCAGCATCGCCATGGTGATCTCCAATCACCCGGACACGGCGGAGGAGGTGCGGTCGTTCGGCATCCCCTTCTTCCACGTCCCGTCCATGGGAGCGGACAAGTCGGCCGCCGAGGCGGAGCACCTGCGGCTGCTCAAGGACAACGTCGACTTCGTCGTCCTCGCCCGCTACATGCAGATCCTCTCCGGCGACTTCATCGAGCGCGTCGGCGTGCCCATCATCAACATCCACCACTCCTTCCTGCCCGCCTTCATCGGCGCCGGCCCTTACGCCAAGGCCAAGGAACGCGGCGTGAAGCTGGTCGGTGCCACCGCCCACTACGTCACCGAGGACCTCGACGAGGGCCCGATCATCGAGCAGGACGTGGTGCGCGTCAGCCACGCCCACACCGCCGGCGACCTCACCCGGCGCGGCGCCGACGTGGAACGCGCGGTCCTCTCCCGCGCGGTGCTGTGGCACGCCGAGGACCGGGTCATCCGCAACGGCAAGCACACCATCGTCTTCGCCTGAACCCCCTCTCGTCCCACGTGCCCCGACCGGGACCCAGGTCGGCCTCGTGGCCGACGGTCCTGTCGAGCGCCGGGTCACCCGGGGCGGCGGACGCGGCGAGTCCCCGCGTCGCGCGCGATTCGGCTCCCGGTCCTCACCGCCGCCCCGGCCCCGGTGCCGTACAGCGGCGGTCGGTCGTCCGAGACCTCGGTACACGGTCCTCTTCACCGGGTGAAGCGTTCACCAGCAGAAAGCGGTTCGCCATCATGACAACCACCATCGACGGGGCCCGGATCGCCCGTGACATCCGGGCCCGGGTCGCCGAACGGGTCGCCGTGGCCGCGGCCTCGGGACGGGTGCCCGGGCTGGCGACCGTCCTGGTCGGCGACGACCCGGCCAGCGCCGTCTACGTCGCCGCCAAACGCCGCGCCATCCGCGAGGCCGGCATGCGCGACTTCCACCGGCACCTCTCCCGGCACGCTTCCGGGGACGAAGTCGCCGCGGTCATCGACGAGTTGGCGGCCGACCCGGAGGTCTCCGGCATCCTCCTCCAACTGCCCCTGCCCGCCCATCTCGACGCCGCGACCCTGATCGACCGGATCCCCGCGGCCAAGGACGTCGACGGTCTGACCACGGCCAGCGCCGGCCGACTGGCGCGCGGGGAACGGGGGTTGCGCCCCTGCACCCCGAGCGGTGTCATCGAACTCCTCGACGCCGAAGGCATCGAGCTCAGGGGCGCGTGCGTCGCCGTCGTCGGCTGGGGCGAACTCGTCGGCCGCCCCCTGGCCCAGTTGCTGCTGCGGCGTGGCGCCACCGTCACGGTCGCCCACGAGTTCACCGCCGACCTCGCCGCCGTCACCCGCCCCGCCGACATCGTCGTCGTCGCCACCGGAGTACGGGGTCTCGTCGGACCCGAGCACGTCAAGCCCGGCGCGACCGTGATCGACGTCGGCATCCACCGCACGCCCGAGGGCCTGACCGGTGACGTCCGCGTCGCCGAACTCGACGGCATCGCCAGCCGTATCACGCCCGTACCGGGCGGGGTCGGTCCGATGACCATCGCCATGCTGATGGTCAACACGCTCCGGGCGGCCGAGTGGAACGCCGTGCCCAAGACCGTACCCGCATAAGCGAGTCGGGCGGTCGGCGCCCAGGGTGGTGCCGCGTACCCGCGCTGTTCGTCCGCGCTCAGGAAAGGTGCCGGACATGATGCAACTCCCGCCGCTGGCCCGGCTCGGCGACCGGGTGGCGACCGGCCTGATCGACGTCACCCATGACCCCGCCGCGCTCGACTCCGAGGGTTTCTGGGCCGTCGTGGCCGACTTCGAAGGGCGTCTGACCTGCGCCCGCTTCCGGGACGTACGACCCGCCGCGCAGTACCCCGTCCGAGGTGCCCGATGGGACGGGCCCGCGCCCGGGATGTGGGCCACGTCGCTGGATCGCGACACCTACATGGAGGGCGTGCGGCGTATCCGTGAGCACATCGCGCGCGGGGAGGTGTACCAGGCCAACCTCTGCCGCGTACTGTCGGCGCCCCTGGCGGCGGATGCCGACATCGAGGCGCTGGCCGACCGGTTGGCGGCGCGCCACCGCGCGCCGTACGCGGGTCTGATCAGACTGCCGAGCCTCGGAGTCGAGGTGGCCACGGCCTCCCCCGAGCTCTTCCTGCGCCGCGAGGGACGCCTGATCGAGTCGGGCCCCATCAAGGGCACCGGGCGCACCGAGGCGGATCTGCTGGAGAAGGACCACGCCGAGAACGTGATGATCGTCGACCTGGTCCGCAACGACCTCGGGCGCGTGTGCGCCACCGGCAGCGTCACCGTGCCGGACCTGTGCGCGGTGGAACGCCATCCCGGCCTCGTCCACCTGGTCTCCACGGTGCGCGGAGAACTGCGGGACGGAGCAGGATGGCCCGAGCTGCTGGCGGCCACCTTCCCGCCAGGATCCGTCACGGGCGCCCCGAAGGAGAGCGCCCTCGGCATCATCGCCGCCCTGGAGACCGCGCCGCGCGGGCCGTACTGCGGCGGCATCGGCTGGGTCGACGCCGATCGCGGCACCGGCGAACTGGCCGTAGGCATCCGCACGTTCTGGATCGACCGGGCCCGGCAGCGTCTCAACTTCGGCGCCGGAGCGGGCATCACCTGGGGCTCGGACCCCGAACGGGAGTGGCAGGAAACCGAGTTGAAGGCGGAGCGGCTGCTGACCATCGCGTCCAACGGTTCGCCCTACGACGCGAAGCCGCACCAACGGCTCGTCGCCCGCCCCGGCGTCTGAGTACCCGCCGGCCGCGGTGTCTGAGTACCCGCTCACCCCGGCGCTCGAGCCCCCGGCCACTGTGGCGCTTGAGCCCTACCTGCTACCGAGCCCGAGCCCTCGCCTGCCCCGGCACCTGCCCCGGCCGCCACGGCTCCCAGCCCCTGGCCGCTACGGTGCCTTGGGCCCCGCCCGCCCCGGCCCCCGAGGGCCGGCCCGCCACATCGGGCCCCGGGGCGGTGTTCCGCCGTCAGCCCCAGACCAGCCGTGCCGTCTCGGCGACGAGTTCCAGCTTGCGGCGCTGGTCGTCGACGGTCAGCAGATTGCCCTGGCTTGTCGAGGCGAACCCGCACTGCGGACTGAGGGCGAGCTGCTCCAGGGGCAGATACTGCGAGGCCTCGTCGATGCGCCGCCGCAGTGTGTCCACCGACTCCAACTCCGCCACCTTGGACGACACCAGCCCGAGGACGACGGTCTTGGCGGGCGGCACGAAGCGCAGTGGCTCGAACCCACCGGAACGCTCCGTGTCGTACTCCAGGAGGAAGCGGTCGACCTCGACCTCGCCGAACACCCGCTCGGCGATGGGCTCGTAGCCGCCCTGGGCGGACCAGGCGCTGCGCATGTTGCCCCGGCAGAAGTGCATGGCCACGGTCATGCCGGGGCGCCGTGAACGGGCGGACCGGATCAGGCCGTTGTCCGTGTCGATGATGTGGGAGAGATGCCCCTCCAGGTCCGTCACCCGGCGCATCCGGGCGGCCTCGGGGTCGATGTTGGCCCAGTAGGCGAGCGAGTCGAGCTGCAGCCAGGAGACCCCGGTGTCGATCAGTTCGGCGATGTCCTGCCGGTAGATGTCCGCCAGCGCGGCCACCGCGTCCTGCCGGGTCGGATAGACGCCGTCCGAGATCCCCGGCCGCCAGAAGCCCGCCACCATTGTCGGACTGGCCATGGTGATCTTGTACGGCCCCGGTGCGTTCCCGGACAGCCAGCGCGCCTCGGCGAGGGACAGCGGCGTCCGCCGGTACAGGGGCTCCGTGATGGCCACCGACGCGACGTCGCCTTCGAGTTCGGCGCCGTCACTGTCACGGATCCAGCGTGGACGGGCCGATGACTCCTCGGCGGCTGTCAGCCCGCCGACCGTCTCCACCACCGAGGCCATGAAGTCGTCCCGGCGCACCTCGCCGTCGGTGAAGACCTGTATCCCGGCGTCCAGTTGCAGCTTCACCGCGGCGGTCGCCGCCTGGTCCTCCAGCTCCGACAGCTCCTTGTCGGAGAGTGCGCCGCGCTCGCGTGCGGCGCGCGCCGCCAGCAGCTGCTCGGGGCGCAGCAGGCTTCCCACATGTTCGGCTCGGATCGTCGTCGTCGGCATCGGCCGTCCCTTCATGCCTGACACTCGGGCGACCGTACTGTACGGTCCAGTACGCTTCGAGGGCAAGGCATGTGCCGGGTACGGCGGGCTCCACCGGGGAAGGTCAGACCGGGTCGACGGAGACGCCGTGCAGGAAGACCCGTACCGCCTCGTTGATGGACGCATGGACCTCGGCGTCGGTCAGCTTGACCGGCGCATCCGTCAGCAGTCGCATCTGGGCGTGGCCGAGCATGGCCTGGTAGAGCTGTTCCGCCGCTCGCACCGGGTCCTCGACCTTGATCAGCCCGTCGTCGCAGGCCTGTTGCAGACAGCGCCCGAGCACCGCGTGGCCCGCGTTCGGCCCGTGCTCGGCGAAGACCTCGCCGAGCCCGGGAATGCGTACGGCTTCGGAGGTGACCAGGCGGTGCAGGGCGATCGCCTCGGGTGTGAGGACGACGCCGGCGAAGTATTCACCGAGCGCGACCAGGGTGTCCGTGAGGTTCTCGCTGCCCGGCGTGAACGTGTGCAGCGGCTGGGACCACTCGTCGCACAGCGCCTCCACGGACGCGCGGAACAGGGCGCTCTTGTCGGTGAAATAGCGGTAGAGGGTCGCCTTGGAGCCCCCCACCGCCGTCAGAACGTCCTCCATGGAGACACCGGCGTAGCCGCGCGCGATGAACAGCTCACCCGCAGCCCGCGTGATGAGTTGTCGCCGGTCCGTCGCAGTCATCCTCACACCGGCCATGTTAGGTGCCTGCCTGCTGGTGCCGGCGGGCCGGTCACGGACCGCGGCGGCGCAGCAAGGTCGAGATGGTGACCGCTGCCACCAGGACACCTCCGTAGAAGACCGAGGAGACCCACGCTTCCAGACCCAGCAGTTGGAGCCCGAGGATGCCGGTCGCCAGGAAGTAGATACCGACGAAGGTGCCGATCGGGTTGAAGCGTCCGGGCAGGACGATCGCGGTGCCGAGGAAGACCGAGGCGAAGACCGGCAGCAGCAGGGTGTCGGAGGTGGTGGGGTTGTAGCCGCCCAGGGCCGCGACGGAGATGACCGCGCCGACACCGCACAGGGCGCCGGAGGCGACGAAGGAGCCGAAGCGGATCCGGTTGACGCGGATGCCGGAGAGCCGGCTGACCTCTCTGTTGGCTCCGACGAAGCGGATATGGCGGCCCAGTGGTGTGAACGCCAGCAGATAGGCGAAGCCGGCCACCAGCACCACGCCGTAGTAGAAGGAGATCGGCAGTCCGCCCACGGAGTACAACGCGATCTTGCCGAACCCGGTCGGCAGACCGCTGACCGTGTTGAGGTGCGACAGCCACAGGGCGATGCCGCCCAGGAAGGTGCCCATTCCCAGGGTCACCACGATGGTGTTCACCCCGACCACGACGACGAGCAGGCCGTTGACCACGCCGACCACGATCGCGCCCAGGACGGCCACGAACGCCGCCGGCCACACTCCCCATCCGTGCTCGACGACCAGAACGGGCAGGATCGTGGCGGAGAACCCGAAGACCGCCGGGACCGACAGGTCCACGAACTCCCCGACACAGACGGTGCACAGCAGGGCCATGGTGAGGAACACCAGGGCTTGTTGGGAGCCGAAGATGGTCTGGAAGGTGCCCTTGGTCAGGAACACCCCCGGTTCCGCGGCGGCGTACACCGCGATCATGGCCACCCAGATGCCGATCACCGAGTAGCGCGACGCGAATTGCCCGGCAAGGGCGGAGACCGATGTCCGCTTCCCGGCCGGTGCCGCCTTCGGCTCGGCAGGGGGTGTGTCGGTGTCTTGCCGGCTGGTGACGTCCATCAGTCTCCCTGCCCCTTTTCTTGAGGTTGTGTGTCGTCGCCGAAGACCGCCTGGACGATGGCGTCCTGTTCCAGTTCGCCGCTCAGCTCCTTGGCGACCCGGCCGTCGCGGAACACCAGCACCCGGTCGCACAGCACGGCGAGGTCGACGGGGTCGATCGAGGCGAGGACGATTCCGCAGCCGTCCCGCGCCGCCTCCCGGACCGCGTCGATGATGTCGTGGCGGGCGCCGACGTCGACGGCCTGTGTCGGTTCGTGCAGCACCAGCAGGTTCGGTGCGCCGGCCAGCCACTTGCCCAACAGGACCTTCTGCTGGTTGCCGCCGCTCAGTGTGTGGACCGGCGCCTGCGGGTGCGGGGGCCGGATGTCGAGTTTGGCGATCATCGCGGCGGTCTCCTCGGCCTGCCACGCGGAGCCGGTCCGCAGCCGACTGCCGCGGCCGCGCACGCGTGGCAGTGTCAGGTTGTCCGCCACCGAGAGTTCGCCGGCCACCCCCGCCTCCAGGCGGCGCTCGGGTACGAACGCCACCCCCGCGTCCACGAACTCCTCGGTGCAGCCACGTTTCCGGTCCAGCGCGAGCTCGCGCCGGTGGACCGACAGCGTGCCGGCGTCGGCCGGGCGTGCGCCCGCCAGTGCCTCGGCCGTCTCGACGAATCCCGAGCCGATCAGCCCGGTCAGTCCGAGGATCTCGCCGCGCCGGACGTCGAGGTCGAGCCCGGTCACCGGACCGACCGCGAGACCCCGCGCCGAGGCGACGACCTCGTCCTTGACCTGGCTCCCGACCCGCCGGTGCGTGACGAGATGACGTCCGAGCATCATGCGGGTGAGCGAGACCTCGTCCACCTCGCTCGTGGGCAGGCCCGCCTCGACCACGGCGCCGTCGCGCAGCACGGTGACCCGGTCGGTCGCTTCGACGACCTCTTCCAGCTGGTGTGAGATCAGCAGGACCGAGGTGCCCTCGTCCACGAGCGACCGGACCAGCTCGAAGAAACGGGCCCGCGCCGACCTGCCCAGCGCCCGTGTCGACTCGTCGAAGACGATCAGCCCACCCCCCGGGCGGTGGTCCTGCACCGCCCGGGCGATGGCGACCACGGCCCGGTCCTCCGCCGAGAGCTGCCCGACCTGACGGCCGACCTCCAGGGGCCGGTCCAGCCGGGCCAGGACCCGCTCGGTCGCCCGCTGCTCCTCGCGGCGGTTGATCCGCCGCGAGAGCCGGCCTGCCCGGTAGTGCCCCAGCCGCACGTTCTCCCACACCGTCAGGTCGTCCACCAGTCCGCTGTTCTGATGGACGACCGAGACTCCCGCCTCGCGCTGCTGCATCGGGCGGACCGGCAGCGCCAGTTGCCGCCCGTCCACCGCGATGGACGCTCCCGGGTCGGGTGCGTAGACGCCCGTGAGGATCTTGACGAGGGTGGACTTCCCGCACCCGTTCTGGCCGACCAGCCCGTGCAGTTCCCCGGGGGCGATCCGCAGATGGACCTCGCGAAGGGCCCGGGTCGAGCCGAACGCCTTGGACAGCTCGGCCACTTCGAGACGATGGCGCGGTGCCGTGTCCGGCGGGTCGGTCCGCGAACCGGCGCTCACGGTGTGCGCCTCGTTCGTCACCCGATGCCCCAGAGCTTGGCGAAGTCCGCCTGGAAGGAACCGTCGCCGAACCACTCACCCGAGGCCTGGGCCGCGGCCGTCACCTTGATGCTGCCGATGTTCTGCTTGGTGAACAGCCGTATGGGCTGGGCCTCGTCGATGGGCCCGGACTCGGTCATCATGCGCAGGAGTTCGTCGGTCACGCCGTAGCCCATGTAGAGCTGGTCCGCGGCCACGACGGCCTTGACCGAACCGCTCTTGATCAGGCCCAGTCCGTTCACCGTGCCGGCCGCCGTGGACACGGAGATGCTCGAAGAACGCCCCGACTGCTGGACGCCCTGGAGGGTGGGCTGGAGGCTGTCCTCGAACTCGGTGTAGTAGTAGTCGGCATTCGGGTTGCTCAGCACGTTGGAACTCGCCTTCGAGGCCAGCAGGGCCGGCGTCGAGGCGGTGATCTGCTTGACCGTGACCTTGCAGCCGGGGCAGTACTTCTTGTAGATCGGCAGCGAGTCGGCCACCATCTTGAGCGCTGTGGGGCTGTCGGCGTTCTGCGCGATGATCACATTGGCCTTGCCCTTGGAGTCGGCGATGATCCACCAGGCCATCGCGGTGGGCTGAGAACTCGCACCCGGCACATAGCTCACCTGGTTGCTGTTCTTGACTCCGGCCGGGGGGTTCTGGTCCGCGATGACGATCGGGATGCCCTTGGCCTTCGCGGCGTCGAGGGCGTTCTGCGCCATGCCGTAGGGGATCGCGTCCAGGATGATCCCGGCCGCGTCCGCGGTGATCGCCTGCTGGACGCAGGAGGCGATCGCGGTCGGCTGGGCCTTGCCGTCGCACACCTGTTGCGAGAGGCCGGCCTTGGAGAGCGCCTGCTTCGTCGACCCGGCTGTGGCGACGAAGGCGGGCACCTGCTGGACGATCGGGATGTAAAAGACCTTGCGGCCCTTGAACTTGTCCACGCCCGCCACACTCGCGGTGGGCACGGGGTAGGTCTTGGCGATGGCCTGTAGGGCCGCCACGTTCTTCTCGGCCTTGGCAAGCCCCGATGCGGAACTGTCCTTGCCCGATGTGGTGGAGCCGGAACTCGAGCCGGAGCCGGAGCTGCCGCAACCTGCCAGCATCGCCGACGCGGCGAACACAGCCGTGCACGAGGCCAGCCAGTTTTTTCTGATAAGCGCCATTGCTTATGCCTCCATGGCCGAGCGTCCGCACTGCCTTGAGCGGACGTCGGTGGTGTCTGGAACCGCCCACCGTCACTGCGTGGGCGGAGAAATACGAGGCGAGTGCGTTCGGGCCCTGGGCCGTGGCTTGAGCCGCGGCGGCACCTCACACCTGAACCTGATCGCGGAGCGGACCGTGGCCCGGTGAGGCCACCGAGGCGCCCTCGTCCACGTACCGCTCGTTGATCACAAAGACCGCAGACCGATTCGGATCGCGCGGTCGTCCGGTAGCCGAAGACTCCCGACTCGGAGCCACGAGGACGCCGAGCCCTTCGACGGATCGTTCCTCCGCGTCCGAACCGAGTGCCGAGCGGTGATCACGAGCTGCATCGTCAACCCCTGCCTGCCACAAAGGCCCAGTTCGCGGACCCATTCCCGTCAATGGCCGAAAGTGTGTGCACGCCGGCAGGTACGCGGAAGCGCATCGGCAACAAGTTAAGTTTGCGAGTCGCGCACGGGCCGCGGTCTCCCCAAGGGCTTGTGGCGAGGCTGCCGGGGACTCCGAAGCACCGTCCGCGCGTGCGTAAGCCGGAAGCCGGTTGTTCGTTGGTTGCCGCGGATGTGATCCGACTCGTTCCTGGGCGAGTTCCCTTGGTCCGCCTCGCGCCCCGTGGGCCGGGCTCGGTCGAAGCCCGCAGCTCGGGCCTCGCGGTCGCGAGTGGGTTCTGTTACCTTTACTAGATCGATATAGTGATGGTAGGCGTGTTGGCCGATGTGACCCCGACGGTCTTCCGCTCTGTCATCGTGCGCCGTCCAGGTTCGCCGCCTGCGAGACGGCTCCGCCCAACTGCATCGCCCCATGTTCGACGCGGTCCGGAGGGACACCGGTGCCGTGGACGACCGGAGGACCGCCATGGACCGTCTGCTTCTCATGCGTTGTTTCGTCATCGTTGCCGACCTCGGCAGTTTCAGCGGCGCGGCCAAAGCGCTGGGGTCGTCGGGATCCCTCGTGTCACGGCATGTCGCCGAGCTGGAGCGGCAGGTCGGCGTCCGGCTGGTCAACCGCACGGCCCGCTCGGTGAGCCTGACCGAACCGGGCCTGCGGTACGCCGAGTTCGCCTCCCGCATCATCAAGGAGATCGAGGCCGAGGACTCCAACATCGCGGATCTGCACGATCGGGCGGAGGGCGTGCTCAGCATCATCTGCCCGAAGTGGATCGGGAGCCTGGACCTCGGGGACGCCATCGCCGCGTTCTCCGCCGCGTACCCGAAGATCCAGATCCGGTTCGAACTGGGAGGCATGTCCGACCGGACCTACGACTTCCTGGACGGCGGTTTCGACCTCGCGTTCCACACCCGGGACCTCAGGGACTCCAACGTCCGGCTGAAGAAGATCGCCTCGCTGCCCTTCGTCCTGTGCGCGTCGAAAACGTACATCGACGAACACGGCCCCCTGACCCACCCCAACGATCTGGCCGCCCACGACTGCCTGGTGCACGTCAACGACCCGGTCTGGCGCATCGGACACGGCCCCACCTCCACGCTGCACAAGATCCGCAACGTGGCCTTCTCGTCCAACTCCTACATCGCCCTGCAGAAGGCGGCCGTCCACGGTCGCGGCATCGCCCTGCTGCCGCAGCGGTCCGTCTACGACGATCTCGTCTCCGGGGCCCTGCAGGTCCAGCTGCCCCACCTGGCGACACCCGACCGGCCGCTCTACGCGATCCACGGGCCCGGGCCGGGTACCCAGCGCAAGATCACGGTCTTCCTGGACTACCTCGCACAGTGGTTCGCGGAGAACCCGATTCCCACGATCGGCCGCTGACATCCGCCGACACTTGCGCGGTGCGAAATCTTACAGTTCGTCAAGGGAACTCATATTTTGTACCGACTGATGGACAGTCGTGCTCGGTGTGGCCACTGTGGCAACGCGAATCGAGCCGCGAAGGAGCTGTCTCTTCATGTGCGAACCCCTGGGTGAACCGACGTCCCGCCGGACGATGCTGGGCGCGATGGCGGCGTCCGCCGCTGCCGCCGTCGCCGTACCACTGCTCGGCGCCGAGCAGGCCGCGGCGGCGACGAACACCGGATCCGCGCCCTCCGGAACGGGCCTGTCCCTGACGCTACTTGGCACCAACGGCGGGCCACCGCCCCTGGCCACCCGATACGGCATCTCGTCGGCGCTGACGGTGAACGGCAGAACGTATGTCGTCGACTGCGGTCGCGGAGCGGTGACCCAGTATCTGCGCGCCGGACTGTCGATGCCCTCGCTGGCCGGGATCTTCCTGACCCACCTGCACGCGGACCACATCGTCGACTACTACTCGTTCCCGCTGCTGTCGGCGGGCGCCTCGGGCGCGCAGGGCTTCCAGAGCCCGATCGAGGTCTACGGCCCTGGCTCCGCCGGTATCGCGTCGACCGTCGCCGGGGCTCCCGGGATCGTGCCGGGCACCGTCGAGATGACGAAGCTGGCGGGTCAGGCGTACGCGGCCTCGCCGACCTTCTTCATGACCGAGCACGCGGGGATCGACCCCGCGACCCTGCTGCACGTCCACGACATACTGCCGCCGTCCGGCGCCGGCGCCTCGGCGACGAACTCCGCGCCGACCATGGCGCCGTTCACCGTCATGGAGAACGACGACATGAAGGTCACCGCCGTCCTCGTCCCGCACGGCGCGGTCTTCCCCGCCTACGCCTACCGCTTCGACACCGACCACGGCAGCGTCGTCTTCTCCGGCGACACCGCGCCGACCCCGAACATCATCACGCTCGCGGCAGGGGCGGACGTCCTGGTCCACGAAGCCCTCTACCCGGCGGGGCTCGCGAGCCTGGGCCTGCCCCAAGCGCTGATCGACCACATCCTCTCGACCCACACGGACGTGGCCCAACTCGGCCGGATCGCCGCCGAGTCGAACGCGGGAACGCTGGTCGCCACCCACCTCGGCCCGGGCCAGCAGACCGTGGTCTCCGACGCGACCTGGCGACGGCTGCTCCGCGACAGCGCACGCCGGGCCGACTTCGGCGGATCGACGGTGCTGGGCACGGACCTGCTGCATCTGCCAGTACGACGGCGCGGGCCCCGCCGATCCTGAACAACCCGGCGTTGCGCGGAAGTTCCGCATTGCTTGCGCCGTGGGACCGATCACCGGTGTGTCACGACTCTCGCCCCGCCCCGAAACGCCTGTTACGGTCCGACTTAATCGATCTAGCACAAGGGTGCCGCTCCGGACGACACCCTGGACGACGGCCACTCGACGGAGAGTGAAATGGACCTTCTCTCACAACAGCGCAGTACCTACGAAGCGGTCCTCCGGCTGAACGACGCACCGTTCGTCACCGAGCGCCCGGCGATGTTCAGCCCGGCCGCCGCGGCCCAGGACGAGGGCAACACACGGGGCACCTACGGTCGCTTCGCGCAGATCCTGCTCCCCGAGGAGTACGCGGACTGGGTCGAGGAGAGCGCCGCCCACGTCGGCTCGTGCTACGTCGGTGACTGGACCTCGCTGCACAAGGTCAAGGTGCACGGCCCGCAGGCGCTCGCGTTCCTGAGCCGGCTGGGGATGCGGGACCTGTCCCGTTTCGAGACCGGGCAGATCAAGCACCATGTGCAGCTCGACGAGAACGGCTGGATCGCCTCCGAGGGCGTGCTGTGCCGACTCGGCCCCGAGGAGTTCGTCTACACCGCGGGCAGTTGCGACTGGCTGCTGTGGCAGTTGAGCCTCGGCGGTTGGGATGCGGCGGCGACCGACATCAGCGCCGACCGGTTCATCTTCGGCGTGCAAGGTCCGGCGTCCCTGGCCACGTTGGAGAAACTGACGGGGGACGATCTCCGCGACATCGGTTTCAGCCGCAGCCGTATGTCGACGGTCGAAGGGGTCCCGGTACGGGTCCTGCGCACCGGGATCTCGGGCGAACTCGGGTACGAGCTGCACGGGCCCACCGAACACGCCAACGAGATCTGGGCGGCGGTCGTGGCGAGCGGCCAGGACGTCGGCATCCGTCAACTGGGCTTCCGCGCCCAACCTGTTCAGCACATCGAGGCCGGGATCGCGACCAACGGCCTTGACTATCTGCCGGCGTCGATCCTCACGCCGGGTGCGCCGAGGCAGTTTCGCAAGGGTGTGCCGACCGGCAGTTTCGTCCCGGTGGGCGGGGTGACCGACTACTTCCGCAAGCCGGGCGAACTCGGCTGGGGGTTCCGCAAGGGCGTCCCCGACCGTGACTTCATCGGCCGGGACGCACTCGTCCGGGATGCCGAAAGGGGCGTACCCGCAAGGCAGTTGGTGGGTCTGCGCTGGAACGAGCAGGACGTCGCCGGCGTCCTCACCTCGCTCCTGAGCGAGACCGAACTGCCCGACCAGATGGAATTGCCCCGTGGTCGCGGACCCCACTTCGACCAGGTGCTGGTGTCGGGCGATCCGGTGGGCGTGGCCACGGGCCGCACCGTGAGCCCGACGCTGCGGGCGATGATCTCCCTGTGCGTACTCGACCCGGCGCACACGGCACCCGGCACGGAGGTCGCCGTCCTGTGGGGCCGACCGGGCACCCCGCAGCGGGAGATCCGGGCGACGGTCACCACGCTGCCGTTCAAGCCGGACAACCGGCGCACCGACGTCACCGCACTGTGACCGCCTCGCCTCGCTCTGGGATCTCCACCGCCTCTCTCGCCCGCACTTCGTCGCGGTACAAGAAACGCAACACCGTCGAACGGGCGAGCAACCACCTGAAGCGGCACCGCGCGGTCGCCACTCGCTATGACAAGCGCGGCTACGTCTTCCTCGGCACGTGACCGCCGCAGTCATACTGCGATTCATGGTCCTGGAAGATGTACGTGTCCACCACCGCACTGGGCAATGGTGCTCCGGTGTGCGCACCCGCGACAACATCGTGGCCTACGACATGGAGATCCTTCCTCCGTGGCAGGTTCCCGGCCGGCCCACGACCGATCGCTGCTTCGTCATCGCCGACGAAGGGATACAGATCACCAGGCCAGTCACCTTCGTCGACGCGCTCGAAGGCGGTTGGTACATCGATCTGGTCGAACTGGAGGAAGTGGGTCCGAAACGGCTGGCAGTCCATGACCTCTACCTGGACATCATCGTCCCCCCAGCCAGTCGGCGCTACGAAGTGCTGGACCTCGACGAACTCGCTGAAGCGCTCCAGGACGGTGCCATCGATGCCGCCACCACAATCAAGGTCCTGCGCAATGCTCAGAACTTCATAGACAAGCACCTGCGCAACCTGAACCAAGACGCGCCGAATTCATGGCCGGACTTCCCGCCGGCTGCCATTGCGAACCTGGCTGAGCTGCCGCCCTTCGATATCGGATGAGGCCGAATCAAGGGTTCCTGGTGATTCAGCTGTAGATCGTGATCTTCGTGCTGGATAGCTACCAGCAGCACCGGTCGGGGATCTGCCCTCATGGTCCGGTAGCGTCCGGGACATGACAGCCAATCAGTTCTCGACCGCTACCGAGCGCGAGGCCCTCTGTGGCTTTCTCGACAAGCAGCGCGCCGATCTGCTGAGGAAACTCGACGGTGTCTCTGACGTGGGTGCCCGCATGACGCCGACGGTGAGCTCGTTGTCCTTGATGGGCCTGCTCAAACACTCGGCCCTCTGGGAGCGCAGGTGGTTTCAGATCGTTGTTGCGGGACGGGCACTTCCCGGCGAGTGGACCGATGCAGAGGTCCGGGACTGGAGGGATGAAGACCGGAGCCGCGCCAGACCTGGGCGTCGGCCTTGTTGCCCGGGGCCGGACGGGCGGTGGCCACAACCAGGCGGGTGTCGGCGTCGATGATGACCCGCACGTTCGCGAGCAGTGGGCCGAGCCGCTGGATGACCCTGCACACCGTCGCCGGCGAGACCCCGAACAACGGCGCGAGCTGTCGCATGGTGAGGATCGTGCGGTAGTAGACCGCCACCCCCGCTCCCGCACCACCTTCAGCAACCGCGCGAACTGCGTCATCCGTAGCCCCGTGAACGTCTCCACCCACAGCGGCTCAGCCCTCAACACCCCACGCATACAAGTGAAATGCCCAGATCACAGCCTTCTCCAACGCGCTTTAGCATGGCCCTGACCTGCGGCCGCACCAAACTACGAGACGTTGATCAGCATCTTCATGAATACCTCCTGGCAAGGCTGGTATATGTGCCCCTGAGCTGTGCCTTTGCTGGTCAGGGAGGGGGCGTGTCGGTTGTTGATCTCGGCGGCTCGTGGCGGTCGGAAGTGGGTTCCGGCGGGGCTGATGCTGACTCAATGCTGACTTTGATGACGGGCTGTCAGGTCTCTGGAGTTGGTCGGCGAGGGGCGGCGGGGGAGCCCTTATGGGAAGTATTGACCTTGCGGGAGCGAAGGTCACGAGCTGCGACGCTCATGGGCGCGCCTGGTGCCCGTCGGATCACCGTCCGGCTCATGCGCCATTCCTGCCGCCTCCGGGCCGACCAACGACGGCGGCCCGCCAGACCGCCCACAACTACGTCGGCCCCTCGCAACGCCTCAACGCAGCCGCTGAAGGCCGCGGCATCTGTCACAGACGCGGCATGTGCTCGGTCTTCACCTCGAGCACGACTATGTCGATGACGGGTACGGAAGGGAACTTCCAGCGCAGGCCGCTGTTCCAGTGCTGTGCGGGATTCCGAGCTGGTCGTCGACTGCCGTGATCCGGAGCGGCTCGCGGCGTTCTGGTGCGCGGTCCTGGACTTCAAGGTGACCGACCGGAGCGAGGGCAAGGTCGAGATCGGTTCCTGGGTGCCGACCGTCGAGGATGTGCGGGCCCGTCAGATGCCGCCCACCCTGCAGTTCATCCAGGTGCCCGGGGGAAAGACCGTCAAGAACCGACTTCACCTCGACGTCAGTCCGATCGACGGCAGTACCGAGGACGAGGTGACCAGGTTGCTCGCCCTCGGCGCCACCACGACCGATGTGGGCCAGGGCTCTGACCGGAACTGGGTGGTCAGGGCCGACCCCGAGGGCAACGAGTTCGACGTCCTGCGCACCCTGGCGCCGTAGCGGAACTGGCGTCCTGAGCCAGGGCGTCGCCTCCTCAACCGCCCCGGTGGCAGGTGAGTTGGGCATCGATCTGCGCGGCGGTCTTGGGTCCGTCGTCGGTCCAGTACTGTCCGGCCTGCAGTCTCGCCGTGGATATCGTGCGCAGCGTGAAGACGCCGTCCCGGCCGTCGCCCGACGGATCCACGTACCCGATGTCGAGGTTGCGGGGGACGGCGGACCGGGCCGGTTCCGGGGCGTGGCGCTCGAACCCCTCGCCGGACCAGAGCCTGGCGATCCCCTTCTTGGCCGATGGCGTCGTGGGGGTGGCGGCCCACCACAGGATGTGCGGATTCGCGCTGGTGTCGTCGTCGAAGTTCGTGACCTCCACGCGCTGGATCACGTCCGTGGGGCAGACGGGGAACTTGACGACGATCGTCCCGCCTTCCACGCGTGCGCCAAGGACGGGCGGCACGGGGTCCGACATGCGGTAGACGCCGTACACCCAGGTGCCGACCGCCACGAGGACGGCCAGGGCGAGTGCCGAGCCCCCGACCGCGAACGGCCACACGGGAAGTCTCCGGGGTTGGCTCAAGGGCATGGGTCCCCACGTTTTCTCATATCCGGTTCTCGTATCCGGTTCTCATATCCGGCGCGGCAACGCGCACACCGTAGCGGTACCGGCATCGCCGGCCGAGGCGTGGTCGGCCCTTGTCCGCACCCCGACCTCGCGACACCCAACTTCGCGACAAATGGCCTCGCGACACCGACCTCGCGACACATGAACATGCGCCCCCCACCCATGCCGTATGTTTGGCCTAGGACAATCTTTGGCATAGGACGAATGTCTCTGTACGGGCGGAGTTGATCACGTGCGCATCAAGGGCACCACCGCGGCCGAGATCGCGGGGAGTGTGCGGGACCAGGTCGCCTCGGGCGAGTTGGCGCCGCGGGCGAGCCTGCCCCCGGTGCGCGTGCTCGCGGGTGAGTTGGGGGTCAACCGGAACACGGTTGCCCTCGCGTACCGGCGGCTCGTCGAAGCGGGCGTGGCCGAGACGCGGGGGCGTGGCGGCACGGTGGTGGCGGCGGTGCCGCAGCTCGCGCGGGAGGGCGTCGGTGCCGGGGGTGACTGCGTCGACCTGGCCAGTGGTAACCCCGACCCGCTGTTGTTGCCCGACCTCCTGGGCGCCGCCCGGCGCGGGGAGTACAGCCCGCCGCTGTACGGCGCGCCCGCGATCGACCCCGAGTTGGACACCTGGGCCCGCGCCGACTTCGCCGAGGACATCGAGCAGCCGTTCCGCACGCTGGTGACGCACGGAGCGGTGGACGCCACCGAGCGGCTGCTGAACGCCCACCTCACCCGCGGGGATCTGGTCGCGATCGAGGACCCCTGTTTCCTGGCGAGCATCGGCACCCTGCGACTGGGCGGCTACCGCTCCGCGCCCGTCCGGGTCGACGGCGCCGGCATGCGCCCCGACGCGCTGCGCGCGGCACTGGCGGCCGGTGCCCGCGCGGTCGTCTGCACTCCCCGCGCCCACAACCCGACCGGTGCGAGTCTCACCGAGGAACGGGCGGCCGACCTACGGGCGATCCTCGCGCGGCATCCCCAGGTTCTCGTGATCGAGGACGACCACTTCTCGGCGGTCTCCGCGCGGCCGTACCACCGGGTCACCCCGCCGGGCAGTACACGCTGGGCGTTGGTGCGATCCGTGTCCAAGTTCCTCGGACCGGATCTGCGGCTCGCCCTCGTCGCCGCCGATGCCGGGACCACCGCGCGCCTGGAGGCACGGCTGAGCGCCGGCACCACCTGGGTCAGCCGGCTGTTGCAACACACCGCCCGCGAACTCCTGTTGGATCCCCGGGTCCACGAACTCCACGAACGGGCCCGCGAGTTGTACGCCCGGCGCAGCGGCCTACTTGTCGAGCGGCTGCGCGCCCAGGGCATCGAAGTCCCGTACCGACCCGACGGGTTGAACGTATGGGTCGAACTCGACGTCGACGGACGGGCCGCCGTCGCGGACCTCGCGCGGCGGGGCTGGGCGGTGCGGCCGGGTCACCTCTTCGCGCCGGATCCGGCCGCCCACCAAGGCGCGATCCGGGTCACCGCCGCCACCCTCACCGAACCGCAGGCCGAGGCCTTCGCGGCCGAACTCGCCGCCGCTGTCGCGGAGTTGCACTCGAAGGCCACCTGACCATCACGCATTCCCCGCCCCTCATCGCACCGACTCGTCCCACCCCCTCAAGGAGCCATCATGTTCCGTGGCCTGAGCGCCTTCCCCCTCACACCCACCAGCGAGCAGGGCATCGACGAAACGGCGTACGCGGCGCTCGTCGCCCGACTCGCCGCCGCCGGTGTGGACTCCATCGGCGCGCTCGGCTCCACCGGCAACTACGCCTACCTCACCCGGGAACAGCGCGCCCACGCCGCGAAGATCGCGGTCGATGCCGCCGACGGGACCCCCGTCATCGTCGGTATCGGCGCGCTGCGCACCTCGCAGGTGCTGGAGCTGGCCGAGGACGCCCAGAACGCGGGTGCCTCCGGAGTGCTGCTCGCCCCGATGACGTATCAACTCCTCACCGAGGAAGAGGTGTTCGGGCTCTACGAGGACGTCACCCGCGAACTCTCCGTACCGCTGTGCGTCTACGACAACCCGGGCACCACGCACGTCCACTTCACCGACGAACTGCACGGCCGTATCGCGCAGTTGCCGAACGTCGGCTCGATCAAGATCCCCGGTGTGCCCGAGGACCCGCGCGAGGCCGCGCTCCGTGTCGACGCGCTGCGCGCGCTGATCCCCGACACCGTCACCATCGGGGTGAGCGGCGACTGGACGGCCGCCCGCGGCCTCAACTCCGGTTGCGACGCCTGGTATTCGGTCCTCGGCGGTACTTTCCCGGAGACCGCCCTCGCCCTCACCCGCGCCGCGCAGACCGGCCACGCGGACCAAGCGGTCGAACTGTCCGGCCGGCTCGAACCGTTGTGGGTCCTCTTCCGCCGTCACGGCAGCCTGCGCGTCATCTCCGCCGCCGCTTCCCACCTCGGCCTGACGGAAGAGCCGAACCTGCCGCGTCCCCTGCGTGGGCTGGACGCGACCGCCCGCCAGGAGGTCGTCGCCGCGCTGGACGCCCTCGGACTCACCTCCTGAGCGCCAACCACCATGGGTGAGCACCACATAGCAAGCACACCGAGGGTGTGGGACGCCCCGCCTCCGTCCGGCAAGGGTGGAGAGGGCGGCAAGGGGGGAAAGGGTGGCACCGGCCTGGCGCGCTACGTCGTCGCCGCGGCCCTCGCCCGCACCGCCGACGGCGGCGCCGTGGTCGCCGTCGTTCTGCTCGTCACCTCCTCCGGTGGCTCCGGGACGCTCGCCGGGGTGCTCGGCGCGTGCATCACCGCCCCGCATCTGCTGGGCCCCTTCGTCGCACGGCCCCTGGACACCGCCCGCGACGGCCGGAAGGTCATCGCCACGGCCTGCCTGCTCTACGCCATCGCGCTGACCGGGGGAGTGCTGACGTTCGGCCACGCACCCGCCGCGGTGACCGGGCTGCTGCTCGCCGCGGCCGGCACCTGCGGGCCGCTGCTGACCGGCGGTATCAGCAGTCGGCTGCCCGCCATCGTAGGACCGGGCCTGCGCACGCAACGGCGGGCCCAGGGCTGGGACGTGGCCACCTACGGCATCGGGGGCACCGTCGGCCCGTCCCTGGTGGCCGGGCTCTCGGGCTGGGTCTCGCCCACCGCGGCGGCACTCGCCCTCGCGGTGGGGGCGGCCACGGCGGCCGGGGGAGTCCTGCTGCTGCCGTTCACCGCGCCGTCGCACGGCGGCGACCGGACGGCGATCCTCAAGCCGGGAGCGACCCTCGCGCTGATCGCCCGCAGCGGCCCGCTTCGGCGCACCGTCTACCTGACGATGATCGTCGCCCTGAGCGTCGCCGCCCTGCCGATCACCGCGGTCCACCTGACGAAGATCCTCGGCACCGAACCGGCCACCGCGGCCGTACTGACCGCCGCCTACGGCCTCGGCAATCTCACCGGGTCCATAGCCGTCATGGTCTTCCCGCTCACCGGCGACCCGGGCCGGCTGATGCGCCACCTCGCCCTGGGCGTCGTGGCCGGCCTCCTCACCGTCACCGCGAGCCCGGCCTTCGCGGTGACCGCCTCGGCGTACGCGCTCACCGGGATCCTCAACGCCTTCTTCTTCGCCTCCACCCTCGCGGCCCGCACGGAGTACGCGCCGAGCGGAGCGCGCGGCCAGGTCTTCATCTGGGTCGCTGCCCTGAAGATCACGTCCGGGTCCGCCGGAACGGCGTTGGCCGGTTCCCTGACGGGCGTGACCGTCCAACTGCCGCTAGTGGCAGGTCTCTTGGCGGTCTCCGCGGCTGTCGTCGCCGCGACCGTCGAGACGCGCTTCGGGGGAGCCGACGAGAAACGCCTCCCGTGACCGTGCCGGTGACGAGCGAAGCGAACCGGCACAACCTGTTTCCGGAACGGCAACTCCCTTATGTCCGTACCTGATCTAGCCTTGCGCGATGCGCACCACAACTTCGTTGCTGCCGGCCTTCCGGCCCCAGGTCCAAGAGCGCCTCTACGACTTCTACGAGGAGCTGCGGAACACGGACGAGCTCTTCTGGGACCGTCACCTGAGCGCCTGGATCGCCACCGGGCACGGGGTCGTCAGCAGCGCCACGGGCAACCCGGCGCTGTCCTCGGTGCGTTATCCCGACCTCGACGCCGTGTCCGAGGAACTGCGGCCGCTGGCCCGGGTGTTGAGCCGACAGATGCTCTACAACGACGCCCCGGACCACTCACGGCTGCGGGGCCTGATCAGTAAAGCCTTCTCCCCGCGGGCAGTTGAGACACTCCGCGCCCGGATCCTCGAAGCCGTCGACCGGATCATCGACGAGGCGGCACCGACCGGGCGGATGGACATCGTCGCGGCCCTCGCCCGCCCGCTGCCGCTGACCATCATCTGCGACCTCCTCGACGTACCGCAGGAGGACCGCTCCGCCCTCACCGCCTGGTCCGAGCCGATCGCCGAGGCCATGGGCAACTCCCGGCTCGACGCCGACCGCAACCGCGAGGCCTCACAGAGCATGGCCGACATGCTCGCCTACTTCCGCGGGCTCCTCACCGGCCCGGAAAACCCACCGGCCCCGGACAGCCTGCGCGCCCTGGTGACCGCACAGGCCGCGAACACCGACCAGGACCCCGACGAACTCCTCGCCAACTGCGCCCTGTTGCTGATCGCCGGCCACGAGACCACCACCCACTTCATCGGCAACGCCACCCTCGCCCTCCTCCACCACCCGCACGCGGCCGAGCAACTGCGCAAACGGCCGGACCTGTTGCCCGCCGCCGTCGAGGAACTCCTGCGCTACGACGCCCCGGTCCAGCTCATGCTGCGCCGGGCCCGGCACGACCTGGACCTGGCGGGCCGCACCATCGCCGAAGGGCAGACGGTGCTCCTTGTGTGCGGCGCCGCCAACCGGGACCCTGCCGTGTTCCCCGATCCCCATGTGCTGGACTTCGAACGGCCCGGCGGACGGCACATGTCCTTCGGACACGGTCCGCACTTCTGCCTCGGCGCGGCACTGGCCCGGCTGGAAGGCACGATCGTCCTGGAGGCGCTCCTCACCCGCCTCCCCGACCTGCGTCTCGACACCGCCGAGCCGCCGAAGTGGCAGCGCAGCCTCAACTTCCGCGGACTGACCCGCCTGGACGTCGCCTTCACCCCGCCGTCGGACGACGACAGCGGCACGCGCGCCACGCCGACTCACGGTTCCCCGAGCGCCCTCGACCACCCGGCCCACCCGACTCCCGTCGGCGTGTGCCCCGTCCAACCGAAGCCCGGAGACGCCTCGGCCGCGTGACCCCGGCCGAGCGCTCCGCCCTGGTCAGGGCCGCGGAGCGGGTGGTCCGGCGGCGTCCCCGCGGAACGCCCCGGCCACCACGGGGACCAGCTGCCGTTCGAGCTGCTCGGCGGACATGGTGGCCAGTTCGGCGCCGATGGGGGCCAGGGCGAGCCAGTTCAACATGCCGGCCGCGCAGCGCGTACGGAAGATCAGCTCCTCCTCGTCGACCCCGGGAATGTTCGGTTTCAGCACCCGGAGGGCATCCCGGCGACTCTTGTCGAACTTGGCGGTCAGCCGCTCCCACCCCTGGGGCGGTTCGATGCCGACGCGTGCCACGGTCCGCATCACGGCCAGGTCCTGTCCACCGGCCACGAACGCGCGCATCATCGGCCCGGCGAACGCCGCCGCCACTTCGTGGAGCGTCGCGGTGGGGCTCAGGGAGTCGAGTGCCGCCATCTGCGCGTCCAGATACTGCTCCAACGCGTGCTCGATCGCCGATTCGCACAGTGCCTTCAGCGACCCGAAGTGGTAGCTCACCGCGGCGACGTTGGCTCCGGCGCGATCCGTGATCTCGCGGAGTGTCACGCCCTCCTGGCCCCGTTGCGCGAGCAACTCCAGAGCGGCCGACTGCAGGCCGTCCCGCGTGCGCTGACCGGCCTCGCGGCGTAGGTCCGTCTTCTCCACCCTGGTCATAGCTTGTACTCAAGCAGTTGCTTGAGTTCATTGTCAACAGTCCCCTCGCGGTCGAGGCGCACCCCTCCGTGGCCACGGACCACACAATTCAAACAGTGGCTTGACAGCTTGCGCTGCCGTTCATAAAGTCAAGCGAGCGTTTGATTTACTTAGAGAGCGTGAGGGGTCGAGACCGTACGACGGACCTCGGATCCCGAGCGCGAACCTGGAGGAAAACGACATGAAGCTGATCAGCCGGAAGTCGATCACCATCGCGGCCGCTGTAGCTGTGGTGGGTGGTCTTTCCATCGCCGCCGTGCCGTCACAGGCCGCGAGCCCGGCCCACGACAAGGCGGCGGCCCAGAGCAGTACGGCCGCTCCGACCCTGACCGCCCGCCAGCTGGCGGAGCTGCCGCTCACCGACCGCCACCTGACGAAGCATGAGAAGGCCAACCTCGCGATCGTCCTGCGCGACTACTACGTGGCGGAGGGCAGCCACATCGACGTCCCGACCTTCGTCAACAGCTTCACCAAGGACGGCGTCTTCAACGACATGGTCGCGGGCCAGGCATACCGGGGCGAGGCGCTCGGCAGCGTGCTGCCGTACATGAAGAGCCTCTTCTCCAATGTCCACCGTGACCTCAAGCGCATCACCGTGAACGGCGACACCGTCAGCATCGAGCTGTCGATCCAGGGCACGTTCGACGGGCAACTCCAGGCCCCCACGGGCGGCGTCGTCAAGGGGAACGGCCACAAGGTCGACGCGCCGACCGCCGACTTCTGGTACCTGAAGAACGGCAAGGTCACGACGTTCAACTGCTTCGTCGGCTACTCGAAGATGTACTCCGACATGGGCGTGAACTTCGACTGGGCCTCGGCGGTCAACCAGCACTGACTCGTTCCCCGGCGGGTGACGCGCGGCGCCGCCACCCGCGCGTCACCCGCCGGGGCCCGTCCGCCTTCTCCCCAACTCCAGCACGACGACGTTGACTTGATCGCGCAACCACACACGACAGAGGAGCGCGTCGGAATGACGACCCGGCTCGGCATCGGACTCCCGCAGAACCGGCAGTACAACCTCGGCAAGGACGTGCCCGACGTGGCCCGCGCCGCCGAGGACATCGGATACGACAGCCTCTGGGTGTACGAACGCGCGCTGTTCCCGGACCCTCGGACCCAGCCGCTGTACGGCGTCCCGGGTCTGCCCTGGCCCGACGCCTACCGGGGCGTGGCCGAGCCGCTGGTCACGCTGACCCTCGCGGCGGCGGCCACCGAGCGGGTCGAACTGGGCACCGCCGTACTGGTCGCCCCGCTGCACATCCCCTTCCAACTCGCCAAGCAACTTGCCACGTTGGACGCGGCGAGCGGCGGCCGGGTGGTCGCGGGCCTCGGCAGCGGCTGGTCCCTCGACGAGTACGCGGCCGCCGGGATCCGCCCGTTCCAGGAGCGCGGCAAGGTCATGGACGAGGTGTTCGAGGTGTGCCGGGCGGTATGGGGCCCGGACCCGGTGGTCTACGAGGGCGGCCGGATCACGAGGATCGCCTCGGCCGTGGTCGGGCCGAAGCCGGCCCGGCCGATCCCCGTCCTGGTGCCGGCCAACTCCCCGCGGGCGATGCGCCGGCTCGTCGACCACGCCGACGGCTGGCTGCCGTACGCCGACGGACCCGCCCAAGTGGCCGGGAGTTGGCGCCAGTTGCAGGACCTCGCCGCCGAGCGGGGCCGGACCAGGCCGCTGCGGACCGTGGTGCGGGTGAACCCGGACTACACCCCCAAGCGCTACGAGGGACCGGACCGCCGGCCCTTCCAGGGCGACGTCGAGCAGATCGTCAGCGATCTGATGGCGTACGCCGAGATCGGCCTCGACGAGTTCCTGGTCGACGTCTCGTGGGCCGCGCGGGACGCACAGGAACTCAAGGACGTGGCCGCCGAGGTGTACACGACCGCCCGGGCGGCCGGTTTCTGACCACGGCTGGGGCTCCGACGGCATCCGAAGGGCCACCGTCCGCCCGGCCGGGTGCAGTTCAGGGGCCTGACGGGTGATCCTCGGCCGGTGCTGTCGCGAGTCCGGGTGTGATGGCACCATGACCGACCCCGCCGTACCCGCACCGGACGCGTCCGACCGCTCCCAGGCGCCCGAGCCGCCACCCGGGTTCCTGCCCGAGCCGCTCTCCTACCGTCTCAAGCGCCGGCTGCTGGGTCCGCCCCTGGTCACCGGCCGCATCCAACAGGAGAAGCTCGACAACCGGACGGCGCTCGGCGTCCTCGCCTCGGACTGCGTCAGTTCGTCGGCGTACGGCAGCGAGGAGATGCTGCGCGTCCTGGTGCCCGTGGTCGGGGTCGCCGCCTTCACCCTGCTGATGCCGGTGACCGGCGCGATCCTGCTGATCCTGGTGCTGCTGACGCTCTGCTACAGCGACGTCGTCACGATCTACACGCGGGCCGGCGGCTCCTACGTCGTCGCCCGCGAGAACTTCGGCCCCGACATCGCCCAGATCGCCGCCGTCGCGCTGCTCGTCGACTACGTCGTGACGGTCGCCGTCCAGGTCTCGGCCGGCACGAACGCGCTCATCTCGCTCGCCCACCTCGTCGGCAACGGCTGGACCGGCCTCGACCACCTCCAACTCCCCGTCAGCGCAGGGGTGGTACTGATTCTGGTGTACGGCAATCTGCGCGGCCTGCGGGAGGCGGGGCGGGTGTTCGCCGTGCCCGCGTACCTCTTCATCGCCGCGGTCGGGCTGATGCTCGCCGTGGGCCTGGCCCGCTGGGCGTTCGGGGATCTGCCGCACGCCGACGTCCACGCGCAAGGTGTCGTGCCGCTCGGCACACCGGGGGACGGGTGGCTGTACGGGGCGTCGCTGTTCATGGTGTTGCGCGCGTTCGCGAACGGCGGCTCCTCGCTCACCGGCCTGGAGGCGATCTCCAACGGCATCTCCGTCTTCCGTGAACCGCAGGGCCGCAACGCCCGCCGCACGCTCGTCACCATGAGCTGTGTCCTGGGCGTCCTCGTGCTCGGCGTGTCCGGTCTCGCCCACCTCACCCACGCCGTCCCGTACACCGACGGCACGCCGACCGTGATCGCGCAGGAGGCCCGACTCGTCTTCGGCAGCGGTCCGTTCGGCACGGCCGGGCTGGTGTTCGTGCAGCTCGCCACCGCGCTGATCCTCTACACCGGCGCGAACACGCCCTTCACGGGCTTCCCCTACCTGGCCAGCTTCGTCGCCGAAGACCGTTTCCTGCCACGGCAGTTGACCCGGCGCGGACACCGACTCGCCTTCTCCACCGGCATCATCACGCTCGCCGTCGTCGCCCTCGCGCTGCTGCTGGTGACCGACGCCAACGTGGACCGGCTCGTCGCCCTGTACGCGATCGGGGTGTTCACCGCGTTCACCATGGCGGGCGCCGGACTGACCGTCCACCACGCACGCCGACGCGAACCCGGCAGGCGCTGGAAGATCGCGGTGAACGCGACGGCGGCGGTCGTATCGGCGCTCGTGGTGCTCATCTTCGCCGTCACCAAATTCACCGAGGGCGCCTGGCTGGTCGTCGTGGTCTTCCCGCTCGGCGTGTGGGCACTGATCCGCATCAACCGCGAATACCGCGCCGAGGCCGCCGAGGTCGAGTCACTCCCGCCCGCCGGACAGACCGACCGGCCACGACACCGGCGCCATGTGGTGTGCGTCCTCGTCGACGCCGTCGACCCGGCCGTCTTCCACGCCCTGCGCTACGCCCATGAGTTGAGGCCCGACGAGGTGCGGGCCGTACACATCGCGGTCGACGCGGTGCGCGCCCGGCATCTGGTGGCCCGGTGGGAGGCCGTAGGTACCACCGATGTCCCGCTGGAGGTCGTCGACTGCCCGGACCGCCGACTGGAGCGGGCGCTGGCCGAACTCGCCGTCCGCGAGACCGCCGACGGCCACACCGCGCTGACCCTGCTCATCGCGCGCCGCACCTACACCACGGTGCTCGGCCGCCTGCTGCACGGCGGCACCGCCGAGCGGATCGCCCGCGCGCTGGAGGAACTGCCGTCCGTGGTGGTGACGATCCTGCCGTACAGCGTGATGGGTGGCGTTCCGGCCCGGAAATAGACCTGCTGCTCGCCCACACACAACTCCCGCCCCGGCACACACAAATGGACGGCATTTCCCACGCGGTGGAGAATTCGGCACCGTCAATGACGGTAGAGGGTTTGGGAGTTCACGCGAGCCGGATTCAACACGCCCGACATTCCGGTGTGTTGTACCGGCGCCCCGGGGCGAATCGGCGTGGATCAGCGTGAATCGGAGTGTTCGGAATCGCGGGGGGTGTAAAGCGAATTCGGCGAGTGCTTCGACGCCTTCCTTCGCGCCCTGCTGGACCTCCGGCCCGGCGGGCAATCTGGCGGAAGCCGGCCGTGCCAGCGGAAACCGGCGAACTCGCCAACCCCGCCTGCCATTTGGAGGTACACGGTGTCCCCAGCGCCGAGCATCGGCGTCCTCGCCACCGGCACGTGCTTACCCGAGCGCATCCTGACCAACGACGAGGTCGCCGAGGCGGCCGGTGTGGACCCCGACTGGATCGTCCAGCGCACCGGTGTGCTCCGGCGACATGTGGCTGAGCCCGAGCAGGCAGCCTCCGACCTTGCCGCCGAAGCCGTACGCAAGGCGCTCACCGCGGCCGGTCTCCCGGCCTCCGCGCTCGGGCTGCTCGTCCTCGCCACCTCCACCCCCGACGAACTGGGACCGTCGACCGCGTGCCGGGTCCAGTCCCTGGTCGGCGCGGACCGGGCGGTCGCCTTCGATGTGGCGGCGGCCTGCTCCGGCTGGCTGTTCGCAGCCCGCGTCGCCCATGACTGGCTCCGTGCCGGCACCGGCGAACGCTACGCCGCCGTGGTCGGCGTCGAGGTCTACTCCCGTTTCGTCGACCCGTCCGACCGGGCCACGGCGGTGCTGTTCGCCGACGGAGCCGCGGCGACGATCCTCGGGCCCGTTCCGGGCGGGACGGGCTTCGCCCCGATCCGGCTCGGGTCGGACGGTACCGCGGCGGGCGACGTCCTCATCCCGGCCGGCGGCAGCCGACTGCCCGCCTCCCCGCGGACCCTCGCCGACCGACGGCACAAGGTGCACATGGACGGGAGGGCCGTACGGGACTTCATCCTGCGGATCTTCCCGGAGGTCCTCGGCGACGCCCTGGACCGAAGTGGCCTGCGCCTGACGGACGTTGATCTGCTGGTCTCCCACCAGCCCAACCCCCTGCTGCTGCGCCGCGCCGCGGTCGACGCCGGAGTCCCCGAGGACCGCGTGGTCATCGTCGGGCACGAGGTCGGCAACATCGGCGCGGCCTCCCTCCCGTACGCCCTGGCCAGCGCGGATCGTGACGGGCGACTGCGGACCGGCAGCCGGGTGCTCGTCACGGCGTTCGGTGCCGGTCTGACCTGGGGGAGCACGGTCCTGACCTGGACCGGGGCACAGCAGCACGGCGCCGTCCCGGCACCTCGCACGGAAGCGCCGAGCGCGGAAGCGCCCAGCGCCGAAGCACCTCGCACGGAAGTCCCCCGCGCCGAAGCACCTCGCACGGAAGGGCCCCGGACCGAGGGCCCCCGCGCTGACGCCCCCCGCGCTGACGCCCCCCGCGCTGACGCACCTCGCGCCGAAGGACCCAGCGCCGAAATCCCCCGCACCGATGTCCTCGGCGCCGAAAACCCTCGTACCAAAGCCGCTCGCACCGCGATTCCCCGCACCGAAGGAGCCCAGTTGTGACCGAGCCCCTCACGTCCACCCTCGTCGACTCCGCCAACTCCGCTGACCCCACCGACACCACCGCTCTCGGCCCCCTCGCCTCCCTCTTCCGCCTCGACGGCGCCCGCGTCCTGGTGACCGGCGCCTCCCGTGGCATCGGCCGTGCCGTCGCGGTCGCCTGCGCGGAGGCCGGGGCGGACATCGCGCTCGCGGCCCGCAGCACAGACGCGCTGCACGACCCCGAGCAGGAGGTGCGCAAGCTCGGGCGCCAGACCGTGCTCACGTGCGGAGACCTCGCCGACTCCGGGACGGCCGCACGTCTCGTCGACGAGGCGGCCGCCGGGCTGGGCGGCCTCGACATCCTCATCCACAACGCCAGCGTGTTCCCCGCCGACGACACCGGCACCTCGTACCTGGTCCCCTTCGCCGAGAGCGGCTCCGCCGAGTGGGACCCGCTGCTCGCCGTCAACATCGGAGCCACCGTCGACCTGTGCCGCGCCGCCCACTCCTACCTGGCCGCCTCACCGAAGGCGGCCGTCGTCCTGGTGTCGTCCGTGGCCGGGCTCATCGCCACACCGGCGATGGAGGCGTACGCCGTCACCAAGGCCGCCCAACTCTCCCTGATGCGCTCGCTGTCCGTCGGCTGGGCCCGGCAGGGCATCCGGGTCAACGCCTTGTGCCCCGGCTGGGTGCGCACCGACATGACCGAGCCGATGCAGCAGCACGCGCCGCTGTCGGACTGGCTCATGAGCCATGTACCGCAAGGCCGTTGGCTGACGCCCGAGGAAGTCGCCGCCGCCGCGCTCTTCCTGGCCGCGCCCGCCGCCTCGTCCGTCACCGGACACGCCCTGGTCTGCGACGGCGGGGTGTCCGTGCCGGACGGCGGACTCGCCGGAATCCCCAAGCCCGCCTCGCCGTTCGCCGCCTGACCCGTACACGCATCCAACTGTGAGAGCAGGTACGACACATGACGACGAATCAGACGACCACACCGGAGACTAACGACGACGAGCCCCTCCACCAGTGGGTCGTGGGGGAGTCCTTCCAACACGCCAGTGTCCAGCCGGACTTCACCACGGCGGCCCAACTCCGCGACCGGCTGCGCCGACGACCTCCCGACCAGGACAGCCCCCTGCGCATCCGCCCCGGACTCGGAGTCGACGACACCGAGTGGAGCGACCTCACCTCCGAACTCCTCAAGGCGTACGGCGCGGCCGTGCTCCCGGAGGGCCGGCCGCCGAACGCCGTGCCCCGGCACAGCGTCCTCAAGCACAGCCGCGACAACGTCCTCATCGGCGACGCACACGTCGAAGGTGACGCGTTCCAGGCGCAGTTGGCCGTCGTCAACGACACCGAGATGCTCAGGGACCACACCGCCGACCAGCAGCACGTACCCGGCATGCTCCTCATCGAGGCGTCGATCCAACTCGTCACCTGGGCGGTGTCGGAGATCTGGCGCCCACCCACCGGTCATCCCCCCTACTACGCCGTGATGCACGCCAGCGCCTTCGAGTTCAGCCGGTTCGTGTTCCCGCTGCCCACCCTCCTGACCGGCACGTTCACCCGCACCGGCCCGGCCGAGGACGACAAGATCCCGCTGAGCGCCGAGGTCCGGGTGCAGCAGGCGGGCCAGGACTGCAGCCAGGTCCGCATCGATCTGCACGCCTTCCGCCCCGCCCTCGTCTTCGCCATCGAGGACGGCCAGGCCCGGCGCGCCCTGCTGCGCGCCGCCCCCGCCGCATGACCGCCGACCAGGCGGCCACCGAGACCGCTCACCCGCTCCGGCGCCTCCTCCACGGCGACAACCACCCCGACGTCGACGCCCTGGACGGCCTGCTCGACACCCCGCCGTTCAAACGGTCCGCACCGCCCTGTGGCCCCGAACGCCACGCCAGGACCTACGACCGGCTGCGCGCCCTGGGGGAGTGGGTGGGCGGAGCGAACGCGCTGCAGCACGATCCGGCCCGACTCCTCGCCGTACTGGAATGGTCCGCCACCGTCGACCCACCCCTGTTCCTCGCCGGCACCGTGCAGTACGCGGTGTGCGTCGCCGCCATGACCGAACTCGGCAGGCCCGGCGCCTACTTGGACCCGCTGATCGACGAGGTCGACCGGCACGAGACCTTCGGCTCCATCATGATCACCGAGGTCGGCCGCGGCAACAGCCACCTCGCCACCCGCACCGAGGCCCGATTCGACCCCGCCACAAGGGAGTTCAGCTTACGTACCCCCGACCCCGCCGCGGCCAAGTTCATGTCCCACGTTGCCGGCACGGGCCGCGCCCACATGGCCATCGTCTACGCCCGCCTCCTCCTCGCCGACCAGGAGCACGGGGTGTTCCCCTTCGCGGTCCGCGTCCGCGACGTCGACCGCATCACGGACGGCATCCACATCACCGAACTCCCCGAGACCACCTCGGTCCCGCTGAACTACGGCCTCGTCACCTTCGACAACACCCGCGTCCCCTACGACGGTTGGCTCCGCGACGACGCCTCCATCGGTCCCGACGGCGAGTTCTCCGACCCCCTCGGCGACCCGGACCGACGCCTGGTGCGCTCCCTCTCGGTCTCCTCCAACGCCTCCACCGGCGCCGCGGCCGCCCTCACCGCGGCAGCCCGCGCCGCCGTCACCATCGGCATCCGCCACAGCCAACACCGCCTGAGCATGGGCCGGTTGGGCACCGACCTCCCGGTCCTGAACTACCGCACCCAGCAGGACGCCCTCTACGGCGTTCTCGCCGAGGTGTACGCGTGCAGCTTCCTCGTCGTACGGATCAAGGCACAGTACGTACGACAGCGCAGCGCCCCCGTGGACCTCTCCGAGGCGCAGCGTCCGGTGTGGGCGCCCTGGGCCTCGGTCAGCCGCGAACAGGCCCTGACCAAGGTCGCCGCGACCCGCATCCTGCAGCAGGCGGCCGGAGTGTGCCGCGAACGGGCCGGCGCCCAGGGCCTGTTGACCGTCAACCGGCTCCTTGAGTACGAGGGCCTGGCGCAGGTGTACCAGGCCGCAGCGGGCGACAACCTCCTCATCCGGCTGGACGCGGGAAAGCAACTCGTCGAGGACCTCACCCACACGGTCCCGGTCCCGGCGACGGTGGGCGAACTGGTGTCCCCAGATGGGGCGTTGGCGTTGGCGCTCCTCCGTGAACGCGGCCTCCTCACCGAACTGCGCAGCCGTGTCGAAGGCGTCCCCGTGGAGGAGAAGACCGCCTTCGAGACCTGGAACCCGCTGCTCCCCGACCTCGTCACACTCGCCGACGCACACCAACAGCGCCTGCTGCTCCATGCGTTCGCGGAAGCGGTCGCCGAGGCCGACTCCACCGACACCGACACCGACACCGACCAGGCACCCCACCTCCCGGCACTGCACGCCCTCCACGCCCTCTACGCCCTGAAGTCACTGGAACAGACGCTGAGTTGGCACCTGGAGAACGGATCACTCACCGCCTCGGACGCCCTCCGCGTGCACGGGGAACGCGACCGCGCCCTGGACGCCGTACACCCACATCTCGCCGTCCTCCTGGACGGATGCGCGCCGCCGGACGGTCGGTCGAGGGCTCCGATGGCCGAACAGGACGTCGTGGCGGCCCTGTTCGCGAGCGGTGGGCCGGCGCAGTGACCGGCGCCGCGGTTATCACCGGGCTGGGGGCGGCTCTGCCACCCGACCGGATCAGCAACGAACAACTCGTGCGTGAAGGCCTGGACACCTCGGACGCGTGGATCCGCGCCCGCACCGGAATCGAGAGCCGCCATCGTGTCCGCCCGGGCACGTCGACCGGCGATCTGGCGGTGGCCGCCGCGCGCGGAGCGCTGGAGTCTGCCGGCGCGCATGACGCCGGTCTGCTGATCCTGGCGACCACCACCCCCGACCGCCGATGCCCGGCCACCGCACCGGAGTTGGCCGCCCGGCTCGGGATGACCGGCACTCCGGCATTCGATCTCGCGGCCGTCTGCTCGGGCTTCGTCTATGCGGCCGCCGTCGCCTCGGCGATGCTCCTGGCGGGTGCGTACGACAGCGTGCTGCTCGTCGCGGCCGAGACGTACTCGACGATCGTGGACCCGCGCGACCGGGAGACCGCCGTCATCTTCGGCGACGGCGCGGGCGCCGCGTACCTGATGCGAGGAGACCGACGGGACCCCGGAGCCCTGGTCCACTTCGACCTCGGCAGCGACGGCACGGGCAGCGACCTGATCACCATCCCCGCGGGCGGCTCCAGTTCGCCGTACGCCGACGAACTGCCGCGCCAGGAACGCTACTTCCGCATGCGCGGCCGGGAGGTGTACGCCCGGGCCGTGCGGCAGATGGCCGCCTCCTCGCGGACGGTCCTCGACCGGGCCGGCTGGTCCACCGACTCCGTCGCCGCCTTCGTCGCGCACCAGGCCAATCAACGCATCCTCGACTCCGTGGCCGACCGGCTGGGCATCCCGCCGACCCGCTGTCACGGAAACCTGCGCGAGGTCGGCAACACCGCGGCGGCCTCCCTTCCCCTCGCCCTCGCCGACACCGCCGCCCGCGGCGCCGTACGGCCGGGCGCCCGCACTCTGCTCACGGCCTTCGGCGGCGGCCTGACCTGGGGCTCGATCGCCATGCTGTGGCCCGAGGCGAAACCCGTACGGCACACACCCCAACCCCGCGCCACACAGAAGGAGTTCGATTCATGTCTGCCGTCTACGACCACCTCGTGACCACACTGAGCGGCAAGTTCGACGTACCCGCCGACACCGTCCGGCCGGACGCCTCCTACGACGACCTCGGCCTCGACTCCCTCGCCGTGATGGAACTGTTCCTGACCCTCCAGGAGGAGTGGGAGGTACCCCTGGAGGACTCCGAGGCCGTGGGCACCCTCACCGTCCGGGAGACCGTCGACCTGGTCGAAAAGCTGAAGGCGGAGTCGTGACGGCGGTCGGCGGCCGGCCGGACGTGGTGGTGACCGGGATCGGCCTGGTCACCCCGGCGGGCATCGGGCGCGAACGGACCTGGGAACGCGTCTGCTCGGGCCGTCCGACAGCCATGGACGACCCGGAACTGGAAGGGCTGCCCGCCGGTTTCTCCTGCCGCGTTCCCACCTTCGACCCGGCCGTTCTGGTACCGGGAGTGCAGCACTGGCGCATCGACCGCTGCACACTCCTCGCCCTCGCGGCGGCGCGGGAGGCGGTCGGTGACGCCGGGCTGACACCGGAGACCTGGGACGGCGACCGGGTCGCCGTGGTCATGGGCTCGGCCGCCGGGGGTGTCGCCACCCTCGCAGACCAGCAGGACCGGTTGCGGGAGCGGGGGCCGGGCCTGGTCTCCCCGCTCGCGCTGCCCATGTTTCTGCCCAACATGGCGGCCGGCCACATAGCCGTCGACCTGCGCGCCCGCGGGCCCAACCTGCACACGGGCACGGCCTGCGCCTCGGGCGCCACAGCGATAGGCATCGCCGTGGATCTGCTCCGCTCGGGCGCCTGCGACATCGCGCTCGCGGGCGGCGCCGACGCCATGGTGACCAGGCTCTGTTCGGCAGCCTTCGCCCGTATGGGAGCCCTCTCCCGGCGTGCCGAGGAACCGGCGGCGGCCTCCCGCCCCTTCGACGCGGACCGCGACGGATTCGTCCTGGCCGAGGGCGCTGGTGTGCTCGTCCTCGAACGCGCCCCGGACGCCGCCGCCCGCCGTGTCCGGCGCTACGCGACACTCGCGGGTCACGGCGCGTCCGCCGACGCCCACCACCAGACGGCGCCCCATCCGAAGGGAGTGGGCGCCGAACTCGCCCTGCGCCGCGCGCTGTCGGATGCCGATGCCTCACCGGTCGAGGTCGACCATGTCAACGCCCATGGAACCAGCACCCAGTTGAACGATCGGGTCGAGGGAGCGGTGATCGAACGGCTCCTGACCGGCCGCCCCTCCGTCACCTCGACGAAGGGAGTCACCGGCCACACCATGGGCGCCGCCGGAGCGATCGAAGCCGCGCTCACCGCCCTGACCGTCTTCCACGCGACCACCCCACCCACGGCCAACCTCCAACGCCCGCTCGACGAGGCCGAGTTGGACCTGGTGAGCGGCACGGCCAGAACCGGCAAGGTCTCGCTGGCCGTCAGCGACTCGTTCGGCTTCGGCGGCCAGAACGCGGTGCTGGCCTTCCGGCCGGCCTGAGTTGTTACCCGGCAGGAGACAGATCGCAGCGCGGTCAGCCAGCCGGGGTGCGCCGTACGACCTTGCCCTGTCCGTCCGCCTCCAGCGAGGCCGCACCGTCACGGCCGGTCACGCCGACCCGGATCGAGAGGGAACCGGTGAGGCCGTCGACGGTGATCTGCCAGGTCTCCGGGGAGCGGACACCGAGGGTGGACCTGGCCTCCTCGACCAGGGCGGGGAAACGCTCGTAGGGCACGGAGTGCGGGTCGAACCGCGCGGCCTGCGTGCCGGTGGGCGCGAACACGACCGACAGCAGGCGTTCCTGTACGACGACGGTGAGCGCCCGTGCGGTGTCCTCGCCCTTGGCCAACGAGCCGACGGCGCGGCGCAGTTCACCCTTGTCGAGGAACGACTGGCCGGGGCCGAGGGTGACCGTGCCGGACGCCGACGACACGATCGTGGTCGACGACGTGGAGGAGACGGAGGGCCGGCCGGACGGGGACGGTCGCGCGGTGGTGTCCCGGTCGAACAGATCGGCGCGGAACAGCAGGATCACGGCTGCCGCGGCGAGCAGCAGAGCGAGCAGCGTGACGCAGCCGACGGCACAGCCCTGGGTGGGCTCGCTCACCACGGCAGGACCCGGCACCGAGTCGATCCGGGCGCCGGCCGCCCGCTCCTCCCACTCCGGTGTCGGCCGCTTCACGATCCGCACCCGCCACAGCCGGTCCGGCGGATACTCGACCACCACGACGCCGCCGGGCCGGTAGTCGGACAGGTCGACGAGGTTGATGTGCTGCGTGAACTCGACGCGGTACGCCGGTATGTCGTCCGGCGTGACCGTGACGTCGAACTCGACCGCCACGTCGCTCGTCGCCTCACCCCCGACGGCCGCCAGACCCTCGATCCGCGCGAGAGCCGTGCGAGGCGGGATGGCCGCCTCCCGGGCACGTCTCGGCATCCCGGCGAGGAAGAACAGCAGACCGTAGACCACGGGCAGGCCCACACCCACGACACACAGCGGCACGCTCTCGATGACGCAGCCGACGACAAAAGCGGCCGGCGACGCCCCGATCACCCCACCCGTCAGGAAGCCCCGGGCAAGGGCGACGGGAGTGGTGCGCGGGGGCGGCGGAGCGCCCTTGGCGATCGTCACAGCGGCGATTGTGCAGGGCCCGGGTGAACGCCGGGAGTTCAGTCCGCCCGCGATCCGGGAAGGGGGCGTTCATGGGAACCGGGTCAGCGGAGCGGCCTCGACGTGTCGCCGTCATCGGAGTGGGCATCGTCGGAGCCTGCGTGGGCTGGAACCTGTCCCGGCGCGGTGCCGAAGTGGTCTTCATCGACGCGGGCCGACCGGGCGAGGGCGTCACCGACTGGTCCTTCTCGTGGGTCAACGCCAGCAACAAGACCGTACGCAGGTCCTACTTCGACCTGAACGTCGCGGGCATGGCGGCGCACCGCGAACTCGCCGGGATCATCGGGCCGGACTCCTGGTGGTATCCCGGCGGCCACCTGCGCTGGGCGGACGATCCCGCGGTCGAGGCGAAGTTCCTGAAGACCGCTGAGCTGCTGGGGAGTTGGGGCTACCGGGTCGAGGTGTCCACGGGGGCCGAGGTGCGCCGCCGCCTCGAACCCGCTCTCGCACTGCCCGACGAGGTTCCCGTCCTGCTCTACCCCGACGAGGCCTGGGTCCACGGACGTCATCTCGTCGGCCGTCTGGTCGGCCAAGTCGTCGCAGCAGGCGGGGAGTTACGGTCCGACACCGAGGTCCGTGACATCGGGACCGGTGCCGACGGGAGCGTCCGGAACGTCGCGCTGTCCGACGGCAGCCGTCTCGACGTGGACCTCGTGGTGAACGCGGCGGGCCCGGGTGCCTCCCAGATCGCCGGGCTCGTCGCACGGCACCTGCCGATGCGCCGGGAACCCGGCATCGTCACCCGGATCGACTGCGCCCGAGCCGTCCCGATCCACTGCGCCATGCACGCCCCGCACATCGAGATCCGGCCTGACTCGGACACGTCGATGGTCCTCCACAGCCGCGAGATCGACGCACTCATCGACACGGGCGAAGAACCGGCGGAACTCGCGCGACTGCTCCACGAGTTGGCGTGGCGCGCCGTCCCCGAACTCGCCGACTCCCGCATCGCACGGACACGGGTGGCCTTCCGGCCCATCCCGGCCGACGGTTTCCCCTCGGTGGGAGCGGTGCCGTCCGTGCCGGGCTACTACGAGGCCGTGTCCCACAGCGGCATCACACTCGGTCCGGTGCTCGGCCGGCTGCTCGCCGCGGAGATCCTCGGCGGGGGGAGGGCCGAGTCGCTCGCGGACTTCCGTCCGGAGCGGTTCCCCCAATGACCGTCGGACTGTTCCCCCAATGACCGTCGGACGGTCGGCATACCTGGACTTTTTCGTGGTAGACGCCAGGGCGGCGACAGAAGTCGCGGCCGGGGGGACAGCAGCCGGTGGCGCGGGGCGCTCGTCGTGACCGATCACTCGGTGCGTACCGAGTCTTGAGACACGTTTTACACGCGGCACGCAACTGACGCCCCCTCTGTCGCTGTCTGACAATGAGTCGGGCCCGTCAGGGTCGAGGAGCTAGAGAGTGGGGCAAGTCGTGGGACGGCGCAAGGGCAGCATAGGGATCGCACTCGTCACGGGTGCGGTGCTGGTGGGCGCGAGTGCCTGCGGCGGAGGTGGCAGCGACAAGGCGAGCGGCGACGACGCGAAGGCGTCGGGCAAGGCGAGTGCGACCGCCTCTCCGTCGCCGACGAAGCCCCTGGGCCCGCCGATGCTGCTGGACACGATCACCCCGCAGACGGGCACCACGGTCGGTGTGGCCATGCCGATCTCGGTGATCTTCACGAACCCGGTGTCCTCCACGGCGCGGGCCACGGTCGAGAAGCACATGAAGGTCAGCGCCTCGCAGTCGGTGCTCGGGGCCTGGCACTGGATGGGCGACAAGCGCGTCGACTGGCGCCCCAAGACGTACTGGCCCTCCGGCACGACGGTGAAGATCGACGCCGACATGAAGGGCGTCAGCAATGGCAACGGCCGCTACGGCGTGCACAGTTACACGCACACCTTCAAGATCGGCGACGACGTCCGCGCGGACGTCTCCGTCACCAACCACACCATGAAGGTGACCAAGAACGGCGCGGCGGTGCGCACCCTGTCGATCAACGCGGGCAGCGCCGAGTACCCGACGTGGGACGGCACGATGGCCGTCATCGACAAGCAGAAGAAGGTCCACATGACCTCCTGCAGCGTCGGCATCAGCTGCGACAAGGGCAGCGCCAACTACTACGACCTGACGCTGCCCTGGGACATCCACCTCACCCAGTCCGGCACCTACGTGCACTACTCCACCGGCGACCCGAACCCGGGCAGCGGCAGCGCCCGCGGCTCGCACGGCTGCGTCCACCTGTCCCTGTCGGACGCCGAGTGGTTCTACGGCCAGGTCAAGCAGGGCGACCCCATCACCATCACCGGCTCGCCCCGCGGCAAGGCCCCGGCCGACAACGGCTACGCCGACTTCAACCTCGGCTGGGACCAGTGGCTCGCGGGCAGCGGCTCCGGCGAGGGGACGACCGCGGCGCTGTGACGCACCACGGTGACGTCACCTGGCAACAGGTGACGTCACCGCCGCAGTACGTCGACCGGTGTCAGCAGGTGCGCCCGGCGTAGTGCGCGCCCTGGATCTTGCGGGCGGAGCCCAGCCAGGTCGTGCCGTGGGCGACGCACCGCTCGTAGTCGCGCGCGTGGGCGACCTCCACCTTGATGACGACCTGCGAGCCGTCGGTGGTGCAGTGGCGGTAGAAGGCGTCGGACCCGGTCTCGTAGAAACCGCAGGGGCCGGCCGCGGCGGGACTCGCGGCGGCCACCGTGCCGAGCGAGGTCAGCACGAGGGCGGCGGAACCGAGGGCGCTGATCACCGTACGACGAAAACGCAAGGGAACTCCTTGGTCAGGGGAGGAAACGGTGCTGGAGCTGCCGCCGCCGGTCTCTGTCGACCGGGCGGAGAGCCGCTCCAGGATTGCCCCACCGAGACTGCCGTACTGACCTGCGCGGTTGGCTGAATGCCACCGCGATCACCCGGCGAATCGATTTGTCGTTACGTCAATCGGATGGTTGTGGCGGAGGGACCGTGTCGGTCCCTCCGCCACCGCCGCTGCTTACACCCAGCAGCCGTTGACCGTCGCGGCGAGGCCGTCGAGGGCGTCCTTGGTGGCGTCCGGGGCGGCGGTGGAGTTGTTCTCGATGAACGAGAAGATCTTCCAGCGCCCGTCCTCCGCCTTCGTCAGTCCGCTCAGCGCGATCGCGCCGGTGAGCGTGCCCGTCTTGGCACTGACCTTTCCGACGGCGCACTGCGAGTCCGCGGTGTCGAAGCGGCCCCACTCGGGGCCCAGCGTCGAACCCGCCTCACCCGCGACGGGCAGCCCGTCCACGATGAACTTCAGGGTCGGGCCGTTCGCGGGGTCGTCGGCCAGGTGGAGGATGTCGGCGATGGTCTGGGCCGGGATGCGGTTCGAGCGGGACAGCCCACTGCCGTCGTGGATCTCGAAGTTGTCCAGGGACACGCCGTACCGGGTGAGCACCTGGCGTACGACCGCCGTGCCGTCCTCGAAGGTGGCCGGCCGGCCGGCGGCCAGCGCGGTCATCCGGAGCAGGGTCTCGGCGATATCGTTGTCACTCACCTTGAGCATGTGCTCCACGACGGCCGACAGCGCGGCGGACTCGTGCTGCGCCACGGGGACGGCCCCGGTGCCGGCCGTGCCGTGCGCGACGCTCCCGGTGACGGTGACACCCTGCTTGGCGAGGAGCTTCGCGAAGATCTGGCCGGCGTCCAGGGACGTGTCCGTGACGTGGCGGCCGTCGACCACCAACGCCCGTACCGGAGCGATGGAGTCGGGGTAGTAGCCGTCGTTCCAGCCGGTGGCGAGGGTGGGCGCGGGGAAGAGACTGTCGTCGACCACCACCTTCACCGAGGTCAGGCCCGCGTTCTTCAGTCCCGCTACGGCAGTTGTGGCCATGGCGGTGAGGTCGGCGGTGGTCAGCGTGCGGTCCCCGCCGCCGACCAGGGTGAGGGTGCCGTTGTCGTAGACGACCTTCGTGGTGAAGCGGTGATCGGGGCCGAGGACCGTCAGCGCGGCGGTCGACGTGGCGAGCTTGGTGTTGGACGCGGGCATCAGCGCCGTGCTCGCGTCATGGCCCCAAACGGCCGTCCGGGACTGGGAGTCGATGACGACACCGCTGAACGTGCTGCCCAGCCGGACGTCCTGGACGCGGGTGTCGAGGTTGTCCGCGATCTTCTGCTCGGCGGGGTCGAGCGTGGCGGTCGTGGAGACGGTCCGCTCGGCGGCGAAGGCGGAGGTGCCGAACAGGATCGTCCCGGCGACGGGGGCGGTCACCACGATGACGGCGGCACGGCGCAGCGCCGGACTCATCGTTCTGCTCTTGCGGTGACGTCCGCTCGCACGGTCTACGGAGGGGGAGTTGGGCATGGGGGCCTCGCCGCGGGGTGTGTGGGTGGGGGAGGGGACGGAAGATCCGGGGATCTTGAAAGCGAAAGTAACAGCTGTGAGAGGCCTTTGTTGCGTGATCGGACGAGACCGTCCCCCGCGGCGCACATCGAAGCCTCCACCGGGGGCACGCGACAGTACGGGACGCGCACCGTGCGTCCACGTCCAGGCCGCCCAGCATTTCCAGGAAAGGCACCATGACCTCGTCGCACACGCACAAGTGGGGCCTCCGGAGGGCGAGTTCGACCGCCCGCAGTCACGCCCCGGGAGAGGCCGAGGGCAAGCAGGCGCTGTCCGTCACAGGGCGCGCCGGATTCGTCGCACGCGGTGTCGTGTACGTCCTCGTCGGCGCGCTCGCCCTGCAGATCGCGTTCGGCGGCGGAGGCCGGGAGGCGGACCGGCAGGGCGCGTTGCAACAGGTCGCGGCGCAGCCCTTCGGGAAGTGGATGCTGTGGCTGCTCGTCGTAGGCTTCGGCTGTATGGCGATCTGGCGGGCGTCCGAGGCGCTGCTGGCGAACGGGCCCAAGAACAAGGTCGGTTCACGCCTGATGAACGCCGGCCGCGCCGTGTTCTACGGCTTCGTCTGCTGGGGTACGGCGTCCTTCGCCGCCGGGACCGGCGGGCAGTCCGGCAGTGACGCGAAGTCGCAGGACTGGACCGCCTCGGCGTTGAAACTGCCGGGCGGTCAGGTGCTGGTGGGCATCGCCGGCTGCGTCCTGATCGGAGTCGGTGCGACCCTCGCGGTGCGTGCGGTGATGCGGCGTTTCCTGCGGAAGCTGGAGACCGGGAAGATGAGCCGCCGGGTACGGCAGGCCGTCACCGCCCTCGGTGTGGGCGGCGGTGTGGCGCGCGGTGTCGTTTTCGCCGGGGTGGGTGTGTTCGCGCTGGTGGCCGCCATCCGCTTCGACCCGCACCAGGCCAAGGGCATGGACGCCACCCTGCGCACCTTCGCGCACACTCCGGCGGGGCCGTGGCTGCTGGTCGCCGTCGCTGTCGGGCTGGTGCTGTTCGGCGGTTTCTCGTTCGCCTCGGCACGCTGGCGCCGCCTGTGAACCCCGGCACCCGGCATCGTCGTAGCACCGCCGAAGTGGTGTGAAGATCCCCTGAAGTGGTGTGAAAGTGCGCGCACTTCTCGTGTCGGCGAGGGTCGGCGGGGCAGGTTTTCAGGTCGGCTGCGGAATTGTGAGGTCCGGGGAGACATGGTTGTGCCCGAAGGGGGCACGCGACGTTCGTCCTGTTCTCCAGTTAAGGCGGCATCGTGGCTTCCTCCGTGAAGACGCTCGAAGCAACTGCTCCTGTCCGCGTGGGAACACCGGATGTCGTGGACGACCTCCCGTGGATCGAGGACGGGGCCAAGGTCGCTCCCAAGGACGCGCGCGTGATGTCCAGGATCTTCCTCGACCGGCTCCAGGAGCTGGAGGAGGGCACCCAGGAGTACCAGTACGCGCGGAACACGCTGATCGAGATGAACCTGTCGCTGGTGTCCTTCGCCGCGCGCCGGTTCCGCAACCGGGGCAGCGGTGACATGGAGGACGTCATCCAGGTCGGCACGATCGGTCTGATCAAGGCCATCGACCGCTTCGACCTGACCCGCGAGGTCGAGTTCACCTCCTTCGCGATCCCCTACATCCTCGGCGAGATCAAGCGGTTCTTCCGCGACACCACCTGGGCCGTGCACGTCCCCCGGCGCCTCCAGGAACTCCGGGTCGACCTCGCGAAGAGCAAGGAGACCCTCGGCACCGAGCTGGGCCGTACTCCCACGGTGAAGGAACTCGCCGCCCATCTGGAGCTGAGCGAGGACGAGATCATCGAGGGTCTGGTCGCCGCGAACGGCTACGTCGCCGGCTCCATCGACACCCCGAGCGGCGACGACGAGGCCGACAGCGCGCCCAAGTACGCGGACACGATGGGCGACGACGATCCGGCGCTGGAGCTGTTCGAGGACCTGCACACGCTCGGCCCGCTGCTGCAACAGCTCGACGAGCGGGAGCGCACCATCATCGAGATGCGCTTCGGCCAGGAGCTCACCCAGGCGGAGATCGGCCGCGTACTGAACCTCTCGCAGATGCACATCTCCCGCCTGCTCAACCGCACCCTCGCCAAGCTGCGCACCGGCCTCCTGCCCACCTGATCCCTCCGCCCGACAGACTCACCTTCGCGCGGCACCGGAAGGACCACCCCGCATGAGCACCACGAGCACCGACCACGACCCCCTGCGCCAGCCCGCCGCACCGATCGTGACGGAGCCCGTTCCCGACCTCCAACTGCAGATGCTGGTACGGCTGATCGGCCAGGACGCGGAAGCGGCCCTGCCCATCACCCTCACCGTCTCAGGCGCCTTCCTCTACGGCGATCTCATCTCCCACGAGGCATGGACCACCGACTGGGCGCGCAGCCTGCACGGGATGGACGGCCCCGGCGCGCATCTGCTGGAGCGGTTCCCGCAGCAGGTGGACGAGGCGGTCGAGGACAAGCAGGGCGGACCAGGCCCGCAACGGCTGCCGCAGTGGATCCATCTGCGCGATGCCACGGGCGTCGTCGGCGGGGGCGGGACCGCCGTCATGCCCCTGTGGCGAGGCCGGCTCACGGACGTGTCCGGCTGGTCCCTGGGCAAGCCGAAGCAGCCCTGAGACGTCGGTACCGGGTGCGCGCGGCGGGTGGACAAGCAGGCGGTCTGTGAGGATGTGCCGCATGAGTACGCGGAGCAGGAACCATGTGACGGTGTCGGGCCGCGCCGGTGGGCCGGTCGTGATGCTGGCGCACGGCTTCGGGTGCGACCAGCACATGTGGCGGCTGGTGGTACCGCTCCTGGAACGCGACTTCACCGTGGTGCTCTTCGACCATGTGGGCGCCGGACGCTCCGATCCGTCCGCCTGGAGCCCGGAGCGCCACTCCACGCTGGACGGCTACACCGAGGACGTGCTGGAGATCTGCCGTGAACTGGCGCTCGGCCCGGTGACGTTCGTGGGGCACTCCGTGAGCGCGATGATGGGCGTCCTGGCCGCGGCCCGCGAGCCGGAGGCGTTCACCGGGCTGGTGCTGCTCGCCCCCTCGCCGTGCTTCGTCGACGATCCCGCCACCGGCTATCGCGGCGGGTTCAGCGCCGAGGACATCGACGAGCTGCTGGAGTCGCTGGACGCCAACTACCTGGGCTGGTCGGGCGCCATGGCACCGGTGATCATGGGCAACCCCGAACGCCCGGAACTGGGCGAGGAGTTGACCAACAGCTTCTGCCGCGCCGATCCCGACATCGCCCGTGTCTTCGCCCGCGTCACCTTCCTCTCCGACAACCGCGAGGACCTCGCCGAGGTCGGCGTGCCCACGCTGGTCGCCCAGTGTTCCGCCGACGCGATCGCGCCCCCGGAGGTCGGAGCCTTCGTACGAGCCCGGATCCCGGGCAGCCGCCTGGTCACCCTGAACGCGACCGGGCACTGCCCCCAGCTCGCCGCGCCCGAGGAAACGGCCGCCGCGATCACCGACTTCGTCCGAGCCGGGCGCTGATGAGCGCGAGCGGCGACAGCGAGAGCGTCGATCAGCCACGTCCACAACACCCCGGCGACGATCACGCGATGTTCTCCGCGCTCCTGGAGGACAGCGCCGAGGACCTGTACGAACACGCGCCGTGCGGCTACCTCTCCACACTGCTGGACGGCACCATCGCGAAGATCAACACCACGCTCCTCGACTGGCTCGGCTACGACCACGGCGACCTGGTGGGCCGCAGGACCTTCTCCGACCTGCTGACCGTGGGCGGCCGCCTCTACCACGAGACCCACTTCGGCCCGCTGCTGCGGATGCAGGGCGAGGTCAGCGGCATCGCCCTCGAACTCAAGGCCCTCGACGGCACCCGGCTGCCCGTGCTGGTGACCTCCACCGTCAAGACCGGCGGCGACGGCCGACCGCTGCTGATCCGCACCACCGTCTTCGACGCCCGCGACCGCCGCGCCTACGAGACGGAACTGCTGCGCGCCCGCAAGGAGGCGGAACTCGAACGCGAGGAACTCAAACGCCTCAACGCCACCCTCCAGCAGACCCTGCTGCCGCCAACTCTGGTGAACGTGCCCGGACTTGACGTGGCCGCGCACTACCACGTCGCCTCCACCGACATGGTCGGCGGCGACTTCTACGACCTCTTCCCCCTCTCCGCCGGGACCTGGGGGCTGTTCCTCGGGGACGTCTGCGGCAAGGGCGCCGCGGCGGCGGCCGTCACCTCGCTGGCCCGCTACACGCTGCGCGCCGCCGCCGTCTACGACCCCGACCCGGCCGCCGTCCTGGGCAACCTCAACACCGTCCTGCACCACGAGTACAACGGCCACGACCCGCGGTTCTGCACCGTCGTCTTCGGCCTGCTCACCCCCGAGGGCGACCGCGGCGGCTTCCGCATCACCCTGGCCAGCGGCGGCCACCCGCCCGCCCTGCTGCTGCGCGCCGACGGCAGTGCCGACCATGTGCACACCCCCGGCGGACAGCTCATCGGCGTCCTGTCCGACGCCCATATCGCCACCGCCACCGTGCACTTGGCGGCGGGCGACACCCTGCTGCTGCACACCGACGGCCTCACCGAGGCCCACCCGGACGGCACCAGGGGCGGTGGCCGCTACGGGGACGAGGCCCTCCTCGACTTCGTCCGCGCCCTGGCACCCACCACCGCCTCCGACACCGTCGCCGCGATCCGCGACCTGCTCGACACCTTCGGCACCGGCGTCGACGACGACACCGCCGTACTCGCCATCAACGTGCCCCGACCCACCAGCGAAGAGCAGCCGTGACTCAACTCGCCATCCGCACCCGGACCACGCCCGCGGGGCCCGTCGTCGAGCTGACCGGGGAACTCGACTACGACAGCTCCGCCCAAGTGCGTGAACTCCTCCCGGAGTTGGCGCTCCAGGACGGCTCGCAGCTCGTCGTCGACCTGACCGGCGTCACGTTCTGCGACTCCAGCGGCATCACCGCCCTGCTCGCGGCCCGCAACCACGCGCTCGCCGCCCGGGCGGGCATCTCCCTGGCGGCGGTCCCCGACCACATCAGCCGCATCTTCCAGATGGTCGGACTGGACCAGGTCTTCACCACCCACCCCACCGCGCAAGCCGCCGAAGCGGCCTGGACACCGCCGACGACCCGCCCCTAGGACGTCAACGGGCCAGGTAGAAACGGATGGTTGTGCCGTCCGGAGCCGTATGGACGCGGACGAGATCGGCGACGTAGTGCACCAACAGCAGGCCGCGTCCGCCGGGTTGGTCGCGTGACGCCGGTCGTCGGCCGGCCAGCGGATCCGACAGACGGCCGTGGTCCCACACCTCACAGACGATCCGCTCGTCCTCGGCCCAGATCCGCAGCGTCCCCGAACCGCCGCCGTGCAGCACGCTGTTGGTGGTCAACTCCGCGACGGCCAACGTCAGATCCTGCAGCCGTACGCCCGCCAGGCCCAGCCGCTCGGCCTCCTGGACCGCGAAATAACGGGACTTGGGGAGCTCTGCCGCGTCGAACGAGATCGAGGCCGCGCCCGGTGGACGGGGGAGCGGCTCGTTGTAGCGGGCGATCACGCGCTGCGGATCGTAGGCGGGGCTGGGCAGTCGGGTGTCTTCGTCGATGACGACCGGGTGGGTGGCGCGGGCGTCGACGAGCACGTCGGCCTCCAGCCGGTCCGCGTCGTACGGGCAGAGGATCGTCACCTCGCGATCCTGGAACGCGGAGTTGATCAGCGCCTCGTGCTGGACGCACGCCGGGTACTCGACGGCGGTACGGCCCGGCCAGATCGGCTCCCCGATGATCCGCACCCGGCCGCGGTCGCCGTGGGCGTCGGCGAAGGCCCGCAGCACGCCGGGGATGATCCGCCCCGGGTTGCGGCCGACCTCGGTCATGTCGAGGAACCGTACGTTGGTGGCGCTCGACCCGAGGCCGGCTTTGATCAGTTCGAGGTGGGGTCCGGGAACGGCGACCGCGACAGCCTCCCCGGCGGCCAGCCCGGCCCGCACGAACGGCACCGTACCGGCCGTGTACTGCTGCTCGCCCCGGTAGAACAGCGCGGGGTGCACGAACGGATCACCGGTGGTGGCCGTACTCATCGCGCCGCCACCTCGATCCTTGTCGGGCCGGGCCAGGAGACGTCCACGGCACACGGTGACAAGGCGGACGGCGGTCACCGCTCCGGCAGTCTACGGGGGTAGCACGACAGGGTGGTGGGCACCGGCCGAACTGCCGGTGCCCACCACCCTGTTGAACCGCGGAACACCGATCAGGCGCGCGGATGCCCGTAGTAGCCGCCGACCTGCTCGTGGTACCCGGCGTCACCAGGGTGCTTGTCCTTGTCGAACTCCGGGGAGTTCTTGATCTCTTCCTTCGTACGGCCGACGTGGATCGTCCGCCCCGCCACGTCGATGGACGCGATCGTGCCGACGGGCAGCAGTACGTGCTTGCCGAAGATCCACACACCGGTGTCGACGACGATGTACATCGCGCCGACGTCCTCGGAGTGCTTGTCGACCTTGCCGATCGAGCCGTCACTCGCCTCGACCTTGAATCCGGTCAGATCGGTACCGGTCTGGTGGCCCGACTCGGCCTGGTAGTCCCACATGTTGTCAGCCATGTATAAACCTCACTTTATTGCGGGTGAAGGGAGAGACCGGTGATTTATCTCCTACCAGCGGTACCAACGCCCTCGGTTACCGCCGGAACCCGTTGAACGGGCGACAAATCCCAGCAGCCACAGGACGAGAACGACGATTGCGACCCACCAAAGAATTTTGATGGCGAATCCCGCACCGAAAAGAAGCAGTGCAAGGAGAAGAACAAGGATCAGGGGAAACATATGTATCGACCTCCAGGCATCCGAGTGCCCTGCCGGAAATAAATCATGCGCCGGGAGGAAACAAAAAAACCGAACCGGAGCCCGAGAACGGCCGGTTCGGCGAGGGCGATGACCCCTGCGGTGAGAGTGTGCTTGCCCGAACTCGCCTACGACACAGGCCTGTTCAGGTCGAGTCGGCCGACGCGGGCCACGTTCTCCCGGTCGTCGGCGTCCGCGCTGGGCTCCGCCGTGAACCAGGCGTCGAGGATCTCCTTGAGCAGGGGCTCGGACGTCAGCCGCAGACTGAGGGCAAGGACGTTGGCGTCGTTCCAGCGGCGCGCGCCGTCCGCCGTGTACGCGTCCGTGCACAGGGCCGCCCGTACGCCGGGCACCTTGTTCGCGGCGATCGACGCGCCCGTACCGGTCCAGCAGCACACGACCGCCTGGTCCGAGGTCCCGGCGGCGACCTCGCGGGCCGCGGCCTCCGAGCAGACCGCCCACTGCGGGTCGTCCCCGGGCCGCAACGCCCCGTACGCCACCACCTCGTGGCCCCGGCCGCGCAACTCGGCGACGAGGGAACGGGCCACGGGTTCGTCCATGTCCGAGGAAACAGAGATCCGCATGTCGCCGAGGCTACTCAGGGCAGGAGTCCGGTGCCAGGTCGGGATGTCGGTGAGGCGACAGTTTTGGCGGTAAGGAACGGCTCGCGAATTGCGTCAACCATTGGCCAGAACTGTGTGGCTTTCCTACGCCCCGTGCCGCGTCGCCGAGCGTAGATTCGCTGGTCCACGGTGGTGGGAACTCAACACCTCGACATAGCGTCTTCACAACGGTTCATGGTTCTGCGATTTCGGGGTGTGGTTTCGGGGTGTGGGGGAACCGGTGGCTCGGACAACGCTGATTGTCATTCTCTTGGTGGCAGTGCTGGCTGTCATGGCATTCTCGGGCTGGAGGATCGCGCAGAGTTCTCTTGGGACGGCGGAAAAATTCGCGGCGATGGGGACGGTTGTCGCCGTGCTCGGAGTGATCGTCACTGTCGTGGTGCTGTTCGTCCCGAGTGACATCAGGGACTACGACTTGGCGTCTCCGTTGCGCACTTCGGAATCCACCGCCGTGACTCCCGACGATGCGACTACTCCGGCGTCCTCTACGACTCCTACGTCCGCCACTCCTACGTCCTCGCGCGAGTCGACGCCCACGCCGCCGCCTTCGAACCAGGCCCACCCGAAGGAGAGCACGGAGAGCACGGAGAGCAGCGGGTCGTCCGACCGACCCAAGGTCCGGCAGAGCGCACCCCGCAAGTCTTCAACCGGGACGCACATCCGGGCGACCCAGGGCGTCTACGCCGGACTGTGCATGGCGGCTAGTGGCGGCACCGTCGAAACCGCCACGTGCGGCCAGGCGAGCAACCAGCTCTGGCGGAGCAGCGCCCAGGGTGAGCTTGTCACCAGCGACGGGCGGTGCATGACGACCGACGCCGATCACGGCGGCGTCAGGATGACGGTGGCGACGTGCGACCAAAGCACCGGCCAGCAGTGGCACTTCACCGACGGGCGCATCACTTCGGGACGCCTTGAACTGACCATCTACGGGCCGTACGTGGACCCCGGCCACCCGATCCAGACCTGGGACACGAGCGAAGACCCGACACCGGCTCCCGAGATGTACTGGGAGCTGAGCTGACCATGTTGCTACAAGGGCTGGAAACCCGATCATGCGCCCCAGCCTCAGTTCCAGTCCCGGTCCCAGTGGTCGTGTCGTGGTGGAGCGTGGGAGCGTGGCCCTGGATCGTGGGCGATGGCCTGGGTGGGGAAGAGGGGCTGGATGAGCGTGGTGTGGGCGGCGACGTCGCCGGAATCGGGACGGTTCCATCCGGTGGAGAGACGTTCAGAGGTGCGGGATCTGGCAGACCGCTTCAACGACCTGCGTTCCCGTGGGCAGGGGTATGTCGAGGTCCGGTCGCCCAACAGGGATTTCCCGGTGCTGACCCTGGCCTTCCGAGATGATCACGCGGTGGTCCACCTGATGAGGGACACAGGGCGGATGTCTCTACTTGTGGGAGACGGCACCGTGCCCTCGGGTGTCGAGGTCGAAGTCCCGGTCATGGACGGCCTCGCCGCGTTCACGGGCGACTTTGTCCTGGATGTCGATCGGGCGTGGAACCTGGTGCGCGACTTCATGCGGACGCGGGCGGCCGACCCTCTGGGTGAGTGGCGTGAGGTGTAGCCAAGAGCTCGTGCGGCGACAGCGCGGAGTCGTAGCGACTCCTCGTCAAGGTCTGGAATAGGTCTGCCTCAAGGTTTCTCAAGGCCCTCGCGGTCCTTCGGCGTCTGACCGGGACGAACGGTTCCCGGAACGGGGTCAGCGGACGACGTCGAGGACGTTCAGCTGCAGGCCGTTGGCGTACACCGCGTGCTCGACCAGCTTCAGCTTCTGAGTGTCCTTGTCGGTGGCCGGGAACAGGCGCTTGCCCGCGCCGAGCAGCAGCGGGAAGACCAGCAGGTGGTAGCGGTCGATCAGACCGGCGTCCGCGAGGCCGTGGTTGAGGGCCGCGCTGCCGTGGACGATGATCGGACCGCCCTCGGTCTCCTTGAGGGCGGCGACCTCGTCGAGGTCGCGCAGGATGGCGGTCTCGCCCCAGTTCGACACGAGCCGGTCGTCGGTGAGCGTCGTGGAGACGACGTACTTCGGCAGCGTCTTGTAGTGCGCGAACTCTTCCATGTCAGGCCACACCGGGCTGAACGCCTCGTAGCTGGCGCGGCCCATCAGCATCGCGGTGGACTCCTCCTGCTCACGCCCCTTGATGTCGAACGCCTCGGGCAGGAACTCGACCTCCTTGAAGGTCCAGCCGGAGTTGCGGTAGCCGGGTTCGCCGCCCGGGGCCTCCATGACGCCGTCGAGGGAGATGAAGGCGGTGCTGATCAGGGTGCGCATGGCGGTTCCTCGGGTGTCGGTGTGCGTGCGGGCCTGTGTGCGTGCCACTCCAGGATCCAGCCGACAAATAATATTGTCAAGGAGGTGGAAGTTGTCGGTCGGGAAGTTGTCGGGTGGGCATGGTTCCGGCCTGCCGGGTAGAGGCACTGTCGGGCAAGGAGCCGTAAGGGAGGTGCCGCGTGGTCGGACTCGCGGTCCCGTTGTGGGACGTGAGCAATGGGCAGGGGCTGCGTCAACTCGCCGAACTGGGGCTGGCGTTGCTGCTGTCGACCCTGATCGGCTGGGAGCGGGCGGCGCAGCAGAAGAGCGCCGGGCTGCGCACGCACACGCTGGTCGGGATCGCCAGCGCGCTGATGATGGAGGTCTCCCAGCACGGCTTCACCAACGTCCTCGGCCTGGACAACGTCTCCTTCGACCCGTCCCGCGTGGCGGCCCAGATCGTCTCCGGGATCGGGTTCATCGGCGGCGGCCTGATCTTCGTGCGCCGGGACGCGGTACGAGGGCTGACGACCGCCGCCACCATCTGGCTCACCTGCGCGGTGGGCATGGCCTGCGGTGGCGGTCTGCCGATCCTCGCGCTGGCCACCACCGCCGTGCACTTTCTCGTCGTACGCGGATATCCGCTGGTCTTCGCGCACATGATGCCCGGCGCCGATCCGGGGTCGTTCGAGGTACGGCTGACCTATCGGACCGGGACGGCGTTGCTGCCGCAGTTGATGGAGACGTGCACGCGGAGGGGGTTTCGTATTCAGGAGGTCAAGGTCGACCGGTTGCCCGAGCGTGCCGATCCGGCCGCGAGGGTGCTGTTGCGGCTGGAAGGGGCGGCCGACGCGGGGCAGTTGACGTCCGAACTGTTCCAGAACGACGGCGTGACGGAGGTCGAGCTGACCGCTGCCGGCGACGAGGAGTAGGGCCGTGTCCTCTGTGCGATGCGGCGTCCGGTGTGGGGTGAGGCGGTGCCGGTCACGGAGCCGCTGCGAAAACCTGTTGGTGTGCCACGGAGACCACTGCTAACTTGCGGGAGGCCGTGCGAGAGAACGAGGAGGTGGTACCCGTGAACACATCAACCACATGGGTGCTCTCCTCCGGGGTCACGGTCGGGCGATAGGTCGTCCGGGAGCGCCGTTCTGAGCCCTCCCGAAAGGCACGACCATGCATTTCACTTCCGAGCAGCGCCTCGACGACGGCGTCCTCGAGCGCGAATTCACCCTCGGCGAGATCCCCGGCACCCTGTGGACGCCCGACTCCACCGCGCCGGCCCCGCTGATCCTCATCGCCCATAACAACGGCCTGCCCAAGGCGCAGCCCAGGCTGGTGGCCCGGGCCCGGGCCACCGCGGCGGCCGGCTACGCGGCGGTCACCATCGACGCCGCCGGCTGCGGTGACCGGCCCCGTTCCGCCACCGACGTACAGCTTCGTGCCGACCTCGGCGGGGCGATGCGGGCCGGTGAGCCGACCGACGAGATCTTCGAGTCTCTGGTCGGCCCGCTGGTCGAGAACGCGGCCCCGGAATGGCGGACCACTCTGGACGCCGTCCTCGCGCTGCCCGAGATCGGCGGCCCGGTCGGCTACTCGGGCTGGACCGCCCTCGGCATCCGCCTCGCGGTGACCGACCCGCGCATCACGGCCGCCGGCTTCTTCGCCGGTGGGTTCGTGCCCCGCGCCCAGCGCGAGGCGGCCGAGCAGGTCACCATTCCGCTGCTGCTCCTGCTGCAGTGGGACGACGAAGGCAACCCCCGGCAGCGGGCCCTGGACCTGTTCGACGCCTTCGGCACCAAGGAGAAGACACTGCACGCCAATCTGGGCGGACACACCGGCACCCCGTGGTTCGAGTCGGAGGACGCGTTCCGGTTCTACGGCAGGCACCTGAAGTAGGGCCTGCCCGCCAGGCCGTCAGCACATGACAGAAGCTGTCGGCCAGGACACCGCTCGGCCCGTACCTTGCGGATCGCCGGCAGGCGAGCGACTCGATCACCAACCCCGGCTGGGCCGGGGTTGGCGATCGGCAAGCTCGGTAGTGGGTGGGCAGTGAAGATCACTACTCCGAAAGTGGTGCTCGTCCACACCCGCGCCCTGCAGAAGACCTATGGCATGTATCGGAAGTGGGTCTTGGGGTGGCTCGATATCTGGGCAGATATGCCTGTCTCGCAAGATCGGCAGCGGTCGATGGGCAGGTACTGGTAGTAGTCGGCCGTGGCAGGAGACGTGTGGACCCCCGTGATTTCGATGGTCGGTGTGGCTGTAGGTGGTGCGTTGACGTATCTGACCCAGCGCACGACGCAACGGACAGCTGACCGGGCTGAAGAACAAAGGCGAGCTGCGGTACGGGAGGAAGAGCGGCGTGCCGAGCAGATCAGGACCATGCTGGAGTTCATTCGGTGCGCGCTGGAGGCTGAGGGCGTGGCGCATGCGCGGCCGTATCAATGGGGGGTCGGTGATGACTGGTATGTGACGGCGAGGCCGGCGATGGACGGTCTTCGAATAGCCGAGAAGAGCATCGAGTTGCTGTGTGCCCCTGGCCTTCACTCACCGACCACCGCCTACGGCCGCGCCCTCAATCAAGCGGTCTGGCAGGAGCGTGACGAGGGGGGTCTGGCCGAGCGCCTGGAGCCGTTCAAGGCGGAGTTTCTCGCCGTGGCACGCCATAGTCTGACGTGACATCGCAGGTCACAGCCACTCGTTGATGGCTGCTACGAGGACGGTGGCTTCGTAGCGGACCGCGAGCTTGTCGTACCTCGTGGCCACGGCCCGGTGCCTCTTGAGGCGATTGATACCGCACTCGACCGCGTGCCCAGCCGCGGCACCTGGATGCGGCTCAGGACGGCCTCGAACTGCGGGGAGTCACCGTGCTGCCCGGCGGTGATCACGAGGGACATTGGTTTCTGGCCCTGCTCGACGGCCAGGTGCAGCTTGGTGGTCAGTCCGCCGCGCGAGCGCCCAAGGCCGTGGTCGTCGAGCTCGGTGGTGACGCCGCCGGGCGGTTCCCTTCTGCAGTTCCCCCTTTTCCTCGCCCCAGCGACGTGCTGGTGGGCCCGGCAGACGGTGGAGTCGACGTTGAGGTCCCAGGCGATCAGGTCCTGCACGTCGACCCGAGCCTGGAGCTGGGTGAAGATGCGCTGCCAGGTGCCGTTGCGCTGCCAGCGGCGGAACAGGCCGTACGCCAGGCCCCACGGCCCGTACTCCTTGGGCATCCCGACACGGGATGCCGGTACGGACGCGGAAGCGTATGCCGTCGATCAGCTGCCGCCGGGGCCATACCGGTGGGCGGCCGGGCTTCGTGCCCTTCGGCAACAGCGGCTCCAGCACGGCCCACTGCTCGTCCGTCAGATCTCCACGCGCCACAAGCCAAGATCACCTCACGGCCAAGATCTACTTTCGATACAGCTAGGGCCTGTCTGGAGTCGTGATCGGCGCGGTCTCGCTGGTGGCTGTGGAAGCGCGGGGTGGCCCGTTACTCGTACCGGTACTTCAGCGAGTCCGCCTCCGCCTGCTCGATGTCGGCGATCGTCAGCACCGGCATCCTCCGCTGGGCCGACGTCACCTCGGCGGAGGTCGGCTGGGCGTCGGTCGGCAGCCACTGCTCCGGCTTCCAAGCGGCGCCGCGCAGGAGCGCCTTGGGGCAGTGCGGGTAGACCTCCTCGATCCCCACCACCAGCGCACTGGCCGACGGCTTGCCCACGGCGTTGGCCTCGGCATCCACACCGGCGACCAGAACCAGCGATGAGCAACAGATCAACTGCCAGGTCTGCTCGGTGAGTTCGGTCAACTGTTTGCGCCTGACCGGGGCGCGCGATAGTCCGTAGGCGCAGCGCCTCCTGGTCGCGCACGGCGTCGGGGCGGAGCGAGTCGAAGGCACTGTCGGCAAGGAGCGACGTCATGCCTCCGACCCTGACCAGCCGACCCTGCGATTGACCTTGGGCGGTGAGCGTGGGGAGATGACGTACAGGCGGTCACGCGAGTTGTCCGGTACGTAAAGATCCAGAAGGTTCGCGCGGCTATGTCCCCCCTGCCTGCTGCGGGCCGTCGAGTCAGTCCCGCTCAGGAGTTGGGAGGTACGAGCTTCAGCCGCAGCCGGACGTAGTCATGGTCCAGCGGTCCTGGACGGCGCGTTCCATCCGGCCGCCAGCCGTTCTGGGCGTAGAAGCTCTGTGCGCGAGTGTTGGGCGCCCAGCACTCCAGTACGCCCTCGGCGCAGCCGGCGGCCGCGGTCAGCGCGACGAACTCCCGGTGCAGGGCCCCACCCACCCCACGTCCCCAGGCGTGCGGCAGTACACCGATCTGGTACAGCTCGTAGTGGGTCGAGGCGTCCAGGTCGTCGTGGTGCGGTGGCCCGGCAGTGAGCAGCCCGACCACCGTCCCGTCCGCGTCTTCCGCGACCTGCGTGGCGCGCGTCGGCGTGGCCAGTACCCGTGCCCAGGCGTCGCGCCGTTGCCTCCATGCACTGGGGTCGGCGAGCTTTTCCTCGGGCATGCCGCCCGCGGTGTAGTACGCGGTCCGGGTCCGGGTGTGCACGTCCGCGAGGACGTCGGCGTCCTCGGCGGTCGCCTCCCGCAGTCGGAAACCTAGATGCATGCCCGTTTGGACGCTCGTACCCGCGGGACGGTTCCCCATCGCCGCCTTGGCGACGTCCGTGATGAGGCCCGCGACGATCTTGGGGTGGCTGATCATCACGACGTGAGACGAGCGCGGTACTTCGGCGATCTTGCGGGCGTTCGCGCGGCTGTACATCCAGCGCTGGCAAGCCGGCGGGATCGTCTTGTCCGGGCCTGCGACCAGGCCCCATGTCGGGATCGTCTTCCAGGGAGCGGCCGCGGTCGGGTAGGCAAAGGAGTCGGCGTCGAACGGGCGTTGCGTGGCCTGCAGGACCCGGAGCTCGGCGGTGGAAATGTCGGCGGCGAAGGCGGCTTGGCCGTCCTTGCTGAGGTGCAGGTCGGTGCCGGTCGTGCCGTCGGCTTTCGCGTAGGGGACCGGCGCGCTGACCGGCTCGACCTCGCTGCCGAAGTGGCGGTTCGCGCCGCCGTACTGACAACGCAACGGCCAGGGGGCTGACTTCTGTTGGGGAGGTCGGAGGCCAGAAGTCGGAGGCCGTGCGGTGCGAGTCGAGCCTGTACTGCGTGACCAGCCCCAACGTCGTCCCGACCCTTGCCTGACCTATCGAATATCGATAGATTTCTATCGCGGGTCGATGGAAGGGCAAGTCGTGGGAAAGCTGACAGTGGGTGCGCTGCGCGCCGTGCTCGTGGTGGTGCTCGTCGGCACCGTGTTCGTGCAGACGTTGATGCTGTGGGCGTTGATCAGTGGGAAGGATCCCGAGGACGGGTCGCTGCCGCTGACCGCGCTGCGCGTGATCACGATCCTGGGCATGGTGTCGGTCCAGGTCGCCCTGGTCTGCGTATGGCGGCTGGTGACGATGGTGCGACGCGGCACCGTGTTCTCCGACGTCGCCTTCCGGTACGTGGACGGTGTGATCGGCGCGATCGTGGCGGCTGCCCTCGTGTGGTTCGCGGTCACGGCCGTCAACGCTCCGGGCCAGCGGGACGATCCCGGCGTGACCCTCATCATGGGCGGGGTCGGCGTGGCCATCCTGGGCGTCGCGCTCATCGTGCTCGTGCTGCGGATGCTGCTCGTCCAGGCCGTCGCGCGCGACGTCGAAGCGGCGCAGATGCAGGCCGAGTTGGACGAGGTGATCTGATGCCGATCGCCGTCGACATCGACGTGATGCTGGCCAGGCGGAAGATGTCAGTGGGCGAACTCGCCGACCGGGTGGGGATCACCCCCGCCAACCTGGCGGTACTCAAGAACGGCCGCGCCAAGGCGGTGCGCTTCGCGACGCTCGCGGCGCTCTGCGACGTGCTCGAGTGCCAGCCGGGGGACCTGTTGCGCTGGGAGGCTGAGGTCGAGGTCGAGGCTGCGGCGGGCGGATGACGTGCCCATCCGACTTCATGGAGGTCTCGACCCGACTTGATGGAGATCTGAGATCTCGACGCCCCGCGTTCCGGCCGGTTCGCGCGGTAGACCGTTCCTGGCGACGCGACCTCGCCCATCCCGCCCGGCCTTGACCAACTCACTCCGTGAGCATCCCGGCCTTGACCGACTCCGCGAGCATCCCGGGGCCGTGCTCGACCCTCATGGAGGTCCGGGCCACGTCCCGAGACGGTGTGGCCCGGACCGCCGGTCAGCCCGTCTGCGTCAGCGCCTTCGCGAACAGCGGGACAACGTGTTCCAGCGCGTACCCGACCGACAGGACCGTGTTCGTGGCGAAGGCCTGGCTCAGGTTCGGGTCGTCGAAGACGACCGAGTGGCCCGCCTTCACCGCGGGCAGGGACTTGTACAGCGGATCGGACGTGATCTTGGTGGCCTTGACCCCGATCGGTGCCATCACGATCAGGTCGGCGTTCAGCAGCTCCAGGTTCTCCTCGGAGACCGGGACGGAGAACGCTGATCCCGCCTTGGCGTCGACCTTCGGGTTGTTGCGGAAACCGAGTGCCTGGACGAAGTCGATGCGGGCCGTGCCCTTGACGTAGGCGCCCCAGCCGCTGGAGGTGCGGGACCCGACCGTGATGGTCTTGTCCTTGAACTCGGGGTGGGCCTTGGCGGCGGCCGCGGACTTCGCCTCCGTGTCGGAGATCAGCTTCTTGCCCTCGGCGGCGAGACCCAGTGCCTGCGCGACCATCGTTGTCTGCCGCTGCCACGAGATCTTGTACTGGTCGCCGCCCTTCGGCACCCCGATGGTCGGGGCGATCTTGCTCAGGGTGTCGTAACGCGTCTGGTCGCCACTGGACTTGACGTCCAGGATGAGGTCGGGCTTGAGCGCCGCGATCTTCTCGTACTCGGGCTCCAGAGTGCCGATCTTCTCGGGGCTCTTGTCGTACATCCCCTTGGCCCAGGGGCCCACGCCGTCGCCGCCGAAGGCGAGCCAGTCGCTCTCGCCGACCGGCTGCACGCCGAGCGCGAGGGCGGTCTCGGCGTCGCCCCAGCCCAGCGCCACGACCCGCTTGGGCTGCGAACTCACCGTGACGGTACCGAACTTGGTGGCGACCTTCGCGGGGAAGGCCCCGGCGGACGAGGACGTCGAGGACTGCGCGGCGGACCCGGAGTCGGCGCCGTCCGAGGAGGAGCCGCAGGCGGCGACGGTGCCCAGCAGCGTCAGGACGAGGGCGCCGGTCAGCGCACGCCACGTTCTGCGCGTGCGGAGGGCGGAGCGAAGCGGGGAAGGGTGCAGGGCGGGAGAGTGGGGGGACTTGGTGTCCGGGGACATGGTGGCTCTTTCTGTGCGGTGGACCGTCTGGTTCAGTGCAGTGCGGTACGTCGTCAGGCGGACGGCGTGACGTGGTGGCGGCCGAGGGGGACGACCATCGGCGTTCCGGACGCCGGGTCGGGAATGACCGCCGAGCGGAGTCCGAAGACCTCGTGGACAAGTGATGCGGTGACGATGTCGCCGGGAGGCCCCTCGGCGACGATGCGGCCCGCCTTCATCGCGATCAGGTGATCGGCGTAGCGGCAGGCGAGGTTGAGGTCGTGCAGGACCAGGGCGAGGGTGACGCCCCGGGCCCGGTTGAGGTCGGTGAGCAGGTCCAGGACGTCGAGTTGGTGGCTGATGTCGAGGTAGGTGGTCGGCTCGTCGAGGAGGAGTACGTCGGTCTCCTGGGCCAGTGCCATGGCGATCCACACGCGCTGGCGCTGCCCGCCGGAGAGTTCGTCGACGGACCGGTCGGCGAGGTCGAGGACGTCCGTCGCGAGCATCGCGGCGGCGACGGCCTCGTCGTCGGCCCGCGTCCAGCGGCGGAACCAGCCCTGGTGCGGGTAGCGGCCCCGGCCGACGAGGTCGGCGACGACGATGGCATCGGGTGCCACCGGTGACTGCGGCAGGACACCGAGCGCGGCGGCGACCTCTTTCGTCGGCGTCCGGTGGATGTCGCGTCCGTCGAGCAGGACGGATCCCGCCAGGGGCGGCAACAGGCGGGCCATCGCACGCAACAGGGTCGACTTTCCACAGGCGTTGGGGCCGACGACGACCGTGATCCGTCCGGGTGGCAGCGCGAGGTCGAGACGGGAGACGATCTCGCGCTCGCCGTAGCCGAGGCTCAACTGCCTTGCCTGGAGCGTGTGGGAGGAGGTCATCGTCTTTTCCTTGTCGGTACCGGGTGAGCGGGGGAGGTCGGCTGGGCGCACGGTCAGCCGCCCTGTCCGACGCGGTTGGCGCGCGCGAGCAGCCAGAGCAGATACGGCGCTCCGACGACGCTGGTGACGAGTCCGACCGGCAACTGCGTGTGCGGCAGGGCGTGTTGACCGGCGAGGTCGGCCAGCCCGACCAGTGCCGCGCCGGTGAGCGCGGCCGGCAGCAGGGCCGCTCCGTGTCCGGGCAGCAGGCGCCGGGCGATGGGCGGGCTGACGAACGCCACGAACCCGACCGGGCCCGCGGCGGCCGTAGCCACTCCGGCGAGCGCGGTGGCGCAGCCGAGCAGGACGAGCCGGTCGCGCTCCACCCGGGCCCCGAGGCCCGCCGCCGTGCCGTCGCCCAACTGGAGGGTGGGCAGGGCCCGGGAGGCGAGGAGAGTGAGCGGCGCGAGCACCGTCACTGCACCGAACAGGGGCCAGAACTGCGGCCAGGAACGGCCGTTGAGGCTGCCCGCCAGCCAGACGAAGGCGCTCTGTGCCTCCGTGACCTCCGAGCGCGTCATCAGGTACGACACGATGCTCGACAGGCCGGTGCCGACGCCCACGCCGATCAGCACGAGGCGTTGGCCGTTGATGCCGCGCCGCCAGGCCAGCAGATAGACGCCGGCCCCTGCCGCCAGGGCGCCGACCAGGGCCGTACCCGAGAGCGCGATGCCGCTGACGCCGTAGACCATTGAGGCCAGTACGGCGGCAGCGGCGGCGCCCGAGCTGACGCCGATGACGTCCGGGCTGGCCAGCGGATTGCGCAGCAGGGCCTGGAACACGGCCCCCGACAGACCGAAGGCGAACCCGACCAGCAGGGCCAACAGGGCGCGCGGCAGGCGCAGTTCGACGATGACGAACCGGCTTCCGGCGTCGCCCCCGCCGAGCAGTGTGTCCCAGACGTCCCCCACCGGCAGCGCGATGTCACCGGTGCAGAGCGACACCAGCAGGGCCGTCAGGACGGCGAGGGAGAGGGCGAGGCACACCGCGCCGAAGCGGCGCGTGCGGTGCCGTCGCAGCCGCCCCAGACGGGCCGCCGCCTCCGCCGCGGTTGGCTGTTCCGCCATCGTGTCCAGGCCGTTCACAGTGCGGCCCGTGCGGAGCGGCGGACGAGGAGGATGAAGGGGACGCAGCCCAGGGCCGCGGTCACCACGCCGACCTGGACCTCGCCTGGCCGCGCCACGACACGTCCGACGACGTCCGCGAGCAGCAACAGGGTCGGCGCGAGCAAGGCGCTGTACGGCAGGATCCAGCGGTAGTCCGGCCCGGTGACCAGCCGCGCGGCGTGCGGCACGGCCAGGCCCACGAAGCCGAGCGGGCCGGCCACGGCGGTCGCGGCCCCGCACAGCAGCACGACCGAGGCGGCGCCCAACACCCGTGTGGTGGAAAGCCGTTGGCCCAGTCCGCGGGCCACGTCGTCGCCGAGGGCGAGCCCGTTGAGCCGGGTCCCCATGGCGTTGGCCAGGAGACCGCCGACGACGACGAACGGCAGCGCCTGCCGCAGGACATCGATGTCACGGCCGGCCAGGGCGCCCACCTGCCAGAACCGGTACTGGTCGAAGGTCTGGCTGTCGGTGAGGAGCATGGCGCTGGTCATGGAGGAGAGCACGGCCGTGGTGGCGGCGCCGGCGAGTGCCAGTTTCACCGGTGTCGCTCCCTCGCGGCCGAGGCTGCCGATCCCGTACACGAGCACGGTGGCGAGACAGGCGCCGAGGAAGCCGAACCAGATGTACTGGCCGGGCTCGGTCAGCGACAGGACGCTGATGGCGAAGACCACGAACACGGCCGCGCCCGCGTTGACGCCGAGCAGACCGGGATCGGCGAGCGGATTGCGGGTCAGCCCCTGGATCACGGTGCCGGCGAGCCCAAGGGCCACACCGGCCAGCAGCCCTGCCAGGGTGCGCGGGAGCCGCACCTCCTGGATGACGAGCTGTCCTCGCACGGACCGGTCCGGGGTGAACACGCCGTCGACGACGTCGTGCAGCGCGACGTGACCCGAGCCCACCACCAGGCTCAGCCCCGTCGCGGCGATCAACAGCAGGGCGAGGAGGGCGAGTCCCGTGCCGAGCACGATCGTGTGGCGAGGCCGCGCCACGCCCTTCCCGGGTCTCAGCCCTCGCGGTGCGAACCCTGTCAGGACGCTCACGGGCGACCTGGCAGGTGAGACGCGGGGATGGCGGGCGGCAGGCGCATGGGGATCCTTGGGAGGGGAGGCTCGGAGTGTTCGCCGGAGCGCCCGCCGTGTCAGGGGCCCGCCGCTGCGAACACGCACAACAAGAACCGGAGGAAGTATCTCCGCTATCTTAGGTAAGCCTAACCTATCCGATGTGCGCCGCCCGCCGGTTCGGGAGTTCGGGGGTGGTGAGGGGAGTGGCGTTCCTGATCGTCGCGGCCATCGGATGCGGGGTGCCGATGGTGGCCGGGTCGGGCCGCCCCGGCCAGGTGCGGGCCGGTCCTGGAGTTGTGGCTCTCTTCACAAAATGGGCGGTTCGGGCTTTTTCGTGGCACCGGTCACGTCACGGAACCGCTGCCTCGTCTACGTTCACAGGTCCGTGTCCCCGAACAACCGAGGCCGTATGCCGTACCGCCCGAACCCCCGACCGACCACGCGGAACGCGAGGATGCCCGGCCGACGCGGCAGGCGTGCCGGCTTCTGCGCGGTGCTTCTCACCGGCTTCGTGACCAGCCTGGTCACGGCCGGTGGGGTCGGTCCGGCCGCGGCAGCCGGCACCACGCCGGCGACTGCGCGGAGCGAGGCGCGTGTGACGACCGCCGTGCTGGACCTGGACCACCCCGACCGCAAGCCGCAGGTGCGGGGCAGCGACGTCCCGTACGACACGGCCAGCATCATCAAGGTGGACATCCTCGCCACGCTTCTCCTCCAGGCGCAGGACGCCGGACACGGCCTCACTCAGCAGGAGCGCACCCAGGCCGAGGCGATGATCGAGCGCAGCGACAACGACGCGGCCAACGCGCTCTGGCGGCGGATCGGCCTGGCGCCCGGCCTGGAGGCGGTGAACAAGCGTCTCGGGCTGTCCTCGACCGTGGGCGGGACCGGCGGCAGGTGGGGACTGACGCGCACCACGGTGACCGACCAGATCCGCCTGTTGCGCGCGGTGTTCGCCGACGCCGGGACCTCGTCCGCGAGCGAGCCCGCGCTCACCACGGCGTCCCGGACCTACATCCGTACGCTGATGACCCGCATCGCCGCCGGGCAGTCGTGGGGCGTGTCGGCGGCCTCCGACTCCGGGTGGGCGCTCAAGAACGGCTGGCTGCAGCGCAGCACCACCGACCTGTGGGACATCAACAGCGTCGGACGGGTCACCTCGGGAACCCACCACTACCTCGTCGCGGTCCTCTCCGACGGCAACACGTCGATGACAGGCGGCATAGCCACGGTCGAACACGCGGCCCGCACCGCGGTCACCGCAGCACGAGCGGCCGGCTGACGCCGGTACACGACGCCACGCCTCCTTCATCTGCCCGCCTGCCCACCTGTCCACCCGCTTCGCGCCGCGCTCCCCAGATCCCCGACAGGCGCGGCGACCGCCGCTCGGCGACGCAGTCACGCCGGTCACCCGACGCTCGGCGAAACCGTCCGCCGAGCGGCGGTCTTTCGCGTCCACGTGGCCACTGTCTCCACGCCGAGAACGGGCGCTACGTCACCGACCCCGCCGCCCCCTGATCAGGCGCACTGCTCCATTCCCGGTACGCGGCCACGGCCGTGGGCAAGGTCGGGAAGATGTGGTCCGTGCCGACGGACTCCACCAGTCCGTACGCCTCCAGGTCGTCGAGGAGGTCCTGTTTGACCCGGGCGAGGGCGAACACGACGCCCCGGTGGGCGAGTTCGCGCCGGAGCTCGTCGACCGCGTCCAGCGCGGTGATGTCCACCTCGACATTGGCCTCGGCGTTGAGGACGAACCAGCGCACGGGGACGGCCTGTTGGGCTACGGCGGCCAGGGCGCGGCGGCGGAAGTTCTCCGCGTTGGCGAAGAAGAGCGGCGAGTCGTAGCGGTAGACGAGCAGGCCGGGGATCGTGCGGGCCTGCGGATAGTCGTCCACGTCGTGCATGCCGGCCACTCCGGGGACCAGGCCCTCGACGGCGTCGTGCGGACGGGCCACCCGCGTGAGGAGTTCGGCCACCGACAGGCCTACGGCGACGATCACGCCGTAGAGGATGTCCAGGGCCAGCACTCCGGTCAAACAGCCGAGGGCGAGCAGGAGTTCGCGGCGGCGGAAGCTCGCCAGGCGGTGGAAGCCGGACAGGTCGATCATGCGGACGGCCGCGTAGACGACGAGGGCGCCGAGGACCGCCGAGGGGGTGCGGGACAGCAGGGGGCTCAGGAAGAGCAGGACGGCCAGGACGACCGCTCCGGCGATCAGTGAGTACGCCTGGCTGCGGGCGCCCGCCGAGGAGGCCAGCGCGGTGCGGCTGGCGCTGCTGCTCACCGGGAAGCCGTGGAGGACACCGGCGCCGAGATTGGCCGCGCCCAGGGCCAGGAACTCCTGGTCGGCGTCGAGCCCCGGGCCCTCGTCCTCCTCGCCGCCGGTGAAGGCCCGCGCGGTGAGGATGAAGTCGGTGTAGGCGACGAGCAGGACGCCGAGCGCGGGCAGTACCAGGTGGGGGAGTTGGGTGAGGTCGGGCAGGCCGAGCGTGGGAAGTCCCGCCGGGACGTGGCCGATCACCTTGATGCCGTAGCGGTCGTCGAGGTTGAGGACGGCTACGACCGCCGTGCCCAGCACCACGGCCAGCAGCGGGCCGGGCACCATCCGGGACATGCGGGCCACCGTGAACAGGAACGTGAGCGTGACGGCGGCGAACAGGAGTGTGGGCGCGTGGAGTTGACCCAAGTGCCGTAGGAACGACCAGAGTTGGGGGAAGAAGGCTGAACCTGTCGTCGACACCCCGGTGAGTTTGGGCAGTTGGTCCACGATCATGATCAGGGCCACGCCCGCCAAGTAGCCGATCAGGACCGGGCGGGAGAGGAGATCGGCGACGAAGCCGAGCCGTACCGCCCACGCGACGAGACAGAGCAGGCCGACCGTGATCGCGAGGGCGGCGGCGAGGGTGGCGTAGCGGGCCGGGTCGCCCGCGGCGAGCGGGCCTACGACCGTCGCCGTCATCAGCGCGGTCGTCGACTCGGGGCCGACCGAGAGCAGCCGGGACGAGCCAAGGACGGCGTACAGGGCGAGCGCGGGGAGGATCGCCCACAGGCCGGCGACCGGCGGGAGGCCGGCGACTCCGGCGTACGCCATCACCTGCGGGACGAGGTACGCGGCCACCGTGACTCCGGCCAGCAGATCGCCGCGCAGCCATGAACGCCGGTATCCGGCCAGCGCGGCGATTCCGGGCGTCAGGCGCCGCCACTCCAGGGCGCGCCCGCCCGGGCTGGGGGACATGGTGCTCCTCGACCGTCCGGCTCAGAGACTCGCCGCGTGGTCCGGGACGTACGTCTGCAGATCGCGCGGCGGGCGTTCGTAGCCGGTGGCCGGCGGGCGCGGCGGGAGTTCGAGGACCGGGGGCGACACCTCGCGGTAGGGGAGCGAGCCGAGCAGGTGGGCGATCATGTTCAGCCGGGCCCGGCGCTTGTCGTCGCTCTCGACCACGTACCAGGGGGCCTCGGAGATGTCGGTGTGCACCAGCATCTCGTCCTTGGCCCGCGAGTAGTCCTCCCAGTGGGTGATGGACTCCAGGTCCATCGGTGAGAGCTTCCAGCGCCGCAGCGGATCCTCCAGCCGGCGCCGGAACCGGTCCTGCTGCACGGCGTCACTCACCGAGAACCAGTACTTGCGCAGCACGATCCCGTCCTCCACGAGCATCCGCTCGAAGATGGGGCACTGGCGCAGGAAGAGCTGGTACTCCTCCTTGGAGCAGAAGCCCATCACCCGCTCGACGCCGGCCCGGTTGTACCAGGAGCGGTCGAACAGCACGATCTCCCCGGCGGCCGGCAGATGCTCGACGTACCGCTGGAAGTACCACTGGGTGCGCTGGCGGTCGGTCGGCTTCGGCAGGGCGGCGATCCGGGCGACACGGGGGTTGAGGTGCTCGGCGACCCGCTTGATGGTGCCGCCCTTGCCCGCCGCGTCCCGCCCCTCGAAGACGATCACCAGCCGGGTGCCCTCGGCCCGCACCCACTCCTGGAGCTTCACCAACTCCGTCTGCAGACGCAGCAGTTCGGTCTCGTACTTCTCGCGCGGCAGCTTTGTCGCCTTCTTGCCGGCCATGCCGCCTCAACCCCTCGATGACGTGCGCGGTTGCTCGTGTCCAAGGTCGAACACCTGGAGAGCACCGTACTGACCGCCGGGATCCCGCGCACCCCGGACGCCCGCCGTGCCCGGGTTTGCGATGGGCGCCGGCGGCAACCCGGACCGTGTGACAGCGATGACCACGCAGCAGGAGCTCGTCCGGTTTCTGGAGGACCGCTTCGCCTGCGCACAGGCCTGCACCGCGTGTGCGCGGGCCTGTGTGCTGCGCGTCAGCGGCTCCGATCCGGACGCCACCGACCACGAGGCACTCGTACGACGCAAGGCGTTGCTGTGCGCGGAGGTGTGCGACGCGACCTGCCGGATGCTGGCCGAGCAGAACCGCCAGGACGAGTCCGCCCTGCGCCTCCAGGCCAAGTGGTGTCTGCTCGTCTGCCTGGAGTGCGCGCAGGTCCTCGACGCGCAGCCGGGTGCCGAGGCGGACGCGGAGGCGTGCCGGGAGTGCGCGCGGGCGTGCACGGAGTTCATGGCCACGCTCAACTGACGCGCATTCATGCCCACTTCAGGGGTGTTGCCGCCTCGCCATTCCCTATTTCTGGAACACGTTCTACGGTGTGCGCCGTCAGGACCGGCCTTGGGGAGCCTGGAGGCGCCGTGCATCTCGAATACACGCCCGAGCAGCAGCGGCTGCGCACCGAACTGCGCGCCTATTTCGCCGAGTTGGTGCCCGACCACGCCTACTCCCGCTACGAGGACCCCGCCGCCCAGAAGCGCTTCTACCGCGAGACCATCCGCCGGCTCGGCACGGACGGCTGGCTCGGCGTCGGCTGGCCCGAGGAGTTCGGCGGGCGCGGGCTGTCGCCGATGGAGCAGTTCATCTTCTTCGACGAGGCCGCGCAGGCGGGCGTACCGCTGCCGCTGATGGCGCTCAACACCGTCGGCCCGACGATCATGCAGTTCGGCACGGACGAGCAGAAGGCGTACTTCCTCCCGAAGATCCTCTCCGGCGAGATCGACTTCGCGATCGGCTACAGCGAGCCCGAGGCGGGCACGGACCTGGCCGCCCTGAAGACGCGCGCTGTGCGTGAGGGCGACGAGTACGTCGTCAACGGCCAGAAGATCTGGACGACCAACGGCGACACCGCCGACTGGGTCTGGCTCGCCGTGCGCACCGACCCGGACGCCCCGCCGCACAAGGGCATCACCATGCTCCTGGTACCGACCGCCGACCCCGGCTACTCCTGCACCGTGATCAACACCCTCGCCTCGCACGACACCACCGCGAGCTACTACGAGAACATCCGCGTCCCCGTCACCCGCCGCGTCGGCAAGGAGAACCAGGGCTGGCGCCTGATCACCAACCAGCTCAACCACGAACGCGTCACCCTCGCCGCCCACGGCACCATGGCGATCCGCGCCCTGCACGACGTTCAGCACTGGGCCATGGAGACCAAACTCGCCGACGGCCGCCGTGTCGTCGACCTCCCCTGGGTCCGCCGCCTCCTCGCCCGCACCCACGCACGGCTCGACGCGATGAAACTCCTCAACTGGCAGATGGTGAACGCCGTCCAGGAAGGCACCCTCACCCCGCAGGACGCCTCCGCCGTCAAGGTCTACGGCTCCGAGGCCCGCCGGGACGCGTACGCCTGGCTCATGGAGATCGTCGCCGCGGCCGGCGCGCTGAAGGAGGGCTCGGCGGGTGTCGTCCTGCACGGCGAACTGGAACGCGGCTACCGCTCCGCCGTGATCTTCACCTTCGGCGGCGGCAACAACGAGATCCAGCGGGAGATCATCTCGTGGATCGGACTGGGGATGCCGAGGGTGCGGCGTTAGTCCGTGGGTTCTGTCGGTCGCGGGGCCTGGGCAGCGCGGCAGCGTAGCTTTCCGGTAACTCCCTTGCCCGGATTCGGAGTTGCGGCGCCATTTGCGTGGAGTCGGGAAGGGTTCTCGCATGGTTCCGGGGATTCGGTCCCGGGAACGGAAGGGGCGGGGGAACCCACTCGGCGCTCGCGAGCAGGCGGGCGCCGCTCCATGCGATGGGAGACCGATCAACGATGTTCACTCCGGTACGGAGAAGAATACGGACGGCCGCGCTCGCGCTCTCGACCATGGCGGCACTCGCCTTGGGCGCGACCGCCACGAACGGCGCGGCAGCGGCCCCCGCCGCCGCGAAACAGGGACCGACCTCGGTGGCGTACGTCGAGGTGAACAACAACAGCATGCTGAACGTCGGCAAATACACCCTCGCCAACGGCGGAGCCCAAGTCTTCGACATCGCCGTGATCTTCGCCGCGAACATCAACTACGACGCGGGCACGAAGGCGGGGACCCTGTACTTCAACCCGAACGTGCAGAGCGTCCTCGACAACGCCGCCACGCAGATACGGCCGTTGCAGCAGAAGGGCATCAAGGTCGTCCTCTCGGTGCTCGGCAACCACCAGGGCTCCGGCTTCGCCAACTTCCCGTCCCAGCAGACGGCTTCGACATTCGCGAAGCAGCTGTCGGACACCGTGACCAAGTACGGCCTCGACGGCATCGACTTCGACGACGAGTACGCCGACTACGGCAACAACGGCACCGCCCAGCCCAACGCCAGCTCGTTTGTGTACCTGGTGTCGGCACTGCGCGCCAACATGCCCGGCAAGATCATCAGCCTCTACAACATCGGCCCGGCCGCGTCGCGCCTGTCCTACGGCGGCGTCGACGTCACCTCCAAGTTCGACTACGCCTGGAACCCGTACTACGGCAGCTGGCAGGTCCCCGGAATCGCACTGCCCAAGTCGAAGCTGTCACCGGCGGCCGTCCAGATCGGCGGCACCTCACAGAGCACGGCCGCCTCCCTCGCCGCCCGCACGGTCAGCGAGGGGTACGGCGTCTTCCTGACGTACAACCTCGACGGCACCAACCGCAGCGCCGATGTCTCCGCGTTCACCAGGCAGCTGTACGGCAGTGACGCCCTCTACACGCCGTAGGGCGATCGCACTCCCCGGCGTCCGGTGCCCCCTCGGGGCTTGCCACATCCACATCCCGTAGGGCCGCGCCTCGGGCGGGCCGCGCTTCCGACAACGATGTCGGAGGCGCGGTCGCCGTAGGTACCGCCGTAGGTACCGTGGACGGCGCCCGATAGGGGTGGCCTCAGATGCAGAACCCGCTGCACGGTCCCAGCCACAGTGGACCGCAGCCGCGGTCCGTCCAGTTGCAGTAAAACGGTGAGGCATAGCAGACGGTGTCGCAGCTTCCGGTCCCCGCGCACTGGGAATTGCAGTCGAGGACCTGGGCGCTCTGATCGCTCCGAGGCGCCGCACTCTGTGTGTCGGCGGGGCCCAGCGTCATGAGAATCGCCCGCGCCTCGCTCTCGCCGAACGCCGCCACAGCCGCCGTCTCCAGCGCTTCGGCGGCTGCTTCCTGCCGGCGCCCCGCGATGATCTGCGGTGCCGAGCGCGTCGCGTCGTCCAGCACGGCGGACTGTTCGGCCGACAGACCGGGGTGTGTCTTCCGGTAGTTCGCGAAATGTGCCACCCACAGATCACTCCGAGCCGAAGCGGACAGCGCGCCGTAAATGGCGCGCCGATAGTCCGCGGGGTAGGAGGCGAACTCGGCGTAGCCGGAGGGCAGTCGGTCGAGGTTGGCCTTCACCCATCGCGAGGCCTTACCGCCCTTGGCGCGGGTCACGGCCTGCGCGGGTGAGGCTGCCAGGCCACCGGTGACCAGGAACGTTCCCAGAGCAAGCCCCGGGACGGCCTTGAGGATTCCTCGACGGCTCGGCGGCCGCAGCACATCGAGGTCGCGGAGCGCACGCACCACCCGCAGCGAGTCCGAGGGCCCCAACAGCCGCGCCAGGCGGAGGGACAGCGCGGTTCCGGTCCAGGCCCGCACCCGGTCGCCGTCGACCGCCAACAGGGTCGGCGCCCACTCGGCCCCTTCCCCCAGCGCACGCACGCGCAGGTCGCGAATACGGGGTTCCGTGAGGCCCGCGGTGGTCAACGTGCCGTCGACGGACACACGAACCCGGTCCACCACTTCTTCGCAGAATCGGCAGTCGGCGTCGAATGCCAATATCCACTCGGTCACAAGATTCTCCCCACGATTGTGTGACAACCCGCCCCGTGGTGCCCGCCCGGTGCGAGTTTTCACGCCGATCCACAGCGCGCCGTTCGGCATTCCTGCGCGCTTCGGGTCCACCTGAAGAGAAACCATTTGCCGCAGCGTCCGGAAGCGTCAATCACTTCGGCGAGGTTCGAAACGCTTTACATTCCGGGCCGAACACATTCGGCTCTTCCCGGCGCGCGAGGCGCTCCGACGGCGCGTGGCGCACCAGCCGTACGTCTCCCTGCCGCCGTACGCCCGTCAGTTCTACGGCAGACCAGCCCCGAGGCCCCGACAAACCGACCCCCGCACCCACCACCGTCACCCGGCAACTCCACGCCACCGGCACCCTGTTGCGCTGAGTCCCCGCACATGTGCGTCGGCACCACCCGCCCAGGCACATCCTGTGTACCGTGTCACGGCTCGGCCCGGCTCGCGGCCTGCCCCGTACAAAGTCGGACGATCGCTCGCCATACTGGACGAGCCAGGGGAGGGCGGGACGAACACTGACGGGGGCGATCGCGGGAGATGGGGGACAGCAGACTGATCCAGGGCCGCTACCGGCTGCTCGATCTGATCGGGCGCGGCGGCATGGGCGAGGTGTGGCGTGCGCGGGACGAGTCACTGGGGCGGCAGGTCGCCGTGAAGTGCCTCAAGCCGCTGAACCCGCACCACGACCAGTCGTTCACCCGCGTCCTGCGCGAGCGGTTCCGGCGGGAGGCCCGGGTGGCGGCCGGGCTGCAGCACCGCGGGGTGACCGTCGTCCACGACTTCGGCGAGTCCGACGGCGTCCTCTACCTGGTGATGGAGCTGCTCGACGGCCGCAATCTCAGCCAGCTCCTGGAGGACAACAAGCAGCGGCCGCTGCCCGTCGGTGACGTCGTCGACGTCGCCGAGCAGGTCGCCTCGGCCCTCGCCTACTGCCACCAACAGGGCATCGTGCACCGGGACTTGAAGCCCGCGAACATCATGCGGCTGACCGACGGCACGGTGAAGATCTGCGACTTCGGCATCGCCCGCCTCGGCGCCGACATCGGCTTCACCTCCCGCCTCACCGGTACCGGCATCGCGATGGGCACCCCGCACTACATGTCGCCGGAACAGATCAGCGGCACCGAGGTCGACCAGCGCAGCGACCTCTACTCCTTCGGCTGCGTGCTGTACGAACTCGCCACCGGGGCACCGCCGTTCGACCTGGGCGACGCCTGGGCGATCCTCATCGGCCACCGCGACAACGCACCCCGCCCGCCGCGCGCCGAGCGGCCCGAACTGCCCGAGTACCTGGAGAAGGCCATCCTCGACCTGCTGGCCAAGCTCCCGGAACAACGTCCGCACGACGCCCTTGAGTTGGGCCGCCGGATCACCTTGGGCCGTACGACACCCCTGTACGTACCGACCGTTGTGACCCCGCAGCCCCAACTGCGCCCGTCCGGAGCGGTGTCCGAGCCGGGGTCGGAGCCGGACGCCCGCGAGGTGCGCCTGCCGTCCTGGACGCGCGGGATGACCACCGGGCACAAGGCGACCGGCGCCGGACTGCGCACCACTCCACCGGACGCCGGAGCCGGACTCACCGGCGAGTGGATCGCCCGCCCGACCACCGGCCACGCCGAGGAAACCGCGCCGGAGTCACCGTCCGCACCGCCCACGGAGGTGCTCAACGCCCTGGCCGGACGCCACAACGCGGGCCTGAGTCTGGGGCGGTTGGGCCGCTGGGCGGAGGCCGGCGAGGTGCATCGCGCGGTCGCCGCCGAACGGCAGCACCTGCTGGGCCCGGACCATCCCGACACCCTCGCCAGCCGCTACGAACTCGGCTTCACCCTCAGCCGCACCGGCCGCGCCGCCGACGCCCTGCACGAGTACACCCACGTCGCGCGGGCCAGGGAACGGGCGTTGGGCGCCGACCACGCCGACACGCTCGCCGCCCGGCAGGAAATGGCGTACGTCCTGGGCCAGTTGGGCCGCCACTTCGACGCACACCAGGTGTACATCTCCGTACTCGCCGCCCGGGAACGCACGATGGGCCCCGACCACCCGGACACCCTGCGCTGCCGCCACAACCTCGCCTTCAACCTCAGCCGGCTCGGCCGCCTGGAGGACTCGTACCGCATGGCCTGCGAGGTCGCCGCCGCCCGCGCCCGCGTACTGGGCCCCAGCCACCCCGACACCTTGGTCACCCGCTACGAAGTGGCGTACGCGCTGGGACAGTTGGGCCGCTGGCCGGAGGCCCTGCAGACCTACGGCGAGGTCGCCGAGGCCCGTGCACAGGCACTCGGTCCCGACCACGCCGACACCCTCGCCGCCCGCTACGAGGTCGGCATCAGCCTCGGGCGGCTCGGCCGCAGCGCCGACGCCCTCAAGCTCTACCGCGACCTGATCGACGACCGCACCCGCGTCCACGGCCCCGCCCACCCCGAGACCCTCCGCGCCCGGCACGGCCTCGGCGTCAACCTCGGGCGCCTCGGCCGCTGGGAGGAGGCCCTCGCCGAGTCCCGTGACGTGTGCGCGATCCGCGAGCGCGTCCTCGGCGCGGACCACACCGACACCCTGGTCAGCCGCCGCGAGGTCGCCGTGGGCCTCGGCTGGCTGGGCCGCTGGGCCGACGCCCTCACCGAGTACCGCCGGGTCGCCACCGCCCGCGAGCGCGTCCTGGGCCCGGACCACCCCGACACCCTCGCCAGCCGCAACGACGAGGCCCACTGCCTGGAACAGCTCGGCCGGTCGGCCGAGGCGGTCGAGCTGTACCGCCGGGTGGCGGTGCTACGGCAGGGGCGGGCGCCCGGCGGTCACTGAGGGCAGGGCGCCCGTCCCCCCTCTGGCCGACCTAGATCACCTCGTGTTACGAAGAACCATGCCTGCACACGAGGGACCCGGACACCGGACGTACGACGCCGTCATCGTCGGCGGTGGCCACAACGGCCTGGTCGCCGCCGCCTACCTGGCCCGGGCCGGGCGCTCCGTGCTCGTCCTGGAACGCCTCGACGGCACCGGCGGCGCCGCCGTGTCGACGCGCCCGTTCGCCGGGGTCGACGCACGGCTGTCCCGGTACTCGTACCTGGTCAGCCTGCTGCCCAAGAAGATCGTGCGGGACCTCGGCCTCGACTTCCGCATCCGCGGGCGCACCATCTCGTCGTACACCCCCGTCGAACGCGACGGACGCCCCACCGGCCTCCTCGTCGGCGGCGGCGAGCGCCGCACCCGCGATGCCTTCGCCCGGCTGACCGGCGGCGACCGCGAGTACGCGGCCTGGCAGCGGCTCTACGGCACGACCGGCCGCCTCGCGCAGCGGGTCTTCCCCACGCTCACCGAACCGCTGCCCAGCCGCGACGAGCTGCGCCGCCGCGTGGACGACGAGGACGCCTGGCGGATGCTCTTCGAGGAGCCGATCGGCGTCGCGATCGAGGAGAACTTCACCGACGACCTGGTCCGGGGCGTCGTCCTCACCGACGCCCTCATCGGCACCTTCGCCGACGCCCACGACCCCTCGCTCGCGCAGAACCGCTGCTTCCTCTACCACGTCATCGGCGGCGGCACCGGCGCCTGGGACGTGCCGGTCGGCGGCATGGGCGCGCTGACCGACGCCCTGGCCACCGCCGCGCGCACCGCAGGTGCCGTACTCGCCACCGGGCACGAGGCCCTCCGTATCGACACGGACGGACGCGCCGCCGAGATCACCTACCGCACGGCCGACGGCGAAGGCGTCGTAGCCGCCCGGCACGTCCTGGTCGGCGCCTCGCCACAGCAACTGGCCGCCCTCACCGGCGACGAACCGCCCGCGCCCGCCGAAGGCGCCCAGCTCAAGGTGAACATGCTGCTCAAGCGGCTGCCCAGGCTCCGTGACACCTCCGTCGACCCGCGCGAGGCCTTCGCCGGCACCTTCCACATCGCCGAGGGCTACGACCAACTGGCCGCCGCACACGCCCAGGCCGCGTCCGGTTCGCTGCCCGCCGCACCGCCCTCCGAGATCTACTGCCACTCGCTCACCGACCCGAGCATCCTCGGGCGTGACCTCGTCGAGGACGGCTACCAGACCCTCACGCTCTTCGGTCTGCACACCCCGGCGCGGCTGTTCGAGCGGGACAACGAGGCCGTACGGGACGAGCTGTTGAAGGCGACGCTGGCCCAGTTGGACAACCACCTCGCCGAACCCCTCGCGGACTGCCTGGCCACCGACGCGGACGGCCGCCTCTGCATCGAGGCGAAGACCCCGCTCGACCTGGAACGCGACCTCCGACTCCCCGGCGGCAACATCTTCCACCGCGAGCTGACCTGGCCCTACGCCCAGGAGGACACCGGCCGTTGGGGCGTCGAGACCCGGCACGCGAACGTCCTGCTGTGCGGGGCGGGCGCGGTGCGCGGCGGGGGTGTGAGCGGGGTGCCGGGGCACAACGCGGCGATGGCGGTCCTGGAGGCGGGGGAGTGATGTCCTCCGTCCGGCCCGTACTCACGGCGTGATGGATCCAGCTGTCAGGAAAATCTGACGGAGCATCAGAAAAGGCCTTCCGTCGTCCGGAGGAGTGCGGCATTCTGCGCCCATGCAGACGGAGTTGAGCAAGAAACTGGGAATCGAGCACGCCATCTTCGGCTTCACGCCGTTCCCCGCCGTCGCCGCGGCCATCAGCCGGGCCGGCGGCTTCGGAGTGCTCGGCGCGGTCCGCTACACCGCCCCCGACGACCTCAAGCACGACCTCGACTGGCTGGAGGCGCACGTCGACGGGATGCCGTACGGCCTGGACGTCGTGATGCCGGCGAAGAAGGTCGAAGGCGTCACCGAGGCCGAGGTCGAGGCGATGATCCCGGAAGGGCACCGGCAGTTCGTCACCGAGACCCTGGCCAAGTACGGCGTGCCCGAACTCGCCCAGGGCGAGGTGTCCGGCTGGCGCATCACCGGGTGGATGGAACAGGTCGCCCGCAACCAGCTCGACGTCGCCTTCGACTACCCGATCAAACTGCTCGCCAACGCCCTCGGCTCCCCGCCCGCCGACGTCGTCGCCCGCGCCCATGACCACAACGTGCTCGTCGCCGCGCTCGCGGGCAGCGCCCGGCACGCCCGCAAGCACGCGGAGGGCGGCATCGACATCGTGGTGGCCCAGGGCTACGAGGCGGGTGGCCACACCGGCGAGATCGCCTCCATGGTGCTCACGCCCGAGGTCGTCGAGGCCGTGGACCCGTTGCCGGTGCTCGCCGCGGGAGGCATCGGCAGCGGACAGCAGGTGGCCGCCGCGCTCAGTCTCGGCGCCCAAGGTGTGTGGCTGGGCTCCCTGTGGCTGACCACCACAGAAGCCGATATGCACTCACCCGCCCTGACCCGCAAACTGCTCGCCGCCGGGTCCGGCGACACCGTCCGCTCCCGCGCCCTGACCGGGAAACCGGCCCGCCAACTGCGCACCGAGTGGACCGACGCCTGGGACGACACGGACGGCCCGGGCACCCTCCCGATGCCTCTGCAGGGACTGCTGGTCGCCGAGGCCGTCTCGCGCATCCAGAAGTACGAGGTCGACCCGCTGCTCGGCACCCCGGTCGGTCAGATCGTCGGCCGCATGAACAGCGAACGCAGTGTCCAGGCCGTCTTCGACGACCTCACCCGCGGCTTCGAGCACGCCGTCGACCGCATCAACCGCATCGCCGGAAGGAGCGGCCAGTGAGCACCCAGGGCGAGACCACACAGGGCGAGACCGCACAGGGCAAGACCACACGTGGGGCGGCCACACAGGGTGCGAGCACACCGCCCGCCGGCTTCTGGGCCCAGGCTGCTCAGGACCCCGACCGTGAGGTCCTCGTCGCGCCCGACGGCGAGGTGTGGACGGCGGGACGCCTGCACGCCGCCGCCAACCAGCTCGTCCACGGTCTGCGCGCCGCCGGACTCGAACGCGGCGACGCCTTCGCGGTCGTGCTGCCCAATGGTGTCGAGTTCTTCACGGCCCATCTGGCCGCCACCCAGGCCGGGTTCTACCTCGTCCCCGTCAACCACCACTTCGTCGCACCCGAGATCGCCTGGATCGTCGCCGACTCCGGCGCCAAGGTCCTCATCGCGCACGAGCGGTTCGCCGAGCCCGCCCGCCAGGCCGCCGACGAGGCCGGCCTGCCCGCCACCCACCGGTACGCGGTCGGCACGGTCGAGAGCTTCCGGCCGTACGCCGAACTCCTCGACGGACAACCGGAGTCGGCGCCCACGGACCGCACGCTCGGCTGGGTCATGAACTACACCTCGGGCACCACCGGCCGCCCCCGAGGCATCCGCCGGCCCCTGCCGGGCAGGCCGCCCGAATCGGCGTACCTCGGCGGGTTCCTCGGCATCTTCGGCATCAAGCCGTTCGACGACAACGTCCACCTCGTCTGCTCGCCGCTCTACCACACGGCCGTCCTCCAGTTCGCGGGCGCGAGCCTGCACATAGGGCACCGCCTGGTCCTGATGGACAAGTGGACCCCGGAGGAGATGCTCCGCCTCATCGACCGCGAGAAGTGCACCCACACCCATATGGTCCCGACCCAGTTCCACCGCCTCCTCGCCCTCCCCGAGGACATACGGGCGCGCTACGACGTCTCGTCCATGCGGCACGCCATCCACGGCGCCGCCCCGTGCCCCGACCATGTGAAGCGGGCCATGATCGAGTGGTGGGGCCAGAGTGTGGAGGAGTACTACGCGGCCAGTGAGGGCGGCGGTGCCTTCGCGACCGCCGAGGACTGGCTGAAGAAGCCCGGCACGGTCGGCAAGGCCTGGCCCATCAGCGAACTCGCGGTCTTCGACGACGACGGCAAGCGGCTCCCGCCCGGTGAACTCGGCACCGTGTACATGAAGATGAGCACCGGCGGCTTCGCGTACCACAAGGACGAGGCCAAGACGAAGAAGAACCGCATCGGCGACTTCTTCACCGTCGGCGACCTCGGCATTCTCGACGAGGACGGCTATCTCTTCCTCCGCGACCGCAAGATCGACATGATCATCTCGGGCGGCGTCAACATCTACCCGGCCGAGATCGAGTCCGCGCTCCTCGCCCACCCCGCCGTCGCCGACGCCGCGGCCTTCGGCATCCCGCACGACGAGTGGGGCGAGGAGGTCAAGGCCGTCGTCGAACCGTCCCCCGGCCACGAGCCCGGCCCGGCCCTCGCCACCGCCCTCCTCGACCACTGCGCCGAGCAACTCGCCGGCTACAAACGGCCCAAGAGCATCGACTTCATCACCGAGATGCCCCGCGACCCCAACGGCAAGCTGTACAAGCGGCGGCTGCGCGATCCGTACTGGGAGGGGCGGACGCGGCCTGTGTGAGTGCGGCACATGTGGGTGGCGCGGGCACTTGATGGGGGGAGGTGTGGTCTCGGTCCATGTGGTCTCGGTCCATGTGGGGCGGGCCCACCCGGCCACCCCGACCAGCCCGCTTGACCTGCCCGGGTGGCGGCCCGAGGATCATGTGTCATGACGCCCGGACACGGCAGCACGGTTGACGGGGTACTGCGACGCAGTGCCCGGCGCACTCCCGCACGCGTGGCGGTGGACTACGGCGAGCGCTCCTGGACGTACGAGGAGCTCGACGACGCCGTCTCCCGCGCGGCGAGCGTGCTCCTCGACCAGGGCCTCGCGCCGGGCGACCGGGTCGGCTCCTACGGCCACAACTCCGACGCCTATCTGATCGGCTTCCTGGCCTGTGCCCGCGCGGGCCTCGTGCACGTACCGGTCAACCAGAACCTCACCGGCGACGACCTCGCGTACATCGTCGGCCAGTCCGGCAGCACGCTGGTGCTCACCGACCCCGACCTCGCCGGTCAACTCCCCGACGACGTACGGACGTTGCCCCTGCGGAACGCGGACGGCTCGCTGCTTGACCGGCTCGCGTCGGCGTCGCCGTACGACGGGCCGGAGCCGCGCACCGACGACCTGGTGCAGCTGCTCTACACCTCGGGCACGACCGCGCTGCCCAAGGGCGCGATGATGACTCACCGGGCGCTGGTGCACGAGTACTTGAGCGCGATCACCGCTCTGGATCTGAGCGCGGGGGACCGGCCGGTGCACTCGCTGCCGCTGTACCACTCGGCTCAGATGCATGTGTTCCTGCTGCCGTACCTGGCGGTCGGGGCGACGAACACCATCCTCGACGCGCCCGACGGCGACCGGCTCTTCGACCTGATCGAGGCCGGGCGCGTGGACAGCCTGTTCGCCCCGCCCACGGTCTGGATCGGCCTGGCGAACCGCCCCGACTTCGAGACCCGCGACCTGAGCGGCCTGCGCAAGGCGTACTACGGCGCGTCGATCATGCCGGTACCCGTCCTGGAGCGGCTGCGCGAGCGGCTCCCCAAGCTGGCCTTCTACAACTGCTTCGGGCAGAGCGAGATCGGCCCGCTGGCCACGGTCCTGGGCCCCGACGAGCACAAGGGCCGGCTGGACTCCTGCGGCCGTCCGGTTCTCTTCGTGGATGCGCGCGTGGTCGACGAGGACGGCAAGGACGTTCCCGACGGCACCTCCGGCGAAATCGTCTACCGGTCACCGCAGTTGTGCGAGGGCTACTGGGACAAGCCCGAGGAGACCGCCGCGGCCTTCCGCGACGGCTGGTTCCACTCCGGCGACCTGGCGGTACGGGACGCCCACGGCTTCTTCACCGTCGTCGACCGGGTGAAGGACGTCATCAACTCCGGTGGTGTACTGGTCGCTTCACGCCAGGTCGAGGACGTGCTCCACACCCACGAGGGCGTCGCCGAGGTCGCCGTGATCGGCCTCCCCGACGACCGCTGGATCGAGGCCGTCACGGCGATCGTCGTTCCACGCGGCGAGGTCACCGAGGCCCAACTCATCGACCATGCCCGGGAGAAGCTCCCTCACTTCAAGGCGCCGAAGCGGGTCGAGTTTGTGGACGAGTTGCCGCGGAACGCCAGCGGGAAGATCCTCAAGCGGGAGTTGCGGGAGCGGTTCGGCGTCTGAGGGCTGCCTGTCGAGCTGTCAACCGGGAGTCGCAGCCGTACGCGCTTCCGCTGCGGCGATGGTGTCGCTCAACACCTCACGGGCTGCGGCGAGTTCGGCGGCCCGGCGGTCCAGGGCGCTCAACTGGTCGCGCAGCGCGTCGAGTACACCCGGGCACGGCTGAACTGCAGCCTCGTCCGTGGTGCAGGGCAGGACGTGCCGGATGACCCGGGTGGGCAGCCCGGCCGCGAGCAGCGCGCGGATGCGGAGTACAGCGGCGGTGTCCGAATCGGCGTACTTTCTATAGCCGTTGGGCAGCCGCCCGGGTCGCAACAGCCCCGTCCGTTCGTAGTGGCGCAGCAGCCGTTCGTTGGTGCCCGTCCGCTCGGCCAGCTCCCCGATCAGCACCGGCTCGCGCTCCTCTGCCACTTGACCTTCCCACGGTGTCAGGGATCAACACTGGCCTCCGCCACCGGCATTCCGCCGGGCGGCCGCCAGCACGCTCAGGGAGACGCACGTGATTCTCGACGCCCACAGCCATGTCCACGACCCGCTCGACGCCCACCTGTCGGCACTCGACGACGCGGGTGTGGACCGCACGGTGCTGTTCCCCACCCGCGCGCACCCGGAACGGGCCACCGACCTGGACTCCCTCCGCGGCGAAACGGGTGTGCTGGAACGGGCGTTGGCCGGCGGTACCGGCAACGACGGATTCGCCCTGGCGATGCGGGAGTTGGACGAGGCACTCGACGCACACCCCGACCGTTTCCTCGGCTTCGGATCCGTCCCCCTCGGCCGTCCCGACGCCGAGACCGCGGCCCGGGTGGAGCGGGAGGTGATCGGCCGCGGGCTGTACGGCATCGGGGAACTCGCCCCGCCCCCGAACCAGGCGGCCCTGGTCGAGCCGGTGCTCCGGGCGGCCGACGACCACGCCGGACTACCGGTCGTCGTCCACGGCTTCGCGCCCACCACCGCGGCAGACCTGCGCACCCTCGCCCAACTGGCCGCCCGTTACCCGAAGGTGCCGCTGGTGATCAGCCAACTGGCCGGAACACACTGGATGTCGGCCATCGAACTGGCCCGCGCCGTCCCCAACCTCCACCTCGAACTCTCCACCGCGAACATCGTCTTCGCCGTCCGCCGGGCCATCCATGAACTTCCCACCCGCACCCTCTTCGGCTCGGACGCCCCCTACGGGGACCCGGTCGTGGCACGTACGACGGTGGAACGGGTCACGGCTCCGGGCGAGGTGCGTGACCGGGTGCTGGGTGGGAATCTGGCCGAACTGCTGGGGTTGGGGTAACTGCGCCTATCGGGCGGGGCTTTCGGCTGGGGGAGTCGTCTCAGGCCGTCCGCAGGTCCACGATCCGCCGGATCTTGCCCACGCTCCGCTCCAGTGTCTCGGGTTCCACGATCTCGACCGTGACGGAGACGCCGATGCCGTCCTTCACCGCCGTGGTGATGGCGCGGGCCGCCGCGTCCCGGGTCTCGGGAGTGGCGTCGGGGCGAGCCTCGGCCCGCACGGTGAGGGCGTCCAGGCGGCCCTCGCGGGTGAGTTGGAGCTGGAAGTGGGGTGCGACGCCCGGGGTGCGCAGGACGATCTCCTCGATCTGGGTGGGGAACAGGTTCACCCCGCGCACGATGACCATGTCGTCACTGCGGCCGGTGACCTTCTCCATGCGGCGGAAAGCAGGTCGGGCGGTGCCGGGAAGGAGACGGGTCAGGTCCCGGGTGCGGTAACGGATCACCGGCATGGCCTCCTTGGTGAGCGAGGTGAACACCAACTCGCCCTTCTCGCCCTCGGGCAGGACTTCACCGGTGATCGGATCGACGACCTCCGGGAAGAAGTGGTCCTCCCAGATGTGCAGCCCGTCCTTCGTCTCCACACACTCCTGCGAGACACCGGGACCGATCACCTCCGACAGCCCGTAGATGTCGACCGCGTCGATCGCGAACCGCTGCTCGATCTCCCGCCGCATCTGCTCGGTCCAGGGTTCCGCCCCGAAGATGCCGACCCGCAGGGAGGTGCCGCGCGGATCGACTCCCTGCCGCTCGAACTCGTCGAGAAGCGTGAGCATGTAGGACGGGGTCACCATGATGATCTCGGGCTTGAAGTCCTGGATGATCTGCACCTGGCGTGCCGTCATACCGCCGGACGCGGGGATGACGGTACAGCCCAGTCTCTCGGCACCGTAGTGGGCGCCCAGACCACCGGTGAACAGCCCATAGCCGTACGCCACATGCACCTTGTCCCCGGGCCGTCCGCCCGCCGCGCGGATGGAACGGGCCACCACGTCCGCCCACATGGAAAGGTCGTTCTCTGTATAGCCGACCACTATGGGGCGTCCGGTGGTGCCGCTCGACGCGTGGATACGGCGGACACGGTCCTCGGGGACGGCGAACATGCCGTACGGGTAGTTGTCGCGCAGGTCCACCTTGGTGGTGAACGGGAAAAGGGCGAGGTCGGAGAGCGCGCGGCAGTCGTCCGGGTGGATTCCGGCCGAGTCGAAGGACCGACGGTAGAAGGGCACGTTCGCGTAGGCGTGCCGGAGGGAGGCGCGTAGCCGCTCCAACTGCAGTGTCCTGAGTGCGTGCTGGTCGAGCTGTTCCCCCGAGTCGAGCAGCTCCGCCGCGTCGGCCATGGGCGCACCCCTCCATCAATCGTGCCATTTCAGGCGACCGATCATTCGGTCGACGTGTGTGGGATCAGTAATCCAGTCAACTGACCGCTGGGGCAAGAGGTTTGCCCGCACTTTCTCGGAGCGTCTCTGCCCTCGGCAGAGCAGGCGGATGACCCGGCGGCGCACCGGCTACGTTCCTGGCATGGACACCGAGATCCGCACCGTCAAGGCGAACGGCATCACGCTCGCCTACCGAGCCTGGGGCCCCGAAGAGGCGCCGCCCGTCCTTCTGCTCCACTGCCGGGGCGCCGACGGCACCGACTGGACGCCCATCGCCGAACAGCTCGCCACCGGCCCCGTCCCGCACCGCGTGTACGCCCCCGACCTACGCGGCCACGGGGTCAGTGACTGGCCGGGCACCGAGCCGGGAGCCACGGCGGACGCCTACGCCTACGCGGCGATGCGCGACGACATCCGCGCCCTCCTCGCGGCGCTCGGCATCGAACGCGCCGACGTCGTCGGACACTCCCTCGGCGGCATGGTCGCGTATCTGCTCGCGCAGGAGGCCCCCGAGGTCGTACGGAGGCTGGTCCTCGAGGATGTGCCCGCGCCGATTCCCTTCGATCCGCCTCGGTCGCCCACCGAACGCCCGGCGGGGGAGCTGCCGTTCGACTGGGCCATGATCGAGGCCTCCGACGCGCAGGCCAACGACCCCAACCCCATGTGGTGGGACCACATGGGGCGGATCACCATGCCCACGCTGGTGATTGCAGGTGGCCCCACCAGCGGGGTTCCTCAGGAGTGGGTCACGGTCCTGGCCGAGCGCATTCCCGGTGCCCGGGTGGTCACCGTCGACGCGGGGCATCTGGTGCACGAGGCCAGGCCGGAGGAGTTTCTCGCGGCGCTCGAAGCGTTCCTCAAAGGGTGAGGCTCACTTCGCGTAGGCCGTCATGAAGCGGTCCCGGAACTTGTCCATGCCCAGCACCGGTGCGCTGTCGGCGGGCTTGAGCCCGTCCGTCCAGCCCCAGCTGGAGATCTTGTCCAGCACCTTCGGGTCGTGGGCGACGATCGTGATCGGCACGTCCCGGTCGGCGGTGCCCCCGGTGACCGTCGGGACGGGCTGGTGGTCGCCGAGGAAGACGAGGACGGTGTTCTTGTTGCCGTAGCGCTGGACCCACTGGGTCAGGCTGTCCACGGAGTACTGGATGGCCTTGCGGTACTCGGTGCGCACACGCTTCGCGCTCTTCCAGACCTCCGTCGGGTTCGTGCCCTCCTTCTTGATCTGGTTGAAGATCGTGCCGTCGCCGAGCTGGTTCCAGGGGATCGTGTGGGCGATGGGCGACCAGGGGTTGTGGCTGGAGGCCAGGATGATCTCCGCCATGATCGGGTCGCGGTTCTTCTTGCCGTACTCCAGCTTCTCGAACGACTCCAGGCTGAACTGGTCCGGCACCGGCGTCCAGCTGAAGTACGGGCCGTTGTAGCCGAGATGGGTGGAGTCGTAGATGTTGTCGAGGCCGAAGTACTTGCCCTCGGGCCAGGACTTGCGCACACCGGGGACGATGCCGACCGTGCGCCAGGCGCCGGTCTTCTGGAAGTAGCTGGTGAGCGTCGCGCGGGTGCTGGTCGTGACGGTCCGGTACCGCTGCTGGTTCTTGATCCACAGGCCGGACAGGAACGTCGAGTGCGCGAGCCAGCTGCCGGCGCCCGTCACCGGCGACCTGAGCCAGGCGCTCCGCGACGAGAAGCCGGCCGCCTTGAGCCGGGCGTCGCCCGCCGTGAGCGTCTTGTCCATCTCCGGCGCCATCGTCGGGTCGTCGAGCGCGACCCGGCCGTAGCTCTCGATGAAGGTGAACAGCACGTCCTTGCCGCGCAGGCCGGTCAGCAACTGGTTGGGCGGGGTCTTCGCGAAGGCGTCGACGGTGAGCTGCTTCTTGAAGACGTCGGCGTCACCGAGGCCGTCGCGGACGTACTTCACACGGTTGCTGAGGAACTGGCTGTAGCCCTTGGTGGCGAGGGTGACTCCGCCGACCTGCACGCTCAGGGTGAAGCACATGATCCACGCGACACCGAGGACAAGTGTGGTGCGTACGGCCGTGGGGCGGTGCCTGGCCATCACGTCCGCGAGCCGCACCATCGCGAGCGCGCTGCCGGCGAGCACGGCGAGCAGCAGAAGGATCACGCCGATGATCGCGAGCACCTCGCCGGAGCGACCGAACGAGTCCTTCATCCAGTCCGCCGCGTCGCTCAGCAGAACCCAGTCGAAGACCAGGTCGAACGGCCGGGCCAAGGTCTCGTAGAAGCCCATGTCGAGGCACTTCAGCACGGCGGACAGCCCGACGAACGCACCCAGCACGACGGCGGTGATCCGCCGGGCCCGCGACGGCAGTGCGAGCAGCACGACCGCGAGGACGATCAGTTCCACGGGCAGTCGGAGGAACGACTGGAACGTCATCCGGTCGAGCCGGTCGGGCACGACCATCGCGACGAGCAGCAACGCACCGGCCAGCACGCTTGTGCCCACCCCTACGGCACGTGCGGTACGGGGGTAACGGTGGCGCCAGCCGAACAGCCCCGCGTGGAGGGGGAGTTGGGAGGATCGCTCGGTGGGGTCGGTGGGGTCGCCGGGCGCGGCGGACTCCGCGGGCATGGCGGTCTCGCCGGGAGCGGCTGACTTTGCGGGGTCAGTGGTCTCGGCGGATGCGGCGGATTCCGGAGGCTTGCCGGGCGTGGCGGATTCCGTTGGGGCGCCGGTCTTTGCGGCCTCGCCGGGTTCGGCAGAATCTGTGAGGTCTGCGGATTCCGTGGACTCGCCGGAATCTGAGGATTCGCTGGGCGCCGTGGACTCAACGGGCGCGGCGGAGTCAGCGGGCTCTTCGACCTCGCTGGGCTCTACGCGCTCGGCGGACTCCGCGTCCTCGGCGGCCTGCGCGGGTTCAGGGGACTCGTCGGACCCTGTGGGTGCGGCGGATTCAGCAGGCTCGGCGGGCTTGGCCGACTCGCGAGCTTCGGCCAATCCATCCGCGCCGACAGAGCCAGCCGCGTCAGCCGCATCGGCTGCGTCGGCCGATTCCGGCGGCTCGTTCGCGTCGGCCGATTCCCGTGCCTCGTTCGCGTCCACTGAACCGTGGCCCTCGGTCGTGTCCGAGTCGCGTGGCTCGGGTGGGTCCTGTGGTTCGGGTGGTGTGGCGGCCTCCGTCGCCGCTGTCGGGTCGGTCTCCCCAGAGGCCTTCTGATCCGGCAGTGGGTGAGAGCGAGTGAAGAGCGGCACCCGAACGTCCTTCCGTGCTGAGCCCGGTGACGGCACAGCGGACCTGGCCCGGGCCACCAGATTCGTCACCATCGGTACGGCCGCACGCTACCGTCAGTTCAATCGGGCCTGCGCGTTGACCCACTGTTGACTCACTGATCTGCGGCGACCGCCACCTCCCGCGCCCACCGGTAGTCCGCCTTGCCGCTCGGAGACCGCTGGATGGACTCCGCGAACACCAGCTGGCGCGGGATCTTGTACCCGGCGAGGTGGGTGCGGCAGTGCGTCTGGATCTCGTCCAGCGACGGCCGTACCGCATCCGCCCGCAGCTGTACGACGGCTGCCACATGGTTGCCCCACCGCACGTCCGGCACCCCGGCCACCAGGGCGTCGTAGACATCCGGATGCGACTTGAGCGCCTGCTCGACCTCCTCCGGATACACCTTCTCCCCACCGGTGTTGATGCACTGCGAGCCGCGGCCGAGGACCGTGACGACGCCCTCCTCGTCCACGGTCGCCATGTCGCCGAGCAGGACCCACCGCTGGCCGTCCTTCTCGAAGAAGGTTTCGGCGGTTTTCCTCGGGTCGTTGTAGTAGCCGAGCGGTACGTGACCGCACTGCGCGACCCGACCGATCTCACCGACGGCGACCGGGGCGTACGTGGCCGGATCGACCACCTGGGTACGGGAGTTGACGCGGATCCGGAAGGACTGTCCGGCCCCCGAGTCGGCCGTGGCCGTGCCGTTGAAGCCGGACTCGGACGAGCCGTAGTTGTTCAGCAGCATGGTGTTCGGGAGCAGCTCCTGGAACTGCCTGCGCACCGTCTCCGACATGATCGCGCCCGATGACGAGACGCTGAACATCGACGAGCAATCGGTGCCTTTCATAGGCCCGTTGAGGGCGTCGATCAGCGGGCGCAGCATCGCGTCGCCGACCAGGGACATGCTGGTGACCTTCTCCCTCTCGATGGTCCGCAGCGCCTCCTCCGGCACGAACTTGCGGTGGATCACGATGCGTTGGCCGAAGTTGAAGCCGATGAACGCCGTGAGCGTGGACGTGCCGTGCATCAGCGGAGGAGCGGGGAAGAACGTGATCCCGGCCCCGCCGGCCGCGACCCGCTCGGCCAACTCCTCGGGTTTCCGCACCGGTTCGCCGGTCGGCGCACCGCCGCCGAGCCCCGAGAAGAACAGGTCCTCCTGGCGCCACATCACACCTTTGGGCATCCCGGTCGTACCGCCGGTGTAGATGATGAACTGGTCGTCCGCCGACCGCGCCGGAAACCCGCGCCCGGGAGACCCGGTGGCCTCCGCGTCCGTGAAGGCCACGGCGGGTACGTCCGGTCCGTCAGCCTGCGGTGCTCCCACTCGTACCAGGTGCCGCAGTTGCTCCGCACGCGGCAGCGCGGCCGCCACCCGCTCGGTGAACTCCGTGTCGAAGACCAGCGCCACGAGATCGGCGTCCCGGTAGAGGTACACCAACTCCTCTTCTACGTAGCGGTAGTTGACGTTGACTGGGACAACCCGCGCCTTGAGGCAGCCCAGCACCGTCTGCAAGTACTCGATGCCGTTGTAGAGATGCAGCCCGAGGTGCTCACCCGGACGGATCCCGGCGGCGATCAGGTGATGGGCGATGCGGTTGGCGGCGGCGTCCAACTCCGCGTAGGTCAGGCGGCGTTCCGCGCCCGTGCCCGGGTGGTCGATGTACACGAGCGCCTCGCGGTCCGGGACCACGTCGACGACCGACTCGAACAGGTCGGCAATGTTGTACTCCACCACTCCTCCTGACGTCGGTTCGCCGGTCATCAGAGCAAAGGGCGCGACAACTGTGAAGGGTCCGCGCAGAAGAAATCTGACTGAGTGTCAGAAACCCCTTGTACTGGCAGGGCGCCTCCTGCAACCTGTTCTCGTTCCGGAGGCGGTACGGCGACGGGAGGACGGCAATGGGCGGTACGGAACACCTGACCGTGCGGCGCGAAGGCGCCACGCTGGTGCTCACGCTCAACAGGCCCGAGGCCAAGAACGCGCTCTCGTTGCCGATGCTGGTCGGGCTGTACGACGGCTGGGTCGAGGCCGACGCGGACGACGCGATCCGGTCGATCGTGCTGACCGGGGCGGGGGGTGCGTTCTGTGCGGGGATGGATCTCAAGGCCCTGGCCGGCAAAGCCATGGAGGGGCAGCAGTACCGGGATCGGCTCACGGCTGACCCGGATCTGCACTGGAAGGCGATGCTGCGGCACCACCGGCCCCGCAAGCCGGTGATCGCGGCTGTCGAGGGGTACTGCGTGGCCGGCGGTACGGAGATCTTGCAGGGGACCGATATTCGGGTTGCAGGGGAGTCGGCGACCTTTGGGTTGTTCGAGGTGAAGCGTGGGTTGTTCCCGATCGGGGGGTCAACTGTGCGGCTTCAGCGGCAGATTCCGCGTACTCATGCTTTGGAGATGCTGCTTACCGGGCGGCCGTACAGCGCGCGGGAGGCGGCGGATATCGGTCTGGTCGGGCATGTTGTGCCTGACGGGACTGCCCTCGACAAGGCGCTGGAGATTGCCGAACTTGTCAATGCGTGTGGGCCGTTGGCGGTTGAAGCGGTGAAGGCGTCGGTGTACGAGACCGCCGAGCAGTCTGAGACGGATGGGCTCGCCTCTGAACTCAAACGCGGCTGGCCGATCTTCGATACTGCTGATGCGAAGGAGGGGGCTCGTGCCTTTGCGGAGAAGCGGGCGCCTGTTTATAAGCGGGCGTAGGCGTTCTGCTGGTCGGTCCGCTTTTGTCTGCGGGTTCGTTGTGGCTGGTCGCGCAGTTCCCCGCGCCCCTGGGTGGGAGTGCTCGGCCCCAACTGTTCAGTTAGGAGAATGCCGTGCCCGAAGTGCTTAAAGCTCCCCTCGTCCTCGAATTTCCCTTTACCCGCTCCCTCGGCCCGATCCAGAGCGCGTTCCTCACCGGGTTGCGCGAGCGCGTTGTCCTTGGCGTGAAGACCAGAGACGGCCGTACCCTCGTCCCTCCCGTCGAGTACGACCCCGTCACCGCTGAGGAGATCCGCGATCTCGTCCAGGTCGCCGCCACCGGAACGGTCACCACCTGGGCCTGGAACCATGAGCCCCGGCGCGGTCAGCCCCTCGGCACCCCCTTCGCCTGGGTGCTGGTCCGGCTCGACGGTGCCGACACCGCCCTCCTGCATGCCTTGGACGCTCCCGGCCCCGATGCCGTCCGCACCGGTATGCGCGTCCGCGTCCGCTGGGCCGAGGAACGCGCTGGTGCCATCACGGACATCGCCTGCTTCGAACCGTACGAGGGAGAAGGTGAAGGAGGCGGCGACGAGGGACATCAACCCGCCGCCCACACCGGTGAGTTCGAGGACATGGTCACCGGCATCGTGGCCCCCGCGCGCCTCGACTACATCTACTCGCCCGGCCGTGCCCAGACCGACTACATCCACGCGCTCTCCGAACAACGGACCGTCGGCGAGCGCTGCCCCTCCTGTCGCAAGGTGTACGTCCCGCCGAGGGGTGCGTGTCCCACATGTGGTGTCGCCACAGTGGAACATGTCGAAGTGGGTCCGCGCGGCACAGTCACCACGTTCTGCATCGTCAACATCAAGGCGAAGAACCTCGACATAGAGGTGCCGTACGTCTACGCGCACATCGCCCTCGACGGTGCGGACCTCGCGCTGCACGGGCGCATCGGCGGGATTCCGTACGACCAGGTGCGCATGGGGTTGCGCGTCGAGGCGCTGTGGAGCGAGGGGGGCCGGTATCCGGACCACTACCGGCCGACCGGCGAGCCCGACGCGGACTACGACGTCTACAAGGAGCTGCTGTGATGCAAGGAGCCGCTGCGATACGGGAGATCGCCGTCGTCGCCTTCGCGCAGACCGACCACCGGCGGACCACCGACGAGCTCTCCGAGGTGGAGATGCTGATGCCGGTCCTGCACGGCGTCCTCGAACAGACCGGGCTGAAAACCGCCGACATCGACTTCACCTGCTCCGGCTCCAGCGACTACCTCGCCGGCCGTGCCTTCTCCTTCACCCTCGCTCTCGACGGCGTCGGCGCCTGGCCGCCGATCTCCGAGTCGCACGTCGAGATGGACGGCGCCTGGGCGCTCTACGAGGCGTGGACCAAGCTGCTCACCGGCGACGCCGACACCGCGCTCGTCTACTCGTACGGCAAGTCGTCCCCGGGCTCGGTGCGCGACGTTCTGACCCGACAGCTCGACCCCTACTACGTCGCCCCCCTCTGGCCGGACTCCGTCGCGCTCGCCGCCCTCCAGGCCCAGGCCCTCATCGACGCGGGCGACACCGACGAGCCCGCGCTCGCCGCCGTGGCCGCCCGCAGCCGGACCGACGCGAGCGCCAACTCCCATGCGCAGGTGCGGGGTTCGGTGCCGCAGGGCGGCTATGTCGTACGACCGCTGCGCACCGGCGACTGTCCGCCGGTCGGTGACGGTGCCGCCGCCGTGATCCTCGCGGCCGGGGACCGGGCCCGCGAGCTGTGCGAACGGCCCGCCTGGATCAGGGGGATCGACCATCGGATCGAGGCGCACGGGCTGGGTGTACGGGAGTTGACCGACTCGCCGTCCACGCGGCTCGCCGCCGAGAAGGCCGGGGCGTTCGAACGGCCCGTCGACACCGCCGAGTTGCACGCGCCGTTCACCGCGCAGGAGGTCGTTCTGCGCAAGGCGCTGCGCCTTGGCGACGACGTGCGCGTCAACCCGTCCGGGGGTGCCCTCGCCGCGAATCCCGTCATGGCCGCCGGGCTGATCCGCATCGGGGAGGCCGCGGCCCGTATCCATCGGGGCGAGTCCGACCGGGCCCTCGCCCACGCCACCTCCGGCCCCTGTCTGCAACAGAACCTGGTCGCCGTACTCGAAGGGGATCCGCGATGAGCAAGGAGCCCGTGGCCGTCGTAGGGATCGGCCAGACCAAGCATGTCGCCGCTCGGCGGGACGTGTCGATCGCGGGGCTGGTGCGGGAGGCGGCTCAACGGGCGCTGGACGACGCCGAGTTGACGTGGGCCGACATCGACGCCGTGGTCATCGGGAAGGCGCCGGACTTCTTCGAGGGCGTCATGATGCCCGAGCTGTATCTCGCCGACGCGCTGGGCGCCGTAGGGAAGCCCATGCTGCGGGTGCACACCGCCGGGTCGGTGGGCGGGTCCACCGCGCTCGTCGCCGCGAATCTCGTCGCGGCCCGTGTGCATGGCACGGTTCTGACGCTGGCCTTCGAGAAGCAGTCCGAGTCGAACGCCATGTGGGGACTGTCTCTGCCGATTCCCTTCCAGCAGCCGCTACTTGCCGGCGCGGGCGGGTTCTTCGCGCCGCACGTGCGCGCCTATATGCGGCGCACCGGGGCGCCCGACACGGTCGGCTCCCTGGTGGCGTACAAGGACCGGCGCAACGCGCTGAAGAACCCCTACGCGCATCTCCACGAGCACGACATCACCCTGGAGAAGGTCCAGGCCTCGCCGATGCTGTGGGACCCGATCCGGTACTCGGAGACCTGCCCCTCCTCGGACGGTGCGTGCGCGATGGTGCTCACCGACCAGGCAGGGGCGGCTCGCGCACCACGTCCGGCGGCCTGGATGCATGGGGGCGCCATGCGTAGCGAACCCACACTGTTCGCCGGAAAAGACTGTGTGTCGCCACAGGCCGGCAAGGACTGCGCCGCCGACGTGTACCGGCAGGCCGGGATCGCCGATCCGCGCCGGGACATCGACGCCGTGGAGATGTATGTGCCGTTCTCCTGGTACGAGCCCATGTGGCTGGAGAACCTCGGATTCGCCGAGGAGGGGGAGGGGTGGAAGCTCACCGAATCGGGAGTGACCGAGCTGGACGGCGACCTTCCCGTGAACATGTCAGGGGGTGTGCTTTCCACCAATCCGATCGGCGCCTCGGGCATGATCCGCTTCGCGGAGGCTGCCCTTCAGGTGCGCGGCCAGGCCGGAGAACACCAGGTGGAGGGTGCTCGACGGGTTCTCGGGCACGCCTATGGCGGCGGATCGCAGTTCTTCTCGATGTGGCTCGTGGGCAGCGAACCACCCGCCTCCTGAAAGGTCCCCCTCACGTGGCCTGTTGGCATCAGAAACCGATCGCTAGGCTGGCCGCGGACGACGAATCGGGAGGAGCACGGACGTGGCCGAGAGCACCATCCAGCAGCACCCGCTTGCGGGCTGGGACAAGCCGGAGCTGGACCTCAGTGACGCCGATTGGCACTCAGGCAGCCGTGGACGGGGGGATGTCCAGATCGCTTTTGTCGAGGGATTTATCGCGATGCGCAACAGTGGCCGCCCGGAAAGCCCTTCCTTGATCTTCACGCCCGCGGAATGGGGCGCGTTCGTGTCGGGGGCGCGGGAAGGGGAGTTCGACCTCACCTGAAGGTGCAGGTTCCCCGGCGAATCATCGCGGGAAGTGCGCACACTCATCGGCAGCCCGGCCTTTACTCGTGAGAGTGGCGGCCGGGCTGCGTGCCTGATGGAAACGCGATACCGGTCATCTCCTGGGAGAGCGCCCACAGGCGGCGCTGCAGCTCCGTGTCGTACGACTGCGGGCTGGAGCGGACCACCTTGGGGTAGCCCTTGCTCTGCTGGAATCCATGTGGGCCGTAGTACTCGCCGCCCCGTACGCCCGGGTCGGTCGCGGCGCGCAGCACGGGCAGCGCTCCCCTCTCGGGGGACTGGAGGAGCAGCGGTCGGATCGCCGCGAAGGCCGTGCGGGTGAGGGCGGAGGAGTGCGACATCGCGCTCCGGGAGCCGGTGGTGTCGGCGCCGCCGGGATGCGCGGCGACGGCCAGCGGCCCGCCGGCGGGCAGCCTGCGGTCGAGCTCGTAGGTGAACAGCAGGTTGGCCAGCTTGGAGTGCCCGTACGCGGCGGTCCGGTCGTACGGGCGGCTGCGCCAGTCGAGATCGTCGAGATCGATCGGGCCGCCCATGCGGTGGCCCGCGCTGCTGACGGTGACGACGCGGGAGGCGGACGAGGGCGGCAGCAGGTCCAACAGCAGCCCGGTCAGGGCGAAGTGCCCCAGGTGGTTGGTTGCGAACTGGAGCTCGTAGCCGTCCGAGGTCGTCCGGTGCGGGGTGTACATCACGCCGGCGTTGTTGATCAGCAGGTCGATCCGGGCGTAGGCATCTCTTAGTTCGCCGGCCGCGTCGCCGACCGAGGCGAGCGAACTCAGGTCGAGGCGTTGGACGTGCACCCGCGCGGTCGGCGCGACGAGAGTCAACTCCTCCGCCGCGCGCTTGCCCTTGTCGGTGTCCCGTACCGCCAGGACCACTTCTGCTCCGCGCAGGGCGAGCGCCTTGGCCGTCTCGAATCCGATGCCGGTGTTGGCACCTGTGATCACGGCGGTGCGGCCGTGCTGGTCGGGGATGGCTCGGGCTGTCCAGTGCGCGGGGTTCGATCCGGTCATCGGTTCCTCCAGAAGTCGTACGGGGACTAGACGGTCGCGCCGAAGGTGAATGCCATTCACCTATGGTTAATAGTGTTAACCTTGTCGGCATGGCAGTCAAACGGCGCCCCACCGGCACCCACCACGGAGATCTGCGCAACGCGCTGGAGGAGGCGGCCCTCGCCCTGGTCGGCGAGCGCGGCCCGCACGGGTTCACCCTCGCCGAGGCGTGCCGGAGAGCCGGGGTGAGCGTGTCGGCCCCCTACAAGCACTTCAGCGACCGGGAGGCACTGCTGGCCTCGCTGGCTCTGAAGGGCTACGAGGAGCAGCGGCGCCGCTACCGCATCGCGCTGGCCGCGCACTCGGACCCGGTCGAGCAGCTGGCGGCCTTCGCGACCGCCTACGTACGGTTCGCCGCCGAGGAGCGCGCCCTCTTCGACATCACCTTCCTGGCCGGTCTCGACAAGAGCCGGCACCCCGAACTGGCCACGGCGGGAGGTGCCCTGCACGACGACCTGATGCCCGTCACCAGCCGCCTCGCCCCCGACCCGGACGAGGCGTTCGAACTGCTCGTCCAGGTGGCCGCGGCAGCCCATGGTCTGGCTCTGTTCCAGCAGCAGGACATGCTGCCCGGCCGCTGGAACACCCGGTCCTCCGTCGAGGAGCAGGCCGCGCGCACGGCCCGTGCCCTCGCCGACCGGAAAACCCGCTAGCCCCTGGAAAACCGGCTAGCCCCCGGAAAACCCGCTAGCCCTGGAGACCCGCATGACCACCCCGCGCAGCGACTTCGACCAGGCCCTCGACCGCATCGGCAGGGGCAGCTACGTCAGCCTCACCACCTTCCGCTGCAACGGCCAGGCCGTCCCCACCCCGGTCGGCTGCCTCGTACAGGACGACACCCTCTACGTCCTGACACCGCCGGAGACCGGGAAGGTCAAGCGGATCCGCGACAACCCTCAGGTGACCATCGCGCCGTGCGACATGAAGGGCGCCGTCCCCGTCGGCGTACCCGCGGTGCGGGCGACTGCCAGGCTCCTGGATCCGGCGGAGACCGCCCGCGTCCAGGAGATGATGAGGCGACGCTTCTTCATGTACCGCCCGGTGCGCCTCCTCGACCGGGCCCTGGGCCGCGAACGCCGACTCGTCGCCATCGCCGTCACCACCGTGGAAGGGTGTCCCGCCTGATTTTCCGGACACGCGACCTTGGGAACCCTTGCGGGGCCGACGCCTGAGCCAGGCTGGCAGCGGAGGAAAGTCCCGTTACTCCGGAGGAGAGGAACCCATGAGCACCCTGCCGGTCATCGCGGCGGTCGACGGTTCGGACGACAGCCTGCGCGCCCTGGACTGGGCCCTCGACGCGGCCCGTGGACGCGGGGCGCCGTTGCGGGTCGTCCATGTGTGGCAGTACGCCGCCGCCTGGACCCCGCCCGGTGTCCTGGTCGCCGGGCCGCCGGACCCGGACGAGGTGCTCGAGCAGGTCCGTACGTATGTCGAAGGGCAGGCCGACCGGCCTGTCGTGGAGTACCTCGGGCTCCACGGCGCTCCGGGTGCCGTACTGCCCGAACTCGGTTCCAGCGCACAGCTGTTGGTGCTCGGCTCCCGAGGTCGCGGTGGCTTCGCCAGCCTGCTGCTCGGCTCCAACGGCATGGCCGCCGCCCGTGACGCCGACTGCCCGGTCGTCGTCGTGCCTCGGCCCGGGCGCGAGGTGCACGATGCGCCTCCGGCCGAGCCCGGACCCCGAGTGGTCGTCGGCCTGCACGTGGACAGCCCCGACGAGATCACCCTCTCCTTCGCCTTCGCCGAGGCAGCCCGGCGTGGAGCCCGCCTCCAGGTCGTCGCCGCCTACCCGTGGCCGCCGCAGGCCTGGGCGTCCCCCGGTGAACTCGTCCCGCCCGTCATCGACCAGGACGACATCGAGAACGAGACCCGCACCCTCACCGAGTCCCTCCTCGCCCCGCACCGCGAACACCACCCGGACGTCCGCACCGAGCCGTACGTAGCCCCGGGTGACGCGGCCGGTCACCTCGTCGCCGCCTCCAAGGACGCCGAGTTGGTCGTCGTGGGCCGCCATCGCCGCCGTCTGCTGTCCCCGGCCCGTCTGATCGGATCGGTCACTCAGGCGGTCCTGCTGCACGCGGCGAGTCCGGTGGCGGTGGTGCCGCCGACGGCGTTGGAGGAATGAGGTCCGTCCATGAGGCGTTGCGGCCGGCGGCCGCGGAGCGACCAGTGGAACGTCGGTGCGGCGAAGGGCCGTTGGGTGGTATCGCGGGCCTCGACACTGTCGCCGTCCGACGCGAACCGTCAGCCCTCGGGTCCAACTCCCTTGCGGATCAAGGTCCGTGCCGTCGGTCTGCTGTCGGTACCAGCCGTCGAGACCAGCAGCGCGTGCGGCTCGCGCACGCCGTCCTCCAGCGTCCCCGGCAGTCACTCCGTGAACAATTCGGAACGGGGTGCCCGGCCCCACCAAGGGGTCCAAGAACGGCAGTTCACCCGCGAAACCCTCGTCGCCCGTCGTCACGCACGACACAGGAAAACCGGCCGGTACGCCTTCGCCGACTAGCGGGTCGCGCGACCCTCGGGAAGCGTACGCTGAGGTCCCTGTAGCTCACGGTGCGCGTTCGCTCCCCGCGCGGGCGCACCACCGTGGCAGGGGGTATGGGATGGGACAGCGGAGCGCACGCAGCAGAAGGACACTCTTCGAACGGGAGAGTGAACTCGCCGCCGTGGACGAGGCGTTGGGCGCACTCACCGGCTTACGCACGGACGGGGCCGAACCGGGCGACCGGCCGCGCGGTGCCCTGCTCGCCTTCGCGGGACGGGCCGGTATCGGCAAGACCACCCTCCTCACCGAAGTACGTCGCCGCGCCGCCGCCCAGGGCTGCACCGTGCTCTCCGCGCGGGGCGGCGACCAGGAACAGCGCGTCGCCTTCCACGTCGCCCGACAGCTGCTGCAACCCCAGTTCGCCGGTTCGGCCGACGCCGATCTCCGTACCGCGCTGGGGAGTTGGTACGACATCGTCGGCCCCGCCCTCGGCCTGTGCGCCCCCACCGAAGGCTCCCCGCCGGACCAGCAGGGTCTGCGTGACGGCCTCGACTGGGTGCTCACCCACCTCGCGGTCAACCGTGCCCCGATGGTCCTCGTCCTCGACGACGCGCACTGGGCCGACCCCGAATCCCTGGGCTGGCTGGCCGCGTTCGCGCCCCGCGCCGAACAACTCCCGCTGCTGGTCGTGGTCGCCTACCGGCCCGACGAACTCCCCGACCACGCCGAGTCGTTCAGGGGGCTGCCCGGCCGGGCCGGCGGACGCCCTCTCGACCTCGAACCGCTCAGTGTCGCGGCCGTCGCCGACCTGGTGCGGGAGACGCTGGGCGAGCACGCCGACGACGCGTTCTGCCACGAGTGCTGGGCGGTCACCGCCGGGAACCCGTTCGAGACCGTCGAACTCGCCGCCAAGATCCACGACCGCGGCCTGAACCCCACCGAGGCCGGGGCCCACCAACTGCGCGACCTCGCCGCCGCCGTCAAGGGCAGCGGCCTCACCACCCGCCTCGAACGCCTCGGCACCTCGACCGTCCGCTTCGCCTGGGCCTGCGCGGTCCTCGGCACCGAACCCCATCCGATGCTCGCCGCCGCCGTCGCCGGACTCGGCCACGAGGAGGCCGCCGACGCCGTCGACGCACTGCGCGGCGCCCGCATCCTGACCGCCACCCTCACCGCCGCGGGCACCCTCGAATTCGTCCACCCGCTCATCGCCACCGCCGTCTACCGGGCCATCCCCGCCGGCGTCCGCGTGGCCCTGCACGGCCAGGCCGCCTGGTCTGTCATCAACGAGGGCCAGGGTCCCTCCGCCGCCGCCCGCCACCTCATGGAGACCCACCCCGACGGCGACAACTGGGTCGTCCAGCAACTCCGTGCCGCGGCCGGCGAGATCCTGCGCGCGGGCGCCCCCGACACGGCCCGCAGCTACCTCGCCCGCGCTCTGCGCGAACCCCCGCCCTTCGACGACCGGGCCGCCGTCCTGTACGAACTGGGCAGCGCCTCCCTGCTCACCGAGCCGGCGACCACCGTCAACCACCTTCGGGCCGCCCTCGAAGAGCCGATCAGCGACGCCGGCCTGCGGCAGAACATCGTCTACCGCCTCTCCCAGGTCCTCGCCCACAGCGACCGCCTCGCCGAGGCCTCCGACACCCTCGCCCGCGAGATCCGCGTCACCGACGACGCCCGGGTCAAACTCCGCATGCTCTCCGAGCAGTTCATGTGGGACGCCTTCCGCGCCGACGAACCCGACCACCCCTCGCGCTCCCGCCGCCTCACCAAACTCGCCGACCGCCTCAAGGGCCGCGACCTCACCGAGCGGTACATCGTCGGCCTGCGCACCTGGGACGCCGTACTCCGTGGTGAACCCGCACATGTGGCCCTCCACCATGCCGAACGCGCATTGAGTGGTGGCCTCGGCTGGGCCGAGGCCGACCGCGGCTTCGAGGTGCCGGTGCTGGTCGCCCTCACCTTCATGTACTGCGACCGACCGGGCCGCGCGGAGGAACTCTTTGCCACCGGCATCGCCGACTTCGAACAACAGGGCTGGCGCGGCGCGCACCTGTCCTTCGGCTACACCTTCCTCGGCTACCTCCGCTACCGGCGCGGCCGCCTGGCCGAGGCCGAGGACTTCGCCCGCGCGGGCCTGCGCCTAGCCGAACGCGTCGGACCCGGCACCCCCGTCTACTGGTACGGCACCGGCATCCTCATCGAGGTCCTGCTGGCCCGCGGCCGGGTCGCGGAGGCCACCCAACTCGCCGAGGACCACGCCTTCGCGGAGCCCTTCCCGGCCGCCGTCGTCTTCCCGGACGCCCAGACCGTCTACGGCGAACTGCTCCTGGCCCGCGGTCTCGCCAAGGAGGCCGCCGCCGAGCTGGCCTCCGCGGGCCGCCGCCTGGACCCGCGCGGCATCCGCAACCCCGCGTGGTGCCCCTGGCAGCTCCACCTGGCCCGCGCCGAGAGCCACGACACCCCAGAGCGCGCGGTCGCCACCGCGCACGAAGCGGTCGCTCGCGCCCGCCAGTTCGGCACCCCGTCCGCGATCGGCCAGGCCCTGCGCATCGCCGCCGAGGTCTCCTCCGGCTCGGCCCGCAGCAAACTCCTCGAAGAGTCCGTCACCCACCTCGAACGCTCCCCGGCCGCCTACGAGTTGGCCTGCGCCCTCGTCGCCCTCGGCACCGAACTCCGCCGCGCCGGCCGGTCCAGGGAAGCCGGCGACCACCTCTACCGAGGCCTCGACGCAGCCGTCCAATGCGGCGCCGACGGCCTGGCCGACACAGCCCGCTCCGAACTGGCAGCAGCAGGCCTACGCCCCCGCCGCCTCCACAGCACCGAAACCGACACCCTCACGTCCCGAGAACGTGCTGCCGCGACCCTGGCTACCCACGGCAGCACCGACCACGAGATCGCCGTAGAACTCGACACGGACGAACAGACGGCAGTGCGCCTCCTGTCAGCGGCCTACCGAAAACTGGGCACGGACCGCACGGGCCTGGAAACGGCACTGATTCAACCAACGGCGGGCTGAACCCCCTAGGGGCGCGGGGCTGTATCAATTTGCGGCTCCGCCGCGCGGGCGCGCCCAGCCCCCACGGCGCCGCACCCGAACAACGATCCGCACCCGGCACATGACCACGGCTCCACTGCCGGACGGCACCCCGTACCATTGCGACATGTCGTTCCTCCGCCGCCGCAGCGCCACCCCCGCCGGCCCCGAATTCGATGTGCTGGCCATGGATCCGGGCGACTGGCCCGGTAACCTCGGCGCGGGCCTGCTGCCCGCTCCCGACGGCAGCTGCCAGGGTGTCTTCCTGCGCTACGACCTCTTCGGCGGCCGCGGCCCCGCGATGGTCATCGGCAACCTCCCGGAGGGCTCCCCGGCCCGCGACGTCGCCGAGGACGAGATCCCGTTCGAGGTCGCGCAACTGCTCCTCGCGCTGGAGAACGACGAGGAGGTGACCGTCGTCGGCGTCGAGGACATGCCGGTGATGCAGGGCGACAACCTGCTGATCGTGCGCCGACTCAAGCTCTCCGAGAGCCGGATCTCCTGCGTCCAGTTCGACCGCAGCGACAACGTCCTGGTCACCATCGCCGCCTGGGACCGCCCCATCACGGACGACCTCTACGCCCTGCTGAAACCGCTCCCGGCGGAACTGTTCCAGCAGGGCTGAGGCGACTGCCTACCGGCTGGATCGCTCCACCGTCACGTCGGTGGCGCGCACGAACTCCACCCGGTGGCCGTACTGGATCTCGTAGTAGAGATCCTTCCCTACGACGACCTTGTGCGAGTCGGTGGTGAAGGTGACCGCGTAGTAGTACTCGCCGGGCACCTTGTCACCGACCACGTACTTCTGGCCCTTGAGCAGCTTGTACGGCAGCGGGGAGATCGCCTGCGCGGGCACTCCCGTCGGATAGGCGGAGGCCTCCGGGTAGGCGCGGCCGTACACCGGGACGCTGTCCACACCCTCTTTTGGCGTCACCACCAGACCGGCCGCCTTCACCGCGGTGGGCTGCTTCTTCGGGTTCTTGAACCAGGCCTCCTGACCCAGGTACCAGATCGCGGTCCAGTCCCCGGAGCGGTCGGCCACCGCGTACTGCTGACCGGTGGACACCCGTGAGGAGAGGTCGTTGACCCCGGTGGTCGGGGTCGTCCCGAGGCCGATGTCCTTGATCAGGGGGTAGGTCTCGCCGGGCCCGGAGTACAGCCGGACCTCGCTCGACCCGTGCGCCGCGCACGCCTGGCCGGCGGTGACGCAGCCCGTGTACACCGGCTGGTTGGCGGCGTAGTCGGGGCGGATCGTCACCAGACCGCCGCTCTTCTTGGCGGTCTGCTTGAAGGAGTGGCCCAGCAGGGCGAAGTAGTGCGCCCAGTCCCAGTACGGGCCCGGGTCCGTGTGCATCCCGGGGATCGTGGACGTGGTCGGGCCCGGCACGTTGTCGTGGCCGAGGATGTGCTGCCGGTCCAGCGGGATGCCGTACTTCTTCGTCAGATACTTCACCAGTCGCGCCGACGAGCGGTACATCGCCTCCGTGTACCAGGCGTCCGGCGCGGCGAGGAAGCCCTCGTGCTCGATGCCGATCGACTTGGCGTTGATGTACCAGTTGCCCGCGTGCCAGGCCACGTCCTTGGCCTTCACATGCTGGGCGATGAGACCGTCGGTGGAGCGGATCGTGTAGTTCCACGACACATAGGTGGGGTCCTGGACCAGGTTCAGGACACCGGCCCACTGGCCTTCCGTGTCATGGATGACGATGTACTTGATGCTCTGCGACGCGGGCCGGTCGCCCAGGTCGTGGTTGCCGTAGTCGTCGTCCCCGAACTGGGAGTACGGCGCCGGGATCCACTCGCAGGACACCTTCTTGGGGCACTCGGTACCGCCGGCGGAGACCGTGCGCAGCCCGGTCTCCCTCAGCTGCGCGGTGTCGGGCGCGAGGTCCGGCTGGGCGGCCAGCGCGACCTGCTGCCCGGCGTCCGTGGTGCGCGCCTCGCCGGAGTGGATCACGTCGTAGACATCGTTGGCATACGCCGCAGCAGTCGCCGTGTCGTCCGCGCCGGAGAAGCGCGCGATCGCGCCGTACCATTCGGCCGGGTCCGTGCTCAGCGGCTCGCCGAGACCCTTCTGGGCGTCGGCCAGCAGGGCGGCGCCGCCGGCCACATTGGCGGTCTCGTCGGTACGGAGGTCGGTCGCCGGAAGGCCGGTCAGTTCGGCCGCCTTCGTCAACGTCCTGAGCCGGGCCGGGAGTTGGGAGTCCGCCGGGATCTGTGCGGTGGGGTGCAGGGCAGCGCGGGCGCTGTCGCCACGGGGGTCCTCGGAGCCCTCGCTCAGGTGCTCCGTCGCGGCGAGGGCGGTGCGGGCGTCCGTGAGGTGCATCGGGCCGTAGCCGCCGGTCACACTCGGCGCTCCGCCGTGCGTGTCCCAGCGGGACTGGAGATAGGAGACGGCCAGCAGCACCGTCCGCGGCACGTGGTACTCGGCGGACGCCGACGCGAACGCCCGCTGGAGGGTGGCGGCGGAGGAGTCGGTGGGGCTCTCCGCGGGGGCCGCGCCGAGCAGGGGCAGCAGCAGGGCGGCGGTGGCGAGCGCGCCGAGGGATCGGCGCGCGCGTCTGTGTCCGGGAGAGCGGTTGGGGTCGGTCGAGGATCCTCGCAATGCAGCCTCCTGGGACGGTGGGGTGTGCTGAACCGTGCGGGGCCGGGCGTGCGTCAGTGGTACCGGCTGGCCGACGATCCGTCAATCATGCCCAGAGGAAGGTGATTTCCCATGTCAACGGGGGCTGCGAGGAGTTTCGTGGCGGCGGCTTTCGGGCCTGCGGGGCGTCAGTGGAGTACACCAATGGGGGAGTGTGGCGGGGCCCGGACAGTCACATGTGGGCCGGACACATAGAGGTCGGCCATATGGCGGGCGGACACACGAAGGTCCGCGGTGCGCCGCTGCAGGGCGCACCGCGGACCTTCGTCCCCGTCAGCGAGTGCCGACCGCCGCACGCACGGCCCGGCGGGCCATCTGGCAGTCGTCGTGCAGCCGCCTCAGCAGCAGCCGTTGTTCCTCGCCGGACGGCGCAGCACCCGGGTGGGCCACCACTCCCGGTGCCGCCGGGGTCGAGTCGTGCATCGAACGCTGCACGGCCATCTCGTAGGTACGGATCTCGCGGGTCAGTACCAGCATCAGGTTCACCAGGAACGCGTCACGCGAAGCCGGTCCCGCCGACTGCGCGATCTGACTGATCTGCCGCCTGGCCACCGGCGCGTCCCCCAGGACCGCCCACAGCGTCGCCAGGTCGTAGCCCGGCAGGTACCAGCCCGCGTGCTCCCAGTCCACCAGCACTGGACCGGCCGGTGAGAGAAGGATGTTGGACAGCAGGGCGTCGCCGTGACAGAACTGGCCCATCCCGCCGCGGCCCGCCGAGTGCGCGATGCCGTGCAGCAGCTTCTGGAGGTCTCCCATGTCCCGGTCGGTGAGCAGCCCCAGCTCGTGAAAGCGGGAGATCCGGGCCGCGTAGTCCAGCGGGGCGTCGAACGTGCCCGCCGGTGGCCGCCAGGCGTTCAGCCGGCAGATCGCGCCGAGCGCCGCCCGGATGTCCGCCCGCGGCGGGGCCTCCGCCGGGTGCCGGTGCAGCGCCGCGACCCGGCCCGGCATCCGCTCGATGACCAGCGTGCAGTTGTCCGGGTCCGCCGCGATCAGCCGCGGCACCCGCACCGGCGGGCGGTGCCGGACGAACGAGCGGTAGGCCGCTATCTCGTGCCGGATCCGCTCGGCCCACGCGGGGGAGTGGTCCAGTAAACACTTCGCAACGGCCGTGCTGCGTCCGGTCGTTCCGACCAGAAGCACGGAGCGCCCGTTGCGGCGTAGCACCTGCACCGGAGCGAACTCCGGGCAGATCCGGTGCACCGACGCGATCGCCGTACGCAGTTGGGCGCCCTGAGGGCCGGACAAGTCGAGTCTCCCGCTGAGCGGTTGGGTGCCGAGCCCCGGAACGCGCCGCGGCCTGCCCGCACCGAGCACGGGGCCGGCCGCCGGACGCGCCGGGTCGAGGTAGGGGCCGCCGGCGCCCGGGCGGGGGTGCAGCGACCGGGGCGGGGCGGACACGGAGGACGATGCTGTGTACATGGGAGATACAGATCCCTTCGTGTGCCTGCAGTGCCTGTCCAAGCAAGCGCGCTCCCGGCCCGGTTCCGCAGGTGCACCCTGGGGAGTGTCCCTCGGTGACCGGGTCGGGGTGGCGCGTTCCTACCTGACACCAGATGCGCAGTGGCACACCATCTGGCGCACCCTGGCGAACCCTGGCGAATAGTCGCCCGGCAAGGCGCACCGGGCTATGTTCAAGTCAGCCGAGAACCTGGGGGCTTGACGTGAACGGACAACCCAACTCCCGTCTCTCGGACCTGTTCGGCCTGGCCGGCTGGTCCAAGGGCGAACTCGCGCGGCGGGTCAACCGGCAGGCGGCGGCCATGGGCCACCCCCAGCTGTCGACCGACACCTCGCGGGTACGGCGTTGGATCGACACGGGAGAGATCCCGCGCGATCCGGTGCCGAGGGTGCTGGCGGCTCTGTTCACCGAGCGACTCGGCCGTGTCGTGACCATCGAGGACCTCGGTCTGGTCCGGCACGGGCGTACGGGAAAACGGCCCGACGACGGGAGTGTGGAACATCCCGACGGTGTGCCGTGGGCGCCCGAACGGACAGCTGCGGTCCTCACCGAATTCACGGGAATGGACCTCATGCTCAACCGACGCGGCTTGGTGGGCGCGGGCGCCGCGCTCGCCGCAGGCTCCGCACTCAGCAGCGCCATGTACGCATGGCTGCACTCCGATCCGACTCTTTCCGCCGACGCTCCCCGGTTCGACGATCCCCTGCACGCCGACCCCGCTGGGTTCGACCGCTACGAGGCCGCCCCCATCGGGTCGCAGGAGATCGAGGAACTGGAGGAGTCAGTCAAGGTGTTCCGCGCCTGGGACGCGGCCCGCGGCGGTGGGCTGCAACGCAAGGCCGTAGTGGGACAGCTCAACGAGGTGGGCGGCATGCTCGCCTACCGGCACCCCGCCGATGTGCAGCGGCGCCTGTGGGGCGTCGCCGCCAATCTCGCCGTACTCGCGGGCTGGATGTCGCACGACGTCGGCCTGGAACCCACGGCCCAGAAGTACTTCGTCATCGCCGCCCACGCGGCCCGTGAGGGTGGCGACCGGCCCCGCGCCGGGGAGGCGCTCTCACGGGCGGCTCGCCAGATGGTGCACCTGGGCCGGCCCGACGACGCGCTCGATCTCATGAAACTCGCCAAGACCGGTTCCGGCGACGAGGTGCTGCCGCGCACCCAGGCGATGCTCTACACCATCGAGGCCTGGGCACAGGCGTCGATGGGCAAGGGCCAGGCCATGCGCCGCACCCTCGGCCAGGCGGAGGACCTCTTCGTCTCCGACCGCGGCGATGTACCGCCCCCCAGCTGGATGCAGACGTTCAGGGAGGAGGACCTCTACGGCATGCAGGCCCTGGCCTACCGGACCCTGGCCGAGCACGAGCCCGGCGCGGCCGTGCACGCCCAGTACTTCGCGGAGAAGGCGCTGGCGCTGCGGGTCGACGGACGGCAGCGGTCGAAGATCTTCGACTTCCTGTCGATGGCCTCGGCCTGCTTCATCGCGGACGACCCCGAACAGGCGGACAGGTACGCGCGGTTGGCGCTGGCGGCGATGGGCTCGAACTCCTCCCACCGCACCTGGGACCGGCTGCGCGAGATGTACCGGCTGACCGCCCAGTACGCCGGCTATCCGAGGATCCACGAACTGCGGGAGGAGATCAAACTCGCGCTGCCGAAGACACAGTCGAAGACCCCCAGGGCCAGGGGCGGCAACAGCGCCCAGGCATAAGGGGTTTGTGCGGCTCCTTCCGCACAAGGAGTTCGTACAGCCGCTTCCCTCTCAGGTCGTCCTGGCGATGAGCACGCACGCGTCGTCCGCGCGCTCGGTGTCGCCGAACTCCTCCACGACCATCCGTACGCAGTCCTGTGCGGTGCGCGCCTCGCCGAACCGCGGGGCCAGGTCGAGGAGTTGGCGCACGGCGGCCTCTCCACTGTGCTCCGGCACCAGTCCGTCGGTGTGCAGCAGGAGGACGTCGCCCGCTTCGAGGGTTTCCTCGGCCTGTCCGTAGGCCGCTCCCGAGGTGGCGCCGAGCAGGACGCCGTCCGGCGCGCTCAGCATGCGCCCCGTCCCGTCGCGGAAGAGCAGCGGGGCGGGGTGTCCTGCCTGCGCCCAGGCAAGGGTGCGGGTCTCGGGGCGGTAGCGGCAGCACACCGCGCTGCCCAGGGCCGGTTGCACGGTGGCGTCGAGTAACTGGTTGAGCCAGGACATCAGTTGACCGGGTTCGGTGCCCGCCATCGCCATACCGCGCAGCGCGCCGAGCAGCATCGCCATGCCCGAGGTGACGGCGACACCGTGTCCGGTGAGGTCACCGACGCTCAACAGTGTTGCGCCGTCGGACAGTTGGATGGCGTCGTACCAGTCGCCGCCGATCAGCGCGCTCGTGGAGGAGGGCAGATAGCGGGCGGCCAGGTCGAGTGTCTCCGGCCCCTGGTGCGGGAGCCGCAGGGAGCCGCGCCACGGCGGCAGCACGGCCTCCTGCAACTCGACCGCGAGCCGGCGCTCGGTCTGCGCGTGGTGCCGGTGGAGCTGCAGCGAGTCACGGGTCTCGCTCACCGTCCGCTGGCTGCGGCGCAGTTCGCTGACGTCCCGCAGCACCGCCCACATCGAGGCGGTGCCACCGTCGGCGTCGAGCACGGGCTCGCCCATCATGTGCACGGTCCGTACGGCGCCGTCGGGCCGCACGATCCGGAACTCGCCGTCTATGGGCTTGGCGTCGATCAGGCAGTCCGTGACCATCGCGGTCAGGCTCGGGCGGTCCTCGTCGAGGACCAGCGACGGCAGTTCGTCGAGGGTGAGCGGAGGAGCCGCCGGATCGCGGCCGAGGATCTGATACAGCTCCCCGGACCAACTCGCCCCGTCCGTCAGCAGATCCCACTCCGCGCTGCCGACCCGGCTGAGCAGCGAGTCGTCACGAGGCGTGTCCGGTACGGCAGTTGGGACGAGCGGCGCTTCCGCGGTGGCCGGCACGGGCGGCGGGCCGTCCCGCAACTGGGCCAAGTGCTCGTCGAGATCGTTGAGTTGATGCAGCGCCAGATCGCACAGCGCCCGCTGCCACCGCTCGCGAGGGTCCGAACCGTCATGCTGCGCGCCCCGCCGTACGGCGTCCACGTCACCCATGAGCCGCCGCGCCTGCGATATCAGCGCGTCGACCGAGCCGCGCGCGGGCGGCTGGACGGCGGGGCGGTCCGCAGAGAGATGGGACGGCATGACGCACTCCGATGCGGGGACGGTACGACCAAGGCGGATGGAGGGACCGGTAACGACTGTCGCACAGGCTGCGACGCCCTGTAAGGGATTTGGCAACACACGATCCGGTGGTGCTTCTGGCATATGCCAGCGTCTTCACGGGCGGCTGGTGCCGCGCTCGTGGCGTGGCTATCCTGGTGGGGCAAGTCGTAGACGCCGTACGCAAGTTGAGGGATTGATTACCCCTCCGGCTCGACATTCAACCACCTGTTCGACGGCCCGATGTTCCCGCGTGGCGTCCGCGCCCGGCGTGAGGCTGAAAAGTGTTGCTCAAGCGAGTGATCCGCAGTTCGCAACGGTCATTTTGAGCCGTTGCTTTGTTATAGCCATGACAATCCTGTGGGCGTGATGCCACGCTGCTGAGCACCACGCTCACCGAGCGTTCACTTCCTCCTCACCCTTCCTCCCCGCACCCGCGCGCCGCCGGACGGCCGTATCCCGGCCCGACCCGCTCTCCAGGACTCCACCGAGTCCGACCACCCCACATAAGGAGAACGCCTTGACCCGGCTTGACCGTTATCCGCACCACCCCAGATACACCGCCGCCCTCGTGCTCACGGCGATCGGCACCCTGCTGGCCGCCGGTATGCAGACCGGCGCGGCCTCCGCCGCTCCCAGCGGGCACGCCACCCCCGCGAAGATCCTGGCCACCCCCCGGGCCGCGGCGGCGCCGGCCGCCCTGTCGCCGGCGAAGCACGCCGCCCTCCTCAAGAGCGCGGGCGCCGCGGTCAAGAACACCGCGAAGACCCTCGGCCTCGGGGCCAAGGAGAAGCTCGTCGTCAAGGACGTCAGCCAGGACGCCGACGGCACCACCCACACCCGCTACGAGCGGACGTACTCCGGGCTGCCCGTCCTCGGCGGCGACCTGGTCGTGCACGCCAAGAGCGGCCGCCTCACGGTCACGAAGGCCGCGAAGGCCGACCTGACCCTGGCGGACATCACCCCGAACGTGGCGTCGGCGACGGTGAAGACCAAGGCGCTCGCGGCAGCGTCCAAGGCGGGCGGCGAGAAGGCCCAACTCGACGGCGCCCCGCGGCTCGTGGTCTGGGCCGCCGGAGCCAAGCCCGTCCTCGCCTGGGAGGCTGTGGTCGGCGGCTTCCAGGACGACGGCACGCCCAGCGAACTCCATGTGATCACCGACGCGGACTCCGGCAAGGCCGTCTTCCAGTACCAGGGCATCGAAACGGGCACCGGCACCGGCCAGTTCAACGGATCCGTCCCGCTCGGCACCACGCTCTCCGGCTCGACGTACCAGCTCGTCGACGGCGACCGCGCCGGACACCGCACCTACGACCTGAACCAGGGCACCTCCGGCACCGGCACCCTGTTTACGGATGACAACGATGTCTGGGGTGACGGAACCCAGAGCAACCGGCAGACCGCGGGCGTGGACGTCGCGTTCGGCGCGGCGGCGACCTGGGACTACTACAAGGACGTCTTCGGGCGGAACGGCATACGCAACGACGGCGTGGCCGCCTACAGCCGGGCCCACTACGGCAACAACTACGTCAACGCGTTCTGGGACGACACCTGCTTCTGCATGACCTACGGCGACGGCTCGGGCAACACCCACCCGCTGACCGCACTGGACGTGGCCGCGCACGAGATGAGCCACGGCGTCACCGCCGCGACCGCGGGCCTCACCTACTCCGGCGAGTCGGGCGGCCTCAACGAGGCGACCTCGGACATCTTCGCCGCCGCGGTGGAGTTCCACGAGAACCTGCCCGCCGACGTCCCCGACTACATGGTCGGCGAGAAGATCGACATCAACGGCAACGGCACACCGCTGCGTTACATGGACAAGCCCTCCAAGGACGGTGCCTCCCGCGACTATTGGAGCTCGACGCTCGGCAGCGTCGACGTCCACTACTCCTCGGGCCCGGCGAACCACCTCTTCTACCTGCTGTCCGAGGGCAGCGGCGCGAAGACCGTCAACGGGGTCGCCTACGACAGCCCGACCTACGACGGTGTGCCCGTCGCCGGCATCGGCATCGACAACGCCCAGAAGGTCTGGTACCGGGCGCTCTCCACGTACATGACCTCGTCCACGAACTACGCCGGTGCCCGCACCGCGACCCTGCAGGCCGCCGCGGACCTCTTCGGCGCGTACAGCCCGACCTATCTCGCCGTGGCCGACGCGTGGGCGGCGATCAACGTGGGAAGCCGGATCGCGCTCGGCGTCAACGTGGCCCCGATCGCCGGTCAGATCAGCGGAGTCGGACAGTCCGTGTCCCTGCAGACGGACGCGTACACCACCAACTCCGGTGCGGGCCTGACCTATTCGGCCACCGGACTGCCGGACGGACTGACCATCAGCAGCACCGGCCTGATCTCCGGGATCCCGACCACCCTCGGGAGCAGTGACGTCACGGTGACCGTCACCGACGACACGGGCGCGACCGCCACCGCCGCCTTCACCTGGCGGATCGCCAACATCTACGCCAGCGGCACCCGCGTCGACATCCCCGACAACGCCGCCGCCGTGGAGTCCCCGATCACGGTCACCGGCCGCGACGGCAACGCGTCGGCCACCACCCAGGTCTACGTCAAGATCGTCCACACCTACCGGGGCGACCTGACCGTCGACCTCGTGGGCCCGAACGGAACCGTCTACTCCTTGCTGAACCGCTCCGGCGGCTCCGCCGACAACGTCGACCAGACCTTCACGGTCGACGCCTCCGCCCAACCGGTCAACGGCACCTGGAAGTTGCGGGTACAGGACCGCGCGGCACTCGACGTCGGCTACATCGAGCAGTGGCAGCTCACCCCGTGAATCAGCCGTCGTAGTTCGGTAGTTCGGGGATCATCAGTTCAAGTCTCCTGACAGGTAACCGTGTTGTCGGTGCCGACCGCGGGGTCGGCACCGACAACACGGGATCGTAGATTGTCCGCATGATCGAGGAGAGCTCGCGCGAGCGTTCGGACCGGTTACCGACACGACGCAGGCACGCCGCGCAGACGAAGCCCAAAGGCGGTGGGGGACTGCTGCGTTCGACCGCGCTGATGGCGGCGGGAACCATCGTGTCGCGCGCCACCGGACTGATACGGATGGTGCTGCAGGGCGCCGCACTGGGCACCGGACTGCTGGCCACGACGTACAACCAGGCCAACACCGTGCCGACGAGCCTGTACTTCCTGCTGATCGGCGGCGCGCTGAACTCCGTCCTGGTCCCCCAACTGGTCCGTGCCCGGGCCGAGGACCCCGACGGCGGGGCGGCCTTCGAACAGCGCCTGGTCACCCTGGTGTTGTGCGTCCTCGGCGCGGGCACCGCGCTGGCCACCTGGGCCGCCCCGGAGATCATCTCCATCTACCAGCACGACACACCCGCCACGCACGACGCCTTCGAACTGACCGTGGTGTTCGCCCGTTTCCTGCTGCCACAGATCTTCCTCTACGGCGTCTTCAGCATCTTCGGCCAAGTCCTCAACGCCCGGAGCCGGTTCGGCGCCATGATGTGGACCCCGGTACTCAACAACCTCGTCCTGATCACCATGTTCGGCCTCTACCTCGGGCTGCTGACCGCGCCGGAACAGGTCTCGGACATCACGGGCGCCCAGGTCCGGCTGCTCGGCCTCGGGACCACGATCGCGCTGGCCGTCCAGGCACTCGCGTTGGTTCCTTACGCCCTCGCGGCCGGGTTCCGGTTCCGCCCGCGGTTCGACTGGCGCGGCACCGGGCTGCGCAAGAGCGTCGGCGCCGCACGCTGGACCCTGCTGTTCGTGCTGGCCAACCTCGCGGCGAGCACGGTGGTGACCCGGCTGGCCTCCGACGCGGACGCCGCCCGTCCCCGCGACGGAGTCGGATACACCGCCTACAGCTACGCCCAGCAGATCTGGACACTGCCCCAGTCGATCGTCACCGTCTCCCTCGTGACGGCACTGCTCCCGCGCATGAGCCGGGCCGTTGCCGAACACCGCCTCGACGACCTGCGGGCCGACCTGTCCCGCGCGCTGAGGGTCAGCGGTGTCGTCATCGTCCCGGCCGCCTTCTTCTTCCTCGCCTTCGGCCCGCAGACGGCCCAACTCCTGTTCGCCCACGGCTCCGCCGACGCCTCGGCCACTGCGCCGCTGGGCCACATGCTGCAGGCCTTCGGCCTGGGACTGATCCCGTTCTCCGCGCAGTACCTCCTGCTCCGGGGCTTCTACGCCTTCGAGGACACCCGTACGCCGTTCCGGATGGCGGTGTGGATCGGCGGCATCAACATCGGCCTCGCCACGGCGTGCCACTTCCTGTTGCCCGCGAACTGGGCGGTCACGGGGATGGCCGGTGCCTATGCCCTGTCGTACGCGATCGGTCTGCTGTTGACCGCGCTGCGCCTGCGGCGCCGTACGGAAGGGCTGCTCGACGGACGCCGGATCTGTCGCACCTACGCGAAACTGACCGCGGCCGCCGTCGGCGCCGTCGGCGCCGGATGGCTCCTGGCCCGTGTCTGCGACGAGACCTTGGCCTCGGCCTCCTGGGCGCCGGCGCTCTCGCTGGCCGCGGGTGGCACCGCGATGGCCCTGGTGTTCCTGCTCCTGGCCCGGTTCCTGAGGATCGGGGAGGTGCGGAGCCTGCCCGGACTGGGATGAGCGTAGAGCGCCGGGCAGCCTCGTCACCCGCGAGCCGCTGCCGTCACGGTGTGATCAGCCGGTCCTGTTCCACCGGCGGGGTACCGCCGTACCAGTCCAGGGCCTTGCCGAAGCGCACCAACTCGCCGTAGTGGGTGGGGTCGACGTGGTCGGCGAAGACGAGGTCGAGCACGGCGCCCGCTGCCTCGGCCGGGGACTGGGCCTGACTGAAGTCACTGAACCAGGGGCGGGAAGTGGCGGTGTCGACCATGCCCGGGCACACCGAGGCGACCAACGTGCCCGTCGCGAGGTCGTGTTCGCGGCGTTCCGCGGCGACCGCGCGGACGGCGGCGACCTGAGCCACCTTCGAGGGCACGTTCAGCCACAGCGGCCAGCCCGCCTCGGCCGTGGTGCGGTGGTGGACGGCGCCGCGCCAGGACTCGACGGCGTACTCGACCTGGTCCAGGCTCGCGCCGTCGAACAGGTCGTGCAGCGCGGGGTCGAGATGCCCGAGGGTGCCGAGGCTGCTGGCCACGACGAGGAACCGGCCGCCCGGGCGCAGCACGGGGCCGAAGGAACGCAGCATCGCGTGGGTGGCGGTGTTGGACACGTCGATGAACTCGTCGGCGCGCGCCGCCTGCGACTCCCCGGGCAGCACCCGGGCCACGGCGTTCGAGACCACGATGTCGACCCCGCCGTAGCGCTGCCGGAGATCGTCGGCGAGGTCGGCGATGGCGTCCGTGTCGGTGACGTCAAGGACCCGGCCCTCGACCCGGCTGCGCGTGCCGGGCAGGTGCGCGACCTCGTGGGCCGCGTCCGTGACCCGCTGCTCGTCGCGTCCGGTGAGCAGGACCATGTCGTCGGGACCCATGTGGGCCGCCAACCCCTCGACGAGGGCGCGGCCGAGTCCCTGGTTGGCGCCCGTGACGAGGGCGATGCGCGAAACGTTCATGACTGCCACGGTAGGAACCGGTGGGGTGTGCGTCCAACGAGAGTTACGCACCGCTAGCATGCGTGATCGTCATGGACTTCACGCATGTGTCACTCACCGCGTTGCGGGTCTTCCGCGCGGTCGCCGAACAGGGAACCTTCACCGCGGCCGCCGCGTCACTGGGCTACACCCAGTCCGCGGTGTCCCGCCAGATCGCCGCGATCGAACGCGTCGCGGGCGCTGAACTGCTGGAACGGCGCCGCGACGGCGTACGGCTGACCCCGGCCGGCCGGATCGTCATGCGCAGGGCGACAGTCGTGCTCGACGAGATCGACGCGACCGCCCGCGAACTGTCCGGCCTGCCCACGGAGGCCGCGACCGTCCGCCTGGGCTGGTTCCCCAGCGCGGGAGCGGTCCTGTTGCCCCGCGCCCTGGCCGCCCTGCGGCGCAGCGACCCGGACCTGCACGTCGTCAGCAGGGAGGGCGGCACCCCGGCACTGGTACGCGCCCTGCGAGCCGGGAGTCTCGACCTGGCCCTGCTCGCGTCGGCGCCGCCGTTCCGGCCGCCGGACACCGAATCCCCGCCGCTGGTGCTGCGCACGCTCACCGAGCGCCCGCTGTACCTCGCGGTGCCCGCGACGCATCCGCTGGCCCGGGGCGACTACGTCGACGTGGCCGACCTGCGCGGGCAGCGCTGGATCGCGAGCATCTCCTCCGGCGAGGACCGGCTCATGGGGGTGTGGCCGGGGCTGGACGAGCGGCCCGAGATCGTCCACACCGCCCGCGACTGGCTGGCCAAGCTCCAACTCGTCGCAGCGGGCTGCGGGTTGACCACGGTCACCGGCTCCCTCGCCCCTGCCGTGCCACCGGGCGTCCGCGTCCTGCCGGTACGCGGCGGCCCTCAGGAACAACGCCGCCTGCTCCTGGCCCGCCTTCCGCACCCACCGTCCGAAGCGATCACCCGTGTGGGGGCTGCTCTCCGGCTCGCCGCGCTCGACTCCCATACGCCGGGTGCGGCGTCCGCACAGGAGTGAGCCTCCGTCGGTAGGTCCGGCCGGGGTTTCCAACTCGGCCTTGTGCAGCGGGTGTTGGTCCGTGACGCAGCGCCTGCGTGCCGAGTGATGGTGCGTGCAGGCCCGGCTGGTCAGCGGCCGTCGTGGTGGATGTGGCGCCCGTTCGGGCGAGAGTGGGTCGGTCGGGCCGGCCGGTCTCCTCAACTAGGCCTTGTCCGGGGGTCCTTGGCCCGCGACGCAGCACCCCCGCGACGCGACACCCTCCGCGCCAAGCAGCACCGCGCAGCCTCCGGCCGTCAGCAGTCCGCCGGTGAGGAACGTGTCCCGTACATCGGCGAACCGTAGGACGAGGCCGCCGAGGGCGGCGCCTGCCGCGATTCCGGCGTTGCAGGAACCGGAGTTGGCCGCGAGGGCGAGGTCTGTGCGGCCCGGTGCGCAGTGGAGCATCGCGTTCTGGGCGGTCATGAACACCGGACCGAGCGCGCCGCCCATCAGCACCAGGAACACCACCGCCGCCACCGGCTCGGTACCGACCGCGTACAGGCCGAGCATGCCCACCGCCTGTACAGCGACGGCCGTCGTCAGCGCTGCCTGCGGGAAGCGGTCCAGCACCGCGCCGGTGACGGTCACCCCGGCCGGACACGCAACGCCGAACACCACCAACAGGACGCTGACGGTGTCCTGTTCGAACCCGCTCACCTCGCCGAGGAACTTCACGATGTACGTGAATCCCGTGAACGCCCCGGTGGCGGACAGGGTCCCCGCGGCCAGTACGGTTGCGAACCGACGGGCGTCCGGACGGGTGCCGTAGGCGGCCTGCTCCTCGTCCGGACGCGAGGTGGGCAGGAGCGCGGCGATCGTCACCAGGGAGACGAGCCCCAGAGCCGCCGGTACGGCGATCGGTACCGGCCAGCCGGCGCGGTGGCCCAGCCAGGTACCGGCCGGCACACCGAGCACGAGGGCGAGCGAACCGGCGACGGACAGCGCCCCGAGGACCCGCCCACGGACCCCGGGTGCGAACAGGCCCACCGCGACCGGTCCCAGCACGGCCCAGAACAACGCCTGGGCCAGCGCGGTCAGCAGCCGTGCCGCGAGGAGCAGCCCGTACGAAGTGGCCGGCGCCGCCACCACACTGGACACCACCAGCGCCGCCAGCAGTGTCGTGAGCACATGGCGTCGGGCCACACCCCGCATCACGTGGGCGAGTGGCACGGATGCGACGGCCACCGTCACGCCGTAACCGGTGACCAGCAACCCGACCGCCGGTACGGAGACCCGCAGGCTCGCGGCGATGAGCTCCAGCAGCCCGATCGGCAGGTTCTCCGCGGTGTTGAAGGTGAAGGCGGCCAGCATCAGGGCCGCAAGCACCGCCGACCTGCGCCATCGCGCCCGGCGAGCCTGTCCCGCGGTCCCGTCCATGGGGTCACCTCACCGGGATCACCAGCCCCACCGCCAACGAATTCACCACCAGCCCCACCCTTCGGCGGTAGAGTGACGCAGGTCACATCAATTCATTCGGGGTTCCGCGTAATGCAAAGGGCACCTGCGAGGTCGTACAGGCACACGGCAATCCGGCCGACCTCACACCCGCAGTGGAGACCGACCATGGACATCACCCTCGAACAGCCCACCCGAGCCCGGCTGATCACGGCGGACGACACGGAGATCCCCGTGGCCGCCACGCTCCGCTACCTCGCCTCGGACCCGCTGGCCGTGCACCTCGACTTCCCGCCCGAGGTGTCCCTCGACGGCGACGGAGTCACCTGGACCTTCGCCCGCTCGCTGCTGGAGGAGGGGCTGCGCAGGCCTGCCGGCGGCGGTGACGTGCACCTGTGGCCGTGCGGCCGGGCCCGTACGGTGCTGGAGTTCCACTCACCGTTCGGACTCGCCCTGCTCCACTTCCACACCCCGGAACTGCGCCGCTTCCTGCTGCGGACCTACGACGTGGTGGCCACCGGGCAGGAGGACATGGATGCGGTCGTCGACCGGGGGCTGAGCGCCCTGTTCGGAATCGTTTGACGGCAACTCGGCATCCTGGAGCCGACTTTGACTTTTGTTCACCTCCATCTCACCGTCCCGGTATGGACCTTGGCGATCACCCCGTGCACCCTTGCGCGCGGTGTGCCGCTCGGGCACGCCCGTGACGAGGGTGGGGCGAATGACACCGATCAGCCGAAGAGGCTTCGTGGGGCTCGGTGCGACCGTGGCGGCGGGCATGGCGACGGGCACCGGCGCACGGCCCGCGATCGCGGCCCAACAGGCGGCCACCGGCACGATCTCGGACGTGAAACACGTGGTGATCCTCATGCAGGAGAACCGCAGCTTCGACCACTACTTCGGGCGCCTGAAGGGCGTGCGCGGCTTCGACGACCGCAGCGGCATCACCCTCGGCGGCGGCTATCCGGTCTTCAACCAGCCCAACGGCGGCGGCCGTCAGTACCCGTGGAAGCTGAGCGCCACCCCGGCCGCGGGCGGCAAGGACGGCGAGACCCTCGCCCAGTGCAACGGCGACCTGCCGCACTCCTGGTCCTCACAGCACTCCGCGTGGAACAAGGGCCGCCTCGACAACTGGGTCTCGGGCGTGGGCAACATCCGCTCGCTCGGCTATCTCGACCGCGCCGACATCCCCTTCCACTACGCGCTCGCCGACAACTACACCATCTGCGACGCCTACTTCTGCTCCACGCTCAGCGCGACCGGCCCCAACCGCACCTATCTGTGGAGCGGCAAGGTCGACTCCTCCAGCTACGACGGCGGTGACGAGTCCGGCCTGACCTGGCAGACCTACGCCGAGGCACTGCAGAACGCCGGAGTGACCTGGAAGGTCTACCAGAACGCGGCCGACAACTACGGCGACAACGCCTGCGCCTACTTCAAGAACTTCACCAACTCCAAGGCAGGCAGCCCCCTTTACGACCGCGGCATGGCCTCCGTCCCGGCCACCACCGGCTCGACCCCCGACGACATCGCCGCCGCCATCAAGGCCGACGTCCTCGCGGGCACCCTCCCGCAGGTCTCCTGGGTCGTCCCCAACCAGGCCTTCTCCGAGCACCCCTACGCCCCGCCCGGCGACGGCGCCCACTTCATCGGCCTCGTCTACCAGGCCCTCGCCGCCGACCCGGACGTCTTCGACTCGACCGTCCTGTTCCTCAACTACGACGAGAACGACGGCTACTTCGACCACGTACCGCCACCCGTCCCGCCCGCCGGCACGGACGGCGAGTTCCTCAACGGCGTCCCCTACGGCTTCGGCTTCCGTGTCCCGATGATCGTCATCTCGCCCTGGACACGCGGCGGTTGGGTCTCCTCCGAGGTCTTCGAGCACACCTCGGTCCTGCGCTTCCTGGAGACCTGGACCACCTCCCTCGGCAAGCCCGCCACCTGCCCCAACATCAGCACCTGGCGCCGCAAGGTCAGCGGCGACCTGACCGGAGTCTTCGACTTCGCGAACCCGGTGTACGGCTCCGTCGCACTCCCCGCGACCAGTGTCATCGGCCTCTCCACCTGCGGCCCGCTGCCCAACCCGGTGCCGACGAACAACGCCCTGCCCACACAGGAGACCGGCACGCGGCCCGCCCGCGCGCTGCCGTACCAGCCCAACGGGTACCTGGATCACCTGGAGTTCGGGGCGAGCGGCAAGATCCTCGCGTGGTTCGCCATGACCAACCAGGGCGGCGCGGCCAAGAGCGCCGCTCACTTCTCCATCCACCCCAACGCCTACCGTGACACCACGCCCTGGCAGTACACGGTCGACCCGGGCGGCACCGCCACCGACTACTTCAACATCGGTACGGGCTACGGCAGCGGCACGTACGACCTCTCCATGGTCGGCCCCAACCGTTTCCTGCGCCGCTTCCAGGGCGACGCGACGAAGGCGGGCAAGTCCGTTGCGGTGAGCACCCGTTACGCCGTCGAGTCGGGCACCGGCAAGCTCGCGATCTACTTCAAGATGGTCAACTCGGGCTCCGCGTCGGTGAAGTTCACCATCACCTCCAACCACTACCGGGGCGACGGACCGTGGACCTACACGGTCGCCGCGGGCGCGTCGACGGAGGACTTCTTCAACGCCGTGGCGTACCAGAGCGGTTGGTACGACTTCACGGTCACCGTCGACTCCGACGCGACCTGGTCGCGCCGGTTCACCGGGCACCTGGAGTCGGGCGCGGCGAGCGTCAGCGGCTGACGGCGACCCGCAACTCCGGTGTCAGCGACTGACGTCGGCGTAGAGGTCCGGGCGCGGGGCCAGCTCCACGGCCACCCGGCCGCCGCTCTCCAGCGCCCGGACCCCGGCCTCGGCGACCGCGGAGGAGGCGTAGCCGTCCCACACGCTCGGACCGGTGACCAGGCCCTGCCGGGTGGCGTCGACCCAGGACTGCACCTCGCGGTCGTAGGCGTCCGCGAAGCGCACGAGGTAGTCGAGCGGTACGTCCTCGTGGGCGCTGCCCCGTGTGGTGACGACCATCGTGTGGTCGTCGCCGATCCGGGCGCTGCCCGCCTCGCACACGGCCTCGCAGCGCACCTGGTAGCCGAAGCGGCAGTTGACGAAGACCTCGACGTCCACGAGGGCGCCGCCGTCGGTCTCGAAGAGGACGAGTTGCGGGTCGAGCAGGCCCTGTGGGGCGTTCGCCGACGAACGCGGGCTGAGCACGGTCACCGCGGTGAGTTCCTGGCCGAGCAGCCAGCGGGCCGCGTCGATCTCGTGCGAGACGGAGCTGTCGATGAGCATGGCCGAGGTGAAGTAGGGCGGCGACGACACATTGCGGTGGGTGCAGTGCAGCATCAGCGGACGCCCCAACTGGCCGCTGTCCAGCAGGGACTTGAGCTGCTGGTACTCCGCGTCGTAGCGCCGCATGAACCCGATCTGTGCGAGCCGGCGCCCGAGCCGTGCCTCCGCCTCCACCACCCGGAGTGCTCCGGTGGAGTCGGGCACCATGGGCTTCTCGCACAGCACCGGCAGCCCGCGCGTGAAGGCCGCGAGCAGTGCCTCCTCGTGTGCGGGACCCGGTGAGGCGATGAGCACCGCCGCGACTCCGGGGGCGTCGAGCGCGGCCACGGCGTCCTCGTGCACCGTGACCGCGTCCAGACCGGCCACCGCCTCCTTGGCACGATCGGTGTCCGGGTCCGCCACCGCGGCGACCCTGGCGCCGCTCACCACCTGGTCGACGCGTCGTATGTGGTCGGCTCCCATGTGTCCCGCACCCAGTACGGCCACGCCCAGCAGGTCTCCCACGTGTGCACTCCCTCTACGTCGACGATCACGCCGTAGCGTACGCCGTAGGGGGAGGGGGCCTCCGGAATGTGCGGGACTCCGCAGCGAGGTGGGTTCAGTAGCGCAGCACGCCCGCGATGCCGTCGGCGGAGGTCAGGGTGCCGTCGGGGACGAAGCGGACCTCGGCGCCTGTCTCCAGGCACTGTTCGACGATCTCGTCCACGATGTCCTCGCGGGCGTCCAGGTCGTCGCTGTCGGCCGGGACAAGATGGTCGCCGTGGTCGTCGCGGACCGTGACGCGGTAGTTCTCCTCGACGGCCAGCAGCCGGACCCGGCCCTCGCGGGCGTTCTGCCAGACCTCGTCGACGCCGGCCGCGAACTCCTTGCGCCCGCGCGCCGATTCGAGCTCGCGGGCCACGCCGACGGTGCTCTTGAGCGCCTCGGCGTCGACCAGCGGCCGTACGGCCTGCCACACGGCGTCGGGTGTGCCGTGCGCGAGGCCGCCGTGCGCGATGTGCGCGGCGCCCTTGGTGGCGCTGCCGACCTCGTCCAGTGCGGACAGGGCGGCCTGTTCGCCGGTGATGTAGAGCGGACGCCTGTGCTCGCGCAGGATCCTGCCCATCGCGGTGTCGGCCTCGCGCAGGAAGTGGCGGGTGTCCTCGTCGCGGAAGGTGCTCGGGATGTCGCCGATCCGCTCCTGGCGCTCGGCGTCGAAGTTGTCCCGGTGGTCGCGGGTCAGCGGGAAGCCCCCGGTGTGGTCCTCGACGACCCGGTCGACTCCGCCGTTCCACAGCGTGACGCGGTCCGCGGCGAGCGACAGCACCCAGAACGGCCGCTCGGAGGCCTGCGCGGAGACGAGGTTGCGGGTGAGGAACGTGTCGGAGAGCACCACACGTTCCGGCACGGACCTGGCGAGGGACCACACCTGGTGCTCACCCGGCGCGGCGAAGATCACCAGTCCGTCCTCGGCGTGCGCCAGATCGACCTCGGCGAGGGCCTGGTCGAGCTGCCGGGAGACGTCGATGCGCCGCTCCCGGGGGACCGCGGGATCGGCCTCCAGCTGCTTCTTGGCCTCGGCCAGCACATTGCGCAGCCGGACCGGATCCTGGGCGTTGTCGGGCTCGCGACGATGCGTCGGGGTGAGCACGGAGACCGCGGGGTAGGGGCGCGGGCGCCGCAGTTCGGTAAGCGTGGCGGGACTCAGTGCGTGCTCCATAACAGCACGATAGGGCCGAATGACGGACGGGGCATATGGGGGAAGCCCGCCAGGCAAATCGGATAATTGGTTGCTAACGTCCCTCGGGTGACGCAAGCCGCCACCACTGACACCGGTACCTCCACCGCCAAACTGACCCTGCCGACGCTGACCACCATGGTCGTCGGCTCGATGGTCGGGGCCGGGGTGTTCTCGCTCCCGCGCCGGTTCGCGCAGGAGACGGGCGTGGCCGGCGCCCTGATCGCCTGGGCCGTCGCCGGCACGGGCATGCTGATGCTGGCCTTCGTCTTCCAGACCCTCGCGGTCCGCAGACCCGACCTCGACGCCGGTGTCTACGCCTACGCCAAGGCCGGGTTCGGTCAATACCTCGGTTTCTTCGCCGCGTTCGGCTACTGGGCCAGCGCCTGCGTCGGCAACGTGACGTACTGGGTGCTGATCATGTCGACGATCGGCACCATCGCACCCTCGCTCGGCGAGGGCGACACCGTCCTCGCGGTGGTCCTCTCCTCGGTCGGACTGTGGCTCTTCTTCCTGCTGATCAGCCGCGGTGTGAAGGAGGCGGCGGCCATCAACCGGATCGTCACCGTCGCCAAGGTCGTGCCGATCCTCGTCTTCGTCGTCCTCGCGCTCTTCTACCTCAAGCCCCATGTCTTCGCCGAGAACTTCGGCGGCGCCGACTACGCGGGCTCCCTGTTCCAGCAGGTCAAGGGCACCATGCTGGCCACCGTCTTCGTGTTCCTGGGCGTCGAGGGTGCCAGCGTCTACTCCCGGCACGCCAAGCGCCGCGAGGACGTCGGACGCGCCACCGTCCTCGGCTTCCTCAGCGTCTTCGCCGTCTTCGCGTCGGTGACGATCGTGTCGTACGGCCTGATGCCGATGGGCGAGATCGCCGAACTGCGGCAGCCCTCCATGGCCGGCGTGCTGGAGCACGTGGTGGGCACCTGGGGGAAGGTCTTCGTCAGCGTCGGGCTGATCGTCTCCGTGCTGGGGGCCTATCTCGCCTGGACACTGATGGCCGCCGAAGTGCTGTTCGTGGCCGCCAAGGACGACGACATGCCGCGCTTCCTGAAGAAGTCGACAGCGGCCGACGTGCCCGTCCCCGCACTCGTGATGACCACGCTGCTCAGCCAACTCGTGCTGGTCGTCACCTACTTCTCCGACGACGCCTTCAACTTCGCACTGGACCTGACCAGTTCACTGACGCTGATCCCGTTCCTGCTCGCGGCGGGCTTCGCCGTACGGATCGCGCTCACCCGAACTCGCGCGGGGCGCGGCGAGTTGGTGGTCGCCGTGCTCGCCACGGTCTACACCGCGTTCCTCATCTACGCGGCCGGACTCAAGTACCTCCTCGTCTCGCTCATCATCTACGCGCCGGCCACCTTCCTGTTCGTCAAGGCCCGCAGGGAACAGGGGCGTTCGCCCTTCTCGGCCCGGGAACTGGTGATCCTCGCCGTCTCCGTCGCGGGCGCCGTCGTCGGGATCATCGCCCTGGCACTGGGCTGGATCAGCCTCTGACCTCGCCTCCGACCTCCGGAAAGGTGCGTGCACCGTGACCACTCAAGACACCGTGGACCGACATGAGTACGGCGTCCACTCCGAGGTCGGCCGACTGCGCAAGGTCCTGGTCTGCGCACCGGGACTGGCCCACCGCAGGCTCACCCCGACCAACTCCGACGACCTGCTCTTCGACGACGTGATGTGGGTCGAGAACGCCCAGCGCGACCACGCCGACTTCGTCAACAAACTCCGCGAACGCGGCGTCGACGTCATCGAGTTGCACGAACTGCTCGCCCAGACCATGACGATCCCCGCCGCCAAGGACTGGCTCCTGGACCGGAAGATCGTCGCCAACGAGGTCGGCCTCGGCATCGTCGACGCGACCCGCGCCTACCTGGAGAGCCTCGAACCCGCCGAACTGGCCAAGTACTTGATCGGCGGCCTCGCCACCACCGACCTCCCGGACGACTACCGCACCGACTACGTCGCCCTCGTCCGCGAGTCGACCGGAGTCCGCGAATACCTGATGCCGCCCCTGCCCAACACCCTCTACACCCGCGACACGACCTGCTGGCTCTACGGCGGTCTCACCCTCAACCCGCTCTACTGGCCCGCCCGGCACGACGAGACCCTCCTGATGAAGGCGATCTACACCTTCCACCCGGACTTCGCGGGCTCCGTCGTCTGGTGGGGCGACCCCGAACTCGACTGGGGGCAGGCCACGTTCGAGGGCGGCGACATCATGCCCGTCGGCAACGGCGTGGTCCTCATGGGCATGAGCGAGCGCACCTCGCGGCAGGCCATCACCCAAGTCGCCAAGGCGCTCTTCGATCTCGGTGCCGCCGAGCACGTCGTCGTGGCCGGTATGCCGAAGCTGCGTTCCGCGATGCACCTCGACACCGTCTTCACCTTCGCCGACCGCGACTTGGTGACCCTGTACCCGACCATCATGGACGCCGTCCACACCTTCTCCCTGCGCCCCGGCGACAAGGCACCCGGGATCGACATCGTCGACGAGGGTTCGACCCCGTTCACCGACGTCGTCGCCAAGGCACTCGGCCTGCCCGAACTGCGGATCGTGGAGACGGGCGGCGATGTCTACGCCTCGGAGCGTCAGCAGTGGGACAGCGGCAACAACGCGGTCGCGCTGGAGCCGGGCGTGGTCTTCACCTACGACCGCAACACCCAGACCAACACCCTGCTGCGCAAGGCCGGCGTCGAGGTCATCACGATCGTCGGCGCCGAGCTGGGACGCGGCCGGGGTGGCGGGCACTGCATGACCTGCCCGATCGTGCGGGACCCGGTGGAGTTCTGAACGTCCGGGCGCTTCGCGGTTGTTGAGCAACTCTTTGCCCGTGGCCGATTCCTGACGAGAACCACCCGGTGGAGACCCGATCCGTGGATCTCGGGTGCGCAAAGCGCGGCCGAAAACGCGGGGTCGGAGCGGCCGTTCAGGTTACGGGCATGTTGACCGGCCCTGTGGGTGTGCCACACGCTCGTCATGTAGGTGCTCGATACAACTGGTTCGGCGGGTGTGGGTCACACAGGGAAAGACGCAGGTGAGTGACCTCCGACCGGCGGACCGGACGCAGGAGGTAACGCATGTGCGGCATCACCGGCTGGGTCTCCTTCGACCGTGAACTGCGCACAGAGGCCGCGACATTGGATGCAATGACCGAGACGATGGCCTGCCGAGGCCCGGACGACCGCGGCACCTGGGTCCAGGGTCCCGCCGCCCTCGGACACCGCCGACTCGCGATCATCGACCTGCCCGGCGGCCGGCAGCCGATGACCGTCGACACGGCGGACGGCACGGTCGCGCTCGTCTACTCGGGGGAGACCTACAACTTCACCGAACTCCGCCGCCAACTCGCCGACAGGGGACACCGGTTCACCACCGACTCCGACACCGAGGTCGTGCTGCGCGGCTATCTCGAATGGGGCGACGCGGTCGCCGAACGCCTCAACGGCATGTACGCCTTCGCGATCTGGGACGGCCGCCGTGATCAACTGGTCATGATCCGCGACCGCATGGGCATCAAGCCCTTCTACTACCAACCGACCCCGGACGGCGTCCTGTTCGGCTCCGAACCGAAGGCGATTCTCGCCAACCCGCTGGCCCGCGCCAGGGTCACCCTGGACGGCCTGCGCGAACTCTTCACCATGATCAAGACTGCCGGACACGCCATCTGGGACGGCATGCACGAGGTCGAGCCCGGCACCGTCGTCACCGTCTCCCGCTCGGGCCAACGGCGCCGCGTCTACTGGCAGTTGGAGACCCGCCCGCACACCGACGACCGCGACACCACCGTCGCCCACGTCCGCACCCTCCTCGACGACATCGTGCGCCGCCAACTCGTCGCCGACGTACCCCGCTGCACCCTGCTCTCCGGCGGCCTCGACTCCTCCGCGATGACCGCGATCGCCGCCCGCCAACTCGCCGAGCACGGCGAGAAGGTGCGCAGCTTCGCCGTCGACTTCGTCGGCCAGAACGAGAACTTCGTCGCCGACGAACTGCGCGGCACCCCCGACACGCCCTACGTCCACGACGTGGCCCGCGCCTCGGGCACCGACCACCAGGACATCCTGCTCGACGTACACGCCCTCGCCGACCTCGACGTCCGCGCGAAGATGCTCCGCGCCCGCGATCTCCCCCTGGGCTTCGGCGACATGGACTCCTCGCTCTACCTGTTGTTCCGCGCCATCCGCGACCAGTCCACCGTCGCCCTGTCCGGCGAGTCGGCCGACGAAGTCTTCGGCGGCTACCTGCAGTTCTTCGACGAGGAGGCCCGCCGCGCCGCCACCTTCCCCTGGCTGGTGCGCTTCGGCCAGCACTTCGGGGACGACGCCGACGTACTGCGCCCCGACCTGACCAAGGCCCTGGACACCGAGTCGTACATCGCGGACGGCTACCGCACCGCCGTCGCCGGCATCCAACGCCTCGACGGGGAAAGCGACTTCGAGTACCGCATGCGGCGTATCTGCCACCTCCACCTCACCCGCTTCGTCCGCATCCTGCTCGACCGCAAGGACCGCGCGAGCATGGCCGTCGGCCTGGAGGTCCGCGTCCCGTTCTGCGACCACCTGCTCGTCGAGTACGTCTACAACACGCCCTGGGCCCTCAAGTCCTACGACGGTCGGGAGAAGACCCTGCTCAGGGAGGCCACCGCGGACGTCCTCCCGAAGTCCGTCTACGACCGGGTCAAGAGCCCGTACCCCTCCACCCAGGACCCCAAGTACGCGGTCGCCCTCCAGGACCACGCCAAGGACCTCCTCGCCCGGCCCTCCCACCCGGTCTTCGACCTCGTCGACCGCGAGCGGCTCCGGCAGGCCGCCCACCGAGACACACCCATCAGCACCCAGGCGGGCCGCCGCGGCCTGGAACGCGCCCTCGACCTGGCGCTCTGGATGGACCTCTACAAGCCCGAGATCGTGCTTGGCTGAGCGGCCCCTCAGGGGACCTCGGCGGTGTCCGGCTGGCACGAACTTCCGCTGGGCGGCAGCGAGCCGTACAGCAGGAAGTCGTTGACCTTGGTGTGTACACACTTGGAAGAGGCGTAACCAGTGTGGCCCTCACCCTTGTTGTCGAGCACCACAGCCGAGGAACCGAGCCGCTGGGCCGTCTCCACGGTCCAGCGGTACGGCGTCGCCGGGTCGCCCCGGGTGCCGACGAGCAGCATCTTCGGCGAGCCCACGTTCTTGACGTCGTCGCGGATGTAGTCCGTGCCCCGGGGACGGCCGTAGCACATCAGCACCTCGGTGAGCCGGTAACGGCCGAAGACCGGAGAGGCCTCCTCGTACTGGGCGCGCAGGCCGTCCAGGTTCCTGGTGATCTGCTCGGCGGTGGGGCGGTCGGGGTCGTCGGCGCAGTTGATGGCCATCAGTGCGGCCGGGAGGTTGTCGAGCGGGACGTCCTGCGCGTCGACGATCCCGCCGCTCCCGCGCCGACCGGGTAGGCCGGGCAGGCCGGTGCCGCCCGACGAGAACGCCATGATGGCTCGCGTGTCACCGTCCTCCACCAGCGAGGCGATGGCCCGCTCCAGCGTCGGCCACATCTGCTTGCTGTACAGCGCCTGGCTGATGGAGCCCACCAGGTCCTGGCCGGAGAACGGGTCGCCGAAGTCCGTCTGCACCGGGTCCTGGTCGAGCGAGCGGACGAGCTGTACGGCCCGGTCCGGCGCCGATCGCGCGTCGGTCCCGAAGGGACAAGCGATGTCCTGCACACACCAGTTGAGGAAATCCTCCAGCGCCGTCTGCTGTCCTTCGGCGCCCGCGATCCCTTGCTCGGACAGCGGTTCGGTGAGGGTGTCGACGCCATCGAGCACCAACCGGCCCACCTTCTTGGGGAATTGGGCCGCGTACACCGCGCCGAGCCGCGTTCCGTAGGAGAAACCGAGGTAGTTGAGCTTCTTGTCGCCGAGGGCCTGGCGCATCACGTCCAGGTCCCGGGAGGCGTTGACCGTGCCGATGTGCGGCAGGACGGGGCCGGAGTACTTGGCACAGGTCGCGGCAGCCATCCGCAACTGCTTGAGGACGACCTTCGGATCACTGCTCTCGGTGGCGTCCTCGTCGACCGCGCCCGAGCCCTGGTCGGTGCCCTCGCCACAACTGACCGGAGAGGACTGGCCGACGCCGCGCGGATCGAAGGTGACGACGTCGTAGCCGTTCGTCAGATCCATGAACTCCTTGCCGTCCGAGGCGAGTTCACGGACACCCGCGCCACCAGGACCGCCGAAGTTCAGCAGCACCGACCCCCTCGATTTCCCGGTCGCCCGGTAACGGGCCAGCGCGAGATCGAGGGTCCCACCGCCGGGCTTCGCGTAGTCGAGCGGGACGCTGACCTTCCCGCACTGCAGGTCCTTGGGCGCGTCCGGGTCCTTGCACGCGGCCCACTTCACCCTCTGCCGGTAGAACCGGGACAGGTCGGCCTGCGGCCCGTCGGCGGCCGTGGCGAGCGCGGGCAGCCCCGCGCCGAGCAGTGCCAGCGTGAGGACCCCGGTGAACGCGCACCGCCGGAACGCGGGCCGCGATGACAGCCTGGCCAGCATCAATGCCTCCAAGAACGCGCCGTGACCAGCGCCTTCGATCACGATAAGCGGGCCTCACGGGCCCCGCCTCCCGGCGGGCGGAGTGCTGATCGGTGCCGTATTCTGCGCCCCTTCAATAGGCCTAAGGGGTTTTCCTATTAGTGGTTTCCGACCCGTGTGGTATCTGACCGATGAGGAGTCGTTATGAGTAGTTCGATAACCGTGACGCTCGATGGAGTGAAAGGCCGATAAGCCATAACTCGGATGGTGCGCCCGCGTTTTATTCGGTGCGGGTGTGTGCCCGCTACATCTCTGGAAGGCAGGGAACCTATGAAACGGGTTGCCCGAAACGGTGTGATCGCCGTCGCGGCCGCGTCCGGTGCGATGGCTGTGGCGATGCCGGCGTTCGCCGACTCCGGCGCGGACGGCGCTGCGGCCGGTTCGCCCGGGGTGGTGTCCGGCAACACCATTCAGCTCCCGGTGCACGTGCCGGTCAACGTGTGCGGGAACACCGTGAACGTGGTGGGGCTCCTCAATCCCGCCGCAGGGAACACGTGCGCCAACGAAGACGGCGCGAAAGCGGGCGGTGGGAAGCGGAGCGGCGGTAAGAGCTCCGGTGGACCGCGCGGCGGCGCCGTCGCACAGGGCGGCGAAAAGGATTCGCCGGGCCTGCTCTCCGGCAACGGAGTGCAACTCCCGATCCACCTCCCCGTCAACCTGAGCGGCAATTCCGTGAGCGTGGTCGGCGTCGGCAACCCGACCGTGGGCAACCACTCCGAGAACACCTCGGGCGACCATCCCCACCACCCCACGCGGCCGACCCCGGCGCCGCCCACGCCGTCGAAGCCGCACCCGGGGCCACGACCGGTGACGGAGGTGGAGGGCAACCCCGCCCAACCCGCCGCCGAGGCGTCGCTCGCCCACACAGGTGCTGACAACACAATCCCGGCCGCCGCCGCGAGCGCGGCCCTCCTCCTGAGCGGCGCCGCCCTGTACCGCCGCTACCGCCCCAGGGCGGGACGCTGACCCCAGCACCTGCGCCGGAACGGAAGGCCCCACCGGGTACACGACCGGTGGGGCCTCCGTCGTCCGGCACGACCGGGTCGGGCAGATCATCGCGGAGAGGTCCCGCGGACAAGAGCGGAGGACGCCAACTCCTAGGAACCGTAGGGGTGTTCCTCAGTCTGCTCCGCCGGTGCCTTGAGGAGTGCGCGGGCCGCCTTCCGGAACGCGGACAGCAGGCGGTTGTGCTCGCCGGAGCGGGTCGCGAGGGCGACATGGCTCGGTTCGACGCCGTGGAGGGGGATCGCCATGATGTCGGGGCGGATCGTCTGGCCGGGTTGCAGACCGGCCGTGATGGCCACGGCCTGTCCGTCGGCGACGAACTCGAACTTGTCCTCCAGAGCCCGGATGACCGGACCACCGGGTGCCGGGCGGCCGTCGGGCCGGGGGTCGATACGCCAGAACGCGCTCCACGCCGGGTCCGCGCCGGGCGTCTGGGGCAGCGGCTCGTCGGCGATGTCGTCCAGGGTGACGGACTCCTTGCCGGCCAGCCGGTGGTCCAGCGGCACGAGCAGGATGCGCGGCTCGTCGTAGAGGACCGTGACGTCCAACTGGTCGGTGGGGAAGGGCAGTCGGCCCACCACCGCGTCAGCCCGCCGCTCCAGCAGGGCCGCGCGCACATCGTCGTAGGCCAGATGCACGACGTGCACATCGGCGTCCGGATGCCGGCGCCGCACCTCGCGTACGGCCGGGGTGACGTAGAGGTTCGCCATGTAGCCGACCGTGAGGCGGCTGGGTTCCGCGGCGGCGCGGGTCTCGGCGGCGGCCTGGGCGGTGGAGCGCAACAACGCCTTTGCGCGCGGCAGAAACACCTCCCCGGCCTCCGTGAGCCGGGTGCCCTGCGGGGTGCGGTCCAGCAGCCGGGCCCCCAACTGCTCCTCCAGGCGCCGGACTTGACGGCTCAGCGAGGGCTGGGTGATGTGCAGAGCCTCGGCGGCGCGGCCGAAGTGACGCTGCTCGGCGACGGCGATGAAGTACCGCACGAGACGCAGTTCGAGATCGGGCGCGGGAGGCAGTTCCGTCATGCCCGAAGTGTACGGCGCGGGATCGGGGAGTCTTCGGCTGTGTACCCCTGTGAACTGTGGTGATGCCTGATCCGTATTGCGCCATGCGAAACAGGCTTTGGACCGGGAACCCGGGCCCCGACCACGATGGAAACACAGCGGAACGCCGCATCGCACAGCACCGTTCCGCACCCACTTCATCGAAGGAACGCACCATGCGTGTTTTCGTCACCGGCGCCAGCGGGTTCATCGGCTCCGCCGTGGTCCGTGAACTGCTCGACGCCGGGCACACGGTCACCGGACTGGCCCGCTCGGACGCGTCCGCCGAGGCGCTGACGGCCGTGGGGGCCGCCGTGCACCGGGGCTCGCTCGACGACCTCGACAGTCTGCGCGGGGGCGCCGCGGCGGCGGACGGGGTCTGCCATCTCGCGTTCATCCACGACTTCACGGACTTCGCCGCCAACTGCGCCACCGACCTGCGCGCCATCGAGGCGATCGGTGAGCAACTCGCCGGTACCGACAAGCCGTTCGTGGTCACCTCGGGCACGCCCGGGCTCGGTGACGGGAGGGTGGCGACGGAGGAGGACCACGTCGACCCCGGGTCGTTCTCGGCGATCCGGCAGCCGTCCGAGATCGCGGCGGTCGCGCTGGCGGAGCGCGGGGTGCGGTCGTCGGTCATCCGGCTGCCCCGGTCCGTGCACGGCGTGGGCGACAAGGGGTTCGTCCCCCAACTCATCGCCGTGGCACGGGAGAAGGGCTTGTCGGCGTACGTCGGCGACGGGAGCGCGCGCTGGCCCGCCGTGCACCGGCTCGACGCGGCCCGGCTGTACCGGTGGGCTCTGGAGTCGGCGCCGGCGGGGTCGCAGTACCACGCGGTCGGGGACGAGGCGGTGCCGCTCCGGGAGATCGCGGAGGTCATCGCTCGCCGACTCGGTGTCCCGACGGGAAGTGTGCCCGCCGAGGAGGCCGTCGGTCACTTCGGCTTCCTTGGCCTCGTCGCCTCGCTGGACTGCCCGGCGTCGAGCACGGTGACGCGTAAGCAGACGGGGTGGGAACCGGGTGAGGTTGGATTGATCGCTGATCTTGAGACGGGGCATTACTTCGGGGAGGGGTAAGAAGGCGGGTCCGGCGTGCTCCGTTGTTGTACGTCTGCGGGCCGGTGGGGGCTGGTCGCGCAGTTCCCCGCGCCCCTTTGGGGCGCTTACATCGGCGCCGGTTGGTGGCCCAAGGGGCATCACCCCTATGAACAGGGCGAGTTGACGTGCCTCTCGGCCTCCATCGGTGTCGCCGGAAAGGCGTATCGGCTCCCCAGCAGGGCCGTGACGAGCGCGCCCGCGATCAATGGCAATGCTGTCCAGGGCAACGCCCCCGCGCCCCACCCCGACAGAGCCAGCCCACCGGTGAACGAACCCCCGGCAATGCCCGCGTTGTACACCGTGGTCTGCAACGACGTTGCCACATCGGCGTGTTCGGGGCCGGAGGCGTTGACGAGTGCGGTCTGGATCAGCGTCGGTGCCCCGCCGAAGGCGACTCCCCACATGGCGGCCGAACCGAGCAGAAGTACAGGTGAGTGGCCACATAGGCCAAGCACACACATGACTGCCACGAGCAGTGTCATCGCGCCCAACCGTGTGGGCCGCGCCCACCGGTCCACGAGCACCCCGGTGGCCCAGATCCCGACGACCGTGGCGACCCCGAACACCAGCAGCACGATGTCCGTACGGCCGTAGCCGGTGTGTGCCGCGAACGGGGCGACGTACGTGTACATCACCTGATGACCCAGCAGCAGGAACAGCGTGACCGACAGGACGGCGGGAATCCCGGGCAGCATGACGACGCGCCTCAACGGCACGCGTGCGCCCGGGAGTTCACCGGGAATGGCGGGGACCCGCAGTCGTATCCAGACCGCCACCAGCACCGCGAGCCCGGCCAGGATGCCGAATGCCGTGCGCCAGCCGACCGCCCCGGCCAGCGCGGTGCCTGCGGGCACGCCCAGGGAGAGGGCGAGGGTGATTCCGGCGAGCACGATCGCGATGGCCCGGCCGCGCCGCTCGACCGGCACCATCCGGGCCGCGTACCCGGCGAGCATCGCCCACATGGTGCCGCCCATGACCCCGGCCAGCAGTCGGGCGCCGAAGGTGACGGTGTACGACGGCGACAGCGCGACCACCGCGTTGGCGCAGGTGAAGCCCAGCAGCGTACCGACGAGGACCGGGCGGCGCGGCAGCCCGCGCAGGGCCGCGGTGACCGGGATCGCGGCCAGGAAGGAGGCGACCGCGTACCCCGTGACCAGAAAGCCGACCCGCGCCTCGGAGACGCCGAGGGCCGGTGCCATCCGGGGCAGCAGCCCGGCGGGGAGCAGTTCGGTCAGGACGGCGGTGAAGGCGGCCGTGGACAGGGCGAGGAGCCCGGACCAGGGCAGAGCGGTGCCCTTGGCCGGGGATGCGGCGGTCATGGGACCATGGTCGAACCCTCACATCAGTGTGAAGGCAAGCGAGCCCCTGGAGTCAGGCGTGAGGCAGTCATGAAGATCGGCGAGCTCTCCCGCCGCACCGGCGTCCCCACCCGCCTGCTGCGCTACTACGAGGAACAGGACCTGCTGCACCCCGACCGCACCGAGAACGGCTACCGCTTTTACGGCGAACCCGCGGTCCGGGACGTCCAGCAGATCCGGGGCCTGCTGGACTCGGGGCTCACCACCGAGATGATCCGCGCGATCCTGCCGTATCTCTCCGGCCCGGACGAGATCCATGTCCCGGCCGACTGCCTGTCCCCGGAGACGGCCGCCCTGCTCAGCGACCACGTCGACCGGATCCAGGCCCGCATCGACTGTCTGGCCCGCAACCGCGACCGGCTGAGCGCGTATCTGGCGGCGGTACGGGCGGACGCGCCGGTGCGGGGCTCGTAATCCCGTTGCCGGGGCCGCCCGCGGATGTTCAAGTGGCCGCATGGATCACGCCACGGTACTCGCCCTGCACGACCGCGAACTGCGCGAAGGTGCCCAACCCGACGGCCCCGGGGCCCGCGTCGAGCGGGTCGGGGGAGTGGTGCGCCATGTCGCCGACGTACATGGGTGGAACGGTGTGCTGTGGTCGGACCTGGACGAGGCCGGCGCCGACGCGGCGATCGCCGAGCAGGTCGCGTACTTCACCGAACTCGGCCGCGACTTCGAGTGGAAGCTCTACGGCCATGACCTGCCGAAGGATCTCGGGCAGCGGCTGACGGCGGCCGGGTTCACGTCCGAGCCGCAGGAGACGCTGATGATCGGCGAGGTCTCCGCACTCACCCTTGACGCCCAACTGCCCGACGGGATCCGCCTGTTGCCCGCCACCGACCGCGCCGGCGTCGACCTCGTGGCGGACGTCCACGAGAAGGCCTTCGGTACGGACAGCAGCCGGCTGCGCGCCCGCCTGCTGGACCAACTCGCCGCCGAACCCGACACAGTTGTCGCCGTCGTGGCCCTCGCCGGTGACGAACCGGTGAGCGCGGCCCGGATGGAACTCGTCCCCGGCACCCGGTTCGCCGGCCTATGGGGTGGTGGCACGGTCGAGGCCTGGCGGGGTCGTGGCATCTACCGCGCGCTGATCGCCCACCGCGCCTGTATCGCCGCGGACCGCGGCTACCGCTACCTCCAGGTCGACGCCTCCGACCAGAGCCGTCCCATCCTCGAACGCCTCGGGTTCTCCCCGCTGACCACGACCACGCCGTACATCTACGAGCCGTAGACCCGCAGTCGGTTCAACCGACTGCGGGTCTACGGCCCGACGAGCGGAGTGATGCGTGGTGACGGGGGTTCGCCGTGAGTCGTGAGGAGCAGTGAGGAGGAGTGCGGGCGCGGGAAACGGGGGATCGGGCGGCAGGCCCGCAGAAGCCGGCCGCCGCCCGGTCTCACCCGTGACGCATGTCCCGCGTCTCACCCGCGACGCACGTCCCGCCGCCCGCTCAGCGGCGCGCCCTCGACCGGTCCAGCGCGGCTATGCCGACCCCTGCCAGGCCGATCTGGATGAGCCACTCGATCCAGTCGATGCCCTTGGTGTCGGCGACCCCAAGGCCGGATGCGATCGCCGCGCCGATCAGCGCGGCCACGATGCCGACGACGATCGTCAGCAGCACGCCGATGTGCTGGCGCCCAGGGACGACGAGCCGTCCCAGCACGCCAATGATGATGCCGATGATGATGGCACTGATGATGCCCGAGATCTCCATCTCCGCCCCTCTTTGTCGTTAGTCCTGCTCTCTTCATGTGCCCGCTGGATGCCAAGGCAGTCCGCCGGAGTTCTGTTGCCTGTTATTGCCGGGACTTTCTGTTCACCACCCCTATATGCCATGTACCTTTCAATCGTTCAACGCGTGTAGAACTCCCCAACTACCGTTCTACGCGCGCAGATCAGGCGCCCGCACCGCACCCTTCCCCATCCCCTCATGGAGGTTCGTCGGATGCTTGGATCCAGAAGATCCCGCCGCAGACTCACCACCGCCCTCGCCGGCCTGGGACTTTTCGTCACGGGGGCCGCCCTCCAGGTCACCACCACGGCCACGCCCGCACACGCGGCCACCACGCACCGCGTCCTGTTCGACGACGGCCACGCCGAGGAGGCGGGCAACGCGGACTGGATCATCTCCACCAGCAAGCCCGACCCGCTGTCCCAGGACTCCTCCCCGTCCGCCGAGACGGACTGGACCGGGGCACTCTCCTCGTGGGGCGTCGCCCTGCAGAAGACCGGCAGTTACAGCCTGAAGACCGCCACGAGCGCGCTGACGTACGGCGGTTCGTCGACGACCGACCTGTCGAACTTCGACACGCTGGTCCTGCCCGAGCCCAACACGCTGTTCACGACGGCCGAGAAGACCGCGATCATGACGTTCGTCAAGAACGGCGGCGGCCTCTTCATGATCTCCGACCACACCGGCGCCGACCGCAACAGCGACGGCTACGACGCGGTCGAGATCTTCAACGACCTGATGACGAACAACAGCGTCGACTCGACCGACCCGTTCGGCTTCTCCATCGACACGCTCGACATCAGCTCCGGTTACCCGGCCGCGATCAGCGACAGCACCGACCCGGTCCTGCACGGCTCCTTCGGCACGGTCACCAAGAGCCTGATCGCCGACGGCACGACGGCCACCCTGAAGCCCGCCGACAACTCCACGGTCAAGGGCCTGCTCTACCGCAGCGGTTACTCCGGCAACACCGGCGCCTTCTTCGCCACCAGCACCTTCGGCAGCGGCCGGGTCGCCTTCTGGGGCGACACCTCACCGGTCGACGACGGCACCGGCCAGTCCGGCAACACGCTCTACGACGGCTGGAACGACACCGGCGCCACCAACGCACCTCTGGCCCTGAACGCCACCGCGTGGCTGGCCGGCGAGGGCACCAGCGGTGGTGGTGGAGGAGGCGGCGACGGCACCTGCACCGCCGCCCAGCTGCTCGGCAACCCGGGCTTCGAGTCCGGCAACACCACCTGGACCGCCAGCAGCGGCGTCATCACCACGTCCAGCAGCGAGGCCGCCCGTACCGGTTCGTACAAGGCCTGGCTGGACGGCTACGGAACCGCCACCACCGACACCCTGTCCCAGTCGGTGAGCATCCCGTCCGGCTGCTCCGCCACCCTCAGCTTCTATCTGCACATCGACACCGCGGAGACCACCACCAGCACCGCCTACGACAAGCTGACGGTCACCGCCGGCTCCACCACCCTGGCCACGTACTCCAACCTGAACGCGGCCTCCGGATACGTCCTGAAGTCCTTCGACGTCTCCTCCCTGGCCGGCACCACCGCGACCATCAAATTCACCGGCGTCGAAGGGTCCACCCTCCAGACGTCCTTCGTCATCGACGACACGGCGCTCAACGTCAGCTGACGACGACCGGTGGGGCCCGGCGGCGGCCGGGCCCCACCGGTTTACGGGGCTTACGTGTTCACCGTGCGGGGATCGTCCGCTCCGGTGTGTTCCACCCGGAGACCCGCACCCGTGGCGCCGACCCGTGCAGATCCGCCGTCCGATAGGTCGCCGTCAGCGTCACCGACTCCCCGGGCCACAGGCTCACGTCGTTGTCGGACCACTCCACCGGCAGCACCGGCTTGCCCGCCGAGTCCACGAGATGGACGTCGGTGAGGAGTGAAGGCGTCTTCCCCGAGCCCTTCCCCGAACTCTTGCCCGTCCCGGCGTTGCGCACCGTGACCGTCGTGGTCGACATGCCGTGCGCGTCGGCCTTGGTCGACGCCGTCGCCGAAATCGGCGCCCGCGCCATCGAGTTGAGCCCCTTGAGGTCGGCGTAGCTCGTCGTCGGCGTGTAATACCAGTCGGTGTGCGCCCAGTCGAGCGTGTCGGGCTTGCTGGAGAGCCAGTACACGTTCCGGCTCACCTCCTTGCCGGACGCGTCGGTCAGCGTCAGCCGTACCAGGTACGTCGTCGACAGTCCGCTCACGGATGAGGGCGAGGGCAGGGTGAGCGCGGTGCTGTGCGCGCCGCCGCCGGAGACCTTCACCCCGGTCACCTTCTTGTCGTACTTCCTCGTGCCGTCGGTGTTGAACAGCGTTGCGCGAGCGGTGAGTTGGCGTGCCGACGCGTTCCGGTTGTTCACCACGACGACCGAGCGGTTGTCGTACGAATACTGGATGTGCAGCGGCTCGTTCGCCTTCTTCGCGCCGAAGTAGGCGCCGCCCTGGTCGAGGTAACGGTCCATCAACTGCCAGTGCAGGGAGGTCCATCCGCTGTTGAACATCCAGTAGACGACTCCGGTCGCCGGCTTCGAGGCGTCGGTGGCGTTGCGTTCGTACGCCTCGAACTGGGCCCGCACGTTCTCGTATTGGGCCAGCTGCGCCTTGCGGACGTAGTCGGTGAGGCTCGTCGGTGGGCCGTAGCGGCCGGTGAGGGCGTTGTCGTAGAGCTTGAGGGTGTTGAAGGTGGAGGACGGGGAGCGGTGGTACTGCTTGGCGCTCGGGTCCTTCCAGAGGGTGGCCAGTTCGGCCGGGGTCATCATGCGGCGCAGGGTGTCGAGGGTGGGGATGTCGGGGCCCGCGCTGGTCTCGGAGTTGAAGCCGGTGGCGCCGCCCTCGCGCTTGGCGTACCAGTAGTTCGGCGGGATCCAGTCGTACGGGCCGGTCATCTTCATGCCCGAACTGCCGCTGACCGGGGATGAGTTGTCTGACGCGGCGGCGACCACCGGAGTGTGCCAGTCGGCGGCCTTCAAGGCGTCCAGGTACGTCTTCTCGATCCTCGCGTCGGGGGCGAAGTCGCTGCCGATGAGGAAGGAGATCACGCTCGGATGGTCGCGCAGCCGGGCGGCCTCGGCGGTCATCGACGCCTTGGCGACCGGGTAGTCGGCGGCGGTCCACGGGTTGCCCCGCTCGTCCCCGTTGACCTGGCCCTCCCACTTGTCGCAGCACTCCCAGCCGGGGAGGGTGAGGATGCCATAGCGGTCGGCCAGGTCGAAGAACTCGTCCGGCTCGATGTGGCCTTCGAGGCGGATGGTGTTCAGGCCCAGGTCGAGGGCGTACTTCAGGCGGTCCTCGACGTAGGTCTTGTCCCAGCGCAGGAACTCGTCCGGTGACCAACCGCCGCCCTTGATCAGCAACTTGCGGCCGTTGATGCGGTACTGGCGGGCGCCGTCGGAGTTCAATGGGGCCTGGACATCACGGATGCCGAAGGTCTGGTGCGTGGTGTCGGAGGGGGCGCCGTTCACGGAAGCGGTGAGGTCGAGGCCGTAGAGCGGCTGGCCGCCCATGCCCGCGGGCCACCAGACCTTGGGGGAGGTGAGGTGGAGGCCGAAGGTGATGGTCCTCGTCTCGTGTGCGGCGAGGGAGACGGTCTTCTCGAAGGCCGTGCTGCCGATGCTGCCCCGGACCCGCGCCGTGACGGGCGCGTTCGAGTCGTTGCGCGCCTGCGCCTTGACCGTCAGGTCGGCGCTGGCCAGCGACGGCACGGCAAGTTTCGTCACCACATGTGCGTCGCGCAGTGCGACCGGGCCGCCGCGCCGGACGAGGACGTCACGGACGATGCCCATGTTCTCGTCGGGCGGCGGCTGGAGCCAGTCGATCCAGCCCATGGTGAGGTTCTTGTTCGGGTCGTTCGGCCGGATGCGGAAGGCGACTGTGTTCGTGCCGGAGCGGACGAGCGAGGTGACGTCCAACTCGTGCTGTGTGTAAGCCCCGTTGACGTCCGCGGCCGTGGCGATCCGCTTGCCGTTGACGTAGACGTCGGCCGCCGAGATCACCCCGCTGAAGTCGAGGTAGGTGCGCTTGCCGGGGTCCGTGACCGTGAAGTCGCTGCGGTACCACCACGGCACCTGGAAGTCGGCCTTCGGGATCTTCTGCTGGTTGGTCGAGTAGAAGGGGTCCGGGTAGACGCCGTCGGCGATCAGGGCCGCGAGGACGGTCGAGCGGGCGCCCGCCGGGTGCCAGCCGGTCGCCTGGTAGCCGGGGGAGGAGACGGCCGCGGCGGAGTCGGTGACCTTGGCCGACGACTGGATCGCGTAGCCGGACAGCGGGGTGGCGGTCCCGGCGGTCGAGCGTACGGCGGTCGCCGGGAGCTGCGCGCGCTGCGGCGGGGACGACTCCCGGGCCCCCGCCCACGCGCTGGTGGTCAGGGTGCCCAGCAGGCCGAGCGCGACCGCGGCCGTGGCGAGACGGCCTCTGAGGAGTGGGGGAACGGCGGGGCGGTGGAACACGGCGGTCTCCAGCCTCGTCAAGTTAGGAAGCTTTACTAACCGCACCAGAAGGTAGGGCGCTGGGCGATGTCTGTCAAACACCTGTGTCCGTGGGTGAGTTGCTCAGGATGCCGAGTGACGCTCGAACACCAGGTCCCGCGCGGTGCCGAGCGCGGTGGCCACGGCACCCAGCAGCACCGCGTCCTCGCCCAGCGCGCTGGGCACGATCTTCGGCCGGAGCGGAGTGAGGGCGCGCAGGTTCTCCCGCACCGGGCGCAGCAGCAGATCCACGCTGTGTCCGACACCGCCGCCCAGGACGACGAGGTCCGGATCGAGGACGGCCGCGGCAGCCGCCACCGTGTGCGCGATCCGCTCGCCCTCCAGCTCAACTGCCTTGATCGCGGCGGCGTTTCCCTGCCGGGCCGCGTCGAACACGGCCTTCGCGGTGAGCTGCTGCCCGCTCATGCCGAACCTGCGGGCGGCCTCCACGACGGCGACCCCGGAGACCGCGTCCTCCAGCGTCTCCGGCTTCTGCTGCCCCGGCCACGGCAGGAACCCGATCTCCCCGGCCCCGCCGTGCGCCCCCGTGAACAGCCGCCCCTCGCTGACGACCCCCATCCCGAGACCGGTGCCGATCATGATGTACGCGAACAGCCGGCTGCCCGCGCCGACGCCGTACGTGTACTCGCCCAGCGCCGCGAGATTCGCGTCGTTGTGCACCTCCAGCGGGACGCCCAGCTCCTCCCGCATCCGGTCGAACAGTCCGGCCCGGCCCCAGCCCGGGAGATGCATCGCGTACCGCACCCGGCGCCGTTGCTCGTCGTAGACACCCGGCGTGCCCACCACGGCGTGGACGACCGCGGCCGGTTCGACCTCGGAGTTCGCGACGACCTGGTGGGCGGTGGCGACCACCAGCTCGGCCATGGCGCCCGAGCTGCGGGCCCGGTTGCGGACGTCCGCGCGGGCCACCACCTCGCCGTCCAGATTGGCGACCGCGACCCGCAGCCAGCTGCGGCCGATGTCGATCCCGAGGGCGTATCCGGCGGACGGATCGGGGGCGTACAGCACGGCGGTCCGGCCGCGCTCCGGGGCCTGTGTGCCGACCTCGTGGACCAGCCCCGCCTCCTCCAGGGCGGCGAGCGCGCTGGAGACCGTGGGCTTCGACAGGCCTGTGTCGCGGGCGAGTTGGGCGCGGGATGCGGCACCTGCGGTGCGCAGCCGGTCGAGCAGCAGCCGCGCGTTGGTACTGCGCAGCCGCTGCCGGCTCCAGGGCTGGTCCGGTCGCTCCACGGCGTCACTGGCGGGCATCGCATCATTCTCCGGCATCCTGGACAGCCTCTTGACGAGTCTAGTAAGGCTCCTTAACTTTATCGCCCAGTCAGCCACCGGATACCGGCCCGCACGCCGCACCCCCCTTCTCCCCGGTCACGCACACCCTCAGGAGCCTCCATGTCCGGTAGTCCGCCCCCAGACGGCGGGTTCGTCCGCCGCGTCGGCCTCTTCCAGGCCACCGCCATCAACATGAGCCAGATGTGCGGCATCGGTCCGTTCGTGACGATCCCGCTGATGGTCGCCGCGTTCGGTGGTCCGCAGGCGGTGATCGGCTTCGTCGCGGGCGCGATCCTCGCGCTCGCCGACGGACTCGTGTGGGCCGAGATGGGCGCCGCGATGCCCGGCTCCGGCGGCAGCTACGTCTATCTGCGCCAGGCCTTCCAGTACCGCACGGGCCGACTGATGCCGTTCCTGTTCGTCTGGACGGCGATGCTCTTCATCCCGCTGATCATGTCGACCGGCGTGGTCGGCTTCGTGCAGTATCTCGGCTATCTGGCACCGGACTTGGGCAAGACGTCCGGCGACCTGATCGGCCTCGGCGTCATCGCCGTGGTGATCCTTCTGCTGTGGCGCGGCATCGAGAACATCGCGCGCATCACCGCCGTGATGTGGGCGGTCATGATCGCCTCGGTGTTCCTGGTCATCGTGGCCGCCGCGAGCGACTTCAGCGCGCACCTCGCCTTCACCTACCCGGCGCACGCCTTCGACCTGGGCAGCGACCACTTCTGGCTCGGCTTCGCCGGCGGCCTCACGATCGGCATCTACGACTACCTCGGCTACAACACCACCGCCTACATGGGTGCCGAGATCAAGGACCCGGGTCGCACCCTGCCTCGCTCGATCCTCTTCTCCATCGTCGGCATCATGGCGATCTACCTGATGCTGCAGATCGGCACGCTGGGCGTCATCGACTGGCACCGGATGACCAACGTGAACGACATCGCCTCCACCTCGGTGGCCTCGGCGGTCCTGGAGAAGACCTGGGGCAAGGGCGCCGCCGACACGGTCACCGTCCTGATCCTCATCACGGCCTTCGCCTCGGTCTTCACCGGTCTCCTCGGCGGCTCCCGGGTTCCCTACGACGCGGCCCGCGAACGCGTCTTCTTCCGCCCCTACGCCAAGCTCCACCCCAAGCACCGCTTCCCGATGCTGGGCCTCGCCACGATGGGCGTGATCACGGCGATCGGCTTCCTCATCGGCCGCCACACCGACCTGGCGACCCTGATCCAGTTGCTCACCACGGTGATGGTCATCGTCCAGGCACTGGCCCAGATCATCGCCCTCACGGTCCTGCGCAAACGCCAGCCGACCCTGCGCCGCCCCTACCGCATGTGGCTCTACCCCGTGCCGAGCATCGTCGCCTTCGTCGGCTGGTGCGTGATCTATGGCTACGCGGACAAGAACTCCCCGGGCCGCCACCCCATCGAGTGGTCCCTGGCCTGGCTCGCCCTGGGCTGTGTGGCGTTCGTGATCTGGGCCCGCTTCGAGAAGGTGTGGCCGTTCGGCCCGAAGGAGATCACGGAGGAGTACCTCGTGGAAGCGGCCCCGGACACGGAACCGGCAGGTGCCTAGCGGCAGTTGACCTACCAGGTCGAGGTCGGCACGTCACCCGCGATGCCGACGACGGAGCGCCCGTCGGGCACCACCCGAACGGTGTCCACGGGCGCCCGCTCGTCCAACAGGCGTGCTTTACCGGCACTGTTGGCCAGCTCGTGCGCCAACTCACCGCAGATCCCTGGATTGTTGGCGGTGTCATCGGAGTCGATCAGCGGCGAGCGATACTCGTGCGGTCGGACGATTCCGGGGAGGCGGGCCAGGTGGAGGAGTCGGCGCTCGGTGGAGGAGCGATCAACGAGGTCGTACGGGTGGGAGAGACCGTACGCCGCACGCCCTCGGAACGGTCGCGGTACGTCACAGCGCTGCTCGCCCTGTTCGAGCGGCGCGGTTGGTCAGGGGCACCGCGCTTGCTCGGCACGGACGAGCGAGGGCGGGAAGTGTTCCGGTACATCGAGGGCCGGGCGGCAGTCACCCCCGACGAACGGTCCGCCGCCCGCACGGACGACACCCTGATCCGCGTCGCACGGCTCGTGCGCGCCTTCCATGACCTGACGCACGGCACACCGCAGGCCGGTGACCAGGACGTCGTCTGCCACAACGACCTGGCACCCAAGAACACCGTCTACGACAGCGCGTGGCAGCCGCTGGCCTTCGTCGACTGGGACCTCGCCGCCCCCGGTGAGCGCGTCCACGATGTCGCCCACGTCTGCTGGCAGTACCTGGACCTCGGCCCGGGGATCACCGACGTACCCGAAGCCGCCCGCCGGATCGCGCTGATCCGCGAGGCGTACGGCCTCGATGAACTCGGCGACACCGACCGGCTTCTCGACACGGTGCTGTGGTGGCAGGACCGGTGCCGGCGAGGTATCTCGGCCGGTGCCGAGCGTGGCGAACGGGGCATGGTCGGACTGCGGGCGAGTGGGGTCGTGGAGGACATCCGGGCCGCGCACGACTGGGTGGCCGCGCACCGCCGCGAACTGGGCGCGTTCCTGCGCTGAGGTGTCGTAGACCGGAATGAAAGACCGGAATGAATCGGGCGAAGCCGTCCACCTTGACATGCAGGTAACTGCCTGCATAACGTTGAGTGTGCGATCCGAAGAGCACGACTTAGGGATGGACGCGGTCTTCAAGGCCCTGGCCGACGAGACCCGCAGGCGCCTGCTGGACCGGCTGCACGAGGACAACGGGCAGACGCTCGGCGAACTGTGCGGGCGTATCGACATGACCCGTCAGTCGGTGACCCAGCATCTGGCCGTCCTGGAGGCCGCCAACCTGGTCAGCACGGTGCGGCGCGGGCGGGAGAAGCTGCACTACCTCAATCCGGTGCCGCTGCACGAGATGCAGGAGCGCTGGATCGACAAGTTCGAGCGCCCGCGACTGCGCGCACTCGGGGCCCTGAAGCGACGAGCCGAGGAAGCCATGACCGACAAGCCGACATTCGTCTACGTCACCTACATCGCGAGCACCCCCGAAAAGGTCTGGGACGCGCTCACCGACGCCGACCTGACCGCCGCCTACTGGGGCCACAGCAACGTGTCCGACTGGCGGCCGGGCTCCCGCTGGGAACATGTGCGCACGGACGGTTCCGGCATCGCCGACGTCGTCGGCACGGTGGTGGAGAGCGAGCGCCCGACCCGGCTGGTGACCACCTGGACCTCACCGGAGAACGAGGGCCGGGAGGACACGTACTCCCGCGTCACCTACGACATCCGGCGGCACGAGGACATCGTGCGCCTCACCGTCACCCACGAGGACCTCGCCGACGAGGGCGAGCTGTCCGACGTGTCCGGCGGCTGGCCGGCGGTGCTGTCCAACCTGAAGACCGTCCTTGAAACCGGCAGCCCCCTCTCGCAGGCGCCGTGGATGGTACCGAAGCACTGAAAGGACACGCGCAAACGCCGGTACCGGTCCGTGGACCGGCGCCGGCGTGCCTTCCCTTCGCGGGCTGTTATGGCTTGGGGGTGCTCTTCGCCGCCGTACCGGCACACACCAGGCCCAGCAGCACGGCCAGTCCGCCGATGATGACGTTGTTCAGGATGACGCCCTTGTCGGGGTTGGTGCCGACGATCCACGGCGAGACGATCATCCAGACACCCAGGGCACTCATCGCCCAGCTGAGACCGTACATGCGTTCCGGCGCCCTGGTGAACCCGAGGGCCAGCAGGCCGATCGCGATGCCGACGATCAGGTTGTGCGGCACGAGCGCGGGCTGGCTCGTCGTGTAGTGGAGTATCCACGGGGATGCGGCGCAGTACAGACCGAGCAGGAACACCGGTCCGTCCACGAGCGCCACATCGCGTCCACCGAGCATGCGGGCGTAGCGCGCCTGCATTTCGGAGACATCAGGGTGGCTCGCTATGTCACCTCTGGTGTGCGAGGCGTTGGCCATGACTCGTCTCCTTTGACTTCGCTGGCCTGACCGCGTCCGATGCGGTATGCGGCAATAGCCGCTTATCTCCATAATGCTCTTATTTCGCCTTTATGTGTAGTGGTCAGCCTGTTCGTCGTCCTGGAGGCGGCTTCGCAACTGGTGGAGGCCACGTCGTGCGTGGCTCTTGACCGTGCCGAGGGGCCAGCCGGTGCGCCGCGCGATCTGGGTCTGGGTGAGGTCCTCGTAGTACGTCAGCCGCAGGACCCGCTGTTGGGGTGCGGGCAGCCTGGCCAGCTCGTGCAGGACGAGGACGCGATCGAGGGTCATCTCGGGCTTCCGGGCGGCCGGTTCGGCGAGGACGAGCGACGAACCCGCGGCGGTCACGAGACGCAGGCGACGGGTACGGGCGGACAGCGCGTCGGCGATCCCGCGCCTGGTGATGCCGACGATCCAGCCGCCGATCGTGCCGCGCTCGGGACGGAAACCCCGCCGCCCGCGCCACACCCCGAGGAACACCTCCTGCGTCACGTCCTCGGCCTCCTTGACGTCGCCCAGCGAGCGCCGCGCGAGGCTGTGCACCAGCGGCGACCAGCGGTGATACGCGGCGGCCAGGCAATCCTCGTCGCCCGCCACCAGCCCCCTGGCCAGCTCCTCGTCGGTGAGCGACTGCGCCGCCGGGCGCGGGCGGACGGCGCCGGTCTGCGGGCTCATGGCTACGGCTCCTCACGGGTCGGACGGCGACTGTCCGGTCATCGTGGGAGCAAGGGATCAAGGCCAACAACTCGCGTCGATTCTGCGTCGTATAGTCGCCGGATGAGCGAAATGCCCGCAGGTGGAGATGCCGCGTGTCCGTCAGCGGCCGAAGTGCCCCTGACGACCGGTGCGTTGGCCCGTCGGCTGGGCGTGGCGCCGACCACGTTGCGGTCCTGGGAGCGTCGCTACGGCATCGGGCCCGCGGTCCGCGCCGAGGGACGGCACCGACGCTGGACCCCGCGGGACGTGGCACTGCTGGAGGCGATGTGCCGGCTGACCTCGTCGGGCGTGCCGCCGGCCGAGGCGGCGCAGGTGGCGAAGAGGGGCGCCGGTTCGCCCGCGGAGCCTGTGCCGGTACGGAACCGGAAGTCACAGGCCCCCGGCGCACTGCCCCTCGGGGACGTGCGCCAGGAGTGCCGCGGCCTGGCGCGCGCCGCCGTCCGGCTCGACGCGCCCGCCGTCGAGCGTCAACTCGCCGATGCCGTCGGCCAGTACGGCACCGTCGTCGCCTGGCAGGAGGTGATGGTGCCGACATTGCACGCGGTGGGGCGCAAGTGGGCATCGTCCGGGGACCGTTACGTCGAGGTGGAGCACCTGCTGTCCTGGCAGGTCTCCACGGCCCTGCGCCGACGCACCCCGCTTTCCGGGCCGCAGGTGGACGTCTCTCCCGTCGTCTCTCCCGTCGTCCTGGCCTGCGTGCCCGGCGAACAACACACCCTCCCCATCGAGGCGCTCAACGCCGCACTGGGTGAACTCGGCCTGCCCACAAGGATGTTCGGCGCCGCCGTACCCGCGGAGGCCCTCACTACGGCGGTGCGTCGGCTGGGCCCGGCGGCCGTCGTCCTGTGGGCACAGGCGCGCTCCACGGCGAGCCCGGCGCTGGCCCGGCACCTCGCCGACATCCACTGGGGAGTGAAGGGCGCCCGACGACAGCCCTCGGTGGTGCTGGCCGGTCCCGGCTGGTCCGGCACCTCGGCGCGGGGCGCGCTGCGGCCGACCACCCTGGCGGACGCCGTGGGCATCGTGTCCGGGACGTACGCGGAGCGGCACTGACAGCGGGCCTCAGTCACCTGCCCGACCTCGCCTGAACCGCGCCAGCCCGTCCGCGAGTTCGACGATCGGGTCCGGATAGTCGCCGAGCGCCGCACGCTCAAGTCCCCTGAGTTTCCATGGCTCGTGCACCAACGGGCCGTCCAGCTCGGCGAGTTCGGGCACCCAACGACGGACGTACGCGCCGTCCGGGTCGTACCGCTTGGCCTGCGTGACGGGGTTGAGGACCCGGTTGGGGCGCGAGTCGGTGCCGGTGCCCGCCATCCACTGCCAGTTGAGCTGGTTGTTCGCCACATCACCGTCGACCAGCAGATCGAGGAAGTGCCGGGCGCCGATACGCCAGTCGACGTAGAGCGTCTTGGTGAGGAAGCTGGCCGTCAGCAGGCGTCCCCGGTTGTGCATCCAGCCCTCGTGGCGCAGTTGGCGCATCGCCGCGTCGATCAGCGGATAGCCGGTACGGCCCTCCGTCCAGGCCGCGATGTCCTCGCGGGCCGTGCGGGCGGACCGCCAACGGTCGTGTTTCGTACGGTAGTCGGCGGTCGCGGCCGAGGGCCTGGCCGCCAGGACCTGGCGGTGGAAGTCGCGCCACGCGAGCTGTCGTACGAAGGCCTCGGCGCCCGGTCCGTCCAACTGCCGTGCGCGATGGACCAGTTCGACGGGGGAGAGGGTGCCGAAGTGGAGATGGGGTGAGAGGCGGGAGGTTGCGTCTGCGGCCAGGGCGTCGTGCAGGTTCTCGTATTCGCTGATGCCGTTGCGCAGCCATCGGCTCAGCAGCCTGCGGCCCTCGGTCTCCCCGCCGGTCGCCAGGCCCGGCGACAGCCCAACGATGCTGGTGCGGGAGGGGAGTTCCTCGGAACCGACACCGTCCGGGACGCACACAGTGCGCGGTGCGGTCAGCGGGGCGCGCAGGTGCTGCCCGGACCAGTGGCGGAAGTACGGCGTGAAGACCGCGAAGTGATCCGAGGAGGTCGGGGTCACCGCGCCCGGGGCGACGGCCGTGGTCACGGTGTCGTGGACGTGCAACCGCCGCCCCTCCGCCTCCAGCGCACGCCGCAGCCGCTGCTCGCGCCGCCGCGCGTAGTCGCTGACGTCGGCCGCCATGTGGACCTCGTCGGCGTCCGTCTCGGCGGCCACCTTGCACACCTCGTCGACGACGTCACCGGACCGGATCACCAGATGGCCGCCCCGTTCCCGCAGGCCGGCGTCGAGGTCGCGCAGACAGTCGGCGAGGAACGCCAGCCGGTTGGGCGCGGCGAACCCGGCGTCCGTCACACCCCGGTCGCGGACGAACAGCGGGATCGTCCGGCGGGCCTCGGCGGCGGCGCGCAGCGCGGGATGGTCGTGCAGGCGCAGGTCAGCGGTGAACAGGGCGACCGAGACGTTCATGGGGCGCACTCCGGGAGACGGGGAAGGGGGTCGTGAGGTGCTTCCGGTCCGGCGCGCCCGGCGGATGCGGCTGTCACCCGACGGGTGTACGCGCTCCCGGCGCCGTCCCGCCGCCGAACGAACTTGGCATGTTGGCGTCGATCGGGGGCAGGTGAACAGGCACGACGGTCCCCATGGGGAACCGAGGAACGATGCTGGAGGTGTCTGCGGACATGGGCGCGAAGGTGTTGAAGCGGTTTTCGGCGGGGGCTCCGCGCGGATCATGGCCTGCCGAGGAGTTCGCGGCCCGGCGCCGCGCCGAGGGCGAGCCCGCCAGCGTCGTCATGGACCTGAAGTCCGACGCGTTCCTCGTGGTCGTTCCGATGGGCGACGAGGACTGATCGACCGTCCGGCCAACGCCTCAGGCGAGACGACTATCGCCTCAGGCGACGTCCACCGGCTCCGGCCCTCAGGCGGGCGTTCCGCTCAGCTCCCGTGCCCGTCGTACGAACGCCTCGTGCAGATCCCCCGCCGCCTGCGGTACGGAGTCCGCGCGGCGGCGGCGCAGCATCAGCAGGACGCGGGCCGTGTCGCCGGCGATCGGGCGGTAGGTGATCGCGCCGAGCCGCTCCAGCGGGTCCCCCACCACGCTGAAGTCGGGCAGGACCGTCGCCCCGAGCCCCTCCGCGACCATGAGCTTGCCCATCTCCGCGCCGTCGGTCGAGTACGCGAAAACGGGCCCGCGCCCATCGAGCAGCCGGTGGACATAGCGGTGCATCACATAGCCGGAACGCATACCGATCAGCGGCTCGGCGAGTAGGTCGTCCACACTGACCGTCGGCCGGGACGCCAACGGGCTGTCGGGGCGCATGCACACCACCGGCAGCCCGGACAGCAACTCGGTGGACTCGAACTCGGCCGGCATGTCGTCACCGTCCAGGTGATTGACCAGCCCGAGATCGAACCCGCCCTCCGTCAGCGCCCGGTGGATGTCCGTCTGCTGCGCGCCGACCACCTCGACCTGCGTGAGCGGATGCGAGGCCCGGAACTCCCGTACGACGGGAAGCAGCAGCGGCACGGTCGCCGCGTTGACCGTCCCCACCCGCACCATGCGACTGATCCGGTGCTGCTCGCCCGCCGCCGCCCGCAGCCGGTCCACCGCGTCCAGCACGTCGACGATCTTCGGCAGCAGCTCCCGGCCCTCCGCGCTCATCGTCGCGCCGGACCGTTTGCGCTCCAGGAGATCGACGCCGAGTTCGCGTTCGAGATTGCGTACCGTCTCGCTCAACGCGGGCTGCGACAGGCGCAGTTCCTCGGCGGCCCGGCGCAGGGAGCCGAGCCGGGTCACGGCCGCTATGTATTCCAGCTGTTCGGTCCGCATGCCCGCAGAATGCGGCCGATTTCCCCGGCTGTTCAAGGGTTTCCCTGTCACACCTTCGTGAAATTCAATGGTCCGCGATACGAGACCGGTCGGGTTTTCCTTGACGGTCCCCACAGGCGGCTGCCACGATCGACGGCATGATGATGCGACTGGACCTCACGCGGCGACGCCATGTCGACCTCGCGCGCGTCTCCAGCGCCTCCTGTTGCACCGCGGCCTGATCCCCGTCACCTCCGTCCTGTGATCCGCCGCCTTCTCTCCCGCACCGCCTGAATTCCGCCCTTTCGCATGTCGTCCCGCGTGCCCGGAATTCGGCGTGCCCAAAAACGCATTCCGCAACAGGAGTTCCGCATGCCCGCAGCGCCCGTGAAATTCGCCTACTGGGTCCCCAACGTCAGCGGGGGACTCGTCACCAGCAAGATCGAGCAACGCACCGACTGGGGTTACGAGTACAACCGCGAACTCGCGGTCCTCGCCGAGAACAACGGCTTCGAGTACGCGCTCAGCCAGGTCCGCTACATGGCCAGCTACGGTGCCGAGTTCCAGCACGAGTCGACCAGCTTCAGCCTCGCCCTGCTCCTCGCCACCCAGCGCCTGAAGGTCATCGCCGCCGTCCACCCCGGCCTCTGGCACCCGGGCGTCCTTGCCAAACTCGGCGCCACCGCCGACCACTTGTCGAACGGCCGCTTCGCCGTCAACGTCGTGTCCGGCTGGTTCAAGGGCGAGTTCACCGCGCTCGGCGAGCCGTGGCTGGAGCACGACGAGCGCTACCGCCGCTCCGAGGAGTTCATCCAGGCCCTGCGCCAGATCTGGACCGAGGACCACACCGAACTCGCCGGTGACTTCTACCGGTTGCGCGACTTCTCCCTCAAGCCCAAGCCCCTCAACACCCCCGAACGACCGCACCCGGAGATCTTCCAAGGCGGCAACTCCACCGCCGCCCGCGCGATGGCCGGCCGTGTCTCCGACTGGTACTTCTCCAACGGCAAGGACTTCGACGGCGTCACCGAGCAGCTCGCCGACGTACGCCGCTCGGCGGCCCAAGTCGGCCGCACCGCACCGAAGTTCGGCCTCAACGGCTTCCTCATCGCCCGGGACACCGAGGCCGAGGCCCGCGACACACTCCGCGAGATCGTCGCCAAGGCCGACCACGAGGCCGTCGAAGGCTTCGGCGCCGCGGTGAAGCAGGCCGGACAGTCCTCGGCCGACGGCAAGGGCATGTGGCAGGACTCCACGTTCGAAGACCTCGTGCAGTACAACGACGGCTTCCGTACGGGACTGATCGGCACTCCGGAGCAGATCGCCGAACGGATCGTCGCCTACCGGAAGTTGGGCGTCGACCTTCTCCTGCTCGGGTTTCTGCACTACCACGAGGAGGTGGAGTACTTCGGCAAGCGGGTGCTGCCCCTCGTGCGTGAACTGGAAGCCCAACTCCCCGACGGCGAGACCGAGTCCGTCTCCGTGCACGCCTGATCGCACCCCACTGCGAAAGAGGACACCCGCATGAGCACCGTCACGCCCGCCGACTGGCAGACCCGCCCGGCCCCGCGGTCCGCCCAGGACTGGATCGCCCGCGCCGCCGAGGTCGCCGCCCTCCTCGACACCGACGCCGCCGCCCGTGACCGGGCCGGCGCCACCCCGTATGCCGAGGTCCAACTCCTCAAGGACTCCGGCCTCGTCACCCTGCTCGGCCCCACGGAGCACGGCGGTGGAGGCCAGGAGTGGCCCACCGCCTACCGCGTCGTCCGCGAGATCGCCAAGGCCGACGGCTCCATCGGCCAACTCCTCGGCTACCACTACCTCTGGAACTGGGCCGCCCGCCTGGTCGGTACCCGCGAACAGTGGGAGCACGTCGAGGCCGAGGCCGCCCGCAACCAGTGGTTCTTCGGCGGCGCCGTCAACCCGCGCGACAAGGACGTCACCGTCACCGAGGACGGCGACGACCTCGTCTTCACCGGCCGCAAATCCTTCTCCACCGGCAGCAAGGTCTCCGACGTCACCGTCCTCGAAGGCGTCCTGGAGGGCACCGACCAGCACGTCTTCGCCATCGTGCCCTCCGACAGCGAGGGCCTGACCTTCCTCGACGACTGGGACAACATCGGCCAACGCCTCACCGAGAGCGGTGGCGTCATCCTCGACGGCGTCCGTACCCCGTGGTCCTCGGCGGCCGGTTACGTCGACAAGGAATTCCGGCCGCGCACGTACAACACGCTCAACGTCCCCACCATCCAACTCGTCTTCGTCAACTTCTACTTGGGCATCGCCGTCGGCGCCCTGGAGACCGCCGCCACCTACACCCGCACCAAAACCCGCTCCTGGCTGCACGGCGGCTACGAGCGCGCGGTCGACGAGCCCTACGTCATCGACACCTACGGCGACCTCACCGCGAAACTCTGGGCGGTCGAGGCCCTCGCCGACACCGTCGCCGCCGAGGGACAGACACTGCACGACGACCCCGACGCCGTCACCGAGAAGACACGCGGCGACTTCGAGGTACGGGTCGCCGCCGTCAAGGCACGCGCCACCGATGTCGCCCTGGAGATCGGCAACCGCATCTTCGAGGTCACCGGCGCCCGCTCCACCGCCACCTCCGAGGGCCTGGACCGGTTCTGGCGCAACGTCCGCACCCACACCCTGCACGACCCCGTCGCCTACAAGCGACGCGAGGTCGGCCGTTGGGTCCTCGAGGGCGAACTGCCCGAACCCACCTGGTACTCCTGACCCGCCAGCCCAGGGGCGCCCGCCGCACGCGGGCGCCCCACCTCCCCGAAAGAGGACCCATGGCCACCGTCCTGTCCGTCTCCGGCAGCCCCTCCGTCTCCTCCCGCACCAACCGGCTTCTACGGCACCTCGACAAGCGGCTGATCGCCCAGGGCCACGAGGTGATCCCGCTCGACGTGCGCACCATCCCCGCCGAGGCCCTGCTCGGCGCGGACTTCCGCCACCCGGCCATCGTCGAGGCCACCGAGCTGTTCGCCCGCGCCGACGGAGTGGTCGTAGGCACCCCCGTTTACAAGGCCTCCTACTCCGGAGTCCTCAAGGCGCTGCTCGACCTGCTCCCGCAGTACGCCCTCACCGGCAAGACCGTGCTGCCGCTCGCCACGGGTGGGTCCACCGCACATGTGCTCGCCATCGACTACGCGCTCCGCCCGGTGCTGAACTCCATGGGCGCGGCCCATATAGTCCAGGGCTGGTTCACCCTCGACAAGGACATCACCGCCCACGAGGACGGCTCCCTCACCGTCGCCCCGGCCACCACCGAGGCGCTCACGCAGGTGGTGGACCAGTTCTCGGCCGCGCTCGGCCGCACCCCGCTGCTGGCCGCGGCGAGCTGACCACCATGACCGCCCATGAGCCTGCCCGTGCGACCGCCCATGTGATCGCGGACGACGCCGAGGCCCTCGCCCTCGCCGCCGCGCTCGCCGACGAGTTCCGGGCCGGAGCCTCGGCGCGCGACACCGAACGCAGGCTCCCGCGCGCCGAGTTGGACCGGCTGTCCGGTTCCGGACTGCTCGCCGTCACCGTGCCCGCCGAGCACGGCGGCGCCGACGTGAGCGCGCAGACCCTTGCCGAGATCTTCCGCCTGCTCGGCTCGGCCGACGGCAGTCTCGCCCAGATCCCGCAGAGCCATTTCGCCTACGTCAATGTGATCCGGCGTCAGGGCACCGCGGACCAGCGGAAGTTCTTCTTCACCGAACTGCTCGCCGGCCGCCGCTTCGGCAACGCCCAGTCGGAGGCCGGCACCAAACACGTCCAGGACATTCGCACCCGCCTGACCCGACAGCCCGACGGCTCGTACCGACTGACCGGCGTCAAGCACTACTCCACCGGCGCCCTCTTCGCCGACTGGATCCCCGTCCTCGCCCGCACCGAGGACGACAACCTCCATGTCGCCTACGTCCCGAGCGACGCCGGGGGAGTCGCGGTCGTCGACGACTGGGACGGAATGGGCCAGCGTACGACGGCCAGCGGCACCGTCCGCCTGGAGGCGGTCGCCGTCCCCGCCGACCGTGTGCTGCCCCATCACCTCACCTTCGAAGGCCCTCAACTCCACGGCTCGGTGGCCCAGTTGCTGCACGCGGCCATCGATGCCGGGATCGCCGGGGGAGCGCTGGCCGAGGCCGCCGAGTTCGTCCGGACGAAGAGCCGCCCCTGGTTCGAGAGCGGGGTCGAGACCGCCGCCGAGGACCCGCTGCTGATCCAGCGGTTCGGTGAACTCGCCATCCAGGTAAGGGCGTCCGAGGCCCTGCTGATCCAGGCCGCCCGGGCCGTGGACGCGGCGCGCGCCGACCTCGACGACGACTCGGCGGCGGAGGCCTCCATCGCGGTCGCGGCGGCCAAGGTGCACGCGGCGCAGACCGCAGTGGAGGTGGCGGGCGCGCTGTTCGAGGTGTCGGGAACCCGTTCGGCCCTCAACTCGCTGAACCTGCACCGGCATTGGCGCGACGCCCGCACCCACACGCTGCACGACCCGGCCCGCTGGAAGATCCAGCACATCGGCCGCTACGTGCTCAACGGCACCAGGCCACCCCGCCACGGCCTCCTCTAACCCACCCACAGGTCAGACCGGATCGGAGACCCCACGTGTCCCTCACCTTCCACTGGTTCCTCCCCACCAACGGGGACAGCCGCCATGTCGTGGGCGGCGGTCACGGCACCCCCGCCACCGCCTCCGGACGGGACCGGCCGCCGACGGTCGCCTACCTGAGCCAGATCGCCCGCGCGGCGGAGGACCTCGGCTTCGTGGGTGCCCTCACGCCCACCGGTGCCTGGTGCGAGGACGCGTGGCTGACCACCGCGATGGTCAGCCAGAACACCGAACGCCTGAAGTTCCTGGTCGCCTTCCGGCCCGGCTTCGTCTCACCGACGCTCGCCGCGCAGATGGCGTCCACGTTCCAGCGGCAGACCGGCGGACGGCTGCTCCTCAACGTCGTCACCGGCGGCGAGAGCCACGAGCAGCGGGCCTACGGGGACTTCCTCGACAAGGACGACCGCTACCGTCGTACCGGCGAATTCCTGGAGATCGTACGGCAGTTGTGGGACGGCAAGACCGTCGATGTGGCCGGTGAGCATCTGCGTGTCGAGGACGCGAAGCTGGCGCGGTTGCCCGACCCCGTGCCCGAGGTCTACTTCGGGGGATCGTCGCCGATCGCGGGGGAGATCGCCGCCAAGTATGTGGACGTGTACCTCACTTGGGGCGAGCCGCCGGCTCAGGTGGCCGAGAAGATCGCCTGGATCAGGGGGCTGGCGGCCAAGGAGGGGCGGACGATCCGGTTCGGTATCCGGCTGCATGTCATCACGCGTGACACGTCCGCGGAGGCGTGGGCCGAGGCGAACCGGCTGCTGGAAGGGTTCGACCCCGAGACCGTGAAGTCGGTGCAGGCCGGGCTGGCGCGGAGCGAGTCCGAGGGGCAGCAGCGGATGCTCGCGCTGCATGGTGGCAGCCGGGACGGGCTGGAGATCCATCCCAACCTGTGGGCCGGGATCGGGCTCGTGCGGGGTGGGGCGGGGACGGCGTTGGTCGGCAGCCATGAGGAGGTCGCCGAGCGGATCAAGGAGTACGCGGCGCTGGGCATCGAGGAGTTCGTGCTGTCCGGGTATCCGCACCTGGAGGAGGCCTACTGGTTCGGGGAGGGCGTGCTGCCGAGGCTCGCGGCGGAGGGCGTGTGGCAGCACCCGGTCGGCGAGCGGCGGGCTTCCGCGGCACAGGTGCCGTTCGCCGGTTGATCTGTGTGGGCCGGCGCGTGGTCAGAACCAGTGCAGGCAGTGCGGGGAGCGGTCGGTGCGGAAGAGGGCGTCGGCGCGGGTGGTCGCGTCCGGGCGGTGGGCCCGGATGTGTCCGGCCCGCACGAGTGTGCTCGGGGCGGTACCGCCGAGGTAGAGCGAGCCCAAGTCGCGTACGTCCAGGGACAGATCGGGCTCCCGGCCCGTCGGGACGCACTCGGCCTTGCCGTCCCGGACGGTCAGCAGGTAGCGGCCGTGCCAGTCCAGGAACGGGTCGTCGACGGCGAGGACGAGCTCGCCGTCCGTGAACCAGCCGCGTGCGGTCAGCGCACGCGGGACGTCCAGCAGCCGCACCCACAGCCAGTCCGTGTCGCCGCCCACCTCGGCGGCGCGGAAGTCCGTGAGTTGCCAGCGCAGCGGATGCTGGGGCGGGACGTGCTTGAACACGACCTGAGAGACCAGGTCGTGGCCGAGGACGAACCGGGCCAGGGCCGTGAAGACCGCGTCGTCGGTGGTGATGGTCTCGTCGACCGTCAAGGTCTGCTTCTCGCCGATCGAGTAGCTGGCGTACCCGTCCGGCACACCGTCGGCGTCCCGGTGAAGGGCGATGTAGCGGGGCGCCGGAGAGATCGGGGGCTGCCCCGCGCGCAGAGCCCACCAGCGGTGCGGCCGGGACAGCGCGCCGGGCTGGGCGCGGCGGTACCGGTCGTAGACCTCTTCCAGGATCTTGCCGCACTCGGCACGACGTAGCACCTCGACCGAGCCGGTCGCTCGGCCGTCGGCCGTGCTGTGTGCCCGAGGGAGGTCGAGAGCGGCTTTGTGGCGCTGTACCGTCAGCCGCCCCGTGTAGGTCGCCGGTCCGTAGCCGAACCGGCCGTAGATCGGGGCCTCGGAGGCCAGCAGCACGGAGAGGAACTCCCCGCGGGTCCGCAGTTCGGTGAGCTGATGCCGCATCATCGCGCTGAGCACGCCCTGGCGCCGGTGCGAGGGCAGGACGCCGACGGCGGTCACCCCGGGGGCGGGGACGAGGGTCTCACCGGGCAGGGTCAGCTCGAAGGGGTGCGTGGCCGCGGTACCGACCGGTCGCCCGTCCGCGGTCAGGGCGAGCATGCAATGGTCCATTTCGAGCGCCGACCACCAGAGCCCGCCGCCCTCGACCGGGGTTTCCGGGAAGAGCCCGAACGCGGCATGGGCCGTGTCGACGAAGACGTCACGGTCCTCGTCGGTCGTGGGACGGATCTCCATCGCTGCCGCTGCCTCCCCGATACCGGCACCACCTCCCGTGGTGTCCCGCCCAAGTGCAGCGCTGCTCCGTGACCGGGTCAACCGAATTACGGCCGGTCGGCCAGCGCCTTCAGGTGGACCCGTCTCGACTCCGCCGTCTGGCCCTGAACCAGGAGGAACAGAGCCTCCCGCGCGAGGCGTTGGGCCCTGCTCGTCAAGGACAGCGACCGGCCGCCGCCGGCCACCACCGCGGCCGTGGTCGCCGTCATGAGGACCTCGTACGCCTGCGTCCTGAGCGACAGCCGCTCCTCCAAGCAGTCATGCGGTACGGGGTGTTCGGCCAGGATGTACGCCTGCTCGCGTACGTTGTCGAGCCGCGTGCGGATCGGGCCGGACGTGTCCTCGTCCAGCAGTGCGAGGGCCGCCGCCGCGACGCCGAAGACCGCCGGTGACGCGTTCGTCGGTTTCGGTCGGTCGGTCTTGGCCCACTCCGCGTACGGCACGCGCAGCGCCACCGAATCCTCGGGCAGCCACAGGCCGGCCAACTCCAGCGACACCGTCCGGGACGCCGTGAGTGCCGCCAGGCGCATCGGGTCGGACGGCCGCAGTCCCTCCTGCTCCCGTGCCTCCGTGAACGCGAACAACGCCTCGTCCGCGTCCGTCACCCCCGCGAGCAGCATCACGTCGTTCAGGCCCCAGCCCGTGTACCAGGGCACCGTCCCGTCGAACCGCCAGCCGCCCCGCTCGCGTGTCACCCGCACCGGGATCCGGGGAAACGCCCGCAGGTGTGCGTACGCCACCCCGGACATCAGCTCGCCTCGCGCGAGTGGGCCCAACAGGTGCTCCCGTACCGGCAGTTCGCTCTTCGCCAGTGTCATGACCGGGGTGTGGTGCTGGGTCTGTACGAACCAGGTCGAGCAGCATGACCCGGCCAGGATCTCCGCCGTCTCCCTCGCCACCGCGCCGGGGGCCGCCGAGCCGCCGTAGGCCACGGGGGCGCTCACGCCCAGCAGACCGGAGCGTTTGATCGCCTCGATATGGCTCGCCGGGACGCCTTCCTGGTCGACCTGTTCGGCGTGCGGGGCGAGGAGGTCGTCCGCTAGGTGTCGGGCACGGGAGACGAGGAAGTGGGAGGTCATGGGGGTGATTCTGCCGATCGGGCGGGGCGGCCACCCGTGACGCTGCGGCCCGTGTCGTGGGACACGGGCCGCAGCGGTGGGAACGCGCGCGAGGATCAGTCCGCCGAGCGTACGGCGGGCATCACCAGGTCTACCGGGCCCGCGGCGCCGGGAGCGCTCTTGCAGGAGTCGTGGCAGTCCTTCTCCAGGCTGCAGCACAGGGAGCAGATCGGGCCGGAGTGGAAGGGGCAGTTCGCCACGTCGGGGCGCTCGAAGTCCGTTGTGCAGACGGTGCAGTTGAGGATGACGGCCGAGGGGAGTCCGTCCGCGTCGAGCAGCGGCTCCGCCAGGTCGTCGAGGCGGGCGATGTAGTACTTGCCCTTGGTGAGGTACGCGAACAGGGGGGAGAGGACCATCGCCAGGAACAGGGCGATGAAGGGGGAGTAGGCCTTGGCGTAGTCGCCGAACGCGTCGAAGTACGCGGCGATGGAGACCGCCGACGCGATGAGCATCGAGCCGAAGCCGACCGGGTTGAAGTTGTAGAGGTGGGCGCGCTTGAACTCGATGTAGGACGGGCTGAGTTTGAGCGGTTTGTTGATGACCAGGTCGGCGACGACCGCGCCGATCCAGGCGATCGCCACGTTGGAGTAGAAGCCGAGCACCGTGTTGAGGAAGCCGAACACGCCGCCCTCCATGAGGGCCAGGGCGATGCCGACGTTGAGGAAGATGTAGACCACGCGGCCCGGGTGACGGTGTGTCAGACGGGAGAAGAAGTTCGACCAGGACAGCGAACCGGAGTACGCGTTCGTCGAGTTGATCTTCACCTGGGACAGGATCACGAAGAACGTGGCCAGGCCCAGGGCGACCGGCGCGGCGAAGGTCTTGAAGCCGTGGACGTACTGCTGGATGGGCTCGTTGGCCTTGGCCAGGCCCACGCTGCCGGCGATGTAGAAGGCGAGGAACGCGCCGCCCATCTGCTTGGCCGCACCGAGGACGACCCAGCCCGGTCCTGCCGAAAGCACCGCGCCCCACCACTTCTTGGCGTTCTCGGGGGTCTTGTCGGGCATGAAGCGCAGGTAGTCGACCTGCTCACCGATCTGTGCGATGAGGGACAGTGCCACACCGGCGCCCGCGCCGACGCCGAGCATGCTGATGCTGGAACCGGTGGGGGAGTTGCCCGCGAAGTGCGTGAACTGCGAGAACTTGCCCGGCTCCTGGATCGCGATGGACACGAACGGCGCGACCATCAGCACCAGCCACACCGGCTGCGTCCACACCTGCATCTTGGAGAGCGCGGTCATGCCGTAGATCACCAGCGGCAGGATGATCAGCGAGCAGATCAAGTAGCCGACGGCGAGCGGGATGTGCAGGCCCAGGTCCAACGCCTGCGCCATGATCGAGCCCTCTAGGGCGAAGAAGATGAAGGTGAAGCTGGCGTAGATGACCGACGTGAGGGTCGAGCCGAGGTAGCCGAAGCCCGCGCCCCGGGTCAACAGGTCCATGTCGATGGAGTACTTGGCCGAGTAGTACGAGATCGGGATGCCGGTGAGGAAGATCGTCACCGCCGCCGCCAGGATCGCCACCATGGCGCTGGAGAAGCCGTTCGAGATCGCGATGGAACCGCCGATGGCGAAGTCGGCGAGGTACGCGATACCGCCGAGAGCGGTGGTGGCCACCACGTACGGCGTCCAGCGGCGGAAGGACTTCGGCGCGTAGCGCAGCGAGTAGTCCTCCAGCGTGTCGTTCTTCGCCCAGTCGTTGTAGGTCCGTCCGGCAGCCGTTGCCGGCGCCTCTTTGTCGACGATCTCCGTCACGACACTTCCCTCTTCCACGGATGTGGGTCATCTCCCGGACGGCCCGGGGGAGTTGGACGGAAGAGTCACGCCGAATTGTTTCCCGACCGTTTCACTTGCTTTAAATGGAAGGGCTTTCAAAATTCTTTTGGCGACGCGCGTAGATTTAATCGATGCTTCCTGTGGAAACTATTCCTGAGGGAAGGTACTCTCGGTCGGAGCAGGTGGGAAGGTCAGAGTTGGGCGACGATGTCGAAGTCGAAGGCGTCCGCCCGTGCCAGGTACAGCCGTTGGCGGAGGTGATTGCCGTGCAGACGCAGTACGCCTCGCGGGCCCTCGTACGAGACGGTGCCGTCCACCGCGCACATGGCGCCCACGTCGAGCGACCGTGCCCGCTCGGCCAGGGCCGCGAGCAGTCGTACGCCTTCGAAACACGACTCGCCGAGGCTGCCCACGACGGGAGCCTCCACGCCGAAGCGGGCCGCGTAACGCCCGCTGAAATCAAGGCTTTCGGCGGTGGCGAGGGTCTCGAAGTAACCGGCCGCCGCCCACAGACCTTCGGTCGCCTCCGCGCCCGTGGACAGCAGGATGTTCTCGTCCATGTGCGTGCTCAGCCGCAGACACCGCTGGTGCAACCCGTGCGCGGCGAACGCCCGGTTGAAGCGCGCCGCGTCGTCGCCCACCAGCAGCATCAGGACGGCGTCCGCCTCGCACCGCTCGACGCGCCGCAGCACCGGCCCGAACTCGTACGTCCCCAGCGGCACGAACGCCTCGCCCTGCACCCGGCCGCCGCACTCGCGGGCGTAGTGGCGCGCGGCGCGGGCGGTCACCCTCGGCCACACATAGTCGTTGCCCACCGTGCACCAGCGCCGCACGCCGGTCTCCTCCGCCAACAGCCGCATGGCGGGCCGGAGTTGGGCCGCGTCGGTCTCGCCGGTGAGGAAGACGCCCGGGGTGCGCTCGCCGCCCTCGTACTGCGCGGTGTAGACGTACGGCACCCGGCCCGCGATGCGCGGCACCAGCGCCTTGCGGACCGCCGAGGTGTGCCAGCCGACCACCGCGTCGACGGCTCGCATCGACACCAACACCTCGACCTCGGCGGCCACTTGCTCCGCCGACGCACCGCCGTCCACCACGATCAGCCGGACCTCGCGGCCCAACACACCGCCTACGGCGTTGAGTTCCTCCACGGCGAGCTGCGCGGCCAGTTCGCAGGACGGGCCGAAGACGCCCGCCGGGCCCCGCAGTGGTACGACCAGTGCCACGACCAAGGTCTTGACCGGGCCGCTGATCCGCCCGGGCGGCAGGGGATGCACCAGACCACCTCCGTGAGGGCATGAGGGCACGGAAACCGGGCCCGGCCCCGGCGCCCTCGCAGAGGCTCGTAATCTGAACCGCACAGTAGACCTACCGGAAGGACAGCGGCAATGTCGTCCGTACCGTCGCCGGCCCTCGCCCACCTGCTGAGTCACGCCGAGCGGCGGCTGGGCCTGCGCATGACCGCCGTGCTGGCCGAGGAGAACTGCTCGGTCGAACAGTGGCGCGTCCTGTCGGTCATCGCCGACGGCAAGGGCCACCCGATGACCGAGATCGCCGACCAGGTCCTGATGCCGGCGCCGAGCCTCACCAAACTGGTCGACCGGATGGTCGCCGACAACCTGGTCCACCGCCGCCCCGACCGGACCGACCGCCGCCGCGTCCTCCTCCACCTCACCGCCCGCGGCCGTGCCCTCCACCAGCGCGCGGCCCACCGCCTGCTGGCCGACCAGACCCGGCTCCTGGACGCGATCGACGACCAAGGCGACCTTGTACGGCTGCTTGCTCGGCTCACGGCGGCGCTCGACCAGGACCCGGCGGAGGGAACCGGGGACGACGCCATGGACGGATCCGCGGAGAAAATCCTGCCCGTGTCCTGAGCGGGCCCAGGCAGGACAGGGGGCATGAGTGGGGATGCGGCAGCCGAAGCGGCGGTAGAAGCAGGGTGGCAGGCAGCGCGTGACGATGGACGTGCGCAAGCCGAGTTGCTGGAAGCGGCTTACGGGGAACCTCGCCTGCGGCGCTGGTTTCCCTGGGCCAGTATGGGAGAGCTGCACTTCAGCCGCTGCACGGAGAATCCGTGGTCCTGGGGCATTCCCTACGTTCATCCCGCCTACGGCGGCCCCTACTCGGTCGCCGGTCCGCACCGGAACCAGGTTGTAGGCCCAGCGGCCGCAGCGGACGAGGCCATTGCCCTGGTGGTCCAGGACCTTCCGGCGGACTGGGGCCCTGCCTTCTTCGGCGACCGCGAAGCACTCGCGGCTCACGAAGCGGCAACACGGCGACATCGGACGCGCGAGGATCAGGAATCAAGCTGAGGCGCGGTGTCGATCCGGCGCCATGGCGTTCGTGTAGGAGGTGAGAGAACCCCCAGAGGGTTGGAGAATCCCCCTACGCCATGGAGGACGTCATGCCGCACTACCTGCTCAGTGTGATCACCCCGACTGATGGACAGATGCCCTCGCCCGAGGAGTTGGCGGAGATCGGCCGCAAGTTGGAGGTCTTCCACGACGAACTCCAGGCCGCCGACGCCTGGGTCTTCGCCGGCGGACTGCACGGGCCGGAGACGGCCACCGTGCTGCGGCCCAAGGGCGGCGACGTGCTGATCACCGACGGGCCGTACGCCGAGGGCAAGGAGTATCTGGGCGGGCTCTGCCTGATCAAGGCGGCCGACCTGGACGCGGCCCTGGAGTGGGGGAAGCGGGCGACCTGGGCCACCACACTGCCCGTCGAGGTGCGCCCCTTCATGAACACGGCCGAGGACTGATGCCGTTCGACACCGACATCGAGGCCGTCTTCCGTGCCGAGTACGGGCGGGCGGTCTCGGTCCTGGTGCGCTTCCTCGGCGACATCGACCTCGCCGAGGAAGCGGTCCAGGACGCCTTCACCACGGCCGTACAGAAGTGGCCGGAGACCTGCGTGCCGCCGAGCCCGGCCGGGTGGATCATCACCACCGCACGCAACCGCGCGATCGACCGGCTGCGCCGCGAGTCGTCGCGGGAGGCCCGGCACAGCGAGGCCGCCCTGCTGTACGCGTCCGACGCGCCCGCCGAGGAGGGACCCGTGCGCGACGACCGGCTCCGACTGATCTTCACCTGCTGCCACCCCGCGCTCGCCACCCAGGCCCAGGTCGCGCTCACCCTGCGACTGCTCGGCGGGCTCACCACCGCCCGGATCGCCCGCGCCTTCCTGGTGCCCGAACCGACGATGGCCCAACGCCTCGTCCGCGCCAAGGCCAAGATCCGCGACGCCGGGATCCCGTACCGGGTGCCGCGCGACGCCGACCTTCCCGACCGGCTCAAGGGCGTCCTGGCCGTCGTCTACCTGATCTTCAACGAGGGCTACACGGACTCGCCCGAGCTGTGCGCCGAAGCCCTGCGCCTCGGCTGCCTCCTCTCCGAGCTGATGCCGGACGAGCCCGAGGTGATGGGCCTGCTCGCGCTGATGCTGCTCATCGAGTCGCGCCGGGCCGCGCGGGAGGGCGCGGACGGTGCGCTCGTGCCGCTGCCTGAACAGGACCGTGACCGGTGGGACGGCGAGCTGATCGCCGACGGCCAGTCACTCGTCCGGCGGTGCCTGCGGCTCAACAACCCCGGGCCGTACCAGATCCAGGCCGCGATCAACGCCGTACACAGTGACGCACCGACCGCGGACGCGACCGACTGGGGACAGATCCTCCAGCTCTACGACCAGCTGATGGCCGTCGCCCCGAGCCCGGTCGTCGCCCTGAACCGGGCCGTCGCCGTCGCCGAGGTCGACGGTCCGCGCAAGGCCCTCGACCTCGTGGAGGCGCTGGACCTCGGCGAGTACCACGTCCTGCACGCCGTGCGCGCCGATCTGCTGCGCCGCCTGGGCCGCGATTCCGAGGCGGTACGGGAGTACGAGGCGGCCATGGCCCGCACCGCGAGCGCGGCCGAGCGTGGGTACCTGGAACGCCGGCGCCGGGAACTCGTCCGCATGTGACAGCCGGGAGGCGGAGGGTGACCATGGCTGCACCGGAATTTTTCCCGGTGTATGAATGGTTGCTATATACACCTGACCGTCCAGAACCCCCACGCACCAGCAGCGAGGCACCGTGAACCAGTCCAGCCCCGAGCAGCCCGCCGACATCGTCGCCCGGCTGCGCGCCACCTTCCGCACCGGCCGCACCAAGCCCGTGGAATGGCGCACCGCCCAGCTGCGCCGCCTGCGCGACCTGCTCACCGAGCACGGTGACGACCTCGCCGCCGCCCTCCACGCCGACCTCGGCAAGAGTGCCGCCGAGTCCCAGCGCACCGAGATCGGCTTCACGATCCGCGAGATCGACCACACCCTCGACCACCTTGAGGACTGGCTGCGCCCCGAGCCCGCCCCCGTACCGGCCCACCTCGGCACGGACGCCACGGCCTGGACGCAGTACGACCCGCTGGGCGTCGTCCTCGTGATCGCCCCCTGGAACTACCCGCTCCAGCTTCTGCTGACCCCGGTCGTCGGCGCGCTCGCCTCGGGCGACGCGGTGGTCGTCAAGCCCAGCGAGATGGCACCGGCCACCTCCGCCGCCATCGCCCGGCTGCTGCCCGCCTACCTCGACACCGACGCGGTCGCCGTCGTCGAGGGCGGCATCCCCGAGACCACGGCTCTGCTCGCCGAGCACTTCGACCACATCTTCTACACCGGCAACGGCGCCGTCGGCCGTATCGTCCTGCGCGCCGCCGCCGAGCACTTGACCCCGGTCGCCCTCGAACTCGGCGGCAAATCACCGGCGTTCGTCGACCGCGACGCCGATCTCGCCGTCGTCGCCGACCGGTTGGCGCGCGGCAAGTTCCTCAACGCCGGCCAGACCTGCGTCGCCCCCGACTACGTCCTGACCGACCCGGAGACCGCCGCCGCGCTCGAACCCCTGCTGGTGACCGCGGTCGAGAAGGTCTACGGCGCGGACCCGCAGACCTCCGGCGAGTACGGCCGGATCGTCAACGAACGCCACTTCGACCGGCTCGCCGGACTGCTCGACTCCGGCCGTGTGGTGGTCGGTGGGCGCAGCGACCGCAGCGACAAGTACATCGCGCCGACCGTCCTCGCCGACGTGGACCCGAAGGCGCCCGTCATGGCGGAGGAGATCTTCGGCCCGATCCTGCCGATCGTCACCGTCCCCGACCTCGACGCGGCGATCGCGTTCATCACCGACCGCGACAAGCCGCTCGCCCTGTACGTCTTCACGGACTCCGACGACACCCGCGCCCGGATCGCCGCCGAGACCTCCTCCGGCGCCATCGGCTACGGCCTCCCGCTCGCCCACCTCACCGTCTCCGACCTGCCGTTCGGCGGCGTCGGCGAGAGCGGCATGGGCAACTACCACGGCCGCTACTCCATCGAGACGTTCAGCCACCGCAAGGCCCTGCTGGAGAAGCCGCTCGTCTGACCGGCACCCTCCTCTATCACCGGTCGCTTATATAAGCGACCGGTGATACTTTTGGGCACATGCACGCTTTCGATGTGCTCGGAGACCCCGTGCGCCGCCGCATCCTGGAGTTGCTCGCCGAGGGCGAGCAGCCCGCCGGCACGGTCAGTGACGCCGTCCGGCGCGAGTTCGGGATAACGCAGCCCGCGGTCTCCCAGCATCTGAAGGTGCTGCGGGAGAACGGTTTCGCGACGGTACGGCCGGACGGCACCCGGCGCCTCTACGCGGTCAACTCCGAGCCACTGCGGGACATCGACGCCTGGCTCGACCGGTTCCGCCGCTACTGGACCCCTCATCTGGACGCCCTGGCCACCGAGTTGGCCCGGGGCAAGCGCGAGCGCCGGCTCCGCGAGGCCGACGACGACAGCCCCGACGAGTCGAGGAGCACCCCATGATCGACGTGACCCACCAGATCAACTCCGTGAGCCGCACGGTCGGTCGACGCGACTTCATGGCCGGCGAGGCCCGCGTGATCACCATCGGTCAGACCTACGGCTCACCGGTCGAGGACGTCTGGGACGCCTGCACCAACCCCGAGCGCATCCCGCGCTGGTTCCTGCCGGTCAGCGGCGAGCTGCGGCTGGGCGGGAAGTACCAGCTCCAGGGCAACGCGGGCGGCACCGTCGAGCGCTGTGACCCGCCCAACAGCTTCTTCGCTACCTGGGAGTTCGGCGGCGAAGTCAGCTGGATCGAGCTGCGGTTGACGCCCGAGGGCGACGGAACGCGCTTCGAGTTGGAGCACATCGCCCACGTCGACGACACGAAGTGGGCCGAGTTCGGACCCGGCGCGGTGGGCGTCGGCTGGGACTCGATCCTTCTCGGGCTCGACGGCAACCTGTCGGGCACCAGTCCCGTGAAGCCCGAAGACGCGATGGCCTGGCTGGCGTCCGAGGAGGGCCGCCGCTTCGTCACGGCGAGCAGCGAGGCGTGGTTCGCGGCGAACGTGGCGAGCGGCGAGGACGAGTCGGCGGCCCGCGAGGCGGCCGACCGGACCACGGCCGCCTATACGGGGGCCGGGAGTTGAGAGCCGTAGCGACCGAAGCGCTGACCCGGTACCGATCACCGTTGTAGCGTGCGCGCTGGATGCCACGGTGATCGGAGCCAGGGATGAGTGTCGGCGGCGAGACGGTGTTGGTGACCGGCGGGAGTGGCTTCGTCGGGAGCCATCTGGTCCGGCAGTTGCTGGAGCGTGGCTACCGGGTGCACACCACTGTGCGGTCCCTCGGCAACGAGGCGAAGGTCGCGCCGCTGCGGGCCATGGGGGCCCAATTCCCGGGCGCGCTGGAGCTGTTCGAGGCCGATCTGCTCGCGGACGGTTCCTTCGACGCGGCGATGGACGGCTGCCGGGTCGTCTTCCATGTGGCCTCGCCGTTCCTGATGCCGGAGAGGATCAAGGACGGCCAGAAGGACGTCGTCGACCCCACGCTCACCGGCACCCGGAACGTCCTCGCCGGCATCGAACGCACGCCCACGGTCGAGAAGTTGGTGTTCACCTCGACGGTCGGCGCGATCTTCGGCGACTACGTCGACGTACTGGCGATGAAGGACGGAATCCTCTCCGAGGACTACTTCAACACCACCAGCACGGTCGAGAACAACCCCTACCACTACGCCAAGACGGTCGCCGAACGAGCCGCCTGGGACGCGGAACAGACGCAGACCCGTTGGCGCCTGGTCTCCGTCAACCCCGGCCTGATCCTTGGCCCTTCACTCACCCCGGCCTCCGACTCCGGCAGCCTGTTCCTCCTCGACGAGCTGTTCAAGGGCTACTTCTTCTACGGGGCACCCGACTTCAGCTTCACCGTCGCCGATGTGCGGGACGTCGCGGGCGCGCACATCGCGGCGGCGGAAAACCCTGACGCGCACGGCCGTTACATCGTCGCGGCCGCCCGGATGGCGTCCTTCCTCGACATGTCCCGCGCACTGCGGCAACGCTTCCCGCGCGACTACCGGCTGCCCCGGCACGGCCTCCCGCACTGGCCGGTGCGCGTCCTGGGCCCGGCGTTCGGGCTCACCCAGGACTACATCCGCAAGCACCTCGGGATCAGGTTCGCCGTCGACAACCGGCGCGGTGTGAAGGAACTCGGCATCGACTACCGGCCGTTGGAGGAGACCCTCCTCGATCACTACCTGGCCTGGCGGGAGTTGAGGGAATCACGCTGACCGCGTCTCGCCCTTCGCCGTTCACTCCGTCGACCGGTCGCCCCTCTTGACTGGTTCAGACCATAGGCGCTTGGGTGTGGCCCGATCACCTTTTCGGTGTCATGAGCCTGACCACACTCGAACCGAAGGGCACCCATGCGAACCCCCCACGCCCTGCTCGCCGTCGCCGCCGCGCTGTCGGCGGCGATCGTCGCTCCACCGGCCGGAGCCGCCGACGCGGTCCCCGCTCCGGGTACCTACTACGTCCAGAGCGCCACGACCGGGCTCAACGCGGCCGACAAGGGGGGAGCGGTGGAGCAGCACAACCCCAAGGGCAACGAGGACCACCAGCAGTGGAGTCTCCGGGCGAGCGGATCGTCGTACGTCCTGGAGAGCACCGACACGGCCGGCAGCTGTCTGGGCCGCTCGGGCAGCCAGGCGAAGACCATCGCCTGCACGAGCGCCGACGCGGCCTGGCAGATCACCCCGACCGGCGGCGACCAGTACACGCTCAAAGTCCCGGGCGCGGAAAGCTACTTGACCGTGGCCGCCAAGCCCTCCGGTGCCAACTACCCCGCCCAGTTGGCCATCGGCTCCTCCGGCGGACTTGCCTCCTGGTACCTCACGCCGATCACCTCACCCACCAAGCCGATCCCGGCCCAGGATCAACGCACCCTGGACCAGGTCACGTTCCTCACCGCGCACAACGCCTACGCCAACGGGGTCGACGGCGGTTTCGCCCCGCCCTTCGTGAACTTCTTCCCGAACCAGTCACGCGGCATCAACCAGCAACTCTCCGACGGCGTACGGGGGTTCATGCTGGACATCCACCAGACCTCCGACGGCGCGATCCTCTGCCACGACAGCTGCACCCTGGTCAGCAGCCCGGTCGCCCTGAACGTCGACCTCCAGCGCATGGTCGACTTCCTCAGGACGCACCCCGACCAGTTCGTCACCGTCTTCCTGGAGGACTACGTCGACCCGGGCGTCCTGCGCAGCGAACTCGCCCGCGTCAACGGCCTGTACGACGTGCTCTACCGCCCCGACCAGACCGGCGTACGGCAGAACGGCTGGCCGAAGATGGCCGACCTGATCGCCGCCAACCACCGGCTGCTGATCTTCACCGACCACAGCCGCGCCTCCGACGAGTCCGCCGGGCTGACCCGGGACAGCTTCGGCGTGATGTACCAGCGTGACTGGACCGTCGAGAACTACTGGTCCATGGGCTCCGGCGCCAGCTCCTCCGACTGGTCCTGCTACAGCCGCTGGTACGGCAGCGACCTCAACGTCCCGCTGACGCAGACCTATTCGGGGTTCCGCCCGCTGTTCGTCATGAACCACTTCCGCGATGCCACCATCGCCGGGACGGCGCAGACCGACAACACCAAGGTCCTCGACCGGGCCCAGCGGTTCTGCCAGCCGGCCGCCCGCAAGAAGCCCAACTTCCTTGCCGTGGACCGCTACGACCTCGGTGACCCGGCCTCCGCGGTCAACTCCCTGAACAGCTACACGTATCCGTAAAGTGCGGACGGCCGCGCGGCACGTGTGTGCGAAACTCCGCTGATGACCTCTGAGAAGATCACCGCGGCCGCAGCGGGCACCTGGCAACTCGGCGACCTGACCGTCAACCGCATCGGCTTCGGCGCGATGCGGTTGACGGGCAGCGCCGCCTTCCATCACGGCACGCCGAGCGACCGCGACCGGTCGATCACCGTGCTGCGCAGGGCGATCGAGCTCGGTGTGAACCACATCGACACGGCCGCCTTCTACTTCTCGTCCCTGCGGTCCGCCAACGAGCTCATCAACTCCGCGCTCGCCCCCTACGCGGACGACCTCGTGATCGCCACCAAGGTCGGTCCCTTCCGGAACTACGCGGGGGAGTGGAGCACTTCGGCCCGCCCCGACGACCTGCGCGGCCATGTCGAGGAGAACCTGCGGCAGTTGGGGCGCGACCACCTCGACGTGGTCTACCTCCGCCGAATGGGGCAGGACTCGATCGCCGAGTACTTCGGTGCCCTCGCCGAACTCCGCGAGGAGGGACTGGTCCGGCACCTCGCGCTCTCCGACATCGAGCCGCGGCACCTCGCCGAGGCACAGGAGATCGCTCCGGTGGTGAGCGTGCAGAATCGGTTCGGGCTCGACTCCTCCAGCCCCGACACCGAAGAGATGCTGCGGATCTGCGGGGAACAGGGCATCGCCTTCGTCCCGTTCTTCGCCATCGCGGGCGACGCCGGGTCACAGGGCGCCACCACCGCCCACGACGAGGAGGTACTGGCCATCGCGAACGCCCACGACGCCAGCCCCGCCCAGATCCGCCTCGCCTGGTCCCTCGCCCAGGGTCCGCACGTCCTCGCGATCCCCGGCACGGGCAACCCCGACCACCTCACCGAGAACGTGGCCACCGGCGCGATCCGGCTCACGGAGGACGAGCTGGTCCGCCTCAACGAGCTGCACCGTAAGGCCGGTTGACCGACGGAGGGGCTCAGACCACCCAGGCGCCGTCCCGCATCAGATGGCGCTGGGGCAGCTCGCGCACCTCGTGCCAGGCCTGGACGGCGACGGGCCGTACCCGGAAGAACGAATAGGGCGCGCGGTCCTCGCGAGGATCCCAGCCGTACTTCGCGTGGAAGGCCTCGACCGCGGCGGACGGGACGTCCTGGGCGGTGAAGGCCGTCGCCTCGCCGTCGATGAGCACGACGTCCCTGGTGTCCGCGAGGGCGAGCCGGGTCCGCCGCCCGGCGCTGAGATTGCGGCCCGTGGGGTTCGTGGCCCGGGTGGACAGCCACACGGACCGCCCGTCCCAGAGGAACCACAGCGGCACCAGACAGGGCAGCCCGTCGGCGTCCGCCGAGGCCACCCAGATGTCCAACTCCCGCTCCAGCCGGGCCAGCACGTCACGCTTGCGCTCTTCGGGGCCGCGGGGCGGCACGGTGATCTTCATGCCCGGGACGCTACCGGCGCCGTCCGCGCGGCACCTCGGGCCGGGGGCTTAGGACCTTGGCCCGAGGGTGTCGACGTCAACCCACGTTCGGGTCGCCGCAGTGGCCGAGGGTCTGTGCCTTCAGGCCGGAGAAGTCGGGGAGTTCGCCCTGGATCACGCCGTAGAACGGCACCGCCGCGCTGACCCGGGGGTCGGCCGCGGCGAGGTACAGGACGAAGCCGCCGCCCATGCAGAAGCCGACCGCGCCGACCGTGTCCGAGTTGACCTCGGGCAGGGACAGCAGGTGGTCTACGGCGCCGGAGAGCAGTTCGACACCGCGGCCGACCGGGAGGGCCGGCATCATCCGGAGGGCCTCGTCGCTCTCGTGCGCCACGTTCCCGCCGTAGAGGTCGGGGCGCGACGAAGCTCTCCTGGGCGAGCCGGTCGGCCACGTCGGCGATGTGGTCGGTCAGGCCCCACCACTCCTGGATGACGATCACGCCCGGTCCGCTCCCGGACGGCGGCAGCGCGAGGCAGCCGTGGGCGGTGCCCCCGGCGCTGGGGAAGGTGACGTTCTGATGGGCCGGGGCTCCGGTCGACTTCGGCAGCTCGGAGAACATGGGGCTCAACTCCTGTACGGCGGTGGTCGGTTGGGGGTGGCGTCGTCGGGGGCGGGCCCGACGTGATCTCCAGCCTGTCGCGGCCGGGTTCGGAGGGCGCTTCGGCCCCTCGGTCCGGCTATTGCGCGGGGGTCGTCGCCGGGTTCGTCGCCGGGTTTGTTTCTTGTCCTATGCGGACCACCCGTCCGGCGGCCACCTTCTGCAGGAGTCCGTACGCCAGTACCGGAAGCAGGATGTGCGGGCGGTCGGGCAGGGTCGTCGTGATCAGCACCGCGCTCGCGCTGCTGTTGTTCATTCCGCAGGCCAGCGTCACCGAGGCGCCGGCCCGGGCGTCGAGGCGCAGCACCCGTGAGGCCACCCGGCCCAGCGTGAAGGACAGCCCGCACACCGTCGCGGCGACGCCCAGCGCGGCCAGCAGGAGGACCGGGCGCGGATGGCGCAGGAAGGGACCGAGCACCCCGCTGGCGTTCACGTACGTCAGCAGCAGCGAGCCCGGGAGCGCGGCGGGGACGGCCACCCCGATGAGTCTGTCCCGTGCGTGCCGGGGCAGCACGACTCGGCACAGGATGCCCGCCGCGCACGGCAGGACGACCGAGGTGAGGGCGAAGGCGTCCCCGGCCGAGTGGGCGGCGACGGCGAGTCTGCCCGCGTAGTCGCCCTGGAGCAGTGGGCACAGGACGGCCAGGGTGAGCGGGACGGTGAGCGGACTGACCAGGGTGGAGGCGAGCACCAGGCCGACGGCGGTGGGCTGGTCGCCGTCCCCCTTCGCGGTCCACACCGTCGCTCCGGCGGCCACCGGCATGGCGACGACGAGGATCATCGCGGCGACCATGCCGCTGCCGCCGTCGTGGTCCGGCGACAGCCGCAGCGCGAGAGCCACTCCGGGGACGATCAGCAGCGGCACCAGAATGTGCAGGGCGAGGCCCGCGAGCAGGGCGGCGGGGCGCCGTAGAAGCATCCGCAGTTCATGCAGCGGCACCTGGAGGCCGGCGCCGAACAGGACCAGGGCGAGGAGCAACTGGGGCGTCCGCAGGGGCAGTTCGGCGATGCCCGTCGCATGCGGGTGGCGGAGCCACAGGCCGGGGCCCGGCAGCACCGCAGCGGCGAGGTACGTGACGGCGACGGCCCGGCCCAGATGGCGGCGGAGCAGGGCGAGCAGGCGGGGTACGGAGGGAAACCTGGCGGGGATCCCGGATGGGTGGGGACACATCGTGGCGCTCTTCCGTCGTAGGAGCTGGGCGGAGACGGAGCGCCGGTATCGCGTGGAAACTCGTCGACACGCGCGGGGGGATGAGTGTGCGAAGCCCTGCGGTCATCGTCGACGGTCCCTTCCATAATGGGCGGGCGGAAATGGGCACACGGGCGCGGTGACGAGACGGCACCCGAGTGACTACAATTCTGTAGACGGTCTACTGAACTGTAGACGAAGACGGGGTGAGGATCGTTCCCATGGCCGACGAGAAGGACGAACGCCGACCGGCGGGTGAGCTGGAGGCCACCGTCATGGCCGCCCTCTGGGCCGCCGGTGACCCGCAGACCCCTGGCGAGGTACAGCTGAGCCTCGACACCGGCCTGGCCCGTACGACGGTGACGACGATCCTGACCCGGTTGCACGACAAGGGTGTCGTCGATCGGCGGCGTCAAGGGCGGGGCTACGCCTACTTTCCGGTGCAGGACGCGCAGGGGCTCACCGCGCGGCGGATGCACACGGAACTCGACCGGGACGGGGATCGGGAGACGGTGCTCGCCCGGTTCGTGGCTCAGCTCAGTCCTGATGACGAGCGGGTGTTGCGGGACCTGCTGGAGTCCGGGGAGGCGTGAAGTCCGGCAACTCGGAAGCCGTCTCGGTCGGGGACGGCGGGGAACGGCCTTGAGTCTCCAGTGAGTGGAGACCGCAGAGTGGGGGACATGGACGTCACGACCCTCTACTCGATCGGGGAACTCGCCCGGCGAACCGGCTTGTCCGTGCGGACCATCCGGTTCTATTCCGATTCGGGGGCGGTGGCGCCGACCACTCGAAGTCCCGCCGGTTATCGGCTCTACGACCTCGACGCACTGCTTCGTCTGGAACTCCTGCGCACACTGCGTGAGCTGGGCATGGACCTGGCCACGATTCAACGGGTGCTGGACCGCGAGCTCTCGGTGGCGGAAGTCGCCTCCGTGCACGCTGACGCCATGGACGTGCAGATCCGGATGCTGCAACTGCGTCGGAGCGTTCTGCGAGCCGTGGCCGGATACGGGTTCGATCCCGAGGAGATCAAGCTCGTGCACAGGCTCACGCAGTTGTCCGGCGAGGAACGCCGACGGTTGATCGACGATTTCGTGGAGGGCTCCTTCGGCACAGCGGATGCGGACCCGGCCGCGGCGGCCATGGTTCGCGCTGCCACGCCCGACCTCCCTGACGATCCGTCCAGCGAGCAGGTCACCGCCTGGGTGGAACTCGCCGAGCTGATCGGCGACGAGGACTTCCGGGCCCGGTTGCGCCGGACTGCCGTACGCCAGGCCGCCGGACGCACGCTCGACATCGAGAGCGAGGTCGGCGAGGAACTGATGGAGTTCACCCGGCAGAAGGTGGCCGATGCCATGGAGTCGGGTATCGACCCGCTCGGCGACGGGGGCGCTCCCGTCATCGACGACCTCGTGCACCGCTTCGCCGAGGTGTTGGCGTGTACCCCTGACGCGGAATTCCGGGACTGGATGGCCCGGCAGTTCGAAGAAGCACACGATCCCCGGGTGGACCGGTACTGGCGGTTGGTGTGGATCGTCAACGGCTGGCAGGTGGTCCCGAACCTGATCCCGGTGTACCCATGGCTCATCCGGGCCCTACGGCATGACCGTGCTGCCGCATGGTCACCCGGTCCGACGGCGATAAGCGGCTGCGCGCCGACGGACCGGCGCTCACCTTCGTGATGCCTCGTAGGCCTCGCGGATGGTCCCAGGGATACGACCACGATCGTTTACGAGATAGCCGTTGGCGCCTGCCCAGAGGCGTATCGGCTCGTCTTCCGGGCGGGGATCGAGATTCCGGGGTCCAGCAGTCTTGCCGGGGCCTCTCCAGTCTCCTGGGGAGGCCCCTTCCAGCTGGTCCGCTGTCTCTTGGAGGAAAGCGAACAACGAGGCGCATACGCCCTCCTCGGGACCGTGTGCTTCAGCCCACGTTCCGACGGTTCCGCTGAGCGTGTTCAGGAACGTTCCGTGGAGACCGTCTCGTTCTGCGGCTATAGGCACCCAAATGGCTGTCTCACTACCCGGGCCGCCGAGCGCAGCGAATGCTTCAGGGTCGTTCCGCTCAAGCCAGGCGGTGATCCGACCCCAGGCCTTTCGTACGTCTCCTGACTCGTGCATCGGAATATCGCCCATGTGTGGTCTCCCCTCCGGCGGATGCGCCCTCACGCGTCGCACACCCACCCAGCGCAGCAGGTCGAGGGACAGATCGAGGGCAGGGGGAGACGACGTAGGCACAAGGCACTCCAGGCAAGGGCGAAGGGAAGAGACCGTGCCTGTACGCGCGCTCGGAACGTCGCTGCCTCAAGCAGGAACGGGCAGCGCCGGAGATGCGGTTCACGCAGCAGGCACACCAAGGAGGGCGACGCCGTCCGGCCTCGCCCTCAACGCCTTCCGGTTACAGGAAGCAGTAGTGCGGGGTGCTCGTGAATGCCACGCCACGAGTCTACGAGCATCGGTGAAGCCGCTCGGGTCGCCGATGTCGGGAGCCGCGGCCGAGGCCACCGACCCCGGTCGGTATCCGCCACGTCCCGCCGACCCCGCGTATCCGCCCTACGCCACTGTCGGGCGGAGCTCGTGCCCACCCGGTGTCCGCCGCCCTCTGCGGACCCCGCGCATCCGCCCGCGTGCCCGCCGAGCCCTCCAAGCCCACGCGCTGTCTCACCAGCACCCCGCTGACCTGCCTATTCGCGCAGCCGCCCGCACCTCTCCGACACCCCGAAAGCCCCGCCGCCCCACCCCCTCCTCAACCCCCTCCGAATCCGACTGGCGCGAGCGAAGTTTTACGTATAACCTCACCCGTCAATCCCACGTCAATCCACCGACCGGAACCCGCACGGAGACCCCCGATGAGCCGTATCGCCCTGGTCACCCTCGTCGTCGACGACTACGACGAGGCGATCCGCTTCTACACCGAAGCCCTCGGCTTCCGTCTCGTCGAGGATGCGGCTCGCCCCGACGGCTCTCGCTGGGTTGTTGTGACTCCGCCCGGTGCGGACGGTTCCGGGACCGGTCTGCTGCTGGCCCGTGCCAAGGGTGAGGACCAGGGTGCCCGGGTCGGTGACCAGACCGGCGGGCGGGTCGGGTTCTTCCTGCACACCGAGGACTTCGCCCGCGACCACGCCCGCATGCTCGCCGCGGGCGTGACCTTCCTGGAGGAGCCACGCCACGAGCCGTACGGTTCCGTCGCCGTCTTCCAGGATCTGTACGGAAACCGCTGGGACCTGCTCCAGCCCGCCGCCTGACCCCTCGCGCTGCCGCACCCCGCACCCCGCACCCCTCATCCCGCCTTCCGAACGACGACCGAGGAACCACCGCACATGTCATCTACGCGCATAGACGTCGACACCCTCCGCCGGCTCCCCAAGGCCGTCCTGCACGACCACCTCGACGGTGGTCTGCGCCCCGCCACCGTGGTGGAGCTGGCGGAATCGGTCGGGCACACGCTGCCCACCACCGACCCGGACGAGCTGGCCGCCTGGTACTTCGACGCCGCCAACTCCGGTGATCTGGTGCGCTACATCGCCACCTTCGAGCACACCCTCGCCGTGATGCAGAACCGCGAGGGCCTGCTGCGCACCGCCGAGGAGTACGTCCTCGACCTGGCCGCCGACGGTGTCGTCTACGGCGAGGTGCGCTACGCCCCCGAGCTGAACACCAGCGGTGAACTCACGCTCGCCGAGGTCGTCGAGACCGTCCAGGAGGGGCTCGCGGCCGGTATGGCGAAGGCCGCGGCGGCAGGGACACCGGTCCAGGTGCGGACGTTGCTGTGCGGGATGCGGATGTTCGACCGGGTCGGCGAGGCCGCCGATCTCGCGGTGGCCTTCCGGGACGCCGGTGTCGTCGGCTTCGACATCGCGGGTGCCGAGGACGGCTTCCCGCCCGCCGACCACCTCGCCGCCTTCGAGCACCTGCGCCGCGAGAGCGTGCCGTTCACGATCCACGCCGGTGAGGCGCACGGGCTGCCCAGCATCCACCAGGCCCTCCAGGTGTGCGGCGCCCAGCGCATCGGCCACGGCGTCCGTATCACCGAGGACATCGTCGACGGCAAGCTCGGCCGCCTGGCGGGCTGGGTGCGGGACCGTCGTATCGCGCTGGAGATGTGCCCGACCTCCAACCTCCAGACGGGCGCGGCCAGTTCGATCGCCGAGCACCCCATCACCGCCCTGAAGGACCTCGGCTTCCGCGTCACCCTCAACACCGACAACCGACTGGTGTCCGGTACGACGATGACGCGCGAGATGTCCCTCCTGGTCGACGAGGCGGGCTGGAGCGTCGAGGACCTGCGCACGGTCACGGTCAACGCCCTGAAGAGCGCGTTCATCCCGTACGACGAGCGCAAGGCCCTCATCGAGGACGTCGTCCTGCCGGGTTACGCCTCCGCGCTCTGAAGCAACCCGCGTACATACGCGGCCTGTCCGACGTGTTCGAGATCGTCGGACAGGACGCTGACCAGTCGTACGCCCAACGTGACCGGCGGATCCCAGCGCTCGTCCACGATCCGCTCGTAGTCCTCCGGGACCAGCCCGCGCAGATACGCGAGCGTCTGGTCGTGGACGGCGTCGTAGTACCCGGTCAGTTGCCCGGCCGACTCGACGCGCACCTTGCCGACCTTCGCGGAGGTGTGGCCGTACCCGGTGTCCTTGGCCGGCAGGTCGAGCCCGAAGCGCTTCTCCCAGCCCTGGGTCAGCCACACCTGGTCGAGGCCCGCGGCGTCGGCGACGTGGTCGTCCTGGACGCGGGTGAGATGCCAGATCAACCAGGCGATGGAGTTGGCGTCGGCGGCCACGCGTGCGTGCAGTTGGTCCGGGGTCAGGCCGTCGAGGGCGGCATGGACTTCTTCCTGGATGCGGCCGTACGCGTCAATGAGGATGTCGTTGGCATGCATACGACCACCTTCGCGCATCGCCGTCGCTCATGCGGCCGGAGTCCCGGTTTCGAGGAGCGTCATGAGCGCCCTTGCCGCCGGACTGGTGGCCTGGGGAGGCGGGAGCAGGGCCACCGTCTCGTACACCTCCTCGCCGGTTCCCTTGAGGGGGAGTGCGGTGAGGGGTTCGCGCTTGTGGCGGAAATGCTGGGGGACCACCGCGATGCCGAGGTTCTCGTCGATCAGGTCGAGGAGGCTGTGCACGTCGTTGACCTCCAGCGCGACCGTCCGTCGTACGCCCGCCGCGGCGAACACGGCGTCCGTGGTGCGGCGCGAGGCCCAGTCCGGGTGGAAGTCGACGAAGACCTCGCCGCCGAGGTCGTCCGGAGTCACCGCCGCACCCGTCTCCGCGAGCCGGTGGCTGGGATGGCACAGCACGGTCATCGGCTCGCTGGAGAGCGACACCGAGCGCAACTGGTCGGTGTCCGCCTGGGTGCGGTAGGCGAAGGCCAGGTCGAGGCGCCCGGCCGCGACCTCTTCCGCCAGCGCCCCTGAACCCGCCTGCCGCAGCCGGATCTCGACATCGGGATGCCGACGCCGGAACGCGGCGAGCAGCCCCGCCACATGCACCCCGGCGATGCACTGCTCGGTGCCCAGCGCGAGCGTGCCGCGCAGGACGCCCTGCACCGCGGCGACCGCCTCGTGCGCCGACCGGACCTGCGCCAGAATGCGCTCAGCCTCGCCGAGCAGCGCCCGGCCGGCCTCGGTGAGCGTGACCCGGCGGGTGGTGCGCACGAACAGCGGGGTCTGCAACTCCCGCTCCAGGGCGCGGATCGACGCCGACAGGCCCGACTGGGACACCATCAGCCGCTCGGCCGCACGGGTGAAGTGCTGGTCCTCGGCGACGGCGATGAAATGCTGGAGATGACGCAGTTCCATGATTGAGAAGCGTAGCCGCTGAATTCCATCGGATTCTTCTGTTGGACCACTGCCCGCAGGTCGGACAGAGTGGGTGACGGTTCCCTGGAACCGGTATCCCGTGTGCCAACCCCTCTGGAGTCGCGTTGTACACCGCACACCCCGACCGTTACGCGGACCTGCCCTACCGGCGCACCGGACGCAGCGGTCTGAAACTCCCCGCGATCTCGCTCGGTCTGTGGCACAACTTCGGACCCGACCGCCCGGTCGACACCCAGCGCGCCATCCTGCGCCGCGCCTTCGACCTCGGCGTCACCCACTTCGACCTGGCCAACAACTACGGCCCGCCGCCCGGCGCCGCCGAGTCCGCCCTCGGCGAGGCGCTGAAGGCGGACTTCGGGTCGTACCGCGACGAGCTGGTGATCTCCACCAAGGCCGGCTATCTGATGTGGCCCGGCCCCTACGGCGAGTGGGGTTCGCGCAAGTACGTGCTGTCCTCGCTGGACCAGAGCCTGAAGCGGATGGGCCTGGACTACGTCGACATCTTCTACTCGCACCGCCCGGACCCGGAGACTCCCCTGGAGGAGACGATGGGCGCCCTGCACTCCGCGGTCCAGTCGGGCAAGGCGCTCTACGTCGGCATCTCCAACTACTCGGCGGAGCAGACCCGGGAGGCCGCCCGCATCCTCGGCGAGCTGGGCACCCCGCTCCTCATCCACCAGCCGCGCTACTCGATGCTCGACCGCCGCCCCGAGGACGAGGGCCTGCTCGACGCCCTCGACGAACTCCAGGTCGGGTCGATCGTGTTCTCGCCGTTGGAGCAGGGGCTGCTCAGCTCCCGCTACCTGGACGGCATCCCGGAGGGTTCCCGGGCGGCGAGCGACAGCCCGTTCCTGAACTCGGACTCCGTCACCGAGGACCTGGTGGGACAGCTCCGCGCCCTCGACGACATCGCCAAGGGGCGCGGTCAGACCCTCGCCCAGCTCGCCCTCGCCTGGGTGCTGCGCGGCGGCCGGGTGACCTCCGCGCTGGTCGGTGCGAGCAGCCCGCAGCAGATCGAGGACAGCGTCGCGGCCACCCGCAACCTGGACTTCGACGCCGACGAGCTGGCCCGCATCGACGCGATCGTCAGGCCGTAACGAGCTGCTCGCTGACCTCCCAGAGACGGGCCGCCGCCTCCGGGTCCACGGCGCGGGACAGCACCCCAGGGATGGTGTCCCCGGTGGCCCAGGCGGTCTCGTTCTCGGGGGCCACCAGCGGGCTGATGTCGACGTTCTCGCAGTAGACCCCGCCGAGACCGTCGAGCTGCGGGCTGGTCGCGCACCAGACGCTGGTGGCCGCGCCCTGCTGCACGGTCTTCAACTGGCGCTCGGGGTCGCGGATGGGCTTGCCCTCGCCGTCGAGCGCGCCCGCGGCCTGGAGCATCGCCGGGTCGATGTGCTTGACCAGACCGGTGTCGATGATCAGGCCCGGGTGCACGGCGAAGGCGCGGATGCCCTGCGCCTGTCCGCGCCGGTCCACCTCCACGGCGAACAGCGCGTTGGCCGTCTTGGACTGGCCGTAGGCGAGGAACGGCTCGTACGTCCGGTGCTCGAACTGCACGTCGTCGAAGTCGATCCCGGCGAAGCGGATGCCCCGCGACGACAGCACGACGACCCGCGCGCCGTTCGCCGCGACCAGTGCCGGCCACAGCCGGGTGGTCAGCTGGAAGTGCCCGAGGTGGTTGGCGGCGAACTGCGCCTCGTACCCGCGCGCGTCCCGCGCCAGCGGGGTCGCCATGATCCCGGCGTTGTTCACCAGGAGGTGCAGCGGGCGCCCGGAGGCCAGGAACTTCTCCGCGAAGGCGTCGATGGACGCGGGGTCCAGCAGGTCCATGTGCTCGACCTCGGTTCCGGGGAGGACCGCGAGCGCCGTCCTGGCCCGCTCCACGTCCCTCGCCGGTACGACGATGTGGGCGCCCGCGCCGTGCAGTACCCGGGCCGTCTCCAGCCCGATGCCGGAGTAGCCGCCGGTGACGATCGCGACCTTGCCGGTCAGGTCGATGCCCTTGATCACCTCCTCGGCGGTGGACGCGGCGCCGAAGCCGGAATTCAGGGGCTGCTGTGCGGTGCTGGTCATGTGTGCTCTCTCCTCATCAGCTGAGCTGTTGAGACCACCGTAGGACGACCGATCCGTACGATGAATACTTGAGAATCCGCATAACTTGCGTGATAGTTCGAATATGACCGTGGATCCCCTGTCCGACGCCCTCGCCGTCGCCGATGCCCGCAGCGTGTTCTCCGGAGGTTTCACGGCCGGCGGCGACTGGGCCATCGAGCTGCGCGGACGCGATCGGCTGAAGGTGAACGCCGTGGTGCAGGGCGGCTGTCTGCTGGTCCGCGACGGCGGCGAACCGCTGAAGCTCGCCGAGGGGGATGTCGTGATCTCCGACGGCGGCCAGCCGTACACCCTGTGCAGTCGGCCCGGCGTCGCGCCGACCGACTCCGCGGACGTCGTCATGGACCCGGTGACCCGGATGGGCAGGCTCGGGCAGGGTGACACGGTGGACGTCGCCTGCGTGTCCGGGCACATCGACCTGAGCCGCGACCGCGGCGACCTGCTGCGGCGGGCGCTGCCGGAGCTCGTCCATGTACGGGCCGACTCGCCCGAGGCGGGTGTACTGCGGTGGCTCATCGGGCAGTTGGCGGCCGAGATGCGCATGCGCAGGGCCGGGGTCGAGTTCGTCTCGGCGCAGCTCGCGCAGCTGATGTTCGTGCAGGTGCTGCGGGTCTGCCTGACCGACGCGGACGGCCTGCCGCCCGGCTGGCTGCGCGCCCTCGCCGACGAACGGCTCGCCCCCGCGCTGCGCCTGATGCACGGAGACCCGGCCCACCCCTGGCAGTTGGAGGAGCTGGCCCGGGCCGCCGCGATGTCCCGCACCACGTTCGCCGTACGGTTCAAGGAGGCGGCCGGTGTGCCGCCCCTGACCTACCTGCTCAACTGGCGGATGAATCTTGCCGCCCGGGCCCTCCGGCAGGACACCGCCCCGGTCGGCGCGCTCGCCCGTTCCGTCGGCTACACCTCCGAGAGCGCCTTCAGCAACGCCTTCAAGCGGGCGGTCGGGGTGGCGCCGCGGCGGTACCGCGAAGAGGCCCTGGCCAGTGCTCCAGCTGTAGATCGTGATCTTGCTGGTGGTAGGACGGCCGTACTTTGAGATCTTCGGCTCTGTGACTTCCCGTGCCTGACAGCCCAGCAGCAGATCTGCGGGGGCGCTACTGGGTGCTCGGAACGCGCAGGCCATCGAGAATGACGACCAGCGGCCGGTCGTCGGGAGCGTACCGGCAGGCTTGAGAGGCGCCGGCGAGCAGCGCGATGACCTCCCTGACTCCGATGTCCATGCGTACCGCCGCTGCCCGTTGCGCCTGCTGCAGTAGAGCGGCCACGGCTTCGGTCAGCTCCTCGGCGACCGACGCGACGGCCTCGTTCGGGTGAATGCCCAATTCGGCCAGTGCGTCCACGAGTTCGAGTTTGGTGGCCGAGCCACGGACGGCGGCGGTGAAGAAGTCGAAGAAGGCAGCCCCTGCATCCGGCGATGCGGCGTGTTCGCGGGCGTCGGCGGCGACCCGGGCAAGGCGCTCCACGACAAGTGCCTGCAGCAACGCCTCCTTGCTCGGGAAATGCCGGAAGACGGTACCGACACCGACGCCCGCTGCGCGGGCAACCTCCTCGGTCGAGGCGGCCGTACCCCGATCCGCGAAGACCCGCTCTGCCGCAGCCAGCACCCGTGCGCGGTTGCGCTGCGCGTCGGCGCGCAGGGGCCGGGCGGTGGTCATCGGCCACTCCTTGCAACCGGAGTGATCAGTCCGTATCCTCTAATCGGAGCCATAGGTCCGATTCTAGGGTCAACAGATTCCACGGAAACGGGATGGAGACTGGCATGTGGCAGGCGATACTGCTCGCGTTCCTGGCCGGCATGCTGGCTGCCAACGCGTACCCTCACTTCGCCAAGGGCATCGTGGCGGAACGGTTCCCGACCGTGTTCGGATCCTCCCCGGTGGTCAACGTGCTCGCCGGCTGGTCGGGCCTGGCGCTTGCCGGGCTGTGTCTTTGGGGCGCGCATCCAGTGCGGCATCCCGGCTGGGCGCTGCTCGGCATGGCCGTCGGTGCGCTGCCGATGGGTCTGTTCCACGCCACTGGCCATACGATCGGCGCTCGAGACTGAACCCACCCCACCCCACCCACCAGGTCGGAACGGGCTCTTCGACGAAACCGTTGACGGGCGGCGATCGGGCGGCGTGTCGCGGCCGGGTACGGCACGGCCACCGCGTGATCCTCAGGTGCTGTGTAGGGGCGGGTGCGGAGACGGGTACGGCCACCGTTGATCATCGTGAGTTGTGTGGACAACGACGAGACGGCGGCCGCAGGTCACAGCATAGATCCCGCCCGTTGGCGCGAGGCGTTCGAGGTGGCCACGGGCCGGATCGCGGGCCGCTTCGCCCGGTATGAACCCCGCCCGCGGGCCACCTCCATGACGAGGCCGCGGTGCTGGTCGTCGACGAGACCGGCGACGTGAAGAAGGGGACTCGCACCGTCGCTGTCCAGCGCCAGTACACCGGCACGGCCGGCAGGATCGAGAACTCCCAGGTCGCGGTCTACCTCGTCTACGCGGGCGCGCGCGGACACGCGGCGGTGGACCGGGAGCTGTACATCCCGCGCTCGTGGACGTGCGCCCCGGACCGGTGCCGGGCCGCGGGACTCGGCGAGGACACCGTCTTCGCGACCAAGCCGGAACTGGCCCGCACGACGATCGAGCGGTTCCTGGACGCCGGACACCACGTCGGCCGGGTCGCCGGGGACGAGGTCTAGGGCGGCAACCCGAAACTCCGCACGGCTCTGCAGGAACACGGCATCGGCTACGTCCTCGCGGTTGCCTGCTCGGCCGAAGTCCCCACCGGCGCGGGGAAGTTCCGCGCGGATGCCCTGACAGCGAGGCTGCCGAAGCGGGCCTGGCAGAAACTCTCGGCCGGACATGGCGCGAAGGGGCACCGCTTCCACGACCGGGCGGTCATCGACCTGGCCGACCCTGGCCCGGGCCACCACCAGTTGCTGATCCGCCGCAACCGCGCCACCGGCGAACTCGCCCACTACCGCTGCCACTCGCCCCGGCCCGTGCCCCTGACGACCCTGGTGCGGGTCGCGGGTTCCAGGCGGCGGGTGGAGGAGACCTTCCAGAGTGAGAAGAGCCTGGCCGGACCGGACGAGCACCAGCTCCGCCGCTACCCCTCCTGGGCTCGCTGGGTCACCCTCGCCATGCTCGCCCACGCCTTCCTCGCCGTCATCCGTGCCGACGAACACACCCGCCGTCCCGGACCTGCCGACCTGGTACCGCTGTCCTGCAACGAGATCCAGCGCCTGCTCATCACGCTCGTCGTCCAGCCGGTCCACGACGCAGCTCACCGGCTCGGCTGGTCCGACCGGCGACGCCGCCACAAGCCCGGTCCCGCACCAGCCATTACCAGCGACAGGCCGCATCCCAGACATCAAGATCACGATCTACGGCTGGAGTACTGGGAGCTGAGCCGTTCGTCGAGTCGTACGGTGACCTGGTCGCCCTCGCCTTTGTCGATCGCCTTTCGAAGATCGGCTTTCACGGGGAGTTTGTGGGTGCCGTCGCCGAGGGCCATGAACGAACTGCGGAAAGGGTGTCCGTCGATCGTGCCGCGGACCTTGACCAGACCGCGCGTGCCGAAGAAAGCGACGGACTCGGGCCAGACGAGATAGGTCCAGCCGCCGTCGTTCGGGCTTTTGATCAATTCGGCGGTGAATTCCTCGTTCAACGGGGTGCCGGTGCTCATGAGGTGTCCTCCGCTCGGGGTGGTCTGCCGTAGAAGAGACTGTCCCGAGCGGGAGAACTCATCGCGCGGACGCCGGCCCTCAGGCCCCTGTGGGTACCCGGTCGAGGAAACCGAGCACGGTGCGGATACGGCCGTCCCCGTCGAGCGTGATCACGTCGAAACCGGCGACGGGCGCCGCCCCGTCGGCCTCACTCACCAACTCCCAGCCGAAGCGCGCGGTGTCGTGGTGCCCGTCGACGGCGCCCAGTGGACGGAAGGCGAACCCCGGGAACTGTTCGTGCGCCCCGGCGATCAGCCCCGCGATCTCCGCGTGGCCGGTGACTGCCGCCAGCGGGTCGGTGTACGTACCCTCGGCGGACCAGGCAGCCGCGACCGCCTTCGCCAGCGCCTCCGGTTCGCCCGCGTTCCAGGCCTCGAAGTAGCGGGCGACGGCACTCTCGTATCGGTCGGTGTTCACGGACATGGTGAATCAGCCTCCAGCGAGGTCGTTCGTACTGGTCAGGGGCCGGATCCGAGGACTGGCGACCCGGTGACTCCACCCTGCCGGAGCGCGCGGGAAGCGTCGATTACCCCTCGGGTAATGACGGCGGGAGAACACCGCACAACGGGCTCCGATGTTTTTCGGCCAACGGAGGCTGTGAATATGCCAAGAGAGTGGCTAAAAAGTCGTGGTGACAGTGTTTCAGGAGTGAACATACTCGTCTGCTAGGGCATAACTTCCCGAATGCTAGGGCATAGCTTCACGAGGCAAATCCGCCATCGTGCGCAGCTACTGAGCCACCCGAGCCGCCAGCAGAGCCGCATGGAAAGCGAGGCCCGACCGGCAATCGACACGCGACGGGGGAGTGATCGTGCACGACGAATTCCTGTGCCATGTCACCGCGTACGGTACCTGCGGCGGACAGCGCGTCGGGGTGCCTCTGGGAACCTACCGTGCGCCGACCCTGGCACTCGCCTTGTGGTGGTTACGGGACCGCGCGGTGTGGATGGCCGACCGGCTCGACCCGCAACCGGAGAACCCGCGCTTCCCCAGGGGTGCCCTGGTACCGGTCTCCGACACGGCCCCCGACGTGCCCCGGGCGTTACGCACCTGGTCCCGTGATGTCGGTCAACAGGAGCAGGTCGCCTACGAGTTGGCGGCCGGGCGGCTGGTGCAGATCGCCATCAACGACGAGACCACCGAGTACGAGCTGCTCGCCGAGTCGGTCGACGCCCTCCGGATGCAGCGGACCGTTCCGGCACTGGTCGTCCCCGTCGCCTGACACGTGTCGGCCATCGCGCACCCCTGACCGCTGACCGGGCGCACAGGTGAACGAATCGGTAGAATTCGGGTCATGTCAGAGCGGCCGAACGTGCCGACTGCGCCCGAACTCCTCCTGGAGACGGAATCGGGCTCCACGGTCATGACCCCGGGCCGCGACTACCACGTCGGCCGCGACCCCCTCAGCGACATCGTCATCGACGACGCCCGCGTCTCCTGGCACCACGCGGTCCTGCGCCCCGACGCCGGCCACTGGACGCTGGAGGACGAGCACAGCACGAACGGAACCTACGCCGACGGCCGCCGCGTCCACGCCTGGGGTGTCGGCCCCGGCAGCGTGATCCGCTTCGGCAATCCGGCCGACGGCCCGTGCCTGGTCCTGGCCGACCGGCCCGCCCCGGCCCCGGAACGCCCCTCGGCCGTCTCCATGCCCGCCCTCACCGGCACCTTCCGGCAACCGACCACCGTACGGCCGCTGCCCAGCCGCACCGTCCGCATCGGCCGGGCCGGTGACAACGACCTCGTCGTCGACGACCTGATCGTCTCCCGCCGCCACGCCGAACTGCGGGCCATGCCCGACGGGACGTACGAGATCGTCGACCTCGGCAGCCACAACGGCACCTACCTCAACGGCCAGCCCGTCGCCCGCGCCCCGATCGGGCCGGGGGACATCGTCGGCATCGGGCACTCCGCGTTCTGTCTCGTCGGCGACCAGTTGCAGGAGTACGTCGACACCGGGGAGGTCTCCCTCGACGTACAGGACCTCACGGTCGCTGTCGACCGCGGCCGCAAGGTCCTTCTCGACCAGGTGTCCTTCCCTGTCGGCGAGAAATGTCTGCTAGCCGTCGTCGGACCGAGCGGCGCCGGCAAGTCCACCCTGCTCAACGCGCTCACCGGCCAGCGCCCCGCCGACCGCGGCACCGTCCTCTACGACGGCCGCGACCTCTACCGCGACTACGCCGAACTGCGCCAGCGCATCGGCCTGGTCCCGCAGGACGACATCCTGCACGCCCAACTGACCGTGCACAGCGCCCTGTCCTACGCGGCCGAACTCCGCTTCCCCCAGGACACCGCCAAGGCCGAACGGCGGGCCAGGGTCGACGAGGTCATCCGTGAACTCGGCCTCGAACAGCGGGCCGCGCAGCCCGTGCACAGTCTCTCCGGCGGCCAGCGCAAACGCGTCAGTGTGGCCCTGGAGCTGCTGACCAAGCCATCGCTGCTCTTCCTCGACGAGCCGACCTCCGGACTCGACCCGGGCATGGACCGCTCGGTGATGCACATGCTGCGCGGCCTCGCCGACGACGGCCGTACCGTCATCGTCGTCACCCACAGCGTCCTCAGCCTCGACGTGTGCGACCGGCTCCTGGTGCTCGCGCCCGGCGGCAAGGTCGCCTACTACGGGCCGCCCGACGACGCCCTCGCCTTCTTCGGCTTCGCGCACTGGCCGGAGGCCTTCGAAGCCTTCGAACGGGATCAAGACCGGGACTGGGCAAGGGAGTTCGCGGAATCACCCGTCCAGCGCCAGTACATCCGCAACTCGACCGCGCAGCCCCACCTGCTCGGCTCCGCCCCGGTCGCCGTGGCCCCGCCGCCCCGGCCCCGCAGCCGTAGCGCACAACTCGGCACCCTGGTCCGCCGTTACACCGCGGCCCTCGCCGCCGACCGGACCTTCCTCGTCATCATGATCGCGCTGCCGTTCGTCATGGGCGCGATGGCCCGCGCACTCGCCGGGAGCGAGCTGACCCAGGAGACGGCGATGAACGCGCTGCTCATCCTGTGCGTCGGCGGCGTGCTCACCGGCGCGGCCAACGCCGTGCGCGAACTCGTCAAGGAACGCGCGATCTACCGGCGCGAGCGAGCCGTCGGCCTGTCCAGATCGGCCTATCTGCTCTCCAAGGTCGTCGTCCTGGGCGCGATCACCGTGGCGCAGGCCGTGGTGCTCACGCTGGTCGGTCTCTTCGGTGTCGACCTCAACGCGCCACGCGGCAAAGGGGTCTTGATGCCACCCCTGATCGAAATCACCGTAGCCGTCGCCCTGTTGGCGTTCACGGCGATGATGCTCGGGCTGCTGGTCTCCGCGACGGTACGCAAGGAGGAGGTGACGATGCCGCTGCTCGTGCTGCTCGCCATCGTCCAAGTGGTGTTCTGTGGCGCCCTGTTGAAGCTGCACGGCGTTCCCGGCCTGGAACAGCTCTCCTGGCTCGTTCCCTCCCGGTGGGCGCTCGGCGGGATGGCCGGCACCATCGGGCTGGCCCGCATCGTGCCGGGCGAGCTGACGGGCGATCCGATGTTCCGGCACTCGGCCGGGGTGTGGCTGCTCAACATGGGCATGCTGGTCGTGCTGTCGTTGCTCTTCGGCCTCCTGGTGTCCCGGCTGCTACGGCGGCACGAACCCGCCGTGATGCGGAAGTAGGGGCGCCATCATGACGACCCCTGGCTTCCGGCCCACGCATGTCGTCCCCGAGCACGGGATGCCCGCCTGGGGGGCCCCGGACCCCGCCCGCCCCACCGTGCCGCTCGACGCGCTGCTCCCGGTCCAGTTGCTGGAGCGACGCGGCGACTGGGCGCACGCCCTGTGCTCCAACGGCTGGTCCGCGTGGGTCGACGGCCGCCACCTCATCTCGGTCTCCCAGGACCCGCCGGCCGCAGGTGGCCCCCTCACCCGCACCGCCGACCCACGCCCACTGCTCGCCCGCGCCGAACAGGCCCTCACCCGCTACCGCAGCGCGGTGGAGGACCTCGTGGGCGGCGGCCTGGACGGCGCGTCCTTCGAGGCCCGCACCAAGGGCCTGCGGATCGGCGTGGTCGTCGACGGCGAATCCGTCTGGCTCTACGACGCCGACCACGAGCGCTGGGTGTACGGCGACGGCACCCGGCTCAGCACCTACGCCTCGGACGACGGACCCCGCGCCGAACCGGCCGACGCCGGTCACGCCCCCACCCAGGTCGTGAGCCCCGATGGCCCGTGACGCGAGCCTCTTCTCCGGCCGCCCTTCCGAGCTGATCGGGCAGCAGATCGCCGGGTACCGCATCGAGGACGAGATCGGCCGCGGCGGCATGGCTGTCGTCTACCGCGCCCACGACCTCCGCCTCGACCGCACGGTCGCCCTCAAGCTCCTCGCCCCCGAACTCGCCCGCAACGACACCTTCCGCAAACGTTTCACCCACGAGTCCCGGGTCGCCGCCGCGATCGACCACCCGCACATCGTGCCGGTCTTCGAGGCGGGCGAGACGGACGGCGTGCTGTACATCGCGATGCGCTACGTCTCCGGCAGCGACCTGCGCCATCTCCTCGACCGGGAAGGCCCGTTGGCGCTCCCTACGGCCGTGCGCATCGCCACGCAGGTCGCGTCCGCGCTGGACGCGGCCCACGAACACGGGCTCGTCCACCGGGACGTGAAGCCGGGCAACATCCTCGTGGCCCGCGGCACGGACAGCGACCACCCGGAGCACGTGTACTTGACCGACTTCGGCCTGACGAAGAAGTCCCTTTCCCTGACCGGGTTCACGACCGTGGGGCAGTTCGTCGGCACGCTCGACTACGTGGCGCCCGAGCAGATCTCCGGGCGGCCGGTCGACGGGCGGTGCGATGTGTACGGGCTCGCGTGCGTCGTCTACGAGAGTCTGGCGGGGCGGCCGCCGTTTCGGCGGGACGATGACATGGCGCTCCTCTGGGCCCACCAGTACGACTTGCCGCCGGCGGTCAGTGAGGCTCGGGGTGATCTGCCGGGGCATGTGGACGGGGTTTTCGCGAAGGCGTTGGCGAAGAGTCCTGATGATCGGTACGAGTCTTGTCTGGCGTTTGTGACGGAGTTGCGCGGGGGTGAGGTCGGGCATGCGGCTACCGAGGTGGACCGGCGGGTGGCGGTGGCTCGGGGGCGGGATGAGGGGCCGCCTGCGCCGCCCCGGTGGGCCGAGCCGGTCTTTAGGCGGCGTGACTGAAGTGATTCGTCTGCAGGCGCGTTGGGGCTGGTCGCGCCCACGCGGCGGAGCCGCAAATCGATACAGCCCCGCGCCCCTAAAGGGGCGCTGCAGTGCCCGGCGTCAGACCGTTGAGGGGTACGCGTCGTGCCGTGATCTTGCGCCGCGCGATCCGCCAACCCGCCCCCACCCGCACCACCGTGTCCACGTACGTCACCGATCCGCACGAGCCGTCCGTCCTGATGCCCAGCCCTTTCGACCGCACCCGGACCTGGCCGTCCGCCAGCTCCTCCACCACTACGTTGGTGACGTGATGGGCGACCGGATTCCCGGCGCCCAACGCCAGGGACGCGTCCGTGAGTTGAGTGAGGTCCGTGAGTGTGCCCTGGCCGAAGTCGGTGAGGTCGTACTCGACGTCCGGGGTGAACACCTCGGCGGCGCGGTCGAGTTCGCCCTCGTCGACCAGGTGGCCGTGCAGTGCGATCAACTCCGTGATGGTCAGGCGGTCTTCGAGAGTCAGTGGCATGTCGCGCACACTTTCACGCCGGGCGTTGCGACTGTGCGGGAATTTCGACCTCGCCCCGCCGGTGCACCGGTCTCGCCAGCAGCGCCCCCAGGAAGCCCGCGATCAGGCCCCACAGCGCTGCCAGCCCCACTGCCGACCACAGTTCGGGCTTCAGGAACAGGTCTCCGGACAGGCCGCCGCCGACGTCGCCGATGCCGAGCAGGGAGAGGCCGTAGTGGGCGGAGACGCGGCCGACGAGGCAGATCATGAGGACGGCGAGGGCGAAGGCGATCGCCAGGTGGACGGCGTGCTGCCAGGCGCGGACGTGGGCCGGGGAGCGGGCGGCCATCAGGAATGCTGCGGACAGGAGGAAGACTGCGTTGGCCGCCAGGAGCCACCACACGCCGTTGTCCTGGGCGGCGAGCGAGCGCAGGTTCAGGGTGGAGACGTCCGGGGTGCGCAGGACCTCGCTCAGGATGCGCGGGACGGGCAGGCCGAACGGGCCCTCGACCCGGCCGTTCCAGGTGGCGCCCAGGCCGATCGTGAGGGCCAGCCAGGCCAGGTTGGGCATGCCGAGCAGGATCAGGGCGAAGGTCTGGGTGGAGTTGCCGCGGGTCGCCGCCGCGGCCAGGGCCAGGACGACACCGAGCGCGACGTAGGCCAGGAGGAGGGTCACCACGGCGTACGCGGACGGGCGTACCGACGCGTGGAAGCGGAGGAGGCGGGCGGGGAGGGGCGCGCCGGGGGAGACCAGGAGGGCCAGCACCAATACCCCTGCCAGCCACAGCAGTCCGAACAGCGCTGTCTGCGGTACGTCCGCCTCGAAGCCGACCTCGGGCGAGGCGCCGATCAGGTCGCCGATGTCGCCCAGGGTTCCGGTGCCCAGGGAGATCGAGAACTTCTGGCGTGCGCCGAAGGCCAGTCCGATCAGGGCGAGCAGCCACAGGACGGCGATACGGGCGGCCCAGCCGGCCAGTTCCGCGCCCGAGGCGACCGCTCGGTGCCGCAGGGGCCGTAGGAAACCCGCCGCGGTCACCAGGGCGCCGGTCAGGGTGACCGAGAGGGGGATGACGGTCAGGCCTGCCTTGGTGTCGGCCAGGGAACCCGCGTTCCCGGAGAGTTTCACGGTGCCGCCCACGGCCGTCACCACCGTGGCCGTGACGACCCGGGGGAACGCGCCGTCCGGGAGGTCCGTCGCGCCCGCCGCCCACAGGCCCAGCGCGGACACCAGGCCCATGCCGAGCAGTCCGGCCAGCACCGTGCCGAGCGCCTGGAGCCAGCCGTGGCGTGCTACTGCCTGGTCAGAGGGGGTTCTGAGGGTCACACGGCCACGCTAAGCAGCGGTCGGGGACCGCGCCCGCCGGGAGGGCCGTCCGCGTCGGCTTGCGGGCGGACCATGACCCGAGCACACAATGGGTTCGTTGTGGATAAAGCGGCATGAATCGGTACGAGTGCCGCTGTCACCCGCGTCGGGAAGAAGAGCTCGTGAGCGTCGAACCTCCGTCTTCAGGCCGCCCCACCGGACCGCCCTCCGGCCCGCTGTCGGGACCCTCCCAGCCGCCTTCGGGCCCGCCCTCGCAGCCCTCGGGCGGCGGCGGTGCCGGGGCGCCGGAGCCGCACCGGCCCTGGTGGAAGTCGGTGCCGCGCGTCGCGATCCTCACGGCCGTCGTGGTGGCCGCCGTTGTGCTGGGCCTCGTCTTCACCCGGTCCGACGGCGGTTCGAGCAACACCGCGAGCAAGGGCGAGGTCTTCCTCCAGTCCGCGGCCAAGACCGGCCCCGACCCGTTCACCGAGTCCAGCGCCACCGAGAACTCCGCGCCGCCCGTCTCCGCCTCACCCAGCGCCTCGGAACCGGCGAACGCGGTACGCGGCGTCGACGGCGGCGCCCCCGGCCTCTACGGCGGCACCCAGAACGTCGCCAGCTGTGACGTGGAGAAGCAGATCAAGGCCCTGAACGCGGCCCCGTCGAAGAAGCAGGCGTTCGCGTCCGTCGTCGGCGTCCAGCCCGCCGGAGTTCCCGCGTATCTGCGCTCACTCACCCCCGTACAGCTGCGCATGGACACCCGCGTCACCAACCACGGCTACCGCGACGGCGCCGCCACCAGCTACCAGGCCGTCCTCCAGGCAGGCACCGCCGTCCTCGTCGACAACCACGGCGTGCCCCGCGTCCGCTGCGCCTGCGGCAACCCCCTGTCGCCGCCCGTCGCCCAGCAGTCCACCCCGAAGCGGACCGGCGACACCTGGTCGTCGTACCGGCCGCAGAACGTCGTCGTGGTCACCCCCGCACCCCAGATCATCAACATCTTCGTGATCTACGACCCCCACAACGGCCACTGGTTCGGCCGCCACCACGGCGACACGGGCAAGCACGACCACAAGACCCCGGCGCCGGTGAACCCCGCCAGCCCCTCGGTGACCGTGTCCCCGCCGACCTCACCGTCCTCCGACTCCCCGTCGCCGTGCGCCTCCACGGCCCCCGGTACGCCGGGCACGCCCGGCACGTCCACCAGCCCGTGCCCGCCGACGTCGAGCGCGCCGTCCTCCTCGTCGCCGAGTTCGGAGTCCCCGTCGAGCCCGAAGTCCCCGTCCTCCGAGCCGCCGTCCACGGAGTCGTCGGCAGCCTCCTCCGCCTCCTCGGCCTCGTCGTCCCCACCCGCATCGCTCGCCTCGGACACGACCACGACGTCGGCGTCCACCGTCAGCGCGCCGGTTTCGTCGGGGTCGATTTCACCGTCACTCTGATCGGGGGGAGTGCCGGGCGTGGTGCTGGGTACGAGCACTGATGCGACAGCGACCGGCAGTGCCGCCTTCCGAGAGAGACACGCATGATCGACCACCGGGACGGGGTAGTGATACCGACTCGTTTCGACGTGCCCGTGGAACCGCTGCGGCGGGCGGCGCACTACACCGGCGAACCGGGCTGCATCTCCGATGCCCGGCACTTCACCCACCAGTTCCTCGAACAGCTCAGAACCGAGTGGTGCGCCACGATCGACGACCAGTCCGACGGTGAACTGCTCCTGGTGGTCAGCGAGTTGGTCACCAACGCGGACCGGCACAGCAACGGGCCGTACATCCTGGAACTGGAGGGCACGGACACCTCGGTGACGGTGTCCGTGTGCGACAGCAGCGTCGCCCTGCCCAGGCTCTTCGCCCGTGACCCCGAGCGCATCGGCCGCCACGGCCTGGAGATAGTGCACGCCCTGGCCGCCCAGGTGAGCGTGGAACGGGTGCCGGTCGGCAAGCGGGTGCGCGCCGTGGTGCACCTGGGCGGAGAGGACCGCTAGGAGATCACGCACTGTTCCGGGTGGCCGTGATCAGCTCGTGGAAGTACCGCTTGGTGACCCGGCCGCCGTGCCGCGTCTCCAGCAGCTCCCGCAGACAGGCCAGCAGTCCCTGGCGTGAGGGCTCGGCCATCGCGAGATGGTTCGAGTACGTGAGCACGACGTCGAGGTACTCGTCGGTCGTGTACGTGATCTCCTGCGCGCCGCGCCACACCGTGACGTCCTCGAAGTGCGCGGAGTGCACGAACTCCCGTGTGTCCGTTGCCGTTTCGTCCTCGGTGGGACTCCGGAAGCCGGGCGGGGCGGCCGGGTCCCAGCGTTCGTAGCAGCGCTGCATCCGGTCGAAGAACTCCTGGGTGCCGCCCGCCACATGGTGCGTGGTGACGACCGCGAACGTCCCGCCGGGACGCAGCACGCGTGCCGCCCTAGCCACCCGCGTCCCGGGATCGAGCCAGTGGTACGCCGTCGCGATCACCGCGAGGTCGAACGGCTCGGCCGGCGGCTCCCACAGCTCGAAGTCCGCGACCTGTACGTCCGCCCGCGGGAACGCGCTCAGATTGCACCGGGCCACCGCTGCCATCGACGGTCCCAGCTCCACGGCGGTCAGCCGGCAGCCGAACTCGGCGAGCGGGACGGTGAGTTGGCCGGTGCCGGGGGCGATCTCAAGGACCCGGCTGTCCGGTCCGAGGTCTGATGTTCGGGCCAGTTCGTCGACCAGGGGGCGCGGATACCGGGGGCGGGCCCGGTCGTAGCGCTCGGCCACCGTGTCGAACGTGTCGCGCAGCACCGTTCCGGCACCCTTTCGTCTCGGCGATTCCCCCCAGGGCAGAATGCTGATCTCTTGCCCTCACGTCCAAGGCTTTTAGTCTGAGGGGGTGAGCAACCAAGCGCCGAACCAAGCCCGCGTGATTCCGCTGCGCCCGCACGAACCGGCCCCTCGCCGGGCGGAGCCGCAGGTGCCCGGGCCCAAGGAGCCCCTGTGGCGCGACCTGGTCGGTGACGTCCTGCGGCGCGAACGCCTCGCTCAGGAGCGCACGTTGAAGGACGTGGCCGACGCCGCCCGGATCTCCATGCCGTATCTCTCGGAGGTGGAGCGGGGCCGCAAGGAGGCCTCCTCGGAGGTCATCGCGGCCGCCGCCCACGCCCTCGGTCTCGACCTCGGCGACCTGCTGTCGCTGGCCGGGGACGAACTCGGCCGGCATCGCAACAGGCGTCAGGGCAGGGTCACTTCGCCGTACAACGGACAGCTCAGCCTGGTCGCCGCCTGACGGCGCCGCTCAGAGCGGGCCGAGGCGTCGGCCGACCACCTCGTCGGCGAGGCCGTACGCCACGGCCTCCTGCGCGGTGAAGACCTTGTCGCGGTCCATGTCGGCGCGCAGCGTGGCGATGTCGTGGTGGGTGTGCCGGGACAGCACCTCCTCCACCTGGGAGCGGATCCGCACCATCTCCTTCGCCTGGAGGGCGAGATCGGAGACCATGCCGCGCTGCCCGCCGCTCGCCGGCTGGCCGAGCAGCACCCGCGCGTGCTCCAGGACGGACCGCCGTCCGGGGTCCCCGCCGGCCAGCAGTACGGCCGCCGTCGACGCGGCCTGGCCGACGCAGAACGTCGAGATGGGGGACTGGACGTACGTCATCGTGTCGTAGATCGCCATCAGTGAAGTGAACGATCCGCCGGGCGAGTTGATGTAGATCGCGATCTCGCTCTCCGGGGACGACGACTCCAGATGGAGGAGTTGCGCGATGACGACGTTGGCGACGCCGTCGTCGATCTCGGTACCGAGGAAGATGATCCGCTCGGACAGCAGCCGACTGAACACGTCGTAGGAACGCTCGCCGTTCGGGGTCCGCTCGACGACGTTCGGAATCGTGTACGTCCCCATGTCAGAGCCCCATCCGTCGCTTCGAGGCGGCCGGGCGCACGTCGTCCAGCGAGGCGACGACCCGGTCCACCATGCCGTACTCCTTGGCCTGTTCCGCCGTGAACCAGCGGTCGCGGTCGCCGTCGCGGCGGATGGTCTCCTCGCTCTGGCCGGTGTGCTGTGCGGTGAGGCGCTCGATGGTCTTCTTCGTGTGGTCCAGGTTCTCCGCCTGGATCTCGATGTCGGCGGTGGTGCCGCCGATGCCCGCCGACGGCTGGTGCATCATGACCCGGGCGTGGGGGACCGCGTAGCGCTTGCCGTGGGTGCCGACGCTGAGCAGGAACTGGCCCATGCTCGCCGCGAAGCCCATGGTCAGCGTCGAGACGTCGTTCGGGATCAGCTGCATCGTGTCGTAGATGGCGAGGCCCGCCGTCACCGAGCCGCCCGGGCTGTTGATGTACAGGCTGATGTCCGTGCGCGGGTCCTCCGCGGACAGGAGCAGCAACTGGGCGCAGACCCGGTTCGCGGAGACCTCGTCGACCTGTGTGCCGAGGAACACGATCCGCTGGCCGAGCAGCTGGGCGGCGAGGTGGTCGTCGAAGCGGGAGGACGGGGTGTCGCCCTCCTCTGCGCGTGGCATGAGGGCCGGTGCGAAACCGGCCGTGAGTGGAGACATGGGCACTCCTTGTCGAGGATGTCGAAGGTGTCGTGACCTGTCTCCACTGTCGGCCGACAACGCCCCGGCCTGGGGATTTCTTGGCCCTCAGCAGATTCGCCATGAGCAGACGGGTCAGCCGACGCCCTTCTCCCGCAGCTGCCGGAAGAAGGCCCGTACGTCCGCTGCCAGCAGGTCCGGTTCCTCCATCGCGGCGAAGTGGCCGCCCCGGTCGAGCTTGGTCCAGCGGACGATGTTCTCGGTGCGCTCGGCCTTGTGGCGGAGCGGGATCTGGATCTCGGCCGGGAAGACGGCGAGCGCGGTGGGGGTGGTCGAGGGGAGGGTGGGCGCGGCGGCCCGGGCGCCGGTGGCGTGGGCCCGCTCGTAGTAGATGCGGGCGGCCGAACCGGCGGTCCCCGTCAGCCAGTACAGCATCACGTTGGTGAGCAGCCGGTCCCGGTCCACGGCCTCCTCGGGCAGCTCCTCCGAGTCCGTCCACTCCCTGAACTTCTCGACGATCCAGGCGAGTTGGCCGACCGGCGAGTCCGTGAGGCCGTACGCCAGGGTCTGCGGGCGGGTCGCGTGGAGGACGGCGTACCCGGTGCCCTCGCGCGACCAGGCGGACCAGCGGCGCCAGGACTCCAGAGCGTCCGCCCGCTCCTCGGGGGCGAGTTGGGCCAGTTCCTCGGCGGTGGGCTCGGTCTGTGCCTGCGCACCCGGCAACAGGTTGAGATGGACGCCGATGACACGGTCGGGGTGGGCGCGGCCCAGCTCGCGGGTGATCGCCGAGCCCCAGTCGCCGCCCTGCGCGCCGAACCGCTCGTAGCCGAGCCGGTGCATCAACTCGGCCCAGGCGTCCGCGATCCGGCCCGCCTCCCAGCCGGTGTCGGCCGGCGGTCCGGACAGTCCGAAGCCGGGGATGCTGGGTACGACCACGTGGAAGGCGTCGGCGGGGTCGCCGCCGTGGGCCGCCGGGTCGGTCAACAGGCCCACGATGTCCACGAATTCGACGATCGAGCCCGGCCAGCCGTGCGTGAGGATCAGCGGGGTGGCGTCCGGCTCCGGGGAGCGGATGTGCGCGAAGTGGACGTTCGACCCGTCGATGGTGGTCGTGAACTGCGGCCACGCGTTCAGCTCCGCCTCGGCCGCACGCCAGTCGTACGTGTGCCGCCAGTACCGGACCAGCTCCCGCAGATACCCGGCCGGCACGCCGTACGCCCAGCCGGTGCCGGGGAGCTCGTCGGGCCAGCGGGTGCGGTCGAGGCGGGTGTGGAGGTCGTCCAGGTCGGACTGGGGGATGTCGATGCGGAAGGGGTGGACGCGGTCTGGCTGGGAGGACGTCATAGAAACGGAGCGTAAGTGCTCTGCTGGGGGCGGGTGGATGAAACTGAGGGCGGGTGGGGGCTGGTCGCGCCCCGCAGCGGAGCTGCATATCGATACAGCCCCGCGCCCCTTTGGGGCGCGAGACCGCACGGGAGATTGTTCGGCCCCGACCGATGAGTTTCGCGGCTCGCCCCAGTCGATACAGATGACCGTGTTCGATGCCCCCGGAGCCCATGGAGGAGCTCATGACCACCGACGCACCCGCCGACGGATTCACCACGTGCCTCTGGTTCGACGGCCAGGCCGAGGAAGCCGCCCACCACTACGTGTCGATCTTCAAGAACTCCAGCATCGGCCGCGTCAGCCACTACGGCGAGGGCGCCCCGCAGCCGGCGGGCTCGGTGCTCACCGTGGAGTTCACGGCCTTCGGCCAGAAGTTCGTCGGGCTGAACGGCGGCCCGGAGTTCAAGTTCACCGAGGCGGTCTCCTTCCAGATCCCGTGCGAGAACCAGGAGGACATCGACTACTACTGGACCAAGCTCACCGACGGCGGCGAGCCCGGCCCGTGCGGCTGGCTCAAGGACAGGTTCGGCGTGTCCTGGCAGGTCGTCCCCACCCGGCTCATCGAGATGATCACCGACCCGGACCCGGCGAAGGTCGCCCGCGCCACCGAGTCCTTCATGGCGATGGGCAAGTTCGACCTCGCCGCGCTGGAGAAGGCCTTCGCGGGGGAGTGACGGCCAGACCGGACGGGGTGGCCGGGATCAGCTCTCGCTGTCGAGCAGCAGCGCGTGCAACTCGGCCGCCCGGCGGGCCAGTTGCTCCGCCTGGCCGGCCTCGGCGCGGGTGCGCGGCCGGGGCAGCGTGATGTCGAGGACCGTACGGATCCGGCCGGGCCGGGGAGTGAGGACGACCACCCGATCGGCGAGCATGACCGCCTCGTCCACGGAGTGGGTGACGAGGACGACGGTGGACGGATGCTCGCGGTGCGTCCGCTGCAACTCGGCGCACAACTCGTCCCGGGTGAGCGCGTCGAGCGCGGAGAACGGCTCGTCCATCAGCAGTACCCGGGGCCGCTGCATGAGCGACCGGCACAGCGCCACCCGCTGCTGCATCCCGCCGGACAGCTCGTGCGGCAGGCGGCGCTGGAAGCCGTCCAGGCCCATCGTCTCGATCAGTCGCAGCGCCAGTTTCCGTGCGCCGTCGCTCCGCTCGCCGGAGATCTCCGCAGGCAGCAGCACATTGTCCAGCACCGACCGCCACGGCAGCAGCGCCGGGCGCTGGAAGAGGACGGCGCAGTCGCGGCGCGGCCCGGTGACGGCACGGCCACCCATCAGCACCTCGCCCCGCGTCGGCGGTACGAGCCCGGCGATCAGCCGCAGCAGCGTCGACTTCCCGCAACCGGAACGCCCGACGACCGCCACGAACTCACCGTCGTCCGCCTCCAGATCGATGCCGTGAAGCGCTTCGACGGAACCCCGTCGATGCGCGAACTCCTTGGACACGCCCCGTAGTTGGATCACGCGTCGACTCCCGTCGGCCGCCGTGCGCGGAGTACCGAAAATCGCTCTGCTGGATTGTGACATGCGCGCGTACGCTTTCTCGGATCGCGACCCCGGCGATAACGCCCCACCAAGTGCCGCCGTCCCCCCACCCATTCCCCCTCCGGGGAGGTCGCATGATCCGCTCGTACCGTACGACCGCGGTGTTCTGCGCGACGCTCACGCTACTGGCCGCCGCGGCCTGTGACTCCAACTCGTCCCCGAAGAGCACAAGTTCGGCCAAGGACCACGTCACCTACGTCACCGCGTTCGGTGCGGCGGGACGGGACGCCTTCGCCTGGGTGGCCGAGCAGAAGGGCTATTTCCGGGATGCCGGAATCGACGTACAGATCGAACTCGGAAAGGCCACCGGCGAGAACCTCAAGACCCTCGCCTCCGGAAAAGCGCAGTTCACGAGTCTGGACTTCACGGGCGCGATGATTTCCGCGGGCGCCAAGAACTCCACGGCCTACCGCGACTTCCGCGCCGTGCTCGCCATCCACCAGCGGACCCTCGTCTCCATCATGGCGATGCAGGGCTCGGGCATCACCACCCCGAAGGACCTCAAGGGCAAGCGGATCGCGGCCGCCGCCAACTCCGTGAACCAGCTGCTCTTCCCCGGCTACGCCAAGCTCGCCGGTATCGACTCGACCGGAATCCACTGGATCGCCGTCCAGCCCGTCCAGTTGGGCCCGGCGCTCGCCAGCGGGAAGGCCGACGCGCTCAGTACGTTCCTGATCGGTCGGCCCACCATCGAGAAGGCCACCGTGCAGGCCAGGTCGAAGCATGTCGTCGTGTTCCCCTACAGCACCTACCTGCCCGACCTGTACGGCAACGCGACCGTCACCACGGCCTCCATCGCCGCGAAGCAGCCGGACCTGGTCAAGCGCTTCCGCGCCGCCCTGCTCAAGGGGCTGAAGTACACGATCCAACACCCCGACGAGGCCGGGAAGTTGCTGCACGCCAAGCACCCGGAGACGGACGCCACCGCCGCGGCCTCCGAGATCAAGCTGATGACACCGTCCGTGACCGCCGAGGGCACGGAGAACATCGGCCTGATCACCCAGGACCGGATGCAACGCGCCCTCACCAGCCTCCAGAACGCCGGGGTCATCGAGCCCGGGATGACACCGCAGGACGTCGTCGACTTCGCCGCCATGAAGACGAGTTGACGGCCGTGGAGACCCCGCTCTCGTACGTCTTCGACAACGACCACCCGGAGGCCGCCGACCGGCACGGCCAACTCCCCGCGATCCTCGACGAGTTCACGATCTCGCGGCTGTCGTCCCTGGGCGATCTGACCGGCCTGCGCTGTCTGGAGACCGGGGCCGGCGGCGGCAGCATCGCCGCGTGGCTCGCCCGCGCGGCGGGACCCACGGGGCGGGTGCTGGCCACCGACGTCAACACCCGTCATCTGCCGCCGAGTCCGCCGTACGACGTGCTGGTGCACGACCTGGAGAACGACCCCGTGCCGGACGGGCCGTGGGACGTGATCCACGCCCGGCTGGTGCTGCTGCATCTGCCCGGGCGGGAGGCCGTGCTCCGGAGGCTTGCGGCAGCGCTCGCCCCCGGTGGCGCGCTGGTGGTGGAGGACTTCGAGACGACTTTCCGCAAACTGGTGCTGGCGGCCCCCAGCCCGCAGGCCGCCCAACTGGTTGACCGCTACCACGAGTTGCTCGTCGAACGCGTCCTGCCCGCCCACGGCAACGACCCCACCTGGGCGGGCCGCGCGCCCGCCGCCATGCTGGAGGCGGGCCTGACCGACGTGGACACCGCGATCCACTCCCGGTCCTGGCCGGGCGGCACCGCGGGCGCGCTGCTGATCGGCGCGAACATCGCGCAGGCGCGGGAGGACTTCCTGGCGGCCGGCATGACCGAGGCTCAGCTGGACGAGCTGAGCCGGCTGGTCACCGACCCCCGGCTCGTGCTGCGCGGCCACTTCACCTACTCGACCATCGGCCGCAGGCCCTCCGCGTGAGACGCGTCCTCGCGGCGGGACCGCCGGTCCTGGCGGCGGTGTGCGCCCTTGCCGGGTGGTGGCTGATCACCGTCGCCTTCGACATCCGGCCATTCCTGCTGCCCTCGCCGGCCGACGTCGTCGACGCCTTCGACCGGCTGCCCGGCTATCTGCTCCGGCAGAGCTGGCAGACGTTCACCGAGACGGCCGTCGGCTTCGGGCTGGCGGTGGGCGCGGGACTGGCGACCGCCGTGCTGCTCACCGCGTCCCGTGGCGTGGAGCGCGCGGTCATGCCGCTCCTGGTCGCCGTCAACGCCGTACCCAAGATCGCGGTGGCACCGCTCCTCGTGGTCTGGCTCGGCTTCGGGACGGCCCCCAAGGTGTTCATGGTGGCGCTGCTCGCCTGGTTCCCCGTGGTCGTCTCGACGATGGCCGGGCTGACCTCGGTTCCGCTGGAGCTGACCGAGCTGGCGCACTCGCTCACCGCGTCCCGCTGGCAGACCTATCGCAAACTCCGCATCCCCTGGGCCCTGCCCCAGGTCTTCACCGGCCTGCGGCTCGGCGTCACCCTGGCCGTCGTCGGCGCGGTCGTCGGCGAGTTCGCGGGCGGCGACCAGGGCCTCGGCTACGTCATCGTGGCCTCCGGCGGCAACGCCGACACCCCGCTCGCCTTCGCCGCCATGGCCCTGCTCAGTGCCATGAGCGTGCTGCTCTTCTACGTCGTCGTCCTCGCGGAGCGGGCGCTGCTGCCCTGGGCCCGCGAGACCACCGGCTGACCGAGCGTCCTCGCGGGGGACGCGGCCCCTGCGCGCCTTCTCCGGGTAACCAGTGCGTTTCGGACGTTAATTTCCGCCGCCAAAGGGTTGGCGGGAAACCATCCCCTGGTTATCGTTCACCAACTTCACTCAATCGTTCCGCTGAACGAATAGCTGAACGAATAGCGACAAGGACGGTCGGTACATGTCCGACATCCACCACCCGGGCCGCCGGTCGGTGCTCGCCGCGGGCGTCGCCTCGGCCGCCGCGCTCGGCGGGTCCTGGCTGCTGACCGGCTGCAGTGGGGCGGAGGCCGCCCCCGTCCTGCCGGCCGCCGCCGCGAAGGGCGCCCCCGACCGCGGCGGCACCCTGCGCATCGCCCGGCCGCCCGCCTCCGACGCCGAGACCCTCGACCCGGCCAGCTCGCTGTCCGCATACGAGTACCTGGGCGCCCTCTACAACCGGCTCGTCCGCGTCGCCGCGAACGGTGAGCTGGCCCCCGACCTCGCCGAGTCCTGGGAGACCGACGCCAAGGCCCGCACCTGGACCTTCCGCCTCCGCAAGGGTGTCGCCTTCCACAACGGCCGCGCCTTCACCTCCGCCGACGCGGCCTACACGCTGCGTCACATCCTCGACAAGGCGACGGCGTCCCCGCAGGCCGCGGTGCTCGCCCCGCTGATCGACCCGGAGAAGCTGGGCACGCCCGACGCCCACACCCTCGTCGTGCCGCTGAAGAGCCCGAACGCCGAGTTCCCGAGCCTGCTGACGCACTACAACTGCTACGTCATCCCCGACGGCAGCGCGAAGTCCATCGGCCGCACCGGCATCGGCACCGGCCCCTTCAAGCTGGAGTCGTTCGCACCGGCGGGCCCCGGCCGCGTCACCGCGTACAAGGACCACTTCGCGGGCCGCCCCGTCCTCGACGCGATCGCCTTCTACTCGGTCGCCGACATGTCGGCCCGCTCAAATGCCCTGCTGGCAGGGCAGGTTGACCTGCTCTCGCAGACCAACCTCGACTTCGCGACCGCCCGCGTGGTCGCCGCCTCCGACCGCGCCACCATCGCCCGCGTGAAGAACGCCCAGTGGTACGTCCTCCCGATGCTCACCACCGAGAAGCCCTTCACCGACGTCCGCGTCCGCCAGGCGATGAAGCTCGCCTACGACCCCGAGCACGTCGTCAAGGTCGCCCTCCAGGGCGCGGGCACCCCAGGCTGGGACAACCCCGTACCGCCGAGCGACCCCGCGTACATCTCCGCGCACCCCAAGCACGACCCGGAGAAGGCGAAGTACCTGCTGAAACAGGCGGGCCACGAGGGCCTGGCGATGGACCTCTACACCTCCTCCTACGACCCGCTGTTCACGCCGATGGCACTCGCCTACCAGGACTCGGCCAAGCGCGCCGGGATCCGGATCAAGGTCAAGACGGCCTCCGCGGACTCGTACTACACGCAGATCTGGATGAAGAAGCCGCTGATGGCCACCTACTGGTTCACCGGCCGGCCCGTCGACCAGCTCTTCACCCAGATCTTCCGCAGCGGCTCCTCCTACAACGAGACCGCCTGGTCCGACAAGACCTTCGACGCGGTGCTCGACAAGGCCCGTGCCGAGATCGACGACACCAAACGGCGCGAACTCTACGGCGAGGCACAGACGTTGGTGATCGAGAGAGGCGGGGCGATGACCCCGATGTTCGCCGACCGGCTCGTCGGCATCTCCCGCAAGGTACGCGGATACGCCGAGCACGGCTTCGAGTTCGACTACCTCAACATCGGCCTGAAGGGAGCCTGACCATGCTCTCCTTCATAACCCGCCGTATCGCGGCGGCAGTTGGCACCCTCTTCCTCTCCTCCATCCTCGTCTTCCTCGCCGTCCAGGCGCTGCCCGGCGACGTCGCCACCCAGATCCTCGGCAAGGACGCCACCCCGGACGCCGTGGCGGCCCTGCGCGAGAAGCTGAAGCTGGACCGGCCGGCCTGGGAGCGGTACTGGGACTGGGTGTGGGGCGCCCTGCACGGCGACTTCGGCACCTCCCTCGTCTCCGGCAAGGCCGTCGGCGGTGAAGTGTCCATGTACCTCGGCAACTCCGCGCTGATCGCCGTCGTCACGGTCCTCTTCGCGGTCACCGGCTCGATCGTCCTCGGCATCCTCGCGGGCCTCTACCGCGACCGCTGGCCCGACCACGTCATCTCCACCGTCAGCCTCGTCGGCATGAGCGTCCCCGAGTTCGTCGTGGCCACCGTGCTCGTCCTGTGCTTCTCGGTCGCCCTCCCGTGGTTCCCCGCGGTCGTCCTCTACGGCCCCGACGCCACCGTCTCCCAACTCCTGCCCGCCGTATGGCTTCCCGCCCTCGCGCTCGCCGTGGTGATGGCCGCGTACATCGTCCGCATGGCCCGCACCTCGGTCATCGACGTGATGGCCACCGAGTACGTCACCACCGCCCGCCTCAAGGGCCTCTCCACCTGGCGGGTCGTCACCCGACACGCCCTGCCCAGCGCCCTGTTGCCCACCCTGCACGTCATCGCGCTCAACGTCGCCTGGCTGGTCGGCGGGGTCGCGGTGGTCGAGAACGTCTTCAACTACCCGGGCATCGGCAAGCTGATGCTCTCCTCGGTACAGAACCGCGACCTGCCCACCATCCAGGCCATCGCCCTCATCAGCGCGGTCGTCTACGTCGTCTGCAACCTCGCGGCCGACCTGGCCACCATGGCCCTGAACCCCAGGCTCCGCACCCGAGGGAGGACCCGATGACCACGCTCGACACCGTCCCGCCGACGACCGTACGAGGCGCCCGCACCGCCCGCGCCTGGCGCACCCTGACCAGCTCCCGCACCGCCGTCATCGGCCTCGCGATCGTCGCCGTGCACGTCCTGATCGCCCTGCTCGCCCCCCTCCTCACCTCCTACGACCCCATCGCCAACGACGCCGACCACGCCCTCCTCGGGTCGAGTTGGAGCCACTGGGCCGGCACCGACCAGTACGGCCGGGACGTCCTCACCCGCGTCCTCTACGGCGGCCGGTACGCGCTCGGCATCTCCGTCACCGCGACGCTGATCACCGTCGCGCTCGGCACGGTCATCGGCTGCGCCGCAGCACTGCGCGGCGGCTGGTTCGACGACGTACTGGGCCGGGTCCTGGACGCGATCCTGTCCATCCCCGCCGTCCTGGCCCTGCTCGTCGTCGTGACCGCCCTCGGCACCGGCCCCGCGGTCATCGTCCTCGCTGTCGCGATCGTCTACGTCCCGCAGGTCGTCCGTGTCGTCCGCGGCGCCGCCCTCGCGGTCGTCCCCGCCGACTACGTGACCGCGGCCCGCGCCCGAGGTGAGAGCACCTGGTCGATCCTGCGCCGGGAGATCCTGCCGAACATCACCGACGTGGTGTGCGTGGAGTTCGCGATGCGGGCCTCCTGGGTCGTGCTGCTGATCTCCTCGCTGTCCTTCCTCGGCTTCGGCGCCGACCCGCCAACTCCCGACTGGGGCCTGATGGTTGCCGAGAACCGCACCGCCATCACCGTCGTCCCGATGGCCAGCATCGCCCCCATCATCGCCCTGGCCACCCTCGTGGTCGGGCTCAACCTCGCGGCCGACGGCCTGTCCAAGGCGTGGGGCGTCGACCGGATCAGGGAGGGCTCCTGATGGCCTCGATCGTGTCCGTCAACTCGCTGTCCGTGGCCTACCGTTCGGGCGGCCAGGACGTCCACGTCGTGCACGAGGTGTCGCTGGACGTCGCCGAGGGGCAGACCCACGCCCTCGTCGGTGAGTCCGGCAGCGGCAAGTCGACCATCGCCGCGACCCTGCTCGGCCATCTGCGACACGGCTCGCGGATCACCGGAGGCTCGGTCCAGGTGGCCGGCGCCGACGTATTCGCCCTGCCCGCAAGGGAGTTGCGACTGCTGCGCGGCGGAACGGTCGCCATGGTCGGCCAGAGCGCCGGCCACGCCCTCACCCCCTCCATGCGCATCGGACGGCAGATCGCGGAGGCGGGCGGTGACGTCCCCGTCGTCGACCTCCTCGAGCAGGTCCGGCTGCCGCGCCCGGCGGAGTTGGCCCGCCGCTACCCGCACGAGCTGTCCGGCGGCCAGCAGCAGCGCGTCGCCATCGCCATGGCCATCGCGGCCCGCCCCAAGGTCCTCGTCCTCGACGAGCCGACCACCGGCCTGGACGTCATCACCCAGCGCAGCGTCCTTGACCTGATCGCCGCCCTGAGCGACGAACTCGGCCTCGCCGCCGTCCTGGTGAGCCACGACCTCGGCGTCGTCGCACACATGGCCGACGAGGTGACCGTCCTGCGGTCCGGGCGCGTGGTGGAGTCGGCGCCCACCAGGCAGCTGTTCGCCCAGCCCCAAGACCCGTACACCAAGCGCCTGTTGGCGAGCGTGCCGCGCCTCGACGACATCGGGCTCGCGGTCGTCGGCGAGGCGGGGGAGCGGGAGGTCAGGCCCAGGGCAGAGGTCCCCGCGGACGCCCCCGTGGCCGTGTCCGCACAGGACATCACCATCGACTACGGCAGCACCCGCGCCGTGCACGGCGTCTCCTTCGACGTCCGGCGCGGCGAAGTCCTCGCCCTCGTCGGCGAGTCGGGCAGCGGCAAGTCCACCCTCGCGTGGAGCCTGGCCGGTCTGCGCACCCCGTCCGGCGGCACCATGAAACACGCGGACGGCGACCTGGCCCGGCCGGCACAGCAGCGACCGCTGTCCCTGCGCCGCCGGGTCCAGCTCGTCTTCCAGAACGCCGACACCTCGCTCAACCCCCGCCGCTCCGTGGGCGACGCGGTCCGCCACCCCCTGCGCTTCTTCGGCACGGCGGCCGACCGCCCGGAGGCGACCGAGCGGGCACGCCAGCTCATCGCCGACGTACGCCTCGACCCGGCCCTCGCCGACCGCCTGCCCGCACAGCTCTCCGGCGGCCAGCGCCAACGCATAGGCATCGCACGGGCGTTGGCGGGCGAGCCGGACGTCCTGATCGCCGACGAGATCACCACCGCCCTGGATGTATCGGTCCAGGCCGACGTGCTCCGACTCCTCGACGACCTGCGCCGCGAGCGCGACCTGGCCTGCCTGTTCATCAGCCACGACCTGGCCGTCGTACGGGGCATCGCGGACCGGGTCGTCGTCCTGCGGCACGGAGTCGTCGTCGAGGAGGGCCCGACGGAGACCGTCTTCGCCGACCCTCAACACCCCTACACCCGCCAGCTCATGGCCGCCGCCCTCGAACCCGACCCCGACGCGCAGCCCTACGCCGACGACACCGCCGACTGGGCCGACGCGGCGGACGGCGACGACATCTGGACCGAGCACGGCACCGACGGCCACCGCGTCCGGCGCTGGCGCCCCCTCAACGCCCCCGTGGCAGAAGGAGCTTTGTGAAGTACCGCGAACAGTTCGAGCGCCAGGTCGTCCGCGAGGACGTCTGGATCCCCACCCGGGACGGAAGGACCCGGCTGCACGCCCGCATCTGGCGGCCGGTCGACGCCGAGTCGGACCCGGTGCCCGCGCTGCTCGAATACCTCCCGTACCGCAAGAGCGACTGGACCGCGCCCCGCGACGCCCAGCGTCATCCCTGGTACGCCGGACACGGTTACGCCTCCGTCCGCGTCGACATCCGGGGCCACGGCGACAGCGAGGGCCTGCCCGGCGACGAGTACGACGCGCAGGAACTCGCCGACGGCGTCGACGTCGTCAACTGGCTTGCCGCGCAAGCCTGGTGCACCGGCAAGGTCGGTATGTTCGGCATCTCCTGGGGCGGCTTCAACTCCCTCCAGATCGCCGCCCTCGCCCCCGAACCGCTCAAGGCGATCGTCACCGTCTGCTCGACCGACGACCGGTACGACAACGACGTCCACTACACGGGCGGCGCCGTCCTCGGCATCGACATGCTCGCCTGGGCGGGCACCATGCTCGCCTTCGCCTCCCGGCCGCCGGACCCGGTGAGCGTCGGTGCGGACCGCTGGGTGCCGATGTGGCGCGAGCGCCTCGACGCCCTCGAACCCTTCCTGCACACCTGGCTCGACCACCAACAGCGCGACGCCTACTGGAAGCACGGCAGCGTCTGCGAGGACTACACCGCCATCGACGCGGCCGTCCTCGCGGTCGGCGGCTGGAACGACCCGTACCGGGACGCCGTGCTGCGGCTCGTCGAGCACCTGCCCGAGGACCGCGTCCGGGGCATCGTCGGCCCCTGGTCGCACCAGTACCCCGACCGCGGCCTGCCGCCCGGCCCGGCGATCGGCTTCCTCCAGGAGACCCTGCGCTGGTGGGACCAGCACCTCAAGGGCATCGACACGGGAGCCATGGACGAGCCCCTGCTGCGGGCCTGGATCACCGACCCGGTCCCGCCGGCGACGTCGTACGACGTGCTGCCCGGCCGTTGGGTGGGTGACGCCAAATGGCCGAGCCAGCAGGTCAGTTGGGACTCACGTCCCCTCGGTGCGAGTGCGGAACCCGTCCTCGTACGCTCCCCGCAGCACACCGGCCTCGACGCCGGTCGCTTCTTCCCCTTCGGCAATGCGAGCGACCTGCCGCCGGACCAGCGCGAGGAGGACGGCCGTTCGGTCTGCTTCGACTCCGAACCGCTCACCGAACGCGTCGAGATCCTCGGCCGCCCGCGCGTCCGGCTCCGCCTCGACAGCAGCACCCCGCGCGCCCACGTCATCGCCCGCCTGTGCGACGTGGCGCCGGACGGCTCGTCCACGCTCGTCACGCGCGGCGTGCTCAACCTGCTGAGCAGGCACGGCCGTGACCGGGCCGTCGAGTGGACACCGGGGACGTACGAGGACGTCGAGTTCGAGCTGACCGGCATCGGCTACGCCGTCCCGCCCGGCCACCGCATCCGCCTCGCCGTCTCCGACGCGTACTGGCCGTGGGTCTGGCCGCACGGCGAGCGCGGCGAGTTGCGGATCGTCCCGGCCGAGAGCGCCGTAGAACTGCCCGTGCGGGAAGCCGGGGACGAGCCGCCGATCCGTTTCGAGGAGCCCGAGCAGGCGATGCCGCTCGACGTGACCTACGACCGGCCCGCCGAGCCGACCCCCGAGCGGCTTGTCACACACGATGTCGCCAAGGGGGAGTGGACGCTGGAGGTCGACCCCAACTACGGGGGATCGCGGACGTATCCGGACGGGCTGCGTTACGAGGAGAGCGCGCGGGAGACGTACCGCATCCGGGGCGACGACCCGCTGTCCGCGAACGCCGTGTCGGAGTGGCGGATCCGGTTGCGCCGCGGGGACGACTACGACGCTGAGATCATGGCGCGGACGGAGCTGTGCGCCACGGCCGCGGACTTCGTCATGGACAGTCGCGTCGAAGCACGGGCGAACGGAGAGACAGTGGCCGAGCGAGCATGGCACCGCACCACCCCGAGGACGTCGGGATGACGGCCGCCAAGCAGCCGGCCGCGAAGTCCCCGCGTCGCGCCGTCGCCGCCGCCGACCGCACCCGGCAGCCCACCGAGGTGCGCCGCCGGCTCATCGTCGAGGCGGCCGTCCCGTTGATAGCGGAACGCGGTTACGCCGCGGTCGGCGTCCGGGACGTGGCGGCGGCGGCCGGGGTCTCCGTCGGCACCGTCACCTACCACTTCGGCAGCGTGCAGGAGATCCTCTCCGAGGCGATGGTTCTCCATATCGAGCGCTACTACGCCGAGTTGAGCGAGGCGGCCGAGCAGGCGACGAGCGGGGCCGAGGCGCTACGGCTGCTCGTCGACGCGCTGTTCACCGAGGACACCGACCGGCACTGGCGGATGTGGTTCGACTACTGGAACGCGGGCGAGCAGGGCACGGACGCGGCCTTCAGCGGCGGCCAGGCCCATCGCTACGAGACCTGGCACCAGCAGATCCGCGCACTGGCCCAACGGGGCGTCACCGACGGCGAGTTCGACGCCGATGACCTCGACGGCTTCACGGTCCGCTTCGCCGCCCTCGCCGACGGCCTCGCCCTCCAACGGCTGCGCCAGGCACCGCCGTTGAGCACCCAGGACGCCCGCCGGCACCTCAATCGGCTCATCGAGACGGAGTTGGGGTCTGAGCGCCGATCACCCGAGTGATCTCGCGAGCGATCCGCAGGATGCCGGGGGAGGGGACCGGACACGGCTTGGGCGTCGAGGTTGTCGGCGCCAGGCAGAAGTGCAGGTAGTCCGAGTCGAGGTGCAGGGCGGTGCGGCCGTTGGCCGGCTGGGTGCAGTAGTCGGGGTGGGCGCGTTCGTAGGCGGTGCAGGGGAGGTACTGGGTCCAGGTGTACCGGGTTCCGGCCGGGCTCACGGTCTTCCCGGCGTCGGCGACGAGGTCGCCGGTGGACCTGGCCGCCGACTCGTAGAGCCCGTTCACGGCCCGGACGCGCTCGGGGGTGATCGGGTCGGGCCCCTGCAACACCCAGACGATCGTGGGCCGTTGGGCGCCCCCGGCGGTCGCGATCTGCGCGGTGAGCTTCTTGACGTCGGCCTTGTACCGCGCGAAGTACGCCTCCCGGTCGGCGGCGTAGGTGATCCCGTCCATGCAGGGCGTGTAGCCCCACGCGTTGCCCCAGAACTGGAGCACAACGAAGTCCGGGTGCAGTGAACGCACCAGCGCGGGTGCCTTGTCCGCGTCCGGGACCAGCGAGCCTTCCTTGGTGCCCTCCAGGTAGTCGCACGGTGTGGTCCCCGAGTACGGGGCGCTCGTGTACGTCGCGTCCAACTGGCCGCGTAATTCACGCCCGAGGACGTTCTGGCTCTCCATGGCGAGGGAGTCCCCGAGGTACAGAACCCGGGGCGCGGACTTCACCACCGGAGCACTGCTCGGCGAGACCGGCGCCTGTCGTTGGGTGGTGGTCGGCACGGACGGGGTGGGTGGCGCGACCTCGGGCCCGGACGCCGGGTCCGTGCACGCGCCGAGCAGCACCGCGGCCAGCACCACACCCACGATCCACGGCTTCCGCATACGGCAACTCCCGTCCCCGGCACCGGAAAACGGCCCGCTCAGGCAAGCACAGCCGGACGGAAGGCGGAAGACGCCCGACTACTCGGAACTCTCCAGAAACTCCAGCAGATCGGTCAGCGGGAGCGGCTTGGTGAGATGGGCGTCGAAGCCGGCCGCCCGGGACAGCGAGCGGTCGGTGCCCTGGCTGAAGCCGGAGACCGCGATCAGGCGCGGCCGGGTGCCGTGCGGGCGGGCGCGGACCGTACGGGCCACCGTGTAGCCGTCGGTGTCGGGCAGGCCCAGGTCGCACAGGACCACGTCGAAGACGTCGGACTCGGTCGCGGTGAGCGCGTCCGCGCCGGTGTGCACGGCGGTGACGTGGTGACCTTGGCGCTCCAGGAGGGTGCGGTAGGTCGCGGCCAGGTCGGTGTTGTCCTCGACGATCAGGATGGCCAGTTGGCGCCGGGGGCGAGACAGCGCGGACGGCCGTAGCGGCTCCGGAGCATCCTCGTCCGCCCGCGGCAGGAGGACTGTGAACGTTGCTCCCTTGCCGGGGCCTTCGCTCCGCGCGCTGATCCGGCCGCCGTGCAGGTCGACCACCGTGCGGGCGACCGCGAGCCCCAGGCCGAGGCCCTCGGGTGTGTTGGGGCCCGCCGGGGCCGCGCGGGTGAACACCCCGAACAGGTCCTCGGCCTGGGCGGGTTCGAAACCGATGCCGTCGTCCTGGACCGTGAGCCGGGCCTGGCCCTCGTCGATCGCGAGGCGGACCTCCGTACGCCCGCCGGGCGGGGTGTACTTGAGCGCGTTGGACAGCAGGTTCGTCAGCACCTGCGCCAGCCGCAGCCGGTCCCCGTCGACCACAACGGGCTTGTCCGGCACGGTGACTTGGAGTATGCGCTCCTCGTGTCCGAAGAGGCTCCGGATATCGGCGCACGCCGCCTCGGCCACGGACCGCACGTCTACCCGTTCGGGCACCAGTTCCAGACGTCCGGTCAACGCCCTTGTCCCGTCCAGGAGATCGTTGCTCATGCGGACCAGCGTGCCCAACTGCCGTTCCAGGACGGACAGTGCGGGACGGCCGGACTCCGGCAGGTCGAGCGCGAGCAACTCCACGGCCGCGGTGGCGGCGGCGAGCGGGTTGCGCAGCTCGTGCGAGAGCGTGGCGATGAACCGGTCCTTGGCCCGCTGATCCTCCCGCAACTGCCGCCCCGCAGCGTTGAGTTCGGCGTTGGCGCGGCTCAGCTGGTCGTTGACCTCTCGGATCTCCCGGGCCCGGACGAACAGGTCGATCTCCATGCCCTCCGCCCGCATCTGCGCCTCGGCTGCGGCGCGTTCCTGCTCCCGGCCGACCCGGCGCAGATGCACGAAGTCGGTGACGTCCTCGACCCGGTGGATGATGTGCGTGACGCGTCCTTCGGCGTCCAGGACGGGGGAGTTGACGGGACTCCAGTACCGCTCGTCGAAGGTGCCCGCCTCGCCGCCGGGGATGTCGTAGCGCTGCAGTGCCATCGTGTCCTTGCGGCCCGTCACCACCACCGACTCCAGTGAGCGGCGCAGATTGGCGACGCCGTCGGCCGAGGGGTCGTCCGGGTTGTCGGGGAAGACGTCGAAGATCCGCTGCCCGACAATCGTGCGTTCCGTACGGGTGGCGCCGAGGTACGCGCGGTTGACTTCGACGATGGTGAAGTCGGGACTGAGGATCAGGAGCGGGGAAAGCGACGCGTCGAAGAGCAGCCGGAAGTCCGGGGCGGCGAGGGGCGGCATGGCGACTCTCAGGGGTCGAGGCGGTAGCCGTAGCCGCGGACCGTGGTGATCCGGGGTGCGGGCGTGGGGAGTGCCGCGAGCTTGCCGCGCAGGCGGTACACGTGCTCGATCACGGTCGCGGGCTGCTGCCAGGAGGCACCCCAGATCCGTTCCAGCACCTGCTCCGTGGAGAACACCCGGCCGGGTGCCTCGCCGAGCATCTCCAACAGGGCGTACTCCTTGGGCCGTAGCGTCAGGAGGACGCCGTCGGCCGACGCCTGGCGGGCCGCCGTGTCGATCCGCAGCGAGCCGATCTGGAGGACGGCGGGGATCTCCGGCGGCTGCGATCTGCGCAGTACGGCCCGGATGCGGGCCACCAACTCCCGTTGGGAGAACGGCTTGACCAGGTAGTCGTCGGCGCCGATCTCCAGGCCTGCCACGCGGTCGGCCTCCGCGCCGCGCCCGGTGACCACGATGACCGGGAGGCGGCTCGTGGACCGCAGCGCCCGTAGCAGTTCCAGGCCGCTGCCGTCCGGGAGGCCCAGATCGAGGACGGCGAGATCGACGCGGCTCTCGTGGAGGACGGACTTGCCGGCGCGGGCATCCATGGCCCAGGTGACGGTGAATCCCTCGCGTTCCAGATATGAACGGCACATCAGTGCGAAATCGGGTTCGTCCTCGATCAGGGCGAGGTGCGGACGCATTCCGGATCACCTGGCCCAACTGCTGCCCGCTCGTTGTGTCGCTGATGAGCGGGCGTTGATGCCCCGACCATGTGGCGAAGGTAGAACAGTTGGTACCCACGGTTCAAGGGGGAGCCGCTCGGGGGGAGTTCCGGCGCGGGCTCGTGCGGTGCGGGGATGTCGAAGCCGCCGCACGGACCCGCGCCGGATCGCGCGCCCGCGGGCGAAAGGCACGGAACGGGGACGGAACACCTTGCACGAGAACAGCCTGTTGTCCGAGAACGGCCTGTTGCACGACACAAGCCTGGAGCCGGTGCCCACCCCGGCCTGGCCCGCACCCGGCGAACACGCCCTGCTGGGCGCGCGGGACGGCCTGCTGGTCGTCGATCTGCACGGCGACCTCGACCTCGCGACCGCCGGCCCGCTGCGCGAGTGGATGGACTCCGTCGTCGCCCTGCGCGCGCCCGCGTACGTCGTCGATCTGCGGCGCACCACGTTCATCGACTCCACCGGCCTCAACCTGGTCCTGCGCTTCCGCCGCCGGGTGCGGGAGTTCGAGGCGGGGTTCGCCTTGGTGTGCGCCCCGCGCACCGTGCGCCTGTTGCGGGCGCACGGCACGCTGGACGTCCTGGACCCGGTGCCCGGTCTCCCGGAAGCGGCCTCCATGATCGCCGGGCGCTGAGAGTCGGACCCGGTCGGCCGCGATCAGCAGGTACTGGAAACTGCCGTTGCGGTAGGCGTCCGGGAACCCCCGTGCGCCGCCTACCTGTTGAGGTCGTTCACCAGCACCGCGGCCCCGTCGAAGCGACCGGCCTTCAGATCCGTCAGCGCGTCCGCGGCCCGCGAGAGCGGATAGGTGTGGGTGGTCGCGCGCACGTCGTGCCGGGCGGCCAGATCGAGGAACTCCCGTGCGTCGGCACGGGTGTTGGAGGTGACGCTGCGCAACTCCCGCTCGTAGAACAGCTCGTGCTCGTAGTTCAGGGGCGGTGTGTCGCTGAGATGGATGCCCGCGACCGCGAGGACACCGCCCCGGTCGAGCGCCCGCAGGGCCACCGGCACGAGATCGCCGACCGGCGCGAACAGGATCGCGCTGTCGAGCGGTTCCGGGGGCGCCTCGTACGCGTCGCGTGCCGAGGTCGCCCCCAGCTCCAGCGCGAGCCGCTGCGCGGCGAGGCCCCGGGTCAGTACATGCACGGTGGCTCCCTCGGCGAGCGCCACCTGGGCGCACAGATGGGCGCTGCCCCCGAAGCCGTAGAGACCGAGCCGCCCGCCCGGCGGGAGTGCGGCCCGGCGCAGGGCGCGGTAGCCGATGATCCCGGCGCACAGCAGGGGCGCCAGGGCCACGTCGTCGAGGCCGGCGGGGAGTCGGTGGGCGAACGCGGCCGGAACGGTCGTGTACTCCGCGTAGCCGCCGTCCGCGTCCCAGCCGGTGTACTCGGAGCGCGGGCACAGATTCTCGGCCCCGCGCAGGCAGTACACGCACGTGCCGTCGGTGTGCCGCAGCCACGCGACGCCCACCCGGTCGCCGACCGCGAAGCCGGTCACCGCCGCCCCGAGCCCCGCCACCATGCCGACGACCTCGTGGCCCGGAGTCACCCCGGGCCGGTGCACCGGCAGATCCCCCTCGGTGACATGCAGATCGGTCCGGCACACCCCGCACGCGCGCACGTGCACGAGGAGTTCGTCATCCCCAGGTACGGGCACCGGCTTCTCCACGAGCTGGAGTGAGCCTCCCTCGACGGGCCCCGGCTCGGTCACGGCCCACGCGCGCATCGTCGTCGTATCCGCCATACGTCCAGTGTGGAACGGACCTCGGCGTTCGGCGCGCGCCCCGCTCCCCGGGTGACTAGCGTGAGAAACCGGACGACACCCCACCAATCGGAGAGGGCCGCAGCCATGGCCGTACAACCTGAGGGAACGCCCTGTTGGGCCGACGCGATGTTCAGCGACGTCGAGGGAGCGAAGAGCTTCTACGGCGACGTCCTCGGCTGGACCTTCGGCGACGCGTCGTCGGAGTACGGCAACTACACGCAGGCCTACGTCGACGGGAAGGCCGTGGCGGCCGTCGTACCGCCGATGCCCGGAGCGGAGGGGCAGTCGCAGTGGTGCCTCTACTTCGCGTCACCGGACGCGGCGGCCACGGCGGCGAAGGTCCGGGAGAACGGCGGGCAGGTGCTGATGGAGCCGATGCAGGTCGGCGACTTCGGCACGATGTGCCTGGCCAGTGAGCCCAGCGGCGCGGTCTTCGGGATCTGGCAAGGCGGCACCCACGAGGGCTTCGAGGCCTCGGGCGTGCCCGGCGCCTACGCCTGGGCCGAGGTGTTCACCCGTGAACCGGAGAAGGCGGACGGGTTCTTCCCGGCGGTCTTCTCGTACTCGGCACAGCAGGTGGAAGACGACAACGTCGACTTCCGCGTCTACAACCTCGGTGAGAACACGGTCCTGGGCCGGATGAAGATGGGCGAGGAGTTCCCGCCCGAGGTGCCGTCGTACGTCAACGTCTACTTCACCGTCGACAACTGCGACGACGCCATCGCCAAGGCCACCAAGCTCGGTGCCGTGCTGCGCTTCGGTCCCATGGACAGCCCCTTCGGACGGTTCGCGGCGCTGAGCGACCCGCAGGGCGCCTCGTTCTCGGTGATCGACATGACCACGACGCAGGGCGAGATGCCGTCGATGACGGACGTCTAGCCGAGCGGGCCGTTCGTCAACTGCCGTCGCCCGCCCACCAGGCGGGTGCGCAGGCGACGGCCGCGTCGACCATGTCGTCCTTCGTGACGGACGGGTCCTTCAGCCATGCCCTGATGGCTCCCGCGAAGCCGTGCGCCATGAACTGCGCGATCATCCGCCGGTTGGCCCCGGGCAGGCCTGGGTGGTCGCCGTCGGCCATGAAGGTCACGGCGTAGTCGCTGAAGTGGCGCACGAGCGCGTCGTAGACACCGCTGTCGGCGGGGTCGTCGAGGGCGTGCCGGTAGATCGGCAGGTACCGCTCGACGTGGTCGGCCACCTCCGCCGTGGACATCCGCAGCAGTTCGTGGGCCGAGTACCCGCCCTGTGCACGGTGTTCGGCCTCCCGGCGGTGGCCGCGCTCCAGGTCGTCGTGGAGCACCTGGATGAGCAGGTCCAGCGGGGAGTCGTAGCGGTTGTAGAACGTGGCGCGGGTGACTCCGGCGCGGTCGGCCAGCTCGCCGATGGTGATCTGTGAGACGGGCCGTCGGCCGGCCAGGTCGACGATCGCCTCCTCGAAGGCGCGGGTCGTGCGGGTGATGCGCGGATCGATCCGGTTGCTCAGTGGTCTGCCCTCCGGGGGTTGTCGTTGCACCCTGCCACGGCGAGTGATTTTATACATGTGTCAAATAGTGCGGCGAAAGGGAAAGCCATGGCCTCGCACACCGAGATCTCACCTCGGGAAGCCGCCGACCGACTCGCCATCCGCGAGTTGATCGACGCCTACGCGCACTGCGCCGACCGGCGGGACGCCAAGGGCCAGATGAGCCTGTTCACCGAGGACACCCGCTTCCTGGTGTTCATGGACGCCACCGCCGCCGAGCCGACACAGACCCTGCACGGGCGTGAGTCCCTGGCCCCGGTGTTCGACAACCTCAACGTCTACCGGGCGACCACGCACTTCAACGGCCAGAGCACCATTTCCCTGGACGGCGACGACCGGGCGACCGGCGAGAGCTACTGCCTGGCCCATCACATCGGGGTCGACGGATCCGGGCAGCGCACGCTGATGATCGCCTCCATCCGCTACCTCGACGAGTTCACCAAGCAGGGCGGCGACTGGTACTTCGCCGAACGTCGGCTGATGGTCGACTGGACCGAGACGCGGCCCTCGACGCCCTGACACCGGTGTGCGGTCATGTGGCCGGTTCTTCCTGGTAGTTGGCCACGCGGTTGGCCACGGCGACTCCCCAGGGGATGCCGAAGAGCAGGACGAGCGCCAGGCCGAGAACGAGCGGAGCCGGCCGCAGGGCGCCGACGCCCAGGCAGAGGACGGCCATGGCGACACAGGTGCGGGCCAGGGGGCGGTAGAGCCCGAGGTTCTCGTTCCAGTGGCGCAGGGACGCCGCGAGCACCATCGTCGCCCAGAGCACGACGGCCGCGCCCCCGCAGAGCACCCAGGCCGTGGCGGCAGGGGTCCGGCTGTCGTGGGCGTGCTCGACGAGGCCGACCATCGCGGCGCCCATGGCGGCCACCGCGGCCGTGATCGGCAGATGGACCATCATCCACCGCAGGGCGCACGCGCGCGTGGGCCTCGGCAGCCGGTGTCCCGCGAAGTCGAAGTAGGTCCACCACGCGCCGAATCCGACGACCACGGCGACGAGCCCGACGGTGAGGGTGAGCGCGTTGGTCGGCTCGTGGGCCAGTCCGTCGACCACCCCGGTCACGTTCTCGCCGAGCACGATGATGATGAACAGCCCGAACCGTTCGGTGAGCGCGGCGGTCACGCTGAGCGCCACCACCTCTTCCGGAATGGCTCGCGCGATGACGAACACGAACCCGACCAGGTAGACGACGGCCAGGACACCCCAGGTCAGCACGCGGGCGTCGGCGGGCAGCGCCGCGCTCGCCGCCAGCACGACCGCGCAGGCCGCCGTCCCCGCCACGTACAGCATGCTGGGGCGCCGGAACTCGGGCGTGTCACCGCGTGAGGCGAGCAGCCACAACAGCGCCAGGACCGCGAACAGCACCCCCGCGTCCACGGCGAACGCGGTCCCGTGCTCGGCGCCCGCATCCGGGATGAACGCGCCCAGCGGGACGAGCACGAGGATCTGCAGCAGGAACATGCTCCGGCCGCGCGCATCCTCGTGCCCGTGCAGTTCGTGGTGCAGGCTGCCGTTGAACCAGGCGATCCACACCAGCGCGAACACCGCGGCGAACAGGCCCAGTCCGTGCCAGTCGAGCTCCCCGGACAGATGGTGGGCGGCCTGCGCGACCAGCACGACCACGACGAGGTCGTAGAAGAGTTCCAGCGGCCCGACCACGCGCTCGCGCGGCTGCTCCCCATGGGGACGTGGCGGTCGCCACAAGTGGCGGCGCACCCGTGCCCATTGCTCTTGTCGCGTGGTCATGCGCGCAGCGTAGAGGGCCGGCGGAGGAGATCTTCGGATACGGTCCACGGCCGGGCCGCGTTCTCCCGGTCGAGGGGGAAGGGGTGACCGACGGAGCCTTGCCCTGTTCGCCGGGCGGGAGCTCGCCCGGGGTGTCGCGGAGCCCGTCGCGCGGTCATGGCATGATCGGGCGCATGCGTGAACGTGTGGTGGCCGCGTGCGACGGGGCTTCGAAAGGGAATCCCGGGCCGGCCGCCTGGGCGTGGGTCGTCTCGGACGACAAGGAGAGCCCGGCCCGCTGGGAGGCGGGACCGCTCGGCAAGGCCACCAACAACGTCGCCGAACTCACCGCGCTGGAGCGCCTGTTGACGGCGACCGCACCGGACGTACCGTTGGAGATCCGGATGGACTCGCAGTACGCCATGAAGGCGGTCACCACCTGGCTGCCGGGCTGGAAGCGCAACGGCTGGAAGACGTCGGGCGGAAAGCCCGTCGCCAACCAGGAGTTGGTCGTCCGTATCGACGAACTCCTCGGCGGCCGCTCGGTCGAGTTCCGTTACGTCCCCGCCCACCAGGTCGACGGCGACCCGCTGAACGACTTCGCCGACCGTGCGGCCAGCCAGGCGGCCATCGTCCAGGAGCCCGCAGGCAGCGACCTCGGCTCCCCGGAACCGCCCCCCTCGCCCGACACCCCGAAGAAGCCCGCCCGCGCGGGTGGCGCCAAGTCGCCCCGGAAGAGCGCGAGTTCGGCCTCCCGCACCATCAAGGCCAAGTTCCCCGGCCGCTGCCTGTGCGGTCGCGCATACGCGGCCGGCGAGCCCATCAGCAAGAACCCCAAGGGCTGGGGCCACCCGGAGTGCGCCACGGCCGAGGCGTAAGCCTCTCGCCTGACCGAGGCGTCCCATCGGCCTTGGAGTCCGGAGGCCGATGGGACTTCTTTGCGCCCTCGGGCTGCTACTCTGCGGTTCCAATTGACCACTTTGAGTAATCTCCAGGGGTGTGCGCGTGAAGGTCGCCTGTGTCGGAGGCGGGCCCGCCGGTCTGTATCTCTCGATCCTGCTGAAGCGTCAGGACCCGTCCCACGACATCACCGTCTACGAGCGCAACGCCGAGGGCTCGACCTACGGCTGGGGCGTGACGTACTGGCGTGGTCTGCTCGACCAACTCCGGGAGTACGACCCGGAGTCCGCGCAGGCCGTCGACGAGCACTCGGTGCGCTGGAGCGACGGCGTTGCCCGCATCCGGGATCTGACGACCACTCAACCCGGCGACGAGGGCCACGGCATCGGCCGCCACCGACTCCTCAAGATCCTCGCCGAACGGGCCCGAACTCTGGGCGTACGGCTGGAGTTCGAGTGCGAGGTGACGGCGGACGACCTCCCCGACGCCGATCTGATCGTGGCCGCCGACGGCGTCAACAGCGCGCTCCGCACCCGGCACGCCGACCACTTCGGCGCCGAACTCAAGCCCGGCCGCAACCAGTACATCTGGCTCGGCACCAGCAAGGTCTTCGGCTCCTTCACCTTCGCCTTCGTGGAGACCGACCACGGCTGGATCTGGTGCTACGGCTACGCGTTCGGCCCCGAGGGCAGCACCTGCGTCATCGAGTGCGCACCCGAGACCTGGACCGGACTCGGCCTCGACACCGCGGCCGAGGCCGACGGACTCGCCCTGCTGGAGAAGCTCTTCGCAGACCTCCTCGACGGCCACTCCCTGATCGGCCGCGCCTCCGCCGACGGCAGCGCCCAGTGGCTCAACTTCCGTACCCTCACCAACCGCACCTGGCACCGCGACAACCTCGTCCTGCTCGGCGACGCCGCCCACACCACCCACTACTCCATCGGCGCCGGCACCACCCTCGCCCTGGAGGACGCCATCGCGCTGGCGAACGCCCTGCGCGACCACACCGAGCTGCCGCAGGCCCTCGCCGCCTACGAACAGCGGCGTAGGTCCGCCCTGTTGTCCATCCAGAGCGCGGCCCGCTACAGCGCCCAGTGGTACGAGAACCTCCAGCGTTACATCCACCTGCCCCCGCACCGCATGTTCGCCCTGCTCGGCCAGCGCCACTCACCCCTGCTGCCCTACGTCCCGCCGCAGGTGTACTACGGCCTCGACAAGGCGGCCGGACGGCTGGAGGCGCTGCGCCGGTTCAAGCGCTGGCTCGGTCCCAAGGTCGCGCGGACCGTGCACGCGCGGGCGCTCGCCTCCCGCAAGTAGGGCACCCTCCGGGAGCGATTCGGCTTCCGCGAGCGGCCTGGGAAGGTTGGGTGAATGACTATTCACCAGTTAGGGTGAATAGTCATTCACCTTCTTTTTTCATGCCAGCTGGAGTGCCCATGGGCCAGCCCGTCCCGATACCCGACCCGTCCGGCAGCCTCGCCGGGCGGAGCCCCTTGCGGGACCGGCTCACCGTTCCGGTGCTGGCGTTCGGCGGGATCCTCATGGCGGTCATGCAGACCGTGGTCGTCCCGCTGCTGCCGTCCCTGCCCCGGCTGACCCACTCCTCCGCGGGCGCCGTCTCCTGGATGGTCACCGCGACCCTGCTCTCCGGCGCCGTCCTCACCCCCGTGCTCGGCCGGGCCGGCGACATGTACGGCAAGCGGCGGGTCCTGACCGGCGCCCTGGGCCTGATGACCGTCGGCTCGGTGATGTGCGCCCTGTCCTCCGACATCCGCGTCCTGATCTTCGCCCGCGCCCTGCAAGGCGCCGCCGCAGCCGTCGTACCCCTGTCGATCAGCATCCTGCGGGACGAACTGCCGCCGGAGCGCCGGGGCAGCGCGGTGGCGTTCATGAGCTCCACGGTCGGTATCGGCGCCGCGCTCGGACTGCCGCTCGCGGCGCTGATCGTGCAGTACGCCAACTGGCACGTCATGTTCTGGGCGACCAGCGCGCTCGGTGCGATCGGTGTGTGGGGGATCTGGTGGGCGGTGCGCGAGTCGCCCGTCCGGGAGCCGGGCCGCTTCGACGTGCTCGGCGCGCTGGGACTCGCCGCAGGACTGGTGTGTCTGCTGCTCGGGGTGTCGCAGGGCGGTCAGTGGGGATGGGGGAGTCCGCGGATCCTGGGGCTCTTCCTCGCCACGGTCGTCGTGTTCGGCCTGTGGTGGTGGCAGCAGCTGCGTACCGAACTCCCGCTGGTGGACCTGCGGTTGGTGTCCCGGCCCCGGGTGGGTCTGTCCCATGTGGCGGCCCTGCTGACCGGCTTCGCGTTCTACGCCAACTCCCTCGTCACCGCCCAGCTGGTGCAGGCGCCCAAGGCGACCGGGTACGGGCTGGGACTGTCCATCGTCCAGACCGGGCTGTGCCTGCTGCCCGGCGGCATCACCATGCTGCTGCTCTCACCCGTCTCGGCCCGGATCTCGGCGGCCCGCGGTCCGCGCATCACGCTCGCCCTCGGAGCCGTGATCATCGCGCTGGGCTATGTGGTGCGCATCGCCTACAGCCGTGACCTGTGGACGATCATCCTGGGCGCGACGATCGTGGCCAGCGGCACCACCTTCGCCTACTCGGCGCTTCCCACGCTCATCCTGCGTGCCGTCCCGGCCGGCCAGACCGCGTCCGCGAACGGGGTCAACGTCCTGATGCGCACCATCGGCCAGGCCGTCTCCAGCGCCGTGGTGGCCGCCGTACTGGTGCACCACACCAGCCTGGTCGGCGGGCTCCCGCTGCCTACGCTGCACGGATACCTGATGGCGTTCGGCATCGCGGGCGTGATCGCCCTGGTGGCGAGCGCGGCGGCACTGACCATCCCGGGCGACCCCGTCTCCGGCGACACCCGGCGCGCCGGGGACCGCACGGAGGGCGCGCGGGACCAGGCGCTGGAGGGAGCATGAGGGCCGTGAGCACCCCTCCACCCACCACGCCACCCACCGCATCCCCGCCCGTACGCCGGGACGCCGAGGCGACCAAGGCGGCCATCCTCAGAGCCGCCCGCTATCTCCTCGCGCGGAACGCGCACGCCGACATCACCCTCAAGGCCGTCGCCGAACGCGCCGGTGTCAGCGCGCCGTTGATCCTCAAGTACTTCGGCAACAAGGACGCCCTCTTCGCCCGCGTCATGTCCTTCGAGACCGACGCCGAGGACCTCCTCGACGCCCCGCTCGACGGCCTCGGCCGCCACATGGTCCGGCACGTCCTCGTCAGCCAGCGCGAGCGCGGCGCCGACCCGCTGCTGCGGATCGCGTTCGCTCCCCTCCAGGGCGACCACGGTGACATCCTGCGCGTCAACTTCCGCGCGCAGGTGGTCGATCGCCTCGCCGGGCGCCTGTCCGGCCCGGACCCCGCCCTGCGCGCCGAACTCGCCGTCGCGACCCTGCTCGGCCTCGGCGTCATGTACGGCATCGCCCGCGGCACCCGGCTGCGCGCCACCGCGATCGACACCATCGTGGACCGCTACGGGCCCACCGTGCAGGCGCACTTGACGCCCTAGGCGTAGCGGCGCGCCTTGCGGTACTGCCGGGCCAGGACCCGCAGCGTGGCCAACGTCGCGGGACCCGTGTCGTGCAGCAGAACCCTGCCCCCTTCGCGTCGCACCGCGCCGAGCCGCAGTTCCTGGACGGCGATCAACGCGTCGAGGAACGGCCGGTGTTCCGCCGCCACAAGCGCGGGAAGCGTACGGCAGTCGGCGAGCGTGGTCTCCGCGAGGTCGGCCTGTGCCCGCACCACGTGGTCCAACGCCGGTACGCACGCCGGTGACTTGCTGCGCAGGTCCTCGAACTTCAGCCCGTGCCGGGCGAGTTCGTCCCGTGGGATGCCGATGCGGTCGTTGTCGGCGTCCTCGCAGAGGTCGGCGAGGAAGTCACTGCGCTGCCAGCCCTCGATCAGGTCCCGGCAGCCCTTGACGTACGACTCGTACGCGTCGGGGTCGGCCGGTGCGAGCAGCGACGCGGTCAGCATCAGGCCGGGCAGCGAGTAACCGTCCACGTACGCCTGGAAGTCGGCCTCCGTCTCGAAGCCGGTCCAACTCGCCTCGACGGGAGCGCCGTCGAGGAAGGCGCGCACCCGGGCCGCCATGTGCGGGCGACGGCGCGTGGTGTCCCAGAGCGCCAACAGGGTGTCCTGGCCGGGCTGTTCGCCGCTCTCCAGGGCGGCCGTGGTCTCGGCGTCCCAGGAGGCGAGGGCCGCCGTACGCGCGTCCACGGCACCGGTGTCGATCAGTTCGTCGGTCGCGTGCATGTAGGCCACCGCGGCGACGACCGGTGGATGCAGTTCCGCCGGAAGCAACAGCCGTACCGCCACGTACTCGTGCAGCGCGTACTTGCGCACGATCCCGCGCTGGGCGTCGTAGGCTCGCCGCAGTCGCGGATCGGTGATGCCCGCCTTCGTCAAGGCGGTCGACCAACTGCTCACAACTCTCCCCAGCTCAAGGACCCGGAGACAGCCTAGTCAGTGCTACCCGAACAGCCGGTCCAGGAAGGCGTTCCCGAACACCCCGTGCGGGTCCAGCCGGTCGAAGGTCCCCGCCGCCTGCCCCCACACCGACTCCCCGAACGAGCCCGGGATCGCCGTGCCCAGCACCTCCTCGTCGCTCCACGCGGCCTGCTCGGTGTAGGCCCAGCCCTTCGACCACTCGACCCGGGTCAGGGCATCGGTGCCGTCGTAGGAGCGGTACAGGAACTGCTCCAACTCCCTTAGGAACTCCTCCGCGTACGGCGTGCCGGGCAGGGTCAGGACGTCCAGCCAGATCGCCGTGTCCCACTCCGGGTGCTCGGTGCTCGGCCGCAGTGCGGACAGCAACGGGGCGCGGGCGCCTGCCAGTTCGGTGTCGGCGGGGTGGTCGAGGCCGGTGACCCGGATCTCGACGGTGCCGTTGACGGGGAAGCGGCCGAGTGCGGCGTAGGCGGTGAGCCGTTCCTGGTAGAACTCGGTGAACTCGTGGACCACGCGCTGCACTTGGGCCCCCGAGGTCAGCACCGCGTAGCCGTTCGCGGTCTCGCGCAGGGTCGTCGGCTTGATGTAGAGCAGCGTGTTCTTCGAAGGACCCCAGATGTCCGCCGACAGTGTCGTCGTCAACCCCAGGGCGGCCACGTCGAGTTGGGCGTTGCCCAGCACCGGCGCCAGATACCACGCCGCATCGGACAGGATCCGCCCGACGAGATCCGCGATCAGCGTCGGCACGTTGTCGGAGAACGGGTAGTTGTACGGCGATGTGACGTGCCGCGAGATGAGCGGCCGGGTCGGTGCGACGCTCCACACCTTCAGCCAGGGGAACTCGGTGAACGCGAACCAGATCGCCTCGGCCCGCCCCGACGCGTCCAGGAAGCTCGCGAAGGTCCGCCCGCCGGAGCCGGGGGCCCCGAACAGTTCGGTGGCCGGGATGTCCGTACGGCTGACGCAGCGCAGGTTGGCGTTCGCCCCGACCCGCAGCACGACCTCGGTGACCAGCGCACGCCCCAGATGCGCGAGGAGCGCCGCGCAGTCCGCCTCGTCGCGGGTGTAGGTCCGCAGCACGTACGCGCCGGTGTCCGTGTCCCACACCACCGCCGTGAGCGACAGCACCAGATTGCTGAGCGACCCGAAGGTGTGCCCGGCGGTCCGCTGCTCGCCGTGCGCCGGTACGGCCGTGCCGTGCGCGTCGATGGCCAGGGCGCCGCCGAGCGTCAGATCGCCGGGCGCGGGGGAGGCGGTGAGACCGAGGCCGTGGCCCTCCAGGAAGGTGAGCAGCGCCTCCAGGGTGATCCCGGTGCCGGCCCGCACGGCCGAGGCGGAGTCCAGGGTCAGGCCGGTGAGGTGCGGGGCGGTGTCGACCAGCAGTACTGGCGCGTCGGACGTCGTACCGGATTCGATCGTGAGTGGTGACCAGCCGTGCGAGGAGCCGCGGGGGCGGACCCGCCAGCCGTGCTGCCAGGCCCAGTTGACGACGGAGACCACCTGGTCGGCGTCGGTCGGCGCACACGCCCAGAGGCCGTCGGCGGTGATCTCGCCGACCCAGTTCCGGTATGCCGAGCGGTAGAGGTCGACGTCGGCCGGGAAGTCGGGCAGCTCGGCCGCCGCGACGGCGGGATCGGCCGTCAGGAGTACGGGTACGGCGGCCAGGGCCGCCGCCGAGAGGAGGAAGCCGCGACGGGTCCAGGGAGCGGAACTGCCGTTCCCCGGTTGGAGGTTGTTCGCCACATGATCGGTCACGCGCACACGCTAGGTGTGTGTTGACACGAGTAGGCATCCTGTCGAATGGGTTCACTCGTGTGAGTGAAAGATTCACAGGTCGCGGCCCGGCGGAGCCCGATCCGCGCATGTCAGTGGCGGATGACAGACTGAGGGCATGGACGAACGTGTAATCGGCAGGTCGCATCAGCAGCTGTCCGTCGTCGGTCTCGGCACCTGGCAGCTGGGCGCCGACTGGGGAGACGTCGACGACAAGGAAGCCCTCGCCGTACTGGAGGCGGCGGCGGAGTCGGGGGTGACCTTCTTCGACACGGCCGACGTGTACGGCGACGGGCGCAGCGAGCAGACCATCGCCGCCTTCCTGAGCGGGCGGCCCGATCTGCATGTCCTGGTCGCGACGAAGATGGGCCGCCGCGTCGACCAGATCCCGGAGAACTACGTCCTCGACAACTTCCGCGCGTGGAACGACCGTTCGCGCCGCAACCTCGGCGTCGACCGTATCGACCTCGTGCAGCTGCACTGCCCGCCCACGGCGGTCTACTCCTCGGACGAGGTGTTCGACGCCCTCGACACCCTGGTCGCGGAGGAGCGCATCGCCCGATACGGCGTCAGCGTCGAGACCTGCGAGGAAGCCCTCACCGCGATCGCCCGGCCGAACGTGACCAGCGTGCAGATCATCCTCAACGCCTTTCGCATGAAGCCCCTGCTCCAGGTGCTCCCGGCCGCCCAGGAGGCGGGCGTCGGCATCATCGCGCGCGTGCCGCTCGCGTCGGGCCTGCTGTCCGGCAAGTACACCAAGGACACGGTCTTCCCGGAGAACGACCACCGCACCTACAACCGGCACGGCGAGGCCTTCGACCAGGGCGAGACCTTCTCCGGCGTCGACTACACGACCGGTGTCGAGGCCGCCGCCGAGTTCTCCGCGCTCGCCCCGGAGGGGTACACCCCGGCCCAGCTGGCCCTGCGCTGGATCATCGACCAGCCCGGTGTCACCACGGTGATCCCCGGCGCCCGCTCACCCGAACAGGCCCGCGCCAACGCGGCGGCGGCCAAGCTGCCCGCCCTCTCCGAGGACACGCTCACCGCGATCCGGGACCTCTACGACCGCCGCATCAAGGACCAGGTGGAGAGCCGCTGGTAGGCCCCAGGTTTCGTTGGAACGGTCCTCCGTTTGAAAGGTCGGCGGTCCGGTTACACGGACCGCATGACCCAGGAGGAAGATCGACGGACGGGGCGCGACGAGTCCGAGGACGAGCGGGCGGACCGGATGTGGGGCGAGCTCATCCAGGAGGTCCGGGTCGCGCAGACCGGCGTACAGATCCTGTTCGGGTTCCTCCTCACCGTCGTCTTCACCCCGAAGTACGCGCAGCTGGAGCACGCGAACCAGGTCCTCTACCTCGTCACCGTCGTCCTCGGCGCCACCGCCACCGGCGCCCTGATCGGCCCGGTATCCCTGCACCGCGTGGTCTCCGGCCGGAGCGTGAAACCCCAGGCGGTGCGCTGGGCGTCCCGGCTGACCTTCGTCGGCCTCGTCCTGCTGCTCGCCACGATGACCTCCGCGCTGCTGCTAGTCCTCCGGGTCGCGACCCACGACGCGTATGTGCCCTGGTTGGTCGCGGGGGTCGTCACCTGGTACCTGCTGTGCTGGTTCGTACTGCCGCTGTGGGCACGGCACCGATATACGAGCTGACGACACCGAGCCGCGCCATCTGCCGGTCGTGGACGCGGCTGAGCAGCAGCACCGAGACCGTGGCCCCGATCAGCGCGCAGAACATGTCCCACTGCGTGTCCCACACATCCCCCTGGGTCGCCAGGAACGCGTCCGCGCCGTGTCCGCCGATCACGGCCGCCGCCCACTCGAAGAGCTCGAACAGGGCGCTGAAGGCGAGACACGCGCACACGGTGAGCGGCGCCAGCCAGCGGCTGCCGCGCAGGGGGGAGGTGCGAGTGAGCAACTCCCGTACCAGGACCGCCGGTACGAAGCCCTGCATGAGGTGGCCGAGACGGTCGTAGGGATTGCGGCTGAGGCCGAAGGTGTCGCGGACCCAGTCGCCCGCCGGTACCTCCGCGTACGTGTAGTGGCCGCCCACGGCGAGGACCAGCGCGTGCGCGGCGAGCAGACAGCACAGCAGGCCGGTCATCGGGAAGCGGCGCCAGGTCAGGACGATCACCGGGAGTCCGACGAAGACCCACACGGTCTCCAGGAACCACGTCGTGCGGTCGTGCGGCTGCCAGGCGGAGAGGGCCATGCCGACGACCACCAGCGCGACCATGGCGGCGGGCAGACGGCGCCGCGGTGCGGAGGGAAGAACGGACACGATGGGGCTCCCTTGTCGTGGGGAGCCCCATCGTGTCCGAAGGCCCAACTCGCTACATGAGTACGGCTACTCAGCCGGAGTGGTGGTCTTGCGCAGCGCGTTCAGGCAGCTGTCGATGGCCTGCTGGAGCTCCTCCAGACGCTGGACCATGTCGTCCTCGTAGAAGTCCTGGGCGTCGTCGAAGGTCAGCTCCTCGAACGCCTTCGTGGCCTTCTGCAGGCTGCTGTAGAACTTCGTCCGCTTCTCCTGGACGCGCAGTTCGGGGTCGGCCTCGACCGCCTCGACGACCAGGTTCTTCATCGTGTCGTAGGCCTCGGTGGCCCACCCGCCGGTGTCCTCGCCGTCCTCCAGCTCGTCGAGGAGCGACAGGTGCCGCTCGGCCTCCTGGCGCAGGTCGACAGGCGCGTCGACGGTCTGGCCGGCGGGGGTCTTGATCTGGCCCGACTCGGCGATCTGGCGGACGTATCCGATCCGGTCCGCCGAGCGGCTCTCCGTCGCCACCGCCTTCTTCAGGTCGTCGGTGCGTACGACGTCCCGGGCCAGCTCGGACTGGAGTTCCGGGTCCTCGCGGACGCGGTCCAGCAGGGCCTGGCGGGCCGCCCGCGCGGTGGACGGGTCGGCGAGGATCGCGGCGCGCAGCGCGGTCGGGTTCTCCGCGACCTCCAGCGCCTTGGTGGGGCGGATGCCCTCGGCCTCGGCGGCCTCCGAGATGGCGGTGCCGCGTTCCGAGGTGGCGCTGGAACGGGAGACGTAGTAGTTCAACCACACGTCGGCGTCCGGGAGTTCGACCTCCTGGCCGGGGGCCAGTTCCTCGAAGTGCGGGACGAGACCGTCGTCCGCGGCCCGGTCCCAGGCCTTGTAGTAGCGCATGACGCGCTCGGGGGAGCAGTCGGCGAGTTCGGCGAACTCCTTCGCGGACACCTTGGACGTCTCGTCCGCGCTCTGCCCGCCGGGCCGGACGCTGCGCGCCACCTTGAGGCCGAACGCCCAGCCGCCGGTGCGGGCGTAGGCTCCGAACTCGTGCGCGTCCCGGGCGACGAGGCCGGCGTCGTCGAGGGCGGTGAAGGACGTCTCGGCCTGGTCGATCACTACGGTCAAGGCGGACTCTCCTGGGCTTGTGATGAGGCATGGTGCGAACAGGCAGCCTATATCCACCCATTGCCGCTGGTTTGAGCGCCCGGCCCTCGCGGCGCGGCCCGTGCCGTCAGTTCGATTCCCGCCGGAAGGTCTTGAAGAAGGTCTGCAGGGCCTGACGGTTGGCCGCGTCGTTCCATTCGTCGGCGGGCGTCGTCCACCGTAGCGAGAAACTGCGCCCGCCGCCGATCAGGAACCCGCGCCCGAGCGTACGCACCCGGTCGTCGTCGGTTCCGGAGAACCACTCCAGGTCGGCCGCCTTGTCGCCCTGGTACGTGGTGGCCTGGATGTCGCCGATCTGCTGAAAACCCTCGGTCTGCTTCAGTCCCGGCAGGACGTCGTCACGCCAGATGGCGACCGGGTCCGGGCCCGCCTGTGTGCTGTACGTCACGGCCAGCGTGCGCGGGTCGCCCGTGGCGCCGAAGGTGACCCGGTAGGCGTCGGACGCCGTCTGGGTCTCCAGCACCTTCCAGCCCTTGGGGAGCGCGACGGAGAAACCCTGCGACGCCTTGAACACCCGGAAGCCGGCCGGCAGCGCCGAGGCGGTGGGGGAGGGGGACGCGGTCACGGAGGGCGAGGCGGACACGGAAGGGGACGGCGAGGCGGGGGATGTGGGCGACGGCGTGGCGGACGGGGAGTAGGCGTGACCGTCGACGTTCTCGCCGGGGGTGCTGACCGAGGCGGACGCGGAGGCGGACGGGAGCGGCGAGGGGGAGCCCGCCGCCGAGGTCTCGGTGCCGGGCAGCTGGTGGGTGGCGGCGAGGACGGCGACCGTGACGGTGCCGACGGCGAGGGCGGTCCCGGCGGCCATGCCTCGGCCGCTCCAGGTGGTCCCCGCCCCGCGCACGGCGTCGTAGGCCCGCCGCAACCGGGGCAGCGGGACCGCCTCGCGGTCGGCGTACGGGTCGTCGTTCAGGATGCGGGTGAGGGACTCGCGGACCACCGGGCGGGTCAGCCGCTCCCGGGAGTTCTTGCGCAGCAGCCCCTGCACGACCTGCGCCAGCGGCCCGGCGCGCGACGGGCCGCGCATCGGGAGCCGGTCGACGCCCTTCATGGTCGCCTCGGGGCGGCCCCGGTCGCGGAACGGCGGGTGTCCCTCGACCAGCGTGTAGAGGATCGCGCCCAGCGCCCACAGGTCGGCGGCCGGACCGATGCGCTCGTCCCTGGCCTGTTCCGGCGAGGCGTACGACGGCGCGGTGATCCGCGGCGCGAGGGTGGCGCCCGCGAGTCCGAAGCCGGTGAGGACGACCCCGCCCCGGTCCCGCACGAACACCTGGCCCGGGCTGAGTTCGCCGTGCGTGATGCCCTCGCTGTGCGCGGACTCCAGGATGTCGAGCAGTTCGAGCCCGATGCGGGCGGCCCGGACGTAGTGGAACGTGCCCTGCTGGGCGAGGAGTTGGCCGAGCGGGGTGCCGTCGATCCAGTCGGTGACGGTCCACAGCGTGCCGGCCTCCTCGACGGCGTCGACGACCGGCGCGACCCGGGTGGGGCAGAGCAGCACCATGACGTCGGTGGTGCGCCGGATGCCGGCGGTGATCCGGCCGGCGCTCTCCCCGTCCGGGGCGGCGGGGAGGGTCACCTGCGTGAGGAGGCAGGGGCGTTCGTCGATCATGTCCTCGCCGTACCAGGAGACACGGTTGGTCTCGCGGTGCGCGACCTCCATGGGCCGGTATCTGCCGGCGACCGACTCGTGTGCGGAGACGTGCGTCTCGACCATGGCCATCCCTTGCTGAACCCCTGGCTCTCACCTTTCACAGAAGTACGGTGGATGTGCTGGGCTGCGTTCAAAGGAAGCCCAATTCCCCGGAGTTTCTTGCCTTTTATTCAACGGCGGCGAGCAGGTGTGCGACAAAAATCGAGTCGCGGGGAGGTCCCAGGTCGGCGCTCGTGTCCCGGGGCGGGTGAATTCGCCAGGGGGGCTTCCGCGGTGGAATATCGGCGCCCTACCTGGTGGTAACCGGCGGTAAACGCAGGCGTGAAGACCATGAATACACGGGTCTTTGTCGACAACGTAGTCAAGGGATCTGTCCACGAGCCTGTCAACGATCCTGTGCACGAAGAGAGTTGACGGGAAGTCAGCGCAATCCGAAGCCTTCCGACCAGGCCGCGATCTCCCCGACGGTCGCGTTGCCCCCGCAGACCACCAGGCCGAGCCGGGCGCCGTCGCCGACCCGCTCCAGCACCTGTCGAGCGGCGGGCAGCAGACAGCCGGCGGCGGGCTCGGTCCACACCTTGGCGTGCTCGGCGAGGTCGAGGCAGCCTTGCACGGCCTCCCGGTCGGGGACGGTCAGCACCTCGGTGACGAGGGCCGACACATGGTCGTACGTCAGCTGCGACACGGCCGGCGCGCTGAGCGTGGTCACGATCGACGAGGGGGTGACCGGCACCGGACGGCCCGCCGCGAGCGCCGCGGACATGGCCACGGCACCCTCGGTCTCCACACCCCAGACCCGGATTCCGGGGCGCCGGGCGTGCAGGGCGGCGGCGACGCCGGCGATCAGGCCGCCGCCGCCGATGCTGACCAGGACGTCGGTGAGTTCACCGGCGTCCTCCGCGAACTCCAGCCCCACGGTGCCCTGTCCGGCGATCACCACCGGGTCGTCGAACGGGTGGACCAGGGTCAGCCCCTCGTCCCGCAACCGGTTCACCAGAGCGAACGCGCTCGGCATGTCGTCCGTCAGCCGCAGTGACGCGCCCGCCGCCTCCACCAGTGCGACGGACCGCGCCGGCGCCGAACGCGGCATGACCACGGTCGCCTTCACATCGAGCGCCGCCGCCATGACCGCGAGCGCGATCCCGTGATTGCCGCCGCTCACCGCCACCACCCCGGCCGCCAACTCGGCCTCGCCGAGCGACAGCAGTTTCGCCGTCGCACCGCGCGCCTTGAAGGAACCCGTGCGCTGCAACAGCTCCAGCTTCGTCGTGACCGGGACGCCGAGCAGCTCGGAGAGCCCGAAGCTCCGCAGGGTCGGGGTGCGTACGACGTGTCCGGCGATCCGCTCGGCGGCGGCTTCGATCTCCGAGATGCCGATCAAGGCAGTCATCCTTCCGGCACGGGGACAGGTGACCCGTGCCGGTTCGACCCTGACTCGTAAAGGACACGCAGGTCAACACGTTTCGGAGTGCGCGACGCATCCAGCGATGACCCTCAGTGCTGCTGCGCCTTCTGCGGGGTCTCCTCGCTCGGTCGTACGACGACGAACCCCTCACCCTGGAGCATGAGTTGGACGGCCTCGCCCGAACCGCCGCGCAGCATCGAGCCGATGGACTGCGAACGGTGCAGCGAGGTCTGGAGGTGGGCCGACCAGCCGACCACCGCGTCCGTGTCGACGAACACCGGGTACTGCGGCGAGACCGGTATGACCAGCGGGTTGCCCTCGCAGACCAGACCCAGCTTGCCCTGCCCGGTGAAGACGCTGTTGAAGAGGCCGCCGCCCGCGATGCCGGAGCCCTTCACCGTCTTGATCGCGTATGACAACGAGGCGTCGAAGCACAGCACGTTGCGGCCGTTGACGGTGAACTCGTCACCGGGGTCGATCTCGACCACGAAACAGTTCTGCGCCTCGTGCGCGAACCACGCCTCGCCCTGCCCGCGCACCACCATCAGCGGCAGACCCTCACCGGTGACCGCGCGCTTGAGCATGCCGCCCACGCCCTGGCCCTTGCGCTCGAACTGGAGATTGCCGCGGTAGGCGATCATCGCCCCCTGGCGGGCGAGCATCTCGCCGTTGACCGCGTACCTGATGCACTTGGCATTCTCGACGGTCATGCCCGGCGCGGTGGCCGGCTGCACCATGTGCTCACTGGAAAACAGATCACCCTTCATGCGGGCATCCTGACCCGGAAGATCTCATTCCGCCAAGATCGTGGAGCGGGTGACTCTCCCCGGCGGTCAGGCGCCGAAGAGTTGCGTCCAGTACGTCCCCATCTGTCCGCCGCCCGCGAAGCCGATGCCTATGTGGGTGAAGTCCGGCTTGAGGATGTTGGCGCGATGGCCGGGGCTGTTCATCCAGTCCTCGACGACCTCGGCGGGCGTTCGCTGACCGCACGCGATGTTCTCGCCGATCGTGCGTCTGCGCGCACCCGCGGCGGCGGCCCGGTCCCAGGGCTGCGAGCCGTCGGGGGAGGTGTGCGAATAGAAGGCCCGGGCCACCATGTCGGTGCTGTGCGCCTGCGCGGCGGCGGCCAGCAGCGGGTCCACGGCGAGTGCGCGCAGCCCGGCCCTGGCGCGCTCCGCGTTGGTCGACTCGACGACCCTGTCCGCCGTTTGGGCCAGGTTGCCCGCGGTGAGCGGTCTTGCCCACAACCCCGTCCAGTAGATGTCACCGGAGCGGGGATCGACGGCCTGCGCGAGACCCGCGTGCGTGAAGACCCGCTCCAGCAGCGTCCGGCGGGCGCGTTCGGTGCGCAGACAGTAGTCGACGACCTCGGCGGGGGTGCGCAGGCCGGAGACCAGGTGCTCGCCGACGGTGAGGTAGGTGTAACCGGCGTGGATCACGCGCTGGTACACGGACGTGCCGTCTCGGCTCTCGACGCTGAGGTGCCCGGCGGCGGCCATGGCGGAGGCGTGAGCTTGTGCGGCGGCGGTGAGTCGGTGGTCGAGGGAGACGGGCGGTGAACCGGCGCCGGCGCGGGCCGAGTTGGCGAGGGCAAGGAAACTGGTGGGGTCGGTGCGGTTGGTGGCGGCGGCGGCAGGGGAGGCGTCCCGTGTCGGGCGGGGCGTGGCGGAGCCCGCACCTCCCGCGCCGGTCCCTCCGGCTCTCGCTCCCGCCCCTCGTGCCGGCGCGGGAGTCGCGTCCTCGGCGATGTCCACGCCGAAGTCCCGCGCGATCCCCGCGAGTCCGTCGGCGTACCCCTGCCCCAGTGCACGCAGCTTCCAGCCGGTCCCGCGTCGGTACAGCTCGGCGAGGAGCAGGACGGTCTCCCGCCGGGGGTGTGGTGGGGTGAAGCGGGTGAGGGGTCGGCCGCCGGTGTCGGTCACATGGAGGGTGGGGGCGGGCAGGCGGCCCAAGGGGGTGCCGGGCTCGGCCGGACTGATGACGACGGTGACCCGCGCGGCGCCGGTGCGCAGCCGGGCCGGGTCGATGGCCAGAGTGCCGTCGCGCAGCCGTGCTCCGGGCGCCGTCGGCTGGTTGTAGAACACGAAGTCCGCGTCGCCGCCGACCTTGCCGCTCTCGTCCGTGATCAGCGCCGACACGTCGAAGGGGCCGGGCACCCGCAGGCTCAGGGCGCCGCCCGGAAGGGGCAGATTGCCGCCCGGCACCAGCTCGTTCATGGCACCGCCCTCGCTGTTCGTGCCCGGTGGGGGACTTCCCCAGGGAACTTCCCCGGTGGGGGACTTCGTCCTCCACTCAACGTCCCGTCGGCGCGCGAGGGTTCCCGCAGGACGCGGTGGGGGCCGGAGCGAGGGCGGGGAGGGTCGGAAAGCGAGGCTGCCCGACCTCGCCCCCGACTCAGCCCCCGACCCCTACCGCGCACCGCGTCCTCAGTCCCGTACGACCCCCGGCGCGATGTCCTCGTAGGCCACGTTCCGTTCGGTGACGTGGGAGTCGCGGCCCGTGAGCGGTGAGCTCGGGATCGCCTTCGTCCTCTTGCCGCAGAACGCCGACTCCAGGGTGCCCGCCATCGTGTTCAGCACCGTGCCGTTGTTGGACGTGTTGGCCAGCGCGGTGAGGCTGCGGCGGCCGTCCTTCGAGGTGAAGGAGTAGGTGTAGAAACCCTGGACCGCGCCCGTGTGCCCGTACACGGAGACACCGCAGGACAGATCGCGGCGGCGCAGTCCGAGCCCGTAGCGCGTCGTGCTGTTGACCGGGGTCCACCGCTCCATCTGCGCGAGCTGGGCGGCGGAGGTGAGCCTGCCGCCGAGCAGCGCGGAGAAGAAGGTGTTCAGGTCGCGGGTGGTAGAGATGACCGCGCCCGCGCTCTGCGCCCAGGAGACCGTCTGGTCGGTGGCGTCGACGAGCGGTGCGCCCGCGCGGTCCGGGGTGAGATAGCCGTGGGCGTGCCGGCCCGGGATCTTCGTGGCCGGGTGGACGTAGAAGGTGTCGCGCAGCTTGAGCGGCTCGATGACGCGCTTCCGGTACTCGGTGCCGACGGAGTGGCCCGTCAGTTTCTCGATGAGCATCCCGGCGACCACGAAGTTGGTGTTCGAGTACGAGTAGGCGGCGCCCGGCGCGTTGGTGCGCGCGTGCCGGAGCGACAGCTGTACCAACTGCCGGTAGGTGAAGACCTTGTTGCGTACGGCCTCGAAGCCGGAGACCGAGCCGGCGAACATGGAGTTCGTGTAGTCGTAGAGACCGCTGCGGTGGCTCAGCACGTGGCGCACGGTGATCCGCTTGTCGGGGAGCAGGCCCGGCAGGTAGCGGTCGACCGAGGCGTCCAGGTTCAGCTTGTGGGCGTCGACCAGTTGCAGCAGGACGACGGCCGAGAACGACTTGGTGACGCTGCCGATGCGGAAGCGGTCGGCGTTGCCGATGGCCCGGCGTGTCGTACGGTCGTCGATGCCCGCGGCGGCCGTGCGGACGGTGCCGTGGTCGTCGATGCGGGCGATCGCACCCGGCGCACCCTGTGCCGTGAGCGTGCGCAGCACGGCACGGAGGCCTGCCATGTCGGGGGCCGGAAGCGCGGCCGTGTTCGGGGCCGGTAGTGGTGCCGTGCTGCTGGTTCTCGTGGTGTCCGACTCGTGGGTCGCGGCATGCGCCGGTACCGCCGTGAGCGTCAGCAGGGCCACCGCCGACGCCGTGGCCCTGCGCACCGTTCTTGAGACCATCCGGTTCTCTCCCGTTTTTCTCTGTTTGCGAGATCGATCACAGTCGGGCGAGGCAACCTTCTCGCGCCCCGTCACATCTCCACAGCTGACGCACAGTTGGTCATTCGCTGATCACTGAGCGATGCGGATGCGCAAAGTATTGCCATGAAAGGTTCGAAAACCGTTCATTTCGGCTTTACATGTACATGGTGGATGGGTGAGGGTTTCGGTCCGGGGCCCGACCAGCCCCCTGGGTGCGGTGCGTTCAACCGCGCCCTGTCTCAAGGCGGTTGGTGATCCCGGCCGCTTTCGTACGGAGGAGCCCTCATCCATGCGTGGACCCCATATACGCAGCCTGGCGATCGCCGTCGCGGTGACGACGGCCGCCACGGGGCTGGCCGGAACGGCCTACGCGGGACCGGCCACGGGGACGGATCGCGCGGAGACGTCGACCGGCACCGGCACCAGTACTACGGCCGCGTCCGTCGTCACGGCCGCGCGTGCCGCAGCGTTCGCGCACGCGTCGGCGACAGGTGTCACGCGGGGCGATGAACTCCGGGCCCAGGACGTGCTGATCGACCCCGAGGGCGCCCGGCATGTGCGCTTCATACGCACGCATCAGGGCATGCCGGTCCTCGGCGGCGACCTCGTCGTCCATCTGTCCCACGGCCTGGCCTACACCGGCGTCACCCGGGCGGCCGAGCAGAGCGTCAGGCCTGCCACCACGCGGCCCGAGCTGACGGCAGGTCAGGCCGAGACGAAGGCCGCCACCGTCGCCAAGGGAGACGCGGGCACCGCCGAACTCGTGGTGGACGCCCGGGACGGGGGAGCCGCCCTCGCCTATCGGGTACCCGTCACCGACAGCACCACCGCCGAGGCCGCCGGCACCCGGACCGTCGTCATCGACGCCGTCACCGGCAAGGTCCGCAGCAACACCCCCGACAGCGACGAGTTCCTCTCGCCCAAGCTGCTCGACACCCTGCGCGAGCGCGGCGAGACCCTGGACCCCGCCACCGGCACGGTCGTACAGCCGAAGTCCCTCACCGGAGTCGCGGCCGCGACGCGCGCGGTCCACTACCCGGTCACCGCCTCGGGTACCGGCACCTCGCTCTTCGTCGGCAAGGTGCCGCTGACCACCACCCGTACGGCACGCACCAGTTACCTCCTCAAGGATCCGACCCGCTGGGGCACCGAGACCCGCGACGCCAAGGGGAAGGAACTGGAGAACTTCGCGCAGGGCAAGAAGTTCACGACGACGAACGACAAGTGGGGCAACGGCGCCGTCTCGCACCGCGACAGCGCCGCCGTCGACGCCCAGTACGGCATCACCAAGACCCTGGACTTCTACAAGAAGACCTTCGGCCGCAAGGGCATAGCGAACAACGGCAAGGCCGCCCGCGGCATGGTCCACTTCGGCAACAAGGTCGCCAACGCCTTCTGGGACTCGACCTGCGGCTGCATGCTCTACGGCGACGGCGACGGGGACATGTTCAAGAAGCCGCTCGTCGTCCTCGACGTGACGGGACATGAGCTGACCCACGGCGTCGTGGACGCCACCGCGAAGCTGGAGCCCACCCGTGTCGACGCGGACGGCAATCAGTACGGCGAGGCGGGCTCCCTGAACGAGTCCCTCGCGGACATCTTCGGCTCGAACGTCGAGTTCAGCGCCAACAACGCCAAGAACCCGCCGAACTACCTGATCGGTGAGAAGCTCGGCCTCGCCCAGAAGTTCCTACGCCGTCTCGACCACCCCTCCCTCGACAAGCTGGAGGGCACGATCGACTACTGGTCGCCGCAGACGTACGACGCCGAGGTGCACGCCGGTTCCGGAGTCTCCTCGCACGCCTACTACCTCCTCGCGGAGGGCAGCGGCCGCAAGACGATCGGCGGCTTCGCCTACGACTCGCCCACCTACGACGGCTCGACCGTCACCGGCATCGGCCGCACCAAGGCCACGGCGATCTTCTACCGCGCGCTCACCCGCTACATGGTGTCCACCACCGACTTCCACGACGCGCGCCTCGCGACGCTGAAGGCCGCTGCGGACCTCTACGGCGCGAACAGCGCGGCGTACAAGACCGTCGACAAGGCCTGGGCCGCCGTGAACGTCACGGTCGCCGACACCCCTCCCGCCAGGCACTGATGAGCCTCCGGGTGCCCTGCCCCGAGCGGGGCACCCGGACGCGCTCGGGCCTCAGATCCACTGCTTCTCGACCTCTTCGGAGACGGTGAACTCGGCCTCGCAGGAAGGACAACTGGCCCTCCCGAACACGTACGTCAACGCCCGCGCCACCTCCGTCTGCCCGAACTCGACCGCCTCGCCGTGCAGGCGCGCACCGATGCCGTCGAGCCGATCGGGCGTGGCCGGTACGAGCTCCGTCCGCCCCTCCGTGTCCACCTCCTTCTCCTCGCCCGTGCCGGTCACGTAGTCACCGGCCGAGGTGAAGACGCCGTACGAGCCGAAGGCGACGAACAGGCCCTCCTCGCACTCGGGGCATTCGAGGTCGTACTCCTCGGCATTGATCCGCTCCAGCGCCTCGGCCCACACCCCGTCGCCGCCCTCGAAGGCGAGCACGGCCATCTGGAGGTACACGAAGGTGTGCGCGTCCTGTCCCGGATCGGCGCGCAACACCCTTGCCACGTCCAGCAGTTGGCCTATCTCACGCGCGTACCGCGCCCGGCACTCCTCGTCCGGGTCCGTGGTGATCAGCCCGGCCATGGTGACCGCCTGTATCGGCCCGCCCGGCGCCCGGCCCAGCGCGATGTCGGTGAGCACGGGCAGCGCCGTCCAGCTCGCGTCGTACACCGAGCCCTGGTGGCACAGCGAGCCCCACAGCTCCTGCCACACGGCCTCGTCCTCGGCGCCACCGAGGCGCGCGAACAGGCCTGGGATGTCCTCGGCGCTGCCGTAGGCGTGGGTCAGCTCGGACCAGTCGATCGTCGTCATACGGCGATTGTGCCGCCCGGCACTGACAACGAGGCCTCGGCAGGCATCAACTCCGCTCAGGCGACTCACAACTTGCCTTCGACAAATCCTGCTTCTTTTATTGACGACGGAAAAGAAGGGATCTAGGTTCCCGCCATGCGCTCGATCTCCCGTACCGAGTCGTTCCCGGCTCATACCCCCGCCGTCTCACAGGTGTTCACGATCGTGCTGTCCCACGGCCCCCTCACCCGTCTTGAGGTGGCCCGCCGGGCGGGACTGTCGGCGGCCGCCGTGACCAAGGCGGTCCGGCCGCTGATGGAGGCCGGGTACCTGGCGGAGGGTGCCGACCAGGACGCGCCCCCGGCGCTCGGACGGCCCGCCAACCTCGTACGGGTCGACGGCGGGCGCGCGTTGTTCATCGGGGTCAAGGTGACCGGCGACGAGATCATCGGCGTCCTCGCCGACCTGTGCTGCCGGATCCGGGTCGCCCGCCATGTGCCGCTGACCGACCACGACCCCAAGGCGGTGCTGTCGTCGATCGCGGACCTGGCCCAGGAACTCCGCACCGAGGCGGACGACCTGGGCATCCAGGTGCTCGGCCTCGGCCTCGCGGTCTCCGGTGACGTGGACCGCGGCGAAGGGGTCGTCCGCTACTCGCCGTTCCTGGAGTGGCGTGACGTACGCCTGGCCGAACTGGCCGCCATGACAACGGGGTTGCCGGTCACCGTCGACAACGACGTGCGCGCGCTGACCGTCGCCGAGCAGTGGTTCGGCGCCGGCGCGGGGCTCACGGACTTCGCCGTGGTGACCGTCGGCGCGGGCATCGGCTGCGGACTGGTCGTGCACGGCCAGGTCGTCGCGGGGGCCCACGGGGTGGCCGGTGAGATCGGGCATGTGGTTGTCGACCCCGCCGGGCCGCTGTGCCACTGCGGCAACCATGGCTGCGTCGAGGCGATCGCCGGGGACGCCGCGATCGTCGCCCGCGTCCGCGAGGTCACCGGCGTCCAAGTCGCCGACACCGCCGAGGCGTTGGCCCTCGCCCACCGGGGCGACGCCGGAGCGCGCGAGGTGTACGCGCGGGCCGGTGATGCCATCGGCCGGGGCATCGCGACCGTGGTCAACCTGTTCGGCCCCGAACGCGTGATCATCTCCGGCGAGGGCCTGGCCGCCTACGACCTGTTCGCCGAGCAGATCCGCGACTCCTTCGCCGAGGCCGCCTTCGGCTCCGCCGCCCGGTGCGACGTACACACCCGCCCCCTGCCCTTCGACGAGTGGGCGCGCGGCGCCGCGGCCACCGCGATCCAGTCCTTCATCCGATCGGACACCTAGCCGCACGCTCACACCCCACCCGCACACTCCCCGCCCCGCACACTCCTACCCGCACGAGGAGCCCGACGATGTACTCCCTCACGCCTGTCCGCGCCCTGAGAGCCACGGTGGTCCTGGCCCTCACCGCCGGCTTCGCCACCTACCTCCCCGCCGCGGAGGCGGCCACCCCCACGGCGGACACCGCTACCGCTGTCGCGGCCAAGCCCTATATGGGCTGGTCGAGTTGGAGCATGCAGTCGTCCAAGTACCCGGGCCTCAACCCGGACGGCGACTACAGCTACCTCACCGAGGCGAACGTCAACAAGCAGACCGACGCGCTCGCGAGCAAGCTGAAGAAGTACGGCTACGACCACATCAACATCGACGCCGGCTGGTGGCGCGACAACAGCTGGAAGCCCGAGTACGACCAGTACGGCCGCCAGGCAGCCGACCCGAAGCGCTTCCCCAGCGGCATGAAGGCCGTCGCCGACCGCATCCACTCCAAGGGCCTCAAGGCCGGCATCTATCTGCCGGCGGGCCTGGAGAAGGAGGCCTACAACAGCGGCAAGACGCCCATCTGGAACGCCGACGGCTGCACCACCGCCGACATCGTCTACAGCGACCTGCGCACCACCAACGGCTGGGACAGCTCGTACAAGCTCGACTTCTCCCGCCCCTGCACGCAGAAGTACATCGATTCGCAGGCCCAGTTGATCGCCGACTGGGGCTACGACTACCTCAAGCTCGACGGGGTGGGCCCGGGTTCGGGCAAGAGCGGTGATCAGTACGACAACGTTGCCGACGTGGCCGCCTGGAACAAGGCCATCACCGCCATCGGGCGCCCCATCCACCTGGAACTCTCCTGGTCCCTCGACTACGGACACGCCGCCGACTGGAAGAAGTACTCCAACGGCTGGCGCATCGACACCGACGTCGAGTGCTACTGCAACACCCTTGTCACCTGGGAGAATTCGGTCGACGACCGCTGGGACGACACCCCGGCCTGGACGAGCCTGGCAGGCCCCGGCGGCTGGAACGACCTCGACTCCCTCGACGTCGGCAACGGCGCGATGGACGGCCTGACGAAGGCGGAGCGCCAGAGCTACGCGACCCTCTGGGCCGTGGCCAAGTCCCCGCTGTTCACCGGTGACGACCTCACCAAGCTCGACGACTACGGCGTCTCCCTGCTGACCAACCGCGAGGTCATCGGCGTCGACCAGAGCGACGCGCCGCCCGCGCGCCCGGTCACCCCGTCCGACGCCCAGCAGGTGTGGGCCGCGAAGAACCCCAACGGCACCTACACCGTCGCCCTGTTCAACCTCTCCGACGCCCCCGCCGCCGTCTCCGCCAACTGGACGACCCTCGGCTTCACCGGCAAGGCCGCCGTGCGTGACCTCTGGAACCATGAGGACCTCGGCTCCTACACCAACAAGGTGACCCAGGCCCTGCCCGCCCACGGCTCCCGCCTCTTCACCGTCACCCCGCGCGGCAGCGCCGTCACCCTGACCGGCGACGAGGCCGAGGCCGCCACCAACACCCTCAGCGGCAACGCCAACATCGCCGACTGCTCGGCCTGCTCCGGCGGCAAGAAGGTGGGCAACCTCTACGTCGGCGGCAAGCTCACCATCAACAACGTCGTCGCCGCCAAGGCCGGCACCTACCAGGTGAAGATCGCCTACGTCAGCGGTGACTCCCGCTCGGCGAGCGTCTCCTCGAACGGCAACGGCGCCACCAGCCACAAGTTCCCGTCCACCGGCGACTGGGGGACCGTCGGGACGGTCAGCGTGCCCGTGTCCCTGAAGGCGGGCGCCAACACGATCACCTTCGACAGCGGTTCGGGCTACGCGCCGGACATCGACCGGATCGACGTGCCCAACTCCTCCTCCTGAGCCGACCTTTGCGGAGACCGCCATGTCCAGTGCACTGCCCGACCTGCCCAGACGCAATCTGCTCGCCCTAGCCGCGGCCACCGGCGCCCTCGCCGGCCTGCCGGCCTTCACCGCCTCGGCCGCACCCCAGCGGCCCACCAACACCGCGTACGACAGCGGTACTTCACGCAACACCCTGTGGTGGCAGGCGCCCGCCGGCGACACCTCGATGATCGAACAGGGCCTCCCCGTCGGCAACGGCCGGCTCGGCGCCCTCGCCAGCAACGACCCGGGCCACGAGGTCCTCCTGATCACCGACGCCACGATCTGGACCGGTGGACTCAACGGCACCCTCGACTCCGACGGCCAATTCCCCTACGGCCGCGCGGACTTCGGGTCCCTCACCCTGCTCGCCCGGCTCACCGTGGACATCCCGGACCACGACCTGGGCGCCGTCAACGGTTACCGCCGCACCCTCGACCTCGACCGGGGCGTGGTGGGCGCGTCGTACGTCCGCTCGGGGGTGACGTACCGGCGGGAGGTCTTCGCCAGCAGCCCCGACGACGCGATCGTCCTCCACTTCTCGCAGAGCGGAGGCGGGCGTTACACCGGCACCGTCACGCTGGAGGGAACGCACGGCGAGGCCGCCGCGGTCTCCTTCGGCGGACAGTTCGCCAACGGCCTGAAGTACGGGGCCGCCGTCACCGCGTACGGCAGTGGCGGCAAGGTCACCGTGAACGGTGCGCACATCGAGTTCTCCGGGTGCAAGGACCTCACCGTGGTGGTGAGCGGCGGCAGCAACTACGCGCCGGACGCCGCCCGCGGCTTCCGCGACCCCAAGCTCGACCCGCAGAAGCTCGCCCGCAGCAAGGTCCGCGCCGCCGCCCAGCACTCGGCCGCGACCCTGCTGAGCACCCATGTCGCCGACTTCCGGGCCGCGTTCGGCACGTTCGAGCTCTCGCTCGGCACGTCGTCCGACGACCAGCGCGCGCTGGACACCTGGGAACGGATCCAGGCACGCCACACGAGCGGCGACCCCGACCCCGAACTCGAAGCCGCCTACGTCCAGTTCGGCCGCTACCTCATGGTCTCCGGCTCGCGCGGCAGCCTGCCGATGGGCCTCCAGGGGCTGTGGCTGGACGGCAACGACCCGGACTGGATGGGCGATTACCACACCGACATCAACATCCAGATGAACTACTGGATGGCCGACCGGGTGGGACTGTCCTCGTCCTTCGACGCCTTCACCGACTACTGCGTCGACCAGCTGTCGTCCTGGACCGACCTCACCCACCGGCTCTTCCAGGACTCCCGCAACCGTTTCCGCAACACCAGCGGGAAGGTCGCCGGCTGGACCGTCGCCTTCTCCACCAACCCCTATGGCGGACTGGGCTGGTGGTGGCACCCGGCGGGCAACGCCTGGCTGTCCAACAGCCTCTGGGAGCACTACGAGTTCACGCACTCCCGCACCCACCTGGAGAAGATCTACCCCCTCCTCAAGGGCGCCTGCGAGTTCTGGGAGGCGCGGCTGATCACCACCACCCTGGACAACGGGAAGGAGGTACTGGTCGCGGACCACGACTGGTCACCGGAGCAGGGTCCGCAGGACGGCAGGGGCAACACCTACGCCCAGGAAGTGGTGTGGACCCTCTTCGGCAACTACGCGGCGGCTTCCGCGGAGTTGAAGCGGGACAGCGGGTTCGCGAACACGATCTCGGGTCTGCGCAGGCGGCTGTACCTGCCCGAGGTGAGCCCGACGTCCGGCTGGCTGGAGGAGTGGATGTCGCCCGACAACCTCGGCGAGACCACCCACCGCCACCTCTCCCCGCTGATCAACCTGTTCCCCGGCGACCGCATCCGCCCCGACGGCTCCACCCCGAAGGACATCGTCGACGGTGCCACCGCCCTGCTCACCGCGCGCGGCATGAACAGCTTCGGCTGGGCCAACGCCTGGCGCAGCCTGTGCTGGGCGCGCCTCAAGAACGCCGACAACGCCTACCAGTTGGTCGTGAACAACCTCCGCCCGTCCGAGAACGGCAGCAACGGCACCGCCTTCAACCTCTTCGACATCTACGAGGTAGAACAGGGCCGCGGCATCTTCCAGATCGAGGCCAACTTCGGCACCCCGGCGGCCGTGACCGAGATGCTCCTGTACTCCCGCCCGGGCTATGTGGAACTCCTGCCCGCCCTCCCGGACGCCTGGGCCGAGTCCGGCTCGATCACCGGGTCCGGTGTCCGCGGCGGCTTCGTCGTCGACCTACGCTGGAAGAACGGCAAACCCACCGAGGCGAAGATCCGCAGCGTCGGTGGTCGCACCACGACCGTCGCCTACGGCGGAAAGACCCGCACCGTGACCGTCAAGCCCGGCGGATCCGTCACGTTGAAGGACCTCGCCCGGTGAGCGCCGGACGGGCACGACTGCGCCGTACGGCCGCACTCCTCCTGCTCGCCGCCGCCTTCCAGGCCGGACCCGCACACGCGCAACCCCAGGCACCGACACAGGTGAAGGCATTGAACAGCCCGACATCCGTCATCACCTGGGGAGCGAGCGCCGACCACCTGGGCGACGGCGTCGCCGACCGCAGCTACCGCCTGATCGTGCACACCAGTGTCGCGGGCGGCGATCTGCGGATCCGGCTCTCCAACGCCTTCGGTGACCGGCCGCTGACCTTCGACGACGTCTACGCCGGTGTGCAGCGGACGGGCGCCGCGCTCGTCCCCGGCTCCAACCGGAGGCTCACCTTCGACGGCGCGAAGTCGGTCACGATCCCCGCGGGCGCGGTCGCCTACAGCGACCCGCTCCCCGGCAAGGTGCCCGCCGCGACCAACCTGGTGGTCAGCATCCACTCCCCGGACGCGGCGGGCCCGGCGACCGGCCACGGCATGGCCATGCAGACGTCGTACGCCACCCAGGGCGACCACACCGGCGAGGAGGGCGCCACCGCCTGGACCGACACCACCGGCTCCTGGTACTACCTCGACGCCGTCTCCGTACGGCCGAGCGCGGGCATCGGCGCGGTGGTCACGCTCGGCGACTCCATCACGGACGGCTGGGCGTCGACGTCGGACCTCAACCGGCGCTGGCCGGACTACCTGGCCCGACGGCTCCAGAAGTCCGACACGACCGTCAAGGGTGTGGCCAACGAAGGGATATCCGGCAACAAGGTTCTCGCCGACGGCGCCGGACAGAGCGCGCTCAACCGGCTCCAGCGTGACGTCCTGTCCCATCCCGGCGTCCGCACGGTGTTCCTGTTCGAAGGCGTCAACGACCTCAAGGCCCACTCCGGCGTCACCGCCCAGGACCTGATCGCCGGCTACCGCGAGATCATCGACCGGGCGCACGCGGCCGGTAAGTGTGTCGTCGGCGCCACGGTCGGCCCGTTCAAGGGCTGGCCCGAATGGGACCCGGCGGCCGAGGCCGTACGCCAGGAGGTCAACCAATTCATCAGGAGCAGCGGGGAGTTGGACGCCGTCACCGACTTCGATCACATCCTCCGCAGCCCCTACGACCAGGAGAGGATGCTTCCCTTCTTCGACGGCGGCGACCATATCCACCCCAACGACAAGGGGATGGCGGCCATGGCCGACGCGGTCGACCTGAAGAGCCTCGACTGCGCGAAGTGACGTTCAGTGAAGTTATGTTCAGTGCCGTGAGGTTCAGCCGGACGCCGTGGCCTCCGGGGTGATCAGCCCCTGCCGGTAGGCGATCGCCACCGCCTCCGTACGGCTCGCGGCGCCCAGCTTCGCGAGGATGTTGGAGACGTGGACGCTCGCCGTCTTGCCGGTGATGAACAGCTCCTCGCCGATCTGGCGGTTGCTGCGGCCAAGAGCGAGCAGCCGCAGCACCTCCCGCTCGCGGGCCGTCAGCGGCGAGGGGCGGTCCCCGGCGTCCGGCGCCTGCTCGCCCAGGCGGCCACGGCGGATCAGCGCGTCCAACCGTGCGAGCAGGGGAGCGGCGCCGAGCCTGGCGGCCGTCTCCCGTGCCGCACGGGCCTGGGCGGCCGCCTCCTCACGGCGATTGGCCGCCAACAGGGCCTCGGCGAACCGGAATTGGCAGCGCGCCCGTTCGTAGACATCGCCGTAGTCGAACGCGGCCACCACCTTCTCCCAGGCCTCCGTGTCCGGTCCCGTGGCCGCCCTTGTCCACTCGGCCTCGGCGCGGGCCAGCCACGCCTGTCCTTCCGGACCCTGGGGTCGGGCGGCGCCGCCCGCGCCGGCCACGGACCGGGCGAGCTCGACGAGTTCCGTCGCGGTGTCCGTCCAGCGGCGCACGCCTGTCTCGTCACCGGTCAGCCGTAGCGCCGTGGCCTTGTCGGCGACCGCGGCCAGGGCGAGGGCGGCGAGCCGGACCGTGAGGTCGGGACGGCACCCTGAGTCGTCGGTGAGCGCGGCGACCGCGGTACGCATCCGCTCCACGGCCGCCTCCGGGTCGCCCTCGAAGGCGGCGGCGTCGATGAGCGCGATCCCCGCCACCATCGCGGCCATCCAGTCGAACGGCCCGTCCAGCAGGGCCCGGGCCCGCTCCGCCGCCCCCAAGTCACCGCGCGCCAGCGCCACATACAGCGCCGGTCCCATGGTGAAACCGCCCGCGTGCGGCAGCACGTCAGCGTCGCTCTCGGCGGCCTTCACACACTCGTCCCAGCGGCCCAGCGTGTACAGCACCAGAAGTTGGAGATAGCGCATCTCCAGCGGATACGGCGAGGACAGCAGCCCGGCGCGACGGGCCCGGTCCAATCCCTCGGCGAGCCAGGGCAGCGACTCCTCCAGGTCCCCGGACTCGAAACTGCCGATGGCGAGGTGGAACAGGGCGCGCATCTCCACGGGCGCGTGCCCGGCCTGCCGGGCCAGCTCGCGTGCCTGCGCGAGCCGCTCCCGGCCCTCCCGGGTGCGCCGGCCGCCCTTTTCGAGCGTCGCCAGCGAGATCAGCAAGTCGGCCCGGGCGTCGGTCATTTGGAGTTCCTCGGCGGTGCGCAGGGCCTGGCGGGCGACCCGCAGGGCGGTCTCGTCGTCGCCGATCTGACGCGCCGTCAGTACATGTGTGGCCGCCGCCCACACCCAGGTCCGCGAGGGGGGTTCGGCGGGGATCATCGCCAGGGCCTCGCTGCTGTACTCAAACGCGGCCGTGAGGCTGTCGACGCCCATGAGGTTGCCGGCCAGCGTGTAGCGGACCCGGGCGGCCAGTTCGGAGTCCGTGTCCTGGCCGATCCCGGCGAGCGCGGAGCGGGTGAGGGAGACCGCGCGGTGCGCGTCCCCGGCGTGCGCGGCGGCGGCCGAGGCGCGCAGGGTGAGGGTCACGCTGTCGATGCCCTCACCCGCCGGCCGGGCGGCCGGGTCGACCGACGACCACAGATCGAGGACGGTCTCCAACTGCCGTAGCTCCTCGGCGGGTGCGCCCACCCGCTGGGCGTGGTCGGCGGCCTCCAGGGAGGCGGCCAGCGCCTCGGCCAGGTCGTGGCTCTCGCGGTAGTGGTGGGCGCGTTCCGCCGCGCTCTCGGCGGGGTGACCGCGTGAGGCGAGGAGGCGGGCGAACGCGCCGTGCTGGCGGGAGCGCTCACCGGGGAGCAGATCGGCGTACACCGCCTCGCGGGCGAGGGCGTGCCGGAAGGAGTACGTGTCACCGCGCCCGGGGACCAGGAGCTGCCGCTCGACGGCCTCGCGCAGCGCCGACTCCAGCTCGTCCTCGGGGAGCCGGACCGCGTCCCGCAGCAGGTCGTACTCGACCCGGCGTCCGGCGACGGCGGCGGTGCGCAGCACCTGCTGGGCGGTGTCGGAGAGTTGCTCGAAACGGATCAGCAGGACGTCGGCCAGACCGCTCGGCACCCCGCCCGCCTCCATGTCGCTCGCCGCGAGCAACTCCTCGGCGTAGAAGGCGTTTCCCTCGGCGCGCTCGACGATCCGGCGGACCGTGCCGTCCGGCACCGGACCCGTGCGCAGCGCGCGCACCAGCCGGGCGACCTCGGCGTCCCCCATGGGCCGCAGCTCCAGGCGCTCCACCGCGGGCAGCCGCACCAGCTCGGCCAGCAGGGGCCGTAGGGGATGGCGACGGTGGAGGTCGTCCGCGCGGTACGACGCGAGCACCGCGAGACGGTGGGTGGGTGCCCCGCCCGCCGGGCGCTGGAGGATGCCCCGGCTGAGGAGGAAGCGGAGCAGGTCGCGGGAGGACTGGTCGGCCCAGTGGAGGTCCTCCAGGACCAGGAGCAGGGGAGCGATGTCGGAGAGGTCGGCGAGGAGTCCGGCGATGCCCTCGAAGAGCCGCAGTCGGCCGCCCGCGTCCCGGGCCGCGTCCGAACCGGCGCCCAGCAGCCGGTCGACCGCCGGATGCGCGGCCAGCGCGGCGGCGAAGCGTTCGTCGTCGGCGAGGACACCGAGGATCTCGGTGAAGGGGAGATACGGCAGACCTACGTCACCCAGGTCGACGCAGTGCCCGGTGAGCACGGTCATCCCCGCGCCCGCCGCCCGGACCGCCGCCTCGTCCAGGACCCGTGTCTTGCCGACGCCCGCGTCCCCGGCGACCAGCACCGCTCCCGCCGTACCCGCGCGGGCGCGCTCCAGCACACCGGCGAGGCGGGCGAGTTCCTCGTCCCGGCCGATGAGGGGCGCTGCTGCTACGGAGTGCGACACGTTCCCATCCTGGCACGCGCCACTGACAACGCACCTGGCCACCGGGCGGGCGACGGTTTCCGCCCGGTGGCACGCCGGTTCAGCGCAGTGTCTCGGCCCAGTTCGCCGGCACCCGTCCCGCCGGGCCCGGCACCGGCTGGTCCTTCGGGTGGCTCACCGGGGCGGTGAGTTCGGGACCGGAGTCGTAGAGCTCGGAGGTGGTGAAGTTCCAGAACCAGTCCTCGCCGGGTTCGTAGCTCTGGATGAACGGGTGTCCCGTGGACTGGTGGTGGGCCGTGGCGTGCTTGGCGGGGGAGTCGTCGCAACAGCCGATGTGACCGCACTGCGCGCACCGCCGGAGATGGAACCACCAGCCGTCGGCCGCGTCGCACTCCACGCAACCCGCGCCGCTCGGCGGGACGGTGGGGTCGATTCCGGCGATGTCGCTCATGCGGACTCCTCGGGCGTCTCGTTGTCGGCGGCGGTGAGGGGAAGCAGGACCTGGAAGCGGGTGTCGCCCGGCACCGACTCCACCTGGAGGGTGCCGTGGTGCTTGTTGACGACAATCCGCCAGGAGATGTCCAGACCGAGCCCCGTGCCCTCGCCCACCGGCTTGGTGGTGAAGAACGGATCGAAGATACGGCTGCGGATCTCCTGCGGCACACCGGGCCCCGTGTCACGGAACTCCACCATCAGCTGATCGCGCACCAGCGCCGTCCGTACCGTCAACGTGCCTTCCCCGCCTGCGCTGTTGATGGCGGAGACCGCGTTGTCGATCAGGTTGGTCCACACCTGGTTGAGCTCCGCCGGGTAGGCCGGGATCCTCGGGAGCGTACGGTCGTAGTCCTTGACGACCTTGATCCGGTCGCCGGTCTTCCCGCCGAGCATCAGCAGGGTGCTGTCGAGGAGTTCGTGCACATCGGCGACCTGGTAGGGCGCGCGGTCCAGCTGCGAGTACTGCTTGGCGGCGCCGACCAGGTTCGAGATCCGGGTCGTTGAGTCCTCGATCTCCGTCATCAACAGCTCGGTCTCGACCGTGTAGCTGAGCCAGCCGACCGCCGCCTGGAGGACGTCCTCGTCCACGGCCGCCGCGACCTGGTCCAGCCAGTCGATGTCGAGACCGGCCTGTACGAAGACGGGCGCGATCTGCCAGGCCTGCATGATGCCGTGGTCGTCGAGCCAGTCGGTGAGCGCGTCCTCGCGGTCGGAGGCCTCCAGGGGGCTCAACGACGGGGCTTTGGCGACCCGTTCGGCCGTGCGCTCCTGGATGTCGATGAGGTTGGCGAGGTCCTCCCGCGAGTACGGGCCGGAGGAGATGACGCGCAGCTTGTGCCGCATCTTCGCCACCCGCTCGCGTAGCGTGGAGGTGGCCCGGACGGCAGCGGCGGCGGGGTTGTTGAGCTCGTGCGTCAGCCCGGCCGACAACGAGCCCAGCGCCAGCAGCCGTTCACGCTGGCTGATCGCCAACTGGCTGCTCTTCTGGCCGAAGAAGAGCCCCTCCAGCAGATGCACCGCCATCGGGAACCACTCGCTCATGATGGCCGCGAAGGTCTCGGCGGGCAGCACGAAGAACCGCGTCCGCTCCGTCACCCGCATCGAGTTGAGGTACACCTGCTGCACCCGGTCCCCGATGTAGGCCTGCATCGCGCCCGTGTACACCCCGCGTTGCGAGGTCCGGGCGACCTCCACGTCGTCGCCGCCGACCCGGCGCGAGAGCACGACGGTGCCCTCGATCATGACGTAGAAGCAGGTGGCCGGGTCACCCTCGGTGTAGACGGGACCGGCCTCGAACTGCTCCACCTGCCCGTCGCAGCACAGCCGGCCGAGCTGCTCCGGCGTCAGCTTCTCGAACAGGAACAGCGTGCCGATCTCCTGCGGGCTGCACGGCAGCACCTGCCCGCTCATGACTGCTCCAGGTAGCGGTGGACGAGCATCACGGCCATGGCTCCCTCTCCGACGGCGGACGCGACGCGTTTCGCGGACTCGGCGCGCGCGTCGCCCGCCACGAACACGCCGGGAATGTTGGTCTCCAGGTGGTACGGCGCCCGGTCCAACTCCCAGCTCGCGGGCGGCTTTCCGTCCGCGCTGAGGTCCGGTCCGGACAGGATGAACCCGCGCTCGTCCCGCAGCACCGATCCGTCCAGCCAGTCGGTCAGCGGGGCCGCGCCGATGAACACGAACATCCACTGCGCGTCGACGAGTTCGGTCGTCCCGCTCTCGGTGTCGCGCAGGGTGAGCTGCTCTAGATGGTCGCTGCCGTGCGCGGCGTCGACCACCGTGCCGGTGCGCACGGAGATGTTCTCGGCCTCGTTGATCTGCTGGATCAGGTAGTACGACATCGACGCGGCCAGCGAGGGCCCGCGCACCAGCAGCGTCACCGACTTGGCGCCCCGGGCCAGGTACATCGCCGCCTGGCCCGCCGAGTTGGCGCCGCCGACGATGTACACGTCGTGCCCCTGGCAGGAGGCCGCCTCGGTCAGCGCCGAGCCGTAGTAGACCCCGCAGCCCGTCAGATCGGGCGTGCCGGGCGCCTGCAACTGCCGGTACGACACGCCGGTCGCCAGGATCACGGCGTGCGCGGCGACCGTCGAGCCGTCCGCGAAATGCACCACCCGCGCTGACCCGTTGGCCTCAAGTCCCGTGACCTCGCGGGCGGTCAGGATCTCGGCGCCGAACTTTCCGGCCTGCCGCCGTGCCCTGTCGGTGAGTTGAGCCCCGGACACCCCGTCGGGGAACCCGAGGTAGTTCTCGATGCGGGAACTCTGCCCGGCCTGCCCACCGGTGGCCGACCGCTCGACGAGAACGGTCCGCAGCCCTTCCGAGGCCCCGTATACGGCCGCGCCAAGTCCGGCAGGGCCACCGCCGATGACGACGAGGTCGTAGAAGTCGGCCGTCGGTGTGGTCGCGAGCCCGACCTCGGCGGCCAGTTCGGTCGCCTCCGGCTCGACCAGCACGTTCCCCTCGGCGGTGATGACGAGCGGCAGTCGCTGCCCGTCCTGCCCGGCGGCGGACAGCAGTCGCAGCCCCTCCGGGGTGTCGGCGGAGTACCAGCGGTACGGCACCTGGTTGCGGGCCAGGAACTCGCGCACGTCCGAGGAGCGCGCCGACCAGCGGTGTCCGACCACCTTCGTGGCGGGGACGGGCCGGTAGTCGCTGTTCCGCCAGGCCTCCAGGAGGTCGTCCAGGACCGGGTAGAGCTTCTCCTCCGGCGGGTCCCAGGGCTTCAGCAGATAGTGGTCGAGGTCCACGACGTTGATCGCGTCGATCGCCGCGTCCGTGTCCGCGTACGCGGTCAGCAGCACCCGGCGCGCACCCGGATAGACGTCGAGGGCCTGCTCCAGGAACTCGATGCCGTTCATCTGCGGCATCCGGTAGTCGGCCAGGATCACGGCCACGAGATCCCCGCGCAGCTTCAGCTCACGCAACGCGTCCAGCGCGGACTCGCCGGACTCCGCGCGCACGATCCGGTACGACTCGCCGTAGCGCCGCCGCAGGTCACGGGCGACGGCACGGGAGACTCCCGGATCGTCGTCCACGGTCATGATGACGGTCCGCGCGGCTTCGGCGGCCTGTGCCATACGTCTCCCACCCCGAGTGGTCGGCTTCACGGCACGGCGGCGCCGTTGTCACCGCGCCGGCTCCCCACCATCGTATGGTCGATCGCCGCGCGGCGCTCCGCTACACCCGAGACGGGGGCCTCAGGGGCGCCGGGAGCGCAACACGCAGAACTCGTTCCCCTCCGGGTCCATCAGCACCACCCACGACTCCTCGCCCTGCCCGACGTCCGCGGTCCGCGCGCCCAGCGCCAGCAGCCGGATGACCTCGGCCTCCTGGTCGTCGGGCCGGAAGTCCAGATGCAGCCGGTTCTTGACCGTCTTGCCCTCGGGCACCGGCACGAACAGCAGCCCCGGCAGCCGTTCCGGCTCCGGCCTGATCTCGAACTCGTCCGTCTCCTCACCCACCACCACCCACCCGAGGGCCTCCGCCCACCAGCGTCCCAGCGCGACGGGGTCGGCCGCGTCCACCACTACCTGCTCCCACTCCAAGGTCATGCGGGCACCGTAGTGAAGACTGGGCCCGACGCACGTGACCGCACCACCGGGAGGCCACCGCATGACACGACCGATCACCGCAGGCGTCGACGGATCGGCGGAGAGCCTCGCCGCACTCGCCTGGGCGGGCCGCGAGGCCGTACGGCGGGGGCTGGCGCTGCGTGTCGTGCATGTCTGGCGGTACGAGGAGCACGAGGCCCTCGACGCGGGGGACCGGGAGACCCAGGACCGCTGGGTGCGGGACGCGGCCGACGAGGCCGCCCGGGAGGTCGCCGAACGCCACCCCGGTCTCGACATCACCACCGACGTCCTGGAGGGCGACCCCGTCGACGCGCTGACCGCCGCCGCTGCCGACGCCGAACTGCTGGTCCTCGGTTCGCGCGGCCACGGTCCCGTCGTGGGGTTCCTGCTCGGTTCCGTCGGGCAGCAGGTGATCGCCGACTCCGTACGGCCCGTCGTGCTCGTGCGCGCCGGGGACGAAGCCGCCGAGGAGGCCGCCGGGCGCGAGATCGTCGTGGGCCAGCACGGTGACCCCGAGGACAGCGCCGCCGCGCTGGGCTTCGCCTTCGAGACGGCGGCGGCGCGGGGAGCGACGGTCCGGGCCGTACGGGCGTGGACCCTGCCGCCGGTGTTCGCCTACAGCCCCGGCTCCATGCGGCTCCTCGACGAGGCCGGTGGCCTGGAGCCGTACGAGAAGAAGGGGCTGGCCGAGGCGCTGGAGCCGTGGCGGGAGCGCTTCCCCGATGTGCCGGTGGTCGAGCACGTGGAGATCGGCAGCGCGGGGCAGGTGCTGCTGTCGGTCGCGGGGCGCGCCCAGTTGATGGTCGTCGGGCGGCGCGCCCACCGTACGGCGGTGGGCGCGCGGATCGGCTCGGTCGCGCACGGGGTGCTGCACCACGCGGAGTGCCCGGTGGCCGTGGTGCCGGCTTCCTGAACCCTCAGTAGAAGTCGGTCAGTTGGCCTCGGCCAGGACGTCCTCGATGCGTACCGGGACCCCCTTCTCCACCGACCGGATCGCCGCCAGCGCGATCGTCAGCGCGGCGCGCGCGTCCTCCCCGGTGGCCGACGGGGTGCGGTCGGCGCGGACGGCCTCGGCGAAGTCGGCGAGCTCGGCGACGTACGCCTCGTGGAACAGGTCCTGGTCGTAGGTGACGGTCTCGGCCGCGATGCCGTCTATGCCGTAGGACGTCAGATGGGTGCGCCGGATGTCGCCCATCGTCAGCATGCCCGCCGAGCCGAAGACCTCTCCGCGTACGTCGTAGCCGTAGACCGCCTGGAAGTTGGCCTCGGCGGTGGCGAGGGCGCCGTTGTCGAAGCGGATCGTGACGACCGCCGTGTCGAGCAGGCCTCGGTCCTTGAAGTCGGGGCGGACCAGGGCGTCGGCCATGGCGAAGACCTCGACCGGTTCGGAGCCGGGGTTGAGGTAGCGCAGGGTGTCGAAGTCGTGGATGAGGGTTTCCAGGAAGATTGTCCACGGCGGGATGGGGGCCGGGTCGGCGAGCTTCGGGTCGCGGGTGAGTGAGCGGAGCAGCTGCGGGGTGCCGATCGCGCCCGCCGCCACCTTGTCGTGCGCGGCCCGGAACCCGGCGTCGTAGCGGCGGTTGAAGCCGACCTGGAGCGGTACGCCCGCCTCGGCGGCGGCCGCGATGGCGCGGTCGGCGTCCGCGAGCGTGGTCGCCATCGGCTTCTCGCAGTAGACGGCCTTGCCCGCGCGCGCCGCCGCCACGACCAGGTCCGCGTGGGTGCGGGCCGGTGTGGAGATCACCACCGCGGCGACCTCCGGATCCGCGAACAGGTCGCCGATCTCGGTGTACGCCGTCGGGCAGTCGAGCCGGTCGGCCAGGCGCCGTGCGGCGCCCGGGGCCGGGTCGGCGACGGCGGCGAGGCGGACGCCGGGCAGGCGGCGGGCGAGGGTCTCGGCATGGAAGGAGCCCATGCGGCCCGCGCCCACCAGGCCGATGGCGAGGGGCAGTTGGGTGGTCATGGGCGTTCTCCCTGGGGGCGTGTGATGCCGGGGCGGGTCAGACCGTGAAGGCGGTGCGGAAGCGGTCCAGGGCGCGCTCGCTCTCGCTCTCCGAGGCCCAGGCCTCCATCGCGACGGTGCCGTCGTAGCCGATGTCGGCGAGGGCGCGGGCGATCGCCGGGTAGTTGATCTCGCCGGTGCCGGGCTCCTGGCGGCCGGGTACGTCCGCCACCTGGATCTCGCCGATCAGGTCCAACTCGTGGGCCTTGCGGACGAGTTCGATGAGGTTCCCCTCGCCGATCTGCGCGTGGTACAGGTCCAGGTTCATCCGCAGGCCCGGCCGGTCCACCGCCTTGACCAGGGCCAGGGTGTCGGCGGCCGTCGCGAACGGGACGCCCGGGTGGTCGACCGCGGCGTTGAGGTTCTCCAGTGTGAAGGTGACCCCGTTGCTCTCGCCCAGCTCGGCGAGGCGGGTCAGGGTGTGGTGGGCGGCGATCCACATCGCGCCGGTGGGCTCGCCGGTCACCGGAACCACCGGCAGGCCCTCGGAGTCCAGGCCGGTGCCGTGCAGATTCAGCCGGGGGCAGCCCAGTTGATCGGCGGCCTTCACCGACTCCTCGGCGGTGCGCAGCAGTTCGGCGGCGCCCGCCTCGTCGGTGAGGCTGCCCCGGATGTAGCCCGTCATCGACGAGAACTCGGCCGGGGTCCGCGTGAGCGCGTCCAGGTCGTGCCGGGTCCAGTCCCAGATCTCGACCTGGAAACCGGCCTCGTGGATGCGCCGGGCCCGCTCGTGGATCGGCAGATCCCGGAAGACCATCTCGGCACAGACCGCCAACGTGTACATGACTGCTCGCCCTCTTCTAGAACGTTCTAGATGGCAGTAGTACCCCACTACTGGATTCCCGTGTCAAGCCCTCGCCGGGCAGGTTTCTAGAACGTTGCAGTACCTTCGGACCAGCACCTTGGGAGCGGTTACCCTCCCCGAACGGAACGCCACCTCGACCGGAAGGACCACCGTGCCGACCATCCCCGCGGTCCCCGACGGCAAGCGGCCCACCCTGGCCCATGTCGCGGCCCGGGCGGGCGTGTCCGTCGCGCTGGTCTCCATCGTGATGCGCGGGGCCTACGGCGCGAGCGCGACCACTCGCGAGCGGGTGCTCAAGGCCGCCGAGGAGATCGGGTACCGGCCCGACACCCGGGCCAGGGTGCTGCGCAGCAACCGCTCACGCCTGCTCGGCGTGCAGTTCGGGCTGCGTCACCCGTTCCACACCGACCTGGTGGAGGGCATCTATGCCGCCGCCGAACCCGCCGGCTACCAGGTCGCCCTCAGCGCGGTCGCCCCGACGCGCGGTGAGCGGCAGGCCGTGGAGGCGCTGCTCGCGGACCGGTGCGAGGCCCTCGTCCTGCTCGGCCCCGAGGTCCCGGCCGCCCGTCTTGCCCACCTCGCGACCCAGGTGCCGGTGGTCTCGGTGGCCCGGCGGCTACGGCCCGCCCCACCCGCCGTGGACGTCGTCCGCACCGCCGACGACGAGGGCGCCCGGCAGGCCGTGGACCACCTGGTCGCGCTCGGCCACCGGGCCATCGCCCACATCGACGGCGGCAAGGCGCCCGGCGCCGCCGACCGCCGCCGCGGCTACCGCACCGCGATGCACCGCCACGGCCTCGACGGCCACGTCCGTGTGCTGCCCGGCGGGCTCACCGAGGACGACGGCGCCCGGGCCGCCCGCACCCTGCTTGCGGAGAAGACCCGGCCCAGCTCGGTCCTCGCCTTCAACGACCGCTGCGCCACGGGTGTCCTCGACACCTTCCTGCGGGCCGGGGTGTCCGTCCCCGGGGAGATCTCCGTGGTCGGCTTCGACGACACCAGCCTGTCCCGGCTCGCCCACATCGACCTCACCACCGTCGCCCAGGACGTTCCGCGGCTGGCGGAACTCGCCGTCGGCCGCGCCATCGCCCGCCTGGACCGCGAGGCAGTACCGGACGGGGAGCAGGTCGTCGCGCCCCACCTCGTCGTCCGCGGCACCACAGCCCCGCCTGCCGCAGGCTGATCCGGGTCACTCCGGCGTCGTCGGCTCCAGGGTCTCGCGGGCCTTCGGCAGGATGTTCGTGAGGTAGTCGTCGACCGCCGTGTCCAGGCCGATGTCGTGCTGGGCGTGCTCGGACATGTACCAGCGGTGTTCGAGCAGCTCGTGGTAGATCTCGGCCGGATCCATCGCGCCGCGCAGTTCGAGCGGTACGGCACGCACGGTGGGCCGGAACACGTCCCGCACCCACCGGTGCGCGAGCACCTCGGGCCGGGCGGCGAGGGGATCTCCCGGGGCGTAGTCGTCCTGGGTGGCCATCCAGGACTCCAGGTCGTTGAGCAGCCGCCGGGCCTGGTTCTCCTCGGCGTCCAGGCCGGTCAGGCGCAGGAGTTGACGCTGGTGGTGACCCGCGTCGACGACCTTCGGGACGAAGGTGACCGTGTCGCCGTTGGAGGAGTGCTCGATCTGCATCTCGGCGACGTCGAAGCCGAGTTCGTTCAGGCGCCGGATCCGGCGTTCGATGAAGTGGTACTTGCCCGCCGGGTACACCGAGACGCGGGTCAGTTCCTCCCACAGACTCTGGTAGCGGGCGCAGATCTCCATGCCGAACTCGATCGGGTCGACGGACGGGTGCAGCGCCCCGGACGCCTCCAGGTCGAGCAGCTCGCCGCTGATGTTGACGCGGGCGAGGTCGAGGTCGTAGTCCCGCTGCCCGTTGCTCAGCGTGGGGTGCAGATCGCCGGTCTCCGCGTCCACCAGATACGCGGCGTAGGCGCCCGCGTCCCGCCGGAACAGCGTGTTCGACAGCGAGCAGTCGCCCCACGCGAACCCGGCCAGGTGCAGCCGCACCAGCAGCACCGCGAGCGCGTCCATCAGCCGGTGCATGGTGGCCGGGCGCAGCGTCGTCTCGAACATCGAGCGGTACGGCATCGAGCCGCCCAGGTGCCGGGTGATCAGCACCGGCTCGAGCGGCTCGCCGGCGGTGTCGACGCGCCCGGTGACCACCGCGAGGGGGTCGACCGCCGGGATGCCGAGCCGGTCCAGGTCGCGCAGCAGCTCGTACTCGCGCAGCGCGGGCCGCTCCGCCAGCTCCTTGACGGCTATGACCTCGCTGCCGGCGCGGGCGTAGCGCACGACGTGGCGGGAGATGCCGCGCGGCAGCGGCACCAGGTACTCGTCGGGCCACTCCTCCAGGGGAACGTCCCAGGGCAGTTCCAGCAGGAGGACCGGATGCTCCGGATTGGTCGCGTTGATCTGCAGTGCCATGAGGTGACCCTAAAGCGCGTGTTCGCGGGCGCGCTGCGCCGCCTCACGGACCGGACCGGTGTGCAGGGGGCCGTGGCCGGGCAGCAGGGTGTCGGCGTCGAGCGCTTCGAGGATGTCCAGCGAGGTCACGGCCCGGTCGCGCTCGTGGTGGAACATGTCGGGCAGCAGCTGCGGCCCCTTGATCCGGGAGGTCGCGTGGCCGCTCACCAGCGCGTCTCCGGAGATCACGATCCCGCGCTCCGGGAGATGGAAGACGCAGTGCCCGCTCGTGTGGCCGGGGGTGTGCACGGGGACGGGCCGACCGGGCAGGTCGAGCGGGCCGCCAGCACCCGGGAACGCCTCGGCGGTGGCGAGGGGATGCTGTTCGGTGCCGCCGACGCGGATCGTGTGCACCAGCCACGGCAGCACTCCCGGACGCCAGATGTTCTTCAGCACGTCCCCGACGGTCACCTGTTGCAGGAACTCCCGGCGGGCGTGCGGCACTTCGGCCTCGTGCAGGTACACCGGTGTGCCGTAGGTGTCGCGCAGGTACTCCGCGGAACCGAGGTGGTCGTTGTGGGCGTGGGTGATCAGCACCGCCGTGACGGCCTTCGCCGAACTCCCCACCTGCTCAAGGGAGTCGAGCACCAGCTGCCGGTCCCCGGGGTACCCGGTGTCCACCAGCGTGACCGCGTCGCCCTCCGTGAGGATCACCCAGTTGGTGTTGCTGCCGTGCACCAGGTAGGTGCCGTCGGCGACTTGGCGTACATCTGCCCGCATGATCGTCCCTCGTGAGGTGGTGCCCTGTACGAGGACAGCCAACCAGACGCGGATGACCACGGCTCGCGCGGGGGAAGCCGCCTCCGGCGCCGTCCGCCGGGGGCGGCCCCCGCGCGCATCCGAAGCGGCCGCCTCTCCGCCTCAGTGCACGCCGTGCGGGCGGAACTGCACGCTGATGCGCGGTCCCGAGGCGCGGGTGGTCTTGGGGACGCAGTGCTCCCAGGTCCGCTGACAGGAGCCGCCCATCACGATCAGGTCGCCGTGCCCGAGCGGGCGCCGCACCGACTCGCCGCCGCGCACGGGACGCAGCAGCAGATCACGGGGTGCGCCCACGGAGAGGATCGCCACCATCGTGTCCTCGCGGGCACCCCGCCCGATCCGGTCGCCGTGCCAGGCGACACTGTCCCGGCCGTCGCGGTAGTAGCAGAGTCCGGACGTGGTGAAGGGCTCGCCCAACTCCCGTGCGTAGTAAGCCGAGAGCGCGTCCCGGGCTTCGGCCAGTACCGGGTGCGGGAGCGTGTCGTCGGCGCCGTAGTAGGCGAGCAGTCGCGGTACGGCCACGACCTGGTCGTACATCTGACGGCGCTCCGCGCGCCACGGCACCTCGGTGGCCAGCTCCTCGAACAGGGCGTCGGCGCCGCCGAGCCAGCCGGGCAGTACGTCGATCCAGGCGCCGAGCCCCAGTGTCGTACGGCGTATCCCGTGGAGGGGGCCGAGGCGGAGCTGGTCGGTCTGGTCGAAGAGGGAGGGCTGGAGGTGGTGCGCGGTCATGGGACCAGCGTACTCCTTATTCGAATATCTGTTCCCATGCGAACTCCGCTCTTTCGATACATCGGTGTATCGGATACATTCGCGTATCGACTGGAGGTCCGGGCATGGCGACTGAGGTGACGCCCAAGCGTGTGACCAGGCGCCGTGTCCGCACACGGGCCAACCTCCTGGCCGCCGCGTTCGCGGTGTTCGCCGCCAAGGGATACGGCCGGGTCTCCATCGAGGAGGTCTGTGAAGCCGCCGGTTACAGCAGAGGCGCCTTCTACTCGAACTTCGACAGCTTGGACGAGCTGTTCTTCGCCCTCTACCAGGAGCGGGCCGAGCTGATCGCGGACCAGGTGTCCGAGGCCTTCGCCCTCGACGGACCGGACCTCGATGTACCGGCCGCTGTGGACCGGGTCACCGACGTGCTCCTCCTCGACCTGGACTGGCTCCTGGTCAAGACGGACTTCCTGGTGCACGCGGCCCGGGACCCGGCCGTCGCGCAGAGCCTGCTCGACCACCGGGCGCGACTGCGCGCGGTGATCGCCGATCGGCTCGCCCTGGCGGCCGGCCGGTTCGAACTGCCCACTGTGCTCGACCATGTCGACAGCGCCGCCCACGCGGTGATCGCCGCGTACGACGGAGTCACCACCCAATTGCTGCTGGACAAGGACGTGGAGCACGCCCGTGTCTGGCTCAAGCAACTACTCACCGCGCTGCTGACGGACGGCAGCCGCGGCCTCGAATGAGAAAGGCAACGGTCGCCATGGATGCGGACGTCATCGTCGTCGGAGCCGGGCTGGCCGGTCTGGTCGCGGCCCATGAACTGACCAGCCGGGGACGCCGGGTCGCGCTCGTCGACCAGGAGAACGCCAACAACCTCGGCGGGCAGGCGTTCTGGTCCTTCGGCGGCCTGTTCCTCGTCGACTCGCCGGAACAGCGCCGCCTCGGCATCAAGGACTCCTTCGACCTCGCCTGGAGCGACTGGCAGGGCAGCGCAGGCTTCGACCGCGTCGACGACGAGGACTCGTGGGCGGTGCGCTGGGCGCGCGCCTACGTCGAGTTCGCGGCCGGTGAGAAGCGGACCTGGCTCGACGGGCACGGCATCAAGCTGCTGCCCACGGTCGGCTGGGCGGAACGCGGCGACCTGCGCGCCCACGGCCACGGCAACTCCGTACCGCGCTTCCACGTCACCTGGGGCACCGGTACCGGAGTCGTCGAACCCTTCGTGAACTACGCCAGGCAGGCCGCCCGCGACGGACTGCTCACCTTCTACTACCGCCACCAGGTGGACGAGTTGGTGGTCGAGGAGGGCGAGGCGCGCGGCGTCCGGGGCACGGTCCTCGCCGAGGACAACGCGGCCCGGGGCGTCTCCTCCAGCCGCGAGGCGATCGGCGCGTTCGAACTCACCGCGCAGGCCGTCGTCGTCACCACCGGCGGCATCGGCGCCAACCACGACATCGTCCGCGAGTACTGGCCCGAGCGCCTGGGCACCCCGCCCGCCGAGATGGTCACCGGCGTCCCGGCCTACGTCGACGGCCGGATGCTCGACATCAGCGCCGAGGCGGGCGTACGACTCGTCAACCGTGACCGCATGTGGCATTACACCGAGGGCCTGCAGAACTGGAACCCGGTCTGGCCCGGCCACGGCATCCGCATCCTGCCCGGCCCGTCCTCCCTGTGGTTCGACGCCCTCGGCCGCCGCCTGCCCGACCCGTGCCTGCCGGGCTACGACACCCTCAACACCCTCAAGTACCTGCGTACGACGGCGGACTTGGCGGAGCACGACCACTCCTGGTTCATCCTCACGCAGAAGATTATCGAGAAGGAGTTCGCGCTGTCGGGCTCCGAGCAGAACCCCGACATCACCGCCAAGGACAAGAAGGCGGTGCTGCGCGACCGGCTGCTCGGCAAGGGCGCCCCCGGTCCGGTGGACGCGTTCCTGCGCAAGGGCGCGGACTTCGTGACCGCCGGGAATCTGGAGCAACTGGTGGAGAAAATGAACCAGTTGACCGACAAGCCGCTCCTGGACGCGGCCGTCGTGCGCCGCCAGATCGAGGCCCGCGACCTCCAGATGGCCAACCCCTACAGCAAGGACTCCCAGGTCCAGGGCATCCGCAACGCCCGCCGCTACATCGGTGACCGCCTCGGCCGGGTCGCCACCCCCCACCGCATCCTGGAGCCGGCGGCCGGACCCCTGATCGGCGTCAAGCTGCACGTCCTGACCCGCAAGACGCTCGGCGGCATTCAAACGGACCTGGACTCACGGGCGTTGGCCGCCGACGGAAAGCCGATCGCCGGACTGTACGCGGCGGGCGAGGTCGCCGGCTTCGGCGGCGGTGGCGTGCACGGCTACAACGCCCTCGAAGGCACGTTCCTGGGTGGCTGTCTCTTCTCGGGCCGGGCGGCGGGACGCGCGGCGGCGAAGCAGACGGCCTAGCGGTACTCGGTCGGCCCTGCGGCCCGTCTCCTCACCCCTCCAGGAGGCGGGCCAGCACCGAGGCGTGACTCTGCTCCGGCGACCTGACCGCCGTCACCAGGGTCACCGGTCCCATCCGGACCAAGTTCCGCAAGGTGTGCAGGAGTTGAGCCGCCTCGGGCTCGGCGAGCTCGGCTTCGTAACGGCTGCTGAACTCGTCGTAGGAGCCCTCGCCCGCGTGGTACCAGCGGCGCAGTTCGGTCGACGGGGTGAGGGCCTTGGGCCACTCGTCGACCCGGGCCGCGTCCTTGGACAGGCCGCGCGGCCACAGCCGGTCGACCAGGACGCGCACACCGTCCTGCGGCTCGGGCGGATCGTAGACACGGCGCACTCGGACGGTCACGGGCGGGGCTCCCTCGGGTGGCGGTGGTGCGGCGAGCCTACGTCCGGGTGGGGAGCGGGGGAGGAGCGACGCGGCGTGACCCGGCCTGGACGAGGGTGTCTGGCGACGCGGCCTGCGGCGCGGGGGCGTGCCCCTGCGGGCGAGCGTGCCGGTGCATGGGTAGCGGCAGGTGCATGGGTAGTGTCCGCCCCGATGCACCGGGCCCGCGGCATCGCGGTCCGCGAGGAGGAGGAACACCATGGCCGACGGTCGGGACGGGGCAGCGGCGGAGGGGGCAGCCGGGTCGGGGCCGCCGGAGGCCCGTCCCGCGAGCGCGCGGGACGCGGTACGGCTCGCGGTCGTCATCGGTGCGCTGGGCGTGGTCTTCGGTGACATCGGGACCAGCCCGATCTACACCCTCCAGACCGTGTTCAGCCCGAGCGATCCGCACCCGGTGCCGGTCAGCACGCAGAACGTGTACGGGGTGGTGTCCCTGGTTTTCTGGTCGGTGATGGTCATCGTCACGGTCACCTATGTGCTGCTGGCGATGCGCGCCGACAACGAGGGCGAGGGCGGCATCATGGCGCTGATCACCCTGGTGCGGCGGTGGAGTTCGCAGGGAGGTGGACGGGCCGCCGTCGTGCTGACCGCGCTGGGCATCTTCGGCGCGTCGCTGTTCTTCGGCGACAGCATGATCACCCCGGCGATCTCGGTGCTGTCCGCGGTCGAGGGGCTCAAGGTCGTCGAACCGTCGCTGGACGACGCGGTCGTGCCCGTCACCGCGGTGATCATCGTGCTGCTGTTCCTGGTGCAGCGCCGGGGGACCGCGGCCGTGGGCCGGGTGTTCGGGCCGGTCATGATCCTCTGGTTCGTGTCCATCGGCGCGTGCGGCGTCGTAGGGATCGCCGATCACCCGGCCATCCTCCGGGCGCTGTGGCCGAGTTACGCGCTGGGCTTCCTCTTCGGCCACTTCGGCACCGCCTTCTTCGCGCTCGCCGCGGTCGTGCTCGCGGTCACCGGCGCGGAGGCGCTCTACGCGGACATGGGGCACTTCGGCCGCCGGGCCATCACGCGCGGCTGGCTGTTCCTCGTCTTCCCCGCCTGCGTCCTGAGCTACTTCGGCCAGGGCGCGCTGATCCTCGACGACCCGGCCAACATCAGCAGCCCGTTCTTCCTGCTCGTGCCCCACTGGGGACGGTGGCCGATGGTCCTGCTGGCCACGGCGGCCACAGTGATCGCCTCGCAGGCCGTGATCACCGGCGCGTACTCGGTCGCCTCCCAGGCGGCCCAGCTCGGCTACCTCCCGAGGCTGCGGATCGCGCACACCTCCGAGTCCACCATCGGCCAGATCTACGTCCCCTGGATCAACTGGCTGCTGATGGTCTCGGTCCTCACCCTGGTCTTCGCGTTCCGCAGCTCCGCCGCGCTGGCCTTCGCGTTCGGCATGGCGGTCACCGGCACCATCACCATCACCACGCTGCTGTTCTTCTACGTCGCCCGCGCGAAATGGGGCACCCCGGTGTGGCTGATCGCGACCGGCGCGACCCTGCTGCTCTGCGTCGACCTGCTGTTCGTGGCGGCCAACCTGACCAAGCTCGTGCACGGCGCGTGGCTGCCGCTGCTGATCGGTCTCACCGCGTTCACCGTCATGACGACCTGGCAGCGCGGCCGTGAGGTCGTCACCGCCGAACGAGCGGACCACGAGGGCTCGTTGCGCGAGTTCGTCGACGAACTCCGCAGCGGGGAGCGGCCGGTGCTCCAGGTCCCGGGCACGGCGGTGTTCCTCAACCGGGGCAAGCAGACGGCGCCGCTCGCCATGCGGGCCAACGTGGAACACAACCATGTGCGGCACGAGCAGGTCGTGATCCTCTCCATCGAGACCGAGCCGGTGCCCCGCGTACCGGCCGACCGGCGGATCGTCGTCGACGGCCTCGGGTACGCCGACGACGGGATCGTCCACGTCACCGCGCGGTTCGGCTACATGGAGACACCGGACGTGCCCGGCACGCTGGCGATGCTCGACCCGGCCGACACCGAGGGCCCGTTGCTGCTCGACCAGGCGTCCTACTTCCTGTCGACGATCGAGCTCCGGCGCGGTCCGGCACCGACGATGGCTCCCTGGCGGAAACGGCTGTTCATCGCCACCTCCCACATCACGGCCGACGCCGCCGAGCACTTCGGCCTGCCGCGCGACCGGACGATCATCATGGGGTGGCACATCGAGGTGTAGAGGCGCCTGACGCATGTCGTCGAGGCGGACGCGGTGCGGTCGCGGTGTACGGTCACCGTCCGTCCGGAAAGGCCGCGGCGCCGATGCGCCGCGGCCTTTGCCGCTGGTGTCCGGTTCCGTCGGGCGGGTTCTAGTAGTGCTTCGTTACGTTGGGTGATCTTGGCTGATCGTGGGCAGCTTCCCGGAGTGAGGTTGGGGGAAGTGGAGCGGCTCCGGGGTGAGTTGGCGGAGTTCGTTGGCGAGGTGTTCGGGTCGTTGCCGCGGCGGGATCAGCGGCGGTGGGGCGAGTGTTATCTGCGGGGGCTGATGCTGGACGGTCGGCGCAAGTCGATCCAGCCGATGGCCGGGCGTCTGCCGGACGGGAACATGCAGGCCCTGCAGCAGTTCGTGAACCAGTCGCCGTGGGATCCGCTGCCGGTCAGGCAGCGGATCGCCGAGCGGCTGTCCGCAGTTGTCAGGCCCGAGGTGTGGGTGATCGACGACGTGTCGTTCCCCAAGTGCGGCACAGCGTCGGCCGGGGTGGCCCGCCAGTACTGCGGAGCGGTCGGCAAACGGGCGAACTGCCAGGTCGCGGTCAGTGTCCATGCCGCCACCGACACCGCCTCGTGCCCGTTGGAGTGGCAGTTGTACTTGCCGCGTGAGTGGACGGACGAGCCCGACCGGTGCCGCAGGGCAGGAGTCCCCGACGACGTGGTGCACCGGGAGAAGTGGCGTCTCGCGCTCGGCCTCCTGGACACACTCGCGGACTGGCAGTTGAAGGCGCCGGTCGTGGTCGCTGATGCCGGCTACGGCGTCAGCACCCCGTTCCGGCTCGGTCTCCAGGAGCGAGGGCTGTCCTATGTCCTGGCCCTGAACGGGAAGGAAGTCGCCCACCCGGAGGATGTGGAGCCGCACCAGCCCGCTTACGGCGGGCTCGGGCCGCCCACCCTTCCCCGCTACCGCACCCCACCGCGAGCCGTCTGCGTCCTCGCAGCGCAGGCGGGTGCGCAGCGCTTCACCGAGGTGACCTGGAGGCAGGGCAGCAAAGGCACGATGACCTCACGGTTCGCGGTGCTGACAGTGCGGCCCGCGGGCAAGCAGTCCCTGGCCGCAGCTCAGGAGGCGGGCGGCGGCCGCACCCGCTGGGACGGTGTCCTGCCCGTCCGGACGCTCCTCGTCGAATGGCCGGACGGCCAGGACACTCCGACGGATTACTGGATATCGGACCTGCCCGCCACCACACCGGCCGCCGACCTGGTGCGGTGGGCCAAGATGCGCTGGCGGATCGAGCACGATTACCGCGAGCTCAAGCACGGCCTCGGGCTGGACCACTTCGAAGGCCGCACCTGGCGCGGCTGGCACCACCACGTCACCCTTGTCACCGCCGCTCAGGCCTTCCTCACCCTCCGGCGGCTCGACCCAAAAGTCCGCACACCGGCCTGACGCTCTACCAGGTCCTCGACGTTCTCCAGGACCTGCTGAGGTGCTGGACCGGTACCTGCACCACCTGCGGACGCCCCCTGCCCAGCCCCCGGAGCAGCCGCAGACAGCCCACAACCTAACGAAGCACTACTAGAACGGTGCGCAGAGAGTCGGATCGGAGCCGCAGGCGCGGAGGTTCGGGTCCCAGGTGGTGTTGGAGCTGGAGAAGTACACCTCCGGCACCCAGCCCCAGTTGCCGTTGTCCGCCTCGGTGAAGGCCCAGGCGTCGTTGCAGTAGCTGCCGGAGCAGAACGTGTGACTCAGTACGTCGCCCCGGAACCAGTTGATGTTGGCGCTGTTGACGGTGCCCACAAGGGTGCTGGACCCGGGTGCCGAACGCACGCCGATGCTGCCGCCCCACAGCCGGCAGTAGTTCACCTCGCCGGCGCCGTGGTGGGAGCCGGCCGAGATGTAGGAGTAGGTGACGTTGCAGGCCGTGTCGTACTGCGCCCCGGCCGGGGCGGCGGAGGCCGGGGCGGCGGTGACGCCCAGGGCCGTGGCGACGGCCGCCGCCATGACGGCTAACGCTGCGGCCAACGATTTCGCGGTGTTCCTCACGTGTGTCTCCTCATGGTCATGATCGGTCCCGAGGCCGGTGGTGCGGCTGGCGACGGATGCGGTGACGCGTTCCGTGTGATCGCCGTTGATCTGGTCGCCGTCGTAGCTGTGGGTGAATCTCTGAGCCTGTTCCACCATCGCGTCGGCCACGGCCGGCTCTTCCCCTGCACCGACAGATTTCGGGACGGGCTGCGGGCTCGCAATGAATTCGAACGCGCTCGAATAGTCCAGTCGTACGGCTTCGTCCGCACCTGCGCCCGTATCGACGGCTACGGCGACACCCCGAAGGTCATAGCCGTACGGCGGTGCGGATCAGCCCGGCGAGGGCGAGGGAGCGGCTGTGTGCGGGCCAGGCGATGTGGGTGACGACAGGGGGTGCGTCGGTGAGGGGTACGGCGGTGTGCCCGGCCCAGAGCCAGGAGCGGGCGGATTCGGGGAAGACGGCCATGGTGCGTCCGAGGGCGATGAGCTGGGCCAGTTGTGTCTGGTCGTGGATCTCGGGGCCCGGGCCGGGTGGGTACATGCCCTCGTTGGGCCAGCGGGCGGGTGGAAGATCGGGGATGTCGCTGACGTCGGCCAGGGTCAACGTCCTGCGTGCGGCGAGCGGGTGCCCGGCGGGCAGGACGGCTATCTGTCCCTCCGACATCAGTGCCTCGGTGTCGAACCCGGCGAGGGAGTTGTACGGCGCGTGCATGAGCGCCACATCGGCGCGGCCGTCGCGCAGCAACTCCGGCTGCTCGCACATGCCGCACGGCAGCACCTCGATCTCGGCGGCGCCGGGCTCGGACATGTAGGCGTCGAGAAGCTTCCGCAGCAGTTCGTGGGAGGCGGCGGCCTTCACCGCCAGCACCAGGCGGTCGCGGGGGCCGCCCGGACGGTCGGCGCCACCGGCGCGACGGGCGCGGCGAGCCGCGGCGGCGCTCGCGTCGAGGGCCGCACGGCCCTCGTGCAGCAGCACCTCTCCGGCGCCGGTCAGGGCGACTCCGCGGCGGTTGCGTTCCAACAGGCGGACGCCGAGGCGCCGTTCGAGCTGCTGGATCGCCCGGGACAGCGGTGGTTGGGCCATGCCGAGACGCTCGGCGGCGCGGCCGAAGTGGAGTTCCTCGGCCACGGCCACGAAGTACCTCAACTCGCGGGTCTCCAGGGCGTCCATGGCCACAGCGTATCTGCCGGGTGATACCCACCGGGTATGACAGGGCACCGTATCGGTGTTGGCCGCGCCGCTCGTCCGCGAGTGACCATCAACGGCATGAGCGAAACGAAGACCGCGCTGGTGACCGGCGCGAACAAGGGAATCGGATACGAGATCGCGGCCGGGCTGGGCGCACTCGGGTACCGCGTGGGCGTGGGAGCCCGCGACGAGGCCAGGCGCGAGAGCGCCGTGGAGAAGCTGCGTGCCGCCGGGGTGGACGCGTTCGGGGTGCCGCTGGACGTGACCGGAGACCGGAGCGTCACCGCTGCCGCGGAACTGGTCGAACGGCAGGCCGGGCGTCTGGACGTCCTGGTCAACAACGCCGGTATCTCAGGAGACATGGGCCCGGGATGGATCCAGGACCCGACCACACTCGCCCTCGACCTGGTCCGCACGGTCGTGGAGACCAACGTCATCGGTGTCATCCGGGTGACCAACGCGATGCTGCCGCTCCTGCGGCGCTCGGCCTCGCCCCGCATCGTCAACATCTCCAGCGCCGTCGCCTCCCTGACCCGGCAGGCGGACCCGGACATCGACATCGGCCCCGTGATGGCGGCCTACTCCCCGTCGAAGACGTTCCTCAACGCCGTCACGGTGCAGTACGCCCGCCAGTTGGCCGACACGAACGTCCTGATCAACGCCGCCTGCCCGGGCCTGGTCGCGACCGACTTCACCGGCTTCCACGGACCCCGCACCCCCGAGCAGGGCGCGGCCACCGCGATCCGCCTCGCCACCCTGCCCGACGACGGCCCGACCGGTTCGTTCTTCGAGGACGACGGGGCCATTCCCTGGTAGCCCGCCACCTGCGGGCGACTCCGGGGCCCGACCTCACTCGCGCGTGGCCCCTCGTGGCCGAGTCAGGCGTCCGCTGCCCCTGTGCCGGCGGGCGGGGACTTCGGGGAAACCACGTAAAGGGCTACGCGTAAGTAGCCGTCGTGAGCACAAGTACCGCTGCTCGGCAGGCGTTCGTGGCTCAGCGGCGTGCTGCCGCCAGTGCCGCGCGGATCTCGGCGGCGGAGGCGGGAGCGGCCGGCTGGTTCCTGTACCGGTCGTCCTTGGTCACCGAGTACGGCGCGCAGAACACCGGAGCGCCCACCTGCGAGCGCCAGCCTTCAGTGAGCGGTCCCATGTCCACGGCGTCGAATCCGAGCAGCGAAAGCAACTCGGCGGCGTGCTTCTTCGCGCCCGGGTCGTCGCCGGCGATCGGCAGGGAGGTGCGGTCGGCCGCGTCGACGGGGCGCGGCAACGCCCCGAGGTGTTGGTGGTTGATGTTGTTGAACGCCTTCACGACGTGCGCCCCGGCCAGGTGCCGCTGGAGCAGTTCGCTGTCGGTGAGCTCCCGTGCCTCGAGTTCCGGGATGGTGCCGTCACGCGGGGCGAAGTAGTTGCCGGTGTCGATGACCGTCTTGCCGGCGAGGGGCTCCCGGGGAACCGCCCCTACGGCGCCGACGGGGATCGTCACGACGACCCAGTCCCCATCTGCCGCCGCCTGTACGGGAGTTGCCGCACGGGCGCGCGGCCCCAGTTCGTCCACGAGGCCGGAAAGCGTCTGCGGCCCCCGGGAGTTGCTGAGTACGACGTCCAGGCCGGCGCCGACCGCCAGCCGGGCGAGCGTGCTGCCGATGTTGCCGCTGCCGATGAGTCCAAGTGTCGCCATGTCTGGGACTGCCTCCTGGTCGGGTGCCGTTGTTGTGGAGCCGCTGGGGAGCCGTCGGGTCGGGCAGGCCCTGCTCCGCCCTTGTGGGCGGAGCCTTTGTTTGTGCGGCTGCGGGACGGCGGCCGGCCGGTGAACGCCGGACGGCCGCCGCGGGGTTGGTCGCAGGACGTGGCGCTCAGTAGACGTAGGGAATGTCGTGGATGACGTCCTGGTGGCTGATGCGCCAGACGCCGTCGGTGCGGCGGAAGGAGAAGCGGTAGTACCCGGACTCGATCGGCTTGATGGTGCCCTGGGCGCCGAAGGTGCCGGCGGGCCACCCGCCCTCGGGCTTCTTGATTCCGACGACGTCGAAGGTGATGAACTGGGTGTCGATGCTGGCCTCGTCGCCGTCGACGGAGACCAGGTGGTCGTAGGTGGTGTGGTGGCTCCAGCCCAGGGGCGGGTGAGGTGCCATGGCCGTGGACATGGCCGCCGCGATCTGCGCTCCGCCGGAGAGCTTGCCCAGCAGCTCCGTCCCGTCGGGGCCGCGGTGGTAGTGGACCTCGACGACCGCGTCGGCCTCGTACAGCTGTGCCAACGCCTCGCCGTCGCGCTGGTCCGCGGCCCGGGTGTATCGGGAAACGATCTGCCTGATCTCGGTCTCGGTGCTCATGGCGTTCTCCGGTTCTCCGTGTGGTGTGCCCGTCGGTTTCCGGGCTGGTGCGGCAGACGGGCAGGTGCCTCGGACGGCCGCAATCTGCATGAGTGAAAAGTACATATCCTTGAGCGGAAGTGCAACTGTAAGAGTTGCTAATATGGAGGCGTCGGGAGTCACCCGGACCGAGCGGCGGAAGAAAGAGGTACGAGCATGCTGGACGTGAGGTTCTCCAGCGCGCTGAAGGCCATGCTCCTGCTGGGTCATGCCGAGGAGCAGGGCAGTCCCGTCCTCAGCTCGACCCAGCTCGCCAGGAGTCTGGACACGAACCCGAGCCTGGTGCGCAAGCTGATGGTCCCGCTGGTGCAGGACTCTCTGGTCACGTCCATCAAGGGCCGCAGCGGGGGTGTCCGCCTCGGCCGGCCGGCGGACCGGATCACGCTGGAGGAGATCTACCGCTCGGCCATCGGCGACAAGCCGCTGTGGGCCCCCCGGCCGGAGGGGCCCCGGGAGTGCCTGGTCACCAACCACTCGGCCGAGTACTTCCTCAGGCTCACCGACGAGACCGAGGCGGCCGTCCTCGCCGCGCTGGCGGGACGCACCCTCGCCGACAGCCTCGACGAGTTGCGCGCCATCGACCGGGTCGGCGAAACTCCGGCCCCGGAAAGGCAGTTGTCCGCGCCCGGCCGCTAGGCCGTGTCCGCAGAGTCCCGCCTGTCCCGCGACTCCTGGGCCGTGCTCCTACTGTCTCAAGGCCGGTGCCCCCACTCGCCGCACCGGGCGAAAGCCCAAGTACGTCCAGTACGACGACTTTCGCCCGGCACTCCGCCAACCTCGGGCCGGGGGACCCCAGGGCGCGCACCGGACGCTGCGGGTTCCGCCCTTCGGGCAGACCACGGGACTTTGCGGACACGACCTGGAGCCGGGCTCGTCGCCCCTGGAGCTCTCGCGCGGAGTGGCTCACAGGTGGTCGCTGCGGTTGGCGGCCCACAGCCGGGCGTCGCAACTGTGCCGCCGTCTCGTCCGCAGCCCCGGCCCACCGGTCGTACCGTCTCCACTCTCGCGGGCCTCCTCCAACGCCCTTCCTCACGACCGACTTTGGGTCACCCATGCCCAACTCGCCACAGTCCAAGGCATCGCGCCCGCGCCGACCGCTGACCGCCGTGGCCGCCACCGCGATGGCGCTGACCCTGGCAGTCTGCGGCTCCTCTTCCTCCACCTTCACCTCGTCCGGCGGAACGGCCGCGACCCGGACGGTCGCCACCGCACACGGCACGGTGTCCGTGCCCGCACACCCGGACGCGACCGTCCGGTTCGTGAACCGGACGGCCCAACTGGCCGCGCTGAAGCGGAAGTACGAGGACCGGATCGCGGCGGTACGCAAGATCCACGGCTCGCAACTGGCCGACGGCCACTAGGACGTGATCCAGGGCGGCTTCGACACACGAACAACGACGATTCCCCCGCCAACAACATCCGTGATCGACGGCCTGGAGAAGGCCCTGCACACGTAGACACACCGGTTGCCGGAAGGAAGGCCGCCTCCATACGGGCGAGTTCGACTGTGCAAACGGCCAAGATCTCCTTACGGTGGGACCGGTCGCCCCACGGGGGCATTGGGCACGAAGGGGGTTCCGTGGACGCCGAGTTGACCGCGTTCGTGACGACGGCGGTGACGGCTCTGACCGGGCTGATGGTGTCGGAGTCGTGGGAGCAGGCCAAGCTGAGAATCGCCCGGTTGCTCCGGCGGCGCGGTACGGATCAGGACCCACAGGGTGAACTCCAGGCGGCGAGCGACGAGTTGACGCGGGCCCGTGCGGACGGGGACGAGCGTGCCGCCGAGCGGGTGGGGGAGCGACTGCGCGACCGACTGCTGGACACCCTGCGGGACGACCCGGACACCGCACGGGAACTGGCCCGGCTGATCACCGAACTCGCACCGGACACACCGGTCACATACGTCAGTTCGGTCAGCGGATGTGTATACCACGGCCCCGCTCTCCAGGGCGCGCACATCACCGGCAACGTCACCTTCGAGGTTCCGGCACCACCGCCGCCGGGCGTGCGGGTCCGGCCGAACCAAGTACCCGCCCTGACCTATGAGTTCGTCAACAGACACAGCGATCTCGACCGGCTCCGCGCCGTGTTCACCGCAGGGCGGGCCGGTTCCGGAACCGTCGATCTCGGGGTGGTCGCGGGGGTCTCCGGCGTAGGGAAGTCCGCGACGGCCCATCGGTTCGCGGAGTTGGTCCAAGAGGACTACCCGGACGGCCAGTTGTACGTGGACTTCGCCGCGCTGCGTGACCAGTCGGGGTCCGCGCCCGCCGCCGTCTCGGACGTCTCCGAGGCGCTGGCCACCTGCCTGGGCTCGCTCGGCGTCGGCAAGGACGCCATGCCGCAGACGGTCGAGGCCCGCCGCAACCTGTTCCGGTCCTGCACCACCGACCTCCGTATCCTGCTCGTCCTCGACGACGTCGCCGAACCCGCACACGTGCGCGCGCTCATCCCGAAGGGACCCGGCAGCGGGGTGCTGGTCACCACCCACGCGAAACTCGGCGAACTCGCGGTCAGGGACGGCGCGCAGCTGATCGCCCTCAAACCGCTCGACGCGCACGGCGGCCTGGCCCTGCTCGACGACTTCTGCCCACCGGGCACCGTGGCCGCCGACCGCGCGGGCGCCGAACGCCTGGTGGGCCTGTGCGGCGGCCTGCCCGTCGCCCTGCGGATCGTGGCGGCCCGGCTGGTGACCGAGGACGGTCTGACCGTGGCCGAGCTGGTGGAGGAACTGTCCGACGAGACGGACCGGTTGGCCGGACTGTCGCTGCCCGCCGAGGAGCTCTCCGTGTCCGCCGCCCTGGGACCTTCCTACCGACTGCTGCCACCCGACGCGGCACGGCTCCACCGCCTGCTCGGGTGGCTGCCGACCGGACTGTTCGACGTAGGGGTGGCCGCGGTCGCCGCCGACATCGACGTCCGGGAGGCGAAGCGGCTCCTCGGGGTGCTCGCGAGCGCGAGCCTCGTGGAGCGCAGGGCGGACAAGCGGTACGCGATGCACGACCTGATCCGACTGCACGCGCGTGAGCGGGCCACGGACGAAGAACCCGCAACCGAGGAAACGGCACTGGTCGGGCGGGTGGCCACGCACTACCTCGTACTGGCCGCGCTCGCCGACCGGGCGATCAAGAGGAACCGGCTACGGATCGCCGACCTGAGCGCGCTGCTCGCCGACGTCACCGACCCCTTCGCCGCCGTCGGCGGCCCGTCCCCGCTCGGCTGGCTGGACACCGAACGCGCCGCGATCCTGGGCGTCCTGCGCGCCGCCTCCCGGCATGGCTGGAACTCCCTGGTCTGGCCGTTGGCCGAGGCGTTCACGGCCCTGTTCCTCAACCGCCGCTACCTCGACGCGTGGCGGGAGTCCCTGGAGCTGGGCGTGGCGGGGGCCGTCGCCGTGGCCCGCTCGGCCACCACAGCGGGCGAGATCACCGAGGCCACGGCCGCCGAGGCACGGCTGCGCAGCCTGCTCTCCCGTCCGCTCCTGGACCTGGGCCGGCGCGAGGAGGCGCGCATCGCCCTGGAGTCGGCCGTCACCGCCGCCGAAACCGCCGGAGACATCCAACTCATCGCCTCGGTACTGGAGTTCCAGGGCCGCTATCTCGACAGGTACGACCCCGAGAGCGCGGTCGCCGTCTACGAACGCTCCCTCGCTCTGAACGAACAGGCCGGACAGACCCGCGGCGCGGCGATCGCCGCGTTCTTCCTCGGCTGCGCGCTGGACGCCCGCGGCGACGACGTCGAGGCGCTGACCGCTCTGCACCGGGCCCATGACGCCCTGCTGGCCGACGCGGAACCGGACGTACGGATGGCGGCCCGGGCGCTGGCCGCCATCGGAGCCGTACACGATCGTCTCGGCGACACCGCGGCGGCGGACCGCGAGCTGCGGGAGGCGGTCGCGATCCTGCGGGAGCGCGATGCGCTGCACTACGCGGCCGACCCCCTGATGCGGCTCGCCGACATCGCGCGGCGGACCGGCGCCGACAAGGACGTGGTGCGCGGCTTCCTCACCGAGGCGCTCGCGATCCACGACGGCGAGGGCAGCCCGGCGGCGGAGGAACTGCGGCGCCGAATCGCGGAGTTGGACGCCGACGACTGAGGCGCGCGGTCCTTCACCGGGCGTCCGGCCGGACCCGCAGGACGACATCCTCGGCCGGCCGGTCGCCCGTCCGTACCGTCACCGCGCGGTCGTCCAGCGGGAGACCCGCGCGGAAGCAGGCGTAGACGACAGCGGCCAGAAGCTGCGGATCACCGAGTGCCCCGGTGCCGGACGCCTCCACGACCGGTCCGTCCCGGAACCCCGCCAGGCAGGTCCGCCCGTGTACGTCCGACACGGCCAGGAGACTGCCGGGCAGCCGGTCGAGCGTCTCCCGAACCCAGCGCAGCGCACCCGGCGTCGTCGATTCGGCCCCGCGCCGGACGATGACCGAGGCACTCGCGGACACCCGACCGTCGCGTTCGTCGTCCGTGCACATGAGATGGGAGAAGGACGTGGAGTCGTCGACCACCGAACCGCCGCCTCCGGCGACGGCCGCCGGGACGCGCGTCACGGTGACGGTCGGCCCGCCGTCCTCGTCGTGGACGTCGGTGGTCACCCGCCACGCGGTGACGGGCGTGGTGGCCGGCTCGGGGCGGGGCACGGCGAGCGGATACGGCGGTTCCGAGGCGGGCTCCGTCAGCCCGAGCAGGCGGTACAGGGCGGTGCGCAACCGGGCCGGCGCGTGGCCCGGTTCGGCGAAGGCCCGTGCGGTGACCTCCGCGTAGCGCTCCGGCTCGTGCTCCCGTACGACGTCCTCGATCCGGGTGCGCAGGTCTCCGCGCGCGTCCAGCCGGGGCGCCAGGTCCCCCAGCGCGTGAGCGGCCGTACCCGGAACGGCGTCGGCACCGAACGCGGCGAGCAGCAGCGGGGTGCCCAGGGCCGCGCCGTACAGGCTGACCGACCCGTGGTCGCCGATGACGACGTCGGCCGCGACGAGGGCGGGGCGCCAGGCGTGCACCGCGGGCATCAGCAGCAGCCCCGCGTCCAGGGCCGCCGCCTGAAGGGTGCGGAGCGTCCAAGAGCCGTGCGCGGCCCAGACGTTGGGGTGGACGATCGCGCCGACTCGGTAGCTGTCGTAGGGGAGTTGGGTGAGGAGGCGGGCGGGAAGGTCCGGCTGGGTGCCCAGCAGGGAGGTCGGTCCCCAGGTGGAGCTGACCATGACCAGTCGCTGGTGTTCCGCGACGCCCAGTGCTTCCCGGTAGGCCGATCTCAGTGGCGCGCTGTTCGTCAGTTCGTCGAAACACGGATCGCCCACCAGGAGGGTGCGCCCGGCGATCTTCGGGTGGGTGGCGAGGAGTTGTTCCTCCTGCGAGGGATGCGAGATGGCCAGCCAAGCGCGGCCCGATTCGAGCAGCGCGTCCGGGACGACACCGGACAACCGCTCACCCGGACCGCGCGAGTCGGGCACGAACTTCTGGAACCCCACGCCGTGCGGCAGCACGAGGACCGGACAGTCGCCCTCCGGTACGTCGATGTTCTCGCTCGCGGAGAGGATGAGATCCGGAGCGATGTCGTCCAACTGCTCCCAGGGCAGCACACGGCACCCGGCATCGTGCAGGAGACCCAGGACACCGGAGTCGAAGGCCGAGGTCGGGTCGTGCGCGAAGACGACGGTGACACGGTGGTCGCCGCGCAGCAGTGCCGGGAGCGCTTCGAGGACACGGACGGTCGACGTGACCGTGCGGGCGGCCACCACGAGGGTTCGCTCGCCGGGAAAGGTGCTCCACCGATGGGCGTCCTGCCCCACCGGCACACGGAGTGGTGCCCTACCGATCATGGCATCGCCCCTCGGCCGGCTCCCCGACACCGATCAGCTTGCGGCTTGCGGCTTGCGGCTTGCGGCTTGCGGCTTGCGGCTTGCGGCTTGCGGCTTGCGGCTTGCGGCTTGCGGCTTGCGGCTTGCGGCTTGCGGTAACGGTCACCTATCACACCTCAAGCCGCGTTTCCACCTTTCGCTTCGGGACGGTTCGCTTCGGGACGGTCTCGTCGGTCGCGAACGAATACAGGTTAACTACGGCGGCGGTCCGTACCGAAGCTCGGCGGCCTCGCCCGACAAGTTTGCTTCAACAAGAGGGATTCCGAGGCAGGGGGCGGCCTAGTCTCTGAGACGGATGATCACCCCCTCACCCCTAGGAGCGCATGTGACGCACCTCAGACGGCAGTCCACAAGACGCACCGCTGTCCTCCGCCGCAGCGCCGTCGTCGCCACCGTCCCCGTCGCCCTCACGGCCCTGCTCGCGGCCGCCGCACCCGCCGGCGCCACGACGATCGGCTCGGCCGGCGTCGGCGACCCGTACTTCCCGCTCTCCGGGAACGGCGGCTACCACGTCGCCCACTACGACCTGACGCTCCGCTACGACCCGACCAGTCGCCATCTGGACGGCAAGGCGGTCCTCACCGCCCGCGCCACCGAGAAGCTCACCCGCTTCGACCTCGACTTCAAGGGCCTCAAGGTCACCGGCCTCACCGTCGACCACGCCAAGGCCGACTACCGCCGCGACGGACAGGAACTCGTCGTCACCCCGCGCCGGGCCGTCCGCAAGGGACAGAAGTTCCAGGTCACCGTCACCTACAACGGCGTCCCCGAGCAGGTCACCGACCCGGACGGCTCGGCGGACGGCTGGATCGCCACCGACGACGGCGCCTTCGTGGCCGGTGAGCCGCAGGGCGCGATGACGTGGTTCCCGGCGAACAGCCACCCCAAGGACAAGTCGTCGTACGACTTCACGATCACGGTCCCGCAGGGGCGCACCGCGGTCGCCAACGGCGTTCTCCTCGGGGAGAAGACGGCGCACGGGAAGACCACGTTCCGCTGGCACGCGCCGGAGCCGATGGCCGCCTATCTGGCGACGGCGACGGTCGGGAAGTTCAAGGTGGAGCAGTACACCACCCGCGACGGGATCAAGGTGTACAACGCCGTCGACCCCCGTGAAGTGGCCGCCGCCGCGCCCGTGTTGAAGAAGCTGCCCTCCGTCCTGGAGTGGGAGAGCAAGCTGTTCGGGCCGTACCCGTTCCGTTCGGCCGGGTCGATCGTCGACCACGCCCCGGACGTCGGATACGCCCTGGAGACGCAGGGGCGGCCGATCTACGACTCGGCGCCGGACCTCAGCACCCTCGTGCACGAGAACGCCCACCAGTGGTTCGGCGACTCCGTGTCGCTGACCTCCTGGAAGGACATCTGGCTCAACGAGGGCTTCGCGACCTACGCGGAGTGGCTCTACAGCGAACAGCACGGCGGCAAGACCGCCCAGCAGACCTTCGACGCCCTGTACGCCCGCAAGGCGACCGACGGCCTGTGGGCGTTCCCGCCCGGCGACCCGGGCAGCGGCGCGAACATCTTCGGCACGCCCGTGTACGCCCGCGGAGCCATGGCCCTGCACGAACTGCGCCTGGCCGTGGGCGACAAGACCTTCTTCGCGATCCTTCGGGCCTGGGCGGGAGCACACCGCTACGGCCACGGAACCACGGCGCAGTTCATCAGCCTGGCGGAGCGGAAATCGGGCACAAGCCTGGATGCCCTCTTCCACACCTGGCTCTACACGAAAGGCAAGCCGACCCAGCCGTAGGAGCTGACGAGTTCCTCACATGTGTCGGTCATCGTCGACTCATGATCACTCGTATTCCCTCGGTCGCACTCGTCGCCGCATCCGTTCTCCTCACGGGATGCGGCGGCGGTGCCCTGGCGGCGACGGACCACACGTCCGCTCCCCCTGCCGCCTCCTCGTCCGCGCCGTCGCCCTCGTCGGAGATATCCGCAGAGGCGGCACCCCGCCAACTCCCGGGCGTGGGGCCCAAGATGCTGGCCCGCATACCGGCGACCACCGAACAGGTCGTCCTGGTCACCGGCCGCGGCGAGGACTCGCCCCTCTCCACCCTCGCCCTGTACGAGCGCACCGACGACGGCTGGGAGCAGACCGTCAGTTGGGCGGCGCACAACGCGCTCAAGGGCTGGTCCGACCACCACATGGCCGGTGACCTGCGCTCGCCGATCGGTGTCTATTCGCTCACCGACGCGGGCGGACTGCTCAAGGACCCCGGCACCAAGCTGTCGTACGACCACGGGTCGGGCTTCGTCTCGCCCGGCACCGGCTTCGAGGGCGAACCCCTCGCCGGGTCCTTCGACTACGTGATCGCCATCAACTACAACCGCCGGCCCGGCACTTCACCCCTCGACTGGACCCGCCCCCTCGGCGCCTCGCGCGGCGGCGGCATCTGGATCCACGTCGACCACGGCGGCCCCACCCACGGCTGCGTCAGCATCGCCGAGGACCACATGAAGGAACTCCTGCGCACCCTGGACCCGGCCCGGCACCCCGTCGTCGTCATGGGCGACGCAGCCGCCCTCGACCACTGACCGCTTAGGATCCGCCAGGTGTGCGCACATGTGCTGGTCGCCGAGGACGACGAGATGCAGGCCGAGCTGATACGACGCTCCCTGCTGACGGAAGGCCACACCGCGACCGTGGTCCACGACGGGGCCGCCGCCATCGAGGCGGCCCGGAAACTGAGACCCGACCTCGTGGTGCTCGACCTCATGCTGCCGGTGATCGACGGCTTCGGGGTGTGCCGGGTGCTGCGCGGTGACGACGACATCCCCGTCCTGATGCTCACCGCCCGCTCCACCGAGGACGACATCCTGCTCGGCCTCGAACTCGGCGCCGACGACTACATGACCAAGCCGTACAGCCCGCGCGAGCTGATGGCCCGCATCCGCACGGTCCTGCGGCGCAGCGGCCGGACCACCGAGGACCGGCAGGAGGACACCGTCGTACGGGCGGCGGGACTGTCCGTGGACGCGGTACGGCACGAGGTGCGCTGCGACGGGGCGCCGGTCGACTGCACACCGGCCGAGTTCGAGATCCTGCTCGCCATGACCGCCGAGCCCGAACGGGTCTTCTCCCGGCGGCAGTTGCTCCAGTACACCCGAGGCCTGGACCGGGCGTCCACGGAGCGGGCCGTCGACGTCCACATCATGAACCTGCGCAAGAAGATCGAAGCCGACCCGCGCCGCCCGGTCCGGCTGCTGACCGTGTTCGGCGTCGGCTACAAGCTGCGCGGCGGGCGCGCGTGAGGCCCCGGATACCGCTGCGCAAGCGGCTGTTGGTCCGGCTGCTGGTCGCCACCGTGCTGATCGCGCTCTGCTCGGTCGGCGCGACGGCCTGGCTGGCGGTGCAGACCACCACCCGGGCCATCCGGGAGGAACAGGGCCAGGACCTCGCCGACGACATGCGCATCCTCGCGCAGCTCAGCGGATACGCCGCGACCCACCCCGACTGGAAGGGCGTCGCGCCCACCGTCCGCGCACTGTCGAAGAAGATGGGCCGCCGCATCGCCCTCACGACCACCGACCGCGCCCTCATCGCCGACTCCGCACCGCACGGCACCTCCCTGCCGCCCCGCGCCGCCGCGAGCGTCGACCCCCTGCACACCGACACCTACACGGAACCCGGCGCACAGCTCAGCGGTCTCGACCCCCGGGTCGTCGGACCGTACCGGCTGACGGCGAAGGAGCGGGCCCGGCTGGCGAAGCTGGCCAAGGACCGCCAGGCGTGCTTCAGACAGAGCGGAATCGACACGACCATCACGATGACGCCGAGCGGACGTCCCGTCCTCACCGACGCGAACGGCAACAACGCCAATGACTCTGTGCCGGAGCCGTGCGCCGACGGGAAGCTCAACACCCCGACCGCCACCGAGAACAAGGCGTTGAAGAGCCTGATAGTGAGCGCCCAGCCCTGCCTGGTGCGGGGCGGCCTGACCTTCAAGGTCCCGTACTTCGGGGTCGACATCTCCGACAAGAGCCTCGGGTCCCGCTACGTCATGGGCGCGTACAACAAGTTGGGCGACGCGGCCGACATACGCAAGGCGCAGGCCTGCACCGACAACGCCCGCCGCGCCCAACTCGACCCCTACGTAGCGCCGGTGGCCGAACTCTTCCTGGGCGGCGGGGACACCACCGCCCCCCGCTTCGACGTCTCCCCGGCGAACAAGGCCAAGGTCGTCGGCGCGGCGGCGGCCGTACTGGCACTCACGGTCCTGGTGACGGCCGTCGTCGCCACCAGACTCGTACGACCCCTGCGCGCACTGACCGAAGCGGCCCAGCAGCCACCGGAGTTGCACGTCCGGGTGCCGGTGAAGACCCGGGACGAGACCGGCATCCTGGCCGAGGCGTTCAACGACCTCACCGAACGCCGGGAACGCATGGAGGCCCAGCGCAAGGCCATGGTCAGCGACATCGCCCATGAACTGCGCAGCCCCCTCACCAACATCCGCGGCTGGCTGGAGGTCACCCGGGACGGCTTCGTCGAACCCGACTCGGCGCTGCTCGGCTCCCTGCACGAGGAGGCGATGGTCCTCCAGCGCGTCATCGACGACCTCCAGGACCTCGCCGCCGCCGACGCCGGCACCCTGCGCCTGCACCGCGAACCGGTGCGCGTCGAGGACCTCGTCGACCAGGTCGTCGCCGCCCACCGCGTCTCCGCCGACGCGGCCGGGGTCACCCTCACCGGCAGGACGGACAACTCCCTCTGGCTGGAGGCGGATCCGGTCCGTATGCGCCAGGTGCTCGGCAACCTCGTGTCCAACGCGCTGCGCCACACCCCTGCCGACGGCACCGTCACCGTGACCGCGTGGCGCGACGGCGACGACATCGTCCTGACCGTCGCCGACACCGGAATCGGCATCGCGCCGGAGAACCTCCAGCACGTCTTCGAACGCTTCTGGCGCGCCGACCAGTCCCGCAGCCGCCGCACGGGAGGCAGCGGCCTGGGCCTGTCCATCGTCCGAGACCTGGTCGCCGCGCACGACGGCACGGTCGAGGCGGCGAGCGAGCCCGGCGCGGGGTCGGTGTTCACGTTGCGGCTGCCCAACTCCGCGGCACCGGAGGGGGATTAGCGGCAACTCGACTCACCTCCACTGGACGGGAGTCGGTGACGGCTCGACTCGCGTTCGCTGGGCGGGGGGTGGTGACTGCTCGACCCCCGTACACCGGCCAGGAACTGGTGGTCCCCCAACTCGCGGCTGTTGGACGGGGATTGGTGGCCGATCAACTCTGGTTCAGCGAAAGGGGATTGGAGCCCGTTCAACTCCCTTCCACTGGGCGGAGATCGGCGACGCCTCAACTCCAGACCGCCCTCCGACGGCGATTGACGCCCTCTCAACTCCCCACCGCTCCCCGCGATCGAGCGCGATCACTGCTCCCGCAGCCCCCACGGCGACCCGTACTCCGTCAACAGGTCCAGGAACGGACCGGCCGGGAACGCCTCCGGGCCCAGCACGCCCGAGCCGGTCCACGCGCCCGTGGCCAGCAACTCCAGGGCGATCACCGGGTTGATGGCCGTCTGCCAGACCACCGCCTGGGAGCCGTACTCCGCCATCGACCACTGGTTGTCGACCACGTGGTAGAGGTACACCTCGCGCGGCGCCCCGTCCTTCGTGCCGCGCACCCACGTGCCCGCACACGTCTTGCCGTGCATACGGTCGCCCAGCGTCGCCGGGTCGGGCAGACAGGCGGCGACAACATCCCTCGGCGACACGGCGGTCGGCCCCGCAGCACTCGGCACGGTGACGGGCTCGGTGCGGTCCAGGCCCAGCAGGTGCAGGGTCTTGAGCGTCTCGATGAAGTCGCCGCCCAGACCGTACTTGAAGGTGACCCGGCGCGCGTCGACCCAGCGCGGGACCAGCAGCACCTCCTCGTGCTCCACGTTCACGCACTCCACCGGACCGATGCCCTCGGGGAAGTCGAACACCTCGGGGTCACTGAACGGTTCGGTGGTGAACCAGCCCCGGTCGGCCTCGTAGACCACCGGCGGGTTCAGACACTCCTCGATCGTGGTCCAGATGCTGAAGGAGGGCGCGAAATCGTAGCCGTCGACGGTGAGGTTCGCGCCGTCGCGGATGCCGATCTCCTCGATCTCGTCGAAGAGTTCATCGGCCGCGTACCGCGCGAACACGTCCGAGAGCCCCGGCTCCACCCCCATCCCGACGAGCGCCAGCGCACCCGCCTTCTCCCACTCCTCCGCCTCCGCGAACTGCGCGTCCCCGAGCTTGACCCCGCACTCCTCGTACGGCCGTTCGGGATGCGGCCGGGACAACGACATAGCCATATCGAGGTAGTTGGCCCCGGCGGTCCGCGACGCACGGAACAGCGGCAGGACGAAGCGCGGGTCGGTCGCGTTGAGCAGCACGTCGCACTCGTGCGACCGCAGTGCCGCTACGACGGCGTCCTCGTCGCTCGCGTCCAGCCGCGCGGCACGGAAGCGGGCGCCGGCGTCCCCGAGCGCGGCGACCGCGGCCTGCGCGCGCGACAGGTCGTAGTCGGCGACCACCATCGCGTCGAAGAACGGACGCCGGGCCGCGATCCGGGTGACCGCGGTACCCACACCACCGGCTCCCACGAGCAGTACACGCATGGCAAGAACTCCTTCACCACAGAGAGTCACGAAAGTCGACCGGGCCCTGGCGGAGATACAACGCCGGTCGCGCGGATAAGGTCAATGGCGTTGGCATAAGGACGCGCAGGGACGCGTATGGACGTGCAGGGAGGCCGCGATGCCGAAACCGGTGGTGTCCGAGGAGAAGCGCCGACGGCGCCGCCCCACCAAGAACGGCACGGTCCTCTCCGAGCAGCTGATCGTCGACACGGCCCTGCGCATGCTCCGCGAACACGGCAGCGCGGGCCTCACCGCCCGCCGCCTCGGCCTCGCCCTGGACGCCGACCCCAGCACGCTCTACCGCTACTTCCGCGGCATGGACGAGCTGACCCTGGCCATCGGCGACGCCCTGGTCGGGCAGGCGCTGCGGGGCTGGGAGCCGACGGGGGAGTGGCGGGCCGACCTGCGCGCGATCGGCCTGCGCATCCACGCCGCGTACGTCGCCCACCCGCAGGCCGCCCAACTGACGGCGAGCCGTGTCACCGGCCGCCCCAACGAACTGGCCGCCGACGAGGCCGTACTGGACGTCCTGCGCACAGCCGGCTTCCCCCTCCCCGACACCGTACGGATCTACCACGCGTTCATCGACCAGACCCTGGCCTTCGCCGCGTTGGACGCCGCGTCCCTGGCCCTCCCGACCGCGTCCCTCCGCGCCGACGAGGCCATGTGGCGCTCGACCTACGCCCGTCTACCCCGCACCACCCACCCCCGCATCGCCGAGGCGGCTCCACTCCTGGCGGCCCGCATGGTCGACAGCGCGTATCCGACGGCGTTGGAGATGCTCCTGGACAGCGCCGCCGCCCAGCTGAAGTCCGGGCGTCCCTGAGCAGCCCGCACAAGTTCCACCGCGATGCGGAGGCGCCCTAAAGGGGCGCGAGACTGTGTCGATATGCGGCTCCGCCGCGTGGGCGCGACCAGCCACAACGGCGCCGCAGCGGAAAAACGACACACAGCCCCCCGCAACGGAGCCGCACATCTACACGACCGATGGCGCGCTCAGCCTCGCAACGCCTCCGTCGCCGCCCCCACGACCACCTCCGCCACCGCCGCCAACGCAGGCGAGTCCAACTTCCACTGCTGCCAGTACAGCGGGACATCGACCGACCGCGACGGCGCGAAGTTCACCAGCCGCCCGGCATCCAGCAGCGGCAGCGCCTGCATCTCCGGGACCATGCCCCACCCCAGCCCGGCGGCGACGGCGGCCACGAAGCCCTCCGACGTCGGCACGAGATGCCGTACCGCACTCGCGCCGCCCTGCCCCCGCCGCAGCCGTCGTACGAAGGAGTCCTGGAAGTCGTCCCGCCGGTCGAAGGTGATCACCGGGACCTCGGCCAGGGCGTCCCGCAGCGGACCGTCGCCCAGATACGTCTCCCTGAACTCCGGGCTCGCCACCGGCAGATAGCGCATCCGCCCGAGCGTACGTACCGAGCAGCCCGGGACGGCGTCCGGTGACGAGGTCACCGCCGCCATGACCAGGCCCTCGCGCAGCAGGGCCGCCGTATGGTCCTCGTCCTCGCGGCGGAGTTCGAAGCAGACCCGGAGTTCGCGCGGGACGCGGGTGAGGGCGTCCAGGAACCAGGTGGCGAGCGAGTCGGCGTTCACCGCGATCGATACGCGGGTCGGTTCGCCCGCCTCGCTCATGCCCAGCTCGGCGCGTGCGTCCCGTTCCAGGCGGGCCAGTTGGCGGGCGAAGCGTACGACCACCTCGCCGGACTCCGTCGTGCGCACCGGTTTGGTGCGCAGCAGGAGGACCCGGCCCGTGCGCTGCTCCAGGGCCTTCACGCGCTGGCTGACCGCAGAGGGTGTCACATGCAGCGCGGCGGCAGCCGCGTCGAACGTGCCCTCGTCCACCACCGCCAGCAGCGTCCGCACCTGATCGAGGGGCAGCTCCGAAACCATCACGAGCGCTAATGTTACGTAAGAATCTTTAGCTGTACTCCTGATGCCGGTGTCCTTAGCGTCGAGGGCGTGACCAACGCACTCTCCGCCGCCGCCGCGGGATTCGGCACCGGCCTCTCGCTCATCGTCGCCATCGGCGCCCAGAACGCCTTCGTCCTGCGCCAGGGCATCCGCCGCGACGCCGTCCTCGCCGTGGTCGGCATCTGCGCCCTGTCCGACGCGCTCCTCATCGCGCTGGGCGTCGGCGGGGTAGGCGCGGTCGTGGTCGCCTGGCCGGGCGCGCTCAAGGCCGTCGGGCTCATCGGCGGCGCCTTCCTGCTCTGCTACGGCGTGCTCGCCGCCCGCCGGGTCTTCCGCCCCGCCGCCCTCCGGACCGAGGGCGAGACGACCGGCTCGCGCCGCCGGGCCGTCCTGACCTGTCTGGCGATGACCTGGCTCAACCCGCACGTCTACCTGGACACCGTCTTCCTGCTCGGCTCCATCGCCGCCGCCCGCGGCCCGCTGCGCTGGACCTTCGGACTCGGCGCCGTCTGCGCCAGCCTGTGCTGGTTCACCGCACTCGGCTTCGGCGCCCGCCTGCTCAGCCGTTTCCTCGCCAAGCCCTCGGCCTGGCGGGTGCTGGACGGCCTGGTCGCCGCGACGATGATCGGTCTCGGCGCGATGCTCGCCGCCGGTGCGTGAGACGGCGGATTCGGCAGCCACAGCCGCTCCTGCGATAGTGAACCCCGGCCGATTAGATGTAGCGAGCAATCAGGAAGCCAGTGGACACCAGCGAGAGCACCGACAGCGGCACCGAACCGGAGTCGGCGAAGGCCGAGGAACCCGCGACCGGCCCCCGGCGCGGCTGGCGCCGCTGGGCGATGGACACCCGCCCTCTGCAGATCCCCGCCTACCGCCGCCTGTGGTCCTCGACCATCGTCACGGCCGTCGGCAGCCAGCTCACCGCGGTAGCCGTACCCAAGCAGATCTACGACATCACCGGCTCCTCCGCCTGGGTCGGCGCCGCGAGCATGGCCGGCCTGGTGCCGCTCATCGTGTTCGCGCTGTGGGGCGGCTCGCTCGCCGACAGCATGGACCGCCGCAAACTGCTGCTGATCACCAACAGCGGCATAGCCGTGACCTCGGTGCTGTTCTGGGTGCAGGCCGCCGTCGGGCTCGACTCGGTGGCCGCGCTGATGGTGCTGCTCGCGCTGCAGCAGGCGTTCTGGGGCCTCAACGCGCCCGCCCGCAACGCCTCCATCGCCCGCCTGGTCTCCGCCGAGCAGCTGCCCGCGGCCAACGCCCTCGGCTCGACCGTCATGCAGACGGGCCAGGTCGTCGGGCCGCTCCTCGCGGGCGTCCTCATCCCGGTCATCGGCCTGCCCGAGCTGTATCTCATCGACGCGCTGGCCCTCTGCGTCACGCTCTGGGCGGTTGTCAAGCTGCCCTCGCTGCCGCCCCTGGAGTCCGCGACACCGCGCCGCGCGGGCTGGCGCGAGGTCGCCGCCGGCTTCCGCTACATCTCGCTGCACAAGGTGCTGCTGCTGTCGTTCCTCGCCGACATCATCGCGATGGTCTTCGGCATGCCCCGCGCCCTGTTCCCCCAGCTCGCCGCCCAGACCTACGCGCCCTACGGCGAGGGCCTCGCCCTCGGCATGCTGTTCGCGGCGATTCCCATCGGGGCGGTGGTCGGTGGACTGTTCTCCGGCACGTTCTCGCGGGCGCGCCGGCACGGCTGGATGGTGATCGGCGCGGTCGTCGCCTGGGGCGTGGCCATCACCGGGTTCGGGCTGAGCAGCAATCTCTGGATCGGCGTGGTCTTCCTGGCCGCCGCCGGAGTCGCCGACATGGTCTCCATGGTGTTCCGCGGGGCGATCCTGCTGTCCGCCGCCACCGACGAGATGCGCGGCCGTATGCAGGGCGTCTTCACCGTCGTCGTGGCGGGCGGCCCGCGCCTCGCCGACGTCCTGCACGGCACGGCGGGCTCGGCATTTGGCCCCCGTACGGCGGTCGCGGGCGGCGGCATCCTGGTCGTGGTCATCATGCTGACCCTGGCCGCCACCGTCCCGGCGCTGCGCCGCTACCGCATCTGAGGGCGCTCAGACGGGCCCATGGCTCGCGTAGTGCTCCATCAGCTTGCTCCGGGTCATCGCCAGCCGGTGCGCGAGGATCTCCGCGACGATCCGGACCAGGGACAGCCCGAGCAGCGGATCCTCCACGCTCAGGGCGAGCACGGCCGCCGCGTCGAACTCGTAGGCCCGCACGGCACTGAACGCCTCCGCGCCGAAGTCCCACGTGTACGGCGGGAACAGCCACGACCAGCCGAGCAGGTCGCCCGCGCCGAGCGTGGCCACGGTGACCCGCTGCTGCGGGGTGACCTGCTGGTCGAGCGAGACGGCGCCGGAGCGGACGACCCAGAAGCGGTCGGCGGTGCCGCCCGCCTCGAAGATCCGGGAGTCCTCGGCGAACGAGACCTCCTGCGCGAGCTCCATCAGCCGTTCGCGCTGGGTCTGGGGCAGGGCGGTCAGCAGTTTTATCGCTTGGGTCATGGCACAGGGCTCCTCGCCGGCAGCGGATCCGGAATTCTCCCTACGCCCATTTCAGCCGCTGCCGCCGTCCCGGGCACCTCGGGGGACGGAATCGGGCATGAAAAAGCCCTGGCTGGACGGGGGAGACCAGCCAGGGCCGTAAGCGGTGGCTCGGGGGACGGTGAGGTCGACCCCGTATCCACGTATGAATGAACCGTAAACCATGTACGGGCATTTCGTACCCAGTTCAACCGGTCGCGTGACCGGTTTCACTTCGTGGCATGCCGTCCGGGGGCCACGATCTCGTCCAGCACCCGCAGGACCACCTCGTAGGCCACTTCCCTTACGGCGTCGCCCTGTTGCGAGCACGTCTGCACCTCCTGGGCGGCGAAGGCCCGGGCCCGCTGGATGCGCCGCAACAGTTCGTCCGAGTCCACGACTTCACTCATGTCCGTCGCCTACCCAGGCACGCGGAGTTCACTTCACCGGCGTCGCGATCGGTACGTCGAGCGGCCGGGCCAGGCCGACCACGGCCTCGTCCAGGCGCTGCAGATGCCGCAGCACACGGTCGGTGACCCGCCCGTAGCGCGGGGTCCCCGGCGTCCCGGGCCGCAGCAGGGACGCGATGCTCGGCCCGGTCTCGATCTCACCGACGGCGTCCCCGCCGGCGACATGGGCGCCGATCACCCCGATGTTGTGCACGATCCGGCGCCCCGCCTCGCTCAGCCGGGGATCGGCCGCGATCGACGGATGCGTGGGCAGCAGCTCGGCGGTCGCCGCCAGATACCGCGCGTGATAGGCACAGGTCTCCAGGAGCGCGACGACATACCGCGCCGTGTCCCGGCGCGCCCGCAACGGCGTGATCGGGTGCGTCAACGGTTGCGTGGACGCGCTCAGATCGGCCAGCGCCTGGTCCAAGTCCCGTGCCTTGTCGAGCAGTTCGGCCGCCGCTCCACCGCTGAGCTGGTCGACGGCGGCCTCGGTGACGTCCGTGAGCCGCAGCAGCACGGTGCCGAGCAGTTCGTTCGTACGGCGGTCCGTGTGCACCGGCAGCACCAGCGCCGCCGCGACCACCCCGCAGGCCGCGCCGAGGGCCGTCTCCTCGATCCGCAGCAGCAGCACCGACGCACTGTAGGTGTGCAGCAGCGTGTAGAGCAGGCCCAGCATCGCGGTGACGAAGAAGGACATCAGGGTGTACGACAGCGGTGCCGTGTAGAACATCGCGAAGATGAACAGCAGCACCAGCGCGAACGCCGTCCAGGTGTGATGCCCGACCAGGCCCGCGAGGCCGATACCGGCCACCACACCCAGGACCGTGCCCAGCAGCCGCCGGTAGCCCTTGACGAGGATCTCGCCCGTGGACGAGGTGTTGATGAAGACGATCCAGCAGGTCAGCACCGCCCAGTACCAGCGCTGACTGGACAGGAACTCGCCGCCGATGATCGCCAGCGAGGATCCGACGGCGACCTGCACGGCCGCGCGCGTGGTCGGCCGCCGCAGCCCGGTGCGTTCCGCGTCCTCGGCCTCGCTCTCCTCGCTGCCCGCGATGGCGATGTCCTCCGCGTCCAGCTCCTCGCGCGAGCGGGTCGTCGCGGGCGTGTCCTCCGACTCGTCCTGCGGCCCGTCCACGGCGATCCGCAGCCCCAGCACCGCACGCCCGGCCTCGCCGATGCCCCGAAACACGTCCTGCACGGCGTCCGAGGCGGGCGGCAGGTTCTCCTCCTCGCGATAGCCCAGCAGCCGGTTGCGCACATGCGCCAGCCCGGTGCCCGAGTCCTCGCCCACGGGCCGCAGGACCAGCAGCCGCAGCGCCTCCAGATCGCGGCGCAGTGTGTCGGTCGTCTCGTCCCGCTGGGGCAGTAGATCACCGGCGGGCACGGGCGCGCCCGGCAGATGCAGGGTCAGCGTGTGACCCCGCTCGGCGCTGCGCGCGGTCAGCAGCAGGAGCCCGAGCCGCTCGGCGGCGACCTCGGCGTCGGCGATACGCCGCTGTACGAGCCGCGCCACCGTCTCGTCGGCGGTCCCGTCCTCCAGCCGCCCCTGGATCAGCAGCGCCGTCTCGTGCAGCCGCGCGGTGCCCTCCCGTACGTCGTCGAGGGCCTTCTCCATGTCATCGGGACCCGCGTCGAGCAACGCGAGCTGCGCGGTGACGAGTTGGGCGAACCGCGCCCGGAACGCCCGCCGCAACCGGTCCAGCGTCCCGGCCGGTGTCTCCGGCACCAGCGCGAACCGCACCAGCGCACTGCACACGAAGGCCACGCCGAGCACGCCGTAGAGCCGCGGCAGCGCGGAGACGGTCGCGCCGACGAACAGGGACAGGAAGTAGATCTGGAAGCCGATCAGACCGAGGGCCGTGCCGCGGTCGCCGAAGCGGCGGCTGTAGACCGCGCCGAAGATCAGCAGGACGAAGAAGACGTCACCGGCGACCACCCGCGAGTTCAGCAGCGCGCTCAGCGACACCGAGGCCAGCGCGACCGGCAGCCCCAGCGCGAGCGTCACCGCCTGCTGCCCGCGCTGCTTCTCGCGGATGGCGAACGTGGAGACCATCGCCGCCATCGCCCCGGCGACGAGATGCGGCACCGAGGCACGCACCAGGGAGAGCACGATCAGCGTGAGCGCGATCGAGGCCACCGTCCGCAGCCCGGCCGTCAGCCGCAGCAGTCCGGGATCGGACGCCGCGACGCGATACCGCACCCGTGCCCACGCCGCCCGTCCCACTGCCCTCACGCCGCCGTACTCTCCCCAGGTTCACCTCAAGATCCGTGACACCGATGCTACGGCTCCTGGGTCTTGGCCCCTTCGATGCGGTCCCGCACCTGCTCCGGCGAGAGGTACGAGTCGGTGTACTCGAAGTCCTTCAGCGTGGCCGGTTTGCGGGCCTGGAAGCCGGTGCGCACGAAGTCGTCACCGGCCAGCGCGTTCAGCGTCCAGTTCGTCGCCACGCGGACCTTGGCGACGCCGGTGCGCAGTGCCGCCCAGTGGTAGCCGCGGGCGGCGACCTGGGCGGGCAGGCCACGCAGTTCGATGCCGAGCGGCTTGGACACCGCGTCCTTGCCGCCGAGGTCCACGACGAGCCCGAGGTCCTTGTGCACGTACGGCTTCAGCGGTTGGTTGCGCAGCGTGGCGATCACGTTGTCGGCGACCACCTTGCCCTGCCGCATGGCGTGCTGCGCGGTCGGCGGGCAGATCGCGCCGTCCCCGCCCTTGGCCTCGTCCGGCACCGCGCCCGCGTCGCCGAGCGCGAACACGCCGTCCTGGCCCGGGAGGTTCATGTCGGAGGTGACCGCGAGCCGCCCCCGCACCGTCTCCGCGCCCAGCGTGGCGATCAGCGGGCTGGCGACCACACCGGCTGTCCAGATCAGCGTGCGGGTGGGCACCACGCGCCCGTCCGTGAAGGTGACCTCCTCGGGCCCCGCCTTGGCGATGGACACTCCCAGGGAGATGTCGATACCGCGCTTGGTGAGGATCTCCTGCGCGCTCTTGCCGAGCTTGTCGCCCAGCTCGGGCATCAGCTTCGGCGCGATGTCGATCAGGTGCCACTTGATCAGACCCGGGTCGATCCGGGGGTAGCGCTTGACCGCGGCGTGCGTCAGCTTCTGCAGACAGGCGGCCGTCTCCGTGCCGGCGTAACCACCGCCCACGACCACGAACTGCAGCCGCGACGCCTTCTCCGCCGGGTCGTCGCTCGCGTCCGCGAGGTCCAGCTGGGTGATGACGTGGTCGCGGATGTAGGCGGCCTCCGCGAGGGTCTTCATCCCGAAGGCGTGATCGGTCAGCCCGGGGATGTCGAAGGTGCGGGTGATGCTGCCGGGGGAGAGCACGATGTAGTCGTAGGGCTCGTTCACGATCTCGTCGTTGATCGTGCGGATCACACAGACCTTGGCCTTGATGTCCACACCGATCGCGCCGCCCGGGATGATCCGGGTGCGGTACTTCTTGCTGCGGCGCAGCGAGACGGCGATCGACTGCGGGGTCAGGACGCCGGAGGCGACCTGGGGCAGCAGGGGCAGATAGAGCTGGTAGGAGAACGGTGTCACCAGGGTGACGTCCGCCTCGTCGGTGTTCAGTTTCCTCTCCAGACGGCGAACGCACTCCACTCCTGCGAAGCCTGCGCCAACCACCAGGATCCTCGGTCGTGTCACGGTGTTCATCCCTTCTGCGGCTCCAGGCGGTCTGCCTCGACGCCGTACGCCTGCCCCTGGATCGCTGCCTCGCACCACATCGATCCCACCGTGCCGGGAGCCGTTCCGCCAGCTGAGCGCGGCAGGCAGACGAACGCGTGGGCACCAGCATGCCCCGCCGACGCCGTCCGTACGCCGCGGACGCGTGAACAAATGGCGTACCTGAATGACCTTTGACCGATCAGTCGGCGATCGCTCCGGACCGTAGAGTGCTGGCCATGTCGCACACTCAGCCCGAGCCGGGGTCAGGCTTCCGCACCCAGAACATCGACACCGGCAATGTGACGCGGCTGGTGGCCGCGCTCGACATCCAGGAAGCCAATCCAGGCGTACGACGACTGCGCGCATGGGCGCACGAGGCGCTCGCCCCGGGCAGCGGGGAACGCGCCCTCGACATCGGGGCCGGGACAGGTTCCACGACCCGTGAACTGGCCGCGGCGGTCGGTGTCGACGGGTCGGCGCTCGGCGTCGAACCCAACCCCGGACTGCGCGCGGTCGCCGAGGAACGCGCCGCGAAGGCCGGCAGCCCGGCCCGCTTCACGGACGGCGACGCGCTGTCCCTGCCCGTGCCCGACGCCTCCGCGGACGTCGTCTGGTGCGAACGGGTGCTCCAGCACCTCGCGGAACCGGACAAGGCCGTCGCCGAGATGGCCCGCGTGCTGCGCCCCGGCGGACGTGTGGCCCTGCTCGACACCGACTGGGCGACCACGATCCTGCACCCGGGCGACCCCGAGGTCACGGCCGCGTTCACCTCCGGCGCCCTCACCAGCGCGGCCAACCCCTACTCGGGACGCCGACTCGTCGGCCAGCTCAGCGCCGCCGGACTCGTCGTCGACGACCGCGGCTCGCAGGCGTTGCACCAGGACCACCGGTCGGTGGCCTGGCCGCTGATCCGCATGCTCGGCGAGTCCGCGGTACGCCGCGGCGCACTGACCGAGGCCCAGCGCGACCGCGCCTACGCCGACCTCACCGAGGCCGCCGAGCGCGGCGCGCTGCACATGTCCGTGACGATGTTCGCGGTCGTCGCCCACCGCCCGGAATGACCCCCGGCCGGACATGCCCCTAACGGAACACGTTGTCCGCGTCGTCCCAGCCCGCGAGCTGCTCCTCCGCCGACTGCTGCGGGACACGTGCGCGTGCCTGGTACATCGCGTCGATCTCGAACGCGTAGTGCCGCACGATAGCGTCCCTGCGCAGCTTCATCGACGGCGTCAGCAGCCCGCCCGCGACGTCGAACGGCTGCGGGAGCACCCGGAACACCCGGATCGACTCGGCGCGCCCCACAGGGCTGTTGGCGGCCGCGACGGCCCGGGTGATCTCCTCCCGCAGCGCGTTCTCCTCCCGCGCCTCCCGGCCCCGCGCGTCGCTCTGCAGCGCGAGACCGGCCCGCCAGTGCGCCACGAACTCCGGGTCCAGCGTGAGCAGCGCCCCCACACAGGGACGGTCGTCGCCGACGACCACCGCCTGATGGATCAGGGGATGCATCCGCAGCCGGTTCTCCAGAGCGGCCGGCGCGACGCTCTTGCCGCTGCTGGTGATGAGGATGTCCTTCTTGCGGCCGGTGATCGTCAGATACCCCTCGGTGTCCAGCCGCCCGATGTCCCCGGTGGCCAGCCAGCCCGCGTGCAGCGCGGCCCGGGTCGCCCGCTCGTCGTTGATGTAGCCCTGGAACACCGAAGGGCCGTGCACCAGGATCTCGCCGTCCTCCGCGACCCGGATCTCCGTGCCCGGCAGCGCCTGCCCCACCGTGCCGATCTTCTCCCGGCCCAGCGGCTGCATCGTGATCCCGCCGGCGGTCTCCGTGAGGCCGTAGCCGTCGTGCACGAGGATGCCGATACCCGAGTAGAACAAGGACAGTTCACGGTTCAGGGGCGAACCGCCCGACGTCGCGCGGACCACCCGGCCGCCCAGCGCCGAGCGCAGCTTGCGGTACACCGTCCGCTCGAACACGGCGTGTTGGAGCCGCAGATCGAAGGCGGGACCCGAGCCCCGGCCGAGTCTCTGTCTCTCCTCGGCCGCGGCGAACTCCCTCGCGGTCGACGCGGCGCGCTCGAACAGGGCGCCCCGGCCGGTCTGTTGGGCCGTACGGAGAAAGTTCTTGTAGATCTTCTCGAAGATCGACGGCACGGCGTACAGATAGGTCGGCCGGAACGTGCGCAGCGCCGACACCAGCGCCGCCTCGGTCATCTCCGGTTCGTGGGCCATCAGCCAGCCGCCGCGCATGCACAGCCCCTGGATCATCAGCCCGTACACGTGCGAGAAGGGCAGGAAGGCCAGCACGGCCGGCTGTTCCCCCGGGGGCGCCACCGTGTGCGACCAGCCCGCGAGCAGCGTGTCGCAGGGGCTGGCGAGACTGCGGTGGCTCAGCGCGCAGCCCATGGGGCGGCCCGAGGTGCCCGAGGTGTAGGCGACGACCGCGGTCGAGTCCGGCATCACGATCCGGCGCAGCGAGTCCACGGTGGTCTGCGGTATGTACGTGCCCCGCTCGGCGAGTTGGGCCAGGGCACCGGAGTCCAACTGCCAGACGTGCCGCAGCAGCGGCAGCGCGGCACACACCGTACCGACCGTCATGATGCCCTGCTCGTCCTCCACGACCACGGCCACACAGTTGGCGTCCCGCAGGATCCACTCGACCTGCTCGCGCGAGGATGTCGGATGCACCGGCACGACCTCGGCGCCGACCGCCCACAGGGCGTGGCTGAACACGGTCCACTCGTACCGGGTACGGGCCATGATCGCGACCCGGCTGCCCGGCGAGATCCCGGAGGCGATCAACCCCTTTGCCAGATCGACGACTTCGTCCCGCAGCTCTACGGCCGTCACCTCCTCCCACTCGGTGGAGGTCGGGTCGGGCCTGCGGGCGACCAGCGGAAGGGTGGGATGGAGGACCGCGGTCTCGAAGATGCTGTCGGCGAGGCCGCCGTTGATGGCGGTGGAGGTGGGGGGTGGAGCGACGGCGAAGTCGCGCATGCGCTGCTCCTGGGTTGTACGGGGCGTGACTCTGCCGATCATTGCTGTTATCGACGGTGCTCGAATGTAGCCCAGGTGTGAGCGTTTGGTGAGGGGAACCGGGAAGTGCCCTTACCGATTTTGGCTACGATTCACCTGTCACTCCGGTGTCAGCCAAACCGTCGCGAGCGGCGGGAGTGTGAGCCGGATGTGGCCGTCCTCCGGTTTGGCCGGGTAGGGGTTGGTTGCACCGCTGCCACCGAACTCGGCGGCGTCGGTGTTGAGTACCTCGTGCCACGCGGGAATGTCGTCCGGGACGCCGAGCCGGTAGTCGTGGCGCACGACCGGGGAGAAGTTGCTGACGGCCAGGAGCGGGGACCCGTCGGCTGCGAACCTCAGGAACGCGAAGACGTTGTCCTCGGCCGCGTCGCCCATAACCCAGCGGAAACCGGCGGGTTGGGTGTCCAGCTGCCAGAGGGCGGGGGTCGCGCGGTACACCGTGTTCAGGTCCCGGACGAGGTGCTGGACGCCCCGGTGGTCGGGTGCGGCGTCGTAGGCGGGGTCGAGGAGCCACCAGTCGGGGCCGTGGGACTCGGACCACTCGGCGCCCTGGGCGAACTCCTGGCCCATGAAGAGGAGTTGCTTGCCGGGGTGGGCCCACATGAAGCCCAGATACGCCCGGTGGTCGGCGCGCTGCTGCCACCAGTCGCCCGGCATCTTCGACACCAACGACCGCTTCCCGTGGACGACTTCGTCGTGCGAGATGGGGAGCACGTAGTTCTCGCTGTACGCGTACACCATGGAGAAGGTCATCTCGTGGTGGTGGAATTTCCGGTGGACGGGCTCGTGCGACATGTAGTCGAGCGAGTCGTGCATCCAGCCCATGTTCCACTTGAACCCGAAGCCCAGCCCGCCGGTGTCGGTCGGCCGGGTCACCCCGTCCCAGGCGGTGGACTCCTCGGCGATCGTCACGACTCCCGGCACCCTGCGGTACACGGTCGCGTTCATCTCCTGGAGGAAGGCCATGGCGTCCAGGTCCTCGCGCCCGCCATGGACGTTCGGGGTCCACTGGCCCGAGTCGCGTGAGTAGTCGAGGTAGAGCATCGAGGCGACCGCGTCCACGCGCAGGCCGTCGATGTGGAACTCCTGGCACCAGTAGACGGCGTTCGCCACAAGGAAGTTGCGCACCTCGGTCCGTCCGAGGTCGAACTCGTACGTCCCCCAGTCCGGATGCTCGGCCCGCCGCGCGTCCCCGGGCTCGTACAGCGGCTCCCCGTCGAACCGGGCCAACGCCCAGTCGTCCTTGGGGAAATGCGCCGGAACCCAGTCCATGATCACGCCGATACCGGCCCGGTGCAGGGCGTCGACGAGGAACTTGAAGTCGTCCGGGGTGCCCAGGCGGGAGGTCGGCGCGTAGAAGCCCGTGACCTGGTAGCCCCACGAGCCGCCGAAGGGATGCTCGGTCACCGGCATGAACTCGACGTGGGTGAAGCCCAGTTCGTTCACGTAGGCGGGGAGTTCGACGGCGAGCTGACGGTACGTCAATCCCCGTCGCCAGGAGGCGAGATGCACCTCATAGACGGAGAACGGCGCCTCATGGACCGGGGTTTCCGTCCTCCGCGCGAGCCAGTTCTCATCGCCCCACTCGTAGTGCGAGGCGGTCACGATGGACGCCGTGGCGGGCGGCACCTCCGTACGGCGGGCCATCGGATCGGCCTTGAGGAAGCGCTCGCCACTCCGAGAGGTGATCTCGAACTTGTAGCGCGCGTCCTCGCCCACACCCGGCAGGAACAGCTCCCACACCCCGGACGAACCGAGCGACCGCATCGGGAACGCCGTACCGTCCCAGGAGCTGAACTCCCCGGCGACACGCACCCCTTGGGCGTTCGGCGCCCACACGGTGAACCGGGTGCCGGCTGCTCCGCCGTGCGTCATCGGCTCCGCGCCGAGCGCCTTCCACAGCTCCTCGTGCCGCCCCTCCTTGATGAGGTGCAGGTCGAGTTCACCGAGCGCGGGGAGGAAGGCGTACGGGTCGTGGACCTCGTGCTCGTCGCCCTCCGCGTACGACACCAGCAGCGTGTACGCCGGGATCGCGTCGAGCGGGAGTACGCCGGAGAAGAGGCCGCCGCCCTCCGAGGTGAGCGGGGTGCGCGTTCCGTCGATCACGACGCTCACGGCACGGGCGTACGGACGCAGCGCCCGGAAGGCCATCCCGCCCGGCACCGGATGCGCGCCGAGCAGCGCGTGCGGGTCGTGATGGGCGCCGGAGAGGAGGCGGTCGCGGTCGGCGGGGTCCAGTGCGGAGGATGCCGTGGGCGAGCCGCTCGTCCCCGGTGTCTGGCTCGGGGTCCGGCCGCCGGTCTCCGGTACGCCGGGCGTGGCCGGGCCACCGGTCTCCGGCGCGGCGGGCTCGGTCGATTCGCCCGTGTCCGGGTCGGCGGTCGTGGACGGACCGCCCGCCTCCTGAGGTGAAGTGTCGCGCAGGGCCACGGAGTTCAGCCTCCTCGGACGGCGAGACGCTCGATCGCCGCCATGGGTACGGGAAGCCAGTCCGGACGGTGTCTGGCCTCGTACAGCACTTCATACACAGCGCGGTCCGTCTCGTACGCGCGCAGCAGGGCGTGCTGGGTGCGAGGATCCCAGCCGGCTCTGGCCGCATAGCCCGCGCAGAAGGCCTCGCGGCAGCGACGGGCCCACTCCGGGCGCCAGGGGCGGCGCTGCCGGGCCGCGTAGTCGAAGGAGCGCAGCATGCCGGCGATGTCCCGCACCGGGGACTGCGCGCTGCGCCGCTCGGCCAGCGGCTTGGACGGCTCGCCCTCGAAGTCGATGACGAACCAGTCGCGTCCGGCCCGCAGCACCTGCCCGAGATGCAGATCGCCGTGGACGCGCTGCGCGGGCGGCCCGGCATCCCGGCCGACCAGCGCGCCGAACGCGGTCCGCAACCCCGGCACGAACGGCCGCAGCGCGGGCACGGCGTGCGCGGCGGCCTCCAGCCGTTCGGTCATCGCGGTCGCCGTGTGTTCGTTTCCGGTACCGCTCTCGGACGGAAAAGCCGCGGCCAGCGCGAGATGGACCTCGGCGGTGGCCTGCCCCAACTCATGGGCCTCGGTGGTGAATTCGGCACCGTCGGCCAGCGCGCGCAGCGCGAGCGCCCAGCCGTCGGAGGCGTCCGGCAGGAACGGCTGGAGCACACCGAGCGTCGCGGCCCGCGGCTCCGCCGTCCGGAACCAGGCCACCGGCGCGGGCACCCGGGTACAACTCTGCGCGGCCAGCGCGCCCGGCAGTTCCAGGTCCGGGTTGACGCCGGGCTGGATGCGCCGGAACACCTTCAGAATGAACCGATCGCCGTACACCAGCGAGGAGTTGGACTGCTCGGCGCCCAGCAGCCGAGGCGAGAGCCCGGCGGGCACGGACACTGACGGGTCCGCCTCGAAGTGCAGGGGACCCGTCGTACCGGGATGCCGCAACCGCTCCAACAGCAGCTCCGCCGACCGCGGATCCTGCAGCGCGTCGTAGACCGCGAGCCCGGCCAACGGACCTTCCTGCACCCGCCCGATGTAGGCCCGGGCGAGACGCGGCGAGACGTACTCCCTTACGCCGAGCAGGAGTTGGTAGCAGTCGCCGGGCGGGGGAGTGCCGACCGGCGCGGGGACCCCGGTGTGGGAGGCGCGGACCAGCAGATGGAGGCAGCCGGGGAACAGCTCCGTCGTGGACAGCACATCGAGGTCGGCCACCGGCCGGTCCTTGCCGGCGAACCAGCGCTGCCCGGGCAGCCATGCGCGCAGCAGCCCGGCGAGCGTGGCCGGAGGCCTGTCGACGCCGGGGCTGCTCAGTCGGAGGGGTGCGGTCTTCGGCATGATGACGCGTCCTTTCGCGGGCCCATCCTCAAAGTCGTCGGCCGATGCGGGGAGCGGCTCGCGAGAGCCGGAACCAGTAGAAGCCGTGTCCCGCGAGCGTCAGCAGATACGGCAGTTCACCGATGGCGGGGAAACGCACCCCGCCGATCAGCTCCACGGGATGCCGGCCGTCGAACTCCCGCAGATCGAGCATGGTGGGCTGCGCGAACCGCGAGAAGTTGTGCACGCACAGCACGAGATCGTCCTCGTACTCACGCAGGAACGCGATCACCGCCGGATTCGACGACTGGAGCTCGGTGTACGACCCCAGCCCGAACGCCGGGTTCTGCTTGCGGATCTCGATCATGCGGCGGGTCCAGTGCAGCAGCGACGAAGGCGACGACATCGACGCCTCGACATTGGTGACCTGGTAGCCGTAGACGGGGTCCATGATCGTCGGCAGGAAGAGCCGGCCGGGATCGCAGGTGGAGAAGCCCGCGTTGCGGTCGGGTGTCCACTGCATGGGGGTGCGTACGGCGTCGCGGTCGCCGAGCCAGATGTTGTCGCCCATGCCGATCTCGTCGCCGTAGTAGAGGATCGGTGAGCCGGGGAGGGAGAGCAGCAGGGCGGTGAAGAGTTCGATCTGGTTGCGGTCGTTGTCCAGCAAGGTCGCGAGGCGCCTGCGGATGCCGATGTTGGCGCGCATGCGGGGGTCCTTCGCGTACTCCGCCCACATGTAGTCGCGTTCCTCGTCGGTGACCATCTCCAGGGTCAGCTCGTCGTGGTTGCGGAGGAAGATGCCCCACTGACAACCGGTGGGAATGGCCGGGGTCTTGGCGAGAATTTCCGAGACCGGATACCTCGACTCCCGGCGGACCGCCATGAAGATCCGTGGCATCACGGGGAAGTGGAATGCCATGTGGCACTCGTCCCCGCCGCTCTGGTAGTCGCCGAAGTAGTCGACGACGTCCTCGGGCCATTGATTCGCTTCCGCCAGCAGCACCGTGTCCGGATACATCGCGTCGATCTCTCGGCGGACGCGCTTCAGGAACTCGTGACTGGCGGGCAGGTTCTCGCAGTTGGTGCCTTCGGCCGCATAGAGATAGGGGACGGCATCGAGGCGGAAGCCGTCGATGCCGAGGTCGAGCCAGAAGCGGAGGGCGGCCAGGATTTCCTCCTGGACGGCCGGGTTCTCGTAGTTGAGGTCCGGCTGGTGGGAGAAGAAGCGGTGCCAGAAGTACTGCTTGCGGACCGGGTCGAAGGTCCAGTTGGAGGCTTCGGTGTCGACGAAGATGATGCGGGCGTCGGGGTACTGCTTGTCGTCGTCGGCCCACATGTAGTAGTCGCCGTACGGTCCGTCGGGGTCTTTTCGCGACTCCTGGAACCACGGGTGCTGGTCGCTGGTGTGGTTCATGACGAAGTCGATGATGACGCGCATGCCCCGCTGGTGGGCGGAGTCCACGAACTCCACGAAGTCCGCGAGATCGCCGAATTCGGGGAGTACGGCGGTGTAGTCCGAGACGTCGTAACCGCCGTCCCGCAGCGGGGATTTGAAGAACGGTGGTAGCCAGAGGCAGTCGACGCCGAGCCATTGGAGGTAGTCGAGTTTGGCGGTGATGCCCTTGAGGTCACCGATGCCGTCGCCGTTGCTGTCCTGGAAGGAGCGGACCAGGACCTCGTAGAAGACGGCGCGTTTGAACCACTCGGGGTCCCGGTCCTTGGCGGGAGTGTCCTCGAAGGTGTCGTGGACCGGTTCGTTGACAGTCATGAAGCTCTTGACCCTCCGCTCTGAGTGGACCGCCGGACGTGGAGCACGTGCGCGGGAGCCCGGCCGGGTTCGAGACGCACATAGTTGGTCCTGCCCCACTGATAGGACTCACCCGTCAGTTCGTCGTACACCGACATGGATTCGTTTGATTCCAGGCCGAGTTGCGGCATGTCCAACGAGACCATGGCCTCCTGGGTGTGGTGCGGGTCGAGGTTGACGACCACCAGAACCGTGTCCACACCCGTGGTCTTGCTGTACGCGATCAGCGCGTCGTTGTCCGTCCGGTGGAAGCGGAGATTCCTGAGCCGGTGCAGCGACGGGTGACGGCGCCGGATGTCGTTGAGCCTGCCCAGCAAGGGCGCGATGCCATGTCCATCCCGCTCGGCGGACTCCCAGTCGCGCGGGCGGAGTTGGTACTTCTCCGAGTCGAGATACTCCTCGCTCCCCGGCCGGAGAGGGGCGTTCTCGCACAGTTCGTAGCCACTGTAGACACCCCAGGTGGGGGAGAGCGTGGCGGCCAGTACCGCGCGCAGTTCGAAGGCGGGTCGACCGCCCTCCTGGAGGAACTCGTGGAGGATGTCCGGGGTGTTCACGAAGAAGTTCGGCCGCATGTAGGCAGCCGCCTCGCCCGACAACTCGCTGAGGTACTCGGTGAGTTCCTCCTTCGTGTTGCGCCAGGTGAAGTAGGTGTACGACTGCTGGAAGCCGACCTGCGCGAGGGTGGCCATCATCGCGGGACGGGTGAACGCCTCGGCCAGGAAGATCACGTCCGGGTCGGCGCCGTTGATCTCCGCGATGACCCGGTCCCAGAACACGACCGGCTTGGTGTGCGGGTTGTCGACGCGGAAGATCCGCACCCCGTGGTCCATCCAGTGCCGCAGCACGCGCACGGTCTCCGCGATCAGGCCGTCCATGTCCCGATCGAAGGCGATCGGGTAGATGTCCTGGTACTTCTTCGGCGGGTTCTCCGCGTACGCGATCGTCCCGTCGGGGCGGTGGTGGAACCACTCCGGGTGCTTCTCCACCCACGGGTGGTCGGGGGAGCACTGGAGCGCGAAGTCCAGCGCGATCTCCATGCCCAGCTCGGCGGCCCGCGCGACGAACGCGTCGAAGTCCTCCAGCGTGCCCAGCTGCGGGTGGATCGCGTCGTGCCCGCCCTCCGGCGAGCCGATCGCCCACGGGACGCCGACGTCCTCGCGCCCTGCCGACAGGGTGTTGTTCGGGCCCTTGCGGAACGTGCTCCCGATCGGATGGATCGGCGGCAGGTAGACGACGTCGAAGCCCATCGCCGCGATCCCGTCCAACCGCCGTGCGGCCGTACGGAAGGTGCCGTGCGGGATCTCGGCCGTGCCCTCGGAGCGCGGGAAGAACTCGTACCAGGCGCCGTACAACGCCCGTTCCCGCTCGACCACCAGAGACCTGGGCTCGGAAACCGTCACCAACTCCCGCAGCGGACAGGCCTCCAGCACCCCCTCCACACCCGGAGTCAACGCCGCCACGAACCGTGTCCCCACCGCCAGCGTGTCGTCGCGCAGCGCGTCCGCCGCGGCCAGCACCGTGGCGCGGGCCGGGCCCTCGGGCACCCCGGTGGCGGCCCGGGCGTGCAGTTCCGCGCCCTCCTCCAGCATCAGGCCGACGTCGATGCCGGCCGGGATCTTGATGCGGGCGGCCCGGCGCCAGGTGGCGATGGGGTCGCCCCAGGCCTCCACGACGTAGGACCAACGGCCTGTCACGGTCGGTGTGACCTCGGCGCCCCAGCGGTCGCTGCCGGGGGCGAGTTCGCGCATCGGGGTCCAGGGGCCGGGGCGGCCGTCCGGGTCGTAGAGGACGACGTTGGCGCCGATCGTGTCGTGGCCCTCGCGGAAGACGGTGGCGGTGACCTGGAACGTCTCGCCGACCACCGCCTTGGCCGGGCGTGCGCCGCTGTCCACGGACGGGCGTACGTCACGTACCGGAATGCGGCCGATGGCTGCCGGGGTCGCGTTCATGGGTCTCACCTCCGCCGTGCTCGGGGCCGGGTTGTTCGCCCGGCCGGGGTCCAGGCTGCGCCGGAAGGGGGACTACCTTCCCGCCGGGGAACGCTGGTCGACGGCGACCGGCGGCCCGCGGTGCACGACGGCCGTCGTACGGGGGCGGGCGTTCTGCTCCTGTTGGTACGTGCTCTGGCCGCCGCGCAGATAGCGTTCGGCGGCTTCCGCGGCCTCGCGCGCGCAGCGTTTCCCCAGCAGCACGCACAAGGTGTAGCCCGAGTCCTCGAAGGTGGCCCGTACCGTCCGGTCGCCCGGCGATGCGAGCATCACGCGTTCCCACGCCCGATAGCGCCGCAGGTGGCGGGCGACTTCGGCTTTGGCGGGTAGCAGCATGGCGCTGTTCACCTTTCGCCTCGGCGGACCGCGGTTCCCGACCGTCGGGTGGCGGCCGTGCGCGGAGGGTCATGGCTCCGTCACGGCAGTCGAGGCTTTCACTCATGGTGCACAGGTGATGACCAAGCGTCTTGTTGGTTCTTCAACTACCTCACCCGTCGCTCGTGTTGCACGAATGGCCTAGCGCTCGCACTCTGGAGCTGACTCAGAAGCGATCATTGCTCACGCTTCGTGTTCGGGGCCCCGGCCCCGCAGGGCGAGGGGAAGCGCGAGCTTCGCCGGTAGGGAGCCAACGAAGATGAAGACCGCAGTGCCCTGCTACTACCACCTCGATGTGGACGTCAGTCCGGAACGGGTCGGGCAGGTCAGACGCATCCTGGCCGCCCATCTCCGCCTCTGGGACCTGGAGATCCTGGTGAATCCCGTCTGCCGCGGCGCCGAGCTGCTGCTGCGGGCCATCGACGAGCGCGCCACCGACAAGCACACGTCGATAGAGCTGTGGTGGAACGGCCAGCACCTGATCACCGCCATCGGCGACAACGACCGCGATCTCCGTCCGGACCAGGACCTGCGTGCCTGCCTCGCCCGGATCGCCGCGATGAGCGACGGCTGGGGCTGCTGCGCCACCGACACCGGAAGCAAGGTCATCTGGTTCTCGCAGCGGGCCCGCAGCGGCGAACGCGTCCCGCGTGTCCCGAGGACGCCCGCGCCGCGCCTGCGGGAGATGCTCCAACTTCCCCGCGAGGTGCCGGCCGCCCCGCCGGCCCGCCCGACGCGCGACGTCCTGGAGGACGCCCGGTGACCGCGAGCCCGCGCAGGAAAGGGGTGTCCGTGTGGAGCGGGCACCCCTATCCATTGGGTGCCTCCTTCGACGGGAACGGCACCAACTTCGCCCTGTTCAGCGAGGTCGCCGAGCGCGTCGACCTCGTCCTCGTCGGCGACGACGGCAGCCACCGGGACGTGCGGCTCACCGAGGCCGACGGCTTCGTGTGGCACTGCTATCTGCCGGGCATCGGACCGGGGCAGCGCTACGGCTACCGGGTGCGCGGTCCGTGGGCTCCGGCCGCCGGACACCGCTGCAACCCGGCGAAACTGCTCCTCGATCCGTACGCCCGGGCGGTGGACGGCCAGATCGACAACGACCCCTCGCTGTACGAGCGTTCGGCCGGGCCGGCACCTGGTGACAGCGCCGGGCACGGCATGCTCGGCGTGGTCACCGACCCGGCCTTCGACTGGGGCGAGGACCGTCCGCCCCGGCGCTCGTACGCCGACACCGTGATCTACGAGGCCCATGTGAAGGGGCTGACCCGTACCCACCCGGAGGTCCCCGAGGAACTCCGGGGCACCTACGCGGGACTCGCGCACCCGGCGGTCGTCGAGCATCTCGCCCAACTCGGGGTGACCGCCGTCGAGTTGATGCCGGTACACCAGTTCGTGCAGGACGGAGTGCTCCAGGACCGCGGGCTGTCCAACTACTGGGGCTACAACACCATCGGCTTCTTCGCGCCCCACAACGCCTACGCCGCGCACCGCGAACGCGGGGGCCAGGTCACCGAGTTCAAGTCCATGGTGAAGGCGCTGCACGCCGCCGGGCTCGAAGTCATCCTCGACGTCGTCTACAACCACACCGCCGAGGGAAACGAACAGGGCCCCAGCCTGTCCTTCCGTGGCATCGACAACGCCTCCTACTACCGTCTGGTGGACGGCGATTGGGGCCACTACTACGACACGACGGGCACCGGCAACAGCCTGCTGATGCGGCACCCGTACGTCCTCCAGCTGATCATGGACTCGCTGCGCTACTGGGTCACCGAGATGCACGTCGACGGCTTCCGCTTCGACCTCGCGGCCACGCTGGCCCGGCAGTTCCACGAGGTGGACCGGCTGTCGGCGTTCTTCGACCTGATCCAGCAGGACCCGGTGATCAGCCGCGTCAAGCTCATCGCCGAGCCGTGGGACGTGGGCGAGGGCGGCTACCAGGTGGGCAACTTCCCTCCGCTGTGGTCGGAGTGGAACGGCAAGTACCGGGACGCCGTACGGGACTTCTGGCGGGGCGGCGAGCACACGCTCGGCGAGTTCGCGTCCCGGCTCACCGGCTCCTCCGACCTGTACCAGCACAGCCGTCGGCGTCCGCGTGCCAGCGTCAACTTCGTCACCGCCCACGACGGGTTCACGCTGCGCGACCTGGTCTCGTACAACGACAAGCGCAACGAGACCAACGGGGAAGGGAATCGGGACGGCGAGAGCAGCAACCGGTCCTGGAACTGCGGGGTCGAGGGGGAGACCGACGACCCCGGCGTGCTGGAACTGCGTGCCCGTCAGCAGCGCAACTTCCTTGCCACGCTGGTCCTTTCGCAGGGCATCCCGATGCTGAGCCACGGCGACGAGCTGGGCCGCAGTCAGCGCGGCAACAACAACGCCTACTGCCAGGACAACGAAGTCTCCTGGATCGACTGGGAGTTGAGCGAGGAACAGCGCGAACTCGCCGCCTTCACGCGGTATGCCATCGGGCTGCGCGCCGCCCATCCCGTGCTGCGCCGGCGCCGGTTCTTCCGCGGCGAGACCGCCGTACACGCGGGACAGCCGCTGCCCGACCTGGTGTGGCTGCTGCCCGACGCGCGTGAGATGGCAGACCTGGACTGGCAGCGCTCCGACGCGCACTGCGTGGGTGTCTTCCTCAACGGGGACGCCATCGCCGAACGCGACCCGCACGGCGGGCCCGTGGTCGACGACTCGTTCCTGCTCCTGCTGAACAGCTACTGGGAGCCCGTCGATTTCCGGCTGCCCGACGTCACCTACGGCGAGCGCTGGACGACCCTGATCGACACCGCCGAGCCGCAGGGCACCCCGGACGAGACGGAACACAAGGCCGGCACGGAGATGGCCGTAGCGGCGCGCAGTCTCGTGCTGTTGTCGCGCCCGGCCCGGCGGTGAAGGTCAGGGGGCGTTGCGGGAGGTGACCGTGAAGCGGGCGCCGTCCGGGTCGCGGAGCACGGCCTCGTGCGCGTTCTCCCGCAGGACGCTCCCGCCGTGCGCCTCCGTGACCCGGGCGCAGGACCTGATGTCCGAGACCGAGAAGTGGACCTGCCAGTGCGGGCGGACGGTCGGGTCGGGGGCCGCCTCCAGCGCGCCCGACTCGATGCGGGCCACGACGTTCCCGCCGCTGCGCAGCACGACCTCGCCGCCCTCGTACTGCACGTCGCAGCTCGCCGGGTCCGCCGAGGCCCAGTCGAGGACCTCGCCGTAGAAGATCGCCGCGTCGAAAGCGTCGCGGGTGCGCAACCGGACGAAGGCGGGGGCGGAGCGGCGCCAGGTCTCCCAGCCGCGGATGAGGTCGCCCTCCCAGATACCGAAGGTCGCGCCGTCCCGGTCGCCGAGCAGGGCCGCGCGGCCGGGCGGGAAGGAGAGCGGACCCACGGCGACCGTGCCGCCGCGCTCCCGGACCCGGGCCGCGGCCACATCGGCGTCGGGCACGGCGAAGTACGGCGTCCACGCCACCGCGACCTGCCACATGGAGGCGACCGCGGCGAGGCCGGCCACCGGCATGTCGTTCGCCGTGGCGATCCGAAAGCGGTCGCCGAGACTGGCGGAGCGCCATTTCCAGCCGAAGACGGCCTCGTAGAAGGCCTCCGTGGTGTCCACATCGCGGCTCGTGAGACTCACCCAGCAGGGGGCGCCGAACACCGAACGGGTCGAGACGGAGTCGGGTTCTCCGGGGGACGGTTTCCAGTCGTGGTTCATGGCAGTCGCGTTCCGATCTCGTGGACCGGCGGCCACCGGTCTCCACCAGTGTCCAACCGGAAACGGTCCCGCTGCCTCCCGAGCAGGTGTCTTGACCATCCTTTTGGGTTAGTTACCTCTGCTAAAGAGGTAATCTCCGAGGGTGGAGACGGAGAACTTCCCGGAAGAGCTGGCCGACGCGCTCGTCGGTGTCCAGCGGCTGATCCGCAGGCGACTGCGCAGCGAGATGACCATGCCGCGACTGCGCGGCGCGGAGGTGGAGCTGCTGCGGCTGGTCGAGGTCCGGCCGGGAATCGGCATCTCGGACGCGGCCAAGGAGCTGTTCCTCGCGAGCAACTCAGTGTCGACGCTCGTCAACCAGCTGGTCCGGGACGGCTTCATGATCCGCGAGACGGACCCCGCCGACCGGCGCGCTGCCCGCCTCCAGCTCACCGAGGCGGCCAAGACGCGCCTCAGTGACTGGCACGCGCGGCGCGCGGAGCTTGTCCGCGGCCAGGTGGACCGTCTCGACCAGGCGGACCGGGACGCGCTGCGCGCCGCGCTCCCGGCCCTGCGCCAGCTGGCCGTCAATCTGCACGAGGAGGCCGAGGAGTCATGACGCCGGACATCGACACGGACACGGACATCGACACCGCCACTGCCACCGCGACCGCCACCGGGCGGCCCGCGGCCGTCAGCTGTACCCGGCTCGCCTATTCCTTCGGCGAGACGACCGCGGTCGACGGGCTCGACCTGTCCGTGGGGGAGGGCGAGGTCTTCGGACTGCTCGGCCCCAACGGCGCCGGAAAGACCACGGCGATCCGCTGTATCACCACCCTCCTGCCGGTCCCGGCGGGCATGGTGCACGTCTTCGGCCGCGACACGGCCAAGGAACAGATGTCGGTGCGCCGCATGCTCGGCTACGTCCCGCAGCAGCTGTCCGCCGACAGTGGGCTCACCGGACGCGAGAACGTCGCTCTCTTCGCCCGCGTCTTCGACGTGCCGCGCAAGGAACGCGCAGCCCGCGTCGCCCAGGCGCTGCGGGCGGTCGACCTCACCGACGCCGCCGACCGGCTCGCCAACACCTACTCCGGCGGCATGGTCCGCCGGCTCGAACTCGCGCAAGCCCTGGTCAGCGCGCCCCGCCTGCTCATCCTGGACGAGCCCACGATCGGCCTCGACCCGATCGCCCGCACCAGCGTGTGGGAACACATCAACGCCGTGCGCGAGGCGACCGGCATGACCGTCCTGGTCACCACCCACTACATGGACGAGGCCGACCAGTACTGCGACCGCGTCGGCCTCATGCACCGCGGCCGCATCCGCGCCCTGGGCACCCCCGAGCAACTCCGCGAGGGCCTCGGCGAACGCCGCCGCGCCGAGGGCGCCCCCGCCACCGATCCGCTGCCCACCCTTGAGGACGTCTTCCGGGACATAGCCGGCAGCGGTCTCGAAGACCAGTCAGGAGGTTTCCGCGATGTCCGAAGCACCCGCCGCACCGCGAACCGCGTCGGCTGACCCAGCCCCCGAGTACGACCTGCACCTTCTCCTGACCCCGCCCCAACCCCGGGCCGGATGGCGGCTGTTGCCCGCCCGCGTCATCGCGATGTGCGCGGTCGAACTCCAGAAACTGCGCCACGACCGCACCGAGTTGTACACCCGCGCCGTCCAACCCGCCCTGTGGCTGCTGATCTTCGGTCAGACCTTCACCCGCATCAAGGCGATCCCCACCGGCGGCATCCCCTACATCGACTACCTCGCCCCGGGCATCATCGCCCAGTCCGCGATGTTCATCGCCATCTTCTACGGCATCCAGATCATCTGGGAACGGGACGCCGGCATCCTCAACAAGCTCCTCGTCACCCCCACCCCGCGCTCGGCACTGATCACCGGCAAGGCCTTTGCGGCCGGGGTGAAGTCCCTGATCCAGGCCGTCGTCGTGATCGTCATCGCCGCGATCCTCGGAGTCGCGCTGACCTGGAACCCGCTGAAGCTGATCGGCGTCGGGGCGATCGTGATCCTCGGCTCGGCCTTCTTCTCGTGTCTGTCGATGACCATCGCCGGCATCGTGCTCAGCAGGGACCGGCTGATGGGTTTCGGCCAGGCGATCACCATGCCGCTGTTCTTCGGCTCCAACGCCCTCTACCCGGTGGCGATCATGCCCGGCTGGCTGCAGGCGGTGAGCAAGGTGAACCCGCTGAGCTACGAAGTGGACGCGCTGCGCGGGCTGCTGCTCGGCACCCCGTCCCATCTGGGCACCGACTTCGCCGTGTTGCTGGTGGCCGCCGCACTGGGCATCGCGGCCGCCTCCTCCCTGCTCGGCCGGCTCGCCCGCTGATCTTGTCCGGAACGTGATGTGCGGCACGCTCCTGACCAGGATTCGACGGCCGGAAAGCGGATTCTTGCTGCGCACGGCTTGATCAGTGATCAAGCGGGCGAAAACGCTGGCCACAGCGCATTCCGCTCATTTGACAGTGCGCTGAGCACACAGATAGGAAGCAGCTCTCTGAGGCCGAGAGGGTGCACCGTGTACGAGCCGAACGTGGTCGGGGACTGGCAGGAGTACGACGAACATGCCGGTCTGCGTGTCCGCGTCCACAGCCTGGCGGCTGCCGAGCCGCCACGTGGACGTGACGACGCGGCCGAAGGGCTGACCTACTTCACGCTCCGTGTCACCGTCGAGAACCGCGGCGCGCGGCACTACGGCATCCATCTGGAGGACGGTCAGATCGACGTCAGGGTCGGCCCGGACGGCGAGAGCGCCTTCATCGACTGGCGCAGCTCGCAGTTCATCGAGGGCTTCGACGTCCATCCGCTGCGCCGCGCCACCGCCGTCGTCTACGCGGCCGGTCCCGAGGCCTCCCTGAAGCAGGTGGACGTACAGGTCCAGCTGCGGGTGGAGGAGGAGTGGACGGAGCGGCGCCTGTGGGCGGGCGGCATCGGTCTGTGCGAGGCGGCCGTCGCCGCCGGTGCGGGGCGGGACGGCCTGGCCCACCAGGTGAGCAAGTTCCTCCGGGACCAGGCGGAACCGGGCACTCCCTGAACCTCCGGGACCAGGCGTGGGCCCGGCACTCCCTGAGACTCCGGGACCAGGTGTGGTCCGGCCCCCGAGGCTCCCTGCTCAGTGCGGGATGCCGTCGATGATCTCCCGGGCACCCTGCCGCAGCAGCGCGACGGCCACCGAGGTGCCCAGCGTCGCCGGGTCCAGTCGCCCCGCCCACTCGTGGGCGTTGAGCCGGGTTTTGCCGTCCGGGGTGAACACACAGGCGCGCAGCGACAGTTCACCGCTCCGGTCCACCTGCGCGTACCCGGAGATCGGGCTGTTGCAGTGGCCCTGGAGGACGTGCAGGAACATGCGCTCCGCGGTCGCCTCCCGGTGCGTCTCCGGGTGACCGAGCCCGCTGACCGTGTCGATGACCTCGGTGTCGCCCTCGCGGCACTGCAAAGCGAGGATGCCCGCACCGATCGGCGGCATCATCACCTCGGGGGACAGCACCTCGCTGACCACGTCGAGCCGGTCGATGCGCTCCAGGCCGGACATCGCGACCAGCAGCGCGTCGGCCTCGCCCGCCGCGAGCTTCTCCAGCCGCCGGTTGACGTTGCCGCGGAACGGCACGCACTGCAACTCCGAGTGCGTGGTGGCGAGTTGAGCGACCCGTCGGACCGATGAGGTGCCGATCCGGGTGCCCGGCGGCAGTTCGTCGAGGGTCAGTCCGCCCGGGTGGATCAGGGCGTCGCGGATGTCGTCACGCTTCAGGAACGCGGCGAACGTCGTACCGGCGGGCAGCGGACGGTCGGCGGGCACGTCCTTCACGCAGTGCACCGCGAGATCCGCCACACCGGCGAGCAGCGCGGCGTCCACCTCCTTGGTGAACGCCCCCTTGCCCTCGACCAGGGCCAGATCGCCCATCCACTTGTCGCCGGTCGTCTTGACCGGCACCACCTCGGTGCGCACCTGCGGATGAAGGACGGCCAACTCGGCGCGCACACGCTCCACTTGGGCCAGCGCCATGGGCGAGTCGCGGGAGACGATACGGATCAGTTCGGGCACGGACATGCGGACACGATAGACCTTCCGGACGTCCCCCGACGCAACACCCCACAACTCAGACCCGTCGCACCACGCGCATCTGACGAGGGGCTCGCGCGCTCGTGGAGCGAGCAAGGTGACCCGCTCCACGAGTGCGCGAGGGCGTTCACGGTTCCGGTGTCCCGGACCCTCGGGCGAGGTGTCTACCGGTTCAGCGCGAGGTCAGACCGGAGATCCGCCACAGCCCGTCGCCGGCGCCACCGGCCATGTACGCGTCTCCGGACGCCGCCAGCGAGAAGCTGAATCCGTTGATCCCGCGGAAGTTGGTGACATGGGACTGCACCCCGGTGACGGGGTTCACCCGCTTCACCTCGTCGCCGACCATGAAGTAGACCAGGCCGTCGCCGCCGACCGAGATCGACGTGGGTTCGTAGCTCTCACCGGCCAGCACCCGCGTCGCACCCGTCGCCACGTTCGTCTGCAGAATGCGGCCCTGGCCCATGTCGGCGGTGTAGGCGAAGCCCGCCTTGTCGAACGCGAGGCCGTAGGAGAAGCCGAGCCCCGTGGCCACCACGTGCGCAGTCCCGCCGTCCGGGACGGCGACGATCTCTCCGTTGCCGTCGGTGACATAGGTCGTGGTGCCGAAGCGGGCCACGCCGAACAGCGAGGGCAGACCGGCGGCCAGGGTACGGCGGGCGCCCGTGGCGAGGCTGACCTGCTGAAGCGTGCCGTCGAAGGCGGTGATGTACGCGTTGCCGTCGGCGACGGCCACTCCGCGGAGGTTGCCCAGACCGGTGGTGACCGTGGTGAGCGCTCCGGTGGCCAGGTCGAGCTTGAGCAGATCGCCGCCCGAGTACGCCAGATACGCCGTGCCGGCGTCGACGGGGGCGATGGCGACCGGGGCACCGGCCGCCGGTGCGATCCGCACACAGTCCGTGGACGGGCAGGTGATGTCACCCGTCGCGGCGACCGCCGGAGCGGCGAGCGCCATGGTCGCGCCCGACACCAGCAACGCGCCGAGGGCCAGCGCCACGCCCAGCGTGCGCCCGCGTCCGGTGAGCGAGCGGGCGGGACGGTCGAGCGGGAGTCGTGTCGCGGTTGAAGATCTCATCATCGAGTCCATCCGTTCCTGTTCCGTCGACGATCGGTGGGCCCACGGGATCACCGCGGGCACTGCACCGGACACGTAGCGGGGGCACGGATGGGTTCACCAAGTGAGGCCTGGGGCCCGGACTTTCAGGCCAGCACGATGTCGACGGCGCGATGGCCCCGCCCGTCCGCCGCCACGACGGGTTCGCCCGACACCCCGTCCACCGCGCAGGACTGCACCCGGCTCCCGCCCCCGCTCAGCGTCACGTCGAGCGTCATGCCCCGGTACGGCAGCCCGCGCAGCCGTACCGCGCCCCAGTTCGACGGCAGGCACGGCCTCAGCCGTAGGGCCTCGTCCGTGAACGTCAGGCCGAACAGGCCGTCGTGGATCAGGCGCAGATACGCCGTCGCGGACCAGGTCTGGTCGGGCTGGGACACGAAGTGGTCGGCGTGCCCGCTCGCGCCGCCCTGCCAGCCGCCGTCGACCGCGCCGCTCACGGAGTCGTACAGCTCGTAGAAGCCGCCGCTCGCGGTGACCAGACCGGCGAGGGTGTCGGTGGCGAGGGCGAACGGCTCGGTGCGGCCCGCGTCGGCGGCGGCCTGGCCGTACAGCCCGTGGACCATCGGCCAGACCATCACGTTGTGCCGTCCAGGACGACGGTCGTCGAAGCGCGGGAAGTGCGGCCAGACGTTGACGATGCCGTACGGCTGCCAGTGCGTGGAGTCGAGGATCCGGACGGCGCGATCGGGGTCGGCCACGCCGAGGAGGATCGCGAGGGCCAGGCCCGCGCCCTCCTGGGAGGTGTCCAGGCGTCCGGCGAGAGGGCCCTCGCCGTGGACGAGGTAGCCGTAGGTCCCGGCGTCCGCCCGCCACAGGTGCTTGTCGATCGCCGCGCGCAGGTGCTCCGCGTCGGAGCGGTACGACGCGGCCTGTACAGGGTGGCCGAGGGCCTCGGACATGGCGGCGAGGGCCTGATGGGCGCCGTAGTAGAGGGAGTTGGTGGACAGGCACATCAGTGTGGCCGCGTGCGGGTGGTCCAGGACGAAGGAGGAGTGGACGGACGTCGAGGCGGGCGGGCTGGGGTAGCCGGAGATGCCGTCGTTCATGAAGCCCGGGCCCTCGAAGAGGCCGAAGGCGGGGTTGAAGTGCTGGGCGCGGCGGGCCGCGAGGGTGTGCGCGGACGTCTCGTGGGCCCGGGTGAGGAAGTCGCGGTCGCCGGTGACCAGGTAGTGGTGGTGCGCGGCCAGGACCCACACGATCTGGTCCCACCACTGGTTGTCCTGCTGGACGACGAACCCGTCCCGCGCGCGGTCGACCACGGACCACAGGGTGTTGCGGCCGACGTCCGGCGCCAGCAGGCTCACCCCGCTCCACGCGTTGACGGCCGCGTCCCGGGTCCAGCGCTGCGGCGCGGGATAGCCGCCGCCCGCCCGGACGACGGTGCCGGGCGGGTAGCTGAGCAGGCCCGCCTTGTCGTACACCGCGCGGTCGGCGCCGATGGTGTTGGCGCCGGAGACGGATCCGAGCGCGGACGCGTAGACGGTGCCGAGGCGGCGTTGGACGACCTGGTCGTCGAAGGCGAGGGTGGGCATGGTGTATCCGTTCCCGGGAGCCGGGCCCTGCGCACCCGCCGGGACCGCCGTCGCCCCGGCGATGCCCAGCGCGATCAGGAGAGCCCGCCGCGAGATCCCGCGTTCAGCTGCCACGTTCCGTCCTCTCGGGCTCCCGGGGTCGAGGTGACTCCGGGAGCCCTGAGAACGATGGTGCCCCCTGGACGGTTCGGTCAGGCGGCCGGGTCGAACGTGATTCCGGACGGCTTGGCCGACGTGAGGTGGGCCGCGAAGTTCGCGTCCTTGAGACCGAAGTTGGCGCTGCCGAAGTCATAGGCGCTCAACTTGTCGCGCAGGCCCGCCGGATAGCCGTTCCAGCCGACGAGCGGCGGGTACTGCCAGGTGTGCTTGGCGTTCTCCGGCGGCTCGTCGTTCGCGTTCCCGAGGCGGAAGTCGTGCGTGCCGATGCCGTCCTTGTGGTAGACGATCTTGGCGTGCGTGCCGTCGAAGCGGACGTCGGAGGCCGCGTGCACGGTGAACGAACCGTGGTTGGACGTCGACACGTACTGGATCGTGCCGTTCTGTACCCACACCACGACGTGTTCCCAGTCGTTGCGGTGCCCGCCGATGCTGGAGTTGGCGACGGCCTGGTCCTTCTCGAAGTAGAGGCCGTACATGTACGCGCACCAGCCGTTGTTGCACTTGTAGCGCGAGTAGCTGTTGGTGTTGTCGAGATCCGAGGCGTCGTGGCACTCGCCGCTGAGCGAACCCGTCGGGTTCAGGCCGCCGTTGATCGTCCCGTCCGGGCCGATCGCGGGCGTCGGATAGCAGCCGTCCGTGTCGTAGTCGAAGGCGGGCAGATACGTCTGCTCGGCGGCTTCGGCGTTCGCGGGCAGCGCGGTGGGCGGCGCGGCGAAGGCGGCGCTGGGGAAGGCGATGACCAGGGCGGCGGCACCGCCGAGACCGGCGAACCACCGGGTACGGCGGGTTCGGGATTTCTGGGACGACACTGCGTCCTCCTCTTCGGCGCAGCCCAACGGCTGTGGAGGGAAAGGGCTTTCATGATCCCGACTTTTCATGTACGCGCCAAGGGGTGGGGGTGTCACTCCGGTAACGGGCGACCCAATACTTGATCTACGCAACTTCCTCAGCTGTCCGGAAAATCCTCGGACATGGAGTCTGGTACGTCCGCCGCCGACTCCTCCGGCGCGAGGTCGGGGCGCAGCCGCAGCCAGGACGGCTGGCGCAGCATCCCGGCCCGGGTGCGCGTGCTGTAACGGATCTCGCCGACCAGCCTGGGAACCACCCAGCGCGCGCCGGCCACCGGCGGTACGGGGTCGAAGGGGCACGTGTCGGTCCCGGCCGCCCTTAGCAGCACGGCGAGTTCGGCACGCTCGGCCTCGCTCCAGCCGGTGCCCACATTGCCGACGTACCGCAGCCGCCCGCCCGCGCGCTGCCCCACCAGCACCGCACCCGGCAGACCCGTCAGCCGCCCCTTGCCGGGCACCCAGCCGCCGACCAGCACGTCCTCGCTGCGCAGGTTGCGGATCTTGATCCAGGCGCGGGAACGCATCCCCGGTTCGTACCCCGAGTCCAGCCGCTTGCAGACCAGCCCCTCCAGCCCGTGCTCACGGGTGGCTCGCAGTGCCTCGGCCCCATGTCCGGTGAGCGCGGCGGGAGTTGACCAGTACGGTCCGTCCAGGCCGAGCTGCTCCAACGCGGCGCGTCGGCGGACGTAGGGGAGCGCGAGGAGTGGCTGTCCGAGGTGGGGGATGTCGAACAGCACGAGATGGACGGGCGTTTCGGCGGCTCGGCGCGCTGCCTGCGCCGGTGATCCGGCCAGGCCCATCCGGCCTTGCAGCAACTGGAAGTCGGCGCGGCCCTGTTCGTCCAGGGCGAGCACCTCGCCGTCGAGGATCGCCGGGGTGGTGCCCAACTCGCGGCCCAGGATGAGCAGTTCGGGGTAGGCGGCGGTGATGTCCTCCCCGGAGCGGGCGCGCAGGAGGACGCTGCCGTCGCCTGGGAGGTACGCCAGCACGCGCTGGCCGTCCTGTTTGGTCTCGTAGGCCCACTGGGTGTCCTGCGCGGTCGGCGGGAGGGGGCCGGGGGTGGCGAGCATGGGTGGAACGTGGGGGAGTGGCGTCGGTGGCGGGGTCACGGCAGAGGTGTCGACGGGGTGGCGCGGTGGCACGCGTGTTTCGGGGTGGGTTCGCCTGAACGGGGGTGGTTCGGCGACAGGGGCGCGGGGTGTGCGTACGCGCCGCCGCCGCTGTCGTCCCCGGGCGCGAAGAGCGGCGGCGCGCACGTCACACGTTGCGCAGATACGCCAGTACCGCCAGCACCCGGCGGTGCCCGCTGTCGCTCGGCGGCAGGCTGAGCTTCAGGAACACGTTGCCGATGTGTTTGCTGACCGCGCGTTCCGTGACGACCAGGGTCCCCGCGATCGTCGTGTTGTCGTGGCCCTCCGCCATCAGCTTCAGCACCTCGCGCTCACGTGGGGTCAGCGAGTCCAGCGGTGAGTTGCGGCGCCGGGTGAGCAGCTCGGTCACCACCTCGGGGTCCAGCGCCGTACCGCCGGCCGCCACCCGGTCCAGCGCGTCGAGGAACTCGTCCACGCGGCCGATCCGGTCCTTGAGCAGATAGCCGACCCCGCTCGCCCCGACGCCCAACAGCTCGGCGGCGTACGACTCCTCGACGTACTGCGACAGCACCAGCACCGGCAGCCCGGGGATCCGTTCCCGTGCCTCCAACGCGGCCCGCAGACCCTCGTCGCGGAAACCGGGCGGCATCCGCACATCCAGCACGGCCACGTCCGGCCGGTGTTCGAGCAGCGCGGGCAGCACCTCGGGCCCGCTGCCCGCGACGGCCACCACCTCGTGTCCGGCCGATGTCAGCAGCAGGACCAATCCCTCCCTAAGGAGGGCGTTGTCCTCGGCGATCACGACTCTCACGACAGTTCCGCCTCAACCACACTCACCAGACGCACGGCAGCTCCACTTCGATCACGGTAGGTCCCCCCACGGGGCTGGTCAGAGTCACACCGCCGTCGAGCGCGGCGACCCGGCGGCGCATACCCAGCAACCCCGATCCGCCCGCTTCGTCGGCTCCGCCCCGGCCCTCGTCGCGCACCCGGACGCGGAGTCCGGTGCGGGCGCGGGCGAGGTGGACGTCGGCGCGGTCGGCGCCGCTGTACTTGGCCGCGTTGGTCAGCGACTCGGCGACCACGAAGTACGCGGCGGCCTCCACCGCCGCCGGGGCCCGCGGCCCGTCGTGTCCGTCGGTCAGCCCGTCCACGGTCACGGTGACGGAGAGCGCACTGCTGGCGGCGAGCGCGCGCACCGCGCCGACGAGGCCGCGGTCGGTGAGGATCGGCGGATGGATGGCGCGTACGACATGCCGCAGATCCGTCAGCGCCTCCTCGGCCAGCGTCTGCGCGTCGTCGAGCATCCTGCGCGCCGCCGCCGGGTCCTGGTCGTAGGCCCGCTTGGCGAGCCCGATGCGCATGGACAGCGAGACCAGCCGGGCCTGCGTGCCGTCGTGCAGATCGCGTTCGATCCGGCGCAGTTCGGCCTCGTGCGCGGCGATCGCGCCCGCCCGGGTCTGCGTCAACTCCTCGACGCGTACGGCCAGTTGGGCCTTCGGTGAGGGCTTCAGCAGGACGGTGGACCAGTGGGCGTCCAGGTCCGCGAGCCGGCTGATCAACGGCAGGACGACGGCCCGGCGGCGCAGCAGCCCGCACCACACCCCGTCGACGACCAGACCCAGCGGCCACAACGGCAGCATCAGCACGGGCAGCGTGCCGTAGGCGTAGTAGGCGACCATCCAGCGGAAGTCGGTCAACGTGCCCGGGTCGCGGACCGCCGTGCGCAGCCGCTCGCGCACGGTGCCGGTGAGCGGCTGGTACGCCTCGGGGATCTTCCGGCCCGTCCACCCGCCCGCCTGCTGCCGCTTGGCCCCGGCGATCCGCCGTATCAGCAGCACCGTCTCGGGCAGCATGAACGCGCCGACCACCGTGGCCGTGAGGATCGCGGTGATCAGGAGCACGGTGACGAAGATGTACGACCCGAAGGTCATCGCGGCGGACACGACCAGCTGGACTGTCGCCCGGGCCGCCTGCCGCACGGTAGCGCGCATGAAGATCAGGTTAGGCGCATCGGCCCGGGCGCGGGCGGGCGGACGACGGAATGGTTGAGGCAGCACGTCAGCCAAGATCCAAGTCTGTTCGATCTGGAGGACACCACGCGTGAGCCGGAGGGAACCACACGTGAGCCTGAGGGAAGCGCTCACGAAGCCGCTGCTCGCGTCGAGACCCGCGTGGCCGGAACTTGACGCCATTTAAGTCCTCGTCGAATGGCGACCGTTGGGCAACTCTGACCCGCCCGAGGCGACAGCCCGGCGTGCCCGTCATACGGCGCACCAGCCGTCGTCGACGGGCAGCACGGCGCCGTGATGTGCCGGGCGGCGTCGGACGCGAGGAAGATGAGCGCGGCTGCCTGTTCCTCCGGGAAGGCGATGCGGTCGCAGTGCACGAGGCCGGGGCCGATCACCCCGGGGCCGTGGGCCCGCGCGTCGACGTCGTAGGTGATGCCGGTCGCGGTGGCCCCGGGGGCGATGGCGTTCGCGCGGATTCCCTGCCCCCGGTACATCACGGCGAGGGACTTCACCAGGCCCACGATCCCGTGCTTGGCGGCGGTACAGGCGGCGCCCGCCGCGCTGCCGGGCAGTCCTGCCTCGCCGGCGGTGAGGACGATCGCGCCGCGCCCGGCGGCGAGCATGTGCGGCAGCGCGGCCCGGGTCAGCAGGAAAGGCGCCGTCAGATTGATCAGGACGACCCGCTCCGACTCGGCGTCGTCGGTGTCCGCGAGGGCCGACATCCGGTCCAGGATCCCGGCGTTGTTCACCAGCACGTCCAGCCCGCCGAACGCGTCGACGGCGGTGGCGACCACCTCGTCCACCACCGCCGGCTCGCTCAGGTCACCGACGACGCGTACGGCGCGACCGCCGTCGTGCTCGATCTCCTTGACGGTCCCCTCGGCGCCCGCCCGGTCGAGGTCCGCCACCAGCACCTCCGCACCCGCGAGCGCGAACTGGAGGGCTGCGGCCCGGCCGATCCCGGACCCCGCCCCGGTGACGACGACACCGCGTCCTTCAAGACCACTGCCGCGCATGGCGTACTCCTTGGTTCTCAGCAGGTCCGCTCCGGTCATCCCGAGGTGGGGAGGTGGTTTGTCCGCGGACCCGGCGCCGAGCCGGGGGAGTGGCCGGCGACCGGGTCCGGGACGGCGCCGACCCCCGTCCCCACGGGTTCGGCGCGGGGCCGCCTTCCGCTCAAGGCGGCCCCGGTTCTGGTGAGCGAGGGCTCAGCTGTGCTCCTGACTCCAGTCGGCCCGGCCTCACAGCGGGCTTCCTTGAGTTAGGCAAGCGTATCTGACTTACTTGAGTCAAGCAATCGAATGTATATTGCTTGAGTCAGGCAAGCAGGACGCTAGGGTGACGCCCATGTCCACGTACGACAGCATCAGTGAGACACGATCACTCGCCCGCGGTGGCGGGCAGCATCTGCTCGTCGCCGTGGACGAGCCGGACAACGCCGAACTCCTCTCCACGACACTGGAGTTGGCGGGGTACCGCATCGGGACGGCCGGGAACGGCACCGAGGTGGTGTCGCGGCTCGCGGAGCAGCGGTTCGAACTGGTCGTCATCGACGCCGAGTTGCCCGAGATGGACGCCCTCGCGCAGGGCCGCCGACTCGTCACGCACCGCCCGCCCGTCCTCCTGCTCACCGGTTGGGACGCCCTCGACAAACTGCTGCCCGAACTGGGCGCGGGGGAGCGGGACTACGTCACCAAGCCCTTCCGGATCGCCGAAGTGCTCGCCCGTATCCAGGTGTTACTGCGTGGCCGGGGCGGCGGCCGGGACGGCGCCCTGCGCTATGCCGACCTGGTCCTGGACGACACCACCTGTCAGGCGCGGCGCGGCCGGTACACCCTCGACCTCACGCCCGCCGAGTACCGGCTGCTGCGCCACCTCCTCGTCAACGCGCACAAGGTGCTGTCCAAGGAACAGATCAGCCGGTACGTCTGGGGCGACTTCCGCGGCGACAACGCGATGGAACAGCTCGTCTCCCGCCTCCGCCGCAAGGTGGACCAGGAGGGCGCGCCCCTGATCCACACGCGCCGGGGCTTCGGCTACTGGCTCGGGCGGGCGGCCGACGAGCGGTGAGCGCCCCGCCGGGGGAATTGCACGGGATGCGCGGAGCAAATATGGACACCCCGTGAAGCGGGGGTGCCGAGCGGTGTCACGGTGACGTGGCGCCGCCCGTTTTTCGTTGCGCTCGCGAGTCGGTTCCATGGCGTCACGATCGTTCAACTCCCTCGCAATTCAACTGAGTTGACACTCCTTGACATCTCTGTCCGGTTCATGGCAACAGTGTCGCCACGTGATCTGGGTCACGTCAGGTTGTTGTCAGGAAACTGACCGGAAGGAGTCAGCCCACTCTGTTTGCATGTGCTCATCGAGGCCTCGATCCCAGTACCCCGGCGCTCCGCCCCACGCAGAGCCCCCCACCACCGAGGAGAGACATGGCCGACACCCTGACCGACACCGCGCCCGACGCGGCAGCGGCGGTCCCCGAATACCCGATGCAGCGGGACGCGCGCTGCCCCCTCGCCCCGCCGCCCGCCGTGCACGGCCTGCGCGACGGGAAACCGATCAGCAGGGTCCGCATCTGGAACGGCACCACGCCCTGGCTGATCACCCGCCACGCCGATCAGCGCGCCCTGCTCACCGACCCCCGCGTCAGCGACGACGACCTGGAAACCGGCTTCCCCTACGTCAACGCGCACCGCGCCGAGATCGCCCCGCGCAGCCCGCGGATGATCACCAACACCGACGCCCCCGAGCACACCCGGCTGCGCCGGACGGTCAACGCGCCGTTCGTCGTCAAGCGGATAGAGGCCATGCGGGCCCCGGTCCAGAAGATCGTCGACGAGCTGATCGACGACATGCTGGCCGGCCCCAACCCGGCCGACCTGCTCACCGCACTCGCCCTGCCCGTCCCCTCGCTGGTCATCGCCGACCTGCTCGGCGTGCCGTACGAGGACCACGACTTCTTCCAGCGCAACAGCAGCATCGCGCTCGACAGCGCCGCGTCGCCCGAGGAGGCACGGGCGGCGAGCGGCGCGCTGGCCGCCTATCTGGACAAGCTCATCGGGCTCAGGCTGGAGAGCCCGGCCGAGGGCGTGCTGTCCGAGATGGCCGGGCGCGTCAACAACGGCGAGATGACCCGCACCGAGGCCGTCCACATGGGCGTCGCCATGCTCATCGCCGGGCACGAGACCACCGCCACGATGATCAGCCTCGGCACGCTCGCCCTGCTCCAGAACCCCGACCAACTCGCCCTGGTACGCGACACGGACGACCCCAAGGTCATCGCCGGCGCGGTCGACGAACTGCTCCGCTACCTCACCATCGTGCAGACCGGCGTCCGCCGCGTCGCCAAGGAGGACATCGAGATCGGCGGCGTCACCATCCGCGCCGGCGAGGGCATGATCTTCGACCTGCACGCCGCGAACTGGGACCCCGAAGCGTTCCCCGAGGCCGACCGCCTCGACATCACCCGCTCCGCCCGCCAGCACCAGGGCTTCGGCTACGGCCCCCACCAGTGCCTCGGCCAGAACCTCGCCCGCCTCGAACTCCAGGTCGTCTACGGCACCCTCTACCGCCGCATCCCGACCCTCCGACTGGCCGCCCCCGTCGAGCAGTTGGCCTTCGACCGCACCGGCACGACCTACGGCGTGGCCTGCCTGCCCGTCGCCTGGTGACCACCCCCCCACACGAACGAACAGAGAGCAGAGGACACACCATGAAGGTCGAACTCGACGAACCGAAATGCGTCGCCTCCGGACAGTGTGTGGTCGCCGCCCCCGACGTCTTCGACCAGCGTGACGACGACGGCGTGGCGATCCTCCTGGAGGACCAGCCCGGCGCCGAACTCCTCGACGACGTACGGGAAGCCGTGGCGGTCTGCCCGGCCGCGGCCATCCGACTGGTGGAGCAGTGACCCGGATCGTCGTCGTCGGAGCCTCGGCCGCCGGACTCGCGGCGGCCGAGACACTCCGCCGCGAGGGTTACACCGGCTCACTCACCCTCGTAGGGGAAGAACCCCATCCGCCCTACGACCGGCCGCCGTTGTCCAAGCAGGTCCTCGCCGCCGAGTGGGAACCCGACCGGGTCGCCCTGCGCACCCCGGCCGACCTGAGCGGGCTCGACCTCGACCTGCGTCTCGGGGTCGCCGCGACCGCGCTGGATCTGGCCGCGCAGGAGGTGTGGCTGTCGGACGGCGCGCAGGTGTCGTACGACCGGCTCGTCATCGCCACCGGGGTGCGGCCCCGGCGGCTGCCGGGCGAGGGTGCGCATGTGCTGCGCACGCTCGACGACGCGCTGACGCTGCGCGAACGGCTCGGTGCCGGGCGGAAGTTGGTGGTGGTCGGCGCCGGGTTCCTCGGCGCGGAGGCCGCCGCCGTGGCCTGGCGGCTGGGGGCTGAAGTGACCCTGCTGGAACCGGCCCCCGTGCCCTTGGCACACTCCGTCGGTGAGCAGGTCGGGCAGGTGCTGGCGCAGGCGCACGTGGACCACGGCGTGAAGCTGCGCACCGGCGTCTCCGTCACCGAGGTGACCGACGAGGGCGTACGGCTCGGGACCGGCGAGGAGATCGAGGCCGACGAGGTGCTCGTCGCGATCGGCTCGCTGCCCAACACCGAGTGGCTCGCCGACAGTGGACTCTCCGTCGGTGACGGCGTGGTGTGCGACGAGTACTGCGAGGCCGCCAAGAACGTGTACGCGGCCGGTGACGTCGCCCGCTGGTACAACCCGCTGTTCGAGACGTCGATGCGGATCGAGCACCGCACCAACGCCGCCGAACAGGGCATGGCAGCCGCGCGCAACCTCCTCGACTCGGAGGCACGCAAGGCGTTCGCGCCCGTGCCCTACTTCTGGTCCGACCAGTACGACATGAAGATCCAGGCCTACGGCTATCTGCGCGGCCACGACGAAGTCGCCGTGGTGGACGGGGACTTGGGCGAGCGGCGGTTCGTGGCCGCCTACCGCACCGGCGACCGGCTCACCGGCGCTCTCGCGGTCGGTATGCCGCCCAAGGCGATCCGCGTATGGCGACAGGCCATCGTGGCAGGAGCGAGCTGGCAGGAGGCCGTCCATGGCGCTACGACCGTCTGAGGAACCCCGCGACGTCGTCGTGGTCACCGGTGCCGGAGGCATGGGGGCGGCGATCGCACGCCGTATCGGCAGCGGCCGGACCCTGTTCCTCGCCGACGCCTCACGCGGCCAACTCGACCGGACCGTGGCCGCGTTGACCGCCGAGGGCTACGCGGCGCACGGCGTCCTCACCGACGTCTCCGACCGTACGGCCGTCGAGAAGCTGGCCCAGACGGCGGCCGGTGAGGGCCGGGTCGTCGCCGTCGCGCACACCGCCGGGGTCTCCGCCTCGATCGCCTCGGCGCGGACGGTCCTGGAGGTCGACCTGCTGGGCACGGTCCATGTGATCGACGCCTTCGAGGCGGTGGCAGGGCGGGGCACCGCGCTGGTCGCCGTCTCCAGCATGGCCGGGCACTACGCCTCGCTCAGCCCCGAGGACGAAGCCGCCCTCGCGACCGCCCCGGCGGAGGAACTGCTCTCCCTGCCCGTCGTCACCGCCGTGGGCGACGACTCGCTGCGCGCCTACATGGTCGCCAAGCGCGCCAACCACGTGCGCGTGGAGGCCGCCGCGCTCGCCTGGAACCTGCGCGGCGCCCGCATCAACTCCGTGAGCCCCGGCGTCATTTCGACCGCGATGTCGAAGGCCGAGGCCGAGTCGCCGCACGGCGGGCACATGCTCAAGACGATCGACGACTGCGGAGCGCGCCGCACCGGCACACCGGGCGAGATCGCCGACGCGGTGGCCTTCCTCACCGGGTCCCAGGCCCAGTTCATCACCGGCACCGACCTCCTCGTCGACGGTGGACAGGCCGCCTGGGTGCGTCGGCACATGCGGCGCTGACCGTCCCGCCCCGGACGCCGGTCACCCCACGGACACCGGCGTCGGGCTCCGTCGTACCGCATCGCATCCCTCGACGACTGAGAGGACCAGCATGTCCGTCACCCCCCACACCGACCTCGGCTTCGACCCGGAGGCGTTGCGCGCCAAGTACCGGGCCGAGCGGGACCGGCGTATCAGTCCGGACGGCAGCGCCCAATACCGCGGCGCCACCAGCGAGTTCGGCTACTACGCGGACCACCCGTACGCCGACATCGACGTCACCCGCGAACCGCTCGACGACCGGGTCGAGGTCGCGATCGTCGTCGGCGGCTTCGGCGGACTGCTCGCCGCCGCACGGTTGCGCCAGGCCGGTGTCCAGGACATCCGGGTGATCGAGAAGGGCGGTGATTTCGGGGGCACTTGGTACTGGAACCGCTCCCCCGGCATCCACTGCGACATCGAGTCGTACATCTACATGCCGCTGCTGGAGGAGGTCGGCCAGCTCCCCGGGTGGAAGTACGCGCCGGGGGAGGAGATCCGCCGGCACGCGCGGGCGATCGGGCGCCACTTCGACCTCTACCGCGACGCGTGCTTCCAGACCCAGGTCACCGAACTCACCTGGGACGAGGACGAGTTGGAGTGGCTCGTCACCACCGACCGGGGCGACCGCATCAGGGCCCGGTATGTCGTCGTCGCACTCGGCACGCTCAGCCGCCCCAAACTGCCCGGCGTCCCCGGCATGGAGACCTTCCGGGGTCACACCTTCCACACCAGCCGCTGGGACTACGGCTGCACCGGAGGCGACGCGGACGGCGGCCTGACCGGGCTCGCCGACAAGCGCGTCGGGCTCATCGGCACCGGTGCCACCGCGATCCAGGTCGTGCCCCATCTCGGGCGCGACGCACAGCAGTTGTACGTGTTCCAGCGCACCCCGTCCTCCGTCGACGTACGCGGCAACCGGCGCACCGATCCGGAGTTCGCCCGGACGCTCGGCCCCGGCTGGCAGCAGCGTCGTAGGGACAACTTCCTTGCGCACGTGGCCGGTGGGGGTGCGGCCGAGGACCTGGTCGACGACGGCTGGACCACAAGTGCCGCGCTGCTGCGGACGTTTCTGTCCGGGAGCGGCGGGGCGGCGGACTCGGCGAGCACGGCCGAGGTCGCCGACTACCGGAAGATGAACGAGCTGCGGGCCCGGGTGGACGCGCTCGTCGAGGACCCGGCGACCGCCGAGGCACTCAAGCCCTGGTACCGGTATTTGTGCAAGAGGCCCACGTTCAGAGACAGTTACCTTCAGACCTTCAACCGGCCCAACGTCACCCTCGTCGACACCGCCGACCAGGGCGGCGTCGAGAAGGTCACCGAGAACGCCGTCGTCGCGCTCGGCGTCTCCCAGGCGGCCGTCTCCCGCACCCTCTCCTCGCTCGAACAGGCCCTGGGTGTAAGGCTGTTGAGGCGAACCTCCCGATCGGTGACCCCGACGGGCACCGGGCTGCGGGTGGTCGCCCACGCCCGGCGGGTCCTCGCCGAGGTCGACGACCTGGTCCGGGACGCCACCTCCGGCCACGCCCATCTCCGCGTCGGCTACGCCTGGTCGGCGCTCGGCCGGCACACGCTGCCCTTCCAGCGCCGCTGGAGCCGGACCCACCCGGAGACCGACCTGCACCTGGTCCGCGTCAACTCGGCCACCGCGGGACTCGGGGAAGGCGCCTGCGAACTCGCCGTGGTCCGCAGGCCGTTGGACGACCGGCGGTTCGAGTCGGCCATCGTCGGGCTGGAGCGGCGGCTGTGCGCCATGGCCTCCGACGACCCCCTCGCCCGGCGCCGCTCGGTCCGGTTGGCCGACCTCGCGGGGCGCACCCTCCTCGTCGACCGTCGTACCGGCACCACGACCGCCGACCTGTGGCCGCCCGACTCCCGCCCGGCCACCGAGGACACCCACGACGTGGACGACTGGCTCACCGTGATCGCCACCGGCCGCAGCGTCGGCATGACCGCGGAGTCGACCGCCAACCAGTACCCACGCCCCGGAGTCGTCTACCGCCCGGTGCGCGACGGCGAGCCCATCGCCGTGCGGCTCGCCTGGTGGAAGGACGACCCGCACCCCGCCACCCAGCCCGTCCTGGAACTGCTCAGCACGCTCTACCGCGAAGCCTGAGCGGGTCACCCATGTGGCCCACGGCGGTGGCCTCCCGCCAGGGTCCACTCGACGCTGAAACCATGAGCCCTGGTCCTGCCCACTCGTCGAAACGGACGAGGATCGTCATCCTGGTGGCCGTCGTCGTCGCGGCCCTCGTCACCGGCCTCGCGCTGCTGCCCGACACGTTCTCGGCGGACGCCGACGCGGGCGCGAGCGTCACAAGGGTGACCGCCGGTGGTGACGTCGGGAAGGACCTGCCGGTCACCAAACCGAAGATCTCCTGCGCCGACCTGCTGCAGAAGGACTTCGGCGCCCTCGACGACGCGGCGACGTCCGTCGCCTCGGCGAGCGTGGTGGCCAAGGGCGACGCGAACGTGTACGAGTACTGCGACGTCAAGGGCACGGTGGCCCCGCAGATCCAGTTCGAACTGCGGCTGCCGACGCAGACGTACCGGCAGCGTTATCTCCAGGAGGGGTGCGGCGGCTACTGCGGCATGGTCGGCGTCAGCGCCCAGCCCGCCGCCTCCACCGGTTGCGTCCCCGTCACCGACGGCTCCTTCGCCCTCGGCCAGGACAACCAGGGACACGTCTCCACCTCGGGCATGGGCGGCGGCTCCGCCGAGGTCTGGGCGACGAACCCACAGCTGAAGGTGGACTTCGGTTACCGCTCCGAGCACGCCTTCGCCACCGCCGCCAAGGCGATCACGAAGTCGTTCTACGGCGCCGAGCCGACGTACTCCTACTACGACGGCTGCTCGGACGGCGGGCGCGAGACGCTGATGGAGGTGCAGCGCTACCCCGGCGACTTCAGTGCCGCCCTGGTCGGCGCCCCGGCCTTCAACCAGACCGCGCTCAACGCGATGCAGGAGGCGTACCTCTCCACGATCGACTTCCGCGCGGACGGCTCGACGATCCTGCCCGCCTCGAAGCTCGGCATGCTGCACAAGGCCGTCATGGCGAAGTGCGCCGACCCCAAGCTGAACAACGACCTCATCCAGGATCCGGCGACCTGCGCCTTCGATCCGGCGAGCCTCAAGTGCGCCGAGAACAAGGACAGTTCGAGCTGTCTCACCTCCGAACAGGTCGACGTCGTGCGGAAGGCGTACGCGGGTGTGACCGCCCCGGACGGCACCCATCTGTACACGGGCGGCCAGCCCTACGGCTCCGAGGCCGCCTGGGAGGGGCTGTTCATCCCGAAGGCCGGTCAGGGGCAGAGCTCGGTGCAGCTGTACGGGATCGGGCTCGGGTTCCTGCGGTGGGTCGGCAAGTGGGAGGCGGACCCCACGCTGAAGCTCGACGCGTCGCTGTTCACCGTGGACATCTTCAAGGCCTACCAGCGCGAGGTCTCCGGGATCTACGACGCCACCGACCCCGACCTCACCAAGTTCCATGAGGCAGGCGGCAAGTTGATCCAGTGGCACGGGCTGACCGACCCGAACATCCCGCCCACCGGTACCCGCGTCTACCGCCAGGCCATGATCGACACCATGGGGCAGGACGAGGTCGACGACTTCTACCGCCTGTACCTGTTCCCCGGCGTGAACCACTGCGGCGGCGGTGACGGGCCCGACAACTTCGACCTGCTGAGCAAACTGATCGACTGGCGGGAGACCGGCAAGACCCCCGGCGCCGTCATCGCCTCCAAGACCAGCGGCGGCAGCGAGCCCGGGGGACCGGCGGGCGGCCAGCTCGGAGGGGGAGGTGCGAAGGCTTCCGCGAGTGCCAGTAGCGCCGCGGCCACCGTCGAGTACACGCGGCCCGTCTACCCGTACCCGCAACTCGTCGCCTACGACGGCTCGGGCGACAAGAAGGACGCGGCCAACTACCGTGCCTACACGCCCGACAAGCTGCCCGACGACCACTACAAGTGGGCCGGCTCCTTCACCTCCGGCTACCAGGAGTGGTGCGGGACGAAGGACGGCAAGTCGATGAGCTGCAGCCGTCACAAGCCGTAGACAGCATGAGAAGATCGTAGAAATCCGCTGTCCACTGCCCGTCCATGGCCGGTCCATGGGCGGGCAGTGGCGTGTCTGCGGTAAGTATGGGCGGAAGCATGCGTGCAATACGGCGGACAAAATTGTTGACAATCTTGTTTGGCTAGATTTAGGTTCGACAGGCACTCACTCAGGGAGGGCAACGATGCCGAAAGAAGCCCGTCCGAGCACCGGGGAGCAGGCCAAGCAGCATGCGCTCACGCAGCTGCGGCAGGCGATCCTGCAGGGCGACATGGCACCGGCACAGCGGTTGGTGGAGAACGAGCTCGCCGAGCAGTTCGATGTGACGCGGGCCAGTATCCGGGCGGCGCTGATCGATCTGGCGGCCGAAGGACTGGTCGAGCGGATCCGCAACCGGGGTTCCCGGGTGCGGGTGGTGACCGTGGAGGAAGCGGTCGCCATCACGGAGTGCCGCATGGTCCTGGAGGGACTGTGCGCGGCCAAGGCGGCCGTCGCGGCCGGCGACGAGCAGCTGACCGAACTGACGGACCTGGGCCGGGCCATGACCAAGGCCGTGGCCGACGGCGAGCCGGTCACCTACTCCGAACTCAACAGCGAACTCCACCACAAGGTACGGGAGTTCTCCGGCCAGCAGACGGCCGTGACCCTGCTGGAGCGGCTCAACGCCCAACTGGTGCGTCACCGCTTCCAGTTGGCGCTGCGGCCGGGGCGTCCGCAGCAGTCCCTGAGTCAGCATCTGGCGATGATCGAGGCGATCACCGCCAGGGACCCCCAGGCGGCCGAGGCGGCCGTCCGCGCCCATCTCACCAGTGTGATCGAGGCGTTGCGCGACTGACGCGCGGCGCGGCGGCACACCGGGGGCGGGCGCACACCTGTCCATCAAGGAGATTCGAGTCATGACGCACGGCAACGCGCCCGCCACCCCACGATCGACACTCGTCGTCACGGCGCACGCCGGGGACTTCGTCTGGCGGGCCGGCGGAGGCATCGCCCTGGCCGCCGCCCGCGGCGAGAAGGTCACCATCGCCTGTCTGACCTTCGGCGAGCGCGGCGAGTCCGCCAAGGCCTGGCGCGAGGGCAAGAAGCTGGACGAGATCAAGGCGATACGCCGGGACGAGGCCGAGCGTGCCGCGGCCACCCTCGGTGCCGAGGTCCGTTTCTTCGACGCCGGTGACTATCCCCTGGTCGCCACCGCCGAGTTGACCGACAAACTCGTCGAGGTCTACCGCGCCACGCAGCCCGACGTCGTGCTCACCCACCCCACCGAGGACCCGTACAACGGTGACCATCCGGCGGCCAACCGGATGGCGCTGGAGGCCCGCGTCCTGGCGCAGGCCATCGGCTATCCAGGCGAGGGCGAGATCATCGGCGCCCCGCCGGTCTTCTACTTCGAGCCGCACCAGCCCGAGATGAGCGGCTTCAAGCCCGAGGTCCTCCTCGACATCACCGAGGTCTGGGACACCAAGCGCAAGGCGATGGAGTGCCTCGGCGCCCAGCAGCACCTGTGGGACTACTACACCGACCTGGCCGTCCGCCGAGGCGTCCAGCTCAAGCGCAACGCCGGCCCGAACCTGGGCCTGGCCCACAAGACCATGGCCGAGGCGTACATGCGCCCGTACCCGCAGATCGCGAAGGAGCTGGCATAACCATGGGCGGCGTGATCGTCACAAATCCCCCCAAGGCGGCTACCGAGGACGTCGAGGCGCTGGCCGCCTTCGGTGTGGCCACTGTCAGCGAGGCCATGGGTCGCACCGGTCTGCTCGGGCCCTCAATCCGCCCTGTGCAGCAGGGAGTTCGGGTCGCGGGCACCGCCGTGACCGTGCTCGGCTGGCCCGGCGACAACCTCATGATCCACGCGGCTGTGGAGCAGTGCGGCGAGGGTGACATCCTCGTCGTCACCACCACCTCCCCGTGCACGGACGGCCTGTTCGGCGAGCTCTTCGCCACCGCGCTCCAGAAGCGCGGGGTACGTGGAGTCGTCCTCAACACCGGTATCCGCGACACCCAGGAACTGCGCGACATGGGCTTCGCCGCCTGGTCCCGCGCCGTCTCCTCGCAGGGCACCGTCAAGGCCACCGGCGGCTCGGTCAACGTGCCGATCGCCATCGACGGCCAGGTGGTCCGCCCCGGTGACGTGATCGTCGCCGACGACGACGGAGTGGTGGTCGTCCCGCGTGAGAAGGCCCGCGAGACCGCCGAGAGGTCCGAGGCCCGCGAGGCCAAGGAGGCCGCCACCCGCGCCGCCTTCCTGGAGGGTCAACTCGGCCTGGACCGCTACGGGTTGCGGGACACCCTCAAGCAACTCGGCGTCGAGTACCGGTCGTACGAGGAGTACACCGGAGCCGGGTCGTGACCGGGCCCGCGGAGGTGTGCTGCATGTTGATGCGCGGCGGCACCTCCAAGGGCGCCTACTTCCTGGCCGAGGACCTCCCGGCCGATCCCGCCGAGCGCGACGACCTGCTGCTGCGGGTCATGGGCAGCCCCGACCCGCGCCAGATCGACGGCCTGGGCGGCGCCCACCCACTCACCAGCAAGGTCGGTGTGGTCTCCGCCTCGGCCGACCCCGAGGCCGACGTCGACTACCTGTTCCTGCAAGTCGGGGTCGACCGGCCCGAGGTGACTGATCGTCAGAACTGTGGCAACATCCTCGCCGGCATCGGCCCGTTCGCCGTGGAGCGGGGGCTCGTGGCCCCCGTCGACGGCGAGACGTCGGTCCGCATCCGGATGCTCAACACCGGGGAACTGGCGATCGCGAGCTTCCCCACGCCGGGCGGGCGGGTCGACTACACCGGCACCGCGGAGATCTCCGGCGTGCCGGGCACCGCGGCACCGGTGGTGATCGAGTTCCCGCAGGGCGGCAACCCGCTCCTCCCGACCGGCCGCGTCCGTGACGTGATCGCCGGCACCGCGGTGACGTGCGTCGACAACGGCATGCCGGTCGTCCTGATCCCGGCCACCGCACTGGACGTCACGGGGTACGAGACGCCCACTGACCTGGAGGAGAACGCCACTCTCGCCGCCCGCCTACGGGAGATCCGCCTGGCGGCGGGAAAGCTGATGGGCCTCGGTGACGTCGAGCACACCACGATCCCCAAGCTCAGCCTGCTGGCACCGCCCACGGACGGCGGCGCGGTCATGACCCGTACCTTCATCCCCGTGCGCTGCCACACTTCCATCGGCGTCCTGGGCGCCGCGAGCGTGGCGGCGGGGCTCCTCGTCCCCGGCGGGGTGGGGGAGGGCATCGCGGAGGTACCCGCACAAAGTGACCGAATTCGCATCGAGCATCCCAGCGGATTCCTAGACATCGAAACTAGCGTGGACGCCGGATCCGCAGGCTCCGCCCCGGTGGTCCGCAGAACCGCGGTCGTACGCACCGCACGCAAGATCTTCGACGGCACGGTCTTCCCCCGGCCCGCCGACACCGCACCGACCGACACCGCCCCGACTCCCGCACCCGCACGCCCCCTTGGAGGCAACGATGGCTCCGCCGCTCGGTGACATCGCCCATATCGGCCACGCCCAGCTCTTCACCCCGGACCTGGACGCCAGTGTCGCCTTCTTCACCGACTACCTGGGCCTCACCGTCAACGGCCAGGACGGCGACACCGTCTACCTCCGGACCTACGACGACTACGAGCACCACAGCCTGGTCCTCACCGCCCGCGAACAGCCCGGCCTCGGCCGCCTCGCCCTGCGCACCTCCAGCGAGGAGGCACTCCAGCGCCGTATCAAGGCGATCGAGGAGGCGGGCGGCACCGGAAGGTGGGTCGAGGACGAACCCGGCCTCGGCAAGCTCTACGTCACCACCGACCCGGACGGCCACGAGCACGCCCTGTACTGGGAGAGCGAGTACTACCAGGCCCCCGACGAGCTGAAGCCGGCGCTGAAGAACCAGCCGCAGGCCAAGCCCAACAAGGGTGTCGGCGTACGGCGGTTGGACCACATCAACTTCCTTGCCGCGGACGTGCTGTTGAGCGCCGAGTTCCAGCAACAGGTGCTGGGCGCCCGGCCGACGGAGCAGATCCGGCTCAACAGCGGGCGGATCGCGGCGCGTTGGCTGACGTACACGAACAAGTCGTACGACGTCGTCTACACCGAGGACTGGACCGGTTCGACCGGGCGGCTGCACCACATCGCCTTCGCGACCGACACCCGCGAGGACATTCTGCGCGCGGCCGATCTCGCCATCGACACCGGCGTGTTCATCGAGACGGGCCCGCACAAGCACGCCATCCAGCAGACGTTCTTCCTCTACGTCTACGAGCCCGGCGGCAACCGCATCGAGCTGTGCAACCCCCTCACCCGACTCGTCCTGGCGCCCGACTGGCCGCTGATCACCTGGACCGAGGAGGAGCGGAAGAAGGGGCAGGCCTGGGGCCTGAAGACCATCGAGTCCTTCCACACGCACGGAACTCCGCCGGTCGGCTGAGCGGTGCGCGGAAGCCACTGAGTGGCGCGCGAGAGCCGCCGGAGCCACCCTCACGCGATTGTCGATGAGATTGTTGACAAAAACGTTGACTATCCGGGGGGTGGCTCCTTAGCGTCTAGCGCACCAAGTACGAGAGGTAACCAACGATGTCTTCCTCCCCCTCCTCATCCCCGTCGCCCGCGGTGTCCGCGCGCGCCAGCAGACTGGCCCTCCTGGTCATCGGTCTGTGCTGGCTGGCCGTCCTCTTCGACGGCCTCGACATGTTCATCTACGGCTCGGTGCTGCCGCACCTGCTGGAGACGAAGACCTTCGGTCTCACCCCGGACCAGGCCGGCGACCTCGGCAGCTACGCCACCTTCGGCATGCTGGTGGGCGCCCTCACCGCGGGTACGGTCGCGGACCGGATCGGCCGCAAGCAGCTGATGATCGGCTGCGTGACGCTCTTCTCGCTCGCGTCCGGCATCTGCGCGGTCTCGGGCAGCGTCGAGGTCTTCGGACTCGGCCGCACCCTCGCCGGCGTCGGCCTCGGCGGTCTGCTGCCCACCGCGATCAGCATGGTCTCCGACTACGCCCCGCGCGGCCGGACCGCCCTCACCATCGGCATGCTGATGACCGCTCACCACGCGGGCGGCATCCTCTCCGCCTACGTGGCCAAGTGGCTGGTGGAGCCGGTCGGTTGGCGCGCCGCCTTCTGGGTCTGCGTCCTCCCGCTGCTCTTCGTCCCGGTGCTGCTGAAGCTCCTCCCCGAGTCGCTGAGCTTCCTCGTCGCCAAGGGCCGCACCGACGAGGCCCACGCCCTCGCCGAGCGCTTCGAGGTCCAACTCCCCGCCGCGGCGGGCAAGAAGACGGCGGCCGACCGCTGGGACGCCCTGCTCGCCCTCTTCCGCGGCGGCGAATGGCTCCAGACCCTGCTGTACTGGCTCGCCTCCTTCGGCGGACTCCTCCTCGTGTACGGCGTCGCCACCTGGCTGCCCACCCTCATGCGCGCCGAGGGCTACGAGCTGGCCAACGCCCTCACGTTCGTGGTCGTGTTCAACCTCGGCGGCATCGTGGGCATGCTCGTCGCCGGCCGCGCCGCCGACCGCTTCGGCGCCCCGCGCATCTCGGCGATCTGGTTCGCGCTCACCGCCGTCGGCGTCTTCCTGCTCGGTGTCCACATGAACCAGGCCGTGACGATGCTGGTCGTGTTCCTCACCGGCGTCTTCCTCAACAGCGCCCAGACGATGATCTACGCGACCGTCTCCATCCGCTCCACCCCGGACAACCGTGCCACCGCGGTCGGTTGGACCTCCGGCATGGGCCGCTTCGGAGCCGTCTTCGGCCCGTGGCTCGGCGGCCAGCTGCTGGCCTCGGGCAATGGTGACTGGGGCTTCACGTCCTTCGCCATCGCCGGTCTGTCCTCCATGGTCTTCATCGGCATCGCGGCACTGCGCAGCTCGAAGCAGGGCGAACGGGTCGGCGTGGAGCAGGAGTTGGTCGGCACCCACTAGCAGGACCGGGTGTGCAGAGGCAGGACCGGACGTCGGCCACCGCAGGGGATGCGGGGGCCGGCGTCGGGAATCTCCTTGACCTGAAGCGCGATTGAGCTTCTAGCGTGTCGTCGAGTTGATCACCCGACGACAGGGAACACGTTCATGATCCTCGTGACCGGAGCCACCGGAAACATAGGCAGCGCCCTGGTGGGGGAGCTGCACGCATGCGGTGCGCGGCCGTTGAGAGGGCTCACCCGTGACGCCGAACGGGCCACGTTCCCCGAAGGGGGCGAGGCTGCCGAGGGCGACTTCGGCGAGCCGGAGTCATGGGAACGCGCTCTGGGCGGGGTGCGCTCGCTGTTCCTCGTGTCGCGCCTGGGCCCGGATGCTCAGCTCATCGAGGCGGCCCGGCTCGCGGGTGTGGAGCACGTGGTGCTGGTGTCGTCCATCACCGTCCAGACCCATCCGCATCTGGGTCCCGCCGCCGAGAACCTGGCGGTCGAGCGGCTGCTCAAGGAGAGCGGTATGGCCTGGACGATCCTGCGGCCGACGCAGTTCGCCTCGAACGCGCTGATGTGGGCGGCGTCGATCCGCGCCGGTGAGACGGTCCGTGCGCCCTATGCGGAGACCGGCCTGCCCACGATCCACCCCGCGGACATCGCGTCGGTGGCACGGGTGACGTTGACCGAGCCCGGCCACCAGGGGCGGACGTACGCCCTGACCGGTCCTGCGCCGGTGACGGCCCGGCAGCAGGTCGAGGCCATCGCGGCCATACTCGGGCGGGACGTGCCCTTCGTCGAGATCGGCCGGCAGGAGGCGCACGCCCGAATGAGCGCTGTCTTCGGGGACGAGGGCGCGGACGCGGTGCTCGATGTCACCGGCGGGGACGTCAACGACGAACTGCTGGCAGTGCGCGACGCGGTCTCGCGGGTCACCGGCTCCCCGGCCAGGCCGTTCCGGCAGTGGGCCGCGGAGAACGCCGATCTCTTCCGCTGAGACCCCCGGTCCGGCGGAGCAGATCGGCGGGTGCCGCTGGTCAGGTGACCCTCGCTTGTCGGTGTCTACGGACGGCCCTAGTCGTCCGAGCCCATCTGGTCCTCCGCCGACAAGTGCTCCACCGTACGGCCCGTCTCCGTGAACGTCCGGGTCACATAGCCCGACGAGTACACCCAGAGGATGCGCAGCGGGGTGTCGCCGATGTTCCGGAACAGGTGGGGGATCGGCGAGGGGACGTACGTGGTGTCGTACTGCTCCAGCTTCGTCACCTCGCCGTCGACCACCACCTCCGCCCGGCCCTCCAGGATCGTCACGTGCTCGTCGCAGTTGTGCGAGTGCAACGGCGCCCCGGAACCGACCGGATACACGCTCATCCCACTGGTGATGAGGTTCTCCCCGCCCGCCGACGGCGTCGTGACGAGGGGGGTCGTGACGACGGCACCGCCCCGGTCGAGCACGGGCACGGACGCGACCTTGACGATCGTGGTCATCCGGAGTTCCTTTCCGCTCACACGTTTCTGCGTCGTATGACGTTAGGCCTCGCGCGGGCGAATGGGTGCCCTCTGGCGTGCAGCTTTACCTTGCATTTCCGGAGGGGTGAGGTTGCCGAACCCGGCTGTAGCGTCGGCTCGCGTCGCACGGCTTCCCGATTCGTGCACGTAACGCGCCGGAAAGAAAAGGCAGGTATCGGCCCCATGAGGCTCCCCGTTCTCACCGAAGAGGAAATGGACCAGCGCCAGCAGGAACTGGCCGCCCGTATCGCCGGTCGGCGCGGCGCGGTCCGCGGACCCTTCCGGGTCTGGCTGCACAGCCCGGAGATGTGCGAACGGGCCGAATCGCTCGGCGCGTTCGCCCGGTTCGACTCCAGCCTTCCCAAGCACCTGAGCGAACTCACGCTGCTGATGGCCGCCCGCAACTGGGACGCGCAGTACTCCTGGAACGCCCATGTGCATCAGGCGATCGAGGCCGGCATCCCGGAGGCCGTCGTCAAGGCGATCGCCGAGAAGCGCGAGGCCGTCTTCGACAACGAGGCGGACCAGGCCTTCTACCAGTTCTGCCGCGAGATCCTCGACGAACACTTCGTCACCGACGACACCTTCGCCGCCGCGCTGGCGCACTTCGGCTCCAAGGGCCTGGTCGACACCATCGGCGCACTCGGCAACTTCACCATGCTCGGCATGTGCCTCAACACCTTCCAGGTGGACCTCCAGGCCGACAAGGAACCCCCGTTCCCGGACATCCGCGGCTACGCCCGTGTCGCCTCGGACGACGCCGACGGCTCTGTCGGCACCGACGGCTCCGAGCCGCGTCCGTGACAACCCCGAGGACAGACGCGGTACTTCGCGTCCGAGGGGTCACCAAGAGCTTCGGTGGCGCCGCCGCGCTCAAGGGCGTGGACCTCGACCTCCACCCGGGTGAGGTCCACGCGCTGATGGGCATGAACGGGGCCGGCAAGTCCACGCTGGTGCAGGTCCTCTCGGGGGTTCATCAGGCCGACGCCGGCACGGTCGAGGTCAACGGGCAGGCGCAGCACGGACTTACGGTCCGCAAGGCACGCCGGCTCGGCATCGCGTCGGTGCCCCAGCGCCGGGAGCTGGCGATGGGGCTCACCGTCGCCGAGAACGTGCTGCTGGGCGACCTGCCGACCCGCGGCGGCGCCGTGCGCTGGAAGGCGGTCAACTCCGAGGCCAGGAAGGCACTTGAGGCCCTCGGCATCGACATCGACGTGACACGCACCGCGGGCTCGCTCACCGTCGCCGAGCAGACCATGGTCGAGGTGGCCCGCGAGGTCCGCCGCGGCGGCCGCATCCTCGTCCTCGACGAGCCCACCGCCTGTCTGAGCTCCGAAGCGGCGCACCAGATCAGGGAGTTGGTGCGCACGCTGCGCGCTGAGGGCGTGGCCGTCGTCTACATCTCGCACTACATCGACGAGGTGCTGGCCGTCGCCGACCGGATCACGGTCCTGAGGGACGGAGCGGTCGTACGCAGCGCCCCGGCCGACGAGTTCGACGCCGCCGCTCTCGTACGCAGCATGGTCGGCCGGGACGTCGTCTCGCAGCGAGCCCAACGCCCCGCCCCCAAGGTCGAGATCGGCCTCGCGGTGCACGACCTCACCGACGGACGGGCCGTGCGGGACTTCACCGTCGAGGTGCGCAGGGGCGAGATCGTCGCCGTGCTCGGCCCGGCCGGGGACGCGCAGTCACGCCTCTTCGACCTGCTCTCCGGCCGCCGCCGCCCCGACACCGGCCGACTCGCCGTGGACGGAACTCCCGTGCCCTTCGGCCGAGTTCACGCCTCGCTCGCCAGCGGCCTGCGCTGCGTCACCGGCGACCGCCGGGCCCTCGGCCTGGTCCCCGAGCTGTCCCTGGACGAGAACCTGATGCTGGCCCGCGACCGCTTCGCCCGCCGCCGCACCCACCGACGTGCTCAACTCGCCCGCCGCGCCGCTCCGTTGCGCCGCAGCTACGGCGTGGTCTCCCTCGCCGGGAACCCGCCCGTGGGCGCGCTGTCCGGGGGCAACCAGCAGAAGGTGCTGCTCGCCAAGTGGCTGCAGACCGAGCCGGTCGCCTGCTTCCTGGAGGACCCCACCAACGGGGTCGACATCGCGGCCATGGCCGACATCCACGCCCTCCTCGACGACCTCGCCTCGCGCGGTGTCGCCGTACTGCTCGCCTCCTCGTCCGCCGAGGAGGTCATGCGCCTCGCCGACCGGGTCGTCGTCGTCAGCGCCGGCCGGACTGTCGCCGAGCACGACATCGACACCATCACCCACGACGAACTCGTCGCCACCGCCCTCGGAGGTCAACCGCAGTGAGCGTCAAGGCACTTCCCGACGCCCCAGGCGTCTCGGACCCGCCCGAGAAGGCGCGCCCCCGCTTCTCGCCGACCGCACTCCGCAGGGCCCCGCACACCGGGCTGATCGCGGTCCTGATCGTCGTGATCGTCGCCACCTCGCTGCGGACCGACTCGTTCGCCACCGACACGAACGTCATCAACATCCTGCGCCAGGTCAGCGTCGTCGCCGTGATCGCGGCCGGCCTCACCCTGCTGATGACCGCGGGCGGCATGGACTTCTCGATGGGCAGCAATGTCTCCGTGACGACCGCGGTCGGGGCGCAGTTGCTGGCCCACGGCCACTCCACCGCGTTCACCGTCGTCGTCTCACTCGTGCTGGCCACGCTGATCGGTCTGGTCAACGGGGTGGTCGTGACGTTCACGAACGTGGCCCCGTTCGTGGCGACCCTGGCGACGGCCACCCTGCTGGACGGCGTCGCCCTGCTCGTGCTCAACAGCGTCAGCGTCTCCACCGGCACCAAGATGTTCGCCCTCGGCAACAACAAGATCCTCGGGGTGCCCTACCTGCTGGTCGTGGCGATCCTCGTGCTGGTGGCGACCGCCCTGGTCATGCGGTTCAGCGTGTTCGGCCGCGATGCCTTCGCCATCGGCGGCAACGAGCACGTGGCCCGGCTCAGCGGTATCAACGTCACCGCCCGCAAGCTCTCGCTCTACGCCCTCACCGGCGCCCTGTCGGGCCTGGCCGGCCTGATGCTGCTGTCCCGGCTCAGCGGCAGCAGCCCCGGTACCGGCGGACTCTCGCTCCAGCTCCAGGCCGTCGCCGCGGTCGTCATCGGCGGCACCGCCCTGGCCGGCGGCTACGGCACGATCATCGGCACCGCGCTCGGCGTGGTTCTCCTCGGGGTGGTCGCCAACGCGCTGAACCTGCTCCAGGTCTCCAGCAACTACCAGTCGGTCTCCGTCGGCGCGGTGCTGCTCATCGCGGCCATCGCCAACGAGATGCACAAGGCACGTTCCGCACGTCATTGATTTCCGCTACGTACAGCGCCCATGAAACGTGAAAGGCGGCACACACGCCATGAGGATTTCGGTCCGTTCCCGCGGAGCAATGCTCGCCGCGTTCGCCGGCACCACCCTCGTACTGAGCGGTTGTGGCACGAGCGACGGCAGCGGGAGTTCCGGCGATGTCACCCTCGGGTTCGTCAACGGCGGTGACACCGAGTTCCACAGCTGTCTCCAGAAAGCGGTCGAGCAGGAGGCGAAGACGGAGAACGCCAAGGTCTTCACCGCCAACTCGCACCAGAATTCCACCACCGAACTGTCCAACATCGAGGACATGACCTCGCGCAGCGTGAGCGCGCTGATCGTGCAGACGGTCAACGTGGACGCGTTGAAGGCCGACATCGCCAAGGCGAAGGCCGCGAACATACCGATCTATCTGACCTCCGTGGCCACCAGCGACGTGAACGACATCCTCGGCGCGGCCGTCGTCGACCTGGGGAAGCTCGGTGCCCTGGACGCGGGCTGGATCGCGAAGGACGCAGGCGGCAAGAGCGTCCAGGTCGGGGTCATCGCGGGTGCGCCCGGTGCCGCCTCCGACCTGATGGTGGGCGGCTTCACGAAGGCGTTGCCGAGCACCGCGAAGGTGGTCGCGAACCAGCCAGGGATGTTCAATCCGGTGAAGGCGCAGGACGTGGCCGAGAACATGATCCAGGCGCACCCGAACCTGCAGTACGCGTTCGTCGCCTCGGAGGACATGGCCCTCGCGGCCCGTAAGGCGTTCGACGCGGCCGGCAAGAAGGACGTGAAGATCGTGACCGCCAACGGCACGGCCGAGGGCCTGGCCGCCGTCAAGGACGGCCGCCTCTCCGCCACCGTGGCGAATTCGGCCATGTCGATAGGACAGACCGCGGTGAAGAACGCGGTCGGTCTGCTGGCCAAGAAGAAGGTTGACAAGATTGCCAACATTCCTCTTTTGTTGGTCACGAAGGACAACCTGAGCAAGGCACCCCAGTACTGCCCCAAGTAACACAGCCGCGTGGGCGGCGTGTCTGTCCCCGCACTGTCCCGAGCCGCCCGTCCGCCGCGGTGCCGGAATATCCTGGTAGAGCCGCTATGGGGATTTTCCGGATCCGCCGGACCCTTACGTACGACCGGCACCGCCGCCGGGGCCCACCCCTGGCACTCGTGGGCCTCCGGAGGAATCATGGATCGACTGCTCCTCATGCACAGCTTCGTCACCGTCGCACAGGCCGGGAGCTTCAGCGGCGCCGCCAAGAAGCTGGGCTCGTCGGGCTCACTCGTGTCGCGCCACGTCGCCGAATTGGAGCGGCAGGTGGGCGTCCGCCTGGTCAACCGCACCGCCCGCTCGGTCAGCCTCACCGAACCGGGGCTGAAGTACGCCGAGTTCGCGGCCCGCATCCTCGAAGAGATCGAGGCCGAGGACGCCGTCATCTCGCACCTCCACGACCGCGCCGAGGGCACCCTGAGCATCATCTGCCCGAAGTGGATAGGCAGCCTGGACCTCGGGGACGCGATCGCCGCCTTCTCCGCCGCCCACCCCAAGATCCACGTCCGCTTCGAGCTCGGTGGCATGTCCGACCGGACGTACGACTTCCTGGACAGTGGTTTCGACGTCGCCTTCCACACCCGCGACCTGCGCGACTCCAGCGTCCGCCTCAAGAAGATCGCCTCGCTGCCCTTCGTGCTCTGCGCCTCCGAGAAGTACCTGGAGCGCGGCGGCCCGCTCACCGAACCCAACGGCCTGGCCCACCACGACTGCCTCGTCCACGTCAACGACCCGGTCTGGCGCATCGGCCACGGTCACGCCTCCACCCTGCACAAGATCCGGAACATCGCCTTCTCGTCCAACTCGTACATCGCCCTCCAGAAGGCCGCCGTCCACGGCCGCGGCATCGCACTGCTGCCCCAGCGCCCGGCCTACGACGACCTGATGACCGGCGCCCTCCAGGTCCTGCTCCCCGAACTCGCGGTCCCCGACCGCCCCCTGTTCGCGATCTACGGCCCCGGCCAGGCCACCCCGCGCAAGGTCAGCGTGTTCCTGGACTTCCTCGCCGAATGGTTCTCACAGAACCCCATTCCGGCCATCGAGTCGTAGGACCGGTCCGGCGGATCAGGTCGCAAGAAACGATTGCGAATTAAGACGAGCCCGGACCATTGAGGGTTTCACGACCGGAAACCTAGGCTCGCCGGGCGACCCGCGAAACGAGGCATCCATGGGAATCCAGAGAATCGAATCCGTCACCTACGGGATCGACGACGTAGACGAGTGTGTCCGTTTCTTCGGCGACTTCGGGCTGTTCCTGCTGGAGCGGACCGAGGAGCACGCGGTCTTCGAGACCCTCACCGGGCAGACCCTCCATCTGGACACCGTGCCCGGCCCCCTGCTGCCGCCGCCGGTGGAGGCGGGCCCGACGATCCGCGAGGTCGTGTGGGGCGTCGACACCCCGGCGGAGCTGGCCCGGCTGGTCGCCGAGCTGGGCCGCGACCGCAAGGTCCACGAGAGCGCCGACGGCGTCCACCACACCGTGGACGAGAGCGGCTTCGGCGTCGGACTCACGCTGGCCCGCCCGAAGGACGCGGACGTCACCCCGCGCCCGGCCAACGCACTCGGCAACGTCGACCGCTGGAACACCGGGCTGGAACCCCTGACCCGGGCGTTCCCGCTGCGCATGTGCCATGTCGCGCTGAACATCGTCAAGGCCGGGCGCGAGGAAGCCGTCGCGTTCTACACCGAGCGGCTCGGCTTCCGGCCCACCGACATCGTCGAACCGATGGGCGTGTTCATGCAGGCACCGGGCGACGACGACCAGCACACCGTGCTGCTGTGCCACCGTCCCGACCGCGCCGGCGTCAACCACATCGCCTACGAGGTCCCCGGCTTCGACGACGTCATCGAAGGCGGAAACTTCATGATCGAGCGCGGCTGGCGGGAGGCCCGCAAGCTCGGCCGCCACACCGTCGGCTCGAACGTCTTCCGCTTCCTGCACGCCCCGTGCGGCGGGCGCGTCGAGTACGCGGCGGACATGGACCGCGTCGACGACACCTACGAGACCCGCGTCCACGAGACCACCCCGCCGCACCACATCTGGGCCCTGCGCTCCAACCGCGACCAGCAGGACGCCCCCGCCACCTGACCTCCACTCCCGCCTTTCCAGCCTGAGAGGGCACCGACTCATGACCTCCGACCACGGCTACCCCGCCGTCCGCATGTACATCGCGGGCGAGTGGTGCCAGGGCGGCACCGGACGGACCGCCCCGATCGTGAACCCGGCCACCGAGAAGGTGATCGGCGAAGTACCGCTCGCCACCACCGCCGACCTCGACCGCGCCCTCGACGCGGCCACCGAGGGCTTCCGCGTCTGGCGCGCCACGCCGATCGCCAAGCGCTCCGCGATCCTGCACGCCGCCGCCGACCTGATCACCGAACGCGCCCCCGACATCGGCCGGATCATGGCCCAGGAACAGGGCAAGCCCCTCCGCGAGGGCACCACCGAGGCCCTGCGCACCGCCGACACCCTGCGCTGGCACATCGAGGACGCCCGCCGCGCCTACGGCCGGATCATCCCGTCCGCACCCGGCACCGTCCTCACCGTCCGCCGCGAACCGGTCGGCCCCGTCGCCGCGTTCGTGCCGTGGAACTTCCCCGTCGGCGGCCCCAACCGCAAGCTGTCCTCCGCCCTCTCCGCCGGCTGCTCGATCGTCATCAAGGCGTCCGAGGAGACTCCGGGTACGGCTGCCGCGCTGGTCGCCTGCTACGCCGACGCCGGACTCCCGGCCGGTGTCCTCAACCTCGTCTTCGGTGAACCGGCCGAGGTATCAGCCCACTTGATCCCCTCGCCGCGGATCCGCCTGGTCGCCTTCACCGGCTCGGTCCCGGTCGGCAAGCTCCTCGCCGCCCAGGCCGGCGAGGTCATGAAGCCCACCCTGATGGAACTCGGCGGCCACGCCCCGGTCATCGTCTGCGCGGACGCAGACCCGGTGAAGTCCGCCCGCAAGGCGGCCCAGGCGAAGTTCTTCAACGCCGGCCAGGTGTGCACCTCGCCGAGCCGCTTCTTCGTCCACGCGAGCATCGTCGAGGAGTTCACCGCCGAGTTCGTGAAGGCCGCCCGGGAAGTCACCGTAGGAGACGGCCTCGACGCCGACACCACCATGGGCCCACTCGCCAACGAGCGCCGACTGCAAGCGATCGAGACCCTGGTCGCCGACGCCGTCGAACGCGGCGCCAAGGTGCTCACCGGCGGCCAACGCCTCAGCCGCGACGGCTACTTCTACGCCCCGACCGTCCTCACCGACGTACCGGCGGACGCGCAGCTGATGCACGAAGAACCCTTCGGCCCGCTCGCCCCGATCGTGCCCTTCACCGACCTGGACGAGACCCTCGCCATCGCCAACTCCCTTCCCTACGGCCTCGCCGCCTACGGCTTCACCGAGTCCGCCGCCACCGCCGAGAAGCTCGCCGACACGCTGGAGGCCGGCATCCTCTCCATCAACCACTGCGGTGGGTCCGTCGCGGAAGCCCCCTCCGGCGGCGTCAAGGAGAGCGGCTACGGCAGGGAGGGCGGCCCGGAAGCCCTCGACGCCTACCTGATCACCAAGCGCGTCTCCCACCTGCTGGCGGGCTGAACCGCCATGAGATACACCCGAGTTGCGGTCGGCGGCCGGGCGGTGTGGGGCCGCGTGGGCGAGGAGGACATCGAGCTGCTGTCCGAGTCGCCCCTCGACGGCGACCCCTCGGTCCTCGGCACGGTGCCGGTCGCCGACGCGCAGTGGCTGCCCGTCGTCGTCCCGCCCGTGTTCTACGCGGTCGGCATGAACTACCCGCGCCACATCGCGCACGCCCGCGCCGAGATCCCGAGCCGCCCCGAGGTCGGCTACCGGGCCAACAACGCGCTCACCGGCCACCGTTCGCCCATCGTCAAGCCGGCCGAGGTCGAGGGCCGCTTCGAGGCCGAGCCCGAACTCGTCGCGGTCATCGGCCGCACCCTGAAGCACGCCTCCTACGACGAGGCCCGCAAGTCGGTCTTCGGGTGGACGATCGGCAACGACGTGAGCGCCCGCACCTGGCAGCACCAGGACCGCTCGTTCTGGCGCAGCAAGAACAGCGACACGTTCAAGCCGATGGGCCCGTGGATAGAAACCGACGTCGATGCCCTGGCGCAGACCACGACACTCCGTGTGAACGGGGAGGTCCGCGCCTCGTTCGCCACCGGCGACATGGTCTTCGACCCCTTTGACCACATCGTCGAACTCACCAAGCACATCACCATGCACCCGGGGGACGTGCTGTGGATGGGCGCCGAGTCCACCTGCCAACTCGAACCCGGGGACACCGTGGACATCGAGATCAGCGGTATCGGCGTCCTGTCCAACCCCGTACACAGCGAAGGGAATCCGTCATGAGCAGCGCACCCCGCTACATCCACCACGTCAACTTCCCCACCACCGACCCCGACCGGACCGCCGAGTGGTACACGAAGGTCTTCGGGATGAAGCGCATCATGCCCAAGTCCAACTCCCGTGTGGTGCTGATGACCCGCGGCAACTTCGACCTCCACTTCACGCCGGTCGAGGAGATGGAGCGCATGGCGCCCTATCACTTCGCCGTCGAGGTCGACGACTGGGACGAGTTCCTCGCCCACATCACGGAGCTGGGTATCCGGCACACCCGGCCGATCGAACGGCCCGAGAACCAGTCGAAGTTCTGCTACATCCACGACCCCGACCACACCATGATCGAGCTCGTCTTCCACGGCCGCCGCCCCAACTAATCCCGCGCGTACAGGAGTTCATCCCCATGCCCATCGCCGACTCCGACGGCACCTCCATCTACTACGAGCGCCACGGCAGCGGTCCGGCGATCCTGTTCGTGCACGGCAGCGGCGGCCACCACGCCGCCTGGTGGCAGCAAGTGGCGGCGCTGCGCGAGGAGTTCACGGTCGTCACCGTTGACCTGCGCGGCTTCGGCAAGTCCGACTCGTCGATGCCCGAGTTCGACGGCCAGGACTTCCCCGGTGACGTCGTCGCCGTACTGGACCAAGAGGACCTGACCGACGTCATGTTGGTCGGCCAGTCCATCGGCTCCGTCGCCGCGCTGCGCGCCGGACTGCTGCGGCCCGAGCGGGTCGGCTCCGTCGTCCTCGGCCACTCGCTGGGCGGCATCAGCCACCCCGAGCTGAAGGAACTCGCCGCCGCCGACCGTGCCGAAGCCGTCAAACTGCCGGTCATCGACCGCCTGTTGACGAAGGGCTTCCAGCAGGAGCGGGCCGACCTCACCTTCCTCTTCCAGCAGATGGGCACGTTCAACGTCGCCAGGATGCAGGACCTGCGCAACCTCGACACCAACGGGCCTTCCCTGGACGACATCCGGGACTCGGGCGTCAAGGTCGCCTTCCTCGCGGGCGAGAAGGACGCGGTGCTCAGTGTGAAAACCGTGACCCGCGCCCACGAACTGCTGGCCGGCTCGCACCTGGAGATCGTCCCGGACGCCCCGCACTCCATGTACTGGGAGACGCCGGAGAAGTACAACGCCGCCGTCGCCCACCTGCGCCGCACCCTCACCGCACCGAAGGAAGCAGCATGAGCAGCCTCACCCTGGCCGCCGCCGAGGAGATCATCGACGCCGCCCACAAGCGCGCCCAGTCGGTCGGGAAGGCGGTGAGCGTCGCCGTCGTGGACGCGGGCGGTTTCCCCATCGCCATCCGCCGCCTGGACGGCGCCCGCCCGCTCACCCCGGACATCGCCCGCGCCAAGGCGTACACGGCGGCCATCATGCAGCGCCCTGGCAACATGCTGAAGAAGTGGCAGGAGAGCCAGCCGGTCTTCTTCTCCCAGCTCTCCCAACTCCCCGGCGCCGCCATGCCGATCATGGCCACCGAGGGCAGCCTCACCATCAAGAAGGACGGCGAGATCATCGGCGGCCTCGGCATCGCGGGCGGCACCGCGGACGAGGACCAGCAGATCGCCGAAGAGGTCCTCGCCTCCCTCGGCTACGAACTCGAGTTCGCTGCCTGGGGCGTCGCGGGCAAGCCGGCCTCGTCCGGAAAGGACGCATAACTCATGGCGGACACGTTCAACTACCGCATCGACCACCAGGGCAGCCTGGTCCGCCCCGCCGAGCTGATCGCCGCACGCGCAGCGGGCGACCCCGAGGCGCTGAAAGAGGCGGAACTCCAGGCGGTCAAGGACGCGGTCGTCTTCCAGCGCAAGCTGCGCTCCACCGTCGTCACCGACGGCGACTTCCCCCGGGAAGACTTCCGCAGCGTGGTCCTTGACGGGGTGTCAGGTTTCCGGCGCACGGACGAGACCGACGCCGACGGGCTCGTGCGCTGGGTCGCGGAATCCCTGCCGAAGGCCAGCGGCCCGCTGCTGGCGGACTGGGTGGCACGGCTCGCCGAGCTGACGGTGATCGCCCCGAAGGTCTCGCTGCCCTCGCCCGCGTACCTCGCCGCAACCACCTTCCAGCCCGGCCTCGGCCCGTCCTCCGCACGGGAGTTGGGGGAGGCGCTCGCGGAGATCATCCTTGCGGAGATCGAGTCGCTGGTCGCCAAGGGTGTACGCCTGATCCAGCTCAACAACCCCCTTCTGCTGGGACAGTTGGCCACCGACCCGGCCGACCCCGGCGCGCTCTCCTTTGAGGACGCCCTCGCCGTCGACGCCCTCGCGGTACGCCTGGACGAGCGCCCCGAGGGCGTGCGGATCGGCGTGGCCCCCGGCCCGGTCGCCCCGGCCGCGGTGGACTGGGCCCGTGCCGAGAAGCTCTACGGCGCGATCGGCGCCGACCGCTGGATCCTGCCGTTCGACCAGGGAACCCCGGCCGAACTCGCCCTGGTCAAGGCCCTGCCGGAGGGCCGTGACTTCTGCCTGGGTGTCGTCGACGCGACCGTGCCCGCGCTGGAGGACATCGACACGGTGATGGCCAGGGTCGACGCCGTGGGGGAGTTCAAGGACCTGGAGGACGGGGCCGTAGCGCCGTCGCGGGGCTTCGCCGATGTGGCGAGCCGGCCGCTGCTGACCACCGAGGAACAGCGCCGGAAGATCGAGCTGGTGGAGACGGTCGCCCGGTATGTCTGGGGCAACGAGTTCTGAGGAAGACGGACGAGCCGGGAAGCGCTGCGGCGCGCTTCCCGGCGGGATCCGTCAGAGGACCTCGGCGAAGGTCACCTTGCGGTCGGTCAGCAGCGGCCAGATCGTCCGCACGATCAGCTCGTCGAAGTGCTCGGCCGCCTTGTGCGCGTCGAAACCGGCCCGGTCGGCGTACTGCTCGTACAGCACGAAACTCCCCGGTACGTCCGCCTCGGCGTGCACCTCGTACGCCAGGTTCGCCGGCTCGGCACGGGTGAGCTCGCGCACCTTCAGCAACGCGGCCCGCACCGTGGCCTCGTCGGCGGGCTCGCAGAAGTAGCGGGCGATGACTGCGTAGGCCATGTCTGGTTCTCCTCAGCGGAAACTCGGCTCCCGGCGGCCGGAAACGTGCCGTCCGGTCCGCCGATTCCAGCACGGATCAACCCGCCGCCGACCTGCGCACGGCGCAAGCAATGCCTGCCTGCGCGGGGCTGGTGGTATCGCCCTCACATGGTGTGTTGTCGCATTCGGCCCGTTGTGGCCGCTGACTGTGCAGACCGCGGACCCGCACCGCGGCGGACGAAGGAAGTGATCTTCATGCGAAGCCTGGAAACCCTCTCCGGTGGAGAGTGGGTGGCGACCGGCGAGTGGATCGAGGTACAGAACCCCGCCGACGTCCGCACCCCCCTCGCGCGCATCCCCGCCCTCGCCGCCAAGGACGTCACCCGCGCCTACGACCACGCCGAGCGCGGCTTCGCCGTATGGAAGCGCACCAGCCCCTTCGAACGGGCCCGCGTCTTCACCGAGGCGGCCAGGCTGATCCGCGACCGGGTCGAGGAGATCGCCGCCGACGTCACCGCCGAGAACGGCAAGACCGGCGCCGAGGCCCGCGGCGAGACCCTCAAGGCCGCCGACTTCCTCGACTACTACGCGGGCCTGGCCCGCCAGGGCTACGGCACCCTCCTGCACGACGCCCGCCCGAACACCCGCGTGCACACCCAGCGCGAGCCGATCGGCGTGATCCTCGTGATCAGCCCGTGGAACGACCCGCTGATCACCCCGGCCCGCAAGCTCGCCCCGCTGCTCGCCACCGGCAACGCGGCCGTGTTCAAGCCGGCCACCGAGACACCGTTGTCGGGCCTGCACTTCGCCCGCGCCCTGCACGATGCGGGTCTGCCCGCCGGTGTCCTGAACGTCGTCACCGGCCGCACCGCCGAGATCGAGGAGGCGCTCCTCGACGACCCGCGCATCGTCGCCATCACCTTCACCGGCTCCAACGAGGTGGGCAACCGCATCCGGCGCCGCCTCGCCGACCGCAACGTCCGCTTCCAGGGCGAACTCGGCGGCAAGAACGCCTCGGTGGTCCTCAAGGACGCCGACCTGCCGTTCGCCGCGAAGACCGTCGTAGCGGCGTCGTTCGGTCAGGCCGGCCAGCGCTGCACGGCCACCAGCCGGGTCGTCGTGGAGCGGCCGGTGTACGACGAGTTCACCCGCCTCCTGGTCGCGGAGGTCGAGGCCCTCAAGGTCGGCCCGGGCAGCGACCCGGCGACCACCCTGTGCCCGCTGTCCAGCCCGAAGCAGCGTGACAGCGTCCTCGCCCATCTCGCGGGGGCCGTGGAACAGGGCTCCACCGTCCTCACCGGTGGCCAAGCGGACACCGACGGCGACCACGCGCACGGCTGCTTCGTCCAGCCGACCGTGCTCGCCGACGTCACCGCCGAGACGGCGATCTGGCGCGAGGAGGTCTTCGGACCGGTCCTCGCCGTCCGTGCCGTGGACGATTTCACGCAGGCCGTCGACGCGGTCAACGACTCCGACTTCGGCCTCGCCGCCGCCGTGTTCACCCGCGACCTCGCCTCCGCGTACCGCTTCGCCGACGAGGCCGAGTGCGGGCAGATCGCGGTCAACGCGACCACCCCCGGCTGGGACGTCCACCTGCCCTTCGGCGGCTTCCACGACTCCGGCACCGGCTACAAGGAGCAGGGCGACGAGGTCCTGCGCTTCTCGACCCGGGTCAAAACCGTTGCCATCCACTTCGGGGTCTGAGCAAGTCGGTACGACAGAGATTCGGTACGACAGAGAGGAGGATGCCGATGGCTGACGAGACGATCGGCATCGTCGGCGCCGGCATCGTGGGCCTGGCCACCGCCCGCGAGATCGCCCTGCGCCGCCCCGGCACCCGGGTCGTGGTCCTGGAGAAGGAACACGAGGTCGCCGTCCACCAGACCGGCCACAACTCCGGTGTCGTACACGCCGGCATCTACTACGCGCCCGGCAGCCTCAAGGCCGACCTGTGCGTACGCGGCGTAGGGATCCTGCGCGAGTACTGCCAGGACCGCGGGCTGCCGTACGACGAGATCGGCAAGCTCGTAGTGGCCGTACGCCAGGACGAGTTGGGCCGGATGGACAGCCTCTACGAGCGGGCCAGGAACAACCACGTGCCCGAACTCCGCAGGATCTCCCAGGCGGAGATCAAGGAGCTGGAGCCGCACGCGGGCGGTATCGCGGCGCTGCACTCGCCACGCACCGCGATCACCGACTACCCGGCGATCGCCCGGGAGTTCGCCAAGGACATCGAGGCCTCCGGCGGCGAGGTGAAGCTCGGTTTCCCGGTCACGTCGATCACCAATGTGCCCGGCGGTATCGAGGTCGCGTCGGGTCAAGTACGCGTCCGCGTCGACCGGTTGATCCTCTGTGCGGGCCTCCACTCGGACGCCGTGGCGAAATTGGCGCAGGACAAGAGGGAACCGAAGATCATCCCGTTCCGGGGCGAGTACATGCTCCTCAAGCCGGACCGCACGAACCTCGTGCGCGGGCTCATCTACCCGGTGCCCGACCCCCGTTACCCCTTCCTCGGCGTGCACTTCACCCCGCGTGTCGACGGCACCGTCGAGGTCGGCCCGAACGCCGTCCTGGCCCTGGCCAGGGAGGGCTACAAGCTCAGCCGCTTCTCCCTGAAGGACCTCGCAGGACTCGCCGCGTACCCCGGCTCCTGGAAGATGGCCGCCCAGCACTGGCGGACCGGCATCAAGGAGTACCGCGGCTCACTGTCCGCGAAGGCCTTCATGAAGGACGCGAAGCTGTACGTCCCTGGTGTCGGCGTCTCCGACGTCGTACGCGGCGGTGCGGGCGTCCGCGCCCAGGCACTGGACCCCGACGGCACCCTCGTGGACGACTTCCGCATCCATCAGGTGGGCCGGATCACCGCCGTGCGCAACGCGCCCTCGCCCGCCGCCACGGCGTCCATGGCGATCGCCGAGCACATCGTCGGCGCCGTATTCGACACCCCGTCCGCACACTGAGAATGCCCTGCGTGCAGCGGTGTTTCGCGCAACTACTGCTTGCGCTCCCGGGGCTCGGCAAGGCCCTGTCGCCCGCCTAGCGTTCCTTCCGTAAAGACCTTCGAGAGAAAGAGCTCATGACATGTTCGTTGTCGACACGCAGATCCACATCTGGAAGGAAGAGACCCCGGACCGCCCCTGGGTCCCGGGAGCGCGGGAGCGCATCCGCCTCAACGGACACCGCGAGGACCCCTTCTCGTACGAAGAGGCCCTGGAGCTGATGGACGAGGCCGGCGTCAACCGGGCCCTGATCCTGCCGCCGTCCTGGGAGGGCGACCGGATCGACTACGCCCTGGAGGCCTGCGAGGCGTACCCGGACCGCTTCGGCATCATGGCGCGCATCCCGCAGAACAAGCCCGAAGAGGGCAAGGCGATGCTGGCGGACTTCGCGCAGAACCCGCATGTGAAGGGCACGCGCCTCACCTTCCACCGGCCGCAGGACCGCAACTGGATGATCGACGGCACCAACGACTGGTACTGGCCGATCGCCGAGGAACTCCGCGTCCCGACGATGGTCCACGCGCCCATCTGGAAGCGGGAGTTGGGCGAGATCGCCGCCAAGCACCCCGAGCTGAAGATCATCATCGACCACATGGGCATCATGGCCCGCTGCGTCGACGACGCGATCGGCTACTGGGTCGCGGAGACCGCCGACCTGGCCGCCCACCCGAACATCTACGTGAAGCTCTCGGCGCTCCCGGGCTACTCCACGCAGCCGTTCCCGAACAACAACATCCAGAAGTACGTCCGCGAGATGGTCGACAAGATGGGCCCGCAGCGCTGCTTCTACGGCACCGACATCACCCGGCTGCTCGGGCACGGCATCACCTACACCGACACGATCGAGCAGTTCACCAAGCACTGGGAATTCACGCCCGAGGAGCTTGAATGGATCATGGGCCGCGGTATCTCCGAGGTCCTGAACTGGCCGATCGAGGGCTGAGGAAACACGAGAGATGACCGACATCACCAACACCCCCGGCGCCGACGGCGGCGACGCTCTCGTCACCGCCTTCAACGCCGTCGGCGCCGACTACATCTTCTGCTCGTCGGGCTCCGAGTGGGCCCCCGTCTGGGAGTCCCTCGCCCGGCGCCACCGCGACGGACTGCCCTGCCCGCAGTACCTGGACCTCACCCACGAGACCGTCGCGGTCGGCATGGCCACCGGCTATGGCCTCGTCAAGCGCCGGCCGCAGGGTGTCCTGCTGCACGCGGCCCCCGGTCTGCTCCAGGGCTCGATGGCGGTGCACGGGGCGCTGCTCGCGGGAGTCCCGATGGTGGTCAGTTCCTCGGAGTCGACCACGTACGGCGACGGCCCCGGCCAGGACCCGGGCGGCCAGTGGTACCGCAACCTGTCCATCGTTGGCGGCCCGCACCAGATCGCACAGCCCTTCACCAAGTGGTCCAACGAGGCCGCCAGCGTCCACACCCTTCCTACGATGGTGACGCGGGCGGCGGAACTGGCCTGGCGGGCCCCGGCGGGACCGGCGTACCTGAACGTCCCGCTGGAGATCCTGCTGGAGGAGTGGGACGGACGCGAGGCCAAGTCGATCGTCGCGCCCGGCTCGACGCACAGCTCGCCCGAAGAGGTCGATCCTGTCGCCCAGCTGATCCGCGAGGCCGAGAATCCGGTCATCGTCACGGAGACGGCCGGGCGCGAGGCGGGCGGCTTCGAGGCCCTCGTCGCGTTCGCCGAGGCGTGGAACATCCCGGTCGTCGAACCCGACTCGGCGGTCTGCGGCAACTTCCCGCGCACCCACCCGCTGCACGCCGGCAGCGACATCGGCCCGTGGATGGACGAGGCGGACCTGATCCTTCTGGTCAACTGCCGTGCCCCCTTCTACCCGCCGTCGCGCCGGCCCTCCAAGGCGACGATCGTCGTCATCGACGAGGTGCCGCAGCGCCCGCACGTCGTCTACCAAGTCCTGTTCGCCGACAAGTACTTGGAAGGGAACGTCGCCAACACCCTGCGTCAGCTGGCCAAGCGCGCGAAGGACCTCGACGAAGCGGCCGTCGCCGTACGCCGTGCGGCCCAGGAGCAGCGGCACGCCGACGAACAGGCCGCGATCGCCGCCGCCGAGGCAAAGGCGGCGCAGGCGGAGGGCGTTGACCCGGTCCTCGTCGCCGCGACGCTGCGCAAGCTGCTGGACGGCCAGGGCGGGATCGTCGTCGACGAGACCATCACGCACAGCCGTGTCGTCAAGCGCCATGTCCAAACCGCCGACCCCGACTCGTACTTCTACGTCCAGGGCGGCCTCGGCCAGGGCATCGCGGTCGCGCTCGGCGTCAAACTCGCCGCCCAGGAACGCCCGGTGGTGCTCACCATCGGCGACGGCGCGTTCGCGTACAACCCGGTGATCCCGTCGTACGACGCCTCCAACGCCTACGAACTCCCGTTGCTGATCGTGGTGTTCAACAACCGCGTCTACAAGTCGATGAACATGAACCACCGCAGGTTCTACCCCGAGGGCGCCGCCGCCGACACCGGTGAGTGGCTCGGCACCGATCTGCACCGGCTGCCCCGACTCGCCGCGTTCGCCGAGCCGTTCGGGATGCACACCGAGACGGTCGACGCGCCCGAGGCCCTCGCCCCCGCGCTGGAGCGTGCGCTCAAGGCCGTGGCGGAGGGCACCACCGCCGTCGTCGACGTACTCGTCACCCGCTGAACCAGGAAGGCACCCGCCACCATGTCCGACACCGCAACGCCCAAGCCGGGCAAGGTACTTGTCGCCGCCGACGATCTGCGCACCTTCTCCGCCGCACTCCTGGAGAAGGGCGGCCTGAACGCCGAGCAGGCGCGCACCACCGCCGACGTGTTCGTGTGGGCCGCGCTGCGCGGCGTCGACTCGCACGGCATCGCCCGCGTCCCCGCCTATCTGGAGCTGCTGGCCAAGGGCGTGGCCAACGCCGACGCCGACATCACGATCGAGTCGACTGCCCCGGCAGCGGCCGTTCTTGACGCCGACCGCGCCCCCGGCCCGGTGGCCCTCAGCGCCGCCGCCGACGAGGCGGTCACCCGGGCCAGGATCAGCGGAGTCGCCGCCGTCGGAGTCCGTCGCACCGTCCACACCGGCGCCATCGGCTACTACGTGTCGAAGATCGCCGAGCAGGGTCTCGTCGGCATCGGCTACGTCTCCGGCATGCCCAACATGGGCTACACCGGCGTCAAGGGCGCCGCCGTGGCGACCAGCCCGCTCGCCATCGCCGTACCGGCCGAGGCCCACGCCCCGCTGCTCCTCGACATGGCCACCGCGACCATCGCGCTGGGCAAGATCCGCCAGGCGAAGGCGAGCGGCACTCCGCTGCCCGAGGGCGCGGCGGCCACCGCGGACGGCACCCCGACCACCGACCCCGAACTGGCCGTCATGCCCCTGCCGTTGGGCGGCGTCAAGGGGTCCGGGATGTCCCTGGCCTTCGAGTTGCTCACCAGCGTGCTGGTCGGAGCGCCGATCTTCGCCGCGTTCCACTCGGACGACCCGCAGGGCCGCAAGCACCGCCAGAACGCCCTGCTCATCGCCCTCGACCCGGCGGCCTTCGGCGACCCGGCCGCCTTCACCGCGGCGGTCGACGAAACGCTGGCCACCCTCAAGCAACTGCCGCCCGCGGACGGCGCCGAGGGCGTCTTCTACCCCGGCGAGCGCAGCGCGGCGGTAGCCGAGGGGCGGGGTACGAAGGGCATCCCCGTCGCGCCCAAGGTCTGGCGTGAACTGACCGAGGCGGCGGGGAAGTTCGGCCTCACGCTGCCGGAGCCGGTGCCGTCGGCGTGACCCAGCGGCACTTCGCCGACTGTCTGAGGGGACGGTCGGCGAAGTGCTTTGTCAGGGAGGGGAGTTCAGGCAGTGCCCACGGCTTCCCGCACCTGACGGGCGATCAGCGCGTAGGAGTGCAGGGCCCGTTCGTCGTCCTGGCCGTCGTAGCCGTGGTCGGCGCCGGCGACATCGACGTGCTCGACCAGAGCGCCCGCCGTCCGCAACCGGTCGGCGTAGGCGACGCCCTCCGCCTTGAGGAGGTCGTACTCGGCCGTGATGACCAGGGCCGGGGCGATGCCCTTCAGGTCCGCGGTGTCCGACGGATGAGCGGGTGACACCAGCCGGTCGGCACGCACCTTCGGATCGGGGACGTACGAGGTGTCGAAGATCTCGGCCATCCAGGGCTTCAACACCGGCTTGGCGATGGCGGACCGCTTGTCCTTCGCGCTGGTCACCAGGTCCAGCGGCGGATAGTGCAGCACCTGGAGCGCGATCGAGGGCCCGCCCTCCTCCAGCGCCTGCCGGGCCACCGCCGCCGCGAGTCCGCCCCCGGCACTCTGCCCGCCCACGGTGAGCCGGTCGCCGTCCCAGCCCTGCTCGCCGCCGTGCTCCGCGATCCACCGGACCACCTCGAAGGCCTGCCGGGTCGGCGCGGGGAACGGGTGCTGCGGCGCGACGACGTAGTCGACGTTCACCACGACGACACCGGCCTCCGCCGCGAGGAAACGGCACAGCGGGTCGTCGAGTTCCGTCAGCGGTACGACATAGCCGCCGCCGTGGAAGTTCACGTGCACCGGCGGTGGCGGCCCCTCACCGGCCGGCAGATACACCGTGGCCCGCGCCGGGGCGATGCTGGTCGGGATCGTCAACTCCCGTGTCCGGCGCGGGAATTCAGGAAACCGCTGATGCGAGGAGGTGGCGGAACCGCGCCCGCTCGGTCGCCGGTCGGCCATCACGGCGAGACGCTGGAAGGACTTGGCGGCGAGGGCGGCCACCGCGGGCCGGGCCAGAACAGACATGCCGTTCCATTCGTGGGGTGCGCGCGAAGGGGGCTGGGACTTCCGCCCGATAGCCGGGGTCGATCAACAGGATTCCTGGCGATTGGTAGGGCGACGATAACACGGGTGTATTTCGGGTGGATGTTGCGATCGGCGCTGTTCAGGGGTGGCGGGGGAGTGGTGAGAGAGGCGGGTGGCGCAGCGGTGGCCGGCCGGCGCCGACGACGCTGTGACGGTGCCGCCCAGTGGTCAGCGGTGTTGGGCGGGCCCGTCCAGTTGTCTGTGTTCACAGCACACCTCGTGCTGCGGGCCCGATGGCGCCGAAACGGCCCGTGCCTCCGTCGTCACGCACGCCGCCCGCTGCGCCGTCTCGATCATCTCCTCGCTGTCGGTCGCGGCGTCGGCCAGGCTCACGCAGCACACGACGAGCAGTGCGGCGCCCGCGACGAACGGCAGGGCCCGGCGCGGGGGAGGCGGTGCGAGCAGCGCCCGCACCCGCTGCGGCACCGCTCCGCCGGTCGCGGCCAGTGCCGGGCGGGAACGGTTAGCCGAGCCGGCCAGCGCGGCCCGGCCCACCGCGTGGGCGACGACCGTACGATCGCCGACGCGCACCGCGGCCTCCTCGTCGGCCCAGCGCTCCAGGACGAAGCCACCCGCGTTGGACAGCGGTCGTAGCAAAGGATTCACGGCGGCGGAGAGTCGCCAGAGGGTCTGGAAGAGATGGTGGCGGCCGCGCAGATGCGCCCGCTCGTGGGCGAGAAGTGCCTCGCGTTCGCGGTCACCGAGGCAGCGCAGCATCCCGCTCGACACCACGATCCGCCCGGGCGCCCCCGGCAGCGCGAACGCCTCCGGCGACTCCATGTCCAGGACGGCCAACTCCGTGTCGCCGGGCAGCAGTCGGCACTCGCGGCGGGCCCAGCGCAGATGCCGTAGCTGCCGGGCGGCGGCGACGGTGAGGCCCGTGACGGACGCGAGGAGGGTGAGCGCGGCGGCCCCGGCGACGGTGAGGTGGACCGGGTCGGAGGCGCGCACGGCCGCGACCGACCACTGTCCCTCCTCGGCGACCTCGGGGATCTGCACCAGCCCGGCGAACGCGAGCAGCGCCAGTGAGCCGAGCCAGCCCAGCGACGCCACCAGCGCGGCGGAGGCCAGCGACCAGGCGGCCGGGCGCGGGGCCAGTCGACGGGCGGCGCGGGGTGCGAACACCGCGAGGACCATGGCGATCAGGAGGGGGACGTACACGCTGATCAGCACCGGCTCACGGTCCTTCGCCGGTGCGGTCGGTGCCGTCGGCGTGATGGGGTCCGTCGTGTCCGGCGAGCAGTCGCTGCAGCAACTGCTCGTCCTGTTCGGAGAGTTCGGAGACGAAGCGGGTGAGCACCGCCTCGCGGTCGGTGCCGTGCTCCAGCAGCGAGCGCATCCGCTCCGCGGTGTGGGTCGCCTCGTCCCGGGCCGGCGCGTACGCGTACCCGCGACCCGCGCGGTGCCGGACGAGCATCCCCTTGTCGTGCAGGCGCGACAGGATCGTCAGCACGGTGGTGTACGCGAGGTCTCCCGGCAGCCGCTCCCTGACCTGGCGGGCGGTCTGCGGTTCGTCGGCCCCGTAGAGCGCGGCGAGAACCCCGCTCTCCAGCTCACCGCGCGCCCGCCTGCCGGATGTCGCGCCGGGTTCGTCGCTCTTCCGGTCGTGCACTGTTCACCCCACCGCCTTTCACCGCTCGGCGTCACAGCCTACCCGTCGACCTACTACATGTTGTACGAGTGGATCTACTACATGTTGTAGAGTTTCGCCGCTCCACTCCACCTGCGGAGGAAAGAAGCCCATGCCCCACCTCGGAAATGCGGTGCGCCGTCCGTTGGCGGCCGAGCGTGTCGTGATCGTCTCGGCGAGCGTCGGAGCCGGTCACGACGGTGCCGCCGCCGAACTGGAGCGGCGGCTGGTGGCGGCCGGTCTCACGGTCGACCGGCTCGACCTGCTGGACGTGCTGCCCGCCCGGCTCGGCCGGTTCGTGCGGGACGGCTACCACGGCCTGCTCGTCCGGGCGCCGTGGGCCTACCAGCGGATCTACAGCAGCACCGAGCGCGCCGGAGGCGGCGGCCGCGTCGCGCAGGCGCTGCTGCGCTCCGCCGAGGAACGGCTGCTGCGCGCCCTGCCCGCCGACACGGGCGCCGTCGTGTCGACCTACCCGGGTGCGAGCCGGGTCCTGGGCAACCTCCGGCTCGACGGTCGGCTGACCGTGCCCGTCCTCACCTACCTCACCGACTTCTCGGTGCATCCGCTGTGGGTGGCCGACGGCGTCGACGTCCACCTCGCGCTGCACGCCGTGCCCGCCGCGCAGGCCCGGGCCGCCGGTGCGCGCGACGTCCGCGTGTGCGGCCCGGTGGCCGACCCGCGCTTCCACCCCGTGGGCCCGCCGGAACGCGCCGCGGCCCGCGCCCGCTTCGGTCTGCCCTCAACTGCCGCACTGGCCTTGCTGGTTGCCGGTTCCTGGGGTGTGGGCCCGGTCCGACAGGTCGCCCGGGACCTGCGGGACTGCGGCGCGGCCGTACCGCTCGTGGTCTGCGGCCGCAACGAGACACTGGCCGACCAGCTCCGCGCGGACGGCATCGAACACGTCCACGGCTGGGTCGACGACATGCCAGGCCTGATGCACGCGGCCGACGTCCTCATCCAGAACGCCGGCGGTCTGACCTCCCTGGAGGCCTTCGCCACCGGCCTGCCCGTCGCCAGCTACGGCTGCATACCCGGCCACGGACTGACCAACGCGGCCGCCCTGGACGAGGCGGGCGTCGCCGCGTGGATCCGGGACCCGGCCCAACTCAAGTACGTACTGGGCGAGTTGATCGACGGTCCGCGAGGGCTGGTGCAACGGGAGGCGGGCCTCGCCCTGTTCGCGGACGAGCCGCTCGGCCCGGACCGGGGCCCGGCCGCCGAGACGGCCATGATCTGCCGGGCGGGCGTCGCTCCCGCCGCGCCACTCACTGCGGGGTCCGCGCCCAAGCCCACCGCTCGCCGGACCACCCGTCCGACCGTCCGGCGGCTCGCGGCCACCACTGCCCTGGCCTGCGCGGTCTGGGCGGGCGCGGTCGGCACGGCGGTCGCCACGACCGAGGCGGGCCCGGGCCTGATGCACGCGATAGGCCAGGACCTCGACCTCGACGACATGGGCCACGCACACCACGCGGGGCACGGGCCCCACGGGGGTTACACGAAGGGGTGCCACGCATGAGCGACGTGGGCCTTCTTCTTTCGGCCGCGGGTTCCGCGTCGCGCAACTCCGCTGCCGCGCGGACCCCGTCCGCCGTGGGTTGTGCGAGGTGGGGCCAAGTATGACGACCGTGGACCTTCTTCTTACGGCCGCGTGTGCCGCGCCGCGCAACTCCGCTGTCGCGCGCACCCCGTCCGCCGCGGGTTGCGCGAGGTGGGGGCCAAGCATGACGACCGTAGGCCTTCTGCTTGCGCCCGCCTGTGCCGCGCCGCGCGTCCACACCGCGTCCGCCGCGAGTTCCACGAAGGGTCGCCCCCAATGACCGCCACCCGCCTCTTCCGCACGACCGCCCGCGCAGCCCTGCCCGCACTCCCGGTCCTCGCCGCCGCGTACGCCGCCCCCGTCCTCTCCACCTACGGCCCGCTGCGCAACCGCGTCATGCCCCGCCTCTCCGGTCGCGGCCGGCCGGACCACGTGGCGCTCACCTTCGACGACGGGCCGGACCCCCTGTCAACTCCGTTGTTCCTACGGCTGCTTGACGAGCGACGGGTCCACGCCACGTTCTTCCTCCTCGGCAACCAGGCGGTACGCGCCCCGGGTCTCGTCCGCGAGATCGCCGCTGCCGGACATGAGATCGCCGTTCACGGCTGGCTCCACCGCCCGCTGCTGCTGCGTAGCCCCCGCGCCACCCACGACGACCTGGCCCGCGCCCGCGACACGGTCGGCGACCTCACCGGGTGTGCGCCACGGCTCTTCCGGCCGCCCTATGGCGTGATGTCGACCGCCGCCCACCTCGCGGCCCGCCGCCTGGACCTCACGCCGGTGCTGTGGACGGCCTGGGGCGAGGACTGGCGGGCGCGTGCCACAGCCGAGTCGGTGCACCGGACGGTCATCGAGGACCTACGCGGCGGCGGCACCGTTCTGCTGCACGACTCCGACTGCACCTCGGCACCCGGCAGTTGGCGCGCCACGCTCGGCGCCGTGCCCCGCATCCTCGACACCTGCGCGACGCGGGGCCTGTCCGTGGGGCCGCTGCGGGAGCATGCTGTGGATCCGCTCTGAAGTTGACAATATTGTTGGCGTTCCCGGTCGGCGGAATTTACGTTCGCAAGTACCTAGACCAGGGAGCCCCCCATGCTTTCGAACGCCATGAACCGTCGGACCTTCCTCAACGGGTCGCTGACCGTCGCCGCGACGGCCGCACTCGTCGGTACGGGAACGAGCGTCGACGCGGCGGACCGCGCGACCTCCGGAACCCCGCTCACCGGCCCGCTCCGGATCGACACCGGCCGCGTGTCCGGTGTGGCCTCCCTCGTCTCCGGCGTCACCGTGTTCAAGGGACTGCCGTACGCGGCGACCACGGCGGGCGCCAACCGCTGGCGTCCGCCGCAGCGGGCCAACTCCTGGACGGGCGTGCGCGTCGCGGACACCTTCGGGGACATCTGCCCGCAGCAGATGATGGGTTCGGCCTCGGTCACGATGAGCGAGGACTGCCTCAACCTCAACGTCTGGACCGGCGCCGCGAGTTCACGCGAGAAGCGCCCGGTCCTGGTCTGGATCTACGGCGGCCGGTTCACCGGCGGCTACGCCTCCGACCCGGGCTTCGACGGCGCGGGACTCGCCGCCAAGGGCCTGGTCGTGGTGACCCTCAACTACCGCACCGGCGCGTTCGGTTTCCTCTCCACCCCTGAGCTGAGCGCGGAGTCCGGCCACGGGGCGTCCGGCAACTACGGTCTCCTGGACCAGATTTCGGCCCTGCGCTGGGTCCGGCGCAACATCTCCGCGTTCGGCGGCGACCCGAACCGTGTGACGATCGCCGGCCAGTCGGCGGGCGGTGCCTCGGTGATGCACCTCATCTACTCCCCGCTCGCCAAGGGCCTGTTCCAGGGCGCGATCTCCGAGAGCGCCGGCGCCCGCGCCACCGGCGACCCCGAGATCGCGGCGCTGGCAGCGTCGTACCGCACGCTGGAGACAGCGGAGAGCCAGGGCACCGCGTACGCCGAAGCACTCGGCGTCACCTCGCTCACCGCTCTCCGGGCTCTGGACAGCACCAAGTTGATGGCGGGTCAGAACGCCAACGACACCTCGGTCAGCGGGCCGGTGAACGGCAACCCGCCGGAGTTCCGCCCGGTCCTCGACGGCTGGGTCAAGCCGTGGACGTACGAACAGGCCCTGGCGGGCGGCCACTTGAACGACGTGCCCGTACTGGCCGGCGGCAACAAGGACGAGAACGGCGCCTCCCCGAGCCCGACCGTGAAGCTCGCGGACTACGAGAGCACCGCCGAGAAGGAGTACGGCACTCTCGCCGACGAGTTCCTGAAGCTCTACCCCGCCACCACCGACACGGAGGCGGGCCAGGCCCGCAACGCCTCAGCCCGCGAGGGCTCACGCGTCTCGGCGAACCTGTGGGCGGCGGAGTGGGCGAAGACGGCGAAGAGCCCGGTCTTCACGTACTACTGGGAGCACGTCCCGCCGACCGCTACTGGCGCCAACTCCCGTGGCGCCTACCACGGTTCGGAGATCAACTACATCTTCGACAACCTCTACGCCACGGACCTGCCCTGGACCGACGCGGACCGCACGGTCGCCGACACCCTCTCCGACTACGTGGTGAACTTCGCGACCCACGGCGACCCCAACGGCCACGGCCTCACCCGCTGGCCCGCGGCGAACCACCGCTTCGCGACCACGATGGAACTCGGCGACCGGTTCGGCACGCTCGCCCTCGCGGACGCGGCCAAGGTGGACTTCTTCGAGCGGTTCTTCGCGAGCCAGAAGCTCTGGTGACAGGCTGACCACGGCGACTGGGCGGGGCCGGACGGAGCACGCGAGCGGGCGAAGTTAGGCTTGCCTAATGGAAGGTGTCGTTCAGTCGGAGGAGTCCGCCCGCATGACCGCGTCCGTGCCCCCACCACCAGGGGGCGCCCCGCACCACCCGCCACGACTGGCCAGGCCGAACCCGGTGCCCCGCCTCACGACACCGGCGGCCGTCCTGCCGGCGCCGGACGGCGTGGCGGAGTTCTGGGCGGACGTACGACGACGCGGCACACCGCTCGTGTCGCCCGACCCGCTGGGCAGCGACGACCACCTGGCCGTGACGTTCCTGTGGCGAGGCGGCCCGAAGACCCGCGCCGTGCAGGTCCTGCCCAACAAGCTCGGCGACCCGCGCGCCCCCGAGGGCAACCTGATGGAACGCCTGCCCGACACGGATGTCTGGCACTGGACGCTCCGCCTGCGCCACGACTGGCGCGGCACCTACGACCTCTACGTCGACGAGGGCGACGGCCCCGACCCGGCCACGCCCGAGTACTGGCGGTGGCTGCGCGCCCGGAGTCGTATCGACCCCTTCAACCCCCGCACGCTGCCCCGCCGTTGGGGCGGCGGGACGGTCCCGTACGTCGAACTCCCGGCCGCCCCACGTGCGGTGGACTGGGGGCCCCGGCGGGAGATCGCGCACGGAACCCTCACCGAGCACAAGGTGGCGAGCGCACACCTCGGCGACGAGCGGCGGGTCTGGCTCTACGAACCGCCTGCCGCCGCAGAGGAGTTGTCGGAACTACCTGTCCTCGTCCTCCTCGACGGGGAGCACTGGGGGCCACGACTCGGCCTCGCGCACCTGCTCGACAACCTCATCGCGGACGGCCGTGTCCCGCCGCTCGCCGCCGTACTGCCCGACTCCGTGGACGCGGGCACCCGCTGGGCGGAGTTGACGTGCCGTCCCGAGTTCGTCGGCTTCCTCGCGGACGAGTTGCTGCCGTGGGCGGCGGAGCGGCTGCCGGTCACGGACGACCCCGCCCGCACGGTGATCGCCGGGCAGAGCCTCGGCGGTCTCACCGCCGCCTACGCGGCGGTCTCTGCCCCGCACCGGTTCGGCAACGTCCTCGCCCAGTCGGGCTCGTTCTGGTGGCCTGTCGGCCCGGACACGGAGTGGCTGACCCGCCAGCTCGCCAACACCCCACGGCTACCGGTCCGTTTCCGGCTCTCCTTCGGCGAACAGGAATGGGTGGCCCTGCCCGCGGCCCGCCGACTGCGCGAGACGCTGGCCGCCGCCGGCTATCACGACGCCTCCTACCGAGAGTTCAACGGCGGTCACGACTACCTCTGCTGGCGGACCGAACTGGCTGACGGGCTGGTGGAGTTGCTCGGCCGCTGAGCGATCAGACGGGCGCACTCCTCGTCTCCGCCGCGGACCTGGCCACCCAACGCGTCACCGGCTCCGCCCTGCTGCCGGTCGGCGTGGTGACGGGCGTGGGCGGCGGGCTGTATCTGGCCTGGCTGCTACGGCGCGAGCGGCGCGCCGCACGACTGTGAACTGCCGGAGACCGGGAGAAGTAGGCTCTCGGCAGTAGCCGTGGCAAACGAGCACAGCAATTTACTTGAGTTACGCAACAACATGGTAAAGTGAGCCCCATGTCCACACCACCGCTCCCCACCGCCCCCGCCTCCCCGGAGGTGACCGAGATCGAGCGAGCCCTCACTCGGATCACCTACCTGAGCACGCGAGCGCGCCAGCACGACCGGCTGATGGCCCTCGCCGGTGTGCCGCTGGACCGCGCGGCGGTGGCGTTGCTGCGGCAGGTCGCCGACTCCGACCCGCTGCGCCCGGGGGAGCTGGCGCATCGCCTCGGGGTCGAGGCCTCGCATGTGACACGGACGGTGCAGCAGCTCCAGAAGTCCGGCTACGTCACCCGCGTGCCCGACCCCGACGACCGCAGGGCCCAGCGGATCGAACTGACCGAGGCCGGCCGGAAAGCCGTGAGCAGTGTCCGGGACGCCGGTGCGCGCGGCATGCAAATGGCCCTCTCGGAGTGGTCGACGGACGAACTGCAGCAACTGGCAACGCTGTTCCACCGCATGGTCGACGACTTCCTGAAGTACTCGATCGAGGACGACGGCGAGCCGGAGATCGCGGCGCAGGCCGGCACGGTCTGAGTTTCGGGCCCGGGTCGTCTCCGTGCCGGTGGGGAGCGTCCGCGTTCCGGGCCCGGATCGCGCCGACATCATCCGAGGTCGGCGACGATCTGCGGGAGGTCGGTCGTGGAGCGGATTCCGGGGGCTGCCGCGCAGACGAACGGCACGGCGTTCACCGCACGGTTCGCGGTGTAGGACGGGGACATCGCCGCCATCCGGTCGAGGGGCACGGGGAACCTCAGATCGACGTCGAGCGGTGCGTCCCCCTCGACCGAGACATGCCAGCCGGTCGCACGGAGATCCCAGGCGGGGTCGAGGTCGGTGGTGCAGTACCAGTTGGCCCGGAACCGCAGCAGGGGTTGGCCTTTGCGCAGACCAGACACGGTGATCCGCTGTGCGGCCACGGTGCCCACAGGTAGCGTGCCCGCGGCAATTCGCGTGGTGCGCCGGGCAGTTGCCACCTCGCCGACCGCCTCCACCGAGTCGAGCGGTGTCGAGAGCGCCTCGGCGAGCAGCCGCAACGACGGGCCGAAGCTGTCACGCAGGCCGGCCAGGCGCTGTTCGCCGAATTCAGCAGGGGATCGGCCGAAGCCCATCACCTCGAACAGCAGCCCGGGGGAGTCCCGTTGGGAAAGATCCGCGAACTCGTCGATCGTCAGCGCGTCGAGCCGCCGCTGGATCGAGGTGAGTGCGAGCGGCAGGGCCTCCGTGATGAATCCGGGACTGCTGCCCGTGCTGTGGACCGAGGTCCCGCCCCGCTCGCACGCGTCCTCGATCCGCTTCCGCGTGACCGGGTCGAGGCTGGGCGCGTGATGGAACTCGCCGCGCGTCGACACGACGTTCACGCCTGACGAGAGCAGCGTGCACACCTCGTCGACATCACAGGCGCGCGGAGTGTAGAGGACGCAGTCGGCGCCGAGCGCGAGGATCTCGTCGATGTCGTGCGTCGCGACGACCCCGGTGGTGCCGAACCCGCCGCCGCTCAACTCACCTGCGTCCACGCCTGCTTTGGCCGGGGTGTGGACATACACCCCGGCCAGGAGCAGGTTCGGATGCTCCAGTACGGCACGCATCGTGCGGGCGCCGATGTTCCCGGTGGCCCACTGCACGACCCGGTAGCGCTGCACTCCATGTCGAAGCGGCTCGGTCATCGCCCACCTCTCGTTCCGGTGGGCGAGAACCGTACTCTCCACTATGGAGAGCGTCAATTGCGCCAGCCACGTGCGGGGAGCGCCACCGGCGGTCGGGGTCGGTGCCAGCTACTCGTTGGCTGCCCGTCAGTCGTTCGTCAGTTGTGTACGGGGACGCCCGAGAGGCCGCCGAGACAGAACTGCCAGACCTCCTCGGCGGTGACCGGGGCCGCATGGCTGCCGGCCGGAACTCCGTTGCCCTGCGCGACGAACATGACCGTCTGCATCAGGATCGAGGCCTGACGGCGAGGCTTGCCGGCGGGGATGACTCCGGCGTCCTCGGCCTGCTCGACCAACTCCGTGAACACTTGGTGCAGAGGGAGATGAGCGGTCGCCACCTGCGCCGGATGCTTCACAAGGAGTTGGAGAGCGAAGTCGCTGAACAGCGGGCGCTCCACGCCGGGGTTGGAGAGCGACTGCTCGAACAGCATCTTCACGCCGAGCCGCAGCGCCTGGAGCGGATCCGACTGGGAGCCGGCCGTTTCGCGGATCTCCGCCGCCGACTTGGACAGCGCGTCCTCGAACAGGGCGAGCAGCAACTCGTGTTTGCCGTCGAAGTGCTGGTAGAAGCTGCGCAGTGACTGTTTGGAGCGGTCCACGACCTCCTGGACGGTGAAGTCCGTCGTCCGCTTCTCCGCGATGAGTTCCTGCGCCGCGTCCAGGAAGCGCTGCACCCGTTGTTCGGCGCGGAGCTTGGCGGCACGGGTGGAACGCTCAACGGCGCGCTGGCGCCAGGCTGGTTGTTCTTCGGGGACAGCTGTCACATGAAGAACGATACTCCACTTCAGCGGTAACACCTCGGCTTCCCCTACCGAAGGACGCACTGCAAGTTTCGAGACCCTTACTTGCGTGAGATGAGAATGATATTCTCGCCGTCATCCGTCCGGGTTGGCAGGAGGTTCGTCTGACATGGCATGGGACTTTTCCACCGAGCCGGAGTTCGAGGAGAAACTGGAGTGGATCCGGCGGTTCCGCTCCGAGCGCGTGGAACCACTGGACCTGCTCTATCCGGACCGGGCGTACCACCCGCTCGACGGCGAACTCGGCCCGACAGTCCGGGCGTTGAAGCAACAGGTCCGCGACGAGGGCCTGTGGGCACCGCACCTCGGACCCGAGCTGGGTGGCCGCGGCTTCGGCCAGGTCAAGCTGGCGCTCATCAACGAGATCCTGGGCCAGTCGAGTTGGGCCCCCGTCATCTTCGGCACGGCCGCACCCGACACCGGCAACGCCGAGATCATCGCCCGCTACGGCACCGAAGAACAGAAAGAGCGCTACCTCCAACCACTGCTGGAGGGCGAGTGCTTCTCCTGCTTCTCCATGACCGAGCCGCAGGCCGGCGCCGACCCCACGATGTTCACCACCCGCGCCGAACGCGACGGCGACGACTGGGTCATCACCGGCCGCAAGTTCTTCTCCTCCAACGCCCGCACCTCGAAGTTCGTCATCGTGATGGCCGTGACGAACCCCGACGTCAGCCCCTACAAGGGCATGTCGATGTTCCTCGTACCCAGCGACACCCCCGGCGTCCGCATCGAGCGCCACCTCGGCATCATGGGCGAGGCCACCGACGAGGGAATGCACGCACTCATCGCCTACGACGGCGTCCGCGTCCCCGCCGACGCACTGCTCGGCGGCGAGGGCCAGGCCTTCGCGATCGCCCAGACCCGGCTCGGCGGTGGCCGCGTCCACCACGCGATGCGGGTCGTGGGCCAGAGCCAGAAGGCGCTCGACATGATGGCCGAGCGCGCCCTGTCCCGCGAGACCCAGGGCGAACGGCTCGCCGACAAGCAACTCGTCCGCGCCGACCTCGCCGACTCCTACGCCCAGCTCGCCCAGTTCCGGCTCTTCGTGCTCTACACCGCCTGGCAGATCGACCGGTACCAGGACTACAAGCGGGTCCGTAAGGACATCGCCGCCATCAAGTTCCTCACCCCGAAGGTGCTGCACGACCTCGTGTACCGCTCGATGCATCTGCACGGAGCACTCGGTGTGTCGAACGAAATGCCGTTCGCGGACATGTGGAACGGCGCTGCCGTCATGGCGGTCGTCGACGGCCCCACCGAGGTCCACAAGATCACCGTCGCCCGTGACGTCCTGCGCGGCTACGAAGCCGCCCCCGGCCTGTGGCCCACCCAGCACCTGCCCACCCGCCGCGAATGGGCCCGGAAGCAGTTGGAGGACCTGCTGTGACGCTCGCGAACACGGAATCACTCGCCCGCTGGCTGGACGACCAGGGCATCGCCCCCGGCGAACCCGTCGAGACGTCGTACATCTCCGGCGGCACCTCCAACGACATCTACGGCATCCGGCGCGGCGACCGCAGCATGGTGCTGCGCAAACCGCCGGAGAAGGTTCCGCCGGGGCGCAACGAGACCATGCTCCGTGAATACCGCGTTCTCAACGCGCTCAACGGCACGGACGTCCCGCACCCCGAGGCGATCGCCGTGTGCGACGACACGAGCGTGCTCGGCTCCTGCTTCTACCTCATGGCACACGTCGACGGCTGGTCACCGATGAACACCGACGGCTGGCCCGAGCCGTTCCTGAGCGACCTGTCCCTGCGCTCCGGCCTCGCGTACCAACTCGTCGAGGGCATAGCCAAGTTGGGCAACGTGGACTGGCGGGCCCAGGGCCTTGAAGGCTTCGGCCGCCCCGACGGCTTCCACGACCGACAGGTCGACCGCTGGCTCGCCCACCTCGCCAAGTTCAAGTTCCGCGAGATACCCGGCCTGGAGAACGCCGCTGCCTGGCTGCGGGAACACCGTCCCGCCCACTGGGAACCCGGCATCATCCACGGCGACTACCAATTCGCCAACGTCATGTTCCAGCACGGCGCGCCCGCGAAGCTCGCGGCCCTCGTCGACTTCGAAATGGCCACCGTCGGCGACCCGTTGCTCGACCTCGGCTGGGTCGTCATGGGCTGGCCGCACGCCGACGAGGACCGCACCCAGAAGGGCTACGTCGACTACACCGGCATGCCCGACCGCGCCGACCTCCTGGAGCACTACGCCAAGGTCAGCGGACGCGACGTCAGCGAGATCGACTACTACGTGATCCTCGCCCGCTTCAAGATGGCCGTGGTCCTCGAAGGTGGCTACGCCCGGCACATGAAGGGCGAGGGCGGCAACCCGAAGATGGCCCACTACGGCGACGTCGTGCTCCAGATGGCCGCCCAGGCGGCCGAACTCGCCGCGACGACCCGGCTATGAGAGCCGCCCGTTGCAACGCCGTCGGCGGCCCGGTGGTCGTCGAGGACATCCCCGAACCGGTCGTACCTGACGGGGAGTTGGCCGGGCCGGAGAGCGGTATCCCGGTCGACGTGCACTACGCCGCCGTCAACTTCGCCGACCTCCTCGTCATCGACGGCGCCTACCAGGTGAAGGCGGAGCCGCCCTTCACCCCCGGCAGCGAGTTCGCCGGTGTGGTCGCCTCGTCCGCGAACGGATTCGAGAAGGGCGAGCGGGTCTTCGGCTCGATGTTCGTCGGTGCCTTCGCCGAACGCGTCACCGCCCGCCCGGCCGGACTGAGCCGCATCCCCGAGGGCATCCCCACCGAGCGCGCGGCGGCCTTCGGCGTCAGCCACGCCACCGCCTTCGACGCCCTCCGCCTGGTTGCCGAGGTACAGCCCGGTGAGCGGGTGGCCGTCCTCGGCGCGGCCGGCGGGGTCGGCCTCGCGACCGTCGAACTCGCCGCGCTGCTCGGCGCGGAGGTCGTCGGCGTCGCCTCGACGGAGGAGAAGCGGGCGGTGTGCGCCGAGCAGGGCGCGTCGCTGACCTTGCCGTACGACGATCTGAAGCGGAGCCTGCGGGACGCGGGCGGGGCCGATGTCGTGATCGACCCCGTCGGCGGGCCGTACGCGGAGGAGGCTTTGCGGGCCATGCGCTGGGGCGGACGGTTCGTGAGCGTGGGGTTCGCGAGCGGGGAGATCCCGCGTATCCCGCTCAACCTCCCGATGCTCAAAGGTGTCACCCTGCACGGCTTCGACCTCGGCGGCTGGGCGCGGCACCGGCGGGACGACCTTGTCGCCGCCCGCACCGAACTCCACGGACTGTTCGCCGCCGGGAAGATCCGGCCCCGTGTCCACGCCGTGTATCCGCTCGCCGACGTCGCCGAGGCCCTCAGTCTGGGGCGACGCGCCATCGGCAAGGTCCTTCTGGAGGTCGCGCATGGAGTTTGAGTTCGACGACGAACAGCGGCTGCTCCAGCGAGTGGTCCGCGAAACGGTCACCAGGTCACGGTCGTTGCCCGAGAAGCAACTCTGGGACACCTACCTGGAGTTGGGCTGGCTCGAAGCCCCGCCGGTAGAACTGGCCATCGTCCTGGAGGAGTTGGGGTACGCCGCCGATCCGACGCCCTTCCTCGCCACGGCGACCTGGTTCGCGCCGCTGGCCGGACGGCTTCCGCACGGCTCGGGCACCGGTGTCTTCGACGGGGAGGGGAAGTTCGTCCTTGATGCAGACCGTGCCGACGAGATCGCGATTCTCACCTCCGAGGGCGTGGTCGTACGGGACGGAAAGGACCTTGCGCCCGAGCGGTTGTCGGTGTTCGATCCGACCCTGCATGTCGCCCGGGTGGACGTGCCGGACCTGGTCTCCGGAGTGCCGGATCTGGCACTCATGGGCCTGGCGGTCAGCACGGTCGGCAGTTGTCGGCGCATCCTCGACCTGGTCGTCGCCCATGTGAAGCAACGGCACCAATTCGGCGTCCCCATCGGCTCGTTCCAGGCCGTGAAGCACAAGGCCGCCGACATGTACGTAGCCATCGAACGCGCCAAGGTGCTCGCCTACTTCTCCGCGCTCACCATCGCCGAGGACGACCCGCGCCGCGGCCGGGCCGCAGCGATGGCGAAAGCAGCCGCCGGAGACTGCCAACGGGTGTGTTTCCAGAACGGGTTCCAGCTCTTCGGAGCCATGGGCTACACGTGGGAGAACGAGCTGCAGATCCATCTCAAGCGGGCCAAGGCCGGGGACCTGCTCCTCGGTACGGCGTCCGAGCACAGGAAGGCGCTGCTGGTATGAGGTTGGCCCCCGACCCCGAGGTCGAGAAGTTCCGCGCCGATTTCAGCGACTTCCTCGACGCCCACCTGCCCGCACCGGAAGAGGCCACGGTCCGCTCCAAGTCCAGTGCGGACATACCGGATTGGGCCCGGCGCTGGCAGCGCAAACTCTTCGACGCGGGCTGGCTGCTGCCCGCCCAGCCGCCCGAGTACGGCGGCCGCAACGCCACGCTGCCCCAAGTGGTCGCCCACCTGGAGGAGTTGTCCCGGCGCCGGATCTACCACAGCTTCAACCCGCAGGGCCTCAACATCATCGCGGCCTCACTGCTCACCTTCGGCACCGAGCAACAGAAACGCGACTGGGCCCTACCCCTGCTGCGCGCCGAGATCACCGCGTCGCTCGGCATGAGCGAGCCCGGCGCCGGCTCCGACCTCGCCGGGCTGCGTACCCGCGCGGTGCTTGAGGGCGACCACTTCGTCGTCAACGGGCAGAAGGTGTGGACCTCGGGCGCGCACGACGCCGACGTCCTGCTCACCTTCGTCCGCACCGACCCGGAAGCCCCCAAGCACAAGGGGATCAGCGTCCTGCTCATCCCCACCGACTCCGAAGGCCTGGTCCGGCGGCCGTTCGGGTCGATCGCCGCGCCGGACGACTTCGACTTCAACGAGGTGTTCTTCACCGACGTCCACGTCCCGAAGGAGAACCTCGTCGGCCCCCTCAACGAGGGCTGGCGCGTGGCCAACGGATCACTCGGTCACGAACGGACCCTGCTGTGGGTGCACTACGCCGAGCGGATGGACGCCCTGATCCACGACGCGGCCTGCGACGAGGAGTGGCACGCGACCCTCCAAATGGACGTCCAGGCACTGCGGTTGCTCGGCTACCGGCTCCTCGGACCCGACCGGAACCCGGTGGAGATCTCGGTGCTCAAACTGCTCGGCTCCGAGGCCGCGCAGAGCGCCGAGCTGCACGCCCTCGAACAGCACGGCGCCGAGGCGCTGTTGCACCCGGTGCAGACAGGGCCGTACACCCATATGAACTTGGAGACGTTCAACGCCAGTTGGTTCGAGCGGTATGCGCGCAGCTTCGGCGGGACGATCGCCGGCGGTACTTCCGAGATCCAGCGCAACATCATCGCCGAGCGCATCCTCGGCCTGCCCCGCTAGAGCCGGTCGGTCCAGAGAGCCGACACCCAGAGCCGACAGAGGACAAGACGCATGGACGAGATCCTGTACGAGGTCGACGGCCGGGTGGGGATCATCACCCTCAACCGGCCCGAGGTCGCCAACGCGCAGAACAGCGCACTCCTCGACGCCCTGGACGCGGCCTGGAGCCGGGCCGCGGCCGACGAGGACGTGAAGGTCATTCTCCTGAAGGCCAACGGCAAGCACTTCTCGTCGGGACACGACCTGAAGGACCGCTGGCCGGCGCCGAAGGAGATCACCCTGGAGTGGATCTACAGCGCCGAGACCCGCCGGTACCTGGAGTACACCCTGCGCTGGCGCAACGTACCGAAGCCGACGATCGCCGCCGTGCAGGGCAAGTGCATCGCGGGCGGACTGATGCTCTGCTGGCCCTGCGACCTGATCGTGGCCGCCGAGAACGCCGAATTCTCCGACCCCGTCGTGCACATGGGCATCGGGGGAGTCGAATACCACGGCCACACCTGGGAGTTGGGTCCGCGCAAGGCGAAGGAGATCCTCTTCACCGGACGAGCCGTCACCGCCGAGGAGGCGGAGAAGGTCGGCATGGTGAACAAGGTCGTCCCGCTGGAACAACTGGGCACCGAGGCCCTTGAGTTGGCCCACCGGATCGCCCGGATGCCGTCCTTCGGTCTCCGTCAGGCGAAGCGGGCCGTCAACCAGAGCCTCGACGTCCAGGGCTTCTACGCTGCCATCCAGTCCGTGTTCGACATTCACGAGACAGGACACGGGAACGCGCTGAGCGTGAGCGGATATCCCATTCTCACGCAGCTCGACGCCATGAAGGAACGCATCAAGGGCCAGTAGGCCGCCGGCTCGATGGGCCGGACCGCGACCGTCACTGATCCTTGTGCGCGGTCGCGCCCCGGCTCATCGCCAGCACCGCGTCACGGCGGCTCAACGCCCCGAACGGTGAACCGCCGGTCGGGGTGGGGCTGCCGCAGATCCAGGTCGGGCCGTCGGAGAGATGGTCGAGCGCTTCGGCGGCCACGTCGTCGGGGTCGGCCAAGTTGCCACCGTAGGAACCGCCTTGGACACCTTCGGTCCGGCGCAGGGACGGGGTGTCGGTCCTGCCGAGCACCAGCCCCAGGACATCCACCCCGCTGTCCTTCCACTCCGCCCACAGGCTCTCCGCGAGGATCAGGTCGAACGCCTTCGACGCGCCGTAGGCGGCGAGTGTGGCGCCACCCGCCCACGCGGCGCCCGAGGTCACCAGGACCACGGCTCCGCGCTTGCGTGCCACCATCGGGCCACCGAAGCGGTACGCCGCTTCGAGTACGGCGGTGCAGTTGCGCCGCACCAGGCCGAGGTGGGTGTCGAGGTCCTTGTCGAGGAACGGCACGCTACGGTCGTCGCTGCCCGCGTTGTACACGAACAGCCCGATCTCCAGCCCGGCGGTCGCATCCTCCAACTCCGCCAGGGCAGTTGACGAGCTGAGGTCGAGGGCGACGATCCGGACCTCGACGCCGTAGCGTGCGCGGATCTCCTCGGCGGACGCCTCCAGCACGGGCAGGCGCCGGGCCACCAGCACGACGTTCATCCCCTGGGCGGCCAGCCGGTGGGCGAACGCGGCACCCACCCCGTCCGACCCACCGGCGATGACACCCCACGGCCCGTACTTGCTCGTGAGCGATTCAGCCACTTCGTACTCCTTGTTCCGGGGTGTTCAGAGCAACTCGGTTGCATGGGGTGGGAGTTCAGGAATCTCTGTCATGACGACGACCGGCGGAGAACCTTCTTCTCGACCGCGTCCGACGACAGCACCGCCCCGATGATTCCAAGGTCCGCACCGGTGCTCCGCGCCACCTCGCGCACCACGGCCACGTCCTTGCTCATCAGGTCCGCCAGTCGCACCGCGACCGAGTCGACCGACCCGCCACTCGCGACGACACCGAGCGCCCGACTCGCACCGCTGCCGTGCTGCAACGCGGCGAGAATCACCTTCTCGTCGATCCCCAGCGACCCCGCCACCCGCACCGCGTCGACCGCGAGACCGACCTGCGCCACGAACAGGGCGTTGTTGACGAGCTTGACCCGCTGACCGTTGCCGGCCGGTCCCACGAACATGACCGGCGAGGCGTACGTCTCCAACAGTGGGCGCATCTCCTCCAGTTGGGCCTCGTCCCCGCCGACCCACAGGGTGAGACGGCCCGCGGCGATGTCGTGCGGGCCGCCCGAGAGCGCGGCGTCCAACACCCGGACACCGCGCTCCGCGCCCGCTTCGGCGAGCAGTCCGGCGGTCTCGGGGGCGGAGGTGGTGTGCTGGACGAGCGTCGACCCCGCCGCCATGGCCGCGATGGCGCCGTAGGGGCCGAGGCACACCGATCGCACCTGCTCGTCCGTGAGTACGACGACGAACACCGCGTCCGCATCGCGCACGGTCGCTTCGATCGTGTCGGCCGAACTCGGCCCGTCTGCACCGGTGTTGGCGCGCGTCTCCGGATGGCGGGAGTGGACGGTGACGTCATGCCCCGCGGCCGCGAGGCGCTCGATGATCGGCTGCCCCATGCGGCCCGACCCGATGAACCCGATCTTCAACTCTCCTCCAGGTGTAGTGAGTTGGAAGACGAGGCCAGCATCGCGCGTGGCCCCTCGGTGCCGTCGAGGTTGGCGTTGACCCGCTCGGCGATGCGCCAGCCCTCCGAAGTGCGCACCCAGCGCCAGGTGTTGGCCGAGACCTGGAACACCCAGAACCGGCCCGCGTCGGTGTCCCAGCGCAGATGGAGCGCGTGGCTGCGGCCGGTCGCGTGGTCGCCGTCGACGACCACGTGCGGCGCGGTCAGCACGTGACCGCAGCCGTTGTGGATCACACTCTGGTGCCCGGCGCCGTGGACCATGCCGACGATGCCGTCCCGGCCCTCCATCCGCAGATGGGGAATCGCGTCGAAAACGCCGTCCTCGGTCCAGAGGGCGGCAGCAGCCTCGCCTGAGCCGCTGTCGACCGCGGGCCCGTACTGCGCGACGAGTTGGGTGATCTCGACCTGATCCTCCAAGGCTCGCACCTTCGCCGCCAACGTCTCGACGGTGGCGCGGAGTTGGGCAAGTTCGTCAGTCTCGCTCATGGGTGTTCAGCTCCCTGGTACGACGATGATGCGGGCCGGGCCGTTGGCGTCCCGTGCGGCGTCGAGCGCGGCCGGCACCCCGTCGAGCCCGACGGTGTGGCCGAGCATCGGCCCGACATCGAGGCCGCCGGAACAGACCGCCCGGAACGCCTCGTCCCAGTGGTCCATCGACGGGCCGCCCCCGAACTGGATGTTGATGCCCTTCCGCTTCGCGGTCAGGGTGTGCAGATGGTCGCCCTCCGGCGGACCGCCGACGGAGAAGATCCGGGTACCGCGCTCGCAGCCCTTGATGATCGAATCGAGAACGCCGGGGACGCCGACGCACTCGAACACGACACAACTCGCCTGGCCACCGGCCGCGTTGCGCCACGCCTCGTACGGTGAGACCTTGGCCGGGTCGACGACCACGTCGGCTCCCATCGCCAGCGCGGTCGCACGACGCGACGCGACGAGGTCGGCCGCCACGATGGGGCCGACACCGAGGTTCTTGAGCCGGCCGATCGCCGACAGGGCGATGGCCCCGCAGCCGATGACCAATGGGGCCTCGCTAGAAGATAGTTGGGCGCGGGACGCCGTCGACCAGCCCACCGAGATCGCGTCGGCGACACACACGATCTCGCTCGGCAGGTCCGACACCACCACCCGGGTGATGGCCTCGGTCAGCAGGAACAACTCACCGAACCCGCCCGGTGCTTCGGGGCTCTGGCCGATGATCCTGCGGCCGGCCGGGGTGGCCAGCACGGGCAGCGAACTCACCCGTGTCCCGACCGGGATCCGCCGCTCGGTGCCGGGGCCGTAGTCCACGACCTCGGCGCAGTACTCGTGACCCATCACGATGTCGACGTCCTGGTCGTACGTCGACATACCGCTGTCGTCGTCGGCGCCCGCCCCCGGATGGTCCATGAAGTGCAGATCCGACGCGCAGATCCCGCACGCCAGCGAACGGACGAGGAGTTGGCCCGGTCCGGGGACCGGATCGTCGACGGTCCGCGCCTCGACGCTCCCGCCCCGCAGCACAGCAGCACGCATCAGACTCTCCTCCGCACTCCGAAGTCCGTCTCCTTCGGGACTGTAGCCACACAGCGGTAATTACAGAAGACGGTCTCCTATAATTGAGAGAACGCGGCAACACCGGTACGCCGCCCGGTCATTACAATCACGGCATGGCAGAACCGCGCCGCGCCCCGGGCCGTCCACGGGACACGAGCATCAACGAACGGGCCCTCGCGGCGACGCGCGAACTCCTCGTCCAGCGCGGCTTCGACGCGACGACGATCCAGGCGGTGGCAGAACACTCGGGCGTCCACGCCTCCGCCATCTACCGCCGCTGGCCGTCCCGCATCGAGCTGATCGAGGAAGCCACGTTCCCCGGGCTCAGCCCATTGAGCGTCCAACCGACGGGGGACCTGCGACGCGACCTCCGCCGGTTCATCCGCGCCTACTTGGCGGCCTTCGGCGCCCCGGCCGCCCGCGCCGCCGCTGCCGGTCTCTTCGCGCACTCCCAGACGCCGAGCCGCCCCCGGCCGCCGGAGATGCTGCTGCGCGTGTCGGCGCGACCGCAGTTCCAGGACATCCTGCGCGCCGCGCCGACCGGGAGCGTCGACCCCGCCGTGGACCCGGACGACGTGTTCGACATGCTCCTCGGCGCCGTACTGACCCGCACCCTCCTGTCCACGGTCACGGCCCGCAACCGCCCCGTCGAGCGCACGGTGGAGATGATCCTGCGGATGCTACGGCCGCTCGACGGGCCGGTGTGACCAACTCCCATGTCCTGTCTTGGCGTTGGGCTCAGCGGCGTTCGTCGCGGAACACCTTCCCGCCCTTCATCACGAACCGGACGTCCGCCATCACGGAGATGTCCTCCAGCGGATTGCCCGGCACCGCGATCAGATCGGCGAGCAGGCCCTCCGCGATACGGCCCCGGTCGTCGGCGTCGATCAGCTCCGCCGCGTTGACGGTCGCCGCCTGGAGCGCCTCCAGGGGAGTCATCCCGCGGTCGACCAGGGCGATCAGCTCCTGGGCGCCGCGGCCGTGCGGAATCGCCGGCGCGTCCGTGCCCAGCGCCATCCGGACACCGGCCTTGCCGGCCCTGGCCACCACCGTCTTCGCCCGGGGGAAGATCTCGGCGGCCTTCTCCTTCAGCTCGGGCGCGGCATGGGACATGTCCATCCCGTCGATGAGAGCGGTGGTCGGCACCAGGAAAGTGCCGCGCTCCGCCATCAGCGCGATGGTGTCGTCGTCGAGCAGGAAGCCGTGCTCGATGCAGTCGATGCCCGCCTCCACCGCCGACCGGACGGCGTCGGCTCCATGGGTGTGGGCCGCCACCTTCAGTCCGCGCCGATGGGCCTCGTCGACGATGGCGCGCAGTTCCTCATCGGAGTAGTGCTGCGCGCCGGGGGTGCCCGTGTGGGACATCACGCCCCCGGACGCGCAGACCTTGATGAGCCGCGCCCCGTGCTTGATCTGGTACCGGACCGCCTTGCGTACCTCGTCGACGCCGTTGGCAATGCCCTCTTCCAGGGAGAGAGGCATGATTCCGGGGGCGTACGCGGCGAACATCGTGGGGTCCAGATGGCCGCCGGTGGGTGTGATGGCGTGCCCGGCCGGCACGATGCGCGGGCCGTCTATCCAGCCCGCGTCGATGGCCTTCGCCAGCGCGACGTCCAACAGATAGCCGCCTGTCTTCACGAACAGGCCGAGGTTGCGGACCGTGGTGAACCCCGCCCGCAGGGTCCGCCGGGCGTTGCCCACCGCACGGAGCATCCGCAGCGGGGGATCGTCCTGGACGGGGGAGAACGCGAGCGTCTCCCCCCGGCCGCCCATCAGGAGGTTGACCTCCATGTCCATGAGGCCGGGCAGGAGAGTCACATCGCCGAGGTCGAGAACCTCGCTCTCGCCCGCGCTCCCGCCCTTGCCGCCGCCGGGCGTGATGCGGTCGCCCTCGACCGTCACCAGGCCCGGCGTCTCGAACTCGCCCGTCTCCACGTGCAGTACACGCGCTGCCTTGAGCGTGAGCACGACCGGTCAGACCTTCGGCTCGACGACGAGGTCCATATAGGCGGCCCCGCTGTCCGGCACCCGGGCCTGCTTCCAGACCTCGACCGGGAACGACACGTTCACCAGGGAGAACATCAGCAGCAGCAAGTTGCGCTCCTGCTCCGGGAGTTCGGGGAGCGGGAACTTGTCGAGGTGGTCGGAGGCCTGTTCGAGGAGCGGGAACGCGGCGTCGTAGAAGGCCTGCATCTCCTCCATGGAGCTGGCCAGGCGCTTGCTGTAGCGGTCGCGCTCGGACTCCAGGACCCACTCGCTGAACGGCTCTAGTGCCGCGAACTCACTGGGCAGCATCGGTGTGCTCCTTGACGTAGTCGGCGACCGTCTTGTGCAGATGGCGAAGCAGCAACTCCTGGTCGCAGAGCGGGAATTCGGTGACCACCCGGCTCTTGAGCATCGTCTGGGTGGCTTCGAGGGTGTTGCCGTCCTGGAGGGCGTACTCCTTGAAGGTCACCGCCGCCAGCTCCTGCTTCAGCCGCTCGCGCGCCGTCTTGGCGGGCACGAAGTACAGGTTGGCCTCGAAGATGTGCTTGTCCACCGCCGTCGGCCAGTAGTGGTACGTCAGGTACCAGCCGGGCTTCCAGATCAGCAGGGTCATGTTCGGGAAGAACTCGAAGGAGTCGTTGCCCCACGCGCGGTGCCGGCCCGGGTTGAGGCCCGTCGGCAGGTTGCCCAGGCCCTCGATGTCGGGCGCCTCCCACGGGCCGAACAGGCCGCTGCGCAGGGCGCGTTCGATGGGCTTGACGATGCTCAGGTCCTTGGGCGGGGACATGCCTCCCCAGGAGGAGATCATCGAGTGCGGGGAGTGGATCTCGTAGTGCAGCGCCTCGTACCCGACGTTGAAGAGCTTGTCGGCCTCGTCCTTGACGGCCTGCTTCATGTGCAGGACGGGCGCGTGGTAGAACTCCGCGAACGCGTCGATGAACAGCTTCCAGTTGCTGCCGATCTCCGCCTTGTACGTGAAGACCTCGGTCATCTCGTGGAAGGGGTAGCCCTCCAGTCCCTTGGCGAACTCGCCCAAGTACTCCTTGAGCGGCTGGGCGTTCTGGTCCAGGTTGACGAAGATGAAGCCTTCCCAGATCTCGCAGCGGACCAGCTTGAGGCCGTAGTCCGCCTTGTCCAGGTCGAAGAACTCCTTCTCCTGTTGGACGAAGGTCAGATCGCCGTCGAGGCTGTAGCGCCAGGCGTGGTACTTGCAGGTGAACTGGCGGCAGGTGCCTTTGACCTCCTCGCCCGGGAAGTCGTTCCACACGAGCTTGTTGCCGCGGTGGCGGCAGACGTTGTGGAAGGCGCGGATCTCCTTGTCCTTGCCCCGCACGATCACCAGTGAGGTGTCGGCGACGGCCAGCTCCTTCGTGAAGTAGCTGCCGACCTTGGGCACTTGCTCGACCCGGCCGACGTTCAGCCAGGTCTTCTTGAAGATCGCCTCCTTCTCGGCCTCGTAGTACGCGGGGTCGATGGAGTCCTCGTAGTTGACCGGGCTGGTGCCCAGCTCGGGGTAGTTCTCGGTCCAGCTCCCGGCCTCGGGCTTGGCGAAGTGTGGCATGGGATCACCCCTCTCGCTTGTGAGAATACCATTCTCGTTTTGGGAAACTGAAGTTCTCTTCCGAGATCGCAGGGTCGAGTTCCACGCCGAAGGTGTTGAGGGCCATCGTGAGCATCGTGTAGGCGCCGATGGTGAAGACCAGGTCCATGAGCTGGCGTTCGTCCAGGTCGACGGCGAGCGCCGCGTAGGTTGCGTCCGACAGGCCCGAGTCGGTGTCCAGTTCGTCCACCGCCCGGTTGAGCAAGGTGTCGGCGTTCGTACGGACTTCCTCGATCTCGGCCTCGGTCACCCCGACCTTCCGGCCGATCAGGACATGACTCGCCCACTCGTACCTGCTGCCCCGCCGCCAGGCCACCCGCATGACGGCCAGCTCACGGACTCGCACCGGCAGAGTCGAGGTATTGAGGTGCATGTTGAACGTCAGGAACGCCCGCGCCAGGGCCGGGTGCCGCTGGAAGATCCCCAGGACGTTGGCCTGCGGCAGCTTCCGCGGATGGTTGATGACCGAGAACAGCTCGTGGTCCCAGTCGTCGTACGGCACCGGGGCGATGCGAACGGCGTTCTCGGCGACGGTGTCGCCGGTGGTGCCGTGATGCAAGCCGTGCTCTCCGTGCTCTCCGTGCTCTCCGTGCCCGCTGTGCTCGGTGGCCGTCTCGCCGGGTCCGTCGTGCTGGCCATGCTCGCTCTGCTCGCTCACGTGTTCCGCCCGCCGTTCACGCCCAGGATCTGGCCGGTGATGTAGCCGGCCTCCTCGGAGGTGAGGAAGGCGCAGGCCGCGGCGATGTCCTCCGGGCGCCCGACCCGCCGTACCGGAGTGCGCTGGATGTGCTCCTCGACCGTCCCGCCGAGCAGTTGGCGCTCCTCCGAGCGGCGCAGCATGGGTGTGTCGATGAAGCCGGGCGGAACCGCGTTCACGGTGATGCCCTGCGGGCCCAGCTCCAGGGCCAGCGACTTGGTCAGACCGTTGACCGCGGACTTGGCGGCCACGTAGTGCGTCATGAACTGCTGGCCGGACTGCGCGCTGGACGAGGAGATGTTGACGATCCGGCCCCAGCCGGCCTCCACCATGTCCGGCAGCACCGCCTGCACGCAGTGGAAGACACCGTGCAGATTGACGTCGATGACCCGCTGCCAGGCCTCGAAGGTGAGGTTGGCGAAGCGCTTGTACCCCTCCATCCCGGCCGCGTTGACCAGTACCGTGACCGGGCCGAGCTGCTCCCGGATCTCGGTCAGTGCCTCGTCCACCTGGGCCCGGTCGGAGACGTCGGCCTTCCGGGAGAAGCCTCTGTCGGACGGATTGAGGTCGAGGGTGGCGACCTGGAGACCGTCGGCCTCCAGGCGTTGTGCGATGGCCAGTCCGATGCCGGAGCCGCCGCCTGTGACGAGGGCTGTCCTCATGCCGGAACCCCCTTCGTCTCGATCATGAAAATCTCCCTTCCAGATCTGAGAAGCGTATTCTCGTCTCCGGTGCTTCCGGAAGTCCCACGCAGGCGGGGGCTGTTCGCCGAACTCCGTGGGGCTGTCAGCAAGTCGTCAGGATGACATTCTCGCTGCCGGATGGTTGATTCGCGTATAAGGAGAATGTAGTTTCCGCTTCATTGGAGCAAGCCGCCCATCCATGCGAGGAGAACAGGATGCGGTTCCAGGACAAGGTGGCGATCGTCACCGGAGCGGGACAGGGAATCGGCGAGGACTACGCCCGGGCGCTGGCCGCCGAGGGAGCACGGGTCGTGGTCGCCGACATCAACGAGGAGCAGGGACAGCGGGTCGCCAAGGAACTCGACTCCGCGCTCTTCGTCAAGGTCGACGTCGGAGACCCCGCCTCGGCCGACGCGCTGGCCGCCGCCACCGTCGCCGAATTCGGCCGCATCGACTACCTGATCAACAACGCCGCGATCTACCACAGCATGCGGCGCGAGGGCCTGACCACCGTCGACCTCGACTACCTCAACCGCTTCATCCAGGTGAACCTGATGGGCGCCCTCTACGTCACCCGGGCCGTCGTCCCGCACCTGACGGAGGGCGCCGCGATCGTCAACCAGTCCTCCGCCGCCGCCTACATGGCGAGCGGCTACTACGGCCTGGCCAAGATCGGCATCAACCACCTCACCGCGTCCCTCGCCGCCGAACTCGGCGGCCGTGGCATCCGCGTGAACGGCATCGCCCCCGGCCCCACCGACACCGAGGCCACGGCCACCGTCGTACCGGTCGAGTTCCAGGAGCGGATGACCCAGGCCCTGGCGCTCAAACGGATGGGCACGCCGGGCGACTTGACCCCCACCGTGCTGTTCCTGCTCTCCGACGACGCGAGTTGGCTCACCGGCCAGACCATCAGCGTGGACGGCGGACAGGTGGTGCGGCTGTGACCCGCCTGCTCATCGACGGTCAACTCGTCGAGGGGGAGCGGACGTTCCCCTCCCTCAACCCTGCCACCGGCGCGGTCTACGGCCACGCCCCGGACGCCACCACCGCCCAGGCCGAGGCCGCCGTAGCAGCGGCGCGCACCGCCTTCGACACCACCGCCTGGTCCACCGACGTACAGCTGCGCATCCGCTGTCTCGACCAGCTGCACCAGGCGCTCACCGACCACGTCGAAGAGCTGCGCGAGCTGACCATCGCCGAGGTCGGCGCGCCCCGCATGCTCACCTACGGCCCCCAACTCGACGACCCCGTCAAGCTGGTGCGCTACTACGCGGACCTGCTGCGCAAGTACCCGCTGACCGAGGAGCTCGGCGAGTCCGAGAGCCGCGGCCAACGTCACCGGCGCTGGGTGGAGAAGGAGGCCGCCGGGGTCGTCGCGGCGATCATCGCCTACAACTACCCGAACCAACTCGCCCTGGCCAAGCTCGCACCCGCGCTCGCGGCCGGCTGCACGGTCGTCCTCAAGGGCGCCCCGGACACCCCGCTGACGACGCTCTTCCTCGGCCAACTCATCGCCGAGCACACGGACATACCGCCCGGCGTGGTCAACGTCCTGACCTCCTCCGGCGCCGACGTCGGCGAGACGCTCACCACGCACCCCGACGTCGACATGATCACCTTCACCGGATCCACCGCGACCGGCCGCCGCATCATGGAGGCCGCGAGCCGCACGGTGAAGAAGGTCTTCCTCGAACTCGGCGGCAAGTCCGCCATGATCGTCCTCGACGACGCCGACTTCGCCACCGCCGCCATGTTCGCGGCCGGCACCATCTGCTCCCACTCCGGGCAGGGGTGCGCGCTCACCTCCCGGCTGCTCGTGCCCAGGGAGCACCACGACGAGATCGTCGCCATGGTGGCGGCGGGCCTCGGCCGTATCCCGCTCGGCGACCCCGCCGACCCCAAGACCTTCGCGGGCCCGCTCATCAGCGAGCGCCAGCGCGAGAAGGTCGACGGCATGGTCGAGAGGGCCGTAGCCGCAGGTGCGAACCTCGTTACCGGCGGCGAGAAGATCGATCCCGGCTTCTTCTACAAGCCGACCCTCCTCAGCAACGTCGACCCGGACAGCGAGATCGCCCAGGACGAGGTCTTCGGCCCGGTCCTCGTGGTGATTCCGTACGACGACGATGACGACGCCGTCCGCATCGCCAACAACTCCATCTTCGGCCTCTCCGGCGGCATCCAGAGCGCCGACGACGAGCGGGCCATCGCGCTCGCCCGCCGGATCCGCACCGGCACCTTCAGCATCAACGGCGGCAACTACTTCGCGGCCGACGTGCCGTTCGGCGGTTACAAGCAGTCGGGCATCGGCCGCGAGAGCGGCGTGGCCGGCCTGGAGGAGTTCCTGGAGTACAAGGCGTTCGCGGTCGTGGTCCGGTCATGATGCCGCTCGAAGGCATCCGCGTCCTCGAAGTCGCCATGTACGGCTTCGTGCCCTCGGCGGGAGCCGTCCTCTCCGACTGGGGAGCGGACGTCATCAAGGTCGAGCACGCCGTTACCGGCGACCCGCAACGCGGTCTCCGCCAGACCGGCACGATGCGTGTCGAAGGTGACCCGAATCCCAACGTCGAGCACGCCAACCGCGGCAAACGCAGCCTCGGCCTGGACATCTCCCGCCCCGAGGGGAAGGACGTTCTCTACGACCTCGCCCGCCGCTCGGACGTGTTCCTGACCAGCTTCCTGCCCGGTCACCGGGAGCGGTTCGGCATCGACGTCGACGACATCCGTGCCGTCAATCCGCAGATCATCTACGCCCGGGGCAGCGCCTTCGGCCCGCGCGGAGCGGAAGCGCGCAAGGGCGGCTACGACATGACGGCGTTCTGGGCCCGCGCCGGCACCGCCGCGAGCATCACCCCCGAGGGCACCGACGGCATCATCAACCCGCCCTCGCCCGCCTACGGCGACACCATCTCCGGCACCAACCTCGCCGGCGGCATCGCGGCCGCGCTCCTGAAGCGCGAACGCACCGGTGAACCCTCGGTCGTGGACGTTTCGTTGCTCGGCAGCGGACTGTGGGCGATGGGCCACGCCACCGCGCTCTCCCTGCACCTCGGCAAGCCCTGGCTCCCGCCGCCCGTCGGCACCCACGGCTCCGTCACCAACCCCCTGTCCGGTCTGTACGAGACCTCCGACGGCCACCATCTGGCGTTCGTCATGATGCAGCCCGGCAAGTTCTGGGCCGACGTGTGCCGGCACATCGACCGCCCCGAACTCGCCGACGATCCACGCTTCGACACGGCCGAGAACCTCGTTTCCCACACGGTCGAGGCCGTCAAGATCCTGCGCGAGGTCATCGCCACCCGCACCCTCGCGGAGTGGAGCAGTCGCTTTGCCACCCTGGCCGGGCCGTGGGCCCCGGTGCAGGACTCCCTGCAAGTGGGCGACGACCCGCAGATCAGAGCGAACGAGTACCTCCTGCAGGCCGGAGAACTCGAACTGGTCGCCAGCCCCGTGCAGTTCGACGTGCACGCCCCACAACTCGGGCCCGCACCCGAGTTCGCCGCCCAGACCGAGGAGATCCTCCTCGAACTGGGCCTGGACTGGGACCGCATCATCGCGCTCAAGGCGGCGGGCGCGGTCACCTGATCACCTGTCGGCGGGATTCATTCTCAACGAGGAGAACCGATGAGACGCTTGCTCATCCCCGCGCTGGTCCTGGCCCTCGCGGCTGCGGCCGGATGCTCCGGCCGCGCCAAGTCCGCGGACACCAGCAGCCCTTCCACCACCGGAGCCGCCGACACGGCCACCGCTGACTTCGGCACGCTGAAGTCCGTGTGCGGCAAGGGGACGGCCAAGTCCGTCGCCAGTCAGGGCGTCACCAGCTCCGAGATCAAGGTCGGCGTCTTCAGTGACGTCGGCTTCACCAAGAACCCGGAGTTCGAGAACGCGGCGAAGGTCTTCACCTCCTGGTGCAACGCCGCCGGCGGCATCAACGGACGCAAGATCACGCCCGAGACGCACGACGCCCAGCTCATGCAGGTCAACCAGCAGATGATCGAGGCCTGCCGCACCGACTTCTTCGAGGTCGGCGGCGGCGCCGCGCTCGACGGCCTCGGCGTCAAGACCCGACTCAAGTGCCTGCTCCCCGAGTTCCCGGCCCAGGTCACCTCCGAGGTCGGCGCCGACCTTCAGGTGATGACGCAGGGTGCCTCGTCCGGATACGCGCCCTACACGGGTTACTACTCCTGGCTGTTGAAGGAGGCGTACCCGTCGTCGGCGAGCGCCGTCGGCATCATCACCGGAGACGTACCCGTCACCAAGGCCATCGCGGCCCAGGACAAGGAAGTCCTCACCGCGCTGGGCGGCAAGGTCACCTACTCCGACCTCTACCCCGCGCAGGGCGTCTCCGACTGGACGCCGTACGCCCAGTCGATCAAGACGAAGAAGGTCAAAGGCCTTGTCTTCCTGGGGGACTTCACCCAGCTGGCGAAGCTGGAGCAGGCGCTCACCAACATCGACTACAAGCTCGACTGGGTCGACGCCAACAACAACGCCTACGGCCCGGCGTTCCTCAAGCTGGCCGACACCGCGCTGAGCTCGCAGACCAACTTCGCGAGCATCGACGGGACTTACCCGCTGGAGAAGGCGGACGACAACCCGGCGACCAAGGAGATGGTCGCCCTGTTCAAGGAGTACGCGCCCGACGCGCAGATCACCCTGCCCGCCGTGCACGCCTTCTCCGCCTGGCTGCTGTTCGCCACCTCGGCCCGCGACTGCGCGGAACTGACCCGCAGTTGCGTCCTCGCCAACGCCGAGAAGCAGACCGAGTGGACCGGGGGAGGCCTCCAGGCCCCGGTGAACCTGACCAAGCCCGACGAGCCCGTGAAGTGCTTCAACGTCGAGAAGGCCACCACCACCGGCTGGGTCCCCGCCGACTTCAAGCCAACTGACGGCGCTTACCGGTGCGACGCGCCCGTCTACAAGTACAAGGGCAACTACGGCAAGCCGCCGACACTGGCCGACGTCGGCAAGTCCCTCACCGACCTCAAGTAGCCACGCCACAGCACCCGTTGACTACGCCGGGCACCACGGCGGTCACTACGGCATTCACCACGGCAGGAAGGAAGGACCGTGAAGGTACGAGTCGACCCGGAGCGCTGCCAGGGCCACACGCTCTGCGCGATGCGCGCGCCGGACACCTTCGAACTCAGCGAGATCGACGGGCACTCCTCGGTCGTAGAGGAAGAGGTCCCCGCCGACCAGGAGGCGGCCGTCCGCGAGGCGGTCCTGTCCTGTCCGGAGCGGGCGATCTCCCTCATCTCCTGACCCCCACCTCATCCACCGAGCAGGAGAGGACTCCGCATGACCACGGAAGACGCGGCCGTCGACGACGACGCCGGCCGCAAGCACCCGCAGGTGCACTTCGACCGGCACACACCCGACTACCGTGACCGGTTCGAGGACATCACCCACGAGCTGCACGGGCAGTGCCCGATCGCCTGGACGGAGACCCACGGCGGCCACTGGGTCGCCAGCGGCAACCGGGAGGTCTTCGAACTCGCGAGGTCCGCCGAGTTCCTCTCCAACGACCATGACGTGAAAGGGGAACGGCGCGGCTACAAGGGCATCTCCATCCCCCCGCCGCCGCGCGCCAGCGAGGCCCAGGGCGGCTTCCTGGAGATGGACCCGCCGGACCAGCGCTACTACCGGCAGACCCTCAACCCGTATCTGTCGCCAGCGGCCATCCAGCGCTGGATCCCGTTCGTCGACGAGGTCGTGCGCGCGAGCATCGACGAGAAGATCGAGTCCGGGCACATCGACTTCGTCGACGACCTCGCCAACATCGTCCCCGCCGTACTGACGTTGGCGATGATGGGCATCCCGATCGAGCGCTGGACCATCTACAACGAACCGGCCCACGCCTCCGTCTACACGCCCCCCAACTCCCCTGACCGGGCACGGGTGTTGGACCTCAGCCGCAAGATGGGCATGGACCTCATGGGCCAGCTCATGGGGATCCGCAAGGCGCCCCGCCCGGGCCTGGTGGACGCGCTCGTCCGCGCCGACCTCAACGGCCGCACCCCGGACGACGGCGAACTCCTCGGCGTACTGGCCCTGTTGATCGGCGGCGGCTTCGACACCACCACCGCGCTCACCGCCCACGCGCTCGAATGGCTCTCGCAGAACCCCGGGGAACGCGACCGGCTCAGCAGCGAGCGCAAGACCCTGCTGGACTCCGCGACCGAGGAGTTCCTGCGCTTCTACACCCCGGCCCCCGGCGACGGACGTACCTTCTCCGCGGACTGCGAGATCGCCGGCACCGAGTTCAAGGAGGGCGAACGCCTCTGGCTCTCCTGGGCGATGGCCAACCGGGACCCGTCGGTCTTCCCCGACCCCGACACGGTCGACATGGAACGCAAGGGCAACCGGCACAGCAGCTTCGGCCTCGGCATCCACCGTTGCATCGGCTCCAACGTGGCCCGCACGGTGTTCAAGCGGATGGTGACAGCCGTACTCGACCGGATGCCCGACTACGCGTGCGACCCCGAAGGCGCCGTCCACTACGAGACCATCGGCGTCATCCAGGGCATGCGCCACCTCCCGGCGACCTTCACGCCAGGCAAGCGGCTCGGCGCCGGACTCGACGAGACCCTCGCCGAACTGCAGAAGGTCTGCGACGAACAGCGCCTCGCCGAACCCGTCACCGTCCGCAAGTCCACGGCACGGATCGGCACATGACGGATCATCAGCGTCCCGGCCCGGTGGTCACGGAGGAGAACGAGTTCTTCTGGACCGCCGGCGCGGACGGCCGGCTGCGGGTGGCGGAGTGCGGGTCCTGCGCGGCCCTCATCCACCCGCCGCAACCGGTCTGCCGGTACTGCCGCGGGCACGACATCGGCGTCCGGGCCGTCTCCGGCCACGCGACGCTGATCGGCTTCACCGTCAACCACCGCTTCGCCCTGCCCGGCCTGCCCGCGCCCTACGTCGTGGCCCAGGTCGCCCTGGAGGAGGACCCCAGGGTCCGGCTCACCACCAACGCCGTCCAATGCGCCCCGGACGAGCTGGAGTTGGGCATGCGGATGGAGGTCGTCTTCGAACCGGTCGAGGACGCCTGGCTGCCCCTGTTCCGCCCGGCCCGCGACCGCCCGGCGACGGACCCCCTACCGCTCGCCGAGGTCGACACCCGTCAACTCGCCCGTCGCGTACGGCCGATGGTGACCACGGAGAAGTTCGAGGACAAGGTAGCGATCTCCGGCATCGGCATGTCGGAGATCGGCCGCCGCCTGATGGTCCCGCCGTTGTCGCTGACCGTGCGGGCCTGCGAAGGCGCGATCGCCGACGCCGGCCTCACCGTCGACGACATCGACGGCCTCGCCACCTACCCCGGTGCCGGCCCCTACGGCGGCTTCGGCGAAGGCGGAGTGACCGCACTGGAGTCCGCCCTAGGCCTGGAACCGACCTGGTACAACGGCGGCGGCGAGACCTTCGGTCCCGGCGGTTCCCTCATCTCCGCGATGCTCGCCGTCGCGGGCGGCCTGGCCCGCCATGTGCTGTGCTTCCGTACGGTCTGGGAGGCGTCGTACGGCGAACTCGTGCGCCGCGGCCGGATCGCGCAGGACCCACCGCGCCGACTCGACGGCTGGATGAAGCCGTTCGGAGCGATCTCGGCCGCCCACACCCTCGCCCAGAACGCCCAACGCCACTTCCACCGCTACGGCACCCCCCGCGAGACCCTCGGCTGGATCGCCCTCAACCAGCGTGCCAACGCGGCACTCAACCCCACGGCGGTCTACCGCGATCCGATGACGATGGACGACTACCTGGGCGCCCGACCGATCACCACCCCGTTCGGCCTCTACGACTGTGACGTCCCCTGCGACGGAGCGGTCGCCGTGATCGTGTCGGCGGTGGACGCGGCTCGGGACCTCGCCCAACCCCCCGTCTTCGTCGAGGCAGTTGGGACCCAGATCCTGGAACGGCTCGAATGGGACCAGAGCACACTCACCCACGAACCCCAAGTCCTAGGCCAGTCCGCCCACTTGTGGTCACGCACCGCGCTGCGCCCCGAAGACGTCGACGTGGCCGAACTGTACGACGGCTTCACCTTCAACTGCCTGTCCTGGCTTGAGGGGTTGGGGTTCTGCGGCATCGGCGAGGCCAAGGACTTCCTGGACGGAGGCAAGAACATCGCACGGGACGGCGTACTGCCACTGAACACCCACGGCGGACAGCTCTCCCACGGCCGCACCCACGGCATGGGACTGGTCCACGAGGCCATCACCCAACTGCGTGGTGCGGCCGGGGCACGCCAGATACCCGGCGCGCGGGTCGCGGTGGCGAGCAGCGGCGGACTCACCCCGAGCGGCGTGATCCTCTTCCGGGCGGACGGATGAACTCCCGTACGACGGAGGTCGTTTCGCGCGTCGTCGACGTCGACGGCATCCCCATGTCGGGGCTGCTGTGCGAGGTCCCCGAACCGCGCGCGGTCGTCGTCGCCCTGCACGGGGGAGCGGTGACGTCGAGCTACTTCGACTACCCGGACCAGCCCCGGCTGTCCCTGCTGCGCACCGCGGCGGCACTGGGCTTCACGGTCGTCGCCATCGACCGCCCGGGATACGGCAGTTCGGCTCCGCACGGCGAGACCATGGCGTCTCCCGCGCGACGCGTCGACCTCGCCTATGCGGCGGTGGAGCGACTGCTCGCCTCGCGTCCGCGCGGAGCGGGACTCTTCCTCTGGGCGCACTCGATCGGCTGCGCCCTGGGTGTCCACATGGCCGGCGACGAACGGCGGAACGACCTTCTCGGCCTGGAGATCGCCGGCACCGGGCGCCACCACGCTCCCGGCGCCGTCGAGATCCTCGACTTCCGTCGGCGCGACCCGGCCGTGCCGCGACGCTCCGGACCCGGCCTGCGCGACCTGCTGTGGGAGCCGTCGCGTCTGTACCCGGACGAGGTTATCGGCGCCCCGCGCATCCAGTCCTCGGGGCCGCCGTACGAATCCACCGTGGCTCGCCGCTGGCCACTGGAGTTCCCCGAAGTCGCCGCCCGCGTACGGATTCCCGTCCACTACACGCTCGGTGACCACGAACGCGTGTGGAGCTCCGGGCCCGAGGCCATGGCCGACATCGCGAGTCTGTTCATCGACTCCCCGCGGGTCGTCACCGACGAACAGGCCGACAGCGGCCACAACTTGAGCATCGGGCACACCGCCACCGGATACCACCTGAAGATCCTCTCCTTCGTCGAGGAGTGCGTTCTCGCATCCGAGAGCGGTGGATACGACTCCGGGAACGGTGGATACGACAACGACGGGATCGACCGTCTCCCGAGGAGGGCCGGATGAGTGACGCCGACGTCGCGGTACTGCTGCTTGTACGCGTGGCCGTAGGACTGATCATGATCATGCACGGGCTCAACCACTGGCGAGGCGGCGGCCGCATCGAGGGCACCGCCCGCTGGTTCACCGGACTCGGCCTGAAACAGGGTGTGTTGCAGGCGTGGATGAGCGTGCTCACCGAAGTCGGCGCGGGCGTCCTGCTGATCCTCGGTCTCCTCACCACGCTGGCCTGCGCCGCCGTGATCTCCGTGATGCTGGTCGCGGGACTGCTCGCGCACCGGCCCAACGGCTTCTTCGTCTTCAAGGACGGCTACGAGTACGTCCTCACGCTCGCCGTCGTCGCCCTGGCACTCGCGGTACTGGGCCCCGGCCGCTGGTCCGTCGACCACGCGGCCGGCATCGACCTGACCGGCTGGACCGGCGGCGGCATCGCGCTGGGCGCGGCCGTGGTGGCGACCGGGGGACTGCTGGGCACGTTCTGGCGACCGGAGCCGAAGGCCGACGCCGGGGTTCAGGGCGTAGCCGGGCCGGAGTCCGAGAACACCCCCGAGTCGGCCGATCAGGAGGCCCGCTGATGCGCGTCGGATTCATCGGGCTGGGCAGCCAAGGCGCCCCCATGGCACGCCGGATCGTCGAGGCAGGCTTCGCCACGACGCTCTGGGCGCGCCGCCCGGGCACCCTCGCCGCGTTCGCGGACACCGCGGCACAGCGGGCCACGTCCCCCGTCGAACTGGCCGCCGCCAGCGACCTGGTGTGCGTCTGTGTCGTCGACGACGCCGACGTCGAGCAGGTCGTCACGGGCGAACAGGGCGTGCTGAGAGGTCTGCGCCGGGGCGGGGTGATCGCCGTACACAGCACGGTCCATCCCGACACCTGCCGGCGGCTCGCCGAGCGGGCCAAGGCGCACGGCGTCTCCGTGGTCGACGCGCCGGTCAGCGGCGGCGGAAAGGCCGCCGCCGAGGGCCGGTTGCTGGTGATGGCGGGCGGCGAGTCGGGCACGGTCGCGTACTGCCGCAAGGTGTTCGAGACGTTCGGCGATCCCGTCGTCCACATGGGGTCGCTCGGATCGGGACAGATCGCCAAACTTCTCAACAACCTGCTGTTCACCGCCAACTTGGCGACCGCGGCTGACACACTCGCTCTGGCGCCGGGGTTCGGCATCGACCGTGGTGCCCTCGCCGAAGTCGTCCTGCACGGCAGCGGATCGAGTTTCGCGCTCGACCGGGTGAAGGCCGCGGGCGGCACGCTGGACCGGCTCGCGGAGCGCGCCGGACCGCTGCTGCGCAAGGACGTCAGGCTGTTGGCCGACCTCGCCGACTCGGCGGGTGCCCCGACGGGCACCGTGCTGACGGCGGCCGACGCGGCCCTCGACCACATGGGCCAAGGGCGCCTGACGGCATCCTCAACTCCCGTTCCACGAAAGTGAATACGAGCTTCTCGCCAACGGAGAACATTGATATCGTCGCTCGTCGTCAGACTGGTGACGGAAGGGAACCGTGCACACCGTGAAGGACTTCGAGGCGATCGACTTCTTCCAGGACGACGAAGTCGTCGCGGACCCCTACCCCTACTTGGCGGCCCTGCGCGGGAAGTGCCCGGTGCAACGCGAGAGCCACCACGACGTGACGATGGTGACGGGGTACGACGAGGCGATACAGGTCCTCAACGACGCCGACACGTTCTCGTCCTGCATCTCGGTGACCGGCCCCTTCCCCGGGTTCCCGGTCCCGCTCGAGGGTGACGACGTGAGCGCGCTGATCGAGCAGTACCGCGACCAGCTCCCGATGAGCGACCAACTGCCGACGTTCGACCCGCCCCTGCACACGGACCACCGCGGACTGCTGATGCGGATGATCACCCCGCGCCGCCTGAAGGAGAACGAGGCGTCGATGTGGCACCTCGCCGACGCGCAGCTGGACACGTATCTCGCGGGCGGCGAGGGCGACTTCATCAGCGGCTTCGCCGGTCCTTTCACCCTGAGGGTCATCGCCGATCTGCTGGGCGTGCCCGACGAGGACCGCAACTCGTTCGTGGAGGGCCTCGAACACCAGCCGCAGGGCGGCATCGGTAGCACGGACGGCGAGGTGGCGCACTCGCCGCTGGAGTACCTGTACGGGCAGTTCTCGGCCTACGTCGAGGAGCGCCGCCGCGAGCCTCGCGAGGACGTGATCACCGGCCTGGCCCTCGCCAAGTTCACCGACGGCTCGACCCCCGACATCGCCGACGTGGCCCGCGTCGCCACCAACCTCTTCGCGGCCGGCCAGGAGACCACCGTCCGGCTGCTGAGCAACGCCCTCAAGCTGATCGCCGAAGACCCCGATCTGCAGCTCCTGTTGCGCACCGAGCGCGACCGCATCCCGAACTTCATCGAGGAGACGCTGCGCACCGAGAGCCCGATCAAGGGCGACTTCCGGCTGTCCCGCGTACCGACGACGGTGGGCGGCGTCGACATCGCCGCCGGCACCACGCTCATGGTCCTCAACGGCGCCGCGAACCGCGACCCGCGCCACTTCGAGGACCCTGAGGTCTTCGACCCGGCCCGCGCCAACGCCCGCCACCACCTGGCCTTCGGCCGCGGCCCCCACACCTGCCCCGGCGCCCCGCTGGCCCGCGCCGAGGCCCGGGTGGGCATCGAGCGCATCCTCGACCGTACGACGGACATCAGGATCTCGGAGAGCGCGCACGGCCCTGCCGACGCGCGGAACTTCCGTTACCTGCCGACGTACATCCTGCGCGGACTCACCCATCTGAACCTGGAGTTCACGCTCGCCGAGGCGTCCGAGAAGGCCGAGGAGTCCGCCCGATGAAGGCCGTCGTCGACGCGGACCGTTGCCGGGGCCACGGGATCTGCTGGTCGATCTGCCCCGAGGTGTTCGACCTGACCGACGACGGATACGCCGAGGTGCTGACCCCGGAAGTCCCCGCCGAGTACGAGGAGCAGGTCCGCACGGCCATCGGCAGCTGCCCCGAACGCGCGATCACAGTGAGCTGAGGAGAACCGGATGCCCAAGGGGTACGTCATCCTGACCGAGTCGATCAAGGACCCGGCCGGGATGGACGCCTACAGCCGGGCGGTCGGGCCGTCGATGGCCCAGGGCGGCGCCTCCGTCCTCGCGGTCGACGGCCGGCCGCAGCTCCTCGAAGGCGACTGGCACGGCAACCGGACCGTCGTTCTCGAATTTGAGAGCGTCGAAGCCGCGCGAGCCTGGTACGAGTCGGAGGCGTACGAGCGGGCCAAGCCCCTGCGGCAGGCCGCGGCCGACACGAACGCCGTGATCATCGCAGGCTTCGAGCCGCCGTCCCGGGGTGCGTGAGAAGGCACTGTCCGGAGTGTCGTCACCGGGCCCCGGCTGCCGCTGCCGGCGGCCCGGTCCGCGTACACCCGCCCTCCCGACACCCTCCCGACCGCGACGACCGGCCCCGGCGCCGCCGTACGGCCAATGGTTCCGCTATGGCCGGAAGGCTCGCCCGATCGCGACGGCAACCGTAATGTCACATGGGTGTTGCCGTGGCGGAAGGGGTGCTCAATGACGACGGCCCGACATGAGGAGATCCTCGTCGCCGCGCTGGCGGTGTTCGCCGAGCGGGGCTACAAGAAGGCATCCATCGACGCCGTGGCCGAGCGCGCCGGCCTGACCCGACAGGGCGTACTGCACTACTTCCCGAGCAAGAAGCGGCTTCTCCTCGCCCTCGTCCAGCTCCGCGAGGACCTCGCCCGCGAACACCTTGCCGCCCTCCACACGGACTCCGGCGAGGACCTGCCCGGTCTGCTCGCCGAGGTCATCACCTACGACCACAAGAACCCCGGTCTCGCCCAGATACACAGCGTTCTCGTGGCCGAGGGCGTCACCGGCAGCGACGAGGCACAGCGGTTCTGCCACGACTACTACCGGTCGATCCAGGACCACACCGTCGAGCACCTCACCGCGCTCTACGGCGACCGCGTACCCAGCGGCCTGACCCCCCGAGCCGCCGCCACCGCCGTGGTGGCGATGCTCGAAGGGGTCCAGCAGCAGTGGATGCTCGACGAGGAGCAGACCGACTACCCCGAGATCATCCGCGATGTCATGGGCGTGCTGCTGGGGCCCACGCCTGTATGAAATCGGCCATCGCCGTCACGCTCTCCGGGTGCAGACTCACCGTGTCCGGCCGTACCCGGAGATCCACCGTGACACCGGAGTGGGCCGCGCGGGCGGCGAACGACAGCGAGTCGTCCAGCAGCGGATCGGTACCGGCGACCAGGAGTTGGATCGGCGGCAGCCCGTGCAGATTGGCGTGCAGCGGGCTCAGCAGCGGGTTGGTCCGGTCGGCGCCGCCCGCGAACCGGGCCGCGTGCAAACGGAGTTCGTCGATGTCGAAGCCCGGATCGGCAGCCGCGTTGAACAGCAGACTCGGCGCGTCCAACGTCAGATCGAGCAGCGCCGAGATCAGCACCGCACACTCCGGCTCCGGCGCCCCCATGTCCCGCAGCCGCACCAGCAGCGAGGCCGCGAGCCCGGCCCCCAACCGCTCACCGGCCAACGCGACCGGACCACGCGCCTGACACGAGCTGTATACGGCGTGCACGTCGTCCAACGCCCCCGGAAACGACGACCGGTACCGCGGGCACACCACAACTGCCCCTGTCCGCAGGGCGAGTCGCTCGGCGAGGTCCACCGCCGACTCCGGCGAACCCGACAACTGCCGGTCCCCGTGCAGATACAGGACGACGAGATCGCTCGCGTCCGGCGGCCGTACGATCGGCCCCACCGGACTCGACTCGACCCGTACCCGCCCGTCGCCGGCCGCCGCACGGTCCGTGTCCGCGCGTACGTCGGTCAGGTCGGCGCTCGCTCCAGTCGCCCCAACTCGTGTGTCACCCACGGGACATCACCCTCTCCGCTGCCTGCCAGTGCTCGTCGGACACCCAGAGGCGGGCGAAGGCGCGGGCCGCCTCCTCCTCCGGGACGGCTCCGCTCATCACGCGTTTGATCTCCCGCGCCGGATTGGTCGCCAGGGATCTGGCCAGGGTGCGCCAGCCCTCGGCGAACTCGGCGCGCGGGAGCACCAGTTCGAGCAGTCCGACGCGTTGGGCCTCGGCCGCGTCGAGCACGGTCCCGGCACCGGCGAGCATCAACGCCCGCCCCTTGCCGACCAGTTGGGCCAGGCGCTCGGCGCCGCCCCACGCTGGCATGATGGCCAGGGCGACCTGGTTGAAGCCGATCCGGATGTCGTCGGCGGCGACCCGGATGTCAGCGGCCACCGCTACCTCGGCGCCGCCGCCGAACGCGTGCCCGTTCAACGCGGCGATCACCGGTCCGGGGAAGGCCGCGATGCGATCGCAGATCCCCCTCATCCGCAGGGCCATGGCCATCGCGTCCTCCTCGGTCCGGATCGCACTCAGCTGTTTCAGGTCCCCGCCCGAGACGAACGCCCGGTCGCCGGCGCCCGTGACGACCAGGGCTTTGGCGCCCGCGGCCGCGTCGAGCGCCTTGTCGAGTTCGTCCATGGTGGTGGGGGCGATGGCGTTGCGGGCGTGCGGTCGGTCGATGGTGACGACCGCCAGGCCCTCGTCGAGTTCGAGATCTACGTCCATGGCCTCAGTCCTCGTATGCGACAGTGACGTGCGGGGTGGTCGGCTCGCCCTGGCAGGTCAGGACCCAGCCCTCGGCGATCTCGTCGTCGTCGAGCGCGTTGTTGACGCGCATCTTGGCCTCGCCTTCGGTGACTTGGGCGATGCAGGTGGCGCAGTTGCCCGCCTCGCAGGAGAACGGCGGGGCCAGACCCGCCCGACGCGCGCTCTCCAGAAACGTCTCGCCGGAGCGCTGCGCGAGCGTGTGCCGCTTGCCGGAGAGCACGAGCGTGAGGGTGCCGTCCTGTTCGGCAGGTTCCTCGGGTTCCTGCTCGGGGTTCTCCTGGAGCGGGCGATCGGCGGCGGCCTGCGCGAACCGCTCGACGAAGATCCGCTCCGGGGCGACTCCGTGGGCGAGAAGCGCGTTCTCCACCAACTCCATGAAGGGCGCGGGCCCACAGAGGTAGAAATCCGCGTCCGGGTCACCGCCCGCGAACTCCCGGACCTGGTCCGCGGTGACGAACCCCTGCCGGTCGTCGAGATGGTGCCGGACCTCGAACCGGTCCGGGTACCGCACGGCCAACTCGCCCAGCGCGACGCCGAAGATGACGGAACCGGCGTCCCGGTCGGCGGCCAGGACCCGCACCGGACGCCCGCTGCCGGCCAGCGCCGACTTGGCGAGCGACAGGATCGGGGTGATCCCGCTGCCCCCGCAGAACGCCACCACCGGTGTGGCCAACTCCCGTGCACCGCCTGCCTCGTCGCCCTCCCGCAGACAGAAAACCCCTGCTGGCAACGTGGTTTCGACGATGTCGCCGGGTGCGAGATGGTCGTGCATCCAGTTGGACACCAGGCCCCCCGGAACCCGCTTCACCGTCGTCATCAACTCGGCGTCCGTCTCGGGCGAACTGGACATGGAGTAACTGCGCAGCGTGCCACAGGCCTTGATCGTCACGAACTGGCCCGCCCGGTACGGGAAGGGCGCGTCGAGTACGTACGTCCGTGTGTCGGGCGTCTCCTGGATGATCCGTGTGATCCGCACCGGGTGGAACCCGTGGTCTCGTCCCATGTATGGAATTTACCTTCTCGCTCTGAGAGAGTGCAATTCTCAATGACGAGAGGAAGTTCCTGTCGTGCGAACGATCCCCGCTGAACTCGTCAACCGCTATGAGGCGGAGGGCTGGTGGACCAGTGAGACGATCGGTGACCTGCTGACGCGGGGACTGACGGCCGCCCCGGGGGCCGTGTTCCGCGTGCACTCGGCGGTACGCCCCTGGGAAGGGACCTTCGGTGAGGTCGAGTCGACGGCCCGCCGACTGGCCGCCGGACTGCGCGAACGCGGTGTCGGCCCCGGTGACGTCGTGGCGCTCCAACTGCCCAACTGGATGGAGGCCGCTGCCGTCTTCTGGGCCTCGGCGTTCCTCGGCGCGGTCGTGGTGCCGATCGTCCACTTCTACGGACGCAAGGAAGTCGGCTACATCCTGGACACGGTCCGGCCCAAGGTCTTCGTCACCGCCGAACGCTTCGGACACCTGCGCTACGACCCCGAGTTGAGCGCGAAGATCCCCGCGGTCGGCGTCGTGGGCCGGGACTTCGACGAGCTGCTCGCCGACGAACCGCTGCCCGGCGTCATACCGACGGACCCGTCCGCGCCCGCACTGATCGCCTTCACCTCCGGAACGACCCGCGACCCCAAGGGAGTTGTGCACAGCCACCGCACCCTGGGCTTCGAGACCCGCCAACTCGCCGGCCGCTACCCGCCGGACCGCGGTGACCAGCTCACCTCCGCACCCGTCGGCCACTTCATCGGCATGGTCAACGCCTTCCTGATCCCCGTCCTCGACGGCAGCCCGGTGAACCTCGCCGACACCTGGGACCCGGGCCTCGCCCTGGAGTTGATGGCCCGCGACGGCCTCACTGTCGGAGGCGGCGCCGCCTACTACATGACGAGCCTCCTCGACCACCCCGACTTCACGCCCGGCCACCTGACCCGGATGAAGTACGCGGGCCTCGGCGGCGCGGCCGTACCGAACGCGGTGACCAGACGCCTCGCGGACCTCGGCATCACGGTCTTCCGGGCCTACGGCAGCACCGAGCACCCCTCGATCACCGCCTCGGCCCACACGGCGCCCGAGGACAAGCGGCTCTACACCGACGGGGACGCGCTGGCCGGAGTGGAGATCCGGCTCGCGGAGGACGGCGAGATCCTCAGCCGCGGCCCGGACCTGTGCCTCGGCTACACCGACCCGGCCCTCACCGAGCGGGCCTTCGACGCGGACGGCTGGTACCGCACCGGCGACATCGGTGAGTTCGACGAGGACGGCTACCTCACCATCACCGACCGCAAGGCGGACGTCATCATCCGTGGCGGCGAGAACATCGGCGCGCTGGAGGTGGAGGAGGTTCTCCTCGCCCTCCCGGCCGTCGCCGAGGCCTCCGTTGTGGCCGCCCCGGACGCCCGCCTTGGCGAGCACGCGGCAGCCGTCGTGCGACTGCGGCCCGGTCACCCCGAACCCACCCTCGACGACCTCCGCGCCCACTTCGCCGCGGCGGGCCTGGCCCGCCAGAAGTGGCCGGAGGAACTGCACCTCGTCGAGGACTTCCCGCGGACCGCCAGCGGCAAGGTCCAGAAGTTCGTTCTCCGCAAGGACATTGCCGCCCATCAAGAGTGAGAATATGATTCTCGCAATCTGCGAAGGAGAATCTCATGCCATCGCGTGTGCCGCCGTATCCACTGTTCGACGCGGACAACCACCTGTATGAGACGGAGGATGCGCTCACTCGGTACCTGCCCAAGCAGTACGCGAGCGCCATCCAGTACGTGCAGGTGAAGGGCCGTACGAAGATCGCCATCCGCGGTCAGATCAGCGACTACATCCCCAACCCCACCTTCGAGGTCGTAGCCCGGCCCGGCGCGTGGGAGGACTACTTCCGCGAGGGGAACCCGGAGGGCAAGTCCCACCGGGAGCTGTTCGGCGAGCCGATGCGGTCGATCCCGGCGTTCCGCGAGCCCGGCCCACGCCTGGCGCTCATGGACGACCTGGGCATCCAGCAGACCCTGATGTTCCCGACCCTCGCCAGCCTGGTCGAGGAACGCATGCGGGACGACCCGGAGCTGATCCATGTCGTCGTGCACGCCCTCAACCAATGGCTGCACGAGACCTGGCAGTTCAACTACAAGAACCGCATTTTCACCACCCCGGTGATCAGCCTGCCGATCCTGGACAAGGCGATCGCCGAACTGGAGTGGTGCCTGGAGCGCGGCGCGAGGGCGATTCTCATCCGGCCCGCCCCGGTCCCGGGCTACGGCGGATCGCGGTCCTTCGCGCTGCCGGAGTTCGACCCCTTCTGGAAGCGGGTCGAGGAGGCGGGCGTGCTGGTCGCCATGCACTCCTCCGACAGCGGCTACTCGCGCTACTCCAGCGACTGGGAGGGCAAGAGCCAGGAGATGACGCCGTTCCAGGCGCAGGTCTTCCGGATGATGTCCGAGTGGCGCCCGGTCACCGATGCGGTCGCGTCCTGGGTCTGCCACGGAGCCCTGTTCCGCTTCCCGGAACTGAAGGTCTCGGTCATCGAGAACGGCTCTTCCTGGCTGCTGCCGCTCCTCGACCAACTGGGCAGCACCTACAAGAAGCAGCCGAAGGGCTTCCTGGGCGACCCGGTCGAGGAGGTCAGGAAGCGGATCCACATCAGCCCGTTCTGGGAGGAGGACATGGCCGCGCTCTCCGAGGTCGTCGGAGTCGAGCGCGTCCTGTTCGGGTCCGACTACCCGCACCCCGAGGGGCTGGCCGACCCGGTCTCCTACATCGACGCGCTCCAGGGCATGAAGGAGGCCGACCAGGCCAAGATCATGGGCGGCAACCTCGCCCGGTTGATCGGCGTATGACCTGGGAGAGCATCCCGCAGATGGTGCTGAGCGCGGCCGACCGCTTCGGTGATGCCGAAGCCGTGGTGGACGGCCCGCTCCGCCTCACGTTCACCGAGCTGGTCGAGCGGGTGCGTGTGGCTGCGGGTGCGTTCGCGTCGGCCGGGGTGGAGCAGGGCGACCGGGTCGCGATCTGGGCGCCCAACTCCGCCGAGTGGATCGTCGCCGCCTTCGGTCTGATGACCGCGGGCGGTGTGGTGGTGCCCGTCAACACCCGGTTCAAGGCGGACGAGGCGCACGACATCATCGTGCGCGGTGGTGCGAAGGCCGTTCTCGTCCAGGAGGGCTTCCTCGGCCTGGACTTCAAAGCACCGCCCGGTGTGCCGGTGATCGACCTCAAGTCCGGCTTCCTGGCAAGCGGTTCACCCTTCGAGCGGAAGGTGACCGGCGACCAGGTCAGCGACATCGTCTTCACCTCGGGTACCACCGGCCGGCCCAAGGGCGTCCTGATGACCCACGCCCAGACACTCCGGCTGTACGCGGAGTGGTGCGACCTGGCCGGGGTCCGGGAGGGCGACCGCTATCTGATCGTCAACCCGTTCTTCCACATCTTCGGCTTCAAGGCGGGCATGGTCGCGTCGCTCATCCGCGGCATGACCATCCTGCCCGTGCCCGTCTTCGACGTGGACACCGTCCTCGACCTGGTCGAGCGCGAGAAGGTGACGGTCCTGCCCGGCCCGCCCACGCTCTACCACTCACTGCTCACCGACCGCGGCACAAGAGACCTGTCCTCACTGCGAGTTGCGGTGACCGGAGCCGCCGACATCCCCGTCGAGCTGGTCCGCCGCGTGATGACCGAACTGCCCTTCACCTCGATCATGACGGGCTACGGCCTGACCGAGGCGGGGACAGCAACGGCCACCCGTCCTGGCGACTCCTTCGAGGACATCGCCACCACTGTCGGCACCCCCTGCGACGGCGTAGAGGTCCAAATCGCCGATGACGGCGAGGTGTTGGTCCGTGGCTACAGCGTGATGCGCGGCTACTTCAACGACCCCGACGCCACCGCCGAAGCCATCGACGAGGACGGCTGGCTGCACACCGGGGACCTCGGCACGCTCGACGAGCGTGGCTACCTGAGGATCGTCGGCCGCAAGAAGGACATGTTCATCGTCGGCGGCTTCAACGCCTACCCGGCCGAGATCGAGGGCTTCCTGATGGAACATTCGGCGGTCGCCCAGGCCGCCGTGATCGGCGTCCCCGACGAACGGATGGGACAGGTCGGCAAGGCCTTCGTCGTCCTCCGACAGCCGGTGACCGCCGACGAGTTGATCGAGTGGAGCCGGCTCCGGATGGCCGGGTTCAAGGTGCCCCGGACGGTGGAGTTCCTGACGGAACTGCCGCTGAACGCCACCGGAAAGGTGATGAAGGACCTCCTGCGATGACGCCTCCCACACCGCCCCAGGGCGACGACCTCATCCGGACCGCGTCCGGCCTGCCCCTCAAACCGGTCTACGGCCCCGACGACATCGCCGCCGAGCCACCCGCGCCGGGCAACTTCCCCTTCACGCGCGGCAATTACGCCACCGGCTACCGGGGACGGCTGTGGACACTGCGCCAGTACTCCGGCTTCGGCACCGCCGAGTCCTCCAACCGTCGCTACCACTACCTCCTCCAACAGGGCGGCACCGGACTCTCCGTGGCGCTCGACCTGCCCACCCAGTGCGGCTACGACTCCGACGACCCCGAAGTGGGCGAGGAGGTCGGCCGGGTGGGCGTCGCCGTCGACACGCTCGCCGACGCCGAGATCCTCTTCGAGGACATTCCCCTCGACAGGATCAGCACCAGCTTCACCATCAACGGAACGGCCGCGATCCTGCTCGCCTTCTACGTCGCGGCGGCCGAACGGGCGGGCGTACCCCGGGCGAAACTCACCGGGACGATCCAGAACGACATCCTCAAGGAGTACGCGTCCAGGGGCACTTGGATCTGGCCGGCCGAACCGTCGCTGCGACTCATCGCCGACACCATCGAGTTCTGCGCGGCCGAGGTACCCCGCTTCAACGCGATCTCCGTCGCCGGCTCGCACTTCCGCGACGCAGGCGCCAACGCAGTACAGGAGATGGCGTTCACGCTCGCCGACGGCGTCACCTACTGCGACACGGTGCTGGCCCGCGGTCGTATGACGATCGATCAGTTCGCCCCGCAGGTCTCCTTCTTCTTCTACACGCACGGCGACTTCTTCGAGGAGATCGCCAAGTACCGTGCCGGACGCAGGCGTTGGGCGACCATCGTGCGCGAGCGGTACGGGGCGGGCAGCGACAAGGCGGCCATGTTCCGCTTCGGCTGCGTGGCCGGAGGCGCCTCGCTGTACGCGCCGCAGGCACAGAACAACACCGTGCGCGTCGCCTACGAGGCACTCGCCTCGGTCCTCGGCGGCGTCCAGTCGATGTTCACGGCGGCCTGGGACGAACCGTTCGCCCTGCCCAGCGAGGAGTCGGCGACACTCGCGCTGCGCACCCAGCAGATTCTCGCTCATGAGACGGGCGTTACCCGGGTCGCCGACCCGCTCGGCGGCTCGTACTTCGTCGAGGCGCTCACCGACGCCACCGAGGCCCGCATCGTCGAGATCATGGACGACCTGGAGCGCTACGGCGGCATGGTCCGCGCCATCGAGGACGGCTATCTGCAGACCCTCATCGCGGACGAGGCCTACCAGTTGCACCGCGAGGTGGAGGCGGGCACCCGGCCGGTCGTCGGCGTCAACCGTTTCGTCGCGGACGAACCCCCGCACGACCTCGCCACGTACGAACTCGACGCGGAGGGCCGTGACCGGCAGTTGAAACGGCTCGCCGACGTCAAGGCCACCCGAGACGCGGCCCTCGTACGGCAACGCCTCACCGAACTGGCCCGCGCCGCGGAAGGTACCGAGAACCTCATGCCCATCCTGATCGACTGCGCCAACGCCTACTGCACGGTCGGCGAGCTGGTGGCCGCGCTCAAGGCGGTATGGGGCGAGTTCCAGCAGCCGGTGGTGTTCTGATGACCGCCCGCGTACTGGTCGCCAAACCGGGCCTCGACGGACACGACCGCGGGGCCAAGATCGTCGCGCGGGCACTGCGCGACGCGGGCTTCGAGGTGATCTTCACCGGCATACGGCAGCGCGTCGACGACATCGTGGCCGTCGCCGTCCAGGAGGACGTGGCCGTCGTCGGCCTCAGCATCCTCTCCGGCGCGCACCTCGCGCTCACCACCCGCGTGATCGAGGCACTGCGCGCCACGGGTTCCGAGGACATCGCCGTCGTGGTGGGCGGCACCATCCCGCCGGCCGACGTGCCGAAGCTGCTCTCGGCGGGAGCCGCCGCGGTCTTCCCCACGGGCACACCGCTCGACGCCCTCGTGGCCAAGATGCGCGCCCTGACATCCGTCACCTCGCCATGACCCGGCGGCGATCCGAAAACCTGGAGGCAGCGTGCGTATCGGAGTGATGATCGGGCCCGAACGCGGGGACTCGGTCCGCAAGGTCACGCGGATGATCGACGACGTGACATGGGCCGAGAAGGCGGGCTTCGACACCGTGTGGGTGCCGCAGATCCCGACCGACTTCGACGCGCTCACCGCGGTCGCGCTGATGGGCGCACGCACCGAACGGATCGAACTCGGCACCGCTGTCGTCCCGTTGCAGGCCCAGCACCCCATCGCCCTTGCCCGGCAGGCGATTTCGGCCCAGGCGGCGGCCGGCGGACGGCTCGCCCTTGGCCTCGGACCGTCCCACCACTGGATCATCCGCGACATGCTGGGACTGCCGTACGAGAAACCGGCCGCCCTCACCCGCGACTACCTGGACGTCCTGGACGCCGCGTTCGGCGGAACGGACATGGTCGATGTCGAGAACGACACTTTCACCGTCCACAACCCGCTCACCCTCGCCCCCGTCGCCCCGCTGCCGGTCCTGCTCGCGGCCCTGGGCCCGGTCATGCTGCGCCTCGCCGGAGAACGGGCCGACGGCACCGTGCTCTGGATGGCCGACGAACGCGCCGTCGCCGAACACGTCGTCCCCCGCATCACCAAGGCCGCCGAGAGCGCCGGACGCCCGGCACCGCGGATCGTCGCGGGCATCCCGGTCTGCCTGTGCAGCCCCGACCGGGTCGACGAGGCCCGCGAGCGCGCCAACCGCATCCTCGGCGAGGCCGAGATCTCGCCGAACTACCAACGCGTTCTCGAGTACGGCGACGCCCGCGACATCGGCGATCTGTGCGCGGCGGGCGACGAGAACGCCATTGCCGCCCGCTTCAAACGGTTCGCGGACGCCGGGGTCACCGACCTTTCCGTACGGCTGCTGCCCATCGGCGACAACCGCGACGAACTCGTCGCCTCCAAGTACCGCACCCGCGACATGCTCGCCGCCCTCGCCGCGGACCTGCGATGACCGCCGGACCGCTCGCCGGCATCCGCGTCCTGGAGGTCGGCCACATGCTGGCCGGCCCCTACGCCACGATGATGCTCGCCGACCTCGGCGCCGAGGTCACCAAGATCGAACCGCCGGGCGGTGACATCTCCCGCCAGGTGAGCGACGCCTACTTCGCCAGCCTCAACCGCGGCAAACGCAGCATCCGCCTCGACCTCACGACCGACGAAGGACAGGCCCGGCTCGGCGAACTCGTCGCCGACGCCCACGCGTTGCTCGTCAACCTCAAACCCACGGCCATCCACCGGCTGGGCCTGACGTACGACGTGCTGCGCAAGTGGAACGACCGGATCGTGTGCGTCGCGCTCACCGGATACGGACTGGAGGCGGGCGACGAGCCCGCCTTCGACTACGTGGTCCAGGCCGCCACCGGAGTCGCCGCCCTCACCGGCGACCCGGACGCGCCGCCGACGCTGCCCGGTTACTCCTCGGCCGACAACTCCTCAGGCCTGACAGCTGCCTTGGGCCTCCTCGCCCAGATCGTCTCCGGGCACGGCGGTCAAGTCGAGGTGTCCTTGTGGGATGTGATGCTGTCTCAGCTCAACTACCGCGCCTCCGCCTACCTCAACGAGGGCGTGGAGCCACGTCGGTTGCCGCTCGGCGCGCACTCCTACTACGTGCCGGCCCAGCTCTTTCCCACCGCCGAGGGCTACTTGGCGCTCTTCATCACCCACGACGGCTTCTGGAAGTCCTTCGCCACCGAGGCGGGCGTCCAGGGTTTCCCCACCATGGCCGAACGCGCGGAGCGGCGCGAGGAGGTGCTGGCCGCTGTGACGGATGCCCTGGCGGGCGACACCGCCGTGGCCTGGGAGGCGCGGCTGCGCCCACTCGGGGTGCCGGCGGCTGCCGTACGGACGCTGCCGCAGGCGTTGGCGGCGACGCCGGAGGCCGTGGTGAGGGCCGGGGACTTCCGGCTGGTGCGCAGTCCCGTGCGGGTCGAGGGGTACGAGCCCGAGTACGGGCCGCCGCCCCGACTGGGTGAGCATGACGTTTCCGGGGTGGTGGGGGAGTCGTGAGGGCGGAGGACCAGTTCCATCTCGGGCTTGTCGTCGAGGACTTCGAGGGGACGCTGGCCGAGTACTCGGCCGCGTTCGGGTACGAGTGGTGTGCCGAGATCGGCGGGGTGGTTCCGCTGACGCTGCCGACCGGAAACGCAGTTCTCGACATTAGCTGCGCGTACTCCCGGACGCTGCCTCGACTGGAGATCGTCCGACGTGTCCCGGGAACGCTGTGGGAGCCGGTGGACGGCGGAGGTGTGCACCACGTCGGTTACTGGTCCGACGACGTGGCCGCGGACGCGGCCGAACTCACCCGGCAGGGCTTCACGACCGAGGCGACCCGGGCCGGTTCCGGCGGCGCGCCCTTCGCCTTCCTGCGCGCCCCGAGCGGACTGCTCGTGGAACTCGTGGACCGGGTGGCGCAGCCGGGGCTGGAGAAGTTGTGGGGCCAGGGAGGAGAGGGAGCATGAGGACCGTAGGCATCGCGACCGGGGCCGGGCGTGGCATGGGACTGGCCTGCGCGCGGCGGCTCACCGACCTGGTGGACATAGTGCTGCTGGTGGACCGGGACGAGTCGGCCGTGACCACCGCCGCGAAGGAACTGGCCGCCGCGGACGACGAGATCGAGGTCGAGCCGTTCGTCCTCGATGTCACCGACCCGGCCGGACTGACCCAACTCGCTGCGCGGGCAGCCGAATTGGGCTCTCTCAGAGCCGTCTCCCACGCCGCCGGGATCTCGCCCACCATGGCCGACTGGCGACGCATCTTCGAGGTCGACCTCGTCGGCACCGCACGCCTCGCCGAGGCACTCCGCCCGCTCGCCACCGAGGGGACCGCGATGGTGTGCTTCGCCTCGATGGCCCCGCTCCTCGGCAACCTGGAGGCCGATCCCGCCGTAGCGGCGATCCTCGACGATCCGCTCCGGGACGACTTTCTCGACCGGTTGCGCGCGGCCCTCGGGCCTGCGGTGGAGAACACCGGTCTCGCGTACGCGTGGGCCAAGCACGGGGTGCACCGGTTCGTACGGCGGGAGGCGGTGCGGCTCGGGCCGTACGGAGCCCGGGTCTGTTCCGTCTCGCCGGGTGTCATCGACACCCCGCAGGGACAGCAGGAGGCCTCGGCCCAGCCCGCCATGGCCGCTCTGGTGGAGCAGACGCCGCTCGGGCGGGTGGGCCGGGCCGAGGACGTCGCGGCTGCGGTGGCGTTCCTGTTGTCGGACGAGGCCGCTTTCGTTTCCGGAATCGACGTTCTCGTCGACGGCGGGGTCTGTGCGGCGGTGCGAGAACGCGCCGGACGGTGACCGGTCGGCGGCTGTCGAAGGAGGCGCGCTGCTGAGGGAGCGCGCCGCTTCCTCAGCGCCGACGGCCGCTGCTGCGCCGGGCGGACCAGCCGGACCCCACACCGGCCGAGTGCGCGGCGAGGAAGGCGAGCCCGAGCAGCATGAGGCTCGTCGAGCTGAAGACGATCTGGGTCGACGTCTCGGTGACACGGATGATGAAGGCGATGAAGAAGAGTGCGGCCGCCACGAATGCAAGCATCTGTTAACCCCTACGGATAGACGGCGAGCCACCGGTGATCCCGGTGGCTGCGCCGTTGTCTCCCGAGTGCCCCGGAAGATGCCGAACAGTCATGCGCGTCCCGCGTCGCCCGCAGGCCAACTGCCGTTCAGGCAAGGGATTCCGAGCGCTGGACGGTCCCCGTGATCCCGGTGGCGTCCTGGCCCGCGAGCAGGACGGCGGCCCGCGCCATCGCCTCCGGAGGCTCCACCATCTCCGGCGGAATCTCCCGGCCCCCGCCACCCGCCTGCCAGCCCTCCGTGAGCACCACCCGTGACGGAGCAAGGCAGTTGACGGCGATGTTGTCCTTCTCCAGATCGGCGGCGAGCCCCAAGTAGAGGCGCTCCACTGCCGCCTTGGACACCCAGTACGCGTTCGCGCCCCGGTCCGTCATGCCCACCCCGCCGGTCGTCACGGCCACCAACGAACCGCCGCCACGCGCCCGTACGTGCGGAATCACCGCCCGGGTCACCAGGAACACCCCGGTCAGATTGACGTCCAGCGACAACTGCCAGCGTTTGAGCGGCGTCGACTCGACCGGGCCCAGCCACAGCACCCCGGCGTTGGCGATGAGAATGTCGATTCCGCCGAACTCCGCGACCGTGGCGGCGACGGCCGCGTCGACCGACGCCTCGTCGCTCACGTCACAGTGCACCGGCAGGGCACGTCCGCCCGCCGCGGTGATCCGATCCGCGACCGAGTGGATCGTCCCGGGCAGCCGACCCTCCCGCTCGGAACGCGCGGCCACGGCGACCGAGGCACCCGCCTCCGCGAGCGCCACCGCGACCGTACGGCCGATGCCACGGCTGGCGCCCGCGACGAACGCGACCTTGCCCTTCAACTGCCCGCTCACGCCCGTCACTTGACTCATCCCGGTTACTTCGGCGGGAACCGGAGGGCGCCGTCGAGACGGACGACCTCGCCGTTGAGATAGTCGTTCTCGACGATGTGCTGCACGAGACCCGCGTACTCGACCGGCAGCCCCATGCGCTTCGGGTACGGGATCTGCGGCCCCCAGTAGGCCTCCAACTGGTCGCCCGCCTTGCCGTAGGCCGGTGTGTTGAAGGTGCCCGGCGCGATCGTGACGACCCGGATGCCGAGCGGGGAGAGATCGCGGGCGGCGACCAGGGTCATGCTGACGACCCCGCCTTTGGCCGCCGCGTAAGGGAGTTGGCCGATCTGGCCCTCGTACGCGGCGATCGAGGCCGTGCTGACGATGACGCCCCGGCCGCCGTCCAGCGGTTCCTGGCGGGCGATGGCGGCCGCGGCCAGCCGCATCACGTTGAACACGCCGGTGAGATACACGTCGATCGTCGTGCGGAAACCCGCGAGGTCGAGGGGCGAGCCGTCCTTGCCGACGAGCCGGCCACCGCTCGCCGGACCACCGTGCGCGTCCACCGAGATCCGCAGCGGTCCCGCCGACTCGGCCTCGGCCAGGGCCGCCTGGACATCGTCCTCGGAGGTGGCGTCGGTGCGCACATAGCGCACACCCAACTCCTGCTCCAGGGCCTTGCCCTTCTCATCGGCCAGATCGGCTACGACGACCTTCGCTCCCGCCGCGTGCAGTCGACGGACGGTGGCCTCGCCCAGGCCGCCCGCCCCGCCGACGACCACCGCGGAGCTCCCACTGATCTGCATCAAGGATTTCCTCTCTTGCGAACAGCGCTCTAGTGAGACGAGAATAGCATTCTCATGAATATAACCATGATTCTCGAGATGGTGGCCTCGGGCGGCGACCGACCGGTGGTCACGGCGAACGGCCGCTCCCTGACCGCCTCGGACCTGCTCGCCCGCGCCCGCGCCGCCGCGCACCGCTTCCAGGGCCGCCCGGCCGTGCTCTATCTGAGCCCCAGTCACCTCGCCTACCCGGTCGCCCTGTTCGGCGCCGCCCTGGCGGGCATCCCGTTCATCCCCCTCAACTACCGCCTCGGCGAACACCAGTTGGCCCGCCTCCTGGCCCGTCACCCCGACGCCCTCGTACTGCGCCCCGTCGACCTCGACGCCCTGCTCAGCGCCGAAGAGGACGCTGAGGCACCAGAGTTGGCCCCGGACCAGGACTCCCTGGACCAGGACTCCGTCGCGGTGGTCCTCTACACCAGCGGCACGACCGCCGAACCCAAGGCCGCACTGCTGCGCCACCGACACCTGATGGCCTACGTCCTGAACACCCAGGAGTTCGCCTCGGCGGGCGAGGGCGACGCGGCGCTGGTGGCCGTTCCGCCGTACCACGTGGCCGGGTTGATGAACCTGCTCACGAACCTCTACTCCGGCCGCCGCCTCGTGTACCTGCCCGCGTTCGACGCGGGGGAGTGGCTGTCGACCGCGCGCCGCGAGCAGGTCACACACGCACTCGTCGTGCCCACCATGCTGGCCCGCATCGTCGCCGAGGTCCCGGCCGGCGACGCCGGTACACCCACGCTCCGGAGCCTCGCCTACGGCGGGGCCAGAACCCCGCGGCCGGTGGTGGAACGGGCGCTGGAGATCTTCCCCGGCACCGGGTTCGTGAACGCGTACGGCCTGACGGAGACGACCTCGTCGGTCGCCGTGCTGGGGCCCGACGACCACCGCGAGGCACTCGCGGCGTCCGACCCGGCCGTACGGGACCGACTCGGCTCCGTGGGACGGTCGTTGCCCGGCGTCGAGATCGAGATCCGCGCCGACGACGGAAAGCCGGCCCCTGCCGGGGAGACCGGGCTCGTGTTCGTGCGCGGGGAGCAGATCTCCGGCGAGTACGGCGGACGCAGTGCCCTGGACGTTGGGGGCACCTCCCAGCCCCCTGGGGCTGGGGGAGGCTGGTTCTCCACCCGGGACCGGGGTCGACTGGACGCCGACGGCTATCTGTTCATCGAGGGACGCGCCGACGACACCATCATTCGCGGCGGCGAGAACATCGCTCCCGCCGAGATAGAGGACGTTCTCGTCGCCCACCCCGGGATCGTCGAGGCGGCGGTGATCGGCGTGCCCGACCCCGAGTGGGGGCAGCGGATCGTCGCCGTCGTGGTCGGCGAGGGTGACCCGGCGGAGGTCCGCCAATGGGTCAAGGAGCGACTGCGCTCCTCCAAGACCCCCGACACGATCGTGTTCCGTGCCGAACTCCCCAAGACCGAGACCGGAAAGCTGCTGCGCCGCACCCTGCTGGCCGAGTTGGAGACCACCCATGCCTGAAGCAGTCCTCGTGTCCGCCCTGCGCACCCCTGTCGGCACCGCCGTCAAGGGCACCCTGCGCGACACCACCGCGTTCGACCTGGCCCACCACATCGTTGCCGCAGCCGCCGTCACGGACGGGCTCGACCCGGACGCGATCGACGACGTGATCCTCGGCGAGGGCCTCTACGGCGGCGGGGTCGTCGCCCGGCACGCGGCACTGACCGTCGGCCTCACCGCCGTACCGGGCCTCGCCCACAACCGCCACTGCGCCGCGGGTCTCGCGGCCGTGCAGAGCGCTGCGGCGAGCATCCGCGCGGGCATGGACGAACTCGTCATCGCCGGCGGCGTCAACTCGGCTTCCACTTCCCCGAAACAGCGTTTCCGCGTCGACGGGGAGTGGGTCGAACCCTGGAGCCCGCCCACGCACCCCGACCGGCCCGACGCCCCCAACCTGGACATGTCGATCACGGTCGGCTGGAACACCGCCGTACGGGCCGGACTCACCCGCGCCGACATGGACGCATGGGCCCTGCGCTCCCACCAGAACGCCATTCGCGCCATCGACGAAGGGCGTTTCGACGCGGAGCTGGTGCCCATCGACACACCGCACGGCCTCTTCTCCGTCGACGAACACCCCCGCCGCACCACGAGCCTGGAGAAACTGGCCTCGCTCAAGCCGCTCCACCCGGAGATCGACGGCTTCTCCATCACGGCCGGCAACGCGGGCGGTGCCAACGACGGTGCGGCTGCTCTGGTGGTGGCCAGCGACCGGCTGGGCCTGCCCGCCCTCGCCGTCGTCCGGTCCTGGGCGTCGATCGGCGCCGACCCCGCCGAGACGGGCCTCACCCCGGTGAAGGTGATCCCCAAAGCCCTTGCCCGCGCCGGACTTTCGACCGCCGACGTCGACCTCTTCGAGATCAACGAGGCCTTCGCCGCCGTGCCCGTCGCCGCGGTGAAACTGCTCAAGCTCGACCCCGACCGCGTGAACGTCAACGGCAGCGGCTGCTCCCTCGGCCACCCGGTCGCCGCGACCGGCGCCCGGATGCTGGTCACGCTCGTGCACGAACTGCGTCGCCGTGGTGGCGGCATCGGCGTCGCCGCGATGTGCGCGGGCGGCGGCATGGGCTCGGCCACGGTCATCGAGGTACCGGCGCCGTAACGGGCGAGTTCTCGGTGCCGGTGCCGGTGCCGGTAGCGGAGAGCGTTGGCGAAGTGGGCGAAGTGGGCGAAGTGAAGGGAACTGCGTGGAAGGCTTGAAGAAGAAGGTCGTTCTCGTCGCCGGCGCGGCCACCGGGCTGGGGGCCGCCTCCGCCCGGCGGCTGGCCGACGAGGGCGCGCGAGTCGTCGTCGGCGACCTCGACCTCGACGGAGCTCGGCGGACCGCCTCGGTCATTGCTGACGCCGGTGGCCAGGCGGTCGCGGTGGGCTTCGACATCGTCGACGGGACCTCGGTCCGCGAACTCGTACGGACCACCGTGCGGACGTACGGCGGTCTGGACGCCGTGCACATCAACGCGGGCGACATGGGCGCCGTCTCCCAGGACACCGACGTCGTCGACATGGACCTCGCGGTGTGGGACCGGACGTTCGCCGTCAATCTGCGGGGCCACATGCTCGTCACCCGGAACGCCGTTCCCGAACTCCTGGCCCGAGGCGGCGGTGCGATCGTCTACACCTCGTCCATCGCGGCCTTCACCGGCGAGGCCGCGCGCCCCGCGTACTCGGCGACCAAGGCGGGCATCAACGTCCTCGCCCGCCATGTCGCCTCCCGCTGGGGCAGGGCGGGCATCCGTGCCAACGCGGTCGCGCCGGGCCTGATCCTGACGCAGGCCATCCAAGAAGGCGCGGCACCCGACCTGTTGGAGGCGCTGCTCGCCCGGACCCGCAGCACCCGGCACGGTCGGGCCGACGACGTCGCCGGCATGGTGGCCCACCTCATGTCCGACGAGGGAGCCTGGATCAACGGGCAGGTCATCAACGTCGACGGCGGCACCGTCATGCGCTGAACGCTGAACGCTGAGCGCCGTGCGGAGACGGGCGGCTACGCGATCGTACGGAAACGCAACAACGCCTCCTGCGCGAACGAGGCGACCAGGGACCCCCGCGCGGTGAGCACATCGCCCCGGCCGTAACAGCGGCCGTGGGCGAGCAGCGGGCTCTGATGGCGCAGGAGCAGCCACTCGTCCGTGGTGAAAGGGCGGTGGAACCACACCGTGTGCGCGGTGACGGCAGAGGAGAACGCCGTTCCCGAGTCGTGCTGGGTGACGCTTTCCAGCGGGCGGAGCGCCGTTCCGATCAGGCTCAGGTCGCTCGCGTACGCCGTCAACGCCGGGGCCAGCTCCGGGGCGACGGTCGGCGTGCGCATCCACAGGTCGTACTCGGGCGGCTCCGACTTCGGCGAGTCCACATCCACGACGGCCCGCGTGTCCCAGGGAAGCAGCGAGAGATCCACGTCGTGCTCCGCCCCCGGCACCGCAGGCAGCGGGAACGCGATCTGCTGGTCGGGACCTTCCTCGTGGGAGTGCAGCGATACGGCCGCCACGGCAGCGACTCCCTGTGTCTGCCGCGCCATCACCGTCAACATGGCGAAGGAACCGCCCTCATGATGACGCGTCACCTCGTACCGCACCGGCTCCTGCGGCCGTCCCGCCCGCGCGAACTGCACATGAAGGCTCTTGACCGCCTTGTCGGGGCAGGCCAGTTGGGCGGCACGGATGCTCTGGGCGAGCAACTGCCCGCCGAAGATGCGGTGGTAGCCGAGTTCTTGGTTCCGGCCCTCGAACGCGCCATCGGGGCGGGTGTCGAGGGCCAGGCAGGAAAGCAGGTCGCTCCACAGATCGGTCACTGATGTCACTCCTCGGTCGATCACAGGTGGACGAGCCGTGGCGCGGACCCGCCGGCCCGCAGCAGTGCCCCCGCCTCGCGCGTCAACTCCCGTGCGCTGCCCAGCAGTCCGTCCAGCACCATGGCCCGCCGCACCTGCCGGTGCAGATCGTGCTCGGCGGTGAAACCGATCCCGCCGAGCACCTGCTGGCAGTGCCGGGCCGCCGTCAGCGCCGCCTGTCCGGCAGCCGCCTTGGCCAGCAGCGCGCCCAGATCGTCGGCGGCGGCCACCAGGGTCGCCTCGGCGCCGTCCAGCGCCACGAGAGTCTCGGCGAGCCGATGCCGTACGGCCTGGAAGGAGGCGAGCGGGCGGCCGAACTGCACGCGGTCCACGGCGTGTTGGCGAGCCAGCGTGAGCATGGCGCGACCGGTCCCGACCAGCCACCAGCCGAGCGCGACACGGCCGGCGGCGAGCGGAACGGGAGGTCGCGTGTGCGTGGTGTGCGTGGTGTGCAGGGGCAGTTCGGTGTCCAGTGTCGTCCCGGCGGCAGTGTCGTCGCGCTCCCAGACAACCCATGTCCCGCCCGTGTACGGCAGCGGCAGCGTGCCGCCGACCGCACCGCCCGCCGCATGCAGCAGGACGTCGTTGAGGAGCGGCGCGTGGGCGCCCGTCTCGCCGAGCAGGCGGAAGGTGAGCGGTACCGCGATGTCCGGTTGTTCGGCGAGCAGTTCGGCCCAGCCGAGGTCTGTCAGGGCGGCGTCCAGCGCCTGCCCCGACGCCGCGGTCATCGTCTTGCGGAGCGTCTCGGCGAGCAGGTCCCGTTCGGCGGCGTCCACGGCTACTCCCTTCCCAGGTCGAGCAGTCGGCGCGCGATGATGTTCCGCTGGATCTCCGCCGTACCGCCGTAGATGGTGGCCGCCTTCGCGTAGAGGTACTCCGAGCGCCATGGCGTGTCCGTCAACTCCAGTACGCCGGGCAGGAGATCGCGCACGGTCTCGAAGAGCCGTTGCTCGGCGGTGGCCAGCAGTACCTTGTCGACCGACGTCTCAGGGCCCAGCCGCTCACCCGCGGCCAGGCGTCGTTGTGTGCCGTGGGAGCGGCAGCGGACGGTGTGCAACGCCAGGTAGGCGGCGCCGAGTTCGGCGTCGTCCGGGACGCTCGTCTCGGCCAGCAGGCGGTCAAGTCGCGTGTAGAGATGGGCGATCCGGTGCCAGAAGCAGGTGGAGCGCTCGTGCGGGAGCAGGTCCATCGCCAGGCGCCAGCCGTCGCCCGGGCGGCCGAGCATCCGGTCGGCGGACACCACCACGTCGTCGAAGAACACCTCGGCGAACTCGTCCACGCCGTGCATCGTGCGCAGCGGCCGGACGGTGATGCCGGGGGTGTCCATGTCGACGAAGAACGCGGTGATGCCGTTGTGTCCCGGCGCGGTGCGGGTCAACAGGACGCAGCGGGCGGCGAATTGGGCCAGGCTCGTCCACACCTTCTGGCCGTTGATCTCCCAGTGGTCGCCGCGCGGCACCGCCCGGGTGGTGAGCGAGGCGAGGTCGCTGCCGGAGCCGGGCTCGGAGAAACCTTGGCACCACTGCTCACGCCCGCTGAGCAGGCGCGGGACCATCTCTGCGGCGAGCGCCGGAGGGGCGTACGAGATCATCGTCGGGGCGAGGACCTCGATCATCGAGTAGATCCCCGGCTCGGCCAACTCCCTTGTGGCGACCTCCTCGCCGAGCACCGCCCTGAGCACCGCGGGCCCGCCGAGCCCCCTCACCTCGGCGGGCCAGCCGTACCGCATCCAGTCCGCGTCGTACAACGCCCGGCGGACCCGGGCCAGTTGAGCGACCTGGGCGTCCAGGGAGTGGTCGGGGCCGGGGGACAGGTCGTGCTCGTCCAGCCAGCCGCGCAGGCGCGAGCGGAAGTCGGCGACGCTCATGTCCCCGGGCGCGGAGGCGGTGTTCATGTCCCCGGGCGCTGATAGGCGTGCGGGCGGCCCGAGTCGTGTGCTCCGCTGCGGCGGATGAACGTCATGGCCCGCGTGCGCAGTCGCCACCCCGCGTCCGTGCGGACGTAGGTGTCGCTGTAGTAGCCGATCCGCAGGTCGTGCGTGGCGTGGTCGACGAAGCAGAGCGGCTGGGTGCCGGTCGCCGTGTCGCCCGAGAGGTCGACGGCCGGCGTACCCGTGAGGAACAGCCCCTTGGGCGCGGCGGCCACGAGCGCGGGGAACTCGTCGAGGCCGTAGGAGTCCCCGAAGGCGCTGTACGTGCCGTCGGGCGTGAAGACGCCCAGTACCCCGTCCAGGTCACCGCGGGTGATGCACACCGCGTAGCGGGCGAGGAGCTGCTGGATCTCCATCAGGTCGTCGGTCGGACCAGGGGGAGGAGCCGGAACGGGCAAGGAGGACAAGGACTTTCCACCCTTCACCATGAGTGAGAATGGCATTCTCTCAGATGAGTGGCAGATTTCCATGGTGGGTGAGGCGACGTCAACAGTCTCTGTCTGAATGGTTGATTCTCCGTAGATGAGAAGCTAGTTTCCAGCGATGGAGAGGGGAGATCCGACGCGATGGACCAGTTCCTCACCTTCGGGATCGTCGGCCTGAGCACGGCCGCGATCTATGCCGTCATCGGCAGTGGGCTCGTGCTCACCTACACCACCACCGGCGTGTTCAACTTCGCGCACGGCGCGGCCGGCATGCTGTCCGCGTTCATGTACTGGCAGCTGACCGTCGGCTGGGGCATGCCCGTTCCGGTCGCCCTCGTCGTGGTGCTGCTCGTGCTCGCCCCGGGCTTCGGACTGCTCGTCGAACGGTTCGTCCTGCGGCCCGTCCAGGCCCTCGGCGAAGCCGAACGGCTCGTCATGACGGTCGCGCTGCTCAGCGGACTCATCGCGGCAGCGCGCTGGATCTGGGACCCGAACGTGGCGCGCCCCCTGCCGATGTTCTTCGCCGCGCGCAAGCCCATCCACCTCGGCCCGGCCGTCATCACCTGGCACCAGGCGATCACCATGGCGGTGGCCGTCGCCGTCGCCGTAGGCCTGCGCATCCTGCTCTACCGCACCCGCGCCGGAGCCGAGATGCGCGCGGCCGTCGACGACCGGGCGCTCGTCGGTCTCACCGGCGCCGACCCGGTCCGCGCGGGCCGGGTCTCCTGGATCCTCGGCACCCAACTCGCCGCGATCGGCGGCATCTTGATCGCCCCGACCGTTACCCTGGACGCCGCCCAGCTCTCCCTGCTGATCGTCAGCGCCTACACCGCGGCCGTCTTCGGCAGGCTGCGCAGCCTGCCGCTCACCTTCCTCGGCGCCGTCGTCGTCGGCTGCATGGAGAGCTATCTGACCGGCTACCTGCCGCAGAACGAATACCTCCCCGGCCTACGGCTCGCCGCCCCCGCCCTGCTGCTCTTCCTCGCCCTGCTGGTCTTCCCGCACCGACGCCTGCGCGGCCGCGAACGACGGCTGGCCCGTGTGCCGGTGCCGACCGCGCGCGGCACCCTCGTGTTCGCCGCGGTCGTCATCGCCTTCGGAGCGGTACTCGCCTCTCTCCTCGGAGAAGCCGACCTGATCACCTACGGAGCGATCTTCTCGCTGGGCGTGGTGGCACTCTCGTACGTCCCGCTCGCCGGGTACGCCGGACAGGTCTCCCTGTGCCAGCTGAGCATGGCCGGCATCGGCGCGGTCGTCTGGGGACACCTCGGCGCCCACGGTCAACTGTGGGCACTCGGCGCCGCGATCCTCGTCTCGGCGGCGGCCGGAGCACTGGTCGCACTGCCCGCACTGCGACTCTCCGGCGTGTATCTCGCCCTGGGGACAGCCGCGTTCGCCGTGATCCTCGACCGGTGGATCTTCACCATCCCGGCGTTCCACGTCTTCGGCCTGCGGATCGCCCTCTTCGACCAGGGCTCGGTGGACATCTCCGGTCCCCACCTCCTCGGCCTACGGCTCGACAGCGGGCGGGAGTTGATGGTGTTCGCCGCCGTCTGTCTCGCCCTCGCCTCGATCGGCGTCGCGGCCCTGCGCCGCAGCCGCTTCGGACGGCGGCTGATCGCCCTGCGGGACAGCGAGGCCGCGTACGCCACCCTCGGCGGCAACCTGCTGGTCGCCAAAGTCGCCGTGTTCGCTCTCGCCTCGGGCATCGCCGGACTCGGCGGAGCACTGTACGGAATGCAGCAACACACCGTCACCGCCGACCAGTTCAGCCTCATCGCCGGCCTGCCCATCTTCCTCGTCGCCGTGATCGGCGGACTCGGCGCGGTCGGCAACGGACTCTTCGCCGGCACCGCTTTCGTCGGCCCGACGAACGCCCTGATCGCCATCGCCCCCGGCACCGCGAACCTGGTCGCCCTCCTCCCAGGCCTGGCCGGCGTCGGACTCGGCCACAACCCCGACGGCATCGTCTCCCGCTTCCGCCGCCAGTGGGAGCCCCTCGCCCGCGACCGCATCGCCCTGCCCGCCCTGCTCTGCGCCCTCGCGCCGGCCTGGGCCCTGCGCTTCACCGACGTGATCAACGACTGGACGTACTACGGCGGTTCACTCGTCCTCGCCATGGCCCTCCGCGCCTGGGCGAGCGCCCGGCAGGCCGACCCCGGCGAGCCGGAGATCCCCGTCGAATGGTGGGGCCTACGGCGTGACTGGCGCCCCGAGGACGAGGAGGTGCTGGCCCGTGGCGTCGCTGCAGGTTAGTGGAGTGACCGTCTCCTTCGGCGGAAACCGCGCTCTCGACGGGGTCGCGCTGACCGCCGAGGCGGGCCGGGTCACCGGACTCATCGGACCCAACGGGGCAGGGAAAAGCACCCTGTTCGACGTCGCCTCCGGACTGCGCAGGCCCTCCTCCGGGCAGGTCAGCCTGGACGGCCGGGACGTCACCCGGGCCCGGCCCTCCGCCCGCGCCCGGCACGGACTCGCCCGCACCTTCCAACGCCTGGAACTCTTCGGCCGCCTCAGCGTGCGCGACAACCTGCTCGTCGCCGCCGAACTCGGACCCGAACGCCGCCGGGCCGACCAGGTCGTCACCGAGATCCTGCACCGCCTCGGTCTCACCGGCCTGGCCGACACCTCACCCGACGCCCTCCCCACCGGAGTCGGCCGTCTCGTCGAGGTCGGAAGGGCACTCGCGATCCGCCCGAAGGTGCTTCTCCTCGACGAACCCGCCGCCGGACAGGACGCGGAGGAGACCGAACGCTTCGCGGAACTCCTGCGCGCCCTCACCGAGGACGGCACCGCCGTCGTCCTCGTCGAACACGACATGAGCCTCGTGATGGCCGTCTGCGACGAGGTGTACGTCCTCGACCTCGGCAAGATCATCGCCGTCGGCCCGCCCGAGGTGATCCGCAGCGACGAAACGGTTCTCGCCGCCTACCTGGGGGACGCGTGAGCGCACTTCTCGAACTGCGCGGCATCCGCGCCGCCCACGAACGCATCACCGTCCTGCACGGCGTCGACCTCGACGTCGCCGCCGGACAGGTGGTGGCACTGCTCGGCCCGAACGGCGCCGGAAAGACCACCACCCTACGCGTCGCCGCCGGAGTCCACCCCGCCGAATCGGGCCAACTCGTCCTCGGCGGACGGGACATGACCGGTGCCGACCCCCGCGACCTGGCCCGCGCCGGAGTCTGCCTCATCCCCGAAGGACGAGGCGTCTTCCCGAACCTGTCCGTCCGCGACAACCTCCTCATGATGACCTTCACCGGCCGTGGCCGCGAGGAGATCGAGGAGATCGCGTTCGCCCGCTTCCCCGTCCTCGCCCGGCGCGCCGGACAGGCGGCAGGCACCCTCTCCGGCGGCGAACAGCAGATGCTCGCCCTCGCCCGCGGCCTCGCCACCGACCCCGCCGTCCTGCTGCTCGACGAACTCTCCATGGGGCTCGCCCCGTTGGTCGTCGGCCGGCTCTACGAACAGGTCGCCGAGATCGCCCGGCAGGGCGTCGCCGTATTGGTCGTCGAGCAGTTCGCCGCCGCCGTCCTCGACATCTGCGACCACGCCGCCGTCCTCGTACGCGGCCGGGTCGAACGGCAGGGCCACCCCGACGGCGGGTTGCGCGCCGAACTGTCCGCTCTCTACCTGGGGAGTTCCACATGACGTCCACCGAGACGCGAGCGGACCGCTTCGTCCGCGAACTCACCGTCCTGAAAATCCCCGACCCGGCGGCCGGAAGGGCCGTTCTCTGGCTGCGCGCGGGCACCGCCCTGATGACGATCGGCGTCGTCCTCGGCGTGTGCGCCTACTTCATCTCGCACAACACCAGCGATCCGCTGGTGCAGAACGACGCTCTCACCCTCGGCCTGGCCGCGGTCGCCGGGAGCGTCGTCGGTTCCGCGCTCTTCCTGCGGTACTCGCTCACCGGCTTCCTGCGGTACTGGATGGCCCGTCAGTCCTACGACGTGGAACTCCTCGCCGACCGCCTGCTCGAAAGGGAACTCCGCCATGACCCCACCGGCACCGACGCTGCGCCCCGGTGACCAACTCGCCAGCACCGTCTGCGGCACCCGCGTGGTCGTCATCCGCGCACCCGCCGCCGCCGAGCCGCAGCCCCAACTGACCTGCGGCGGCAGCCCGTTGATCCGCGCGGCCGGCGCAACCCCGGCGAAGCCCGGACCGGCCGGCACGACCACCCTCATCGGCAAGCGGTACGTCGACGCCACCGGGACGCTCGAACTTCTCTGCACCGCCTCCGGCGCGGGCGAACTCACCTGTGACGGCGCCCCCATGGCCCTGAAGGCGGCCAAGCCGCTGCCCGCCTCCGACTGACCGACCCACCCCCCGTAAGGAGCCGTCATGGACCGCGACGACCTCATCCTCATCAGCGTCGACGACCACATCATCGAACCCCCCGACATGTTCGTGAACCACCTCCCCGAGCGCTACAAAAAAGAAGCGCCCCAGCTGGTGCACCGGGACGACGGCACCGACGTATGGCAGTTCGGCGGCGCGACCATCACCAACTCGGCGCTCAACGCCGTGGCCGGCCGACCCAAGGAGGAGTACGGCGTCGAACCGCAGGGCCTCGACGAGATCCGCCCCGGCTGTTACGACGTGCACGAGCGGATCAAGGACATGAACGCGGGCGGCATCCTCGCCCAGATGAACTTCCCGTCCTTCCCCGGCTTCTCGGCCCGCCTGTTCGCCACGAAGGACGTGGACTTCTCCCTCGCGCTCGTACGGGCTTACAACGACTGGCACATCGACGAGTGGTGCGCCGCCTACCCGGGCCGGTTCATCCCGATGGCGCTCCCCGCCATCTGGGACGCGGAGCTGTGCGCGGCCGAGGTCCGCCGGGTCGCCGAGAAGGGCGTTCACTCGCTCACCTTCACCGAGAACCCCGCCGTCCTCGGCTACCCGAGCTTCCACGACCCGTACTGGAACCCGCTGTGGCGCGCGCTGTCCGACACCGACACCGTCATGTCGGTGCACATCGGTTCCTCCGGCAGGCTCGCCGTCCCGGCCGCCGACTCGCCGCCCGACGTGATGATCACGCTCCAGCCGATGAACATCGTCTCGGCCGCGGCGGACCTGCTCTGGTCGCCGCCGATCAAGCAGTTCCCGAATCTGAAAATCGCCCTCTCGGAGGGCGGAACGGGCTGGATCCCGTACTTCCTCGAGCGTCTCGACCGCACCTTCGAGATGCACTCGACCTGGACCCTCCAGGACTTCGGCGGCAAGCTGCCCTCCGAGGTCTTCCGGGAGCACTTCCTGACCTGCTTCATCACCGACAAGCTAGGCGTACGGCTGCGCCACGACATCGGCATCGACAACATCTGCTGGGAGGGCGACTACCCGCACAGCGACTCCCTGTGGCCGGACGCCCCCGAGCAGATGCACGACGTGCTGTCGAGCTGCGACGTTCCCGACGACGAGGCCCGGAAGATCACCTACGAGAACGCCATGCGCTGGTACTCCTTCGACCCCTTCGCGCACATCCCGCGCGAACAGGCCACCGTGGGCGCACTGCGCAAGGCGGCCGAGGGCCATGACGTCAGCACCCGCTCCCGCAGCCACCAACTCATCGAGCCCGCCGAGAAGTTGGAGGCGTTCCGCTCCAAGGCCCGGGCGGCCGTGGCGGCGGCCCGATGAGCGACCTGGTCCTGACGGAACGGATCGGCGCCGTCCTCGTGGCGACCCTGAACCGCCCGGAGGCCCGAAACGCCCTCAACCCGGAGCTGATTGACGAACTGTCAGCCGTGCTCCGGGAAGGGGACGCCGACCCGGCAGTCCGGGCCATCGTCCTCACGGGCGCCGGAACGGTCTTCTGCGCCGGCATGGACCTCAAGGCGTTCGCGAAGGGCGGCGGCAAGTTCGACGGCCTGGTGTGGTTCTTCCGCGAGGGCATCACCACACCGGTGATCGCCGCCCTCAACGGCTCGGCACTCGCCGGCGGCTTCGAACTCGCCCTGGCCTGCGACCTGGTGGTCGCCGCGGAGGACGCCAAGCTGGGGATCGCGGAGGTCAAGCGGGGCCTGTTCGCCGCCGGAGGCGGTACGACCCTCGCCGACCGGGTGCCCTTGGCGGTCGCCCTGGAGATGGGCCTGACCGGCGACCTCGTCACCGCGGCGGACGCCAAGCAGTTCGGCCTGGTCAACCGCTCCGTCCCGGCCGGAGAGGTGCGGGAAGCCGCGCTGACCCTGGCCGGACGCATCGCCGAGAACGGCCCTCTCGGCGTCGCGATGACCAAGAGGCTGATGCGAGAACGCCGTTGGGCCGAACCGGCAGAGGTCGACTCGGTGTTCAGGAGCGCCGACGCGGCGGAGGGGGCACGGGCTTTCGCCGAACGGCGTAGCCCTGTGTGGACGGGGAAGTAATTCACCTCTGGTGTTCCCGAGGCCGCGGGATGGTCTCGGGGACACCGGAGTGAAGCCGGTGGTGCGTGCTCAGTGCCGAACGGCTTGCCGAGGGGCCGGCGTCGCGTCGTCCACGTCGCTGATCTCGTCGACGAGCCCCCAGCGCAGCGCCTCACCGGCGCCCAACTCCGCCCCGGACAGGGCGAGATACGCCGTCCGCTCCCGGCCGACCCGGACCGGAATGCTCGCCGTACCGCCCGCGCCCGGAATCAGTCCCATCCCGATCTCCGGCAACCGGATCACCGTGTCCGGCGCGGCGACGACACGCCCCGCGAAGGCGGCAAGCTCGATCCCCGCGCCGACACACGCACCGTGCAGATGCGCGGTCACTCGGGGAGCGCAACGGTGCAGCAGCGCGCCCGGACTGCGCTGAACCCGTACGAGATGGGCCTGCGCCGGATCTCGAGACGTACCGAACTCGGCGAGGTCGCCGCCGCTGCAGAAGGCCGGACCGTCGCCGTACAGATCGACCCGGCCGATCGACGGGTCGGCCACGGCCACCTGAAGCGCCTCGCACAACGCGTCCCGCGTCGCCGCGTCGAACGCGTTGCGCACCCAGGGCCGGTCCAGCGTGATGGACAACCGGGAACCGTCACGGTCGAGTCGTACGGGAGTCTCGGCGGGGCGGGGGGTACGCCGGGGCGCGGCGGCCAGCCAAGCCTGGAAGTCCGCTCCGCCCTGAAGCGTCGAGTACGCGAGGGACTCGAGAATCAGCCTGTCGGGGATCGAGAGCCCGCCGCCCATCCGCAGTACCTGCACCAGGGCGACGGAGGCGGCGGGCCGACTCTCGACGAGGTGCCCCAGTTGCCGGGCGGTGGCGTGCGGATCCGTGCACCCCACCCATGGCCTGGGCGGATCGGGGACACCGGTGAGGAGGATGTCGCATCCCTCGACCGCATCTCCTGGTTCGGCTGTCACACCGACCACGACACGGTCCCGGTCACGAGCTTCCGTTTCATGCGCGGCGGTGCGGCTCTCGGGAGCTTGGTCGAGATCGACGATCACGAAGGGCGACTCCACAGTGATCTCCCTCCAGGCGTGAACCGGAGTGTAATTTGAGATCACCTCGGGAGAGAAGGGGGTTCAACTCATGGAGAATCACGTTCTCCATTCCTGGATGGACTCCGTCGAGCCCTTCCTGGCACCCCTCGCCGACGTCGCAGGCTCCTTCACCGACCTGACGGGTGTGCCGGTCGACCTGCCGACCGCCTTGTTCCTACGGGCTCAACTGGTCGGCCTGGAACGCCCCGGCAGCACATCCGCCAACGGCTCCTGCCATCTCCTCCAAGCCACCGACGGCTGGGCCGCCGTGAACCTGACCCGCCCCGACGACCTGGCTGCCGTACCCGCACTGCTGGCACTTCTCGGCTCACCGGGCGAGCCCGAGGGCCTGCGGGCAGCGGTACGACGGGTCACGGCGGACGAGGCCGTAGAGGGGGCGCGGCTGCTCGGCATCGCCGCAGCGGTACCGGGATCGGCCCAGCGCGGACGGCCTGCGGTTCACGTCGAGCGGTGGGGTGAACGGAGTACCCCTCGCGCGACGGCGGAGATACGGATCGTCGACTTCTCCGCGCTCTGGGCGGGGCCGTTGTGCGCGCGGTTGCTGGGGCTGGCGGGCGCGCGGGTGGTGAAGGCGGAGAGCGCGACGCGACCCGACGGAGCGCGCTTCGGAACCCCCGCCTTCTACCGCTGGTTGCATGACGGGCACGACAGCCTGGTCGTCGATTTCGTCCCTGGTGCGCTGGACGAGATCGTCGCCGAGGCCGACGTGGTCATCGAGGCGTCACGGCCGCGCGCGCTGCGCCGACTGGGCCTCCGCGCCGAGGAGTTCCTCGCCGCCCGCCCCGGCCGGGTGTGGGTCGGCATCACCGGATACGGACGCGAGAGTGACCGTATCGCTTTCGGAGACGACGCTGCCGTGGCCGGCGGCCTGAGCGGCGTGGACTCGGACGGCGACCCCGTCTTCCTGGGTGACGCGCTCGCCGACCCTGTTACCGGCGTCTTCGCCGCCCACGCCGCGGCCCGTTCACTCGCCGCGGGGGGCGGAGAACTCCTCTGTGTCTCCATGGCGGCCTGCGCCGCGACACTCGCGAACGCCCGGACCAAGGTCCAACCGCCGTGCTGATCAGGAACGTTGAGGTCGAGGGCCACGGATCGGCGGTTGACGTACGGATCGACGGCGGGCGTATCACCGAGATCGGGGCCGGGCTGACGGGGCCGGGTGACGTGGACGGTCGGGGCGGCGCGTTGCTGCCGGGCCTGCACGATCACCACGTACACCTTGCGGCGCTGGCCGCCGAAGCCGCCTCCGTGCGGGTCGGACCGGCGGACGTGCATGACCGAACGGCGTTTGCAGCGGCCTTGGTTGATGGGCCAGCGGGGGAGTGGGTGCGGGCCGTCGGCTATCACGAGAGCGTCGCGGGGGAGTTGGACCGGTGGGTGCTGGACACTCTTGTGCCGGATCGGCCGGTGCGGGTGCAGCATCGCACCGGTGCCCTGTGGGTGTGGAACAGCGCCGCGCTTCGGGCGGTCGGGCTGGACGGCGACGGGCGGTTCTGGCGCGAGGACGATCGGCTGCGCGGGTTCGTGCCTCCAACACAGCTGGATCTGGAGGGTGTTGGGCGGCGGGCGGCGGCGCTCGGCGTCACGGGGTTCACCAACGCCGACCCGCATCCCGCGAGCGGGCTCACCCAGATGCTGGCGATCCTCCCGCAACGGCTCCTGGTGATGGGCGTCGACGAACCCGTGAAGCTGATGCTCGACGATCCGACGCTGCCCACTCCTACCCAACTCGCCCGCACCATAGGGGAGATCAGACCCCGTCCCGTCGCCGTGCACTGTGTGACCCGGGTGCAGCTGCTGGTGACGCTGCTTGCCCTGGACGAGGTGGGACCGGCCGACGGTGACCGGATCGAGCACGGGTCGGTGATCCCGGCCGAGACGATTCCCTGGCTACGACGGCTCGGCGTGACAGTCGTGACCCAGCCGCATTTCCCGGTCGAGCGGGGCGCCGCGTACGCCACCGACGTGGACGCCGACGACCGCCCGCACCTCTACCGCTGCCGGAGCCTGGTCGAGGCGGGCGTTCCGCTCGCCGCCGGCACCGATGCGCCGTACGGCACGGCGGATCCGTGGGCGGTGATGCGGGCGGCGACGGAGCGGGACGACGCGGAGCGACTCCAACCCGGGGCGGCGCTGCGGCTGTTCACCGGCGAACCCCAACGCCCGGGCCGGACACGCAGGTTGACGGTCGGGGCGACCGCCGACCTGTGCTTGCTCCACGTACCGCTCCGCGAGGCCTTCCGCGTGCTGTCCGGCGAACTGGTCCGCGCCGCATACGTGTCGGGCCGGCGCATCACGCCCTTGTGACCTGGTCGGTGCACCGGGTCCGCGTGACCTACACGCTGTACCCGCCGTCAACTCCCAACGCCTGTCCGGTGATGAACCCGGCCCGGTCCGAGGCGAGGAACGCGACCGCCTCCGCGATGTCGGTCGCGTCGCCGAAGCGGCGCAGCGGGATGTTGCGCCGGGTGACGGCGAGGGCGGCCTCGTCCAGTTCGCCGGAGCTGATCAGGCGGCCGGCGATACCGTCGTTGAGCATGCCGGGTGCCACGCAGTTCACGCGGACGCCGTACCGGCCCTCCTCGGCGGCCAGCGCCCGGGCGACCGCCTCGACCGCGCCCTTCGCGCCCGACGACAGCCCGTCCCGCACCGGGAAGCGGCGGGTGGCGACGGTCGTCACGGCGACGATGTTGCCCCGGCTCTCGCGCAGCAACGGCAGTGCGGGATGCACCAGGTTGAAGAACGCGACGGCGTCGCCTTCGAGTTGGGCGCGGTACTCGCTCGGCGTCACCTTGCTCAGGTGCCGCATCGGCACGTGCGGGCCCGCCGCGTACACGAGGGTGTGGATGCCGCCGCCCACCTCGGACACGGCCTCGGCTGTGGCGGACTCGTCGGTCAAGTCCAGTCGTTGCGCACGGATTTGACGGCCCAGCTTCGTGACCTCGGCGGCGATCGCGTCCGCCGCCTCGTGGTTGGCCCGGTAGGTGAACACGATGTCGCTGCCGCGCTCGGCGAGGAGCCGGACGATCGCCGCTCCGATCCCGCCCGAGCCGCCCGCGACGAACGCGACACCTGGTCTGCTGGAGAAGTACGGCACCGTAACCGCCTCACAATCCGAGGGACTTGGCGATGATGACCTTCATGACCTCGCTGGTCCCGGCGTAGATGCGGGTGATGCGCGCGTCCGCGTAGAGCCGGGCGATGGGGTATTCCAGCATGTAGCCATAGCCGCCGAACAGTTGCAGGCAGCGGTCGACCGCGCGGGCCTGCATCTCGGTGCAGAACAGCTTGACCTTGGCGGCGTCGGGTCCGCTCAGTTCGCCGGCGACGAGTTCGAGCACCGCGCGGTCCAGCATCGCCTGCCCGGCCTCGATCTCGGCCGCCACCGCGGCGAGTTCGAACTTGGTGTTCTGGAACGAGGCGACCGTCTTCCCGAACGCCTTGCGCTCCTTGACGTACGAGATCGTCGTGTCGAGGGCGGCTCGGGCCTGCGCTACCGAGCCGACCGCCACCGTCATCCGCTCCTGCGGCAGGTTGTTGCCCAGATAGCCGAACGCGGCGCCCTCCTCGCCGAGTCGGTTCGCGACCGGGACCCGTACGTCGTCGAACCCCAACTCCACTGTGTCCTGCACCTTGATGCCCAGCTTGTGCAGCACCCGGCCGCGCGTGAAGCCGGGCATGCCGTCCGCGACGACCAGCAGGGTGAGCCCGGCGCGCCGGTTGTCCGGGTCGGTCGACGTACGCGCCACGACGATCACCAGGTCGGCGAGGAACCCGCCGGTGATGAAGGTCTTCGCGCCGTTGAGAACGTACGAGTCCCCGTCGCGCACGGCGGTCGTCCGGATTCCCGCGAGATCGGAGCCCGTGCCCGGCTCGGTCATCGCGATGGCCGTCAGCAACTTCCCGGATGCCAGGCCTGGGAACCAGCGCTCGCGCTGATCCCGGTCGGCGTAGGTGAGGAAGTACGGCAGCACGACGTCGAGTTGGGTGCGCACGGTGCCCAACGTCACCAGGGCGTGGGCCGATTCCTCCTGGAGGACGACGTTGTAGCGGTAGTCGGCGAGACCTGCGCCGCCGTACTCCTCGGGGACGGCCGTCCCCAGCAGGCCGAGCGAGCCCAGCTGTTCGAAGAGTGCGCGGGGGAGTCGGCCGGCCTCCTCCCACTCGGCGTAGTGGGGGACCACCTCCTTGGCGATGAAGTCCCGCGCGAGCCGGCGGAACGCCTCGTGGTCGTCGGTGAAGACGTCTCGGCGCACAACAACCCCTGTCAGGAAGCGAGTTCGACGATGGTGGCGTTGGCGGTGCCGCCGCCCTCGCACATGGTCTGCAGGCCGTAGGGGATCCCGTGGTCCCGCATGTGGTGGATCATCCGGGTCATCAGGACGGCACCCGACGCGCCGAGCGGGTGCCCGAGCGCGATGGCGCCGCCGAGCGGGTTGAGCAGCGCCGGGTCCGCGCCGGTCTCGGCCAGCCAGGCGAGCGGGATCGGTGCGAAGGCCTCGTTGACCTCGAAGACGCCCACCTCGGAGAGTCCCACTCCGGCCTTGCGCAGCACCTTCTCGGTCGCCGGGATCGGTCCGGTCAGCATGAGGACGGGATCGGAGCCGGTGACCACGCCCGCGCGGTAGCGGACGATCGGTGTCAGCCCCAACTCGCGGGCTTTTTCAGGGGTGGTGACCAGCAGCGCGGCGGCTCCGTCGGAGATCTGGGAGGAGTTGCCCGCGTGGATCACCCCGTCCTCCTGGAAGGACGGTTTCAGCTTGGCGAGAGTGTCGACGCTCGTGCCACGCCGAATGCCTTCGTCCACTGTCACCGAGTCCGTCTCGACGCTCACCGGCACGATCTGCGCCTCGAACGCCCCGCCGTCCTGCGCGGCCGCCGCCCGCTCGTGCGACAGCGCGGAGAACTCGTCGAGGACACCTCGTCCCAGCCCCCACTTCTGCGCGATCTTCTCCGCAGAGACACCCTGGTTGAAGGAGAACCCCTCGTAACGGTCGAGGACTTGAGGCCCGTACGGCACACCGCCGGCCCGTGAGGCCCCGAGCGGGACTCGGCTCATCACCTCGACGCCGCCCGCCACCACGACGTCCTGCTGACCGGACATGACCGCCTGGACGGCGAAGTCCAGCGCCTGCTGGCTCGAACCGCAGGCCCGGTTCACCGTGGTCCCCGGAATGGTCTCGGGCCAGCCCGCGGCCAGCACCGCGTAGCGGCCGATGTTGCTCGACTGGTCGCCCAACTGGCCGACGCAGCCCCACACCACGTCGTCGACGACCTCGGGATCAAGACCCGTGCGGTCGACGAGCGCGTTCAGGACGACGGCGGAGAGATCGGCCGCGTGCACACCGGCCAGACCGCCGTTCCGCTTCCCGACGGCGGTACGGACCGCCTCCACCACCACTGCCTCACGCATCACATGCCCTCCGTAGCTTTCGGCGCGGCTGTTCCCGGCACCGCTGTTCCCGGCACCGCCCAGCGCCCCGTGTAGCGAGGTGGGCGCTTCTCCACGAAGGCGGCATACGCCTCCGGGACGTCTGCCGTGGCGAAGTTCATGGCCTGCGCCCGCACCTCACCGGCAAGGGCCTCGCGCAGGGTGCGATCGGCGTTCTCGTTCAGGAGCGCCTTGTTCTGGGCGAGCGCGACCGGCGCTCCGGCCACCAGTCGTGCGGCGAGGTCGTCCACGAAGGCGTCGATCTTGTCGGCGCCCACGACCCACGTCACCAGGTTCAGTGCGTGGGCCTCCTCGGCGCCGATCGTCTCGGCCAGCAGCACGAGCCGTTTCGCCTGCTGCAGCCCCACGAGCTTCGGCAGCAGCCAGGAGCCGCCGCAGTCCAGGGAGAGGGCGCGGCGCGCGAAGATCTGCGAGAACGTGGTTTCCGGAGTGGCCACGACGAAGTCGCAGCCCAGGGCGAGATTCCAACCCGCGCCGACCGCCACGCCGTTCACCTTGGCGATGGTGGGGACCGCCAACTCGTGCAGCAGCAGCGTGACCTCGCTCAGGGTCCGCATCCGGTACAGGGGATGCTCGGTGCTGACGCCGTTACGGATATCGGCCCCGGAGCAGAACGCGCCGTCGGCACCGGTCAGGACCAGCGCACGCACCGTACGGTCGCTGCCCGCCGCGGAGAGTGCCGCTCTCAGGGCGTCCCACAGCTCGGCGTCGATCGCGTTCTTACGGTGGGGTCGGTTCAGGGTGAGGGTGCGCACGCCCTCGGCGTCGCTCGTCACGAGAACCGGGTGAACCGGGAGAACCGCATGGACCGAATCAACCGGCCGCCCACTCATCGCACCGCCCCCTGCGCCCGGAGAACGGCGATCTCCTCGTCCGCCAGCCCGAGTTCGGCCAGCACGGCGTCCGTGTGCTGACCGAGAGCGGGAATCGCGCCCATCGGAGGGTCGTACCCGGCGATGACCGGAGGCGGCAGCAGAGCCGGGACCGGACCCGACGGGGTGTCGATCTCGCGCCACCGGTCGCGGGCCCGCAGATGCGGGTGGGCGATGACGTCGCTGGGCGTGTTGTAGCGGGAGTTGCCGATCCCGGCCGCGTCCGCGCGGTCCTGCACGTAGGCGAGATCATGCCGGGCGCACCAGGCGCTGATCTCCGGCTCCAGCACGGCTCGGTGCTCCACCCGCCCGGCGTTGCTCGCGAAGCGCGGGTCGTCCGCGAGATCGGGCCGGTCGATCAACTCCCGTGCCAGGCGCTGCCATTCACGGTCGTTCGTCGTACCGAGGACCACGGTGTGGCCGTCGGCGGTGCGATGGGCGCCGTACGGTGCGACGGCGGGGGAGCTCATGCCGAGCGGCTGTTGCTCGATGCCGGAGTGGCGGGTGTAGGTGAGCGGATATCCCATCAGCTCCGTCATCGTGTCGAACAGGCTCACCGCGACGGACGAGGCCGCGGGGCCGACCCCGCGTTCCCTGCCGCACAGCAGCGCGACGATCGACAGGGCGGCGTAGAGGCCGCTGCACACGTCGGCGACCGGTGGACCCGGCTTGGCCGGTGCTCCGGGGTGGCCCGTCACCGCGCAGGCGCCCGACTCGGCCTGGACGAGAAGGTCGTAGGCGCGCTTGTGGGAGAGGGGGCCGCCGGGGCCGTAGCCATCGATCTCGACGGCGATGAGTTCGGGGTGGCGGGTCTTCAAGTCGTCGGGGGAGATGCCGAGTTTGGCCGTGGTACCCGGTGTGAGGTTGGAGACGAGGACGTCGGCGCGTTCCAGCAGGCGGTGCAGGACGCTCATGCCGCCGGGTGTCTTCAGGTCCAGGGCCACCGACTCCTTGCCCCGGTTGACCCACACGAAGTGCGCGCCCAGCCCCTTGACCACGTCGTCGTAGTGGCGGGCGAAGTCGCCGCCCTGTGGGTTCTCCACCTTGATCACCCGGGCGCCGAAGTCGCCGAGTGTGCGGGTGCACATGGGAGCGGAGATCGCCTGCTCCAGCGCGACCACGGTGATTCCGGCCAGCGGCCCTGTCGTTGTCGTCGTCTCGGAACTCGTCATCTCAGATCGTCGCGTCTCGGCTCGCGGCCGTAAACCGGTCACGGAGTTCGTCCTTCAGCACCTTCTGGCTTGCGTTGCGCGGGAGTTGGTCGACGAAGCGGACATGCCGGGGGACCTTGAAGTTGGCCATGTGTTCGCGGGCCCAGGCGATGACGTCCGTCTCGGTCGGGGTGTGGTCCGGTGGTGCGACCACGAAGGCACAGCCGACCTCGCCGAGCCGTTCGTCGGGAACTCCGATCACGGCGACCTGGTGGACGTTCTCGCAGTCGAGAAGCAGCTTCTCTATCTCCGCCGGGTAGGCGTTGAAGCCGCCGACGATGTACAGCTCCTTCTTGCGGTCGACGATCGCGAGGTTGCCGTCGTCGTCGAGCCGCCCGATGTCCCCGGTGTGCAGCCAGCCCTCGGCGTCGATGGTCGCGGCGGTGGCGTCGGGGTCGTCCCAGTAGCCGCGGGTGACGTTGAAGCCGCGGACGAGGATCTCGCCGTCGAGGCCGATCGGGACGTCGAGTCCGTCGGCGGCGACGATCCGGACCTGGACACCGGGAATGGCACTTCCCGTGGTGTGAGCGACCGTCTCCTCGGAGTCCCCGACGCGTGTCGTGGTCACCAGCGCTGTCGACTCGGTGAGGCCGTAGGCGCTCATCACGATGTCGAACGACAACTCCGTTTTCATGGCGCGGATCAGCGATTCCGGAATCGTCGTACCGCCTGTCATGGAGACCCGCAGTGACGACAGGTCGTGCGCGGCACGGTCCGGGTGGTTGACCAGGTCGTGGAAGATGGTCGGCGGCCCGAGGAGGATGCTCACGCCCTCCCGCGCGATGAGGTCCAGCGCCCGCCCGGCGTCGAAGACGGGCATGGGGATGACGGTCACGCCGTGCATGAGCGAGGCCAGCCAGCCGGCCTTGTATCCGAAGCAGTGGAAGAAGGGCGGGATCACCAGGAAGGTGTCGGAGGCCTCGAAGGTGTACTCCTTCGCCATCCACCCGTAGGCGCGCAGGGACTGGCCGTGGGTGAGCAGCACGCCCTTCGGGTGGCCGGTCGTGCCGGACGTGAACATCACGTCGGACACGTCGTCCGGCGTCAACCGGTCGATCGACTCATGCGCCGCGGACGCGGAAACGCCCTCTCCGGCGCCGAGAAAGTCGTTCCAGGCCAGCTCGGCAGCCCCTTGCGGACCGAGAACGGACACTGTCTTCTGCAGGGCCGGCAGTCCCGGATCGGCCTTCCGGAGTTCGCCGACGTAGTCGTTGCCCAGGAAGGGTGAGGCGAAGACGGCCGCCGCCTCCGACTTGCGCAGGATGTACGAGAGTTCCTGCGCCTTGAACCGCGTGTTGAGCGGAACCAATATCGCCCCGGCGCCGTGGATGCCCAGCGCGGCGAAGATCCACTCCGCCGAGTTGGGGGCGCACAGCCCGACCCGGTCGCCCGGCTTGATGCCGAGTGCCATGGTGGCGCGGACCGAGTCGACCAACTGCTCCGCCAGCTCCCGGAACGTCCACCGGCGGTCACCGTCGATGAGCGCGGTGGCGTCCCCGAAGCGCTTGGCCGCCAGCCTGATGACGTTCGGGATGCTTTGGAATTCGTCGTCGTAGCGCATCAGTTGGCTCCAGGGCTAGCCGTTCGAGGGCAGATGCAGGATCCGCTTGGCGATGATGTTCCGCTGGATCTGGGAGGTGCCGCCGTAGACGGAGGCCGCACGGGAGTAGAGGTAGTCGCCGAACAACTCACCGCCCTCTCCGGAGAGTTCGGCCGGGAAGACCTCAAGTGCCGTGTCGTAGAGCCGCTGTTCGGTCCTCGTCATCAGCAGCTTGTCCACGGACGACTCCGGGCCGGCGACCTGCCCGGCGAGACGTTCGGCGGTACGGCGGCGGGCGTGCGCCACCAGGACCTCGTAGTCCACGACACACCGGCCGATCCGGGACAACAGCCCGTCGGGCAGGCTGCCTTGACGCTCGGCGGCGTGGCGTTGCAGCCGTTCGACGAGCAGCCCGTACTTCGAGATGTGCCCGGTGTCGAGGGCGTTGCGCTCGTACGACACCGTCGTCATGGCCAGCGCCCAGCCGACCCCCTCGGCCCCGATGCGTTCGGACTCCTCGATGCGGACGTCGTCCAGGAACAGCTCGCAGAACTCGTCGTCGCCGTTGGCCGCGCGCAGCGGCCGTACCGTCACGCCGGGTCGGTCCAGCGGGAGGACGAACGCCGAGATCGACTTGTGGGCCGGTGCCGAGCGGTCGGTGCGGGCCAGCAGCAGGCACTGGCCGGAGTACTGGGCGTAGCTCGTCCAGAGCTTCTGCCCGCGCGCCGTGTAGTGGTCGTCGTGCCGCTCGGCGAAGGTGCTCATGCCCGCCAGGTCCGAACCGGCACCGGGCTCGCTGAAGCCCTGGCACCACACCTCGTCACCGGCCAACATCCTTGGCAGGAACCGTAGTCGCTGTTCCTCCGAGCCGAACTCCAGCAGGGCGTGGGCGAGATAGCCGATCCGGGGGACCCCCGGGGCCCGGCAGGCGCCGAGTTCGTCACTGATCGCGACCTGGTGCAGCGCGGTCAGGCCCCGGCCACCGTAGCGCTCCGGGACGTCGAGGCCGACCCAGCCGCCCGAGTGCAGCAGCCGGTGCCAGCGGCGGAGGAAGACCGGTACCGGTTCGCCCGACTGCCGCTCGGGGAGCGGGTGTTCGGTCAGCCAGGCACGGAACTCCCGCCGCAGCCGGTCCAGATCGGCCGGGTCGCCGAAGTCCAGCGGGGTGTCGGTCATCGCGTCACCTTCGGTGCCGCCAGCGCCGGGAGCAGATCGGCTGTCGTGGCGAGCAGCGTCGTGCCCAGCCGCACCTTGCGCAGATACAGGTGCGCGATGTGCTCCCACGTCTGGGCGATACCGCCGAAGACCTGCATCCCCGCGTAAACCGCGTCCAGCGCCGAGGAGTTGACCTCCGCCTTCGCGACCCGTGCCGCCGCCAGGGCCCGCTCCGGTGGTTCGTTGTCGAGACACCAGGCCGCGTAACGCGTGACGCTGGTGCACGCCTCCACCAGGACCGTCGCGTCCGCGAGGAGATGCTGTACGGCCTGGAAGGAGCCGATGGTCTGTCCGTACTGGCGGCGATCGCGGGCGTACTGCACCGCCTGCTCCACCAACGAGCCTGCCGCGCCGACGAGTTCGGCGGTCACGACGACAAGGGCGTATGCCTGCCAACGGAGTTGGTCGGCGGCGGCGAGTCGGCCGACGACCTCCACGGGAGCATCCGACGGCACCGCACGCACCGCGCGCACGAGATCCGTGCTCGGTGCCGCCGGGCCCAACTCGACCCGGTTGACCGTCCCTTCGGCCGTGACGCAGAGCGCGCTGTCGGCTCCCTCGCAGTCCCAGGCGACGAGATCCGTCGGTGCCCGGCCGGGGAAGCGGAGTTCGCGGGTGAGCGCGATGGTGGGAGTCCCGGGTGAGGCGTCGTCGCCGAGGAGGCGGAGCAACTCCGGGGCCAGCAGGACCGTTCCGAGCAGCGAGGTCGTGAGGGGGCGGCGACCGTGTTCCTCCGCGAGCAGCGCGCACTCCTGGGCGGTCGCCGCCGGGGGAGAGGTGCGCCGTAGATCTGCCAAACCCGTGTCGTCCAGGGCTTGTTGGGCTGTCGTCCGGGTCGACGGCTTCACTTCGTCCGCCGAGGTCACGCCGTGCCGGGTGGCGAGCGAGCGCACCATGTCGCGGACCAGGACGAACTCCTCGGGGTCCACGCTCAGTTCTCCTCAGGGGGGTTCGCGCGCAGTTCGGCGCGGGCGGCGAGTTCGGTGATGATGCGGATGTGGTCCGGGCTGGTCATCGTGGCCCGCTCGGCCATCAGCGCCGCCTCCATACCGCCGCGCGAGACCTGCTCGACGACCGCCGCGAGGGCCAGCTTGGTGGCGCGGAGGGCCTCGGCGGGCTGGGCCGCGAGCCGGTGGGCCAGGGTGAGTGCCTCGCGCATGAGGTCGTCGGGCGGGACCGTGCGGTTGGCGAGGCCGAGTTCGACCGCCTTGGGGGCGGGGATGCGGTCCCCGGTGAAGAGGTACTCCTTCACGCGCAGCAGGCTGGTGAGCATCGGCCAGAGAGTGACTCCGCCGTCGCCGGCCACCAGGCCCACCGAGATGTGCGGGTCCGCGAAGTAGGCGTCCTCGGAGATCAGCACCAGGTCGCAGGCCAGGGCGAGGCTGCAACCCAGGCCCACCGCCGGGCCGTTGACGGCGGCGATCACCGGCAGCGGGAAGCGGATCATCTCGGTCTGGATGGTGCGGTCGAGGCGGATCGACCGCTCCCGCAGCTCCGGGTCGGTGTGGTGCCGTAGGAGATGGTCGAAGTCGCCGCCGGCGCTGAACGCGCGGCCCGCGCCGGTGAGGACGACGGCCCGGGCCTTCGTGTCGTCCGCGAGTTCGCGCCACACCTCGGACAAGCGTCGGTGCAGTTCCTCGGACACGCCGTTCAGCCGGTCGGGGCGGTTGAGGGTGACGATGCGGACGTCTCCGTCGGCGGCCACGGTCAGCACGGGGGTCACCTTGCTCATACCGTGATGGTATTAAAGGTCAGACCGAAACTGTCAATGGTGTTGCACGAAGAAGAGAATCACATTCTCACCTTCGGTTGGGTCAGTTCTCGGGATCTGTGAGCTCCACGCCGTCCCGGCGGTCAACCTCGGCCGCCGCCCGGGCGAAGCCGCACACATGGCGCGTCATCCGGCGCGTCGCCGCCTCGCTGTCGCGGTCCCGGATCGCCTCGGTGATCCGGGCGTGCGCGCGGGCGGTGAGCTTGCGGATGTCCGCGTCCATGAACTGCTCGATGTTGGTGGCCGCGTGGATCGACTGCGAGAGAGCGCTCATGAACCCGATGAGAAGCTCGTTCTCGCCGGCCCGCGCCACGGCGTTGTGCCAGTGGATGTTGGCGCGCAGGAAGCGCTGGATGTCGTCCCCGGCCGCGACGAGGTCCGCGTGGGCCTCGTCCAGCTCCGCGAGGTCGGCGTCCGTGCGGCGCCTGGCCGCCAGTGCCGCGCACGCGGGCTCGATCGCCTCCCGGGTCTCGTGCAGGTCCTCAAGGCGGATCCGCTGCCCCCGGATCACCAGCCGCACGGTGTTCGCAAGGGATTCACGGCCCGGCCGGTGCACGAAGGCGCCGCCCCCGCGCCCCGGCCTGATCTCCAGCAGCCGTTCGACCTCCAGGATGCGCAGCGCCTCGCGTACCGTCGCCCGGCTCAGTCCCGTCTGCTCGACCAGTTGCCGTTCCGGCGGCAGCGCCATGCCCTCGGTGAACTCCCCGGAGAGAATCCGCTCCCGCACCTCCGCCGCCAGCACGTCCGAGGCCTTGGGGACGGTGAGCGTGTCGAAGCGTGGCCGGGGTCCACCGGCCGTAGCGCGTCCCCGGAGGGTGCGGGAAGGGTGCTCGGCGCTCTGCACAGGTTCAGGCCTCTCGTCGGAAGCCGCGCTCTTCGGCCTCTTTGGCTGAACCATTCAACACAGCACGCGCGCCGCCTGTCATATCACCGCGCCGCCTGTCACATCACCGTGCCGCACAGCACGCGCCCGCCCCTCACATCACCATGCCGCCGTCCACCGGCAGGACCTGCCCGGTGATGAACGACGCGGCGTCCGAGGCGAGGAACACGAAACTGCCCGCGATCTCCGCCGGCTCGGCCCATCGCCCCAGCGGAATACGGGCGAGCATCTGGGCCGAGAACTTCTCGTTGGTGCGGATGGTCTCCGTCATGGGCGTGGCGGCCAGCGGCGCCAACGCGTTCACGAGAATGCGCTTGCGCGCGAGTTCGCGGGCCAGGGACTTCGTCAGCCCGATGATCCCGGCTTTCGCGGCCGAGTAGTTGACCTGCCCGAGTGTGCCGACCAGGCCCGCCGACGAGGTGACGTTGATGATCCGCCCCCTGCCGTCCTCCGGCAGGAACGGCAGCGCGGCCTGCGCGCAGTGGAACGTGCCCATCACGTGGATGTCGAGGACCCGCCGGAACGCCTCCTCCTCCAGCTTGTCGAACATGGCAGGCGCGATGACCCCGGCGTTGTTCACGAGGATGTGCAGCGTCCCGTCGGCGAGCGTCGCCGCGCGTGCCACGGCCGCGTCGGCGGCGGACCGGTCCCGTACGTCGAGTGCGGCGCTGTCCGCGGTCAGGCCGGCGGCGTTGATCTTCCCCGCGACGGCCGCCGCGGCCGACTCGTCGACGTCGGTCACCAGCACCGCGGCACCCGCGCGCGCCAGCGCCTCGGCGACCGCGGAACCGATGCCGCCCCCGGCGCCGGTGACCAGCGCCGACCGTCCCGTGAGGTCGAACAGGCCTGTGCTGTCGGTCATTCAGTAGCTCCTCGGGAGTCCCAGCGTGTGTGATCCCAGGTAGTTCAGGATCATTTCCTGACTGATCGGTGCGATGCGCATGAGGCGGGCCTCGCGGAAGTAGCGGGCCACGGCGTACTCCTCGGAGTAGCCCATGCCCCCGTGTGTCTGCACGGCCCGGTCGGCCGCCGTGAACCCGGCGTCGGCGCACAGGTACTTGGCGGTGTTCGCCTCCCGCCCGCAGGGCCTCCCGCTGTCGTACAGCCAGGTCGCCTTGCGCAGCACGAGTTCCGCCGCGTCGAGGCGGGTCAGGGAGTCGGCGAGGGGGAACTGGATGGCCTGGTTCATGCCGATCGGGCGGCCGAAGACGATGCGCTCCTTGCCGTACTGGACCGCCCTGTCGAGTGACGCGCGGCCGATGCCGAGGGCCTCCGCGGCGATCAGCATGCGCTCCGGGTTGAGGCCGTCGAGGAGGTAGCGGAAGCCCTGGCCCTCCTCGCCGACGCGGTCCTCGACCGGGATGCGCAGGTCGTCGATGAAGAGCTCGTTCGAGGTGACGGCGTTGCGGCCCATCTTCGGAATCGGGCGGATGTCGATCCGGTCGCGGTCGATGTCCGTCAGGAACAGGGTCATCCCGTCGGTCTTCTTGGCGACCTCGTCCGCCTTGCTGGTGCGGGTCAGCAGCAGGATCTTCTCGGACTCCATGGCCTTGGAGATCCACACCTTGCGGCCGTTGACGACGTAGTGGTCGCCGTCCCGTCGTGCGTACGTCGTGATGCTCGCGGTGTCGAGACCCGCGCCCGGTTCGGTGACGCCGAAACAGACATGCAGGTCGCCGTTGGCGATGCGCGGGAGTGTGCGGCGCTTCAGCTCCTCGGAGCCGTGCACCACCACCGGATGCATGCCGAAGATGGACAGGTGGATCGCGCTGGCCGCGTTCATGCCGCCGCCCGACCTTGCCACCTCCTCCAGCAGCAGGCTGGCCTCGGTGATGCCGAGGCCGTGGCCGCCGTACTCCTCCGGGATCGTGATCCCGAGCCAGCCGCCGCCCGCGACGGTGTCGTAGAACTCCGTCGGGAACTCGTGCGCCTGGTCCTTCGCCATCCAGTACTGGTCGTCGAAGTCGCGCAGCAGTCCGGCGACGGACTTGCGGATCGTTTCCTGGTCCTCGGTCAGTTCGAAGTCCATGCACGGACCCTTCTTCGGTTCCGGTGGCGAAACATATCAAAGGTCAGACCGAAGCAGTAGAGGCATACCGTCGAGTCGGCACCGTCCTACCGTCGAGTAATATCGCGCGGCAGGCCATCAGAGGAGGAACCGTGTCGCGGTCCGAACGCTCGTCGCTGCTGCTCGCCGGTCTGTTGGCGACCGCGGGAGTCGCCCACTTCGCCGCACCGAGACAGTTCGACGCGACGATCCCGAGCGCCCTGCCCGGGTCGCCCCGGACCTGGACGTACGCGAGCGGTGTCGTCGAGCTGGCGCTGGCCGCGGGGATCGCGGCGCCGCGCACCCGGCGTACGGCCGCGCTGGCCGCGGCGGGCTTCTTCGTGGGCGTGTTCCCCGCCAACGTGAAGATGGCGCTGGACTGGCGGGACCGGCCGACCCCGCAGAAAGCGGCGGCCTACGGGCGGCTGCCTCTGCAGGTGCCTCTCGTACTGTGGGCACGCAATGTCGCGAAGAATGGGGAGGGACGGTCATGACAGGACGCCTGAACGTCGGTGACAAGGTTGAGGACTTCACGCTGCCGGACGAGACCGGCGCCGAGCGCAGCCTCACGGAACTGCTCACCGAGGGGCCGGTGGTGCTGTTCTTCTACCCGGCCGCCCTGTCCGCCGGCTGCACCGCCGAGGCCTGCCACTTCCGTGACCTGGCCGCCGAGTTCGCGGCGGTCGGCGCGCGGCCCGTCGGCATCAGCGGTGACTCCGTCGACAAGCAGCAGGAGTTCGCCGGGAAGCACACGCTCGGCATGCCGCTCCTCTCGGACGCCGACGGGACGATCCGGGAACGGTTCGGGGTGAAACGCGGGTTCTCGCTGGCGCCCACCAAGCGGGCCACCTTCGTCATCGGCGAGGACCGCACGATCCTGGAGGTCGTCTCCAGCGAGCTGCGGATGAACACCCACGCCGACCGCGCCCTCGCCGCACTCCGTACCCACCGGAAGTGACACAGGGACCACAAATGCCGTAGCGCGGTTGTTGCGGCGCGGTAATGGGACCATCCTGGACGATATGGAGCAGGCCTCCGCCACGGCGGTCATCAATGCCCGAGGCATCGTGACGGGGTGGAGCGACGGTGCCCGGACACTGACGGGATACCCGGCCGAGGAGGCCGTGGGCCGGTCGGTGGCGGCACTGCTCGCCGAACCCCCCTCCACCACGGCCCTGGCCGCGCTGGCGGGCCCCTTGGTCCTACGACACCGGGACGGAACCCCGCTCTCCCTCACCGTGCGGGCGTGCCCGGTGCTCGGCGCGGACGGCGCACCGGACGGATACGTCATCACCGCCGAGCCCCTCGCTGAACCGGCACCGGCACCCGTGCCCGCACCTGTGCCCGCAGCCGTGCCCACCTTGGCGGAGCAGGCTTTCCAGCAGGCGTCGATGTCGCTCTCCGTCTTCGACACCGAGCAGCGCTACCTCCGCCTCAACGGCGTCGCCTGCCGGGTGATGGGAGTGCCCGAGGACGTCCTGATCGGCCGGTACTTCCCGGAGAGCGTGGAGGACGCCGAACACAGCCACAGCTTCCTGAACAACCTGCGCCTGGTCGCCGAGACGGGCAGACCGGTCCGCTACAACAGTTGGGCCGGTGCTCCCGCGCTGAACAGGGAGCACGCCTGGAGCATCGAGATGTGGCCTCTCAAGGACGACTCCGGCGAGGTGACCGGGGTCGCCCTCTCGGCGATCGACAGCACCGAGCAGTACCTCGCCCAGCAGCGGCTGGCCCTGCTGAACGAGGCGGCAGCCGGTATCGGCACCACCCTCGACGTGGTCCGCACCGCCGAGGAGCTGGTGGAGATCCTGGTGCCGCGCTATGCCGACTTCGCCAGCGTGGACCTGCTGCCGTGGGTGCTCGGCGCGGACGAACCACCGCCTACCCCGGACGGCGAGATCGTGCTGCGGCGCGTCGCCCACGGCTCCGTCATCGAGGGCGCACCGGATGCCGCCGTGCACCTGGGGCAGGCGGACGTCTACCCGCCGTCCTCGCCGCCTGTGCGTGCCCTGCGTGAGGGGAGAGCGGTGCGCGGTCAGGCGGGCGAACCCGACTTCGCCCGCTGGGTCGAGGAACGCAACGCGCGCTTCCCCGAGGGCAGTTCGTACCGCAAGGGCGTCCACTCGATGATCGCGGTGCCATTGCGGGCGCGGGGCACCACCCTCGGCGTCGCGGTGGGTGTCCGCGTGGCCAACCCGGAAGACTACGCGGCCGACGACGCCGTACTCGCCGAGGAGTTGGCCAGCCGGGCCGCCGTCTGCATCGACAACGCGCGCCGCTTCGCCCGTGAGCGCTCCACCGCGCTCGCCCTCCAACACAGCCTGCTTCCCAGGGACTTGCCCGGGCAGGCGGCGGTCGAGGTGGCCCACCGCTATCTGCCCTCCGGGTCGCTCGCGGGCATCGGCGGCGACTGGTTCGACGTCATCCCGCTGTCCGGCAGCCGGGTCGCCCTGGTCGTCGGCGATGTCGTCGGCCACGGCATCCCGTCCTCGGCGACCATGGGCCGTCTCTGCACGGCCGTCCGCACCCTGGCCGACGTGGACCTTCCGCCGGACGAACTCCTCACCCACCTCGACGACTTGGTCACCCACCTCGCGACGGACGACACCGGCGACGAGGTCGCGGAACTCGGCGCCACCTGTCTCTACGCCGTCTACGACCCGGTCTCGCGCCGCCTCACCATGGCCGCCGCCGGACATCCGCCGCCGGCCGTCGTGCTGCCCGACGGGACCGCGAGCCTCGTCCCCATGACCGCGGGACCACCGCTCGGCGTCGGCGGACTCCCTTTCGAGTCAGTGGAGTTGGAGCTGCCCGAGGGGGCTGTCGTCGCCCTGTACACGGACGGTCTGATCGAGGACCGGGACCGGGACATCGACCACGCCACCGCCGAGCTGTGCCGCGCGCTGACCACGTCGGCCGAGTCGCTGGACGCGCTGTGCGACGAGGTGCTGAAGGCCGTGATGCCGGAGGAACCCAGCGACGACGTGGCCCTGTTGCTGGTGCGTACCAGGGCGTTGGGCGCCGACCGGGTCGCCACCTGGGACATCGAACCCGACCCCGCGCACGTGGCTGGAGCCCGGCAGGCCGCCACCGAGCAACTCACCGCCTGGGGACTGGACGAGGAGGCCTTCGTCACGGAACTCGTCGTCAGCGAACTCGTGACCAACGCCATCCGGTACGGCGAACCGCCCATCCAGCTCCGCCTGATCCGTGACTCCGCCCTCATCTGCGAGGTCTCCGACGGCAGTTCGACCTCACCGCATCTGCGCCGAGCCCACGCCTACGACGAGGGCGGGCGCGGACTTCTCCTCGTCGCGCAGCTCACCCAGCGCTGGGGCAGTCGGCAGACCGGCAGCGGCAAGACGATCTGGGCGGAACAGCCGCTGCCGACCGACTGACAGCTCGGCTCACTCGAAGGGGCAGCCCGGGTTCGGCGCGTCCTCCGAGAACGGTGATCCGTGCGGCAGGACGTACAGCACGTCGAGGACGAGAGGGACGTTCCCCAGATTGCGGCCGATGTGCACATTGCCCGAACCGGCCGGCTCCTGGATGGGGTTGCCCGCCCGGTACACGCCGTCGGAGGCGCAGCTGGAGTCGAAGTGGCTGAGCGTGCCCTGCTTGACGATGCCGTAGAGCGGGCCGTCGTGGTAGTGCCAGCCGGTGGCCTGGCCGGGCGGAATGGTGATCTCGCGCAGGGTGTAGTCGGTGTCGCCGATCGTCGTCTGGCTGATCAGTGTGGCGGTGACTCCGGGCCCCGCCGGGGTCGCCTGGGCGGTGCCGCCGACCAGTAGAGCGGCGGCGGCCACCGACCCGGTCACGGCGGTACGGAACGCGGTGCGCATACGAGAACCTTCCGATGAGATCCTGAGCATCCGCCGTGAACATAGAGGCAGGGAAGGCGAGTTGGGGGCAGAAACGCCGACTCCCACCCCCGGAACTCCCAGAGTTTCCCTGAGCCCCGGTGACTTCCCGGAAACTCTCAGAACTCCTCGTGCGTCTCCGGGTCCCCGCCCAGCCGCTGCGGCGTGTGGTCGGCGATGGCGGCCAGCTGGGCCGGGCCGAGTTCGAAGCCGAAGATGTCGAGGTTCGCGCGCTGCCGGTCGGGGTCCGCCGACTTGGGGATCGGGATGGCCCCGAGCTGGGTGTGCCAGCGCAGCACCACCTGGGCCGGTGTCACATCGAAGGCCTCGGCGACCGTCACGACGGCGGGGTCGTTCAGCAGCTCGGAACCGCGCCCGAGAGGGCTCCAGCTCTCGGTGAGAACGCCCTTCTCGGCATCGAAGGCGCGCAGTTCGTCCTGCGGGAACAGCGGGTGCAGCTCGATCTGGTTGACGGAGGGCAGGACGCCGGTCTCCTTCTCCAACTGCTCGATGTGCCCGGGGGTGAAGTTCGAGACGCCGATCGACCGGACGAGACCCTCCTCACGGAGCTTGATCATCGCCTTCCAGGAATCGACGAACTTGCCGACGCGGGGCAGCGGCCAGTGGATCAGATACAGGTCCACGTGCTCGACGCCCAGTCGCGCCCGGGACTCCTCGAAGGACGCGAGGGTCTCCTCGTAGCCGTGGTGGCGACCCGGCAGCTTCGTCGTCACGAGGATCTCCTCGCGCGGCACGTCACTGCGGGCGATGCCACGGCCGACGCCGGTCTCGTTGCGGTAGTTCGTCGCCGTGTCCACCAGGCGGTAGCCCAGGCGCAACGCACCGTCGACGGCCTCCTCGGCCGTGGCGTCGTCCATCGGCCAGGTGCCCAGGCCGATGGCGGGGATCTTCGTTCCGTCGTTGAGCGTGTGCGTGGGGATGCTGATCACGGTCGGACCTTCCCTTGACTGTGCGGCACACCCAGTATGGGCGGGCAGTCCCACGCTCGCCGGACCAAGGCCGTCCCGCCCGGTGGAAAAGCCGTCCCGGAGCCTTCCGTGAGCTGCTCCGGCGTGGAGCAGCCGCCGTGCCCGCGATCCGCGAGGGGCTCGACCACACCCACCCGCTGGTGCGCGAACAGTGCTGCAAGCTGCTGGACGAGTTGCTCGTCCGGGACGCCGTGGACGACCTGACCGCCCGGCTCGACGACCCCGACGCGCGGGTGCGGATCGCGGCCGTGCACGCGTTGTCCTGCGACCGGTGCAAGCCGGACGCGGCGGCCTGCTTCCCGGACCGTCTCGCGCTGCTGCCCCGGGGCATCCGACTCCTGGAGCGGGACCAGGACCCGCAGGTGCGGGCCAGGGCCGTCGAACTCGTCGGACTGTGGGTGCACAGCCGCCCTCGCGGCACTGAGCCGCGCCCGCGCCGACGATCCGTCCCCGGTCGTCCGCAAGAAGGCCGGGTGGTACACGCCCGGCGGTCCCGTTCCTCGCCGGACCGCTCCCGGGCCCGCACGTGCCGCGCGGCGCGGAGCCGAGGCGGACCGGGGCGCTGTCGCCCCGCGCGGGGATCGCTGACACGATCTTCCTTGGAACCCGTACGACCTGGGTACGACCCGGTGGGGGGCCTGGTGCGGACGACCGGCCGGGCACGTACGACGACGGAGCGGGCATGACGACGGACAGCAGCGGTACGACGACGGACGGGACGGTGCGGGTGGACGGCATGGAGGTGCGGCCCGCCTCCGGGCACATCGGGGCCGAGATCACCGGTGTCGACCTGGCCGGTGAGCTCGACGACGCCGTGGTCGCCGCGATCCGCGCGGCGGTGCTGCGCTGGAAGGTCGTGTTCTTCCGCGGGCAGCGGCTCGACCACACCGGGCATGTCGCGTTCGCGCGCCGGTTCGGGGAACCCGTCGTGCTCGGGCGGCGCGGCAGCGCGTCACCGGCCGGCTTCCCCGAGGTCGAAACGACCGCCGACCGGCTGGAGTTGGGCGGACGCTTCGGCATGGAGCAAGAGGAGTGGCTGGAGCGGCGCAGGCACACACTTTTGCGTGGGTGGCACTGCGATCACGGCGCCCGCGTCGACCCGCCGGCCGCGACGATCCTGCGCGCGGAGACCGTCCCGCCGTACGGCGGCGACACCACCTGGTCGAATCTGGCCGCCGCCTACGCCGGACTGTCGCAGCCGGTAAGGGAGTTCGTGGACGGGCTGCGGGCCGAGCACCGGCTCGGCGTCGGCTATCAGCCGCGGCCCGGCGACGACGCGTACGTCCGCCACCTCCTGGACCACCAGGTCGCCTCGGTGCACCCGCTGGTACGGGTGCACCCCGAGACGGGGGAGCGGGTGCTGTTCGTCAACGGCTACTACCTGGAGCAGATCACCGATATCTCCCGCGCGGAGAGCGCCGCGATCCTGGAGATGCTGCTCGCGCAGGCGACCCGGCCCGAGTACACGGTCCGGTTCCGCTGGGAGCCGGGCAGCGTGGCCTTCTGGGACAACCGGGCCACCATCCATCTCGCCCCCAGCGACAACGCCCACCTCGGCTTCCCGCGGACCATGCACCGGGTGATGCTCACCGGCGACATACCGGTCGGCGTCGACGGCAAGTCGTCGGACCCGATCGTCGGCACCGAGCCCGGCCGCTGGTGACATCGAGGTCAGACGGTGGGCTTCCACCCGAGCGCCGGCCCCAGCTTCGTCGCCATGTCAGTGAGGATCTGTACGTAGTCCTCGTGCTCGAAGGTGAACGGCAGCGCGAACGCCACCTCGTCGATCTCCCTGAACGCGGCGTGCGCGTGCAGGAGTTCGGCGATCTCGTCGGAGGTGCCGACGATGTCCGGCGCGAACATCAGCCGGGCCGGGCCCTGCGGTGATGTCGTACGGGGAGTGCGCTTGCGGGCGAACTCCCCGTATTTCGCGCGCTGTTCGGGCGAGGCGGAGTCGGTCGGGATGACCACCAGGCCCTGCGAGACCCGGGCCGCCTCGCCGTCGGGGTGGTGGGCGCGGAACGTACGGACGTGGGAGAGCTGGATCTCCGCGAAGTCCCTTGACTCGCCCGGCCCTTCGGCCTTGACGACACTGCTCGTCAGGAAGTTCATCCCGTGCTCGCCCGCCCACTTCGCCGAGCCCGCGCTGCCGCCGCCGTACCAGAGGCGCTGTCCCAGACCGGGGGAGTGCGGCTGCACCCGGTCCGAGAACACCTCGAAGCCCTCGACCCCGCTGAAGTCGGTGGCCGGTTCACCCCGCACGAAGTCCAGGAGCCGCCGCACCCGCTCGTAGCTGAAGTCCTCGACGTCGGCCGTGTCGGGGTACAGCGCCTCCTTGAGCTGGTCGAAGTGCATCGGCGGGCCGACACTCACGCCCGGGTTGATGCGGCCCCCGGACAGGATGTCGACGGTCGCCAGGTCCTCCGCCAGCCGCAGCGGGTTCTCCCAGCCGAGCGGGATCACCGCCGTGCCGAGTTCGATACGGCTGGTGCGCTGCGAGGCCGCCGCCATCACCGCGACCGGGGAGGAGATGCCGTACTGGAGGTGGCGGTGGCGCAGCCAGGCGCTGTCGAAGCCGAGGCGCTCGCCCAGTTCGATGATCTCCAGCGTCGACTCGTGGCCCCGGCGCGGATCGGCCTCGTCGAACAGGCCGATGGTGAGGAAGCCCAGCTTCCGCAACGGGCGTGAGGTGGGCGGCACGGGCTCCTCCGGCGGTCGTACGTCAGTTCTGTTCTGTCCCGATTGTGACAGGCGAACGTTGCGGGCGTGTGATCAGTTCAGCGGGATGGTGATCTCGTCCTCGACCGGCGGGTCCATCTCCTGGGCGCGGTTGCCGGTGGCCGCGAAACAGCGCAGCCGGATCGCCTCCGGGGTGACGTCCAGCCGCAGGAAGCACTTGAAGAACGGCGGGCTGTACGTCACCGAGCCGGGCGAGAAGAGCTGGGTGTAGATCTTGCGCACCGGGAGGCGGAAGCGCGAGCGGCGGTCGGGGCGGCTCCCGGCGCCCAGCAGGCTCGCGACCAGGCGGATGCGGCGGGTGATGCGGACGGGCGGGCCCGGGGTGCGGGTCGGCGGGATGCCGAGGCGCTCGCAGATCACGGCCGACGCCTCGGCCTCGGTGAGGGTGAAGAAGCGGCGCAGGTGCAGTCGACGCCCGTACAGCCTGCTGTAGAAGGCGAGGGAGTCGCCGCGCAGCGGATAGCAGCGGAAGTCCTGCTCGGTGACGTGTCCGATGTCGACGCGCGGCACGGTGTGCGTCGCGTGCATGAACGCGCCGCCGCCGCCCGAGACCACGTACTGGAGCGTGCGGCCGTTCGCCAACCGCACTGGATAGCGTTGGTAGTTGTGGATGTCGCCGCCTATCGCGGCCACGAAGTGGTGGGCCGGATCGCTGACGATGTCGTCGACCGTGCCGCCGCCCTCGATCGCGCACGGGTGGTGCTCGCCGTCCACGTACAGGGGGGAGCCGGTGATCAGGATCTTCGGCGTGGTTCCCTTCGCCACCTCGCGCAGCCAGGCGCCCTGTTCGGTGTCGATCGTCCCCAACAGGCCTGTGTCGATACCGATGATGCGCACCGGTCCCGCGTCGATCGCCCAGTACGGGCCCGGCTGCACGGCCTGTTGGACCGGCGAGGAGCGCAACTCCCTTGCCTTGTCCAGGCGTTCACCGTCGGACGGGCGGGGGCGGTGCCACAGCAGCGAGCGCAACCAGGCGCGCGTCAGCGGGCGCGGTGCCTTCGGTGCGGGCAGCGCGGGCGCGTCGTCGCAGAAGACGCGCATGAAGCCGCCGAGGCCCTCGTACCAGTCGTGGTTGCCGGGTATCGCGTAGATGGGCGCCGGATAGGCCTGGTACGGGCGGAAGAACTTCGTCTCGTAGTCGTCCGCGGTGCCTACGGGATAGATGACGTCACTGGCGACGACCGCGAAGGCCGTTTCCTGACTGGCTTTCAGAAAGCCCGGCACGACGGCGTATTGGGGATCGTCGCCCTCGCCGGTGTCACCGATGACCATGAAGGAGAAGGTGTCCGGGTCGTCGCGCCGGATCACCTTGTCGGCGGGTGCGCCGGCCTCCGCGCGCTGCGCCACCCAACGGCCGCGGGTGTCGCCCGTCGGGTCCCCGAACCAGGACGCCAACACACCGTTGCGTGCGGTCCACAGGGTCCTCGGGTCGAGCCACGAGACCTTCTCGACATGGGACGGCATGAGCTGCTGATACGCGCCGCGCTCCGCCGCGCCCCAACCGGCGCCTTCGGGAGTATCGCGTGAAGATTCAGACACCGGTGCACCGTAACAACGAGCCAACGCGGGGTGAGAGGCAGGGGCCTGACAACATCAACTCGACGTTGCTCAACCGAAAGGCCCCCGCATGCCCGGCGAAGCCGACTTCATCGATCTGATCCCCGACCCCGAACTCCGGTCGGACCGGCTGCTGTTGGGCATCCGTCACTTCGACGAACCCTTCCTCCTCTCCGTCTCCCTCTCCCAGGGCCTGGGCTCCAGCGAGCTCTGGCTGGACCGGGGGAAGGCGGGCCGGACCTGGCTCGCGGAGTTCCGCCGGGTCGGTGACCGGGTCCTGTTCGCCGTCCGCAACAAGCACTTTCTGACCTCCGGCGACGCGGCCGCCGTACGGGCCGGAAACGAGTCGTTCGCGCTGTCCGTGCTGTGGAGCGGGCCCGTGCTGCGCGAGGAGAACGGCACGGCGGTCGTCGACGCCACCGGGCTCGTCCTCGCCGACCACGACGGGATCGCCGAGCACCTGTACGCACGCGAGCAGGGCGACTACACGATCGACGCGTCCACCAGCCTCCCGCTCGTCGCCGACAGCCGCACCGGACCCACCGCCGTCCGGCTGCCCGCGCTGCTCACCTTCCGGGGCCCCGGCCGCGGTTCGGCGGTCCGGGCCGTCGCCGCCGACCCGCGCGCCCTCACCGTCGTCCAGCAGCTGAACCTGCTGCGCCTGCCCGCGTCCCCGCTGCCCGTGCGGCGCTACCACCCCGCCTCGGGTGGCTACGGCATCGGCTACGCCGACCACGGCCTTGTCGGCCGGTCGAGCACCCAGGTCAAGCTCCAGCCCCGGTTCCGCGCGGAACCCGGCGGCGCCCCGATCGTCTTCCGGATCGACCCGGCCGTCCCCGAACCCTTCCGCTCGGCGATCGTGGAGGGCGGCAACTGGTGGCGGCGGGCCTTCGCCGGGATCGGACTCCCCGACGCCTACCGGGTCGAGCCCTGCGACGACGGCTTCGACCCGTACGACCCCGACGTCAACGGCGTGGTCTGGGTGCACCGGGCGGGCCGCGGCTGGTCCCTCGGCCAGGGCCTGACCGACCCGCGAACCGGCGAGATCCTGCACGCCCGGGTACGCCTCGGCTCCCAGCGCGTCGAACAGGTCCGCGCGCTCGGCGAGGCCCTCCTCGCACCGTACGGCCGCCCGGACGAGACCGAACGGCTCGCCGCCGTCGAGGAGTTGGTGCTCGCCCGGCTGCGCCAGCTCGCCGCGCACGAGATCGGCCACGCCCTCGGCTTCATGCACAACTTCGCCAGTACGGGACACCCCGAGCCGTCCGTCATGGACTACCCGCACGCGCGCATCCAGGTCACGGAGGAGGGCGACCTCGACCTGTCCGCCGCGTACGGCACGGGACTCGGGCCGTGGGACCACTTCCTGGTCGCGCACGCCTACGGCCGGTTCGGTGAAGGCGCGGAGGACTCCGCGCTCGCCCAACTCCGCCGCGAGGCCGCCGAGTCGGGTCTGACCTACCTTTCCGACGAGGACGCCCAGGGCCCGAACGCCGCCCACGCCGACGCCGTGACCTGGGTGACCGGGCCGGACGCCCTCCAGGCGCTGGAGACGATGCTGCGGGTCCGCCGTATCGCGCTGGACGGATTCTCCCGAGCGGTGCTGCCGCCCGACCGGCAGACCGGCGAACTGGAGGAACGGGCCGTCCTGTTGCACCTCCTGCACCGGCACGAGGTGACGGCCGTGGCCCGGCTGGTCGGCGGGGTGCGCTACGCCTACGGCCTCGCGGGCGAGGACGGCCGAGGCGCGCAAGCCGTCGACCCGGCCACCCAGCACACGGTGCTGACCCGACTCGCCGAACTCCTCCGGGCCGAGCAACTCGTCCTGCCCGGCGCGGTGTTGGACACCCTGACCCCGCCCGCGATCCGCTACGACCGGACGGAGCAGTACCTCGACACGGGTGCCGGGCGGATCTTCGACCCCTTCGAGGCCGCACGGGTCGCCACCGCGCTGGTCACGGAGCACCTGTTGGACCCGGCCCGGCTCAACCGGGTGGCCTGGCAGCATGCCGCCGACCCCGCGGCGCCCGGTGTCACCGACATCGTCGACGCGCTCCTCGCCGTCACCTGGCGCCGTACCGACCCGGTGCCCGCCGAACTCCCCGGCGGGGCCGCCGTGCAGCACGCGGCGGACTGGACCCTCCTGAACCAGCTGCTGACCCTGCTCGACGAGACGGCACTCCACACGCCGGTACGCATGTCACTGCGCGGTGCCGTGCGGCGGCTCGGGACGGAGCTGCGGTGCCAGGGCGACGAACAGGCGCGTGAGGCAGGGGAGTTGATCCGGGCGTTCCTTGCCGACGCCGGGTCGGTGCGGGTCGACCCACTGCCGAGGGTGCCGCCGGGAGCGCCCAACTGAGCGCGCCGTAGGGCGACTTGGTGCTACGGGGACGGGCGGCCCGGTGTGTGGTGCGCGCTGTTGGTCACCATTCCCCGGGTCGCTGCGGGGCCCCGTACGGGTCCGGGCGGCCGCGTGCGGGGTTGGCCGGCGTGTTGTGGGCGCTGCGGGCGGTCGCCGGAGGTGGCACCACGGGGCTGCCGTACGGGGCCTGTCGGGTGGGGTTTCTGTGGGTGTTCCGGCTCCGGCGGCTGCCCGGTGGGGCGGCCGGGCTCTCGTAGCGGTCCGGTCGGCCGGTTGCCGGGCGGTCCGCTGTGTCGAAGAGCGAGTCGGGGCGTGGGGCGGGCTGTTTGGCGCTCGCGTCCGGGCCGACCGGGTGGCGGGCGAAGGAGCGGTCCCATTCGCCCTCGCCCATCACCAGCAGCGGGTCGAACATCACGACGACCCCGGCCAGCAGCAGGAAGATGGCCGGCCCCAACAGCATGGGAAGCAGAATGGAGTTGGCCGAGTCGCCCGTCCACTCTCCGCCGGTGCCGTGCAGATGGACGCTCACGGCGGCCATGCCCGTGTAGTGCATCCCGGACACGGCCACGCCCATCACCAGGCTGGCACCCAGGCTCGCCAGGAAGCCCCGGATGGAGACGGCCGCCCACAGGGCCGCCGTCGCGGCGACGATCGCGATCACCACGGAGAGCGCGACCGTGCTGGTCCGGTACTCGATGTCGCCGTTCAACTTCAGGGCCGCCATGCCCAGATAGTGCATGGCGGCGACTCCTAACCCGGTGATGACGCCGGCCGCGGAGAGTGTGCCGGGAGTCGCGCCGCGGTAGCCCACGGCGAAGACGCCGATGCCGACCACGACGATCGCCACGGCCAGACTCAGCACCGTGAGGCCGACGTCGTAGCCGATCCGGGTCTCCTCGACCTGGAAGCCCATCATCGCGATGAAGTGCATCGTCCAGATACCGCTGCCGATCGACGTCGCGCCGAGCGCGAGCCAACCCGCCTTCCACGACTGCTTGTTGTGCAGGGACCGCACCACGCAGCGCAGTCCCAGAGCCCCTCCCAGGCAGGCCATCAGATAGGCCGCCACCGGGGTTACCGCACCGTACCGGAACCCGTCGATCGTGCCTTGCATGAGCCAACTCCCCCCAGAGTTGTGGCTTCTTGTGGGGGGAGTATGTATGGATCAGGCCCGGCGTGCGCAACCCTTTCACATCAGCTGTCGATTAACTCTGTGCTTTCCGGGGTGCACTTGGGTCGCATCGCGGTCGATACGGGGACAGAAGCGGTCAGGGCTGTTGCGGCTTCTCGCGGTCGATGAAGTCATTGGCCTTGTCCTGGGCCATGTCGACCTGCTTGGCGTGCTTGCCGCCCGTGCGCTTGTCGACCATGTCTCCCGCCCGTTCCACGCCTTGCTTGGCCTGGTCGGGGTGCTGGCCCAGCATTCCCTTGACCTTGTCCATGAACGACATGGCTGTCCTCCTTCGGACGTGCGTTGGCCCTCTCAGCATCCCCCGGCTTCCGGCGGGCCGCATTTCGGTGGCACGGGCCGCGGGCTCAGGCCCGTGCGAGAGGCTCGACCCCGTCGGTGTCGCGGGCCTCCCGGGTGCGGGACACGGCGAGCAGGAGGGCCTGGAGGACCGCTCCGGACAGGCCCACCCACAGGGCGAACCGGTAGCCGACGCGGTCGGCGAGGAGTCCGCCCAGCGGGGCGCCGATCGCGACCATTCCCCAGTTGAACGAGCGGATCGTGGCGTTCATCCGGCCCCGCAGCCGCTCGGGCGTGACCGCCTGCCGGTAGCTCATCTCGACCGGGCTCTCGAGCGAGATGGCGCCGGAGACCACGAAGAAGGCCAGCGACACCGAGACCAGGGCCCACGGTCCACGCTGGGCGAGGACCAGCGGCAGCCAGCCGGCGGCGGCGACCAGACGGCCCGCGATCAGGACGGCGGCGACGTCGAACCGCCGCGCCGCACGGGCGGAGAACGCGCCGCCGAGCACTCCACCGAGGCCCGCGCAGGCGTACGTCACACCCAGGCCGAAGTCCCCGATCCTCAGCTCACGCAGCGCGAAGACCACGAAGACCGTGCTGACGACGGTGTTGAACAGGAGCATCAGGTGCGAGGTCAGCGCGATGGACGCCAAGGTCCGATGGCGGTAGACCCAGGCCACGCCCTCCCGCAGTTCGGTCACGAGACTGCGCCGCGCGCCTCGGTCGGGAACGGGGTCGTGGGCCCGCACCGAGGTGAGCAGGAGGCCGGACAGCAGATAGCTCACGGCGTCCACGAGTACGGCCAGCGGCGCGCCGGCCAGCTTGATCAGCACTCCGGCGATCAGTGGCCCGGTAGACCCGGCCGCCGCGTCGGCCTGTCCCAGCCGGGCATAGCCCGCGTTGAGGAGTTCCTTGGGGACCAGCTGCGGGACGTAGGAGTGGTTGGCGGCCTCGAAGAACAGACAGAGCAGCCCGAAGGCGAAGACGCACGCGCACAGTGCGGCGATGCTGAGCCGGTCCAGCGCGTACAGCAGCGGGATCGCGCCGAGGAGAACGGCCCTGCCGAGATCCATGGCCACCATGACCGGCCTGCGCCGGCAACGGTCCACCAGCACCCCGGCCACGAGCCCGAAGAGCAGATACGGCGCCCAGCGGGCCGCGCTGACCAGACCCACCTCCGTGGCGGACGCGCTCAACGTGACGGCGGTGAGGATCTGCAGCGCCAGTCCGGTGATCTGTGAGCCGAACGACGAGATCGCTGAGGCGGTCCAGAAGCGTACGTACCCAGGAACATCCACCAGGCGCGGCATGATCGGATCGTATCAAGTGACCGTTCCGCCACCGCAGTTGTGCCACCGGTCACGGCAGCACCGACGACGCCACCGCCCGCCCCGCCAGCAACGCGGCGACCGGATCGGCGGCCTCGTCCAGCTCGATGAGCACCGTGTCGGCGCCGGGCGTACGGGACATCGCGTCGGCCCAACCCTTCCAGTCGACGATGCCCGAGCCCAACTCGGCCATGTAGGGCTGCTGTTGGGCGAAGACCGTCTCGTCGATGGTGAGTTCCACGTCGATCGGCCTGACCGCGTCCTTCCAGTGCGCCAGGGCGACGCGCCGCGCGTGACGGCGTGCCACGGCCACTGGGTCGCCCCCACCGAGCGCGATGTGGCAGGAGTCGGGGCACAGCCAGACGTAGCGCGGATCGGTGAAGGACATGAACAGGTCGATGTCGCGCTCGTACCAGAGCGTGCTGTTGGACTCGGTGTGGAAGGCGAGCCGCACGCCCTGCTGCGAGACGGCCTCGCCCACCGCGTGGGCGATGTCGGCCATGCGGGTCATGTACTGGGCGTCGACGAAGAAGGGCGGCCGGGTCCCGAACGTCGTGCGCATCGGGAGGCCCGCGACGAGGAGTTCGGCCCCCACGTCGACGAGGAAGGCCGCGCGCCGCTCGGCGTCGGCGACGATCGCTGACAGGTTGCCGGTGTCCAGCCAGTCGGGGCTGTCCTCCCCGGCGACGAACGCGCTCACGACGGCCAGCCCGCGGGACACCAGCTCGCGGCGGAAGCCCTGCGCACTGCCGAAAGCCCGTAGCGCCGACTCGATGTCGCCCGGCGCGAAGGTGAGTTCGATGCCCGTGACGCCTGCCTCGTCCAGCGCGTCCATCACCCGCTCCCAGAAGAGTTCGGGATGAGCCAGCGCCCACGCGCGTACGGCGTCCGCGGAGGGGAGATCCCAGAAGTCCGGGTGATAGAAGGTGACGACATCGGTCGCGAAGCGCGGAGTCATGCCGTACCTCCGCGCGCGTTGTAGACGACGATGCCGTCCGCCTCGTCCACGGCCTTGCGGTAGTCGCGGAACACGGCCAGCGCCTCGTCGCGGAGCACATCTCCTACGACCTCGATGCCGCGTGCCTCGAACTGCTCGGCCCAGTCCGCGCCGAGCGGGCCCTCGTCGAACGTGGTGATCTCCTCCAGCTCCGGGCCCTCGCCCGCGACCACCAGACCGCGCACTCCGGACCACAGGGTGGCGCCGTAACACTGCACGCAGGGGCGCCAGTTGACGACCAGCTCGTGCGTCGGAAGGCCGGATGCGCCCAAGTCCCAGCCCCCGGTGGCCACTTGGGCCAGGCCGAGCGCCATGACCTCCGCGTGTGCGCTGGAGACTCCGGAGGCGAGAACGACGTTCACGCCCACCGAGACGATCCGGCCGGTGTCGCGCTCGGCGACGAGGGCCGCGAACGGACCGCCGTTCCCCTCCCGCCAGTTGCGGTCCGCGAGCCGGTGCACCAGGCGCATCCGGTCCTCCCGACCGGGGATGACGGCGGGCACGTCGGCCAGCTCGTCGTCGATCCACGTCGGCAGCGCCACGCGGTATTCCTTCACGATGTCGATCACGATCGGGTTTCCTTCATGGTCGGGCTTCCTTCACGGCTGGGCTTGCATTCAGTGCGCGGCGAGCGGCGCGGTGCGGGTGGTCACGGCTCGCGCGGCCCGTACGGCCGTCACCGCGCCGGTCAAAGTCACATTGGCGGCCATCGGGGTGGGGATCACTCCGGTACCGGCGACGTACAGGTTGTCGAAGCCCCACACCCGGCCGTCCGAGTCGCACACGCTGCTTCCGTCGTCGGCGGTGCCCGAGCGGACGGTGCCGGTCAGGTGCAGGGACGAGCCGGGTGGGAGCAGGGCGAGCTCGGTCGCGGGGTCGAAGGGGCCGAACTCCTCGGCCAGGGAACGGACTTCGGCGAGTCCCCGGTCGATCAGCGCGAGGTCGGTGTCGGAGTAGGCGAACTCGACGCCGATGCGCGGCAGTCCGGTGAGGTCGGTCTCCGACTCCGAGAAGACGAGCCGGTGTTCGGGGCGTGACTCGACGGGGACGAGCAGCGCCAGGCCCACGGCGTGGGCGAGGGGACGCCCGTCCTCGTCGACGTACGTCCGGTTCATGATCTGGCCGTGGAACGGCTGGGCCGGCCCGTTCTGCGGCAGCCACAGCGAGTCCGTGCTGAACTCGCCGGTGCGGGGGAGCGGCAGGTCGTCCAGGGCGATGCCGAACCGGTTCAGATCCAGCAGGACTTGGGCGGTGATGAACGCGTGCTCGTTGAGATACCGGCCCAGCGCTTCGGGGCGGATGCCCGAGGCGAAGAGCAGTTGCGGGGTGCGCAGCGCGTCGGCGCACACGATCACGGTGTCCGCGTGGAGTGCGGACTCGGTGCCGTCGGAGACGCTGCGCAGTCGGGCGCCGGTGGCACGGCCGTCCGAGACGAGCAACCGGGTCGCAAGGGTCCCTGTCAGCAGGGTGAACGCCGGGTCTCCGCCCGCCGCGATCGCCGGGAAGATCGTCCCCGGCGCCGTGCGCGGCATGGGGCCCGAGTCCGTCGCCGTGACGGCCATGGGCATCGGCTGCGGGCGTCTGTCGGCGGGTGCGGTGTCGTCGTAGCGGCGGCGCAGGACGTCGAGGACGGTCCGGCCGACCTCGGTCGGGCCGATGGGGGAGGGGGAGACGGCGAGCACGCGGCGCGCGGTGTCCAGGTCGGCCGCCCACCGGGCCGGGTCGCCGAAGTCGAAGACCTCGGGACCGGCGGGCCACGGCGTCGCGGCGGTCCAGTGGACGCCCATGCCGCCCGCGTTCCACGCGAACGCGGTCGCGGGCATTGCCTCGGCGTCCTCGCCGAAGGCCAGCGCGTGGAACATGCCGGGTGTCAGACCGGCGAGGCCGCCGGCGACCTCGCGCACCACCTCGGCGCCGGTGTACATGCCCTGGATGCCGGATTCGACCCGCTCGTTGTACCGCGACCACAGGGCCGGATCGGCGACGTCGTGGAGATGCAGCCCGGGCGCCTCGCCGATCGCGCTGCCGCCGTCGACCATCGTGATGCCCAGCCCCGGATCGCCCTCCCGCAGCAGCCGGGCCACCACGGAACCCATGATGCCGCTGCCCACGATGAGGACGTCGGTGTGCGGGGTGTCGGTCACAGGGAGACTCCAAAGACGGTTGCTGTGGGGGGAGTTAGGAGCTGGGGGCGAGTGGGCCGAACAGCTCGGTGTCCATGCGGTCGAGCGCCAGCTTCACGGCGCCGATCAGCGCGGCGTCGCGGCCCAGGCCGGTGGCGCGCAGCTCGATCGCGGGGGTACGGGCGACGCGCATCGCCTCGCGCACCCGGGGGAGCAGCACATCGGCGGCGTCCTCCAGACCGCCGCCGAGCACGATGAGCGAGGGCGCGACGGTCCACGACAGGGTGGTGAGGATGGAGGTGATGTTCTCGACGAACTCGTCGACCTCGGCGAGCGCTTCGGCGTCTCCGGTGCGGGCCGCGTCGAAGCGTTCCCGAGCCACCTTCCGTTGGGCCGCCTCCGGTGAACTCAGCCAGGCCACCGGGCGGTCGGCGATCGTGCCGGTCGGGATCGACCGCGCCTCGACGATCTCGCCCGCCGCGCCGTCCAGACCCCGGTGCACGGCACCTCGGATCAGGATGCCGAGACCGGTCCGGTTGCCGAGGATCGCCCACACGACGTTGTCGTGATCACCGGCCACACCCCGCCAACGCTCAGCCAGCGCACCGAGGTTGGAGTCGTTGTCCGCGAACCACGGGACGCTGACGCGCTGTTCGAGCTCCTTGGGCAGGTGCACACCTTCCCAGCGTGTGGTGTGCACCAGGCGTCGTACGACCCCCTCGTCGTCGATGGCGCCACCGGCCGCCACCGCTCCCGCGCGAAGCCGGTCCGGTGATCCGCCCGCGTCGTCGAGCGCCTCCCGCACCAGGGTCGCCGCGTCGTCGAGCGTGACCTGAGGGTCCTGGTAGGCGCGCAGCGGGCGGTGCGCCCGGCCGACGATCCGGCCGCGTACGTCGGAGATCACCGCCGAGGCGTCAGCGGTGTTGATGTAGACGGCCGCCAACAGGGCGTGCTCCGCGCGCAGTTCGTACCGCCGGGCAGGTCGCCCGGCACTGCCGCTGATCGGTATCCGCTCCAACTCGGCGACCCAGCCCGCCTCGACGAGCGAGTCCAGGATCAGCTCGATGGTACGGCGGGACAGGCCGGCCCCCTCGGCGAGCGCGGTCAGTGTCGTGGGCCCCGCGGACACCGCGAGCGCGCGCAGGACGACCGAGGTGTTGACGCGCCGCACGGCGCTCTGGTTCATCCCCGACATCAACACCCCTCCGCCTCCTCGGACTTGCCCAGTACGACGGGATCGAACACCCCGGTGGCGGGAGCGAGGACGGTCACCGTCATGGACGTCACCGCATCCCCGATCCGGCGATGCCCTGCACGAAGTACCGCTGCAGGAACAGGAAGAGCACGAGGACGGGCAGCATCACGACGAGCGCGCCGGCGAGCACCAGGCCGTAGTCGGTGACGTGCTGGGCCGCCTGGCTGGTGGCGGCGAGGCCGACCGGGAGGGTGTAACTCGACGTGCTCTGGGCGACGATGAGCGGCCAGATGAAGTTGTTCCACGAGTTCAGGAACGACATGATCGTGATCGTCGCGACCGCCGGACCGGCCAGCGGCAGGAAGACCCGGAAGAAGATCCGGACCTCGCCCGCGCCGTCGATGCGCGCCGCCTCCAGCAACTCGTCGGGCACCGACTGCGCGTACTGCCGCATGATGAACACCGACAGCGGGAGCGCCACGCCGGGCAGCGCGATCCCGGTAAGAGTGTCGGCGAGCCCCATGTCGACGGTGATCACGAACTGCGTGACGAACACCGTCGTGAACGGCACCATCATCGCCGCCATCACCGCGCCGAACGCGAGCCGCTTGCCCGCGAACTCCAGCTTGGCGAGGGCGTATCCGGCCGCCGAGGCCGCCACGATGTTGCCGATCACCACCATGAGGGCGACCAGGACGCTGTTGGTGAGGAAGCGCCCGAAGCCCTCGGTCCGGAACAGCCGCACGAAGTTGTCGAGCGTGACGTGCTGCGGTACCCATGCGCCTGGGTCGGCCCGGATCTCGTCGAGTCCGCGCAGCGAGCCGCTGACCACCCAGTAGAAGGGCAGCAGCGTGAGCAGCGCGCACAGCGCCAACGCGCCGTACAGCAGGGGGCGCCCAACTGACCGGTGACGTACGGCGATCCGGTCCTCGGCGGAGGCGGCGGAGGCGGCGGAGGCGGCGGTGGTGGTGGCGGTCAGGTCGGTGTCGGTGTCGGCGTCGTTCAACGACGCGGCTACGGCGGTCATGTGCGGGGCCTCAGCAGTCGGAACTGGACGACACTCACCAGCAGTACGAGCAGCAGCATCACGAAGGACGCGGCCGAGGACATGCCCAGTTGGCCGGACCCGAACTGGTGGTAGGTGTACAGCGACACGGACTCGGTCGACCCCAACGGGCCGCCGTCGGTGAGGAGATAGGGCTCGTCGAAGACCTGGAGGTAGAACACGGTCAGCAGCACCGACACCATGAGGGTGGTGGGCAGCAGCAGCGGCAGGGTGATGTGTCTCAACTGCCGCCATCTGCCCGCCCCGTCGAGCGCGGCGGCCTCGTAGACGTCCTCCGGTACGGCCTGGAGCCCGGCGAGGAACAGGACCATCGCGGTGCCGAAGTTGCGCCAGACGCCGAGCAGGATCACCACGGGCATCGCGAGGTGCGGATCGTCCAGCCAGTTCGGCCCGGCGAGACCGACGTAGCCCAGCGCCTTGTTGACGGTGCCGCCCGCGTTGAAGGCGTACTGCCAGATCAGGGCGACCGCGACGACGTTCGTGACGACCGGCGCGAAGAAGACCGTACGGAACACGCCACGCATCCGCCGGATCCCGGAGTTCAGTGCCAAGGCCAGCGCGAAGCCGATCGCCATGGTCAGCGGGACCCCGACGGCGACGAAGACGCCGGTGTTCAGGATGTCCCGCAGGAAGGTCGGATCCTGGAACAGACGCAGGTAGTTGTCCAGGCCGGTGAAGTCGACCGCGAGCGGATGGCGCAGGTCCGAGCCCCGCAGATCGGTCAGGCTGAAGCCGAGCGCGGCCACCGTGGGGATCGCGGTGTAGAGCAGGAACACGACGGCGAACGGCGCGAGGAAGAGCCAAGCCACCGCCGTACGACGGGAGTTGCGTGCCCGGCGCCGCGTTCCCGGGACGAGCGTGCTGGTCATCGGCGGCTCACTCCGCGCCCGTGCCGAGGGTCTTGGCGTACGCCTGGATGCTCGCGGCGGCCTTCTCCGCGGTCTGCGTGCCCTTCGCCACGGTCTCCATCTCCTTGCCCAGCCGGGTGGCGACCTGCTGCCAACTGCCCACTTGGGGAAAGGCCTTGGTGTTCTTCAGCTGGGTGAGGAAGGCGTCGAGGAGCGGCTGCTTCTTGACCGCCGGAGCGTCCCAGGCGGAGATCACCGCGGGCAGCGAGCCGTACGCCGAGTACTGCGCGACCTGCGTGCTCGGCTTCGAGACGTAGCGGACGAACTTCCACGACGCGTCCGTGTTACCGCTGTCCGCGAGGACGCCCCAAGTCCCCCCGGCGGAGAAGGAGACGCTGCCCGAGGAGCCGGCCGGCAGCGGTGCCGTGGCGACATGGGCCGTCGTCCAGCCGGTCTGCTTCGCGGCGGTGTCCAACTGCCCGAGCACCCAGGGGCCGGTGATCATCGTGGCCGTCTTCCCGGACACGAAGTACGGCTGCGCGTCGAGGAAGGTGGGGGTCGCGGTGTCGGCCGAACCCGAGCTGAAGAACGACGCGTTGTACTTGAGGGCGTCGACCATCGCGGGTGTGTCGAGGGTCCAACTACCGTCCGTGGAAAGGAGGTTGCCGCCCGCCTGCCAGGCGTACATCGCGACGTCCTGGCCGTTGAAGATGTCCCAGCCGATGTCCGCCCCGAGCCCGTGCACGGCGCCGGCGCCCTTCAACGCCTTGAAGAACGGCACCATTTCGGCCCACGTGGTCGGTGCCTCGACGCCCGCCTTCTTGGCGAGGTCGGCGCGGTAGACGAGGGCGTACGTGTACGCGTACCAGGGCACGGTGTAGGCCACGTCCTTGACCAGACCGGCGTCCCACAGGCTCTTGAAGAAGGCGCCGGAGTCGACGAGTCCGGCCGGTACCGGCCGAAGGATCGACGGGTCGAGGAACTGGGCCTGCGACTCGGGGAAGAACTGGGCCACGTCCGGGCCCTTGCCCGCCGCGATAGCCGCCTGGAGTTTCGTGTAGTACTCGGAGTTCGGTATCAGCGTGAACTTCACGGTGACGTCCGGGTTCGCGGCCTTGAACGGCTTGATCACCTTGTCGAGCACGTCGGCGTCGCCCTGGGCGGCCCAGACGTTCACGGTGCCGGTGGCCGGTTTGTCGTCGATCGACTTGGCGGTGGCCTTCGCGGTGGCGGTCGCGGTGTCGCCGCGCCCACAGCCCGCGAGGGCGAGGGTGCCGAGCAGGGCGGTGCCGGCGGACAGTCTGAGGACGCCGCGGCGGGAGGGATCGGACACTCGGGGGCTCCTGTCTCATGGGGCGCTGAGGACAGTGAAGGGAATTCCGGAGCCTCGCCTGTATTCGGGTTCCGGGATTTTCGGGGAAAGCAGCGTTATCGGTCCGGCGGCCGTCCTGCGGCTGATGGGACCTCTGTGGCTGACTGCGACGTTAGGAAGGGTCTGTTTCGCCGGCGTGGCTCAGCCGTCACGAATAATTTCGGAACTTGTAGCGAAATCCCTGACAGAGGGAAAACCCTTGAGTGCCCCTGACCGTGATGACATGGACGGGTCAACGCTGTCATCCTCCACGCAGCCACCCCCACGATTCCTCCACGGATTGGTCAAAGTTCGTCCGGTCCCGCACAGCTCGGCTCTTCCCGGACAGCAGACCCGGCTGTCTGGTCTGTCACCGGCCGCGTTCGCGGTCGTCGCAGTAGGAGTAAGAGTGAGACGCATCCCCCGCAAGCGGATGGCGATAGGAGCCCTGGTCTCCACCGCCGCCTTCCTGGCCGTCGGCATCCAGACGGTGCCCGCGACCGCGAAGCCCGCCTCCCCCCACCCGAGTCCGCTGCTCACCGGCAGCCTGGAGGCGAAGCTCACCCCGGCCCAGCGCACCGCCCTGGTGAAGAGCGCCACCGCGAACAGCACGACGACCGCCCACACCCTCGGCCTCGGCGCCAAGGAGAAGCTGGTCGTCAAGGACGTCGTCAAGGACAACGACGGCACCGTCCACACCCGCTACGAGCGCACCTACGCCGGTCTCCCCGTGCTCGGCGGCGACCTCGTGGTGCACACACCGCCCGCCGCCGAGGCGACCGGCACCGTGAGCGCCACCTTCAACAACAAGCACACCCTCACGGTCCCCTCGACCACCGCGTCCGTGGCCAAGTCGGCCGCCGAGACCAAGGCCCTGACGACCGCGAAGGCCCTCGACGCCAAGGCGCCGAGCACCGACAGCGCCCGCAAGGTCATCTGGGCCGGCACCGGCACCCCGAAGCTCGCCTGGGAGACGGTCGTCGGCGGGTTCCAGGACGACGGCACCCCGAGCCAGCTGCACGTCATCACCGACGCCACCACCGGCAAGGAACTCTCCCGCTTCGAGGGCATCCAGACCGGCACCGGCAACACCCAGTACAGCGGCACGGTGTCACTGAGCACCACACTGTCGGGTTCGACGTACCAGCTGTACGACACCACGCGCGGCGGTCACAAGACGTACAGCCTCAACAACGCCACGTCCGGCACCGGCACTCTGATGACGGACGCGGACGACGTGTGGGGCACCGGCGCGGGCTCCAACACCCAGACCGCCGGCGCGGACGCGGCCTACGGCGCCCAGACGACCTGGGACTTCTACAAGAACACCTTCGGTCGCAGCGGCATCAAGAACGACGGCGTCGCCGCCTACTCGCGCGTCCACTACAGCACGGCGTACGTCAACGCCTTCTGGGACGACAGCTGCTTCTGCATGACGTACGGCGACGGCACCAGCAGCACCCACGCGCTGACCTCGCTGGACGTGGCCGGCCACGAGATGAGCCACGGCGTCACCTCCAACACCGCCGGGCTCAACTACACCGGTGAATCAGGCGGGTTGAACGAGGCGACCTCGGACATCTTCGGGACGGGCGTCGAGTTCTACGCCAACAACTCGTCCGACGTGGGTGACTACCTCATCGGCGAGAAGATCGACATCAACGGCGACGGCACGCCGCTGCGTTACATGGACAAGCCGAGCAAGGACGGCGGCTCCGCGGACAGTTGGTACTCCGGCGTCGGCAACCTCGACGTCCACTACTCCTCGGGCCCGGCGAACCACATGTTCTACCTGCTCTCCGAGGGCAGCGGCACCAAGGTCATCAACGGCACCACCTACACCAGCACCACCTCCGACGGTGTCGCCGTCGCCGGTATCGGCCGGGCCGCGGCCCTGCAGATCTGGTACAAGGCGCTGACGACGTACATGACGTCGACCACCAACTACGCCGGAGCCCGCACCGCCGCGCTCAGCGCCGCCGGAGCGCTGTACGGCACAACGTCCGCCCAGTACGCGGGAGTCGGCAACGCCTTCGCCGGCATCAACGTCGGCAGCCACATCACCGTGCCGACCACGGGCGTCACCGTCACCAACCCGGGCAGCCAGTCCTCCACCGTCGGCACCGCGGTGAGCCTGGCGATCACGGCCAGCAGCACCAACAGCGGCACCCTGACGTACGCCGCGACCGGACTGCCGACCGGCCTGTCGATCAGCAGCTCCACGGGCGCCATCACCGGCACCCCGACGACCGCGGGCACGTACAGCACCACCGTGACCGTCACCGACAGCACGGGGGCGACCGGCACCGCGTCCTTCACGTGGACCGTGAGTTCCAGCGGGGGCGGAGGAACCTGCACCTCGACGCAGCTGCTGGGCAACGCGGGCTTCGAGTCGGGAGCCACCACCTGGACCGCGACCAGCGGGGTCATCACCAACGACACCGACGAGGCGGCCCGTACCGGTTCGTACAAGGCATGGCTCGACGGCTACGGCTCGACCCACACCGACACGCTGTCCCAGTCGGTGACGATCCCGAGCGGCTGCACAAAGACGACGTTCACCTTCTACGTCCACATCGACACGGCTGAGACCACCACCAGCACGGCTTACGACAAGCTGACGGTCACCGCCGGATCGACCACCCTGGCCACCTACTCCAACCTCAACGCGGCCACCGGGTACGTCGCGAAGTCCTTCAGCCTGTCGGCCTTCGCGGGGACCACGGTCGCCCTGAAGTTCAGCGGCGTCGAGGACTCCTCGCTCCAGACCAGCTTCGTCATCGACGACACCGCCGTGACGACCGGCTGATCCGCTTCCCCTGTTCCATCCGGCACCCCGCACGCGCCCCCAGGCGTGCGGGGTGTTCCGGTGTCCTCAGCTCAGCGGGTCCAGCGTCAGATAGGCCTGCTGCGGGTTCCCGTCGTTCACCAGGGACTCCTGGGCGCCGACGTCGTCGAACGCGAACGCGTACGCCTTGCCGTCGGCCATCTGCGCGTGGATCTTGCGGGCGTAGTGGTTGGTCACCACGTCCTGGTAGAAGTTGGCCGTCGAGGTGTCCGGCTGGTTGGGGTTGACCAGCAGCGTGGACCGGTTGAAGCCCGCGCACAGCGTGCGTGAAATCGGGCCGCGCACCAGGTCGTTGGGGGCGTCGAGGTACTTGTAGCAGCCGAAGATGCTGGCCGCGTCCGGCTTCTGGAAGGTCGTGACGACCGCCCCGGAGCTGTTGGTGAAGTTCATGACGTTGCCCGACACCCGGCCGTAGTACTTGGTGTTCGGCTGGTTGGCGAACGGTGTCACGGTCAGCGTCGACGACGCGTACTTCGACCAGACACGGTTGATGTAGTCGTCCATCACGGTGCTCGGCAGGGCGCCCGTCTCGATCCCGTACGTCGGTGAGAGCGCTCGCAGAACCGTGCCGTCGGACCGGGTCTGGATCAGGTTGGCCCAGCCGCCCGGCTGCCCGCGCAGCGCGTTGAAGAACCCGGTGTAGCCACCCGACTTGAGATGCCCGGTGGAGGCCGTGCTCCCGTCGGCACGCTGTACCCCGACCGCGTACGGCGCGGAGAACATGTCCACCTGGGTGCTGTTGATCCACAGTCCGGAGTCGTTCAGCGTGTACTCGGACCAGTTGAAGAGGATGTTGCGGTTCGGGTCCGTCGGGTTCTGCACGGCCGGCTGCACCAGACCGCCGGTGGTCAGCTTGAACACCAGCTTCTGGCCGTACGAGAAGTAGATGCGGCCCGAGAACTTGGGGATCCGGATGGTGCTGGACTGCCCGGCCGCCGGGCCCGCGATCGACGCGTCCGGCGCCGGGGTCGGCGGGTTGCCACCGGCGGGCCAGGCGTGGAACGTGCCGTTGGCGTCGGCCCAACCCTGTTGGCCCGTGGCCAGGTTGGTGCCCAGGTTGTAGATGTAGACCGCGTCGCCGCGGCCCGAGCTGTTGGTGATCTTCAGCGGGATCGTGGCGGGCACCGCGGCATCAGCCGTCAGCGGTGTGGCGAGCGCGAGCATCGTGGCCACCGCGGTCGCGGCGCCCAGTCGACGCAGGAGTCTGACGAGCACTACTCACCTCCGTGTGGGGGGTGTACGAAAAATTGGTCCGTACCTATGTGAGAGCGCTCTCAGAGTCGCGCCGAGGCGCGGGCATGTCAATGAGTTGAACGAAAGGTGCCCACGGCAACTCGCGCCGTGGGCACCCGCATTGAATCAGTGAAAACGGTGTGTCGATCAGAACGTACGGTCCAGCAGGTCGAGCAGCGCGACCCAGTGACGCTCGTCGGCCTTCGCGTCGTACGACGAGGTGTCGGCCTGCGTGTAGCCGTGCTGCGCACCCGGGTAGACCTCGCAGCGGTGCCGGACACCGGCCGCGGTGAGCGCGTCCTCGAACCGCTTGATCTGGTCCTCGGGCAGCGAGGGGTCCTGGTCGGCGTGGCCGAAGTACAGCTCGGCGGTGATGTGTTCGGCGGCCAGGTGCGGGCTGTCCGGGTCGTCGGTGGCCAGCCGCCCACCGTGGAAGCCGGCCGCGGCCGCCACCCGGTCCGGGTAGGCGCCGGCGGTGTACAGCGCGAGGCGGGCACCCATGCAGTACCCGGTGATCGCGATCGGCCCGTCGACGACCGACGGCGACTCGGCCAGCCAGCGCAGATAGGCCCCGGCGTCCCGCTCGATCAGTTCCGGATGCCGGGCCAGCCCCATGATCAGCGGGCCGACCTTCTCGAAGATCTCCGGACGCCCGTCGTGGTCGATGAACTCGGGCAGCTCGACCACCGGCGCGCGCCCCTGCCGGTAGAACACGTTCGGCACGAGCACCGCGTAACCGGCCTCGGCCAGCCGGTCGGCCATCGACTTCAGGTGGGGACGGAGCCCGAAGGCGTCCTGATAGAGCAGCACGGCCGGACGGGGAAGCTCGTCGCCGGGATGCACCCAATAGGCGTCGGCGATGCCGTCCTCGGTCGGGATGTCCACGGCTGTGCCCTGTACGGCGGTCATGGCGGGGGTGCCTCCCAGCGGATCGGCGCCGGGCCACCTGCCGGCCCGGCGCGGCGTGTTCCGATCATCGTGGCACGCCCGCCCACGGCCCCTCCGCCGGGGTCAGTCGAAGCCGAACCGGGGTCACTCGAAGCGGGAGACGTCCCCCGCGCCCTTGCGGACGATCTCGGCCTCGCCGTTCGAGAAGTCGATGACGGTCGTCGGTTCCGTGCCGCAGTCCCCGGAGTCGACCACCCCGTCCAGCACGTGGTCGAGCAGGTCCTTGATCTCCCAGCCCTGGGTCATCGGCTCCTCCTCGTCGGGCAGGAGCAGGGTGCTGGACAGCAGCGGCTCGCCCAGCTCGGCCAGCAGGGCCTGGGTGACGACGTGGTCGGGGATGCGCACGCCGACGGTCTTCTTCTTCGCGTGCAGCAACTGGCGCGGCACCTCCTTCGTCGCCGGGAGGATGAACGTGTAACTGCCGGGCGTGGAGGCCTTGATGGCGCGGAACACGTCGTTGTCGATGTGCACGAACTGACCCAGCTGGGCGAAGTTCTGGCACACCAGCGTGAAGTGGTGCCGGTCGTTCAGCTGCCGGATCGTCTTGATCCGCTCCAGGCCGTCACGGTTGCCCAGCTGGCAGCCCAGCGCGTAGCAGGAGTCGGTCGGGTACGCGATCAGCGCACCCGAGCGCACACTGTCCGCGATCTGGGAGATGGTGCGGGGCTGCGGGTTGTCCGGATGCACGTCGAAGTACTTGGCCACCCGCCGAGCTTATGCCGTGCCCGCGCGGGTCGCCGCACGGGCCCGTCGCCGCCCGTCGGTCCGGCGGGTGTGTACCCCGGCGAATCAGGGGAAGCCGACGAGAGCGCTCGGGTCTCTCCCCCGAACCCGGGCAGGACCGGCTCCGCCCGCGGCCCACCTCCGGGGCCGCGGCGGGGCGGTTCCTCGCTCTTGGATCGCGGTTCGTAGCTCCTACATTGCCGACCCGTGCAGCCGTACCGGCACTTCCTGCCAGCCGAAGGCGATGAACGACGGCACCTGGCGCAGCTCGTCCGCTGCTACGGCGAGCCGGGCGTCCGGGAAGCGGTCGAAGAACGCGGGCAGCGCGGTCAGCGCCTCCACCCGGGCGAGCGGAGCCCCGATGCAGCGGTGCACGCCGATGCCGAACGACAGGTGGTCGTCGGCTCCGCGGGCCGCGTCGAAGACGTCCGCGTCCGGGCCGTAGTGCGCGGGGTCGAGCCCGGCCGCGGCGTACGTGGTGAGGATGGCGTCCCCGGCCGGGACGGTGATGTCCCCGACGGTGAGGTCACTGACCGCGAACCGCAGCGGCAGCGAGGCGATGGACGGGTGGACGCGCAGGGTCTCCTCGACGACCGCGTCCCAGCCGATCTTCCCGGCGCGCACGTCCGCCAGCTGCTCGGGTCGCTCGAGCAGGGCGACGATCGCGTTGCCGATGAGGTTGACCGTCGTCTCGAACCCGGCGCCGATCACCAGGAGCAGCGTGTACAGCAGTTCCTCGTCGCTGAGCCGGTCGCCGTCCTCGTCGCGCACCCGGATCAGCTCGGTGGTGAGGTCGTCGCCGGGGTGCTCGCTGCGGTGGGCGATCAGCGCGGGCAGCACCGTGCCGATCTGCTGCTGTACGAACGCCGCGTGCTCGGGAGACGGGTCCGAGGTGTCCATGATGGCCGCGATCAGCCGCCCGGTGTCGTCCACCAACTCGTCGGGCACACCGAACAGTTCGCAGATGATCCGCATCGGCAGGGGGTGGGCGAGCGCCGCCCTGATGTCGATCACCTCGGCGTCGTCGGTCGCCACGGCGTCGAGCAGCTCGGTCGTGATCGTTTCGACCCGGGTGCGCATCGCCTCGGTGCGCCGGTGCGTGAAGCTCGGCGCGACGAGTTTGCGCAGGCGAGCGTGGTCGGTGCCGTACGTCGAGAGCATGTTGATGACGCCGATCCAGCCCAACACCCAGCCCCAGGACGGGTGTTCGCCCATCTCGGACCACAGGTTCCAGTGCAACCGGGGGTCCCTGCTGACCTGCGGGTCGAGGATCAGTTCCTTCAGCGTGTCGTAGCCGGTGGGGGCCCAGGCGGGGATGCCGCCGGGCAGTTCGACGGGCACGATCGGGCCGAGGGCACGCAGCTTGGCGCTCTCGGCGGCCATGTCGGCGCCGAACGGGTCGAGGGCGATGCGGTCGGACACGGTCACGACGGGTCTCCTGGCTGGTCGGGGGAGCGGGGGCTGAACCGGACGGGCAGGGACGTGAGCGAACGGTGGAACGGGCCGGGCCGCCACGTCAACTCCGCGCGCGGTACGACGGGTTCGAGGTCCGGCAGCCACAGGGTGAGCCGCTCGATCGCCTCCGTCGCGATGAGCAGCGTGTGCTGTTTGACCGGGCAGGCGTGCGGTCCCGCCGACCACGACAGGTGCGAGGCGTCCTTCGGGTGCCGGCCGCTGACGACCTCCTGCTCCGCGAAGTGCGCGAGCGCGCCGTACGAGACGACGACCGGGACCGCGGGCCTGATCCACGAGCCGTGGAAGGTCACCGGTGAACGGGCGTAGTGGATACCGTAGTTGGCGAGCGGCGTCTCGTGGTGCAGCACCTCCACCACGGCGTCCATGACCGGGCGGGCGCCACTGGTCAAAGTGGAGTAGTAGACCGAGGTGCCGAGGATGCGGGACAGGGCGTTGGACACCAGGTTCGCGGTCGGCTCGTGGCCCGCGCCCAGGGTGAGGAACACCTGCCAGGTGACCTCCTCCGGGGTGAGCCCGGCCGGATGGTCCAGGAGCCAGCTCGGCAGGTCGTCGCCGCGTGACTCGGCCTTGGCGGCGATGAGTTCGAGGACGTAACCGCCGAACTCCGCCTCGCCCTCGGTCGCTTGGGAGCCGCCCTCCATCATCTTGCCCAGCGCCCGGTTCAGCCGCTCGCTCTGGCTGTCGGGCAGCCCGAACAGGCTGTTGAACACCAGCGCCATCAACGGCCGCGCGAACTCGCCCACCAGATCGGCCTCTCCGCGCGGCCCGATCCGGCTCACCAGTACATGCACCGCCCGGTGTACCCGGGCCCGCAGGTCGTGCGGCTCGATCCGCTCGAAGGCGTCGATCAGCGAGGCACGGTAGCGGACGTGCGCCGCGCCGTCCGAGAACAGGGAGTTGGGCCGCCAGCGCATCATCCCCAGGACCGGCGAGTCCCCGGCGACCGTCGACTCCCACGGCCGGGGATCGTGCGAGAACGTGCCGGTGTCGCGCAGCAGCTCCAGTGCCGCCCGCCGCTCGGTGACGACGTACGCCGGTACACCCGGGGCGAGTTCGGCCCAGCCGACCGGACCCTGGGCGCGCAGGGCGGCGTAGTAGCCGTAGGGATCCAGCGCGAAGCCGTCCTCCCACAGGCGGACGGGTCGGGTGGGGCCGACGGGGGAAGTGGTGGTCACCGGTGCTCCGGAGGGTCGCGGTCGATCAGATGCTGGACCAGGGCGAGCAGTGCGTCGAGGGACGAGTCCGCGTCGCGGGCGTCACAGGTCACCAGCGGTGTGCCGGGCGCCAAGTCCAGTGCGGTGCGCAGCTGTTGCTCGGTGTGGTGCCGGGGCGCGTCCGGGAAGGTGTTGAAGGCGACGGCGTACGGCAGGCCGCTCTCCTCCACCAGCGCGAGCACGTCGAACGAGGCGTCGATCCGGCGGCTGTCGACCAGGACGAGCGCCCCGAGCGCGCCGTACGCGATGTCCTCCCACAGGGCGCGGAACCGCTCCTGCCCGGGCGTGCCGAACAGGTACAGCACGATCCCGCCCGGCAGGCTGATCCGCCCGAAGTCGATGGCGACGGTCGTCGTCGACTTCTCCCGCACCCCGTCGAGATCGTCCACCGCGACGGACGCCTCGCTGAGCCGCTCCTCGGTGTGCAGCGGCCGGATCTCCGACACGGAGTCGATGAGCGTCGTCTTGCCCACCCCGAAGGGACCCGCGATCAGGATCTTGACCAACTCGCGTGCGGTGTCCGGCAGATGGATGTCGCCAGTGGCGCTGCCGCTAGTGGTGCTTGAGGGCGCGTAGGCCATCTGCGACTCTCTTCAGCAGGTCGGGGTCGAAGTGTTCGGCGGGTGGGATCGGGGCTCGGGCGAGCACCAGGCTCCGGTCGAGCAGACCGGCGGCCAGGACGCGCACCGCGGACACGGGCAGCTCCAGCAGGGCCGCCGCCTCCAGCACCGTCAGCGAACCGCCGTACAGGGCGTCCAGCAGGGCGAGTTGGGCCGCGGGCAGGTCGGCCGGGGCGGGTTCGCCGCTGCCGCTGAGCACCGTCAGCCGTTCCAGATGCGGGCGGCTGGGCCGGGCCATACCGCCGGTCGACAGATACGCGGGAACGAGAGGACGGCCGCCGCGGCGGCCCGTCATGCCGACGCGCCGCCGTCAACTCCCCGTGCGGCGGCGGCCATCGCCTTCTCGCCCAGCCGCGCCACCTGCGAGTGCACCCGGTGCGCCAGCAGATCCAGCCGCACCTCGGTGTCGCCGTAGGCCGCCACACAAGTCCCGTGATCCGTAGGGACGATGAGGACATAGCCATGGTCCGACTCGATGACCACCTGCCGAATCTCGGCCCCTTCCCGGTCGGCGAACGCCGCCGCGGCCGTACGGCACGCCCCCTGCACCGTGCTGGTGATCGCGGCCACCCGCTCGCCCGAGGCCTGGGAGAGCGCGTCGGTGTACCCGCGCACCAGCCCGTCCCGGGTCAGCAGCACCGCCGCGACCACATGCGGCACCTCCAATATGGGATCGAGCACCCACGCAGTGTCGCCCCCATCGCGGCTGGTCATTTAGCCGCTCCCCCTTCGTAGTCGGACTGCTGTGTCTCGTGCGCTGTCGCTGTTTCGGGTGCCGTAGCCCGCTCTGCCATGGCGGTTCCGGTGTCGTCGTTCGCGGCGCGCGCGGCGGCGGTGCCGGACTGGAGGGCACCGAGCGCGGCGGCCGCCTGCTCCGGGCTGCGCTCCGGCTGGTGTCTCTCCGGGGCGGCCTGTGTGGCCGTTGCGACCGGCGCGGTGGCCGGGGTGCGGCGACGGCGTCGTGGCAGGCCGCCGACGTCAGGAAGGGCCTGATGCCCGGACGCGTCGACTTGTTCGGGGTGCTCGGCACCGTAGGAGTGGGCCGGTGCGGGCGCGGGCGTGCGGGTGGGTGCGGGGGCCCGGCGGGTCGAGCGCGGGGCGCCGGCCGCGGGCGGTTGCAGCTCGGGGTCGATCCGGCTGAGGAGATGGCTGTCGATACGCAGGACCGCGCGGACGCCGCCGTACGGGGAGGGCGAGGAGACATCGACGTTCAGGTCGAACTGGCGGGTCAGGCGGCCGATCGCGGCGAACCCCATGCGCGGCGGGTCGCCCAGGTCGGTGAGCAGGATCGGGTCGGAACCGGCCACCATCCGCCGGGCCCGGTCGCGTTCGTCCTGGGTCATGCCGACCCCCGCGTCGTCGACCGTGACGCAGGCGCCGTGATGGACATGCTCCAGGTTGACCACGACCTCGGTGTCCGGCGCGGAGTGCCGCAGCGCGTTGTCGAGGAGTTCGGCGACGATGATCGCTACCGGCTCGACGGCGTGCGAGACGAGCGCGGTGCCGGTTTCGAGGTGGTTGTGCACCCGCACCCGATGGTACCCGGCGAGCCGGGCCTGGCCGCCGGTCACCGCCTCGACGAGGTACGACTCCTCCCGGGCGAGCCCGACCCAGGCCCCGCACACGACGGCCGCGACCTGCGCACGGCGCAGCGACTGCTCGTTCTCGTGGTCCAGCGCGAACAGCGTCTGCGTCAACTCGGGCTCGTCGTACCGCTGTTGGAGCGAGCGCAGAGCGTCCTGCAAGCGGTACAGCGCGGCCTGGATCTCCCGGGTGGCCCCGCGCATCCCGGCCTGCGCGGCGGCGTCGATGCGGGTGCGCTGCGCGGTGAGTTCCGAACGCACCGAGTTCAGCACGCTCTCCAGGCCGATCCCGAGGGGGGAGCCGATGAACTGCGGCTGCGCGGGCCCCGGGACGGTGACCCGTGGATGCGTGAGGTGCCGGGCGGCGGCCGGGATCCGCTGCCCCGCCAGATGCTCGATCTCGGCCGCCAACGCCGCCTGAACACCGTCCAGTCGGGCCCGTAGCGCGGCCAACTCCTCACGCTGCAGAACGCGTTGGCGGCGCGACCGCCACAGCCCGGCTCCGAGAGCCAGCGCGGACAGCGTGCCGGCGGCGAGCGCACCGGCCGCCAGGTCCGGTAATTCGGTCATCGAATCGAGTCCAAGAGAAGTCGGGCAGGGCCGAGTCGGGGCCCTTGAGGCTGAGTTCGGTCCCTCAGGCGGGGCGCCCGGAGCACAGTACACACCGTCATCGACCGCTCTCGCACGGTGTAGCAGGACTTCCCTTCGAAACTGACAGGCCTCTGTTCACTTCTGCGCCAAGTGTCTGAAATGGCGTGTGGGGAAAGAGAGTTGAGCCGCTAGGGTCGGTGCATCGTGCACGAAGGGGGAGCGGTGTGACGGGCGTCGCGCGGTGGCTGGACGGCATCGAGGAACAGGCCGCCGGGCTCCTTCCGCCGGAGATCTACGCCTACTTCCGCAGAGGAGCGGGGCAAGGGCTCAGCGTCGCCGAGGCCGCCCCGTCCTGGGACGGATTCCGGTTGCGCCCGCACATCCTGCGGGACGTGTCCCGGTGCGAGACCTCAACGACCGTACTGGGCACGGCAGTCGACACGCCGGTCCTCATCGCCCCGAGCGCCTTGCAACGCCGCGCCCACCCCGACGGCGAGGCGGCCACCTCGCTCGGCGCCGCCGGTGCGGGCTCGCTGCTCGCGGTGACCTCGAACACCGCGGTCCCGTTCTCGGCCCTGGAGCCCTCGGGCGCGCCGTGGTGGGTGCAGGTGTACGTGGCCCGCGACCGCTCCCTGACCGAGGAGACGCTCCGGCGAGCCGTGGCGGCCGGCGCCCGGGCGGTCGTCCTGACCGCCGACACCCCCGTCATCGGCTCGCACGGCAAACTTGGCGCGCATGTCGCCGACTTCGTGGACCCGGAGGACCTGTACGGCAACGTCACCGGCATCCCCGACCGGGAGGCCGCCGAGCACGCGCCGGACCTCACCCCGGACGTCATCACCTGGCTGCGCGACCTGACCGGGCTCCCGGTCGTCGTCAAGGGCGTCCTGCGCGGCGACGACGCCCGCGCCTTCGTGGACGCGGGCGCCGCCGGACTGATCGTCTCCAACCACGGCGGCCGCCAGCTCGACGGGCTGATCCCGACCGCCTGGGCGTTGCCGGAGGTGGTCGACGCCGTCGCCGGGACGGGCGCCGAGGTGTACGTGGACGGCGGACTGCGCCGGGGCACCCACATCTTCGCCGCGCTCGCCCTCGGAGCCCGAGCGGTGTTCGTCGGCCGTCCGACCCTGTGGGCCCTGTCCCTGGCCGGCGCGGAGGGTGTGACCCGTCTGATCGGGGACCTGACGGCGGAACTGGTCGAGACGATGCGGCTGACGGGGGTGGCGGAACTCCCGGCGATCGGGCGGGACTTGCTGCACTTGCCGGTCGACGTGAGCCGTTCGGTCGGAGCACCGCACGGCCGCTGATCCTCCCGGTGCGCAGCCGCCGGTGCGCGAGGGGAGCCGCGTCCAGCGTGCATGTCTCCGTGTGGACCGGCGCTTCGAAGGAGAGGCGGGCGGAGCCCATGGACGGGGCGCCGTCGCCGATGCCACCGGTGAGCCCAGGGACCGCCTCGGCGGCCTGGCGAGATTCGCGGCCCGGCGAGATTCGCGGCCCGGCGAGACTCATGGCCCGGTAGGGCGCGAGCGTGAATCGATCGTCGCCGCAATTGATTCCGCAGCCACACCTTGCTTGCTCGCCCCTTTCAGTCATATGGTCCGGACATTCCGTCGTCGACGCCACCGAGGTACCCCATGGACCGCACCCGCCTAAAGGACCTCCTCGCCCGCGAGAGCGCCGACGCCGAGCGGCTCAACCCGCGCTCGAAGGCCGCCTACGCACGCGCCGAGCATCTCTTCGGGCGGGTGCCGATGACCTGGATGAACAAGACCGCCGGCGCCTTCCCCCGCTACCTCGACACCGCCCGGGGCGCCCGCGTCACCGACATCGACGGCCACGAGTACATCGACTTCAGCCTCGGCGACACCGGCGCGATGGCCGGCCACTCGCCAGCCGTCGTCGCGGAGGCGGTGCAACGCCGGTTCGCCGAGCAAGGCGGCGCTACGGCCATGCTGCCCACGGAGGACGCCGAGTGGGTCGGCGCCGAGCTCACCCGCCGCTTCGGACTCGCCCGCTGGAGCTTCGCGCTGACCGCGACCGACGCCAACCGCTGGGCGATCCGGCTCGCCCGTGCCGTCACCGGCCGCCCCAAGATCCTGGTGAACAGCTACAGCTACCACGGCAGCGTCGACGAGTCGCTCATCGTCGTCGGACCGGACGGACACGGCACCGCCCGCCCCGGCAACGTCGGCGCCCCCTGCGATGTCACGCTCACCAGCCGCGTCGCCGAGTTCAACGATCTCGCCCAGCTGGAACGGGAGTTGGCGCACGCCGACGTCGCCGCCGTCCTCATGGAACCCGCGCTCACCAACATCGGCATCGTGCTGCCCGAGCCCGGCTACCTGGCCGCCGTACGCGAACTGACCAGGAAATACGGCACGTTGCTCATCAACGACGAGACCCACACGTTCTCCGCGGGACCGGGTGGCTGCACCGCCGCCTGGGATCTCGAACCCGACCTGCTCACCATCGGCAAGGCGATCGGCGGCGGCATCCCGGCCGGTGCCTACGGCCTCTCCGCCGAACTCGCCGATCGTTTGCTCGGCCGCGCAGATCTCGACCTGGTCGACATGGGCGGCGTCGGCGGCACCCTCGCGGGCAACGCGCTCTCCGTCGCCGCGATGCGCGCAACGCTCGAACACGTCCTGACCGACGAGGCGTTCGCCCACATGGCGAAGCTCTCCGAACGCTTCGCGGCGGGCGTGCAGCAGGGCATCGACGCCCACGAGCTGCCCTGGACGGTGAGCCGCCTCGGCGCCCGCAGTGAATACCGCTTCGCCTCCCCGGCACCACGCACCGGCACCGAGTCCGAAGCGGCCGGCGACCCGGAGCTGGAGGACTTCCTCCACCTCTACCTCGCCAACCGGGGCATCCTGCTCACCCCGTTCCACAGCATGGCGCTCATGTGCCCCGACACCACCGAGCAGGACGTGGACACCCACACCCGGGTCTTCGCCGACGCGCTCGCCGAACTGGCCCACTGATACAGGGAGTTGGAGACAAGCGCGTGGACGACATCGACCGGGCCATCCTGCGCGAGCTGCAGACCGACGGACGTATCGCGTACGCCGATCTCGGACCGAAGGTCGGACTGTCCGCCTCGGCCGCCCGCCAGCGGCTCCAACGCCTGTTGGATTCCAAGGCGGTTCAGGTCGTCGGGGTGACGGACCCGATGGCCATGGGCGGGCAGGCCATGGCGATGCTCGGCATCGAGGTGGACGGCGACCCGCGTGCCGTAGCCGACCAACTCGCCCTGCGCGACGAGGTGGTGTACTCCGTGCTCACCTCCGGCGGCTTCGACCTGTTCGCCGAGGTGGTCACCCCGGGGCCACGGGATCTGCTCGACTTCGTCAACGACGTCGTGCGGCCGATCGAAGGAGTGCGGAGCGTCCGGTCGTTCCCGTACTTCGGCATCCACACGCATCGGTTCCTGTGGGACGTGGGCTGACCCGCGCCAAAGAAGCCAACGGGGCCAACGGGACCAACGGGGCGAAAGGAGCCCGAGATGCCGGAGTGATCCCGTAGGCGTCTAATGGGGATGTCGGAAATGTCACCCGGCGGAAAAGGCCGAGGCCATGGCGCCCACGGAATCCAACGCAGGGGACGGCCGGACGGCTGCCAAGGGGATGTTGCGGCGGCTGGGGGAGTGGTGTGCCCGGCACTTCGTGATCGTCATCGTCGCCTGGCTCGTCGCGCTGGCCGCGCTCCAGGTCCTCAACAGGTCCTTCGGGGGCGACTATTCGGACGACTTCTCGCTGTCCGGCGTACAGTCCCAGCACGGTTTGCAGGTACTCAAGGAGCACGACCCGGCGGCCGGCGGCTACAGCAGCCAGATCGTCCTGCACGACAAGGACAAGCAGCTCACCTCCCTGAACTCGCAGATGTCCGAGACCGTCGGCGACCTGCAGAAACTCCCGCACGTCCTGTCGGTGCAGAACCCGCTGCCACAGCCCGGAACGCAGCCACCGACATCCACGAGCCCGAACGTCGGACCCCTCTCCTCCGACGCGAAGACCGCGTACATCACCATCCGCTTCGACGTACAGCCGTCCACCCTCGGCGACGGCTACCTCCACGGCGTCGACACCTCCGTGAAGCCGCTGCGCGCGGCCGGCGCCCAGGTCGAGTACGGCGGACCACTCGGCGAACTGGCCCGACCCGCCGCCGACGACCGGATCAGCGAACTCATCGGGTTCGCCGTGGCGATCGTCGTCCTGCTGATCGGCTTCGGCAGTGTGGTCGCCGCCGCGATGCCTCTGGTCACCGCGCTGATCAGTGTGATCGGCGGACTCGCGTGCCTGGGGCTGCTGGCGGCGGCGTTCACCTTCGCGACGGTGTCACCGACTCTCGCGACGATGATCGGTATCGGGGTCGGCATCGACTACGCCCTGTTCCTCATCACCCGGCACCGGCAGAACCTCATGAACGGCTCCGATCCCGTGCGCGCCGCCGGGCAAGCAACGGCGACCAGCGGCCGGGCGGTGCTCGTCTCGGGCTGCACCGTGATCATCGCGCTCGCCGGACTGTTCGTGTCCGGCGTGCCGTTCATCGGCAAACTCGGGCTCGCCGCCGCCGTGACGGTCGTGTCGGCGGTCATCGGCGCGCTCACCCTCGTACCCGCCCTGCTCGGGCTCCTCGGCAAGCGGATCGACCGCTACCGGGTACGCCGCCCGGTCGCCGAGACCGACGCCGCGCCGGGCGCCGAACCCACGGGCACCTGGCACCGGTACGCGCAGCGCGTGGAACACCGGCCGTGGACGTTCCTCGCGGCAGGCGTCGCGGCCGTGGTCGTCCTCGCGATCCCGGTGTTCTCGCTCCAGCTCGGCCACATCGGCGACGGCGCGGACCCCACCTCGTTCACGGACCGCCGCGCCTTCGACCTGATGACCGACGCCTTCGGCCCCGGTTCCAACGGCCCCCTCACCATCGTGATCGACCAGACGGGCGTCCCGACCTCCCAGCGCTCGACCCTCTCCAGCCAGGCCCAGAAGACCCTCGACGGGGTGCAGGGCGCCGCCAAGGTCACCCCGCTGACGACCACCAAGGACGGCGACGTCCTCGTCGGCACCGTCTACTCCAAGCAGTCCCCGCAGAGCGCCGACACCACCGACCTCACCAACCGGCTCGTCCACAACACTCTCCCGGACGCGGTCTCGGGCACCTCCGCCAAGGGCTACGTCACCGGTACCACGGCCGCCCAGGTCGACTTCCGCGACATCGTGTCGAGCCGACTGCCCCTGATCATCGGCGTGGTGGTCGCCCTGGCCTTCCTGATCATCCTCGCCGTCTTCCGCGGCCTCCTCGTCGCCCTGAAGGCGGCCGTCCTCAACGTGCTCTCCATCGCCGCCTCCTACGGCGTCGTCGTCGCCGTCTTCCAGTGGGGCTGGGGCGGCCCCGCGCTGGGCGTCTCCGGCAAGGTCCCCATCGAGAGCTACGTCCCGATGATGATGTTCGCGATCATCTTCGGCCTGAGCATGGACTACGAGATCTTCCTGCTCTCCCGCGTCCACGAGGCCTGGCTGCGCACCGGGGACGCCGAAGCGTCGGTCGCCCATGCCCTGGAGATCACCGCGCGCGTCATCACCTGCGCCGCGCTGATCATGGTCAGCGTCTTCGCGGCCTTCGTCGTCAGCGACAACATCGTGGTCAAGATGCTCGGGCTCGGCCTGGCCGTCAGCGTCCTGATCGACGCGACCGTCGTACGCCTGCTGATGGTGCCCGCCGTCATGACCCTGCTGGGTCGGCACGCGTGGTGGACACCCCGATTCCTGGACCGGATCCTGCCGCACATCGACGCGGAGGGCGATCACGAGCAGCAGGCGTGAGCCTCAACTCCCGTACGGCGTCTCAGCTGTTGAACGGGCGTGCCCCGGGCGTCAGCACGAGCATCGTCACATCGTCCCGGATCTCCGGTGAGTGCCGCAGCAGGTCGGCCCACACCAGCTCCGTCATCAAGGGCGCCTCGTGGTCGGCGAGTTGGGTCAGTCGCTCGACGAGAGGATAGAAGGAGCCGCCCGTGTCCCGCGCCTCCCACACCCCGTCGGAGGCGAGGAACAGCCGGTCCCCGGGCCGCAGTTGGACACTCACCCCGCTCGGCGGACCGGCGTCGGACAGCCCGAGACCGAGCGGCGTCCACGCCTCGACGCCGATCTCCGTGACCCGTCCCGCGCGCAGCAGCACCGGCGACGGATGCCCGCAGGCCACGATCCGCACCGCACCCGCGTCCGCCGTGAACTCCAGCAGCAGTGCCGTGGCGAACAGCTCCGCGTGCGCCGACCGCGCCGAGTCCACCACCAGCCGCCGGTCCAGCCGCGCCGCGACCGCCTCCAGGTCCGGCAGATCGAGCACCGCCTCCCGGAACGCGCCCAGCAGCGACGCCACCGTCGAGACGGCCGACAGCCCGTGCCCCTGCACATCGCCCATGACCGCCCGCACGCCGTACGGCCCGTCCCGTACGTCGAAGAAGTCCCCGCCGACCAGCGTCCCGCGCTGCGCCGCCCGGTACAGCCCCGCGCACCCCACCGGCCCGACCCGCTCCGGCAACGGCGGCACGACGGCCCGCTGCGCCGCCTCGGCGACCGTGCGCTCCAGGTCCAGCTGGGCATCACGGCGACTGCGGACGAAGGACACGAACACGCTCAGCACCGCGACGAACAGGATCGTCAGCAGATCGGTCTCACCGGGATCGTTGAGATGGAACGCCGGCACGGTCAGCAGGGCGACGGTGGCCGCGCCCAGCAGCGCGGTCGCGAGCGGCCCGTACGACAGCCCCGCCAGCGGCGGAATGGCGCCCAGCAGAAAGCCGATGTCGAGCGAGTGCGGGCTGACCAGCGTCGCCACGCACACCCCCACCACCAGCGCCCCCGGCAGCACCCGCACCCACCACGGCGCCGGCGCGCCCCGAAGCCACCCCCGCCGGGCCGGCTCCCGGACCCGGCGGAACGACGGCACGCGCACCTTTCCCACCCCACCACGCTCCTACGGCGGGACCGGCCCCGCACGCCGAGCGCCTGGTGCCGCCGTATCAAGGAGAGATCAATCGACAGATCAACCGAAACATCGGTCAGATCACGCAATATTCACCAATCCGCGGGGGTGGCCGCTCCGAATCCTCGAGCGTCAGGGAAGTTGGCATGGAGGACGGACGGTATGACACCTATCTTCAGGAGCGGTGCGGGGCGCAGGAGCCTCGCGACCCTCATAGCAGGTGCACTGGCCGCCGGGGGACTCGCAGCCGCCGGTGTGGCCACGCTGGAACCGGGGGCGGCTTCCGCCTCCAGTCACCGGGAGGCCCCGCTGATCTCGGGAAACCCCCGGTACGACAACACGGACGTGTACGCCTTCGTCAGTCCGGACAGCCCGGAGACGACGACGATCATCGCGGACTGGATCCCGTTCGAGGACCCGGCGGGCGGCCCGAACTTCTACACGTTCGCGGACGACGCCCAGTACGACATCCACATCGACAACAACGGTGACGCGCAGGGCGAACTGCTGCTGCGCTACACCTTCAAGACGCACACGAAGAACAAGAAGACGTTCCTGTACAACACGGGCTCGGTCACCAGCCTGGACGACCCGGACCTGAACGTCACGCAGACCTACGACATCGAGCTGTTCAAGCTGCACAACCAGAACGTGGTGTCGAAGAGGAAGCTCGCCGACGACGTACCGGTGGCTCCGTCGAACGTCGGCAAGGCGTCGATGCCGGACTACGACACGCTGCGCGGGCAGGCCGTCCGCAAGCTCTCCGACGGCGCCCGGACATTCGCCGGCCAGGCGGACGACCCGTTCTTCCTGGACCTGCGCGTGTTCGACCTGCTGTACGGCGGGAACCTCTCTGAAGTCGGCAACGACACCCTCAAGGGCTACAACGTCAACTCGGTCGCCCTGCAACTGCCCACCGACATGATCACCGCGTCGAAGGACCAGCCGGTCGTCGGTATCTGGTCGACCACCCAGCGAAAGAACGCCCAGGGTTCCTACGAGCAGGTCTCGCGGCTGGGCAACCCGCTGGTCAACGAGGTCGTCAACCCGCTGAAGGACAAGGACAGGTTCAACGCGGACTCGCCGTGGAACGACGGTCAGTTCCTGAAGAACGTGACCGATCCGGAGCTGCCGAAGCTCATGGAGGCCATCTACAAGATCAAGGCGCCCGCGGAACCGCGTGACGATCTCGTCGACGTCTTCCTCAAGGGCGTCAAGGGCCTCAACCAGCCGCCGAACGTGCGACCGGCGGAGATGCTGCGCCTGAACACCTCGATCAAGCCGGCCGCGGACCCGAAACGGCTCGGTGTGCTCGACGGTGACAACGCGGGCTTCCCCAACGGGCGCCGGCTCACCGATGACGTCGTGGACATCTCGCTTCAGGTGGTCGAGGGCGAACTGGTCGGTTCCAAGAACGACTTGGGCGACGCGGTCGACGTCAACGACCAGAAGTTCGGCGACTCCTTCCCCTACCTGGCCGAGCCCGTCGCGGGTTCACGCGGCCCGCTCGCGAAGGGCACGACCGGTGGCAACAGCGTCCGCGACCAGGTCGGCAACGCCCTGTGGCCGGCCGACTCCGCCGACGGCACGCCCGACACCGGCCTGATCGCCGCGTCGGCGGCCTCGGGCGCGGCGGGGATCCTGCTGATCGGTGCAGGTCTGTTGTGGTGGCGTCGGCGCATGCAGCGGCTGAACTGAGCGGTACGGAACGGGAGAGGGCGGGGGCGGCGCTCCCGCCCTCTCCCGCCGGCATCTGCTCCTGGTCGGCGCCTGGCCGCCCGATGCGGCGCTAGAACGGCGTGAGTGTCAGCCGTATCCCCGTCGGCGCCATGTCCTGGACGTACGACGCGAAGTCCGCCACGTCGTCGAAGGCGAAGCCGTAGGCCTTGCCGTCGGCGGTGGCCGCGTGGATCGCCTTCGCGTAGTGGTTCGTGAGGTCGGTGGCGTAGAAACTCGACGCGTCGGTGGTCGGCTGGGCGGGGTTCGACAGGAGCGTCGAGCGGTTGAAGCCCGCGCCGAGGACGGCCGCGACCGGGCCCGTGGTGCCGTCGTTCGGGGCGGCCAGGTTGCCGTCGCAGAACAGCACGTCCCGCGTCGACGGCTTGGCGAACGAGACCGAGGCCGGGCCGGTGAAGGCGAACTGGCCGGCGCGCACCCGCCCGGTGAAGGCGCCCGCATTCGTGGTGACGGTGAGGTCCTTGCCGGTGTAGGTGCTCCACATCTCGTCGATGTACGGCGCGAAGTAGTCCGCGGCGAACAGGCCCGCGTCCAGCCCGTGCCCCGGCGCGATCACCCGCGTGTCGCTCACGATCAGCGGGGCGAACGCCTCGACCTTCCGTACCGCGTCGAACACCGACGCCCGGCCGCCGTCGCGCAGGGTGCCCGTCGTCTGGTCCTGCGCGCCGGTCAGCCGGATGCTCAACGGCACGCTGAACATGTCGACCATCGTCGTGTTGCAGAACATGCCGGACGCGTTGTGGGTGAACTCGGCGCAGTCGTGCAGGACTTGGTAGTTGGGGTCGGAGGTCACCCAGCCGGCCGGGTACTGCAGGGCCGGGTTGCCGTTGCCGTCCGCCACGGCCTTGAACTTGAGCTTCGCGCCGAGCGAGACGTAGATGCGGCCCGACAGGTACGGGAGCGAAATCGTCGTCTCCGCCCCGGAGTTGAGGCTGATCGCGTAGTCGGTGAAACCGTCGGCGCCGTTGTCCGAGAGCGCGATCGGCGCGATCGTCCCGTCGGGAGTGACCCGCACCTGCTTGCCGTCCACGTTTCCGACGATGTAGACGTGCACGTTGGCGTTGTCGAACGAACCGCTGTTGTTGACCAGTGTCAACGGAAGCGCACCGGCCTCAAGTGCGCTGGTCTCCATGGACTTTGTGTCCGCGAGGGCGTGCGGTGCGAGTGCCGCGAGGGCGGGCGCGGCCACCGCCGCGCCACCGAGGGCGAAGAGCAGCTTGCGGCGGCCGAGTGTGCGCTGATGGCGGGCGGTCGGGGGAGTCATGTGGGGGGACCTCCGGACGAGTCGGGCTGTTCGAAGCGAACGGTGCCGACACTTTGAGAGCGCTCTCACAGCGTGTGTCGGCACCGCCGCCGGGGCCCGATGTTACGCAGGACCGCGGGCTGGGCCAACGGTTCTGCGGGAAGTCGTCACCGCGCTGACCTGCGCAGACGTGGTGAGATGGGTGACTTAACCCGTACTTAAGGATCACTTAAGCGCCCGGCGAAGCGTTCACCCGTGCTTCATCACCCGTACCCGGGCTCCTCTTCCCTCCCATCGCGCGGCCTCCTAGCCTCACGACGCCCCCTGTCTTTTTCCGACTCCATGGCCCTTCCTCGTCCCTTCCTCGAAAGGCGACCTGACGCATGCGTCACCAACTCCTCGGCACGGCAAGACGGTTCGGTGTCAGAGCCGCGGCCGTGGCGGTCACCTCCGCACTCGCCGCGTCCGCCCCGCTCCCCGCCGTCGCGGCGGCCGTACCGTCCGTCCGGCCGTCCTCGCTCGTCGACCCGCTGATCGGCTCCAGCAACGGCGGCAACACCTACCCCGGCGCCACCCTCCCGTACGGCATGATCGCCTGGTCCCCGACCAGCACCACCGGCGACCAGACCAGCACGGGCGCCGCCAACGGGTACGAGTACGGCGCCACCCGCATCCGCGGCCTGAGCCTCACCCATGTCAACGGCGCCGGCTGCAACCCGGGCGCGGCGGGCGACGTACCGATCATGCCGTTCGTCGGCGACGTCACCTCGTCACCCTCGGCCGACACCAAGGACGCCGTGTACGCGTCGAACTTCTCGCACGCCGACGAGAAGGCCACCCCCGGCCGCTACACCCTCGGCCTCGCCTCCGGCGCCACCGCCGACCTGGCCGTCAGCAAGCGCGCCGGAGTCGCCGACTTCACCTTCCCCGCCGACCGCCCGGCGAGCCTGCTCTTCCGCGTCTCCAACTCCCTCAACGGCAGCCAGGACGCACACGTCGACATCGACACCGCCCACCAGAAGGTGACCGGCTGGGTGTACACGGGAGCCTTCTGCGGGCGCCGCGCCAACGGTGGCGTCAACAACCGCAAGAGCTACTACAAGCTCTATTTCAGCGCCTCCTTCGACCGTGTCTTCTCCTCCGTCGGCACCTGGCACGACAGCACCGTGTCACCCGGCTCGACGACCGCCTCCGGAGGCGAGGGTTACGCCACCGGCGCCGACCGCGCGGGACGCGGTTCCGGCGGCTGGGTCGGCTTCGACACCGCTTCTGACAACGATGTCCGCATGCGGATCGGGATCTCGTACGTCAGCCTCGGGGGAGCCGAGTCGAACCTGCGCCAGGAGATCGCCCCGCACGCGCGCGTGGCCGACGTGGCGAAGACCGGTGCCCGCGCCTGGGACCGCGAACTGAGCACCGTACGCGTCGACGGCGGCACCCCCGCACGCCGCCAGACCTTCTACACGGCGCTGTACCACGCCCTCATGCAGCCCAACCTGATCAGCGACGAGGACGGCCGCTACTGGGGCATGGATCAGGCCGTGCACCGACTCGCGCGCGGGCAGCGGGCGCAGTACAGCAACTTCTCCGGCTGGGACCAGTACCGCGCCCAGATACAGCTACTCGCCCTCCTCAAGCCCACCGTCGCGGGCGACTTCGCTCAATCGCTCTACAACTTCGCGAAACAGAACGGCGGCATCTGGGACCGCTGGGTGCACATCAGCGGCGCCACCCACGTCATGACGGGCGACCCGTCCGCCGCGACCCTGGCCACCTTCTACGCCATGGGCGTCCGCAACTTCGACTACCAGGGTGCCTTCGACTCCCTCGTCCACCAGGCCACCGTCCCCAACCCGGACGAACTCTCGGACGCCGGCTGCCCCGGCCAGTGCGTGGGCCAACGCCCCAACCTCGCCCAGTACATGACCTCCCACTACGCCGCCCAGGACGCGTGCCACTGCTGGGGCGGCGCCGCCGAGACCCTGGAGGACGCCGTCGCCGACTCCGCCCTCGGCCAGTGGGCGAAACTGCTCGGCCGCGACGCCGAGGCGAAGAGCTTCACCGAACGAGGCGCCTACTGGAGCAACGTCTTCAACCCCGCCACCGGCTACATCCAGGCCCGCAAGCTCGATGGCTCCTGGGTGACCCCGTTCAACCCGGCGAGCGACCTCGGCTTCGCACAGGGCTCGGCCGCCGCGTACGTCTGGATGGTCCCGCAGGACGTCCAGGGGCTGGCCGAGGCGATGGGCGGACGCGAGGCGGCCGCCACCCGGCTCGACGGCTTCTTCCACACTGCCGACGGCGCGTGGTCGGTCCGGGGCGGCGACGCATTGCGCTACGACCCGACCAACGAGCCCGACATCCACGCCCCCTGGCTCTACGACTCCCTCGGCCAGCCCTGGAAGACGCAGGCGACCGTCCGCCAGATCCTCGACACCGCCTACGGCACCGGCCCCAAGGGCCTGCCCGGCAACGACGACCTCGGCACCATGTCCGCCTGGTACGTCCTCTCCGCCCTAGGCATCTATCCGCGCACCCCGGGCAGCGCCGACCTGCTGCTCGGCGCCCCGCTCTTCCCGAAGGCGGTCGTGGACCGGCCCGGCCGCACGGACCTCGTCATCACCGCCCCCGACGCCGACGACACCCACCAGTACGTCGACGCCGTACGCCTCGACGGCCGTGACCTCACGCGCGCGTGGACCGGCGCCGGCCTGACGCTCAAGGGCGGCAGGCTGGACTTCCGGCTCGCCACCGAACCGAACACGAGCTGGGGGACCGACCCGGGACAACTTCCGAAGTGACGCGCATCGGGTGATGTACATCGGATGATGCGCACCGGTCCGGCGGAGTGGCGCTCCGCCGGGCCGGCCCGAAAATACGTTGGACGGGCGGGAGATCGATCCCCTAGCGTGTGCGTGCACGCCCTGAGACCAGCGGAAGGAGGCGAGTGCCATGAGGTTCACAACACCCCAGCGCTCCCTCCCCGTTGACCCGGCGTGACACGACGGATCTGACCGGGAGCGCTCCACGCAGTACCCCTCCCGGAGGAAACCCATGACCGATCTGGTCATCCGCGCGCTCGACGAGAGCGACGCCCACCTTTTCGACACCCTTCCCGACTCCATCGGCGCCCGCGCCGCACACGGCCAGACGACCTGGCGGCCCGACTGGCAGCGGGTGGCACTGCGCGACGGCACGGTCGTCGCGCGCGGCGCCTGGTGGGGCGGCCCGAACGACACCGAACCCCTCACCATCAACTGCTTCGACGTGATCGAGGGCGAGGCGGAGGCGGGCGCCGAACTCCTGCGCACCGCACCCTGGCGCGTCGGCGCGGAACTGAACCTCCCCGCCGGCTGGCGCGACAACCCCGAGCTCCGCGCCGCCGCCGAGACACGCTTCACCGCGCTGCGCGCGGCCGGTTACGACCTCCTGGTCGAGCGTTTCATCTACCGGTGGACCCCGGAGTGCGGCCTGCCCGAACGCCCCGGACGCCTCGTCTTCGCCCCCGAACCGGACGACGGCGTCTTCTTCGACGCCCTGCGCCGCATCCACTCCGTCTCCCTCGACGCCCATTCCCAACTGGCCATCCGACAAGGGGGAATCGACAAGGCCGCACAGGAGGAGATCGACTTCTTCCGCTGGTGCCCGTCCCCGCGTGAGTGGTGGCAGGTCGCCCGCACCCCCGAGGGAGACCTCGCAGGCATCCACATCCCGGCCCACAATCCGTCGGGCCCGTGCATCGGCTTCATCGGAGTCGTACCGGAACAGCGCGGCCACGGCTACGCCCGCGACCTGCTGGCCGAATGCACGCACTACCTCGTCGAGCGCGGCGCCGAGTTCATCGCCGCCGCCACGGACCAGGGCAACTTCCCGATGGCCGCGCACTTCGCCAAGGTCGGCTATCCGGTCATCCGGGAGCGGGCCAACTTCCATGTCGTCGAGTAGGCGCGCGGGAACGTAGGCGGACAGGACAGTCGCCCCGGCCCGCTCGCGATGCGATCCGGGGCGACTGTCAGTGCCGGGTGCCATGCTGGCGGCAGGTCGATCTACGGCGGGATGGAGGCGGGCATGGGATTCGTCGGCGAGGTCTGGCAGGTGCGCAGGGGCGAGGAGCCGGTCGGGGAGATCCTGATCGACGACGCCGACTTCCCCTGGCTTTCGGGCAAGTTCACCGCCGGTCCGGCGTTCGGTGACGTGGAGGAGCTCTTCGCTCGCGAACTGGCTCTGACGAAGGCGGACGACGACGGGCACTGGGCACGGTGGGAGGAGGCCTACGACGAGATCAGCCGACAGGTGACGCTGACCTCGCCGGACGGTCCCGTTCCCGAGTTCCTGCTGCACATCGAGGGGGAGCGGGCCTGGTTCCGGTGGAACGACGAGCCGTTCGGCGAGGACGAAGAGTCCGGTGACGAGTGATCAGGTGAGCCGTCGGGCGACCGATCAGACAGCCTCGCTGTCCACCATCGCTTCGGCCTCGGCCAGGATCTCGGTGACCCGCTGCGCGAATACGGCGTCGCAGGGGTGCGGTCGGCCCGTGCGTACGGCCTCGCTCAGCGCGTCGGCGGCCCGCACCAGGGCGGACACCGCAGTGCCCGAGCTGTCCGGAAGGCTGGTCACCCCGGCCTCCCCGCGCAGTTCGACGGTGGCTCCCGCCGCCGCGGTCGGTGCCGTGAGGCTGAGCGTCAGGGTGCTGGACGCCCCGCCCTCGTGGTCGAGGATCAACAGGGCCGTGTCGCCCGGGCCCCGTACGGCGGCGGCCACCCGGCGGACGTCACCAAGGACCGGCAGCAACACGGACAGGGCATGCGGGCCCACGTCCCACAGCGCGCCCTTCTCCTGCCGCCAGGGCGAGGCCGCGAACGGACTGTCGCTGGTGAACACCGAGCCGAGCCATTCGGCCCGAGCCGTGAACCAACCCCCGGCGGCGGCCTGTTCGGTCACCCACGCCTCGGTCTCCGGCTGGAAGCGGGTGGTGAAGAACACGACCGACGCGACCCCGGCCTCCCGCACCGCGTCGACCACGGCCCGCCCCTGCTCCACCGTCGGCGCCAGGGGCTTGTCCAGCAGCAGATGGCATCCCGCCCGCGCGGCCCGCACCGCCAACTCGGCCTGTACGGACGGCGGCAGCGCCACGGCGACGGCGTCCACGTCCGCGAGCAGGGCGTCGACATCGTCGTAGGCCGGTACGCCGTGCGCGTCGGCGAGTTCCTTGGCGGCGTCGGGTCGGCGACCCCACACGCCCGCGAAGTCCCAGGCGTCGTGCCCACTGAGGGCGGGGGCGTGTGCCATCTGAGCCCAAGGGCCGGTGCCGAGCAGTCCGATGCGCATAGCGCTGCCTTTCCACGGTCGAACCTGGTGACGCGACCGGAGTCATGACGATCGGCCGGTCGCCGGTGAGCGTGCCACATGAACAGGGCAGGTGCGCAAGCCCTTCCTGTCCCGCGGCGCATGCTCATCAATGGCTGCGGTTCGGCTCTCCCGGCTGTCCTGCCTGGGCCGTGGCGTTGTGCCGCAGGAGTTCGGCCAGGACGGATACGCCGTCGCGGTCTTCCAGCCCTGCGGCCATGGCCTGGTCGATGAGCTTGCGGTTCGCGTCCAGTTGGGCCATGGGCGCTCCCACGGACGATGCCAGGGCGTCGATGAGTGTGAGGTCCTTGGCGACCAGGGACAGCGTCATGTGGATGGCCGCTTCGCGTGGTCGTACGAAGTTGTCGCGGTTGTAGAGCACGAACGGCGCTGCGGCCGCGCTCTGGGTGAAAGCGTCGTAGGCGGCGGCGCGGTCGATGCCGGCGCGTTCTGCGAGAACCAGCGCTTCGGCCAGGGCTGTTGCCATGGACAGCAGAAGTGAGTTGATCGCGAGCTTCATGATGCTGCCGCTGCCCGATTCCCCGAAGTGGAGGACACGGGTGGCCAGGACGTCCATGACGGGGCGCACCCGGTCGAGGGCTTCTTTGGGGCCGCCGACCAGGAAGGTGAGTTCGCCGCGTGTGGCGAGTTCGACGGAACCGGACACCGGGGTGTCGAGGAGAGTGGCGCCGCGTTCGAGAACCAGCGGTGCGAGGGTCCTCACCGTCTGCGGGGCGATGGTGCTGGTCTCCAGGACCGTTGTTCCGGGGCGGACCCCGGCGAGGATGCCGTCGGGCCCGTGGTAGACGTCGCCCACCGCCGTGTCGTCGGTCAGACAGACGATGACGATGTCGGCGGAGGCGGCCGCCTCGCGCGGGGTGCCGGCCACGCACGCGCCCGTCTCCGCCGCGACGTCGAGGGCGCGGGCCCGGGTCCGGTTGGTCACGGTCACGCTGTGCCCTGCCCGGCGCAGGCGCACCACCATGGGGCGGCTGATGCGGCCGATGCCGATCACGGCCAGCGTGGGCAGGGCGTCGATCATGCGTGGCCGCCGTTGAGGTCCAGGTTCACGCCGTTCGCCGCCGGGTTCTCCAGCAGGAACACGGAGCCCTCGACGATGTCCCGCATCGTGGGGACGACACCGGTCAGGATCCGTGCGCGTGCTGCCTCCACGACTCGCTCGTTGCCGGCCCAGTGCGGGCTGTCGCCGACCATGCCGGGATGGATGGCGTTGACGCGGATCGGCGCGAGCTCCTTGGCCAGCGTCGCCACCAGGCCTGTCACACCGGCGTTCACGGCGGTGACCGTGGTGGAACCGGGGTAGGGCACATCCTTGGCCAGACCGCCGAACAGCAGCACCGAACCGGTGGGGGAGATGCGCGAGCGCAGTGCGTGGACGACCGTGGTGTAGCCGACGATCTTGGTGATCGCCAGCTCCGTCGCCCCGGCGATGTCGTAGTCGGCGATCGTGTTGTTGTCACGCCGCATGCCAGCGAGGACGATCGAGTCGATGTGCTCGATGCCGCTCAGCGCCTCCTTGAGGAACTCGGGCTTGGAGAGATCGGCCTCAATGCCCCGCACGTGCTGGGAATCCACCTCGGTATTGATTTCCGCGGCCACCTTCTCCGCGCGCGTCCCGTCGCGGCCGGCGATGATCACGGAGGCGCCCTGCCGGGCATAAGTCGCGGCCAGTTCGCGGCCGATACCGGATGTACCTCCGACGATTAAAACTTGCTTGCTCATGACCAACCCTTCGTCAGACAGCGGGAGTTGCCGTCGACGACAGCCTGGCGCAGCAGGGATATCGAGTCCAACGAAAAACATTGACAGCTGTTATCGAAGAAATCGATAATTGGCGGATGGAATTACGGCAGTTGCGCTATTTCATCACCGTGGCCGAAGAACTCAGCTTCACCCGCGCCGCAGCTCGCCTTTTCGCAGCTCAGTCGACCGTGTCGGCAGCCGTCCGCGCCCTGGAGGAGGAGCTCCAGGTCTCGCTCTTCGACCGGTCGACCAGGACGGTGGCCCTGTCCACGGCGGGCGAGGCGTTTCTGCCGGAAGCCAAGTCGGTCGTCGGGGCCGCGGAGCGTGCGAGGGAAGTGGTCGGCGAGGCGTCGAGAACCCTGCGGGGCAGCCTGCGCGTCGGCACGATGACCCGCATCACGGCTCTCGACCTGCCACGCCTGGTGGGGGCCTTCCGCCAACGTCACCCGCTGGTGGACATACGGATCCAGGTCTCCGGCTCCGGAGCGGGCGGAATCGCCGAGGACGTGCGACGCGGCCGACTCGACGTCGGCGTCGTGGCCTTGGCCGCCGCCGACGCGCACGACCTCGACCTGCGGCAGTTCGCGACGATCCCGTACGTGGTGATCCTGCCGACCGAGCATCCGCTGGCGCAGCGGGAACGCATCGCGCTCAAGGACCTCGCCCACGAGAACTTCGTCTCGGGGGCAAACGGCTTCGGGTCGCGTGCCGCCATGGACCGGGCCTTCGGCGAACTCGGCATCACGCGCCGCGTGTCCGTCGAGATCACGGACATCGCCTCGGCCGCGTCGTATGTGCGAGCCATCGGTGGCGCAGCCGTCGTACCCCGTTATTGGCCGGTGGGTACGGCCGGAGTGGTCGTCAAGCCGGTGTCCGGTCCCGTGCCTTCGCTCGCCCTGTCGTTCGCGGTCCGCGCGGGCCGCGAACCGAGCCCCGCCGTCGCCGCCTTGCTGAAGCTCAGCCCCAACTACACGCGCGACGACGGGACGTTCTGAACAGGCGCGACCGCTTGTTCACCGGTGCGGAAAGAGACCTTCTTCGACCGGCTCCGCGGACCGCCTCCAAGTCGGGCTCGGGACCGTCCAGTTGGGCTAGGGACCGCCCCGTCGGGCTACGGCGCAACCGTGATCCTGCTCAGCCGGTCTGAGCTGGTCTGAGTTGGTCCGAGCCGGTGTGCGAAAGCCTCAGTCGGTCCCGGCCCCGGTCGCGAAAGGGCCGCCCTCGCCGAACACGAGCCGCCCGAAGTTCTCGGCGATGCGCCGGTGTCCCGCCGGATCGGGGTGGACCGCGTCGGGGAGCGGGAGTTCGGCGTGGTCCTTCTCGCCGTAGAGGGAACGGCCGTCGAGGTAGTACAGGTTCGGGTCGTCGGCCCCCCGTTGTTCCACTACGCGGGCGAGTGCCTCGCGGATGACGGTGAGGGTCAGACGTCCGAGGGGGCGTTCGGCCGGGTCGCCCGTGGCCTTGAACAGCAGGGTTCCGCCGTCGAGGTCGGGCATGAGAGGGCCCGGCGTGTCCTCCTGCACCGGACAGAGGATGGCGGACACGACCAGCAACGGCGTCGTCGGATGCCCCTCGCGAAGGGTGTCGAGGAAGCCGTGGACCGCCGGGACGAAGGCCCGCAGGCGCATCGCGTCGGCGTTGACGATGTTGATGCCGATCTTCACGCTGATCAGGTCCGCCGGGGTGTCCCGCATCGCACGGGCGGTGAACGGGTCGAGCAGCGCGCTGCCGCTGAACCCCAGGTTGACGAGCTCCACTTGGCCATGTGCCGCTGCGAGCGCCGGCCAAATGGCCGTCGGATGCGTGGCGTTCGAGCCGTGGCTGATGGAACTGCCGTGGTGCAGCCACACCTTGCGCCCGTTGTCCGGCGCCTTCTCGACCGGGGCGTCGGTGCGCAGGGCGATCAATTCCGTGATCTCCGTGTGCGGGAGCCAGATCTCGATGTCCTTGTCACCCGCGGGCAGGTCGGCGAACCGGGCGGTGCCGGGCCGGCCCTCCGTCCATTCGGCGGACTGGGTGACCATGTCGGTGATCGTGCGCACGTTGCCGCCGGGCACCGTGGCCTGGGCGGTGAGCCGGCCGTCGACCAGCAGGTCGTACACGCCGTCCGCCGGGGCCGGGAACCCCCGGTAGACGCGCTTGGTGGGCAGCGTGTCCAGCTCGATGGTGGTGGCCCGGGTGCGGAAGACCAGCCGTACACCGGAGGGCTGTGCCTCGGCCACGGAGAGTTGGTCGTCGGGGAACTGTCGGCGCGCACGGGCGGGCAGCCGGTGCGGCAGCAGACCCTGCGCGGTCGTCTCCACGTCGAGGAAGCCGCGCAGCAGGTCGGTGGTGACGGGGGTGGTGATCGTGTCGTGCTCGGTGGTCATCGCCTCAGCCTGTCGATCGGGGTTTCCGGGACGGTCAGTTGGGTGGCGCGGGGCGGTTCCTCAGCAGCGCGTCGAGCGAATCCACGATCCAGGCCCAGGACTCCCGCGCGTCGGGCGCGCTGTGGTCGAAGCTTCCGGCCAGCTCCAGGCTGACGTAGCCGTGGAAGACGCCGCCCAGCATCCGGACCGCGTGCGTCTGGTCCGCTTCCGGCAGGTCGTAGCCGCGCAGGATCGCCCGTGTCATCTGCGAGTGCCGCACCCCGGCGCTGACGGCCGCCGTCTCGGGATCGAGCCGGAGCCGTGCCGCCGCGTACCGGCCGGGGTGCTCCCGGGCGTAGCCGCGGTAGGCCTCCGCGAAGGCGGCCAGGGCGTCCTTGCCGGCCCGTCCGGCGACCGCGTCGGAGGCCCGGTCGGCGAGTTCCTCCAAGGCGAACAGGGCGATCCTGGTCTTCAGCTCCTGGGAGTTCCTCAGATGCGAGTACAGACTCGCGACCTTGACGTCGAAGCGCCGGGCGAGCGCCGAGACGGTCACCTGCTCGAAGCCGACCTCGTCGGCCAGCTCCGCCCCCGCCAGGGTCAGCCGCTCCGGCGTCAGTCCTGCTCTGGCCATAACCATCCTCTCGTTCGACGATAGCTATTATGTATTTGCCTAAAGGTTTTAGGCAAACTAGCGTGCCGTTCATGAGACCACTGACCGAGCGGGAGATCCGCGCTGCCTTCGTGAACTGCACCAAGGGCGAGGCCAAGCGCCTGTCCGTACCCCGGGACCTGGCCGAACGGCCGTGGGACGACCTGGACTTCCTCGGCTGGCGGGACCCCCAGGCCCCCGGCCGGGCGTACCTCGCGATCGAGTTGGACGGTCGCCCGACGGCGATCGCCCTGCGCTGCCCCGGTGCCGCCTCCTGGCAGACGCGGCGCAGCATGTGCTCGATGTGCCTGACCACCCATACCGGAGGCGTCTCGCTGATGACCGCCGCGAGGGCGGGCAAGGCCGGGCAGCAGGGCAACTCCGTGGGCGCCTACATATGCAGCGACCTCGCCTGCCCGCTGTACGTGCGAGGCAAGAAGGACGCGGGCGTCGGCGCGCGGATGCCCGAGTCGCTCACCCTGGAGGAGAAGATCCAGCGGACCGTCACCAACGTCACGGCGTTCATCGCCAAGGTCGCCGCTCGTTGAGCGGTCCCGATTGAGCAGTCCCGCTGCTGGATGCGTTCGCTTTCTTCTATTGGACCTGCGGACCCGGGCCGGAGAAGCTGGACGACGCGTCCCGCCCGTCGTGACCCCGGTCCGAGATCCGGCTCCGGCACCGGCGGTGCCGGACGGCACGGTTCCGCACGACAGCCGGAAGACCGCACCGGAAGACCGGAAGAGGAGCACGAGCAATGGACACCCGCCGTATCGGTGACGTCGAGGTCAGTGCGATCGGTCTGGGCGGTATGCCCATGTCGATCGAAGGACGGCCGGACGAGGCACGCTCCCTCGCGACCATCCACGCCGCCCTCGACGCGGGCGTGACGCTGATCGACACCGCGGACGCCTATCACCTGCACGCCGACGAGGTCGGGCACAACGAGACCCTGATCGCCAAGGCGCTCGCCTCCCACGACCGGGGAGCGGACGTCCTCGTCGCCACCAAGGGCGGCCATCTCCGCCCCGGGGACGGCAGTTGGACCCTGAACGGCAGCCCCGCCTACCTGAAGGAGGCCTGCGAGGCATCCCTGCGCCGGCTCGGCGTGGAGGCCATCGGGCTCTACCAGTTCCACCGCCCCGACCCGAGCGTCCCGTACGCGGACTCGGTCGGCGCCGTACGGGAGTTGCTCGACGAGGGCAAGATCCGCCTGGCCGGCATCTCGAACGCGAACCCGGAGCAGATCCGGCTGGCGAACGAGATCCTCGACGGCCGACTGGTCTCCGTGCAGAACCAGTTCTCCCCGGCCTTCCGTTCCAGCGAGCCGGAGCTGGACCTCTGCGACGAACTCGGCATCGCGTTCCTGCCCTGGAGCCCCCTCGGCGGCATCGCCCGCGCCGGTGAACTCGGCTCCGCCTACGCCCCGTTCGCGAACATCGCCGAGAAGCACGGCGTCAGCCCGCAGCGCGTCTGCCTGGCCTGGATGCTCGCCAAGTCCCCGGTCGTCGTACCGATCCCGGGTGCCAGCCGCCCCGAGACGATCCGCGACTCGGCCGCCGCACCCGAACTCGCCCTCTCCGCCGAGGAGATCGCGGAGCTGGACGCCGTCTGATAAGGCTGTGACGCCTGAGGTGCCGTCGCGGCGGGCAAGGGTGGAAAGCGCTTGCCCGCCGTCCGGTCGCAGGGGAAGGATCACTGCCCATGGCGTCATCCACGGAGAAACCGCTCGACCACCACTACCGCGACGAACACCCGATCCGCACCCTCGCCTACCTCTTCCGCGCCGACCGCAGACGACTGGCCCTGGCCGTCGCCGTGTTCACGGTCAAGCACAGCCCCATCTGGCTGCTCCCCCTGATCACCGCGTCGATCATCGACACGGTCGTCCAGCATCAGCCGGTCAGCGGAATCTGGATCAGCACCGGCATCATCCTGTTCATCCTGCTGATCAACTACCCCCTGCACGTGCTCTACGTCCGCCTCCTCTACGGCAGCGTCCGCCGCATGGGCACCGACCTGCGCTCGGCCCTGTGCACCCGCATGCAGCAGCTCTCCATCGGCTACCACTCCCGGGTCAGCGCCGGAGTGCTCCAGGCCAAGGTCGTGCGGGACGTGGAGACGGTCGAGCAGATGGTCCAGCAGACCGCGGAGACCGGGCTCGGCGCGATCACCGTGCTCACCGGCGGACTGGTCATCATCGGCATCCGCACACCGGAGTTCGTGCCCGTCTTCATCGTCGTCGTACCGGTCGCCGCGCTGCTCGTCTCCCGGCTCAAGGCACGCCTCCGCACCCACAACGAGCAGTTCCGCCACGAGGTCGAGACCCTCTCCTCGCGCGTGACGGAGATGACCCGCCTCATCCCGGTCACCCGCGCCCACGGCCTGGAGGGCAAGGCCCTGCGCCGCATGGACGGCACCCTGCGCCGCCTGCTCACCTCCGGCAACCGCCTCGACCTCCTCAACGGCCGCTTCGGCTCGCTGGCTTGGGTCGTCCTGAACGTCGTCGGCGTCCTGGTCCTCGCCGGCGCGGCCCTGGTGTCGTACTACGGAGCCTGGGGAGTCACCGCCGGCGACGTCGTGATGCTGAGCGCCTTCCTGACCACCCTCACCAACTCCACCACGACCCTCACGACCCTGGCCCCGGTCATCACCAAGGGCCTGGAATCGGTCCGCTCGGTCGGCGAGGTGCTCCAGGCACCCGAGTTGGAGGACAACGAGGGCAAGACGGAGGTCGCCGAGGTGCGCGGAGCCGTCGCCTTCCGAGACGTCGGCCACACCTACGACGAACAACTCCGGCCCGCCGTGCACGACTTCACCCTCACCGTCGCACCGGGCGAGACCGTCGCCCTCGTTGGTGCGTCCGGCGCCGGCAAGTCCACCGTCCTCAACCTCGTCATCGGCTTCATCCGCCCCACCACCGGCCAACTGCTGCTCGACGGCACCGACATGAACACCCTCGACCTGCGCACGTACCGCCGCTTCGTCTCGGTCGTCCCGCAGGAGTCGATCCTCTTCGACGGCACGATCCGCGACAACGTGGCCTACGGCATGGACGAAGCCGACGAGGAAACGGTGCGCGCGGCGCTGCGCGACGCCAACGCCCTCGAGTTCGTGGACAAGTTGCCGCACGGACTGGAGACCCTGGTCGGCGAGCGCGGGGCCCGGCTCTCCGGCGGTCAGCGTCAACGCCTCGCGATCGCACGGGCGTTGATCCGCGACCCCAAGGTGCTCGTCCTGGACGAGGCGACCTCGGCCCTGGACACCCGCTCGGAGGCGCTCGTCCAGCAGGCCCTCTCTCGGCTGCTGCGCGGCCGTACGACCTTCGTCGTCGCGCACCGGCTGTCCACCGTCCGGGGCGCCGACCGGATCGTCGTGATGGGGGAGGGGGAGATCCTGGAGGTCGGCACGCACGACGAACTCCTGCGCCGGGGCGGGGCGTACACGGCACTGCACAGCGGGCAGGTCGCCTGACCGGATCCCGTGGGCCGGTTGGTTGGATCGGCGCAGGCTGGGCACACGGAGCGAAAAGCGAGAGAGGGGCGTTTCGTGCTGGTGCCGGACCCGAAGGCCGTCAGAAAACTGCTCACCCGGTACGCGGTGCTGCGCATCTCCCAGGCGGAGCGCCACCGACCGCAGGCGGCCGACGAGTTGAACGACGTCGTGTACACCCTCTGCGTGATGATGGGCACGACCGGCATCCAGCAAGCCATCGTCAAGGCGGACGCTCTGCTGGCGGCGGCGCGCAGCACCCCGGGCCGTGTGGTCGCGGACGGCCGCGCCGCGGCGTAGAACCGTCAGGAGATCTGTTCAGGAGAACGCCACTTCGGCGACCCTCCTGCCGTGGAACGCCGAGCGGTATGCCTGCGGGCTGGTGCCGACCACCCGGCGGAAGCGCTCGCGGAACGCGGTGGGGGAGCCGAACCCGGCCTGCTGGGCGATGCGTTCGACGGTGTGGTCGCTGTTCTCCAGCAGGTACTGGGCGCGTCGTACGCGGGCCCGCAGCAGCCACTGAAGTGGTGTGCTGCCCGTCTGTTCGCGGAAACGACGGCTGAACGTCCGCTCGCTCATGCCCGATCGCGTCGCCAGCGCGCCCAGGGTGACCTCGTGGGAGAGGTTGTCCTCGATCCACTGGAGAAGCGGTTCGAGGGTCGAACCCTGCGGGACGGGCGGGTGCCGGTGGACGATGAACTGGGCCTGCCCGCCCTCCCGTTCGAGCGGCATGACCGACAGCCGGGCCGCGTCCGCGGCGACCGCCGAGCCGTAGTCCCGCCGGATCAGGTGCAGACACAGGTCCAGACCGGCGGCGGCCCCGGCCGAGGTGAGGATCTGTCCGTTGTCGACGTACAGCACGTCCGGCTCCACCTCGACCAACGGATAGGTGCGGGCCAGCAGTTCGGCGGCCACCCAGTGCGTGGTGGCGCGCAGCCCGTCCAGCAGCCCGGCCTCGGCCAGCACGAAGGCGCCCACGCAGATGGACACGATCCGGGTGCCCGACGCTGCCGCCTCCCGCAGCGCGGCCAGCACCCGGGCGGAGGGCGGCGCGGCCCGCTCCGAGCGCCCTGGGACGATGACGGTGTCGGCGTCCGCCAGCGCTTCGAGCCCGTGGTCGACCCGTAGCGCGAACCCGTCCGTCCGCACGTCCGGCGTCTCGCCGCACACCCGCACCCGGTAGGCGTTCCGCCCGTCCGGCAGCCGGGTACGGCCGAACACCTCCATCGGTGTCGCCATGTCGAACGGCACCACATGATCGAGAGCGAGGATCGCGACAGTGTGCATGAACACCACGATAGGCGGATTCCCGCCAACCATGTGACAGGGCCTTCTGTCGCATAAGCGCTGCCGCAAGGGTTGGCGGGAATCCGTTGGAAGCTGTCGTTCCAGCCTCTGTGTTCCCGCTTGGTACGCCCCTAGCCTGGGCCGGTGACCAAGATCCTCCTCGCCCTGCACGTCCTGGCCGCCATCGTCGCGGTCGGCCCCGTCACCGTCGCCGCCAGCATGTTCCCACCGGCGGCCCGCCGCGCCCTCACCGGCCCGGACGGACCCGACGCGGGCGTGACGACCGTACGACTGCTGCACCGCATCTGCCGTGTCTACGGCGCCGTCGGACTGGCGGTGCCCCTCTTCGGCTTCGCGACCGCCTCCGCCATGGGCGTCCTGGGCAGCAGCTGGCTCATCGCCTCCATCACCCTCACCGCGGTGGCGGCCGGCATCCTGATCGCCTTCGTGCTGCCCCGCCAGGACGAACTCCTGGAGCAACTCGGCGCACAGCGGCCCGTGGAGCGGGCCGGGACCGTTCAACTCGCCATGTTCACCGGCATCTTCAACCTGCTGTGGGCGACCGTCACCGTCCTCATGATCATCCGCCCGGGCTCGACCACGGGCGCCTGACCGGAGAGGTCAACCGGTGGCGCGGACCAGGAGGAGCGCCACGTCGTCGTCGGGTTCCGGGCGCAGCGCGTTGAGAAGCATGTCGCTCGTCTGCTCCAGGGGACGGCGCGAACTCTGCAACAGCCGGGTCAGCGCGTGCAGCCCCACGTCGATGTTCTCGCCGCGGTTCTCCACCAGCCCGTCGGAGTAGAGGGCGAGCAACGCGCCTGTGGTGAAGTCGACTTCGGCGGTCCCGAAGTCCACCCCGCCGACGCCCAGCGGGACTCCGCCGGGAATGTCGAGGAGTTCCGCGGTGCCGTCGGGGTGGATCAGGACCGGCGGCAAGTGCCCGGCACTGGACAGTTCGCAGGTGCCCCGGCCGAGGTCGACGACGCCGTACGCACACGTGGCGATCGCGTCGCCGAGGGAACCGGTGAGGTCGTCGAGGTGGTGCAGCAGTTCCGCCGGTGGCAGGTCGAGCCGGGCCAGTGCGCGGGTCGCGGTGCTCAACTGGCCCATGATGGCGGCGGCTTGGACGCCCTTGCCCATCACGTCGCCCACGACGAGCCCGGTCCGCCCCGGCCCCAGCGGCAGCACGTCGTACCAGTCGCCCCCGACCTCGCTGAGCGCCGGGAGGTAGCGGGCGGCGATGTCGAGCCCCTCCTGCCGGGCCGGGGCCGGTGGCAGCAGGCTGCGTTGCAGGGTCAGCGCGGTGGTGCGCTCACGGCCGTAGAGGCGGGCGTTGTCGATGCAGATCGCGGCGCGCGCGGCGAGTTCCGAGGCGAGGACGCGGTCCTGTTCGTCGAAGGGGCGCTCGTTGATGGTGCGATAGAGGCTCAGCGTGCCCAGGACCTCGCCGCGGGCCACCAACGGGACGGCCAGGTAGGAGTGGACGCCCGCCATCCGCAGGGTCTGGGCGGCGCGTCCGTCCCTGGCGATACGGCGCATCGTCGGCGGGTCGACCCGCTCGACCAGGATCGGTCCGGCCTCGCGCACGCACTGCGTGATGATGCGGTTCGGGCCGTAGGTGGCGAGTTCGCCCACCGGGTCCGCCGCGTGGATCGCGTCGGTCAGGTATCCGGCGGCGACGGCCAGCGCCCGGAACTCGACCTGTGCGTCCCCGGTCACCGGAGTGATCGTGCCGTCCGTGACGACCGATTCCAGTACGTCGACGGCGGCCAGGTCGGCCACATGGGGGACCGCCACGTCGGCCAGTTCCCGCGCGGTCTGCTGGAGGTCCAGCGTCGTCCCGATCCGCACCCCGGCCTCCGCGACGACGGACAGATGCCGACGTGCCTGCGCGACCTCGGCGGCGGCCTGCTCCCGCTCGGTCACGTCCAGGACGGCCATCGCCAGCCCGAGCACCCGGCCCTGCGCGTCCTCGATGCGGTGGTACGACTCCGAGTACGCCCGGTCCACGACGTCGGCCGCCGTCCGGCCCACGGTCTGCTGGTCGAGCAGCGGCTTGCCGGTGATCAGCACATGCCGCATCCGCGACTCGATGGCCGCCACGTCCAGACCGGGCAGCACCTCGCCCACACGACGCCCGATCAAGTTCGCCTCCGGTACGCCGTTCAGCCGTTCCAGGGCCGGGTTCACACCGACCCACCGCAGATCCGTGTCGAACACCGCGATGCCCACCGGCGTCTGCCGCACCAGGCTGTGGGACAGCGCCAGGTCCCGCTCCACTCCCCGTACCGTCGTGGCGTCCGCGGCGAGCCCCAGCAGATGCGGCTGACCGTGGCTGTCGCGCAGCCGCATCGTGCGGAACTCGACCGGCCGCTCCGTGCCGTCCCTGTGCAGCAGCGGGAAGACCCCCGCCCAGCGGGCGCCCGTACCGACCTGGGCGAACAGTTCACGCGCCCTGGCCCGGTCGTCGGGCGACACCAGCAGCCGGTCCGCGCGCTGGGTCAGCGCCTCTTCGGGGGTGTAGCCGAGCAACTGCTCCGCCTCGGGACTCCACAGCCCGATGTACCCGCCGGCGTCCAGGACCACCGCCGCGACCTGCAACAGGTCGAGCAGCCCTCCCGGGGTGGCCGAGACACCGTCCCCGGCACCGTAAGCGTCCATCCCAGCCGCTCCTTCCGGCGCGGCAAGGCACCACCAAGATCCGAACCGCGGGTCATCCGATTACGGCACAGCACGCCCCGCGAGGCAACACCGCGCGAGGTGAACAGGGGAGGGGGCCGTATGGAGCACGCGCCCGCGCGGACGCCGACGAGCCCCCGGATTCTGGTCGTGCCCAGACCCCACAGCCCCAGGGACACTCCATGCCCTTGCCGCTCCGCCTCGTTTCCGTCCTGGTCGCCACCTGCGTGGGCGCCCTCGTGCCCGCTTCGCCTGCCGCGGCCGACGACCACTCCCTCCAGCGCGGCCTCGACAACCTGGTCGCGGCCCCCGACGGCCCGCCCGGCGTGATCGTCGTGCTCCGCGACGGCGACCACCAGCGCGTCCTGCGCGCCGGCACCGCCGACCTCAGCACCGGCCGCCCGCTCGAACCGGACGACCACACCCGGACCGCGAGCACCAGCAAGGCGTTCAGCGGGGCGGTGGCCCTGAGTCTCGTACGACAGCACCGGCTCGCCCTCGACGACACGATCGGTACCCGGCTGCCCCACCTGCCCCGGGCCTGGCGGAAGGTGACCCTGCGCCAGCTGCTCCAACACACCAGCGGGCTCCCGGACTTCAGCCAGAGCACGCGGTTCCGGAGCCTCATCGCCGCCGACCCGCGCCGGCACTTCGACTCGCGGCGGCTGCTCGACTTCGTGGCCGGGGAGCCGCTGAACTTCACGCCGGGCTCGCAGTACCGCTACTCCAACTCCGACAACATCGCCGTAGCACTGATGGCGGAGGCGGCGACCGGCACGCGGTACGAGGACCTGCTGCGTCACGACGTGTACCGGCCGTTGGGTCTGCGTGACACGAGCCTGCCGCAGGGGTACGAGATGCCGGAGCCGTACATGCACGGCTATGCCGTCGGCGGACCGGCCGGACCGGAGGACGTCTCCGAGACGATCGGCATGTCGGGCGTGTGGGCCTCGGGCGGGATCACCTCCTCGCCGCGCGACCTGACCGCGTTCATCAGCGGCTACGCCGCCGGGGCCCTCACCTCGAAGGCGGCCCTGCGGGAGCAGCGGCACTGGATCCCCGGTTCCTCCGAACCGGCCGGCCCCGGCCGCAACAGTGCCGGGCTCGCCCTCTTCCGCTACGACACCCGGTGCGGGGTGGTCCTCGGACATACCGGGAACACCCTTGGTTACACACAGTTGATCGCGGCCACCCCCGACGGCCGACGGTCGCTCACTTTCTCATTGACAACTCAGGTGAACCAGACCGGGAACCCGGAACTGCTGCGGAAGCTGCGCGCGGTCGAGGAGGACGCGGTGTGCAGCCTGTTGGGGACATACGGGGCAGAGCGCCACTCCTGACCCAGGGTGCTCGCCCCTTCCGCCTCAGGTGAACCGTTACTGCTCAACCGGCCGTTTTGTCCGCCCCGTTGACGAGGCCCTCCCGTTCCGGGGCGGCGGGCAGGGCCAGCCACTCCGCGATGGTCCGGGCGATCGGCTGGCCGGTCTCCGCCTCGACGAAGCCGAACTGGCCCGACTGGTTGCACTCCAGGAACCACCAGGTCCCGTCGCCGTCCTCGGCGAAGTCGAAGGCACCGTAGGCCAGTTCGGCCTCGCGCAGATACGTCAGGACGGCCTCGGCGATGCGCGGCGGGACCTCGGTGGGACGCCAGGGCTGCGCGGACACGGCGAAGCGGACGTCGACCTCGGCGGGGTCGGGGTCCGGGGCGGTCGCCGTACGGGCGGCTAGCATCCGGTCGCCCACCACGGTGAGCCGGATGTCGGCCCGCTTGGCGACCCGGCGTTGCAGCAGCGTGGGGCCGAACGCGACGGCGGCGAAGTCGGTGTCCGGCGCGACCCGGCTCGTCGGCACCGCCCGGGGCGGATCCTGCGGGTGGGCACCGGAGACCGGCTTGACCACCAGGTCCGGGAAGCGCCGCGAGAACTCGCGGGCGGCCTGCGGAAACGTGGTGATCAGGGTGGCCGGCACCGGCAGTCCGCTGCGCTGCGCGAGCCGCAGCTGCCAGGGCTTGTGCCGGGCGCGGCGGGCCGCGTCGGGGTGGTTCATCCAGCGGGCGCCGGAGCCGCGCAGCATGCCGTAGAGAGCCTGGGAGGCCTCCTCGGTCAGCCATGCGGAGGGCTGGGGCGCGCGGGTCGCCGGGGTGCCGGGCCTGCGCACCCAGATGGACCGCAGTCCGCTCACGCTCACCAGCCGCCCCCCGGCGGACAGATGGCCGCGGAAGGCACCATGGACGTACTCCCCGGAGAGCGCGACCCCGCCCGTGAGGTCGGCGGGATCGATCCGGACCACGGGAACACCGGACGCGTGCAGGTGGACCACCACCAGGTCCGCCGTGACGTCCTCTTCGCAGGTAAGGACCAGGACGGTCATTTTCGTCGTTCCGTGTTCAGTCGTCGAAGTGAGTCTTCGATCCCGCGGTGGACGTCGTGGTCCCCAGTTCTCTCAGCAGAGCGAGATCGTGGGCGGCGACCCGTCCGTCGGCGAGCACGTTCAACTGCAGTCCGGAGTCGTAGGTGTACGGAGCGCTGAGCTCCAACTGTGCTGCCGGGCGAGCGTAGTTGAGCGCGAACGGTTGCATCGTCTCTCCCTCGTCGGTACTGCCTCGTGCAAGCGGTGGCCACCCTGCGAGGTCGCTTGGCCCGCTGACTTCCGTCTGCTTCCAGAGACTTATACGAATCGAACGAGTGAATGGTTTCCTTACTCTGCGTAGTCGCAGGAAGGAACGTGCGAGGCGCCCGACCGGTTCAGCCGAGGTCGCCCGGCCGCCCCTCCTCCTGCTCGCCGAGGGACTTGCGCATGGTGCGCAGGGCGAGGAGAAGTACGGCGATGTCGTCCAAGTACACGGGATCGGGCATCAGATCGGTCGGCAGTACGAAGTAGAGAACGGCACCCCAGAAAACCCATTTTGGGCCGGTCGGAAGCCCTGCGCGCCGCATTCCGCGCCGCATACGGACGAGCCGTACCAGCACTCCGACGGCCACGGCGAGCAGCACCGCCGCGAGCGCCGCGGCGATGACGATCACGGTTGTGGTCGAGTCCACTGGCGCCTCTTTCCCCGGGTGTGGCCGCACGGCATGTGCCCTATCCGGATGCCCGGTTACGGCCCCGGTATGACCGACGAGGGGAACATCACACCCGAACGCCTCGAAGAGCCTTGACAGCCGTTGACCCCTTGTCAGGCACTGGTACGTTTTCACCGTGAGCGCGACCAACGGCACCGGAACCCACGTACGGATCGGCCTCGACGCCCCACCGCGCGTGGCGAGCCTCGGCGTCGGCGTGCACGGGACGACGGGCCCGCGCGACGTGTTCCGGCTGCCCGACCTCTGGCAGCTCCATCTGTACCGCTACGAGGCGGAGTTGACCGTCGACGGTGTGGCGCACGAGATCAGGCCCGGCCATGTCAGCCTGGTGCCGCCCGGCGCGCTCGTGCGGTTCCACTACCGGGGCCGCTCCGAGCACCTCTTCGCCCACCTGGAACTCCCGTCCGCCGGTGAGCGGTTGACCGTCCCCGTGATGCAGGACGCCGGTACCCAGACGCCCGTGCTGACCGACCTGATGCAGCGGGCCGTCGCTGCGGCTCCGCGCAACTCCGCCCGCGCGGCGGCCGAGTTGTGGTCCGTGCTGTGGCGGGTGGCGGACCTGGCGACCCCGGCGGCCGGTGGGACCACGGGACCGCACCCCGCTGTCGCCCTCGCCGTCGCGCACATCGAATCGCACCTGGCGGCCCAACTGGCCGTCCCCGACGTGGCGCACGCGGCCGGCGTCTCCCACAACCACCTCATCCGCCTGTTCCGCGCCGAGACCGGCACCACGGTCGTCGCCTACATCCGGCACCGCCGCATGGAACGCGCCCGGCACCTGCTGCGCGAGTCGACCCTGTCCGTCCCGGCGATCGCGGCCGCCGTCGGCATCGGCGACCTCCAGGCCTTCAACAAGGCGTGCCGACGCGAACTGGGGTCTTCCCCCAGGGCGGTTCGCGCCGGCACCTCGTGAATCAATCCCGGCCCGCACCCCGGTAGACGTCCAACTCCCCGTCCAGCTCGACCGCCAGGACCGTCGCCCGCTCGTCCACGTCGGCCGCGCCCGGGGCGTCGATCCACGTCACGCCCGGCACATCACCGAGCCCGCCGATGACGTCGTGGCCGAGTTCGGCACCGGTGCCGAGCACCGTGACCCGCTTGACGGGCGTACGCAGGCCGCGCACCGACACCGACTCGTGCGGCGGATCGAAGCACACCAGGTACAGCGTGCGCCGGTCGGCGGAGAGGGTGCTGGGCCCGTAGTGGTGCCCGGCCGGCAGACCGGCGACCGTGCCGTACACCGCCTCCGCATGCCGGGCGATCCAGGCACCGAGTCCCTCAAGTCGCTCCGTCTGAGCGGGCGTTATCGTCCCGTCCTCCCGCGGGCCGACGTCGAGCAGCAGATTGCCGCCCATCCCGATCGTCTCCGTGAAGTAACGCACCAGCTGCCGCACCGACTTGTGGTGCTCGTCCCCGTGCTGGAAACCCCACGAGTCGTTGACCGTGAGACACAACTCCCAAGGCCCGTCCGGCGCTTGCAACGGCACCCCCTGCTCGGGCGTCGCGTAGTCGCCGTAGCTGAGCATGCGGGCGTTGAGGACGGTGTCGGGGTTCCCGGCGAGGATCAGCTCCGCCAACTCCCGCATCCGCCACTGCTCTTCGCTGCGTTCCCACTCGCCGTCGAACCACAGCAGGTCGGGCCGGAAGCGGTCGACCAGCTCGCTGACCTGGCCGTTGCGGTAGCCGAGGTAGCGCGCCCAGGCGGCCGGGTCCTCGTGACCGGGGCGTGCGGAGGCGTACGGGTTGGTGCGGAGCTCCTCGTCGGGCGGCTGGGGGTGCACCGTGCTGGCGTAGTCGGGGTGGTTCCAGTCGGAGTGGGAGTAGTAGAGGCCGACCTTGAGACCTTCCTCGCGCAGCGCGTCCGTGTACGGCCCGATCAGGTCGCGGCCCGCCGGGGTGTCGCGGACCACGTCCAGGTCACCGTGGGCCGAGTCCCACAGGGCGACGCCGTCGTGGTGGCGAGCGGTCAGCACCGCGTACTTGGCACCCGCCCGCGCGAACAGCCGCGCCCAGGCCCGCGGTTCGTAGCGTGCGGCGGTGAACCCGTCGAGCTGCCGCATGTACCGGTCGTGCGGGACCTCGCCCGTGTAGAACGACCAGGACTCCGGCACACCGTCGACGGCGTAGATCCCGTAGTGGACGAAGATGCCCAACTTGGCATCGCGGAACCAGGGTTGCATCGGCATGCCGCCAAGCTAGGCCGGGCGGTGCCTGGGGCGCGTGGGCGGTGATCACCATCGGTGGTCCATTTTCACCACCGGCGCTCCGCTGCGTAGCTTCGCGGGATCGATGAGGGTCCCGCAAGCCACCTGACTCAGGTCCGGGGTGCTACCGCTCCTCGGGCGGCCGATCCCCGTCACGTGGAGGATCCTCGCGGTCGCCGTCGGTCGTCGGTGCGGGGCGCAGCGACTTCGTCGCGTCCCGCAGCCGGCCGAAGGTCCGCTGGAACGGCGACCCGCCCGGCTGAGACGTCACCCCGGGCACGGAGGCACCGGCGGAATCGCGGAGCGCGGCCAGCGCCTCGTTGGCCCGGTCCGCGGACTCCCGGTACAGGTCACGGGACTTGGTCATCGCCTCAAGAGCCTCGGCGTACATGGCCACGAGCCTGCGCTCCCGGGCCAGTTCCTCCTCCAGCGTCATCAGCTTCCACTGCTCGCGCAGCGCGGTGACGGCCTCCTGGCCGCCCTCCGGCAGCGGACGCGCGGAGGCGGCGTAGCGGCAGAGCACGTCCACGAGTTCGGTGGGCTCGGAGCCGTCGAGGAAGACGCTGCGCACGGAGAACTCGCGCACGTCGTAGGAGGGAGCCACCGGACTGGTGGGCAGCACCACGGCACCGCCGCGCGGCACCTGGAAGTCGAACTCGCGCAGCAACGCCCAGTTGACGGACCGTAGTTGATCGGGCGTGGCCCGGTGCTCCACCACGCGGTGCCGGAGGCTCGCGGGCAGCAGCCCGGCCAGGGGCTCCCGGCCGTGCGCGTCCGGGGTCATGGCCTCGTGCACGACGACGTGAATGCTCCAGCCGTCCTGCGCGCAGCTACGGAACAGGCGCCGCAGCTCCTTCTCGTCGGACGGCAGCGGATTGACCTGCCCGAAGCGCAGCCCCGGAACCGTCACACGGTCCCAGCCGGCGTCGGCGCTCTCGGGGTCCTCGGGCCAGAACATCGTCGCGGGGGAGGGCCACCGGGGATCCCAGACCCGCTCGGCCTCCGCGACCAGGATCCACTCCTGCCCGTCCGCCGGGACGGAGCCGGCAGCGGTCGAACCCGGTTCCGGAGCGGGCGGGAACGTCAGCCGTGCCCGCACGGTCACCGTCCCCTCCACCCGCCACCGGGCCTCGAAGACCTGCTCGCGCGGATCCTCGTGCTGGTCCTCGTCGGGTTCCAGGTGGTCGTCGATGACCTCGCGGTCCTTGAGCCGTTGCAGCTGTCGCCGTACGACATCCGCGGCGTCCTCGGACCCGACGTGGCGGCCGCGAGCCAGCCACACCGTGTGGGGGATCGTGGGCGGAGTTGTGGAGGAGTTCGACATAAGCCAATCTGCGGGCGGGTGCGGTGCTGACCCACCAGTATCACCGTCGGAGATCTTGGCGGGTCAAGCGGGGGGTCGAGCAGGGGTTGTTGAGTCTCGTATGCCCGATTTTCCTGCGATACCGCGCGAGCATACGCGCGGGGTGTGATCCGTTCACTCCGGGCGGGCGGGTTTCACGCGTGCCTTTGACATGGCCCGGTCCGCAGAATGGTCGGGCGGACGGGACCCGCCCACCATCCGCTCGGGGCGGGTCCCTTCCGTGTGTCACCGGACCTCACCGCCGCCGGCGCCTGTCCGCGGCGCCCGGCCGGGACGGGACGCCCGGTTCGGGCGCGGGCGCGCTGAACCCGGCCGGCACCGAACGCGCGCCCGGCGCGGACGGCACTTCCAGCGGTACGACCGTCTCCTCGCGCGGCGGCCGGGTGCGCGGCAGCGGCTTGCCGACGACGCGGGTGTGCGTCATCAGCGAGGCACAGGCCGCGCAGACCTCGGCCAGGGTCCACACCTGGCCGACCGCGGGATCGTGCCGCAGCACGAGCAGCACCGAGCCCGAGCAGTCGACCCGGGTCCCCTCGTGCGCCGCGCACCGCTGGCGACGGCAGCCGCAGGCCGCGTCGGGGCGTACGGTCGCCGCTCTGACATGGGCCGCCGCATGGGCTTCGGCGAAGCGGCGCAGAGCCGCGATGTCGCGCGACCGGGCGGGCATGCCGCACCCGGAGGAGCAGCTGACCGAGGCGGTACGGTCGCGGTGACCTGTGATGCGAATAGTCCAAGTACGCCCGGGCCGACGGGCTGACGGGGCGTCAGGGTACGCGAGAGCCAAGACCACAGTTCCTTTGAGTGGAGGTGTTCACGCGGAAGAGGCGCTGAGTTAAGAACTACCCGTCGTGGTGCACTTCACATCATTCGCGGACCCCAAGTATTCGTTCGAGCCGGTCGAGGCGCGGGAGCGTGGCATCCGGTACGAGGGGATGATGGTCGACTTCTGGGAATGGGTGCGCCGCCGCGACGAACGTGCGCGGGACCGTTGACCACGACGGCGGTCGCCCCTACCGTCACGATGGTCCAGAAGAGATCATCGAGGGCCGGGCCGCGGCCATGAGCAGGCAGGTGGGCCGCCGTGCGTCGTCCGACGAACAGCACCTGGCGTCGCGCCACGATGATCGCGGTCACGGTCGTGTGCCTGGCCTACGCGCCGATCGCCATGACCGAACTCTGGCCCTACGCCCGCCCCGGCGCCCCCGCCCTCGGCGAATGGGTCATGGGCCGCGTCGTCTCCCCGCACTACGTCACCGACGCCCTGGCCGACCGGATCGCGCCCTACCGCCACAGCCTCGTCCCGATGATCGTCCACTCGGTCCTCGGCGGCGCCCTCATGCTGCTCGGCCCCGCCCAACTCCTCACCGCCGCACGCCACCGCACCCGCCTGCACCGCGCGCTCGGCATGGTCTTCGCCGCCACGGTCTACGTCTCGATGGCGGGCGCCGGGATCTACCTGGCCCGCACGGCACCCGAGGACGCGTTCAGCGGCGCCGCGTTCTGGATCGTGCTCGCCACCCTCCTGGTCGGCACCGTCCTCAGCGTCACCTTCGGCATCCTCGCCGCGATCCGCGGACTCCTCGACCTGCACCAGCGCTGGATGCTCCTCTGCTACGGATTCCTGCTCACCGCACCGCTGTTGCGCCTGGAGTGGGGCTTCCTGCCCCGGCTGCTGCCCGGCCTGACCATGGAGCAGATCAACCAAGTGGCGATCACGCACCTGGGCTTGATCGTCACCTTCGGCGCGCTGGTCGCCTCGCGCGCACGGGACCGCCGTACCACGGTCGAGGGGGTCTCGGGATCCTGGGCGCCGCTGCCCGTGCTCGCGGTCGCGCAACTCGCCGGTGCGACGGCCCTGTTGTGGATCGCGTACTCCTACCTCGACTTCGGCGCGACCGGACGGCGACTGCTGTGGGCCTATCTCCTGCCCTACGCGGTCGGTTACGTGGCGATGGCCGTCAACGCGCGGCGCGCCGGGCGGCAGGGAAGGCGCTGGGCCCAGGAGGAGTGGCGGCTGCACCTGACGGCACTGGGCCTGGCCCCGGTGCTGTCCGCCGCCGCCGCTCCGGTGTTCCAACACGCCCTCGGCCTCGACCGGTTGACGGCCCTGACCGCCGGCGTCGCCATCGGCTGCGGCATGCTCGCGTTCGCGGCGACCACCGTGGTGAGCCTGCGCGTCGTGCGCGCCCGGGAAGTCCCGGCGGCGGTGGGCCGGCCGGTCAGTGGGGGTAGGCGCGAGGCGGCCGTTGCCGGGGCAGTTCGTCGCGGAAGTCCTGGATGAGCGAACTGACCTGACGGATGAGGGAGGTTGACTCCAACCGGTCGAGATAGAGGTTCTGGCGCGCGAGCCCCAGGGCGTCCACGCAGAAGTACACGGCCATCAGCGGATTGATGAACAGCTCGTTGCCGTGCGTGCGTTCGGTGAAACGGACGTCTCCGAAGTCCCCGCGTACGGCCGCCGCCACGGAACCGTTGACGATGCTCGGATGATCCGGCGTGGACTCCTGAGCGTGGGCCACCGCATCGAGATACAGCTGCCCCTCGCGGCTCTCACGCGGGAGCGAGAACGCGCCGAGATAGGCACCCTCACGATCGAGCGCGGCCAGATTCTCCAGCACCAGCGAGTGGTTGACCCCGTGATACGCGTCCACGCCGAACCCGAGGCACGCCACCATCCGCACCGGTACCTCGTCCAGCCCGGTCACCGCCGCGAGGCTGACCATGTCCTCCTCCGGCGTGCCCAGCCCGTGCTCGTCGCCCCGCATCAGGATGTCGGTGCCCCCGTCCACCAGCACGACGGCGTCGACCCCGCCGAGGTGCTCGATCAGCGTGCGGTACGCGTCCCGCAGCGGTCGCACACCGGTCAGCGGGAACGCGTACACCGTGGACGGCATGCCGTGCAGGTCGAGCCAGCGGGCGAGGGACCGCTCGGGGAAGTAGTCGCCCCGGGCCACCGTGTCGGGCCGTACGGCGGCGATGTCCTGGTCCACCCACACGTCCTGGTCGAGGCCGTACAGGTCGGCGAAGGACAGGTTGGCGAGGTGCACATCCTTGCCTGCCGAGCGCAGCGCGAGGGCCAGCGGCAGCCCGGCGTAGACGTCGAAACCGCCGCCCGCACCGGCGACGAGGATCCGGCGCGCGTCACGCAGCCGGGAGAAGAACGGGGGTTCGAGGAGGGAGAACACCGGGGGACGTTAGCAGGCCCGTACGCCATGATGGGCGGGTGGACTTCGAACCGTACCGGGGCGAACTGGTGGCGTACTGCTATCGCATGCTGGGCTCGTTCCACGAGGCCGAGGACCTGGTGCAGGAGACGATGCTGCGCGCGTGGAAGGCCCGCGACCGGTACGACCCCGCACGCGCGTCCGTGCGCACCTGGCTCTACCGCATCGCCACCAACGTCTGCCTCACCGCGCTCGAAGGACGCGCGCGCCGCCCCCTGCCGTCCGGCCTCGGCGCACCGGGCGATGACCCCGCAACACCGCTCACGCCCGCGACCGACATCCCCTGGCTGCAGCCCTTCCCCGACGCGCGCCACGACGTGGAGGCCCGCGCCGACATGCGGCTCGCCCTCGTGGTCGCCCTGCAACGGCTGCCCGCGCGGCAGCGGGCCGTGCTCGTGCTGCGCGAGGTGCTGCAGTTCAGCGCCGCCGAGGTCGCCGACCAGCTCGACACCACCGTCCCAGCCGTCAACAGCACGCTCCAGCGCGCCCGCGCCGCCCTCACGGACATCGGCGACGACGAGACGATCGCCGAAGCGGACGACCCCGGGGCACGCGAGGTCGTCGACAGTTACCTGCGGGCGTTCGAGGCGGCCGATGTCCCCGCCCTGGTACGGCTGTTGGCCGACGCCGTGGTCCTGGAGATGCCGCCGGTCCCGCTCTGGTTCAGCGGCACCGAGCACTACGGCGCGTTCATGCGCAGGGTCTTCGAACTCCGGGGCACGGACTGGGCGTTGACGCGCCTGGCCGCCAACGGGCAACCGGCGCTTGCCGCGTACGCGTCGGCCCCCGACAGAGACCGGTGGCTGCACAGCCTTCAGGTGTTCACAGTCGCCGGCGGGCGCATCACCCGCAATGTCGTCTTCACCGATCCGCAGGTGCTGGACACCTTCGACCTGCCACGAAGGATTTCCTCGAACTGATCCCACTCGCCGCGATGAGTTCGGCCGACGCCACCGGTACGTACCGGCGAGCACCGACCGAAAGGACATCCATCATGAGTGTCATCGTCATCCAGTTCACCACCCTGGACGGGATCGTCTCCGACCCCGACGGGTCCGACGGCACCCCGGACGGCGGCTGGATCTTCCGCTACGGCCGTGAGGAGATCGACGGCGACAAGTTCCGGCTGGGCAGCACCATCGACGGCGGGGTCATGCTGCTCGGCCGCAGGACCTGGGAGGCGTTCTCGCGGCTGTGGCCGGGCCGCGACGACGAGTTCTCCGCGCGCATGAACGCCGGGGCGAAGCTGGTCGCGTCCCGCACCCTGACCGATGTGTCGGCGTGGACGAATTCGAGCGTCCTCGACGGCGACCTCGTCGACGCGGTGAAGCGCGAGGAGCGGGATGTGATCGTCATCGGCAGCCTGCCCGTCGTCCGCACGCTGATGGCGGAGGACCTGGTCGACGAGTACCGGCTGATCACCTTCCCCACGGTCCTCGGCACCGGCGAACGGCTCTTCCCGGCGGGCGGTCCGCCCCTCCATCTGGAGTGCCGGGAGATCGAGAAGACGGCCCACACCGTGTTCACGCGGTACGGCAGGGCGGCACGCTGACACGCGCGAGGGGCCCGGCGGTACGGCCGCCGGGCCCCTCGGTGTCAGCTGCGCGGGAGTGCGGCTTACGCGCCGCTCGCCCGGAGCATGTCCTCACGTTCGACGATCTTCACGCGCTCACGGCCCTGCGGCTCGCCCAACGCCTTCTCGGCGGCGTCGAGTTGGTACCAGCCGTCCCAGGTGGTGAAGCGGACGTTGCGCTCGGCGAAGAACGCCTCCACGGCCTCCGGGTCGGGCGAAGCGGGCGTGTGCAGACGGCCGTTGGCGTGGTCGTCGAGCAGGTTGGCGACCGTCTCGTTGGCATCGCCCTTGGTGTGGCCGATCAGGCCGACCGGGCCGCGCCGGATCCAGCCGGTGACGTAGGTCGACTGGAGGTGCTCGCCGGTCTCCTGGATGACCCGGCCGCCCTCGTCCGGGACGGTGCCCGAGTCGATGTCCCAGGGCAGCTTGGGGAGTTTGTCGGAGAGGTAGCCGACCGCGCGGTAGATCGCGGTGGTGTCCCAGTCCTTGAACTCGCCGGTGCCCTTGACGTTGCCGGTGCCGTCCAGCGCGGTGCGCTCGGTGCGCAGGCCGACGACCTTGCCGTCCTCGCCGAGGATCTCGGACGGGGACTCGAAGAAGTGCAGGAACAGCTTGTGCGGGCGGTCGCCGACATCGCGGATCGCCCAGTTCTCCAGGGTCTTGGCGACCATGTCGGCCTGCTTGTTGCTACGACGCGTGGTGATCGAGCCCTCGTCGTAGTCGATGTCCTCGGGGTCGACGATGACCTCGATGTTCGGGGAGTGGTCCAGCTCCCGCAGCTCCATCGGGGAGAACTTCGCCTGCGCCGGGCCGCGCCGCCCGAAGACGTGGACTTCGAGGGCCTTGTTCGCCTTGAGGCCCTCGTGGACGTTCGGCGGGATCTCGGTCGGGAGCAGTTCGTCGCCGGTCTTGGCGAGGATGCGGGCCACGTCGAGAGCCACGTTTCCGACACCGAGAACGGCGACCTTCTCGGCCTCCAGCGGCCAGGTGCGCGGCACGTCCGGGTGGCCGTCGTACCAGGAGACGAAGTCGGCGGCGCCGTAGGAACCGTCGAGATCGATGCCCGGTATGGACATCTCGCGGTCGGCCGTGGCGCCGGTGGAGAAGACCACCGCGTCGTAGAAGCTGCGCAGGTCGTCCAGGCTGATGTCGGTGGGGTAGTCGACATTGCCGAAGAGACGGATCTGCGGCTTGTCCAGGACCTGGTGCAGGGCGTTGATGATGCCCTTGATGCGCGGGTGGTCGGGGGCGACGCCGTACCGGATCAGGCCGAAGGGCGCGGGCATCCGCTCGAAGAGGTCGATGGACACGCCGGGTTCGGCGGCCACCTCGGACTTGAGCAGGGCGTCGGCGGCGTAGATCCCGGCGGGGCCGGCTCCGACGATGGCTACCCGCAGGGGGCGCGGCATGATCAGGTTCCCTTCGAGCGAAAACAAGCGACTCGACGGGAAGCCTAAACTAAGGCATGCCTAAGTCGGTATGCGGGTCCCGTCTATGACCTCATAAGGCCGACTTATGGGGTGTCCACGTCTGGTACGTGGATCGGGTGGGGGAGTGGGCGGGGTATGGGGTTGGGGGTGGACCGGGGTTCTCAGCCGGCCGGGCGGATGTGGACCACGTCCTGGACCACCTCGGGCGGTGTGCTGAGCAACTGGACCATGACCCGGGCGACGGTGGCCGAAGGGAGCGGTTTCATGGCGCCCACCCTGGTCAGATAGCCGTCCGCCTCCCAGATCGGGGCCGCGCGCTGCCGGTCCTCGCCGGGGAAGTTCTCGATGAAGGCGCTGTCCGAGATCGAGCCCAGGATCACCAGCGCGACGCGGATGCCGTCGCCGCGCAGCTCCTTGTGCATCGCGGCGGTGAAGCCGTTCAGGCCGTGCTTGCTCGCCGCGTACATCGCCATCAGCGGCATGTGGTCCAGTGTGATCTCGGAGGAGATGTTGAGAATGTCACCACCTCCGGCCGCCCGTAGCAGGGGCACCGCCGAGCGGATCGTGTGGATCGGGCCCAGGAGGTTGGTGCCGACGCAGGCGTGGATGTCCTCGTCGGCGGTCTCCTCGATGGCGCGGATGCGGGCGACACCGGCGCTGTTCACCAGGATGTCCACCCGCCCGAACCGCTCCTCGACCTGAGCGAATGCCGCGCGCACACTGTCGCCGCTGCTCACGTCGGTCGGGATCGTCAGCACCGATCCCTTCATCTCGCGCGCCGCCGTCTCCAGTCGGTCCGCGCGCCGGGCGAGCAGCACCACCTGCGCCCCGTTCTCCGCGAGCAGTGCCCCGACGGCGCGTCCCACGCCGGTCGAACCTCCGCTGATCACGGCGACTTTGCCCTGCATCGTGCCTGCCATGACGGCCTCCCCGGCGAGACGTTGACGAGACATTGACGAGACGGAACGAGCTGTGGCGATCAAGCGAGAGGCTACCTCTCGATAATTGAGAACGCCATATTCATCACCGGAGATCGGTATTCATCACCGGTGATCGGTCCTACGTCAGGGGCGGTCCCGCCCGGCAGTTGGCAACAGGCTGCTTCCGCGCGGGAAACGGCTCGGTAATGCCCGCGCGGTTTCCTCGGGAGAAATCGAGATTCACATCAGGAAACCCCGGATGCTGGGAGCCTCCCATGGCGATGGACACCGCAGCCGCACCGCCCACGACCACCGACCCGGCATCCTCGGCCGACCCCGCACCCGACCTCGCCGCCCAAGTCCGCGCCGACGGCGTCGAGTTCGTCCTGGCCGTCTTCGTCGACCTCGCGGGCAAGCCCTGCGCCAAACTCGTCCCCGTAGAGGCGGTCGAGGAACTCCAGTCCGACGGCGTGGGATTCGCGGGCTACGCGGCCGGAGCCCTCGGCCAGCAGCCCAGTGACCCGGACGTCATCGCGCTCCCGGACGTCACCTCGTACACCCCGCTGCCCTTCGTGCGCCCGGGACTTGCCCTCGTGCACTGCGACCCGCACGTCGAGGGGAAGCCCTGGCCGTACGCGCCCCGCATCATCCTGCGCGCGGTACTGGCCCGTGCCGCCGAACTCGGACTGTCCCTCGCGGTCGGCGCGGAGATCGAGTACTTCCTCGTCAACCGCGACGAACACGGCACGCTCACCGTCGCCGACAGCCGCGACACCGCCGCCCAACCCTGTTACGACGCACGCGGGTTGACCCGGATGTACGACCACCTCACCGCCGTGTCCAAGGCGATGAACTCCCTCGGCTGGGGCAACTACGCCAACGACCACGAGGACGGCAACGGCCAGTTCGAGCAGAACTTCGCCCATGCCGACGCCCTCACCACCGCCGACCGGGTCATCACCATGCGGTACCTGGTGTCGGTGCTGGCCGAACAGCGGGGCATGACGGCGACGTTCATGCCGAAGCCGTTCACCGACCGCACCGGCTCCGGGATGCACATGCACCTGTCGCTGTGGCGGGGCGACGAACCCGCGTTCCCCGACGCCTCCGACACCCGGGGCCTGGGCCTGTCCCCGCTCGCCTACTCCTTCGTCGGCGGCATCCTCGACCACGCCCGCGCCCTGCAGGCCGTCATCGCGCCCACCGTCAACTCGTACAAGCGCACCGGCGCGATCTCGACCCGCTCGGGCGCGACTTGGTCACCCCGCAAGGCCGGTTACGGCGGCAACGACCGCACCCACTTCATCCGCGTCCCCGACGGCAACCGCGTCGAACTGCGCGGCGGCGACGGCTCCGCCAACCCCTACCTCGCGGCGGCCGCGGCCCTGGCCGCCGGACTCGACGGCATCGAGCGCACCCTCGACCCCGGTGCCCCGGGAGACGCGGCGGCCACGGCATCCCGCCCCGAACTCCCGCCGACCCTGCTGCACGCCGTAGAAGCGCTGGCGGCCGACCCGGTGATCGCCGGGGCCCTCGACGCGGCGGGCCCGGGCGTCAGCGAGTACTTCGGCGAGGTCAAGCGCCAGGAGTTCTTCGACTGGCATGGCACGGTCGGCGCTTGGGAGTTGGACCGCTATCTCACCGCTTTCTGACCCACCCGTTCCCCCTGCTCCTCGCCGTCCCCCCCCTCATCGGAAGAGAGCCGCATGTGCGGAATCGTCGGGCTCCATCTGCGTGAGCCCTCCCTCGAACCCCGGCTCGGTGAACTGCTCACCGCGATGCTGGGCCAGGTCGTGGAACGCGGCCCGGACTCGGCGGGCGTCGCGGTCTACGGCGACCCGCGCCTGTCGCCTCCGGGGCGTGCCGTCGTCTCGCTGCTGGGGGTCACCCCGCGCGAGGCGGCAACCGCGTTGCCGGACGCGGTGGTTGTGACGGCCGACGCCACGACGGTGGTCCACGCGGACTCACCGGTCCCCGAGTTGCTCGCCACCATCGCGACCGCGCTGCCACAGGCCACCGTGATCGGCTCGGGGGAGGGGTTCGCCGTCCTCAAGGGCACCGGAAATCCGGTCCAGTTGGCGAAGTCGTTCGGGCTCGCCGGAGTGACCGGCCACCAAGGTGTCGGCCACACCCGTATGGCTACCGAGTCGGCCGTCACCCCCGAGGGCGCGCACCCTTTCTCCGTCGGCCCCGGTCAATGCCTGGTCCACAATGGCTCGTTCGCCAACCACGCCACCATCCGACGCGAACTCCGCGCCCAGGGGGTGCAGTTCGACAGCGAGAACGACTCCGAGGTCGGAGCCCGCTTCGTCGCCCACCACCTCGCCCAGGGCACCGACCTGGAGAAGGCGCTGCGGCTGCTGTGCGAGCGCTTCGACGGTTTCTACACGTTGCTGGTCTCCACCGCCGACTCCTTCGCGGTGGTCCGCGACGCCATCGCCTGCAAGCCCGCGCTGGTCGCCGAGACGGACGCCTGGGTGGCGATGGCCTCCGAGTACCGCGCCCTGGACGTCCTGCCGGGCATCGAGCACGCCCGCATCTTCGAACCCGAGCCGGAAGAGGTGTACGTATGGCGGCGCTGACCGAGGCGGAGGTCGTGGACCTCGCGGCTTCTTCCGTCCGCGATCTCAACCAGGCGCTCCACGCTCCCCGACCGGCCGCGTCCTGGCGGGTGTTGAACCCCCGAGGCGCCCACAGCGTCGCCTGCGGCCTCAAGGACGAGGTGACCGTCGACATAGCGGGCCACGTCGGCTACTACTGCGCCGGCATGAACCAGCACGCCACGGTCACCGTGCACGGCAACGCGGGAGTGGGCGTCGCCGAGAACATGATGTCCGGCACGGTCCGGGTACGCGGCGACGCCTCCCAGTCCGCCGGGGCCACCGCACACGGCGGGCTCCTGGTGATCGAGGGCAACTCGGCGGCCCGGTGCGGGATTTCGATGAAGGGCGTGGACATCGTCGTCGGCGGGAACGTCGGCCACATGAGCGCGTTCATGGGACAGGCGGGACGGTTGGTGGTCTGCGGCGACGCGGGTGACGCCCTCGGCGACTCCCTCTACGAGGCCCGGATCTACGTCAAGGGCACGGTCAAGTCCCTCGGCGCGGACTGCGTGGAGAAGGAGATGCGGGACGAACACCGCACGGAACTCGCCGAGTTGCTGAAGGCGGCGGAGTTCGACGAGGACCCGGCCGCCTTCCGCCGCTACGGCTCGGCCCGACAGCTGTACCACTTCAAGGTCGACAACTCGACGGCGTACTGAGGGAGTTGCCACCGCCATGGACAGGGACAAGGGCAGGGCCGGAGAGAGGGACACGGGCATGGACTTCGCATCGCACGGCCTGCGCGAATCGGCCACCTTCGACCGCGCCACCATCCACGCCATCCAACGGGCCGCGGCCACCGGCGTCTACGACATCCGGGGCTGGGGCGCCAAACGCCCCCTCCCGCACTTCGACGACCTCCTCTTCCTCGGCGCCAGCATGTCCCGCTACCCCCTGGAGGGCTACCGCGAGCGCTGCGACACCGACGTCGTCCTCGGCACCCGCAACGCCAAGTACCCGCTGCACCTGGACATCCCGGTGACCATCGCCGGCATGAGCTTCGGCGCCCTCTCCGCGAACGCCAAGGAAGCGCTCGGGCGCGGGGCGAGCGCGGCCGGTACCTCCACCACCACCGGCGACGGCGGTATGACCCCGGAGGAACGCGGCCAGTCAAAGCACCTTGTCTACCAGTACCTGCCGTCCCGCTACGGCATGAACCCCGACGACCTCCGCAAGGCCGACGCCATCGAAGTGGTCCTCGGCCAGGGCGCCAAGCCCGGCGGCGGAGGCATGCTGCTCGGCCAGAAGATCACCGACCGCGTCGCCGGTATGCGCACCCTGCCGGTCGGCGTGGACCAGCGCAGCGCCTGCCGTCACCCCGACTGGACCGGCCCCGACGACCTCACCATCAAGATCGGCGAACTCCGCGAGATCACCGACTGGGAGAAGCCGATCTACGTCAAGGTCGGCGCCACGCGCACCTATTACGACGTGAAGCTCGCCGTGCACGCGGGCGCCGACGTCGTGGTCGTCGACGGCATGCAGGGCGGTACCGCCGCGACCCAGGACGTGTTCATCGAGCACGTCGGCATCCCCACCCTCGCCGCGATTCCCCAGGCGGTACAGGCACTTCGGGAACTCGGCGTGCACCGCGAGGTCCAACTCATCGTCTCCGGCGGCATCCGCACCGGCGCCGACGTCGCCAAGGCCATCGCACTCGGCGCGGACGCGGTCGCCATCGGCACCGCCGCCCTGATCGCCCTCGGCGACAATCACCCCCGGCACGACGCCGAGTACCGCGAACTCGGCTCCGCCGCAGGCTACTTCGACGACTTCCAGGACGGCCGCGACCCGGCCGGCATCTCCACCCAGGACGAGGAACTCGCCGCCCGCCTCGACCCCGTCGAAGGCGGACGCCGACTCGCCAACTACCTCCGCGTCCTCACCATGGAGGCCCAGACCCTCGCCCGCGCCTGCGGCAAGGCCCACCTCCACCACCTGGAACCCGAGGACCTGGTGGCCCTCACCATCGAGTCCGCCGCCATGGCCCGCGTCCCCCTCGCCGGCACCGACTGGATCCCCGGAGCCGTACGGTGATCGCCGTCATCGGCGCGGGCCTGATGGGCGCGGCCACGGCCTGGCAACTCGCCCGGCAGGGCCACGAGGTCACGCTCGTCGAGGCGTACGAGATCGGCCACAAGTCCGGCAGCTCCCACGGCAGTTCACGCATCTACCGCCGCGCCTACGCCGACCCCCTCTACGTCCGCCTCACCGGCGAGGCCCGCGAACTCTGGCAGGAGCTGGAGCAGGACACCGGCGCCCAACTGCTGCGCCTCACCGGGGGATTGGACTTCGGTGCGGGCCGCGACCCGGCGGGCATCGCGGACCTCCTGGCGGCAGCCGCCGTACCGCACGAACTGCTGACCGCGGCCGAAGCGACCGACCGCTGGCCGCAGTTCCGCTTCCAGGGCCCCGTGCTCCACCACCCGGACGCGGGCACGGTCGACGCCGACGCGACGGTGGCCGCAGCCGTACGCCGGGCCGCCGAACTCGGCGCCCGTGTCCTCACCGGCGTCCGCGTGACCGGCGCGGACATCCGCGCCGACGGCCGGGTGGAGCTGCGGACGGACGGCCCCACCCTCGTCGCGGACACGGTCGTCGTCGCATCCGGCGCCTGGCTGCCCCAACTCGCCGCCCCGCTGGGCATGGTGAAGCCCCTGCCACCGCTCCAGGTGACCCAGCAACAGGTCTTCCACTTCCGTCGTCGCGACCCGTCGGCGAACTGGCCCGTCTTCGTCCACAAGGACGAACTGAACCTCTACGGCCTCCCCTCCGACAGCGACGGCGGCCCCCTCCCGGCCCTCAAGGTCGCCCAGCACGACGAGGGCACCCCCACCACCGCCGACACCCGCACCGGCACCATCGACCCCGCCTCGCGCGACAAGGTCACCGCATGGGTGGAACGCACCCTGCCCGGCCTCGACCCCACGCCCGTGGCGGAGGCCAGTTGCCTCTACACCACCACCCCCGACGAGGACTTTGTCCTCGACCGCACCGGCCCCTTCGTCGTCGTCTCCCCGTGCTCGGGCCACGGCGCCAAGTTCACCCCCCTCATCGGTGCGATGGCCGCCGACCTCGCCCTGGGCCGCGCCGAGCCCCACCCACGATTCGCGCTGAGCCGTTGACCCGCGACCAGCAACTCCCGGTAAACACCCGCCCATCAGGCAGAATGACCGCCATGGGCACCGACCACGACGACCGGACAGCCGCGCTGCCCGACCGGGAGATCACCCCCGAACAGGCCGACGGGCCAGTGGACTTGGAGACCGCGATCGCCCGCCAGGTGCGCCGCTACCGGATCGCGGCCGGTCTGTCGGTGGCGGAGATGGCGGCCCGGGTCGGCATCTCGAAAGCGATGCTCTCCAAGATCGAGAACGCGCACACGTCGTGCAGCCTCACCACGCTCGGCCGCCTCGCCACCGGCCTGAACGTCCCGGTCACCGCCCTCTTCCGAGGCGTCGACACCGAACGCGAGGCCGTCTACGTCCCCGCCGGCCACGGCGCCCAGATCATCCGCCGCGGCAGCCGGGTCGGCCACCTCTACGAACTCCTCGGCGCCCTGCGCGGCCCCCACAAACGCATGGAAGCCGTCCTGGTCACCCTCACCGAGTCCAGCGAGGTCTTCCCCCTCTTCCAACACCCCGGCACCGAGCTGCTGTTCATGCTCGAAGGCGTCATGCTCTACGGCCACGGAGAGGCGGCCTACACCATGCGCCCCGGCGACGCCCTCCAACTCGACGGCGAGGGCGCGCACGGCCCCCAGGAACTGGTCGAACTCCCTGTCCGCTTCCTGTCCGTCACCGCCTACGGCGACCACGGAGGGGACTGAGCACTCTGGTGACGGGCCGGTCCGCTCGCTAGGCTGCGCGACAGAATCGGGATCGTCAACGCGCGGTGGCTGGGTGGCGCGTCTCTCCGTCGTGCCCATTGGAGACGCCCATGGCGTACCGATCCCTGCTGCGTGTTCCCGGCGCGGCATTCTTCCCCCTGGGCTTTCTGGCCCGCCTTCCCTACGCGACCTCCTCCCTCGCGACCCTCGTCCTCGTCCAGGCCGCCTCCGGCAGTTACGCCTTCGCCGGTCTCGCGGCAGCCGCCCAGGGCTGCGCCAACGCGCTCGGCGGGCCGCTGGTACGGGTCCACTGGTCGCGCCTGCTCCGTACCCGCGACCGGCCCGACCTCCTACCCACCGCCCTCTCGTACGAGGCGACCGTCGAAGAGATCAGCTTCGCTCTGGCCGGCTGACACACCCGACAAAGCCACTGCGTGCCGAAAGCCGGCAGCGATAGACCGATCACTATGACCGAGAGTCGCGGTCCCGCAGAGCGCTGACGCCGCTGCCATCGGCGAAATGCTGAGAAGCATGGGCCTGGCGGCGCGCGTCGCGAAGACCCCGGGTAGCCGCCGTTTCGATCCGATGCGCTTCGGGATTGACCGGTACGCGCCGTCGCTCCCGACGTACAAGCACGGTCATGGCCATGGCCAGAATTGACGCCACGACCGCCAGCGTCGCAACCACGTAACCCATCGTCCCCCGCAATCGCCTCAGACGGTCGTCGTGATCGACGGAGCCGGCTTCGCTGGTCGAAGACTGCCTGACAACGGTAGCCACCTGGTTGCTCGACGCGAACGGCAGGTTCCGGCATCAAGAGTCGGCTGAACTCTGCCGTCTTCCGGCAACGTCCAGCCAACCCAGTCTCACTTCGCACCCGATGGGGGCGTCGGACATACGGGACAGCCCTCAGGCCCGACAGCGCCGACCGTGGCGGCCATCGCCCTCCTCGTCCTGGCCACCCTCCCGTTCGCGCTCTCCCTCACCCACGAGGGAACCGAGCAGCGCCAGAACTCCCGCCCCGCACGAACTCCCTTGCCCCGCTTGCCACTTGTCGCCATGTTCCTCGCCATGGCCGCGATGGGCACGATCTTCGGTGCCACACAGACCGCCGTCACCACCTACGCCAACGACAGCGGCCACCCCGGCAGCGCAGGACTCCTCTACGCCCTCTTCGGCATCGGCAGCGCCGTGGCGGGCGCCGCCTGCGCCTGGCTTCCCGCCCGCTTCACCCTCCGCCACCGGTACGTGACCTTCGCGGCGACCTTGCTGCTGGGCGCCCTCACGTTGGTCGTGGGGGACAGACTGCACGCCGTTCCTACGGCCATGACCATCGCCGGTGTGACCGTGGCCCCGTACCTGATCAGCCTCTACGCCCTCACCGAACGACTCGCACCCGCCGATCGCGCGACCGTCGCCCTGACGATCCTCTGCGCGGGCGGACCACTCGGCACCGCTACCGGGCAGGTGGTGGCCGGGTACCTCGCCGACCGCCACGGCAGCACCGGAGCCTTCCTGGTGGCACCGGTCGCGGCGACCGCGGCTCTGCTGCTCGCCGTCGCGGTGTTCGTGACCGGTACCGGCGCTCTCCGCCCGGCTGTTCGTGTTGCCGTCGGGTCCGGGACACCGGAGTCTGGGGGAATGGGTCGGGCCAAGGGGAGGACGGGCGATGGGGACGAGCGCTGAAACACCGGACGCCGAACGGCGACGGCTGGCCGAGGCCGACGATTCCGGGGTGCCCTGGCGCCGTTGGGGTCCTTATCTGAGCGAGCGCCAGTGGGGGACCGTACGGGAGGACTACAGCCAGGGCGGTGACGCCTGGTCGTACTTCACGCACGACCAGGCGCGTTCGCGCGCCTACCGCTGGGGCGAGGACGGCATCGCGGGCGTCAGCGACGACAAACAGCGGCTGTGCTTCGCGCTCGCGCTGTGGAACGGCCGCGACCCGATCCTCAAGGAGCGGATGTTCGGCCTCACCAACGCCGAGGGAAACCACGGCGAGGACGTCAAGGAGTACTACTTCTACCTCGACAGCACGCCCACCCACTCGTACATGAAGTACCTCTACAAATACCCGCAGTCGGAGTTCCCGTACGAGGACCTCAAGGCCACCAACCAGGCCCGTGGGCGCGGTGACTTCGAGTACGAGCTCCTCGACACCGGCATCTTCGACGAGGACCGCTACTTCGACGTGTTCGTCGAGTACGCCAAGGCGGGCCCCGACGACCTGCTGATCGAGATCACCGCGCACAACCGCGGCCCCGACGAGGCCCCCCTGCACCTGCTGCCGACCCTGTGGTTCCGGCACACCTGGTCCTGGGCCGGCGACACCGCCGTACCGTCCATCCACCAGGAGTCCGGCGGCCAACTCCGCGCCGACCACGAGGAGCTGGGCCCGCGCCGGCTGTACTGCGACGCGGACGCGCAGGCCCTGTTCACCGAGAACGACACCAACAACGAGAAGATCTTCGGCAGTTCGAACTCCTCCCCGTACGTCAAGGACGGCATCGACCGCTACGTGGTCGGAGGCGAGACCGGAGCCGTCAACCCCGACCGGACCGGCACCAAGGCCGCCGTCCACCACGTACTCACCATCCCCGGCGGCCAGAGCGCCACCGTCCGCCTACGCCTCACCGCCACCGAACTACCCGACTGGACCGGCGACTTCGACACCGTCATGACCCAACGGCGTGCGGAGGCCGACGAGTTCTACGACGGCATCACCGCCGCCGACACCCCGGCCGACGAACGACGGCTGGTACGGCAGGCGTTGGCCGGGATGCTGTGGAGCAAGCAGTACTACTACCTCGACGTCGAGCGCTGGCTGACCGAGCACGGCGTCGACCCGCTCGCCTCCGACCCCCGGGTGCGGAACAGCAACTGGTACCACATGGTCAACGACGAGATCATGTCGATGCCGGACACCTGGGAGTACCCGTGGTTCGCGGCCTGGGACCTCGCCTTCCACACCGTCGCCCTCTCGATGGTCGATCTCACCTTCGCCAAGAGCCAGTTGGACCTGCTGCTGCGCCGCCTCTACCTCCACCCCAACGGCCAGATCCCGGCGTACGAATGGAACTTCGGCGACGTCAACCCGCCCGTGCACGCCTGGGCCACCCTGTTCCTCTACGAGTTGGAGAAACACCGCACCGGCAAGGGTGACCGCGCCTTCCTGGAGAACGCCTTCCAGAAGCTGATGAAGAACTTCAGCTGGTGGCTCAACCGCAAGGACACCGACGGCAACAACGTCTTCCAGGGCGGCTTCCTCGGCCTCGACAACATCGGCGTCTTCGACCGCAGCGCCCCGCTCCCCACCGGCGGCCACCTCGACCAGGCCGACGGCACCGCGTGGATGGCGCTGTACTGCCAGAACCTCCTTGAGATCGCCATAGAGTTGGCCGTCGACAACCCCGTCTACGTCGAACAGGCGCAGTCCCTGTTCGAGCACTTCGCGTGGATCGCCGTCGCCATGAACCGCATCGGCGCCGACAACGCGAGCCTGTGGGACGAGGAGGACGGCTTCTTCTACGACGTGCTGCGGCTGCCCGACGGCACGGCGACCCGGCTCAAGGTCCGCTCGCTCGTCGGACTGATCCCGCTCGCGGCCACCAGCCTGGTCGGCGGCTGGGCGGACCAGCGCTTCCCCGAACTGGTCGCCGGAGCACGGGAGTTCATCGAACGCCATCCAGCCGTCGAGGCCACCATCTCCTCGCACGAGGCACTGGGCCCGAACGCCGACGGCCGCTACCTCTTCGCCCTGTTCGGCGAGGACCGACTCCGCCGCATCCTCTCCCGGATGCTCGACGAGGGCGAGTTCCTCGGCCCGCACGGCATCCGCTCCCTCTCCCGCCACCACGCCGAGCACCCCTACACCTTCGAGGTGCACGGGGAGTCGTACGGCGTCGGCTATCTGCCCGCCGAGTCCGACTCCGGCATGTTCGGCGGCAACTCCAACTGGCGCGGCCCCGTGTGGTTCCCGGTCAACCTGCTGCTGATCCGCGCCCTGCTCAACCTGCACGCCTTCCACGGCCCGGAGTTCACCGTCGAGTGCCCCACCGGATCGGGCCGCCAACTCACCCTCTACGAGGTCGCCGGCGAGATCTCCGACCGGCTCACCGCCACCTTCCTCAGCGACGCCGACGGACACCGGCCGGTGCACGGCGCCCAGGCCAAGTTCGCCAAGGACCCGCACTGGAAGGACCTGATCCTCTTCTACGAGTACTTCCACGGCGACAACGGAGCCGGCCTCGGCGCCTCCCACCAGACCGGCTGGACCGGCCTGTCCGCGGTCACCGCCACCCTCTTCCACACCCTGGGCGACGGCGAGTGGTCGGCCCGGGGCCGCGAGAGCCTGCGCCCGACCGGTGACCGAGAGGAGCCGCTGTCATGACCGCCTGGCCCGAGCATCCGGTGATCTACGAGATCAACACCCTTATCTGGCTGGGGGAGTTGAGCCGCCGCTACGGCCACCCCGTGACCCTCGGCGAGATACCTGAGGCCGCCTGGGACGAGGTCGCGCTCCCTGGCGTCGACGCGATCTGGCTGATGGGTGTGTGGGAACGCAGTCCCGCCGGGCTGGAGATCGCGCTGCGCGACGCCTCGCTCCAGGAGTCGTTCCGGGCCGCGCTGCCCGACCTCCGCCCGGAGGACGTGGCCGGCTCGCCGTACTGCGTTCGGAACTACGTGGTGGACGCAACCCTCGGCGGTCCCGAGGGACTGGCCGCTGCTCGCGCCCAACTCGCCGCCCGTGGCGTCCGGTTGATCCTCGACTACGTCCCCAACCACATCGCCCCCGACCACCCCTGGCTGACCGAACGCCCCGGCTGCCTGGTCCAGGGCACCCCCGACGACCTGGCCCGCGACCCCGCCGCCTTCCTGGAGACCGGCGGCAAGGTCTTCGCCCGAGGCCGCGACCCCTACTTCGCGCCCTGGCCGGACGTCGTCCAACTCAACGCCTTCAGCGACGAGTTGCGCACGGCGGCCGTCGACACCCTCGCCTCGATCGCCGACCAGGCGGACGGCGTGCGCTGCGACATGGCCATGCTGCTGATGACCGACGTGTTCGCGAAGACCTGGGGCGAACGGGCGGGCACGGCACCGGCCGAGGACTTCTGGCCGTACACGATCCCCAAGGTCCGCGAGCGCCACCCCGACTTCCTGTTCGTCGCCGAGGCCTACTGGGACCTCGAATGGGCCCTGCAACAACAGGGGTTCGACCACTGCTACGACAAACGCCTCTACGACCGCCTGCTGCACGAGGGCGCCGACTCGGTGCACGGCCATCTTCAGGCCGACGTCCGCTACCAGCGCGGCTTGGTGCGCTTCCTGGAGAACCACGACGAACCCCGGGCCGCCGCCACCCTGTCGCCCGAGCGGGAACGGGCGGCGGCCGTCACCATCGCGACCCTGCCCGGCGCGACGCTCTGGCACGAGGGACAGTTCGAGGGACGGAAGGTGCGGCCACCGGTCTTCCTCTCCCGTCGGCCGGAGGAGCCCGTCGACAAGGAACTCCTCGCGTTCCACCACCAGTTGCTCGCGGCGGTCGCCTCCTCCGGCATGCGCACGGGAGGGGAGTGGCAGCTGCTCGACTGCACCGGCTGGCCGGACAACCTCACCCACGAGAACCTGGTCGCCTGGTCCTGGACAACGGATTCCAGCCGCCATCTCGTCGTCGTCAACCTCTCCGAGCAACCCGCCCAGGGCCGCGTACGCCTTCCGTGGACCGACCTGCGCGGCGGCTCCCACCAACTCACCGAACTGCTCAACGAGTTGACCTACGATCGGGACGGTGACGAGCTGGTCGACGTCGGCCTGTACGTCGAGTTGGAGGGGCTGCGCCGGCATCTACTCGCGGTGATGCCCTGATCTTGACCTGTGGTCAAGTGGTGAAGGATTGACGGGAGTTGTGAAAGGTGACAAGAATTCAGCTTGCTTCGCTGTGCCTTGGCTGAGCGGAGCATCTGCGAGCGGTCCGGTCGCGCACGCCCTCGATCGTTTTCCTTCGTGCGCCCGCCGCTCGTTCTGCCACCTCCCACACCTTTTACCATCGTCGAGGCTCACTTTGTCACGTTCGCACCACCTCCGATCCCTGTCCGCCCTCGCAGCCACCGCGTTCATCGCCGCCGCCGCGCCCGTGCTCGCGGCCGGCCCGGCGAGCGCCACCGACGCCGACGCGTGCCAGTCCGCCACCGTGCAGTACCGCATCGTCGGCGCCGATGGAAACGTTGTCGGCGCCGACTGGACCTCGCAGGGCGGGTTCCTCCAGTGGGACACCATCCCCGGCACCGTCGAGGTCCGGCTGGCTCCCGACCAGAGCGTCGGGGACAGCTGCAAGTACCCCGTCTCGCTCGCCGAGTACACCGCCGAAGGCCCCACCTGGTACAACTCCGGCCACCAGACCATGGTCGACAAGACCACGGTCTACCTCACCGCCAAGGATGTCGCGGGCTCGCAGGACACCTGGCAGCAGCTGAAGGTCAAGTCGCCCGACTGCTACGGCCAGATCGACCTGTACGGCGACGACGTCACCTACGACGGCGGTACGGGCGAGGGCCACGGCCCGCTTCCGTACCAGCCCGACAACATCATGACCCCGTACCACCTCATCGCGGCCTGGAACGGCGGTGACAAGGAGTGCACCCCGAGCACGCCGGAGTCGCCCACCCCGACGCCGACCCAGCCGGCCTCGGCGCCGCCCGAGACGCCGGGGACCCCGGCCGACAGCACGCCTCCCGCCGAGGAGTCGACCCCGCCGGCCAGCCCCAAGCCGTCGACGACGCCGCCCACTTCCGCGCACGTCCCGCCGCTGAAGTCGTCGCCCTCGCCCTCCCCGAAGGCGACGCCCAACGGTGGCAACACGCCGCTGGCGGAGACCGGTTCCAACGCGCCGGTCGGCCTCATAGCGGGCGGTGCGGCCCTGGTGATCGCCCTCGGTGGCGGCACGGTGTACATGGCGAGCCGCTCTCGCCGCTCCTCCTGACACAGCCACGCCCGGCGTGAACTGACCGCCCCGCCCCGTGAGTTGTCACGGGGCGGGGCTCATGGCCGTGGCCAGGGACGCCCGCCGAGCCGTTCGATGTCGGTGTTGAAGCGTCGTAGGAAAGCCGCGAAGGCGTCGATGTCCTCGTCCGACCAGTCGTCCATGATCTGGTCCAGGGACCGGACCAAACCCTCGCGTTCCTCGTCGAGCATCCGCGCGCCCAGGTCCGTGATGCGGAACTTGCGGGCCATGCCGCCCTTCGGATCGGGGATGCGGTCCACGAGCCCGGAGCGCATGGCCGCCGCCGTCTGCCGGTTGAGGGTGGACGTGTCGAGACCGAAGGCGTCGCTCAACTCGCCGATGGACATGGGTCCTTGGACGCGGATCCGGCTCAGCAGGATGTAGGCGCTGCGCTCCAGCACGCCGTCCTTGCGGCGCCCGCCCTTCTGCGCGAGCAGTCCGTGCCGGCTGAGGAGCATCTGCTCGTACTCGACCTCGCGCGTGCGCCTGTCCATCGGTTCGCTGCCTCCTGCTTCCAGCCGATGCCGCCGCCGTGTCGTGCGCTCCGGTGCGGCCCGGCCCATCCTCGCACGACGGTATGCACCATCCCCATCACATGGCTGATACATATGATGTGTACGATGCACACTCCTTCACATCCCGACTGAACAGACATGCCGAGGAGTCCCGTCATGGACGCCCCCCAGCCCTCAGCCCGCGCAGGAGGCGTGGTCGCCACGCTGGCCTTCGCCGGCACCACGGCCGCGATCATGCAGACGCTGGTCACCCCGCTCATCGCCGATCTGCCGGAGATGCTGCACACCTCGTCCTCGAACGCTGCGTGGGTGATCACGGCCACGCTGCTGGTGGCCGCGGTCTGTGTGCCGGTCGTCGGCCGCCTCGGTGACCTGCTGGGCAAGCGCCGTATGCTGCTCGCCTGCTCCGTCCCGCTGATCGTGGGCTCGGTGGTCTGCGCGCTCTCCTCGTCCGTGGTCCCGATGATCGTCGGACGCGGTCTGCAGGGCATGGGCATGGGCATGGTCCCGCTGGGCATCGCCCTGCTGCGGGACGTCGTACCGCAGGAGCGGCTCAGCCCCTCCATCGCCCTGGTCAGCGCCTCGATGGGCATCGGCGGCGGCCTCGGCCTGCCGATCGCCGCGGCGATCGCCCAGTACGCCAACTGGCGTGCGCTGTTCTGGGGTTCGGCCGCCCTCGCCGTGGTCGTCGCCGCGCTGATCTGGTTCCTGATCCCGGACGTACCGGCCGCCGCCAAGGGCCAGCGCTTCGACGCTCCCGGCGCCCTCGGCCTCGCCGTCGGCCTGGTCTGCCTGCTGCTCGGCATCTCCAAGGGCGCCGACTGGGGCTGGGGTTCGGCCACCGTGCTGGGCCTGTTCGCCGTCGCGATCGTGGCCTTCCTGTCCTGGGGTGTGTGGTTACTGCGCACCGGCGACCCGCTGATCGACCTCCGTACGACGGCCCGCCCCCGGGTCCTGATCACCAACATCGCCTCGGTCTTCGTCGGCGTCGGCATGTACTCCAGCATGCTGGTCGTCCCACAGCTGCTGCAGTTCCCCGAGGCCACCGGCTACGGCCTGGGCCAGTCGATGCTCGCCTCCGGCCTGTGGATGGCCCCCGGCGGCATCATGATGATGATCGTCTCCCCGCTCGGCGGAAAGCTCACCAACGCCCGCGGCCCCAAGTTCACCCTGATCAGCGGCGTCCTCGTCATCACCGCCGGCTACGCCCTGTCGATGGGCCTGATGAGCTCCGCCTGGGGCCTCATGGTCGTCTGCATCGTCATCAACAGCGGCGTCGGCCTCGCCTACGGCGCGATGCCCGCCCTCATCATGAGCTCGGTCCCCCTCTCCGAGACCGCCGCCGCCAACGGCTTCAACACTCTGATGCGCTCCCTCGGCACCTCGATCGGCGCCGCGGTGATCGGCGTGGTCCTCGCCCAGATGACCAACACGGCCGGCGGCTACACCTTCACCTCCGAGGGCGGCTTCCGCACGGGTCTCATCATCGGCGGCGGCGTCGCCCTGCTGGCGGCTCTGGTCGCGGCGGCGATCCCGGCGGTACGGGCAGCCACGCCGACCGAGGAGAAGGTCGAGGAGGCCAGCGAGTTGGAGGATGCCGGGGTCGAGTCCTGACCTGGGCGAGATGAACGTACGGGGGAGTGCTGCCCGGCGTCGCAGGAGTGGGGGATCGCTCTTCGGCGCCGGGCAGCGGGCTTTCCGGACGCCGATGCCCGGTCATGCCGTGGACAGCTCAGTTCTGTGAACCAAGGCCCTGCAGTGCGGTGTTGAGCTGTGGCGCGGTGAGGGCGGGGGAGGGGAGCGCGGTGGTGGCGGGTGCGGCGCGCAGTCCGTCCAGGAGGAGCGCCAGCGGGCGGCGCCAGGCGTCGGGGCCGGCGGCCGCGGTGAGGGCGGGGACGGTTCGGCCCAGCGCGGCGAGGGTGAACAGGACGTCCTCCGGGGTGACGTCCGCGCGGATCGTGCCCTGGTCGCGGCCCCTGCTCAGCAGCAGTTCCACGGTGTGCCGGTTGTGGGCGTGCACGGCCTGGAGCGAGTCGACGCCGTCGAGGTGGGTGGTCATGAGGTCGTTGGTGCCGCGATCGGCGGCCAGGCCCGCGAAGACGGTCCCCAGATAACCGGTCAGGCCCGCCCAGGCGTCCTCGACGGTGCGCGCCTGCTCGCCCACGCTCATCGTGTCGGTGAGCAGGTCGCGGAAGACCGCGTCCACGAGGGCTGCGCGGGTGGGGAAGTGCCGGTACAGGGTGGCGTTGCCGATACCGGCCCGGCGGGCGATCACGTCGATCGGCGCGTGCAGCCCCTGCTCGGTGAAGAGGGCGTGGGCTGCCTCGATCAGCAGCTCCCGGTTGCGCCGCGCATCGCGGCGTCGAGCAGGTGCCGTCGTGTCGTTCGGGCCCGTCATCCTCGTCCTCCGCACTAGTGGGGAGTGCTCCCCGGTCGTGATGCTATCGTCGATCCGTCAAGTGGGGAGTGCTCCCCATTTCTGCGACGAGGGGGTGGCGTCATGCGTGGCACGGCACTGGTTCTGGGTGGTGGCGGGCCCGTCGGCGGGGCGTGGATGACGGGTGTGCTCGCCGGGCTCACGGAGGCCGGCGTCGACCTCGACCGCGCCGACATGATCATCGGCACCTCCGCGGGCGCGATCTTCGGCGCCCGGCTCGCGGCCGGCGAGGCACCGGCGGAGCTGTACGAACGTCAACTCGACCGCTCCGACGAGGTGGAGCTACGGGTCACCGCGGCCCAGACGATCCGTTTCCTGTGGGCGGCGCTGGGATCCCGCGATCCGCAACGCTCCGTACGACGGCTCGGCCGTGCCGCCCTCGGCGCACACACCGGACCCGAGTCCGAACTCCTCGACGCCGTCGGCACGTTGCTGCGCGGCGCCCGGGACTGGCCGGACCGTGCCCTGCGGATCACGGCGGTGGACGCCGAGACCGGGACCTTGTCGACCTTCGACGCGCACGCAAAGGTGCCCCTCGTCGAAGCGGTCGCCGCGAGCTGCGCCGTCCCCCTCGTCTCACCGCCCGTCACGGCCGCCGGCCGCCGCTGGATCGACGGCGGCAGCCGCACGACCACCAACGTGCACCTGGCCGACGGCTACGACCACATCCTGGCCGTCGCACCGATCCCGAAGGCGGTCGGCCCGCACCCCAGCGCCCCGCAACAGGCGGCCCAACTCGCCGTGCAGGGCGCCGAGATCACCCTCGTGACCCCGGACCGCCCGTCCCGCCGCGCGATGGGCCGAGACCTGACCGCGAACGCCCGCCGTCCGGCAGCCGCCCGTGCCGGCCACACCCAGGCGATGGCCCTCGCGCACGCGGTGCACGCCGTATGGCGCGGTGGTGTGTGATCGCCCTGCCCCGACTGCCCCGTAACCATCGACAGGAGTGCCGTGCCGGACCCGATCGTGCGGCCCGAGTTGCGATGGGCCGCGACTCGACCGCCGACGTCGGCCGTCTGGCGGGCGCCCGTACTGGCCACGCCCAGTCGATGACCTTCGCGCACGCGGCGCCTGCTGTTTGGTGCAGCGGCATGTGACGCCCTGCCCCGAGTGCGCCGTGACCAGGGGCCGCGACTTGACCTCCGACGCCAGCCGCCCGGCGGCCGACCGAGCGGGCCATGCCCAGGCGCCGGCCCTCGCGTACGCGCTACATGCCGTACGGCGCGGCGGCAGCTGACCGCCCGGCCCCGAACCCCCGCCGACCACCGAAAGGAGTGCCATGCCGGCACCCACCCTCCAGGACCTCGCCCCCGACGGGCACGACCTGGCCACCGATCCCCACCCCGTGTACGCGGCCCTGCGTGAACGAGGTCCCGTGCACCGGGTCCTCGCGCCGGGCAGTGGCGAGAGCTGGCTGGTCGTCACCCGGGACGCGGCCCGCGCCGCCCTGACCGACCCGCGCCTGCGCAACGACATCCGCCACTCCGCGACTTGGCAGGACGACGGCGGACACGCCCTCGGCCGCAACATGCTGCAGACCGATCCACCCGACCACACGCGCCTACGGCGGCTGGTCGCGGGCCACTTCACGCCCGCGCGGATCGCCGCCCTCCGCCCACGCATCGCGGAGATCGCCGGCGATCTGCTCGCCGGGCTGCCGGCGCGGGGGACGGTGGATCTGGTCAGCCGGTACGCCCTGCCGCTGCCCGTCACCGTGATCTGCGACCTGTTCGGGGTGCCCACCGCGGACCGTACGGTGTTCCACGCCTGGTCGAACGAGCTCGTGATGCCCGCTTCGCCCGAGTCGGGCGCCTCGGCCGCCGCCGCCCTGGGTGGCTACCTGGCCGAGTTGATCCACCGGAAGCGCGGCACACGAGACGACGACCTGCTGAGTGACCTGGTCGCCACGGCCCGCGAACCCGCCGGGTCACCCCTCACCTCCGAGGAACTCCTCGGAATGGCTTTCCTGATCCTCGTCGCCGGCCACGAGACGACCGTCAACCTGATCTCCGCGACCGTCCATGCCCTGCTCACCCACCCCGACCAACTCGAACTGCTGCGCTCCGAGCCGGACTTGGCCGATGCCGCCGTGGAGGAGGCGCTGCGCCACCAGTCGCCCGTCCACGCCACCGCGTTCCGTTTCGCGACCGAGTCGCTGGAACTCGCCGGTACCCACATCCCGGCCGGGGACGCTGTGCAGATCTCCCTGGCCGCAGCTTCCCGCGATCCGCTCCACTTCCCCGAGCCCGACCGCTTCCACCTACGGCGCCGGGGACCCGCACACCTCGCCTTCGGCCACGGCCTCCACCACTGCCTGGGAGCACCCCTGGCCCGCACCGAGGCCGCCATCGCCGTACGCCTCCTCCTGCACCACTGCCCCGACCTCACCCTCGCCACCGACCCCGCGACACTGACGTGGCGAACGAGCACGCTGCTTCGGGGCCTGAGTGAACTGCCGGTGCGGATCGGCCCGTCAGGAGACCCAGGCGGCACCGACTAGCCCAAGTCCAGGACGCCGGTGGGTAGTTGAGGATCGGGCCAGTCGGGTTCGTAGCGCCACGTCCCCAACCCCCGTTCCGCGGCCAACGGTCCGACGGCCCCCTCGATCATCGCGACCGCCTCCTCGCGAGCCTTCTCCACCGCCCGGTGATCGGCCTCGCTCACCACCCCCAACCGGCGGCCGTGGGCGTACTCGTCCTCGTCCTTCCAGTCCCATCGCGACAGGTCGGGCGCGACCACCAGGTCCAGCAGCAGGTCGAAGGTGTCGAAACCGAGGGGCGTGCGGCGCATCGGCTGCTGGAAGTTGACGTACCAGTACGTGAGTCGGCCCTCTCCCGCGGCGTCGAAGAACGCGTTGACGCTGAACCAGCTGTCGGGCGGCACCCATTGGAGATGGGTTGTGTCCCGCCAAGTCCAGTGGCCGAGCTGCCAGTTGCCATCGGCCAGGTTCGCCAGGGCGCGCAGCCGGGCGGTTTCGTCGCCGGTGAGGAGCGACTCGATCCAGGTCGTAGGGGCCAACGACTCCGCGCCCGGCCGGCACCCCAGAACCAGTGCCTCGGCGGTGTCCTCGACGACCCGTAACGCATGGGCGCTCCACACCTTCCGCCGGAACACATCACGCCGTACGGCGGTCTGACCCGGCTGGAACTCCCGCATACCCACCTCCAGTTGCTCGGGCTACTCATGTCTGCCCGCGTGCCACCGCCCGGAACTCCAGTGGCGTACGCCCTTCCCGCTTGCGGAAGAACTTCGCGAAGTCGGTCGGCTCGCCGAAGCCGAGGGTGCGGGAGACGTCCGCCGCCGTCGCGTCGGTGTGGACGAGGAGGCGCTTGGCCTCCAGGAGGATGCGGGCGTCGAGGTACTGCTTGGCGGTCGTTCCGGTGGCCGCGAGGGTCGCGCGGGTGAGGGTGCGCGGGCTGTAGCCCAACGCGGCGGCATAGTCGGCGACTTGGTGGCTGGTGCGGAAGTCGCGTTCCAGGGCGGCGCTGTAGCGGCGGAACGTGTCGTCGGCCGGGGCGGACGACACCGGGTCCGGCCGGACGTGCGAGAGGCGGATCAGCAGGACGGTGAGGAGCATGCGGAGGGTCTGGAGGTGGGCGTCGAGGGGGAGCGACGCCAAGTCGGCGTATTCGTGGGTTAGGTGACGGAGTGTCAGGCGGGCCGCCCGGGCGTGCGGGCCCGTCGGGAGCAGGGGTGACTGGTCGAAGGGCGGATCGGCCAGGACGAAGCCGGGCTGCCAGATCACGATCGTGCCGTGGGCCGTCGTCAGGTCGTCGGGGACGTACTGGTGCACCTGTCCCGAGCTCACCCACAGCCAGCCGCCCGCCTCCACCGCGCAGTCCGTGAAGTCCACCCGGTGGCGCAGCGTGCCCTCGGTGACGTGGATCAGGTGATGGAAGTCCGGCCGCTGCGGCGCCGACAGGTCGATGGCGCGACGCTCACCGCGCGCCAGCAGCTCGGTGAATCCCACCACGTCCATACCGATGGGCGCGCCGAGTGACGGACGGTACGCCACGTCCGTGATCTCGGGTCGATGCTGACCGTTTTTTCCCATGGTGAGTCCCGAGCCTACCCTTGCCGGACAGTGAACCGCTCCTACGGTCGAAAGTGCAGAGACCGGACTGGGCAAGGAGCTGGTGACGTGCGACTGATCGTGGGAATGACCGGAGCGACCGGGGCCGTCCTCGGTGTCCGGCTGCTGGAGCAGCTCGCCGAGCTGCCCGAGGTCGAGACCCATCTCGTCCTCAGTCGCTGGGCCCGGACCACCATCGAGCTGGAGACGGGACGCACCGCCCGCGAGATCGCCGAGCTGGCCGACGTCGTCCACGGCCCCGAGGACCAGGGGGCCACCATCGCCTCCGGGTCGTTCCGCACCGACGGCATGGTGATCGTGCCCTGCTCCATGAAGACCCTGGCCGGCATCCGCACCGGCTACGCCGACGGGCTGATCGGCCGGGCCGCCGACGTGATCCTCAAGGAACGCCGCCCGCTGGTCCTCGTACCGCGCGAGACCCCCCTGAGCGAGATCCACCTGGAGAACATGCTCGACCTCGCGCGCAAGGGCGTACGGATCGTGCCCCCGATGCCCGCCTTCTACAACCACCCCGCCACGGTCGACGACATCGTCACCCACATCACCTCCCGCGTCCTCGACCAGCTGGACCTGCCCGCCCCCGCCGCCAAGCGCTGGGAAGGCATACGCCCCGCCCGCGACGCACGCATCCACCCCGCCGCCTGAGCCACCACCCCACACACGACGTACGGAGCCCACGCATGCCCTACGACGACCTCCGCACCTTCCTGGACACCCTCGACAAGCACAGCCAACTGCTGCGGATCACCGAACAGGTCCTCCCCGAACCGGACTTGGCCGCCGCCGCCAACGCGGCCGGACGCATCGGCGAAGGCGCCCCCGCCCTCTACTTCGACAACGTCAAGGGCTTCACCGACGCCCGGATCGCGATGAACGTCCACGGCTCCTGGCGCAACCACGCCCTCGCCCTCGGACTGCCCCCGGACACCTCCGTGCGCGAGCAGGTCGAGGAGTTCGCCCGCCGCTGGGACGCCTTCCCGGTCGCACCGGAGCGCCGCGAGGACGCGCCCTGGCGGGAGAACACCCAACAGGGCGCCGACATCGACCTGTTCAAGGTCCTCCCGCTGTTCCGGCTCAACGACGGCGACGGCGGCTTCTACCTCGACAAGGCCGCCGTGGTCTCCCGCGACCCGCGCGACCCGGACCACTTCGGCAAGCAGAACGTCGGCACCTACCGCATCGAGGTCATCGGCAGCGACCGCCTCGCCTTCCAGCCCGTCCCCATGCACGACGTGGCCCAACACCTGCGAGCCGCCGAGGAGTTGGACGAAGACCTGCCCATCGCGATCACCCTCGGCAACGACCCCGTCATCACGATCGTCGCCGGCATGCCGATGGGCTACGACCAGTCCGAGTACGAGATGGCCGGCGCCCTGCGCGGAGCACCCGCCCCCATCGCCACCGCGCCACTCACCGGCTTCGACGTCCCCTCGGGTTCCGAGGTCGTCATCGAGGGCGTCGTAGAGAGCCGTAAGCGCCAAATAGAGGGCCCCTTCGGCGAGTTCACCGGCCACTACTCCGGCGGCCGACGTATGCCGACGATCCGTATCGACCGCGTCTCCTACCGCACCGACCCGGTCTTCGAGTCCCTCTACCTCGGCATGCCGTGGACCGAGGTCGACTACCTCGTCGGCCCCAACACCTGCGTCCCCCTCCTCAAGCAACTCCGCGCCGAATTCCCCGAAGTGCAGGCCGTCAACGCCATGTACACCCACGGCCTCGCGGTGATCGTCTCCACGAAGAAGCGCTACGGCGGCTTCGCCAAGGCGGTCGGTATGCGCGCGATGACCACACCCCACGGCCTCGGCTACGTCACGCAGGTCATCGTCGTGGACGAGGACATCGACCCCTTCGACCTGCCCCAGGTGATGTGGGCGATGTCCGCGAAGGTGAACCCCCAGGACGACGTGATCATCGTCCCCAACCTGTCGGTCATGGCCCTGGCACCGGCCGCCAACACCCCAGGAATCACCAGCAAGATGATCATCGACGCCACGACCCCGGTCGCACCGGACAACCGGGGCCACTTCGACACCCCGGTACGCGACCTGCCCGAGACCCCCGAGTGGACCGACCGGCTGCGCGCCCTCATCGCCGCCCGCTGACCCGATCCACGAACCTTCGTCAGGAGTCACCCGACATGATCTGCCCCCGCTGCGCCCACGACACGGTCGACACCGTGACCACCTCGCCGGTCCCCGGCGTGTGGGACGTACTCCAGTGCGCCCGCTGCCTCTACATGTGGCGCACCACCGAACCCGACCGCCGCACCCGGCGCGAGGCGTACCCGATCGAGTTCCGGATGACGCAGGCCGACATCGATGCCGCCCCGGAGGTGCCCGTCGTACCGCCGCTGCGCGTCGGCTGAACCGACCCCCGGCCGGGGTCAGATCGCGAGGATCGCGCGCACCCGCTTGCCGCCCCCGGTGAGCGGGGTGACGTCCAGGCGGTGTGCCAGGCAGCGGACCATGGCCAGGCCGCGTCCGCTCTCGCCCTCGGCCGTCAACGGCCGTACGCGGGGCGGGGTCGGGTTGTCGTCGTAGACCTCGACCGTGACGCGCTCGTCGGACAGCTGGAGGCGCAGCCGGCACTCGCCGCGGCCGTGCTCGGTCGCGTTGGCGACGAGTTCGGACACGATCAGCGTCGCGTCGTCGATCTGCTCCGCGTCCACCCGCGCCAGTTGATGGCGGGAGCGGGCGAGGAACTCCGAGGTCAACTTCCGTGCCTGACCCGCCGACGCGGCCTTGTCGGGCAGCAGGTACTCCACGCGTACAGAACGCCTATGGGTACGCCGATGCGTACGCATGGCGAATCACTTCCCCTCCTAGGACAACCCGGTATCCCCGCGGCGCGACCGCACCGGGGCCGCTGCATGTCTTGCACGGCCGGTCCTACACAGTTCACTTGCCCGCAGTCCGTGATCGGCAACCAGGCGGAACCACATGGTTGTCGTCGATCAGGAAATGTCCGTTCTCGGAATCAATTGGGTAAAGCGTCGGGCGCACCGAGGGGATTGCCTGGCAGCCTTGCGATGTCCAAAGGTGGGGGAGGGGCCCCTGCGGAGGCGGCCCTCGAAAGCCGCGACACCCTTGGAGTGACCATGGCCGCAGCGAAGCCGCAGCGCAGTCTCTCCGTGCTGACCTGGCTGCCCGCCGCGGTGATGGCGGTGGTGGCGGTCGGGGACCTCGTCACGGGGCCGGGCCTCGGCTTCCTCCCGCTGGCCTCCCTCGGTCCGGCCTTCGCCGGACTCGTCGGCGGCTGGCGCCGTACCGCGTGGTTCGGCGCGGCCGCGCTCGCCCTGTGCGTCGGACTGGGCCTCTATGACGGCCTGTTCCAGGAACGCCGAGGGTTCCTGGCGATGGTGTCGGTGGTGGGCGTGACCGGCGCGGGCATCGCCGCCGCCGTGATGCGCGGCCGCCGCGAGGCCGAACTCGCCAGCGTGCGCTCGATCGCGGAGGTCGCGCAGCGAGTACTTCTACGACCCGTACCGCTGACCGCGGGTCCGCTCCAGGCGGCGGTGTCGTACACCTCGGCCGTCGCGGAAGCGCGCATCGGCGGTGACCTCTACGAGGTGGTCGCCTCCCCGCACGGCGTGCGGGTGATCGTCGGCGATGTGCAGGGCAAAGGGCTCGCCGCCGTCGAGACGGCCGCCGTGGTGCTCGGAGCGTTCCGCGAGGCCGCGCACGACGAACCCGACCTCGTGGGACTCGGCGAGCGCCTGGAGCGCAGCGTCTCCCGCGTCCTGTCCGACGAGAAGTTCGTGACCGCCGTCCTCGCCGAGATCGGCACGGACCACGAGGTGCTCTTCCTCAACTACGGCCACCCGCCCCCGATGGTCGTACGGCGCGACGGCACCGCCGACTTCCCGGTACCGCCCTCCTACGCCCCGCCGCTCGGCCTGGGCGGCGCCCAGGGCAGCGAGAGCCCGAAGCCGTTCTCCGTGGGCTTCGCGCCGGGCGAGCAACTGCTGCTGTACACCGACGGCGTCACCGAGGCCCGCGACGGCCAGGGCACGTTCTATCCGTTGGGCGAGCGGGCGGACCTGCTGAAGGAGCCCGACGCGCAGAGCGCGCTGGACTCCCTGCGCGAGGACCTGGTCCGCCACACGGCCGGACCGCTCCACGACGACGCGGCGATGCTCCTGCTGCGCTATCACGGCCATGCGGACACGACGGGGGACGAGTCGCCCGTCCGGTGAGCACGGCACGGGAGGGATGAGGCGGTCGCCACCGTCGGCCCATTTGCTTGTTTCGTCAATCAAGTAAACTGATGGCATGACCACGCCCGAGCAGCCACTGCGCCCCATGAGTCCGCACGAGGAGGAGCTGGTGCGTGAACTCGCGCGGGTGATGCTCGTGCTGCCCCGGGCCGTCGACGCCGACATGATGCGGGAGCAGCGCCTGCCGCTGTCCGAGTACACGACCCTCATGCATCTGTCCGAGGCCACGGACCGGCGCATGCGGATGAGCGAGCTGGCGTCCGTTTGCAGCCTCTCGCTGAGCGGCATGACCCGCATCGTCACCCGCCTGGAGACACAGGGGCTGGTCGGACGGGAGCGGTGCGCCGAGGACGCCCGCGGCTGGAACGCCGTCCTCACCGACCAGGGCCTCGCCCGCCTCCAGGAGGCATGGCCGGCCCACCTCTCCAGCGTCCGGCGCCATGTCCTCGACCACGTCGACGCCGCCGACCTGACCCGGCTCCTCGGCCTGATGCGCCGTATCGCCACCTGACCCACCGAGCAGAACCAAGGAGTTACGAGATGACCACTCCGACCACCCCCTTCGGCATCACGCTCGGCCTGGACACGTTCGGTGACGTCACGAACGACACGGAGGGCACGCCGCTGACCCACGGGCAGGCCATCCGCCGCCTCGTCGAGGAAGGCGTCCTCGCCGACCAGGTCGGCGTCGACCACTTCGGCATCGGCGAGCACCACACCGAGGCGATGCCCCTGTCGGCCGCCGACGTCGTCCTCGCGGCCATCGCCGCGCGCACCGAGCACATCCGCCTCAACTCGGCCGTGACCGTGATCAGTTCGGACGACCCCGTCCGGGTCTTCCAGCGCTACGCCACTCTCGACGCCGTCTCCGCGGGCCGCGCCGAGGTGATCCTCGGCAGAGGGTCGAGCACCGAGTCCTTCCCGCTCTTCGGCTACGACCTGAACGACTACGAGGAGCTGTTCGAGGAGAAGGTCGCCCTCTTCGCCGAACTCCTCAAGGAGAAGCCCGTCACCTGGTCCGGAAACACCCGTGCCGCCCTGGACGGCATCTCGGTGTACCCGCACAGCGAGACGGGCTCGATACCCACCTGGATCGGTGTCGGTGGCAGCCCCCAGTCCGTCATCCGCACCGCCCAGTACGGGTTCTCCCTGATGCTGGCGATCATTGGCGGGGACGTGGCCCGCTTCGCCCCGTTCTCCCAGCTGTTCCGGCGGGCGCTGACGGAGTTCGGCCACCCCGCGCGCCCGATCGGTGTGCACGCGCCCGGCCATGTCGCCGCCACCGACGAACAGGCGGTGGAGGAGTTCGTCCCGGCATTCCAGCAGCTGATCGCGAGTGTGGCGCGGGAACGCGGCTTCCGCACCCCGACCCGCGAGAGCCTCATGCAGGACGTCGGCCCCGGCGGCGCCCTCCACGTCGGATCACCCGAGACCGTGGCCCGCAAGATCGCGAACACCCTCAAGACCCTCGACGCGACCCGCTTCAACCTCAAGTACGGCATCACGGGGATGCCCTACGACACCCTCATGACCAACATCGAGCTGTACGGCACGAAGGTGGCCCCGCTGGTGCGCGAAATGATGGAGGACTGAACGCGCGGGGACCCGGAAACTCCGTTGCGAGTCGGGGGCGATCATCCGACAGTGGATCCATGACCGCCCCCACCCCTCCGCCGCCCGGACTGACCGTGCGCCCGGCGACACCGGACGACGCGCCGGCGGTGTGCGCGCTGCTGAACGAGATCGACGTGCTGGAGATCGGCCGCGCGGACACCGAACTGGCCGAGATCCAGGCGGACTTGAAGCACCCCGAGGTGGACCTGGAGCGGGACTCCTGGCTGCTCTTCGAGGGCGCCCGCCTCATCGGGTACGGCCTGCTGTGGGACGACTCGGGCGGCGAGCGGATCGACATCGACCACTACATCGTGCCGGGCCAACTCCCCGGCGCCCTGCACCTGTTCGACGTGATGGAGACCCGCGCCGCGCAACGGGCCGCCGCCAACGGGGCGCCCCGGGCCGTGGTGCACCTGCACCTCACCCTCGCCCCCACCATGGACGTGGACGCACTACGAGGCCGAGGCTGGCAACCGGTCCGCCGCTACAACGTGATGGCCCGTCAACTGTCTGCCACGGCCGACCCGTTGCCACCCTCCCCGCCCGGCGTGACCCTGCGCCCCTGTCTGGAGGAACCGGACCGCCGACGCGCCCACGCGCTGCTCCAGGAGGCCATGACCGAGCACTTCGACTTCCAGTACCGCACGTACGCACAGTGGCTGGACGACATCGACGCCGAGCGGGTCGACTGGTCCCTGATCTGGATCACCCACGTCGACGGCCTCGGTGACGTCGGGATGCTGCGCACCCACAACGACCGCGCCTCGATGGCCTGGATCGGCAACATCGCCGTCCTGCGCCAGGCCCGCGGCCGGGGCCTGGGCAGCCACCTCCTGCGCTACGGCTTCGGCCACTACGCGGCACTCGGCCGCGACCGGATCGGTCTGGGCGTGGACACGGACAACACCAGCAACGCGCTCGCGCTGTACGAACGGCACGGCATGACCCTCGACTACGGCGTCGACACCTGGGAGTTGACCCTCCCCGTCACCTCCGGGTGAACGACTTGAAGGTGTGGCTGAAGTACCAGGTGTCCTGAGCGATCCCGGAGCAGTTGTTGGCGCCCCCGGTGCCCACACAGCCGCCGTTGTCGCGCTGGAGCGCCCAGAAGGACAGCGTGTTGATGCCCCGGGCGACGGCCCACTTCTTCACGGTGACCGCGTTCTGCGTGGTGAAGGTCTCCGCGGGACCGAAGTCGTCGATGCCGGGCATCGCGGTGACGCCGATCATCTTCCACAGCTTGGCCGGGTTCTTCTTCGGGTAGAGCGCGGCGAGTTGGGAGTGCAGGCCGGTCGCGGCGGTCTTGGTGTCCTCCGCCATGTCGTGCGTGGCGCCGTCGTAGTAGTCGAAGGTCATGATGTTGACGACATCGACGCGCGCGCCGTTGTCGACGGCGTTCTGCAGCAGGGCAACGCCGTTCGGCGCGAGACCGGTCGTGGTGGTCGGCAGCGTGTAGGAGAACTCCACGCTGCGGCCGGTGCGTTGAGCCCAGCGCTGCACCTTCGCGATCGCCTTGTTGCGGCGGTCGATGCCGGCCGTGTTGTTGATGGAGTCGGCCTCGATGTCGAGATCGATACGGCTCACGCCGTAGGTCGTTACCAGGCTCTCGTAGACCTTCGCGATGGCGTCGACATCGGTGCAGCTGTCGGCGAGTTCGGTGTTGGTGGTGTCCGCCGCGTAGCCGCCGAAGGACGGGATGACGTTGCCGCCGCCCGCCTGGATCGTGGCGATGTCCTTGCCGAAGGTGGACTTCGAGATCGGCTGGGCGGGCAGGCCGTTCCAGTACGCCGTGCACGAGCCGGCCGCCTCGGTCTGCAGGAAGGCCATCGTGAGGTACTTGTTGCCGGACTCGGCGGCGAGTACGGCCGGGCTCTCGCCGGTCCACGCCTCGAAGTACGGCGCCGCCACATGATCCGGCATGGGCCGCGCGCGATGATCGGCGCTCGCGGCACCCCCGCCGAGAGCAACAAGCCCCGTGGACAAGGCGGTTACGGCCGCGCAGGACAGCGACGCGCGAAGAGGCCCAGGTCGTCTCATTGACGCTCCCATGCTGAAAGGAGGGAAGTCGCCCCGGACCGGGGCGAACAGCGACCATATTTGGACTAGACCAATCGTCTGTCAAGGTTCTTTACAGTGAACTGACCGGGACGGCGCGGGAATTCGGCGGGAGGCGGGGGCCCCGGCCAGGGCCTGTCCGGCGGATCAGGTCGCAGGAAACCAACGGCACCTGATCAGGCCCCGCGTCTGCGACAGGATCCGCCGGACAGGCCCTAGTGGTGATGGTGGGGCTCGTGTTCCTGCTCCTGCCCGCCGTCGTCCGGTGAACCGCCCATCATCCGCAGCATGGCCGGTCCGCCACTGCGCAGGAACCGAACGACCAGACTCGCGGCCAGCAGCAGGAAGGCGATGTTCAGCCAGGTCGTGTAGTTCCAGGTGATCCCGTCGTCGGGGATCTTGGCGTCGGCCTGGTCCGGGATCAGTCCAAGACCGCCGAAGGCGAACTCGACGATGTACCCGGCGACGGCCATCGCGGCGAAGAAGGTGACCAGCAGGAAGCCGGCCATCCGGGCGCCGTAGTACTTCCGGTAGATGTTGAGGATCGGCAGGATCAGCAGGTCGGCGTAGATGAAGGCGATCACCCCGCCGAAGCTGATGCCACCCTTCCACAGCACCACCGCGAGCGGCACGTTGCCGATCGAGCAGACAAAGGTCGCGATGGCCACCAGTGGGCCGACGAGCGGTCCGACCAGCTTCGCGGCGAGGGGATGGTCCGCGAGGAAGAACGTGTGCCAGAAGCTGTCCGGCACCCAGGCGGCGATCGCGCCCGCGATCAGCAGCCCGGCCACCAGGTCGCGCAGGATCGCGGCCCACTCCATCACGAAGATGTGCGCGACGGACGTGAACCCGTCCCGGGAGAACAGCCGCCGTACGAAGCTCCCCTCGCCCCCGATCGACATGTCCATCGCCGCGTGCCCCTCCATGGAACCGGCGAGCCCGCGCTCCGCCTGCTCCTGCGCCCCGCGCAGCAGACGCTCACGCAGGAAGAGGCGGAACAGCACCGCGAGGACGACGATCATGATCGGCCCGCCGACGAACTCCGCGGCGGTGAACTGCCAGCCCATCAACAGGGCCAGGATCACGCCGAGTTCGACGACCAGGTTGGTGGAGGCGATCTCGAAGGCCATGGCCGCCGTGAAGTTCGCGCCCTTGCGGAACAGGGAACGGGCGAGCGCGACGGCCGCGTACGAGCAGGAGGACGAGGCAGCCCCGAGCCCGGCGGACAGAGCGAGCGTGCGCGGCCGGTCGTCACCGAGCAGCCGCACGACCGTCGACCGGCGCACCACCGCCTGCACGACGGCGGAGAGCGTGAAGCCGAGGATCAGTGCCCAGGTGACCTCCCAGGTCATCGAACCCGCAATGGACAACGCGTGCCCGATCGCTTCCATGAACCCGCCCCTCTCCGGTGTGCGTCTGGCAGGACTATACCCCTAGGGGGTATCAAACGCATGCGTTGTGCCGCGGGCGAGGGGGGAAGGGTGGTGCTGATGGAGACCGGGTCGCCGCTCGGCCGGACCTGTCCTCTGGTGCGGCGCCCGTGTCGATGCAGAGCGAGACCGCCCACGTGGGTCGCCTTCACCACGAGAACCGTTACCGGAAACCCCACTACCCAGCCGGTCCACGGCGTGTGGGCCTGGACGGCTCCCACTCCACCCGCAGCGGATCGCGCCTGCTGAACCTGGCCATGTGCGTGTTGACGAGATCCTGAAGGCGCTCCAGGTTCTCTTGGTCGTCGGCCTCGACGCGCACCCGCAGCGTGCCGGGGATCGCTTGCAGGGTGCACTGCCCCCACGGGAGACGGAGCGTCCCGTCGCTGTCCGTCCACTCGACCTGGATCTGGTCGGGTCGGAGCTCCGGGAGTGTGTGGGTGGTGCGTGGGCGATGGGTCAGGTGGCGGCCCTTGTTGGCGAAGTGCTTGCAGAGTTGGACGAGGTAGCGACTGGCGCGGTCGGTGGGGATGTGTGCTTCGGCGGTGGGCATGGGGTCCTCGGTTCGGTCGGGCGAGGGGGCTCGTGCGTATCGGCCCCGCCAGCTTTATCGAGACACTGTGTCGCTGTCAATGCATGATGTCTCGATGGCGGCGAGTCGTATGCTGAGGCTGTGCCGAAGCTCTGGAACGAGACCATCGAGGAGCACCGCCGCGCCGTACGCGAGACGGTGTTGGAGACCACGGCGGTGCTGGTGACCGAGCGTGGGCTGCGTTCGGTGACGATGTCGAAGATCGCCGAGGAGAGCGGCATCGGCCGGGCCACGCTGTACAAGTACTTCCCGGACGTCGAATCGATCATGACGGCGTGGCACGAGGAGCAGATCGCCGACCATCTCCGCGAACTCGCCGCACTTCGGGACGGCCCCGGCGGCGCGGGCGAACGGCTGCGAGCGGTACTGGAGGCGTACGCCTTCATCCAGCAGCGACGCCACGGCCACGGACCCGAACTCGGCGCGCTGCTGCACCAGGGCGAACACGTCACCGGCGCCGAACAACACCTCCACCGCTTCCTCCGCGAACTCCTGGCCGAGGGCGTGCGGTCCGGCGACATCCGCGACGACGTCTCCCCGGACGAACTCGCCACCTACTGCCTCCACGCCCTCGCCGCCGCAGGCGCCCTGCCGTCCAAGGCAGCGGTACGCCGACTTGTCACGGTCACGGTCACGGGGCTGAGCCCGGCTGCGGGATGACGGAATACCCGGGCTTCGACGTGCTGCTGGCGCGGCTGGCGAACCGTCGCCAACTGGATGTTGTCGACCTGAGTCGGTCGACCGGGATCCCGGAATCGGCACTCCGGTCGGTGTTTGCCGGGGCGGTGCCCGAACCGCCGCTGCTTCGTGGAATCGCGCCCGCGTTGCGGCTGCGCGCCGCGGACCTGTTCGTGATCGCCGGCATGCCGGTACCGGATGACCTGGCTCCCCTGGACGCGAGGGCAGGATCTATGGCCGCATCCCTCGTTCCGGACGCCATGCGCCTGCCGCGGGAGGACAGACGCCTGCTACGCCGACTCGTCCGGTCGTTGCCCCAGGAGTACCGCACACAGCCGGTTGAGACACCGCGGGCGCATGAACAGTTTGGGTGGGGTCCTGGTGGTGTGCTCGTACGGATGGTCCGTAACCGGAATCTGAGTTGGGGCGGTACGGCCCGGACGTTTCTGAGCCTGACGGGCCGGTACTGGGCTGCGTCCACGTACGGGGCGGTGGGCCACGGCCGGAAGGAACTGACCTCCGACCTGGTGGCCGACTTCTCGACAGTCCTCGATGTTCCGGCTGACACCCTGTCCGTCCTCACCGGTGTCGACCTCCCCGACGTCGTCCTGCCCCCGGACCCGGCCGCGGCCGACGTGGCGGAACTGTTGTGGGACGTCCGGCGCCTGACCGTCGAGCAGGTGGGACAGGTCGGCGACACGGCGCGATCCATGCTGCACGGCTGAGCGGAGGGGATCGGCGACATCCCGTTCAACCGATCGGTTGAACGGGACTTCAACCTCTCGCGCACCCCTCGCTCCGTACGGACGACGCGAACGACCCCTGGGCGGCTGAAGAATCACGCATGTCCATGGCGCCGGGCTTCCGCCCACGCGGTCCATGGCCTCACGCCCCCCTCAGAGAGGCCCCACAGCGTGTCCAGTTTTCTCAGCAGACGACGTGTCCTTGCCGGTGGAGCCGGTGCCGCCCTCGGGATGAGTGTGCTCGGTGCCACGGCCACGACGGCCTCCGCCGCCCCGTCCCTCCGGTCCTCGCGGGAGGAGACCAGAACGCTCGACGAGCTGTACCGGGCCGCCCTCGCGGACGGCGGCAAGCTCGTGATCTACGCCGGAGGTGACACGGCGACCCAGCAGGACGCCACCAAGGCCGCCTTCCGGAAGCGTTTCCCCGACATCGATCTGACGCTGATCGTCGACTACAGCAAGTACCACGACGTGCGCGTGGACAACCAGTTCGCGACCGACACCCTGGTACCCGACGTCGTACAGCTCCAGACCCTGCAGGACTTCACGCGGTGGAAGGAGCAGGGTCGCCTGCTGCCCTACAAGCCGGCCGGGTTCTCGAAGGTCTACGACAAGTTCAAGGATCCGCAGGGCGCCTGGGTGGGCATCGCCGCGGTGGCCTTCAGCTTCCTGTACGGCGTCGACGCGGTCGGTGCGGACGCCCCGAGGTCCCCACTCGAACTGATCGACCCGAAGTGGAAGGGGAAGATCGCCTCGTCGTACCCGCACGACGACGACGCGTCCCTCTACCTCTACTCGCTCTACGCGCAGCGGTACGGCTGGGAATGGGTGGCCGCGTTCGCCGCACAGGACGTGCGGTTCGCCCGGGGCAGCAACTCCCCGGGAGACGCGGTCCGCGCCGGGCAGAAGGCGATCGGCGTCGGCTCGTCGGGCACGCTGGTCTCCACGTCCCCCGTGCGGTGGGTCGTCCCCGAGGGCCACCCCTTCATGGCCTGGGGCCAGCGCGCCGCGATCCTGAAGCAGGCCAAGAACACCACGGCCGCCCAGCTCTACCTCAACTGGCAGCTGTCCGACGCCCAGCAGGGGGCGTCCTTCAACGGCTGGTCGGTACGGACCGACACCACGCTCCCGGCGGGACTGAAGCCGATCTGGGAGTACCCGAACGCCAACATCGATGGCTTCCCCGCCTTTATGGCCGACCGCGCGCAGATCGAGCGCTGGAAGCAGACCTTCGCCCTCTACTTCGGCGAGGTCAAGGGCGATCCCTCGCCGGGCTGGCTGGGGCTGCACCCGGGGGCGTGACGGACCCCACTGTTCACACCGGTCATACAGGTGGTCGATAGACTCGGGAACCCTGTCCGGATCTTTCGGCCCAAGGGGATCTGCCGTGTCCGCTCGCGCTCCGCTGACCGCTCGCGGCGGTCGGCACACCCTGGAGTACGTCTCCCATCTCGCGCTGTTCCTCGTCGTCGGGGCGGGCTTCGTCCGGCTCGCCCTGATCGACGTCCCGTTGTGCTGGTACATCGTGAGCCTCAGCGGAGCGCTGGCGCTGGTGTATGCGGCCGGGCTCACGTGGTGGGACCGGCTCGGGCCGCTCGGCAGGCGGGCGTGGGTCCCCGTACTGGTCCTGCTGTGGACCGTGCTGACCTTCCTCACCCAGGCACCGCTGACGACGGCCTACGTGTGGTGCGCCCTGCCGCTCGCCTGCGCCGCCCTGCGCGTGCTCGGCCGGCGAGCCGCCGTGGTGACCGTGGCCGTGATCACCGTCGTGCTCGTCGGGTCGCTCGTCCGGGCCACGGGCCGGTTCGACGCCGAGGTCGCGTTGGTGCCCGTCGCGGCGGTGTGGGCGACCGTCGCCCTGTACCGGACCCAGCAGCGGGACGCGGCCGTCCGTCAGCGGCTCGTGGAGGAACTGCGGGACACCCGGGACACGTTGGCGGAGCAGCAGCGCCAGGCCGGTGTGCTCGCGGAGCGCACCCGCATCGCCCGCGACCTGCACGACACACTGGCCCAGGAACTCGCCGGCAGCGTCATGATGCTGCAGGTCGCCGAGCGGGACTGGGACGAGCGGCCGGACGTGGCGCGCACCCGGGTCCGCGCCGTGGCCGACGGACTCGGCGCGAACCTGGCGGAGACCCGGCGGATCATTCGCGACCTCACTCCCGCCGCCGTCGCCGAGGCGGGCCTGGAGGACGCGTTGCGGCTGCTGTGCGCCCGGTCACGGACCGAGGGCGCCGGAGCCAGCGTCCGGTTCCACGCGGTGGGCGCGCATCAGCCGGTACTCGACGAGCACACGGCCACCACCCTCTTCCGTGTCGCCCAGAGCACACTGGCGAACGTACGCGAACACGCCCGCGCGGCAAGCGTGTTGGTCACCTACCGGCGGCACCGGGACCGGGTGGAACTCGAAGTGAGAGACGACGGGCTGGGCTTCGACCCCGCCGCGGCCTTCGCGGCCGGTGCCCGCGCGGACCGCGGCTTCGGGCTGCCCGCGGCCAGGGCTCGACTGCGCGAATGCGGCGGAGACCTCGACGTGAGCAGCGTGCCGGGCCGGGGGACCAGGGTCCGCGCCACGGTCTCCGCACTGCCCCGGATCCGGCCGGTCGCACCTCTCATCGCGGCGACCGCCTCATGACCGGCGGACCGTTCCGGCTCCTCATCGCGGACGACCACGCCGTCGTACGGGCCGGACTGCGCGCCCTGCTCGACGGCGAGCCGGACCTCGATGTGATCGCCGAGGCCGGCAGCGGTGAGGAAGCCGTGCGCCTGGCGGCCCAGGTGACGCCCGATGTCGCGCTGATGGATCTGCGGTTCGCCGGGCCGGGGAGTGGGATCGACGGCGTCGAGGCCGTCCGACGGCTCGCCGTACGGGCACCGGGCGTCGCGGTGGTCATGCTGACCAGCTATGCCGGACGAGCCGATGTCGTACGGGCGTTGGAGGCGGGCGCCCGCGGCTATGTGCTCAAGGCGGGGCCGCCGGAGGAACTCTTCCAGGCGGTCCGGACGGCCGCCGCCGGATCGGTCGGGCTCGCGGCGGACGTCGTCGGTGAACTGGTCGGCCAAGTGGTCAGCCCCGCCCAGGAGTTGACCGCGCGCGAGGTCGAGGTCGTCCGGCTGATGGCCGAGGGGCACAGCAACCGGGCCATCGCCGAGGCGTTGTTCCTCAGCGAGGCCACGGTCAAGACCCATCTCGTGCGGATCTACCGCAAGTTCAAGGTCGACAACCGGGCGGCGGCCGTGTCGGAGGCCGTCCGCCGCGGGCTGCTCGAACTCACCTGACGGGCCGGCTCACTACGGCGACCTCCCTGGGGGAGAGCACGGGGAAACCGTCCTCGCCCGCGCTGCCGACCAGCAGTTCCCCGGACAGTCCGGTCAACGGCACTGTGTCGTCGGTCCGGTTGACCAGGAACAGGTAGCGGCTGTCGGTGTTCCGGCGCACGGTCAGCTCGACAACTCCCCGCGCGGTGTCCGGGAGTTCGCTGCCGACACCGGCGGGCGCGAGCAACTCGGGGAGCAGACCGGCGAGTCCGGCACGGCCCAGGCGCGTGGAGACGTACGCCGCCGAACCCCCGCCCACCGTACGGCGGGTGACGGCGGGGCGCCCGGTGTACGTACCGCTGCGGTAGTGGGCCAGCACCTCCACCTCGGGGTCGGTCACCGTGATCCGGTCGGTCCACAGGGAGCCCGTGGCGGCGCCGCCGAGGTCCAGCTCGACCGTGTCGCCGTCGAGCAGCGGGCCGAACTCCTCGATGCGGATGCCCAACAGATCGCGCAGGGCGCCCGGGTAGCCGCCGAGCCAGATGTGGTCGTTCTCGTCGACGACACCGGAGAAGTACGTGGAGACCAGGTGGCCGCCCTGCTCGACGTAGCGCGTGAGTTCCTTGGACAGGGCCGCCGGGATCATGTGCAGCACCGGCGTGATCACCACGTCGTAGCGGTCCAGGGCGGTATGCGCGGTGACGATGTCGGCGCGGACGCCGAGGTCGAGGAGGGCGGAGTACCAGTCGAGCGCTTCCTGGCGGTAGTCGAGCCGGTCGGTGGGGTGCGAGTCCTGCTCGCTGGCCCACCAGGACTCCCAGTCGAAGACGATGCCGACCCGGGCCGTCTCACGGTCCGACCCGGCGACGGGGGCCAACGTCCGCAGCGTGCGGCCGAGTTCGGCCACCGCGCGGAAGACCTCGCTGTCCTCACCGGCGTGCGGCACCATCGCGGAGTGGTACTTCTCGGCGCCGGCCGCCGACTGGCGCCACTGGAAGTAGCAGACGGCGTCGGCGCCGTGCGCGACGTGCAGGAGGGAGTCACGGGCCAGGTCGCCGGGGCGCTTGGCCACGTTGACGGGCTGCCAGTTGACGGCGCTGGTGGAGTGCTCCATGAGGAACCATGGCTTGCCGGCGGAGATGCCGCTGACGAGGTTCGCGGAGAAGGACAGTTCGTCGCGGTCCTGTGAACCGGGCAGCACGTAGTGGTCGTTGGAGACGAAGTCGATCTCGGCGGCCCAGTCGGCGTAGTTCATGCCCTTGGTGTTGCCCATCACCATGAAGTTGGTGGTGACCGGCACGTTGGGCGTGATCTCGCGCAACAGGTCGCGTTCCGCGCGGAGATGGTCCTTGAGCGCGTCGGAGGAGAAGCGCTTGAAGTCCAGTTGCTGGGTTGGGTTCGGGAAGGAGGCGGCCAGTCGGGGCGGCAGGATCTGCTCCCAGTCGCTGTACCGCTGGGACCAAAACGCCGTGCCCCAGGCCTGGTTGAGCGTGTCGATCGTGGTGTAGCGGGCGCGCAGCCAGTCGCGGAAGGCGCGGGCCGCGTCGTCGGAGTAGTCGTAGACGTTGTGGCAGCCGAGCTCGTTCGAGACGTGCCAGGCGACCAGCGCGGGGTGGTCGGCGTAGCGCTCGGCCAACTTCCGTACCAGGCGCAGCGCATGCTCGCGGAAGACGGGCGAGGTGGGGCGCCAGTGCTGGCGGCCCCCGGGCCACAGGGTCTCACCGGCGGCTGTCACCGGGAGGATCTCCGGGTGCTCCGTGCTCAGCCACGGCGGCGGGGACGCGGTGGCGGTGGCCAGGTCGACGCCGATGCCGCCCGCGTGCAGCAGGTCCATGACCTCGTCGAGCCAGCCGAAGTCCCATGCGTCCCGGGCGGGTTGGATGCGGGCCCAGGAGAAGATCCCCACCGAGACGACGTTGACGCCGGCCTCGCGCATCAGCCGGATGTCCTCGTCCCACACCTCGCGCGGCCACTGCTCCGGGTTGTAGTCGGCGCCGTAGGCGAGACGGGGGGTGGTGGGCTCACCGTCCGGCCCGTGCCGCAACTGGGACAGGAGGGTGGAGATCATGATGGTCCTTCCGGTTACTGCACAGGCGGGCGGTACGAGATGCGTGGTGGATTCCGGGCGGGCCGCCGCTGAGCGATCGCTGCTCAGCGGCGGCTCCCGAGGTGGTGCCGGTTACTTCTTCGAGCCGGTTACTTCGAGCGGGTCACTTCGAGACCGTGAAGCCCTGCTCCTTGCCGTACTTGATCGAGGCGTCCTGCCAGCTCTTCAGACCCTGAGCCAGCGTGGTGCCCGAGATGTAGGCCTTGCCGACGGTGTCGTTGAAGATCGAGTTGGCGTACTGCTGGAAGGGCAGGTACGACCAGTCGGAAGCGACCTCGGCCGCGGACTCGGCGAAGATCTTGTTGGCCTTCTGCCCGCCGAAGTACGGGAATTCCTTGTCCTGGAACGCCGCGGACTGCTGCTCAGCCTTGGTCGCCGGGAAGGCGCCCTCGTTCACGCGGGTCTGGATGCCGGCGCCGGCGTTGGCGTACTCGACGAACGCGTAGGCCAGTTCCTTGTTCTTGCCCAGGGTGGGCAGGGCGAGGGACGAACCGCCGTTCTCCGCACTGGCCTTGCCGCCCGCGGTCCACTGCGGCATCGGGGCCGCGCGCCAGTCACCGGAGGCACCGGAGACACCGCTGACGAAGTTGGCGGGCATCCAGGCACCGGTGGTCAGGGTGGCGATGGTGCCGTCACCGAGGCCCTTGTACCAGTCGTCCGTCCAGCCGTTGATGGGCGCGACGAGCTTCTGGTCGATCAGCTTCTGCCAGGTGTCGGTGTACTTCTTGGCGGCCGCGTCCTCGAAGTTGATCGTCACCTTGGTGCCGTCGACCTTGTAGGGGCGCGAACCGGCCTGCCACAGCATGCTGGTGGTGAAGCCCGCGTCACCGGCGTCGGCCGCGATGTAGGCCTTCGGGTCGGCCTTGTGCAGCTTCTGGGCAGCGACGACGTACTCGTCCCACGTGGTCGGGACGGCGATCTTGTACTTGTCGAAGACCTTCTTGTTGTAGAACATCGCCATCGGGCCCGAGTCCATCGGCAGGCCGTAGACCTTGTCGCCGTCGCTCACCGCGTTCCACGGACCGGCCGTGTACTTGGAGGCCAGCTTGTCGGCACCGTACGGCGCCAGGTTGGTCAGGCCCTTGGTGAGGGAGTACTGGCTCAGCGCGAAGTACTCGACCTGGGCGACGTCGGGGACGCCCTTGCCGGCCGCGATGGCGTTCGACAGCGCGGTGTAGTGCTTGTCACCGGACCGGTCGCTGACCAGGTTGATCTTGACCTTCGGGTACTTCTTCTGGAAGTCGGCGGCGACCGTCTTCAGCGTGGGCTCCCAGGCCCAGACAGTGACCGAGCCGCCCTTCTTGAGAGCCGCCTGGATGTCCGCGGCGGAGACCGCCTTGGTGCTGCTGGAGCTGTCGTCGTCGGAGCCGCCGCAGGCGGTCGCTCCCAGGGCGAGGACGGAGAGGAGAGCCATGCCGCGCAGCAGGCGGCCGGTAGTTCTGCGCATGGAGGTGCTTCCACTTCTTCGTGGGTGGGACTACTTGAGGGTTGGGTTATTCCTTGACGCTTCCGGCGGCGAGCCCGGACTGCCAGTACTTCTGGAGCAGCAGGAACGCGGCGATCAGCGGCACGATGGTGAGCAGCGAACCCGTGATCACCAGGTTGAAGATGACGTCACCACCGATCGTCTGGGCCTGGGAGTTCCAGGCGTCCAGTCCCAGGGTCAGGGGGTACCAGTCCGGGTTCTTGATCATGATGAGCGGCAGGAAGTAGTTGTTCCACGTCGCGACCGTGGTGAACAGCAGGACCGTCACGACACCGGGCGCGAGCAGCGGCAGCGAGACCTGGAAGAAGGTGCGGATCTCGCCCGCTCCGTCGATCCGCGCGGCTTCGAGGAGCTCGACCGGGATGGCCTCGGTGGCGAACACCCACATCAGATACAGGCCGAACGGCGAGACCAGCGAGGGGATGATCACCGCCCACGGGGTGTCCGTGAGCCCCATCTTGCTGAACATCAGGAACGTCGGCACCGCGAGAGCCGTACCGGGGACGGCGACCGCGCCGATGACCACGGCGAAGATGGCGCGCTTGCCGGGGAAGTTGAACTTCGCCAGCGCGTAGCCGCCGAGGATCGACAGGAAGGTGGCACCGCCGGCGCCGAGCACGACGTAGAGCAGGGTGTTCAGCAGCCAGCGGACGAAGATGCCGTCGTGGTAGGTGAACGTGTCGTGGATGTTCGACCAGAGGGCGAAGTGGTGGGCGAACCACAGGCCGTTGGAGTCGGCGAGTCCCGCCTGGGTCTTGGTCGCGTTGATGACCAGCCACAGCAGCGGCACCACGGTGTAGACCAGGATCAGACCGGTGAGCACGGTCAGCAGGATGCTGCGCTTGGGGCGCCCGGGGGAGTGCTTCTTGCGCGGGGTGCGCAGCCGGGGGGCGTTCTTGGAGCCGCCGCCGGACGCGGCCGATGCGGAGGGAGAGGCGGTGGTGACGGGGGTGCTCATGGCTCAGGCTCCCTTGCGCATGCCGCGGAGCTGCACGACGTAGGCGATGACCATGGTGATCAGGCCCATGATGATGGCGACCGCCGCGGAGTAGTTGTGCTGCTGTCCGTTGAAGGACAGTGAGTACGTGTAGAAGTTCGGCGTGTAGTCCGTCGTGATCGCGTTGCGCGCCAGCGGTCGCAGGATGCTCGGCTCGTTGAAGAGCTGGAAGCTGCCGATGATCGAGAAGATCGTCGCGATGACCAGGGCGCCGCGGATCGCCGGGAGCTTGATGGCCGTGATGACGCGGAACTGCCCGGCGCCGTCGATCTCCGCCGCCTCGTAGAGCGAGTTCGGGATGACCCGCAGCGCGGAGTAGAAGATCAGCATGTTGTAGCCGACGAACTCCCAGGTGACGATGTTGCCGATCGACGCCAGCACCAGGTGCGCGGAGAGCGGGTCGGGCAGCGTGACGTCGAACGCGCTGTTGATGTCACCGACCAGACCGAACTGGGTGCCGTACATGAAGCCCCACATCAGGGTGGCGACCACGGCGGGCACGGCGTACGGCAGGAAGATCGAGATCCGGAAGAAGTCCCGGCCGAAGAGCCGGCCGCTGTCCAGGGCGAGCGCCACGAACAGGGCGATGCCGAGCATGATCGGCACCTGGATCACCAGGAACAGCGAGACCCGCTCCAGGGAGGACCAGAACTGGTCGTCCTGGAAGGCCTGCTTGTAGTTGTCCAGGCCGACGAAGTGGTTGCCGCCGATGAGCTGGTCGCGGAAGAGACTCAGGTAGATCGAGTACGCGATCGGAGCCAGGAAGACGAAGGCGAAGACCACCGCGAAGGGTCCGATGAAACCCCACCCTGTCCAGGATCGTCGGTCCCGTTTCGCCGACGGCCTGGTAGGAGGCCGAGTCGCGGCCGCAGGGGGTTGAAGCGTCGTCATGTAGTTCCTCGCTCGTCCATCTCGGAACCGGCGTCTCACGCCGTCGCGATGTTGCGTAAACGGCACGGTCCGGAACGGCCCCGGGCTGTTATGTTTACGTAAACATCTGATGGCGGCATGTCTACACTGCCCCAATGTCGGTGGTCAAGGGTCGTTTGCGGAAACACGGCCGAGGCGATCGGATCGATATGTGAGGGATACAGGTGGACACAGTGGACGGTGCCCCGGGCGGTACGGAGAAGCCACGCAGACGCACCGGGAAACGGTCGTCGAGACGTGCCCCGAGCGCGTCCATGGCGGATGTCGCGCGCGTCGCCGGAGTGTCGTCACAGACGGTCTCCCGCGTGTCCAACGGCTTCGCGGGCGTCAACGAGGAGACCCGGCAACAGGTCCTCGCCGCCATGAAGGAGCTGGGCTACCGGCCCAACAGCGCGGCCCGCGCGCTGAAACGCGGGGAGTTCCGCACCATCGGCGTGATCACCTTCAACCTCTCCACCACCGGCAACATGCGCACCCTGGAGGCGATCGCCACCTCCGCAGCGCACGAGGGCTACGCCGTCACGCTCCTGCCGGTCGCCGTGCCCACCCAGGACGAGGTGCGCGGCGCCTTCTCGCGCCTCGGTGAACTCGCCGTCGACGCGGTCATCGCCATCATGGAGGTCCACCTCCTGGACGCGGCGACCATCTCCCTGCCGCCCCATGTCCAGGTCGTCGTCGCCGACTCCGACGCGGGCGACCGCTACAGCGTGGTCGACACCGACCAGAACGGCGGCGCGCGAGCCGCCGTACGCCACCTCCTCGACCTCGGCCACCGCACGGTCTGGCACCTGGCCGGCCCCGAGGAGTCCTTCGCGGCCCAGCGCCGGGCCGACGCCTGGAGCGCCGAACTCACCGACGCGGGACGGCCCGTGCCCCCCGTCGTACGCGGCGACTGGTCCGCGGAATCCGGCTACCGCGTGGGACTGGAACTCGCCCAACAGGCCGACTGCACAGCGGTGTTCGCGGCCAACGACCAGATGGCACTGGGCCTGCTGCGGGCCCTGCACGAGCGCGGCCGGCGCATCCCCGAGGACGTCAGCGTCATCGGCTTCGACGACATCCCCGAGGCCGGCTCCTTCCTGCCGCCCCTGACCACCGTCCACCAGGACTTCGCCGAGGTCGGCCGGCTGTGCGTGGAGGGTGTCCTACGGCGGATGCGGGAGCGCGGCGACGAGCACGGCACCACGCTGGTGCCCACGCAACTCGTCATACGTGACAGCACGGCACCGCCCGTCGGGTAGCGGCACACAGAACTCCGGCCCCCCTGCCTGAGCAGGAGGGCCGGAACGTCATGCGCGCACGGCTCAGGCCGTCGTCTCCGGGCGGCCGGGCCGGGACCAGTGAGTGTGGAACATGCCGGTGCGGTCCGTACGGCCGTAGGTGTGCGCGCCGAAGAAGTCGCGCTGGCCCTGGAGCAGGGCCGCCGGCAGCCGGTCGGCGCGCAGCGTGTCGTAGTGCGACAGCGCGGCGGAGAACGCCGGCACGGGGATGCCACGGCGGGCCGCGGAGGCGACCACCTCACGCCAGGGGACCTGGGCGTCGCCGATCTCCTGCGCGAAACGCTCCTCGCCCAGCAGGCTGACCAGCGCCGGGTCGGCCGTGTACGCGGCACGGATGCGGTCGAGGAAGGAGGCGCGGATGATGCAGCCGCCGCGCCAGATCCCGGCGACCGCGGCGAGGTCGATCGACCAGTCGAACTCGGTCGCCGCGTCCTGGATCATCTTCCAGCCCTGGTCGTAGGCGATGACCTTCGAGGCGTACAGCGCCTGCTCGACCTGGGCGGTGAACCGGTCGGCCTCGGTGCGGCTCAGCGGGGGAGTGGTGCCGCCGGGCAGTCCGCGGTAGGCGGCGCGCAGGTCGCCCTGGCTGGACGAGGCGCGCGCGAAGGTGGCCTGCGCGATCGCGGTGACCGGCGAACCCAGCTCCAGCGCGGTCTGCACGGTCCAGCGACCGGTGCCCTTCTGACCGGCCGCGTCGGTGACGATGTCGACGAACGCCTTGCCGGTCTCCGCGTCGGTGTGACCGAGGACCTCGGCGGTGATCTCGATCAGATAGGAACCGAGCCGTCCCTCGTTCCAGCGCTGGAAGATCTCCGCGATCTCGGCCGGGGTGTAGCCGCCGACCTGGCGCAGCAGGTCGTACGCCTCGGCGATGAGCTGCATGTCGGCGTACTCGATGCCGTTGTGCACCATCTTGACGAAGTGCCCGGCGCCGTCGGTCCCGATGTGCGTGGAACAGGGCTCGCCGTCGACCTTCGCGCTGACGGACTCGAACATCGGACCCAGCACGGCGTACGACTCCGCCGAACCGCCGGGCATGATGGATGGCCCGTTCAGCGCGCCCTCCTCACCGCCGGAGACACCGGCGCCGACGAAGTGCAGGCCCTTGTCGCGCAGGGCGGCCTCGCGGCGGCGGGTGTCGGCGAAGTGGGCGTTGCCGCCGTCGATGATCATGTCGCCGGGCTCCATGAGCGCGGCGAACTCGTCGATCACGGCGTCGGTGGCCGGACCGGCCTGCACCATGATCATCAGGCGGCGGGGCTTCTCGAGCGCGGCCACGAACTCCTGGGCCGTCTCGGCCGGGACGAAGGCGCCCTCGTCGCCGTACTCCTTCATCAACTCATGGGTGCGGTGCGGCGATCGGTTGTGGACGGCGACCGTGTAGCCGTTGCGGGCGAAGTTGCGTGCGAGGTTGCGGCCCATCACGCCGAGGCCGGTGACGCCGATCTGGGCGGTTCCGTCGGCGGCGGGGTCGTGCGGTGCGGATGCGTTCATGGGGTGCCTGTTCTCCGGGTCGGTGACGTGGCGGGTCGGCGCGGGGCGCCCATGACCGCAGGTACGTCTGTGATCACGAATTGACTCGAAGTCCGGGGACCCGATTCGTAATTCGTTCCGGCGCCCCGCAGTCGGACCTACTTTTCAGCAACCCGTTCCGGCCGGGGCGAATTCCACGCGCGCGTGGTCGTCCGCGGTGCGGACCTTGTCGTAGACGGCGCGCGTGACCTGGTACCAGACGTCGTCCTTCGCGGTGTTGCCGCCCACGTCGTCGAGGCTCACGCACCACCGTTCCGCGCGGACGATCCGGGTGTACGTCTCGGTGCCGCTGCGCACCTTCGAGCACTTCCGGTACTGCTCCGTGGTGTACCAGGTGCGGGTCTTCTTCTTCGAGCCCGATCCCGAACTGGACTTGTGCTGGACCCTTTTGGTGGCGGGCGTGCACTTGGTGACCGTGTGCGGCCGCGTGGCCCTCGTCGTCTGTTTGGCGAGATGGCGGACCGAGTCACGGAGTCCGGTCACGGTGTCGGGGGTCGACCGGGCCTTCTGCGGGGTGCTCGAACTGCCCTGCCCGACGCCGGATACGGATTGCGTACTGTCGCTGCTCCCGCTCCCGCTTCCGCTGCCGCTGCCGCATGAGCTGAGCGTTCCGACCAGAAGTGCTGTGAGTCCGCCCGCTATCAATCGCTTGGTGAACATGCCCCCGCCGCCTGTTATTTGGAAACGGTCAGCGTAACTGATCACCGGGGGAGGTCAGCTGGAGGCGAGCGCGAACTGCCGCTGCTGCAACGTGCCCACGGTAGTCGGAGCCTCCAACATGCCCTGAGGGCGCTGGAGTTGCCACGACGCGTTCACGGCCGTCCGGTCACGACCGGTGGCGAAGACGTACATGCGCAGCAGCAGGAAGCGGGCGAGGCCGGCGAGACCGGACGCGCCGAGGTACACGGCCTGCTCGGTCAGTGCCCCCGGCGACGACTGCACCAGGTGCAGGACGAACATCGCGGCGCAGGTCACCAGGTAGGCCGCCGCTGCCGAGCCCGCCGACTGCCAGTGCCGGCGCCATCCGGCGTGCCGACCCGAGGCGAAGGTGAAGCGGGCGTGGAGTTCCGTGCAGAGGGGGGTGGAGGCGACGGTGATCAGCGCGTTCGCCAGTGCCCAGGGCAGCTGCTCCGCCAGCAGGGCCACCGCGCCGCTGGAGAGAAGCCCGACACCGCCTCCCAGTGCCGTGAACCGGGCGAAGGAGGCGAGCGGACCGGGAGCGGCCGGGATCCGGGGCGCGTCGTCCATGGCGGTCTCCATCCGCTCCGTACGCTGCGCCTCTGCGATGCGACCGCGTAAGTTTGCTTGACTTACTCAACCATAGCGGAGTCGTTGAGTTACGCAAGTATAGTTTCGCGACGGGGGAGCCCCTCCCACAGACGGACTACGTACAATGCGGCCTGATCATGGGTGAGTTACTGGTGAGATGCGCGACGTTCAACGTGCTGCACGGCCGGCGGATCCAGCCGGACGGCCGCCCGACGCCCGCTGCCCCCGACGAGCCCTCGGCGCCCCTCGCCGAAGCCGTCGCGTCCCTGGACGCCGATGTGGTGGCGCTCCAGGAGGTCGACCGGCTCCAGGAACGGTCGGGCGGTGTCGATCAGGCGGCGGTCGCCGCTGATGCGATGGGCGCGCGGGACTGGCGGTACGCGACGGCGCTGCACTGCCGTTCCGTGCCGGGCCGGGGCTGGGTCCTCGACCCGGACGAACCCGGCATGCGCGTCTACGGCCCCGAGGCCCGGCAGCCCCAAGTCCCGTCGCACGGACTGGCGTTGCTGTCCCGACTCCCGGTCCACGAGTGGCGTGCCCTACGGCTCCCGGCGGCACCCTTCGGTATGCCGTTGCGGGTGGCCGGGCGGGCCGCTCCGGTGCTGGCCCGGGATCAGCCCCGGGCCGCCCTGGCCGCCGTGGTGGAAGGACCGCACGGCCCGTTCACCGTCGTGGCCGTCCATCTCTCGTTCGTGCCGGGGTGGAACATCGGGCAACTGCGCACCGTGCGCCGCTGGATCGCCGATCTTCCCCAACCCCGGCTACTGATGGGCGACTTCAACCTCTTCGGCGCGCTTCCCCGGCTCACCCTGAACGCGACCGCGCCGCGTGGCTGGCGGAGTTCGGCGCGGCGGGCGACCTTTCCGTCACACCGGCCGCTCGTCCAGCTCGACCACATCATGACGACGGGGCTCGGCGTGGACGCCGTAGGGACAGCGCACGCGCCCAGGACGGCGATCTCGGATCACCGGCCGCTCGTGGTGGAGCTGGCGCTCTGAGTCAGTTCCACAGGGGGTAGGTCACGGTGTGCTGGAACTTGTCCGGCCTCGCGCCCGGGTACGTCAGGGTGATTTCGGTGTACTGCCGCACCTGCGGGTGCCGCTTCCAGGTCTGCGGGGTGTCGAGCCGGACGGTGACCGGGAACGAGTGGAACTTGCCCACCGCGCAATAGGGCTTGCAGTCGTTCACCACGTTCACGCCCGTGGCCGTCGCGGAGTTGGCGTTCCAGTCCGTCCAACGCAGCGACGTGAGGCGGCTGTTGCCGTCGCCGCAGGCGAGCATGAAGTCGGTGGGGCGCACCTCGGGGTGCCAGAGGCAGTCGACCAGCACGGGGTCCTGGAGCTGGCGGTGGGCGGTCACCGGGACCGTGGTCGGGGCCGCCGACGAGGTGGCGACGGCCGGACCGAGCAGGGCCGCGGCACAGAGCGTGACGATTCCGACCATGGTGTGTTTGTACATGTCCGCTCCCGGCCGCCTGTTCGTCCTCGTCACCCCGCACCAGCGGTGGGCCCGCCTGCCGGGGCACGGTCGTCGTGTCTCTGTCGACGCTACGACCGTGTCCCAGGATGCACCACTCGTACGGGTCCATGACGCGGTTGGCCGGGAGTGTCGCGGGGTGTGCGGTCAGGGCCGGGAAATGCCCGGCCCCGATCGGATCAGGCGGGCCGTACGGCGCCCCGGATGGCGGCGGCACCGGCGTAGAAGATCGACTCCTCGCGTATCGGCGTACCCGGGCTCGGCGCGTGGATCATCAGGCCGTTGCCGGTGTAGAGGCCGACGTGGTCGATGCTGTCGTAGAAGAAGATCAGGTCGCCCGCGCGGATGTCCGCGAGCGGGACGAGCGCGCCGGCGCCGGACTGTTCCTGGGCGGTGCGCGGGAGGAGGACGCCCGCGGCCTTCCAGGCGGCCTGGGTGAGGCTGGAGCAGTCGTACGCGTCCGGTCCCGCCGCGCCCCACAGACACGGCCTGCCGATCTGTGCGCGGGCGAAGGCGAGCGCGGTGCTGGTCTTGCTGAGCGTGGTGGGGTCCTGCAGTGCGGCGGGTACGGCCGCGGCGGGCGCCGGGCTGATGGTCGGGGCCGGAGGAAGAATGATCTCCGGGGCCATCGTCGGAGCCGTGGGCAGGGTGAACTCGGGAGCGACGACCGGGGCCGCGGCGAAGGAGACCTCGGCGGCGGGTGGGGTCGGCTGCCACTCCTGCTGCGGCGGACGCCAGTCCGGTTGAGGCGTGAGGTACGAGGTGCGCTGCTCGGTCACCATGGGCATCTGGCCTGTGGCCCAGACCTGTTGCTCGGGGAGGACGGGCAGCTGCCCTGTTTCCCAGGCCTGTTGCTGGGGCACGACCGGCATCTGGCCTGTGGCCCAGGCTTGTTGTTCGGGCACGATGGGCAGCTGCCCCGTGCCCCAGGCCTGCTGCTCGGGCATGACGGGCAGCTGCCCGGTCGACCACGTCTGCTGTTCGGGGACCATGGGCATCGCCCCGGTCGACCAAGTCGTCTCCGCTGTGGGCCAGTTGGTCTGCGCGGGCGGCCAGGTGGCACTCGCCGGGGCCTGTTCGGCGCGCGGAGCGGCGATGTACGGGAGCAGGTTCAGATCCGCGGTGAGTGGGTCGAAGGCCGGTGCCGGGGCAGTCGCGACGGCGAACTGCTGTGCCTCCATGACGGGCGTGGGCGGCACCTCGATGGACGGCACGGGCGGCAGGTCGAGGACGGTCGCCTGGGGCATCTGGGCCATCTGCTGCATTTGTGGTGCCTGAGATGCCTGCACCGCGGCGATCTGAGGCATCTGGGGGGCTTGCGGCGCGGCGGGCGGCAGTGCGGCGACGGGTCCGGCTGTCAACTCGGCGACAGGCGCCGCGAGTTGAGGGGCGGCGGGCCCCGGCACTCCGGTCCCCGCGGTCAGTTCGGCCACGGCGCGGCCGGACTGCGCCTCAAGTGCTCGGGCGCCGCCTTCGGGCTCGGGGCGCCGTTCGGACCGCTCGGGCCGGGCTGCGGCCGGACGGGCGGGAGTCCTGCGGGGCGGTAGGGCCGCCGGTACGGTCGGGCCCAGTTGAGCGCGGGCGCGGTCGAACAACTGCCGGGTGACGGCGTCCTGAGCGGGGTCGGAAGGACGCGACGCGCTGGGACGGGGCTCGACACGCTGGCGTGGAGCGCCGGACATCTTGCGCGTGGCGTTGTAGTTTCCGGTGGCCGTCTCGGCCCTGTCGTAAAGGGAGTTGATCCGCCGCTGCACTTCGTCACGGCTGGGTCGGTCGTCCACGGTGGGGCCACTGCCTCCGGTGCGCGTACTTCGTTCTGCCGGCATGGCAGACGTGCTCCTTCCGTATCGCGCCTACCGAGTTAGCTGTCGGGTTCGGGCGGCCGATCACGGAAGGATTGCCCTACGACCCTTGCCCGGATGGGCAGTTGGGCCGATTCACCCCAAGTCGGTTGGGTCCCCGGTTCCGGCTGTCGCGAGCGACAGACCGGATTCGGCGCAAACCGTGCGGCCCGGCGCTGATCGCCGGAGTAGGTCGTACGGTCTGAGCGCCAACTTAGCCAACGTGTGTGCCTCGTGTGAAGGTTGAAGCGCGATATGTCCGATACGTTTTTGTGACCTTTACCTCTCCCAAACGTGTCGCGGGCTCATGGGTCCGCCGGGCCGGGTGATCCATATGAGGTCGCTATGAATTTTTGGGACGGTTGAACACACCGGCGTCCGGCTCCGTATTGGAACGGGGGATTTCCATGCCGGGACGATCCGGGCCGACCGATACGTGTAGGAGCAACTTCCTTGGCACGCAACACGCGCAGACGCCCCACAGGCGCACGACGCGCGACGATGGCAGCAGTCGCCCTGATGCTGGGCGGCGGAGGACTGGTGGCGGCGAACGTCTACGCGTCGGCGTCCGAAGGTGGTTGGGGCGGTGATTCTGCCCAACAAGGGTCTCCGGATGCGGCCTCGGACGGCGCCACGATCGACTGCCCGGACATCGGCACCCAGTTGACAACGGTCCCCGACGAGGCGAAGACCGAGGTCGACACCCAACTCGCGCTTCTGGACCAGCAGATAACCGAGGCCTACCAGAAACTGAAGGACTCGACGGAGTCCATCCGCCAGGACGCCTCCTTCGCCGACAACGCGATCATGAATCCGTTGAAGGAGAAGCGCGCCGCGACCATCGGACGGATCGGCGACGCCATCGCGCGTGTCGGGGACCGCCCGGAAGGCCTCGACGCCCTCGCGGGCTGCACCCTGATCGCCCCCACGAACGGCGACGAGAACGGCAGCGGGGGCGACGACCAGAGCGGTAGCGCCGACCCGACCGGCCAGGACCAGCAGCAGGGCGACGGCCAGGACCAGCAGGGCAACCAGCAGTCCAGCAACGGGCCCGTCGCCTCGGACTACGCGGACATCACCTCCGTACAGCCCAACGTGAACACCCCGCAGGACCAGGCCGACGCCTCCCGCGGCACGTTCGTCACCGCGTGCGGTGTCAACGAGAACGGCCTGTTCAACTCGGACAACGTGATCGTCGCGCCCGGAGTCACCAACGGCGCCCACCACTTCCACGACTACATCGGCAACCAGTCGAACAACGCCTTCGCGAGCGACGACGACCTGGCGAAGGCCGACACGAGTTGTGAGAACCCGGGCGACAAGTCCACTTACTACTGGCCCGTGTTGCGCCTGCAGAACGGCAAGCAGGAGCAGGACGCCGACAAGCCCGGCGGCGGTACCGAGGGCAACTCCGGTCAGATCGTCACCGCGAAGGCGGCCACGCTGACGTTCGTGGGCAACCCGAAGAGCAAGGTCGTCGCGATGCCGCGCCTCCTGCGCATCATCACCGGCGACGCCAAGGCCTTCGTGAACGGCCCGGCCAACGCCAACGCCTCCTGGAGCTGCACCGGGTTCGAGGACCGGCAGCTCAAGGACAAGTACCCGCTGTGCCCCGCGGGCAGCGACGTGGTGCGCACCTTCAAGTTCCAGAGCTGCTGGGACGGCCGCAACATCGACAGCGCCAACCACCGCACCCACGTGGCCTTCGAGGCCGCCGACGGCTCCTGCCCGGCGGGCTTCGAGGCCATTCCGCAGCTGGTGCAGCGGATCGTCTACGACGTGAACGCGCCGAGCCTCCAGGACGGTGGCAAGACGACCCCGCTGTTCGCGGTGGACTCCTTCCCCGAGCAGCAGCACAAGCCCGTCACGGACCACGGCGACTTCATCAACGTCTTCGACGAGGGCCTGATGAAGGACATGGTCAACTGCATCAACGACGGCAAGAAGTGCGGCGCCGGGACGGACGACGACCCCGGTACCGGCGGCGGTTCGGGCGGCGGCTCGGGTTCGGGCGGCGGCTCGGGTGACCCGGAGGCGTCCCCGACGGCCACCGACACCGCTACGGCGGCGCCCTCCGGCTCCGCGTCCGACGCGCCCAGCGGGAACGGCGGCAATGAGGGGAACGGCGGCAACGGCGGCAACGCCGGGAATGGTGACAACGCCGACCAGCCCACCGCGGATCCCGCGACGAGCGCCCCGGACACCGAGACCAACGCCCCCGAGCCCACGGACACCCAGACCACCGACCCCGGTGACCTGACGACCGCGGTCTCGGTCCCCAAGGCCGACACGAAGACCGAGGGGTCCAAGTCGACCGAGACGCAGGGGAGTTCGGACAACGGCTCCGGCGGCCAGGTCGGCAGCCCCACGGCGACGCCGCCTGACTCGTCCTCGGGCGGGGAGAGCTACGCAGCCGTAGGCCCCAACCAACCGCAGGCACAGGGCGGACTGGCGGAGACCGGCGCGAATCTGTGGCCCGCCGTGGCCGGCGCGCTGCTTCTCATCGCCGGATTCGTGGTGCTCTACCGAGGTAAGCGCAGTACACGCTGACACACAGCACGTCCGTGCACGTCTGTGACAACGACGGCCCGGCCGCCCCGACTTGGGGGTGGCCGGGCCGTCACATGTTCAACGCGCGAGGCAGAAGACCTCAGACAGCCGGCGCGGGATACGTCGGGTACTCGACCCCGGAGACGTGCTGGACGACCCGGACGACCTGGCAGGAGTAGCCGAACTCGTTGTCGTACCAGAGGTAGAGGATCGCGTTGTCGCCGTCGACCTTGGTGGCGCCCGCGTCGATGATCGAGGCGTGGCGCGAGCCCATGAAGTCGCTCGACACCGCGTCGGGGGCGGTGGTGAAGTCGATCTGCCGTTTGAGCGGAGACGTGAGCGAGACATCGCGGAGGTGGTCCAGGACCTCGGCGCGGGTGGTCTCGCGGCCGAGCCGCAGGCTGAGGATCGCGATCGACACGTCCGGCACCGGGACCCGGATCGAGCTGCCGGTGATCGGCGCCTTCAGGTCGGGCAGCGCCTTGGCGACGGCGGAGGCGGCACCGGTCTCGGTGATCACCATGTTCAGCGGCGCCGAACGGCCGCGACGATCGGCCTTGTGGTAATTGTCCAGCAGGTTCTGGTCGTTGGTGAACGAGTGGACGGTTTCCACATGGCCGCGCAGCACACCGTACTCGTCGGCCATCGCCTTCAGCGGCGGCACGATCGCGTTGGTGGTGCAGGACGCGCAGGACAGGATCTGCTCGTCCGGCTTGATGGTGTCGTGGTTGACGCCGTGCACGATGTTCGGGACGTCGCCCTTGCCGGGCGCGGTCAGCACGACCTTGTCGATCCCGGGCCGCAGATGCTGCGAAAGTCCTTCCCGGTCACGCCACTTGCCCGTGTTGTCGATGAGAATGGCGTCCTTGATCCCGTACGCCGTGTAGTCGACCTCGGACGGGTCGCCCGCGTAGATCACCTTGATCTCGTTGCCGTTGGCGATGATCGTGTTGCTGGCCTCGTCGACGGTGATCGTGCCCTGGAACTGGCCGTGGATCGAGTCGCGGCGCAGCAGCGAGGCGCGCTTCACGATGTCCTGTTCGCCACCCTGTCGTACGACGATGGCGCGCAGCCGCAGCCCGTTGCCCGAGCCGGCCTTCTCGATGAGCAGACGGGCGACCAGGCGGCCGATGCGGCCGAAGCCGTAGAGGACGACGTCGCGGCCCTCGCGGCGCTCGATCTTGTCGGCGCCGGTGGCGCCGGCGACGGCCTCGGCGGTGAACTCCTCGACGGACAGGCCGCGTTCGTCGCTGCGGTGGGTCGCGGCGAGCATGCCGATGTCGATCTGCGAGGGGCCCAGGTCGAGCGTGGTGAGCGTCCGCAGGTAGGGGAGGGTCTCGACGACGGAGAGCTCCTCGCCGGCGATCTGGCGGGCGAACCGGTGGGTCTTGAGGATGCTGACCACCGACTTGTTGACCAGGGAGCGGCTGTGCAGCAGGACCGTGACGTCCCGCTCGCGGTGCAGCTTCCCGATCATCGGGATCATCGACTCCGCGATCTCCTCGCGGGTCTTCCAGTTGGTGAACGAGTCCTCGTTGACAGGCACAGAATTCTCTTTCGAGCTAGGCGGCGCTCATATGCTAACCCGCTGTTCATCTGCTCGTTCAGCAGGGGTACCGCCCGGCCCGTGGCAGGCCCGGAACGCCGAAAGGGCCCTGCCGACGTGCGTCGGCAGGGCCCTTTCGGCTGTACTGGTGTCGCTTCTACACGGTTTCCGACACGTCCTGGGCCGCGCCGCTGCCCAGCAGGGCCGACGCGTTCTCCAGCGGAGTCAGGACGTGCACGGGCACGGCCTCGGGCAGTCCGTGGCAGGTGAAGCCGAGCCGGGTCATGGCCCGGATGACCTCGCCGCTGTTGAAGTCGCGGGGGTCCTGCCGGGTGATGACCTGCCCCACCTGCTTGACGGGGTAGCGGCGCCGCCCGATGGTCACGGACTCACCCGTGACCAGCTCGGGCTTGATGCCCTTCATCGTCTCCAGGACACCCATCTTGGTGAGGTCGAAGGGATACCGGGCGATGACACAGCGCATGTTGCCTCACAGAGAGAAGGGAGGATCGGGGGCCGAACGGGCGCCCGAAGGCGCCGAGTTGGTCCTCAGGCCGCGGAGCCGAAGGACGACCGTCGCTGCCCCCGGCTGCTGCCGCCGGCACTGCTGCCGCTGCCGCCACGCCGAGCCGCACCACCGGTGGACCGGCCCTCGCCGGCCCCGGCCGGACGGCCACGACGGCCCCGGGACGACGACGAGGACGGGCTACGGCGGGTGCGCTCGCGCTCCACGACCGGGGCTTGGATGACGACCGGGACGCCGGACGGGGCCTGAGCGCCCGTGATCCGGGTCAGCTCCTCCTCGCCGGAGCGCACCGCGGTGACCTCCGGGGTGACGCCTGCCGCGGTCATCAGCCGGGTGAAGTCACGGCGCTGGTCGGGAGTGACCAGCGTGACGACACTGCCGGACTCGCCCGCACGGGCCGTACGGCCGCCGCGGTGCAGATAGTCCTTGGGGTCGGTGGGCGGGTCGACGTTGACGACCAGGTCGAGGTTGTCGACGTGGATGCCGCGGGCCGCGACGTTGGTCGCCACCAGGGCCGTCACATGCCCGTCCTTGAACTGGGCGAGCGTGCGGGTGCGCTGCGGCTGGGACTTGCCGCCGTGCAGACCGGCCGCGCGGACGCCGTTGTTCAGCAGGTGCTTCACCAGCCGGTCCACCGCGTGCTTGGTGTCCAGGAACATGATGACCCGGCCCTCGCGCGCCGCGATCTCGGTGGTCGCGCGCTGCTTGTCCGTGCCGTGCACGTGCAGGACGTGGTGCTCCATCGTCGTGACCGCGCCCGCGGAGGGGTCGACGGAGTGGACGACGGGGTCGGTCAGGTAGCGGCGGACCAGGAGGTCCACGTTGCGGTCCAGGGTGGCCGAGAACAGCATCCGCTGTCCGCCCGGCTGCACCTGGTCGAGCAGCGCGGTGACCTGCGGCATGAAGCCCATGTCGGCCATCTGGTCGGCCTCGTCGAGGACGGTGATGGTGACACCGTCCAGCCGGCAGTCGCCGCGCTCGATGAGGTCCTTGAGCCGTCCCGGAGTCGCGACCACGACCTCCGCACCGCCACGCAGCGCACCGGCCTGACGGCCGATCGACATACCGCCGACGACGGTGGTCATCCGCACGCTGACGGCGCGGGCGTACGGGGTGAGCGCGTCGGTGACCTGCTGGGCCAGCTCGCGGGTCGGGACGAGGACGAGGGCGAGCGGCTGACGCGGCTCGGCGCGGCGGCCCGCCGTACGGGCCAGCATCGCGAGGCCGAAGGCGAGGGTCTTGCCGGAGCCGGTGCGGCCGCGGCCGAGCACGTCACGGCCGGCGAGGGAGTTCGGGAGCGTCGTCGCCTGGATCGGGAACGGGACGGTGACGCCCTCGTGGCCGAGCGCGGCCAACAGCTTGGCCGGCATGTCGAGTTCGGCGAACGACTCCACGGCGGGAAGGCCGGGGGTCACCGTCTTCGGCAGGGCGAACTCGCCCTGCAGAGCGACCGGACGGCCACCGCCGCCGCCCTTGGAGCGGCGCGGCGCGCTGGAGCGGTTGCCGGACGGAGCTGCCGAGCGGTAGCCGCCGCCGCTCTTTCCGGATTCCGGATTTCCATTACGCTTTCGCGAGAAGCGGTCATTCGTACGTGCGCGGTTCAAAATGTGGAACCTTCCTTGATATGGCACGTATCAAGGAATTCCCGCGGTGAATGAACGGCGCAGAGAATCGCAAGAACGAGCCGGTGGCTTCGGCGGAATATCGCCGAAAGCATGGAAAATGCAGCGAGCTGGGGCCCGCACCCCAAGGTGCGGGCCCCAGCTGCGAAGTAAACGTCGTCGTTACGCAGGAACGATGTTCTCGGCCGTCGGGCCCTTCTGGCCCTGCGCGATGTCGAAGGTCACCTTCTGACCCTCCTGCAGCTCGCGGAAGCCCTGGGCGGCGATGTTCGAGTAGTGGGCGAAGACGTCAGCGCCGCCACCGTCCTGCTCGATGAAGCCGAAACCCTTTTCCGCGTTGAACCACTTCACGGTGCCACTGGCCATTTTGTTCTCCTTCGGGGCGGTCAGCGGAGCCCGCAGTGTGCGGACTCCGTGTCGCCGTGATGATCACCCCGCCGGAAAGAAACCGGACACACAAAAAAATGCTCCACCGTCCCGGAGGGCGGTGTGGGCATCTGAAGGGTTTGGCAACCACAACTGCAACTGAGATCAATAGTAGCACGGCGCGATCGGCCGTGTGCGGACGTTAATTTCATTTCTCATGTCGCCGACGTAGATATTGGGTTTCGTGCCGGACTGCGGGCCGGACTACGCGAGCGCGTCGATCCAGTCGCGGACGACCTTGGCCGTCGTGGCGGCGTCCTCCTCCAGCACGCTGAGATGAGTGCCGGCGGTGTCCGCCGTGTCCCGCACGCCAGGCCAGGACGAACGCCACTCCGGCGGCATGTCCGCCAGCGGCTCGGAGGCGCGCACCAGCAGGGTGGGCACCTCGGTGGGCTCAGGTTGCCAACCTCGGAACATCCGGGTGTACGCACCCAGCGACAGCAGCGTCAGATCGTCCACCATCGTGTCGAAGCTCTCGCCGACCATCAGGGGAATCCGGGCAGGTAGTGACAGCAGCCACGGCTCTGCCTCCCGTTCCGGGGTGACGTGGTACGAGTCGATCAGCACGAGCCCGGCCGGGGGAGCACCGAGGTCCGCCAGCCGGGTGGCGAGCGCGTGGGCGGCCGTACCGCCCATGGAGTGGCCGACCAACACGTAACGCCGGTCGCCGAGTTGATGCCGTACGGCCGTGGCGTGCGACTCCATCAGCGACTCCAGGTCGCGCGCCACCGCGTCTCCGTGGTCGATGCCGGAGTGCCGTACCTCGAAGACGTCCCGCTCGCCCTCGAAGCAGGGCGCGAGCCCCGCGTACCAGGGGCGGCCCAGATTGCTGGCGAAGCCGGGAACGCAGACGAGGGCGGGCCCCCGGGTGCCGGCCGCCAGCCGCAACGGCGGCAGCGCGTGCCGGGCGGCCTCCTCCGGGCCGAAGACGGGCGCACCGATGGACGCGGTCACCAGAAGATGCATGGCCGCTACGACGTCACCGGCCTCGCAGACCTTCCGGTACAGGGCGGGCAGCGACCGCCCGGCGCCACGCCCGTCGACCCGGACCGGTGCCGGGGTGGTCGTGGCTGCGGGCTCGTCGGGCAGGGTGCCGCGCAGTTCGCCGTACAGGTGCTCGGCGAGCTGTTCCGTGTCCGGCCAGTCGTAGGCCACGGTGACGGCCAGGGGGGTTTCGGTCAGCAGGCTCAACCGGTTGCAGAGCATGACGCGCATCAAGGAGTCGAGGCCCAGTTCCGTGAAGTCCCGGTCGACCGCGTCGGCATCCGTGTGCCCGAGCACACCGGCGACCTCGGTCCGGATCAACGCCCGCAGTGTGGGCAGCCGTTCGCGCAGGGGCAGTGCCGCGAGCCGGTCCCGCCAGGAGCCGGTGGCGCCGTCCGCCGGGATGGTGGAAGAGGCCGACTGCCGGTTCGCGCGCAACAGCCCACGCAGGGGCGGGGGTACGACGGTCCCGGCCGGGTCGGCCTTCGGTGAGCGGTCCAACGGCAGTGGTGCGAGGACTGGTTCACCGCTGCCGAGCGCCGCGTCGAAGAGCGCGAACGCCCCCTCGGGGGAGATCGCCCGCACCGGCCCGCCGTGCACCCGCCCGCTGCGAGCCGCCATGCCCTCCTCGTCCGCCCACGCGCCCCATGCCAACGACAGTGCGGGCAGGCCCAGTTCGGCCCGATGGCGGGCGAGCGCGTCCAAGAAGGAGTTCCCCGCCGCGTAGTTGGACTGACCGGGGTTGCCCAGCAACCCGGCCGCGGACGAGAACAGCACGAACTGCGCGAGTGGTAGCTCCTTCGTCAACTCGTGCAACTGCCAAGCCGCATCGACCTTCGGCCGCATCACCACCGCCAGCCGCTCGGGAGTCATCGACGCCAGCACACCGTCGTCCAGAACCCCGGCCGCGTGCACTACGGCGGTCAGATCGGGCTCGAACGCCTTTATTGCGGAGGCGAGTTGGTCTCGTTCGGCGATGTCGCAGGCCACCAAGTCCACCTGTGCGCCCGCCCGCTGGAGACCGTCCCGCAACTGCCGCGCGCCCGGCGCCTGTTCACCACGCCGACTGAGGAGTACGAGCTGCAGAACCCCGTGTCGGTCGACCAGGTGCCGGGCCAGCATCGCCCCGAGGGATCCCGTGCCACCGGTGATGAGGACAGTGCCCCCACCGAGGGAACCGTCGGTCGCCGGACCGGGTGCGGTCGCCAGTCGAGGGACGCTCAACATGCCGTCCCTGACGGTGATTTGAGGTTCACCGGTGGCGAGGGCGGCGGACACCTGTCGTAGCGACTCAGGGCGGCCGTCGACGTCCACGAGGGTGAGGCGTCCGGGGTACTCGGACTGCGCGGTTCGCAGCAGGCCCCAGACCGTGGCGGCGGGGAGGTCGGGTGAGGCGTCGGCGGCACCGCGCGTGATCACGGCGAGCCGCCCGGAACCGGCGAGATGTGTTTGCAGCAACTCCAGCGCCCGTACGGTGAGTTCGTGCGCTGCGGTGGCCGGGTCGGTGCTCCTGCCGCCGGGAGCGGACAGGGACGCCACGACCAACTCCGGCGTCTCCTCGGACCAGGACGACTCGTCGTCGGCGGAGGTGAGGAACGCGGCCAGATCCAGGTCGTCCGTCTCCGACATCGCTACGGCGGGTACCTCACCGGCGGCCGGAACGCCCGTCCAGCGCAGCCGGTACAGCTCTCCGGCCGGGGTGGGACCCATCTCCGGTGCCGGTCGGGTCGTCATCGACTCCAGCCGGGCCACGGGGGCGCCCGTCGGGGTGGCGAGGTCGAGGGTGATCGAGTCCGGGCCGGTCGTCGTCATCCGGACGCGGAGGGCCGTCGCACCCGTGGCGTGCAGGGTCAACCCCCGCCAGGCGAACGGCAGTCGGGGCGCACCGGTCGGGGGTTCGGCGAGCAGCCCCGGGTGCAGGGCGGCGTCGAGCAGTGCCGGGTGGAGCATATGGCGCCGGGCGTCCGCGACCGGTGCCGGGCCGACCTCGGCGAACAACTCCTCGTCCCGCCGCCACAGCGCCGTGACGCCTTGGAACGCCGGACCGTACGCCAACCCGGCCTCAGCCACCTGCTCGTAGGCACCGGCGAGATCCATCCGCGTAGCACCCGTCGGTGGCCACGCCGTGAGGGAGACCGCACCGTCCAGGACGCCGGGAACGGCCGGGCCGAGCCGACCCGTCGCATGCTGCGTCCAGGCGCCGAGCGCGCCGGACTCCTCGGGACGCGCGTACACGTCCGCCGCCCGGCGTCCGGAGTCGTCCGGCTCGCCCAGGACCACCTGGAGCTGGATGCCCGCTTCGTCGTCCTCGGGGAGGAACAGCGGGTTCAGCAGGGCGAGTTCCTCCAGTACGGCGAGTCCGCACAGGTCGCCCGCGTGCAGCACGAGGTCGGCGAGCGCGGCGCCGGGCACGAGGGCGTGCCCGCCCACGACGTGGTCGCGCAGCCACGGCTGGGCCGCGCCGGACAACCGGCCCGTGCACAGCAGGCGTTCGGTGCCCGGCACCGTGACCGTCTGCGTCAGCAGCGGATGCCCGGAGCCGGCGGTCGCGTCGGTGCCGGTGTCGGGCAGCCAGTAGCGCTGCCGCTGGAAGGGATAGGTCGGCAGGCCGTCGACCCGCCGGGCGCCACTGTCCGCGTACACCCGGCGCCAGTCCAACTGCACGCCGTGGACGTGGAGTTGGCCGAGCGTGTCGAACAGCGTGTGGGGCTCCGATCCGTCACGGCGGGCCGCCGCGGTGAAGAGGAGTTCCTTGCCGGTCCCGGCCAGGGTCGCCGCGGCCTGGGTGGTGAGGTGGGCGTCCGGGCCGATCTCGGCGAACGAGGTCACCCGTCCGTCGTGCGCCAGCCAGTGCACGGCGTCCCCGAACCGTACGGCCTCACGGGCATGCCGTACCCAGTACGCGGCCGACCGCAGCTCACCCCCGGTGGCCGGAAGCCCGGTCAGGCCAGAGATGACCGGGACGACGGGGGAGTGATACGTCAACTCCTCCGCGATACGCCCGAATTCGGCGAGCATCGGCTCCATGAGAGGGGAGTGGAAGGCGTGGCTTACCTGTAGCCGGACGGTACGACGGCCTCGTAGGGCGAAACGCTCCGCGAGTGCGAGGACCGGCTTCTCGGCGCCGGAGACGACGACCGCACGGGGTCCGTTCACGGCTGCGATCGCGACCCCGTCGGTCAGCTCGGGCGTGACCTCGGCCTCCGTGGCGTCGAGCGCCACCATGGCACCGCCCTCCGGCAGTCCCCGCATCAACCTCCCGCGTGCCGCGACCAGTTCGACGGCGTCCGGCTCGGACAGCACGCCCGCGCAGTGGGCCGCCGCCAGTTCGCCGACCGAGTGTCCGGCCAGGAACTCCGGTCGTACGCCCCAGGATGCGAGCAACCGGAAGACGGACACCTCGAAGGTGAACAGGGCGGCCTGGGTGAAGTCCGTCCGGTTCAGCAGGGTGTTCGCGTCCGCGTCCCAGAGGACCGAGCGCAACGGACGTTCCAGGTGGGCGTCGAAGCGCGCGCACAAGGCGTCGAAGGTGGTCGCGAACTCCGGGAAGATGTCGTACAACTCCCTTCCCATGCCCGTCCGTTGGGCTCCCTGGCCGGTGAAGAGCAGGGCCAGGCGGGCGGAGGGGGTGGTGGTGTGTGACGGGGTGGATGTCGTCAGAGTGTCGAGGGCGGTCAGTGCGGCCGTTCGGTCGGTGGTAGGGACGGTGGCTCGGTGGGGGAGTGCGGCTCGGGCGGTGGCGTGGGTGAACGCCAGGTCCGGCAGGGCGAGTTCGGGTTGGGTGCGTAGGAAGGCGGCGGTGCGTGCGGCTTGTTCGCGCAGGGCGGCAGGGCTCGCTGCGGAGAGCAGCAGCGGGGGTGTCACCGGGCGGCGGAGGGGTGGTTCGTCGGATGCGGTCGCCTCGGGCTCCTCCAGGATCACGTGTGCGTTGGTCCCGCCGATACCGAACGCCGACACCGCCGCTCGTCGCGGGCGCCCGGGCTCGGGTCGCCATTCCTCGTCCTGGGACAGGAGCCTTACGGTGCCCGAGGACCAGTCCACGTGCGGCGACGGTTCGTCGACGTGGAGAGTGCGGGGAAGTCGGTCGTGGTGCATCGCCAGTACGGTCTTGATGACGCCGCCGACACCGGCCGCGGCCTGGGTGTGCCCGAGGTTGGACTTCAACGAGCCGAGCCACAGCGGGCGTTTGGCGGTGCGGTCCTGACCGTAGGTGGCGAGGAGCGCCTGTGCCTCGATCGGGTCGCCGAGCGCGGTGCCCGTGCCGTGGGCCTCCACGGTGTCGATGTCGGCCGGTGACAGTCCCGCGTCGGCCAGCGCCGAGCGGATCACCCGTTGCTGAGCAGGGCCGTTGGGCGCGGTGAGGCCGTTGGACGCGCCGTCGGAGTTGACGGCCGAGCCGCGCAGCACGGCCAGTACGGGATGGCCGTTGCGCCGCGCGTCGGAGAGCCGTTCCAGCAGGACCAGGCCGACGCCCTCGCCCCAGGCGGTACCGTCGGCCGCCGCCGAGAAGGGCTTGCAGCGGCCGTCCGGTGCCAGCCCGCGCAGTCTGCTGAACGCGATGAACGGGCCGGGCGAGGCCATCATCGTGACCCCGCCGGCGACGGCGAGCGAACACTCACCCTCGCGCAGGGACCGTACCGCCGAGTGCATTGCGACCAGCGACGACGAGCACGCGGTGTCCACCGTCACGGCGGGCCCGCGCAGCCCCAGCGTGTAGGCGATCCGGCCGGAGGCCACGCTGCCCGCCGAACCGAGGGCGAGATGCGCCTCCAACTCGTGCCCGCCGCGGTGCAGTAGACGACTCGCGTAGGTGGCGTGCATGACGCCGACGAAGACGCCGGTGTCGCTGTCGCGCAGACCGGCGGGGTCCATGCCCGCCCGCTCCAGCAACTCCCAGCCGGTCTCCAGGAGCAGTCGCTGCTGGGGGTCGGTGGCGAGCGCCTCGCGGGGCGACATGCTGAAGAAGGCCGCGTCGAAGTCGGCGGCGCGGTCCAGGAATCCGCCCCGGCGGGTGACCGACTTGCCGAGGCGGTCGGGATCCGGGTCGTAGAGGTCGGCCACGTTCCAGCCGCGGTCGGCGGGGAAGTCGGAGGTCGCGTCGGTGCCGTCGGCGACCAACTGCCATAGGTCCTCCGGGGATTCCACGCCGCCCGGGTAGCGGCAGGCCATGGCCACGATGGCGATCGGTTCCCCGGGTTCGGCGCTGTGGCCGTCGCCGGATGTGGGCACGGGGCTGTCGCCGTGCAGCGCGTCGCGCACCAGGGTTGCCACGGCGGCGGGCGTGGGGTGGTCGAACACCAGCGTCGCGGGCAGCGTGAGACCGGTCACCGTGCCGAGCCGGTCGCGCAGCAGGACAGCGCCGAGCGAGGTCAACCCCTGTGCGTTGAACGGCACTTCGGAGTCCAACTCGCGCACGGGTACGTCGAGAGTCCGTGCCGTCACTTCGAGAACCAGGTCGAGTACGGCGTCGGACGCGGCCATGAGTCGCTCGCGCAGCGCGGCCGACGCGGTCGTACGTTCGGCGGCGAGGCGCTCCGGCAGTTGCTCGGCGAGCACGGCCCGGGCGATCTTGCCGGAGGCGGTACGGGGGAGGGACGTGGTCGGATAGATCTCGTCCGGGACCTTGAACCCGGACAGTCGTTCGCGGCAGACGGCGAGTGCCCGCTCCGTGTCGACTCCGTCCGGGCCGGGCACGACGAACGCCACCGGTACCTCGCCGAGCACATCGTGCCGTCGGCCGACCACTGCGGCGTCGGCGATGTCGGGGCGGGCCAGCAACACCCGCTCCACCTCGGCGGGGTTGATGTTCACACCGCCCCGGATGATCAACTCCTTGACCCGGCCGGTGACATGGAGCTGACCGTTCGCGTCGCGCCGACCGAGGTCCCCGGTGCGGTACCAGCCGTCGGTGAACGCCTCGGCGGTCGCGTCCGGACGGTTGTGGTAGCCGGCCATCAGGCCGGGGCCGCGTACCCAGATCTCGCCCTCGTGCCCGTCGCCGACCTCGGCACCGGTGGAGGGTTCAGTGATGCGGAGGTCCAGCACCAGCAGTGGAAAACCACGTGAAGGGTCGTCACGGGGGTCGTTGAGCCGTTCGACCGCGATCTTTCCGCAGGTCTCCGTGGAGCCGTACCCGTCCAACAGGGGTGCGGTGAGGGCCAGTTCGACCTCGGTGCGCAGCTCGGGGGAACAGGGTGCCCCGCCGCTGACACACACCCGCAGCGACGCGGGTGCCGGACGCGCCGTCTCCCGCAGTGACTCCAGGAGGAGACGGTAAGTGGCGGGCACCCCGCCCAGGATGGTGAACGGCTCGGCGGCGAGCGCTTCGGCGACGTTCGCGCCCGGTGCGAGGACGCGCGCGGTCGCACCGACCGAGAGGACGCCCAACAGGCACACGGAGTGGCCGAGGGCGTGGAACATCGGCAACGGCCAGAGCAGGAGGTCTTGTTGCTCCAGTCCGAACGCCGGTACGTAGGCCGCCGTCACCGACCACAGTCCCGAACGCTGCGTGGAGACAACGCCCTTGCTCTGCCCGGTGGTGCCCGAGGTGTAGTGGATCCAGGCCGGCTCGTCGAGATCGAGGTCATCACGGGGGGCCGTACCCGACTCCGTACCGGCAAGGCTCTCGAAGGCGATCGTGCCCTCGGTCGGTTCGTCCTGCCCGACGACGATCACCCGTTGCACGGAAGCGAGTTGGGCGAGCGGTTCTGCGCTCACCGCCGCCACGGCGCCGCTGTCGTCGAGGAAGTACGCCAACTCCTCTTCCGAAGCGGCGGGGTTGAGCAGCACGCCGATGGCCCCGGCGCGCAACACCCCGAGCCAGGTCTCCACCAGCTCCACCCGGTTGCCCAGATGGATCGCGACCCGGTCGCCACGCCGTACCCCGAGCCGCACCAGATGCCCCGCCACTCGGCCGGTGCGCTGCTCCAACTCCCCGTAGGTGACGGCACGTCGGTCGTCCCGGTATGCGGTCTTCCCGCCGATCCGAGTCGCGTGCTCCCGCAGGATGTCCGGCAGTGTACGCACCGACTCGCCCCCATAAATGCCCATTCCCACCCTTTCGTTCCCCCGCCGTGAGCGGTCACCGTACGACAGTCGCCGTCAGACGGCTGCATAGGGCACGCTCTACGGCATGGTGATGTGCGCGTACTTCTCGGCCGCGAGTGACGAGGCTGCCGTCGGTGTCCTCGACGGACCGGGCGGGCCCGATGTGTCGGTGTTCGACGTGCTGTCCCTCAAGGGCGTCGACCCGGTGGTCGTGCTGGCGCGGCTCGAAGGCATCCTCACCGACTGCACCTACGACGAGGCGCGCGCCCGCCCCCGCTCCGGGCAACTGCTCTCGGACCCCGAGGCCGAAGCGGCCTTCGTCATCAGCGTCTCCGACACCCTCCGGGACGCCCTGGCCACGGCGTCCGGTAAGCGACTGGCCCTGGCGGCAGGTCCGTTCGCGGCTGTCGAAGAACTGAGACTCACGCCCACCAAGACGGTGGAACTGCTCCATCGGTTGTCCGGCCTGGCCAGGAGAGCCGCGGCGGAGAACCGGCGGTTGTACTGCTGGTGGGCCCTGTAGGAACCACAACTCGTCAGTCAGGAGCGTCCTTTGACCTCACCCGGCGACCCGTCGACACCCGAGCCGCTCGGGCCGTCGTCTCTGGTCTGGCGGTACTTCAGCGACTGGCGGGGCATGCTGATCGGCCTCTGGGCCGGGTCGATGCAGAACATGCATCCCGCCCTCGGCGCCGGAGTGGAGGAACACTCACACTTCTTCGAGGAGCGCTGGGAACGGCTGCTCCGCTCGCTCTACCCGATCGCCGGAGTGATCTACGACGGCCCGGACGCGGCCCGTACCGCCCGCGAGGTCCGCGACTATCACGTCCAGATCAAGGGAGTTGACAGCCAGGGGCGGCGCTATCACGCCCTCGACCCGGACACCTTCTTCTGGGCACACGCGACCTTCGTCATGGTCCCGGTGCTGGTGTGCCGGTACTTCGGCCGGCCGCTGACGGAGGAACAGAAGGAGCGGTTCTATGCCGAGAGCCTTCAGTGGTACCGGCTCTACGGGGTCAGCGACCGGCCCGCTCCCGCCAACTGGGCAGGATTTACCGCGTACTTCGACCGGATGTGCGTCGACACTCTGGAGGACAACCGGGCGGCGCGCGCCGTGCTCGACATCCGCCGCATAGGCAAGCCGCCGTTTCTGAAGTGGCTGCCCGACGTGGTGTGGCGGGCGATCCGGGGGCCGCTGACCCGGCCCTTCCTCTGGCTCACCGTCGGGATGTATCCGCCCGCGGTGCGCGCCAAGTTGGGCTACCGCTGGTCCCGTCGGAGCGCGGTCGCGCTGTGGCTGGTGGGCCGTACCGTCGCGCTCGGCTGGCACCTCGTGCCGTTCGAGCGGCGCTACCACCCGCGGGCCCGGGCCGGTTGGCGGCGGGCGCGCGGTCTCGCCGTAGGACCGGTCGAGACGCCGCGGCGGAATCTGCCGCCGGTGGAGCGCAGGGGTGACGGCAAGCACTACGCGCCCGATGTGTAGCCGGCGAGGGGTGGTGGTGCTCGCGGTGGGGCTCAGCCCAGGACGTCGGGTTCTTCCTCCACCACGAGGTCGGCCAGGAGGTTGAAGTTGTGGCGGGCCATGTTGGCGTTGCTGAACTGCCGGTGGGCCAGGGTGACTTCCTCCTCGGTCATGACGCGGGGCTTGCCCGCGGCGTCGGCGAGGAGCTGCATCTGGCAGGCGCGGTCCATGGTGATGAACCACCACGCGGCCTCCTCGACGGACCGCCCGACCGTCAGCAGGCCGTGGTGACGGAGAACGGCGGCCCGTCGCTCGCCGAGCCGGACGGCGATCCGCTCGCCCTCCGTCCGCTCCAGCACCAGGCCCTTGTACTCGTCGAACAGCACATGGTCGTCGTAGAAGGCGCAGGACTCCTGCACGATCGGGTCCAGGAGCTTGTCGAGTGACGCGAAGGCCCGGCCGTGGATGGTGTGGGCGTGCGCCACCGCCACGACGTCCGGGCGGGCCTGGTGGATGGACGAGTGGATCCAGAAGGCGGCCTTGTTGGTACGGCGCTCGCCCTCGATGACCCGGCCCTCCTCGTCGATGAGGAGCAGGTCGCTGACCCGGATCTTGGAGAAGTGCACCGCGTACGGGTTGACCCAGAACCTGTCGGGGAACTCGGGGTCCCGCGCGGTGATGTGGCCGGCGATGCCCTCGTCGAAGCCGTAGCGGGCGAAGATCCGGAACGCCGCCGCCAACTGCCGCTTGCGGTGGGCGCGTTCGGCCTCGATGGTCTCGCGGCTCTCCGCCAGGCGAGGAATGTCCAGTTCCTCGGTGTTCTCGAAGTCGATGTCGTTGCTGCCGGTGGTGATGGACATCGGGACGTCCTTTCCGATGCATGGTGAATTTCTTTCAGGCTGCAACCATCTCCTGTCCGCTGTCAACCTCAGAGGCAAGGAAAGTTGCCCATGAGGCACAAATCCTCCGCCTGCTCAGTCCCCCCTGCGCCACGCGCCCAGCACCATGAGCGTCTTCGTGCCGATCACCGCGCCCGTACGCCGGAGCCGGTCGATGACGTCTCTCAGGTGCTGCACGTTGGTCACCCGGACGCGGACCAGGGCGTCGGGGTCGCCCGCGACGGTGAAGACCTCCAGGGCCTCCGGGACGCTGGTGGCGGCCATCGTGATCGCCTCGACCTTGACGTCACCGGCGAACCGCAGCTCGACGAAGGCCTCGAAACCGGAGCCCAGCTTGCCGTGGTCGAGGGTGACCGTGTAGCCGGCGATGACCCCGACCCGCTCCAGCCGGTCGACCCTGCGTTTGACCGCCGACGGGGAGAGGCTGACGCGATCCGCGATCTCCGTCATGGTCCGGCGGCCGTCCTCGACCAGCAGTTCCAGAATCGCTCGGTCGACGCTGTCGATGAGTGCCGTGTCGGTCATGTGGTCCTCCTCAGGTGCACGTATTTTGCGGGCGAGCTTGGTCTGGCTCGACTTTTTTGCATCACGTGCAAGATACCCGCAACTTAATTGCCACCGCCGATGTCCCGCCGGTCCACTGACAACGCCTGCAACTGGTCGGCGACCGCCGTTCGAGGGCGTGAGGAAGGGACCCAGCGGTGAAGGTTGAGCGCGAACTACCGCCCGGCGAGGCCCGTGAGCTCTTGGAGCTGACGGTCGAGATCGCGGACAAGGAACTCGCCCCGCGTGCGGCCCAGTTCGAGGAGGAGGGCCGTTTTCCGCGTGAGGTGTTCGGCCTCCTCGGCGAAGCGGGTCTGCTGACCCTTCCATTCGGCGAGGACGTCGGGGGAGGGGGCCAGCCCTACGCCGTCTACCTGCAGGTACTCGAAGAGCTTGCCGCCCGGTGGGCCGCTGTCGCCGTCGGTGTCAGCGTCCACACGCTGTCCTGCCACCCCGTCTCGGTCTTCGGCTCCGCGGCGCAGCGGCAGGCGCTGCTGCCGTGGCAGCTGAGCGGCGCCGTACTCGGCGCCTACTGCCTGTCGGAGGAGCACGCGGGCTCCGACCCGAGTGCCATCCGGGCCGGCGCGGCACGTGACGGCGAGGCATGGGTGGCCCGGGGCGCCAAGGCCTGGGTCACGCATGGCGGTGAGGCCGACTTCTACACCGCGTTTCTGCGCACGTCCGAGGATCCGCGCAACGGCATCTCCTGCTTCCACGTGGACGCCCGGTCGCCCGGCCTGAGCGCGGGTGCTCCGGAGCGCAAGATGGGGCTGCGGAGTTCGACCACCGCGGTGATGCACTTCGACGATGTGCGGGTCCCGGGCGACCGGCTGATCGGCGAGCCAGGCCAGGGCCTGAAGATCGCGCTGTCCGCACTCGACGCCGGCCGGCTCGGCATCGCCGCGGTCGCGGTCGGGATCGCGCAGGCGGCGCTCAACCACGCGGTCGACTACGCCCGCGAGCGCCGGACCTTCGGCCGCCGCATCATCGAGCACCAGGGCGTCGGATTCCTGCTCGCCGACATGGCCGCGCGCACCGAAGCGGCCCGCGCCACCTATCTGGTCGCCGCCCGGCGCAAGGACGCAGGCCAGGCATTCAGCCGGCAGGCCAGCATGGCCAAACTCATCGCGACGGACACGGCGATGGCCGTGACGACCGATGCCGTCCAGGTCCTCGGCGGCGCTGGATACGTCCGTGAGCACCCGGTGGAGCGCTATATGCGCGAGGCGAAGATCACCCAGATCTTCGAGGGCACCAACCAGATCCAGCGCATGGTCATCAGCCGCCATCTCGCCGACTCCTGAACTCGGCCTCGTTTCCCACGACTTGCACATTTCCTACGACTTGCACGTTCCGACGACGTGAAGGAAGGCGGGCACCATGACATCTCGCGATGCTGTTGCCGTCATAGCGGGAGGCGGCTCCGGACTGGGGCGGGCGACCGCACACCGGCTGCACCGACAGGGCCGTACCGTCGTGCTCTTGGACCTCCCGAACAGCCAAGGGGAGGCCGCGGCAGCCGCGTTGGGGGAGCGCGCGCATTTCGTCGCGGCGGATGTGACCGATCCGGACCAGGTCCGCCAGGCCTTCGCCTACGCGGCAGGTCAGGGGTCGGTGCGCGCGGCGGTCAACTGCGCCGGAATCGCGACACCCGGCCGCATCCTGGGCAAGCGGGGAGTGCTGCCGGCCGAGGACTTCCGACGGGTGATCGAGATCAATCTGCTCGGCACCTTCCATGTGCTCGCCGCCGCTGCCGCCGTCATGGCCGAGAACACGCCGGACAACGGTGATCGAGGCGTCATCGTCTGCACCGCGTCCATCGCCGCCTACGACGGGCAGATCGGTCAGGCCGCGTATGCGGCGAGCAAGGGCGGGGTGGTCTCGCTGACCCTGTCCGCGGCCCGGGACCTCGCCGACTCGGCGATCCGTGTCGTCACGATCGCGCCGGGACTGTTCGACACCCCGCTCCTCTCGGGCCTGCCGGAGAAGGCGAGGACCCAACTGGGCGCCGCCGTACCGCATCCGTCCCGGCTCGGCTCACCGGACGAATACGCCGGCCTGGTCACCCACATCCTCGACAACCCGATGCTCAACGGCGAGGTCATCCGCCTCGACGGTGCCCTGCGCATGGCCCCGCGCTGAATCCCCGTACCGACAAGGCCCGTTGACCCGCGCTCCACGTCGAGAGCGTCGCCCGGAAAGAGAACACGCATGGCAAACGCCGTACAAGACCCGCTGTCGGAAGCGTCCTTGGCCGATCCCTCCATCCAACTGCTCGATCAGTCGGGGAAGTTGACCACGGATGCCCGGCTCCCCCTGGACCTGGCGACCGTCGACCTCCCCGCCCTCTACCGCGACATGGCGCTCGTCCGCCGACTGGACACAGAGGCCATCGCCCTGCAACGGCAAGGGGAGTTGGGCCTGTGGCCGTCGCTTCGCGGCCAGGAGGCGGCACAGGTCGGAGCGGCATACGCGCTCTACGACCGGGACATGGTCTTCCCCACCTACCGCGAGCACGGCGTGGCCTGGTGCCGCGGCCTCGACCCGGTGTCGCTCCTCGGACTCTTCCGGGGCACCACGCTGGGCGGTTGGGACCCCTACGCCCATCACTTCAACCTGTACACGCTGGTCATCGGAGCGCAGACGCTGCACGCCGTGGGCTACGGCATGGGTCTGTACCGCGACGGCAGCACCGGCTCCGGCGACCCGGATCGCGACACGGCCGTGCTGGCGTTCCTCGGCGACGGCGCGCTGAGCGAGGGCGAGACGAACGAGGCGTTCATCTGGGCCGCCGCCCAGAACCTGCCGGTGGTCTTCTTCTGCCAGAACAACCAGTGGGCCATCTCCGCGCCCTACAGCGTGCAGAGCCGGATCCCCGCGGCCCAGCGAGCCGCCGGCTACGGCTTCCCGGGCATCCGCGTCGATGGCAACGACGTACTGGCCTGCCTCGCCGCCACGCGTCAGGCGCTGGACCGGGCGCGAACCGGCGGTGGCCCGACGCTGATCGAGGCGGTCACCTACCGCGTCAACGCCCATACGACGGCCGACGACGCGACGCGTTACCGGGCCGCCGAGGAGACCGAGGACTGGACCGCCCGGGACCCGCTGGAGCGGCTGCGCGCGCATCTTGAGTCGGCGGGCGCCGTGACCGACGAGTACTTCACCGACCTCGAACAGCGCGAGCGGGACCTGGCCGAACGGCTGCGCGCGGGCTGCCGCGGGCTGGCCGACCCCGACGCTTCCTCGCCCTTCGAGCACACCTACGCGCAGATGCCCGCCGATCTGCGCCAACAGCTGCGCGAGCACCTGGAGTTCGTCTCCACCGGGTCGCAGGACGGAGAGCAGAAATGACCGTCTCCATGGTCAAGGCCCTCAACGACGGCCTGCGCAAAGCCCTGACCGACGATCCCCAAGTCCTGCTCATGGGCGAGGACATCGGCCGCCTCGGCGGTGTGTTCCGCGTGACGGACGGACTGCGGAAGGACTTCGGCGAACTGCGGGTCGTCGACACCCCGTTGGGAGAGGCCGGCATCGTCGGAGCGGCGATCGGACTCGCGATGCGCGGCTACCGGCCCGTCTGCGAGATCCAGTTCGACGGCTTCGTCTACCCGGCCGTGAACCAGATCATCACCCAACTCGCCAAACTCCGACACCGCTCGGCGGGCCGCATCACCCTGCCCGTCGTGATCCGTATCCCCTACGGCGGCGGCATCGGCTCGATCGAGCACCACTCGGAGTCGCCGGAGACGTACTTCGCCCACACGGCCGGGCTGAAGGTGGTCACCTGCGCCACCCCGAACGACGCCTTCCACATGATCCAACAGGCCGTTGCCGAGGACGACCCCGTGGTGTTCCTCGAACCCAAACGGCACTACTGGACCAAGGGAGAAGTGGCCCCGGCCACGGAAGTCCCCCTGGAACAGGCCGTCATCCGCCGCGCGGGAACGGACGTGACCCTGATCGCCTACGGCCCGACCGTGCCGGTCGCCCTGGAGGCGGCCGACATCGCAGCGGAGGAGGGGCGCAGCGTGGAGGTCGTAGATCTGCGGAGCCTGTCTCCGTGGGACGTCACGACGGTCCGCGCGTCCGTGCACCGCACCGGGCGGGCCGTCGTCGCCCATGAGGCCGCCTTCTCCCACGGGTTCGGCGCGGAGGTCGCCGCACGGTTGCAGGACGAGGAGTTCCACTTCCTCGAAGCGCCCGTCGTACGGGTGACGGGATACGACACCCCGTACCCGCCGAGCCGGCTGGAGTCGGACTGGCTTCCCGGTGTCGACCGCATCCTCAACGCCATTGACCGCAGCCTGAGTTACTAGGAGGGGCGCCGTCGTGACGAGCCCACAGCAGTTCTTGCTCCCCGACGTCGGCGAGGGTCTGACGGAGGCGGAAATCCTCGCCTGGTCGGTCCGGCCCGGTGACGTCGTCGAGGTCAACCAGATCATCGTCGAGGTGGAGACGGCCAAGGCGGCCGTCGAACTTCCCTCGCCCTACGCCGGTGTGGTCAGCGCCCTCCACGCGGAGGTGGGCGACCTGCTCCCGGTCGGCAAGCCGCTCATCACGATCGACACCGGCGTACCGGGTGGGGCGGCGGGCGGAGAACCGGACGGTGGGCCGGTGCAGCAGCAGGATTCGGAACAGGCCGCACTGCTGGTCGGCTACGGTCCGCAGGGCACCGGCGCCGGCCGTCGTAGAAGGCGTCCCGCGCACCACGCGCCGTCGCAACGCGCGGACAGCGTCGAGGTCAGCGCCCCGGAGCCTGCCGCAGCTCGGCCGGCGGCCAAACCGCCGGTCCGTAAACTCGCGAAGGATCTCGGGGTCGACCTCACGACCGTCGCCCCCACCGGTCCCGGGAACACCATCACCCGCGAGGACGTCCACGAGGCCGCCCGAGGCGCGACCCCGCAGGCTGCTCCCGCCCCGGCCCCGCACGCCTCGCAGACCCCTCGGGCCTCCGAAACGCGTATACCGATCCGCGGAGTTCGCAAGCACACGGCCGCCGCCATGGTCGCCTCCGCCTTCACCGCACCGCACGTCACCGAGTTCATCACCGTCGACGTCAGCGCAACCATGCGACTTCGTGAACTGGTCGCCGGGCGGCGGGAGTTCCGCGATCTGCGGGTGACCCCGCTGCTGTTCTTCGCCCGGGCCTTCATGATCGCGCTGGCCAAAACCCCTGAGGCGAACAGTAGTTGGGACGAGGCGGCGCAGGAGATCGTCCTGAAGCACTACGTCAACCTCGGCGTCGCGGCGGCGACGGACCGTGGGCTGGTCGTGCCGAACATCAAGGGCGCGGAGCGGATGTCCCTGCTCGAACTGACCCAGGCGCTGGCGGACCTCACCGCGACCGCCCGAGCCGGCCGCACCTCACCTCAGGACATGACCGGCGGCACCGTCACCCTGACCAACGTCGGGGTGTTCGGCGTGGACACAGGCACGCCGATCCTCAACCCGGGAGAGGCCGCCATCCTCGCCGTCGGCGCCGTCCGCCGTATGCCCTGGGTCGTCCAGGACGACGACGGAAACGAACGCATCGAGCCGCGCTGGGGTACCCAACTGGCACTCTCCTTCGACCACCGGCTCATGGACGGCCGACAGGGCTCCGAGCTGCTGGCCAATACCGCGCAGATCCTGCAGGAACCGGGGCTGGCGATGCTGTGACGACTGCCGTGCCGGACGGCGTATTGGCCTAAGAGGCAACTTATTTTGCCCATGAGGTTGACTTGGGTGGGGCCGGACCGTGACTCTGTGAGAAGACCGAGGGGTTCTGGAATCTCATGAGGAGCGGGCCATGGCTACGTTCGTACTCGTACACGGTTCATGGGGCGGTGGCTGGGTCTGGGACCGGCTGCGCCCCCTGTTGGAGAGCGCCGGCCACACGGTTCTCACGCCCACGTTGACCGGCCTCGCCGAGCGGCACGAGCTCTCCTCGCCGGACGTCGGGCTGGGCGTCCACGCGCGAGAGGTCGCCGAACTCCTGGAATCCCAAGGGGTGGAGAACGCGATCCTGGTCGGGCACAGCTACGGCGGGATGGTGATCACCGGAGTGGCCGCGCTCGCCCCCGATCGTGTCGGGCAGGCGGTGTACGCGGACGCCTTCGCCCCCGTCACCGGTGAGTCGGCGTTCACGATGCTGCCGTGGCTGGAGAAGGCGTTCGCCGAGTCACCCGGGCCCGCCGAGTGGGAGGTGGCGGCGCTCGACCCCGGGCTGCTCGGGGCGGACGACGAGGGGGCGGCCTGGCTTGCGAGCAGGATGACGCCGATGCCGCGCCTCACCCACGAGGAGCCGCTCGGTCCCGGCAGTGAGGAGGCTCTGGCGGGCAAGGCGGTCACCTACATCTACTGCGCCGATCAGGCCCTCTTCACCGATATCGCGGCTTCGGCGGAGAAACGCGGGTTCCGGGTCGTCGCCCTGAGGGACGTCACCCATGTCGGTCTGCTGACGAGCCCGCACGTCCTTGAGCGGGAACTGCTGAACCTCGTATAACGCGTATGAACGCGTACAAGGGGGAGTGTGCCTCACAGGCCCGGTCTATATGCCTCAGAGGCATGTTATGGTGCGGGAATGTCGATCGAGGACACTGATCTGTGGGTTGCCCAACGTCTCAAGGACATGAGGGGCGAGCGCGGCATCACGCTGACGACACTGGCCGAACAGACCGGCATTTCCTCGGCGCATCTCTCGCGCCTGGAGAAGGGCGTACGCAAGCCGTCCATCGGCAGCCTGCTGCAGATCGCCCGCGTGTACGGCGTATCCATCAGTGAGTTGGTCCAGGAACCCGATCAGGACGACTTCCATCTCGTGCGCGCCGACGCGGCGATGACACGTGACGGGCAGGACGGCCGCTACACCGTACTGAGCGGGTCTCGGGAAACCATGTCCGTCGTCCGGGTCGAATTGGCGGCCGGAAAGAACACCAAGACAGCGCGGCACGTCGGCGAAGAATGGCTGCATGTGCTGTCCGGGGCGATCACTCTCGATATCTCGGGTGTATCGCTTGAGCTCGACACCGGGGACTCGGTGCATTTCGATTCGTCGAAGGAGCATCGTCTCACCAACAAGGACGATGTCGTCGCGACCGTCCTGATCGCATCAACAGCGGCAACTGTTCCGATGCGGCACCCCATTCCGGCGTCATCACGTCGCAGCTCGGCGGACTCGCGCTGAGCATTGCGTGAACGCGCAGGGTGCGCATCGGTGATTCCAGGAAAATGAGGGAAGGCTCCCGATGTCGTCACCCGTCGCACTGAATCCTGCCGAACTCCCGCCCCTTACCGGCGTGATCTCCCACGGCCTGGCAATTCCCGACCTCGGACTCATTTACACGTCCGGGCAGGTCGCGTGGGACGCCAAGGGGGAACTCGTCGGTCGAGACGACCTGGCGGCGCAATTCACCAAGGCCTACGAGAACATCGACATCGTTCTGGCCGCCGGAGGTTCGAGCCGTAGCAAAATCATCAAGGAGACGATCCACCTTGTCGGGTACAACACCGACAACGCGGAGCAGTTGATCGGGCTCATCGCCGGCTGCCGGGGACCGGGGCAGACGCCGCCCGCGAGTACGTGCGTGGGTGTGGAGACGCTCTTCGCGGAGGGCTATCTGGTCGAGATCGAGGTGGTCGCGACCCTGTGAGCCCCAGCTTCTGCCGGTGAGCAGTGGCCCCGATAGCATTGATCGGTGACCAAGACGCCAGGCGCCGCCACGACCAAGGTCGGCATCACCCTCGACCGTGTGGTCGAGGCCGCATTCACCGTCCTGCAGCGGCACGGCATCGCCAAACTCTCCGCTCGCGCGGTGGCAGCCGAACTCGATGTCCGGATGAACACGGTCATGTGGCACATCCGGACCAAGGATCGGCTGCTCGGCCTGATGGCGGAATTCATCATGGGCGAGGTCGACCTGGAGAATCTGCCCGGAGACTGGCGCGAGCAAGTGGCCGAACTGATGCGGCGGTTGAGGCGAGCGATGCTCGGACACCGGGACGGCGCCCTGCTCGTCGCCGGGACCTTTCCCGTCGAACCGAACACGTTGGCCTTCTCCGAGCGAGTGGTGACAGTCCTCTTCGAAGGCTGCCCCACCCGCAAATCGGCCGCGTGGACGTCCTGGAGCCTTTTCTATTTCACGCTCGGGCTTGTCCAGGAAGAACAGGCGACACCTGCCGAGCTCCACGATCGGCTGCGCGAATCGGTGGACGAGCGGTGTTTCCCCGGCCTCCATTCAGTGCTGGAGGACTACGTCTCCATCGACTACAGCGAGCGCTTCGACTTCGGAATCGAGCAGATCCTCCAGTCGGCCCCGACCACCAAACCGCGACCTCACGCTGCGAGTTGACGGTGCGTCGGGGTGTCATGGGGTGTCCAGTACTCCAGCTGTAGATCACGATCATGCTCGAGTCGCGGCTTGGCACCTGTAGTGCCTGGCCTGGGAGCGGGCCTGGTGACGACGCCTTCAGTGGGACCAGCGAAGCCAGTGACCGGCTTCGTGGACGGGCCGGGCAACGAGGGTGATGACGAGGCGCTGGATTTCGTTGCAGGTCAGCGGTATCAGGGCGGCGGGTCCCGGACGGAGACGGTGCTCGTCGGCGCGGTCGACGGCCAAGAAGGCATGGGCGAGCACGGCCAGGGTCACCCAACGGGACCAGGACGCATAGCGGCGAATGGTGACTTCGTGGGCGCGGGCCACCGTGAGGACGTATCCGGTGGAGCGTTCCGCCAGGGCGGTGCGCAGGTGTGGGGTTGCCGCCGTAGGCCTCGTCCGCGGCCACCCAGGAGGCGAGACGGCCGGAATCCAGGAATCGAGTGATCATGCGGGCCGCGAGTTTGGGCTTGGTGGTGAACTCGGTGTTCGCGTCGAGTCAGGCGGCCTGGCACCGGTCGGGCTGGTCGGTCCGTGAGCGCGGGATGTGGAGCTCGCGGTCCAGTGCGGCGTGCCAGTGCCGGCCGGCGTAGGCGAGGCCGACGGTGACTTGGGCGTTTTCGATTCTGACGGACGGCGTCGGCGTCCCACTTGGCGCGGCTCAACAGGTGCTGCATGGCGTCCGGAGTGGCCTGCCCGGCCCATTCGGCGATGGTCCGGCAATTCTTCCGCGGCAAGTCCACGAGCGGTCCCAGCACCAGGTGCCGTATTCGGCGACGTGGTTCGACTCGGGCGAACCGGCCTGCGAGGCGGTCCATCAGGCCCTCGAACGCTTCCTGCCGACGGGCAGCGTCTACGCTGTGAGCTGCGGCCACCGCGTGATCGTTTGCCTTCACACGCCGATGATCAACGGTGGCCGCACGTGCCAGTGTCAGCAGAGCGGAACGGCTCGTCCAAGGAGACACAGTGCTGGGATTGCTGGGCTTCTACGACGAACTCGACACCCGCTCCGGCCAGCCGAATGGATCGATCAGGGATGCAGTCCGGTCCGTCTGCGAGCCGGACGAGGCGAACCTGGTGGCCTACCTGGACGCAGGCCACGTCCTGATCGACGTCATGGAGGGCGGGCACGACGTCATCACCGGCAGCGCCCACCGGCACTCTCCGGGTTGCTCGTCCCTGGTGACCGACGGGACGTGGCTGTGGCGCCAGGACTTCCCGCACTACGTGGAAACCCACCACGTATCACTGCCCGACGCGTTCCTCGAACACGTCCGCAGCCTGAACTACCAGATTCCTACCGTCACCGTCGCGCAGTTCGCCCCGCACTACGACGAGACCATGCCCCTGGTCGGCTGGGCCTCGGCCATCCCCTGGCGATCGACGGCGACCACGCTCGTACCTGAACCACGAGCAGTGACCAGCAAAGCCCAGTTCGACGCGGCCATCCTGGCCCAGGACCGGAATCGGCCGTACGGCAGCTGGGGCAAGCGGCGCAAACCACGGAAAGCGTAGGCACCTGCAGCTCAAGAGCGCTCTACAGCTGGAGTACTACGCCGAGAGTTCGTCGCCGTCGGTCCGTTCCACCAGCCGGGTCTCGTCGGCGGGTCGGCGCTGCTCGGGCGTGGGCCGGGTGGATCGGGCGGGCAGGAGCCAGGCGAGGGCGGCGGCGAGGACACAGAAGCCGGCGGAGATCCACAGCACCAGGGTGTAACCACCCACCGTGGGTTGGCCGTTGCCGTCGATGTGAGCGGCCAGGACGGTGGCGGCGAGCGCGCTGCCCAGGGAGAAGCCGGTGAAGCGGACCACCTGGTAGAAGCCCAGGGCGCTGCCTGTCTCCCGGGCGGGGATCGCCTGCACGATCACACCGGGAATCGCGGCGAAGGTGGTCCCCAGTCCCACTCCCAGGACACCCGTCATGACGAAGGCCTGCCACAGGGCGCCATGGAAGACGGCGAAGAATCCGCAGCCCAGCGCGGATATGAGGCAGCCCAGCGTCAGCACTGCCCGGATCCCTGTGCGGGACACCAGGGTGGGCAGGGTGCGGGAGCTGGTCAGCATGAAGAAGGACAGGGGGATGAGGACGAGGCCGGCCACGACGGACGATGCGGAGAACCCGAATCCGCCCGCGCGTGGGGACTGCACGAACTCCGTCACCCCCGAAAGCATCATGTACATCGCGACGCCGAGCACCAGGGCGCCGGCATCGGCGGCGAGCACGGAGGGATGGCGCAGCAGGCGCAGTTGAACCAGCGGATTCTCGGTGCGCAGCTGCTGCACGACCCACACCGTGAAGAGCACCGCCCCGGCAGCCAGTAGGCCGATGATCGCTGCCGAACCCCAGCCCCACTGTGTCCCCTCCGCCACTGCGACCAGCGTGGTGACCAGTGCCAGTGCGAGCAGCACGGCGCCGACCCGGTCGAGCCGGGCAGGGGCGCCGTGTCCCGCGCTCGGCGGTACGACTGCGGCGACACAGATCAGTGCGAGGCCGGACACGAACGTGCCGAACCAGTACGCGCCCGCCAGTCCCCATGCCTCGGCGAGCACCCCGCTGATCGGGTATCCGGCACCGAGGCCGGCCCCCGCCGATACCGACAACAGGGCGATCATCGGCGCGACCTTGGCCTGGGGCAGTTCGTCCCGGGCGGTGGCCATCGCCAACGGCGCCAGCCCGAGCCCGACGCCCTGCAGTCCGCGGCCGACGAGCAACATCCCCAGGCCGCCTGCCAGGGCGGCCACCGCACCGCCCGCCGTGACCACCGCCAGGCCGCCGAGCAGCGTCACGCGCCGCCGCTGGCCGTCGCCGAGCCGGCCCAGGACCGGGGAACTCGCCGCGCCGACCAGCAGTGCCACGGTCAGCGACCACTGCGCCGTGCTCAGGGACTCATGAAATTCGCGGGCAACCGTGGGGATCAGCGGAGCACCGAACGAGCTGATGATGCTGGAGACCAAGGTGGCCAGCACCAGCACCGGCCCGATCTGCGCGCTGCGACGCCTCTCGGCCATCACCGTGCCCCCTCGGTCCGCCGCGTGGCAGTCCGTCGCTCAACAACCCCGCCTGCGTCGGTCGGTGTCACGAGCCCGGCGTAGCGCGCGATGTCGACCGCGGCGTCGTCCGGCTGCCCGATGATCCGCCGGGTTGGCACGTGACCTGTGCCCATGAGAGCACCCAGGAAGATGCGTGCGAATTGCACGTAACAACATACGCTCGATCCGTGCGTTTCGCACGTATTATTGGTGGATGGCGAACACGGGCTTGGCGCGGGACCTGGAGCAAGCGCTGGGACAGCTGCTGCTGCGGCGCAACCGGAGCGCGCTCTACGACGCGATCCTCGACTCGGCACCGGCGGGTGTCGATCGTCAGACCTACTCGGTGCTCAGTGGCCTGGCCCGGCTCGGACCGCGGTCGGCGGCGCGGCTGGCCGACGAGGTCGGTATCGACCGATCCGGTGCAAGCCGCTATGCCGACCGACTCGAAGCCGCGGGCCTCCTCGAGCGCAGTCCCGACCCCCGCGACCGCCGGGCCACCCTGCTCAACTTGACCCCCAAGGGCCGCGCCGCAGTCACCGTGCTCCGCAACGCCCTGACCCGGCACCTCGCGGACCGGATCGCGGACTGGCCCGATGGACAGGCGCAGGCGCTGATCGACGGTATCCGCCTGCTCATCGACACGCCCCCGGACTGACTCCTTGTTCCCGGCGGACGGCGAGGCGTTTGAACCGGTGGAGAAGGACGATTCGGGGCGACGGCGCGGGCGGCCGGGCCGGCCGGCCACGGTCGGGATGGTGTCGACGAGGGTGAGGGTCTGGGTGACGTCTGCGAGCTCATGCCGCTCTCCGCGCTCTGGCCGAGGCTGTGCCGTCGCGCCTCAGGAACCGAACGCGGCCTTCGACACCTCGTCCCAGTTCCGCCACTCGTCGAGCCGCGTCTCGTACTCCTTGGTGATCCTTTCCAGCGGGCCGTCACCGAAGAAGATCCGCAGGGGCGGCTGCTGTGCGTCGACCACGGTGAGAATCGCCGCCCGCGTCGCGCTCGGGTCGCCGCGCCGGGAGGAGATGCCCGACATGGCGGCACGGAAGTCGTCGTAGGCCGGAAGGTGTTCGGTCTGCACCGCGGAGGGCCCCGCCCATTCGGTGGCGTACCCGGCCGGTTCGACCAGGGTGACCTTGATGCCGAAGCCCTTCACCTCGGCGGCGAGGCTCGCGGTGAAGCCTTCCAGGGCGAACTTGGAGGCGTGGTAGATGCCGAGTCCGGGCAGCGAGGTGAGGCCGGCGATGGAGGACACCTGGATGATGTGGCCGGAGCCGCGGGCGCGGAGGTGGGGGAGCACCGCCTGGGTGACCCAGAGCGCGCCGAACACATTGATCTCGATCTGGTCGCGGGCCTGCTGCTCGGTCACTTCCTCGACCATGCCGAACAGGCCGTAGCCCGCGTTGTTGATGACGACGTCAAGCTCGCCGAACGTGTTGATCGCCTGCTGCACGGCCTCGAACGCGGCCGTGCGGTCGGCGACATCGACGCGCAGCGGCAGCACCGCGTCGCCGTACTTCTCGACCAGGTCGTCGAAGGCGGCCGCGGAACGGCTGGTCGCCGCGACCCGGTCGCCCCGTTCGAGCGCGGCTTCCGCCCATTCCCGGCCGAATCCCTTCGAGGCTCCGGTGATGAACCACGTCTTCGCCATGACTTTCCTCCTGGGCGCATGCTCTTGTTCAGTGACCAACACGACCAGTTAACTTAGTCAGTGACCAAGATGTCAACCCGGAACGAATCCCTTGTGCGGTGACCAAGCGGTGCGGTACGGTCCTGGTCGGCGACCAAGGTGATTTTTGTGCGAAAGGATCGTTCCCGGACATGGACGCGACTGTGCGCTATCGGGATTTTTTCCACGCTATGTACACGTGGATATCCGGTCTGCCTGATGCCGAGAATCACGGCACGCTCGACGAGATTCGCCGATTCTGGGCAGCTGACGCACGCATCGTCACCTGCGGTCAAGTCAAGGCGTCCGGCATCGAGGAGCTGCGGAAGCACTTCGGGATCTATCCCCAGCAATACGAAGAGGTGGAGATCCCGGAGCCGTTCCACACCTATCTGGAGTCGGGCGACGAAGTCGTCATCGAGTACGACATCCTGATCCGCGGGCGACGGAGCGAAGGTGCCGCGGGCGGGGGAGACGCCGAGCGGCAGGAATTCCGTGTGATGGCGATCTTCTCCGTCACCGACGGCAGGATCTCGGAAATGCGTCAGGTGACCGCGGTCAAGGCGGGGGACGCCTGACCCGTATGTAAAAGTGCCCTGATCCGTTCCCCCGTTGTACGGGAGACACGGATCAGGGCATTGGTTCAACGCACCGGACCGGTGCGCCGGTTCAGGACTTCACGGGCTTGCCGCGGCCCCAGGCCCAGGCCAGGCGGTCGGCGCCGGACTGGTTGGTGGTGACCAGCCAGGGGCGGGCCGCGTCGCCGATGAGCTTCTGGATCGAGTACGTGTCGTCGGTGCGCAGGCCGGGCCAGTACACCGAGCCCATGCCGAGCTTGCGGAACGTGTCGGTGTCGGCCTGGATGAAGTTGACCGAGTTGTCGGCGGGCGTCGGCACGTTGTAGTTCAGGCCCGTCGTCATCGGGGCGCCGAACTCGTCGGCCACGGTGCGGTTCGCGCAGTCGCCGAGGCGCACCTTGAGGTCGCTCACCCACTGGTCGTAGGTGGCGTAGTCCTTCCAGAAGCCGTAGTGGTGGAGGGAGAGGTAGGTGCCCTTCAGGCGCGGGTCGGCGCAGACCGTGGTGACGTGGTCGTTGTAGCCGGCGCCGCTGACGAAGACGCGGTTGCGCGGCACCTTGGAGTAGGTGTCCAGCCACTTGGCGGCGAGGTCGGCCCACTCGGTGTCGGTGTAGCCGTGCGGCTCGTTCATCGGCTCGAAGTAGACGCGCTGGTTGTGCTGGTACGCCTTCACCACGGTGTTCCACATGGGCCAGTACGTGGCGGGGTCGTCGATGAAGCCGTCCTTGTTGGCGCCCGTCCCCTCCCAGTACGAGACGATGACCTTGAACCCCTGCGCCGTCGCCGCGTCGATCACTCCGCGGTAGGACTTCCAGTAACTGCCGTTCACCGTGTACGGGTTGATGGGCAACCGCACCGTGTTGGCACCGAGGTTGGCGCGGAACGCCGCGATCACCCGGGTCGCCTTGGCATACGTCTGGGCGTACGTGTCGGTGAGCGACAGGCCGGACAGGACGACCGGGTCGTCGGCGTAATTGTCGCGCGGGTCGGCCCAGTTGACGCCCTTGAACTGGGACGTGTTCGTGCTCGGCGTGGCGGAGGCGGGGCTGCCGGCCAGCGTGGTGCCGGTGACCGCGGCGATCGCGACGGCCACGAAGGTGGCCCGCAGACGGGTTCTGGCGGGGATGGTGCGCATCGACTTGCCCTTTCAGGAATGGCGACTCCGCGCATGGCGAGGCCTGCGCGCGGCTGAGCGGCCGTCGGAACGGATACCGGGCGGGACGGATGACGTCGGCTCGTCGTCCCAAGTCCCGGTGGGCCAGGTGGTGTTGGGGGAGTACGGGCACGGTGGGCCCTGCTCGCCGGGAGCCTCCAGTCCTCCCTCCTCCACCGGCCGCGTCACGGTGTTTACGTAAACATCCTGCGGCGGAATCGCGGGCCGAATCCCTTGGCCGAGCTGGTCCGTCGATATGTTTACGCAAACATGGCGGCGCCGGAATCGTGGCATCCGGCACCGCCATCGTCAAGGTTTCCCGCACGTAACGTCGCCTGCATCCCGCGACGGGGCTACGGCTTGATGCCCACCCCGGTCCACAGGCTGACCTTGGCGTCCGTGGGCGCCTCGTCCTCGGACCACTCCTCGGTCACGGGGTCGGGACGCCAGCGCCAGCCGACGGCGATGCCCGGGTCGAGCAGGTCGAGCCCGGTGAAGAAACGCGCGACCTCGTCCCGGGTACGGACCTTCACCGGTGTCCCACCCTCCTCGTAGATCGCGGTGACCTTCGCCCAGGGCTCGGGGTCGAAGTCCGCGGTGACGTGGCTGATGGCCAGGGCGCTGCCCGACGGCAGGACCGACAGCAGCCGGTCCACGAGCCCGTACGGGTCCTGCTCGTCGGTGACGAAGTGCAGCAGCGCGTTCAGGGACAGCGCGATCGGCTGGTCGAAGTCGAGTATCTCGGCCACTTCGGGCGAGTTGAGGAGCGTCTCGGGGTCGTTCACGTCCGCCTGGACGTACGCGGTGCGCCCCTGCTGGGTGCTGCGCATCAGGCGCTCGGCGTACTTCAGGACCAACGGGTCGTTGTCGGCGTAGACCACCCGGGCCTCGGGTACCACGGACTGGGCGACCTGGTGCAGGTTCGGCTCGGTGGGGATGCCCGTGCCGATGTCGAGCCACTGGCGGATGCCGTGCTCGCGGGCGAGTACGCGGGTGGCCCGGTGCATGAACCCGCGGTTCTCCCGGCCGGCGACGAAGACGCCGGTGAAGATTTTCGAGACCGCTTCGGCCGCCTGCCTGTCGACCTCGAAGTGGTCCTTTCCGCCCAGGTAGTAGTCGTACATGCGGGCGGAGTGCGGCCTGCTGGTGTCGATGTCCCGCGCGGCGTGGGCGTTGGTCATGCTCTCCCTCTCAAGTGGTGTGCGTCGGCGTCTCGGGCAGGTCGCAGCCGGGCCGGCTCCAATTCCCCACGCCCGTGGTCTGGTTCAGCCTGCCATCAGATGGTCGGCCAGGCCCCGCTTGACTCCCGCGACGAACGCGGCCATCTCCTGGGGTGTGTAGATCAGAGCGGGTCCGGCGGGATCGGTCGACTGGCGCAACGCGACGCGCCCGTCGGCCAGTTGCTTGGTCTCCACGCACTGACCTCCGTTGGGACCGCTCCAGGGGCATTCCCAGCCCTGCTCGCCGAGGTTCGACGCGGGCATCCCGTTGTAGACCTTGCCGTCCGTGGTGGTCATGAGTACTCCTTGCGCATGCGGTTCAAGAGCGCCTTGCTGTCCGCGGACGAGGTCAGCAGCGACATCCTGTTGTGCGCCTCCAAATGGGCCACGACATCGGACCGTTGGTCCAGATACATGGAGGCGGAGAGGATCTCGCTGTAGACGATGTCGGGCAGCTCCGGTTCCTGGAACCGGAAATAGGTGAAGGGTGCGCACGCCCCGACGTGGGCACCCGCCGCGAACGGGACGATGTCGACACTGACGTGGTCCAGTTCCGAAACCTCGAGGAGCCGGTCTATCTGGTCCCGCATCACCGCGGGACCGCCCACCACCCGGTGGAGCACGGCTTCTTCCAGCACCGCCCACAGCGTGGGCGAGTCCGGCCTCTCCAGCAGACTCTGGCGGCGCAGACGTAACTGCACCCGCCGTTCAAGGTCCTCGTCGTTGTCGTTCGGGAAGCCGCCGCTCAGCACGCCTCGCGCGTAGTCGTACGTCTGCAGGAGTCCTGTGACGTAGTGCGGCTCATAGGTACGCAGGGTCTTGGCGCCGGTCTCCAGGCTCACATAGGCGGTGAACCAGCCCGGCAGCACATCGCGGTAGGCGTGCCACCAGCCGGGCTCGTTGGCGCGGTCCGCCAGGGCGACGAACTCCTCTATCTCCTGGCGGTCGGCGCCGTAGGTCTCCAGGAGCTTCTCGACGTAGAGCGGTTTGAGGCCGACCTCGGCCTTCTCCAGGCGGCGGATGGTCAGGGAGGTCACCCGCAGGGCCCTGGCGGCGTTCTCCAGGGACACGCCCGCACCCTGTCGCCGCTCCTGCAGCCGCCGGCCGAGGATCATGCGGAGAACAGTGGGTGCACCGGCGCCGGTGCCCGAACGAGCTTCGCTCACGCCCAACCTCCTGAGGGACTGTCACCGGCATTAGTCTGACAGCGACTTGCTGATGCCGCCAGACAGAAACCGACGTTCTGAAATTATCAGGGAGTCGGTTGCAGCTTGAACTGAGCTATGGGCATAGTTACTTGTGTGAGCGACCTCGGCCTCCAGCTGGAACACCCCAACTCCGGCAGGCCGGTTGCTGATGCTGTGCGTCTCCCGCCTGCGCCCGCCCCCGATGGAAGGCGAACCACCGTGTCCCCCCACACGACTCCCTCCCCGCAGCTTTTAGACGTCGCGAGCCCGGACCTGGCGCACTGGCTGGAACTCCCGGCGCACCGCTCCGGCGTCCGGACCGCCCGGCACTCCATGGGTGCGCAACTGGCCAAGTGGGGCCTGCCCGAGGAGGTGCGCGACGACGCGGTGCTGCTCATCTCCGAGTTGGCCACCAACGGGGTGTGCCACACGCCGAGCGCCCGGCTGCTGTGCGGTGTCGGGCTCGTCACCGACCGTAGTCTGCGCGTCGAGGTCCACGACCACGACTACACGGGCAGTGATCTCTCCCGCTGCGAGCCGTGCGTCGACGACGAGAGCGGACGCGGACTTTTCATCGTGCAGGCCATCGCGGACACGTGGGGCGTCGACAGATCGGCGCTCACCGGCGGAAAAGCCGTGTGGGCCACCCTGACCACCGGCTACTGACGCCGGACACGCGGAGGGGGCGAGGACGCCCGCGGCTTGTTCAGGTGGTCGCGGGCGTCAACTCGGCCAGCAGCAAGGTGCGATCGTCCGCGCCGGGTGCGGCGGAGGGGGCGCGCAGCAACCGCGCGCACAGCGAGGGGAAGCCCTCCGGTCCGTCGGCCGGCGTGGGTTCGGCGGCCGCCGTGTCGAGGGCCCGGGCCAGCGAGGCGATCTCCTGGTCGATGTCGGCGTGCCGCGACTCGACCAACCCGTCGCTGTACAACAGGAGCAGTGCCGGTTCGTCGATGGTCAGCACCGTGGCCTCGTAGTTGCCCGTGCCGAGCCCCAGCGGCAGTCCCGCGCTGGCGAGCGTGACCGGTGCGGCCACTCCGTCCGGGCCGCGCAGCAGCGGCGGCGGGTGGCCCGCGCCGACCAGGGTGCAGGTGTGCGCCCGGGCGTCCCACTCGGCGTAGATGCAGGTCGCGAACGACGCGCCCGGGGTGTCGTAGGCCAACTCGTCCAGCCTGCGCATGAGTTCGGCCGGTTCCATGTCGAGCCGGGCCAGGGTGCGCACGGCCGTACGCAACTGGATCATGGCCACGGCGGACTCGGGGCCGTGACCCATCGCGTCGCCGACCACCAGGCCGACCCGGCCGCCGGGGCGGGGCAGGACGTCGAACCAGTCGCCGCCGATGAGGTTGCCCTGGCCGGCCGGGAGATAGCCGTGCGCGATGCGGCAGCCGTGGAACGCCTGGGCCGGGTCCGGGAGCAGGCTGTTGCGGATGGCCAGCGCGGTGCGGCGCTCGCGTTCGTAGCGGCGCGCGTTGTCCAGGGCGACGCTCGCCCGGGCCGCCAGCGACTCCACGGCCACGGCCTCGCCGGGCAGGAACGGCTCCCGGTCAGGGCCGCGCGTACAGGCGACGAACCCGACGGTGGCGCCCCGCAGTTGGAGCGGGACCACGAGGAAGGACGCCGTCCCCAGCAGATCGTCTATGCGCTGCGCGTCCCCGCCCGCGGAGGCCAGCAGCCGCTCGGAGGTGTGCTTGTCCACTCCGTCGAGGACCTGCGAATGACCGCTGGCGAGGGCGCGCGCATACGGGGTCTCGCGCGGGAAGACGACCACCTCGCCGACCGGCAGCACACCGTCCCAGCTCTCGGGCGCCTCCGTGCCCACCCGCACCGCCAGCCGGCGCGCCTCGATCTGCGGCGGATCCACGGCCGGATACGCGTTCTCCTCCAGCACCCACCGCTCCAGCAGATACACCGACGCCGCGTCGCAGAACCCGGGCGTCAGCGCGTGCACGACATGGCTGCCGGTCAGCCGCAGGTCGAGCTCCGAGCCGATCACGTCCGCGGCGGGAGCGAAGACCTGCCTGCGGCGTGGGGGCCCGGCAGCGGGTGCGTCACCGATGTGACTGCGCGGTTCGTTCCGCAGGGTCGTGCCTTTCCGGGTGGGGACCGGCCGCGTGGCGTGGGGGGACAAGCGGTCTGCCGTGCTTTCCTCGGCAACTATATGATGACGCGTCAAGGAACCTGGGGCGAGAGGGAGTTGTGGTGACGGAGAGCGCAGGTCTGCCGCAGGGGATCGATCCGCACAAGGCGAGTGTCGCCCGAATGTACGACGCGATGCTGGGCGGTGAACACAATTTCGCCATAGACCGCGAGGCGTTGGCGGCCTTCACCGCGATCGACCCCCAGGTGCGCACCCTGGCCCGCGCCAACCGCGACTTCCTCGGCCGTGCCGTGCGCTTCCTAGTGGCCTCCGGTGTACGGCAGTTCATCGACCTCGGCTCGGGCATCCCCACCCAGGGCAACGTCCACGAGGTCGCGCAGGCCGCCAGCCCCGGAGCCCGCGTGGTCTACGTGGACAACGACCCGGTGGCCGTCGCCCACAGCACCTCCCTCCTCGCCGACAACCCGGACGCGGACATCGTCGACAGCGACATCCGCAGACCGGCCGACGTCCTGTCCTCCCCGCAGGTACGGAAGTTGATCGACTTCGAGCAGCCCGTCGCCGTGCTGATGATCACGATCCTGCACTTCATCACGCCCGCCGAGAACCCGGCCGGCATCGTCGCCGCCTTCCGCGACGAGCTGCCCGACGGCAGCTGGCTGGCCATGAGTCACGCCACGAACGAGGACCGCCCGGACACCGCGGCGGCCGTGGGCAAGTTGTACAGCGCCAGGGCCACTTCGCCGGTCACCGCCCGTTCCTACGACGAGATCCTCGGCCTGTTCGACGGCTTCGACCTCGTCGGGCCCGGCCTGACCTACGTCCCCCTGTGGCGCCCGGACCCGGCGGACGAGATCCCCGAAAACCCTTCGGAGTACTGGGTATACGCGGGCGTCGGCGCCAAGAACGCGTAGATCACGGGTAGTTCGGTGGGTACCGGGTGGTTCGGTGGGTACTTCGATACGGGAAGCGAGGTGCGTGCCCCGGATTTGGCCGGATGAGGGGGAGTGAGTCGCGGGAACCGGGGCAGGGGGCTCTTGTCGACAGTTCCTTCTGACGAATGGGGTGGGCGTTATGGCAGCCGTGACGGCAGCGGAGGCACCGGCCACGGCAGGACGGCGGACCACGGTCGGGGAGGCGCTCCCGATGATCGCCGAGCCGTCGAAGGTGAGCCCGAAGGACGCGCGTGAGCTGTCGCGCCAGTTCTTCGACCGGCTGACCTCGCTGGAGGAGGGCACCCACGAGTTCCAGTACGTGCGCAACACCCTGATCGAGATGAACCTCTCCCTCGTGCGCTACGCGGCCGCGCGCTTCCGCAGCCGCAGCAACAACGAGATGGAGGACATCGTCCAGGTCGGCACGATCGGACTCATCAAGGCGATCGACCGGTTCGAGCTCTCCCGCCAGGTGGAGTTCACCTCGTTCGCCGTCCCCTACATCGTCGGCGAGATCAAGCGCTTCTTCCGCGACACCAGTTGGGCCGTCCACGTACCGCGCCGACTGCAGGAGGCCCGCGTCGAGCTGGCCAAGGCGACCGAGGAACTGCGGTCCCGCCTCGGTCGTACGCCGACCACGCGTGAGCTGTCCGAGCTGATGTGCCTGACCGAGGAAGAGGTCATCGAGGCCCGCAAGGCGTCCAACGGCTACACCTCCTCCTCGCTCGACGCCGCGCTCAGCTCCGACGCGGGCGCCGAGGGCGAGACCGTGCTGGCCGACGTCATCGGCTCGGACGACCCGGGGCTCGAACTGGTCGACGACCTCAGCTCGTTGGCCCCCCTGATCGCCGAACTCGACGAGCGCGAGCGGAAGATCATCCACATGCGCTACGTCGAGGAGCGCACCCAGGCCGAGATCGGCGAGGCACTCGGCATCTCCCAGATGCATGTGTCCCGGCTCATCAGCCGGATGCTCCGCCGCCTTCGCGCGGGGCTGCTCGATCCCGCGGTCGCCTGACGGGCGATCCGGCCCAACAATCCGGGCTGTTGGGTGATTTCACCCTCCACGGATGTCCGTTCTGCGGCACTCTCGTACTGTGGCCGGACCGGCACCTCAGGTGCCTGCCCGGCTGTTGCGGGGTTGCCGGAAGGGGGAGTTGTGGCGTGGCGGAGTGAGGAGTTCGGGGAGTCCCACGAGGGCATCGTGGGGGCGGTCCTCGCCGACGGCAGTGAGCCGAAGTCCGTGTATATCGATGTGGGCAGCGGCAGTTCCATGTTCGAGACGCGTGAGTGGTGGGCCTACAACGGCTGGTTGGGCCGGCCCAAGGCGGCCGGTTGGCGGGCCTCCTGCGCGTGCGGCTGGCGCGGGGACAGTCATCCTATCGACTGGGACCAGGTCGAGGACCACGACCTGGACGACCTGGACACCTCCGACGCGTACGACGAGTGGTGGGAACACATCCACGCCGTCGAACGCCGGACGGTCCCGTTGCCGGAGGAACTCTCCGAGCTGATGGAGCAGTTGGAGGAACGGCTCGACGCGCTCGCGGACACCGCGCCGGTGGCCGCGCTGAAGGCGGTGGCCATGCTGGAGCGCATGGCTGCGCGGGTCGGCAAGGAGGCGGCGTACGGGGCGCAGGCCGACGATGTGCCGGGCGAGGCGCTCGGCACGGCGCTCGGGCTGAGCGTGGACAACGCCCAGTCCCGGCTCGACCGGTACCTCCGCGCCTACTACTGACCACGACCGGGAGATCGACCGGTGCCCGTGGCGCCGCGCGGCCACGGGGCCGAGGGTGCGTGCCAGACTGGACGTACCGCTCGCCCCCGCTCCGTAGCTCCCGCACTTCACCGAGGTTGTCCGTGACCAAGCCCCCGGCCCGTGTCCCCCAGCGCAGCAACGCGCGCTCCAACCGGGAACGCATCCTGGCCACGGCCCGCCGGGAGCTCGGCCGGAACCCGGACATCACCCTGGAGGAACTCGCGCGCGCCTCCGGCGTCGTACGACGCACGCTGTTCGGGCACTTCCCCGGCCGGGAGGCGCTCCTGGAGGCGCTGGCCGAGGAAGCGTCGCAGGCCCTGCGGGACGCGCTGCCCGCCGACCCGGCACCGTCCGATGCCGGGGCCGAGTCGGCCGAGCGGTCGTACGCGCGCTTCGTGCTGTCGATGTGGACCGTGGGGGACCGCTACCGGCTGCTCCTGGCGCTGGCCCGCCGTGACCTCGGCCAGGAGCGCGTGACCGAGATCCTGGCACCGGCCCGCCGCGCGGCCACCACCATCCTGGACCGCGGACAGCGCGACGGCGTCTTCCACACCCAACTGCCGCCCGCCGTGCTGAGCGCCGGACTGGAAGCCATGTCGATCGCCCTGCTCGAAGAGGTCAACTCCGGGGAACTGGAGGACGACGGGACCCGTGCGACGGTCGCCTCGCTCATCGCGGCCGGGGTGCCGGAGAAGCAGGCGCGGATCGTGGTGGACGAGGTCGCCGCGGAAGACTGAGCGTCAGACTTTCCCGTACGACGAGTCGCCCCTCGCCGAGTCGTCGCGCTCGGTACTGTCGGACCGGAAGGTGACCGACTCGCCCGACAGACGGGCGATCAGCCCGCTCTCCGTCGCGGTGACCGAGCGCAGGCGCAGGCCCTGAGGCATCTTCCGGAGCTGGATCGGCCGCTCGAAGACCGTGCCGAGCGCCACTCGCCCCACCTCGGGCAGGAGACCACCGGTGACCTGGAAGTCCCGGAAGGCGATGCGGTTGCCGGACAGTACCGAGACGGTCGTCGCCACGGTGACGCTGTCGCCGGTGGGTAGCGGGACCCGCGCGCGGACCTGGTCGGGACGGGTGCCCCGGGAGATCGTCGGCCCCAGGGCGTCGGACAGGTCCGGGTAGGACAGCAGAGCGGTCGCCGTGGCGGACCGGGCCAGTGCCTGCGTGTCGTCGTCGGACCTCCTCAACTCCTTGAGCCGGAGGGAGAGTTCGCTCACCGGCAGCGGGCCGGTGGCATCGCTCGCCGGTATGTCGTGCGCGGTGATGTCCACGTGCCGCAGGGTGCCGGAGGCCAGCTGCGTCAGCACGGGGAAGCCTCGGACGTGGACCTCCGGCGCCGCGGGGGTGCGGATGCCCTCCTGGAACGCCTCGGCCGTACGGGACTCCACCCGCGCCGTCGCGAAGCGGTCGACGGCGACGGGCACGAGGAGCAGCGCGAGCAGTGCGCCGACGGCGATCACGACCGGTCGCCGGTTCCGCCGGGGCGGGCGTGTGTCACCGGGTTCGTACGCGGTGAACGTGGCGTCGGTGTGGTCGTACGGATGCATGGGTCTCCTTCAACGGGAAGGTCGCAGGCGGTGGACCGTGGTGTTCGCGAGGTCGGGGCCGACGCCGACGGTGATCAGGGCGGCGGTGGCGGCGGCTGTGCCGTCGTCGGTCCAGTGGCCGGAGCCCGCGCTGTCGAGCAGCGCCAGCACGTGTGCCTCCAGGGCTCTGCTGAGCGGACCTGGTGGGACGACGGTGTGGAAGACGCCCTGCCGCTGGCCGTCGGCGAGGATTCCGGCGACCGTGTCACGGGCCGGGCCGAGCAGCGCGTCGACCTGGTCGGGACCGAGGTCGCAGTGGGCGAGGGCGATGAGGGTCCGGTAGCGGTCGCCGATCGGCCAGAGCGTGAGGACGAAGTGGGCCAGGGCGGTCACGGGATCCGGCGTCGGTGTGCGGGCGACGGTGGCGCTCGCCCGCCGTACCGCCTCCCCGGCGTCCGCCGCGAGGCCGTGGACGAGCGCGGCCCGTCCGGCGAAGTGGCCGTAGAGGGTGCGTCGCGCCAGGCCCGCGGCCTCCGCGATGTCACCGAGGCTGCTGTCGGGGTCGCGGCGCAGTTCCCGCCGGGCCGCTTCCAGGATGCGGGCGCGGGTGGCGTGCGCCTTGGCGCTGCTGCGGTCGGTCACGTCGACACCTCCTGGAGGGGCTGGCCTGTCCCGGCATAGTTGCACATCGATGGGCAATAAAATAACCTGCACATCAGTGAGCAATTAATGTCGTTCAGGAGTCTCCGATGCCGCTCTTCGTCACCACACCCGTCGACAAGATGACCGGGCCGTACACACGGCGCTGGTCCGCCCTGATCGTGCTCTGTCTGAGCCTGCTGATCGTGGTCATGGCGAACACCTCGCTGATCGTGGCCGCCCCCGACATGACCACGGACCTGGGCCTGAGCAGCAGTGATCTGCAGTGGGTCGTCGACGGCTACACCGTCCCGTACGCCGCGCTGATGCTCGTGCTGGGCGCGATCGGCGACAAGTACAGCCGTCGCGGCGCGCTCGTCACCGGCCTGGTGATCTTCGCCGGCGGATCGGTGATGGGCAGCCTGGTCCACGAGACCGGACTGGTCATCGCGGCCCGCGCGATCATGGGTGTGGGCGCGGCGGTGGTCATGCCGGCCACGCTGTCGCTGCTGGTCGCGATCTTCCCGAAGCGCGAGCGGGCGCGGGCCATCACGGCCTGGACCGCGACCTCGGGCCTCGCCATCGCCGTCGGCCCGCTCGTCGCGGGCTGGCTGCTGGAGGACCACGCCTGGGGCTCCACGTTCCTGATCAACGTGCCCATCGCCGTCGCCGCTGTCGTCGGCGCCCTGGTCCTCGTACCGCCGTCCAAGGCGGACGCGATGGGCCGCATCGACTACGTGGGCGGTCTGCTCTCGATCGTCTCCGTCGGCAGCCTGGTCTACGCGATCATCGAGGGCCCGCACTTCGGCTGGGGCGCGGGTCCGGTCACCGCGGCCGTCGTCGCCGCCCTCGGTCTACCCGCCTTCGTGGCCTGGGAGTTGCGCCACCCGCACCCCATGCTCGACGTCCGCAGGTTCGCGCAGCGCTCCTTCAGCGGCTCGATGATGGCGGTCCTGTTCTTCTTCTTCGGCACCTACGGCGCGATCTACTACGCCACCCAGTTCCTCCAGTTCGTCCTCGGCTACAGCGCGCTGGAGACCGGCGTACGACTGCTGCCGCTGGCCGCTGCCGTGTCCCTCGGCGCCGCGGTCACCGGGCGGCTGACCCCCAAGCTGGGCATGAAGCCGATGGTGGTCACCGGCATGGCGATCGGCACCGTGGGCGTCTTCCTGCTCACGCTCGTCGACAAGACGTCCGGCTACGGCGACTTCCTGCCGATGATGCTGCTGCTGGGCTTCGCCATCGGGCTCAGTGTCTCCCCGGCCACGGACACGATCATGGGATCGTTCCCGGAGAACGAGCTGGGCGTCGGCGGCGGCGCCAACGACACCGCGCTGGAACTGGGCGGCTCCCTCGGCATCGCCATCCTCGGCTCGCTGCTGGGCACCACCTACAAGGACAAGCTGACCGACCTGGTCGACGGCCACCTGCCCGCCGCCGCGCTGGACACGGCGAAGGACTCGGTGGGTGGTGGCCTTGCGGTGGCCCAGGAGATCGCGAAGACCCCCTCCGCCGGGCCGCAGCAGGCGCAGGCCCTGGTCGACGCCGTGCACGAGGCGTTCGCCCACGGTGTCGCACAGACCAGCCTGGTCGGCGGGATCATCATGGCCGCCGGCACGCTGATCGTCCTCGCGGTCCTGCCCGGCCGCCGCGCTGCCAAGACGCCCCAGCCGCAGGGGTCGCAGGCGACGGAGGCCGGCCGCGACCAGGAGCGCGCCGAGTCCGTGTGAACTCCTCCGGGTGCGGCGGTATCCAGGGGCGCACTACGGTCGGTCGGACCATCGTGGATAAACTGGCACAGTTCCGCCTCGGCGTCCGCTCCCTCGTCCGCTCGGAGATCGCCGTCCCCGCATTGAGCGGTGCCGGCATCGCCGACGGCTGAAGCTCACTTCACGAAATCGACGGTCCTGCCTGTGCACGCTCCGGACACCACCGCCACCGAACCCGAACCGGTCGACGCGGCCTCGCATCGCACCCGACGCTGGCTGCGCCCGCTGGTGATCACGGTCCTGCTCGCGCTGTTCACCACCGAACTGGTGCTGGGCTGGCCGTCGTTGGCCGCCGCGCTGTCACAGCTGCGCGCACCCCGGCTGAACTGGTTCGCCGTCGCGCTCGTCGCCGAAGTGGCCGCGATGGGCTGCTACGCGCGCATGCAACGCCGGCTGCTGCGCTCGGCCGGGGTGATCGTGCCGATCCAACGGCACGTCGCCCTCGCCTACGCCGCCCACTCGCTGAGCGTCACCCTGCCCGGCGGCCCGGCCTTCTCCACCCACTTCAACTACCAGCAGATGCGCCGCTTCGGAGCCACGCCCGCCGTCGCCTCCTGGTGCATCGCGCTGTCGGGGCTGCTCTCCGCGGCGGCCCTGGCCGTCGTCACCGCGATCTCCGCGATCGCCTCCGACGGCAGCCTGCAGTGGCACAGCCTCGTCACCCTCGGCCTGGCCGTGCTCCTCCTCACGGTCGGCATCCGGCGCATCACCCGCCACCCCGAGAAGGTCGAACCGGCCACCCGCGCCGCGCTGGCCCGGGTCAACCGGCTGCGGCACCTGCCCGAGACCCAGGGCCTCGACCGCATCCGGGGCTTCGTCGAGCAACTCCGCACCGCCAGACTCGAACCCCGGCACGCCGTCGCCGCCGCAGTCTTCGCCGTCCTCAACTGGCTGCTCGACGCGGGCTGTCTGTGGCTGTGCTTCCACGCCATCAGCGACACACAGATCAGCAACGCCCAACTGCTGCTCGCCTTCTGCGCGGGCATGGCCGCCGGGACCCTCACGATCATCCCGGGCGGCCTCGGCCTCATCGACAGCGCGCTGATCCTCGGACTGGTCACGGGCGGCGTCGCGACCAGCACCGCGATCGCCACGGTCGTGCTCTACCGGATCATCAGCTTCGGGTTCATCATCGGCGTCGGCTGGATAACGTGGCTGGTCATCCGCCGCCACAATCGCCGAGAAGCGGTCGCCTAGCCGAGAGGCGGCCGTCCAGCCGATCTTCCGGCCCCTCTGCTCTCAGGCCCGCGCGCCGCCGTCCACCCGCAGCACCGTGCCGGTCACGAAGGAGGCGCGGTCGCTGAGCAGCCAGGCCGCCGCCTGGGCGATCTCGTCGGGGTCGGCCATGCGCCCCAGCGGAGTGTGCGTGATGCGAGCCAGGAGACCGGGCGAGTCAGCTTCCCAGGTCCGGATCATCTCGGTCAGCGTGCCACCCGGGGCGATGGCATTGACGCGGATGCCCTCCGGGCCGTACGTGACGGCGGCCGACTCGGTGAGGCTGTTGACCGCGCGCTTCATCGCGCCGTACGCGGGCAGTTCGGGGTTGCCCATCAGGCTGCCGACGGAGGAGTTGTTGACGATGGCGCCGGTTCCGGCTGTGGCCCGGATCGCGGCGACCTGGGCGACCATGGCCAGCCAGACGCCCTTGAGGTTCACGTCGTAGATGTGGTCGAAGTCGCGCTCCGGCAACTCGTCCATCGGGCCGGGGCGTTGGATCGTCGCGCCGTTGTTGAAGGCCACGTCGAGGCGGCCGTACAGGTCCACGGTCCGGTCGACGGCCGCGCGCACGCTGCTCGCGTCGGACAGGTCGCACACCACGTAGTCCGCGGTGCCGTTCGCCTCCCGGATCTCTTCGGTGACCGTCTTCAGTTGGGCCTCCGTCCGGGCCGCGAGCAGTACTCGGGCGCCTTCGCGGGAGAACAGTCGCGCTGCTGCGGCGCCGATTCCGCGCCCGGCGCCGGTGATGAACGCGACCTTGCCGGCCAGCAGGCCGAGGGAGGGAGGAGTGGTTGTGTTGGTCATGGCAGCGAGCCTGCGCCGGTGCGTGCAACTGATCCAGGCACCGGCAGTACCTGGCTGGAGCGGCCGACTCCCGTCCACACTGGAGGCGTGGATCGACGAGAACTGGCCGACTTCCTGCGCAGCAGGCGCGAGCGGATCACCCCCGCCGACGTGGGGCTGCCCACGGGACCGCGCCGCCGTACCCCGGGGCTGCGCCGCGAGGAGGCGGCCCAGCTGGCGTTCATCTCGACCGAGTACTACACCCGGCTGGAGCAGGCCCGCGGCCCGCACCCGTCGCGCGAGGTACTGGCCGGGCTCGCCCGCGCCCTGCGTCTGACGGACGCCGAGCGCGACCACCTCCACCACCTGGCGGGCGTACCGCCGGGCCCGCCGCCCGGTCCCTCGCGCGAGGTGCGGCAGAGCATCCTCGATCTGCTGCACCGGCTGCCGCAGGCCGCCGCGATCGTGGTCTCCGCGATGCACGAGGTGATCGCCTGGAACGACCTGGCCGCCGCCCTCATGGAGGACTTCTCGGCCGTGCCGCGCCGCGACCGCAACCTGGTGCGCCGGGTCTTCCTCGGGCCACACCCGGAGGGGCGACGGCTGTACGGGGTCTCGGACGCGGACGAGTTCGCGCGCCGCGCCGCCCAGGACCTGCGCGCCACCGCCGCCCGCTACCCCGACGACCCGGAACTCGCCCAGCTGGTGGCCGAACTCCTCGCGGGGAGCGAGGAGTTCACCGAGTTGTGGGAGTCCCACGACGTGGCCACCGCGCCCACCTTCCGCAAGACCTTCCAGCATCCGTCGGTCGGGCCGGTCACCGTCAACTGCGACGTGCTCGACCTCACCGACCGGGACCAGCGGGTCGTGATCTATACGGCCACTCCCGGCTCACCGTCCGACGGAGCCCTGCGGCTGCTGTCGGTCATCGGCACCCAGCGCATGGACACCACCTCCTGACCGGGATCAGCCCTCCGCACGCGCGACGAGGTCCAGCGCGATGTCGGTGATCATGTCCTCCTGTCCGCCGACCATCGCCCGCCGCCCGGCCTCGACCAGGATGCTGCGCGTGTCGAGGCCGTAGCGGGCCGCCGCGGTCTCGGCGTGGCGCAGGAAGCTGGAGTACACGCCCGCGTAGCCGAGACTGAGGGTCTCGCGGTCCACCCGTACCTCGCGGTCCTGCAGCGGTCGTACGAGATCGTCGGCCGCGTCCATGAGGGGGAACAGGTCGCAGCCGTGCTTCCAGCCCATCAGGTCGGCGACCGCGACGAACGCCTCCAGTGGACAGTTGCCCGCACCGGCGCCCTGGCCCGCGAGGGAGGCGTCGACGCGGATCGCGCCGCCCTCGACCGCGACGACCGTGTTGGCGACGCCCAGTGCGAGGTTGTGGTGGGCGTGGATGCCCAACTGGGTCTCCGGGGCCAGGACTTCGCGGTACGCGCGGAACCGGTCCCGGACCCCGTCCATCGTCAACCGGCCCCCGGAGTCGGTGACATAGACGCAGTGGGCGCCGTAGGACTCCATCAGCTTCGCCTGGCGGGCGAGTTCGGCGGGCTCGGCCATGTGGGACATCATCAGGAACCCGGCCACGTCCATGCCCAACTCCCGCGCGGCGGCGATGTGTTGGGCGGAGATGTCGGCCTCGGTGCAGTGCGTGGCGACCCGTACCGAGCGGATGCCCAGCGCGTGGGCCTGCTTGAGGTCGTGGACGGTTCCGATGCCGGGCAGCAACAGGGTTGTGGGGACGGCCTGTTGTACGGCGCCGGTGACGGCCTCGATCCACTCCCAGTCGGTGTGGGCGCCGACGCCGTAGTTGATGCTGGAGCCCGACAGTCCGTCGCCGTGGGCGATCTCGATGGCTCCCACGCCGGCCGCGTCCAGGGCTGCGGCGATCGCGCGGGCCTGGTCGACGGTGTAGCGGTGCCGTACGGCGTGCATGCCGTCCCGGAGGGTGACGTCCTGGACGTAGAGGGACGGGGTCACTTGGCTGCCTCCTCGTGGGTGCGGGCGGCCATGCGTTCCGCGGTGCGCAGGGCGGCCGAGGTCATGATGTCGAGGTTTCCGGCGTAGGCGGGGAGGTAGTGGGCGGCGCCCTCGACCTCCAGGAACACCGACACCTTCAGCAGTTCGCCCGCGCCCGCCGCGAGGGTGCGCAGCGGGTCGTCGGCGGCCACCTTGTCGTACTGGACCTTCTGCTTGAGCCGGTAGCCGGGCACGTACGCCTGGACGCGGCCGACCATCTCCTCGACGGACGCGGTGACGGCCTCGGTCGCGCAGTCGGAGACCAGGCAGTGCACGGTGTCCCGCATGATCAGTGGGGGTTCGGCCGGGTTGAGGACGATGATCGCCTTGCCGCGCGCGGCGCCGCCGACCACCTCGATGGCCCGGGAGGTGGTCTCGGTGAACTCGTCGATGTTCGCGCGGGTGCCCGGGCCCGCCGAGCGTGAGGCGATGGACGCGACGATCTCGCCGTAGTGGACCGGCGAGACCGCGCCCACGGCGGCGACGATCGGGATGGTGGCCTGGCCGCCGCAGGTGACCATGTTGACGTTCGGGGCGTCGAGGTGGGCGTCGCCGTTGACGGGCGGGACGACGTACGGGCCGAGGGCGGCCGGGGTGAGGTCGACGAGGGTGCGGCCCAGGGGCCGTAGGACCTCTTCGTGGTGGCGGTGGGCGCCGGCCGAGGTGGCGTCGAAGACGAGGTCGATGTCGGCGAACTCGTCCAGTTTGACGAGTCCTTCGACACCCTCGTGGGTCGTGGCGACCTTCAGGCGGCGGGCGCGGGCCAGGCCGTCGGAGTCCGGGTCGATGCCGGCCAGCGCGACGATCTTCAGGGAATCGGAGAGGCGCAGGACCTTGATCAGGAGGTCGGTGCCTATGTTGCCGGAGCCGATGATGGCGACCTTCGTGGTCACTTTCCGTCCCCTTCCGAAGCTTCAGTGGCTTCCTCTGCGAAGCGGACCCGTACCGAGCCCAGGCCCGAGATGTGCGCCTCGAAGGCGTCTCCGGGAGCGGCCGGGGTCATCGGGCCCAGGGCGCCGGTCAGGACGAGGTCGCCCGCGCGCAGCGGGTCGCCCCGCTCGGCGAGGGCCGAGGCCAGCCAGACGGCGGCGGTGAGGGGGCTGCCGAGGCAGTCGGCGCCGGTGCCCTCGGAGACGGTCTCGGTGCCCCGGGTCATGGTCATCGTGACTGTGCGCAGGTCCACGGCGGTCAGCGGTACGGGCGTGGCGCCCAGGACGTACAGACCGCAGGAGGCGTTGTCGGCGACGGTGTCGACGAGGGAGATGTCCCAGTTGCGCACCCGGCTGTCGACGATCTCCAGCGCGGGCAGCGCGAAGTCCACCGCGCGCAGTACGTCCACAATCGTGCAATCGGGGTGCGGCAGGTCGCGGCCGAGGACCAGCGCGACCTCCGCTTCCACCTTCGGCTGGAGCAGTCGTCCCAGGGCCACCTCGCCGCCGTCCGGCACCGCCATGTCGGCGAACAGTGCGCCGAAGTCCGGCTGGTCCACGCCCAGTTGGCGCTGCACGGCCGGCGAGGTCAGGCCGATCTTGCGGCCGACGATCCGGCGGCCGGCGTCCACACCGCGCCGGACGTTCAGCTGCTGCACGGCGTAGGCGGTCTCCAGACCGCCGCCGTCGAGGAGGTCGCGCACGGGCGGACAGACGACCCCGGTGCGGGTGGCCTCCGCCAGCAGGTCGGCGGCCTTGACCACGGCCGGTGACACGGCGTCCGCGCGGGCGCCGTCGGACTCGGTGGGCACGGGTTACCTCCTGGGAGAGAGCAGTGCGGGTACACCCTCGGTATAGACAGCATCCCCGCAAAGGGACAATGTTTGTTCCGTGACACGGAACAACGCGAGCGGCAGCATGCTGGAGAAGGCCGCGCTCATCCTCGACTGCTTCAGCCCGAGCGGCGGACCGTACCGCCTGTCGGAACTTTCGGAGCGCACCGGACTGCCCAAACCGACGGTCCACCGGCTGGCCGCCGACCTCGTCCGGCTCGGCTGGCTGGAGCGCTCGGGCCCGCGCTATCTGCTCGGCGCGAAGCTGTTCGAGCTGGGCTCGCTGGTGCCGCACCGGCGCGATCTGCGCGAGACTGCCCTGCCCTTCCTCCAGGACCTGTTCGAGGCCACCCGCGAGACCATCCACCTCGGCATCCGCGAGGGCATGGAAGTGGTCTACCTCGAACGCATCCACGGCCACGAGGCACTGCGGCTGCCGTCCCGCATCGGCGGCAGCCTCCCGCTGACCTGCACGGCCGTGGGCAAGGCGCTACTGGCCTTCTCCGGCGCCGAGTTGACGGAGGAAGTGCTCTCCCACCCGCTGCCGAGCCTCACCCCGCACTCGATCACCGACCCGGCCCGACTGCGCATGGCCCTGGAGAAGATCCAGGTCTCCGGCCTCTCCTACGAGGAGCAGGAAGCCGCGCTGGAGGTGAGCTGCATCGCGGCCCCGGTGTTCGCCGGTGACACCGCGGTCGCCGCCCTCTCGGTCGCCGTACCGCGCACCCGCTTCCGGCCCGCCCAACTCGCCCCGGCGGTACGGACGGCGGCGCTCGGGCTGTCCCGCGTGCTGCGTGGCGGAGGAGGCGCGCGGATCCCACTGTCCTCGCGGTGAACCCGACCGTACACTGACAAGTCACGGTAACGGGGGCGTTGTTGCGCGGGGGGAGAATCATGTCCGGGGATCAGTACGGCACTTATCAGGGGTTCGCGGTTCCACCCATGCCCTCGTCTCCGCCACCCGCTCCGCCGGACCGGCTCAGATCCGTGGCGGTGGGTCTGCTCAACCTCAGTGGTCTCGGGCTCGGTTACGCGCTGACGCGCCGTTGGCTGCTGATGGCCGTGTGCTGGGTCGCGACCATCGTCCTGCTGCTGGTGGCCCTGCCCGCCGACCCGGACGGCGTGTCCGGTGTCCTCGTCACCCTGTACGTCGTGTTCCTCGTGTTCGCCGCGGTCCACGGCGCGTTGGTGGGCCTGCGCACCCGCCTTGCCTGGCCCGCGCCGCTGCCCCTCGCGCTCCTGCTGGGCCTGGTGCTGCTCGCCGTACCGGCCGGGGGAGTCGTCCTCTACGGCAACGCGCGCGACGAGGCGACCCAGCAGATGCTCCTCGACCGGCTGGACAAGGCCGACCAACTCGTCGCGGACTCAGGGCAGTCGTCGTTCTCCACAGCCGAGCCGCACTACCGCCAGGCGCTGAGCGTGTACGACGATCTGAGCAGCGCCCACTTCGGTTCGCGGGCGGCGGCCAAGGTGCCCGACCGGCTGAAGACCTTCTACACGACGGTCGCCGGCGCCTACGCGCAGAAGAACTACTGCAACGCGATACCCGAGTTGAAGTATCTGCGGACCGTCCCCGGCACGATCGGCAAGAAGGAACTGGGCTCGCTGGCCACCTGGCCGGACGACCGGCTGGCCACCTCGCTCTACGAGTGCGCCTCCACCGGGCTGGCCGCCCAGTACGCGGACTGGCCGACGAACTTCGGCGATCTGCTGGCCACGTTCCCGCAGTCGGCCCAGGCGGGTCGGGTCGAGCCGGCCGTCAAGTCGGCCGTCGGCAAGGCGGTACAGGGCGTGAGCGGCAGCGAACCGTGCACGGCCGTCAAGCAGTTGGAGAGTCTCTCCGGGCAGATCGGCACCCTGCAGGGCGAGGAGGCGGGCGTGGCCGACGCGCTCAGCGCGGACGCTCAAAGGGCGGACAGCCAGGCCGCCTCCGGTGCCTACCAGTGCGGTGTCTCGCAGTACAAGGACGGCGACTTCGACTCGGCGCTCAGCACGATGAACGACTTCGTGAAGAACAACACGCATGACAAGAACCGGACCCGGGCCAAGAAGATCGCGATCGCCGCCGAGGTGGCGCAGACGGTCCCGGCCGCGGGCAAGAAGCTGCCGACGACCGCGTCCGGCGGCAGCATCTCCGTCACCGTCAAGAACGACAGCCCGGATGACATCACCGTCCTGTACACCGGGCCGGTGACCGGGAGCTTCACGCTGAAGGGCTGCGGGAGCTGCACGTCGTACTCCCTCACCACCACCCTGCTGAAGGGGTTCAAGCCGTGCAGCTCCGGCAAGAACTACCCGCAGAAGACGATCAGTCTGCCGACCGGTACGACGTACTTCGTGCACCGTCCCGACAGTTCCACCGCGACGCCGGCCTCGGACACGGCGAAGCTCAGGTCGGGCTACATTTACACGGAGTGCGCGTACAGCACGGGCGGCTTCGGCGTCAGCTGAGCCTGCCCCTGGCTCACAGCAGCCTCGGCGCGTGGAACGCGCCGAGGCCGGTGGTCAGTTCGCGGTCCAGCCAGTAGCGGCGCGGTTCGGCGAGCATCACGGCGACGCTGACGCCGAGAAGGCCGGGGATGCTCGCGAGTTCGTTGTCGACGAACAGCGCCAGGGCGGAGCGGTCGGCGACCAGGCCGGTGGCGAGGACGGACATGTCGCTGGCGACGTGCGCGGCGAGCCGCGTCTGGGGCAACCGGTCGATGCGGCGCATCACTTCGGGGGTCGCGCCGGGCGCCACCCGTAGCCGCAGGATGAACGCGGTCCGGAAGCCCAGCCACTCCGACACGATCTCCAGGCGTGGCTTGACCCAGCCCTCGTCCAGGACCCGGCGGACCACGCGGTGCGCGGTGGAGGTGGCCAGGTCGGCAGTGCGGGCGATGCTCGCGGCGGACGCACGGCCGTCCTGGAGCAGCTGCGCCACGACACCGCGCTCGGCCTCGCTGAGCGGCTTCGCCGGGGGAGTCGCGGTCGCCGTGCCCTCGGGGCGGGTGCCCGTGAGCTTCAGCAGCTCGGCGCGTTCCGTGTCGGTGAGGAACTGCGGGTCCCAGGTGATGCCCCGGCGCAGGGTGCTGAGCGCGGGCAGGGCGTTGACGCGCCGGACACCGGGGACGGAGAACATCCGGTCGATCGCCTCGCTGGTCGCCGCTTCGGACGGGGCGTGCACCACGGCGTAGAGCGGGTAGTCGCCCGAGATCTGCGCCAGCAGCTGGAGGTGGGGCAGGTCGCGGAGCCGGTGCAGGACCGCGAGGGGGCTCTCGCCGGTGATGTCCAGGAAGACGTGGACGGGCATCGCCGTGGAGTGGACGCCCCAGTCGGCCTGCCCGATCACGCGCACCATGCGTGCCTCGTGCAAACGGTCGTAACGGCGTTTGAGCGTGCTGGCGTCGGCGGCCAGGATCTCGCCGATGTCGTCCCAGGTGGCCCGGGGTGCCAGATGCAGCGCGCCGATGAGGCGCCGGTCGAGCTCGTCGAGGAGAGGACGGGTCATAGGGCCTCACTCTAAGGTGCTGTTTAATCCCACCGTTACTTCCAAGATATAGAGAATCTCTCATCTGGGTGCCATTGTTCGCAGGAACATCCCCCCATCGCGCCAAGAGGTACCGATGAGTGTCACCTCCGCTCAACCTCAACCCCCGTCCACCGAGCCCCAGTCGAGAGTCCTGCGGACCGCGTTCCGCGGCCTGACGGCGATCGAGAAGGTCGGCAACAAACTTCCCAACCCCTTCTGGCTGTTCTGGATCCTCGCCGGGATCGTCGCCGTCCTCAGCGCCGTCCTGGCGACGACCGGCCTCAGCGCCGTGCACCCCGGCACGCACGAGACCATCAAGGTGCAGAACCTGCTCAGCAAGGACGGCCTCACCATGGCCGTCGAGGGCGCCGTCGACAACTACGCGGCCTTCCCGCCGCTGGCCACCATCCTCACCGTGATGTTCGGCATCGCCGTCGCCGAGAAGAGCGGACTGTTCTCCGCCCTGCTGCGCCGCATGGTCGCGCGCGTGCCCGGCAAGTACCTCACCTTCGCCCTCTCGATGACGGCCATGGTCAGCCATGTCGCCGGCGACGCCGCCTACGTCACCCTCATCCCGCTCGGCGCCCTGGTCTTCCGCGCGGCCGGCCGCAGCCCGGTCCTCGGCTGCGTCGTCGCCTACGTCTCGATCGCCGCCGGGTACGACGCCTCACCGTCGCTCACCACCACGGACGTCCTGCTCTCCGGGATCTCCACGGCCGCCGCCCACACCATCGACGCGCACTACGTGGTCACCCCGGTCGCCAACTACTTCTTCAGCCTCGGCTCGTCGGTCGTGGTGGCGCTGGTGATCACCCTCGTCGTCGACAAGGTCCTCGCCCGCCGCACCGACCTGGAACCCGATGAGCCGGTCGCCGCGCTGGGCACCGAAGAGCTGGCGGAGATCGAGGTCACCGACCGGCAGCAGCGCGCCCTGCGCGTCACCGGACTGGTCGCCGTCGGCTTCCTCGCGCTCCTCGCGGCGGCCATGATCCCCTCGTCCTCACCCCTGCGCGGCGAGGGCGGCGGCATCGTCAACTCCCCGCTGATCGGCGGCATGGCACTCGCCCTCGGCGTGTTCTTCGCCGTGCTCGGCACCGTCTACGGCCGACTGTCCGGCACCTTCACCGCCGCCCGCGACAGTATCGGCGCGATGGTCGACGGCACCCGCTCGATGGCGCCGATCCTCGTGCTGTTCTTCGCGATCGCCCAGTTCCTCGCCTACTTCAAGTGGACGAACATCGGCAACATCCTTGCCATCAAGGGCGCCGAGACCCTGCGCGACCTGCACCTGCACGGCTGGACCGTGCTCGTCGGCATCGCCGTGCTGATCACCTTCATGAATCTCGTCATCACCAGCGGCTCCGCTCTGTGGGCACTGGCCGCGCCGGTCCTCGTCCCCATGCTGATGCTCATCGGCATCGAGCCCGAGACCACCCAGGCCGTCTACCGCGTCGCCGACTCCGTCACCAACTGCATCACCCCGATGAGCCCCTACTTCGTCATGGCCCTGGGCTTCATCCAGCAGTACCGCAAGTCCGCCGGCATCGGCACCCTGGCCTCCTTCACGATCCCGATCGCCGCCGTCGTATGGGTCGTCTGGGTCGCGTTCTTCGTGGCCTGGTACCTGCTGGGCATCCCCTTCGGCGTCAGCTGAACCCGTCGACCGAACCCGTCGACCGACCCGAGCCGCAGTTCCGCAACAGAAAGCAGATCATGACCGCTTCATCCGCAGCCGCCACCCTCACCGCCCGCGCCCACGACGTCTCGCCGCAGATCGTCGACGACATCCTGACCCTCGTCCGCCACGAGACCGGGAGCTACGACCTTCCCGGCCTCGCGAGCGGCCTGGACCTCCTGCGTGAGCTGACCGTCCAGCGGCTCGGCCCACCCGACCACGAGCAGCGCCATCCCGGCGGCGAGTGCGGCGACACCCTCACCCTGACCTACACCGGCACCGGCGCCGGGCATGTCGCGCTCATCGGGCACTACGACACCGTATGGCCGACCGGGACCCTCGCCGGATGGGCGCAGCCGGAAGCGGCGGACGACGGGCGGGAGAAGCTCGGCGGACCCGGCATCTTCGACATGAAGACCGGTCTGGCGCAGGGCATTTGGGCGCTGAAGCTGTCCCGGGAGAGCGGCGCGCCCCTGCCCACCGTCACGTTCCTCTTCAACGGCGACGAGGAGATCGGCTCTCTGTCCTCGCGACCGGTGATCGAGGAGGTCGCGCAGAAGGTCGACGTCACGCTGGTCCTTGAGCCGAGCGCCCACGGCGCGGTGAAGACCGCCCGCAAGGGCACCGGAATCTTCCACGTCACCGCCACCGGCGTCGCATCGCACGCCGGGCTCGCGCCGCAGGACGGGGCGAGTGCGATCACCGCGCTGTCCGAGTTCGTGGTCGCCGCCGCTGCCGTGGCCGCCCCCGAGCGGGGCACCACCATCAACACCGGGCTCATCAAGGGCGGTTCGGCCATCAACGTCGTCGCCGGGCAGGCCACCGCCGGGGTCGACATCCGGGTCAGCAGCGCCGCCGAACAGGACCGGGTGGACGAGGAGTTGGACGCCATCAAGGTCAGCGACCCGCGCGTCCGCATCGAGATCGACCACGCCTGGAACCGGCCCCCGATGACCCTCAACGCCGCCTCCGCCCCGCTGCTCGACCTCGCCCGGGAAGTCGCCCGCGAGCAGGGCCGCGACGCCCTGCGCGACACCGCCGTCGGTGGTGCCAGCGACGCCAACTTCGTCGCCGCGCTCGGTCTGCCGGTGCTGTGCGGCGTGGGGGCGGTCGGCGACGGGGCGCATGCCCAGGGCGAGTTCATCTACGTCGATATGGTGCCTGCGCAGACGGCGCTGGTCGCGGGGCTGCTGGGGCGGCTGGCGGAGCCGTTGCGGGGCTGACCGGGGCTGACCGAGGCTGACCGGGACGGGCCGGGACCGGCCGGATACATCGACGTGGTGCCCGCCCGAGCCGCGCTGGTCACGGGGTTGCCGGGGCGACTCGCGGAGCCGTTGCGGGCTGAGCCGTGGCATCCCGCCCCGCACCGGGCAACCGGGACCGGCCGGAACGTCCGCGGGCGTTCGGGGTGGGGCGCGTCATCCGATCGACCCCTCACCGGGGACAATCGCTGCCATGACGGACGGTACGGACGGTAGGGACGACTCCAGCAGCCGCTTGGCCAGGATCGAGCGGCTGCTGGAGGACAGCGGGCGTGATGTGGTGCCCGCGTGGCGCCGGGTGACGCGCGGCGAGACACGGTGGGCGGTGTCCGCCGTGATCCTGGTGGCGCTCGCCCTCCAGCTGATGCTGCCGCACCGGCTCGCTTTCCAGCCGTACTGGCTGCTGCCGGCCCTCGAAATCGCGCTGATGGTCGGCCTGTTCGTCGCCAATCCCGGGCGGATCGAGCCCGGCACCCGGTGGCTGCGCTGGCCGAGCCTGGTCCTGACGGGCGTGATCAGCCTGGCCAACAGCTGGTCGGCGGCCCGGCTGGTGGTGGGCCTGGTCAGGGGCACCGAGGGGCTGGACGCCGGGCCGTTGCTGCTGACCGGCGGTGCCATCTGGCTGACGAACGTCATCGTGTTCGCCCTCTGGTACTGGGAGTGGGACCGCGGCGGGCCGATGGCCCGGGTCATGGGGCACCACCAGTACGCCGACTTCCTCTTCGTCCAGATGCAGAGCCCGGAGACCGCGCCGCCGGACTGGGAACCGGTGTTTCTGGACTACCTGTACCTGTCCTTCACCAACTCCACCGCCTTCAGCCCGACCGACGTGATGCCGCTCTCCCGCTGGGCCAAGATGCTGATGATGGGCCAGTCGTCGGTCTCCGTGTCGATCGTCGTCCTGGTGGTGGCGCGAGCGGTCAACATCCTTTGACGGCACGGGAGTTGGGCGCCCGACGTACTGCCGCCGACGATCCGGCTCCCCGCAGCGGACAGCGACGCCAAGTACGCCTTTCTCAAGGCCTACTTGACGTCGCAGCCCATGTCCTACTGATCCCGCCGGATCAGCAGGAGCCCTCGTCCTGCCAGGGGCCCCACTGGGAGGCACCGGGCACCTCGTTCTGGGTCCACCACTTGGCCACCCAGTTGTGGTTGCCGTACGACACCTCGTTGCCCTGCGTGTAGACGGCCGTGGAACTCCACGCCGTCTTGCACGTACCGCCGGGGGTGGGCGTCGGAGTCGGAGTCGGCGTCGGTGTCGAGGTGGGCGGGGTCACGCCCGCGAACTGCACCGAGTACTTGGCGAAGTCCCACGCGTTCTGCGCAACGCTGGAGCAAGTACCGGACGTCGTACCGCCGTTGTCGACCGGGCTGCACTGCCGGTCGCGGTTGAGGGACCAGAACGTGAAGCGGTCCATGTTGTGGCTCGTGGCGTAGTTCAGGACGGTCTGGAAGTCTGCCTGGGTGAAGTACTCGCCGGTGTCGCTGCGGCCGTTCATGCCCGAGAAGCCCTCGTGGGCGTACGCGGTCGCCTGGTCCCAGCCGAACGTGGACTGGAGGATGGAGTTGAAGTTGGTGAGCGCGCTGGTCTGCGAGGCCGCGCCGTTGAAGCCGCCGTCGAACGGCATGATGGAGAAGTTGTTCGGCGTGAACCCCTGCGACTTCGCCTCCAGCAGCATCTGCTTGCCGAACCAGCCCGTACCGTCCGCCGTACCGGCCGTGGTCACGGAGACGTACAGACCCGCGTTGTTCTGCTGGAGGATCTTGGCCGCGCCGATCTCGTTGTGGATGGCCGCGGTGTTCTCGTACTCCGGCTCCTCCAGGTCGAAGTCGATCGCGTGCAGGCCGTACTTGGTGATCACCTGCTGGTAGGCCGCCGCCGTCGAGGCCGGGTCGGCGCAGGCCTGGCCGAGCTTGGTGCCGCCGTAGCCGCCGATGGAGACGGAGACGTCGCCGCCCTTGGCGCGGATCGTGTTGATCACCGACTGGACGGCGGTGTCCGAGGAGACCGGTGAGGTGCCGCCCCAGGTGGGGGTGCAGCCGCCGCCGTTGGGGGCGAGGACGAAGGCGAGCTGGAAGGCCTTGAGGCCGGTGGCGTCCATGATGGCGCCCGCGTCCGGCGGGTTGTTGTCCGTCGGCATCAGATAGGGGGCCGCGGCGTACCAGCGGTTGCTGAGCGCGGTGGCCGCGTCGGTGGCGCCCTGGGCGTTGGTCGCGACCAGCGCGGTCGTGCCCGCGGCGGCGGTCGTCACGGCGGCCGCCGCGACCAGACATGCACGAAGACGTGTCACGTTGTGCCTCCGGTGGGGATGGGGGAGGCGCCCAGCTTCTGGCGCTGTCGCGGTCACGTCAATGGATTGGACTGGACCAAAGCTCACTTTGGACTAGACCATACGATTTCTTTACCATCGGCCCGGCGGACCGCGTCGCGCGACACGTTTGCGACTAGTGTCCCGGCTCACATGGCGTTACAGGGGCTGCGCCGACACCATGGTGCACGTCATCGGCAGGCTGAAGGGATCGGGAATGTTCCGCAAGGTGCTGGTCGCCAACCGTGGAGAGATCGCGATCAGGGCGTTCCGCGCCGGCTATGAGCTGGGCGCGCGAACGGTCGCGGTCTTCCCGCACGAGGACCGTAATTCGCTGCACCGGCTCAAGGCCGACGAGGCCTACGAGATCGGTGAGCCCGGGCATCCGGTCCGCGCCTATCTCTCGGTCGAGGAGATCGTCCGCGCGGCCCGGCGGGCGGGCGCGGACGCGGTCTATCCGGGCTACGGGTTCCTCTCCGAGAACCCCGAACTGGCCCGCGCCTGCGAGGAGGCGGGCATCACCTTCGTCGGTCCGAGCGCCCACATCCTGGAGATGACCGGCAACAAGGCCACGGCGATCGCCGCCGCCCGCGCGGCCGGCGTACCGGTGCTCGGCTCCTCGGCTCCCTCCACGGATGTCGACGAACTGGTGCGCGCCGCCGAGGAGATCGGCTTCCCGGTGTTCGTGAAGGCGGTCGCGGGCGGCGGCGGTCGCGGTATGCGCCGCGTCGAGGACCCGGCCACGCTGCGCGAGTCCATCGAGGCGGCGGCCCGCGAGGCCATGTCCGCGTTCGGCGACGCCACGGTGTTCCTGGAGAAGGCCGTCGTCGACCCCCGTCACATCGAGGTGCAGATCCTCGCCGACGGCGAGGGCAACGTCATCCACCTCTTCGAGCGCGACTGCTCGCTGCAACGCCGCCACCAGAAGGTCGTCGAGCTGGCCCCCGCGCCCAATCTCGACCCCGCCCTGCGGGACCGGATCTGCGCCGACGCGGTCCGCTTCGCCCGCGAGATCGGCTACCGCAACGCGGGCACCGTCGAGTTCCTCCTCGACCCGGCCGGCAACCACGTCTTCATCGAGATGAACCCGCGCATCCAGGTCGAGCACACGGTCACCGAGGAGGTCACCGACGTCGACCTCGTCCAGGCCCAGCTGCGCATCGCCTCGGGGGAGACCCTCGCCGACCTCGGCCTCTCCCAGGAGACGGTCACTTTGCACGGCGCCGCCCTCCAGTGCCGTATCACCACCGAGGACCCCGCCAACGGCTTCCGCCCGGACACCGGCCGGATCAGCGCCTACCGCTCGCCCGGCGGCTCCGGAATCCGCCTCGACGGCGGAACCACCCACGCCGGTACGGAGATCAGCGCGCACTTCGACTCCATGCTGGTCAAACTCACCTGCCGGGGCCGGGACTTCACCACCGCCGTCAACCGCGCCCGGCGCGCCGTCGCCGAGTTCCGCATCCGCGGTGTGGCCACCAACATCCCCTTCCTCCAAGCCGTGTTGGACGACCCGGACTTCCAAGCCGGGCGCATCACCACCTCGTTCATCGAGCAGCGCCCGCAGCTGCTGACGGCCCGTCAATCGGCCGACCGCGGCACCAAGTTGCTCACCTACCTGGCCGACGTCACGGTCAACAAGCCGCACGGCGAGCGCCCCGACCTGATCGACCCGACCACCAAGTTGCCGTCGGTCCCGAGCACCGAACCCCCGGCCGGTTCACGGCAGTTGCTCGCCGAACTCGGCCCCGAGGGCTTCGCCCGCCACCTGCGCGAGTCGCCCACGATCGGCGTCACCGACACCACCTTCCGCGACGCCCACCAGTCGCTCCTCGCCACCCGCGTCCGCACCAAGGACCTCCTCGCGGTCGCCCCGGTCGTCGCCCACACCGTGCCCCAACTGCTCTCCCTGGAGTGCTGGGGCGGCGCCACCTACGACGTAGCGCTCCGCTTCCTCGCCGAGGACCCCTGGGACCGGCTGGCCGCCCTGCGTGAGGCCGTCCCCAACATCTGCCTCCAGATGCTGTTGCGCGGCCGCAACACCGTCGGCTACACGCCGTATCCGACCCAGGTGACCGACGCCTTCGTCCAGGAGGCCGCCGCCACCGGCATCGACATCTTCCGCATCTTCGACGCGCTGAACGACGTGGGCCAGATGCGCCCGGCCATCGACGCCGTACGCGCCACCGGAACGTCGATCGCCGAGGTCGCCCTCTGCTACACCTCGGACCTGTCCGACCCCAACGAGCGCCTGTACACGCTCGATTACTACTTGCGCCTGGCCGAACAGATCGTAGAAGCGGGCGCACATGTCCTGGCCGTCAAGGACATGGCGGGCTTGCTGCGCGCACCCGCCGCCGCGACGCTCGTATCGGCACTGCGCCGCGAGTTCGGCCTGCCGGTCCACCTGCACACGCACGACACGGCGGGCGGTCAGCTCGCCACCTACCTCGCCGCGATCCAGGCCGGAGCGGACGCCGTGGACGGCGCCGTGGCTTCCATGGCGGGGACCACCTCGCAGCCGTCCCTCTCCGCGATCGTCGCCGCGACCGACTACTCCGAGCGCCCCACCGGCCTCGACCTCCAGGCCATCGGCGACCTGGAGCCGTACTGGGAGAGCGTCCGCAAGATCTACGCCCCCTTCGAGGCGGGCCTCGCCTCACCCACCGGCCGCGTCTACCACCACGAGATCCCCGGCGGCCAGCTCTCCAACCTGCGCACCCAGGCCATCGCGCTCGGCCTCGGCGACCGCTTCGAGGACATCGAGGCGATGTACGCCGCCGCCGACCGCATCCTCGGCCACCTGGTGAAGGTCACCCCGTCGTCGAAGGTCGTCGGCGACCTCGCCCTGCACCTGGTCGGCGCCGGAGTGAGCCCCGCCGACTTCGAGGCGTCCCCCGACCGGTACGACATCCCGGACTCCGTGATCGGCTTCCTGCGCGGCGAGTTGGGCACCCCGCCCGGCGGCTGGCCCGAGCCGTTCCGCACCAAGGCACTCCAGGGCCGCGCCGCCCCCAAGCCCGTACAGGAACTGAGCCCCGAGGACCGCACGGCCCTCGACAAGGACCGCCGCGCCACCCTCAACCGCCTGCTGTTCCCCGGCCCGACCCGCGAGTTCGAGAACCACCGCCAGACCTACGGCGACACCAGCGTCCTGGACAGCAAGGACTTCTTCTACGGCATCCGCCCCGGCAAGGAGTACACGGTCGACCTCGAACCCGGCGTCCGGCTCCTCATCGAGCTGGAGGCGGTCGGCGAGGCCGACGAACGCGGGATGCGCACCGTGATGTCCGCTCTGAACGGACAGATCCGCCCGGTCCAGGTGCGGGACACGGCAGCCGCCTCCGACGTCCCCGTCACCGAGAAGGCCGACCGCACCAACCAGGGTCATGTCGCGGCCCCGTTCGCGGGCGTGGTCACCCTCGCGGTCGAAGAGGGCGACGAGGTGGAGGCCGGAGTCACCGTCGCCACGATCGAGGCGATGAAGATGGAGGCGGCGATCACCGCGCCCAAGTCCGGCCGGGTCGCCCGCCTCGCCATCAACCGCATCCAGCAGGTGGAGGGCGGCGACCTGCTCGTCGAACTGCGGTAGGCGTTACGGGCGCTACGGCGGCGGGCGGTTCGACCCGGCGCCGGGAGTCGAGGTGGGCGACTCGACACGGTGTCCGGAGTGTTGAGGTAGACGGTACGGCGGCAGGCCGCTCGACCCGGTGACCGGATCGGTCCGGTCCCGGACCCGATGCGGCCTGTCGTCGGCCGGCCCGCACGGCGCAGTCTTGGGACATGACCCGAGCACTGATCGTCATCGACGTCCAGGAATCCTTCCGCGCCCGCCCGCTGTGGGAGACCATCTCCGACCCGAAGATCGCCGAACAGGCGAACCGACTGGTCCAGCTCGCCCGCCGGGCCGGTGACCTCGTGGTGTGGGTGCTGCACTCCGAGCCCGGCAGCGGCGACGTCTTCGACCCGGCGCTCGGCCACGTCCGGCTCATCGACGGACTGGAGCGCGCGGACGGCGAGCCGCTCCTCCACAAGACCTCGCACAACGCCTTCACCACCACCAACCTGCAACAACTCCTCACCGAACACGGCGTCCGCGAGGTCACCGTCTGCGGCATCCGCACCGAGCAGTGCGTCGAGACCACCACCCGGGTCGCGAGCGACTTCGGCTACCAGGTCACCTTCGTCACCGACGCGACCGCCACCAACCCCATCCCGCACCGCGACGCCCCCGCCGACCGGACCGTCGCCGAGCTCCTCGCCGACCCTCGCACCCTCCCCGCCGACGAGATCATCCGGCGTACTGAGTACGCCCTCGCCGGCCGCTTCGCCACCATCGCGACGGTCGACGAACTGGAAGCCGCCGCCGCACATCAGGCATGATGACCGGATCGTGAGCAGCCACGTCGTCTTCTTCCTGGTTCCTGGAGTCCACCTGCTGGACTTGGCCGGCCCCGCACAGGTCTTCTCCACAGCGGCCGACTTCGGGCACCCTTACACGCTCTCCTACGTCGCCGAGCAGCCCCAGGTCACCAGCGCCCAGGGGCTGCCGCTGGCGGCTGAGCTCGACTGGCCCGAGCTCGGTCCCGAGGACCTGATCGTGGTGCCGGGGTGGCGTGCGCTCCGGCTCGCCCATGGGCCCGCCATCGGTGCCACGGCCTTGGAGGCATTCCGCGACCACCACGTTCGCGGAGGGACGGTGGCCAGCGTCTGCGCCGGAGCCGACGCGCTCGGCCGGGCCGGGCTGCTCGACGGGCGTCACTGCACCACCCACCACGACGTCCAGGACGAACTCGCCCTGCGCCACCCGAAGGCGACGGTCGTCCGCGACGTCCTGTTCACCACCGACGACCGGGTCATCACCTCGGCCGGTATCGCCAGCGGCATCGACCTCGCCCTGCACCTCGTCGCCACCCGGCACGGCCCCGCCGTAGCCGCGCAGATCGCCCGAGACATGGTCGTCTACGCCCGCCGTAACGGCCACGAACCGCAGACCAGCGCGATGCTCCGGCACCGCTCCCACCTGGACGACACGGTGCATCGCGCCCAGGACCTCATCGACACGCGCTTCGACGAGGCGCTCCCGCTGCCGGCCCTCGCTTCGGCGGTCGGCGTCAGCGAGCGCACCCTGACCCGCCTCTTTACCCGGGCCACCGGGCTCACCCCGCTGCGCTACCAGCAGACCCTCCGCCTCGAACGCGCCGAGCACCTCATCAGCCACGGCACCACGATCGACGCCGCCGCCCGCACGGTCGGCTTCGAGGACGCGCGGATGCTGCGCCGACTGCGTGCGCGCACCTCGTAATGGGGAGGCGGTGGGTGCAAGCGCGCTGTTAGGTTGCCGGGTCGGCAGACCGCCGTATCGAAGCCCGACCGGCTCGCCACAGGAGTGCCCAGTGATCCCACCCCGACTGGTTCCGCTGCTCGAGCAGTTCGACTTCGCGTGCGAACGCCTCTCCAGCCGGATGACAGGGCCCGTCATGGACAGCGGCGACGGGGCGGACACCAGGGTCGGGCCCATGACCGACGCGGAGTACTTGTGGGAGCCGGTGTCGGACTGCTGGTCGGTGCGACGGCGGGCGGACGGTCCGGGAGCGCGGGCAACTGCCCTGACGGGACAGGGTGATTGGGGACGCGATGCCGCCGCCTATCCGCATCCCTGGCCGCCACCCTTCACCACCATCGCGTGGCGGCTGAGCCATCTCGCCGAGCTGCTGACCCTCCGGGCCGACCACACGGCCGGCAGCCGTACGTTGACCCGCGACGACCACTCCGTCAGCGGCGATGCCGTCGGCGCGGTCGATGCCTTCGACGCCGGTGCGGGTGCCTGGCGGAAGGCGCTGGTGAGTGCCGACGAGGCCGCGCTCGACACCGTGGGGTACTGCACCTATCCGCACGGCAGCGACGCGGAGGAGCCGTTCATCGACATCGTGTGGTGGGTCAACCAGGAAGTGCTGCACCACGGAGCGGAGATCGCCATGCTGCGCGACCTGTACCGAGAGCGCGGCTGACCGTCACAGGACCGCTCCCATGCGCCAGGGGACGATCTCCTCCGTGCCGAAACCGAGCGCCTCGGACTTGCTCTCCGCACCGGAGGCCATGTCCACGAGGGCCTCGAACAGGGCGGTGCCGTACGTGAGTTGATCGGCGTGGTTCATGGCGGGCCCGGCGTCGAAGTCGATGTCGCCGCGCATCCGCTCGTACAGCCCGCTGGTGGTGCTGATCTTGAGACAGGGGACGGGACGGGAGCCGAACAGCGAGCCGCGGCCGGTTGTGAAGGCGAGCAGGTTGGCGCCGCCTGCGACCATGCCGGTGGCTGACACCGGGTCATAGCCGGGGGTGTCCATGAAGGTGAGGCCCGGTGCGGTGACCGGCTCCGCGTATCCGACCACGTCGTTCAGCGGGGTGGTCCCGGACTTGAGCACGGCGCCGAGGGACTTCTCCCAAATGGTCGTGATGCCTCCGGCCCGGTTTCCGCGGGACGGGTTGTTGTCGAGGGTCGCGCCGTTGGTCGCCGTGTACTCCTGCCACCAGGCGATGAGTTGGTCGATGCGGGCCGCCGCCTCCGGGGTCGACGCCCTGTCTCGTAGGAGGTGGTGGGCGCCGTAGATCTCCGGGGTCTCGCCGAGTACGACCTTGCCGCCGGCTGCGACGAGGAGGTCGGCCGCCACACCGAGCGTCGGGTTGGCGGTGAGTCCGGAGTAGGCGTCGCTGCCGCCGCACTGGAGGCCGAGGGTGAGTTCCGCCAGCGGGATCGGGACGCGGTGTGTCCGGGTGATGCGGGAGACCAGGTCCGCGATGCGGTCGAGCGCCGTGTTCAACGTGGCCGCGGTGCCGCCGAGTTGCTGGATGGCGAGGGGCTCTGCGTCCACTCCGCCGCCAAGGACGTTCGCCGGCTGGTTGACCTCGCAGCCGAGGCTGATCAGGAGGGCGCCCGCGACATTGGCGTGGCCGAGGTAACCGCGCAGCGTGCGCCGCAGGATCGCGTCGCCGGGAGTGCCCTCCGCCATTCCGCAGCCGAGGTCGTGCGGGAGCGCGACGACGCCGTCGAGGCCCGGTGTTCCTTTGTGCAGGGCGTCGGCGCGCAGGGCGATCATCCGGGCCACCGTGGCGGAGCAGTTCACGGTCGGGACGATGACGATGTGGTTCCGGGTGGCCGCGCGTCCGTCGGCCCTGCGGTAGCCGAGGAAGTGGTCGCGGGTGGGGGAGACCTGAGTCGGAGGGGTGCGCCTCGGTGACGGGCTCGCGGTCGGCTCCTCCCACGGGCCGATTCCCAGGTTGTGCACGTGGACGTGCCCGCCCGCCGGGATGTCGGCCAGGGTCACGCCGATGACCTCGCCGTACTTGCGGACCGGCGTGCCCTTCGGGATGGCGTGCAACGCGACCTTGTGTCCGGCGGCGATGTCCTTCGGTGCCGGTACCGGTGTTGTGCCGTCGGGGAGTTCGAGGAGTGTTCCCTCCGGCACATCGCTGAGGAGCAGCCCTATGTCGTCCACGCCGGGACGAGGCACCAGCGGCTTGACGGTTGCCGCCGGTCCCGGACCCGGCCCCGGACCAGGTCCCCCTGAGTCACGACGTTCACGGTTCACGTGATCGACCGTAGGACGCCAACACCCCAGAAGGGAAAGACGGTTATCGATGGTCGGTCATCCGGATTACGAATGCGCGGTGCCTCAAGGGGAGTTGGGTCAGAGGGGGAGTTGGGTCAGGCGCGGAACGGCCGGACCGGAACGCCCTCCGTCCCGGTCTCGACGACGAAGACCGAACCGGACAACGGGGACTTGGTCAACTCCTCGGCGGACAGGCCGTTTCGCGCGGACGTGATGAACAGGCGGCCGTCCGCGCCGAAGGCGCAACTGGTCGGCTGGAGCACGGGCACCGGTACGAGTCCGACGATGCGGCCCGTCGGGTCGTAGCGCCGCACTTCGCGTCCTCCGTGCATGGCCACCCAGAAGCACCCCTCGACGTCGACGGCGAGGCCGTCGGGGACTCCGACTCCCTCGGTCCTGGTCAGCACCTCCAGACGGCCGAGTTCTCCCGGCTCGGGGTGGAAGTCCGCGCGGTACAGGAGGTTGGCGTAGCTGTCGGCGAGGTACATGACGGTGTCCTCGGCGTTCCAGCCAAGCCCGTTCGGCAGGACGAGCCCGTCCGCGACGACGACGCTCGGGCCGTCGCCGTCCCACCGGTGCAGTCGGCCCCGGCCGGGTGCGAACTCCATGTCGTTGCTGCCGGCCCAGAACCTGCCGTGAGAGTCCACTTTGCCGTCGTTCATGCGCAGGTTCGGCTCGGGGAGGACGGGATCGACCAGGTTCAGTCCGTCGCCGGTGACGTAGCCGAACCCGTCTGCCACCGCGACGGCGAAACCGTCGTGCGTAGCGCGCGGTGCGACCGCGCCGATCATCGTGCCGACGTCCGTGACGGTCCGTCGTCCTGTGGACAGGCTGTCTTGAAAAATCTTGCGGCCGTAGATGTCGACCCAGAGGAGATGCCCGGTGCGAGGATCGAACACCGGCCCCTCACCCACGTCCGACGTGTCATTGCGTACCGCCACATCGAGATTTGTGTACGTGCGGACATCGGCCATCGCGACTCCCTTCGTTCGGCCTCTCGTTTTCCCTCAACCTCGCCCCGGTCACCCGCGATCGTCAACGCTGATTAACGGATGCGGGGCATTCGTTCCGCGAATGGATCCGGGCCGCGTCACACCAGGGGAACGGTGGTCGTGCCCTCAGGCCTCGGCGCCTTTACGACCGCTCGGATGAACGCTTGTGCGGCCGCACCCAGCGGTCGTTCCGAGTGCCACCAGATTCCCACGTCCCGATAGCGGTTGAGATGCTGAATGGGGCGCATTTCCATTCCTTCGCGCAGGATCATCACCGCACCGAGATAGTTGATGATGCCGATTCCGTGTCCGGCGCGGACCATCGCGCCGAGAGTGGTCGGCTGATGGGAGACGGTTCCGGATGGCGCGACCAGGTCCTTGATGCTCAATTCGACCTCGGCCTCGTATCCGACGACCGTATTGGCGAGGGGATCGCCGATCGTGATGACGCGTTGGTCCGCGAAGTCCGCGAGTTCGATCTCGTCCTTCTTGAGCAGCGGATGACCGGTCGGGGCGAGCATGACGAAGGGCTCCCGCCACAGCGGACGCATGGTGAAGCCGTGGTCGTGCGGCTCGGGCCGGACCGGGCGCAGGGCCACCGAGACCCGGCGCTCGGACAGTGCCGCCTCGATGAAGCCGGCGTCCCCGTCCAGGACCGCCACCCGGATCCGCGGGTGCTCCTTCTGCAGCGCCGTGATGACCGCCGGGAGGAATTCGGAACTCCCGCTGGCGAAACTCGCGACCGTGACGGTTCCCGAGATGTCACCCCGGTCGGTCTGGCGCGCGGTGACCAATTCATCGGCGGCGGCGAGAACCGATCGCGCCCGGGCCAGCAGAGCGCGCCCGTCGTCGGTGAGGGTGAGCGGTCGGATACGGCGTTCGATGAGCAGGCAGCCGAGTTCGCGTTCCAGATTCGCGATGTGCGCCGAGACGCGCGGTTGCGACAAATGCAACTTTTCGGCCGCTCTGGTGAAACCGCCGGTATCCACGACCTCGACCCAGGTACGCAACCAAGCCAGTTCGAGCGTCATTGACCGAACCTCCTCTCCTCGCAGTCGGACCACCGTCGGTCGGGAATTCCCGCTGACGGCATGTCATCTGCGCGGCAGATCATGTGTATTCGTATTTCGCTGTTGACGAGTTCCGGCGACCATGGCCGACTGGAACAATGACCGATCAGACTTCTTTCGGCACCGCCCGCGGGCTGCTGTCCGCGCACGGAGCGGACCTTCTTCGCGGCGACGACGGTGCCGTGATCACCTCCGTGGAGACCTACGCCCTCGCCGTGCCCCTGAAGCGGCCCATCGCCGACTCCACGGCCGCCATGGCGCACTGGACGGTGCCCGTGGTCGAGATCCGCACCGCCGACGGCCTGGTCGGGACAGGGATCTCCGGCGTCCACTGCGCTCCCGAACTCCTCTCCGGCGTGATCCTCTCCTACTATGCCGACGCCCTCCTGGACACCTCGTCGGAGGACATCCTCGGCACCTGGAAGCGCCTGTACTGGCTGCCCACGCACTGGATCGGCCGGGCCGGTGTCGTCCACATGGCGCTCGCGATGGTCGACATCGCCCTGTGGGACCTCGCGGCACAGCGGGCCGGCATGCCCCTGTGGCGGCTCCTCGGCGGCACGCAGGAGAGCGTCGAGGCGTACAACACCGACGGCGGCTGGCTCAACCTCACCGACTCCGAACTGGTCCGGGATCTCACCTCGTTGGTCGACCACGGCTGGTCCCGGGTGAAGATCAAGGTGGGACGCTCCGACTGGCGCGAGGACGCCCGACGCGTGCGCGCGGTCCGGCGGGCACTCGGCGACGACGTGACCCTGATGTGCGACGCCAACCAGCGCTGGGACCTGTCGACGGCGAACCAGATCATGCCGGTCCTGGAAGAGGCGGCGATGGACTGGGTCGAGGAGCCCTTCCACGCCGACGACCTCCAGGCCCACGCCCGCCTCCAGTCGTCGACGCGGCTGGACGTGGCGGCCGGCGAAAGCATCTACTCCTACCACCAGTTCGCCTCCTTCATGGCCGCCGACGCCATCCGTGTTGTCCAGGCCGACGTCACCCGGGTCGGCGGCGTCACCGAGCTCCTGCAGATCGCGGCGCACGCGGCGGCACGGGGCCTGCGGTTCGCGCCGCACGCCGGCGACATGATGCAGGTGCACCAGCACCTGGTCGGCACCGTCCTCTCGGAGGTGCCGCCCCTCGTCGAGTTCATCCCCTGGACCCAGGAGGCCTTCGTCGAGCGCAGCGTCGTACGCGAGGGGCTCATGGAGCGTCCGCATGGTCCCGGGGCCTCGACGGCGATCGACCCGGCCGCGCGGGTGCGGTGGCAGATCCCCGGAGCGGGCTCGGCCAGGACCCTCTGAGACCCCCGCTCCACCACCGACGGAAGGAACGAGATGACCGAGTCGCCCCTGAGGCACACCGAGGAGCGCGTGGCCGTCGTCACCGGCGCGGGCCAGGGAATCGGGCGCGCCATCGCCGTGGCCCTCGCCGCCCGTGGCGTACGGGTCGTCGTCACCGACCGCAACACCGAGACCGGCACCGCCGTGGCCAAGGAGGTCGGCGGCGACTTCCTGCCCCTGGACGTCTCCTACCCCCGAGCCGTGGCAGGGGTCGCGGGTGAGGTCGTACGCCGCTTCGGCCGCGTCGACGTCCTGGTGAACAACGCCGGCATCGCCCACGAGGACGACGCCCTCGACGTGACGGACGAGGTCTGGCACCGCGTCCTCGACGTCGACCTGACCGGCACCTTCGTGGCCAGCCGCGAGTTCGGCCGGCACTTCGTGAGCCGGGGATCCGGTTCGATCGTGAACATCTCCTCCATCGCCGCCTTCATCGGCACCAACCCCGAGTACCACGTCGCCTACGACGTCGCGAAAGCCGGCGTCTCCCAGCTGGCGCGCTCGCTCGCGGTCGAGTGGGCGCGGTACGGGGTCCGGGTCAACGCGGTCGCGCCGGGCCGGACCCGCACCCCCATCCTCGACACGGTCGGGATGGACGATCCGCGGCGGATGACGCAGTGGATCGACCAGATCCCGATGGGCCGCCTGCTGGAGGCCGAGGAGATCGCGGCGGCCGTGACGTTCGTGGCGCTCGACGCCACCGCGATGACCGGACAGACCCTCCTCGTCGACGGCGGCCAGATCGCCCAGTGACCCGGTCACCGGCGCTTGCCCTCAGCCGACGCCGAGGGCAAGCGTCTCTCCCTCGGCGAGCTGGACTTCGAGGAGATCGGCGCCGTAGCGCAGTCGTACGTCCGCAGCCCGTGACGCCCGGATCGAAGCGGCGGTCAACTGCCCGTCGCGCCACCGGATGTCCACGGTGAGACCGCCCCGGGCACGCAGTCCGCACACGCTCCCCTCGGGCCAGTCGGCGGGCAGCGCGGGCAGCAGTTCCACGTCCTTGCCGTCCGACTGGAGCAGCATCTCGGCGACTCCCGCCGTGCCGCCGGAGTTGCCGTCGAAGGAGTAGATGTTCTGCGCAGCGCCCGCCACCCCGCCGGCGGAGAACGTCATCAGGTTCGCCTCGCTGGCGTCCGCGATGAGGCTGGTGAGGTGCTTCAGGGCCGCGTCGCCGTTGAGGAGACGGGAGTAGTAGACGGTGAAGTTGGCCTCGACCCACTCGGTCTGCTCCCAGCCCGGGGCCTGCTGCCTGCGTTCGATGGTGACCTCGGCGGCGCGTGCGAGGTCCGGTGTGTCGCGCGGGGTGATCTGGCGCTCCGGGAACAGCGCGCTGAGATGGGAGGTGTGCCGGTGGCTCGGCTCGGCCTCCTCGTAGTCGTGCAGCCACTCCTGCACCTGCCCGTGCCGCCCGATCCGGAGCGGTGGCAGCCGGTGGCGCGCGGCGTCGATCCTGGTCCTCAACTCGGCGTCGACACCGAGCAGTTCGGCACTCTCCGAGCAGATCCGCAGCACGGCCTCCATGATCACGCGGTCCGCGGTGGCACCCATGGACACCGAACACCGGCTGCCGTCCGGCGCGAGATACCAGTTCTCCGGCGACTCCGACGGCCCGGTGACGAGCAGTCCCTGCTCCGGCTCCTCGACCGCGTAGCCGAGGAGGAACTCGGCGGCCCCGCGCAGGACCGGATAAGCGCGCTCCCGGAGGAACGTCTCGTCCCGGCCGTACTCGAAGTGCTCCCACAACTGGAGCGCGAGCCAGGCTCCGCCGGTCACGTTCATGCCCCAGCCGATGCCGGAGCCGGGTGCCGTGTACCCCCACGCGTTGGTCACCGTGTGCGCGACCCAGCCCGGCGCGCCGTACAACTCCTCGGCGGTTGCCCGGCCTTGGTCCGCCAGGTTCTCCAACAGCCCGAACAGCGGCGCGTGGCACTCGGCCAGATTGGTCGACTCGACTGCCCAGTAGTTCTGTTGGGTGTTGATGTCCAGATGGAAGTCGTTCGTCCAGGGCGCACTGCTGGCCAGACCGTCGTTCCACAGGCCTTGCAAGGCAAGCGGAAGAGGGGAGTTGGCGCGGGAGCCGGCCATCGTCAGGTAGCGGCCGAACTGGAAGTAGAGCGCGATGAGTTCGTCGTCGGCCTTCCCGGAGGCGAGCCGTTCGCGGCGGGCGTCGGTGGGCAGAGCGGCGAGTTCGGGTGACGCCGAACCGAGATCCAGGGAGACCCGTCGCATCAGCGCCTGATGGTCCGCGATGTGCGCCGCCCGGACCGTCTCGTAACCGGCTTCCAGGCCTGCGGACAGCAGGGATTCCGCACGCGCTCGGGGGGCCGCTCCTGCCCAGTCGGTTCCTGCGACGACGTAGACGACCGCGCTGTCGGCGCCTTCCAGACGAAGCGTGTCTTCCGTGCGGTGCACGGTGCCAACCTCGGCTTCGAGGTGGGCACGGATCTCCAGCGCGACTCCCTGCTGTCCGTCGCTGTGCAGGCTCTCGTACGCATGGCCGTTGAAGGTGACGGACGAGTCCGTGGCGGTCGTGATTCCGGGGAGTATGCCGTCCCGGATCGAGAGGGTGACGGTGAGCGACCCGGGCCGGTCCGCGGTGAGGCGGATCGCGATCAGGCCGTGGGGGTTGGTGGCGAACACCTCGCGGGTGAAGCGGACTTCGTCCTGCACGTAGGTGACTGTGACGAGGCCCGTGTCCAGGTCCAGCGTCCGCCGGTAGTCCTGGGCCGGAACCCCGTCAGGGAAGGCGAGTTGGACTTCGGGGAGGGGCAGGTTGGTGCCGAACGACGGTGCTCTGCCCGGGAGATGTTCGGCGGCGAGCCGTTGCGCCTCGGCGTGGTCTCCCGCGAAGAGGAGTTCGCGGATGCGCGGGACCTGTGGCCGGGCGGTCGGGTTGAGGTCTGCCGTGGACGGGCCGCCGGACCATGCCGTCGACTCGGAGAGCTGTATCCGCTCCCGGTCCGTGCCGCCGTAAATCATGCCTCCCAGGCGGCCGTTGCCGATGGGCAGGGCTTCGAACCAGCGGGTGGCGGGGCGGTCGTAGCGGAGGGTTCCGGGTGGGACGCGGACATCGCGGAGGTTCTGGTCGGAGAAAGCCTTCAGCATGGCATGCGCTTTCGTGACGGTGTGAAAGAGAGCAACTCGCTTTGGGCATGGGCTACTTGGCGGGCGCGAAGACGTGCTGCGCGGCCACGGCGGCGCCTCCGCGGGCCCATTCCTCGAAGGGGAGGGGTCTGACCACGAGGTCGCAGTCGGCCGCGGCGCCGAAGGCCCGGGCGGCGAAGGTGGTGCGGATCTGGTCCTCGTAGAGGTCGTAAGTGGCCACGCCCTCACCGGAGATGATGATGCGCTCCGGGCCGATGAGGTTGGCCACGGAGGCCAGGGCCAGGCCCAGGGCGTGGCCCGCCCGGGCGAAGACCGCACGGACGTCGGCGTTGCCGGCATGGGCGAGGCGGACCGCGCCGTCCATCGTCAGCGCCGGGTCGCCCGTCGCCCGGCGGGCCTGTTCCGTGATGGCCTGGGTGGAGGCGACCGCTTCGACGCAGCCGGTGTTGCCGCAGGTGCACACGCGGTCGGTGCCGCCCACGGGAAGGTGGCCGACCTCCCCGGAGACGCCGTGCGCACCGGAGACGACCCGGCCGCCGATGGAGATGCCGCAGCCGATGCCCGCGCCGACGGTGACCAGGGCGAAGGACGACAGCCCGACCCCGACGCCGAACCACTGTTCCGCGACGGTCAGGGCGCGGACGTCGTTCTCGATGACGGTCGGCAAATCCGTTGCCGTCTCCACGAGTTGGGCCAGGGGTACGCGGCGCCAGTTCAGGAAGGGGGAGTACTGGACGGTCCCCGTGTGGCCGTCGACGTCCCCGGAGATCGTGACGCCGATGCCGTGGAGCGCGCCCGGCGCGTGCGGCGCAGCCTTCGCGTTCAGCTGATCGACCAGCCGGGCGACGGCCAGGACGACCGTACCGACGTCACGCGAACCCAGTACGGCCCGCGCGGTGGCCAGCGGCCGTGCGGTCAAGTCGGTGAGTGTGCCGATGAGTTCGTTGCCGGTGATCTTCACGCCCACGAAGCGGGCGCGCTCGCCCCGTACCGCGATGAGCGTGGCCGGCCGGCCCTGGGTGCGCTCGGTCGAGCGGCCCAGCTCGTTGATCCAGCCGTCGGTCAGCAGGGGAGTGGCGACCTTCGTGACCGCGCCCGGCGACAGACCGGTACGGCGCCCGATCTCGGCGCGTGTGAGCGGGCCGTGGGCGAGGAGGGTCTGGAACAGCAGAGCGGCCGCGGGTGGCTGATCGGCGAGCGTCATGCGGCGACCATACATTTCCATTGGAAAAGAAGATAGAAGAAGGATCGTGGTGTTCGGCGTCCGTCTTCCCGCCCGATCGACCGAATCCTGCTCCATTCCTTCCACGAATGTCGATGATTCGCGCTGCGCAATATGTTGACGTTGGAAGAAAAGCCTGGCTACATTCGCGGCACCTCACGACAGGTGGATGGGACGTCCACCGACGCAGGTGGCGGCAGGTTTCCTCCTCGACCGGTCGCATAAGTCATCGCGGGCTGCGCTCTCCAACGGGCGTCGCCTCACGGCCACTTGGGCGGATCCGAACGCCCACTCACCAATTCCCCATGCGGCTGACCGTGCAGGGGGCACCTTCCGGTCCTTCCCAGGGCCCCGCCGTGCCTTTTCGCGCCGAGATGGAGTAAACACATGGCTCGTCCAGCAGGACCCGCATCCGCCGTACGCCACAGACTCCGTACGGGCGGTCTGCGTCTCCGACACCTGCCCGTCCTGGCCGCCACCGCACTCGTGGTGTCCCTCGCCGCACCCACCGCCGCGTCGGCGGCGGACTCCTCCCCGGCGCCGACGAGCGCGGGCCACCAGCAAGCCGCCCTCGCCGCCAAGCCGTACATGGGCTGGAGCAGTTGGAGCCTGGAGGCCACCAGTTACCCCGGCTACGGCGGGGTCAGCTGGCTCACCGAGGCGCACGTCAAGCAGCAGGCCGACGTGGTCGCCTCGAAGCTCAAGTCCCATGGCTACGAGTACATCAACGTGGACGCGGGGTGGGTGAACGGCTTCGACCAGTACGCCCGCCCGAAGCCGAACGCCACCACCTTCCCGCACGGCATGAAGTCCCTGGGCGACTACCTCCACCACAAGGGCCTCAAGTTCGGGCTGTATCTGGCCGTCGGCCTCGACCCCGCCGCGTACGGCGACGGGACGACCGCCATCCACGACGCCCCCGGCTGCACCACCTCGGACATCGTCTATCCCGACCTGCGCAAGACCAACGGGTGGAACTCCGCGTACAAGATGGACTTCGCCAACCCCTGCTCGCAGAAGTACATCGACTCCCTCGCCGACCAACTGGCGGGCTACGGCGTGGACTTCCTCAAGGTCGACGGCGTGGGCCCGGGCTCCTTTCAAGGCGGTGCGGACCACGACAACACCTCGGACGTGAAGGCCTGGCACACCGCACTCCAACAGACCGGGCGGCCCGTCCAGTTGACGCTGTCCTGGTCGCTGAGCCACACCCAGGCGGCGACCTGGAAGGCCAACTCCAACGGCTGGCGCATCGACACGGACGTCGAGTGCTACTGCGACACGCTGGTGACCTGGGACAACTCCCTCAAGGTGCGCTGGAACGACGTCGTGCAGTGGATCGACGACGCAGGGCCCGGACACTGGAACAACCTCGACTCCCTGAACGTCGGAGTCGGCGCCATGGACGGCCTCACCGAGGCCGAACGGCAGAGCTACGCGACCCTGTGGGCCATCGAGTCGGCGCCGCTCTACTCGGGTGACGACCTCACCAAACTCGACGCGTACGGGCTGAAGTTGCTCACCAACGACGAGGTCATCGCCGTGGACCAAGCCGGCCATCCGGCACGACCCGTCAGTCAGACCACCAACCAGCAGACCTGGTACTCCCGTAATCCCGACGGCAGTTACACCGTCGCACTGTTCAACCTGGGGACCCGAGCCGCCGATGTCACCGCGGACTTCGCCGACTTGGGCATCAGCGGTGCTGCCTCGGTGCGTGACCTGTGGCAGCACAAGAACCTCGGCCGCGTCTCCGGGCACCTGACGGAGAACCTGCCGCCGCACGGCTCGCGGCTCTTCACCTTCACGCCGAACCGGCAGAGCGCGAACCCCGGTACTCCGCTGGGCGTCCACGGCACCAGCGCCACCTCGACGAGCGTCTCGCTGGCCTGGGACAAGGTGAACACCGGCGCCTCGACTGCCAGCCGCTACACCGTCTACGCCGACGGCCGGCCGTTGACCACCAGCACCGGTACCACGGCCACCGTCACGGGTCTGAGCGCCGCGAACGCCCACACCTTCACGGTCGTAGCCCGCGATGCCAAGGGCCGAACGTCCGCTCCCAGCAAGCCGGTTGGAGTCACCACACCCGCGTCCGGCGGTCCCACCGCCTACGAGGCCGAGGCCTCCGGCAACACCCTCACCGGCAACGCCACCGTCGCGGGCTGCGACGGCTGCTCCGGCGGACAGAAGGTCGGCAACCTCGGAGGCGGTGAGGTGGCCGTCAACCACGTCAGTGCCCCGAAGGACGGCACGTATCTGCTGAAGCTGGACTACGTGGACGGCGACTCAAGTCGCGTCATCAACCTCACCGTTGGCGACACCACCCTCCAGATCCCGGTGCCCGGCACCAACGACAACAACTGGGGTGCCCCACAGTCGCTCACCGTCTCCGTGCCGCTGAAGGCCGGGGACAACACGCTCCGCTTCGGCAACGCCACCGACTACGCACCCGACATCGACAAGATCACCGTCTGAACCACGCCCGACGCTCCACCAGTTGGACACGCAACACACGAAGGAGGGTGCTGTGGTGGTCACATCACAGGGCAACCACGCAACGCCGGTGAAACCGCGGTCCGGTGAGCCGGGCGCGGTGGCCACCACGGCCACCTCACCGGGCAAGGGCCCGACCAGGAAAGCACGGCGCGCCACTGCCACGAGGTCGGCGGCGGCACGACGCCGGGACCTGCCCGTCGCCCTGCTGCTCATCCTGCCCGCCGTCGTCGGCTTCGCGACCTTCTACGCCTATCCGACCGTGCGCGGCATCTACCTCAGCTTCACCGACTTCCACGTCCTGACCCCACCGCAGTGGGTCGGACTGGCCAACTTCCGGGAGCTGTTCGGGGACGACGTCTTCTGGCACTCGCTCCTCGTCACCGTCTACTTCGTCCTGCTGTCGGTCTTCTTCGGCACGGCGATCTCCCTCGTGACCGCGGTGGTGCTGCACCGGGTCACCCGGTCGTCGGTCCTGCGGGGCGTGATCCTGCTGCCGTTCCTGATTTCCAACGTCATCGCCGCCCTGGTGTGGCAGTGGATGCTCGACCCGACCCTCGGCATCGTCAACATCGCCCTCAAGCACCTGACCGGCCACTCCATCCTGTTCTTCGGCAGCGGGGGATGGGCGATCCCCTCGCTTGCCGCGATCAGCGTCTGGAAGTGGATGGGCTACTACGCCCTGCTGATCTTCGCCGGCCTGCAGACCATCCCCTCGACCATCTACGAGGCGGGCCGCGTCGACGGCGCGAGCGAGGCGCAGATGTTCCGCCGGCTCACGGTGCCCCTGCTGCGGCCGATCCTCGTCATGGTGGTCGTCCTGACGGTGATCAACTCCTTCCAGGTGTTCGACATCGTGCAGGTCACCACCAAGGGCGGCCCGGCCAACGCCTCGAACGTGCTGCAGATGTACATCTACGACAAGGCCTTCCGGCAGTTCGACTTCGGCTACGCCGCCACCATGTCGCTCGCCCTGTTCGCCCTGCTCATCGCGGTCACCTTCACCCAGCTGCGGCTCGCCCGCGCCAATGAATCCGACCTGAACTGAAGGAGGCCGCCCTCATGGCTGTCACCATCGCACCCGGCCCCGCGGCCGCTCCGCGCCGCCCGACGCGGAACACCGCCCGCAGGTTCTCACCCGGCAGGGCCGTCGCCTGGATCTACCTCGGCGTCATCGTCCTCGTCACGCTCTTCCCGTTCTACTGGATCCTGCGCACCGCGCTGTCCAACAACTACAAACTGGCGACCCACCCGTCCTCGCTGCTGCCGGTCGGCTTCACCTGGGGCGCCTTCGAGCGGGCCCTGGGCATCGCCTCCACCGCGTCCGCCCAGGCCCAGGGCGGCTCCGGCGCCTCCCTCGACTTCGCGCTCTACCTGCGCAACTCGGTGATCTACGCATCGGTGCAGACGGCGATGATCGTGCTGATCTCGGCGGCCGCCGCCTACGCGTTCTCCCGGCTGCACTGGCGGGGCCGCGACCTGGTGTTCAACATCCTGATCAGCGCCCTGATGGTGCCCAGCGTGTTCACCCTGCTGCCCAACTTCGTCCTCGTGAAGGACCTCGGACTCACCGACACCTTTGCCGGGCTCATCCTCCCCGGCGGCCTCTTCCAGGCCTTCACGCTGTTCTTCCTGAGGCAGTTCATGCTCGGCCTCAGCAATGAGGTCGAGGAGGCCGCCATCATCGACGGCGCGGGACCGCTGCGGATCTTCTTCCGGATCATCCTGCCGATGACCTCCGCGCCGATCGCCACCGTGTCGCTGCTGATGTTCGTCAACGCCTGGAACGACTACTTCTGGCCCCTGCTGATCGCCAACGACCAGAGCGTCCAGCCCCTCACCCTCGCGCTCGGCGTCTTCAAGCAGTCCTCGCCCCAAGCCGCCCCCGACTGGGCGGGGTTGATGGCCGCCGCCCTCATCGCGGCGCTGCCGATGCTGCTGCTCTTCCTCGCCTTCGGCAAACGCATCGTCAACTCCATCGGCTTCTCCGGCCTCAAGTGACCGGCGAAAGCCTCCAGAGACCAGCGAAAGAAGGAACCATGAGAGTTCGCAAGGCCGTGGCACTCGGAGCCGCGCTCACTCTGACGGCCCTCGTGTCCGCCTGCTCCTCCAACTCCAGCAGCAGCTCCGGCTCTTCGACCCTGAACTGGTGGACCTGGGACGACAAGCAGGCGGCCGCGTACAAGGTCTGCGCCACGGACTTCGAGAAGGCCAACCCGGGCGTCACGGTGAAGATCTCCCAGTACGGCGTCACCGACTACTTCACCAAGCTCACCGCCGGCTTCGTCGCAGGCAAGGCTCCCGACGCGTTCCAGAACAGCGTCCAGTTCTTCCCGCAGTACGCCGACCAGCACCAACTCCTGTCGCTTGACGACTACATCAAGAAGGACAAGTTCGACCTGTCGAGGTTCTCCGTCGGCGTCGACTCGTGGAAGTACACCGACGGCCACCAGTACGGCCTGCCCCTGGACTGGGCCGCCACCGGCCTCTACTACAACACCGACATGCTCACCAAGGCCGGCTACACCACCAAGGACGTCCAGAACCTCAACTGGAACCCCGACAACGGCGGCACGATCGGCAAGATGATCGCCCACCTGACCGTCGACTCGAAGGGCCGACGCGGCGACCAGCCGGGATTCGACAAGGCGAACATCAAGACGTACGGCTTCGGCCAGCTGGCCGCCAAGGACTTTCTGGGCCAGACGACTTGGAGTTCCTTCGTCTCCACGACGGGCTGGCGGCTCGGTAACAAGGCCAACTGGCCGACCCAGTTGAACTACAACGACCCGCGCCTGGTGAAGACCATGGACTGGATCCGTACGCTGGTGGCGAAGGGATACGCCCCCAAGATCGGTACGTTCACCAACACCGTGTCCGACGTCGACCTGCTGTCCTCGGGCAAGGTCGCGATGGAGACGGGCGGTTCGTGGACGGCGTCCACCTTCGCCAAGATCCCCGACATCAAGGTCGGCATCGCCCCCACGGTCCTCGGTCCCGACAACAAGACCCGTGCCGTCTTCAGCAACTCCAACGGCAACACCATCTGGGCGGGCACCAAGAACCCGGACCTGGCCTGGAAGTGGGTCTCCTACATGGGCTCCGAGGCCTGCCAGACCAAGGCGTCGGCGACCGGCACCTTCTTCCCGTCCATCCCCGCCTCGATGGACGCCTCCGCCAAGGCGCTCAAGGCACAGGGCGTCGACCTCTCGGTCTTCACCGACATGCTCAAGAACAAGGAGCTCTACCCGTCACCGGACTTCCGCAACGGCGCGGCCCTGCAGGACGCGATCGAGCCGCTGATCGAGGGCTACTTCGGCGGACAGAAGAACGACAGCGTCTTCGCCGACATGCAGTCCAAGACCAAGAGCATCCTCACCCAGAAGTAACAGCCGCCCCCTTGGCGCCCCGCGGCCGGACGCGTCCCCTACGGCCCGTCCCGCCGCCCTCCCCGAAAAGAGACTGCATGCCCACAACCTCCTCGCGCATCGTCAGCCTGCGCGCGGCCGGTACCTGCCTCGCCGTGGAGCTCACCGAACCGGTCCCCCGAGTCCTGCACTGGGGAGCGGACCTGGGCGACCTCAGCCCCGACGACCTGACCGCCCTGAGCCTGACCGCCGAACCCGCGATCCTCAACAACGCCCCCGACATCCCACGCCGCTTCACTGTCTGGCCCACCGAGGCCGACGGCTGGTCCGGCACCCCGGCCCACCACGGCCACCAGGCAGGCACCGCCACCGCACCCCGCCCGACCCTCACCGGCGCCACCCACCGCACGCGCCCCGACGGCGGCGGCGTACTCGAACTGCACCTCACCGACACGGCGTCCGCACTGGACATCACCCTGACCTACACCCTGGACACCTACGGTGTCCTCACCGCCGACGCCGTCATCTCCCGCGCGGACAGCGCCGATCCGACGCCCTACGACCTCGCCGGCGCGCTCACCCTGCTGCCCCTGCCGCGCCGTGCCACCGAGATCCTGGACTTCACCGGCAAGTGGAGCAGGGAACGCTCCCCACAACGCCACCCGCTGCACCATGGCGCACACGTCCGCGACGTACGACGCGGAAAACCCGGTGTCGACTCGCCGCATCTCCTGACAGTGGGCGTACCCGGCTTCGGATTCGGCACCGGCGAGGTGTGGGCCGTCCACGTCGCGTGGAGCGGAGACCAGCGTCACCTCGTCGAGCAACTCCCGGAAGGAGCAGGCGTCCACGCCTCCGCGCTCGGCGGTGGCGAACTCCTCCGCGCGGGCGAGATCCGCCTGGCACCCGGCGACACCTACCGCACTCCCCGCTGCCACTTCGCCTGGTCGCCGGACGGCCTGGACGGCATCGCCGACCGCTTCCACCGCCACCTGCGAGCACGACCCCAACACCCGCGCGGCTCCCGTCCCTTGGTGCTCAACAGCTGGGAAGGCGTCTACTTCGACCACGACCTCGACCGGCTGCGCGCCCTGGCAGAGCGGGCCGCCGCCGTGGGAGTCGAGCGGTTCGTGCTCGACGACGGCTGGTTCAGCGGGCGTCGCGCCGACACCGCGGGCCTCGGCGACTGGCTCGCCGACCCGACCGTCTGGCCCGACGGACTAAGCCCGCTCGCCGACCATGTCCGGTCGCTGGGCATGGACTTCGGGCTATGGGTGGAGCCCGAGATGGTCAACCTCGACTCCCACCTGGCCCGCACCCACCCCGACTGGATCCTCGGCCCCGCCGCCGGCCTCGGCCCGACCGCCCGTCATCAGCACGTCCTGGACCTCTCCCGCCCCGAGGTCTTCGACTACCTGCTGAAGTCACTGGACGCGCTCGTCGGAAGCTACGACATCGCCTTCCTCAAGTGGGACCACAACCGCGAACTCCTCGAAGCCGTAAGCACTTTGGGAGACCGGCCCGCAGGCCACGCCCAGGTCGAGGCGCTGTACCGACTGCTGGACGCGGTGAGGCAACGGCACCCCGGACTGGAGATCGAGAGCTGCGCGAGCGGCGGCGGTCGCGTCGACCTGGGCGTACTGGACCGCACCGACCGTGTGTGGCCCTCGGACTGCAACGACCCCGTGGAACGCCAGTCGATCCAGAGCTGGACCGTCCAACTCCTCCCGCCCGAACTCGTCGGCACCCACGTCGGCGCCGCCCGCAGCCACACCACAGGCCGCGTCACCTCCGACACGTTCCGCCTGATCACCGCCCTCTTCGGCCACGCGGGCATCGAGCAGGATCTCGCCGAGTGCTCGGAGGAGGAGCTGACCAGGCTCACCGCCTGGAGCGCCCTGTACCGGGAACTGCGCCCGCTGCTGCACAGCGGTCGCACGGTACGTGCCGACCTGGAGGACAAGGCTCGGATACTGCACGGAGTGGTGGCCCACGACGGCTCAAGGGCGCTGTACTCCTGGGCGAGGGTGGCCACTTCACCCGAAGGGCAGTCGGGCCGGACGCGTTTTCCCGGTCTGAGTCCCGACGCCCGCTACCGGCTCCGAGTGCGCACCGAACTCGGCCTGCCCTCCTTCCACCAGATCGCATCGCCCGCGTGGTTGAGGGCCGCGCAGGAGGACTGGCTCACCGTGCCGGGCTCGGTGCTGACCACCGCCGGTCTGCCCATGCCCACTCTCAACCCCGAGCAGGCACTCCTCATCGAGGTCCGTCGCCAGGACTGACGTCGCCCTGCATCACTGCGAGTTCGAGTTCCCGGCGACCACGACCGACACGGGAAGCCGCCGCACCCCGTGCATCAACAGGCCCGGCGTCCACTCCAAGTCGGCCGCGTCCACGGCCAGTTCCAGACTCTCGACGCGCTCCAGCATCGCGGTGATCGCGACGGTGGCCTCCATCCTGGCCAACGGCGCTCCGAGGCAGTGGTGGACACCGTGTCCGAAGGCGACATGGCCTGCCGGGCGTCCGAGGCGGAAGGAGTCCGGTTCCTCGAAACGGGCCGGGTCCCGGTCGGCCGCGGCGAGGGACACCAGCAGCATGTCGCCCCGGCGCACCGGGACTTCACCCACCCGCATGTCCTCGGTGGCGAAGCGCTCGGTCGCCGTGAGCACCGGCCCGTCGAGGCGGAGGAACTCCTCGACCGCCGTGGGCACGAGGGAGGGGTCGGTCTGCAACGCCTTGAGCAGGTCCGGCTGTTGGGCGAGTCCGAGGAGTACGGTCCCGATGAGGTTGGCGGTCGTCTCGTACCCGGCGATCAGGAGGAGGAAGGCCATGCCGACCAACTCCGGGTCGGTGAGCCGGTCCTCGACGGTGTCGTTGGCCAGCGCGCTCAGCAGGTCCTGGCCGGGGCCGGCCCGCTTGGCCGCGATCAGCTCCGCCAGATATCCGCTCATCCAGACGTACGCCTCCTCCCGGTCACTGCCCGCGACCGGGGACACGATCTGTTCCGATGCCCAGCGGAACCTGTCCCAGTCGTCCAGCGGCACGCCGAGCAGTTCGCAGATCACGGCGATGGGGACGCGGGCGGCGAATCCCTCGGCCAACTCCGGTGTCTCCAGGGCGAGTACGTCGTCCGCGAACCGGCCCGCGAGCTCCTGCGTGCGGGGCCGTAGCGCCTCGATCTGCTGCGGAGTGAAGGCGCGTGTCACCAGTTTGCGGAGGCGGGTGTGGTCGGGCGGGTCCACGGTCAGCATGTAGTCGATCCCGACCTCGTCCCGGACACCGCTCATCAGCCAGCCCGGCTCAAGACCCGCGCGTTCGCTCCGCTTGGACACGCGGGGATCGGTGAGCACTTGGCGTGCCGCGTCGTAGCCCGTGACGAGCAACTGCGGGGGTGCACCCTCCGGTTCGCAGCGGTGGGCGGCCCCGGAGTCCGTCAACTGCCGTAGCACCGAGTGCGGATCCGCCTGGAACGCGGTGCCTTCCAGTACCGCACGCAGCGGGCCGCCCTTGTCGTCCGGGGTGCTTGTGGTCATCGCGGTCTCCCACCCGAAGTTATTGCTTTCGTCGGCAAGCATTGCGTCGAGGGGAAAGTGTGTCAAGGCGTGCCGGGCCAGTCGGGGGAGTAGTAACTGCCGTGGAAATCAGGCCGGTTGTCGGTTGCAGTCACGGCCTCCGTCGGATGACGGAAGCCGCGACCACATGGCAGGAGGGAGCGTGATGCCGGTGTCATCCGTTGGACGCGCCCCCGATCCGTGAGGAGCCGACATGCCCGTCTACACCTGCACCGCGGCACAGGGAACCCTGACACGGGAGTCGAAGGCCTCACTGGCGGCCGAGATCACCCGGATCCACGCGGCGATCAACCATGTGCCACCGGCCTACGTCAACGTGATCTTCGCCGAGCCGCCGTCGGAGGACGTCTTCGCCGGCGGGGTGCCGGGGACGCCCCTGATCATCACGGGCTGGGCGCGACGGGGGCATCCGCAGGAGGGTACGACGCGACTGGCGCTGGAGTTGTCCGCGGCGGTCGTACGCATCACCGGAGTTGAGGAGAACCACGTCATGGTGGTGATCCAGGACGGCCCGGCCCGGTCCGCCGTGGAGGGCGGGCAGGTCCTGCCCGAACCGGGTGAGGAGAAGGAGTGGCTGGCGCGCCGGGGCGAAGCCTGAGCGGCACAGATCTGGGCCGCGAAGACCCTGGGCCCGGCGCCCAACCACCCTCCCCCTACGCGTCCTTGAACCGCGCGGTGACCGCGGCCACGCGCTTGCCCTGGTACACGGCGGCGGCTCGGGCCGTGTCGTCGACGGGGATCGCGCCCTGGCCGTTGACGTGGCTGGTGCCGTACGGGTTGCCGTCGGCGAACTTCACCGGGTCGGTGTACCCGGGGGTGACGATGATGCCGCCGAAGTGGTGGACGGAGTTGTAGAGGGCGAGCAGCGTGGATTCCTGGCCGCCGTGTGCCGTGGCGGTGGCCGTGAAGCCGCTGTAGATCTTGTCGGCCAGCTTGCCCTGCGCCCACAGCCCGCCGAGGGTGTCGATGAACTGCTTCAGCTGGCTGGCGATGTTGCCGAACCGGGTCGGGCTGCCGAAGATCACGGCGTCGGCCCACTCGATGTCGGCGCCGGTCGCCACCGGGATGTCCTTGGTGGCCGCGGCATGCGCCGACCACGCGTCGTTGGCGGCGATGGCCTCCTCGGGGGCGAGCTCGGACACGCGCAGGAGCCGTACCTCCGCACCCTCCTTGCGGGCGCCCTCCGCCACGGACTCCGCCAGCTCGTGCACGGTGCCGGTCGACGAGTAGTAGATGACTGCGATCTTGGTGGACATCGGAAGTTCCTCTCGTTCGCCGTCGCGCGAAACGGCCCGGCTGGTGCGCTGATGCTTGCTCTGGCAAGTATCTTCACTCACCTGAAAATGCTTTGTCAAGCAAGTAATGGCTGTGCTTGAGTGTTCCTACGGCCTCGGGAGGGAGGGAAGGGGAATGGCTCCCGTACCGGAACCGCTGACCAGCGCGGAGGAACGCCTGTGGCGCTCCCTGCAGAGACTGCTCGTGGCGCTGCCCCGGGCGCTCGACGAGGATCTGCTGCGCTCCACGGGCCTGTCGCTCAGCCAGTACATCGTGCTGATGCAGCTCTCCGAGGCAGTCGGTGACCGTATGCGCATGACCGATCTGGCCACCGCCACCGCCCTGTCCGCGAGCCGTGTCACGCGGCTCGTGGAGACGCTCCGGGGGCAGGGTCTGGTCGTCAAGCGGCCGCACGCGACGGACGCCCGGGGGAGCGTGGCCGTCCTCACGGAAGCCGGTCGGCAACGGCTGATAGGCGCCTGTCCGGCCCACCTCTCCAGTGCGCGCCGACGTGTCCTGGACCAACTCGACCCCGCCCTGATGCGGCGGCTGGCCGGGGAGCTGGAGGCGGTGGCCGAGGGCTGCGAGGCGACGTCCGTGTACGGAGAAGCAGTCACATGACCCAAGCCGGGACGGGGTGGCTCGGCGAATCATGGTGCCGTTCCGGATCGACCTTCTGCTGAGGAGGCACCCCCCATGCTCCAGGGCTACACCTACCCGCTGTCCCCGCGCGGAGAGGCGAACCTCGCCTCCGCGCCGCCGTGGCACTATGCCGGCGACATCGTCGGCGTGGAGTTCTGGACGGACCCGGCCGCCGCCGAGGCGACACTCCCCGAGGGGCTGACCCCGGACCCGGACTCCGACGGGCGCGCGGTGGCGCTGTTCGTCGACTGGCAGTTCTCCGCCGGGCACGACGAGTACCTCGACCCGGTGCGCAGCCAGTACCGCGAGTTCATGGTGCTGGTGGACGCCCACTGGCAGGACGAGCCCGTGTCGTGGTGCCCGTACATCTACGTCGACAACGACCTTGCCCTGGCCCGGGGTTGGGTGCAGGGCTTCCCGAAGAAGCTGGGCTCGGTCCACCAGACCCGTGTCTTCGCGGCGCCCGGCAGCGCGTCGCCCACCCTCGCCGCGGGCGGCCGGTTCGGCGCGTCCCTGTCGGCGGCCGGGCAGACCCTCGCGGAGGCCACTGTCACGCTCCAGCAGCCGGCGTCCGAACCGGCCGCGCTGTTCGCGCGGCCCACCGTCAACCTCCGGCACTTTCCGAGCCTGGTCGCCGGCGAGTACGACAGGCCCGCCGTGCACGAGCTGGTGATGGCCGAGTTCGACGACCGCCGACTCGCCGACGTGTGGACCGGTACCGGCGACATCACCTTGTTCGCGGCCCGCGGCGAGGAACTGGCGGACCTGGCTCCCGTGCGCACCGGCGTCGGTTTCCGCGCCTCGATGTCCTACAGCGTGACCGACGTACGCCGGCTGGGCGTGTAGCGGGACGCGCGGCGCCCGTGGGATGTCATGGCTTGGGGTTCCTTGCTTGAGGTTCTTTGCTTGAGCACGCTAATCTGCACGGATGACCGCCGCCGAGGATCCCCTGACCGCGCAGGAAGAGCGTTTCTGGCGTGCCCTGATGCGGGTCATCGTCGCACTGCCGCGTTCGCTGGACGACGATCTGCTGCGGGCGACGGGACTGACGCTCACCGAGTACGTCGTCCTGATGAGCCTGTCCGAGGCCGAGAACCAGGAACTCCGCATGGCTGATCTCGCGGCGGCCACCGCGCTGTCGGCGAGCCGCATCACCCGCGTCGTGGACGCGCTGCAGAGCCGCGGCCAGGTCGTGAAGCGGCGCTACGAGGGCGACGCGCGCGGGAATGTCGCGACCCTCACCCCGGAAGGGCTGAAGCGGCTTGAGGCGGCTTATCCGATACACCTCGCGAGTGCCCGCAAGCGCGTGATGGACCATCTCGACGGCCGGTCGCTGTCGGCCATGGTGCGGCAGTTCGAGACGGTGGTCGGCAAGTTCGACTGAGGCCCGGCGCAGGCGTCGCCGCACTGAACACGGAAGGTCCCGGACACACTCCTCGTGTCCGGGACCTTCCGTGCGATGCGACGCCGGGTGGCCTCAACTCCCGTACACACGCCGGGCGATGTGCTCCGCGATCATGATCGTCGTCGCGTTGGTCACCGTCGACGGGACCTCGGGCACGATCGAGGCGTCGACCACCCGCAACCCGGTCAGCCCGTGCACCGCCCCTGACTCGTCGACGACGGCCCACTCGTCCCCGGGCCCGCCCATCGGCGCGGTCGAGGTCGGGTGGCCGTAGGTCGAGATCCCGGCGGCGATCGCCGCCTCCAACTCCGCGCCGTCGCCCACCGCTTCACCCGGTACGAGCTCGAACGCCACCGTACCCGCGAACGGCGCAGTGCTCGCCAGCCGGCGCACGAGCCGCACGCCCTCCAGCATGCGGCTGCGGTCCCTGGCCGTCGCGAGATAGTTGTTGTCGATCACCGGAGCGTCGTGGGGATCGCGACTGGCCAGCCGCACCGAACCGCGCGACTCGGGGCGGGTCACGGCGGTGGCGAGGAGGATCGCCCCGCCGGTCGGGCTGAAGGAGCCGTCCGGGAGGTGGGTCGCGACAATGCCGAGGTCCAGCTCGCCGGCCGCTGCTTCGGGCGAGGCCAGCCACAGATGCGCCGCGAAGGCCGACGTCAGGGTCTGGTGCTCGGGCGCGAGGGCGAACAGTGAGTGGAAGAAGGGGTGATCCTGGAGCCGGCGGCCGACCGGGAGATCGGCGACCACGTCGATGCCGAGCGCCCGCAGATCCTCGGCCGGCCCGACACCGGAGCGCAGCAGGATGGCAGGGCTGCCGTAACTCCCCGCTGAGAGCACCACTTCACCCGCCCGGAAGACCGACCCCGACGCGCTCACGACACCCCGCGCCACACCGCCCTCGACGAGCACCCTGTCGACCGTGACATCACTCAGCACCGTCAGATTGGAGCGGCTGCGTACCTCCGGCGTCAGGTACACCAGCGCGGAGTTCTGGCGCACCCCGTCGACGATGTTCACCGGGTAGCCGCCGGTGCCGTCCTGCCGGGCGCCGTTGAAGTCGTCGTTCCGCCGGAACCCCAGACCCGCCGCGCTGTCCACGAACGCCCGCAGCGAGGAGGTGAGTTGGTCGTACGTCCACTGCCGGACGGGGAAGGGGCCGGTGCGGCCGTGGTAACTGTCGTCCCCGGCGGGCGTGTTCTCCATCTCCCGGAACGTCGGGAGGACTTCGTCGTACGACCAGCCCTTGATCCCGTACCGCTCGCCCCAGGCAGCGAAGTCCGCGGCACGCGCCCGGATCGCCACCCCCGCGTTCACCGCCGAACTGCCACCCATGGTCCGGCCGCGCGGCGCGGGAATGCTCGGGGCGAGGTCGGTGGCACGTGCGGTGTAACCCCAGTCGTGGTCCGGGTCGGCCAGGACGTGCGGGGTCAACAGCCCCTTGGGGAGGCGGTCTTGGGGGTAGTCCGGGCCTGCCTCGATCAGCAGCACCGCGCGCCGCGGCTCCGCACTGAGCCTCGCGGCGAGTACGGCACCGGCGGAACCTCCGCCGACGATCACGACATCCACGACGTCGTCGGCTCCGTGCTCGGGGTGTTCGCTCGTGGTGCTCATATCCGTCTCCTCATATCTATGTGCTTTCGCAAGCAACAAAAATGCGCCACATGCGGTGACTCTGCCGCGCGGTGGGTGCGATGTTCAGATGTCCGTGATCTCCGGCACGACCCGCTCGCCCAACAGCCGCAGCGCGGCAAGCTGATCGGCTCCCCGGACCGGTCCGATGACGTGGTCGAAGCCGAGGTGCTCCAGTCGGCGCAACTCCGTGAGCAGGGCGTGGACGTTCTCGCCGCGGGTGCCGGGGTCGAGCGGGAGCAGGACCGTCTTCTCGATCTCGGCGTAGTCGCGACCGACGTCGTCGCAGTGCCTGCGGAGGACGTCGAGTTTGTGCTGGAGGTCGGGTCCGTGGAAGAGGTTGCAGGCGTCCGCGTACTCCGCGACGAGCCGGAGCGTCTTCCGCTCGCCGGAGCCGCCGACGAGGATCGGCGGGCGTGGACGCCGCACGGAGGCAGGGGAGTTGAGGGTGCGCTCCAGTCGGTAGTACCGCCCTTCGAAGGGCTTCTCGTCCTCGCTCCACATCTGCAGGCAGATCCGCAGCGTCTCCTCCAGTCGCTCGAACCGCTCCGCGACCGGCGGGAAGGGCAGGCCGAGTCCGCGTGCCTCGGCGAGGTTGAAGCCGGCGCCGACGCCGATGCCCAGGGCGGCGCGGCCCTCGGAGAGGACGTCGAGGGTGGTGACCATCTTGGCGAGCAGGCCGGGTTCGCGGTAGCCGACCGAGGTCACCAGGGCGAGGAGTTCGGCGCGTTCGGTGGACGCGGCCAGGTAGCCCAGCGTGGTGTACGCCTCCAGCATCTCCTGCTCGGAGGCGCCCACGATGCCGATCTGGAAGAGGTGGTCCATGACGGCGACGCGGGTGAAGCCGAACTCGTCCGCCGCGCGGGCGAGTTGGCCCACGTGGCGGGCGATGCCTGCCGAGCCGCCGGGCCGGGTGAAATCCGCGATGGCGATGCCGAGGTTCATGCGGGCCTTCCGTCGTGCGAACTGCTGGATCGATCACCATCGAGTATGTCGGGCGCGATATATGCTTTGTCAAGCAAGGAAATGGACAGAAGGAAAGAGGCGGAAGGGGAGGGGCCGCCGGGCGGTCGATCCCCTCCCGCCCGGTACCGCGTGGCGCCGTTTCCACCGGGCCGGCCGGTCGGCGCCACGCGGCTGTCCGTCGCCGGAGTCTTCAGACGCGGACCGGTTCACGCTGGCCGGTCTTGTGCTGGCGGCGCCGCTCCTCGAACGAGGCGAAGACCCCCGAGACGCCGTAGACGAGGCTGAACAGGCCGAAGACGGTGGCGAGGGAGACCGCGCCGATGTCCGGGCGGACGAACAGGGAGAACGCGAAGACGAGCGACACCGCGCCGGTCAGGAGGTACAGGGTGCGCTCTCCCGCTGTCTCGTCGCGCTGGAAGGCGAGGGCTATTTCCATGGCGCCGGTGGTCAGTGCCCACGCGGCGATCCAGATCGTGAGCGCGAGCGCCGTGATCCCGGGCCACGCCAGCGCGACGATGCCGCCCGCCAGGGAGAGCCCGGCGAGCAGCAGCCAGCCGAAGACCGGCCCCACCCTGTCGCTCGCGAAGGCGCGGGCGCTGTCCGTCGCCGCGGTCAGGAACGCATACACGGCGAAGAGGATGACGAAGGCGTTGATGGTGATGCCGGGCCAGGCGACGGAGACCGCGCCGAGGGCGACGGCCAGCAGCCCGCGCCAGAGGAGCACATTGGGTGAAGTGAACATGGTCACCTTCCACATACGAGGGTGTCGCCTCGTTCTTCGCCCGAGGCCGGGGTTCGCCAGGAAGGTTAGAGTCGCGCCTCCCCGGCGCGATCTGTCATACGACTGCATCCGCTACTTCCTTACTCCTCTACGGTCGGCACAGAAACCCGTGCGGTCATCTGACCGATGTGCGCGGCGAGTTGGGGCGCGAGCATCGGTGCCTCCCGGCCTACGGCCTGTTGACAAGGAGCCGACGTGATCAGTGGGACCGACGGCCGTGACAGCCCGCCGACCTCGGTTCCGGTGATCGAGGATCCGCCGCGACGGACCGTCCGGCGGGCGGTCGATCTGTGGCGCCTGCTGGTGTCCCTGGCCGTACTCGTCGTGACGGTGCTCCTGGCCGTCGCCACGCGTGACTTCGTCCGCGCGGCCCAGCAGGGCCTCCTCACCACGGCGACCGCACTGCCCCCGACCCTGCGGGACACCCTCGTGGGAACGGTCCAGGCCGTCGCCCTCCTCGCACCGGTCGTCGCCCTGGTGGTGTGGTGCGTACGGCGACGGATCGAGCCCGTTCTACGGGTCCTGCCCGCGGCGGCGCTGGCTGCGCTGGGCGCGTGGGCGCTCACGCACCTGGCGTTGGCGCGGGGGAGACCGGACGCGTGGCCGGAGGTGCTGGACGGCCGGGACGGCCTGGTGCGGGCCGGCTGGCCGTCGGCCGTGTATCTGGCGGCCTGCGCGGCGGTGGTCGTCGCGGCGGGGCCGTGGCTGGGGGCGCGTCCGCGGCGGGCGCTGTGGTTCCTGGCCGTCGGCTGCGGCGCGCTGAGTGTCGCGGCCGCCGCGATCGTTCCGCTGGACGCCGTCGCCGCACTCGCGGTGGGTGGCGCGGCAGGGTCGGCCGTACTGCTGCTGGCCGGGGCTCCCGCCGACCGCCCGGCGATACAGGTGGTCGCCGACGCCCTCGCCGACTCCGGGATTTCGGTCACCACGCTGCGTGAACTGCCCCCAAAGGAGCAGCGCTTGGGGGAAGGGACCGTCTACAGCGCCGTGACCACCGGCGGTTCACGGCTGTCGGTGCGGGTGCTCGCCGCCGAGGACCACAACCGTGACCTCTTCCACCGGCTCGCCCGGCGCACACTGCTGCGCCATCCTGCCGACGCCACCGCCCAGTTGCCGCTCGGAGCCGCCGAGCACGAGCTGCTGATGCTCGTCTTCGCGGCCCGCACCGGCGCCCGGGTGGACGAACCGGTGATGGCGTACCCGGTGGCCGGGGGCGGCGCGCTGGTGGCGACCGTTGAGCAGGACTCCCGTGCGCTGTCTGCTCTGCCGGACGGTGAGTTGACCGATCAGCTCCTCGTCGGGGCGTGGACCTCCGTGGCCCGTCTCCAGGAACACCGGCTGGGGCACGGAGAGTTGCGCCCCGAGCACATCCGCGTCGAACCGGGCGGTGAGAGCCGGCTCTCCGCTTTCGCGCGCGGCCGGCTCAACGCGCCGCCCGACATGCTCGGCGCCGACCTCGCCGAGCTGCTGGCCACGACCGCCGTACGGGTCGGCCCCCGACGCGCCACCGCGTGCGCGCTGGCCGGGCTCGGGCCGGAACTGCTCGCGACCGCGCTGCCGTACCTCCAGCCGCTCGCGCTGATGGGACCGGCGCGGCACGCCGTCGCCCGCTACGACCAGGCCCGCGCACGGGCGGCCAGGGAGAAGGCCGGACGGCGCACGCTCCGCGCCGGCGGTCGGCCCAGTCTGCTGCGTGACCTCGCCGCCGAGGTCTCAACTGCCAGTGGTGCCAAGCCGGTTCCGCTCGCGCACCTGGCACGGTTCACGTGGAAGAGCGTCCTGGGACTGGCGGGCGCGTTCCTCGTACTCCACCTCGTGCTGCCGCAGCTGGCCAACGCACCGGCAGCTCTCGACGCGCTGCGGGACGCGAACTGGTGGTGGGTGCTCGCGGTGCTGCCCATCACCTTCCTCTCGCAGGCGTTCTCGACCTGTCTCCAACTGGGCACCATCCCGGACCGGTTGCCGTTCGGCCCGACCTACCAGGTGCAGTTCGCGAGTTCGTTCCTGAACCGGATCACCCCGAGCAATGTGGGCGGCATGGCGCTCAACCTGCGCTATCTGCAGAAGACGGGGATCGAGACCGGGGCGGCCACGGCCTCCGTCGGGCTGCAGAGCCTGGCCGGCGCGCTCTCCAACACCGTTGTCGCCGCCGTGTTCTTCGCCTCGGCGGGGCGTCGTCACGCGGGAGTCCACCTGGATCTGTCCGCCGGGCGGTATGCGCTGTGGGCCGTCGCCCTGGTGCTCGCCGCCGGGGGCCTGCTCGGCTTCACCCCGCCCGGCCGCCGCTTCCTGCACGACAAGGTGTGGCCGTTCCTGCGCGCGGCCGGATCGACCGTCGCCGGGCTCGCCACCGAACCGGGCAAGGTCGTCGTGGGTGTCGTCGGCGCGCTGGGTCTGCCCCTCATCCAGGTCGTCGGCCTGGCGATGAGCCTTCACGCGCTGGGCGGCGGTCTGCCCTTCATCCAGGTCGGCGCCGCGTACATGGCGGCCCGGCTGATCGCCAACGCGGCCCCCGTGCCGGGCGGGCTGGGAGCGCTGGAGGCCGGGCTCATCGCCGGTCTGACGACGCTCGGCGTGGCGGCGGGGGCGGCCACTTCGGCGGTGCTCGTGTACCGGCTGCTGACGTTCTGGCTGAACGTGCCGCTGGGTGCCCTGGCCCTGAGCTTCGTGCAGCGGCGGGGCTACGTGTGACGAGTCGGCGTACCAGGGAGTCGTACGCTGGACGGGCCGGGCGGCGCCGCCTTGCAGTTCAGGGCGCGGTCACATGACCGAAGCCCTGCCGTGGGGATTCTCCTACGATTCCGCTGGTGAAGACATGGAGTGTCCTGGAAGTCTGGGGAGACGCGTGTACGAAGCCGGGCTCCTCGGCCGCGACCGGCAGGTGAGAGTCCTGCACGACCTGCTGGGCAGGCTGCCCGCCGCCGGAGGTGCCTTGGCGCTCGAAGGCGGTCCGGGCGCCGGCAAGTCCGCGTTGCTGCGGGCCGTCGCGGAACGCGCCCGGTCGGCGGGATGGCGGCTGCTGGAGGTGGCCGGGGGCTCCGACGACACGCCCTTCAGCGGTCTGCACGCGTTGCTGCGGCCGGTGCTCGGCACGGCGGAGTCCCTGCCGGCGGGACAGGGCGGCATCCTGCGCTCGGCGTTCGACGGCGGTTCCGGACCGTCGCCGGAGACCCTGCGGGTGGCCCTGGCCGCGTTCAACCTGCTCACGGCGTCGGCGGCCGAGCGGCCCGTGGTGCTGGTCGCCGACGACGCGCAACGGCTCGACGGGCCCACCCGGGACGTCCTGGCGTTCTTGGCCCGCAGGGTCGACGACAACCCGATCGTCGTTCTCGCGGCCCTCCGCGCCGGACGCCTCCTGCCGGGTGTGCCCGTGCTGGACGTGCCGGTCCTGGACGAGTCCTCGGCGCGACGGCTGCTGGCCCGTCACGCGGCCGCACTGCCTCCCGTCGTCCGCGAGCGCATCCTCGGCGAGGCGCTCGGCAACCCGCTCGCCCTGGTCGAACTGCCCTTGGCGTGGCGTCCGTCGGGGCCGCCGGGATCGTGGACCCACCTGCCGGTGACCTCCGCGCTGGAGACGGCGTTCGCGGCCGGCCTCGGCGAACTGCCGGACCGGACGCGGGACGCCCTGCTGGTCGCGGCCGTCGACCAGGCCGGAGACCTCTCGGAGATCCTGGCGGCGACCTCCGTCCTCGCGGGGCGCGCGGTCGCGGTGGACGTGTTCGACGGCGCGATCGCGGCCTCGCTCCTGCGGCTCGACAGGACGACCGTGCGTTTCTGTCATCCCGTGGTGCGTTTCGTGGTGTTGGGCGCGGAGGCACACGCTCGGCGGCAGGCCGCCGACGCGGCTCTGGCGCAGGTGCTGACCGAGGATTCGGACAGGCGCACCTGGCATCGCGCCCGGTCCGTCAACGGCCCCGACGACGAGCTCGCGGACGAACTGGCCGACGTCCACGCCTCGTTGCTCCGGCGGCACGGAGTCGTCGCGGCCATCCGGGCCCTTGAGCGTTCGGCGCAGCTCACCACGGACTCGGCCACCCGGGGGCACCGGTTGCTGGCCGCGGCCGAGCACGCGTACGGCCTCGGGCGTATCCGCCTGACCCACTCGCTGATCGAGGGGGCCGAACATCAGCGACTCGGCGCCGCGGACCGGGCGAAGGCCTGGTGGTTGCGGGACCTCTCGGACGCCGAGCCGCAGCCCGGTCCGGCACGGGCACAAGTGCCGCCGGACATTGGCGAGTTGTCGGCGTGCGACCCCGACCTCGCCCTCGACCTGCTGCTGAGCGCGGCACTCCACGTTCACCGCACCGCGGCCGGTCCTGCCGCGCGGGCCGGAGTCGTCGAGGCCGCCGAGCGCATCACCCCCACGAAGGACCCCCGCCACCTCGCGGCCCTCGCGCTCACCGAACCCGTGCGCCACGGCCGGGAGCTGACCGACCGGCTGCCCTCGCACGAGGCAGACCGGGACCGCCCCGACGCCGACGGACTACGGCTGCTCGGCATGGCCGCGCACGAGATGGGCGATCCGGTCCGCGCGGTCGACCTGCTCGGCCGGGCGGCACCGATCCTCCGCGAACAGGGCCGACTCGGCCTGCTCGCGGAGACCCTCCTCACCGAAGCCGCCGACCTGCTGCTGCTCGGGGACTGGCCGCGTGCCACTCGACTCACCGAAGAGGCACGGCGGATCGCCGCCGGGACCCGACAGCCGGCCATGGTCGCCGCCCTCGCCGCCACGGACGCGATCGCCGCCGCACTGCGCGGACAGGCCCTACGCGCACAGGAGTTGGCCGACACGGTGGCCGCATGGCAGCGCGCCGACCTCGTCCCGACGCTACGGCTGGCGCGTGGCATCGCGCGGCTGGGGGAGGGGCGGTACGCCGAGGCCTACGACGAGTTGCGGCCGCTTCTCGACCGGCCGCCCGAGGACCTGCGACGGCAGGGCTTCGCCGCGCTGACGCCGTTCGTCGTGGCCGCGGACCGGGGCGGCAAGCGTCAGGAAGCCGCGTGTGTCCTCGCGGCCGTGGAGGAAGCCGCGCGGGTGACTCCGGCCCCACTGTTGCACGTCCAACTGCCCTACGCCCGTGCGGTGTTGGCATGCGACGCGGCGGCCGAGGAGCTGTACCTGGCCGCGCTGGACCAGGACCTCTCCCGCTGGCCGCTGGTCGAGGCAAGGACGGAGCACGCGTACGGACAGTGGCTGCGACGCCACCGCCAGGCCGCCAGGTCCCGCGCGCTGCTGCTCTCGGCGCGGACCGCCTTCGACCTCGTCGGCGCCTCCGACTGGGCGGGCCACAACGCGGCGCACGGAGCCGACAACCCGCTTCCGTCCATCGCCGAACTCCTGTCGCCCCAGGAGGTGTTGATCGTGCGGCTGGCCGCGGAGGGGCTCTCCAACAGGGAGATCGCGGAACGGCTGTACCTGTCCCACCGCACGGTCGCCGCGCATCTGTACCGGGCCTTCCCCAAGCTCGGCATCACCTCGCGCAGCGAGCTGGCCCCGCTGTTGAGGTCGCCCGGCGAGGACGGTCCGGCGGTCGGGTGACGCGGGCCCCGGAGCCGTTCCGGAGTCATTCCAGGGCTACTTGCGCCTCCGTCTGGGCGCACGGGGCGGCCGCAGAAGCGCGCTGCGTTCTCCTTCCGACATGCCGCCCCACACGCCGTAGGACTCGGGGCCGTTCATCGCGATGCGGGCGCAGACCTCGATCACGGGGCAACTCCCGCAGACGGCCCGGGCCTTCTTCTCCCGCGCCCGTTTCGCGGTGCCGCGTTCGCCGGGCGGGGAGAAGAAGACGGAACTGTCCATGCCCCGGCAGAGGGCGTGCTGCTGCCAGTCCCAGTAGGCGGCGAAAGGGCGGTGGCGAGGGATCATGACGCTTCCTCCCGGTGACGGGTCGATCCGGTGCGGATCATCGTCGTCGCCGGGGCTGGGTCATGGCTTCAGTCGATTGACCGATGGGCGGTCGGTATCGGCTCGGAGTCGTTCATCTTCGCCCGGTTCTGCGCCAGGAGTGTCTTGACGTCCTGCTCGACCTGCTCGGCGCTGATCCCGAGGACATGGCCCATGTGGGCCGACCACACCTCGGAGCGGATGTTGGTCTCGAAGTCCAGGTCGGCGCGGACCTTCTCGCGGATCGCCTGGCGGTTCTGGCTCACCATCACGAAGGTCGACAGGAAGATCGCCTCCAGGCTGACGATCATCGTGAGCAGTCCGAACGGGTAGGGGTCCCAGACCGCGGACGGGCCGAACAGGCCCTCGTTGAAGGTGATCCAGACCGCGAACCACAGGGCGTGCAGATACACGAACTGCATGGTTCCGGCGAAGGTGGTGATCGCGTCGGCGATCCGGTCCTGGGTTCCACGCATGCGCGCGAGCACGACCTGCTCGTTCGGCAGTCGTATGTCCAACCCATTGGTTCCAGGGGGCACGGGCACTCCTTGATCCGCTGCTCACGAGAGACGCCCGTCAGCGTAGGGACGGGCCGGGCGGGTTCCTTGGGTCAAACGACTGCGGGCGCGGCCGTACCGCAGGCCTGTACGCCGTCCATTGAGTCGATTGACCCAAGCGGGCCGGGGCGGCGCGACGGAAGAGTGACGGTCAGTTGAGGCGTGTACCTCGGTACCTCGCGTCATCGAGCAGGACGTATCCGTCAAGGAAGGGATCACCATGTCGGACCCGACGCCGCAGAAGAACGCCACCTCGGACGGCCCCGCCGGCCGCCTCGCCGAGCTGTCCCAGAAGGCCCAGGATGCCCAGCGCGCCGTGGCCGCGAGTGTCGCGGAGGACCGGCAGAAGCTGTCCGCCGCGGTCGCCGACGCGAAGGACAAGGCCGAACAGGGCGCGCAGCGGCTGCAGTCGAGCGGTCAGCGGGCCAAGGCGAACGTCACCGGAAGCTGGAACCAGGTACAGACGTCCTGGCAGGACCACGTGGGCTCGGTCCGCACGAAACTGGAGGACCGCAAGGCCGAGCGCGACGCGAAGCGGCTGGGCCACGCCGCCGACGAGGCCGAGGACTACGCCGCCGACGCCGTCGAGTTCGCGATCGCGGCCGTGGAGGAGGCGGAGTACGCCACGCTGGACGCGGTGCTGGCGCGGGTCGAGGCGGACGAAGCGGCCGAGGCCGCGCAGTGACCGTCGGACTCTGACGCGCCCGCGGGTGCGGCCGCCGGCCGGACGGCCGGGGCAGCGGGTCGTGGGACACCACCCGCGGCCTGCTGTTCTTCGCGGGTCGGTACGGCGCGATGTCGCCCCCCGCTCCGTCGTCGCGCGGCGGTTCCGACGCGACGGCGGAGCGGCCGTGTGGGCGGTCACTGCCGACGGCTCGAAATGCTGTGACCGGGAACATCGACCCCTGTCACTGGATCAGCGACGATCTTGTTGTAGAGGGAAGAGCACGCGCATTCCCTCGCGCCGACTGGATATATTTCTTTAGGCAAGCAACTTGACGGAGGGAAGTCGGTGACCTCACGGCCTGGAGCGGACCTGGTCGGTCGCGCGGCCGAGTTGCGGCTGCTGGACGCGCTGTCGGCCGGGCGGTACGGGGGCTGCCCCGGCCTGCTGCTGCGCGGCGGCCCGGGGGTGGGGAAGACCGCGCTGCTGGACGCCGCCGCGGCACGGGCCATAGCGGATGGGATGCGGGTACTGCGGTCTTCCGCCGTGGAGTTCGAGGCCGGGATGACCTACTCGGCGTTGCATCAGCTGCTCTATCCGCTGCGCCGGGACGCCGAGCGGCTCGCCGGGCACCACCGTGATGTCGTCGACCGGATCTTCGGGCTCGCGCCCGGACCGTCGCCCGACCCGTTGGCAGCCGGGACCGCGGTACTCGCGCTGCTCGGTGAAGTCGCCGTGGAGCGGCCCTTGTTGATGATCGCCGACGACGTGCCGTGGATCGACCGGGCCAGTGCGGCCGCGCTGGGTTTCGTCGTCCGCAGGATCAGCGACCATCCGATCGTGTTCCTGGCCGCCGCCCGGACCGGCGCGGGCAGCTTCTGCAACCAACTCGACCTGCCCGTAAGGGAGATCGAGCCGTTGGCCGAGCCGGAGGCGGTCGAGTTACTGGACGGCCGGTGGCCCGAGCTGGGGCCGTCGGTACGGCAGCGGATGCTCGCCGAGGCCGCGGGAAACCCGCTCGCGCTGCGGGAGTTGCCGAAGGAGCTGAGCAGCCGGCAGCGCTCGGGCCACCTCCCGCTCCCCGCGCTCCTGCCGTTGTCCGGGCGACTGGAGGCGGCCTTCGCCTCCAGCGTCGAGGGACTGCCCGCGCCGACCCGAACGGCCCTTCTCATGGCGGCACTTGATCCCGGTATCGGCCGGTCCGTGATCCGGCGGGCCGCGGGGGAGGCCGACGGCTTCGATGCCCTCGCCCCGGCGCGGGAAGCCGACCTGCTCCAGGTCGACCCGCGCGCGGGCCGCATCACCTTTCGTCATCGGCTGACCCGCGCCGCGATCGTGCACCTGGCGTGCCCCGGCGAACGCCGTCGCGCCCACCTCTCCCTGGCCGCGGCCCTGACCGACGTACCCGAGCGCCGGGCATGGCACCTGGCCGAGGCCACGACCGGACCGGACGAGACGCTGGCCCGGGCGCTGGACGAAGCGGCCCTGCCGGCCTGGCGGCACGGTGAGCCGGCCGGCTCCGACCGGCGCCGCGGCGCCGCGTCCGCCGCCGTCGCAGCTCTCGTGCGGGCCGGTGAACTCAGCCCGCACCCCGACGACCGCTCCCGCCGATTGGCCGAGGCCGCCTACCTCGCGACGTTCACCGGCCAACTCGACGACGTACCAAGGCTGTTGGCGGATGCCGGACGGGCCGCCGACCCGCCGGGCGGACTCGCCTTCGCGGCCACCGCCCAGCTCCTCACGCACGACGAGGGTGACATCGATGCCGCCCACCGCCTCCTGGCCCGCGCGCTCGACGACAACGCCGCCGGCGCCACGGACGACGACTGGGACCACTGCGGAATCCTGTACGCGCTGCTCCTCGTCAGCGTCCACACCCACCGCCCCGAGCCGTGGCGGCTCCTCAAGACCGCGCTGGACCGGTTCGAACCGACCGCGATGACCGCGATCCGCCTCTGCTACGAGGCGTACGTCCACCCCACCACCGCCTCCGACGCGTTGCGCAAGGGCCTCGCCGACGCCTTCGCGGCGCTGCCCGCCGACGCGGCACCCTGGGAACTGATCCCCCTGGCCTTCGCGGCGGTCGCGATGGACGCCCTGTCGGACCACCGGTACCTGGTCTCCCGCATGATCGAACGCGAACGCGACGGCGGTGCGATCGCCATGGCCGTCCCCGCGCTGATGCTGCTCTGCCACGACTCCTACGTCCACGGCCGGTGGGACGAGGCCGAGAGCCTGGCTCAGGAGGGGCTCGACCTGGCGGCGGCCCACGGCTACCGCTTCTGGGAGCGGCAGATCCGGGCCCTGCTCGCGCCCGGCGCGGCGGCGCGCGGGGACGGGGACCTCGCCCGGACCCGCAGCGAGGAGACCACGACCTGGGCCGCACCCCGCGGCATCGAGGTGACGGAGGCCTACGCCCACTCGGCCCGCAACCTCGCGGCCATGGGCCAGGGCGACTACGAGGAGGCCCACCTCCAAGCGGGCCGGATCGATCCCTCCGGCGCACCGAGCACCGGCATCCCGGGCCGGTGGCTGCTCCTGAACCTGGTCGAGGCGGCCGTACGCACCGGCCGTACGGACGAGGCCCGCGATCATGCCGCCGCCGCGCGGACGGCGGGCATCCACCGGATCTCCTCGCGCACCGCGCTGCTCTGCGCCGGAGCCGAGGCCGTGGCCGCCGACGAGGACGACGCCGGGCCCCTGTTCGAGGCCGCCCTCGCCCTGCCCCACGCGGCCCGGTGGCCGTGGGAGCACGCGCGCATCCAGCTCGCCTACGGACAGTGGCTGCGCCGCACCCGCGACCACCACGCCCGCCGCCATCTGAGCGCCGCCCTCGAGACCTTCGACCGGATCGGCGCGAAGGCCATGGCCCAGCGGGCCCGCAACGAACTGCGCGCCACCGGCGTCGTCACCCCCAGCGGGCCCGCCGCACCGGCCGCCGCCCTGACCGTGCAGGAACGGCAGATCGCCGAACTGGCGGCCGTGGGCCTCACCAACCGGCAGATCGGCGAGCGGCTGTTCCTCTCCCACCGCACGGTCGGCTCCCATCTGCACCGGCTGTACCCCAAACTCGGCATCACCTCGCGCGCCGCGCTCCGCGCCGCCCTGGAGGCCATGTCACCCGGAGCCACGGCGCGGGCCGCGGGTCCGGCGGTACCGTAGAACGAACCCGTCTGATCAGTGAGCCGGAGAAGACATTGGTCGACAAGGAGATCAGAGCCCTGGCGACCGTGCTGCTCGAACGCGTCGGGGAACTGGCGAAGGAGATGGCGGCGCGGATCCGCGCCGGCTCACGGGAGTACCACTACGACGCGGTGCCCGAGGAGGACCTGGAGGAGGCCTGCCGGACCCACGTGAGCAACGCGCTCCAGGCACTCACCGGGCAGGTACCCCTGGACACGGAGGCCGCGGCCGACATAGGCCGCCGCCGCGCCCGGCAGAACGTGCCGCTGCCCACCGTGATGACGGCCTACCGCGTCGGCGTGAAGTACTTCTGGGAGTCGGTCGTCGCCGAGGCCACCACAACCGCCCTGGTGGGCAACGACGTTCTGGTCGCGGCCGCCACCGCCATGTGGGAGATCCAGGACGGCATCACCGAGGCCATGGTCACCGGATACCACGACGCCGTGGCCCAGCGGCTCCTCGCGGGCGAGCAGGAACGCTCGGCGCTGGTGGAGGCCCTCCTGGAGGGCAGGAGCATGGACGCCGACGCCGTGTGGTCCGCCGCGGAGGTCCTGCGGGTGCCGCGCGGCGGTCCGTTCACCGTGGTCGCCGCCGAGGTGCCGCGGATCGGCCGACAGGCCCTGCCGGACATCGCGGACCTCCTGACCCGGCGCGGCATCCGCTCCGCCTGGCGCCTGCGCCCCGACCTCCAGCTCGGCATCGTGCACCTGCGCACCCCGCGGGATCTGCCCGACCTGGTCGAGGTGTTGCGCGACCACGCGGAACGACGCGTGGGCGTGAGCCCCTCCTACGACGACCTCAACCGCACCGGCGACGCCCTGCGCTTCGCCAAGGTCGCGATGCGCGGCGGCGACGCGGAGACCAGCGCCGTGACCGTCTTCGACGACTCACCGCTCGCGGTCGCCACGGCAGGCGCACCCGACGTCATGGCCCGCGTCGCCACCCGGGTCCTCGGCCCCATCGAGGCCCTGCCCGCCGACGAACGCGCCCTGCTGCTGGACACGTTGGACGTCTGGTTCGACTGCGGCGGCTCCGCCGAGGAGGCCGCCAAACAGCTCTACGTCCACCCCAACACCGTCCGCACCCGCCTGCGCCGCATCACCGAACGCACCGGCCGTTCCCTGACCGATCCCCGCGGCATCACCGAACTCGCCCTCGCCCTGCGTGCCGTACGCCAGACTCCGAGGCCCCCGACCCCGGAGCCGACCGACGACACACGGAAGCCCTAGGCGGCGGTACCGCCCGCGTAGTCGCTCTTGAACGTGGTCTCGATGGTGGTGGCGACGGACTGGGCCACTCCCGTGCCGGTGAGGATGATGCCCAACTCCCGGTTGTTGGAGAGGGAGTTGCTGCTGATGTTCATCGAACCCGCCTCCACCTCCTGGGTGGACAGGCCGTAGTCGGCGACCATGGCCTTGGCGTGGATGTAGAAGCCGTCGGGGTCGGAGTAGCCGACGACCGTGCCGCCGGCCGCCTTGATCGCGGAGACCTCGCTGGAGTAGTCGGCCGGGGTCTCCAGCACCACCCGTACGGTCACGCCCGCCTTCGCTCTGGCGACGATCGCGTTGACCACCGTGCTGTCGCTGAACTCCAGTTCCTCGACGTCGAGCGTCGTGGTGGCCGCGTTGATCACGGTGAGGAGACGGCTGCGCGAGTCGGTGGGGGACCAGAGCAGGTGGTCGCCGTCGGTCGGGGTGATCGAGGTACCGGCGTAGTCCGCGTTGAACACCTTCTCGATCGCGGCGACGTCACGGGTGTCGTCGGTGAAGACGCCGTAGTCGCGGCCGGTCGAGTAGTACTGGGAGGTCAGATTGCCGGTCAGGACAAGCGACTTGGTGGCGTCCACGGTGATGGTCTTCTGGTGGGTGTAGACGAAGCTGGACGGCGACCACACCACGCCCACGCCCGCGTTCGTCAGCGCCGTGTACGCCGAGCTGTTGGCGGACTGGTGCGCGCGGTCCAGGACCACCCGCACGGTGACGCCCTTGTTCTTCAGTGCGATCAGGTCGTTGACGGCGGTGGTGTCCTCCAGCTCGTACATCGTCATGTCGAGCGAGGAGGTGGCCGAGTTGATGAAGTCGTAGATGGTCGGCTGGGTGGTACCGGCCTGGGAGAAGGCGAAGGCGGTGTACGTCGCGGCGTTGGCGGGGACTGCCGTGACGAAGAGGGTGGCGCCGGCTGCCAGCGCGACACCCGCGCGGCCGAGGAACGTCCTCAACATGCGTGACTCCTAGTCGAGTTGATGCCCACGTGGGGGGTGGCGGGCAGGTGCATGACACCACGCGCGTAGAACGAGGTGGAAGGGGAGCAAGGTGAACTCACCATTACCGGCCGCGCGTTCGGGTGGACAAAGAGGACTCCGTGCAGGTGGGGGCCGGTTCATGGGGTCCCCGCGAGTTAGCAAAAACTTCGTAGCCGGCAAATCACGGGTCAACTACAGCGCTCCAAAGGGGCGCGGGGCTGTGTCGATTTGCGGCTCCGCCGCGTGGGCGCGACCAGCCACGACGATGCGGCACGGGAACGACGGCATATCGGGGCACTACGAGCGGAGCGCCTAGGCTGCGCACCGACCCACGCATCAACACCAGGAGCGCACCCCGTGTCCGACCTCCCATACCCCGACGCCCACCACCCGGACGAGAAACCCGCCCCCCACCCCCTGCTCACCCCCGTCCTCGCCCTCCTGGGCCACTGGCACGGCCAGGGCAAGGGCGAATACCCCACGCTGGACGGCGACTTCACCTACGCCCAGGACGTCACCTTCACCCACGACGGCCGCCCCTTCCTGCACTACGAGGCCCGAGCCTGGATCCTCGACGCCGACAACGCACCGGTACGCCCCGCAGCCCGCGAGAGTGGCTGGTGGCGCCTGCAACCAGACGGCCGGATCGAGGCACTGATCACCCAGCCCACCGGTATCGCGGAGATCCTCGTCGGAACCGCCACCGGCGACACGGTCGACCTCGCCACCCACGAGATCGCCCTCACCCCCACCGCCAAGAAGGTCACCGCCACCCGCCGCCGCTACACCCTGACCGACGCCACCACGCTCACCTTCGCCCACGACCTGGAAGCCGTAGGACAACCGCTGCGACACCATCTCGCGGCGCAGCTCCACCGCACCGGCTGAAATGAACTGATCAGCAAGCCTGTTCACAGCGTTGCTTTCCGAATATCCGATCGTTGATCTCCCATGCAGTGAGCGGTGCCCGAGCGGCATGGAGGCGTGGATCGACAGTGGTGCCCGGCGGCCTCCCGTGGGCAGGCGAACGGAGAGCCCTGTGCGCATGAGTGACCTTCAGCGGTGCGAGATCCGACCCGGACGACTCGTCGAGTGGACGCTGCACCCGACGGCCGTAGGAGCGGCGCGGGCCCTTCCGGACGACGCGCGGCCACCGGCGTACGTGCAGGAGTCCCACATCCGTACGGCGCGCTCGGTGCGCGAGGACGGGCTGTTCGTGCCGACCTGGCTCGGTACCGCCTTCGACATGCCGGGGCGGATCGAACTCGACGTGCTCCAGGGCGCGTTGCGGTCCTGGATGCTCCGGCACGAGACGCTGCGCAGCGGCTTCCGGTGGGCCGGTGACGAGATGCGCCGCTTCACCCTGGACGCCGACGCCGTGGTCCTGCACCGCGAGGACGTGGGGGAGTTCGCGGACGCGGTGACGCTGACCCGGTACATGCAGGACCGTTTCGATGTGGCGGCGGACGCGCTCACCTGGCCCAACTTCCTTTTCGCGGCGGTCGTCCGGGACGACGGCACGAGCGTCTACCTGGCGTTCGACCACAGCAACGTCGACGCCTACTCGCTGCATCGCATCGCGGGCGAGGTCCACGAGCTGTACGAGGCCGGCCTCGCCGGGAGGGCCGTCGAGTCGGCGCCCGTCGCCAGTTACATCGACTTCTGCGCGGGCGAGCGCACGGACGCCGACCAGATCGACGACACGCACACCGTCGTCTCCCGCTGGCGCGAGTTCATCGCCCGCTGCGACGGCAAGCTGCCGAACTTCCCCGTCGACCTCGGCCTCGACCCCGAAGGACCGCTGCCCACGCAGAAGTTCCTCCAGGAGATGCTCGTCGACGAGACGGACGCGGCGGCCTTCGAGGCGTACTGCCGCCCGTACGGCGGAAGCCTGGTCGGCATCCTCGCGGCCGTAGCGCTGGCCGCCCGCGAGATCAGCGGCCTCGACGTGTACCGCACCGTCGTCCCCTTCCACACCCGCGCCAAGTCCCGCTGGGCCGACTCGGTCGGCTGGTACGTGGGCGGCGCGCCGATCGAGATCCCCGTCGAGCACGCCACGGACTTCGACCACGCCTTGCGCATGGTCCGCGCCACCCTCCGCGAGAACCGCCCGCTGGCCCGTATGCCCATCGCTCGCGTACTGCGCCTGCTGGGCGCCGACTTCCGGCCCACGTCCCCCGACCTGTACTCGATCGTCTCCTACGTCGACTCGCGCGCCCTGCCCGGTTCGGAGCGCTGGCAGGAGCTGAAGGCGTACGGACTGATCCGGGTGTCGTACGGCGACCAGGTGTGCGCGTGGGTGACCCGGGTCCACGAGGGCCTGCAGTTCGCGTGCCGCATCCCGGACAACGTCATCGCGGACAAGAACATGCGGCTGTGCATGGAGCTGGTCCGGGAGCGGTTCGTCGAGGTGGCCCGGCAGGCGTCGGCCGTGCGTCTCTAACTCCTCCCTGTACGGCTTTCGGGCCCTCCCCGTACGGCAGGCGGGGCCGAATCCGGCCTGGGGCACGTGTGCCGACCTGTGCGCGCGTGCCCCATGTCCGAACAAACATGTAGTGCAGCACCGTTGACCGACCGGACGGACGGGATCTACGTTCTTCGCAAGGCGAAAGCGCTTGCCATACCCCCGCCGTTCATCCAGCACGGCCCGACGGGTCGCGCTCTCGTGCCGTGTCATCCGTCCGTTCCCCCCACGCTCTGCCGGACCGGGCAACAACTCCTGACCTCAGACAACGATGTCCACGCCCCACTCAGGAGGCATCGCCATGACGCCACCCAGTTTCCGGAGACGAGCTGTCCTCGGCGCCGCCGCGGGCGCCCTGTTCGCCCCCCTTCTCGCCGGCTGTTCCGACGGCGGCGGAGCGAGCACGGCGGCAGGCGGGAAAGTGACACTCACCTTCGCCTGGTGGGGCAACGACGACCGCGCGCAACGCACCAACGCCGCCGTGGCCCTCTTCGAGAAGCGCCACCCGAACATCTCGGTGCGCACCTCCTACGCGGGCTACCCGGCGTATGTGCAGAAGCTCGCCACCCAGGCGGCCGGCGGTGACCTGCCCGACGTGGCCCAGCTCGACTACCGGCAGATATCCCAGTACGCGGGCAGCGGCACCCTTCTGGACCTCGGCCCCTATCTCAAGAACGGCACGCTCCAGACCGCCGACTTCGACAAGTCCCTGACCCGCACGGGTGTTTACGACGGCAAGCAGTACGCCCTCCCCATGGGCAAGGGCACGACCGGCGTCGTCTACGACGCCACCGTCTTCAAGAAGGCCGGAGTCGCCACGCCCCGACCCGGTTGGACCTGGGACGACTGGGCCGAGGCGGGCAAGAGGATCAGCGCGCTCGGCATGAAGGGCCCCAACGGGCACGCCTACACCGGCCTCTCCGACCTCGGTGTGAACGAGGACGCCTTCGAGACCTGGCTGCGCAGCAGGGGCAAGGAGCTCTACGCCTCGGAGCGCCGACTCGGCTTCACCGCCGACGACTTGACCGACTTCTGGACCTTCACCGACAAGCTGCGCCGCGCGGGCATCGTCTCGCAGGCCAGGGACACCGCCCAGGTCGGCGGCGCGGTCGAGGACACCCCGATGGGGCGCGGCATCGCGGCGACCGACTTCAACTGGGACGCCCCCTTCCTCGGCTACCCGCCCCTGCTCGGCGACCAGGTCCACTTCGCGCCCGTCCCCACGACCGACGGCAAGGTGGGCCAGTACTTCAAGCCGACCATGCTCATCGGCGCGGGCGCGGGAACCCAACACCCCAAGGAGGCGGCCGAGTTGATCGACTTCCTGCTCAACGACCCCGCCGCGGGCAAGATCCTCGGTGTCACCCGCTCCACACCCCCCAACGAGAAGATCGCCGAGGAGATAGGCAAGGGCCTCACCGGCCCGGAGAAAGAGGTCTACGACTACGGCCGCACGATCGCCGCCCACGGCACGTCGGCCCCGCCGATCGCACCGCCCCGCGGCGACATCGTCCTCCAGGTCTCCTTCACCCGCGACTACCAGCGCGTCTCCTACGGCATGGAGAGCCCACGAGGCGCCGCCGAGGAGTATGTCGCCGAGGCGAAGCGGGAGTTGCGATGACCACCACGGCAACCCCACCGCCCCGTACCGCACCCGCCACCGCGACCCCACCGGAACACCGCAAGCGAGGCCAACGCAGCGGCCCCGCCTACATCTTCCTCACGCCGTGGATCCTCGGAGTCGTCCTCCTGACGCTCGCACCCATGGCCGTATCGCTGTATCTGTCGTTCACCGACTACAACCTCTTCGACCCACCCAAGTGGGTCGGACTGCGCAACTACAGCGACATGTTCACCGCGGACCCGAGGTACTGGCGCTCGGTGGGCACCACCCTCCTCTACGTCGTGGTCGCCGTCCCCCTCAAACTTGCCCTGGCACTCGGCGTAGCGCTGCTGCTCAGCAACACCCGCAAGGCCAAGGGCTTCTACCGCTCGGCCTTCTACGCCCCCTCACTGCTCGGCGCGAGCATGGCGGTCGCGCTGGTCTGGCGCGCCCTCTACAACGACGGCGGCACCGTCGACGAACTCCTGTCCTCCATCGGCATCCACACCGGCGGCTGGGTCTCCGACCCGCACCTCGCGGTGTTCGTCGTCGCGCTGCTCTCCGCCTGGCAGTTCGGCGCCCCGATGGTCATCTTCCTCGCCGGGTTGCAGCAGATCCCGGCCGACCTGTACGAGGCCGCCGCGCTCGACGGCGCGGGACGGTGGCGGCGGTTCGTGTCCGTGACGCTGCCCATGCTGTCCCCGGTGGTCTTCTTCAACCTCGTCCTGGAGACCATCCAGTCCTTCCAGGTCTTCACCCCCGCCTTCGCGATCAGCGGCGGCAACGGCGGACCGGCCGACTCGACCGAGTTCTACACGCTCTACCTCTACGAACGAGGCTTCACCGCCTCGCACATGGGCTACGCCTCCGCCATGGCCTGGGTCCTGCTCCTGGCCATCGGCGCGGTCACGCTCGTCCTCTTCAGGACCTCACGCTCCTGGGTCTTCTACGCCAACGAGGGGGCCTGATGGCCACGACCGTGCCCGACGTGAAGAGTGCCGCCGGCCTCAAGAACAGCTCCGGACTCAAGAACGACTCCGGCCGCACACGCACCGCGGCGATCGCGAAACACCTCGGCCTGGTGGCCGTACTCCTCGTCCTGCTCTACCCGCTGGTCTGGCTGCTCGCCACCTCGCTCAAGCCGGCGAACGAGGTCCTCACCAGCCTCAAGCTGCTGCCCAGCCACATCGAGTGGTCGAACTACACCACCGCCCTCGACGGAATCAGCGGCGTCTCGATCTCCCGCCTCCTCCTCAACTCCCTGCTGATCAGCGTCGGTTCGGTCATCGGCAACGTCGTGTCCTGCTCCCTCGCCGCCTACGCCTTCGCCCGGCTGCGGTTCCGGATGCGGGGCCCGATGTTCGGCTTCATGATCGCCACGATGATGCTGCCGCACCACGCCGTGCTGATCCCGCAGTACATCATCTTCAACAAACTCGGCATGGTGGACACCTATTGGCCGCTGATCCTGCCCAAGTTCCTTGCCACGGAGGCCTTTTTCGTCTTCCTCATCGTCCAGTTCATGCGCGGCCTGCCCCGCGAACTGGACGAGGCCGCCCGCATCGACGGCTGCGGACCGTTCCGCATCTTCTGGTCGGTCGTCCTCCCGCTGACCCGCCCGGCGCTGATCACCACCGCGATCTTCACCTTCATCTGGAGCTGGAACGACTTCTTCACTCAGTTGATCTACCTCTTCGACCCGGAGAAGTTCACGATCACCCTGGCCCTGCGCAACTTCGTCGACCAGTCCAGCACGTCCGCCTACGGCCCGATGTTCGCGATGTCGGTGATCTCGATCGTGCCCATCGTGCTGTTCTTCTTCGCCTTCCAGCGCTACCTGGTGGAGGGCATGGCGACCTCCGGACTGAAGGGCTGAGCCGATGAGTTCCCTCGCACCCCAACGCCGGGAACCCGGCGAGCTGTTCGGCCCCCGCTTCACCCTCTTCGCCGACATGCTCGCCGTCGGCGTGGCGGCGGCGGTCGCCTCCCTCCCCCTGATCACGGCTCCTACGGCGTTCGCCGCGGCCTGCGCCGTCCTGCGACGGTCGATCCGCGAGGACCGGTCGGTGAGCACGGGGGAGTACGTCGGTGAGTTCCGGGCTCATGGACTGCGCCGTGTGCTGCTCGCGGGCGTGGCGGTGTTCGCGGCGGTGACCTTGGTCGTCCTCGACCTCGCGCTCGCGGGGGCGGGTCTCCCCGGCGCCCGTCCGATGTCATGGGCGTTGATCGCTGTCGCGGTGGCCGGACTCGTCGTCGCCCTGCGCGCGGCTGCCGATCCGGAGGTGGCGTGCGGTTGGCGCCCGGCTCTGAGCAGGTCCATGGCACGATCGGCCACGGATCCGGTGGGCTGCGCGCTGATCGTGACGGCGGTCGGGCTGTGCGTCGCGTTCGTGTGGATGCTGCCGCTGCTCGCCCTGCTGCTGCCCGGTCCACTGGCCTTCGCGATCACGGCGGTAGAACTGCGTAGCGAGCCTCCGGCCGACCCGGATCCAGGAAGGTAGACGGGCGGTGGCGGGATCTCGTCGGCCCCTGTCACCGTGCCCTCTGGTTGCCTCCCGTACCCCCTTCTACCGTCGAAGGCGAGGCCGGTGATCGCCGGTTTCGCCCTCCTGCGGAAGACGCCCCATGCATGTCCAGATCGTTCTCTTCGACGGCTTCGACCCACTCGATGTCGTCGCCCCCTATGAGGTCCTGTACGCCGGCGGCAGCGCCTCGGACGGCGCCGTCACCGTGGAACTGGTCTCGGCCGAAGGCCCACGGGACGTCATCAGCGGCACCGGTGGTCTGATGCTGCGGGCCACCGGCACCCTCGACCCGGCCCGCTCCGGCCTCGTACTCGTGCCGGGGGCCTCCGGTCGGGTCGGGGAGCCGGGCGAGGTGCCCGACATCGACGCCGGCGGTGAACCGGCGTGGCAGCAGGACGAGTTCATCCCCGTCCTGCTCGGACGCACCCTGACCACCGAACTGCCCGGCCTGCTGAAGGCCGCCATGGACAACCCGCGGATCACCATGGCCGCGGTGTGCGGCGGCTCGCTGGTCCTGGCCATGGCCGGACTCATCGAGGGACGCAACGCCACCACCCACCACCTGGGCCTGGACATGCTCGAAGCCACCGGCGTTCACGCCGTCCACGCCCGCGTCGTCGACGACGGCGACCTGGTCACCGGCGCCGGTGTCACCTCCGGCCTCGATCTGGGCCTGTATCTGCTGGAGCGCGAGATCGGTCCGCTGGTCGCCCACGCCGTAGAGGAACTGTTCGCGTACGAACGCCGGGGCACCGTCTGGCGGGCCCAGGGTCCGATGCCTGCCGCCCTGTAATTGCCGCCCACCAGGAGAGGGAACCACTCATGTCCATCGAAGGCGTCTGAGACCTGACCATCGCCACACCCGTCGGCTGCATCAAGCCCGTCGTCGAACTGAGCCGGGAGGGCGACGAGTTCACCGGAGTCGCGCACGGCGTGGGCGAAGAGGTGCCTCTGCGTGACGTCGCCGTCGACGGCGTCGCCCTCACCGGTACCTCGAAAGCCGGTCGCCTCCCGGCCTCCAAGGTCACCGGCCGACGCCGGGTCACCGGGACGGACTGACCTGCTCGGCCCAGCCGCTCCAGTCGGGAATCGCCTCGCGCGCCTCCCACCACGCGGACGGGATACCGCCCGTGCCGGTGCGGGCCGCGACGACGCCGCCCACGATCGCGCAGGTCGTGTCCCGGTCGCCCCACCCGGCGACGGTCTGCCACAACGCCTCGGGGAGATCGTCCAGTTGACCCGCCGCGGACCACAGGGCGAACGGCACGGTGTCCGGAGCGGAGATCTGAATCCCCGAGCCCAGCACGGACGCCGCGTGCCGTACCGAGGTCCGCCCGGAGAAGTTCGCGGCGACCAGCAGACCGGAGCGGACATCGCTCTCCGGCACATGCGAGGCGACCTCCCGCAGGAACTCGGCACGCGGGGCGGCCTGTTGACCCGCACCGGCGGCGGCCAGCGCGGCGGCGACCGCCACGGCCACCGCCCCCGCCACGGCCTCCGGGTGAGCGTGAGTGGCCAGCGCGGACAGCCGGGCCTGCTCGGTGGCGGCCACCAGATCGTCCCGGAACCAGGCACCCAGCGGCGCGACCCGCATCGCGGCACCGTTGCCGTAGGACCCCTGTCCGCCGAACTGCCCGGTGGTGACCGCCTGCCAGTTCTCGCCGGCGCCGATGCGGCGCAGGATGCTGTGCATGGACGGGCCGTACCCCCGACTCGGGTCCCGCTCGTACTCGGCGGCGAACTCCCGTGCCAGCACGTCCGGTTGGACCTCGCCATGGGCCACCAGGTGGGCGAACAGGACGAACGCCATGGCCGAGTCGTCCGTCCACAACCACGGCGTAGGGCGCAGTTCCCGCGCGGCCAGCAACTCCTCGGCGGGCTCGTCGGACCGCGTGAACCAGCCGTCGCCGAAGGCGTCCCCCATCACCAGTCCGTCGAGGGAGGCGTGGGCGTGGTGCGGACTGCTCATGGCGGGGCTCCTGTTAATGATCGGCGGGCACCGCACATCGTAGTTAGGGTGCGTGGATGGAGCGGATCTTGGTGGTCGGGGTGACAGGTGCGGGCAAGTCGACGCTCGCACGGGCCGTGGGCGAGCGACTCGGCGTGCCCTACCACGAGATGGACGCCCTCTACTTCACCGGCCCCGACTGGACCGTCAACGAAGCCCTGACCGACGACGTCCTGCGCATCGCCTCCGAACCTCGCTGGATCATCGACTCGATCGGCTCGCCCGAAGTCCGCGATCTTCTCTGGGAGAAGGCCGACACGGTGCTCTGGCTGGACTACCCGAGACGCGTGATCATGCCGCGCGTCCTGCGCCGCTCCCTGAGGCGCACGGTCACCCGCGAGAGCATCTTCGGCGGCAACAGGGAGACTTGGGCGGGCTGGTTGAGCCGGGAACACCCGGTCTGGTGGGCCTGGTCCCAGCACACGAGCCGACGCCGCGAGATCGATCACCGGACCCGCGATCCCCGCTTCGCTCCGCTTACCACCCACCGGTTCGCCCGCCCCGACGACACGGTGGCCTGGCTGGCGACCTTGGTGCCCCTGCTGCCTACGTAAGACGGCCGAGCGAGCCGTAAAAGTCGAGGTGACTGCGGGCTGCCGCGTCCCAGGTGTGGCGGGCGGCGAGGGCGCGTCCGGCGGTCGCGCGGGCGGCGTTCTCCGCTTCGAGCGCGCGGCCGAGTTCGGTGGCCAAGTCCTGGGGAGTCGCGGCGAATTGAGCGGCGCCGCCGAACACCTCACGCAGCACGGGCAGATCCCGCACGACCAACGGAACGCCCGCCGCCAACGCCTCCATAGCCGCGAGACCGAAGCCCTCCTTGAGAGACGGGAACCCGAACACGTCCGCTGCAGCCACCAGCGACGGCAGCTCGTCCTCTCCGACCTGCCCCAACACCACCGGTTCTACGGCGAGTTCGGCGGCCCGCGCCTCCCAGCTCGCCCGGTAGTCGCGGTAGTCGAAGAGCGTCTCGCCGCCCGCGATCACCAAGCGGACGTCGGGACGGGCGGCGCGCAGGAGGGCATAGGCCTCCAGGAGGTCCAGTGAGCCCTTGCGGGGTTCGATGCCGCCGACGGTGAGGATGTACGGGCCGAGGCGGGAGCGCCAACTCGCCCGCGCGGCAGGGTCGGTGGCCGCGAAACGGTCGTAGGCGACACCATTGGGAATCACCCGCGCGTCGATGCCCCAGCCCTCGGCCAGTTCCCGCGCGACCGCCTCCGACACACAGACGTGCGCGTACGGCTCGACGATCGCGCGTTCGTGGCAGGCGGCCAGTTCGGGGGTGGTGAAGTGGTCGAGGTGGTGGACCGTGCGGACGCAGCGGCCGGCCGCGTTGGCGCTGATGCAGTCCTGGGCGTGGACGACGTCGTAGGGCGTGGGGTCGAAGGCGGTTCGGAGGGTGGCGATGGAGCGCAGGATGCGTTCGCCGACGGTCTCTGTGGGCGGGCCGTCGGGGAACGGGACGATCTGGAGGCGCACCGCCGGGTTCACCGGGCGGAAGAAGCCCGCGTCGCCGCCCCGGCCCAGGGTCCACACCGTGACGTCCTCGCCCAGTGCCGCCAGGGCCTCCGCGAGGGCGAGGGTGTGGACGACCCCGCCGCGCGGCTTGGTGGAGTAGCTGAGCAGGGCGATCTTCACGTACGGGACTCCCGGTAGGCGTCGGGGCGGCGTTCGTCGAGGTGGCGCAGGACGCGGCGGGCCCGGTCGGTCTCGGCGGCGACGTCGATCTCGGCAACGGCGAGACCGGCCTTGGACCAGGTGCGGGCGAGGATGTCGCCGCCCGGGCCGACCACCTTGGCCTGGCCGAGGAAGCGCATTCCGCCCATGGCTCCGGTCTGGTTGGAGGAGGCCAGGACGACCTGGTTCTCGGCGGCGCGGGACTGGTCGTAGAGGTCGAAGAGGCGGGCCTGGCGGTCCTGGGCCATGCGCGGGGCGCGGTTGGTGATGCTGGTGGGCCAGGCGGAGAGGCAGGCGAGGATCTCGGCGCCGTCCAGGGCCAGCGAACGGGCCGACTCGGGGAACGTCTTGTCGTAGTCGATCAGCATGCCGAGGCGGCCGACGGGGGTGTCGAAGGCGTCGAAGCGGTCCCCTGCCGTGTACGCGGCGACCTCGCCGGCCGGGAGGTGGACCTTGCGGTGCCGGCCGAGGACGCCGTCGCCGCTGACGCACACGGCGGCGTTGTAGCGTTCGGTCCCGCCGTCCTCGCAGTAGCCGACACACACCACCATCTCGGCTGCCAGGCGGGCGACTTGGAGGATCAGCGGGTCGTCCGGCTTGAGGGCCGGGGGGAGTGTCTGGGGGTCGGGGTGGCGCAGGTCGGCGAGGTAGCCGCCGAGGGTGGCGTCCGGCAGGACCAGCAGTCCGGCGCCGTTGCCGCGGGCGTCGTCGATGAGTTTGGCGACGCGGGCCAGGTCGAACTCCAGGTCGCGGCCGAAGTGGGCGGCCGCGGCCGCGATCCGGATGGTGCTCATGCGGTGACTGCTCCCGGGGCTGGTCCGTAGGTCTCGGGCCGCCGGTCGCGCAGGTGCCCCATCGACCGGCGGGCGGTCTCCAGGGCCTGTGCGACATCGAGTTCGGCGACGGCGATGCCGGACGTCACGCCCGTGTCGGCGAGGATCTCGCCGCCCGGGTCGACGACCTTGGCACTCCCGACGAAGCGTAGCGACCCGAACGTGCCGGCCTGGTTCGCGGACAGCCACACGATCTGGTTCTCCAGCGCCCGCGCCCGGTCGAACAGGTCGAAACGCCGCTTCCAGCGGTCCTGTTCGAGATCGACGCTCGCCTTCGTGCGAGCACCCGGCCACGCCGACACGCACACCCCGATCTCGGCGCCGTCCAGCGCCAGGGCCCGCGCCGACTCCGGGAACGCCTTGTCGTAGCAGATCATCATCCCGAGCCGACCGACCGGTGTGTCGAAGGCGTGGAAGCGGTCGCCCGAGGCGTAGCTGGCGTCCTCGCTCAGCGGTTGGTGGACCTTTCGGTGATTGCCGAGGACGCCGTCGCCTGTCACGCAGACGACGCTGTTGTACTGGCGCCCGTCCCCTGCGGCTTCGCAATATCCCGCTACGACCGTCAACTCCCCGGCCAGGGAGGCCAGTCGGCGGATCTCCGGGCCGTCGAGGGCGAGCGCGGGTGGCCCCTCGTCGAGCTCGCTGTCGTCGTCGAGGCTGAGCAGATAGCCGCCCAGGCACGCCTCCGGCAGCGCGAGGAGCCGTACGCCCTGTTCGCCGGCCTCCTTGATGAGCCGTTCGGTGATCGCGAAGTCCTCTTCCAGGTCGCGGCCGAACTCGGCGGAAACAGCCGCCATCCGCAGCGTGCTCATGCCGTCCCCATTCCGGTCACCGTGGAGGTGACCGCCTCGGTGATCTCTCCGTCGGGCCAGCGCAGCCCGACCCCTTGCCCGGCGGTCAACTCCCCGCACACAGCGCCTGTTGCGGGCCCGGCGGCCAGCGGGGGTGCGTGCGGTTCTTCGGCGGTGAGCATCGCGAACCCGGGGAAGCAGGTCAGCCAGTCGCCCATCGAGGCGTTCGCGGGACGCGGCACTTCGGCCACCTCGAGCACCGCCCCGCAGCCGCTCGCCTCGGCCAGCATCCCCAGCGTCCCGACGATCCCGGCCATCGACACGTCCTTCGCGGCGGCGGGTCGCGCGGCGGCCACCGCCCTTGTCATGGTGAGGAGTTCGTCCGTACGGCGGCGGGTGGTCGAGTCCCATTGACGGCCCCGGTAGCCCGCGCGCCAGTCGCCGCCGAGGTCGGCCGTGAGTCGTACGGCGTGTCCGGGGCGTCCACCGCCGCCGGGCACAGGTCGGTCGGTGCGGCCGAGCGCGGTCACCGACAGGGCGGCGGGGACGCCGAGTTGGGTGTGTCCGCCGAGCACCGGGACGCCGTAGGCCCGTGCGGCCTTGGTCAGTCCGGCGAGGATCAGCGCGGCGTGCGCGGTATCGCGTGCGCCCACCGCGTCCAGGAGGCCGACCGGTGAAGCGCCCATCGCCGCAAGGTCGTTGACGTTCACCAGCACCGCGCACCAACCCGCCCACTCCGGGTCCCGCTCGACCATCGACGGCACGATCGCGTCGCACGCGGCGATCACATCGGTGCCGGGGACGGGTGCGCCGTCGTCACCGACGAAACCGGGCGGTGCGGGGAGCTCGGCGAGCAGCGGGCCCAACGCGGCTTTCGTGGCAGCGACTTGGGCCGCGATCCGTGTGATGGGCCAGCGCATCAGGACGTGCGGAGTGCCGGCGACTTCCGTGGCTCGTACCGACTGCCAGCCGAGCCGTCTGAAGAGCACCTCGTTGCGGGCCTGCACGGTCGCGTCGAACCGCAGGACACCCTCCGCCTCGGCGCGTGCGCAGGCCGCCCGGACCAGTGCCGCGCCGATTCCGCGCGGGCCGCGTGCCTGCGGGGCGACGACCAGTCGGCCGCCCTGCCACCAGCCGAGGTCCGGACCGTCGTCGACCGGGCCCAGCCGCACACCGCCGATCACCGTGCCGTCCGCGGCCCGGGCGACCAGCACGACGGTACGCGCGTCGGCGTCACGGTCGTCGAGGTCGTCGCCGGTGAAGAGCCCCTGTTCGTGGACGAAGGTCTCCGTGCGCAGCCGTCGGTAGGCGGCCAACTCGGCTTTGTCGGCGGCCTGTTCGATGTGGAACGCGGGACGGCGGTCGAGTGTGCTCCGGTCGCCCAGCAGAGCCAGGATGTCGACCGGTCCGTCCGTCGCGAGGGGGGCCGTGGAGCCGTCGAGGTACACGGTCATCACCCGCCCGCCGACTGCAGGACACTGCACGCGCCGCAGGCCGCGCAGCCCGCCTTCTGGTCGGCGCCGTTCATCCCGGCGGCGCGGAGTTTCGCCGCGACGCGCTCGGTGACGTAGGTCAGGAGTTCGGCGGTCGGTGCCGGGATGCCGTCGCGGGAGGCGAGCGTGCCGGCCATCGGGCGGAACGGGACGACGAACGGATACACGCCCCGGTCGATCAACTCGCCCGCACCCGCGATGAGTTCGTCCGGGTCCTCGCCGAGTCCGACGAGCAGATAGGTGGAGACGCGGTTCGGTCCGAAGACCCGCACGGCCTCGTCCCAGGCGGCCTCGTACTCGGTCATCGGGACGGTCGACTTGCCCGGCATCCAGCGTCGCCGGACCTTCTCGTCGAGGGATTCGACGTGGATGCCGATCGTGGTGGCCCCGGCGTCGTGCAGTGCGCGGATCCAGGTGAGGTCGCCGGGTGGTTCGCACTGCACCTGGATGGGCAGGCCGGGGACCGCTTCGAGGACGGCGCGCACGGAGCGGACGAGATTGCGCGCGCCCCGGTCGGGGCCGGTCGTCGTGCCCGTGGTCATGACCATCTGCTTGACCGCGTCCAACCGGACTGCCGCTTCGGCGACTTCGGCGAGCTGCGCCGGGGTCTTGGCGGCGACCGCGGCGCCCGAGCGCAGGGACTCCTCGATGGTGCAGAAGCGGCAGCGGTCGGACTCGGCGTAGCGGATGCAGGTCTGGACGACGGTGGTGGCGAGGACGTCGGCGCCGTGGAGGCGGGCGATGTGCTCGTAGGGGGTGCCGTCGGCGGTGGTGAGGTCGTAGAACTTGGGGCGGTTCACGGCGGTCAGGGCGAGGCCGGTGTCCTGGTCGCCCAGCCATACGCTGCCGTCGCGTACGCGGTAGGGGCTGGCCGGGTTGGTGGGCAGTGCGGCGTTGGCACCGTCGACGAGGACGTGGCCGTCGCCGCTCGGACCCGCGCCGTCGGGCCGCCGTACGGGGGCGTCCAACGCGACGCCGTGCAGGGCGAGTTCCGCGCGGGTCATGATGCGTACATCCACCGCCGTACTCGTCGATTCGGTGCCAACGCTCACAGCGGCCCCCTTACAGCTGGTAGGTGGAGTTGATGATGGCGCCCTTGCGCGCGTAGTGGATCAGCGCGTCCTGGACGTCCAGCGGGTGGGTCGGGATGACACCCTCGATGAGGTCCTCCTCGCGAGCCCCGTGCAGGGACAGGCCGAAGCGGCAGCAGAAGACCTTGCCGCCCTCGGCGATGAAGGTCTTGAGCTGGTTGTTGATGTTGTGCTCGCCGGGGAAGGCCGAGTTGCCGGTGGTCGGGAAGCCGCGCGTGGCAAGGCAGTTGAGGGAGCCGGGGCCGTAGAAGTAGATGGCCGTCTCGAAGCCCTTGCGCAGGGCGCGGGTCGCCTGGAGGACCGCGACGAACGACACCGAGGACTCGTGGGCGATGCCGTGGACGAGCGTGAAGTACGTCTCGCCGTCCTCGGCCTTGTAGTCGGGGAACACCTTTGTGGCGCCGTAGATGCTGGTGCCGTCGGGGAGGGACGGGTGGGGGATCTCGTTGAGGGACTGCTGCTCGATCTCGCTGAGTTCGACGGTTTCGGACATGGCTGTCTCCTTGTGCGTGCCGGACTTGAGACTTGAGAGGGGAGTCGGTCAGTCGTAGAGCGCGGCGAACGTGTCCCGGAAGACCAGGTCGCCGAGTTCACCGCCACCGGTCGCTTCGGCGAGGCGGGCGTACTCGCCCGTGAAGTCGCCCCACGGTTGGTCGCTGGCGAAGAGCACCCGGTCGTGGCCAGTGCCGCGGCGCTCGATCTCCTGGGCCAGCCAGCGGGGAGTGAAACCGATGGCCCAGGAGAGGTCGGTGTAGACGTGCTTGCCGGCGGTGATCCAGTCGAAGAACCGGGAACCGGCGAGCTTGATGTGACCGCTCATCCCGCCGCCGAAGTGCACGAGATGGACGGGGACTTGGTCGGCGTACCAGTCGACCAGGTGGCCGACCTCGTCGATGTCGGAGGCGGCGCCGGGGGAGGTGTGGACGTGCACCACCAGCCCGTGTCGGGCCGCCTCGGCGAAGATACGGTCCAGGTGGGGGCGGCAGGCCGGATCGGTCGGGCGGCCGCCGAGCAGGAAGCTGAGCTTGAGGGCCTTCACGCCCCGCTCGCCCGCCAACTCCAGTGCCTGGGCAGTGCGTTGCTCGTCCTCGGGACGCGGGGACACCCAGAGCCCCGCTCGGATGCGGTCGTCGGTCTGGGCCGCCTCGATCGCCAACTCGTTGAAGGAGAAGGCGATCGCGGGGTCCGGGACGCCGTAGTTCGGGATGACCAGGGCACGTTCGGTGCCCTCCGCGTCCAGGTCGGCGATGAGTTGCTTGACCGTGGCGCGGGCGGTGGTGTCGGGGTTGACCGGCGGGCCGCCGTAGAAGGGGTAGGCGGGCAGGACACCGATGTGGCGGTGTGCGTCGTAGACCATGGCTAGTCCCGTTCCTCAGCCGATCGGAAGGGCGGAGGCGAGGTCGGTGGGGGCGCCGGTGAGGGTGCCGCAGACGTCGGCCAGGCGGCGTGACGCCTCGATGTGGTTCGCGAGGAACTCCGCGTCCCTGCCCACCGCTTCGAAGCGTCCCGAACCCCATGAGTGCTGCCAGGGCAGACCCAGGAAGTACAGGCCGGGGACGCTGGTCGCGCCACGCCAGTGCATCGGGTAGCCGCGGCCGTCGAAGACCGGTGCTTCTATCCAGCGGTGGTCGCGGCGGAACCCCGTCGACCAGACGACGGACGTGATGTCGGCCTGGTCCAGGTCGAGTTCGCGCGGCTGCTCGTCCGGCTCCCACACGGGTACGTAGCGGGGCTCGTCCGGTGCGGTGATGCCCTGGGCGGTGATGTGGGCGTCGATGGCGTCCTTGATGCCCTCGGCGACGGCGTCCGCGTGGTCGAGGTTCACCTTGAGGTCGTCGGCGAACTCCAGTGCCGTACCGCTGACTTCGGTGAGGCGCCCGTACAGCCGCATACCGTCGCGGGCGAAGACGCGCAGGTCGATGTCGCGGCCTCCGTCGCGTCCGGTGACGTAGTGGTTGACGCGCATCCGGACCGCGCCGGCGTCGTCGAAGTCGTCGATGCTCTTCGCGTAGTGGCCTATCTCGTCGAGCCATGCCACACAGTCCCGGCCGCGATAGAAGCGGGCCACGCGCGGGGCGCTGCCGACGGCCAGGTGGACCTGGCGTCCGGCGAGGTGCAGGTCCTCGGCGATCTGACAGCCGGACTGGCCGGTGCCGACCACCAGGACGGCGCCCGGGGGGAGTTGGGCGGAGTTGCGGTAGCGCGAGGAGTGGACCTGGGTGAGGGAGTCGGGGAGGCGTTGGGCCATCGGGGGGAGGGAGGGGGCGTGGTAGGGGCCGGTCGCTATCACCACCTGGTCGGCGGTGAAGTCGCCCTCGGTGGTGGTGAGTTCGAAGACTCCGTTCGGGGATCGGCGCAGCCTCGTGACCGTCACGCCTTCGACCAGTGGCGGGCGGAAGTGGGCGACGTAGCCCTCCAGGTACCGCACGATGTCGTCGCGGACCATGAAGCCGTCGGGATCGTCACCCTGGTAGGGGTAACCGGGCAGCCTGCACTGCCAGTTGGGGGTCACCAGGCAGAAGGAGTCCCAGCGGCGCTCGCGCCACTCGTGTCCGACCCGGTGGGCCTCGACGATCACGTGGTCAATGCCGCGTTCGCGCAGTTCGTGGCTGACGGAGAGGCCCGCCTGGCCACCGCCCACCACGGCCACCGAGCAGTGCGTGCCGGTCAGTCGTGTCGCGGGGCTCATCGCGGGCTCCCGTCGGCGCCGGTGAGCGATTCAACCGTGACCTTGGCCCCGGCGATGTCGCCGTAAGCCGCGGCCGTCCGTTCTATCCGGGCGAGTTGGTCGGAGGCGCCGGTGCAGAAGAAGCCGAACTTCTCCCGTACTCGCTCACCGGCGATACCGAGAGCCGTACGGCTGCGCTCGACGAATTCGGCGAGCTCGTATGCGGCGCCCGGGGTGAAGTAGTCCTCGACTATCGTGGAGGGTGAATAGCAGCGCTGGGCCAGACCGTCGGGCCAGCGCACATCGAAATACATCTCGGGCATGACATCCTCCATGCCGCGCGCCGAGGTCTTGCCACCTCGCCGCTCTCCATGGCGACCAACTTCAGCCCCGGGGATTTCCGAACGAAGTCATCGGGAACAAAGGGGAGTTGCGAAAACCTCACCGTTGCCACAGAGGCAAAGCGGGTTATTCGGTGAGCCGGGTGTCCGCTTCCATGGACGGCCACCGGGCGAGCGAGATCATCCCCATCACCCGGCGTATCAGGTAGAAGGCCAGCGGCAGTTCGACGAACAGCGCCAACGCCGCCGACCACCAGACCTCCGACGTGCCGAAGGCGAGCGACACATCGAACCACGCGTCGCAGATCAGCAGTACCGACGTCGTGAGCGCCGCCAATATGACGGCACGGTTCCGCCGCCAGCCGAGCAGCGCGGTGGACGCCATCGCGACCACGAGCAGGATGTCGAAACCGACCCATGTCAGGCGCCACTGATGGACCTCGTACCCGGACGGCAGCGTCATCGCCAGCAGGACCGTCCACGGGACGAGTCCCACGGCACAGACGGTGAGCAGCTCCAGGGTGTGCCGCCGGTTGCGCCGTACCCGCTCCAATACGTCGGGCGTCGGAGCAGCCGCCTCCGCCCTGTTGAGGGTGTTGGCGTCTATCGCGTCGCTCACCTCGACTGCTCCGTTCTCAGACGTCCGGTGGTGATCCAGCACTACTCACAAGGCAACGCCCCCTTCGGCGCCGTTTCTTCCCGAGGCGGTGGGTGCGGATTCCATGCTTCCGGATCCCGTCAAAACGGATGGATCGCTCCGATAGCGGAGAAAGTGGGCGGCGGGCTAAACTCGCGCAACCAACGATCCGGGGAAGGTCCGGTATGCGACGGTGGGCCGAATTCGTTCTGCGGCATCGCAAAGGGGTCGTGGCGTTCTGGGGTCTGGTGCTGGTCGCCGGCATCCTGCTGGCCGGTCGCACCACGGACCGGCTGACGATCGACTTCTCCCTGCCGGGACAGCCCGGCACCGTGACCGCGCACCAGATCGAGGACGCCTTCGGCAGCGGCGGCGACACCAACCCCTACCTGGTGGCGGTCACCCTTCCGGCAGGGCAGACGATCACCGGTCACGAGGCGGATGTCGGGCGGGTCTTCACGGCCGTCGGCACGGCGGTACCGGGTGTGCGGCTGATCGATGAGGCGAACACCGGTGACAAGGCCTTCCGCACGAAGGACGACCGCACCGCCTACGCGCTGGTGTTCTACCGGTTCAACCCGTCACCCAGCCAGAAACTGCTGACCGACCCGATCCGGGCGGCGGCGGAGAAGGCCATGCCGGCGGGTGCGGTGATCGGAGTGACGGGCGAGGACGCGCTGGCCTCCGGCGGCGACGACGGGGGCGGGCCCGGTGTGCTCGGCGAGACGCTCCTCGGCGCCGTCGGCGCACTCGCCGTCCTCGCCTTCGTGTTCGCCTCCTTCCTCGCCCTGCTGCCGCTGCTCGTCGCCGCGGTGTCGATCCTCGCGACCTTCGTGATGCTCCTGCCGCTCACCTACCTGACCGACATGTCGTTCATCGTGCAGTTCCTGGTCGCCCTGATCGGCCTGGGCGTGGCGATCGACTACTCGCTGCTGTTCGTCACCCGCTGGCGCGAGGAGCGCGACCGCGGCCGGGAGAACCACGAGGCGGTCGTGGTAGCTATGCAGCACGCCGGGCACGCGATCGTGTTCAGCGGCGTCACGGTGGCCATCGGCCTGCTCTCGCTGGTGGTCCTGCCGGTCCCGTTCCTGCGCAGCATGAGTTACGGCGGCGCGCTCATCCCGCTCGCGAGCGTGCTGACCACCCTCACCCTCACTCCCGCGATCCTCGGCGGCATCGGACCGAAGGTCGACTGGCCGAAGATCCGGCACGAGAACCGGGCGAGCCGGTTCTGGAGCCGCTGGACCGCCGCGGTCGTACGGCGCCGCTGGATCGCGGCCGCCGCCGCACTGGCCGCGCTCGCGGCCCTAGTCGGCGTCTTTTTCGGCATCAAGATCGGCCTCGCCTCCTCGGAATCGCTGGCCAAGAACGGCCCGGCCTACGACACCCTGCAGACCCTGGAGCGCGGCGGCGTCCCGACCGGCGCGCTGACCCCGATGGAGGTCCTGGTCAGCACCGACCAGGCGAAACCCGTCGCCGCCGAGTTGACCAAGGTCGACGGCGTGACCAGCGTGCTCGTGCCGACCGGGCCCGTCGGCAACCAGGGCGGACAGAGCATCGTGGTCGTCATTCCGGACACCGAGACCGTGAACTCGAAGAGCGTCGACGTGGTCAGGCGGGTCAAGACCGCCACCGAGCACCTGCCCGGGGTCGTCGGTGTCGCCGGCGTCGGCGCGGCACAGATCGACTTCCTGCACGCCGTCTACGGCAACTTCCCGCTGATGCTCACGATCATCGCGCTGCTGACGTACATCCTGCTCGTGCGCGCCTTCCGCTCCCTGCTGCTGCCGCTGAAGGCGGTGCTGCTCAACCTGATCTCGCTGGCGGCGACGCTGGGCCTGATGGTGCTGTTCTGGCAGGACGGCCATGGCTCCAACACGCTCTTCGGCATCGCCGCGACCGGCGCCGTCACGTTCTGGATCCCGATCATGATCTTCGCGTTTCTGTTCGGACTGTCCATGGACTACGAGGTGTTCATCCTTTCCCGTATCCGGGAGGAGTACGACGCAGGCCACTCGACCGACGACGCGGTCATCGAGGGCATCGGCCGCACCGGCCGACTCGTCACCAGCGCCGCACTCATCCTCTTCCTCGCCTTCGCCGCACTCGCCTCGGGACCGGGCACCGATCTCAAGACGCTGGCGACCGGCCTCGGCATCGGCATCCTGCTGGACGCGACCATCGTGCGGATGCTGCTCGTTCCCTCCCTCGTCTCCCTGTTCGGAGGCTGGAACTGGCACCTGCCCGGCTGGGCGGCCCGGCCGCTGCGGGTACAGCCGTCCCATCCGCACCCGGAACGGTCCGCGCCCGGGCCGACCCCACCGGCGGACTGACGGGCCGCCCTGCGATTGCCTCGTCCGGAGCTCCGAGCAGGTCAGACCGATCCGCCCCGGGCGCGGAGCATCCGGCTGACCTCGTCCGAGCGCTCCAGGAGGGTCGTACGGACCACCGGGACCGCCTCCTGGGAGGCCTGCCGGGCCCGCTCGATGTACGTGGCGTCGATGGCGTGCAACGGGAAGAGACGCTGCGTGTAGCTCATCGCCAGGATCATTCCGCCCTGGTGCAGCTTCGGGACCGCCTCCAGATAGCGCTCGGCATAGGGCGCCAGCAGCTCGTCCTGGCCGGGGCGCCAGAAGGCCGCCGCCACCAGACCCACCGAGTTGATGGGGATCGTGCGGGTCCCGACCAGCTGCTGCCAGACCTCCGCCTTCCTCGCCGCGTCGGGCAGCGCGGCCCGCACGGTGAGGGCGCGGAGCCAGGCGTCGGGGTCCGGGTCCCGGGTGAGGAGCAGGTCGGACTCCGCTGCGATGTCGCCGCCCAGTTCCGCCTCGCGGATGAGCGCGCGCCAGTGCAGGTCCACGTCGTCACCGGCCTGTTGGCGGAGCCAGCCGAGATCGTCCGCGGTCGTCGCGGTACGCGCCAGGCCGCGCAGCGCGACCTGACGGCGGCCGGGGTCCGCGGCGAGGTTTCGACAGGCCGCCGCGACCTCCGCCGACAACGCGACGCGGTCGGCGGGCGGCGCCCACAGTTCGGCGATGTTCGCGGCGAGGGTCAGATACGGCTCGATCACCGCGTCGGACGTCTCGGCCGTCAGCACCGAGGTGAGGCACCGCCCCGCCTCCGCCGCCGTGGCCTCGCCGGTGGTCAGCATGTCCCACACGGTGGCCGCCGCCACACCCCGGGAGATGGCCGTGGGCAACTGCGCCGCCGTACGGAAGAGGGCGTCCCTGGTCGTGGGATCCGGGCGGGTCGTCGCGAAGGTCAGGTCGTCGTCGTTGATCAGCAGGACGTCGGCGGCGGGCGGGAGACCGGTGATCGCGGTACGCGGCTCCGTCACCTCGACCCGCACCAGCGCCCGGCGCTCCAGTACGTCGCCGTTCCTCGCGTATGCGCCCACCGCCAGTACCTGCGGACGCGGGCTGGCGGCGGCCACCAGCGTGACCGAGTCGCCGTCGCGCTCCAGCGTGAAGCGGTCGGTGCCCGCCGTCTCCAGCCAGGCGGTGCGCCAGGTGTCCAGGTCGCGGCCACTGGCCTCGGACAGGGAGTCGATCAGGTCCTGGAGCGCGGTGTTGCCCCACGCGTGCCGGGCGAAGTAGCCGGCCATGCCGGCCCGGAACTGCTCTTCGCCGACGTATGTCTTGAGCTGCTGGAGGACGGAGGCGCCCTTGGGGTAGGTGATGCTGTCGAAGATCGACGCGGCCTGGGCCACATCATGGATGGGCTGGTGGATCGGGTGTGTGGCGGGGCCCTGATCGGCCAGATACGCGCGGATCTTGCCGATCATCAGATGGCTCGCCCACGCGTCCGTGTGCCGGGTGGCGCGCTCGGCCGCCCAGTGGCAGGCGAACTCCGCGAACGCCTCGTTCAGCCAGAGGTCGTCCCACCAGCGCATGGTGACGATGTTGCCGAACCACATGTGCGCCATCTCATGCAGCAACACCTTTGCCAGCAGGGCGTGTTCGGCCGGGGTCGGCGCGGCCCGCTGAAGGAACGTGTCCGACCAGGTGACACAGCCGTAGTTCTCCATCGCCCCGCCGAACTCGGGCACGAACACCTGGTCGTAGCGGCGCTGCGGGAACGGCATGGCGAAGGCCTCGCCGTAGAAGGCGAGGCCCTGGCGGGTGAGGGTGAAGATCTCGTCGGCGTCGCGTTCGAGGACCTCGGCGAGCGAACGGCGGGCGTACAGGCCCAAGTTGTGGCCGTCGGCCTCGCGGCGCACCTCGTGGAAGGGGCCCGCGTTGACGACCGTGTTGTACGTCGACAGGGGCGGGGTGTCCGGAAAGGTCCAGCGGCGGGCTCCGTCCAGCTCCTCGACGCGTGCGTCGCCGGAGTTGCCGGTGACGGTCCACGTGGCCGGGGCCGTGACAGTGAAGGCGTGCGGGGCCTTGAGGTCGGGCTGGTCGAAGCACGCCCACACGAAGTGGGCCTCGTCCGGTTCGAAGCTCATCCACATGTACACCTCGCCGTCGGCGGGGTCCGTCGCCTTGTGCACGCCCTCGCCGGACGTGGTGTCGGCCTGGACGCTCTCCACGCGCAACACGTTGTGCGCGGCGAGACCGTGGAGCGGGATCCGGCCGTCCTCGCCGGGGGCGAGCTCCACGCCGTTCAGCGTCGCGCTCAGGACCCGTGCCGCACAGTCCACGAAGGTCTCGGCGCCCGGTTCACGACAGGTGAACGCCACGGTGGAGACGGAGCGGACGTCCGGCCCGTCGGGCAGCGCGGTCAGATCGACGTCCACGTCGTACCGCTCGACCGCGATCAGCGCGGCCCGGCGTTCGGCTTCGGTGCGGGTCAGGCTTCGAATCCCCATGCGTCCTCCCTCGGCAGACAGCGGCCGTCAGCGTACGACGGGGATCGGTGGGAACTGCAGGGGTTTTCAGGGGTGTTGACCTCGGCAACGGTCGATCAACCGATGTCTCGTGCGGGACGCGGCTTGGTCACGTGGAACAGCACGCCGGGCGCTCGGCCCCTGACCGAGCGCCCGGCGTGTTCGAAGACGGGGCCGGCGGTGCGGCCCGGTGGCCGTCCCCGCCCGATCGCCGGACCGCGCGTCGCCGTCCCCGTCGTATCAGTGCCCCCGACCGTCCCTCAGCGCCTCCGCAACCCCGCGCTGATCACCCGCCCCGTCCGGCGCGCGGTCTCCGCGAGCCGTTCCAGGTGGTGGGCCGGATCGGTGAGGACGCACAGGGCTGCCACCGGAGTGCCGCGCACGCCGATCAGGGGAACTGCCGCGCAGCACACGCCGGTTACCACTTCCTCCCGGTCGAACGCGGTACCGCGCTCCCGTATCGCCTCGGCGTCCCGCGCCCAGGACGCGGGCAGTGGCCCCAGCAGAGGTGCCGGAGCGGCCGTGGCCACCAGGACCTTGCCCGCCGCGGTGAACCACGGCCAGGTCATCCGGGTCTCCAGCGGGTCCGGTCGGCGGGCGTCCTCGGGACACCACTCGACCATCAGCGTCTCGCCCTTCCACAGGACGGCGATGCCCACCGTGGTACCCGTGAGCTGCGCCAGCCGCCGCATCGGTTCCCGTGCCGCGGCGCGCAGCCGGGGATGGGGCTGCCACGCGCGCCCCAGGCGGAACATCCGCGGGCCCACCCGGTAACTCCCGCCGCACCGCTCGACCGCGCCCAGATCCGCCAGTTGTTCCAGCAGGCGGTACGCGGTCGTCTTGGGCAGTCCGCACTCGGACGCCAGTCTCGTCGGCCCCGCCTCCAAGGCCCGCTCCACCGCCTCCAGCAGGGCGAAGGCCCCTTCCAGCACACTCCTTCCGCCGGCGTTCTCGGTGGCCGCCGGTAAGGTCTCCGGCCGCCGTACCGGCACCCGTGTCTCAGGTGCCATCACTCCCCGTGTGATCACACGTCTCGCCCCCGTTTGCCTGTTGCGCAGCCGCCAGGCGACGGCCCTGCCGTCGTACGTCGAGGGGACGCGGTCGGCGCCCCGCCCGTACCCCAGCAGATTCGCACCGGTGTGTGACGGGAAACCTTGTCGAAGTCTTGTCGCGCCGCACACGCGTCCGTGAAGAAAAGGAGGAGGCTTTGTGCAGGGGGAGGCGCACACCATGGTGGACGTGCAGTTGCTCGGGCCGGTGGAACTGTCGGCGGAGGGGCACGCGGTCGAGGTGGGCCCGCCCCAACGCCGTACCGTGATGGCCGCGTTGGCCGTGGACGTCGGCCGGCCCGTCGCCGTCGACGCGGTCATCGAGCGGGTCTGGGGCCCGCACGCGCCGGACGGCGCGCGCGGTGCGGTGCACGCCCATGTCGCCCGGATACGGCGGATGTGCGAGCAGGCCGCCGAGACCGCGCGGGAACCCTTATTACTGGTCCGCCGTTCCGGCGGATACCTCCTGGAGGCCCGCCCGGACCAGGTGGACGTGTACCGCTTCCGCCAACTGGTCGACCAGGCACGGTCGGCGGCCCCTGACGACCCCGCGCGGGCGGGGCTGCTGCGCGAGGCACTCGACCTGTGGCGCGGGGAGCCGCTGTCCGGTCTGAACGGTGAGTGGGCGGCCCGGATGCGTGAGGCCTGGCGGCGCCAGCACCAGGACGCCGCCGTCGGCTGGGCCCGCGCCGAACTGCGCCACGGCGATCCCGCCCCCGTCATCGGCCCGTTGACCGGCCTGCTCGGCGAGTACCCGCTCGCGGAACCCCTGGCCGAAGCGTTGATGCGGGCCCTGCACGAGACCGGCCGCAGCGCGGAGGCCCTGGACTGCTACGCGGCCGTCCGCAAACGGCTCGCGGAGGAACTGGGCACGGACACCGGACCGGCCCTGCGCCAGCTCCACCAGTCGATCCTGCGCGGCCACCGCCCCGCGTCGCCCCGGCGCCCCGAGCCGTCTGCGGTCATACGACAGACCGAGCCGTCGACGGCGATACGACAGACCGAGCTTCCCGCCCAACTCCCCATGGCGGTACGAGGATTCACCGGCCGGGACGGAGAACTGGCCCGGCTCGCCGCGATCCTCGCCTCGGCCGAGGGAGAGTCCGCCGCCGTGGTCATCTCGGCGGTGTCGGGCATGGCGGGCGTGGGGAAGACCGCGCTCGCCGTGCACTGGGCGCGCCGGGTGGAGAGCGCGTTCCCCGACGGGCAGCTCTATGTGAACCTGCGGGGGTTCGACCCGCAGGGGTCCGTGGTGCCGCCGACCGAGGCGGTACGCGGATTCCTCGACGCGCTCGGGGTCCGGGCGGAGCGGATACCGCCGGGACTTGAGGCCCAAGTCGGCCTGTACCGAAGCCTGTTGACGGGGCGCCGGATGATGGTCGTCCTCGACAACGCCCGCGACGAGGAACAGGTCCGCCCGCTGCTGCCGGGCTCGGTCGGCTGCATGGCGCTGGTGACCAGCCGCAACCGGCTGACCGGGCTGGCCGCGACCGAGGGCGCCCATCTGCTCGCCGTGGACCCGCTGACACCGGCCGGCGCACGGGACGTACTGGCGAAACGGCTCGGTGCGGGCCGGGTCGCGGCCGAACCGGCGGCGGTCGCGGACGTCGTCACCTGGTGCGCGGGACTGCCCCTCGCGCTGGCCGTGGTCTCGGCACGCGCCGCCGCGCAGCCACGCCGCCCGCTGGGCGCCCTCGCGGACGAACTCCGGGAAGCGGGCGGCCGGTTGGACGCGCTGGACGGCGGCGAGGAGTCCAGTCAGGTACGGGCGGTGTTCTCCTGGTCCTACAGTGCGCTCAGCCCCGCCGCCGCCCGACTGTTCCGCCTGCTGGCCCTGCACCCGGGACCCGATCTCGACCGACGTGCGGCCGCCGCACTGTCCGGGGCACCCCCCGAACGCGTCCGCGCGCTGCTGGCCGAACTGACCGGCGGCCACCTGCTGGTCGAGCACGCGCCCGGCCGGTACACCTTCCACGACCTGCTGCGCGTCTACGCCGGGGAACTCGTGACCGCGTACGACGACGAGTGGGAACGGCGGTCCGCGCTGCGCCGGATGATGGACCACTATCTGCACTCCGCGCGGGCGGCCGACGTACTGGTGACCCCGCAGCCCAATCCGGTGGACGTGCCCGCACCCAAATCCGGCGCGAACCCGCTGGAGTTCGAGGACTACGGCCGGGCGCAGGCCTGGCTGCTCGACGAACACCCGGTGCTGCTGGCGATCGTGCGGCAGCCACAGCCCGGCTTCGACGCCCACGTGTGGCGGCTGGTCACCGTACTGACCACCTTCCTGGACCGGCACGGTTACTGGCAGGCGCTGCTGACCGCCGGGCACCGCGCGCTGGCGGCGGCCGAGCGGGAGGGCGACCTGGGCGGACGGGCGGGCGCCCACCGCGGACTGGGCCTGGCCCTGGACCGGTTGAAGTGCCCGGAACCGGCCCGGGAACACTATCTGCGGGCCCTCGAACTCTTCGCCGCGGCCGGCAGCGAGGCGGGCCAGGCCCGCACCCATCAACACCTCTCACGGATGTCGGGGGGACAGGGCGACGCCGAACTCGCCCTGGAACACGCCTACCGGAGCCTGGAGCACTACCGGGCCGCGGGCGACCGGGCGGGACAGGCCGCGGTGCTGAACCACATCGGCTGGCGGCAGGCGCACCTGGGCGACCATCTCCGCGCACTCGGACACTGCGAACAGGCCCTCGAACTGGCGCGGGCGGCCGGGGACGTGGACGGGCAGGCCCACATCTCCGACAGCCTGGGTTACATCCACCATCAACTGGGCCGCTATCAACAGGCAGTTGACCGATACCGGCAAGCGGCCCAGCTGTTCCAGGCCACGGGGGAGCGCCACAGCGAGGCGGCCTGCCTGATCTGCCTCGGGGACAGCCATCACAGCGCCGGCCAGTCCGACGCGGCCCACGAGGTCTGGACCCGCGCACTCACCCTGACCGCCGAACTCGGCCTGCCCGACGACGATCCCCTCCGCACCGGACTCCAACAGAGGGTTGGGGGAGGGAAGGTGCCGTAGCGGTTCCGGATCGGTCACCGAGGCGCAGCCCGAGGACAACACCGACGGCCGCGCAGGCACAGGTGATCCACCAGGTGGAGTACCAGTCGCCGGTGCGGGTCGCCAGCCACGCGGCGAGCGTCGGGCCGATGAAACTGCCGGCGTTGAACAGTTGCTGGATCAGACCCATGGTCGCGGGAGCGGAGCCCCCGGCCGGCGTCAGCTCACCGATCATGCGCAGCAAGGTCGCCGGTATCGCACCTCCGGTCAGCGAGAAGACCGCCACACACGCGAACTGCGCGGCGGTACCTGCCGGGAGGCGGTGCCAGTCGACGGCGAAGGCCAGCACGGACGCGACGGCCATGACGACGAACGCGGGGACGAGGAGGACGCGAGTGGGCAGGCCGCGTCGCATGAGCGCCGCCGTGGCGATCGAGCCCACCGCGTTCGCCGCCCCGACCAGGGCACTCAGCACACCCGGCCAACTGCCCGTCATCCCGCCGTCGCGATAGATGGTGGGCAGAAACCCGACCACGGCCATCCACGGCAGGGTGTAGCAGGCGAAGACGAGCCCGGCCGTCCACGGGCTGGGCGCCCGGACGGTACGGCCGATCCGGGCGAGGGCGTTCGCCGCGCCCCGCGCACCACCCGCGTCGTCACGGGGCACCCGGGCCAGGACCCACGGCAACGGCAGCAGCGCGACCACGGCCATGCCCCACCACCACACCCGCCACGGCATCACCTGGAGGACCAGCGCGCCGACGACGAGTCCGGCGAAGGTGGAGATGCCCTGGTAGGCGCCCCAGAAGCCCATGGCCGTGGTGAAACGACCGGGCGGTGCGGTACGCCGGATCAGCCCCGGCCCGGTCACCGCCACCAGGATGAAACCGGCCCCCTCGACCGCCCGCGAGGCCAGTAGCGGCGCCGCCGACCAGGCGAAGCCCCCGCCCGCCGAACCGACGAACAGCAGAACCAGCCCCGCGCTCAGACAGCGCCGCTCACCGATCAGCTCGACCAGGAGCGAGACGGCAAGTCCCCCGAGCATCCCGGCCAGCTGGACGACCCCCAGCAGAGTCCCGGCCTGGACCAGACTCAGCGACAGATCGTGCCGCAGGAACGGCACCGCGGGCGGCACCTTCCACACCTGTAGCCCGGCGGCGACTCCGGCGGCGACGATGACGACCCAGGAGCGACCGGTACCGGTGGGGTGCGAGCTCAAGGCCATGGCGGGCGGTCCTTCATCAGGGCGGAGGCGTGGAACGGCTCACCACCTTGACCACATCGCAGGGCATCCGCGCAATACAGGCTCTAGTCAGTGCGACAGATGCTCAATGCCAAGGATTCATGATGGCAGAATGCGCATCATGACGCTGATGGACCCCTTGGACGCCCGCATCATCCTGGCCCTCGACGACGACCCGGGCGCGACGATCCTCGCCCTGGCGCAGACCCTGGGCGTGGCCCGGAACACCGTGCACGCCCGGCTGCGGAGGATGGCCGCCGACGGCGTGCTCAAGCCCGTCAGCCGACGCGTCGACCCCGCCGCCCTCGGGTACGGCCTGGTCGCGTTCATGTCGCTCGCCGTGAGCCAGGCCGAGCCCGAGAGCGTCCACGAGGGCCTGCTCGACCTCCCCGAGGTCATCGAGGTGCACTACACCACCGGCGACGCCGACCTCCTCGCGCAGGTCGTCGCCAAGGACACCTCGGACCTGCACCGCATCACCAAAGCGATCCTCGCCATCGACGGAGTCGACCGGACCAGCACCGCCATCTCCCTGGCCGAGGTCATCCCGTACCGTCCCCGGGCTCTGCTGCATCGCCTGGCGAAAGGCCGCGCTTAGAGATCCAGCTCCAGCACCGGGGAGTCGCAGCGGCTCACGCAGATCATCATCGTGGTGGCGGTGGGGCGTTCGGACGGTTCGATCACCGTGTCGCGGTGGTCAGGGAGCCCGGCCGTCACCGGCGTCTCGCAGGTGCCGCAGTAGCCCTCCTCGCAGGAGAAGGGCACATCCGGGAGTTTCTCCCGTACGACGTCCAGCACGGAACGGTCGGCGGGCACGGTCAGCCGCAGACCCGAACGGGCCAGCACCACCTCGAACTCCCCGCTCGGCGCGTCGAGTTGCACGGGCTCGGTCTCGTCGGCCGCGGTGAACCGTTCGACGTGCGGCGACCGCACCGGGTCCGCCGTCCGGCACAGGGCCGTCACCGCGTCGAGCATCGGTCGCGGGCCACAGGCGTAGACGGCGTACGAGGGCGGGGTGGCGGCGAGTTCGGCGGCCAGGTCCGGCAGTCCTACCTCGTCCTGCGGTGCGAGCAGCACCCGGTCCCCGCCCAACGCCGCCAACTCCTCGGCGTACACGAGCCGGGAGCGGTCGCGGGCGCCCAGGACGAGTCGCCAGGGCAGGCCGCGGGCGGTGAGTTCGCGGGCCATCGGCAGCAGCGGGGTGACGCCGATACCGCCGGCCAGCAGGAGGTAGCCCGACGCGGGCACGAGCGGGAACCTGTTGATCGGCCCGCGCGCCTCCAACTCCTGGCCCACCAGGGCGGTTTCGTGGATCTCCCGGGAGCCGCCACGCCCCTCGGGCACGCGGTGCACGGCGAGCGTCCACGCCTCGCTGTCCGCCGGCTCCCCGCACAGCGAGTAGTGCCGCCGGAGTCCCGAGGGCAGGGTCAACTCCACGTGTGCGCCCGGCTCCCAGGGCGGCAGGGTGCCGCCGGTGGGCCGGGTCAGACGGAGTTCCAGCACGTCATGGGCGACCCAGCGGGCCTGTCGGACCAGGAGACGTCGGGTGGTCCCGCCGAGGTGGTCCAGGTCGGAAGACCCGGGGTGGTCGAGGTCAGAAGACACGGAAGTACTCCCGCTGTTCCCAGTCGGTCACCTCTTGGCTGAAGCGGGTGATCTCGGCCCGCTTGATGCTCGTGTAGTACGCCACGAAGTCCTTGCCGAGCCGGTCCGTGAGCATGCGGTCGGACTCCAGCGCGTCCAGGGCCTCGCCCAGTGAGCGGGGGAGCGGTTCGGCGCGTGCCGCGTAGGGCTCGTCGGCGGCCGGTCCGGGTTCCAGGCCACCCGCCACGCCCTCCAGTCCGGCGGCGAGTTGGGAGGCGAGGTAGAGGTAGGGGTTGGCGGCCGGCTCGCCGATCCGGTTCTCCAGCCGGGTGGATGACGGTCCGTCACCCAGTACTCGCACCATCGCCCCACGGTTGTCGCGCCCCCACACCGCACGGTCCGGTGCCAAGGAAAGTGAGCGAAAGCGTTTGAAACCATTGAGAGTTGGCGTCGAGAACGCACTCGTGGCCCGCGCGTGCCGCAGCAGCCCACCAAGAAAGGCGGTTCCGTACGGCGACAACGGCGGTCCGGACGCGGTGAGTTCGCCGGTCTCCGGTGCGAAGATGCCCACGCCGTCGCGCAGCATGCTCTGGTGCAGATGCCAGCCGCTGGAGAAGACGCCCGGCAGATGGGGTCGGCACATGAAGGTGGCGTGATGGCCGTGGCGGGCGGCGACCTGCTTGACCGCGCTGCGCAGCAGCACCATCGCGTCGGCCGTACCGAGACCGTCGGCGGGCTGGAGCGTCAACTCGACCTGGCTCGGGCCGAATTCCACCTCCAGGCTGCGCAACGGCAGGCCCAGTCCCTCGATGTTCGAGCGCAGGACGTCGAGGATGGGGTCGAGCTCGTCGTAGCGCAGCTCGCTGAGGTACTGGTAGCCGTGGTTGAGCATCCCGACCTCGGGCGCGGCACCCGGCTGACCCTGATCACCGGGACCCAGACGCGGGTCGTCCAGCCGGAACAGATGGAACTCCACCTCCAGCCCCGTGCGGTACGTCAGCCCTTCCGCCTGGTCGAGGACCGAGCGCAGCAGCCCACGCGTGCACAGCGGGACCGGAGCGCCGGTGGTGAAGCGCAGGTCGCACAGCAGCCAGCCGGTGCCCGGTGACCACGGCAGCATCCGGAAGGTCGTCGGGTCGGGCACCATCACCATGTCGGCGGCGCCGCGCGGTTCGGGCAGCCCCAGCGGCGTCTCGTTGGTGAAGAGCGGGAACACGGTCCGCCCCGAGGTGTCCTTGGCCAGCAGGGACGAGGCGATGTCCATGTGCGGCACCTCGACACCGCGGCCGAGCTGATCGTGTTCACCGTGGAGATCAACACCCACAAGCTCATGGCCGACCCGCGGACCGTCCCGGTCGAGACGTTCGAGCAGGAGCTGGTCGACATGGTCACCCGGTATCTGCGCGGCGATCAGTAGGCGGGACAGATGTCCCTTCGGTCAGGATTCGAGAAGCGCGGACCCGCACCTCACCTCTAGCGTGGGGGCAGCCGGCGGACCCGACGACGGGCCGGCCCGGTGGACACGGAGGGAAGACACGATGAGCAAGGCCACGAGGACGGACCCGCGGTCGGCCGAGCCGCAGGCTGCCGACACCCATGACCTGATCCGCGTGCACGGGGCGCGCGAGAACAACCTCAAGGACGTCAGCATCGAGATCCCGAAGCGCCGGCTGACGGTGTTCACCGGTGTCTCCGGCTCGGGCAAGAGCTCGCTCGTGTTCGACACGATCGCCGCCGAGTCGCAACGGCTGATCAACGAGACCTACAGCGCCTTCGTGCAGGGCTTCATGCCGACGCTGGCACGCCCAGAGGTCGACGTCCTCGACGGACTGACCACCGCGATCATCGTCGACCAGCAGCGGCTCGGCGCCGACCCGCGCTCCACGGTCGGCACCGCCACCGACGCCAACGCGATGCTGCGCATCCTCTTCAGCCGGCTCGGAAAGCCCCACCTCGGCTCGCCCAAGGCGTTCTCCTTCAACGTCGCCTCGATCAGCGGCGCGGGCGCGGTCACCATGGAACGCGGCGGACAGAAGGTCAAGGAGCGCCGCAGCTTCAGCATCACCGGCGGCATGTGCCCGCGCTGCGAGGGCCGCGGCTCGGTCACCGACCTCGACCTCACCCAGCTCTACGACGACTCCAAGTCCCTTGCGGAGGGCGCCATCACCGTCCCCGGCTACACCGGAGGCGGCTGGAACTCCCGGCTCTACAGCGAGTCCGGCTTCTTCGACCCGGACAAGCCGATCAGCAAGTTCACGAAGAAGGAGTTGCAGGACTTCCTCCACCGTGAGCCGACCCGGATGAAGATCGCGGGCATCAACATGACCTACGAAGGTCTGATCCCGCGTATCCAGAAGTCGATGCTCGCCAAGGACCGGGAGGGCATGCAGCCGCACATCCGGGAGTTCGTGGACCGCGCGGTCACCTTCACCACCTGCCCCGACTGCGACGGCACCCGCCTGAACGAGGGTGCCCGCTCGTCGAAGATCAAGGGCATCAGCATCGCCGACGCCTGCGCGATGCAGATCAGCGACCTGGCGGACTGGGTGCGCGGCCTCGACGAGCCGTCCGTGGCGCCGCTGCTCACCGCGCTGCAACAGGCCCTCGACTCGTTCGTCGAGATCGGCCTCGGCTACCTCTCGCTCAACCGACCCGCCGGCACGCTGTCGGGCGGCGAGGCACAGCGCGTCAAGATGATCCGCCACCTCGGCTCCTCGCTCACCGACGTCACGTATGTCTTCGACGAGCCGACCATCGGGCTGCACCCGCACGACATCCAGCGCATGAACGACCTGCTGCTGCGCCTGCGCGACAAGGGCAACACCGTGCTCGTCGTCGAGCACAAGCCGGAGACCATCGCGATCGCCGACCACATCGTCGACCTCGGCCCCGGCGCCGGTACGGCGGGCGGCACCGTCTGCTTCGAGGGCACCGTCGAGGGACTGCGCACCGGCGGCACCATCACCGGCCGGCACTTCGACGACCGGGCGTCCCTCAAGGAGTCGACGCGGAAGCCCACCGGCGCGCTGGAGATCCGCGGCGCCGCGACCAACAACCTCCATGACGTGGACGTCGACATTCCGCTCGGCGTCCTCGCCGTCATCACCGGCGTCGCCGGCTCCGGCAAGAGCTCGCTCGTGCACGGGTCGATCCCGGCCGGCGAGAACGTGGTGTCGGTCGATCAGGGCGCCATCCGCGGATCGCGCCGGAGCAACCCGGCGACGTACACCGGACTTCTCGAACCGATCCGCAAGGCCTTCGCCAAGGCCAACGGCGTGAAGCCGGCCCTGTTCAGCGCCAACTCCGAGGGCGCCTGCCCCACTTGCAACGGCGCCGGCGTCATCTTCACCGACCTGGCGATGATGGCCGGCGTGGCCACCACCTGCGAGGACTGCGAGGGGAAACGGTTCGACGCGTCCGTGCTGGAGTACCACTTCGGCGGCCGGGACATCAGCGAGGTGCTCGCCATGTCGGTGACCGAGGCCGAGGAGTTCTTCGGCGCGGGCGAGGCGGCCACCCCGGCCGCGCACCGGATCCTGACCCGGCTCGCCGACGTCGGCCTCGGCTACCTCAGCCTCGGCCAGCCGCTCACCACCCTCTCCGGCGGCGAACGCCAACGCCTCAAGCTGGCCACCCACATGTCCGACAAGGGCGGCGTCTACGTCCTCGACGAGCCCACCGCCGGCCTCCACCTCGCCGACGTCGAGCAACTCCTCGGCCTGCTCGACCGGTTGGTCGACTCCGGCAAGTCGGTCATCGTCGTGGAACACCACCAGGCGGTCATGGCCCACGCCGACTGGATCATCGACCTCGGCCCCGGCGCCGGCCACGACGGCGGCAAGGTCGTCTTCGAGGGGACACCGGCCGACCTGGTCGACGCGCGGTCGACGCTGACGGGGGAGCACCTGGCGGCGTACGTCGGGGCCTGAGCGAGACGGTGGCCCGGCGGCGGCCGCCGTCGGCGAGGCGTGGCGACCGCCGTTCCGCCCGCTGCCGTGAACTGCCCTAAGCACACCGGTGGTTGTTTGTCGGAGATTTCCGGAAGATGACCAAAGTGGGCCGCGGCCGGGGAGACTGGCGGTGTGTCAGAGATACGAGCAGCTGTGGACCGCCTGCTGGCGCGCTGTGAGGCGGGGTGGACACCGGATGCCGAGCGGCATGTCGCCAACGCCGGGAAGGATCCGGCCAGTTGGCTGCCCGCGGCGGCCGCACTCCTGCGCGCCTCCTGGACCGAGGGCGGCCGGGACTGCGCGGTGGCCGCGGTGGCAGTCCTGGAGTACGCGCTCGACGTGGGGGACAAGCGGGATGCGCGGCGGCCCCGCTGGGTGCTGCACCTGTGGCTGGCCGAGCGCACGCTGTCGCAGCGCTTCGAGGACCACCGGCTGTCGGACGAGGTCCGCCACCAGCTCGCCGCCCAGACCCAGAGCCGCCCGGCGGACGATCCGGTGGCGGTCGCGGCGACGTACCCGGAGGAGGCCCCGCCCCGCCACTTCGAGCCGCCCCGGCCCTCGCACCCGCACGCCGTACGGCTGGCCGAAGGGCTCCCGGCGGACGATCTGGTCCGGCCCTGGCTGCTGGCCCAGCTCGCGCAGTCCGCGTTCTTCCGCTTCGAGTCGGGTGAGACGGACGCGCTGCGGGACGCCGGACGGTGGGCCGATGCGGCGTTCACCGGCATCACCGTCGACCACCTGGAGGCCGGCCTCGTCAGCGCCACCGTCGTGCACGCGGCGCTGGCCCGCCTCCGGGACAAGCCGAGCGACAGCCGGCCCGTCCAACTCGCGCTGCGGGGCGGCCGGTCGGCGCTGCGAGCGGTCGAGCACGCCCGACGCCACGGCACCGCCCCGCTCGACGCCGAGGCGGCCTCGGCCCATCTCGCGTTCTCCCACGCCCTCACCATGTCCCTGCCGTTCCATCCCGAGGAGGAGGTGGTCGACGAGGCCATCGCCCAACTGGAGGCGTTCCGGGCCGGCGCGCCGCCCGACGACAACGGGATCTACGCCGGGAACATGCCGACGCTGCTGGCCGCGCGGGCCATCTTCACCGGGTCGGACGCCGACCTCCGGCGCGCGGACGAGATGTGGGCCGCGCTCCAGCGGGACCTCCCGCCGGACCACCCCCTGGTGCCGCACATCGCCGACAAGCGCGCCGCGTCCGCCAAGTTGGGGAAGATGCTCAAGCGGTCACCGATCAAGGGAGCCCACCTGCTCAGGCTCGCGGGCCCGATGCTGGGACCCTTGCTGAGCGGGGTGCAACTGCCGCCCATCCGGATGTACGTCCCGCCGGGCCGCCCCGGAGTGCGCTCACCCGGCCCCGGCCCGGAAGTCTTCGAGCCCTTCACCGGTGGACCTCGGGCCGCCTCGCCGGACGCCGGACCGGGTCGCACGCGATCCGGCGGCTTCGTCTGGCCACCCGGACCACCGGCGGACGCCGGGCCCGCGGAGCCGCCGGACATGGCGGACCTCGGCGCGCTGCCGCCGGACGTGGCGGCCGTGCGGGGTGCCCTGCTGGGTGCCGGTGCCAGCGATCCGCGCCGACTCGCCCTCGCCGTCGACCAGTTGAAGGCCGTGCTGGCCGGGCCGCTGCCGGACGGGCAGCGGGGTTTCCTCGCCGCCACCCTCGTGGAATTCCTCGTCGCGCAGATCACCTTCAGCGACAAGCTGGAGGACCTGGAGCAGGCCGTGCGGTGCGGGGACGAGCAGTTGGCCATGCTGCCGCCCACGAGTCCCCGGTACATCGAGTTGCTGTGCGCGGTGGAAATGCGCCGGACCGACTACGGAATGCTGCACCAGGACGAGCCGACCGTCGCCCGGGCGTGCGACGGGCTGGCCTGGGCGGTCGGCCGACTGCCCGAGGGGTCGGCGAGCTGGCTCGGCTGCGCCATCGCCTACGCACAGGCCCTCGGCTGCGTCTCCGCGATGCGCCGGGACGTGTCCGGCACCCAGGAGGCGGTGCGGCTCGTCGAGTTGGCGGCGCAGTGCCTCGAAGCCCTGCCGGGCCGGCCCGAGTACTCGCCCGAGCTGGCCGCGCTGCGCGAGCAGCTCCGGCCCCTCCTGGCGACCGTCACCGAGCTGGTCCGCACCGCTCACGACGATGTCACCGGGTACCGCTACGGCGACCCCGAGCCCAGCTCCTGGGACCCGGCCACCGAACGGGCGCTGCCACCGCGGATGCGGTTCGAGAACGCGCGGGTCGCGCTCAACTCGGCGATGAACAGCCGTAATTGGGTCCGGGCGACCGACGCCGCCGAGGCCGCGCTGGAAGCACTGCCGCTGGTGGTGTCCCAGGCCTTGCACCGCGACGACCGCCAGGCCGTCCTGCGTACCGCGCTGCTCGGCCGCCGCTATCCCGGCCCGGGCGGCACCGTCCGCACCGTCGACCTCCCGGACCGGCTCGCCGGGACGAGCCTGGCCCGCACCGCGTGCGCGGTGGCGCTCGCCGCGGGCCGCACCGAACAGGCGGCTGCCCTGCTGGAACAGGGGCGGGCGGTCCTGATGGGGCAGGATCTCCAGGCCCGCAGCGACGACTCCGACCTGGCCGCGGCTCATCCGCAGGTGGCCCGGGAGTTCACCGCTCTCGCCCGCCGACTGCGGGAGACGGAGGGCGCCGGTGAGCCGGGCGGGCGGCCGGGGCATGGCAGTTCGGCGGGCGGTCCCGGCGAAGCCGCGCGGATCCGGGACCAGCACGCGGTGACCCAGGAGTGGCAGCGGCTGCTGGCCCGGATCCGGGGACTCGACGGGTTCGAGCACTTCCTGCTGCCGCCGAGCGTCGAGCAGATGCGACGCGAGGCGAAGGAGGGGCCGATCGTTCTGATCAACATCGACCGGCTGCGCTCGGACGCCCTCGTCGTCACGACCGAGGGCATCGAGCTCGTGGAGCTGCCGAAGGTCACCGAAGGGCAACTCGCGCTCAAGGCACGGCAGTTCCTCGCGGCGGTCTCCGTGGACGTCCGCGACTCCAGTGCCCGGCGCAAGGAAGCCGCCGAGACCGTGTTCGACACCCTCGAATGGCTCTGGGACACCATCGCCGAACCGGTGCTGAACGCGGCGGGCCTGACCCGGCCGATCCCCGAGGACGCCCCGCGCGCGGCCGTGCCGAGGCTGTGGTGGTCGGCGTCCGGACCGCTGGCCCACCTTCCGCTGCACGCGGCCGGCCATCATCGGGCGGCCGAACTCGGCGACGGACGCTCGGTGTTGGACCGGGCCGCCTCCTCGTACACGCCGAGCATCAGGGCGCTGCGGCACGCCCGGCAGGCCCCGGCGACGCGCGGGGGCCGCGGGCCCTTCCTGGCGGTACGGCAGCCCACCGGCGCCGACGGCAAGGACGGCGCGTCCGTGGCGGAGGTGCAGGCGATGGCCCGAACCCTGCGCGGACTGCGGATCGTCCAGGGCGCCGACGCCACCGTCGAGCGGGTGCGCACTGAGCTGTCCTACACGGCCGTCGTGCACTTCGCGTGCCACGGCATGAGCAACGCCGAGGACCCGTCCCGGAGTTACCTGGATCTGGCCGACGGACACCTCGCGGTGCGGGACGTGGCCCGCGGACATCTGCCGCACGCCCAGCTCGCCGTACTGCTGGCCTGCCACACCACCCGCACCGACCGCCTCCCCGACGAGGCGGTGCACCTGACGTCGGCGTTCCAGACGGCCGGATATCCGCAGGTGGTGGGCGCGCTGTGGGAGGCGACCGACCTGGTGTCGGTACGGCTGACCGACCGTCTCTACCGCGACCTGCGGACCTACGGCGACGGCCTCGACGTCACCGACACCGCGCGGGTCGTGCACGGGATCGTACGGGGGTTGCGGGAGCGGTACGCCCGGTCGCCGCAGGTATGGGCGCCGTACGTCCACACGGGGCGTTGACGCATGACGACGAGCGAGGGAAGGACGACGGCGTGAGTACATCCGAGGGGGCGTCCGCGATCGACCGGGAGACGGCCGGCGCGACGAGTCTGGCGCTGCGGCTGATGCTGAAGGAGTGGCGGCTCCCGCCCCAGATCTGGGTGGAGATCGCAGCGCTGCTGGAGGAGTTGGCGACGGCCGTCGCCCGGGGGGACGCGGCGGAGGTGAACGCGCTGACCGGCGAGCTGGAGGTGCTGTCGGGCAGCAGGGTCTCCCGGATCACGGGCACCGGGGGCGGGACGGCGTCGGGCGACGACGAGCGGGTGCCGCTGCCCGAGGACAAGCGTGAGCGCGTCGTCGCCCTCGTGCACGCGCTCGACCCCGACTCCCCGCCCGGCGGACCGCGCTCCGCGCCCGCCCGGCGGAGCTGACGGCCGGGCGATGCTGTCGGTACTCGCCAATGTCGCGATCGGTCTGCTGACCAGCCTCGTCGGCCTCGGTCTGGGCACCCTGTGGGAACGCGGACGGCGGAGCCGGGCGCTGTACCGCAGGGCCGCCTTCTTCGGCACCCGGCCGGGCGAGAACTGTGTGATCGTCGTCGGCACCAAACACGGACAGCCGGGCACCACCCAGCAGCGCGACCTGCGGGCGGTCGTCGAACTGACCGTACTGCTCAGCGAGTTGGGCTGCCGGGTGAGTGTGGAGTCCGGCGAGCTGCGCGGCACCAACGGCGACCGGACCGAGTTCTGTGTCGGCGGGCCGATCGGCGGGTCCAATCCGCGCACCGGCGGACATCTGACGGCCCATCTGCCCGGGGTGACGATCACTCCGTTCAGCGAACGCCGCGACTCGGTGGCGATCGCGGTCGGCGGGGAGCGCTACTTCTTCGACCGCGGGCGCCAGGAGTACGCGGTGGTCGCCAAGTTCACGCCACCGGAGTCGAGCCGGCCGGTGGTGCTGGTGTGCGGGCAGAGCTCGGTGGCGAACCAGGCGGCCGTCCACTTCCTGCGACGCGAGTACGCGCAGGTGGTGCGGGCGGTGGCGTCGGTGGACCGGTACTGCCTGCTGGTGAAGGTCTCCGACATCGGCGTCTACTCCTTCCACCGGTCGGTGCTCGAACGGGACGTGTCCGCGGAGGCGTTCGCCACCGTCGGCTGAACACCCGCACCGCGCGGGCGCGTTCATGGCCACGAGCACCCGGTCCCCTGCGCCGGGTGCTCGTCGGGCCGTAGGGACCGAGGGCTGCTGGGCCCGGTCAGATGCCCGTGTACTTCATGGACGGATCGAGTTCCGTCAGCGTGTCGACGTAGCGGCGGATCTTGCGGTTCGCCTTGATGCCGAAGGCGCCGAGGTTGCGGCCGACGCCCAGCACGATCTCGCGGTGGGCGCCCCGGTCCCACATGTGCATGTGCACCGCGGACTTCTGTATCTCCGCTCCCCGGCCGCCGAGCAGCGCCATCACGGTGAAGTCGGGCCGGTCCTGGGCCACGGTGTCGAAGACCGAGCCCCTGGGCTCCTCGAAGGTGGTGCCCGCGCCGGTGATGTGCTCGCTCCACCAGCTCACCCGCATCGCGTGGCGGAAGACGTCGGCCGCCTCCGCCATCGACAGCTGGGTCGTTATCTCGACCGGTGTCCTGGCCATGTGGTTCTCTCCTCGGGAGTCGTTCGGCTCACAGCCGGGACGGTGGCAGCGGGATGAAGGGACGCAGTTCGTCGGCGACCCAGTGCACGGGTGTCTGGAACACCTCGCCGATCCGGGTGTAGAGGTCGTGCAGGGTGTCCGCCGACGTCCACTCGAAGCGGGCCCGGGTGGGATCGGTGTCGCTGGTCGGCGCGTCCACGACCGTCACGAAACGACCCTCGGGCGCGGCGGTGACGTAGACGACGTTCGAGTCCGAGGCCTCGGTGATCCGCGCGAGTTGGCGCAGTTCCCCCGGCGCGAGGGCCGGGATGCGCACCTCCTCGGGTGTCGGCCGGGGCCGGCCCACGAGCCAGGGCTCGCAGCTGTTCTCCTGCCAGAACTGCCAGTCGGCGGCGGACAGCCGGTTGCTCGGCACCCCGTTCGCCCGGAAGAACTCCAACGCGGCCATCCGTACGGCGTCGTAGGCCGGGCTGGTGAAGTCGGAGCCGACCAGGTTCCACACCGTGCGCGCGGCGCCGAAGAGGGCGAAGCCGCCGGCCGGCAGCACCGCGTCGGCCAGGGCGCGGGCGAAGCCCTGCGGGTCGGACTGCGCGAACGGCAGGTAGGGCGCCTGGAGTTCGGCCCACACGTCCGAGGCGTCGATGTCGGTACCGACGGGGTCGAACTCGAAGCGGCCGAACCGCTCCATCCGTGACACCACGTCGCCCGGCAGCCGTGTGGCGCGGGGTGTCCTGGGGAACAAAGCCATGGTCCTCTCCTGGCACAAGAGCGGGAACCGGCCGATGCGGGCGCACCGGATCCGGGCGCAACCTGTGTAACAAGGGCGGTAGTTCGCACTCAACGGTTCTCCGGCGAACCGGACGATCTCCGGAAAACCGGGACGGCCGACGGGCGGCCCCGCAGGACCGGGACGACGGGTCCGGCCGTGTGTCAGACTCGGCCGCGTCGGCGGCGGCAACGGCGTTGCGCAGCAGGGGGGTTGCACACGATGGGGCGTCCGCAGAAGGAGATCGTGCTGGACGGGTCACCGGCCCGGCTCTTCGCCCACTGGCTCCGTGACCTGCGCGGATCGGCCGGCCTCACCCTGGACCAGCTGGCCCGTCGCACCGGGTACGGCAGGACGACCGTCAGCGACGCCATGCGCGGCGAGACCCATCCCACCCGGCCGGTCACCCTGGCGATCGTCGGCGCCTGCGGGGGAGACGTGCGGCGCTGGGGCGAGTACTGGGCCCAGGTGCGCCGGGCCCTGGACCCCGACTCCCCGGACGGCCCGGCCGGAGTCGACCCGCCGCCCTGGAACGTTCCGGCGGACCGTGCGAACGGGGCGCACGCCGAGCAGTGCCCGGCGGACTGCGCGCGCACCGAGCCGCACGGCTGGTACACCGAGTCCGTGTTCACCCGGCTCCGGCTGGACACCCCGACGCCCGAGGCACTGGAGCGCCGGGTCGTCGTCGCGACCTGCGACGGCCTGGCCCGGATACCGGTCGGCGTCAGCGTGCCCCGGCGTACCGGCGACACCACGGCCCGGCACGAACTGGAGATCTCCGTCGTCCAGGGCGGCCGGCTGGCCGACGGCGGGCCGCAGTACGAGAGCTACTTCGAACGGTTCCTGGTGCTCCCCGCGCCGCTCAAGGCCGGCACCCGGCACGTGTACGAACTGCGGCTGCGCATCCCGCCGAACCAGCCGATGGCACCGCACTTCGTCCACGTACCGCTGACCCGCAGCGAATACTTCCGGCTACGGGTCGCCTTCGACCCGGCACGGCCACCGCACACGGTGTGGCGGCTGGCCGGCGTCCCCACCGCCGTGATCTACCAGCAGAACCCGGGCACACCGACCCTGCGCCCCGACGAACACGGCCTCGTGGACGTCGAGTTCGGGGCGATGAAGGTGGGCTACGGCTACGGGCTGAGCTGGCTGGAGGCGGGCACCGGAGGATAGTCAGCCGCCGTGCGCAGCTTGGCGCGGACCGGCTCGGCGTCGGGGTGGTGCAGATCCTCGAAGAGCGCGAGGGCCTCCTCCCACAGGGCGCGTGCGTCCTTGCCTCGGCCGAGTGCCGCGTGGGCGTCCCCGAGGTGCTCCAGGGCGTGCGCCTCGCGGAACCGGTCGCCCAGGGCCCGGTCGAGGTCCAGGGAGACCTCGTAGTGGCCGATCGCGGCGGCGGGCCTGCCGAGGCCCTGTTCGGCGCGGCCCATGCCGATGAGGATGCCCGCCTGCCCGTCGAGGTGACCGAGCCGGGTGTAGAGGTCCAGGGCGCGGCGCGCGTGGTCGAGGGCGACGGTGTGTTCGCCGAGCCGTTCCCACTGCTGGGACACGGAGGTGAGGCCGTCGGCGAGCGCGACGGGGTCTTGGGTGCGCTCCGCCATGGCGAGGGCGAGCCGGGCGTGCGGCATCGCCCTGCGGGGGTCGCCGCAGGAGGCGTACACCCGGACCAGGGAGAGCCGTACCTCCCGTACGCCCTCCGTGTCGCCGAGGGCGCGGCAGGCGCGCAGGGTCTCGTACAGCAGGCCGAGCGCCTCCTCGGCGCGGTGCAGGCGGGAGAGGGCGTCGGCGAGGCGGCGGGTCGCGGTGGCGTGCGCGGCCCGGTTCCCCACCCGGCCCGCGGCGTCGCGGGCCAGCGCGTGCACGGCGGCCCGCTGCGCACGGCGGCCGGAGCGGCGCAGATGCAGGGCGCAGGCGTCGGCCAGCCGCCAGGCGTACGACTCCAGGCCCGGGGTGGCGGCGGCCTGGGCGATGAGGGCCTGCAGCGAGGGCAGTTCCGTCTCGAACCAGGCGGTCGCCGCCGCATGGTCGCCGATCGGCGGCTGGGCGCCGGTGCGGCTCGGGGTCCCGCCAGGTGTCGGACGCCAGGGTTCGAGATGGTGGTCGGCCAGGCGCGCGATGTCCAGGTAGTGACGCAGCAGCCGTTCGGTGCCGTCCAGACGTTCCTGCGGTGGGCCGCCGTCGAGGAGTTCCACGGCGTACAGCCGCAGCAGGTCGTGCAGGGTGTAGCGGCCGGGGGTGTGCTGGCGGACGAGGTGGGCGGCGGTGAGGGTGTCGAGGAGAGCGAGCGGCGGGTCCGTGGCGCCGACCAGGCCCGCGCAGGCCGTGGCGTCGATCTCCGGTCCGGGATGGCAGCCGAGGAGCCGGAAGAGTTGGGCGGCCGGCGCGGGCAGCAGCGCGTACGAACCGTGGAACACCGTCCGCAGATCGACATCCGCGTCCTGCACCCCGAACAGGTCCAACGGCGCCCGGGCGCGCCGCAGTTCACGGACCAGGGCGCCGATGGAACCGGCCGGGGCGGTGGCCGTGCGGGCGGCGGCGACGTTCAGCGCGAGCGGCAACCGGGCGCACAGGTCGACCAGTTCGTCCACCTCGCGCGGCTCCAGGGCGATCCGCTCGGCGCCCATCTGCCGCTCCAGGAGGGTGCGGGCGGCGTAGCGGGGCAGCACGTCGAGGGCGATCCGCAGGGCGCCCTCGCGGATGACCAGGCCGTCGAGGCGGTTGCGGCTGGTGACGACGGCGACGGAACCGGAGTCGGTGGGCAGCAGCGGCCGAACCTGGTCGGTGGAGCGGGCGTTGTCCAGGACCAGCAGCACCCGGCGCCCGGCCAGCAGCGTGCGCAGCAGTCCGGAGGCCACGGCGGTGTCGGTCGGCACGGCGGCAGGGGTGACACCGAGAGCCTGAAGGAAGCCGTGCAGCGCCTCGCCGGGGTCCATCACCGCCTTGTCGCCGAAGCCCCGCAGATCGACGTACAACTGGCCGTCCGGGAAACGGTGTTGTGTCCGGTACGCCCAGTGCAGGGCGAGCGCGGTCTTGCCGACGCCCCCGGTGCCCTCGACGACGGCGACTCCCGCTCGGCCCGGAGCGGGGTCGCCGGACTGACCCAACAACGCGTCCAGCCGGACGAGTTCGGCGTCCCGGGCGACGAACACGGGGTGGCTGAGGGGGAGCTGGCGGGGAACGGAGACGGACCCGGGGGACCGGCGGGCGGCGGTGCGGGCGTTGGCGGGACGCAGGCGGCGGGTGGCGTCGACCTCGTCCCGGAGGGTGGCGAGCCGGCCGGCCTCGGTTCCGGGCACGCCCAGTTCGGCGAGGAGCGCGTCGAAGACTCCGGTGCCGGGCAGGGTGGTGCCGTTGAGATACGCGTACAGACTGCTGAGGGACACGTTCAGACGTCTGGCGAGTTCGCGACGGTCCAGGGTCCTGCCGAACCGTTTCTCGGCCTGGACGACAGCGTGGGTCAGTTCGACGGCCAGCCGCTGTCCCAGTGCTTCTCCGTCGTGGCCGGGCGGCCGGGGAACTTCGTTCACCACCGTTCCTCCGCAGGGACGTTCACGGATCCGCACCGCACGGATCCAGACGTTTCCAGTGTGTTCCAGGACCCCGGACGGCCGGACGGATCCGCGTGTTTGCCTGCGGTTTCCACGCCGAGGGGATATCGCCCCTCGGCCGGCCGCAGGAGGACGACAGCCGTGCAGACCCACTGAACACCACGCAGCCGCACTCGACTCCGGCCCTCCACGCACACAGGGGAGACGTGGGGGGCCGGTCGCGGCTCAGGTGATGTCGTGAGACAGGTCGCGGTTCAGAGGCTGTCGTGGCGGCGGACGCAGTCGAGCACGGTGGTGGCTGCCGAAGCCCAGGTGTAGCGGGCGGCCATGTGGTCGCGGAGTTTCGCGGCATCATCGAACGCGGCCTCCGGATTGCGTACGACGGAGTGGATGGCCTGCGCCCACGTCTCGACGTCGGCCTTGCGGCGGCCCCGCGTCGCCTCCACGTCCACCACGGCGCGTGCCGCGGCCGGTGTTCCCTGAGCGCGGAGCAGCATGCCCAGTCCGCTGCGGCCGCTCACCAGCACCGGTACCCCGCAGGCGATCGCCTCCGCGCCCGCGAGGCCGAACGCCTCCGCCCGGGAGGGCATCAGGACCAGACTGGCCCGCGCGAGGTCGTTCCTGATCCGCCGGGGATCGGCGGAGTAACGGCGGGGATGCACGTCCACGGCGGAGTTGCCGAGCCACTTCTCCACCCGGACCGCCAGCTCCGCGGACTCGTCGGCCGGCACTCCCCGCACGAACAGATGCCACGAACCGGGTCCCTCCGCCCGGGAACTCGCCTTGCCCAGTGCCCGGGCGGCGATGTCTAGCCCCTTCAGATCGGCGTCCGCCAGCCGGCCCAGCAGCAGGATCTGCGGAATCTCCTCCGGCCGGGGCCGGATCACCGGTGTCCCGCCGTCGAAACCGGGGTCGACGCGTACGGGCGCGGCCAGATCCCGGTACTCGGGCGTCCGCAGATGCGGCAACAGGGCTCGCTCCAGCCGGAGGCCGACCGGCATCGGGTGCAGGGCGCCCCGGCAGAGCCGCAGCTCCAGATCCGTACGGTCCTCGGCGCGCGCCGCCAAGTCCCCTTCGGCGTGCGGCTTGTGGGCCTCGGCCTGGTCGGGTTCGACGTGCAGGAAGTGCAGCCGCTCGGCGTTCTTGAAGTACCGCTCGACCAGCGCCTTGGCCGGCGGCCCCGTGACCCTGCCGTGTCCGATGACGACATCGGGCACGAACCCGTCGTCGAACACCGGCGGTACCGACAGCGCCGCGTCCGTGCTGAGCCCCGGCTGAGCGACATCGATCAACCGGACCCCGTACTCCGCCGCGTCCGCGCGCTCGTCCGGGGTCGCGGCCTCGACCATGACCCGGACGTCCGCGTCCTGCCGGGCGAGGGCGGCGCACAACTTGCTGTTGAACGTGCTCAGTCCACCCCGCGCCGGGAACCACTCGTCGGCGACGACCAGGACGCGCACCCGCTGGTCGGGCCCGCGGCGGGGGCTCGGCAGCGGATCGCCGATCCCGGCCATCCTCAAGTGGGCGAGGATGTCGTTCAGCCAGCCGAGGAACGACGAGGTGAACCGGCGGTCCGCCGCCGCCACGCTCCCGCCGTCGAGGCCCGAACTCTCCAGCGCCTGGCGGGCGTTGTGCCAGCTGCCGTCCACCGAGTCCCGGATGTAGTGGATCTCGGCCGTCGACGGCAGCTCCCGGTCCTCGCCCCCGTCGGGCGTCCGCATCCTGGCCAGCGGCTTCGTCGTCCCGGTGGCCCTGGCCTGCATCAGCCAACGGTAGGTTCTGTGCTGGTGGCGGATCGCCGTCATGTGCATCAGATGGCGGACGAAGTGCGGCATCTCCGGGTGACCGCCGCCGTCCGACCAGGCCCAGGCGCCGAGCTGCCCGTCCGCACCGGTCCGGCCGAGCAGCCGCAACACCCGCCGTGCGTCATCCTCGTCGCCCCGCTCCGGCTCCAACACGTCGGCGTCACCCGGCGTTTGGGCCGGAGCCTTGCCCAACTCCAGGGTCACCGCGCCCAGATGACACGCCCCGAGCGGGCCGATGATCGTCTCCACCCGCTCACGCAACCCGGACCACTCCCGGTCCGGACCGGCGCCGAGCAGCACCGACAGATTGAGGATCTGCCGGTGGCGTCGCACGATGGCCTGGTCGAGCCGGTCGGCGGACTGCACACCCGCCACCACGACCGAGCCGTGCGCGGCCGGACCGGACAGCACGTCCGGCATGTCCACCGGCAGCGAGGCGTACAACTCCCGCTCACCGCGCTGCAGTTCGCGAAAACGCCCCCACATCGCCCGGACCGAGGCCACCCCCTCCTCGGCGTGGGCGCCGTCCAGCGGGACGAAGACATGGACCGCGACCTCGTGCTCCGTGACCTGATCCGCCGTGACCTCACGCTCCGTCAATTCGTCTTCGGGCACGCGCCGATACACCCCCGCCCCGCCGCGCCGCTCCCGGCGCACTCGCTTCAGTTGAGCCCATGCAGTGTAGGGCGGATTCACCCGGTACGGGCATGGAAGCGGCGTTGCTCGCCCGGGCCCGCGAATTGCTCGACGACCTCCCCGAGTGGCGGCTTCCGCACGCCGTTTGGTCCCGTCCCGCCGCCGCCGTCGAGGCACTCGCGGCGGCGTACGACACGGGGAACGGGCTCGCGCTTCAAGTCGCCGTCGCCCGGCTCGAAGTACTCAGCCCGAACAGGGTGGATCGCATCGTCGACCCGGCCGACGTCCCGCCGCCGGAGCCTCTGCAGGAGCAGGTCACGGCCTTGGTGCACATGATCGCCGAGTCGGGGGAGAGCACGAGGGGGGAAGGCGGCGGCGACGAGGGCCGGTGAGATGAGAGCGCCGGGGTCGGTGACGCGGTCGGTGTATCGCCGGGTGCGTGTGGCCTTGGCCTTACGGCGTGTCCGCGGGCGGTGGGATGGCCGGTGTTGAGGCAGGGCCGCCGAGCCCGGTGAAGTCGTCGCTGTACCGGCGCCTGCGTCTGGCCCTGGCGCTGTGGCGCGCCCGCCGGGCGACCACTGACGGCCGTTTCCCGCGCCGTACGGACCGGGCCGTCGGCCTTGTGGAGGCCGCCCTCGGGTATGCCGGACGGGAGGACAGAGTGACGCTGCTGGAGGGGATCGCCGCGCTGCACGCCGAGTCCGCCCGGCGCGGTGGAGGCGCGGCCGAGGGGGCGCGGGCGGTGGCGGCGCTACGCCGGGCCCTGTCCGACGCGGGACCGGACGAGGCGCTGATCCTCGCGCAACTCGCCGAATCGCAGGCCACGTTGTCCGCGATGACGGACGACACCGGGCTGCTGCGGGAGGCCGTCGCCACCGCGCGCCGGGCGGCGGACCGGGCTCCGGACGACCCGCTGACCCGGATCATGCCGGACCTGGATCTGACGTTCGCCGAGATCGCCGCGCGCCGCGGCGGCTGGGGCCGGCTCGGGTACCTCTCGGCGTGCGAGACGACGTACACGCCCCGCACCCTCGCGGACGAGGCGATCCACCTCACGTCCGCGTTCCTGCTCGTCGGGTTCTCCGGGGTGATCGGCACCCTGTGGCGAGTACCGGACGCCGTCGCCGAGACGACGGCCCGCGTGTTCTACGACGCGCTGGACACGACCCGTGACGAACCTGCCGTAGCGCCGGCCCGTACGGCGCGACTGGTCCGCGTCCACTACGGCGACGCCCCGGCCGCCTGGTCGGCCCATCACCACGTCGGCATCTGAACCGTCCGACTTCCCTGGCGTTCACCCTGAGTTGTCCGCGTCCCGAACTCCCCTTCGTGGTGGGCTTTGTGCGCAGTCATGGCGAAGTATCGATTCGGCTAACACCTATCCAGTTTGTGCAGAAAATGTGTGCAGCTCGTGATTGAATCATGCACAACTCGGCCAGGTGGCCAGATCTCGACCGCTCGGTTCCCCGTGTCCTGTCGTACGTCAGCAGGATGTCCGCGCGCTCGTGCAGGTCAGTCCGCCCGGCCGAGCCGGTACGAACGTGCGGCAGGGGCGGGAGTGGTCGATCCGCGAGCGCCCCTGCCGTAGCGCACCCTGTGTCCCCGCGCCCCTCCCGACCGGAGGCCCGAACACCGGCCCGTGCCCGGCACGACCCGCGCCCCGCCGCGGTCCGCCGGACGGGAGCGTGCGCCACGTCACCGTGCCGGCACACCGCGACTGCGCTGCCGTCCGCCGGTACGTACGTGAAGGGAACCGTCCATGACCGTCTCAGCCTCCGCCGCCACCGTCTCCGACTTCTACTACGGCGCGGTGACCCCCGTCGCCGCCTATCTGATGGCGTGCCTGGGAGCGGCCCTCGGGCTGCGCTGCACGACCCGTTCGCTGCGCCGCCCGCAGCACAGAGCCCGCTGGCTGGCGCTGGGTGCCGTCTCGATCGGCTGCGGCATATGGACCATGCACTTCATCGCGATGATCGGCTTCAGCGTCGAGGGCGCGCTGGTCAACTACGACGCCACGAAGACCCTGTTGAGCCTCCTCGTGGCCATCGCGGTGGTCGCCGTAGGAGTGTTCCTCGTCGGCTACCGGGGCGGCTCACCGCTGAACCTGGGCGTGGCCGGTACGGTCACCGGGCTCGGTGTGGCGGCCATGCACTACCTCGGGATGGCCGCCATCCACACGAACGGCACCCTCCACTACGACACCGCGACCGTGGCGCTCTCCATCGTGATCGCCGTGGCCGCCGCCACCGCGGCACTGTGGGCGGCCGTCTCCATCCATGCGCTGTGGGCGAGCCTCGGCGCGAGCCTGGTGATGGGCGTGGCCGTGACCGGTATGCACTACACCGGCATGGCCGCGGTCTCCGTCCATCTCACGAACGTGGCCGGAGCCTCGCAGTCCTCGGCCGACCTGGTCGCCTTCCTCCTGGTCATGCTCGCCGGCCCGCTCTTCGTCCTGCTGGTCGCCGCCGTGATCGTCATGTTCGACCCCGACATGATGCTCGGCGAGACCGAGGCGGAGGCGTCGGTGCCCATGCCCACCCCGATGTTCGGTGGCGACTCGGTGTTCCCGGCGAGGGAGTCGGCCCAGCCGTCGCAGAGCCGTACATCCTGGTGATCCGACGTCGACACCGCGAACGGGCCTACGGCCGCCCGGGCCTCGTCCCGGGCGGGTGCCAGCCGGGAGTCGCCGCCGGACGGCTGCGGATCACGGATGCCGAACCGCCGTACAGGCAGGCCTTACCGCACCTCTGCCCAAGCGGCCACGAGTTCCGGGACGTACACCGTCGCCTGCACCTCCGTGCACGCGCGGACCTCGGCGAACAGGGGGTGCAGTCGCTCCCGGCTGTCGATGAGGCTCGCCTGGAGCCAGACGTCCTCGAACGACGTGGCGCGTCCGCCGAGTTCGGCCACGGCGAGGGCGCGCTCCGCGTCGGCGATGCTCATCTCCGCGCCGGCGAGCCCGGACCGGTCGAGACCGATGCCCACGCGCGCGTCGTCGCCGCCCAGGTTGATCACGCGGTTGGCCAGGTCGGCCGGGTCGACCCGCTGGGTGACGGCGACCATGAGCTGCCCGCTCAGGCCGCAGGAGACCCTTCCGGGAAGCTGTCTCGCCGCACGCTGCAGCAGGCCGAGGTGTCCTTGCGCGGCCCATGGGGCGGCGGGTGTGCACAGGGCGCGGAAATCGCCGTCGGGGTCGAATCCGAGTTCACGGGCGATCTCGGCGGCGTGCTCGCGGGGTGCCCCGCCGGTGCGGAGCAGTTCGAGGAAGCGTTGCCGCAGACCGGCCTCGCGCCCGTACCGAGACCCGGCCTCGTCCGCGAACGCGTCCGCGACGACACCGCTCACCGACTGCACCCACGCCCACAGGGGCGCGACCAGCTCGACCGCGGTGTCCTCGGCCGCCGTACCCCGCGCCGCGACGCGCAGTTCGTCCCACAGCCGACGGGCCCCGATGTGAAAGGTCGCGAGCGCGTCCTGGACGGGCAGGCCGTAGTAGGCCCGCCTGCGTGACTCGGACTGGAACTCCAGCAGCTGCTCGGCCGTCGGCTCCACATCCAGGGCGAGACCCCGCAGGAGGGCTTGGAGCCGGCTGCGCACGGTCCGGCGTTGCTCGGCCAGTGGGAACGCCGCGTACGAGGGGAGCTCGCGCCTGATGTCGTCGGTGACGACGACGCTGAGCTCCTCGATGCGCGACAGCAGGGACTCGCACAGCACGCGCAGCGGATGTCCGTCGGGCCGGACCGGGGAGGAAGTCACGCCGCCACTGTCGAATCGACAAAGAGTCCGTGTCAATCCTTCTCACGCTGAGTGACAGGTGCGGGTCGCGTGCCGAGCGGTTCGATGAGCCTGATCCGCCGTTGCCTACCCGGAGTTGGGTCAGGCTGGGCGCGTGACGGCTGACCATACTGAGTTTCGTGAAAGGGAAAACGCAGCTCGGGGAATTTCTGCAGGCCCGGCGTTCCCACCTCCGTCCTGAGGACGTCGGGGTGGCCACGTACGGGGAGCGGCGGCGCGTGCCCGGGCTCCGGCGCGAGGAGTTGGCGCTGCTCGCCGGGGTGAGCGTCTCGTACTACACGCGGCTGGAACAGGGACAGGCGCCGAGCGCCTCGCCCGAGGTGCTGGACGCGCTGGCCTTCGCCCTGCGGCTCGACGAGCCCGAGCGGCGCTATCTGCACGACCTGGCCCGCGCGGGCAGACAACGCCCGCGAGGCCGGCGGCCCGCGCCGGAACAGGTGACGGAGGAACACGCCCAACTGCTGGACGTCCTGGGGGACGCGCCCACGCTCCTGCTCGGCCGATGCGGCGACGTGCTGGCGTGGAACCGCCTGGGACACGCGCTGTTCGCCGGTCATGTGGACCCCGACGCCCCGGACCGGTCGGACCGGCGGCCGAACATGGCCCGGCTGGTGTTCCTGGACCCGCACACCCGCGACCTGTACGCGGACTGGCCGAGCAAGGCGAGGGCGGTGGTGGGGCACCTGCGTCTGGTGGCGGGACGGTTCCCCGACGACGTGGTGCTGCACGCGCTGGTGGGTGAACTGAGCGCCAAGAACGCCGAGTTCGCCGCGATGTGGGCCGACCACCGGGTCAAGTCGCACATGCTCGCCTCGTACGAGATGCGCCATCCGCTGGTGGGCCCGCTCACGGTCGTCCAGCAGACCCTCGGTCTCGGACGCGGCACCAGCGTCGTGGTCGTCACCACCCCGGCGGGCTCGTCCTCGCGGGCGGCACTGGCCCTGCTGGCCCAGGCCACCGTACCGACCGAGCCGGCGCGGACACCTGCCCGGGCCGCCACGGACTGACCCACCGCGCTCGCCGACTTCTCACCCGCCAGGCGCACTTCACGGCTTCGAGCCCGCTCCCCGCACCACCGCGTCGGCACGGCGCTGCCGTATGCCCGAAAACCACTGACCACAGAACCGACGAACCCATCCCAAGGAGCCGACCCATGCTCAAGAAGCTCACCAAGTCCGCCCTGTCCGCGACCGTCGTCGTCGCGGCCGCCGCCGTGACGCTCGGCCCGGCCCCCGCCTCGGCAGTCTCCGCGCCGCTGAGTGATGCCCGGATCGCGCGCCACTTCGACCTGGCCAAGGGGCAGACGCCGGAGAACGTCGTGCTCGCTCCGGACGGCAGCGCCTACGTCACCTTCGCCGCCGCCCGCCAGATCGCGCGGCTCTCGCCCGACGGCACCACACAGATCCTGGCCACCTTGCCCGCGCCCACGGACGGCGGAGTCCACACCCCGGTCCTGGGCTTCGCCCTGACCTCCGGCATCGTCCGGGCCGCCGACGGCACCCTGTACTTCCTGTACGCCACCGGCACCGCCGACCTCACCGGCGTCTGGCGGCTGCGTCCCGGCGGCACACCGGAGCGGATCGCCGCGCTGCCCGCGGACGGGCTGCCCAACGGCCTTGCCCTGGAGGCCCGTTCACACACCCTCTACGCCACCGACTCCGTACGCGGCACCGTCTGGAAGGTGCCTGTCTCCGGCGGCATACCCACCGCATGGTCCACCGCCCCCGAACTGGCGTCGAACGGTTTCCTCGGCGCCAACGGACTGAAGATCCGGGGCGGGGCGCTCTGGGTCACGAACCTCGACCGGGGCACCGTCCTGCGCGTTCCCGTCCTGCGGGACGGTCGCGCGGGCAGCGTCCGGACCGAGGTCACCGGCCTGCCGGGAATCGACGACTTCACCTTCACCGGCCGCGGCGACCAGCTGCTGGCCACCCTCAACGGTTCGAGCGAGGTCGTGCTCGTCGAGCCGCACGGCAGCCCCACCACGGTCCTGACCGCGGCCGACGGTCTGCAGAACCCCACGTCGATCGCCCTGCGCGGCGACACCGCCTACGTCCTGAGCGCGGCCTACGTCACCGCCGAGGACCCCAACCTGGTACTCGCCCACCTGAACCACTGACCACTCCGGCAGACCGGGCGCGTCGCGCCAACTCGGGCCCTACGACGCCCCGTTCGGCCCCGCCTGCGAGGTCTTGGGCGTCTCCGCCGGGGCAGGCGGCCGATCCGCCGGTGTCGGTTCGGGTTCCGGGTCGGGCTGGTGGCCGCCGCGCAGGGCCGAGGCGACCGCGGAGACCAGGGCCATGCCCGCGGCCACGCTGAAGACGATGGTCAGGCCGTGGTGGAACGGGCCCGAGACCAGCCGGGGGAAGAACGTGTGGCCGGTCAGGACGGCACGCTGGGCCGCGGTGACGTGGTCGAGGGTGCCGTTGGACGCGAGCAGGTGCTGGATCGGGTTGTTGCCGAGGAACGTGGCGAACAGCGTGCTCACCGGCGGCAGCGACGCCGCCTGCTCGGCCGCGCCGGTCGGTACGCCGTGCGCCTGGAGTCCCTGGCTCAGCGTCCTGGGCAGCGAGGATGCGAGGCCGGACACCATCAGGGAGAAGAACACCCCGATGGACAGGGCCGTGCCCGAGTTCTGGAACGTGGAGCGCATGCCCGAGGCGACACCCCGGTACTCGCTCGGCACGCTTCCCATGATGGACGAGGTGTTCGGCGCGGAGAACATGCCCTGGCCCAGGCCGTTGAGCAGCAGCAGTGCCGCGAACATGCCGTAGTCGAAGTCGATGGGCAGCGCGAGCAGACCGAGGAAGGACAGCGCCACGACGACCAGCCCGACCGTCGAGAACATCCGGGCGCCGAACCGGTCCGACAGATAGCCCGAGATGGGCCCGGCGATGAGGAAGCCGACCGTGAGCGGCAGCATGAAGATGCCCGCCCACAGCGGGGTGTCCTCGTAGTCGTAGCCGTGCAACGGCAGCCAGATGCCCTGTAGCCAGATGATCAGCATGAACTGCAGCCCGCCCCGCGCGATCGCGGTGAGCAGGGCGGCCAGGTTGCCCGCGGCGAAGGCGCGCACCTTGAACAGGGCCAGGTTGAACATCGGTTCGGCGATGTGCGTCTCGACGTAGCAGAAGACCAGCAGGAGTACGACGCCGCCGATCAGGCCGCTGAGGACCCACGGGTTTCCCCAGCCGGTGGCGCTGCCGCCGTAGGGCTGGATGCCGTAGGTGATGCCCGCGAGGAGGATTCCGGCGCCCGCCGCGAAGGTGAGGTTGCCCAGCCAGTCGATGCGGCCGGGGCGGCCCGCCGAGGTCTCGCGCAGGCTCAGGTACGACCAGATCGTGCCGGTGATGCTGATCGGCACGCTCACCCAGAACACCGCGCGCCAGTCGACGACGGCCAGCAGCCCACCGGCGAGAAGGCCGAGGAACTGGCCGGCGAGGGCGGTGATCTGATTGATGCCGAGGGCCATTCCGCGCTGCCGGGCGGGGAAGGCGTCGGTGAGGATCGCGGCCGAGTTGGCGGTGAGCATGGAACCGCCGAAGGCCTGCACGACGCGCCACAGGATCAGCCACATCGCACCCGCCCCCGCGCGGAACGGGTCCAGGGACAGCGCGACGGACGCGCACGCGAAGATCAGGAAGCCGATGTTGTAAATCTTCACCCGGCCGAACATGTCACCGAGCCGGCCGAGCACCACGACCAGTACCGCCGAGACCAGCAGATAGCCCAGGATCATCCAGAGCAGATAGCCGATGTTGCCCGGCGCCAGCGGATCGAGGCCGATGCCGCGGAAGATCGCGGGCAGCGAGATGATCACGATCGAGGCGTCCATCGTGGCGATGAGCACGCCGAGCGTGGTGTTCGACAGCGCGACCCACTTGTAGTTCGGCCCGACGGGAGTGTCCTTACGACGCCCCGAGCGCACGGCGCCCAGCAGCGACGGCCGACCACCCCCGTTCCCCTGTCCTTCGCCGGGTATGTGCGCGCGCTCGGTCACAGTCGCTCCGCCAGTCGGTCGAGGAGGGGCAGGGCCGCGGCGAGGGTCGCGCGCTCCTCCGCGGTGAACTCGTCGAGGACGGCCCCGAGCCGGTTGACCGCCGCCGAGCGCCGCTCGGCCAGCACGGCGCGCCCCTCGTCCGTGATCGCCAGGATGCTCCGCCGCCCGTCCGCGGCATCGGGGCTACGACGGACCAGCCCGCGCTGTTCGAGCAGCGCGAGAGTGCTCGCCATGGCCTGCGGACGTACCCGCTCCGCCTCGGCGAGGGACGTCGGCGACTCGGAACCGTCGCGGGCGAGCCGGGCCAGGACCGACACTCCGGAGAGCGACACGTCCCCCACGGCGTGCGCCTGGCGCAGGCGCCGTGTCAGCCGGCCCACCGCGAGTCGTAGCTCGGTCGCGAGCCGGGCAGTGTCATTCGGACTGTCCGCCTTCATGGGTGCTAACACTAGATTTATCAGCCTGGACTGCTCAACCAATTGTTAGTAAATGGCGCGAGGAGGTTGTCGGTGGAGAGAGGACACCCCACGGGGCTGTTCGTCGGTCTGTGCACCCTGGACGTCATCCAGCTCGTGGACCACGCACCGGGCTCGAACGAGAAACTCACGGCCCAGGAGCAGGTCGTTGCGGCGGGTGGCCCGGCGGCCAACGCGGCTGTCGCCTTCAGCCACTTGGGCGGCACGGCCACACTCCTGACCGCAATTGGCGCCCACCCGTTGGGAGTTGGGGTCGCGGCCGACCTGAACGCCCTGGGCGTGACCGTCCACGACCTGGCCGCCCGATCGGCGCAGCCGCCCGCCGTCTCCTCCGTCCTGGTGACCGCGTCCACCGGAGAACGCGCCGTCGCCTCGACCAACGCGACGGCACACCGACTCACCCCGCCCGACGACCTCGATGCGCTGGTGGCGGCCTGCGACATCGTCGAGTTCGACGGGCATCACAGGGAACTGGCTGTGGCGGCGGCCCGCTCCGCACGTGCCCTCGGCCGTAAGACCCTTCTCGACGGCGGGAGTTGGAAGCCCGGCACCGAGGACCTGCTGCCGTTCATCGACGTCGCCGTCTGTTCGGCGGACTTCCACCCACCCGGCACGAGCACACCGGCGGACACGCTGCGCTTCCTGCGGGGACGAGGGGTTGCCTGGGCGGCGGTGAGCGGGGGAGCGGACCCCGTCGTCTGGGCGGGCCCGGGCGGCGAGGGCACGGTGGACGTGCCGTCGGTGGAGGTGGCGGACACGGTGGGTGCGGGTGATGTTCTGCACGGGGCTCTCGCGTATTACCTCGTGGGAGGCCGCCTGACCTCGGAAGGCTTTGCCGAGGCGCTGAGCGGAGCAGCCGTGGTGGCCGCACGGGCATGTGCCTCGTTCGGCACGCGCGCGTGGATGCGCTAGGGCTGGCCCGGTTTGCCCCACACCTGAGAAGATCATCAGGAACGTACGTGTCACGGGACCGTACGCGAACAGGGGTGGGAAACATGATCGGTGCAGTTCTGCTAGGCCTCGTGGTGCTCCTCATCGGCGGGTGCGCGTGTGTGTTCTGGGCCGAGCGCGGCGGGCCCCGCTGGGCCCGTGTCGTGGCGACCGTGACCCTCTCCGTGAGCGAACTCCTGCGCAGCTCCGACAAGAAGCGCCGGTGGGGCCAGAACTCGAGCAGTCAGGGCGACGACTAGCGAGGCCGGGTCGGCGCGGCAGGTGCTGAACCGGTCGGGGAACTCGCCGGGACGGAACCCTTCTCCGGACCCCAACATGCCTAGACTGAGCCGTCGTTGATCGTTTCAGCCGGACGGTCTCAGGAGGACCACATGCCCCGCACCCCGTCTCGACGCACCGCTCTGCGCGGCCTGGTCGCAGGCTCAGCCGTGGTGATCGGCTTCGATCCCTTCACGCGCAGCTGGGCGGTGACCGACACCGGCCGACCGCTCACCGGCCTCCCCCATCTGGACGGGACGCTCCACACCGACGACGCCTCGCTCGGCGCGGACGCCGACGACTTCGGGCACATCGTGCACCGGCGTCCGGCCGCGGTGCTGCGACCCGGCTCGGTGCGGGACGTCGTCGCGATGGTGCGGTTCTGTAATCTGCACGGACTCAAGGTGGCGCCGCGCGGACAGGGCCACGGGACGAACGGACAGGCGCAGGTCGAGGGCGGCCTGATCATCGAGACCGGGCCGCTCGCCTCCATCGGCCCGGTACGGACGGGGAGTTCACGCGTCACGGTCGGCGCGGGCGCCAAGTGGAGCGACGTCGCCAAGGCGGCCATCGCCCACGGTCTGACCCCGCCCGTCTTCACCGACTACCTCGAACTCTCCGTCGGCGGCACCCTCTCCGTCGGCGGCCTCGGCGGCCAGAGCCACCAGCAGGGAGCCCAGGTCGACAACGTCCTCGAACTCGAAGTCGTCACCGGAGCAGGGGAGTTGCTCCGCTGCTCCCCGACCCGCCACCCCGACCTCTTCCACGCCGTGCTCGCCGGCCTGGGCCAGTGCGCGGTGATCGTCGGCGCCACCCTGCGCCTGGTCCCGGCCCCGGAGACCGTACGGCACTACCTCCTGCCGTACGACGACCTCCAGACCTTCCTCGACGACCAGCAACTCCTCGCCACCGAGGGGCGTTTCGCCTATCTGGAGGGCCAGGTCGGCGCGGACACCGCCGGGGCCTTCAACCAGTTCGCCATCGAGGCCGTCGCCTACGGTCCGCCGGTGGGGGACACCCCCGACGACGCGGTTCTCCTGCGGGGGCTGCGCCACGTCGCGTCCGGCGCGCAGATCACCGACCTCGGCTACTACGACTTCCTCGACCGGCTCGCCGCCTCCGTCGCCGCCCTGAAGGAAGCGGGCCTGTGGGCCTACGCCCACCCCTGGCTCAACGTGGTCATGCCGGGCCGTAGAACGGCGGAGGTGGCCGGCAGCCTGCTGGACGCGCTCACCCCGGCCGACCTGGGACCCGGCGTCGTCCTCCTGTATCCCCTGCTGCGCGAGCATCTCCGCACGCCGCTGCTGCGGATGCCCGACGACCCGATGCCCTACCTGTTCGCGGTGCTCCGGGCCGCGCCGCCCGAGGACACCGCGACCGTGGAGCGACTGCTGGCCGCCAACCGGTCCGCGTACGAGACGGTCCGGGCGGCCGGTGGCACCCAGTACCCGGTCGGCTCGATCCCCTTCCAACGCGCCGACTGGAAGCGGCACTTCGGGCCGGAGTGGCGCCGGTTCGCCGAGGCGCGGAAGACGTACGACCCGAAGGGGATCCTGGTGCCGGGGCAGGGCATCTTCTGAGCTGAGCACCCCCGCCGTTCTAGTCGGGCGGCAGGTCCGCCAGCGCGTCGCGCAGCGCGGCGCGGGAGGCCACGCCCAGTTTCGGGAAGAGCTGGTGCAGGTGGGCGGCGACGGTGCGGGGGGAGAGGAAGAGGCGTTCGGCGATCTGTTTGTTGGTGAGGCCGGCCGCCGCGAGGAGGGCGATCTCCCGTTGCTGAGGAGTCAGTGACGCTTGGCCGGTGGCCCCGGCGGCGGTGACGGACAGGCCGGTCGCCCGCAGCTCGTTGCCCGCCCGGGCGGTCCAGGGGCGGGCGCCGAGCCGCTCGAACGTGTCGATGGCGTCGGCGAGTTGGGTGCGCGCCTCCGTGGTGGACTTCAGTCGGCGGAGGCGTTCGCCGTAGGCCAGGCGGACCCGGGCCAGCTCGAAGGGCCAGCGGTCGGTGCCGGGGACGGCGAGCGCCTGCTCGAAGAAGCCGAGCGCTTCCTGGTCGTCGGCGGCGATCGCCGCCGACGCCTTCACGAGCAGGGCGAGCCGCGGCGAGATCGCGGCGACGCCCGCCTCATGTGCGGCCGCTGCGTGGGCCGTTGCCTCCGAGGTCCGGCCCGTTCTGACCGCGGACTCGACGAGATCCATGACGACGAACAGGGCCGGCGGGACGTGCGAGGCCAGCTCGCCCGCGCGGCTGATGGCGCACGCGTGCCGGTAGGCGTCCTCGAACCGGCCCTGGCCGAGCGCGGCGAGCGCCCTCGCGTGCGAGGCGCAGGACAGATAGGAGCCGACACCGCGCGGTGTCGCCCACAGGGTCATCTCGTCCGTGAGGGCCCGGGTGGTGCTCTCGTCGCCGCGGGCGGCGGCGACCAGCGCACGTTGGTACAGGAACTCCGTCGACAGCAGTTGGTAGCTGTGCGCGTCCCCCAGATCCCGGCCCTGTGCGGCCTGTGCCTCCAGCTCGTCCCACTCGCCCGCCGCGAAATGGGCCCGGCCCAGGTACACCAGCCCCTGGATCTCCACGGTGAGCGAGCTGTTGTCCCGCCCGTCGCGGAGCACCCGTCGCAGGGCCGTCCGGCACGCCGGCAACCGGTCCACGTAGAGGGACGTCATGGCGAGCCGGATCACGCGGACCGGGTCGGCCTCCTGGTCCAGGGAGGCGATGGCCTCGTCGAGCTTCCCGAGCGCGGGCGGCGCCGTACGCGCCGGATCGGCCATCGTGCCGACGGTCAGGGCGAGTTGGTCCGGGATCTCCGGTTTCAGCAGGCCGAGCGCCCGGTGCAGCGGCCTCCAGAGTTCCGCGCGCTGGCTGCTCTGGCACAGCCACGCGAGGGTGTACAGCGCGTCGATCATGGTCGGATCGGTGGCGTCGTAAGGCTGGTGCTACATGTCGATCGCGCCGACGAGCAGCCGGTGGGCGGTGTCGAGGTCGCCCTCACCGCTGAGGAGGATGTGGTGTGCCGCCGCGACGGCGGCGACCAACGGCCCCGCCCGACCGCCGTCGGCCAGGCGGGCCTCTTCGAGCAGTCGGGGCACATCACGCAGATCGCCGGTCAGATCCGCGCCGAGATAGGCCGCCTCGGCGATCCGACGGCTGCGTTCGTAGCCGCGCGGGCTCAGCTCGGCGGCGCGCAGCAGCGCGGCGATGGCGCCGCCCGCGTCACCGCGCCGCACGGTGTCGCGCGCCACCGCCTCCAGCAGGCTCGCGACGTCCTCGGTGGGCTCGACCGTGGCATGGGCGAGATGCCAGGCGCGTCGCTCGGGGCGGTCGGCCCAGTACTCCGCGAGGGCGCGATGCACCTCGCGGCGCTGCTCGCTGGTGGCGAGTTCCACGACGGCGGAGCGCGTCAGGGGATGGCGGAACGCCAGCCGTCCGGTGGTCGCGTCCACGAGTCCGGCCCGCTCCGCGTGCGCCAGGTCCTCCATGCCGGTGCCCTGAGGCGTGGCCGCCGCGAGGACGCGCAGATCGCCGGTGCCGTCCAGGACCGCGTACAGCAGGAGCAGCCGGGTGGCGGCGGGCAGGGTCTCGACGCGGGACGCGAACACGGCCTGGAGGCGGTGACTCAACGGCAGCAGTTCGGGCACCGCGGCGCCGGAGCGCTGCGGTGCGGTGAGCGCGACGGGCAGCTCCAGCAGGGCCAGCGGATTGCCCTGCGCCTCCGTCAGCAGGCGCTCACGGACGCGCGGGGCAAGGGACGGGGAACGAGCCTCGATCAGCGCCGCCGCAGCCGTCGTATCGAGAGGCTGTACGTGGTGATGGGGCACTCCGCCGCGCTCGAAGAAGCTTCCTTCCCCCGACCGGTAGGCGCCGAGGAAGCCGACCCGGCTGCCGGCCAGACGGCGGGCGACGAAGCCCAGCACCACGGCGCTGGCACGGTCCAGCCACGGGAGGTCGTCGACGATCACCAGCAACGGGCGGTCCGCGGCGGCCTGGACGAGCAGGGTCAGCGCGGCGTTCGACACCAGCAACTGATCGGACGGCGCGCCCTGGTCCAGGCCCAGCGCGACGCTCAGGGCGGTGCGGTACGGGTCGGTCAGCCCGTCGAGCCCGGCCAGCAGCGGCTGAAGGACCTGGTGGAGACCCGCGAAACTGATGGTGCTCTCGAACTCCACACCGGCGGCCCGCACGACCCGCGTGCCCGCGCCGTGCGCCTGTCCGGCCGCGGCGTCCAGCAACACCGTCTTGCCTACTCCCGCGTCCCCGGACAGCAGCAGCGCCCCGCCGGAGACCATGGCCTCGTCGACGAAACCCCGGACCAGTCCCAGGTCGTGATCGCGCCCGATCAGCTGCTCAGCGGCTCCCGACCGCGGCGGTCCATCCCCGTCCATGTGCATGTCCCTTCCGACCTCCGCACCTTACGCCGGGCCCTGGCCGTCATCTCATGAACAATCCGCCGTTGACGTCGAGGGTCGCGCCGGTGATGTACCCGGTGTCTTCCCCCGTGAGATGTCCCACGAGCGCGGCCACCTCCTCCGGCCGCCCGAACCGGCCCACGGGAATCCGGTCGGCGGCACGTTGCAAGGCCTCGGCCGGGAGATCGTCCATCACGGGCGTCTGTACGGCCGCGGGAGCCACGGCGTTGACGGTGACACCGTGCGGAGCGAGCTCCTGCGCGAAGACCTTGGTCAGCACCAGCACCCCCGCTTTCGCCGCCGCGTAGTGCGGACCGGCGACCAGGCCGCCCTGCTGCCCCGCGAGCGACGCGAGGTTGATGACACGGCCCCAGCCGCGCTCCCGCATCGCCGGTGCGCAGAGGCGGGTGAGGACGAGGACGCTGCGCAGATTGGTGGCCATGAGCGCGTCCCACTCGTCGAGATCGACGTCACACACCGAGCCGGGCGCCGTCCGCGCCGCGTTGTTGACCAGCACGTCGGGGCTGCGCCACGCCGTGGACACCGCCCGCACCGCACGCTGTGTCCCCTCGGGGTCGCTGACGTCGGCGTGCACCGCCATGGCGGAATCCCCGTCGGGATCAAGGGACTTGGCCAGTGCCCGGGCGCCGGTGTCGTCCTGGTCCAGCAGGGCCACCCGCAGGCCGCGGCGGTGCAGTTCGGCGGCGATCGCGGCGCCGATGCCACGGGCTGCGCCGGTGACCAGAGCGACCTTGCGTTCCGCTGCCGGGCGGGTGGTCGGGTCTGCCGAGGGTTGGGGGGCGCCCATCGGTCCGGGGCTCCTTGGGGGCTGGTGCTGGTGTCGGGTGACGTGGGTGTGGGGGGATCAGACGACGTCGGTGTGGGGGAGCGGCCTGCCGAGCAGGACGCGGCCGTAGAGCTCACGGCTGGTCTCCACGCTCAGTGCCGCGTGGCGGGAGGCCGTCCCGATGTCGCGCCACGCGCGTTGCAGCGCCGAGTCGTCGGAGAGGCTGCTCGCGCCGGCCGTGTCCAGCAGCAGGCTGACCGCGTCGCGGGCGCAGCGCATCGCGTGGCTGCCGTCCATCCGCAGGCGCGCCCGGGTCTCCAGGTCGGGGCGCCGTCCCTCGCGTGCGGCCTCGTCGATCTCGTCGGCCGCGCGCCGTACGTGGAGTCTGGCCGTGTCGATCAGCGTGGCGGCCTGGGCGACGTTCAGCTGGTGCGGAGCCGCGTCCGCCGTATGGGTGTGCAGGGGAGAGACGGACCGCTTGCCGCCCGCGAGGTCCCGGACGACCAGTTCCAGGGCGCCGCGGGCGATGCCTACGCCCGTGCCGACCAGCGGCAGGTTGATGGACAGCGGGAAGACGACCCGGGCCTCGCCCGGATGACGCCGGACGCCGATGCCCTCGGCGATCTCCGCGAACGAGACGAACCGCTCGTCCGGGACGAAGAGTTGCTCCGCCGTCGCCGTCCGGCTTCCGGTGCCGCGCATGCCGGCCATGTGCCAGGTGTCCGCCACCGTCAGTTCGGACGCGGGGACGAGAGCGAGCCCGCGCTCCGGTCGGCCGCGGTCCTCCCGGACGATGCCCAACAGCACCCAGGCCGCATGGTCGATGCCGGATATCCACGGCCACCGCCCGCCGAGTTCGAGGCCGCCGGGTACCGCCGTGACCGTGCCGGACGGATTCGCGGCCCCGCAGAGCAGGGCATCCGGGTCCGACGCCCAGATCTCGGTACGGACCGCGTCGGGCAGGTGCGAGGCGAACAGCGCGGCCCCGTACGCGATGCCGACGAGCCAGGAACTCGACGCGCACCCCGCGGCCAGCTCGGCACACACGTCCACGGCGGTGCGCACACCGGCGCCATGACCGCCGTGGCGGCGCGGCGCACCCAGGGTGAACAGCCCGGCCTCGCGCAGCGCCTTGGCGCTCGGTTCGGCCAACGTGCGCTGCTGCTCGGTCTGTTCGACGTGGGCCGCCACGAGCGGCGCCACGGACCGTGCCACACGGATGAGTTGGGCCTCGGCGGCTCTCTGCGGTAAGCGATCCCGGCTGTTCAGGTGAGTCATCGGGGGCTTCCTTCTCTGGCGTCCGATCCACAAAGGACAGTGCTGCTCCGAGCGGGATCAAGCCGCCGCGCAACAACATCATCTTACCTGGAGGTGGTTCCTCCGGATAAGCTGTCGTTGGTATCCGTGCCGGGAGTCGTTCTTGTCGCACCCGCCGAACTGGCAACGTTCCAGGTCGAGTTGGTGCGGCGGATCGTGGTGTGTGGGCCGGGGACGGTGAGTCGGCCGATGCTCCGGACGCGGGGTCGCGAGGCGCGAAACACCGTCGGCCGTCGGACCCTGAACACAAGGGAGAACACGTGAAGATCGTCGTGGTGGGCGGCGGAGTCGCCGGTCTCGTCACCGCCCTGAGCCTGCACGCCGCGGGGATGACGCCGCTCGTCTGCGAGTCCGCTCGCGAACTGCACGCGGTCGGCGTCGGCATCAACCTGCTGCCCCACGCCGTACGTGAACTCACCGAACTCGGCCTCGGTGACGCCCTGGACGCCATCGCGCTGCCGCCGGAACGGCTGGTCTACTGCGACCGTCAGGGACGCGAGATCTGGGAGGAGCCTCTAGGTGTGGCGGCCGGTTACCGGTGGCCCCAATACTCCGTTCACCGGGGCGAGTTGCAGATGCTGCTGCTGGACGCGGTCCGCACTCGCATCGGACCCGACGCCGTGCGCACCGGCATGGCCTTCGAGCGCTTTGAGAACCAAGGGCGTTTTGAGAGCCAGGGGCCTTCTGGGCATCAAGTGCCGGGCGTGACAGCGCACTTCGTGGACCGACGCACCGGTGCGTCCGTCGTGATCGAGGCCGATGTCCTCGTCGGCGCCGACGGCATCGACTCCCGGCTGCGGGCCCAACTCCATCCCGGCGAAGGGCCCCCACGTGGGAACGGCGTGCAGATGTGGCGGGGCCTGAGCCGGCACCCGCACATCCTCGGCGGGCGCGCGATCGTGGTGGCCGGCGGTCGCCCCGGGGACAAGTTCGTCGCCTATCCGGTCGCGGACCCGGCGATCGAGGGCGGCCCCACGTCGATGAACTGGGTGTTGGAGGTGGCCCGTCGGCCGGAACCCGGTGAGGATCCGGACCGCTCCCACCGCCCGATCCCGACGGCCGAGGCGCTGGCCGAGCTGGCCGGATGGGACCTGCCCTGGGTCGATCTGCCCGAACTGATCCGCGGCTCCACCGACATCTACGAGTACCCGATGGTGGACCGGGACCCGCTGCCGCGCTGGAGTTTCGGCCGGGTGACCCTGGTCGGCGACGCCGCCCACCCCATGTACCCGATGGGCATGAACGGCGGCTCCCAGTCGATCGTCGACGCGCGGGTCCTGGCCTGGACGCTTTCGCAGCACGACGATCCGGTACGGGCCCTGGAGTGGTACGAGAACCTGCGCCGCGAACCGCTGAACCAACTGGTGCTGGCCAACCGTGAGTTGGGCCCGGAGAAGATCATCGCCCTGGCCGAGGAGGCCGGCGGCCCGGTGCCCGTGGAGCAGGCGACGGCCGTCTCCCAGGGGTACAAGCGGCTCGCCGGGTGCACGACCGCTGTGCTCAACTCCCGGGATTCCTGGTCGGTTTCGCCGGTCGTGCCCTGAGAGCCGTGGTCGGCGCCATCTCGACCACGGCCCTCCGGAACAGGCTTCAGTGCGCCTCTTCATGCCGGCGCCGCAGTGGAGCGGTGCCGCCCGACGCGGTGGTGCGGCGCGCCGCGGCGCGGGCCGGGCCGTCGGGGATCGTGAAGGCGAAGACGGCGGTCGCCGCCGCGAGGGCGGCCAGGGTCAAGTAGGCGTGCTGGTAGGCGGAGACGGGCGGGTTCGCCGCGGCTGCCGTGGGGGTGCTCAGGACCAGGGCCGTGGTCACCGCCGCCGGTGCGAAGGCGCCGCCGGTCTGCCGTACGACCGTGTTGAGCGTGGAGGCCTGGGCCAGGTCCTTGCGGGAGAGGGTCGCCAGCGAGGCCACCGTGGTCGGCATGAAGACCCCGCCCATGCCGATCCCGAGCAGGAACATGTAGCCGCGGAAGGTCCACAGGCCGGTGTCCTGGTCGCAGGTGGCGAGGAGCAGCAGGACGGCGCTCACCATGGCCAGGCCCGAGCCGATGATGATCCGGGGGCCGACCCTGGAGTAGAGAATCCCGGCGATCTGCACGGTCAGCAGGACGCCGAAAGCCTCGGGGAACGTGCTCGTGCCGGATTCCAGCGCGGAGCGGCCCTGTCCCTGCTGGAGGAAGAGCGGACCGAGATACATCGCGCCGAGGATCGGCACCAGGCCCACCAGATTGATCAGATTGGTGTCCCGGAAGAGCCGGTCCGCGAAGAGCCGCAGCTTCAACAACGGCTCGGCGACCCGCAGTTCGAAGACGACGGCGGCGGCGAGCAGGACCGCGCCCAGGACGAGAGCGGTGACGACGGAGGGGGAGGACCAGCCGCGGTTGGGGCCCTCGCAGACACCGAACATCACGCCGCCCAGCGCCGCCGCGCTGAGCAGCAGCCCGGTGAGGTCGAAGCGGCCGGGCCGGTGGCCGCGGTGTCCGGCGAGGAAGAGAGCCCCGAACACCACGGCGGGCAGGCCCAGCGGCAGGTTCACGTAGAACACCCAACGCCACGACAGGTGGTCCACCAGCAGGCCGCCGAGCATCGGGGCGACAGCCGGGGCGATCTGCTGCGGGACGATCATGTACCGCGAGATCCGCACCTGCTCCCAGGAGTTGAAGGTGCTGTAGAGCAGCGAGGAAGCGGCAGGGAAGAGCAGTCCGGCGGACAGGCCCTGCACCGCCCGGGCGGCGATGAGCTGACCGAGGTCGGCCGCCGCGCCGCACAGCAGCGACGAGATGAGGAAGGCGCCGAGCGCGGTGAGCAGCACGCGCTTGGCGCCGAGCCGTTCGACCAGCCAGGCGGAGGCGGGGATGGCCATGGCCAGACAGACGGGGTAGACGACGACCACCCCGTCCAGGGCGGCGGTCGTCAGCTGGAACTGGCGGGCGATCGAGGGGAGCGCCACGGTCGTGATCGCCCCGTCGACGATCGCGATGAACGTTACGCAGACGCACATGACGGGGACGACGAGACGCTGACTGGGGCGGAGACGGAGGCGTATTCGGGCCTCGGAGGCAACAGGGGGGACGGGAGGGACGGGAGGGCGTCGGAACGGCAGCACATGCTGAGCATACTCACTATGTGATGGCTCATTGCTACCGGCCGGGGCTCGTACAATCGGCCCTCACCACGGAACGGGGAACGCCATGGCAGTGCACGGCAGCAGCGACATCCTGGTCGACGAGCTCTATGAAACGACGCACCAGCTGCGCCAGTTCGTGGAGACCCGGCTGCGCGCGGGCGGGGCCTCGGTCGCGCGGCTGCGTGCCCTGCGGATGCTCGCGCGGACCGAACAGCCTCTGCGTATGCGGGACTTGAGCGAGATGACCGGCGTCGCGGCACGGACCACGACCAGCATCGTCGACAGCCTGGAGCGCGACGGTCTGGTGGAGCGCGTACGCCATCCGCACGACCGCCGCGCGTTCCTGCTGCGCCTCACCGACAAGGGCCGCGCGTGCCACCGCGAGGCGGAAGAGGTCGACGGCCTCGCGCTCGCGGAGGCGACCGCCGAGCTGGACGTGGAGGACCGGGCCCAGCTGCGGAGCCTGCTCGCGCGCATCCGGAAGGCGACGGCCTAGAACCCCGCAGGCCTCACGCGCTCAGGCGGTGGTCCAGTCGCGCAGCTGACGGGCGATCCGGGGGAGACCCAGTTCCCCGGAGGCGGCGTCGCGGACGAGCGCCACGGCGGCCTTGGGCGGGTAGTCGAGGCGGCGCTCGTTGAGGATCAGATAGGCCTCGGTGGCGTGCCAGGCGAAGGCTTCGTTGGAGTGTTCCAGGCACGGCAGCTTCGCCAGGGTCTGGAGGAGCGCGGCGGCCTTGAGATGCAGCGACCCGTAGATGTCGCGCTCCATCGCGCGGGCGTCGACCCGGGCGGCGGCGGCGTAGAGCGGGCCGTAGTCGTCGACCTGGGGATCACGGTCGAGCAGCTCGGCGGCATGCAGCAGGAAGGTGACGTCCAGCGTGTGCGGTGGTTCGGGCTGGGTCACGCGGCGTGCCCCTGCTCCTGGCGCTCGAGTTCACGAAGGGCGTCCGCCTCGGCCGTCCGCTGCTCGGCGCCGGGATCGACGCTGTCGGCCTCGGCTGCGAACGCCGAGCCGCTGCGCGCCATGGATGCCTTGAAGCCCTCAAGGAACCGCTCCTCGACGGCCGTCGCGCGCGCGTACGCGGCCGAGAGGATGTACTCCTGCAGACTGACCCCGGCCTGCTTGGCTGCGGCCTCGATGGCCGCGCGCTGCCGGGGGTCTCGGAAGCGGAGGTTCATGGCTTTCGGCGTGTTCGGCATGACGTCCACGGTACCAGTGGTACCACCCGCGGGAGTCGGTGTTTCCTAAACGGGCGTATGGCCCTCCAGGTAGGTGCGCACCGATGCCGGCAGCCCGGTGGCGATGGCCTCGCCGAACGGTGCCCAGCGGACCTGCCCCGCGGTGAGCTGAGCCTCCCCCGACGGGTCGTCGCTCAACAACTGGCACACCACGGCCGATGTGCCCCCGGACTCGGATTCCAGCAGGCTCGTGCCGTCCACGAGATAACCGGTGAGTTCGTACACCGCGCGCGCGGCGGTGGCCTGCGCCGTCTCGGCCTCCTCGGGAACGCCGGACGGCAGGCTCCAACCGCCTTGCGCCTCCACGAGCAGCAGCCGTCCGTCGTCCACGACGACCGCGTCCACCACGTCCTCGGCGGCCTGCTCCAACGTCATGTCCCAACCGTCCCTTCACCACAAGGAGCGACCGCCCGTCCGGCCACGTCCGAGCCCCTTTCCTACCCCGGACACATCGGTTCACGCGGTGCGCACGCACCAGGTGGGTGCCCCTACAGTTCCGGCCACACTCCAGAGGGCATTCTCAGCCTGGGCATCACGTGGAACAGGGCGCCCCCGCGCGAGCGGGGCAGGCGCGCGGCCCGGCCGCGATCGGCGGCCGGCACGAGGCGCGAGCAGCAGCACCATCCGAATCCGCAAGGGCGGCATGCGCGATGAGCGTGACCGGAATCAGCAACAGCATCTCCAACGGTGTGTTCTTCTCCACCGTCGTCCAAGGCCGCCGCATCAAGATCGAGTTGCCGCCGCAGATATCGCCGGCGCTGCACGGACTCCCGCCCGCTTCCCCCGTGTTCGTCGGCCGCGATCCCCATCTCGGCGTCCTGCTGGGCCGGTTGGACCCGGCCGCCGGAGCATCGGCCGGCAGGGCGGGCGGCCCGGTCGTGATCGTCACCGCGGTCGGCGGCCTGGCCGGAGTCGGCAAGACCGAGCCGGCACTCCAGTAGGCCCGCACCGCCCGGGACAAAGGCTGGTTCCCGGGCGGCGTGCTCTTCGTCGACCTGTTCGGCTACGACGACGCCCGCCGCGTCGAGCCCGCCCAGGCACTGGAGGGATTCCTCAGGGCGCTCGGTGTGCCCGGCGAGCACATCCCGCACGGCGTCCAGGACCGACAGCGGCTCTACACCTCGATCCTCGCCTCGTACGCGCGGCAGGGGCGCCGCATCCTCGTGGTGATCGACAACGCCGCCACCCGCGAACAGGTCAGGGCCCTGCTGCCCGCGGACGGTGCTACGGGCGCCGTCGTGACGTCCCGGCACACCCTCGGTAGTGAACGCCCGTCTGCTGGACCTGGACATTCTTCCCATGAACGATGCGGTCAGGCTCCTCGACAGCATCCTGCGGCTGGCTCGTCCGGACGACACCCGTGTCACGGACTCGCCCGGATGGCGGACGAACTGGCCGATGAGAAGGCCCGGTTGGAGGCGCTGCGGTACGACGACACGCTCGCCCTGCGCACCGCCGCGGTACTGCTCGCCGAGGGCCCGCACCGCCCGCTCGCGACACTGGCCGCCGATCTCGCCGACCCGCGCACCCGCCTCGCCGAACTCGTCTATCCCGACCAGAACTTGCACACCCGCCTCGACACCGCCCACGCCCGCCTGGACCCGGCACAGGTCCGGTTGCTGCGGCTGCTCGCCCTCACCGACGAACCCGAGACGACCACACCGACACTCGCCGCACTCTGCGCGGAACCCGAGGGCGTCGTCCGCGACCGGCTCACGTCGCTGCTGCATCTGATCGAGTCCGGTACGACGCCGGACAGTTGGCGCATGCGCGCACTCGTACGCCTCTACGTACGCGCCATACCCGGCACTTCATGACCGACGGGAACCGGCACACCCCGCCAGGCGTTCCCCTTCACGCAGGAGTGGTGACGCCCCGTCAAGGATGGTGCCAGATGGACCCGGTGTCGGTAGGACTGCTCGCGTCGCTCGCCGGCGGTGCGGGCGGCGAGGTGGGACGACAGGTGTGGGCGGGACTCACGGCGCTCGTACGGCGCCCGTTCCACCGCGGCGACGACAGGGAGGGCGGGCCGGTTCCGGGCGAGGACGAACTGGTGCGCCTGCAGCAGGCTCCCGGTGACGGGACCCGGGCCCACGCGCTGAGCACGGCCCTGGCCGTACGCGCGGCACTGGACCCCGACTTCGCCACCGCCCTGACCGCCTGGCACGAGCAGGCCAGGCTGGTCCGCACGGGCGACGGCACGGTCAACAACACGATCAGCGGCGGCATTTACCACGCCCCGGTTCTCCAGGGCCGCGACTTCTCGAACACCACGTTCACCTCCCCGCCGCTACCGTCACCGCGGCCCGACCAGGCGGACGCGCGGGAGTGACCACGGGGGACGGGATCCCCTCGCTATCTGCCACGACACCCTTGCATCAGGACATAACCGACAGCGCGGCCTGGCCCCGGACCTACGTTGGGGCCATGATCCGCTCCTCCTCCACCCCCTCCCTGGCGCCCACGACCCCCAGCACGCCGCGTCCACCGCTCAGCCCCAGCTGGTTCGCGGCCGTGATGGGCACCGGCATCGTCGCCAACGCGGCGGTCACCCTCCCGCGGAACCTCCCCGGGCTGCGGACCGCCGCCACGGTGGTCTGGGCGGGCGCCGTACTGCTGCTGGTCGTGCTGGCCGTCGGCTGGCTCCGGGACCGGGATCGGGCGGCGCTGCGCTCGCACGCTGCGGATCCCGTCGTGGCCCAGTTCTTCGGCGCACCGCCGATGGCCCTGCTCACGGTCGGTGCCGGGGCGCTGCTGCTCGGGCGCGGGGTGATCGGGTTCGACGCCGCGCTGGACGTGGACCGGGTGCTGTGGTCGCTCGGTACCGTGCTCGGCCTCGCCACCGCCTGCACGGTGCCGTATCTGATGGTCACCCGGCACCGCTTCGCGCCGGACGCGGCGTTCGGCGGCTGGCTGATGCCGGTCGTGCCCCCGATGGTCTCCGCCGCGACCGGCGCCCTGCTGGTCCCCCACACCCCACCCGGCCAACTCCGGCTCACCCTCCTCCTCGGCTGCTACGCGATGCTCGGCCTAGGCCTGGTCGCCGCACTACTCGTGCTGACCATCCTCTACGGCCGCCTCGTGCACCACGACGCGCCCACCGGCGCCATGGTGCCCACGGTGTGGATCGGCCTCGGGGCCCTCGGCCAGGCGGTGACGGCGCTCGGCGCGCTGGCCACCGCCGCACCGAGCACCCTGCCCGCGCTCTACGCCCGGGGCGCCGAGGTCCTCGCGCTGCTGGGCGGCATCGTGGTGTGGGGTTTCGCCCTGCTGTGGCTGGCGCTCGCCGCCGCCCTGACCGTACGGACGCTCCGCGCCGGGCTGCCGTTCGCGCCCACCTGGTGGTCGTTCATCTTCCCGTTCGGCGCGCTCGTGACCGCCACCAGCACCCTCGCGGCGCGCACGGACGCGGTGCTGTTCGTCTGGCCCGCGGTCGTGTTCTACGCGCTGCTCGTCCTGGCCTGGATCGTCGTGGGCGGTCGCACCCTGCGCCACATCGTCACGCGGACGGTCGCATCTGGAGCACCACGAGAACTGATCAACTCACCCTGACAATCAGGCTAGTTGACGTGACCTTCACGCAGCGCCGCGAGGCGGGCCATCTGCTCGCCCATGCCACGGGTCCCCGCCAGCGGGGTGAGGGCGTGCGGCCAGACGGAGCGGACCAGGTTGACGTGTCGTGCGCCGCCGAGGGCGACGACGGGGTCGAGGCGCACGATGCCACGCAACGTCGCCTGTTCCAGGATGAGTTGGGACGCGACGGCGTCCGTCGCACCGTGCCGGGTGTCGTACGGCTCGACGACGTCGTCGAGGTCGAGCAGGCCGTACCGCGCGGAGAGGATCAGCAGCCGGTCGGGCCGCAGCGCGTCGGCAGCCTTGCGGCAGGCGCGGTGGTACGAGCCGATGTACAGGTCGGCGGCCCGCGCGGGATGGTCCAGTTTGCGGCTGCCGCACGGGATGACGATGAGCTCCGGCTTGGAGAGGTCGAGGTCGAGTCGGTCGTTCGGGGTCATGCCTGCCTGTCCTGTTCTGTGTTCGCCATAGCGGTGTCCGTGTCCACGCGTGTACCTGTGACTGTCCCCGTGCCGGTCGTCCGGAAGCTCCTCCGGAACGCGCCCGGCGTCACCCCCAAGTGCCGTACGAACGCCCTGCGGAGCGACTCGGCCGAGCCGAACCCGGTGCGGCGCGCCACCACCGGCAGGGAGTCGTCACCGGTCTCCAGCAGGACCTGGGCCGCCTCCAGCCGGACCCGCTCCACATACCGGGCCGGGGTGGTGCCCACCTCTTCGTCGAAGAGCCGGCTCATGTGGCGGACGCTGACCCCCGCCCGGCGGGACATGGCGGCCAGCGTGTGCGGGGCGCCGGGGTTCGCGACGACCGCGTCCAGTACCGGGCGCAGCGCCTCCTGACGGGAGTACGGGACCTGGGAGCGGACGCTGAACTGGGACTGTCCTCCCGGTCGTTGCATGAAGACGACCATGTCCTTGGCGACCGACCGGGCGACCTCCGCACCGAAGTGCTCCTCGACGAGCGCCAAGGAGAGATCGATACCGGCCGAGACACCCGCCGAGGTCATCATCGGCCCGTCCTGCACGAAGATGGCGTCCGGCTGGACCCGTACGGACGGGAAACGCACGGCCAGTTGCCGGGACTGCCGCCAGTGCGTCACGGCTCGACGCCCTCGCAGCAGTCCCGCCGCGGCCAGCAGGAACGCGCCGGTGCACACCGACGCCGTACAACGGGCCATGCCGTGCAGTCGTCGTACGGCATCGAGGAGCGTGTCGTCCTTGATGGCCGTCTCCCATTCCGGGCCGCCCGGGACCACGAGGACGTCGTAGGGCTCGCGCACGTCGTCGACCGGGAGGTCCGCGCCGATACGGGTTCCGGCGGAGGTGATCACCGCGGCGCCGTCCTCGGACACGACCCGCACCCGATAGCGTCCGCCGAACTCGTTGGCCGACGCGAACACCTCGATCGGGCCGGTCACATCGAGCAGTCGGACGCCCGGGAAGACGAGGACGGTGACGGTGAGGGGGCCCGTTCGGGGATGGTTGTGGTTCATCGAACAGCCAGCATGCGCCGGTGACCGGCCCTGCTGCCACGACCGGTTTCCTCGCTGCTGGGAGGCCGCACCTCCCAGCAGGCTGTTTTGTCGGACTCTCCGGTCAGGACGGCCGACCGCCGAACTGCCAGTTGTGCACCTCGATGTCGGCGTACCGGTCCCGGGTCAGCACCGCGCGTGCCGTCTGCGGGTCCGGTGCCCGGAGCAAGGCGGCCGTGCCGAGCCAGGTGGTGCCGTCGTCGGACAACAGCGGTCCGTACGCGATCAGTTCGTCCGATCCGGGCGGCAGCGCCAGGTCCACGGCCTGTCCGGTGCCGAGGCCGAGCACCAGGTACCGGTTGCCGCCGGTCCGGCCGCCGGGGAAGTCCCACATGGTGCGGCCCAGCAGGTTGCGCCAGCGGCGCAGCAGTACGTCCCGGTACACGCCCGCCTGGTAGTTCGGCTCGTCGAAGGCGAACGCGCGGGCGGCGGCCGGATCGGGCAGATCGAGGATGTGCACGCTTCCGGTGGGGGTGTCGCCGTCGTCGGAGAGGGTCGGGCCCCGGGCGATCAGCTCCTTCGCGTACCGGTCCATGTAGGACCAGTGGTCCTCCACGAGTTCGGTGCGCAGTGCGAGGGAGCCGGGCCGGTCGCGGTGGTGGCAGAGGAACTCCATGGCCAGAGGATCTCTCGCCGGCCGGCACCGGGGCGAACGGTTTCCCCGGCCGCCCCTCCGAAGAAAGTGCCCGCGAGAGCTGTGCCCGAGGTGATCACGAAGGGCCTGAGGCCGTTCCCGGCCCGGCGTCGGCGGCGCGCTCGCAGCTCGTGAGGAACTCGATGAGGGCCGCGTTCACCTCGGCGGGGCGTTCCTGCTGGGTCCAGTGTCCGCAGTCGGTCAGTTCGATGGGCGGGCGGGTCAGGCCGGGCATGAGGGTCGGGAGTCGGTCGATGACGTCGCGCGATCCGGGGAAGGCGGGCACGAGGTCGCGGTCGCCGAAGATGTACAGGGCGGGCCGGGTGACGACGGCTTTGTCCCACGGCGCGGTCAGGTCCCAGTTGCGGTCGAGGTTGCGGTACCAGTTCAGGGCGCCGGTGAAGCCCTGGGCGAAACTCTCGGTGAGCATGTCGAGATCGTCCTCGGTGAGCCACTCCGGCAGCACCTCGGGGTCCTTCATGGCCGCGATCCAGCCCTTCTCGGGGTTGACCAGCGGCTGCATGATCTCGCCGGAGGGAGAGGCGGCAGCGGACGCGGAGTAGAGGAACTTGCGGAGTGTGGTGCGGGTGTCCCGCGCGAACTCGGCGTCGGCGACGCCCGGTTGGTCGAAGTAGTTCCAGTAGAAGCGGCCGCCGAAGATCGCCTGCATCGTCTCCATCGGCCGCCGCTTCCCCCGGAATGGCGGCGGCACACTCAGACCGGCCACCCCGAGCACCACGTCCGGCCGAAGCAGCGCGGTGTGCCAGGCGACCGGCGCGCCCCAGTCGTGCCCGACGACGTACGCCTTCTCCTCGCCCAACTCCCGGATCAGACCGACGACATCGCCGACCAGGTGGAAGATGGTGTACGCGTCGACGTCGTCCGGATGATCGCTGCTGCCGTATCCCCGCTGGTCGGGGGCGACCACCCGGAAACCCGCGTCGGCCAGCGCGCCGATCTGCCGGTGCCAGGAGTGCCACGACTCCGGGAAGCCGTGCAGGAGCACCACCAAGGGGCCCTCGCCCTGCTCGGCGATGTGCAGCCGGATGCCGTTCACGTCCACGAATCGATGCGTAACCATGCGATCGAGGCTACGTGCCGTGATCGTCGGGCCGTGTCGCGGGTTTCGGGTCAGCGACCGGGAGGCTGTTCAACTACCGGGAGAGTGTGACCCGTCGTCCTGCTCCTGGTAGGAGTAGCGCTGCTCTTTCCACGGGTCCGCGATGTTGTGGTAGCCGCGCTCCTCCCAGAAGCCGCGCCGGTCCTCGGTGAGGTATTCGATGGCGCGCAGCCACTTGGGGCTCTTGTAGCCGTACAGATGAGGCACGACCAGGCGCAGCGGGAAGCCGTGTTCGGCGGTGAGGGGCTCACCGTTGTGGTGGGTGGCCAGCAGGGTCTGCGGGGCCGTGAAGTCGGCCAGGCGGAGGTTGGTGGAGTAGCCGTACTCCGCCCAGGCCATGACATGCGTGACCTCGGGCGCTGGCGGGACCAGGTCCAGGACGGCGGTCGCGGGGATGCCGTACCACTCGTGGTCGGTGGAGGTCGGGCCGGACGCGCAGTGCAGGTCGGCGACGACCGTGACATGCGACAGGGGCGCGAGTTCGTCGAACGCCCAGGTGCGCTCGGCGCCGTCGGCGGTGGCGCCGTGGACGCGCAGGTTCCACCGCTCGGGACGGAACCGGGGGACGGGCCCGTAGTGCGACACCGGCCAGCCGTGCACATGACGCTGGCCTGGTGGCAGGGGACGGGACGCGTCGGCGGCCCCGACTGTGCCTTGTCGGTCGCTTGCCACGGGTGACGTCCCTTCTCCGCTGGTCTCCGGGGTACGGCTGCCTTCCCCGAGCAGCGTAGGCGCTCACCCGGGACGGGCCCGAAACCGGGTCCCGGTGCGGGTCCGCGCGTCGCCCCGCACCGGAATCCCGGCCACCACGCCTCGCCCCTCAGACGGTCGCCAGGGACACCTCGGTCGACTTGATCAGGGCGACGACCGGCGAACCCGTGCGCAGCCCGAGGTCGCCGACCGCGTCTTTCGTGATCGCCGCGGTCAGCTCACCGCCGTCGACCGTGACCTTCACGACGGCCATCGCGCCGCCGGTGGCGACATCGCTGACCGTGCCGGGCAGCTGGTTGCGGATGGACACCCCCGCCACCCGGCTCGTGGCGAGCGCGACCTCGGTGGACTTCATCATCGCGCGCACGGCCGTACCCTCGGCGAGCCCCAGGTCCTTCACGGCCTCCAACGTGATCGCCGCGATGAGGTCCTGGCCGCCGTCGAGGCGCACCTTCACGGTCGCCATCACCGCGCCGGGCGTGACGGCGGTGACGGTGCCGGGAATCTGGTTGCGGATGCTCAAGCTCATGACGGAACGCCTCACAGAGAAAAGGGATGTATTGCCGGATTTCTTACGTCCTGTGCGTCCACAAGCTAGCCGCTCCGGCCACGCCCGTCACCGACCCCGTCGCATCCGCCACCTGGGAGTTCTCCTCCTCCTGGCAAATCCGAGGGTGCCGGTGGAGTGAGCCGGCCCATAGCGAATCACGTTGCCGACAACGATCTAGCGGGCCTAGGTTCGCCCCATGGCTGATGACGAACCCACACGGACCGCCCGCCTGCTCGATGCTCAGGCCAAGGCCACGCTGCTCTTCACGGAGATCGAGGAGCGCGGGCTCGTGGCGCCCGGCGAGGGGGAGCGGGCCGTCAGCGACCGGGTTCGCGACCTCGCGAACGAGATGTTCGGCACGACCCGGCACTGGCACAAGCGGATCGTGCGCTCGGGACCGAACACGCTCGCGCCGTACAAGGAGAACCCGCCGGACCGGGTGATCGGCGCGGACGACATCGTGTTCGCCGACTTCGGGCCGATCTTCGAGGAGTACGAGGCCGACTTCGGCCGGACCTTCGTCCTCGGCGACGACCCGGTCAAGCACCGGCTGCGCGACGACCTGCCCAAGGTGTTCGCGGCCGGCCGGCGCTTCTTCGAGAACACCCCGGACGTCACCGGCGCGCGCCTTTACACCGAGGTCTCCCGCCTTGCCGACAAGGCGGGTTGGGAGCTGGGCGGCTGGCACGCCGGGCACCTGGTCGGCGAGTTCCCGCACGAGACGATCGAGGGCGCGCACGTCGAGTCGTACGTCACCCCCGAGAACGACACCCCCATGCGCCGTACCGACAAGGCCGGCCGTGCCTGTCACTGGATCCTGGAGATCCATCTCATCGACCGCGAACGGGGATTCGGCGGTTTCTACGAGGAACTCCTCACCCTCTGACGGTAGTTGGATCGGCAATAGTTGATCCATGGGGACTGTGACGGCGCTGTACCGGTATCCGGTGAAGTCGATGTTGGGTGAGGCCGTGATCGCTGCCGCGGTCACGGAGAACGGGCTGTCCGGGGACCGGGTCTACGCCGTCCTCGACGGGACGGGCGCGGTGGGCAGCGCCAAACACCCCCGGAAGTGGGGCGAGTTGCTGCGCTGCCGGAGCCGCCTCGACGACTCCGGTGTGGTCCGGGTCGTCCTGCCGGACGGCACCGCCCTGCCGGTCGAAGACCCCGACCTGGACACGGAGTTGTCCAAGCTGCTGGGCCGCCAGGTGTCCGTCTCCGGCGTCGTACCGGAGCACAGCCGGCTGGAGCGTGCCGTGCCCGAGTACGAGGGCGGGGTCCCGGACGTAGTACGGGAGTCGGCGACCGTCGACGACGCGACGGGGGAGAGCATCACGACGGGCGGAGTCGCGTCGGGCACGTTCTTCGACTTCGGCCGGGTCCATCTCGTCACCACGGCCGCCCTCGACCGGATGCGCAGCGTGTATCCCACCGGCGACTTCGACGCGCGCCGCTTCCGGCCGAACCTGGTCGTCAACACCCTTGGCGGACCCGGCTTTCCGGAGGACGACTGGGTGGGCTCGCGCCTGCGGGTGGGCGAGGCGCTGTTCCGCGTACTGGTCCCCACACCGCGCTGTGCGATCCCCACCCTCGGCCACGACGAACTCCCGCCGGACCCGGGCCTCATGCGCGCGGTCGCCCGGGAACACCGCATCCCGGTGTTCGACCTCGGCCGGCTCTCGTGCCTCGGTGTGTACCTGGACGTGCTGGAGGCCGGGACGGTCAGGGTGGGTGACCCGATCGCGTTGGAGGAGGCCGCGTGACCACCCTCGCGACGGGTCAGTCCTCGGTCCTGCCGAAGCGGTACTTCAGGTGCGTGGCAAGGGGAGTCTCGACCACCCTGACCGGCTCGACGCGCTACGGTCCCGCGCCCGGGCCCTCGAAGAGCCGTAGTCCCGCGCCGAGGAGAGCGGGCACCACGTGCAGTTGGAGTTCGTCGATGAGACCCTCGGCGAGGTACTGCCGCACCGTGCTCGCCCCGCCCGCGATGTCGACGTTGCGGCCACCGGCGGCGGCCTCTGCCCGGTCGAGCGCGCTGTGGATGCCCTCGGTGACGAACGTGAAGGTGGTGCCGTCCTCCTTGACGAGGGTCGGCCGGGGGCGGTGGGTGAGGACGAAGACCGGGGTCCGGAAGGGCGGGTTGTCGCCCCAGAACTCCTCCCCGGTGTCGTACATCATCCGCCCCATCACCACCGCTCCGGTCGCGTCGAACCACTCGCGCATCAACGCGGAGTCGCGGTTCTCCTCCCCGCCGGTCATGCCCTGGCGCTCCCGCCAGCTCGCCAGACTGTGGATCCACTCGAAGAGCGGCTCGGCGCCGTCGCCGCCCGGGTTGTCGACGGTCACGCCGGTGCCGGCGATGTAGCCGTCGACGGAGATGGCAAGGTCCGCGGTCACGGTCACGATGGTGCTCCTGAGTCGTGGAGGTGCTGCTGCTTCCACTCTCACGTCGATCGGGGACCGGCGCATTCGACGCGCCCGGCTACACGTCCTCGTCGAGATGCCGGCGGAGTTTCGCCGTGACGGCCGGGATCTCGCGCCGGAACGCCGCCTGGTCGAGGCCGTCGTCCGCGACCACGGCGAGCAGTGCCCGCTCTCCGACGGCCGTCACGATGACATGGCCGGTGCTGCAACGCGCGCTGATCTCGCGGAGGTGGCCGGTGCCGCCCTGATCGGCGAGCCGGTGGCCCAGAGAGAGGGTCGCCGCGGCCACCGCGGCCATGGACTCGGGGTGGGTCTTGGTCGTGTCGCTCGCCACGACGAGCCCGTCGCTGGTGGCCAGCGTGGTCTCGGTGACTCCCATCACGTTGTCCCGCAGGGCGATGAGGAGGTCGGTCACGGGATCGCTCATGGCGTCTTCTTCCTGTTTGCGTGCAGGCGGTGGGACAACGAGGCAGGAAACGAGGCAGGAGGGGAGCGCGGTGGGGACGCGGCCGGGAGAAAGGCGGTTCTGGCGGTTCAGTCGTGGGGCCGGGGAGTCGGCGCGGAGTTCCGGCCGGGGAGGCGACGGGGGAGCGACAGCGATACGGAATCGAGCGCGGAGGGCGCCACCCGCGCCGGCGCAGGTGATCCCGGGCCGGGCGCGATCCGCGCCGCCGTGCTCGGCCGCCGGTCCGTCGCGGGTGCGTGCGGTCGGACGAGACCGCGGTCCAGCAGATGTCGTAGGTCGAGCATGACGGCGAAGAGACCACGGCCGAGGGCGAAGGCGATGTCCCTCGCCGTTCTGCGGCCGTCCGTGGCGGCCAGGACGCCCTGGTGCCGGGCCGGAAGCCTGTCGACGGTTGCGGGGAGGTCCGCGGTGGACGCCTGTCGCATCCGGGTGCGGGCGAGGGCGGCGACCGAACCGGGCTCACCGGCAAGCAGGTTGATCCGCCGGGACACCTCGCCGAGGAGTCGCTCGGGGGTGACGCCGGCATTGCGGTACAGGGTGGGTACGGGGTCGGTCACCTCCCAGCTGTCGGGTACGGCGAGGGAGAGCGCGAAGGCGGCGTCGAAGAGCGCGCTCAGACTGAAGACCTCCAGCTCGCCGGCGCCGACGAGCCCGCGGTCCACCAGCTCGGCGGCGAGGTGTTCATGGCTGGTGTCGGAGGCGCGGACCGCCGACCACTCCGGCTCACCGATCCGGCCCGACCTGAGCAACAAGCCCTCGACGCCCGGCGCGCCAGGGGTCTCCATGGCCACCACGAGCCCGTCGCGCACATGGATCGAGCCGCCCGGGGTGCCGGTCACGAGCACGGTGCAGGACCGCCGTTGCGTCCTCAGGGCCGCCAACAGGGCGGGAATGTTGCGGGAGTCGGCGAGCGGTACCTCGCTCCCCACCGTCATGCCAGCAACTCGTCGGCGTACCGGCCCAGTTCGCGCAGCGCCCAGGTGAGGTTGGTGCGGTCGCGGTCGACGGTCGCGCACAGCAGCAAGGGGTCGCCCTGCCGCGGGAGTTGGATCGTCACGAGATGCCGGGTGGAGGTGGTCACGATGACGCTCTCCAACTCCCCCTCCGCGCCTGCCCGAACAAGGCGGGTACGGGCGATCTCCGCTATTTCGCAGGAGTCCTGACTGGCACTCACATCACCCGACTCCGCATAGGAGAGGCCGGTGACGGCATCGAGTACCGCGGCTCCGCTGATGCCGGGTGAGTTCAGGGCACGGCTGAGTACGGCGTCGAGCGATGACAAAGGTCCCCCCTTCAGTCACTCCGGCGAGCAGACTACTTTGTTTGCCAACTATCGCAACTCTGACCAAAGATGGTGTTGTCTTATACCCGCACGGTTCGCATTGGGACCGTTTTCGTGGCGAGATGCTGAATCTTGCCGGGGTGAGGGGAACGAGGCACCACGTGAACATTGAGGCGACACTCAAGGAAGCGATGACTATCGACGGGGCCCTGGGGGTGTCCCTGGTCGACTACGAGAGCGGCATGACGCTGGGGGCGTTGGGCGGCGGTCCGCATCTGGACCTGGAGGTCGCGGGGGCGGGCAACACCGAGGTCGTGCGGGCGAAGCAGCGCACACTGAAGTCCATCAACGTGAACGACCGCATTGAGGACATCCTGATCACTCTCGGTCAGCAGTACCACCTGATCAGGCCGCTGGCGAGCACGCGTGGTTCGCTCTTCCTGTATCTGGCGCTGGATCGGGAGCGCAGCAATCTGGCGCTGGCGAGGCACAACCTCAAGCGCCTTGAGTCCACCCTGGAGGTATAAACACCTTGAGGCATATGACAATTGAGTAGTCGCGAAGCCGGTCGGCGACGGTACGGAAATCAGTTTCCGCAGCCGGCCGGTTCTCGGGGATGTCGGAAGCTGTGGCATTCCTGAGCGTCCCGCAGCGGTTCCAGCGGCATTAATTGTCTGGTTCGCAATTGTCTAGTCCACTAGGTGATTTCTTTCTTGGTTCGAAGGTTTGGTTTGAAGGTTCAAACGGCTGAGGTTAAAGTGTCGCCATGACCACGACGCCACGCTGGCTGGATGCCGAGGAGCGGCGAGCCTGGCTCGCCTATGTCGAGTTCTCCACCCTCCTCTCCGACCATCTGAGCCGCCAGCTGCGGCGCGACGCGGGGATGACACACTCCGACTACATCCTGCTCGCCCACCTCTCCTCGGTTCCGCAGGCCACCCTGACCATGTCGGAGCTGGCCGAGCGCCTCAAGATCACCCGCAGCCGGCTGACCCACGCCGCGACCCGCCTCCAGGAAGCCGGCTACCTCGACCGCTACGAGGACCCCGAGAACCGGCGCAGCCAGCGCGTCGCGCTCACCGCGCAGGGCCGCGAGTTCCTGGAGCGCGCGGCCCCCGGCCACGTCGAGGCCGTACGCCGCGCGGTCTTCGACGCGCTGACACGCGAGCAGGTACGCCAGTTCGCGGAGATCGGCGAGGCGATCAACGCGGCGCTCCATCGCGAGGAGGACGCGCAGGGCGATCAGGAGGCGTTGCCCTGGCGCCGCCGGTAGACGCCGACGCCAGGACTGGGGCAGCCGTGAACCCGGGCCGCTAGCCGAGGAGTTCGCGGACGAGCGCGGCCACCTGCTCCGTCTCGATCAGGAACCCGTCATGGCCGTACGGCGACTCGATCGACCGGAGACGGTCCGCGGAAGGGATCCCGGCCGCCAACCCGGCCTGCTGGTACGGCGGATAGAGCCGGTCGGAGTCGACTCCGGCGACCAGGGTCCTCGCGGTCACCCGGCGCAGCGCGGCACGCGTGCCACCACGGTCGCGGCCGATGTCATGGCTGTTCATGGCCTCGGAGAGGGTGACGTAACTGCCCGCGTCGAAACGGCGCACCAACTTGGCGGCGTGATGGTCGAGATAGGACTCGACCTGGTACCGGCCGCCGTTCCACGGATCCTCCGCACCCTGCGCCGCACGACCGAAGCGGGCCGTCAACTCCGGTTCGCTGCGGTAGGTGACATGGGCCAGGCGCCGGGCGAGGCCGAGTCCAGCATGAGGACCCCGGCCGGAGTCGTGGTAGTCACCGCCGTGCCAGTGCGGGTCGCAGCGGATGGCGTGGAGCTGGATGTTCGCCCACGCGATCTGCTCGGCGCTCGCCGCAGCGGTGGTGGCGAGCAGCAGCAGCGCGTCCGTCCGCTCCGGAAATGTCACGGCCCACTCCAGCGCCCGCATCCCACCCATGGACCCGCCGACCACCAACGCCCAACGCTCGATGCCCAGTTCATCCGCGAGACCGGCCTCTACGGCGACCTGGTCGCGCTGTGTCACGAACGGGAAGCCGCCTCCCCACGCCCGGCCGTCGGACCGGAGCGAGGACGGCCCGGTGCTGCCCTGACAGCCGCCGAGCACATTCGGCGCGACGACGAACCACCGTTCCGTGTCGAGGACTTGACCGGGTCCGACGAGCGCGTCCCACCAGCCGGAGGCGGGATGCCCCGGCCCGGCGGGACCGGCGACATGACTGTCACCGGTGAGGGCGTGCAGCACCAGCACGGCGTTCGAGCGGTCCGGCGCGAGCCGCCCCCAGGTCTCGAACGCCAGCCGCACACCCGGGAGTTCACCGCCCGCCTCCAGAGCGAGGGGCTTCTCCCGGGCGTGCCACTGACGGCGCCCGGGCGGATCCCCCTCCCGCCAGGGCCCGGAGGCCGACGGAAGGGGGACCGCCGACGGAGTCGGTACGGTGCTCAGGACGCGCCCTTGGCCGCCCGGAACCCGGCCTCCAGGTCGGCCTTCAGATCCGCGAGGTTCTCGATGCCGACCGACAGCCGCACCAGCCCCGGCGAGGTGCCGGTCGCCGCCAACTGCGCCTCGTCCAGCTGACTGTGGGTCGTAGAAGCGGGGTGGATGATGAGACTGCGTACGTCTCCGATGTTGGCGAGATGACTGAACAGCTCGACCGCGTCCACGAACCGCTTGCCTGCCTCGACTCCGTCCCGCAGCTCGAAGGCCAGCACCGCCCCGGCACCGCGCGGAAGATAGCGTTGCCCCGCCTCGTACCACCTGTTGGACTCAAGCCCCGGGTAGTGGACGGCGGCCACCTCGTCGCGCTGCTCCAACCACTCGGCCAAAGCCTGCGCGTTGGACGAGTGCCGCTCGATGCGCAGGCTCAGCGTCTCCACGCCCTGGAGCAGCAGGAACGCCGAGTGCGGTGCGATCGCGGGGCCCAGGTCACGCAGCAACTGCACGCGCAGCTTGATGGCGAAGGCGCCCGGGCCGAGCGCCGGCCAGTAGCGCAGGCCGTGGTAACTGGGGTCCGGCTCGCTGAAGTCGGGGAAGCGCTCCGCGTGCGCGCCGAAGTCGAAGGTGCCGCCGTCGACCACGACACCGCCGATCGTGGTGCCGTGCCCGCCCAGGAACTTCGTCGCCGAGTGGACGACGATGTCGGCGCCGTGCTCGATCGGCCGGAGGAGGTAGGGGGTCGGCACTGTGTTGTCGACGATCAGTGGCACCCCCGCCGCGTGCGCGACATCGGCGACCCCGCGTACGTCGAGGACGTTGCCGCGCGGATTGCCGAGCGTCTCGGCGAACAGGGCCTTCGTGTTCGGGCGGATCGCCGCCCGCCACGCCTCCAGGTCGTCGGGGTCGTCGACGAACGACACCTCGATGCCGAACTTCGGCAGCGTGTGCCGGAACAGGTTGTACGTGCCGCCGTACAGCGACGTACTGGAGACGAGGTGGTCGCCCGCGGACGCCAGCGTAAGGATGGCCAGGGTCTCCGCGGCCTGCCCGGAGGCCAGAGCCACCGCGGCGACTCCACCCTCCAAAGCGGCGACGCGCTGCTCGAAGACGTCCTGGGTGGGGTTGTGGATTCGGGTGTAGATGTTGCCGGGCTCGGCCAGCGCGAACAGGTTCGCGGCATGCTGGGTGTCACGGAACACGAACGAACTGGTCTGGTAGATCGGCGTCGCCCGCGCCCCGGTCGTCGGGTCCGGTACGGCACCGGCGTGGACCTGCTTGGTCTCGAACGACCAGGCCGAGGTGTCGGGACCTGCGGGCTCGTCCTCGGGGGTGTGACCCGCGGTGACGGAGTCGATGGGCTGGCTCATGGTTCTCCCTTGTGCGGAGCGTGCGGGGTGCGGGCGTGCGTTAAATGACCGCGGGGCCGCCGTCCGGACCGGAAATGGGCAGGACGGAGGACGGCGCGGCGCGCTGGTGAAGCGGGGGATCGGATGCCGGAGCGGAGCGTCAGCTCACGGCGGGACACCCCGTGCTGGTGACACGCACGTAGTCCACGTGGCGGCGGGTCACGAGCACGGTCATGCAATGAGAGAACCACAGCCCGTGCCGGAGAACCAGCGTGACGTGGGGAGTTGACACATGACTGCCATATGCGCGCCGGCCCCCGACGCGGTTCACGCGGTGGACGCGAGCACCGCCGTACGGCCGCCCAGTGCATGGGAGAAGTGATCCGTGACCTGCTCCAGCGCCGTGGCCGAGGCGGATGCGACGGTCAGGGTGCCGTCCTCGCCGACGGTGATGTCCTTGTCGAGCGTGAACCAGCCCGGCACGATGTGCGAGGGCCCCATGGAGCTCAGCACCGGCCGCAACGCGTAGTCGATCGCCAGGACATGGGCCGTGCTGCCGCCCGTCGCCAGCGGCAGCACGGTCTTGCCGGTCAGCGCGTACTGCGGGAGCAGATCGAGCAGCGACTTCAACAGGCCCGAGTACGCGGCCTTGTAGACCGGAGTACCGATCACCACCCCGTCCGCCTGCTCGAACAGCGCCGTGGCGGCGGCGATCGCCGGATGCCCGAAGTCGGCGCCCAGCAAGGCCTGCGCGGGCAGGGTGCGCACGTCCAGTGGGGTCACGTCATGGCCCTGGAGACGGAGCCGGTCGTCCAGATGACGCAGGAGTCGGGTGGTGCGGGAAGTGGGGGAGGGGCTTCCGGAGACGGACAGGATCGAGGCCATGACGGGACCTTCCGGGGTCGGGTTCAGACGGCGTTCCGAGCGGGTGGAGAGGCGCTCACCAAGCGCTCGACCGCACGGTGATCAGCGGGCGCAGCTCGTTGCGCAGGTTCTCCAGGAAGGCGACGACCTCGGCGGCCACCGAACGGTGCTGAAGGTCGTTGAGGACATCGTGGTGAGCCCCGTGAACTACCGAAAGCCGGGCGCTGGCAAGGGACTTGGCGATCCGCGCGAGCGCCTCGTGGTCCGCGAGAGGATCGGCGTCACCGACCAGCAGCAGGGCCGGTACGGTGGCTTCGCTGTCGTAGGCGGCGGTGAGTACGGCCTCCGGAATCGCCTCGTCGAGTGAGCCGCGCCGCACCTCGGGGTCCTGGGTGAGGGCGCCCCGATGGGCGGGGCAGGAGGTGCGGACGTCGAGCTCCTCGTCCCAGCTTCCGGCGGTGGAGGTGCCGGGGGCCAGGCCGGGCAGGCCCGCGAGGACTACGGCGTCGGGCTCACCGCCGGCTGCCCGGCCGAGCAGCGCGGCGATCGCGGCGGCGCCCGAGTCGGAGCCGACGAGGACGAGCGGCCGTACGACACCGTCTTCTACGGCCGTGCCCTCGGCCGCGTCGTTGAGCCGGGCGGCGAGACCGTCCAGATCCCCGGCGTCGAGGTCGGGGGCGTCGATCACGCGGACCCGGTAGGCGTCGGCGGCGAGCCGTCTGCCGAAGCGGGCGTAGGTCGCCCGGGTCTCGCCGCGGCCGGGGACGACGAGGACCGTGCCCCGGACGCGCAGGCCCTCGGGGCCGAAGTAGTCGCTGTACTGGGTCATTTCACACTCCTGCGGATACGGGCGCGGCCGTCGGCGCGGGCTGCCAGCCCAACGCCGGTGCCACCTCGGTCGCGATGAGTTCGAGGGCACGGACGGCGGCATCGTGGTCGGGGACGGCGGGGTTGAACTGGGTGATCAGGTCCGTCGCGACAGGCAGCACCCGCTCCTGCCCGAGCGCCGCGACGATCTCGTCGGGATGGCCGTAGAAGGAGTGGAAGCGGCGCAACGCCTCGTCCTGGTCGAGGCCCTTGGGGAACGCGCCGTGCTCCGCCATGCGCAGCGCCGCCCGGTGGACGTCGTCGCCGATCGCCTGGAGTGCCGTACGCCGGTCCTTGGCCGGGAACACGAACCGGGAGAGGCCGATGCGCGGGCGCCGTGGCTGGTCCCAGGCGGCCAAGTAGGCGTCGGCCCAGGGGCGTTGGACCTCGTCGGTGGGGGCGTCGAAGCCGTAGGCCGCACGGTTGAGCAGCAGGTTCGCACCGCCCTGTGAGGCGTACTCGGCTCCCTGTTCGCTGAACACCCCTTGCCAGACACGGTCGTTGAAGTCGCCGGGCCGGGGCTGGATGCGGAAGCCGGGTGTGCCCACCTCGCGCCGGTCGAGGGCCTGGCGCACGATGTCGAGGTTGTCGCTGGTGAGTTCGCGCTTGCGGGCCACGTCCTTGCCGAACGCCGCGTACTCCACCTCGCTCGATCCACTGCCCACGCCGAGCTCCACACGGCCCCCGCTGAGCGTGTCGACGGTGGCGATGTCCTCGGCGAGCCGTACCGGGTCCTCCAGGGGGAGGATGGTGATGGCGGTGCCGAGCCGGATGCGGGTCGTGCGCGCCGCCGCGTGGGCCAGGAACGTCCACGGCGAGGACAGCCCGCCGCCTCCGAGGGGGACGTGGTGCTGGGCCACCCAGCCGACGTCGAAGCCCAACTCGTCGGCCACGACGAAGAGTTCCTGGGCGTTGCGGTAGGTGCGGGCGATGTCGTCGTCGCGGCCCTGGACATGGGTGAGGAAACCGAGCCGGAAGCGTGGTCTCTCGCTCGTCATGGGGTGCCGACCCTCTCAGTCGTTCACGAGCTGGCGCTCGCGGGAGTGGCGGTTGGCGGGAATCGGCAGGCCGAGGTTGCCGCGCAGGGTGTCGGACGTGTACTCGGTGCGGAACAGGCCGCGCTTCTGGAGGATCGGGACGACACTGTCGACGAAGTAGTTCAGCTCCTCCTCGGTGCGGAAGGCGAGGTTGAAGCCGTCGAAGGCGCGGGCGTCGAACCACTGCTGGATGGTGTCGGCCACGGTCGTGGGGTCCCCGACGAACGGCGACTGGCGGAACTGGTTGATGGACTCGGCCACTTGACGCAGGGTCAGGTCCTCTGCCTTGGCCCGTGCGATGAGCTGCGTGGCACCCGTGCGTCCGCCCTTCTCGGCGAGGTGGGCGACATCCGGGAAGGGTGCGTCGAGGTCGTGCACGCTGAAGTCGTACGCCCCGAAGGAACGGCCGAGCAGCGCCAGGTTGCGGGTGAAGTCGTCGTCCTCCTCGAAGATCTCCCGCTCGCGACGGCGGGCCGCCTCGTCGGTGGCGGCGACGACCGGGCCGCCGTGGATGAGGATCTTGACGTGCTCGGGGTCGCGTCCGTAGGCCGCCGCGCGCTTCTTGACGTCGGCGTAGTAGTCCCGCGCCGACTCCAGGGTGCCCCCGGGCGCGAAGATGCCTTCGGCGACCTGCGCGGCGAGATCACGGCCCTCCTCGGACACGCCGGCCTGGAAGATCACCGGCTGGCCCTGCGGGGAGCGGGAGAGGTTCAGTGGACCCGCGATCTTGAAGTGCTCGCCCGCGTGGTCGAGTTCGTGCAGCTTGGCCGGGTCGAGGAACACGCCCCGCTCGACGTCGGCCGGGAACGCGTCGTCCTCGTACGAGTCCCACAGCCCCCGGGCCACCTGCACGAACTCCAGGGCGCGGCCGTAGCGGGTGGTGTAGTCGAGGTGCTCGTCGAGCCCGAAGTTCCGCGCGGTGCCCGTGTCGAAGCTGGTCACGACGTTCCAGCCGGCCCGGCCGCCGCTGATGTGGTCCAGGGAGGCGAAGCGGCGGGCGAGGTTGAAGGGCGAGTTGTACGTCGAACTCGCCGTGCCCACCAGGCCGAGGTGCTTGGTGTGGGTGGCGACGGCCGACAGCAGGGTCAGCGGTTCGAGGCGGTTGAGATAGTGCGCCGGGTAGGTGGAGTTGATGAACTGGCTGTCGACGATGAACAGGGCGTCGAACAGGGCGTGTTCGGCCGCCTGGGCCAGCCGGATGTAGTAGTTGATGTCGATGCTGGCGTTCTTCGCGACGCGCGGGTCCTTCCACAGTCCGTGCTGACCGGGACCGCCCACGCCGTAGGGGTGCAGGGCGAGGTGGAGTGTGCGGGACATGGCTGTTCCTTTTCTGTCAGGGGAGTTTCTGTCAGGGGAGTTGAGGGTGTGTCAGGCGTGGAGGAGGGCGCGCAGGGCCTCGCGTTCGGCCCGGTCCGCCGCCGCGCTGTGCAGGGTGGGCGCGGATCGGACGAGTAGGCGCGTGTAAGGGTGCTGGGGCTGGTTGACGACATCGGCGGTGGCGCCGACCTCGACCAACTCGCCCTGGTACAGCACCGCGATGCGGTCGGCGACCCCGGCGACGGACCCGAGGTCGTGGGAGATGAAGACGAGGGCGACTCCGTCGGCGCGGAGTTCCTTGAGGATCTGCAGGATCTGCACGCGGTTCGCGGAGTCGAGCGCGCTGACCGGCTCGTCCAGGATGACGAGACGCGGTTCGGTCACCAACGCCCGTGCCACGGCGACCCGTTGACGCTGACCGCCGGACAACTCGCCGGGCAGCCGGTCGAGCAGCTCGGGGGAGAGCCGTACCCGGTCGAGGAACGCGCGCACCCGCGCCGCCGCCTCCGGCCGGGAAACACCCTGGATCAGCAGCGGTTCGGCCAGCGACGCCTCGACCGTCACGTCCGGGTCGAGACTGCGCAGCGGGTCTTGGAAGACGTACTGGACGACACCGCGCCGACGCAGCGCGCGCCACTGCCGGTGGCCGTACGAACCGACCTGCTCGCCGTCGATCACGATCGACCCGGCCGAGGCACGCACCAGACCGAGCACGGCCCGCGCGAGCGTCGACTTGCCGGAGCCGGTCTCGCCGATGATGCCGACGGTCTCACCCGGGGCGATGCTCAGGGAGACCCGGTTCAGGGCCTGACGGCGGCGCCGGCGGAGGCCGTAGTGCACCTCCAAGTCGGTTACGTTCAGGACGGGTTGGGTGGGTTCGGCGGACTGCGACGCCGGGCGGTCGGTGCTCACGCGTCCTCCTCTACGGCGATTGCGGCATCGGTGGCCTCGACGGCCTCGGCGCCGAGGAACTTGTCCAGGCCGTACTGCTCGTGCTCGGAGATCAGCAGCCGGGTGTATTCGTGCTGAGGGTTGTGCAACACCTCGTGCGTCGGGCCCTGTTCGACGACCTCGCCCTGCCGCATGACGAGGACCTCGTCGCAGAGTTGGGCGACGACGGCCAGGTCGTGGGAGACCAGGACGAGGGCGAGGCCGGTGCGCTCGCGCAGGTCGGCCAGCAGGTCGAGGATCTCTGCCTGGACGGTGACGTCGAGCGCGGTCGTAGCCTCGTCGGCGATGAGGATGCGCGGATCGGCGGCGATCGCGGCGGCGATGAGGACGCGTTGGAGCATGCCGCCGGAGAGCTCGTAGGTGTACTGGCTGTAGACCAGCTCCGGGTCACGCAGATGCACCGCGTGGAGCAGGTCGATCGCCTGCCGACGTGCCTCGCGTCGCTTGAGTCCCTTCTTGACCTTGAGGACCTCGGCGATCTGGGCGCCCACGCGGATCGAGGGGTTGAGATACGACGCCGGGTCCTGGAAGACCGCGCTGATCGTGGCGCCGCGCAAGGCCGTCCACTGGGCCGACGAGAGCCCGGAGATGTCCCGGCCGTCGATCTCGATCGAACCGCCGGTGACCTCGAAGTGGGCGGGCAGGATGCCCAGGGTGGCCCGGCAGGTCAGGGTCTTGCCGCTGCCGGACTCGCCGACGATGCCGACGGAACGGCCGGGCATGAGCGTGAAGTTGACGCCGTGGACGATCTCCTGACCGGCGGCCTGGTCGCTGATGCGTATGTCGCGCACGGACAGGACGGGTGCCGATGGGGCGGCGGGGCGGACGGGCTGGGTTGCCCCAGTCGTGCTGGTCGCGCCGGTCTCGTCGACCTCGGCCCTGCTGCCGTTCTGCTCGGTCTTGCTGGTCCGCGCGGACTTGGTCAGGACTTTCTCGGAGAGGGTTGCCATCACGCACCTCCGGCGTGAACGTGAGCGGGGTCGCCGTGGGCGGCGGAGTCGGTGTCGGCGAGGCGATTGGCGCGCGCCTTGCGGTTGTTGACGAGGGCGCGGCCCGCCTCGCCGGAGACGTCGCGGATCGCGTCGGCGAGCAGGTTGCAGGCCCAGACGGTGACCATGATCAGCAGGGCGGGGACCAGCGGCGCCCACGGCTTCTGGGTGAGATAGCCGAGGTCCGAGGCGAGCAGGCCGCCCCAGGTGGGCGCGGGCGGCTGGACGCCGATGCCCAGGAAGGTCAGCGTCGAGACGATGACGAAGCCGACACCGATGGTCTGCGCCAGCGCGACCGCGATCGGCGGCAGCACCTTGACCCAGACGTGCCGGCGGACCACCCACCCGATCGACGCCCCGGAGATCAACGCGGCCTCCACGTAAGGCGATTGAGCCACCGCCAGCGTCGCGGCGCGGGACACCCGGTAGAACAGCGGGGACACCAACACCCCAGTGACCAGCATCGCTTGGGTGATGCCGTTGCCGAGCAGGGCGACGACCGCGACGGCGAACAGCAGGAAGGGCAGGGCGACCAGCGTGTCGGTCAGCCGGAGGGTGACCCACTCGAAGACCCGGCCGAAGTAGACGGACAGGATGCCGGGGATGGCGCCGACTCCCAGTGCGGTGAGGGCGACTTCGAGTGAGCCGAGCACGCTGACCCGGGAGCCGTCGAGGAGGCGGCTGAGCACATCGCGGCCGAGATAGTCGGTGCCGAGCCAGTGCGCGCCCGACGCCTCGGCGAGGGTGTCGGAACTGGTGGCCAGGGGGTTGTCGGGCGCGATGAACGGCCCGAGGACGGCGAGCAGAGCGATCACGGTCAGGATCACCAGGGCGATCCGGCCGGATGCCAGGGAGAGCACGCGGCGCACCATGGTCACACCCCCCGCTGGGACGCCGGCGTCACACGCGCCAGCACCAGGTTGACGATCAGGTTGAAGGCGACGACCAGGACGATCGACACCACGAGGACCCCTTGTACGGCCGGCACGTCCCCGGCCTGCGCGGAGTCGTTGGCGAACCGGCCGAAGCCCTGGAGCCCGAAGATCCACTCGGTGACGACGGAGGCGCCGACGAGGGTGGGGAACTTCAGGCCGAGCGTCGCGAGCGTCGGGCCGAGGCCGTTGCGCAGCACATGCCCCAAGAAGATCCGCCGTGGGCTGAGTCCCCGTACGACCGCGCCCGTCACGTAGTTCTCGCGGTAGGCCGCGATGAGGCTGGTGCGCAGCTGCCGGGCGACGTCGGCGATGACGTCGAAGCTCAACGCGACCGCGGGCAGGGTGATATGGGCGAGCCACGGCCCGACCCCCTGCGCCGCCGGGACGTATCCGGCGGACGGGAACACATGCAGCCCGACGGCGAACACCGCGACCAGCACGATGCCGACGACGAACGCGGGCATCACCGAGATCACCGTGACGAAGCCCGTGATCGCGCGGTCGACCCAGGTCGTGCGGCGCAGCGCGGCGACCGTACCGAGGGCGAAGCCGGCGACCACGCCGATGAGCAGCGCGAAGAACGCCACCGACAGGCTCACGCCCAGGCCGAGGCCGATGAGGGTGGAGATGTCGGCGCCGTTGGTCCAGCTGGTGCCGAGCTGTCCGTGCAGGACCCCGCCCAGCCAATCGACGTACTGGACGAGGAAGGGCCGGTTGAGGCCCCATTGTGCTTCAACTCTGGCTACCGCTTCGGGAGTTGCTTCCTCGCCCAGCTGGATCCGCGCCGGGCTGAGCCCGCTCAGTGACCGGAGCGCGAACGTCACGAACGTCGCGACCAGGAACACGGGCACGAAGATCGCGATCGACCGGGCGAGGGTGACCAGGACGCGGCCCAGTGTGTTCCGCGTCCTGGCCGTGGCGGGCCGGTGACGGACGTCGGGTGGTGTGGCCGGTGCCTCCGTCGTCGTCATGGCTTGCCCTCTCTCTGTAGTGGCTGTACGGGTGGTGCCTGCAAGAGATGTGACGAAACGTCAGTTGGAGCCGATGGTCACGCCGGTCCAGTCGATGTGGGCCGGGTTCTTGGGCAGGGCGGAGATGGACTTGCTCTTGGCGATGAGGTTGGGCGAGGAGTACGTGAAGACCAGCGCCTTGCTCTGCAGGCCGGCCCGGGTCGCCGCCTGGAGGACCTTCGCGTAGTCGGGCGAGTCCAGCGGGGTCTGGCGGACCTTGGCGATGGCCGCCTCGAAGCCCGAAGGCTCGTACGGCGAGCTGAGGTTGAGCGGGCCGTTCGGACCGAAGTGCGCGGTGAGGGTCTGTGCGGCGGAGTCACGCCCCGTCGTGCCGTACAGGGAGAACGTCAGGTCCTTGGCGAAGAACGGGGTGGCCCAGTTCTTGTCCACCTTGATGCTGACCGTGATGCCGATCTTCGCCAACTGCGCCTGGACGATCTCCGCTTGGGGATCCTCGGCCGGGATGACGAGGCTGAGCTTGATCTGCCCCGTCTTGTAACCGGCCTCCGAGAGCAGCTGCTTGGCCTTGGCCGGGTCGTACGCGTAGTCGTTCGCGGACTGCGGGTCGTAGGCCACATAGCCCTTCGGGAAGGGCTGGTTGGTCGCCGAGCCGTAGCCGAAGGTCAGCTTGTCCACGAACTCCTGGCGGTTGATCGCGTAGCGGACCGCGTCGACGACCTTGGCGTTGTTGAAGGGCGCCTTGTTGACGTTCAGGCTGATGTTGTTGGCGTTGAAGCCGGGCTGGACGAAGACGTCGAGGCCCGCCTTCTTCGCGGCCTCGGCCTGGCTGGGGGCGATGTCGGCGAAGTTGTAGACGCCGGTCTGGAGTCCGGAGACGACCGTTGCCGCGTCGGGGGCCGAGGTCAGTTCGACGTTGTCGATGTGGATGTCCTTGGCGTCCCAGTAGTCGGGGTTCTTCTTCAGGAGGACCTTGGTGCCCGGGACGATCTGGGTGACGGTGAACGGGCCCGCGCCGACCGGGTTCTGATCCAGCTTGGTGGGGGACTTGGCCGCCTTCGGGCTGGCGATCTGGAGGACGCGCTCGCCGAGGAGTTGGGGGATCTGGTAGTCGACCTGGCTGAGGTGGAGCACCGCGTCCAGCCCGTTGGCGTCCACCGACTTGATGGAGGTGAGGTCGCCGAAGAGCGCGGAGTTCTTCTGCTTCTGGGCGCGGACGATGGCGGCCTTCACGGCGGCGCCGTCGACCGGTTCGCCGTCGCTGAACTTCAGGTTCGGGCGCAGATGGAACGTGATCTGGTCGCCCTTGGCGTTGTACTCCCAGCTCTTGGCCAGGTCGGGCACGGCCTTGCCGGTCGCGTCCGTACGGGTCAACGAGGCGTAGACCAGGGCGAGTTCGCGGAACTGGGCGCCACTGCCGCTGACCACCGGGTCCCAGTGGGCGGGGAAGTAGGAGGAGGCCCACTTCAGTGTGGCGCCGCCGCCGGCCGTCGAGGCGTCGCCGCCGCAGGCGCTGAGGGCGGGGACGAGCACGGTGGCGAGGGCGGTCCCCAGGGCGGCGGCACGCAGTCTGCCGGGGCGGAAGGCCGCCCGAGGGCTGCGGGACGTGAGTCGTCCGGACATCGTGATTTCTTTCTTCGAAGGCTCCCGACCGCGCCGGGGCAGCGGAAGGAGAGCGAGGGCGGCCGACCCGCGGTCCGGACAGCGCGCAGACCGGTACGACGGACATGCCGATGCGGCTTCGAGGCGCACGGGGGCATGCCGCGCCCAGGACATGAGGCGTCGGCGGATCACGGGAGAGAACCGGGATACGGAGGCGGAGAGACGGCGACGAAGCGCGAAGGGAGCGGCGCGGGAGAGACGGGCGCCGGTCGGCGAGGCGGTGGGGCGCCGATGCCTACGGGAGCGGGGTCAGGCGCCTGTGGGCCGGGGGCGGCGGGTCAGCGACAGAGAGCGCTACAGGTGCGCCGCAGGTCCACGTAGCGGCACACCACACCGGGGTGCGTCGTGAGCATGCTGCACATCCTGGGGCCAGCCGTCGGCGGCTGTCAATGGACACCAAATGGTGTCTCATTCGGCGGACGGTCCCTGACCCCTGATCAGAGGCCTAGCGGGGCACGGCGGGCGGGGAGGGGGCGACGGCGGGGTGCACCGCGGCTTCCTCCGGGTGCAGCCACAGCGGGCCGTTGCCGGTGTCGACGCGGACGGCTCCGGCCGGGGGCCATGGACCGCCGTCGGTCAGCAGCACGCGCTCCGGTTCGGTCAGGGTCCGGTAGCGGGCGAGCGCCTCGGCCGGGGGCTGTGTCGCGGGGGAGAGCAGGAGTTCGGGGCCGAGTTCCGTGACCGCCGAGACGTACTCCTCGTACGGTCGCCAGCCGGGTACGGCACGGTGTCCGGTGGTGCCGCGCACGAGCAACGTCGGTAGCGCGTACCGGTGTTGGCCGTCGGGGGTCTCCTTCGCGGCGCCGGGATGGGGCGACGCGGAGCCGTGCACCGACAGCACCTCGGCTACGGGGCGACGCGCCTCCGCATGGTCGGCGCGTACCCTCGCCAGCACCTCGGGCGACGCCGCGTCGGTCGCGAGCCGGCCGGCATCGAGGCCGGGTACGCCCGATACCGCGGCCAGCGCCGACTCGGGAGTGTCCGCCGGCTCCCCGAGCACGAACACGGTCTCCCGCAGCCGCCGTAGCACCCGGTCGGCGACCTGGGCGCCCTGCGCTTCGGCGGCCTTGGCGACCAGTGCGGCCGGCCAGGAACTCGCGGCGACGCGGCTCAGGCGAAGCGCTCGCGGAGCGTGGGTGTGCGCGCTGATGTCCTCGACGTAGCGCGCGTACCAGGCGGTCTCCGCGGCCGGATCCGGTGCGGGGTCGTCGTCGTGGTCGAAGAGGATGCAGTGGACCCGGCGCCAACGGACCTGGCTCTCGCCGGTCAGCGCCGCGCGGAGGCGCCGGAACACGGGCTCGGATCCCCAGGCCCAGGGACACAGGGGGTCGGTGTACTCGACGATTTCCAGGGGGAGTTGGTCCGCGGCGGCCGTCATGCGGCTCCCCGGCGGGTGAGGTGCTCGCCCGCGGCGTGCCCGTTCGACGGGTGCTTGCCCGGCGCGTGGTCGTCCTCGTCCGTCGTGGCGGGCAGCAGGGTGGCCAGGGTCGTGCCGCCCAGGACGGCGGCGGCCTCGGCCTCGATCCGGCGCCACACTCCGGGCAGGCCGGAGGCGGGGCCGGGGTAGTCGAGTCCGGCCAGGACCTCGCCGCGCAGGGTGATCAACTCGCCGTCCACGGCACGGGAGACGTCCAGGAGCGTGATCTCGTCGGCGGGCCGACCGAGCCAGTACCCGCCCTCGCAGCCGCGCTGGCTGCGCACCAGACCGGCTCTGCGCAACTCGCCCACCACGGACTTCAAGAACCGGAACGGGATCTGCTGGGAGGAGGCGATCGCCTCGCACGTGAGCGGACGGGCAGGTTCGCGGGCGAGCTCCAGGAGGGCCCGCGTGGCGTAGTCCGCCTTCGCGGAAATATGCATACGCACATGATGCCCGACGCGGGCCCGGTCGCGAGGGCTTCGGCGGGTTCCCCTCACACGTTCTTCTCGTACGTCCCCGTCCAACATTGCGGGAACATTTCCGCAGGTGAAGGACAAAGGACACCTCTTGACATCCTTTTCGGAGCGGCTCTAGCGTCGCCCACCATGAGCAAGCCGTTGACAACCCCCGGCGAAGGTTTCCACCCCCATCTCCACGACGCCGCAGGGCAGTCGGCAGCCCCCCTGCGCACCCGCCTGCACCACGTCCGCGCCGACGCCCTCGACGGCGACACCGCACAGAGCGGCGGCATGCGCAGGTTCGCCGCGGTGAGCGGCAGTACGGTCGGCTCCGAGAAACTGTGGATGGGCCAGACCCATGTGGCCCCCTCGACCGCGTCCTCCGACCATCACCACGGCGAGTCCGAGACCGCCATCTACGTGGTGAGCGGGCACCCCGAGTTCGTCTTCCTCGACGACGCGGGCCCGCAGCCGGAGGAGATCCGCCTGCGCACGTCTCCGGGGGACTACATCTTCGTCCCGCCGTTCGTGCCGCACCGCGAGGAGAACCCGGACCCGGCGGAAGAAGCCGTGGTGGTGATCGCGCGCAGCACGCAGGAGGCGATCGTGGTGAACCTTCCGGGGCTGTATGTGCTGGGGGCCGGGGACGCGTGAGGTGCTGACGTCTCCGAGGAGTCGAGGTCGAGGTTGGCCCGGGGCGGGAGCCTGCGAGTCGTCGGCGGGGGCCGATCAGGTTGACCGCATGACGTCCCTCAGTCATCCGCGACTCTCCGGGCTGGCGCGCAACCCGGCCGCTCCCCAGGACGTCCTGGTCCGCCTGGCCGCGCACCCGGCCGGCCGGCACGGCCTGTCCCTGCGCGGCGGGCAGTTGGCGGACGCCGTGGCGGAGGCGCTGCTGGCACATGACGGCGCGGGCGTGGCGATGAAGCTGCGCGAGGACTGGATCTCCCCGCAGATGCGCCGCAGGATCGCCGAGCATCCGGATCCGGCGATCCGTGACGGACGCACGGACTTCGTCCGTCTCATGGTGGACCTTGAGGAAGCGGTCGGCATCGCGTTGCTGGAGGAGGTCCACGGCAGGCCTCGAACGGCGCTTGCCGACGCGCGGGATCCTCGGCTCCGAGCCGCGGTCGCGCGAGCCTGGCACGAGCGCCCGATGACGGTCCAGGCTGCACTGCTCGCCGACCCCGACCCGCAGGTCCGGACAGCCGCCACCGTACGGCCTCAACCGGGCGTCCCGCCGGAATGGACGGCCCGATGTCTCGCCGACCCGGCCGTGCGAGCCAACGTGGCACGCTATGTCCCGCTCACACCGGACCAGTTCGCGGAGTTGATGCGGACCGAGGACGAGCGCGTTCGTCAGGCCGTAGCCGGGAACCCGCACCTGTCCGCAGAGATGGTCGCCCGTCTCCTGGACGTCGACGACCCGAGCGTGCGTGTGGCGGTCGCGCAGAGCCGTCACGTGGACACCGAGACCCGGGACCGGCTGTACGCGCTCGTGGAAGCCGAACGCGAGGCCGGAGGCGTTGCGGCCCAAGTGGCACTGGACTGGAGCTCCACCGAACCGAGTTGGCTGCGTGCTGCGCCCCTCGACGAGCGGCTGACCTGTCTGGACTGCCGCCGGCCGGTGTTCCGACGCGTCCTGGCGTCCTGCCGCGACCTGCCCGAGGAGGCATGGCGCCGGTTGGACGACGACCCGGACCTCGGCGTCCGCCGCACCGCGGCACGCCGCCCGGACACACCACCGGAAGTCCTGGAGCGCCTCGTACGCACCCACGGCGACGCGTTCCACATCCGGCCACCGCTCGTCGAACACCCCAACTTCCCGCGCCACACGCTCCGTTCATTCGCCACCGAGCCGGACCCGCACGTCCGCCACGTCGCCCTGCGGGACCCCGAGCTACCGGTGGCAGCCCTCCACCAACTCGCCGCCGCGCCAGAGCCGTTCCTCCGCCGCGGCGTCGCCCGCCATCCCCGGGCCACGGACGCCCTGCTGACCCAACTCCTTGCCGACCCGACCCCTGATGTCGCGGACGACGCCGCCGCGAACTCCCGTACTGTCGCGCACTCGGATGTACGGAATTCTGAGCGAGGGCGACGTATGACGCGTGAGGGTGTACGGCGCGAGGCCCATGGGGACGCTCCCAACCAGCACGCTTCTCAGGGTGATGGAAGGGAGCGGTCGTGCGGCCACGGTCACATGGGTATCTGTCCGACCCGAACAGTCAGATCCCCTACTGGGATGCCGCCGCGGCGACAAAGACGTTCACCCACCCACTCCACCTGCCCTGGCTGCGCGGGATCAGCAGGCACGCCGCGATTCTCGACTACGGATGCGGCTACGGGCGGACCATGGCGGAACTCGAACGGCACGGTTTCACCAACCTGACGGGCGCCGACACCTCACCGGAAATGATCAGACGGGCCCAACACCTGCACCCCACAAGGCACTTCACCACGCTCGACACACCGCCGACATGGCCCACCCCGCACGCTGAATTCGACGCGATACTGCTCTTCGCCGTGCTGACCTGCATCCCCGGCGACGAGTCCCAACGCCGTCTGATCGCCGAACTGAACCGCATCCTCAAGCCGGGCGGCTTCCTCTACATCAGCGACTTTCTCCTGCAGGACGACGAACGCAACCGCGACCGCTACGACAACTACGCCGCCCTCTACGACAGTTATGGCGTGTTCGAGACCGACGACGGCGCCGTCTGCCGTCACCACTCCCGGGAATGGCTCACCACGCTGCTCGCCGGCTTCGAAACCATCAGTACCCGAACCATCCCGGTGACCACCATGAACGGCAATGAGTCACTGGGGATCCAAATCCTCCTTGAGGCTCGTTGAGGTTCTTGAGGAGCCTTGGTCAACTGCCATGAGAATCAGGCTTCGGCGTCCGCCTGGACCTGTCCCACGAGCATGGTCACCCGCACGTCCTCGGTGAACGGTTCCCCGGTGGGGAGTGCCTGCCGGATACGTTCGGCAAGGGCGTCGCGCTCGTCCGGACCGGGCAACCGATCGGCGGAAATCGCAGAGCAGACCCCGCCGAACAGCTGGTCGAAGCTGAGCTCACCGCGGTACTCGACGGCCATTTCCCGCACACCGTCGAAGCCTGCCGACCGAAGCGCCTCGGCATACCTCAGCCGATCACGGCTGCTGGTGCCGCAGGTCGCTGTGAGCGGGGTGCCCATCGAGTCTTCGAGGCAACCGCGCAGAGCCCGGGACCAGGGACTGTCCTGCAACCACAACGGCGTGCCGTTGGAGATCACCGCGATGCCCCCGCCCGGACGCAGGAGCGGTGCCGCGGCGTGGAAGAGCTCAGCGTGCCGCATCCAGTGGAGCGCCTGGCCGACGACCATCAGCGCCGACGACCGCTCTCCCAACAGCCCGCCCAGCGCCGGGAGATCGGTATCGGCACCGAGCACCCAGGTCACGTTCCGAACCCCCTGGGCCTCCGCCGCGTGCCGGGCCAGCCGCAACATGTCCGGCTCCGGATCCACCCCGACCACCGCACGAACCCGGGAAGCGAGGGGAAGAGCGAGCTGGCCGGTGCCACACCCCACGTCGAGCACGACATCGGCGTGAGAAAGCCCGAAGGCGTCCCCCAATACGTCGAAGACCTGAGGAGGGTACCCACGCCGGAACTCCGCGTAGTACTCGGCCACAGCACCGCTGAATCCCACTGTCATGGACCCACTGTGCCCGGCGCTCGCCGTACCGGACACAGTGCGCACAGGGCGATCGCTCTCCGCGGAACCGAGTGGGACGGCACACGGTCCGATGGGGCTCCCCTTACCGGCGTACGAGTTGAAGTGCGGCGGATATGACTGGCTCCGCCTCGTGGCTCAACCCTAATCTCGGCCCATGAACCGGCGGCGGCAGAAGAAGCTCTCCAGACGTCTCTTCCGAGCAATACAGGGAGGTGACACGGCCGCTGTAACTGCGCTACTGCGAGCCGGAGTTGACCCAGACCGAGCCGACAGCGAGGGCACCACACCTCTCTACGCGGCTGCGGTGAACGGCGAGGCCGTGATCGCAGGGCTGCTCCTGGCGGCCGGTGCCGCCCCCGACACCGAGAGCAGCGGAATCGGCGCGGAGGGAACACCGTTGTGCGCGGCCGCGTGTTGGGGGCACACCGAGACGGTGCGCGAACTGCTGGCCCACGGCGCCGATCCGGACGTACGGGAGGACCACGGCACGGGCTGGTCGCCCTTGGACTGGGCGAGCAAGGGTCCGTATCCCGAGACAGTCGCGCTCCTCACCGCGGCGGGGGCTTGTTGACCGTGGGGCTGCCCGGGATCGTGACCGTGACGGTCGCGACCTCGCGGTAGGTGCGGCGGCGCCGGTCCCGACGCCGGGGGCTTAGGAGCTGTCGTCGAGCCGTGACCCACCTGCACCAGTCCAAGATCCGGCGCCGGACCCGGCCCCGCCCCCGTCCGTCCCCGGCGCCCGGCGCAGTGTGGGGGCGCCGTGAATGCCGGATACTCGGGAACAGCGGGGCATGTGGGTGCTGTGCCGACAGGAGGTGCGCGAGCGTATGGCCGTACCTTGGCGCGACCTGCCCGGGGGGATCCCCGCCTGGTTGCGCGACCATGATCCGGGACTCGTGGCGACCCGCCGGGCCGCGCGCACCGCGCTGGTGATGCCCGCGCTGTTCGCCCTGTGCAGCCAGGTGCTGCATTCCGCGACGATGGCGACCTACGCGGCGTTCGGTTCGTTCTCGATGCTTCTGTTGGTGGAGTTCACCGGCCCCATGGTCCAGCGGCTGCGGGCGCACGTGGGGCTGGCCGTGGCCTGGGCGGTGCTCATCTGCCTCGGCACGCTGGTGGCCCGGACGACCTGGCTCGCGGTCGCCGTCATGGTCGTGGTTGGCTTCCTGGTGCTCTTCTCCGGTGTCGTCAGCTCCGTCCTCGCGGGCGCGACGACCGCACTGCTGCTGGCCTTCATCCTCCCGGTGACCTCGCCCGCCCCGCTGTCCCAACTGCCCGAACGGCTCGCCGGCGCGGGCCTCGCGGCGGCCGCCGCCATGCTCGCGATCTCGCTGCTGTGGCCCCGGCCCGCCGCGGACCCGCTCAGCGCACCCGCCGCCCGGGTCTGCCGCGCGGCCGCGGAGCAACTGCGTACCGACGCCTCGTGGCTGGCCGGCGGGCCGGACGCGGCCACCACCCGGCAGTGCGCGGTCACCGCAGGTCAGGCTGCCGCTGCGGCGGCGGACCTCCGTGCCGCCTTCGACGCCACCCTCTACCGGCCCACAGGTCTGTCCGCCGGATCCCGCGCCCTGGTCCGGCTGGTCGACGAACTGACCTGGCTGAGCGCCATCGTGGCCGACAGCGGCCCGCCGCTGGAGGACCGCGGGGCCTGTGACGCCGACGCGCACGCCGTACGGCGCGCGGCGGCCACGGCCCTGGACGAGGCGGCCGACATGCTCGAGGCGCCGCGCAACGCGCCCGACGCCCTCCGGGCCGCCCTCGGGTACCTGCGTACGGCCATGGACGGCATGGAGGTCCGTGCCACCCACCGACTGCCCGTGCACCGGCCGAAACCCGGCACGGAGTCGGAGGTCCGGGCCTTCATCGAGACCCTCGACCTGTCGTTCCGCGCCCAGGAACTGGGGTACGCCACCCTCCAGATCGCCGGCAACGTGGACCTGGCCGCGGCCGCCGAGCGCCGCAGCTGGCCCGAGCGGTTGCTGGGCACGGAACCCGGCGCGCTGACACAGCCGCTGGGATCCGCGATCGAGCGTGCCGCCGCACACCTGGAGCCGCGCTCGGTCTGGCTGCACAACAGTCTCCGGGGTGCGCTCGGCCTCGGCATCGCGGTGGCCCTGGCGAACGTGACCAGTGTCCAGCACTCGTTCTGGATCCTGCTGGGAACCCTGTCGGTGCTGCGTTCCAACGCACTCAACACCGGGCAGAACGCGCTCCGGGCCCTGGGCGGCACGCTCGTCGGTTCGCTGATCGGGACCGGGCTGCTCCAGCTCATCGGGCACCACAGCACCGTCCTCTGGTTCCTGCTGCCCGTCGCCGTGCTCATCGCGGGCATCGCGCCCGCCGCCATCTCGTTCGCGGCGGGCCAGGCGGCCTTCACCGTCACCCTGGTCATCCTGTTCAACATCGGCCAGGACCCCGACTGGCACATCGTGCTGCTGCGGATCGAGGACATCGCCCTCGGCTGCGGGGTGAGCGTCCTGGTGGGCCTGTTCTTCTGGCCGCGCGGCGCGGCGGCAGCCGTGGAGCAGGCACTGTCGGCGGCGTACACCGAGAGTGCCCGCTACCTCGCCGACGCGGTGGAGTACGCGGCCAGTCGCTGCAGCATCGGCTGCATCCCGACCGACGCCCCGGTGGAAGCGGGGCGGCAGGCGGCCGCCGCGGCCCGCCGGCTCGACGACGCCTTCCGCAGCTACCTCGCCGAACGCGGCGCCAAGCCGGTACGGCTGTCCGACATGACCACCCTGGTCACCGGGATCGTAGGGCTGCGCCTGGCCTCGGACGCGGTACTGGAACTCTGGCAGCGCAACGGCGGTGAGGAACCGATGGAACCCGACCGTTCCGAGGCCCGGCTCACCCTGCTCGACACCGTCGGCCGGCTCGCCGACTGGTACCGCGAGCTGGCCGTCGGCCTCGGCCGGCACACCGCCGTGCCCGCTCCGCTCTCCCGCGACCCGGAGGAGGAGGCACGCCTGGTCCACTCCCTCCGCCGTGACCTGCGCGGCGACGACGGACACGCCACGGCGACAGCCGTCCGGATCATCTGGACCGCCGACCACCTCAACGCGGCCCGCCGCCTCCAACCCGGCCTGGCCGCCGCGGCGAAGCCGAGCGAACCGGCCACTCACCCCGGGTAGGGAACGGCGTCACGCGCCGACCGGAGTGCCACCGCCCACCAGGCCAGCTGGTCGAGCACTGTGCGGGCGTAGACAGGGGCCTCGGGATCGAGCGGACGGCCGTCCTGCCACGCCGTGAAGTAGTTCGGGAAGGAGAGGCCGTCGCGGATCGTCACCGCGTGGAGTTCGGTCAGCACGTTCTCCAAATGCAGTACCGCGTGCCGGCCGCCCGCGGCACCGCCGTAGCTGACGAAGGCGACGGGCTTGGCCGCCCACTGGGTGAAGTGCCAGTCGATGGCCGCCTTCAACGACGCGGGATAGCTGTGGTTGTACTCCGGCGTGACCACGATGAAGGCGTCGGCGCTCGTCAGGGCCGACGTCAGCGCGGCCATCCCGGCCGGGCGGGGGTAGTCGTCGCCGGCGTACTTCGGCGAAGCGGCGGGCAGCGACAACGGGATGTCGACGGCGGCCAGATCGACGACTTCGACGTCGAAAACGCCGTGCGGGCCGACCTGTTCCTCGACCCACGAGGCCACCACCGGGCCGAATCGCCCTTCACGCGTGCTTCCGACGATGATCACCAGCTGAGGTCTGTTCTCCATGCCGACCACGATCGGACCGCACGGGACCAGCAGCCAGACCGTGCTCAGGCCGGCCCCCGCAGGGCCACGCTGAGCACTCCGCGGCCGGCGGTCGGCGTCGTAAGCTCACGGCATGGGTTCGCCGTTGGGGGATTTCATCCGGACCACACGAGACAGCATCCAGCCGCAGTCACTGGGACTGCCCGATCACGGCCGCCGCCGGTCACCGGGGCTACGGCGCTCGGACCTCGCCGCGCGGGCCGGCATCAGCGTCGAGTACCTGACCCGCATCGAGCAGGGCCGCGACCGCAACCCCTCGGTGGCGGTGGTGAACGCGCTCGCCGACGCGCTCAGCCTCAACTCCTCGGAGCGCGACCACCTGCGCTACCTCACGAAGATCACCGGCGGTGCGTGCCCCACGCACACGCGCCCCGCGCCGCCGCGCCGCGAGGTCCGTCCGTCGGTCCTGGAGACGCTCCGCCTTCTGGAACCGGGCATCGCCATGGTCACCAACCGGCTGGGCGATGTCCTCGCCCACACCAGCGGCTACGAGTTGGTGACGCGCGGAACCGGACTGCTCGACACGGACACACCGAACCTCACGCGCTACGTCTTCACCGACCCCCGCGCGCGCACGTTCTTCACGGACTGGGACGCCGTCGCGGACGAGCAGGCCTTCGACCTGTGGCTCGGACCGTCCGTGGAGAACTCCGAGTGGTTCACCACGGAACTCGCCCGCGTCGCCGGCCCCGACTTCACCCGTCGGCTGAACCGGCACGTGGTTCCCCGACGCGGGGCACTCCGCCTCAGCCACCCGTCCGGGTACGAACTCCGACTGCTCCGCGAAACCCTCGAACTCCCCTCGGAAGCACAGCAGTTGATCGTCCTCCTCCCTGCCGACGACAGCACGGCACAGGCCCTCGACCGACTCCGCCGCGGGTCCCACGGGCGGCTCCGGGTCATCTCCTGACACCCCTTCGCGCCCCGCAAGTACCAGGTGACAGGGCTGAGTCGGCGGGAGCGGGGTAGTCGGGACAGTGATGAACGCGGTGCTTTGAGGAGAGGAACGTCATGTCGGGCGTAATGGAGCGCATCAAGCGGTTCGCCAGGAGCCCCCAGGGGCGACGCACAGTGGAACAGGTACGCCGAGCCGCTGCCGACCCACGCCGCCAGGCCCAGGCCCGGCGCCTGTTGGGCAAACTCCGCGGCCGCCGCTGAGTACACCTGGTGAGCGGCACCCGTCACCCAAGGAGGAATGATCGCTGTGGAAGGTTCGTCGCTCCGGGCAGTCGGCTGGGCCCGCACGCTTCCGTTGAACAGCGAGGTGAAATCGGCCCGGGACTGGGCGCGCAAACATCTTGAGGGGCTGCACTGGACCACCACCGCTCCGGAAACGGTGGACGCCGTACTGCTCACCGTCTCCGAGCTGGTGACCAACGCGCACCGGCACGCCCACAGCAGCGCCCAGTTGGTGATGACGTGCGACGACCACTGTCTGCACGTCACCGTGCACGACAAGTCCGGCGACCTGCCCACGCCCCGCGAGGCCACTACGGATCGTCTCGGCGGACGGGGCATGCTCCTCGTGGACGCGGTGGCGGATACCTGGGAGTCGCATCCCTGCCGTGACGGCAAGTCGGTCAGCGCCTGTTTCCACGCCCCCGACGCGGGGTCGCGGGCGGCTGACCCGTCGGCGCCGCCGCAGGACTGACGAGCCTGCGCCGTTGAAGCGCTGCCCGGCGGCGAACGGCGCACGTCGTGCAGGATCTGTCCGTACTCCTCGCGCAGGAACTCGTACGGCGGTTCAAGTGGCAGCTCCGGCACAGCCGACACCACCAGGTGAGCCGCGAGTTGATCCAGGATCTGCTCGGCCGTGTCGACGACGTCGGGGGCGAACAGGATCCGCACAGCAGGGTGAGGCCGTGCTCGCCGGCCCGACGGGCCGAGCGCAGGCTGCCGCCGCTGTACCAAATACGGTCCACCAGACCGGGGTTGTGCGACGTCAGCCGTGGCCGCTGAGAGCCGGCCGCGGCGAGGAACACGGCGGCCGAACCCACACCGTGTTCGAGGTGCCGCTGCCGGATTCTGGCCCCGCCGTAGCCCAATTCCTCGCCATACGCGAAGAGTTCGAGGATCTCCTCCAGGTCGGTGTACGGGTCGTCGTCGGCGAGGTTGCCCGGGGTGAGGAAGGTGAGGGAGGCGATGGTCATGCGGTCCGCGTCCTCAGGTCGTGGTCGTCCCGGCGGCCGGGAATCGCCGCGAGCAGCTCGCGGGTGTAGTCGTGGCGGGGGTGCGTGAAGAGGTCCTCGGGGGCACCCGTCTCGACGACACGGCCCGCCCGCATGACGGCCACCTGGTGCGCGATCTGGCGTACGACGGCCAGGTCGTGCGAGATGAACAGGTACGCCACTCCTGTGTCGGCCTGCAACTCGGCCAGCAGGTCCAGGACTTGGGCCTGGACGGAGACGTCGAGCGCGGACACCGGCTCGTCGCAGACGACCAGGTCCGGAGAGAGTGCGAGGGCACGGGCGATCGCGACGCGCTGGCGCTGCCCGCCCGAGAGTTCCACCGGACGGCGCTCCAGCGTCGACGCGGGCAGCGCGACCCGGTCGAGCAGGTCGCGGGCGCGTGCCAGGCGGGAGGCGCGGTCACCGACCTTGAAGGCGCGCAGCGGTTCGGTGATCACCTCGCCGACGGAGAAGCGGGGGTCGAGCGAGGCGTACGGGTTCTGGTAGACGAGTTGCGCGCGTCGGCGCAGCTGTCTGGCCTGCGTGCCGCGGGCGGTCGTGACGTCCTCCCCGTCGAAGAGGATGTGCCCCGCGGTCGCGTCGGTCAGGCGGAGCACCAGGCGGGCGCTGGTGGACTTGCCCGAGCCGGACTCGCCGACCAGCGCGAGGGTCTGCCCCCGGTGGAGGGTGAAGCTGACGTCGTCCACCGCGCGCAGTGTCCGGGATCCGCCGCCCGCGCGGGGGAGCCGGAACTCCTTGACCGCGCCCCGTACTTCGACCAGCGGTGTCGACCCGGTCTTTGCGGGCGTGGCGACCGGGGTACGCGGTCGCGCGGTGGTCAGGCTCGGTGCGCTCGCCAACAGCCTTCGTGTGTAGGCGTGTTGGGGGTCGGTGAGGATGTCCCGGGTCGGACCTGCCTCGACGACCTGGCCCTGCGACATGACGACCAGGTGCTGGGCCCGGTCGGCGGCGACGCCGAGATCGTGGGTCACCAGCAGGATCGCCGTCCCCAACTCCTCGGTGAGGTGCTGGAGATGGTCGAGGATGACGCGTTGCACGGTGACGTCGAGTGCGCTGGTCGGCTCGTCGGCGATGATCAGCTTCGGGCGGGCGGCGAGGGCGATGGCGATCAGGGCCCGTTGCCGCATTCCGCCGGAGAGTTCGTGCGGGTACTGGCGTGCGCGGGTGGCCGCGTCGGGCAGCCCGGCCCGGTCCAGGATGCCGATCGCCTCCGCCGGTGCGGAGCGGCGGGTCGCGAGACCGTGGATGCGCAGCACTTCGGCGACCTGTTCGCCGACACGTTTGACCGGGTTGAGCGACACGGACGGGTCCTGGGGCACCAGGCCGATCTGCGCGCCGCGCACGGTGCGCAGTTCCGCCTCGGTCAGCGTGGTGAGGTCGTGGCGTCCGAAGCGGATCGTGCCGGAGTCGATATGGGCGTTCGGTGCCAGGAGCCGGGTGACGGCATGCGCGGTGGTGCTCTTGCCGGACCCCGACTCGCCCACCACCGCGGTCACTTCGCCCGGCCGCACGTCGAGGTCGACGTCCCGCACCGCCCGCACGGTGCCGCCGCGCGTGCGGTACGACACGGAGAGGCCGCGTATCTCCAGCGCGGCGCCCTGCTCGGGGTGGACCGGCTCGGTGCTCGGTGTCGTACTCAACTCGTCGTCCGTTCCAGGCGTGTTCGTCGGGGTGCCGGTCATCGCTGCCTGGACCATTCGCCGTCCAGTGCCCGTGCGATGCGGTTGGTGGCCAGCACGGTCGCGGCGATCGCCAGCCCGGGCAGTGCGGTCAACCACCATGCGTTCGCGAGGTAGTTGCGGCCGTCGGAGATCAGCGTGCCCCACTCCGGCGCCGGTGGCGGGGCGCCGTAGCCGAGGAAGCTCAGGGCCGAGACGGCCAGGATCGCGGAGCCGAAGTCGAGGGTGGCCAGGACGATCACCGGGCCCGCGGCGTTGGGCAGTACGTGCCGGCCCAGCACCGCGTACCAGCGGGTTCCACATGCGCGCGACGCCTCGACGAAGACCGCCTGGCGCACCCGCAACACCTCGGCCCGGGTCACCCGGGCGAAGCTCGCGACGCTGGCGATGCCGACCGCGACCGCCACCTTCACCGTGCCGTAGCCCAACGCGGTGACCAGGGCCAGGGACAGGAACAGCGCGGGGATCGACAGCAGTACGTCGACGAAGCGCATCAGCACGTCGTCGACCCAGCGGCCGACGAAACCGGCGACCAGACCGATCAGACTGCCGACCACGAACGCGACCGCCACCGCGATCAGCGTTGCCTTCAGGGAGAGTTGGGCGCCGTGGACCACGCGGGAGAACACGTCACGGCCCAGTTCGTCGGTGCCGAACCAGTGCGCGCCGCTCGGGCCGCGGAAGTTCTGCGACGGCACCCCCGCCAGCGGATCGCGCGAGGTGAACAACCCTGGCCAGAAAGAGGCCAGCACCACCAGAACGACGAGGAGGACCGACAGCAGCAGGCCCGGGCGGCGCACCAGGAACCGCAGGATGCGCCGCACGTCGACGCGGTGTGCCGACCCGGGGCCGGAGCCGGAGCCGGGCTCGACCGGTCGGGCGAGGCCGAGCGCGGCGGCTGCGGCGGTGTCCTCGACCAGATCCCGGCTCATACGGCGACCGCCTTCCGGCCCGAGGCCACCACGATCCGCGGGTCCAGCAGCGGATACACGAGATCGACGACCAGGTTCGTCACCACGAAGATCAGCGCCCCGAACACCACCACGCCCTGGACGAGCGGGATGTCCTGGGCCGTGACCGCGGCGGCTGTCACCCGGCCGAGACCGTCACGCGAGAACACCGTCTCGACGACCACCGAACCGGCGATCAACTGCCCGACCAGCAGGCCTACGACCGTCAGCGCCGGCAGCGACGCGTTGCGCAGCGCGTGCCGCAGATGGATTCGCCAACGGCCGGCGCCCTTGGCACGGGCGGTCTCCACATAGGCCTGATCCAGCGCGGTGAGCAGGCTCTTGGCGAGAACCTGAGCGACCTGCGCACCGGTGGGGACCGCCAGTGTCACCGCCGGCAGGATCAGTCCGCGCAGCCCGTCGTTGCCGAAGGCCGGAAACCAGTGCAGGCGGAACGAGAAGCTCTCGACGAGCAGCAGACCCACCCAGAACGTCGGCACCGACACCCCCAACGGCGGCAACGACAGCAGCAGTTGGCGCAGCCAGCGGCGCGAGGTGTAGGTCGCCAGGACCGCCAGACCGCCGCCGAGGAACACCGCGAGCAGCAGCGCGGCACCGGTCAACTGCAGGGTTTGGGGTAGCGCGTCGGCGAGCGTCGAGGACACCGGCCGACCGGTGGAGACCGAGTCGCCGAAGTCCCCGCGCACCGCCTTGCCGAGGTAGTCGGCGTACTGCACCAGGACCGGCTTGTCGAAGCCGTACTCGTGGCGCAGCGCGGCGAGTTGTGCCGGATCGACCTGACCGGAGTCCATTCCGGCACCGGCCATCGCCGTGACCGGATCACCGGGCAGGAAGTCGAGCACCAGGAAGGACACCGTGTAGGCCGCCCACAGCACCCCGACCGCCTGGGCGAGCCGTTTGATCACATAGCGGCGCATGCGTCAGCCGATCCAGGTGTCGTGCAGCTGGATCCGGCTGGAGGCGTCGAAGTTCAGTCCGTGCACCTTGTTCGACACGCCGATCTGGGTCTGGAGCTCCACCACCGGTGCGTAGTAGGCGTTCCGCACGATCAACTGCTGAGCCTGCTCGACGAGTTGCTTGCGCTTGGCGGCGTCGGTGGTCGCCGCCTGCCCGGTCAGCGCGGTGTCCAGCGCGGTCACGGGAACGCGGTAGAAGTTGGCGAGTCTGGTGGAGAAGGAGTTGCGCAGGATGTCCGGGTCGGCACGGGTGATGTTCCCCCACGCCGCGTCGTAATCGCCCGACTGCAGTGTCGGGGCGAGCTGGGTGACCTGGAGCTGCTTGAGCGTCAGGCCGACGCCCACCGCCTTGAGTTGCTGCTGGATCAGCTCCAACGCGGGCTGGTTGGTGGCCGAGTTGGGTATCCAGTCGACGGCCAGGGTCAGCTTCTTGCCGTCCTTGGTGCGGATGCCGTCGTCGCCGGTCTTCCAACCGGCCGCTTCCAGAAGGGACTTGGCCTTGGCCGCGTCGGTCGTCAGGTCCGAGGAGAGGTCCGCGTAGTCGGGTGTGGTGTGCGCCAGGACGCTGGTCGCGGGCTGGGTCCCGGTCGGAAACACGGTATCGGCGATCTGCCCCCGGTCGATGGCGAACCCGATGGCCTGCCGCACTCGGGCGTCCTTCAGGGCGGGCCGCGCGTTGTTGAAGGCCAGTCCGAACACCACGCCGGGGTTGGCCCGCCGCTGAAGGGTGACCTGGCCGCCGTTCAGCGCCGCCTCGTTGGCCTTGCCGACGCTGCTGATCGCGTTCACCTGCCCGGACTGGAGACTGCCGGCCCGCACACCCGCCTCGGGCACGACCTTGAAGACGACCTTGTCCAGGTAGGCCTCGCCGCTCTTGTGCCACAGCGAGGAACCCCAGGCGTACCCGGTGCGCTTGGCGAGCGTGATCGACTGGTTCTGCACGTACTGCTTCAGCGTGAAGGGCCCGGAGCCGACCACTCCCTGGCTGCACTTCTGCTGCGGGCTCTTCTTCACGCTCGCCGACGACTCGATGCCCAGCGAGTGGGTCGAAGTGGCTTGCAGGAACTGGGCGTTGGGCTGCTTGAAGGTCACCTTGACGGTGAGCGGGTCGATCACGGTCGTGCTCGTGACGCCGCTGAGATAGCCCTCGGCGAGGGTGCCCAGCGCACCCAGCTTCGGCACCGCGTCGAAGTTGTCCTTGACCACCTGGGCGGTCAGCTTCGATCCGTCGCTGAAGGTGACACCCGATCTGAGACGGAAGGTGAACGCCGTCGCGTCGGAGCTGATGTCCCAGCTCTTCGCGAGCCACGGCACGATCTTGCCGGTCTCGGGGTCCTGGTCGGTGAGGGAGTCCACGATCTGCCGCACCGAGTAGATGGTGTCGTTGCTGGCCACCTGCTGCGGGTCCACACACCCGGCGTCGGAGCCCACCGCGAAGGTCAGGGTGCCACCGGACTTCGCCGGTCCACCGCCGCTGCCCGAGCCGCCGCCGCTGCCGGATCCGCAGGCGGTGAGCAGGACGCTGGTGGTCAGGAGGGCGGCCAGCGCCGCCGATCGGTTGGGCCGGATGTCCGGATGTGCTCTCACGGAGGGTGCTCCTACTCGTGTCACTACGCGGGTGATGCCCTGCGGCGCATGGCCGCGCGCGGGTGTGCGGCCCCGGTCGGCGCTATGGCGACAACGGGACGGCGGGGTTCAGGGGTGGGGCGAGAGGGGGAGAGGGAAGGGGGAGATGCGGGGCGGCCGCGGAACAGGTCCGTGGGCGTACGTACGGACGAGACCGCGAGAGGCTGCGGGCGAACGCCTGCCGGCCGCGACGGACGTCAGACAGACGTCAGACGGACGTGGTCAGAGCGGGCCGGACAGTGGTCAGGCGTGACACAGGCAGCTGGTGAAGCGCTGCAGGTCGATGTGGCGGCGGCGGGAGAGGCGGGAGAACACCGTCGCGGCCGTCAGGGAAACAGGGGAAGCGGTCGAGGCACGCTGGTCACTGCCGTGTCGCATGACCGTCCTCCACATCTCCGTCCCCGGTCACGGGGTTCCGCGCTTGCAGAGATCGTCGGTGACCCTGCCGGGCTTTCACCTGGAGCACCCCACCGCGTCGGAGGGTTGCCGGTCAGCAAGCCAGGGCTTCACGCTGACACTCGATGCCGATCGTGATCGTACGGAGCGGCGTCGTCGTACGTCAATGGTGGGTCGGAAGGCTCGCCAACTCCACGGCGGGCCATGCCTGTTGCCCTTGTCCGCAGCCGCAACAGGGTGTTCGCGGTCACGGCCGGTCCGTTCCTGCGTGTGTCGTCAGGACGGCCACTCCGGTTCGGCGAGGGTCGCGGTGAGGGCGTCGAGGAGTACTTGGGCGGGTTGGGACGCGGGCGGTTTGCCGTGGACGGCGGCCACGACCTGTCTGCGCATGCCGTCGATGCGGTGGAGCCTGACCCCGGGGTGCCTGTTGGCGAGGAGAGTGAGTCCCGGCAGCAGGCTCACGCCGAGTCCGGCCGCGACGAGCGCCTGTACGGCGACGTAGTCGTCGGTCTCGAACTCGACGATCGGCGAGAACCCGGCGCGCCCGCAGGCCGCGACGAGATGCTCGCGGCAGCGTTCGCACCCGGCGATCCAGCGCGTGTCGGCATAGGTGGCCAGGTCGGTCCGTGCTCCGTCCCAGGAGCGGTCCGCCGGTGTGACCACGTACAACGGTTCGTCGAGGAGCGGTGTCATCGTGGTGTCGCGGCGATCGCGCTGGGGCGGGTCGCCGTGCTCGAAGATCAGCGCCACGTCGACGTCGTTCTCGCGCAGGGCGTTGAGCGCGTCCGGAGGCTCCGCCTCCCGCAAGGTCAGCTCGATGCCGGGATACCGGTCCAGGACGCGGGCGGCGGCGAGCGGCACCAGGGTGGCCAACGCCGAGGGAAAGGCGGCCAGTCGGACCCGGCCGGTGCGCAGCCCGGCCAGCTCGTCCAGTTCGGCGTGCACCGACTCCACCTGCGCGAGGATCGACTCGGCGCGGTCCACCAGCAGCCGGCCGGCCTCCGTGAGCCGGATACCGCGCCCCATCCGCTGCAACAGCGGCATGCCGACCTCGGCTTCGAGCTTGGCGAGTTGATGGCTCACCGACGGCTGCGCGTAGTGCAGTGCCTCGGCGGCTGCCGTGATCGAACCCTCGCGGGCGACGGCGACCAATACGCGCAACCGACTCAAGTCGATCATTCGCGAATCATAGACCGCGTCGATGACAGCCTCGAAAACACGCATTGGACCATTACCGGACCTACTGCGACGGTGAATCGATAGTGGGTGCGAGAGATCGCGGCCGCATGTCCTCGCGTCGGCGATCTCACCCCGTCACGCGTGCCCGGCCCCCGGGCGCGGAAAGGAGATGCCGCATGACCACGGTTGTGAATCCACCGTCGCGATCGATGTCGGTGAGCGACAGCGCGGCGCGGACCCTCGCGAACGCCACCAAGACCGTTCCCCAGATGAGCTCCATCACGCCTCGCTGGCTGGTGCATCTGATGTCCTGGGTCCCGGTCGAGGCCGGCATCTACCGGGTGAACAAGGTCGTTCACCCCGAGTCGGTGCGCATCGAATGCGACAACTACGACGAGTCGCCGCTGCCGGACACCTTCGTCGACTACGCACGGGAACCCCGGGAGTACCGGCTCAAGGCCGTCCAGACGGTCCTTGACCTCCACACCCGGATCTCCGACCTGTACTCCAGCCCGCACAACCAGACCGCGCAGCAACTGCGGCTGACCATCGAGGCGGTGAAGGAGCATCAGGAGGGCGAGCTGATCAACAGCCCGGAGTACGGGATGCTGGCCAGCACGGCGGACACGCAGCGGATCTCCACGATGACCGGGCCGCCGACGCCGGACGACCTGGACGCCCTCATCACCAAGGTGTGGAAGCAGCCGGCCTTCTTCCTCACCCACCCCGAGGGGATCGCCGCGTTCGGCCGGGAATGCACCCGGCGAGGTGTACCGCCGGCCACGGTGAGCATGTTCGGCTCGCAGTTCCTGACCTGGCGCGGCCTGCCGATCGTCCCGTCGGACAAGGTCCCGCTGGAGAACGGGAAGACGAAGTTCATCCTGCTGCGCACCGGCGAGTCGCGCCAGGGCGTGGTGGGCCTGTTCCAGCCCGGGCTCTCGGGGGAGCAGGGGATGGGGTTGTCGGTGCGCTTCATGCAGATCGACCGCAGTGCCATCGCCTCGTACCTGATCTCCCTGTACTGCTCGCTCGCGGTACTCACCGAGGACGCCCTCGCCGTGCTGGACGACGTCGAGGTGGACAAGTTCCATGACTACGCGCCGAGTTACCGGTAGCCATGACCACGCCCCCGACCACCGGTAACGAAACCGCCCCCGCGTGGCTGCCGGACGAGGAGACGCTGAGCCGAATGGCCGGGGAGTTCTTCCGAGCACTCCCCGGGCAACCGGCGGACACGGAGGCCGCCCCGGTCCTCGACGGCCCGACACAGTGGCCGACGCCGACGGGGCTGCCGATCGCGGCATCCTCGTCTTCGGCGCCGACGGGCACACCTGCCGCGGACCCGTCGGCCCCGGTTCCGGCGGCTGTGCCGACCGCGGAGACCAGTCCGCCGGTCTCCGCAGGCCTGCCGACGGCAGCACCCTTTGCGCCGGTGTCAACCGCCACGCCCGCCGCGAACCCGTCCCCTCCGGTGCCGACCGGTCTGCCGTCCATGGATCCGCCGCCTCCGGCACCGACCGCGGGGATGAGCCCGCCGTCCGGACCGCCACCGACCAGCGCCGCGGCAACCCACATGGCGAGCCCCCCTACGGCGGGTCCGCCCGGCGGCGCCGGCTCCGTCCCGGAGCCACCGACCCCGACCGTGCCCCCGGGACCGCCGTCCACCCCGCCGTCGACCGCACCGGCCCGACTCCCGGACCCCGGGCCGTACTACTTCCTCTCGGAGGCACCCGGCTACCCCGCTCTGGCGCCGGAACTCCCCGGCTTCGGGCACCTGGGGCTGCCGCCCCTCTCCGAGCCGGTGTCACCGACGGCGACGACCGGGCCGTACTACTTCGTCCAGGAACCCGACGTGTCCGGCGCGCCGTCGGGACTACAGCTCGACCACCACCCGGCCTTCGACGTGCACGCGGTTCGCCGGGATTTCCCGATCCTGTCCGAACTGGTCAACGGCCGTCCGCTGATCTGGCTGGACAACGCCGCGACCACGCAGAAGCCGCAGGCGGTGATCGACCGGCTGGTCGAGTTCTACACACGGGAGAACTCCAACATCCACCGGGCGGCGCACGAGTTGGCCGCCCGGGCGACGGACGCCTACGAGGGCGCCAGGAAGACCGTCGCGCGGTTCGTCGGGGCGGGTTCCGCCGAGGAGATCGTGTTCGTCCGGGGCACCACCGAGGCGATCAACCTGGTCGCCAAGGCGTGGGGCCCCGCGCACATCCGCGCGGGCGACGAGATCGTGCTCTCCCATCTGGAGCACCACGCCAACATCGTGCCCTGGCAGATGCTGGCGGAACAGACCGGTGCGGTGATCAAGGTGATCCCGGTCGACGACAGCGGCCAGTTGCTGCTCGACGAGTACACCGCGCTCCTGTCGGACCGGACGAAGCTGGTGGCCGTCACCCAGATGTCCAACGCGCTCGGCACCGTCGTGCCGGTCGAGCAGATCATCGCGATCGGACACCGGGCAGGCGCACGCGTCCTGGTCGACGCCGCGCAGTCGGTCCCGCACCTGCCGATCGATGTCAGGGCGCTGGACGCGGACTTCCTGGTCTTCTCCGGGCACAAGCTGTTCGGGCCGACCGGGATCGGGGTGCTCTACGCCAAACGGGAGGTTCTCGAGGACATGCCCCCGTGGGAGGGCGGCGGCAACATGATCACCGACGTGACGTTCGAGAAGTCCAGTTTCCAGGCGCCGCCGGGCCGCTTCGAGGCCGGCACCGGCAACATCGCCGACGCGGTGGGCCTGGCCGCGGCCATCGACTACATCGAGCGCATCGGCCTGCCGAACATCGCCGCCTACGAGCACACCCTGCTCGAACACGCCACAGAGGGCCTGCGCCGCGTGCCCGGGCTGCGGTTGGTCGGCACGGCCCCGAACAAGGCGAGCATCGTGTCGTTCGTCCTGGACGGCTACGAGCCGGCCGAGGTGGGCACCGCGCTCAACGAGGAGGGCATCGCGGTGCGTTCGGGCCACCACTGCGCACAGCCGATCCTGCGCCGGTACGGGCTGGAGGCCACCGTGCGGCCGTCGTTCGCCTTCTACAACACGCACGGGGAGGTGGACACGCTGATCACGGCGGTCCACCGCCTGGCGGACCGACGGGGAGGACGCCGCTAGTTCGGACGTGCCCCCTGCTACCGATGCGACGGAGACCTGTCCTGGGTCTCCGTCGCACCGGCGCGATGCCGGCCGGTCCATCGTCCGGCGGGTCGTTTCTTCCCTGGAGCCTCCAGACCGCCGTGTCGACCGAGTCCAACTCGGGCTTCCTCCCGTACCAGTTGGGGTCAGGGACCGCCGTGATGGTCCGGGCCGTCTTGTCGTACGAGGAGGTTCGCCTGCGCCACGGGCACGCGACGGCCGATCGTCACCCGGCACTCCTGTCCGCCGTACCCCTGCCGGATCCGGTACGAGAGCGGGAACGGCGGCGGTCGCTTCACCCACAGCTGGGGGAGGGGAGCGGAAACGGTGTGACCTACTGCGGTCCCGGAGGATCACCTTCCCCGCATGCTCGGAGCGTGGGATCGCGGGTTCCCACGTGAGGAGGTGTCTGCGTCCCGGCTTCGGGGGCAGACGGCGATGGATCGGGTGCGAACGGCACCCGGCCGTGGACCGCCGCGAGGCGCCGACCCGTGGGAGCCCCGATGTCGACCGCCGGGCCGGGAAGAGCAGCAGGAGCGACCGGGGACGAACCTGCGGCGGTCCGGCCGAGCCGGTCGCCTGTTCTGCCCCGCGGTACCGGCGGTACCGCGGCGCGCATCGGCGTACTGACCGTCTGTCAGGCCGCCCTGATCGTGGGCTTCGGGCTCCTGATCACGGGCCCGGCCCGGAACATATGGCCGCTGACGGTCGAGGACCAGGTCGACGAGGGGCTCGAGCGGATCCGTACGGGCCCGCTTACCGCCTTGTCGTACCTCGGCTCGGAGGCGGGCAACACCCTCACGGTGATTGCCGTCACCCTGCTGAGCTGCGTGGCCCTGCTGCTCGTGCCCCGGCTGCCGATGTGGCGTCAGGCGGTGTTCCTCGCTGTCGCCGTCTCGCTCCAGGCACTGGTGTTCCTGGCCGTCACCGAGTCGGTGGACCGGACCCGCCCGCAGGTGCACCGCCTCGACGCCTCCCCGCCCACGTCCAGTTACACCTCCGGCCACACCGGCGCGGCCACCGCGCTCTACGCCGGACTCGCGGTCCTCGTGCTGTCCCGGGTGCGCAGGCCGTGGCGGTGGCCGCTGGCCGGGTTGCTTTTCCTGGTGCCGCTGGCCGTCGGCGTCTCCCGCCTCTACCGGGGCATGCACCACCCCACGGACGTGATCGGCGGTATGGCCAACGGCGCCCTGTCCCTGCTGATCGTCGGCCGTGCCCTGTTCACCGACGGGTCAGTGGTCGCCGTTCCCGCGCAGCGGACCGGGCATGCCGACACAACCGCGCGGGCCGAGGAGCGCGAGCCCGGCAGCACCGCCGTGATCTTCAACCCCACGGTGACCGACGCGGCGGCCCGCGAGAAACTGCGGCGGATCCTGGAACAACACGGCCACCGCGCACCGGAGTTCATCGAGACCGCCGCCGACGACCCCGGCACCGGCCAGGCGGCCGGGGCGGTCCGTGACGGAGCGGAACTGGTCGTGGTCTGCGGCGGCGACGGAACCGTGCGGGCGGCCGCCGACGCCCTGGCCGGCAGTGGCGTACCGCTCGTCGTGGTGCCCTGCGGCACCGGCAACCTGCTGGCCCGCAACCTCGGCCTGCCGCTCACCCCCACCACCGCGCTCGACACCGCCCTGTCCGGCACCCCGCACCACATCGACCTCGGCCGCATCGAGGGCGACGGCCTCGCCCCCACCCACTTCACCGCGATGTCCGGGGCCGGGCTCGACGCCGCGATGCTGGAACACACCGACGACCGCGCCAAGTCCGCCGTCGGCTGGCTCGCCTACGTACTCGCCACCGTCGGCACCCTGCGCACACCCCGGATGCGGCTGACGGTCCGGCTCGACGACGCGCCGGTCCTGCACCGTACGGCCCGCATGGTGCTCCTCGCCAACGTCGGCACCGTACAAGGCGGTCTGACGCTTCTCCCGGCGGCCCGGCCCGACGACGGCCTGCTCGACCTGCTGATCCTGGACCCGCGCGGCCCCGGCGGCTGGCTGCGTGCCCTGGGCATCCTGATGCGCGGGCGCGGGCGGAACACACGGCCCACGACCGTGGAGACGCTCGTCCCCGAGGGCACCGGCACGAAGGGCGTGCCGGTGGAGTTCCGCACCTTCCGGCGGGCCGAACTCACCTTCGCCGTACCGCAGTCGCGTGAACTCGACGGGGACCCGGTGTCCCACGGCCGGCGTCTCACCGCCGAGGTCCGACCCGGCGCGCTGACTGTGCTGCTGCCCACCCGGGAGAAGTGAATGGGCACCGCCACCAAGGTCCCCGAGACCCGCGACATGACCGGCGACGACCTCTCGGCCGACGAGGCCCTGGCGTCGCTGCGCCGTTACGGCCGCTGGCCGCTGCTGCGCGACTCCTTCGTCCGGTTCCGCTACGCCGACGGCTTCAGCCATTCCCGCGCGCTCGCCCTGCAGACGGTGCTGGCGGTGATCCCGCTGGCCATCGCCTTCGTCGGCCTCTCCACGGCGCTGCACACGGAGAACATCGGCCGACTCGCCGAACTGACCATCCACCGGATCGCGCAGGGGCCCAGCGCCGACGTCGTCGACGACGCACTGGACCGAAGCCGCCACAGCGCGGGCGACGGTGACGAGATCGCCCTCTGGTTCGGCCTGCTCTTCTCCCTGGTCAACGTCACCACCGCGATGTGCCAGATCGAACGCGGGGCCAACCGGATCTACGGCAACGAACGCGACCGCCCCTTCCACCAGAAGTACCTGCGCGGGCTCGTGATGTCGCTGAGCGCCGGGATCCCGCTCGGACTCGGGTTCGTCGTGATGGTGGCCGGCGGCGACCTGGCCGCCGCGGCGGCGACGGTCTACCACCTCGACGGCGATGCCAGGACCGCCTGCGAGATCCTGCGCTGGCCCTTCGGCCTGCTGCTCGCCCTCCTCTCGGCCAGCGCGATCTTCCGCCGTTCCCCCCGCCGCCGCCAGCCCGGCTACACCTGGCTGGCCTTCGGCGCCGCCGTCTACCTCGTCCTGTGGACGGCCCTGACCTGGCTGCTGAGCCTGTACCTGGACATCAGCGGATCCTTCGACACGGTCTACGGCCCGCTCAGCGCCTTCATGTCCCTGCTGCTCTGGGCCTACCTGACCTCCATCGCCCTCTTCCTGGGCTTGTCCTTCGCCGCGCAGTTGGAGGCGGCGCGGGCGCTGCGGCCCGGTCCGATCACCGCCGACCCGGGAGTGTGAAGAGTGGTTCGCGCCGCGGCCCAGCGCCTTCGTGACCTCCGTCGTCGGACGGCCGACCGCAGATTCGGCATCCACCTGTTCGCTTCGGCCGCCGTCGCCGCCACAGCTGCCGTCCCCTTCGGACTGCTGCTCGTCCTGGTCGAGGGGCACTGGCAGCCGCTGCGCCGTCTCGACGCGGGCGCGGCACGGAGGTTGAACGAGGCCGCCCTCGAACACCCGGCGTGGACAAGCACGTTGAGGTTCCTGTCCGACCGGGTGTGGGACCCGGTCACCCTGCGGACGGCCGTAGCGCTGCTGACCGTATGGCTGTTGTACCGCCGGGCCTGGCGTCTGGCCGCCTGGTCCGCCGCGACGGCCACGGCCGGTGGGCTCATCGGGCTGCTGGTCAAAATCGTGGTCGAGCGGGCCCGACCGTCCCTCGAGGACCCGGTCGCGCACGCGCCGGGTTTCTCCTTCCCCTCGGGACACGCGATGACCGCGACCATCTCGTTCGCCATCTTCCTGTTGGTCCTGCTTCCCCTGGTGCCGCGTGCTCTGCGGGCGTTGTGCTGGGGCGTCGCGATCGTGTCCGTACTCGGCGTGGGGTTCACCCGGATCGCCCTCGGCGTCCACTGGTTCAGCGACGTCGTGGGCGGCTGGCTCCTGGGCCTCGCCGTCGTGGCCCTCACCACCTGGGCCTTCGAGGCCTGGCGCGCCGACGTGGGCCGTCGACCCGCCGGCTTGAGCGAAGGCCTGGAGCCCGAACTCACCGGCGCCCACCCCGAACCCGGCCCCTCCGTCCGGAACCATCACGGCGGATCCGTACGAGACTGACAACCGGGTCCGAGAGATCCCGGAATCATGCCTCGACCGCCGTGGCGTGGACGGCACGACAGTGCCACCTCAGCCCGCGAACATACGGCGAGCGCCCGCCTCGCTGCCGGTGGTGCGGCGCCGCACCAGGGGCATCACAACGGGGACGGCACTTGTTTGACGATCCGTCAATAACTGACGCTTCCTCAGAACTGTATGGAACGGCAGAAGTTGGCCTTCCCGGGCGCGGCCAGTACGGCGATCGTGGCATGCTGCGATGTCGAGGCCCGCACGGGCAGCCGGCGCCCGGGTCGCGCAGACCCTGGGCGGGTGGGGAAGGCGGTCGGATGGAGCGCTCCGCGGAGGACGGCCTCCCGCGTGCGCTGCCCGGAGTCAGCGCTCCGCGTTTCGTCGGCCGAGCGGCCGAACTGCGCCGGCTGACAGACGCCTTGGCCCGGCCTCCGGCCGCGGTCCTCGTCGAGGGCGAGGCCGGAATCGGCAAGAGCCGACTCGTCCAGGAGGCACTGGACGAGCCCGGTATCGCCGCCCGACGGCCGCTGGCCGCCATGTGCCCCCCGTTCCGGGAGGCCCTCACCCTGGGCCCGATCGTCGACGCCGCCCGTGATGCCCGGCCCGACGTGGCGGAGCTGGCCCTCACCCCCCTCGCCGGAGTGCTGCGGCCGCTGTTCCCCGAGTGGACGCAGGACCTGCCGCCGGCCCCCGAGACGCTGTCGGACGCAGGCGCCGCCCGGCACCGGCTCTTCCGCGCTCTCGCCGAACTGCTGGACGCCATGGACGTCGGCGTGCTGGTCCTGGAGGACGTCCACTGGGCCGACGAAGCCACCCTGGACTTCCTGCTGTTCCTCGCCTCCCGCCGGTGCCGCCGGATGAGCCTGGTGCTGACCTACCGTCCCGAGGACGTGGCGCCGGAGTCCGCGCTGTTGCGACTGACCTCCCGGCCCCCGGCCGGGACCGGGTACGTACGGATCCGTCTTGGCGCGCTGGACGTGCCGCGGACCGCCGAGTTGATGTCGTCGATGCTGGACGGGGAACACGTCTCCGAGGCATTCGCATCGTTCCTCCAGGAGAGGACAGACGGTGTGCCGCTGGCGATCGAGGAGTCCGTCCGGCTGCTGCGCGACCGGGCCGATCTGGTCCGGCGCGACGGCGAGTGGGTACGCAAGACGCTGGCCGACATCGCCGTGCCACCCACCATCCGGGACGCGGTCGCCGAGCGCGTCTCGCGGCTCACCCCGGTCGCACAACGCGTGCTGCAGGCCGCCTCCGTACTGGCCGAACCGGTCGGGCCGGCCGTCCTCGCGACGGTGAGCGGGCTCCCGGACAACGTTGCCGGGCGGGCCGTGGACGCCGCCGTACGCAGTGGACTGCTCGGCGAGGACCGGGCCGGCCGGGTCAGTTTCCGGCACGCGCTGGCGGCCCGTGCGGTCTACGACATGACGCCCGCGCCCGACCGACGGGCCCTGCACCGGGGAGCGGGCCGCTCACTGCGGGCCATGACGCCGCAGCCGGTGGCCCGGCTCGCCCACCACTACCGGGAGGCCGGGGACACCGGGCAGTGGCGCCGGTACGCCGAACGGATCGCCGACCTCGCTCTGGCCTCCGGGGACCACCGCACCGCCGTCGGACTGCTGCACGAGTTGCTCACCGGGAGCGATCCGCCCGCCGCCGCGGTGGCCCGGTGGGCACAGAAGATGCCGGTCATGGCCTTCACTGGGCTTGTCAGCCGGGGCGACCTGACCCGCGCGCTGCGCAGGGTGCTGGAGGGGGAGGCACTCGCTCCGCACGACCGCGCGGCCGTCCGGACCCAACTGGGGAGGATGCTGCTGCACGCGGCCGAGTACGCCGCCGCAGCAGCGGAGTTGGAGAAGGCGCTGCCGGATCTGGCCGGCGATCCGTTCCAGGCCGCCTGGGCGATGAACACGCTCGGCAGCCCGCCTAGCACCCTGATGTCCGCCGGGGAGCACCGCCGCTGGCTGGACCGGGCGGCCGACGCGGCGCGGCTGCCGATGACGGCGGACCAGCGGCTGGCTCTGGTGGTGGACCGGGCAACTTCCTTACTGGACATGGGAGATGAGACCGGCTGGGCCGTGGCCGCGGAACTGCCCGACACCGCGACGACCCCGGAAGGAATGATGCAGCTGGCACGCGGCGGACTCAACATCGGCAACTCGGCCATGCGTTGGGGCCGCTACGACGAGGCCAGAGCACTGCTGACGACCGGGCTGGCCAGGGCCGAAGAACACCGGTACCAGCGGCTCCAGGACATGATCCGGGTGACGCTGGTACACCTGGACTGGTTCACCGGCGCCTGGGACGGACTGGCCGAGCGAGCCGCCGCCCTGGCAGGGGTGGAAGAGGAACCCGTGGTTCAGCTGGACGCCCTGCTGATCACGGCCCTGCTGGACAGGGCGGTCGGCGGCAGCGCAGCGGATCCCGTCCCCGCGGAGGTGGCCGAAAGCGGCATCGGGACCGTCGAGGAGCGGCTGCGCCAGGTGCTCGACGCGGGGCTGCGGCGCGGCATCGTGGACCTGCCGCTGGAGCCTGCGGCCGCGCTGGCGCGGATCCGGCTCGCCGAGGGGTCGGCCGCCGAGGCGCTGGCGCTGACGGAGGGACCGGCCGACGTCGTGGCCCGCAAGAACATCTGGTTGTGGGCCACCGAGTTCGCACCGGTGCGGACCGGCGCGCTTCTCGCGGTCGGACGGCCGGACCAGGCACGGCAGTTCGTCGCGGACCTGGCCGAAGGGCTCAGTGGCAGGAACCTGCTGGCGGCGGACGCGGCCCTGGAGACGTGTCGCGGAGTGCTGGCGGAAGGAGAGGGCCGCAGCGTCGAGGCAGCCGCCGCGTTCGGCCGGGCCGTCACCGCCTGGAAGCGCCTGCCCCGGCCGTACGATGCACTGCTCGCGGCCGAACGCCGGGCCGGCTGCCTGCTGGCAGCCGGGGACACGGATACCGGACTGGCCGAACTCGCCCGCGCGCAGGCCGCATTCATGGCTCTGGGAGCCCGGGAGGACGCCGCCCGGGTGCACGTCGCGCGCCGCGCGGCCGGGGCGCCGGTACGAGAGTGGCGCGGTGGGCGGCGCGGCTACGGCGACCAACTGTCGCCGCGCGAGCTGGAAGTGGTCCGGCTGATGCTCACCGGTCTGACCAACCCGGCCATCGCACGGGCACTCTCCCGTTCCCCGAAGACCATCGCCGCGCAACTGAACTCCGCGATGCGCAAATACGGAGTGACCTCGCGTACCGCACTGGCGGTCAGCCTGACACAGGCTGGAATCACCCCGTCGGAAGGCCACACCACCGGCGCGGACTCCGATCTTTAGGTCATCCGCCCCATCGCGAGGACACGCGGCGACCATCGATACTCAGTGCGCGCAGGGTCCGTAGGCCTCCCTGCATCTGTGCATGACCGGAGAGGCACCCAGCCGTCGGATGAGCAGGACACCCCCTGAACCGAAGTCCGGCGCACCGAGCGACTGTACGGACGGCGCCGGCAGGCCCGCCGGTGCCGTCACCGGACCGCAGCACATCGACGTGCCGCCCGCCGGAGAGCGACACCCCGAACCGACGCCCGCCGCACCGGGCGTACCCGCCGACGACACGACGGCGGACCCCGCCTGCGCAGACGACTCGTACAGCGGTTACGAACCCCTCTGATCCCGGCCCGATCGGGTCCTCAACACGACGAAAAGGGTGCCCCCTTGCTGTCCTCAAGACGTGTGCGCGTACGCGCACCCCTCGCCCTTCTCATAGCCGTCTGTCTCGGCGCCGGGGCTCTCGCCGCGATACCACCGGCCACCGCGTCCGCGGCCACCCCCGGTTCCTCGGCCTCCTCGTCCGACGCCGACTCCTCGAAGGCCTCCGACCTGCTCAACGCCGTGCCGCAGGACAACGTCCCGCAGAACTACGTACCGGCCGGCTGCAACAACCCGAGCCTGGAGGACGGCGTGGCCCAGTGCTTCGCCGATGTGCGCACCGGCTCCGACCACATCGTCAAGCCGCAGGCGACCGCGCCCCCGTCCACGGCGCTGGGCCCGGCCGACATCCAGGCCGCCTACAGCCTTCCCGCCGGAGGCGATGGCCGGACGGTGGCGATCGTCGACGCGTACGGCAACTCCCACGCCGAGGCCGACCTGGCCGAGTACCGCGAGCACTACGGGCTGCCCGAGTGCACCACCGCCAACGGCTGCTTCCGCAAGGTCGATCAGAACGGTGGCACGGACTACCCCGCCGACGACGCGGGCTGGGCACTGGAGACCGCGCTCGACCTCGACGCCGTCTCCAGTGCCTGCCCGGCGTGCAACATCCTTCTCGTGCAGGGTGATTCGGCGAGCCTGGACGACCTGGGCACCGCGGTCGACACCGCCGTACGCCTGGGCGCCAAGTACGTCTCCAACTCCTACGGTCTGCCCAGCGAGAGCGCCTCCCAGACCGCGTACGACCACCACTACGACCATCCCGGTGTGGCCGTGGTCGCGTCCACCGGCGACACCGGCCATGTCCAGAACTGGCCCGCCACCAACCCCGATGTGGTGGCCGCCGGCGGTACCCGGCTGACCCGCGCCGAGGACACCGGGCGCGGCTGGACGGAGTCCGCCTGGACCTCCGGCGGATCGGGCTGCTCGCTGTACGAGGCCCAGCCGGTCTACCAGAGGGGGCTCACGACCGGCTGCGACACCCGGGCGACGGCTGACATCTCCGCGGTCGCCGACCCCGCGACCGGCCTGGCCGTGTACGACACGATGAGCAAGGACGGCTGGCTGCAGGTCGGCGGCACCAGCCTCTCCGCACCGCTGATCACGGCGATGTACGCGCTGGCGGGCACCCCTGTCGAGGGCACGTACCCGGTGACCTACCCGTACATCAACGCCTCCGGGCTGACCGATGTCACGACAGGTTCCAACGACGACTGCGGCACGGTGGAGTGCACCGCCGGCGCCGGCTGGGACGGCCCGACCGGTCTCGGCACCCCGGTAGGCGTGTCCGCGCTGGCCTTCGGCGTCCATGGAACGCTGTCCGGACGAGTCACCGACAGCACGTCCGGCGCCCCGCTCGCCGGTGCGGCTCTGGACATCTCCGAAGAAGCGACAGACGGCCGGAAGTACCGCGTCACCACCGACGCCGAAGGCGCGTACAGCCTCCCCGTCGCGGTGGGGGACTACCGAGTCAGCGCCACCGACTTCGGCTATGAGGAGAACACCCGCTCCGGAGTGGGAGTCGCCGAGAACCACAGCACCACCGCCGACCTGACCCTGGTGAAACTGCCCACCCGCACGGTTTCCGGCACGGTGAAGGACGGCAGCGGGCACGGCTGGCCCCTGTACTCGAAGATCACCATCGACGGCTATCCGAACGGCGCCCTCTACACCGACCCCTACACCGGCAAGTACAGCGTGACGCTTCCGGAGAAGGCCACCTACGCCGTCCATGTGGCCCCGGTCTACCCCGGTTACCTGAGCACGGACCTGAGCGTCCCGGTGGGCACGGCCGACGTACGTACCAACGTCGCGCCGGACGTGGACCTGACGGCCTGCGTCGCACCCGGCCACGCCTATCCGGCCGAGACCGGCTTCGAGGGCTGGACCGGCACCACGCCGGAGCACGGCTGGACCGTCGTCAATCACGGGACGGACGGCGCCGCCTGGGACTTCGCCGATAAAACGGTGTGGAACTTCACGGGCGGAACCGGGAACTGGGCCTCCGCGTCCCCCTACACCCGGGGCGGTGTCCCGGAGGACACCGAACTCGTCTCACCCACCTTCAGCCTGGCAGGCCAGACCTCACCCGTCCTCGGCTTCGACGCCGCCTACGCCCCCAGCAAGGACTCGGTGGCCAACGTCGACCTCAGCCTCGATTCGGGCGCGACGTGGACCACGGTGTGGCACCTGGACACGGCCGAGTACCTGGGCCACGCCGAGGTTTCCCTGCCCCAGGCGGCAAACGCGAAGCACGTGAAGGTGCGCTTCCACTACTCCGGCAGCGGCCTGTCGCTCTGGCAGCTCGACACCATCACCGTCGGCTCCTGCGCCGCTGTGAGCGGAGGCATCGTCGCCGGAAAGGTCATCGACGGCAACACCGGAGGCACCATCACGCCCGCCACCATCACCGACACCGCCGACCGCTACGCGACGGCGACCACAGTGGCGACCCCCGACGACCTGGCGTTGGCCGACGGCTACTACTGGCTGTTCAGCGCCCCCGCCGGACGCCACACCTACACGACGGCCTCCGCCCGCTACACCACCTCGACCGGCACCCTCACCACACAGCCCGACAAGGTCAACCGGTTCGACCGCACGCTCAAGGCGGGCCGCCTGGCGGTGAGCTCGGGCAGCCTCTCCGTCAGCGAGACGCTGGGCGGATCAAGCAGCAAGAAGGTCACCTTCACCAACAAGGGGCAGGCGCCGCTGCACGTCAACCTCGGTGAGCAGAGCACCGGTTACACCTCACTGGCCGGCACCTCCACGACCGCGTCGGACTCCTCGGCAGGCACACCGACGCTGCGCGCCAAGGGCAACTACTCACCCGGACCGATGAGTTCCACCTCCTCGGCCTCGAAGAGCCCGTCGACCGACCCGCCGGCCACGACAGCGACCGGGCCCTGGACCGGCATCGCCGACTACCCCGAGCCCGTCATGGACAACGCGGTGGGCACCTACCAGGGCAAGGTCTACTCCGTCGCCGGGGTCTCCGGAATCTTCAACGGGCAGTACCTCACCCACAGTTATGTGCACGACCCGTCCACCGACGCCTGGACGCCCGTCGCGGACCTCCCCGAGGCCCTGGAGTCACCCGGCGGGGCGTTCATCAACGGGACCATGTACGTTGCCGGCGGCTGGGCCAGGGACCATGCCAGCGCCTCGCTCTACGCGTACCACCCCACCACCGACACCTGGACCCGCCTCACGGATCTGCCCCAGGCGGTCGGCATGCCCAATGTGACCGTCCTCGACGGCAGCCTGTATGCCATCGGAGGCTGCATCGGATCCGGCTGTAATGACATGGTCAGCACCGTCTACCGCTACACCCCGGCCACCGGCACCTGGACCCGCCGAGCCGACTACCCGTTCCCCATGGAACGCGCGGCCTGCGCCGGCATCACCGGTGAACTGGTCTGCGCCGGGGGCATCTCGGGCAGCGACGCCAAGGGGCAGACCTACCGTTACAGCCCCTCCGCCGACACCTGGACCCGCGCGGCCGACATGCCCGACGCACGCTGGGGCGCCATCGCGAGCGGGAACGACGGCAAACTCCAGGCCGTCGGCGGCATCGCCGGAGGGGACTCGGTCAACACCGTCGTCGAGTACGACCCGGTGTCCAACACCTGGTCCGACCTGCCCAACGCCTCCTCCACCGTCTTCCGGGCCGGTGGCGGCTGCGGGATCTACCGCGTCGGCGGCATGATCTCGCTCTCCGAAACCGTCTCCTCGGCCGAGGTCCTGCCCGGGCACGACCAGTGCGACGGTGACGACGTCACCTGGCTGTCGGCGGACAAGACCTCGTTCGACCTCGCCCCCGGCCGCTCCACCACTGTCACCGTCCGAGTGGACGCCTCCGCCGTGGCCACGGCCGGCACCTACACCGGGCGGCTCACCTACAGCACCGACGCCCCCTATGCCGGAGCGTCGGTCACGGTCAGCCTCAAGGTCACGATCCCGCGGACCTGGGGTCACCTCTCCGGAACGGTCACCGACAAGCACACGGGAGTACCGCTCGCCGCGGCCACGGTCCTGATCTGCCCGGTGGCACACGCCGGAACGGCCGGCTGCGGCCATCCCGTACACACCGTACGCATCGACTCCGACGGCCACTACGACCTCTGGCTCGACGCCCGCCAGGGCCCGCTGCGGATCACGGCCTCTGCCGCCGGCCACCGCTCGGCATCCAAGGAGGTGACCCTGCTGCCGGGCCGCGCCACGACGGCCGACCTGTCGCTGACCGCGACCTGACCCCACCGCCACCCGTGCACGTCGCGCCTACCCGGACGCTCTGTCCGGGCGGGCGCGGCTTCGCCTTGTTCCTGCGCACACCACCGCCGGTCCGGAGTTCCCGGAGGTTATCGCCCAGGCCGCTGCGGCAGGGCGGGACCGCGCGTCGACGTCTGTCCGGGCAGGACTTTGTCGCGGTCGCTGAGCCGAGGGAAGCCGAGCCGAGCGACGCCAAGTGCCCTTCGCACAGGGCGGTTACGTGGGCGGCTCAGAAGGTTCTGCTCGCGCCTGTTGCGCGTGGCAGACGTGAGCCCGGGACCCGACCTCGCGGCTGTGTTCTTCCGACCCATTGTGGTTGGGCCCGCGTCGCCTTACTGTTCGGCTTTGCCTGAGTCTGTTTGATGCTGTTCGCCCAGTCGGTCTGGAGGCCGCCGTGCGGGATGGTCGGAACGGTTCAGTGGGTGCGAGACCCGGTCGCCGTCGCTGGTGGAGAGCGATCCTCGCGGCGACCGCGACCTTCGCCCTGGCGGCGGGTATGACCGCGCCGGCTTCGGCTGCGGCGCAGGACGTCGGCGAGCAGCCGGCCGCCGTCGCTCCGCAGGCGCACACCGTGACGCTCGACGGCTACTCCTTCCTCGTCGACGGCAAGCGCACCTACCTGTGGTCCGGCGAGTTCCACTACTTCCGGCTCCCGAGCCAGGACCTGTGGCGCGACATCTTCCAGAAGATGAAGGCCGCAGGCTTCAACTCGACCTCCCTGTACTTCGATTGGGGCTACCACTCACCCAAGCCCGGCGTGTACGACTTCACCGGGGTGCGGGACGTCGACAAGCTGCTCGACATGGCGCAGGAGGCCGGCCTCTACGTCATCGCCCGCCCGGCGCCGTACATCAACGCGGAGGTCGACAGCGGCGGCCTGCCCGGCTGGCTGACCACCAAGGCGGAGAACAACCGCAGCGACGACCCGCGGTTCCTGAAGTACGCGGACGAGTGGCTGACCCAGATCGACCGGATCATCGCCCGCCATCAACTCACCAACGGCACCGGGTCAGTTATCGCCTACCAGGTCGAGAACGAGTACTACGACGGCTCGGCGGCCGGCCGTTCCTACATGCAGCACCTGGAGGACAAGGCCCGCGCCGACGGCATCACGGTCCCGCTGACCGGCAACAACAACGGCACCTTCAACTCCGGTACCGGCGCCCTCGATGTCGACGGCCCGGACTCCTACCCGCAGGGCTTCGACTGCTCCAACCCCGCGAAGTGGAACGGCGTCCCGGACATCAGCTACGACCACCCGGCCGGAAAGCCGCTGTACTCACCGGAGTTCCAGGGCGGTGCCTTCGACCCCTGGGGCGGACCGGGCTACGACAAGTGCGCCGAGCTCATCAACGACCAGTTCGCCAACGTCTTCTACAAGCAGAACATCGCCGTCGGCGCGACCGCGCAGAGCTTCTACATGACGTACGGCGGCACCAACTGGGGCTGGCTCGGCATGCCCGAGAACTACACGTCGTACGACTACGGGGCCGCGATCCGCGAGACCCGCCAGCTCGATCCGAAGTACGACGAGGACAAACTCATCGGCTACTTCACACAGTCGGTCGCCCCGCTGACCAAGACCGAGGCGATCAGGGCCACACCGCCGGACGACTCCGCGATCGTCGACACCGCCCGGATGAACCCCGACACCAAGACCCAGTTCCACGTCCTGCGGCACGGCAACTCCACCTCCACTGCCGTGGACAAGACCCACATCTCCCTGGACTTCAACGCCCAGCCGACCAACGACACCACCTACACCTGGGACGACCCCGACTCCGCGCTGCAGTACGCCGGTTCGTGGTCCCATGTGGCCAACACGAGCTACACCGGCGGCGATTACCAGCACACGGAGTCGTTCTCGAACAAGGCCGGCGACTCGCTCACCGTCCCCTTCGACGGCACCGCGATCCGCTGGATCGGCTCGAAGACCAACAACCACGGCAACGCCGACGTCTACCTCGACGACACCAAGGTGGCGACGGTCGACGACTCCGGCAGCGAGAGCCAGGCCGTGCTCTTCCAGAAGACCGGCCTGACACCCGGCGCGCACACGCTGAACATCGTCGTCGCCGGGAACCACAGCTCGGGATCCACGGACAACTACGTGGCCGTCGACGCCATCGACGTACCGACCGCCGCCACCGCCGAGCCGACCTACCCGGTCGTGCCCCAGCAGCCGGGCACCGCGATCACCCTCGACGGCCGCGACTCCCACGTGATCGTGGCCAACTACCGCCTCGGCGAAGCGCAGTTGCAGTACTCGACCTCCGAGATCATGACCAGCGCGACCATCGGGGACCGGGACATCGCCGTGCTCTACGGCGACCAGGGAAGCGACGGCGAAACCGTCCTGCGCTACGGCTTCAAACCCACCGTGACCGCCAACGGCGGTACGGTCAGCACCAGTTGGGACCCGGCCACCGGAGACCTGCGGCTCAACTACACGCACAAGGGCCTGATCCGCGTCAGCATCACCGGCGACGGACAGCGCCCCCTGCTCCTGCTCCTCGGTGACAAGGCCACGGCGAAGACCTTCTGGCGTCAGGACACGGCAAGCGGCCCGGTGCTCGTGCGCGGCACCCATCTGCTGCGCACGGCGACCAGCCTGCACGGCGGCCACACCGTGGCGCTCACCGGCGACAACGCCGACGACAAGAACATCGAGGTGTTCACCGCCGCCGCCCAAGTCACCTGGAACGGCAGGACATTGAGCACCCCGGTCACCGACACGGGGAGCCGCACCGGAAAGATCCCGGTGGCCGCCCCGATACACCTGCCGACGCTCACCGACTGGAAGCACGCCGAGGAATCCCCCGAAGCCGCCCCCGGTTTCGACGACACCAGCTGGCAGGTGGCCGACAAAGCGACCACCAACAGCGTCTCCGGCGCCAACTCACTGCCGGTGCTCTACGCGGACGACTACGGCTTCCACACCGGCAACACGTGGTACCGCGGCCGCTTCCGCGCCACCGGTAAGGAGACCGGCATCCACCTGGTGTCGGACTCCGGGGGAGGAGCACAGGCGTTCTCCGCCTGGCTGAACGGCACCTTCCTGGGCAGCTCCACCACAGGCAGCGGCGACTTCGCCTTCCCGGCCGGCGCCGTGAAGTCCACCGGCGAGAACGTCCTCTCCGTGCTCACCGTCAACATGGGGCACGAGGAGGACTACAACTCCTCCAACGGCAACAAGACCGCGCGCGGCCTGACCAGCGCCTCCCTCGTCGGCGCGCCGCTGACATCCGTCACCTGGCGCCTCCAGGGCGTACGGGGCGGCGAGGACCTCCAGGACACGGTCCGCGGCCCGCTCTCGACGGGCGGCCTCTACGGCGAGCGGGCCGGCTGGTCCCTGCCGGGCTACCCGGACGCCGACTGGAGTCGCGTGTCCCTCCCGACAACCGACACGACACCCGGTGTCTCCTGGTACCGCACCGACGCGAAGCTGAACCTGCCGCACGGCCAGGACACGTCGCTCGGGCTGACCTTCACCGACGACCCGGCACGCAAGTACCGCGCCACGATCTTCGTGAACGGCTGGCAGGTCGGCAACTACGTCAACTACCTCGGCCCGCAGCACACCTTCCCGGTCCCCAACGGCATCCTGAACCCGAACGGCCACAACAGCATCGCCATCGCCGTGTGGAACCTCGACGGCACCACCGGCGGCCTCGGCAAGGTCGCACTGACCGACTACGGCAGCTACGCCTCGTCCTTGCGCGTCGCCCAGAACGACAGCCCTCGCTACGACGCCCGGACCTACGCGATGCCGAAGCGTCCGGGAGCGGACGTCACCCTGGACGTGCCGGACACCGCCCAGCCGGGACAGGTCTTCACCGCCCGGGCGACGGTGCGGGTGCCGAAGGACCGTCAGTCCGCTTCCGGACTGACGGCGTCGCTCTCCGCCCCCGACGGCTGGAGCGTGAGCGCCTCGAGCCCCACCTCGGTCAAGCGTCTGGAGCCCGGGGCATCGGCCACCTTCACCTGGCAGGTCGAGCCGCCGACCGGAACGCTGCCGTCCGCCTCGGCACTCACCGCCACGGTGCACTACCGGCAGAACGGACGGCAGGCCGTCGGCGCCGACGAGCGCATCGTCGGCGGAATACCGCCCGCTCCGCCCGCCGGGAAGAGCGACGTGAGCGCCCTGCCGTTCCTCTCCTCCACGAACGGATGGGGCCCGGTGGAACGGGACACCAGCGTCGGCGAACAGGCGGCCGGTGACGGTCGCCCGATCACCATCGCCGGCGTCGGCTACGCCAAGGGCATGGGGACCAACTCCGTCAGCGACGTCGAGCTCTACCTTGCCGGACAGTGCTCGCGGTTGACGGCGGACGTCGGCGTCGACGACGAGACGGGCGGTGCGGGCACGGTGACGTTCTCCGTGATCGCCGACGGCAAGACCCTGGTCACCACGCCGACGATCCGTGGTGGGCAGGCAGCGGTGCCGATCGACGTCGACGTCAGCGGTGCCCAGGTGATCGACCTCAAGGTCGGTGACGCGGGCGACGGCAACGGCAACGACCACGGGGACTGGGGGATGCCGACGCTGACGTGTGGGTGATCGAGCGTCGGTTCGTTCGCGGGGTGCGGTCGACGACTGAGGACCTGGGGCTTCGGGGACTCCTCCGACGTCGGGGGAGTCGCCGTCGGCTCCGAGGCGGGTGAGCGAAGCCGGTTCCTACGCGGGGCTCGCATCGTCGAGGAAGTGAAGCAGCACGGCGGCCTCGGCGCGGAGCCGTGCGATTCGGTGCGCGTGCGCGGGTGCGGTCAACTGGGCCGCGGCCTCCAGACGCTCGGCGGCTTCGGCTTTCACGATCTCGACCACCCTGCGCTCACTCAGCTCACGCCGAGTCGCCTCCGTGACGCCGACACCGAGCGGCGACTGCTCAAGGGCCGAGCCACGAACCTCGGTTTCCTGCACGGGCACCGCCTCGGCGTTGTCCAGCGCGCCAAGGGTTGCCCGAAGGGCGCTCACCGCGACTTTGTCACCTGCGCGCATCGCTTCCGGGAGCGCTCGACGCATACGAAGACGTAGAGACATGCCGGTGACCCTATGGCGGCGCCCTTCGACCCACAACGCGCATTCCGTGCTGCGCCGGACCTACCGCAGCGATGGCCTGCACCGGGGACATCGTCTCCCTGCCCGGTGGATGCGGGCGTTGGTTCGAAGAACAGGGCAACCGGGACCGTCCCTCATGGGTCTAGCCACCGATGACACACCATCAGGTTTCGTCGTGCGGGGAGGCGGCGAACCCAGTGTCCCGAGGGGGGACTTCATGCGTATACGCCCGGCCGTGGCGGTCATCTTCCTGACTGCCACCCTTTCAGCATCGGTGCTTCCGGCAACCGCCCAAGCGGCGGGTACGGCTGCTGCCGACGACACCACGTTCTCGAACGTCGTGGTCAACGGCGGCAAGGACATCGTGCTCGGCCTGACCACCAGAAAGACCGTCACGATCACGTGGACGGCCCACGACCCGGAGGGCATTGCCGCGTCATGGGCCTACCTGTGGCACGGTCCCAACACCGACGACGCCGACGGCATCCTGCCGCTGTACCCGCCGGCGGGAACATGCGTGGTGTCGTCGGCCGACCCGACCACCGCCGCCTGCAAGGTGAGCATCGCTGTGAGCGCCGCGCGGGACTTCGACCACAACGGCCTCGCCGGCGCCTGGAAGGTGCTCGCCGGGGCGCAGGACACCGACGACAACTGGACGGAGACCGACGTCGCCGGTACGGCGAATTTCAAGCGGTACGCCAGGGTCACGGTCAACGCCTCGCCCGAGCCGGTGAAGAAGGGCAGGACGATCACGGTCACCGGGAAGCTGACCCGCGCCAACTGGGAGAGCGGCACCTACACCGGCTACCAGGGGCGGCCGGTCCAACTGCAGTTCCGTAAGAAGGGCAGTTCCGTCTACACCGCGCTGAAGACCGTCACCACCGGCGTCGGAGGCAAGCTGAGGACCACTACCAAGGCCAAGGCCGACGGCTACTACCGCTTCGTCTTCACCGGCACCCCCACCACCGGCCCGTCCACGGCGACAGGCGACTTCGTCGACGTCAGGTGACGAACTACTCCGGTTCCGGCCTGTCGGTGCGGTGTCGTGGTCGCTCGGGGATGGCCGGCGTCCATCCGGGACGGACGCCGGCCATCCCTCGATCGGAGGAAGCGTCGGGTCACCGTCTGGACCACCGCCTTCGCGCAGGTCCCGGCGGAGCGGAAGACACGGGTCGCCGGCCCGTCCGAACGGCCGGTGATCGTGGCGTGGTCGCCCGAGTACTCGATCCGGTTGCCTGCCGACGGGCGCACGAGCAGGCGTCGTGAGGCGGCCCGGTCGCTGCCCGGCGGCTGCGTCGCGGTCGGCCTCTGTACCTATTTCCATCGCGGGGACTTCGCCCGGCAGAGGACGTGTGGCGTCCTGGCGGCTGCTTCCAACCTGCTTGGACCAGGCGATTCCAAGGGTGCCGAAGCGGTGGCTTCTCCCTTCGTCACCGTGCCGAGGAGCGGCGGGCGCCGACATCTCCGGGCGATGCCCGGCAGGCCGACGGATGCGGAAGTCGCAGATGGAGGCGACCATGAGCCTCATCGAGGCGAGTGGAGATTCCCGTATGACGTGTTCCGCTGAACTTCTTCGGTATGGCCTGTGCCGCCTCGCGCCGACCACACTGCGCGCGGACCTGCCCGACGCAGCAGTGGGACCGTCGGCCCTGCTCGCCGGCGGCGTCGCGAGGCTTCTGTCCGGCAGGCGCCGGCAGTCTGAGCGGAGACCGCTGCCAAGGTCCTGGGCAGGGCTTCCGCCCCGCTTCACCCCGTCCGGCCACTGCGGGCGGTCCGATGGCCTGCGCGAGCGCGGGCGCCGGGAGCGGCCAGATCATGTCTGGCATCAGGGTCGATCCGTCGGCCCGTCTTCGACTCCGCCACGGCAGCCTCTGATCGGGCCTGCCCGCGACGAGCTCGTTCCACGGGCCGCCCGGCCGACGGGTTCGGAGCAGGGGACTGCTCACCCGTAAGCGCATACGGCTCGGAAAGGACACCGATGTCCGGAACTGGAACCTCCTCCTCGTCCCGACGGCTGACACTGGCCGCGATGATCTTCGCGGTGGCGATGACGTTCATCGACCAGACGATCGTGTCCATCGCCGCACCGAACATCCAGGCGGAGTTGGGGCTGTCGAACACCGGCGTGCAGTGGGCCATCAACTCCTACCTGCTGGCGATGGCCGCCCTGTTCGCCTTCGGGGGACGGCTGGCCGACACCGTCGGGCACCGGCGCATGGTCGTCCTCGGGGTGGTCGTCTTCGCCGTCGCGTCCGCGCTGTGCGGGCTGACGCCCAAGGGCGGCGCCGCCGAGGGGTGGCTGATCGCGTTCCGGGCGCTCCAGGGGGCGGGCGGAGCGCTGATGTACCCCGCAGCCCTGGCCATCGTGGTCAACTCCTACGCGTTGCAGGAGCGCGGCAAGGCACTCGCCCTGTTCTTCGGCATCGCGGGCGGTCTCACCGCGGTAGGTCCGATCCTCGGCGGCTGGCTGACGCAATGGACCTGGCGGGCCATCTTCTGGGTCAACATTCCCGTCGCCGTCGTGGCCCTGGTGCTCATCGCGATGGCGCGTCCGCACAGCCCGCACCGGCCGGCGCCGATGGACTACCGCGGACTGGCCCTCATCGTGGCCGGCGTGGGCCTGAGCATCTTCGGCTTCCAGCAGTCCTATCTGTGGGGCTGGCACTCCGTGGCGACCTGGCTGTGCATCGTCGTGGGCCTGCTGCTGCTCGTGGTCTTCGTCCTCGTCGAGAGGCGAACGGCCCATCCGCTGCTGGACGTCGAACTCTTCCGCGACCGGGCCTTCTCCGTACAGAACGTCGTCCTGGGCGTGGCGATGGCAGCCTTCGTGCCGGTGTTCTTCTTCACGAGCGTGTACGCGGAGGTCGCCCTCGGGAAGAAGCCCTCCGAGGCCAGCCTCGACCTGCTCTACTTCTTCCTCGGCTTCGTGGTGGCTGCGCAGGTCGGCGGACGGATGCTCGACCGCATCGGCGCCAAACGGCCCGTGGTGCTGGGCTGCGCGCTGTCCTGCGTCGGCTACTTCCTGTGGGCGGGCCGGGTGACCGGGCTGAGCGAGAGCCGCATCGTGTGGTGCATCGTGCTCGCCGGAGCAGGAATGGGACTGATGCTGGGACAGGCCAACACCGACGCGGTCAACCGGGTACCCCAGCTGTCCTACGGCGAAGCGACCGGAGTCACGCAGACCGTGCGCAACTACGGCTCCAGCCTGGGCCTGGCCGTCCTCGGCACAATCTTCGCCTCGGTGCTCCAGTCACGGATCACCCAGTCTCTGATCGCACAGGGTATGGGCCACGATGCGGCGAGCCGGGAGGCCAAGTCGATCTCCCAGCTGAGCTCAGGACAAGGCAGTGGTGGCACCGCGTCCATTCCGCACTTCGTCCGGCTGGGCGTGGCCGAGGCCACCCGCTCGGTGCTGCTCGGCATGAGCGTGATCATGGCCGTCGCCTTCGTCGTCGCCCTGTTCGGCCTGCGACGCGGAGTCCAACAGGAACTGCCCGCGGACAAGAGGGAATCGAGGCCGGCCCCGGCACCGGAAACCGGAGACTGACGGGACGTTACGGCAGGCAGAACGAAAGGGGACCGGAGCTGTCGGTCAGGCCGGGGCGCCGGCTGCGTTCCCCTTTCCCTGCTGAGAGTCGGGGGCGGCGCCCACACCTTGAGCCCGCGGCAGGTCGACGGTTCGGTGCCGGGCGAAGCCGCCGTCACAGCCGCAGGACGATCAGGGCCGTGTCGTCGGTGTTGCCCTCGGGCGGGAGCAGGTCGGTGAGAAGGGCGTCGGCCAGGGGCTCGGGTTCCGCGTGTCGGTGGTGGGCGAGGGAGTCGGCGAGGCGGGTCAGACCGCGGTCGATGTCCTCCGTACGACGCTCGATCAGTCCGTCGGTGTACAGCACGAGGGTGGCGCCCTCGGCGAAGCGGATGCTCGTCTGCGGCCGGCCGACATGCTCGGGTCTGGCGCCCAGGGGCGGGTCCGTGGCCTGGTCGAGGAAGGTCACCGTGCCGTCGGGGTCGAGCAGCGCCGGGGGAGGATGGCCCGCGCAGCTGTAGGTGATGGTGTGGTCGTCCCAGTCGATGAACGTCGTCACCGCGGTGGCGGACTCGGCGCCCTCGACGAAACGGGCGTAGAGACCGAGGGCCTCAAGGGCGGAGCCCGGCCCGTCGGCGACCCGGCAGGCCGCGCTCAGGGCGCTGCGCAATTGGCCCATGGCGCAGGCGGCCGACAGACCGTGCCCGACGACGTCACCGACGGCGACCGCCATTCCGCCGTCGGGCAGGTCGACGAGGTCGTACCAGTCGCCGCAGACGTTCAGGGCGTCCACGGCGGGCCGGTAGCGGACGGCCGCCCGGTGGTGGCCGACCGGTCGCGGTGGGGGCAGCATCGCCGCCTGCAGGGTCAGGGCCACCTCGCGCTCATGGGCGTGTGCCCTGCGCAGCCGCTCGTTGACCTCCTGCAGCTCACGTGCCCGGGTGTACAGCTCGGCTTCCAGTACCCGAGCCCGTCTGTCGTCGGCCCGGCCGCCGAAGGCCCTGACGAACTCGGTGACCTCCTCCACCCGGTGGACGATCAGCGTCACCTCGCCGTCCTTGCCCCGGATGGGCGCGTTGACGGGGCTCCAGAAGTGCTCCACCCATCGGCCGGGCCGCAGCGGGTCCTCGATGTCGTAGCGGAGCAGGGCCATCGTGTCGCGCTCGCCGGTGGTCGCCGCGCGCAGCATCGACTCCCGGGTCTCACGCATGCCGGCCGCCGCCGGGTCCTTGGGGTTCTCGGGGAAGACGTCGAAGATGTAGCGGCCGACCAGCTCCTCGCGCTTGCGTCCCGACAGGCGCTCGAAGTCCTCGTTGGCGTCGACGTAGACCAGCTCGGGGGTGAGCAGCGCCACCATGCCGGGCAGGTCGCGGAAGACCGCCTCATAGTCGATCTCCGGATCCTGCATGGCCTGCCCGCTTCGACGCCGAGGGTCACTGTGTCGTTCCACGATAGGAGGGATCTGGCCATGAAGCCCGGAAACGGCTCTTTTCGGTTCGGTGAGCAGGGATGATGGCGTCGGCCGTCACCCGACCGAGTGGCCTGCTCCGGGAGAGCACCCTGGGAGGCCGCGCGATGGTATGGCTCGGCGAGCGGCCACGCCGTTCATGATCTGGTCCGTGTCGAGCCGCCGATGTCCGTGGTGAGACGGCGGTAGGCGGCTCGGGCGTGGAGAAGCCGGGCCAGGGTCGTACCCACCAGAGCGGCGGTGAACAGGCAGGCGAGCCAGAACGCGTCACGGTGTCCGGCCCAGGTGAGGGTGCCGGCGGGCGGGACGGCGAAGCCGTTGAGGAAGAGCCAGCACAGCACCGCGGTGCCGGGGGCCGCCGTGAAGCGGGCGCACAGGCCGAGCAGTACCGAGAACAAGGACAGCACGGCCAGTGCCGGAGAGGGCCGATCGGTACCTATCAGCGCATTGAGCAGTGCCACCAGCACCAACGCGCCGCCGGATGCCGCGGCCCAGACCAGTGGCGTGGCCAAGGGCGAGGGGACAGGCCGTGCTCCGGTACGGAGAGGCACCCAGTCGATCATGCCTGAGACTCCTTCTGGTCGTCCCGCTCCTCCTGGCGACGGGGAAGCCAGCCTGCCCGAGGCCGGGCCACCGGTACAACCTGGTCCCGTGGCTCAAACCTCGGTCCGCACGGCCCTCTTGGACGGCCTCGTCGCCCGCCGCTCGTAGAGGATCGGCCACAGGGTGAGCAGGACGAGCAGCCAGACCACCGTCACGGTGCGGACATGTGCGCCGAACGCCGCCAGCAGCAGGGGCAGTACGCAGCAGGGGAGGACCACGGACAGCAGCCACCGCAGTTCCCGCCCGGCTCGGCCGAGCCAGGCAATTCCGCTGAGCATGAAGTACCCGGCCAGCGACGAGCACAGCAGCCACCGGGTGGCGTCCGGCAGCGTCTCCAGGTGCTCGGCCGCGGCTCCCAGCGCGGCGGCCAGAGCGGCGAGGCAACCGGACACGAAACAGTGCAGGGGCAGCGCCGCACGGGCCGGCAACACCCCTGCCGCCAGGTGCGGCACCCCCGCGTAGCCGTGTCCGAAGGACAACGCCCACAGCGTGGCCAGCAGGAAGAACGCCGCGACGGTGAGCATGTACAGCTTCTTGTCCCACTCCGCGTCCGAAGTGGCTTCGACCACTTGGGCGACGCCCTCGCCCAGCACGATGATGACGAAGAGGCCGAGCCGCTCGCTCAGGTGCTCCGTCTGCGACCGCGCGAGCGACGTGCCCCTCACGGAATCGCGTTGGGCGGTTCGGTTGTCGTGGCGCTCCCGTGCCTCCTGGTGCTCGACGATGTCGCGTGCGGAGACCGCGAACGTGACGTACAGATCAAGGGCGATACCGAGGGCCCAGAGCCAGTGGCGCGTCGGATCGTGGGTCCAGAGGGAGACGATCCACGGGATCACGCCGAGCGACATCTGAGCGGCCGGCCAGTCGACGAGGACCTGGCGACGGTGCTGCCAGGCCCGGCTCGCCAGGAGCCGGATCAGGACGTAGGCGAGGGCGAACACGCGCGCGTGCCGGTCGTCCCCCTCGTGCACCCCCGATACCGCCGCGGCCATGACGGCCATGCCGAACATGGCGGCCAGCACCGTGCGGACGTGGGTGTTCTCGTAGGCCACGTTCGCGTACAGGGTGAAGCAGATCCAAGCTGTCCAGAAGGCGAGGAACAGTAACGCGTAGAGGCCCAGGTCGGACACGTCCGGGACGCCGTGCAGCAGGTGCGCGATCTGTGCCACACCCGCCACGGCGACGAGGTCGAAGAACAGTTCCAACCAACTGGCGTGCCGGTTCTCCTCCGAGGTCGGTTGCGGGGCCGGTGAGGTCGTGTTGTCGTCGTTCACTGCATCACCATGCCCTGTCGCCGACAACGTACGAGCCGGAAATCGTCTGCGACCGGTCGCCGGGACGGGCTCTTGCCCGTCTGGAGCCGCTCGCTGCCGGGTTGGCCGTCCTGCCGTGACATCTGGAGACGTGGCCAGCACCCAACTGCGGTCAGAATCAAGACCGTTGTCGGTTCGGTCGGTGCTCAGCACCGCTGTGTGCTCCGGGGGTGGTGGGCCGACTGCTGTCGGTGCGGCCCGCGTGGTTTCGGCTGCTGACTCCGTCGGTGCGGCGTCCGGTGCTGTGCTGCCGTGGTTTCGGAGGCCCGGGTGATCCCGCTCGACAGCGTCAGCCGGTTGCCCGACCGTTATCGGGACCTGGCTGCAGGTCTCGGCCGGCACGGCGCCGTGCCGGAACCTCTGTCATGCGGCCCCGAGGAGGAGGCCGCCTGGTCCACCCCCTCCACCGCGGCGCGCGGCGATGACAGACACGCCACAGTCACAGCCGCCCGCATCGTCTGGACCGCCGACCACCTCGACGCCGCCCGTCACCTCCAGCCGGGTCCGGCAGCCGCGGCGCGAGGTCGAGGGACCACGCTCGCTGTGCGAGGCGCGGCGGGGGAAGGGACACACGGCTGCCGCGCAGCATCCCGGCCACCAGGCGACCGGGAGTGCGGCAGCCATCGAGGTTCACCCGTCTCGTGGGGATGCCGGGGTGCGGGCTCCCAGTACTGAGGAGGTCCGCGCCTCGGGCAGGGAGGGGGCATCGGGTGGTGAAGGGGCCCGATCAGGCCTGTGCGGGCGGGAGAACGACGGAGTCGAAGTCGGTGGCGTGGTGGGTGCGCAGGTGTCCGTTGTGGACCTTGCTGACAGCAGCGCGCTTCCCGGTCAGGCGCGGACGCCCAGCAGACGCCCGTTCTGGAGGCCGAAGTACAGCATGCCGTCGGCCACCGCCGGCGTGGAGAAGACCGGGCTGCCGGTGTCCGCCTGCCAGCGTTCCTCGCCCGAGACCGAGTCCAACGCCCACATACGGCCGTCGTTCGTGCCGACGTACAGCGTGCCGTCCGCCACCACCGGAGCCCAGCGCACCCAGACACCGACCTTGCGACTCCACCGTCTCTCGCCGGACACCGCGTCGACCGCCCACAGGTATCCGTCGCCGGTGCCGAAGTAGACGAGGCCGTGGGCCACCGCCGGTGTGGACTTCACCCAGGTGCCGGCCGGGAGTTTCCACCGGGCCCGACCCGATGCCACGTCCACCGCCCAAAGATGCCGATCGGCGCTGCCGATGTAGAGGATGCCGTCGGCCACCACCGGCGAGGACCACAGTCCGCTCAGCGTCTTCAGCTGCCACCGCACCTGGCCGGAGGCGGTGTGCAGCGCCCACAGAACGCCGTCGTCGCTACCGACGTAGACCGAGTCGCCCACCACGGTCGGCGAGGAGCGCACGCCCGTGCCGACACGGACCTGCCATCGGCTCTTCCCCGAGACGGCGTCGACCGCCCGGAAGAAGCCGTCGTTGCTGCCGAAGAGGACCATGCCGTCGGTGACCACCGGCGTGGACCGCACCAGGCCGTTCGTCCTGACCCGCCACCGCTCGCGGCCCGAAACGGCGTCCACCGCCCACAGACATGTGTCCCAACTACCGATGTAGACAGTGCCGTTGGCGAAGGCGGGCGACGCGGCCACCACACCGCCGACCCTGCACTGCCAGCGTTCTTCGCCGGACAGGGCGTCGACGGCCCACAGGAGATGGTTCCAACTGCCCACATAGACAGTGCCGTCGACCACGACCGGTGACGATTCCTTCACCGCTCCGCCGGTGTCCAGCTGCCAGCGCACGGCGCCGCGCTGCTGTCCTTCCCCTTGCTCGCTGGCTCCGTCGGCGCTGCCGGCGGAGACGAGGACATAGGGCTTGATGGCGACCGGCAGGTAGGCGAAGTAGCCGATCACCTCGATGGCGTTGAAAATCCCCAAGGGTACGAGGACCAGTGCCCACCACGGCGTGAGTTGACCGACGAGGATGGTTATCAGCGCGGCGACGCAGCCGAGCCCTGAGCAACTGGCCACGAGAAGCTCAAGGGCTCCTTTGGCGCGAAGGCCTCGAAGTAGCATGGCCGACAACATATGATCACTCGGCCGCCGAATCGGTCAAGATTACGGAAAGCGTCAACACCCGGTGATCGGGGGGAACTTCCGTACGGTTCCGGTGCGGTCGAGGGCCACTGTGGCCGGTTCAAGAGCGCCGAGCAGTGAGTGCGCGGTCGAGCCTGGTTCCCGTCGCCTGGAGGCCAGGTCCTCGTCCAGCCGCGGCCATCGCGCAACTGCCGTCAGAACCATGGCCGTTGTCGGTTCGGTCGCTGCCGATGAGTACCGCTGCGGCTTTCGGGCTGCTCGAGTACGAGCGGGTCGGGCGGATCAACTGGGCCCTGTGGGCGGTTGGTTGTCCGCTGCCTCCGTCGTCGTCTCGTCCGGCGCTGCGGCTGCCGTGGTCTCGGTGTGAATGGTGTGGCCGCGTTGGGGGGTGAGGTCGAGGGTGGCGAGGGTGGCGGGGTGGGTGATGGTGGGGAGGGTGTGTTGGAGGAGGGTGGTGAGGGTGGCGGGGAGGTTTTGGTAGTTGGTGGTGGCTTGGGACATGGCTTGGATGCCGGCGAAGGCGCCGACGAGGATGTGGGCGGTTTCGGTGGGGTTGACGTGGGGGAGGAGTTCGCCTTGTTTTTGGGCTTGGGTGAGGAGGTCGGTGACGATGGTGATCCAGTGGTGGAAGGGGCCGGTGCGGTCGAGCCCGTCGGCGCGTTGGTCGAGGGTGAGGCGGACGCCGGCGCGGACGAGGGGGTCGGTTTGGAGGCGATGGGCGTGAAGCATCGTGATGTCGATGAGTTCCTGGGTTTTGCAGGGCTGCGGGGGGACGGTGAGGTTGTGGTCGTGTCCGGCGAGGACGCCTTGGGCGAGTTGTTCTTTTGATGTGAAGTGGAAGTAGAGGGCGCCTTTGGTGACGTTGGCGGTGGTGAGGATTTCGCTGATGGTGGCGGCTTGGTAGCCGCGCTCTTCGAAGACGGCGGCTGCGGCCATGAGGATGGTGTGCCGGGTGCGGATGGCGCGGTCTTGTTTGGGTTGCGGCATGGTGTGGCTTCTTTCGTTGCGGGCGGGGCCCGCTGGTTAAAAATACCGTCCAGTTCGTATAGTAATGGGTTTGGTGTGGGGTGAGGGGGGTTGTGTGTGATCGGGGTGATCGGGCGCGGGGTCGTGTAGTGGGTGTGCTTGTGCCGGGTGTGGGTGGGGTTGGTTTTCCCGGGCTGGGTTGAGGTTTTGTCGGGCGCTTTAGGCGTATACGCGTGATTGGTGGAGCAGGTCGGGGCTGACCGGTAACCGGATAGGCGTGGATGCCCGGCGGGAGGTGGCGGCTCGGTTGTGCGTGCCGGCCCAGCGGATTGAAGCCGACCTGTGTTTGGGCGGTCGTCGCGAGTTGCTGCCGGGGCTGAAGGTGCTGGTCAATCGGTACCGGAGGCGCGAGAGTCTGCACGGCCGGTTCATGGTGGCGCTGGACCGCGAGGGCCGGTGCGGTTGCGCACCGGCCCTCGTTGCGGAACCGGGTCTGGAGCCCTCGGCGCCGCTGAGCCGCCTGCGGTGCTCCATCCTGACGGCTCGCCTCGGCACCATCCCCGTGGCGGCCCTCGTCGGCGGTGCGACTCGATAGTTCACCGCCTGCGTGGCCTGATCCGGCCGGGTGCTCCGCACGTCGGGCGTCGGCCGCCGCCCCCGGCGCCGGCCTGTCCCTGGGTATCGCCCTCCGGTCGTTGGCCCGCCGCTCGGGGCGGGGGGTGACCATGCCACCGTCGCCGCGACGTGGGTGGATGCGGACGTGGGTGTGGTGGTCGGATGAGGGGGAGTGGGGCGGGTGCGGTCAGGTTGGTGAGGGCTTGGGTGTGGTCAGGTGAGGAGTGTCGATCGGCTGTTCCTGGACCCGGGCGCTCTTGGTCTCGGAGAAGGCCAGCGTGGCTGGCGTCGGGGGAGCGTGACGGACGGTAACGCGTGCCGCAGCAGGTCGGTGACCTGGTGTGGCGGGTCCTGGTGGCCGCACAAGAACCGGGAGATGGCGTGAACCCCGGCGAAGGCCCATGCCAGGACGCTCGCGGTTTCCGTCAGCACCACGTACGGCAGCAACTCGTCCCGTTCCCGCGTTTGCTCCAGCAGACCGGCGCCGACCTTGCCCAGCGTCGAAGGGGCCCTGGTAGTCGAGCCCCTTGGCCTGCCGGTCGGGCCCGAGCCGCTCTCGGATGCGGATCGCCGGGTCGGTGGGCAGCCGGTGGGCGGGCAGGACGACCAGAGTGTCCACCAACTGCTGGACCGCGAACTGACGGTCCGCCGCGAGTAGTTGGCCGACCGGCTCCCGGATCGGTTGCCCCGGCCCGGGCGAGGATCTCGTTGATCGTCGCGGCCCGGTAGTCGCGTTCCTCGAAGACCCCGGCCGCTGCGGCGCGAATCGCCTGACGGGTGACGATCGCCAGGTCCTGCATCGCCGCCCCGGTCCGTTCTTTCCGATGAGCGCGAAAGCAGTATAAAAACCGTCCAGTCCGGATCTTTATGACGTCCGGCCCCCGTTCCGATAGGCCGGACACGCCGCACCACCTCCGGCGCCCCGGCCGCCCGGCGCCCTGGTGCCTTGGTTCGCTCGGCTCCTCGGTTCGTTTTCGGTGGGGGAGGCCAGCCGAGCCGGAAGGGGAAGATGCGGACGAAAGCGCGGATAATTAGCGTAAAGGGATGCCGTAAATGAGGAACGGGGATGCAGGGAGCGGAAAGGGACGTAGGCGCGGAGGAATGGGCGAGGAGGAGCAGAGGAGTGGGTGAGGGACGGGTGGTGGGTGGCGGGTGCTGTGGCGTGTCGGGCGTGGGCGGGCCCCGGTGATTCTGGTGACGGGCGGGACGGGGACGGTGGGGCGGGAAGTGGTCCGCGCCCTGCCCGCGGGCCTGCGTGCGCGGGTGATGACTAGGGACCCGGTGAAGGCGGTGGGGGTGTTCCCGGGGGTGGAGGTGGTCGCCGGGGACTACACGGACCCGGTGTCGCTGGCCGGGGCGGTGCGGGGTGTGCGCGCGGCGTTTCTGGTCACCACCCGTGTCGACGGCGTTGACGACGCGGCCTTCGTTTCGGCGGCGGTTGCCGCGGGCGTGCGGCGGGTGGTGAAACTCTCCGCGGCGGCCGTCCTGGACCCCGGGGCCGACGACCTGGTCACCTGTCGGCAGCGTGCGAACGAGGACCTGCTGCGCGGCTGCGGCCTGGAGTGGACGCTGCTGCGTCCGCGCGCGTTCATGTCCAACTGCCTGTCCTGGGCCATGCCCGTGCGCCGCGAACGCACCGTCCGCGCGCTGTACGGGACGTCGCCCAACGCGTGTGTTGATCCTCGTGATGTTGCCGAGGTCGCGGTGCGGGTTCTGACCGAGGAAGGCCATGCCGGTCATGCTTACACCTTGACGGGACCGCGGGCTGTGACAGCTGTCGGTCAGACCCGAGAGCTGGGCCGGCTGCTCGGCATTCCGCTGCGTTTCGAGGAACTGACTCCGGACCGGGCCCGCGTCGCGCTGAGCGGACGCTACCCGTCCCCGGTCGTGGAGGCGCTTCTGGCGGGCGCGGAACGCCAGCGGGCGGGTGCCAAGGCCCGGGTGGAGGACACCGTCCGCATGGTGACGGGTCACGGGGCCCGTTCTTTTCGGGGCTGGGCCCGGGATCACCTGGAGGCCTTCACCCAGGTCCCGGCCGAGCCCGGCCCTCACCGGCGGACGCTGTGACACCCGTGCCGGGGCTGCCGCCTGGCGGGTCGCGGGGCGGCTGGTGCCGGCCTGGCGGACCGGCTCGCGTGCCCGCGGCGGTTTCTTCGTGGTGTGGGATGACTGCGGGCAGTTCGTTCGCCGTTCTGTTGCTGGTTGTGCTGCCGGTAGTGCCGGGTGGCTTGCGGGTGCTGTGCTGGTGTGTGCCGGTCGTGTCTGTGTGCGGTGTCCGTTGGTTCGGTGATGCCGTGGGCGGCCGGCTGCTGGGCCTTGCGGTCGTCGCTCTTGCCGTTTGGGTGGTGGAGGTCGGGCGTCTCGACACGGGCTGTGGGCCTGCCGGTTGAGCGCGGGCCTGGGGCGAGAGCTCACTGGTGTCCGCTGGGTAGCGGGGGAGGTGTGTGCTCACGGCGCGGCCTCGGTATGGCTCGGTGGCGGTCGGCTGCTGCCGGGTCACCCGGTCCCGCGCCCGGTTCCTGTCTCCGTGCCCCGTCCCGGTCCGGCCGGTCCGGCGGCACCGTTCGACCGGCTCGGATGGCTGGTGCTGTGTCACCTGATGCCGCGGTTGCCCGGCTGTGTGGATGCAGGGTCGGGCCTTCGTGGTTGGTGAGTTTTTTCGCCGGCTTCGGACTCGGCGTCATCGGCATCCTGCACGCCTGTCTCGCCTCTGGGGCTGCATGGGCCGGTGAGGTGGCGGGCGCTGAAGTCGGCGTCGCGGGAGGGTTCTTGTTCCTTGTTGCGAGGAGGGTTTCGTCGCTCACGACGGGGACACCTCTGTCTGCGCCCTTGATGCGCCGGCCGGTGTTCTGCCTTGCCGGAAGCGTCCGCACCGTAGCTGTCGTGGGCCTCGGGGAGTTCCATGGTGCCGGGGCACTGTCTGCGGTGCGGTCGCCGAACCGCCGGACGGAACCGGGGCGCCTGCCCCACCCACCCCACCCGCCCCACCTGTCTCTCGGCGTCGGGCACGCTATTCGGTGTTGGGTTTGGGTGTTCGGGTGACTGCACGTAGTGGGTAGCGAGTTTTGTGTCTCTCCTGTGTCTGTGCCGTCGGCAGTGCGGGGACAGTGCGGTGTGATGCCAGCCTTCTTGTTCTGCTCGCGGGCCGGATCCCTCTGTACGGAGACCGATCGCCATGACCACCCATCAGACCTCCTCGCTCCTCCTGGGCTTGGCCGCCATCGTGCTGCTGGCCCGCCTGCTGGGCGCTCTGGCCCAGCGCCTGAACCAGCCCGCGGTGATCGGCGAGGTCCTCGCCGGGATCGCGCTGGGCCCGACTTTCTTCCACGGGGCGCTCTGCGACGCCCTGTTCCCGGCCGGTATCCGGCCGCTGCTTGGCGCCCTGGCCGTGGTCGGTGTGGCGGTCTTCATGTTCCTCGTCGGCGTGGAGTGGGACGGCGCGATGATCCGCGGCAGCGGAAGCCTCGCGGCCACGGTGTCCCTCAGCTCCGTCCTGCTCCCGTTCGGCCTGGGCACTCTGTTGGCGCTGTACCTGATGGACGGCTACGGCACCGGTGACCGGACGGCGTTCATGCTGTTCATGGGCATCGCCATGTCCGTCACGGCGTTCCCGGTGCTGGCCCGTGTCCTCACCGACCGGGGCATGAGCCGTTCTCCGCTGGGCGTGGTGGCGTTGGCGTGTGCGTGTGTCGACGACGTGCTGGCCTGGTCCCTGCTGGCAGCCGTGATAGCCGTCAGCGGCTCGGCCGGCCCTGACCAGTGGCGTGTCCTGCTGGCCGCCCCCTATGTGCTGGCCATGCTCTTCGTCGTACGTCCCCTGGTGCGCCGTTTCGTGGCCCGCCGTGCCGTCCTCACGCTGACTCCGACCGTGTTCGTTGTCGTCCTGGTGGGGCTGCTGCTGTCCGCGGCTGTCACCGAGTGGGTGGGGCTGCACTACATCTTCGGCGCGTTCCTCTTCGGCGTGATCCTGCCGCGCGGCGGGGAGCGGCTGCGCGCCGATGTGCACGAGCGCCTGGGCCACCTGAGCGGCACGCTGCTGCTGCCGGTGTTCTTCGTGGTCGCCGGTCTCCAGGTCGATCTGTCCCACCTGGACGCCGGCGGGCTGGGCACGCTGGGACTGATCCTGCTGGTGGCCGTCGGCGGCAAGTTCACCGGCGCGTTCGCCGCCGCCCGGCTCAACCGGATGCCGCTGCGGCAGTCCGCCGCGCTGGCGACGCTGATGAACACCCGCGGCCTCACCGAGCTCATCGTCTTGAACGTGGGCCTGCAACTGGGCTACTTGGGCCGGGACCTGTACTCGCTGATGGTCGTCATGGCAGTGGTCACGACCACGATGGCGGGCCCGCTGCTGAGCTGGATCATCGGCCACCCCACGGACGGCGTCCTGCCCCGCCCGCCCGGCCACCCCGCCCCCGCGACGGCCACCGCGACCGCGCCCGGAACCGGGCATTCGGCGGGAACTGCTGGCACGGCCGCATAGGGGGGCGGTCCGGCTGCTCATGCCGCGGACGTGGGGTGCGGCTTCGCCTTGCAGCCGCACGCACCGCACTATGTGTCTGTATCATCCCGCGTCCGTGACACCGATCAGTCACCGCCCCATTGCCGTGACCCGATCTGCTGGACACACCCAGGGTGTCTGCCGTCTCGCAGTCTGCCCTGCCCACCGGACCCGCTAGCGCTGGCCATACCCCCGCCGGACCGCCGGAGTCCGCTCACTGGTCCGGCCGGCCGCCACCGGTCCGCCCCCTGGTCGTCTTCCGGTTGTGGGTTTGTGTGTGGCTGGTGTGTGCGGCCGTCTGCACGTGGGATGCGCTGGGTGAGGCGGCGCGTGCTGGTGGCGGTGTCGTGTTCCTTCCCGGTTTGGTCGCAGTCCTCTCGGGTTGAGGGGGCGGACCGATCACCGTCTGTTCACGACTTCCCCGGCCCCGGCGTCAGTGAGTTCTCCAGTGGTTTCGCGCGGCCCCTGTGCTGGGTTCCTGAAGGCGGGGGAGAGGAGACGGTCCGGCTGGTTGGGGCGTTCTTCACCACGTTCACCGTCCCGAAGGAACGGACCAGTTCCTTTGGCGTCTGAGGCGGTGCCGTGGCCGACGGCTCGGGCGTGGGGCTGGTCCCAACGGCGATGCGCCGGCCTCCGGACCGGGCCGGCGCTGGTGTGTACGTCAGCCTGCTGCTCGCCGCCGTCGCGTTCGTCGGAGGCATGACGCTGCTTCACGGCCGGCCCAAGTCGCGACTGGCCGAAGTCGGGCGCTCGGATGGGCATGGGGGGTGTTGCTCGCCTCGGTCGGGATGTTCGCCGTGGTGCTGGGTTTCTCCTGCGCGCGCAACGGCTGGGGCGGGGCCTCCGTCGGGGATTCTTCGCCCTGGGTATCCGCTCCTGCCGCTCCGGATCATGTTCAGCTGTGCCTGTGGTGCCGCCTGCGGGGGGGGGTCTGTGTCGCCGTGCTCCTCGTCGGCAGTGGCCGGCCCCCGCCGTGCACTGTGCGGAGATGGCACTGTGCGGAGATGGCGTGCGGTTGGGGTCAGCCGTTGTGGGGGTGTGGTGGTCCGGTGAGGACGGTGGCTTCGACGGCTTCGTAGTGGTGGCGTTCGCGGGTGCCGGCCCTCCTGCCCGACAGGACCGTCCCCAGCACGCCGCAGAGGAAGCCGGCGGGTACCGACACCAGGGCGGTGGTGGTGAAGGGGAACCAGTTGAAGTCGGCGCCGGGGAAGGCTGATTGGGGGGAGCCGGAGACGAGGTTGGTGCCGGTGATGAGGATGAGGACGCTGAGGGTGCCGCCGATGAGTGTGCTGAGGAGGCCGGCGTGGGTGTAGCGGCGCCAGAAGAGGGTGAGGAGGAGGGCGGGTGCGATGGCGGATGCGCCGAGGCAGAAGGAGATGATGGCCAGGGGCTGGAGGCTGTGGTGCTGGGCGAGCACGGCGAGTGTGATCACGGGTGTTCCGACGGCGAGTGCGGCCAGGCGTGCGTGTGCCATTTCCCGCAGGGGTGGTGTGCCGGGGCGGGTGAGGACGTCGTGGGCGAGGGAGTTGGCGCAGGCGAGTGTCATGCTGGCGACGGAGGCGAGCAGGGTCAGGAAGATGGCTGTGGTGACGGTGGTGAGCAGCAGGCCTTCGGCGCGGGAGAGGTGGGTGCCGAAGGCGGCGCGTGCGCCGAGGAGGTAGGCGGTGTTGCCGCGGGGGTCGGCGGCGGCGATGGTCCTGGCGCCGATGAGGGCGGTGGCGCCGACGGTGACGACGGTCATCACGGCGATGAACAGGGCGACGGCGCAGACCGCCCAGGACATGGCGCGGCGTACCTGGCGGGTGCTGCCGGCGGTGTACATGCGCATGGTGACGTGGGGCAGGCAGGCGCCGCCCAGGACGATGGCGCACTGGGTGCTGATCATGTCGAGGGCGGGGTGTTGTCCGCCGGTGAACTGCAGGCCGTAGCGCAGGTAGGCCGGTCCGGCGCCGCTGTTGTGTGCGGCGGAGGTGAACAGGGTCTGCGGGCTCCAGCCGAAGGTGTGCAGGACGAGTGCGGCCACGACCAGTCCGGAGCCGAGGAGGATGACTGTCTTGAGGATCTGGATGAGTGCGGTGCCGCGCATGCCGCCGATGGCCGCGTAGGTGATCATCAGGGTGCCGGCGCCGATGATGCAGCCGGTGCGCATCGCGCCGGCGGAGAAGCCCAGGACGAAGGCCAGCAGCTGTCCCACGCCGGCGAGTTGGACGACCATCATGGGGGCCAGGGCTGCGAGGGTGACGGCGCAGGCGGTGATGCGTACGGCGCGTCCGGGCATGCGGTGTGCCAGGACGTCGCCCATGGTGAACCGGCCGGTGTGGTGGAGGGGTTCGGCCAGCAGGAACATCAGGAGCAGCAGGGAGAGCAGGGTGCTCAGGGCCAGGACGACGCCGTCGTAGCCGCACAGGGCGATGATCCCGCCGACGGTGAGGACGGTGGCTGCGGAGATGTAGTCGCCGGCGATGGCCAGGCCGTTGCGCAGGGGGGAGAGGGAGCGGTAGCCGGTGTAGAACTCGTCGAGGTCCTCGCGGTCGGGGCCGGTGATCACGCACAGCAGGAGGGTGAGGGTCACGACGCTGCAGAACGCCACGAGCGACCAGGACTGTGCGGGGCCCGCGAAGTCCGTCACGGCCGGGCCTGTGCGTCGCGGGTCTGGCGCCGTACCCGGCGGGCGAGCGGGTCGACGAGGCGGTGTGCGGTGAGTTCGTAGAAGATGACCGCGAGCCAGGTCACCGGGAGTTGTGCCAGGGCCAGGAACAGTCCCAGGGGCAGTCCGCCGGGGGCGGGGCGGGCCATGAGGGAGGGTGTCTGGACGGTCAGGGTCAGGAAGACGGCGAAGTAGCCGAGTGCGGTGAGGGCGGCGATCCGCCGCTGCCACCGGCAGGCCCGGCGCAGCAGGCGCAGGTCCCGGTGGGGTCCGGTCCAGGGGCGGGTCCGGCCGGTGGCCCATCCGGGTGTGACAGCGGAAGCGTGCCGTGCGGCCCGGTGCGGCAGCGGACGTAACTCGGAGCTGTCGGAGGACATTCCAGGGTCTCCTAGAGGGTCGTGGGCCCCACGAGGCACGGACCGTGGAGGCGCGGGGAACGGCCCGGTCATCGCACGCTATGCGCCTGCCGCACCCGGCGCAGCACTTCCGGTGAACTCCCTGATGAAACCCGTCTCGATGCTCTGACCTCGGGTGTTGCGGATGGGGTGGGGGTGGCGGGGGAGTACGGCAGCGGCCCGTGGGTGACGGGGGCGGCGGACCGGGGGCGGGTTTTCGCGGCGCCCCTCGCACCCTCGACGAGAGAACGGAACGCTGTCTTCCTCGACGGGGCGACGGAACGGTGTTTCGTCGCCCCGCGGCGGCAGGGCACGCGGCCCCCGCCGGCAGGTCCGGCGGGTCCGGCAGGTCCGGCGGGTCCGGCGGGTCCGGCGGGTCCGGCGGGTCCGGCGGGTCCGGCGGGTCCGGCGGGTCCGGCGGGTCCGGCAGGTCCGGCAGGTCCGGCGGGCATGTGGCCGCCTGTCCGTGTTCGGGGGCGGATGCTCCTGCGGCGGGCACCGGTGCGGCGTGTGGTCCGGAGAAGGATGCCGCGCCTCCAGGCCGCACCGCCGGGTCCCGACGACGACCTGGGGTTCCCAGCAGGTCCAGCCGGTGCCGCCCGGACTCGAACAGACCGACGGCCGCACCCACACCGGCCGGCGCCGCGCCCGGCGCCCGCCCGCCACCGTTCTGGTCACCGGTCACCGCCGCCGGCAGCCGCCCCGGCAGCGCGGCAGATCGCCGGCCGGCGGGGTTCCGGGTTCCTCCCGGGCCTGTGACGGCCTTAGGACTCGCCGGATGAACCAGGACGGGAGGCGATGGCGCAGCGGACCCTGCCGCGCGGGCTGCGGGTTCTCGTGGAGCGCGGCCCGAGAGCGGGACGACATGTCCGGTGCCTCACTCGCGGGCGGGGCGGCGGGGGGAACTCGTGGGCGGCGGCCGTTCTCGTCTGCTTCGTGTCTCGGTGTCCCGAGGCCGGGGGGAACGGCCGCCTCCGCTGTCCCGGGAGGAGGCGGAGGTCAGCGGGCCGGGTGGCCTGCGAGGCCGGACGTCAGGCCGGGGCCCCGGGGTTGGGGCCTGGCCGGGGCCCCGCCCGCGGACGGTCCCGCAGGCCGGCGGGACCGAACCGTCCGGCGGGACCGAACCGGCCTGCGGGACCACGGCCCGGCCGTCCCCCCCCCCGGGACGTGGAGAGGGGGAGGGGGAGGGGGAGAGGAGAGCCGGTAGGCCTCTTCGCCTGGGAATGTTCCTGCTGGTGGAGCGCGGGGCTCGTGCTGTTGCCGGGCCGCTGTCGGGGCTTCAGTGCGTACCGGTGGGGCGTGGGGCCGGTTGTCGCGAGGCGTCGCCCGCACGGTGTTGACGCGGCGCCGTGCCGGTGCCGGTGCCGGTGCCGGTGCTGTCTGGGTTTTACGCGGCGTGTTTACCGTCGGTATATTTGCGATGGTAATGATCATGCGAATCGTCTGGACGGTTCGCAGTGGTTGCCGCGGAGTTTTGGAAAATGCCGCGGGGGGCTGTGGCTGTGGCGCCGGGGTTTGTGGAGATTGCCGCTGATGCGAGCGGAATCGCGCGGTACGGGTGTCTGGCCGGTATGGGGGGTGAGATGGTCCGGGGGAGTACTTGGCCGCCGGATCGGGCCGTGTTAAATTCGGGAATACGTCATGTTCGATTCGCCGGCTCGCAGCGGGTATCGCTGCTGCCGCGTACGTCGATGAACCGGCACCGAGTCAGGTGGCCGCGGGAGGGGATAGCGTGACGAACGATTCCGGAAAATGGGCGGATCCGAATTTCTCGTCGGTCGATCAGTCGGATCGGACGGTTCCTGTCAATCTGCGTCAGACGGGCCGGCCGGACATCAAGCTTCTGATATCGACGCGCGCGCGGAAGTCGCCGTATTGGCATCTGGCGGTCGAGGCGGGGTGCTGGCGTGCGGAGGTGTACAACCGTATGTACCTGCCCAGGGGTTACGGCTCCGAGGGGGACGGCGGGTCCGCGGCCGAGTACGAGGCGTTGACGCAGCGGGTGACGTTGTGGGACATCGCGGCCGCACGGCAGATCCGGGTGCGGGGACCTGAGGCCACCGAGTTCGTCAACTACGTCGTGACCAGGGACGTTACGCGGCTGGCGGCCATGCGTGCGGCGTATGTGGTGCTGTGTGATTCCGGTGGCCGGATGATCAATGATCCGCTGCTGCTGAAGATTTCCGCCGGTGAGTACTGGTTCAGTATTTCCGACTCGGATCTGTCGCTGTGGCTGAAGGGGGTGAATGTCGGCAAGGGGTTCGATGTCGAGATCGAGGAGATCGATGTGTCGCCCGTCCAGATCCAGGGGGCGGAGGCGGACGGGTTGATGGCCGATCTCATCGGTGATGTGGCTTCCGGGATGCCTGTTTTCGGGCTGGTGGAGGCGGAGATCGGCGGGCTTCCGGTACTTGTTTCGCGAACCGGGTTCTCCGGTGAAGCCGGATATGAAGTCTACCTGAAGAATTCGAGTATTTACGCGGAGCGAATGTGGGATGCGATTGTTCGGGCGGGGGATAAGTATGGGCTGGCGGTGACCGGTCCTATTCAGCCGCACCGGATCACGTCAGGGATACTCGCGTGGGGTCAGGACGTCGACAGTGAGATGGTCCCTTTCCAGGTCGGGTTGGCGGCCCATATTCCGCGTGACAAGGCGTCGGACTACATCGGCCGGGATGCCATCGAACGGATGCGGACCGAAATTGCTGCCGGAAACCATCCGTACAGACTCACGATGGTGGGGTTGAGGATGGAGGGGGATCCGATCGCGGACTATCTGTCCGACTTCTGGCTGGTCGCGCCGTCGCCGGACTCGGAGCCGGTGGGTTTTGTGACGTCGGCTTCGTACGCCCCGAAACTCCAGACGAACGTCGCTCTGGCCCGCCTGCCGGTCGAGCTCGCGGTTCCGGGGACGCGGGTGTACGTGTCCGATCCGGCCGTCGGCTCGGCGGGCGGGAGCGTCCCGGCGGTGGTCTCGGCCTTTCCCATCGAGTGACGCGTCCTGACCTCTGACGTGTCCTGACCTCGGTTTTTCGTGACGGTCCGCCGGCTTCTTCGGCGGGCCGTTCCGGTTGTCCGTTCCGGTTGTCCGTTCCGGTTGTCCGTTCCGGTTGTCCGGGCCGGTGGTGGGGATGCCGATGGGCCGGCTGCCGTGGCGGCTGCTGTGCCCGGTTCCACGGCTGCCGGCGGCGGGGGAATCCCGGGTGCCGGGGGCGGGCGGCCGTGCGGGGCCGCCGGCCCGGCCGCGGCGGGGGTGTCGATGAGAGGGGGGCGCCGGGTGGCGGGCCGCCGGCCCGGACACGGCCGTGTCCGGGCCCGGCCGTGTCCGGGCATCCGTGAGGCGGTACCCGCCCGGCGCGGCCGTGAGGTCGGCGTCCGGCGGAACCCTGCCCGGACCGTGCACCGCCCGGGGACACCGCCGGGATGCCGGCGCCGCCGATCCCGCCGATGTTGCCCGGTCCGGTCCGGCTTCGCGGGCGGTCCCGGCCGGGAGCACGGCACCGGCCGGGTATGCCGCCGCGCGGCCGGTGCCGCCCGCGGCGGGGACGCGTGGAGCGGGGCTGATGCGTGTCTTCACCTGGGAAGTGCCTCCGACGGTGGCGGGGACAGCGGGGACAGCGGGGACAAGGGCCTCGGCACTCCTCGTTCCTGCCGGCCGGAGGCGCCTTTTTGCTTGTCCGGCGCCCCGTCGGACGGCCCGCTTCGTGAAGGCGCGGGGCGGGAGGGGGTGCCGGGGACCGGCAGCCGTAGGGGCGGGGCCGTGGGCGGACGGGTGGCCGCGGTGATGTGTTCGGGCGGATGACCCGGCGCCGGCGGGCGGCCGCAGGACGCGGCCGGGACCGGGTGTGTCACGTCCCCCGGTCTGGGTGTCACCTCCCCCGGTCCACTCACCTCCCCCCGGTCCACGAGCGGTGGATCACCGGCCGGAAAGCCGCCGGCGTATCGGGCCATATGTTAGGGGGACCGGCGGCGTGTTTACCGGGATCCAAACTTAGTTCGGAAAGCTGTGGTGGAAAGCGTTCGTGGATGAACTTAATTCGATGGCCGTGCGGCTCCTGCGGGGAGACGGTCGGCGGGCCGGCTGCGGTTTTGGTCCGGGAGCCGGAAGAACGGGGCGCCGGTGTGCCTTCGGCGGTTGAGTCTGCTAAAGGCGCGGTGTTCTCCGGGAGTTCACGCGGAGGCCCGGACGCCGTGAAGATTCGGGAACTTTCCGCGACCGGCCGGCGTTCCCGGCGGATTGCTTCATACCGCTTCCGTCTCACGATCCGAGACAGGGGCTCGGGGGCCTTGTGTAATCAAGTGAGGGCATGAATAGGATTCAGGTGTCTGATGAACGTCACTGCTCACCCGTGCCCCATTCCGGGGCGGCTGAAGGAGTTTGCGTACATGACACAGCAAAGCACGGGGGACTTAGCGGCGGATGCCGTTGAGATTGATTTACGCAACGCAATAGAAAACGACCGGCAAGAGATCGACGCTCTCGACTCGAAGATTATCGAGCTGATTCAGAGCCGCCACCGGGTCTCCTCCCGGATCCAGCGGCGCCGCCAGAGCGGCGGCGGCCCGCGGACCGAGCTGGCGCGTGAGACGGTCGTCATCGACCGCTACCGTCAGGCGCTCGGCCCCGAAGGCACCACACTGGTGACGGACATTCTGCGACTGTGCCGGGGCCCCGCCCCCGAGGCCGGCGCACCGGCCGCGGCCGGCCGCGGCCGGCAGCTCACGTGACCGTGGTCCACGCCGTCTCCCGGCCGCCGGCCGCTTCCCGTACCGCCTCAGCCTCCGCCTCAGCCTCCGCTTCCGCCTCGGCTTCCGTTTCCCGTCGTGCCGTCTCCGCGGCCCGGTCCGCCCGGCTGCGGGTGGGGGACATCTCCTTCCTCAACTGTGCCCCGCTGCGCTGGGGCCTGGCGCACAGCGGGGCCGGTGAGGCGTTCGGCATGGTGTCCGGGCCGCCGGAGTGGCTGGCCGAGGAACTGCTCGCGGGGCGGCTGGACGCGGGCCCCGTCAGTCTGGTCCGGTATCTGCGGCACGCGGATGCCTGGGAGCTGCTGCCCGGCGGTGTCGCGGTGGGCAGCGACGGGCCGGTGCACTCCTGCCACCTCGTCTCCCGCGCCCCGCTGGGCAGTCTCGACGGGGCTGTGGTCGCCCTCTCGGAGGCCAGCCGCAGCACGGCCCTGCTGGCCAGGATGCTGCTGGAGGACGCCGTGGGTGTGCGTCCGGTGTACCGCTGGGTCCCGCAGGACCTGGACGGCATGCTGGCCGTCGCGGACGCCGCCGTCCTGATCGGGGACGACGCGCTGCGGCTGCACGCCCGGCCCCCGGCGGGCCTGCGGGTGCGGGACACCGGCGCGCTCTGGCGCGAGTGGACCGGCCTGCCCATGGTCTTCGCCGTCTGGGTGGTGCGGCGCGAGGTCGCGCGCGAGGACCCCGAGCGGGTGCGGGCGGTGGCCGCGGCGCTCACGGACGCGGCCGGGCGGGCCCGCGCGCACCCGGAGGAGGTGGCCGCCTCGGCGGCCGCCGAGGCGGCCCGCGGCCCGGGCGGGCGCCTGTCCGAACAGGTGCTCCTGGACTACTACCGGGTGCTCGACTACTCCCTGGGCGAGCGGCAGCTCGCCGCCGTGCGCGAGTTCGCCCGGCGCGCCGCCGCCCGCGGCGAGGTCCCCGAAAACCGCTCCCTTTCGCCCGTACCAGGAGGCCGTCCGTGATCCGCCACTATGTGCTGTTCAAGTTCAAGCCCGGCGTTTCGTGGGACGACGCCAGGGCCCAGCAGGCCGAGCAGACCGCGGCCAAGGTGGGCGGCGAGGTGCCGGAACTCCGCGAGTGGAAAATCGGCCGTAACATATCGACCCGGCCGGTCGCGTACGACTTCATCGTCGTGGGTCTGCTGGACGACATGGACGCGGTGGAGCGCTATTTGGTGCACCCGTTCCATCAGGAAGCCATCAGGGCCTGGCGGGAGATCAGCGACTGGGTGATCGCGGATGTCGAAGAATGATTTCCGGATAAACCTGAGAAGAATTCTGTCACCTCTCCGGTGAGTGGCGTCCGAATTCTGTACGAGTACATGAGATGGGGAAAAACGTGGGGTACCAGTTCGAGAAGTGCGCCATTGTCGTCGACAAGGAGCTTCCCGCAGGACTGGCGATGAACACCGTCGCCGCACTCGCCCTGTCGGTCGGGAAATTCACCGACGACATCGTCGGCGACGACGTGAAGGACGCCGACGGCCGGCTGCACACGGGTATCACCTCGATCCCGCTGCCCGTCCTGAGGGCCGACGCCGGGGAACTGCGCGACGTCGCGGTCCGGGCGCTGGGCGCGAGCGACGTCTTCGTCGTCGACTTCACGTCGGTGGCCCAGTCGTCGCGTTCCTACGACGAGTACACGCGCCGTACCGCCGAGATCCCCACCGGTGAACTCCCCTACATCGGCGTGGCCCTGTGCGGCAGCAGGAAGGCGGTGGACCGGCTCACCGGGAGCCTGCCGCTGTACCGCTGACCGCAGCCGCACCGGCGCGCCCGCCGGCCCGGCACCCCGGCCCGTGCGGCACCCGGCCGGTGCGGCACGGCGGGCCACCGGGCACTCCGGCGGGCCCGGCCGGAGCATGCCCGCACGCTCCGGCCGGGCCCCGGAACCGGAACCGGCGCCGCGCCGCCCGCCTCGGCCGCCGCGCCCGCCTCGGCCCGGCACGGCCGGCGCGGGCACCGCACGCAGGATCACCGCCCCGCCCCGCCCCGCCCCGCCCCGCAACGCCCCGCCCCGCCCCGCCCCGCAACGCCCCATGTGAACGAGACAGCGAACGAGACACGAGACACGCGAACGAGACGCGAGAGGAAGGCATGTTCACAGTTTTCGACGACGAACTCGCCCGCACCGCCCGTGAGATACGCGACCGGCACCGCTCCTACGCGGCGGGCCGGTGGACCGAGGACGAACTGGCCGCCCATCAGGCGGACGCGTTCCGCGCCACCGTCGAGTACGTCACAACGCACTCCCCCTTCTACGGCCGTCACCTGGCGGACGTGGACCCGGGGGCGATCACCTCGCTCGCGCCCGAGCAGCTGGCCGCCGTGCCGTTCACCACCAAGGACCACCTGAGGCAGGAGTTCGCCGACGTCCTGTCGCTGCCGCTGCACAAGGCGTGGATCTTCTACGAGACCACCGGTACCACCGGCCGCAGCACCCCGTGCCCGCGCGACAACACCGACTCCCTGCACAACAACACCGCGCTGACCGTGTACTACGACACGATCTTCCGGCAGTACGGCGACGAGCAGATCATCGGCGTCTCCGGCCCGACCGAGCTGCACGCCTTCGGCGACACCTTCGGCGACGTGTGCCGCAACCTGGGCCACGCCGTGGCGAAGATGTGGCCGCACTCCCCGATGGTCGGCTTCGACCGTGCCCTGGACACCCTGCGGACGCTGCCCGTCACCGGCCTGTTCAGCACGCCCGGCATGGCCCTGACCCTCGCCAAGAAGGCCCGCGCGGCCGGCCTCGACCCCCGGCGCGACTTCCGCCTCGACGTCATCATGTGCACCGGCGAACTCGCCTCGCCCAGCCTGCTGGAGAACATCGGCGAGGTCTGGGGCGCCCGCGTCTACAACGCCCTGTACGCCTCCCAGGAGGCCTCCGTGATGGGAGCGGCCGGCGCCGACGGCCTTCTGTACACGGCCCCGCTGCTCAACGTCTACGAGGTCATCGACCCGGACACCGGACAGGCTGTCGCCCCGGGCGGCGACGGGGTGCGCACCGGCGAGCTGGTCGTCACCTCCCTCTACCGGGGCAGCAAGCCCCTGGTGCGCTACCGCACGGGCGACCTCGTCCGGCTCGGCCCGCCCGCCGCCGGCCGCGCCCTGCCGGCGCCCACCCTCGAGGTCCTCGGCCGCACCCGCGACGCCCTGCGCATCGGCGGCCGCGAGATCAGCGGCTACGACCTCGAAGAGCTGCTGCTGACCCACCCGCGCGGCTACCTGGACTACCAGATCGTCATCGACGCCGTGGACGGCCGCGACGAGCTGACGCTGCGCCTGGAACTCCCCGACGACCGCCGCGCCGTACGCCTCGACGAGGACGAGATCAGCCGCGCCGTCGACGGCCGGCTGGAGGTGCCGCTCCGCTTCGAGTACGGCCCGCTCGGCAGCGTCACCACCACCGGCGCCATGGTCAGCTGGAAGGCCGCCCGGGTGGAGGACCGCCGGCTGGCCGTCCCCGACGAGGAGCAGACCGCCGCGCTCGCCGTGGCCGGCGGGAGGGCCCAGTGACCGTCGCACACAACGGCGCACCGGCACAGGTCCCCCCGGCACAGGTTCCCCCGGCGCAGGTCTCCCCGGCCGTCGCCCAGATCGCCTACCACGACGGCGAGTTCATGCCGCTGGAACGTGCCGTCCTGCCCGTCACCACGCAGGCCCTGCAGTACGGCACCGGGGTCTTCGAGGGCATCCGGGCCTACGCCCAGGACGGCGGCGGCCTCGCGGTCTTCCGCGCCCACGACCACTACCGCCGGCTGCTGCGCAGCTCCCGCACCCTGCGCATCGACGTCGGCGGCACGGTCGAGGAACTGTGCGAGCTCACCGCCGAACTGCTGCGCCGGATCGGCGCGAGCGAGGACACCTACATCCGGCCGCTGGCCTACAAGCGGGCCCTGCTGCCCGGCCAGAAACCGGGCGTCAGCCTGTCGGGCGTCTCCGACGCCCTGTCCGTCAACGCCTTCCGGATGGGCTCCTACACCGACCCGGCCGGCATCCGCTGCGCCATCAGCTCCTGGCGCAGGCCCGCCTCCGACGCGCTGCCGGTGCGCGCCAAGGTCACCGGCGGGTACGTCAACAACGCGCTCGCCGTGGACGAGGCCCGCGCGGCCGGCTGCGACGACGCGATTCTCCTCAACAGCAGGGGACAGGTCGCCGAGGCCAGCACCTCCAACGTGTTCGCCGTCATCGGCGGCCGGCTGGTGACCCCGCCGGTCACCGCCGATCTGCTGGAGGGCATCACCCGCGACACCGCGGTGACGCTCGCCGCGGACCTGCTGCGGACGCCGACCGACTTCCGCGACCTGGGCCGTGACGAACTCGCGGGCGCGGACGAGGTCTTCCTCACCGGCACCGGCACCGAGATCGTCCCGGTCACCGAACTCGCCGGCCGCCCCGTCGCCGGGGGCACCCCCGGCCCGCTCACCACCGCTCTCATGAGCGCCTACCAGGACGTCGTCCGCGGCCGACAACCGCGCTACGACGGCTGGCTCCACCCCGTTCACGTGTGACCGAAGACAGGCTCCGCACCAGCAGCACAGCTACCGGCAGCACAGCTACCAGGGGGACAGCATGACCACCGAGGCACCCGGCTGGATAGACACGGCACTGACCAACGGACCGTCCATCGACACCATCGGCACGCTCGGCCCCGCCGGCACGAGCAGCGAACAGGCCGCGTTATACCTGTGGGCCGACCGGGGCAAAGACGTACCGGAGATCCGGCTGTACGACTCCTACGAGGAGGTCGGCGAGGCCCTGCGCGAACGCACGGTGAGCCACCTGGTGATCGCCAACGCGTACGCGGGCGTGCACAGTTTCTACATGGACCCCGGGCTCCGCTTCGCCGGCGCCTTCCTCTTCGACACCCCGCACTACGGCATCGCCGTCGCCCCCGGCCACGCCATCCCCCAGCGGGCCCGCATCGCCACCCACCCCGCGCCGGTCGCCCTCGTCGAGGAACTCCTGCCCGAGGGGTACGCGGTGGAGGAGATCCTCTACGCGGCCTCCACCAGCGCCGCCGCCGGCCAGGCCCGCCGCCGGGAGACGGACCTGGCCCTGACGACCCAGCCCGCGGCCAAGGCCAACGAGCTGGAGTTCATCTCCCGGACCCGCCCGATCCGCATGCTCTGGTCGGTGTTCACCCTCGCCGCTCCGACGTCCTGACCCCCGGCCGGGACAGGGACGCCGTACAGGCCGCTTCCCCCGCACCACCCCCGCACCGCCTCTGCCCGGCCCCCGCATCACCCCCGCATCACCCCCGTACCACCTCTGCACCACGCCTGCCCCGCCCCCGAGGAACACCGAGGAAGGAAACGCCCGCACATGCTCTTGATCGACCGTGCCACGGTCCGCCGGGTCTACCCCCTGGAGCGCGCCACCGAGGTCATGGCCGAGGCCATGCGCCGCTACAGCTCCGGCCTCGTCGACCAGCCGCTGCGCACCATCCTGCGCCCCGAGCGCGACAGCGGGCTGCTCGGCACCATGCCGGGCTTCGTGGCCGGTGCGGACCTGGCCGGATACGGACTGAAGGCCATGGTGCTCAAGCCGGAGAACCTGGCGCGCGGCCTGGACCTGCACATCGGGATCGTCATGGTCTTCGACCCGGAGACCGGTGCCCCGCTCGCCCTGATGGACGCAGGCGCGGTGACGGCCGTACGGACGGCCGCGGTCTCGGCGGTGGCGACCGCCGCACTGGCCCGGCCCGACGCCGGTGACCTGGCGATCCTCGGCTCCGGGGTGCAGGCCCGCAGCCACCTGGAGGCCATGGCCGTGGTCCGCGAGCTGCGCCGGGTACGGGTGTGGAGCCGGACTGCCGCCAACGCCGAGGCCTACCGCCAGTGGGCCGCCAAGGAACCCGGCATCGAGGTCGAGGTGATGGACCGCCCGGCCGCCGCCCTGGCCGGGGCCGACATCGTGTGCACCACGACCGCCGCCAGGGAGCCCCTCGTCGAGGCCGGCGACCTCGCCCCGGGCGCCCATGTCAACGCGGCCGGGGCTTCCTTCGTGGACCACCGCGAGCTGTCGGCCCAGACGGTGGCGCGGTCGGCGTTCTTCGTGGACAGCCGCCGGTCGGCGCTCGCCGAGTCCGGCGACCTGAAGGCGCCGCTGGACGCCGGGCTGGTCGGGCCCGACCACATCCTGGCCGAGCTGGGCGAGGTGCTGCTCGGCCGGCATCCGGGCCGCCGCGACGAGCGGGAGATCACCGTCTTCAAGTCGCTCGGGCTCGGCGTGCAGGACATCATGTCCGGCTTCGCGATCGCCCGGGCGGCTGCCGCCCAGGGGCTCGGCCAAGCCTGGGACCAGGACTGACACGACCGAGAGGACACCGAATCCGTCATGAGCACAACCAGCACAGCCGGCACAACCAGCACAGCCGGCACGACCGGCACGACCGGCACAGCCGGCACAGCCAGTACGGCAGATGCCCCGGGCGCACCCCGCACCCGGGGTACCCCGGGTGCGGCCGCCCCCGCGCCCCGCACGGTGCTCGCCGGCATCCCGGCCTATGTGCCCAAGCCGCCGGCCCCGCCCGCCGAGGGCCCCTCCCACCGGCTGTTCCTCAACGAGAACCCCTACCCGCCGCTGCCCTCCGTGCGGGAGGCCATCGCCCGGGCGGCGGCGCAGAGCAACCACTACCCGACCATCCACCCCGAGCGGCTGACGGACGCCCTCGCCCGGCGGCTCGACGTCCCGCGCGGGCATCTGGTCACCGGCCCCGGCTCGGTCGGCATCTACCAGCAGGTCGGCCAGGCCATGCTGGAGCCGGGTGACGAAGTCGTCTACGCCTGGCCGTCGTTCGAGGCGTACCCGATCGTGGCGCGGATGGCGGGGGCCGTCCCGGTGGAGGTGCCGCTCGCCGAAGGCGTGCACGACCTGGACGCCATGGCCGCCGCCATCACCCCCAGGACCAGGGCCGTCTTCCTGTGCGAGCCCAACAACCCCACCGGCACCGCCGTCGGCACCGCCGAACTCGAGCGGTTCCTGGACCGGGTGCCCGGTGATGTCCTGGTCGTCCTGGACGAGGCGTACTTCGAGTTCTACCGCTCGCCGGGCGCTGCCGACGGTGTCGCGCTGCACCACGAGCGGCCCAACCTGCTGGTGCTGCGCACCTTTTCGAAGGCCTACGGGCTGGCCGGGCTGCGCGTCGGCTACGGCGTCGCCCAGCCGGTGATCGCCGAGGCGCTGCGCAAGTGCGCCGTGCCGTGCGGGGTCGGCCGCATCGCCGAGGAGGCCGCGCTGGCCGCGCTGAGCGTGGAGACGGAGCTCTTCGAACGGGTGGAACGGATCGTGGCGGAGCGGGAGCGGACCCGTGAGGCGCTCCTGGGGCTGGGCTGGGAGGTGCTGCCCAGCGAGACCAACTTCCTGTGGCTGGCGACGGGCGAGGCGGAGTCGGTGGCGGCGCGGTGGGAGCGGCGCGGTCTGCTGGTCCGGGCCTTCCCGGGCAGCGGTCTGCGGGTCACCCTGGGCAGCCCCGACGCCAACGACCTGCTGATCACGGCGGCGAAGGAGACCGCACCACCGGCCCGCTGACCCGCCCGCGAGGGGTCCCCGCGGGCGTCAGGCCGGCCCGATGACCTTCTTGCGCATGTGCCCGTAGACCACCGAGGTCCGTACGTCGGCGAGTTCCGGACGCTTCGTCAGCTTGTCCAGGACCACCGCGTGCAGATGGTCGGTGTCGCGGACGGCGACGTGCACCAGGAAGTCGTCGTTCCCGGTGAGGACGAAGAGCGATATCACCTCGGGCATCTGCTCCAGGAAGGTCTGGAAGGCCTCGATCACCGCACGCGTCGGCGGCCGGACCCGTACGGCGATCACGGCCTGCAGGCCCCGGCCGATCGCCGCGAGGTCGGCCTCCGCGTGAAACCCCGTCAGGATGCCGCGCTCGCGCAGCGACCGGATCCGCTCCAGACAGGTGGACGGGGCGATGCGGAGCGCCTGGGCCATGTCCCGGTTGGTGCGCCGTCCGTCCTCCTGGAGCATCCGTACCAACGCCGAATCTAGTTCGTCCACACGTGCCTCACTCTGCAAAATCCGAAGGTAATTCGGATTGTACGCAGCTTATTTGCGAATCTTGTTAGCCTCCTGATGGATCGGCTGATTTTTGTTCGGACGCTGGCTGTATGTCTGCGTGTCCGGCGGTGGTAGCGGTGGTAGAGGGAGGCGACTTCGGATGCGTGAGCGAGGGCCCAGCGCGAGGGCGGTCTGTGCGGTGGTGGCGGCCGCCCTGTTCTGGAGCAGTTCGTACGCGGTGACCAAACAGCTGCTGGACGAGGTCGGCCCGCTCAGCATCGGCGCCATCCGGTTCACCCTGGCGGCCCTGCTGCTGGGCCTGCTCATACGCCTGAACCGGCACCGCCCCGCCCGGCCGGACGCCCGCCAGCGCCGGCAGCTCTACCTGAGCGGATTCCTCGGCATCACCGTGTACTTCGTCCTGGAGAACGTCGGCGTCGATCTGTCCACGGCCTCCGACGCGTCCCTGATCGTGGCCACCTACCCCATGATGACGATGCTGCTGGAACTGGTCCTCCTGCGCACCAGGATGCCGCTGCTGCGGGTGACGGGCGTGCTGCTGGCCACCGCCGGCGCCTTCCTCGTCGTACGCAACGGAGCCGAGGTCGGCGGAAGCTCACGGTGGGCGGGAGACATCCTCCTGCTGCTCGGCGGACTGGCCTGGGCCGGGTACAACGTGCTCACCAAGCGCGTGAGCGCCGGCCAGAACGCCGTGAGCGTCACGTACTACCAGACCCTGGCGGGCGCGGCGGGATTCCTCCTCGCCTCCCTGCTGGAGGCCGGCGACTGGCGGATGCCGGGCGCGACCGCCTCGTCACTGCTCGTCTACCTGGCCGTGGCGTGCTCGGTCGGCGGCTTCCTGCTCTACAACTACGGCCTGCGCCGGATGCCGCCGAGCGTCGCCGTGAACATCCTCAACCTGGTTCCGGTCATCGGCGTCATCGGCGCCGTCGTGATCAACGGGGAGACGATCCGGCTGGCCCAGGCAACAGGCGGCGTCATCATCGTCACCGGGGTGGCACTGGGGCTGATCGAGCGGGGGGAGAGGGCCCCGGCGCCGGACGCGGACAACGGCGACGGCGAGACGCCCGCAACCGCGACCGTGACCCCCCGGGCCCGGACAGCGGCCGGGTCTGCGCCCGGCGACCCCGAAACCACCGCACCGGCCGCCGAGTGCGCGATCGACGCGGCCCGATAACCCCCCTGCCTGCCTGTGGCGTAGCTGGTGCTGCTGCTTAGTGATCTTGGTTGTGGCCTGCTGTTGTTCAGCTGTACTGAGCGGTGTGTTCGCCTTGTCGGAACGGCTGGTGCGGGGCTGGTGGGTCGGTGACGCGTGGTGCGTGGGCTGAGCTGGCTGTTTGGTGTTGCGCAGTGTGCTGGGTGGGGCAGTGGTTTTTGCGCAGGGTGGTTGGCGCGCCTACAGGTAGGGGGACTTGTCGGCCGATTTGCTGAGGTCGGGGCAGCAGGGGCACGTGGGTGGTTCAGCGGGTGGTCAGGCGTTTCCAGAGCAGGTCGTGGTCGGCGGGTGCGAGGCGGGGAGTTGGAGGCGGCCGGCGAGTTGGTGGAGGAAGGCGGTCTGCTGTGTGCGTGTCAGGGGGTTGGGGGGCAGGCGGTCGAGGGCCGTGGCGAGGGTGAGGGTCTCGGGGTAGGTGATCAGTTCGCGGCAGGTCAGGGCGGGGGAGGCCGGGCCCGGGGACATGCGGGGGTTGGTGGCGGTGAGCCGGTGCAGGCGTGTGTGCCAGCGTTCGTGTAGGTGCTGTTGGTGGTCGTACCAGCGTGTCGTGATCGTCGATGCCCAGCTCAGGGAGACCGGTGTGGCCGGGCGGCGCGCGCTCAGGTGGGCTTGGGTGAGTTCGGGGACAGCTCGGATGTCGAGGGGCGCGGGATGCCGGGGGTCGCTCGATGCCTGCTGGTGGCGGGTGCAGATCATGATCCGGGGCAGGCCCGGCGACGGGTGGATCCACGCGGGGGCTGCCGTGTGCGGGCTGCGGCGGATGGTGCAGGCGATACACGCCGGCAGCGGCTGCAGGGCGGGTTCGACCACATGCCAGTGGGCGGTGGCGGTGCCGTGCGCGCCGGTGTGGGCCGACGAGGGCGCGGGCGGGCGCAGATGGGGCAGGGCGCGGGTGAGGTGTGTGATGGGGATGCGGGTGAAGCCGGACAGGCGGCGGGCGGCTTCGGCGTTGAGGCGGATCTCGGCGGCGGGCGGGGCATGCTCGGTGCCGGTGACGGTGATGCAGAGACCGTCGAGGAGCTGGGCGGGGCTGAGGCGGTAGGTGGCGGCGAGGCGGGTGAGGTAGGAGGCGGTGGCCTCGCCGGGCAGCGGCCGTACGCGCAGCGGGCCGGGCACGGATGGCCACATGGTGGCGGCCCGCACCGGGGGCGATGGCCTGGTTGCGGCCGGGGAGGTCACCGGCCGCTGGCGCGGGTGCGGCGGCGGGCGGGGTTGCGGGGGCGGTAGTGCTCTTCGGCGAGGTGGTCGAGCGCGATGCCGTCCAGGAGTGTCTTGGTGATGCGTTCGCTGCTGTCGAGGATGGCTTCGATGGCGGCTTGGCGGATCAGGCGGGAGAGGCTGCCGATCCGGCCGGCGGTCCGCTCGTGCAGGTAGGGGGCCAGCTTCGGCAGGCTGCCCGCCCGGTGGGCGTGCAGGTCGAGGGCCTGCTCGAGGGAGGCGATCAGCTCCCGGAACGGCTCTCGCTTGCCGGCGCGTGCGGGCAGTGCCCCGCAGTCGATCAGGGAGGCGCGCCCGGCCAGCTGCGCGCCGCGCACCCCGGTGAACACGGCGCTGTCGGTGACGTCGATGCCCGCGTAGACGAACGTGGCCCGCGCGCCCCCGCCGTCGTGCCCGGGTGGGTAGTTGCGCCAGTGCCAGCACGACCGCAACACCTTCGCTTCCATCCCATAGCGGCTTGCGATGCGGCAGATCAGCGACGAGGTTGTCTCCGCCCGCAGGGGAGCGTCCGCAGCAGGCCGGGGTGATGGGTCACTCCACCCCGGTCTCGTGTCCGCCGTCCCGGCGGGCGCTTTCGCAAGGGATGCCAGCGGAATCCAAGCAAACCGGTTCCCCGAGAACGGCTGAAGAGCTGATCTCTTTCGCAAGCTGCCTCTCGGCTCCTTCGCCAAGCCGGAGGTCACCTGAGGTCACCTCAGCCGGTTTCAGTCCCAGTGCACGGATCCGTTTCTGCTGGTCCTCACAGTGGCCTCGGCACACGGGCCCAGGGTGCCGCGAGGACGGACGGGCCACTGGGCGGGACCAGCTTCGGTGCGATGTGCCGGTTTGGTGTCAGTGGGTGGGTGTCAGTGACGGGGTGTCAGGCTGGTGTGTTTTTGCTGGTGGGCGCTGAGGCTGAGCGGGGTCACTGACGTGGGGTGGTATTTGTTGCCGATGCCACTGCCGTGGGGTGGTACACCCCATCTCGTGTCGCTGTCATGGGAACGGTGCTTTTGATCTTTTTGCGGGGTGGGCGGGTTCACGGTGGTCTTCTGTCGGGCGGGTGGCCGGGGAGGGCCGTGTGGGGGAGTGGGAGCTTGAGGGTCTGGCGTCGGTGTCGCGGCCGGTGTTGGTGGGGCGGTTGCTGGAGCTTGATGCGGCTGGTGGCGTGACGTCGGCGCATGTGCGGGCGGGGGCGCGGTTGGCGGGGGTGCATCCGCGGACGGTGTGGCGGTGGGTGGAGGCGGCGCGCAGTGAGGGTCGTGTGGAGCGTCGCAGGCGTTCGCGGTTTGAGTTGTCGGAGCAGGCGTGGGAGGTGCTGGCGCAGGCGGGCGGCAATGTGTCTGTGCTGTACCGGCATTTGGAGGAGTGCGGGGACGGGGTTGCGGTGGTGTCGCTGGCCTCGGTGTACCGGGCGGTGCAGCGTGAGCTGGCTGCGGGGCGGGTGTTGCCGGAGCGTGCCGCGGTATCCCGGGCGCGGACTGAGCGGGAGACCCGGCAGGCTCTGGCAGACCTCGCCGTCGCGGGTGTCGGTACCGGCGCGCCGTCTGCTTCTGCAGCGGCTGGTCCGGCTGGGCTGACGCCCGCAGCGCGGGAGGCGGGATTGGTGGCGGGGCGCCGGGCGTGGTGCTGCCGGTGGGGGCTCAGGCGGTGCGTACGGCGTCGGTGCGTGCGGTGGCCGAGGCGGTGGGGCAGGCGATGGCGGCCGGGGGCGCGGCGTGTGTGTTCGGGGATGCGGGGCGGGGAAAGACGGTGGCGCTGCGGATGGCGCTGTCGGGTCCGCCGGTGGGCTGGGGTGTGTCGTGGGTGCGGGTGCCGGTGCGTGCGTCGGTGTCGGAACTGCGGCGGGCGGTGTTCGAGGCTCTGGTGTTGCCGGGCCGGTTTCCGCACCGTTCGGCGGAGGCCGATGAGCGGATCGCCGGGGTCCTGGACGGGGCTCGGGTGCTGGTGGTGGATGAGGCGCAGCGGTTGCCGGTGCCGTGTCTGGAGTATCTGCAGTCGTTGTGGGACCACCCGCATGTCCGGATGGCGCTGGTGCTGTGCGGGGCGGGCAGCGAGCGCTCGGTGGCGCGTGTGCCGCAGCTGGCGTCGCGGGTCTGCGCGTGGCAGGAGGTGGGGCGTCTTGCCGCGGGTGAGGTGGCTGCGGTGGTGTCCGCCTTTCATCCGCTGTGGGCCGGCGTCGGTGGCGGGGAGGTGGCGTGGATCGACGAGTCCTGCACGCACGGCGTCTTCCGCACCTGGGCCGCCTTGACGACGCACCTGCAGAACGCGCTGCTGACCGTGCCGGATGCGACGGTGGACCGGGCGCTGCTGCGTGGTCTGTTCCGGCGTCTGAGCCCCCCGGCCTGAGCGGATGTGCGGACAGGAGGGGGAGAGGGAAGACAGCGGTGCGGCCGGCGCTGTACGGGGCGGGCTTCCGGCGGCGTCGCGTACCGCGCTGCGCGGTGTGGCGGTGCGCCGGCTGCTGGCTCTGCGGGTGCGGGGCGGGCTGACGACCGGTCATGTCCGGGTGGCGGCGGATGCGCTGGGGGTGTCGGAGCGCACGGTGTGGCGGTGGCTGGCCGAAGCTGGCCTCGACGAACGGGCGGCGGACGAGCCCGGCGCACGGGCCCAGACCAGGACGAGGTTCACGATCACGCCGGAGGTCCGTGCGCTGCTCGCGTTGTGGAAGGGCAATGTCGCCGCGGTGCAGCGTGAGCTCGCTGCCCGTGCGGCCGGGCGCCCCGTAGCTGATGCCGGTGCACAGGCCGGGGCGCCACCCGGTACTTGTCTGCCGTCGGATGTGCCGTCGCTGACGACGCTGCACCGGGCGATCCAGCGGGACCTGACGCCGGGGGAGCGGGCGGGGCTTGCGGGTGGGGAGCGGGCGGCGCGCAAGCACGATGTGTTTCTGGCCCGGCCGCGGGGCTGGCGCAACCAGGTGTGGGAGACCGACCACGTCCAGGCCCCGGTGCTGGTCGAAGTCGACGGTGTGGCGCGGCGGCCGTGGATCACGTGGTTCACCGACTGCGCGACGAACGCGATCACAGGGGTGGCCGTCACGCCGGGGGATCCGTCGCGGGAGTCGGTGTTGTCCGCGCTGCGTTCCGCGGTCCTGCGCGAAGAGCCTTACGGTCCGTTCGGGGGTCTGCCGGAGAAGGTACGCGTCGACCGCGGCAGGGACTTCCTGTCCCGCACGGTGACCGCCGCGTTCGGTCTCCTGGACGTGACGGTGGAGGACCTGCCCGCCTACACCCCCCACCTCAAGGGCACGGTGGAGGGCCTCAACCGGGCGGTGGAGAGCATGTTCCTGGCCGCGCTGCCCGGCTATGCCCGCCAGCCGCGTCCCGGCAAACGGGCTTCCCGCCCGAAGGACGAAGTGCTGCTCGGCTTCGAGGACTTCACCACCCGGCTGCTGGATTGGATGCTCTGGTGGAACACCGAGCACCGCCCGGCGCCGTTGCGGGGCAAGACGCCGCTTGAGGCGTGGCAGGACGATCCCACCCCGCTGCGGGACGTGCCGGCCGCGGACCTGTGGACGTTCACCCTGGAGGACGCCGGCACCCGCACGCTGACCACCCGCGGCATCCGCTTCAAAAAGCGCGACTACGTGGGGCCGTGGATGACCGGCCAGGCCGGGATCCAGGTCCGGGTCCGCTTCATGCCCCACCACGACCACCGCATCGAGGTCTACCACGCGGCCACCGGCCGCTACCTCGGTCCTGCGGACCTGGCCGACCAGGCCACCGACGAACAGATCAGCGCCGTACGGCGAGCGCGGTCCGCCCGTGTTCGCCGTCTGAAGAAGGACCTTCAGGCTTCCCAGCGCGAGCGCTACGCCGCCGCCACCCAGCCCGAGGCGCCCCGGCGGCTCGGCGCGCTGACCACCGCGCAGGCCGAGGCCGAACTCGCCCAGGCCACCGGTACCGACCTGTCCGATCTGGCGCTGCGGGACCTCATCCCGCCCGCCGCGCCGCCGGCCGGGTGGCGCACCCCTGCTTCCCTGGCGGTGCTGACTACACCAGGTCTGCCTGCCCCCGTGCCATCCGGCCGTGATTCCGATTCCGCTCAGCCCGGCCCGGACGGGCGGACCGTACAGCCCACTACCGATGAAGACGGAGATGCCTTGTGAGCGCGGCCTCCTACCAGTACATCGATCTGCCGGACGCGTCCGTGGTCACCACCCGCGCTCTGCTCACCGCGCGGGAGAACATCGCCGACACGGTCGCGGCCCGCGCGATGATGTGTATCCACGGCGGGGCTGGCTTCGGCAAGACCCTGGCCGTCAACATGTGCCTGGGTGAGCTCGAACCTGGCGAGGATGTCCGCCGGCTTGCTTTCCGTGCCCGTCCCACCGCCCGCGCGGTGCGCTACGAGCTGTTCACCGCGCTCGACCTGCCCGGGGCACCGCCGCGCCACCCCAGTGAGTTCGACCGCCTGCTGAAGACGGCCCTGGCCGAGCGCCCCCGCACCTTCCTGGTGGATGAGGCCCAGTGGCTCAACGGGGAGGCGTTCGAGTACTTCCGCTATCTGTGGGACGACCCCGCAACCCGGCTCGCGGTTATCTTCGTGGGCGGCGAGGGCTGCCACACGGTGCTGCGCCGCGAGCCGATGCTGTCGTCGCGGATCTTCATCTGGCAGCACTTCACCCGCCTCACCCCCGGCGAGGTCAGCGAGACGATCCCGCTGTTCCACCCGGTGTGGGCCGACGCTGACCCGGACGACATCACCTTCGCCGACCAGCATGCCGCGCACGGTAACTTCCGTGACTGGGCCCGCCTCACGGCCCACGTGCGTCTGGCGCTGTCCCGCACCGGCCGGCCACGGGTGGACCGGGAGGTGCTGCGGTGGGCGTTCGGCCGGCTGGGCGGCTCCACCTGATACCCGGCCGCACGCGGCCCATGACCCATCGCCGGTACGGGGGAGTAGCAGTGGAATGCGAGGAGGCGGACTGCGGTGGGGCTGCTGGACCCGATCAACCCGCTGGGTGAGATCGCCGTGGATGTTCTGGTGTGCGGCCGGGCTGCCTCCAGGCGTTGCCCGCCCGGCAAGGCGCTGCGTACGGCGAACCGTTCGCCCTTCACCGTGGTCGTGGACCGCGCAGACGACGTGCGCTTCACCCGCACTGTGCTGGCCGCCCACCACCCGGCGGCGGGACGGGTCGTCATCCACCCCACCGTCGGCGGGGGCGACCGGCTGCTGTGGCACGACGTCCTGCACGCGGTGGCCGACGGCAGGCCCCTGAGAGCCCCGTCGTGCGCAGCCCGCGGCAACACATCCGCGCAGGAGCGGGCGGCGCGCGCCGCCCTGAAGGCCGCGGCCATGCACCGGATGACCGTCCTGCGCGCGCACCGTATCGGATGGGGCGTATGGGCGGACCTGATGGCCCTGCACCACAGCACCGGCACGGACGTGACCGTGGTACACCATGCCGAACTGCCCGTTGACCTGGCGCATCTGCTGCGCCACTGCGACCACCGCATCCTCACCGCCTACGCCACCGTGCGGGCGCTGCACCCGCCGGCGGAGACATCGGGCCAGTCTTGCGTGGACAGACGGCACCGGTGACCGACAGCTCCTGGGTGCTGACCTGTGCCGGGCCGCGGTAGAGCCGTTGCGCGCGCCCTTCGCTGCTCCCCGGGGCTACGCGTCAGCCCACGACATCAATCAGACAACGAATCGTTGTTTAATTGTCTGTATGGGGTACGGTGGCCGTATGCCACGAGACTCCCGCCAGCAGGCCCGTGACCGTCTGGCCGCGCTGGAGGATGCTCCTGCGTCTGGCACCACTGCGGCACGCCGTCTGGAAGAAGACGCCTTGTTGCTGGGGCGGCTGCTGGCGTCTGCTGCAGGCGGTCGGGGAAGCGGTGGGCGGGAGCTGGCGGTGACGGCGGATGATGTGGCTGCCGCACTGGGCTTGTTCGAGGAGATGCGGGAGCAGCTGGACCGGCTGGAGACCCAGGTCGTCATCGAGGCGCGGCGGTGTGGCATGGACTGGCGCCAGATTGCCGGGCATCAAGGGCTGAACTCCTCCCAGGCCGCTTCGCAGCGTTATCAGCGGCTGATGACCCGGCTCGAAGAGATCCGGCAGGGCGTGCGGTGACAGAGGAAGAGCTGCAGATGACGAACCAGCCGCCGGAGTTGTTCTCCGCGGTCGATGCGCTGCTTGCTGCCGTCGACGAGGGCACCGTGCTGCCCGTGCCGGCCGAGCGGGTACGGCTGCGGGAGGCGGCCGGCCTGACGCCGGCCGCCGTTGCTCAGGTGCTCGGCGTGCGCGTGGCGAGCATCACCGCGTGGGAGGCGGGCCGGGCCGAGCCGAGAGGGGAGCGGTTGGAGGGCTACCGCAGGCTGCTTGAAGGCCTCGCACACCGCTACCCTGCGCCCGCCGCGCCTTCCGGCAGCGAGCCCGGCTCCCTGCCGGGGCCGCCCACACCGCAGCAGCCTGCCACTCCTGCGCCGGGGCCGTCGCCGTCCCGGGCTGCTTCCACAGCCCCCACATCCGACGCTGCGGCCACGGCCACCGAACACAACACCCCGCCCCGCCCCAGCCTTGCCCCGGCCGCCGCATCGAGACCGGCCACCACCGCCGGGCCGTCGTCTGCGTCGAGGCGCCCGGCCGTGAGGAAGACCGCCCCGGCGACCACCGCGGCCGCCGTCGACCCGCGGTTCGCCAACGGGCCGCTCGCGGTCGTCGACATCGACGACGACGGTGAGGTCCTCGCGTACTGCGTCGGCGGCCTGGTCCTGGACGTACCCGCCAAATCGGTTCCGGCCCTGGTCGACTGGACCCTGGCCGAGGCGAAGCTGGGGCAGCCCAAGCTCAGCGGTCCGGGCAAGGACGCCGACCCGCTGCTCGTGCTCACGAAGGCCGCGTGCGAGCGCTACGGTCTGCCCGCCGCCCTCACCGACGAGGAGCGGCTGGCCGGACGGCTCCCTGAGGGCCACAAGGTCATCAAGCAACTGGTGCGCGCCGGCTGGAAGCTGACCAAGCGGGGGTTCGGGCCGTGGGCGCGGATCTACCGCCCAGCGCAGGGTTCGGAGCGGGCCTGCGTGCAGCTGTGTATCCCGTCGTGGAACGCGCTCGATCCCCGCAGTTGGGGCCACGCCGCACAGCTCGCGCCGGCGGACCTCGCCCGGCTCCTGGGCGTGTACGCGACCCGGGTGATGACGCCGCGCGGTTCCACCGCCGTCACCGGGCTGGAGCTGATGACCGCGCTGCACCCGCCGACCCGTGCCTCCGCGCCGGACGCCGACGGCAAGCGGCACTCCGAGCACAACCCCGGCTCGCTGGGCAAGGACCCCGTCGACCCGGCGCCGTGCGAGGTTCCCGACGGGCACCCGCTGCTGGCGGACCTGCCCCGGTTCCACGTGCGCGGTCCGGCGGAGAAGCTGTTCGAGGAGGCCTACGACTGGGCGCGGCCGTTCACCGACGCCGAATACACCCGGCGGCACCTGGTGGGCATCGACGTGAACATGGCCTTCGCCGCCGGAGCCAACGGCCTGACCGTCGGCCTCTGTGCACCGACCCACGTCACGAACCCTGTTTTCGACGCGAAACTGCCCGGTTCGTGGCTGGTTGACCTGTCCCATGTCGACCTGTCCAGGGTGAAGGTCGGCAAGGACACGTGGGTGGACCTGGACGGCGGTCTGCTGCCGAGCCCGTTCACGCCGTCGGGTGAGCGTCCGACGGGTCCGGCCTGGTACGCGACGCCGACGGTGGCGTACGCGGTGGAGCTCGGCTACGACGTCACGCCGGTCGAGGCGTGGGTGCGCTACGAGAGCGGGCGTTACCTGGACTCCTGGTACAACCGGCTGCGCGACGCCTTCCTCGCCACGATGGCCGATCTCGGTGTCGACGCGGACCTGGCGCCAGCCGATTTCCTGACGGCGATGGACGGCTACCAGCAGCGTGACCCGGACCTGGCGATCGTCGTCTCCGCGATCAAGGCGACGGTGAAGGGCGGTCTGGGTAAGCTGCGTGAACGCCCGCGCGGGGAGGGCTGGAAGCCGGGCGAGCCGTGGCGGGCCCTGTCCCGCCCGACGTGGAATCCGCACATCCGCGCGGGGGTCATCTCCCGCACCCGCATCAACTTCCACCGGAAGATCATCAGGCATGCGGCGTTCACCAGGCAGTACCCCGTCGCGATCCTCTCCGACTGCGTCGTGTACGCGGTCGACGGCGCCAGCCCGCTGGACTTCCTCCCGTACAGGGACGGCAAGCCGCTGCCGGGCGGCTTCAAGCTCGGCATCAACCCCGGCCTGGTCAAGTGGGAGGGCACCCAGGAACTGCTGTGGGGTGAAGGCGTCCGCGAGCAGTTCGACGCCCCCGCACTCAACCTGGCCCGGTACATCAAGGACGGCACCGTCACCGGCGTCGACAACGGAGAGTAGGAGATGGCCATGTTCGGGGAGGGCCTGGACGCCGCGGTGCAGAAGGCGTTCACCCGCCCCGCGCCCAAGAGCGCGGGCGCGCGGATGCGGTACCTGGTCAAGCAGTTGGGGGGCACCAAGGCGGTCGCCCAGATGCTGCGGGTCTCCCAGCGCACCGTGGAGCGGTACGTGAAGGACCAGATCAAGAAGCCGCGCCCCGACCTCGCCGCCCGGCTGGAGCGTGAGGTGAAGGCCCGGTGGCAGCCGCAGATCCGGGCGAAGGCCCGCGCGAAGGCGGCGAGCACCGGCGGCATCGTCATCGACACCCGCGCCCGCCTCGGCTACACCGCACCGATCGGGACGACGGACCAGGACCGCATCCGGCACCTGACCGTCGCCCTGCCACCGCAGTACGCGGCTCGTCTCTTCGACGCCCAGGAGGCCGGCGCCACCGACCAGGAACTCAAGGAGATCGCGGCCGACGCGCTCAAGGAGGTGTACTTCCAGGACAACGGCCGCCGCGCCGGCAGCCTCGAGGAGGTCCGCTTCACCGACATCGAGCACCTGGAGTTCGACCTGTAGGCGCATCCTGAGCAGCCTGCAAGCACCGGCGAGGGCGACGGGGCGCTGGTGGTGATGGGATCTCCTTGATCCCGGCGGGCTCCCAGACGACCACTGTGTCGTGCATGTACGGCTTGACCGAGGCGATCGGCGGTCATGATGGCGGCATGAACGACGCACCCCGGGACACACCGCCCGCCCGGCCTGAGACAGCAGATCCCGGCCTGTCCGGAGAGGCGGTGGCGGGTGTACTGCGCCTCGCTGCTTCGCGCGAGCGCACTGTGGACGACCACATGTTCCGTGCGGGGCGGACCTCGTTTCGGCTGCAGTTGTTCACCGCCCCCGGGCAGCGGGCAGTGGCGGTGGCAACCCAGGCCGAGGATGAGAGTCCTAGCCTGACCAACGAGGCCGAGTTGTGCGCAGCGGAGGTATGGCAGCAGCACTGCCCCGGCCAGGAACTTCCGCCGGTGTGGATCGAGCGGCAGTTCCCGGGCGCGTTCGGTCAAGAACCCGCCTTCCAGCTGGTCACCTTCGGCGAGAGCGAGCAGTACCAGGTGCACCAGCCGCACTGGTGCACGATCAGCACCGAGCAGATCGTGCACCTGGTCGGCGGACCGGTCGCTGAAGACCGAGGCGAGGGATACCTGCCGCCCGAGCCGGAAGCAGAGCCGGAGCTGCGGTTCGAGGCGATCGAGTTGCGGCGCTTGGCGCAGCCCCTCCCGTTCCGCGAAGAATGCATGTCCGGTGGTTCGGGCGCTACATCCCGGGCGCGGAGCTGGACGGACCGTCTCTTGCGGCGGCGCTGCTGCTGGTACCACTCAGGCGACTGGCACCGCGTCAACGACATGGCGCTCACCGCGCTCTCGCGTGCGCGAGACGAGGATGTGAAAGCGGACGACATGAGGCGCTACGCCGATGCGTACGCTGCTGTGGCCGGCGCGAGCAAGTGGGAACGAGCAGCGCTCTATTCCCTGTACTGTCCGCCCGTCGCCATCCAGCCTTCTGGTGACGACTACATCAGCAACGGCTTCATTAACGGCCAGCACCGGGTTCAGGCGATGCGGGATGCCGGAGTAGGACGGACGGTCGTCCTGCGCCTCGTGTGGCCGGATAACCCTGCTGAATAGAACCCCGGTGTCTGTACCTCAAGCAGCGAGGGCGTCCTGCAACTCCTTTGCGGCGCGTTCGTGGTGGTGTTGGGCGGGGATCGCTTCGTGCAGGTCCAGGGCGCGGCGGCGGACCAGGCCGGTGCGGTAGCCGTCCGGGAGCGCGGTCAGCGCGGCGGCGGCGCGGCGGCAGGCCTGCTGGGTGTCGCCGTCGTGGTGGGAGCAGGCGGCGGTGTCGATGTTGAGCAGGGTCCGGGGCGTGCTGCTGGTCGGCGCGGACAGTTCCAGCGCCCGCTGCTGGCTCTCGAAGGCGCGGCGGGTGTCTCCGAGCGTGGTGAAGGCGTGGCTGAGGTGCACGTGGTGCTTCTGTTCGCCGTACGTCAGCCACGTGTCCGACCGCTCGCCTTCGGGGAGCCGGTTCATCAGGGCGTCGGCGGCCGCGAGCGCGGTGCGGGCCTGCTCGCTCTGGTGGTTGAGGGCGTAGGCGCGGGCGGCGACCGCGGCCGCCAACGTTGCCGCGGCGGTCGGCCGGGTGCCGGCGGCGCGGCGGGCCTGTTCGGCGAGTTCGACCGCCGCCTTCGGAGCGCCGTAGTTGAGCGGCACCATCGCCTCGCGTGCCCGGACCCAGGCGTACAGCTGATTGTCGCCGGATTCGGCGGCGGCCCGGGCGGCGGTGGCGAACCAGGCGCGGGACTCCGCTCGGTTGCCGACGTCGTGCAGGACGATCGCGGTCATCCCGGCCATTTGCCCGGCCGTCCGGCACAGCCTGGCCCGGACCGGTGCGGGCTGCGGGACGGCGAGCAGGGGGCGCAGAGTGGTGAAGTCGACGACCGTGTCGGCCAGGACGCGGGTGGGCTGCTGGTCGTGGTAGCCGTACCCGTAGCTCTCGGCAGCGGCCTCCAGGTCGGCCAGGTCCTGGGGCACGTTGGGGGAGAGGGTCTGGTCGACGTCGGTCCGGGCGGCGGTGAGCGCGGCGAGGGCCGGAGCGGTGAGGTTGGCGGCCAGTGCGCCGCGCAGCAGGTTGCGGCGCTTCATCGGATCATCTTCTCCATGGTCGGGCTCCGTCGTTTCGGCATCCTGTCTGTACCCGTCTACCTCAGCAGCGCTATCTGCGTGTGCCGCCGACCCGCGTAGCGCGCAAGTGCCTGATCCATGTCCTCGGGCGAAGTCTTGATTCGGTATTTCTCCAGGGTCAGGATGCGTAGTCCTCCGTGACGCCGGCGGAAGGGCAACCACGCCGATCGGGGTATGACAACGCCTGGACGCGGCCACAGGACAAGGGCGTTTTCCTCTGGATTGGAGAGGGTCACGACGCCGACACGATCCATGTCGCCCCATGGAATGTGCAGTCGGGCCCTGCCGAAGGCACTGAGTGTTATCCCTGTTGGGCCGACATGGAAAGACACATGGTGTCTGCCAGTGAGGAAGTAGGCGAGAAGTCCCAAGAAGAAGAGCGGACTCAGCAGCAGTCCGTCGACGACTTGGCCCCAGTCGGCCTTCGAGGGCAGGTGCGTGCTGATCATCGGAGGGGCGACGAAAAGTACCATGCCTATAAAAGCGGAGACTTTCGCTGGCTGGCGACCGCGGAGTGTTACCCCAACCCCGGGAGCTTTCGGTGCTTTGGCTGATATCCGCAGCCATGCTTCGGCAGGCATGGCGAGCTGTTCCTTATCCGCGAACCGCGACAGCGCGGCCTGCAAACTCTGTTGGTGATGCGTCACTTCTGGAAGCAGGCACAGCGTCAGGCATCCAGGCGCCAGCTTCGGGAGCAGCATGTTTGTACGGTCGACTCTCCCCTCCGCACTGGCAGAAGGACGGATCGCCAGCAGCCCAAGGTGCCGGGCGCCGCGCGGCCAGTTCACGATGCCGATTCGCTCGATCTCCGTCCACGCGTATGAGATCTCTAACTCGCCGCGGGTCAGGGTCAAACCAGCTGCTCCGACCACCAGCCTTGCCGGCCGTATGAACCGTGACGTGGCGAACCAGGCCGCAGTAAGGGAGAGCGCAAAGATGACCAGTGGCAGAAGAGCCACCGAGGTCTCAAAGGGCCGGACGAACAAGTGAGGAACTTGCCAACACAGGACCGTCGTGCCGAGCACCCCCACGGTCGCAAGGACGCGGCGGTCAGCGGTGAAGACCCGCTCCGCCTCCGAGATCGAAGTTTGGTGTACAGCGATGTTGGGGCTGGGGGTCCAAGCCGCGCCAGCGTAGGTGGCGAGCGCAGTTTCGACGGCTTCCGGTGTCGTCGCGAGTCTGCGTAGGTCGGCGAAGCGGAGTGTGTCCTCGGTGTCGTCCTGGCGGGGTCCCGGGGTGTTCGGGAGCGCGGTATGCGGGAATACGCCGGGCAGGGAGCGGACCATTAGGTCGTACCGGGGGCCGTGCAGCCGGGTTGCGGGCTTTCGGCGTAGCCAGCATCGGCTGACCCGGTGCCACGGATAGGAGAAGTGCTCGGAGGCCCCGTACCGCACCTCGAGACCGCCCGGTCTCAATACCAGCGAATAGTCAGTCGGGTTCCTTTTTCCAAGAGCCCAGTCCACCGCGATGAAGCTCAGGAATGACAGGCCCGCAACCCAATGGTGAGGGTTCGTCAGATCGAGGTGATCGTTACTTTTATCTTGGGTATCGCCTTTTTGAAGATTCAGCGCGATAGTCACCAGCAGGGTCAGATAGATCGGCAGTCCGATGCCCCACTTGCGCACACGAGCGAAGGTACGGTTCGGCCCGAAACGTATCTCTTCGCCCCTGGTGTCGCGAGAGGCCGTGTCCGTCTGGGCCTCCCCCGTATGGCTCTCGGGCACGGTTCCGACTCGCCTGTCTGCCGCCCGGTTGCGGACCAGCCCCAACCGGGCGTACCCGTCAGAGCCCTGCTGGCGCGGTTCTGGGTAGCCGTTGAGTGCCAAAGCCTTCGACAGGGGACCGTACAACTCGCTGAGCGTCAACAGCTCCGGTCTGCCTGGTAGACCGTCGCGGAGCAGACGGATGAGCTCACCACTGAAGGCGGTGTAGCGCTCGCCGGGAGGAGCGTACGAAGGGAGGTCACGTGCCGAAGACGTCAGAATGTGGGTTCCTCGGATGCGCCACGCCTCACCTGCCGTGGCCCGGATGCCCATCAGCGAGTCCAGCACTTGGCCGCTGTTGCAGCAATCCAGAATCAGCACCTTGTTGGGGCAGGGAGACGTCTCGAAGATTTCCCTCACGGCCTGGAACGGTATGGACGTCCACCGCAGATCACTCTCGTCCGTGTCAGTGAGTGCGAGGTGCAGTTCCGTCAGGTCCTCGTTGAGGACGCCATGCCCGGAAAAGTAGACGAGCAAGGTGTCGGTGGCGGTCATCGCGGCCTCGCGGATTGTGCCGCAGACCGAGCGCGGGTCCGTGGCATCCTGTACCACCGTGCACCGCTGGGGCGAGAAACTGCCGGAGGCGTCGGCGGTCAGCAGCTCCTGCAAGACCTCCAAGTTGTTGCGCACGGCGAGAAGGTCCGGCAATTTGCCGTCGATGTACCGGGACGTCCCAATGAGCACCGCACGGGAGCCTCGCGGGTCCGGTAGTCGGAGAGTCATAGCTGTTGCTGATCACGCAGCGCGGCGTCCAGGAGGGAACGGGCGTCATCGGCGGAGTCTGCGGTGACTTTCACGCTGCGGCCGTCGGGAAGCGAGAGCTCCACCGAGGCCGCCGACCGTCGGGCCCTGAGTAGCGCAGGAAGCGAGCGAATGAGTGCAGTGACGGCGCCGCTGCTCCCGATGGCGATGGCCAGCAGCTCGATGCCCGCCCCCATTTGTCCCTCCGCTGGGGGCTTGGACACCAGACGCACGTGACCACGCAGATCGGGTTCCGCATTTAGCTGGCGGCGCAGCCGGACCAGGTCAGCGCTGCTGATGCTGGCATGATCGGTGTCGCCCTCAAGTAGTTTGAGCGTCACGTCTAGCATGTCGTCCCCCGCCTGTCGGACCTCGATCATGTGCAGGACAGTGTGTAGTACGAGGCCTGAGCTGGCCCAGACCCCTGCCGCTTGATTGGCATTCCAGCTCTGGCCGAACAATCCGGGGCGCGTAGGCTGCCGGGACGTCATGTCGCAGAGGGGCAACGGTGTTGGCCAGCGCGACTCACGAGATCACCCTGTACTTCGAGGCGACCCACGCCATGCCGAGGCTTCCGCGGTGGCATTGGCCGGCCACGTCCCACCAGCACCGACGCACGACCCACCTGTTTCGCTGAGTCGCACAGCGGGCGCCGGTGAAACTCGCAGCGCTTGACGGTCCAGCGGTCTTATCGTTTCGGACATGGATGCAGAGCAGTTGAAAGGTTCATCCCACAGGTGGATGAATGCCGCACTGGCCGCCTTTGTCGAGGGCCCCGAGAGTTACGACTTCGCCGTCCACCACGCTGGAGTCGCTACGGAGCACCTACTCAAGGCATACCTCGCAGGGATGCATCCCGCTCTGATCGTCGACGGCAAGCACTTCGACTCGTTGCTCCATGCCACAGGCCTAGGCTCCCATGCAGGCCCATTGACCAAGATCAAGACCATCGGCCTTGTCGACGCCTACCTGAGGGTGGACAAACTCCTTCCCAAGAAGATTCCGATCAGTAAAGTGGATCTCGAACCCCTCGCGGACGCTCGCAACGGAGTTGCCCACAGTGCGATACACGACTCGGCGCAAGCCGAAGCAGTGTTCACACTCTGTCTGCGCTTGGTTGACCCAGTTCTCGAAGAACTGAAAGTTGATCCGAACAGCTACTGGGGCCCCTACCTGCTCCTGCACGACAAGCTGGTCGAAGAGCAGGTGCGACAGGAACGCGTCGCGGCGGAAGCTCTCCTGATTAAGGCACGTTCATTGTTCGAACAGCGCTTCGGGCACATGTCACGCAAGGAGCACGACGTAGTTCTGGCCGCGATCACCAGTAAGCCGCTGATCACTATGAGCCGGGAAGCCCCGATGGAGTGCCCGGCCTGCGGTTCTCAGGGGTGGGTGGCTGGCGAGGTGGAGGCCGTCCACCTCCACGACGAGGACGGCGGCCTCATGATTTCACAGGAGGAGGTCTTCCTCCACCCCCATAGGTTTCACTGCGCAGCGTGCGACCTCGATGTGGGCACGAAGCTTCTCTCGCACGTGGGCATCGCCTACGGCATCTTCTTGGATGCTGGCCCTGAGGACCACATCGACAACGAACCGCCAGTGGACGAAGACATCTGAGGGCGTTCAGGCCAGCCACTCTCATTCCGCAGGTTCCGTTAGTCGTAGTTACCAATAAACTGTGTGGCGTTTAACTAAGGCAGGGCGCATTGCCAAAGAAAAAGAAGCATGTGCGGCCGTCCAACGAGATCCCTTCCCGCAGCGGGCGCATCACCGCCCAGGAACTAGCGGACATTGGTTGGACGGCAGAGATGATCGCCTACCTGCGCAAGCGGCATCAGCAGCAGCAACCGCAGCCGATGCCGTCCTTCTTGCAGCGCGCCCCACAGGCGTTCGACGCTGCATGGCTCCGCCGAACAGCCACCGAGCCATCCGTGCGGCGCATGGTCGAGGAAGCCACCGCCAGACAGCGCGAACAGCGACGGCGTCAGGCGCAGAAGGACGAACAGCGAAGGGAGGAGCATCGCAGAAGGCAGGGGGAGAAAGCAGCGCGCCAAGCTGTGCAGCAGCCCCAAGCGGTCCGCGTCTACATTCCGCCGCCGGAGGAGCCCCGCGCACGGAAGAAGGAGCCCAAGCCCGCGCTGCCACCACAGCAGGATCGCCCCCGGGAAGACCCTGAACCCGTGCCCAGGCACCTGGCTGCCCCGCATCCGGCACCGGAAGCAAGCGAGACCCGCACACGCACGGAACTGCCCGGCCGTCTACGTGATACCGAGCCAGCATCTGCCTTACCGACTGCGCTCTCCACGCCGCCCCCAGCACCCGCACCTGAGCTTTCTGCGAAGCGAATTGCGACACTGGCTACGGCCAGTGCCACCAGCCGTAACTACCGGGAGCTCGTGAACGCCCTGGACTCCATGGGCAGCGTCAACGCCCGCCGGTCATCGACCATCAACCGGCGCCAGCGCTCGGCGCGGGCACGGGCTGCGGTACTGGCCCGCAGCGGAGGCTTGTGCGAGAACCCTGAGTGCACCTCGCCGGGCTTCCAGGCCGTCACCGATGTCGGGGAGCCCATCCTGGAGGTTGATCACGTGCACGATCTCGAGCTGGACGGCGCAGACCACCCGGTGAACATGGTGGCCCTGTGCCCCAACTGCCACGCCCTCAAGACCCGGGGCATGGATCGTGATGCGCTCCGGGAAGCGCTGGCGCGGGTGGCGCGGGAAAGGCACCTAGCGGCCTGGCAGACCTGAGCCGCCGGTACGTTCAAGGGCACGGAGCGCTATTCCGCAACTACTGATATCCGTCGTCCGGGCGTCCGGCGGAACGCGGGAGCCGCCACGTGGTCGGCAGCGTGGTCGCCCCGACCATGACCCCCACCACGCCTCCGGTCGTGCCGCGTCCAGCCCCGACCACGGCTGGTCAGCGCACCGCTGACGCCCCCAGGGCCGCGTCGCGGCTGGTTGCCTCTCGTATGGCCCCTCTTGGTGCCCCTCGTGTTGCTTCGACCGGTTGGCCGTTGGCGTTCGGACGCATGGCTGACCAGGTCGACAAGGGGCGGATACGCGCCGATGCGGTGGCCAACTACTTCGCTACGCAGGGTCTGCGGGTGCAGTGCAGACCCGTGCCGTCGTCTGCGGCGGCCGTGCGTCAGGTCTGCCGATGCCCGGACTCCGTCCAGCGGACTCGCCGACCGGGTTCATGGACGGGGCGCCACACGGGTGCGGAGGGGCCGTGCTGGAGCAGGTCGGCCAGCGGCGCCACGAGCACCTGGACCTCGTACGGGAAGCGGGCCAGCAGCCCGGCCCCGGCGCGCAGGGCGCTAATCCGGTTCTCGACACCGGCCGGTCCGGTGCCGTCCAGGACGAACAGGACGCGGGGGAAGAGCGGGTAGCGCCGCCGCCACTCCTCAACCGCCGGTTCCTGCAGGGTCGGCCGGCGCCCCGGGACCATGGGCACGTAGCGGTAGAGGCGCTCGTATGCGGTCAGCTTGGCGGCGAGGCGTTCGGGGCCCATGGTGGCCCGGTCGACTTCCACGAACGCCCGCAGCATCGCCCCGCCTGCGCCGTCGACGGGGCCGCGCCGGTAGTACAGGAGCGCGTCGGGGATGACCGCCTCGCCGCTCCCGATCGGATGGTGGACCTCGGGGAGCCAGTCCAACGGCTCGCACACGTCGCCGCGGCGACGGGCGTCCTCGAGGAAGGCGAGCGCGGTCTCGGTCACGGTCAGCGTGTGGCCGGCCTTCAGCCGTACGGTGGTGGGATCGGACACGGTTCTGGAGGGCCGGTGCCCGCGCATCTCGGGCCACTCCGAGGCGAGTTGCACGCCGTACGCGGTCGGGAACCAGACCCGGGTCCGTCCGGCCTGCGGCGTCCCTACGGTGGCGTCAGAGTCTGGCTCTGAAGCGGCTGAACATGTCCGGGATGAACTGGAGTAGAAGATCCTTGGCGTCCTCGGGGCGTTTCAGTTCGTCGTGGCCGAAGCGGAAGACCTCGTATCCCCTGAGCTTGAGATCTCGGTCGGCGGCGACCAGGTCCGCGTATTTGGCCGTGTCGGGGGTACGCCCTTCATCGCGCGTGTAGTGCTGCACTCCGTCGATCTCCAGGACGACACGCTGCCCGAAGGGCAGCAGCAGAAGGAAGTCCATGCGGGACCGGAGCAACGCTTCGGGGCCGCGTTCCTTGACGGTCTTGGGATCCCAGTGCAGCCATACCTCGGGCAGAAGAGCAAGGTCATCCGCGCAGAACGGGCGAGCCGTACGGTAGGCCGTGAAGAGGTTCCTCTGACCAGGTGAGTTGCCCGGCAGGCTTTTGAGGAGACGCTGGTAAAGATCTTCACCGGCGTCGCTCTCGCTGTTGAACCCGTGGGTGTCCTGCCACCAGCGGTGCAGGTCACGCCACCGCAGACCCTCGACAGGGATCTCCCGGTCATAGACAAGGGTGGCACCTGGTCGCCCACCGACGATCTCGATGTCGTTGTCCACCGAGGAATGGAAACGAATGTCCGGTTTCCCTCCCAGGGAAGCGAAAATGATGTTCTTCGGCTTCCGGTTGCTGTGCAGCCGCGTCGGCACCAGGGTGAACAGCGGATAGCCGCCATCGTTGCCGGTCGGCCGTAACTCGATCCCATGGGCGCGGATGTGATCGTTGATCGTGCTGGCTGTCTTCTCCTGCAGGTGCTCGTCCAGGAGAACGTCCGCTGAGACCAGGCCTTCCAGGAAGCGGGCGAACCTGGCGTCCCCTGCCTCGAACGCACCGAGGCTCTCGAAAAGCCGTTCGGCCGACCAGTCCTTCTTATCGCGATTGCGGAAGACGTGCTTTTCGATGAGGTCCTTCAGCGTCACCGGCCGCGTCCCGTTCAGCAGCAGCGCGCTGAGCTCGTCGAAGGAAAGGTCCGGTCCCTCGATCACCCAGAGGCGATCGAGCAGATGCAGGAAGCGGTCATGGTTCTGGGTGAGCTCCGAGAGAGACAGAGAGCGCGCTAGTTCCCGGCGGGCCTTCTTGGGTATGGCGGGTGGTGCGCCCTCCTCCCACAGCAGGTCCTCGAGCTGATGGCGGAGCGGCGGGCGAACAGGGAAGGGGAAGTCCTGCTGCTGCAGGAAGCGTTGGGCCAGTCGTGGCAGTTCCGTGTCGGGTACCTGCTGGAGGCTCAGTTCAACCCGGGTCGGCTTGCTGCCGGCGCTCTGGGGAATCACCGGCATACTCAGTCGCTCGAAGGCCTGACTCAGCACGGTGTGCGTCAGGTCGCTGAGAGGCGCGACGGCGGTGCCGAGCAGTGAGCGAAGCACTGAACGATCGCTGCTGCCAGCCATGGGCAGATGGTCGCAGAGAATGGGGGATTCCGGCAGTAGCCATGTCCAGGTGTTCCAGGGGCTGATCGGCTTCCGCGGCTGGTCTCATGTCAGCGAACCGGTGTCAGTGGCCCGGGTCTCGGCCGCATATTCCCTGACGATCGTTTGGACGAAGTGCTCGATCACCGGTGCGACAGCTTCCCCCGGTGCACCTTCCAGCAGCGCCAACAGGTCCTGGTACAGCTGACGTGCCAGTGTCTCCCTGTCTCGATCGCTGAGGTCTGGACGGCTCACGACCGGTCGCAGCCGTTGAGCGCGGATGATCATGCGTACAAGCGGCAGCAGGCCCGTCGTCTTGCCCATGCGCTTGCCGACAAGGCTCGCCAGTGGCGGGAGAATCCGACCAAGATGGGCCTCTGCGTAGCGAGCGAAGAGGCCGTCCGGGACCGCTTCGCGGCGGGCGAGGTGTACCGCCAGGACCCCCACGCTCGCATCCGCCAGGCGGACTGGAGACCGGCGCACCCAGGGGGCGCTGGGCTTGCTGGTCAGCTTGTCGTCCAGCCCCACGTGCCGGATGAGCGATCCAGCGTTGGCATGCGTGAAGTGGTTCGATGTCGGGGCATAGACCAGGTCGTACAGCTTGGACGCCCCGTCTTCTCCGAGTGTCCGATCGATGTGCTTGGCCATGTCGCGTACGCCGACAGGCCGGCCGGTGGTACCAAGCTTGCTGACCGCGTCCTTCAGGACATCGGGCGGAATCATCCCGTCAAAAAGTGCCATGGCTGCTGCAAGGCCAGTTCGGAGGCTGTCTTCCCTCAGATGGCTCACGGGATCTTCGGCGTAGAGACAGTAGACGCCGAGAATGCACGTCTCCAGAGCGGAGCGTGACATGAGTACGGCGGCTTCACGGTGGCGCCCGCGGGTGAGCCGCCGAGTCTCCCGTTGAAGCCAGAGAGTCCGGAGCATCGCGAGTTGTGCGACATGGAGGCCCGTCGTCTTGTCGTCTTCCGGCCACGATCGACACGTGATCAGAGCCTTCGCGGCTCGCCGCACCCGACGCCGCCGAGGTAGGTCCGGGTAGGGAAGTACGCCGCGCATGGTGAACCATGCGAGCTGTCTCAAGGTTGACGCCATGGGAAAAGCCTGGCAGTTCGTAGTGCGTCGGACACCTGGATTTACAGGGCGCCGGGCCAGCGTTCCGCACGGCTCGCGCCGCGCGGAACGCCAACCAGGTCGCCGGTGGTGCGGCAGCGTGGTCGAAGAGTGGTGCAGCAATGGCTCGCGCGCTCGAAGGATAAAACGCTCTAGGCCGACCACGACTCCCGCCCGCACCGCCCACAGCCCGACTGCGGCGGCTCAGCGCATTGCGCCGCGATCCTGGACTCCCTGATGCCGTGTCGCAGGATGTGGGAGACCTGGGAGACGGAATTGGGACGTGCCGCCATCGCCCGGCACAACTTCCAGTTGGCATGCATTCGGGGGCTGCGGCGGACCCCGTCGACCGAGGTGGAAGAACCGTACGGATGAGCCGAATGAGTGGGTGCGGTCCAACCGGGCCCGCCCGTCCAGCCGTTCATCGGCGGCGGACTCGATATGTGCAGCCTGACGGTCGGCTCAACGCCATCCCTCCCCGTGCTGTGGCTACGGTCACATCACTCAGTGTTGTGCGAGGGCTGGTCGCGGAGGACGGTGGTGACCGGCGCGGGGCCGACAAGAAAGAGCACCATGAGATCGAGCACTGATCGGGTCGCGGAACTCTTCGGCACGGACGAAGTCCGAAGCCTCCTCGCCACCAGCCTCCCTGACTTCAAGTCCTATGCCTTCTCCGAGCTGGCCCGCGCAGCACGCGACCGGCTCGCCGACACCCCGGCCCACAGCTTCGGCATTCTCGCGCGGGAACTGTGTCGCGCCGGCCTGGCCATCCACCACGCCCGCGACACCGGCCAGCATGCAGGAGAAGACGCAGCTCAGCTCGTCACATTCACCCGGACTGGCTGTGACTGGTGGGCAAGCATGGTGGACCACGATGGACCTGCCCTTGTCCGAGCCCACCTCGTCGATCCCTGCGAACAGCTGCTCTGCGCAAGCATCACTGATGAACGCGACGACGGCTACGCGGCGCTGCGCGGACTTGCCACCCGGCTCGGATCTCACAGCGGCTTCACGTCTCGCTGGACGCTGCACATCGACGACGGTGCGTAACACGCACGTCCATGCAGGAAGAGCACGGATCCGCTCGCTTCCCGTACGGTGCGCCGCCTTGCCCGGCGACGCGCGTACGGCTCACGGCAGCAGCTGGCCCCGACCAGATCGCCGACCAGGAAGGCTCGACCGCGGTCACGAAGCGACAACGCAGGTCCTGGTTGCCGCGCAGGCGGCGGTAACTCCACATAGGAGAAGGCGAGTTCACCGCCCGCGCCAACAACATCCTCGTGCGGTCTATCTGACGAGGCGTCCTGTCCGTACGACAGCAGAGGCTCCGGGCTTCCTCGCCTGGGGCCGCTGCATGTCGTCGCCCGGTCAACTCTCAGTAGGCCCTCGGGATGTGGTGTGCTCGGGAGACGGCGTTCACCGTCAGCCGCACAGGAAATCCGCTTCGTAGCGGCGAGGATTGCGGCGTACGGTCGTTTTGTGAAGCAGAAGAAGCCGGTTGCCCCGGCCCCGGATGAGCTCCGGGCAGAGGCGGCCGTCAACGAGATCCTGGGAACGCGGCGGGACGGCCACGACGATCAGACCGAGAACGGCATGGTCGACTTCCTGCTCGAACCCGCCGTCGACGGAGAGGGACCGAAGGTCGCTCTGGAGGTGTCCTCCACGATCGACCCGGACCGCCAGCACCTGTGGGCCGGTTTGAATCGCCAGTACGACCAGCCGGTTCCCGGACTGGACGGCGACTGGATCGTTGAGTTCACCTCCCAGGCCCACCTCAAGAAGATCTCTGCGCCTCTGGCGGCTCTCCTGCTGCGCCAGGAGCAGGCGAACCTGGACACGATCGGCCTGGACGGCTGGGACGACAGCACCCCGGACGATCGGTTGCCCACCTCACAGCACGCGGCCGACCTTCAAGAGCTCGCACAGCTTCAAGTCGTGCGGGCGGTCCGGATCCGCAGTGACAAGGCTTCGGGCCGGATTTTTCCTACCCAGTTGAACTTCTCCGTGGCCAGCAGCACCGTCGACACCATCTCGCCCTACGTCGACGCGTTCCTCGCTTCGAAGGGTAAGAACAAGGTGCAGAAGTTGGCCCGGCACCCCGACCGGGAGGGGCATCTCTTCCTGTGGGCCGATCCCGCCCATATGGACATCACCATGTCGCTGTCCCGAGGGTTCGTGCCCACGGACAGCCCGAACGTTCCGGCAGAGGTGCACACCATCTGGCTCGCCTCGTTCCACGCCAACCAGGCAGTGTTCCGATGGAACCGCTCGGGATGGTCGATTCTCGAAGTGACCGCGTGGAGCGGACAGATGTAGGTCATACCGTTCGTCGACTGCCCACCGCTGCCAGTGGTAGCCCACTACAAGCAACATCGGTCTCCGCGCCTTTCGAGGCGCGGAGACCGATGAGGGGCGGGCGGAGACCGTCTCAGTAGGAGTTCTCCCGCTCGGAGGGCGGTCCGTACTGTTCGAGGAGTCGGGAGGCCGACATCCCCTCTACGCCCCGAGTCCACACCCCACAGTAGGAAGAGAGAAGTGGGTGGGTTGGACAGGTCCCGGGAGGCGGGCGAGGGGACCGGGCGCCGCTGGTGTTGCTCGCGCGCGACGGTGGGGCCGCGTGCGACGGCGGGCAGGCAAGCTGCCCGGGCTGGGACGTGTCGGTCAGCGGATGTGCCCGCCATCCTCCTGCTGTTTGGTCGCTTGCTCGGCAAGAGAGCGGCTACTGCCCAGTCTCCAACCGCTTGCCCTTCTCCAGCAGCTTTGCCGCGCTCACGCGGTCTCCGTCGACAAACGGGTTGACGGAGACATCTAGGCCGAAGAGCGCGTAGATGCAGCGCAGAGCTTCGTAGGCGTCGCGTTCCGGGTCGCCCAGAGCCCTCCAACTGTGGTTCCAGTCATCGCTCGTGGCCATCTCGATATGGCCCACGAACGGGAAGACCGGGTCTTCACCGGACGCGAGCACGCGCCCAGGCGGTCGGGCGAAGTCCGAGGCGACGATCCGGTGCGTCCACACGCCTTCGACCAGCGGCAGAACGTGTCGGTTGATCAGCCGGAAATACTCCAAGGTGACCTCGGTGAGCACGAACACGTTGATCCTGCGCACACCGCTGCCGTCGTTGTAGCGCTCCATCGCCCAACCGAGCATCTCCCCGGTCGCCGACACGGCCCCGGTGACTCCGCCGTCCGACTCGACCTGCAGTCCACGGCGGGGAGCGTCGGTCAGTAGGAGACCACCTTCGCGGGGTGCCGGATGCGTGTATTCCGAGGACCAGTTGAAGGCGTGGGGGCTCCGAAGCGTGTCCTGGTTGCTCAGGATGTCTCGCAGGCCGCCGCCTGCGTACATGCCGGGGACAAGTCCGCGCGGGCGATCGGGGACACTCTGGAAGAAGAGCACCGGCGACTCCTCCAGCCCGAGGGCGGCGCGCAGGATCTCCCGAGCCTTCACGCGGTCGGCAGCCGGTTCGGGCGCCGGCACGGTGGTATCGGCCGCGCGCCGCGCACGCAGGCCGTCGTTCAGGAGCCGGTAGACCTCGTCTTGGGGGAGGAAGGCTGTGGTGTCGCCGTTGCGGATCGGGATGGTCCAGCTGTTCTTGATGAATTGCCCGTTGTCGGTGATGCCTCGGGTGACCATCGCCCACCGGTCTGATTCGGGCAGCGGCGGTACCTCGATCACGAAGTAGTGTCCGGATGTCTCCGGGGCGTTCTCGGGGTGGTCGTACCAGAAGAATTTGACCTTGATCAGCGGGCGCACGTACTCCGTGAGGATGTCCTTGTAGGAGTCGGTGTTCACCAGCTTCTTGTCGAAGGGCGTCGCCTTCTCCGCCACCTCGTAGAGCTCGTTCGGACGTTTCTTCGCCTTGAACCCGCACACGAGCAGGCCACCGCCTGCGTTCGCGAAGGCGGCGACGTCCTTCGCCAACTCGAACTTGCCCTTATCCGTGCTCAGGTCGTACGGCCCGTTGGGCGAGACGCTCTTGAAATCGACCCATTCGCTCTCCGGCGTGCCGTTGATCTCGCCCGGCTGTTGCGCGGCGAGATAGGAGACGAGTTGGACCATGCTGTCGGCGGCCATGCCGATGGACCCTACGCGCTTGTGGACGCAGGTGGAGGCGGATATTCACGGTAGACCGTCCCTCGACGGTCTACCGTTCCCCAGATGAACGACAGGCACGGGCCGCAGATCACTGGGGACGCTGTTCCTGGCGCGTCGCCACTCACCTCTGACGACGTCTCCGAACTTGTCCCGCTTCTCCTTGCCGAGGTGAAGCGGGCTTTCGCCAGCTCCCGTTGGGCGCTGATCAACTCCAGCACCGAACGGGTCAAGTGGCTGGTGTATGCCGGGGCAGCGCTGAGCCACTGCTGCCGGTTGCTGGCTGAGATGGAGAGGGCGGGCCGGGCTGATCAGGAGATGGCGGTGCGACTTCTGGGGCGGGCACATCTGGAGGCCTGGGTGGTGTGCCTGTACATCCAATTCGGCGAGTACCCGGCCCTGGAACGGCTCGGCCAGGCCGAGCTGCGCCATCTGAACGGACTCCAGCAGGAGGCCGACGCCATCGATGCCATGCTGGCGGCCGATCGCAAGGAGGCCCGGAGACGGCGGAAGAAGGTGGAGAAGGCGAACACCGGCATAGCTCGGTGGAACGCGGCCAACCCCGCCGAAGTGGCCAAGCCGTTGCGCGAGTTGCCGCATGTGCCGCAACTGAAGCCGATCGGCATCGACCTCAGCGAGGCGATCGCGGAGTTCGGATCTTTGATGGCCCAGGAGCTGACGGTTTCCGAGATGGTGGACACTCTCACCAAGTGGGGGCCGACACACGGCTTCGCCACGGAGAGCTTTCGCACCCTCTACTTCTACTACCGCCTGCTGTCCGGACTCGGCACTCACGCCACCATGACCGTTCTCGACCAGTACGTGCCCACCCGACCGAGCGACTCGTTCGTCAGGGTGAGGGCGGCCCCAAGCCTTGGGACGGCGGCCGACCAACTGCGGTGCACCGCGTTGTATGCGACCGCCTATGCGACGGGATACGTACTCAGTGCGCAGGGGTGCGATACACCCATCGCCGACCGGATCGAGGCCACGCTCTACCCCGACCCTGCTGGCCGTTCCGCGTGGTCCCCCGGGACTAAGTCCGTCTAGAAAACGGCCGCCACGGCCGTCGGCACAACGGTCGTGGCGCACCTCGTGCCGGATTCGGACGTGACCATCATGAACCCACGCCCGGTACAACCGGCTTCGCCCAGGGTACTCCCAGCTCCGCGAGGGTGGCGTGTTGTTCTGCGATGAGTTTGTCTCGCCTGGCACGCGTGTTGGAGATCCATACGCCCAGTTTCACGGTCACGGGCTCGGTCTCGCTGTCGGCCGTGATCTGTTCGCTGTGTCCGCGGGGTACGGGCCGGTGAGCGCCTTCTCGTTCCACCCACTGTGCGAGGGCCGCCAGGCCTCGCTGGAACGCCTGTTCCGCCTTGCGCGGACCCTTCGCCGTACGTTTCGCCGCTGGGGCGGGAAAGGGTGTCTGAAGTGGTTGTATGCCCAGCTGGGACAGCCGCTCCTGCTGCTCGGTGGACAGCTGCGCCCAGGTGCCCGGATTCTTCTGCTGTTTGAGCCACTTGCCGATGTCATCGCCGTCCATCAGCACGCCGGGTGCGATGTCGGGGAGGGGGCCGTCGGCGTCGACCAGGTCGGCGAGCACCCGGCAGTGCCGCTGCCAGTCGAGCGGCCACGGGCAGTCCCAGTCCGGGTCGATCGCGTTCAACTGCGCCGCGCGTTCCGCCGCCCGCTCCGGGTCCTTGCCCAGGCCGTTCTTCTGGCCCTTGCGACGGAGGTTGGCCATGTGCTGCCCGACCGGCACCATCGCGTCGCCCCAGACCGCGTCCTGCCGGGGTGCGAGGTGTCCGGTGGACCGCCGGTAGGAGCGGAGCGCGGCGAGCTTGTTCTCCCACGCCTCCTCACCGGGCTCCCACACCATCCCGGCCTCGGGGGGTCCAGGAGCTCCTTGCGCCGTTCCTCCAGCTCCCCGGCGCGCAGCGCCTTCCGTTGCTGGTGTGTCACGACCAGCAGTATGCGAGGCCTGTGTGAGCTACTTGAGAGCCCTTGGTCTGCGGCATCTCGACTAGAGCCGGAAAACTTTCTGGAACCTCTGACCTGCTACTTCTCTGATTGAAGGCTCTCTGATCTGGTACGCAGCAACTCAGTCCGGACACACATCAACTGCTCTCGGACGCGGTATGAAGCAGCGGCCGGGGAGGGTTTTCGGGGGGCCTTTGCTATGCCGGTGGGGGGCGAGAGCCTATGCGCCGCCCTGCGACCGGTAGGTGTGAGAGCTTTCGGCTCGGCCCTGTTTGCGGCGATGATCTGCTGAGCGTGCCGATGGCCGCGTGTGTGGTGCCCCGACGCCTGGGAGATTGTTTCCGTGCCTGACCTACCCGCCCCGAGCTCGACGGGCGTCCGTATTGCAGGGGACCGCTACCAGTGGCTGGTCGCCTGGCAGGGGTGTGTCGCCGCAGTACGCGATGCGGCGCTGCGCGCGCCCAACCCGGTGGTGGCGGTCGGCGTCGAGGTCGACGATGCGGGCAACTTGGACGACGTCGTCTTGTACCGGCAGGCACCACCGCACACCTACATGCAGGTCAAGTACGCGGCGGACGGCTCCACCCCGGTCAACGAGGACTATCTGCTCAAGCCGAGTGATCGCGGTGGCCCGTCGATCCTGCGGAAGATGGCGCAGGCCTGGCAGCAGCTCACCAAGGACGGTGCACCGGTCGATCTCGCGTTGCTGAGCAACCGGTCCCCGGACGCGGAGGATCCGCTGGTCTCGCTGAGGGACTCCCGCACCCAGCTGCTGGTGCCGAAGGCGGCCCAGCAGGGCCCGAAGTCGAAGAAGGGGCAGGCACGGACGCGGTGGGCCGACGGCGCCGGGCTGAGCGAGGAGATGCTGCTGGACCTGCTTCGAGTGTTGCGCTTCGATCTGGCACGGGACGTGATGCATCTTCATGAGCACCTGCAGATGCTGATGTTCGCAGCCGGCCTGCGGTTCGATGAGGAGGCCATGCATGCCGGCGCCGACTGGGTCGCCCGCCAAGTCGCCGACGGGCAGCGCCGGTTGTCCCTGGCGGACATCCGGGAGGCGATCCAGGCTCTGCGGCTTGCGGCGGGTTCGTCACGTGCGGTGGTGTCCATCGCCACCCTGAAGCCGGACCCGATGGCCGAGGACGCCGACTACGCGGTGGACTGGGCGGAGCGCTTTGAAGGCGCCTCGGCCTATCTGAAGAGGCGCCCGCTGGCCCCGGCAACCTGGGCTCAGCTGCAGGAGGACATCGAAGCCGCACCGTATCGGATGCCGCCCGGCACCACCGCGGTTGCCGTCACCGGCAGCCTGCGTCTGGCACCCGCGTTTGTGGTCGGTGCGGCCTTCCGCATGGTGACCGGCGCCGACCTGGCCGTGGTCCAGCGCGGCCAGTTGTGGTCATCGGCCGAGCCCTACGAGACCCCGCTGCCGCCGGCCGTCGACGAGCACACCCTCGATCTCGGGCCCGACCTCGCTGTCGCCATCGCGGTCGCCACCGACCCGGCGCAGGATGTGCTGGATTTCCTGACTGAGCAGCAGATCCCTGTCTCCCGGCTGCTGGTGCTGCGCCCGCCCGGTGGGGCCAAGGACAACTCCATCCCGGATGCCGCAACGGCCAATGCCCTCGCCGTCGGCATCCGGGAACACCTCCGCCGTGCCTGCCGCGCTCACCCCGCGATCCACCTCTTCCAGGCCGGCCCCATGGGCCTGTCCCTGCTGCTGGGCAACCGGTGGAACCGGCTGCGCCCGACCACCGTGTACGAAGACGTCAACGCGCATCAGGTGTACGAGAAGGCGTTCGTCATCGACGCATGACGGCCCGGTAGACCACTACGATCCCGCTGCCGAAGGCGGGGCCGTGCCCTGTGCCAGCCGCAGGTCGTGGTGGATCAGAGATATCCGGTCGCGGGCCGTCAGCCAGCCCAGCGCGACAGCGATCGGCAGCGGGCCGTGGAAGAACAGCAGCCCCTCCACCGCGGTGGTGCCGCCGAGCAGCTGTGCCCACTCCTGCCGCGCAGCCTGCCAGCACTCCCAGACGTACGTGGTCACCGCGGCGTAGACACCGGGATCTTCGGGCACGTACGCGTTGCCGGTGTCGATGACGAGATAGGCGCCGCACGGGCCGTCCGTGCTGCCCGGGCCCGCGGGCGGGAGGCGGTAGCCGGTGTGGTGCCCCGGCCCGTAGGAATCCTGCCCGGTCATCGCCACATGGCGTGCGTCATCAACCATGGAGCCGGCCGACGCCAGACGCACGATCAGCGCGATCCGGTGACGCTGCTGTCCGGCTGCTGTGCAGGGATCTCCACCAGTTGCGGACGGCCGCGTGTGGGGGCCGCCAGAAGCCCGGTCACCTGCGACCGCTGCTGGTCAGTGAGCGCAGTACGCAGCGAGCTGCCGAGGTCGACTCCCGGGACCACGGAGCGCCCGGCCTGCTGAGACAGATGCATCACGGCCAGCGACAGCTGTGCATCGTCGGCCAGGCGCCGGCCCAGAAGGAAGCCGTCCTGCAGATGAGCGAGCACGTACAGCGCGACCTCGGGCTCCGCTCTGTCGGCCGTTCGCAGCTCCTCAATCTGCGCGTCGATGAGTCTGGCCACGAAGTCGGCGACATCCGAACGGCCTTGCACAGAGCGCTCGCCGGGCCACAGGACCGCGCGATCGATGACCAGTGTCGTGCTGTGCGCGGTGCGGGAAGCGGTCTTGAGCGCCACTACCCGCGAGGCCTGGGTGCGGTCCGCCGGGTACAGGCTGACCACCACGCCGAGCCCACGGGGACGCTGCAGCACCCATCCCGCCAGTACCAGGACGAGGGCGCCGGCGAAGACCGCGACAAACACCCACTGCCGCCTGGTCCACTGCTCCAGGATGCTCGGTACGACACCGAGCGCGACGGCCGTGGAGGCCGCCATCAGCACCGTGCCGCCGCCTTCCCGGGAGAGCAGCAGCCGCCTCAGCTGCCCATACCACCTCACATGTGCCTCCGCCCTCCGGTCGAAGTTTCCTCTGCAGTGTCCCGCTGTACGCCTGCAGACGCCGAGGATGCCAGGAGCGATCTTTCCTCTGGCCGTCCACCACGTCCTTCTGCCGTCGGCCGAAGCCCGCTTTGAGCCCTATAGACACTGGCCCGGACCAGGCGGCTCCCCAGCGTGAGGCAGCAGCCCCTGAAGGCGCCTCCCACCTGTACAAAGCGCGCCGATCCGATGCGCAGGAACATCGCCGCAAATGATCAGCTAGTCCTGGTGCAGGAGGGTTTGTCAGTGGCGGGTCTTACTGTGGTAAACGAGCAGCCACCGATGCCTGTTTGCGGCCGCCGCACCCCACCCGGGAGCCAGCGGCCACGGCGTGCACCCGGGCTGAACGACGCGCCCGAGGAGGCACACCGCATGGGGATCGACGAGGCATTCGACGCACTGCAGAAGGCCGTCAACGAGGACATCGACAAGACCGGACTGGCTCGCGAGCGCCGGGACCTCTTCAAGACCGCCCTGCTGAGCGAGCCCGATGTCCTGGACACCTTCGGCTCGGGCTCCCTGAGCCGCAGCACGCAGCTCAAGCCCATCCACGACGTCGACATCATCGCTGTCTACGACCAGGCTGAACAGCCCGAGTGGGGGAGCGAGGGCTCAAGCGCAGAGGATGCTCTCAAGCACGTCCGCACCCGAGTAAACCGACTGCTGAGCCAGAGCGACGGCACTCACGCCAACGAGGTCCGGCATACCCTCCTGCGTAACCATGCGGTCAAGTGCTTCCTTGACGATCCCGAGGATCCCGATGCCTTCACGGTCGACGTGATGCCCGCACTGCGCCAGCCCGACGACACGCTGCTCATTCCCGAGAAGCTCAGCACTCGTTGGGTGCCCGCCAATCCGGAGTACCTCATCGAGCAGGTCGCCGATCACCAGCGTGACTGGTCGCACTTCCGCCCTCTGGTGAGGGTCCTCAAACAATGGCGGCTCGACGCCCCGGTCGAGGGAGGCATCAAGTCCCTCGTCATGGAAGTCCTCGCCCTCAACTGCATGCCCAGGACCGGCAACCGGCCCCAGGCGCTCAGGACCTTCTTCACCGCGGCTGCGGTCCGCGTCAACGAGGGTGTCTGGGACCCGGCCGGCCTGTGCGGGGAGATCCAGCCGGACCTGGACCGTACGGGCCTGTCCGCCGCGTTCACCAACGCGGCGGACATCGCCGAGCGGGCCTGCGCGGCCGCGACCGAGGGCGACACCGACGACGCGCTGCGACTGTGGCAGGAGATCTTCGGAGACGACTTCCCGGCATCCGCTGCACCGGCCAAGCCTGCCTCGCTGATCACCGGGACCCCCGCGCTCATCACCCGGCGGCCCATCAAGGACGCACCCCAGGGATGACCACCGCACACACGCCCAACGACCGCATGCCCACCACCTGGTGGGCATGCGAACCGCGCAGGCTGCGCCGCGACCACGAGGAGATCACCGCTCAGTTCTCCGGCCTCGTCTGGAACGACGACGGGGCCGGAAGCTGGGAGGGCAGGTTGCCCCGCTGGCCCTTCGACCGGCCTGAGCCCGAGCATCTCACCGCCTGGATCGGCGACGAAGGACTCCTGCTGCGTCTGGAATACAGCCAGGCCTACCCCATGGTGGCGCCCCGGCTCGTCCCCGTGGACCCGCTGCCCGAACCGTACGAGTGGACCCAGACCCGCTGGCACGTCAACGGCGACGCCGCCCTGTGCCTCCTGCGCGAGGACACCCTGTGGACGGGCCGCGACTCGGTCGTTGACCTGCTTCTCAAGGCAGCGGGCTGGCGAGTCGAGTACGCCCTCATGAAGCGCAGCGTGATCGAGCGGATGACCGACAACGGCATCGTCGACGACGACCGCTTCGACCACTTCCTCACGAGGCCTCCGAGCCCGCACGACAACACCGAGCACAGCGATCACGACACGGGCGGACAGGACGATCCAGCGTGCTGATCCTCATCCCGCAGGCTGCCGCGACCATCATGCGTTGCTCCGGGCCGTGGGGTCGGCTGTCCCTGCGCATCAACCATCCCGAACGCTTCGCTGTCGTGCGCGGTCTCTCCGAACGCGGCGAAGGCATTCTTCCGGTGGAACCGCCGCCCGAGCAGCGCCTGCTCGGCAGCTATCCGGCCGTTTCCACTGGCTGGTGGTGCCGCGTCCATGCGGACCTCCACCTGGTCTGGCTTGCCTTGCGTGCCAGACGCGGCATGCTCATGAAGCTCGACGCCTTCAGGGCAGCCGTGCCCAACGGCTACAAGGCGCCCGGAGATCCTGGTTACTGGGCCATCACCCATGCCCCGGGCCTGAAGGACGCCTATCCCGAACACGATCTGCCGGATCTCGTCGCCTGGCACGTCACCCGTGAAGGCGCCCAGCCGATCTCCGTGTCGGTCGAGCCCGACGTCCTCGGGATCCGCCAGCTTGAGGACCATTGGCCCGTCCAAGAGCTACAGAGCACGCGGATCATGCTGATCGGAGCGGGAAGCATCGGCTCGGCCACCGCGCACGCACTCGCCGGCTACGGTGTCGGCCATCTCACCCTCATCGACCCAGATCGGCTCGACTGGCACAACCTCGTCCGGCACACCAGTGCCCGCCGGCACATCGGCCGATTCAAGGTCACCACCCTGGCCGAGGAACTCGCCTCGCTGCGGCCCGACACCGCCGTCACCTCGCTGCCCCTGAACGTCATCGAGCACGCCGACCGCATCCGGGCCCTCCTCGCGGACACCCACCTCGTCGTATGCACGGCAGACGGGGTGGCCCCGCGCCGTGTCACCGGTCACCTGGCCCGTCGTGCTGGCCTCACCGCAGTGCTCGCATGCGTTCTGCAGGACGGTGCCCTCGGCGAGATCCTGCGACTGCGCCCCTGGCCCCGGCACGGCTGCCTCACCTGCTGGCGCCAGAGCCTCGCCGAGGCAGGCGGCCTCGACCCCGAGCCCGCCCTGGACGCCGGGTACGGCACCGGCACCCGCCACCGGCCGATGAGCGCCGTCGGCTCCGACCTTCACCTGGTCGCGCAGCTCGCCGCCAAAACCGCCGTCGCCACCGTCCTCGAACGTGCCGGACACCCCGACCAGCGACTGCCGGGAGAACACGCCCTGCTTGGCCTGCGCCGCCAGCCAGACTGGGCCCCGCCCTTCGACCTCGGCCACAGCGCCGAACTGCGCTGGCTCCCCGCCACACCACCGAGATCCGGCTGCCCCACCTGCGAAGCACCATGACCCAGCAGCCCGTCACCACCGTGCACCTCACCGCTCCGGCCGCCCGGGTCATCACCACCGAACTGCGCACGGCTGACCACACCACAGAGACCGGAGGCATCCTGCTGGGACACCACACTCACGACACCGTCACTGTCCACCACGCTGGAACCCCCGGCCCCGCCGCCGTGCGCACCCCCACCTACTTCCTCCGCGACCTGGCACACGCCCAGGCACTGGCCGACGAGGCGTTCGCGAGCGACGGCAGCATCTGGGTCGGCGAGTGGCACACCCACCCCACCAGCCGCCCCACCCCCAGCGCTCGCGACGCCGCCACGTACAGGCAACTTCTCGACGACCCGGAACTGGGCTTCCGCAGCGTCATCGCGGTGATTTTCACGCCCCACGAGGGCCGTTGGGAGGGCGCGGCCTGGGCATGCCGCCTCGGCAGCATTGCGCCGGTAGAACTGCGGCTCTCCCGCCCTGCCGGATGAATCTAGGACGACGAGGAGGACTGACTCACGCCGCGTCAGCGTGGCGGGCCAGCCTGACCGAGGAGATGAGCAGACCTCACGGCCTCCACGCCCCGCTCGCGGTGATGTCGACGCCTTCTCCGAGCACGCGAACGCTCGCGAGGAACGCGCGGTGGACCCGGCGGCCGGCCGCGTCGATGCCGTTGGCGACTGCCGCAGCACCTCGCGCCGTTCGGACACGAGGTGGTCGCCGCACAGCCACGCCGACCACCCCCGGTCCGGCGGACGTGGCGGCCAGCCTCCAGTTCGTAGAACTCCGCGTCGATCGACGACGCGGGGAGCCGGTCCGCGGCCGCCAGGTCGTCGTCGCAGGCGTCGTTGAGGTACAGCTCTGCGGCCGTCTCCGGCATCTTCTCCGCGAAAGCTGCCGCCTCCTCGGCTGACGCGACCTCCTGGCCTTCGGCCTTCGCCTGCACCAGCTCCCGCACCTTCTCCGCGATGGCGAGGGTGCTCGTGGCCCGCCCCACTCAATCGAGTCAAAATTCGCCGCAACGCCCGTCCGCCCCGGCTCACTGCCTAGCGTCAGGCCGGGATCAACCAGGTCGGCAGGGCTCTGGGGAGAGCGCTGCTTGAGCCGTTACTCGAACGAATGGACCCGACTGCGATGGCGACAACATTAGGCATGACAGCTGCACCGGAACTGGCAGTGCTGCGGGCTCTGGAGCGAGCGGGAAACCGGATGTCCCCACGCTCCGAGCGGGCCAGACTCAAAGGTGTCCCGCCGTGGGAGATCTACATCCACCTGCCAGCCGACCCTAGCCGCCTCGACGACCTGCTCACCGGTGCCTGGGATCTACCCGCAGTAGCGGGATTTTCGGAAGATCTCATCTCTGCTCTGGACTCCTACACCCGAACTCTGCTGGTCTCCGGCCACGCATTCGACCGAGACGATTTGCAGCGAGTCCTGGCACGCCTCTGATAGCGCTAGTCGGGCAGGTCGACGATGAGACGTTGGACCGGTTCGAGACTCTTCTTCACGAGCCCAGCGCATCCTCCTGAGCAACCCGTGTGGAGCCGGCGCAGAGCAGTGGTCTTCCGGGAAGAGCCTCCCGGAAGACCGCCTGTGCTAGTGATCGTCTTCGCATGGGTAGTGTCCCCACTGCAGGGAACCATGGGTGCGGTCGATCACAATCTCCCCGTGGTTGAGGGTGTATGGGGTTGTTGCCATCTCCGGATCGGCCTTGATGATCGCGAGAGCGGACCCAGCGACGTTCATGTCGATGACGCCCTCGGCGCCCAGAAGCATCTGGTCGAGGTACGCGGCGTAGTGCCGGGCCGCGCCCGGGCGCCGGTCCAGAGCGAAGCGGGCCGCACGGAGTTCTGGTTCGGTGAGTTCACCGGCTTCGCGGCGGCGCTGGCAACCGCGGCATAGATGGATCAGATGCCAGGGGTTGGGGGCTTCCGGCTGCAGGCCGGTCTTACGGAGGAACGCCGGGGGCTTCGTCGCGGCGGGGTCTTCCAGGGCGACGATGTCGTGGGGCTGCGGGAGCTGCCGGGTCGGGTGGGACATTGAGCACTCCGGGCTGAGCGCGAACAGGAGCCTTCGGGTGGCGTCGGACATGCGGGGCGGCGCACCCTGGTCGGCAAGTGCCTCCTCTTCGTACTTGGCCTGGTGCCAGAGCCGTTCGAACCGACGGAGGGTCTTCTCGATACCGGTCGCTTGGCTGATCCCCACACCCCAGTCGCGGACCCACAACGTCAACCGGCCGACGATGGCCATCGTCAGACGCTGTTCGGGCACCTTGGCCAGGCGGAACGCGTTGTGGACGCTAGTGGGGCTCTTGGCGACCGCCTCGGCCAGCTCCCGGACACTGAGCAGCCCGGCCCGGCGATGCAGGGTGTGCAGCTCCTGGTTGAGGTCTCGACGAGCACCGGGTGGCAGGTCCGGCCGTTCGATGACTCCCATATGGCTCTTGCCCTTCTCTCATGCGGATTCGTCGTATCAGCGGGCAGCGGGGTTACGTCATCCAGCGCGAGCGATTCGACGTCGGCGCCATTCGAGCCGGGCCCACCGGGCGCCCCAGGCAGCCAGTGCGACGAAGAGGCCGGACGCGACGTTCTCAACGATGTTCATGGGGAAACCCTCCCAACGCGTATGGCGCGAATGGACAGATCTGAACAGCAAGTTCGCTACCCTCCCCGATCGACAGCAGGAGGCCCCGGGCGACGTCCCCGGGGCCTCACCTGCGATGGGCAGGGTGCAGGTTCAGTGGTCGTTGGTATGCGGCGGCGTTTGGACGCGCCGTCCTGTTTGAACTGGACCTCGACGCCCAGACGCTGACCTCTACTTGGCCCTGGGTTCGCTGGGGGCGCCACCCTGCCAATGCTGCCGCCTCTGTGCCGCGGCTACGGATGTGGGCTGGTCACGGCTGGTCCGCAGTTCGCCTTGGGTTACGGGCTGTGGGCCCATGAGGGGACGGGGTAGGTGTGGACGTCGCCGAGTGCGAGGCGGAGTGGTCCGAGGAGGCGGTGGGCGAGGCCGGGGGAGAGGTCTTCGATTGCGAGGGCCGTGGCGGCGAAGCACACGGCTTTTTGTTCGTCGGAGAAGTCCCGTACGCGTTTGCTGTGGGAGCGGGCTGTTCGGTCCAGTGCTGTTTCGGTGTGCTTGATCAGGGCGTTCTTCAGCGTGGCCCGGTCGGCGGTCGCGGCGTGGTCCTGTGCCTCGTACCAGGCGGGGTCTTCGCGGTCGGTCGGCCATGCCTTGTTGTAGGAGCGGCGCAGGGTGAGGACTTCGTCCCAGGTCAGCTTCTCCAGTCGGGCGAGGAGTGCTGCTGCTGTTCGCCCTTGGGGTCCCAGCGCCCACCAGGCCGGTGCCCGGAACCATATTCTTTGGCCCCAGGTCCGTCCGGAGCGCTCCTCGTCGTCGTTCGGGGCGAGACTCATGATCCACAGCCCGAACGGGATCTCGGTCGTGAACGGCAGGTAGGACGCGCCTGATGCATGCGGTGCTGCGCGATGCCATGGCTGCTTGCGGCGCCGCAGCGGCACGCCGGGTGTTTCCTCGATGAGGATGCTGCGGCGGTCGCGCAGACAGGCGGCGTAGTCGATCGGGTCGTCTTCGAAGCCGCGGCCTGAAGGGCGTGTGACTTTCCAGCCCCAGTCGGCCGGCAGACGGTTCGGGTCCACTTTCGCCGCTGTCCAGTCTTCCCACCCAAGGCCAGGCACCTGATTCCCCTCCGTGACGACACTGGAGCCCCATCTTGGAGCACCCCGGACCCGCCGGTCCTGCGGGTCGTCTGTGCCCCGCAGACGGCTGTCAGCCGTGTTCGGTCTGCTCTGCGGCCCAGGCGTAGCCCAGCTCGGCGAAAACGGCTCGCTGGTCCGCGTTCAGACGCTCCCGCCTGGTCTTCTGGTTGCTCAAAAACACCCCTAGCTTCACCACCGAACCGTCCGGCAGTTCTTCAACGTGTGTTCTTCCCACGACAGTTCTGCCTTCGCGGGCGATGTACTGCGCGAGGGCCTGGACACCGCGTTGGAAGGCTGATGTTTTCCCGGATGCCTTCGAGCCGTCTGTGGTTGCTGGTGCGGGCTGTTCGGCGGGTTTCACTCCCAGGCTTGCGAGTCTGCGCTGCTGCTTCTCGGAGAGCTGGAACCAGTCGTGGGACTGTCGTTGCAGCCATCGTCCGAGGTCGTCGCCCTCGAACAGGACGCCCGGCTGGATGGCTGGCAGTACAGCGCCGGCCTCGGTGTCGGCGAGGTCGGCGAGGACGCGGTAGTTGCGCTGCCAGTCCAGCGGCCACGGGCAGTCCCAGTCCTCATCGATGGCGGTCAGCTGCGCTGCCCGTGCCGTGGCGCGTTCGGGGTTTTTGCCGAGGCCGTGGGTGCGGCGGAGGTTGGCCATGTGTTCCCCGACCGGGGCCAGTTCGCTGTCGGCGTTGCCCCAGAGGGCGTCGCGTCGGGGGGCGAGGTGGCCGTGGGCGCGGTGGTAGGAGCGCAGGACGGCGAGTTTGGTCTCCCAGGCTTCCTCGCCGGGTTCCCACACCATTCCGGCCTCGTCGAGGAGTTCCTGGCGGTGGTCGTCGAGTTCACCGGCGCGGTAGGTGCGCCGCTGCTGGTGGACCCAGCGCCCCAAGGGGAAACGTCCGGTGACGCCCACCGTCGTTTCGGTGTCGTACGGGACGGCGTACAGCCCTGTGATCCCGTTCTCTTTCCGCCAGCGCAGCAGGGCCTGATAGCCCTCCAACCACACCAGCGACTCCGGCCGGTAGACCCGCGTGCGCAGGAATGCCGCGATCGTGGCCGCGTCGCGGGGGCTGGAGAAGTTCAGCAGCACGGACTCCACCGCCCCCTGCGTGCCGTCCCGCTTCTCGGCACCGTCGCCTTCGCCGCCGGCCCCGACGATACGCCCGTCCCCGTCGCGGACGAGGTGGTGCGGCTTGGCCCGCGGCTGCCTGGTCAGGGCGTGGGAGGCGAGCTGTTCGACGAGGCGTTCCGAGTGTGAGCGCAGGCCCTGGAGGACGGCTGTGAGGGGGCGGAACGAGGCGGAGGCGATCATGTCGCCGGGGTCCTCGCCGGGTTCCAGGAAGACGGGCACGATGATGCGCGCGACCTTGGCCGTGCCGTCGGGGTTCGGCCGGAGGGCCCGGCCGATGTTCTGGACGATCTCGATCTGGGAGCTGCGGGTGTCGGCGAAGCAGATCGCCTCGACACCGCGTTCGCCGGTGATGTCGACGCCCTCGCCCAGGACCCGCACGCTGGCGAGGAAGGCCCGGTGCACGCGCCTGTTGTCGGCGTCGATGCCGTTTGCGAACTGGCGCAGGACTTCGCGGCGTTCGGCGACGAGGTGGTCGCCGCACAGCCATGCCGCCCACACCCGCTCCGGGGGGACATGGCGGTCGGCCTCCAGCTCGTAGAACTTCGCGTCGATCGACGACTCCGGCAGGGTGTCCGCGCCGGCCAGGGCCTCGCCGGAGACCTCGGCCGCATACAGCCGGGCTGCCGTCTGCGGCATCTTCTCCGCGAACGCGGCGGCTTCCTCGACCCGCTGGTGGAACGTCATGACCGTGCGGAGGTTGCGCGCGGCGGCGTGCTCCAGGAGAGCGGTCTGCAGCAGCGCCAGGCGCCGGCCGCGCAGCGCCTCCTCCGACAGCCCGAGGACGGGGGAGGGGTCGTGGATCTCCAGCACGTCGATCTCGAACCCGGCGAGGATGCCCCGCTCGATCGCCTCCGACAGCCCGAGCTCGAACAGCCACTCCCCGTACGGCCCGTCGGGGTCGCTGGCCATCGTCGCGATCTCCAGCTCCCCGCCGTCCGCGCCCTTCTGCGGCCGGGGGGAGGCGAGGATGCGCGGGGTCGCGGTCAGATAGAGCCGGAAGTCCGCCGGGATCCGGGAGTTGTCGTGGATCGCCGCCCACGGCCGCCCGAGATCACCAGTGGTTGAGTGGGCTTCGTCGACAACGGCGAGGTCGAAGCCGCCCATCGCCTGTCCGTACAGCCGCTCCCCGCCCGCCAGAGCGGCCTCCAGCGGCCCGCGCACCTTCGCCCGGCCCGTGACGTCCTCGGGAACCTCACGGTCCACGAGCGAGGCGTACGTGGCGAACACGACCACCGGCCCGCGCCCCGCCCACAGCGCGAGCTGGATCGGGTGGGTGGTCGTCCGCACGCCGAGCTGCTCCAGGACGTAGTCCTTCTCCAGCGAGCACACGGCGACCATCGGCCCGTGGTGGCCGACCCTCCGCCAGGCCTGGGCGGTCTGCACGAGCAGGTCGAGGGTGGGGACCATGACGAGGATCCGCCCGCCGCGGAAGCACTCCCGCGCCGCCCACGCGGCGGTGATCGTCTTCCCGGAGCCGGTCGCGGAGACGACGGTCCCGCGCAGCCCTTGCGCCGGTACCGATGACCTTGTGGGGAATCCCGCCCACGCGCGGATGCGCGCGTTCGCTTCCACCTGGTGTTCCTGCAGGCTGATCATCACTCAGCTCCCGTCTGGCCGACGGGCTTTGGGCGGTCCTGCGGCGTCGGGTTCTCGGCCGGTGGCTGATGGAGGAGCGGGTTCTGCTGTTTGCGGCGCCGGCGGTGTTCGCGCTGTGCCTGGGCGCGGGCGCATTCGCGGGTGCAGTACTTGATGCCGCTGGTGCGGTTCTGCCCGTATGCGGCACGGCCGCGCTGGCGTACGAAGCTGCGGCGGCAGGTCTCATTCGCGCACTCGCGGATCGTGGCGTCCTCGGCGAGGTGGTTGTAGAGCTGGAGGAACGCCACAGCGAGGACGGTGGGGTAACGGTCGCCCAGACTGCCGATGCCGATACTGAACCGCTTCAGCGCGGCGTTCAGCTCATCCACCAGGTCGCTGATCCTCATTCCCAGGACGAGCTCGCGCATATGGTCCAGGTCGCGTGGCCACACCTCGTCCCGATGCGTGTTCTCGGACTGCCACTGCGCCAGTTGTTCCTCGGAGACTTCCGGCGCGATGAGCGCGTCGAGTCCGCCCTCGCGGCGCAGGGCCAGCCAGGTGGTGATGGCCGTCTGGGCCTGCGTCACGTAGAGCGTGGCTAGTTCGCCGTGCAGGGCGAACGGCGCGCGGGGGTGTTCGCGCTCGGTGAGCTCCTTGAGCCGCTCGTCCTCGTCCTCGTCCCAGCTGCCGGTGTTGATGCTCCCGCCGAGGTGTCCGTAAGTGCGCATCAAGGCGGCCACGGCGTCGAGGTCTTCGGGGTTGACCTCCATGAACTCGCGCAGGTAGAAGTCCTCCAGCATGGGGACGGTGTGCGCGCGGGAAGGGAGCTGCGGGGTCCAGACGATCCACTCGCCGTCGGCCCGCGCCCCGCGAAGAGGCATCAACTCCGGTGTCGGCACGGGCGTCCCGGGCCAGAGCGTAGGACGAAAGCGTGGGTCAACGTATGCCGCCATGAGGAGCATCATAGCGTCCAGGAGGGTAGGACGAACTATGAGTCCTTCGTATCACGCGCAGGGATCGCGGAACGTACCCGAGGGGGAACCGGAGTTGACGCAGTGGCAGGACCGTCAGGTGATAGGCGACATGCACGAACGTCGGGTGGCAGCCGCGCTGCGAGCCCGCGGCTGGACCGTCCAGCCCTGCGGGCAGGGCACCTACCCGCCCGCTGTACAGGAGGCTCTGCGCCGGACCCGCTCCGCCCTGCGGCACTTCCCCGACCTGATCGCCGCCCGCGGCGCCGACCTGATCACCATCGACGCCAAAGACCGCATGCCCAGCACCGACACCGACCGCTACGCCGTCAGCGCCGACACCGTGACCGCCGGTCTCTTCTTCACCGCGGCCCACGCCCCGACCCCGCTGTACTACGTCTTCGGCGACCTGAAGGTCCTCACCCCGGCCGAGGTGGTCCACTACACCGCCCACGCCCTGCGCCACCGCAGCGGTGCCTTCCACCTCGTACGCACAGAGCAAGCACACCGCTTCGACGACGTCTTCGGATCGGCCCGCGCAGCAACTGCGGCATGACCGCCACCGCGCTGCTGCTCGCCAAGGACGCTTGTCTGGCCTTGCGCTCAGAGCGGCGACGTCAGCGAGCCCGAACCAGCCCCAAGGCCATCACGTGTACGCCGACACTCGCGGACCTGCTGGGCTGCGAAGGGACGTGGGAGACCGTCGCCCGCCGGAGCGGCCCTGCTCGCCCGCCACCCGGAGACCGCGACGGCGCTGGAAGTGCTACTCGCCGACGGCTGACCCGGCGCAGGTGCTCACCAGAGCACGGATCGCCGGTGCGGGCAACGCCGGGTTGGCGGCCGCATGGTGGACCAGCTCCTCGTCGTCGAGGAGGTCCGCCAGCCGGGACGACGGAAGGTTCGGGTGGCGTGCGAACGCGGCCCGGACGCCGGGGTCGGGGTCCCGGGTGAGCTGCTCCACGGCGGCCTGGGGGACCTTGGGGTCGCGGGCGGCCAGCGCCCGGACGGCGGGATCCTCGTCGTCGGCGTGGACGGCCAGTCCGTCACTGGGGAAGTGCGGGCGGGTGAGGAGGCGGTCGCGCTGATGGCCGGTGTACTCCAGGAAGCTGCGCAGGAGCAGGGCCGCCGGGGCGTCGGGGTGGTTCTGGGCCAGCAGGACGCGCACGCCCAGGTCGTCGTCGACGGCCAGCCGGGCCACCAGGTCGGCCGGCAGGGTGTGCACCCGCGCAGCGTTTCTGCGCAGCATCGGATGACCGGACAGCGCGTCCCGGCGGACGGCCTCGGGGTCCGGGGGCGTCAACGGCTCGGGACGGAACAGGAAGAGCCCGTCCAAGGGGACTGTGTAGTCGATTCCGGCCCGCTCCTCCTCGCTCCACGCGGGGTGCACGGAAACCGCCAGCCGCACGCCTGGGTCGGGATCCGTAGCGAGGGCTTGCCGCTCCGCAGGATTGAGGTCCGGGTGGCGAGCGATCGCCCTGCGCACGTCCGGCACGGGGTCGGCGGCGAGGGTGCGGCGCTCGACGGGGCCGAGGTCGGTGCGGCCGGCGATCTCCGCACGGATCTCCGGGTCCGGATCGGCGGCCAGGAGCCTCACTACGTCGGGCGGCAGCGTCGGGTTCCCGGCGATCATCGATCGGTCCTGCGGGCCGGCCGGCGCGGTGAGGACCGCGTCCACGACCGCCCTGCTGAGTGCCCGGTGCATCAGGATGTCGGTGCGGCCGTGACACGGTCTGTCGGGCAGGACGCTCTCGACCCACACCGGGTCCTCGTCGCGCAGATGCTGCTGAGCCCTCGACCGGACCTCGTCGTCGGGGTCCGTCAGCAGCGCGGCCCGTGTCTCGGCGGGCAGCCACGTCCACATGCCGACGCCCCAGGCGCGGACTTTCGGATCCGGGTGCGTGGGCATGGACCGGCGCAGCCCGGGCGAGAACTGCCGGTAGAGGGAACCGAGGTGCTCCTGCTCGTAGCTGTTGATCATGTGCACGACGGCGTCGTCGGGCAACGGCGGCCCGTCGTACCCCGGCCCGGGTCCCTCGGCGAGGTGGGCGCGGACGAACCAGTGCGGATCGTCCAGGAGCTGTGCCCGCTGGGCCGGATCGACATGGGGGTTGCGGGCGAAGAAGCTGCGGGTGCGATGGTCGGGGTGCGCGATCACGGCGTCGACGACCGCCGACGGCAGGACCCGGTCCCGGCACAGCACCATCCGTACGGCGAGCGGGGCCTCGTCCAGCAGGTGCAGCAGGACCTCCAGCGGAGCGGCGGGATTCAGCGCCAGCCCGGCGAGCCGCCGGGTGGGCAGGTCGGCGTCCTGCCAGATCTCGTCAGGTGTCGGCACGCCTCGAACCCCCAAGGAAAGACCACGGAATGGGCCCCTTGCCACAGGACAGGGGGCCCATGACCCTAGCCGCTCACTGCTGCCCCACCGGTGGCGGACTCCGATCGTGACGATGCCGCGGACCAGCGTTGCGGCACTGTTGTCGTGGACGACCTGTCCGTCGGACGTCTTCCGGATCTTGATGCGGAAGGTGTCCGGGCCGTCCGTCGCCGTGATCCGGAAGCTGTAGCCGCTCTTGCCGTTCACCGTGCCGGAGCCCTGGGAGGACGGCCCGGGAGCCGGAGACTACGAGCCAGTCGGTCTGGGCGGACCGGAACTCCGCGTGGGCCGAATCGAGGTCGAAGGCGACCGCCCCGGCCGGGGCGGGGCGGAGACCCCGGGGAGGTAACCGACGGCGGGGGAGAAGAACGCCTTGCCGACGGTTCCCGCGCCCACAACCGGGCGGACCGCCCGGTTGTACACGGGACTCCAGCGCGCATGCGCCGCTGTGATCGTCTTGCCCGAGTCGGTTGCGGACACGATCGTGCCCCCGTGCCCCGGCCGCGCGCAGGGCGCAGGGCGCAGGGCGCAAGGAGCTGTGAGAGCGGAGTGGCTTCGGTACGTGCCGGGCGATCCATTCGTCGGGGCTTCAGGTGCGCGGGCGGGGGCTGCGGGTGATGGCCTCGGGTGGGAAGTGTTCGGTGCCGAGGACTTCGGTGGCTCCGCTGATGTGGATGGTCAGATCGGGCATGCCTCGCAGCGGCGTCAGGCCGACGTGCCGGTGTCCCCCGTAGCAGCGGATACTCAGTCTCTTGAGCCGGGGAAGTGTCCTGCGGATGAGGGCTAGATCGTCTCCCTCTGTCCACGTGCCCAGGTGGAGCTCTTCTATCTGTGGGGCGGGCGGGAACTGCTCGAACATGGATAGACCGGGGCCGACCGGTAGTACGAGCTCGCGCAGATTGGGCAGTGCCGCCACTTGCACGAAGTCGTTGATGGGTCCGTGCAGGTTCAGGCTGGTGAGGTGTGGCCAGCGGGTGATGCCCTGCAGCGTGCGGAGGTGTCCGGATGTCTTGGACCCTAGAAACAGGCTGGTCAACTCTGCACACACGGGAAGCGCCCCGAGATCCTGGCACGGGAGTGCCATGTCGAGGCCCAGGGCCCGGAGTCCGGTCACGGCCTCGAGGTCTTCGATTCGCACCGCGTCGCAATCCGAGAGTTGAAGGCGGTCAATGGAGGGGGACTCGGCCAGGTATGTGAGGTCCGTGATGTTCGGGCACCTGATGAGGTAGAGGTTCCTCAAAGCTGTGTAGGGGCGGAGGAAGTCCAGGTTCTGCAGGGTGGAATTGTGGTTGAAGCTCAGCGACCGGATTTTCTTCGGGTCAAGCGCGGCGGTCATGGCACTGCTGGGGAAGTCTCCGACGAAGGCCGTCCACTGGGGAGTTTGCAGTTGGTGGAGGGCAGCCAACTGTTCCGTTGACGTCACGGTCACGTCGGAGAGACCGGGAATATGAGCGAGGACTTCGCGGATGTAGTCATGAGTGTCGAAGCGGTCCCAGGCATTCTGCAGTACCCCCTGAATGTTCTCCTGGGTGCTGGCGCGGAACTTCTTCATGACGGTGAGGGCGGCGTCGCCGCCGAGGAGACGTGCGGTGTGTACAACGGCTTCGGCTTCGTCGTCCTCGAGGCCGTCGGGGCCCGGAAGCAAATCAAGGATCACCGGACCGACCGTGACCAGGGCTCGGGCTTCCTCGCTGCTGCGTGGGGGCAGCAGCGCTGTGGTGCGGTCCTGGACTTCCTGGCGCACCACGGGGTCGATTTCTGTGGCGTGTTCCAGACAGGCAGTGGCGAGCAGGTGCAGGCGGGTGCGGTGCTTGGGGGTGCGATCTCCGCGGGCGATGAGGCGGCGTAGGAGGGTGGCGCGTTCATGAGGGCGGGCGTGAGCGACGGCCATGCGCAGGACGTCTTCCCATTGGTCGTCGTGGGCGTGCCGGACGAGCAGGGGCAGGTCGCGGGCTTCGACGCAGGCTTTGGCGCCGAGGTAGTCCTGGAAGGTGCGGTGGACGAAGTCGATGGTTTCGGCGGTTGGGGTGCGTAGCAAACCGGAGCGAGCGACGAGGTGGCCGAGGACACCGGCCCCGTCGGCCTGACTGGCGAGGTGGGGCATGGCGGGCAGGGCGTCGTCGATGAGGGTGTGGGCGGTGTCGTGGTCGAGTTCGGTCTGGCCGTTGCGGATGAGCCAGTAGGCCAGGCGTTGCAGGAGCTGGATGCTCTGGTGTTCGGTGAGGGTGAGGCCTTCGGGGGCGTCGATGTCGCGTTCGCGGTCGCGGCGGTGGAGCAGCATCGACAGAGCCGCTTCGTACAGTTCCATGCGGCCGCGGGGCAGGTGGCCGCGGCGGTCACGGTGCAGGGCGCACACCAGGGCGCACAACAGCGGGGTGGTGGTCAGCCGGGCTAGGTCGCGCTGGGAGCGCACCGTGTCCTTCAGCGCTTCGTCCAGGGCAGCCAGGTGCGCGCGTTCTTGAGGGTCGTTGGTGCCGGCGGCGGCTGCGGTGTGCCAGCGGGTGACGAAGACCGCGACATCCCGGGTGCTCATCGGACGTACTGTCAGCTCGGTGAAGTCGCTGTCGGCGAGCCAGCCCTCGGGGACGGCGGAGGGCCGGGTGGTGACCAGGTAGGCGGCCTGCGGGTAGGCGGCCAGCAGTTCGCGGAGCCACTGCCGTGTGTGGGTCCGCTGCGTCTGGGGGACTTCGTCGATGCCGTCGATGAGCAGCAGGGCGAGGCCGTCGGCCAGTACCTGGTCGGCCCAGCCGGGCGGTTGCGCGGCGTGGAGTGGGCAGCCGACTGCGGCCAGGTACTCCTGCGGGGCGGGCAGTTCTCCGCGGCGGATCAGGGTGCGCAGCGGCAGCACGAACGGCAGGCAGCTGTCCAGGTGGGCGAGTTCGCCTGGCAGGTTCCTGCGGGCTGTGGCCAGGGCGAGCCACTGCAGCAGGGTGGTCTTGCCGCTGCCGGCCAGCCCCCGCACCAGGGTCCGTCGCCGTCCGGCCAAGGCCTGCTCGGCCCGCTCCACCCGCACCTCCATGCCGCCATCAGGCCCGGCTCCGATCCCGCGCGGGCCGTTGGGCAGGGCGGCGCTGTGGGCTGGGGTGGAGAGTTCGAGGCTGAGGTAGGCGGCGTCCAGCGGCCAGCACGCCCGCTCCGGCCGGGACAGATCCAGCCCGATCACCGACAACTGCCCGTGCCGCTGCTCTACATACCGCCGGTACCGGACCTCGAACTGGGCATCCGCACCCCCGCCCGCATCGCCCAGTGCTCTGGCTTCGGGCGGGGCGGGCGGTAAGGCCTGGCGGCGCAGCTCCAGCAGCGGGACGGCATCTGTGCGCAGGGCGCGAGCCAGGGCCACCACCGTCGCCTCGCTGGGCACGGTCGCCCCGTTCAGCGCCCGGCTGGCAGTGGTGTGGCCCAGTTCCGCCCGCTGCTCCAGTCCCGCCATCGACAACCGCCGCTCCACCCGCAGCCGCCGCAGCCGCTCCTTCAACTCGTCCAGCGCCGCCGACCGACCCCCGTCCGTCTGCACCCAAACCCCTCCCCGATCAGCCCCGGTCGCGTTCCGACCCGTTCATCTTCATCCACCCGAACGCCACCGCACGCCCACCCAGCCATCTTTCCTTCCTGACCGGCACACGCCCGACGGAACGGAAGAAACCGTGTCTCCTTCGCCGACCTCCCTGACCCTGCTCGCCCTCACGCTGCTCACTGCGGTCCTCCTGGCGCTGCTGGCCGCCGTCACCGCCGGACTGCTGGCCCGCTGGGACGGCGCCTCCCTGCCAGCCGCCCTGCTGCGCGCCGGAGTGGCCTTTGGCGGCACGATCACCCTGCTCATCGCGCTGCTCGCCCTGGTGGTCAGCACGCTCACCTAGCCCGCTGTGGAGTTCGAGTACGTCGATCTCGAAGCCCGAGAGGATTCCCCGCCAGGTCGAAGCCGGTCATCTGCTGCCCGTACAGATGCTCTCCGCCAGCCAGAGCCGCCTCCAGTGGCCCGCGGACCTTGGCCTGTCCCGTCACGTCCTCAGGGTCGTCCCGGTCGACCAGGGAGGCGTACGTGGCGAACACGATGACCGGCCCGTGCCCGGCCCACAGGGCGAGCCGAATGGGGTTGGTGGTGCTCCAGGACAGCGTCCTCTCCAGGGAGCACACCGCGACCATCGGGGAGCGGTGGCAGACGGTCCGCCACGCCTCAGCGGTCTGCACCAACAGGTCCAGGGTGGGAACCATGACCAGGATCCGGCCGTCCCGGAAGCAGTCCAGCGTGGCCACGGCGGCCGTGTAGGTCTTCCCGGAGCTGGTCGCGGACACGACCGTGGCACGGCTCTCGTGTTCCGGCACAGGAATATTCGAAGGGAATCCAACCGACTTACGGATACGCGAATTCGCGTCACCTGATGTTCACGAAGCCGAATTGCAGGAATCGAGAAAGCTCCGTCTGATATCCCGGGGTCGCGAAGGGAGGGGGCGTGCTGTTGTTCCGCCAATCCTACATGCCGCATCTCACTGATACACGCACTACACTGAAGCCCCCTCAGTCGAGTACCAGTCACCCCTGTCGCCGGCTGGACCCGCGCAGCGGGTCCAGGTCCTGAGAGGCGCAGCCGGAAGGACCCGGGGTGGGGGACCCACCCCAGTTGGGAAGTGCGCAGCACGCCCCAACTCTCCATACTGCATGAGGAATTGGCAGTACCTGACATACGATCAACCAGGCCGTGCGAAGCACGGACTGACGGCCCACAACGCGGGCCGTACCCTCGGCCGTTGAAGCGAAGCGGAAACGAGCAAGCCCGGCGAAGCCGGGCACGGTGAGCGAAGCGAACCGCAACACCCCCGCGAAGCGGGGGTGTTCACTTGCACATCGCGCAGCGATGTGTTAC